>NZ_LT797785.1 GCF_900009135.1 Planktothrix sp. PCC 11201 | reverse complement strand
CCGATTGAATTAGAGTGGCAACATCTCAAAAAAGATGAACTATCAGGACAAACATTTGAGGATGAATTAGACCTAGCTTATGCGGTAATTAATGGTATTCAAGCTAGGGCAGAAAGAGGAAACTACACCACACAACGGATGAAATTTCACTCGGAGCAACAACCAAGTTAACTTTTCGTTACATACTTGTTGATTTTCTCGCCCACCTACTTAAT
>NZ_LT797784.1 GCF_900009135.1 Planktothrix sp. PCC 11201 | reverse complement strand
TTTGATGTTTGGGGGAACTGTATGGCCAAGGGAATAGATACCCGTTGGCATTCATTCCGAATTGAAACCATCGTTAACACCGCAACGGATGATTTTGTCCAGAAGTCCCAACCCATCCCACCAATAACCCCTGCGGGTGAAGCTAGTCAGTTATCAGATTGTCTTGAATCCCCCACACCCATCCGTGATCAACTGCTCTTAAAGATGATGGACAAAGGGTTATCCCTACCAGATTTAGAAAAGCTTCAAAGCGAGCCCCTAGATGAAGATACCGCCGTCGTTTTCCTAGCTTTATTAGAGGAGATGCTATCGGAGGCATTGGCACTATGAAACCCGTTGGGATAATTGATTACTTATTCCCAGGTTTGTTGTACCTGATGTGCTTTCTAACTGGGTTTTATTTAGCAAACCATGTTCATATCACGATATCACTGTAACACTCATTCCATAGGAGATCAACAAATGCTTGGATTCTTGAGAGGAGATGATTTTAAATCATCAACAATTGCGCCCGTTGACGGCTCCCATAAAGGGATTAGCAAAGACAATGTTTTCAAACGCAGTGCTGATAACGCCATCACCCCTGACAACCCACCGGAAACAATTTTTGATACCTACCGGACAATGCCAGTTTGTGACCGTGTGCGGGAATTTACCCCAGAGGAGGCGGACGGATTAAGCGAGTTAGCACGGGTTAAAAAGCAAAATGCTACTGCTACTAAAAAAGCAGCCGATAAACACGAAGTCATCTTAAAAGCCGAGGCAAAAATCAACCGTCACGGGCAACGGATGATCAGAAACGAAGCTGAATTTGAGGTTAAAACTCAAGGCTACAAGGGAACAACCGCCAAATCATTACATGGGATGCGTCCCCGTTATGCAGCCATGGGTAAAGGTTTAGAAAAGTCTGAACAATTAGCAGACCAAGCTATTAACAATTTGATGGCTCAATTGTAACTACTCTACTGAGTAGATTTTACAGAGTAAAACTCAAAAACATAAACCCGTCCT
>NZ_LT797783.1 GCF_900009135.1 Planktothrix sp. PCC 11201 | reverse complement strand
TGTTAGAGTCGATTAGGGAGTTACCCCCTAACCTCTCCTTCAGAACCGTGCATGAAACTTTCGCTTCACACGGCTCCTTGATAATACCACCTTTGTTATAGGTACGATTCAAAACGGGTTATTTTCATAATTCTCAACTATTGGTAATTGTATTACTTTTAGTTAAAGAACCATCGTTTGCCGTTTTTGTGTCGTGACAATGTTTGTGTAGAAGTTGCCAGTTCTCATAAGTGTCTTTTCCACCTAATGTTGTTGGTTTAATATGGTCAATTTCTACCTTGTCTGTACTTGTAAAATACAAACCACAGTGAAGACAAATACCCTTTTGTTTCTTGATAAGTGTTGCCACTCTTTTGGGAGTTTCTGGATATTCGCCTCGTCGTTTACTCCAGTAAATCCAGTTACCATCAAACGGACTAGCTTCACTTTTAACTTTAATATGCCTTACGATTGGCGTATCAGTATGAGCGATTAATTTTAATCCGTTTTCTGTACTAAAACACCAATTCCTGTCATTTACTGTTCGCCAGTATTTGTCTTTATTGATGTTCCCTTTTCCCCTCGTTCTTGCCCACGCTCTTAACTTATCATAGGTTAGATTGTCAACTTTCGAGAAAGTTTCTTTACTAACCACTGTTGAGTAATAGTTTGACCAACCTCTAATAATTGGATTCAGCTTGCTAATTAAAGCAGCTTGTGGGGAGGTCTTGTGGGTGTCTATTACTTCAGCTATTTTTACAAGATGAGCTTTAATTTTAGCTTTTGAGGGTGTGATTAATGTTGTAAAACCTAGCGGTGTTCCATTCGTTTTTTTTGAACTTCGGTAGTTACCTATTTTATGTTGTTGAACATGGAACCCTAAGAACTCAAACCCAACATTTCCCTCAATTTCATTGAGGGTGTGGGTTAATTTTGTTTTACTTGGTTTTAACTCCAATCCCATATCACTCAACCAGTCAGCAATTATCTCTTGACATTTTTTGACAACTTTTATATCCTCATGGATTATTACAAAGTCGTCAGCATATCGGATTAAACTAAGGGCTTGACGATTTATCGTTTTTGCCCCTTTTAGAGTTTCGGCGTATTGCTTAACTCTTTCTTCCATACCATGTAAGGCAATATTCGCAAGTAGAGGTGAAATGACCCACGGTGGTGTACCATCATTGGTAGGAAAAAGTTCTTTTCCGTCCATGTACCCTGCTTTGAGCCACGTTTTCAGTAGATGGCTTAATGTAGGGTATGTGTGTATTTTGGAGAGTAACGCTTTGTGGTCAATGCGGTCAAAGCATTTAGCAATGTCAGCATCTAATATATATTTTTCTTTCTGCTTAATGCTGCTAAATATTGCTCCGATTGCATCGTGACAGGAACGTCCTGGTCTAAAACCATAACTGTTTGGCTCGAATTTAGCCTCCCATTCTGGCTCTAACGCTAGTTTGACTAACGCTTGCAATGCGCGGTCATTAATTGTGGGTATTCCTAATGGACGGGTTTCGGTTGTACCAGGTTTAGGTATTTCAACTCTACGAGTTGGTTTAACTTTATTGGTTAACTTTAATCGTCCTACAAGGTTTATACGTTGCTTTGGGGTCAGAGATTTAATTCCATCCACACCTGCCGTATTTTTACCTTGGTTATCTTGTGTTACCCTGCGAACCGCTATACATTTTGCTGACCAAGACCTAATCAGGGTCTTCTGAAGTTTACGAACTGCTTTAACATCGCCTCGTTCACTCGCTTGAAATATTCGCTTTTGCAACTTAAAAGTTACCTTTTCTAGCTTGCGCCAATTAAGGTCTTTCCACTCCACCGTCAGATTGTTCTGCGTTTTAGATATATTCATTGCTACTTGTTCTATTTCTTTGGAATTACCGAGCATCTGTCAGCATATCCCTTGCATTACCAAGGGCATTCGCTTTTGATACCATCCCTCCCCTATATATCATTCGTTAGCTACTTACTGGTTTTCGACCTTTTCCAGAGATATATAGGGGTTACTTCGTTCCGATTACACATTGGTTTGAAATCTTTAGCGTGATGCTATCCACCGGGTTTCTTAGGCGGTGCTTATAAGTCAGAAGTTGAACTGCTTATGCCCGCGTCCCTTGCCTTTTGGCTTGGTGTTAATCAAGTTTTTATATTGATTTTAGCCATTACACCATCAATTCTAACGATGGTTCAAACACATCTTTGCTTATGCTACGCATGGACTTCTTGCTTGGTAGTTACCAAATTTGGCTTCCAGTAGTTCTACCTTTTAACCCCGCTTTAATCTGATGGTTGCTATCCAAGCAAACTAGGGGTTATGCTTTCACCTCAGCACTTGAGGGATGGGACTTAATTCACGGAATTTCACCCATAAATGTAATCAGTTATCACCAGTGTTCTGGGTTAACCGTCCCATAAGTCTTTCAACTTATTTTAGGTTAAACGAATCGCACCAACT
>NZ_LT797782.1 GCF_900009135.1 Planktothrix sp. PCC 11201 | reverse complement strand
AACTAATCCCACGGATATTATTAATCCAGAAATATCTAATTATCCCCCTCTGCAAAAACAACCAGATTCCACAATTAGTCCCACAGATAGTAGTGATTCCCAGGATATTGCTACACCAGAAATCTCTAATTACTCCCCTATTCAGAAACAACCAGATTCCACAACTAATCCCACGGATATTATTACACCAGAAAACTCTAATTATTCTCCTCTGCAAAAACAACCAGATTCCGCAATTAATCCCAGAGATATTATTAACCCAGAAATCT
>NZ_LT797781.1 GCF_900009135.1 Planktothrix sp. PCC 11201 | reverse complement strand
GTTGTAATGTCATTGACGGTGACAAAACTTCCTGCGGTGACGGGTGTACCGTTTAAAGTCAGGCTTCCGGTTGTTGGTAGGGTGGTAATTTTGACTTGAGCGAAGTTATTGTTATCGAGACTATCGCTGAAACCAAAGTCATTTGTTGTGAAGGTATAAGCGATGTCCTCATTGGTGGTGACGGTTTTGTCTGTTCCTGATGGCTCATCGTTAACCGGAGTCACATTGATGGTTAAGGTATTGGGTGATTGGTCAAGGTTGACATCCCCATTATTGGCTGTCCCGCCATCATCTTGAACTTGGAAGGTAAAGTTGGCGTAGTTATTACCGTTTTGGTTGGGAGCCGGGGTAAATTTTAGGTTTCCCGTTGTAATGTCATTGACGGTGACAAAACTTCCTGCGGTGACGGGTGTACCGTTTAAAGTCAGGCTTCCGGTTGT
>NZ_LT797780.1 GCF_900009135.1 Planktothrix sp. PCC 11201 | reverse complement strand
TTTAGGGAGACCTACTTTTGAGTTGAGTGTTGAATCCAACAAATATAGCACCCTCAAAAGTCATCCCAGGTCGTTACGAGAAGAATGAAAAACAAACAGACGCTTTCAAACTCCGAAGTCCGGTTCCAAACCTAGGACAATTCAGCACCTAGCTTCTCTGAAAAGAAGCCAGAATGCTGGACTACCAAGTCCAGACAGAACCTTGAAAATTGCAGAGAAACAAAAACTGGCAGTAGTTCGTAGTTGGAACTTCCAGCCGAGGGAAAGGAAACTAACCCCAGGTTGAGAGAACTAATCACAAAAGAACAGAAAATCTCGAAAAAAGAGAAAGTGGTCAAGATAGAAAGGGCTGACGGTGGAAACCTTGGCACACAGAGGCGAAGAAGGACGTGG
>NZ_LT797779.1 GCF_900009135.1 Planktothrix sp. PCC 11201 | reverse complement strand
AAAAAGAGAAAGTGGTCAAGATAGAAAGGGCTGACGGTGGAAACCTTGGCACACAGAGGCGAAGAAGGACGTGGCGACCGACGATAAACTCCGGGGAGCTGGAAGCGAGCAATGAGCCGGAGGTGTCCGAATGGGGCAACCCAAAAACAGCCCACCGAATCAAATAAGTGGGCATGAGCGAACCGGGCGAACTGAAACATCTTAGTAGCCCGAGGAAAAGAAAGCAAAAGCGATTTCCCGAGTAGTGGTGAGCGAAAGGGAAACAGCCTAAACCAACAGGTTTACCTGTTGGGGTAGTGGGACAGCGACACTGGACTTAGAGAGTTAGACAAAGCAGATGAAACCTGCACCAGAGAGGGTGAAAGTCCCGTAGTCGAAAACTCAAAGAGCCTAGCTGAATCCCGAGTAGCACGGAGCCCGTGAAAGTCCGTGTGAATCCGCCTCGACCACGAGGTAAGGCTAAATACTCCTGTGTGACCGATAGAGAAACAGTACCGTGAGGGAAAGGTGAAAAGAACCCCGGAAGGGGAGTGAAATAGAACCTGAAACCGTCAGCTTACAAGCAGTGGGAGTCCGATTTAACGGATGACCGCGTGCCTGTTGAAGCATGAGCCGGCGAGTTAAAGGCAATGGCAGGTTAAGACAGAAAATGTCGCAGCCCAAGCGAAAGCGAGTCTGAAGAGGGCGAAGAAGTCATTGTTTTTAGACCCGAACCCGGGTGATCTAACCATGTCCAGGATGAAGCTTGGGTAAAACCAATTGAAGGTCCGAACCGACCGATGTTGAAAAATCGGCGGATGAGGTGTGGTTAGGGGTGAAATGCCAATCGAACCCGGAGCTAGCTGGTTCTCCCCGAAATGTGTTGAGGCACAGCGGTTGTGGAAAAATCTGGGGGGTAAAGCACTGTTTCGGTGCGGGCTGCGAGAGCGGTACCAAATCGAGACAAACTCTGAATACCCAGAGGAAGAACAACCAGTCAGACGGTGGGGGATAAGCTCCATCGTCAAGAGGGAAACAGCCCAGACCACCAGCTAAGGTCCCCAAATCACCACTAAGTGAGAAAGGAGGTGGGAATGCTTAGACAACCAGGAGGTTTGCCTAGAAGCAGCCAACCTTAAAAGAGTGCGTAATAGCTCACTGGTCAAGCGTTGCCGCGCCGAAAATGAACGGGGCTAAGTGGTGTACCGAAGCTGTGGAATATGATTTATTGTATTGGTAGGGGAGCGTTCTGGCGTAGGGAGAAGCACTAGCGGAAGCAGGTGTGGACGAACCAGAAGTGAGAATGTCGGCTTGAGTAGCGAAAATGTAGGTGAGAATCCTACACCCCGAAACCCTAAGGGTTCCTCCGCACGGCTCGTCCGCGGAGGGTGAGTCAGGGCCTAAGGCGAGGCTGAAGAGCGTAGTCGATGGACAACGGGCGAAGAATCCCGTACCGGTGGTAAATTGGTCAGGGGAACGGAGAAGGTGTGTGCTAGCCGGAAGATGGTTACCGGTGCAACCGTACGAGGTGTTGAGGTCTGGAGAAAACAGACTGAGCTAAGGCGGGAGTCCGACCCTTTACGAAGGGGAAGTAGAGAGCATCAAGCTTCCAAGAAAAGCCCTAAAACCGTTAATTTACCAACGCCTGTACCCGAAACCGACACAGGTAGGGAGGTTGAGAAAACTCAGGGGCGCGAGATAACTCTCTCTAAGGAACTCGGCAAAATGGCTCCGTAACTTCGGGAGAAGGAGTGCTTACGCAAGTAAGCCGCAGTGAAGAGGCCCAGGCGACTGTTTACCAAAAACACAGGTCTCCGCCAACTCGTAAGAGGAAGTATGGGGGCTGACGCCTGCCCAGTGCCGGAAGGTTAAGGAAGTCGGTCAGGCGCAAGCTAAAGCTGATGACTGAAGCCCCGGTGAACGGCGGCCGTAACTATAACGGTCCTAAGGTAGCGAAATTCCTTGTCGGGTAAGTTCCGACCCGCACGAAAGGCGTAACGATCTGGGCACTGTCTCGGAGAGAGACTCGGCGAAATAGAATTGTCTGTGAAGATACGGACTACCTGCACCTGGACAGAAAGACCCTATGAAGCTTTACTGTATCCTGGAATTGGGTTCGGGCTTTGCTTGCGCAGAATAGGTGGGAGGCTTTGAAGTCATCCTTGTGGGGATGATGGAGCCATCGGTGAGATACCACTCTAGTAGAGCTAGAATTCTAACTCTGACCCGTGAATCCGGGTCGAAGACAGTTTCAGGGGGGCAGTTTGACTGGGGCGGTCGCCTCCTAAAAGGTAACGGAGGCGCGCAAAGGTTCCCTCAGAATGGTTGGAAATCATTCGCAGAGTGTAAAGGCAGAAGGGAGCTTGACTGTGAGACCTACAAGTCGAACAGGGTGGAAACACGGCCTTAGTGATCCGACGGTACTGTGTGGAAAGGCCGTCGCTCAACGGATAAAAGTTACTCTAGGGATAACAGGCTGATCTCCCCCAAGAGTTCACATCGACGGGGAGGTTTGGCACCTCGATGTCGGCTCATCGCAACCTGGGGCGGAAGTACGTCCCAAGGGTTGGGCTGTTCGCCCATTAAAGCGGTACGTGAGCTGGGTTCAGAACGTCGTGAGACAGTTCGGTCCATATCCGGTGCAGGCGCAAGAGCATTGAGAGGAGCCTTCCCTAGTACGAGAGGACCGGGAAGGACGCACCGCTGGTGTACCTGTTATCGTGCCAACGGTAAACGCAGGGTAGCTATGTGCGGAGTGGATAACCGCTGAAAGCATCTAAGTGGGAAGCCCACCTCAAGATGATTGCTCTCACCACTTTTTGTGGGTAAGGTCACGGGCAGAACACCCGTTGATAGGTGTTAGGTCGAAGTCCAGTGATGGATGTAGCCAAGACACACTAACAGACCGAGGGCTTGACCTCAT
>NZ_LT797778.1 GCF_900009135.1 Planktothrix sp. PCC 11201 | reverse complement strand
CCCATTTCAATCCCTCGAATACAAATTTGCCCATGATCGAATTCAACAAGCTGCCTATTGCCTTATCCCCGAACCGGATAAACCGATCATTCATCAGCAACTTGGCAGACTCCTATTACAAACAACCACTTTAGATCAACAAGAGGAGAAAATCTTTGATGTTGTTAATCAACTCAATTTCAGCCTGCCACTGATTTCTAGTCAGTCTGAAAAAGATGAATTGGCTCAATTAAATCTCAAAGCGGGTCAAAAAGCCAAACTCTCGGCTGCCTATCAACCCGCTCTCAATTATTTGCAAACCGGAATCGAACTCTTAGCCCCGAATAGTTGGCAGCATCAATATTCTCTAACCCTCTCACTTTATGAAGAAGCTGCCGAAGTTGCCTATGTTAATACAGATATGGCTTTATTAGAACAATATATTCAAGAAGTTTTATCAAATACTAAAACGGTACTCGATCAAGTCAAAGTGTATCAATTAAAAATTAATACTTACATCTTTCAGGGCGAGTTTACTAAAGCGATTAATACAGGATTAGGTGTGCTGAAATTGCTAAAAGTTAGGTTACCCAAAAAGCCGAGTCAGCGTGATGTTTGGTGGGGATTACTACGGACGAAATTAGCCATTGGATTACGACCGATTTCCAGGTTTGTTGACCTGCCCTTAACTAGCGATCCTTACCCAAAAGCAGTCATGCGTCTCCTCTATGCAATTAGCACAGCTGCCTATATCACAACACCTAGATTACTATTGTTGATCATCTTTCATTACCTGAGCCTATCCCTGAAGTGGGGTAACCTTCCTGAATCTGCTTTTTGCGCTTATGGTAGCTACGGTGGAATGCTCTGTGGCTTGTTGCGAGACGTTGAGTTGGGCTATCAATTTGGTCAGCTTGCCCTGGAGGTAAGCTCCCACTTCAATGACAGGGCAGTTCAAGTGAGAACAGAGATGGTGGTTCTGGTTTTTATCCGCCATTGGGTAGAACCGGTTAAGGAAATCTTAAAGCCTCTGTTGGATGCCTATGCAGTTGCACTGGAAACCGGAGATTGGGAATATGCGGCTAATTGCGCCTACTACTACTGTGGCTACGCCTTTCTTAGTGGCTTGGAATTGACGCAACTTGACTCTGAGATGGGCAACTATACTCAAGCCATGTGTGAAATGGGGCAGACCTTCGTTGTTGAAGTCCAAGAGCGATGGCATCAGATGGTTTTGAATTTGCGGGGTCAAGGAGAAAATCCTTGTTCTTTAGTGGGTCAGGTTTTTGACGAACGGGTGGTGCTGCCTGTGCTACTGGAGCGATGTGATTGCGAAGCACTGGCTCACCTGTACTTTAGCAAAATGATGCTTTGCTTTTTATTTGGTCAAGCTTCGCAAGCCGCTGCTCATGCTGAACTTACTGAAGGGTATTTCGATGGGGGCACTGCTGTTCTAACGGTTCCCCATTTTTATTTTTATGATTCCCTGGTTCGCCTTGCATTGGTGATGGATGCAAAGAAATTGGAGCGTCAGCGTTTGCTCCAGAAAGTGCTTCGCAATCAGAAGAAGATGAAAAAATGGGCACATCATGCTCGGGTGAATAACTTGCAAAAGTATTTATTAGTGGAAGCTGAACGGTGTCGAGT
>NZ_LT797777.1 GCF_900009135.1 Planktothrix sp. PCC 11201 | reverse complement strand
TGGGATTAGTTGTGGAATCTGGTTGTTTTTGCAGAGGGGGATAATTAGATATTTCTAGGTTAATAATATCCTGGGAATCACTACTATCTGTGGGACTAATTGTGGAATCTGGTTGTTTTTGCAGAGGGGAATAATCAGAGATTTCTGGGTTAATAATATCTCTGGGATTAGTTGTGAAATCCGGTTGTTTTTGAATAGGGGAGTAATTAGATATTTCTGGTGTAGCAATATCCTGGGAATCACTACTATCTGTGGG
>NZ_LT797776.1 GCF_900009135.1 Planktothrix sp. PCC 11201 | reverse complement strand
ATACCTTTACTTATAGTTTAGTCACGGGTACAGGCTCAACAGATAACACCGCCTTCGCTATTGTTGGCAACCAACTCAACATCAACGCCTCCCCCAACTTTGAAGCCAAGTCCAGTTATGCTATCCGAGTACGGACTACCGATCAGGGGGGACTAACTTACGAAACCCCATTGACGGTTACTGTTAATAACCTCAACGAAACTCCTACAGCC
>NZ_LT797775.1 GCF_900009135.1 Planktothrix sp. PCC 11201 | reverse complement strand
GAAATAGCTTCTTCTGCCATATCTGCTAATCGTTGTAATTTCTGCGATCGCGCCGCCGAAAATTCACTTCCATCCTGTAAAAACTGAGCCGGATGGTTACAAATTTGTTTTAACTTCATCAGCGTCGATAAAATTAATCCTTTTCGTTTAATCCCTTCAACTTCATTAATTTTTTCAGCCACATCTTTCACTAACGCTTCATACAGAGATGCTTGCTCTTTGGTTAAGTTACAATACACTTTTTGCTCCACTTTATCAGGTAAATCATTAATAATTAAAGGGTCAGTCTTCACTCGTCTCAAAATTAACGGCTCTACCAATTTCTTTAAAGTTGCAGATTTCATCCGGTCATTATCTTTTTGAATAGGAATTTCAAAGGATTTGCGAAATTGAGCTTCTTTTCCCAAATAACCGGGATTCAAAAAATTAAAGATTGACCATAGATCTAGGAGACGATTTTCAACGGGAGTTCCCGTTAAAGCTAATCGATATTGCGCCGAAAGTTTTAAGATTGCACGAGTTTGAGCGGTTTTAGGATTTTTAATATTTTGAGCTTCATCAACAACAATTCGTCGCCATTCAAAATGATTGAATAATTTTTCATCTTGACGAACTAAGGTAAAAGACGTGATCACAACATCACAGTTAAGACAAGTCGATTTAAAGGCTTCTAGCTCTTGAATTCGACCGCTACCATGATGTATAATAGCTTGCAAATGGGGTGCAAACTTTTCAATCTCTTTTTGCCAATTCCCAATGACTGAAGTGGGTGCTATTAATAACGTGGGTAAAGTAGAATCTGTTGTTTCTTTTTCCTGAACTAATCGAGCAATCACCTGAACGGATTTTCCTAATCCCATATCATCCGCTAAACAGCCATTCAACCCTAAATTTTCTAAGTATTGTAACCAGGATACTCCCCGTTTTTGATAATCCCTTAACGTTCCTTGCAATAGGGGAATATCACCCACCATCGTAAGTTGACTTTTATCTTGCAATTTCCCCATCAAATCAGATATCATTGAGTCATGTTCGATTTCTAATTCATCTTCTAAGGAAGCCGACATTTTGACGAAATCTAACAGCTTGATTTCCGGTTGTTCTTCGGTGTGTTTTTGCCAAAATTCCAGCATCTGCTGCATTTTCTGTGTTCCTAATTCCATCCACTGACCCCGAAATTGAATCAGAGGTGTTTTAGCATTAACAAGTTGTTCCCATTCTTTGGGTGTAACAACTTCACCGCCAATGGATAGGGAATATTGATATTGAATTAA
>NZ_LT797774.1 GCF_900009135.1 Planktothrix sp. PCC 11201 | reverse complement strand
TTATATCCCTCTTCTGTCAGTCTCCGAAACCAACAAGTAATAAAAAGTAGAGTTATCCATTGGGAAAATAAGATTGAAATTGATTAATATTCTGAATTAATTTATGAAACCCAAGCAATAAATAACGATCAGGAAAAACATCTAACCACGGGGCAATCAACCACAATATAATAGTAGGCTGAATTATTAAACGCAAATTATTTAAAACATTTTTCCATCCCTCTTTATGATTCCATTGTTGGTGATTCGAGCAATCTGTGGTGTTTTTTTTGCTCTCCGATTCTCTGGGACTTCCTTGACTTAAAGACCGGAAAACTTCGGAGTTGAAACTAATCATTAAATACACACAGAAAATGATTTCCCACCATTTTTCTATATCTTGAAAATCCGTCAACCGATAGTCAGTCCAACCCAGTTCTTGTTTACATTGTCGAAATCCATATTCCACCCATGTTCTTAACCCGTATAAATTACCTAATGTCTTTTTTATCTGGTTCCTATTTTCTGTTAAATTTGTCATGACAAATGAAGTTGAGGCTTCTGGCATTGTTTCTGGATCTGTGGTGATTTCCCAATAGGTTCTCGGACTTCTTTTTCCAAATATAATTTCTCTAATATATCGGGTTTCTGATTCTCCATTGCTAAAAACTCTCTCAAATTTACACCATTTGTTTGCTCTAACTTTCTCCTCGCTTGACATCCAGACTCCATGATTACTTCTTATTGCCAGCACCCAAGGTAATCCAAATTTATCTAATGTACTGATAAACGAACTACTTTCACCATAAAGGCTATCTGCTAATACCAATTCAATTTGAAATCCCAGTTCAACCAACTCTGTTAGGATTTCTGATGCGATTTCAATCTTAGTTTTGTAGACATCTCCTTCTTTTAATGTTCCTTTGGGTTTAAATACTCTAAACACTAAAGGAAAAGTTATATTTTTATAAACACCGTAAGCATTAACTGATACTATTCCCCGATCTATTTTGCCCACACTTCCCAAGTATTGTCGGGCTACATAGTCGGTTTTTTTACCCTTTCTCCTATCTCCTGTTTCATCAATTATTACTATAATCTTCTCTTCTTTCAATGCTTTTAGAGTTCGAGCTAATCTTCTTTCCTTTAATTCCCTTGCTGACCAAGGCGAATTGGCTAAAAAATGATGGAGTGATTGCGGCGACCTAATTCCTACTATTTTAGCAATTTCCGGTAAAGATTTTCTCGGAATTGGTGAGATGATTCCTAGATGTAAGTATTTAAAACATTCGTAACTTCTAACTTCAGGGAATAGGTCTTTATAACCTTGACAATATTCATCAATCACTGAAACTGTTGGTTGTGCATCTCTGGCTAAATGTTTGATAATCTGTAATTCTACATCCATTACCCTATCCCCCTTCTAGCTACCCATGTGGTTTATTTTCTAATTTTACTTCTAGGAGACTGACAGAAGAGGGATATAGCAGTTGCCACATCTATTAGGACATTCTTGAAAGCTAAAAGCTACTTATAGTAAGTATTTACCTATTG
>NZ_LT797773.1 GCF_900009135.1 Planktothrix sp. PCC 11201 | reverse complement strand
CAAATTAAAATAACATCTCACCATGAAAATCCTGCACGGAACCTGGATTCCTGAAACAACAGGTGATTTCATCGAACAAGGTGCATTTTACCTTTGGGTTGAAACTTCGACCCGCAAAACAAAGTCAAACCCGGACACACTCCATCCCCAACATCTGAAAGCATCGAGTTTAGAAGCATTTGTGCAAAATGAAATCGGGATTTCTGAAGATTATTCGCGTTTAATCTCGAATCGGATTTCCCTTAAATACTTTGCCCTGCCAACCCTTAATCAGCAACCGCTTCCTTCACCGGAATTAGCAAAATACTTAGAAACTGACCTAAACTTAGAATTTGAAGAATTTGCTACATGGGAAATTACAACTTATCAATTGGTATCTAGTCGGAATAAATTTAATTCCCTCAACACAATTATAAAACTTCTTAAAGAGATTCACTTCTTCGCTCAACAAAAACCCTCAGAAATGAGCCTCGGTTCTGACCTCTTCTTTTGGTATCACTATACCCAATTATTTAAACAAATTCTTTACAAAGATCAATATAT
>NZ_LT797772.1 GCF_900009135.1 Planktothrix sp. PCC 11201 | reverse complement strand
TCAATAGCTAACCAATGCTTTAAGACATCCCCATACGTTACAAAGCCCCCTACAGTGACATTATCCGGTCTATCCATTTTCTATCCATTCCTTTCTAGGGTTTGATTTTTGGATAGACTGCTGAACGATAGAATAAGGTTTTGAGGTCTTTTCGGGGGTTCGAGTCCCTCCATACTCGTTACAAAAGATCCCTTGTAGTCTAGTTTGTAGCGTGTTAGCTTAACGCATTACCCACAAACTACTCAATACTTACTCATATCCCTTATAGTCTAATGGGAATATTGAGTAATAACACTACTTGGTTATATAGATAATTGTTATAAGTTTGGGGGCGATCGCAGTAGTAGAACTTATGACTCATGAATAGGTAGTACCAGTAGATAATATAAAATTCTCTAGAGTAGAATCTACACTGTAGAAATAGAAAGATAGACTTAGTACACTACTCTAGTGAATCAGTGTTACACTGATATCAGTAAACAGTAGCAAACACTGAGAAAAGTTATGCCTAACTACAATCCAAATACTGAAGGATTAAGTCAACCAAAATGGGTTAATAAACCCGTAAAAGTCTACCGACTACCAGAAGCGATTGCACCCAAAGTTTTAGAATATGCCCACAAATTGGACATGGGTAGTTATGACCGTCAAGCTGAATTAGCCGCCGCCATTGACACATTAACCCACGCCCTAACCCTACCTGCTAACACAGGGGGTGCTATCAAAAAGGAAATCAGAAAAGCTCTGGATAAATTGGTAGAACTCAATCAGTGAAAGGGTTTGAGCTGTTTTTACAACAAACTCACAAATAAATTTAACTAAAATAGCTGTGTAGGCCGTGTAAGAAAGTTGGAAGTATTGATATATAAGGGTTAGAGGTTTACACGGCCCCCTTACACAACCTTACACAACCCCCCTAACCATTTTTACCTTAAATAGCTTGTAACCTTTACCCCGTAAGCATTACAACATTTACACGGCCTACACGGTGAAAATAATCAAAAAAATACCCCCTGATAGATAGTTAGCCAGGGGGTTTGGTGTTTGGGGGTGATGGTGGGTTAATTGTCCTTTGATTTCGCATTCTTTACGGATTCCTGTAGCAAGGTGACTATCAGGTTAGACAATGATCTGTTTTCCCTTTTTGCCCATTTAACCAATGCTTCTTTTAGCTCATCAGGCATATAGACCATTGTTTTAGAAAGGTTTGTTGGCACAGCCTTGGCGGATTGAGTAAAAGTCATACTTTACAACTCTATATTAATGTTCCACAATTTAATAGTAACACAGTATTAACACTTTATAAATACTGTGTTACACTCAAAAGCAAAGCAAAACCCACCGGACAAGCCTGGTTTGGCGACTTGTACTTATCCAGTGGGTACTCACCCCTAATAACTAGGAGCATTTTAATTATGACACTGACAGAACTCAAAGCAAAAGCGACCGCACTGGGATTAACCCCTGATGAAGTGCGTCAACACGGTAGCTTATCCAAAAAGGCAACGTGGGAGATTGCGATCGCTAATTCTGAAGAAATGAAAGTAGCGGTAGATACTCACTGTGATTTGATGTTTGGGGGAACTGTATGGCCAAGGGAATAGATACCCGTTGGCATTCATTCCGAATTGAAACCATCGT
>NZ_LT797771.1 GCF_900009135.1 Planktothrix sp. PCC 11201 | reverse complement strand
CATTTGTGCAACACTTCTCTGACAGTCTGTGCCGTCCAATTGAAATAAGTTGCTATTTTTTCGACGTACCAACCCTGTGAATTTAAGCGAATCACTTCGGCTCGGTCTTTAACTTTCTGTGGTACATCTGCTGTTCTCAGGTTGAACAGGGTTTTGTCTTGCTCACGAGTCAGAAATACCCTTAAACGAGCACCCATATTTTCATGACCTCGGTAGATTTCTTCTCCATCTTCATTTATCTTTACATACTTTGGTTTCTTCCTGCCTACCTACTTA
>NZ_LT797770.1 GCF_900009135.1 Planktothrix sp. PCC 11201 | reverse complement strand
GGTTCTTCAGTATCTAGTATGCTAAAATTATAGTTAATAAGATCAAGAAAGAAGAAAAATATATCCAACAATAGCTGAAAATCTTTTTCCAGTTGAGAGTTGAGCGATATGTACTGTTAAGTGAAATCAGAAAAAGAGTAAATTTAGAGTAAATGGGTAACAATGGCTTCAAACAGGGAAATTAAAATGCTCACAGAACTTCTGGGGCTAGAAGGAGTAAAAGTGGGAGCACGCCATCAGCATAAAGGGATTGGAATAATTTTAGAGATAGAGACAATCCATCAGGAAAGTATCTGTCCTCGTTGTGGGGAAAAAAGCCATAGATTACATCAAAATCATCGATATCTAATTAAAGATTTACCTTGGGGAGAATCTCCAGTATTTTTGGAAATAAATAGACGACAGTTCAAATGTAAGAAATGTAAAAAGCCGTTTAGTGAGGATTTAGATTTTGTCGGAAAAAGAAGGACTTATACAAAAAGATTGGCTGATAGAATCCTACAAGAAGTTTTAGAAAAGGATATAAACAGTGTCGCCCAAAAAGGGCTGGTCACAACAGAAGAAATAGAAAGGATGTTAAAAGACGCATCATCAGAATTAGCAGAGTTTAAACCCAGCCATTTAAAAAGGCTAGGAATTGATGAAATAGCATTGATTAAAGGAAAAGGAAATTATTGTGCAGTTTTAATAGATTTAGAGAAAGCGGAATTAATTGCTATCCTCGAAAAAAGAACACAAGAAGAAATCAAAAAAGTGTTGATGGGGTGGGGAAGAGAAGTGTTAGAAAAGATAGAAGAAGTCAGTATAGATCTGTGGAAAGGATACAAAAGCTTAGTCTTAGAAATCATGCCAAATGCTCAAGTGGTAGCGGATAGATTTCATGTAATGGTACAAATCAATCAGGAGTTAGATGGGCAAAGAAAACAAGAAAGGCTGAAGGAAGAAAATTTACTAAAAACAGCAAAGTCCGAATCAGAAAAAGCCAATTCCGAAAAAATTTTAGCAGGATTGAAGAAGAGTAAATACGCTCTCTTGAAGAATGAAAAAGATTTGAATGAACAACAAAGCCAGAAACTAGCCGAAGTGAAAGAGGTTTCTCCTACCCTAAAAAGTATGCACGAATTCAAAGAAAAAATCCGTCAAATTTTTGAGGAAAAAAATGATTGGTTAGGGGGATTATGGCAATTGGGGATGTGGTTAGATGAAGCTAGAAAGTATTTCCCGAAAAGTCAAAAGACAATGATTCGATGGCTAGATGAAATTATTGCCTACTTTGATCATAGAACAACCAGTGGGGTAGTTGAGGGAATTAATAACAAGCTGAAACTGATTAAACGTTCGGCTTATGGATTCAGAAATTTTAAAAACTTTCAATCAAGATGTTTACTGAATTGGCATTTTAACTAAATCTTTAGCATACTAGATACTGAAGAACCA
>NZ_LT797769.1 GCF_900009135.1 Planktothrix sp. PCC 11201 | reverse complement strand
AAACTGTATATTTTAGAGGCTGAAACCCCTTACTGGCTTGGATCGTCTCGAAAATTTAGATAATTAACAGCTTACTACTTTGAAAGTATAAATAGAGGACACACTGTAGACTGGCTATTTGCGATTGTTCCGAATCCTCATCATCCACTTGATGTTGACTGGATTTTTCTAAAACCTACACAGGCTCATCCTTGGGGGTACGGATATGATCCAGCTACAACAAACTTGAATCGTGGTGGGGCAATAGCTTGTCTCGAAGAGACTCTAAGGTTGGTTGAAACACTATCCAAAGTTGATCGAGTCCAGGAACACTGTTGCTATATGCCACAGTTATACAGTAATAATCCACCAACAACTTTTGAATCTTTGTATAGCTTGAGTTTGTTTCGTAGTGCTCAGAATTTGGCAGATTCAAACTATCCATCATTTGATAGTTTGTATGCTCAAACACGGAAAACCCATAATATTGTTTGCTTAGGATTATATGGTTGTAATGATACAACATTAAATATGCAGTGGCGAGTAGAATCTTTGCATAGTGCAGGGTTTTGGATAGCTACTACATTAGAACTAGCAGATATGGTGACGCTTGCTATGAGGTTATCTGGAAAGTCAGACCACTATATAAATGTATCGCCATCCGATGCTTTTGAGCAGTCGAAGGGAAACGACGAAAATAATATTACTCGAGAACCGCTACTGATCCGAACTAAAGATGACATTTTGTTTTGTGATCCTCAAGTTCGTGAGTCTTATTGTTGTGATGCTTATTTCTTAGACTGCGAACAGCAAAACATTCAAAGGTTGGGTCTTAATGGTGGAGATGCCGTACCAACATTAAAGGCTTGGGGTGTCAATCCACAGGATGACAGACTACGATTTTTGTTTGGGTGATCAAGAGTGTGTAAATTTATTTTAAAAAAATGTATGCGACACAAGACAGAATTTGGTATCCGTTTAGATCAGTTAGAAGCCTCACCAGAAATGGAAATTTACCGGAACTTACAAGCTTTAAGTGCAAGCTATAGGGTCTTTGCCGTAAATTACAATGAGCTTATAAAATATCTGGAGCATCTCAAAAATCCGAGAGAATCGTTGTCTTTGTACAACAATATTGACAAACAAAAGGAAGTTAATCTTTTAATTGATGAAACTTCAAGACTATTCCATAACTTTCTGGCATCGGCAAAAACATTAGTTGACCATACAAGAGTTATTGTTAAGAGACTGTACTCTAACCAAGAGTTTATAAAGGAATACCAAGCAAAAATTGATCAAGATATTGCCAACAATGATGTTCAAAAGTTTGTGCAGTATTTGCGGAACTATACACAGCATTACACCTTACCTATCCCCGCGTTGCAAATCGAATTTGCAGAAGATATAGAAATGAGTATGCGTCTTGATGTAAACATTCTAAAACAGTGGGGTGAATGGAAAAGCTCAAGGTCTTATTTGGAAACACTAGGAGATAACTTATCTCTAATTTATTTATCTAATGAATACTTTATCTTAATTCAAAATTTTTATCAATGGCTTACAGAACGCCAAGAACAACTTCATAAGTCTGATAAGCTGTTGAGCATTTAAACTGTATATTTTAGAGGCTGAAACCCCTTACTGGCTTGGATCGTCTCGAAAATT
>NZ_LT797768.1 GCF_900009135.1 Planktothrix sp. PCC 11201 | reverse complement strand
AGGGATCTCATCTTGATCATAAAAACTAGCTTTAGAGGAGTAAGATTCCTCTTGCTCACCATACTCAATTCCGTATCGACAACACAAAGCTTTAAGTTTTTGTCTCAACTGCCAAAAAGGAATCTGGACAAAGTTTTGATTATTAGAACGTCCGATATTAATCTCTTGCTTGATACCCGGATTGTAACCAACTATCAATTTACCAATTTGATAAGTCAAACAATGGTCGATTATTATTCGAGCCGATTTATTCAAATAATCTCGAATAGAGTCATTCCGCTTTTGATTAAGTCGTGCCTGTTTATTTGTGATCCCTTTTATCCCTTGCTTGTCTTTGGCAGATTGAAGCTGGGCGTTACGCTTGTTATACCAGTGATTAATGCTTTTAAGTCTTTTGCCATCAATCAAAAATTGATGCCCATCAGTGTCAAAACAAGCTGCCAGATTATTAACCCCCAAGTCAATAGCTATCGCTTTTTCGGAATCAACAGATGTTTCGATTTTTTCATCTTCATAAATATACTCAATCTCAAACCATCGAGCCGAGTATTTCGGATGTATTCGTACCTCCTTAATCTTCTTGTCTTTCAGTCTTTCTGGGAGTGGGATTTTCACTTCCCCATATTCCTGTTTAAATTGTTGAGACATGGGGATATTAAACACCCCATTTTTAACTTTAATTCTCGGAATAATCAAAGGGAAATAACCATCTTTGGGCAAGTATTTAGGCAGTTGTGGTTTTTGTTCACAGCGTCCTATACTGATGGCTTGAAGAAGTCCCAAGAAAGACCGCATACTTCTATCTACCACCTTCATTGTCTGTTGAGCAATATCGGTATTAAGAAGCCGATAGTTCTCATTAGACTTGCAAATATGGTAGTTAGATTCATAGGTCAGTCGCTTTCTTTGAGTAAAGAAATACTGCCTACATTCATACAACGCCATATTAAAAAGATTCTTGCTCAAACGACACAAAACAGTCAGGGCGTTAAATTCCTGCTGGCTAAGTCGTCTAAGTTGGTTTTTTTGAGTGGCGTACATCTTCTCAGGTGTTTCACTATTTCTCTAGTATATAGCGAAAACCTCTAAATGTAAAGCCGTCCTAAAAGGACGGGGTTTCTACCCAAATTTCCGATGAAAA
>NZ_LT797767.1 GCF_900009135.1 Planktothrix sp. PCC 11201 | reverse complement strand
GGCTTGGTGATTGGAGGTGTGAATCGCAAGTGTTATATCCAAATGATGGAACAAGAAGCAACAGAGGCTGAAAAAGCCGGACGGATGAGAGTTATTGTCCAAGATAATAGCCCGATACATCAATGCCATGAGGTGAAAAAACTCTGGCCAAAATGGGAAAGTATGGGTTTGTATATTTTCTGTTTACCTAAATATTGTTCCGAAATGAATCCGATTGAATTAGAGTGGCAACATCTCAAAAAAGATGAACTATCAGGACAAACATTTGAGGATGAATTAGACCT
>NZ_LT797766.1 GCF_900009135.1 Planktothrix sp. PCC 11201 | reverse complement strand
CCTTGCGAGTGAAAGTTAAGCCATGTAAGCATTATAAAGGTTTAAAACTAATGCGGATGGCGAGACTCGAACTCCCGAATAACGTTCAAACACTGATTCTATCGTTCAGTAGTCTATCCAAAATAAGTGATTAATTTTGGAATGGATAGAAAATGGATAGATTGGATAACGTCACTGTAGAGGGTTTTGGAACGTATGGAGACGTTCTAAAACATTGGTTGGCTATTGAGCCGCTAATCCCTAAAGGGGTAGCCCAAAGGGTTGAAACCCGACTTAACTTTAAATTCACAGAACCTTATCAGGGAGGTAAGCAAAAATTACTAGGATCAGGGTGTGAATGGAGTATTGCGGGTATTAATGACTTTTTGGAAAAGTGTATCAAGTTAAGAACAAAACTAAATGAAGCTAAACGGGAGGGAATTAACGCTAGTGAATGGGATTTGTGGCTTAAGAATATCCTACCCAGCAACAAGTTAGGGAGCGATGACCGTCTAACCTACCGTCAAATTTTCGAGATTATCGAAAATGAATACTATCAAGGACGGCATAAATTTACGGGTGAGAAGCGGTCAAGAGAGTCAGTTAGTTGTCAATCATCTTTTCAGAGGACATATACAGATTATTTTGTAAAATGTCTTAACTGGGATGAGTACCCTGATTGGGATAACGCCAAAGCATTCTGGGAACGCTTCCCAGAAAATACCTGTCAGTATGAAGCGTTAGGAAAGATTAAAAAAATCATCTCCTATTGTCCTGAATTAACAAAAAAGGAAATATTGCCAAAACTTAACAGAATTAAGGTTGAAAAAAAACGAGGGGAGAATACTAAAGCCATTGATTGGGAGCAATTCTTTGAATGGTTGCAATCTCAAGAGAAGTTAGTCCAAGAAATGCCAGAAAAGCAAGCAATGGCAAGGGAGGGATGGTTATGGATTTTTAAAATGTGTGTAGCCTACGGGTTAAGACCTGCTGAAATTATGAGTGCCATTAATTTGTTTAAACCAATTAGCAATAATGAAGTTAAAAAACTATGGGGCGAAAAAGGAAAAAAGTACGCCGACTCTAAAGGCATTAACCCCGCATTTAATGATAAGGTTAACAATCCCAAAATGTTGTTAATTTTGGGCAACGGATTTGAGGTTACTGATACATCTGGTAAAAAACACTTTATTACCAATAAAACTGGTGGGAGATTTTGCTACCCTCCCTGTCAAAACAAAGTAATTTTAAATTACTTAAAATTACAGAATATTCCCGTTCAGTTACCAGAATATACTCCAAACGCCAATAGTAAACCAAGAACAATAGCGGGTGGATTTTCTAATGAACTTGGTGACAAACTACAAGACTGGAAATGTCCAACAACTCAAGGGTACTCATTTAGACACCTAGGGAAGATGATGGGTTTGTTGTCAGGGCTACCCATAGGAGTTATCGCCAAAAATATGGGGCATACAGAGTTGGCTAGTGAACAGTTTTATAACCGTCAAACAATGGCGACCGCTAATGATTTAGCAGAACAAGCGACAAAATACCCGCTACCCTATCAGGTAGCCATAGGAGAACTAGAATCCTCTGGCTTTAACTTAGACGATCCATCGGTTAAAGCAATTCTGCGAATCATCTATCAATTAGACGATTAGAGCCTAAGACAAAATTAAAAATCTATCAAGCAACCTCTAACCAGGGTTGCTTTTTTATTGGGGCTGTGTCGGTAGGGATTGGGAGTGTTGAGTGTGAATCTTCCCAAGGTATGTATAAAGGGAAGATAGAAAATATTTCTACAGAACCGTAAAAAAGTAGACACTTAAAAC
>NZ_LT797765.1 GCF_900009135.1 Planktothrix sp. PCC 11201 | reverse complement strand
TTCTTGAAAGCTAAAAGCTGCTCACAGTAAGTATTTACCTATAGCGAGATTGCCTATTCCCTATTGCCTCTTGCAATACCCCTCTTCTGTCACTCTCCGAGTGTTAAAATTAAAGTGTGAAAAGATAAAAACGCTACAAATGAGGCAGAGCAATGGATGTAGAGTTACAAGTTCTAAAACATTTGGCAAGAGACGCACAATCAACAACGAGAGTAATAGATGAATATTGTGCCGAGTATAAAGACTTATTCAAAGAAGTAAGAAGTTATGAATGTTTTAAATATTTACATTTAGGAATAATTGCACCAATCAAGAGGAAATCATGGAGTCTGGCTGCCTTCTAGCCAAAAGGTTAGAGCCAATAAATGGTGTCAATTTAAAAGAGTATTTAGCGACGGAAAATCAGAAAATAGATATATTAGAGAAATAATTTATGGTAAAAAAGGAGCGGTAACATATTGGGAGTTAACTACCGATCCAGAAACAATGCCGTCCAATTCTACTTCATTTGTTAAAACGAATCTCCAAGGTAAACTCAAGAAAATTGTGGGCAATCTTTATGGATTAAGAACATGGGTAGAATATGGCTTTCGGCAATGTAAACAAGAATTAGGTTGGACAGACTACCGTTTTACTAATTTTAAGGATATTGAAAAGTGGTGGTCAATTATTTTTTGTGTTTACACAATGATTAGTTTAAATTCTCCCGCTTTTTTCGGCTTGAATCAAGCTCGTCAAATTGAACCTCATGTACAAGAAAGTAATTCTGTTGATTTTTCTGAGCATCAACAATGGGATCATGAACACGGATGGAAGAATGTGCTAAATAATCTTCGCTTAATTGTCCAACCACTGTTGCTATTTTGGTTAATTTATCCCTGGCTAGATATTTTTCCCAATTCCGATTTATTGCTGGGATTCAATCGTCTCATTAGTGCCATGAATGGATTTAAACCCTTTTATTCTTCTGGATAATTTAGTTGATTTACTACTTGCTTAATTCGGAGAGTGACAGAAGAGGGTTATA
>NZ_LT797764.1 GCF_900009135.1 Planktothrix sp. PCC 11201 | reverse complement strand
ACTGACCAATTTCCGGTGGTAGTGCTTTCAGATAACTACGCTCTAAATCAAGTGTTTGTAGACTGTGCAACTGACCAATTTCCGGTGGTAGTGCTTCCAGAGAAGTATGCTCTAAATTAAGTGTTTGTAGATTGTGCAACTGACCAATTTCCGGTGGTAGTGCTTTCAGAGAAGTATGATCTAAATTAAGTGTTTGTAGACTGTGCAACTGACCAATTTCCGGTGGTAGTGCTGTCAGAGAATTATACTGTAAATAAAGTGTTTGTAGACTGTGCAAATGACCGATTTCCGGTGGTAGTTCTGTCAGAGAAGTATAGAATAAATTAAGTGTTTGTAGACTGTGCAACTGACCAATTTCCGGTGGTAGTGCTTTCAGAGAATTACCCTCTAAATTAAGTATTTGTAGACTGTGCAACTGAACGATTTCCGGTGGTAGTTCTTTCAGATTATTACGCTCTAAATTAAGTGTTTGTAGACTGTGCAACTGAACGATTTCCGGTGGTAGTGCTGTCAGAAAATTATGCTGTAAATTAAGTGTTTGTAGACTGTGCAACTGACCAATTTCCGGTGGTAGTGCTTTCAGATAACTACGCTCTAAATCAAGTGTTTGTAGACTGTGCAACTGA
>NZ_LT797763.1 GCF_900009135.1 Planktothrix sp. PCC 11201 | reverse complement strand
ACACAGCCTACACGGTGAAAACTAAAATTTGTGGCGCTCGCACATTATCAAGGTAATTGGGCGAGTGATAGGGCAGGGTGATTTTAAAGGGTGAAACACTACCCTCCCCCTAACCCCTGACAAATATTGATTGGAGGTTTCAGGTAGCAGTCAAGGTGTCTTCAACGTAGTGTGCCTTGACGGGTAACTGAACCGACATAGAATCAATAGTCAGGTTAGGGGGAGGTAACCTTGTAGGAATAGTTGTAGGGGTTATTCCTTATATATAATTTTCTATTTATCCCATTTGACACTTTTAAATTTATGTGTTAATGGGATTTTTAAGTTTTAAGGGTATAAGTAAAAATTAATTATTTAGGGTTTTAGATTAAATGTTTGTATGGATAGGTAAAAAGTAATCTATCCAAAATCCTATCGAATATCATGGGAATGGATAGATTACGGATAGATTTTTCTTGTCAGAGGGGCGTGTGGCTTTGTCCTTGCGAGTGAAAGTTAAGCCATGTAAGCATTATAAAGGTTTAAAACTAATGCGGATGGCGAGACTCGAACTC
>NZ_LT797762.1 GCF_900009135.1 Planktothrix sp. PCC 11201 | reverse complement strand
CATTTGTGCAACACTTCTCTGACAGTCTGTGCCGTCCAATTGAAATAAGTTGCTATTTTTTCGACGTACCAACCTTGTGAGTTTAAGCGAATCACTTCGGCTCGGTCTTTAACTTTCTGTGGTATATCTGCTGTTCTCAGGTTGAACAGGGTTTTGTCTTGCTCACGAGTTAGAAATACCCTTAAACGAGCACCCATATTTTCATGACCTCGGTAGATTTCTTCTTCCTCTTTATTTATCTTTACATACTTTCGTTTCTTCCTGCCTACCTACTTA
>NZ_LT797761.1 GCF_900009135.1 Planktothrix sp. PCC 11201 | reverse complement strand
AATTATTACACGGTGCTAATTATAACGACCCCGCAGCTTTTGCGAACCGAAGCTATCAACAACTTAAATCTTCAGGTTGTCGATGTGGATTTTAATATAGGTTGTGGTTTTTACTTAAATTGAACAAGGAGTTAAGGGAATTATGAGCAAGGAAAAAAATCCAAAGGCAGAAAATAAAGTGACTAAATCTATTAGCAAACCCGAAAAAAAAGAAATTCAACAAGATTGTCTCATGAC
>NZ_LT797760.1 GCF_900009135.1 Planktothrix sp. PCC 11201 | reverse complement strand
AAAAGCCCAAATGATTCGAGATGCTCATAATAATTTGGATCAACGTTTAGATCAGGAGTATGCGACTTGGCAACGGGGTAACAATAACGGGAATTATAATAATAACAACCCTAACAATCCCAATAGTCAACAATCCTTTGATCAATATCGTCAACAACGTCATGCACAGTTAGAACAACAAATGCGACAAGAGGTAAATCAGCCTCAATA
>NZ_LT797759.1 GCF_900009135.1 Planktothrix sp. PCC 11201 | reverse complement strand
GACGTTTTTAAACGAATTTTAGCGCGCTGACGACCTTGGGGTGTCCACCAAGCGGGAATGATGACTTTATATCCTGAATCTTCTAGTATCCAGGCACTTTCTTTGAGAAATTCAAAGACTTCAATCAGATTTAATTCTAATCCAACGGGTTGATCTGTTTCTAATCCCTGCCACAGTTTAGGATACATTCTCGCTGCATATCCTAAATTAAGTAACAGGTATTTCTCAAAATCTTTTCCTAGATAATTGTACAGTTCTTTTTTCTTTTTTTGAGTTTGTTGCCAGTAATCTTTTAACAACAGCTTAAAGGATGGGTCTTGTTTCGAGGAAACTGAAAAATGAATCAGCCAATTATCTTGTTCGTGAGTGGCTTCTTGGAGTTGAAAGCA
>NZ_LT797758.1 GCF_900009135.1 Planktothrix sp. PCC 11201 | reverse complement strand
ATTGCACCATCATTGATTACGATGGTTCAGACACATCTTTGTTTTTGCTACGCATGGACTTCTTGCTCGATAGTTACCAGTTTTGGCTACCAGTAGTTCTACCTTTTAACCCCGCTTTAGCCTGTTGGTTGCTATCCAGTCAAACTAGGGGTTATGCTTTCACCTCAGCACTTGAGAGATGGGACTTGTAAATTTTTATTACTTATCTCTGAATTTCGTAACATTTCGTTACTTTAGAGGTTTTGTGATATTTCTTTACTCACCCATAAATGTAATCAGTTATCACCAGTTTCATT
>NZ_LT797757.1 GCF_900009135.1 Planktothrix sp. PCC 11201 | reverse complement strand
AGGGCAGGGGGGGCAGGGGGGGCAGGGGCAGGGCTGTTTCAAAGTCGGGTGAAAAAGAGTAAAGAAAGAGCGATCGCCACCTGATAAAATGGAGAGAGATCGCCATTTTTTTCTAAAATAAAGATGCTAACAAGTTTAATAGAAAATTCAAAAGAAGTCAAGGATTTCCGAAAAAGTCAGGGAAAAAGATATAGTTTAAGAGCAATTAATTTAGGAAAAATAGACAAAAATCGGGTATGCAAGTCTTACTCAGTAGGGAATAAGAATATTTATACTACTTAAATGATATCTCCTATAATTAATATTAATATAGCAATTATATGAAATATTAATTATTCAGAAAATAGCTATAGCAGTCGCCACATCTATTAGGACATTCTTGAAAGCTAAAAGCTGCTCACAGTAAGTATTTACCTATAGCG
>NZ_LT797756.1 GCF_900009135.1 Planktothrix sp. PCC 11201 | reverse complement strand
TAATTTGACCGGAAAACTTGATGATTTTTTTTGAAGATAGCGATCGCATTTTGGAAAATGAAAACGCCCTGCTTTCAATGCTAGGGATGAACTCGGCTGCGACTAAACCAAGGGAGCGATGGGGCGGCTTTAGTCGCCGTATGCGCTAAAAATGGTACTTCTTCCTTAAAGTTATTTTATCTGAGTTTTTGTGGATAAAACTATGCTATCATCGAGCTATGATAGTTAGAGAAGCCAAGCTAAAACACGGTACAGTAGAGCAATATTCTGCCATTGATGAAGCCATCCGAACAGCACAGTTCATTCGGAACAAAGCCGTTCGCTATTGGATGGATAATCAAGGCGCGAGTAAAGCTGATCTGTACAGTATATGCAAAGACTTAGCCACATTGTTTGACTTTGCTAAAAAGCTCAACTCAGCCGCTAGACAAGCCAGTGCTGAACGTGCTTGGGCTGCTATCTCCAACTTCTATACCCGATGCAAAAAGGGTGTAGGTAAAAAAGGTTTTCCCAAGTTTAAAAAACATTGTCGCTCTGTTGAGTACAAGGTTTCAGGATGGAAGCTATCGGATGATTGTCGGTCAATCACGTTCACCGATGGCTTTGAGATTGGAACATTGTCGATATTTTGCAACCATGAAACTCAGGAAGACTTGCATAGGCTAAAAATTAATCGAGTGCGGATTGTACGCAGAGCAGATGGGTATTATGCTCAGTTCTGTTTTGATGCTAATCGCAAAGAGCAAGGGGAGTATTCAGGCAATCTTGTCGGATTGGATCTAGGTCTAAAATTTTTCACTAAAGACCAAAATGACAATGCCGTAATATATCCGCAGTTCTTGAGAAAAGCCGAAAAGCGACTCAAGAAGGCTCAAAGACGATTGAGTAAGAAATTTGTCAAGGGTGCTAAACCCCAATCAAAGAACTATCACAAAGCTCGGAAAAGACTAGGTAAAATCCATCTTAAAATCCAACGCCAACGGAAAGATTGGGCAATTAAACAAGCTCGAAACGTAGTGATATCTAACGATATCGTGGTCTATGAAGATTTAAAGATAGCGAACATGGTCAAGAATCACCACTTGGCTAAGTCTATTTCTGATGCTGGTTGGTATCAGTACACTCAATGGCTAGACTACTACGGCAAGATTTGGGATAAGGTGGTTGTGGCAGTATCGCCTAACTACACATCCCAAGATTGCTCTAATTGCGGTCAACGAGTGCAGAAGTCTCTGAGCACTAGAACTCATTCATGTCCTAACTGCAAGATTGAGATTTGTCGCGATACAAACGCGGCTCTAAACATCTTGCACAAAGGATTGAATATTCTTGGTGTTGAGTGGAATAAACACAGTACGTCAGGGCATGACGGATCTGGCTCGTTCGAGCAAAAGCATGGGGAGAAGATCGCCGCTGCTGTTGATCAGCAATTTGATACAGTAAGCGAACTTCGATGAGCCATGAATAAGAATCCCCCCGCTTCGGCGGTGGGGAGTATGTCAAAATATGTAAACAAACGCTTAAGGTAAAGGGCAGTCTAAAAAATGCGGGTTGCGATCGCAGGAGCAGGTTTAGCGGGCATGGCTACGGCAATTGGCCTAGTGGATGCCGGACACGAAGTAGAGATTTTTGAATCCCGTCCCTTTGTCGGGGGTAAAGTCAGCAGTTGGATAGACCCCGACGGCAACCATATTGAAATGGGGTTGCACGTCTTTTTTGGCTGCTACTATAACTTATTTGAACTGATGCGGAAGGTGGGGGCGATTGACAACCTTCTGTTAAAAGACCATACCCACATTTTTGTTAATACCGGGGGAAAAACGGGAAGTTTGGACTTTCGCTTCCTTACCGGGGCTCCCTTTCACGGGTTGAAGGCATTTTTCACCACCTCCCAACTCTCGGTAATTGATAAACTGCAAAATGCGATCGCTTTGGGTACTAGCCCCATTGTCCGAGGGTTGGTAGACTTTGAGGGGGCGATGAGGACTATCCGCGAGTTAGATAGGGTGAGTTTTGCGGACTGGTTTCGCAGTCATGGGGGTTCTGAGGGTAGTTTAAAACGGATGTGGAACCCGATTGCCTATGCCTTGGGATTTATTGATACTGAGAATATTTCCGCTCGGTGTATGTTAACGATTTTCCTATTTTTTGCCACCAAAACAGAGGCATCTATGTTGCGAATGTTGGCAGGATCTCCGGCGGAATATTTACATAAACCCATTGTGAATTATTTGGAACAAAGGGGCGTGAAAATTCATACCCGCCGTCGAGTTAGAGAAATACAATTTCAGGAAATAGAAGGTAAAACCTATGTGACGGGAATGGTAGTAGCAAACGGAGAAACCGAGGAAACAATTATTGCCGATGCCTATGTTTTTGCCGGGGATATTCCGGGGGTACAAAAAATGATTCCCCCTGCTTGGCGAAAATGGCCGGAGTTTGACAATATTTATAAATTAGAAGCGGTTCCCGTAGCAACGGTACAACTGCGTTTTGATGGTTGGGTGACGGAATTAAATGATCCCCAAAAACGTCAACAACTTAAAGAAGCGGCGGGAATTAATAATTTATTATATACAGCCGATGCGGATTTTTCCTGTTTTTCTGATTTAGCATTATCAAGTCCGGCCGACTATTATCGAGAGGGACAGGGATCTTTATTACAGTTAGTTTTAACCCCGGGTGATCCTTTTATTAAACAAAATAATGAAGAAATTGCCCAACACGTTCTTAAACAAGTTCAGAATTTATTTCCCAGTTCACGGGAACTGAATATGACTTGGTATAGTGTGGTTAAATTAGCTCAATCTTTGTATCGAGAATCCCCGGGAATGGACGCTTACCGTCCGGCTCAAAAAACTCCGGTTGCTAATTTCTTTTTAGCTGGAAGTTACACGCAACAGGATTATATTGATAGTATGGAAGGGGCAACTATTTCAGGAAGACAGGCGGCTAAGGCTATCTTAGAAACCAACTTTTCCGATCTGAAACCTTCCCCTGTTGTTGCTGGATAATTGAGAATTTCATAAATAATTATTAGTCGAGAAATTATATTTTTGACTAATAATTATTTGGGATAAATATTGCAGTGTCAGCGTTCTCGCTGACTTGCCCAAACCGATGTAATATGAAATCTGTAAATATTTTCTACACATTCCTCCTGTAGAGACGTTGTATGCAACGTCTCTACAGGAGGGCTAGGGGGGATCGTCTGTAGCGTTTATAATTAGATTTCATATAAGCTCGATAAAATAATCCCAGTGAGTGCGGACGCTAAAATAATCCCTGTAGCTTATTTGAGTAGATATTGATATAATTAAACAATAATTGAGTATATTAAAACGGATAAATTCAATTAGGTAAAATCTTTGTAACTTTGTAAATATTATGGCTGATTGGTTAGAACATAGTGTCCAAGTTGAAGTTCCGGTTCCCATTGATGTCTCTTGGAGTTTATGGTCAGATTTAGAACATATGCCCCGTTGGATGAAATGGATTGATTCGGTTAAAATTTTAGAGGATAATCCTGATTTATCTCGTTGGAAATTAGCAACAGGTAATTTTGAATTTAGTTGGTTATCGCGGATTTTAAAACAAATTCCTAATCAAATTATTCAATGGGAATCAGTAGATGGTTTACCGAATCGGGGGGCAATTAGGTTTTATGATCGCCATGGGAGTAGTATTGTTAAATTAACGATTTCTTATGCTATTCCAGGGATTTTAGGACAATTGATGGATAATTTATTTTTGGGTGGAGTAGTGGAGTCAACTATTCAAAAAGATTTAGAACGATTTAGAGATTATGCCATAGAATTCTATAGTAGTTCTTCAAATTAACTTCCGTTAAAATCCTTATTATGAATTTACCCTCCTTTTTATGGTTATGGAAAATTGCAGCTTGGTCGATGGGATTTTCTATCTTCGCTTATGTATTGTTAGCAATGACCGGAGGATGGATGCTATATTCCCGCACAAGGAAACAACCTCGACCTAACGGACTCAGAACTTTTCATTACCTGATCGGTGGGGGGATGGTGGGTTTAGTCTTAATTTTACTAACCGTTGGTTTAGTGGGAACTCTCGGATATTACGGGAATTTAGGACATTCAATTCATCTAGCCGCCGGATTAATTGTAGTAGGTTTAGTATTAGGGTCGGCTGGGAGTGCTACCCAAATTAATCCCAAAAATCCCTGGGCGCGCCCCCTTCATCTTAGCCTAAATATGGGCTTATTTTTTGCTTTTACTGCGGTTTCTTTGTCCGGGTGGGTGATTGTTCAGAAATATTTACCTTAAGTTAATTATTAATACCAAATCTGGTGATCAATAGATTAAAACTATAGTTTTTCAACACAACTCAATCAAATCGGGAGTAAAATACTATTCTTAACCTTAACCTCTGTTTAGACCCCCAATGACCTATCTCTACGAACTTCAAAAAGCAAGATAGAATAGGTATAGAATTGATGGAAGTAGGATTCCCATTTAGCAATTGCAAGGATTGTAACTGCCGATTGGGTACATCTGGTGGTTGTACAGAATCATTGTTCTGAGAAAGTGGGTGCAAATACAACCTCGTTTACTGCCAAATAGCACGTTTAAGGTCACACGCCATGAAATTGCGAAAAAAAACACTGATCATTATTGGTGCTGCCCTGATTGGGTTAATCGTGGCAATGTATATTAGTGCCTCCTTGTTGCTAGTACATGATTTTAGTCAATTAGAAAGTCAGTATGTCCGTCAAGATATTATTCAGGCTTTAAATGCGATTAATGATGATTTAGATAGTTTGGACTTAATTGCTCAGGATCAAGCGAAATGGGATGACACCTATAGCTTTATTGACGCTCGCAATTATCAATATATTGCTTCTAATTTAGTTGATACTACCTTTGCCGACCTGCGACTCAATTTATTGATTCTGATTAATTCTCAAGGTGAAATTGTTTTCAGTAAAGGATTTGATTCCCAACGCCATCAGGAAACACCGATTCCCCCGAGTCTTTCCCCCCATCTTGCCTTAAATCGTCCCCTTTTAGCCAGTCTCAAACAACCCGATTTAACCCCTGTTGCCCTTCAAGGAATCATTGTTTTACCAGAAAGTCCATTACTGATTGTTTCACGACCGATTTTGACCAGTTCCGCATCGGGGCCAAGCCGAGGAGTCTTGATTTTAGGACGTTATCTTGACCCCTCAGAAATTCAAAGATTGCAGGAAATTAGCCAACAGTCTTTGAGTTTGAATCCTATTGTTGAGGAAATAGCCAGTAGTCCGATTCTATTATCGCCGCAACTTCAACCCTATCCTGAAACCATTATTGATCCTAAAGCTATTCAGTTGCAATCTTTGAATGTAGAAACAGCGATCGCCTCCGCCACTATAGCAGATATTTATGGGGAACCCAAATTACTGTTACAGGTTCAAGTTCGCCGTCCTATTTATCAACAAGGTCAGACGACTTTAGCCTATTTCACCTTATTTTTATTAGGGGTTGGGTTGATTTTTGGAGGCATCACCCTATTATTGTTAGAAAAATTAGTGCTTTCTCGACTCACCCATCTGAATAATTCTGTGAATGAAATTAGGGAAACGGGAAATTTGAGTTTAAGAATTGAGGCGACGGGTCAGGATGAATTATCGAGTTTAGCTGAAGCGATTAATGGAATGTTGCAAGCCCTAGCAGATGCCCAAGTTCAAGGTCAAGAAAGTG
>NZ_LT797755.1 GCF_900009135.1 Planktothrix sp. PCC 11201 | reverse complement strand
TCCTCGACGACTGGCTCAAACGCGATCGCTTCGTCTTCGTGGGTTGGTCAGGAGTTCTGCTGTTCCCCTGTGCTTATCTAGCTCTCGGTGGCTGGTTAACTGGAACAACCTTTGTGACTTCCTGGTACACCCACGGTTTAGCAAGCTCTTATTTAGAAGGCTGCAATTTCATCACCGCCGCCGTCAGTAGCCCCGCCAACAGCTTGGGACATTCCCTGCTGTTCCTCTGGGGGCCGGAAGCTCAGTGGGATTTCACTCGCTGGTGTCAACTGGGCGGTTTATGGGCTTTTATTGCCCTCCACGGTGCTTTTGCCCTGATCGGCTTTTGTCTGCGTCAGTTGGAAATTGCCCGTTTAGTCGGTATTCGTCCCTATAACGCCATTGCCTTTACTGGGCCGATTGCGGTGTTCGTCAGTGTATTTCTGATGTACCCCTTGGGTCAGTCTAGTTGGTTCTTTGGCCCTAGCTTTGGGGTAGCTGGAATCTTCCGGTTTATTCTGTTCCTGCAAGGCTTCCATAACTGGACGCTGAACCCCTTCCACATGATGGGAGTGGCGGGAATCTTGGGTGGTGCGCTGTTGTGCGCTATTCACGGAGCGACGGTGGAAAATACTCTGTTTGAAGATGGAGACAAAGCCAATACGTTCCGGGCTTTTGAACC
>NZ_LT797754.1 GCF_900009135.1 Planktothrix sp. PCC 11201 | reverse complement strand
ATAGTAGTGATTCCCAGGATATTGCTACACCAGAAATATCTAATTACTCCCCTATTCAGAAACAACCAGATTCCACAATTAGTCCCAGAGATATTATCAACCCAGAAATATCTAATTACTCCCCTATTCAAAAACAACCGAATTCCACAATTAGTCCCACAGATAGTAGTGATTCCCAGGATATTATTAATCCAGAAATATCTAATTATCCCCTTCTCCAAAAACAACCAGATTCCACAACTAATCCCAGAGATATTATTACACCAGAAATTTCTAATTACTCCCCTATTCA
>NZ_LT797753.1 GCF_900009135.1 Planktothrix sp. PCC 11201 | reverse complement strand
AGAAGTTTGTGATGGTTTAGAACGACATTTTAAACATCATTATCATTATAATACCTATTATATTCATGGGGGTACAAATCGCACGAAACGCGAACAAATGATTACTCAATTCCAAAATCCTGAAACCGAACCTTCTGTCTTTATTCTCTCTTTGAAAGCCGGAGGTGTGGGAATTACTTTAACCAAAGCAAATCATGTATTTCACTTTGATCGCTGGTGGAATCCGGCGGTGGAGGATCAAGCAACGGATCGAGCTTTTCGGATTGGTCAAACTAAAAATGTATTTGTTCATAAATTTGTGGCTTTGGGAACTTTAGAAGAAAAAATTGAC
>NZ_LT797752.1 GCF_900009135.1 Planktothrix sp. PCC 11201 | reverse complement strand
ATGCCTGCTAAAAATCACTTAAATGAAAAGCAAGTAGAGAAACTACAGAAAAGATTGAAAGAGGAAGAAAATGGACAAATTAGAGAAAGAATCTTGATTCTACTATTGCTAAATGATGGTAAAAAACAAAGTGAAATTGCCAATTTTTTGGGATGTTCAATAAATAAAGTATGTTATTGGTGTGTACATGGAGATCCGGACAAGTTAGAAAGCCTAAAAGATGAAAGAATGAAAGGAAATTATAGAAAAGCCACAGATAAATATATAGAGATATTATTAGAAACTGTAGAAAAAGAACCGGAAGAATTAGGATATGAATTTGGGAGATGGACAGGAGAAAGATTGGCAACTTATTTAGAACAAATCACAGAAATAAAATTAAGTGGTTCACAAGTGAGAAGGATATTAAAGAAAAAAAAGTATGTTTACTTGTGGGCAAAGTATAGCTTGGAAGAGAAAAGAGATCCAGAAAAAAGGAAATTATTTAAAAATAAAATAGAAGAGTATTTAAAAATAACAAAAGAAAGTCCAGAACAATTACAGGTATGGTTTTGGGATGAAAGTGGATTTAATTTAAGAGTAATAAAAAGAAAGAACTGGTGTAAAAAAGGAAAGAGGAGAAAGATTAGAGGAGACAGAAGAAAAGGAAAAGTTAATGTTATGGGAGGATTGAGGTACTCGGACAAAAAAAGATTTGTAGAATTTCTGGATAAAGGGAATGCAAATAATTTTTATCAAGTGTTAAAAAGTTTTTATCAAGAGCTAATTCATGAGTGGGTATTAGCGGGAAATCAAGCAGAAGAATTTGTAGAAAAAGGAGCCAAGATTGTCATTATTCTTGATAATGCAAGTTTTCACAAAAAAGAAGAATACCTAGAAAAAATCAAAGCAGAAATGCCGAATATCTATTTAGAATTTCTTCCAGAATATAGTCCAGATTATAATTTAATTGAATTGGTCTGGCATTCAGCTAAAGAATATATTGCTAATCGACTCTTTAAATCAGTTGATGAGCTAGAGTGTTTATTGCATCAGCTTTTAAATGAGGGACAGTTATCTATTAAATGGGGACGTAAACTTAAAAACAAAGGTAATGCTATAATCACAGTTTAAATGCACAACAGCTTA
>NZ_LT797751.1 GCF_900009135.1 Planktothrix sp. PCC 11201 | reverse complement strand
AAAAGCCCAAATGATTCGAGATGCTCATAATAATTTGGATCAACGTTTAGATCAGGAGTATGCGACTTGGCAACAGGGTAACAATAACGGGAATTATAATAACAACAACCCTAACAATCCTAATAGTCAACAATCATTTGATCAATATCGTCAACAACGTCATGCACAGTTAGAACAACAAATGCGACAAGAGGTAAATCAGCCTCAATA
>NZ_LT797750.1 GCF_900009135.1 Planktothrix sp. PCC 11201 | reverse complement strand
TTGACATCCTCACCGCCGTAAAACGGACGATGATTCCTAAACTTCACAATTCAGGTTTCTGCTTCTTAGCAACTGCCTCTACCCACAAGGAGTTTTCTGGTCTTATGTTCGCTCCACAGACTATCCCCGCAAGCCCTGCGGTTCTTATATGTCGAAGTCTCAAAAAGAGAATTCTGAAGTTTGTGTTGATTCTAGGGGTGGACTGCCCATTGCCCTATCCTCATTTTCCCGGTCTACCGATTTTTCTGCGCCGCCAGTACAACTGGGCTTCGCTCGTTAGGCTGTCTGAATCCATCGTCACGGGTGGGCCAGTGACCATCTACAATTCTAACACAAAGCCGTCGTAGAACGACGGGGTTTCTACCCATTTTTTCG
>NZ_LT797749.1 GCF_900009135.1 Planktothrix sp. PCC 11201 | reverse complement strand
TTTGAGCACCCGTCTTAATCTATCGGGACTCAATTTAATCGACCGTTCTTGTTCTAATTTTTGGGCTAATTGCTCAGAGTTGTATGTCCGGGGTTCTCTTCTGAGACATTCTTCTAAAAATACTAAGTCCTCTTCTTTCCACTTGGCTTTCCCCCCGCGACCTGGTTTTTCCCATAACCCTTCTAGCCCCAACTTTTCCCATTTGTGCAACACTTCTCTGACAGTCTGTGCCGTCCA
>NZ_LT797748.1 GCF_900009135.1 Planktothrix sp. PCC 11201 | reverse complement strand
TGTCATTGGAAGGATAATATTGCCGGAACTGGAAGGATAATATTGCCGTGACTGTAGCTGTAACATTCATTCTGAGGTTAAGTAGTCACCCGACATCTGCAACAGTTGGAAGCATAAGATTGCCGTTAACTAAAAATGGAACCATAAAGCTGCCAAAAATTTAAGATTTTTTCAAAAGATGAAGAAGTAAGATTAAGTCAAGCACTCAAGCCAGTGCCAAGGAGACTTGGAGGTAAAAGCTTTACCTCAGTACCCAAGAAAAACAAGGCATTAGTTGTGAGTCGTATATTCGTGTGAGATGCTAGAGCATCTCCAATCCAATTGGAAGCATATATTTGCCGGAGTCAATTGGAAGGATAAACTTGCCGAAACGGCAATATTATCCTTCCAATGACAT
>NZ_LT797747.1 GCF_900009135.1 Planktothrix sp. PCC 11201 | reverse complement strand
AGCTATTGGTGGCACAACCGTAGGGGAAGATTATTTACCTCTAGGGAATACGGAAGTTACCCCAATTATTACTAAAATTAAACAGGCATTACCCAATGGCGGTGTGATTTTTAATAGTTTGAATGGAGATAGTAATGTAGCCTTCTTCAAACAGTTACAGGGGGCGGGAATGACCCCGGAAAAATATCCGGTGATGTCGGTCAGTATTGGGGAAGAAGAAGTCCGACAAATTGGGAAGGACTTCCTTTTGGGTCACTATGCCGCTTGGAACTATTTCCAAACCGTTGACACTCCCACTAATAAGAAATGGGTCGAAGCGTTTAAAGCTGAATATGGGCCAGACCGGGTAACAAATGACCCGATGGAAGCCGCTTATTTGATGGTCTATTTGTGGAAACAGGCCGTAGAAAAAGCCGGAACTGCTGATGATTTAGAGAAGGTTAGATTGGCAGCTATCGGTCAAAGTTTCGATGCTCCTGAGGGCAAAGTGACGATGTTCCCCAACCATCATATTTCTAAAACCGTGCGGATGGGACAGGTACGGGATGATGGATTATTTAATATTGTTTGGGCAACGGAAGGCCCAGTTGATCCGATTCCCTGGAACCAATTTGTTCCGGCGACCAAGGGCTTTGGTTGTGACTGGACTGATCCCAAGAAAGGGGAAAAATACAAAATGG
>NZ_LT797746.1 GCF_900009135.1 Planktothrix sp. PCC 11201 | reverse complement strand
GTATAGCCAACACCCGACTGGGTATAGCCCAATCCCGCCCCTGACTCCGTATAACCCACACCCGATTGAGTGTAGCCAATACCGGATTGGGTATAGCCCACACCGGATTGAGTATAGCCAACACCCGACTGGGTATAGCCCAATCCCGCCCCTGACTCCGTATAACCTACACCCGATTGAGTGTAGCCAATACCGGATTGGGTATAGCCCACACCCGATTGAGTATAGCCAACACCCGACTGGGTATAGCCCAATCCCGCCCCTGACTCCGTATAACCTACACCCGATTGAGTATAACCCACACCCGATTGAGTATAGCCAACACCCGACTGGGTATAGCCCAATCCCGCCCCTGACTCCGTATAACCCACACCCGATTGAGTGTA
>NZ_LT797745.1 GCF_900009135.1 Planktothrix sp. PCC 11201 | reverse complement strand
AACGCGAACCCGCCCCTACAGTTTGGGTAATATTAAGATAATTAGGGTGATTGTCATGGGTTGATTTAGACACAGGCGATCGCACTTTCCCCTATTATCAAATCCCCCAATTGTAGGGGCAGGTTCGAGACTATCTCTGTTAATTAGCAAAAATCTGGCTAAACCCGCCCCGAATGCTCTGTTAATGATCGAAAATCTGGCTAAACCCGCCCCAAATGCGATCGCAAATACCAAAGAAAC
>NZ_LT797744.1 GCF_900009135.1 Planktothrix sp. PCC 11201 | reverse complement strand
TTTGAGCACCCGTCTTAATCTATCGGGACTCAATTTAATCGACCGTTCTTGTTCTAATTTTTGGGCTAATTGCTGAGAGTTGTATGTCCGGGGCTCTTTTCTGAGACATTCTTCTAAAAATACTAAGTCATCTTCTTTCCACTTGGCTTTCCCCCCGCGACCGGGTTTTTCCCATAACCCTTCTAGCCCCAACTTTTCCCATTTGTGCAACACTTCTCTGACAGTCTGTGCCGTCCA
>NZ_LT797743.1 GCF_900009135.1 Planktothrix sp. PCC 11201 | reverse complement strand
GCGGAGAGCGTCTTTTGGAATATTGAGGTTAAAAATTAACCATTAATTTGAGGAGCAACCAAAGCCACAGGAGCCGATTCACCAGAAGCTAAGTCTAAGGGGAAGTTGTGAGCGTTGCGCTCGTGCATGACTTCCATACCCAGGTTAGCGCGGTTTAACACATCCGCCCAGGTGTTGATCACGCGACCGGTAGAGTCGATGATTGACTGGTTGAAGTTGAAACCGTTCAGGTTGAAGGCCATGGTGGACACACCTAAAGCGGTGAACCAAATCCCGATCACGGGCCAAGCACCTAACAGGAAGTGTAAGCTCCGGCTGTTGTTGAAGCTGGCATATTGGAAGATTAAACGACCAAAGTAACCGTGGGCTGCAACGATGTTGTAGGTTTCTTCTTCTTGACCGAATTTGTAACCGTAGTTTTGGGACTCGACTTCGGTGGTTTCACGCACCAAAGAGGAGGTAACTAAGGAACCGTGCATGGCGGAGAATAAACTACCACCAAACACCCCAGCAACGCCTAACATATGGAAGGGGTGCATCAGGATGTTGTGTTCGGCTTGGAACACTAACATGAAGTTGAAGGTTCCAGAAATTCCTAAAGGCATACCATCAGAGAAGGAACCTTGACCGATGGGGTAAATCAGGAACACGGCGGCTGCTGCTGCAAC
>NZ_LT797742.1 GCF_900009135.1 Planktothrix sp. PCC 11201 | reverse complement strand
GGGACATTAACCAGCACCGATCTGGATGTCGGTGATACCTTTACTTATAGTTTAGTCACGGGTACGGGAGATACTGATAACACCGCCTTTACCCTTGTGGGTGACCAACTGAAAATCAACGCTTCCCCTGACTTTGAAACTAAGTCCAGTTACAGTATCCGACTGAAAACCACTGATGCTGCGGGACTGACTTTCGAGAAGGCATTGACAGTTAATATTAATAA
>NZ_LT797741.1 GCF_900009135.1 Planktothrix sp. PCC 11201 | reverse complement strand
CGCAGAGATTCCTTTAAACAACTGATGCCAGGAGTTAGTATTGAAGGAACAATGATTCCTGCTAATCCCTACGATGCTCGGCAAATGGTAGATTATTTAGGAGAAAATTTACCCGAAGCTAAAGCGTTAATTTGGACACTTAATTTAGAGTTAACTCCTATTTATGCCATTGAACCCGTAGGCGGTTTTTCCCGAGATGTTTATGAGGTTTTACAATCACTTTTAGACGGGCAAATTCAAGAAGAAAATAATCCCGAATTTGTGCAACGAGTTAGTATTCCTGGTGTTTTAACCGGACGTAGTGTTAAGTTATTCTCAGGACAAGTTGTTCCGGTAATTGAAATTAATAATACTCGTGGTTTATACGGCTGGAAAGTTAATACCTTAGTCAGTGCCGCAATTGAAAGTGTGCAAGCTGAAGCTGGTGATGCTCAAGAAGATGCCATTCGCCGCACCTTAAGCAGCTTCTTAAATCGGATTTATTATGATTTACGCAACTTAGGTACAACCTCTCAAGACAGAGCTTTAAATTTTGCTTCTACAAATGCTTTCCAAGCCGCCCAAACCTTTGCTCAAGCGGTGGGTGCAGGTTATGAATTAGATAGTATTACCGTAGAAAAAAGTCCTTTCTGTCGTTTAGATAGCGATTGTTGGGATGTGAAATTAAAATTCTTTGACCCGGAAAATAGCCGTCGCGCCAAAAAAATCTATCGCTTTACCATTGATGTTAGCGATACCATTCCTGTCACCTTGGGTGAAGTTCGTTCTTGGTCAAGCGCTTATTAACCCCCCC
>NZ_LT797740.1 GCF_900009135.1 Planktothrix sp. PCC 11201 | reverse complement strand
CTAAAATAATAGGTGTAACCCGGTTCACTCCACAGACAAAAACCCGATTCATCTAAATACTTTAAGTCAATTTCTCCAGCCGCAGCCGATAATTCCAACATCTCTAAATCTGCCTGTTTCTGAGCACGGACTATCGGATCTTGTTTTCCTTTGTGGCTCTTTCTGGCTCGCTTCCAATTCACCCCCTTTTTTTGAGCACCCGTCTTAATCTATCGGGACTCAATTTAATCGACCGTTCTTGTTCTAATTTTTGGGCTAATTGCT
>NZ_LT797739.1 GCF_900009135.1 Planktothrix sp. PCC 11201 | reverse complement strand
TTGTTGTAAATTTGATGAGTAGCAAGCATCTCTTGTGGCGACACCATGAATAAAAAATACAAGCATAATCAATAATAGGTAAAGTGTTTTAGGGTTGGGTTAGTATTTAATTATAGTATAGCAATTATAAATGATTAAACCAATCATGATCAATTTCAACCACTTCAATCATTTTTGTTTTGAGATTTAATATTTTTTTAGAATCAACCATTATTGTCAAGTTGATTCAAAATATTATTAGTAATTAATCTAGCAGTGTAAGGACAATTCCAATAACTATTATGGGCATCACCAGAACTCACAGCCATTGCTAAGTCATTTTGACCAAAATTTCTAGCTATTTTTTCAACCCAGTTAGCATCCTCTAATAAATACTCATCTTCAAATTTTAGATAACTATTTTCAGCCAGATGTAAATTCGCTTTTAAAGGATAAGCCATTAAGTCGGAACCATGAATTAAATTCAGCCATCTTAAAGGCTGTTCCGAAGAATAGAAATGAGCAAATTGATTGACTTTTTCGGGACGAACATCTAACATCGTATTAATAAATAAAATGGGCGAACCTATGAGCGTGATACTGCTCAAATTAACCTGATGTTTAAGTTTTACATCTGTCTGATTTTGTAATTCTCGAATCATAGCTCGAATAGATAAAGCTGGGTCTTTCGCTGAAAATCGATCTGAAAATAAAACATCCCATAGAATTACAGTTCCTAACGAATGGGCAACAATATGAATTTCAGAATCATTGGGGTTTTGCTTAATAAAATTATAGAGTTGATGAGCGATTATTTTACGAATTTCTCGACCCTTATCAGAATTCATATAGGTAAAGAAATCCCCCATAAATTGAGAAAAGAAACCTTCTCTAAACGATCGATATTTCAAAAACTCTTCACTATCACTTTTAGAATATTTCTTTTTAGCGTGTGCTAAATCTTCATCAATCCCATTCCATATTTTCCCCATATCTGTTAAGGCAGAACCCCAAAAACTAGCATAAAAATGAGGATTTTTTTCTCCCCGTTGACTAAATTCTGTTTTGATAATTTGTTGTAAATTTGATGAGTAGCAAGCATCTCTTGTGGCGACACCATGAATAAAAAATACAAGCATAATCAATA
>NZ_LT797738.1 GCF_900009135.1 Planktothrix sp. PCC 11201 | reverse complement strand
TAAGTAGGTGGGCGAGAAAATCAACAAGTATGTAACGAAAAGTTAACTTTGTTGTTGCTCCGAGTGAAATTTCATCCGTTGTGTGCTGTAGTTTCCTCTTTCTGCTCTAGCTTGAATACCATTAATTACCGCATAAGCCAGGTCTAATTCATCCTCAAATGTTTGTCCTGATAGTTCATCTTTTTTGAGATGTTGCCACTCTAATTCAATCGG
>NZ_LT797737.1 GCF_900009135.1 Planktothrix sp. PCC 11201 | reverse complement strand
ACGTTCCTTAAATATGGGATTATTGCCTTTAGTTTCATCCTATCTGCCGGGGTACTTTTGGGAATCTCAGTAAGTGTTGTATAAAAAACCTTACCTTTTATAAAGGTGTTTGGAGACCTCTATCTTTTCCCCTTGTTCTTTTGAACGCAGTGTATCAAGTCAATTTCACTACATAATGTTTACGACAGTTCAGACGGATGTTTACTCGCGTTAAACTTGGGCAATTGGCTAGAGAACTACCTAGGCATTTGACTTACACCCGATTTCCCGTTATTCCCAGCTTCAACGTTTTGATAATCAGTCTGGCGTTGTGGGAATTGCCGAATCTTTTTGGTTTGGCTACCGTATTTTTTTTAATTTCGGATATCCGTACCATTGATTCCAAGATTGACCTTCCTTTAAGGTCACATATTTAAAGTTAAGACAGGTTTTGATTGGATTTATTGGTGGATTTTAACTCCATTGACCAATTGTCTGAACCTATCTCCCTGCTTACGTTTTCGGGTTTTATTCCTAGACTTTGGCAGGAACGTCTCGCAC
>NZ_LT797736.1 GCF_900009135.1 Planktothrix sp. PCC 11201 | reverse complement strand
GAAATTGACTTAAAGTATTTAGATGAATCGGGTTTTTGTCTGTGGAGTGAACCGGGTTACACCTATTATTTTAGGGGGGAACAAAAACGTTTAGAACAAACACATCGTCGGGGTCGCAGATTAAGTATTATTGGGTTTTGGCAACAGCAAATCAGTTTTGTTTATGGCTTGGTGATTGGAGGTGTGAATCGCAAGTGTTATATCCAAATGATGGAACAAGAAGCAACAGAGGCTGAAAA
>NZ_LT797735.1 GCF_900009135.1 Planktothrix sp. PCC 11201 | reverse complement strand
TTGGCTGGCATTGGGGGTTATATCCCTAAAAATACTTAATCTTCTATTATACAATCAAGCTGCGTAGCAGCTTACCTTAAATTTTAAAATCCGCGATACGGGAGTGGGAATTTCCGAGGCGGAATTACCGAAACTCTTTGAAGCCTTTAGCCAAGCGCAAGCCGGAAAAGAAAAGCAAGAAGGGACGGGTTTAGGATTAGCCATTAGTCGGAAATTTGTCCAATTAATGGGGGGAGATATTGCGGTTGAAAGTGAATTAGGAAAAGGCACAACCTTTAGATTTCAAATTCAGGCAAAACCCAGTCAAAATATCAATAATGAACCCACAAAAACCAAACAAAAAGTATTAGAATTAATACCAGGTCAGCCGATCTATAAAATTCTGACGGTTGATGATAAACCAATTAATTGCAAATTATTAATTCAGTTGCTTAGTCCGTTAGGATTTGAGTTAAAAGAAGCCAGGAATGGACTAGAAGCGATCGCCATTTGGAACCAATGGGAACCCCATTTAATTTGGATGGATATGCGAATGCCTGTGATGGATGGTTATGAAGCGACTAAATATATTAAATC
>NZ_LT797734.1 GCF_900009135.1 Planktothrix sp. PCC 11201 | reverse complement strand
GGTTGTTTCTGAATAGGGGAGTAATTAGATATTTCTGGTGTAGCAATATCCTGGGAATCACTACTATCTGTGGGACTAATTGTGGAATCTGGTTGTTTCTGTAGAGGGGAGTAATTAGAGATTTCTGGTGTAACAATATCTCTGGGATTAGTTGTGAAATCCGATTGTTTTTGAATAGGGGAGTAATTAGAAATTTCTGATG
>NZ_LT797733.1 GCF_900009135.1 Planktothrix sp. PCC 11201 | reverse complement strand
ACGACCTGGGATGACTTTTGAGGGTGCTATATTTGTTGGATTCAACACTCAACTCAAAAGTAGGTCTCCCTAAAAGGAGGTGATCCAGCCACACCTTCCGGTACGGCTACCTTGTTACGACTTCACCCCAGTCATCAACCCCGCCTTCGGCACCCTCCCCCCTTACGGGTTAGAGTAATGACTTCGGGCGTGGCTCACTTCCATGGTGTGACGGGCGGTGTGTACAAGGCCCGGGAACGGATTCACCGCAGTATGCTGACCTGCGATTACTAGCGATTCCTCCTTCATGCAGGCGAGTTGCAGCCTGCAATCTGAACTGTGCCAGGGTTTAAGAGGTTCGCTCTCCCTCGCGGGTTGGCTGCTCTCTGTCCCTCGCATTGTAGTACGTGTGTCGCCCAGGACGTAAGGGCCATGCTGACTTGACGTCATCCTCACCTTCCTCCGGTTTGTCACCGGCAGTCTCGCTAGAGTTCCCAACTTAATGATGGCAACTAACGACGAGGGTTGCGCTCGTTGCGGGACTTAACCCAACATCTCACGACACGAGCTGACGACAGCCATGCAGCACCTGTCTTCTGGTTCCTTTCGGCACTCCCACCTTTCAGCAGGATTCCAGAGATGTCAAGTCCTGGTAAGGTTCTTCGCGTTGCATCGAATTAAACCACATACTCCACCGCTTGTGCGGGCCCCCGTCAATTCCTTTGAGTTTCACACTTGCGTGCGTACTCCCCAGGCGGGAAACTTAACGCGTTAGCTTCGGCACGGCCCGGGTCGATACAGGCCACACCTAGTTTCCATCGTTTACCGCTAGGACTACTGGGGTATCTAATCCCATTCGCTCCCCTAGCTTTCGTCCCTCAGTGTCAGTTATAGCCCAGCAGAGCGCCTTCGCCACCGGTGTTCTTCCTGATCTCTACGCATTTCACCGCTACACCAGGAATTCCCTCTGCCCCTACTACACTCTAGTCTTACAGTTTCCACTGCCTTTACGAAGTTAAGCCTCGCTCTTTAACAGCAGACTTGATTGACTACCTACGGACTCTTTACGCCCAATCATTCCGGATAACGCTTGCATCCCCCGTATTACCGCGGCTGCTGGCACGGAGTTAGCCGATGCTTTTTCCTCAGGTACCGTCATTGAGTTCTTCCCTGAGAAAAGGGGTTGACAATCCAAGAACCTTCCTCCCCCACGCGGTCTTGCTCCGTCAGGCTTTCGCCCATTGCGGAAAATTCCCCACTGCTGCCTCCCGTAGGAGTCTGGGCCGTGTCTCAGTCCCAGTGTGGCTGATCATCCTCTCAGACCAGCTACTGATCGTCGCCTTGGTAAGCCTTTACCTTACCAACTAGCTAATCAGACGCAAGCCCCTCTCTAGGCGATAAATCTTTTACCTTTCGGCTCATCCGGGTTTAGCAGTCGTTTCCAACTGTTGTCCCCGTCCTAGAGGCAGGTTCTTACGTGTTACTCACCCGTCCGCCACTAAATCCCGAGGGATTCCGTTCGACTTGCATGTGTTAAGCAGACCGCCAGCGTTCATCCTGAGCCAGGATCAAACTCTCCATTTTGAAGAATCTGTT
>NZ_LT797732.1 GCF_900009135.1 Planktothrix sp. PCC 11201 | reverse complement strand
CCACGTCCTTCTTCGCCTCTGTGTGCCAAGGTTTCCACCGTCAGCCCTTTCTATCTTGACCACTTTCTCTTTTTCAGAGATTTTCTGTTCGTTTCCGAACTCCTGAACACCAGAACTTTTCCGGGTTTCTTATTCCCGGTTCTGGTTTCATTAATTTGATCCCTTTTGATTCTTCTATGCAGTTTTCAAGGTTCTGGCTGGAACTTTTCCCAGCATTTACTCTTTCTTGTCGGAAAGCTGTAGTGCTGATTTGTTCTAGGAATATTTTCAGTGGAGGTAAGCGGACTCGAACCGCTGACATCTGCCTTGCAAAGGCAGCGCTCTACCAACTGAGCTATACCCCCACATTGGTTTAGGTGGGCCATCCTGGACTTGAACCAGGGACCTCACCCTTATCAGGGGTGCGCTCTAACCACCTGAGCTAATAGCCCTTTTTCCGAACTTTAAAATACGTTTGAAAGTCTCTTTTTTCCTAGTACGACCTGGGATGACTTTTGAGGGTGCTATATTTGTTGGATTCAACACTCAACTCAAAAGTAGGTCTCCCTAAA
>NZ_LT797731.1 GCF_900009135.1 Planktothrix sp. PCC 11201 | reverse complement strand
TTTTCAGCCTCTGTTGCTTCTTGTTCCATCATTTGGATATAACACTTGCGATTCACACCTCCAATCACCAAGCCGTAAACAAAACTGATTTGCTGTTGCAAAAACCCAATAATACTTAATCTTCGACCCCGACGATGTGTTTGTTCTAAACGTTTTTGTTCCCCTCTAAAATAATAGGTGTAACCCGGTTCACTCCACAGACAAAAACCCGATTCATCTAAATACTTTAAGTCAATTTC
>NZ_LT797730.1 GCF_900009135.1 Planktothrix sp. PCC 11201 | reverse complement strand
AAACGAATTTTAGCGCGCTGACGACCTTGGGGTGTCCACCAAGCGGGAATGATGACTTTATATCCTGAATCTTCGAGTATCCAGGCACTTTCTTTGAGAAATTCAAAGGCTTCAATCAGATTTAATTCTAATCCAACGGGTTGATCTGTTTCTAATCCCTGCCAAAGTTTAGGATACATTCTGGCGGCATATCCTAAATTAAGTAACAGGTATTTCTCAAAATCTTTTCCTACATAATTGTACAGTTCTTTTTTCTTTTTTTGAGTTTGTTTCCAGTAATCTTTTAACAACAGCTTAAAGGAG
>NZ_LT797729.1 GCF_900009135.1 Planktothrix sp. PCC 11201 | reverse complement strand
GGGCAGGGCTGTTTCAAAGTCGGGTGAAAAAGAGTAAAGAAAGAGCGATAGCCACCTGATAAAATGGAAAGCGATCGCCATTTTTTCTAAAAAAAGATGCTAACGAGTTTAATAGAAAATTTAAAAAAAGTCAAGGACTTCAGAAAAAGTCAGGGAAAAAGGTATGAGTTATGGGAAGTGCTATTTCAACAATAAGAAGGGTAATGAGAGGAGTAGATGAGAAAGATTTAAGTAAAATAGTAAAAGAATGGTCAAGAGATAATTCTCCTAAATTAAAGGGAATAGAGGGATTAGCAATAGATGGAAAAAGTTTAAGAAGTACGGTAAAAGACCCCGGAAATCAGCAGCAAAACATGGGAATAATGGTATCTATATTTAGTCAAGAAACAGGATTAGTATTAGCGACGGAAAAGTTCGAGAGTAAAACCGGTTCAGAACAAGCTGTAGCCCAAAGGATGATAGGAGAATGTGGTCTAAAAGGAAAGTTGATAACTGCGGATACGTTACATTGTAATGTCACCACAGTCCGAAAGATTATCGAGAGTGAAAACGATTATTTAATTGCGGTTAAGAAGAATCAAATCAAACTGTATAATCAAATCGAAAAAATCATAAAAACGACGAAAGCTGAAAGTATAGATACTCAAAAAGAGCGGGGTCATGGACGAGAAATAACTCGTCGGGTATCAGTGTTTAAAAAATCAATAAAAATTGAAAGCCTTTGGGAACATATTCAAAGTATAATTCAGGTAGAACGGTGGGGATACAGAGGAAAAAAGTCTGATAAAGAAACGGTTTATTATATAAGTAGTATCTGGGAAAAGGCAGAATTTTTTTCCCAAAAGATTAAAGGGCATTGGGGGATTGAAAATCAAGTTCATTGGGTAAAAGATGTGTTATTTAAAGAGGATAGTATGAAAATTCATCAAGTACGAGCGGCGACTAATTTGGCATTGCTCAACACCCTAGGATTGAATATTTTCAGAGGTTTAGGATTTTTATCAATAACAGAGGGAAGAAGGTGGTTAGGAAATCAGTGGGAGAAATTAGTGGCTATCTCTTCATCCCCAAGTTAAGAATAGAGCGATTAGTTTAGGAAAAATAGAGAAAAATCACAAACGTAAGTCTTACTCCGTAGGGAATAGGAATATTTATGCTATTTAGATAACTATTTCATATAATTAATATTATATAGCCCTTATAGGAAATATTAATTCTTCCGAAAATAGCTATTATGTTTGAGAATTATGGCTAAAAAGTAAGCTATAATTTTCAAACATGAAACAGCCCTGC
>NZ_LT797728.1 GCF_900009135.1 Planktothrix sp. PCC 11201 | reverse complement strand
GACTAAGAGAAAATTCAGGTCTTAAACCCACGAAGGTGGGTTTTGTCTGTGTAGCCACGATTTCTAATCGCTGGGTTCTTTGATATTTTCTTGCTTTTTATGGAAGTTCCCAGCCGTTGAAACGGCGGACTATACAAACTAAGTCCACCTGCGTGGACTAAGAGAAAATTCAGGTCTTAAACCCACGAAGGTGGGTTTTGTCTGTGTAGCCACGATTTCTAATCGCTGG
>NZ_LT797727.1 GCF_900009135.1 Planktothrix sp. PCC 11201 | reverse complement strand
TAAGCTGCTACGCAGCTTGATTGTATAATAGAAGATTAAGTATTTTTAGGGATATAACCCCCAATGCCAGCCAAAAATCATCTGTCTAAAGAGCAAAAAGAAAGATTACTTAAAGAAATGAAAGAAAATCAAAATGCTCAAATTAGAGAAAGGATTTTAATTTTATTATTAATGAATGAGGGAAAAACCTATCAAAAGATAGCCAATTTTTTAGAAATTTCCTATCCGACAGTAGCGTACTGGGCTGTTCATGGTGATCCCGATAAAATGGAGAGTTTTATAGATGGAAGAAGCCAAGGAAACTTTCGGAAAGCTACGGCTGAATATGAAGAAATGTTACTAAAAGTAGTAGAAAAAGAACCATCAGAATACGGATATGAATTTGGGAGATGGACAGGAAATAGATTAGCAACATATTTAGAGCAAGCAACAGGAATTAAGTTGAGTGGCTCTCAAGTCAGGAGAATATTACAAAGAAAAAAGTACGTTTACCTTTGGGCAAAGTACAGCTTAGAGGACAAACAAAATCCGGTACACAGGAAAGCATTTAAAGAGAAATTGTTAGAGTATTTAAAAATAGAAAAAGAATCACCTGAACGCTTGCAAGTATGGTTTTGGGATGAAGTAGGATTTAGTTTGAGAGTAATAAGAAGAAAAACCTGGGGGAAAAAGGGAAGCCGAAAAAAAGTAACAGGACAAAGAAGGAAAGGAAGAGTAAATCTAATGGGAGGGTTAAGGTATAGCGATAAAAAAAGAATAAATTTTGTGATTAAGAAAGGAGAATCGGAGACCTTTTATCAACAAATCAAAGCTTTACATAATTGGATTGTTGAAGAATGGATAGAGTCGGGAAAATTAGCCGAAGAATTTTTAGAAACTGGGCCTAAATTAGTAATAATTTTAGACAATGCTAGTTTTCATAAAAAGAAAGAGATTTTAGAGAGAATAGAAGCAGAAATGCCGAATATTAGGTTAGAGTTTTTGCCCCCTTACAGCCCTGACTTTAATTTAATTGAATTGGTTTGGCACTCAGCTAAAGAATATATTGCTCATCGGCTATTTGAATCAGTAGAGCAGTTAGAAGAATTATTGAATAAATTGTTAAACGAAGGAGATTTAATCATTAATTGGTCTCGCAAAATTAAAAACAAAGGAAATGCTATTTATTAAATCAAGCTGCGTAGCAGCTTA
>NZ_LT797726.1 GCF_900009135.1 Planktothrix sp. PCC 11201 | reverse complement strand
GTTGACTTTTTAGTACAAGTTTTAAAACCTATATATAAAGGGTGTTACAGTGATATGCTTTAGTCAAGGCGCATAATTAATGTATCGAGTATATTTAATCCTTTAAGACATTGTAGGCTAAATGAATCAGTGTTACACTGTTAGTAGTACCGTAACAGAGGACGTAATCATTATGCCTAACCGTATTCCTAACACCTCTGGACTAGATAAGTCCCC
>NZ_LT797725.1 GCF_900009135.1 Planktothrix sp. PCC 11201 | reverse complement strand
AAAAGTGTCGAAAAACAAAGACACACCGAACCTGGACAACTAAAGAGTTTGAAAGCCAAGTTAAAACATTCTTAATCTCGTTATTAAAGAATTGATTCTTAATCAGGGAGTTTAACACAAACTTTCTGAAAAAGCAAAAAATTCTAAAACTTTGAGAAACAAGTTTTAGAGCCAAAACAACAGATTCTTCAAAATGGAGAGTTTGATCCTGGCTCAGGATGAACGCTGGCGGTCTGCTTAACACATGCAAGT
>NZ_LT797724.1 GCF_900009135.1 Planktothrix sp. PCC 11201 | reverse complement strand
GGGGCTTCACTGGCAGTCACAAAATTTGAGGTACGATTGGACATAACGGGTTGGGTTGTAATTTGTTGAGGGAATGAGGGAATATTAATCGGGGTTTGGGTCGTCACAGAAGCAACTATTTCATCGGGGTTTATTTCCGATGCGGGTTGTAGTTCACTATCAAGTTCAGACTCGTTAATTTGAGTCTCTTGGCAACCACAACCAGAAGCCTCTACGCTTTCTAATTCTAATCCTTCGGACATGGTTTCTCCTGTTAAGTATTCTATCGCATCAAGGATGTTTAATTTTCCCATTAAACAACGACTTAAATCAT
>NZ_LT797723.1 GCF_900009135.1 Planktothrix sp. PCC 11201 | reverse complement strand
GTCACGGGCTTGTGGATGAGTTCCATCGGGATTGTGGGTTTAGCACTGAACCTACGGGCTTATGATTTCGTCTCCCAGGAATTACGGGCGGCGGAAGATCCTGAATTTGAAACGTTCTATACCAAGAACATTCTGTTAAATGAAGGTCTGCGGGCTTGGATGGCTCCTGCGGATCAACCCCACGAAAACTTTATTTTCCCTGA
>NZ_LT797722.1 GCF_900009135.1 Planktothrix sp. PCC 11201 | reverse complement strand
GGTATCAAGCCTTAATTTTAGAACCCCAGTCTGTTGTCCCTCAAGAGTATATGGACTTTGGGAAAACCTTAATTGAAAAAGGCAAATTAGAGTCAGCAATTGAATTGTATAGAAAGGGGGTAGAAGTTTACCCGAGTTTGCCCCAATCTTATTATTGGTTAGGGGAAGCATTAAGTCGGAAACAACATTGGGAAGAAGCGATCGCAGCCTATAATCAAGCGATTATTCTGAATCCCCAAAGCCATCTATCTTATCAAAGTTTAGCCGATGCTTTAGTGCAACAAAAAAATTACGAACAAGCGATCGCCAATTATCAAAAAGCTATTGAACTGTGCCCAGATTTTTCTTGGACATATCATCAACTGGGAAATGCTTTATCTGAACAGGAAAAATGGCCAGAAGCCACCGTTGCTTATTATCAAGGAATCGCTCTAAATCCCAAGTTTTTTGGTTCCTATTATAAGTTAGGAGAAATTTGTTCTAAGACCGGAAAACCCGCAGAAGCGATTAATTGGTATCGTCAAGCCCTGGAGATTAATCCCGATAGTTTTTGGTTACATTTTACCTTGGGAAATGCT
>NZ_LT797721.1 GCF_900009135.1 Planktothrix sp. PCC 11201 | reverse complement strand
ATCTTCCCAAGGTATGTATAAAGGGAAGATAGAAAATATTTCTACAGAACCGTAAAAAAGTAGACACTTAAAACCCCCCTGGATTACCTACTACCGATTTCCATTAAGTTGCAACCGGGTATCTGTTCAGGAGGGTTAATAGTAGTTTTGATTTTTTTAAGAAGCGAGATTTACTAAACTCAAGCTCAAACTTATATTAACAGTATCCCCCCC
>NZ_LT797720.1 GCF_900009135.1 Planktothrix sp. PCC 11201 | reverse complement strand
ATTAAATGTTTGTATGGATAGGTAAAAAGTAATCTATCCAGAATCCTATCGAATATCATGGGAATGGATAGATTCTGGATAACTCAGTGGATAGAGCATCAGGTTTTGATGCTGAGGGTCGGGGTGAGAATCCCTCTGTATACGAGTTACAAGCGACTTTAAAAAAACGAGTATGGAGGGACTCGAACCCCCGACCCTCAGGACCGGAACCTGATGCTCTATCCACTGAGCTACATACCCACACTTTTATTAATGTAGCATATTCTTGAGAAAATATCATTTTATTTTGGGAATTATGGACTCAATCCACATTTCAGGGATTCGCAGCTACGGTTATACCGGATATTTACCCGAAGAACAGGTTTTGGGACAATGGTTTGAAGCCGATATCACCCTGTGGTTAGATCTAAGACCCGTGGGGAGTAGTGATGCGATCGCCGATACCCTCGACTATCGCCAGACCATCAGAACCGTTGAGAACGTGATTAAAACCAGCAAATTCGCCCTCTTAGAACGATTAGCCACAGAAATTACCGACACCCTATTACAACAACCCCGAGTGGAAAAAGTGCGGGTACAGTTAACCAAACCCGCCCCCCCCATTCCCGATTTTAGTGGCAAAATCCAAATTGATATCACCCGTTAGTCCCTGGTAGAGAGGTGCTATGGCACGTCCCTACGGGAGTCAAGGGATATTAAAAGGGCTTAACCTGAAACTGACTGGCAATAAAGGGTTCAGAACTCAGAATCGGGTTAGGATTGGCTAAAAGTTGAGCTTCGCTGTAAGGATTAACCCCATAGCTAGTAACGGTTAAAACACCCGTATTAGGGGCAATCTCAAACTCCGTCCAACCGTAGGTATGGGTGTTAACGTAGCTCCCCTGTAGTAAGGTTTCATCAATCGGGGAATTTTCCAAACCCATCGGATCGTAATTTAACAGGGTTTCGGTGCGATAGTCCAAAACATCCCGCACATATTGATCCTTTTCTTCTCGGTCGGTCAATGCTAAATATTCCGCCTGGGATTTCGATTGTTTGGCTAATAAACTCGCGGGTGTAAACCCAATCGTCGCGGGGCCAAAGGGTGCTGCAAAGGTTTGATTAAAGGGTGCAGGAAGAAACGGAACCGTTAACTGAATTCCCACGGGGCCAATCATCACATCAAACACCCCCGTTGGGGTTACGGGTTGATCCACCGCCTGTTGATTCATGACATTATTCACCACATTGCCATGAAAATCTCCGGTGACAAACACGACATTTTTAATCTGATTTTCTTGAATAAAATTGAGTAAATCTCGTCTTTCGGTGGCAAACCCTTCCCAACGTTCTCCAATAGTCGGAATCCCAAATTGCTGCATGGGAACCGTTGACATCACGAATTTCCAGGTCACTCCGTCATTTTGAGCCACGAGTAAATCATCCTTTAACTGTTTAAACTGAGCTTCTCCTAACATCGTCCGGTTAGGATCAAAAGCATCACTCAAGGTTTGATCAATTTTGGTTTGATCCGCATCTTCAGCTACAAAGGGTAAGGGTGCATCCCGAAACGATCGCACATCTAAAACAAAAGTAGCCGCATCACTGCCAAAGTTATTGTTACGATAGAGTTTCCGTTCTTCTGCGGTGCGAGGATCGTTGGTATTGCCATAATATTCATTTCGCACGGGGAAATAGTTTTGGAAGCTCTGTAACGCAGCATCAAACACGGGAGTATCGTTTACATATCCAGTGGTCTCCTTACCAAAAATATCCTGTTTCTGGGGGGATTTTGCCGGGGTAGCACCACCTGCGAAATCATTGGTTAATTCGTGATCATCCCAGGTGGCATAAACCGACGTACTGGCCCGTAAATCAGCCCAAGGGTTTAACCCATAGCGTTGAGAGTAGATTTCATTTTGTTTGAGGTGAAACTCCTCTAGGGTTTTGGCTTGAGTGACCCCGGGGATAGCGGAGGAAACTGCATCTGCCTCCGACATATCTCCGAGTTGGACAAAAAAGTCTAAATTGCGTTGATCGGCATTTTTCAGAGAAACAAAGGGGGCTAAATTGCCCTGTAGGTCGCCGGATACCCCAAACCGTAAACCATTGCGGGTTCCTAGGGGATCGGAGGTTTGAAATTTACCCGAGAGTTGATTTTGACTGGCATCCGTAACTTGATATTGACACTCTCAGGTCTGAATACACTGAGATTCTAACTTCAACCTGGACACTTGCTCGACCAGACTTTCATCAAGAGGAGTAGAGGTTTCC
>NZ_LT797719.1 GCF_900009135.1 Planktothrix sp. PCC 11201 | reverse complement strand
TATTAGGGGTCGAGGGGGGCTTTGCAACCCCCGACTCCCATTCAAAACCGTGCTTGCGACTTTCATCGCACACGGCTCCTAGTCTAGTTGACTGTTATCATCAGAACATCCGGTTTCTTTTGAGTTGTAAGACCCATCAGTTGCCGTTTTAGTATCGTGACAATGGCGGTGTAGTAATTGCAGGTTCTTATAGTCATTTTTTCCGCCTAAAGACGTAGGAATGATATGGTCGATTTCTGCAATGTCTTCTGAGGTGAAATATTGTCCACAGAAGGTACACTTGCCTTTCTGTTTTTTAAGCAGAAACGCTACTTTGTTGGGTACATCGAAGGATGTACCTTTTCTTGTACTCCAATATGTCCAGTTTCCGTCATAGGGTGATGCTTCAGGTCTTATAGTTACATGACGGGTGATAGATGTATCTTGATGGGCTAATAGTTTATAACCCTCTTTGGTTTCAAAGTTCCACGAACTATTCCCGTTTTTCCTGAAATAATTTTTCAGTTTTCCATAACTTGCTTTACCGCATCTTCTGACTGTCCATGCTCTTAATCTTTGCCATGTCATGTGGTCTAAGGAGGAGAACGTTTCTTTAGAAACGACTTTGGAATGATAATTGCACCATCCTCTTATGACCGGATTTAGGTTTTTGATTAATGCGTGTTGGGGTGAGGATTTGTGGTTTTTTATCACTTCCTTTACCTTATTCGCGTGAGCGTTGATTGCCTTATTACTAGGTTTAATTAGGGTTTTGAGTCCTAATAATTTAGGATTTTTACCACCAGTTTTACTGGCATGATGTTTACCAACTGGATATTGGCGAAAATTCCAACCTAGAAAGTCGAATCCTGGTGCTACCTTTTTGCCGTTTACTTCGATTTCTCTCAGTGTGTGGCATATACGGGTTTTGGCTGGTTTCAGTTCTAACCCTATAGGTTTTAACCATTTTTCGATGGAGGCTTGGCACTGTTGAATGATTTTTAATTGTGGACTGATTACCACGAAATCATCGGCATATCTGATGGTGGTAGCGTAATTTTTGCTATTTGGTTTCTTTGGAAAGAAATTTTTAACTAAATTAATCATTCCATCTAGTGCGATGTTTGCAAGTAAAGGACTAATGACACCTCCTTGCGGAGTGCCTGCCTCTGTTGCGTTAAATATGCCGTTGTCCATAACTCCAGCTTTTAACCATTGTCTGATTTGGGCTTTTATTGTTGATGGACAATCAATTTTGGACAGTAGGTGTTTATGGTTAATCTGGTCAAAGCACTTTGAGATATCAGCATCTAGGATGTAGTATTCACCTTGATTGATGCTTTGGAAGATTCTTGACATTGCGTCGTGGGCTGAACGTCCAGGTCTGAACCCGTAGCTTTCACCCTCGAATCTGGCTTCCCATTGTGG
>NZ_LT797718.1 GCF_900009135.1 Planktothrix sp. PCC 11201 | reverse complement strand
AGTCAATTATTATTGGAAGAGAACAATCCAAAATTGCATGAAGTGGCGTTGCGTCAAGCTCAGTCAATATTTCAACAATCTGCTGAAACTGAAGAATCTCTCTATCAACCTCTGGAAGAGTTTTTGCTTAATTCCAACCATGAAATATCATTGAGAATTCATGCGGCTGAGATTATTAATACAGCCACAGATATAAACAGAA
>NZ_LT797717.1 GCF_900009135.1 Planktothrix sp. PCC 11201 | reverse complement strand
ACGGAATTGAGTATGGTGAGCAAGAGGAATCTTACTCCTCTAAAGCTAGTTTTTATGATCAAGATGAGATCCCTATTTACAATGCCGATAATCCCAGTAAACAGAAGTTTTCTGGTAGAAGGATTAAGAGAGGATTGTATAGAACAAAGGATAGACATCTGGTTTCGGCTGATATTAATGGTAGTGCCAATATTTTGGTTAA
>NZ_LT797716.1 GCF_900009135.1 Planktothrix sp. PCC 11201 | reverse complement strand
GATAATTAGGGAAATAGAAGATTCACGAATTAGAATATTTTCTTACTCTAATGCAGGTTTAGCATCAAGTCGAAATCGAGGCATTGATCATGCTCAAGGGGAATATATTACTTTTCTGGATGCTGATGACCTATGGACTCCAGACAAATTAGAAGCGCAGTTTCAAGCATTACAAGAACATCCAGAGGCTGCTGTTGCCTATAGTTGGACAGACTATATCGATCAGTCAAGTCAATTTTTGCATTCTGGTAGACAGATTACAATAAATGGCGATGTTTATGAACATTTATTAGTTAATAATTTTTTAGAAAATGGTTCTAACCCGTTAATTCGTAAACAAGCTTTAAATCAGGTGGGAGAGTTTGATACATCTTTAAAAGCAGGAGAAGATTGGGATATGTGGCTGAGATTAGCAGCAGATTATCAATTTGTAGTAGTTACACGCCCTCAGATTTTATATCGAGTTTCGACTGGTTCCATGTCCTCTCAAATTAAAAATCAAGAAAGAGAATGTTTAAAAGTTATTGAAAAAGCTTTTAAATTTGCTCCTGA
>NZ_LT797715.1 GCF_900009135.1 Planktothrix sp. PCC 11201 | reverse complement strand
ACAACCGGAAGCCTGACTTTAAACGGTACACCCGTCACCGCAGGAAGTTTTGTCACCGTCAATGACATTACAACTGGAAACCTAAAATTTACCCCGGCTCCCAACCAAAACGGCAATAACTACGCCAACTTTACCTTCCAAGTTCAAGATGATGGAGGGATAGCTAATAACGGTGTCAACCTTGACCAATCACCCAATACCTTAACCATCAATGT
>NZ_LT797714.1 GCF_900009135.1 Planktothrix sp. PCC 11201 | reverse complement strand
GTGACGGATTTTATTATGTTTAATGAACACAATAAAGTCATTTCACAATTTACGCTGAAGGAAGATGAGTTACTGCTGAATTATCAACATAGTCCGTTAAAATTAGTATTTGTGGAGTTACCTAAATTCACTAAAACTCTGGAAGAATTAACAACTATTACGGATAAATGGCTTTATTTTTTACGCAAAGCACCAGATTTAGAAGTAGTGCCAGAATCTATGTTAATTATACCAGAAATTGAGAAGGCTTTTGCGATCGCCGATCGGGTAAACTTAAGTTTAGAGGAAATAGATGATTTGGAGAAGCGGGAACAGTTTGAACGGGAAAGAATAGGTG
>NZ_LT797713.1 GCF_900009135.1 Planktothrix sp. PCC 11201 | reverse complement strand
TTTTTACCCCGTTTTTAACTCGTGACGTAAACGCTAACAATTGGCATAAGTTTTTTAGATTTACTTCTATAACCTACGCAATTTTAGCGAGTGGCACGTCGCTCTACTTAACAACAAAGTTAGGAGAAATTAAGCCTAAAATTGACGCGATTAAAAAGCGCGAGCAAGCCGAATTTAAACACAGTTTAGCTAGTGATTTATTTCTAGCACAGGGTACGAATACCGCTATCGCACAATATTTACTCACAGACCGGACTACTTCCCTGACTTCCCAGGGTGTAAGTGACTCGGAAGTGACACTAGATGGAGATACTACCGATTTTAGCGAGGAAACTTCCGGTACTTCCCAAACACCGGAAGTAGGTACTTCCGACCTTCCCGTAAGGGGAAGTAAACCGGAAACTGGGTTAAGTGTAGAAGCCGAGGAAATGTTTGAACTTGTAATTGATGCGCTTGAGGATGGTTACTCAGATACAAAAATAGTTGAGGAGTTAATGGGGTATAAAGGCAGAAACTACAAAAAGGGAAAAATGGTACTAAGTGAAATAAAACGTTTTTTAGAATTGGATTAATGGATTAATGAGCAATGGGTAGAGGTTAAGGTTTGCCCATCCTCTAAAAACGCTCTAAAAACGTAACTGTAACACTGTTTATCTTTGCATATACAGCGAAATACCTATCGTAAACCCTATAAAGGTTTCCGCAAAATAGCACAGTATGTTTCAGGTAGTTGCAGAACAGGTAGAATTAGTCGAGCAAAAAGGTACAAGCCTGACACTTTATCTACTTTTTCTCAAGGTGCATACAATGGGAAGATTAAACAAATAGAGTGATAAAATCTACCTTGATATTGCTTCAAAAATTCGCTACTCTAGTAGGTAATTAATTGTCAACAAAAAATAAGGGGTTGTAACACCCCTTACTGTCAACAGAATCTAAATTTTAAAACAATATGAAATCAAATAAAATGACTGTTACCGCTACCGATACACCCAATTATAGTGCATCTCACCAAAAAGCACAACCTTTAGGAAAACTTTACAAAAATACTCGGTTAACCGTTGAGCATTGGGAGTATCTGGTTACAAAGCGGGGTTTACCGTTTGATTGGGTGATGGATAACTGTGAGTCAATGACTGCAAAGACCGCCACGGAATACCTGGGATATACAGCACCATCTAACGG
>NZ_LT797712.1 GCF_900009135.1 Planktothrix sp. PCC 11201 | reverse complement strand
TAGACATCTCCGAAATAAAAATGGGGAGGGATAGCAAGATGGTAAAATTTGATTTTACCCCAAGGAGAGATGACTAAATTAAGAGGCTATCTGGACAAGAATCCCCAGCAAACAAAAAGGCTATTAGGGATGGAATATGAACAGTTGATAGAACTAATTCAAGCCGCGGAGTTATTAGAACAAGAAAAACGACAAGAACGAGAAAAAGCTAAGATCAGGTTGATTAAAGCAGGTGGGGGTCGTCACCAGAAATTATCTGTGGAGGAACAAATCTTACTAACTCTAATTTATCTGCATCAGATGCCCACATTTCAAATGTTAGGGTTACAGTTTGAAGTGAGTGAATCAACAGCGAATGATATTTTCCATAACGGGATAAAAATATTGAGAGAATTACTGCCAGCCAGTTTACTTGAGCAAGTAAAAAAAAACGAGAGTGATTGGGAGTGGGTAGAAAAAATTCTGCTGGAATATGAGTTAGTAGTAGATAGCTATGAACAGCCCATGCAAAGACCAACAGACAATGAAGAGCAGAAAAAATATTACTCAGGAAAGAAAAAAACACATACCTTTAAAAATCAAGTCATTGTCATGCCGAGCGGGAAAGAAATAGTGGATGTAGCTGTGGGTTATACCGGAGCAACAAGCGATCTGAAATTGTGGAGAGAAAGAAGGGAGGAATTGGGGAATCATCAAAAATACAGGGGGGATAAAGCTTATGTAGGGGAAACAGCAATTAATACACCACATAAGAAACCGAGGAATCAAGAAATATCCCTTGAAAATCGAGAAGAAAATCGGTTAAAAGCCAAACAAAGGATTGTAGTCGAACATTTAATAAGACTGATAAAAATTTATCGAGTTGCTTCAGAAAGATTTCGGTTAAAGAGCCAAAATTATGAAGCAGTAATCTTGACAGTATGTGGACTAATAAGATGGCGAATAGGAGCGATTGTATTATCATCTAAGAATTGCCCAGAATACTTTTGAAAAATGATTGAATATCAGAAATAAAATTCATTAATTATTATTAATGTAACTGAAAAAGCCTATGAATCCGTTACTTTAGGAGAAACCGGCACAGGAGTGCTAGAGACTCAAAAAGTAGCGATAGAGGGCATTTGAGGATTTTCGGAGATGTCTA
>NZ_LT797711.1:658785-777729 GCF_900009135.1 Planktothrix sp. PCC 11201 | reverse complement strand
AATTTTCGAGACGATCCAAGCCAGTAAGGGGTTTCAGCCTCTAAAATATACAGTTTAAATGCTCAACAGCTTAGTTTTAGATTGTTAAGTAAAAACTAAAAAAACAAAAACTAAAGACTAACAAAATGATTAACTGTTAAACTGACAACTCTTAAACTGATAACTGATTACTGATAACTGATTTTGGTTCCTCCTAAACCGCAGTAGCCATTGGGGTTTTTAGCTAAATATTGTTGATGATAACTTTCTGCATAATAAAATTCCGGTGCTGGTAGAATTTCAGTGGTTATTGTTTCATAACCCCCTTGCTTCAGAGCAATTTGATAGGTGTCCCGGGAGGCTTCAGCTAATTCCCCTTGTTGCTGGGAATAAACATAAATTCCTGAACGGTATTGTGTCCCAGCATCGTTACCCTGACGCATTCCCTGAGTCGGATTATGGCTTTCCCAAAAGACTTTCAGCAATTGTTCATAACTAATCACTTTAGGATCATAAACCACTAACACGACTTCATTATGTCCCGTTAAGCCGCTACAAACTTCTTCATAGGTGGGGTTAGGAGTAAATCCGGCACTATACCCCACAGAAGTGCTAAACACCCCTTCCTGCTGCCAAAACCGACGTTCTGCTCCCCAAAAACAGCCCATCCCAAACATCGCCATTTCCAATCCTGGGGGAAAGGGAGGTTTGAGGGGATTACCATTGACATAGTGTTTGTCGGGTACGGACATGACTTGCTTGCGTCCGGGTAAGGCGTCGGAAGCCGAAGGCATTTTCAGTTTTTTACCAAGTCCAAAGATGTGCATAATTGAGTGGATTTGTGAAATATAGCTTTACATTCCTTAATGTTAGCGTTTTTATCGTGGTTTTTGCCCAACTAGAAACTCAGTTTTTAAGGATTGATAATTTATTCTTGGATGAATCCCGTTAATGATTTTAATATTCTGATTATTTTAATTTGATACAATAAAACCAGAAAAATCACTAAAGTTCAAAAAACTTTCAGATATGATGTGGGATCAAATTGCTGAACAAATTAGTCAAGCTACGGGAGAACCATTTCAAATTTGCGATCGCCATGCCGTCGGTGGAGGGTGCATCAATCAAGGATATCAAATTAGTCAAGGTTCCCGCCACTATTTTATTAAACTGAATCAAATAAGTCAAGTGGGAATGTTTGAGGCCGAGGCTTTAGGAGTTCAACAAATTTGGAACACCCATACTATTCGAGTTCCTAAAGTCATTTGTTGGGGAGGGTTAGGAAATTCCGCTTATTTAGTCTTAGAATGGCTGAATTTAGCCGGAAAAAATGACCCTTCAGCCTGGGAAGAAATGGGAAAAAACTTAGGGTTACTACATCGCTGGACACCGGAACAGGATTATCCTGGGTGTGTAAATTTTGGCTGGGAAATTAATAATACAATTGGTTCCACACCTCAAATTAATACCTGGACAAATAATTGGATTGAATTTTGGCAAGAACATAGAATTGGCTATCAATTGAAACTAGCTAAACGGCGAGGAGGATATTTTGATCAGGAAGAAAAATTACTCAAAAAAATTCCAGATTTATTAGCTGATTATACTCCTCAACCTTCCTTAGTTCATGGGGATTTATGGGGAGGAAATGCGGCAATTTCTTCAGCAGGAGAACCGGTAATTTTTGATCCAGCTAGTTATTTTGGAGATCGAGAAGTTGATTTAGCCATGACTGAATTATTTGGCGGGTTTCCTCCTCATTTTTATCAAGGTTACCAGACGATTTTTCCGATAAATTCTGGTTATGCGCGTCGTAAAATGATTTATAATCTTTACCATATCCTAAATCATTTTAACTTATTTGGGGGGAGCTATGGTAGACAAGCTAATCAGATGATTGAAGAAATTTTGCGCTAAACCTTAACTCAACCAGCACTGACCACTTATTTTCTCTTGTATTTATAGTCTTTTCTGATGAATGACGCTCAACCCGATCACCCACCCACCAGTATTTTGATTGTTGATGATACACCCGATAATTTATATCTGTTGTCAGCAATGTTGACAGAACAGGGGTATGATGTTCGCTGTGTTATTAATGGTTCGGCTGCGATTATGGGGGCGATTGCTGACCCACCGGATCTAATTTTATTAGATATTCGGATGCCTCAAATGAGTGGTTATGAAGTTTGTAAACAGTTAAAATCTTCCGAACGCACCCGGGATATTCCTGTGATTTTTTTAAGCGCATTAAATGAGGTTTTTGATAAAATTCAAGCTTTTGAAGTAGGCGGTTTGGACTATATTACTAAACCTTTTGAAATTCGAGAAGTTTTAGCTAGAATCAAAAATCAACTCAATTTACAAGAGGCAAAATTACAAATTCAAAAATTAAATACAGAACTAGAACAACGGGTCAGAGAACGAACGAAGGAACTAGAACTAGCCAATTTACGATTGTTACACATGGCATCCCATGACGCACTTACGGGTTTACCGAATCGAGTGTTTTTTATGGAACGATTGATGGCAGTTTTGGCTTATACCCGCACCTATTCTAGCTCTCAATTTGCGGTATTATTTCTCGATTGTGATGATTTTAAAGTGGTGAATGATTCCTTGGGACATTTAGCTGGAGACCAACTTTTAAAGGCGGTGGCGAGAAGATTAAGCAATTGTATTAATCATAATTATACCTTGGCTCGATTTGAAGGGGATGAATTCACTGTCCTTTTAGAAAAGATTGAATCCGTTGATGAAGCCACCCAATTAGCGGAAACAATTCAACAGGCTTTAAGCAAATCTTTTTCACTCCATGAACATGAAGTTTTTATTAATACCAGTATTGGGATTGTTTTAGGAAATTCTGAGTACGAACAGCCGGAACATTTGCTCAGGGATGCAGATACGGCGATGTATCAAGCTAAAACCTTAGGAAAAGCCCGTTATCAGGTGTTCAATCGAGAGATGCACACCCGCGCCTTAACTCGTTTACAGTTAGAAAATGACCTTCGCCGTGCCATTGAACGTCAAGAATTTATTGTTTATTATCAACCGATTATTTGTTTATTAACGGGAAAAATTAGTAGTTTTGAAGCCTTAGTTCGCTGGAAACATCCTCAAGGGGGCTTAGTTTCACCGGATCATTTTATTCCCGTTGCTGAAGCCACTGGTTTAATTGTTCCCCTAGGATTTTGGGTATTAGAACACTCCTGTCGTCAACTCAAATTATGGCAAGAACAATCTGCTAAACGAGGGGAAGTTTTTGACATCACCATGAGTGTAAATTTATCGGTTAAACAGTTTTCTCAAGGTAATTTAATTGAAGAAATTGATCAAGTTCTTGAGAGTTTGAAATTAGATAGTAAAAACTTAAAATTAGAAATTACAGAAAGTGCCATTATGGATAATCCCGAATTAGCATCAGAGCTATTTGAACAACTCAAAGAGCGTAAAATTCAGTTAAGTTTAGATGACTTTGGGACGGGATATTCTTCCTTGAGTTATTTACACCGATTTCCTTTAGATATCATTAAAATTGATCGCTCTTTTATTAGTAACTTAGATTCGATGGGAAAAAATTTAGAGGTGGTTCAAGCCATTCTCAATCTCGCCCATCATTTAGGAATGAGTGTGGTAGCTGAGGGCATTGAGACGCCAGAACAATTATCCCTTCTTAGGCTTTTAGGTTGCGAATTAGCTCAGGGTTATCTATTCGCCCAACCTTTGGATGCAGAAGCCACAGAAACTCTGCTTTTCTCCGATCCTCAGTGGTAATGATGATTCCCTATCCTCTATTTTTCTAAAAACCCTAAATTTTTTCCTAGGGTAAAGATTGCCAAGCATGGCTGACTAATTCACTTAACCACACTCGCTGTTCTCGATTCAGTAGACTATCATCGGCTAAAACCTCAGCCTTCAGATCTTCTAATGATTGTTGACGGGAACGCGCAATTTTTACGACTCCTGCCAACGCCGTTACAACTAACTCGTCAGTAACAGGTTGTTGTCGCAGAGCCATCATTTCTTGGGGGTTTGTGGGAATTGGATGATTCATATATCAGTAATCAGTTATCGGTGTAAGAGTTATCAGTTATGGGTAAACAATGAACAGTATAGAATATCGGATAAAATCAGAGTATGCTTAAAAATATAATCTGGTTTGCAGCCCTATTGCTTCTTGCCTACTTTCCCTACTATATATGCCAGTCAGAACTATATTAAGAGTTATTTTATTAAGAATTATTCGGCTTTTAATCTCTATTACTGTTGAAGCCTGGATTTTCCAAAAAAGTTTCAATATCTCCCCGAAATTGAGTGTACAATATACAATGGCTCTCAATTTGTTGGCAAGTGCCTGTGAATGGATTATTGTTTTAAATGCAGAAGCAGTATTACCATTGGAAGCTCGAAAACAATTAATTGATTATTTGTTGGTAGAACAGCTTGATACAACCTCCTTCGTTATCTTTTTATTAACGGTTTTTAATTTTACTTTCTTACTATTAATTAAATGGATAGGCTTTGAAACCCTCCGGTTTTTATTAAGCACGGACTTTACTAAAATCAGTAAAGTATTTTCAGGAAATTCAGAAGAACGGATTCAAATGTCCGAACAATACAAAGATTTTAGAATAATATTACTAGCACATATTTTAAGTTATTTTATGTTCTTAGGATTGGTATTTACATTATTGATTTTAAAATAAAATGAAAAAACTAATTAATATTTTAAATATTATTAAACCCTCCCATCCCTTAGAATGGAGAACGTTTATATTGATCAGTATTGCCATTTGGACGGCATCTGTTTTCGTAATTAATAATGAAGATACCAGGAATAGTTTAGCACTTCTGAGTTTATTAATGCTAACGGTTGCTATTAGTATCCGAACTAATGAACCTCCATTTATAATTGGGAGAATTTCCTTAAGTCCTTGGATTACTTCATTCTTACTATGTCTAATTATATATCAAAAGACAGAAATAACTAAACCTAATTTCGCCTTGAAATCTTGGCCACTCATCGCAGCCTGTCTAATCTTTATTCTGGAATTTATTCAAGATAAATTTAAAATCCAGTCTCCCCCGCCGTTGGTTCGTATGGGGTTTATTATTATTTTCCTAATCCACATTAATATTTACTGTTGGATAGAATTTTCTTTGCGCGTGGAAAATTGGTTACCAAGGGTTCCAAATATTCTTCCTACACCGGAGACTTTACAGCCGGATTCTGCTAAAATCAACCCAGAGTTTCAATCCTATTTCTTTCTGGGAATGAAACAGGAATAAGGATATTGCTTATTTTTGGTCAAACCTTATTACAATAATAATCTGGAAATCAAGATGAATTTCAACCGAATTTTTACCATTGCCAGTAACGTTTTTTTAGAAGTTGTTCGTGACCGTATTCTTTATATTATTGGTCTTTTTGCCTTATTTTTGATGGGTTCCATTCGTTTACTTCCTGAAGTTTCCGCCGGGTTAGAAAACAAAATAACCCTGGATTTTGGCATCGCCATGATTAATTTATTAGGCTTACTGATTACAGTTTTTGTGAGTGCTAATTTGATTAACAAAGAAATTGACAAGAAAACGGTTTATCTCCTGGTTTCTAAACCCGTCAGTCCGGCGGAATTAATTATCGGAAAACATTTTGGGATCTCGGCTTTTATTGCAGTTTTAATCTTGGTGATGACCCTGCTATTTTTGGGAATTCTCAGTTTCAATAAAATTTCCTACCCCTTCGTCTCTCTAAGTATTGCTTTTATATTTATGTGGCTACAACTCTCTTTAGTGGCGGCGGTCGGCATTTTATTAGGAGTATTTACCAGTTCACTGCTCGCAAGTTTATTAACCCTGGGTGTTTATGCAATGGGAAGTCTCAGTCGTGACTTACTCGCCTTGGGAAAAATTAGCGAAAACCCAACCTTAGAACAAATGATGAAAGCCACCTACATGATCTTACCTGATTTAGCAAGATTGGATTTGAAAAATGAAGCCATTTATGGTTACTTACCCCCATCTTCAGTGCTAATAACTAATGGGATTTATGCTATCCTTTATATGGTTCTTCTATTATCCCTGTCCATTGCAATTTTTTGGCAGAGAGAATTTTAGTTAAATTAGAGAATTAGGTTTAATCTTCACCATGATAGCCCTAGAAAAATTACAACAACTTCAAGCCCTATTTCAAGAAATGGAACGGGCATTAATCGCTTATTCTGGAGGAATAGATAGTACCCTAGTCGCTAAAATTGCCTATGATGTATTAGGAGATCAATCTTTAGCCGTAACCGCCGTTTCTCCCTCCCTATTACCAGAAGACTTAGAAGATGCTCGAATTCAAGCGGCCGAAATTGGGATTCAACACCAAGAAATTCAGACCCAAGAAATGGCTAATTCTAATTATACATCAAACCCAGTTAATCGTTGCTATTTTTGCAAAAGTGAACTCCATGATACTCTAAAACCCTTAGCTCAAAGCTGGGGTTATCCCTATATTGTTGATGGAGTGAATAGCGATGATTTACGCGACTATCGCCCAGGAATTAAAGCAGCAAAAGAAAGAGGAGTTCGTTCACCTTTAGCGGAATTAGGGATTAGCAAAACTGAAGTCCGAGAAATTTCTAAATACCTCGGTTTAAAAGCTTGGGATAAACCCGCTCAACCCTGTTTAAGTTCCAGGTTTCCCTATGGAGAAGAAATTACAATTTCTAAATTACAACGGGTGGGTAGAGCAGAAGTGTATTTAAGAAAATTAGGCTGGAAAAATCTGCGAGTTCGTTCAGAGGGAGATACCGCTCGCATCGAATTATCCCCAGAAGAAATTAAAGACTTTGTATTAATTATTGAACTGCCTAAATTAGTGCAAACTTTCCAAGAATTTGGGTTTATTTATGTTACTTTAGATTTAGAGGGATATCGAAGCGGAAAACTCAATCAAGTCTTACCTTCAGAAGTAATTAGCACCTAAATACCCTCTATTTTAGTGAACCCTAAACCCCAATTATGAACCCCAGAAAAGAGGTAAAATGATACAGCATTGTATGATTCCGATTGTCAAATCTCCTAAAGACTATCCAACTTATCGGATTAGTCCTCAAGACACTAAAATTGATGGGTTTCCGATTGAATCTTTGCAAAATGGGATATTTTTCAAGATCCATAAAATTTAGGTTACTAATGATAAAAATATAGTAATCTATACTCAATCAAATTATTCTAAAAATCATCAGAGATTAGGAGTTAAGAAAATGACTAATAGTTTTGACAAAAACCTCGGAGATAAAAAGCATTTATTGAGTCAATTTAAACTCAGAACTCAGATGCTTTTTGGTTATGCAATTCCCGTTTTTATGTTTGCGGGTTCTACCTATATTGTTTATGCCAATGCCAGTAAGGTATTTGAGGCATTTAACCAGGTAGAAAATGTCCAAAAAAGTATTATTTACACGGATCAAATGGCGTTATCTGGGAGTAATATGGTCGCCAATAGTCGAGGTTATATTCTTACTGAAGAACCACAATATTTAGACTTATATCAACAAAGTTGGCAGGGTTTCCAGGAAGCCAGTAATAGTGTGGATAATATAATTACTGTTCTCGAACAAAGACAACGATTTGAACAAATGAAAGAAATCGCAAAAAACTATAATCAACATCAAAATAAGTTAGCTAGTTTGTTGGAACAGGGAAAGAAAAAAGAAGCTTTGGAGATTTTTAAAACTGGTATAGGTAGTAAACTTCTTTTAGATTTTTTAACCCTTAATTCTGACTTTAATAAGACAGAAATCACAAGACTGAATGCAGAAAATCTTCAAGCTAGAAACACGCTACAAAATGCAATCAACTTATTGGTTTTGGGTTCCATTATTTCAGCGTTAACCGCTTTTATTATTGCTTGGTTAATTTCTTCCTTAGTGAGTCGTAAAATTACTCAAGCCATTGATGCCATTGATCATTCTTCCTTAGAAATTAATATTGCTGTTGACCAACAGGAACAAATCACCAGTAGTCAAGCGAGTTCGGTAAATGAAACGACTCGCACGATGGATGAATTAGAATTTTCGGCAAAACAAGCCAGTGAACAGGCGGAAACTTCAACATCAGGAGCCAGACAGGTTTTAAACTTAGCAGAAAGTGGCAATGAATTAGTGAAGCAAACTTTGGTAGAAATGAACCAAATGAAAGAAAAAGTTGAAGCCATCGCAGAACAAATTTCACGCCTGAGTGAACAAACCAATCAAATTGGGAATATCTCTCAATTGGTGGGTGATTTAGCCAATCAGACTAATATGTTAGCGCTCAATGCCGCCGTAGAAGCTGTTCGAGCCGGAGAATACGGAAAAGGGTTTTCGGTCGTGGCTTCAGAAATCAGAAAATTAGCCGATGAAAGTCAAAAATCTGCCCATCAAATTAATAACTTAGTGATGGGAATTAAACAATCTAATAATTCAACCGGAGCGGTCACCGAAGCTGGAATTAAAAGTGTGGTAAATACCTTGGATTTAGCCCAAAAAACCGCTTCTGCTTTTAATAAAATGTCCATAGAACTGAGTAATATTGTTCAGAGTTCTCAGCAAATTTCATTAAATTCTAAACAACAGGCTGTAGCCATTCAACAAGTTGTTGTGGCGATGAATAATCTCAATAAAAATGCTCAGGATAGTAGTCTGGGTATGGGTCAAATTAAGCTCGGAATTCAAAAACTCAGTGATGCTGCTTTTGATTTGAAAGATATTGTCCAAGAAACATCACAATAATCAGTCATCAGTTATCAGTCTAAGAGTTAATAGTTGATTGATAACTATAACCCATTACTCATTACCTGACTTATTTACTAATAACTGAAAAAGATGATTATTAAAGAAACAACCTCCCTCATTACTCGGGATGGAATTCGACTAGATGCGGACATTTATCGACCCGATACGCAGGAAAAATTACCCGTTTTATTAATGCGACAACCCTATGGGAGAGCGATCGCCTCTACCGTTGTTTATGCCCATCCAAAATGGTATGCTCAACGGGGTTATATTGTAGTTATTCAAGATGTGAGAGGACGGGGAACCTCGGAAGGCGAATTTAAACTTTTTACCCATGAAATAGAGGACGGGTTAGATACTATTAATTGGGTTGCTAATTTTCCCAATAGTAACGGTCAGGTGGGAATGTATGGATTTTCCTATCAAGGATTAACTCAAATTTATGCCGCTTCTGGTCGCCCGAAAGCATTAAAAACCATTTGTCCGGCGATGATGAGTCATGATTTATATAGGGATTGGGCCTATGAAGGGGGGGCTTTTTGTTTATATGCCAACTTAGGATGGGCGGTTCAAATTTCTGCCGAAACAGCCCGATTAAAAAGGGATGAAATAGCCTATAATTCTCTGTATCAAGCCTCTCGAAATTTACCTTTTTTTGATCCCATTCCTGCTAGTCCAGATGTGTTAAAAATCTACGATCCAGATTCATTTTATCATGAATGGTTAGCCCATGATCAACCCGATGAATATTGGCAAAATTTATCTCCCAAATTAGATAATTTAGACTTACCAATGCTGCATATTGGAGGATGGTTTGATACCTATTTAAGAGGAACAATTAATTTTTATCAAGAAATGGTCAAGCGTAGTCCCTCCTCCCAATATTTAATTGTTGGCCCTTGGGCGCATCTTCCCTGGGGGAGAAAGGTCGGGTCTGTGAATTATGGGTTAACCGCATCAACCTTTATTGATAGCCTCCAAATTCAATGGTTTGATACTTTTTTAAAAGGCAAAGAAAACCCAATTTTTAATCAAAATCAGGTTTGTTTATTTGAGATGGGAAGTCAAGAATGGCGACAATTTCAACAATGGCCGTCATCGCCCTCCCAGATTTATTATTTATCAACCAATGGACTAGCAAATTTACGAGAAGATGGGGGAATTTTAACGCAAAATTGTCCTAATAATTCTCAAGAAGATGTCTTTGTTCATGACCCTTGGCGTCCAGTTCCCGCCCTCGGAGGTCATGCCATGTATCCCACGGGTTCCTTTGACCGTTCTAGCTTAGATTGTCGCAGTGATATTGTTACTTATACCTCGGAACCCTTGAGCCAAGATTTACATTTAGCCGGGGATTTAGCGGTAGAAATTTATTGTACAGCAGACAAACCGACGTTTGATTTATGTGCGGTTTTATCAGAAGTTAAACCAGATGGAACTGTCTATAATTTTAGTCAAGGATATCAACGAATTACTCCCATTAAATCTAACACAAATAATGATTTTAGTCAAGATAAAAATACAAATTATTATCAAATTAAATTGCAGCCTACTTGTATTAAAATTCTTCAAAACCATTGTTTACGTTTAAGTGTCAGTGGGGCTTGTTTTCCAGCTTATCCCGTTAACTCGGGAACTGAAAAACCTCTCAATCAAACCCATTTAATGGAGCATGAAATTATCACGTTAACGATTCATTCTGGGGGTAATTTCCCCTCAAAAATTATATTATCAAATCTTTCACCCCCCTAGCCCCCCCCCTTGGTAATCTAGGGGTAACCGGATTATCAAATCTCCCATTAAAAAGGTTCATTTTAAAGTTCCATTTCCCTCGCTTAACAAGGGGGGCTAGGGGGGTCAACTTTCAACACATTAATATTTTGATAAAGTTGATTCAGATATTTTTCCACCTCTGGAGGTTTAGCCGTAAACCCCACATAAAAAGCTCCCGGTTCCGCCGATTTTTCTAGGACTTTTGCATAAATATCATCACTCCATTGTTCTGATTCTAATTTAATATTAAGTTTTAAATTAGCCAACGCCCCAGGAATAATATCATTATTTGCCTCTGTAATAATTAAACCTCCTTTTTCCGATAATTCCACTAAACTTGCCATTAAAATACTGTCGCTGATATGTTTTCCTTCTAAAATAAAATATTGTAATAAAATAGGAGTCGGAATCGGATAAAAATGCTGTTCTTGTTGAGAAATAAATAGATTATAGTTTCCTAAAATTCCTCCCACTTCATAAATAGTAATCGGCTTTTTGACTCCCTTGGGTTGAACTAATTTTTGATTTTCAATCTTAATTAAATCCCGACCCGCTTGATTTAATGTCATTTCAGAGATTAAAATTTGTCCTCCGGTTGTATAGGATTCAATCCTATAGGTTAAATTAACTTGACTTCCTACAACCCCATATTTTGTGCGTTTTTCTGAACCAATATTTCCCACCACAACTTCCCCCGTATTAATCCCAATTCCCATGTCTAAAGGAGATAAATTCCACTTTTGTAATTGTTCATTCACCCTTTCCATGGCTAATTGCATCGCTACCGCACAAGCAATCGCCCTTTGAGCGTCATCTTCCCGTAAAGTAGGAGCACCAAATAAAACTAAAATTCCATCCCCCATAAACTCATCAATGGTTCCTTGATAGGTGGTAATCACATCAGCCATGGAGGATAAATAAAAGTTTAAAATTTTAACCACTTCTTCAGGCTGTAAACGTTCAGAAAGAGCCGTAAATCCGCGTAAATCCGAGGTTAAAATGGTGATTTTTCGGCGCTCTCCCCCCAGTTTTAAACCTTCGGGTCTTTCTAATAAATTAGAAACAATTTCAGCGCTCAAATAACGGCCAAAAATATTCCTAATATCCGAAGCAGAACGGGCAATATAAGCGGTAATGGCGATGGCTGAACCCGTTAAAGCTAAAAAGGGAGGAACCACCGGAATCCACCATCCTTGGATAAAGAAAAGATAGGTACTTCCTAGTAAAATTCCCGTGGCTAAAATTAAAATTGAAACTTGTCGAATAATTAATAATTGTACTTTAGCCGTTGCCCGAAATTTCCAGGTTAAAATTGCTCCGGTTCCCGACCAAATAAATATCCAAATCCATTCTAAAGCATCGGGTAACGTCTTAATTAACGGACGACTATCTAAGGCTGCACTAATAATTTGACTGGCAATATGAGCATGAACTTCCACCCCGGCCATGCGTTGGTTCGCAGATAATGTATAGGGAGTAGACATTAAATCTTTGAAACTTTCCCCGACGGAACCGATTAAAATAATTCGATTTTCTCCCCAATCTTTAGGCAGTTTATCGGTTAAAATATCCTGAAAAGAAACGATCTCAAAACTACGATTATATCCCCGATAATTTAAAAATATTTGATATCCTCCAGCATCAGCCCGCACATAGCCCCCATCATTTTTAGTCAGGGGTCTAAAAATAGTATCTTTAAATTTCCACCAATTATTAGTTCCCGGGACGATTTCCGGTGCAATCCCTTGAGCGTCTAAATAAAACATCGCTAAAAACAACCCCAAACTATATACTGGTTGTTTTTGATCATTTTTAACTACTAATAATGCCCGTCGAATAATATTATCTTCATCTAAAATTAAATCATTGGCTGCTACTCGATTTTTTTCTTTTAAAATTGGAGGTGCCGCGACGGATTCTAAGGATTTATCCCCTACAACTTTTTCAATTCCTAGTAAATTAGGAGTTTCTGCTAAGATTTTAATTAACTGTTTATGACCGGGTTCAAAAGGTAAATCTCGATAAATATCTAAGCCAATAACCGTGGGTTTCATGGCGACCAATTTCTTGATTAATTGAGCATAAATCTGGTCAGGGACATAACCTTGGCCAATATATTTCATATCGGCTTCATCTAACCCTACAATCGCAATCCTTTCATCCCTGGGTTCCGGGGGACGTAGACGCATATATTGGTCATAAACAGCCCATTCCCAGGACTGTAAAATCCCGGAAAAACGCAGTAGAATTACCAAACCTGCCATAACTGGGGTTGTAATCCAAACACCACGCCACTCCCACACTAATTGTCTGATTTTTGCCCTCATTAAGCTTATTTTAGAATATATGCTTTACCTTTCTAGGGTTTAGATTGATGATCGGAATTACTTACCGTTGTTTCTGGTGCAAAGGGAGCTTCTGCAATCTGTTGATTAATTTTAATAGAAGTGAGAAACTCTTTCCATAATTCCGGTTCAGCGTTTCGTAACTGAGCCATGATCATTAAGGTATCTTGCCAGAGGTTTTCCCGAGCATAAAGTTCAGCTTTTTTTAAGGGGCTTTGAGCTTTTTCTATTTCATTTTTGAATGTAGGATTGAGTTCATTTCGCTGAATAGAAACCTTCAATGTATCAATAAATTCTTGTTCTTCTGTTCTACAGGTAATCGAAAACATCCATTGATATTGACTTCCAGTTTCTAAACTTACAGTTTCAGGGAGTTGAATCTGTAAAATACTCGGTTTTAAAGGGAGTTGCACGACCGTCGTGTAAACATCTTTGCCCTGTTGATTAATCAGAACAAATTCACCGGTTTTTACCTTAGATTCGGGAACATAGACAAAAAATATGGGATGAGCAGAAACCGTTAAAGTCTTCTGACTGGGGACTAAGGCGGTCATTTTTGTATTTCCTATGCCACACTCACTGGCAGAAAGGGTTTCGCCCCCTCGGGTTCCTCCCCCAGCCGTACTCACTGGCCCATCTCCATCGGGTGGGGGCGGAAATTTCAAACTGATTTGCATGGGGGTATTGACGGGATTGCTCACCGGTGGAGCCATAGTCGCTAGACTCGCGGTGGTCGGTAACAGAATGCCTAAAATCAGACTCAAAAAACCAACAGACTTGATAACCATGAGATTATGCCTCTTTAAATATCTATTGTAATGATCCCTAAGATGCAATATCTGGATCAAAAAATCTATGTCCTCTTTTTTGGTGAGTTTCCACACCAAATCAGCAGATGACGGGGACTTACTCCTCCGAGACTGTTGAATCACTTCAGAAGTTGCCAAAAGGCTATAAATATTGCTGTTTTCACGCAGACCTGCGAAATCTGGGATTGAGGTCAATCCACGATCAATCAAAGATATGATAAGCTATTCTAAGCAGTATTATTTTAAAAAAGACACCTAAAAGATTACCGAGGAGGTTGTATAAAGATTAGATTCCTGAACTCAAATAAATAGAAAATAATTCTGACTAATCTTGTCCCGATCTAATTTCTGTTGGCTATTCCATAATAATGATCATATCATAGATAGATTTAATCTTGAATTCCTCGCCATTCTCCTTGTAAAGTAAACCCTGACCAATAGTAGGGAGGTACCCATTCCGAATCGTTTTGCATCTGAATTTGAGCTTGTCGTAAAGCCGCCCCAGGAGCCAATCCCTTCTCTAATATTCCTTGATAAAATTTAACCATTAATTCGGCTGTTGATTGATCATCAACTTTCCATAAACTCACCACCACTCGACTTGCTCCCGCATACATAAATCCTCTGGTTAAACTGACTAACCCTTCCCCTCTGATCTCCTGACCTAATCCCGTTTCACAAGCACTTAATACCACTAATTCTACAGGTAAACTCAGGTTAAAAATGTCATACAGTCGTAAAAATCCATTCTGAGATTCTCCATTTTGATTAACTAGAGAAAAAACCAAACCCGATAATTGAGGATTTTCACTATTGAGTAAACCATGGGTAGCAAAATGCACAAAACGGTATTGACTTAATTGGGGATTTATTGCGGTTTCTCGACTAGCATTAAAACCCACTTCTTGTAAACGATATTCTTCGGGAACTAAGGCTAAAATTTGGGTAGCTTCCTCTTGAGTAAAGGGTAAACGATCAAATAAAATTCCCGATTCTCTGGCGGAACTTTCTAAATCTGGGGGAAGCACTTTCAGTGCTTGAACAACAACGGATTTTAAGCGCTCATCTGTGGGAGCAAATACGGGATCAGCTAATACAGCTAAGAGTTTTTCTGCGGGTTTCCGATTTTGATTTTCTCCCCGCATAATTCCCAAAACTGAAGCCGAGGGTAGGGTTAATAATTCATGATTCATAATTAAAGGAATAACCTCGCTCTCCCTGGAAGTTTCGGGTTCGGGAAGGGCAGCAAAAGGAACATATTGTAACGCACCATCGGCAACAATTAATAATCGTTTATTTTTTAAGGATGGAATTAAGGGAAAAGCAATTTGAGTCAGGGCTTTTCCCGTTTCTTCGTAGAGCGATCGCCGCACTCTTTTACTGGGTGAAATTAGATTATCTCTAAAGGTTTTAACGGCGGCTTTAATAGTTTCTTCTGGGGGTAATTCATAACTTTGGATAGAATTAAGAGTCACCGCCCATAAATAACTGCGTTCTTTCCCAAGAGAATATTCTAATAAAACCGTCTGGTCATCTAATAACTTTTGAATCCCAGTTAGAGTTAAGGGTTGAGGTTGAGTTAAGGCGGCATAATGGGGATTATTTACCCGAATGGTATCTAAGACTTGACTATACTCTTGGAGTAAGGTTTCAATTTCTTGGTTAAGTTCCTGTTTCTGTTCATTGGTATGGGACTGACTTAAAAGTTTAACTCTTTGTTCTTCTAAAGTCGATAATTTTTGTTTTAAGGTTTGTTTTTGAGTTAACAGTTTTGGGTCAACTCCAGAGGTCACTTCTCCTTGAGCTTGAGCTAAAATATCTAATAGGGATCGAGCCTTTGCCCGTTCACTAATTTGTAAGGCTTTTCCATCCCATCCCTGATTGGGTTGTTGTTGATTTAGTTGCATTAACAAATCAATATAGAATTGGTAATAATCCTGTTTAGATGCCAAAAAAGAGGCTCTTAAATCTTGATTATTAATCTTGGTTCGTAAATCTTCAATCAGGGTTAAAACCGTTTCCATTTGAGCGATCGCCTCTGCAAAATTACCCTGTTTTCGTTCAACTGTTGCCACTCGATACCGAGATAAAGCTTCTTTTGGGCGATCGCCAATTTCCTGACGAATTTTTAAAGATTGATGATATAATTCTAAAGATTTCTCTAACTTGTTTTGTTGAAAATAAATAAACCCGATATTATTTAAGGTACTGGCTTCTCCGGTGCGATCGCCAATTTTTTGCCATAAATTTAAGGCTTGATTATAGATTTCTAAAGCTGAATCTAATCGATTTAAATTTGCATAAACAAAACCAATATTATTCAAGGTTGCGCCCTTGCCTCGCTGCACGTTAACCGCCGCACTATCCCCAAATTTATTAATGACTTCTTCCCATAAACCCAAGGCTTGTTGATTATGCTTCAGGGCTGCTTCAAACCGATTTAACTCAGATTCCACCTGGGCAATATTATTTAAAACTGCCGCTACATTTGTAGGGTTTCCTAAAGGCTTAACCTCAAGCAATGCTTGATTATAATAATTTAGAGCTTGTTGAAATTCCCCTAAATTAAAATAAATCAAAGCCATCTCATTTAAAGTGGCGATCTCTCCGGTTTTAAAATTAGTTTTTTGCCATAAAGGAAAGGTTTGATTTAGAGTATCTAAAGCTTTTTGATACTCCCCTAATTGACTATAAATCTTAGCAATAGAAATTAACGTTGTGGCTTGGGTTTGCAGGTCTTCCAGGGTTTGAGTTAAAACCAGCAATTGATTATAACAATTAATCGCCTGGGGATATTCTCCTAAATTACTATAAACAGAACATAAAAAATTTCGAGTAATCGATTCTTGCTGGGGGTTATTCGCTTCTCGCCACAGACGTAACCCTTCTTCCCACTGTTGAATCGCCCCCCGAAACCCCGCCACTGTCCCTTCTCGATAGCGTTTCATCCCTTGATTAAAAATATCTTCCGCCTTAGAATTAGGATGAATCATTTCTGCGGATTGTCCTTCACCTGCAATCGCCGGGACAATAATTCCTGAAACCCCAAAAGACCCTAGAATTAGGAGACAAAACCAAATCCCAAAAAATTGATTTTTGCGTATATTAATGTGTATCATGAGTCAATTCCTAGTTAAAATAAAATCTTGAGAATGAGGTCATTAAAGGTTTACGATTAATTATACGGATTATTTTAACCTGATCCGTAATCAAGAGTTTCTGATCGTTGAAAGTTTCTCATTTTCTACTTAACTTATGTTCACTATTCCTATTTTTTCTACATCAATTGTTGGGTTCCAACCTCCTCGTAATCGGAAACGAAATCTAACAGGTTTCATCGCCGGATTTTTTCTGGTTTTGAGTCTGGGACTCTTTCAACTACCAACTGTTGCCCAAATTGATCTGGCCATCATTCAAGAAATTATTGATGGAGATCAAGTTTTTATTCAAGACAATCTAGCTAAAGTAGAAGACAAAGCAGAATTTGGACAAGTTGTGGTGACAAAAGACTCTCGCGCTGGAGTTCTGTTTAATAATGGGGCGTCGGGACGAATGGATACAAATTCCAAGATTACCGTAGGTCAATGTGTCGAAATTCAACAGGGAAAAATCTTAGTTAGTGGCCCGGTTAATGGATGTGTTGCTGGATTTACTGTTGGTGTTCAAGGAACAATTTATATCCTAGAAACCACCGATGGAAAAACCGGTAATATTAAAGTTTTAGAAGGGACTGTAGAAGTAACTTCTGCCGATAAAACTGGAGAAATTATCAAGGTAACTGAAGGACAAAAACTACCAATTTTAAAAGGAATTTTAAGTCAAGTTATTTCCATGACATCGGAAGAAATCGCCTCCATTTTATTAGGTGAATTATTCACGGGTTTTAATATTCCCGTCACTCCAGAAGGGGCATTATCTTCTGTATGTTCCCGTCTTTTACCCGGGTTTACCTGTTCTCAAAATGGGATTCCAACCCCGGCAATTCCCACTCCCCCAATTCCTACTCCTCCAATTCCACGTTTACCTTTCTAAATCTCTATTTAATGATTCATGAAAATGACTCATGGTTGCGTTCCTGTGCGGGTGCAAAAAGTTGATATTGGAGGCATATCATCATCAGCCAAAAAGCAAAATTAATATTTTACTGGTGACGAGTTTCTGATTCAATGATAGAATCTATAACTATAAACAATTGTACTGAAAAATATGACCTCATCTCATCCAGAAGATAGTCTAATTATGACTGAATCGACTCACCCCTACGCTGACCTGATAACTGAACTATATCAACAGGCGATTAAATTTCAGGAAAGTGAGAATTTTAGCGAAGCGATAACTTGTTACCAAAAACTAATTAATATTGAACCTAAATTACTCTTAGGATATCAAAGGATTGGCAGTCTTTCCCTAAAAATCCAAGAATTTGAACAAGCAATTACAGCCTATCAAAAATTGATTGAATTGAGTCCGAATGAATTTTGGGCTTATAATAATTTAGGAGAAGCATTGCTGAAATTACAGCGATGGGAAGAAGCTATTCCTATTTATGAAAAAGCGATTCAAATAGACCCGAATTGCTTTTGGGGTTATAATAGTTTGGGGGAATGTTTAATTCAAACTGGACAACTAGAAAAAGCTATTCCTATTTATCAAAAAGCCATTGAATTAGACCCGAATTTTTGGGGAGTTTATCAAAAATTAGCAGAAGCATTAACCACTTTAGAAAAATGGGAAGAATCCATACCCATCTACCGCCAGGCTATTGAATTAAAACCAGACTTTTTTTGGTCGTATGTAAGTTTAGGAAAAGCCTTAATTCAGTTAGAAAGATGGCAAGAAGCGATTCCCATTTGTCAACAAGCAATTTCTATTGATCCTAATTTCTTTTGGTCTTATATTAATTTAGCCGATTCCCTATTTAATTTAGAAAGATGGCAAGAAGCTATTGAAGTTTATACCACAGCCAATCAAATTAAATCGGACTTCTTTTGGTCTTATAAAAATTTAGGAGATGCCTTGATTCAGTTGCAGCACTGGCAAGACGCTATTCCGGTTTATCAACAAGCCTTAGAACTCAATTCCACTGAACCCTCCTGCTATTATAACCTAGGTTTAGCCTATCTAAATTTACAACAAAAACCCGATGCTATTTCTTGTTTTAAAACCGCTTTAAAACTGAATCCAGATTATAGTTTAGCTCAAAAAAAATTAGATGAAATTATTGAGATTGATCCTACCCCATCCCCCCATCAACTCGAACCTATTGACTGGTTAAAATATTATCCTAAATCGGGACAATCTCCCTCCTATTGTTTACCTAAACCAACGACTTTAGGCAAAAATCCCCAAACCGGAAAATGGCAATTTCCCGTTCCTCCTGAACACTTAAGGTTAGTTTTTGTAGAGAATGAGGAATATTACCTCAACTCGGGGAAAACGCAAGTTCAAGTCATGTTAAGTGTATTGCGAGAGTGTGGATATTTTCTCAAAACCGGAAGCCGAATTTTAGATTTTGGTTGTGCCTCGGGACGCATTCTTAGGGAGTTAGCAGATTTATCAGATATTTGTGAAATTTGGGGAACGGATATTAGTGCCGATTGTATTGCTTGGTGTCAACAAAATATGAGTCCCCCCTTTCATTTTTTTGTCGGCACAACCCTACCCCATTTACCCTTTGAAGACCGCTATTTTGATTTAATTTATGCGGGTTCAGTCTTCACCCATATTGACGATTTAGCCGATGCTTGGTTGTTAGAACTCCGTCGGATTTTAAAACCCGGAGGACTAGCTTTTATTACAATTCAAGAACGTTATATTTTTGATAAAATCAAAGAATCTCCTGAAGTCTGGCTTTCTAATAATAATGTCTGGCCTCCAGAACAAAAGCCAGACTGTATTCAGAACTATTTTGAATATATCAATCAAGATTTTGCCATGTTTACCCTAGGACGGGATACGCAGTCTTTGGTTTTCTATGATGTGAATTGTTTTCGCGAAAAATGGCAACCCTTTTTCCAAGTTTTAGCGGTTAAACAAGAAGCCTATTATTGGCAAACAGGAATTTTATTAAAGCGCCTGTAATTTATAGTAGGGGTAATTCATGAATTACCTATTACCCCTTACCCATTCGTAATTCGTAATTCATAATTCATGAATTACCCAACGCTGTCCCAAATACCTGTGTCCAATAGTGGTTCCAATTTTCCAACCCCGTATCATTTTCTAAATAGAAATAGCCAATGCCAATTTCAGCGTAATTAGGGTTAAGCAAGTTCTCCCGGTGTCCTGGACTATCAATCCATCCCTGAACCACTTCCTCGGGGGTTTGATACCCGGCACCAATATTTTCACCGATAAAGGAAAAAGTGTATCCCTGGTCTTGGGCGCGGGTTGCGGGGGTGGAACCATCTAAACCGATGTGGTTAAAAAAGTCTTGCTGCGCCATATCTTGACTTTGTTCCTGGGCGGCTGCATTTAACTGAGTGTTCAGAGTTAGGGGGGGTAAACCATTTTGACTGCGGAAATCATTAGTTAAGTCTAAGACCTGTTGAACAAAGTCAGAGGCAGGAGGAGAGATATTCTCTTTTTTCAAAGTAAATCCCTGACCGATGAAATCACTGTCCCGTAAGTCCGATGGCACAATCCCATCCAGAAGGGCCAGTTCTTCGTTGGTGGCACTCACCACCAGGCGAGTTTGATTACTTCCTACCGCTTGGACTTGCACCTCACCTACGTTATTGGGCAGTTGAATCAAATCGATATTCGGTTCAAAATCCGTAATCCAGTCTCGCCCTTGACCCTGTTGTTGTAGCAAAAACACATCCTGACCACTTCCTCCGGTGAGGGTATCAGCCCCTAAATCTCCTGATAGGGTATCATTTCCCCCTTCTCCGTTCAAGACATCATCGGCTTTCCCCCCAAATAAACTATCAAACCCCTCACCCCCAAAAAGGGTATCGGCGTCAAGGTTGCCAAACAGGACATCATTCCCTGCTTCTCCTTCAAGGATATCCCCATCCTTACCCCCAAATAGGGTATCGGAACTCTCCCCACCCCATAACTGATCAAAACCTGTGTTCCCTAAAATTAACTCATTATCACCCGAACCGAATACAGTATCGTTGCCATCGAGTCCTAACACCCCGGCGGGATAGTTGGATAACTGCCCTGGGAACAGGGAAATCAATTCAGAGGAGTTATTCCCGACTAAAGCGCCAATAGAAGAATCTGGAATTAAAGTCATGGTTGTACTCTTTATAAAACTTTATACAACAGTAAAATTATTAGCTTTTATTATATCAAATTATTTTTTATAGAGAGTTAATTTTTGTATTGTTTTTATCTATAATTTTTTGTATTGTAGAGGTTTAGAGAGTAAACCCCTACAGTTTCTTTACAATGCTCAATCTTCAGGTGTAACTCCTAATGCTCGTAATTGCGCAGCTAAACGTTCCGCCCGTTGAGCTTCCATTTCTGCCCGTTGATATTCAATTTCCGCCCGTTCATTTCCTGTTAATAATAAATTCCCTTGACTATCCCACCAACGCAACCAAGGCAATTCTACATTTTGATATTCACCTTGCCAAATTCCTAATTCAATGCCTAGACAACCAATAGGATAGTGTCCTCGTTCATTTTGGGGCAAAGGTTGAAAGCGATTTTCAACCAAATGATACACTTCAATACTGGATTTTTGCACTTCATAAATCCCATAAAACGCCGGATGAATCACTTGCTCATAAACCCAGAATTTACCTGGTTTTGTACCTTCTGATTCCGCCGTCCATAAAGAGGTTTTATCCCGTTCTTCCGAACCATCTCCAGAGACAAATTCTAAAACAATTAAAGGGGCAACATATTCCTGCCAAAGCACATAGGAACGTCGCATTTGACCGTTTAAACTAGGGGGAACATTGGCAACATAAAACCAATCTGGTGCTTCCGCTCCCCGTTGAGGTGGGTCAGTCATGCGCCAATAAATCCCACTATCTTGTCCAATACAATAGTATCCATCGGGATGAATTTTTTGCAGAATTGGGTTAATAGAGTCGGTCAGTAAAATACTTTGAGGATGTTCTTGAAAATTTTTCACAAATGTACCGTCTGAGTCGGGGAGTTCTGTATGGTCAGGTAGGTGAGTTGTGGGTTGTTCGGCGGGAAAGGTTGTTGTCATAGCAGCATTTAAAATTGGGTTAATTTAGCATAACAAAATTATAAAATAAACTGTTTATTATCTAAATTAGTTATTTGTATTGTAGCGTCCTCGCTCGCTATTTTTATGATTGTAGCTGGCTATTGAAGTTGACAGAAGGGTTATATCCTTAAATTGTATATTATTATATCTCCTCAATTAACAATAAAGTAGAGACGTTAAATTTAACGTCTCTACCTGAGTTCACTAATGAATTAACTCAATAGCTCGTTTCGTCAACGCCTCAGAAGTAATGCCATTAAATGCCATTAACTCCCCGGCACTAGCGGTGGTTTCGCCCCGTTTCCAAGCGAAAGTATCCCGCTTAGAATTGCTGCGTAACATAATCGGTTCTAACATCAAACTAGAACCGCCTGTTACTCCAATTAACGCATCTCCAGCAAACAGTTGATTAAAGGTTTCATCACTGGCAAAATCGTTGTCGGGTTCGGAACAAGTCTCAGATAAAACATCGTGAGAACGATATAAACGCCGGGGGTTAATAATAGAAACAATTCGCACCCCAATTCCTTCCGTTTCCAAAAATGCCGCCGCTTCAAACACCGGAATTAAGGTCATATCCCCAATTACCGCAAACACAACGGTTTTATCCCCCGCAACTTCCTGTAAGACCACAGCCCCATCTTTTAACCCTTGACGAGTTTGCTCAAACGTCGTGCGGATGGGTAAGGGGGACTTACTGGCGGTGATAATAATGCTCTTATTTTTGGTGGTTAAAGCCCAGTCATAGCACACTTGAATGCTATTGGCATCGGGGGGAAACACAGGGAAAACGTTACCACTCCGCATCATGGCGGCGAAATAAGCCTCGATTTCAGGCCGTTGGTGTGTCCAACCATTCCGACCCTGTTCCAACGCTCCGGCGGTGAATAAACACACCGTTGAGGGGGTAGCCCGCCGCAACTCAGCCATAGCTTGGGCGACGGTTTGTAAAACTGGCACACCGTTAATCGCAAAAGACTCATAGGAACACCATAAAGTTCTGGCTCCTAATAAGGATAATCCCACCGCTAACCCGGCACAAGCATCTTCACTTAAAGGTTCATAAACTTGCCCCTGGGGTTGTTGGAAATAAATATTATCCGTTGTCGGATGAATAATCTTTAATCCCTGGTTAATATTGTTAATTCCAGAGGCTGCATTGCCATCAGCATTGGTAACAATAAAATGGGGATCTTTTTGCCCCACATGAACAACTAATGCCCCCATTGCGGTTGTGGAAACCTTGGGATCACCGCCAACCGGATATTCTTCTAAGGGTAATTCACCCAAATCTGGTAAATGGTAATCAAACTCCGTGACAACGGTTTTAGCAGCCGGGCCACCACTGGAACGTTCTAAATTTGTCCGCACCAATTCCCAAGCCACCACAGGTAACGCCCGTTGTTTTAAAGCGTTAATAATATGGGGACTATCTAGGGTATCTCCCGGATAAAGATTATGGGATTTTGCACCCAGGGCGTGAACTCCGGCGCCTTTCAATTGTTTAATAATAAACACGGTTAATTGACCACCCAAAGCTAATTTTGCCGCTTTATCCATGGCGACTAAAATAGCTTGGGTAAATTCAATCCGTTTATTAATAGAAAAAGCCGTACTATCAACATAATTACCCGGTTGATTTTGGTCATCAAAATCCTTGGCATCGACTAAAATCACTTCTGAAAATCCATTCCCTTTCCAATAGGCAATCATTTCTGCATTGGTTTTCGTCGAAACCATGCTATGATGCTCCTGACTGTAACCATTCCATACCAACACAGGCAAGAAATTAGTCACTTCAGGATAGGCAGTGTGGAAGTGCATCATGCTACTCATGGGGTAGGGTTCCCCCATGCCCCCATCGCCAAGAGTGAAGGGAAATAGCACATTTCGGTGCAACAGGGCGGCGGCCATAGCAAAATGTTGTCCCTGTCCCAATGGCCCGGCGGGGTTGAGCAGGCCGGGAATAAAACCGGAAAGGTGGCCCAGGAGTCCGTGTTTTTCACGGAAGCGATCGCGCAATTGTTGGACAGTGACAATTCCCATCTCCTCCAGGGAGCGATCCAAGAAGACCGCACTGTAAAACCCTGGCGCATGGTGTCCCACTTCCGTCATAATATTTTTATGACCCAGCATCACCAAGGCAGCGTAGGCTTCGACACTGGAGGCAAATCCCCCCGGGTGTCCCGAGGCTTTACTGGCGGTGATTTGTAAGGTTAAATACCGCAGGGCATCGGCATACAGTAGGGTTTGATAGGCCGCTTTAGGATCATGGGCATCGGCAATTGATACAGTATTTTCAGCAATAATTGGGCTATTCCCATAGCGGTCAAATTCAGGGAAACTGTCTTTAAAATACTGAATTCCTTGACAAAATTCTGGTATTGTTGTTGTCATGTTTAATCCCTTCTCGGTAATTCTGATTTTTTGAGTTAATATTTATTTTACAATTACTTGTCCCGAAAAATGATAGTATTTTTGAACTCGGGAAAAAAGCTCTAATCATTGATTAAAATAAATAGATATAAAACCAATCTATGGTTAGGGATCTGGGGAATATTGAAACCCTATTGTAAATTTTTTCTATATCGTTACCATAGAATAAAGTCTAACCTGATTTGATCATTCTAAAACTTTGATGATGAATACACAACTGCCTCCCGCATCTTCCAGTCCAGATTTCTTAGAAAAAGTCTATTGGATTGCTGATCCCCTAGATTATATGGATACCCATGCCCAAAAATATGGGGATATCTTTACTAATTATATTTTGGGGAAAAACACCCCGTGGGTTTTTGTAAGTCATCCCCAAGCTATTCAGAAAATTTTAACTGATGATGTTTTTGAAGCTCCAGGTTATTTTAACAGAATTTTAGAGCCTTTAACCGGAGATAACTCTATGTTTCTGTTAGAAGGCGATCGCCACAAACGAGAACGAAAATTATTAATGCCCTCTTTTCATGGGGAAAGAATGCGAGATTATGGGGAATTAATTACGAATATTACCCATAAAGTCATCGGTCAATTCTCGGAAGGACAGGCTTTTATTGCCAGAGAAACCCTGCAAGAAATTTCCTTAGATGTGATTCTAAAAGTGGTTTTTGGGGTCTATGCGGGAGAGCGATATAGTCAGTTAAAATGTTTGTTATCGGGAATATTAGACGTTTTTAAATCTCCTTTTAGTTCTAGTTTTTTATTCTTTCCTATTTTACAACAGAATTTAGGCCATTGGAGTCCTTGGGGATATTTCTTAAAACAACGCCAACAAATTGACGAGTTATTATATACAGAAATTCGAGAACGTCGTGAAAACCCCGATGAATCTCGCAAGGATATTCTGAGTTTAATGATGACAGCTAGGGACGAAGAAGGCAACCCGATGACAGATCAGGAATTACGAGACGAATTATTAACGTTATTATTTGCCGGACATGAAACCACCGCTACGGCGATGTCCTGGGCATTATATTGGATTCATAATCAGCCAGAAGTCTATGAAAAATTAATCCAAGAGCTAAAAAGTTTACCCCAAAATGCTGAGGGAATGGATATTTTTCGCTTGCCCTATTTAACAGCAGTTTGTCAAGAAACATTGCGAATTTATCCCGTTGCAATGCTAACTTTTGCCAGAGAAAATCAAGAATCAGTGGATTTAATGGGTTATCAACTACCACCAAAAACCCCAGTAGTTGGCTGTATTTATTTAACCCATCGACGGGAAAATTTATATCCGCAAGCGGATCAATTTAAACCCGAACGCTTTTTAGAACGTAAGTTTTCTCCCTATGAATTTCTTCCCTTTGGTGGAGGTAGCCGTTTATGTATAGGAATGGCTTTAGCTCAATATGAAATGAAGTTAGTTTTAGCCACAATTTTGTTAAATTATCAATTAAATTTGTTGGAAAAACAACCTGTAAAAGCGGTGCGTCGAGGAGTAACTTTAGCCCCAAAAGGTGGGATTAAAATGGAACTCTTAAAAAAGTGTCCACAACTGCAAAAACCATAGCATATCAGGGGGTTACACTAGGTAATGATTGACTGGCATCCCAGCAAACCCCAAAAAACCAGACAAATTCCCCTGAGATTAGTGTTAATTATCCCCTTTGTATTGCAAATCGTTGGGGCGGTGGGACTGGTGGGTTATTTGTCCTATCGTAGTGGACAGGTAGCTGTTGAGAAACTGGCTGATAAATTGATGACACAGACCAGTAAGCGCATTGAACAACATCTCAATAGTTATTTAGGTAAAGCTCGAGAAATCAATCGCAACAATGTGGATGCTTTCGAGTCAGGAATATTGAATTTGAATGATTTTAATGCCATTGGAAAATACTTTTACCGCCAGGTAAAAACCTTCAATTTTACGACGGTTGGTTTTAGTAATGATAACGGAGATTATATCGGTGTCAGTCGTCGTCAGATGAAGAATGCGAATGAGTTTGGACTTGATGAACGGTTTGAGGACAGTGAACATCGTGTCTATTCAGTCGATAGCCAAGGTAATCGGCTTAAGGTGATCAAGGTAATTCCTAATAAGCCAATATCTATACCTCCGAAAACATTTCCTTGGTATGTGGATGCAGTTAAAGCAGGTAAACCCATTTGGAGTTCTATTTATAGCTGGAATACTGGACATAATATTATCGCCATTGCAACTAGTACCCCCATCTATAACCAAGAAAAAAAGCTGCTCGGTGTGTTTGGTATTAATTTAGATCTGTTGCTAATTAGTAACTTTTTGAAAACCTTAAGTAACGGACAATTAGACCATATCTTTATTGTAGAACCATCAGGATTAATGGTTGCTAGTTCCGACAATGAATCCCCTATTAATGAATCTCCGAGTTCTGAACCTGTTGATCGGGTCAAGGGTAACGTCACCATCACTCGACTGAATGCAGTTGATAGTCGTACCCCAATTATCCGTGAGGTCACACAATATTTAATCCGAGAATTTGGCAGTTTACAGGCGATTAGCAGACCCCAATTACTCCGTCCTAATATCGAGAAACATCCATTTGTTAGAGTAATTCCTTATCGGGATTCATTGGGTTTAGATTGGCGTGTGGTGATTGTTGTTCCTGAATCGGAATTTCTATCAGAAATTCAGGCGAATACCAAGACAACAATTTTGCTTTGTTTATTCACTTTAATCCTGGCGAATGGGTTAGGAATTATTACCTCAAATTTAATTGCAAAACCGATTCAGTCCTTAAGTAAAGCCAGTCGTGCCATCGCCAGTGGCGAACTCAATCAGGTTGTAGAAATCAAAAGAGTTTCTGAATTAAAGACTTTGGCAGATTCATTTAATCAGATGGCTCATCAGTTACAAACCGCATTTGAAACCTTAGAAAATCGGGTAGAAGAACGCACAGCAGAGTTAGTCATTGCTAAGGAAAAAGCCGAAGTAGCGAATCAAGCCAAAAGTACATTTATTGCCAATATGAGTCACGAATTGCGATCGCCCCTGAATGCCATTTTAGGCTTTTCTCAATTAATGGTAAGAAGTTCCAATCTTCCCTCTGATCAATATGAAAATGTGGGAATTATCTATCGGAGTGGTGATTATCTATTAACCCTAATTAATAATGTTTTGGATTTATCGAAAATAGAAGCCGGAAAAACCACATTAAATCTGACTCATTTTGACCTGTATCACCTGTTAGATGATTTAGAAGATATGCTGGATTTACGAGCCAGTAATGCCGGATTAAAATTAATCTTTCAACGAGATGAAAATGTCCCTCGCTATATTTGTAGTGATGAAGTTAAATTACGTCAAGTGTTAATTAATTTACTCAGTAATGCGATTAAATTCACCCCCAAAGGCGGAATTACCTTAACCGTTTTTCGGGAAGAAGACGATGACTCAACTGATGTTATCACCATCAATTTCAAAATCCGCGATACTGGAGTCGGAATTTCCCAGGCGGAATTACCGAAACTATTTGAAGCCTTTACCCAAACCCAAGCCGGGAAAGAATCCCAAGAAGGAACAGGTTTAGGATTAGCAATTAGTCGGAAATTTGTACAGTTAATGGGGGGAGATATTTCCGTAGAAAGTGAATTAGGAAAAGGCACAACCTTCTCATTTCAAATTCAAGCCCAACTCGGTCAAGATCTCATAAGTAATCAGTTAGAAGTGAAGCAGCAAGTATTAGGTTTAGCTCCGGGTCAACCGACCTACAAATTGCTAACAGTTGATGATAAAGAAATTAATCGAAAATTATTAATTAAACTCTTAGAACCCCTAGGATTTCAATTAAAAGAAGCTGAGAATGGACTAGAAGCGATCGCTATTTGGAACCAATGGGAACCCCATTTAATTTGGATGGATATGCGAATGCCTGTGATGGATGGTTATGAAGCGACTAAATATATTAAATCTACCACAAAAGGCAATGCTACAGCCATAATTGCCGTAACAGCCAGTGTATTAGAAGAAGAAAAAGCGATTGTGCTTTCGGCTGGTTGTGATGATTTTATTAGAAAACCTTTTACAGAAGATCGTATTTTTGAGGCATTAGCTAAACATTTAGGAGTCAAATATATCATGCACCAAACACAGCCGATCTTAAATCCTGTATTACAAAATCAGCTAACCTCCGAGGCTTTCAAATTCATGTCTGAGGACTGGATTTATCAACTTTATAAAGCCGCACTGGAAGCCGATGTCCAAGTTGTGATAGAATTAATTACAGAAATTCCAGATACAGAAAATTATCTGATACAATCCCTCACAAAAATTGTGCATAAATTCCAATTTGAACAGATAATTAACTTAACTGAACCCTTAATAAACCATGATCAACCCTCGCCCCAAGACATCTGAAAAAAACAGACAAATTCCCCTGAGATTACTATTGATTGTCCCCTTTGTCTTGCAAATCGTGGGAGCAGTAGGACTGGTGGGTTATTTGTCTTATCGCAGTGGACAAAAAGCTGTAGAAAATATAGCACAGCAATTAATGTCAGAAATCGGCGATCGCATCGATCAAAATTTGACCAATTATCTTTATAAACCTACACAAGTTATTAGAAATAATGCCACTGCCATTCAACTCGGGCTTCTCCCTTGGCAAAATTTAAAGATGATGGAGCGATATTTTTGGAAACAACGAGCCATTTTTAATGAGTTGGGTTCTTTAGCTATTGCTAATGAGAAAAAAGAAATTTTAATTGTTCAAATAGATGATGATGGTTCTCCGGCTGTTCGTATCCGTGATCGATCAACAAATTATAAATTTAATACTTATCAGCTTAATGATCAAGGGAAAATAGTCAAATTAATTAGAAGTAGCTTGTATGATCCCCATAATGATCCCCCTAATAACCCTTGGTATAAAAGCACAAAAAAAGCCAACCGTTTAATTTGGAGACTCAATGTTTCACGAGTTAGACTTAATCACTCTAGTCTAATTGCTGTTACTTTTATACCTTTTTATGATCAGAATAATACCTTTCAAGGAGTTTTAGGTGCTTCTGTTTCTCTTACTCAACTGGGAACTTTTTTAAAAAGTCTCAAAATTGGTAAAATGGGTCAGGCTTTTATTATAGATCGAGAAGGATTAGTCATTGGTACTTCTACAGGTGAAATCCCTTTTATTTCACGTTTATTGGCACCTAGTACGGAAGAAAATTGGCGGAAGAATGATGATCCGTCCCAACGGCGTTTAAATGTTCTGAATAGTAATAACTTAGTTACTCAAAAAACAGCAGAGTATTTAAAAAAAGAATTTCATTCTTTTGCTGGAATCAAAACCAAACAGGAACTTAGTCTTCTGATTAATAATAGAAAATATTTTGTGCAAATTGTTCCCTTTGATTCTGAGAAAGATTTTGATTGGTTGATCACAATAGTTATTCCTGAAGATGATTTTATAGAAAAAATCAAGGCTAATAACAGAATAACATTTTTACTTTGCTTCTTGACTTTAGTTATGGCTATAGGGTTAGGAATTATTACATCAAATTGGATTGCTACACCCATTAAGCGTTTAAGTCAAGCTAGTAGTGCGATCGCTAGTGGTGAATTGAGTCAGGTTGTTGAGATCGAGGGAGTTTCCGAGATCGAAACCCTGGCCGATTCCTTTAATCACATGGCCAGTCAGTTACAAACATCTTTTGAAACCTTAGAAAATCGGGTAGAGGAACGCACAGCCGAGTTAGTTATTGCGAAGGAAAAAGCCGAAGTTGCTAATCAAGCCAAAAGTTCATTTATTGCCAATATGAGCCATGAATTGCGATCGCCCCTGAATGCCATTTTAGGCTTTTCTCAATTAATGGTAAGAAGCTCCAATCTTCCCTCTGACCAATACGAAAACGCCGGAATTATTTATCGGAGTGGCGATTATCTATTAACCCTGATTAATAATGTTTTGGATTTATCGAAAATAGAAGCCGGAAAAACCACATTAAATCCGACTCATTTTGACCTGTATCAGTTGTTAGATGATTTAGAAGATATGCTAGACTTACGAGCCAGTAATGCCGGATTAAAATTAATCTTTCAACGAGATGAAACTGTCCCTCACTATATTTGTAGTGATGAAGTTAAATTACGTCAAGTGTTAATTAATTTACTCAGTAATGCGATTAAATTTACCCCCAAAGGCGGAATTACCTTAACCGTTTTTCAGGACGAAGAAGACTCAATGGACATTATTAAGCTGCTACGCAGCTTGATTTAATAAATAGCATTTCCTTTGTTTTTAATTTTGCGAGACCAATTAATGATTAAATCTCCTTCGTTTAACAATTTATTCAATAATTCTTCTAACTGCTCTACTGATTCAAATAGCCGATGAGCAATATATTCTTTAGCTGAGTGCCAAACCAATTCAATTAAATTAAAGTCAGGGCTGTAAGGGGGCAAAAACTCTAACCTAATATTCGGCATTTCTGCTTCTATTCTCTCTAAAATCTCTTTCTTTTTATGAAAACTAGCATTGTCTAAAATTATTACTAATTTAGGCCCAGTTTCTAAAAATTCTTCGGCTAATTTTCCCGACTCTATCCATTCTTCAACAATCCAATTATGTAAAGCTTTGATTTGTTGATAAAAGGTCTCCGATTCTCCTTTCTTAATCACAAAATTTATTCTTTTTTTATCGCTATACCTTAACCCTCCCATTAGATTTACTCTTCCTTTCCTTCTTTGTCCTGTTACTTTTTTTCGGCTTCCCTTTTTCCCCCAGGTTTTTCTTCTTATTACTCTCAAACTAAATCCTACTTCATCCCAAAACCATACTTGCAAGCGTTCAGGTGATTCTTTTTCTATTTTTAAATACTCTAACAATTTCTCTTTAAATGCTTTCCTGTGTACCGGATTTTGTTTGTCCTCTAAGCTGTACTTTGCCCAAAGGTAAACGTACTTTTTTCTTTGTAATATTCTCCTGACTTGAGAGCCACTCAACTTAATTCCTGTTGCTTGCTCTAAATATGTTGCTAATCTATTTCCTGTCCATCTCCCAAATTCATATCCGTATTCTGATGGTTCTTTTTCTACTACTTTTAGTAACATTTCTTCATATTCAGCCGTAGCTTTCCGAAAGTTTCCTTGGCTTCTTCCATCTATAAAACTCTCCATTTTATCGGGATCACCATGAACAGCCCAGTACGCTACTGTCGGATAGGAAATTTCTAAAAAATTGGCTATCTTTTGATAGGTTTTTCCCTCATTCATTAATAATAAAATTAAAATCCTTTCTCTAATTTGAGCATNATTTGGAACCAATGGGAACCCCATTTAATTTGGATGGATATGCGAATGCCTGTGATGGATGGTTATGAAGCGACTAAATATATTAAATCAACGACAAAAGGCAATGCTACAGCGATTATTGCCTTAACAGCCAGTGTATTAGAAGAAGAAAAAGCAATTGTGCTTTCGGCTGGTTGTGATGATTTTATTAGAAAACCCTTTACAGAAGATCATATTTTTGAGGCTCTAGCTAAACATTTAGGAGTAAAGTATATCTATGCAGAAACACAGCCGATCTTAAATCCCGTATTACAAGATCAGCTAACCTCCGATGCGTTAACAGTAATGTCTCGGGACTGGATTTATCAACTTTATAAAGCAGCACTGGAAGCCGATGTCCAAGTTGTGATAAAATTAATCACAGAGATTCCAGATACAGAAATTCCTCTAATACAATTTTTAACAAAAGCAGTGCGTAAATTTCAATTTGAGCAGATAACTGATTTAATTGATCCCCTGATCAATGATCAATAAGCTGTTGAGCATTTAAACTGTATATTTTAGAGGCTGAAACCCCTTACTGGCTTGGATCGTCTCGAAAATTTAGATAATTAACAGCTTAGCGATTTTCCCAAGCTTTCTAGGACAAGAGATTTGGCTGAGTGTAAAAAGAAATGATCTCCGGGAAACATCTCCACAGAGAAAGCCGAGTTGGTTTGTTCTCGCCAAGCTTCTAGTTCCAAGGCGTTAGGTTTCAAATCTTCTAATCCACCAAAGGCAGTAATTGGACAATCCAGAGGCGGTGCGTCCTTGTAGGAGTAAGTTTCAACTACCGAAAAATCGGCCCGCAGAGTAGGAAGCAACAGTTCCATCAACTCAGCATTTTCTAGTACCGCTTCCGGTGTACCATTATAGCGACGCAATTCCTTGATAAATTCCGGTTCTGGTAGAGCGTGAATTTGCGGAGTGCGATCGGGAATTTGCGGAGCGCGGTATCCCGAAACAAACAGGTGTAATGGACTTTGGTTATATTCTTTGCGAAGTAGCCGCGCCAATTCAAAGCTAACTAATCCACCCATACTGTGACCAAAGAAAGCAAAAGGTTTAGTCAGGTGGGGAAAGATGGCCGGGCCCAGAGTCTGTATCAGAGGCTCCATTTGGGTAAAAGGAGTTTCCCGCAGTCGAGAACTACGTCCAGGAAGTTCGAGCGCACAAATCTCAACCGTTGAGGGTAGACTATCCAACCAAGAGCGAAATATCACAGCCCCACCCCCGGCATAATGGAAGCAGAATAGTCGTAATTTAGCTTGAGGATTAGGCTTCGGATATGTTACCCAGGAGTTAGCAGTTAGGGTGGGATTGGGTTTTAGTTGGTCTGTTTGCATAAATTTCTGTTTAGTGGAACTTCAACAAATTTTAAATCTAAACGAAGCCTAAAGTTGTCAATGGGAGTAATTAGCGATATTCAGTTCATTAATTCATCACTTGTATTCAAATCTTTCAAGAATTTTTCGGTAATTTCAATTAGTTCATAGACAAAATTTTGTGTAAGTTGTGTCGTTTTAAAACCATGAGCAATAGGGTTACGGAATGAGATCGCATCCATTAGTAACCGATACTCAGATTGGGAAATTACGCCCTCCGTCGCTAATTGTTTGACTAAATAAAGTGGGTCAAGTCTTTGTAAACTCAACTTTTCTTTTTCTGTAATTAACCTTAAAGTTGCCTCAACTAAAGACCAGCAATATAACATCGCTGAGTCTAAATGTTGCGTTGTTAGTTGCTTTACTACTTGCAATTGTGATTCTATGTCATGCTTTTGTAGAGAACCTTCAGATTTCGGGGAATAGGTTATATCCTCCGGGTTAATCATCACAAACTCAAACCTCCAGCCCGGATGTTTTTCTACTGCTTGGGCTAAATTTTGTAAATATTGATCAGAGTAAGAGTTGAGTGAAGCCCGTGACTTAACCTCAATAACGACTGATTCTTCACCCCGACGGACTATCAGATCAGGGCGATAATTTTTCAGGAAATCAGGTAAGTCTTCAAGGTTAGGATGAAGGAAAATCTCATAACCTTTTTGGCGATAATTCTCGGCTAATTTGAGTAATTGTTCTCTTTCGAGCTTGGCAGTTAAAGTTGATAAGCTGTTGAGCATTTAAACTGTATATTTTAGAGGCTGAAACCCCTTACTGGCTTGGATCGTCTCGAAAATTTAGATAATTAACAGCTTATCATGTAAGTACCTCTTGGTCAGGAGCATCAAGCACGACAATATGCAAAAATTGATTCCCACGGGCAAAGCCTTCTGCCAATGTCGAGGTCATATTTTCTATCTTAAAGTTACCTGACAAATTTCTCTTCCTAACGATAATATCGGTTACTTGATCATCATCGACATAGGCTAACCCGATCTTGTCTATCATTTTATCTAAAAATAGCAGGCGACGGCTACTAATCGCCTTCGGTACTATCCTACAGGCGGAGGCACTGCCATCACACTCCGTCGAACTCACGTTGACGTCAGTAAATATTTCTTGACTATTGCGGTTCTGAACAGGTATCCTTAGCATTAAGTCTGATTCAGATCCCCCCAACCCCTTAAAATCTGGATAGATAAAGATAATGGAGCCTAACGATCTAAAGAACTTATCAGATCACGATAAATCAATCCAAACTAGAGTTTTTAAAGCACTCAATGAAGCCAAAGAAAGATTAAAAGCCGTTGAAGCTCAACAAAGTGAACCCATAGCGATTGTCGGTTTAGGATGTCGTTTTGGCAATAATATTGCCACGGTTGATTCCTTTTGGTCTTTTCTCAAAGCAGGTGGAAATACCCTCAGAGAACTCCCTAATGATCGCTGGAATCGGGATGATTTTTATGACTTAGATCGGAGTAAACCGGGCAAAATCTATGTCTCCCAAGGCGGTTTTCTCGATGATGTTTCCAAGTTTGACCCACATTTTTTCGGCATTGCCCCGAAAGAAGCCCTGCACATTGATCCTCAGCAACGGTTACTGTTAGAAGTTGCTTATGAAGCTTTAGAAAATGCAGGCATGGCGACACCAACGGCCAGAATCGGCAAGACCGGTGTTTTTATTGGCATTACTAACAATGATTATGCTCGCCTAATTGCACCGGAGGATGATTATAGTGGCATTGGAGCCTATCATATCTCCGGCAATCATACCAATGCCGCCGCCGGGCGTATTTCTTACCTTTTGAATCTCAATGGCCCCAGTTTAGCGGTAGATACGGCTTGTTCTTCTTCCTTAGTCGCTGTTCATCTGGCCTGCCGTTCTTTGCGTTCCCAAGAATGTAGACAAGCTTTAGTCGGGGGAGTTAACTTAATTTTAACCCCAGAAGTTCCGATTGCCCTATGTCGAAATCAGATGTTAGCCTCCGATGGAAAATGCAAAACCTTTGATGCAAGTGCCGATGGTTTTGGCATAGGTGAAGGGTGTGGAGTTATTGTCTTAAAAAGATTGAGTCAAGCCCTAGAAGATGGTGATCGGATTTGGGCTTTAATTCGAGGAACCGCAGTTAATAATGATGGCGCCAGTGGAGGGTTTACGGTTCCCAATGGCACGATCCAAACAGAGTTAATTCGGGAAGCTCTGACCGATGCCCGGTTAAATGCAGATGCGATTGATTATGTCGAAGCCCACGGCACAGGCACATCCCTGGGAGACCCGATTGAAATTAAAGCTATAGCTGATGCTTTATGCGTCAATCGCTCAAAATCTCAACCATTATTAGTCGGTTCTGTCAAAACAAATCTGGGTCATCTCGCTGCGGCGGCGGGGATTTCAGGCTTGATTAAAACTGTATTATCTATCTACTATTCAGAAATTCCCGCCCATCTTAATTTTCACAACCCTAATCCCCACATTAATTGGGCTAGTTTACCCATCAATGTCGTTACAAAAACTCGTCCTTGGGTTGTCAGTAATGGCAAAATTAAATCGGCGGTTGTGAGTTCTTTTGGAGCATCGGGAACCAATGCGAATGTAATTTTAAGCGAACCCCCTCAAGACCAACCCCTAATCCCCAAAACATCCCCGATCCTAGTTACTTTATCAGCCAAAGATCCAGAACGGTTGCAGATTTTTGCTGCCGAATTAGTGGCTGATCTGAATCAAAAACCTGATCGGAATATCAATGATATTGCCTTTTCCTTAAATACCGGACGTTTTCCCCATAAACATCGACTATCTTTATTAGTTTCTAGTCTGGATAGTTTGCAGCAAGGGCTGGAGATGTTTCTGAGTAGTAATCGGGAGGAAAACCAGAAACAAGTAATTTATGGGGAGGCAAAAAGTAATCCTAAAATCGCTTTTCTATGCAGTGATCAAGGAGAAATATCTCCGAGAATGGGAGAAGATTTATTTACAAATGAGCCTGTATTTAAGGATGCTTTTATTAAATGCGATCGCCTATTTCAAAAACACTTAAAGGCGGGCAATGGGGAATGGGGAATAGGCAAAAAGGCGGGCAATAGGGAGATTCCATTGCCCATTGCCGATTCCCTATTCCCTGCTTTTAAATTTGCTTTCCACTATGCACTTTGTGAACTCTGGAAATCCTGGGGAATTTGTCCGGCTGCGGTTTTAGGTTCGGGATTAGGTGAATATCTTGCCGCCCAACAAACGGGTGTTTTTTCCCTAGAAGATGCAGTTAAGCTAGTCGCAGGTCGCGCTCATTTTTTATCGCAAAAATTCGATCAAAAAGAATTAGTAGCTTTTCAAAAAATCGCCGAAGAAATTACTTATCACCAGCCCCAACTGACCTTAATTGCTAATGGTGAACTGGCTAATAACTCTCTAACAACTTCGGATTATTGGGGACAACCAATTCAAGAATCAAAGCAGGTTGCTAAAGGAATTACTACCTTACATCAAATGGGGTATCAAATCTTCCTAGAAATTGGGAATTACCCAGATTTAATCAATATTGGTCGTCAAAATTTAGCGGAAAACTCGATACTTTGGTTGTCTAGTTTAGTCAAAGATTGTCATAGTAATCAGCAAATGCAAATTGTTCTGGGAGAACTGTATATCCGAGGAGTAAATATTGATTGGAAAGGATTTCATCATTCCCATCCAGGACGAAAAATTAGTTTACCCAATTCTCCTTTTATCCGCAAACGTTACTGGATAAATTCAGTTAATAATCAACCCAAAGCAATTAGCAAAGGTAATGATTATTCCTCCGGTCATCCCTTACTAGGTGATCGTTTTCCTTCGCCTTTATCCGATCTTCAATATCGAGGGAGTATTAGTCAGCGTCAACCCGCTTTTTTACAAGAACATCAAGTTTTTGATCAATCCATATTTCCCGGGTCTGCATTGATTGAAATGGCCTTGGCTGCCACACAAAATCAAACTGTTATCTTAGAAAATATACAATTCAAAAAAGCCTTAGTTTTAACAGATAAACAAGATATATTACAATTAATTGTCACCGATAAAAGTTGGCAAATTTATCATCAAATTGATCAAAACTGGGAAATCTTGGTGACGGGGGAAATTGATCAATCAAAATCCATGAATGGGGAATGGGCAATAGGGAATAGGCAATATTCCCTATTGCCTGCAATTGATTCAACCGTTGATCACCTAGAAAAAATAAAAGCAAATTGTCCAGAAGAAGTTGAGATTAATTCCTTTTATCAAACTTACCAAAAAGCGGGAGTTAATTACGGTAGCAACTTTCAGCTAATTGATCAACTTAGGAGGGGTAATAATACAGCTTTTGCTCAAATCAAATTAACAGATACTCTCCGCTTAGAAGCGAAAAAATATCATTTTCATCCCGCGATGTTAGACGCTTGTTTTCAGGTGATTGCTGCTGTTTTATTCAAACAAGAATCATCGGTAACTTATGTACCCATTCGGATTGCTAAATTTCAATTTTTCACTGCCCCCGACGATATTGTTATTAGTGTCGCTCGACTCCAGCCAAATCATGATCATCCTCATATTATTATCTCCGATATTGATATCTATTCCCCCCAAGGTGAACTGATTGCATCAATTATCGGCTTAGAACTAAAACCCGTACAATCTCAAGATATTATTCCCCAAGAAAATCAACCCCAAACCTACCTAGAAGAATGGATTCCTTTACTACCACTATTAGCTAATGGGAGAGACACTTTAGTCACGCCTGATCTGATTAAAGCTCAAATTCAACCAGCGCAATTAGAACAGCAATTGGGAGACAAATTACCCCAATATGAACGCTTACTAGAAGCCCTGGAAAGTTTAAGCATTACTTATATTTGGGAAGCCTTAAAACAACTGAATTGGCAACCCAAATTAGGTCAAACTTACCCCGAAGAACAGATTGCTATTCAAGGCGAAATAGTTGAGTTTTATCGTCCTTTATTATCTCGATGCCTAGAAATTTTAGCCGAGGAAAAAATTGTTACTTGGCAACAAGATGGCTGGTTATTGACAAAAGAATTAGAAACCCTTTCTCAATCACAAATTCAAGATCTTCGCCAACAATTTCCTGATTATCCAGCCGAAATTAATCTAATAGAACGTTGTGGTTTAGCTTTAGCTGAAGTCATGCGTCGTCAAATTGAGCCATTAGACTTAATATTCCCCCAAGGAGATATAAATGCGATCGCCTCAATTTATTCTGAAGCTGCTGGAGCTAAACTAATGAATCAGTTAGTAGCAGTAACTATTAACTGTGCGATCGCTAATTTACCAAGCAATCATCAGCTACGGATTCTGGAAATTGGCGGCGGAACAGGAGCCACCACTGCTGCAATTTTACCCCATTTATCTCCCGAACAAATTGAATATGTATTTACCGATATTTCCTCCAGCTTTTTAAATAGAGCCAAGGAAAATAACAAAAATTATTCCTTCATTCAATATCAAACTTTAGATATAGAAAAAAATCCCTTTAATCAAGGTTTTCTCCCTGGAAATTTTGATATTATTATTGCCGCTAACGTTCTTCATGCCACAGCAGATATTCAAAAAACCCTGGAAAATGTACGCTCTTTAATCGCTCCCAATGGACTACTAATACTATTAGAAAGTACCGGAGCCAGACGTTGGGTAGATTTAACGTTTGGCCTAACGGACGGCTGGTGGTTATGTAGTCAAGATCCGCTCCGCCATGGCTATCCTTTAGTTAATACAGAATCTTGGCAAAATTTACTCACTCAGCATCAATTTGAAGATATTAATATTATTGAACCCAGCCAACCCCAAACCCGAAATCTATTAAAACAAAGTGTGATCATTGCCAAAAGCAGTGACAGATTGATCCCTTTCCATTCAAAATCTAACTCCGATCAAATCATCTTTGCTGATACCCAAGGAATTGCTAACAATTTAATTCCCCCATTACAACAGCGAGGCGTTGGTTGTTCGGTGCTTTTCCCTGAAGACATTAATCCCGATTGTGCCGAGGATTACCTATCGGTATTACAAACCCTTTTAACACCAGAAACCCATCAAATCTTGTACTTTTGGGGACTGGAAAAAATAGCAGGGGAAATTGATCAAGAAGTAGAAGTTCATTGTCAACGGTTTCTGTTTTTATTACAAGCATTATTACAACAAAAAAATCCCCCATCTCTGATTCTTGTCACTCAAGGAGCCGTACCCGCAAAAGAAATAAAAACTCTAACTTCTCCCGCTCAATCTTCTCTATTAGGAATTGCTTTAAGCTTAGGATTAGAACATCCCGAACTCAATTTTAGAGTCATTGATTTAGACCCTAACGAACAAAACTTAGAAGAAAAGTTATTTCGAGAAATCTACAGCAATACCCCAGAAAATCGCATCGCTCTGCGGGGTGAACAACGTTTTTGTCCGCGTTTAGTACAGCGAAAACTCGCAGCAGGAACGATCAATTTTAGTCCCGATGGCTATTATTTAATTTCAGGAGGAACTGGAGGTTTAGGGTTAGCGACTGCCCGATGGATGGTAGAAAGAGGTGCTCGTCATTTAGTTTTGTGTAGTCGCAGTGGTGTACAAGCTGTTAACCCTGAAATTTTGGCAAGTTTGCCATCTAATCCCGTCGATATTAAAATTAAAGACTGTGATGTGACAAATGCGGAAAAACTGCATATTTTACTAGAAGAATGCCGTTCAGAATATCCGGTCAGGGGCATTTTTCATATTGCGGGAACCCTAGATGATACAACATTACTGCGACTAACACCAAAGAGTTTTAATTATGTTTTAGCACCGAAAGTCAAAGGAACTTGGTTGCTACATAAACTCACCTTAAATGACCCTTTAGATTTCTTTGTTTGTTATACCTCCGCTGTGTCTTTAATTGGCTCGGCAGGACAGGCAAATGCTGCCGCTGCTAATGCTTTTGAAGATGCTTTTATCTATTATCGTCAGGCGAATAATTTACCAGGAACTGTGATTAACTGGGGGCCTTGGAGCGAAATTGGTGCGGCAGTAGATCGTAATGTTTTAGAGAGATTAGCCTCTAAAGGTTATCAAGCAATTAAACCTAATTTAGCTCTTAATACCCTAGAAAAAATCCTATTTAATCAGATTATTCGCGCGGGTGTAATTATTATTGACTGGCAACGTTTTCCTTATATTAACCAAAGCTTTTATCAAAACTTCCGATCTCAAGCCAAACTCCAAACTTCTAGTCCATTTTCCCATATTTTAAAACAATGGCAAACCCTACCCATAAAACAGCGTCGTAGTTGGTTAATTAATCATCTGAGTTTGTGTGTATCCAATATTTTAGGACACTCAAATGATGAAATTATTGCTCCCCAACAAGGATTTTTTGATTTAGGAATGGACTCCCTCACCTCTACAGAACTTCGCAATCTTTTGCAAACAGATTTTGATTGTTCCCTGCCATCAACTATTGCATTTCGTTTTCCCAATGTGGAAACTTTAGCCGATTATTTACTGCGGGAAGTTTTAGATAGTTCCGAACCGATACTAACTCCTATTCCAGAAAAAATATCATCAGAAATCCTTCAAAAACAGATTAAAGAATCTACCCCAGACAAACCATACCTAGAAGAAGATCCGATTGTAATTGTCGGTATGGCTTGCCAATTTCCTGGCAGTGCCAAGGATTTAACATCTTTTTGGGAACTTTTAGAACAGGGAAAAGATGCCGTCGGAGAAATTCCTAAAAATCGCTGGGATATGAAAATTTGGTATGATCCCGATCCCGATAAAGCAGGTAAAATATACTCTCCTTATGGTGCATTTTTAGAGCAAATTGATCAATTTGATGCGGAATTTTTCGGCATTATTCCCCGGGAAGCAAACGCCATCGATCCTCAGCAACGTTTGCTATTAGAAACCGCTTGGCAAGCATTAGAAATGGCAGGACAAAATCCGCAAAAATTACGCAATAGTCAAACGGGAGTTTTTATTGGGTGCATGACTCAAGATTATGCCCAATTAAGTTATTCTCCAGAAGCAATTAATGCCTATACGGGTTCGGGAACTTCTGTTAGTGTAGTTTCCGGTCGGCTTTCTTATATCCTGGGTTTGCAAGGCCCATCAATGACAATTGATACCGCTTGTTCTTCCTCATTAGTGGCAGTAAATTTAGCTTACAATGCCTTGCGAAATGGTGAGTGTGATCTGGCTTTAGCCGGGGGGGTTAATGTTATCATCACCCCGGTTATTTCTTTAATTGAAAGTCGCGCCCAAATGCTGGCACCCGATGGACATTGCAAGACATTTGATCAGAGTGCAAATGGCATGGTGCGAGGCGAAGGTTGTGGAATAATTGTTCTAAAAAGATTGAGTCAAGCTATTAAGAATGGCGATCATATTTTAGCCAAAATTTATGGTACAGCAGTCAATCATGACGGCCCCAGTAGTGGGTTAACAGTCCCGAATGGTGCGGCGCAAGAAAAATTATTATATCAAGCCTTGAACACAGCAAATCTGCAACCAGAACAAATAGATTATATCGAAGCTCATGGTACGGGAACTGCCCTTGGAGATCCGATTGAATTAGAAAGTATGGCTGCGGTTTTTGGCAAACGTCCCCCGAATCAACCTTTAGTTATTGGTTCTGTTAAAACGAATTTAGGACACTTAGAAGGAGCGGCAGGAATTGCCGGATTAATTAAAACAGTTTTAGCGTTACAACACCATAAAATTCCTCCCCATCTGCACTTTAAAAAACCCAACCCTCGGTTTGATTGGAGTTCTAATATTTTTGAAGTTCCTGTGGGTGGAAAACCCTGGAATCCTAGTGAACGCCAAAGAATTGCCGGGGTAAGTTCCTTTGGTTTTAGTGGAACCAATGCCCATATTATTGTGGGAGAAATTGACTCTAGTTCACCTCAAAAATCCGAGCATAACTTTTACCTATTACCGCTTTCGGCTCGTTCCGAAAGATCTCTCCAAGAGTTAACTAAAAATTATCAAGAGGCTTTGAATGGGTCTGTCAATTTTGCTGATGTTTGTTTTACAGCTACTACAGGACGGGCTATTTTTCAGCATCGACTCTGTATTTTAGCTGAATCAATGACAACGGCACAAGCAGCACTGGTTAGTTTCCAAAAAGGTGAGAATTCTCAACAATTAATTACACCAATTTTATCAGAAAATAATCTGAAAATAGCTTTTCTATTTTCAGGACAAGGCTCGCAATATTCGGGAATGGGAGAAACCCTTTATCACCGAGAACCCGTCTTTAAAAATACTTTAGATATTTGTAATCAAATCCTAGAACCTATTTTAGAAAAATCCCTATTAGATTTAATCTTTAAATTGCCCAATAGCCAGCTATTAGAACAGACTCAAATCACCCAGCCCGTGCTGTTTTCTTTTGAATATGCACTGGCTAAATTATGGCAATCTTGGGGAATAGAACCTTCAGCACTTTTAGGACATAGTATTGGTGAATATGTAGCAGCTTGTTTAGCCGGAGTTTTCTCTTTAGAAGATGCTTTAAAATTAGTTATCCAACGGGGTCGGTTAATGGGAGAATTACCCCACAATGGCAGTATGGCAGCTATTTATGCTGATTATGAAACCGTGGCGGCGGCCCTTATTTCCTATCAAAATCAAGTTAATATTGGTTCGGCTAATGGCTCAATTACAGTGATTTCTGGGGTAAATGAAATTGTTGATCAACTGGAGAAAAGCTTTATAGATCAAGGCTATAAAACTAAACGTTTAGCCGTATCCCATGCTTTCCATTCCCCTTTAATGGAACCAATTCTTAATGATTTTGCCAAGGTTTTAGAGAAGATTTCATTGCATGAACCTAGCTTAACGATTATTAGTAATATTACAGGTAAACCCATCGGTCAAGAAATTGCGACTCCCGATTATTGGGTCAATCATCTTAGAAGTACGGTGCAGTTTAGTCAAGGGTTTAAGTGCTTAATTGATAGTGGTTATCGCTGTTTTCTGGAAGTTGGTTCTAAACCTGTATTATTAGGTATGGCGCGACTAATTTCGCCAAATCAAGAAATATTATGGCTCCCTAGTATTGTACCTGGACAAGATGAACAAGCCCAAATGTATAGAAGTTTAGCGACACTTTTTGTGAATGGTTATTCCGTAGAATGGACGGAGGTATTTAAACAAGGGAAACGGATTTCTTTACCAACTTATCCATTTCAACGAGAACGTTATTGGATATCAAATTCTGAATTTTCTGTCACCGACATAAAAACGAATTTACATCCTTTTATTCGGGATTTTAAAAAGTTAGCGACTGGGGAAATTGTATTTGAGGGCGAGATCAGTTCAGAGCAGCCAAATTATCTTCAAGAACACCAGGTATTTGAGCAGGTTTTATTTCCAGCGACAGGATTTATAGAAGCAATTTTAGCAGCTAGTCAGAAAATATTGCCTGATAATTTTATCATCCTTCAAAATGTTTCAATTCATCAGGGATTGTTATTATCGGCAACTCCCACAATATTACAAATGATTTTTAAACCCCAAAAATTATCTAAACAAAGCTATAGTTTTGAAATATTTAGTCATAATTCTACAGCAGATCAATGGATTCTTCATGTTACTGGTGAGGTTGAATCTAATAATCTTAAAGGAGTTGCTGAATCGGAATTTAAAAAAGATGAAAAAGCAGAACGGAAAGCGGTTTCTATTGCTCGATTCTATGAACTTTATCAGCAAATGGGAATCAGTTATGGAAAGGGATTTCAAGCGATTCAAGAATTATTTTCTTTAGAAAATGGTTCTCAGGCTAAGATTAGTATTGACCGCAGTTTAGCAGACCAGCGTTATTGTTTCCATCCTGTCCTTTTAGATGCTTGCTTGCAAAGTATTGGTGCAGCTTTTCCTGAAATTCATGGTCAAGAATTGCATTTACCCTATGGGTTTTCTTCATTAGAATTATTCCGAAATCCTGGTGATCAGGTTTGGACACAGGTTAATGTTAAATCGGATTCTCAGGGTGAAATGTGCGTAGATGTAGATATTTATAATCAGGAAAAACAGCTTTGCGCTCGCTTTGAAAATTTAACAGCACGGCGGACTAAACCAGAAGTTTTACAGCGTTTATGGCAAGAAACTGAGAAAAATTGTTTTTATCAAGTTCAATGGGAAAAACTTGCTGCACTACCAACTGTCAATAACAATTTTAAAAATTCTTGGTTAATATTTGTGCATCCGAAAACAGCATTAAATTCCTTGATTAATTTGTTGAAAAAAGCGGGAGAAAAAGTTATAATAGTAGAAATTGGCAACAACTATCAATGCGACTCTCAAGATTATTTTGTGATAAATCCTGCTGAAAAAACTGATTTTCAGCGTTTATATCAACAAGCATATCCGTCGGGAGAATTTCCCACAGGCGTAATTTTTTCTTGGGAAACCGGATCAGTTGCAGAAGATACAGAGAGTATTTACACAAGTTGCCATGCGGCATTGAACTTAATTCAAACTCTGACTAATAACTGGCAAAAATTACCTGATTTATGGCTAATTACTCGTGGTGCTAATCAAATATTAGAAGATCCTGCCTTAGAACCTCAACAATCTTATTTATGGGGATTAGGAGCAGTTATTAATCAAGAATATCCCCAAATGCGTTGTGTATGTTTAGATTTATCGATGACAGCAGAAGCAGATGAAGCTGAGTTATTATTCAATCAATTGCATACTTCAAATAATGAATTACGTCTAGCTTTACGTCAGGGAAACCGTTATGGAGCTAGGTTAGTTTCTGCGACCATTCCCGCAGCACAAAAACAGCAGTTTGTGAGCAAAGAAGGAGCTTATTTAATCACTGGCGGTTTGGGAAAACTGGGATTATTAGCCGCTGAATGGTTATCCCAAATGGGGGCGAGTCACTTAGTTTTATGCAGTCGGAATATTAAATCTCAACCCGAATTAATTGCCTCGTTTGCCGAAAAAGGCACAGAGATTACAATTATCAGTATTGATATTAGTTCTCCCGTAGAGATGGAACAATTATTCTCTCGTTTTGGAGCCGATTTGCCATCTTTACGAGGGGTAATTCATGCTGCTGCTGTCTTAGATGATGGACTTTTAATTAATCAAAATTGGCAAAAATATCAAAACGTCATGCGTCCTAAAGTAGAAGGAACTTTATTATTAGATCACTATACTCGCCCCCAATGTTTAGACTTTTTTATTAGCTTTTCTTCTGCTGCTGTGATTCTGGGTTCACCTGGTCAAAGTAATTATGCTGCTGCTAATGCTTTTATGGATGCTTTAATGCAGCAACGACATAGTTTAGGATTACCTGGAATTAGTATTAATTGGGGAGCTTGGAATACGGGGAATGAAATTGAACAACAACGTTTTGCTAATTGGGGGATTCAAAGTCAGTCGGCTGATACGGCTTTTAAATATCTCAATTCGTTAATTCTAGGTAAGGTTGTCCAAGGAGTAATTCTTGATATTGACTGGTCTATTTTTAACCAATCTTTTAATATTAATCAACCCTTCTTTGCCGAAGTATTAACCCCAAAAGCACAAAAACCAGAAAATTCGGCGAAATTATTGCAGAGGTTAAAATCTGTCTCCATAGATGAGCGAATCGCCACTTTATCTCAAGGAATTGAACAGATATTACGCGAAGTTACTGGGTTAAAAGCTAATAAAGTCATTTCTCAACAAACATCATTTTTAGACTTAGGCTTAAACTCCCTAATGGTAATAGAATTTAAAAATCGCCTAGAAAATGATTTAGGTTGCACCTTGTCCGCTTCGATTATTTTTGATTATCCTAATATCCTAAGTTTAAGTGCCTACCTGCGAGCAGAAATATTAGCAAGTGATCTCGATTTCGAGATCAAAACGGATGCACCCACAGAGTCTCTAAATCCCTATGACAGTCTGAGTGAGGAGGAGCTTGCTATATTACTTAATCAAAAGTTAATCGAGCTTGATTAATCAAGCAAAATCTGATATAGTGACAAACCTAAAGGTAAATAAATACCGGGAGCCTGCATGGTTCAAAATACAGATTATAAAAAATTAATCGCAACAACTTTAACAAAAATGGAGGTAATGCAGGCTCGTATTACCGAATTAGAAACTAGACAAAGGGAGCCCATTGCTGTTGTTGGCATGGGATGTCATTTCCCTGGTGGTATTACATCTCCTGAAGAATATTGGAATTATTGTCAAGCTGGACTTGACGCGATCATAGAAGTTCCTAAAAGTCGTTGGGATAGCTCAAAATTTTATGCAAAAGAACCGACACTGGGAAAAATAAACACTTCCTATGGTGGATTTCTTCAACGGGATATTACAGAATTTGATGCCCGTTTCTTTTCTATTTCTTCCCGCGAAGCCACCTCAATGGATCCCCAACAAAGGTTACTATTAGAAGTAACTTGGGAAGCCTTAGAAAATGCCAATTTACCCCCGAATAATTTAGCAGATAATACCGTTGGGGTATTTGTTGGCATCACCAGTGTTGATAATGCCATTACGGTTTACAACAGCAGTTATGATCAAATTGACTCTTTTTTTGGCACAGGAAATGCCCTGAGTGCAGCCGCAGGTAGACTATCTTATTTCTTCAATCTTAGGGGGCCTTGTCTGTCTATTGATGCGGCCTGTGCGTCTTCTTTGGTAGCAGTTCATCAAGCAATTAGTAGCCTGAGAAATCATGAATGTGAACTCGCTTTAGTTGCCGGGGTCAACCTCATTTTAAATCCGGCAATTGCGATTAATCTTTCCCAGTCGGGAATGTTGTCCCCCGATGGTCGCTGCAAAACTTTTGACGCTTCTGCCAATGGCTATGGGCGTGGCGAAGGGTGTGGGGTTTTAGTCTTAAAAACTTTATCAGAGGCACAGAAAAAAGGCGATCGCATTCTTGCCATTCTGCGGGGGTCGGCGGTCAACCATAACGGGGCCGCTGCCGGGTTGACCGTTCCCAGTGGCCCTGCTCAACAAGAACTGCTCCGTCAAGCCATTGCCGATGCTAGAATCACCCCTGAAGACGTTGGGTATATAGAAGCTCATGGCACGGGAACTTCTTTAGGAGACCCGATAGAAATGAATGCGATCGCTTCTGTTTATGGAAAACGAGCGCAGCCTCTTTATATTGGTTCAGTGAAAACCAATATCGGACACCTCGAAGCTGCCGCCGGGATGGCGGGAATTATCAAGACAATTCTGGTACTTCAACATGGTGAAATACCTGCCCATCTTCACTTTCAAACCCCTAATCCTCTGATTAATTGGCAAGACAATTCTATCAAAATTCCCACCCAAACTATCCCTTGGCCAAATAACAACAAAATTCCCATGGCTGGGGTAAGTTCCTTCGGTTTTTCGGGAACAAATGCCCATGTAATTGTGGAAAAAGCACCCGAGATCAAGACAACAGAAATTAAGCAACCCCTTCCTAGTTATCTATTAACAATTTCTGCTCATAACAAAACCGCTTTACAAGAACTAGCCCAACGTTTTTCGACCCGCTTAGAATCCCATCCAGAAATAGGAGATATTTGTTATAGTGCGGCGGTGGGGAGAGCAAAGTTATCTGAACGTTTAGCAATTGTTGCTAATACTTTGCCAGAATTACAACAAAGATTAGTCGCTTTTGCGGATCAAACTTTCCTTGATAATTTGACTTTTTATCAACGCTTTACCGAAGAAAAACAGCCTAAAGTTGTTTTTCTGTTTACGGGTCAAGGTGCTTGTTATCCGGGGATGGGTGAGCAACTCTACCAAACTGAACCCACATTTCGTCAATATATTGATCAATGTGCAGAAATTTTATCGAGTTATTTAGAGTATCCATTAACCGAAATATTATTTGGTGAACACACCAATTTACTGAATCAAACTGCCTACGCTCAACCCGCCATATTTGCCCTAGAATATGCCATTGCTATGCTTTGGAAATCTTGGGGAATTACACCCAGTTTACTGATTGGACATAGCGTTGGGGAATATGTAGCCGCTTGTATCGCCAGAGTATTTAGCTTAGAAGCGGGACTCGCATTAATTGTGAAACGGGGTCAATTAATGCAAACTACAAAAACCGGAAAAATGGCTTCAATTTTCGCCGATGAAGCTACGGTACTTTCTCTGATTCAAAACTATAAAAATACCGTTGCCATTGCTGCTATTAATCATCCTCAACAAATTGTAATTTCTGGAGAAATTGCCAGGATTGAGGAAATTATTATTAACTGTAAACAGCAAAAAATTGCGACTCAATATCTCTCCGTTAATCAAGCTTTTCATTCTCCCTTAATGGAGCCAATTTTAAATGAATTTGAACAGGAAGCTGGTCGGATTTCTTACCATCGCCCCCAAATTCTGTTAGTTTCAGGAATTGACGGAAAAATTTTAGAAAATGCCCCGGATGCAAGTTATTGGAGACAGCAATGTCGTCAACCTGTACAATTTTTAGCAAGTTTGAACACGGCATTAAATAAAGGATATAATCTGTTTTTAGAAGTCGGTTCAAGACCAATACTCGCAGAACAGGGGCGTCGTTATCACATCGGAGGTATTTGGCTTGGTTCACTAAATCGAGGTTTAGATAACTGGCAGACAATGCTCTCGGCATTGGGTCAACTGTACCTGAATGGAGTCTATTTTAACCCGGAAAAATTTAATCAAAATTATGGATATAAACAAGTAAGATTACCTAATTATCCCTTTCAAAGAAAACGGTTTCAATTTCAACCTACTGTTGGGCAGGAAACCACCCAAATTAAAGAAATATATCCCGAACTAGAAACGACTAAAATCACTGAACTAAAAGTACAAAATATGCAAAAACATCAACTCGAAATCCGCCAGCAATTAAAGTCTATTCTTGCCCTCCTGCTCAAAGAGAATCAAAATGATATTCGGGATGATGAAACCCTATTAAATCTGGGAGCAGACTCTATTATTCTAACAGATTTTTCTCGCAAAGTTGAAGAAAAATTTAAAGTAAAAGTCAAAATAGATCAGTTATTCACTGACTTACAAACTATTGCCGATATCGCTGAATATATCTATAATTCTATTGAACCAAAAAACTTAGAAACTGCTTCAGAAAAGACTAGATTAAATCAAGCGGAAATTGTTAATTTTGATCCAGAAATAAATAATTATATAGAAGTCATTTCTCAATTACAACCAATTGCAACTGCTTATATTATTAAAGCATTAGAAGCTTTAGGGAAAAAAATAAATCCAGGAGAAACCTGGACAACAGAAAGCATCAAGCAAACCTTACCCATTGCACCAAAATATCAGGTTTTAGTAACTCGTTATTTACAGGATTTAGAGCAAGCTAACATTATTCAAAATCAAGGTAATATCTGGGCTGTTAAAAACTTACCTGCGTCTTTTTCCTTACCACAAGCTATAGAAAATCTGCAAAAAACTTGTCCCTCGGCAAAACCGGAGTTAGAAATGCTGCAACGCTGCGGAGAAAATTTAGCCGAAGTGCTCAAAGGAAATATAGACCCTTTAACGTTAATTTTCCCAGAAGGTTCAGTTACTCATGCCGAAAGTATCTATGGAAATTCTCCTGTCTCTCGTTTGATGAATCAACGGGTAGCTGAGGCAATTAACCTCACTTTAAACAATTTTTCTCCCAGTATTAACCCTTATAAAATTATCGAAATCGGAGGGGGAACTGGAGCCACTTCTGAAACAATTCTAAATAACTTAAATCCCAATCAGGTCGCCTATTCTTTTAGCGAATTATCTCCATTTTTACTGAATCAAGCGCGTCAAAAATTCCAGGGGAAATATAACCTCAACTTTCATCAATTAGACATTGAAAAATCACCAGCTTCTCAAGGAATACCCGCCCATTCTTATCACATAGTTGTGGCAGCTAATGTTCTTCATGCTACCCGAAATATTACAGAAACCCTGACTAATATTAGAGAGCTACTGCTTCCTGGTGGTTACTTAATTCTACTCGAAACCGTCGAAAATAATTCCTGGCTTAATTTAACCTTTGGATTGACCCCTGGATGGTGGCGTTTCCAAGACAAAGAACTACGTTTAGATACACCTTTATTGAGTGGAGAAAGTTGGTGTTCTGTTTTAAAACGCTGCGGTTTTGCCACTGCTAATAGTTTTTCTAAACAAAACAATATTAATATTTACAATGGCCAAGAATTAATTATTGCTTGTGCTGCTGCTGAAATACTACCGATTCCCCAAACGCCTAAAGCCACCCAATTTTCAACTACCACCTCTGGCAAAGAAGCCCTGATGATGGCTCAATTGCAATCTTTAAAAGACCTTAAAGATCTCCATGAGAAAACCATTATCAAGCAGTTAGAAGTCCTTCAATCCGTAGGGAATACACCCAACGTCATCACCGAACAACCAATAGTTCATACAGAAATTATTCCATCTCAAAATAATCAAATAGAAACAATATTTCCGGCTCAAAAAGAGCAACAAAAACCAATTGCTCCCAGTTTAAATCCCCTAGCATTAAAGATTAATGAGAATAAATCTTTAACCGAAAAACAGCAGGATTTTATTAACAATCTCCAGGCTATTTATAACCAAAAAACCGCAAAATCAAAAGCCTATTCCCAAAATAGCCGAAAAACAATGGTTGATGTCAAACCCACCATTGACTTTCGGATGACATTAAAAGAATTTCAGTATCCCATTGTTTCAGAATCAGCCCAAGGAGCCTGTTTTCGTGACATTGATGGCAATGATTATATTGACTTAGCCATGGGATTTGGTGTTAACTTTTTTGGGCATAGTCCTGATTTTGTCATAGCAGCAGTTCAGGAACAAATGCAGCAAGGAATCGGATTAGGAATGCAGTCTAATCTTGCCGCAGAAACGGCGGCTTTAATTAGTGAAATGGCTGGGGTAGAAAGGGTAGCTTTTAGTAATACTGGAACCGAAGCAATTATGGCGGCCGTTAGGATTGCTCGTTCTCGCACAAAACGCCCAAAAATCGTGATGTTTTCCGGTTCCTATCACGGCACTTTTGACGGCATTCTAGCGCGAGTGGGAGAGGATACAACCAGCACTCAACCCGTGAGTCTGGGCACACCATCAGGAATGGTTGAAGATGTAATTGTTTTGAGTTATGGAGTCGAAGAAAGTTTAGAAATTATTGCGGCTCATAGTGATGATTTAGCAGCAGTATTAGTAGAACCTGTTCAAAGTCGTAAACCCGATTTACAACCTCAAGAATTTCTGCAAAAGTTAAGAAAATTAACTCAGGAAAAAGGGATTGCACTAATTTTTGATGAAATTATTACGGGATTTCGGATTGCTCCTGGAGGGGCGCAACAATGGTTCAATATTGAGGCAGATATTGTTATTTACGGTAAGGCAATTGGTGGGGGTTTACCTATCAGTATGATTTGCGGAAAAGCAGATTTCTTAGATACCGTTGATGGTGGTTTCTGGGAATACGGTGATGACTCCCATCCCCAAACTGAATTAACCGCTTTTGGCGGAACTTTCTGTCGTCATCCTTTGGCACTGGCAGCCTGTCGCGCGGTGCTTTTATATCTTAAAGAACAAAGTCCAACCATTCAGGAACGGGTAAATCAATTAACCCAACGATTAGCTACGGAGACGAATCAGTTCTTTCAAGAAATAGGAATTCCCATTCGCATTGTTAATTTTGGTTCTTTGTTTCGCTTTGAACCTTTTGGAGCCTATAGTCTTTTCCTCCAACCTATTGAATTACCTCTATTTTACTACTTGTTAAATCTTAAAGGTATTTATACATGGGAAAAACGAGTTTGTTTTCTCTCTACCTGCCATACAAATGAAGATATAGATAAAGTTATAGCTGCGGTCAAATCAGCGATTATCGAATTGCAGCAAGGGGGTTTTTTTGCAAATGCCAAACTTCCAAAAGTAAAGAAGCAAGAGAAAAATGTTGAGAGCGATGATGAAGATGGGAGGGAAAATTTAAACCCAATAAATCAGCAATTTCCTACCAGTGAAGCCCAGCGTCAGCTTTGGTTATTGGCAGAATTAGATAGAAATGCTTCCGCCTCCTATAATGTCACAGCTTCTTTAGAATTAAGGGGTTCTTTAGATATTTCAGCTTTACAAGAAGCGATTAATCAAGTTATCAATCGTCACGAAGCTTTGCGAACCAAAATAGTAGAACAAGGGGAAGTACAGGAAGTTATTAATAGCGTCAAAATTCAGTTAACCTTAATTAATTTGAACGATGAACAGAATCCTCAAGCAATGGCTTTAGCATTAAGGTCTCAGTTTTCTAAAAAGCCTTTTGACTTGTCTATAGCTCCCTTATTTGCTGTTATCTTAATCCGCCTAACCCCTGACCATTACCTGTTATCTTTAAAAACCCATCATATTGTTGTAGATGGTTGGTCACTAGGGTTGATTTTGGATGAAATTGGTCAACTTTATTCCACCCAAATTGGTGCTACTACAAACCCTTTAGAACTCCCAATGCAGTTTCGCCAATATTTAGCTTTGCGAGAGCAAGAAGCGCAGAGTCCACAGATGTTAGAACATCGTGATTTTTGGTTAAAAACCTATCAAGGAGAAATTCCCGCCTTTGAGCTTCCTACCGACTTTCCCCGTCCAGCAGTTAAAACTTACACTGGAGGTCAAGAAAGTAAAATTGTTGCACCTGAACTTTGGCAAAATTTACAAACCGTAGGACGGCAAAATCAAGCAACATTATTTATGACAATGTTCGCCGCCTACACAGCTTTTTTAAGCCGAATTTCTAGCCATAATGATTTAGTCATTGGGATTCCCATTTCGGGACGACAAATAGAAGGTAGCGACCAATTAGTTGGCTTTTGTTCACAATTTTTACCGATTCGGATGAAAGTAGATATCACGAATTCTTTTGTTGAACATTTGCAACGGACTAAACAAACACTCATCGCTGCTTTTAGACATCAAAGTTATACCTTAGAAAATTTATTGGCCGCCCTACAATTACAACGGGATTTTTCCCGTTCTCCTCTGATTTCAGTATCTTTTAATATAGACCCTAGTTTAACTCTACCTGAGTTTGAAGGATTAAAAGTATCCCTGCCACCAGAACCAATTGGTTACACGCCTTTCGATGTTGGATTTAACTTTATTGAAGTCAATAATAACCTGATTATTTACTGTAATTACAATACAGAACTGTTTAAACAAGGGACTATTAAACAGTTTCTCGAAAGTTTTGAAATTTTGTTAGATGGGGTAATTCATAATGCCAACAGTTTGCTCCATCAGTTACCTTTATTAACCAAATTACAACGGGAAAACTTACTGGCTGAGTTAATCGGAGAAACCAGAGAATTACCGGAAAATGCTACCATCATTGATGATTTTGTTTCTCAAGTTAACTCAACTCCCAATGCCCCCGCCTTAGTTTCTGGAGAAACCACTCTTACCTATCAAGAATTGAATCAAAAAGTTAATCGTTTAACCCATTATCTACAACATCAATATCAGCTAGGTGCAGGCAAAGTAATCGGGCTAATGATGGGACGGAATCAAAACCTAATCATTAGTATCCTAGCAATTTTTAAAACCGGGGCGACCTATGTTCCCATAGATGCCGAATATCCGAATAATCGCATAGATTTTATTATCAAAGATAGTGGTTGTCATGTTTGTCTAACTGAGAGTAATTTGACCTCTAAATTACCTCAAGAAATAGAGACAATTTGCTTAGATAAAATTGCTAATATTTTAGCAAAATACGGCGATAAAGAGCCTAGTATTCCACCGGATTCTAGCCAAATTGCTTATATTTTCTATACTTCTGGTTCCACGGGAAATCCTAAAGGAGTCATGGGTCGCCATCTCTCTATTTTGAATGTAATTCAGAGTTTACGACTCACCTTTGATTTAGATAAATATCCTGAATGGCGCTATATTTTTACGGCTGCTGTCACCCACGACCCATCTATTCGTAATATTTTTCTACCTTTAACAATAGGCGCTCCTTTATATATTTACGAAGTCAAATATATCGGACATTTAGTTTCCTTTTTACAGGAAAATCAAATTAACGCGCTGCACACAACACCATCTATTTATCGGGAAATTTTAGGTTTACTCGAACCAGGAGAAACTATCTCTAGCTTAAAATATATCTCCGTAGGGGGAGAGAAATTAGATCGAGAAACAGCACTAGCTTTACGCCAACGTTTTCCGGGAAAAATTGTTAGTAATGTTTATGGTTCAACAGAAACTTGTGTCGGAGTATCTCAATACAAAATCAACGAAAATTTAGATACAGACGTACCCCTAGGTCAAGTTTTCCATAATAATCGGCTATTTGTCCTGGATGAATTTAATAATCCGGTTCCTCTGCATATAGTTGGGGAAATTTGTGTCGAAGGGGCCGCCTTAGCATCGGGTTATCACAATCTTCCTGAAATCACCAAAGAAAAATTTAAACCGGGCTTTTTTGATCAGAAAACAACGCTGTTTAGAACCGGGGATTTAGGGAAACAAACTGCTCCCGGTGTGATTGAATTTATGGGCAGAAAAGACAATCAAGTTAAGGTAAATGGCTATCGTATCGATCCCGGAGAAATTGAATATCAACTTAATCATTATCCTCAGATTGAGAGAGCTATTATTCTACCGATCCAAGTCAATAATCAAACTCAATTATCAGCCTATTGTCAAACAGATAAACAGATAGAAATTTCTGAAATCAGAGAATTTCTAGCTAATTTTCTGCCAGTTTACATGATTCCTAGTTACTTTATTTTCTTAAAGCAATTTCCCCTAACTAAACACGGCAAACTTGACTTAAACTCGCTGATTGCAATGAATGAAACAGGGAAATCTACCCTAGTAAATTATGTTGCACCGCGTAATAATTTGGAGTTAAATCTAGTTCGGATCTGGGAAAAGATTCTGACTAAACATCCCATCGGTATTTTTGATAACTTCTTTGAAATTGGCGGACATTCTCTGATGCTTTCGAGAATCGTAACCCACGTTCATAAAGAATTAAATGTATCGGTAAAATTGGCTGACTTCTTTAAAGTTCCTACCATTGCCGGATTAGCCATTTTAGTCTCTAAAACTGAATATGATTATCAAGAACCCATCCCCACAATTCCTCTGCAAAAATCCTATCCGATGTCCCATGGGCAACGTCGTCTTTGGGCTTTAGAATTTCTTGATCGCAATCATAATGCCTATGGAATGCCCAGTGTTTATCAATTCAAAGGCAATCTGAATATTGCGGCTTTTGAAAATGCTTTTCAACAGTTAATTCAACGCCACGAAATTTTGCGAACTACCTTTACCCTAATCGATAATCAACCGCGTCAAGTTGTACACAATCAAATGAATTTTGGCATTAAACAAATAGACTTGACAAATTATTTAGAAACAGAACAAGCTAAACTAATTGCTGAGGCGATTTCCCATAATGCCAAGACTACTTTTGATTTAGAAGTGGGGCCGTTACTCCAAGTTAAGTTACTCAAACTGAGTCAAGAGAATTATATCGTGTTATTTAATATGCACCATATCATTTCTGATGGTTGGTCAGCCGGGGTTTTAATTAAAGATTTTCTGGGGCATTATCACACATATCGACAACAAAATTCAGAGTTACTACCCCCTCTAAAAATTCACTATAAAGATTATACTGACTGGCAAGAAAATCAGTTAAAAACATCGAAACTTCAAGCTCAACGTGATTACTGGTTAACTAAGTTAACCCCGGCTCCTCAACATCTTAACTTGCCTTTTGATTATCCTCGACCCGCCATTCAAAGTTTTCAAGGAAAGACGGTGATCTGGAAACCAAATTCAGAACTAATTGAGCATTTTCAGATATTAATTAAAGACCAAGAAGCTAGTTTATTTATGGGGTTACTGACTTTAGTTAAGAGTTTTCTTTTTCGTTATACCGAACAAAATGAGATTACAGTAGGTTCTCCCATTGCGGGTAGAAATCATCCCGATTTAGAATCACAAATTGGTTTTTATGTTAATACTTTAGTCCTGCGGGATCAAATTAGAGCAGATGACAGTTTTTTGAATGTCCTGACCAAAGTAAAAACCACCACATTAGAAGCTTATGAAAATCAAGAATATCCTTTTGATAAAGTAGTTTCAGATCTCAATTTACCGCGCGACCCTAGTCGAAATGCCCTCTTTGATGTTGCGGTTGCCCTGCAAAATAATCAAAATGTAGATCTCGCACTAGAAGGAATTACAGTTAACTCCATTGACCCAGAGATGACTACGGCTAAATTTGATTTAGAGTTCATTTTTGTTGAGGAAGAAGAATTATACTTGAAGCTAATCTACAATACGGATATATTTATTAATGAGCGGATTTTATTGATGGTTAACTTATTAGAAAATCTGATGGAGCAAGTGATAAAATACCCTGATCAACCATTGATAAAACTATCTTTAGAATCAAGCAATTCTCACCAAGAATATAGCGACTTATTCGCTGAAGATTTTAATTTTTAAAATTACTAATTAGGAGAATAAACATGAGCGCACAATTCAATTCTTAGAGTTTTAAGCAGTATAAAGCCTGTTGTCACCGTCGAATTTATCAAATAAATTTATGAATTAAAATCAAGTCCGTTCCTCTGTACGGCAGGGTAAGACTATGGTAAACTCAATTTTATGGAAAAACAGAGGAAGAAAAAATGTTTAAGCATTCAATCAGTTCTGGAGGGCAATTAAAAGATAATTGGCGGACACTTTCAGAAGTCTTAGCCAATGCTGCTAAATGTGAAAATCAGGGAATTACCTATATTGGAAATGACGCAACCGAATATTTTCAGACTTATCAAGATTTATATAATGATGCTCTCAATATTTTAGATGGGCTTGATCAGCGGGGGATCAAGTTAGGAGATAAAGTTATCTTCCAAATTGCTAAAAATAAAGATTTTATTCCCGCACTCTGGGCTTGTTTTTTAGGAGGAATTATTCCCGTACCTCTGACCATTGCCCCCCATTATGAGCTAGAAAACTCAGCAGTTAAAAAACTGGAAAATGTCTGGAAAATCTTAGGAAAACCATTAATTTTATCCGATAGTGAATTAATTACTGAAATCCAAAAATTAGAAACTCAATCTCATCTGAAAGGATTGCAAGTAGTCTCAATTGACAATCTAAGATCTATAGAATCTCAATCAAATTCCCAGCCCGATAAAATCCCTAAAAAATGTTATTCCTTACCTAATCTTACCCCAGAAAATCCAGCCTTATTACTATTTACTTCTGGCAGTACAGGTATGCCAAAAGGAGTAATGTTAACTCATAATAATATGTTATCCATGTCTGCTGGAACAGTGGCAATGAATAACTTTACCCAACAAGAAGTTACCCTGAATTGGATGCCCTTAGACCATGCGGGAGCCATCGTCTTTTTAGGAATTATGGCGGTGGATTTAGCTTGTCATCAAATCCATGTTCCGATGGAATTAATTTTACGTCAACCCCTGAAATGGTTAGAGCTAATTCAACACCATCAAGCGACTATTTCTTGGGCTCCTAACTTTGCATTTTCCTTAATTAATCAACAGTTTGAACAACTTAATCAATCTTCTTATAATCTCTCCTCCATGAAATTTTTAGTCAATGCTGGAGAGCAAGTTTCTATTAAAACTATCCGCCTATTTTTAGAAATTCTCGAAAAGCATCAATTACCAGATAGAGCCATTAAACCAGCATTTGGCATGACAGAATCTTGTTCTGGAATTACTTGGTCTGTGGGTTTAAGCCAAGATAAACTAACAGAAGAAAACATTATTATCTCTCTGGGAAAGCCAATTCCAGGGGCTACTATTCGCATTGTTGATCAAGAGAATAATGTTTTACCCGAAGCCGAGATTGGACGACTTCAAATCAAAGGCAAGTCTGTCACTAAAGGATATTATAATAATCCCGAACTGAATCAAGCAGTTTTTCAAGATGAAGGTTGGTTTACCACAGGAGATTTAGCTTATTTATTGGATGGAGAACTCTTTATTACAGGGAGAGAAAAACAAGAAATTATTATTAATGGAATTAATTACTTTGCCCATGAAATTGAAACAGCAATAGAAGAATTAGAGGGAGTAAATGTTTCCTATACGGCGGCATTTGCCGTCTTTGATCAAATCCAAGAGACTGACTTATTAATTATTGTTTTTAGTCCCGAATCAGATCATTTTGAGCAATGGGTAAAAGTCGTTAGAAAAATTCGCAGTCATTTAACTCAAAAAGTAGGAATTGCTCCAGCTTATGTCATTCCTTTAGAGACTGATTTAGTTCCCAAAACCTCTATTGGTAAAGTCCAAAAATCAAAATTAAAAAAAGATTTTGAACAGGGATTATTTACTGGTCGTATTCAAGAAATTAATCAATATTTAGAGAGCGATCGCCAGAAAAATCGCACCTTACCCCAATCGGAAAATGAACGCCAAATAGCAACAGTTTGGTGCGAAGTTTTACAATTAACTTCAGTGGGTTTAAACGATAACTTTTTTGAACTAGGAGGACATTCTTTACTCTTAATTCGGGTACACAACCAACTAGAAAAACTTTTTAATCGTCAGTTACCCATAGCTGAAATGTTTAAAAATTCTACCGTTGCCACCTTAGCGCGTTTCTTAAGTAAAGAATCAAATTCCACCCCAGCAACGGCACAAAAAAGCCGTCAACGGGCAGAAAATCGCTCCCGTCGTCAACGGTCAACCCATGATATTGCCATTATTGGCATGGCTGGACGATTTCCTGGCGCCAACAATCTCACAACTTTCTGGGAAAATCTGCAAAATGGAGTCGAAACCATCTCTTTCTTTTCTGAGGAGGAGCTATTAGAATCGGGGGTTTCTCCTGAACTATTTAATCAGCCTAATTATATTAGAGCCAGACCCATTATCGACCAAGTTGAATATTTTGATAGCGAATTTTTTGGATACACAAACCGAGAAGCAGAATTGCTCGATCCTCAACAACGTTTACTTCTACAATCGAGTTGGGAATGTTTAGAAAACGCGGGTTATAATCCTAACTCCTATCCAGGAGCAATTGGCATATTTGCCGGGGCAAGTATGAACACATATTTAATCAACAATTGCTATCCAAATCGCGGTCAATTAGATAGTAATGATCAGTTACAACCCTTCACATTAGATTCGATGGGGGGGTTTCAAACAATGGTAGCTAACGACAAAGATTATTTAACCACAAGGATTTCTTATAAACTCAACTTACGCGGGCCAAGTATTAATATTCAAACAGCCTGTTCCACAGGATTAGTCGTAGTCCATCTAGCTTGCCAGAGTCTAATTAATGGAGAAAGTGACATGGCTTTAGCGGGAGCCGCTTCAATTAACTCTCCGCAAAAAATTGGTTATTTATATCAAGAAGGTTTAATTCTTTCTGGCGATGGGCATTGTCGTGCCTTTGATTCTCAAGCCCAAGGAACTATTTTTGGGAGTGGCGTCGGGGTGGTTTTGCTAAAAAGATTACCAGATGCTTTAGCCGATCATGATCAAATTTATGCCGTTATTAAAGGCTCTGCGATTAATAATGATGGGGGGACAAAATTGGGATTTACTGCCCCCGGAGGAGAAGGTCAAATTTCAGTTGCAGCCGAAGCCTTAGCCTTTGCTGGTGTTGATGCGAATACGATTAGTTTTATCGAAGCCCATGGCACAGGAACAACCCTGGGAGACCCCATCGAAGTTGATGCTTTAGCTAAAGCTTATGGTGCGGCAAATCAGGGAGAATGTGCTTTAGGTTCGGTCAAAACAAATATCGGACATATGCAAATTGCTTCTGGTATTGTGGGTTTAATTAAAGCAACTTTAGCCCTCAAACATCAAATTATTCCCCCGACATTACATTTCCAAAATCCCAACCCTCAAATTGATTTTTCTAAGACTCCTTTTTATATTAATACTGAAGCCATACCCTGGAAAACCAAACAACAAAATGGACAGGAATTGCCTCGACGGGCGGGGGTTAATTCCCTAGGAATTGGAGGGGTTAATGCCCATATTATCTTAGAAGAAGCTCCGGCGGTTATTCCCCAACAAAATCAAACTAAACCGCCGATTCATTTACTTACAATTTCTGCTAGAACCCCACAGGCTTTAAAAGATTTAGTCAATAGCTATGTAGAATTTTGGGAAAATCACCCCGAAAGTGATATTTTTGATGTCGTCTTTACCGCTAATACTGGTCGAGTTCACTTCTCAAATCGTTTAGCAGTAATAGGCTCCGAAAACAGCGATTTTATCACAAAATTACGTCAGTTCGGGCAACTAGATCAAGGGTTAATTATTCATGGTCAAGTTGATGAAAAGCAACCGCCAAAAATTGCCTTTTTGTTCACAGGACAAGGTTCTCAATATGCGGGAATGGCGCATCAACTTTATCAAACTCAACCTACTTTTCGGCAAACCTTAGATCAAGGGGAAAGTATCTATCAAAAACTAACAGGTAAATCCTTACTAGAAATTATATTTGCTAATTCCGATGAAATCTTAACTCAAACCTCCTATACTCAGCCCGCTTTATTTATAATTGAAGTTGCTTTAGCTCAATTATGGCAGTCTTGGGGAATCGAACCGATCGCTATTTTAGGACACAGTTTAGGAGAATATGCTGCCGCTTGTTTTGCTGGAGTTTTTGATCTGGAAAGTGGCCTAAAACTGGTGATCAATCGAGGCCGTCTTATCGGTCAATTGCCTGATAATCAAGGAGCAATGGCCGCTATTTTCCTCGATCAAAAATCAGTTCTTGAACAGTGCCAAAGTCAAGGAATAAAAATTGCGATCGCTGCCATTAACACTGATCAACATACCGTTATTTCCGGGGATAAAAAATCAATTCAACAACTTTGTGAACACTTTAATAATACAGGAATTAAAGTTCGCCAACTCAAGGTTTCCCATGGCTTTCACTCCCCCTTAATAGAGCCAATTTATGAAGAATTTAAAACCATTCTACAGGAAATTGCTTTTGCCAAACCTCAAATTACCCTAATCTCTAACCTAACCGGAGAAATTGCCGATGATAGTATTATTACTCCCGAATATTGGCTGCAACACCTATTACATACCGTACAATTCCATCAAGGAGTTTTGTCTCTCCAATTCCTAGGATGTGATACTTTTATTGAAATCGGCCCCCAACCCGTTCTTTTAGGTATTATTCAGTCATCAATATCTTCATCTAACCCCCTAATATTACCAAGTTTGCGCTCAGGATTTTCTGATTGGCAAGTCTTATTAGAAAGTCTGGGTAAACTTTATGTTCGTGGTTCAGATATTGACTGGTTTGGCTTTAATAAAGATTATCATTGTAGCCGATGTTCTTTACCTACTTATCCCTTTCAACAACACCGCCATTGGCTTCCCTTAAAAACTGAATTAACAACGGTGGCTCCAGAATCTAATTTGGTCAAGATGTTGTCTAATAAAAATACTAATAGCTTGATGCAAACCTTGTTAGAAACCGGGAATTATTCGGAAGCAGAAAAACAAACGGTATCGGCTATTGTTCAACAATTAATTCAACTTCATCATCAAGATAAAAATAATTTTGATTGGGAAAACCTACTCTATCAAGTAAAATGGTTCCCTGATAATTTGGTAACCCAAAAATTACAAAATCTCGCAACAATTCAAGCGGATTTAGATGTTTATGTGGAAAAACAAATACAATTCGCATCATTAACAGGAGTTTCTTCAGCCTTTGCTGAAATGGAAAAACTCAGTGCGGATTTTATTGTTAAAGCCTTAAAAGATTTAGAACTCTTTCAACTCAATACAATGCTTTCCATCAACGAAAGTTTCCGTCAAGCTGGGATTAAAGCAGAATATAAATTACTCTGGAATCATTGTCTCAAAATCTTAGCAGAAACAGGCATTTTAGAAAAGCAGGATTCTGGCTGGCAAATCATCAAAGAACCGCAACAATCTCATCCTGATTTAACAGTAGAAAATTTAATTAATCAATATCCAAATGCTCTAATAGAACTTACCCTATTTCAGCGAGTTGCTTCTAATTTAGCCGCCATCCTAACGGGAAAAATTGCGCCTTTATCTATCTTATTTTCTCAAAATGAAAAAATCGGAGCCGCCGAATTTTATAAAAATACATCCTGGGCAAAAGTTCTCAACCTAAGTATCTCTAAAGCTGTTGAACTTTTATTATCCAACTATTCTTCCTCCGAACCCCTGCGGATTCTCGAAATTGGCGCCGGAACCGGAGCAACTACCCAGCAAGTTCTCAACGCTTGTAAGTCCGATCAAATTACCTATACCTTTACTGATGTTTCACCCTTCTTTCTGGAGACTGCTAAAGAGAATTTTACTCAATTTCCCAACATCAACTACCAAGTTCTCGATATAGAAAAAGACCCGAAATCCCAAGGATTTTCCCTCGGTTCCTATGATTTAATTATTGCGGCTAATGTCCTGCATTCTACGCGAGATTTACAAAAAGAAACCCTACCTCATATTCAAAGTTTGCTGCGTCCCGGCGGTCAATTGCTATTACTAGAACTGACCCATCAGTCCAAATGGATTGATTTAATCTTTGGTATTACCCAAGGTTGGTGGCGTTTTAGCGATGATCATTTACGCTCCCATCATCCCATTATTAGCGCGTCTACTTGGCAATCTATTCTGCTTCAATCTGGTTTTGCTCAAGCGGAATTTGTATCTCCTGATCAAAAAATTGGCAGTGCTTTATTCCAGCAAAGTATTATCATTGCCCAAAATCCTAGAAAAGCCAGTAATATTTCAGAAAATTGGTTAATTTTTACCGATAGTCACCCCGAAAAAGATCATCTCCCCCGTTCCATTCAAGAACAACTGAGCAAAAATTATGGCTCCTGTACGATAATTTATCAAGGACAAAACAACACTCAATTATCACAATTCGAGTATGCTTTAAATGCCCATCAACCAGAACAACTAAAGGCATGGTTTGGGGAAAATCCATCGCCCCATAATATTATTTATCTTTTGAATGATGATAATAAAGATCAACCTGAATCTATTTTATTAAATCGCTGTCACTATTTGTTAAATCTTCTCCAAGCTATTCAAAAAATCCCTAATTCTCCTAAATTATTTCTTGTTACCCAAGGAGGTCAACCCTTTGAACTCAAACAGCCCACTTTTGTCACCCAGTCTCCACTTTGGGCCTTGGGGCGGGTTATTTCCTTAGAAAACCCAGAATTATGGGGAGGAATGATCGATCTTGACCCCAGCGCCGATATTACTCAAAATATTGCTGATTTACTCCTAGGATTGACCCATGCCATCGGCGAAGATCATCTGCTGTTCCGCAATGGCCAAGCCCATCTAGGGCGTCTAGTCCCATCGGCATCTCCACCGACAAAACCATTAACTATTCAAGCGGAAGCGACCTATTTGATTACCGGAGGTATTGGTCATCTCGGTTTGGCCCTGGCTGGTCATTTGGTTGATTTAGGGGCAAAACATCTGATTTTGACCACCCGCCGCCCCTTTCCCCCGCGTTCGGAGATGGCTACAGAATTTGCCGAAATCAGGGAAAATCTCAGGATTTTAGAGCAAAAAGGAGCATCTGTCGCAGTTTGTCAGGCGGATGTCGGGGATTTTCCGCAGATGCAAGCAATATGGGCCAAAATCGAAAAAACAGCCTATCCCCTACGCGGGGTTTTCCATCTTGCTGGAGTTTCAGGACGCCAAGCGCAATTAAGCGAATGTACATTGGCTGATCTCGAAATAGTTTTTCAAGCAAAAGTTCGAGGTTCTTGGAATTTACATCGGTTATCTTTAGCCACTCAATTAGACTATTTTGTCCTGTTTTCTTCGGCGGGTGCAATTTGGGGAGCGAAAGCACAAGGTTTATATGATGCAGTTAGTAATTCAATGGATTCTTTAGCTATTATGCGTCATCTTCAAGGATTACCTGCTACTACTTTAAATTGGGCATTATTAGCAGGAAATGGGATTGTTTCCCCAGAATATGAAGATTGGCTCAAACAGATTGGCATGAAAGAAATTGAGCTAGATAGGGCGTTTTCCGTGATGGATGCTATTATTGAGTCTCATGAAACACAAGTTTTAGTTGCTGATGTAGATTGGGTTCGCTTCAAAAATATCTATCAATTTCAAGGCGATAAACCCCTGCTGAAAAGATTGGGACAATCTCAAAATATAATTAAATCTGTTCAAGATTCAAGTTCTACACGCCGTCTTTTAGAAAATATTGCACCCGGAGAACGTCGAGAACATTTATTTCAATATATTGGCCAACAAGTGGGGATAATTTTAGGAATTAAACAAATGCCTGACCCAGAACAGGGATTTTCAGAAATGGGGATTGATTCTTTGTTGTCTATCGAATTAAAAAATCGTTTAGAAAAAGGATTAGAAGTGACTTTACCTGCTTCTTTAGTCTTTGATTTTCCCAATATTAGACGATTAGTTGATTATCTGATTCAGCAGGTTTTAGGTTGGCAAGTTCAGACAATAGTGCAGACCACCGTTGATTCTACAGAAGTTCAGCAGGATGTCGATGCAGATTTAATTTTGCGAGAACTTTCCGAATTGGAGGATTTTTTAAGTGATTAAATCAGCCAAATTATAATATGCTTGAAATTGCCAACCACTTTCAAGATATTCAATTAAAACTACTCCGCTCCTACAGAGCCAACTACTCTATCTGTAAAATATGCAAACTAAAGTTTCTAGCCAACAACCCATAGCTAATTTTAATAAATTTTGGGATGCTTTAAAAGTTATTGCTGGATCTTATTGGTATCCAACAGACCCCAAAGGACGAAGTTTTTCAGACGTAATCTGCTCCTGGGGAATGCTGATTCTTCTGGTCTTATTAATTATTGGACTGGTGGCTGCCAATGCAGCTAATAGCTTCGTTAATCGCTATTTAGTCGATGTCATTATTCAGGATAAAGATGCTGCTAAATTTTTTACGATTGTATCAATTTACGGTTTGGGGCTGTTGTTAATTACCCTATTTACAGCATTTTCTAAATTTGTCAAAAAAAGAATTGCTCTTAATTGGTATGAATGGCTAAATCAGCAGATTTTAGAAAAATATTTGAGTAATCGCGCCTATTATAAAATCAATTTTAGATCGGATGTTGATAACCCGGATCAACGTCTCGCTCAAGAAATCGAACCCATTGCCAGAAATGCTCTCAATTTTGCCACTACCTTGTTAGAAAAAGTCCTAGAAATGACGACTTTTTTAATCATTCTTTTATCGATTTCTAAACTAGCCGCAGCTATTCTGCTGGCCTATACAATCATCGGTAATTTAATTGCCATAAACTTAAGTCAAGAATTAGATAGGATTACTCAAGAGGAACTTGAATCTAAAGCCAACTATGCTTACGGCTTAACCCATGTTCGGAATCATGCTGAATCTATTGCTTTTTTTCAAGGCGAAAATCAAGAATTAAACATTATTTATCGCCGATTTAATAATTTATTGAAAAGTTCTATAAGCAAGATTGATTGGGAAAAAAATCAAGATCTTTTTAGCAGAAGCTATCGGTCTATTATCCAAATATTTCCGTTTATCGTCTTCGCTCCCGCCTATATTCGCGGGGAAATTGATTTCGGACAAGTTAACCAAGCTATTATCGCTTGCAGTATGTTTGCTAATGGTTTTAGTGAATTAATCAATGAATTTGGGTCTTCTGGACGGTTTTCTAGTTATGTTGACCGTTTATCTGAATTTTCGCAAGCTTTAGAAGTTGTTACCCAACAACCTGATGATGTCAGTACCATAAAAACTATCGAAGAAAATCATATTGCTTTTGAGGATATTACCTTACAAACACCCGATTATGAAAAGGTAATTGTCGAACATTTATCATTATCTATTGCACCAGGAGAAGGTTTATTAATTGTTGGCCCCAGTGGTCGGGGTAAAAGTTCTTTGTTAAGGGCAATTGCTGGTTTGTGGAATGCTGGAACTGGTCGATTAATTCGGCCTTCCTTAGAACAATTTATGTTCTTGCCACAACGTCCTTATATAATTTTAGGAACCCTACGAGAACAGTTACTTTATCCTAAAAGTAATCGTCAAATGAGTGATTCCGAACTGGAAGGGATTTTACAACAAGTTAATCTGCAAAATGTGGTGACAAAAGTTGATAGTTTTGATGCAGAAGTTCCTTGGGAAAATATATTATCTTTAGGAGAACAACAACGCCTGGCTTTTGCCCGATTGTTGGTTTGCCATCCCAACTATGTTATTTTAGATGAAGCCACCAGTGCTTTAGACTTGAAAAATGAAGAACTTTTGTATCAACAGTTGCAACAAACCCAAACAACGTTTATCAGTGTAGGACATCGGGAAAGTTTGTTTAACTATCATCAATGGGTCTTGGAACTTTCAGAAAATGACCATTGGCGACTTGCTTCTATCTCTGATTATCAAAATCTTAGACGTTAACGTTTATCTAGCTTTTTTGAATTTGATCCTCTTAAACCAAAAACACTATTTATGGAGAAGTTTAGAGAACTTATGGAAACCCATCTTGTGGCGACAGATTACCAAATTCGGCAAATTCGAGAAATCCAGCCAGTCACATCTTTATTTAATAGTGTCAGTCAAAATAAAACCGAACATAAAGACAAAATAATTAATTCTATATCTATCCATTTACGCGATCAGATATATAATTTAACGGCTAAGAATTTTGTTAATAAGCTGGCTTTATATCTGGCAGCTATGCAAGTTTTAATCTTAAAATATACGGCTCAAGAAGAATTTGTTTTGGCAACGGGGGCTTTGAATATAGAAAAATCTGATAGCCTAATTTTTTGCCGATTCAATCAACAAAATATTAGCTCATTTAAGGATTTACTGAAAATCACCCGCAGTCATCTTCAAGAAGGATACCGCCATCAAAACTATGATATAAATAGTCTAATAAAAACGTTTTTGGCAAGGGGCGGAAATCCCGCCGCAATTTTTGATATTGCGGTGATGCAAGAAGGATTTTCTAGCCACAGTTCTTTATTGAATAAGTTTCAATTAGTTTTTGAAATTGAGGCGACGGATAGTTCTGTTTCTGTCACTTTTTCCCCAGATACTTTTCGGGAAGATTTTGTTCAAAGGATGCTAGGACATTTTCTCCAAATTCTGGAAATTGTAACGATTAATCCCGATGTGGAGTTGAGAGAAATAGATATCCTCACCCCTGGTGAACGGGAGCAATTATTGATAAAATGGAATAATATCGAAACTGAATATCCTGCTGATCAATGTATTCATCAGTTATTTGAAGAACAAGTAAAACGCACTCCCCATGCAATCGCAGTAGTCTATGAAAATGAATCCCTAACTTATCAGGAATTGAATAATCGTGGCAACCAATTAGCCCATAATCTCCAAAAATCAGGAGTTAAACCAGATACTTTAGTGGGTTTATGTATCAAACGATCTTTAGAAATGATCATCGGAATACTGGGTATTCTTAAAGCGGGTGGGGCCTATGTTCCCCTTGACCCAGAATATCCCCAAGAACGCCTGAGCTTTATATTAGAAGACTCTCAGGTAAAATTAATCTTAACTCAAGAAAAATTAGTCGAGTCTATTCCTGAACATCAAGCGAGTATTATCTGTTTAGATACGGAATGGGAAAAAATTGCTCAAGAGAAAACATCAAACCCAGAAAATGGGGCTAAACCTGATAATTTAACCTATATTATTTATACATCGGGCTCCACAGGTAAGCCGAAAGGGGTTTTAGTTAATCACTCCCATGTTGTTCGTCTATTTGCCGCCACAGACCCTTGGTATCATTTTAATGCTCAAGATGTGTGGACATTATTCCACTCCTACGCCTTCGACTTCTCGGTCTGGGAAATTTGGGGTGCATTGCTGTATGGTGGCCGACTGGTGATTGTACCTTATTTAATCAGTCGCTCTCCTGAATTATTCTGGGAGTTATTATGTCAAGAAAAAGTCACAATTCTGAATCAAACCCCCACCGCCTTCCGTTCGTTAATTCAAGTGGAACAGGGGACGGGGAAAGGGGAACGGGGAATAGAAGATGATTTAAAGTTACGTTTGGTAATTTTTGGGGGAGAAGCCCTAGAAATAAGAGGTTTACAGCCTTGGTTTGAACGATATGGCGACCAACATCCCCAGTTAGTGAATATGTACGGGATTACCGAAACCACCGTTCACGTTACCTATCGTCCCTTAAGTATGGCTGACCTGAATAGTACAGCCAGTGTAATTGGTAGTCCGATTCCCGACAACCAGGTCTATTTACTAGACCAATATTTGCAACCCGTACCTGAAGGCGTGACTGGGGAAATGTATGTGGGGGGTGCGGGAGTCACCCTGGGTTATCTCAACCGTCGGGAATTGACCGAAGAACGGTTTATTTCTAGCCCCTTCTCGCCATCAAAATTATATAAAACGGGGGATTTAGCCCGTTATTTACCGAATGGAGAGTTAGAGTATTTAGGGCGGATTGATAATCAAGTCAAAATTCGAGGTTTTCGGATTGAATTAGGGGAAATTGAGGCATTATTAGCCCAACATCCGGCTATTTGGGAAAGTGTGGTAGTGGTTCGGGAAGATACTCCCGGAGATAAGTATCTGGTGGGTTATGTCGTACCGCAACGGTCAATCACACTCAGTATTGACGAAATTCGGCAATTTCTCAAGGCTAAATTACCAGAATACATGATCCCTAATGCTTTCGTGATCTTGGAAGCCTTACCCCTTAATTCTAATAGCAAAGTTGACCGTCGCGCCTTACCTTCCCCAGAACAAATGCGTCGGTCATTGGCGGATAATTTTGTCGCACCTTGTACTCCGATTGAAGAAATATTAGCTCTGATTTGGGCTGAAGTTTTGGGTATAGAACAGGTTGGGATTCACGACAATTTCTTTGAACTGGGAGGAGATTCGATTCGGGGTATTCAGGTAATTGCTAAAGCTAGAAAAATGGGCTTTAATTTGTCCCTTTCCCAACTATTACAACACCAAACTATTCAAGAATTGGCTAGTTTAGTGAGTCAAGAATTAAATCCTTTACCCACCCAAAAAACAGAAAAATTTAGTTTAATTTCGGAAAACCAACCGCTCAATTTTCCCCCGGATATAGAAGACGCCTATCCCCTCACCGCCCTACAATTAGGGATGATATTTCACAGCGAATACCAAGGTAATATTCCTGTCTATCACGATGTTTTTAGTTATCATATTCGCTGCCCCTTCCATCCTCAAACCCTACACAAAGCGATTAAAGAGATAGTTCATCGTCATGGGGTACTTAGGACAAGTTTTGCTCTGACTGATTATCCAGAACCTCTACAATTAGTTCATCGTCAAGTCGATATTCCTTTAGGTTTAGATGATTTGACCCATTTATCAACCACTGAACAAGAAGTTGCCCTTGATGATTGGATAGAACAGGAAAAAAACCGACCTTTTAATTGGAATATTCCGCCTTTATTGCGCTTTCATTTGCATCGTCGCACGTCGGAAACTTTTAACTTAACCTTAAGTTTTCACCATTCTATTTTAGATGGTTGGAGTGTGGCATCATTGCTAACGGAATTGTTACAACAATATTTATATTTACTCGATAAAAATGTATTGCCCCTGAGTGCCGCCCCTACCCTTGCCTTTCGGGATTTTGTTGCCCTAGAAAAAACTATTCTGAAATCTCAAGAATGCCAAGAGTATTGGCAACATAAATTAAGAGATCTCACCATTACTAAACTACCCCAATGGTCAAAATCCCATAACTCAACTAACAATGGCGATTACTTAGTTCCCCTAGCTCACCAAGTTTCTCAGAACTTAAAACAGCTAAGTAAAAAAATGGGAGTTCCCCTGAAAAGTGTTTTATTAGCTGCTCATTTTCGGGTATTAAATTTAATTACTAATCAGACAGATATTATCACTGGTTTAGTCTCTAATGGTAGACTAGAAGATACGGATGGAGAAAGGGTATTAGGATTATTTCTTAATACTTTGCCCCTGGGTTTACAACTCCGAGGAGGCACTTGGCTGGACTTAGTGCGACAAACTTTTGATCTGGAACGGGAATGTCTGTCTTGGCGAAGATATCCCCTAGCTGAACTACAAAAAACCTTTGGGGGTCAGCCCTTATTTGATACTGCTTTTAATTTTATTCATTTTCACGTTTACCAAGGGATTATCGGAGTTAAGGATTTAGAAATATTAGGGGGTAAATTTTTTAATCAAACTAACTTCACTCTCCTGGCTAATTTTAGTCTCGATCCCCTTTCTTCTCAAATAGAACTAACTCTAAAATACGACGGTAATCTGTTAGGAGAAAAACAGATAGAAATGATTGGGGGATACTATCAAAAAGCTCTGACGGCAATAGCTAACCAGGGGTCAGAAGAATATGAAAATATAAGTTTACTCTCAGATGAAGAACAACATCAATTGTTAGTGGAATGGAATCACACAACGGCACGGCGCTATCCCCTGGAGAAATGTATTCATCAACTATTTGAACAGCAAGTAGAACGAAGTCCCGATGCGATCGCTCTAATCTTTGAAAATCAACGGTTAACCTATCGTCAGTTAAATGAGGAAGCCAATCAATTAGCTCACGATTTACAAACCAAAGGGGTGAAAAATGAGGTTTTGGTGGGGATTTGTTTAGAACGTTCTCTGGAGATGGTGATAGGACTGTTAGCCATTCTCAAAGCCGGTGGAGCATACATTCCCCTAGACCCAGCCTATCCAACTCAGCGGCTAGAAATGATTTTAGCTGATGCCCAGGTGTCTGTATTGCTGACTCAGGAAAAATTGCTGTCCAGGCTACCCGCAAATCAAGCCAATAGCATCATATTAGAAACAGCGATCGCCGATATTTCCCAGGAAAGTCGGGAAAACCCGATTAGTAAAGTAACATCTAGTAACTCCGCCTATGTTATTTATACATCAGGTTCAACGGGCAAACCTAAAGGGGTGGTGATCGAGCATCACAGCGCCACAACCCTACTATATTGGGGTCAGGAGACTTTTAGCCATGCAGAACTGGCGGGGGTTTTAGCTTCCACCTCTATTTGTTTTGATTTATCAGTCTTTGAGATCTTCCTACCGTTAGCTTCGGGAGGGAAAGTTATTATCGCCGAGAATGCCTTAGATTTACCTAACTTAAAAGCGGCGCAAGAAGTCACACTAATTAACACCGTACCAACGGCGATCGCTCAACTATTATCCATGCAGGCTATACCCGACAGTGTACAGACCATTAACCTCGCCGGGGAACCCCTATCAAATCAACTGGCGCAGAAACTTTATCAGCAAGAAAACATCAAGCGGGTTTATAACCTTTATGGGCCGTCGGAAGATACCACCTACTCTACCTTTAGTCTGGTACAAAAAGAAGCCACCGAACCGCCCACCATCGGTCGCCCGATTGCCAATACCCAAATCTACCTATTACGAAATCCAACGGCATCCGCCCTAGCCACCCATCTGCAACCCGTCCCCATCGGGACTATCGGCGAACTCTATATCGGCGGTGCGGGGTTAGCCCGACACTATCTGAACCAACCGGAATTAACGGCTGAGAAATTTATTCCTAATCCTTTTGGGGATGGCAGGTTATATAAAACCGGGGATTTAGCTCGTTTTAAACCCGATGGGAATATTGAATTTCTCGGTCGGATTGATCATCAAGTGAAATTGCGTGGCTTCCGAATTGAATTAGGAGAAATTGAAGCCGTACTAGAAACTTACCCTCAAATCCAACAAACCGTTATTCTGGTAAGGGAAGATATCCCGGGTAACAAAAAACTGGTGGCTTATATTGTTACCGAAAACCAGTCCCTAAAAACTGGGGATTTGCGCCGTTTCTTAGAACAGAAATTGCCAGATTATATGATTCCTTCGGTCTTTGTTTGTTTGGAAACCTTACCCTTAACCCCCAATGGTAAAATAGACCGCAAACTGTTACCTGTACCGGAAATAGAAATCATCCCAGAATTAGACTTTCTCCCGCCCCAAACTCCCAAGGAGCAGATTTTAGCTACTATTTGGCAAAATGTTTTAGGGGTTAAACAAGTGAGTCGTGATCATGGTTTCTTTGAAATTGGTGGTGACTCTATTCTCAGTATTCAAGTTGTCGCCCACGCCCGTCAAGCCGGAATTAAAATCACCCCCAGACAGATATTTCAATACCCTACCTTGAGCGAACTTGCCGCCGTCGCTGATAGTTCCCCATTGATATTAGCTAAACAGGATATGGTCACGGGAATTGTCCCCCTAACTCCGATTCAATATTGGTTTTTTGAGCAAAATCGGGCCCAAATGCACCACTTTAATCAATCGGTGCTGCTGCAAGTTCCCTCTCACCTGAAACCAGATTTATTATCCCTAGCAATTAGCAAATTACTCCAACATCATGATGCTTTACGGTTGCAATTTAGCTTTGAAAAAGGCAAATTGCAGCAAATCAATGCCTGTCCTGAGCTCTGTCGAGGGGAGGGTATTTCTGATTTAGTTCCTTTCCAAGTTATTAACCTATCCCAAACCCCTGAGTCCCAACAGTCAGAAATCCTAGAAGAAATCGCCAACACTCAACAAGCTAGTTTGCATCTTGCAACCGGGCCGTTAATTAGAGTGGTGCTATTTCAATTAGGAAATAATCGAGATAGTCGGTTATTAATTATAATCCATCACCTAGCTGTCGATGGCGTTTCCTGGCGAATTTTATTAGAAGATTTGTTCACCGCATATCAACAACTAGAACAACAAAAAACCATCCAATTACCCCCTAAAACCCTAGCTTTTCAAGATTGGGCAATTCTGTTACAAGATTATGGACAAGGGGAGGCAGTGCGATCGCAATTAGACTATTGGTTAAACCAGCCTTGGTCACAATTCACTTCCTTACCTGTAGATAATTCCAGCGAAAAACTACACAACACCGTAGCCAGTGCTTCCGACATATCCGTAACTCTTGATCAAGAAAAAACCTCCGCCCTTTTGCAAAAAGTTCCCTCCGCGTACAATACCCAAATTAATGATATCCTCCTGAGTGCTTTGGCAGAGACTTTGACACAATGGACGGGCAGTTCTACAATATTCCTTGACCTAGAAGGACATGGGCGGGAAGATTTGTTTGCAGATGTGGATGTTTCAAGAACAGTAGGCTGGTTCACCAGTCTGTTTCCAGTCGTCCTAAAACTCCAAAATCAAGCATCAGTGGGGGAAAAACTCAAGTCAATTAAAGAGCAGTTGCGAGTTATTCCCCAGCGAGGTATGGGTTATGGAATTTTACGTTATTTGAGTCAAGATGAAACAATTCGTTCTCAAATGGCGGCACTACCTTTAAGGGAAATCAGTTTTAACTACTTGGGTCAATTTGATCGGGGACAATTACCAGAAGCTGATTGGAAATTGGCGTCCGAGTCTAAAGGATCTAATCACAGTCTTGAGGGACATCGTAGTCATTTATTAGAGATTACAGCCAGAGTCATAGACGGACAGTTACAAGTTAACTGGAATTATAGTCGTCATATCCATGGGCATTCCACAGTGGAATTCCTAGCTCAAAAGTATCTCGAAGATGTGATCCAATTGATTGACCATTGTTTGTCTCCTGAAGTTGGGGGCTACACTCCCTCTGATTTTCCTATAGCAAACTTGAATCAACAGGAACTAGACGATATTTTAGCAGAAATTGACTAAGGAGAATTAAAGGGTAATGGTAACAGGAAAATCCCAGCAAATAAAAAACGTAGAGTCAATTTATCCCCTTTCTCCTATGCAAATGGGGATGCTCTTTCATAGCCTTTATACTCCAAACTCCGGGATTTACTGCACCCAGACCCTAATAACTATCAACGGGGAAATTAACGTTATTGCCTTTAAACAATCCTGGGAAAAAGTGGTAGAGCGTCACTCCGTATTACGGACACTTTTTCTGGTGGAAAAGCGTCAACAGCCGCTACAAATTGTCCGAAAACATTGCGAGTTGCCTTGGAAATATCAGGATTGGCGCCAACTTGACCCCACGGAACAACAACAGCATTTAGATTCATTATTGCAAACAGAACGCCATCTGGGATTTCAACTCAACCAAGCCCCTTTGATGCGCTGTTATTTAATTCAATTATCAGACCAAACCTATAAATTTCTCTGGAATCGTCATCACCTTTTACTAGATGGTTGGAGCCAGCCGATTATTTATCAAGAAGTCTTAACCTTTTATCAAGCCTATAGTCAAGGTCAAAGCCTAGATCTTCCTTCCCCTCGTCCCTATCAAGAATACATTGTTTGGCTACAGCAGCAAAACCTATCCGATGCCGACAGCTTTTGGCGACGAACCCTTGAGGGTTTTACCGCTCCTACCCCACTGATAGTAGACCATCCCCAGTTACCAACGGGCTCCAACCTCCCCCTGACCAACCAAGAACAGGAACTCTATCTATCGCGTGCCACCACTCAAGGACTACAAGCCCTGGGACAACAGCATAATCTGACTTTATCAACTTTGCTACAAGCAGCTTGGGCTATCCTCCTAAGTCGCTACGGTGGGGAATCAGACGTCTTGTTTGGAGTCACGGTTTCCGGTCGTCCGGCTAGTTTGTCAGGCGTCAAAAACATGGTGGGATTATTTATTAATACATTACCGCTACGGGTATCAATCCCCGAATCGGTATGGATTTTACCTTGGTTAAAGCAATTACAGCAAAACCAAGCCCAACTCCAAGATTATGCCTATAGCCCCCTGGCGGATGTGCAGAGAATGAGTGATGTGCCGCCAGGAATTTCCTTATTTGAAAGTTTGATTGTATTTGAGAACTATCCAATAAATAATCTGTCACAGGAGAAAAATCAATTCTTATCCGTCAGCGAGGTAGAGAATTTTGAAGAAACCAACTATCCTTTGACTGTGGTGGCAATTCCCAAACCAGAGTTACTGATCAAATTTAGTTATGATATAAGTCGTTTTACGAGAGACACAGTGATCAGGATGGCAGGTCATTTACAGACCTTGTTAGAAGCCATGATTGCTAATCCTCAACAGCAGGTAAGTCAACTACCATTATTAACGGCAGAAGAACAAAATCAGTTATTAATAGAGTGGAATAATACCCAGATCAACTATCATGAAGATCTATGTTTAAATCGGTTATTTGAAGAACAAGTTGATCGGAATCCCGAGGCAATAGCAGTTATCTTTGCAGACCAAAAATTAACCTATCAAGAATTAAATAATCGAGCCAATCAGTTAGCTGACTGTTTGCAAAAAAAAGGGGTAAAACCAGACGTATTAGTCGGGATTTTTATCGAACGTTCTCTGGAAATGATCATCGGCATATTAGGGATTTTAAAAGCTGGGGGAGCTTATCTGCCTTTAGATCCTAATTATCCAGCAGAACGTTTGGCTTATATGCTCGAGGATTCGGCGGTTTCAATATTAATAACTCAACAATCTTTAGTCGAATCTTTACCCGAAAATCAAGCTGAGTTACTATGTTTAGAGAGGGATGGGCAGCACCTAGAAAACTATAGTATAGAAAATCCGATTAACCGGGTAACATCAGCAAATTTAGCTTATATTATTTATACTTCTGGTTCCACCGGAAAACCCAAGGGAGTGATGAATACCCATCAGGGTATTAGCAATAATTTATTGCAGACAATAGCTGTTTACCCCAGGATAGCAGGCGATCGCATTCTGCAAATGGGTCTTTTAAGTTTTGATATTTCAGTATGGGAAATATTCTGCTCTTTAACCTCTGGTGCTACTCTGGTAATAGCTAAACCTGAAGGTCAGAAAGACATAGCTTATTTAATTAATTTAATTGCCCAGGAAAAAGTTACCCACGCAATTTTTGTTCCCTCAATGTTGCGAGTTTTTCTGCAACAACCAAACTTAGAAAATTGTAGTTGTTTAAAGCGAGTATTTTGTGGTGGAGAAGCCCTATCCCATGAACTAAAGCAACGCTTCTTTGAGCGACTAAACTGTGAATTATATAATCTTTACGGGCCAACGGAAACGGCAGTTTATGCCACTTATTTTCAGTGTACACTTGGGTCTAATTATCAAATAATTCCTATTGGTCGCCCCATTGCTAATACCCAAATTTATATTCTCAATTCCGATCTAAAACCCGTTCCCGTTGGCATTGCTGGAGAACTACATATTGGGGGTATTTCTTTAGCTAGAGGTTATCTTAACCAACCCGAATTAACCGCCCAAAAATTTATTTCTAACCCTTTTGGTAAGGGTAAATTGTATAAAACTGGGGATTTAGCTCGGTATCTACCCGATGGGAATATTGAATATCTGGGTCGGATTGATAATCAAGTCAAACTGCGAGGTTTACGGATTGAATTAGGAGAAATTGAATCGCTTTTAGAGACCCATCCCCAAGTCGAACAAACCGTTATTACCCTGCGGGAAGATACGAAGGAAAACCAAAGGTTAGTTGCTTATATAGTGGGGAAACATCAGTCATTAAGCCCCGGTGATCTTCGCCGTTTCTTACAACAGAAATTACCAGGTTACATGATCCCTTCAGCCTTTATCATTATGTCGGATTTTCCATTAAATATTAATGGCAAGATAGAGATTAAAAAATTACCGAAACCCGATGAAACATCAATAGTTGAATCACCGTATTTAGCCCCCCGCAATCAAACCGAAACCATCTTGGCAGATATTTGGCAAGAAGTTCTACAGATATCAAAAATTGGAGTCAATGACAACTTTTTTGATTTGGGAGGTCATAGCCTGAAAGCCATTTCTCTAGTTAGTAAAACTCAGGAAAAACTAGAACTTCCTCTGAAAATCCAGCAAGTATTTTCCCATCCAACAATTGCAGAACAGGCAGAGTTATTAACCGCTTTTTCTCCTATTACTATCACCACAATTCCGGCTTTATCTGAACAGGAAACCTATATAACATCCCATGCACAGAGACGCTTTTTTGTCCTGCAACAAATGGATATAAATAATGTCGCTTATCATATTATTTCTACCCTCAAAATAGAAGGGGATTTTGATATAAATGCCTTTGAAAAAGCCATGCAGTTTTTGATTTCTCGCCATGAATCTCTACGGACATCCTTTGTATTGGTCAATGGTGAACCTAGGCAAAAAATTATAGCAAATTCTCCTTTTAAAGTTGAAATTCAAGATTGGACTAACGAACCTAATGCTGAAATTCACATCTTAGAAAATATTCAACAACAGAGAAAGCCTTTCGATTTAGAAAACGACCCATTATTGCGGTCTAATATTTATAAATTGTCAGACCATAAATATATTTTATTGCTAGAAATTCATCATATTATTTGTGATGGTTGGTCAATGAATTTATTGGCTAAAGAATGCTTAAAATATTACAATTACTTTGTTAAAGGTTTACAACCAAACTTAGATAAATTGCCGATACAATACAAAGAATATGCAGCATGGCAGGCCAATATTTTACGCAATCAAGATTATAGAAAAAACCTAGATTACTGGCGACAAAAACTGGACAATGGACAAATTCCCCGGGTTCATTTACCAACGGATTTCCAACGACCGGCAATTAAGACTTTCAATGGTTCACATTTAAGCTGGATATTTAGACCAGAAATTATCTCCAAATTAAGAAATATTTGTCAACAAACAGAAAGCACTTTGTTTATGGCACTGGTAGCAGCCGTAAAAATATTACTTTATCGCTACAGTGGTCAAAATGACATTACCATTGGTACAGAAATTGCCACTCGCAATCATCCTCAACTGCAATCTTTAATCGGTTTATTTCTTAATACCTTGGTTATTCGTGACCAAATTGAACCAAAACAAGGCTATAAACATTGTCTTGCCCAAGTCCGTCAAACCGTCACCCAAGCATTTGAACATAGTGATTATCCCTTTGATATTTTAGTAGAAGAATTAGCAATTTCCCGGGAAATTAACCGGACACCATTATTTGATGTATTGGTCTTACTGCAAAATTTTGGTCAATCTGTAGACCTAGAAAAATTACAAATAAAATCTCTGGATTCCCTCACACCCACCAGCAAATTTGATCTATCTTTTGTTTTTATTGAAGACAATGAAAATATCAGGTTAGATTTGATTTATAATACAGACCTATTCCAAACTGATAGAATGAAAAAATGTCTGGTTCATTTCGATAAATTGCTAACTGAGATGTTAGTAAATCCCCAGCAACCTGTCAGTGAAATTTCTCTTTTATCAGCAGCAGAAACCGATTTTATCGAAAGTTTTATTAATCCCATCCCTAGCCTAGAAACTCGTACCGTTATCCATGATTTTACTGAACAAGTAAAAGCCACACCTGAGCAAATATCAATTGTTTATCCTGGGGGAAAATTTAGCTATCAGGAATTAGATAAACTGACTGACTCTTGGGCTTATATTTTAAAAGATTTAGGTATACAAAAGGATAGTATTTGCGGTATCATCCTCGAAGGAGATTACCGTCAGGTAATAGCAATGCTGGCGGTATTTAAAGCTGGAGGAATTTATTTACCCCTGCGTTTAGATGAACCAGAGGAACGCTGGCAACGCATGATTGTTAAAACCGTCCCCGCCATAATCCTGATAGCCGCAGAAAATTTAGAGGTGATTAAACCTCGATTATTAGTATTGGCAAAACCGCCTAATTTGTTGGTCATTAATCATCAAGAAATCCAGCAATATTATCAATGGAATGGCACAAATTATCAAGAATTTCCTATCGTAGAAAACAATAATAAGAAAGATTTATTAATGCCGGATGCTGATGATTCTAACTATATTATATTTACTTCAGGTTCAACGGGTGAACCTAAAGCCATCTTAGGAAGTCATGGCAGCTTACGTCACTTCATAAATTGGGAAAAAATTGAATTTGGAATTAATCATCACTGGCGTTGTTTGCAGATTGCTCAAATTAACTTTGATCCTTATCTGAGGGAAACTCTCGTAACTTTATGTTCAGGAGGAACTCTTTATATTCCTGATAGTATAGACCGCGAAGATTTAGAGCGTTTGCTACTACGGTTGGGAGAATGGCAGATTAACTTACTGCACACTGTACCATCGGTAATGCGTCTATTTTTAAATATTGGTCGTCATTTACCTAATGCTGATCAATTGCTCAAAAATTTACAGGTATTAGTGTTAGGAGGAGAACCATTATTTGTCAAAGAATTGTGTGAATGGCATGAAGTTTTTGGTAATCAGACAGAATTTGTCAATATTTATGGAGCCAGTGAAACAACTTTTGTTAAACATTTTTATCGAATACCCAAACCCAATAATATTTCCTATGCGCGAGTACCTGGGGGCAAAACATTGCCCGATGCTGCATTCGCAGTTATTGACGGAAATCGTCCCTGTGCTATAGGAGAAGTTGGAGAAATTTTTGTCAAATCGCCCTATTTAACTAAAGGTTATTATCAAGATGAAATCTTAACAAAATCAGCTTTTGTTCCCAATCCTTTGAATCAAGGGAATGATTTAGTTTATCGTACCGGAGACTTGGGAAGATTGCTACCCGACCTGACTTTAGAGGTAATAGGACGACGGAGTGATAACCAAATAAAATTGAATGGGGTAAGGATTGAGTTAGGAGAAATTGAAGATGCAGTTGCTGCCATTGATGGTGTCAGAAAAGCACTAGTAATCGCGGATAAAAAAGAAGAATTAGTAACAGTAATTGCATATTATCAAGGCAATAATACGGTAAATTGTGAACAAATCAGCCAAAAACTAAAACAAGTGTTACCGACTTATATGCAGCCAACTTTTTTAATCCAATTAGAATCTTTTCCGTTGTTACCTAATGGCAAAATTCATCGCCTAGCCTTACCAAAACCCGAAGAAAATATTACCCAATCAATTAGTAAACCCACTGGGTTTAATCAACAAGAGGCTTTATTAGCCTCGGTTTGGGGTGAATTATTGGAGGTAGAAGTGAGTGACAATAATCAGTCATTTTTTGAACTCGGAGGAAATAGTTTAAAAGCCATGCGATTAGTGTCCCAAATCCGTAATCAGTTTGGAGTTTCACTACGATTACGCGAAATTTTCACTCATAATATATTAAAAGAACAAGCGATTTTAATTCAATCACGACAAACAAAATGAGCAATTTATCAGACACTATCAACTAATTTTTTTAATAAAAAGCAAATTTTAACAATTCAATCACAACAAACAAAATGAGCAACTTACAACAATCTGACCCGATTAACCCCCTAGCAAAGCAACAATATTATGACGTATCTCACGGCCAAAGACGGCTTTGGATTTTACACCATATCAATGAATATTCCAGTGCCTATAATATTAGACTAGCTATCAGAATACAGGGCAAGTTAAATGTTTCGATATTCACAGAATCTTTTCAAGAAATTGTTAATCGCCACGAAATTTTGCGGACTACTTTTGCCAGTATAGCTGGAAATATTCAGCAAATTGTTCATGAAAATATTGCTAAGGAACAATTAGTCATTTTTAGGGATTTAAGAGGACAAAAAGATGCTGAAATCCTAGCTGATACCTTGATTCAGGAATCAGCTAATTCACGGTTTGATTTAGATAAATTACCTCTAATGCGAGTTTTATTAGTGCAGATTAAATCGGAGGAATTTCTGTTTGGTTTAACAATACATCATATTATTGGTGATGCGAGATCACTTGATATTATATTTAAAGAGTTCGTGACTTTATACTTTGCTTATATTCAACAAAAAAATGCTGTATTACCTCCGCTAGAATTGCAGTATAAAGATTACACTGCATGGCAAAACCAGTGGTTAGAAAGTGAAGAAGTTAGAGAACAACATAATTATTGGTGCGATCTTTTTGCCGAACATCCCCCCATCCTGAACTTACCCACTGACTTCCCTAGACCTCAATTAAAATCTTCTCAAGCAACTTCATATACCTATCATTTTAGTCAGAGTTTGAGTGAACAATTACGCAGTTTTGCAGCCAAAAATCAGACAACTCTATTTATTACCTTGCTAACCTTATTTAAAATATTACTCTACCGTTACACAGGACAGCCGGATTTAGTTATTGGTATCCCTATTTCTGGACGAAATCATCCAGATTTAGAAAACCAAATAGGATTTTATGTTAATACTTTGGCTTTAAGAACTTTAATCCCAGAATCTGGAACTTTTAAACAAGTATTGACAGAAGTAACTAATACCTGTCTCGATGCTTATGAATATGGTGATTATCCTTTTGACAAATTAGTATCCGCTCTCAATTTAGAACGGGATTTATTACGAAATCCGTTATTTGATGTCATGTTTTCACTGTTGAGTAAAGAAAGCAAAACAGTGATGGAAATTCCTGGAATTCAACATCAAGAATATCCCTTAAAACCACGCACTGCCCAATTTGATTTGACTTGGAGTTTCTTTGAAGATGGCAATAATCTCAGATTAGCCATAGAATACGAACCCGATTTATTTCGACCTGAAACAATCGCTAGAATGAGCGGTCACTTTTTACAAATTATTCAAACAGTAATTGAAAATCCTAATATTCAATTATCACAAATTAATTTACTAACTCCTGAAGAACGTGATCAATTACTAATAGACTGGAATAATACTCAGGCTGAATATCCTCAAGATAAATGTTTGCATCAACTATTTGAAGAACAAGTAAAAATTAACCCTGACGCAATAGCAGTAATCTTTGAAGACCAAAAATTGACCTACCAACAGTTAAATAAACGGGGAAACCAATTAGCCTATTATTTACAAGAAAAAGGAGTAAAACCAGAAGTATTGGTGGGGATTTTTATTGAACGTTCTCTGGAAATGATCATCGGCATATTGGGAATTTTAAAAGCTGGGGGAGCTTATGTACCTTTAGATCCTAATTATCCAGCAGAACGTTTAGCCTATATGATATCTGATTCCGGCTGTTCTATCTTGTTAACCCAGCAGTCTTTAGTACAATTTTTACCACCCAATCAAGCCGAGTTGCTATGTTTAGATAGGGACTGGCAGAGCATAGCAAACTATAGCCAAGAAAATCCGATCAATGCAGTAACCTCGGAAAATTTAGCCTATGTTATTTATACTTCTGGTTCGACCGGAAAACCCAAGGGCGTGATGAATCTTCATCGGAGTATTTGTAATAATTTATGGCGAATGATTGATGGTTACCCACTCACACTAGAAGATCGTATCCTACAATTAACTCCTTTTAGTTTTGATCCTTCAGTCTGGGAAATATTCTGGTCTTTAATATCTGGTACTACCCTGGTATTGGCTAAACCTGAAGGTCATAAAGATATAGCTTACTTAATTAATTTGATTGCCCGGCAACAAGTCACCCAAATCTGTTTTGTCCCTTCAATGTTGCGAGTTTTTTTACAACAACCAAACTTAGAAAGTTGTCGTTGCTTAAAGCGAATATTTTGTGGTGGAGAAGCCCTATCTTATGAACTAAATCAACTATTTTTTGAAAGATTAAACTGTGAATTACATAATCTTTACGGGCCAACAGAAACAGCAGTTGATGCCACTTACTTTCAGTGTAAACCTGGGTCTAATTATCAAATAATTCCCATTGGTCGCCCCATTGCCAATACCCAAATTTACATCCTTGATCAATATTTACAACCCGTTCCCATTGGCGTTGCTGGAGAACTACATATTGGGGGTGTGCCTTTAGCTAGAGGTTATCTTAACCAACCTGAGTTAACTGCCAAAAATTTTATTTCTAACCCTTTTGGTAAAGGTAAATTGTATAAAAGTGGAGATTTAGCTCGTTATCTACCCGATGGGAATATTGAATTTCTGGGTCGGATTGATAACCAAGTCAAACTGCGAGGTTTACGGATTGAATTAGGAGAAATTGAATCCCTTTTAGCCACCCATCCCCAAGTCAAACAAACAGTTATTATTCTGCAAACAGATCCGGCTGAAAACAAACGTTTAGTCGCTTATATAGTCGGAAAAAACCTATCAGTAACTCCTGGGGAACTGCGGATTTTTTTACAGGCTAAATTGCCAGTTTATATGCTCCCTTCCGCCTTTGTAATTCTATCGGAATTTCCCTTAAATCCCAATGGTAAAATAGATATTAAAAAATTACCAAAACCCGATCAGACATCAATAGTTGAATCCCCGTATTTAGCCCCGGGTAATCAAACTGAAGCCCTATTAGTCAATATTTGGCAACAACTTCTACAGATATCCAAGATAGGAGTAAATGATAACTTCTTTGATTTGGGTGGTCATTCCTTACAAGCGATGAATCTCATGGCACTTATTTATCAAGAGACAGAGATAGAAATTCCCTTATCAATCATTTATGAAAAACCGACGGTGGCGGAATTAAGTGAATATATTATCTATGCCAAAGAAATGAATATTCAACCAAAAGAACGTCCTTATGTTGTGTTTAATAAACAGCAAAAAAGGGCTGTATTTTTATTTCCTCCTGCCCTGGGTTTTGCCACAGCTTATACAAATTTAGCTGATTATTTAACAGATTATACTATCTATACTTTTAGATATATCGCCGATGAATTAATGTTAGAACAATATGCGGAATTAATCGATCATTTATCTCCTGATCAAGACCTAAAATTAATGGGACATTCCGCCGGAGGTTTTTTAGCAATGTTAATTGCTGAAAAGTTAGAAAGCCGTGGCCGGGTGGTTTCTGACATTATTTTACTAGATACCTACCGAGGCGGTAGTGAGGCAAAAAAAGCTGATATGTCAGAAATAAAAGCTGGAGTTGATGGTTTCTTATTAAATCCCAAACGTCAGGAATTAAGACGTTACTTTTTAGAAAACCAAAAATTACGCGATCGCACTTATAACCAAGTTTGGGAATACTTTAATTTTCTCTGGAATTCCGACCTAAAAAATGTGCAAATTAATGGGACTATTCATCTGATCCGTGCTGAGGGCAACTATGATGTTGAAGATGATTGGATACAAGCGACAAAAGGGCAACGAATTAATTATTATGCCTCCGGTGTTCATCGTGAGATGATCGATCCTCCCTATCTGCAACAAAATGCCACTATTATTAATCGTATTCTTAACATGAGTTTGAAGGGACTAAAAAATTAACTTTCAAAACATCTCTGAGTCTAATATATTCTGTTGATTACGGATTCTATTGCTGTTAAAATTGAAGAACTAAAGTAAAGGAGAATATTGATTTGGAAAATATTGGCAAAATTCCCTTGAAAGATGAATGGCGTAATCGCTGGATGATCATTAAAGAATTTATTCAGCATCCGATTAGGGAAATCTCGTTTTTGCAAGACAAATTTATGGTATCTGAACTTTATACTAATATAGCCAAACGAGATCCTAATCTTCATGATCCCAATATTCCCCAATGGCTAAATTTCGGCTATTGGCAAGCAGAAACCACTTATAATGGTGCTTGCACCGCTTTAGCTCGTAAATTAGGAGAAATAGCCGAACTTCAAGCTGGAGATCAAGTTTTAGATGTCGGGTTTGGTTTTGCTGAACAAGATTTACTCTGGGTGCGGGAAAATCAGGTCGATTCAATTATTGGACTAAATACAACGGAGCTACAAGTAGAAATTGCTCAAGCAAGAGTCGCTAAAATGGGATTAGCTGATCGGATAAATCTTCAGGTGGGCTCGGCCACAAAAATCCCTTTTCCCGAGAACTCTTTTGATAAAGTTACGGCCTTAGAATGTGCTTTTCATTTTGATACCCGGGAGGATTTTTTTGCGGAGGCATTTCGAGTGTTGCGCCCGGGTGGAAAGCTGGCTTTAGCAGATTGTTTGCCTAGAGAGGGACGAGAAATTAACTTTTGGCTGAAGCTTAATAGTAAAAAAATGTGCATTCCTTTCGTCAATCAATATGATCGGCATACTTATGTAGAAAAACTGAAAAAACATGGATTTGTTAATATCCAAGCTATCCCCATTAGCGAATATGTTTGGCCAGCAATGGTTCATTATTTTGCCCAAGTTAGTCAGGGAATCAGCAAACATGATTTAGTTATTGATCTGCAAAAAGATAACCCAGGAATTGAGGTTTGGTCAAGAAATAGGGGGTGGTTTATGGCATTTGACGATTATCTTTTATTTTCTGGAGAAAAACCCCATTAATTAGATTAAATCAGCTATGACCAATCACTATCTCAGTACAAGAAAAAAAACAGACAAATTCCCCTGAGATTACTATAGCAATCCTATTTGAGTTGTGGAGTTGACAGCCGCCCCGGCGTGAACGCACGGGGATTCCATCTATATAAATGAGATTGAAACCCGGGCACAGCCAGGAACCCATGTTACAACCTATTTAGGATTGCTATATTTATTAAATCTCAAAAAAAATATGAAACTATTTAATCAGCAAGTTTTTCGTTATCAAAAATCAGAATCATTCAGGCTGATTGTGATTAATATTTGTTTGGGAATTGCTTACCTTCTGGGAGTAAAATTTAGCATCAATGTTACATCTGTACATGGTTCTTCTGCGATTTGGTTGCCGGCGGGTATGGTTTTAGCTGCTGTCATTTTATTCGGTTCAAAAGTATTTCCAGCAATTGCTTTTGGTTCAATAGTAGGATTAATTGATAACCATAGTTCCATAAAATCATTTACGAGTTTGATTTTGATTAATGTTGCTTGTATTTTAGCCAATTATTTACAACCTTTATTTATTACATTACTACTCAAAAAATATACTAACATTAAAAATTTATTTAATAGTATTAATGGAGTAATTACTTTTTTTATTTTATCCTGCCTTTTAGTTCCCATATTGCCTCCCCTTCTGATCGTTAATACTGCTGTTTATATCGGGTTCTATTCAGCCGAAACTTACTGGAATTCTTTCTTTACAATGTGGGCCTCCAGTGCCTTGGGTCATGTAATTTTTACTCCCCTATTTTTAATTCCTACTATTCGTCCTGTCCCGGGAGCCAATAAACTGCCCCCGAAAATTAAATTATCAATAATCGGCTTGGTGAGCATCGGTACAATTGTGGTTTTATGGATAACTTTTATCAAAAATATTTCTGTTGAATATATTTTCTTGCTGTTACTTATTTTAACTGTATTTACTTTGGGTAAAAAGTTTTCGATTGTGATGGTAGCCATCGTTTCCTCTGTGAGTATTATTGCCACTGCCCTAGGATTTGGCCCGTTTGTTAAAGCATCACCGAATCAATCTTTATTTTTAGTTCAATTATTTATTGGGGTTTTTGCGGTCACTTCTCTGATTTTATCCGCCATAATTGATGAAAAGCAAAAAGCCACCAACAAATTAGAGTTAACTCTGGCTAATTTAGAAGATACAGTCAAAGAACGAACATTACAACTGGAAAAAGCCAAGGAAAAAGCGGAAGTTGCCAATCAAGCTAAAAGTATCTTTATTGCGAATATGAGTCATGAATTGCGATCGCCTTTGAATGCGATTTTAGGGTTCTCTCAAATCATGCTTAGGACGCCGAATCTTCCCCTAGAACATTTGGAAAATGCTGGGATTATCTATCGCAGTGGGGAGTATCTCCTAACCATGATTAATAATATTCTGGATTTCTCCAAAATAGAAGCGGGAAAAACCACATTAAATCTTACCCATTTTGATTTATATCAGTTGTTAGATGATTTAGAAGATATGTTGCATCTGAGATCGGCGAATGCGGGATTAAATTTAATTTTTGAGCGAGATCCATCGGTTCCTCAATATATTTATAGCGATCAGGTTAAGCTCCGTCAAGTTTTAATTAATTTACTCAGTAATGGGATTAAATTTACCCCCGAGGGTGGGGTGACTTTAATGGTGCTTCGACGAGAAACCCCAGACACCGATAGCGCCCTATTGGAGTTTCACGTTCGGGACACTGGGGTGGGAATTTCTCCCCAAGAATTGCCAAAACTCTTTCAGGTATTTACTCAAGCTCAAGCGGGAAAAGAATCCCAAGAAGGGACGGGTTTAGGATTAGCCATTAGTCAGAAATTTGTCCAATTAATGGGGGGAGAAATTCAAGTTGAAAGCCAATTGCATCAAGGGACAACCTTTAGATTCCAAATTCGAGTCCAACGGGGTCAAAATTCCCAGGATAAGCCAACGGAAGCCAAGCGGATTGTATTGGGTTTAGTCAAAGGTCAACCGACCTACAAATTGCTAACGGTTGATGACAAAGAAGTGAATCGAAAATTATTAATTAAACTTTTACAACCCCTAGGATTTGAGGTAAAAGAAGCCAGAAATGGACTAGAAGCGATCGCAATTTGGAACCAGTGGGAACCCCATTTAATTTGGATGGATATGCGAATGCCGGTCATGGATGGCTATGAAGCGATAAAATATATTAAATCCACAACAAAAGGCAATGCAACCGCCGTAATTGCCCTAACTGCCAGTGTTTTAGAGGAGGAAAAAGCTATTGTGCTATCGGCTGGATGTGATGATTTTATTAGAAAACCCTTTACGGAGCATAATATTTTTGAGACACTTACCAAACATTTAGGTGTAAGATATATTTATTCAGAAACAAAACCCTCTGTGTCAGATATTAACCTGGATAGTGCCTTGACATCTCAACAATTGACCTGTATGCCTAAGGAGTGGATAGTTGAGCTCTATCAAGCTACTCTTGAAGCGAACACGGGTCTAGTTATGCAACTAATCACACAAATTCCTCATATAGAAACTCATTTGATACAATCCCTTACACAACTTGTGCGTAAGTTTGAATTTGAACAGATTATTAAATTAATTGAACCCCTCGTTAGTCATGAATCCTGATTTAGTCGCAGAGAACAAAGGGAATATTCTTCTGGTTGATGATCTGCCAGAGAATTTACAATTACTCAGTGATTTATTAATTAAACTTGGCTATACAGTTCGCAGTGTCACCAGTGGTAGAATGGCACTCAAAACCGTTAAAGTTAAGCAACCTGATGTTATTTTTTTGGACATTAAAATGCCAGAAATGGACGGTTATCAGGTCTGTCAAGCCCTAAAAGCCGATGAAAATTTATCCCAGATTCCAATTATTTTTATTAGTGCTTTAAATGATGTTTTTGATAAAGTTAAGGCGTTTCAGTCCGGTGGGATTGACTATATTACTAAACCGTTTCAAGTGGAAGAAGTTGTCGCCCGTCTGGAAAGTCAGTTAACCATTCAACGACAACAAAGACTTCTGGAACAGGAAATTATTAAACGTAGAGATGCCGAGGAAGTGTTATACCAATCCCGGGCACTGTTATCGAGTATATTGAATGGTTCCCTCGATGGCATTGCGGCTTTACAGGCTTTACGGGAACCGGAAACCGGGGAAATCAAGGATTTTAGGTGTTTAGTGGTTAACCCGATCTTAGCGAGGGTTTTTGACCGCACCCGGGAGGATATGATGGGGAAAGTTATCCTCAGAAGACTCCTAAATCGCATTCAACCGGAACTGTTTTATCGTTTTGTTAAAGTCGTTGAAACTGGGGAATCCTTAGAACAGGATATTTACTATCCCGTTGGGGACTCCTACTGGTATCATTTTGTGGCGGTCAAGTTAGGGGATGGTTTTGCGATTACTATTCGTGATATTACCGCCCGCAAAAAAACTGAACTCGCCCTTCAAGAAGCCAATCAGAAATTAAAAGAACTTGCTAATCTCGATAGTTTAACTCAGATCGCTAATCGTCGCTGTTTTGATGCTTGTCTGCAAAGGGAATGGGAGGTCTTAGCCCAACAACAACGACCCCTGACCTTGATTATGTTTGATCTCGACGGGTTTAAGCCCTATAACGACCACTACGGTCATCTGGCGGGGGATGATTGCCTTGTCCAGATTTCTCAAGCAGTATATCAATGTACTCGCCACCAGGATTTGCGCCGCCCCATTGACCTGGTGGCCCGTTATGGGGGAGAGGAATTTATCGTCCTCCTATCGGGGAAGGATTTAGCCACAGGAATTCAAGTTGCAGAACGAATTCAGCAGGCGATTTACCGTTTAAAAATTCCCCATGAATACTCCAATGTTAGGGAAATTGTGACCGTCAGTTTGGGTATTGCTTCGGTTATCCCCAGTTTGGAAGTTCAGCCCAATTACTTAATTGAACTGGCTGATCAAGCGTTATATAATGCTAAACAACAGGGACGCGATCGCTATTGTATTAGTAGTAGTTGTCATCAGAAACAGGGAATAGGGAATGGGTAATTGGGATTTATTTGATTAATTTATCTTGCAGTTTGGTTTTGTGGATAATTGACAATTGAGCATGAATAACAGATAATAAATAGTAAATAATTAAGAATATTACTATGCTTGCTAAGTTGACTACTGAAAATCAGCTTACTCTACCTAAAAGTATAACTCAAGCCATCGGGGAGGCTGAATATTTTGAAGTTAAGGTAGAAGGTGGACAAATTATTTTGACTCCGGTAAAAATTCAGGGGGCTGATGCTGTACGGGCTAAATTGGCGACTTTGAATCTGAATCAACAGGATATTAATGATGCTGTCGAGTGGGCGCGTCAGTGATGATTGAGTGTCCACGAGTGGTAATTGATACAAATTTAGTTTTGTCAGCCTTAGTATTTGGGGGAAAATTATCCAGATTGCGCCTTGCGTGGCAGGATAATCGCTTTATTCCTTTAGCGTCTCAAGTTACGATTGCGGAGTTAGTTAGGGTACTGACTTACCCAAAGTTTAAACTCACAAACTCGGAGCAGGAAGATTTATTGTCAGACTATTTGCCGTTTTGTGACACTGTGTTGATGCCCGATACTTTGCCTGTAGTTCCTGAATGTCGAGATCCGTTTGATATCCCTTTTTTGCTGTTAGCTGTTGTTGGTGAAGCTGATTATTTGGTGACAGGTGATAATGATTTAATCTGCCTTACAGATAATTTTTCTTGTCCGATTTTAACAGTTGATAATTTTTTAGCGATCATCAATTATCAATGACTTTAATTTTGCTTGTTAAAACATCATTGTTTTGCTATTTCATAAGTTTCTAAAAACTATTCCCTATCCCCGATAAAGTTTCTCAAAAACATCATACATTTCTCGCGCTAATTTTTTAGGATTCCATAATGGAGCTAAGGAATTTGGGTTTTGAGATTGAATCAAATGGGATTTAATTTGATGGCGTAAATTGATATCTAAACCTAATTTAATCCCTAATTGTGTATATTCTTCCCAAGTCCAAGCCGTACCAATATCGAGATTAACGGCTTTTAAAAACGAGTAACCCATGCGGGATAAATACTGTTCCCCAGCCCGAGTAATAATTGGTAAATTAGCCGATAGAGCCTCTAAATTATGGGTTCCTCCATTATAGGGATAGGAGTCTAATAGGGCATCCGCTACATAATAAATCGCTCGATGTTCTTCTTCGGTTTTGGTTAACCCAATAAAAATCACTCGACCTTGATCAACATTCTGTTCAACACAAACTTGGTGATAGAGTTCTTGAATTAATTTATTATCCCCTTGACCTTTCCTGATTAATACACTATTGGGAACTCCTAGGAGAATTTTAACCTGAGCTTCAATCATTTTCAGGTTGGTTTTTCGTCCAGGTGCTACACATAAATAAACCATTTGATCCGGCTGAATATTTAAACCATTTCTCACAGCATTTCTATCTACTGGACGGCTTTTAAAAGGTTCTAAAGCGACGGAAGTATGGGGTAAATGGATTAACTTTTCTAAATAATGTTTTTCAATCCCTTGGGGATGGCTATATTGATCGCAGAAGAAATAGTTATCCGGTGAAATATATGGCGCATCAAACCCTAACCAAGACACACAAACCGGGGCGGGTCTACGATAGAATATCTGGACATTAGTGGGCACGGTCATGGAGTCCAAATCTACTAAAATATCTAACCGATCTTTGAGAATTTCTGCGGTTAATTCTTCCGGCGAACCAAACCCATTAGGAAAGGATTTTGGCCAGTAAAATTTTGCCGCTATTTGTTCAAATCTTCGGGTGACTTCATCCACAGGTAACTGTCCGGTTACATAAATATAAATATAGGGGGAAATTAGGGACAATTCTCGGATTAAGGTTTCACTACACCAGCCCACAGAATGCCGTCGGAAGTGTTTAGAAATCAAGCCAATTCTCAGGGGTTTTGAACTCGTTTTTTCGAGAATGGTGGCATACTGGGGCGAGGGGACACCACTGAAGCGATGTTTAGTATATTGTTGGGCAATTAAGCGATATAATTTGGCATTGGCTTCTAAATCATCCCGCAGGTGAGAAACCGTAAATAACAGAATTTCATAGAGAATAATCACTTCTGAAATCTCTAATTTATCGGGATCTTGATAACAGATCTTTTCTAATTCTATGAGTTTTTCTAGCGCCTGTTGACAAGCCCCCGATTGACTATAGGCAAAAATATAGGCAATTGCTGACAAAACCGGAACTTGATCCCCGCATTTTTGACAATATAAATCCGACATTTCTCGAGCTTTTGCTAAATTGGTAGAGTGGCTGAGTAAATCACACAATTGTTGATAGGCTTCGACAAAATCCGGTTTAAGTTCAATCGCTTTTTCTAAATTAATTAGGGCTTCTGAGGGTTGATCATGTTTGCGAATATGGGCTAATCGACAATGAAGTTCCGCCCAATCCGGTTGCAAGGCTAAGGCTTGTTCAAAGTTTTGAATTGCGGCTTCTACTTCACCAATTTTAGCATAAAGGTTAGCAAGATTAGCATAACTATCGATAGAATCGGGTTTAAGTTTGATCGATTGTTGATAGTGATAAATTGCCTTTTCAGAATCATTTTTATGAAAGAAAATATGACCGAGATAGAGATGGGGCTGGGGTAAATCGGGTTTAAGTTCGATGGCTTTTTGATAATATTGAATCGCCTCTTGTTCTTGTCCTTGCTGCGATCGCACACTCGCTAGGTTAGTATAGACTTCTGCCCACTGAGGTTTTAAAGCGATCGCCCGTTGATAATTTTTAACCGCTTCATCCCAAAGACTACGACGGGCTAAACTATTGCCAAATTCAAAGTTAAATTCGGCTTCAACTAAATTCGGTTGTAATTCTAAGGCTTTTTGCCAAGCGGAAATAGATTCATCAACCCGACCTACAGTTTGAAAAACTTTGCCTAAATTCCAGTAAACCGCCGCCAAATTGGGATTAATCTCTAAGGCTTTTTGATAACTCAAAATTGCCTGTTCCCACCGTTGTAGTTTAAACAACATGGTTCCCACATTTGCATGAATTTCTGCAAAATTGGGTCGCAGTTCTAAGGCTTGAAAATAAGCTCGTAATGCTGCTTCTATTTTACCTTGGAATTGCAGAATATTGCCCAGGGTTAAATAGGCGGGTAAATAATCCGGTTGTAATTTCAAGGCTTGATGACAAGCGACAAGGGCTTGCTCATACAACCCTTGACTCATGAGAATTTCAGCTTGTTGTTTGTATTGTTGAACCTCTAGGTTTTCACTATCTTTTTCCGGGGGATTATCAACTAAAAACTGTTGATTTCCAGACGCAACTAAAGCCGTTTCAATATTGGATTCAGATCGAGATTTGAATTCGGTTTCTAGTCCAGCACTTGCCAGTTCTACTCCTCCTTCATGAAATCCTTGATTCTCGCCTTTAACCTCGCCCGCCTCTTGAAATTGTAATTGCAGCAGTCGGTTTAGTTCCTGATGGGTAAAGGCTCGTTGAGGATTAAGTTGAATGGCTTTTTTATAACAATCAATTGCGGGATTAAGTTGATTTATTTTAACCAAATTTTCAGCTAATTTTAAATAAAATATTTCTTTATCTGGTTGTAAATTTATAGCTTTTTGATAATAATTAATTGCGGGTTCTATTTTCCCCTGCTTTGTGAGTAAGTTTCCCTTCATCCAATGAATTAATCCTTGATTGGGATCGATTTTTAGTGCTATTTGATAACAAGAAAATGCCTCATCTAAACGTTCTTTAATAAAATAAATACTACCCAAATTAGCATGGGCTTCTGTAAAATTAGGTTGTATTTCCAGAGCTTGGGTATAGGCCCAAATTGCTAAATCTAACCGAGATTGAATATAGAGAGCATTGCCCACCACCAAATACGCAGAAGCCAAATCCGGTTGTAAATTCAGGGCTTGATGTAAATAGTTAATTCCGTCTTCTTCCTTGCCGATTAAAATATAAACTTCCGCCAGTCTTTTATAAACTTCTGCGTCTTGGGCATTAATCGCTAAAGCCTGCCCAAAGGTATGAATTGCAGCCTCTAAATTCCCTAATTCTTTAAGTTGAATTCCTTGTTTTAATAGGGAAGAAACGGAATCTAAACTCACAATTTACTCTCCAATCACGAATCAAATGCCCACGTTAATCAGTATACCAATCAGTCGGTTAGTGTTGACAACTTCTTTGTGTTCGTTGTGTCTTTGTGGTTAAATTAGACTTGACTGCAATCTAAAACAACCCTTTATTCAGGATAAATTAAAATGAGCCAACAAGATCCCGTAACATTAATGAAACAGTATGTGGGCAAAGCCGCCGCCGATCGAGTACAATCAGGAACGATTGTTGGACTCGGAACCGGTTCCACCACAGCCTATGCGATTCAGTATATTGGAGAACGGCTCCAAAGTGGAGAACTCAAAGATATTAAAGGGATTCCGACCTCGTTTCAAGCCACAGTATTAGCCAAACAATATGGCATTCCATTAACCACATTAGATGAAGTGGATCACATCGATATTGCCATTGATGGTGCTGATGAAGTTGATCCGCACAAGAATTTAATTAAAGGGGGTGGAGCCGCCCATACCCGGGAGAAAATTGTTGATAGTTTGGCAGAAGTTTTTATTGTGGTTGTTGATAATTCTAAACTGGTTGAGCGACTCGGATCAACTTTTTTATTACCCGTGGAAGTGATTCCCATGGCGATGACTCCAGTAATGAAAGCCCTGGAAAAATTAGGGGGAAAACCGACCCTAAGAATGGGAGTTAAAAAAGCCGGGCCAGTGGTGACAGATGAAGGAAATTTGGTGATTGATGTCAAATTTGATGTCCTGGAAAATCCCGCCGAATTAGAAAAAGAAATCAACAATATTCCCGGGGTTTTAGATAATGGTTTATTTGTCGGGGTTGCTGATATCATTCTTGTGGGTGAAGTGATTGACGGACAAGCAAAAGTTCGAGAAATTTTATAACCTTAAATAACCTCGTTACTCTCGTTCCCTGGCTCTCCAGGGGACGAACTTTAAGAGCCTCTATTTGGGTTAAAAGTAGGTAGAATCTAGCAACAATAAAAATCATATATTTTAGCCATCCAACCTGCCAATTTCTATGCCATCTATTCCAGTTGCTACAGTCAAACCTGGATATACTCCCCAGTCAGAAGACACCAGCATTGATGCAGATGTGCTGCTGTTTCAACTGTTGCGAGAACTTACACCCCAACAGAAAGCTCAACGAGTTCGCCACTTCAATCAATCGACTCGAAAACTAATATTAATTGGCATTAAAAATCAGTATCCTAATAGTTGTTTGTCTTGGGTTCGTCAGGAATTAATTAGAAGGCGTTTAGGTCAAGAATTGATTACAATTTTAGGGTTAAAAATAATAGAATTTGAGATAGAGGAGAAATGGATGATTTTAGATCCCCTAGAATTAGCCTATCGAATAGCTGCGCTGTTTGAAACTTTAAATATTCCCTATTTGGTGGGGGGTTCTGTGGCGAGTTCTCTTTTAGGAGAAAGCCGTTCAACACAAGACCTAGATTTAGTGATTAGTATTTCACTGTCGCAAGCACCGCAACTTATTCAAGCATTGACAGAAGATTTTTATATTAGTGAATCTGCTGTTATAGAGGCTATTAATCTGAGAAGATCATTTAATATTATTCATTTAAAATCAATGGAAAAAGTCGATATTTTTGTAATTGGAGATGATGGTTTTTCTCGTTCTAAAATGAGTCGTCGTCAAATTTATAGGATTGATGATTCCGAAACCGGAATTTATATCTATTCATCTGAGGATATTATTCTACAAAAGTTGTCTTGGTATAAACTTTCGGCTACAGAGTCTCAAAAACAGTGGAGAGATGTCTTAGGGGTTTTAAAAGTCCAAGGAGAACGTCTTGATTTTAACTATCTGAATCAATGGGCTGAAATCCTTAAACTCCAACCTCTTTTAGAGTCGGCTTTACAACAAGCTGGGTTACAGGAATAATTGTGAACGAAATCGTTAAGTTTAACTGATGCTCAAACCCGGAGGATGGTGAACACTTTTCTTCCGGTGTTGTCTTTTCCCTACTATCACTATTCCGGGATAATTTCCGTCACCACCGGGGTTCCCGTATTTCCTCCACTGACAACAATTGTATCATTTTCAAACCGTCCCACGGCTTTTTCTCCCATCAAACTAAACGGGGGATCAATTTGACGATAAACCACGTTTCCTTCGGCGGAAAAAGACTGTTCAACAATAGACCAATTCACTGCATTAGCATTGAGTTGGGCTTGACGTTTTTGACCAATTCCGACTACATTTCCGGTTAAATAAAAGATATTATTTTTCAAATCTCCCCACCCTTGATTAGCGGTTAAAGTGACTTGCTGATCTCGTTCAATAATGGTAATAAACTGGGGAGAACTAATACTTTGTTTATCGTAATTCCATTGTAATTCCTGACTAGAAATTTGTAAAGGCGGTTGAGATAAAGCAATTTGGGCATTCTTTTTCAGAACACCAGTTTTGGTTTTTAAATTCATTTCGGCGGTTTCCGCCACCCCCCGGTCTGTAATAGTTTGATTTTGATAGCGTTCAATCTCGGTTTTCATATTACTGGTTAAAAGTTGCGGTTCCAATAACCAAATAATATGATCACTTTTTAACTTAACAACCGGATCTTTTGCGCTCACAGTGGCTTTATCCCAAAATTCTACTCGTTTTTGGCGATAAAATACCTGAACTTCCCGAGCCACCGCTTGGAATTGAGCATGATCTCCGGTGACTCCATTTCGCACTACAATAATATATTGCTGCACAATCCATTCTAACTCTTTTCCCTTCAAAACTAGACCCGTATTTGGATCGGTAGCCACAATATTATTGCGTAAAAAAATACGTTTGCTATTCTGCTCAAATTCCCCTTGATCAGCCCTAATTTTATAGAGTAATTTTCCTCCATCATATAACTCACCCACGGGATTTTTCACCGTTGCCATTTTCCTGTCTTTACTATAACTAACCTGCTTGGCTTTAATTTTCCATAACAATTTTCCCTGCTCATCTGCCTGTTCTAAGGTGACATCATCTAAGGTTAAAGTGCGTTCAAATTCTTCAGAAGGCTTAGATTTAGAATCCGTTGAGGTCTGTTCAATATTTTTTGGGGCGCAAGCAGAAATTCCGACTAAAATAATCACCCAAACCAGTAAAAGCCGCATCTAATTTTAATAATTTAGGAATTCAGAAATTCAGAAACTTAGGAGTAAAAACCAGCCTAAGCCGGCTTTTACTCCGTTTGTTTTTCTAGGAATGCTCCTCAATTATTTGCCCATCAATTAAACTAATTCCCGATAGGGGACGATAGCTATAGCTGGGACTGCGGGGGGTTTTTTGGATTTCTTCTTTGATCATTTCTAAATCAATATAGCGATCGGCGACATTAATTAAACTATCACTGGTCATCGCTCGCAAACTCACTACTTCCACCCGCACCCCGCGATAACTCACGGAGTCCACCGCATAGGCTAAATCTCCATCCCCACTGACTAAAACCGCCGTGTCATAGGAACCCACTAAGGCCATCATATCAACGGCGATTTCTACATCCAAATTGGCTTTTTTAGAACCATCGGGAAGTTGAACTAAATCTTTAGAAATCACCCGATAGCCATTCCGTCGCATCCACAATAAAAAGCCCTGTTGCTTCTCATTGGTGCGATCAACTCCCGTATAGAAAAAGGAACGTAACAACCGAGATCCGGCGGTTAAACGACACAATAATTTGCTGTAATCAATTTCAATTCCCAGTTGCAAAGCTGCATAAAATAGATTAGAACCATCAATAAAGATGGCGACCCTGCCCCTGTTTTCCAGAACTTGTTCAGGAGTAAACAGTTCTCCAGTGGTGATATGATTGAACATTTTTATACCTCTTTTTTTATGAAAAAAATGATCTGAGTATGGGTAAAGTAAACCAATTGAAATTGATGTTTTATGTTAAACTAGGCTATCATTAAAACGGGGTTAAAATTGGGATTACACCTCCTCTACATCCCCTAACTCCAAGTGTCTAAATACAGGTTGCCCTTCCTCCAGGGGTTGATTGGCGGGCAAGACGCCCCAAACGCTCTGGGTATTAAAAAACAGTGATGTTGTCAGTATAGTCTGGTCATTAAAATCGATAGCATATCCCAATTGTTGATAAATTCGAGTGCTAATATTGGGAATAATTGGGGACAAAAGATAGGACGATAAGCGAACTGACTCTAAAACCGAGTAAAGAACTTGAGCAACCGCTTCTTGTTTTCCTTGTTTATAAAGACTCCAAGGAGCTTGTTCGTCAATGTATTTATTCCCGGCTTGAATCAGGCTGAAAACAGCATGACAAACTTCGCTAAACGCTAGGGAATTGTATGCTTGAGTCACCGTATTTGCCAAGGTTAGACCAAGGGATTTGAGTGCATCTTCCTGGGGGATATCCTCACTCTTGACATTAGGAACACAACCGTTAAAATATTTATGCGCCATTTTCAGCGTGCGGTTGAGTAAGTTTCCTAAGCCATTGGCTAGATTAGCATTAACCGTATGAACAAACCGAGTTTGACTGTAATCACCATCCTGTCCAAATTCTATCTCTTTCAAAAAATAAAAGCGAATAGCATCCGAACCATATTGATTGACTAAAGCCACGGGATCAAGCGTATTTCCCAAACTTTTGCCCATCTTCTTCCCATCTTTGGTTAAAAAACCGTGTCCAAAGATACGACCGGGTAGAGATAAACCTGCGGACATCAACATTGCTGGCCAGTAAATGGCGTGGAACCTTAAAATATCCTTGCCAATCAGATGCAAATTAATCGGCCACCATTTCGATAAAGCATTGTCTAAGGTGGGTTCATCTTCGGGGTCAAGCAAAGCGGTTACATAGCCTAACAAGGCATCAAACCAAACATAAATCGTATGACTTGGATCGGTGGGAATGGGAAATCCCCAGTCAATATTAACGCGGGAAATTGAAAAATCCTGTAGTCCCTGCTTCACAAAGTTCATGACCTCGTTGCGCCGACTTTCTGGCTGAATAAACTCAGGACGCTCTTGATATAAAGTTTCTAACTGTTGCTGATAATTAGATAAGCGGAAAAAATAGTTCTGCTCATCTCTCCATTCTACTACTTTATTGGTATGAATGGGGCAGAATTTTCCGGGTGCTAATTCTCGTTCTTCCTTGTATTCTTCACAGGCGACACAATACCAACCCTGCTGCTGGCTGAGGTAGATGTCTCCTTTATCCCAAACCCGTTGAAAAAACTCTTTAACAATGGCTTCGTGACGGGGTGCAGTTGTCCGACTAAAGCGATCGTACTGAATATTAAACCGCTCCCACAAGGAGGCAAAACTAGAGGCAACCTGATCACAATGATCCTGGGGCAAACGACCTAACTCCTCAGCCGTCCGTTCAATTTTTTGACCGTGTTCATCGGTGCCAGTAATTAGGAGAACAGATTTTCCCTGGAGGCGTTGAAATCGAGCGATCGCATCCGCCGCTATTGTTGTATAAGCACTACCAATGTGAGGAACATCATTGACATAATAAAGGGGTGTTGTAAGGGTAAAGGTATTCAAAGGGGTCGGTGTCAATTTCATTTAGATTTATTGATTTAAAGAAGTTTTAATGGGATCTAGGGGTTATTATTCCCTGTGAATCTTACTTTATTATCGATGATTGCTAAATTCTACAGCAGTAGAAATTGGCAAGGCGCGATCTTGAAACTTAAAGATTATAGTATGTTATTTCAAAATTCTCAAAAATTCTCAAATAAGTTTAATATTGGTCAAAAATATAACCAATATTAAATTAAACTATCAAACATTTTGGGGTCTGCGGTTGAGCAGTCTGTGTCACTAAAAATAAATCACCGATCACCGATCACGGTAGGATGAACGATGACGCTATGCCATCACTACTATCCATGACCTACGACCAATCCGCCGAACAGCTATTAGAGTTAGCTGCCGCATCGGGCGCTGAGGCTGCGGAAGTGTTTCAATCTCAATCCCTTTCCAAGCCGATTTTTTTTGAAGCCAATCGACTCAAGCAACTCGAAAGTAGCCAATCAGAAGGGACAACCCTGCGACTTTGGCGAGATGGACGTCCGGGTTTGGCCGTTGCCTATGGGCCAGTGGAACCGGAAAAATTAGTCGCCCGGGCGCTGGCTTTAAGTACCCTAAATCAGCCAGAAACCATTGAATTAACTGAATCTAAGGCTCAATCCACCTATCCCGATATTGGGGAAACTGTACCCGTTGAACAATTGATCAGTTGGGGGAAACAGGCGATTGCATTAATTCGGGCTTCCTATCCTGAAATCCTATGTGCAGCCGAATGGGATTGCGAAGTCGAATCAATTCGCTTGATTAACTCCAGGGGACTTGAATGTAGCCACACCGATACCACCCTCAGTGCCTATATGGAAACTGAATGGGTACGCAAGGATGATTTTTTATATGTTTCCGATGGCCAAACCCAACGGGATTTTCTCGATCCTACGTTACTCGCCCAACGGATTTTAATGCGGTTAAATTGGGCTAAAAATAACGTGCCGTCCCCCGTCGGTCGGATTCCGGTGTTATTTACCGCTAAAGCCGCCGATATGCTCTGGGGAACCCTTTCGGCCGCTTTGAATGGCAAACAGGTCTTGGAGGGGGCTTCTCCTTGGAGCGATCGCCTAAATACTCCCGTCGTATCTCCGATGTTAACCCTATATCAAGAACCCGATGCCGGGCCATTTAGTTGTCCCTTTGATGATGAAGGTATCCCCACCCGTCCGATTACTTTTATTCAAAACGGAGTTTTAAAACTATTTTATACCGACTTAACCACAGGTCGCACCCTGGGAAGTGGTACAACCGGAAACGGATTTAGAACCCATTTAGGCAGTTATCCCACTCCTGGTTTATTTAATCTTTTATTACAACCTGGGAAAAGTTCTTTAACTGAGTTAATCCAAAGTTTAGATCGGGGTTTAATTGTCGATCAAATGTTAGGAGAAAGTGCGGGAATTAGTGGGGATTTTTCAATTAATGTGGATTTAGGATATCGAGTTGAAAAGGGCGAAATTGTCGGACGGGTGAAAAATACAATGGTCGCCGGAAATGTTTACACCGCCCTCAAACAAGTTATAGAATTAGGGGGTGATGCCTCTTGGAATGGTTCCTGTTATACTCCTTCTATTATTGTTGAAGGATTATCTGTTACAGGTAATGGGTAATAGGGAATTACGAATTACGAATTACGAATTACGAATGGGTTTTAGAAAAATTATGATTGAATTTAATCAATTTGAAGCCTTGAGTTTTGATTGCTACGGCACTTTAATTGATTGGGAAAACGGAATTACTCCGGTTTTACAACAATTAGTTAATGCCCATGGAATTGAGATGAGTAATCAACAGTTACTTGAATTATTTGCTATATTAGAACCGGAAGCCCAAAGTGGAGAATATAAAACCTATCGACAAATTCTCCGAGAAGTTGTGCAGAAGTTCGGAGAACGTTTGGGGTTTTCTCCAACTCCTACGGAATTAGAAAGTTTAGCCAATTCAATTCAAGATTGGCAACCCTTTCCTGATACGGTAGCAGCCCTGAAAGCCTTAAAACAAAAGTATAAATTAGTGATTATTTCTAATATTGATGATGATTTATTTGCCCAGACTAACCAACATCTACAAATAAAATTTGATCATATTATTACGGCACAACAAGCTCAATCCTATAAACCTTCTGCCCATAATTTTCAGTTTGCCTTAAATAAAACGGGGCTTTCTGCTGATAAGTTACTGCACGTTGCCCAAAGTATTTTTCATGATATTGTTACAGCAAATAGTTTAGGATTAACAACGGTTTGGGTGAATCGTCGTCAGGGAAAACCCGGAGGAGGAGCAACCAAAGCTGCGATCGCCCAACCGGATTTAGAAGTGCCGGATTTAAAAAGTTTAGTTGACTTGATTTTTGAGCCTTAGAAAAGCACAATTAAATATTATTTATCCTGAAAATAGCGACTAATTAGATCCCGATTTTCTAAAGCGGGTAAATAGTTCGGATCAATTTTTAACGCTTCTTCAAAAGCATTTAAGGCTTCTGGATAGCGTTTTAAATAGAAGAATGCCATCCCCTGAGCCACCCAAATATTAACCGCTTTTGGATCAATTTTCAGAGCTTGTTGATAAGACTTGGCTGCTTCTTCATAATCGTTTACACCCGTGAAAAATAACCCTCGATTAAACCAAGCGGATACTGAATTAGGATCGATCTCAATCGCACTATTCGCTGCGGCAATTGCCTCTGGATATTGCCCTAAGTCCCAGAAAATTGCACTGGAATTAGTCCAAACCGACCCCAGGGTTTCTATTGGTACAAAAGTGATATCGCTACTGATCGCACGCTGATAGGCGCTTAGGGCCTCTTGATTTTGCTGCATCGCCCGCAGGATACTCCCCCGATTAAACCACCCTTGAAAGTAGTTAGGATCGGCTGCTAAGGCCTGTTCTGATGCGTTGAGAGCTTCCTGATATTTTTGGGCTTGCCATAAAATCACGCTTTTTGTATTCCAAGCGATCGCTGAGTCGGGCTTCAAACTCAAGGCTAGATCAATCGCCAAAATCGCTTCCTCATAGCGTTTCAGACCTGCTAAAGCCTGTGCTTTCTGGATGAAAGTATCAGCAGGCTCACTTTCTAGCCAATTACTATCTTGTTGTAACCCACTTTCACAAGCTGTTAGTGCTTCTTGATAATTGCCTAATTTATTCAGAGTTGCACACAAATTCACCAAAGCTAAGGCATTATTAGGATAAATTTTTATAGCTGTTTCTAAAGCCTTTCGCGCTTGATCGTATTCGTTTAATTCCTCTAAATTGATCCCTTGATATGTCCAAGCGACAGCAAATTTAGGGTCGAGCATTGTAGCTTGTTTGTATGAAGTTTTGGCAGATTCTAACCGGGAGGTTCGAGTGGTTTGAATACAATTATTTTTGACTACAATATCTTTTTCTAAATCATTTTTTACTGCTTCACAACTGGTTAAAACTTGCTGATATTTTGCCAAACCACTAAAGGCTAACCCTCGCCAAAACCAGGCTTGAGCCGGAGAACTTTCTCCCCAATTTTGATTAACTTTTAAAGCGTTATCACAACTACCAATAGCTTGTTCATTCTTCTCCATTTCTAACAAAACTCGACAGCTACTAACTAAAACCATAGAATTCTGAGGATCGAGTTTTAAAGATTGATCAAAGGATGCTAAGGCTTCAGGATATTGGGTTTTCTGTTCCTGAGCTAAACCTCGACTTAACCAAGTAAGACTCGGAGAAAATTCATCCCAATTTTGATTAATTTCTAAAGCACTATCACAAGCGGAAATAGCCTGATCTTGTTGACCTAATGCTAAAAGGGATCGACACTGTAAAGTTAAGGCTAGAGAGTTTTTAGGTTGAATTTCCAGGGCTTGTAAACTCGATACTAAAGCTTGATCATATCGTCCTAATTTTAATAATAGCTGGCTGCGAAATCCCCATAAATCGGCTCTCTTTTTTTTACTTAAATTAATTGCTTGATTACAGGCTGATAACGCTTCTTCAAGCTGGGGTTGTTTCCGCAGGACATTACATAAAGAAAAATAGTAGTTAAAATCTCCGTTAATGGGAACAGAGGGAGTAGGGATTTCGGTTGGTTGTTGAGGGATATTAATATTAAAAGGTAAGGAAAATTGAGCAATAATTATCGACCCCCAAAAATTAAGACTTAGAGCAATAGAAGGAAAACGCACTTTTTTAATTTTATTTATTTTGATCATAGTTTTAACATCAGGCGGTTTGTAATCAGAGTGAAAATTCTGCTATTAATTATTTAATCAAATTGAGGTGGAATTTCAATCGGTGAAGCTGAGAAAGAAGGGGTGGGAGTTGGAGTTGGAGAAGGGGTTGGAGACGGGGTTGGAGATGGAGTTGGAGTTGGGGTTGGAGTTGGGGTCGGTGCTGTTGGTAATAAAGGAAAATTAGGTGGAGTTGTTGACAAATTAGGGATAGTTTGATTAGGTCGATTTGGGGAAAGATTGGGGTTATTTGGGGTTAATTTAGGGGTTCTGGAATCGTTGATAGAAGTACCCTGCTGTTTATCGACCGGGGGTGTTTTCGGTTCGGAAATAGGAACAACAATTTTTTCAAAGGTGACAGTTCGATTCAATTGTTCCCCTGATTCTCCTTTAACCGCAAGTGTAATTGTTTCTGTACCCGGTTGTTGAGTAACTGGATAAATGATCGAACCTTCAAGACCCACTGTTCCGGGTGCGGGGAGTAATTCAACAGTTGTATTTTTACCCCCTTCTACCTTCCAACTAATCCGAATGATTTTAGCAGTTTTTTCAGGATTAATCGGTAAAATATATTTAGGTAAAGCGTCCTGATCATTCACTAAAAAAGAGACAATTTTAGTCGGGTAAATATAAGGAATAATCTTAATTATATCACTTTTCTGGCTAATGGCAGTTTCCTCTCCTGTTTCCTTAGAGACCGCCGATAATTCAAAAATATAGTTTCCGGCTTTTCGGGCATTTGTAGGGACTCTTTGACAAATTAATTCCGATTCTAATAAGCAAAATCCACTTAACTCCGAGGGAATACCGTCACTAAAATCGTAGGTTTTTAAGGGAATTAGAACTGTGTCATCTGTGGAACGAGCAATTAACTTTAATGCTTGCAATTGTTCTGGATTTTTAATTTTCCAATTCAAGGCAATTTCATTATTAAATGTTAGGATAGGTTGGTTAAGGGCTGCTTCTTGATAGGATGTTTGTGTTGCCATAAAATCCAAGATTTTAGGCTGAGGTAAAGCGCTAATACGAATCGTGTTGGTTTTTTTAGAATCAGCTAACTTATAGCCTTTTTTAGCAAATATATCCATTTGAAAAATATAAGTTCCCGCTTGTTGGGCATCGGTACGAATATTTTGACAATTTAAAACCGATTCTAAGGTGCAAAATCCCTTCAATTCTGGCGGAATTCCCTTGCTAAAATCATACAATATATCTCCACTAGAAACAATACCACTATCGGCAGCAATCCCAATAATTTTAATCGTTTTTAACTGTTGAGGGTGAAGAATTTGCCAATTTAAGTGAATCGCATCTCCTGCGGCTTGTTCATAAGTCGGAAAAACCGAAGTAAATTCTAAAATTTTGGGGGGTGTTGGCGGTCTAAAAAATACCCACCAAATCGCAAAAATTAGGGATGCGATCGCCCCCAAAATCATAAAAATTAATAAAATAAATTGCCAGAGGGGTCGTGCTTCCCAAATTAAAGTTCCTGGCAACCTTTCAGGAACAGGTAGTTGATCACTATCCTCAATTTCTATATAAAATTCAATCGGTAATCCCTTCCCAAACCAAGGACGTCGCCACCATTTATTCGGTTTAACTTCTAAGTCAATTTTAGTTTTTAATTGCGCCCCTAATTTAGCCTGTTCAGGACTAAAATTATAAGTACAAATGGGTTTTCCTGCGTCTTCTTCGGCGGTAAAACTAACATTGCGGAGGGTGTTTCCCCCATTCCCCAATAACAGCCGAAAACATCCTGTTTCTTTACTAACCTTCCCAATTTTCGTTTGCAATTCTGGGATTAATCGATAGATGGGAAGTACCCGCAAATACAAGACATCAATGAGTACCAAGTCGAGGTTATTCAACGAAGTTAAACGTAGGGTTGGGGAGTAATTTCCGGCTTTAACATTTAGAGGAAATTGCAAACGGAATACAATCTCACCTTTCGCCCCTGGATTCAATGCTAAACTCTGCCGTTCTCCGACTAATCCTAATTCGACTAATCCCTCTGGATAAATCACAGTAAACCAATCATTGGGCAGATCAGAACAACTTAAACGAAAGCGATCAACCCGTGAAGAACGGTTATTAACTATAATTTTACAATCTAAAGGTTTGCCCGGTTCGATAATAGTTGGTTTGTTATAAGTTGTAATCGGTAAAATTTGAAATGTCGGGTCATTAATCTGGGTCGCGGATTGTACTGATGGTAAAATTTGTAGTCGGGCTTGATGACGAATTGGTGTGTATTCTGGATAGTGTTTAGGAGCATCAATAACTAATAAATAACTATGGTTTTCGGGGGTAGCATTAATAGGAATTGCGAAGTAAAAAACTACTTCCGCACTACAATTGTCTGCTAGAGCTAAACTTTCCGAAGCGGAGCTACACCACTGATGTAACAAGCCAGAAGTTTCATCAATATAAATATTAATAACAGCACCTTTATTACCTTGATTGGTTACTGTAACCCGCAGTTCAAAAATTTCTCCCGCACAGGCAGAACTGTCTTCGGAAGGGTTGATAATCAAGGCGATGGGTTTAGCAATTCCAGGATTTTCTGAATATTCAATATTATTCAGGGTATGACCGTTAGTTTGTGAAGTTTGATACACCATAATTTTAAATCCTCAAAATATAGTTAAATTAATTATTTAAGTCTTTACTCTATCTCAAGATTACCGCGAAAATCACAACCTAAATTAAATATTCTTTTGGCTTTGGCTATTCTGACCTGATCATCATCACTCCCACTAGCAATTAAAATATTTTCACCGACAATTTTAACATCAACACTATTAATTTTTTTCTGACGATAGGAATGGCTAACTTCTTGTTTAATTGCCAGATTTGTTTGTAGAGACGAACCATCAGGCATTGCTAAAGGTCGTTTTCCTTCAGAGGTTAAAGCCCAAAGCATGACTTTACCATCGTCCCCACCACTGGCTAAATAGCAGCCATTGTCACTAAATGAAACTGAACGAACCGCTTCACCCATTTTACTTCCTTGCCAACGATCAATAACTTCACATTCTCCTGAACTATCTAAACAGTTTTTCATATTCCAGATCGTAATATTTCCTTGATTATCCCCTGTTGCTAAAAGATAGGGAGCAATTTCTGCAACATCAACACTTAAAATATAATCATCTTGTCCTCCGGTGGGATAAGGAACTTTTGAGGTTTTATTCTGGTCAAGATTCCAAATTAAAAACTGATTATATCGACCGACAACTGCTAGGTGACGATTACCTTTCCCGACAAAACTCAGGTCATAAACGGCAAAATCAAATTGTTTTTTCTTTAATAAGCGATCATTACCTTTGGTCATTTGATCTCGCTGAAGACTGGCATCCCACTGTAAAACCAAACCACTACCATGACCACTAAATAATGTTTGAGAATCTTGAGAAAATTCTAAGGCAAAAACCCGATCATCTTTATTAATTGAAAAAGTATCAATTAACCCGGTTTCTTCCGTTAATCCCCACAATTGAATCTCCCCATTTTCCAATCCGGCGGCGATCATATTATTATCAACAGGTCGGTAACGTAACACTCGCACAGCTTTTTTAGCATTGCCAATTTTACCGATAAATTGATTGTGTAAATCATTGAAAAAATTAGTAACTTTCCATTCGGCTATGGTCTGATCATTAGAACCACTCATGATCGTGCTGGCTAACCCATCAAATTGAACAGAATTAACGGGTTTTTTATGTCCTAAAAAGGGATGATATGGATTCAGTCCTGAAAACCACCACAGTAACCCCAGTAATAAAACACTGCCCGTTAATATTAACCCCAGGGGGAGAAATGGTAAAACTTTTAATTTCAAGGTTTGACTGGGGGGAGAAGTGCCAGACAAACTGCTACCGGAGATAGAGCAAAAATCTTCTGTTTGTGTAGTCGCCACTTCAATTAAGAATTCCCTGATCCGACCTAACCAATGTCGTTTAACTTTTGTTACTAATAAGATTTGATTGGTTTCGCCAATTTCGAGATCAATAGTAGGATCAAAATTATTGATCTCTACATCATGATTTAAGGGTTCTATAGATTTTTTTTTGTCTTGTATTAATAGAGATAAATCGGTTTTTAATTCATATTTTATTTTGTCTGAACACTGAACTTTGAGTTGAAATATCTGGGAAACATTGCTGCAATTTTTTATTTCTATATGAAAAATAACCGGATCAGAACGCCAAAAGAATCTTCTTCTACCGGGGATGCGACGTTCCTGGGGAAAACACCTAAACTCTACAATTCCTTGGGGTAAAATTAATAAATTTCCGGTGATTTGCCTTGATAAACCATTGGCGATTGTTGCTGTAATAGTGAAGGGCTGAACTTGGCTTTTAGTTTGGGTAATATCGGGAATTTGGCACCAGAAAACGGCATCAACCCGAAAACGAGATGGAATCTGGATAACCTGTTGTTCTTCTATTAACCATGTTGGATTAATTCCTGTTAATTTTAATACCGCATTCGCAGGTTGAGAACTGGGATTATAAACCTGAACCGGAATTTTAATTTGCTGTAGGGGGTAAGCTTGAAATTCCTGAACAGGAAGGGTTAATTTTAAGCCAACTCCCCCGCTTCCTTCGAGTATATTTAACCGCAATAATTGACGGGTTTCTTCCTGAAGTTCAATGGAAAAAACTCTCACTGTTAGATTCATCTGACCGACAAAACCAGGTAGAGGACTATCAATAATTTTAACCAGAAATTGTGTAGAATCTCCTGGGGGTTTTTTAGTACAAATTTCGGGGGAGAGAATATACCAATTTTGGGCTAAATTTTCATCTGTACCCGCCGCTAATACTTCTACCTGAAAGCTGGCAAAACGATCACTATAGTTAATCGCATTGATTTCAAAAGATACGGCTGATTCACCCGGTTTGAATGTCAATTCAGTTGTGGAAATATCAGTAGTAATTAGATTGGTTTTCATGTTTAATTCCTTGAGGTTTCTTGATTAAAAGTATTTGATTTATGATTAATTATCTTTAATTTCTTGAATTTTTATCCTTTTCTCCTATTTTTGTCCTGAGTTGTTGCGATTCTCTCAATAATACTTCTAAGTTTTTGACTTGCTTTTGGGAATTATTTCCACTCTTGGTTTTTTGCTTTTGCAGATCTTGATTTTGAAGTTGGTCAATCATTTGTTTCCAATTTTGTTCGCGACTGTAAATAACATTTGCCATAGCTGACATCACTTTTCCTAACTGCCCAAATTCATCGCGACGACGACTTACCTCCTCTAATATACTTTGATCAAAGTTTTGTGACTCAATAGTTTCGGCAGCTTGCTGCAACTGTTCAATGGGTTTAATAATCCAACGCACCAGTAACAGAGCTAAAATTACGGCGATACCTGCAACTGAAACCCCAATAATTACTGTTAAAGTTGTATAAGTATAGATATGTTTAAGAAAATCAGAATGGGGAATCACAACCACCATTAACCAATCAATTCCTTCTTGATTTTGTAGAGGGGTGACTTGGACAAGTTGTAAATTTCCTTTGAGTCGAAAGGTGAATTGTTGTTTGTCTTCAATCTGATCTAAACTCTTAAATTTTTCAATTAAGTATTGACCTGTTCCTTGAATAGTTGGATCTTGACTTTCACGAACATTCAGTCGTTTGGTTTGATTATTCACCACTTTAAAAGGTTGCTCTAAAGTTGAGATGGCAATTACGTCTCCCGTCCGTTCCATAATTAAAGCTTTTCCATTCTGACTAATTTCTAAATTTCTTAAAAATTTGCTAATTTGTACCAGACTAATATCAGTGGAAATCACTCCTGCAAAATTCCCAGATTCCTGATTGTAAATCGGAATAGAAAAATCCATCCCCACCGTATTGATACTGCCAAATTGATAAACCGGAGTCCAGGTTGGTTTTCCTACGCTTTTAGCAAATTTATACCAGAGACGAACGCGAGGATCATATTCCATACTTTTGATCAATCTTGTGCGATTTCCTTTGGAGTCAACTTCATAAAAATTTCGATTCGAGTTCGTTGATTCATCTCTAAATTTTTCCATAAATTCATTTTCTGTTTTTTCATAACTCACATAATTTCCTTTTTCTGTTCCTATATAAATGGAATTTAAAGAGGTTTTGTTTTGTATTTGTTGCCAGAAATATCGCTTGACTTCCGGTAAATTATTAATATCAACATTCCCACTTTGGATGGCTGCTAAGTATGCAGGTAATAATACTTGTGGCTTTCCTAAATAATTGCGAAGATTGAGTTCAATCATCTGAGTAGATTTTTCACTAACTTGTAGCATCAACTTTTCAATCTCTTGTTTTCCTAATTGAAAGTTAAACCAGCCAATCACTGCGACAGAAGCCAATAAAGGTGTAACAATAATCAGGGGCAGGGTATGGCGAATGGATAAAGAACCCACGGATTTATCAAAAATTTTATAGAAAAAAGAGAAGGTTTTGTTAGCCATAGTAAGTCTGATTTTATAGTAGAAAAAAATAACAACCTCAATCAATTATTGTTCATAAACTTAAAGGAGAAGTTGAGTTAATTGTCGCCTTTTTACTGCAAAATGTATAAAATTAATCCCCATTTCTTGAGCAGATCTAATAGTTTCTCTGGGAAAATTAAACCCTTCATTTAATCCCCAAGCCATTGACAAATCTCCTAAAATCAAGATAATATTACCCCAATTAAATAGGCTAATTTCTTGTCCTTTAATCATCGGAAACTGACTAAACAAAAAAGGCTGATTTCGTAGGGGATGTTGACGACTAATTTCTCCTGAATCGTTGGCTGTAAATTCGCCTGTTTTTTGGGCTAAATTTCTGACGGTAGCGATAACATCAGCCAACTGTTTATCTAAAATCTTTGTTGTCGTCTCTAGTTCGCTTTGCAACTGTTGTATCAACGGATCAAATTCTCCATCTTCTTTAAGATCATTGAGGGTTTCTTTCAGTTTTTGTTGAATTTTAATTAACTGCACAATTTCGCTTTCCAGAGTTGTTAATTCTATAAAAATTATTCCTCCAGTTTCCCTATATTCTCTGAGACTTTCAGTTTCTGATTCTGTTAATATAGCAATTTTTTGATAGCTGAGATAAAGTAAATCATAGTTTAAATATTCGTTATTTTCTCCTGCTTGTAATTTAATGTTGCCAATTTCTGACCGACCTCCCAGGGCGGGATAAAGTGCAGGTAAAGATTGAATTAGTCCAGATAAAGAGGATAAAATTATCTGATCAATGGGTGAATCGTTGGAAATTAAACCGATGCTTACCACCCCTTGAGGACGTGCCATTACTTGTTGCCGATAGCGCAAATCAATATGATTTCCGGCGGGAAAAAAAACGTTAGTTGGAGAGGTGATTTGGACAGTTCCTGCTAACAGGATAATCCGGCACAGTTCTACCTCTAATTGATCGGGTTTGTTAATTTTTTCATCAATTCTAAACATTTCCTCGATTAAATATTTTGATTCGGGTCGATATAGTGTTTCTGGATCAACGTATCTGATAGTAATATAAATTAATAGGGGGTTTTCTCCGGCTTCAGAGGCAATATGAAATTCCATTGGTTCGGGAACAATTATCGGATTCCCGATTAAATCAATCGCAATTCCACGGTCAATTTTTATCCAGCGATTATCCCGATATTTAGCGACAATATGATCAGGAGATGGAATAGCAGAAACCCCTAATCCACAGACGATTCCTGGTTGATTCAGAGATTGATAATGGAGATTTTGGCGATCTCGGTGATAGGCGTGGGCAGATTGCCAACGTTCGGCATTTAAGAGGAGTCCATCCTCGACGGATAGACGTTTTAGGGGCAGTGGTTCAGGGTAATCAAATAAGGAAAACATAATGATAATTATATTGTGATTTTGTCAAGAAAATTATAAAATTTTTAAGAGAGGGAACAGGGAACAGGTAATAGGTAATAGAAAGAGTTTACCTCCCCTGCCTCCCCTGCCTCCCCTGCTCCCCCTGCTCCGGTGTTACCCCGTTTCTATGATTAACTCGTAACTACAAAATGCCGGTTTTTCCTGTTCAATAATAGTTCGCACTAACGCTTCTTCAATGGGGCGATCAGGTTCTGGACGCAGGCGAACTGTAAAATGAAAGGGTCGCACTCCTCCCAAAATTGCATCGTAACCTAAGCGAGTTTTGTCCAAGACAAAGCCGGAATTAAAAAACTCATAAATTCCAATATGTTTTTCATCTTCATTCAGTATAAGATCATCTAAAGGTAAACGGGTTGCTAAGTGAAGATACAGGCGCAGACCTCGACGAGTTCCTCGCCATCTGTAAATTTCAATAGCATTTCGGATTAAGTTTCTTTGCTGTTCTAAGGTTAAATAAGGTTGATTTCTCCAGCCCACCCAGTGGGCTAGAAACTCTAACATTCCGATCGGGGCTGTTAGGGGATCTAAATACGCCCACAGGTTAGAAAGAATTTGGACATCGGGTTCTAAAGTTGCTTCAAAAATTTGCAGAAAACGTCCGACAAAATCAATTTCTCGATAAAAATTAGGTAGAAATTGTTGATAACGACTAACGGGGCGAACATAGAGGTTAAAAGTGGCTGTTTCTAGCAATTCTGATCCTGTTCCCAGGGCTGCTCCATAAACAGCTAAACGGCTTTGATAATCTAATTTCAGAACTTGACCCACACCCGGGAAGAAGGGATTTTCAAAGAAATCCGCCGGAGTTTGGAAGCGGATAATCGCTTTGATTATTTCCCCAGGTGTTAGTAAAAATGCGGGATTTTCTTCCTCTACTTCTGTGATGATGGTATACCAATTCTCGGGAAAATCTCCTGTAATTTCTAGGGTTAATTCTAAAGTGTAAGTCCCTAAATTTTCTAAATTGACTATCAATTCACTGGCTTCTCCCGGGACAAGTAAAAGACCCGGATTTTCAACATCAATATTTTCCGCCGTTGCTTGAATCGGAAGCGTGTTTAAATTTGCTTCTGGCGATCGCATAGGAATTAATTTTAAAGTCAGAAATTCACCAGCCATAAATCAGTTATCAAGTATCCGCATCATCAGTTATCAGTGTAAGAGGTATCAGTCATAAATCAGTTATCAGTCATCAGTCATCAGTTGAGGAGTTAATAAATTAACTGTAAACTTCTTAACTGATAACTGTTATAGCAAGAGGCAATAGGGAATGGGCAATGGGCAATAGGTAAATACTTACTATAAGTAGCTTTTAGCTTTCAAGAATGTCCTAATAGATGTGGCAACTGCTATAACTGTTAACTGTTAACTGATAACTGAAATAACGTGCTGCGATCGCAGGGTCAGGTCAGCCCAGGAACAGATCAATCCCCCTGGGCCGGGATCAACAGTGGGGGATGGGGGCAGACGAACCCAAGATTGTCCTTGACGCTGGAGTTCAAACAGTTGCAGGGTACCAATATAACGAATCGCATCAAAGTTCTGAAGGACAGTGATCGCGTCGCTGAGATAGACGGGTTGACCCAGGGGCCAGCCCTTTTGATCGATGCCTCCGGTAATCGGATTAAAAAAGCTGTAAAGGGCGACTAGCATTTGTTGGCGGAGGGTTTGCTGGGCAACGGGGTGATTGTATTCTGGTTTGAGGGCAACTTCCGCCTGAATTGCCACCCCCGTATAGTCACCGGAGACACATAACACCTGAACTCCCAACAGTCGTCGTTCGTCCAAGTAGGCGATCACGTTTTGCTCCAGATCATCGGTGAGGGTGAACTGGTTGGGGTGAATGCCCTCGCTGCGGGTAATGTCATCTATGGTCACCTGGGGGACAATTAAAACCCTTACTGTCCCGCCTTTGCCACCGGTAACAGGTAAACAGTGAGCGCGGGCAACGGCTCCAGCCCCGCCCCGAATCGCCAATTCTTCAAAATCTTCAGGGGTAACGGCGCGATCGCGGGTACGCAGCATTTGAGGTACACGGATCGCCGCCTGTTCTAAGGTTTCCGCCTCGGCTCCATTTCTGGCAGGTTGATGGTTAATCACACTGGCAACATAGGGAACGGCCGTTTTCAAAATTTCCAACGTCCCCACCTGAACGTTTCCCCCTGAGCCTCCCCCCGTGCGGTAACGGGACATCTGCAACGTCGCTCCTTTTGGGGGAATACTGCCATATTGGTTTTGTAAGTCGGAACTCGAAAGTAGCATTTGCCTGGAGGTGTTGGTTTGTGCGTTTGCCCTTAACTCCATTGCTTCCTTGAGTTGGCTGGCTTCCCTGACTAATGGGCCAAATTGGAGGACACCTGTTAGGGAGTCGATAATATAGTGTTGATCATTGACTCCCGAATTAGAAAAATCCTTCACCTCTTGCCAGCGTTGGGGAATGGCACCCGGGGGAGTAACAATCAGATATTCGTCCTCCCGCCGTTCTAATACAGGTGATCCCTGAAGTTGAAAAAACTGTCCGGGGTCGCCGTTGCTTTCCCCCAAGGTTTCATCGACAATAATTTCACATTGGGTTGCTTTCACCGTTCCGCCAATGGCTGTGGCTGTAATCCCAATCATGCGAGGTGAGCGACTGTAGGCGGGTTGTCGCAGATCATCGGGTTCGGTACAAACACACCGCAACCACCGACCTCGATAGGCGGTGAAGTGAGCCGGAGGAAAGTTAATCGGCAGGTGTAGGGTCACGTCAGCCCCCTGTAGGGGGTTACCGCCCTTTTGAGCTAGGTTACTGAAGCTAAAGCCTTGGGTTTCATCATCGGATTCTGTACCGAGGACGGGTTGCCATTCACTTCCATTCCAGGCTTCCCAGCGACGGGGGGGCACTTTGGGGTTAATTCCGGTGGGAGTGGCTTCTTGACCTTTGATCCGAATGCTGAGAACGTTACCATCGAGGGGCTCATCGGGATCAAAGACCAGATAGAAGCAATTACCTGGTTGGGGACTATCACTAAACAGGGAAAGCTCTGGGCCTGACCAGTTGCCAGGCTCTTGAGCACTCCAGAAATTGGTAAAGCGATCGCGCAAAACCTGCGGGGTTGGGGGTGCTGTGTCCCCGGTGAGAAAGTGTTGGATGGTGGGTTGACCAATAATCAGGGGTTGGTCGGTTGTAAACACAATGGCGGATTGGGTGGCTGTGCGTCCTGTGGCTACTTCAGTTCCGGTTGTGATGGTATAAGCATCTGGCAGATCACCGACTAAATAAAATGTTATTTCTGTGGTTGCTGGTTTGGGCGGTTGTAAACGAATCCCGAGCAATTCTAAGAAGGTAATATAGTTGCGTCGGGGGACTTGATTAAACCGAGCTAACATTTGGTCAGTTAACCAAGCAAATAGTTCAACTAAGGTAATACCTGGATCACTGGGATTATAGTTTGTCCACTCTGGGCAGTAGCGGGGAATTCTAAGAATACATTCTTTTACCAGGTCTTCATAGTCCCGATCATCTAAGTTAGGTTTAGGTAGTTTAGGTAAAAAGTCAAAAACCATAAAAATCTTTAAAGGGAATAGGGAATAGGCAATAGGCAATAGGCAATGGGCAATTACCTATTCCCCATTCGTAATCAGTTTTCAACTTGCAAATAAAAAGGAAAAACAATACTGCGTCTTTCGTAAGTTTTTTGCAGATGGTAAATAATATTAATATCAACTCTTCCTTGATAGGAGTGAGGGTTGGTTAGGACTTCATCAACAATAATTCGGGGTTCCCAAAGTTCTAATGCTTCTTGGACATAAATTCGCATTAACATCAGGGTTTGTTGGTTAATGGGGGCAAAATTCAACTCGGACAAACGACAGCCAAAATTAGGCCGATAAACCCGTTCTCCCCATTGGGTTAGGAGGATAATATAAATTGATTCCCTGATATTCTGTTCCTGGGCACTCAAGTCGAGGTTGCCCTGAAGGTCGATTTGCACGGGAAACCGTAAACCTTTACCCAGGTAGGGACGGCTTAATTGTTGATTCGCTAAATTAACCATTGCCAACTCCCTCCCCAGATAGATGTTTTTAATTTAGCTGATAGATTCTCAAGGGAGTATTCGCCAAAGGTCTAGTTACACAGAAAATATTTTTGATGGAAGTTCCCAGCCGTTGAAACGGCGGAATATACAAACTAAGTCCACCTGCGTAGACTAAGAGAAAATTCAGGTCTTAAACCCACGAAGGTGGGTTTTGTCTGTGTAGCCACGATTTCTAATCGCTGGGTTCTTTGATATTTTGTTACACCTGCTGCCGGAGTTGAGCCATTTCTTGAGAACGGGAGAGATCGCTATTCGTATTTTGCTGAATTTGCTGTTGCAAATTCGTTAAGGTTTCTCCAATATTGACACTATTGACTGTTGTACCCACTAGGAATTGTGTCGCTAAAACATTGCCAGATACTAATACCTGTCCTGTCCCTGGTTGTAGCTGGATATTTCCCTTAGACTCAATGGTAATACCCCCCTGATCATCTAAGCGAATAGACTGTCCCGCCTGAGTCCTCACCTCAATTGATCCATTACTATCATTGAGGCGAATTTGATGGCCCTGACTGGTTTGAATATAAATACCCGCCGCCGTTCCATCTTTATCTTCCTCCACAAACTGTAAAGTATGCTGGGTACGAGTTTTAAACGTTCGTAAGCGGACTTTTCCTTTGTCTACTGAGTCTGTAATATTTGCGGGGGGCTGATCTTTGCCATTCCAAACCCCACCAATAACATAGGGGCGGTGAATGTCCCCATGTTCAAAGGCAACCAACACCTCATCATTAATTTCCGGTAAACAGTCGAACCCGCGATCTGGGCCAGCCCCCACCCCCACAACCCTCGCCCAGTAACTGGCATGGGCGGTACTATCTTTTTCCGGGGTCAGGGTAGGAAATTTGACCCGCACTCGTCCCCAACCCTTGGGATCTTTGTTATCCGTCACAATACCCACCAGATGGGTCTGTCCGGGTCTGAGGCGAGTAGTTGGGGACAGGGTTTGCAGCAGGTTATCTCCCCGTAGTCCCCGCACACTAAATTCTGTTGTGTAAATTCCCTGATAAAATATATGGCGACTTTCAGTAACGTAGTAACTACCACTATAACGACCCATTCTATCTAGTTCCACAACTTTCCCCGGTCGGATGCGGGGGCTGCCCAGTCCCCGGGCATCGGCATAGATAAAGTCTCCTTCTAATTCGTTAAAAAGTGCCTGTGCCATCACTTCTGCTTCTTTGATGGTAGCAGTGGGTTGATCCACAACTAATAGCTTAGGTTCAGAAGGGTTCAACCCAAACTTTTGGCTATAGTCCCTGCCTTTTCCGTATTCGGTACGGGTCAGAACGTCAGAAGTAGTTAATTGAGTGGTTTCTTTGGGAATACGGGCAACGATGGGTTCCTTTCTTTCATAGTCCCAACTCCGCACTTCCACAGCTTTCACTTGTTCGGCACTGGTTAAACGAACACGAAAACTGGTAAAATCCTCTAGCCAAACTAACTGTAAAACTTCATTAATGTGGGGATTACGAAAATTAAGTTTCCCATCTTGGACAAACAATTCAAACCCAATGCGGGCGGCTCGTTCCCGTAAAAATGCCATATTCGTTTGATTTTCTTGAAAAACGTATTCATGTTTTTCCCCACTAGAATCAATGGTATAGGTTTCAATTCCCACTTCTTCGGCAATTTTTTCGACAATATCAGAATCGGTATAATCTTGAAACGAGCGAATATAAAGTCCCCGATGTAAGCGATGGGAAATATCATAACCACGAATTACAATAGGAGCTTGAGTTTGTCCCGAGAAATGAGTTTCTATTGCTGTAATTTCTCCTTCAATTAAATAGATTTGCTGATCATTGGGTTTTTCAGAATCAGAACTCGTACTGGGGATAAAACCAATTTTAATAACTTTACCGATTTGGATAATATCCCGATCATATTTCCAAGTTTTTGTCTCTTGATCAGTGGCGGCATAGGGATTATTAATAACTACGGTAAACATAGCGGGTAAATGCAAACTTTCTTCTACAGAAATTTGCAGAATATCCCGCCTAAAATTATTCATTAAGTCTGGATCAACTCCATCAACTGTAATAATAGGAGTAGAGACATAATCCGTTGCTTGTGAAGTCATAAAACAACCTGTTTGATCAAGGTTAAATCGAGGTAAACTACACTAAAATTAATTATGTAACAATGAATTTTTGGCGCTCGCTGAAGGCTCTGCTTGCTACCCCTAAATCTACTTCTTCTAAGGTAATGGTAACCATGGCTCGCACGGGTGTTCCATTGGGTAAAAACATGGTTAATTTATAGTCTAATTGTTTGATCATACAACACATATAATTCTTTTCACCCCAAATAAAATAAAAAACAGGAGGTCGTCTTGTTTCCAAGCTCTGACTACCCACCTTTTCTGAACCAAATTCTCGAGCACCCAAGACATTTTTTCCCCCGATCGATCCTACAAAGGATTTCATTGCTGTTTCCGATGAACTTAATTTAACCAGCCTTTCTTGGTATCCATCATGAGTTGTTGGTTTCGCAAAAGGATCTTTAAACTTAGAAAAATCCACTGCATCCAATAGGGATTGAATTCTATTAAAAACGCTCACACCCGTTTCGTAGGTATCAAATAAAATCCCTGATAAGGTAAGTTTATAAGGTTCAATAGAGCCAAAGTTAACTTTAGGTAAGCCCCTTTGTGTTCTTGATCCCTCCATTGTTTTAATCGTAACACCTCTGCTTAAACTCAAATCAGTTGGGTTGAACATAAAATTAATCGGAGAAGCTGCTTCACCCGTTCTCGGTATTAGAGCGGCTTTAACTAATCTTTTATCACCAGCTTGTTGAGTATTATAAAGATCTTTAGCCAGATTTTTATACTTGGCTTCTTCCCTAATAAACTGCTGATCTCTTGCCAGATCCTCTGCTGCGGCAACTTCTAAAATTTTTATATCCGCCGCCTCGATCATGGCATTTTTCAAAGCCGTTGTCAGTGTTGAAACAACTGCTGCCACTGGTGATTTTGATGAACTTGATTCAGCCATGTTTTTCTCCTATTCTATGTGATTTAAAATAATCTACGATCATAAGATGAACCTTGTCGCTCTCTTTCTATTTCAAAACGTTGTCGGACAAGGCAATAAATTTCTCTAGCCAAAACTTCTACTTGATCTGTTTTAGTTTCAGCCTGTTTTGTTTCCTCCTTTTGTGCTTCACTTATCAACGAAACCCGAGAATCTTCCAGTCCTATATTTGAGCGAGTAAGAGTCTGAACAGGTTCAGCTTTACGACTAGCAGTTTTTTGTTCCTGTTGTAACCTAGTTTGGATTGTTTTTTCCATGAGTGCTTTTACAGGAGTTGGCTGCTGTTGTAAATCTAAACTGTGAACTCCTGTAACACCCCTAGAAATCCCAGGGGGTAGGAGCATCCCAGTCCGAATATCCGACATCTGCTTTCGGTTTTTCCGCTCCTTTGCTGGTCGCCCTTCTTTTGTGGAGAAAGCTTGCACAACAGTTGGTTCACTTGGCGTTGAATTGCTTTCACCGAGCAATTCTTCAATACTTGACCAAGAATCAGGAACATCTGAGGTTGAGAAATCGCTTTCTTGCCGTCGAATCATTGTACCTTGTTTTGATGATTCATTATTGAAAATAGGTTCGGATTTTGGATCTATATTAGTCCCTGATAGAGAAGCAAACTGATCAAAATTATCTGAAATATTTTCATGTTCATCTTTTGACAGTATGGGATTAGTTTCAAGGAAGGAAGTTTCTGAGATCAATTTAGATGTTTGAACCAGAGGTTGAAAAATACCTAAAGGTTTGCTAGAGGTAAGATTTTCTAATACTTGAGGAAGTTTGGAAATAGCACCAGGTTGTCTTAACAATTGTGCAACAGTTTGACTTTTTGGTTGTTTTTGGAGAGGGGGATAATTAGATATTTCTGATGTAATAATATTTCTGGGATTAGTTGTGGAATCTGGTTGTTTTTGGAGAGG
>NZ_LT797711.1:656188-656821 GCF_900009135.1 Planktothrix sp. PCC 11201 | reverse complement strand
GGAATCTGGTTGTTTTTGCAGAGGAGAATAATTAGATATTTCTGGTGTAACAATATCTCTGGGATTAGTTGTGGAATCTGGTTGTTTTTGGAGAGGGGGATAATTAGATATTTCTGGTGTAATAATATCCGTGGGATTAGTTGTGGAATCTGGTTGTTTTTGAATAGGAGAATAATTAGAGATTTCTGGGTTAATAATATCTCTGGGATTAATTGCGGAATCTGGTTGTTTTTGAATAGGAGAATAATTAGAGATTTCTGGGTTAATAATATCTCTGGGATTAATTGCGGAATCTGGTTGTTTTTGAATAGGGGGATAATTAGATATTTCTGGTGTAATAATATCCGTGGGATTAGTTATGGAATCTGGTTGTTTTTGAATAGGGGGATAATTAGAGATTTCTGGGTTAATAATATCTCTGGGATTAATTGCGGAATCTGGTTGTTTTTGCAGAGGGGGGTAATTAGAGATTTCTGGGTTGGTAATATCCGTGGGACTAGTTGTGGAATCCGGTTGTTTTTGCAGAGGGGGATAATTAGATATTTCTGGATTAATAATATCCGTGGGATTAGTTGTGGAATCTGGTTGTTTTTGCAGAGGAGAATAATTAGATATTTCTGGTGTAACAATATC
>NZ_LT797711.1:651277-651733 GCF_900009135.1 Planktothrix sp. PCC 11201 | reverse complement strand
GGAATCTGGTTGTTTTTGCAGAGGAGAATAATTAGAGATTTCTGGGTTAATAATATCTCTGGGATTAATTGCGGAATCTGGTTGTTTTTGCAGAGGAGAATAATTAGATATTTCTGGTGTAACAATATCTCTGGGATTAGTTGTGGAATCTGGTTGTTTTTGCAGAGGGGGATAATTAGATATTTCTGGTGTAACAATATCCGTGGGATTAATTGTGGAATCTGGTTGTTTTTGAATAGGGGAGTAATTAGAAATTTCTGGTGTAATAATATCTCTGGGATTAGTTGTGGAATCTGGTTGTTTTTGCAGAGGGGGATAATTAGAAATTTCTGGTGTAACAATATCTCTGGGATTAGTTGCGGAATCTGGTTGTTTTTGCAGAGGAGAATAATTAGATATTTCTGGTGTAACAATATCCGTGGGATTAGTTGTGGAATCTGGTTGTTTTTGCAGAGG
>NZ_LT797711.1:650622-651223 GCF_900009135.1 Planktothrix sp. PCC 11201 | reverse complement strand
TTAATAATATCTCTGGGATTAATTGCGGAATCTGGTTGTTTTTGCAGAGGAGAATAATTAGATATTTCTGGTGTAACAATATCTCTGGGATTAATTGTGGAATCTGGTTGTTTTTGGAGAAGGGGATAATTAGATATTTCTGGTGTAACAATATCTCTGGGATTAATTGCGGAATCTGGTTGTTTTTGCAGAGGGGGATAATTAGAGNAGGGGAGTAATTAGATATTTCTGGTGTAGCAATATCCTGGGAATCACTACTATCTGTGGGACTAATTGTGGAATCTGGTTGTTTTTGGAGAGGGGAGTAATTAGAGATTTCTGGTGTAACAATATCTCTGGGATTAGTTGTGAAATCCGATTGTTTTTGAATAGGGGAGTAATTAGAAATTTCTGATGTAACAATATCTCTGGGATTAGTTGTGGAATCTGGTTGTTTTTGCAGAGGAGAATAATTAGATATTTCTGGTGTAACAATATCTCTGGGACTAATTGTGGAATCTGGTTGTTTCTGTAGAGGAGAATAATTAGAGATTTCTGGGTTAATAATATCTCTGGGATTAATTGCGGAATCTGGTTGTTTTTGCAGAGGAGAATAATTAGA
>NZ_LT797711.1:543624-649967 GCF_900009135.1 Planktothrix sp. PCC 11201 | reverse complement strand
TCTGGATTAATAATATCCGTGGGATTAGTTGTGGAATCTGGTTGTTTTTGCAGAGGGGGATAATTAGATATTTCTGGGTTGATAATATCTCTGGGATTAGTTGTGGAATCTGGTTGTTTTTGCAGAGGGGGATAATTAGATATTTCTGGGTTGATAATATCCTGGGAATCACTACTATCTGTGGAACTAATTGTTTTTAAAGAATCAGTTTCTATAGAATCAATAACTGATTCTTCTGTTGTTAATGTTTCCTGGTTTTCTGATGATTTTTTTGATAATTTATTAATGGGTTCTTGGCTTATTTTTTCTCTAGGAAATTCCGATTTTTTTTGAAAAAAATGAGATGTGGAACTTTTACTGTTTTGAATAACAGAGTTTTTTCGTATTTTTTGATCTATCCTAAAAGGAAAAATGGTTTCTGTTTGTTGTTGTATGGGTAATTCTGAATCTGTGGATGGGGTTTCTGTTTGTTGTTGTATGGGTAATTCTGAATCTGTGGATGGGGTTTCTTTTTGTTGTTGTATGGGTAATTCTGATGAGAGTTGAATTGGGATTGAAGGGGATACAGTTTTGTCAGATGGTGGTTCAATAATTGGTGAATTTTCAGTTAATGAATTTTTAGTAAAGGGTCGAAATTCATTGAGGTCATAATCCTGCCAATTTTCATGATCCTGAAAACTTTGTAATAGGGTTTGATTGGGAGAAATTAATGACCAATTAATTAGGTTAATTGACCGTGAACCCAGAGGTGATATTGATTGCATGGACAAAAATTTCTGTCCCAAGGTCGTTGGGGTCAAAAGAGGATTTTTAATTCCTAGAGCTTCTTCTTCTGGGGTTATTTCGGCACTTTCTTGATTAATATTCTGTTGATTTTCCATCGACTCAGCCATCAATAAAATACCTGTCTAATTACTAGGAAAAAATCCAACACTACCTCGACTTAAGCCAACACTTGCCCGACCTCCTCCTTGGTTGGTTTTAACTTGTAAACCTTCATAGGCTAAAGTTAATTCTTCAATCGCCACTGAGTTGCCATCGGCTTGAAATCCAGGAGCTTTCCAACTAATCGGAACTGCACCAATTAATGTCCAACACATCATGGTTTCTCCAGCTTGATTAAAGAGCAATATATTAACATTTCGACGGCTTTTGGGTATCTCACTGAGAACAGAATTAATCCATTGCCAAAATGTTAAATCATCGGTCATTCCCCGTTTGAGAGTGACATCGGTAAATTCAGCATGACCTAAAATAATTCTTTGTTGATCGTTAACACCTCCTTCTAAATAGGTTTCTTTTTTAACATTAACTCCCAAACCCGAACACTCGGTAAAGGAAGCTTTAACTTCGCTTTCCATTTCAACATAGAAGCGATTAACGGTAATATAATTTTTTTGCATGATTTTTATATTCAACCTCTATAATTCATACTACGTTCTTTTTGCCAACGTAAATCTTCTAACATCAGTTGATAAATTCGGTCAGCTAACAACCGCATTTTTAAGGGGTCGTTTCTGATTTCTTCGGCAATATTGCAGAGGTGATCAAAATTAGTTTCAGAGTCGCTATCAGACTGATTGCTCTGAATTTTGGCTGAGGCGCCGTAACCCGCAGGGGCATTTAATTCGTGGATGGGTTTCCAATTTGGCGGAATGTCTTGATTGAATGCCATAATGAGCGAACCTCTGCCAATTATGCCTAGTATAAAAAATCGGGAGGTTGGTAGGTATTAACCAAAGGTCGAATCTTGATCACGGATTAAACGGATTTCACGGGTTTCGCGGATTAAGAATAGGTATAATACCCGTTTTACTCAGCAATTCCTGGCTTTCTTGGGTGTTCAAAATTTCGGCAAACCGATCACCGATGGCTTCTCGACGGTTATCGCGCCTGAAAATAACGGCCAGGGGGTAGGCTAGGGGATAATCACCTGTCTGAAAAGCCTGGTAATTTGGGTAATAACTGCCTTTTTGACTGCACAAATCGGTAGTCGGATCAATGGGTTGCTGATTTTCTTGGATCAGGGGTTGGATGAACTTGTTATTGCGATCGCCTACTGCTAAAGGATATACTGAACACTGGCCAAATACTTGAGAGATCGCCCCAAATCCGATCGCCCCAATTTGTTCGTTTTCAAACTCTTGCAAAACAGTCCGCAACGCTGAAATAGTTGGCAATTGTACGATTTTCGGGAGATTCCCTTCAAAATTCCCTGATCGAGAGGTGCGATCGCCTCTTTCTACCATTTTCCTAAATTGTGCAATTAATTCGGCTTCTTGAAGGACGCGATCCTCAAAAAGACGGATAGCTTCTTGACTGTCGGGAATATACAGCCGCACAGGTAAGTCTGGCCCCCCTAACTGTTGCCAGTTGGTAATGCGTCCGGTGTAGAGTTGTTGCAGTTGTTGAATGCTAATTTGGCCGTTAAGATATTTCGGGAGAGACAAATCCCGTTGTTCATAACTAAAGGGAACGTAAACGGTTAAACCGTCATAGGCAAAGGTTCGCGCCTTGAGATCGTTGCTAAGATTTGTTGTTAGACTACTAATGGCAAAATCAACATTTCCTGATTGAACTTCGGCGATCGCTTTTTCCCCTGTGGGTTGGGGCAGATATTTTAACTGAAGTTGAGGTCGTCGTTGGGCGAATTCTGCTTCTAAGGTTTGATCTTTTTTGATTAGGTTAGGCTGTCGCCAAATATAATTCCAAATCCCATTCTCCTCCCCACTATAAGTAAATTTCCCGGTCGGAACTCCGGCCACATCACTAATACAGCAGGGAATATTATTCTTAGCCACCGGAGCGGGTCGCCAACCTAGCCACCAGACTAACCCACTTACCAACAAACCCAAAAGGAAAAATAGCAACAGCCACCACCACCATTTCTTCTGGCGTTTACGGGTCTCCTCGGTCGGAAGGGAATCCCTATAAATCTCGTCTAGGAGGTTTTCTTCGGGTAGGTTTAATAGGGCACGACGGGCTTCTGTGGCACTACTAAAGGGGGTATCAAGTTCTAATAAACGCCATAAAAACAATTTCAGGGCGATATCGGTTTTACCCCAATCTTGATTTGATCTGGGTTCAAAAAAGCGATCATTGTCATCGGTGTTCACTCCTGCTAACAGATAAAAACAAACATAACCTAATGCTTTTAAATCCTGGGGGACGGTAGGAGTCAGACGGACATCGGTCGGGGGATCAAATAACCTCTCCCAAAGGGCTAAATCTCCTAAATAAACGCGAAATTGAGGATCGTGGAAATAAAGTTGTTCTTGAGGTGAAATGAACACACTATCGAGACTCAGATTGCCATGAACAAAACTGGCTTGAATTTGGCCGTTTGGTAAGCGAAATTTTTGACCGTGAAGGTATTCTAAACTTTGCAGTGCTTGGTTGAGAAAGTAACGCATTTGGCGGGGAGACATTGCCCCTTTGCGGCTTAAATAGGTGCGGGCGGTGATGCCATCATTAATAGTAGTAATTAGATAGCATCGTTCACGATCATTGCGATCGCTAATCGCTTCTATAACTTCTGTAATTCGCCCGGTTTGGATTCTGCCATCAGCTAAGGATAAGCCACTAATATTTTCAAAGGCAATTTGGGTTTGAATTGCTTCTTTTTCGTTAAAATAACGTTTGGGAAGTAAATATTCTTGAATCATAACGGGTTGTTCTTCTAATAACTGAATCCCGGTATAAATTCGCTTTTGACCTCGACTATTTATAAAGCGTTCAATGCGATAACGTCCCCGTTTCCCTTGAATTTCTCCCTGCTGGGGTAAGGGGGTGGGAAATCCACATTTGGGGCAGGATTTTAGTTCAGGATTATCTGCGATCGCTTGTCGAGGTTCTTGACAGTTTAAAGGGTTTTTAAATGGACAGCGATATTTTTCATAAAGGGGGAAACCACCAGATAAAAATTCTTCCTGTATTTCAACGGATGAAGAAATTTCTTCGGCGACGGTTTCTTCTTCGGTTTCCGGTCTAAATAAGTCCCTAATATCTTCTTGAATTAAGGGCAGAAACCAACGTAGGTAAGGAGGTAATAAATTGTAGATTCCATAGCGCAATCCGTAGGTTAAATAGCTCAATCTGCCAGTGATTGTCCACATCCCTTGTCTTTTGAATTCTTCAACGCTACGGCGGGGAACTTTGGGTTTAAATTTAGGTACTGTCACGATTTATTATGGGTAATGGGGATCACGGATTTAAGAGGATTTCACGGATTTTAATCTGTGTTAATCTGCATAATCCTGTTAAAATCCGTGATCCTATTTTACTCCGGTTCTGAGGAATATGATTCGGCGAAGGCGATCGCATCATCTGGGGATAATTTATTATTAATAATAGCCATAATTCCGGGTAAATATTTATCCATTGTCAAAACATTAATATAAACTAAATTATTCACAAGTCCGGTGGTAAAACGCTCATGTTCCACATCAATACTGGTTTTGTAGCGAATTTCACCATCGCTATAATTTAGTTCAAAATTACCTATTGTTGTGCCATAGTTAACTTTAGTTAAGAATTCTGCCATAGCTGATATTTTTTCGGGAGGCGTATTGACTGGACACAGGGAGTAAAATACAAATTGTCGATTTTCTTCTATGGATAAAGCGAAACAAGTCCAACGTCCATGATCTCCTTCAAACACCATTTGTAAAATCGATTCTTCCGACATTTCTACAAATTCCCAATCATCTTCGCTAAAGAATTCTCGCATAACTTCAGAAATTGAGCGAGATTGATTAATGCTATTTTCATCGGGATCAATGGTTTTGAGAAATTTAATAAAATTATTTGTATCTAGGGAAATCTGACCATTTGATTGATCATTCTCAACTTCATTAGTTTCGATTTGATTAAAGGTTTCTTTGATAAAATTAGAAAGGGATTGTAAAATTTCTGAAGCCCCATTTAGGGTGTTAAAGGCTGCACTTAATTTGAGATAATCCCAAACCGTTCGATATACAATTATATCGGTTTCTTGCTGTTGTTCTACGATTAAACAATACCAATTTTCTGTATAATTTAACTCTTGATCAGAATCGGTATTAGCAGGAGCAGCGTTGAGGTGATCAATAATAGCATCGTTGGTCTGACATTCTGAGAATTTGGGTAATAAATCGGGACGTAATTCTATGACTAAATCCAGATTTAAACCGGGTTTAAATTCTCCCTCTTTGATGGGAATTAAGGCATTTTTTTTTAGGTTAAATAATTGATTTTTGAGAATATTTTGATATTGTTGATCACTAATATTAAGTTTTAAACAGCAGCGATCATAGTGATTGTTGGGTTTTTTGTTAAAGGCGATCGCTATGCCTTTAAAAGCCAATAAATTATCAGAATCCTCCCTAAATATTAACTCTCGATCAATTGGCAAGAATTGTAATACTGTTTCAATATTCATCATTTAAACTAATTTCCTTACACTAATTTTTCGTTAAGCAATTAATTGTTGATCCTGCCGTTAGTATTACATAATTACTGTACAAATCCTATTCTACTTTAGTCTAAATCAACCCAGATAAGTCCCGTGAGCAAAGGTAAGGAAAGTCTATTTTTTCTTAGGATCAGCCCGGACAGAAATTTCGACGGTGGCAGGATCAATTCGTTTAACTTTAGTATTAACATCAAGGGGTGTTTTTTGACCCTTACTAGCCTTGGTTGATTGAGGTTGAGACCCTTGTTTTTCGTCTGCTAATTTCTCAAATGCTTGGTTTTCTTTTGTTTCATCCTTAATCGGCTTTTGAGGCTCTTTGGTGGCTTTTTCTGATGTTTTTTTAGGTTGATCTTCTTTAGCCCTATCTTCTTTCTCAGATTGAGATCCTTTGCCCAATAAACTAGTGCTGCGGGAGCGAGTTCCTGCTTCTTTCTCAGATTGAGATCCTTTGCCCAATAAACTAGGACTGCGAGAGCGGGTTCCTGCTTCTTTCTGGGATTGAGATCCTTTGCCGAATAAACTAGGACTGCGGGAGCGAGTTCCTTCTTCTTTAGGTGTGAGATTATCTAAATTTTTAGCGATCGCCGCCGTATTTTCATCCGTCGGTTCCTGCGGACGACCTTTGACCTGAATATCATAGCTAATGCTACTACCAATTGTTGCAGAACCCACAACTTTTAGCAAATCTAAATCAAAATCAACACAAAGTTTATCCAGTTTTTTCTGAACAATATCGGGGTCTGGATATTGATTAACAATTTGTTGAATTAACGTCACAATATCATCGACAATATCATCGGGTAAAGCCAGATTATTAGCAACGGATGAACCTTTTTTCTTGCGTTGATTTTGTTGCTCATCCTGATCTTGCTGTTTTGTAATCATCACTCGCATGGTCAGTTTGTTACCGCGAATACTTTTAGTGATATTGGCCTGTTCTTTTTGTTTACCACCGCCACCAAAGCCCATGCTAAGACCTGATACTAACATACTACCTGCAATCAGAAGTCCCGCACCCACAAGTGCCTTTGTTTGGCTGCTTTTATCGGATTTTGAGGGATTTTCATTAGTATCTAAAGCCTCTGAACCCTCTGAATTGTTTTCTGCTTCTCTCTGGACGAAGTAAGGCACTTCCTGACTGACTCGCTGCACCGTGCGATAAAGGAGAGGGGAAGGTGCTGTGGGGGATTCACCGGACTGTTGGACAACGTGGGTAAGTTCGTGGGCGAGGAGCCTTGTCCCGCCAGGACTGTGGGGAGCATAAGCACCCTGGCGGAAGAAAACGTCAGATCCGGTGGTAAAGGCGCGGGCATCGAGGGAACGACTGAGGCGATCGCCCTCCGTATCATGATGAATCCGTACCTGGGCAAAGTCAAAACCAAAGGCATTTTCCATCGGTTCCCGCACGGGGGCAGGTAGGGGTTGACCTTGACCGAGGGAACGCTGAATCGCGGTTTCTACCCCAGAATGGGCATCAGGCATTTGATCAGTTCCGGCAGCTTGACGCTGGGCTTTTGTTGATTGCTCGTCATCGGGAAGCACCCCAATAATCACATATTTACTACCATCGGGTTTAAGGGTATTTAGACTTAAGGTTTTGAGTTTATATTGAGATTTCAGAGCCGGAAGTTGACTTTTAACTGCTTTTGGTTTGGGTTTTTTATTAATAATTGATTTGAGTTTCTGAGCAACTTTAGGCAAAATCTTATTCTTCGCCATTAATTTCGCCGTTAATGTCAAACTAGCTTTCTTCTTATTTCCTGTAATTTTCTGTTTGACAACGAGTTGATTTTTCTTGTCTTTCCAAACAGATTCAGCCGACCGTTGCACCATCAGATTTAGGGGTAATTCTTCTTGACTGACTCCCGAATCAACCTGTCGTTGAACTTTAGTGGCTTCCACTTGACCGACAATTTGATATTTATTTTTACCTTTTTTAGTCAACTTCAACTGTTTGAGTTTATGTTTAGATTGAATTCCTGAGAGTTTTTGACCTACGGCATCAGGATCTCGAAGATTTCTCGCTATATTTTGAGTGTGATGACCCGCACCTTTAATTTGTTTTTTGGCATCATTCTGAGGTTGTTTTTTATCTTTATTTTTCTTGTCTTTAGCCGTTTTACCTTTGCCTTTGCCTTTGCCTTTCCCTACACCTTTGGCTTTGCGGGCTGTTTTTCCTTTCTTGCTTTTACTCCCTCCAAAGAAACCTGCTGCTCCCGCAAATATTCCCCCGATGGTTTTATCTACGGGTGCTTTTAATGTCGTGACAATTTTCTTGATTTTACTAGGAATTCCCCCAACACCAATTAGGGAAGCTAAGAATCCTAATAAAACAGGAATCATTTTAGCTAAAGCCTGTTCAATCATCATCGCCATCACCGCCGGGGTGCCATCACAAATCGCTTTTAGAGTGTCTAAGATAGCTTGCACAAAGAGTTTAATGTCTTCCCGTTTTTCCACAAAAAAGGAAATCACATCAAAAATCACCTTAGCAATTTTAGCGATTCCTGACGCCGGATTCATCATGCCAATCAGCCAACTAATCCCCGCCTTGACAATTTCCACAATTGCCATTTCCATCAAACCTTTGAGGAAGATTTTTTTCATATCATCCAAGGAGGATTTGATGAACTCCCAAACTCCTGATATACCATCTTTAATTAAGGTACTAAAGAAGGTAAAAATAAATTTTACGCCCGGTTGCAGTCCTGAAATGAAGTCAAGGGCATCTTCTCCTAAAGACCCGATTAAATCCTTAGCAAATCCCAGAATACCGCCAAGGCCACCACTAATACTTCCTAAGATGTTCTGTACAGAATCAGGGAAAGTTTCTACGGCTTCTACCCCTTCATTAATTAAAGTCATAATCACATCGGGGCCAGCTTCTACGACCAATTTAACTAAATCCCAAAGATAGTTGAGACTATCGATGCCTTTCTTGAGGACGACATCGAGAATAAACTGAATTAATTTCGTAGCTGGCCCACCTAAAATATTTTCAACAATGCCAAAAATATAGTCTTTTGTTAAACCTAAAACCTGTAAAATAATATCTAAGAATCCTTTTAAATCAAATTTTTCAGGAAGTTTTAAGTCTCCTAAGTTTCCAAATAACCAAGTAATTAACCCATTAAGTAAATGTTTCCCAATATTATTGGCAAAATTCTTAATTCCATCTCCAATCCCTTTAAAGAGATTCTTCATAAATAGCACCGGATCATCGATCAGGGCGTCAATCACATCTTCGGCTAGAGCTCCAATAAAAACACTTAAAATTTTCTTAATCGGCCAGAGGAGAAGTTTAATAATATTCTTGGCTAAATCTCCAATAAATTTTAAAGCTTTACTAATTAAGCTGGCATTTTCGGCTTTTAACTGTTCAATGCGTTTATCAAGTTCTTTTAAACTAGATTGATATTTTTTAGTTAAATCTTCCAGGAGTTGATTTTGTTTATCGCTAATACTCTGCTCAAGTTGATCAAATTTAGTTTGCACATCCGCCGCCGATTGCGCACCAATTTCTTGCAGGTCTTTCGGTAAGGTTTGTACATAAGCATTGACCTTTTCTCGCCCCTGATTAACTTCTGTTTGGGCTGCGGTTAATCCTTTTTCAACAATTCCACCAATATTAGAGATACTTTTTTTAACTTCTTCAATATATAGTTTTTTTCCTTCTTCATAAAAAACATTGACTTCATCGGGTAAGCCCGCAAACTTATCTCTAATCCAGGTGATGAAGTCAAAAATGCGAAGTTCTCCAACTTTCACCATTTTGATCCCAAACCAGTAAGGCTTAGGTAATTTAATCGGAAATACCAAAGTATAGCGTTTATCTTTATACTCAGCCATTCTCCTTTTAACATGACCTTCAAAGGCATTTTTAGCCGCACTAATCCCGCGATTAAACTCAGTATTAACATCACTATCCATTTTCCCTAGAATAGCTTTAACATTCCCCTGAGTTTTGTCAAAAATACTTTGGATATTGGCATTAATTTCAGTCCGTTTAATTTCATCCTGAGTCTTGGTTGCCTCTTGGGAATCTCCGGTCTGCTGCATTGACTCTGTACGAGTCGCATACATATCCTGATTGGATTGTTTCGCCGATGCCTGGGCGTCAGTTTTGGCTGTAGTCAGGGTTTCCTGTTCCCCTTGACGGAATTTTTGGGGGCCTTCTGTGGTGCCATGGGTCTTGGCTTCTTTTAAGGCATCTAAGGCTTGTCCCCCGCCCTCTTCTTTCCAGGTTTCTAAACGGTCTACATCCAGGGGAACTTCTGTATCCGGTTGGGCAACGGACTGGGGTTTAACTTCTTCTTTGCGTTGAATCGAGACTTCAGGAAGCAGTTGAATGGTTTCCCCCCCCCTCTGCTTAGTAAGGGGGGTTGGGGGGATCGCATCTGTCATCCCCTCACTTACCAAGGAGGGGTTAGGGGAGGTTAGGGGTGGTGTGATCACTTGTTCAGCGATTTGATCGGCTTGAACTTCATCAGGATCACTGCTAGAGCCAACCATTGACTTCGCCTGAATCTCACCAAACGCACCCTCTAAATTCTCGGTTGTTTTTGCTAAAGGTTCTTCAATTTCCTTGTCTGTTTTTGGCTTGGGAACGGCTTTTTCTGCTTCAATTTCTGGGGGTACAGTCCCCACAACTTCCTGAGTCGGTTTCAGTTCGTCAACATTTTTAGGTTGTTCGGCTGCGGGTTCAGGCGGTGCTTTGGCTTCCTCTGGTAAACCCCCACCCGACTCTTTTTTGGCTCCCTTAACTTCGGTATTTAAGGCATTTTTAATATCATCGGTTTTGCCACTACTGGCAAAATTATCGGCTTGATCGGCGTTTTTGGGTTTAACTAACTGTAATTTTTCTAATAAACTATCTTCAAAAACTTTGCGGTCAAAGGGTTTCGGTTTTTTAGCATTCAGATCATCCATTTTTGTCGCTTGGGCTTCCCGCATTTGTTGATCGGGATCTTTGGCGGCGGTTTGGGCTTCCTCGGCTGCGGATCTGGGTGACTGGTGACTGGCTTGCTGATCGGCTTGTTGTTTGGACTGTTTAATCACCGCCCCAAAAGCGGGGTCGGCTTCGGGTGTTGCTGGTGCTTGATCACCTCTGACTTCGGGAACTGCGATCGGCGAAGTGTCGGCGGTTTTCGCTTCCCCTTCCGGGATGGGTGGGACGGCTTCGGGCTGATCCGTTTGCTCAAGAGGGCCTTGAGGATTTTCTACAGCCCCAGGTTCGACTTTAAGCGGAAGCGGTACACTCTCTTTAGAAGGAGTTTGACCGCTTGCATCCTGTTTGCCTTTTTCGTCGGCTTTATCTTTAACTTTTGCTTCAGCTTCTTGACCTTCTTGTTTAGCCTGAGATTCTATTTTTTCCCCACTTTCTTTCTCTAATTTTCCTAAATTCTCCCCACTTTCACCGGATTTAACTTTATTTTTAACGGTATCCGTATCTTCTTTAACTTTAGCGGTTTGAGTTTCAACTTTTTTCAGGGATTCCGCCGCTAAATATTTTTTCATTTCAGCAGCTTTATCCTCTTTATCTTTCCCTTCTTCAGCTAATTCTTTTTTAGCTTCTTCTTTTTCCTTTTCAACGTTCTTTTTCCGTTCCTCCGCCTTCGTTTCTGCTGTTTCTTTCGTGTCTCCTTTAGTAACTGATGCTTCCTCAGTCTTTGTTTCGGTTTTTGCTTCGGTTTTTGTATCGGTTGTCGTCGCTTTTTTGTCTTCGGTTTTTGAGGTAGCAGGTTGAGACTTATTTTTATCTTCTTTTTGTAGAGATTTTTCAGGTAATGTTTTTAAGCCGGAGAGATTCAAGGGCGGATTTTTTTTAACTCTATTTTTAACAGCAGAAGGTTGGATTTGACGCTGAATTTGGGATTTTTTTTGAATTTTCCGACTCAGAGATTTGGGTTTAATTTTAGGGCCAGTTTGTTGAATTGTATGGGTGAGTTCATGGGCGAGGAGTTTTTTTCCTTCGTCGGTATGGGGTGAATATTTACCTGAATTAAAATAGACATCTTGCTCATGGGTAAACGCTTGAGCACCAAGATCTTTACTGAGTTGAACCGCATCGGAACCCGTGTGAACTTTGACCCCACTAAAATCATTCCCAAATCGGTCTTCCATGAAGTCACGGGTTTCATCGGGTAGGGGGTTACCACCACCTTTACTACTTTTAACGCGGGTTTCAATATTCTCGCTGGCTGTAAATCCGCCGTTTCCTTGGCGGGAGATCAAGGTAGACTGTTTCAGGGTTTGGCTAATCCCTGATGGAATATGGTTGTCTATGGCTTTGAGGTGAACGACCCCTTCTATTTCCTTTTGTTGAAGAATTCCGCTTAACCGTTTGAGGTGAAGGGTTGCTTCTTGCTCATATCGCTGAATTGTTTGAGCTAGGGGTTTGAGGTGAACGGTTCCCTCTTCTTCGGTGGCGCTTTGGATGCTTTCGGTTAGGGGTTTAAGGTGAATAGTTCCTTCGTCTTCCGGTGGAGCTTGGATACTGTCCGTTGTGGGTTTGAGGTGAATAGTTCCCTCTTCCTCCGGTGGAGCTTGAATGGCGTCCGTTGTCGGTTTGAGGTTAACCTCCCCCTGCTCATCTTCCCCCCCTGCTCCCCTGCTCCCCTGCTCCGCCGATGGCTGCACCGGAACAACCGTAGACACGACTTTATCCGCCATTGCATCGGCTTCTTTTTCGTATTTATCCCCCGGAGCGCCGACGACTAACTTGGCTTGCGGTGTTGCGGGAATATATTCACTAATTGAAATTTGACTAAAATTATAGCCAGAATTAGTATTCTGATTCCGTTGTATTTCTGGTGGAGGAGGAGCCGCCCCCACTAATTTTTGTTCACTGCTGCTGTCATCTTCTTTTAAAGCCAGTTGTTCATCCGCAAAGGGTCGCACACTGGTTAATCCTACTGTTGGTGACAGTTGAGGAATGGGAGTCGGCGTACTTTTTTTGACGGGTGTAACAACAGCTTTGGTATTCATGATTGATCCTCTTCTTTTTGTTCTGTATTCAGATTGTTTTGTGTTTCTTGATTCATGCTCTCATCCTCAATTTCTGAACTAGCGGAGTTGTTAGCATTTTCTGTTGATAGGGATTGTTCTTCTGGTCTTTTTGATTGGCGATCGCCAAACAGCTTTTCTTCAACTTCTTTACTGGCTTTACCCACTAATTCTTTGGATGTTATCAGACCAGCTTTTACTTTTTCTTCTGCTTGTCGTAACTGTTGTAACCAATTGGGGTCTTTGACTTCGAGTACGTTTTTTGTTGTATCTTTCCCAATCAGATGTTTTTCAGTTTTGGTGCCGGTTTTAGTATAGTCAACAACTCGGCCACCAAATTCGCCACCAATTCTTCCTCCTTTACTGGTACCTGTAGAGGAAAACTCAGCAGGAGCGCCCCTCTGATCATGATACATACCAAAAACATCTGTATGAGCCATTCTTGATGTTTCTGCCCCTATGAGTACGCTACCAGGTAGTGTTAAGCTTGGGGGTCTGTAGTAGATATAAATATGCCCATGTCTGCCATCGGGTAGAATGGCATCACCGGCGAGATCTTCGTTACCCAGTCCACCCAGGGGTATATCCATACCATAGTGTTTAATAGTGCTTTTCAACCCGGTTTTACCCTTGACATCAAATGTATTACCCTTTTCCTCCTCCAAGGAACTTTCAGTTACTTTGACATTATGACTAGAAGCGATTCTGGTATCTACTTTGGCTTTATAATGGTCGCTCTTGTTATTGGGATCTTTTATCTTATTGTAGGATTGAGGTTTTCTAGTTAGGTCTGATTCAGGTGAAGCCCCAAAAAGCCATTGAATAAACTCATTTTCGTTTTCATTTTGTTTAATGGGTGGTAAGTTAATCATGACACGCCCTCCGTGAGACAGAGCAACTGCAACTGATTCATCCCAATCCTTAAAAATATTTGGTTTTTCATCCTCTCTATATTTCAAACCATCATGAAGAATGATAAAAATTCGTCGCAGAATACTATTAGCTGAGTCGGTTTGCTCTTTGTATTTTTCTAAACTTTCATCTTCACTGTTTGTCTGATTTTCAAGGGTTTGCTCCCACATTTTGGTATCTTTTTCATAAATATTCTTTTTGTGTTCCTGACTCCCTTTCTTTAACTCGTTGGCTTCATAACGCAAATACCCTGGAGTTTGGCGGAATTTTTCATCCTTAATACCTAGATCTCGTTGATATGTAGCAATTTGAAGACGCTGAATAGGACTCAACACTGCCTCACCACGGACATCAGGTATTACTCCAGTCCGCTTGCCTCCAGCCCAATTGCTAAAATCATGTTCTTCGACTCTCTCCCAATCACCAAAGACTTTTTTGTCTATGGCTATCTCTGCGACTTCTTCCTGCGTGAGCATACCATTTTGAGATAAAAAGGTTTTCCCTTGTGGTATTGTGCTTAATTCTTCGATAGCCTTAACTGCTTCATCTGGCAAAAACTCTCTTTTTAAATCTATTTGTTTGGCAAGAGTCATGCTCTCTTTTTGTTCCTTACCCTTCTTGTCTTTAAATGTACGCTTCTCAACTTTTAGTAAGTCTTTGACAATTTCTTTGGAGGTTTTTTTTGTCCCGTCTTTTTCATCATTTTCGGTTTTTACATCACTTTCTCTTACCCGACTTTTCTCTGGAACATAAGTTCCATATAATTGCAATCGGGTCGCTCGAATATATTGAGGAGGATTACTATCTTTAATTCGATACCACTTATTATTGCCCGTAGCTTCTATTTTATGGTCTTTTGGATCATCACTAATTTCGATTTCTTGACCAGGTTTATATTTTACTCCCCCATTTTTAAGACTTTCATCTCTAGCCTGGGCGTTGTCTTTGACGGTATATTTCTTCATTTGCAACATCACTGAATTAGCACCTGTAGAATGTGTTACAGATTCTCTCTTAGATTGAATTTTACTCGCCCCCTGCTGCACAACATGGGTTAATTCATGGGCAATTAATTCCTGTCCACTTCGACTTCCTGGATTATATTCTCCCTGTTTAAAAAACAAATTTGGCCCCGTTGCAAAGGCACGAGAACTCAGGGAGCGATTTAATTTATCTGATTGACCATCAGTATGTACTTTCACCCCACTAAAATCAGCCCCCATTGCTTTTCCCATCTTGCGTTGCAGTCCCGCATCTAGGGGACTTCCGGCACTTTTAGCGCTTTGAATTGTCGTTTCTATATCGGTTGAAACTGCACCCCCACCCATTGTTTTATTTTGGGGTTTAGCTTGAATTTCTTCTTCTTCTTCCCCTTCCCGTTGTAGGTCAGAAATATCAGATTTAGCTTGAACTTCTTCTTCTTCTTCCCCTTCTCGTTGTAGGTCAGAAATATCAGATTTAGCTTGAATTTCTTCTTCTTCTTCCCCTTCCCGTTGCAGGTCAGAAATATCAGATTTAGCTTGAACTTCTTCCTCGTCTTCCCCTTCTCGTTGCAGGTCAGAAATATCAGATTTAGCTTGAATTTCTTCTTCTTCTTCCCCTTCCCGTTGCAGGTCAGAAATATCAGATTTAGCTTGAACTTCTTCCTCGTCTTCCCCTTCTCGTTGCAGGTCAGAAATATCAGATTTAGCTTGAATTTCTTCTTCTTCTTCCCCTTCCCGTTGCAGGTCAGAAATATCAGATTTAGCTTGAACTTCTTCCTCGTCTTCCCCTTCTCGTTGCAGGTCAGAAATATCAGATTTAGCTTGAATTTCTTCTTCTTCTTCCCCTTCCCGTTGCAGGTCAGAAATATCAGATTTAGCTTGAACTTCTTCCTCGTCTTCCCCTTCTCGTTGCAGGTCAGAAATATCAGATTTAGCTTGAACTTCTTCTTCTTCTTCCCCTTCCCGTTGCAGGTCAGAAATATCAGATTTAGCTTGAACTTCTTCTTCTTCTTCCCCTTCCCGTTGCAGGTCAGAAATATCCGGTTTAGCTTGAACTTCTTCTTCTTCTTCCCCTTCTCGTTGCAGGTCAGAAATATCAGATTTGGCTTGAACTTCTTCTTCTGCTTCCTGACGTTGTACTCCTTTAGAAGATGTGGCTTTTTCTGTGGTAGGAGTATTAATTTGTTTGACCACTTTTTCCGCTACACTATCCGCTTCCTGTTCATATTTGTCCCCAGCTTGGCCGACGGTTAATTTTTTTTGTAGGGATAAATTAAACTTAGGCTGTACTCTGGCTGCTGACTCATCTTTTTTTGCTGAAATCGGGATTTCCGCAAAATTAAAACCCTGTTTTTTCTGTATTTGCTGATGGTTTATATCTTCGGTTTGGGGTTTCTGTGGTGTTGCGAGGTGGTTGTCCATGGGGCGAATATCTGTCAGGGATTTCGCTTGAATTGCGGTTTGATTGACAGATTTGACTTCATGGCGATTCTGTTTTTTTAGTCGTATTTTCATTATCAGACCCCATTACTTGCAGCTTAATACATTAACCAAGGCGGGTTACATTTTTATTAATTGTATCAATAAAATTGACAACCAAATCTATACTTAAGTATAATTTTAGTTTTGTCAGCAGAAAAAATCAGAGGATTTGATGCGATCGCCACTATGGCGCTACGCACTCTTAGAACAGCTGGATTTTGTAGAGACGCGCCATGGCGCGTCTCTAAAACTGTAATGCGTAGCGCCATAGCAAATAAAATAAGCTATTGGATATTTCTGAAATAGTCCTTAGATGTATTCCTACCAGGAGTCGATAGTTCGGTCATCTGACTACGAACCTTGACATTAAATTCCTGCGCCATTGCTAAAATTTTGACTTTTAAATCTGATGCAGTCTGCACCCCAAGAATCCCCTTCATTGCATCAACGGCTGCTTGATTCTTTTCGTCTTCACTGTCAAATTTTTTATTGCCTTTACGAATAGCCACCAATTGACTATCTATATCTTTAGCAATTTCATCAGCACGCTTAGACTCTATTGTTAGGCTTTGTAATTTCTTCAATTTGTACTGGCGTAACTCCGCCACTGCCAAAAACAAACGATAGAGATATTTAGAAGAACGATAGAAAATTTTCCCATCAGGGGCGTTGGCATAATGACTCAAATCCTTGAGAAAATCTCCGAGTTGCTCGTTAAATGATTGCAAGAAATGTTCTGGTTTGAGAGAGTTCATAATCTTGTCTTTGTCATCGGAGGAGGCTTTAGCACCCTGTACACCTGCCACAATGTGTTTAACTGCCCCTTCACTATGGTAGGCTTCTGCGGCATAGAAGCAAGCCTCTCCTAAAATTTGTTGAATTTGAGCTTTGAGGGCTTCAACTTTTGTGGGTTCACCCGTACCTAACTTGCGAATTGTTTCTTGAAGTGTGCGAACTTTAGTCATTCGGTCTAGGTAAAGCTCATTACTCTTTTTGAGAACTAAATCAGAATTATCATGAGTAATTGCTTGTAATTCCTCAGCACCCAATAATTGCTGGCGTATGGTTTTCTTATATTCGCCATCGGGCAAATTGCTAATAACTTTTTCTTCATCTTCACCCAATTTTGTCTGTTTTTCAATCTTTTGTTTTTCAGGATCACTCATTTCTTGCTTAACTTCACCTAGCAATTCATAAGCAGCTACTTGATAAATACTATCGGCTTCTTCATATTGATGACGAATCAGTTTTTGCTGCTGTGGATCGGCGATACTGTTAACGACTTGATTAACATAATTATCCCATTCGACTTGCTTCATATAACGCCGTTGTTTGACCAAAGCCGCCACATCTTGTGAAAGGCTACCTATTTTACTAAATCCGCGATTGGGTTGGTCAAGGTCTTGATCAGATTTTTGCTCTGCTTTTGCTGCATTATCGATATTTTCTTCAACTTTCAGATAATCTTTTGCATACAAGTTAGTATCAAACACTGTGCCGGGTTCAACGCCAAATTCCTTGTGAACTTGAGCATTAAACCATTTGATTGCTTCCACGTCTTTTCCTGAACCGGGCGTAGAAATTGTGATATCGTAGTCTGAGGTTGGATCTGCGCTTCCGACGGATTTGGCAATTAAACCGGGATAGGTATCACGAAGGACACTAATCAATGAATCAACATACCATTGGCGAAAGTCAAACAATTGCCACATGGTTTTCTGATCGCTACTAAATTGTTCTTTAACTTTATCCCAGCTTTTCAATTCTTTAAGGGTTGATTTAATCCATGAATAATCATGAACAACTTGGAAGTTAGATTCTGACCGTTTCGCATCGGATTGATGAGGTGCTTCGGTGGGTTGTTGATTAGCGACAGGTTGATTGGCGGCCGGGGTAGGCTGGGTGGCTTCTTCCACATTATTGAGTTGCTGTGCAGCCTCGAGAGGAAGAAGATCGAGTCCTCTGGCCTTACGAATCCGGTTGGCGTGTTTGATTTGGTCTGGGGTGAGTTGGCGTTGAATGATGGGAATACTGCTTTGCTGCGTTATATTTTCAGGGCGAGCGAAAAATTTGGGCTGTATTCTCGGTGTTAACCCCTGTGCCCCACCTGCAAAAATTGAGATTTCCGCAAAATTAAAGCCCTGTTTTTTCTGTATTTGCTGATGGTTTATATCTTCGGTTTGGGGTTTCTGTGGTGCTGCGAGGTAGTTGTCTATTGGGCGAATATCTGTCAGGGATTTCGCTTGAATTGCGGTTTGATTGACAGATTTTACTTCATGGCGATTCTGTTTTTTTAGTCGTATTTTCATTATCAGACCCCATTACTTGCAGCTTAATACATTAACCAAGGCGGGTTACATTTTTATTAATTGTATCAATAAAATTGACAACCAAATCTATACTTAAGTATAATTTTAGTTTTGTCAGCAGAAAAAATCAGAGGATTTGATGCGATCGCTACTACTATTTTTGACTATAAAAATTCTAAATCAACTGTAATATTTCCATGTATTTCTACCCTTCCCTTTCCTCACTTGACTCAGGGGTAGGGCTAGGGTATGGTTCCATATTTTTAGGGTTTGATTAGGACTGAGGATTGACTAAATAGGCGATTTCCTGTACCCAACGTTGTCGTTCTTGGTGGTCTAAATTGAGAATCTCCTCCCGTGACCAGTGAAAGTGAAATGCAATAAAGGCTACCTCCCGATATAACTCCTCTTGGGGGTAGCCTACAACTCCCCCGTGGTAAAAATTGCTGATTCTGGAGGGTTAATCGTATTGTAAACTTCCTGTAAATATTGCCAGTCGCAGAGAAAGAGTTCTTCTAAATCTTCAGGGGTGACGGGAGATAATTCCCCCAACTGGACAATGACTCGTGAAAGTAGGATAAGAGTGCCATAAGCAGGATTTTCTAAGCTGCGGGAGTCGGCGTGGAAGTAAAATTCATCTTGGCCTGTGGCTAGACGCATTTCCCCGTCCCGGTGTCGTCTGTCTTGGCTGTCCAGTAACCCGACAGGCAGGGAAAAACTAAAAGTGATCGGAGATTGGTTTTCCATCAAACATTGTTAATTCTGTACTAACTTACCAACTTTTGACTAAGTTTGTGTAAAAAATCCTGCCGAGAATTAGAAACCCGGTTCCTGTTTTTATTTGTTACAATGCAAGTAAGCACTTACGTTGTAATCTATGAATTCTCAGGAGCAGAAAACTGCACTCACTCGCAGTCGCTTATTAAAAGCGGCTTTAGCAGTGTTTGCTGAAGCTGGAATTGCGGGAGCCACCACAAAACAAATTGCTCGTGTAGCAGGAGTCAATGAAGTCACCTTATTTCGTCATTTCCATAGCAAAGAACAGCTGCTGGTGGCCGTTGTCCAACAAGCAACCGCCTTGCAAACAGAAGCCTTAACTCATCAACAAGAGTGGACACAGGATTTAAAAGAGGATTTAACCCATTATAGCTGGCTTTATAACACCATGCTCGAAGAACATGAAGCCCTAATTCGAACTTTTATCGGAGAAGCTAAACGCCATCCCCAAGTCGCATCTCAGATTATTGCCGAAGCCACCCAACCCCTACGAGAACAACTGATTAATTACCTCAAAAATAGCCAAAAGCGGGGTAAAGTGCGCTTGGATTTAAGATTAGAACCCGCTATCGATTTATTTACCGGAATGCTCCTAGCGGGAATGCTGCGACGTAATGCCATCCCCAATTTCATCCATTACCACCGCGAAGATTATATCGAAACCTGTGTCGATATCTTCGTGCAAGGTATCAGTCCCTTGCCCACTAATAACACTTCAATTTATAGAGAACAGCAAGATGAAACCAAACACCGTTATTGATTCTCACTTAAAAACTGAACCCGTTGAAGATCAGAAGCCTTTATCTTCTGAACAGATTCAAACCAATGGACATAAACCCATCAGCCAGGAAGAAATTCCCGTTGTTGAGGAACCCAAACCCCTTGGAAAAAAACGTCCTTGGGGGTTATTGTTAGGGGCAGCGATCGCATTAATTACAGGAGCCGTTTTCGGAACCCGTTGGTGGCAATATCAAAGCACCCACGCCACAACGGATAACGCCCAAATTGAAGGCCATATTTCTCCCATTGCCCCCAAAATTGCGGCTACTGTTCAAAAAGTGTTAGTTAAAAATGGGGATTATGTGCAAGCGGGTCAACGTTTGGTGATTTTAGAAGATCAAGATTTATTATTAAAAATTAAACAGGAAGAAGCTAATCTAAATGCAGCCGAAGCTCAATTACAAACTGCTAAGGATAATGTTTCTTTAACCGCCAATACTAATATTAGTCAAGTTGAACAAGCACAATCCAATTTAAAAGCGCAACAAGCGGCAGTTACCGCCGAACAAACTAATGTTCAGCAAGCTGAATCAGAAGCGATCGCCGTCCAAGCCCTACTCCAACAGGCTCAACTCGGTGTTAATGTTGCCCAAGCTCAACTGCAACAAGACCAAGCCAATATTGCCGCCCAACGCGCTCAAATTCAGGAAGCGGAATTAGGGGTGAATGCCGCCCGGGCTAAAGTTGCTCAGGCGGAGGCTGAAGTGACTAAAACCCAACAGGATTTTCAACGCTATCAATCTCTATATGAGCAAAATGTGGTTTCTGCTCAACAAAGGGATACAGCCCAAGCTGCCTTTGCAGAAGCTAAAGCGAGTTTAACCGTTGTGCAACAGGGGGTAGGACAGGCTCAAGCAACGGTGAATAATGCCCAGTCCCAACTGCAACAAGCTCAAGCCCAAGTTATTAACAGCCAAGCTGAACTCGCCCAAGCCAAATCGGCCGTAAAAACCGCCCAAGCTCGACTCCAACAAGCGAAGGCTAAAGTCAGTCAAGCCCAAGCCGAGGTAGAAAAATCCTTAGCTCAAACGGGGGCGTCTCAAGCTCAGGTTGCAGAAACCCAAGCTTCAGGTCAGGAAGTGGTTGTCAAACAAGATCAAACCCAACTGGCCCAAGCCCAGATCAAACAGGCGCAAGCCTCCCTTGCCTTAGCTCGTCAACAGCTTACCTATACCACCATTACCGCCCCGGTGAGTGGGTATGTGGGTCAACTGACGGCGGAAGTTGGGAAAAAAATTCAACCAGGACAACCGTTATTAGCGCTGGTGCCCCTAAAGACCGATGACCTTTATATTGAAGCGAATTTTAAGGAAACGGAGTTAAAGGATTTACGAGTCGGGGAAATGGCGTTAGTGCGGGTAGACGCCTATCCGGGGGAAGTGTTTCGGGCAAAGGTAACCGGAATTAGTCCGGCAACGGGGGCTCAGTTTGCTTTGTTACCTCCCGACAATGCCACAGGCAATTTTAACAAAGTTGTGCAGTGGGTTCCCGTGCGGTTAGCGTTTGTTGCCAATGCTGACCCAGAACACAAACTGCGGGCGGGTTTGAGTGTGACGGTGAGNAAGGGGAGCAGGGGAGGCAGGGGGAGCAGGGGGAGCAGGGGGAGCAGGGGAGAAAAATATTGGTACGCTTGCCATCGCTTGCTAATAGCTAACTGTCAACAGCCAACCGTCAACCGTCAACCGTCAATATCTATTATGAATCAACCCCATTATATTCAGGGTTATTTGAAGTGGGCGATCGCATTAACAGCCGCTTTGGGAGCCATGTTAGAAGTTATTGATACCAGTATTGTGAATGTTGCCCTGACGGATATGCAGGCGAGTTTAGGGGCGACGGTGACGGAAATTGCTTGGGTGGTCACGGGTTATGCGATCGCTAACGTAATTTTAATTCCCTTAAGCGCTTGGCTCGGAGATTTTTTCGGTCGTAAATCTTATTTTATTTTCTCCTTAGTCGGTTTTACTCTGGCATCTATTCTTTGTGGATTAGCCGTTAACTTACCCATGTTAGTTATTTCTCGGATTCTGCAAGGGTTGTGCGGGGGTGGGTTATTGGCAAAGGGTCAAGCCATTCTGTTCCAAACCTTTGCCCCCCATGAACAAGGTATCGCCCAAGCGGTGTTTGGCGTTGGGGTAATTGCCGGCCCCGCCATTGGCCCCACTTTAGGGGGATACCTGACCGATACCCTGGGTTGGCGGTGGATTTTCTTTATTAATCTGCCCGTTGGTATTTTAGCAACCTTGATGGCTTGGCTATTTTTGCCCAAGAATGAAGAAAACAACTCCCAAAGTACCAAAGTTGATTGGTGGGGGATTATTTTGCTAACGGTGGCCGTTGGCAGTTTCCAAGGGTTGTTAGAAGAAGGAGAACAGGAGGACTGGTTTTCATCCAGTTTTATTCGGACTCTAGCGATTACGGCGACGGTGGGAATGGCGTTGTTTATTTGGCGGGAACTCACGACCCGAAATCCGGCCGTTGACCTGCGGGTTTTGCGGTATCGGTCTTTAGCCGCCGGGAGTATATATTCTGGGATTTTGGGAATGGGACTGTATGGGACGTTATTTGTCGTCCCGATTTTTGCCCAAAGCATTCTTCATTTTTCCGCGACGCAAACGGGCTTTTTATTAGCTCCGGGGGCGTTATGTTCGGCGGTGATGATGATACTATTAGGAAAAATCTCAACGAAAGTCGATGCTCGGTTATTAATTGGTTTAGGGGCGATTGGTTCAGCTTTGGTAATGTTTGACCTCTCCACTATTAGCGCCCAAACAGGTACAGATCAACTATTTTGGCCGTTAGTTGCCCGGGGTGGGGTGACGGTGTTGATGTTTTTACCCTTGAGTTTAGCCACTTTGGGAGCATTACCCCAACAAGCGGTATCGGCCGGGTCGGGGTTTTATAATTTAACCCGACAATTAGGCGGAAGTGTGGGAATTGCCGCCCTCACCAGTTTGTTAAGTCAGCGAGAAGCCTTCCATCGGGCGGTACTTCTCACCCATCTGACTCCCTATGATTTTGCCACAAATCAACGGTTAGAAACCCTGACGGCGATGTTCCAAAGTAAAGGAATGGATGGAGTCACAGCCCAGCAACAGGCTTTAGCGTCATTAAGCCAAATTGTCGATACCCAGGCGGCGGTTCTCTCTTTTGCTGATATTTTTAGGGTGGTGGGGATAACATTTTTATGTTCTTTACCGTTATTATTCTTTTTAGGTAAAGGAGGTAAAGGTGCAAAAGCTCCCGCCGCCCATTAAGTTAGGGATTTTAAAATTTTTCTTTCTGTTGTATAATTCAAAACGTTAAGACTGCTCCACATCTTCTGCATTTTTCCGTTCGTCCAGTCCTAACGTAAATTATGTCTAATTATTCCCCAGTCGTTGACCCGTCCCTCGACTATCAGTTTTTGCTGGTGACTCACATGGTCTGTGCTGATCAACAGATTCACAGTGAAGAATCCAAAACACTTCATGAACTTGCAGTTGAAGTTCAGATCGGAGAACGCACGATCACAGAAATGGAAAAAATATTAGGTCAAGAGGACGATCACCTATCCATTGAGGAGATCGCAAAGCAGATCCTACCCGGTCAGCAACAAGAAGCGATGAACCAAATTTTAGCGATCGCTTATGTTGATGGATTTTGTTCTGTGTTGGAGCGAAAAATGGCGCAACAGGTCGCTCAACTTTGGAATTGGCCAGAGGGAGAAGTTCAGAAACAATTAATCGAAGCAGGTGCATTTTCCGATACTCATTCAATTATTGGTATTGAGAAGCAAGAACTTTCAATTGGAGCGCGTTTACTGAAAAAAGCGGGTACTATTCTGTCCCCATCACTAATTGATAATTTAGCTAAATTTGTAGGGAAAACCGAAAAAGTTGAGCAACTACGGCAGGAAATTTTATTATCTGGCCCAGAATATGATCAAGCAATCCGTCAATGTGCTGCTATTGCAGAAGAAGATTATCAATATGCGTATTTAGCATTCGTGAAAACTGACTCGGCTTTAAAAAATTTACAGAAAAGCATTAAATTAACGGTTCAATCTATTGAAGACAAAAAAACAGGGAACGCTCAAGCAAACCTAACGACTCAGGAAGTCGTAAAACAGCTTAAAGCAACTGAAGAAGTACTGACTGGACAAATTATTCAACAACTAGAAAGTATACAAGATTCACTGCGTTCTAAAAGACAGGCATTGAATTACTTTAGTATTGCGTTTATGGGTCGAACTAAAGCCGGAAAAACGACACTTCACGCTATTATTACTAATGATGGGTGGGATGCGATCGGGGTCGGAAAACAGCGAACTACTCGATTTAATCGTATTTATGAATGGAAAAATATCAGAATTATTGATACCCCTGGCATTGGTGCGCCGGGAGGGAAAAGCGATGAAGAAATTGCTGAAAGTATCATTGATGAATCAGATATTATTTGTTATGTTGTTACCAATGATAGTATTCAAGAAAGCGAATTTCATTTTTTACGCCTTTTAAAAGAAAAAGCCAAGCCTTTAATTATTCTATTGAACGTTCACAAAAACTTTAAAGACTCAAAACGTGGCCCTTATGAATTAGAGAAATTTCTCAAAGATCCTAATAAACTGTTTGCTATGGAAGGTCAAAGTAGTTTAAAAGGACATATTGAGCGAATTAAACGTTATGCTCAAGAATATTATGCCAATGATTACTTTGATATTATTCCTGTAATGTTATTGGCTGCTCAAATGTCCCGTGAACCTGAACATCAGCATCATAAAGATCAACTTTTTCAAGCTAGTAAAATCCAAAACTTTTTAGACTCAATTCGATCTTCTCTAATTAAACATGGAAAAATCAGAAGATCGCAAACTTTACTCGGTTCTACCGTTGGCTCAATTGATAATCCTAACTTAACAACTGCTGAAAAAGCACCCTTACAATGGGTTCAAGAACAATCAAAAATTTATCATCAACTTAGCGAGACTCTTAAGAGTAAACGAGGAGGAATTTTCACCAAGGTTCGGAAAACCCAAAAAGATACCCAAGCTTTTTTATTGCAACAAACTGAGACAATTTTTCAAGATGCAATTAATGCAGTTCCGACTTTTGCAGAACAGCATTGGCAGTCTAAGGAACAGGAATTAACATTAGGATGGGAGAAAACCCTTAACTTCTTACAATTTGAGCAACGGTTAAGAGGGAGTTATGAAGAATCGAGTAAAACCTTTAATAAAGAAGTTCAAGAAATATTAGAGGAAGTCGGTCGTGAGCTAGAGCTTGTCGCCCAAATTGGACAATATAAATTTAGTTTTAAGGAACAAGGCTCTATTAATTTTCGCGATATTTTTAGAATCAGTGGTAGTATTTTACTGATAGCTTCTGCTATTTTAGCGTTTGTTTCTCCCCCTATAGCTTTAGTTGTTAGCATTGTAGGTGGACTGGTAGGTTTTGCTAAAAACTTGTTTAAGTCTAAGGAGCAAAAAAGACGAGAAGCCGTTCAAAAAATCTCTGAGGAATTATATACACAGCTTAACCAGGAGAAACGCAAATATCTTAAGCAAGCCGATGAGAATTTCATTCAATCTTGTCAAAGTATTATCACAGCAATCGAGGTTTATTTTAATAAGTTAATCGAAGGATTAGATGATATTGCTAAACAGTTAGACAAGGCAAATAATGAACTTAAGGATAATTCTAACTGGCTTAATCGGGGTTATGCTAAACGAATTATTGACTGGCTGAATGATCGAGATGAAGAATTAAATCCTCAAAATATCAATAACAGCATTAAAAAAGTTGAGAGAAATTTTGGTCAGAAAATTCTGATCCAGACAAAAGTTAAGATTTCGGTCAATAAATCCTCAGAAGAACTTAAGAGTGTACTTCAAGAGGATCTAATCATCAATGATAATAAAATCTTGTAAACCTTAAATTAAGGAAGAAAAAAATGGCTGCTCAAAACTCTATCTTTAAATCAGCTATAGTAGGTGAAAAATTTAATAAAATCTTGGCTTATTTTGAGAAATCACTCGCTGAAGCCAATCTCCCGGAACTGACGGAAATTCAGAAAAAGCTGCGAGAGGAGTTAAAAGTATATCGAGAAGATGGGGTTTTAAGCGTTGCTTTTATTGGGCAATATAGCTCAGGTAAATCAACTATAATTTCTGCATTAACGGGAAACAGAGATATTAAAATTGATGCGGATATTGCTACCGATATAACAACCGCTTATAACTGGAATGGGATTAAAATTATTGACACGCCAGGGTTATTTACTGAACGCCAAGATCATGATCAAATTACATACGAGGCAATTAATAAAGCTGACTTACTGGTATTTTGTCTAACTTATATGCTGTTTGACTCTATCACAGTTGAGAATTTCAAAAACTTAGCCTATAACAAAGGTTATCGCTGGAAAATGATGTTAGTTGTTAATAAAATGTCAGATGGAGCCGGAGAAGAAGAAGAACTGATTGCTCATTATCGTGAAAGTTTAGCTCAAGCACTAAAACCCTATAGTTTTGATGAATTTCCGGTTTGTTTTATTGATGCAAAAGATTACTGTGAAGGTATTGATGAAAAAGAAGATTTTCTGATAGAAATTAGTCGTTTTCAAACTTTTATTGATGCTTTAAATAAATTTGTTCAAAAACGCTCTGCTTTCGTGAAATTCGATACTCCCATTCGGATTGCTTTAGGTTTTGTTGATGAAGCGGAATTAATTTTTACTCGAAATTCCCCTGAAGATAATGCTTTTTTAGAGATTTTAACTCGTCTTTCCCGCATTCTTCGTAAAGAACGCAGTCGTTTACAAACGAAAGTTAAAAATATTACTTTAAAAATGTCCTCACATATTGTCAAAGAAGGAACAGTTTTAGCAAATGCGGTAGGAACAGAAGATTTCGCTCTCTTAAATCAACAAAGTGAACTGAATGTTAAAAAACATTATGAAACAGCCGAAGCAGAATTACAAAATGTTATTAAGTAGGTAGGCAGGAAGAAACGAAAGTATGTAAAGATAAATAAAGAGGAAGAAGAAATCTACCGAGGTCATGAAAATATGGGTGCTCGTTTAAGGGTATTTCTAACTCGTGAGCAAGACAAAACCCTGTTCAACCTGAGAACAGCAGATATACCACAGAAAGTTAAAGACCGAGCCGAAGTGATTCGCTTAAACTCACAAGGTTGGTACGTCGAAAAAATAGCAACTTATTTCAATTGGACGGCACAGACTGTCAGAGAAGTGTTGCACAAATGGGAAAAGTTGGGGCTAGAAGGGTTATGGGAAAAACCAGGTCGCGGGGGGAAAGCCAAGTGGAAAGAAGAGGACTTAGTATTTTTAGAAGAATGTCTCAGAAGAGAACCCCGGACATACAACTCTGAGCAATTAGCCCAAAAATTAGAACAAGAACGGTCGATTAAATTGAGTCCCGATAGATTAAGACGGGTGCTCAAAAAAAGGGGGTGAATTGGAAGCGAGCCAGAAAGAGCCACAAAGGAAAACAAGATCCGATAGTCCGTGCTCAGAAACAGGCAGATTTAGAGATGTTGGAATTATCGGCTGCGGCTGGAGAAATTGACTTAAAGTATTTAGATGAATCGGGTTTTTGTCTGTGGAGTGAACCGGGTTACACCTATTATTTTAGAGGGGAACAAAAACGTTTAGAACAAACACATCGTCGGGGTCGAAGATTAAGTATTATTGGGTTTTTGCAACAGCAAATCAGTTTTGTTTACGGCTTGGTGATTGGAGGTGTGAATCGCAAGTGTTATATCCAAATGATGGAACAAGAAGCAACAGAGGCTGAAAAAGCCGGACGGATGAGAGTTATTGTCCAAGATAATAGCCCGATACATCAATGCCATGAGGTGAAAAAACTCTGGCCAAAATGGGAAAGTATGGGTTTGTATATTTTCTGTTTACCTAAATATTGTTCCGAAATGAATCCGATTGAATTAGAGTGGCAACATCTCAAAAAAGATGAACTATCAGGACAAACATTTGAGGATGAATTAGACCTAGCTTATGCGGTAATTAATGGTATTCAAGCTAGGGCAGAAAGAGGAAACTACACCACACAACGGATGAAATTTCACTCGGAGCAACAACCAAGTTAACTTTTCGTTACATACTTGTTGATTTTCTCGCCCACCTACTTACTGCTGCGGTAGAAGATGTTCGCCAAGAATTTGAAGCCATTTTTCAGGATAATTTAGTTCAGTCTTTTGTTGCTTGCCTCGACAAAAATCAAACAGTTTCGGCTAATAATTTTAGCACAGGCATAGATATGGAACGTCTAAAAAGTCAAGTCACCTGGATTAAAGCCATTGGCGAAACCGCAGGAGTACAAGTTTCTAAACTGGCTACCAACAATTTTCTAAAAACTGGAGCAGAAGGCTTTTTACATTCTATAGATGTAGCGGGTAGTAGTTTGCATCAAGCTGTTTTAGAAGTTGGCAAATTTGTCGGATTTAAGTTTAAACCTTGGCAAGCAGTGGGAATTGCTAAAGATATTGGAAATGTTGCTAGTTTTTTAGGCCCTGCTTTAGCGTTAGTGTCTGTTGGGGTTGAGGCTTGGGAAATGCACAATGAGCATCAACGTCAACAAAAAATGGCAGATATACGCCGAGATATTACCAGTCATTTTCAAGTCATTGCTAAAGATTTAGAAGATCAAATCTTGCAGCATGAGAAGGATTTCGAGCAGCAAGTTTATGAAGAAATTGACAAGAAAATAGCCCAAGCCCGCCAAGACCAACAAGAGGCGATAGCAGCTTCTAATACTGGGTTGCAAAAACTTATAAAAATCCGCAATAATTTAGGAACAATCCTTGATTATATTAGCCGAATCAGCAACAATTCAGATACTTAAATTATAAGAGCGATCGCTTTTCTAAACTTATGGAAATGGAAACCTTAAAACAACTGATGAAAGAAAGCATTCGAGAAGTTCTTAGAGAAGAACGTCTCTCGTTAATGCAAGTTTTAATTCCTGATGTCAGTGATCAAGAGATGAAAGAAATTAGTAAAAATTTTTATTCACCTGAAAAATATGATGAACATGATTTTGTAGATATGACAAATTGGGTGAAGGATGAAAGTTAAATTTAGTAAAAATGGTGTTTATAAGTAGGTTTATGGGTGAGAGATCGCATTCTTCAAAAAAATTATATAATAGACAATAACCAAATTCAAAAGCACTTTATGAACGTTACCGATATTCGCAATCAAGTTAAACAGTATGTTGATCAGCTATCTCCTGAAAAACTGATGGTAGCTGCGGATTTTTTATCGTATTTAGCAGAACGAGAAAGTCAAGAAGCAACAGAAGAATTACTGAAAATTCCTGGGTTTAAAGAATCTTTTGAAAAAGGCAAAGAAGATGTTTTAGAAGAACGATTGATTTCTGTTGATAAACTCAAACGGAAATATTAATTTTATGTATGAAATTGTTATTAATAGTGAAGCTCAGGACTTTTTTGAAGAAGCATCTGCTTCCCTTCAGAAAAAGTTAGATCGCTGTTTTCATACAATTAAAATTACCCCTCGTTACCATCCTAATATTAAACCCCTTAAAGGCGAGTTAGCTGGATATTATCGTTATCGTGTTGGAGACTATCGAGTTATCTATTCTATTAATGAGGAAAAAAAGCAAATTATAGTTATTGTGATTGTGATTGCACATCGCCGTCAAGTGTATGAATAATCTTGAATAGCATCTTATTAAAATTGGGTTTCTGCTTCATTTGATTGTGAAATACTGGTTATTTTGAGTATAATAATGCTCAGGTTTGGTTAACTGCGATCGCTCTTATTAAAACCAGGTTTCTCAAATAATCAGAAACCCGGTTTCTTGAGTGTTTGTGATAATTTTAAACCGTACAAATTTCGGTTAACGTAGCAACGAAATTCGGGTAAGAAATTCCGGCGGCTTCGGCGCGGTGAATCGTGGTTTTTCCTTGACAATTTAAAGCCGCGATCGCTAAACTCATAGCAATGCGATGATCCGTATCGCTATCAACTTCTGTCCCCTTTAAAGCAAAACCCCCTGTAATTTCTAAGCCGTCGGGACGTTCACTAATTTTAGCTCCCAATTGACTCATTTGAGTCGCCATTACCGTAATTCGATCGCTTTCTTTCACCCTTAATTCTTCCGCATCTTTAATAATCGTTGTTCCTTCGGCAAAAGTCGCGGCTACCGCTAAAATTGGAATTTCATCAATTAATCGAGGAATAATATCCCCCCCAATTTCACAGGCTTTTAACGCGCCATATTTCACTCGAATATCCGCCACTGGTTCCCCCGCCACAGTCCGTTCATTCTCTAATTGCAGATTGGCTCCCATTTTTTCTAAGGCTTCTAAAATTCCGGTGCGAGTCGGGTTCACCCCCACATTTTCTACCACTAATTCCGACCCGGGAACAATGGCCGCCGCCACTAACCAAAAAGCCGCCGAACTAATATCCCCCGGAACCACAACGTGCTGACCGTGCAGTTCTGCTGGGCCTTTAACGGTTACACTATAAGTATCCGGTTCAACGGTTAAATTAGCCCCAAATGCCCTTAACATTCGTTCACTGTGATCCCGGGATAGGGCGGGTTCGGTAACGGTGGTTTCTCCTTCCGTCATCAACGCGGCTAACAGAATACAGGATTTCACCTGGGCTGAAGCAATAGGGGAAATATAATGAATCGGGCGCAGGGCTTGGCCCTGAACCGCTAGGGGCGCATAAGATCCCCCTTGACGGCCCCAAATGGTAGCCCCCATCTGTTGTAAGGGTTTAGTTACCCGGGACATGGGCCGACGTACCAGGGAACTATCCCCGGTAACACTAAAAAATCGTCCGGGGTGGGAGGCGAGTATTCCTAACATTAACCGTAGGGTTGTACCGGAATTTCCCGCGTCTAAAACCTCCAGGGGTTCTTGCAGATTACCCAGTCCAATGCCTTTGACTTCTACCCGTTCGGAATTTAACTCGGAAATTTCTGCCCCCATCCGAGAAAAACATTCGGCGGTGCTGCGGGGGTCTGCTCCTAACAATAACCCTTCGATGGTGGTGACACCCTGGGCTAAGGCTCCTAACATTAAGGCGCGATGGGAAATCGATTTATCCCCAGGAATGCGAATGCGACCTTGTAAGGATAATCCCGATTTGGGGGGGTGTATTGTTAATATTTGCTCAGTTTCTGTATTTTCTGTTGTTACGATAGTCTCTTGCATTTTATGATTTTAGATTAGGCCACTGATTTCTAAAAGTGATCCTACCGCTTTCTCGACTCTAAGCAAATTGGAAACATCGAGAATTTTACCTAATATTGAGATGAGTTATGTTAACACACTATCGCGTCCCCGTGAGTCTGTCTTTAGTTGCCGTAGACTTACCCCTGCGCTCTTTAATTGAGGGGTCGGCAACCCTCTATCAGAAGGAGCGAGATCAATTCCATTTATTGTTACATGAACCGGCGTTAGTGGAATGGGAGCCTGATATTTTGCCCCAGGAAACGGCAAAACCTCCCCAGAAACCCCGTCTATTGTGGCTGGAGGTGTCTCCCTATCGGGCGGTGATGACGATGCAGGGACAGGGGAAATATAGTTATCGTCATTTATGGCAACAGGGAATGTATGGCTTGAGTCGCTATTATTTACAAACGGATTTACAAGCTATGGCCAGTCAATTGCGTCTGCGTAATTTTACTCGGAAGTTGGAATTGGTCGGACATCCTCTGCCGGAATATGTGCGTTTGGAATACGAACTCTGGTCAGAAAATTTGCAAATGGGTCGTTATGTTTTAAGTCTGGAAATTCATCATTAGGGTTTTTTACTGGGGCAATAGTTAACTAATTCTTTGAATAATACCTCGTTGTTGGAAACAATTTGTTTGGCTTTTTCTCCGGCTTCTTTGACCTTTTGTTGAGCTTCTAATAGTTGTTTTTTCCCTTCGGGAGTAACGGGGGCTTTCTCCGCAATGGTTAGGGCTTCAGCGATTTGTTTGAGACTATTAGATAAGTCTTTAAACTGTTGGGTTGAGTTTTTTTGAAAGGTTTGTAGGGATTGATCTTTAATGGTTAGGGTTTCTATCTCCTTGGCAATACTGTTTAATTCTTGAGACAGTTGTTGGGTGGTTGTCCCATCTAATTTAGGACTGAGGTTAACTACTAAGGTTTGACCTTCATTGATCATACCGATTAGTTTGATGCAGTCGGCGGGTTTACTGCTACAACTGTTTAGGGAAAATGCGATCGCAACCACGGTCACGATCTTTAATAAATAGGGGTTAAAACGAATTTCGTCAAAAAGTTTCACAATATTTTAGGATATTCAGCCTTAATTATTGTCCGGTGTTTTGGAAGGATAGCGATCGCATTTTATAGCAAGAGGCAATAGGGAATGGGCAATGGGCAATAGGTAAATACTTACTATAAGTAGCTTTTAGCTTTCAAGAATGTCCTAATAGATGTGGCAACTGCTATATATGAAATCCCCCACAAAATACCACAGCAATAGTAATCCTTGTAGGATTTGTGATGAAATTTGTAGGGTAGCCTCTCTCTAAACCCACAGCCCAAGAGGGTTGGGAGACCCAACCCCTACCAGTTTAACCTTCGATTTCATCCGGTTGTAATTCTTTGACTTTTTCAAAGGCTGCAACGGCTGCTTCTGTTTGTCCTAAATCCTGTAATGTCAGACCTTTATTATACCAAACATCGGCATCATCCGGTTGCAATTCCAGCGCCTGATTAAAGGAAATTAAGGCTTCTTCTAATCTTCCTAAATTGAGTTGTGAAATGCCTTGGTTATATAAAGCATTAAAATAATTAGGCTCTAATTGAATCGCCTGTTGATAGGATTCTAAGGCTTCTTCTAATCGTCCTAAATCCGATAGAGCGTTTCCTCGATTATTCCAAATATAGGGATCATTGGGTTCTAAATCAACTGCAAGTTGATAGGATTTTAAGGCTTCTTCCATATTCCCTAAAACTTCTAAAACACTACCTCGATTATTCCAAGCATCTGCATATTCGGGTTGTAGGATAATCGCCTGTTCAAAGGAGGATAAGGCTTCTTCAATTCTGCCTAAATTTCTGAGGGTATTACCTCGATAAAACCAAACACAAATATGATTCGGTTGCAGTTTAAGCACTTGATCAAATGAGTCTAAAGCTCCCTGAAAATCTCCAGCTTCATCTTGTTTAATTCCTTGCTCGAACCATTCTTTAACCTCCGATGAAGTTTCGTCAACTATTGGAGTTTCTTCGGGAATAATTTCCGGTTGGTAACTAATGGGAGTTTCGTCAACTATTGGAGTTTCTTCGGGAATAACTTCCGGTTGGTAACTAACGGGGTTTTCCTCAACTATTGGAGTTTCTTCGGGAATAACTTCCGGTTGGTAACTAATGGGGTTTTCCTCAACTATTGGAGTTTCTTCGGGAATAACTTCCGGTTGATAACTAATGGGAGTTTCGTCAACTATTGGAGTTTCTTCGGGAATAATTTCCGGTTGGTAACTAACGGGAGTTTCGTCAACTATTGGAGTTTCTTCTTCTGTTGAATGGGTAACACCACCCCCAATAAATTCCGCATCAATAATCGGAGAAACCTCAATATTATTAGAAGGATTCACCGGAGTAGCAACCCTCAATCCATCCTCAATAAATTCTGCATCAATGATCGGTTTAATCTCATTAATATCTGAAGTTGTCACCTCAGCTTCTGAAGTTAATTGAGCTAAAATGCTTCTCCCAATACTTCCCGCCACATCTCCCAAATCACCAACATCCAGACCCGCTAAAAATACCAAGCGTTGTGCGAGTTCTTCGTGTTGACTGGGTGTTTCCTGTAAACGAGTTCCAAACCGTTCCAACCAAGCCACTAACTCCGTTTCTTGCACCCGATTACCTATCAACCATCCCTTAATTTGTCCCCGACTGCTGGCGGGTTGTAAGGTGTCTAACAGTTGCAGAAATAGGGCTTCATATTCCGTATCTGTCCGAGTTGGAGTCGTCTGGACGGAGGGCGATGGAGGAGTAGGTTGCTTCCCGAACAGCCGTTGAATCAGTCGTTTGAAAAATTGAATAATTCGGCGTAACATAAATAGACTTAGAAATATAGTTGTTATTAGGATTCTGGGCAAAACGACCAGGATCTTCGGACATAATACACCGTTTTGATCTAAATCCTGATCCACTAATATTCAAAGGTTAACCTCTCACCCTTTGGGGTGAAAAGGAAAATATCCGTTTTATCCTCCTGTTTGTTGGGGAGTTCACATCATTCTTAATAAACCCTGTTGACCGAGGAGCATTTCTCGTAACAAACTAAATAGTCCCACCCAAATAATCGGGGTAATATCTACTCCTCCTACTGGGGGAACTATTTTGCGGGTAAGGACTAAAAAGGGTTCGGTGGGCCAAACAATTAGGTTAAAGGGAAAACGCTGTTGATTGACTTGGGGATACCAGGTGAGGACGATTCGGAAAATAAACAAAAAGGTCATCAAACCCAGAATCAAACCTAAACCCCACGTTAAAATCGTTGTTGTATCCATAGGATCAGAAAAAATATTTTAAGTTTTGTTACTGTTTATCAGATCAATTTTAGCGGTTTTGGGAAATTTTCTCATAAATAGAGGAATGTCTTCTCAATATTGTGAAATTTTGTTAAACTGGTAAACCAAGAAATCAATCTAAGACAAGGATTACATTTGTTATGACACCTTCATTAATGAACTTTTTCTATAGTTTGCTGGCTGGAATCCTAATTGTGGTAATTCCTGCAACTGTCGGTCTGCTCTTTATCAGCAAAAAAGATAAAGTCATTCGTTCCTAGACTGGTGATCTGGAAACGGGTCTAGGCAGACTTGCCAAAATCCTGCTTGAACCTATAGACTTAGGGGCTAAGAATCAGAATTCTATCTGAATCGATGGCCCCTAATGTTTATTTTTGCCAAAATACCCAGCCCCAAGCGTCGGTGATTAGAGATTTTCAAAAGAAATCGCTAAAATAGGACTGGCATAGGAGAAAAAATAATGGTTAATTTAGGTTTAAATTTCAGCAGCTTAGTGGGGATTGCCCTCGCGGTTTCTGGTGCTGGATTATATTTCCTGCGTTCTTGGCGGCCAAAACTAGCACGGGATCATGATATTTTCTTTGCCGCCATTGCCTTACTCTGTGGCGGGATTCTGTTGTTTCAAGGATGGCGACTTGATCCAATTCTAGCCTTTGGTCAATTTTTATTAACTGGAAGTGCAGTTTTCTTTGCGGTGGAAAGTGTTCGCCTCAGAGGAATTGCTGTTGTCCAAGCTAAGGAACGAGGGCCAATTGTAGACGATGAACGCTATGTCAGTGACGTTTATCGGGTGGATGCAGAATTGGACGAACTCGAACCAACGGGAGAATATCAGCCAATGGCCCGTCAAATTCGCGGGAGTCGTGATACTCGTTTGAGCCGAGCCGATGCTTATGAAGATGATTCGGTGCGTCGGCGTCCCTCTAGTCGCAAAAGTAGCACCGTTGACTACCCGCCGTCGGAGGAGCGTCCTCGCAAACGTCGTCCCCGTCCAGAATCTCGTCCAGAATCTCGTCCAGAATCTCGTCCAGAACCGACCTCGGATTGGGGAGAACCCCCTAGAGAACGGCAACAAAGACCTCCCAAAAGTCGCTCTAACCGTCCTCCCGCAGCGCCTGCGGTAGATCGAGAGGATTGGACAACTTCTGCTTCTGATGCACCACGGTCTCGCCGTCGTCCCTCTGCTTCTTCGGAATATCGCTATTCTGAAGATCGCCGTCCGAATGATAATTCAACGGATTATGTTGAATATCGACCCGTAGACTATTCTGATGATGAGGTTGATAGTTCTTCCAATTTTGAAAGATAAAACCCCTAAAAAATTAATCAAGGGTTTAGGAATTAGGCATTAGGGTTATATTGTTTCCCTGCCTAGTTCCTAATTTTTTTTTAATAGGTAATGGGGATCACGGATTTAAGAGGATTTCACGGATTTTTAATCTGTGTTAATCTGTGTATTCCTCCTATTTTAAATCTTATTTTATCTTATGTCAATTTTACACTATTGAGAATTTTTAAAGCTGCGCGATCGCACACTCCTTCCTCTCCTAATGCTTGTTTCATCTGTTGATAGCGATTTAATATTTCCTGTCGTTTGGGTTGATTTGTGAGTAATTCTATTGCTTCTCGTACAATATTTTTAGGGGTTACTTCTTCTTGTACCAGTTCAGGCACGATGGCTTGCATTTGGACTAAATTGGTAGGGGAAATAAACGGAACTGAAAAGTTTAAGAAACGACGAACCAGCCAAGCGGTTAAATTACTCACCCGATAAACCACAACTTGGGGAACATTTAATAAGGCAATTTCTAAGTTAACGGTTCCTGATTTGGTAATTGCTAAATCAGCGGCAGATATCACTTCTAAGGTTTGACAATTTCCTGATTTTGTTGAAACTAAAACCGCATTTAATTGATAGTTTTTAATAGCTGTTTCTATGGCATTTTCATATTCGGGTAAAGACACCGGAATCCAAAATTTAACTCCAGGAATTTTATCTTGAATTTGTTGTGCTGCTTCCAACAATATCGGCATTAAATATTTGATTTCTTGCCATCGGGACGCCGGAAGTAACGCGATCGCAATTTCATCCGGTTCTATCCCTAATTTGATCCGAGATTCTTCTCGACTGGGAGCCGTTTTCATCCGGTCTAATAAGGGATGGCCCACCCAAGTTACCTGAGCACCTTTTGATTGAAAATAACGGGCTTCTTCAGGAAAAATCGCTAAAATTCGGTGGCTTAATTTCACAATTTGTTCCGTACTCTTTGAACCCAATGACCACACCCATTCTTGCGGTGCAATATAATAGAAGATCGGCACTTGGGGGAAGTGATTTTTAATGAAATTTCCGATGCCAATATTCGGCCCCATATAATCAATTAAAATCACAATATCGGGAGGATGACTTTTTAAATATTGTTTGGTTTTTTGCTGGATTAAATAAGTCGGAATAATATAAGGGATAGATTCTAAAAGCCCAACGGAACCGATACCTGTAGTATTTCCTAATAATATTGCTCCGGCTGCGGCCATTTTTTCCCCACCCAATGCTATAATTTCTGTAGAGATATTTTGGTTTTTGGCTTGTCTTAACAGAGCTTCAATTAACATTGATCCTTGTAAATCGCCTGAGACTTCTCCCGTACTAATAAAAATCCGAATTGGGGGTTTATTTGCCAGCATTAGAAATCAATAATTAATAACTTGAGGACGGACTAGAGCCGTTTTATTAATAACCTCACTATGGATTATAGCCGTTTATTGAGTCCCTGCTGGATTTTCCTAAAAATCTGATGATTCAGACGCGGCAAAAAACGATACAATCGTCACTCACAGACAGCAAACTTAGCTTTTCCTACAGGAGTCTTGGGAATCTCAAAAAGTGATCTAGCTCAGGAACGTTTATACTCAGAATTGGGTCTTAGTCAGTAGACCTAACTGATAGTCTAACTAAAATAATGACAATTTTATTTATGAACTCTTTATCAACGATAGCCAGACTTTCCTTGGGAATTATGATTTTTAGTAGTTTAAATTTTATTGGAAATACACCCCCAACTTTTGCTAGTTTACCTCAACAGTTGAATCGTCAATCTTCAGGGTTGAAATTAGCACAACTTCCTCAACAACTCTCGGAAAAACCATTAGGGGGTTTATATGTTCAGTCTGCAACTCAAAGCCAAGTTTTTCCCCTAAAACAAACCCAAGTTAAAGCTAAAATTTCCGGGAATGTTTCACAGGTTGAAGTTTCTCAAACCTTTGAAAATCCATTTAAAGAACCTTTAGAAGCGATTTATGTATTTCCTCTCCCTGATCAAGCCGCCGTTGATCAGATGGTAATTAAAATCGGCGATCGCACCATCAAATCCAGAATTGAAACCCGAGAAGACGCGAAGGAAATCTATCAACGGGCAAAAGATCAAGGTCGCACTACCGCCTTATTAGAGCAGGAGCGAGATAATATCTTTACCCAATCTCTTGCTAATATTCAACCCGGCGAACAAATATCCGTAACTATTCGCTATATTGATCAATTAAAATTTGAAGGAGGAAACTATGAATTTGTGTTTCCCATGGTGGTTGGCCCCCGTTATATTCCCGGTCAATTAATTAATAAAAATCAACCCAATACTAATCAGGTTCCCGATGCGGATCGAATCACGCCTCCTATTATTGACCGAGAGACAAAATCCCCCCATAAAATTCAAGTTGATCTGGAAATTGATGCCGGAGTTTCGATTGAAAATGTGCGTTCAACTTCCCATAAAATTATTACCCAACAGCAGGGAAATCGGATATTTGTTAGTTTAGATCAATCCGATCAAATTCCTAATAAAGATCTAATTATAAGATATCAAATTTCAGGAGAAAATACAAGAGCAACGGTATTAACAGAAGCGAATCAACAGGGGGGACATTTTGCCGCCTATTTGTTACCTGCAATTCGTTATAATCCGAATCAAATTATTCCAAAAGACGTTATTTTTCTGATGGATACTTCCGGTTCCCAAGAAGGAGATCCGCTTAAAAAATCTCAAGAATTAATGAAACGATTTATTCAAGGATTAAATCCCGAAGATACCTTTAATATTATTGATTTTGCTAATACCACCAATACTTTATCAGAAACTCCCTTAGAAAATACCCCAGATAACCGACAAAAAGCGATCAATTATATTAATCAATTAGAAGCTAATGGCGGGACGGAATTATTAAATGGAATCCAGACGGTTATGAAGTTTCCCTCTCCCTCTCAGGGTCGCTTACGCAGTATTGTTCTATTAACAGATGGATATATTGGAAATGATCAGGAAGTGATTGCAGAAGTTCAAAATAAACTTAAACCCGGAAATAGATTTTATGCCTTTGGGGTGGGAAGTTCTGTAAATAGATTTTTACTCAATCGTTTGGGAGAAATTGGCCGGGGAACAACCCAAATTGTGCGTCAAGATGAAGCCACAGAAGCTGTTGTAGAAACCTTTTTTAGACAAATTAATAGCCCCATTCTAACAGATATTGAAATCAGTTGGCAAGGAGAAGGATTAAAACCAGAAATTTATCCGGTCAGCTTATCGGATTTGTTTGATAATCAACCCTTAGTCTTATTTGGACGTAAATTAGATCGTCGCAATGGCTTATTAAAAATTACCGGAATAACTGCAAAAGGCGATCGCTATGAACAAACCTTACCCGTTAATTTTCCTGAGATCAATAATAACGAATCGGGTAACATTGCCATTGCTAAATTGTGGGGGCGGGCGAGAATTAAAGACCTGATGAATCAAATGTTTTCTGGGGAAACAAAATCGGGGGTTGAAGGGGTAACACGCACCGCTTTAGCCTATCAATTACTGTCTGAATATACCGCTTTTGTCGCCGTGAGCGAAGAAGTTCGGGTCGATCCCAATGGAACTCGTCACACCGTAGAAGTTCCCCTAGAATTGCCCCAAGGGGTGAGTTATGGCGGTATTTTTGACGCAGCCAAGCCCACTCAATTACCCTCATCTGCTGCTATTAATTTCGGGCCAACTCGTTCTGCATCTGGTTATAATAATTATGGCAGTCAACGTAGTCCAGAAATTGCGCCACCGCCCCCTCCCGTTCGGGGAATAAGCCCGGAACCCACAAATATTAATTTAATTGGAAATAGTCCGGTAAAAATAACAGTTGTTGAAGTTACGGGAATTAGCGATCGCACCCTAATTAATGACCTCAACCGTTATTTCCAAGGGTTGAATTTAGCTGATGAAATCAATGGAAAAGTCACCTTTGAAATGATCATTGATCGAGGGAATGTCCAACGAGCCATTTTTGATGATATTGACTCTAATCTGGATTTAGAGAATAATCTCAAACAGGCGATGATTATTGATCAAATTCGGCGATCGCTCCTAACTTGGCAACCTTCTAACCCCGTAACCGGAAAACTCAAAATCACCCTAGAATTAAAAGCAACAAAATCCTAAATTTAATGAATTTTTCGACTTCAACTTTAACCTTAAATCCGATTTATCCCCTCAGTATTGCACCGATGATGGATCGCACAGATCGCCATTATCGCTATTTTATGCGACAAATCACCCAGCGAACTTTGCTCTATACAGAAATGGTGACAACGGCGGCAATTTTACATGGAGATCAAGAGCAGTTATTAGGATTTTCTCCCGAAGAAAAACCCCTCGTATTACAATTAGGAGGAGATAATCCCAATCATCTGGCAACCTGTGCCAAAATAGCCGAAGATCGGGGATATGATCAGGTTAATTTAAACGTCGGATGTCCCAGTGATCGAGTGCAAAATGGCAATTTCGGGGCGTGTTTAATGGCGCAACCGGAGTTAGTCGCTCAAGCAGTAGAAGCGATGCAAAAAGTGGTTAATATTCCGGTGACTATTAAACATCGAATTGGTATTGATGACCAGGATAAATATGAAGATATGGCCCATTTTGTCAGAATCGTTTCTAACGCCGGATGTCAATACTTTAGTGTTCATGCTCGCAAAGCTTGGTTACAGGGTTTAAGTCCTAAAGAAAACCGGACTATTCCCCCTTTAAGATATGAAGAAGTTCATCGTTTAAAACAAGAGTTTCCCCATCTATTTATTGAAATTAATGGTGGGTTTAAAACCTTAGCAGAAGTCAAAGATCAACTACAATTTGTTGATGCTGTGATGATCGGACGCGCTGCTTATGATCACCCCTATTTGTTCGCAACGGCGGATCAAGAAATCTATGGAGAAAAAACACCTCCCTTGACCCGCCAGGAAGTCATAGAAGCTATGTATCCTTATCTGGAATATTGGTTACAAAAAGGGGTAAAATTAAATAGTATGACCCGCCATTTTTTAGAGTTATTTGCCCGACAACCCGGAACCAAAGCCTGGAAACGTTATATTAGTGAAAATGCCTATCTGACCCATGCTGGAGTAGAAGTTCTTCAGCAAGCATTGAAGCAGCTTCCTCAACCTTAAAATCCCTACGGGTAAAAAACAAGTTGAATAAGGTTCCCTTTCCTAAGATTTTATTTAATTCTCTCATTGTAAAGAAGGGAATAAAAACAATTAATAAACAGAGAATTTGATAAAACAAATCAATTTGAGAAACTTGATTTTGCAGTTCTATTAAAATCCGTTCCAGGGATTCTTGTTGAAATAAACCGACGATTAAATGTTCCACACTATTAAAAAATAAAGCAATGAGGGTAAATAAAACGGATTTATAACCCACCGAAATGATTAAGGGTTTATGTTCATAGCGTTCTACAATGGGGAGTTTTTCCGATAAAAGAATCACCTTTCCTAAAACTAATGCGCCCATAATTGTAATCCCGTAGTTAAAGCCATCAATACCATATTTAACTAAGGCTAGGGAATTTAATGTTACTAAAATACTAAAGGATGAGGCTAAATATAAATTAATAATTCCGAGGTTAATAAACTCCCGAATTAAGATATTTAGCCAGTTCTGCTTAAATGTTGTTATTGTGATCATATTTTTATTCACGATTCTTGAGTCTTGATCTTAAAATAAATTCTGCCACACTTAGATCCACAGGGGTTGTCACTTTCAAATTAGTTTCTTCCCCTGGGACAATATGAACGGATAACCCACATTTTTCAAATAAGGCCGCATCGTCAGTAACTTCCCAACCCTGTTGAATTCCTTGATCATGACATTCTTTTAATAATTTCACCTCAAACCCTTGGGGCGTTTGCGCCGCCCATAATTGTTGACGATCGGGTGTATCTAAAATTAACCCATTTTCATCAACAACCTTAATTGTATCCTTGACTGGAATAGCGGCAATTAACCCCGAACAGGTCTGCAACGTCGCCCCACAGCGCTCGAATAACTCCGGTGTGGCCAAACATCTCGCCCCATCATGAATTAAGACCCGCTCCGCATCCGGTGGTAAGGCCTGTAAGCCATTGTAAACCGACTGTTGACGGGTTTCGCCCCCCTGAATTAACTCGACGGGTTTAGTTAGATTAACACTGGCCAAAATTTCCTGAAAGTCGGGAAAATCCACGGGTTGACCCATGATCCCGATCCAGTCAATACAAGCTGAAGCCTCCGCCGCTTCGAGTGTCCAAGCTAATAGGGGTTTGTCCCATAGGGTCAGGAGCAATTTGTTGCGATCGCTCCCCATTCTGCGTCCCATACCCGCCGCCGGAATTAATAAGTGCATTGTGAAAATTTAGAGGTAAGATTGACAACTCTGTGTTCGTATTAGAATTAAGCTGATCTTGTAGATTAACTCTTTAATGATGAGAATACTAGCCCTTGTCCCAGGTGGAATAGGCGATCAAATCCTGTTTTTTCCCACCCTGGATGGCCTCAAGCAAGCCTATCCTGAAGCCCAAATTTCTGTTATGGTAGAACCCAGAGCCAGGGGAGCTTATCGGGTTTGTAAGTCCGTTTCTGAAACTCTCACCTATGACTTCAAGGGACGAAACAGTTTAGCCGACTGGGGAAATTTTTTAGGAATTGTCCGTGACCGGGAATATGAGGTGGTGGTATCCCTGGGTCAAAGTTGGACAGTGGGATTGTTATTGTGGTTAACGGGTATTCCCACCCGCATTGGTTACGCAGGCGGGGGTGAGGGGCTATTTATTAGCAACCCAGTCCCCTTAAAACCAGAGCAATACGCCGCCGAAATGTATTATGACCTGCTCAAAGGGTTGGACATTATTACCCCCTTTTCAGGATTATCGATTAATGTGCCTAAATTGGATCTCGACTGGGGAGAAGCGGAACAAAAACGCTTAGGAGTCAAGGATAGTGGTTATATTTTGATTCATGGCGGATCTAGCCAGTTAGCCCAACTAAAAGGCATTGATAAAATCTACCCCGTGGCCAGTTGGCAAAAAATTATTCAAGATATTCAACAGCGCCAACCCAACCTCCCCGTGATCATTGTCCAGGGGCCAGAAGATGGGGCGTTAGTGCGGCAAATTGTCGAATCTTGTCCCCAGGTTAAAGTCACCCAACCGGAGGATATTGGTAAATTATCGGCGATGATCGCCTCAGCAAATTTAATGCTCTGTACCGATAGCGCCCCGATGCACCTGGCCGTTGCGGTGGGAACCTATACAATTGCCTTATTTGGCCCAACTGAACCCGCTAAATTATTACCAAAAAGCGATCGGGTAATTGGGATTAAATCTCCTTCGGGCAAAATGTCTGATATCTCTCCCGAGCAGGTAATTAAAAAAATCTGGGGAGGCTAAATGTTCGATCCCCCCTAACCCCATTAAAAAGGGGGGAAATGGACAATTTAACTCCTCGTTTTTTCAGGATAAAACCCCAGTTCAAAGTACCCCTCTAAGATAAAACTCAAGTTCAAAGTCCCCCTTTTTAAGGGGGATTTAGGGGGATCTAACCTAGGATAAAACCAAAGTTCAAAGTCCCCCTTTTCAGGGATTTAGGCGAATCTAACCTAGAGAAAGAAACATAATTGTAAACTATAATTGAATTAAAGCTATCAACAATCTATGAATTACAATATTGAAGAAACAGTTATTGAACGCTACAAAGCCGGAGCGCAAACAGTACAACCTTCCCTATGTTGTCCGGTGGAATATCAGGAAAATCAATATTTAGAAATTATTCCCCAGGAAATTATAGATAAGGACTATGGTTGTGGTGATCCCACCCGTTATGTTAACCCGGGGGAAACCGTAGTTGATTTGGGTTCCGGGGCGGGTAAAAATTGTTATATGATCGCCCAAAAAGTGGGATCATCCGGTCAAGTGATCGGGGTGGATTTTAATGATACAATGTTGGCTCTTTCCCGCAGCCATCAACCGGAAATGGCTCAGAAATTAGGCTATTTGAATACCAGTTTTGTTAAGGCAAAAATTCAGGATTTAGCCTTGGATTTAGATCAAGTGCAACGGTGGTTAACGGTTAATCCGATTCAATCAATTGAAGACTTAGGGAAATTTGAGTTAGAATGCGATCGCCTGCGTCAACAAAACCCTTTAATTGCCGATAACAGTGTTGATGTTGTTATTTCTAATTGTGTTTTAAATTTAGTCCGTCCCCAGGATAAGGATCAACTCTTTCAAGAAATTTATCGAGTCTTAAAACGGGGCGGACGGGCAGTTATTTCTGATATTGTTTGCGATCAAGATCCGACACCTAGAATTTTAAATGATCCCGATCTTTGGAGTGGTTGTATTGCGGGAGCTTTTCGGGAAAATGAGTTTTTAGAACGTTTTGAACAGGCTGGATTTTATGGCGTTGAGATATTAGCCCGACAGGAGGAACCTTGGCAAGTGATTGATGGCATTGAGTTTCGTTCCCTAACAGTTACTGCATTTAAAGGCAAAGACGGCCCCTGTTTAGATGTAAACCAAGCCGTGATTTATAAAGGGCCCTGGAAACAGGTAATGGACGATGACGGACATATTTTATATCGGGGGGAACGGATGGCAGTTTGTGATAAAACCTACCAAATTTATAGTAACATAAACGGCCCCTATTATCAAGATATTTTAGGAATTTTACCCCATGAAACTATCCCCCTAGAATCAGCCCCGGAATTCGATTGTAGACGGAATGCCATTCGTAAACCGGAAGAAACCAAGGGAGAGCATTATCACGTTACCATCAATAATTCTGATAGTTCCTGTTGCGCTCCTGCGAGTTCTAGTTGTTGTTAAATAGTGAAAAAAAGTTATAATAAGTCCTGATCTAAGGTGATATTTAGTAACTTTAGATTAGGGCGATCGCTAATAGCTCGAAACACTTTATTAGTTTATCAATTACTTTCCTAAAAAATGGTAATGTTTGAACGATATGAAGACCAGGGACATATTATATTTCACGGTGATTCTTTACCTATTTTGTCAAGTGAAATAACATCTGAATCTGTAGATCTAATTTTTATTGATCCTCCCTATAATATCGGGAAACAATTCTCTAATTTCCATGACAAGTGGGAGTCTGATGAAGAATATGCAGTATGGGCTTATAAATTACTAGATGAGTGTATTCGGATATTAAAGCCTAATGGAAGTTTATATGTGATGGCAAGTACCCAAGCGATGCCATATTTTGATCTTTATTTAAGAAATAAAATAGTAATTCTGAGTCGCATTATATGGCATTATGATAGTTCAGGAGTTCAAGCCAAAAAATACTTTGGATCAATGTATGAACCCCTACTTCATTGTGTTAAAAATAAAAGTAATTATGTATTCAACTCGAATAATATTAAAATAGAAGCAAAAACAGGCGCGCAACGGAAGTTAATTGATTATAGAAAATCTGTTCCTAGTCCCTATAATTCGGAAAAAGTACCGGGGAATGTCTGGTATTTTCCTCGTGTTAGATATCTTATGGAAGAATACGAAAACCATCCTTCCCAAAAGCCTGAAGCATTGCTAGAGAGGATAATTCTTGCTAGTAGTCAGGAGAGTGGTATTGTACTTGATCCATTTGGAGGGACATTTACATCAGGTGCGGTAGCCAAACGATTAGGAAGAATTTCTATTAGCATAGAATCTCAAGAGGAGTATCTTAAAATTGGTCTAAGGCGAGTTCTGGGATGGCAAGAATATAAAGGTGAGAAGCTATTACCTCCACAGAAAAAACAGACTAGAAGAAATAAAAATATTCAAAATTTTGATTTCATCCAAAAGGAGCTTTTTAATGCCGACAGTACAGCATGAATTTACCGATAAGATTACTGAAATTTTAAATATATATTTCCCTGAACAGGGAAGTAAAATCTTGGATTCTAGCGAGTTATTACAATATCTAAATATTAAGACAAAAGCTGCTAATCGTGGTTCCAAGTCACGAGCAGGATTGGCAAATCATTATGCTATATATGTCTTGATCGAGGACTATCTAAATAATAAGTTTCATATTAATGGCAGTTATAGTGATTATGAAGGGGCAAAATTTACAACACTTCTTCAGAGACAACGAGAACTTCCATTTGGAAGTAAACTCCAAAATCATGCCCTGAATAGTAGACTAAATGAAGAATTTAAAAAATACTTTCCAACGTCATCTTATGTACCTATAATCAGAGATTCTAAAACCAATAAATATTGGATTAATGAAAATCTCTTAAAATGTTCTATTGATAATTCTCAAATAAATATTGCTGAAGCGATTAAAGATATTATTGATGCTTATATAGCGGCGCGTGGTCAAGCATTCAATGACTTTATGATCTATTGTCAACAGATGATCGATATTCAGAAACAAGATCCTTCACAAGCGGTTAAATTTATTAAAGATTTACTGAAACCTAATATAGATGCAAGAGTTTTTGAAATTGTCAGCTACGCCATTTTGAAGGAATATTATGCAGACCAACAAATATATTGGGGTTGGTCACTCGATGAACTAAACGTGGAATATTTGGTTTTATATAAAACGGGTCGAACCAACGCAAATGATGGGGGTATAGATTTTGTAATGAAACCCCTGGGAAGATTTTTCCAAGTCACAGAAACTCTTGATGCAGGTAAATATTTTCTCGATATTGATAAGGTTCAGAGATATCCGATTACTTTTGTTGTGAAAACAGAACATACCGTTGAAACAATCTTAAACAAAATCAGAGAAAAAGCGACGGAAAAATATAATATTAAAGCTATTGTTAGAAAATATATGGAATCTGTAGAAGAAGTGATTAATATTCCCGAACTGATGAGTCATTTTGATAGGGTTTTAGAACGGGGTAAAGGTGCATCTGTTATTGAAGAAATCGTTTTACAAAGTCGTGTGGAATTTAATGTAGAAGCAGAGGAACAAGATATTTTGATCAATGAAAATGAAGTTGAAGATGAGTAGACATTGATATTGCCATAAGTTGCCGTTTTATATTAAGAATTGTTTCAAATTAAAACAAAATAGAAACTTTTGAACAATGGCAAAAGGTTAATTGTATCTTAAACAATATCCAGAGTTGAACAACCCACCCAGATTAAAAAACACCATTTAAATAGGACTTGACAATGATTAATACTGTAACACCAGTTCCTAAAGGGATTGGCGTTCTATTAAAAGCACCTTTATCGGGACATATTCTACCCATTGAACAGGTTCCCGACCCCGTATTTGCTCAAAAAATGGTTGGGGATGGAATAGCCATTGACCCCGTGAGTCAGGTTTTAATTGCCCCCTGTGATGGGGAAGTGATCCAACTGCATCCGTCCCATCATGCGGTGACATTAAAAACCCCAGAAGGGTTAGAAGTATTAATGCACATTGGGTTAGATACCGTTAAGTTACGCGGGCAAGGGTTTAGTCCTAAAGTTAAAATGGGCGATCGCATTCAAACAGGCGATCCCTTAATAGAATTTGATCCCGATTATATCGCTCTAAATGCTAAAAGTTTACTCACCCAAATTGTGATTACGAATAGTGATCAATTGGCAACTTTTCAAGCTAGTTCGGGTCATGTTGTGGCCGGAGAAACCGTTATTTTAGAACTGACTTTCGCCCCAACAGTAATTGAAAATAACCCAATTTCTGCCGAGACAATTACCTCCGATGAAATTATTATTCCTAATCCTACCGGACTCCACGCTAGACCTTCGGCCGTCTTAGCCAATTTAGCTAAAAAATATCAATCTAAAATTCGGTTACAACGGGGCGAACAAGACGCCAATGTTAAGAGTGTGGTCGGGTTAATGGCCATGGAAGTCAATAACGGCGATCGGGTGGTTTTGGTGGCCCAGGGGCCAGATGCGGCTGAAGCGATCGCCGAACTCACCGAAGCCATGCGTTCCGGGTTAGGGGAAGAAGGCAGTCTGCCCATTTCCGCCCCCGCCAGTGTCGCCCAAGGAGAAATCTCGAATCCGGCCCCCCGTCGGCGTTCGGACGATCCTAATGTGGTTTTAGGGGTAGCTGCATCCTCGGGGGTGGCCGTGGGTCAAACTTTCCGGGTGAGGGAACAGGAAATTGAGGTGACGGAAAAGGCCGAAAACCCCAATACAGAAAGGCGGAAGTTAGAAACGGCGATCGAACAGGCCCAATTAGAGGTAGAAGCGTTACGCGCTAATGTTCATGGCCAGGGCGATCCGAGTAAATCAGCTATTTTCGCCGCCCATCAGGAATTATTAGAAGATCCTGAATTAATTGATATTGCTACCAGCACCATTGATAAGGGAAAAAGTGCTGCTTTTGCCTGGAAACAAGCTTTTACAAATAGTGCAGCCCAACTGGCAAAATTGCAAAATGAATTGTTATCCCAACGGGCAAATGATGTTCGAGATGTGGGGCAACGGGTATTAAGAATTCTCACCGGAGTTACCTTAACCGGGCCGATTTATCCTGAGAATACTATTTTAATTGCTGAGGATTTAACCCCTTCGGATATGGCAACTTTGGATCGCTCAAAAGTGATTGGATTTTGTACCGTTGCCGGGGGTTCGACTTCTCATGTGGCAATTTTAGCCCGTTCTATGGAAATTCCAGCGATCGCGGGAACTGAACCTCAAGTCTTAGATTTACCCGACGGTACACCTGTTATCTTAGATGGCAGTAAAGGCACATTAAAATTAAATCCGACGGTGGCAGAAATGGAGCGGGTTAAAACCCAGCTAGTTGAAATTGCGAAAAAACGGCAAACCGATCTAGCTAATGCCATGAAACCCGCCATCACCACCGATGGACACCGGATGGAAATTGTTGCCAATATTGGGGGGAAACCCGAGGCAGAAACTTCCGTGAAATTGGGGGGAGAAGGGGTCGGTTTATTGCGAACAGAATTTGTATTTATGGAGCGGACATCTGCCCCCACAGAAGACGAACAAACGGAAATATATAGTAGTATTGCCCGGGTTTTAGGGAAGGATAGACCATTAATTATTCGGACTTTAGACGTAGGTGGAGATAAACCCCTACCCTATTTACCCATTCCCCATGAAGAAAACCCCTTTTTAGGAGAACGGGGAATTAGATTTGGGTTTGATCGTCCTGAACTTTTGAGAACCCAATTTCGGGCTATTTTAAGATCGGCGGAGGCGGGAATGTTGCGAATTATGTTCCCGATGATTGCCCGATTAGAAGAAATTAGAATGGCAAAAGCCATGTTAGAAGAAGAACGGGAAAAGTTAAATCTTCCCCCGGTTTCTGTAGGGATTATGGTGGAAGTTCCCTCGGCGGCAGTCATGGCCGAACAGTTTGCTAAAGAGGTAGATTTCTTCTCTATTGGAACTAATGATTTAACCCAATATACCTTAGCAATGGATCGGGGACATCCGAAACTTGCCCCCTATGTGGATGGGTTAAATCCGGCGGTTTTACGATTAATTGATTTAACGGTTAAAGGAGCAACTAAAGAAGGAAAATGGGTGGGAGTTTGTGGCGGCATTGCCAGTGATGCTCAAGCTATTCCCTTATTAATTGGTTTGGGGGTGAAGGAATTAAGTGTTAGTGTTCCCAGTATTCCGACAATTAAGGCACAAATCCGAGAATTAAGTTTAGTGGAGTGTCAAGAATTAGCCCAAAAAGCCTTAAATGCCGAAACGGGGGCGGATGTGCGGGCACTTTAATCAGTCATCAGTTATCAGTTATCAGTTATCAGTTGTAGGGGCGGGTTTATCAAGATTTAGGGATTAACAAAGATCTAAAAAAACCCGCCCGTACCAGTTATCAGTTGTAGGGGCGGGTTCATCAAGATTTAGGTGATTAACAAAGATCTAAAAAAACCCGCCCGTACCAGTTATTAGTTGTAGGGGCGGGTTCATCAAGATTTAGGTGATTAACAAAGATCTAAAAAACCCCGCCCGTACCAGTTATTAGTTGTAGGGGCGGGTTCATCAAGATTTAGGTGATTAACAAAGATCTAAAAAAACCCGCCCGTACCAGTTATCGGTTATTAGTAACAATATCTAATAGAGCCATGAAGGACTCACTACTTAAGAAAAACGATGTTTAAAAACGCTTTTGCTTTGTTACAAAAAATGGGAAAGTCTTTAATGCTTCCCGTTTCGGTGTTACCCATTGCTGGCTTATTATTAGGATTGGGTAGCGCTCGTTTAATTGAATTACAAAATCTGGCATCGGGAACAATTTCTTCCCCTAAGTTTGGGTGGCTGCCTGAAGGTTTAGCAACCATTATGAAGACTTCCGGGGATGCAATTTTTGGTAATTTACCGATTATTTTTGCGATTTCCGTTGCCATTGGATTTGCGGAAAATGACGGGGTTGCTGCTTTGGCGGCAACGGTGGGATTTGTGGTTTTTATCGCTGCTTTAGGGGCGGCATCTACCACTTTATTTGGTATGAATCCCGATGATTTAGTCAAAGTCATGGGCATTCCTTCCTTAGATACGGGGGTATTTGGCGGGTTAATTATGGGTTGTGTTGCAGCCTATTTATTTAATCGTTATTTCCGAATTCAACTCCCTCAATATCTGGGATTTTTTGCGGGAAAAAGATTTGTTCCGATTGTGACTTCCTTTGCGGCGATCGCCATGGGAATCTTAATGAGCGTGGTCTGGCCGCCCATTGGAGCCGCAATTTCTACGGCTGCAAATGCAGCGGCATCCGGTGGCAATGTTAGTCTTACCGCCGCTATTTATGGGGTTGTAGAACGGCTATTATTACCCTTTGGATTACATCATATTTGGAATGTTCCTTTCTTTTTTCAAATCGGATCATTTCTTGATCCACTCACGAATAGAGTGGTAACTGGAGACATTAATCGCTTCTTTGCTGGCGACCCAACGGCCGGAATTTTAGGGGGGGCTTATTGGTTCAAAATGTTCGGTTTACCGGCGGCGGCGATCGCAATTTGGCGGGCGGCAAAACCGAAAAATCGCGTGTTAACTGGGGGGATTATGATCTCCGCTGCTTTCACCTCTTTCTTAACCGGAATTACCGAGCCGATTGAATTTTCATTTATGTTCGTTGCCCCGCCTTTATACGCGATTCATGCAGTAATGGCGGGCTTTTGTGATTGGCTATTTATTGCCTTGGGTGGACGGATGGGATTTACCTTTTCCCAGGGATTTATTGACTTTTTCCTGTTTAATGGATTAGGCACAAAGGCGTGGTTAATTCCCGCTTTAGGGCCGTTTTTTGCAGCGTTATATTTCTGTGTGTTTTACTTTGGAATCCGACAGTTTAATTTCTCCACTCCGGGTCGAGAAGATGAGGTAGAAACCGTAACCACAATTACGCCCGGAACAGGTGTAGGAAGTCTGGCAATGGAGTTAGTTCGAGCCTTTGGTGGACGGAGTAATATTGCCACTTTGGATGCTTGTATTACTCGATTAAGAATCACCGTTAATGATATTAAAAAGGTGAATAAAGCCCGACTTAAAGCATTAGGAGCTTCGGGAGTTTTAGAAATGGGAAATAGCGCCCAAGCCATATTCGGCCCCCGTTCGGAAAATTTAAAAACAGATATGATGGAATATCTCAAAAATGCGGGGCCAGAGGCAGATTTTGTTGAGGAAATCACACCAGAAACTACAGAGGTTAATTCACCTGAAGCAGTGATTTCAACCCCAATTATCTCAGATTCCGAGGCAAAAAATCGGATTCAGCAGATCATGATTGCCTTGGGTGGAAAACAGAATATTCAGAGTATTGATGCAGTAGCATTAACTCGATTACGGGTTAAAGTTATTGATAATAACCTGATTGATGAAGACGGATTAAAAGCCGCGGGTGTGGAAGGAATTTTACGTTTACCCAATGGCATATTACATCTATTAGTCGGTTTAGGTGCGGAACAATACGCAAAGAATCAGTGATCAGTGATCAGTTTAAGAGTTATCAGTTATCAGTTTAAGAGTTATCAGTTATAGCAACCCGCGCCGAGGTTGTAATATTTTAATATTGATTAACTGATAACTGTTAACTGTTAACTGTTAACTGATGACTAATATTAGATGGGTTTAAAATCTTTGTTGAAATTAAGTTGATTGGCTTGGACTCCTGGTACAAATGCAATTAGTTCTTCCAGACCTGATTTATTAACATAAATACCCGCTCCGGTTCCGTACCCCGATAAGGTTAAATCCTTAAAAGTAATCACATCATTAGTTTTATAAACAAAGTAATCTTCACCTACAGTAAAATCACTAATAAACGCAAAATCCGTTAAACCTCCGGTTGCATAATAGGTGCTAGAATCAGAACTCCCTAAATAAAATCCATCCAATCCTGCACCCCCAACTAAAGTATCAATTTCACCCGCTCCTGGAGTAGTTGAGTTAACATCAATCCCCGCAATAAAATCATCCCCAAGATCACCGGAAACATAATCATTTCCCCCGCCACCGGCTAGGAGATCAATTCCTTGACCTCCAAACAAAGAATCATTATCGTTTCCTCCAAATAATAAATCTGAACCTAAGTTACCAAAAATTTGATTTTTACCTGATTCTCCAATCAAAACATCGTCCCCTTTCCCTCCAAATAGCAAATCATTCCCTGGACTACCATAAATAACATCCGCTCCCAGATTGCCATTAATCGTATCATCGCCCTCAAGACCTTGCAGGGTGTCATCTCCCGCTAACCCATAAATTTCATCGTTTCCAATCAATCCAACCAGATTATCAGCTGCTTCAGTTCCTAAAATTAAAGTCATTTTTTAAATCATTTATTAGTTATCAGTTATTAGTAATAAAGCAATTGTTGGTTGTTGTCAACTAAAATCAATATTTATTTGACTTGATTGACGGGATTTTTTTGATAAACCGATAACCACTAGAGACGCGCCGTGGCACGTCTCTACACTGATGACTGATTACTGATGACTGATTACTGATTTTTGAGTGGTGGCGATCGCCACAATACCCGCAACAGAAATTCCCGATTTTTGGAGTTGAGCAATAGCTGATTTAACCGTTGCACCAGTTGTATAAATATCATCTAAAATTAAAACTGAACCCTGGGGCGGGCGACGCCGGAAATCCTGACCAATATTAAACACACCTTGCATTTCTTTTAAACGTTGACTGGGTGAGAGTTCATGCAGTGATTCCGTTTGTTTAATTCGTTCTAAACCATGAGCAGATAGGGATAAACCCGTGAATTCACAAAAACTTTTCGCTAACAATTCGGCTTGATTAAACCCGCGTTTTTTTAACTTCGCCCGGTGGAGGGGAATGGGTACAACCGTAACCGGGGAGACCCCCGACCCGGGCGTCGATAACCAAGTTTCTGCCAATCCATAGCCCAAAGGTTGGGCTAATTCGGTATGATGATTATATTTGATAGCCGCGATCGCTCGCTTGAGAACATCTTTGTACTGTCCCCAGACCCAAAGTGGCACGTCAGAGGCAAATTTAGTCCCAGGGGGAAATCGACAACGAAGTAACTGTCGTTCACAATAATCGCAAAGTTCTGTTTTTGCGGGTCGGTCACATAACGGACAGTTAGGTTTGAGAAATAAACTTAGGATCGCTTTCACAGTTGAGGTTTTGAGATGGGGAGGGGAGGTTTTGATCGAGAAACCAGGTTTCTATCTCCCACTACGACTATTTTCTATTGTTGAACTGATCGGATCAAATCGTAACTAAATTTAGTTTAAAGTGTGGATAATTTTTACGCGCTTCACGAAATTCAACCAGAGCACCGCGATATTGTCGGGGAGCCAGCCTTTTATTTAAGCCAATTGCTCCATCAGGGTTATCCGGTTTTACCCGGTTTTGTAGTTACGGATCAGTTATTTGGGGAGATTTTACAAACCATTGATTGGTTAGAACCCCTATTTGTTGATTTACCTGAATCATCCCTCTATTTTGACATCAATCAACCCCGTCAATTACAAATTATCGTTCAACACCTTTGTCAACAACTGATTGAAAGTCATTTACCCCCATCCTGGAGTCAGAAAATTCAAGACAGCATTGACCAATTAAAAGCCTCAGCGTTGATTTTTTATCCGAGTCTGAGCACTCCCGATTATTTACAAACATCGGGACTTTTTAAATCAGTGATCAGTTGGGCGGATACTCCCACAGCTTTATTGGGATTAAAACAAGCCTACTGTGAACTTTTTAGGGCTAAAAGTTTATTATATTGGCAACGATACCAGATCGAATTACAAGACCTATGTCCTGTGGTCTTAGTTCAACCCCTCCAGTCCGCGATCGCTTCCGGTTTTGTTGAAATTCGCCCTCACTGTTGGGAAATAAGCTCCACTTGGGGTTTAGAATTTTCCCTATTGTGGGGAGAAAGCCATCCCGATATTTATTTAATCCAACCCCAAACGGGAATGATTCAACAACAAAAATTAGGCTCTAAAACGATTATCTATAATTTAAAATCTTCTCCTGATCAGCCCACAAAATACCCCATTCCTCAAAAACAATTCGGAACTCAAAATACTCAGCTTCCGATTTATGTCACCTTGATTTCTGAACAACAACAAGGATTTTCCCTAACGCTGAAAGAACTACAAAAGTTGATCAATCTCATTCAAAAAGTCACACGGTTTAATCCGGAAATTACTCGATTGGATTGGCGTTTATTGCAACAGCCTCAAACTCAAGAACCTCAATTCTATCTCGTCGGGGCTAAATCTTCCGAAATCTGTCTTTCTTCTAGTTCTGTCATTTACCATTCTAGCCCCCATCAACAGCATTTTCAAGGAGTAGCTCTGGCGTCTGGAAAGTCTAAAGGAACTGCATATATCCTCACGGAAACACAACCCATACCCTCACAATTACCGGAGAATACTGTGTTAGTCGTTCCAGCAATTACTTGGGATTATTTAGCCCTATTGAAGCAGACTGTTGCTATTGTTGCTGAAAAGGGAGGAATGACCAGTCATGGCGCAATTGTGGCGCGAGAATTGGGTATACCTGCTGTTTGTGGAATCGTGAATGCAACCATGCAAATAAAAACGGGTGAGTCTATTTTTGTTGATGGAAACTATGGGGAAGTTTATGTTGTCAAGCCTGATTATTCAGTGGATCAACAGTTTTTAAAATGGAGTTTTCAGGAACAAAAACCAATTAAAACTCCTACCCATATAAACTCTACACCCCTAATGGTTAATATTAGTCAATCGAGTTCTATCCAGCGACTTCATTCTTTACCTTTACCCATTGATGGGGTAGGTCTATTTCGGTCAGAATTGATCGCTATTGAAATATTAGAATGTTCTGAATATCCGACCATAAATTCTTGGGTTTCTCAGGAAGTTGCAGACAAATTATGTGATTTTAATACCTGGATTTCATCCCAAAAACAGCAAAAATTCATTCAAGAAATGGCTGAACTCATTCATCAGATGGCTACAATTTTATCCCCTCGACCCGTTTATTATCGAGCTTTGGATTTAAGAGAAATAGAAAAATCGGTATCGGGATTAAATTATTTTTACCCTCTTCTGGGTAATGGGGAAAGTAAGAATAGGAAATTATCCTCTCAGGATAAGGATAGTATTAATAGAGGACATTTTCTGGCTTCAAATTCTCCATCTTTAGAACGTCTGATTTTATTTGATTTAGAACTTAAAGTCTTATTAAGACTGTATGAATCGGGAAATAAAAATATTCATTTAATTTTACCTTTTATTCGTTCTGTTGAGGAATTTACTATTTATAAAAAGCGGATCGAAGCATCAGAATTAATCCATTATCCTGAGTTTCAATTGTGGATTATGGCGGAAGTCCCATCGATTCTATTTTTATTACCTGATTACCTGGAAGCTGGGGTTCAAGGCATTTCAATTGGAACCAATGATCTGACCCAATTACTATTTGGAATTGATCGAAATCAAATGCAAATATTTCCAGGATTATACGAAAATCATCCTGTATTGAAAAAAGCGATAAAACAGTTAATTGAAATGGCGAAAACCGCTAATATTCCTTGTTCAATTTGTGGGGATGCTCCGGCTTTATATCCTGAATTAATCGAAGATTTAGTCCGATGGGGAATTACATCTATTTCTGTTAATTTAGATGCCGTTGAATCCACATATATGGCGATCGCTAGAGCCGAAAAACAAATTATTTCCCAAACTCTAGCGAGCGAGGACGCGCTGCTGGCGCAAAGCTAACGCCAACCCAGTACAGGAATTTCAATATTTTTGCCAGATCTTAATATTGAGTTCTTTGGAAGGCTTCTTCTGGGGAAATATTTCCGTAAATCACCGATAAAATTCCCGGTAAATAGTCATCCATGGTGGTGACACTGGTATAGATTAAATGTTTAATCAATGCCGGGTTTAGAGACGCATCTTCCGCATCTAAACTGGTTTTATATCGAAGTTCACCATCTTGAAAATTCATTTCAAAATTTCCCACCACTGTCCCATAATTAAGCAGGGTGATAAATGTCGCCATATTATAGCGTTTATAGTCAGGAACTTTCACCGGACAAACGGAATAAACCGCAATTTGCCGTTCTTCTTCCCTCACAATGGTATAACAATCAAATCGGCCGTTTTTGCCCTCTACACCCAATGCCAAGACTCGCCGATGTTCAATTTCTCTATAAACCCAACCGTCTAGGGTCATAAAGTCAATGAGAACATCAAATACGGCCCGATCTGATGGGTATTCTTGAGAAAGTAATTCCGGGTTTTGTTCTGACACAGTAAACATCCTTAATTTTCCTATATCTACAACGTTCTTTGAATAGTGGCTTCAACAATTACGCTCGATGGGAGTTATCTGGCGTTGGCATATTATACGCAATTTTATTTGCTTTGGCACTCCGGTAAACAATATTAGTTAATTCATAATAAATGGGGGGATACAAGGAGTAAAGTTGACCATAATAAAATCGATTTCGATATCGGTTATAATCCTGAATTTTTTTTCTAATTCCCGATCCTAAACGAGAAGTTTTTTCAAAGGTTTTATCACTCTGTTCAATTGTCCATTTAATTTCCTCACCCTCAACCCCGCGACTAATTAAATCAAAACACTGTTCAATCACTTGACGAATTCTTTCGCGGTCTTTAGATTGAAATTCTAGTCCCTCTTGCTCAGAATCTCTGGGTAATAACTGCAACCGATAGCATCCATTGGGATCAGCATGGGGATACCAACCGAGTTTTAAGGTATAACCCTTTTGATTAATAATCCAGTCTGTTTCCTTAAACTCAATAGATTGGAGTACGAGCAAGTTTTCATGATAAAACTGCTGATTGAGAATCCGACCATCCTGAATCAATGGATCTTCATCCCCAAAACAGTTATGAGTAATTGCCCAACCACTGGGAATATTCAGACGAACAAGGTTTGATTGCATAAATTAGGATTGACTGGACAAGAATCAAGTAAACTCAGCTATCTAGTGTGCGATCAGCAGCAATTGATCTGGCTTGGCGCTCACTTCTGACGAATTATAGTGCAATATCATATTTTTTCATTGACCGCAAGGCAAATATCCCCGTTACCGCTTCCGGATCGAAGGGTGACAGGCGGATTAATGGAGGGGTGATTGCGTTGAAGTGAGTTTATGTTTAAATATCGTATTTTAGCCTTAGTGACGCTGATATTGGCTCTGGGTGTGGGGTTGAGTTCTTCGAGTATTGCTCAACGATTTGACAAAACATCATTACCCTCAGACTCGAATGTGGAAGCCAAAGTTGATCCGCACCAATTGATTACGGTCAGACTGCGGAACAAAACCAATCAAACCCTGGTTTATGCCTTAGCCAATGATAATTCCCAGAGGTTAGCACCTGGTAAAACTGAGGAATTTTTGGTCAAAGTCGGACGTCAACCCGGAGAAACCAGCACAATTTTAATTAATACCCCGGACAATACTTACCCCTTAATTTATAGTTTTCAAGTTGTCCCTAAAAATATATTAACCGTTGAAATCAGTCCCACCAGTGCAGATAACCCCAGCCAAAAACGGACGATTTATATTGATGAACAGGGGAAAGTTTATTCTTTTTAATCAGTCATCAGTTGTAGGGGCGGGTTCATCGAGATTTAGGTAATTAGCTCATATCTAACAGAACCCGCCCTTACAAGATTACCCAAAAACGGACGATTTATATTGATCAATAGGGGAAATTTTATTCTTTTTAATCATTTATAGCAGGGAACGCCGGATCTGGGAACAGGGAACAGAACTGATAACTGATAACTGATAACTGATAACTGATGACTGAAAAGATCAGCCTGTATTTCGCATTCCAGCGGCAATTCCGTTAATAGTTAATAGGGCGCCTCGGAGTAATTCTCCTTTGCTATAACGGGAATGGACAACACCCGAAGCCACGGATTTTCCGTGTTGACGTAGGCGTTTTAACAAAGCTACCTGTAATAAACCTAAAGGAATAATCGTGGCATTGCGTAACTGTACCGAACGTTGTAAGACGGGATCATCTTCTAATAGTCGTTGATGTCCAGTGATTTCTTGGACTAACTCCACGGTGAGATAATATTCGGCGAGGATTTGCTGGAATAATACCTCAAACCGCTCAAGATCATCAGGATGACTTAATTCCCGGACATAGTGATGGGCGATTTCCATATCTACTTTAGCCAAGGTCATTTCCGTCTTAGAAATCAACACTTTAAAGAACGGCCATTTAACATAGAAATACCGCAGGAGTTTCAGATTTTCCTGGGGTGCTTCGTTGATAAATGCCTGTAAAGCGGTTCCTACCCCATACCAAGAAGGCAGTAAAAAACGGCTCTGAGTCCAGCTAAATACCCAGGGAATCGCCCTTAAACCGGAAATATCCTTTTTCTTATCCCCACTACGACGGGCGGGGCGAGAACTGATTTGTAGTTGACTAATTTCTTGAATGGGGGTGACTTGATGGAAGAATTCGGGTAAATCGGGTTCTTCATAAATTAAAGCCCGATAGTGCGCCCGCGATCGCATGGATAACTCCTCCATGATTTGATTCCAGGGATCAATCTCATCAAACCCGTTATGGAGGAGACTGGCTTGGATGGCTGCGGTGGTGACGCTTTCGAGATTAAATAACGCTAACTGCGGGAGGGAATATTTAGACGCCAGGACTTCCCCCTGTTCGGTAATTTTAATCCGGCCATTAATACTACGGCCCGGTTGAGCTAAAACTGCTTTGTAGGCTGGGCCACCCCCTCGACCCACCGAACCCCCGCGTCCGTGGAAGATGCGAAGACCCACTTTATAGGATTCAGACACATTCTGTAAGGCTTTTTGGGCTTTGTGAATTTCCCAGTTACTGCTCAAGAAACCCGAATCTTTATTACTATCGGAGTAGCCTAACATAATCTCTTGTAAAGACTGATCAGGATCATGACTCACAAGTTTATATTGTTCATAACCCCCGGCTAACATCGCCCGATATAAAGGTAATTCAAACAAGGTAGTCATCACCCGGGGAGCGCGTTTGAGATCTTCTACCGTTTCAAATAGAGGAACAACAATAACATTCCCAATTCCGGTGGCTGGATCATAAAGTCCGGCTTCTTTTGCCAAGAGTAAAACTTCCAGTAAATCACTGGCTTCATTACTCATACTAATAATATAGGTTTGGCAAATTTCCGGCCCAAATTCCTGTTGTAACTCCCGCATCACCCTAAAGGTGGTAATGGTTTCACAGGTTTTTTCAGAAAACGGTAATTCAGCCGGAATTAAAGGACGACGGGTTTGGAGTTCTGTTGCTAACCAAAGACATCTTTCTGCTTCAGAAAGCTCGGTGTAGGGTTTGGGTAAAACTTGCAGATAGTGGGTCACTTCGTTCAAAGCATTACAATGAATCGAAGACTCTTGACGCATATCTAACCTAGCCAAACTAAACCCAAAAACCTCCACCTGACAGATGAGATTTTCCAGTTCTTGACAGTTCATTCCCGTTTCTTCTAGGTTGCGTTGAATCATTTTCAACTCCGCCAAGAAATCATTCCCCGAACGATATAATTTACTCGCTTCGTGGTCAGGAACTAGACGCTCTCGGATGCGAGACATTTCGGCATTATTGTACATTTGCCAATTGCGATCGCGAGTATTTTCTAACCGTTTTTGCACATAAGATAGTTTTAAACGATAGGGTTCTTGACGATAGCGAATGGCGGTTTGATCATAGATATCGGGTAATTGTCCTTGATCTCGATCTAAAGATTCTAATAATTCTGGAAGAACATCACTCCAATGTAAGGATAAACTCAATAAACGATTGAGGCGTTTGACCGCTTCAATATATTTTTCCAGGACAACATGACGCTGATAACAAGCGGTTTTCCAGGTCACTTCCGGTGTTACCGAGGGATTTCCGTCTCGATCTGAACCCACCCAAGATCCAAATTTACAGAAATCATGTTTAGGTAATTTCAGATAGGGAAAAGAAACATTTAAGGCGTGTTTTAAGCGCTTATAAAGTTGAGGGATGGTATCAAATATAACTTCCTGAAAGTAGTGCAGGGAATAATCTACCTCATCCAGAACCGTTGGTTTAAATTGATGGAGTTCATCGGTACGCCACCAAAGCCGAATTTCTTCGGTTAGTTTTTCATGGAGTTCTTCTGTCCATTCCGACATAATGGAAGATTCTTCGATCTCCTCCGTTATAAGCCCATTAAAGCTTTCATCAACTTGATCAAGTTGTTCGAGGATCGTGGCAATGCGACGCTGTTTGGTTCTAATTGTATGGCGAACAATTTCCGTCGGGTGGGCCGTAAATACCATCCGCACATCCAATTGATCTAATAATCTTTGAATCTTTTGGGCGGGAACATTCAACTGTCTCAACATCGGAAATAGGGAATGGAATGTTGCTAACTCCCGATCCTGTTCGCTGTAATTGGTAACATTGGTTAGTGGCAGTGGACTTTCTTCTTGATCGGAAAAACGTTGATTCCGAGACTCAAAAGTAGACATTGACTTTACCGGGGAGACGGGTAACTTTCCTTTCCCTTTTCCATGGTTATAAGCAATTTGCTGTTCCCGTTGTTCATAGTGCTGTTCAACAATATTAATCAGTTGAAAATATAAGGCAAATCCTCGGGCCGCCCGAATAGCTTCGTTAATATCAAGTTGTTCAATTAACTTGAGGGCATCTGATCCTTGGAATTCTTCGGCTTGTCCTTCGGGTGAGGTCATCGATGCTAACTGATGGAGTAAGTCCACCAGTTGTTGGCCGCACTCTTGACAGAGGACGGACTCCCAGACATCCTCTATAATCTTGAGACGATTGCGTAAAAATAAATCCGAAGTGGTAGTTGGCGGGTTTGATGAAACGACCGTATTTGGAGCCTGTTCGGAAGATTGGAGCAGTGAACTCATGATCGTCTTTTCCTGTGTTGCAAGAATATCAAGTTATTGTATTGCCTAATTTCTCCTAAAACATGGAACTTTGCAGTCAAATCTGTCACCGTTCTCTATTCTATTTTTCCTGGGATTGAGGAAAATGCAGAATTGGCAGGCGATCGCCTCGGAGAATTTCCTCGCTGTTGGTGCTGAGGTTCAACATAAAATCATGGAGTGCTTTTGTTCCGAGTGCAGCTATTAATAGGGGTGTGGTGGCTAAACTTACTAACCAATCTTGGGGAAAAGCAATGCGCTCAGGACTTTTTGCCAGGGGATCATTGGTGGGGGTGGGTTGCATAGATAATTTGCGCCGCATCGCAACAACGGGGAGTTGATCTAAACTTTGGACGAATCATGCCAGAATTGTAGTCGAATTATAACAGGTCGTTTCCCCATTTGGTGAACCACGGGACTAACCCCGGAAATTGGAGTTCAATGGGATGAAATTCACGAATCGAGCCGTTTGGTAGGGGTAGGGAGTTGACTTGAAGGCTAATAAAACAGTTTTAACCGGAGAGGGTTTAGCTTTAACCCAATGGGCAGAAAAAGCCATTGGACTTGCGGATGTGCAGGTTCAAATTCGCTTGCGTGGCAATCATTTACACGTTTTGTGTGAAGCACCGATCAGTCCAGATGAAAAAATTGCTACATCTAATTTTTCTGGGGCGTTAACCCAAACAAATCTAACGGCTTTACTCCCGCCTAATCAACCGATTTACAAGATTTTTTTATCCGGTCGCAGTTTGGGGGCGGCACGACCGGATTGGACAGTCAAGCTCGAATATACAGAATTACAATTTCAGGAGGCTTCTGCTCAACCCGCTAAGTCCGTTGAAAGCTCCCCAGCGGCAGTTCCTCAACCTATTACTGAACATAAACACAACCCCTTAACAAAAATCACTGGTCTTTTTAGACGCTCTCAACCTCAAGAACTGACTCCACCCGCCCCTGTGAANGGGATGAAATTCACGAATCGAGCCGTTTGGTAGGGGTAGGGAGTTGACTTGAAGGCTAATAAAACAGTTTTAACCGGAGAGGGTTTAGCTTTAACCCAATGGGCAGAAAAAGCCATTGGACTTGCGGATGTGCAGGTTCAAATTCGCTTGCGTGGCAATCATTTACACGTTTTGTGTGAAGCACCGATCAGTCCAGATGAAAAAATTGCTACATCTAATTTTTCTGGGGCGTTAACCCAAACAAATCTAACGGCTTTACTCCCGCCTAATCAACCGATTTACAAGATTTTTTTATCCGGTCGCAGTTTGGGGGCGGCACGACCGGATTGGACAGTCAAGCTCGAATATACAGAATTACAATTTCAGGAGGCTTCTGCTCAACCCGCTAAGTCCGTTGAAAGCTCCCCAGCGGCAGTTCCTCAACCTATTACTGAACATAAACACAACCCCTTAACAAAAATCACTGGTCTTTTTAGACGCTCTCAACCTCAAGAACTGACTCCACCCGCCCCTGTGAACGGAGCAGGGGGAGCAGGGGAAGCAGGGGGAGCAGGGGAAGCAGGGGGGGGTGAGGAGACGATTCAACCCGAACCTGAACTGTTTTCCTCCCTGGCAGATGAAGGTCTGGCCTTCACTTCTATGCCTTTGGAATTTAACACCGAAGCACCTGAAGCGGTGCAAGTGTCCTCCCTGCCTGATACCCAGGAGTTAACTGCTCCTACACCACCATCGGCTGTTAACACACAACCATCCATAACCGATCAGCAACTACCAAAAGTTGTTGCCCTAGAGGTTTCGACAGAAAGTTTGGCGCGTCAGGGGTATCCTGATGCGATCGCCAGCTACCTCAGCGAAATTTTAGGGGGATTGGGGGTGGGGGTGAAGGTGACGATTCGGGAAAAATTCCCGAAAGGGAAAAAAAGCGAAGCCCTACCAGAAACAAATCCATCGGGCAGGCGGCTGTGGGTGTTGTGTGAATCGGCCTATAGTCCCGATCCCTCCCTATTAGCTCAACCCATTGCTCAACGGTTGCGACAGTTGCAGCTTGAAGGGTTCCGGGATGCTTGTATTTTGTTGCAAGTCCAGGGGGAATCTACCCCCGACTGGATGTTACGGATTGATTTAACCCCACCGGATCGGATTCTCAAACAGTGGGGACGCTGGGGAGATGAACAGGCGATCGCCTGCTTATTGAATTTGTCATTGAGTCAATTGCAGGTGGAAGTCCGAACTACCCTGAAAGAATCCACCCTGCATCTGTTCTGTACGGACGTGCCATGGCACGTCTCTACTCAACCGACTGGTGTAACAAAAAGCCGCAGGCGTCAGGTTCCCGATAAACAGGCGGTGATGGATATTGTCATCCCCCTATTGGATATCCTGGCTCCTCAAGGGATTTGCGCCGCCACGGTCTATGGTTTAGAAACCACCGCCACCCAATCTAAACCGGGTGCTCCGATTTGGGTGGATTGGTTAAATTTACCCGCTGCCCAACATTCTGACCTCCAGCCTACGGCCCTAACCTTAGCCCAACAGGGCAATCTTTCCGCCTTGCGCTTTGTTCTGAGTCGTTTAATTAATCCCGATTTGGAGCTAAAACTAGCCACCGGGGGCATTCGGGTACTGCTATTACAAAAAGCCGAATTACTCCACGTCATGACTGAGGGAGCTACCTGTCCGTCCCAGTCTCAGGTGGCCCCGGTGATTGCTCAATTTCTCCGCACCCATCGTATTAGTGGGATTTCCGGGGTGAGAATTTATGGCCGTCGCTCAGGACAGAAACTTCCTCTGTGGCGCTACGGGATCTATTTAAAAACCAGTCAACCTGATACTGTCCCCTCCGCCCTACCTGATTTTGTTAGTCCCCCAGAGGAAGGCGAAACCCTGGGAGAAAGGTCATCCCTACCCGATGGTTTAGTCCTGCGTCCTGACTTAAACCTGGATCATCTTGAAGTCGATGTTTCTCGACCCCTAAATCCCCCCTATCCCAATTGGCGAGAGGTTTTAGATCGGGGGGCTGAAGTTCTGGCTCAAGGGTTGGTGACGACCCGGTTATTTGCCCCTCGGGTGGCAATGATGGTTTCCCGACCCAGCAAAACCCACCGTTATCAAAAAATTGCCTTAGCTTTAGTTTGGGCAACCTTGGGAGGATTATTCGTCGTACAGGTAGATAAAATCCTGGGTGAATTGTTAGTAGAAATTCCCATGGATGGGGTTGGGAAAATGGTAATTACTGCTGATAATCCCAGTGATTTAGAGGAAAAAAACTCGGAAATTATCGTCGCATCAGATATTACGGAAAGTCAGAAAAATTCCAAAGAAAATAATATATTTAATGGAAGTAATTTTATTTCTTCCACGGTCAAACCCCCCAAATGCAATTTATCTGATACAAAATTAGGGTTAGAAGCCTGTAAGTTAGCTCAATTTCTTTATCCAACTTTTAAAAGCCCCCAATTAGATGAACAGTTGGCTCGATATCAGCATTTTATTTTGACGGAAAAACGCCCCCCGGATATTATGATTATTGGGAGTTCTAGGGCTTTACGGGGGATTGATCCCGGAGTTTTAGAAACGGAGTTAAAATCTCGGGGTTATGGGGAGTTAAAAGTTTATAATTTTGGGGTGAATGGGGCAACTTTACAAATTGTTGATTTAATTATTCGTCAGATTTTGCCCCCGGAACAATTGCCCAAGTTAATTATTCTAGCTGACGGGGTACGCGCCCTCAATAGTGGTCGAGTTGATCGGACTTATGAAACGATTTCTGCCTCGGAAGGTTATCAACAAATTTCTCAGGGAAGATTTCAGATTCAACCCCAAATTGAGCAGAAGCAGCCATCTATTCTAGGTTGGCAATCTAATTTGGTTGGAAAGTTTCGTCAGGGAGAGTTGAATTTTGAGCAGTTTCAAACGGAATTAAATCAACAGTTTGTGGGCTATTCACAGGTTTATGGACAACGCGATCGCCTGCAATTTCTGTTACAGTCTATAGTCAGGGGAGAAGGGTTTAAAAGCCAGATTGAATCCCCTGTGGATGAAGCTGAACCTTTTAATGACCAATCCCTAAAAACCTCTGAGTTTTTACCCAGTGGATTTTTACCTTTATCGACTCAGTTCATTCCTGAAGTTTATTATAAAAATCATTCTCAAGTTTCTGGCTATTATGATGGAGACTATCAAGGGTTTGAATTAGAGGGAAAACAAACCACTGCTTTAAAAAATCTGATTGAATATGTAGACTCTAAAAATATTGATTTGGTGTTTGTCAATATGCCCCTGACCCAAGATTATTTGGATCAAATTCGGATGGCTTACGAACAAAAGTTTAGGGATTTTATGCACTCTATCAGTCAAGAAACGGAACTCACTTTTATCGATTTATCCAGCGAATGGTTACAAAATTATAATTATTTTTCTGATCCGAGTCACTTAAATCAATATGGTGCTGTGGCTGTTTCTCAAAAGTTAGTTGAACTGGATCAAATTCCTTGGCCGAGGAGAAAGTAGGGAATTCGGACAGTCAATTGATTAATCTCCGTAAAACCGCAAACTTTCTTAACAAGAATAGTAATATGAAATCCTTATTTTTTATTGAATGTCCTAACCGTCCTAACTGTCCTTGTATTTTTGCTCTAGTTGTGAGAACATTGTTGTGAGAATATTTCAGCATAATTCCCCGCTGGAATAGACTTACAAAAAATTAGTCAATAGAAGGAAAACTCATGTCTGACATCAAAAAACTTGGTCAATCTTGGATATTTAATTGGTTTTTTGGCTTTAGCGAGATCCCTACGGATGAAGATTGTTGCATTTATATGAAATCAGTTTTATGTTGCGCTAAAGGAGATGGAGTTCTCTCAAGCGAAGAAAAAGATTGGGCTATTGGATTCTGTGCATCCTGGGGAGTAGCAGACTGGGTAATTGAAGAGCTAAAAGCATACGAAGCAGATGAAGATATTGAAGAAGTCATTGCTCGCTCTCCTCAAGTATCTATTGCACAAAGAGATTTACTTCTCACAGCAATTAGTGCTTCTGCTGCTGATGGAAAACTTCATGAAGATGAAAAGAAAAAAATTCGGCAAATAGCTTCTATTATAGGAGTCGAAGAAGATATAGTAGAGCAGTTAGAGCAGCTACACCAAGAAGAATTAGCATTACGGCAAAAGCGTGTTAAGCTGCTATATCCAGAGAAAAGCCCCTATTAGTAATCTACTTCTAAGTAACTATATTCAACCCCAACGCTAAACAATTCAAAGTGTATGGGATGGAAATTTTGGGCGTTGTATAAATATGGTATGTTTTGGCGATTAAACCTTTGAAAAGTCGTTCAAATGGGGCTAAATTATTCCATGATTTTGCAACGCCTAACCTAATTTTGAATCTGATAAATATTGAGCAGGTTTGGACAGTGCGGTGGTCAGTACGTCCCTGAAACCTTAATGTGGCCATTAAGTAAGTTGGAAAGCGCGTTTTATCAATATCGTAAAGAGCCGAGTTTCCAAGCTGAACTACAAGATGCGAGAAACTCTCTGTCCTCAATTAGATAATAGCCCTTGTGTTATCCTCAACGGTTCTGCAAGAGGTGATAGAGATGTCCAAACTGTCATTAGAATTCCAGCATTTGTTTAAGGGTAAACAACTTGGAAAAAACTTGCCTTGAGTTTCTTCTATTACATTCCCTCCCATTTTTGTCACAATAGAAGTATTTAAACGGTTATTCCGTATATTAGGAACCCCATTATGCTGACGCTCTATCTATTCTGTCTTACCATTGGCGGGGGTTTTGTGATTTTGTCCGCCTTTGCTGGACTGGACGGGATCGATTTTGATACTCATTTTGAGATGGATGTGGAACTGTCTGAACCCGCTAAGGATGCAGAAACTCTTACATCCAGAACTTATCGAAAATCCCCTAAACCATCGTTTCACTTCCCCTTTTTAACGTTACGATTTTGGACGTTTGGCGGTTGTTTTTTTGGCTTAACCGGATTTATTTTAACAAAACTTAATCCTCTCCTCCCTCCGGCGGTGATTTTTGCAATTTCCCTAGGAATTGGAGTTAGCTTTGGAACCATAATTGTAGGAATTTTAGGCAAACTGCACCGACAACAAGCCAATAGTTTAATTTTATCTGAAGATATGATTGGATTATCGGGAACCGTTGAAATTCCCTTTGATCAAAACTGCAAAGGTAAAGTCCGATTATATCTGAAAGAATCCATGGTAGATGTTGTCGCCATTACCGAAGATACCCATAGCTTTGAAAAAGGGGATAAAGTTTTTGTCGTTGGTAGAAGTCATAATAAGGTCTTAGTCATTTCCGAGGAAAACTTGAATTAAGGATTAAGATTGAGGAGAATCTCAAAAAGATCAAAGATAATAGATAATTAATACTCTCCCAATCCCCTAATTTTAATCATGGGGATTTCCCAGTTCCCTCTCAACTGATTCATTGGAGTAAAAATGACCCAAAATTATATTCCCAAAATTCACAATTCACCGATGATCACGGAAGTTGCCCAAGTTCCTAACGCGGATACTCCTCCTGACAATAGTTCTGGTAGTATTGGAACGGCTTTACCCGTCGCCCTTTCTATTTTTGGTGTGATTGTTTTTCTCTGGTTTCTGAATACCTTCCTCCAAATTTGTAAACCCAATGAAATTTTGATTTTATCCGGTCGTAAACGTCGGAATAAAGAGGGACAGGAACTGGGTTATCGGGTAATTTTTGGCGGTCGGACAATGTGTATTCCGATTTTAGAAACCGTTAAAACCATGGATTTACGGACAATGCCCGTACGAGTGGAAATTAAAAATGCCTATTCTAAAGGAGGAACTCCGTTAAATATTCAGGCGATCGCTAATGTTAAAATATCTAATGATCGACAAATTGTGGGAAATGCGATCGAACGGTTTTTAGAGCGCGATCGTTCAGAAATTTCTCGGGTTGCTAAGGAAACCTTAGAAGGAAATTTACGCGGTGTTGTGGGAACTTTAACCCCAGAACAATTAAACGAAGACCGTCTACAATTTGCCGAAAGTATCGCCGAAGATGTCTCCCGGGATTTATCAAAATTAGGCCTACAATTAGATACTTTAAAAATTCAAAGTGTTTCCGATGATGTGGATTATCTCAACTCCATTGGTCGCCGTCAAATTGCTTTAATTGTGCGAGATGCGGAAATCGCCGAATCGAATGCCATGGCCGAAGCTGAACAAACTGAAGCCGACTGTCGGCGACAAGCAGAAGTGGCAAAAACCCAAGCCCAAACTATTGTTTTACAGAAAGGAAATGAACTGAGAAAAATCAAAGCCGAATTAGAACAACAAGCCCGTTCTGAAGAAGAAAGAACCACCGCAGCCGGGGAAGAAGCCCGGGCAAAAGCGGAACAATTATTACAAACTGTCAGGGCAGAATTAGAGCGGTTACGGTTAGAATCCGATGAGGTTTTACCCGCCGATGCTCAACGTCAAGCGCAGGAATTAAGAGCCCGAGGAGAGGCGGCATCTTTAACTGAAAATGCCTTGGCGGCGGCGACGGTAACGGATTTATTAAATCAAGTTTGGCAGGAAACGGGGTCAGATGCTTCGGAATTATTTAATTTACAACAAATTGAAATGATTCTGCGGGAAGCGGCTAAGGTTCCTAACCGGGTGAAGTTACAAAATATTAATGTTATTGATAGTGGGGATGGGAAATCTGTTGCGGGTGTGGTTAATATCTATCCTGAAATTTTCCGGCAGTTTTTGGAAACGGTTGAGCATATTTTGGGGGTTAAATTGTCGGCAAAATAGCATCTTTAAGATTGCGCTTAAGCGCAACAACGGCGCAACAACATATTTTAGGAGATTTTAAACATGGGAATTATCATTGCCTTATTAGGGGTTTTAGGATTAGGAACGGGGGCGGGATTTTTAATTATTCGCAACCTATACTATATTTGTCAACCCAGTGAAGTGTTGATTTTTGCGGGAAGTCGTAGCACTGTTGAAGGCGGAAAGGATGTTGGGTATCGTTTAGTTAAAGGAGGAAGTAGCATTAGAATTCCTTTATTAGAAGACGCTTTTCGGATGGATTTAACCAATATGATTATTGAGTTAAAAGTTTCCAATGCCTATTCTAAAGGTGGGATTCCGTTAACGGTTGAAGGGGTGGCTAATATTAAAATTGCCGGGGAAGAACCGACAATTCATAATGCCATTGAACGGTTACTAGGCAAGAGTCGGAAGGAGATTGAACAATTAGCAAAAGAAACCTTAGAAGGGAATTTACGCGGTGTTTTAGCAAGTTTAACCCCGGAACAGGTGAATGGGGATAAATTAGCTTTTGCTAAAAGTTTATTAGAGGAAGCAGAGGATGATTTAGAAAAGTTGGGGTTGGTGTTAGATACCTTGCAGGTTCAAAATATCTTTGATGAAGTGGGATATTTGGATTCTATTGGTAGAAAACAACGGGCAGATTTATTCCGAGATTCTCGAATTGCTGAGGCTAAAGCCCATGCGGAAGCAATTATTCAAACCGCAGAAAATGAAAAGAATACGTCTTTGAAAAAGTTGGAAACTGATATTGAAGTTGCCAAAGCGGAGGCAGAAAGACGGGTTAAAGATGCCGTGACTAAACGACAAGCTGTAATTGCGGAATCGGAATCAGAAACGGCTTCTAAGGTGGCAAAAACCCAGGCTCAAGTGTTAGTTCAGCAAGCCCGAATTAAGCAAGTCGAACAACAGTTACAGGCGGATGTGGTTGCCCCCGCTGAGGCTCAATGTAAACGGGCTATGGCTGAAGCTAAAGGGAATGCGTCCCAAATATTGGAAGCGGGAAAAGCTCAAGCGGAAGCGACTAAAAGATTAGCTGAATCTTGGAAGTTAGCGGGGTCAAATGCCAGGGAGATTTTCCTCTATCAAAAATTAGAAGTATTGTTAAAAACCATTGTGGAAACGGTTCCTGAAGTTGCAGTAGATAATGTTACCGTTGTCAATAGTCAGCAAGGAGGAACTGCGACAAAGTTGGCGGCTTTTTTAACGGAATTGAAGCAAACAACTGGGATTGATGTGGCAGAAACCATTGAAACCATGAGTCGAAATCATTCCCCATCCCAACCGATTCCTCCGATTGTCCCTCAACCGTTAAAATCAGTACCCCAAAATTCCCCCGACTCCAATTCAGAACCCTAATTCTGTTGTAAAAAAGGCTGGAAATTAAACCGTAGGGGCGAGGTCTCCTCGCCCTAACTTGGAATTTAGGTATTTTTAAGCCTAATAATCTGGATCTTAGATAGCCCTAAAGGGCTTACTACGAGGATGAGACAATATCAACGGATTATTTTTATCAGTTTAATTGCTTTAATTCCGATTGGATTAGCGAGTAAATTTTATCGAGGGCCATTGGATTTATGGTTTAATAATTCTGTTGGCGGGGTGTTTTATGTCATGTTTTGGGTGCTTTTAGTCGTTTTAATTAATCCTAAATTATCCCCTGGATGGGTGGCATTTTGGGTATTTATTGTGACTTCTAGTTTGGAATTTGCCCAACTCTGGAAACCGCCTTTTTTAGAAGGGATTCGGGCTTATTTATTGGGTCGTTTGTTACTCGGAACAACCTTTTCCTGGTGGGATTTTCCCTATTATATAATTGGCTGTGGATTGGTTTGGTTAGGATTAAAATATCTGAAATCCTATTTAAAGTTATATAGTAATCCTAAATAGGTTATAACATTTTAATCATGATAAGAAACAGCCATAATTATTATCTGGTGTTCCCTATTCCCTATTCCCTATTCCCTATTCCCTATTCCCTATTCCCTATTCCCTATTCCCTATTCCCTTTTGATCAGGAATAGGGGTAAGAAACAGGGTTTCTATAGAGATGTTGATCAACCCAATTTTAACTAATTAATACTGGGTTCCTGTCTTCCGATAATGAACCGCCGTAACCCCCTCTGGATTCAACACCTGACCCTGATGAACCGTGGCATAAATTACCCAATGATCGCCACATTCCATCCGATTTTTAACCTCACAATCGAGATAGGCTAAGGCATCTTTTAAGATTAAACAACCACTCGATGTTTCTTCCGTTTCTAAGTCAACAAACCGATTTTCTCCTGGTTCAAATCGCTTGAGAAAATGTTTTCGCAGTTGTTTTCCTTCCTGCAAAATATTTAGAACAAAGCGATCGCCAATATGAGTTAAGGGTTCCAAGGCCCGATCCTTGGCTACCGCCACGGTAAACCCCGGAGGGTTAAAGGTCGCCTGGGACACCCAGGACGCTAACATGGCGCTGTACATCTCCCCCCGACGCCCGGAGACGACACACAAGGAACCCACCACACGCCCCAAGGCCTGGGCGGTGCGATCGGCCCCCGCAGAAGTCGCCGTAGGCCGAAATGCCCGGCGTTTTTGGGTGCGTTTGAGGGTTTGAGCAAAATCAATTGCGGCCTCTTTGCAGGTTTGGAGGGTGATATCCGTCGGGGCAAATTTCACTCGGATGGGTTCAAAACCAAATCTATAACCCGCATCTTTTAAGCGACTTTCTAACAAGTCAATTGCTTCTCCACTCCATCCATAGGAACCAAATACTCCGGCTAATTTATTCGTCGAAGCTGTATTTAGAATCACTCCTAAAGCGGTTTGAATTTGAGTGGGAGCATGACCTCCTAATGTGGGAGAACCAATAATAAATCCATCACATTTTTCTAGGGATTCTTGAATTTCTGAGGATTTAGCGTATTCACAATTAATTAATTCTACGGCGATATCGGACTTTGTTAATCCTTTGGCGATCGCTTGGGCTACTGTTGCGGTATTTCCATAGGCTGAGGCATATAATAATGCTACAGTTAAGTCTTGAGATTTCTGTTTTTCACTCCAATCTCGATATAAATTTGTTAGTTCGGTTTTGCCATGTTTAACTAACGGCCCATGACCGGTTGCATAGAATTTAATCGGGGGTAATTCCTTGATTTTATCGAGGATAGAAATAACTTGTTTGGCTTGGGCTGCATGAAGACAGTCATAATAAAACCGTCGATCATCGCTATAAACTGACCAGCCCTCATCAAAGACTTGATCGCCACAAACGTGCGCCCCAAATAGCTTATCGGAGAATAAAATTTCCGTGGCTTGATCATAGGTTAAAAGGGAATCAGGCCAGCGAGGAGTAGGAGTTAAAACAAACTGTAATTGATGACCTTGACCTAAATCTAAGGTTTCTTCTCCTTTGATGGTTAAAATTTTTAAGTTTTTGTTTTCAAAATATTCTCGTAGGGCTAAAGCAGCCGGATTTGAACAAACGAATGTTACATTAGGTGATAATGCCAATAAAGCCTTTAATGTCGCACCTCGATTAGCATTAAAGTGACCCAAAATAATATAATCCAACTGTTCCAAATTCCCGCGAGTTTGTAACGCTTCAATATAATTTTGGGTAAAGGATTCTCCGGGGGGATCAATAATTGCAGTTTGATCGGCTTCAATAATATAACTGTTCGCCGTTGTTCCCCGTTGGAGGGAATATTCAACTTCAAATTTTAACCGATCCCAAGTGCGCGATCGCACGACTTTTGTGTTATTTCCAATTAAAAAAACTTGAACATCCCGTGGTTTTTGATTAGGCATAATCTTGGATTAAAAAAAGTTTTGATTGTTCCTAAGTATCGATCCCCCTAAATCCCATTATTAAGGGGGACTTTGAGACTTTGTTTCCCACTTTTGAATGGGACTTTAAGACTCCGATTCCCTCCTTTTTGGCGGGGTTAGGGGGGATCTAATCAAGGTTAATAATCAAGGTTAATAATGATTTCCGACTTTGCGATGGTGAACCGCCGGGAGCACTTCTGGATCACTGACTCGTCCATTATCAACGGTGGCGTAAACAATCCAATGATCACTTAACTCCATCCGACTTTGGACTTGACATTCTAAATAAGCTAAGGATTCTGTTAGAATTGGACTGCCATTATTAGCGGTTTGGGTATTAATTCCAGCAAACCGATCCGCACCAGGGGTAAATCGTTTTAAGAAGTGTCTCATCAGTTTTTGATAATTATTTTCTGCTAAAATGTTAAGCACAAATTTATCATCAACCTGCATTAACGCTTCAATGGCTCGATCCTTAGCAACTGCAATGGTTAATCCTAATGGTTGAAAACTCGCTTGATTCACCCAGGAGGCTAACATCGCACTACTAACTTCTCCTTTTTGAGCCGTAATAATATACAATCCACCGCTTAGGCGTCCCAGGGCTTTATCTAAGTTGGTATCCAGGGATTTCATCTGCTTAACGGTTTTATCTCGACTCAACCATTGTCCGATATCTGTTCCCGCTTCATCGCAGGTTTGATAGGTGGTGTCATGGGGAGTTTCCGTAATCCGAATCGAAGGAAAGGCTTGCTTTAATCCAGCGTCATTGAGTTTAACTTGCAAGGGATATAATGAGAGATCATTTCCCCCTCCCGACTCATATAAACCGTAGGATTGTTTGTTATGGGCGGATGCAATAATGGTGTTAATGGTTTCTCCTGCGAGTTCCGAACCCAGGCCAGAAATCGGGGGCATTCCGATAATAAATCCCGCAGAACCCATCACTAATTCCCGCACTTCTGTCGCTTCAGCCGTGCGTAAATCCATCATTTCGACAGCAACACCGGTTTTTGTAATTCCGTGGGCGATGGCTTGGGAGAGGCGATCGCTATAGCCATAGTCGGAGAAATAAAACACCGCCACAGCAGTTTCAGATTTAGTTTGTTCGTGACTCCATTTCCAATAACGTCCTTTTAATTCTTCTAAATTATGCCGTAATAACGGGCCGTGTCCTGTAGCAATCGTGGTAATTTCTCCTAAAGGTTCCATGCGTTTCATCGCATTAATTACCGAACGGGCATTAGGAGCCATTAAACACTCATAATAAAAGTGAAAATCCGGTTCAAGTGCTGCTAAGTTTTCATCGTAGGTTTGATCGGAACAATAGTGCATTCCAAACGCATCGCAAGTAAATAAGGTTTGGCTTTTCCGATCAAAGCTAAAAATTGTATCCGGCCAATGTAAATTCGGGGCGGAGACAAATTCTAAAACATGATCATTTCCTAAATCTAAGGTATCGCCATTTTTAACTAATTTGCGTTCAAAGGGCGTATGGGTTAAATTTTCTAAAAATTGAATTGCTACCTTCGACCCGACAACCGTAGCGTTAGGTGCAAGTTCTAAGATATCTTTGACTAAGCCACTGTGATCGGGTTCGGTATGACTAATAATTAAATAGTCAATATCCGCAGGATTAATTAATCCCTTGAGTGTATCCAAATACAGTTGCCGGAATTTGGCATGGGATGTGTCAACGAGGGCGGTTTTTTCCCCTCGAATGATAAATGAATTATAGGTTGTGCCGTTTTGCAGGCCAAATTCTATATCAAATCTTTCCCGATCCCAGTCCAGGGAACGAATAGCAGTGGTATCAGCAGCAATCTCTTGAACTTCAATTGTTAAACGATTTTGTTTTACACGATCAGTGAGGGCTACCATTCATGACCTCCCTAGATAATTGGTTATAACTTTTTAAGTTGTTATTCTATTGTGGCACGGATTAATGGTAAAGATTTATTAAAAAACCTATCACCTAGTTAAGATTTACAAAAGTAAAGCTGTTGACGGTTGGCGAGTGTCCTCGCTCCCCTGGCTTTTTCGGCTCCCATCTTTACAAAACCTTAACAATTGCTAACAAATTTTTACACAATCTTTAAATAGGGGGCTTGACCCCTCACCCAATAAAAGTTATATTGTGGTATGTAGATGCACCCTGATGGTAGGGAGAGTTGCCAAGGCGACTCTCTCTTTTTTATCCCATTGCGGAACGTCCCTGTTTTCCTAACTTAAAAAATACAAAATAACCCAAATAAAGAATATAAACTGCCAAACCGACTAAGGCAAAAAAGCCTAAAAATTGGGGGGTTAAATTGGGACTGAACGTTTGTCGATATAACCAGGGAGGATCTAGCCAAATCCGGCAAGTTGCATCCGCGATTAGATCTTTTTGACTTTGGGAAAATCCACAGTGTAAAACCGGAATTAAAGCGATCGCACCCAAAAGGTTATAAACCGTCGCCGCCCAACGCCAAGAAGTAAAGAGTGACTTCAGACCGGAATTGGGCATTTCTGAAACTTCCTCATTCAGATCCACCCAAAACCAGAGGGAAATCGGAATTAAAACCCGCGCCATCAGCAACGTCAGAAAACCAATCGGGAGGGCAGCAACCATTAAATACAAACTAATGATCAACAAACTAGCAACCCGCAAATAGGTGATCATTAAGTGTTGAATGGCTTCAGCTTTCTGAACAAAAGCCCAAACAAAGATCACCAAGGGAATAATCAGTGCAAATATAACCGCCAGCCTATAGTCCGTCCAGACCAACGGTTGTAACCAAGAAGATTCGACGGCTAGTAAACAATTGAACATCCTAAATTATTAAATCCAATAAAGAAAAATTAAGCAACTGGGTTAACTTGAGTTAACTCTCAGTTGCTTATCAATTAACAGAAACTAAACAGCCTAAAAAGGAACCTATTAGTCTTCATAAAGCCGACATTCAGCCGCATCGGGGTTATCGCTGCAATAAACTTCAAAAGAGCTTTTGGGTTTTTCTTGTTTTTGGTGTGAAGCTTCCGCTTGTAATTCTTCCACCGCATCCCAAGCTGCTGCACATTCTTTAGAGGTAGCGCCGCTGACGTCACAGACTGTGCGGGCTTCCTCTAGTTCTTTCTCGATGAGTTCGTTGATATTGTTCATAAACCTTGCGTTTAATCTAATCTACATAAGTACAGGTTCTAATCCCACTTGAGAACATTGAGTAAGGGTTACCCACTTTGTCCTTTTTGTCCGGCTATGCCGCTAAAGTTTGGATTTCCTTCTTACTGTAATACATAAGTTTCAAGTGTGAACTACCTACACTGACAATTTTGATGTAGTGTGGGCTTCCAAATTCGCAATTGATCAAACATTGCATCTGCTGTATTTCCACACAATCTGTTATCTTAGCACAAGAGAGCAGACTATTGAGGGAGGGCGAAGATGGCGGAATCGACAACTAAACCTATGCGCTGGGTCAGTGCTTTATCTCAACGTCCTTCCTTAGAAGCGGCGGTGAAGGAAGTTGTGGAAATTGCTCAAGATGCCTTACGAGCTTCTCCAGACCTGGGCTTAGTCTTTATTTCCTCAGCCTTTAGTAGTGAATATTCCCGACTGATGCCCTTACTCCAAGAACATCTCAAGCTTCCCACCCTGATTGGTTGTGGTGCCGGGGGTGTGATTGGCATGAATTCCGATTACCAGGCGGAGGAAATTGAGGGAGAACCCGCTCTGAGTCTCACCTTAGCCCATTTACCTGGTGTTGAAATTCATCCGTTTCACTTATCTGCTGATGATTTGCCTGATTTGGATAGTTCCCCGGATCGGTGGGTGGAGTTAATTGGTGTCAAACCTGAAGATCAGCCGCAATTTATCCTGTTAGTTGATCCCTACTTTGGTCAAATTAATGATTTTTTACAAGGCTTGGATTATGCCTACCCGGGTTCGGTAAAAGTTGGAGGCCTAGCCAGCACTGGAGCCATGGGAGGGGGAACGGGGGTATTTTCCGGTTCCAAGCGTCACTCTGAAGAAATTGTAGGCATGGCGTTGTATGGCAATATTGTGATTGAAACTATTGTTGCCCAGGGTTGTCGCCCCATTGGTCATCCCTACCGCGTCACCCAGGCTGAACGCAATATTGTCTTGGAAGTGGAAACGCCATCGGAAGATTCCCCCCTGGAAACCACTTCTGCCGTTTCTGTGCGCCTATCTCCCTTAGAAGCATTGCAAGATCTGGTACAGCAATTAAGCGAAGAAGATCGACAACTGGCTCAACATTCGTTGTTTGTTGGGGTGGTGCGGGATGAATTTAAACAGAAATTAGAACCTGGGGATTTTTTAATTCGGAATTTAATTGGGGTTGATCCCCGGGCTGGGGCGATTGCCATTGGCGATCGGGTTCGTCCCGGACAACGGATTCAATTTCACCTCAGAGATGCTCGTACTTCGGCGGAAGATTTAGAATTATTAATAGAATGTTATCAACGACAGGCTTCTTCCTTTCCCCAAGGAGTCACAAATGCCGGATCATTGATGTTTTCCTGTTTAGGACGGGGAGAAGGACTTTATGGAGAAGCGAATTTTGACTCCCGACTGTTCCGACGGTATTTTAATATTCCCTTGAGTGGCTTTTTTTGCAATGGTGAAATTGGCCCTGTGGGAAATGCCACGTTTCTACACGGTTATACCTCGGTTTTTGGCATTTTTAGGCAAAAAAATTATTAATTAATATCGATTCGATCTTTGTAAAAACTCGGTGTTTGAAGTTTATGCAGGAAGATTCACAACGGCTTTCGGTTTTGACACAATTGTTTACAGTCGGCATTGAGCGGGCAGATATTATGTTAGAAATGATCTCTCGATCGCCGATCAAGTTGAAGTTACTATCTGTGGATTTATTCCCCCCGCAACAGTTACCGATGCAGTTGGAAAAACAGGTGAGTTTCAAGGGACTAAAAGCTGTAGAAATGGTATTTACAGGAGAGTTTCAAGGGAATACTCAACTGATATTTCCTAAACAAACTGCAACAATATTAATTGATTTGATTGAAAGTGAAGATCGGCGCAAATTAGATAAAGAAGCGTTTGAAAAAGCCATTTTTAGTGAAGTGGGAAATATTTTTTATAATGGCATCATGGGAGTGATTAGTACCCTATGTGAATATGGAATTACCTATATGATTCCTAAATACAAAGAGGGAGAGCTAAGACAGATATTATTAGGGAATTTATCTCCTAAATATTCAATTGCTTTAATGGGAGTTATTCAGGTTTTACAAGATCGAAATTTAGTCTTCTGGTTTCAATTTGATACCTTGGAAAAACTCTTGGAAAAAAGCGGTAATATTGGGGATTATTTTGATGTTTAATCGCAGAGAAGGGAATGGGGAATTGGGAATGGGGAATGGGGAATGGGGAATGGGGAAGAAAAGAGTTTACCCTTTAGGTTTTAGTTTTAGACTCCTTTGTCTCCCATAAATTAAGATAAAACTAACTGAGCAAAATTATCAATCTGATCTGTAGCACTAAATTCTTCAAAATAACGACGCACAGAGGGCGGAAACAGTTCAAAATTGAATTGCGTATCTCCGTTGGCAATATCCGCCCAAAAATAACGCAGATGGGGAACTATTTTTTCTGCTTCTTGAGGGGTTAATTTTAACGGGGGATTGGTCAATAGTTTCATCATAAAAGGAAAAGAACGCTCCGCCATCCATTCCCGGGATTTTAATGGTAAATCTGGCCAATCTTCAACGGCGGTAATTCGATGGGATTCTATCTTTAAAACGGGTTTTCCCTGAGTATTGGTATGAACATGAATCACGCGATAGGGATGGGGATAACTGACTAATGATCCCGTAGTAATATCATAAATTCCTTGCCATTCGGCAATATCTTGAACGTGCAAATGTCCGGTAAAAACTAACTGCACCCCCGCCTGTTTTAAAATTTCTAAAAAACGCGGAGCATTTTCTAACATATATCGTCGCCCTAAAGGATTCGTCGCTTGTCCGGGTAAATGTTCAATCACATTATGATGAATCATCACGAAAACTAATTGATTTTTGACTTGAGATAATACCTGTTCTAACCACTCTAACTGTTCCGATTGTAAACAGCCTATTTGATTGCCATGATCATCAAAATTATTGGAATTTAACCCAATTAATTGTAACCCGGGTAAAATTTCCCTGGTATAATCTAAACCTTGGTGATTTTCATAGCCAAAAGCTCGATAATATTGGGGAAATTCCCTCAATCCAATGGAATTTTTATGGCTTTCTAATGCTGGAAAATCATGATTTCCAGGAATCACATAAACTGGATAGGGCAGTTGGCTTAATCGTTGACTTAACCATTGATGATTTTCCCGTTCTCCATGTTGAGTTAAATCCCCGGGTAAGAGTAGAAAATCTAAATCTAATTCCCCTAAATGGTCTAATGCCAATTCTAAAGCCGGGATGCTAACTTCCACTAAATGGAAACGGTGGGGATGATCCCATATTGTTTCAGGCAAGGCAATATGCAAATCACTGACAATGGCAAATTTAAAATTTAAGTTCATAAGTAAATCGGCAAAAGGGCTGACAAAAAAGGTATTACTCGACGCAATAATTGACAAAATTAAGGTATAATTAAATGTCCATCATTTTGTTAAATTGGATGAACTTTGATCTCTTTACTAAAAGAATATAGCGAAATTAATCCCATTTTTTAAAGAATATTAATAATTTTAACATTACTTCATTATCCTCTCCCCGAACGGTCAGATATTTTTATTTTTACGGATAAAATTGCAGCGGCTAAAAAAGGCGGGTATTTGTACTTTTCAATACATAAGAAACGGATTTTTGGAGGTATACAATCCGTATATGTACTCATTTCTTAATGTAACTCTAACAAAAGTTAAAATTATTTAAGAAATGTAATACAATAGTTAAATAATTGTTAAGGATTTTCAGCAGTATTATCGATGCACAAAAACTATTACGGCTTGTTAATCTCCACCCTCAGTCTTCGCCATCGCTGGAAATGGCAAATTATTCTCCCCTATGGCGAATATTTGACCTCCGACGAAGACTATGCCTCCGCAGAAGAAGCGCTCCAGAAAGGAAAATCCTGGTTAGAACGGAAGTCAGCGTTTAATGCCATTAATAGCTGTCTGGCTCAGTTTTATAGTTCGGGGGTACTCAATCCTTCGGAATACAGCAGTCTGATGGATTCTCTGCGGGGAATCACCGAAAGTTGTTCATCCGATTAAATTGGTTTGAATTCATCAATCCAACCTGTCCGAAAATGACCGATTTGATTTGCTTGCCAAATTTGACCACTATTAATATCTAAACCTGTTAACCAACCTTGTCCATAAACCCAAGTATCAATACAAATGGCAAGGTTTGATCACCCCCCCATTTAAACCAAGCATCGAAATTTTTGTTTAACAGGACTTACGCAAGGACGCTATATATAGCGCATTAATCTGGTTCAGACAGAAGGGCGATATGCCCCCGGCAAGCTACGCGAGCGCGCTTATAATAAAGAGAATCAATCTGTGTTTGATCCCTCATTAACTTTCAAGAACTAGCATCAACTACCAACCGCTTAAACAAAGAAACTGAAATAATTTTAGTATCTTCCCAGGTTTTTACTTCAGTTAAATCTCTATCTCCTGTAATCAAAAAATCCGCCTTAGCCGCCACAGCACAAGCGAGAAACTTAGCATCTTTTCTATCTCTAGGAAAATCTACCTCAACATTTACTTCTAAAACTGTAGTAAATTGCTCTATAAAAGTTAACCACTCTGTCCGTATTTCTTCCGTTAAAGGAAACTTAGGACGATTTAAAACTTCTTTGTATTCAGTTAAAATCTCTGGTGATATAATCCATTCATAATTAGGATGATCAGCCACAAACTGAATCACAATCCTCGGATTGCGTCCTTTTAGAACAGCAGATACTAAGACATTGGTATCAATAATAACTTTCATTCCCCTCTACGATAAGCTTCAATTTCTGCGGTAATTTCTTCTTCCGTAATATCTTCTACCCCTGGCAAAGCTTGGGTGCGATCAAATAATTCTCGCAACTTTTGACTCATTTCTGCACGGGGATTTTCTTCTGCTAAAATAATCACCTCTACTCGCTGTCCGGGTTGAAAAGGTAAATCTGATAAAATCACCTGTTTCGGGTCTTCTATCGTGATGTAAGCTTTATAAGCATTCATAAATAGTTCCTCTTAATTAAATGCTGAAAATTTTATTTTACTGTCCTTTTAACAAACCTCAAAATTCAACTAAAATTTATTCTGACAACCTCTGATCATGCAAAAGCATTAATTGATTAGCGTTCAAAGTCTCTATAGCATAAGCCCGACCGTTTAAATCACTATATTCTACCTCAAAAATATTCGGTTTGTACACTATCGAATAGTTTTATTTATGAATCCACTTTTCCATTCCTTGTAATTACCTTCTCCCACAGCGTACTGCCAAAGGTTCTTATATTGTCAAATTTAATTTCTAGGGCATTTTCCTGAGTTGATATATTCACGAAAGCTCTTAGCATAAAGATAACTTTTCGATTTCCACCAAGCAGCCACTCCCGGCTGTGCCAAATGATCTCGTATATTTTGACCCCAGCCAGCCCATAATTCTTCTTCTAATAACTTAGTTATTATATTGGTAATATAAATTCTCGTATAAATTGAAAAAGCTAGACATAAGCTCATTAAATCTAGCCAATTGTGTTTCGTTGAATTTGTCGCTACTTGCCTGTCCCAACCTATATATTTTTGCTACTTCTGCATCCTGGCTAATGCGGGATTCAATCTCAGCAAAAGCAGTGATAATTGATTGATAAGTTGCGCCTTTAGTTGCTCTTGTACTCTCCCTCACTTGGATAGCTACATAAATTAGAGACACAACTATTACAATCGTCTGAATGATATCAGTAACATCACCTATAGAAAGTGAAATCTGAGATAAAATCATTTTTTCTATATTTCCTGCTAATTTTTTATTTAGAGCTTTCCTTCAAGTAACATTATAACATTCTCAGCAATTCGTTCCTCTAATTCCCTCGCCTCCCCATTTAAAATTTCCAACTCCTCATTCAATTCTTCCAAAAATATGCCGTCCATCAATAAATAATACCTTTTCCTTCCGATGGGTTTTCGCCTTTCCCTTATCCAAAAACCAGAACGTACAAGGCAATGTTACCGATAACGCTGTTCACCCGATTAAATCGGCTTGAATTCATCAATCCAACCTGTCCGAAAATGACCGATTTGATTGGCTTGCCAAATTTTACCACTATTAATATCTAAACCTGTTAACCAACCTTGTCCATAAACCCAAGTATCAATACAAATGGCATAGCCTAAATTAACAGGTTTACCACTGGTTTGACGGGTATGACCACAAACCATCGTTTTTCCCGAAATATGGGGTTTTGCATGATGAAATTTTGCCCCAAATAATTGTTCTGTGGGTTGTTGATTTAAGGGAAGTTGGGAGTCAACATTGCCATGAACAAAAAAATGGTGTTCCGTTTCCCAATAGTTCACACACAGGTTTTCCAGAAATTCCCAATGGTGGGCGGGAATGGTTTCTAACTTAGGTTTTTTTCCGGTGGTAGGATAGGAGGCTAAGGTTTGATCACCCCCCCATTTAAACCAAGCATCGAACTGTTGGGGAGAGTGACGCGCCTCTAACATCAGGATTTCGTGGTTTCCCCGCAGGGCGACTAACTGTCCGGTTTTGTGCAGGGTAATTAATCTTTCCAGTACCCCGTTAGAATCTGGCCCTCGATCCACATAATCCCCTAGGGTAATGATTAAATCATCCCCTTGGAGCTTAATCATAGATAGGAGAGTATCCCAAGCCATTGAACAGCCATGAATATCGGCAATAGCAATAATTCGCATAGTTAGTTATGTACAATAACGGGGGTTCCCACCGATGCCCACTCAAATAACCATTTGGCATGATTGACAGCAACATTGGTACAACCGTGGGAAACGGGTGTACCAAATAGATTATGCCAATAGGCTCCATGAATGGCCATACCCCCGTCGTAGTACATCGTGTAGGGAACATCGGGAACATCATAATCCGGGCCGGTCATGCGGGTAGTTTCGTATTTGGTATAGACTTTAAAGACTCCGGTGCGGGTGGGGGTGTCCGCTTTTCCCGTAGAAACAATTACCGCATAAACAGGTTTATTTCCCTCCCAAGCTATTAAGCGTTGTCGAGATAGATCAATTAAAATCCAACGTTCAGAAGATTGCTGTAATTCCATCATATTACGCGCAATTAGGTTGTGTTGTTCATTGGCGATCGCTAAATTTCCTGGGGAGAATCCGGTGATTAATGTTAACATTGTCGCGCTGGCTATCATTCCCCAAAAACTTGATTTTGTTCTGGGAAAATGGGGTCGTTTGACCGGATTAAACTTGAAACCAGATCGGGTTTTAATTAAGGGGTTTAAAGTTTTCATACTCGACTCCTTGGGTTTGACTTAGCAAGTATAGACATCCAATTGATCGTAGGGGGACGGCGCGCCCATCGGTGTCAACTTACGGCGAAAAGTAGGCGCTCAAACCCGAATTCACGCTGATCTGATCCCAAGTCAATGATCCCCCCTAGCCCCCCTTGGAAAGGGGGGAATTAGAGTTCAAAGTCCCCATTTTTAAGGGGGATTTAGGGGGATCTAATCTCGGCTGTAATCACGGGTTTTCGGCTTAAGTTGACGGACTTTGGGCGCGCCGTCCCCCTACAAGTGATCTTGAATACTGCGATACCTCAAATTGTATTCTGTTGTTGTCTATTCCTTCACCCATTCAAGGGGAAATTTCGGAGAACTGTTGTAGGAGGGTTTGAGTTTTTTGAGCGATCGCTTGCCAATTTTGTTGGGCAATTAAATCTGGTGGAAATAAATCTCCGGCGAGTCCCACCGCGATCGCTCCCGCTTGAATAAACTCAACGGCATTATTTAAAGTTACCCCTCCGGTGGGAATTAGGGGGATATTTCCCATCGGCCCTTTAATACTTCTAATATAATCTACACCCCCGACCGAGGAAACAGGAAATACCTTAACACAACTAGCCCCGGCTTGCCAGGCGGTGATGATTTCCGTCGGGGATAATGCCCCAGGAATTATCGGAATTTCCGCTTGTTTTGCCACCTGAATCATATCAGGGTTGGTATGGGGAGAAAATAGGAATTGCGCCCCGGCTGCGATCGCCTTCTGCACATCTTCAATGGTGAATAATGTGCCAGTGCCGATCAAACATTCAGGCAATTCAGACCGTAATTCCGCAATTAATTCCGGGGCTTGGTCACTATTCCAAGTAATTTCAATTAACCCCATGCCTCCGGCGGCGGTTGCCTGTGCCATTTGTTTTCCTAGTTGCCTTTGACGAGCGCGAATAACGGCGATCGCTCGATATTTTTTTAACCCAGATAACCAAAGTTCAGAAGTCACTTTTAAATTAAAATATCCTTAAAATTGATTAACAATATTACCAGTTTTATTATAGCAGATTTAAGATATTATTTATTTCCTATTCCTAGCTATCAAACTTAAAAATCCATGTTAAAATCAGAAAACTGAAACAATCTTAGCCAAACGGGGGCAAAACCATGAGTGGCGAAAAACGGCGATATGTGAGTGTTGAAGAACAGGAATTGCGACGTCTGAAAGAACACCGAAAGTCGTCTACGTTCTGTACAAAAGGATCTCCCAGAACGGTTAAATGCAGTTCGAGAACAGGCGCGACAAGAGTTCCAGCAACGTTTTGCACCCCTCGAACAGCGCGCCCAACGACAGGAACAGGAAAGCCAACGTTTAAAAAGTAGTTTAGCAGATTTAGAACAAAATACCCAAAAGCGCTTACAGCAACAGCGTCAGGAATTTCAAACCGCAGTCCGAGACTCGGAAAAACGTCAACAACAGGCGCTACAACAGGAAACCAACCGTTTAGAAACTGCAATGCGTCAAGGGTTTAAAGAACAGCGTCAGGAATATTTACAAATTACCCAACAACAACGTCAGGAATATACCCGTTTAATTACCGAACAGGATCAAAAATTCACTCAATTAATCATAGAAGAACGCAATGAACGCCAGCAAGGGCAAGTAATTCTACAACAACAAATTGATCACGTTGTCAATGAGTTAAAACAGGAACATCAACAAAAATCTCAATTAGCCCAAGATTTGTTAGCAGATGTAGAAGCGATTTGGCAACAAATTGATCGAGATTATCAACATCAGAAGTTTGCCCCGGGACGGTTAGCGCAATTGCATCAGGGATTGGAATTAGCCCGCACTAATATTCAAAATGGGGTGATGGAAGCTGCGATCGCAACGACCCAACAAACCTATTTAGAATTAGCGGATTTACGCTTAGAATTAGAACAAAAAGAGCAAGAATGGCTATTACTTTATCAGGCAGCTTTAGAAGATTTAAAAAGTCTAATCACAGAGGTACAAGCAAATCGAAACTGTGAGGTAGAAGTGGGACAGGGAGATGAAACAGAAACCTTTAAATTAGAAGTCGATTATTGGGTAAATGGTCGCTTAACCGAATATGAACAAGAGCTAAAACAATTAGAAACTCAACTCCAAACCCAATCAGAAACCCTAACAACCGAACAGATAAAACAGTTGAGTGATCAAATTTTAGCCCAACAACCAATATTAGGAGAAATTGTAGAACAGGCGAAATTATCAATTTTAGGATCTCAACTGCGGGTGGAAATTGCCGACCGTGTGGTTGATGTTTTAGAATCCTTAGGATATCGTCTTCTTGATCCTGAATCCGATGCAGTTTACGAAGGTTCAGATCAACGCAATGCTTTTGTAGTAAAAGTTAAAAATGTTGCTGGAGATGAAGTGGTAACGGTGATTAGCCCTGAAGCCGAATTTGGCGCTAATTCAGTTTCAATTAATACCTTTAGTGAAATCTTAATTGATGAACAGACAACCAAAGAAAATGCCGAGGCAATTTTTACCGCTTTAAATGAATCTGGTGTCCAAGGAAATCGACCGACAGAATGTTATGAAAAACCTCAAGCCGCCTATAAAGATATGGAGAAAGTTAAACAGTCTAATCAAACACAAACCAAGGGTCTGTAGGGGCGGGTTCGAGTTAACCTTTGAAACCCACAAATAATTGATCTAAACCCGCCCCGAAAGAGATCCCCCCTAACCCCCCAGGGCGTTTTCATTGTCGGGTGTAAAAAAGAAAATAAAAGTGATCTTCTTTCGGTAAAATTAAAAATAGATCACTTTTATTTAATTTTAAAAAAGTCATGTTAAACAGTATAATTGAACAACTGAAGTTAGTCAAGGATTTTCGGAAAAATCGGGGTAAAAGACATGAATTATGGGTGGTGTTGACATTAGTTTTGAATATATACAGAAGTTTGGGTTTTAGTTCAATAAAAGAGGGACAGTCATGGTTGGGAAATAATTGGGAAAAGATTTTAGCGATCGCTTAAATTAATTGAGTTTTTAAAACTATTTTCTTAAAAAAAATCAAAAACATTTAATAATAAATAGCCATAAAGTCTTATCAATCAAGACAATGGCTATTTTTTGCTGTCAATAAATATCAAAATTGTTCATTCTTAATATTTCTAACTTATCTGATTAAAATTAGAGGTAATTTGACCGGAAAACTTGATGATTTTTTTTGAAGATAGCGATCGCATTTTGGAAAATGAAAACGCCCTGCTTTCAATGCTAGGGATGAACTCGGCTGCGACTAAACCAAGGGAGCGATGGGGCGGCTTTAGTCGCCGTATGCGCTAAAAATGGTACTTCTTCCTTAAAGTTATTTTATCTGAGTTTTTGTGGATAAAACTATGCTATCATCGAGCTATGATAGTTAGAGAAGCCAAGCTAAAACACGGTACAGTAGAGCAATATTCTGCCATTGATGAAGCCATCCGAACAGCACAGTTCATTCGGAACAAAGCCGTTCGCTATTGGATGGATAATCAAGGCGCGAGTAAAGCTGATCTGTACAGTATATGCAAAGACTTAGCCACATTGTTTGACTTTGCTAAAAAGCTCAACTCAGCCGCTAGACAAGCCAGTGCTGAACGTGCTTGGGCTGCTATCTCCAACTTCTATACCCGATGCAAAAAGGGTGTAGGTAAAAAAGGTTTTCCCAAGTTTAAAAAACATTGTCGCTCTGTTGAGTACAAGGTTTCAGGATGGAAGCTATCGGATGATTGTCGGTCAATCACGTTCACCGATGGCTTTGAGATTGGAACATTGTCGATATTTTGCAACCATGAAACTCAGGAAGACTTGCATAGGCTAAAAATTAATCGAGTGCGGATTGTACGCAGAGCAGATGGGTATTATGCTCAGTTCTGTTTTGATGCTAATCGCAAAGAGCAAGGGGAGTATTCAGGCAATCTTGTCGGATTGGATCTAGGTCTAAAATTTTTCACTAAAGACCAAAATGACAATGCCGTAATATATCCGCAGTTCTTGAGAAAAGCCGAAAAGCGACTCAAGAAGGCTCAAAGACGATTGAGTAAGAAATTTGTCAAGGGTGCTAAACCCCAATCAAAGAACTATCACAAAGCTCGGAAAAGACTAGGTAAAATCCATCTTAAAATCCAACGCCAACGGAAAGATTGGGCAATTAAACAAGCTCGAAACGTAGTGATATCTAACGATATCGTGGTCTATGAAGATTTAAAGATAGCGAACATGGTCAAGAATCACCACTTGGCTAAGTCTATTTCTGATGCTGGTTGGTATCAGTACACTCAATGGCTAGACTACTACGGCAAGATTTGGGATAAGGTGGTTGTGGCAGTATCGCCTAACTACACATCCCAAGATTGCTCTAATTGCGGTCAACGAGTGCAGAAGTCTCTGAGCACTAGAACTCATTCATGTCCTAACTGCAAGATTGAGATTTGTCGCGATACAAACGCGGCTCTAAACATCTTGCACAAAGGATTGAATATTCTTGGTGTTGAGTGGAATAAACACAGTACGTCAGGGCATGACGGATCTGGCTCGTTCGAGCAAAAGCATGGGGAGAAGATCGCCGCTGCTGTTGATCAGCAATTTGATACAGTAAGCGAACTTCGATGAGCCATGAATAAGAATCCCCCCGCTTCGGCGGTGGGGAGTATGTCAAAATATGTAAACAAACGCTTAAGGTAAAGGGCAGTCTAAAAAATGCGGGTTGCGATCGCAGGAGCAGGTTTAGCGGGCATGGCTACGGCAATTGGCCTAGTGGATGCCGGACACGAAGTAGAGATTTTTGAATCCCGTCCCTTTGTCGGGGGTAAAGTCAGCAGTTGGATAGACCCCGACGGCAACCATATTGAAATGGGGTTGCACGTCTTTTTTGGCTGCTACTATAACTTATTTGAACTGATGCGGAAGGTGGGGGCGATTGACAACCTTCTGTTAAAAGACCATACCCACATTTTTGTTAATACCGGGGGAAAAACGGGAAGTTTGGACTTTCGCTTCCTTACCGGGGCTCCCTTTCACGGGTTGAAGGCATTTTTCACCACCTCCCAACTCTCGGTAATTGATAAACTGCAAAATGCGATCGCTTTGGGTACTAGCCCCATTGTCCGAGGGTTGGTAGACTTTGAGGGGGCGATGAGGACTATCCGCGAGTTAGATAGGGTGAGTTTTGCGGACTGGTTTCGCAGTCATGGGGGTTCTGAGGGTAGTTTAAAACGGATGTGGAACCCGATTGCCTATGCCTTGGGATTTATTGATACTGAGAATATTTCCGCTCGGTGTATGTTAACGATTTTCCTATTTTTTGCCACCAAAACAGAGGCATCTATGTTGCGAATGTTGGCAGGATCTCCGGCGGAATATTTACATAAACCCATTGTGAATTATTTGGAACAAAGGGGCGTGAAAATTCATACCCGCCGTCGAGTTAGAGAAATACAATTTCAGGAAATAGAAGGTAAAACCTATGTGACGGGAATGGTAGTAGCAAACGGAGAAACCGAGGAAACAATTATTGCCGATGCCTATGTTTTTGCCGGGGATATTCCGGGGGTACAAAAAATGATTCCCCCTGCTTGGCGAAAATGGCCGGAGTTTGACAATATTTATAAATTAGAAGCGGTTCCCGTAGCAACGGTACAACTGCGTTTTGATGGTTGGGTGACGGAATTAAATGATCCCCAAAAACGTCAACAACTTAAAGAAGCGGCGGGAATTAATAATTTATTATATACAGCCGATGCGGATTTTTCCTGTTTTTCTGATTTAGCATTATCAAGTCCGGCCGACTATTATCGAGAGGGACAGGGATCTTTATTACAGTTAGTTTTAACCCCGGGTGATCCTTTTATTAAACAAAATAATGAAGAAATTGCCCAACACGTTCTTAAACAAGTTCAGAATTTATTTCCCAGTTCACGGGAACTGAATATGACTTGGTATAGTGTGGTTAAATTAGCTCAATCTTTGTATCGAGAATCCCCGGGAATGGACGCTTACCGTCCGGCTCAAAAAACTCCGGTTGCTAATTTCTTTTTAGCTGGAAGTTACACGCAACAGGATTATATTGATAGTATGGAAGGGGCAACTATTTCAGGAAGACAGGCGGCTAAGGCTATCTTAGAAACCAACTTTTCCGATCTGAAACCTTCCCCTGTTGTTGCTGGATAATTGAGAATTTCATAAATAATTATTAGTCGAGAAATTATATTTTTGACTAATAATTATTTGGGATAAATATTGCAGTGTCAGCGTTCTCGCTGACTTGCCCAAACCGATGTAATATGAAATCTGTAAATATTTTCTACACATTCCTCCTGTAGAGACGTTGTATGCAACGTCTCTACAGGAGGGCTAGGGGGGATCGTCTGTAGCGTTTATAATTAGATTTCATATAAGCTCGATAAAATAATCCCAGTGAGTGCGGACGCTAAAATAATCCCTGTAGCTTATTTGAGTAGATATTGATATAATTAAACAATAATTGAGTATATTAAAACGGATAAATTCAATTAGGTAAAATCTTTGTAACTTTGTAAATATTATGGCTGATTGGTTAGAACATAGTGTCCAAGTTGAAGTTCCGGTTCCCATTGATGTCTCTTGGAGTTTATGGTCAGATTTAGAACATATGCCCCGTTGGATGAAATGGATTGATTCGGTTAAAATTTTAGAGGATAATCCTGATTTATCTCGTTGGAAATTAGCAACAGGTAATTTTGAATTTAGTTGGTTATCGCGGATTTTAAAACAAATTCCTAATCAAATTATTCAATGGGAATCAGTAGATGGTTTACCGAATCGGGGGGCAATTAGGTTTTATGATCGCCATGGGAGTAGTATTGTTAAATTAACGATTTCTTATGCTATTCCAGGGATTTTAGGACAATTGATGGATAATTTATTTTTGGGTGGAGTAGTGGAGTCAACTATTCAAAAAGATTTAGAACGATTTAGAGATTATGCCATAGAATTCTATAGTAGTTCTTCAAATTAACTTCCGTTAAAATCCTTATTATGAATTTACCCTCCTTTTTATGGTTATGGAAAATTGCAGCTTGGTCGATGGGATTTTCTATCTTCGCTTATGTATTGTTAGCAATGACCGGAGGATGGATGCTATATTCCCGCACAAGGAAACAACCTCGACCTAACGGACTCAGAACTTTTCATTACCTGATCGGTGGGGGGATGGTGGGTTTAGTCTTAATTTTACTAACCGTTGGTTTAGTGGGAACTCTCGGATATTACGGGAATTTAGGACATTCAATTCATCTAGCCGCCGGATTAATTGTAGTAGGTTTAGTATTAGGGTCGGCTGGGAGTGCTACCCAAATTAATCCCAAAAATCCCTGGGCGCGCCCCCTTCATCTTAGCCTAAATATGGGCTTATTTTTTGCTTTTACTGCGGTTTCTTTGTCCGGGTGGGTGATTGTTCAGAAATATTTACCTTAAGTTAATTATTAATACCAAATCTGGTGATCAATAGATTAAAACTATAGTTTTTCAACACAACTCAATCAAATCGGGAGTAAAATACTATTCTTAACCTTAACCTCTGTTTAGACCCCCAATGACCTATCTCTACGAACTTCAAAAAGCAAGATAGAATAGGTATAGAATTGATGGAAGTAGGATTCCCATTTAGCAATTGCAAGGATTGTAACTGCCGATTGGGTACATCTGGTGGTTGTACAGAATCATTGTTCTGAGAAAGTGGGTGCAAATACAACCTCGTTTACTGCCAAATAGCACGTTTAAGGTCACACGCCATGAAATTGCGAAAAAAAACACTGATCATTATTGGTGCTGCCCTGATTGGGTTAATCGTGGCAATGTATATTAGTGCCTCCTTGTTGCTAGTACATGATTTTAGTCAATTAGAAAGTCAGTATGTCCGTCAAGATATTATTCAGGCTTTAAATGCGATTAATGATGATTTAGATAGTTTGGACTTAATTGCTCAGGATCAAGCGAAATGGGATGACACCTATAGCTTTATTGACGCTCGCAATTATCAATATATTGCTTCTAATTTAGTTGATACTACCTTTGCCGACCTGCGACTCAATTTATTGATTCTGATTAATTCTCAAGGTGAAATTGTTTTCAGTAAAGGATTTGATTCCCAACGCCATCAGGAAACACCGATTCCCCCGAGTCTTTCCCCCCATCTTGCCTTAAATCGTCCCCTTTTAGCCAGTCTCAAACAACCCGATTTAACCCCTGTTGCCCTTCAAGGAATCATTGTTTTACCAGAAAGTCCATTACTGATTGTTTCACGACCGATTTTGACCAGTTCCGCATCGGGGCCAAGCCGAGGAGTCTTGATTTTAGGACGTTATCTTGACCCCTCAGAAATTCAAAGATTGCAGGAAATTAGCCAACAGTCTTTGAGTTTGAATCCTATTGTTGAGGAAATAGCCAGTAGTCCGATTCTATTATCGCCGCAACTTCAACCCTATCCTGAAACCATTATTGATCCTAAAGCTATTCAGTTGCAATCTTTGAATGTAGAAACAGCGATCGCCTCCGCCACTATAGCAGATATTTATGGGGAACCCAAATTACTGTTACAGGTTCAAGTTCGCCGTCCTATTTATCAACAAGGTCAGACGACTTTAGCCTATTTCACCTTATTTTTATTAGGGGTTGGGTTGATTTTTGGAGGCATCACCCTATTATTGTTAGAAAAATTAGTGCTTTCTCGACTCACCCATCTGAATAATTCTGTGAATGAAATTAGGGAAACGGGAAATTTGAGTTTAAGAATTGAGGCGACGGGTCAGGATGAATTATCGAGTTTAGCTGAAGCGATTAATGGAATGTTGCAAGCCCTAGCAGATGCCCAAGTTCAAGGTCAAGAAAGTGAGCAACGCTANACCCTTTGAAACCCACAAATAATTGATCTAAACCCGCCCCGAAAGAGATCCCCCCTAACCCCCCAGGGCGTTTTCATTGTCGGGTGTAAAAAAGAAAATAAAAGTGATCTTCTTTCGGTAAAATTAAAAATAGATCACTTTTATTTAATTTTAAAAAAGTCATGTTAAACAGTATAATTGAACAACTGAAGTTAGTCAAGGATTTTCGGAAAAATCGGGGTAAAAGACATGAATTATGGGTGGTGTTGACTATAGTTTTGAATATATACAGAAGTTTGGGTTTTAGTTCAATAAAAGAGGGACAGTCATGGTTGGGAAATAATTGGGAAAAGATTTAAGTGATCGCTTAAATTAATTGAGTTTTTAAAACTATTTTCTTAAAAAAAATCAAAAACATTTAATAATAAATAGCCATAAAGTCTTATCAATCAAGACAATGGCTATTTTTTGCTGTCAATAAATATCAAAATTGTTCATTCTTAATATTTCTAACTTATCTGATTAAAATTAGAGGTAATTTGACCGGAAAACTTGATGATTTTTTTTGAAGATAGCGATCGCATTTTGGAAAATGAAAACGCCCTGCTTTCAATGCTAGGGATGAACTCGGCTGCGACTAAACCAAGGGAGCGATGGGGCGGCTTTAGTCGCCGTATGCGCTAAAAATGGTACTTCTTCCTTAAAGTTATTTTATCTGAGTTTTTGTGGATAAAACTATGCTATCATCGAGCTATGATAGTTAGAGAAGCCAAGCTAAAACACGGTACAGTAGAGCAATATTCTGCCATTGATGAAGCCATCCGAACAGCACAGTTCATTCGGAACAAAGCCGTTCGCTATTGGATGGATAATCAAGGCGCGAGTAAAGCTGATCTGTACAGTATATGCAAAGACTTAGCCACATTGTTTGACTTTGCTAAAAAGCTCAACTCAGCCGCTAGACAAGCCAGTGCTGAACGTGCTTGGGCTGCTATCTCCAACTTCTATACCCGATGCAAAAAGGGTGTAGGTAAAAAAGGTTTTCCCAAGTTTAAAAAACATTGTCGCTCTGTTGAGTACAAGGTTTCAGGATGGAAGCTATCGGATGATTGTCGGTCAATCACGTTCACCGATGGCTTTGAGATTGGAACATTGTCGATATTTTGCAACCATGAAACTCAGGAAGACTTGCATAGGCTAAAAATTAATCGAGTGCGGATTGTACGCAGAGCAGATGGGTATTATGCTCAGTTCTGTTTTGATGCTAATCGCAAAGAGCAAGGGGAGTATTCAGGCAATCTTGTCGGATTGGATCTAGGTCTAAAATTTTTCACTAAAGACCAAAATGACAATGCCGTAATATATCCGCAGTTCTTGAGAAAAGCCGAAAAGCGACTCAAGAAGGCTCAAAGACGATTGAGTAAGAAATTTGTCAAGGGTGCTAAACCCCAATCAAAGAACTATCACAAAGCTCGGAAAAGACTAGGTAAAATCCATCTTAAAATCCAACGCCAACGGAAAGATTGGGCAATTAAACAAGCTCGAAACGTAGTGATATCTAACGATATCGTGGTCTATGAAGATTTAAAGATAGCGAACATGGTCAAGAATCACCACTTGGCTAAGTCTATTTCTGATGCTGGTTGGTATCAGTACACTCAATGGCTAGACTACTACGGCAAGATTTGGGATAAGGTGGTTGTGGCAGTATCGCCTAACTACACATCCCAAGATTGCTCTAATTGCGGTCAACGAGTGCAGAAGTCTCTGAGCACTAGAACTCATTCATGTCCTAACTGCAAGATTGAGATTTGTCGCGATACAAACGCGGCTCTAAACATCTTGCACAAAGGATTGAATATTCTTGGTGTTGAGTGGAATAAACACAGTACGTCAGGGCATGACGGATCTGGCTCGTTCGAGCAAAAGCATGGGGAGAAGATCGCCGCTGCTGTTGATCAGCAATTTGATACAGTAAGCGAACTTCGATGAGCCATGAATAAGAATCCCCCCGCTTCGGCGGTGGGGAGTATGTCAAAATATGTAAACAAACGCTTAAGGTAAAGGGCAGTCTAAAAAATGCGGGTTGCGATCGCAGGAGCAGGTTTAGCGGGCATGGCTACGGCAATTGGCCTAGTGGATGCCGGACACGAAGTAGAGATTTTTGAATCCCGTCCCTTTGTCGGGGGTAAAGTCAGCAGTTGGATAGACCCCGACGGCAACCATATTGAAATGGGGTTGCACGTCTTTTTTGGCTGCTACTATAACTTATTTGAACTGATGCGGAAGGTGGGGGCGATTGACAACCTTCTGTTAAAAGACCATACCCACATTTTTGTTAATACCGGGGGAAAAACGGGAAGTTTGGACTTTCGCTTCCTTACCGGGGCTCCCTTTCACGGGTTGAAGGCATTTTTCACCACCTCCCAACTCTCGGTAATTGATAAACTGCAAAATGCGATCGCTTTGGGTACTAGCCCCATTGTCCGAGGGTTGGTAGACTTTGAGGGGGCGATGAGGACTATCCGCGAGTTAGATAGGGTGAGTTTTGCGGACTGGTTTCGCAGTCATGGGGGTTCTGAGGGTAGTTTAAAACGGATGTGGAACCCGATTGCCTATGCCTTGGGATTTATTGATACTGAGAATATTTCCGCTCGGTGTATGTTAACGATTTTCCTATTTTTTGCCACCAAAACAGAGGCATCTATGTTGCGAATGTTGGCAGGATCTCCGGCGGAATATTTACATAAACCCATTGTGAATTATTTGGAACAAAGGGGCGTGAAAATTCATACCCGCCGTCGAGTTAGAGAAATACAATTTCAGGAAATAGAAGGTAAAACCTATGTGACGGGAATGGTAGTAGCAAACGGAGAAACCGAGGAAACAATTATTGCCGATGCCTATGTTTTTGCCGGGGATATTCCGGGGGTACAAAAAATGATTCCCCCTGCTTGGCGAAAATGGCCGGAGTTTGACAATATTTATAAATTAGAAGCGGTTCCCGTAGCAACGGTACAACTGCGTTTTGATGGTTGGGTGACGGAATTAAATGATCCCCAAAAACGTCAACAACTTAAAGAAGCGGCGGGAATTAATAATTTATTATATACAGCCGATGCGGATTTTTCCTGTTTTTCTGATTTAGCATTATCAAGTCCGGCCGACTATTATCGAGAGGGACAGGGATCTTTATTACAGTTAGTTTTAACCCCGGGTGATCCTTTTATTAAACAAAATAATGAAGAAATTGCCCAACACGTTCTTAAACAAGTTCAGAATTTATTTCCCAGTTCACGGGAACTGAATATGACTTGGTATAGTGTGGTTAAATTAGCTCAATCTTTGTATCGAGAATCCCCGGGAATGGACGCTTACCGTCCGGCTCAAAAAACTCCGGTTGCTAATTTCTTTTTAGCTGGAAGTTACACGCAACAGGATTATATTGATAGTATGGAAGGGGCAACTATTTCAGGAAGACAGGCGGCTAAGGCTATCTTAGAAACCAACTTTTCCGATCTGAAACCTTCCCCTGTTGTTGCTGGATAATTGAGAATTTCATAAATAATTATTAGTCGAGAAATTATATTTTTGACTAATAATTATTTGGGATAAATATTGCAGTGTCAGCGTTCTCGCTGACTTGCCCAAACCGATGTAATATGAAATCTGTAAATATTTTCTACACATTCCTCCTGTAGAGACGTTGTATGCAACGTCTCTACAGGAGGGCTAGGGGGGATCGTCTGTAGCGTTTATAATTAGATTTCATATAAGCTCGATAAAATAATCCCAGTGAGTGCGGACGCTAAAATAATCCCTGTAGCTTATTTGAGTAGATATTGATATAATTAAACAATAATTGAGTATATTAAAACGGATAAATTCAATTAGGTAAAATCTTTGTAACTTTGTAAATATTATGGCTGATTGGTTAGAACATAGTGTCCAAGTTGAAGTTCCGGTTCCCATTGATGTCTCTTGGAGTTTATGGTCAGATTTAGAACATATGCCCCGTTGGATGAAATGGATTGATTCGGTTAAAATTTTAGAGGATAATCCTGATTTATCTCGTTGGAAATTAGCAACAGGTAATTTTGAATTTAGTTGGTTATCGCGGATTTTAAAACAAATTCCTAATCAAATTATTCAATGGGAATCAGTAGATGGTTTACCGAATCGGGGGGCAATTAGGTTTTATGATCGCCATGGGAGTAGTATTGTTAAATTAACGATTTCTTATGCTATTCCAGGGATTTTAGGACAATTGATGGATAATTTATTTTTGGGTGGAGTAGTGGAGTCAACTATTCAAAAAGATTTAGAACGATTTAGAGATTATGCCATAGAATTCTATAGTAGTTCTTCAAATTAACTTCCGTTAAAATCCTTATTATGAATTTACCCTCCTTTTTATGGTTATGGAAAATTGCAGCTTGGTCGATGGGATTTTCTATCTTCGCTTATGTATTGTTAGCAATGACCGGAGGATGGATGCTATATTCCCGCACAAGGAAACAACCTCGACCTAACGGACTCAGAACTTTTCATTACCTGATCGGTGGGGGGATGGTGGGTTTAGTCTTAATTTTACTAACCGTTGGTTTAGTGGGAACTCTCGGATATTACGGGAATTTAGGACATTCAATTCATCTAGCCGCCGGATTAATTGTAGTAGGTTTAGTATTAGGGTCGGCTGGGAGTGCTACCCAAATTAATCCCAAAAATCCCTGGGCGCGCCCCCTTCATCTTAGCCTAAATATGGGCTTATTTTTTGCTTTTACTGCGGTTTCTTTGTCCGGGTGGGTGATTGTTCAGAAATATTTACCTTAAGTTAATTATTAATACCAAATCTGGTGATCAATAGATTAAAACTATAGTTTTTCAACACAACTCAATCAAATCGGGAGTAAAATACTATTCTTAACCTTAACCTCTGTTTAGACCCCCAATGACCTATCTCTACGAACTTCAAAAAGCAAGATAGAATAGGTATAGAATTGATGGAAGTAGGATTCCCATTTAGCAATTGCAAGGATTGTAACTGCCGATTGGGTACATCTGGTGGTTGTACAGAATCATTGTTCTGAGAAAGTGGGTGCAAATACAACCTCGTTTACTGCCAAATAGCACGTTTAAGGTCACACGCCATGAAATTGCGAAAAAAAACACTGATCATTATTGGTGCTGCCCTGATTGGGTTAATCGTGGCAATGTATATTAGTGCCTCCTTGTTGCTAGTACATGATTTTAGTCAATTAGAAAGTCAGTATGTCCGTCAAGATATTATTCAGGCTTTAAATGCGATTAATGATGATTTAGATAGTTTGGACTTAATTGCTCAGGATCAAGCGAAATGGGATGACACCTATAGCTTTATTGACGCTCGCAATTATCAATATATTGCTTCTAATTTAGTTGATACTACCTTTGCCGACCTGCGACTCAATTTATTGATTCTGATTAATTCTCAAGGTGAAATTGTTTTCAGTAAAGGATTTGATTCCCAACGCCATCAGGAAACACCGATTCCCCCGAGTCTTTCCCCCCATCTTGCCTTAAATCGTCCCCTTTTAGCCAGTCTCAAACAACCCGATTTAACCCCTGTTGCCCTTCAAGGAATCATTGTTTTACCAGAAAGTCCATTACTGATTGTTTCACGACCGATTTTGACCAGTTCCGCATCGGGGCCAAGCCGAGGAGTCTTGATTTTAGGACGTTATCTTGACCCCTCAGAAATTCAAAGATTGCAGGAAATTAGCCAACAGTCTTTGAGTTTGAATCCTATTGTTGAGGAAATAGCCAGTAGTCCGATTCTATTATCGCCGCAACTTCAACCCTATCCTGAAACCATTATTGATCCTAAAGCTATTCAGTTGCAATCTTTGAATGTAGAAACAGCGATCGCCTCCGCCACTATAGCAGATATTTATGGGGAACCCAAATTACTGTTACAGGTTCAAGTTCGCCGTCCTATTTATCAACAAGGTCAGACGACTTTAGCCTATTTCACCTTATTTTTATTAGGGGTTGGGTTGATTTTTGGAGGCATCACCCTATTATTGTTAGAAAAATTAGTGCTTTCTCGACTCACCCATCTGAATAATTCTGTGAATGAAATTAGGGAAACGGGAAATTTGAGTTTAAGAATTGAGGCGACGGGTCAGGATGAATTATCGAGTTTAGCTGAAGCGATTAATGGAATGTTGCAAGCCCTAGCAGATGCCCAAGTTCAAGGTCAAGAAAGTGAGCAACGCTATCGGTTAATGGCGGAAAATTCAACGGATATGATTACCCGCCATTCTCCCGAAGGAGTATTTTTATATGCCTCTCCCGCCTGTCGCAGTTTATTAGGATATGAACCAGAAGAATTAATCGGAAATCAGTTACCCCGTTTTATCTATCCCGATGATTTAGATGTAATTATTAAAGCCTATAAAATTATTTTACAACAAAATGTTATCTATACTATTGAATACCGCATTTGTCACAAAAACGGCGATTATATTTGGTTTGAAACTACCAGTAGTTCCATTCGAGATGCCACCAGTGGAAGTGTGTATGAAATTATTGGGGTATCCCGGGATATTACGGAACGGAAACAGCGAGAACAACAACTACAAGATAGTGAATCTTCTATTAGAACCCTCTATCAAATTACCTCTTGTCAGGACTTCACCTTTGACACTCGACTGCACGCAATTTTAGAATTAGGCTGTACTAAATTTGGGTTAGAATATGGGATTTTATCCGAGGTTAAAATTGATCATTCCCTATCCAAAGAAGATGGTCAAGAAGAACATTATTCCTATAAAATTATAGCTGTAATTGCTCCTAATCAGTCGATTCAAAAGGAACAAATTTATAAACTAGAAGATACCTTTTGTCAAGTCACCATTCAGGCTAAACAACCCCTTTATTTTGAATCGATAAAATTTTCTGGTTTGCCCTTTTGTCCCGCCCATAATATTTTCCCCATTGAAGCCTATATGGGAACCCCAGTCATTGTAGAGGGAGAGGTTTATGGAACCCTCTGTTTTTGGAGTTCTCAAGCCCTATCAGAGCCATTTCAAGCCGTAGATCGAGATTTATTAAAATTAATGGCACAATGGATTGGTGGTGAAATTGAACGTCAAGAAACCGCTAGTGCTTTAGCAAAAGCCAGGGATCAAGCCCTAGCAGCAACCCGGGCAAAAAGTGAATTTTTAGCTACTATGAGTCATGAAATTCGGACGCCCATGAATGCGGTGATTGGGATGACGGGATTATTGTTAGATACCACCCTAACTCCCATGCAGCAGGATTTTGTGGAAACCATTCGCAGTAGTAGTGATGCTTTACTATCTTTAATTAATGATATTTTAGATTTTTCTAAAATTGAATCGGGAAAACTAGATTTAGAAAATCATCCCTTTTATTTAAGAACTTGTATTGAAGAATCCCTAGATTTATTAGTTACTAAAGCAGCCAGTAAAAATCTGGATTTAGCCTATTTAATTGATCCTTGTACCCCCACTCAAATTATTGGGGATATGGCGCGATTACGTCAAGTTTTAGTTAATCTTTTAAGTAATGCGGTGAAGTTTACTGACAATGGAGAAGTCGTTGTATCCGTTACAGCAGAAAAACTCAATGATTCTAATATTTATTCTGGTAAAATTCAGGAAAAACAACCCGAGAAAGAAAGTTCTATAAATTCTCCACTATCCTGTTCTTTCTATGAAATTAAATTTGCTGTTCAAGATACGGGGATCGGCATTCCTGCGAATAGAATGGATCGACTTTTTCAATCTTTTAGTCAGGTAGATTCTTCCATTAATCGTCAATATGGTGGTACGGGTTTAGGATTAGCGATTAGTAAACGATTAGCGGAACTCATGGGGGGTCAAATGTGGGTAGAAAGTCAAGGGGCGACGGCGGGAGATCCTCCGGTAAATTTTAAACTTGAACAATCATTAGATTCCTTTTGTCTGTTAGATGAAGATGAGCATAAAACTGAAAAAATTAACCTAAATCGTCAGGGTTCAACCTTTTATTTTACCGTTGTTACTGAGTCCTGTTCTAATTTATCTCCCGAATGGTCAACCCTGAATGAATTAGCGGGAAAACGGTTATTAATTGTCGATGATAATGCCAGTAGCCGACAAATGTTAAAGCTACAAACCCAGGCTTGGGGAATGTCAAGCCGAACAGTTAAAAATGGGTTTAAAGCACTGGAATGGTTGCAGCGTAAACAATTTGATATTGCCATTATTGAAATGGAAATGGCATTGATGGACGGGTTAACTTTAGCTAAACAAATTCGTCAATTACCGTCTTATCAAAAGTTACCCTTAATTTTATTAACATCCGTGGGAGGAGAAAACTTAGGTAAATCTAAATCGATTGAAATTGCAGCCTGTTTAAATAAACCCATTAAACAATCCCAACTTTATAATGTATTAATTAATATTTTAGGAAAGGAACCTTTAGAAGTTCATGTCCAGAGTCAAACCTATTTACACAGTCGAAATCGCGGAACATTGCGATCATCCCAGGATATTCCTTTACTAGCTGAAAAATTACCTCTAAAAATTCTATTAGCAGAAGATCATTTAGTTAATCAAAAAGTAGCATTACAAATTTTACAACGAATGGGATATCGGGCGGATGTGGCGGGGAATGGTTTTGAAGTCTTAGAAGCGTTGCGTCGTCAACCCTATGATGTGATTTTAATGGATATGCAAATGCCGGAAATGGATGGGTTAGAAGCGTCCCGTCAAATTCAAAAATTATATGGCAATTCCGAGAAATCTCAACCCCTGCGACCGAGAATTATTGCGGTGACAGCAAATGCTATGGAAAGCGATCGCCATGAATGTATTAGTGCGGGTATGGATGACTATATTAGTAAGCCAATTCGCATAGAACAATTGATCAATGTTTTAAGTAAATGTCAGTCCTCAACCCAACCCCCAAATTTAGAGACTGAAATCACCCCCTATAACTCCTTAAATCGAACTTTAAATCCATCGATTTTAGATGCTAAAGTTTTACAAGGATTACGAGAGGTAGAAGCCCTAGAAGAAGTAATTGAGATTTACTTTGATACCGCCCCGGAATTGTTAGAAAATATTACCAAAGCCATTGAAAAAACAGACTCCGAGGCTTTACAACCGGCGGCCCATTCTTTAAAATCTATTAGTGGCACCCTCGGTGCTTTCGGATTATCAGAATACTGTCAAAAATTAGAAACCCTAGCCCGTCAATGTAATCAAACTCAAAATCCCTTATCTCAATCTGAAACCGAAAAAATATATGCCCAAATTCAAACTGAATTTGAGCAAGTTAAAACGGCACTACAACAGGAATTAAATCCCAGCACCATCTAAAAATTGTTGAATCGTTCTATCTTTTATGCGACAATGGGTAGGCGTCGAAACAGAGTATTCTTGACCATAATTGGTTGTTTGTTCCTGAACCGATAGCCTGTTTGGACTAGGACAGTATTCCAATTTCAGAGCAGCTTCTAATTGATTTTGAGCCACAGAGGATTGTTGTTGCAGGGACTGTACTTGTTGTTCCAATAGTTCAATCCGATCTACTAACATCCGAATCACTTGCGCCTCTGAGTCGGGAAGACTACCATGTTCCAGGGGATCAATCCGCACCCCCGAGCGATAGACAATCCGACCCGGAATCCCGACCACGGTACAGTTAGCCGGAACATCCCGCAAAACCACCGATCCGGCCCCAATCCGAACATTTTCCCCCAATTGAATATTACCTAAAACCTTGGCTCCGGCACCGACCACCACATTTTCCCCCAGGGTAGGATGGCGTTTACCGCTTTCTTTCCCTGTGCCTCCCAGGGTGACACCTTGATAAATCAGGCAAAAATCCCCTAGAATAGCCGTTTCACCAATCACAACTCCCATACCATGATCGATGAATACGCCCTTGCCAATCACCGCCCCAGGATGAATTTCGATTCCCGTTAGAAACCGAGCCAGATGGGAAATCAGGCGGGGAATAAAGGGAAGCCCCAAGGCATATAACCCGTGTGCTAGGCGGTGGAATAATAAAGCCTGAAAACCGGGATAGCAGAATAGGACTTCTAACCAGTTGCGAGCGGCAGGATCACGCTCAAAGATAATGCGGAAGTCATGTTGAAGGGTCTTGAGCATTGATTAATAACCCGTTGTTGTTATACAGACCACTATTCCTATTTTAGAGGATGAAGGCATTTTGATCGGGTTTGCCACAGGTTCTTTTCAGGTGCGGGTTTCCGAATTGATCCTTAAAAGATAAGTTTTCCTAATTAATATGCCGTTAATATTCGCTTGCTTAATTATTTTTTGGGCGGTGCTGGTCATAGAGGGGGGGATTTTCTCTATCATTGATGGGATTACAGGACTACACCTACCCAATTCGTTCGGTTTAGTCGTACTATTAGTCCTACTCTCTTGGTGCTTGGAAGATTAAACTAGGGTTGATGGTTAACCCACAACAAAAATCTATATTAAAATCTGGGGAATTATGGAAACTAATTATTCTTGGGGTCGGAATCGGGATGTTCGTCAAACGGAAATCTCCTGGCGAGCCAATCAAAAACGAGAAATTCGTCCTCTCTATCGTGCGGTTTTTTTAATGTTACTCACAACCCTAGCCATGGGTGTGCATTCTTTTCGGTTGGTGCAACTGCAACTGGTAGATGGTCAGAAGAACCGAGAACGGGCTGACGAGAACCGAATTCGCCTGATTCCGATTCCCTCGAATCGGGGTTATATTTTAGACCGCAATGATAAACAATTAGCCGCCAATCGTCTCACCCGGGCTTTATATGTTTGGCCGAAGGAACACACCCCCGAGGAATGGGCAAAAATTGCTAAAGTGCTCAGTCCAGTGATTAATATAACTCCTGAACGAATTTTAGCCCCGATTGAAAAGGCTGGATATCAGTCCGCAGCCTCCGTCAGAATTAGTCAGTTTTTGACCCCCCAGGCCTTTATTTGGTTGGGAGAGAAATCCTTACCTGGTGTGGAAGTCAGAAGCGAATCTAACCGTTATTACCCCCAAGGAAACTTAGCTTCACAGATCCTTGGCTATATTGGTGAAGCCACCGCCGAGGATTTGAAAAAACACCCCCAATGGCCGATGGGGATGGTTGTGGGACAGTTAGGGATTGAAGCCCAAGCCAATCAGAAACTCTCCGGGGTGTGGGGTTCCCGCTTGATTGAAGTCAACAGCATGAACCAGGAATTACGGGAACTGGGCGATAACGAATCTAAAGGGGGGGAAAATGTGAGATTAACCCTCGATTTGGATTTACAAAAAACCGCCGAAGCCGCCCTGGGAGATCGTCGGGGGGCGGCGGTGGCCTTAAATGCCAAAACCGGAGAAGTTTTGGTTATGGCCAGTAGTCCCCGATTTGATCCGAATATGTTTACTAAACCCATTAGCCAAAAACAATGGGAAGAACTGCAAAATGGAGATGATCCGTTTTTAAATCGCGCTTTGCAGGGGTATCCACCGGGGAGCACCTTCAAAATTGTCTCCTCCGCCGCCGGCATGGGTTCGGGTAAATTTAGTCCCGACTCGATGCTCGATACTTATAGTTCGATTACGGTCGGGGGAATTACCTTTAATGAGCATAGTGGGGGTTACGGGCTGATTGGTTTTAGAGATGCCCTCGCCTTTAGTAGTAATACATTTTATTATCAATTGGGGATGACCGTTGGCCCGGAAGCGATCGCTGAGTGGGGGAAACATTTAGGGATTGGGAACAACAGTTTAAAACTTTTAGGGTTACAGGAAGGGTCAGAGGGATTTATCCCCACTCCAGAGGATAAGGAAAAAACCTATGGGGAACCCTGGTATTTGGGGGATACGGTAACTATGTCCATTGGTCAAGGGGCTGTATTAGCAACGCCGTTGGAGTTGGCGGTGATGGTCGCCTCGATCGCCAATGGCGGATATCGGGTTAAACCCCATCTCTTGGCGGATTTGACCAAGACCCCGGCGGCTAAACCCGAACCTACGGGACTAAAACCCGAAGCGATCCAGGTGATTAAGGAGGGACTCATTTCTGTGGTTGAGTACGGGACGGGTCAAGGGATGAATGATGGTTCAATTCCTCTGACTGGGGGCAAAACTGGAACCTCGGAAGTATCGGGACAAACCGACCACTCCCTGTATGTGGCTTTTGGCCCGGCCCAAAATCCAGAAATTGCGATCGCAGTCGTGGTGGAAAATGGGGGTTATGGATCTAAATCTGCCGCCCCCATTGCTAAGGCAATATTTCAGACTTATTTTTCTAAGAAAAAGTAAATCTTCTGGGGTCGTAGGGGTAATCCATGAATTGCCCCTGGGTTGTTTCTAGGGTACGGTTAACACCAATTTACCTTTCATTCCTCCAGCTTCTAATAGTTTATGAGCTTCCGATGCTGATGCTAAGGGAACAGTTTGATTGACTAATATTTTTAATTTTCCTTCATCAATTAATCGAGCACATTGTTGCAGAATTTTAGTCTGATCCAATTGATCATGAATCCGAGCTTGTAACATCGGCGTTAACATTAACTCTAAACTAATCCGTAAATTTCTTAACCGAGCCTCTTTCAAATTTCCTAATTTGGGATCGGGTTCCAAAATAGTTACTAAATCCCCATAATTTTTAACCGCAAAAACCGTTTGATAAAAAACCTCATCGCCAACGGTATCAAAGGCTAAATCAACCCCTTCTCCCCCCGTCCATTCTAATATTTGATCGACAAAATTAGTTTCTTTATAATTAATCACCAGATCTGCCCCTAACTCCTGCACTAAAGCAGCAGCATCGGCGGAACTGACGGTGGTGGCGACTTCTGCCCCTTGCAATAGGGCTAACTGGATCGCCACATGACCCACGCCACCAGCACCCCCATGAATTAACACCTTTTGTCCAGGTTGTAATCGTCCTCGATCATACAATGCTTCCCAAGCGGTAATTAAGACTAAAGGAGCCGCCGCCGCTTCCGCAAAACTCAAACTTTGGGGTTTCAAACTGGCAAATTTTTCATCAACAACAATTAATTCCGCATAATTGCCCGATTCTGCACCTAAACCCCCCTGACAAAAATAAACCGCATCTCCGACTTGAAATTTTTGCACTTGGGAACCGACTTTTTCTACAACTCCCGCCCCATCACAACCTAAAATGGCGGGCATTTGATCGGGATAAAACGTGCCTCGACTGCGTAATTTGATATCAATGGGATTAATTCCCGCAGCCTTTAAACGGACTAAAATGTCAGTGTCAGATTTTATTTGAGGATCGGGTATTTCTTGAAGTTGTAAAACATCGGGTTCCCCAACTTCGGTCATGAGAACTGCTTTCATTGTTTAATAATAAAAAAGTTTTGTTTTTGGGTTTTGTTGTTGGGCTTTAACCCTAAATTTTTAGACTTGCTGCCCAACAACAAATTTACATTGTCAACGATTGAACATTGGTTTCAATCAATTTAGCTAAACTTTGTAGGAATGTTGCCGCATCCGCCCCATAAATAATCCGGTGATCACAGGTAATATTCACTTGCATTTGGCGTTTAACGGCCATCGAACCATCGGCAGCAACCACTAATTGGGGACGGGACGCCCCGATGGCTAAAATTGAACCTTGACCCGCAGGTAAAATAGCATCAAACTTATCTACCCCAAACATTCCTAAATTCGAGAGGGTAAAGGTTCCACTGCTATATTCATCGGGTTGTAACTGTTTTGCCCTAGAGCGTTCGACTAAATCTTTCCAAGTCCGAGATAGGGAATAAAGATCAATTTGATCGGCATTTTTTAAGACCGGAGTAATTAAACCGCCATCGGGCATAGCCACGGCGATCGCAATATTAATTCCCGCCCGATATTGAATCCCATTTTCTACATAACTAGCATTCAAAATCGGATGTTTTTGTAACGTCACCGCCACGGCTTTTGCTAACAGAGCCGTCATGGTCACACCTTTGGATTTCAGTTGTTTATAAAGCTGATCCAACCCATCCGTAGTAATCGTATATCCCACCCGGAACACCGGAACCGATAAACTCGCCGTCATATTTCTGACCACGGCGTTTTGTAGGGTATTCATCGGGGCAACTTGACCCAGGGGAACGGTGACTGGGGTTGGGGCCGCCACGGGCTTACTAACAGCCGGAGCCGGAATCTGAGGTAGAGTCCCGACAGCAGCCGGACGTCCCGAAGCTGTTTCCACATCTTCCGCAATGATCCGACCATTCGGCCCACTTCCGGTTAAGGTGGCTAAGTCTAAATTGAGTTCCTTGGCTAATTTGCGGGCGCGAGGTGAGGCAATAATCCGGCCATTTTTAGGGGGGGTGGGGGTGGCGGCAACAGCCGTGGCTGCCACGGGACTCGCGGCAACGGGTTGGGGCACGGCGGCGGGGGTGGCGG
>NZ_LT797711.1:524805-543510 GCF_900009135.1 Planktothrix sp. PCC 11201 | reverse complement strand
TTGGGGGGCGCGAGGGGAGGCAATAATCCGGCCATTTTTAGGGGGGGTGGGGTGGCGGCAACAGCCGTGGCTGCCACGGGACTCGCGGCAACGGGTTGGGGCACGGCGGCGGGGGTGGCGGTTGCAGCAGAGGCGGCTTTTTGTTTGGCCTGTTCAATTTCCCCTGGAGTTTCTGCGATTAAGGCAATGGTATTTCCCACGGGGGCGGCTTCTCCGGCTGGAGTAATAATTGTGGCTAGATACCCTTCATAGAAAGATTCCACATCCATATCCGCCTTATCCGACTCAACGATCAAAACCGTTTCGCCCTTTTCAATTTTATCACCTGGGGATTTTTGCCAAGAAACGATTTTACCCTCGGTCATGGTGGAACTCAGGGCGGGCATAAAAACTTCATGAATGGCCATAAGCGTTAGAAGAAATAGAGTTCAAATGTTATCAATAGGGGTTGAGTTTTGACTGTTAACGGTTAACAGAAGACCGTTAACCGAAACCTTTTAAATATCGCCGCGAATTTCTTCGATTACACCATCTCGTAAAAGAATTTCCACTTGCATTTTGGTAATCAAATTGTCGCCTTCTACCACAGTAAAAATACTTTCAATTTGTCCTTGAACAACTTCTTGTTCCAGTTCTAAGGTTTGCACCTGTTGGAGTTGTTGCAAGTTTTGATTTTTCTGCTCTAAGAGTTGACTTTTTCGTTCATTCACCTCAACTTGGATACTGTCTACTTTTTGCATCGCATCGGGGCCAAGGGGTTGCAGGCTTTGGCGTTTAATTTCCGCCACCATGCGTTGTCCTTGCATTTCTAACTGTTGCAACTGACTATCAATTTGATTAATTTGGACTTGAAGTTGCTCTTGGGCTTCGTTTTTCCAACGGGGTGTGACCACCGCCTTCACATTAATCGGTCGTTTCAACAGTAATTGTTTGAGATTGTCCATAGGTGGTTATGCTGTGTCCGTTATTAGTCCGCCGTCACCCGCGCAACGTAGGGGTAACGCAAACGGTCACCCTTACACAATCACAAAGAGGTTTAGGAAGGTAATCACCGTGAGTTACCTATTTCGATTCAACTTGGCAGAGGGAGTAGAGACACTCAATCGTTAGCGGGTGACGGTTTCATACATTTTGTTAATCATATCGCGGTAATGTTCCATTACAACGGGGCGTTTGACCTTCAAGGTTTGGGTTAACATTCCGTTTTCCATGGAAAAGGGTTCTGCCAATAACTGAAATGGGCCAATGCGATCATCAATTCGATAACTCGGACGGTTTTTAACTTCGCGGTTGAGTTCTTCCCGGAACAGGTTTTGAACGGCGGGACTCTCTAAGGTTATTTCCTGAGTTTTGGTCACGGTTTCTTCAGGCAGTTTCAGGGTCAGATTTTGTCGAATTGCCCACTGTTTTAAAGCATCTAAATTCGGAACAATTAACGCTCCTAAATTTTTTTGATCCTGACCCACTAACATGATTTGATCAATATAGGGACTGCGTAAACAGGCATCTTCTATGGCTTGGGGTTCGATGTTTTCACCATTGGTTAAAACAATAGTATCTTTAGCTCGACCAGTTAATACTAAGTCATTTTGCGGGGATAACCAACCTAAATCTCCGGTATCAAACCAACCCTCTGGATCAATGGCTTTGGCCGTCGCTTGGGGATTTTCAAAATACCCGGTCATCACCTGGGGCCCCCGGGCGAGAATTAACCCGGTTTGACCACAGGGCAGAATTTGACGGGTTTCGGGGTCAACGATGCAGAGTTCGGTTTCCGGGATGGGTTTTCCCGATGATCCGCGTAAATTGTGCCATTCCCGACGGGCACTTAATACCGGAGATGTCTCTGTTAAACCATATCCGACTAATAGGTTAATTCCGACGATTTCATAGAAATCCTCTAAGTACATGGCCAAGGATCCACCCCCACTAATGGCAAATTTGAGTTGTCCTCCGGTGGCTTCTCGCACTTTTTGATAGACTAAGCGATCGCCGATAATTTGAAAGGGCGCGTATACCCAAGTTTTTAACTGAGCCAGAAGTTTTTCCCCAGCAGAAGCGGGCTTTAAATCTAAAGTTAATCCCTGGGTAATTCGACGGGCTAGAATATATTTTTCACTCAAGGAAAAGCAGAAATCAACAATTTTTTGTTTCTGGGCAGACTGTTCTCGAAATTGTTTTTGCGCGCTTTCATGAATCGCTTCCCAAATTCGAGGTACACTAATCATATAATGGGGTTTAAATTGCTTTAAATCCTGCTTAAAATAGCGAATATTGGTATAAACAACCGTACATCCTTGAGATAAACAAAAATATTGTCCGGTGCGTCCGAAGGTATGCCAAGTGGGAAGAATACTCAGAAATATTTCTCCGGGTTCGGGTTGGATCACATCGGGAATAGCATTAATTTGATGTAATAGGTTTTCATGGGTTAACATGACTCCTTTCGGTTGTCCGGTCGTTCCCGAAGTATAGAGAAGGGTAGCTAAGGTGTTTTGGTTAGATTTAGAAGGTTTGAGACTTGTCTGTTTTCCAGTTTCAATTAATTGATTAAAATTCAATACCGGAATAGTCGGTAAATCTCGGGAATTTGGCGTTTCATCCGATAATAAAATTACAAATTGAATCGGTAAATCTTCAATCTGCGATCGCAATTTTTTTAATAGGGAAAAGTTTTCGACAACCAGGGCGGTACTGCCACTATCTTTCAGAATATAAGCTAATTCTAAGGGGTCAGCGGTGGCCCCGCGCACCACATCGGCGGCTCCGGCGGTTAAAATTCCCTGATCCGCAATGATCCAACGGGGGCTATCATCAGAAAACAGAGCAATGCGTGGTGGTAGACCATCGGTTGTGGATTCTATACCTAAGTTTTGTAACCCCGTGGCAAATTGTTGAATTTTTTCCCACAGTTGGGAATAGCTCAGACGCAGTTCGGGTTTCCCGTGGGGGTCATCTAAAGCAATAATTTGACCAACATTTTGATCCAGAATTGGCCAGATTTCAGGAATAGATTGCACAGAAGAATAGAGGGAACGCCAGTGAGTTGAGTTAATCATAAAAACCTCGGGGGAAAAGGGTCAACCAATCAATGCAAGTTGCTGATGTATTTAGTATGTTTATGTTCATACATCAGTTTATCAGCTTTGGCTATCGATTCTTCCAGGGAACAATTATTATTGATATCGCAGGGTTGTATACCAATACTAATAGAAAGTTTATAGACTCGCTGGGAGTTTTGATTAAAAAAATCAATATTAGTTTGTAAGCGAGTTTTAAAATCCTGTGAATGGATTTCTTCACCCAAAAGAAATAGGGTAAATTCATCCCCACCGAATCGTGCTAAAATATCAGCATCCCGAAAAGTTTGCCGGAGAATTTGGGCAGCATCAACAATCACTTTGTCTCCTAATTCATGTCCCAGGGTATCGTTAATTTTTTTTAACCCATCTAAATCGGCAAATATCAGACAGCATTTATTTTTAGTGCGTTGTGCCGTTTTTAATTGTTGTTGGGCGAGTAAAAAAAAGCCCCGGCGGTTATAAAGTCCCGTTAATTCATCCCTTAAAGATAGCTGTCTAACTTCGGCTTCGGCTTTCAAGCGTTCTTGAATTTCCCGCTCTAACCGTTGGTTTTGTTCAATTAATTGTTGGTGTTGTTGTTGAATTAATAATTGATTTTTCACCCGGACTAAAACTTCCTGTTCTTGAAACGGTTTAGTAATATAATCTACCCCACCTAACTCAAAGGCTCTGACTTTATCTTCGAGTCTTTCCAAGGCACTCACAAAAATCACCGGAATTTGGGCTGTGGTTTCTGACTCTTTTAACTTTTGGCACATTTCATAACCGTTCATATCGGGCATATTAATATCTAGTAGAATCAGATTGGGTGGATCACGCTGCACCCCTTGAAGTGCCATTCTACCATTGAGAGATTTACGGACAATATAACCCTGGGACTCTAAGATTTTAGTTAACAATCGCAAATTATCAGGGGTATCATCCACAATTAAAATATTCGTTTGAGTCGCACTTTTGAGTGGAGTTGTCATGATCTTTCCCCTAAATCTGAGTCAGAATTGCGATCGCCTCTAGCTGAAAATTATCGACAAGAGAAGTCAGGGTTTCGATCAGAAATTGATGCTCCGGTGGAATTTCAGTAATCAGTTGAAAAATCCGGTGATCATTGAGATCCAGTGCTGCTTCATGGACTTGATTGATCCAGTCCGTGGACATGACTTTCAAGTCTGCTGAAGTTAGGGTTTTAGACGGGCTGGGGGCAGTTTCGGGGGCTACAGGTTCAGAATAGCGATATTCCAAACCCAAATATTGGGCCATTTTCTGAAACAATAGTTGCTCTCGGAAGGGCTTACTCATGTAGTCGTTACAACCCGCCGCCAGAGCCAGGCTACGATCACTCTGGGAGGCTTGGGCGGTAAGGGCAATAATAATACTGCTTTTCCCCTGTTCTATAGCTCTAATTTGCTTTGTCGCTTCATATCCATCCAAAACAGGCATCCGAATATCCATCCAAGTCAAATCAGGTTGCCATTCCCGCCATAGTTGTACGGCTTCGAGTCCATTACTGGCTTCTCTGACCTCCAATCCCAACTGGGTTAATAACCTGACCAACAATAGGCGATTTTCCTCTCGATCATCAACGACTAAAATTCGATGATGAGTATGACCTGGAGCCAACCCCAAGATCAGGCGATCGCTCTGTTCTGGGATGACCTCCATGTCATCACTGACGGTGACTCTGAGGTTAAAGCTAAAGGTCGTTCCTTCTCCTATTGTACTGCGAACGGAAATGTCTCCCCCCATCAGTTGCAGGAGTTTTCGGCTAATGGTCAATCCTAACCCGGTACCACTTACCGTTTGCTTTCCGGCTTTGGCTTGGACAAAGGCATCAAAGATGCAGTCGAGTTCCTCTGGAGCGATCCCAGCTCCAGTATCAGTCACCGCAAACTCAATCATAGATTGATGGGGAAGTTCAGTTTCCCCAAGAAGATGTCGCACCTGTAAGGTAATTCCTCCTTGACGGGTGAATTTAATGGCATTTCCCAGCAGATTAATTAAAACTTGACGCAGTTTTTGAGGATCGGTTTTAATAAATTGGGGAACATCTGGATTGATATTAAAACTCAGTTCCAGCCCCTTAGAACTAGCCCTTTCTGCTAACATATTTCGCAGAGAATGGAGCAAGTTAATTAAGTCAAAGTCAGTTTCTTCTAAGGTACAGTGTCCCGATTCAATTTTGGACAGATCCAAAACATCATTAATTAAACTTAAAAGGTGATCACCACTGCGTCGAATCGTTTGCAGGTCTTCTTGCAAATTGGGAGTCAGGGCAGGATCATGGGCCATGACCTGGGCAAATCCCAAAATCACATTTAAGGGAGTACGGAGTTCGTGACTCATATTGGCTAGGAAAATACTTTTAGCCAGATTCGCCTGTTCTGCGGCTTCCATTGCCCGTCTGAGGGCGATTTCTTTTTGTTTGCGATCGCTAATATCCCGACAAATACAAAAATGCAAAATCTCTCCGTATAAAATCACCCGACTGTAACTAATTTCCACATCATATTTAGAACCATCTTTGCGTCGATGTTTGGTTTCAAAAAGCGGCATCATGGTATCGCTATTCATGATAACTTGCAATTCTTCTTTTGTCCATTGAGCATCCCAATCTGCCAGATTTAAACCCAAAGTTTCTTCTAATGTATAACGGAGCATATGAGCAAAACCAGGGCTGGCTTGCACCACATTGCCTTGATGATTCATGACAACAATACCGTCCATTGAAGTATTAAAAATTGTTTTGGTTTGCAGCAGTTCTTTCTCTAATTGTAATTCGGCTTTTCTGCGTTCGGCTTCGAGTTTTGCTTTTTCACTAATATCCTTCATGAAGCAATAATGACCCGACAGTTGATGCTGTTCGTCGTAGGTGGCAATCATGACTAATTGTTTATAAAAAATCGAACCATCTTTACGAATACCAATGGTTTCTACCTCGACTCTACCCTCTTTTACCATCTGACCATAAGCGGCAATCAGTTTTTCTAATTCATCGGGATGTACGGTTTTTTGCCAAGGCATTCCAATCATTTCTTCTGGTTGATAAGCCGTAATTTGAGCGTAGGTTTTGTTAACATAAACATAACGACCTTGAACATCTAATTTAGAAATCCCAGATACGGCATTTTTCATAACTTCACTAAGTTCTTTGCGCTCGCCTTCGACTTTTTTCTTATCGGTAATATCTTCTGAAAAACAGAGTAAATATTGAGGCTGAACCTGTTCATCATAAACCGGAATTTTGGTCGTATGTAGCCAACGGGTTCCCATATTTAGGCTACTAATTATTTCTTCAGAAATATATACTGGACTCCCTTTTTGCAAAACTTCCCTATCTTTTTGATCAAAAAATTCCGCCTGTTCTCTAGGGAAGAAGTCATAAACGGTTTTACCGATAGCAGTTTCTGCGGAAATTCCAAATAACTGTTCGCTGGTTTTATTCCAAAACTGAAACTCCCCAAATTTTTCCGGCTGAATATTTTTAACAAAAACAGCAACGGGTAAATGATTCAGGAGGGCTTGTAAAAAATTACGAGTTTGTTGAATTTTATCTTCAGCTTCCTTGAGTTGGGTAATATCAACAAACATAATTATCACTTGTTTGAGTTGATGGTTAGAATCAAATTCACAGAAGGCATTGACTAAAACCCAAACTCGAGAAAGATTAACTCTATTAATTCCTAATACATAATCTTTAAAAGGCTGTTTTGTAGATATAATCCGATAGACCGGATACTCCTCAAGGGGCATTCTGGTTCCATCTTCCCTGAGAAAATACCATGCGGGATCAATTGCTGTTTTTCCCATCATTTGATCCATCGATAACCCTAATAACTCACAGGCGATCAAATTACAGACTAAAATTTTGGTATCTGCCCCATGAATTACAAACCCCAGACTTAAATTATTGATCAGTTCTCGATAACGGGATTCACTTTGCCCGAGAGCCGCTTCAGATTGTTTGCGTTCGGTGATATTTCGAGCAATCTTGGCAGCCCCAATTACAGTTCCTGTTTTGTCTTTAATCGGGGAAAGACTTAAAGAAACATCAATCACATTCCCATCTTTTCTAAGTCGCTTTGTATCGTAGTGTTTAATGTGTTCACCCTGGAAAATTCTTTGCAAAATTTCCTTTTCCTCATCGTTATCTTGTTGGGGAATTAGTTTTCGGATCGATTGTCCTACCATTTCCAAGGTACTATAACCAAAAACTATTTCTGCTCCTTGGTTCCAGCTTGTAACAATCCCTTCTAAATTTTTGCTGATAATAGCATCTTCTGAAGATTCCACAATTGCTGCGAGTCGAGTTAGGGCTATTTCTACTTGTTGGCGTTGATGTATTTCCCGTTGCAATTGGTGATTGATTTGCTGTAATTGATGGATTTGACGCCGACTGATTTGTACCAAATAAATTACTAATACGGATAACCAAACTAAAAATAATCCCCCAATTAGAACAACAATTGGTAAAGGAGTAGTTGCTTTTTTGATTAAGGCTGAAGTCGGGAAAACAACCACTTGCCAGTCAGCACCATAGGCTTTAACCACAACGGTTTTTTCCAGTCCGGTAGGAGGGGGCAGTCCGGGTTGAGCATAAATTAATTCTGTCCGATCATAAATCGCTACTTTATAGTCCGGTGACTCTCTCAAAATACTCTCGAATAGGGTTTGAAATTCAAAAACTCCAATAATAAATCCATCAAAGCGACTATTAATAAATAAAGGTACATTAGCCAAAAAACCTTGACCCCCTTGCACCAAAGAAATTCGATGAGTTAAAATAATTTGATTCAGATCCCTAGCTACTTTTAGGGTGATTTGGCGACGGGGTTCTTGATTAAGATTAATATTATCTATGATGTTATTTTTATCCCTTGATACCACCCAACTAACAATAAATTTAGGGTCAACCCATTCAATTCTTTGATAACCAGAAAAATTATTAATATAAGCCTTAGCATCGGCTTCCCAAAGTTCCTTGGAGGTACCCCCACTGACTTGCCAGCGATTCGCCATTTGCTGTAAGGTCAATATTCGAGTGGTGAGTTCTTTGCTGATTTGTAACTCAATGCTATTAGCTTCGGTGTTGATTAGTTGCTGAACTTGGAATTTTTGATTGAGGTATAGTCGTGCCACCAGAAAAAAAATTCCCACGGTCGCCAGTCCACCTAATAATAAAGGTAACAGTCGTTTCCACGGTGTTTGGCTGAGGATTTTCATAGTTGAAATGGGGAAAATCTCAAGGATTAGGAATGGTGAGGTTAATGGAGGCTTCAATCCCTTTAATTAAACAAGATAAAGGAATCACACCCGAAACAAAAACTAAATAACCTTTAACTGAATTATGACAGAATTCAAAGGTCGTATCAACCATTAAAACATAACGGACTTCATTTCTGCTTAACATTAGGGATTTGACTAAATCCGGTAAAGGTTCAATTTGGAACGTAGGCATGGAAAAGGTAAATTGACATCCCATTAAAGTGCCTAACAGACCAATATAGGAATTTAATAAAATATTGCCCGCTTCGGTTAAAACTTCACAAGCAGAAATATTCAAATAGACAATCTGATCTTTACTATTATGTCGGAGTAAATTTGTTAATTGAACCGCAAAAGAATAATTTAAAAGTAATAAAGCATCTCCACTAATTGAGCCTTTAAAGACTTGATGAATACTAACAACATCTTCCTTAAAATGCTGGGGAAATTGCAGAGTTAATTTACTCAAAGGAGATAAGGAAACCCCCGCAACTATCATCTTGACATCGGAACCAGTCAATTCTGATAGGGCCGTTGCTGTTGTCATGGAGAGAACCATTCTCATAAACTCGGATAACGCCATTTTTTGCTTTTCAGTGAGTAGCATTTATACACCTTTTTCGGTTGTTATTTATCAGTTAATCTCCTGTTTTCTCTGGCTATAAAACCTCTAAAATTGCCTGTGCCATATCAGATAAAGGAATTTGGCGATCGCTTAACCCCGACTCCACCACCGACCGAGGCATTCCGTAGACAATACAGGTTTCCTCTGATTCGGTAAAGATTGAACCGCCAGAAGACTTAATCCAGGCTGCACCCTGTTTCCCATCGGAACCCATTCCGGTCATCACAATTCCCAAAACCCGATTGCCATAAACCTCGGCCGCCGATTGAAACATCACATCAACCGAGGGACGATGGGGCATATCAAAGGGTTGGGCAGCTAAACGGGCCACCACATGATCGCCTTGACGTTTAAAGGTTAAATGACGTCCGGCGGGGGCGATAAAAACCATACCCGCAGAGATAATTTCCCCATCGGTTGCTTCTACCACTTTCAACTCAGATAATTGATCCAATCGTTCCGCATACATTTTGGTATAACCAATGGGCATATGTAAAACAATGGCGACGGGGATGGGAAAATTACTGGGTAACTGCGGAATTAAAAAGGCTAAGGCTTGGGGGCCGCCGGTGGAAATTCCAATCACAATTAAATCCGTAACACTCGTATGGGTTAGGGATTGAATTGGATGTGTTCGATCGGTAGACTTCGCCAAAAAGGGAAGGGGAAGACGCTTAAGGGGAACATTGGCGGCGGCTTTGACTTTATCAATTAATTCTTCCGCCAGTTCATACATTTTTTCTGTCGCTAAAGCCGTAGGTTTATGGACAAAATCCACCGCCCCCGCATCTAAAGCCGCTAAGACCATTTCCCCTCCTTCGTTGGCAATACTGACCACAATCACCGGGATGGGATGTCGTTCCATTTGTCGCCGCAGAAACTCCACCCCGTCGATTTTAGGCATCAATAAATCTAGGGTAATCACATCGACTTGATCCGCCATCTGTTCTAGTTTGTCTAGGGCTTCTTCCCCATCGTGAGCCGTTCCTACCACTTCAATAAAAGGACTGCGAGACAGCATTTGTTTAATCACTTTACGCACATAAGCTGAATCATCAACCACTAAAACTCGAATAATTTGACTATTCATTGTTATGCTCCTTGGTTATAAAAATTTAGATTTATACCTAACTATAAATTTAGCATTTTTGCTTTGATTTTGCGATTATTCTTTCTCATATTTTAGCTGAAGAAAAAGAGTTTTATTTTTTTTGTTTTGCATAGACAAATGACCCATCAATTTCCTGTAACTCAAAATTTGTTTTAAGTTTAAGTAATGATTCCGAAGCACTCAAAAACAAATAACCTGGGTTAAACATTCTTTGATAAAAAAAATTCACCGTCTTTGAAATAGAAGCCTCAGAAAAATAGATAAAAACATTCCGACAAAAAATAAAATGAGCTTGGGCTAAATATTGAATATCTGATTCTACCAATAAATTATTGACCGACCAATGAACTCGATTATGAATCAGAGGAGAGATCTGCCATTCTTCCTGATGAGCCGAAAAATATTTGGCTTTTAAGGATTCAGGAAAACCCCGAAAGGAGTAGGGTCGATAAACTCCCGATACAGCCTTATGAATTGCTCGCGAAGAAGCATCACTCGCCCAAATTTCAATCGGAATCCGTTCAAACCAACCCGCTTCATGTAAGGCGATCGCAATGGTTAAAGGTTCTTCTCCCGTTGAACAAGCCGCACTCCAGATCCGCAGGGGTTGACCGGGATAGGAAAGGTTATAAAACCGCTCTAAATATTTTGGTAACAACACCTCAACTAAAACTTTGATTTGGTCATACTCTCTCCAGAAATAGGTTTCCTGCACCGTTAAAGCATTAATCACTTCCTGCCATTCGACCGATGCTGATTGATCATATTTTAGCAAATAATAATAGTCTAAAAACGATTCTAAACCCAGTTCTTTTACTCTAATTGATAGCTTATCTGCTAACATTGTCTGTTTGGAAACACCATAAAACAATCCAGTCCGTTCATGGATTAGATCTCGTAAAATTACAAAGGTATTATCGCTTAAATCCAGAGGTTCTGAAGAAAATTTCATATCATAGTAGTAATCAGTAATCAGTCAGCAGTTATAGCAAAAGGCAATAGGGAATAGGCAATTGGCAATAGGTAAATACTTACTGTGAGCAGCTTTTAGCTTTCGAGAATGTCCTAATAGATGTGGCGACTGCTATATCAGTTATTAGTTATTAGTTGTTAATTGATAGTTACTTTTACATGATTTCATTTCTTTCACTGATAACTGTTGACTGTTGACTGATAACTCTTAACTGATAACTGTTAACTGTTAACTGATAACTGATTATTGGTGTATTCCTTTTTGAGCCGCTCGACGAACCGCGGCAGAAGCGTCATTCCGGGCTAATATTCCCAACTGTTCAGTGCAAGAACGATTACCCAGGTAGACCAAAGCGTTAACCGCAGCTAAACGGACGCTTTGATCCTGGTCATTCAAGGCACTAATTAAAATTTCCGAAGCAAAAGGATGTTTGAGGCGTTTGAGGACTTCCACCACCGCACAGCGAACCGCCGGATGGATATGCTTTAACCCCTGACTAATCCCCTCAATATAGTCCTCCTTGATGGTGGAATTATCCAAATTGCGAGAAGCCAAGGCTAAAATACAAGCCTCCCGACTGCTCGGATCAACCGATAATTCCAATAAAGCCGCGATCGCCTCAGAAGTTCCCATCCGCGAGAGGGACTCAATCGCCGCCTGAACCACTTTTTCCTCCGGATCAGCCGCAGCCATCCATTGCAAAGCCACTCCCGCCTCCTCTCCTCCCCGTTCTCGAAAGGCGTGGAGGGCATCCAAACGCCGTTCGGGATTCGTCGAATTCAAAGCCATCAATAACGGAGCCACCGCCTCGGGACTATCAATACGTCCCAAAGCAATCACCGCAGCCCTGGCCACATCCCCATCCCCGACATCAGTCCCCACCAAAGAAGTCAGCAGAGGAATGGCCCGTTCGCCCCCAATGTAACCTAAAGCCGAAGTTGCCGCCGCCCGCACAGGATAGGCAGAGTCAGTGACCACCAGACGCTGTAAAATCTCAAACACCGCCATCAGGGTTTCATCCTCAGCGATTACCAACTCAGTTAAATCCAGACGGCCAATCGAACGGGAGGCTTGATAGCGTACCCAAGAATCCCCATCCCGCAAAGCCGTCAATAGATGAGGGAGAACCACCGTTGTCTCCAAATCCCCCAAGGCGTGGGCAACGGCGGCCCGCACCGCGGGAACCTCCTCCCTTAAAGCCATCACCAAAAGGGGTAGAACCCGTTCATCCTCAATGTAGGGTAAATGCTCAATCGTCGCCCGTCGAACCTTCTCCTCCGGGTCATGGATACAGTTTAAGAGGGCTTCGATACACTCACTGAAGGCAAAATAGCCCGCAATCTTAACCGCCGACTCCCGAATAATTGGATCAGGGTCGGCGAGTAAATGCAGAATTCGTTCAGGTAAGGCAGGATGACCCAGGGAATTTAAGGCAGCGATCGCCCCCAAACGCACCGCCGAATCGGGATGTCCCAACAGATTCAACAAAGCCTCAAAAGCTCTAGCATCACCAATTTGGGCTAAAGCAGCCGTGGTCACCATCACCAATTCCGCATCCTCCCCGAGTAAATGGGTGAGGGCTGGCACCGCCTGATTGCTGCCAATCCGACCCAGTACCGTAATCACAGCCTTCCGCGTTTCCAAATCCGGGGCATCTAATTGGGCAATTAATAAGGAAGTGATGGAACTGCCAAACTTCACCAAAGCCTCAATAATCGGTTCTCGTAACTCGGCATTATTCAATAGTTCCGTCAGAGCAGCCGCCACATTTTTCCCATCCAACCATCCCAGAATCAGGGCAAGGGACTGTAATTCCTCGGAATTTGAGGTTTTAATCACATTGAGTAGGTTCTGAGTTCCTAGCTCATCAACGGCACGGCGGGTCAGATCGGCGATAAACGCTCCCTCCCCAAATTCCTTGTGATAGCGGTGATAAATCTTAGCTAAGGCGATCGCCAAACCCCCTGCCGAACAGGGAAAGTTGCTGCTATCCGGTTGATTCAGAAAAGCAGCCATGGGTGTAACCACCTCCGCATCGCCCAAGACCCCCAAGACCTCAGCCACCTGATTTCCCAGAAGTTCATCACTCAATAGGTCAACAATGCGAGAACCAATGGTGGTGTCTCCAATTTTCATCAGGGCTTCCAAAGCCGGGAAAGCCAAAAAGAAATCCCCAGAATGAGTAATTTCAACTAGCTTATCCACCGCCTCCGTCGCCCGCAGATGTCCCAGGGATTCAATCGTGTGATAGCGAACATTCACATTCGGATCGTCAAGCACCCGAATTAAAGCCGGAATAGCCCTGGGGTCGTGGCGCTCTCCCAAAGCTAAAGCCGTATAAATCCGTAAATCTGGGTCGGGGTCATTCAAACAGCCCACCAACGAAGGAATCGGATCAATATGGCTGAGAACCAAAACCTGAAGCACACTATTGAGAATATCGGGATTGCGGTGTTGTTCTCGCAGCAGGCGCAACAAATCCTGGGTTAAGTTCGGATCATCCTGCATAGCCAAGCTATCGACGGCTTCCCGACGCACCCGCCAATTCAGAGTTTTTTGGATTAATGGCATTAAACGTCCTGCGATAGAAAGATCTCCAATTTGCATCAGGGCATCTAAAGCAGGAAACGCCAGGAAAAAGTCTTGGGATTGAGCAATTTCGAGCAGGGGATCAATGGCGTCTCTCGCTTTCAAACGTCCTAATGCTTCAACGGCATGATAGCGAACATTGGTATCCGTATCAGCTAAGGCTAAAATCAGGGCAGGAACGGCTCTTTGGTCGTCCCGTTGTCCCAGGGCTTGGGCAGCATAAATTCTAAGTTCCGGGTCAGAGTCGGTGCAACACTCAATTAAGGTTGGGATTAAATCCACCCGACTGAGTGCCAAAACCTGAATCACACTATTAACAATTGTGGCATTGCGGTGTTCTTGACGCAAAAGCCGTAACAATTCCGTGTTAATTTCTGGGTTGTAACTGGCAGTTAACTGCTGCACCAGTTCCTGTCTAATCTGCCAATTGTTTTCTTGCAGGGCGTTCATGAAGTCGGTGGTGTTAGAAGATACACCTTGGCTGAGGTTCTCGGACACCGAAAACAGTAAATTCTGATGCTGTTCGTTCGTCAGCCTAGAATAAGAAGCATCAAAGGCTGACGAACTTTCCCCCCGTGGATAAATTTGGGAAAGATCCGCCTCCCGTTCCCGTCGAACCGTCACATCCTCGATGGTGACAATGGTTCCGACAATCATATTTTTTTCCCGCAGGGGGGTAATAGTAACCCGTTGCTGCATATATTGAAAGTGCTTAGACGAGATCAGGGGGGGACAGGGAATCAGGTATTGGTGGAAAGCTGGAGCCATGGTTTCCACCACTCCCTGAGTGAGTACCCGTTGAAATCGTTCTAATAAACCCCGTTGTTCTAAATCAGGAATTAGATCGGTAATTCGTTGGCCACAACTAATGTCTGCACCAATTCCGGTCAGTTCCAATAATCGGGAATCCCAGGAACGGATGGTTAAATTTATATCGGTTGTAAAAATACCAATAGTCATATTTGTTACTGAGGTGTCTTAGCTAGTAGTGAGGTGTTCACGCCTCAATCTGGTATTGAGGTGTTTACGCCTCAATCTCTCCTTGCCTAATATGTTAAAGATAGCCCTGAAGGGCTTACTACATTGAAGTTAGGGTTTGGGAGCGGTCTAGGAGAGTTTGTACGGCAGCCATAATAGTTTTGGCACTTTGTAGATGACGTTGACTGATTTGGCCAAAACTCTCTAGGCCTTCTAGGACTTGCATCGAAAGATTAGAATGTTCAACATTTGAACTCCGAATTAAATTAATTTTCTGGGTAATACTCTGAATCGCTTTTTTCATCTGTTGAATCGCCTTCGACTGTTCCCTCATCGCCGTTGCCACCTGTTCCGACTGGATTCGCACATTATCAACGGCCAGAGTTACCTGAGAGGCAATCGTTGCCTGTTCCGTCATATCCTTAGTCACACTATTAATCAGAGTCGCCAGTCGTTCTGCCTCCTTCGAGATTTGATCGACCGCCACCGACTGTTCTCGGATCGCCCGGGAAGTGGTCATCACCCCCCGCCGCATCGACTCCACCGCCTGCATGATTTGAGAAGCCCCCTTATTTTGTTCAAAGGTAGCCTTGCGCACCTGTCCGGCTAAATTTGTCGTATTTTGAGTCGCTTTAATCACCTCCCGGGCTGCCCGAGCCTGTTCATTCATCGCCTGGGTGACTTGTTTAGCGATTTGTTGCATTTGTCGCGTCGAAACCACAATCCCCTGGGCGGTTTTCGATTGCTCTATCGTAGCTTTAGCCACCTCCCTAGCTTGGTTAGCCGTTGTATTAATCGAATTAACTACCGTTTGACCTGCAATCATTTGCTCCTCAGAAGCCACCGCAATTTGACTCACCAATTGGGTCGTTTTTTCAATCCCCGATAGAATTTTTTTCAGTCCACCCAATCCCTCCTCTGCTAAACCGCCGCTATCTTCGGCAACCCGTAGACCTTCATTGGAAGTATTCACCGCATCTTGAGCCACCACTTGCAGAGCCTTGATAATTGCCGCAATATCCGATGTCGCTTGGGCAGCGCGATCGGCTAAATTTCTAATTTCCTCAGCCACCACCGCAAACCCCCGACCCGCATCCCCGGCCCGCGCCGCCTCAATCGAAGCATTTAAAGACAATAGGTTAGTCCGTTCCGAAATTAAATTAATCGTATCGACAATACTACTAATTTCATTGGTACGTTTGCCCATATCCCGAATTACATCGGAGGATTTCACCATGGACTCCCGCACCCGACCTAACCCTTGAATCGCCTTTTCCACGGTTTTACCCCCCACCTCCGCATCCTGCATCACCTTGCGGGTAATTTCATCGGCCTGTTGGGTGAGGGTGCTAATCGAACGAATCGAGCGATCCAACTGTTCGGCGGAGATAGCGGCATTGGTGGCGGCTTCGGTAATTCGTTCCGCATTTTGGGCTACCCCCACCACGGATTGTGCCATTTCCTCCATGGAGGTGGAGACTTCCTCCACGGTGGCAGCTAAATTTTCGGTAGTAGCGGTGACTTGTTCAATCGAGGCGGCCATTTCATTAATTGAAGCCGTGGTTTGTTCCGAAGCAGCGGTTAAGTCATCGGCGTTTTGGGCAACTCCCCCAATGGAACTGGTCATTTCCTCAATCGAGGCGGCGGTTTGGTTGACAGCGGCAGCTAAACTCTCCGTATCCGCACTCACACTTTTAATGGAGGCGGCCATTTCCACCATTGATGCGGTGACTTGAGAGGCTGAAGTTGCCATTTCCTGAGCACTCCCGGCCACATTATGGGTGGAAACGCTACTTTGTTGGACTGAAGTAGCCGTTTGTTTCACCACCGTTGCCAGTTCGTTACTACTGGCGGTGACTTGTTCAATCGAGGCAGCTATTTCATTAGTCGAAGACACTAATTCTTCCCCTAAAGTCTCAACGGATTGGCTCTGGGAAACCGTTTGCTTTAATAGGGCGACCAGGGTTTGAACTCCCGTGCAATTCTCCTGTGCTAAGCGACCTTGGGATTCCATTCCCAAACTTAGATGTTCGGTATTTGCTAGTAGATCCTGGGTTTTAATCAGGATTTGCTGATTTTCCTCCCTCATCTGTTCGACTATCCGATCAGATACCATAGAGCCGTTGCTTTTTGATGAACTTTTGGAGGAATTTTTGTCATCTTTTTGTTGTTTACTGTTAATTTTAGACATGATTTTTTCCTCAGTGGTTTATATTTATTAGTGGTTTTTTATATGGGGTCGTAATTCCTCAGTCAATCCATTAACTTTGATACTGCTGAGGTGTTTACGATTCTCTCTTTTGACTAAACATTTAGCATAACTCAGTCCTGAAACATCACAATTTTTCATTCCGTTTCCCCCCGACCCCCATGGAACCTGTACTGAATTCAGAGATGGGTTGTTGACGTTTGATTTTAAAGTCCTCGGCGACCGATTCGTCATTGAATAATTCTTCAACATTGAGAATCAGGACAACTCGTTTTTCCAGGGTGGCAACCCCGGCTAAATACCGACCGCTTAAATGGGACATTCCCTCGGGGGGAGGTTGAATGATGTCTTCTGATAGGGCTAAAAATTCCCGGGCGGTATCGACAATCACTCCGACGGTACGATGATTAGTCTGAATCACTATTAGACGGGTTCGCAGATTATAGGCGGTTTTCTCTAGTCCAAATCGGACTCGTAAATTAATCGCCGGAATCACTTGTCCTCGGGAAAATACTACCCCCTCCACAAAGGGTAGGGTATTGGGAACGGGGGTGATTTGTTCGATCATTTCCATTTGCTGCACAACTTGAGAGGAAATTCCATAGGTTGTGTCAGCTAGTTCAAATAAGATATAGGTTTGAGTGGAAGTCGTAATGTCTGACATTTGACTGTTCAAGGGGTGAGATGTTGATGGTTAATGGTTGTTGGTGAGCAGCAGCGATCGTGATCGGGTTGTACCTACGGTTGAACATCGTAGGACGGCGGCCACATCTAAAATTAAAACGACGCGCCGATCCCCGAGTTCTGTTGCTCCGGCGATTCCCATTACTTGGACTAGGGGATCGGTCAAGGGATTCACCACAATTTCCCTTAATCCTGTTACCCGATCCACCACCAGAGCGANTTGCGATAACTAACAATTTCGTTATGCTCAAGGGCAATAATTTGTGATCTAGAAACTTCTAGCACTTCCTTCACGGTGGTTTGACGAATGGCAAAGGTTTGTTCCCCAACGGTGATAATTAGGGCATCTGTAATTGATAGGGTCAGGGGCAGTTGAATGGTAAAGCGAGTTCCTTGACCTTTATGGGTTTGTAAACTCAAAGAACCCCCTAATTCCTGAACTGTATTTTTCACAATCGCCATTCCTACCCCCCGTCCCGAGATTAAATCCGCTTCCGTTTTTGTGGAAAATCCGGGGGAACACAAAATATCTAATAAGACCATCATATTATAGGGTTCGGGCTTTCCAGTTTCCCTGATTTCATCGACGATCTGGCTATCGATTCCAGCTCGCTCAATGACAGTTTCAAGATCAACACCGCGACCATCGTCTTCAATTTCAATAATCACGGTTTCTCCGGCGGTGATGGCCTTGAGGGTGATGGTTCCTTGGGGTGGTTTTCCGGCGGCGGAACGTTCGGCGGGGGATTCAATCCCATGACTCACGGAATTTCGGACTAAATGGAGCAGGGGATCGAGCATTCGCTCCACAACGAATTTATCAATTTCGGTTTCCTGGCCGCTAATCTCTAGGGTGACTTGTTTTTCACTGGCCCGCACTAAATCCCGCACGACAAATTGCATCCGGGCAAAAATTTCGCCAATGGGAACTAAACGGACTTGCATCACTCCCTGACGCAAATCTCTTAATTGTCGTTCGAGCATGAGGTTGATTTCCTGTAGGGCTCGGGTTTGGGGAGCCTTCAGATAAGTGGCGATCAATTGCAGATAATCTTCTAAACGACCACGACTAATCACTAAATCTCCGACCATGCGCATCAAGTCATCCAGTTTGGGTAACTCGACACGCACGACGTTGGAGGAGGGAGAGAGGGGGATGGAGGCAGGGGGGACGGGGGGATTAGGGGGAGCGGG
>NZ_LT797711.1:501779-524655 GCF_900009135.1 Planktothrix sp. PCC 11201 | reverse complement strand
GGGGGAGCAGGGGGAGCAGGGGGAGCAGGGTAGGCAGGGGGGGAGTTTGTGGTTTTTAGATAGGGTTGCCAAGTTAAGCCATATTGATCGGTTTCTTGAAGGGGAATTTCACTGGAGGAGGTTGCGAGAATCAGATCAAATAGGATTTTATTTCCCTGGCTCATCCGGGGTGCAACATAAATTAATCGACCCAGGGTTTGTAAATGTTCTCGAATGGTATTGACTCTAATTCCTTGTTCGGACAGTTGGGTAGTTGGTGAAAACACAAAATGCCAGAGGTTTTCCCCGTGGTTGATGGCTTCGTTAAGTTCGTTTTCTTCCTGGGGTTTCAGTTTTAATTCTACTGGGGTGACTAAGCCAGGGGGTTGATTTTCCAGGTGTTCGCCCGGAATTACCGCGGCAAGTTGGTTGATGATGTCGGTAATATCCGGTGGCGGGGTTTGAGTTCGTTGACTACTGATCACTTGTTCGAGTAGTTTTGTTCCTGTGATCAGGGCATCAAATCCTTGAGTGGATAAAACAATTTGTTGATCTCGTAATACCCGTAAATAGCTTTCCATTTCATGGGCTAATTCTTCAGCTAAACCCACTCCCACCATTCCTGATAACCCTTTTATGGAATGGAAACAACGGAACAATTCATTGAGGCTAGAGCGCTCAATATGAGATTTATCAATCCAGGATTCAAGGGTTAGAAGTTCTCGTCTGACGACGGCTAAATGTTCTTCACATTCTGCAAAATAATCTTCTAAAAAGTCCCCAAAAAAATTATTTTCAGTTGGGTTAGACACAATAATCAGTTATCAGTTATCAGTTATCAGTTTAAGAGGTTTCAGTGTTCAGTTTGGGATTTTTTAGTAATCGGGACGAGAGCCATTGGTTATCAGTGTAATTTCTGCTAAGGATTAGCTTAAGATTTAAAACTTAATTTTTGACTGATTCTATGATTACTTTTACACTGATCATTGATTACTGATGACTGACCACCGAATTGAGTAGTTCTTTAATTTGACCGGCGAGGAATTTAGGTTGAAAGGGCTTGGTTAAATAGCAAGCTGCGCCAGCGGCAATCGCTTCGCTGCGACTATCTTCATCGCCTTTGGTGGTGAGAATCACAATCGGGGTATCGTGATAACTAGGATGGCTCAAAACGAATCTTAGAACTTCCAACCCGTGCATATCGGGCATATTCAAATCCAAGATCATTAAATCAAAGGGGGCAATTTCGATTTTTTCAATGGCTTCTAAACCATTCCCGGCTTCGCTAAAACTGACATCGGTTAAATCTCGCAAGGACGCGATGACCATTTTTCTCATCGTTGCTGAATCATCAACGACTAAAACACGTTTCATAACCTGGACTCCTTGAGGGGATAAGGCACAAATAGTTTGCATTTTCATCACTCACATATTGGCATAGTAGATGCCGACTTTAATATTCTTACAATCCCATCAACAACAAGGAGAGAATAGGAGGAATGTTTTAAGGTGTCGACCTAGCCATTTCAGGGACAATCAAGACTAGAAAAATAATGGGATTACTCCTGAATTAAAATTTTTTGCTTTTGTTGATTATGCCGGCTATCAACCAGGACAGCCCTCCCCCTAAAAATCACCGTATCTGGATTATAAATCAACTCCTTCTATAAATTATCAACTCTGTTTGAAAAGTTAACAGTTGACCATTTTCCATCGGATTAAATTTGTTTTGGAATTCCATTTTGGGACATGAAATCCCCCTGGTTTGCTAATCTTGTCTTCTCCTGGGATGATGAAGTCGCGTTAAACTGTAAATAGAGGTAATCAAAAACCGTACACCGTCAAAGGAAGAACAGCGTCATGGGATTATTTGATCGCATTAGCCGTCTTGTCAGAGCCAATTTGAATGATCTGGTCAACAAAGCCGAAGATCCAGAGAAAATTCTGGAACAGGCGATCATTGATATGCAGGAGGATCTGGTGCAGTTGCGTCAGGCCGTTGCTCAAGCGATCGCCACTCAAAAACGTAATGAACAACAGTATAATCAGAACCAGTCCCAAGCCAATCAATGGGAGTCTCGCGCCAAGTTAGCCCTGCAAAAAGGGGAAGAAGGGTTAGCTAGAGAAGCCTTACAGCGCAAAAAAACCTACACGGAAGCGGCTAATACTATTAAATTGACTCTGGATCAACAATTGGCTCAGGTGGATGCCCTCAAACGCAATTTAATTCAGTTGGAGAGCAAAATTTCCGAAGCCAAAACTAAGAAAAATATGCTCAAAGCCCGGGCGCAAGCAGCTAAGGCCAATGAGCAGTTACAGGGTTTATTGGGGGGGATTAATCCCAGTGGAGCGACCGCAGCCTTTGAACGGATGGAAGAAAAGGTGATGCAGTTGGAGGCTCGTTCCGAAGCGGCCAAAGAATTGGGGGGTTCGGATTTTGAAAGCAAATTTGCGGCTTTGGAAGCCGGAAGCGATGTTGATGAAGAATTAGCTGCGATGAAGGCTCAGATTTCCGGTGGCCCGGCTCCCCAGTCCCTACCCCCAGGAACAACAGCAGCAACCCCTAATATTCCTGTGGATGATGAGTTGGAAAAGCTGAGAGAGGAGTTGAATAAAATGTAAGCCGGAATTCATGGGTTTTATAGGGTTTGGGCTTTTTGTCAGGGGTCAAGGGTAACGGAGTGTTAAAGTCACCATTGACTCCCGAAGGTTGATGGAAAGCCCTTGTCTGGAAATAGGGGAATGGGTAATTACGAATTACGAATGGGGGATGGGTAATACTGCTATTTTCAGAAAACTCCGATTCCTTGAGTCATCTTTTAAAATTTGGTTGTATAGTGATAATGGGTTTGATCCGGTACTTATACTTAATGACTGAATCTGCTCCTTGATTTAATTTTTATTCCCTACTTTAACTTAATGATGGCTAAGGTACGTTTACTGATTCTTAGTTCCTTTGCGGCGGGCTTTGGACTTTGCTCCATTGTTTTTTCCGTTTTTACAATGATTTCTGAATTTAATTTTTCTACGGTATTTAGATTTATTTTAACCCTGGGTTTTTTTGTAATTAATGTCTTATTTTCTTTACATTACTATGGCTTGATTTTCAAAGAATTTAAGCTAATTAATAAAATGAAAGCTCAATTGAAACGATTTAATTATAATTTTTAATTAAAGTTTGGGCGATCGCTAACCTAAAATTAGAAATCGGTTAAAATTAAATCTGTTCATCTCCAGAAATTTGATTATGTTAGATACTCTTAATGCTTTATTCGGTCGTCACCCAGAACGAAATCAAGCTAACGTAGAAATTTATACTTGGCAAACCTGTCCCTTTTGTATTCGAGCTAAACTTTTATTGTGGTGGAAAGGGGTTAATTTTACAGAATATAAAATAGATGGGGATGATGCCGCCCGAACTCAAATGGCGGAACGGGCAAATGGACGACGCACAGTTCCCCAAATTTTTATTAATAATCAACATATTGGCGGTTGTGATGATCTGTATCAATTAGATGGAGAAGGAAAATTAGAACCCCTATTAGCTGAACCTGCTCTATAAGTTTTGGGGCTTTAGCCCCCTCTTTAATTCGGGCTAAAGCCCCACAACGGACTTTTTTAACTCCTTAGCCCAATAACTTAATATTTATTTACAAAAGTTGTAATAAATTCATAATGTTTTTTTTGATTAACCAGATGTTAAATTGTGGCAAAAACACTTTAAATTAATAGAGTAAGCGAATCAAGAAACCGTAAACTTAAAGGAGCAGCATCAAGTCCCAATAGAATCGATTCAATTTCTATTGATCTACAGCCAACGAATTCGTTAAATTTAACAATTCCTTAATTTTTGGGACTCCATCCTTAACGGTTGATCCTAATTTTTGGGGGATAAACCCTCAGAATTGGTAATTTAGTAATTTATATTTGTGGAGCAAAAGATATGTCAGAAACTGTCACAAACTGCCGTAATATTGCCATTGTTGGCCCCTACTTAAGTGGAAAAACCACACTTTTAGAGAGTATTTTATCGGTGAGTGGAGCCATCTCTCGCAAAGGAACAGCTAAGGAGACAAATAGGGTTGGGGATAGTTCTCCAGAAGCGAAGGAACGGAATATGAGTGTAGAAGTTAATGCCGCTAGTACCGAATATGGCGGCATTCGTTTTACCTTTTTAGACTGTCCTGGTTCTGTGGAATTTACCCAAGAAACCTATAATGCTTTAATCGGAACTGGATTAGCCATTGTGGTTTGTGAAGCTGATCCGGGCCGGATTTTAACCCTATCTCCTCTGTTCAAATTCTTAGATGATTGGGAAATTCCCCATCTGGTTTTTGTGAATAAAATGGATCGGGTTTGTACCGATGAGGAACGCTGTGTTAACAGTTTTACTGAAATCTTAAACGCCTTAAAATCCGTTTCCACCCGTCCAGTGATTCCCCAACAATATCCTATTGGTAACGGGGAACAATTAGTCGGTTTTATTGATTTAATTACGGAACAAGCCTATCATTATCATTCCGGTGCTCCTTCTGATCCCGTCCCCTTTCCAGAATCTTTAAAAGAGGCTGAACACCTCGCACGGCAAGCAATGTTAGAGGAATTAGCCAATTTTGACGATCATTTATTAGAAGAACTATTAGAAGAAATTGAACCGCCTCAAGATGAAATTGTTAAGGATTTAAAAATGGAATTGGGGGCGGATTTAATTGTCCCGGTGTTAATAGGAGTAGCTGAACAGGATCATGGGGTACGGGCGTTATTGGATGCTTTGGTTCGGGAAGCTCCAGAACCTACAATTACCGCAGAACGTCGGGGGCTAAAATCCTCGGAAAGTTTACCTATTGCCCAGGTGTTAAAAACCTATTATACCCCCCAAGGCGGTAAACTTTCCCTGGTGCGGGTTTGGCAGGGGGAACTGACCGAAGGCATGACCTTGAATGGGGTACGACCTGGGGGAATGTATCGGATGACCGGACAACAAGCCCAAAACGTACAAACGGCACAAACTGGGGAAATTGTGGCTTTGGGACGGATGGAAGGAATTCAAACCGGAGATACCTTGACTTCCGAACCCAATGCTTTAAAAAATCCCTTGCCAAAAGCGGCTTTACTTCCTGCGGTTTATGGATGGGCAATTACTCCCGAAAACCGCAAAGATGAGGTTAAAATTAGTGCGGCTTTAGCTAAAATGTTAGATGAAGATCCGGCATTAAATTGGGAACAAAATAGTGATACCCACGAAATTATTTTATGGGGTCAAGGTCAAATTCATTTGCAAGTAACTTTAGATCGGTTACGGCGTAAATATAATTTACCCATGGTCACCCATTTACCGAGTATTCCCTATAAAGAAACGATTCGCAAAACTACTAATTCCCACGGCCGTTATAAACATCAAAGTGGTGGTCATGGGCAGTTTGGAGATGTGTATTTAGATATTAAACCTCAGCCTCGCGGGGAAGGGTTTAATTTTGGGGAAACTATTGTGGGCGGTGTGGTTCCCCGTCAATATATTCCGGGGGTGGAAACGGGAGTCCGAGACTATTTAAACCAAGGGCCGTTAGGGTTTCCGGTGGTAGATATCGCGGTGACATTAACTAATGGTTCCTATCATGCGGTTGATAGTTCGGAACAGGCTTTTAAACAGGCTGCCCGGTTAGCGATGCAGTCGGGAATGGAGAAATGCGAGCCAATTTTATTGGAACCTATTACTTCGGTTGAAATTTGTGCACCCAGTGATTTTACTTCCCAAATGTTTCAGTTAATTACTGGACGGCGAGGGCAAATTTTAGGCTTTGAACCGATGTCGGACTGGAAGGGATGGGATAAAATTTCTGCCTATATTCCGCAAGCAGAAATGCAGGATTTAATTGTAGAGTTGCGTTCTTTAACTTTAGGAGTCGGTTACTTTAATTGGAAATTTGATCGTTTACAGGAGGTTCCTGAAAAGTTAACGGAACGGATTTTAGCAACAGTTAATGGTAATGGGAAATCATAACTTTTAAATCCAAACAGGGGAATTACAAGAAATTGGTATTTTCCCCTGAATTAATCGTAGAGTCTATCTATCCCCCTGAAGGAATTACCTATTTGGAACCATTTGTGTTCGTCATAAAATTAAGCTCTAAGAATCAGCAGATATGTTATTAAGAATGGGTTTGTACAGTTAAGTTGGTATTTGCTGGATGACTTTGTTGCCAAAGGGTGGCATAGAGTCCTTTTTCTTCCAACAGGTCTGCATGGCGACCTGATGCAACTATCTGTCCGTTTTCCAGCACAAAAATCCGATTCGCACGCAAAGCCTGAGCAATGCGGTGGGTAATCATAATAACTGTACGTTCTTTAGTAAGGTGCTCGATCGTATTCATAATCTCAACTTCTGTTGCTGGATCAAGAGCCGAGGTGGCTTCATCAAGAATCAAAATAGCCGGATTTCTGACTAATGCTCTAGCGAGGGCGATTCTTTGCCGTTGTCCCCCCGATAATTGTCCGCCTCTGTCACCCACAGGGGTATCGTAACCTTGGGGTAAGGTCAGAATAAAATCATGAATTTCGGCATTTTTAGCGGCGGTTTCTACTTCTTCATCGGTGGCTTCTAAATATCCCATTCTGATATTTTCACGGATGGAAGTGTTAAATAAAATCACCTCTTGAGAAACCAGTCCAATTTGCTCCCGCAGGGATTTTTGAGTGCAGGAACGCAAATCAATATCGTCAAAAAGAATGCTACCTTGATCGGGGTCATAGAAACGGGTTAGGAGATTAACGATGGTACTTTTACCCGCACCGGAATGTCCGACAAATACAACAAAATCTCCTTTTTTGATGGTTAGGGATAACTGATTAATGCCTTTTCTCTCGAAGGAATAGTTGAAGGTCACATTATTAAAGCTAATTTCACGGGAAAAATGAGGTAATTCAATGGCATCAGGTGCATCTTGTATTTGAGTAATTTCAGCTAATAGAATATTAATACGTTGCATCCCAGCTATTCCTTCTATGAGGTAGGGAAGGGAAAAGGTAAAGCTAAGTATATTTAGATTTAAACCGACTAAGAAAATCTGAAAAGATGCCAATGTACCTACTGTAATCATATTTTTGTAGGTCATGACTGCACCGATACAGATCACGGCAAGTTGGACAAAGACAAAGACTAAAGTAGGAATCCTTTGGACTAAATAAGAGGAAAATTTTGCTTTCACATAAACTTTCTTTAACTGGCGCAAATTGCTGTTAAAATGATTAATGGTTCGGCTTTGTAAACCAAACAATTTAATCACAGATTGAGATATAATATTTTCTTGAATAGCATTAGCTATTTCGCCCTGTTTGTCTCTTAGTTTATAGTTTTGTTCTGTAGCTGTTTGACCAATTTGGGCGGGTGCAAGGACACATAAGGTTAACCCGATACAACTAATTAGACCTAACTGCCAGTTGAGGGAAAACATAAAAATAGCAGAAAATAGGATGCTAGCGAGTTCTAAAACTAGAATAAATCCATAGCTTAAGCTATTTTCTACTTGTTCGGTATCGGCGGAAAAACAGTTGATAATATCTCCGGCTGAACGTCGCCCAAAAAACTCCATAGATAGGGTTTGGAGGTGAGAAAACATAGAATGGCGGATATTATTTATCACTGAAATATTAAATCTTGCTGCCCAAAAATCTCCTACTAAACCGATAAATACAAAGACAATCGCTCCCGCACCTAGCAATAGAAGAATTAAACCTAGGAGACGGTAATTTTGGGGAATAATGGCTGCGTCGATAATAAATTTTAAGCTCATTCTAATTGAGGATTCAAAGGCTGCCTCAAAAAGTCCACGAGCGATGAGAAGAATTGCTAACCATCTATAGGGAGCGATGTATTTATTCAGTTCTTTGAGAAACCAAATTAGATTCATTTTTATTCCAGGGGAAAGGCTTTATAAGTACCTACACAAAATTATTTGCACATCCGATTTCTTGCTCTCTATTTGTTTCAATGGCTTTAGGGCAACGAGCGTGTGTAATTAATTTTGTTTACTTACTTATAACATCTAGCAAAAGCCTCGGTGATAATTTCTGACATCAATTGTACGAAGGGAACGCCAGCTAGGTGTAAGATAGTACCAACTGGTGTTTCTAATGGGTCGGAGAACGTCAAGAAAGGTTTTGAAGAAATTGCACAGTTTGCATTTACTTCTAGGACAAATAGTTCTTTAGATAGTTTATCCATTCGTATATCTACCCGTCCATAACCATTACCATTGACTGCACAGTAAGCACGTTTACTCAGATCACAAAGCTTTTCATACAAATCACCAACAACCAGTTGACAACGAAAAAATTGAGTTTTTGGTGAAAAATAAATGTCTCCCTCATCTTTACCATAATAGCGATTATGTGATAAAAATTTCTCAGTTTCAGGTAAAATAGGGTTAAAAATAGTTTCTAAAGGTGGATATATTTTGATCTGTTCCGGTTGTTGATAAGACCCAATGAGAAAGACACTAAATTCACGACCCTTGATAAAGGATTCTACAAAAATACTGTCAGGCGGAAATATTATTTCTTGAGCATTTTCTTCTAATAAATGTTTAACCTGTGTCCTGATCTGTTCATCGCTGTGAACAACCGAATTGACAGAAATCCCATAGCTCCCACCTGAAAGCACTGCTGGTTTGATAATTAGGGGTGTACCCAGACGCGCACAAATTCCTTGAACATGATCCAAATCGTGAATAATTTCATAAGGAGGTGTAGCTACTCCCCATTGTGTTAAAACTTGTTTAATCGAAATTTTGTTGAAGTTAAAACTGTAAAATTCTGAATCAGCACCAATAACAATGATACCTTTAGTTTCTAATAGCTTGATCAGAGAAAGTCCTGGGCAGTTATCAAGTTCATCTAGCCCATCACAAAAGTTTAGTACAACGGGGACATAATCTTTAGTATAACTTGCTATTTCTTCTACTATTTGCTCCATGTTTCCTAAGCTAACTTTATGACGTTTCCAATCTATACCAAGCTCAGAAAATACATCCTTCATTTCTTTTAAAAAAGTATTTGTATCAAAAGATTTCATCCATTCTTGTTGTATTTTAGATGATGGAGTTAATACCCAAATTAGCAACTGATTATTGCGTACAGGTAATGGGGGAAAAGTTGTCATTGTATTTATTTCTCCTTGATTTAAAATAAATAGGGATATACTTTGATATGGATTAGTTTACTGATAATGATTTATCAAAATAGCGAATCAAAGCCTCTGCAATAATTTCTGACATCAATTGTGCAAAGGGAATGCCAGCTTTGTGTAAGATAGTACCGACAGAAGTTTGACCATATTCAAATGACGCAGACACGGGCTGAGAAGAGATAGCGCAATTTGCGTTCACTTCCAATACAAAAAGTTCTTGAGATTTGTTATCCATTCGTATATCCACCCTTCCATATCCATTGCCACCGACTGCACAGTAAGCAAGTTTACTGAGTTTGCAAATTTTGTCAGACAAAGAATAATCAACTAATTCTCCCAATAAAAAGTTTTCTACTTCAAGATGAACTTTGTGAGATTTAAACTTTTCAAATTCAGATAAACTAGAGTTAAAAATAAACTCTAATGGTGGATAAATTTTTAGGTTTTCAGGCTGTTGAGAAGAGCCAACAATAAAAACAGTAAATTCTCGCCCATTGATAAAGCGTTCCACAAAAACATTTTCGACAGTAAATAGCGATTCTTTTTGTTCTTTTAACAAGTATTGTATCTGCTGATAAATTTCTTCATCACTGTTAACAACGGACTTACTAGACAATCCTATTCCTCCAGTAGAGACAGCAGGTTTAACAATTAGAGGTGTTCCCAGCCTTTCACAAATTCCCGCAATTTTGTTGACATCAGAAATAACCTCATAAGGCGCGGTAGATACACCCGCTTTTAACAAAGCCTTCTTCATTCTAATTTTGGAGATGGTCTGATATTCAAAGTTAGAATCCGCACCTGTAAAAATAATTCCTTTTGCTTCCAATAACTTGATTACAGAAAGACCAGGATAACCATCAACTTCATCAAAGCCATCGCAATAATTCAGCACTACCGGAGTATAGTTATTATTAGAATCTAATACTTCCTCAACTACTGATTGCATATTTTCTAGGGTAATGGGCTGCCATTTCCATTTAATGCCAAGTTCGTGAAAAACGTTTGCTAGTTCTTGACGATAACCTTCATTATCATAAAATTCTCCAATTAATCCTTGGGGTATAATTTTATAGGGAATAAAAGCCAAGACAAAAAGTTTTTCTTTAGGTATAGGTAATGCTTGAAAATTTGTCATTTTTCTCTTATTTTCTATTTTCCTATTTTATTGATAGTAATCTTCTAAAGAACCTGTGCGCCTGATATCCAGTGTTACACAGTGAAACCCCCCGCCTAACGTCCTAGCGTGCCGGATTTGTAAAGGAATCACATCAACGCCGCGTTTTTCAAGCTCTTTGATCAGGGGAATTTGATTACGATCGACAATGGCTAAATTCGGATTGACCATCAACAGGTTCATCCCCACCCATTTAGAGCTTAATTCTGTCTGGCTTTGATAACCGATATCAACAATATTTTCCAAATAGATGATATCCCAATTTTTGAAGAGTTCGGGCAAATTTTGTTCGCCTACTCTTTCGGCGTTCGCAACAACCAACCCAGGGCGAATTAGCGCGAAAGTAGAATCAAGATGGACGCCCGAATATAGGTTGTCATAAATGTGTACCCTGTACTCATCACCCAAAAAAGTCTGAAGCCATTGCGCTCCTAGGCGATTTCCACTATCAGAAACTAGATAAATTATATCTCGTCCCATTCGCAAGATGTTCGCCGCATCAAACACAGGTTCATGGTTTTTTAAGGCAAAAGAATTAGGATCATCAAGGTTATAAATATCGTCGGCTAATCGAGGCTTGGGGGCTGAAATCCATTTGGCTCCACTCTGGAAGTATTCTAGGAGAATGGATTTATAAGAAAGAGTTTCAAAAAAGCGGGAACGAAAGACCATTGGTGTTTCGATAATCCACGTCCCAATGGCCAGCATTAAATCTCTGGGACAGTAGTTATATTGACCGTCAGTTTCCCAATCAGGAGTGCGAAACTTAACAGAATGATCGGCTATTTCAGGGCGACGAACAGTAACGTCGAGTTTTTGAAGAGTTTGTACGAGTACGTCCAAATCTTCTTCAGTTTCTTCGATAATGCGATCGCTATATTTACCGGATGGGATATTTTCAACACTGCCATAGTCTCTGTAATCTATGGCAAATAGTCCTAATTCGGGGCTAGGAATCTGTGCGTTGGTTGCACGTCCGACAATAATTTCTTCAAGGGCATCCCACTCGTTGTGAACTCTAACTTTGCTCATTGGTATTTGGTAGCAGTGAATTTTAGGTGTTGCAAAAAATGACAAAACGACCTTGGATGCACTCGATTTTTCTGTGACACAGTTGGTTAAATTTGCAAAAATTCTGCTTTGGTTCGCAGGTTGTTTTTAGAATGCACGCGGGAGAAGCTATTCTCTCGAAAAGGCGATCGCCCTTTTGATGTGCAAATTTAATCAGGTTGTGGAGCGATCGCGCTCTAGTGAAGATTGGTTAGGTTGAGGAGCGCTCGCCTTTCTGATAGGGGAATTTATTTAGGTTAAGGGGCGAGCACTCAATTAGAGCGTATTCAGGAGCTATGACCAACCATTGAGGTAGTAAACTGCTATTCGATGACGCTGTTTTACGATACTACCCGAATGCTTATTTCGTACATACTGCCTTCATCGGGATTGCTCACTACATAAGTAAAAAAGCCCGGTTGGTGATCTGGCGGTATGTTTAGGTATCCGAGTTTGTCATCCGAACTTACCGAGTCATAATCCCACAATTCCACTGTTGTTCCATTTGGGGGCATTTGGAAGCTATAACCGAGATCTTTTGTTTGCTGCGAATTGATTTCTTTGTATTTTCCTGAATCTGGCCAGATTTTCTTGCCGTCTACTTTCACGTACAGATCATCGGCTCCTGCAAAAAAGTGATCGAGTCCTTCGATGACAGAGACTCCTGCACCTGCGCCACCAGCAGCACCACCAGCAGCAGCAGCGGCAATAAGTACAACACCAGCACCCGTAGCAAGACCTGCAACAGCCACGCCACCAGCAGCAACAGCACCAATTGCACCGAATATACCTCTTGCCCAGTCGTCAATTCCTGAAGATGGTTTGATACACTTTACACTGACAAGGGTTAAAGTTTTTTGGGTAAGCTTGTCTACTCGGATTGATGATGTAATGTCATTAAAATCTGCGCCTACGAAAGGAGTATCACTGGTAAAGCTTTTAGAACGACCTGAAAATCCTGCGTGTTCATAAAGAATAACCCTCAATCCGTTAGGAACTTTCAACGAACTCAGTTGATCGTTCCCTATTGTCAAGCTAGAGATATCATAACTTCCCTCTTCAAGTTCCTGACTAGGGCCGCTATAGTCCGCATCTCGGTAAATCACTACTTTGAAGGACATATTTTAATTTTCCTAATTTTTGGTATTCCATTAATAAGACGCATCCTCAATCACAATTGTGAACTCTTCCAGCACGCAAATTTTTGAAACTCTAACAGGACTTACGCACCCAACCAAAGAAACCGGGTTTTTTTACGAAAATACTGCGTTGTGACCCACATATTTTCTAAAAAACCCGGTTTCTCGGGCCCCATGCGTAAGTCCTATCTAACCCATAAAAACGCTGCAAAAATGGAACCTGATTACCGCATAGACAAGAGTTCTCTGCCTGAAATACATACCAGCTTTTTTTGTCAAGGCAAACCTGAAATCATATAATAATCAGCACTATTCCGATTGAACGAACAGCTACAGGAGAATTAATTATCAGGCCACCAGTAGGAGGCGATAGCGGAAATCGAGAAGCCGAATTAATTACAGATTTCGGAATCTGGAATCGGCAAACTAACCTGGGTTATACTTTCAGTTCCTCCACTGTAATTAAGTTACCCAATGGCACTGATCATTCGTGAATGATCATTTGTGATCGCTTCTCGTGGCTTAAAGTCATTTGATTTTGAAGATTTTGAAGAAACCTTTAACGGATCATGAGGTTGATTGTCTTCTCCTGAATATTCATTAAACTGCTTTCTCAATATTGACCGAGCTTGAGAAATTCGCTTCCGAACATTTGGATTGGAAATATTCAATTTTTCAGCAATTTCTGAATAAGAAAGTTCTTCCTGAACGTGCAGGATAAAAGTCTCTCGCAGCCGAGGGGGTAATTCTTGAATAGCCCCAAAAAAAAAATTTTCCACTTCTTGCTGCGTAGCAGCAAGAAGTGGATTTTCTTCTTGAGCGACCACTTGATTTTCCCACTCAACATCCATCTCATCTAAACTCTCAACGGGTTTTCCTCCCCGATTAAATCTCCGATGAATATCCATACAGACATTATGGGTTAATCGAGTCAGCCAAGCCTTAATATTTTTAAGGGCTCCTTTTCCGGTTTGGGTCTTCTCCCAAGCTTTCAGCATTGCTTGACTGAGGGCATCTTCGGCATCAATAGGATTACCCATCCAATAAAGACAACGACGGTAAAGATAATTTTGATACTTTTGCCATAACTGCCAAAAGCTTCTAAAGCTATTAGGATAGGCAGAATCTGGGACAAATAATAATAAGTTGGATTCTGGACAATTAAATTGCATCATTATTCTGATGAAAATTGGACACAGTACAGGGAACCAACAGCATCACTTCAGTGACGAAGGTAGCTATTAGGAAGGTCATATTTCTAAGGTGCTGGCTACAAGGAATTTGACAAGAGTAGAAGCAAGAAAGCTTTTACAGACCGGATTTTGGTTTCTGCGGTTGTAACTTGAATTCTCTGCCCCGGCTGAAGATACCCTGAAATGATAGCCAAAATGTCGTTGACCGACAAGCAAAAATTATTTTGTCATCTATCTAAGGATAGATCATAAGAAAGTTACTTAACAATGTCAAGTCGGTACTGCGGATTTTATTAACTTGACGTGAGTTCGATGGAGTGCGATTATTCTAAACTACAATCAGAATAAAAAGCCTAAGTGGAACTTAGGGGCTTTAAACCCAAAATTTTCGCTAAAGGCCCTAAAATTTAAAATCTAAAGTTCATTTGATCCAATAATAGCAGGCGGCGGCTACGCCATCACACTCCGTCAAACTCACGTTGAATTAATATTTTTAGACTTCCCCAATACCGCTAGATCTCTATTTTTTCTGGTTTTCAAAAAAGCAAACTAAAGATTATGGGTTAAACCAAGTCTAATGCTCTGTGTTATTCGCGTAAACTCAAGTCGGTTGACCGATAACGAATCAACTCTTACACTGATAACTAATAACAGATTACTGAAACCAATGGACGAAATCGCAAAGAAAATTGCTGGTCTGGGTCTTCCCGGTATATTTCTTTTGATTCTCACTGTCTCATCAGCCGGAAGTAACGCTGCCATTGCTGCTGCTCTGACAGCCATGGGAGGGCCCTTTGGGATTGTTGGCGGCATAGGAATACTGGGTCTAATGACGGTGTTAGGAGATACTGTCGCCGGATATGGAATTGAAGCTGTTCTTCATGCTGTCTATGCAGAACGCAGTAAAACTGAATCCGTTAGATATCTCCTGAAAGAAATCCAAGATTTACCCATTTCAGACGATCTCAAACTCAAACTCAAAAATCAACTTAGCCCAGACGTACAAACTCGGGTGGAAGACGTTGAGCCGATAAAAATAGTTGAAATCGTTGAAGATTGATTTGAATGATACCTTCGTTTAAATTTCAGATAAAATCCTAGTTAATTAAGCGTAATCACGCTGGTATTGCTGGCGACAGGAAAATGGCTTCTGACCCCGATTATGTCGGATTAAACCCTCAAAAGCCATTATTTGTCTATTTTATCCTAGAAAAAATACTTTAATCCCATTAATTATTTTGTTCTTATATAAAAACTTTAAATCCAGCCTAAATGCTCTTTAACTGTGTTCATGGCTATTCTAATATTACTGGCAGTAAAGGATATTTTATAGGGATTATTCAGCTTTTTCGGGTTAGGGTCAAGGGTAATTACATTTCCTTGCCAAAGTTGACTTTCCCTTGACCAGTCGAGGGCGGCTAATTCAGAGACTTTTTCTAAATCAAAGGTATGGCTATATTGATCATAGGTTAGATGTAGTAACCGCCCTAAAATTTCTAAGCCCATACTGACCCCTAGGATATATTTTTCTTTAAAACTATCAATTTCCTCAATTGTTAATTCTTCTTTAGGAGTTTGGGCAATATATTGAGTAGCAGGGCATTCTGCAAAAAACTGATTTAAACAACTGGCTAATTGTTCGGACGCCATATCAACATCATAGTCGATTAATTCATCGCTGGAATCATCTGTAAATACACAACTGACAAACTTGACAATATAATTCATCGTATAAATTAATTTCTGTTTACTCGCAGGAGTGGCTTTAATTTTCTCGGTTTTGTCCTTAAACATGAATACCGAGTCAACTAAATTCTTAGTAATCCCAATTCTGCCGGAAAACTCTCCAAAGGAAATTAATAAAGATTTATCTAGTTGTTTAGTTTGTGCCATATCTCTAAAGTCGGTTTGACATTGATTAAAATTACTTTCTAATACTAAGGTAATGGGAAAATCATGGTCGGCAATGAGTTCGGCTGTTGATATATCTTCTATTAATTCATGAATCGCTCGTTTCCGGTGTTGACCATCGGTAATATCTAGTTTAGTCGTGCGGGGGATAATGACAAAACAAACCCCGCGACCTAAATCTATTAATTCAATTTTTCCTGGGTCAACATTAGCGGTTAAAGTTCCAATAATCCAAGGTTTTTCTTGGCTGACTCGTTTTGTAATATAGTCTTTAATTTCTTGGGTATGACCTTTAACTTCCGGGCGGTTTTTACCGGAATCTGGGTTATTATCTAGGGAAGGTTGGGCTTGCAATAGGGTGGGCAAATCAAAGGCAGGGACGTTAATTTGAATCATTTTCCGTTTGCCTTGTTGCAACAGTAAGCCAATATAACACTTTTGACGGTGATTTTGAGTAAAAAGGGGTTCTAAGAGGGAATCAATTCTCAGGCTTAATTCTGAAAGGCTATTATTATTTGTATTCATTTCAAGGCAACTATAAAAAAGGTTAATGAGCTTATTTTAAACCTTTTTCTGACATTTGTACAACCTAATTTGTTATTTTATTTTTCTGGAAATCGTTGTTTCTTTTAACTCAATTCTTTTTAATATTCTCCGCATATTTACGGAGTTAATTCTTGTTATTGGAATCGGTTTTAAGTGTTGACTAAAAAATCAAGAGTAGGGGCGTGTTCACCCATAAGAATATTGTCTCCCAGGCGGCGGGTTTTGTCAACCCCCTTTCCAGAAAAACGAAATTTTTTTGAGTGGAAAGAATTTTTTTGACCGCAAAATATTATTGTCACCACCAAGAGGTTATAAGATTTCGGGTAAACCGACCTCTTTGGGTTTCACGAATTTACCGTCAAAACTGACGGCTTTATTTTCAAATGTCCTCGCATCGGCTAAGGCTTTGCGTAACTCGGCGCATTCCATGGGTTGCTGCATTCCCCCTAATAAATAGATGAGTAATTTGGCGGCTAGGTCTTTTCCGGCGACTCTGACCCGGCGTTTATTGGGGTCATATAATATTCCATACCAGAGGGAGTCGGGATATTCCATCCCGCTAAACCCCCCAGACCCATCAAAACTTTGCAATTTCTGAAAAATTTCTGTTAGGGGTTGTTGTTGATAAAAGACTAACACTCCCAAGGCTGCGGCTACGGCTACTTGACCGACGGGGCGAAATAATATATTTCCTTCCCCTGGGGGTTTTTCAAAACTAAACCTTCGCAGGTCGGGGGTTTCCCAACTATTTTCTAAGCGTTGATAACTGGGTAAACTTGCCAGAGCATCAAAAAGTTGTTGTAATTCCTGAATACCTGTTTCTAACTCTTGGGTTGTGGGGCGTCGGGGGACTAACCCGGGTTTGGCGGCTTTCCAGTGGGGGAATTTGGGAGTTAGGTAGCGTTGACCCATATCTGTTAGGGCTTGTAGGGTGGTTAATACGGTGGACTTGGAGGCGACGGTGGCGCTATCCCAATTAATTCTAGGGTGGCGTCCGGGTTTATCGCAAAATAGGGGATGGGAAACCACGACCTGACGAGTCACAATAGAAAACCCATCATCTTCGTCTAATAGGGCTAACTGGCCTTTACTGAGTTTAACGGCCATTAAGTTAACGTGAACAAAAATAGACCTCACCCTTTGTCTAGCTTGGGCGCGGGTTTCCCCTGTAACAACGGCGGGAATAAATTCTACCCCGATGGTTTCTTGGGATAACTGTTGTAACTGTTGGGGTGTGATACCGAATTTTTGGGTCATCTCTTTAACGGTAATAGCATCGCCGACGGGTTTTTTCTGTTTGCTATAGGGTTGTAAACGCCCTGTGCGTAGGAGTTGCATTAACCCTTGTATCCCCATCAGGCGATGTTGTCCATCTAGGGCAAATACGGATATATCCCCAGACATTTGCAATAGTCCGAGTTTTCCTTGAGTATCCAGGGGTAAAAATTCAATAGCGGACTGGGTGGCTTGGCCCTGTTTATCCCATTCAGATGCTTGGGGGTTATCGACCCAGGGGGGACTGAGGACGACTAACACCGCCGGAAATTTATGGTCTTTATGGTTAGTCAAATATTGGGTTAGGGTGGCTTGTCGCGACCAGTCGAGGGGACGTTGCAAGATATCGTCCACGGTTTCGGTGTCTCTTTCGACGTTTCCTGTGGGGTCTAAATGGGGTTGAAATAGGGGGAGTTGGGAGGCAAAACCGACTTTAGCCGCTATCCATTCTAGGGTGACGGAGGTGATAAAGGTTTCGGTTTCGGCCATATAGGTTTTTTGAACCAGCAGGCTATCTGCTTTTTGTAGATAGGGTTTCAGCAGTTGTGCAATTGCTTCTTGGGATTCGGAATTGAGTTGGGTTTCAGTATCCATTAGAGGTATGTTGCCAAATGAGTAAATAAATGATATTATGCTAAGGAAAAGTTTTTAAAAAGCTTAATCAAATTTTTAAAAACCGTTTTCTAAGTCCTATTGTATGGAAACAGCCAGCTTTAGGGAATACCTAAGCGACGTGAGGAGAATTACCATGAGTGAAGAAAACCAATCACGCAGACTTACCCTAGTGGATTATTGTGAAAGGTTTGCTGCCCTCAAAGTTAGCCAACGCAAACAAGGTGAAGCTCCTTACAAGCCTATTTTACTGCTATCGGTGATTGATTTAATTTCACAAGGTTTAATAAAAGAAAATTGCATTCCTGTATCTGATGATTTAGTTAATACATTTAATAAATATTGGAAAATCATCGGTAATCCGGCTTACGATGGAGGATTACACTATCCTTTTTTTCATTTACAGAGTGACTTATTTTGGCATATTCGACCAAAATCTGATTTTAATGGTTTACAACCTAAAACACTCAATAAGTTAAAGCAAGCTGTAGACTACGCCAAACTAGACGATGAATTATTCAATTTTTTGTTAGACCAAAATTCGAGAAAAGAGTTACTTGATACCTTAATTGAAACTTGGTTTCATGAAAGCCAGAGAAAACTCGATAATCTTTTACAAATTAATCAAGATTTTGAAAATAGAACTGGAGAAGAAGACGAAAATCATATAAATCTAAACCAAGAAGAAAATAATCAGACAAAATTCCAGCTAAAAAAATCTTTAGTTCGGGAAGCATTTTTCCGTAAAGCTATTATACATATCTATGATTATCAATGTGCATTCTGTAGAATAAAAGCTGTCCGTTCAATTGGTCAAACTATTGTAGATGGCGCACATATCAAGCCTATTTCACTATTTTATAATAGTAAAATCAATAACGGAATATCATTTTGTAAAAATCATCATTGGGCTTTTGATAGAGGATGGTTTTCAATAAATGAAAATTATAAAATTTTAGTTTGTAGTGATTTACAAGAGAATTCACCCAATGCTAAACCCATCAAAGATTTTCACGGCGAATCAATTTGTTTACCAAATTTAGAAGCATATTTTCCGAGCCTAGAATCTTTGTCTTGGCATCGCAAAAATATTTTTAAATCTTAATACAATAGGAGAAGTACATGAGTGTAATTAATCAACAGCCATCTGAAATTATGAGCGACGTTAATGATTTGGTTAAAGATGTCGCTAGAATTAATCAGGAAATTCAAGAATTATATTGTTTAGATGATGTTCCTTGGATTATTGGATATTCTGGGGGAAAAGATAGCAGTTCTGTTTTGCAGCTTATCTGGTATGCTTTAGTAGATTTACCCCCAGAAAAAAGACATAAAAAAGTTTATGTTATTACAACGGATACATTAGTTGAAAATCCAATAATTTCTACTTGGGTTAAAAAATCATTAGACAAAATGAAAGATGCTGCTGAAAAGCAAGGTTTACCTATAGAGCCTCATCTTTTATGTCCAGATATAAAAGAAACTTTTTGGGTTAATTTAATCGGTAAAGGTTATCCTGCACCACGCTCTAAATTTCGTTGGTGTACAGACCGCTTAAAGATTACGCCTTCTAATCGCTTTGTCCGTAGCGTGGTCAGACTGAATGGGGAAGTAATTCTTGTTTTAGGAACTCGAAAAGCTGAAAGTTCACATCGTGCTGCTTCAATGGAAAAGCATGAACGAGGGTTAGTCAGTGAGCATCTGCAACAAACTGTCAGTTCTATACAATCTTTAATGTACGAAAGCTCTAGTCTTCCAAATGCTTTAATTTATAGTCCCATTCAAAACTGGAAAACAGATGATGTTTGGCTTTATTTAATGCAATGGGAAAACCCTTGGCAACATAGTAATAAAGAACTATTTATTATATATCGAGGAGCAACAGCAGATAATGAATGTCCCCTGGTTGTGGATACTTCAACCCCTAGCTGTGGAAGTTCTCGGTTTGGCTGTTGGGTTTGTACTTTAGTCAATCAGGATAAATCAATGGAAGCAATGATTATTAATGATGAAGCTAAAGAATGGATGCAACCCTTATTGAATTTACGAAATGAACTCGATATAATTAACGATAGGGATAAACGTGATTTTCGTCGAATGTATGGAAAAGTTCAACTGTTTGAACGAAATGTTGATGGGGAAATATCCGTTGAACCCATTCCTGGGCCCTATACCAAAAAATGGCGAGAACATTGGTTAAGACGGGTATTAGAAGCGCAACAACAAATTAGACAAACAGCGCCCGAAGAATATCGAGATATCACCTTAATTACCATAGGAGAACTAAGCGAAATCAGGCGAATATGGTTAGAAGAAAAACACGAATTTGATGATAGTGTACCTAAAATTTATCAGGAAATTATGGGAGAAACCTTTGAAGACCCCCGTTTGGGTGCAGGAAATACCGTTCTGGGTGCAGATGAATGGGAATTATTAGAAGAACTCAGTCAAGGAGATACAATGTATATGGAATTAATGGCAAAACTGATTGATACAGAACGTCAATATAAAACCATGGCGAGACGAAATGGTATCTATGATGATTTAGAAAAGTGTTTAGAAACCAGTTCTCGACCTCAAGAACAAGCTATTAATAACGCTCATTATGAACGCAACTTAAAAGAAGCCGCCAAAACCGGAAATGTTGAACAAGTCAAGCACGCCATAGAAGACAAAAACCCCGAACCTCCGCAACAGTTAAGTTGGGGAAGTTTGAAATTTCAAAACCCTACCTAACCCTCGTTTAAACTTTTAATTTTATGATTTTCCTAGAATTAACTTTAGAAAACTTTGGCCCGTATCGAGGTAAACAAGTTATTGATTTACGCCCTAAAATTAATGATAATGTAATTAGTCCAATTGTGTTACTTGGAGGTATGAATGGAGGCGGAAAAACCACCTTAATGGATGCAATGCGCCTCGCACTTTATGGACAGCGTGCCCAATGTTCTACCCGGGGAACTTTAAGTTATCCCGACTTTCTCAAACAAGCAGTTAATAAACAGACCCTAGCCCATGAAGAAACCAGTGTAGAATTATTATTTGAACATATTGTTAAAAATATGCAAGTCGAGTTTCGGGTCAAACGTCGCTGGACAAAAAACCCGAAAAATGGTAAGGATATTTTAGGCATATTAATTGATGATTGGCCGGACTCCGCTTGGGTAGAAACCTGGGATGAGCGCATCGAAGATTTTTTCCCCATAGGAATTTCAAACTTGTTTTTATTTGATGGGGAACAGGTGAAGGAATTAGCCGATTTAGACAGTCCTCCTAATGTTGTGGTACAAGCTATTCAATCTTTATTAGGATTAGAATTATCTGAACGTTTAGCCGTAGATTTAGATATTTTAGCTAACCGCAAACGCCGACAGTTAGCCGACTCAAAAGAGTTAGCCTATTTAGAAGAAATTGAAACTAAATTAAATCAGTATAAATCCGAAAAAGAGGCGGCGGAAATAGCGGTAGAAGAATTAAAAATTAAGGCTGGAATTGCCAAGAAAAAGTTAAATCAAGCTAAGGAAAAGTTTAAACTCGAAGGGGGGAAAATAGCCGGAGAACGGAGTCAACTAGAGAAAAAGTTAGAGGATGAGAAAGAAAAAGCCCAACAACAACGGCAACGTCTTGGTGAGTTAGCAGGGGAAGGTTTACCTTTAAGTTTAATTAAACCTTTATTAATTCAAGCCCAAAAGCAAGGAAAACAGGAGTTAAACTGGGAAAAAGCCAAGGTAGCCCAGGATTTTATTAAAGATCGAGATCAACGATTATTTGAATATTTAGAAGAACTTAATCTTGCCAAGAAACAGTTAGAAAGTGTTAAATCATATCTGGAAACTGATTATCAAAATTTAACCGAAAATCATCATAATCAAGACAATATATTTTTAGAAATCGATGAAAAAATTTTCAGTCAATTAGGAACATTCTTAGACCATCAACTTCCCAGTCAAATCCAACAATCTCAGGACGTTTTAGAGGCGTTAAGAGTAATTGAAGATACCCTCTCTAGTCTGGATAAACAATTGGCTATTGCAGCCCCTCCAGAGGTCTATGAACAACTGTTAGAAACGGTATCCCAAGCCCAAACCGAATATACTAAAATTGAAACGGCGATCGAAGGAGCCGAACAACGGGCTAAAAAATGTTTAGCTGAATATGAAAAGGCCAAAAAAGACCTAGAAAAATATAGTCAAAATACCATTGATCGAAAAAATGCTAATCATATTATTGAGACTATTAGTAAAGTTCAGAACTCTTTGAAAATATTTAAAGAAAAATTAACCCTGAAAAAATTGAATAAATTAGAAGTAGAAGTGACCGAATGTTTCCGCTATTTATTACACAAATCAGACTTAGTACATCGAGTGGTCATTGCTACAGAAGATTTTAGTTTATCCCTCTATGATCCCCAGGGACAACCTGTAGAGAAACATCGCCTCTCTGCGGGGGAAAAACAACTCTTAGCGATCGCCTTTTTATGGGGTTTAGCTCGGGTTTCGGGACTCAATTTACCCATCGCCATTGATACTCCATTGGGTCGTTTAGACTCCTCCCACCGTCAAAACCTGATTGAACGGTATTTTCCCGCAGCTAGTCATCAAGTTATTTTACTCTCAACCGATACGGAAATTGCCCAGAAGGAAGTTAATAGTTTACGAGAACAGGATGCGATCGCCCGTGAATACCTACTCAAATACGATCCCAAAAAGCGCCAAACCCGGATAGAACAGGGTTATTTCTTTTGAAATTAAGGGAATAGGGAGTAGGGGAGGTAGGGGGAGCAGGGGGAGCAGGGGAGGTAAACTCTTTC
>NZ_LT797711.1:186127-501544 GCF_900009135.1 Planktothrix sp. PCC 11201 | reverse complement strand
GAGCAGGGGGAGCAGGGGGAGCAGGGGGAGCAGGGGGAGCAGGGGAAGCGGGGAAAAGACTTCACCGCAAAAAAATATTAATTTTGAAAAAATTTCGTTTTTTGGCTAGGGGGGGTTGACAAAACCCGTCGCCCGGGAGACAATATTCTAAGGGGGAGTTCGCCCATACTCTTGACTAATTAGTCAACAAGCCCTCACAAAACTTGAGTTATCGCAGTGACCGCTTCCTGCCTTGGTGGTTAAAACAGGAATATTTATCAAAGGACATGAAAGGGGGCTGTTATTCACAGGCTTCTATTGTTGCGGGGGGTAGGGTGTAATTTTGTGGCTCAAATACACATCAAATTAAGACATCAATCTATCCCTGAATCCAGTTATTGCATATCAAGTTAAAACCCCTACACCGTAGATAGTGCAGGGGTTTCAGTAATCATCTATATGTAGTATCTGGAAAAGCGGGTGGCGGGAATCGAACCCGCATTAATAGCTTGGAAGGCTATAGTTTTACCACTAAACTACACCCGCGTTGTCTTTCACAATTTCTAACTATAGCATAAACCTCAGAATTGTAAACCCCAGTTCTCAAAGTTTTTTTTGAGGACTGGGGAAAACCACTGGGACATCAGCTAAGAAGCCGAGGATTCAAGGGTTTGCTTGGGTTTGAACTGCACCACCAGATAATTGAGTGCCTGTTTAATAAAAGACTGTAATAAATTGGCCTGTTGATTTTGCTGGAATACGGTTTGTAGGGTTTTCTTAAGACTATCCCAATTCAAACTCGGATTGTCGGTGGCTTCTAACAGCAGGGACTGGGCTTGGAAATACTCAATTAAACTCAACCCGGCAATTCGGGTTAAATAGGCCGCGCTCACCCCCTGCACCAGACTTCCAGCGACAAACGTCACGGTATTAGTTTTCAATAACGAGGTTAAGGTTTGGGTGGAGATTTCTACCAACCCCAATTTCAACATCTGGGTGCTAATAGTTGTGGCAACTTCTTGACCTTGACTTAGGGAGAATTTATGTTGATAAATCGCCCCTAAATCCATTACCAATTGGGCATTAACCGCCGCCGTTGCTAACATATCTAAAGCCGGAACTGGATTGGCTACCGTCGCAGCCGCCGCAATCCATTGATATTTTTCAATCAGAGGTAAAGCCTGTTCTCGGCGTAATTGATTGAAAATCTCTTTCGCTTGCCGTTGCAATTCTAAGGCTTCCCGATAGGTTGTTGCTAATACTAATTTTTGCTGTTCTTGACTTAAAATAGAATTGAGATGGTTGATAACCGAATCAAGGATAGGTAATTGGGGTTCTAACCATTCTTGAACTGTCCCATCATCTTGATGTTGACGCACTTTTATCGCATTGGGAGAAGCTGCGATCGCCACAATATCTTCCGGGGATAATACCCCCGTCAATGTGGTTTTTAACTGCTGTAAAATCACAGGTTGTTCCCCAATTAAATATTGATCTTGCTTATTCCAAACTAAAATTAAGCGCTGGTTATTAGCCACCAATTCAGATATAGTTTTAAATTCGGGGTCGCTTAAATCTCCGGCGGTGACAAATAAAACCACATCCGCCACCGTGATTAAATTAGGGAGGGCAGAATCGAGTTCTGGGGTGGAAATTTCCGTCAAACTTAACGTCTGAGGTTGTTGGGGCAGCCAGTCGGACTGCAACCTTTGTAACAAGGCGGTTTTCCCCGTGCCTTTGTTGCCCGCAATAGCGACCCGCAGGGCTGTTCGTTGCAGTTGACCGTTGAGTTGCTCCCCTTGCTGTTGTAGGGCTTGTAAACGGTGATTCTGAGTTGGGGATTCTGTGGCCAAACGAGCGATCAGACTTTGGGTTTGGGCGATCGCCTTTTCTACTTGATCCTGATTTAAAAGTTCTGGAGGCGGCGACAATTGCAGGGATTCTGTTCTTTGTTGCTTAAACCACCACAGTCCGGCACTACTGAGGGCTAAACCAAATAGAACTATTTGTCCGAATTCAGAAGCTGAATTCTGAACACTTTCCAACAACCATAGACCGAAAGAAAGCCCGACCCCCCCAATTAAAATTGGGCGTTCCAATTTAACTGTCATTTTGTCCTCCGCCAACGTATCAATTAACCCTAATTTCTATGTTACTTCGACCGGGGCAATTTGTGGAATTTTAGCTCAAAATCACTGCCACTGATCGGTTTGTCAGCATTCAGGAGCTTGATTAATTTAAACTTGCTAAATTAAGTCTTTTTTTTTAACTTAATTTGCCTGAATAAATAATTAATAAAAAGCTGTTTAAACATTCGTTAACCTTGATTTTACCCCGACTTATAAATATTGAATAATTTTTTTACAATTTTAACCATTCAGAATTACAATAGAGATTGAGTTGATCCTACCCACCTAAATTCTAAATTATGTCCAAAACTAAAAAAACAGAGCCAAAAATTACCAAAGACATTAATCTTCAAGATCCCCAATATTACTTGAGTCGGGAACTTAGTTGGTTAGAATTTAACCGTCGGGTCTTAGCAGAAGCCTTAGATCCTCAGAATCCTCTGTTAGAACGGTTAAAATTTTTAGCTATTTTTAGTTCTAATTTAGACGAATTTTTTATGGTGCGAGTGGCCGGAATTAAACGACAAATTGAAGCCCAAGTTAATAAAGTTACCGCCGATGGTCGGACTCCACAACAACAACTAAATGCGATCCATGAACGATTGTTACCAATGGTTACGGAACAGCACCAATATTTTGAACAACAAATTAAACCCGAATTAGCTCAAAATGGGATTCATTTATTAAATTATATTGATCTAAATCAAGAACAAAGAACTTATTTAAAAAGTTATTTTGACGAGGGAATTTTTCCAGTTTTAACTCCCTTAGCCATTGACCGTAGCCATCCCTTTCCCTATTTATCTAATTTGAGTTTGAATTTAGCCGTTGTTCTCAAAAATCCTGAAACCAAAGAAGAATTATTTGCTAGGGTGAAAGTACCGAGTTCTTTACCTAGATTTATTTCCTTACCTAAAGAATTAAGAGTACAAGAAAATGGGGAATTTTCCCCTTGGGTTGGTATTCCCATTGGTCAAGTCATTGCCCATAATTTAGAATCCCTATTCCCGGGAATGGATATTCAAGATTATTATATTTTTAGGATTACCCGCGATGCTGATTTAGCAGTGCAAGAAGATGAAGCGGATGATTTATTATTAGCGATTGAACAAGAACTACGCAAACGTCGAGTCGGTGGGTCTGTTGTTCGTCTGGAAACCAATAGTTCAATACCGGACTATTTACGCGATTTATTAGTCGATGAATTAGAGTTAGAACCGGAAGATATTTATGCCGTAGATGGGTTGATGGGGTTACGGGATTTAATGTCTTTTCTGAGTTTACCCTTACCCGAATTAAAAGATAAACCTTGGACTGCCGTTTTGCCCCGTTGGATGAAAGATAGTGAAGATATTATTCCGTCTAATTCGGAAACAGATGAAAAAGATATTTTTGCCATCTTACGACAAAAAGATGTATTAGTTCATCACCCCTACCATTCATTTTCTGCGACAGTTCAACAGTTTATTAATCAAGCAGCCTATGATCCTAATGTCTTAGCCATTAAAATGACATTATATCGCACTTCCGGGGATTCTCCGATTATTGCTGCTTTAATTGATGCGGCGGAAAATGGCAAACAGGTTGCCGTTTTAGTGGAACTTAAAGCCCGATTTGATGAAGAAAATAATATTCAATGGGCAAAAAAATTAGAACAAACAGGAGTTCATGTTGTCTATGGGTTGGTTGGTTTAAAAACCCATACCAAAATTGTGATGGTTGTGCGTCAAGAACAGGATAAAATTCGCCGTTATGTTCATATTGGCACGGGAAATTATAATCATAAAACTGCTAAACTGTATACGGATTTAGGGTTGTTAAGTGCCTGTCCAGATTTGGGAGCAGATTTAACGGATTTATTCAATTTCTTAACCGGATATTCTCGTCAACAGTCCTATCGTAAACTGTTAGTTGCTCCGGTGAATATGCGCAAACGATTTTTGGGATTAATTCGTCGGGAAATCGAACAGGCAAATCAAGGGAAAACCGGGCGAATTGTGGCTAAACTTAATTCTTTAGTTGACCCAGAAATTATTGCTACATTATATGAGGCATCTCAAGCGGGAGTTGGGATTGATTTGATTGTGCGGGGAACCTGTAGTTTGCGTCCTGGTTTAGAGGGAATTAGTGATAATATTAAGGTGATTAGTATTATCGGACGATTCTTAGAACATTCTCGGATTTTCTATTTTTATAATGGTGGACAGGAGGAGGTTTATATTGGTTCAGCAGACTGGATGTCTCGCAACTTAAATCGTCGGGTTGAAGCGGTAACTCCGATAAAAGATCCTGATATTGCTAAGGAGTTAGAAGAAATTTTAGGGATTATGTTATCGGATAATCGGAAAGCCTGGGATTTACAACCTGATGGTCAATATATTCAACGTCATCCGGCAGAAAATACCCCGGAATTAATTGCCCATGATATCTTCATGGAAAATGCTTTAAAGAGTTAAAAAACATGAATTATTGGTTGATTAAATCAGAACCAGATGTGTATAGTATTGAGGATTTAAAACGCGATGGCACTTCGATTTGGGATGGAGTGAGAAATTATCAAGCTCGAAATTTTCTCCAACAAATGCAAATCGGAGATTTAGCATTCTTTTATCATTCTAATACTAAACCTCCGGGGATTGTGGGATTAGCTAAAATCATTGAAAACAACCTAATTGATCCCAGCCAATTTGATGTTAACAGCCCCTATTTTGACCCAAAAGCAACGCCAAATTCTCCCCGATGGTATACGGTTAAAATCGAATTTGTGGAACAATTTTCTGCTATAATTAGTTTAGATAGTCTCAAAAAAACCTTTAATTCTGAGGAATTTGGCGTTGTTAAACAGGGAAATCGCTTATCTGTTATGCCTGTTTTAACATCCGTTGCTGAGAGAATTTTAAGGTTGAAATCATGATCACGGATTTAAGAGGATTTCACTGATTTCACGGATTTTAATCTGTGTTAATCTGCGTAATCCTCTTAAATCTGATTACTGATTATCTGGGGATTGCAGAAAATACCCAAAACGGTTACAATAATGTAGTATACTAACATTACACTTTTAAATCTTGAGGCATTGATTCAAACAGAAACCTTAGAACTACTGGAATGGCAACGGTTATGTCGTCATTTATCCACCTTTACGGCGACAAAACTTGCTGCGGTGGCGGCGCAGCATTTACACATTCCCACGACCGTTGACCAAACTCTGCAACTATTAGCACAAACTGAAGAAACTTACAAATTAGAACTGCGACAAAATGGTTTAAAATTTGAAGGAATTGAAGACATTAGCGTTTATTTAGAACGGGTAGAACGCCATGGAATGTTATCAGGAAATGAACTATTAGCGATCGCTACAACCTTAGCCGGAGCTAGACAATTACGGCGAATTATTAATAGCCATTCCGATATTCCTATTATAACAGAATTTGTCTCGGAATTGAGAACCTATCCCGAACTAGAGCAGGAAATTTATCACTGTATTGATGAACGGGGAGATGTTGCAGATCGAGCTAGTGTTAAATTAGGGGGAATTCGGGGACAATTACGGAGTATTAGAGATCGGGTTTATGGGATTTTGCAACATATTATTCAACGCAAATCTAACGCCGTTCAAGAGCAATTAATTACCCAAAGAAGCGATCGCTTTGTCATCCCAGTTAAAGCCTCTCAAAAAGATGTAATTCCTGGAATTGTCCATGATAGCTCAACAACGGGTGCGACCTTATATATAGAACCCAAAGCCACAATTGATCTTAATAATCAACTCCGGCAAATTCAACGGCTAGAAAAAGCCGAAGAAGACATAATTTTACAGGGATTAAGTGAGAAAGTTGGGGCAGTTCAAGCGGATTTAGAAAGATTATTAATGATTGTAACGACTCTCGATTTAGCCGTGGCTAAAGCCCGTTATAGTCTGTGGTTAGAAGCAAATCCCCCCCGCTTTATTGATTTAGAATCATCAGAAGATTCAACCTCAAATTACATCAATTTAAGACAACTCCGCCATCCTTTATTAGTTTGGCAACAACAACATGAACAGGGATTTCCCGTTGTTCCCATTGATGTTGTCGTCCATCCTAAAATTAGGGTAGTAGCGATCACCGGGCCGAATACCGGAGGCAAAACCGTTACCTTAAAAACCCTGGGATTAGCAGCATTAATGGCAAAAGTCGGGTTATTTATTCCCGCTAGAGAACCCGTAGAAATACCTTGGTTTGATCAGGTTTTAGCTGATATTGGAGATGAACAATCCATTGAACAAAACCTATCAACTTTCTCTGGTCATATTCGCCGAATTAGCCGAATTTTAGCCGCAATTAATCCTCAATCAGAAACCAGTTATTCTAATTTAATTCTACTAGATGAAGTGGGCGCAGGAACCGATCCCACCGAAGGGAGTGCCTTGGCGATCGCCTTATTACAATATTTAGCTGATCATGCTTTATTAACCATCGCAACCACTCACTTTGGAGAACTGAAATCCTTAAAATATGAAGATGAAAGATTTGAAAATGCCTCCGTTGAATTCGACGAACAATCCTTACAACCCACCTATAGATTATTATGGGGAATTCCAGGGCGTTCTAATGCCTTAACCATTGCCAAACGGTTAGGATTAAACCCAGAAATTATAGAACAAGCTGCGGGTTATGTGGGGGAAACTTCCGAGGAAGTTAACCAAGTAATTGCCGGGTTAGAAGCCCAACGCCGTCAACAGGAAACCAAAGCTCAAGCCGCAGGTCAACTGTTAAAAGATACGGAACGTTTGCATCAGGAATTAGCCCAAAAAGCCGCAGCGTTAAAAGAACGAGAACGGGAGTTAAAACAAATTCAAGAAAAGGCAATTCAAGAAACATTAATTCAGGCTAAAGCTGAAATTGCAAAAGTGATTCGCCGCTTACAACAGGGGACTCCCACGGGTCAAGATACCACCCTAGCAACGGAGGCTTTAAACCAAATTGCTGGGCAGTATTTACCCTCTAAAAGAGCTACCCCAAAACTACCACCAGAATTTAAACCCAAGGTGGGTGATCGGATTAGAATACCCCGTTTTGGTCAAACCGCAGAAGTCTTGAACGAACCGACTCCAGAAGGTCAAATTACCGTCCGATTTGGGATGATGAAAATGACCGTTAGTTTAGGAGAAATTGAATCTTTAGATGGATTAAAACCCACAATTCCTAAGCCCCCAGAACGGAAAAAAGAACCCATTCCCGAAAAAGAAACCAAACCAGAAAGACCGATTGTTAGAACTTCTAATAATACCATTGATCTCAGGGGAAAACGCATCTCAGAAGCAGAAAGTGAACTAGATCGAATGTTAGGTCAGATTCATGATTTTGGGGCAATTTGGATTATTCATGGCAAGGGAACGGGACAACTGAGAAAGGGAGTTCACGAATTTTTAGAAACCCATCCTTTAGTTGAGCGATTTGAATTAGCCCCCCCCAATGATGGCGGCATTGGTGTTACAATTGCTTATTTAGGGAATTAATAGGAATTAGCTCAAAGTCCCCCTTAAAAAGGGGGATTTAGGGGGATCTAATCTCGGATATAATAAGTGGTCTTGAAAATGCTAAATTCAGATTCTATTAATGATCAAAAATCCAATCCAAATAGCTATGATTTAGAACCCCAACCCCAAGCCGAACAATGGGGAAAAATCACGGTTCAAATTCAGATATTATTATTAGCAATTGAAGCCCTCATTGGTATTCCTTTAGAAACCATTTTACAAGTAGGAAACCTATTAAAATTAGAGCCGAATGTTCCTGATAAAATTAAATTATTAGAAAAAAAATCAGAAGAAAATCCCTTATCCCTGGAAGAAATGCGATCGCTAGTTCTGATTATTTGTTATATTGCTCAACAGGATCAAATTTTAATTCGCCGAGCCTTGGGTTTAGTCGAACAAATGGCACAGCAAAAAACTGATTTTCGTCAAGTGACCTTGCTGCGGGACTATTTAGACACATTTAATCACAGTTATCAACAGTGGATGACCCAACATCCTCAACCCCCCCTAGACCTTGATACCCTAGCCATTAAATTACTAATTGATCTATTATTTTATAGTAAACCCAATAGCCATCAACAATTATGGTTAACTTTCATAGAGTCCCCAGTTTAATCAATTATTAACGGTTCACCATTATGATGATTATTCGACGCTATACTCCCCCCACTTGTACCCTAGAAGTCCAGGCGAAACGTCCTTTTATATCTCGCCTGAAACAACAACCTGTTTTAGAACAGTTTAAATTTAAACTCTGCTTTGATGATCCCCGTTTACCCGATGCCGATCATATTACCATTGAAGGCGATCGCACCCAACTAGAAACCCTCTCTCAAGTCATCAAAAATTATATTCAAAATCTGCTTAATTTCGCCCAAAATTCAACCCGTGAACCTGCAAAAGTTTCCCTAAAATCTTCCGCTGAAAACACCCCATCCTTCGTTCTATTTGACGAAACAAACTCAGAAATTAAAATTAAACCCGATGGCTTATTATATCATGATTTATTCTTAGGAAATTTAGCTAAAAATCCTACCGATATATTTATTCATTTAAGTATTTTACAACTATTTGATCTATCGGCTGCTTTAGAAGAATATATAACAGAATCAGAAAATTTATCCAACCTAAAATCCCTAGAAAAAACCACCCCCGAATGGTTAAGAACAATTTTATTGATTGCTATTTCTATTGGCTGTTTAACTGGGACAATTAGACTCATCAATCTCTATCGACAACCCCAAGCTCAAACCGCCACCCAACCCTCAGAAACCGTTAAAATTCCGCCCCCAAATCTGGTTCCCTTACCCCCACCATCTAAGTTAGCACCCCTTCCCGTCCCGTCTGCACCCCCCATTCAGATTAAGGTAGCTCCCAATTTACCCCCCGTGAATACCGCCCCCCTGCCCATTCCCGCCCCTCTGTTTCCCAACCCTGCAACCCCCCAAGCCATACCCGACCTGCAACCCGGCTCCGGGGAGTTCATGATTATTCCCCAGGACTCAGGAATCAACAATGGGTCTGTAACCCCCGCACCACCTCCCTTAACAGCCACCGTACCCCCGCCCCCACCTCGCCTAGCCGTGGCTCCTACCCAAGTCGCGCCTCCGCCTCCGCCCGTAATTTTTGCACCCCAAACTATTCAATTACCCACCTTAAAAAATGCGGCTCCTCCGGTTATTTTAAACGTACCTTCTGCGGAAAATTCTTCAAATTCTTTGCCAGAAAATTCCGACCTAGATAAACAGAATTATTTGGCTCAACTGAATAAACGCCCGCCCACAATTGCCGCCACTCGTCAACAGGATACCACCCTATTTGATCAAATTCCGCAAGTGAGTGAAGTCAGAAACTATTTTCAAAAAATCTGGTATCCGCCTAAAAATTTAAAACGCACGTTACAATATAGTTTAAAACTCAATTCTGATGGATCTTTGCAAAGTATCACTCCTGTGGGTCAACCTGCGGTTAATCGTCAAAAACAACTAGATTTTCCAGAAATTGGGGAACCATTTATCTCTCCCATAGAGTCAGGAAAAACCCCTAAAATTCGTTTAGTTTTACAACCGGATGGGAGCGTTCAAGCATTTTTAGAATCGTTGAATTAGGGTTTTTATAGCGGTGTTTCCCAAAATTTCCCAGTTAATAAAATGTCTACATCCTGGGGAAACGGACAAATATCAGGAAATACTGCATCATATTCAATTCTCATATTTTCCAAAGCTTCCTGATAACAATCGAGATAAATTTCTTGTAAATAATTCCTCAAACTCGGAGAATCCCTTAGCTGTTTTTTAATATCCTGTTGCGTTCGATAAATCGTTACTTCCCAACCTCGAAAACAATCAGGTAACGAAACATAACAACGTTTCAAAGCGTGTTCAAATAATGTAGTTAACCGACTTTCTAATTCCCGTTTATCCCGCTTTCCCAAAGATTCGATCTCCTCAATTAAATTGTCCCAATCTAAGTTTTCAATATTTCGAGATTTTAACTGATTAACTGTCTCTGTAATCCAGAGTGCAAAATCAATATCATAAAGTGTTTTTAACGAAGTTTTGGTCATGATTATAACCTACATTTTGATCAGGATTTTATTTTAACGTAGTTGAAAAGCGATCGCTCCTGGATTTATCAATTCCCTGGTTATAGTACAGATTCGCTAAATTGCTTAAGTATAAGTTAACTGGCTTGGATCATTCCGTCAATATCGGATTGAGACGCTTTTCCTTCAATTAGTTCAGCAAATAGTTGATTTAAAGATTTTTTTCGACTAACTTGGTTTAACATTACTTCTTCATTTTTAAAGTGTTGAATTACTTGAATTGCTTGTTGTTTTTCTTGAGAATCTGCTTTAAAAAAATCTTGATCAATTTCTCGAAATGTTAGCAAATAACATAAAGCCAAAAAGGCATTTTGTTTATATTGATCAGTAAATTGGTTAGCGGGTTGACTCAGAAGATAGTTAGTTATTAACACAAAATGATTTTTATAGTTAAAATTTTCAGCCTTTGATTGAAAGTTATAATACCACAATAAAATTCGAGCATATCCCCATAAATATTGATTATTTGGGGAGAGATAATTAGAATCAAATAGACTAAAATATTGTTGCTGTTGAGATTCATTCATAGCTGTTCTCGCCAAAGTTTGTAGATATTTATAATTAAAATAATTATTACTTAAAATATCAATATCTAGGAAATCTTTAAAATTTTCGTATAAAGAACAGGTTTCTGAAAAACTATAAATTTTCCCAATAAATTTTATAGATTTATCAATAAACTGGTTCTGTATAGGATAGGATTGAATAATCAAAGCAGGAATTATTTTTAAACTCGGATTGTTAAACATTTGTCTTAACTCTTGGATTTCAGCGATATATTGAAGACAATCAATACCTTGACTTTTTCCGGTAATAGCTTTATTAACTTGTTGCATTTTCTGAGTAATAGTGTTATAATTAATAGGTCTGGATGGATTATTAGCAAACATTTCTAGATCAGTAAATATTTGCTCTAAAACTGGTTTTAATCTAGCAATTAGATGACTCTTAGTAAATCTTTGAATTTGTTTTAAAGATTTTTCTTTTCTCGTAAAATCAATCTGTCGATAAGGAATATAACCAAAAGATTTAACTTCTTTTTCTTTTAGATCTACCAGTTTAGAAGTGATTTTATAAGTTCCGTTAATATCACTGACTTCAAGTTTAGGAGGTGCATCAGGTTTGAGAATAAATTTAATTTCAATTTCAATATCTTCTGTACCTGGAAAGTTTTCAATAAAAATTTCATAACTCTGAGGAACTTGATTTTTTAAATAGTCTTTACCATTAACTCGGATGGGAAGTATTGCTGGATTAGTATTTTTAGGAATACGGAATACTTTTTGATTGGTTTCGGGGATAATTCCTGTTAATGTTTGTTGAGTACCTTCATAGGAAATAGCTTGATCTGATAATTTTATCCACTGGGTGATGGGATTATCGTTTTTATCTCTGTTTCCAATTGCAAATTCAATGGTATCTAAATAAATCCCAAATAAGGGAAAATTAGAGTTTTGTTTCATTTCCCACACTCTAGGAAAAATTTGATGATCAGAAGTTACACATAAAAATTGTGGAAGTCGCTGTTTAATAATTGGAAACCGATTATATTGAGAAATTAAAATCCAGTGATAATTAGGATCTACTATTTTTTCTAAGCTGGAAAAATTAACTCTACTATTAACAATATTTTCAATATCTGCCAGCTTTAACTGGACTTGTTTATAATATATTTGATCAGAATACATAATTTCAACGATAATAGAAATTGATTCTGTATTTGATTCTGAAGGTATTTGTTCAAATATTGCAATTTTTTGTAAATATTTTTGTAGATGATTGATCGCACTTTCTTCTAAATTACTATTCTGGAAAAAGTTAGTTAAAATTTTGATAGAAATATCTCTACAAATTTGATTGTATGTTTCAACAGTATTAAAAGGCGTTTGAATCAATAACGGTTCTCTTGTATTAAGAATAGGAATTCCCTTCTGATCTCGTTGAATGGGAATTAAGCGATCGCTTTCAAAACCATCTAAATCTATAAATACTAACGGTTTATCGGGATTTAGATGTTTCAGTTGTTGATAATAATTCCAATAATAATAAGCACTTTGATATAAATAAGTTTCTTGGTAATTTAAAAATTGACTGGTACTTAAAGTTAACAAATCAATTGTATCTCTAATAATAAATAACCGTTGTATTCCGGTTTGGGTTAACTCCTCACCCAGAAAATTATTTTCATTAGTTTTAATTTCTAAGCGTTGAGTACGATGATTTGAAATAACGGGATTAACTCGATAGGAAGTCATTCCATATTCTGTGATTAATTCTTGTTTATATCTTCTGGGTAAGTTTCCCTGAGAATGAATTAACTCATCAGGATTTTGATCAAACTGATAAGCATATTGACATAATTTAATATAGGATTCTAAATTAAATAGTCGAGTCATGATTTTGAACCTCCTAATGCGTTAATAATTTGACTAATTTCTTGAGAATCTGTAGTTTTATACATTAAATCATAACTTCTTTGATGTTTCAGAGAAAAATTAAAGTTAATTCCGCCGATATAAGCGATTTTATTTCCTAATAGTGTAATTTTTGCGTGGAGGTTTTTCACTCTTTTAATATTGATAGTCGAATCTGAACATCCCATTTCTTGATCAATATAAACAGTAGTATTTAAACGCTGTAATTGGGATTTTAATTCAGCAGTTGCTTGAAAACTACGACTAAAAATTACGACTTTTCCTGCAAAATTACTTAACTCTTTTAAAAGATCATTATAATATTGATCAGCAGTTAGTAAAGTAGTAGAAACCGGATAAGATTCTTGACGATAACGTTTGATAGTTCGCAATTCAAACCCATCAAAACCCAATACAGGAACTACATGATCTCGACTAGAAGATTGCCAAAAATAACGAAATACATTAATGAGTTGTTGGTAAATTTCAGTCTTTCTACAGATAATTCCTGACTCCAAATTAACATCTAAACTGCCTCTTGTCAAATTCACCGATCCTAAATAACCATGCTTTTCAGAAATGCAAGTTTTTAAATGAAATGCACCGCTTCTGATCTTAACTTTAGCATCTAACAATTGACGGAGACAATCTTTTTTCCGCTCATCCGCACGTTTAAAATGTTCAGGTAAGTCACCAGAAATTGTCACTTGTTGATCCATTCTATCTACAACTTCATCCCGTAAATCTGTTAATATCCAGACTCCTTGCGGTAGAGTTACAGATTTTTCACAAATTTGATAAATTAATGCTTCATCTTCGAGAATATAGCTAGAAATGAGTAAAAAATTCTCCGCTTGAGCAATTATTTTTTGAAATAGATCCCGATTTTTTCGACTGATAAAAACTTGATTAACAGAAGAAAGATTAGGTTTTATAGTCGGAGTTTCAGGAAAATAACTCACAACAATTTTATAATGCTCTTGATATTCTTGAATCAATTGTTGAGTTAATTCTGACTGATCAGAAATGTCTGTATTTTCTGCTCGTAAACTGATCATTGCTTCTCTTAAACTCAGGGGTAATTCTTGCCCATTTATCCCTAATCTTAATTGGTCATTAATTCTAAAAACTACCTCCTGAGTATCAACATTTCTCAAGAAACGATCAATTTTTTGATAATTGGGTAAATTCTGCCAAAAAGTTTCCGCTTCTTGCCATATTTTTTCGGCTATTTCTAATGATAACCCTGGATAATAAGGTTGATCTAAAACCACAGTATAACTACCATCTTGTTGAGTTTTATTACCATTAAATAGAGGAAATTGAGGATCATCTGCTAACAAATCTAAGGTAATTTCTGAACTAATAAATTGATAAAGATAACGGTTAGCAATGCTTTCTTTTAATTTAGACTCCCTAGGAAATAATAGTTTTAAACTAGAAGATTGATAAAGTTGATCCTCCTGAGTGACTCCATTAGCAATTTTTAATAAATCCGTTAAGACTGAATTAGGGATAAATTGTAACCCAAAAGATTGACGTAAAAGCTGCGGTGTTCGTCGATGAGTTTGGGTAGCAACTGCTTGAATTTCTTGTAATAATTGCCATAAAGATACATCCGATAAAAGGTTTCCTTCTAGCAACTGACGGTAAAATGTTCCCTGAATTTGATAATGAATTTTCATGATAATACTCCTTGACGAATTCTAGGTAATCTCATTCGTTTTAAGAGGGAAACTGCATGAGTCCATTTTTCATAGTCTCCCCATAAAATTAAGTAACTTTGTCCTCTGGTTAAGGCAATTTTCCAATGTTCTATAGAAATAAGTTTAGGGTTTCCACTACAACAAATTAAGACAATAGATGCTTCTTTTCCTTGCCATTCTGTGACAGTTTTAATCATAACAGATGTATACTCAATCGGACAATTGGCAATTAATTGATCTCGCTGAATTTCCGAAAAGGTTAATATTCCTATTTTGGGAATTAATTCTAAATCAAAAGTTTTTAAAAATTCTAATATTTTTTCTGCTTCCTGTTGATTGGGAATATCTTCCCACCATAACCGATATTCCCACTGGGGAAAATAATCACTCATCTGTTGAAAATTTGTTGATATCCATTCCGGGGAAAACCTATCATAAATGGTAGTTGCTAGTTCGGGATGTAAACGAAATTGTTCTGAAAGTTGTAGGGTATAAGCAGGAAGTAAATATTGCAATAACCAAGGAAAACCATAGAGAACACGCTGGAAAAAATTACGATTCCGAGAAGCAGGAATAAACCCGGTATTTTCATCCCCTAATAATACTAATTTATTAGTTAATCCTGAGATTAAGATTAATTCTAACCAGGTTAACTGTTGAGCATCTTCAATAATAATTAAATCATAGAAATTTTGCCAGAGGGTTTGACCATCAACACCCAGAAATTCTTTAACCGTTGCTAAACAGGGATTAAGGGGATTTTGACTTAAATATTTTTCTAGGGTTAATATGGCATTTTTTGATAGATTTTGGTAGGATTGAACGAGAATAAGTTGCTGTCTTAATAAGGGCTCTAATCTCTTGAGTTGATAAGCAAACCCGTTTAACCTTGCGGCACTTAAATTGGGAAATTCTAAGCTCAAAGTTTGGGTGAGTTGCGGGATAGATTGGGCGGTAATTAAGGGTAAATATCTTTCTAGTTTAGCTGGCGATCGCAACTGTTCTAATTCAGGATCAGGTAAACAGTAAAGCGGTAAATAATTGAGTTGTGGTTGTGCTAAATGATCGCGCTGAAGACGTTCAATGATTACGGATTGATTCCCCGAATGTTCCGACAATAAATAAGGATATCCGGGTAATTGTTGATAAACAGTTAATGTACTCGGATAATAACTTAAAATTAAAATACGTTTTTCATCTTTAATTCCCGCATCCGCAAGATTTAACCCTATGCGAGTTTTTCCCGTTGCGGGTAAACCAGAAATCACCGTAATCGGACTATTAGATAATCCCATTTCTAAAGCTTGGATTTGTTGCGGAGAAAGCGTTAAAACCGGATGAACTGCGGTAAAATTAAGTTGCGATCTCTCTTGTAAATAAACCGCACAATTACATATTGTTTCGACAATTAATTCCGTCGGTAATGTTAATTCAGTTTGGGTTTTAACTAATTGTTCTAACAACCTTAAACCCCATTCTGGGTTATTTCCAGAATCGTTAATTTGTGCTTTTAATCCTTGCCAAAATTGCTGTTTATTGATCATGATTTAATAACTTATCTTTGATTAAAATACTTATTGATTTTAATGTTTGCTCAAACCCGTTAGCTAACATCGGGTCAGGAATTTGAAAAAACCAAATTTTTTGATTAGTCATTCGTTTAATTTTACCTTTTTCTGATGCAGAATTAGGCAGGTCATGTAAAAACAATATAATCGCTGATTCAATATCTGATAATCCTTTAATATATGAAACAGCTTGTTTCAAAGTTTCGTTTGAGGGAAGATACCAGAATATCCAGATGGGAAATTGCAATTTTTTAACTTTTAATTCCGATGTTTTTAAATCATGAACTTCCAGCGTCATTAAGCAATCTCCTAATCTGATATTTCTGGATTTTTGAATCTGAAATACATAGACTTTATCTTGTAAAAATACAGGAATTTTAGGGAAAACTTGATCATCATGGTTTAAATATTGTCCCTGTTTAGGACTCAGAAAACCTGTTAAATAGCTTAAAGGTTCAACATAAGAATCTTTAAATCGCAAAAATGTTGTGGTAAATGCTAAATAAATCACATCCTTTAACAGTTGATTTCTGACTCTCCATAACTTCTCTTTTTCTGACCGTTTGGCAATATAATCTAAATGGGCTTGATAAAAACTATGATAGATGGGATTTTGTAATAACACATAATTAGGTTTCCCGGGTTTAAAACGGTGTAAAGTTTTTAAAATCGGTTTAACAGTGGGTTGCTGTCTAAACTGTTTAATTGTTTGATGAAATTTTGCACATTCTGGATAAGTTTTATAAAGATTTGATTCTCGGTAGAGAACTTTTCCAGCAAAATAAACCAGAAACTTATTCTCAGGTGTATGATAATCTTGGTGACGTTTTATCCCCATTAATTCCTGTCGAGATCCGGCTTTTTCGGCGGCGGTTAAACCCGGACGACGGGTATAATCTCGTAAACAATAAGCATCCATTTCCTGAATATTGCCAACGGGCATTAATTCGGCTTTTCGTCTGAGTTGTTGTCTGAGTTTTGGGCCAATGAGTTGTAAGTTTTTGTCTAAATTATACTTATTTAATAAAGCAATAATTAAAGGTTTAGTAGCATCGCAAGTCTGGAATTGTTGAAATTTTTCGGGTAACTCAAGCACTCGAACTTGTTGATTTTGTCCTACTCTTTCACTGAAAATTTTTTCACATAGTCCCGTAAGAATTTGTAATAGTGTAGCAACTTTATCATCTAAGCGATCGCCTAATTTCTCTTTCCATTCTTCTAATTGTTTATCATCTTCAATGGTAGCAGAATCTAACACTTCATCTCGAATTTTTAAAACATATAAATGCAGGTTAATTTCTAAATTTAACTGCTGATCACGTTGATCATTATTATGTTGTAAATCCGTTGGATTTAACCAAGGAAAACCAATTTCATAAACCTGATCTGTTTGGTCAATTAACATAGGACATTGGGATAAAATATCACCTGCTTCCAATACCAAACAGGGGCGATCTTTGGCTTCAAAAAGATGATCAACTCTAACTTCCTGTTGATTCAAATAAGCAAAAATGCTAGAATATAACTTCATTTGTGTTTACTCCTCCTCTGGATAAATTAATCCTTTCCATTCAAACTGACCAGAACGCGAACCTCGCGCTTTTATAAACGCTTCTGTTAAGGAAGCATCGCCCAATTCTTCAATTAAACTAGCAAACTGATTTAATTCTTCCTGGTAATCATCAATCATTAATCCTCTGAGTTTTGGTAATAATTTTTGAGCAAATTGATCTACTAAAGCAAAGCGAAATTCATCGGAATTTGAGTCAGAAACCCCAGGATAATTAATCACATATTGAGTAATAGCTTGATACACCCGATGGGCGAAAGGATGTCCGATACTTTCCATAATGTTATTCGCCCGATCTAAATAATATTTAACTTTTTGAACTCCCTCAGAATTTTGATCCGGCGTTTTGAACCATTGTTCAAATGTTGAATAACTGACATACATAGAACGTTGAGCTTCAGTAGTCTTCGTCTTGCTTAATTGTAAAGTTTTGGGTTTTCCAAAGGTGAGAACATTAGCCCTATCTAACACTTTATCCGATAAAGTTTGAGTCGTTTCGTCTTCATTCATAGTTCCCACAAATAAAAATTGTGAGGGGATTTTTAACTTTCTTTGTGCTTCAGGAATCGGTAAACTCCCTACATCTAATTCTAAAAAGGTAGGACTAGAACGACGGCTTTCTAATTTCGAGAGAAAATCACTAAAATAATATTCTACCCGGGCTAAGTTCATTTCATCTAATAATACCAGAACAATCCGATTTCTCATGTCTGGATCATGGTTATATTGATAAATTCCTCGAATCAAATCAGTCGGTTTAAATTTCTTCTCTACATAGTTATAAAACCCTTGCAAATCTTGAGGAGAATCCCATCGAGGTTGAACCGCTAAAGTTAACCGTTGGGCACCGATAAAGTCTGCATATCGTTGGGGAAGTTCGCTTTTTCCAGTTCCACTAATTCCAGCTAAAATCACTAAAGCAGAAATATCTTGCACTTTTAAAGAGGTATGAAACGCATAAACAACCCGCCGAGGAAATGCTAATCCTTTGTTTTTTAAATACTGCATAAACCCATCTAAAAAAACCTTTTCTGGTGGATTCCACTCTGAATTTGAATTCGGTGTCCATAGATGATCTCGTAGCGATCGCAAGGCAAAATCCGCCGTATTTTCCATGCTGTCTATCTGATTTTTCATCAGATTAATTTCTTCTTGAAGTTCCTCTTTCTCAGCTTTGAGACCTTGAATTTTTCCCAATACAACTGATTGCTGTCCTTCTAACTCCTGTACAATTTGTTCAAGTTCTCGTTTTTTAGATTCTTTTTCTCGGAGTTCAAAACTCAAATTTCTATTTTTTTGTTTATCTTTTTCTATTTGTTGATAATCTAATGTATGATTTTGAATCGCTTGCAGAATTCTTTGTTTCTCTGCTTCTAAACGATCAATTTCAGGAACAAGTTGATTAATTCGGGTTTGAGACTGTTGTTTTTCCAGAGATAAACTATCATAGGTTGCTCTGATTAATTCTAATTCTACGGTTCTTTGTTCCAGGGTTTGAGTGTCTTGTCTTTTCTGGTCAATTTCTGCTATTAATTGTTGCAATTCAACATTTTTTACGATATAATTAGCTTGGGTTTCATTCAGCGATCGCTCAACTTCTTTTAAACTTTGATTTTGAGATTGTAAGGCAGTAATCTCACCCTCTAATTGACTTTTTTCTAGCCTTAACTGACTTAATTGAGTATTTAATTGTTCCAATTCTGATAAATTGGGAGGATTTTGATGCAAGCTATTAACACGATTTTCTAAATCTTGTTTTTCTTGATTTAATCGGGTTAATCTCTCCTGAACTTCCTGTAATTCCGATTGTTTTTGCGTTAACTTCCCTTCAACTTCCCCTAAGTTTGTTTGTTTTTGCTCCAGACTTTCTACCTGATCTTTTAGTCTAATCAATTTAGTCTGAAATTCTTGCCAGTTTTGTTGTGTATCGAGTTGTTTTTCCAGTGCTTGTAAACGAAATTGATACTCTTGGTCTTTCTGTTTACTTAAATCCTGTAAACTGAGTTGATAATCTTTATCTTTTTGGGATTGGGAATCTTGTAGACTCCTTTTATATTCCTGTTCTTTCTGTTTACTAGAAACCGCCGTCCCAACCAACGCCCCGGCGGTACTTCCAAGTAATGGAGTCCCGAGACCACCCCCAGGAAAAACCACCGATGCGGCTGTCCCCATCCCCACACTCAGAGCACCGACTAGCAAGATGTCCTTTGGTAGATTCGCCCAAAAATCCTTTCGCATATTGACTCAACTCCCATTTTAATTATTATATTGCCAGCAATGGCAACAATTACGCAACTCTCTAGGATTTTGGCGCAGGTATTGTTTAAGAAGCCGGATTTTTGCGTTGTATCTCACGCGACAACACACCGCTATATAATAGTATTTGACTTAAAAACATTTCCTACTATCGAGGTTAAGCATGGCAATTTTACAGTTAGAAGACGGAACAACTTACACCGAATTAGATGCAATTCAGCGAGAATTAGCCAGTCTGAATATTCAGTTAAACCATTGGTCTGTGGGTACAGAGCCAGAATTAATTAAATTGTTGAATCAACCTGGATTAAACGATAACGAAAAAGCCGAAGTTTTGCAAGGATTAGATCAATATTTTGAAGAATTAAAACAAACAGCAGGTTATCAGTCCCGGGATTTAATTGTCCTTAATCCTGATACCCCTAACCTAGAAACATTATTGGCAAAATTTGAACAATGTCATATTCATACGGATAATGAAATCCGTTATATTATTGATGGAGAAGGAGTATTTGGTTTTGTTCGTCCCGATGGCAGTCAAGTAGAATTAACTGTTAAAGCTGAAGAATATGTTAATGTTCCGGCTAATACAGAACATTGGTTTTATTTAACAGAAACTCGACGAATTAAAGCCGTTCGTTATTTCACCACAACGGAAGGTTGGACTCCTGAATATACGGATACAGAAATTAGAATTTTTTCCAGAAGACCGAAAAAAACCTTGGCTTTGAATTAATTGTTAATGCTTTTATAACACACTAGATCCCCCCTAACCCCCCTTAAAAAAGGGGGAATAGAGTCAATATTTCCCTTATTTATGAGTAAACCTGATTCAAAGTCCCCCTTATTAAGGGGGATTTAGGGGGATCAATCTTGAGGTTAAAACTCATATTTTTTGAGTTGTATTGATCATTATTGCCAGAATAAAAAACCATGACCATTGAAGTTGATTATCGTTTTCCTCCTGATATTGATGCCTTGCGTCAGGCGAAAGTCATTGCTATTGGACAAACTGCTGGAACTTGGGACGAAAGATTTAGCCATCGGGAAGATAATTTGCGATCGCATTTAGCCCAAGTTATTAATATCAAAACCGATGAACAAGGTTATAGTATTGCCACGGTTAAATTTCCAGAAATTAACGTTGAAAATGATATTGCTAGTTTACTAACAATGATTTTTGGCAAATATTCTATGGCCGGAGTTGGTAAAATAGTTGCCGTTAGACTCGATAAAAATTATGGTCGGGTTGCAAAATTTGGCATATCAGGAATTCGCCAACAATTGCAAGTTTTTGATCGTCCCCTAATTATGGCAATCTTCAAACCCGCCCTAGGACTATCCGCCCAGGATCATGCTACAATTTTAAAAGAAGTGGCAACGGCCGGATTAGATATTATTAAAGATGATGAAATTATGGGGGATTTAAACACCGCCCCCACCCTAGAAAGATTAAGAGCTAGTCGTCCAATTTTAGACCAAATTAAACAAGAAACCGGGCGCACAGTTTTGTATGCAGTTAATGTTACGGGAAACGCCCAAACCCTATTAGAAAAAGCCCGAATACTGGTTAAAGAAGGGGCAAATGCCCTATTATTAAATGTTCTCACCTACGGTTTTTCGGTCTTAGAAGCCCTAGCCACCGATCCAGAGGTGAATGTTCCAATTTTCGCCCATCCTGCCTTGGCGGGGGCGTTATGTGCCTCTGGGGATACGGGTTTTTCCTATTCCGTGATTTTGGGAACCTTGATGGCCCATGGCGGGGCGGATGCGGTCTTATATCCCGCCCATTATGGTAGTTTACCCTTTGATCCCGTTGAGGAAAAGCGGATTTGTGAGCAGTTGCGATCGCGGAATGTGTTCCCTGTCCCTTCGGCTGGAATTCACCCCGGAATTGTCCCCCAAGCCCTATCGGACTATGGCAAGGACGTAATTCTGAATGCTGGGACGGGGATTATGGAACATCCAAACGGCCCAGGAGCGGGGGTTAATGCCTTCTTCCAAGCCCTCGACTGGTATCAACGGGGTCTACCCTTTGATGTTAAGGAAATGCCCCCTGGTGCTCTTAAACAGGCGATGGAAAAATGGGGTTGACACTCCCGCGCCGTAAAACGGCGGGGATTCTTAAGAGACGTAAATCCTTAAAGGGTTAGCCAAAAACCCGCTAGACACTCGCTCAAAATCAAGTCTGTGCTTACTTTTAACCAAAATATTGGCACTACCATTAATATCAGCCGAAACCAGATGTCTATCCTTTGTTCTATACAATCCTCTCTTAATCCTTCTACCAGAAAACTTCTGTTTACTGGGATTATCGGCATTGTAAATAGGGATCTCATCTTGATCATAAAAACTAGCTTTAGAGGAGTAAGATTCCTCTTGCTCACCATACTCAATTCCGTATCGACAACACAAAGCTTTAAGTTTTTGTCTCAACTGCCAAAAAGGAATCTGGACAAAGTTTTGATTATTAGAACGTCCGATATTAATCTCTTGCTTGATACCCGGATTGTAACCAACTATCAATTTACCAATTTGATAAGTCAAACAATGGTCGATTATTATTCGAGCCGATTTATTCAAATAATCTCGAATAGAGTCATTCCGCTTTTGATTAAGTCGTGCCTGTTTATTTGTGATCCCTTTTATCCCTTGCTTGTCTTTGGCAGATTGAAGCTGGGCGTTACGCTTGTTATACCAGTGATTAATGCTTTTAAGTCTTTTGCCATCAATCAAAAATTGATGCCCATCAGTGTCAAAACAAGCTGCCAGATTATTAACCCCCAAGTCAATAGCTATCGCTTTTTCGGAATCAACAGATGTTTCGATTTTTTCATCTTCATAAATATACTCAATCTCAAACCATCGAGCCGAGTATTTCGGATGTATTCGTACCTCCTTAATCTTCTTGTCTTTCAGTCTTTCTGGGAGTGGGATTTTCACTTCCCCATATTCCTGTTTAAATTGTTGAGACATGGGGATATTAAACACCCCATTTTTAACTTTAATTCTCGGAATAATCAAAGGGAAATAACCATCTTTGGGCAAGTATTTAGGCAGTTGTGGTTTTTGTTCACAGCGTCCTATACTGATGGCTTGAAGAAGTCCCAAGAAAGACCGCATACTTCTATCTACCACCTTCATTGTCTGTTGAGCAATATCGGTATTAAGAAGCCGATAGTTCTCATTAGACTTGCAAATATGGTAGTTAGATTCATAGGTCAGTCGCTTTCTTTGAGTAAAGAAATACTGCCTACATTCATACAACGCCATATTAAAAAGATTCTTGCTCAAACGACACAAAACAGTCAGGGCGTTAAATTCCTGCTGGCTAAGTCGTCTAAGTTGGTTTTTTTGAGTGGCGTACATCTTCTCAGGTGTTTCACTATTTCTCTAGTATATAGCGAAAACCTCTAAATGTAAAGCCGTCCTAAAAGGACGGGGTTTCTACCCAAATTTCCGATGAAAACCGATCTCCGTCAATCTTTAATATATGCGTCTTGCCAATTTCATCAACTGGGTTGGATGGCAGGGACGGCTGGAAATCTTTCGGCTAAAATGCCCGATAATAGTTTTTGGATTACCGCTAGTGGCAAACAAAAAGGCAAATTAGTGACAGAGGATTTTGTGAGAATGTCTCTCACTGGAGAGATATTAGAAAATCCCAATCCGAATAATAAACCCTCGGCAGAAACCAGTATTCATCAAGCTATATATTCTTTGTTTCCCGAGGCAAATGCCTGTTATCATGTTCATTCCGTTGAAGCCAAATTAGTCTCAAACTTTATTAATCATGAACAACTGCTTTTACCACCCATTGAGATGTTAAAAGGCTTGGGAATTTGGCAAGAAAACCCTAAAGTTTATCTACCTGTTTTTGAGAATTATTTAGAAGTGCCTCGCATTGCGGAAGCAATTGTTCAACGGTTTAAACAAACTTCTCCTAATGTTCCGGCGTTGTTAATTAGAAATCATGGGGTAACGGTTTGGGCAGATTCTCCAGAAGCCGCAGAAAACCATATTGAATTAGTAGAATATATTTTCCGTTATATTGTGGCGGCTCGTCAAGCGGGATTGAATTTTCAACATTAATAAGGGGAATAGGGAATGGGGAATGGGGAATGGGTAATAGGGAATGGGTAATAGTTTACCTCCTCTGCCTCCCCTGCTCCCCCTGCTCTCCCTGCTCCCCCTGCTCCCCCTGCCTCCCCTACCTCCCCTACTCCCCCAAATTGACCCAAAACAATCAATCAATATTAATAGTTTGTAACCCCTCATTCACCGTAATTGCAATTTTGCCAACGGTGCGGCCCATCTCACTATAGGTATGGGCTTCGGCTAGATCATTTAAGGGATAAGTTCGATCAATCACCGTTTGAATTTTGCCCGCTTCAATTAAATCTCGCAAGGCGTCTAAATCTCGGCGACTCGGTTGAGCTAAGACTAATTTTGATTTTTTACCCGAAAATAATAAAGTTTGTAATGTCGCTCCCATATTATCAATTGTGGGCAAAGTTGAGATATAAATGCCATCGGATTGTAGAATCTTTTCACAATTAAAAAAGGACTGTTTCCCCACCGCATCAAAAATAATATCGTATTGGATGTCCTGTTGGGTAAAATCTTCCTGAGTGTAATCAATCACCGTATGGGCTCCCAAACGTTTAACAATATCAACATTAGACGTCCCGCAAACCCCCGTAACATCGGCATTCAGGGCCACAGCAATTTGCACTGCAAAGGTTCCCACACCGCCGGACGCCCCGTTAATTAAAACCCTCTGTCCGGGTCGCAATTGACCTAAATCTAATAACCCCTGTAACGCCGTCAATCCCGCTATGGGAACCGTCGCAGCCTCCGCATAGGTCATATTTTGAGGTTTATAGGTCAAATTCCCGGCAGGCACAGCCACATACTCGGCATAAGCCCCCCCAAATAACGGGTTAACGAAGCCATAAACCTGATCTCCCACCCGGAGGCGCGTCACCTGGGAGCCGATTTCCACCACTTCCCCGGCTAAATCCGAGCCTAAAACCTTGGGGAAATTGTAGCCCGATACTGGTTGTAATAATCCCTGTCTAATCTTCCAGTCCACGGGATTAATACTACTGGCATGAATTTTGACTAAAACTTGATCGGGTTTAATTGTTGGGGTCGGAATATCTTCATAACGAAGAACATCAGGCGACCCATATTGATGAATAACAATAGCTTTCATAATCAATTAATTAGGGATTAACACCCGTTAGTTTAACACAAAATTATAGAATTGGGGATAAATAGAGTCAGTCTCAATCCGTACTAAAAAATAAGGTTTTTGAAAATAGGGAATGGGCAATAGACCCATAATTGATCAGCGATAACTGATTTAGAATAGTCGTTTTTTGAGTTTTAACTTAACAATATAAGGCAAACTCAAGTAAACAAAAAATAGATTTTTTCTGGAATTAAGCGTTGTAAATCGGATAAATTTTAACTATGATAGAATGGTAGAAAAAAACTTTGACAGATCCTATCAATTCAATTTTTATGGATATTCAGTTAATCAATATTGGTTTTGGTAATATTGTCTCTGCTAATCGAGTGATTGCCATTGTCAGCCCTGAATCAGCCCCGATTAAGCGGATTATTAATGATGCTCGGGAGCGAGGACAGTTAGTCGATGCCACCTACGGACGCAGAACCAGGGCGGTAATTATCACGGATTCTAGCCATGTGATTCTCTCAGCCATTCAGCCGGAAACCGTTGCCCATCGCTTTGTGATGACCAAAGACGGCAATTCCCGCGATGATTAGGGGATTTGTGATTGATTCCCCTTGGTTTCCATCGGCATAGCATGAGAAAATAAAAAGATTCCGATTCAATGCCTTGAATCCATCAGCAGGTTCAAGGGAAAATCAGGGATTCCCCATTACTTTGTTTTCAACCCTCTAACCTGATAAAAATACTATGAAAAAAGGCCGATTAATTGTGATGACAGGCCCTAGCGGGGTCGGAAAAGGAACATTGGTTCGTTCCCTACTCAAAGATCATCCTGAACTCCATTTATCCGTTTCTGTGACCACTCGTTCTCCTCGTCCCGGTGAAATCCATGGACAAGATTACTATTTTGTTGATCGGGTTCATTTTCAAAACATGATCGAAGCAGGAGAGTTATTAGAATGGGCTGAATTTGCGGGGAATTATTATGGAACTCCCTTAATTGCTGTTAAAGAAAAAATTGAGGCGGGAATATCGGTTTTATTAGAGATTGAGTTAGAGGGCGCTCGCCAAATTCGTTCCACCTTTCCCTCGGCTTTACGGATTTTTATTATGCCCCCTTCTATTGATGAATTAGAACGTCGTTTACGCGGTAGAGGTCAGGATTCTGAAGATGCTATTCGACGGCGTTTAATGCGAGCAAAAGCGGAGATCGACGCCGCCAGTGAGTTTGATTTTGAAGTGATTAATGATGATTTAGATTTTGCCTTACGGCGTTTAGAATCCGTGTTATATTCTCCCGTTTAAGCCCCAAAATATGCCCCAGGAAGACCCGCTCAAACCCGATTCTTTAAATGTGATGGCAAAGGATGTCAAGTCGGCTGAATCCTATGCAAATTTAGGGCGTTTGCATGATCAGCAGGAACAATGGCAAGCGGCGATCTCTAATTATCGTCAGGCGATCCAATTAAATCCCCATTGTTCTTGGTTTTATCACCATTTAGCGGATGTTTTTTTAAAACAGGAACAATGGCAAGATGCCATCATTAATTATCGTCATGCGATTAAACTTAATCCTAATTTTTCCTGGTCATATCATAATTTAGGGAATGGTTTATTAAAATTAAAACATTGGGAAGAAGCGGTTCATGTTTATCGGAAAGCTATACAATTAAATCCCCATTTTCATTGGTCTTATTGTAATTTAGCCGATGTTTTATTTCATCAAAAAAAATGGAATTTAGCGATTATTAATTATTGGAAAAGTTTGGTGATTTTGCATCAAACCAATCAGGAACAGGATTTTGTATTAATTGCGACTAAATTGGGAGAAACCCTAGAATATCATTTACCTGAAAAGTTTGATTTAGCGATCGCCCATTATCAAAAAGTAATTCAAAATCAGCAACAGTATCCTGAATATCAAAGTATTGTGCAATTTTTAAGTCAAAATCAAAGCGCGTGGCTGAAAATTGCGGATTTTTTCCAGCAAAAACATCTAATTAATGCCGCTTTAATACTATATCAAATGGCGATACAATTCTATCCTGATCAAATTTTTATCTCGGAAAAGTTTAATACTCTATTGCAGAAAAAAAATGACTTAGAAACATCAATTAATTTACAACATCAAAATATTAATAAAACTTCCCAGAAATGGTCTAAATATGATCAAGGTCTGACAACTGATATCAGTACCAATAATTTTGATATTCCCTTAGCAACCTATCAACAACTCGAACCCTTTATTTTTAGTACCGATATTGATTTTGACTTAGACCAACTCGATCAACTGTTTGAAGCCGTGAATTGGATGACTCGGGATCACAAACACATGAAAATCGCCCTAGAACACAGTTTTTTAGTCGTTACCCTGTGGTTTATTACCCCCACCCAAAAACAATTAATTGGGTTTGCCCGGGCTGTTTCCGATCATGTTTATAACGCGACCCTTTGGGATGTAGTCATCCATCCTAACTTCCAAAGTCAAGGATTAGGAAAGTCCTTAATTCAGTATACCTTAGAACAGCTACAATTGCAAAATATTGAAAATATTACGTTATTTGCTGGGAATAAAGCGGTTAATTTCTATCATAATTTAGGGTTTATTACCGATCCTAACGGGATTAAAGGAATGTTTTGGGTTTCATCTTGATCAAGGGATGCAATAGAAGCTAATGGCTTAACCGCCTTGGTGGTTGCTATACTTTTGAATTAATTGCTCGACCTTTTTCAACTGAAATTGATTCGCAAGTTCTAAGAGTTCTTGAATAAAAGGTTGATAACGGGCATCTTTTTGACCAATCTGTTCTGCCATCAAAACCAGATTTTTAATTTTTCCTCGTTTAGTCAGTTCCAATAAGACTTCTAAGTCCTCAGCCGCCGGAGGAATAATTTCTAAAGTGGATACTGGTACTGTATTTCCTACTTCTTCATAGTTCCAAGTTAGTTGTAAATGCTTGGCTAAGGCATTAAATAAATCCTGAGCATCAACTGGTTTAGTCAGGAAATCATCACCTCCGGCATTGAGGCTCATCTGCTGATCTACTTGGGATACCGAGGCTGATGAAACCACAATTTTCAATGCTTTTAACTGCCGATCACTGCGTAATTGTTTGAGCATTTCAAAGCCATCCATGACGGGCATTGCCAAGTCTGTAATTACTATATCGGGTAAAGTTTCTCGCATTTTATCTAAACCCTCTTGTCCATTTTCAGCTTCAATCAGTACAAAACCCAGGGGTTCTAATAGATTGACAATCACGGCGCGATTTTCCCAGCGATCATCTACAACTAAAATTAAAATTCTTTCTTTCGCTCCCTGATAGCTGATTATATTACCAGCCCTACTTGTTTGTTCCTCTACCCATTCATTATTTATGGGTAATTCCACTTCAAAAAAGAATTTACTGCCTATTCCTAGTTCGCTCTCGACCTGAATTTTCCCTCCCATTAATTGAACAATTTGCTGACTAATCGCTAGTCCTAAACCTGTACCTTCAGCTTGACGGCTACGTTCTCCTACCTGTGCAAAAGCTTGGAATAGTTTCTGTATATCTTCGTTGCTAATACCAATTCCCGTATCTATGATTGAAAAGCGCAAACGAGTCAAAGAAAGCGGTTTTTGAAGATTATCAAAGAGTTGATTGCTATTTGATCCTAATTGTTCGACTTTCAAGGTGACGCTGCCTCGATCGGTAAATTTGATCGCATTACCCAAGAGGTTAATTAATACCTGTCGCAGACGTTTTTCATCAGCGATAATACCACTGGGCAATTTAGGATCGGGTTGGTAGTGGAAATCAATACCTTTCTGTTGAGCGCGGATTTGAGAAATTTCGACAACACCTTGGACTAGGGAAGGCAAATAAATGGCATTCGGGGTGAGTTCGAGTTTACGCGCTTCAATTTTTGAGATATCGAGAATATCATTAATTAAGGTGAGTAGATGGGAACCGCATTGGTAAATGATGTTAATTCCCTGAAGTTCTTTTTCCGGTATAGCTTTGGAGCGTCCGAGAATTTGAGCGTAACCCAGGATGCCATTTAAGGGAGTTCGCAATTCGTGACTCATGTTAGCCAGAAATTCACTTTTAGCTTGGTTAGCACTCTCCGCTTTTTCCCTAGCTTCAATCGCTTCAAAGGCGGCAATCTGAGATTCAAAGGCGGCAATCTGGGGCAGGCTCGTCCAAGAAGCGATCGCTACTCCCACAAACACCACGATCAGCAACAATACTACAATTAAATTCTCTCCTCGACCAATCGTTTGAGTATCCAATAAAGCACGAAATCCCCAACCAATTAGGACTGAACCCGATAAGAGAAAAATTAGGGTGGACACCTGAAACATCAGCGATTCCCTAATAATTTGCTGATCTTTGGGTTGATAAAGCTGATGCCACCAACTGGGGCGAAATATTTTGAAAGGAAGTCGTCGAATCACAATATCGGTCGCCATAACCCCCAGGGGAAATATCAAGCCCAAGAGGAAATTACCCCAGCCCCAAGCAATACCACCTACGCATAAAATCACTACTTCCATTAAGAATAAACCCAAAGACAGATGGGGGAACAGAACATCATCTCTCTTGCGGCGCAACCAGATGGCAAGGTGAAGCAAAATATAGGAACTAAACCAACCCACAGTAGCAATAAAAACAATCTGGGTTAAATTTCCCCAAGCTAAATAGACTAAAGAAATTACAAATAGCCAAACTAATGCTGGGCCAAAAACTCCCCGCCGAGAAACCACCCCAAATACAGGAGCCATGTAGCGGTCTTGTGACAATTGATAGAGAATGCGAGAACAGTTACAAACTGCTGTTGTTAATGGTAACAGAGCGATAGTGGTGAGTAAAAATGTTGCCATCATTGAGGCTCCACTGCCCCAGAATGGTTGGGAAGCGGCAATTAGATGGAGGTAGGGATCGTCCCTATGGTTTGGGTCAAAGGCAAGCTGGATCGCCACCCAAGATGCACCCAGAAAGATCCCGCCTTGCAACCAAGCCGCAATCTTCAGAAATTTCAAAGTTTTGATGGGTTCGCGGCTATCTGCGACAAAGGAGGAGGCGGTTTCTGAAGAATAGGTGGTATAAGTAGCAATTAAGAACCACTTTGCCCAATCAGTAAAGCCCAAGGGTTTCCAGCTTAACGGGACAATTCCTGGACTAGCTGGGGAAAAAATTAACCAACCCAGCCCCTGCAAGGTAAAAATCACTATAGAGCCAGTAGCTGTTACTACCAGAAAAAGATTGAGAATACTGATGGCGCGAGTGCCGCTAAAGGCGACGATGAAGGGAAGCAAGAGGAGACAGATTTTGAGGAAAGTGGGCGGAATGCTCAAACCGACTACTGTTAAATTGTTTTGAATTAAGTCTGAAAGGACTACAGCACTTATAGCAATAACGCTTGCCCAGCCATTCAGGTAGCCGATCGCTGCATATCTGCCTAGGAGGGGATAATGTTTGAGTAAGTTTGTAGTGTAGTTGGGAGTTCCACCCGCTATTTCTAACCGATGGAAACCGAGTTGTTTAACTTGATAGGTGATCAGTATTCCCACTAAAGTTGCGGGTATCCATACCCAAATAGCTGATGCGCCAAGAGCATAGTTCATCGCCGCAAATACCCCAATCCACCCTGGCCATCCTGTTAAACCAAAACCATAGGTTTCTAACGCACTTAAAGTTCTAGGCAATTTATGGGGTGAAAGTGAGAGCATATTTTTTATAATCGAATTGTGTCGGTTAAGAAATAAGACCAGTTAAATTTAGGTAATTTTTCTTATCTTAACTTTTAGATTACCTAAAACTATGACTCACCAGTAATAATAGTCTCTGATTTAGGAAAAGTCAAGGATAATTGCCGAGGAAAAAGTTTATCAATCGTATCAATGATGCTCGACAAAATAGGTTAATAGGACTCAACCAAAGTTCAGTTTTAACATCTGCAATTACCGTTTGAAGTTGGATTGATAGGCGTCAGTCACCGAGTAAATACCACAAGTATAAAAGTTTCACTCTAAAACCTACCAAGGTTGGGTAATTTGCTCAACGGTTAAATTAAGATCGAGGAATAATTGAGAAATAATCCTTTGTTGACCTATAAAAATAGTATTCTGATAACTTCCATTCATCAGAAAATTAACAATTACTTGTTCTGTTAAAGGATCAATAATCCAATATTCGGAAATCCCAAACTCCGCATATTCAGTCATCTTTTTAATATAATCTCGGTTTTCGTTATCTTCCCCAGGACTCACAACTTCTACTACTAATAAAGCCGGAACTTCCAGAATGGCTGATTTTTTAAACTGTCGTAACCGTCGCCAGTCTTCTCCTTGAATAATCGCAATATCTGGTTGTCGGGAGCGACTTAATCTAGTTCGTATCCCCACATCTCCCTGCTTTACTTTTAAGTCTAACCCTAGTCTTTTTACCTCAGCTTTGAAAGTATCATAGAGGAATTCAACAATATCAGAATGAATCGGACTCGCAGGTGTCATCGGAATTAACACCCCATCTTCAAGTTCATAACGATTATCTGTTCCGTCATCATAAGTTAAATATTCTTCAAACGTTAATTTTACAGGGGTTTGAGTCATGTCTTACCTCAACTTTGTAATATAATATAATTTTTTAAAATTGAATTAATTTTTAGTAAAGAAGCGCTATGCTGATCTTTATGGCTATTATCTTCTAACAAACAACGTCTTTTTAACGATTGTATCGCCTTTAATATATCTGTGGGTTTATCAGGGATTTCTTGTAAAACCTGCATCAAAGCAACCCCATTTTCTTGTTTGGCTAAATAATTGATCACCTGTTGTTCTGACTCAGTTAATCTACTCCATAAACGACTCAATTGAAATGTGATTTCATTACTTAATACTAAGGAAGGATAAGCTAAAAAATCCGTGACTCGACTAGAAAATAGTTCTTGAATCATCGTAGCTGTCATTTCTAACCATAAAGGATGTCCTTGATATTTTTCAATTAAATCATACCAATTGTCTTGATCTAATAATTCTTTATCTCTGAAAATTTTGGTAGCACAATCTCCCAATCCTGAAAGTTTTAATGATCTAAAAAATTTAAGATGATCGACTGTTAAATATTCGGGTTGTTCGCTGGTAATTAATAAAAAACTACTGAAATGAGACAATTCAGCAATTTGTTTAAATAATAAATAATACCCTTCAAATTCGGGTTTATATTGACCTGCATATTGTCCGGTTTCAAAGAGCATTTGCAGATCATCAATAATAATTAAACAGCGATGTTTTCTAATAAATTTCAGCAATAAATCAACTTGACGATCTAGGGTATTCGGAAAAACAGGAGGAGAGACAACACTTTGCAGTAAATCTGTTAAAAAAACATCTATGGTTGGACAATATTGCAGACTGCGATAAATAATATATTGAAATTCCGTTTGGATTTCTTCAATCAGTTTGACAGCCAGCGTAGTTTTGCCAATTCCGATCATACCAACCAAAGTAATAACACGGATATGGTCTTGAATTAACCATGTTTTTAAAGTATTTAGTTCATCCTCCCGCCCATAAAAATCGGTAATTTCTGGAGTTGCATCTAAGTCTAAATGGTTGTTTTCGGATGGTTTGAATAGAGGACAAGATTTAGGCTCTTTCTTTTGTTTTGAACAAATACTGATTTGATGAAAACTAATAAAATTTCCAGAGGAAACACTGTTATAGATAGTAATTTTTTCTAAAATAGACCGTGCATTTGATTTATTAATATCTTCCCCTAAAGTTTTCGATAAAGTTTGCCATAATTCCGATGCAGTATCTCTAACATGACCTTCACTTAAATGATTTTCCGATGCAATTTCAGTGTATTTATTGCCCTGTAATGTCCCTTTAAGAATTGTTTCTTGCAGAAGGTCTAAATGTTCGCCTGTATGGGTGAAAAGCAGTTGATCGGCAAGTTTCAATACTTCTGCAATATCCATAGCGAGGTGAGACTGGTAGTTTTATCTGATCTTATCCGATTTTTCCGATCTTTTTCCGACATTTTAGAAATTTTTTAGGAAAAAGTTCCGACACGATCCGACTGACAGAGCAATTGGTTTTCGTTTATGACTGTAGTAACACACGGATGTGCGGATAAGCTAACCAAAAGGAATATTATCTTACATCCAGTGGTTGCATCAATAGTTAGACCTTGGAGGTACAATGTCAAGAGATTTACGGGGTACAGGAATTGCTAGTGCTTTAGAAAATTACTTTGACTCAATCTGTATTGGCAATGATGGTGATTCAGAAATAAAAAAACTACAGTTGAGTGACAGTGGAATATTAAGCTACGATGTTCAAATTCGACATAGACAAGTCACAACTATTCACATTCCATTTAATGGAAATAAGAACATTATTACTTATAGCTTGACAACCCATGCTACTGGCGATATTAATCCTCGCAACCCCGACCCCAACAAATTACATTTTGGAGTTGATACTCCATTTGGAACAGTCACAGTAAATCTGACTGAACTTATGCAAGTTATAGCAACTATGATTTGAATTAACTCACTTAAAAACAATATGAATCGTTATTTCCTGAGTTCAGTAATCATTGGTATTATAGCAGTCTCTGCACAACAAAAACCAGGTTTTGCTGAGACAATGCCAGAGTGGGTTGATGGATACTTTGCCATTAACGGGATAGTGTATGCTAAAGCAGGTGGAACAATTTGCGACATGAGAACACCTGGGCACGTTGAGATATTTAGACGCTCAAGACCTGCTCCCGGCTTGAACATAACCGCCATTTCAACTTATAAGTATATTGGGCTTTGTCCAGTTCCTAGAGCCTTTTTTGATTTTGGCAATTCAGGGTATTTCAGTTTTGGTAATGGTAGCTTTTGTGGCTTTCCAAACCCTCAAGTACAACTGGAATATAGACAACGGTATAACGCTCCTCTTGTTAAGCGAATTTCCTCAGATCCTACAGCATTCATGAAGTATACAGGTCGGTGTTCTTAACTTTTATAGCAAGTCTAAATCCGTTGTATAAATGGTTTAAAATCAAATTCATCCCATCGTAGGGGCGAGGCGCGCCTCGCCCCTACACGGGAATATCAATATTTTTTAAGATTAATAATCTTGACTTGACATTTTTTTGTACAACTCACTTAAACTTGCTTTAGCTTTCTTGGTCACTCCTTCAAACTTTTATTCTACAACTAAAACTTGCTCAACGGTTAAATTAAGATCTGGGAATAGTTGAGAAATAATCCTTTGTTGACCTGTAAAAATAGTATTCTGATAACTTCCATTCATCAGAAAATTAACAATAACTTGCTCCGTTAAAGGATCAATAATCCAATATTCGGAAATCCCAAATTCCGCATATTCAGTCATCTTTTTAACATAATCTCGGTTTTCGTTATCTTCCCCAGGACTCACAACTTCTACTACTAATAAAGCCGGAACTTCCAGAATGGCTGATTTTTTAAACTTTCGTAACCGTCGCCAATCTTCTCCTTGAATAATCGCAATATCTGGTTGTCGGGAGCGACTTAATCTAGTTCGTATCCCCACATCTCCCTGTTTTACTTTTAAGTCTAAATTCCGTCTTTGAATTTCCTGATAAAAACAGATAAACAAAAACCCGATAATATCAGAATGAATCGGACTCGCAGGTGTCATCGGAATTAACACCCCATCTTCAAGTTCATAACGATTATCTGTTCCGTCATCATAAGTTAAATATTCTTCAAAAGTTAATTTTATAGGGGTTTGAGTCATGTTGTTACCTCAACTTTGTAACATCCCTTTGCTATTTTATTAAGTATAACATTGTTGGACTTAGACTCCCGAGTGCCCAGAATACTAAAGCCCAACAATAAACTATCTTCTGATTAATTTTTTATTCTTCTTTCTCCATAACGCAATAACATATTAATACTCGCCAAACGATTGCCCCAACTAGAGACTTGATAAGGACGTTCTAAGGCTTGTAAACGCATAGATATTTGGAATTGTTTTTGGAAGGTTGTTAACTTTTGTTGAGCTATTTCTAAAGTTTGAGGTGAGGGATTATCCTCTAATTGTTTTAAGGTTTGTGCTAAATCTTCTGCTTGGGTACTCAAGGCTTTTAGTTCCCCATCTCGAATCCAAAGTTGTTCATTTCCTAACAGGAAACTCCATTCTCTTTTTAAGGCTAAATAGCGATCATGCGCCGCAGCAAAGGGTTGTCGATAGGGAATGGGAGGTTGAGTTTTCGAGGAATTATTTTGAGTTCTATGAAAATAGTTTTGGAGATTATTACCAATACTATCAACAGCAAAAATTGAATATCCACCTGTGGGTAAATCCCGTAAGGATTGTAATTGATCAATCGCTACAATTTCAGGAATATTTAATAACTTAATTGCCGGACTAATTAACGCCGACCCTAACTTTTGTTCCTGGGTTAAGGGCTGAGTAATACGTTGTAAACGGTTGGTATCCATTGCATAGGTCATCGGAACAATTAAATCCACATAACCGTTTTTTGCCCAAACTTCCCATTGTTGTTGAATTTTCATAATCCTTTCCTGTTCAGGATTAGAAAACACCGCAACGGATAAAATTACATTAGGTTTTTGTTGCTTCAAAAATTGCGAAACTTCTGCGACAAAGGATGTCACCTGTTGGGTTTTAAATTGTAGCCATTGATTCCACAATTGATTATTCTTGGGCGTAATATTAACCGGATCAACTCCTGTTAATTGTTGGAATTGTTCCCGTCCCGCTTTTCCATAACCATAGGTGTAACTTCCACTGGGATCTTGGAAAGGATAGCGAATATAATCTAACTGCAATCCATCGACATTATAGGCGGTAATTTCATTAATTAAACGCATTAAATACGCCCTAGCTTCCCGGTTAGCGGGATCGAGATAAACTTTGCGATCGCGGGTATTTCTTAACTCCCCATAATTATTAATATTGATCCAATCAGGATGGGCTTGAATTACCGGACTTAAAAAACTACTGGGTTGTCCTAAAAGTTGATTATGGCGGTCATTTCCCACCGCAAAAACCCAGATCCAAGCGTGTAATTCCATACCCCGTTGGTGAGCTAATTTCACCGCCGCTTCTAAGGGGTTCCAACCTTGTGTTAAAGGGTTTTGTGCAGGCGCAATTCGACTGGGATAAATTGGATAACCCGCATTAATTGTTTCAAAATAAACCGTATTAATTCCCGCCGCCGCTAACCGATCAAACACTTGCGCCAGTCCCGCCTCACTTCTGGCTTTAACAATAGTTCCTCGGTCTAACCAAACCGCCCGAATTTCTGCCCCTAATCGTTCTCCTTCTGTGGGATAATTTTGCCATAATTGTTGACGAATTTCTAACCATTGATGGCGAGCTTCTGCCCAATTTTGTTGAGCGACTAATTGTGGAAAATTCTTAATTATTTCTCTGGCTTTGGTAATAATTTGATCGGATTTTTTGAAATTAGCACTGGCTAGACTTCCCCCGGTTCCTGCGATTAATTGAGTGGATGCGACTTGTAAATTAATCGGAATATTACCTGAATTTGAGGCAATTAAAGCATTTTCAAAACGTCCCAATAAATCTATTAATTCCTGACGCATGGCGATCGCCGTTAATTCCTCAATAGGTTGATTTCCGGGCTGCACTTCTAAACCCGCCGGGGCGATTTGTTCGGAAGGGTCAATAAAACCACTGGGAACCGCCGGAGTATTAGGTAATGTCCGAGTCGCTGTTAAGCTGGGGGCGGGGGGTGGTGTGGTTGAACGGGGGGGGGAAACCGGAGTCAGGGGAACTATTGCAGGTGTAACCGGACGTGGAGATGGGATGGTAGCCATTGGCCGTACCCTGGGCGTCGTAGGTTGGGATAGGGGTGCAGAAGCGGGACGAGTGGCTATTGGGGGCGGTGGGGGAACTGGACGGGGTTCTGCTATAGGGACTGTAGGAGCCGGACGGGTAGATGTTGGGGGCGGTGGTGTAACCGGACGGATGACTGTTGCTGGGGCTGTTGGGGGCGGGACGGGGACGGTCGCAGTGGCGACGGGAGTCGTTGTCGGGTTTCCAGCCAAACCATGACGACTAAGCGCCGCTTGCAACCAAGCAATATCAACCTCCGCCGAAGATTGATTTCCCCAGCGCCAGCCTAAATAGGTGGCTTTTTGAGTCGTAATCACGGCGGGAGAACTCCCACTAGCTTCCCAAATTCCGGCGGTATAACTTTCTAAGGTAGTGGGAATTAAAACCCCCCCGTCAACGGCGTTAGAATTAGCTTGAATTGGCCCCCAAGTTGTTAGGGAAGCACAGATAGGATCTTGAGTGCGACAGCGATTTTTCGCGATTTGGGGTTTAGCGGGAACTGTCAGGGGAAAAGCCCAATAGGAACCTAAAATTGATCGCAATAATTGACGAACTAAAGGGGTAGATTTTTCTGCGATCGGGCCACTGGCAATCACCTGTCCCCCTTGTTTTGCCCATTCTTGCAGAACCTTAGCTTGTTCGGTTTTAATAACAGTTAGATTAGGTAAAAATAAAATTCCAATTCCCTGAAGATCGGCGAGGCTTTTGATATTGTTTAAATCCAGGGTTTGATAAGGTATTCGACTGGCTTTTAAGCGTTGTTCAATGCTATTCCATTCTGTGGTTTGTTCTGAATCACGGATTACCCCTAATGGGGTATTTATTTGACTTAAGCAAGTTAGGGGAATTGATAATTGTAAAATTGTACTGGCAAGAGTTCCCAGGATAATCTGTTGGAAAAACGTTTGTGATCGCCGTTGAACCATTGGTTTATATTGTTTTTTTAATGATAAAATCAATTTAGGTAAAATACCATAAATAGACAGAACTATCAAGCCCTTTTTTGGAGCTAAACCTTTAATTCTGCCGGATTCTCTGTCTTTCCAACTCCACACCCCTAAAATTGGACGAGGATCATACAAATCTTAACCATTCTACCAGGCATCTGTATTGAAGGGAATTAAACGCCGAACTCTAATTAATTAATAGTTGTGAGGAAGAATATCATTAAGACGATCGCTCTTTTACCTCCCAAAAAAGCGATCGCTCCTAAATATCAGAAAATCAACCTAGAATTGTTTCCGTCTTCGTCCTTGGGCATCCGCAGCTAACATGGCTGCGAACACAGCTTCGGGACTGATTTCACAGGGTTCATTATGGATGGTTTCACCCGTACTACAAGCCCGCTCTGCGGCTAAGAATAGGCGATCAGGGCTGACTCCCTCCAGTCCGATATCGGCTAAAGTCGTAGGCAGTCCGATGGATTCACAAAAACTGAACACCCGATCAATCACTTGACTGGGGCGATCAGTTAAAATCAACATCGCCAAAACCCCAAAAGCCACCTTTTCACCGTGCCAGAATTTCTTGGTTTCTTCCAAAACCGTAAACCCATTATGAATCGCATGGGCCGCGGCGAGTCCGCCACTTTCAAAACCCAACCCACTCAGCAAGGTATTCGCTTCGATAATCCGTTCCAAAGCCGGAGTTACTACCTGTTGTTCACAGGCAATTTTGCCATAAACCCCATATTCGAGCAAGGTTTCATAACACAAATGGGCCAAACTAAAGGCGGTCATTGGCCCCATCCGTCCGGTCATATTTTTGGCGCGTTTGATCTGACAGTCTTCGGCTTCAAACCAAGTTGCCAGGGCATCTCCCATCCCCGCCACCAAGAACCGCACCGGAGCTTGGGCAATAATATCGGTATCGACCAAAACTAAATCGGGGTTGCGCGGCAAGACTAGATAACGCTCCCACACCCCTTCCGGGGTATAAATCACAGATAGGGCACTACAGGGGGCATCGGTGGAAGCAATGGTCGGAACAATCGCCACGGGAAGTTTGAGTTGATAGGCGGTCGCTTTAGCCGTGTCGATGGTTTTTCCGCCTCCAATTCCCACAATTAAATCTACTTCTTGAGTTGCACCTAAACTGACCATGTGTTCAATTTCAGGATCGCAACATTCACCTCCAAAACGTTCCAGATAAATCTCTATTTTTCCCTGGGTGAATTCTTCAACAACAGGTTGCAATTTCGGAAAAATTACTGGCCCCATTATTACCAGGGCTTTGCGACCTAAACGACTCAATTCTTCACCCAGGAACCGGATGGCATGAATGCCTTGAACATATCGGGCTGGGAAAATCGCTGTAGTAATCACGGTTTGCTCCTTGTTCAAAACGAACACTCTTACTCACCGCAGCAGTCAGGAACCTGAAGGAATAACTAATTCTGTTTTAGTTCTAATTCACGTCACTATAGTATTATAAACTATCCCTCTTAAATCAACAATAATTGACAATAATTTGTTACAATTATTTTGCTAATCAAACTTCTTGATCTCAAGCTAATTATCCTTGTTCGTTGTTGGGCTTTAGCCCTGTCTTTTTTAGGGGTCTTAACAGTAACAAACAAAATCCCCCAGTTGTTGGGCTTGAATTATGTCTTTTTTGGGGACACTCATTCCAACAACAAGGGGTTTATTTGATATTTGTAAAAAAAGGTGCGAAACTTAATTTTAAAATACCCTAATTACACAAAAAATTCACTCCCATTATTAGGGTAAATTGTATTATTCCCGTTACTACTAAACATCATGGGAGACAGGGCTTTGCTATAGAGGATGTCATTATCTTGAAGACTACTGAGCATAACTTCAGGGCGACTGAGTAATGCTTGATTAGGTGTAATCGAATTAGTAATTAAACTTTGAGCTTTTAGACTAATATTATCAAAGTCAACTTCTGTACCTCTGTTTGTATTTAAGTTCATTAAGCGAATCCCCAGGTTTTCACCGGTCAGGGGATCAGCAGCACCAGTTGTAAAGGAAGGTGATTGAGTCGCAGTCCGTAAGCTGGGATTGCTGATAATACCATCAATTAGCGTAATCCCATCGGTGCTCTGGCTCGGTAAAACTATATAGCCTTCACCGGCTAACAGGGTTACGGTACTGACTTCATCCCCTTCGACTACATTATCAGGTATCCCAGTTAGGATGAGTTTGGCTTCGGTGACACCTGGGGCAATGGTGAGGCCAGCAGGTCTCTTGGTGACCGGATCCATTTGAGTGGTTAGATTTTCACTCTTAGTGTTGCTGACATCTCCCCCGGCATTATCGCTGTCGAGGGCACTGATATTCAGATTCAGCCCGGTGCTGGGTGCAGGCTGACTGAGTTTGATGGTGAAAGTCCCTACCCCACCATTTTCAGCGATCGCATTTGGACTAGCCGTGACACTCACCACGAGTTTCTCAGTCACTGTAATCGCATCGGTGCTAAAGCCGGGTGCAACGGTATAGCCTGTACCGGGTAACAAGCTGAGGGTACTGACTTCATCCCCTTCGACTACATTATCAGGTATGCCTGTCAGGATGAGTCTGGCTTCGGTGGCACCTGGGACAATGGTGAGGGCAGCAGGTTTCTTGGTGACCGGATCCATTTGAATGCTTAGATTTGTACTCTTTTCATTGGTGACATCTGGCCCGGCATTATCGCTGTCGAGGGCACTGATATTCAGCTTCAGCCCGGTGCTGGGTGCAGGCTCACTGAGTCGGATGATGAAAGCCCCTATCCCACCATTTTCAGAGATGATAGTTCGATTGACTTTGACGCTGACTATGGGATTAGTCGAGGTATCGGCGTTAAGTCCCAAGGAATCGCTCATTAATTTTTGCTCTCTAATAATATTGGTTAAGAATTGATAGTACAGAATAACTTTATAAATTTATCTTTTTGTAATATGAATATTTTTCATTATGGATATGTACCGCCTGCATTGATAAAAAAATGCGATTACCTATTAATAAATAGAGGATATATTATAGATTTACAAACATATTTTATCTGATAAAAAACTTTTTTTTAAAAGCCAATTTTGGGAGTAATATTAAATTATTTTTGCTTTATTCAGTGCAACTTCATAGATAAATTTTAAGGACGTTTTTTAATAGTAGAATGGGCATGACCCATCCTACTAAGCCCTATGGGTTAACAATTATTCCCCGTGTTGACGATACCACTCAATGGTATTTTTTAACCCTTCCTTAAAGCCAACTTCTGCCACAAACCCGAACTTTTCTTTAGCTCTAGTTGTATCTAAACAGCGCCGAGGTTGACCATTAGGTTTATCGGTTTCCCAAACAATTTCTCCCTGAAATTCCATCAATTCACAAATCGTTTCTACTAAGTCTTTTATTGTGACTTCGTGATTTGTGCCTAAATTCACTGGGTCGGGTTCATTATATAATTGAGTCGCCATCACAATACCCCTGGCCGCATCCGTTGAATAGAGAAACTCCCGGGTCGGACTGCCATCTCCCCAGACGGGAAGGGTTTTGTCTCCCCGTTTTTGAGCTTCATAAACCTTGCGAACTAATGCGGGAATAACGTGGGAACTTTTCGGATCAAAATTATCTTCTGGGCCGTATAAATTCACGGGTAACAGATAGATACCATTGAAACCATACTGTTGACGATAGGATTGTAACTGCACCAATAAAGCTTTTTTAGCAATTCCATAAGGTGCGTTAGTTTCTTCGGGATAACCTTCCCAAAGATTATCTTCTTTGAAAGGAACTGGGGTGAATTTGGGATAGGCGCAAATTGTCCCCACACAGACAAACTTTTTCACCCCCGCCCGATAGGCACTTTCAATTAATTGAGTCCCCATCATCAAGTTATCATAAAAAAGTTCGGCGGGTTTGACTAAATTCAAACCAATTCCACCCACATGGGCTGCTAAATGAATCACAATATCTTGACCCTGAACGACTTTTTGACAAGCGTCTAAGGTACAAAGATTATACTCCCGAGAACGGGGAATCATGATGTGATTTGGATCGGCACCGGACTGGAGCAGTTGAGCGACCACTTGACGCCCTAAAAAACCTGCCCCTCCTGTGACTAGAATCCGTTTATTTGTCAAATCTAAGGGACTCATAAATTTAGCCTCTACTGTATCCGTAATTAATCAAATTGATGGGTTGCTTCTTGAGTTTCTTCTAAGGCTTTGAGATCGGAATCTACCATTAACTTCACCAATTCTTCAAAGGTGACACTGGGTTCCCAGCCTAATTTTTCTTTGGCTTTAGTGGGGTCACCAATTAAAATATCAACTTCCGCCGGACGCAGATAACGTTGATCAAATTTGACGTAATTTTGCCAATCTAAATTAACATGACCAAAGGCAATATCTAGGAATTCCCGAATCGAATGGGTTTCATTGGTAGCAACCACATAATCATCCGGTTCAGAATGTTGGAGCATCAGCCACATGGCTCGAACATAATCTTTAGCATAGCCCCAATCCCGTTTTGAGTCGAGATTTCCTAAATAGATTTCCTTTTGTTTTCCTTTAACAATTCGAGCCACCGCCCGGGTAATTTTTCGAGTTACAAAAGTGGGGCCACGACGGGGACTTTCATGGTTAAATAAAATCCCATTAGAGGCAAATAAACCATAGGATTCTCGATAGTTTACGGTTTGCCAATGTCCGTAAACCTTAGCGCAGGCGTAGGGACTACGGGGATAAAAGGGTGTGGTTTCTTTTTGGGGAATTTCTAACACTTTCCCAAACATTTCCGAGGAGCCCGCTTGATAGAATCGAACTTCAATTCCGGTACGTTGTTGATAGTCTCGAATCGCTTCTAAGAGACGTAATACCCCCATTCCAACGGCATCAACGGTATATTCTGGGGAGTCAAAACTAACTCGAACATGGGATTGAGCGCCCAGATTATAAATTTCTACGGGTTTAACTTCTTCGATAATCCGCCGTAAAGTGGTACCATCGGTTAAATCTCCATAGTGTAGAAATAGCCGAGCTTCAGCATTGTGAGGATCTTTATAAATATGGTCAATGCGGTTGGTATTAAAGCTAGAAGATCGGCGGATAATTCCATGAACTTCATAGCCTTTTTCTAGTAACAATTCACTTAGGTATGAGCCATCTTGACCCGTGATTCCAGTAATTAATGCCCGTTTCCGTTCTGTCATTTAAACTATTCCTTAGAGTTTTGTGGGTTAATATTCCCGAGTTTAATTATACCTAATAACTAATCTAGGGATTGTGTTAATCTGCACCCTGAAACACATTCAGCAATTTGGGAGTCAACGTGATCTTGTAGACCCTTGAGTTTTAGGATCGTAGCTACAACCAAATTAACCTTAGATCAGGTTTAATTCAAGGTTAGGCTCAATTCCTACTTCTACCCTTTGAGTTTAGAAACCGGAGATCTAAACCTAACTTAAATCTTCCAGTCTACTTATATTAGACTCAAAATAAAACCCCTAAACCCGTCGATTAAAAGAGTTAAGGGGAAAGAGAATCATCTCTGTATGTTTCTGTTTGAACTAATAGGCTCCATTATTTTTAGGAAAAATCACAACCCCAATAGTTTTAACGACAATTCCCAGGTCTGTCCAAAAATTCTTGAAAGTGACATAGTATAAATCCATCTGAACTCGCCGAGGATAGGGAATATCATTGCGTCCCGAAACTTGCCACAATCCAGTAATACCGGGTTTAATCGTTAGGATTTTATCCATGTGACGACCATATTTGTGTAGTTCTTCCACAACCAAAGGTCTAGGGCCGACTACACTCATGTCTCCGATTAAAACATTCCAAAATTGGGGAAATTCATCTAAACTGGTCACCCGCAGAAACCGACCTATCCAAGTAATTCTAGGATCATGTTTGAGCTTGAAATTGTTCTGAAATTCTTCTCGTAAATGGGGAGAAGTTTCCATGATTTGCGTTAACATTTCATCGGCATTACTCACCATCGTTCTGAATTTAATACAGCCGAATAACTTGCGGTTTTTTCCGACGCGCTCCTGTACATAAAAAACTGACCCTGGAGAGCTTAAGGCAATCAGCAGAGCCAAAATTAAGTAGACCGGAGCGAATAAAATCAGAACAGACAGAGAGAAGACAATATCAAACAATCGCTTCCAAAATTCCTCATCTACACGCTGTAGAGAGAGGCGTTCAGGTATTGCTCGATAGGCCAAGGGCAGAACCCCTTGCCTTGTGAACCCACGCCGAAGTCCCTTACCAAAGATGAGTTGGCTATTGGCGGTCATCTTACTCCTTCAATTCACACCACACACAGTCCTGATCATAAAGCCTCAAGACACCCAATATAGGTAATTCGGCTTTAGTTCGTCAAAATTCGGATAGAAAATCGTTCCTCTGAGGACGGGAAAACTCAAGTACAGCAGGGGGAAACGGCTAAATTTGTTACCCACAAATCTAAGTATTCCTGGGTTTTCAAGCCTCTGCAATCGGGAAGGGATTTTTATAAGTCCGAAATTAATTGGCATTTTAGCTGATATTGCCCGATTGAAACTGTTGCCAGCAATGCTCCACGAATCCCCAGTAATGTTCTTGGAATTGTTTCGGGCTAAATTGAGTGGCATTTAATCTGGCCATATCGGGATTGAACTGGTCTTGAGACTGCTCAAAGGCTTCTATGGTCTCCACTAAGGCCTCCTCAGTTTGGGCGGAAAATAATAAACCCGTTGCAGAATCTGGATATTGTCGCAGATCTCGCACGGTTTCTAAAGCCCCTCCCCCCCCGTAGGCAATTACCGGAGTCCCACAGGCTTGAGCTTCGACTAAGGCGATACCAAAATCCTCACAGGAGGCATAGACAAAGGCTTTGGCATCCCTCATATACTGGTCTACGACGTCATTTGGTTGCCACCCCAAAACCTGAATATTGGGTTTAGCCATCTGCTGAATAGCATTCAATTCGGCTCCTGTCCCAATAACAATTAATGGGTATCCCAGGCGATTGAAGGCTTGGACAATCAAGGCTATTTTTTTATAACTGACCAAACGGCAAACCGTTAAGTAAAAATCCTGTTTTTGCGGTTGAAACTGAAAGCGTTCTACCTGTACCGGGGGATAAATCACCCTAGCCGGGCGACGATAACAGCGCCAAATTCGTCGGGCTGTATGTTTGGAATTCGCCATGAAATAATCAACCCGGTTCGCCGAGACCACATCCCACTGCCGCAAACGATGCAACAGATAGCGGGTAAACACCCCTTGCAGCCCCTTTCCAGCTAAACTGCTGTTCAGGTAGTCAAAGGTTAAATCCCAGGCGTAGCGCATGGGTGTATGGCAGTAACAGAGGTGCAGTTGATGGGGACTGGTGAGAACTCCTTTAGCCACCGCATGGGAGGAGGAGAGAATCACGTCATACCCTCGGACATCGAGTTGTTCAATGGCCAGAGGCAGTAAGGGCAGATATTTCTGCACCCCAGAGCGGGCTTTGGGGAAATGCTGAAGAAAGGTTGTACCAATGGAGCGTTGATATAAATAGCTATCGGGGTTGGTGGATTCAAAATCAATCAGGGAGTAAACATCCGCCTGAATATGGTTGAGAATTTCCTGAACAACGAGTTCTGAACCTCCCGTCGCCAGGGGTGTTAACCATTCATGAACCATTGCATAGGTTAACGACACAGCAAACATCCGTCCGGTGAGAGTGCAAGAATTAATATCCCACAGCTTGGGAATTAGAGGAACATTACTTCTATAGCGCCACGCACTCTTAGAACACCGGAACACCGGAACAGAACCGTAAGCAGTGAAAGTTTCAGGACTTAAAAGTTTCCTAACTGTAATGCGTAGCGCTATAACAAAATTTGACTATCTTTGCCCAAATCAGACTATCCTGTTCTACACTATTTGGAATCTCCAGGGTGCAGGGAAAATGTAGAAGACAATATAAATTTACTCCGACTTCGCCCGCAAAGTAATGGGTGTCGGCAAAATAGGAATCTGGCTTCTATGAAGCATTAACCAGAGAATATTGGATTGACACGGCTAAGTTGGTTACGGGTCTATTTTCCCTAACTTACAATTGGCAAAAACCAGTTAATAAATCTTTGATTAAACCCTTAAACCCTTGAATGATGCTAGAAAAAAACTTTTTTCAAGAATCTTTTGCAACTCAAAAAAATCCTATTTTTTCAGATGCTGAAAACTGGAAAAATACAACTTTCAGCCTCAAGGTTTGGCATGAAAAACAGAATAATAAACCTCCGGTTTTTACCGATAGTTTTGAATCCATGATTCCACAACGAGAAATTTTTGAAGCGATCGCAGAATTCACACCCATTCCCATCATAATTAGCCGTCTATCCGATGGTTTAATCTTATATGCTAATTCCTTTTCCAGTGATTTATTTGATTTTCCCCTTGATCAGATCAAAACTATCAAAACCCTAGGATTTTATCCTATTGCCTCAGAGCGACAAAAATTAATTGATAAAATTATCGCAGAAGGCTATATTCATAACCATGAACTGCAAGTTCAAAAAAACAATGGGACTCCCTTTTGGGTGATGGGTTCCTTCCAAATTATACCCTTTCAAGGTGAACAAGCTGTTCTTTCTATTTTCCATGATATTACGGAGCGAAAAAAAACCGAAACCACCCTACAATTAAGTACAGAACGCCTCTATCGTCAAAATGTTGCCCTACGCGATTTAAGTCGAGAACAAACCCGCAATTATGATCATATTGATACAGCAATTCGCCAAATTACTGAAACCGCCGCGAATACTTTAGACGTTGACAGAGTGAGTGTTTGGCTCCATAGTGGCCTGGGTGATTCTCTGTCAGATCAAGAGCAAGTTAATGATTTAAACCCAGGTTATGGGGATGAAATTTGGGTTAAACAAAATGCTTTAGAATGGAATTGTTTAGATTTGTATGAACGTCAAACCCATCACCATTCCCCCGATGAATCATCGATTATTAATCACAACTTTTCCCTGTGTTCAAATCCTTTTAATTTGAAAAAATTCTCATTTTATCCTCTCGATTTATTAACTAAATCTTTATCTGAATCATCCGAATTAATTGACAAAAGTCTCGCCTCTTTTTTTAGTCACTGTTTAGATAGACCCATTTGGTTAAACGGAAAAATTATTGGGTTTATTTGTGTTGAATATCCCATCGAGCAACAAGACTGTAGCCTAGAAGATCGGATATTTATTGATTCCTTAGCAAATTTAGTTGCCCTAGCAATTGAACGATTTGAACGGATTAAAGCTGAAAGATCATTGGCTCAAGTCAAGAATGAGCTAGAAATTAGAGTTAAAAAACGCACGGCAGAATTACAAGAAGCCATCCAACAGTTACGAATGGAAATGGTAGAACGGTTGAAGGTAGAAGGGGTTTTACAAACGGCTTTACATCAAGCTCAAGCGGCTTCCCAAGCTAAAAGTACCTTCTTAGCAAACATGAGTCATGAGTTACGCACTCCTTTACACGCCATTATCGGCTTTAGCGATTTGTTACTCGAAGAAGTAGTAGATCAAAAACTCTATAACCTATTACCCGATGTGGAAAAAATCCATCAGTCCGGCCACCATTTGCTTACCTTAATTAATGACATTCTAGATTTATGTAAAGTTGAAGCTGGACAAATGCCTTTATCTTTAGAAACCTTTGAAGTGGCTAGTTTTGTTCATGAGGTGGTAACTTCCTTACAGCCCCTCGCCGAGCAAAATCAAAACACAGTACAAATTTGTTGTAAAAACAATTTGGATATCATGGAAGGAGATATCACTAAAATTCGACAGATTCTTTATAATTTAATCAGTAATGCTCTGAAATTTACCCATCAGGGCAAAGTAACCCTTACCCTGAAGCGAGAACAGAATGAAGATTTAGACTGGATTTGTTTTGAAGTCACGGACACCGGAATTGGTATTTCTCGTGAACAGCAGAAAAATTTATTTCAAGCCTTTACCCAAGTTGATAATTCTTTAAGTCGTGAGTATGGCGGCACGGGTTTGGGTTTAGCAATTACCCATCACTATTGCAAAATGCTGGGAGGACAAATCAGCGTTTCTAGCCAACTCGGAGTTGGTTCTAAATTTACAGTTTATCTCCCAACAGCCCCGGTTTAATCTAAACGTTACAAAACAATAATTCCCACGTTTTCTTCATTTAGTGTTAGTTTAGGGAAAGATAGTATGGATCTCGCGTGCGGATGTTCACCCAGGAAAGTTGCCCCGGTCTAGGTCGTGACGCAATTCAGTCTATCTTCCCCATTTAGGGAAAAGCCACCAGCAGTTAATTAAAAATTAATTCAATATGTCCAGATATGACTCTCACTTACAATGTTCGTTCTGCGGTAAATCTCAAGAGCAAGTTCGCAAATTAATTGCAGGCCCTGGTGTTTATATCTGTGATGAATGCGTCGAACTCTGTAACGAGATTTTGGAAGAAGAATTTTCAGATCGAAATTCAGCCTCGGTTTCCGTTGGAGGGCAGCCAGCCCGTTCTGCCAAACAGTCTGCCAATAAAGGATTTTCTCTGACTTCCATTCCTAAACCCATCGAAATTAAAAACTATTTAGATGATCATGTCATCGGTCAAGATGGGGCAAAAAAAGTTCTATCCGTTGCAGTTTATAACCACTATAAACGTCTGAGTGTAGAAAAGTTAAAAGCTTCTGATGCCGAGGCTGATGATGCGATAGAATTACAAAAAGCGAATATTCTCTTGATGGGGCCAACGGGTTGTGGTAAAACCTTACTCGCCCAATCTTTAGCAAAATTATTAGATGTTCCCTTTGCCGTTGCCGATGCCACCACTTTAACCGAAGCCGGTTATGTTGGGGATGATGTGGAAAATATTTTATTGCGGTTATTACAGGTTGCCGATTTTGATATTGAAGCCGCACAACAGGGGATTATTTATATTGATGAAATTGATAAAATAGCGCGTAAAAGTGAAAATACCTCCATCACCCGAGATGTGTCTGGAGAAGGGGTACAACAAGCCCTATTAAAAATGTTAGAAGGCACGGTGGTGAATGTTCCTCCCCAGGGCGGACGCAAGCATCCCTATCAGGATTTTATCCAAATTGATACCAGCAAAATTTTATTTGTCTGTGGCGGGGCTTTCGTGGGTTTAGAAAAACTGATTGAACAACGTTTGGGCAAAAAATCCCTGGGTTTTGTGCAGTCAAGAGAAGATCATAAAACTCCGATTGTTCCCCTCCAGTCCGACGAAGTTTTGTATCATGTTCAACCGGAAGATTTAGTTAAATTTGGATTAATTCCTGAATTTATTGGCCGACTTCCAGTTTTAACTAGGGTTTCTCCTTTGGATGAAGGGGCTTTGATGCAAATTTTAACCGAACCAAGTAATGCTTTGGTTAAACAATATAAAAAGCTATTACGCATGGATAATGTCCGGTTAGAATTTGAACCCGAGGCGTTAAAAGCGATTGCCAAGGAAGCCTTCCGTCGGAAAACCGGGGCGCGAGCTCTACGGGGAATTTTGGAGGAATTAATGTTAGAAGTCATGTATGAAATTCCCTCCAGAAAAGATGTTGTTCACTGTGTAATTACCCAAGAAATGGTAGAAAAACGTTCTACCGCCGAGGTATTATGGCATCCCGCTTGGCATCGACAACATGAGTCGGCATAATTAACCCGCCCCACCGCAAACCCAAAATTCAATTAACCATATTCAATTAACCATTAATTATTGTCGGGGTCGGGGCGGGTTTATAAAGTTTTGGGGTGCTTTTTCTTGGTTGACGCGAACCCGCCCCTACGCGGTATGACGAAATTTTTGTTAATATTAACCCGTAGGGGCGGGTTCCGTAACCATCTTGAATACAAAAAAACAACCTAAATAAACCCGCCCAACCCCAAATCAAAAATTAAATTAAACCAATAATTCTTCTAATTTATGTTGATTCCAAAGGGTCTGATATAGTCCTTTTATTCCTACTAATTCGGTATGGGTTCCAGTTTGAATAATACTCCCTTTTTCCATCACTAAAATCCGATCCGCCATGGCAGCCGCCGACATTTGATGGGAGATAAAAACCACGGTTTTCCGTTGGACTCCGATTTTTAAATTTCGTAAAATTTCCGTGGCAGTTTGATTATCTACACTCGAAAGAGCATCATCTAAAATCAAAATTGGTGCATCCACTAATAGTGCTCTGGCTAAGGCAGTTCGTTGTCGTTGTCCACCGGATAAGGTAATTCCCCTTTCACCCACTAGGGTTTCATATTGTTTAGGAAAATTCAAAATTTCTTCATGAATTTTAGCAATTCTAGCCGCCATTTCAATTTCTGATTGTTCCGTTAGGGGATTACCATAGGCAATATTATTCTGAATACTGGTACTAAATAAAAAGCTCTCTTGAGGAACATAGGCGATCGCACTTCTCAAATCCGATAACTTTAACTGCGTAATATCCTGACCATCCACAAATAATTGATCTATCTTAATATCTAATAACCTAGGAATAGCATTAGCCAAAGTCGATTTTCCAGAACCAATCTGACCAACAATGGCAACGGTTTCCCCTGGTTTAATCGTGAAATTAACATCATTCAGAGCCGGAACTTGGCTTCTGGGGTAGGTATAACTCAGATGAAATGCACTTAACCATCCTTGAATGGGAGTGGGTAAAGGTAAAGGTTCTAAGGTATCTTTGATCCGAGGTTCAACACTTAAAATCCCTTCAATTCTATCAATACTCACTTCTCCCCGTTGATAGGCTGTAATCGTAAATCCTAATAAAGCCGTGGGAAATACTAAACGTTCCACATATAAAATTAAGGCTACAAAATCACCAATACTCAGTTCTCCATTGGCAATAAATTCATCCCCAATTCCCAATAAAATTAAAAAACTTAAACTAGCAATTCCCCCTAAAATGGGAAACAAAAGATTTCGGGTTTTAGCTAAATCTAAATTAGCATAAAATAATTGTTGGTTATTTTCGGCAAAAGCTTGGCGTTCGTTTTCTTCTTGAGCGTAAATCTTGATTAAAGAAATGCCACTCATATCCTCTTGAATCAGATCGCTAATATTCGAGAGTTTTTCCTGAACTGTCATTTGTTGATCTCTGAGTTTCCCACTAAAAACCTGCACTAAAATCAACATGAAGGGATAAACAGAAATAGATAATAAAGTCAAGCGGAAGTTAATTGCTAACATTACTGGCAGGGTTAAACCATAGGCAAAGATGGTATTAGCAATACTGAGAACCGCAAAACCTAATAAACGGCGAATATTATCAACATCACTGGTGGCACGGTTAATTAAATCTCCAATGGTACTTTCGGAGAAATAGGAGGATTCTAGGGTTAATAAATGATTAAAAATCTTTTGTTTTAAATCAAATTCAACCTGACGACCTACCCCAAAAATGATAGTCCGTGAGATCATCCGAATCACCCACATAATTGAGGCTAAAATAAAAATCAAGAATACCTGATTTTGTACCGTATCAAAGTTAATCGCTACTTGCAGTTCATTCACAATATCCCGAATCAAAATCGGAATATAAACCCCCAACGCATTAACCAGAAATAACGCCACAATTCCTAATATTGTAGCTTTTTTATGGGGACGCAGATACTCTATCAGTTTTTGGAATCGAGAAGATTTCATATTTAGGCGAATCAGGTTAACAGAGTGAACTACCCACACTGACTTGGAGTACCAAGTACAGTGTCGGCTTCTGTACTCACAGGGGAATGCCTCAAGACGGACTTGCATCCCCCTTTTGGTCTTACCTCCCCTCCTACAGCAGAGACGGCTGCACCATCCGTCTTTAGCATTTCGACTGCGCTCAATGCAAGCATTCTGATGCCCTCTGCTCTAATATTTATAGCTGCGTTTCCATCTCGGTCATGATCAGTACCACAATTAGGACAAGTCCATTCACGAACATCTAATGGCATTTGACTGACTTGATAGAAACAATTAGAACAGAGTTTGGAACTAGGAAACCATCTATCAATCTCCACTAACTTACCGCCTTTTCTTTCTAGTTTGTAAGCTAGAAAATTAGTGAAAGTTCCCCATCCACAATCAGATATTGCTTTTGCCAAATTGTGATTACGAACCATGCCTTTGACATGAAGATTTTCTACTATGACAGCTTGGCTATCGCTGACCAACTTATGACTAAGTTTGTGTAGAAAATCTTGCCGGGAATTACTCACTCGTTCGTATAAGGAGGCAATAACTTGACGATATTTATTTCTGGATTTACTCCCCTTTTCTTTACGCGCTAATTTTTTCTGTTTGCGTTTGAGATTTTTCTCATGTTTAGCAAGATGTTTGGGATTATCGTATTTAGAAACATTTTCGCCATCAGTGACAACGGCAAAGTGTTTGATTCCTAAGTCAATACCATAGATTTTACCTTCTGAAATAGTGGGATTTTCCCCTTCAATTTCTGTTAGGATAGATGCCAAATATTTCCCAGAAGGAGTTTTACTAACAGTTACAGTCTTGATTTTCCCGGCAATTGGTCTATGTATTTTAGCTTTGACTATCCCAATATTGCCAGGAAGTTTGACATTACCATCAACAATTTTGACATTTTGAGGGTATTGAATTGACTGTTTGCCATGTTTAGACTTAAACTTAGGGAAACCTGCACGTTTATCAAAAAAGTTTTTGTATGCTGTGGTTAGATTAAGTGTTGTAGCTTGTAAAACCTGACTATAACAATCAGCTAACCAAATAGTATCTTCGGCTTTTTTGAGCTTAGGTAGTAGGGCGTTGAGTGCTACCTGTCCCAGCCCTTTCCCCGTATCTTGATAAACCTGAATCGATTTATTTAAAGCATAATTCCACCACCACCGCGAACATCCAAATGTTTGGGCTAGTAGTGCTTCTTGCAATGCAGTTGGATACAGACGGACTTGTACAGCTTTGTGTGGCACTCAATATCACCTCCTGGTCTGAATATCTTACTACATAATAAAAAAGATTTGGTCAACTCCGTACCTACGTTGACCCGCCTTTCATCCCACCGCTCACCTGGGTTATTGTAGAGCGGGGGACTTCCCGGCGGTGTTAGTTAAATTAGAGACTGAATTGGATTTACAGTTGACTGAATGTTTTAATCCTGTGCTCGATAGGGAAGGTTTGGGTTAATCAAATAAATACTATAGCTGATTTTGGCAAGAAATCACTTCGTAATTCCCCATTCCCCATTCCCTATTCCCCATTCCCTATTCCCCATTCCCCATTCCCTAAACTTTCCAAATATTTAGAAATAGCCTTATTAAAATCTTCGATCATGATCGGTTTACTCAGATAATCATTCATCCCTATCTCCAAACATCTTTGACGATCGCGCTCTAAAACATTAGCCGTCACCGCAATAATCCAGGGTTGGGTTTGGGCGGATTCACGAATTATTTTTGTTGCGGTTAAACCATCCATTTCTGGCATTTGCATATCCATCAAAATGATATCATAGGATTGTTTTTCTAACATTTCTAATACTTCTAATCCATTGTTAGCAATATCCGCATCATAGTCAAATAATTTCAGAAGTAATAATCCAAATTCTTGATTGATCTGATCATCATCGGCGATCAAAACTTTTAATTGCGATTGATCATAAATTTTTTCGACTTGAGGTAAAGCGGGATTTGTTAGTAAATTAATGTCGCTCTCAGCAGCGAGTTTTAATTGCAGGGTAAAATAAAAAGTTGAACCTTGGGTCTGAGGTTGTTCGGGATCTAAGAAAAAATCCGGGGGAGGATTTCCCCCAATCTCACCCTGACTTACCACCCAAATTGTTCCTGCCATTAAATTAACTAAACTCTGACTGATCACTAATCCTAAACCCGTACCGCCATATTTACGATTAATGGAAATATCTCCCTGGGTAAAGGGTTGAAAGAGTTGATTAATTTGATCAGAATTAATCCCAATCCCCTGATCTTGAATTGAGATGATTAATTCATATTTCTGACCAGAAATAGGTTGACCCATTACCCGAATAGAAACACTGCCATGACTAGTAAACTTAACCGCATTTCCTATTAGATTTAATAAAATTTGTCTCAAACGAGAACTATCTCCTAAAAAATAATTAGGAATATCAGAATCAATTAAATAGGTGAGGTCAATTTCTCGTTCTACAGCTTTTTTGTGTAAGAGATCACATACCGACTGGAATATAGTTCTTAAAACCAAAGGATTTTCTTCTAGTTCCAAATTCCCCGATTCAATTTTTGAGAAGTTAAGAATATCATTAATAATGGTTAAAAGCAGATTCCCGCTATCTTGAATCATATCGACTAATTTTTTTTGTTCCTGGGAAAGATCGGTCATCAACAAAAGTTGAACGATCCCCACCACACCATTCATCGGGGTACGGATTTCGTGACTCATATTAGCTAAAAAATCACCTTTGGCTTTGGTTCCGGCTTCCGCGCCTTCCTTGGCTTCAGATAGGGCGATTTCTGCTTGTTTGCGATCGCTAATATCCATCATTGTGCCATAGATATCGGTAATCTGATGCTGTTGATTATAACCAGCCTTACCTATAGCATTAATATATCGAATTACCCCATCATTATGACGAATAATTCTGAGATCTAGATCATAACTAATCCCTTGGGTTTTGAGTTGTTCTAAAGCCTCTAAAAATTTAGGTTGATCCTGAACATGAATGCGAGTAATTAACTGGGATAATGTGGGTTCTCCTAAATTAAAATCAAAGCCAAGAATCTTAAATAATTCCTTTGAACAGCGCATTTTTTGAGTCTGAAGATTCAATTCCCAATTTCCTATCTGGGAAATACTTTGAGCTTCTTCTAGGCGATCTTTTGCTCTTTTTACCTCTTTCTGAGTCTCTTTTTGTTCGGTAATTTCTGTAATGACTCCTCCGACTCCAGACTGTCCATCTTGTAATAAAGCTGGATAAAAACTACTGACCCAATATCGAGTTTGTGAAAAGACAGGGGTTAGGGTTTGAAATTCGACATTTCTCAGGGTTTCACCCGTTTCTAAGACTTGACGCATCAAGGGTTCATAAATACTTGCCCATTCAGGAAATAACTCTTGCCCGGTTTTGCCAATATGTTCTCCTACGGACAAATGATTAATCTTGGCGAAGTTTTCATTAACTTTAACAAATTTTAGATTTTGATCCAGTAAACATAACCCCACAGGACTATTAATATAAATATTCTCTAACCAATTATTACTAGCTTGGAGTTGATTTTGAATTTTTTTCAACTCATTAATATTAACAAAGGTAACAACTAATCCATTATTGTTATTATTTTCCCCTTTATAGGTGTTCACTCGCATCAACAGTTGTTTTTGAGTCCTTTGGTTGATCACTTCTAATTCTAAGGGAATTTGAGTCACGACAAAATTCGATAAAATTTCAACTAAGTTAGGACAGTCTAAATTATGGGTAAAATGGCTGAGGGGGCGGTTAATATCAGTGGGAAGAATATTAATAATATTACTGGTCGTCGGGGTAAATTTTCTAATATTCAGATCATTATCCAGAAAGATCACCCCGATATCGGTACTGCGAAGTAAATTATCAATATCGCTCGTTAGTTCGGTGAGTTGTTGAATTTTAATCTGATATTCTGAATTAACGGTATAAAGTTCTTCATTTACCGACTGTAATTCTTCATTGGTACTTTGCAATTCTTCATTAGAAGCCAGTAATTCTTCATTGGTAGCCTGTTGTTCTTCATTGGTCGTTTCTAATTCTTCAATAGTCGCTTGTAAATTTTCTCGGGTTTGTTGCAGTTCATATTCTAATTCGGTGATTTGTTTGACGGTTTCAATATCAACCTGAAACTCAATCTGATTAGATTTGTTTTCTACTGTGGTTTTTATCTCCAATAAAACCAATAGAAATTCATTTATGATTGGGTATTTATTGGGAAATGCTATTTTTAAACTGAGGATCTCATTCACCCCATTTCTGAACAAATTAATGCCTGTATACAGAACATTTTGTTGTTCCCGTTTGGCTCGATGGATAGCGGTTTTCAAGGGTAATCGTAAAGGGGTGGGAACCAGTTCCGTAATATCCAATTTAGGCTTGCCTGTGGAGAAGGATAGCAAATCTGCACCATTATGAAAGATATGCAGTAATTGGCAGTCTTGATTAATTAATACACAGGTCAAATGTTGTTCTGTAAAACAAAGATTAAAAACTGAATCTAAAATCCGTTCATACTGAAATAAATTTCGATTAGAGGTGGGTGGTATCGTGACTGGAGCTAATAGGGGTAGCTGGGATACGGGCATTAAACTCAGTTGAATTTCTCGGTGTTTGCGGAAGATTTTCCATCTTTGATCGATATTAATAAATTCTGTTTCGATTTCTCCCAAGGTTTCGGCATTTCCCAAAAATAAAATCCCTTGGGAAGCTAAAGAAAAATGCAGCAAGCGTAATACTTGTTGCTGAAGTAGAGGCTGCATATAAATCAGCACATTTCGGCAACTAATCAAATTCATTTTAGAAAAACCCGCATTTTTAGTTAAATTATGGGGGGCAATAATTAACATCTCGCGTAAATGCCGTTTGACTTGATAACAGCCGGCTTTATAGATAAAGTATTTCTCTAAACGTTCAGGAGTAATATTATTTTTAATGCTTTCGTTATAAGTTCCTTGAGAGGCTACTTCCAGGGCTTTACTATCAATATCGGTGGCAAACATTTTGACGGTGATCTCTTTATTAGCCGCCTGAATTGCTTCATCAATTAATATGGCTAAGGAATAGGCTTCTTCTCCGGTCGCACAGGCGGGAACCCAGACTCGCAATTGTTCCTGGGGTGCTAAGGAGTTGATCAACTCCGGTAAAACCTGCTGTTCTATTAATTCCCAGGCGGGAGGATCTCTAAAGAATTGGGTAACACTAATTAATAAATCTTGACGGAGTAATTTTCTTTCCGTTTCCGATTGATTTAATAAGGTAATATACTGAGTTAAATTTGGGGATTGGGTGACACCACAACGATTCAGAATCCGACGACTGAGGGTGCTAATTTTGTATTGACAAAAATCAATCTTTTCATATTTGGATAAAATCCCCAGGATTTGTTCAAATTGTTCTACGGGAATTAAATCTCCGCCTTTGACTTGAGAAATGGGATAGTTCAGGGAATAGCCCACTAAACTATAAACGGCCTGGGCTAGATCTTCAGGGGATAAAATCCCATCCAAGCAATCACAAGGTATCACACTACTTGGCATACTCGTGAATTGGGCGGTTTCTGGGGATTGAACTAGGGTGATTCCGCCTTTTTGACTAATAGCTTGTAATCCTTCTGTGCCATCGTTTCCCGTTCCCGATAGCAGGATTCCGATCACTTTTTCCCCCCATTCGGTGGCGAGGGATTTGAAGAAAATATTGATCGGATAATTTACCCGCTCAGAAAGATGTTGTTCTAATCGTAAGCAATCTTTTTCGACTGTTAAAGTGTGACGCGGTGGCAATACATAGATATGATTTGGATGTAACTGTACCCCATCTTTTATCGGTTCAACTTGCATTGAGGTGCGTCTTTGAATTAATTCGGGCATCAAACTGGGAAAATCGGGAGAAAGATGTTGTAAAACCACAAAAGCGGCACCGGGATTATTCGGTAAATGGGTAAAAAATTCTTCTAAAGGTTGTAAACCCCCGGCTGACGCACCCATGGCTACCACAAAAAATTTTTCTGGCGTTTCAGGGCTATTATTCTGGGTATTTTGTGTCATATTAAGGAAGGTAATTAAAAGGGATTGGTACAGGAATTAAAATTTTATTTATTAGTCAGATAACTTTCTATGAACACATCAACAAATGGTTTTCAAAAAATAAAATAAAATAAAATAAAATAAAATAAAATAAAATAAAATAAAATAATAACTCAAATAAACACTTTTGTCAACAAACTTAATTTTTATTTAATTATTTTTGCCAGAATTTTTTATCCTTAAACAGACTCATAATCTATTATCTCGTGTGTTCCTCATAAATTCCTTGACGGCTCACAGCTTCATCTGATAATAACGGGGTATTTTGCCGATGGCTCATACTCCAATTCTGTAGTTTTTCTATCCAATCTTGGGCAGATTGATGATCTACAGTAATATTAGCTGGAGACATTTCGCCATTAATTTTTACTTTTTTTTGTAATAGTTGGCGTTCTTCTACACTCAAAGTATTAATAATTGTTGCCAAAGATTCTACTAATTGAATATTCATGGTAACTGTTCCTTAATGGTACAAGACTTTAGAGAATATTTTTCAAATCTAATACAAATCCTGGTAAGATATTTTCTCCCGATAAAAATTGGGGAGATAGAATAATTTCTACTGTTTGATTCGGACGATAAATTTCTACACGCTGATGGTGTCTATCAATCAACCATCCTAATTTTGTCCCATTTTCTATATATTCTTGCATTTTCGCTTGTAGCTTTTCTAAGGAATCAGTTTTTGAGCGTAATTCGACGACAAAATCTGGAGATAGGGGAGCAAATTTTTCTTTTTCTGCTGTGGTTAAAACCTCCCATCTTTGGTTACTGACCCAAGCGGCATCGGGGGAGCGATTTGCCCCATTTGGAAGTTTGAAACCCGTTGAGGAATCAAAGGCTAATCCTAAATTATTTTGAGAACTCCAGATTTCTAATTGAGCACTAATTTTGATATTCCGGTTGCCCGTTTCGCTACCTGTAGGTGGCATAACAGTTAAATCTCCCGATGCACTGCGTTCAAATCTCAAATCCCGGTTGTTTTGGCATAGCTGAAAAAACTGGTCATCTGTTAGTTCAATAGTTAACTCAAAGGGTGTGGGTATTGTAGTAGTTTCCATGATTTTATCCTAATTGAGTTGGCTACGGTTCAATTATATCAACATTATACGGACTACCTATGACCTATTCCAAGATTGACTATCGCCCATTCTCGATCGCTCATTGCTCACTACCTATTGACCATCGTCCATTAATATTTAGCTAACAGAAAAGGTAATCATTAGCAAAATAACAACGAACAAAACTGCTCCCGCCCCTAGAAAAATATATCGTTTTTGTTGTCCAGGTGAGGGATATTCCGAGGGGTAGATATCAGGTTCAACAGCGAAGTTATTGATCAGACCTTCATCATCTTTAGTGTAGCCAGTTCCAGGAACTACATCAGGAGATTGAGGATCATTTGTTGCAATTTCGGCAGGAATGAGTTCGCTACCGTCGCTACGATGCTCTGGGTTAGGGTTAAGGGTTTTCCCTGTTGTTTCGGAGTTGGTCATGTTGCCCTCTTATTAAATTTATATTTACTATTATAACCTATTTAAACAATAATAGGAAATAGGGAATAGGGAATAGGGAATAGGGAATAGGGAATAGGCAATAGGGAATAGGGAATAGGGAATTACGAATTACAAATTACGAATTACGAATAGGTAATGGGTAACACTTCTGGCTGTTTCATGTCAGTATTAAAATGTTACAACCTATTGCCTATTGCCTATTGCCTATTGCCTATTTCCTATTTCCTACTGACATAAAGAGCGATCGCTTTCCTCAACCTCAATATTAGTTCTTAAATAATCCCGCACCCAATTACAAGCATAATTAAGTTGATTAAGAGTGCGAATATTTTTTAAATTCCAGATAATTAGTGTTTGATCATCCGATCCAGAAACTAAGGAATTCCCATCAGCAGTAAACGCTACACTAAAAACCATCCTTTGGTGTCCGGGTAAAGTCGCCAGTAAGTCTCCGGTAGCACTCCATAACTTAACATTCGTATCAACTCCGGCGGTGGCAATGGTTTGACCATCAGGACTAATGGCGAGGCGGTTAAACCCTTTACCTTCACCGGATATACTTCTAATTAATTTTCCATCCAACTGCCAAAATTTGAGGGTATCATCTCGGCTAGAAGTGACGACAAAATCATTTTGAGGACTAAAAGCGACTCCCCAAACTGAACTATTGTGGGGAAGTGTTGCTACTAATTGACCCTCTCGTGTCCAAATTTTAGCCGTGCGATCGGCACTAGCAGAGGCGATAAATTGTCCATCATTACTAAAGGCTAACTTCCAAATAATTTCATTATGGGCTGGAAAACTGTGCAGCAATTTCCCGTCAAAATTCCAAAGTTTGATGCTTTTATGATCTCCAGAAGCAATCATTTTTCCATCGGGACTAATCGCTAAACCATTAATCGGAGCTTGATGTCCGACCAAGGTTTTTAGAAGTTTGATCTCGGAGGTTTCAGGATTACGGATATCCCAAAGTTGCAGCTTCTGATTTAGGCTACCCGTGACTAATATTTGACTGTCTTGACTAAAAACCACACTCCGAAAAACCGGAGATCCTTGGTCTTTGAGGGTTTGCAAAAGTGTACCATCTGAGCGCCATAATTTCAGGGTTTGATCTACACTGGTTGAGGCGATTAATTGACCATCCCGGCTAGTCGCCACGTCCCAAACTGTATTCTGATGTCCGGTGAGAGGTTTTAATAAATTGTTATTGAGATGCCAGAGTTTAATCACGCCCTCATTATTAGCAGAAATTTCGATTAAACCATTTGAACTTATTGCCACATATCCAATAAAACTGCGAAACTGGGTTAATTCTTGAATCAATGTGCCGTCAAATTTCCAAGTTTTAATGATGTTTTCTTCGTCAATAGTGACAATCTGTTTATCCTGACAATAAATCCCAAAAAATGGCCGATCATTGGTAATTGTTTTAACTAAAGTTCCGTCCAGTTTCCAGATTTTAGCGGTGAGATCCTGACTGGCAGAAATCAGTAAATTTTTAGAGGGGCAAAAACTTAAATGCCAGACGTTTTTTTGATGTCCTTCTAGGGTTTTGAGTAATCTACCATCAACGCTCCATAATTTAATAGTATTATCGGCTCCGCCGGAAGCAATCATCTGGCCATCTGGACTAAAAGCCACACTTCTCACAAAATTTTGATGACCAATAAATGTTTTTAAAAGTCGCCCATCTAACGTCCATAATTTAACCTTTGCATCTCCACCAGATGAGGCGATGAGTTGACCATCAGGGCTAAAAGCAACGCCCCAAACTGGCAGTTTATGGGCTTGAAAACTTTTGATTAATGTACCATCAACCCGCCAAAGTTTGACACTGCCATCTAAACTAGCAGAAACGATCAAATTACTATCAGGATTAAATACAACCCGCCAGACTGCTCCGCTATGTTTTAAGATATGCAGAATGCTGCCATCGGGTTTCCAAATTCTCACGGTTTGATCTTCCCCTCCTGTGGCAATTAACTGAAGATCGGGACTAATAGCAACCGCCATCACACTGTCTTTATGTCCGTTTAAACGGTTAAATTCATAACTGCCATAAACCGCTTGATTTAAAACAGTTTCAACATTTTTAGTGGTTTGGTGATCAACATTCCCTAAACTTTCTAATTTGCGTTTGGCTTTAATGGCGGCGATCATGGCATCTAATTGACGATTAGCACCAAGCAAGCTTTCTGAGGAGGAAGTTAAGGCTTTGATTTCGCTAACTCTGGCTTCTCTGTATTGTTTGAAGGCGAATAATCCTAGGCCGGAAGCAATTAGAAAAGCAATACTCATTGCTCCTAAAAATAATCGTTGTAATTTAGCAGTTTTTTGTTCCTGTAATAATCTTTGTTTTTCCTCGGCTAATTTGGCTTCAATGGCTTTAGCACGTTCAGCTTCTAAAATTAGTTGGACTCCTTTTCTATCCGATTCTACTGAAGCTGCTAAAAATTGATAATCTAAATCGCTTAAACTTTTTCCTTGGAACCAAATTTGAGCATCTTTTAAGGCTTGTCCTCTTAATAACCGTGATTCATCTTTTTGATTTGAAGTGATCCAAGCCTCAAAGGTCTGGGAATAGGGACGAATTTTTGCTAATTGCTGTTGTACCCAAACTAAATTAAAGACTTCTTTATAAATTAGGTTTTTGACCTTTAAAAATCCCTGATCTTTGAGTACCAAACCAGATAATAAAAGCTCTACTTGTTCGGGGCTGTCATCGATCTCTATTTTTATTTCTTGTAGAATAGATTGGTAAATTCCTAACAGGCGTCCGGTGTGCTGGGAGTTGTGCAGTAAGCGATCGCGGATGGTTCTTAAATGTTCGGGTTCGTCCTGGGATTCCCATTTTTCAATGATTTGCGATCGCACGATCTTTTTAATCCATAATATCGGACTATTTTGAGCAATCAGATCATTTTTTAGTTGCCGATTTAACACCAATAATCTTAATAGTTTTTGGGTTAAAAATGGCTGCCCATTTGTCCAGGCTAAGATTTCTCGAAGCATGGCTTCCGGTTGTTCAAAAATTCCAGTTAATCCTTGGACTAAAGGGGCAGCTTCTGTTAAGGTAAATCCGCTTAAATTAATTGCTGTGCCAATATTAAAGGGAGTTCGGTTTTTATCAGCTATTAAATCCGAAGGAGTCGCCACACCAAATAAGGCAAAGGTTAGACGTTTATAGGCGGGATTAATCGCCCGTTGATTATAGCAGGCTCGAATTAGGGCAAAAAAGTCATCCGTGGGAAAGTTTAAACTCAGAATACTATCAATTTCATCAATAAAAATACAGAGATTCTGTTCAGGAAATTGCTGGACTAATAAAATTTCTAAAAATTCACTTAATTTTTGTAATAAAGAAATTCCTTCTTGTTCCTGCCACCAGATCTTTAAATTAAGTTTATCAAAACATCCAAATCCCCGTAATAAATCCATTACTATTCCTTTATACCATTGTAACGGAGTGGTATCTTGGCTACCAATTAGGGTCATATCTATCACTGTACAAGCATATCCTTCCGCTTCGAGTTGGTATTTAGTTCTAACCATTAAGGAAGATTTGCCCATTTGTCGGGAATTAAAAACATAGCAGAATTGTCCCGCTTTTAAGGCATGATAAAGGTGCTGGTCACTACTTCGCATCACATAAGTAGGATCATGATTTTCTAAGCTACCACCAACTTTGTATAAGGTCATAGAAATGGGGAATGGGGAATGGGGAATGGGGAATAGGGAATAGGGAATAGGGAATGGGGATAATACTTCTGGCTGCTTCATATCCGATCCGGTATGATAGATTAACTCCATTTTAGGATTTAAAATGAAAGCACAAGCCTATGATCGGATTAAAACATTAGTGGATATTCCCGCAGATTTTGGAAAATCCCTAATTCCCAAAGGAACAATTGGAACAATAATCGAATGTTATGAACGTCCTAAAGAGGGATATGCGGTTGACCTAACTATTCTTAGTGAAACTGGAGAATCGGGTTTTGAATATGAGAATGTAATTTTGTATCCTGATCAGTTTTCTGTCGTTAATGATACCCCGGAAATGGGGAATTTTATTTCAGTGTTTGGCGATATTAGTTATGAAGTTCCCCAAGTTGGTAATGAACAATCCCATTCTCCAGAAACCCCAGTAGAAAAACCGACTCAGGAGTAGAATCACACTCAAATCACCCTCAGTTAAAATTTTAGCTAAAACTGTCTCAGAATTATGCTACATTTCTCTACGGAGTGTTTAAAATTATTCATTCTGTAGAGAAATCTCAATTTTTATTAAACTTATGAAACGAATACTAAAATACAGTTTTATTCTATTTTTTGTCGGGATAATTTTAGCGATCGCTCCCCCCAGTTTAGGATTATTCAATCCTGGATTTGACCTGAGAATTATCCATAGCAATGATCATCACGCCCACCTAGAACCCATCACCGTTAATGAGACAGAACTAGGAGGCATTGTCCGACGTAAAACCCTAATTGATCGCTTAAAAATCCAAAATCCCCGAGAAACTCTCCTCCTAGATGCGGGGGATATTTTTCAAGGCACTTTATATTTTAACCAATATTTAGGTCAAGCGGATTTACCCTTTTATAATCAGATGAATTATCAGGCGGTTACCCTGGGAAACCATGAATTTGACCGAGGACAAACCGTTTTAGCTAATTTTATTAAAAAAGCTAAGTTTCCTATGCTTTCGGCCAATCTGGAAATCGCACCTAATTCTCCCTTGGCTGGGTTAGTAAAACCTTGGGTGATTCTATCGGTTAAAGGGAAAAAAATCGGGGTATTTGGTTTAACCACAGAAGCCACGGCTAATATGTCGAGTCCCGGGGAAGGAGTGGGTTTTACCGATGCTATTCAAGCGGCAAAAAAGGCGGTTTCTGAGTTAAAAAAACAAGGAGTGAATAAAATTATTGGATTAACTCATATTGGCTTAGAATCGGATTTAGAACTGGCTAAAACCGTCAATGATATTGATATTATTATCGGGGGACATAGCCACACGCCGTTAGGTTCCATGCCCAATGCTAAACAACCCTATCCTATTGTTGAAACCACCCCGAAAGGTCAGAAGGTTTTAGTGGTGACGTCTTGGGAATGGGGCAAATATTTAGGGGATTTACAAGTTAAATTTAATCGCCGAGGGGAAGTAACTTCTTGGACAGGCACACCCCACGCCATTGATGTTCAAATTCAGCCGGATGCCAGCTTTGCCCAACAGTTAGCAAAATTTTCCGCTTCCCTAGAAGTCCTACGCCAAACTATTATTGGAAAAACCCTCACCCCCTTAGAAGGAAGTCGAGATTTAGTTAGAACTCAAGAAACTAATTTAGGGAACTTAATTACCGATGCTATGTTAAATAAATTAAGACCCGATGGCGCTGAAATTGCCCTATTAAATTCTGGAGGAATTCGGTCTAGTATTCCCGCCGGAAATATTAGTGTGAGTCAAGTGATTGAAGTCATGCCTTTTGGGAATACAATTGCTCGCTTAGATTTAACCGGAGAACAACTCAAACAAGCCTTAGAACATGGCGTCAGTCAAGTAGAATTAGGAGAGGGAAGATTCCCCCAAGTTTCAGGATTAAGGTTCATTTATGATCCAAAAGCTCCGGCGGGTTCTCGGGTTATTTCCGTTACCATTATTGATCAATCAGGGCAAGAAAAACCCCTGGATTTAACCGCCACCTATCGAGTGGTTGCCAATAATTTCATGTCCATCGGAGGAGATGGTTATGAAGTGATGAAATCAGGAAAAAATCAAGTTGACACCGGATTTTTATTGGCGGATGTGGTGATTGATTATATTAAAAAGCAATCGGAAATTAATATGAAATCGGGCGATCGGATTAGGGTGAAATAATCATTTTTAAGATATAGCAATCCTAAATATTTTATCGTAGGGGTTTGGTCTCCAAACCCAGGCGTAAAGAGGGTTTGGAGACCAAACCCCTACAGGTTTTGATCACAAATCCTATACGGATTGCTATATAATGGAAAAAGCCATCCCCCTAAACCCCAAAATACGGAGTTTCTACCCAAATTTTTTATGATCAAATTATTCAATTTTGTTGTTTTGACTGGAACAATTCTTAGCTTGAGTCCTAATCTTAATAGTTTAACATTGGATTCTGTGATCTCTAATTCTTCAGTCCAATTAGCTCAAAATTCTAATTCTGCTTCCTCAATTCAAGGATATTGTTTTTCTGTTGCTGATGATAATATGGACTCTACTGCCCGGATTTATATTGATGGGAATAAAGTCACGGGTCGAGTTGAAGCCACCATTCATAACAAAAAAGAATCCTATTATACGTCCTATACTCAAATATTAGAAGGGACGAAAAATGGCAATAAATTAAACTTAAATATCACTACAAAAATTGAGTTAGATACTCAAAAAACCAAGGAAACTTGGACATTAAATTCAGACTCTTTAAATACGGGACGAACAGTTTATAAAAAACAACCCTGTTTAGTCTCTCAAGTTCGTTTTGCCCCAGGGAAAAATTCGGCAACTGTGAGTCAGTCGGTGGTGCGAGGAACTCGCAATATCTATTTATTAAAAGCCAACCAGGGTCAAAGAATGGATCTAAAAATTACCGCTTTAGAAAATAATGCTGTTTTTGATGTGATTGCTCCCAATGGGCAGGTTTTGAAAACTGAAGCCACCCAGTCTAGTTTGAAATTACCCGCCACCGGAAATTATGAAATTATCGTTGGTGGAACTCGGGGGAATGCTAGTTATCAATTAACCGTTAAAATTCAATAATTCCCAGAAAAAAACCGGGTTCTAAACAATGGTTTTAAAACTCGGTTTCTTAAAGATTTACAGGATCTAATCAACGGTTTTGTCAGAATTCCAAGCCGATTGATAATAGACTTTTGAACCGTTATCAGGAACAAAATGACAAGACCGATAGGATTTAATAAAACTTTTCCAAATCGGTTCATTAGAAGACCGATAATATTCACCCAGTAGGGGTTTAATCGCTTCTGTTGCTGTTTTTAAATGATAGTGGGGCATACTCAAGAAAATGTGATGAGCAACGTGAGTTCCGATATTATGATGAATGGGATTAATAAAGCCATAATCCCGGTCAATTGTGGATAAAGCTCCTTTGAGGAAATACCAATCTTCCCCCCGATACCAGGGAATATCAGCCTCGGTATGATGTAAGTAGGTGACTAAATCCAGCCACATCACAAACACGAAATAGGGCATGAAATAGTATTTCAGGAAAAACACCCATCCAAACTGATAAGTGATCAACCCTAAAAAGCTAACCATTACAATCATTAAAGATGTACTGGTAATAACATCCCATTTTTCGGACTCTTTAAACATAGGGCTACTCGGCAAAAAGTGAGAGCCTTTACGAAGGGGAGAAGAACTTCGGAACAGATAAACCGGATAGGCGACTAAGGGGATATAAAAGGGCAACAGCTTTTCATACCAAACCATATTATTGAACGTACTTTCCGTTACCGGATGCCAACTTTCATCGGTATCAATATTTCCGGTATTGGCGTGATGGGTTCTATGGCTGATGCGCCAACCGTGATAGGGAACTAGAATCGGAATATGGGACAGATGGCCAATTAAGTTATTCAGCCATTTGATTTTGGAGAAAGACCCATGGCCGCAGTCATGGCCCACAACAAATAACGCCCAAAACATCGTTCCTTGCATCACCCAAAAAATGGGGAAAAACAGCCAAGAATCGAGTTTATAGGCTACAAAATACAGACCGGCAATGATCGAAATATCAATGAAGAAGTAACTTAGAGATTTCCCAACTGAGGGTTCAAAACAATGGGCGGGAATGGCCGCTTTGATATCTTGGAGAGTAAAGGGTAACTCTGATTTTCTGGTTGCTGAGGCACTAAGGGTGGCCTGGTTAGACTTATTGGATGATTGCACAGATATTGTAATTGAATCTGAATGAGTAGTCCCGAGTTGTGTTTTCACCCCAAACTGAATCGCAAATATCAGGGTTGGGGATAATAACCTAAACTGCGGGTTCTGAACGGAATTTATTTTACCTTGATTAGACCTTAATTTTCGTAACAAATCTTAAATGAGCAAAATTATTCGGCTAATCTTGGTCAGGGGTGGGGCTTGGGTGTTCAGGGGAGGGCTAAAACCCAACAACGTTTTATGACCACCGACTTAAAAGATTAGGTTAACTCCCCAAATTGTTCGCGATATTTTGCTAATAATATTTCTGCTGCTATTGCTGCTTCTTCGGGAGTGGGGAGGAGTTGACCGTCTGAGGTAAAAAAACGCAATTGGGAGTTATAAAGACCTAAAAATAATTCTAATTGTTGACTCCATAACCATCCTTGAGCATTAGGTTCAAGGGGTTGATATTTACCCTCTACTAAATGAAATCCGGCTAATTCTAAGGTATCAGGATCAAACCAAAAATAATCAAAGGTGCGAAAGTTATCTTGATAGAGTTGTTTCTTTAATCCTTTATCAATTTCTGCGGTGGATGGGGATAAAAGTTCAATAATAATATTAGGATATTTGCCTTCTTCCCAAATCACCCAACTCCGCCGGGGTTTGCGTTCTGTGTCTAAAACCACAAAGAAATCTGGCCCTCTAAAATCCTGTGATTTTTTTTGATTCGGGTTAAAATAGATAGTTAAATTTCCAGAAACATAAAAATCTTGACGGTTTCGCCACCACCACTCTAAAAGATGAATCAGGAGATCAATTTGTCTGCGGTGTAAATCACTTTCCACGGGAGGTTCCTCACTCCATAAATCACTAGGTGGAAATATAATATCATCAAATTCTCCCGGTTGTTCTAATCTTTGAAGGTTAGCGGGTTCGTGATCAACAATAAACATAAACAGGTTAACCCAATTAAGATAGATATAGTTTAGCGTAAACTTCAATCATTTGTCGAATAGATTGATATGAAATCAACCGAGATTTTTTACGCCATCAATTATAATTGAGGAGGAGTTGTTCCCGATAAGGGTTGAATGGCATTTTTTAAAGTTTCCTTGTTTAACTCAAGTTTGGGTTTGGGAACAGAACTAATATTAGTTAGGGGTAAACGAGCTAATGCTAATTTTGAAGTTGCTGTTTGTTCAGAATCGTTATTAATTAAAATAGCACTATTCAGAATTTCTAACTGAGCATCCACAATATCATCATAGTTTTCATACCAACTGGCGATCGCAATTGACAAAGTTTCAATATCATCGGGTAAGGGTTCAATCAACTCAATCAGATCTTGACGGTGTGAGTTATTAAATAATTGAGGCTGTTCTTCTAATAATTTCAAAAAAGCCTCTAGGTTTTGATAGTAAAAAGACATAGATTAATCCTCTTAATTGATCTAAAATCAATGATATCATGATATGAAATTTAACGTTAATCAAGATATATAGCAAGTCTAAATCAATTGGATCAATAGTTTGACATCCCATTCGTTGTAGGGGCGAGGCGCGCCTCACCCCTACAGGATAATTTTGATATTTTCTAATGACCCCCAACACTAAAAACAGCCCGTTTGTAGGCTTCATCAAGCACTTCAGAAAGGGTAGGATGGGTATGAACCGAGAACACTAAATCATGGACAGATTGACGGTGATACATGGCATTTGCCGCTTCCTGAATTAAATCAGAAGCATGAAGACCAAAGATATGAACCCCTAAAAGTTCCCCCGTATCTTTACGATAAATCATTTTAGCCATCCCTTCGGTTTCTCCCTCCGCAATGGCTTTAGAATTCCCCTTAAAATAGGTTTTCACCGTTGCAATTTCAAACCCTTCTGTTTGTCCTAATTCCTTCGCCGCCGGTTCAGTTAAACCCACATAACTAATTTCAGGATGGGTAAAAGCCGCCGCCGGAATACTCCGATAATCCACAGCCCGAGGACGTCCGCAAATAGTCTCCACAACGGCGACCCCCTGGGCGGATGCGGTATGGGCTAACATCATTTTACCCGTCACATCTCCAATCGCCCATAAATGGGGAACAGGTTCACCCCCGGATAATACCTCTAAATGATCATTTGTAGGAATAAAACCGCCCCGAATAGGTTCAACATTAACCGATTCTAAACCTAAATTTTTACTCACAGGAATGCGTCCAGTGGCGACCAAACAAGCATCCACTTCTAGGACTTCTTCTACTTCTTTAGTTTTGGTATCGGCTAACTCAATAATAACCGGAGAACCCGGCGTTACTTTTAAAGCTAATTTTCCGACTTTGGTTTCAATATCCCGGGGATTAATTAAAACCCTTTGAGCTAATTTAGCAATATCAGGATCAAAGGTTGGCATTAATTGATCCAAGGCTTCAATCATGGTAACTTCACAACCTAAAGCCGTATAAATATCAGAAAATTCTAATCCGATATAGCCACTTCCAATAATAGCAATCCATGGGGGTAGGGATTCTAATTTAACCGCATCATCACTGGTAAAAACTGTTTGATGATCAATCGTAATTCCAGGGGGAACAAAGGGCACAGAACCCGGGGCTAAAATAATATCTTTAGCGGTAATAGTTTTTTCCCCATTAGTGGTTTCAATGGTCACTTTATTCGCCCCTGAAACTTTGCCCCAACCTTGGATTACATCAACCCCTAACCGCTTCAAACTATTGGTTAAATCACCCCGAAGTTTAGTTACAATATTATCAGCATGGTTGGCAATTTGTTCGCGATCAAAACTGACTTGTCCTAACTGAATGCCCAAATTTTTTAAGTGATGGGTATTATGTAATTCTCGCACTCGTCCCGATGCGGCTAATAGGGCTTTAGAGGGAATACAGCCTCGGTTAACACAAGTTCCCCCCATGTCCCCCGCTTCAATAATTGCGGTTTTCAAGCCACAACCAACGGCGTGGATAGCAGCACCATGTCCGCCCACTCCCGCACCAATAATCACTAAATCGTAATCCATATTCTGTTACTACTCTATTGGGATTAAAAAATATTACCGTTTTCCCTGTCCCTTGCCAACTCAATCGCCTTTACAAAAGCCAGATTATTTGGTCTGCCCCCGGCTTTTTGCGGTAAGCTAGACTCGATTACTGTGTTTTTCACCCTGATTATCACATGAAAACCAAACTCGCGACTATTACATTAAGTCTGATTTTATCGGTACTTTTCCCAGCACAAAGTTTTGCTGGAACAGTTTTAGAAGAAATTAAAAGAACCGGAGTTTTAAAAGTAGGAGTTCGAGAAGATGCACCCCCATTAGGATTTGTTTCCGCCGATGGTAAATGGGAGGGATATTGTATTAAATTAATGGATTTATTAGGAGAAAGATTGCAAAAACAGTTAAAACTAAGTAAACCCATAGAAGTACAATTAATTCCCTCAAATTTGCAAAATCGGGAACAACTGGTCAGGGAAGGAAAAGTTCATTTAGAATGTGGCCCTAATACAATTTTGCGGAATCCAGAATCCGGTATTACCTATTCTGATCGGTTTTTAGCCACAGGTGTTCATTTATTAGTTCGACCGGATAATCAATCTTATATTCAACCCTCGGGAGCTTTAGAAGCCATTTCCATTGGGGTCTTACCCGCTTCCTTAACCCAACAGTTTATTAGCAGTCGTTATTCCTTAGCAAAAGTTGTAGAATACCCAGGAGTTGACGGTCGAAAAAATGCCGTGGAAGATGTGGTTCAGGGTCGTTTAAATGCCTTCGCCAGTGACGGATTATTATTAATTGGAGAAGTGCTGAGAAATCCAGCCATCAAACCTCAAGATTATGCTTTAATTCCCAAGGAACCCTTAACCTGTGAATTTTATGGCATGATTCTTCCCGCCGGAGATATATCTTGGATTAATACGGTAAATTCTTTGATCTTAGTCGAAGAAACAGTTAATATTTTAACGGGACTATATGGAAAAGATTCAGATTATGTAAAAACCCTCGAAGCGGCTCATAATAAATGTTTACCATAAACAGGCAAAATTTCTAGCCCAACCCACCCCAAGGTTTAATCTTTAAACGGGTATCCTTGAAAATATCCAGGGATACCTCGATGCTTTTCCCAACTATTGTTTTTTAATCCAAAAAATGCCACACTATTAATACTTCTAAGACTACACCCAGTCTGAGGCAATCGTATGAGCGACATTACTCCCCCCCAAACTGTTCCTGGTAATCCTTCCTCCCCATCTATTCTATTTCTCAATCGCTGTGTTGAGCAGGTGTTTACCGGAATTTTAGATCCCAATACGGAGCTATTCCAAAGCAATGCTACGCTTTTGGGAGACTCCTATGCTGAATTTAAAGTCATTCTTCAGCAAGTTCGACAAAACAACTACCAGCAATTATTACCCACCTTAATCGCCGGATTACAATTTATTTTGGGTCGAGAAGCCTACGATAATCACGACCTAGAAGCGACTCTTTACCATTATCGTCGCAGTTTGGAATATTGGCCATCGGCTTTAGCTAAAGGCAATTTAGAGATGCTTTCTATGGCTAACCGAGAAACCATTTTACCCAATCAATTTATCGAACAAATGGGGGGGGTTTTATTCCATTTGGGGTTATGTTTTGTCACCCTAAGTCAGTCCGATAATCCCTCAAAAAATACTCAAAACTTGCAAGAAGCTAGAAACTATTTTGAGAAAAGCTTAGAAATTTTTGATAAAGTCAATCGCCCTGATTTAATGTCTAAATTTATTGGGGAATTAACCACGGTTTTAAGACAATTAGAGGAATGGGACGCACTGCAAAAAGCAGCCAAAAAAGCCATTGAATTACATATTTCCTATGGTTCAGAAACCCAGTTAGCCAAGGATTATGGTTTCTTGGCCGAAGCTGCGTTACATGAATCTAAATGGGCGCACGCCAATCAATTAGCGGAGTTAGCCTTAGCCATTCAAGGTCAATCTACCTACAGTGACCCGATGAGCACCACCGCCAGTTCTAATAATTCCTATCTTTATTTACTCACGGAATCCAAACAGGAATTAAAACAGTGGGAAACTACGGTTAGTCAACTCGAAGAAGCCTTAAAAAGAACCAGTCTTGAAGATGATCCCAAGGGTTATCTCAGAATTTTGACCGCTTTACACAAACTTTATTTTGATCAAGATTTATATATTCAAGCCTCCCGTTTAAAGGAAGAAAAAATTAAAATAGAATATCAATATGGGTTACGCGCCTTTATTGGGGTTCGCACCTTACAAGCCCAATCTAAACCGAATGAACAACAACAATCTATCGCTGTAGAAATTGAAAATTCCGACCGTTTAAAGGATGTTCAAGCCCTATTTGAACGGATTCAAGACCCGCAACATAAACTGATTATTTTGCATGGAGAGTCCGGGGTAGGAAAAAGTTCATTACTGAATGCAGGAATTATACCCAAGCTCTTAGAAGAACAGGGGCGTAATCCTCAAGTTGCTACACCAATTTTACTCAGAATTTATACCGACTGGTTACGCGAACCCAACCCGAAAACCTGGAACTTAAATTCAGTGATCAATTTACTCAAACGCAATGATCAAAATCAAATTCCCACGATATTAATTTTTGATCAATTTGAAGAATTTTTTGTGGTGTGTAAACAGTTAGAACAACGATTACCCTTTTATGAATTTTTAAAAGAAAGTTTGAGCTTGGATTCAATTAAGATTTTACTCTCATTAAGAGATGATGCTTTACATTATTTGTTAGAATGCGATCGCCGAACTAATTTAGAAGATGTTATTCAGGCTGAAATCCTCTCAAGAAAAGTGCTTTATGGCTTAGATAACTTTACTTTAATTCAAGCAAAAAAATTAATTCAAAATCAAGTTGAGCGAGCTCAATTTAATATAAAACCTGATTTAATGAATCAATTAATTCAAGATTTAACTGTTAATATTGATCAAATTAGACCGATTGAATTACAATTGATTGGAACCCAATTACAATCCAATGATATTCAAACCCTAGAACAATACAGAAAACTGGGAGAATATCCCAGACAAAAAATGTTAGAGCAGTTTTTGGATGAAATCATTCGAGATTGTAGTACCAAAAATGAACGAATAGTAATTAAAATTCTCAATGTTTTGACCAGTGAACAAGAACACCGTCCCCTGAAAACTAGCAAAGAACTCGCCGAAGAATTAAATACAGAATTTAGTAAAATTGAACCTTTGTTAGAAGTATTAGTAGAGGAAGGATTAATTCTACACCTCCCGGATATCCCCGATGATCGATATCAACTTACCCATGATTATTTGGTGGCTTTGATTCGTGAACAAAAAGGAGAACGATTAATTGCTAAATTAGAATTAGAACGGGATCAAGCTCAACGTAAAATTATTGGGGAGAAACCCAATAGTTTTGTGAACCGGGCGATCGCTTCTGTGTTTCGTTGGATTAATGCGGATTAGTATGGATAATATACCCAAAACCGAACAGGAAAAAATGCTGGCGGGAGAATTATATCTCGGTAACGATCCCGAGTTAGTTTTAGGACGTAAACGCGCTTCTAAACTGACTCGTTTATATAACAGTACCACAGAAGATGAGTTAGAAACTCGTCAACTAATTCTCTTGGAGTTATTCGATAAAATCGGAAATAATCTGTGCATTACTCCCCCATTTTATTGTGATTATGGCTGTTATATTAAACTGGGGAATAATGTTTATATGAACTTTAATTGTATTATCCTAGACTGCAATTATGTTGAAATTGGGGATAATGTTTTATTAGCGCCCAATGTTCAAATTTATGCCGCCTATCATCCAATTGATCCCGAATTACGCCTAACCGGAAAAGAATTAGCAGCACCGATTAAAATAGGTGATAATGTTTGGATTGGTGGCGGTGCGATTATTTGTCCAGGGGTAGAAATTGGCGACAATACCACCATTGGCGCCGGGAGTGTGGTGGTTGATAATATTCCTCCTGGGGTTTTAGCGGCGGGAAATCCTTGTCGGGTGATTCGGAGTTTATAGCAGGGAATAGGGAATAGGGAATAGGGAACACCGGAGGGAAAGATTTTACCCCTGGAGTTCCTAGATTAATGGGCTAATTTCTGAATAGGTTCCCATTGGTGAATGTCCTGTAATAACGCCTCATATCCAGCAACATTCGGGTGTAAACCATCCGAACATAACCGAGATTTCCACCAATGTTCCCCTCGATCTAGCCAAATTTCCAATAAATCTAAATAGGGAATATTGCGCTCTAAACAGGCGAGACGAGTGGCATCTTTGTAGCGAAATTGATCGGCCAAAGTATAATATAAACAGCCTTGAAAGGGCATTTTACTTTCATCAACCGGAACCATTCCCACAAATACAACCTGACACATTTTTTGAGCTTTATCCAATAAACGATGTAGGGTGGTTTCAAAATGATCAAATTCCGTATAATTGCGACCTTGAAACGATTGTACCCGCGCCGAATCATTTAATCCCACAGAAAAAACACTCACGTCAGGTAAACGGTTGCGTAATTCTCCCCGATGGCGCAATTCTTGGTCTAGGCGATCGCAAACTTGAATCACCCGATTTCCCCGTACCCCCAAATTGTAAAGAATCGGGCCAACTGCCTCCGGTGACATCCATTGACGCCGCAGTCGCTCCACCCAGCCACCCCCTTCAGGATCACCAAATCCATAGACGAGACTATCTCCTAATACCACAACTTTCAGAGGCTGACGTTGGGGAACAATGGACAAATTAGCTAGGGTGGGATTGATCGCTGCTTGCATTTTGCTTGAAAATCATGATGGATGGACAGTTTACCCGGTCAGAATCGTAATTTGTTTCCAGAGGGCGTTTATAAAAGTTAACATCTCCAGGGACTTTTCACTAGATTCCCTGCCTATATTTCGCAAATTTTTCATCAAATCACCCTAAGTTACCTCCGAATTACCAGCATCAGACCCTTGCTAGGGAAAAGATACCCAGAAAATCGGAGTTCCCACACCAGAACTATCAATCCCTTTAAGTTGTATTCCAAGCCTCGGACTGGTATGCTCAATGTGAGTTCTACTTTCTTAGAACTTTCTTAGAACCCATAGGCTTTGCGACGGGACAAAGGGGCATCTTGGCTCTATGATTTGAACCTGAAGACAACTTGCTGTGGAATATTGGCTAAAAGCCGTTTGGATGTTCCACCGCGAATGTTCCCTGCTATATATAAACTGAAACTGATTTGCAGGAGGCAACTTGCTAAATGCAAGGCTCTTTAAACGAAATTGATATTCGTAGTATTTTACAACTGATTGAGCTTGGCCAGAGGACAGGGGAACTCATGGTAGAAGCTTACAGTTCATCCCAGACGACGATGGAAATGGAACGCCATCCCATTCGTCTCACGGGACAATGTTGGTTAGTGTTTTCTTGGAATGGTCGAATTATCTATGCCGGCCAAAGCGAAGGAAGCCTCCAGAGATTACGGGATTACTTACGGCGCTATCAGGCCGAAACCGTGCTTTCAGAGTTAGAAGTTCCTTCGATCACGTCGGTCAATGCGCCCGAATACGGATATTTATGGGTGTTGCTAGAAAATCAAGTAATTACCCCAAACATCGCCCGTAATATCATTCATTGTATGGTTCAAGAAACCCTATTTGACTTGCTGAGTTTACATCAAGGTGCTTTTATTTTTGAAATGGGATCGGGATTAGCCCCCCAGTTAACCACCTTAGAAATTAGTCCCTTATTAGCCGATATTTTCAAACAAGTTCAAGAGTGGAAAAAATTCCATCCCCATATTACCTCCCCCAACCAATGTCCCTTGATCACCGATCGGTCAAAATTACAAAAAACAGTCCGACCCAAAGTATTTGAAAGCCTAAATCATTGGGCGGATGGTCAAACCTCAATTCGTCAAATTTCCCGTTACTTACACCGAGATATTGTCACGGTAGCCAAGGCTATTTATCCCTTTGTCCAACAGGGACTTGTACAATTGTTGGCTCTCCATCCTGAAAACATTTTTAACGAGCCAGAAACCTTTACTGATAGGAATAGAACTCCGAGAATTGTTTGTATTGATGATGATCTAGTAATTCGGGAAAGTGTTGAAATCATTTTAAGAGAACAGGGCTATGAAGCCACAGCAATTGGCAACCCTTTAAAAGCATTGAGTTTAGTTTTTCAGCTAAAACCTGATTTAATTCTTTGTGACATTGCTATGCCTGAATTGAATGGGTATGAAATCTGTGCAATGTTAAGAAATTCTACGGCTTTCCGTCAAACTCCGATTGTTATGTTAACAGGAATTGATGGATTTATTGACCGACTTAAAGCCCGTATGGTGAGGGCGACAAATTATTTAACAAAACCCTTTGGAGATGCCGAATTATTAACATTAGTTGAAACCTATATTGGGCCAGGAAAAACAATAGATGCTTCTGTTAATACAGATTTAGAAGATGAATTTATGACAGAGTTAGAAACCCTTTGACCTAATATCACCTGGCTGATCTCCGGCAATGGAATCCATTGACCGTTTCTGCGACCGCGACATCCCCTGAAACAGAAAACCCCCAGCCGGATCAATTTCGGCTCTCAAAGATTTGTATAATCGAAATAGAATCACATCTTTTGAGATACTTAGGTTTTCTTACACTCTACGATGAATTTGTAATGCAGCATAAACCTCGTTCCACTTGGACTCAAACCGCCAACCTGACTACAGGTAATTTGGGAGTTTCTAAGGGAGAAGAAAGATGAATACAGTTATGGTTGTGGAAGATAGTGTCACTCAACGGGAGATGATTTGTGGTCTTCTCAAGCAGAATGGGTTAAAAGTCAGTATCGCCACTGACGGTGTGGAAGCACTCGAAGAAGTGCAAAAAAACCGCCCCGATTTAATGGTGCTAGATATTGTCATGCCCAGGATGAACGGCTATGAACTCTGTCGTCGCCTAAAATCCGATCCCAAAACCCGTAATATTGCCATCGTGATGTGTTCCTCTAAAGGGGAAGAATTTGACCGCTATTGGGGAATGAAACAAGGGGCAGATGCTTATATTGCTAAACCCTTTCAACCTGAAGAATTAGTCGGAACCGTTAAACAATTACTTAGAGGATAGGTGAAAAATAACCATGGTTGGGAATCCTGATTTTTTAACCGGGCCAGGAACAGACAGTCCAGGATTTCAAGAACTGGAAACCCCCGAAGGTGAACCCCATCTTCGCTTTTTCGTTCCTTCACGGAGTGAGTTTGCCCTTCCCGCCATCGGGATTCGGGAGGTACTCTTTCAATCGCCAGACCGGATGACCCCAATTCCTAATGTTTCCCCCCTGTTACTGGGAACCTTCAATCTTAGGGGTCGAGTGATTTGGGTCGCCGATTTAGGTCAGTTTTTAGGTGATTCAACTCCCCTGAATACGGATCGAACAGAGATCCATGTGATTGCCGTTGAAGATCAAGACATTATATTAGGATTAGCCGTTGATGAAGTCAATGACATGGCATGGCTTGACCCTGATAAAATGCAAATGCCCACCCAAGTCAGCGATAGTATGACTCCTTTTATCAAAGGAGAGTGGCAAGTTGGAACCGAAGGCAGCGTCCTGCGACTTTTAGACCAAATCGCCATTCTGCGCTCGGCTCGTTGGGCAACGTGACCCGTCAGCAGCCGGTTTCGTCCTATAACCGTTGAGGAAACCGATCTATCAATTGATTATAAAACTGCTTAAGCTAAAGCTGTTAACCTGGGAAATCAAAAACCCCCACCAGCGGTTTTTTTACCCTAGGATTAAACTTTCAATCCCCACTCACCCAGCCGAGGGTCGGGATTATTAGAAAATCTACTACAGACCGGGTTACATCCTTATGATCCGTGTTTCTACATTGAAATCTTAACTATTAAGCACGAGCAACACTAAACTTGAAAGTCAAAAGGGGAATCGCTCATGGCAACAAGCACAGACTTCCTACAAGAGTATCAGCAAACCGAGGAAGCATACTGTCAGGGAAATTACGAACAGGCGGCGGCGCTGGTTTATCAACTGTTGGAAGATTATCCAGAAGATCCATCGGCCCGTCTTCTCTGTGGTCACATCTATGGCTATGGGTTGCAGCAGTATGATGTCGCCCGTGAGCAGTATGAGGCAGTGATCAACTTGACCCATGACTCCGAATTACTCGAACAAGCCCATCAAGCCTTAGCCGATACAGATCAATACTTACTCGAATCTCCTGCGGGCAGTTTCGATGATAGCTCCGATTCCCCAGAAATTTTTAATGCTTTAGTAGATGAAGAAATCGAGGATGGGGAAGTTGATTTAACCCAAGATTTAGACTGGCTATCAGAAGAATCCTCCATGCCTGATTTAGACCTAGAATCCGCCGATACCCATGGATTGAATGGGGCAGCCACCGAAGGAACCCGGTCGGATTTTAATGATTTGCCGGATGATAACTTTGATTTCCCAGACTTAGACGATGCTGACTTGGATTTATCCACTTCCAATCTGGATGCTGCCATCGGTTTAGAGTTCGACAATTCAGAGGATGAACCCGATTATATACAGTCCAATGGCAGTCAATCTCCCCTAACCTTCACCGAAGATAATCCTTTTGCTCCAGGGGGAGACTTAGACGAAGGTACAGAAATTTTAAACCCCCTAGACCCAGAAAATTCTTTCACTGAATTAGAAGCCGATCCGTTTACACTAGAAGAAGATGAACCCCTCTTGGGGCAAAACTTTGCCAGTGATGAATCGAACACCAGTGATCTCGAACAGTTAAGTGGGGATTTATTTTCTTCCGAGGATGAGGTCTTAGATTGGCTCGATTCCCCAACCGAAAACCCCCAAGACGAATCGGATTCAGTCCAATCACCGGAAACTCTGAATGGGTCATCCCCAGATTATTTATCTCAACCGACGGAATTCCTAGAATTTGATAGCTTGGATGACGATGAATTGGGGGGGTTAAACGATCCAGAAGCCTATGGATCTCATCCAGCAGATCAAAGAGAACTCAACGGTGCTAGTCATGAGTCCTCTAATGGTAACTCTACAGGGGTGATGGCTTCCTCGAACTTTGAAGCAGAACTTGATGATATTTTTGCCCCTTTAGAAGATGCAGCCGATTCAGATCAGGAGTTTGTTAATCATGAACCCCCATCCCAAAATGGTTTCGTCTCCGTCAAGGAAACTCCACTATTTGAGGAAGATGAGTTTGACCCTGATTTGGATTCAGCTTTTAGTTTTTCAGATGAACCCTTCGTTGATGATGCCAAGATTGCTGTTACCCTACCCCCGAACACTCCTAATATGACGGCTAACTATAAGGTTCTGGATGCTGAAGAAAGCAACGAAGAAGAAACACTATTAACCAATAATGCGGTCAATGATCCCTATTTGTCCGACCCCGACGACTCTGGCCCCCTCTCAGGTATAAATGGTGCCGACCGTTCCCATTATGTTGATGCGGAAGAATATGAAGAACCCGATGATCTGGTTTTCGATTCGGCGGACATTCCCAATAGTTTTGATCTCGATACCTTTGATGAAGATACCTTTGGAGATTCCTTTGATGTCACGGTGGAGAGCCATGATACCAATGGCCGTTCTCAAAATGGCCAGGTGGTGGCTCAGACCCCCAATGATTTCTTAGAGGATTTTGAAGAATTTGATGATATTGGGGATTTTGGCATCACCGACAGTGGGGACAATGACCTGTACGTTGATTCAGATTTTAGTAGTGTCGATAGTAAATTTGGTAATACCACCAGCAATAGTACCATCGACAGTGACAGTTCAGCGATTCGGGATGATGAGATTTTTAATACGGCTTACGCTGCATCGGCTGTAACCACCCTAACCCCAGACTTCGGAGAAGGGATAGATACGATGGTCACCACCGAGCAGGGGCCATTCTCTTTCTTGGAAAATGCCTCCTTGAAGCGGAAACCCTTGTATATGGCGATGGGGACGGGACTGGTGACCCTGATTTTAGTGGCAACGGCCACCAATATTGCGACTCGTACCGCTTCCTTGAATAATAAGTCCGAAGTCGTAGACTATCTGCGAGGCACCGGATGGCTGCTGACCACAGTAGCTGGGGCGACTAGTTTTCTGGCGACCTGGGGATTGGGTCGGATCAGTGCCCAACAAATTTCTAAGGCCACAGACGATTTACAAGCTCAGTTTGATGCCATCAGTAAGGGTAATTTAGATGCCCGGGCCACGGTTTTTGCCGAGGATGAGTTTGGGAAAATGTCTTCTAAATTCAACCATGCAGCCCAATTTATCCAAAGTATTACCCGAGAAGCCCAACGCAAGGCTAAGGAACAGGAAGACGCTAGGGATGATTTACACCGTCAGGTGATTCGGCTCTTGGATGACGTGGAAGGGGCGGCCCGAGGAGATTTAACTGTAACCGCAGAAGTGACGGCGAACGTTTTGGGGGCAGTGGCGGATTCCTTTAACTTAACCATTCAAAACCTGCGGGAAATTGTGGTACAGGTGAAACAAGCCGCCCGTCAGGTGAGTAAGGGAGCTACCGATAGTGCGACCTTTGCCAAGGATGTGGCCGGGGATGCTTTCCGCCAGGCGGAGGAACTCGCTGCTACCTTAAACTCGGTGCAGGTACTGACCGATGCCATTCAACGGGTGGCTGAAAGTGCGCGGGAAGCTGAAGAAGTGGCTCGGTCGGCGGCCGCCTTAGCGACCAAAGGCGGGGAAGCGGTACAAATGACCGTGGCCGGGATTCTAAAAATTCGAGAAACCGTAGCAGAAACTAGCCGAGAAGTCAAGCGTTTGGGAGAATCGTCTCAGGAAATTTCTAAAATTGTGGGGCTGATTTCTCAAATTGCCTCCCGGACTAACTTACTGGCTTTAAACGCTAGTATTGAGGCAGCCAGGGCTGGAGAAGCGGGTAAGGGATTTGCGATCGTTGCCGATGAAGTCCGACAGTTGGCAGATAAGTCGGCGAAATCCTTAAAGGATATCGAACAAATTGTGATGCAAATTCAAAGCCAAACCAACACGGTGATGATGGCGATGTCCCAAGGTCATCAACAGGTGATTGAGGGGACTCGCCTCGCGGAACAAGCTAAACGAGCCCTGGATGACATTATTCAGGTGACCAACCGGATTGACGTTCTCGTCCGTTCAATTACGGCGGATACCGTTGAACAAAACGAAACCGCCCGCGCCGTCGCCCAGGTGATGCGAGCGGTGGAACATAGCGCCCAAGAAACTTCTACCGAAGCCCAAAAGGTGTCCAGTGCCTTAACTAAACTCGTGGGTGTGGCGCGAGACCTGCTGACATCGGTGGAACGCTTCCGCGTTGATTCCTCGGAGAAAGGTTAGCCTCGGAAAATTACGAATTACGAATTATGAATTACGAATTAATTAACCATTGACAAACTGATTACTGATAATGCAGATAGGGGAATGGGCACTCTTGCAATAGGGAAGAAACAGACCCGGTTATTTGTTGGAAGAAAACTCTTATCCATTGCCCATTCCCTATTCCCCATTGCCCGCCTTTTTTGATAACTGATTACGGATAACTTATATGCAACTTGAACAGCAACAACGGATTATGGGCTATTTTATTGAGGAGGCGAAAGACCACCTCAATACGATTGAACAGGGATTACTCAATCTACAAACGACGATTGAAGATCCAGAACTGCTCAATGAAGTTTTCCGAGCGGCTCATTCGGTCAAGGGTGGGGCGGCGATGTTGGGACTTAATAGTATTCAACAAACGGCTCACAGGTTAGAAGATAGTTTTAAAATCCTGAAAGAAAACCGTCTTCCGACTCAATTTATCGATCAACAATTAGAATCATTATTTTTACAGGTTTTTGATACATTACAGGCCTTAATCGATCAGTTATCAGGGCCCTATGGCTTAACGGAAGAAGCAGCTAGTGCTATTTTGCAGGATGTTGAGCCTGTTTTTGAAGCCTTAAATTACCATATTAAAGTGGTTCAACAACAGGGGACAAAGCGATCATCTGAAGTAGAAACCGGGCCTACGTCCTCTGTATCTAATCGCCCCATTCCTACTCCTGTTATATCTAAAGAACCTCCTAGTAGTGCGAAGGACTTGGTATTTCGCAGTGATGTTCCCGAACGTCTGCGAGAAATGTTGCAACAGTTCAAACAGTCAGAAACCCCAAAAACTCGTCAAGGGTTAATCGAAACCTGTCGGAGTTTAGCCCGGGCGGGGGAACTCTTTGATTTGCCCAATTGGGTTAAGTTTATTGAGATCCTAGAAAAAGTGATTGCCAATCCTGATAATACTTATCGGAGTCTAGCTCCGATTGTGATTAAATCTATTAAAGAAGCCCAAGAACTGGTTTTAGTGAATCGAGAGGGGGAAATTGTTGTAACAGAAGGGATTACAAAACTTTTGCCCAAGACGGTTAGCCCGGCAAAAACAGATAAAAAAACCAAATCGTCGCCTCCATCTACATCATCTCCTGAAACATCTCCAAGTCAATCTAAACCGCCTAAAACTACGACGGAGACAGCCACAAAATCGGGTCAGTTGAAACAGGGAAATAGTAAGAAAAAAAACCCTAAAGTAGCAGCACCCAACAATTCTTTCTCCGATGTGAACTGGTCAGATTCAGTGACCAACCCCAGTAATACCCCAGCCCGTTTACAAAACGGCCCAGAAATTACCCCCGAAGAATATAACAGTCTCAGAGATTTATTTGAAGGTTTGGATCAATGGGAGCAGGAGGTGACGGAAGAAGCCCCCGCGTCAACTTCCCCGTCCTTGGAAACCGAAACAGAATCAATATCGGGGGACTTTTTTGATTTGTTGGGAGACGAAAAACCTGAGTTCAATCAACGGTCAACCTCTGGCTATCCACCCCAAACCCAGAAGGGTAAAACCAAACAAAAACCCGGTTTAGTGACTTCTGGAGCCGATGATGATCTATTGAGTTTCTTTGATCACCTCAGTGATGGGGAGTCAGCCATCCCAGAAACGGGAACAGCAACCAAGCCGATGTCGGTAGAAACCCGACAGCATGACCCGGTAGATGGTTTTGGGGATTTATTTGATGAGTTGTTAGCGATTAATCCCCAAGAGGGGATGCCATCTGCCCGTTCTGTCGATCTTTCCCCGGCTCAAATTACGGAGTTATTGGAAGATGCGGAAAATTTAGATGATCTATTTGACCAGTTTGACCCCAAAATCCAAGCCAGTCGGGAAACCGACAGCAGCACATCGGGTCAGATGAATGTTCAAGAAGATTGGTTTGAAGAACTTTTACAAGGAGAACTCGAAGAAGCCGCGGATGTAACCCTGGATCAGCCAAGTCCCACTCAACTCCCCCGGATGTCCCCAAAATTAGAACCTGTAGCGACGGTGCAGCCCACCCTAGAACTGCCGGAGGATGATTTTGCCAGTTTGGATGCCCTACTCAATTTAGGAGGGGCAGATAGTCAGCCAACGGCTGCTGAAACGACGGTGGAAGATGAGGATTTCTTGGATTTGGATCAACTGCTCCATACCCCCGTGGCTGAACCCTGGACACCCGATCCTCCTAAAAATATTAACTCCCAGACCGCCCGCAAAGCCGTTAACACAGAATCACAACTCTCGGAGGAGGATTCGGAATTTATCGCATTAATTCGATTGATTGAAGATGCTCCTCCTCGATCTCGAACCACCACTCCTCCTAGGGGGACATTTGCTAAACCCATTGCCGAACAAATTGTCAAGGTTCCGGTGAAACAACTGGATGGTCTGAGTAACTTGATGGGGGAACTGGTCGTTAACCGCAACAGTTTGGAACAAGACCAAGAACGGATGCGACAGTTTTTGGATAATTTGCTGCATCAGGTTTCTTTATTGGGAGATGTGGGTCAACGGATGCAGGATTTTTATGAGCGATCGCTCTTGGAAATTTCCCTACTGTCCCACCGTCGCAAACCCTTCTGGTTTTCGGACAGTTCCTCGATTCATGATGATGATTCCAATAATGATTTAGACTCAACGGAACTGGATCGGTTTACGCCCTTCCATACCCTGTCCCAAGAGATTATTGAGTTAATTGTGCGGGTGCGGGAGTCCAGTGCAGATATTGGATTTTTAGTTGAAGAAGCCGACCAAGTAACTCGGGAGTTGCGACGGATTACAACAGCGTTACAAGAAGGGTTAAATCGCGCCCGCATGGAACCCTTTGGCAGTGAGGCAGACGCCCTGAAACGTCCCGTGCGGGATATTTCGATCAAGTGTGGGAAACAGGCGGAGTTATTTGTGGAGGGTCGAGATACCTTAATTGACAAAATGTTACTGGGTAAACTCCACGACCCCTTGATTCATCTAGTGAATAATGCTATTACTCACGGGATTGAACCGGCGGATGTTCGGACGGCGGCGGGGAAATCGGCGGTGGGCCGAATTTCGATTCGGGTATTTCACCAAGGAAACCAAACGATTATTGCGGTTTCCGATGATGGGGGTGGTATTGATGTCAACCGGGTGAAAAATAAGGCGATTCAGAAAGGAATCATTACCGCCGAAGACGCCGAAAGTATGAGTAACCCAGAAATTTATGACCTGTTATTCTTGCCCAACTTTAGTACGAAGGATGTGGCGGATGAATTCGCGGGTCGAGGGGTGGGAATGGATGTGGTGCGTACCAGCTTAACCGATATTCGGGGCGCGATCACGACGGATTCTACCTTGGGACACGGGACGACGTTTACGATTCGTTTGCCCCTGAATATGAGTATTTCCCGGGCCTTGTGTTGCGTGAGCGATCGGGTTCGGATTGCTTTCCCAATGGATGGGGTGGAAGATATGATTGACGTTCCTCGGGAACAAATCCGCACGGAGTCCGATGGCAGTAAGGTGTTGGAATGGCGGGGTACAATTTTGCCCCTACGTCATTTGCGGGAACTGTTGACCTATCATCGCCATTTGGGTCGGGGGAATGTCTATGGTGCAAATGTAGAAGAAGACATGATTTCGGTGATTGTCCTACGGTCTTCTAATAGTTATTTGGCCGTGCAGGTGGATCAGGTGTTGATTGAACAGGAAATTGTGATCAAACCCTTAGAAGGGCCCGTACCAAAACCGATTGGGATTGCTGGGGCGACGGTGTTAGGGGATGGTCAAATTGTGGCGATCGCCGATGTCCTAGAACTGATTGATTTGGCCATGGGTCGGATTCGTCGGGATGCTTCGGGCAAGATTTGGCAGATGGGTAGTGCCACGGCGGAACCTGTGGTTCAGAAGTCGGAGCCGACGGTGTTAATTGTGGATGATTCGATTACGGTGCGATCGCTCCTTTCGATTACGTTTGAAAAATCTGGTTATCGTGTGGAAGAAGCCCGGGATGGTAAGGAAGCCTGGGAAAAACTGAAATCGGGTTTACCCTGCGATATTGTCTTCTGCGATATTGAAATGCCCCGGATGGATGGGTTGGAGTTGTTATCTCGGATGCAAAAAGATCCGGCGTTAACAAATTTACCCATTGCCATGTTGACGTCTCGCGGTGCGGATCGTCACCGTCAAATGGCTTTTAATTTGGGGGCGAAAGGTTACTTTACCAAACCCTATTTGGAGGAGCAATTATTAGAAGCAGCCGGACGAATGTTACAGGGTGAAGTGGTGGGAAATACGATGGTTGCCGCGGGATAATAGTTACTTGTTAATAGTGAATAGGGGCAGATCATCTCAGCCTCTATCTTAACGTCGTGAGAGGACACCCGCCACAGCGTTAGCTTGGCGGTGAGATGAATCACGACCAAAGAAAACATGAGCGATAGCGAATTCGATTTAATTTTCTGGAGTTGATTGTTGCTCAACATATTTTTTCAACTGTTCAACTGTAATACCACCACAACTAGCGACAAAATAAGAACCTGTCCAAAAATAATGTTTATTGTAAAAATACTTTGATGCCAACAAAGGAAATTCTTTGCGAATCAGCCTACTACTAACAGTTTTAAGATTACCGATCAATACTGACAGAGGCTTATCCGGTTTATAGTGAAAGTTTGGCATTATAGCATAGATTTTTTTTGCAAGAGGTCTAATATGAAATCCTGAAATTAGTGCTACAGATGGCAAGGGAATAGGAGATAGGGGATAGAAAAAAAGAGACAGAATGATTGTTTCTTAGATGTCTTGAGTTTGGATTCTGATCAAATCGCGTAGCCAGATTTGAAAGGGAACATGATCAGACTTCTTAGACCAAATTTGCATATAGTTATACTGACCCAAATCAATTGGGGGATCAAATATGGTGATCTTAGCTATACTGGCAAATATCAAAGCAATCCGACGGGGTAAAGTCAAAATCATATCGGTTTGACCCACAATTAGAGCCGCAGATAGGAAATGGGGTAACTTTAACCTGACTCGACGTTCGACTCCCAATTCTTCTAAAATGCGATCAACATGACTTTTAGATGATTTCTTAATTGAGTTAATGGGTAAGCCTGTAATCGTAATTAAAGCGTGGGGCGAAGCAATATAGGATTCCAGAGTAATCCCTTTTTTAATAATAGGATGTTCTACCCTGACGATTGAGACAAAATCCTCCGTAAATAGCTTTTCATATCCAAATTCATGAGTTTTATCTAGGTCTACTATTCCTAAAGCGAGATCAATCTCCCCACTTTTGAGCCGATCCAAAGTTTCAGGATGCCAGTCATAACATTCGATATCAAGATAAGGATTCTTCAAAGAAAGTTCTCTCAAAACCGAAGGCAGGATCACAGTGGTGGCGTAATCTGAAGCGGCGATCCGAATCGTCCCCCGAGCTAATTCCGGGATAAAAACTGGTTCTGTAACTAACTTTTCAATATCAAGCAGGATGCTTTCTAGGGATGCTTGCAAAGCTAAAGCCCTAGGCGTAGCACGCATTCCCGCAGATGAGCGCTCCAGCAAGGGATCGTTAAACATTTTTCGGAGTCTTTTTAAAGCATGGCTAGTTGCGGATTGACTTAAATTCAATTTTTGGCTGGCTTTAGTAACATTAACTTCCTCCAGTAGAACTTTTAAAATTGTTAACAAATTTAGGTCTATTTGCTTAATATCTATTTGCTGCATACCTATAATTAAAAATATTCATTTTACAAAAGAATCAAGTTAACTAATAATTAATCTTGTATTTACAAATAGGAATTTTGTTATGACTGAATTTAACAATGGCAGCCTCAAAGGTGGATTCGGATTTCAAGATCAAGGTACTCGCAAAACTACCAATCCTGATGGTACAGTTTCTACTGTATCCTATTCTGCTTTGAGAACAGCTAATTTTGATGGTAATGGAGCTCATACAGGTAAGGGTTTTGTTAGCATTGACGGGCAGGAAGTAGGTTATAGCGTGACCGGGACTTACAAAGTTAACAATGATGGCACATTCTCTCTGGATGCTACCCAGTCTTATGAAGATGGAAGACCATCTCAACCATACAAACAGTTTGGTGTAGTGATTCGCGGTGGTAATGAAATCCTTGTAATCCAAACAACTGATGGTAAAAACCAAAACGGAAAATATCAGAGCCAGACTAATTACTAAGAGAAATAAAGAGAATTTTTAAGTCAAAAGCTTAAATTGATCCTTACCTCCGTCAATCTTAAAGTTGCTTTGACGGAGGTTTCTCAATTCACAGAAACCTGATTTTGTATCCAAACACTAAAAATTTAGATTAACAAATTTTGGTCTATTTGCTCAATATCGATTTGCTGCATATCTATAATTAAAAATATTCATGTTGCTAAAATACAAATTTCTGAATTTTGATGGCATAATGGCGACGGATGGGTAAAAGTTGTTTGAATTCAAACAACAAACAACTTTTTTTGGGAATAAGGAAATCAATGAAACTGATGTTGATCAAGATAGAGAATTTTTGGTTTTCTAAAAACAACATTTTGTAATTTCAGCTACATTTCTATTATGAACCCAAAATACTCCAAAAAACGGCAACTTACTTAGTATAGGGTGAATATTAACGAATGTCAGACATAACTAATGTTTTAGCGATCGCTGCTGGGGCAGTTCCTGGGGCACTATCTCGGTATCAAATTACCGAATGGACAAAAGCCAAATTTGGAGCCAAATTTCCCTACGGAACATTTATGATTAATTTAACTGGATGTTTGGCGATGGGTTTCTTCTTCACCATTTCCAAAGGAATTACAGGCTATCCCAAAGAATTAGATTTACTGATTAGAACTGGGTTTTTAGGGTCTTACACCACATTTTCAACCTATGGCTTTGACACCCTAAGTTTATGGCGGAATAAACAAACCTTTCTCACAGCTTTTTATTGGGCTGGGAGTGCAATTTTAGGTTTAATAGCGGTGATGATAGGCGTTGCGATCGCCAATATTGTCGTAGTCCCAACCTAATAAACAGGTTGAAATTTAGCTGACAAAAAACCGCAAATCCTCAATATTTTAGGCAAAACACAATGGAATTTTTGAAAGGACGTTATTCCCTGGCTATAGCAATCGGGGCAATTTTTGGTGCATTGAGTCGTTTCTATTTCACCGAAACCGCCAAAGCAATTTTTGGCAAAGATTTTGGCTTTTATGGCACATTCTTTATTAACGTCACCGGCTGTTTATTGATTGCTTATATTTTGACCCTAGCGATCGAGAATATTCGGTTGATCTCCCCTGAATTCCGACTGATGACGACAACGGGTTTCTGCGGAGCCTATACAACCTTTTCAACCTACGGTTTAGAAACTAATGGTTTCTTAACCAAGGGAGATAACCAGACGATGTTCCTTTATTTTTTTGGAAGTGCCGTAGTCGGTATGATTTGTGTCCAAATCGGTGTTTTATTAGCAAGAGCAAGTCTGCAAAAAACTTAAATTGTAGCGGTTTGTAGTCAAATGAGGCAGGCTTACAGTGGCTCTAATCCTAATTAGTAAAGGAGTTGATGGTTGAGGGAAAATATTTCTAAACTTCAGCATTCTGCTGTTAAAGCAGTGATCAATAAATTATATCTAATTAGTTGCTTGCTGACCGTTAGTTTTAGTTGCTGGATCTATCAAATTTTGCCAGTTAGTGCGGAGGATTTAACCCCTCCCAAAACTTGTCAAATTGGAGTTTATTTGACATCATTGCGAGATTTTAACCCAGCAGAGAACTCATTTGCTGCCAATTTCTGGATCTGGAGTGTCTGTCCTTTTGAGAATATGAAACCTTTAGAAACCCTGAAGGTTTTAGATAGTAAGGAAGTTAGCAAAAATTACGACAGGTTTTCGCGGAATGAAAATCTGTCCGATCTATTTGGATCTAGTAAAAATGTCTTCTGGTCTGGACAGGAAATTGGTACAACTCTCTATTACAACTGGGACACAAATAACTATCCATTTGATCGCCATATATTGCAAATTATACTAGAGGAAACCCAGTTAGATGCGTCTAGTTTCGTTCATACCCCAGATTATTCTGGCTCCAGTTATCAGAAAGATATGAATTTGGCGGGTTGGAAAATTACAGATTTTAAGATTTCTCAAGTTAATTTTCCTTATCAAACCAGCTTTGGTAATCCGTCCATTCAAAAAGATCCTAATTACCGTCGTTCCCGCATCGTGGTTTCAGTTACGATTAATCGCGAGAGTAAAGTTAGCTTCTTTAAACTTTCTTTGGGCGTTTATGCCGCGGTAGCACTGTCAATTATCACATTGCTGCTGGATGAAGATTTTGGGGATCGAATGGGTATTTTTGTCGGGACTTTGTTTGCCGTTTTAGTTAATATGCAAACAGCAACATCCGAGTTAGGAAGTAGCAATTCCGTCACCCTGATTGATTTCATTCATATCATGGCAATTATTTACATTTTCATCACAGCCAGTCTGCTAGTTTATACTCGATTTTTAAGTGAATCAGAACAGGAACAATTGTCACGGGATTTAATGCGACGTTTTGCTGTTCCGATCCTGTCCGGTTCATTTGTTGTTCTTAATATTGTTGTTATTGCTCACGCAGCAATCGTGGGTTAAATAAAAATGCTAATTCTACTTTTCTACGCTGGAAAAGACCTGTTTGCGATTAGTAGTTCCTATATTGTTGAGGTGATTCCGCGAGTTAGTTTCAGGAAAGTACATCATGTACCCGAATATGTCGCGGGTTTATTTAATTACCGAGGAGTAATTCTTCCCGTAATTGACCTGTGCCAATTAATCCAAGGAACTCCCGGGCGATCGCACCTCAGTACCCGGATTATTATTGTTAAATATCCTAATCAAAAAGGAGATTCACAATATTTAGGTCTCATGGCCGAGCGGGTAACGGAGACTCTAAATATATCAACTACAGACATTAAAGATTCCAGTATTCGGGTTGATGAAGCCCCCTACTTAAGTGGCACAATTATTGATGAAAAACGAATTATTCAATGTCTCCAGCTTGAGAAGCTTTTCAGCGATGAACAACACGCTTACCTGCTCATGGGTGAAAACACTTAATTAAATAGGAGTCCTAATTAATTCGTAATTCGTAATTCGTAATTCGTAATTCGTAATTCGTAATTCGTAATTCGTAATTCCCAATTCCCAATTCCCAATTCCCAATTCCTAATACCATGTTTAACAATATCACTAACCGCCTAATCCTGGGCTTCTCCGTTCCGATTCTGTTTTTAATTGTGCTAGGCTCCATACTATTTTCAGGCACAGAACACTTAGTCGAATTGCAGTCCGACTCAAAGGAAGTCGGTGATAACATCAGCGCTACAGATTCCTATGCTTATGATGTCACTAGGATTATTGCCAGTATCCGAGGATATGCTCTTTATCCGAAAGATCCTTACTATCGCGGAACTTATGATAAAGCCAGAGAAAGTATGCTTCTCAACAAGGAGGAATTGGCAAAGATTACCGATCCACAGACGCGAGAAGCTGTAAACGCCATGATCCAGATTGGGGATGAGTACGATAGCGTTGCAGCAGGTGTTTATCCCCTCGTTGATGCCGATAAGCTGAATGAAGCCAAACAACAAATTTTAATTCCTCGCGTTGCCAAACTCGCTGAAGCCAGTGATCGGGCCCATACTATTCTTGAAGCCAGACTACAGGATAATTTACTCCAAGCCCAGAAAGCCAAGCAGTTTCAGACTTTGATGATCATTTTGGGAACCCTGATCACGATCGCGGCAACCCTGGCGGCAGCCTTTTTGATTGCATTACCGATCCGACGAGATCTACCCAAGGTAGTGAAAGCCGCAGAACAGATTGCTGAGGGAGATTTACAACAAAATATTGAGTTAAGCAACGATTCTAGCGAAGTGGGCAAGTTGATGACCGCGTTTCACTATATGTCCAAAAAGCTGAATGCCCTGATTCTCCAGATGCAAAAGTCAGGAGTTCAGATCAGTACCTCTTCCACTCAAATTGCCGCCGCCGGAAAAGAATTAGAAGCCACCGTTGTCGAGCAACTAGCCTCGACGAATGAAGTTAGTGCTACCTCCCAACAGATTGCCGCCACTTCTAAAGAATTGGTCAGAGTCATGGAGCAGGTGACACAGATGGCACAGTCCACAGCCACATCCGCCGGAGCCAGTCACAATGACCTCAACCGCATGGAAACGGTCATGCGCGAACTTTCGGGCGCAACTAACAGTATTACTACCAAACTGGGAGTGATGAATGAAAAGGCAAACAATATTAATAGCGTGGTGACGACTATTAATAAAGTGGCTGACCAGACGAACCTGCTTTCGTTGAATGCGGCGATCGAAGCTGAAAAAGCCGGGGAATATGGAGCCGGGTTTGCGGTGGTCGCACGGGAAATTCGCCGACTGGCTGATCAAACCGCCGTCGCTACCTTAGAAATTGCCCAGATGATTAAAGAAATGCAGTCCGCTGTTTCTACGGGTGTGATGGAAATGGATAAATTCAGTAAATCAGTCGTTGATAGCGTTGCCGATGTGAGCAAAATTAGCGATCGCGTCACTCAAGTCATTGAACAGGTGCAAGGCTTAACCCCCCGCTTTGAGCGTGTGAGTCAGAGCATTGAGGAGCAATCCCAAGGAGCACAACAGATTAGTGAAGCGATGGGACAACTTAGTCAAGCCTCCCAGCAGACCGTAGACTCTTTACGAGAGACAAACAGTGCCGTAGATCGGCTTGACGAGGCAGCAAATGGATTGCGAAAAGAAATTGCTAAGTTTAAAACCGCATAGGGTTAGATATGGTACTACAGAAGATCGCCAAATTGTTGAGCCAAACCATTGGCTTAGATCCCGATATCGCCAGCCCTAACCAGATTGCCAGATCTGCCGAGACTCGTCGAGTCAGATGTAAATTACCGGATCTGGAAAGCTATTGGGCAAAGTTACAAACCTCCGCGACCGAATTAGAAGAACTAATCGAAATTCTGATTGTTCCAGAGACTTGGTTTTTCCGAGATGGTAAACCCTTTGATTACCTCAAAACATACATCACCTCAGAATGGCGACCCTCGCTCAACCGGAATATTCTGCAAGTGCTGAGTGTGCCATCCTCTACAGGGGAAGAACCTTACTCCATAGCGATCGCTTTACTCGAAGCGGGTCTGCATCCCAAACAGTTCCAGATCGATGCCATTGATATTAGCCATCGATCACTGGCCAAAGCAAGGCAGGGAGTCTACACTAAAAATTCCTTTCGGGGCGAGGACTGGAAACCGCGATCGCACTACTTTCAGCAAACAGAGCAGGGTTATGAACTCTCCGAATCTATTCGTAAGTTGGTTAATTTTCAGCAGGGGAATGTGATGAGAGCTTTGGCTCTGACTCAAAAGCAATACGACATTATCTTCTGTCGTAACTTATTAATCTATTTGAAATCCGAAGTTTGCGAACAGGTATTAGCAGCCCTGGATCGCTTGCTGATACCCGGAGGATTACTGTTTGTGGGAGCGTCTGAAACGGGAAAAATTGTCGCAGAACCCTATAAATCCATCCGTCAGCCCTTCACCTTTGCCTATCGCAAGCAAGAGGGAGCAGGGGAGGCAGGGGGAGCAAGGGGAGCAAGGGGAGCAGGGGGAGCAGGGGGAGCAGGGGGAGCAGGGGGAGCAGGGGGAGCGTCCTCAATTGGTGACTTTGAACCGAAACCCGAAACCCGAAACCCGACACCCTCTCTTAATTTACAAGCCGTGAGACAACTGGCGGATGAAGGGCGACTTGTAGAGGCAATGACCCTTTGTCAGAGCTATTTGAGTGATCATCCCACCAGTGCGGATGCTTATGTGCTTTTAGGGGAACTCTATCAGGCTAACCAACAAAATAGGCAAGCAGAACAGTGCTTTCAACGGGCTATTTATCTCGATCCCAATTCCTACCCCGCCTTAGTTCACCTAGCATTGTTGAAAGAAAATCAAGGCGATCCAGTTGGAGCAAACCTCATTCAGCAGCGAATTTCAGCCCTGGGATCACGGTTTCAGAACAGACGTTTAGAAGGGGAAACCTAATATGTTCAAAAATCAATCCATGCAGGCTCGCCTGATCGTCGCTTTCATCTTTATGGGGCTTCTGGTGCTGATAGTCGCCTTGGTTGGTCTGAGTGGCAGTTCTCGCTTGAGTAAGCACATTAATACCTTAGCCAAGAATAATGTTCCTAGTATTTCTGGGCTGTGGAAAATTAATGAAGGAAAAACCCAAATTCAATCATCAGAAAGGGGTTTGCTGGATATCAATTTGACCAAAGAAGGGCGACAAGATGAAATCGGTCGTATGGATAATGCTTGGAAGCAAATTCAAGAGGGATTTCATCAATACGAAGCGGCTCCGAAGTCGAGCGCGGAAGAAAAGAAAGTCTATCAAGAATTTTTGAATCAGTGGGATGTATGGAAGAAAGCCCATGATCAGTTTTTGAGACTTAATCTTCGGTTCGAGAGTCAGGGAACTGTCAATGTATTGAATAATTTTACCGGAGAATTTCAGCCCGTAGACTCTGGATTAAAAGCTCTGGAGAACCAAGTTGAGGCAAACCGTCAACCCTCCCAAGCAGTCACCAATCTGCTATTGACATTGTTAAAAATTAATGAAGACTTAGCATCCCAAACCGAAAAAATCTCAGAACAAGATGTTTCTCAAGTCGGATTTTGGGCTTTTGTCGCCATTATCATTGGGCCAGGAACGGCTATTTTATTTGGAATTTTCTTTAGTAATACCATCGCTAAACCCCTTGGAGCAAAGATTGCTGGGGTCGTTGATATTGCTCACCGGATTTCATCGGGAGACTTAACCAGTGAAATTTCCCTAGCGGAGCAACAAGATGAAGTCGGGCAATTACAGAATGTTTTTTATACCATGAATAAAGACTTGAATGCCCTGGTTAATCGCATTCAACGCTCAGGAAATCAAATCACCAGTTCTACCGACCTAATTACGGCTTCTGGCAAAAACCTAGAAGCAACCGTGGCAGAACAGGTGGCTTCAACCAATGAAGTCTCAGCAACAGCCCATCAAATTGCCACGACCTCAAAGCAATTGGTGAAAACCATGGAACAGGTAGCCGCCATGGCTGAACAGACAACCATAGCCGCAGGTAACAGTAAAGATAATCTGCATCACATTGATTCTGTCATGCGCCAGTTGTTAGAAGGGACTAAGGTAATTTCTTCTAAGCTCGAAGTTATGCACCAACGGGCTAACAATATCAGCCAGGTGGTGACAACGATTACAGTTGTAGCCGATCAAACTAACTTACTGTCCCTGAACGCCGCATTGGAAGCGGAGAGAGCCGGAGAATATGGGGCAGGTTTTGCGGTTGTAGCTAGGGAGATCCGGCGATTAGCTGATCGTACCGCCGTTGCCACTTTAGAAATTGAGCAGATGATTAAGGAGATGCAATTAGCCGTGTCTATTGGTGTGGCTGAGATGGATAAGTTTACAAAATCCGTCGTTAACAGCGTCGAAGACGTAGACCGCATTAGCGACCAAGTAGCCGAAGTAATTCAACAGGTACAGGGATTAACCCCCCGCTTTGAGCAGGTGAGTCAGAGCGTTGATGAACAATCTCAAGGAGCGCAGCAAATTAGCGAGGCTATGGAACATCTGAGTCAAGCCTCTCAACAGACGGCCGACTCGTTACGAGAAACCAGTCATGCCTTAGAACAGCTTGATGAAGCCAGTCATAGCTTAAAAACAGAGATTTCACGATTTAAAGTAATAGCATAAAAATAAGGAATTAAATCATGGAAAGTTATATTGATACGGTATCTATCATACCCGCCACTTCTGACCCTCCAACTCTCAATGATTGTTGGAATAAAATTGGGGTGATGGGCGATCGCTCCTGTGACGAACTCAAGACCGTGATCCACTGCCGAAATTGCAAGGTGTATTCGGCGGCGGGACGCAGCTTATTAGAGCGCGAGGCTCCACCCGAATATCTCCAAGAATGGACGGATATCTTATCAGAATCTTCCACCCAGCAAACCGAAGTGGGGGAAGGTACGTTGGTTCGGGCGACAGACACCCTTTCGGTAATCATTTTTCGTCTGGGTAACGAACGATTAGCATTACCCGTTAATATCCTCCAAGAAGTCACTCCTCTCTACACCATTCATACCGTCCCTCACCGCAGAAACTCGGTGTTTTTGGGATTGATCAATATTCGCGGCGAAACCCTGCTCTGTATTTCGATCAGAGACTTGCTGGGCTTAGAACCCGTCACCGAATCCGTAGATTTCTCGAATCCGATTAATCCTCAACGGATGATTGTAGCGGGGAAAAATGAGAATAAGTGGGTTTTTCCGGTGGATGAAGTTCATGGAACCTATCGCTTCCATATCAATGAGTTTAAAGACGCTCCCGTTGTCATTTCCAAGGCATCGGAAGCTTACACCAAAGGGGTCGTGACCTGGCAAGGCAAGAAGATCAACTTTTTGGACTCCGAACTCTTGTTCTACACCCTAAGTCATAAGGTTTTTTAATCATGAGTGATGATTCGATGATCGAGCTATTTCGCCAAGAAGCTCAGACGCAGGTTGCGATCTTGACTCAGGGACTCCTGATCTTAGAAAGCAATTCCCAATCGGAGGAAATCTTGCAAGCCTTAATGCGAGTGGCCCATTCCATTAAAGGTGCGGCTCGGATTATTTCTCTGGATGGGGTGATTAACTTGGCTCACTGTATGGAAGATTGTTTTGTAGCCGCACAGAACAAGATTATTATCTTGGGCCCAGAACAAATTGATGTCTTACTCCAAGGGGTTGACTTATTTCAGGCTGTCAGTCAAGTCCCCGAAACCGATATGCTCTCTTGGCTAACGGAAAATATCGGAGAGTTTGAGGCTTGCTGTGCTGCAATTAGAGCCCTGCTACCTCCAGATTTTAACGCTCGATCATCCTTAGTCAGCGTTGAGCAGAGTTCGGAGATTACTCCAACTCCTCGTCAAGAAAATGGGGCTTTAGAAGCAATCACCATCCCAAATGATCGGGTTGTGCGGGTGAGCGCCGAGAATTTGAATCGAATTATGGGACTCGCGGGTGAATCTTTGGTTGAGGCCAATTGGTTACAACCCTTTGCCGATTCCTTCACGGTTCTCAGATACCGCCAATTAGAGCTTTCCCGACTTCTGGAAACCCTCCATACTGCCTTAGCGAATACGGCGATTAGTCCTGAAAGCCAACAAGTTGTGGATACGGCTCGACAGAAAGCCCAAGAATGCCGGGAAATTCTCACGGATCGTTTGGGTGAACTGGAACTCTATGCCCGTCGCACCACTAATTTGAGCGATCGCCTTTACCGAGAAGTGATTGCCTCCCATATGCGTCCCTTTGTGGATGGGGTACAGGGACTTCCGCGCATGGTTCGTGACCTCTCCCGACGATTAGAGAAACAGGTGAAGTTCCAGATTGTCGGTCAGTCTACCCTGGTTGATCGAGATATTCTCAAAAAACTAGAAGCTCCCCTGACGCACATGATCCGCAATGCTGTTGATCATGGGATTGAACCCCCAGAAGCTCGTGAGGCATCAGGAAAGCCAGTTGAGGGGACAATTCGCCTAGAAGCGTTTCATCGCGGTGGAATGCTGGCGATCAGTGTTTCTGATGATGGTAAAGGCATTGATCCTAATTTTATTCGTCAACATATTGTCGATCGCAATTTAGCTTCATCGGAAACGGCGGCGCAACTGACGGAAGCTGAAATCATTGAATTTCTGTTTCTCTCTGGATTTTCGACTACTGACCAAGTGACGGAAATTTCCGGGCGAGGGGTGGGATTAGATATTGCTAAGAGCATGGTGCAAGAGGTGGGCGGCACTATCCGTGCTGTATCTCAATTGGGAAATGGAACCAGTTTTCACTTTCAGCTTCCCCTGACACTCTCGGTGGTGAGGACGCTGATTGTTACTATTTCTGATGAACCTTATGCCTTTCCCTTGGCACGGGTGGATCGAATTGTTAAACTCGACAAGTCTGAGATTTATGTTGTTGAAGGTCGCCAATATTTTACGAAGGATGGTCAAAATATTGGGTTAATTGCTGCCCACGATATTTTAGATTTGCCCGAAACACTCCCTGATTCTGATGCCCTTTGCGTCGTTGTAATTAGTGACCAATCTAACGCTTATGGTCTTTTTGTAGATGAGTTTCTCGGCGAGCGAGATTTGGTGGTGCGTCCCCTTGACCCCCGTTTGGGTAAGGTTCGGGATATTAGTGCTTCTGCTTTGATGGATGATGGCTCCCCGGTTTTGATTTTAGATGTTTCTGATTTAGTCCGATCAATTGACAATATGCTCAACAGTGGTCAATTAAGACCTGTTGATGTTAATAAAGTCAAAGCTAAAGCTAAAAAGGGCGACGACCATAAACGAATTTTAGTGGTAGATGATTCGATTACGGTGCGAGAAATGACTCGGAAATTGTTACAAAATCAAGGTTATGATGTTGATGTTGCTGTGAATGGTATGGATGCTTGGACAGCAATTCGCAGCAATTCTTATGATTTGATTGTTAGCGATATTGATATGCCTCGGATGAACGGAATTGAATTAGTGAAGCAAATTAAACAACATCCTAAGTTTCACGTTATTCCTGTAATTATTGTGTCCTATCGGGATCGGGAGGATGACCGCATTCAAGGCATGGAAGCTGGGGCAAATTATTATCTGACCAAAAGCAGCTTTCACGATGATACATTAATCAATGCAATCATTGATCTGATTGGAAGATAGGTTACTAAATTCCCCATTCGTAATTCGTAATTCGTAATTCGTAATTCCCTATTCCTTCTTATGAAAATTGCGATTGTTAATGATACGGCTATGGCAGTAGAAGCACTCAAACGAGTGGTTTTAACTGTTCCCAATTACCAAGTTGTATGGATTGCACGAGATGGTCAAGAAGCCGTTGACCGTTGTGCAAAAGATACTCCTGACTTGATTTTGATGGATTTGTTTATGCCGATTATGGACGGTGTGGAAGCGACTCGGCAGATTATGCAACAGAGTCCCTGCGCCATCTTGATCGTGACGGCAAGCGTGGGAAACAATGCCGGAAAAGTGTTTGAGGCGATGGGATATGGTGCCCGTGATGCGGTGGACACGCCGATCTTAGGAACTCAAGGAAGCTCAAGTTCTCACCAACCCTTACTGGCAAAAATTGTTACTCTCAGTAAGCTGATAGGCAAATCATCAACCCCCTCAACGCCTGCACTCCAAACCTCAAAACTGACTTCATTCTCTAAACCCTCTACCCTACTTCCTCGCCTTGTGACTATTGGCTCCTCAACGGGTGGGCCAAAAGCTTTAGCCACGATTCTCTCCCGACTTCCAGCTAACTTTGGCGCGGCAATTGCGATTGTCCAGCACGTTGATCAGCAGTTTTCTGCGGGTCTGGTAGATTGGCTGAATCAACAAACCCCTCTAACGGTGCGATTAGCTAATATTGGCGATCGCTTAGAAAAAGGTATTGTCCATATTGCCGGGACTAACGATCATCTGAGTCTGCGTCCTGATCTCACATTATATTATACAAAAGAACCTGTTAATTATCCTTATAGACCCTCTGTAGATGTATTTTTTAAGAGCCTTGCCCAACACTGGCATCATAAAGAAATTGCTGTATTACTGACGGGGATGGGACAAGATGGTGCTGATGGACTCAGGGTTTTGCGTGAGACTGGATGGCATACGATCGCTCAGGATGAAAAGAGTTCGATTGTCTATGGAATGCCTAAAGCAGCAGTTCAGTTAAATGCAGCCGTTGAAGTTTTGCCTCCCGAAGCGATCGCTAATACTTTAATTCAGCGAATCAATAAGGGTAGTTAGTTAGGCTGAAGTTTATCCTATAATATTCCTCTAGTCAACCTTTTTTTCTGTTCTAAAATTTTCAATAAATTCAGTATTTCTACTTAATTTTATTCTTCAATTGAGCCGATATAAAAGTTAAGATTGGGATCAAATAAAATTAATAATTAGTAAAGATTTAAAGGGCGATCACATGGTATTCTATAAAGATAGATTTGATTCTGATATCACCTAAGAATACTCCCCTCTATTATGAACAAGAAAAAATTAATTGATGCCGTAGAGAATCTGTCAAAGGAAGCCCATCGCAGTCAAGAAGAACAGTTTTTTATTAGAATGCTAAAACAGGTTTGGCAAATTGACTGGTCTGTTCCTCCATCAGAGGTCTGGCGTAATTTGATAGCCCGAAATCAAGACTATTTCTTTGGTTTTATGGAACTCGATGATGGAGATGAAAGAGAAGAAAACTGGTTACTCGCTTCTTTAGACGCGATCGTTGAGTCGTTGATTCAGAAAAATAGCGATAGTCAATGGAAAATTAAAATTGTAAACACCATTGATGAGTTAAATCAATTGCGTTTAAAGATTCAAAAGTAAATAGCGATAGTAATTTTGATTATGTCGTATGAATAGATTTTTTAAAAGTTTAGAGAATTTTGTAGAACAATGTCTTTGGTTACTCCGATTTATCACACTGGTTCCAGTTGTCTTTAGTATCCTGAGTGTGTTCATATTGTTTATCTTGGGAAGTATCGAGATTTTAGGAAGTTTACGACTCCTTCTACATATCAATGAAGATCCAGAAAAAATGCTCCCTGAGATCATGACAGGTATTATCGGGGGAATAGATATTTACTTGATTGGTATTGTGATGATCTTGTTTGCTTACGGAATTTATGAGCTATTTATCTCTAAAATTGATGTAGGAAGACAAGAAGAAACAGAGGTTCAACTTCTAACAATTACTTCCCTAGATCAACTCAAAGATAAAATTCTGAAAGTGATCGTCATGGTCATGGTTGTAGGATTTTTCAAGCGATTAATCGAGTTAGAAGTTAAAACCTCCCTAGATATCCTGCTTCTGGCTATATCAATCTTGCTGATTGCCACTAGTGCCTACTTGATGAAATCGAGTTCAAACCATCATTAGTAAGGACGATTCTGGAACTTAAGGATTGTTTCTTTACAGTAGATCATTCCGATTAAAATAGATACCCAACAACTCAGGAAAATTATGACTTTAGATTGGCGACTCAAACCCGGATATTTAAACGAAGGTTGCTCTGATTTTGAATCTGTACACATTTTGCTAGGATATTTTATCGCAAATCGTCATTCAGCAACCCCCTTACCGAATAAGTCTCTGCTCACGGAAAATGAAGCCTTTGAGTGGGGAAAGGGCAAACCTTTAGAAAAGGTAATTAACTGTCAGTCGGATTTTGAATTTCTGATGCAGCACCCTCGGCTTTTTCGGAATGCGATCGCGATTATTGAACCTTGGGAACACGTTGGGTATAATCCATTAGGGGAACACGTTAGAGCCTCCCTTAATGTTGCTTATATTGCTCAAACTATTGCAGACTGTGACTCAATTTTGTTTCCTTTATGGTCATCAGGATTACTCGATCCTGAAACAATTATTCCGGTAATTTCTTCCGGGTTAGCTGTTGTTGTGGAAGGAGGAGATCCATCAGTACGCGATGCTTCTAGTTTTGCAGGAAGCCAATCTTCTCTCGCAGATTTACATTTATTTGTGGAGAAGTTGCTGTTATCTCGAACACCAACCAGTGCGCCTGCAATTTTTATTTGTTTAGGACATCAATTAGCTGCCCAAGGACACATTAATCTGATTCAAAAGGCGGTGCAGCAGGTACTTAATTTAAACCAATTAGAGAACGATTCATCAGGAAAAACCCTCAAAGCCTTGCAAAATGTTTGTCAAGAAATTGAAAGGATTGGGAATTCTCTTTCTGTTCAGAAAAAGAATGGTAATATCGTGGCTCAAAACTGGCATGATCCTGAATTTGCTGTGGGGCCAAACGAATTTAAAGAAGTGGGCGATCGCCAGTTACATCATTATGAATCTCCTGATAGTGAAAGTTCAGGAATTCCCCAAGAATTAATTACCGCCCATGAAGTAACCGCCGATGAATTTGAAGGGGTGATTGATACTTCTATCGAATATGAACACGAACTAAATATTGCCATGTTTCATTCAGATGAAGTGAATGAAGAAGCAATTCTATTTGCAAATTGGGCCTATCGATTACTGCACGATACAATTATTTCCCATCGTCATATTCTCGCAGGAAGTCCCCTATCTTGGCTGATGCAAATGCCCTATGCCATAGAAATTCTGTGTTCAACAGCCCATGAAGATGAAATCGTCACCGAATGTTCTGCTACCTGTATCAACTATAAAGATTTTGAAAGTAAGTTGATTCGGCGCTCCTTTACTTGTCAATTTCACCCGGAATTATTATCGGATTTGAGGTCGGTGGGTTTTCGTAAACATCCCGAATATTCTGAACTCAAAAAAGATGATGGAGCCCGATTATTTGCTCGATTACTCTATGCCGGGATGCAAGAGTAAGGACAAATTTAGATCCGGTAAAACTTAAATTTTCCCGCCCACTAACTGAGGTGGGTAGGAAAATATTGTTAGTATCTAATTGTTACCGACCAGCATCTTCTGATGTGATCAAAACTCGCTGACCGAATTCTCCAATCTTAACAGACAGACCATTAGAATCACGGAATTCATAACGATCAACAACACCACTGGTTTCAGATTTATTGACCGCAGCAATTTGAAATGTAGGTACATATTTCTTCAGTGCTGTCATTACCACAGGAGGAACTTCACTTTCAGAAATATCACGTTCTACTTCTTCAATACCACCATCAGTATAAACATCAACCTCAACTTTCTTCCCGTTTAGAGTGCCTTCAATTTCAATGACGGGTAAGCCATTATCACCCAAATCCCAGTTAGCAATTGTCCATTTGGCATCAGGAAGTACCCGTTTAGCGGAAAGCAAAACTTGAGGAGGAACATCTTTGATCTGAATATCAACATTTTGTGCTGACACAGAAAATGTTCCAGTTGTCAATAGTAAGAAACCCACTAAAACAATTGTTAAACAAAACCGTTTGAATACTTTAAACATGAATTGGAGTCCTCAAAAAATCAGGAATGTAGATAATCTACCATGCTTGTATTAATTTTTTTTGAGATGTATATGCTTAGAAAGAATAGAGATATAATTATAAAACATAGGGATTTTTTTTAGGGTGTTTTTTATGGAATTACGTCATCTTAAATATTTTGTTGCTGTTGCAGAAGATCTTAACTTCAGCCGCGCTGCTGTTCGGTTGTATATCTCACAACCTGCGTTAAGCCGCCAAATCAAAGATCTTGAAAGTGAACTGAGCGTTATGCTTTTTTTAAGACAATCGGATGGATTAAAACTCACAGAAGCCGGGAAATTTTTTCTCGAACAAGCTAAAGATATTTTGAATCGTAGTTATGTCTCTGTGCAAACCATCAAGGCTCATTACGCCAAGCAAGATCAACCTTTAGTGATTGGCTATATCCCAACTATCCTCCAGAGTTTTCTAGGTCAAACCCTACAGAACTTTGGACTTGCCTATCCTCAAGTTGCTGTAAGTTTTCGGGAGATGTCGCCAAGTGAGCAAGTTAAAGCGTTGCGAGATGGCGGAATTAATATTGCCTTTATGGGCAATCCACCCGATAATTTAGAAGAAGAATTTATGGTCAAATGTATTAAGAAAGTGCCTATTGTTGCGCTGCTACCCAATAAACATCGGCTTGCAGATCAATCCTCAATTAATCTAGCTGAACTTGCATCGGAAAAATTTATTGGGATGTCTGAAGAAACGTTTCCAGGGCGAAATGATCGGATTCACGATGTTTGCCGTTGCGCTGGCTTCGTCCCCAATTTACATCTGTTTGCTGATAGTCATGCCTCAATGATTGCTTTGGTTGCCACAGGGCAAGGGGTCGCAATTATGCCGAGCGAGGCAGAAGCATTGCCCCATCCTCAAACGGTATTTGTAAAGCTCAACCATCCCCTATACTACTCCCGCTCAACTGCGGTCTGGAGGAAAGAAACACCCGCTAAATATTTAGATAAATTTTTAACAATTCTGTTGAATTATGTTGAATAGTTGTATATAATTATGGTCTACTTATCTTCTGAATATTAATCAAACTTCATGATCAAATTAATTAAAAACTCAACTTGGTTAGACTTAGCAATTGATTTAAGAAACTCGGTTATTCTGGCTATTTGGCGACGAGTAATAGCGACGATGATCTTTGCTTTACTGATCACCATTGCCTATCACCAAGGATATGCTGTAAATCAACCGATTCTCTCCACTTTAATTCCTGGAATCGTTCTGGGACTATTATTAGTTTTTAGAACCAATACAGCTTATGACAGATTTTGGGAAGGGTGTAAACTTTGGTATGACTTGATTAATGCCGGTCGAATTTTGTGTCGGAATATTTGGACAATTGTTCCCACGAATCATACTGAAGACTTAGAAAAAAAAATAGCCCATATTAGATTAGTGAGTATATTAATAATCGCTATTAAATTGCATTTGAGAGATGAAAGTATCGATGATAGTATAGCATTATTAATGAGTCCAGAAGATTATTTAGAACTTCAAAAAGCCAACAATGTCCCCCTGAGAATTATTAATTGGTTTGCCGAATATTTTCGCCAGCTTTATTATGACAAAAAAGTCATTCCCTATAGATTTTTTATTGAACTCAATCGCTCTTTAGACCAAATAATCATGCTATTGAGTGGTTGTGAACGAATTTTAAACACCCCCCTTCCTAGACCTTATTCTATTCATCTCAAACATTTATTATTGTTATATTGTTTTGCTTTACCTTTTCAACTTGTAAAAGAACTAGATTGGTTTACGATTCCGGTTGTGGGAATTATTAGTTTTGCTTTATTAGGAATAGAAGACATTGGTGTAGAAATTGAAAATCCTTTCGGTTATGATCGCAATGACTTACCTTTAGATCGATTTTGCCAACAACTACAAGCTGAAATCGAAACAGAATGGGTAGATTTTGATATTTCTACACCTAAAAATCGTGGGATTTTGGAATCAAATAGTCAACTAATTTAAAGCAATTGCTTAACTGAAACCAAGGTTTTTATTTTCCAAGCATTTAGCAGAAAGGAGTCATCAAATCGAATAAGGATAATCCTAATCATGAACATGAAATCATCTTATTCAAATTTACCCATTGAACTCGTTGAAACGAGCTTTGAAAAAATTAAGCCCAGGGCAGTCGAATTTGTCTCTAGTTTTTATGAAAATCTGTTTGCAGCTTATCCAGAAACTCAACGTTTATTTGGAAAAACAGATATGGATAAACAAGGGAAAAAACTACTTAACTCTCTAATTCTATTAGTCGAAGGTTTACGCACACCTGAAGCACTGATTCCAGTCCTCAAAGATTTAGGGGCTAGACATAAAAGCTATGGCATAGTTACAGAATATTATCCCCTTGTCGGTGAAGTTTTATTACAAACTTTTGCTGATTATTTGCAAGAAGATTGGACTCCCGAAGTCGCACAAGCTTGGCTTGAGATTTACACAACAACCTCTCAATTAATGTTAGAAGGTGCCGTAGTAGACATTTCTCAGTTAAGCCCACAGCCAGAGATAGAAAAACCTCCATCACCGCCTCAAGTATCCGTTTCCTCAGCTAAAGAAACAACCCCGCAATTATCGACAACTGCACAAATAGAACTCGTTGAGACGAGCTTTGAAAAAATTAAGCCCCAGGCGGTTGAATTTGTCTCTAGTTTTTATGAAAATCTGTTTGAAGTTTATCCAGAAACTCAACGTTTTTTTGGAAAAACAGATATGGATAAGCAAGAGAAAAAACTACTTAACTCTCTAATTCTATTAGTCGAAGGTTTACGCACACCTGAAGCACTGATTCCAGTCCTCAAAGATTTAGGGGCTAGACATAAAAGCTATGGTATAGTTACAGAATATTATCCCCTTGTCGGTGAAGTTTTATTACAAACTTTTGCCGATTATTTGCAAGAAGATTGGACTCCCGAAGTCGCACAAGCTTGGCTTGAAATTTACACAACAACCTCTCAATTAATGTTAGAAGGTGCCGGGGTAGATGTTGTTGTAAAATCAGAAAAATCTGAAATCAAAGCTATACCCTCTCCCCCATCAACTGGGGAAACTGTCTTACCCCAATATGGAAGAAAAGGCAGGGAGAAAACTGCACCACAGCAACGGAATTTAAGTCAAGTTATTAGACTAATATTAAAACCCCTAAAACTAATTCAAAATAGTGTCAAATATATTTTTAAAAAAATTCTGGATTGGTTCTGGGAATCCCCCACTTGGGTCGTAGCCATTACCATTGCTTTTATGTTGGTGGTCTTAGTTATTTTTACGCCTGATGATTCGGTACTATCAAGAATTTTATCAGACGTTGAACCGATTAGTATTATCGTGGCTATTATTCTATATGTCAAAGAAATTCCTGACCGAAAAAAAGAATTTCGATATCAAGCTTGGAGTGTGATTGATGCGGCTCATGGTGTCACTGTTAGCCCCGCCAGAATTATTGCTTTACAAGATTTGAATGAAGATGGAGTAGCTTTAAATAATTTAGATTTGCCGAGCGCAAAATTAGTCAGAATTAATCTTCCTAAAGCAGATTTAAGCGAAGTTAATTTAACTAAATCCGATCTGAATCATGCTGATCTGAATCATGCTAATCTGGGAAATGCTTTACTGGCTCGCGTCAACCTGACGGGGGCTAATTTGAGTTATGCTAACTTGGGTTTTGCTAAACTAAGTTACGCGAATCTGAGTAGTGCTAATTTGAATTATGCCAACCTAATTTGTGCTGATTTAAGGGATATAAATTTGAGTGGGGCAAATCTCAGCAACGCGAATCTGAGTGGTGCAGATCTGAAAAATGCTTATTTAACAGGTGCGAACCTCAGAGGTGCGAATATCAGTGAGTACGACTTGCGAGGAGCGTATCTCAAAGGTGCTATAATGCCTGACGGATCAAAACATCCTTAATCCTAATGATATTTGATCAGTTCTTTTAGCATAAACCTGTAAAAAAAGGAATAAAAATTCATGGAATTTAACAAAAATACCCTGGCTCAAACAATGGCTTTTTTACTCTCAATTCCTCCTGAAAGTAATTTAGCTAAGTTATTAAAATTATGCTTGGTGACTCAATACAATGGGGAAAATTTAGGTCAAAATGCTTTAGAAAAAAGCTATGAATTAATTGGTAACCCAGGTGATTTACCCTATTGGATACAAGAAGTGATTCAAAGTAATGATAAAATTACACCGGAAGAATGGCAAGCTTTTGGACAAATGAATCTAACACAGACTCAAGATTTTATTAATACTTTATTGGAAGAATTAAATAATTTGAAATTGTAATATTACTACAATTGGATGATATTCAGAAAAGCATTTAGCTAAAATTAAACCAGCGATCGCCTCAACAAAATAAACCGAAAGTTTTTTAAAAAACTCGGTTTAAAAAAAGTTGCATAGATTGTTAAAAATACTGAAAAAATACGATAAAAACAAAAATTGATCAAAAAAAATTTTACAAGCTGTTCAAGTTATGAGATATATAAGGATTAAGCTAATCTTAACCGAGAACTGAGGTTAATTGTATGAATGAATTCCAAGCCCACCGTATTCGAGAAAATAATAGCACAAATATTGTATTTAATCTGTTAAACTCTAGTCCTTCCTTTTATAATCAACCTGAAGTTGCCATCAGCTTTAACCCAAAGGTCGAAATTCTCTCTCCCATTCCCCAAGGTAGGGACGTCACTGGTGATATTCTTGAACCTCCTACCCCTGTTATTCCTCAACCTCAGCCCCCCGTAACTCCCCCGATTCCTACCCTTCCCCCTTCACCTCCCCCCACACCCACGACACCACCAACTCCCACCCCGACAACTCCCACACCGACAACTCCCACACCGACAACTCCCACACCGACAACTCCCACACCGACAACTCCGACTCCCACGGGCCCCATAACACCAACAACCCCAACTCCAACAACCCCAACCCCGACAACTCCCACCCCGACCACTCCTACTCCCACCCCAATCACAACATCTTTAGTTCAGGGAAGTGAGGGAAATGATACCTTATTAGGAACCGAGAGACAGGATTTAGTCGCTGGTTTAGGGGGAGATGACCTGATTTCAGGATTTCAAGGAGATGACTCCCTGAATGGGAATGCGGGGAATGACATTCTCTATGGCGGTCAAAACAACGATACCCTGGTTGGAGAAGGGGGAAATGACCTGCTACAAGGAAATAAAGGGGATGATTTACTCAATGGAGGGGCGGATAACGATACCCTCTATGGGGGAATTAATAATGATACCCTCTTAGGTGAGGATGGTCGAGATCTGATTATCGGTGATAAAGGTGATGATAGCATTAATGGGGGACTGCGTAGCGATACCCTTTATGGCGGAGAAGATAATGACACCATACTCGGAGCAGAGGATGATGATTTTATCTATGGTGGTCAGGGGGAAGATTCCCTTGTCGGAGGTCTAGGGAATGACTTTCTGCGGGGGGATAAGCAAAATGATCAGGTCAATGGTGGTAAAGGTGATGATAGCCTTTATGGAGGTCAAGGGGATGATACCCTGATTGGCGGTGCTGGCAATGATTTCGTGAGTGGTGATAAAGGAAATGATGTTCTGATTGGTGTTGACCCCAATTCTCAACCGGCTGGATTTGTGGAAATTGATACTTTAAGCGGAGGAGTGGGTAATGATACCTTTGCTTTGGGAGATGGAACTCAAACCTATTATGTTAATGGGGCAGGAAGTATTATTGGACTTGTGGATTATGGCCTGATTCTTAATTTTATCCCCACCGAAGATGTGATTCTTTTAGGCCCTGGTAATTATTTAGCCGCCGCCGCCCCGGAAAATTTACCCCAGGGAACAGCGATCTATTTATTAACTGGAGAACAGACAGAATTGATTGCCATTCTTGATGGTATCACTGACTTTAAATTTGATGCCAATATTGGTCAACCAGGTAGTCCGATTCAATTTGCAGGAGGAAGTTAATCAGTTATCAAAAAAGGCGGGCAATGGGGAATAGGGAATGGGCAATGGATAAGAGTTTTCTTCCAACAAATAACCGGGTCTGTTTCTTCCCTATTGCAAGAGTGCCCATTCCCCTATCTGCATTATCAGTAATCAGTTTGTCAATGGTTAATTAATTCGTAATTCGTAATTCCCCATTCCCGATTTCCTATATCTAAAACCATGAAATCTAGGCTCGTTGCGATCGCATTGGGGAGTAATTTGGGAGACTCTAAAACAACAGTTAAAACCGCATTAGATCTCCTAAATCAGCATCCCCAGATCGAAGTAAAATCCTGTTCGAGTTGGTATCAAACTGCTCCTGTTGGCCCTCCACAGCCGGATTATATTAATGGTTGTGCTATTCTGGAAGTTCAACTACAACCGGAGCATCTATTAGAAATACTATTGGCTATTGAAAGCCAACTGGGACGAGTAAGACGAGAACCTTGGGGGCCAAGAACCCTTGACCTAGATTTACTTTTGTTTGATAATTTAATCAGGGAAACACCAACGTTACAAATTCCCCATCCTCGGATGAGAGAACGGGCGTTTGTATTAATTCCTCTGGCGGAAATCGCCCCGAATTGGGTTGATCCGGTGACACAAAAAACTGTCTTTCAACTTTTAGAAACCGTTGATTGTTCAGGGATTCAAAAACTTTAATTTTTTTAATCCTAATTACCCTTAAAATATTATGACCAAACCCGGATCGGAACCCCCAACTATTTTACAAAATCGTCTATTTTATCAAGGACGAAAGTTCAGTTTTGATGTCAATACTTTACGTCTTCCCAATGGAGTAGAAGGGGACTGGGAATGTATTCGTCATCCGGGCGGGGCGTTAGTGATTCCCGTGACTTCAGAGGGTGAATTAGTCTTAGTCAAACAATATCGGTTTGCAGTCGCAGGACGAACTTTAGAGTTTCCCGCCGGAACAATTGAACCTAATGAAGATCCCGCCGAAACTGTTAAGCGAGAAATCGAAGAAGAAACCGGATATCGCGCCCATCGCTGGCAAAAATTAGGGCAATTTATATTAGCCCCAGGTTATTGTGATGAAATTATTTATGCGTTTTTAGCCCAAGATTTAGAAAAATTAGAAACGCCCCCGCAACAGGATGAGGATGAAGATATTGATACGGTTTTAATGACTCCTAAAGAACTAGAACAAGCCATTTTAGATGGAGAACCAGTAGATGCTAAAACGATTTCTAGTTTTCTCTTAGCCAAACCCTATCTGCAATTTTAATCTGTAATTTCAAGAGAGGAAATTACAGAGGATCTAAAAATCCGTCTGATAATATTTGTAGGGGTTTGGTCTCCAAACCCTCTTATGAGTTGAGTTTTTTATACCAATAAAGGATCAGAATATAATAGGGCGAGATTCTTCTATGAGGGCGAGGAGACCTCGCCCCTACCCCCTACGGTTTTTGAATTATTGATACAACTGATTTGACTGGTTATATTGTGATAGAATAGACAGTAAAATTATTTTTTTGATAAACACAGTTTCTACAGCTAAATCCAATCCTATGTCTGAAGATTTAATTTTATTTTGGCATCGACGAGATCTAAGAATTGATGATAATTTAGGACTGTTCAATGCTTGTGAATGTAGTTCTAAAGTGGTCGGTTTGTTTTGCTTAGATCCCAATATTTTAAACCGAGATGATATTGCTCCAGTGCGAGTTCACTATATGATCGGTTGTTTGGAATCACTACAGAAACAATATCAAAAACTAGGCAGTCAATTATTAATATTAGAGGGAAAACCTCAAGAAATTATTCCTAAATTAGCCAGGGAATTAAAGGCGAAAGTGGTTTATTTTAATTTAGATATTGAACCCTTTGCTAGAGAACGCGATCGCCTCGTTTCAGAAGCATTAAATTCCATGGGAATTATCACAAAAACCACTTGGGATCAGTTATTCCATTCTCCTGATCAAATCTCAACCCAATCTCAAGAACCCTATAAAGTCTATACTCCCTTTTGGCGTAATTTTAATCTTAAACCCAAAGCTAAACCTAAACCTCCCCTCTCTCCCACCTTAATCGGTTTAACTGAATCTGAACAGAAATTAGCCGAAAAAATTGGAGTTATTCCCTTACCTTCAGCCCAAAAATTAGGCTTTATTTGGGAAAATTCCTTAATCTTAGAACCTGGGGAAATAGCCGCCCAAGAACGCCTAGAGGAATTTTGTGATCGCGCTTTATATGAATACGACGAACAGCGAAACTTTCCCGCAACTGATGGCACTTCTCAACTGAGTGCAGCCTTGAAATTTGGGGTAATTAGTATTAGAAAAGTCTGGGAAAAAACCCTCGAAGCCATGAAAACTTGCCGCAGCGATGAAGGAAGAAAGCAAATTCAATCTTGGCAACAAGAACTGGCTTGGCGGGAATTTTATCAACACGCTTTATATCATTTTCCCGAATTAGAATTAGGGGCATATCGAGAACCCTTTAAAACCTTTCCTTGGCAGAATAATGAACGACATTTTCAAGCCTGGTGTCAAGGAAAAACCGGTTATCCAATTGTTGATGCCGCCATGCGACAATTAAACGAAAGTGGCTGGATGCACAACCGATGTCGGATGATTGTGGCTAGTTTTTTAACCAAGGATTTAATTATTAATTGGCAATGGGGAGAAAAATACTTTATGCAAACCCTCATAGATGGCGATTTAGCCGCTAATAATGGGGGATGGCAATGGAGTGCATCCAGTGGTATGGATACTAAACCGTTAAGAATTTTTAACCCCGCCAGTCAAGCCCAAAAATTCGATTCAGAAGCCGAATATATTCGCCAATGGTTGCCAGAATTAAGAAGTTTAGATCCAGAATTATTAGTGACTGGAAAAATATCAACTCGCGATCGCAAATCCTGCGGTTATCCTGAACCTATTGTCGATCATAATCAACAGCAACGTCTGTTTAAACAACTCTATCAAGCCCAAAAAATTGAGCCGAGTTAGGCGCTATAGACTATTAATGGGTAAGAGAGGGTATGGGCAGATCATTACCCTTTCCAAACAAAAACTTTAGCTTCATATTCAGGTAAATCGATCAGAATATTATCATCTCCCGATTGAATATCATAATTACTTGTCCACTCATGCCAAGTCCCATTAGCTGGGAAGTGAGAAACTTGATAACCCGCAAAATAATTGTCAGAGAAATTCACAACCACCACAATCCGAGAACCTTGATCATTCCATCGGGTATAAGCTAAAACTTTATTATCAGGATCTTCATGGAAAAAATCAATATTGCCACTATATAAAGCATGATTAGTTTCCCGCAGAAAAATCAAGCCTTTATAATGTTGAAATAAACTCTGATTACTGTCGTTTTTCAAGAGTTTCCAATCCAGTTTCGCAGATTCAATGGTTTTGGGTTTATACTCTCCAAATTCTTCCCCCATCCAAATCATCGGAATACCTACGGCTGTAATTAATAATGCCACCCCTAATTTCACCCGTTTAAAGACTTCATCATCAAAAATTCCGCGATTTCCTAATTCCACAATTAAGCGATTATGATCATGATTACCCAAATAATTCACAATATTATTCGGCCCCATAAACCCTTGACGTTTACCATCTAAAATATCTTTGAGTTGTTCTAAATCAAAGGTATCGCCACATAAATGATCCGTGAGAATATGATAAAAACTATCATGCCAACAGCCATCCATCGGCCCATCACTGTTGGTAATACTGGGGCTTTCCGGCACATATTCAGCCACATTATAAAAGGGTTTTACCCCAGCTTCCTGTTTAGCTTCGTTCACCACCCAACTCATAAAATCATAGTTGCCAATTTGCTTGGCTGCATCATAACGAATCCCATCAATGTGATATTCTTTTACCCAAAATCTGATCGTGTCACCGATAAATTTGCGGGCTGGATAAGTGCCTAATTGTTCATCATACTGTTCATAATTAAATTCTGGCCCCCAGTTACATTCCGTATCTTGCTGGCTATGGTGATACCAATAATCATGATCAATTTGAGTTAAGGGACAGGCGGCTTCGGAATGGTTATAAACCCCATCAATTAATACTCGAATTCCTCGCCCGTGACATTCATCAATGAGTTTTTTTAATTGTTCGGTTGTGCCGTAACTGGACTCGGATGCGAAGAAATAGCGAGGATTATATCCCCAACTATGATCCCCTGGATGTTCTTTGACGGGCATTAATTCAATCGCATTTATCCCCAATTCACACAAATAATCTAACTTTTCCATAACGTGCTGATATTTACCCCTGGAATAGATGTCATCTTCTCCCCCCGAAAAATCCCCGACGTGCATTTCATAAATCACTAATTTATGATCCGGGGGTAAGGGTTTGTCATCATTTTTCCAAACATAAGTATCAACAATTTTTTCCCCGTCTTTAATCCTAATGATGCCGTTTTGAGTCTCATCATCAATATCAGTGGCGTAGGGGTCAACAACTTCTATCCACTCGTCAGGTTCTAAAAACCAACTTTTTGAACGGACTCGAAATTTGTATTGATAGATTTCATCTTCTAACTCAACTTGAGTCCGAAAATAACCCTCGTCATCCTTTTGCATCGGAATATCTTTCCATTTAGAAAAGTTTCCGATTAAAGTGGCTTCTTTGTTATAAGGAGCGAAAAGAGAAAATTCAATTAAATTAGACATTTTTTTATTGATAAAGTTATGTGTGTCCCTGATTGTATAGAAAAGCATTTCATAAATCATCTATCAAAAGAATGAGACATAATTTCTGAGTTATTCATATTTTGATATGAGTCTTCAAGCTCAACCCTAGTCAAGATTGATCTAATTGAGTAAACTAGAAATTAATCTAATAATTAATTCAGGGATAAACTAATGTCAGAAGGTTTTTTACTCAGTCGTCTACTTTTACGTTTTGATACAGCCCAGAATCTGCTATTAAATAACTTATCTGCGGTGGCGTTAACACCCGATGGGAATTTATGGTTAGGGGCAGATGAAGGCACAGGAATTGAGAGATTTTCTCTCCTTGAACCCTCGGTTTTTGGTCAGCATCAACATTTTGAATTAGGAAATTTTATTCCCTTAAAGAATCAAGGCGAAGAAATTGATATTGAAGGCTTAGATTATGATAATTCCTATCTTTGGTTGGTCGGTTCCCATAGTCTCAAACGCAAAAAACCAAATGGCAAAGATTCTGGTTTAGATATTGAGCGTTTGAGCCAAATTAAAGCAGAACAGAATCGTTATCTTTTAGCCCGTATCCCGATCAAAAATGGAGAGTTAGTTCAGTCTTTTTCATCTCCTGAGTTGGGCGGTCAAACCTTCAAAGCCGCTGTTCTGCAAACAACTGAAAATGGCAATCAACTGATGGAGGCTTTAAAAACCGATGAACATTTAGGTTTATTTATATCAACATCTCTCCCCTCCAAGGAAAATGGATTGGATATCGAAGGATTAGCGGTTGATAAAAACAAAATTTTCTTAGGACTACGGGGGCCTGTTTTACGCGGATTTGCGATTATTTTAGAATTAGAAGTTGAAGAAAAAAAACCTGGGGTTTTAACCCTCAAAGAAATCGGAGAAAAGGGAAAACTTTATCGAAAGCACTTTTTTGAATTAAAGGGTTTAGGAATTCGAGATTTATGTTTACAGGGGGAAAATTTAATTATTTTAGCTGGGCCGACCATGGATTTATCAGGAACCTCGAAAGTCTATCGTTGGAAAAATGCTTTGACTCAATCTGGTAATACGATTACTGATGTTAATTCTGATCAGTTAGAGATTTTATTCGATATCCCTGCTGATGTGGATGGGGATAAAGCAGAGGGATTAGAACTTTTTAATAGTTTAGGACAACCCGGTTTATTAGTGGTGTATGATTCACCCGATCCTAGGCGAATTTTATCTGAATGGGAAGTGTTTGCAGATATTTTCCATTTGTCCCACTAGACTCAGACAAAATAACCCCCCAAAAAATAATAGAGAGTCACAACCGATAACTCGATTGACTTGACTCTCCGTTTCCACCAGACTAACCAGAGGGAATAAAGGATTGCACCCAGTACGCTTATCAATATATGGGAATCTCCTCTAATCGTGCCTCTATCTATAGATAGAGATTAGCAGAAAAATCTTTAACAATCAAACGGTGTTGGGTTAAACCCGACTCTTGAGTGGAGTGTTGGGTCTGATACCCCATGGGTTTCTCCCCTGATCTTCTAACCATAGAATTCGGGTTTTAAATCCCTTTCCATTAAGGCTTCTACTGCTTTTTCTGGGGTGATTTGATGATTTAAAAGCTGATAAACCTGCCAGGAAATTGGTATAGGAATCCGTTCTCGGTGGGCAATTTCAATTAAAACATTAGTGGTATTTACGCCTTCGGCTGTACTACCTAATTCTGTTAATACTTGTTCTAAGGTTTTGCCTGCTGCTAATCCATAACCCACCCGATAATTACGGCTTAAAGCACTATTACAAGTGGTTAACATATCCCCTAAACCAGATAATCCAAAAAACGTTTCTGTTTTCCCCCCTAAATGGGTTCCAATTCTAATAATTTCGGTTAAGGCACGGGTTAATAATGCGGATTTAGCATTGGTTCCTAACTGTAACCCATCGCAAACCCCCGCCGCGATCGCAATTACATTTTTTAGGGTTCCTCCTAATTCTGTTCCCATCGGATCGGAACTGGTATAAACGCGAAATCGATTAGAAGCAAATACCCGTTGTACAATCTTTGCCGCCTCTAAATCTTCACTAGCTACCACCGTGGCGGCGGGTAAACCCTGTTCAATTTCTGCGGATAAATTCGGCCCGGATAAAACCACAATTGGATGGTCAGAAAACCCCATTCCCCAAAGTTGGGAAGGAGTACGGGTACTATGGGGATCTAAACCTTTAGTGGCGGTGACAATTGGGATTTTATCGGGTAATTTTAGGGTTTGCAGTTGCTCAATAGTGGCGGCAACTCCTGTCATCGAAATCGCAGAAACTAAAACATCGATGGAGTTGATACTTTCGGCTAAGGAATTGCCCAAATGCCGTGACCATATCTGGACAGTATGACCATTATAATGGGCTAATTTGGCTAGGGCAGAACCCCAAGCTCCCGCACCTAAAATGGCTAAGGTTAAGGGGTGATCGGACACAGGAACGTGAACCATAATGGTAGAATCTTAAATTATAATCTCAATCGGAGCTTAGAAGGTTTTATCATAATATTTAATTCCGTCCCAAATTCCAGTAACTCCCGGAAACTGACTATAATAAACATTTTTTAATGATTTAATTTTTTCAAATAATTTTAATTCTGAGTTGGCAACTGCGATACTTTTAAGTCCGGTTTCAAATAAAGATAAATCATTTAAGGAATCCCCGGATGTAATCACTTGATGGGGAGATATTGTTAGAAAATCCATTAATTTGAGCAAGGTTGAACCTTTAGCAACACCTTTAGGTAAAATATCCAAATATTTATCGGCAGAGGTAATACAATCAAATCCGGCATCTTGAATTTTTTTAACAATTCGATCTTGATTTTGATCGGGTTTATAATAATAGGAAACTCGATATTCAGGCGATAGGGGTTGTAAGGTTAATCCCGGTTCATCGACTAATATTTTGGTAGCAAATTCGCTGGAATTTCCCCAAATATCAGCAATCCAATTTTGCACTTGAGCCACGGGTTTTAAGGTTTTTCCCTCATAAACGGTTGTTCCTACGTCTCCAATAATATAATCCGGTCGGGGAATGATGAGGTTTTTTTCTTCATATAAACGCAGGGTCAATTCTAAACTACGACCTGTGACAAAAATTAATAATAGGCGATCGCGTTTTGACTGCAAATAGTTATAAAATTCCTGTTTTTCCTGTGGAGAACCCCCTAAAAATGTCCCATCTAAATCCGTTGCTAAAACCAAAGTATTATTAGTGATCATGGTTGCGTTTTGAGTTATTATTATTCTGCCTATTGATCATCATAAGACAAACAGACACACAGTAGTAAGCCCTTTAGGGCTATCTAAGTTTTTTGTTTAAATTGATTATGGATATCAGTTTTTTAGCTAAAGGTTTAATCATTGGTTTTTCCATTGCCGCCCCCGTTGGGCCAATCGGGATTTTGTGTATTCGTCGTTGTTTGTCTCAAGGGTATTGGGCCGGATTTTTCACCGGGCTAGGAGCTGCTACTGCTGATGCCTTATATGGCTTTATTGCTGGATTTGGATTGACCATCATTTCTAATTATTTGGTGAGTCAAGAAATGGGATTAAAACTAATGGGCGGATTATTTTTATGTTATTTAGGATTTAAAATAGCCTCAGAAAAACCCACACAAGCAGTGGCAAACCCATCGAAAAAAATGATCAGTGCTTATGCTTCAACCTTTTTTCTAACGATTACTAATCCCATTACTATTTTATCATTTATTGCTATTTTTGCTGGATTGGGTTTAGGCATAAAAAACAATTATTGGGATGCGGGAACCCTGGTTTTAGGAGTCTTTTTAGGATCGGCATTATGGTGGTTTATCTTAGTCAGTGGGGTTAGTTTATTTCAGGATAGAATTAACACTCATACTTTACAATGGATTAACCGGATTTCAGGAGTTATAATTATTGGGTTTGGTTTAGCTGCATTATTCAGTTTGATGACAGAAGGTTAAATGATACAGGCATAATAAAAAACTATTCAACTTTTAACTCTAAACTAGGCAAAAACTTCTTTAAATTCTGTAAAGATTTATCTTGCCAAGCTACTTCTTTAGATCCTAAAATAATTAATTGAATATTGGGTTTTTTGCGTAATCCCATAACAAACTTTGACAATAAACTAATCCCAGAACTATTGAGAAATAATAGACTTCTCAAATTCAGCGTCATGATTGTGGGTTCCGTGGCGGTTACTTCTTCGAGTAAGTCTTTAATCGGTTTATATTCAATTGGCCCCCCTAAACTGAGTTCTCCTTGAAAACAAATGGTTACGGATTCAGGATCGTATTGAACGATATGGTCTTCACCTTTAATTTCCTGGATTACCATTTTTTCTACCTCTATCTGATTCTGCAAATACATTAATTCTACACGGTTACTTGAGCCATTGTGGTCACTAAAACCAGAGTCACTTGATTGGAGATCGATTCAAATTTCCAACCCAGTTGCGCTTGATAATCATTAATCATCGTCAGTAAACCCAAACCGGAAGCGTTATCACTGTCATCTTCTACACTCCGTTCAACTTGATGAAAATACAATTCATTTGGATCTTGATGCAATAATTCTTGAATAAAATCCTGAAACTTTTTTGCTCCTTCTAAGCTAATTGAATTCGTGGCAAAAATAGCGGCGGTGACCGTCTGTTCATCTTCAATAAAGTGAATGCCAAATCTGATTTTAGATTTCACACTTTCATCATTAAATTTCATGGCATTTTCTAATAACTCATTGGCGACATAACTCACCGCTCCTTTTCCCTGTTGAATCCGTTTTTCCCTGGTAGGATTATCGGCATCCAAGGGTAAAAAGGATGAGAAGTAATCGGCGACAAAATGGGCCGATAATCGATTATTGCGCCAGCGCTGTTTAATCGGTCGGGATGTGGGAGTAAAGGTCAACTCTAAGGAATCATGATCGGGAGGAAATTGGTGCAAAAATTCTCCGAAAATTTGGATCATAACGATTTAACCTTTAGTAGAACAAATCAGATTATGAAATAACACCTTCTCTAGTCTAGCATGATTTTGCTTGATAAAAACTAAAATTTGTGTTATCTTAATAATGTCCGTTAGCGTTGCTTTAAAATCAGTAGGGTAATATCATCAAGCTGTTTTTGTTCTCCCATAAATAGTTTAACATCCGCAATCACATCCTGCTTAACTTTCTCCGCCGAATTATCCCAACTTTTACCGACAACTGCACACAGTCTTTCCAAACCATATTGAGCTTTTTTGATATTTCTAGCTTCGGTGATGCCATCGGTATAAAGAACAATAATATCTCCGACTTTTAATTCAACCATAACTTGACCAATAAATTCCGAAATATCCTCATCTAAACCGATGGGTAAACCTAAATCTGCGGTATTAATTCGTTCAACCTTTCCTCCATGACGCACCACTAATATTTCCTCATGCTGACCACTAATACTCAGATGACCATTTTTATAATTTAAAATTGATAAAGTTAAATTTTTATCAGAATTCATGCGTTGAACATTGCGATAAATTGCTCGGTTCAAAATATTTAAAAACTTTACTGGGTCACGTTCTTGAATTTCCTTAAGCACTCGAACTGCCGCCTGGGTCATTACCATTAAAATTCCGCTTTCTAATCCATGACCCGTAACATCTCCAATCCCAATAGTAACTACATCATTCATATATAAAACATCATAATAATCTCCTCCCACTTCATAGGCAGGTTCCATGTAAACCGCAATTTCTAATCCTTCAATTAAAGCTAATTCCTCAGCCTTGGGTAGAATTAACTGTTGCATTCTTTTGAGTAAATCTAGTTCGCCACTCATCCGATAGTTGTCCGCTTTTAACCGTTGATTCAAGACTAAAATCTGAGCATGGGCAGAGGCTAATTCCGCCGTTCTTTCTATAACTTTTTGTTCTAAATTTTCAAAGGAATCTTGAAGTTGATCCGCCATTTTATTAAAAGAATTAGCCAGTTCTCTCAGTTCAATAATTCGTTTAACTTTAACGACTTGATTTAAGTCCCCAGTTGTGATTTTTTGAGAAGCTCGATTTAATCTCAAAATCGGTTCAGTAATCCAATGGGCAATTAAAATTCCCATCCCGGTTGCGATCGCTAATGCTACTAAACATAATAGAATAGTTCTGCGGGTATTCCTATCAATTTCTTTCATAAAATCTGACTCAGGAACGGCAACCACAATCAACCAATTTAAGCCAAATTGATCTTGCCAAGGATGCACCCGAACAAAAATATTTTCCCCATTTAATTGAAAATTGATACTCTGTTTTGTTTGAATTTTACTCAGATCGCTAAATCGGTTTAGGAGATATTGACTCGATGCTTTAATTAAGGGATCACGGCTCTGAAAAGCACTCAACCGTTTAGATTCTCCGTTGACTTCTAAATAGGGTTTTTCATCACTGGAACTCGCAACAATTAAACCATTGCGTTCTACAATAAAAATTTTACTCGAAGGAGTCACTTCTAACTGTTTTAAGAAATTACTAATTTGGGTCAAAATCAGATCAATTCCGATCACTCCGACTAAGTTTTTTTGTTGATCATAAATAGGAGAACTAGAAGCAATAGAAATCACTTCCGGGCGATCACCCCACTGATAAATTTTGCTCCAAATTGGTTTTCCCGCAGCGACTGCATCACTATACCATTTATCTTCTTTGTAAAGATATTCCTCCCTGATAATCCGGGTTGTCGGATCACCTTGATCATTTAATAAATAACGGTTATAATAAAAATTATCCGTTGGTTTCATTAATTCTACATAGAGGGTTCCATCATCTTCTCGACCGACTCCAAGAAACAGATTATCTACAGTACCTAAGTTAAAATAACCCAGGGAAGGATAGACTTTCATCTGCTTCCAAAAATGGCGTCGAATACTGTCCAAATCCTGTAAATTCAAGACTCCTAAATTGAGCAAATTAACATTAACTTCATTCACCTGAATGGGCAATGCTAAATAATGATCTAACTTTTGACTAATGCGATAGCTAACCTCATTTTGGAGTTGATTCGCTAAATCATTAACCGCCTGTTGTCCATTTTGAAATGATAACCAACCGACTAATCCAACGGCGATAAAAATTTGGAAAACAAAGGGAAAAATCAGCAGATTTCTCAGAGAAACTTTTTTTAACAATGGTTTAACCCAAGGATAGAGAAATTGATTGGACATAGGCTTTATTTGCAAAGGGGAATAAATCATCCATTGTTGTTGCGCCGTTGTTGCGCCGTTGTTGCGCTTTAGCGCACTCTTAAACAGGTTTTTAACAAATATCCCATTTTTGACCATAATCTCGCACAGGATATTCAACCCAACAATTTCTTAACCAGTCTCTCCCTTTTTCTTCTAAATATCTATGAACACTACTATTTTCCCAATAATAAGGGGAATCTGTAAAGCCATGTTTAACCGGGTTATAATGAATATAATTGATCACTTGATAATAGTGTTGGTTATTTCTAATAGCGCGATCGCTATAACAACACCACAATTTACCTTTGACCTGATCTTCTAAATTCCATTGATGGGCCGTTCTCCCATGAATTAATCTTAACTGTTTACCTAACCATTGAAAATCAACAGTTGATGTTAAAATATGATAATGATTGGGCAAAATTACCCAAGCTATAATTTCAATTTCTTCCTGAATTAATACTTCTGATAACTCCTGAAAAAGTGGTTGACGACGGGCGACCGTATGCAAACGATGTTGATGTTCATAGCAAGCGGCTGTTAACAGATAAAAAGGTTGATTTTCAATTAAATGGGGGGGACTATGACGTGGATATCCCTTTTGTAAGCGTTCTTCTATTAATTTTTGCCGTTGTTCAGGGTTGAGTTTACGATACTCGTACATTTTTTTCTGTGATTATCTATAGTAAAATTGTTGTTAGGCTTTAACCCCCAAAATTCAGTGCTTCACAACAATAGTTGGGTCATTCTATTATAAACTATGTTGTAAGAGTGCGCTGAAGCGCAACAACGGCGCAACAACGGGGTTATTTCTTTTTGATGACTAATAAAGTAATATCATCCAATTGCTTTTGTTTACCCATAAATGATTTTACATCCTCAATCACAGCATTTTTAATTGCTTCTGCTTTCTGATGCCAATTTTTACTAATAATAATACAAAGTTTTTCCAATTCATAGAATTTTTTCTGGCTATTTTGGGCTTCAGTAATACCATCGGTATATAAAACCACTCCATCTCCAGAATTTAAGGTAATTAAAGTATGACTGATAAATTCAGTTATATCTTCATCTAAACCAATGGGAAAACCTAAATCCATTGTATCAATTCGTTCAATATTTCCTCCTTGACGCACGATCAATATTTCCTCATGTTGTCCACTAATACTTAATAAACCTTCGGCATAATTTAAAATCGCTAAGGTTAAATTTTTATCAGAATTCATTCGTTGAATATTATAATAAATCATGCGGTTTAAAGTATTCAAGAATTTGACGGGATTGTGTTCTTCTACTTCCTTTAATGTCCGAACTGCGGCTTGAATCATCACCATTAAAATTCCGCTTTCTAGTCCGTGACCCGTAACATCTCCAATGCCAATGGTAACAATTCCATGGGTGGCTAAAATATCATAATAATCGCCCCCAACTTCATCGGCAGGTTCCATATATCCCACAATATCTAAGTCTTGAATTTCCTCTAATTCCTGGGGTTTGGGAAGAATTAATTGCTGCATTTCTCGTAAAACATCGAGTTCTGCACCCATGCGTAAATTTTCAGCTTTAAGTCGAGTATTTAAGGTACTAATTTCTTGATTAGCTTCCGCCAATTGTCCGGTACGTTCTTTGACTTTTTCCTCTAAGGTATCAAAAGACTCTTTTAATTGTTCCGCCATCCCATTAAAAGAATTTGCCAAAGTTTCAAGCTCTTGAATGCCCCTGACTTTCACGAGTTGATTTAATTCTCCTTTTGCCAATTTATGGGAAGCTTCATTCAGTCTAAAAATGGGTTTTGTAATCCAACGGGCGGTTAAAATTCCTATTCCCGTAGCCCATCCCAAGGCAATTAAACACAACCCAATAGTAATTTGAGTATTGCGTTGAATTTCTGTCATAAAATCCGATTCGGGGACAACAACCACAACTAACCAATCGAGTCCTTTTTGATCTTGAATCGGTAAAATTTGAGCATAATACCATTCCCCATTCTGTTGAAATTTGACTTGTTCACTATTTTGAATCGCCACAAAACTACCAAACCTTTGCAGAAAGGCATTGGCAGTATTCCGAATAGTAATATCTTCGGTTTTATTTGCGGGAAAACGCTCGATTTTTGCATCTTCGCCTTTCCCTCGAATTTTAAAGGGTTTTTCAATCTTAGAACTAACAACTAAATCTCCCGAACGTTCAATAATAAAACTCTGTCCATGGGGACTAATATAGAGTGCTTTTAAAAATTCTGTAATTCTTAATAAGGTAATATTAACACATAAAACTCCTTGCAAGTTTTGGTCATATTCAAACATAGGTAAAACTGCTGATATTCCTAATGCTGTATCGGTATTTTTACGAGAAAAGAAGGGATAAATTGAACTCCAAGTTGGTTTTTTAGCTTGTTTTGCGACTTGATACCAAGGTCGTTTTCGGGGATCATATTCGGCTTGTTTTAAAAATTCAGCTATATTTCCCTGGTCATCTAAACGGTAAATCTCCCGCATGGGTTCAGTCTCAAGGGTGCGAATTTTTAGTTGGATTTTACCCGTTTCTAAATGTTCAACTCCAATAAATTCTCCCTGTTCGTTTCCGTAAAAAATATAACTTTCTAAATCTCCCTCTAACACGACATTCCAGAAATACCGTTTTAGCCCTTCAAAATCATTCAAATCTAAATTTCCCGCTTTAACATTATCTTCTGTAACTCGCAGAATTTGAAAAGATTTATTAAAATATCCTAGGACATGATTTTCAATCCGCACACTAACACTTTGAATTAGCTGCTGGGCTAAATTTTCCACCGCTTGTTGACCATTTCTAAAGGAAAAATAACCAACTAATCCTACGGCGACTGTAATCTGCAAAATAAACGGAAATACCAAAGCTGTTTTTAATCGGATTTTGCCAGCAGGCTGAAACCGAAAGGGAGTTTTGCTAGAAAAATTCATAGACCTATTTTGTATCGGGTATAACGTCGCCAAACCAACAAATTCCGAGGGGAGAACCGGAGTATACTAGAACAGTGAAACATTTTTGAATGATTTCTGCGTGGAACTCTCTTGTAAAAGTCAGTATGCCCTTCTCGCCCTGATGGAGTTGGCAACTCACTATGATAACCCTGAACCTAGGCAAGTGCGGCAAATTTCAGCCCAGCATAACATTCCCGATCGCTATCTGGAACAATTGCTGGCGACCTTGCGGCGCAGTGGTATTGTTCGCAGTCAACGAGGCTCTAAAGGTGGATATTATCTGGGGAAGGAACCCGGGAAAATTACTCTGTTTGATGTGGTGAACTGCTTAGAAGGATCAGATCCTGAAGCGTCTCCTCAGAATTCCTGCCCTCATACCGTTGAAGGTACAGTGATCTGGGAATTTTGGCAAGAAGCAGAGCAAATGGCGAATTCTGTATTACAAAAATACAGCTTGAAAGACCTTTGTGAACAAAGGGATGCCCGACAGCAGAAGGATATCATGTACTACATCTGAAGGCTTAGGGATGAGTTCCTCAAACAATTTGTATCAATGTTCTTTATCTTCGAGTCAATATGCGTATCGCCCATAACATTACGGAATTAGTCGGTCACACTCCCCTAGTCCAACTCAACCGGATTCCCAAGGCGGAAGGGTGTGTGGCTCAAATTGTGGTCAAATTAGAAGGCATGAACCCCGCGGCTTCGGTGAAGGATCGGATTGGGGTAAATATGATTAATGTCGCCGAAAAAGAAGGACTGATCACCCCTGGTAAGACCGTATTAGTTGAACCAACATCGGGTAATACGGGAATTGCCTTGGCCATGGTGGCCGCCGCTAGGGGCTATCGTTTAATTTTAACCATGCCCGAAACCATGAGTTCAGAACGGCGGGCGATGTTAAAGGCCTATGGAGCCGAACTGGAACTTACCCCGGGAATTGAAGGGATGAGTGGCTGTATCCGCCGGGCACAGGAAATTGTCGATACCCTGCCCGATGCCTATATGTTGCAACAATTTCAGAATCCGGCTAACCCCCAAATTCACCGCAAAACCACCGCCGAGGAAATCTGGGCCGATACCGATGGCTCTGTAGATATTTTAATCTCCGGGGTGGGAACCGGAGGCACCTTAACCGGGGTGGCGGAAGTCCTGAAACAACGCAAACCGGATTTTCAGGCGATCGCAGTCGAACCCGCCAATAGTCCGATTTTATCAGGGGGTAAACCGGGCCCCCATAAAATTCAAGGGATTGGAGCCGGGTTCATTCCTCCGGTTTTGAATGTAGATATCATTGATGAAGTGATTCAAGTTACTGATGAAAATGCCATGATTTTCGGCCGTCGGATTGCCCGGGAAGAAGGGATTTTATCAGGAATTTCCACCGGGGCGGCCTTATATGCGGCGATTCAAGTGGGTAAACGTCCTGAAAATCAAGGCAAACTAATTGTTTTGATTCAACCGAGTTTTGGGGAACGTTATTTGAGTACACCCTTATTCCAAGAGGGTTGACGGTTAACCGTAAAGAAATGTCAGCACCCCGCACTGAAGTGACGGGGCTTCGTGCCTCTAACTTCAGTTAGTTACGATAAGATAAATTTAGGAGGTGATCAAATTGATTTTGAGTTACAAGTACAAGTTACGCCATAACAATCAACAGTCCCAAAAATTGTCGGGATGGCTTGATCTGCTGAGGGCGACTTATAACTGGTGTTTGCGCGACCGGATTGACGGATGGCATCAGCAATTTATTTGCGGTGATTACTGTGATTTAAAAACTCAAATTGAAATCACACCTTTAACTTGCAGTTTAGTAAAGGGGACGCAATTAGCTAATCCCTGGAAAGATGGTGGTGGTAAAGCCAAGAAAGAAGGGGAAAAAGATAAATCTCCTAAACGCACAGCAGTTTTAATGCAAGACGCAAATTTGCAAGAATTAAAAGATGCTAGACCTTGGTACAAAGAAATTGATATTGGGGTTTTGCAGTTAATTCCAGCCAGGGTTAACGAATCTTTTAATAAGTTTTTTAAGGGTGCTGGGTTTCCCAGGTTTAAACGCCGTCACGATTTTAAATCCTTTAGTTACAAACCAGGAAGAATCAAAATTAAAGGTAATAAAATTTATTTACCTAAAATCGGATGGATGCGTTTTTATAACTCCCGTCCTATTGCCAATGGATTTGAAATTAAGACGGTTACAGTTAGACAGAAAGCCGATAGTTGGTACGTTTCAGTTAGGATTGAAAACCAGACAGTGCCAGATTTTCCCGTCATCCCAGACAGTGAAATTAAAACCATTATCGGCGGCGATATGGGATTAGGAAAATTGGTTTATTTATCAGATGGTAGTGCGATTGAAAACCCCCGTTTTGCTACTAATAAAAAAACTAAGCGTTTAATGAAAATTAGACAAAGGCGGGTTAGTCGTAAACAAAAGGGAAGCAAAAATCGTAGTAAAGCTCAACTTAGGGTAAGTAAATTACATAACAGAATTCAACAGCGACGAGAATCTTATCAATGGGACGTGGCTAATCGAATTGTCAGAAAAGCTGATGCTGTTGCTGTTGAAGATTTGCAAGTTAAAAACATGATGAAACGGTGCAAACCTGTTAAGTCTGAATCTGGTAGATTTTTGTCTAACGGTCAATCAGCTAAACGGGGATTGAATCGTTCTATTGCTGATGCAGGTTGGTATAATTTAACTCAAAAACTTGAATATTTGGCTGTGAAGTCAGGCAAGAAATTGTATAAAGTTAATCCCAAATATACCAGTCAAACTTGTAGTAAATGTAAGCACGTCGATAAAAATAGTCGCCATGGTGAAAAGTTTATTTGTACTAATTGCGGACATATTGATGATGCTAATTTACAAGCGGCCAGGAATGTAAAAACTCAGGCAATAGAAACCTACGGGTTAAATATTGTCAAAATGATTAAATCGAAAAAGGTACGGCGGGACTCGTCGAAACCAGTACAAACGACTCCTTTTTATGTCGGAATGTATGAACGCTCGTCAGATAATACGCTGCCCCAAAAAGCCTGCACTGAGCCAGGTCGAGGTGGCAAACGGCGTGTGGGCGAGAACCCAGAGTATAAGCAATTGTCTCTCTGGGATATTTAGGGCGAAATTCCTAAAGAATCCCATCCCCTTCAGGGGTGGGAGTGTCAAAGAATCACGTCCCGAACTTCAGGGCTGATTCTGTTCCCCATCAACCCATACCCGCATCTGTTATGTTAACTGGCCCAAAAGAGGAAACTGCTCAACGCAATGGGGAAGTCAAACATCCCGTTCAGTTCTCGGAAGTTCCCCGAAGGCGATGGAAACCTTGGATGGTTGCAATTTTGGTTACGGGACTCCTAACCCTGACCGCTACCTTTTATTTAGCCCGCAGTCGTACCCAAAACAAACCAGACCCGATCGCTGCCCTCACAGTTCCGGTGGAAGCCAAGGATTTGACGGTGAAAATTACCGCCAGTGGAGTAATTCAGCCCGTGCGCCGGGTTAACCTCAGCCCCAAAACCCAAGGGCGGTTAGCACAATTGTATGTGGAACAGGGGGATATTGTCCAAGCTGGTGATATTGTGGCGCGGATGGAAAGTGGGGAAATTGAGGCTCAACTGTTGCAAGCTCAAGCCCGTTTAGATCGGGTTAAAGCTAATTTAGACAAGCTGCAAACCGGAACCCGGCCGGAGGAAATTGATCAAGCTCAAGCTCGTTTAAATCAGGTGAAAGCCAATTTAGCCCAACTGCGATCGGGGAGTCGTCCCGAAGAAATAGCTCAAGCGAATGCTCGATTAAAAGAATCGGAATCTCGGTTAAAAGATGCTAAATCAGGAAGTTTAAATGATGAAATTGCTCAAGCCAGAGCGAGAATTGATGCCAACAAAGCCGAATTACAATTAGCGACGGAACGGGTACAACGCTATCAAAATTTGAAAGGCGAAGGGGCAATTTCTCAGGATCGATTAGATGAATATTTGCGCGATCAACGACGGTTAGAAGCCTTACAAGATGAAGCGGAACAACGCTTAGAACAATTACAACAAGTTCAGCGATCGCAAATTCAACAACGACAAGCCAATGTCGAACAGGAACGTCAAGCCTTAAATCAACTCAAAAATGGCACTCGTTCAGAAGAAATTGCTCGTTCAGAAGCGGAAGTTGCGGAAGCCGAAAGTAAATTAAATCAGTTAAAAAATGGCACTCGTTCAGAAGAAATTACCGCGGCAAAAGCGGAAGTTGCTGAAGCCGAAGGACAGGTAAAATTCTATCAAGTGCAACTCGAAGATACCAAAGTTCGCGCTCCCTTTTCAGGAATTATTACCCAACGTTATGCCGTGGAAGGCGCCTTTGTAACTCCAGCGACTTCGGCTTCCGATGCCACTTCTGCCACTTCCACATCAATTGTAGCCTTAGCCAAAGATTTAGAAGTTTTAGCGAAAATTCCCGAGGCGGATATTTCTCAAATTAAACCCAATCAACCCGTGGAAATTATTGCCGACTCCTATCCCGATCAGGTGTTTGAAGGTCGAGTTAATATTATTGCACCCGAAGCGGTAAAAGAACGGGATGTAACGTTATTTCAAGCTCGAATTATCATCGAAACCGGAAAAGATCAACTTCAGTCAGGAATGAATGTGGATTTACGTTTTCTTGGGGAGAAACTCAAACAGGCGTTAGTGGTTCCCACCGTGGCCATTGTTACCAATAAAGGTCAAGCGGGGGTTTTACTTCCTGATGCCAATAATAAACCCCAATTCCACCCGGTTACCGTGGGTTCCCAAATCGGGAATCAAATTCAGGTTTTAAAAGGTTTACAAACCGGAGATCGGGTGTTTATTGAGTTACCCAAAGGACAAAAATTAGACGCTATTTTTAAGGAGAAAATAGATAAATAATCCCTAGGGGCGGGATGGACATAACATTCTATCCTCGGAACTCAATTGTGTATTGTTTTTTAAATAATCCTTTATCCAGTTACAAGCATAGGCGAATTCATTCAAGTTTAAAACTTGATCTAAATCCCATAACAGCACCGTTTTATCTTCACTCACGGAAGCCAGAGTTTGACCATCGGGACTAAATTTAACATTATAAACTTCACCATTATGACCATTCAAACTTTTAATTAAAGTACCATCGAGTTTCCAAAGTTTAATCGTTTTATCTTGACTGACTGATGCTAATAATTTTTGGTCAGGACTGAAGGCGACGGCCATCACGTTGGCGGTGTGTCCCTTGAGGGTATTTTCATAAATAAAAGATTTAATCCTAGGACTCCAACGCCATAATTTTATGGTTTCGTCTCGACTGGCGGAAGCCAAAATCTGTCCATCGGGACTCAAAGCCAGTCCCCAAATCCCATCTTGATGACCAGTTAAGGTTTGTAACAGTTGACCGTTGAATTTCCAGAGTTTAATTGTATTATCATCGGAACTTGAAGCAACCCATTTACCCTCTGACTGAATGACAATGCTCCAAACCTGACCTCGATGACCGCTAAAGGTATAGCGAAGTTTGCCATCGATGCCCCAAATTCTAGCGGTTTTATCCCAACTTCCAGAAACAATTGATTGATTGTCGGGAGTAAACTTTACGCCCCAAACCCCCCAAATATGTCCCAATAGGGTTTTATCGGGCTGGGGGGCAAACAGTCCCTGAGCAGTTTTTTTCCACAGTTTAATCGTGCCATCATCGGAGGTTGAAGCTAACCAATGACCATCGGAACTAAATTCTACCTGATTCACCCGCAACTCATGTCCAGTTAGAGTTTGTAATAATCGCCCTTTCTTTGTCCAGAGTTTAATGGTTTTATCCAGGGAAGATGAAGCAATAGTTTGACCATCGGGACTAAAGGCAATGCCCCAAACCGTATCTTGATGTCCTATCAAGGGCATCACCAAAGAATATCCGGTTTTCGCGAGTTTAACGCTTTTATCCCAACTGGCGGAAGCAATGGTTTGACCATCGGGACTGAAGGCAACATCACTCACTTCTGCCTGATGTTGCCATAATGTTTTATAGGGGTTATACGAGGAAGTTGTGGGATCTTTACGCCAGATTTGGATTTGTTGATTACGAATTGCCGCTGCTAATAATTTGCCCTCTTGACTAAAGGTCACACCCCAGACTTCATCCTCAAAGGGGCCGAAGGTATGGATTAACTCCCCCTCCCAACTCCACAATTTAACCGTTTTATCTCGACTGGCGGAGGCTAGGGTTTGACCATCGGGACTCCAAGCCACCGACATAATTTCAGCCCGATGTCCGGTGAGGGTTTTCAATAGTGTGCCATCGGATGTCCAAATTTTAACCGTATTATCGGCACTTCCCGAGGCAAATTCCTGACCATTGGGACTAAAGACAACGGTTTTAATTTTATTGGTATGGGCGGCGATGGTTTTTAAGAGTTTCCCCTCTGTTGTCCATAATTTCAGGGTTTGATCAAAACTCGCAGAAATCAGTTTATCCTCAGTCGGACTGAAACTTACCGCCACGACCCCATCCCGATGTCCGGTCAGGGTTCTTAAGTAGGTACCATTGGTGTTCCAGAGTTTAATAGTTTTGTCGTAACTAGCTGAGGCGAGAAGGGGTTGACGGGGACTGAAGGCGACACCGACAATTCCATCCTGGTGTCTGGCCAGGGTTTTCCAAAGTGTGCCATCTGGTTTCCACAGTTTAATGGTTTTATCCTGACTCCCAGAGGCAATTAAATCTCCTTTGGGGCTAAATTTTACCGTATGAATAATACTGGTGTGCCCCAACAGTTGATTATATTCTTGAATCCCATAAACAGCTTTTTGTAAGGTCAATTTTACATTCTGGCGAATTTTTGTATCCACATCCGATAGGGTTTGCAATTGTCGATAGGATTTCATGGATTGAATTAAGGCTTCAAATCTTTGATTTAGGGCAAATAAGGATTCAGCAGATTGATTAAGAGCCTTAACTTCGTTGGTTTTTGACTGGTGTTCATTCACCCTAGCTTGATGATATTGAAACCAACTAATTCCACCTAATACTATTGCAATTACTAAGGCACTACTAACCGATATAAGTAAAAACCTTTGCAATTTTGCTGTTCGTTTTTCTTGGGTAAGTCGGGCTTCTACTTCCCGCATTCTGGCAGTTTCTAATGCTTGTTGAACTTCTTGCCGATCTAATTCTTCACTTTTAGCCAAAAATTGATAATCTAAATCACTAATACTGCGACCACTTGACCAGTTTTGGGCTTCCTTTAATGCCTGTCCTCGTAATAGTCGAGAACTATCTTTTTGTTGAGATTCTACCCAGGCATCAAAGGCTTGAGAATAGGGCCGCAGGTTACTCAATTGTTGGTTAACCCAATCTAAATCAAAGACTTCTTGATAAATTCGATTTTTCACCCGCAGAAACCCGGTCTGTTTAATGACTAAACCGGATAATATGAGTTCTGATTGTTCGTTACTATCATCGGTTAAAACTTCTAATTTTTGCAAAATATCTTGATAGATTCCCAGAATTCTGCCAATGTGATCGGGGTTATTTTTAATGCGGTTACGGATAGTTCTTAAATGTTCTGGTTCATCTTGGGATTCCCATTTATAAATAATATGCGATCGCACTAAGGATTCTACCCAAAATCCTTCGGTTCCGGGGGGAATAGTTAATATTTCATGAATTGTTTCTTTCGTGGAATTGATCACTAATTGACATAATTTTTGCGTTAAAAAAGGTTGTCCCCCTGTCCAAGCAATAATTTCTCCCATGATGGCTTTAGGATTAGTAATTTTTGCTTCTAATCCTTCAATTAAAGGTTGAACTTCATTCAGGGTAAATCCTGATAATTCAATGGCTTTTCCGATATTAAAGGGGGTGCGAGTGCGATCGGAAATTAAAGCTGAAGGTGTGGCAACTCCAAATAAGGCAAAGCTAATGCGGTTATATTCAGGATTAATTGCCCGTTGATTATAGCAAAACCGAACCAAGGCAAAAAAATCATCTACTTTAAAATTTAAACTTAAAATACTATCAATTTCATCAACAAATATAATTAATTTTTGATCGGGAAACTCCACCAATAAAATATCTTCTATAAAATTACTCAGACGTTGAATCACAGAAACATCTTCTTCATCTTTCCACCAATTTTTTAAATTAAATTTACCTAAAAGATTAAATCCGCGCCATAACTCAGTAACTATTCCTTTATACCATTGTTGTTCCGTCACCATTTCGCTACCAATGCGAGTCATATCCAAAGTCGCACATTGAAACCCTTCTTGTTGTAAACGATAACGAGTTTTAACCAGTAGGGAAGATTTTCCCATTTGCCGAGAATTTAAAACATAACAAAAATGCCCCTGTTGCAACTTCTCATACAAATCAGAATCCGCCTTTCTCACCACATAAGTCAGAGCGTCTTGAGCTAAACTTCCCCCAATTTGATAGACAGAATCAATCATGTAGTTTTACAAGTTTTACAAGTATTCGGCGAATATAATTCGCTACTACACAAACGAAGTCCGCCTTCGCGGACTAATGGTTTTGTCTGTGAAAATTCAGGTTTTTAACCCACGAAGCTGGGTTTTGTCTGTGTAGCTGCGATTTCCAATCGCCGGGGATATTCTATTCCTATTCTATTCCTATTCCCCATTCCCTGCCTTCTATATACTGAAAAAAGATTTGGTCAACTCCGTACCTACGTTGACCCGCCTTTGATCCCACCGCTCACCTGGGTACAGGTAGAGCGGGGGACTTCCCGGCGGTGTAAGTTAAAAGTATTCTACAGAAACCAAGTCCTAAGAGAAAACTCAGGTTTCTAACCCACGAAGGTGGGTTTCGTCTGTATAGCCGCGATTTCTAATCGCCGAGGATAGGTTTCTTATTACATCATACCCATGCCACCCATGCCACCCATACCGCCCATACCGCCCATACCGCCCATACCGCCCATGCCGCCCATAGCATCCATATCGGCGGATTTCTTCTCGGGTTTTTCTACCACTAAGGCTTCAGTTGTTAATACTAACCCTGAAATCGAGGAAGCATTTTGTAGGGCAGAACGTACCACTTTTGCCGGGTCAATAATCCCAGAAGCAATTAAATCTTCATAGGTTCCAGTTAAGGCATTATAACCAATATTAAACTCGGTATTGCGGACATTTTCCACCACCACAGCGCCTTCGGCTCCAGCATTACTGGCAATATAATATAAAGGAGCTTCCAGGGCTTTGGCAATAATTCCCGCCCCAATTTTTTCCTCATCACTGAGTTGGGATTTCAGTTCATCGACTTTTTTAGCCAGATGAATTAAAGTTGTCCCGCCCCCAGGAACAATCCCTTCTTCTACGGCGGCTTTAGTGGCATTTAAGGCATCTTCAATCCGCAGTTTCCGAGATTTCATTTCCGTTTCCGTGGCGGCTCCCACTTTGATCACAGCCACCCCTCCGGCTAATTTCGCAATTCGCTCTTGGAGTTTTTCCGCATCATATTCAGAGTCGGTTTCTTCCAGTTGACGGCGAATTTGTTCAACCCGTTTTTTCACATCCGATTGAGTGGTGCTATCGGCAACAATAATCGTATTATCTTTTTCAATGGTAATTTTGCTGGCCGTTCCTAACATCTCTAAAGAAACGGTATCTAAGCTTAATCCCACTTCTTCAGAAATTAATTGTCCGCCCGTCAAAACCGCAATATCCTGTAATAAAGCTTTGCGACGTTCGCCAAAACTGGGGGCTTTAATAGCCGCCACATTTAACACGCCTCTGGCTTTATTCACCACCAAAGTTGCTAAGGCTTCCCCATCAATATCTTCAGCAATAATTAACAGAGGTTGACCCGAACGGGCAATTTTTTCTAAGACCGCCACTAGGTCTTGAATGGAACTAATTTTTTTATCAGTAATCAGAATTCTGGCGTTAGAAAATTCCACCACCATCCGTTCATTATCGGTGATAAAATAGGGGGAAATATAGCCCCGGTCGAGTTGCATTCCTTCGACCACATCTAATTCTGTGGTGATGGATTTGGATTCTTCAACGGTAATTACCCCGTCCTTCGTCACCTTTTCCATCGCCAAAGAGATCATTTGACCGATTTCAGGGTCGTTTCCGGCCGAAATCGTGGCGACTTGAGCGATCGCATCCCCTTCTACGGGTTTAGCAATAGCCTGAATTTCCTCGACCAAAATTTGAGTAATTTTGTCCATTCCCCGTCTGAGGGCGACAGGGTTGGCGCCTGCTGCGACGTTTTTCAACCCTTCACGAATCATCGCTTGGGCTAAAATGGCGGCGGTGGTTGTCCCATCTCCGGCGACTTCATTGGTTTTAGAGGCGACTTCCTGCATCAGTCGGGCGCCAGTATTTTCCAGGGGGTCGGACAGTTGAATTTCTTTAGCGACGGTAATCCCATCGTTGACGATTTCGGGAGCACCAAATTTCTTCTCTAATAAGACATTCCGACCTTTGGGGCCAAGGGTGACTCGCACCGCATCGGCTAGGGCATTCACACCTTTTTCTAAGGCTCTACGGGATTCTTCACCAAACGAAACAATTTTAGCCATCTTACAATATCATTAATCACCAATAAGTTACTTTAGCACTCAAGGGTTTCGAGTGCTAGTTCGGAAATCCGTCATTATCGGTAGGTCGGGTTAATCTGTCTCTGTTCGGTTGCTGATTGAAAAAGGCAAGTTTAAAAGATATTAAAATGGGTTCTATAATCAATAGGGCGAGTTTTTTGGAGGTATACTAATTTTTTGAATAGACAGGATTTCCAGGAATTAGCACTTACTCGACTTCAAGACGCAAAAGTGCTTTTAGACAATCACCAATATTCCGGTGCTTACTATCTAAGCGGTTATGTGATTGAATGTGCTTTGAAGGCTTGCATCGCTAAAAAAACTCAACAATATGATTTCCCTGACCTAAAAAGTGTGAGGAAAATTTACACCCATGATTTAAAAGAACTGGCGCAACTTGCTGGGTATGATATTCTTGAACAATTAGAGTTAACCTATAAAGCTCAATGGTTAATAATTAAAGTATGGTCAGAAGAAAGCCGTTATAAAAAATATAACCAAAAAGAAGCCCACGATATTTACTCAGCAATTACCGATCCTAATCACGGAGTTTTACAATGGCTACAGCAACATTGGTAAATCAAGAAATAGAAGAAGGTCAAAGATTAATAGATGCTCTCAATACCGCAGGTGTATCAATTCATTCAGCTTTGTGGCTGTATGCGACAGAACCGGAAACATGGCATCTGATGTTTGCTTTACCTCTCTATGATGATGAAGGGCCTCTTAAAACTTATGAGCAGATATTATCCGTTTTTCGCGAAGTTAAACCCGAATTAAAAATTGATTGGACAGCAATTGTCGCTGTTAGTCCTAACGATGAATTAATTCAGGGCTTAAGTCAAGATCAACAACATTGGAATATAGACTTATCAGGAAGACGCATGACCAATAGTATAGTTAATCGAATGTTGGTTGAAGATGCTTATATTTACCAAATTGGCGAGAATTTACAACTCGGAATTTTACCAGGTTCCTTGTAGTGAGGCGTTCACGCCTCAGAGTCCTAAAGGACTCACTACAAGTGTTAAAATTTTTAATATTGTCAAAAATCAGATCATCAAAATATGAGCAAAAAAACTGAAAAATACGGAACTTGGAAATCTCCAATTACCGCCGATTTAATGGTAGAAGGAACCGTTGGACTAGGGGGAGTAAGCTGGGATGGGGATAATATTTATTGGATAGAAGGACGGCCATCGGAAGCAGGACGCAGCGTTATTGTTCGTCTAACACCTGACCAACAATTAAATGATGTTACACCTCAATCTTTTAATGTTAGAACTCGTGTTCATGAATATGGCGGGGGTTCCTATATTGTTAATCAAGGAACAGTTTATTTTTCTAATTTTGTTGATCAACGTCTTTACAAACAGAACATTCAAGGGGAAAATACCCCCTATCAAATTACTCCCGAACCTATTACTCCAGAAGCAGAATATCGTTATGCAGATGGGATAATTGATGCTCAAAATCAACGGTTAATTTGTGTCAGAGAAGATCATACCCAAGGGGGAGAACCTGTTAATACAATTGTTAGTATTAATCTGAATAATAGTGAGGATATTCGGGTTTTAGTTGAGGGAAATGATTTTTATGCTTTTCCTCGTTTAAGCCCTGATGGTAACAAATTATCTTGGATTTCATGGAATCATCCGAATATGCCTTGGGATGGGACGGAATTATGGGTGGCTGAGGTTAATTCCCAGGGGTTATTAGGAGAAAAACAATTAATTGCGGGGGGTTTAGAAGAATCGATTTTTCAACCCCAATGGTCACCGGATGGAATCTTATATTTTGTTAGCGATCGCTCGAATTGGTGGAACTTATATCGCTATACAGGAGATATAGAAGCGTTACATCCCATGGCGGCGGAATTTGGTTTACCCCTGTGGGTATTTTCCATGTCAACCTATGGGTTTAGTTCGGCAGAAAAAATTATTTGTACCTACAGTAAAAAGGGTACTTCCTATCTAGCGAGTTTAGATACTCAAACTCATAAATTAGAGGATATTGATATTCCTTATACTGCAATTGATAGCTTGACCGTTTCTGGAAATCAAGTCTTATTTATTGGGAGTTCTCCTACTGAAAGTAGTGCTATTGTACGGCTTAATTTAGAAACAGGAGAACTAGAAGTATTACGGCGTTCCAGTCAAATTGTACTAGATAAAGGCTATTTATCCGTCCCACAACCCATAGAATTTCCGACAGAAAATGGGAAAACCGCCTATGGATTTTTCTATCCGCCTCAAAACAAAGATTATCAAGTTTCAGAGGCAGAAAAACCGCCTTTAGTTGTGAAAAGTCATGGGGGGCCAACATCAGCAACTTCTAGTAGTTTGAGCTTAAAAATTCAATACTGGACAAGTCGAGGATTTGCCGTTTTAGATGTCAATTATGGGGGAAGTACGGGTTATGGACGGGAGTACCGTCAACGGTTAAATAAAAGTTGGGGAATTGTGGATGTTGATGATTGTTGTAACGGGGCAAAATATCTGGCAGAACAGGGTTTAGTCGATGGAAACCGCATGGCAATTGCAGGCGGAAGTGCGGGCGGTTATACCACTTTATGTGCTTTAACATTTAAGGATGTATTTAAGGCGGGGGCGAGTTATTATGGAGTCAGTGATTTAGCAGCTTTAGCAACCGATACCCATAAATTTGAATCCCGTTATTTGGATGGTTTAATTGGGGTTTATCCTGAAGAAAAGGCTATTTATCAACAGCGTTCTCCGATTTATCACGTTGATAAATTATCCTGTCCGGTGATATTTTTTCAGGGGTCAGAGGATAAAATTGTGCCTCCCAACCAAGCAGAAATGATGGTAGAAGCGTTAAAAGCTAAGGGTGTTACGGTGGATTATGTTCTGTTTGAAGGAGAGCAACATGGCTTCAGAAAAGCAGAAAATATTAAACTTGCTATTGATGGTGAATTTGGTTTTTATGCCAAGGTCTTTGGTTTTAAACCTGCAAAATAAACCCATTTCACTGTAGGGGTTTTTAAAAAAAATTGTTTGGGTTTGAAGACCCAACCCCTACAATGTTGGCAAGAATTGCTATAATGGTCTATAAACAGATAGCATGAATAATTATGTCTGTCACACCAATTCAACCTCCAACAATTGATTTAACAGAAGTTATTACCGAGGATGATACTCCTGTGGATAATTTTCTATCTGCAAAGTTACAGCGTTTATTAGTTGAATGTTTATATAGTTCTTGGCAAAGATTGGGAGAAAATTCAACATTTTTAGCGGATGCCAATGTGGGTATTTTCTATGCACTCCGTCATCCTCCCATTGTACCGGATGTATTTTTATCTTTAGATGTGGAAGTCCCACCAGATTTTCGAGAAAAACGAAATCGGACTTATTTTATTTGGGAGTTTGGTAAACCGCCCGATGTGGTAATTGAAATTGTTTCTAATCAAGAAGGAAATGAACTTGGCAGTAAGTTAATTAATTATGCACGGATGCGGGTCACCTATTATGTTGTATTTGACCCTTTACAACAATTGGGCGATATTTTATTACGAGTTTATGTTCTACGCGAGGGACACTATCAATTATTGGAAACAACAGAAATTGAAAATCAATCAATATTTTGGTTAGAACAAATTGGTTTAGGATTAACTATTTGGTCAGGAATCTATGAAGAAAAACAGGAGCTTTGGTTACGGTGGTGCGATGATCAAGGAGTTATTATTCCCACCGGAAAAGAACTGGCTGAAAAGGAACATTTAAGGGCAGAAATTGCTGAACAATCTCGGCGGAATGCTATTCCTCGGTTACGAGAAATGGGGTTAACGAATGAACAAATTGCTGAAGCTTTGGGTTTAGATATTGGAGAGGTTTAACCTTATTCAGAGGATATGGAAATAAAACAAGTCTTTTATGAGTAGGTTACTCACCCGCAGCTTGCAAAATAGTTGTGTATAACTCGTGACTAACTCGAAAGTCCGCTTCGTCAATTAGTTGGTCAAGAAGCGGTTTAAGAATCAAGAGCAAACCATTCCGTTTAGCTTGTAGTAAAACTCCTAGTAAACCTGTTACTTTTAACCCATATTCTGCTGCTAATAATCTACCTCGACGTTCATCGATTAACAGAAGGTCAGCACTTAATTCTAAAGTCAGTACAATTGCTTCTGCTTCCCCCAAATCAATATTTTCTTGGCTTTCCAATATTTCTTTTACTCGCTCATAATTGACAACAGATTGAGTGACAATCCAAGGTAATGTTTGAACTTCTACAGCACCAGGAACTAGAGATTCAACTCCTACCATTTCATTATAAACGGCTGTGGGAATGAGTACACGAGTATAAAGTTTTTCCAGCAGTTCTAATTTCCCAATTGCGGCTAAATTGGTAATAGGTGAAGTATCACTAACAACAATCACAATAACCCCATTGATTGCAATGTTTTTATATCTGCTTCAAAATCCTCTACGCCATAGTTGATACACAAACCTCTTTTAGCAAGTTCATGTTGAAACTCAATCACAGTTAGCTTAGTCCAAGTCCGAGCTTTACCACTACTAATTTTTTCTTGCTGATATAGCAAAATAGCAATTTCTAACTTCAATTCATCCTCAGTCATCTTTGTAGCTCGGAGGATCTCATCTGGAATCAGAACACTCATCAGGGTTATACCTAAAATGATTGATGGTATAATTTTAGTATAAGCGATAATATTGAATTTGTGATAAATTTTCCAAATTCAGCATCATTGCCAGTTTCAAGAATAATCTTTAAATATCTTTAGACACAGAACGCCGTTTTCTAATTCCTTTGGTTAAAATCGCTAATAAAAATCCGACCAAAAATGATAATTCTAAAGCCGGGTTTTGAGTCGTTAATAGGAAAGACCCAATAATCGAAATGGCAGCCACCGTGTAGACAATCTGTTTGGGTTTCATCGTTTTCAAACGTAAATTTCACAAAAATAGACAAAATGAATTATAATCAACTGTATAGAAAGGCAGAATTAACCTTTTTATAGACATAGGAGACTTCTAAAATTCGATGACTACAAATTCCCAACGTTATCATATTACAACTTTCGGCTGTCAGATGAACAAAGCCGACTCCGAACGCATGGCTGGCGTTTTAGAAGAAATGGGCTTTGATTTTACCGAAGATCCCAATGATGCCAATGTGATTCTTTATAACACTTGTACGATTCGAGATAATGCCGAACAAAAGGTTTATTCCTATTTAGGAAGACAGGCAAAACGCAAACAGGAAGAACCAAATTTAACCATTATTGTCGCCGGATGTGTTGCCCAACAGGAAGGAGAAACCCTACTGCGTCGGGTTCCTGAAGTGGATTTGGTGATGGGGCCACAACACGCTAACCGTTTACAAGACTTATTAGAACAGGTCTTTCAAGGCAATCAAATTGTTGCAACAGAACCCATAGAAATCATCGAAGATATTACAAAACCCCGTCGAGATAGTCAGGTAACAGCCTGGGTTAATGTGATTTATGGTTGTAATGAACGGTGTACCTATTGTGTGGTTCCCAATGTCCGCGGGATTGAACAATCGCGCCGCCCAGAAGCTATTCGAGAAGAAATCGAAGAATTAAGCCGTTTAGGGTATAAAGAAATCACGTTATTAGGGCAAAATATTGACGCCTACGGCCGCGATTTGCCCGGTTCAAGTCCTGGAGGTCGGAATTTATATAATTTTACGGATTTATTATATTTTATTCATGATGTTCCTGGCATCGAACGGATTAGATTTGCCACCAGTCACCCCCGTTATTTTACCAAAAGATTAATTCAAGCCTGTGCAGAACTTCCGAAAATTTGTGAACATTTTCATATTCCCTTTCAGTCGGGAGATAATCAACTTTTGAAAGCCATGTCCCGGGGTTATACTCAAGAAAAATATCGCCAAATTATTCATACCATTCGGGAATATATCCCCGATGCTTCTATTAGTGCGGATGCGATTGTGGGCTTTCCAGGGGAAACCGAGGAACAGTTTGAAAATACCATGAAATTAGTGGATGATATTGGCTTTGATTTATTAAATACCGCCGCCTATTCTCCCCGTCCTGGAACTCCGGCGGCGTTGTGGGAAAATCAACTGAGTGAGGAGGTAAAAGCCGATCGGTTACAACAATTAAATCGCTTAGTTTCTGTGAAGGCGGCTGAACGTTCCCAGCGTTATTTGGGCAGAATTGAAGAAGTGTTAGTCGAAGGTACAAACTCTAAAGATCCATCTCAAGTGATGGGACGCACCCGGGGAAATCGGTTAACCTTTTTCTCAGGAAATTTAGCGGAATTGAAAGGTCAACAGGTGAAAGTGAAAATAACCCAGGTAAGACCCTTTAGTTTAACTGGGGAACCTGTTGAGTTGTGTATACCTGTATGACCGCTAAAAATGATTTAAGATCGGTGATTTTATCTTTGGGTTTGGGTTTGGTGTTAACGGGGATCGGTGTCCGGGCGATCGCCTGTCAAAATTCCCTCAATACACCTTCCCAAGTCCCCCTTGATAACGGCGGATTAAGTTCGGAGTCTCCCGTTACCCAAACCCAGACAGAGGAGGGGTCTATTCCCCAACCTCGGGCGAATGGAGATTATCAGCGATCGCCCCATTTTTCCTGGGAAGCAGCCCAATCCAATATTCAAGGAATTGATTGTCGGATGTTAGGAAATACCAATTATTCACAATTAGAAAATCCCGGTAATAAAACCGAATTAAATATTGAAAATTGGCCTGTGGTTGGAAAACTTCCCCCAGGACAGGACTTTGAAATTAATTTAGGCCCGGCGGGGTTTGGTGTGGTTTACGATACGAAACAACAACCTTGGATTTATGTTGAAAAAACCGATCAAACCAGCGTTCCTTCCCACTGTTTTGTGCGAGCCAATCAACAGTTTGTACAACCGATTGCTGCTAATTGAATTATATAGCAAGAGGCAATAGGGAATGGGCAATGGGCAATAGGTAAATACTTACTATAAGTAGCTTTTAGCTTTCAAGAATGTCCTAATAGATGTGGCAACTGCTATACCATAAAAACCCTATTTTTTCGACAATACCGTAGTCTTTTTAAAGTAACCACAAAGGCACGAAGACACAAAGAAGGATAATCAAGGTGAAGGTATTCTGGGAAAAACTGGGTTTTTATTCATTACTAATTAATTTTACAACTTTCTAATTTTTCGGCTAAAATTTCTAGGTTTTTCCACCATTTTCCGGTGCTAACTATCCAATTGCGGGTGGGTAAATGTCCAATAGGAGCGGATGTTTTATATTCGATGCCATAATCAGGATTATGGGGATTATAGGTTAACCATCCCACCTGCTGACAAAATTTTCCATAATCTCCTTCGACAGTTTGATAAATTTGATTTTGGATACTAAATCCAAAGCGACTATTACTATATTTTACCCAAAGATGATTAATGGTTTGTAGATCTTCACAGGGTAAATTTACTAAATCCTGGGCGTATAAATAGGTTTTTTTAGATTTTTTTAGGGCTTGACAGAGGACAGCCCAAGTTTCTTGATCCGCTTGTTTCCAGCGTTTTTGAGCTAAGAGGGTTTGGAGTTGAGTATAATCAACTCCCACGGCGGATTTTAAAGGATCATTTAAGGGCTGATAGCCTAAATTTTGTTTAATTCTCTCTAATAAATTAGGTGTTTTAGCGGGAGTCTGGATAACTTTTTTAGATGTTTTTCTAATAGGAATAACAGGTTTAACCGCCAGATTCACAGGCGTTTCAGAAGATTGAATAGCTTTTAAGGCTGCTTCGGCGGATTTATAACGTTGATTAATGGCGATCGCAATTAATTTATTTAAAATGGTTTCTAAGCGATCGCTAATAATTTGTTGAGGGGGTAAATAACTCCGCCAATTCCATTTTTCATCATGATCATCATATAATCTTCCGGGGGAAATTCCCGTGATTAAATATAAACAAGTTACTCCTAAACTATACAAATCACTGGCGGGGTAAACCTTTCCTCTCATTTGTTCAGGAGCAGCAAAATCCGGTGTTCCGATCCGAGTTCCACTCTCAAGTAAAGCCGTTCCTGTTAATAGTTTAGAAATCCCAAAATCAATTAAAACAATATCATTTTTATTGAGATTTTTACTGATTTTCAAGTCAGAATTTTCCTCTGAAAAAATATCACTAATTTTTTGTTTGAGTTTGGCACTCATTTGAGCTTGTTCTTGATCTCCCATTTGAATAGTAGGAGGAATTTGGGTTAAATCAACCACGGGATCTAAGGATTCGTCCCCAGAGGCGGGGAGAGAACAACGTCGCATCAAATTAGCAGGTTTAATATCTCGATGAATAATATTCTGTTCATGAATAAATTGTAAAATAGGCAGAATTTGTTTTAAAACGTGCCAAATTTTTTTTTCTGTAAATAATCCATCTTGTTTTAATTCATCAAATAGGGTTTTTCCCTGAATATATTCTTGGACAATAAACAATTGTTGATTTTGTTCAAAGTTAGCCAACAGTTGAGGAATTTGAGGATGTTTTCCCAATTGATCTAAACGCACTGCTTCCTGACGAAATAATTTAGCGGCGGTTTGATAATCCTGGGGGTTTTCATATTGCACAAAGAATTGTTTAATCACACAATAGGGATGGGACGGAATTTGTTGATCAATTGCCAAAAATGTCCGACCAAAACCGCCCCGACTTAAAGGTTTTATGGCGAGATAACGATTTTGGAGTAATAGAAATTGACCACAACCTTGACAATATTCGGCTGAGTTGAGATTTTCTGGATGGGAACATCCTACGGTCATACAATAACTCATCGCAGGAGAGGGAATATATTGTTGAGCCGATAATAACACAACTTCAGATTATGATCTCGTTGTTGCGCTTCAGCGCACTCTTACAAGAGGTCTTAGCAACAACAACCAACACTATTATCAATTAAAAACTTTCGCAATTTGACAAAATCCTTCAACTTCTAAACCTGCGGTAATATAACGGGGTTTATGGGTTAATTGATCCCTATATTCTAATAGATTAGCAACTCCAATAGACTGAGGAAATAACTCAGAATTAAATAGAGTTTGATCATTAGGACTATCGCCAATAGTAAGAATTTGTTCCGGGGTTAAGTCTGACCAATAGTGCTGAATAACCTTTAATAATCCCGTGGCTTTGTCTTGGTTTTGAGGTTTAATATGACCTTGAACAGTGCTATAGGTAAATCCCCAACCCAATTCTGCACAGAGTTCTGTTAATTGTTGAATTTCCGATAAACTAATATTTTGAATATCAAATGTCCAATCTGTAAACCGAAAAGGATTATCGGCGGAAGCCTGGAGATGGGGATATTGAACTTGAAGAATTTGAAACCCTAGGGCTAAATTTTGCCGATGTTGGGATAGGGAATTTAAAGGGATTAAAAATTGTGGCTGGTCAGACTCCACGGGATAATATAAACCGCCATTTTCCGCGATCGCACCTGTCACCGGAAGATAATGTTTTAAGGCTTGTACCCATCCCGCCGACCGTCCTGTAATTAAAATTACCGGAATTTTAGCCTGTTTTAATGCAAACAAAGCCTGGAATAAATCCGGGGTAAATTTTCCGTTTTGGGTTAAAGTGCCATCGACATCCGTTGCAATTAGACGAATATTATCGAGTGCATTGGCTTGTATGGCTTCGCTCAACGGCGTTAAGGACATGGACACAACCCCTCTATCAGTGATTCAAATATTTTAACGATAGGGGGCCCGAAAAACGGAGAGGGTGGGATTCGAACCCACGAGGAACCGTAAAGCCCCTAACACATTTCGAGTGTGTCGCATTCGACCAACTCTGCCACCTCTCCAAGTTAGAAATGATCTAGATCTGATTCTAAACCATTCCTCGAATTATATCAAAGAAGGGAGCCATCTGTTTGATCAAAATCTAAAGTTGTTTCAAAACCCTGGGTCGGCGTCCATCTCAAGGAGCCGTCTCGACCCGTCCAGAAGATTTGAGTTTGCTGTTGATTTAGGGTTTCTACGGTTTTCGGATCAATAGAATTGGAAGAAGCGATCGCAATTTTCGGCCTCAATAAAGATAAAAGTTCTGGGGTTAAGGATTCTCCCGACCACCATAACACCTGAGTTGACCTGAGCTTTTGGATTAACTGTTGTTGTTGGGAGATGGAAGTTTCTCCCAGTAATGTCCAAAGATTTTGACCAATTTTAAATTGAATTACCGGAGGTTGAGCACTTAATAACTCCAATTCTACAGAACCTAACATAATCGGTTGACCGACAGTTAGGGAAACATAATTTCCTTTTTGTTGGGCTAAGGCTTTTAAAATGATTTCATTAGTGGCTTGATAGTTTTTTTTCGGAGTAGGATTATCATAAAAAGTTTGAATCGGAATATTTTCTAAAATTAACGGCCAACCAATACTTAAACCCAGTTGAGAATGGGTCGCCACGGCGTTATTAATAGCATTAATCCCCTGGGCATTTAAAAAGGGTAAAACGGCAAATTTAGCGGTGTTCTGACTGCCACTATTGATCAAGGTAACTTGTCCTTTTTCTTCAATCACTAAAATCGGTTCTTGAGGGGTACTCAGAAGGGTGGCTTGAAACCGTAGGGTTTTAGTATACCAACTGGGTAAAATGACTATGAATACGGCCAAGGTGACGGCAAATATAATGGGAATCAACCCTTTTTTTGATCTGGAAAACTGGAGGTTTGATTCAGGGTTAATTAAAGTAAAATAAGCCCAGATTGCCAGAACTAAACTATAAAGACTGATCAACTGAATTAGGGAAATACTGCCCACGGCAATCGAATTTCCCGGAAGCTGACTAAAATATTTAGCAATTTCTATTAAACCTAAAATCGGATAATCAAGAAATTGGGCGATCGCACTTCCCAAACCGGGTAATAATAAGGCACATAAGGCACTCGCCATCCCTCCTAAAGTGATAATAGAAATCAGGGGAGATGCGATAATATTAACCAAAATACTATAGGGAGATAATACTTTAAAAAAATAGAGTTGCAAAGGCAATGTCCAGATCATTGCTGATAAAGGAACAGCAATTAAGGACGCGAAGAAAGGGGGCATCCAATTTAACCGTTCCATTAAGGCAGGAACCGTAACCATTAATCCTAAAGTGGCTAAAAAACTGAGTTGAAATCCAATATCAAAAATCCAAGTCGGATTAGCAATTAATAATAAAATAGCGACGATTAATAATACGTTTAAAGGTTTGGTTTGACGTTGGGTTAATAGGGCAATTAATACCGCCAAACCCATTAATGTTGCTCGTAATACCGAAGGGGAAATTCCCGTTAATCCCAAATAAATCAGTAAAGTTAATAATCCCAAACTAAATCTAACGGTCGGGGAAAACCTTTGAGTTATAGATAAAATAACTCCCAATAAAAATGATACTTGAAATCCCGAAGCCGCTAGAATATGAGCGAGTCCAACTTGAACAAAAATATCTCTAATATCGTAGGGTAAATCAACAGCTAAACGTCCTAAGACCATCGCGCTTAATAGGGAACCTTTGGGAACTCCTAATAATTGAGCTTGAGCGCGGGTAATCCGTTGGCGAATTTTCCACAGTCCCCAAGGAGACGGTTGACTATCATCATGACTAATATAACGTCCTCGAAGTCCGGTAAATGATCCCTGTTGAGCCAGATAGTTTTGAAAATCGAATCCTCCTGGGTTAGAAGGGGGTTGAGGTTTGTATAAACTTCCGGTAATGGCGATACTTTCCCCCGGATATAATCCCGTCGCTTTTAATATTGGAACAGTCACATAAACCAAACCACTGACATCTTTACTCACGGCGATCGGAGTATTATTATTAGTAATTTCATTAACTTGATGCACCTGTAACCAAAATTGTCCCCGTCCCGAACGAGTCAACCGAGGAATACTAGTCACTTCTCCCCGAACCGTAATTAATAAATCTTGGCTATTTCCACTATTAATAATTAACTGACTAATATCATGGGTCGCGGGTTGAGGGGTTCTGATTTGTAAATAAATACTGGCTAAAAAAGCAATAATTCCGGCTAATAACCATACCCAAAAAGGCAACTTAGGTCGGGGGATTTTAGGAATTTTATCCGCAAATTCAATCGGCTCGGTTAGGGCATCTTTGCGGGTTTGTTTTTGCTGAATAAATTGTTTAATTCGAACCCGGCGAGATTGTTTCTGTTGATAAACTTGTTTTAGGGCGGTGGCTATTGCCAATATAATTCCTAAACCTAATATTGCATAATTTCCCCCAGGAATTATACCCACTAGCAAACCTAAGAGATAAGCAAAAGCCAGAATTAAAATCACCGTCTGATTCATGATTTAATAAGATACGGATCAATGGGAGTATCCTGGATTTGATCCCCCTAAATCCCCCTTTTTAAGGGGGACTTTGATAGTCCGGGTTAGGGGGTATCATTGTTGTAGGGTGTGTAAGCAATCAGCGCCAGCACCAACATTCAACAATATTAGATAGACAATCCTAACTTTAAACCTAAAACGGTATGGACTAACATTAATCCTAAGATAACGGTTCCAATATAAGCATGGGTCGCCCTAAAACCCGAGTTATCTTTGTTAAATCCGGTAAAAGCAATCAGACTATTAGTTAATAACAATCCTAATAATATTGTGCCTGTCCAAAAGTGAGGACTTTCTAAAATGGGTTGTTTTTGCATGACTAAAGATAATAAACCTCCCGTGTAACCTAAAGCCAAAAACAAAAACATTAAAGGGGCAAGTTTTCGGTGGTCAGCACGATTTTTTAGGGCGACTTCCTTATCTGCGGCTAGACGTCCGCGCCATCCCGTCCAACCCACATAACTCCCCATCGTAAAAATAACGGTTCCCATCATCACCGGATGTCCCCAATGGGTGATAGGTTCAGGAATACCCAAACCCCGAAATAGATTAGCAATGGGTTCTAAAAGTTCAACTAAACTCATATTTTCTGTTCAAAAGCCGATTAGATTTCCATAGTTCAGTTTAGGACAATTAGGTACCGAATTAGGTTTTATGAACACGAATGAGTTGATAAGCACCCGCTTGATCTACAATTTGATATTGATCAGGTTTTAATCCTAGATCAATTAATTCTTGGGGATGTGCCAAAATCAAAAGAGTTTGAGGCGAAGACTTTTGTACCAATGGGTTATGAATGTAGGCCATAGTATCCCAGGGTTCAGGATGGTATTTAACTCGATATTGAGTATAAAAAACTAAACTGGGTTTTTTGAAACCAATCATAATTAATTCTTCCCCTAATTTTCGCTGTTGTACGACGGTTTGGGCTAGGTGTCGTAAGGGTTCTTGTCGATGTTGATCGAGTAAACTATAGGTGGGAGTCACCGCCCAAATAAAAAAACTAATAAACCCTAAAATATTAACTATAAAAATGGATGAAATTCGACCTTTCCACCAACTTAGGGCGATTCCCAATGTTGTGATAGCCCAAATTAAAGCCGATATATTTGGAATTCCAGAGGCTTGTAAATCCCCTCTAAAATCCGGCATATCTGCATCATATCCAATTAAATTTTTACTAAAATAACTTCCGATAGAGGCGATAAAAACAAATACAATATTAATCAAAATAGAAGTATTTGTGAAATTAAATTTATTTTTTTTAAATCTATTTTTAGAGATAATATTTTTATTCCAAAATAAAGATACTAATAAAACTGAGGCAGGAATCAGGGGCAAAATATAACTAGGAAGTTTAGTAACCGCTAGGGTGAAAAACAGAAAAACTCCACTGAACCAAAAAATAGCAAATAATTGGAGTTGTTCAATTCGAGTTTGATGTTGCCAATAGCGACGTTTCCAAAATTTTGTGGAAGCGATCGCCAGGGGTAAATAGACAGAAAATGGAGCAAACCCGACTAAAACCACAATAAAATAGAAATACCAAGGTGCAGAATGGTGATTTACAACGGTGGTAAATCGTTGAAAATTATGATAACCAAAAAAAGAGTTAATATAGTTTTGACCATTAACTAAAATTACTAAAATATACCAAGGAATTGTAATCACCAAAAAAATTAAACTTCCCTTCAATAACCCCATTTCTTTTAAAACTTGGCGCCATTCCCCCAAATAAATTAAAAATGAACCAATAATTAAAATCGGTAAAACAATCCCCACCGGGCCTTTTGTCAAAACAGCTAAAGCGGTTAAAATATAAAAAGCCAAATACCAAATCTGAGAAGAATTCCAACCAGGAGGTAAATCTTCCCCTTCCTGCAATTCTGACTTGGCATATCCCAGAAAAAAAGCTAATAATGCCGAACCCAAACACCCGGTTAATAACATATCCGAAACCCCAATTCTTGCCCAAGCCAGAATTCCCGGATTAAATGCGATTAATACAGCCCCCATCCAAGGTAAAGGATGTAAAACAATCTTTCTAAAATCGGGTTGAGTCCATGGAGAAATAAAATCTTGTTTTTGATCATCTTTTATGGGATAAAATTGGGTTTGTTGGACGTAATAACTTAAAGTATAAAATCCTAAACAGACGAGAAAAAAACCAGAAAATGCCGAAGGAAGACGGACTCCCCATTCATTCACCCCAACTATCTGATAGGAAATTGCCATTAACCAATAAATTAATGGGGGCTTATCGAAACGGGTTTCTTCATTAAAATAGGGAGTAATCCAATCCCCAGTTACCAACATTTGACGGGAGGCTTCCGCAAACAGGGGTTCTGTTTCATCCAGTAAACCCGCAGTTCCTAAGTTCCAAAAAAAAGCCAGGAAACCGATTAAACCTAAACCTAAAATAAAAACTAGCCAAGGGAATATAGGAGTTTTGATCAGAGATGAAAAAAGGGTGGGAGTCTTTCGATTTGAACTTGATTTCATTGGCTAAAAATGCAGATATTAACGATTGAGATATTGACAGTTTACTGTTGATGTGTTAATTAACTAACACTGAAGTCAATATATCAATTAGTTATTATCGTACACGGGAGCAAGAATACCCACATCATTAGGAAGATTGCTGCCTGAGTCAATTCGATCCCACAAAAAAAATAAAAAAATACAAAATTTGTGGTATCATGGGCCTGGTCACTGACCCACCGACTGTTTCGGAACAGACAGGCTAAACACAACAGAAGTAGGCTTTTTGCCTTGCCGCAGATAGAACGGAGTTCGGGAAGGAGATGGATCACTGGTACAAAAAACGAATCCACATTCATCTCCACAATTATTTCTTCATGGGGTCGGTTTAATCACCAATTCCCATTCCTGGTCTTGGGGATTCCAAGCCGGAAGGGAGGTTTCCCCGACAATATAAGGCCCCCAGTAATAGCGAGAACCATCAGGAGCAAAAACCACCAAGATATCACCGGATTTGAGGATTAAATCTTCTTGGGGAAGGGATAAAATCAAACCCTCCCTGCTGCCCTCGGCTGGGGCAAAATCCCAGTGGACAGGTTCTGTGATATTCGGGGCTGAACGACTGAGTAGGGCCACACGCACCGGATGTTCCGTCAGGTTACTGACTCGAAATGACCCTTGGTGATAGCTTTTTGACAGTGGAGGCAAAGACAGTTTTGGAGGAATTATCCCGGGGCTCAGAGACAGGGTTCTAGTCGGGACAGAAGGTCTGGGAACAGAGGGTTCAGCAAAAGTGGACGAGGAAGCCGAAACCGACACAACCTCCGCTTCCGGGGATTTGCGCTGGGTTGACAGGATACAATAGCGAAATAGGAATTGCCTTAAACTAATTAAAGTTAATAAAATTATTCCAGTAATTAGAAAGGCTGGATAAAGTTTAGCTTTCATAATCTTTTGCTTTAAATTAGATCATTAATCCCACTACAATTCACATTCTGTTTTATGCAAAATACCCGTCTCAATCGACTTTTCAATGTAATTAATGCCCAGGTAGGGCGATTGTTAATGAATCCTTGGCGACGGATTTCGCTGCTAATCATTAGTCTGCTGTTTGGGATCTTCCTCGCACTGGGCATTGTCGCAGTAACTGGACAAAAGGCGCGCTTGGATGTGACGGTGGCTTTAGTGGTATCTATCCTGGTTGAAGGAATAAACTGGTTGGCATACAGTAGTTCCCCCCGTTTGCGACAATCTTTTTGGGTAGAAAACCTAAATGCCCTCAAAATTGGTTTGAGTTATGGGTTATTTTTATTAGCCTCAATGTTAGGTTCATAATAAAAATTCATTGAATAGAATTAGAACGGTCTATGATTGAAATTCTCAAAGCTTGGAGAAATGGACAAAAACCCCATTCCTCAGATTTAAAAGTTTTAGAACAATGGGAACTGTCTGATCATCAACGTTCAAATGCCTTTGGAATTACACCGGAAAATGTTAGGGTGAGGATAGAAGCCCGATCCCGTCTATTCTGTCAACTTCAACAGAAAAAGATTGAGTTTCCTCTGTTATTTGAACAGCTAGAAACCCTATGGAAATTTTGGCTACCCTTAGCAACCCAACTGGCTGAACATCGCCGACAGTTAGGTCGTCCTCTGGTTCAGGGAATATTAGGAGGGCAAGGCACGGGAAAAACAACCCTAGGGAAAGTCTTAACTTACATTCTGTCTCTTTTTCACTATGACACACTTAGCTTATCCTTAGATGATCTCTATAAAACTTATTCAGAACGTCAACAGTTACAAAAGGCTGATCCGCGTTTAATTTGGCGAGGGCCACCAGGAACCCATGATCTGGAATTGGGAATCCAGGTTTTAGAACAATTACGTCAACCCTTGCCCGATCAAACCATCGCTATTCCTCGGTTTGATAAGTCCTTATGGCAGGGGGCAGGCGATCGCATTTCCCCCGAATTCGTTACCGGAATTGATGTTATTTTATTTGAAGGTTGGTTTGTAGGCTGTAGACCAATTGATCCCCAACTGTTTGATTTTGCCCCGATTCCAATTATTACTCCCTTGGATCAACAATTTGCTCGGGACATGAATCAACAGTTAAATGAATATATTCCATTATGGGAAAAATTGGATCGGTTACTAATTTTAAATCCTGTAGATTATCGCTTATCAAAACAGTGGCGAATCCAAGCCGAACATGATATGATTGACACAGGAAAATCGGGGATGACCGATGGAGAAATTAGTCAATTTGTTGATTATTTCTGGAAAGCCTTACATCCCGAATTATTTATAAACTCCTTAATGGAAAATCCTGGATTTGTAGATTTAATTACAGACATTAATCCCGATCATTCTATCGGGAATGTTTATCAGGTTAATCTATGATTACCTCCGAGATTAGATCCCCCTAAATCTCCCTTTCCAATGAGGATTATGCAGATTAACACAAATTAAAATCCGTGAAATCCGTGAAATCCTCTTAAATCCGTGATCCCTATTTACCTATTATGAAAACAACTCTATTGACCTTAACTTTCATTTTCTCCTTTGGTATTAGTCAAATAGTTGAAGCCCAAACCCCCATCAAAAATCAACCCGTGGGTTTAGACTATTCGCCTATTGTGAATCAAATCACTCAAAATACCGAAACAATAACCATTGGAAAAGCCGCCGATTTAATCACTCAATGGTTGAATTCCAAATCCAAAATTTTTGCCTCCCCCTTTGACCGGGCACTGCTCGGAGATTTAACTACGGGTGTATTATATGCCGATAGCTTAAAAGGGATTAATTATTTACAGGAAAATAATGCTTATTATCAATATGGAGTCCAGAAAGTTGAATCCGTAGAACGATTTGCAGCATCGGGAAATAAAGCTACCATAGAAGTTAAAGTTACCGAAGATACAACCCTATACAAAAATGGAAAAATTATTGAAAGTAGCTTTAATACCAAATTAGTGCGTTATAATTTAGAATATTGGGATGGAATTTGGAAAATTGCCAACTCTCAAGTTATGAGTTAAAAAGTTTTAAAAATAACAACCACATTTGCAAAAATTCACTATGGTACAAGAACTGATTGATTTAAGAAATTGCATCGAAGCACAACGCTATGACCAAGCGTTAATGATTATTGATGAATTGGAAGGAATGGGAAAACAAGCTATTTTACGCAATATTCAGTCTTATTTACTTAGACTGTTGATTCATTTAATTAAAAATCAAATTGAACAAAGATTAACCAATTCTTGGGCCGCTTCTATCCGAGGTTCTATTAGAGAAATCCAAAAACTTAATCTTAAAGATAATAAAAAATCCTATTATATTCAACAAGATGAATGGCAAACTTGGTTAGAAGATAGCTTGGAAGATGCCATTCGAGATGCCAGTGTTGAAGTCATGAATGGAACCTATACCCCGTTTAAATTATCAGAAATAGTAGAACGAGATTCAATTTTAATGAAATCTCAAAGTTTACTCGATTTAACCTATCGTTATCCGGCTAAAGAATTAGCTGCTCAAGTTGATCAAACCTTAATAGAATTACCTGGAGGCACCGCTTGGAAAAATTAATAATCTGATAAAAAAGGCGGGTTTAGTACAATCAATAATTGCTATTATAAATTTTTTTAACCCGCCCCTACAGAAATAATATGCCGTTTTAATTCCTGATTCTATAGTTTATTAATCATCGGCATAAATATAACGGTATAACTCTTTCGGATCAGGTTCCGGGCTGCTTTGGGCAAATTCTACCGCATCATCAATAATGGCTTGAACTTGCTGATCAATAGCTTTCAATTCCTCCGGGGTTGCCAAATTGTGTTCCGTTAAATGGGCGGCAAATTTTTTAATTGGATCACGGGCAAACCAGAATTCCTTCTCCTCTTTATCGCGTAATTCATCGGGATCAGCCAAAGAATGTCCCCGAAAACGATAGGTTAAAGCTTCCACTAAAGTTGGGCCTTCACCCGCCCGGGCACGAGCAACAGCCTTTTTCGCCACTTCCCTAACCGCCAAAACATCCATCCCATCAACTTCATACCCCGGCATTCCAAAAGCTGGGCCTTTTTTGTAGATTTCCGGGTCAGAGGTTGCCCGGTCATGGGCCATCCCGATCGCCCATTTATTATTCTCTACCACATAAATAATCGGCAAATTCCATAATGCCGCCATATTCAAACATTCATAGAATTGGCCGTTATTGCAGGCCCCATCGCCAAAAAAGCACATCGTTACCTGATCCGCATTCGGATCATTCATCGCTTCCCTGCGGTATTTGGTTTGAAAAGCCGCACCTGTAGCCACCGGAATTCCCTCAGCAACAAAGGCAAACCCCCCTAATAAATTATGGGCTGAGGAAAATAGGTGCATTGAGCCGCCCCGACCCTTAGAACAGCCCGTAGCCTTACCAAATAATTCCGCCATGACTTCCCGGGGTGGAACCCCCGCACTCAAAGCATGAACGTGATCCCGATAGGTACTACAAACATAATCCTCATCCCGGCGACCCGCCCGGATCATCCCCGTGGCTACGGCTTCTTGACCGTTGTACAGGTGGACAAAACCAAACATTTTGCCCCGATAATACATCTCGGCACATTTATCTTCAAATAGCCGCCCCAGCACCATATCCTCATACAGCATTAACCCTTCATCACGGGTTACAGCATTTGCATCCGCCTTAAACGTCGGTAACGTGCGTTCCTGTACCATTTTTTCCAATTACCTGTACCAATTTGAGATTCTATTTTACAGGTTGGGGGCGGGTTTATTGAGATTTCTGTTAATTAACAAAGTTTCTCCTATTACCAAATCCCCATATCGTAGGGGCGGGTTCGAGACCATCTCTGCCACCCCTCCCAAATCTTGATAAACCCGTCCCGAAGGCGATCGCAAAAACCCAATAAACCCGGTTTCTAATTAAGTTAAGTGGGCGATTTTATTGAGATTTCTGTTAATTAACAAAGTTTCTCCTATTATTAAATCCCCATATCGTAGGGGCGGGTTCGAGACCATCTCCGCCACCCCACCCAAATCTTGATAAACCCGCCCCGAAGGCGATGGTAAAAACCCAAGAAACCCGGTTTCTAATTAAGTTAAGAGGGCGAGTTTATTGAGATTTCTGTTAATTAACAAAGTTTCTCCTATTATTAAATCCCCCTATCGTAGGGGCGGGTTCGAGACCATCTCCGCCACCCCACCCAAATCTTGATAAACCCGCCCCGAAGGCGATGGTAAAAACCCAAGAAACCCGGTTTCTAATTAAGTTAAGTGGGCGGGTTTATTAGAATTTCTGCTAATTGACAAATTTTGACGCGAACCCGCCCCTACGGTTGGGGTAATATTAAAATAATTAGGGAATTTGTCAATCTGATTTATCATTATTAAAAGGTAAATCCTGATTAACATGATCAATTTCCTGTTGTTCCATCTCGTTAATTCGTCCGATATAAGACTTTAAAATCTGAGCTAAACGTTGATCATAGAATCGATGCAAACTATAATTCGGTGTGGCGGGAAAACCGCGACGTTTTTTATGTCGTCCCCCTGCCCCCGGATCAAATAGAGAAATTTTGTTTTCAATTGCCCATTCAATGGGAGAATAATAACAAGCATCAAAATGTAAACAATCAATATCCTGAACACTTCCCCAATAGCGACCATATAAACGATCGCCTTTGGTTAAACAAAATGACATTCCCATGGGTTGATGTTGGGTGGTATCATCAAACGCCGCAACAAATAACACCCGATGCCGATAATTATGATGTAATTGTTCAAAAAACCTGCGGGTTAAATATTTACTTCCCCACCAACCAAACTTATCACAGGTACTGGCATAAAACTGATACATTTCCGAAAAAAAGGCTTTTGGAATTTGATCTCCTGTGTAGGTTTGTAAGTTTAATCCGGCTTGGGTAACGGCTTTGCGTTCCCGTTTAATATTGCGTCTCTGATTAGCATTAAACCCTTTTAAATAATCATCAAAACTTTCATATTCTTGATTTTTCCAAATATAACTATGGTGTAACCAAGAGGCAAACCCAAATTTTTCTAACATCGGTTTCCACTCAGGATCAACATAGAGAAAATTGCAGCCAGAAATTTTATTTTCAATGCAAAATTGATCAATGGAATGTACCATTAACCCCGTAATTTCTTCTTCATCTTCCCCTGGCGCGATCAGAAATCGATAACCTTCGGCGGGGGTAAACGGTGACATTCCTAATAGTTTGGGATAATATTGAATCCCTAATTGATGGGCCACATCCGCCCATTGATTATCAAAGACAAATTCCCCGCGACTATGCCCTTTTACATATAAAGGCGCAATTCCCACCAATTGTTGATCCCGCCATACGGTTAAATGATGGGGTAACCAACCCGTGCGTCCGGTGGCACTTCCCGAGGATTCAATATTATGTAACCAATCCCATTCAAAAAAGGGTGTGATTAAGGGTTGGGCCAGGGCATCCCAAGCCGTTTGAGGGACTTCGGCAACCGTATTAATCCAACGGGTGGAATAGGCGGAAGTTAAGGGTTTTACCATATTGTTTCAAAAATGATCAGCGACGCATTCTTCAATATTTAGGGTAATCGAATTTTTACAAAAATGGGAAAGGACAGGATTATCGGTCAGTTAATACTTGATAATGTAAAAATACTTCTTGTCCCAGGGTTTTTACCTCCAATAATTGCAAACGAGGAGCCACGGAGGATAAAAAGCCCTCCCCATCGGCGGGGGTGGGAGAATTTTTACCACTTAAAATTAAGGGACAAATGGTTAACCAGAATTGATCAATTAGGTTTTGTTTTAAGAGGGAAGCCACCAGTTGACCTCCTCCTAATATTCCTAACTTATTTAAGCCTAATTTTTGCAATTGCTCAAAAGCCATACTCCAGTTAATTTGATGATGATTATTATCGGCAATAATTATATTTTCAAACCCTGGGGTATTATGCCATAATTTTTGACCCTGATTTGTGGTTAGTAACCAATGGGGAACAGATTGTTGAAAAAAACGTAAATTCGGATTAATTTTTCCTGAAGCAGACACCACTATTTGTATGGGTTGAGGAGGTTTTCCGTGCTGTTTTCGGTGTTTTAATAATTGAGGAGAATTAATTTTGATAGTGGTTTGATAGGCGTTTAATGTTCCCGCACCGAATAAAACCCCATCCATTTGTGCCACTTGTTTTTCTAAATGTAGTTTATCTTGTTCTGAACCAAAACGGGCGGGCGATCGCATTTCATCGGAAATTTTACCATCCGCACTCATCGCTAAAATAACCGTGGTTTGAGGTCGGTTAACTACGGGTTGAGGAGTCATAAATTAAATTCGCCATCAACAACATACACCCACTGTATGATTTTTCGTGATGTTGTGATCAAAATCACTTCAAAATCTGCCTGATCTCACCTCTAATCTTTGATCTGATCCATCAATTTACTAGATCAAATTCACAGAATATCAAGATTTTTAGCACAAAGTTTTTAAAATTATCCAACACAATTAAAGGTAATAACCACCCTGTTAAACCTATGGAAACTCAATCTAAACCGATCTGTGATACTCCTTGTCGTCAAACTCTACAATCCCGTTTTAACCCCCGTTTAACTCAATGGAATTCCCCAGTTAAACCCAAAACCGTTGACCCTCTGGAAGTTTATTTTTCTATTTTAAAAAATATGATTTTGACCCGAGAAACCTTACCTCTAAATTCTTTAAAGCCAGCTAGATTTAAAGCTCGATTGAGTTACTTAAATTTAATTTAGGTTAAGGGATAAAAGCACCAGATTAACCAACCAAATGATTTTTGGTACTTCTCAATTCTTTTTGAATAGAAATCGCTTTTCCCAAGGAGGAAATTGCTTCAGGATATTGTTTTAACTTCGACAATAAAGAACCTCGATAACGCCAGGTTTCCGCATCATCAGACTGACAAGAAAGCGCCGCATCATAGGAAGCTAAGGCTTCAGGATATTGCTCTAATTTTTCTAAACAGACCCCTTTAGATCGCCAGGATTCTGATGAATCGGGTTTTAAATTAATCGCTTGTTCATACAGGGCGATCGCTTCTGAATATTGTTGTAATTTAACTAAAATTTCTCCACATTCAAAACAAGTTTCATAACTATCGGGTTTAATTGTTATGGCTTTTTTGTAGGACTCTAAGGCTTCTTGATTTTGGTTGAGTTTTCCTAAAATATTACCTTGAATTTTGAATAATTCAAAGTTATTAGGATTTAAAGTTAAGGCTTTTTCTAAGGATTGTAAGGCTTCTTGATAACGTTGTAAAGCGGATAAAGCATTGGCTTGATTTAACCATAATTCTGATTTATTGGGATTCAGTTTAATCGCTTGTTCATAGGAAGCGATCGCTTCTTCATATCGTTCTAACTTTGCTAAAACGTTCCCCCGATTATGCAGGGTTTCATATTTATCAGGAGCAATTTCTAAAGCTTTATTATAGGATTCTAAGGCTTCATCAAACCGTTTGAATTTTCTCAATAATGCCCCACGATTGTGCCAAGATTCATAGTCATTGGGTTTAATTTTAATCGCTTGGTCATAGGATTCAATTGCTTCTGTATACCGTTGTAACCGCACTAAAATATTGCCTCGGTTGTACCAAGTTTCATATTTTTGGGGTTGTAAACTCACACATTGATCATAGTCTGATAACGCTTCTTGATAACGTTGTAATTTAACTAAAACACCCGCTTTTTTATACCAGGCTTGATCTAAATTAGCATTAGCTTCAATTGCTTTTTCTAATAACTTTAAAGCCTCGTTAAACTTAGCTTCTAAAATTAACGATTCGGCTTTTTTCAAATAATCATCAGCAATCATTGACTCCGAACCAGGCTCAGATTTATCAACCTTAGCTACTGGAGAAATTACTAATTTTTCCGGTTCAGAAGATTTTAATAATCCATTGAGAGAAATCGATTTTTTTGTTTCTATCGGTTTCTGTTGTAATTCTTTTAAAGACTCCTCTTTGATCTCTTGCACCTCAGAAATCATGGCTTGTAACCGGAATACAAATTGGGATTTAAGGGTTTCTACTTGTTCAATAGACGCTTTAGATAGTTTGGCTTCTCGGGTTAAAAAATTAATGGATTCTTGAGCAGTTTCTATTTGTATTTCTAATTCTTTAATTAACTGTTGATAACGCTGTTTAGAGGCTTTTAATTGTGATTCTAAATTATCAATCCGGTTCAACTGCTTTTGAGCTTGAGCTACAATCTCTTTAACGATTAAGCGACGAACTAACCAAAAGAATAAAATCGTGACACTGGGGATTAATGTGGCGACAATTAATAAAGTATTCAGTAAGGTAATCGTTTGACTAAATTCATAATTTAACGCAGAAGCCGGACTAATTTGGGCGACAGAAATGGGGGTTGTGATGGCACTTTGGGCTTTCCCCTGACCCATTTTAACTAATTTTGCTAACCAAGTTTGATCCAGAACATTAGTCATCGATAAGGATACAACTTCTGTTGAGGAATATTCCGCATCACTAAAAGACGGACTGCCGATCATTTCCGGCATACTGACTGCTAAACTAGGAGCTAATGCAATAATTTCGACCGCATCGGATGGCTGACCCAACTCGGAAGCATTGGGGAGAGGACTTGTGTTTTGTTCGGGAATGGAACTCGCTTCAACACAGGATTCTTGAGCAACAAGGGCTGCTAAGGTTAAAAGGGTAACTGTCGATAACCGCATAAGTGTCAACTCGTTTAGGGGGAGTGCTGTTCTATCTTACGAATTGACACCGCGTGATCAGGATTTTGCAGCAGAAACCGGGTTTCTAAACTAGATCTATTGATTTTAGTAATAGACTAATGCAGAAACCCGGTTTCTAATTTTGTTTCTAATTTTTAAACCTGAGCTAAAACAGGCTGTTGAATTTGAGCAAGGCTAGACTCAGATTCCGTATTTGTACAATACACTTCACAGGAATTATTCGGGCTTTCAATCAGTTTGATTTTATGCAATTGTGCCCCTAAATCTTGAATCGGTTTTTGCAATAAATCTCGGATATGAACCGCAATATTTTCCGCCGTTGGTACAACTTTAGAAAAGTAGGGAATATCTTTATTTAAAAACGTATGATCAAAGGGTTCGACAACATAATCATCAATCACTCTTTGTAACCCTTCTAAGTCTACAATCATCCCCGTCCGAGGATCAACTTCCCCTTTAACTGTTACTTCTAAATGGTAATTATGACCATGACCGTTAGGACGGGCGCATTTGCCATAAATTTCGCAATTGTCCTCAAAACTGAGGTCAGGATGGGCCAGCCGATGGGCGGCGCTAAAATGGGTACTAATAGTTAGATAGGCTTCCATGTCGTTTCCTTGATAGTCTGCCCAGAGTTCGGGGTGTTCAAATAGCTGAATATTGGTGAGGGGAAGATGGGGGGCCAACCGATGCCAAATCGCCTGGGCCAGAGCTTCCGTGGTGGGTAAGGTTTGCTGAAATTCCGGCCAAACATCATTCAGGTAGGAAAAGTCTAAATGGTTGGTGACTTCCCGTTTCAAGGTGTGTTTGACGTCGGACAGGTTTAAGACCATGCCATATTCATCAAGTTCTCCGACCATGGACACATACAAAATATAGTTATGTCCATGTCCAGGGGCGCGAGATGTGGGGCCAAACCGCTTTAAGTTCTCGGTGGCACTCAATTCGGGCAACCAATACCGATGACTGGCGGAAAATTGCGCCCGACGGGTGATCACGCATTCCATAAAATCTGAGCCAGAGGGATGTTGTTAAGTTATATAAACTTAATTTTAAGCTTTTTTGATGATAATTTCAACTTTGATTTAATAAAAACCTGCACTGTCAATCATTCCGGTCTGTGATGTATTGTCTGATAACAGCAGGTAAACAATGAAAATGGTCTTGCTTTTCTAGCCAACACCTTCTTAATAGAGATTGTAGGGCGTTGAATAAATCTGAGGAATTAATTTGTCTCCTTTGCAAAAGTTGGGCTAAATTTACGGGTTGCTCATCCTGAACTAATTCTAATAGAACTTGTTTTTCCAGAGGAGATAAACGATTAAATTGCTGTTGTAAATTATCCTTTAAACTTTGGGGTAAAAAAATAGTATTATTTTCAATAATTTTATCCCCAAAATCTTCCATTTCTGGGATAAAATTTGCTATTATATTTAACCATAATGGATTACCTTGATAGTGATGAATCCTGGGGGTTAATTTTTCATATTCTCCCAATTCTTGTTCTGGAAAAAACTCTGCTATAGCTTTTGTTTCTAATCCTCTAATGGTTAGGGTTTTAAATTTAGGATTTGAGCTTCTGATTTCAGCTAATTCTATGGGTTGTTCCCAACCGATGAGCAGAAAACAACTTTGATGAGATAATTCTTCTATCTGTTTGAATAAATAGCGAAATTCTTCATATTCTGGTTGATATTGTCCTGCTAGTTGATTACTACAAAACAGGCAATGAATATTATCAATAACAACTAAACAGCGATGCTTCTGTAAATATTTAATGGGTTTGAAACGCTTTCCATTTTTGGCGATTAATTCACTTTCTGTTTTTGGGTAAAATAATTCTATTAATTCGGCTTGAAATTCAGTAAAAGTTGAGGCGTGATCTAAATTGTACCAAAGAATATATTCAAAATCATGTTTTATTTCTTGTATAAGTTTTACCGCAAGTTGGGTTTTTCCAATACCACTGATACCAGTAATAGTAATCAGGCGACAACGTTCTTGTAAAATCCAGGTTTGTAGGGTTTCAAGTTCGGAAGTGCGATTATAAAAAACACCTAATCCTGGCATTTCACTTAATTTGTGATTTTCAGTTGGTGATTGTTGATAATCTGAATTTGAGCTAGGTATATCTGGCGGTTGTCTTGTTTTTTCACAAAAATTAATACTACCAGCTTGAACATGATCTTGTACAACATTTGAAAATAGAGAGACTTGAAACCTCTGCATGACTGATCTTAAATTCGATTTATTAACTTCTTCTCCTAAAGATTCGGAAAAAATATGCCATAACTTTGATCCAATATCTCTAACATAGCTTTCGTTGCAATGAAAGTCTTCCGCAATTTTTTCATAAGTCTCTCCTTGTATAGTTCCCCGTACAACTTTTTCCTGTAAGTCATTAAGGTGCTGACCTGTTTTAGCAAATACCAGATCATCAGTCAGTTTCAACATTTCGTCAAAAGTCATACAGTATAGCAGATTTTATGATTATTCCTATTATACTAAACAATTACCAACAATTGCCAACATTTTCCAAATACAAAGATTAAAAACACCAACAAAACAGCTTACAAAATAATACTTTTTACGAATAGACAGACTCTAATTATATAGGATAATATAATAGTAAGACTTATAAATAATAGTCTTTGAGGTAGTAAATACATGAAAAATAAAAGCCAAAAAATATTTCTGATTATATTAGGAATAAGCTCAATATTTGTGATGAAATCATCTCTAGCAGCACCACTGGGTTCAGATAGAGGATATGTAGAGCTTCCTAACTGGATGGCTGATGTAAATGCAGACGGCAAACCAGATTTTTGTCGTTTTGTTGGTAACGAAGGAAAAGTTTTCTTATCTTGTCAGTTAGGAACTAATGATGGTTTCCACCCTAATCAGTATACGTTTAATACTATAGCAGGAGTTGACAAAGGATATAATGATATGCCGAGATGGATGGAAGATGTCAATGGAGATGCAAGGGCTGATTTTTGTCGGTGGGTTGGTAATCAGCCGAACATTTATGAGTCCTGTCTATTAGCAGGTCAGAGAGGTTTTACTACAAGCGAATTTCGTCTTAATCAATAATGATTAATTGGAATATTCAGTTGGATGAAATCAACCCAACAAACCCGATTTATTAAAGAAATTGGGTTTATTTCTATAATAGAATACTGCGATCGCCTTGGAGCATAAAAATACTTCAATTATCCGATTATCCTGTAGGGGCGAGGCGCGCCTCGCCCCTACCATGAATATGAACCGACTTCCTGCAATGTTTTGATATCTTCTTGAAATTTAGCTACATCATAATGAACATAAAGACGCCGATCAGCTTTAATATTTCTATATTTTAACCGATGTTCCAAATTTCTTGTAAATCTAATACAAACCCCGGGAGCACATCTTCCCCCGATATATTAACTGGAGATTGTAAAATTTCCACTTCTTTCCCGAAACGATAGATTTCTACACGCTGATTTTGAGGGTCTATTAACCAACCCAGTTGAGTCCCATTTTCCAGATACTCTTGCATTTTGTTTCTTAGGGTTTTGAGAGTATCTGTTTCTGAACGTAATTCAATCATAAAATCTGGACATAGAGGCAGAAATTTCTTTTTTTGTTCAGGAGTTAACCCATTCCATCGTTCCAGTTTAACCCAAGATAAATCCGGCGCTCGATCTGCACCATTGGGTAGTTTAAAACCTGTTGAAGAATCAAAAGCTAATCCCAGTTTAGTTTGTTTATTCCAAATTGCTAATTCTCCAGCTAGGTTAAAGTTACGGTTTCCGGTTTCACCCCCTGTTGGTGACATGATAATTAATTCTCCTGTTGCTGATCGCTCAAATTTATAGTATCGGTTATTTTGACAAAGTTGAAAATACTGTTCATCGGTTAAGTCGATTTGCAATTCCAGGGGATTAGGTAAAGAAATTATTGTATCCATAACGGTTGCAATAGTCTCAAAATATATGTTCAATTATAACACCTTTTTAGTTATTAGGAAATCTTTTTCATTTCTTCCTGGGCTTCTCGACGGGAACCGGATGCCATTCTAAACATTTCTTGTCCCGTATGTAGGGAAGAATAATCATAATTCAGAGTAAAGGTTTCTAATTCATTCAGTCCATCTTCTACATGATTTAGGGTATAATAAATATGGGCAGCAACTCCGGCAACGGGGGAGGGATTTCGTCGAGAACGAAAGAGGGTTTGAGCTTGACTTAGCAAGTTTTTACAAAGTTCAATATAGGCTTGAAACTCCTCCATTAATTGATCGTCAAAGGGATCGGCTGATAATTTGTTGACTTCCGATTTTAGGGGTTTTAAAATTTGATTGATAGAACGATTAATGGGTTTATAAACTTTATCAATCCAAATCGTTAATTCTGCATCGGCTTCGGTTGCTTGTTTTTTAATCTTGGAAACAAAGGGTTTTACGGAGTCGAAATCGGGATTTTTGTCTAAACCGAGTTCTCGATCATGGGACTGACGTTTTTTTGGATCACTTAATATTTCATAAGCCGCATTAATCTGAATAATTTGGTTGTGATCCGCCGATTGATTTTGACTATCAGGATGGAAGACTTTTGCTAATCGACGATAAGCTTGTTTGATTTCTGCGGCTGTGGCTGCGGGGTTAACTTGTAAGGTACTGTAGTAATTTTTGAGCGTAGTCATACCGATTTATCGATTAATTAGGGATTCCTATAACATGGTTTTCAGACCCTATTCATTGTAGCGCGATCGCGATTGATAATGGCTAGTATTTTTTTTCTGGGCTATGGATTATTATTAATAGTATGAATTATGGTTTAGGGTTAATATGAAATTAAGTAAAGTATCAGGGTTGAATATCTTACGCTATTTGGGTATTGGGTTTGCTGTTTTCCTGACTTTAACCGGATGTCAAACTCTATTTAAACCGCCAACAGCATCGGAGATTCATCTGAAACTGGGAAACCCGAGTCGAGCAACGGCTGACCCTGAAAATCCCACTAATTTTCTAATCGAAAAACCTGAATTTGTTCTTTCTTATAATAGCCAAACCGGAACAGCAAATTGGGTCAGTTGGCAACTTAATTCATCTTGGTTAGGAACAGTAAAACGTCAAAATAATTTAAGACCTGATCCGAGTTTACCCCCAGGTTGGTATCAAGTCAAACCTAATGATTATCGGGGTACAGGTTATGATCGGGGTCATTTAGTTCCATCGGGCGATCGCACCAAAAACCTTGACCAGAATAGCACAACTTTTCTCATGACTAATATTATTCCCCAAGCCCCAGCATTAAATCGTGGGATTTGGAGCGATTTAGAACAGGACTGTCGAGAATTGCTAGAAAAAGGCAAGGAATTATATATAATTACTGGCGGTGAAGGTAAACTAAAAACCATTGCTAAAGGTAAAGTAACTGTTCCGAAATGGAATTGGAAAATTATTGTTATTTTAGATAAACCCAATCAGAAGATTACGGAAAATACCCGTATTATTGCGGTGAGAATCCCCAACTCTAATTCCTTAAAAAATAACTGGCAAGATTATCGAGTTTCCGTCGATGAAATTGAAACACATACAGGATTAGATTTTTTAACAAATATTCCTAAGAATATTCAAGACAAACTAGAGAGCTTAACTGATGACTGATTTCTGGTACGGGCGGGTTCTTTTAGATATTGGTTAATCACCTAAATCTTGATGAACCCGCCCCTACAGATGACTGTTCATCCCGAATCTTGGAATAATAGAGCGAAATCGAAGAATAGCCGGGATAAAAACAACTTCTGTATCAGTCATAATATCCTGATGGCTATACCCCTTTCGTACTTGAGAGAACGTCTACAATGTCTTTAACTCAATCTTCTTCAATCAATCCCTGGAGTCTAATTACCGCCTTATCCTTAAGTTTAGGATTAGTGAGTATTCCCTTAATTGCTCCCGTTTTCGCCCAGGAGCAACGGGTAAGAACCCTGACGGTTAGTGGTCAAGGAGTAGTTACCATTCCCACCACCCAAACCCAAGTACAGTTAGGGGTGGAAGTTTTAGGGAAAACCGCCGAGGAAGTTCAAACGGAAGCCGCAAAACGGACAGCCTCGGTGATAGAATTACTGCGATCGCGCAATGTTGAGAAACTCGAAACCACCGGAATTCGCCTCAACCCCACCTACAGTTATGCCAACGATCAACAACGATTAACCGGATATTCCGCCACCAATACCGTCAGTTTCAAATTAAACACCGAAAAAGTCGGAAGTCTGCTTGATGATGCCGTCAAAGCCGGAGCAACCCGCATTGACGGGATTAGTTTCATTGCCTCCGATACCGAAATTAACGTCGCCCAACAACAGGCTTTAAAACTTGCCACCCAAGAGGCCGAAAGTCAGGCTAACGCCGTATTAAGCGCCTTGAATTTAACCAGTAGAGAAATTATCGGAATTCAAGTCAATAATGCCAGCGCCCCCGTCCCCATGCCCGTAATGTATCGAGCCGATGCCGTAGCAGCAGCCCCAGCCACTCCCGTTGTAGGTGGAGAACAGCAAGTTAGAGCCTCTGTCACCTTGCAAATTAGTTATTAGGTAGTCGGATATTGAAGAAGTTAAACAGGTTCAATTCCCCATTCCCCATTCCCCATTCCCTAAAGTCATGTAATCACAACACCAGGACAAGATCCATTCGTCAGTCTGGAATAATATTGAGGTGATTCCAGATTCAAGGTAGATCAAATGTCCCTGACCTCTGCACAACCCGCTTTACTTGTTCTTGCTGATGGAACCACCTATACGGGCTGGTCATTCGGCGCTCCGGGAACCGTGATTGGAGAAGTTGTCTTTAATACGGGTATGACCGGATATCAAGAAGTATTGACCGATCCTAGCTATTGTGGACAAATTGTTACCTTTACCTATCCCGAGTTGGGCAATACTGGGGTTAATCCTGAAGATGAAGAATCTATCCATCCCCAGGTTCGGGGGGCGATCGCCCGTAATATCTGTCACCGTCCCAGTAATTGGCGTTCCACTCAGTCCCTACCTGACTATTTAAAACAGCACCATATCCCCGGTATTTATGGGATTGATACCCGCGCCCTAACTCGCAAAATTCGTACCGTTGGGGCGATAAATGGGGCGATTTCCACGGAAATTTTAGATCCTGGCGAACTCAGAACTTTAGTGGAACAAGCCCCTAGTATGGCTGGGTTAAACCTGGTTAAAGAAGTCACCACCAAAAAAACCTATGAATGGCTCGAACCCACGGACAGTGCTTGGGAATTTAATAATTCTGCCACCGGAGATCAAGAACCCCGCTATACCGTCGTCGCCTTAGATTTTGGGGTGAAACGCAATATTCTGCGACGGTTAGCTAGTTATGGCTGTCGGGTGATTGTGGTTCCAGCGAGTACCTCCCCAGAGGAGATTCTTAAATATAATCCCGATGGTATCTTCCTATCTAATGGCCCTGGTGATCCCGCCGCCGTTACCGAAGGCATCGCCACCACAAAAGAGTTAGTCAAGGCGGAAAAACCCGTATTTGGGATTTGTATGGGCCATCAAATTTTAGGTCTCTCCCTAGGGGCTGAAACCTTTAAGCTCAAATTCGGCCATCGTGGGTTAAATCAACCCGCAGGTCTGGCACAGCAACAAGTGGAAATTACCAGTCAAAATCATGGGTTTGCTATTGATCCCGATACCCTAGCCTCAGATGTCCAAATTACCCACCTGAATCTGAATGATCGCACCGTTGCGGGCTTGAAACACAAAACTTTACCTCTGTTTTCGGTTCAATATCACCCCGAAGCCAGTCCTGGCCCCCATGACGCTGACTATCTGTTTGAGCGTTTTGTTCAAGCTATGCGGCAACAGCAAGAACAAAATTAAAATCCTTTCTCCCTCCTAACTCAGTAGACAATTCCTTGAAAAGCCCTTATACTAGATCGGCGATGTCAAGCTTTATGTAGTTAGGAGGGTATCATTTCTGAGAAACTGAATTTAACCGTGAGCCTACGCGGTACAAGGTATGTCCAAGACAACTATCAGATCTTTCGGCTAACTGGATTGATGGATGCTTTCTCAGAAGGCACTTTTACGAAGGTGGTTAGTAATTATATAGAAAAAGGCCCCAAGCACATTATATTGGATCTCTCTCAGATAGATTTTGTAGACAGTTCGGGATTAGGGGCGCTCGTGCAGCTTGTGAAAAGAGCTCAACAGAGCGACGATGGAACTTTACAGATTGTTTCCAATCCTCGTGTAACTCAAACTGTTAAACTGGTTCGCTTGGAAAAGTTTCTCTCTTTACAGCCATCTGTAGAAGATGCGATAGAAAACATCAAAAACGCCCAGATGTGAACATCAATTGGGTAGTGCCACCCTTGATAAGGTGAGGTTACTCAGTCAGTGGGATAAGGGTGGAAAAATCTTTACGACGACTTTTTAATGACTAACGAGTTAATCTGTTGGTTAGTCTCTACCTCTGGATCAAATGCTCGATCAAAGCCTATCACCAGAACAGGTTCAACGGATTTCTCCTGCGTCTTGGGCCTATTTAGGAGATGCCGTTTATGAACTCTACATTCGTAGTTTTTATCTGATGCCCCCAAAGCGATCGCATTTGTATCATCAGTTAGTCGTGTCTCAAGTTCGCGCCGAAAGTCAAGCTCGTCACTTGCGATCGCTAGAACCTCACCTTACCGAAACGGAATTAGAAGTTTTAAAACGGGGTCGAAATGCTGCTTTTAGTTATCCCAAAAGGCTCGATCCCCAAACTTACCAGCAAGCCACCAGTTTAGAAGCATTATTCGGGTATTTGTATTTAACGAATCCGCAACGTTTAGAGGAATTGTTTAATTATCTTGAGCTTGATTCTAAAGATTGTTGATTTTTGACTGTTGGCTCCTCAATGACGCGGGGAAAACCTGTCAAATTTAGTCGAAAACTCCTAATTACAGCCTAGATCCGATCCCCCCTAACCCCCCTTAAAAAGGGGGGAAGTGGATTTTCAAAGTCCCCCTTTATTAAGGAAACGGATTTTCAAAGTCCCCCTTTTTAAGGGGGATTTAGGGGGATCAAATATAGAACAAAAACAGGGGTTTTAGGCGGTCGTTAACGTCAATTGATCAAGCCCCTATCTCTACAACCATCTATTTCCTATCTCGCTAATTATTATGCCAAAGTTTAGTAGTTCCAATTCTCCATCGAAATCTTCTAAAAAACCATCGACTCGCTCTAAGTTTAATTCTAAATCTGGAGAACGAGATAACAGCAAACCTTCTCGATTTGCCGATGATAGAAAACCTTCTCGATTTGCCGATGACAGAAAACCTTCTCGATTTGCCGATGACAGAAAACCTTCTCGATTTGCCGATGACAGAAAACCTTCTCGATTTGCCGATGACAGAAAACCGTCTCGATTTGCCGATGACAGAAAACCGTCTCGATTTGCCGATGACAGAAAACCGTCTCGATTCTCCGATGACAGAAAACCGTCTCGATTCTCCGATGACAGAAAACCGTCTCGATTTGTCGATGACAGAAAATCCTACCGATTTTCTGATGAGCAATCCGACAACTATCGAAAATTTTCAGACGAAAGAAAGCAATCTTTTTCTCCTTCCCAACCAGAAGAAAGAACAAGAGAAAAACCTAGCCGATTCTCGGATCAACACCAACCTAGACAACATCAAAATTATTTACCTTATCCCCAAAAAAGTCAACGAATTATTGAAGATGTCAAACCAGAATTTGTTGATGAATATATCGAATCCTTAGATGTTGAAAATGAATTAATTTATGGACGACGTACTGTTCAAGCTGCTTTAGAAAATGAGCGAGCGCTAAGTCGAATTTGGGTTGTTTCCCAACTCAAATCCGATCCCCGATTTTTCAAGTTATTGCAAGAAGCAAAAGCCAACGGTGCGATTCTGGATGAAGTCACTTATCAGCGCTTAGATCAACTCACCCAAGGCGCTAATCATCAAGGTGTGGCCGCTCAAGTTTCTCCCTATAGTTATAAAGATCTGAGTGAGTTAATCGAAAGTGCCCAAACCGCAAGTGTTCAACCCGTAATTCTGGTTGCCGATGGGATTCATGATCCCCACAATTTAGGTGCTATCATTCGGACAGCAGAAGCCATTGGAGCGCAGGGTCTGATTATACCCCAACGTCGGGCTGTGGGTATTACCTCAACGGTGATGAAAGTTGCCGCTGGTGCATTGGAAACTTTCCCCGTCGCCAGAGTGGTTAATCTGAGTCGGGCTTTAGAAGACCTCAAAGCCGCTGGATTTTGGATTTATGGCACTTCATCTACCGCCCAACAATCCTTACCGACTGTGGCGTTTAATGGTGCGATCGCCCTAGTTGTTGGGAATGAAGGGGAAGGTTTGAGTCATTTAATTGAACAAAACTGTGATGTTTTAGTTTCAATTCCCCTATCGGGAGAAACCGCCAGTTTAAATGTTTCCGTAGCAACGGGAATGGCGCTGTATGAAATTTATCGTCAAAGACAATTTCCTGCACCTGATTTGAGTTAAAAAAAGTATAAACGGATGCTTTAGGGTTGGAATTGTTTAAATAAACCATTCAATAACAACCCTATGGAATTCGAGCTTCATAAATACAGAGTTTTCAGATCAGTTACATCTAAAAAATTTAACTTTTCCCTGGAAACTCTCTCGCCTATTCTGAGCAATTAAAATATTTGTTTAATCTAAAATTCATTGATAAGGGTTGATTTTTGCAGATAAAGACTTTGCTCAGTTTATTGAAAAAATCAAGATCATTGATAGTGAATATGAAAGAAATTCTGATTAGCCTACTCAACGTTTTTGGATTTGCTTTCTGGGTAGAAATTCTGACAGAAACTCCAAACTGTACCTACTATTTCGGGCCATTTATCAGTCAACAAGAGGCTCGAACTTCTCAATTTGGTTATCTCGAAGACCTAGAAGCAGAACACGCACAAGGAATTAAAGTTAAAATTAAACGGTGTAAACCCAATATCCTAACCATTGCATAAATAATAAGACAGTTTGTTGTTGCGCTTTAGCGCTCCGAGTAGGGGCGATCGCCTAACGATAATTCAGCGATCCAATGATCAATATCTGTCAGCACTGTTTGAGGAATTTCCCAAGGGAATAAATGGGCGGTATTCGGGTAACAATAAAACTGGGAATTGGGTAATAATTGCGCCGTTTCTTGACTGGATGCGGCGGTAATATGGCGATCGCATTCTCCCGCTAAAACCAAAGTCGGACAGTGAATTTGTTGTAAGTATTCTAAGCGATTATAACCTAATCTCAAAGATTCATTTAAGGCTTGAGTGGCAAACCCAGAAGTTTGTATAAAAGCTGGAATTGCCTCTTTTGCTAAATAGTGGTAGGCAATAGAATTATGTTGTTGAATTAAATAGCGAAATAGCGATCGCTTTCCCAAAGTTTCAATATTCCATCGCCAACTCGGGAATACCCAATTAATAATTCCGGCTAAACCCGTATAAATATAATCTAAGTTAGAAATTTGAGGATGATTTCCCCTCGGTTTTGCCGCAGAAGCAATTAAGATTAAACCTTTAACTTTTTCGGGAAATTTTAGGGCTAATTCTAAGGCTAAAATTCCCCCTAATGACCATCCCAAAACCAGACATTGATCAATATTAAAGTCTTGAAAAATTGTTTCTAAATCCTGCAAATGATCCCCCATTTCAAACCGTTGACGGGTGCGACTTTTTCCATAACCTCTTAAATCCGGTGTGAGGGTAAGATACCGTTGCGAAAAACGGTTAGTAAAAACAGACATACACTGACTCGAACCCGGATGTCCATGTAAACAAATAATCGGAAATCCTTGACCTTGAATTTGGGTATTTAACCGCAATTGCTAACCTCGTGAATTTAGATCGGTCGTCAACTACCTACACTTTAACCTGCAAGCAGCATTCAGGCTTTTGTAACATTTCTACACTGATAACTGATAACTCTTAAACTGATAACTGATAACTGTTAACTGATTAAAGTTGCCCATTCTCAACAATATATTCAGCTATTTTATGAACGCTCGTGCTAATTTGGGGAACATTGGCTGTATTATTATCAATAGCGGTAATAATATATTTTTCTCCATTAATTTGAGCCGCCACCGTTGTTCCAATTACCCGGGAATTTTGACCAGTTTTTTCTCCTAACCATTGAGTTTTCGGTAATCCTTGTAACCCCGCATAACCAATGACCCGATCATATTGACGATTTAAGGCATCAATTAATACCTGGGATGAGGGATGTTCATAATTATAAACCTGTACCATCATTTCCGTGAGTTCATTACTGGTTAATCTATTTCTTCCAGTTCCCGGTCGCCAAGGCATAATCCGATCACCCATTAATTTAAAATTAACTTTGGTGAATTTATAGCCTTGGGATTCTAAATATTTATTAATATAATCGGAACCCAAATAATCAATTAATTGATTGGTAGCAATGTTACTACTGTGATCAATCATTTGTCCCATTAAGTCTTTTAAGGAGTAGGATTGACGAGCTTGAATCGATGAAGCATCTTCGGTAAAGTTACCCCCCACGACCAGAACTTTTTGCTCTAAACTAATTTTTTCTTCACCTGTTTTATGTAAAAGTGCGATCGCCACGGGAACTTTAATTAAACTCGCAGGACTCGCCGGAGGTTCATTTCCTCGTAAATTAACGCAGTCTCGTTTTAAGGTACAAACCGTTAACATAGCTTGACGAGTTAAGCCACTTTCTTGACGAATTTGTTCTAATATTTTTGAGCGAGCGTCTAACAATTCATCGGTAATTTCTGATAAGCTGAATTTGTATTCTTTAATTTTGTTAGAAGTTTGACGGGCTAATAAGGAACGGGGGGAAATTTCCTCTAAATTATTAATTGCTTTTCCCCAAAGTTCTTGAACTTGTTTTCGCTGCTGAGGAGAAGGATCATCAGGATTAGCAACTTTTCGAGCTTGATTTGCTAAACGGATAGCTTGTTGCCAGTTATCCTCGGCACGTTCTTCAACTAACATTTGAATCTCAACGGTTTTTAACTTTTGTAATAAAACTTCGTTCGGCTCAAATTTCAGGGGATCGGTAAATAAAGAGTTAAAAAAATTAGGTTCGGGTTTATTTTTTGGAGGAGTTTCTAACTCTTGAATTAAGCGATCGCGTAGGTTAATTAACTCTTTTAAAGAACCAGCCCCATACAATTCTGAAGCCGTCCCCAGGGAAGGAAGTGTCTGAGTCAGTCCCAGACCCAAGATCATTGCCATACTAGCTGTTACCGTTGTAGCCCAACGCCACACTTGACGCATCCTTAAACTCCTCACACACAGGTTTCATCGGTTTGTAGACGGCTTAGATAACGTCTCTACCTCAGCAAAGAGATATCTTTAGCCAGTTTCTTAAACAGATGAGATACGAGATTAGATTACCATGATTGCTATCAAAATTAAATCCTTCGAGCCATGAGTTATATTAGTTGAAAACACCCTTTCAGAAATCCACAAAAGCTTAAATCATGGTAAATGCTCAACTTCCCAATGGCCCCCAAACCCACCCTTGGCTGCAAACCTTAGAGTGGATGAAAGATCCGTTAGGTTTCATGGATAAATATACTCAAAAATATGGGGATATGTTTACGGTTACCCTTGGCCCGGTATTTAAGCCGCAAGTGTTTATTAGTGACCCCCAAGCGATTCAACAAATTTTGACCACTGACCCTCAACAGTTAGATTCAGGATTAGAAGCAGGAGTGACCTCCCCTCTATTGGGATCACACTCACTGTTATGTTTAGCAGGAAAACCGCATCAACGACAACGAAAATTATTAATTCCCCCCTTTCATGGGGAACGGATGCGAAATTATAGTCAGGTGATTATTGAGATTACAAATAAAGTGACTCAGCATTGGTATTTGGGTGAATCTTTTACTCTACTTCCGACAATGCAAGCGATTTCTTTTGAAGTCATTTTAAAAACAGTATTTGGTTTAAAATCGGGAGAACGCTATGATAAAATCAAGGAATTGTTGTTAGAGATTATGAATCCCAAAAATCCTTTAACACAAACTTTAGCGTTTTTGTTTCCGGCGTTACAACGAGATTTAGGTTCATGGAGTCCTTGGGGTCATTTTTTAGAATTAAAAAAACAGCTTGATCAAGCTATTTATGCCGAAATTGCAGAGCGTCGAGAGAATTTTGATGCCACTCGAACCGATATTTTATCAATGATGCTTTTGGCGCTGGATGAGGCGGGACAACCCATGAGCGATGAAGAAATCCGAGATGAATTAATTACGTTATTAGTAGCGGGTCATGAAACCACAGCTACCTCATTAGCTTGGGCTTTATATTGGATTCATCGTTTTCCAGAAATCAAAGAAAAACTCTTACAAGAGTTAGGAACTTTAGAAGATGTTACCGATGCTACTGGGGTGATGAAACTCCCCTATTTGAATGCTGTTTGTCAGGAAACACTACGGATTTATCCGGTAGCAATGTTAATGTTAAGTCGGCTTGTTAAATCTCCCTTAAAAATTGGCGGATATGAATTTCAACCGGGAACGTTATTAGTTCCGAGTATTTATTCAATCCATCATCGAGAAGATTTATATCCCAATCCAAAACAGTTCAATCCTGAACGATTTTTAGATCGTCAATATGCAGCCCATGAATATATCCCCTTTGGAGGCGGAAATCGTCGGTGTATTGGGATGGCGTTTGCTTGGTTTGAAATGAAGCTGGTTTTAGCCACTCTTTTAAGCCAATGGAAATTGGAATTAACAACCGAAGAATTCCCTAAACCGGAGAGACGAAGAGCTTTATTAGGAATGTCTGAATCCGTTAAACTATTGGTAAAAGGAAAGCGATCACCCTCTGAATTGTTATCACAAAATTCTAATTCAGTTGCAGCAGGTTCATAACAGTTTTTCGGATTTTTTTCAACAACTATGGCGGCGGGTTGATCAAGATTGGGTTGATGTCACAGAGATTGAGGAGAACCTGCCCCTAAAAGATGGCAATTTGATAATATGGGGAAGTGCGATCGCTAAAGTGATTGAATCAAAATATCACAATCAGTCTTTATCAAATGAAGCTAGATCATGAATCTGTAGAAGCGAGGAGGTGACAGAGATTAACCCGATCCTTTTCCCAGGGATAAAATCAGTTATTTTTTGTGTTTTTTGATCACTTTTTTAACTAATATTGGAATTTCCGAGGGCTGTTTAGCAACCAGAACTTCAGCATTTTTAAAAGCAGAAACTTTGCTTTCAACTGTTCCAGGATCAAGCATATTCTTAACAACTTTTGAAGTCATTAATAGACTAGCATGACCCAAAAGTTTAGTAGTCGGAGCGTGTAACCCGGCAACATAAGCAATAACGGGTGTATCAATCGATTCCGCAATATAAGAAGCGGCTTCTTCTTCGCTAGTTCCCCCCATTTCTCCGACTAAAACAATAACATCTGTATTTTCATCTTCATCCAAAATTTCTAACCATTGCAGAAACGAAGAACCAACAATAAAATCACTGCCAATACTAACAGCAACTGATTGACCTAATCCCGCTTTAGTTAACTCCGCCGCCACTTCATAGGTTAAGGTACTACTGCGACTTAATAATCCCACATTTCCGTGTTGATAAAATTCAACCGGATGGGTTCCTAATAACAATTGATCAGGAATAATAATTCCCGAACAATTAGGGCCAACCACCAAGGTTTCTGTAATTTCCGCCTTCCGAACTAAATGCACCATATCTAAAGGGGGCATTCCCTCCGTCACAATAATTAATTGACGAATTCCCGCCGCCATTGCTTCTAATGCCGCATCTAAAACTTGATAGGGGTGAACAAAAATTACACTAATATCGATTTCACCCACATTTGTAATTACTTGTTCTACCAAATCAAAGATCGGAATTTCACTTAACTCCTGTCCTCCCTGACCCGGACAGACACAGGCGACAACACGAGTGCCATAGGTTTTCATTTGCACCACTGCATGAGTTAAGGAGGGTGATATTGTTGTACCCTGTATAATGACTTTACTATCAGGAGTTAAATTCATAATTCGAGGAAGTTTTACACAGTTAATCAAAAAAAACTATTTGGCTAAATTAATGGCCGCCGTCACAGCTAAATCCAACTGATCGAACAAATTCACAGGTAAATCAGTAAACTGTTCTATATCAGATTCCGGTTTAATTCCAGCTAACATCAGAACAAATTTAGGTAAATTACTGGTTCTAGCTTTTCGTTTCAAATATGTGGCAATTTCTACTAATAACGAAGAACGAATGATTGGTTGAACCCAAAAATTAATAATCACAACTTTAACCTGTTTAGATTGGGTAATTTGATCAATTCCTTGATATAAACGCTGGCGAAAATTTTCTGTAATTTCATAGTGATCTGCCCCACCTAAATTTAAGAAATTAGCGGGTTTTCCCGAGGATTGCATGATTAAATCTAAAGTTGCCATCGTTAAACCTGCACCATTGCATAAAATCCCAATATTACCTTGTAATTCGACTAAATTTAGTTCGGGGTGAAACAATTGATCAGAAATTATCGGCAGTGAGAGAGAACTACATTTTTCTTGAGCTTTGAGTAAAGTAATTAAGTCTTCATGGCGTCCTAATGCTCCATCATTGGCAATGACTTTGCCATCCAATGCCATCACCTCTCCGGTGGGACTAATCCCCAGGGGATTAATTTCTACGAGATCCAAATCTTTCTGCACAAACAGACGATACATTTTTTCCACAATGGCACTGACCAAGAGAATTAAATCTCCCTGCAATCCCATTTTTAGGATTAACCGTCGAGCATAAAAAGGAGAAAAATCTTGATCCACAATCACCTGCTGAATTTTGGAGAGAGTTGCTTCCACATTCACCCCGCCTTGTTGCGATCCCAATAATACCGGACGCCGTGACCCGGAATCCAAGGTGACGGCTAAGTATAATTCCCGATCTGCATCATATTTAGCCTCTGCTAATAGGACTTGGGGACATTCACCCCGAATCGGCAAATTAAAAATCATTTGGGCCGCAGCAACCGCATCGATGGTATTTTCCGCAAAGCGAATTCCTCCAGCTTTTCCCCTACCTCCAGCCCGGACTTGGGATTTTAACACCACTGGATAGGGAATTTTTAAACCCTTTAAGTCTTGGGCGTTATCAATCTGTTGTGAGGGTAAAACCGGAATCCCCATCTCACGAAATAAGGTTTTAGCTTGATACTCTAGCAAATCCATAATCAGTTATTAGTTATTAGTTATTAGTTATTAGTCATCAGTTATCAGTGCAAGAGTTATCAGTCATCGGTTGACAGTAAAGAGTTAACTGCTACGGGCGGGTTCATCGAGATGCGCGGTGATTAACAAAGATCTAAAAGAACCCGCCCCTACAACTGATAACTGTTGACTGATGAGGTGATTACTGGTTATTGCCTTGATGTACGGTTTTGACCCACTTGAGTTGTTTGGGACGAATCCCCATTCGAGGGGTTGTACTTCCTACTACTAATAACCAGTGGAGCATATATACCGTACCCCGCAGGGTATCAGTCCAAAGGGTTAATTTTTCGGAGAGGGGAGGCGATGTCTTGCCGCTAGGGGTTGAACCCAATTCCGGGTTAACATTAACCATTGTCCCTTGTGTTTGACGAATCCTTCGTAATCCTAAGAACATTCCCAATAGAGATAGAATTAGGGTAAAACAGGTTAGGGGTGTGGTTAAGGGTAGACGGCGTTGAATTAGCGATAGCACCAAATCAGGAACTACCGCCGTCGGTAAGATATATTGGGTGAGCCAAAAACAAAGCAAATCCAGGGTTTTTTGAGTTCCCATGCGGTTGCTTACAATCAACTGCCAATAGTCTAAATAGCGTTGATAGCCACCTTCTGCCCAACGGTTGCGTTGATGCCAAAGGGCTTGAAAATTGGTGACTCCCTCCTCGTATACGGGGGGAAAGGATAAACATTCAATATCCCATTGATCCAAATGCAGCCGAATGGTTAAATCCAAATCATCGGTAATGGTTTCTTCATTCCAACCGCCACAGCTTAACAGGGCTTCCCGTCGGACAAACTGCCCATTGCCCCGCAGTTCTCCAATCCCACCAATACTAATGCGTTTTTCTTGGAAATAGGCATCTAAAGCCATTTCTGCGGCTTGGGAGCGAGTCCAAAAATTTTCGGAGGCATTATTAATTGCTTTTCGCACTTGGACGGCTCCCACTGATTCTCGATGGAATCGGGGAACAATATGGCGTAACATATCCGGTGCAATTTGGGCATCGGCATCAAAGACCCCGATAATCTCTCCTTGAGTTAAGGCTAAAACTTGATTTAGGGCGCCTGATTTTCCCCCACTGGCATTCGCCGAGCGCCGCAATACTTTGAGTTGTGGATAGTCTTGGCCGAGTTTTTCCAGAACTATAGGGGTTTTATCGCTACTATGATCATCAACAACCCATAATTCATAACAATCACTGGGATAATCCAAGTTACATAAATTTTTAACTAACTGACTAATAACGGCTTCTTCGTTTTTAGCCGCCACTAATAGGGAAATATAGGGCCAATCCTGTTGGGGTTGTACTGGCGTAGTTAACTGTAGGGAAGGTATTTTGGCCGAGAAAATTCTGATGGCGTGAATAGATAATAGACCCGTTAAACCCAGGATAAACTCCATCCCCCAGGACACAAAATGCAGGGCAATCATCCCGCCCCAAATTAAGATTAAGGCAAGGGCGGCTTTGCGTCTGCGGCCTTGATACCAATGGGGAAAAACCTGGAAATTTGAGTGGCTTTGAGTCGAAGGGGCAACCGAGGGGTAAAGCACGGATGATCCAGTCTCACGGTATCGACTTTCCTCCTGATTCATTTGAGACTGGGGAGCCGGAGATTCACCAGGACACTCTTGATCACGGGTGAGCTTCTTGATGTCACTATTATCAGAATCCTGTTCTGGCCAAGACTGTTTTGGCATAGATAATCTAATTTACCCCTCAATATTCGTCCAATCTGCTACCAGTGTATCTAATATTGTGACCAAAAAAATGGGATAAATTAAGAGTAGGTAATCCGATCGCAGGAGCAAAAATCTATGACTGACACCACAGTGGCTCTGACTCAACTCAAAGCGGCTGAGAAACGGGAAATTGGGGTCTACCTGCCCTACTATGATGAGAAGAAGCGGAAATACTTACCCTATTCGATTAGTCTCTATAAAGAAAAAAGTTTGGAAGGCGCTCGCAATATTGATGGTGGGGATGGAATTCCCTTTGTGGCAACCTGGAATACTTCTTCTTTACCCGCCGATTTAACCCGTTGTCGAGTACAGTTTGATGGCAATGCCGATCTCAGTTATGAAGTGATCCTGTGCAACCACGAGTTTATTAAGTATTTAATTGAAGTTCTGCAAAATTTTAGCCGGACTCGTACCGTTGATTTTTCTCAAGAGTTCTACAAGAAACTTTTGCATTTGGATCATTAAATAAGGATTCACTCTNCCTTTTGTGCAACCCTGAAATCCTTCTTCTTTCCCCGCCGATTTAACCCGTTGTCGAGTACAGTTTGATGGCAATGCCGATCTCAGTTATGAAGTGATCCTGTGCAACCACGAGTTTATTAAGTATTTAATTGAAGTTCTGCAAAATTTTAGCCGGACTCGTACCGTTGATTTTTCTCAAGAGTTCTACAAGAAACTTTTGCATTTGGATCATTAAATAAGGATTCACTCTACAATAAAAAGGCTATGGTCAAACCCTGACAATTTCTGTTGAAAAGACTGATAACTAAGAGTATTTTAAGAATTCAGTCTAACTGGGGAAAATGTCATAATTTTTTGAATTAATCGATAACAAATTGAGGAGTAAATTTCGTGACTGAGTTTGGAAAGTCTATATTAATCGGGTCAACAGAGCCTTACACCGGCAAATCAGCAATTGCCTTGGGTCTGGGTCATCTGTTCCAGGATAAAGGGTTAAAGATAGTTTATGGTAAGCCTTTGGCTACCGATATCAGTGATGAGGATGAATCCTTTGATGCTGATCTTCAGTTTGTGGCTCAAACCTTAAAATTATCTCAGGAGCAATTGCGATTTCCGATTTTAACCCTAGATGAAACCACAATTTATCGGCGTTTACAGGGGGAAGATCCGCTCAAATATAGTGAATCCCTGACTTCCTATCAACAAACATCCTCTGCTGATTTGATTTTACTCGAAGGGCCAAGAACCTTACAAGAGGGGCTGTTATTTGGTTTATCTGTTCCTCAAATCGCGGATCAACTAGATGCGTCAGTTTTGTTGGTGGCGCGTTTGCATTCCCATTTGGCATTAGATGATTTACTGTACGCTCAACAACGTTTAGGCGATCGCTTATTAGGTATTATTATTAATGATGTTCCCCCCGAAGAACTAGAAGTTACAACAACTCGTATCCAACCCTTTTTGGAAGCCCAAGGGATTCCAGTATTTGGAGTTTTACCCAGAAATCCTATTTTACGCAGTGTTACGGTTAAAGAATTAGTTAAACAGTTGAAAGCCCAGGTACTTTGTGGTCGGGAACGCTTAGATTTGATGGTAGAAAGTCTAAGTGTTGGGGCGATGAATGTGAGTTCAGCAATGAAGTATTTTGATAAATCTGTGAATATGGCTGTGGTTACCGGGGGTGACCGTACGGATATTCAACTGGCGGCCTTAGAAAAGTCCACTCACTGTTTAATTCTAACCGGTCAACTTCCCCCGGCACCTATGGTTTTAAGTCGGGCTGAAGATTTAGAAGTTCCAGTTCTTTCGGTTGATTTAGACACCTTAGCAACGGTGGAAATTATTGATCGAACTTTTGGTCAAGTTCGTCTCCATGAACCGATCAAAGTTGCTGCGGTGAATCAACTCATGGAAAAACATTTTGAACTGGATCGTTTTATCCAATGGTTAGGAATTTCTCTGCCTGTGTCAGCAATTAAGAATTAAGAATTAAGACAAGAAGTTATCCTAATTCTCAATTCTTATTCTTCCTACTCTAACTAAGCAGGTAATGGGGGAACCGTTTGAACCCATCCGGGTTGTTGAACTTCCCGCAACACATAATTACCGGGAGGAACATTAGTAAAGGTATAACTACCATTTGCTCCCGTTACGGTTGTTGGTTCGGTGGGGTCAACAACGCCGTTACCATTGGCATCAATATAAATTGTCCACCCCTGCAAAGGGGTTTCACCCGCATTAAACACACCATTGGCATTCGCATCATTGAACTTTATGCCACTGATGGAACCGAATTGACGGTTACCAAAGTTGACGATAGCATTCGTGCCACCAGTAATGCCAACGGGGCCAGGGTTGGGGGTCGTTTGTGTCCATCCAGTTTGCTGTACTTCCCGCAGGGTATAATTTCCTACCGGAACATTCGCAAAGGAGTAGCGACCATTTGCACCTGTGACGGCAGCTGCTTCTGTGGCTTCAAGCGTGCCATTGCCGTTGGCATCAATAAAAATCGTCCACCCGGGTAGGGGGGTTTCACCCGCATCCAGTAGGGCGTTACCGTTGGTATCACTGAACTTTAAACCGGTGATAGTTCCCAATTGGTTGTTACCAAAGTTAATTCCGGTGATATTAGCTCCCCCGGTTAGGTTCACCGGGCCAGGGTTGGGGGTGGTTTGTTTCCATCCGGGTTGCTGGACTTCTCGAACACCATAGTTACCCGGGGGAATATTGGCGAAAGCATAAGCACCCGTGGCATTTGTTACCGTAGTTGGTTCTGTGGCTTCCAGGGTGCCATTGCCATTGGCATCAATAAAAATAGTCCACCCGGCTAAACCTACTTCCCCGGTATCGAAGGTGGCATTGCTATTGAGGTCATTAAATTTCACCCCACTAATGGAACCAAACTGACGGTTACCAAAGTTAATAATGGCATTTGTTCCACCAGTGACTCCGATAGCGCCGGGGTTTGGCGTGGTTTGTGTCCATCCTGATTGCTGTACTTCTCGAATGGTATAACTACCTGGTGGAAGATTAGCGAAGGTGTAACGACCATCGGTGCCTGTCACGGCCCTTCCTTCTCCGGCATCGAGAATGCCATTAGCATTGCCATCGGCAAAAATTGTCCAGCCCTGTAATGGGGTTTCCCCGGCATCAAGTAAAGCGTTACCGTTATTATCGTTGAATTTAATCCCTGTAATCGTGCCAGATTGGTTGTTACCAAAGTTAATTCCGGTGATATTGCCCCCTCCAGTGACACCCACTGGGGCTGGGTTAACCGTGGTTTGTACCCATCCGGCTTGCTGTACTTCTCGGATGGTATAGTTGCCTGGAGTTAAGCTGCTGAAGGCATAAGCACCCGTGGCATTTGTTACCGTGCTGGGTTCTGTTGCTTCCCGGGTTCCATTATTATTGGCATCAATAAAGATAGTCCATCCGGCTAAAGCGGGTTCCCCTGTCGTTAGCAGGCCATCACGATTGAGATCGTTAAATTTAATTCCACTGATGGAGCCTAATTGAGTATTTCCGAAGTTAACACCGCTGAGGTTTTGTCCTGAAGCTATTGCAACAGGAGCCGGGTTTTGGAGACCTTCCCTAGTAATCGCATCAATATTAGGGTCTACAGGTACTGTGAGATCCTGGCTTTCTAGTATGGTAACCGGGATCGCAGGAACTAGGCCACTAGCACTCAAACCCAGGGAAGGGGGAAGTTCTAATGGTTGCTCTCCACTGAAAAGAGGAATTGCGCTAGAGGAGGGTGAATCAATTGAAAATACAGCGTCCATAAAATAAATTGTCCTTTTATGACTATTAACTGACGACTCTTGATGGTTTTTCCGATGAAAACTGGGAATCTGGGTATCATGCTACCCTATATTTTGATTTTCATCTAGTTCAGAAGTCAGAGAATTTAATTTTAAGAGAGGGAATGGGGAATGGGGAATGGGGAATGGGGAATCTTACTATAGTTATAGACTCTTGCAATTGATCAATCAGAGAAATTCATTATTTTTGAGAAGTCTTTTTTATCTAATCTTAACATTTTTCAGCAGTTCCCTATCCTGAGAAAGATGCTGTTGGTTTCAATCTATGGTACTTTTATGAAAATAAAAAATTAGCCTAATATGACCATGTTATTTCAACGTTCTAGTGGAATTTTACTTCATCCCACCTCTTTTCCCAGTCAACATGGAATTGGAGATCTAGGAAAATCCGCCTATGAATTTATTGATTTTTTACAACAAAGTGGTTATAAATTGTGGCAGATATTACCCCTGGGGCCAACAGGAGAAGAACATTCTCCTTATATTATGAATTATAGTACCTTTGCGGGTAATCCGTTAATGATTAGTTTAGAAGAACTAGCCCAAGAAAGATTATTAGAAGCTCAAGAAATTATTCCCTTAGAGGATAAAGACTCTAGCAAGGTTAATTTTGAAGCGGTTATTCCCCACAAAACCTTATATTTCAAAAAAGCCTACACTCGCTTTCAAGAACAATTAGACCAAAACCTTTCTCCAGACTTTGAAAAATTTTGTCAAAAACACGCCTCTTGGTTAGATGATTATGCCTTATTTATGGCCTTATTAGAAGCCCATGGGGGCCAAGGTTGGAATGATTGGGAACCCGCTTTAGCCCATCGAGATCCCGATGCCTTAAAAGTCAAAACCGAAGAATTAAAAGAACCCATAGCCTATCAAAAATTTCTCCAATTTATCTTTTTTCAACAATGGGAAAAATTGCGTCAATATGCCAATCAAAAAGGCATAAAAATTATTGGAGATATTTCTATTTATGTGTGTTATAATAGTGTCGAAGTTTGGTCAAATCCCAATTTATTTGAACTAGATTCGGAAACTTTAGAACCTATTTATATTGCCGGAGTTCCCCCTGATTTCTTTAGTGAAACCGGACAATTATGGGGAAATCCGATTTATAATTGGCAGGAACTACAGAACACAAAATTTGCTTGGTGGATAGAACGATTTAAAGCCACTTTGGAATATGCAGATTATGTTCGGATTGACCATTTTCGAGCCTTTGAAGCCTATTGGCGGGTTCCTGGACATGAAAAAAATGCGATTAAGGGTGAATGGATTAAAGCACCTGGTTATGAATTTTTTGATACCCTCAAACAACAGTTAGGAGATTTACCAGTTTTAGCAGAAGATTTAGGAATTATTACTCCAGAAGTGGAACAATTGCGAGATCATTATCATTTCCCGGGAATGAAAATTTTACAATTTGGTTTTGGTGGGGATGCCAATAATATTCATCTTCCCCATCATTATATGCAAAATTGTTTGGTTTATACAGGAACCCATGATAATGATACGGCCATCGGTTGGTGGGAAACGGCCAGTCCCGCAGAAAAACAGCATTTTGCTGAATATTTGGGTTATGCTTCTCCCGATGAAATCACTAATATTAATTGGGTGCTGATTCGTTTAGCCTTAAGTTCCCTGGCTAGTTTAGCCATTATTCCTCTCCAGGATATTCTTAATTTAGGGCATGATGCCAGAATGAATGATCCGAGTCATAATGATGGAAATTGGCGCTGGCGTTATCAAAGTTCGGAATTATTAACTCAGGAATTAAGCGATCGCTTATTCAAGTTAAATCAACTTTATAGTCGATAAAAATAGGGAATAGGGAATAGGGGAGGTAAACTTTTGCTATTACCCATTCCCATTCGTAATTCGTAATTACCCATTACCCATTAAAGATGGGGCGTGGGAAAATGGAATCTTGTTCTTAGCGACGAATATCCATTAAATTGGCATTAATCATTGTAGTATTTTCCAAAGTCGCCCCGGCTAAGTCTGAAGCGGTTAAATTTGCACCCGTGAGATTAGCACCTGTTAAATCAGCATCGCGGAAATTAACACCACTGACATCAAATCCGTATAAACTGCCTTCTTGTAGCTTCACTTGACCTAAAGTAGCAACAGATTGTTGAGCATTTCTCAGGTTAGCACCCGTTAAATCGGCACTCTCTAAATTTGCTCCAATCAGATTAGCATGACTCAAGTTAGCATTATTCAAATTAGCAATCACTAAACCCGCCAAACTCAAGTTAGAATGGCTTAAATTAGATTTTTCTAAATTAGCCCCATGTAATTTAGCTGCAACCAGATTGGCATTTTCTAAATTTGCCTCGGTCAATACAGCCCGATTAAAATTCACTTCATTCAGATTAGCACCCTGTAAATTAACTCCTTTCAAGTTGGCATCTCGAAGATTAGCACCCTGAAGATTCACACCTGCTAACTGAGCGCCACTGAGGTCACATCCAGGGCAGTTTTTGGTTTCCAATAGCTGCTTGAGATGGGCGGGGTTCTCAGCCTGAGCGGGAACAGTTAAACCCAAAATCATCATTACTACTGTGGTGGCTACTGTTGCGAATTTCATACCCACACCCTCAAAAAACTTTATCTTCTACATCATCTATTATTATCGGGCATTGGGGTATGCGTGAAATCCCAGTTGTATGTGATATTGTTTTGATCCCCGTGTGACGGAAATCACTGAGAAAAACCGTTGCTGTTGATACAGTCCCTCCTAAACCACAACCTTTCGGATTAAATCCCCTAATTGTTCTGCACTGTTGGTGATGGCGACGGAGGCGGTGGCTTGGGCCATTTGTTGTAGCTGTTCCGGTGATTGTAACAGATACAAAACTTTACTCCCTAACAGGTCTGCGGTCAAGTCTTTTTGTTGGAACATCCACGCCGCACCCGCCTCGGCAAAAACTTTAGCATTGTAGGTTTGATGGTCTTCGGCGGCAAAGGGATAGGGAATTAAAATCGAGGGGGTGTGGGTAATGGCTAATTCCGTTAAAGTTCCCGCCCCGGCCCGACTCACGGCTAAAGTCGCCCGTTGAAACAGGGCTGCCATATCGTTATAAAAAGGCATTTTAATATATTGAGGATGGTTTAACACCTCGACATCGGGGTCATTATTTCCCGTTAAATGGACAACCCACGCCCCGGCTGCAAACCAAGTTGGAGCCGCCTCTCGGACTAATTTATTCACACTTACCGCCCCTTGACTTCCCCCAACTACCACAATTACCGGAACATCATCGGGGAGGAAAAAAGATAAGGGGGCAGAGGTCTGGAGAAAGTTGGAACGCACGGGAGTTCCGACGACAACGGTATGGGCGCGGGGAAGGTAGGGAATAGCCGCTTCAAACCCCAGACCCACGGTATGACACCAAGGGCCAAAATTGCGGGTGACTTTTCCAGGTAAGGCGTTGGACTCATGGAGAATTACGGGCAGACCGAGGGAACGAGCCGCAATAATAGCGGGGGCTGCAATATAGCCTCCGGTGGTGAATACCCCGCGAAAGTTACCTTTTTTCAGAAGATGGCGAACTTGCACCAGGGAACGGGCGAATTTGACCAAAATTTTCAGGGTTCCTAAACCCGGGCGTTGCTGGAAGCCCTCAACAGAGATGGTATGGAGGGGATATTGGGATGGGACTAATTCTCGTTCTAGGCGATCGGGCACACCTAACCATTCTATCTTAAAATCCGACAGGTTTTCGGCGGTGGCGATCGCCGGAAATAAATGTCCACCTGTCCCACTGGCGGCAATGAGTAAGCGAATGGGTGTCTGACTCAAGTTTTTTCCCCTAGAATCGGTTCAACTTTGTGTTACAGCTTTTTAAGCTACCATAAAACTTACACGAAATCGCTATTCTTAATCTTGAAAATCCAATGACAATCTTCCCCATAGTTCAACGACAATCTTTTCAGAACAGGTATGGTGTACAGATGCGCCATTTATGGGCAAAGCCATTATTTTTTGTAGTTCTAGGAACAACACTGTGGGGAATAGGCACAGGAATTTCCCCACAGGCAAATGCCCAAACCCCAGAAACAGCCCCCGCCAATGTGACTAATCTTTTAAATCAAATTGATGCCGCCGCTAACCGTCGAGATGTGGAAAAGGTAATGGGCTTTTATGGCTCAGATTTCACCAATTCCGATGGCTTAACTTATCAAAGTTTGAGACAGGTTCTTAAAGAATTTTGGAATAAATATTCTCAACTTAATTATCGCACAGAATTACAATCTTGGCAACAAAATGGCGATATTTTAACCACGACAACCATTACGGAAATTACCGGAACTAAAAAAATTGATAATCGCGAGTTTTCTTTAACCTCAACCATCACATCACAGCAACAAATTCAAGGGGAAAAAATTATTAAACAGGAAATTCTAGCGGAAAAAAATCAACTGACTTTAGGGAATAAACCACCGACGGTAGTTTTTAATCTCCCAGGACAAGTCAAAGCGGGTCAGGAATTTCATATTGATGCAATTGTTCAAGAACCTTTGGAGAATGATATTTTAATTGGAACCGCCATTACACAACCTATCACCGCAGAAACCTATAACAATTCTGATCTTTTACAATTAGAATTTTTACCCTCTGGCGGTATTTTCAAAATAGGTAAAGCCCCTGATAATGCCGGAAACAATTGGATTTCTGCTATTTTAATGCGTCAAGGAGGATTAACCTTAGTCACGCAACGTTTACGAGTAGTAAAATAATCAGTCATCAGTTGTAGGGGCGGGTTCATCAAGATTTAGGTGATTAACAACAATCTAAAATAACCCGCCCGTACCAGTTGTAGGGGCGGGTTCATCAAGATTTAGGTGATTAACAACAATCTAAAATAACCCGCCCGTACCAGTTATCAGTCATTACCCATTACCCATTACCCATTCGTAATGATTCCTTTATTAGAGGTTAAAAATCTAGCCGTTAAGTTTTTTACCCTTGATGGGGTAATTCATGCTGTGAATGGAATTTCCTATCAAGTTTATCCAGGGGAAACCCTAGGAATTGTTGGGGAGTCGGGGTCAGGAAAAAGTATTAGTGTCTTATCAATTTTAGGGTTAATTCCATCACCCCCGGGGAAAATTACCCAAGGTGAAATTTTATTTGAAGGTAAAAATTTAATTAAATTCAATCCTCAACAATTACAACAAATTCGGGGTCATGAAATTTCCATGATTTTTCAAGACCCCATGACTTCCCTTAACCCGGTTTTAACTATTGGTAAACAACTGACTGAAGCTCTACAAATTCATCTTAAATTAACATCAGAACAAGCTAAAAACCGAGCTATTCAACTATTACAACAGGTGGGAATTTCTAGCCCAGAAAAACGCTTAAAAAGTTATCCCCATGAATTTTCAGGGGGAATGCGTCAACGGGTAATGATTGCCATGGGTTTAGGATGTCAACCTCAATTATTAATCGCAGATGAACCTACAACTGCCTTAGATGTAACAGTACAAGCACAGGTTGTAGAATTAGTTAAACAACTGCGAAATCAACAGGGAATGTCTGTGATTTGGATTACCCATGACTTAGCATTATTAGCAGGATTAGCCGATAGAATTATAGTCATGTATGCGGGGCAAATTGTGGAACAAGCCACGGTTCATCAACTGTATAAAAATCCTCGTCATCCCTATACTATTGGATTATTAGAAAGTTTACCTCGACTGGATCAAATTCGTCAAGAACCGTTAAAAGCCATTGCTGGAATGCCACCCAGTTTAATAGATTATCCCCCAGGATGTCCCTTTGCTCCGCGATGTCGATTTGCCATTGAACATTGTTTTCAAGAAAATCCTAGGTTAGAATTAATTGAACCTGGTCATCAAGTGGCTTGTTGGGTAGTTCCTAAAATGGATTGTTAATAAATAGTCTGATTGACAGTGAAATGAAACAGTGGGGGTGGGTGGTTAGGTCTTAGGGTTTACTTGGGAAATATTTTTCGGGCTGCCCAAACTATCAGCAATGTTAGCAAGCCAAATCCTAAACCGAATAGCACACTATAGATAAGTGTCGCAAAAAAGGGATGCAAAGGTAGATAAAAATTGGGTTGCCATTGAATTGGTGTATCCTTAATTAAAGGATAGGCTGCGGAAAATATTTGTCCGCCGCCGATCGCAGTTCCGACAAAAAAGATGATATTCTCAAGTTGGCGATCGCGCGTTTTTTCATTTTGTTCCTGTTCCGTATCTAATTCCACCTGCTCAATTTCCACCATCCCTCGCACAGTAGATATCGACTGCTCGAACAAATTTTGACTAGCAATTAAGTAGTTTAAATCTATTTCAATTTGCCGTTGATATTTATTCTCAGCTAAATCTAAAAACTTCTGCAAAAAGTCTAAATTGTCGCCGTCAATGCACAAACTTTTAATTTTTGTCAAAGCCTCACGATAATTTTCAGCATTAGTATCAATGGTATTTCTATCTTCTTGCAAATACCGCATCTGTTGAGAAAAATTAAACATTTTAGTTCGGACTTTATCTAACAATTTCTTTAATTTCTGCAACTTAATTTCTCGATTTTGTTCGCTTTCTATTTCATCGAATTCGGGAAGTTTCTTTTCTAACTCGCCGACTATTTGCTGTGCTTTGCGATACTTTTTCCCAGCTTCGTGATAGACAAATACGATTTTAGCGCGAGAACAAAGTAGATTAATCAAGTAAAAGTTAAAAGCCGACTTTGCGGAGTTCAAAGTTTCGGGATTTTGTTTTAGCCATACGAGAATATGACACCGCTTAGTCGCATCATTTTCTCGGCTGTCATACTCAAAAATCGGACTACCAAATAACTTTCCTTTCGCCGGATCTCTATAATCTATAATCGCCGGATTTCCCTATAATCGTTATAATTGCTTGGCGATTGAAATCGCGCCTACACAGACAAAACCCGCCTGCGCGGGTTGTAAGAATCTTCGATTGCCAATTCTCTGCTCCCTTCCCAGTCCGCGTAGGCGGACTTCGTTTCTGTAGACGCGATTTCCAATCGCCGAATTTCCTGATTTCCTATATAAACATTTTTTATAATAAAAATATGGTTAATACCTTAGAATCCAAACTTAAATCTAATCCCAAAAATACTCCCATAATTCGGGTGGAAAACTTACAAAAACACTTTCCAGTCATGGAAGGAATTTTACTACAACGTCAAGTAGCAGCCATTAAAGCCGTTGATGGAATTACCTTTAATATTAATAGGGGAGAAACCCTAAGTTTAGTAGGAGAATCAGGTTGTGGGAAAAGTACAACGGGACGAATGATTTTACAGCTTGCTCGTCCTACGGGGGGAAAAATTTACTTTGAAAATACCGATTTAACCGCTTTAAATTCCAAAGAGTTGCAGCCCTTTCGTCGGCGAATGCAAATGATTTTTCAAGATCCCTATTCGTCTTTAAATCCGCGAATGACCGTAGGAAAAATTATTAGTGAACCTTTAATTATTCATCAATTAGCTACTCCTAAAATAGCCGAAAATCGCGTTAAAGAATTATTAGAATTAGTGGGATTAAATAATGATGTCATCAATCGTTATCCCCATGAATTTTCAGGGGGACAACAACAAAGAATTGGGATTGCTAGAGCCTTAGCCATGAATCCTGATGTAATTATTTGCGATGAACCGATTGCGGCTTTGGATGTTTCAATTCAAGCCCAAGTGATTAATTTAATGCAAAATCTACAGCAAAATTTAGGGTTAACCTATCTGTTTATTGCCCATGATTTAAGTATTGTTCGCCATATTTCTGACCGAGTTGCGGTGATGTATTTGGGCAAAATTGTTGAACTTGCAGATAGAATTTCTTTGTATGAAAATCCTCTGCATCCCTATACCCAAGCCCTATTATCTGCGGTTCCCATTCCTGACCCGGAATTAGAAGCCAAACGACAACGAATTTTATTAACTGGAGAAATTCCTAGTCCCGTTAACCCGCCAACAGGATGTCGATTTTGTAGCCGTTGTCCCTCTGTTATGGAACAATGTTGGCTGGAAGAACCCCGATTAAAAGATATGGGTTTAAACCATTCTGTAGCCTGTCATTTGATTAAAGATTAATCACAAATTTAATGAATTTAGCCCTAAATATCCAAGGATTTTGGCAGATTCGATATCTAATAATCCTCAAGAAAATATTAAGTTCCCAGTCGGGTCTGAACAGCCGACAGCCCACACTCCGATCAAAATTCAAGCTATCATAATCTCAAATCAACCCCTATTGTTTATGGAGGGCCAGGAAACTGGTAAAACCTGCCTATCGAAACGATTTATGGTCAACTACAAGGTCTAAAAGCCAGTCAGCTTAAACGGTTGCAAAGCCTGTATCATCAACGATTACCTGGCGATTTGATTACAACCGTAGAATTTGCCCAGCGACTAGCGGCCATTAGTACAGAAATTGATCAGCCTCTGTGCGCCTATATCAACCGCAGGGGACAAGTAATGCGGGTGGGAGTCGGAACTCCTCGCCAAACTCAAATTCCCCCCTTAGAACTGCCCCGTTATGGGAATGGACGCCTGAGTGGCATTCGCTGTATTGCCACCCAAACTAGCCCGGAACCGCCCAAAGAAGCAGCCCTGACTGCCATGGCCATTCAACGGTTAGACGTTCTAGTGGTTCTTACCCTAACCGGAAGCGGTTTTCTGCGACGAGGCGGGGGTGAAACAGGCTATATTAAAGACACCTATCTGGCTCACCTTGTCCCGGATATGGACACGGGAAATCATCAACAAATTGATAACGGTTTTTCTGCGATTCCCTATTATTTGTCGTTGCCCATGAGTCTGGATGCCCTATCGCAACAGGATTTTCTCGATTTAGTCAACGAACTAGAAACGGAATTTGAACGGGAATTTGTTGCCCGGGAAGTCGATTCTAGTCAGGATAAAGTGCTATTAGTGGGGGTGAAAACAGAGAAAATATCCCCCCAACGGTTTGAAGATGGGCTAACGGAATTGGTGCGTTTAGTGGATACCGCCGGAGGTCAGGTGTTACAAACTTTACGCCAAAAACGATCGCAACCTCACCCCCAAACCGTTGTCGGAGAGGGTAAAGTCCAGGAAATTGCCTTGGTTGCCCAAACCATCGGAGCTAATTTAATTGTATTTGACCGTGACCTATCCCCCGCCCAGGTTCGGAACCTGGAAACCCAAATCGGGGTCAGGGTTGTAGACCGAACTGAAGTTATCCTTGATATTTTTGCTCAACGCGCCCAGTCGGGGGCGGGAAAATTACAGGTGGAACTAGCCCAACTGGAATATAGTTTACCCCGCTTAACGGGTAGAGGTCGGGCTATGTCTCGCTTAGGGGGTGGCATTGGAACCCGGGGGCCAGGGGAAACCAAACTGGAAACGGAACGCAGGGCCATCCAACGCCGCATCTCCCGGCTCCAGCAGGAAGTGAATCAACTCCAAGCCCATCGTTCCCGTTTACGCCAAAATCGTCAAGTTCGAGAGGTTCCCACCTTGGCTTTAGTCGGCTATACCAATGCTGGAAAGTCAACATTATTAAACGTTTTAACCCAGTCGGAAGTCTATACGGCTGACCAACTTTTTGCTACCCTCGACCCCACAACTCGCCGTTTAGAGATTCCTGATACGATAACGGAGGAGCCTTTAACGGTGGTTATTACAGATACAGTCGGATTTATCCATGAACTCCCACCTCCTTTAGTAGATGCGTTTCGAGCTACTTTAGAGGAGGTGACGGACGCTGATGCCTTAATTCATTTAGTGGATTTGTCCCATCCCGCTTGGGAAAGTCAAATTGAGTCAGTGATGCAGATTTTAAGGGAAATGCCGGTGACTCCTGGCCCGGGATTATTAGTGTTTAATAAAATCGATCAAACTGATGGGGAAAATTTACGATTAGCGCAGGAAAAATACCCCCAAGCGGTTTATATTTCTGCTTCTAAAGCGTTAGGTTTAGAAACCCTGAGAAAACGCATGGCGGCTTTAGTCCATTATGCGATTTCCAATCGGTGAACTACTCACCGCTAACCTGGAGTACCAGGTATAGCGGGAGTTTCAGAGCTATTCAGGTTGATCATAAACAGGGGATGGGGTGGGAGGATCGGGTTGATCTTCCCCCTCTAACTCGTTAATGTAGCGATAAAACTTTTGTAAATAGCTTAAATCGGAGGCAAATAGATTTTCAATTACCATTGGTGAAATTTCTTCTAAAGTGCCTAACTGAGTAATAACGCGAGAGAGAATAATCACGGTCGCATAGGCTGGATTTGATTTAACTCTAGGATCGCGCATGGGAACAATTTCATCAATAGCCCGCGATAGCCGCATCACCCCTTGACGGTGACAATCCCCCTGTTCATCTAGGTATCCTTTGGGTAGGGTAAACTCAAATTCAGTTTGGATCATGACAAGGATTTGGGAAGGGTAGGAACTCGCTTAAAGGTTTCTACTGCTAATTCTAGTTCCTCAAAGGCGAGATCTGAACCAGAAACAATGCTATCAGCAACGGTGTAGGAAACCGGCCAAGCACCTTTAAAATTAAACCGAGCGCCTTCTTCACTACTTTGGCGATAGATAACTAAAGAACCATCATAGCTTTGAGTTGCCCATTGACCTGATTGCACATTTTCAATCCAATTCCATAAGGTAGTTGATGCACTTAGACCCCGACGCAAATTAATATTATTAACTTTTTCATTTCCAGGCATTTTTGTTCGCAGGACTCGTCCCCGTGTAGCCTTCCCCCACCGTTGGGGAAAAACTTCAGCTAATTCTATTAAACTTTGGGTATATTTAAACCCTTTGCATTCCATAAAATAGGCATCAACAGGCTCGCTGCTTCCATTGAGTTTTAACTCAACATAAAAGCGAGCAATGGTAAGAATCTCTGATAAATTTTGTTTTAATTGGTCTTGATTAATTTGCATATCAAATAGGGAATAGGTAATAGGCAACAGGCGGAAAAACGGGCAATAAGGAATGGGCAATGGGAGAAAGACAGGGAATGGGGAATAGGCAATAGGCAATAAATAGATAATATAGCAGTCGCCACATCTATTAGGACATTCTTGAAAGCTAAAAGCTGCTCACAGTAAGTATTTACCTATAGCGAGATTGCCTATTCTTTATTGCCTCTTGCTATATCTTTACCTATTGCCCATTGCCCGTTCCCTATTCCCTATCGTTAGAGTTTCGTTGCTCCGACAGGAACCCGAATCATCCCGGCGTGGGCAACCTCAATGGTTTCTTTAAAAATATCAGCGCTGTCAGCTTTTACCTGAGTAGTTTTGTATTTAGCGGGAATGGCATCTTTAATATTCCATCGGGCACCTTCTGAACCATTTTGTTTGTAGAAAACCAGGGAAGCTTCGTAACGCCGAGCCATAGTTTGCCGACCGCCTCCTCCCATGGCTTGTGGGTGTGAATCCACATACCATTGCAAGAGAATATCGTTGTCAATTGCTGTTACAAACTCCAGGGTAATATTTTGATAACTGACGGTGGCGGGAGTGGTTTGTGTATCCGTAGCCATGCCCTTACGGGTTCCGATGGGCTTGCCCTCAGAGGCTGGATCAATAGTAATTGAAAGTCCACTAGCTTTGGAAATCAGTAACCTTGTATTATTATTAATTTCTAAGTAAAAGCGAGAAACCGTCAGGTATTCCATTAAGCTTCTCTGAGTTGCTGCTGTCATTTTAAATATTCCTCCTGATCAATAATTAGATTGATTTTGTTTTAACTTACTGTCGCTCGTCTAGCCAGATTTATCGGGGGGGTATGTTGGCAATTACCAATTACGAATTATCAATTACGAATTAATGAATTAATAAATTAGGAGTTAGCTAATTGTCTCGTAATTCGTAATTCATTATATGTCACCGACCACCATAGGTAACAGCAGCACCACTGATGGATTTGACTTTATTGATTCGTTCAGCCACCAGTTCATAGGTTTCTACTGCCAGATCTTGACCTGTGACATCCGCATCGGCAATGGAGTATTTTTTCGGCCAAGCGCGTTCTAAATTCCACCGGAGGATTTCCTTACCGTTGGGATCATAAACAACAACTGAACCACTTTTACGGTTATTTGACCAGTTGCCGTTACCGCCCTCACTAACGGGTAAGCATTCTTGAAACCATTTGTACATTTGGGCGCTGGCACCTTGGGGGGAATCGCACAGGTAAACTTCAACGGTCATGGCGGGGTTAGAATCGTAACCGCCAGAGGTGGTTTGTCGGTCATGAATTCCGCCTTTTGATGAACCTATGGGTTTAGCATTTCCTGTAACTTTACCTTCATAGGAAATTTGAGCCATACTTTTAATTTGAGCCTGAGTAATTCCATCAAACTCAACGTAAAACCGAGAGGCAACAGTAGTAACAACTCCGACCATGTTTTTATTCCTTTTGTAAGTTTTTAGTGTGGAAATCGGGATCACGGATTTAAGAGGATTTCACGGATTTCACGGATTTTAATCTGCGTCATCCTCTTAAATTCCCTAATACCCAAAACCTTTGTTGATTTAAGAGAATTCGTTACCTTCTTCTTCGTTTTCATCGCCGGTGATCTGACTCATGCGGAAGATCACAAATTCAGCAGGACGCACGGGGGCTACACCGACTTCAACGTACAAACGGCCTAGGAGCATCGTTTGTGGGGTATTAATTTCTTCGTCACACTTGACGTAGTAGGCTTGAGCCGGACTACCGCCAACTAGAGCGCCTTCGCGCCAGAGGGAGTCAAGGAAATTACCGAGGGTGCGTTTAACCCGTTGCCAGAGGTCTTCATCGTTGGGTTCAAAGACGACCCATTGGGTTCCCTGTTCAATGGATTTCTCAATGTAGCTCATCAAGCGACGGACGTTAATATAACGCCATTGAATATTATCCGCTTCCACCAGGGTACGGGCGCCCCAAATCCTGAGACCACGGTTGGGGAAACTGCGGACACAGTTAATTCCCAAGGGGTTTAATAATTCCTGTTCCCGGAAGTTGCAGTCATAACTCAAACCGACCAGACCCCGGGGGACTTCATTGGCGGGCGCCTTATGGACGCCTCTGGTTTCATCCACCCGTGACCAGACACCTGCAACATATCCACAGGGAGGAATGGAAATCGGACGCCCGGCATTCCGGGGGTTGGGAACTCTGATCCAAGGATAGTAGAGGGCCGCAAATTGAGAACGACGGTTAAAGTCTTCGGTGAGCCAACGGGCCACATCTTGGGGTTTAACCCGATCAGGAGGGGTATCGAGAATCACCATTCGGTTTGGTGGGTTGGGGATATCACCAGCCGTCGCACCTTCACTGAGACTGAGCATCATATCCATGATCCCATGAAGCTGATCGAGATTCATCAATCCAGCTTCGTACACGCGCATTAAGTCAGGACAGGCAACAATGGTCACGTCGTCGATTTCAAATAGACCCCGTACCCCTGTGCGATCATCCCGTCCACCTTCGACATATTGACTGAATAGTTCGGGCTGAACGTCCAGTGGCGGGGGACTGACTTCATAGAAGCCATTATTGGGGCGTTTTGCTAGGGGGCTGCCTGTGAGGGAAATGTCTGTGATCCGAACATAGCGGGACTCTTGCAGGGCATTGAACACATAATCTGCCACGGCGACGTCGGCTTGGGCGTTCATGGTCAGGTGTTCGTAGCGTTCTAGCTCCTCGCCGCCTTGGGTGATAACAACGGTGAAGTATTCCCCTGTGTTCGCGGGCATAGCAGTTATTGCCCTTGCCTCTGTACCTGCCTCTGTACCTGCCTCTGCTGAGGAGGTTGGGGGTAAGGCGGGTGCTGGAGCTTTGGGTAGGCCTTCGGTAATTCTAACGCGGATGGTTCTTTCGTTAGCTGATACTAAAGCGCCGTTAATGTTCTCTATTGAGGCAATTGCGGGATCGCTCAGGGAAAACCGCAGGGCGGGACGTTTGGCGCGGTTCATCACCTCTGTGCCTAATTCCGTTGGTGCTGGGGCAGCAGAACCTGGTAATCTGGTGCCGATACTGGTTACCCAACAACGGCCGCCACCGTTTAAAAACCAGCCGTAAACTGAAAAGGGCAGGTAGGCGTTGAAGTCGGTGAAGCCGTCGGAATTGGGGCGAGCGAAATACTGGAGGTATTGGCTCCAAGTGGTGACTAACATCGGTTTGAACATTTCGGCACCACCGCGCACATCTTCGGTAAAGCCCAAAAATCCGGCGACCGCGGTGGGGACTCCTGCTATCGGACGACTTCCTCTATCAACTTCTTCTACATACACACCTGGAGCAAAATAGTCAAGTCTTGCCATATTTCTTTTCCTTATATCAATATTTAGCCTTCGAGTGCTGCTCAACAATTTGCTATGCAGCCCAGATCGGGTTTGTCCTGATTACTATTAGTTAATGTGCCTAGATTAAGGTGAAATAGACCCCAGGGGTTATAGACTTTGGTCGAAATTTTTTGGCTTTTTGAATGGGTTATTAATGCTAGGGCTTAGTTATGGCCTATTTCAACGGGATGTCAGGAAATCCAAATAATTGTAGGGGCGAGGCGCGCCTCGCCCCTACGGGGGAATGTAAGTATTTTTTAGGGTTAATAACCCCGATCATTATGACTGTACAATTCATTTAGACTTGCTATATCATGCTCTTGATAATGATTTAGGACTGCTATATTTAATTAACATTACTTTATTTTTCTTATTAATTTGTTAGGTTTCTATACAAATGTATTGAGAACTGAGTCGCAAAAATTAAATTTATATCTGAAGATAGATGTTATATTAAAACATAGTGTTCATGACACAAACTTCCTTCTGGGGCATCAAACCATATTAGTTTTAATTGGACTTGATATGTGGGTACATCAACTTAATCACACTTCTAATCGGGGGCCTGCCAGTGTTTCTAGGCTTATGCCTAAGAACATTTTACCAGAAACAATTGCAGTTATGCTGGTAGCCTGTGAATTGCCTTTTTGCAAGAGTTTGCAGGTATTACTTAAAGTTTATAATTTGAGTTCGTCATGGCAAATTAAGCTAGTTGGTGAAGCAAGTTCAATCAAATCTGTCCTGACCATGGCTGCCCAATGTAAACCCGGTTTGATTTTCCTAGATTGGGATTTATTTCAGGCACCTGATCAGGGCATTGAAATGATCAGAAGTTTAAGTCAGAAATCAGAACAGAATCAGAATGGCAGCAAAATTTTGGTGTTGTCTTCTTTAGGAGAGGAAAGTAGTATTTTTGCGACGATGCAAGCCGGAGCTTGGGGATATCTGTTGAAGGAAAATTTACCGACGCAACTGCCTATTGCTATGACGGCGGCTCTGAATAATCAAGTTTATTTATGTCCAGAAGTTACGGCCCGATTCTTTCGAGCTTTTCAGATAAACCAAGATCAATCAACAGCCACTCAACCCCAGGAACCCTCTAATCAACTGACAGAATTAAATAGCTCTAATCCCTATAATTTAACAAATCGAGAACGGGAAGTCCTAAAATTGTTGGTAGAAGGATACCGAAATCAAGAAATAGCTCGTTCCCTTTATATTACCGTAGCCACAGTCAAAGCTCACTTAACAACAATATTTGAAAAACTAGAGGTAGATAGTCGTAGTCGAGCGATTGTTCGGTCGTTACAGATGGGTCTTGTTTAAGACAAATTAAAGTATGAGTAATTATTTAGGTATTGCCACTGTGACGGCAACATTGCAGAGGATGTTACAACAATCTGTGCAGATGGATGTGGAGGGGGCAAGAGTGACAACAAACCGTCCAGAAAATACTGGGGGAACTCCAGAAACAGGAATTAGCATTTACCTCTACCATTTGAAGCGCAATACATCCCTGGGAAATGCAGATATGCCACCCCGTCAAAGGAAGGGAGAATTAACAAAGCGGAATCAATTACCTGTAGATTTATATTATTTGTTAAGTTGTTATGGAAATGAGATAGAATTGGAACCCCAGCGCTTATTAGGAAGTGCAATACGAACACTAGAAGACAGAGCGGTTTTATCCTCTCAAATGATTCGAGAAACAGTCAATGATCCCAGTTATCCTTTTTTAGCAAATTCTGATTTATCGGAACAAATTGAGATGATCCGAGCGGAATTTGTTCCGGTTTCAACGGATGAATTATCGAAAGTTTGGTCAGTCTTTTTTCAAACCCCTTATGTTTTATCTGTGATCTATAAAATTACAGTTGTGGTGTTAGATGGTGAGGAACCTGCCATGGTAGCACTGCCGATCCGCGATCGCAGCCTGAACGCCTGGGCATTTAGCAAACAACCGACGATTGATTTTGTCATGTCCACCGAAGGTCGATATCAGCCTATTTTCACCCATAGTACCTTATTAATTCGAGGTAAAATGCTTGCCAATGCCAATACCTCGATTAGAATTGGGGGTGTGGAAGTGGCACCAGGTACGGTGCAAGATCAGTCGATTACCTTAGCTCTGACTTTAGTGCCACCAGAGGCACTGCGACCCGGGGTTCAGGGGTTACAGGTAATTCACGGTCAAAGGTTAGAAAGGGGAAGCACGAATAGCCCCATCCAGGAGCGGGTTGAGTCCAATGTGGCTCCGTTTGTGTTGCGACCCGGTATCAAGGAGGTGAATTTGCTGGATGGGTCAGGAACGGACGACGAGCCTCGTAATGCTGAGGTAGAAGTGGTGACAGACGTGAGGATCGGTCAAGATCAGCGAGTGATTCTGATTTTAAATGAACAGACCGCCCTACAGCCTGCCGCTTACATTTTTAACGCCCAGCCTCGGAATAATAATACTGTTCGGCTTATCTTCTCACTTAAAGCTATTAAAAATAGCAACTATTTAGTGAGGATTCAAGTCGATGGTGCAGAAAGTCTCTGTCAAATTGATGGCGATCGCCATAGTCCCACCTTTGATCAGTATATTAGTCCAACGATCACCATCCCCTAGTAGTAAGCCCTTCAGGGCTTCTTCAAGGCTTATATACAAATATGGCAAAGAGTCCTAAAAAACTCACTACAATTGAATTTTCTCACCCAAAATGAACGCTGTTTCTGTGCAAAACTGGCAAAAAGCGAACCAAGAATCCCTAATGGTGGCACTGGCTCAAGTGCGACTGGTACTGGAATGGAAAGCCAGTCAAGATAGTCACACTCCAAAGCCGACGGCTACATTGGAACTATCGGAGCATTCATCTCTACAACAGATCTGTCGCATCTTTGGCCTGTCCACCTTTGAACGAGACTTACTGATCATCTGTGCAGGTATGGAATTAGACGCCAGTTTTGCCAGCTTGTGCGCCCTAGCTCAAGGGGACTCGCAAAAACTTTATCCCACCTTCAGTTTAGCCCTCAGTAGCCTGGATAATCCCCATTGGAACGCCCTCACCCCTACGGCTCCCCTACGACACTGGCGATTGATTGAGATCGGTAGTGGATCGGCACTTACCCAGAGTCCCCTCCGTATTGACGAGCGCATCCTGCATTACTTGGTGGGAGTCCAACACTTAGATGAGCGACTGATGGGAATAATTGAGCCACTAAAAGGAGAAAATCAATTAGTTCCTTCTCATCAACAGTTAGCTAAACAGTTGGCAGAAACCCTGTCTCAGAGTGCCGGAAACGACACTGTGCCCGCCGTGCAACTCTGTGGAGAAGATACCAGTAGCAAGCGGGCGATCGCCCTATCCGCCTGCCAAATATTGGGACTAGATGCCCATTTACTCAGGGCCGATCACTTACCCAGCAACAGAAACGAACTGTCTCAACTGCTGCGGTTGTGGGATCGAGAAGCGGTTTTGTGTAATAGTGCTTTAGTCCTGGACTGCGACGAAGTAGACGGTTCAGATCGGGACGGAAATGCCGTCGCCCATATCATTGAACAAATTAATAGTCCTCTGATTATCACCGCACGAGATCGGATTAGTCAGAGACAGCGCCCGTTAGTGAATTTTGAAGTTAGCAAGCCTACCAACTCAGAACAATACCTATTATGGGAGGAGGCATTGGTGATGGAACGGGAGGAGTTGCCGGAGATTATAGAACACCTAGTCGGACAATTTAACCTGAATGCCCCCGCCATTGCTGCGGCTTGTGCTAGTACCCTCGGACAAATGGGGCTAAGTGAGAATTATGATCACCTGAATGATACTTTATGGGAGGCTTGTCGCGCCCAAGCTCGTCCTCGTATGGAAGATTTGGCCCAACGAATTGAACCAAGTGCGAGTTGGGAGGATTTGGTATTACCTGAAATGCAGTCACAAACTCTGAAAGCGGTGATTGCCCATGTTCGTCAGCGCGTTAAAGTTTATGAAGGTTGGGGGTTTGCTAAAAAAGGCGGACGGGGTTTAGGAATTAGTGCGTTATTTGCTGGCCCTAGTGGGACGGGAAAAACCACGGCGGCGGAAGTGATGGCTCAGGAGTTAAATTTGGACTTATATCGGATTGATCTGAGTTCGGTGGTGAGTAAATATATTGGGGAAACGGAGAAGAATTTGCGACGGGTTTTTGATGCGGCGGAAACGGGTGGAGCGATTTTACTTTTTGATGAAGCGGATGCTTTATTTGGCAAACGTTCTGATGTGAAAGATTCCCATGACCGCCATGCCAATATTGAAGTTAGTTATTTATTGCAACGGATGGAAGCCTATGGAGGGTTAGCAATTTTAACTACGAATTTAAAGGGGGCATTAGATAGTGCATTTTTGCGAAGAATTCGGTTTGTAGTGCAGTTTCCGTTTCCTGATGTGACCCAACGGGCTGAAATTTGGCGGCGGATTTTTCCCCAGGAAATGCCCTTGGAAGGGGTGGATGTGAACAAATTAGCTAAACTGAGTGTATCCGGGGGAAATATTCGTAATATTGCGATGAATGCTGCTTTTTTGGCGGCGGATTCTAATGAAGTTGTGACGATGAAACATTTATTAAATGCGGCTCGTAGTGAAAGTATGAAGATGGAAAAACCTTTAACGGATACGGAGGTAAAAGGATGGGTTAGTCCTTGAATTGTAGACAATAACAATCAATATTTTTAACTCTAAATAATAACTGAATTCCATGTTAGTTTAGGAGTGATATTAACTTTTGGGCAGGGTAAATTATTAGATTCCTCTAATACTACCTGATTGGGCATACTCTAAAACTTGTTGCCAACCTAAAGATATTGCTCTATTTAAAGGCATTGATCCACCATTCGCAAAGACAACTGACTGATTCCCGTTTCGATCTTCTTTAACATCAATGATCAAAGCATTTCTTAAATCATAACCCCAAACTATTGCTGCTTCTTCCCAATATTTTAAACAGGGATTTTTAAAATTAGGATCATTCAACCATTCATCATTCCAGTGATAGGATTTATAACCTTCAGCTAATGCTTTCATCAAAAACCCTGTTGGGTGTTTTAATTGTCCTGCTTTATAGACTTCTATTGTTCTTTGAAAAGCACTTTCCATATTGCTTATATTTAAGAAAATCGACTCTTGTACTTCATCCCAATTTAATTGGACTCCTATATGTAATAAAGCATATTTATATTTTCGATAAATCTCTAATTCTATTTCGTCTAATTCATTTAACCAACTCATTTTTTTTGATATATAAGGATTTAGGAGATTTTTTTACTTATTTGAAAGTAGATAGCTTGATTATTAGATTATGACACTACATCATGATATCATTTGCATTCTGATTGTGCTAAACTTAATTTATAAAACCTCAATGAATCTTAATAAACCATAATAAATCTTCAACAAAAAAATCAGATTATTATGCTCAATTACAAAGGTTATACGGCTCAAATTGAAGTTGATGTAGATGCTGGAATTTTGTTTGGTCAAGTGTTAGACATTAACGATGTGATTACTTTTAAAGGAAAAACAGTTGAAGAAATCAGGCAAGAATTTAAGAATTCTATTGATGATTATTTAGAATTTTGTCAAGAATTAGGGCAGGAACCTGATAAACCCTTTTCAGGAAAACTGCCCTTTCGGACTACCCCAGAAAACCATCGCAAAATCTTCTTAGCTGCCAAAAAAGCAGGAAAAAGTATTAATGCTTGGATGGATGAAACATTGATTCGGGAAGCTAATCAAACAATTCAAACTTAACCCGTTTTAAAGTTGTCCAAACCCTTTTTTCTTTTTCTCTTTCTTTTTCTTAGCTTTAGCCCCCCCGGGATAACCGCCTCCCATACCCGGCATTCCGGGCATCCCGGGCATTCCCATACCGGGCATTCCTCCCATACCGGGCATCATTCCTTGACTCATTTGTTGCATCATCACCCGCATTTTCTGGAAGTCACTAACTAACTTCATCACATCTTTTTCTAGCATTCCTGAACCTTTCGCAATGCGTTTGCGACGGGAAGGAGAACTGGCTAATAAATCGGGGTTTTTGCGCTCATCAACGGTCATGGAATTAATCATCGCTTCCGAGCGTTTGAGTTGCGCTTCTCCCTGGTCTAATTGGTCTTGGGAAATCTTATTCATCCCCGGAATTAACTTAATTAATCCTCCCAAAGACCCCATATTTTTCATCATCCGAGTTTGACGCAGGAAGTCGGTAAAATCAAATTTTGCCGTCACAATTTTTTCCTGCATTCTCTCGGCGTCCGCCAAGTCGAATTCCTCTTGGGCTTTTTCAACTAAGGTTAAAATATCCCCCATGCCTAAAATTCGAGAGGCAACCCGGTCAGGGTAAAAAGGTTGTAATGCTTCGACTTTTTCCCCCACCCCGACAAATTTAATCGGAGCCCCCGATACCCGACGAATGGATAACGCCGCCCCGCCGCGACTATCCCCATCCATCTTAGTTAAAATTGCCCCAGTAATCCCAATTTGGTCGTTAAATGTGCGGGTTAAATTAGCAGCTTCTTGACCCGTCATCGCATCCACGACTAACAGGGTTTCATGGGGTTCAATTGTTTCTTTAATTTGGGCTAATTCCGCCATCATATTTTCGTCTATTTGCAGACGTCCGGCGGTGTCAATAATGACGGTATCAATATCTTGATTTCGGGCATATTCGACCCCTTGGCGGGCAATTTCTACGGGGTCGGTATCGGTTCCCATTTCAAAGACGGGAACGTTAATTTGTTTGCCTAATGTGATTAATTGATTAATCGCGGCGGGGCGATAAATGTCCGTAGCGACTAATAAGGCGGTGCGATTTTCCTTTCTCAAATGCAGGGCTAATTTTGCCGTGGCGGTGGTTTTTCCTGTCCCTTGTAACCCAGCCATTAATATAATGGTTGGGGCGGTGTCCGCTTGGGCGAGGGGAACGTTACTTTCCCCCATAACGTTGACCAATTCGTCATGGACGATTTTAACAAACTGTTCTCCGGGTCGTACGCCGGACACAACCTGCGCTCCCTGGGCTTTTTCGCCAACTTCGGCGACAAATTCCTTGACGACTTGCAGGTTAACATCGGCTTCGAGTAGGGCGCGACGGACTTCCTTTAGGGCATCTTGAATATTAGACTCACTAATTTTATCCTGACCTCGGAGTTTCTTCCAAGTGGATTCAAAGCGTTCGGCAAGAGCATCAAACATAGCAATTTCTTTAGGGAACAAATGGGCGTCAGTCTCTATAATAATATTGAAAGGGCCGCAATTGTGCTTCAATCCATTAATTTAATAGTATTATACAACTTGAATTAGTAGCTGTCATCTAATTGAACACTCTATTTTTTAGAAAAAAGAAGATAAATCCAACCTATAATTTTTGATGGGGATTTTAAAAAGTAATCATCATTATTTGAACCTATAAAAACATTTGTTGTTGCGATGCGGCGCTCCATATTTTTAGAGTGCGCTGAAGCGCAACAACAATAAGGTTTAATCTCGTTTGATCTTTTCTATCTTTTCATCAAAAATTGCTCCTCTTTTGATTAAGTCTGCTTTCACGGTTTCTGAAATTCCCGCATCATGCCAAAGTCGAGCTTCTTTAACATTAGCTCCGGTAAAATCCACTCCGGCTAAATTGGTTAAAGCTAATCCTGCTTGATATAGGTCAGCATTTTTTAAACAAGCTCCCGTTAAATTGGCATCGCTTAAATTGCAGTTGCTTAAATTAGCTTCTTCCAAATTAACATGGCTTAAATTAGCTCCACTTAAATTCGCTAAAGCTAAACTTACCCGGTGCAAATCAGCACCGCTTAAATCCGTATCACTTAATAAGGCTCCACTTAAATCCGCCCCTCCTAAATTCACGTTTCTTAAATCAGCATTCGTTAAGTTAATATCGCTTAAATCCGCCCCTCGTAAATAGGCATTCGGCAGTGTGGCTCCGATTAAATCCAGTCCACTTAAGTTAGCTCCTAATAGTTTCGCTTGGGCAAAATCTTCTAAGGGATTTAAACCCGCAATTTCCGCTAATTCTAAAAAATTATCGGTTTTTGCGGATATAATAGCTTGAACTGTTGTTTGCAAATCAGAAAAATGACACCCTTGAGATGCTGCTTTTTGGGTTAACAATTGCAAATCTTCATGGTTATCATAATGGAGTGCCATTTCGTGAATATCAGCAGGTAAAGGTTGTTTTTGTAACCAAAGTACCAGTTTACGCTCCAACACCGCCAAGCGATTTGGGCTCAGATTATGGGGCCAAAGTCCTTCTACACCAGTCATAATAGTTTTAATGGTTTTGTTTATTAATATCATTAAACATCACAGAGGGTTAACCACTAACACCTAGGATGTTCTACTAACCTAATCTTTATTTTCCTTAAAAATTGCCCCTTGTTTGACTAACTCGGATTTAATTCGCTGGGAAATTCCTACTACCTCGGTAAAATCAACGTTTGTGACCTGGGCATTTTTAGTCTCGGCTTGGCTGAAATTAGCCCCTGTTAAGTTCACACCTTGAAATTTTACCCCGGTTAGGTCGGCATAGTTCAGATTGGCGTGGCTGAGGTTAGCTTGGGTCAAGTTGGCATAGGGTAAATAGGCACTTATTAAGTTAGCATGGCCTAAATTGGCATGACTCAGATTAGCCCTAGGCATTTTCGTCCTGACATCGGCTTCGCTGAGGTTAGCACCTGTTAAATCGGCATCGCGTAAATTAGCATTCGTTAAAATAGCATAACTGAGGTTAGCTTCTTTTAAAATGGCTCCGCTCAAATCCGCTAAGGTTAAATTAGCATAACTGAGGTTAGTTTTTTCTAAATTTGCCCCTCGTAAATCGGCGTAATTAAAATCAAGATGACTTAAATCCATACCCGCAAAGTCAAACAAAGGATCTAAGCCAATATTTTGGGCTTGCTGTAGAATATTGCCGGGATTTTCTATTAAAAACTCTCGAAAAATAGCTTGATGCTGTTGATGATAGGATTCAACTTCTTCCCATTGTTCTAATTGTTCATAAATTAACTTTAAATGGTTAAAAGCATTGCCTTGACTTGGATAATTTTTGTGGGTTTTTGCCAGGATTAATTGTTGTTGATAAGCCTCAATTGCCAGTTCAAATTGTTCTTGGGCGAGATAGATTTTTCCTAATACTGATAAGGCTTGTTCTTCCGTGTGGGGATCTAAAAATTGACGAGCGAGGGCTAACCGTTGGTTTTGGTATTCCAGGGCGTTAACATAGTCTCCTAAATTATAGGAAATATTGCTCAGATTAATTAAAGCATTCATTTCACCTTTGGGATCTTGAATTTCCCGAGAGATCTCTAAGTGTTGTTGATAGCAATTGATTGCCAATTCCGGGCTTAATAGAACTTCATGGACAGCCCCTAGATTCCCCCAGGCTGCGCCTTCGCGTTTGCGATCCTTTAGATTTCGGTAAGCGTGAAGGGCTGCTTGCCAAGATGCTAAAGCGGCTTGATATTCTGTATTTTGATAGTGTAAAATCCCTTGCTGAAATAACTCGTTGGCTTGATCTAACATCTAAATCGTTTATGTGATGAATTCTTTGATCCAGGTTAATCTAAATCCGTTAATTATGCAAGGGGTAATCTATTCTCCCTAACCCAGCTTTTTTCTGGGGATTTAGGGGGAATAGATAGGGGCAGTCATTAGGGGTTTTCGACTTTAGTTGCTTCTGATCAAGATGACTTCACCCCTACACAATATCAGGATTCCTCACCGTGACTTGATGTTCCGCTAAATAGGTCTTAATTTCTGCCACACTTAATTGACCATAATGCAATAAGGAGGCTAATAAAGCGGCTTCAGCTTTCCCTTGAGTTAAGGCTTGATAAATATGCTCACAAGTCCCCGCGCCTCCCGACGCAATCACCGGAATTTCCACGGATTCGGCAATAGTTCGAGTTAATTCTAAATCATAGCCCGCCTGGGTTCCATCGGCATCCATACTGGTAATTAGAAGTTCTCCGGCGCCTCTTTTTGTAACTTCTTTCGCCCAGTTTAGGGCATCAATTCCCGTATTTTCCCGACCGCCTCGCACATAAACATCCCAACCCGGATTATCAGGATTTGTACGCCTACGGGCATCAATTGCTACTACAATACATTGCACCCCAAAGCGATCACTGGCTCGATTAATTAAGTCAGGATCACGCACGGCGGCGGAATTAATACTAACTTTATCTGCTCCGGCTCTTAATAAGTTTTTAATCATTTCTAAGTTTTGAATTCCGCCCCCCACCGTTAAGGGAATAAATACCTGTTCGGCGGTGCGATAAACCACATCAAAAATAATATCTCGGTCTTCGTGGGTGGCGGTGATATCCAGAAATACTAATTCATCCGCTCCGGCATCATTATAAGCCGCCGCTAATTCCACCGGATCACCAGCATCTTTTAAATCAACAAAATTAACCCCCTTTACCACTCGACCTGCTTTCACATCCAAACAAGGTAAAATTCGTTTTGCCAGCATAATAAATGTTCAAGATTAGGATACCAAAATCAAGGGGAACAATCCCTTTTTTAAGGTGATATTAATTATATAGCAGGGAATACGCAAATAGGGAATAGGTAATTAATCAGTGTTCCAAACCGGATTAATAAAAAACGGCTGGAAGAAAGAAGGAGTTATAAGTCACAACAAATTAGGAGGAAAAAATGAGCTTTCGATTCATCCGTTATCGGTTTTTTAAAATGGGTTTATTTATTATATTCGGTTTGATATTAACTTTGGGTTTCAATCCTCAAGTCATGGCATTAACCGCCGAGGAGATTAACCAAATCAGTCAGTCGATTACCGTATTAATTGATGGTTTAAATCCCGGGTCGGGAGTAATTATTGCTAAAAATCAAAATACTTATTATGTATTAACAGCAAATCATGTGGTTAAAACACCCGATGAATATACGGTAATTACCGTTGATGGTGAACAATATCCGATTGACTACAATCAGGTAATTAAATTACCCGGAGTTGATTTAGCGATTATCCCTTTTACCAGTGATAAAATTTATGCTGTTGCTCGTCTAGCCGATTATAATTATGATAGCCAATCGGAATATATTTTTATTTCAGGATGGCCAGATTCTAAGTTGCCCATTGCCGATCGCAGACGAGTATTTGCCACGGGTTTATTAATCAGTGAAGCCGAAAAAAACTCCTTAATTAAAGAACCTTTTACCCGAGGATATGATTTATTCTATACTAATAGGACGCAGGTGGGAATGAGCGGATCTCCGATTTTAGATCGGGAGGGTCGAGTGATTGGAATTCATGGTCAATCGGAGGGACAAATTTTTAGTAATCCAGAATTGGGCTCGGTGTCTCGGGTGACATTAGGATATAGTGCTGGTATTCCCCTCCAAAAGTTTTTACAATCAGGAATAACCTTGAATTTAAACATTAGCAATCAACCTCCTAACCCCATGAATGCCCGGGAATTAAAATCGATTCATCAAGCCTTAAAACCCCCGGAATTTACAGGAGAATCAACTGCTTTAGATTGGTCAAATCGGGGGAACCAATTCTATCGATTAGAACAATGGCAAGAGGCTTTAAAAGCCTTTGATCAAGCTATAGCCATTCAATCTAATTTTCATCCTGCTTGGTATGGTAGGGGCAATAGTTTGGTACAGTTAAAACGGTATCAAGAAGCCGTTGAATCTTATTCTAGGACAACACAACTTCAGCGTGATTTTTATTTGGCTTGGCGGGAAAAGGGCAAGGTTTTAATTAAATTAAAACAATATGAAGATGCTCTTTTAGCGTGGAATCAAATGTTAATCATTAAACCCGAGGATTATCAGATTTGGTATTTAAGGGGAAATTTATTGATGAATCAGTTAAAACAGCATCAAGAAGCAATTCAATCCTATAACCGGGCGATTAATTTAAAACCTGATTTTGTTCCGGCTTTGATTAATCGAGGAATTGCTTATTATCAAATCCAAGATTATCAAGAAGCGATTCTCTCTTTTGATCAAGGGTTAAAACTCGATGATCAACAGGAAACCATTTGGCAATTACGGGGGGAAATATTAATGAAATTGCAACTCTATTCTCAAGCGTTAAGTTCTGTGGAAAAAGCGTTAAATTTAGCTGATCAAAATCCCCAACTCTGGATGTTAAAAGCTCAAATTTTAGCGCGGATGAAGCAATATCAAAATGCCAGAAATTCGGCATTAATGGCGTTAAAATTTAAACCGAGAGATCGAGAAATTATGGGTTTTATTCGTTCTTTAAGTCCACCCCGTCGTTAGTATAGAAATGGGCAACGACCCATCAACCTAACAATAGTAATATGAAATATAGTTATTAACGCCATAGATGATCCCCCCTAACCCCCCTTAAAAAGGGGGGAATTTGTAGAATATGTAGTATACATTTAGGGATTTCATATAACAAAGGAGAACGCTTCATGGAAACCAGACCCCCCTTACCGCCCTTTACCCTGGAAACCGCTAAAGCCAAAGTCCAAGCCGCTGAGGATGCTTGGAATACCTGTGATCCCGAACGAGTTGCATTAGCTTATACAGAGGATTCCGTTTGGCGAAATCGGGCGGAATTTTTTACGGGACGGGAAAAGATTCGAGAATTTCTCACTCGCAAGTGGAATACGGAACTAGATTATCGTTTGAAAAAAGAGTTATGGAGTTTCACCGATAACCGAATTTCTGTTAAATTTGAGTATGAATATCGTACGGATTCCGGTAAATGGTATCGCGCCTATGGGAATGAACAATGGGAATTTGCTCCTAATGGGTTAATGCAGCGACGGGAAGCCAGTATTAACGATTTACCAATTCAGGAATCCGAACGTAAATTTCGTTAAAAAGTTATGTGATTCAGTCTGACGGGGAGACTATTATATCAAAGGTTAAACCTCTGTAGAGACGTGCCACAATACGTCTCTACAGAGGTTTAAAAAATCAGTATATATACGGTTTTCTGACGCATAGTTTATCTGTAAAGTAATATTAATTTATAGCTATTATCGTTCCAGATGCTGTTCTATAAGGGATATCAAGTTAAAAAAAATGACCTACGCTGCTCTTACTTTTTCACCCGTACAGGGATTTATTGAGAAATCTCGCAAGCTCAGAGACTTGTATGGGGCATCAATTATTTTGTCCTATCTCAGTCAACAATTAGTGGAGGTGGCAACAAGTTATCAACTAGAAGTGATTTCTCCGGGGTTAGTTGATGTCGCTCAAGGAATGCCTAACCGCATTTTAATCAAAGGGGATTTTTCTGAACATCCAATAGACGAGTGGGTAAATCACACTATCCTATCAGCTTGGAAACAGATTTTATCGGAATGTAAACAATGGATTGAGCAAAAAATTCCCGAACATTCTCCTGATTTTTTCTATCATTGGCATCGAGATTGGGAAATGTGGGGAACCCATGCTTGGGAAGTTTTTTGGGGGTCAGGTAACACCATTCAAGAAGCAATGGAAGCTTTAGAAACTCAAAAATTATCTCGCAATTGGACAGGAATTAATTGGATTGGAGAAAGTTCCAGTTTAACGGGAATAGATGCGATCGCCTGGCCGGGATTAGGCAGTGGTAGTCGTAATCCCAAAACCTTAAAACATTCCAATGAAAATGAAAAAATAGAATCATTTTACACTCAACTAGCAACGGTCTTAGAAACTCCTGTAGCTCCATCCTCTCCTGGGGAAGAAGAACAACCCGAAGGTAAATTTCTTGACCCCCATGAACGCTTAAGTATCCCTGAGTTAGTCAAGCGTTTAATTACTCGTTATGAAATCCGTCGTCACTTTGAACAAATTCCTCCTTTAAAACGATTTACGGATTTAGAACGTAAACCTGACCCGGAAAAAAACCATTCAGGACAATGGACAGGATGGTTTATGGGAGATGGGGATAAAGTGGGTGAAACCCTGCAAAAAATTGCCGAGAAAAAAGGAGACGCAGGACTACAATTTTTTAGCACTGCCATGCGAACTTGGGGACGGGATTTTATGGGTAAATTTCCCTCCCATTTAGGTCGAGTAATTTATGCGGGAGGGGATGATTTTTTGGGGGTAATTTATAGTAAAAATCCCAATCAGCCCATTTCTTCCCAAACAGCCTTAAATTGGTTAACAGAATTAAACACGGAATGGAAAAAGCACGGACAAGATATCACCTTAAGCGTGGGATTTGTTTGGGCGGGTCATAGTGTTCCCCAACGGGATGTTTTACAACATTGTCGAGATGCAGAAAAACGGGCGAAATCCCTGGGTCGAAATCGGGTGACGCTGCGAATTGTCTTTAATAGTGGACAATATGTGCAATGGACTTGTCCTTGGGAACATTTATCCCTTTTAAACCAATATCAAGATCGCAATGGTGGAAACAATTGGAGTCAAGTTTATAGTGATTTAGCCCAATTAAAAGCCCGCCATGCTATTGATGTTAATGCTGCTAAACCTGATTATAAACTGGCTCTATCTCTGATGAACATTTACTTCCAAAATTCGGGAAAAATGATTTTAAAAAATCAGCAAAAATTAGTGGGAGATACCACTCCGGCTGCTTTGGTTAAATGGATTGAAGATTTAATTTTAGTCGGATGGCAACTCTGTAGTTCAGTTAATTAACAGGAAAAAACAGAATGTTCAAATACTTAATTACAATTCACCCCCTGGGGTTAATGTATGGCAGTTCCGGCGGGTTTCTATCACCGGAAAATTTAGTCGGTCGTTCCCGGGAAAAGTTTCCTCCCGATGCGGCAACTTTGTCGGGGCTATTTTTCAGTGCTAATAAAGTTAATTCCTTTGCTACTCAAGAGGAATTACGCGATAATTTATATGTGGCGGGGCCGTTTTGGTCAGAGGAAAAAAAGTTACAGCAAAAAAACTTTTATCTTCCCATTCCCCAAACTAAAGTTATTGGTGATCAAGGAACAAATGAATGGAGAATTGAACAGGGTAAATGGAATGTTAAAAACCGAGATTATGACTTAGAATCCGATTATTTTTGGCAAGAGGTTGTCGCCTGGAATCGCACGGCTAAACAGGTAAAAGAGAGTACGGCTGTTGCTAAAACTCCTTGGCAATTTGTTTCCATGCTGCATCCTAAAATTCAAACGGAACAACGACAAGTTCAAGCCGAAGATGGCTTGTTTTTAGAATATGCTGTGCAACTGGATCAAGAAGCTTGTTTAGTATATCTTTCCACCCATGAATTACCCTCTGGCTGGTATCGATTTGGGGGCGAGAATCATCTGGTTGAAATTAATAGTTTGGCATTGGATAATAACCATCCTTTGATTAAGCTGTTAAATCAACCGATTCAAACCGCATTTGCTTTAATAACTCCGGCGGTTTGGGGTTCAAATCGTTTATCGTTTCGCTATCCCCAAAACCCCGATTTTCCCAAACCTCAACTCATGCTAACAGATCGGGCTGTTCCCTATCGCTATCGGGCGGGAGGACGCATGGGGCGAGGACGTTATGCCGTTAGTGCGGGGAGTGTTTATGTATTAGATAAACCGCTTAATTTGCCCTGGTGGAACTGGTCAGAAGATTGGTTTCCCAAAGAAGGCTACAGTCTGAAAAAAGTCGGCTGTGGTTTGTGTTTACCTTTAACCATTCAAGGAGTTGCTTAATGTATAAAAAAGCCTACGGAATTATTGAAACCTTAGCTCCTCTCCATGTGGGAGCAACCGCAGGAGAAGAAAGCGGAAATCTCAATTTAATTTTCCGAGATCAATTTACCCAAACTGGGATTATTCCAGGTAGTTCAATTCGGGGTCGATTTCGCGCCGAAATGCGACAATTCCAAGGAGAATCTAACGCGAATCAATGGTATGGTAGCGAAGCAGAATCGGGAAAACCCGATAGCACCAGTGAGTCTTTTGTCAAGTTTGAATATGCTTCTATTGTCTGGTTACCTGTGTTTTGCCCCGGTCAACCGATAGTCTGGGTTACTTGTCCTCGACTGTTAAAACGCTATCAACGAATTGCTGGAATTTCTAACAATATTCCTGCGGTTTATACGGGTTCAAAAGCCTTAAAAGCCCTGAATATTAAGGGTACAAATACCTTGTTTTTTAACTTCGGTTTTCTGACTATTGATAAAACTGAAGACTTGAAACCTTGGTTTCCATTAGGACAGGAACTTCCGGCGGTTGTAGTCGGGGATGATGAAATTTCCCTGATTCATGATATGGCTTTATATCGCCAAAGTCGGGTGGCTTTAGATAAACAGGAAAAGAAAGTCACAAAAGGAGCATTTTTTAATACGGAAGCCCTACCCGAAGAAACAATTTTAGTGTTTGCGATCGCCATTCGACCGACAAAAGAAACTTGGCAACCCTTCAACGGAGAGGATCAAGCCGAGGTCTATTTAGGCGGTTTAGAATCTATTGGTTTTGGTCACTGTAATATTACCTTAAAAGGAGTTAACTAATGGCTTGGACTACTTACAAATTAGACCAATATGCTCACGATTTAGTCTTAAAATATCGGGATCAAAAAGATGCCCCCGCTCAAGCCTATAAAATGCGGATGACGGTAGCTTATGGGTTAGAACGTTTTTGGGGTGAACAGTTTCGCTTAGATGGGGCGAAAGCCAGCTATTGGAAGGATACCTGGGGAACCTTAGTTAAAATTATGCAGCAGGCTGGAGTCAAAATTCCGAATGATTCTATCGGGAGTGGTAACAGTCAACAAATTAAGCAAATGACGGATCAATTATGGAATTTTGATCCGCAACAACGCAAAGTTGCTTTAGCAATTTTAACTCAACTTTGTGAAAATATGGTTTGGTGGACACAACGCTATAAACCATCGGGAGGCGGGAATAATGGTTGATAGTAATTCTGTGCCTTTAATGTTTCGCGCCCAAATCGAAACCCGCAGTCAAATTCAACGTTTAATACCGAGTCAAAGAGATCAACAAGCCTATATTTGGGCGGAAGAATGGATGGAAGCAATTGGGGCTCAAAATCCTGAATTTAGTGATCAAGTTCAAGTCAAAAGCTACGCGATTACTTGGCGATTTATTACTAATAGTGGACAGGATGAGGGCGTTATTCGTCCGGTCATTGGGGCGCGGGGATATCCCTACTATCCGGGGGCGAGTATGAAAGGGGCCTTTCTGCGGGCCTGTACGTCCCAAGAAGGGCTTAAATATTGTGGCGGGACTGTGGGGACGGAAACCAAACCAGGGTTACTGAGGTTTCATGGGGGTTATCCGAAAAATGCAGATTGGAAGGACGAAGATCAATTAGTTGATGTTGTCCATCCCCAGGAAAATTGGCAGGTCAAAAACTCAGGAAATCATTCTGCATTTATCCAAATTTCTCTGTATAAACCGGAATTAATTTTTGGAATTTCCTGTCAAAAACCCCTAGAAGATCAAGAATGGGAAACCATTTGGCAGATTTGGGAAAAGGCGTTAGGTCGGGGAATTGGTTCGCGGGTGAGTGCGGGTTATGGTCAACCGAAAATTCACCCGGAAAATTCTTTATTAACTGTTAATTTGAAGGGTCAAGGATTAGCTTCCCAACTGATTAATAAAGAGGGAGAATTCCGCGCCAATATGTTCAAAGCGGCTCTACGGGGTCACACTTTGCGGCTACTGGGAGGGGTGACAAATGAAAGCACGGCTGAGGAACTAACTAAACACCTTTGGGGGGGTTTTGCGGGTGCTAATGGGTCAATTGTAGGGAAATTGGGAATCGCATTTCAAGCTCAGGATTTAGAGTTAGATGATTTTACTTATACTCCCAGCAAAAACCCTTTTTCCATGCCCATTTATGACTTGAAAAAAGGGCAATTAGATATTCTCCTGATGGGGAATTTGAGTGAACCCGAACAAGTCCCGTATCGCAATTTGGTGACGCGGTTAATTAAGTTTTCTCTACTCTTAGGAGGATTTGGTAAATCTTGGCGACGAATTGATCATCGGATGTTTTTTGAGGAATATTTGGAAAAGGGAAATAAACCGATGATTGGTTGTCATTGGGAGTTTATTTCTTCTTCCCAAAAGTTCTATTGTCCGGTGCAGGAGTTGGGGGATATTACTAAATTTTTGAATGATATTCACTCAAAAACTAAGAACTGGGTGAGTCAAACTCAGGGAAAACAATTGAGTCCTCAAGGAGCAAATTGGCGAGAAGCTTGGCATCCCCAAAACGTGCAGGTTTGGGGCCGAATTGCTGAGAATAAATTGGACTCAATAGCTATTGAGTGGTTTCATGGGAACTATAACGGTTCAAAAACGATTAAACAGTCGGATTTGACGGGAAAAATGGGAAGAATTGGCCGGATTTGGCATCGGATGTGTCCCCGTTATATTGTGGAGGATAAAAAGATTAAACGGGTTCCTAATGAATACATTGAATTGTTAACTATTTTTCCCGATAGTTCTCAACAAACCCAAGATTTTTTAATGTTTTTAGCTCAATCTGGTGAGTTTGAAAAACTTTGGGGAGGAGGTTAGTTAGACTAATAAGATCCCCCTAAATCCCCCTTAAAAATGGGGACTTTGAGAGCGGATATCCCCATTGAAAAGGAGAACTTGCCAATCCTGTCGCTTAATAAGGGGGGTTAGGGGGGATCTCTTACTATAAACAACCTCAATCAATGGTCAAAATTAATTCTGTTAATTAAGGAAAAAAAAGATGACAACTTGGATTTTAACGACGGGTAACAGCGATGTGATGTTAAAAAATTAAGATCGATTTAACGGATTTTTATATCAATTATTCAACAGGATGGGATTATTTTTCCTATCCTGTTTTTGATCATGGCTTTGTGAGACAAACCTAAAAACCCGGCTTCTTTGAGAAACCGGGTTTTTATCCCTAGAAACTGTTCGTCTGAAAACCGCTATAATTCCACATCTCAGAATTATTTAACTAATTAATAGTGTCAAATAATTGCTGACACTATTAATTGATGTGAGTTTCCATTAATTCCACTTCTAAGAATAGAAGCGACTAGGAAGTAATAAGGGCCCCTCTCATATTTATTAACTACTTAATAAGTTTCCATTAATTCCACTTCTACGAATAGAAGCGACGTACTAATCGACAAGCATTCCTTGACCATTGTGTTGAGAAGGATGGGAAGTTTCCATTAATTCCACTTCTACGAATAGAAGCGACTCGATAGCTGCATAATAGAGTTGAAGAAGGTCTTCCGTTTCCATTAATTCCACTTCTACGAATAGAAGCGACGAACTCAAGTAGTTAATTCCCCTTTACTTAGTAGCGTTTGTAGTTTCCATTAATTCCACTTCTACGAATAGAAGCGACGATTGGAATAGTGTTTTGATTTATAAATATGATGAGGGTTTCCATTAATTCCACTTCTACGAATAGAAGCGACACTTCGGGGATGATATGTCGCCCAAACTTGACAAGGATGGTTTCCATTAATTCCACTTCTACGAATAGAAGCGACCGCAAGTGAACTCTGCTTGTAGAAATACTAACTTTCATGTTTCCATTAATTCCACTTCTACGAATAGAAGCGACGACGCACCCCTATGGTGTACCGTGGTTATGCACTTCTCAAAGTGTTTCCATTAATTCCACTTCTACGAATAGAAGCGACCGAATGATGACCATTGCAGAGATGAAAGCCCTCCGTGATGGTCGTTTCCATTAATTCCACTTCTACGAATAGAAGCGACTTCAGTTGTTCCCTCTTCCAGAGTCCATGCTCTGGGTGTTTCCATTAATTCCACTTCTACGAATAGAAGCGACCACTGAAACCCTTCTTCAGTGGGTGAGTGAAGCACACCAAGTTTCCATTAATTCCACTTCTACGAATAGAAGCGACCAGGGCTAAAAATATGTACTACTAATCTGTTACGGGGATCTTTCAAGAATGGTATGTTTCCATTAATTCCACTTCTACGAATAGAAGCGACTTAAAGTACCCATCTTCTCGAATTTCTATGCTAGAATTATTAGTTTCCATTAATTCCACTTCTACGAATAGAAGCGACATTATGGAGCCTCTGGTCAATCTCCTCATCGATTGCTTTGATTTCTCAAGTTTCCATTAATTCCACTTCTACGAATAGAAGCGACTTAGTGGATGTAATGTATAAGGTTTCAAACTCTGGTAGTTTCCATTAATTCCACTTCTACGAATAGAAGCGACTGTCTACTATCAATCAAATCACTGTTCAATCTATTTCCAGTTTCCATTAATTCCACTTCTACGAATAGAAGCGACAAGTAGCAAGGCTGAGTTTTGTTGTTAGCATCTTGATATGAGCTGTTTCCATTAATTCCACTTCTACGAATAGAAGCGACTCCAAGTGCAGTGGAGGTGAATTTGGGGTGTTCCGTAACTCTGTTTCCATTAATTCCACTTCTACGAATAGAAGCGACTAATCCAATGAATGACCACTATTAAAGTCATGAAGGCGTTTCCATTAATTCCACTTCTACGAATAGAAGCGACACATTGTTGGAGCTGTCCAACAAGGAATGAGTAATTCTCATCCTGGGTTTCCATTAATTCCACTTCTACGAATAGAAGCGACTGCTGAAATGATGGGGGGATATGATGAAGATTCTTCTCAGCAAGCTCAATCTTGTTTCCATTAATTCCACTTCTACGAATAGAAGCGACTCCATCCTGGCTCAGGTACAAGGCCTTCCACCAGGGAGTTTCCATTAATTCCACTTCTACGAATAGAAGCGACTTATCTATGCGGAAACCTACTGTGGTTCCTCATAAGTATTACAACGAAGTTTCCATTAATTCCACTTCTACGAATAGAAGCGACAAAGGAACTGAAGGACTGCTTCAGTAAATCTCTCATCACAATCTCAGTTTCCATTAATTCCACTTCTACGAATAGAAGCGACCTATCGGGTTCTGGACGGTCAGGACGAACCAATCGTCCCACCCCAAGTTTCCATTAATTCCACTTCTACGAATAGAAGCGACATTAATGTTGTTGGTAGAGGTATTAAGTACCTCTAAAGTTTCCATTAATTCCACTTCTACGAATAGAAGCGACTTCTGATATTTAGAAAAGAGATTGATATTATGGTTGCTCAATTTACTGCTCCTGTGTTGCGTTCTAGTTTCCATTAATTCCACTTCTACGAATAGAAGCGACTTGGTGTTAACTTGCGCCAGTCCAAACTTAATCAACCCTTAACCCGTTTCCATTAATTCCACTTCTACGAATAGAAGCGACTGGTTTGATTGGTCTGGAGGTTTGTGGTGGCCCAATTTTGAAGAAGTTTCCATTAATTCCACTTCTACGAATAGAAGCGACTGGGAAAATTCCAGATTAGGAAAAACCCTAGGTTTTTCTCATGGGGATGGTTTCCATTAATTCCACTTCTACGAATAGAAGCGACAATTGAATACTACCTTGAAGAGTAACAGGGAGCATTAATGTTTCCATTAATTCCACTTCTACGAATAGAAGCGACTGGTGGACAAGGAGTTGAATGATATGACTCCTACTCCAGGGATGTTTCCATTAATTCCACTTCTACGAATAGAAGCGACGGTGTATAACTAAACCATATTAACTGTCCATTCCAGTTAGTGTTTCCATTAATTCCACTTCTACGAATAGAAGCGACTCAAGGGTACTGAGTTAAGATGAAGGACTATCTAACGTTTCCATTAATTCCACTTCTACGAATAGAAGCGACTATAACCGAGCGCATTTGGTTACTGTAAAAGACTTGATAATAGTTTCCATTAATTCCACTTCTACGAATAGAAGCGACTTTGGAAATCATACAGATACTCAAGCTAAAGATCCTATTTGGATTTTGAAGTTTCCATTAATTCCACTTCTACGAATAGAAGCGACCCCTCTATTTTAAACCCAGACACCATCGGCTGTCTAGGGGCAGTTTGCGAGGCTGGGAAAAACCGTTAGCCCAAACAAGATTTCCCCCCACCATCAAACCCGTAGAACCCTTACAGAGAGGTTAGGCGAGGCTCTGAATAGCAGAATCGACATCATAGCCATTTTACCCGCAGCCTCGCAAAAACCATCAAATAATCAGTGAACTCGGATACTCCGTAATCTTTGGCCCCTGACCCCAAGTTTCCACACTTCCCCAGGTATGGCGAGAAAGGGGATAAAACCGCAGATTATCTTCAGTCAAATTCACCAGTTTTTTCAAGCGCTTCTGTAACTCAATATATTTCGATTGAGGTAACACACACTCAAACACCGAATATTGAACCCGCTTCCCATATCCTTCTAATAAATTCGCCACTTTACGACGACGTTTATCACAGGGAATATCATAAGCGACAATGTAAAATAACATCAGCGAATTTCATAAGGTTTGTACCCTTCAATTGGGTTGTAAACAAACTGCTTAAAAGCCTTAACTTGTTGAGTCAAAGTATCCCATCGGGGTTGATTTTCTCCGGCGGCGGTAGTTAACTTTTCCTCCATTCGTTGTAGGAAAGCTTTTAAGTATTTAATTCGACCCGAATCATTCAGAAAACAACCGCTATCATGGTAGGTAAAATCTGTATTTGCATCAATCATATTACGATTAATTAAATACATCACCAAAGAATCCACAATCGGTGCTCTAAACTCCTCAATTAAATCGGAAGCCAAAGCCGCATGGCGTTCTGTTCCTTGGTGTAAACAACCAAAATAGGGATCAAGTCCCTGAAGTTCAATTAAACTTAAAAGATGATTCCAAAGCAGTTGATAACCAAAGCTCAACATCGCATTCACTGGATTTCCTGGGGGACGACGCGATCGCACCGTAAACACAAATTCAGGATGATTTAAACACTCCCCAAAAGCCGAAAAATATTGAGCCGCTGCTGCACCTTCTAGCCCCATTAATCGCTCCCAACTTTCTGCTTCTCTGACCTTTTCCATGAGATGATTCAAACTTTGAATTGCAAAAGTAATCACCTCAGAAGATTGACGACGAGCTTGGCGTTGGAGAATAACTCGACTATTTTTTAGTTTAGCTTGAACAAGGCAACGAGCAATAATTAAACGGTCTATTCGAGTCAGTTGTTGTTGATACCGAGACAGATGACGATATCCTCGTTCAACGGGTAAAATTCGACCATAACAATATCCCATCCGAGATAGATAAGCTATCGGAACATTGCGAGATAAACAAGCTCGAATGGCTTGAGTTGTAATTTGAGATTGACCAAAGACTAACACCTGTTCCAGTAGGGGAATTTGAGCTTCTGCTAACACCGCTTTCCCCTTTTTGATTAACAGATTTTCCGCCTCTAAGGTCAGATAACATCCCTGTTGAGAAACATAGAGAGTTAACATAAATTAGTGCTCTATTTCATGGGAGGAACGAGGATCTAATTGAGAAGAATAGGGAATATCCCTATGTAATGGAACTTCAGGAACAGAAGCAGAAGATTGCAGAAGTTGGACAATTCTATCGGCAAAAGTCGCTGTAAAAAAACTAGCAACGGTGACTAAAAAAGTATTACTAATAACTGCCGTTAATCCTAACGGTGCAATCAACAGAATAATCAGTGTAATTACTCCATTGACAATAGCAATAGCAAAATTCCGAGTCACAATCCTACGGTTATAAATGTGCATGATCCAATTTTTGAGGTTTTTAAGGTTCTATTCAGTTCAACAAAACCTAGGTGATGAGTTACGGAAAAGTCTGTAAAGTTTTTTCAATTAAGTTGAATGCACAAATGTTGTAATTTTGCATCAGTGAAATTACGGATTTATGATTCAATATTGCGATCGCCCTAAAATTAATTTCAGGCTTAAAGCCATGGAACATCTATACAGCCCGAAATTTATTTCCGGGCTTCGGATGCTTAAGTTAACACTAATGAAAGTCTCCTTGCCCCTACAGAGAATTAATCAAAAATAATCCTAAAATAATTAGGAGAATTTATTGATTTAATACTCCTAAAACCGTGTCATGAATAATCCCATTACTCACAATAATTCCCCGATTTTCTAACATCTTGGGATTAGAGGCAAAATCTAAAGGTTTACCCAACATATCACTTACCCGTCCCCCCGCTTCTTCTACTACAATTGCCCCGGCGGCATGATCCCAAATATTCTCCCGATAATTAGGGGTTTTAGGAGAAGGAAGTCGCAAATATAAAGCCGCTTTTCCACACGCCACCGCCCCATATTTTGCCTGGGAATCCATCTTAATAGCTGGCGCTACAATTCCCACCGCTTTAGCCACAGCATCCTGACGATCAATATCTCCGTGACTGGCTTCAATACTGCCGACAAATCGCAGATTTTCCATATCATTTTCAGCGACAACTTGAATCGGAATTTCTTCCCCGGTTGCCGGAATTAACATCGTTGATCCCTGTCCCCTAACCGCTACAAATAAGGCCCCAGATTGATGATTTTCCAACGGATAGGCTGGGCATCCCATCACCCCAACTTTCACCTCTCCATCCTCAATTAAAGCCAAAGCGATCGCATATTGATCCTGTCTTAAAAAGCCCTTTGTCCCATCAATGGGGTCTAATGTCCAAAACCTTTTTTCAACTTTTCCATTCCCTTGATTAATCCAGTTTATAATCTGTTCTGAAGTAGCATCGGGAATAATTTCTTGGACATATTCAGTGATTTTTGCTAGGTTTTCCGCCATTTCTGGGGTTTGTAATTCCGTGGCGTCTTCTTCCCCGACTACCGGATCATTGGGGAATGCTTCTGCTAAAGCTTTACAAATAATTGCTTGAGATCCATAATCAGCTACCGTCACCGGGCTTTTATCAATTTTTTCCATAGCTTGCGGAATATTTTGGCGCACTCTTTCACACAGTTTCCAGGCGCTTAATGTGGCTGCAATGGCAATTTCTTTTTCTTTTTCGTAGGACATAAAAACTCCGATAGTGGGTAATGGGTAATGGGTAATAGTAAACAATTATCAGACTGATAAATGCTTGTAGGGGCGGGTTTATCCAGATTTAGGTGATTCACAAAAATTGAACATAACCCGCCCCTACAAATGATTACTATAAAATGTTAAAGCACAATTGCCATAGGTTTTTTCTCGACAAATTTCTAGGTCTATAATCGGTTGAATTTGCCAACGATGGGGATGGTGTTCTACGGCAATTTCTCCTTGCTCAGATAGGAGTTGATATTGAGATATTGCCTCTAATACAGGTTGATAAAGATTGCTATTATAGGGCGGATCGAAATAAATACAATCAAATTTTTGCCCGGATAAGGTCTTTAACTTTCCTAAAATATCTCCTCTAATTACTTGAATTGTTTGGGAAGAATCCGCCATTGTTTGCCAATTTTCTTGGATCACTTTACAGGCTTTTCCGTGTTGTTCAATCCCGATCACAACCGCTGCCCCTCGACATAATGCCTCTGCCCCCATTGACCCACTACCCGTACATAAATCTAACCAGCGACAGCCTTTTATTTTACCTTGCCAAATATTAAAAACCGCTTCCCTGACCCTAGCTAATGTGGGTCTAGTTTCTTCTCCAGGTAAGGTTTTAATTAAGCGGTTTCCATAGATTCTTAAACTCAAAAATTTATTCCTCCAATTAATAACAAATCCAGTTTATCTTATACAGAAACAGGGCTTAACGTTTGAGGTTTACCTTGAACTAATTCCACAAAATTATCCAATATTTTGAGTCCAGCATTTGATGATTTTTCCGGGTGAAATTGTACCGCCATCACGTTATCTTTAGCGATCGCAGCCGTAATAATTTGACTTCCATGTTGAATCGTCGCGGCGGTCAAATTACTATCAGTTGGATGAACATAATAGGAATGCACAAAATAGACCCAAGGTTGGGAACCAATAGTTTTCCATAAAGGTAAATTAGGTTGAGTTAAAGATAGTTGATTCCAACCAATATGGGGTATCGTTAACCCCGGTTCTGACTGAAAACGGCGCACGGTTCCAGGGAATATTCCTAAGCCTTTTTCTTGACCTTCTTCTGAAGATTCAAACAGAATTTGTAGCCCTAAACAAATGCCTAAAAAGGGAACACCGGAAGCAATGACATCTTGAATGGGTTCGACTAAATTTCGCGATCGCAAATGTTGCATAGCGGGGTCAAAGGAACCCACCCCAGGTAATACAACCGCATCAGCATTTTTAATCACTGTAGCGGAGTCAGTCACTTGAGGTTTTATCCCGGCTTTTTCTAAACCTTTGCAAACCGAGTGTAAGTTACCCATATCATAGTCAATTACCGCGATCGCAGACATTGATTTTATTCCTTATCCTGTGGGTTGAAATTATTCTGATTTTACCATTTTTTCTGCTTTATTAAAATTTTTTTTTGTAAGATGATCCCCCCTAACCCCCCTTAAAAAAGGAGGAAATGGATTTCAAAGTCCCCCTTAATAACCGGGATTTAGGGGGATCTTAGTCCCTTACAAAAGGGGGAAAATGGATTTAAAAGTCCCTTTTATTAAGGGGGATTTAGGGGGATCTTAGTCCATTAAAAAGGGGGGAAACGGATTTAAAAGTCCCCCTTATTAAGGGGGATTTAGGGGGATCTCAACTAAGGTTTAGAAACCAATAAAGTTGTCGATGCACTGCGACCAAATTGTTCGGGAGTATGTTGTAATTTCGCTTCCGCACCCGGCCATAAATATTCCCCAGGAGTAACAGAACGAACTAAATAATGCAGTTGATAAATTCCCGGTTCTAAGCGATCACTATAGGCTGTAATTCGGTCATTATGAACTGTTTGATAATTAATTTGCCAACTACTTTTTTGAGCTTCTACTGCCAAATTACTGGTTTTAAAACTAGCATCAATGGCTTCAAATCCGGCAGGAAGGGGGTCAGTAATCATGACTTGATTAATAGGATGATCCGTAATAATATCTAAACCGATATCAAACACTTGTCCTGGTGATACCTTGAGTAGATCTTTCGGGGAATTTAAGTCAATTGTTTTTAGGACTTTATCCTCATTTGCTGGGCGAATTGTGCGAGTAATTCTTAACCCATTTAAACGTCCGGGTTGATTTCCTTCTAAACGATATCGATAGGCGACCCAATAATTTAATTTACCCTGATTTGACGGTTCTAAAATTAAATCATTTTTGCCTTTGGGTAATTCTGACATAGGTAGATTCAAACTAAAATTAGAATCTTTATACCCTTTGAATTGAGTTTCTCCTAATGTTTGATCTGCTAAAGTAATCGCCACATTAAAGTTAGGGGGTGTCGCTTCAGTTTGACTGTAGGCAGTTAAAGCGGTTAACGCCTGGGCATTATCATAACTGCCCCCCCAAGTTCCATCTCGACGCAGATTTAATAAACTTTCCACCAACTTATCAACGGTGGCAGATTGGGGATTTTCTGTTAACAATAAACGTAACCCTTGGGATTGAATTGCGGTATCAGAATGTAACCAACTATAGCCTTGAGGTAAGTTCAATGTTGCCGTTCTTCCCGTGACATAAATCTGTTTTTGCACTTGCTCAAATAGAGTATCATACTCCTGTTTCCATTGGGGAAATTGAGATAAATAGCGTACCAGTTTAATCTGGGTTACGGGATCAAATTGATCAAAATTTTGCAGGATATCATCTAAGAAATCACTGCGTTTTTCTCCCAGTGCGTCTAAAGCTATTAAAGCATTTAAGCGGATTTGATTTTTGCACACTTCATCGCTACAAAAATCATATTTTAAGGGATCATTTACACCTTGAGTTAAATAGGTTTTGAGAGAATTAATCAACTCAGAATTAACCGAAAATCCCGCAGTTTGAGCTTGAGCTAAAGCGTCTCCGGTATAGGCGGAAAGGAAAGGACTAGAGAATCTTGAACCCGGATAGGCTGAAATTCCACCATCTTCTTGTTGCAATTTTTTGATATCAGCTAAAGCCGTTTTAGCCCGTTCGGGTAACTGCAAATTACTGAAATTTTGATTGTATTTTTTACTCAAAATTTGCAGATTCGCCGCGATGATTAATTCACTAACCGCAGGTTCGAGAAACGGCCATTTTTCTCGATTAAAGACCTGTTGAGCAGAGGCCGTGAGTTGAGGAATTAGGGTACTGGCTAAATTAATTTCTAATCCTCCGAAATCGGGAACCACTTTTTTACTGATATTTAGGGGAATAGTAACATTATTAGTTGTTCGTCCTGACTCAATCACCTGTTCAGTAACGTTAAAAGTTTTAACCGTCAAAGGGACTTCAAACCCATCGGATTTACCGTTAAATTCCGTGGTAAATTGAACTTGAGCTTCTCCTGATTGTTGTACTAAAATCGGAAAGCGATAGGCATTAGTTCCGGCTTCTGCGTTAGTTTTTAAGGTTTGTTGAGAGGCATTTCCAGGGGAAAATTGAATCCCACCGTTAACAGTTCCCGTAATATTTAATTTGCCTTTTTCTCCGGTTAAATTTGTAATTGATAATCCGGCTAAAATCCGATCACCAGGACGAGCAAATTGGGGTAAAATTGGGTTAGATATTAATGCTTGAGTAGTCATAAATGTAGTTTCAGCCGACCCAAATTTTTGGTTTCCATCCGTTGCCACTACCATCACTCGCCAGGTCGTTAAATCATCAGGAAGTTTGAAATTAACTGTGGCTTTTCCTTGATTATTGGTAATAATTGAACCTTGATAAAAAGCTAGGGCTTGAAAATTTTTACGAATTCTCGGATTAGCTGTCGCCGTTGATAAACCGCCTCCATAACCCCAACCTTTTTCTAAAGCAGAGGCTAATTGATTTAAAATAACCGCCGGACGATTATCACTAAATCGCGTGGAAATTGGTTGTTCTGCATAGACCGTTTCTACTAAATTTGGAGGTCGATAATTATTGAGTTGTAAAACTGAATCATTCACCACCATCACGATGAATTGTCCCCGCAGAGGTTGATTTTTACTATCAGTTAAAGTCAGGTCTAAGGTTTGTTGAGAACCGGGTTCTAGTTTGGCTTGTTGGGGACTAACTTGCACTTGCAAATATTGATCTTCTAGGTTGATTTTAAAGGGCGTAAATCCAATTTTAGCTAAGTTTTCTAAACTCCCAGGTTCCAGTTCAGAAATCGGTTTTCCTTGTCGCACTAATACCGCTTCAACCGCCGCATTTGGTAACATTTCTGGGGTAACTTGAAACTGAATTTCTGGCGCGCCTCCTTTAACTTGAATCACCTTTTCATAAAGCGGTTTATCCCGCACTACAGCAAAATATAGTTCCCCTTCGGGATAGGGAGATTGAATTAAAGCGGTTGCGGTTTCCCCTGGTTTATAGGTGGTTTTATTCAGTTTAATTGTTAATTGATCTTCCTCTCCTCCCCAATAGACTAATTCATTACCTGTGACCCAAATTTGTAAATCCGTGGCAGTAATTTCATTATTTCCATCGCTAAAATTAGCTCGAATTCGATAGGAACCGGACTCTGGAGCAGTTAAATTAATTGTTTGTTCCTTCTGACCTGACTTAATATCAACTTGAGCAACAGTTTGATATTGAATTTGATTTTTATTGGTTTGTGCCCCTTCAACAACTCGCGTCACTTGGCTATAATCCATTTTTTGCAGTTGCAAATTTACCCCAATATTTTCTAGGGGTTTTCCTTGAATATCGGTGACAATCATCTCAATGGGAAACGCCTTACCCGCTTCGGCAATAAATGGCGTTTTCAACCCAATAAAACGGTCACTGGGAAGGGCGGTAAAGGACTCATAATTGGTAACGGATAAGTTAGAAATATCAGTCACTTCCACATCGACTCGATAGGTCATGGGATAGGGTAAATCCTTATCTACGGCAATAGTTTTGCTCCCCTGACCTTGGGAATCTAAAACTTGATTTTCCTGTAATACACTATCAGAAACATTGGGTTTTTCTTCCGGCCAAAACCATTGACGACCAAAGGAATAATTTTCCCATTCTTTCGGGACAAAATCCGTTGCATTTCGAGTAACATAATATTTAGCAGCACCGTCGGCTACGGGAGCACCAAACAGATATTCACTCTGGGCTTTTGCGGTAATTTTATCTCCAATTTTGGCAAATTTTTGATCTAAATTCAGGGCAACTTTAAAATTAGGGGGTTTAAATTCAGCTACGCGGAATTCCCCTAAAAGTTCCACCCCGTTATTGTCTTTTGCCCGAATAATATAATTTCCTAAAGGTTGGTTTTCTTCTAAGGAAAATTCTACAGAAAATGTAGCAAATTCATTGGTTTGATACTCACCTAACTCTTTCTTTTGTTTTTTGGGATTTTCTAAGGTAACTTGATAGGTTTGATTTTTATGGGGTTTTAATGTGCCATTTTCTAGGGAATAGGCGACACCTGTTAAAGCAACTTTTTCACCGGATTGATACAGTTGACGGTCTGAAAAAATCACGCCCCGGGATAGGGTTTGTTTATCTTCCCAATTGGCTTCAATTCCATATCCATATTTTCCACTATAGGATAAAGTGCGGGTAAAAGCCCAATCTTTACCTTCTTTGGCAATCACTAATAATTCCGGTGCTTGGGCAAACCTTTCCCCTTGCATACAGGATTTTAACTGTTGAGAATTTAAGGATAATATACCTTGATTATCGGTAATTCCCGTTGCACATTTTTGAGGTTTAGGATAGGATTTGGCATCGAGTTTAGAGGAATAAATTTCAACGGTTGCTCCTGCGACAACGGAGCCATTATCTAAGTGATTAACCCGCACCATTCCTGACTCTGGAAACCATTGGGCAAATACTCCTAAATTAGTTAATTGTACCAGTCCATAAAATTCTGGCTCACTCCATTTTTGTTCACCTTCTCGTTGATAACGGGTGGTTTTTGCCCTGACTCCGTAGGCTAACATTCCCGTATTTCCCCCTAATTTTTCTCTTAAATTAATTGAGGTTTCTTGAACGTTATTTTTCGGGGTAGGAACCGGAAAAGTTGCCCATTTTTTCTTGGGAAGTAATAGATTTTTTCCCTTATCTCTCAGGTCAGCTGTATTGGTATAAACTAAATCCGTGGGTTGCACAACTTGATAAGTAGCCTGATATTTTGATTCGGGTAAATTTAAGGTGGAAATATTCAGTTCTAAATTTTGTTGAGAGGGGAAAATATTTAATCCCGAAGGCACAGAAATATCTGGGGTTAAATCTCCGGTTTTATAACTAACAGTAACGGGTTTTCCTAATTTCTGGTTAAATTTATCTTCGACTTCTGCACCAATCGTAATGGTATAATTGGTTTGGGGTTCTAAAGCCCAAGGATTGATGGTTACCCGCTCATAATCATTATAGGCTTGAATGACTTCAATATCGGGCTTGGGTGCGGGTTTAATAGTAATATTTTTTAGGGCTGATTCGGCAATAATTCCATTATTAAATTCCAGTTGAGGATTGCCCGTAATAAACCGCCCTGATGTTCCTTCTTCTGAAGCTTTGCCCTGAAGTTCTAAATTAACAAATTTTAAAGTATCATAGGTTTTAATTGGGCTAGAAATCTCAACTTGGGTTTCTAAATTTCCTTGAACTGGACGTAACCCTGGTGTGATTTTAAATTGATATTTAGTAGCGGTTTGTAATGGTTGTTTAGCAGTAACAATATATTCTGGATTTTGAGTTACTGAATTGAATCTTTTTAAAGGTTCAATGGGGGTTTTATTTTCTTCTGGTTGGGCAATTTTAACCTCAACAGGAACAACTTGATTGTTTTTTTGAGAAATTAGTTGTAAGTGTTCTTTTAAAGAGGTTAAATCTAATTCTACGTTGGAATTAAATTTGAGTTCAGGATTCAATCCTATGGGATTTTCTGGAGAACCGGGTTGTTCTTCACTTCCGGGTAAATTAGATAATTTAATTGGTTCGGTGGCAAATGTCCAGGCGATATCCTGGTCTAATTGATTTTTGTTTAAATCGGCTAATCCTTTTTTTATAGTAACTTGTAAACGAGTGGCTAAGGGTAAGGATTTATCGGCTTGAAATCCGATCATTCTAGGAGTTAAAAATCGAAACTCACCAGGTATTTTGGGGCTGATTTCAAAGTTATTCAGGAGTTTTTTTTGTCCTGAACTATCTAAACTTTCTAGGGGAATTAAAGGGTTTTTAAAAATAACATGAATTTGACTTAATTCTGGGCTCTCACCCAGGGGATTAATTGTTTCAATCCATTCTGGAAGTTGCGGTTTGGGTAAGTCGGCAATCATCGGGATGACTTCGCTAACGGGGGAATTACTGATAATTCGGCATCCCACCAAGGTTAATATAAACAGAAAAACGAAGACAAACCGCTTGCGAATTAAGCGAAATCGGCTAGAATTTATCATCGGATTCAGTTATGATAGTTTCTTATGTAATAACAGATATTTTAATCAAAATCCCAGAATATTCCAGAAGATTTAATTTTAGTTTATGTTTGAGCTTCAAAAATGGGAAAAAACCTCAATTTCTGATCGATTTTGTTACAAAAATTAACCTTAACTAGAGATGAGTTTGTTCATCATGACAGTTGATTTTGATATTCTCTATTATATAATGGGGGAATAGGGAATGGGCAATGGGCAATAGCTTTTAGAAAAATAGGAAATTTAGAACAAATGATTATGGAAACCAATATTCTGACCTTACCCCCAATTTTAAAATTGAAACTTGATTTAACCTCGGAACAATTTTGGCAATTGTGTCAAGAAAATAACGATTTTCGATTTGAACGCACGAACTCAGGAGAGTTAATTATTATGCCACCAACTGGAGGAAATACAGGGAAACGGAATGCTGATTTAATTTTTCAACTTTTAGTCTGGAAACGTCAGAATAATTTAGGTGAAGTTTTTGATTCTAATACGGGTTTTACCCTGCCAAATGGCGCTGACCGCGCTCCTGATGCGTCCTGGGTTAGTCAAGAACGTTGGGAATCTTTAACACCCGAACAACAGGACAAATTTGTACCTTTGTGTCCTGATTTTGTGGTGGAATTAATGTCTCCAAGTGATAGTTTAGAAAAAACTCGTCAAAAAATGCAAGAATATCAGGAGAATGGGGCAAAGTTAGGCTGGTTAATTAATCGTAAACAGCAACAAATAGAAGTTTATCGTTTGCATCAAGATGTTGAAATATTGGAACATCCTAACCAAATTTCAGGCGAGGATATTTTACCAGGTTTTGTATTAGATTTAACTTCGATTTGGTAGGCTATTAAGTATTTAATCCCCATTCCATTCAAAAACCCAAATTATTATGGAAACCAATATTCTGAACTTACCCCCAATTTTAAAATTGAAACTTGATTTAACCTCGGAACAATTTTGGCAATTGTGTCAGGAAAATAATGATTTTCAATTTGAACGCACGAACTCAGGAGAGTTAATTATTATGCCACCAACTGGAGGAAATACAGGGAAACGGAATGTTAAAATTACCACTCAACTTGATTTATGGAACTCAAAAACCCGTTTAGGTGAAGTTTTTGATTCTAATACGGGTTTTACCCTGCCGAATGGTGCTGACCGCGCTCCTGATGCTTCCTGGGTCAGTCGAGAACGTTGGGAATCTTTAACACCCGAACAACAGGATNGGCAATTAAAAATATAATTCGAGAGTATTTTAATTTCGCTAATCTATGAGGTATTCTAGTCCCTACTCTAACAGGAGATTGCCTGTTAGAACGATGAGGAACAGAATAATTTCTAACGGAGCGACGACGTTGGGTAATATAAGCCATATTGGAGAAAGATATAAGGGGAGCAGGGGAGGCAGGGGGAGCAGGGGGAGCAGGGGGAGCAGGGGAGGTAGGGGAAGGAAGTAAACTCTTTTTGTAATTACCCATTACCTATTACCCGCTATAAAATCAATCTATTCAAAAACGTCAATTAATGATACCCTAGGGGTATTTGAATTTCCCATTTAAGTTAAGGTAGGGCAATTATGCAAGTTAATGATTTAGGATTTGTTGCCAGCATTTTGTTTGTGGCAGTTCCTGCGGTTTTTCTGTTGATTCTGTATATTCAAACCCAAAGTCGGGATGGTAAAGAAGGTTAATACCATTTTTTCCTGAATTTTGATTGAATTTTAATTCAAAAAAAGCGCCATCAGACTGTTACTGTGGCGCTTTTTATTATGTTTGTTAATTAAGAGTGGATTATTTTGTCGTTGTCCGTGTTAACAAAACAGGACAATTAGCATAAACTCGCACATAATCTGAGAGGGAACTCCCCAACAATCGGTCTAAGTCAATAAAACTCTTAGCCATGTTGGGGCGACGGTCTGGGGAACCTAACATTAATAAATCAGCCCCGACTTCTTCAGCAATACTACACAGTTCTGGGCCTGGTTTACCAATCCCACTCACGCAACGATAGCCGATTCCCAGACGTTTTACTGCTTCAATTGCCGGGGCTAAAACAGGATCTTTTTCAGCATTATTACTGAAATCTTCGCTCGATTTCCCTGATATATCCTTATTAATGTGGACTAAAATCAGTTGAGAACTAGCTAAATCTTTAGCAAAGGAAATTGCCAACTGTAAACACTGTTTGGAGGCTTCGGAATTATCCACGGCCACCATAATTTTACGCAGTTTTTTGACATAGGTATCGTCCTTGACTAATAGCATGGGACGAGTAGTTAATTGAAATACATACTGACTGACGGAGTTTTCCAGAATTGCTTGGATGCGTCCTAAACCCCTAGAACCCATAATAATTAAATCCACATCTTCCTCATCAGCCACTTGACAAACGATATCTTTAGGATCACCTTGTTTAAGTAGAGGATTAATTTGCTTGGAGTCGAGTTTAATCGAGGTAACAGCTTCGGCCAGAATCTTTCCAGCTTCGGTTAACTTTTCCGACATCGTATCCGAGCTAATTTCAGGGGAAACAACGTGTAGAAGCGTGATCGATGCTTGTTGGAAAGAGGGGATATCCAAGAGCATATTCAGCATTTCTTCGCATAATCCCCGACCTGCAACAGCAACTAGAATTTTTTTTATCATGGGTTTTCCTTGTGATTAAAATAGGTGATTTATCAGTGGTCAGATGGTTTCCAAGACGGATTAAACAGTCTTCATACCTAGAATAATCCCCCTGGTTGACAGATAATTTATAGAAATGTTGCGTTCTGAATATATTTGTAAAGTGTTTGAAACAAATCCTTTCCCCCAGCCCCCGTCCTCAACGGATGTCCCCTGGTCAACCCCTTGGTTTGACTATGTTGTGCGGGTTTCTCCCCATCACACCGACTATGGTGGTATTGTTTGGCATGGAACCTATCTATCTTGGATGGAAGAAGCCAGGGTAGAACGGTTACGTTTGGCAGGATTGGAATATCATGCCTTAGTAGAAATGGGCTGCGAACTGCCCGTTGTCGAGTTGAATATTCGCTACCATAAACCCGTTAAAATGGGAATGCAGGTGGTGGTTAAAAGTCGAATTCTACCGACTAAAGGAATGCGAATTCCCTGGGAATACCGGATTGAATCCCTAGATGGCCAATCCCATTATCTCAGTGCCCAAGTTACCTTAGTTCCCATCGATGGACAAACGGGGAAAATTATGCGTCGTTTACCCCCGGTATTACAAGCATCTTTGGCTCAACTACTGGGAACATCTACGCTATAATTGATAATAGTATCGAGTCCAAATATTCTAGTTGCTAAAAGCCATTTCTCCCCTAGAATCCCTCTGTTTTCAGATGCCCAACTCTTTCTATTCCCATAATATTAATGTCACAAAAGTAGATCTCCCTAATCTTTGATCACAACCCGGTTTATAAAAATGGATATATCCTCCCACCGATTTCTTAGCTATTTTGATCTTCCCGAAGCTCAACAACTCTGTGAACTGGCAATCGTCGAACAGTTTGCCGACCAACATATTATTTTTGAAGAAGGAGAAGCTCCTAATTTTTTATATCTAGTGTTAGAAGGTCGGGTGGAGTTTAAAAAAGAAGCTCCATTGAGCCAATATCAAACCATTGCTGTTGCCAAAGCTAATGACTTTTTTGGAGAATTTGGGGTCTTAGATGGACAGCCCCGCAGCGCCAGGGCAATAACGGCCGGACAGGTAAAATTAGCTAAAATTTCTCAACCGGATTTGATGCAAATTTTAAGCAATGCTAAGGGTAAAGTGATTCTGAATTTATTCACTTATATTATTAGTCATTTGCGCGTTACTACCAATCAATATGTCCATCAATTAGTCCATAAAGAAAAAATGGAATTAGTCGGGGAAATGGTGAATACCATTTTGCATGATTTTAGAAGTCCGTTTACCGGAATTCAGTTATCGAGTTCCATGCTCAAGGAGATGCACCCCGATGAAGAAACTCAAGAATGGTGTGATTTGATTTCTATGCAAATTCAACGGATGTTAGGCATGGCAGAGGAGGTATTAGAATTCACGAAAGGCAGTGCCCTACTCTACAGAAAATCGATTTCCGTGGCAAAAATGCTACAAAATTTTGAAAAAATAAATCGGGTTTATTTTCAATCTACCCAGGTTAATTTTTCTGTGCAAGCCGATGAAAATTGTCGGATTTATGTTGATGAAAATAAACTGACTCGAGTTTTTCAAAATTTAGTGGGAAATGCGGTAGAAGCCTTTGAAAAACCAGGAGGAGCTATTTCAATCACGGCTAAATTAACCGGAGAGTGGACAGAAATTGCTATTGCTGATAATGGCCCTGGAATTCCCGATATGATTCGTGAACATTTATTTGATGCCTTTGTTACCCATGGAAAACGCAGTGGTACGGGGTTAGGAACGGCGATCGCTAAATCTATTATTGATGCCCATGGCGGTCAAATTCAGTTTAAATCCGTTCCCAATGAAGGAACTACTTTTTATATTAAACTTCCCCAAACTCAACTCAAAGAAATGCACGCTGAAGTTGCCGAAGAAGTCAAATTAAACTAAAATTATATTTCACCCTATTACCTATTAGTTATAGCAAGATTGCCTATTGCCTTTGAAATGTTAAATTCAACCTGTTTACCCTTGAATTATATTCGGACTCTCCCCAAAGATGTTGTTGATTTAATTGCAGCCAGTGAAGTTATTGACTCCTTAGTGGCGGTGGTTCGGGAATTAGTGGAAAATGCCTTAGATGCCGAGGCAAATCGGATTATAATTTCAGTCTGGCCGGAGTCTTGGCGGGTACAAGTGGTAGATAATGGTTGGGGTATGGATTTAACTAATTTAAAACAAGCCGCCACCGCCCATAGTACCAGCAAAATTAACACAATTACGGATTTATTTAAAATTAATAGTTTAGGATTTCGGGGGGAAGCCTTACACAGTTTAGCTCAATTATCGGATTTAGAAATTATTAGTCGGCCCCGTTCTCCTTCCCTTTCTCATTCCGGTTGGCGTGTTAGTTATAATCATCAAGGAGAAGTTGTTCAAACCGAAACTATTGCTGTCGCCCAGGGAACAGTGATTACGGTTTCTAATTTATTTGAAAATTGGCAAAATCGACGTGAATCTTTACCGACTTCGGCTCAACAATTGCGCGGTATTCAGTTAATAATTCAGCAAATTGCTTTATGTCATCCCCAGGTAACTTGGCAACTGCGTCAAGGCAATAATCCTTGGTTTCAAATTAGTCCGGGGGTGAATGCTCAACAGGTTTTACCTCAGATTATTAAAAATGTTCAATTCAGTGATTTATTTTATTTGAAAATTCCGCCAGATTATGATAATTTTAACTTAAAAGACATTGAATTAATATTAGGATTACCCGATCGCTGTCATCGTCGCCGACCCGATTGGGTGAAGGTAGCTATTAATGGCCGCATAGTGCGATCGCCGGAATTAGAACAAACCCTATTAACCGCCCTAGAACGAACCTGTCCCCGCGATCGCTATCCCATTTGTTTTGTGCATTTGCACCTGTTACCCGAACAAGTAGACTGGAATAGAAACCCTGATAAAAGTGAAGTTTATCTCCAAAATTTGAACCAATGGCAAGAACTGATTAGTCAAGGAATTGAACAGGCTTTAAGGTTGAATTTCGAGAGAATTTCCCCTCCCCAAAATCGAATTGAGAAGTTATTAAAAGTATCGGAAGAAAAGGGAAGTTATAATATAAATTCTGCAATTCACCCAGAATCTGAAACGTCTCCAACTCAGTCTAAAACCGAATTAGGAATATTAGAAATAAAAGCGATCGCTCAAGTTCTGAATACCTATATTATTGCCGAACATTCTAGCGGATTATGGTTAATTGAACAACATATTGCCCACGAACGGATTTTATATGAACAAATCTGTGATCAATGGCGATTAATTCCCCTAGAACCCGGGATTATTTTACAATCCTTATCAACAGCACAATTAGAACAAATGCACCGTTTAGGATTAGAAGTTGATCCCTTTGGAGATGGGGTTTGGGTAGTTAGAAACGCACCGGAATTATTAATCCAACGCAGTGATTGTCCAGAAGCCTTATTAGAATTAAGTTTAGGAGGAGATTTACAAGCCGCACAGGTCGCCACCGCCTGTCGGAGTGCGATCAAAAATGGCACACCACTGAGTTTAACCCAAATGCAAACTATATTAGATCAATGGATTAAAACCCGCAATCCTCGCACCTGTCCCCATGGTCGTCCAATTGTTTTACAACTAGAAGAATCGGCCCTATCCCGTTTTTTCCGTCGGAATTGGGTGATTGGAAAGAGTCATGGAATTTAGGAGATTTTTGCTGTATATTGTGATCCGATCAAATGTTGAGAAAATCTAAAATTTTCATCGGAGACAAGCCGGAAAAATTATTAGTTTGTGTTGTGATCTCAAAAATATAGATTAGAATAATTGACAAACTCATTCTGATTTAATTCCATAAAATCTATGAAAATCAAACTTCTAACGACGGTTGCTTTGGTCGGAATATTAGGTTTCGCTACTCCCGTTATATTCTCCCCTAGTCCCATTTCTGCCCAGGTTTATACCGGATTTCGGGTAAAAACCGATCAAAAGGTTACAGTTCGACTCATCAATGAAGCAGGAAAACCGATTCAGTATGGTTTAAGCCAAAATTCGTCTAAAATTTTAGCCAGTGGACAATCAACCGTTCTAGCATTTTCGCAGATTAAAACGGGGGCAGTCAACATTTTAATTTATACCATAGATGGGACTCCTCTGGGATTTAAAGGCAATTTTGATGCAGAAAAAAATGAACTAACCGTCAATATTTCCTCTGGAGGGGCAGGTCATAAGAGTATTAGTATTGGTTCCAATGGAATCGTTGAACTGATTTAATTTCTTCTGATTGAATTCATATAGAGGTGTTATTTTTAACGCCTCTATAAAATACTAATATTAAATTCTAAATCAGTTGTGATATTTATATTTATCTCTACCCCACCCAACCATTCCCTTACTCATGGGAGGGTTGGGTGGGGCTCTATTCTAGCTCCCATTTATTAATGGTAGGGAACAAGAGGGGTAATATTTTTAGGAAAAATCAAACGAAATTCAGCCTAAAATTCTAGTTCTGACAATATTCTTCATAAACACCGTCTAAGAGCAAATTAAACGCATCAACGGCTTTTTGTGTCGCGTCTAATGCTGCTTGTTGTTGTTCGGCGGTTTGACACAGTTGTAACAAGGCTTTGCGAGTCATTTGACTATGAATTTCATCGGCTTTTTCATGAACTTTAAAGAAGGATAAAGCCGATTCTTCATCAATCCCATAAAATTCTTCTAATCCGGCAATTTTAGTGGTGGAAACTTCAGGAAATTGGGATTCATAAGCGTACAGTGCGGCTAACCCTTTTTCTGCTTCTTCACTACGCGATAATTTTTTCAGAATTTGAACAGATTCTTGGGTTTTATTTAACGGTTGGCGCTCAAGAACAGCACTCCGTTCTACTCCTAAACCTTCGGCAAACCGTAACCATAATTCGGGATGATGGGCTGAACCCCGTTCTTCTTCAATCAGGTTTTCTAACAACATTTTGCGAATATTGATATCATCACAAGCTGCATGGGTGGCACTAACATAAGTGGGGAAGTTATGAACGTGCAAATAATATTCTTGGGCATACTCCTGTAACATGGTTAATGTCAGTTTCCCTTCCGTCCACATTTGATAGAAGGGATGCTTGAGTAGGTGATTGCTTTCAATAATTTCGTTAAGTTTAGCCAGAAATGCTGTTTCAGTTAAAGGTTGATCTTGGGTTAACATCCGCTTTCCTATAAATATCGGTTCCCCAGAATTTTATCTTAAAATCAATATTTGTCAAGTAATCAGTTGTAGGGGCGGGTTCATCGAGATTTAGGTGATTAACAAAGATCTAACAGAACCCGCCCTTACCCGAAATCAGTCATCATTTGTAGGGGCGGGTTCATCGAGATTTAAGTGATTAACAAAGATCTAACAGAACCCGTCCTTACCAGTTAACAGTTAATTACCTATTCGTAATTCGTAATTTCCTATTCTGGGTTTAAAAGCGATCGCAACGCCTCTTTCATTTCTTCAATTGTTGTTGTTGCGGTTCCAAATTGACGCACGACTAAACTAGCAGCTAAATTCCCTAAAACCGCCGCTTCCCACAACGATGAACCCGTACATAAACCCAAGGTTAAAGCCGCTACCACCGTATCCCCAGCCCCGGTCACATCAAAAACATCCGTGCGATTAAAAGGTGGGATTTGAAATTGTTGATTTCCCTCAAATAAACTCATTCCTTCCTCCCCCCGGGTAATTAACATGGAACTCGCTTGAGTTAATCTTAATAAATCCTGTCCCGCCTGTTGTAAAGTTGGCTGATTTTTAATCGAATATCCCACGGCTTTTTCTGCTTCAGGCAGGTTAGGAGTAAATAAACTTGCACCCGCAAATCTGTGTAAATCCTTTTGAGTATCAACAATCGTTAAAGGAGCTTTTAATGCGGCTTCAATTACCGCTTGAGTTAAGACACCATCCCCATAATCTGAACAAACCACCGCATCTACAGTATCAATATTTTCACGAATATATTCAGCTAATTTTAACTGTAATTCCAGATCGGGTAATTCGTCAGATTTGCGATCCACCCTAACAATTTGTTGGGTAACAGATTGCCGCGCATGACCCGAAATCCGAGTTTTTGTTACCGTGGGACGGTTAGGATCAATAAAAATTCCCCCAATATCAATTCCCGCCTGTTCAAAAATTCCACAAAGAGCAATTCCTTGATCATCCTTTCCCACCAGTCCAGCAACCTTAACCGATGCTCCTAATTTCGCCAAATTGTAAACCGCATTTGCACCCCCCCCAGGAATTTGATGGGTATGTTCATGACGTAAAATTAATACCGGAGCTTCACGGGATAAACGTTCTACTTGACCCGTCAAAAATTCATCTAAAGTTAAATCCCCTACCACCAAAACCCGAGCCTGGGAAAATAGATTCATTCGTTTTAATAATGAATCCATGGCGGCGTTTAATTGTGTCAAAAATGAAGCATCCAGTATCATAATTTCTGTTCAATTTCCAATCAATAGTTAACAGTCAACCCTCAACAGTTAACTGTCAACTTCCCTATTGTAATTTCTTCTGAATAAATGTTTTCAGTTGCAACACTTGTTTTTTCAGAGCCGTTATTTCTGCCTGCATTTTATCCATTTGAGCCTTAATTGCTGCAATATCCGTTGCATCTCCACCCGGAGCAGCTTGAGGAGCAGGTGCAGGGGTAGGTGCAGGAGTTCCAGGGGTGGATAGGGGTGGCCGGGGGAGATTAGCTTTTTGGAAAGCCAATTTAATCGCAGAAATCAGTTGATTCTTCTCAAAGGGCTTTTCAATAAATTCAAAATATTGAAAGGGTTCAGAAATTTTTTCCGTGACTTCTTCCTTCCGTCCCGACATCAGGACAAGGGGAATCCGCCGCAAGGTTTCATCCGCTTGAATTCGCTGAAATACATCCCAGCCACTTAACTTAGGCAGGAGGAAATCCAGCATAATTAAATTGGGGTGTTCTTTTTGCACGAATTCGAGACCTTCTTTGCCATCTTTGGCTTCTAATACCTCAAAGTTACCAGGGGGTAACATTTCTCGCACTCGAACTCTAATGACTTTACTATCATCAATAACCAGTATTTTCCGACCTGTCACAACGAACTCCCATAATGATAATGATGCGTTAACTATTATTATATTGGGTTAAAGTCACCCAATGATTAAAAATACCTGCATCTTTAGAATACATAACTAGATTAATCTGAGAAGAAGCCAAAATAGCAACGGAACTTGAATATGTCGTCTGTCGCTGATTCAGCCCCAGCACCATCCTATCGTGATCGGGATCAAAATGTGATTCAACCAATACCTGATTGGTTACGTCGTCCCATCGGTAAAGCCAGTGAATTATCCTCCGTACAACGGATTATCAAACAGCGTCAAATTCATACTATTTGTGAAGAAGGTCGTTGTCCCAACCGGGGGGAATGTTATGCCCAGAAAACCGCAACTTTTTTATTAATGGGGCCGACTTGTACCCGCTCCTGTGGCTTTTGTCAGGTGGATAAGGGCCATGCACCGATGCCCCTTGATCCCGAAGAACCTCAAAAAGTAGCCGAAGCCGTACAAATTTTAGGGTTAGGCTATGTGGTTTTAACTTCCGTGGCCCGGGATGATTTAGCCGATGGGGGGGCGGGCTGGTTTGTGGCGACGATGGACAGAATTCGAGAACTTAACCCCGAAACCCAGATCGAAGTCCTAACGGCGGATTTTTGGGGCGGGCAAGGGGGCGGTAATCCCCAAGAACTCCAATATCAACGGATTGCCACCGTAGTTCAAGCAGAACCCGCCTGTTATAACCATAATGTCGAAACAGTCCAAAGGCTACAAGCACCCGTGAGAAGGGGGGCTAAGTATGGGAGATCGTTAGATGTATTAAGAATTGTGAAACAACTTAATCCCGGCATTCCTACAAAATCCGGCCTCATGTTGGGACACGGAGAAACCGAAGCCGAAATTATTCAAACCCTAGAAGATTTACGCGAAGCCGGATGCGACCGAATTACCCTGGGTCAATATATGCGTCCGTCCCTGGAACATCTGCCCGTGCGGAAATATTGGACACCGGAGGAATTTGAGCGTTTGGGAGCGATCGCGACCAAAATCGGGTTTGCTCATGTCCGCTCTGGGCCATTAGTTCGGAGTTCCTATCATGCTGGAGAGTCCGATCCCGATTCAGTTGCTTCTGTGGTTTAATTGGATCATTGTATTTAGGAACCAAATATGGCTAGCAAAACTCAAAAATCCAGCGGCTCTTATACCTTTCGTGCATTTTGGGCAATTCTTCTGTTAGGAATTAACTTTTTAGTTGCCGCTTACTATTTCGGCATCATTGTATAGTTTAAACATCATCAATTTTTAAACACTGTGCTGCTTCTGATCAATCTTCTAAGATGAGGAGAACATCTTTAACTCCTCAGATCATGGCAGCACCTATTTTTTGGGCCTGATTAGATGACTAATTTTAACCCTAAATTATTGAGTTTCTAATTGTGCTTTTAACTCCGCCATTTGTTTCTGAAGTTCTTGGACATCTTGTTTGGTTTCAATCGCTAATGTTGCTAACCGATCAAACATGGGATCGCCGGACATCAAAGGATTTTTGAGTTCGGGAGCAGGATTTGTGGGATCGGGTTTAACCTGGATTACTGTTGTACCTGACGTTTGATATTGCAGACTATTAATCTGTCCAATGAGTTGAGATACCTGTGCTTCTAATCGACTCATCCGATATTCAAGCTGAGTGGTAGAGCCTTGTGCTAAAGTTAAATGATTCCAACCCAGTACAATTGCTAGAGTGATCAAAATAACCAGAACAATATTTTGGAGCCTCAGACACTTTTTTAACATATTTTAATCTTTTATCCCTTTTTTTTAGGATTACTGACCCATGACTCAAACAAATGTTGCTATTTTAATTTTTAATGGGGTTCAACTGCTGGATTTTATTGGCCCTTTTGAGGTATTTTCTATTACATCAGAAATTAATGAGGATAAACCTTTTAATGTGTTCCTAGTGGCGGAAACTTTAAATGCGGTTCAATGCCATTATGGTTTAAGTTTTAATCCCGATTGTACCCTATTAGATAGTCCTCCCCCTGATATTATTATTATTCCCGGGGGGATTGGGACTAGAGAGGCTCTGAATCAACTGCAAATTCTAGCCTGGATTCAATCTAAAGGCTATCATGCTGAATTAATTTTATCAGTTTGTACGGGGTCTTTACTCTTAGCAAAAGTGGGTTTATTAGATGGTTTAGTGGCAACAACTCATCATCTGGCTTTAGATCAATTACAGGCGATGGCACCCCAAACCACGGTTGTTGATAATCAACGATTTGTTGATAATGGAAAAATTATTACGGCGGCGGGAATTTCGGCGGGAATTGATATGTCTCTTTATGTTGTAGCCAAACTTTTAGGGGATAGTAAGGCTTTAAAAACGGCCAAATATATGGAATATGACTGGAAACCTAAAACTAAAGTTACCCTCATTCCTAAACCCTTAAATCCTCTGAATTTTTAAAACTATTAAATCATAGCTATTGTTCAAATGATCAGTACAACACCTGCAAACTTGATGTTACCGTCGGGTACATTATGGCAACGAATAATTACTCAAACCGAATATGCGATCAATTGTGGTGCATTGGCATCAATTCCCACGGATTATAATTTTATAGAGGCGGGAAATATTCGCTTTTTGGTGAGAGTTCTGTCTAACTTAGCAAAAAAACAGAAAGCCAAGAAAAAACAGCAAAAAAAATTAGCTAAATCCGGTCAAGAATTTAATCCGTTTCTGCCCTATGAACAGGATTTATTTGTTGGCGATTTATCAGAAACTCATTTATGTTTACTGAATAAATTTAATGTTGTTGATCATCATTTATTAATCGTTACCCGACAATTTGAAGAACAGGAAACCTGGCTTACTTCATCGGATTTTGAGGCGATGTGGCTGGGTTTAGCAGAAATTGACGGTTTAGTTTTTTATAATGGGGGAAAATTAGCCGGGGCGAGTCAGCGGCATAAACATTTACAATTAGTTCCCTTTCCATTAGTTCCAGAGGGGATTAATCTTCCGATTGAACCTGCGATCGCTTCTGTACAGTTTAATAATTCTATTGGTATAATTCCTGAATTTCCTTTTGTTCATGCGATCGCTTCCTTTAATTCTGACTGGATTAATCAACCGACCGCCGCCGCAATTTTTACTTTAGAATTATATTTTGAGTTATTAGAAAAAGTGGGCTTATCCGTTGGAGATCAGCCCTTTCAATCCGGGGCTTATAATTTATTAGCGACTCGAAATTGGATGATGATTGTTCCTCGATCTCAAGAAAAATTTGAGGGAATTTCGATTAATTCTTTAGGATTTGCCGGGGCGTTATTAGTTAAAAATTCAGAACAACTTCAAAACCTGAAATCCTATCATCCCTTAACGGTTTTAAAACAAGTCGGGTTGTAGGGGCGAGGTCTCCTCGCCCAGAATAGGAATTAAACTAAATCAGGAAAAACTTCCCGCACAGCCGGATGGACTAAATGATGATTTTCCACATTTAATCCCTTGGCTAAAACCGGATTTAATTCTAAGGCCTTGAGTCCTTTATCAGCTAACTGAATAACGTAGGGTAAGGTACTATTATTTAGGGCTTGGGTTGCTGTCCAAGGTACGGCTCCGGGCATATTAGGAACCCCATAATGAACAACACCCTCTTGAATATAGGTGGGATAGGTGTGGGAGGTCGGACGTAGGGTTTCAATACATCCCCCTTGATCCACCGCTACATCCACAATCACAGAACCGGGGCGCATTTGGGCAACTAAATTACGAGAAACTAATTTAGGAGCGCGTTTTCCGAGGATTAAAACCGCACCAATTAATAAGTCAGCTTCAGGAACGCTTTCTTCAATTTGAGAGGGATGACTATAGAGTAATTCCACACTCGAACCAAACACCGTTTCTAAATAAGCTAACCGATCCAAATTCACATCTAAAATTTGAACCTGTGCCCCCATTCCGATGGCAATTCTCGCCGCTTCAGTCCCGACTACACCCCCGCCTAAAATCACGACTTTTCCGGCTTTTACCCCGGGAATTCCGGCTAAAAGAACTCCTCTACCTCCCTGTTGTCGTTCTAAATAACGGGAGCCAAACTGAATAGATAAACGTCCGGCGATGATACTCATGGGAGTTAATAACGGTAATCGGCCATCGGGAAGTTCTACGGTTTCATAAGCAATTCCATGGACACCACTTTTAATTAATTCCTCGGTGAGTTCCCGATCAGCAGCTAGATGTAGGTAAGTAAACAACAGTTGATTTTTTTGAATTAACCCATATTCGGCGGGTAAAGGTTCTTTGACCTTAACTACAAGTTCCCGACCCCAGGCATCGATCGCAGAATTAACGATTGTGGCTCCGGCTCGTGTATAATCGCGATCGCTGAACCCTGAACCCTCCCCGGCACTTGTTTCTACAAAAACTTGATGGCCTTTTTCCGTGCAAACCCTGACACTATCAGGATTCAAGCCCACCCTAAATTCCTGATCCTTGATTTCTTTGGGAATACCGATTTCCATAAATTCTGATTTCTCGTAAGTGTTGATTAGATTTTTACACTGGATTTAAAGATCGATAAGACTTTTGGTATACCAAGAATGATATTCCTATAAAACCCTCCCCATGCCTGATTGCGGGTTTATCAGGGACATAAAATTTGTCTAACCCCTAGACATTTAGAATCTTTTCGGTAGAATCAGAACAAAAAATCTAAGTAAAGTAAACGTACAATTCATTTTTGGAGGATAGACCCATTACACTAGCTATACGTTCATCGAATGTTTCAACTGCGTCCCACGCTAACCAGTCCAGCCTCAAAATTTGGGGACGTCAACCCCTGCGAGGTCATGTTCCGATTAGCGGAGCTAAGAATTCTGCTTTAGTCCTAATGGCGGGTGCATTACTCTGTTCCGAAGATTGTCGGCTACGGAATGTTCCCTCTTTAGCCGATGTGAATAGCATGAGTGAGATCCTCATGACTCTGGGTGTCCAAATTGACCGCCAGGGTGACATCATCGATATTAAGGCGGGTGAGTTATCAGAATCACAAGCTCCCTATGAACTGGTGAGCCAACTACGGGCGAGTTTCTTTGCCATTGGGCCAATATTGGCTCGTTTAGGGGTAGCCAGGGTTCCCTTGCCTGGGGGATGTGCCATTGGAGCTAGACCTGTAGATCTTCATGTTCGTGGACTTCAAGCCCTGGGTGCGGAAGTACACATCGAGCATGGCATTGTTCATGCCCATGTGGTCGGGGCTAACCGTCGGCTCAAGGGCGCTCGCATCTATTTGGACTATCCCAGTGTTGGGGCGACGGAAACTTTGATGATGGCCGCCACCCTAGCGGATGGGGAAACCATCATTGAAAATGCGGCTCAAGAACCGGAAGTCATCGATTTAGCGAATTTCTGCCGGGCGATGGGAGCTAGAATTCATGGGGCTGGCAGTAAAACTATTATCATTTCTGGGGTTCCGAGTCTACATTCTGCGGATTATTCGATTATTCCTGACCGAATAGAAGCCGGAACTTTTTTAATAGCTGGGGCGATTACAGGTTCTGAAATCAACCTATCCCCCATTATTCCAGGACATTTAACTCCTGTACTGGCTAAACTTAAAGCCATGGGTGTCAAAATCCGCATGGAAGGGCTAAACCATTTAAGTATTCTGGCTGGAGAACAGCTAAAGGCGACGGATATTGAGACCCTACCCTATCCAGGCTTCCCCACGGATATGCAAGCCCCTTTTATGGCTCTGTTAACGCTGTGTCAGGGCAATAGTTTGATCAGTGAAACGGTATTTGAAAATCGTTTTGGTCATGTTCCTGAACTCAGTCGCATGGGTGCTGATATTCGGGTCAAAGGGAATACGGTTTTAGTCCGCGGTGTTCCTTTGCTTTCGGGTGCTCCGGTGACAGCGACGGATTTACGCGCTTCTGCTGCCTTAGTTCTAGCAGCCTTAGCCGCCGAAGGAGAAACGACGATTCAAGGATTAAAACATTTGGATCGGGGTTATGAACAATTGGAAGCTAAACTCCGACAATTGGGTGCTAAACTTGAGCGTTTTGATCCTACACCTACGGAGTAATCAGTTATCAGTAAACAGTTATCAGTGTAAGAGTTAATATTTCTGGTAACTGATAATTGTTTACTGGTACGGGCGGGTTCTTTTAGATCTTTGTTAATTACTTAAATCTTGATGAACCCGCCCCTACAACTGATAATGGGTAAGTGACAAATAATGACTGCTAACTAATGAAATTTCAACGTTCAACATTAATTTTAATGGGTTTAGCCTTGGGTTTGACCGGGGTTGTTTATGTATTTGAAATTCAGGGGAAAACTCAACAGCAAGAAATTCAAGCTAAACAACAACAAATTTTTTCTTTTCCCAAGGATGAAATTCAATCTTTTACTATTACAAATCCTCAACAAACACTTACCTTGGAACGGGTTACTAACGCCGATGAGTTGAAAAAATCTCCTTGGAAAATTACAGCCCCAATACAATTTTTAGCTAATCCTGCTTCGGTAGATTACCTACTCAGGGAACTGTTTAAAAATCAAAGTAATCCCTCGGATGTTAACTCAGGGATTCAGAAGTTAACGGTTTCTGCTGAAAAAATTAAGGATTATGGGTTAGATACCGTAACGGATAAAATAGAAATTAAACTTAAAAATAATACCATCCATAGATTAAATTTAGGAAACATTGATTTTCGCGGAGATTCTTTATATGCTCAAATTGATTCCCCTCAATCTTCTGGAAAAGAAGTCAGTATTTTAGTGATTTCTAAAGATATTTTATCTACTATTAATCGTCCTCTGGAGGAGTGGAAACTTCCCCCGGAAATTCCCCAAACACCTCCTACACCTCCTACACCTCAACCGACTCCTAGACCTTCAGTTAGTCCGAAATAATGCTATATTTGTTAGGAGTGCGCTGAAGCGCAACAACGAGCGCAACAACGAGCGCAACAAAAAAGTATGATAACTTAACCTAGTAATTTTATAATAGCATAAATTAACCTAAAAAATCGTGAATTTAGAATCAGAAATATTTGCGGTCAACTTAGCCAGTCGATTTGCTGAATTTGGCTTACAATGTGTTGTACAAGAGTATCCTCATGTTCAATATTATTGGTTAGAAAGTTCCCGAGATTTGATTCCCCATCGACAACTTAATCCCGCCTTTTATGGCTGTTTAGATTGGCATTCGGCGGTGCATAACCATTGGATGTTAACTCGGTTAATTAGATATTTTCCCGAGGCAGATTTTGTCTCCTCTGCTCGAGAAGTTTTAACCCAAAATCTCACCCCGGAACATATTAAAATCGAGGCTAATTTTTTACAATCTCAGCCCCGATTTGAATGTCCCTATGGGTTAGCTTGGTTTTTACAATTAATGGCAGAACTGACTGAATGGCAAGACGAACAGAGTCAACTCTTATTAGAATATTTACAACCTTTAGAAACCGTTATTATTAATAATATTCACAACTGGTTATTAAATTTATCCTATCCCAACCGCACCGGATTACACAATCAAACAGCTTTTGCCTTGGGATTAATTTGGGATTGGGCAACCCTTACCCACCATCAACCATTATTAGAATTAGTTGCACATAAAATCCAAAAATTCTATTACCATGATTACAATTATTCCCTTCACTGTGAACCATTGGGGGATGATTTTCTCTCTCCTAGTCTAGCAGAAGCCGATTTAATGCGTCGGGTTCTCCCGGCTTTAGAATTTGGAGAATGGTTAACTATTTTTTTACCCGAACTTTCCCAAAAATTAGAAACCGATTGGTTTTCTCCGATTATTATTAATAATCCTGAAGATTACGGACAATCTCATTTTGATGGGTTAAACTTGAGTCGGGCGTGGATGTTAGAAGGGATAATCTCTGGTTTATTACCCACAGATAACCGCATACCCGCTTTAAAAAGCGTAGCAAATCTTCATCACCAAGTCGGGTTAAATCCTGTATCTGGTAATTTCTATGGTGGCAGTCATTGGTTAGGAAGTTTTGCCGTTTATCTAGGAACAAAAAGAGGTTTAAATAGCAACAAAAAATAATCAATTATTTTTATTTCTCCATTCCCCATTCCCCATTCCCTATTCCCCATTCCCTATTCCCCATTCCCCATTCCCCATTCCCTATTCCCTATTCCCTATTCCCCATTCCCTATTCCCTGTTCCCTCCTATATGACTGAACTTAGACAGAATCTAATCACAAGAGATTGGGTAATTATTGCCACTGAAAGGGCAAAACGACCCGATGAATTTACCAAAACTGAAACCCAACTAATTCCTACCCCTCAGTATCGTTCTAATTGCCCCTTTTGTCCAGGGAATGAATTGCTAACAGGAGGTCAAGAAACCTTACGGTTATCCGATGATTTAGATTGGCGAGTCCGGGTGGTTACTAATAAATATCCCGCCCTATCTCCTCAAGGTGAAAGAATCAGAGAAAGCGAGGGAATTTTTCACGCCTTATCAGGGTTTGGGTTTCATGAAGTTGTTATTGAACACCCTCGCCATGATTTAACAATGGCGTTAATGGAAATCGCAGATATTGCAAATGTTATTCGAGTTTATCGCCGAAGGTATATTGAAATTCGCCAAGACGCTCGGGTAGAAACTATTATTATCTTTAAAAATCATGGTCAAGGAGCGGGAACTTCTTTAGAACATCCTCACTCTCAAATTGCTGCAATTCCCCTTGTTCCCTATCAATGGCGTGACCGCGCGCGAGAAGCAATTCGCCATTATGATGATACCGGAGAATGTCTTTTTTGTCGCACCTTAAAGGAAGAATTACAAGCCCAAGAACGGATTATTTTTACCAGTGAACATTTTGTAGCTTTTATTCCCTATGCCGCCCTTTCTCCTTTTCATACTTGGATTTTTCCCCGTCGTCATAGTTCCTCTTTTGATGAAATTACCAATGAGGAAATCTTGGATTTAGCTAAAACCTTAAAAAATGTTCTAGCTAAACTTTACTATGGGTTAAATAATCCCGATTATAATTATACAATTCGTTCTATTCCTACCGCCGAACAACGCACGGATTATTCCCATTGGTATATTGCCTTAATTCCTCGGGTTTCCCTATCCGCCGGATTTGAATTAGGCAGTGGGATGTATATTAATACGGCTTTACCCGAAGAAAGTGCGACGTTTTTGCGTTCAGTTGAAATTCCACCGGATTTCAATAATGGACAATTGACAACTACCTCTCCCGGAAAAAAAGAGGATTGAGAAAGCAGATTTTATTGCTCTTTTCCCCTTAACAGGAAAGGTTTTAAACCTCGAAAAAAAATAACTATCAATTATCAATTATCAATTATCAATTGATCATTAATTAGAAGCCGCAATTTCCGCTAATTCTAACCATCTTTCCGTGGCATTATCAATTTCTAGGATAATATTTTCCACCTGTTGATGCAGGTCTTGAACCTTAGAAACAGCCCCCGGAGGAGCTTGATAGAGTTGTTTTTCTAAGTCTATTTTTTTCGCTTCTAATTCAGCAATTTTTGTCTCTAACTTTTCATATTCTCGCTTTTCCTTAGAAGATAATTTACGCTGTCCACTTTTATCCCAAGAATAGCGTTGGGATTTGTCCCCGTCTGCAACCCCAGATAGGATTTTTTCTTCGACCTTTACCCCTTGACGACTTAGCTCTAATTCCTCGGCTTTTTTGTAATCTAAATAAACCGAATAATTCCCTGGATATTGTCGTAAAGTTCCCCCAGATTCAAAGGAAAAAATAGTTTCAACAGTTCGGTCTAAAAAATAGCGGTCATGGGAAACCACAATGACACAACCATTAAAATCCTCTAAATAATCTTCTAAAACCGATAATGTTTGGACATCTAAATCATTAGTCGGTTCATCTAAAATCAACACATTGGGCGCGCTCATTAACACCCGTAATAAAAATAATCGTCGTTTTTCCCCCCCAGAAAGTTTGTTTAAGGGAGAATATTGTTGATTCGGTGGAAACAAAAACCGTTCCAACATTTGCGAGGCTGTAATTTGGGTTCCATCGGCGGTTTTTACATATTCTGCGACTTCTTTTAAGTAATCAATCACGCGCTGATTTTCGTTCATCGCCGCCAACAAATCCTCCGAATGTTGGTCAAAATAACCGATATGAATGGTTGACCCAATTTCTACTATGCCCTCATCCGGTTGGATTCGCCCTGTAATCATATCTAATAAAGTTGATTTTCCGACCCCATTTCCCCCAATAATTCCTAAACGGTCATCGGGATTAAAACTATAGGTAAAATCTTGAATTAAAGGGCGATTATCATAGGATTTAGAAACATGGTTTAATTCAATCACTTTTTTACCGATACGACGACCGGGCGTGGAAATTTCAACTTTCCCCTGGACTTGTTTAAATTCCATGTCTTGCAGCCCTTCAACCCTTTGAATCCGTGCTTTTTGCTTGGTACTCCTAGCCTTTGGCCCCCGTCTTAACCATTCTAATTCTCGACGCAAAACCCCCCGATGTTTGCGTTGTTGACTAACAGCAATATCCTCGGCTTCGGCTTTCTTTTCTAAAAAATAAGAATAATTTCCTGCATGGGTAAATAAATCCCCCCGGTCTAGTTCTAAAATTCGATTAGTTACTTGGTCTAAAAAGTAGCGGTCGTGGGTAATTAATAATAGAGCCCCACGATAATTTTTCAAATAATCCTGTAACCATTCCACCGAAGCCGCATCTAAATGGTTTGTGGGTTCATCCATTAATAAAACATCCGGTTCTACTAATAACGCCGTTGCTAAAGCAATGCGTTTGCGATATCCCCCTGATAACTGGCGAATCGGAGTATCAAAATCTTCTATTCCTAATTTAGTTAAAATAATTTTAGCTGTGTTTTCCAACTCCCAAGCATTGGTGGCATCCATGCGTTGCATGACTTGGGAAAATCGGGTTAACAGTTGGGAATCTTCGGGATGTTTTGCTAATTTATGAGATAGGTCTTCATACTCTTGAATTAGGTGCATTTGTTCGCCACTATCGGCAAAAATTTGTTCTAAAACCGTGAGGTTTTCATCTAAATTCGGTTGTTGGGGTAAATAGATAACTTTTGCCCTGGGATTAACCCAAAGTTGCCCTTCATCAATTGATTCCTGTCCCGCAATCATTTTTAATAAAGTGGATTTTCCTGAGCCATTGGTTCCAATTAAACCGACTTTATCTGTGGCATCTAAACTAAAGTTAGCATCTCGGAGAATTTCTTTGGTTCCAAATTCTTTTTTAACGGATTGTAAGGTAAAAATAGACATAAGTGTTAAGAGATTAAAAATAGATAATCGTAGCCGAAGCAATTAATTCACAGGAATCTAGTATAATTATACTATGAAATAGTCGATCTTACACCAATGACAATAGGTAAAGTATGATGCCAGCAGATTTACTGTCTCGAATTTCTATTGACCCTAATATTTGTTTTGGTAAACCCTGTATTCGGGGTCATCGCATTTGAGTGTCTCTAATCTTAGATTTTTTAGCCAGTGGAGTCACCATTGAATACCTTTTAGAAGAATACCCTGGAATAGAACGAGAAGATATTCTAGCTTGTATTGCTTATGGTGCTAAATAATTAGAGGGTTTAGTAATTTTTGCCGCTATAAACCCTCTAATTATTCAGGAATTGTGTTTATTCATAACTCATTTCTGAAGCATTCCCTAAATTAAATAAGAAGGGAATCATGCTTTTATTATCCCCATTCATAATTAACACTCTTGGCATTTGAGAACCTCCCTGTTTCCAAGCTTCAATAGCTTCTTTTTGCAGGACTAATTGTCCTCCGGTTGCTTTCAAAGTTTCTGCTAATAAACGTTGAGCTTCCGCCGTTCCTTTGGCTCGGTTAATGTCAGTTTGAGCTTGTTGTTCCGCTTCTTTAGCAATATAAACTGCCCGTCTGGCTCGTTGTTCGGCAATTTGTTTTTCTTCAACGGCTTTGGCAAATTCAGGAGAAAATGCTAAATCAACCACACTGGTATCTAATACAATAATCCCATATTTATCTAATCGTTCATTCAAAGCTTCATCAAAGTCTGATTTTAATAATTCTCGTTGAGTAATAGCTTCTTCAATGGTTCGTTTTGCTGCTGCAATTTTAAAACATTCTTGGGTTTGGGGAGCCACAACTTTAGAAACAACATTTTGTAAAGTGCCCTGTTCTCGTCTAATTCTGACTACTTGTATCGGGTCAAGCCTAAAGTTAATGGCAAAACTTGCCGATAATTGTTGTAAATCTTTGGTAGAACTTTGAGCCGGAACTTCAAATTTCTGTACCGTCAAATCATAAATATCAACCGCAGAAACCAGAGGGGGTTTGAAATGAATGCCTTCTAATAATACCCCATCTTGAGCTTTTCCTAAAATACTCAACACCCCCGCTTGACCTGGGTTAATAATCACAAAAGAATTGACCGAAATTAATGCTAATACGGCTAAGGCAATTCCCAAAAAAATACTGGTTAAACCAGCTTGAGGTTCTGCACTTTTCATAAAATTAACTCCAATTGATGAAACAATTATAGCGTCATTGTTCAAATCTGAACCACAGCTAAGGTTAATCCCATAGGGATGAGTGATTTTATACTCAAAAATCTCGAGATTTTTTGTAGTTAATAACTATTAACGTTTACAAAATTTTCGTTCTCGGGTTTCTTCAGAATCTTGCCAATCATAACCATAATGACTAAAGGCATTAATTTGAGGAATTGTGGCGTAAATATCAGCCATTTGCTGTTGTAAAGAAGGGCGATTTTTGATCGATTTTCCCCAGTCTCCCGCTAAGGCTGGGATAATTTGAGTTCCTGGGGGAGCTTGAGTTACAACTTGCTGCACTTGAGCCGTAATACAGTTGACTTGACCACAGACAGCATAGGACATGGGATGCCATTCTATGGAGGGCGAAAATTGATCCCAAGGCTGCATTCGAGAGTCAAATCCCATCTGCCCAATTCGGCGATTTCCTTCGGGAAAAAATACCGCCCCGGCGGGAATTCCTTGACTTTGTACGGGTTGACTTGCTATTGTTAAAAAATCCAAAACTCCCTGTCTAGCATGGGCAACACTTAGCCGCCATAATTGTAGCTGTAAGGTTTCTCCCATCTTGGGAATAGAGGCTAAGGTTTTCCACTCTTTTTCATCGGGCCAATAGGGTTTATCCTTTTCATTAGGATGCTTTTCATTCACGGTTTTAACATCAATTTCTGTAATAAATCCTTGCTGTAAAAATCGCTGCATCAAGTCTCGTCCTTTCTGACTACTGGCTCGATTTAAAAATGCCTGTTGAGAATATTCTCCATAAATCCATAGGTCTTTGACTTTGGAGGCAACCGAATCTGCTCCTAACCCTTTGGGATAGCGAACATAGTCAAATAAAACTCCATTAGGATGACGTTGTAAGACGGCATTTAATAAGGTTAAATAATCTTGTCTAGCTATGGGATGATAGGGGTCAACAAACCCTTGATTCACAAAACTTTCCCCATATTCGTCTATTTTGGTTTGGTCTAAAACTGCCGTTGTGGTGGTTTCTCCCTTCCCATTTATCGCTAAAACTGATGTTCGGTCAGGTTTTAAGGTGTAAGTATAGCCATAATTTAACATAAACATCCAAGCATATACTTTTAAGCCTCTTTGTCTGCCTTTTTGGATAGTTTCTGCTAATAAATCTTGGTTTTCTGTTCCAGGTGTGCGGATAGCTGCTGGCCAGGCGGTGGGATTTTTCCCAGAAGGTAACAACACTTGACCATCATAAAAGACTTCTAAATAAACCTTGTTATAGCCTTTATTAATAATATTATCTAAAATCCGATCAATTTCTCCGGTTCTCGTATCACAGGGATATAATCTTAACCAAATCGCTTGATTTTTAGGATTAATTTGTTGACGACATTGATTGACTTGTTGCGCGTGTTGAGTTAGAATAGTATTATAGTTTTTAACAGCTTCGGAATTTCCCGTTAATACAGCCTGTCGTAAACTTTCTTTCTGGGCGATCGCTTGTGGAGATAATTTGCACTGAGCCAGGGTTTGAGAATTAGCTACAGAAATTAATAAAAAAGGATTCAAGGAAAGGGTGATCAAAAAATTTAATAATAACCCGGAAAAACGGCGTTGCTGAATCATTAAATTTGACATAAAATTTTATTTGACTTTACTACATTTTCAAGTATTCACAACGTTCCAAACAAAATCAGTAGGGAAACACACTGATAATGGATGCGGGCGAGTTTATCGGTGATTTAAGTGATTAGGCTGTTAGGCAGATTAATGCTCAATAATATAGACGCGCCGTGGCACGTCTCTACACTAATAACTAATAACTGTTAACTGATGACTGATAACTGGTAACTGATTACGCTCCTCGACTCACGGCGACTTCCACTTGTTTAAATTCCTGTTCCAAACGTTCTTTTAATTTATCCGGGATAGGACGGTTGGGATAGGAACTATAATGACCTGCTAGGGCGTTGAGGGCTGTACGCATGGTGGTAAAGGAACTCAGGGTGGTGACAGAATTATCCCGACGGTAACGAGCAATAAATTCGTTAATGACTTCCCTGGCTTGACCTTGGGCTTCGGCTTTCTCGGGTGCATCTTCAGGTAAAAGAATTGCGGTTCTCAAGCTATCGACAACGGCTAAAGTATCTTTAGAATAATTGCCTGTTAACATTCCCGAAGGACTCCCACTGCATCCGACTAAAGTAATGGCAGCCACAAGAACTAGAGCTAACAGACGAGAAATATATTTTTTCATGAGCTTTATTGCAATTGGCATTAAGAATTATAATCAAAATCAGAATCTAAACCAAATAAATAGATTTAGCCACAAGCCCAAACAAAGGCAAACTGATCTTTATGGGTTTTGCATTGCAGAATATGGGCAATTCCCAGATCACCAAACGCATAGTTAAGATTTTGCTCCGAAGCTAGTTGAAATACTTGCCGCATCGGAGCCTGACAAACGGGACAGCCTGGACACTCCAAACCCTGAACCCAGCGCGGGTAGCCCCCCAGCTTATCGCTCTCATCGGTGGGGTATAGCTGATCGTAGTCATCCAAATCATCCAGACCTAAACGCTCCACCACTGCATCCCACAAGTCATTTTCCCCTAACCGCTCCCAGCCGCTTACCAGGGCCACCAATTCATCAGGGTCGGGATAGTCTTCAATTTCTAGCCACTCGGTGATGGTCTTGGCTGGCAAATAAGTTCCATAATCTTCTCCACCGATTTGGGGTAGGGGTGGGGTTGATCCCATACCCACGGGCTGTACCAGACGAATTTTGATATTTTTAATTAAGAATGGAACTCTACCATAATAAATTGTTCCTTCTTCTACCTCGAACCCACACTTATCAGACATACAGTGGAACATTTGCAACAGACCTGTACCAAACTCCTCACGGACAGGTTCTGGCAATTGACTCAAATTCAGTTGAACAAACAGTTGCAGGGGTTCGGCACAACAGGGGCAACCGGGCCAGGTTTCATCTATTGCCAGCCAAGGACGACCGGAAAACTTGGAAGCCAGGCGATCGCCATCCCCTTCCGTTACAATGGGCTTCCAAGCAGGACGAACAAATTGGGTAATATCGAGATCAGAGTTAGGAGAATCATCGTTGGAACTTTCTTTTACCATTTGGGCAGGCAGAGGTACCTCAGTAGATTTGGATCGGCTTGGCTTCCCTTTAGGGAATAACACATAGCCTTTTTTCAACTTTTCATTGATTTTCTTCTGGGCAGCGGCCTGGGCTTTTCTCGGACTGCCATAGGTGCTTTTTTCGGTTTGTCCAGTCGTACCAATGCGCCCATAGCCGAATGTGACAGTTAATCCATTCACCGTGACTTCATAGAATTTGTGGGACTTGTCATCGGACAATTCTAGGTAAATGGGTTCGTTGATATGACCGGGCGCATAGTAGGGGTCTTCACCACGAATAGTGGAATGGTAGTATTCTTCGGCTGCTTCTTCGGAATCAAACTCACGCAGTTCGTCAGACAAAAGATTCCCGCCGTAACCACTCTTAATTAACCTTACCTGGCGACCATCTAGGATTATATTCCCATAATTAGGCATTTTACCCGTATCGATCTCAAACTGATAGTTATTTAGATCGGGTTGAGCTATAGGATAGCAAGGAAAGTAATGATTCCGTGGTTTATTACTGGGAACTAACACACTCCCACCCAAGAAAAAACTTCCATCCGCTAGGACAAACAATTCTTCAGTGAAAGCCGGGTTTGTCCAATTTAGCAAAACAGAGCACCCATCGGTTGAGATGGTGTAATGACCCGAACGACTATGGTTTAATATCTCACAAGTGCCATTGGGTTCAAATAAATAAGGGTATTTCTTATTTTGTATCCAGATGGAACCCGTTAGTTTTTCTTGAAGATATTTTTCTGGTTCAGAGGATAATTGATTTGAAGGATGGCTAGGCATAGACACCAGGGTATTTTGTGTTTCCAATATAGCTCAACTATCAAAGATTTAAAAGTATTGTTTTCTCCATAACCAAGACTAACATTTTTCAATCTTGTTAATATCCGGTGAATAGGGTAGTCATTAAATAGGCTGTCAGTTTTCACTAACAGCCTGTTTAATATCTAAAATTAATCTGGTAGAATTGTTAGAGTTTGAAAAAGGTTTTTCCTCTCAGGTCTTCATCCCAAGGAATATTAATAAATTGATAGTTTTCCCAGTCCGTCGGATAAATGGGGGGGATATGAATATGATTAGATCTGACTAAGACTAACCAACGCCCATCTAGGGTTAAATAACCCAATTCTGCAATATAATCTCGATCACTCATGGGAATAGGAATATGCCATTCCCTAGCCATCTCATCACACTCATATTCCTGGGTGGACAAGGGCGGCTGGGTATCGAGATCAATTGCAGTGACGTCATAAACCCGCAGGAGAAGGTGTTTTCCGCCTTGGTGACGGATATGTTCTTTATGTTCGTTGGGAATATCCCAATACGCATAGGCCCAATTTGGGTCACGGGGTAATAGGAAAATCTGACTTTGACCATATCCATTGGGTAATGGTGGAAGTCCCTGGTCTACATCCGCAAGGGAGGGTTCAAATTTTATTTCCTTTCCTACATTAAATTTAGTAGCTGCTACGTCTGTTTCTGAACGAACCTCTTGGTGAGGTACTCCTAATTCTATTACTTCGGTTTCCGGTTTTACTATCCCTAAAACCGATATTTCTGGTTCCGTTAATTCATCATCAACCGTAACAAATGTTGGTTCTATTTCTGTAATATCTGGTTCCAAAATAATAGATTTATTTTGAATCTCAGACTCAGATTCTACTATTTCTGAAACTAATATTTCCGGTTCCGTTAATTCATCATCAACCGTAGCAACTGTTGATTCTGTTTCTGTACCATTCGATTCCAAAATAATAGATTCAGAATGAATCTTAGGCTCAGGTTCTACTATTTCTGAAACTGATATTTCCGGTTCCGTTAATTCATCATCAACCGTAACAACTGTTGATTCTGTTTCTGTAATATCCGGTTTCAAAATAATAGATTCATTTTGAATCTCAGGTTCGGATTCTACTATTTCTGAAACCGATATATTCTCAATTTGTGTTTTTGTCGTCAAAAATTCTGCAATTACAGCTTCAGCTTCATTCGGATCAATGTCCTTGATTAATACGACTTCCGAAACTTCCTCAATTTCTCCATTTTCAACGGGATAAAATTCCGGCTCAGGAGACTTGGCTGGGATAAAAAATTCTCCTTCTGGTTGGATTTCAACCTGATTTTCAAATAAGGCAGAATCTAAATTATCCACCTCCGATGGCATTAAACTAATAGACAATCCTTGGGGTTGTAGATTATTTTCTAATTGAACCGTTTCTGTCTGATGCCGTTTTTGAATAATAGTACGAGGGAGAGAAACAGTAGTAACTGCTGGAGAAAATGGTGTTTTTAAAGGTTCTATAAACTGACGATTAATATTAGGAGAAAATGGATTTTTCAGAGGTTCTGTCAAACTGTTAAAATCCAGTTGAGCAGAATTTTTCTGAGGTTGCGCCCCGGTGACATCGGGTTTTGTAGATAAGGGAACAGAAATAGGGTCTTCTTGTTTTTTGACTGGGGACTTAGAACGTTGAGCTTTGAATTGTAAATTAACCCATAAACCCAAAAACGGGATCACAGGGAGTAACCACCACAACCAAATCGGGATTTCCGTTGCGGGAACTGTTGTCGGCTGTATTTGGGAAGATTGCCCCACTAGGCTATCATTGTTCGTGTTAGCTTGGAGTGAACGCGAATCAATCTGGCTCAAGAGGATCTGTTGTTGAGAATTAAACCCTAACCCAGAATCTGATCCAGGTTTGGGCTCCAACTTCCCTACCTGGGGAACAGTATTAATACTCCTAACCTGTGCGGGAGACAACCAGGACGACTCTGAAAGCGCAGAAGAATTGACGCTAGAGTTGGAGTTCCACCGAGAGGTCGCCCAGGCCATAGGACTCGTCGCTATTGATAACAATAACGTTAAGGTCACTATCGATGTATCTTTTTTATTTAACAACATATATAGAACCGCAAGCTGTTGACCGAAAATCCCAGGACTCCAGCCCCCAAATTCGTTGGTGGGTTAGAGATGCACTAAGGCAAGTCTGTACAGGGAAACTTATTTCCCATAATTTCTAATTTAACTGAAAATCACGGTTAACGATCAATATTTGAGCTTAGTCTATCAGAAGATTGGAGCATGGGGGACTTAGCCCCAGTCCCCCAGAAGATCATACAGGCTGATTAATTGTCCATCAAAACTAATTTCTAAATCCTGATGACGTAGGTTTTCAAGGAGTTACCCAGGTTAACAATGAGCGGTTATTGTGAATCAATGAGCAATTCAATTGTCAACCCTGATCATTATTAAATTTCTAATGATTAATATTTTTATTCATTTTCATGAATATCATCCCCATAACCGGGAGAAGATTTATATAAATTATCTAATTGATTTCGCGCGTCTTGAACAGACAAAGAGCGCATCACTAACAAAGGTTCATTAATTAAATTTCCCGTTTCATCGAGTAGTTCTGGATGCGGGACTTTTCCCATCTGTCCTGAATTATTTAACCCTCCATAGTTGCGAGGATCATGTAGTTTATGGGATTCCATACTCACTGTCAAAAGACTGTGAATTAAATTCCGAACCGCTAGAAAAGCCAAAATTGTAAAAGCCAGGACGTAAACTAAGTGTAACATTTTTGTCTCCTTAAGGCTAGGGTTTATTTGATTAATCTAAAGCCGTTTTCTAATAGAAAGGGTATTTTATTTTAGAGCTTGATCCGGGGGGGTCATTGAAACGCTCATCTACCTGGATTCTGACATATTTTATCAACAAATTAAACCTTTCTACTTAAAAAGTTGATTAATTTTGGGGGAGTTCACCCTCCCATCTCAATTTTTGACTTGATTAGCTTGTTCCATCCGAAAGCGAGTCGCCACTTGCCAGTATTCTGTCAATAGGTTATGCCAAGGCATTAGTACGGTCATTTCGATTCCAACTTGTCCCCCCGTAGCATAAAACAGAGTTTTAGTCGCCATCACCTTCTGTTGGGCTTGGGTAATTCGGTTCAGCAGGTCAGATTGTTGGAGCCGAGTCAAAAAGGATATCTCCTCCGTTTCCAAAAGATGGCGCGATCGCTCAAACCAGTATTCAAAATCCTCTAGTAGCGGTTCTAAGATCGATTTGAGAAGCTCTGACTCTTCGGGCAAGTTGGAACTTAGCATGGATGGTTTGATTAAGACTTCAGTTAAGACAATATTAACACTCTTTATATTTCTTAATAATTTTCTTAATAAAAGTTTTATAGCCGTTGGCGATCGCTCCGTACTCCAGTCCTTCCTGCCCAAACTGGAAATAGCCCGGGAGCAATTCCCCCTCCCCGAAGATCAACCCAGGTCACGGGTTTAAATGGGTTAAAGGATGCCATAGATCCCAACCAGAATCAACCCCCTAACCTAACCCAACCTAAATTGAGAGATCATTCTTAAATAATTATTAAGTTTCCCGATTTAACCTGAAAAAATGTAACAATGAATACAGAAATAACAAGATCGTTTAAGATTCGTTTAAAATTTGTCTTGAAGACAGCCCATTTAAAACTAAGGTCAGGAGAAACAGCATATGAAACCCACCTATCGTGGTCATCAGTACGAGACATCTTTTTCGCCGAGCGATATAGTGGAAAGGGAATTAACAGGCAAATATCGGGGTCAGGGCGTCCAGTTTCACTACCCTCGCCATGTTCCCGTGCCTCAGACCCCGCACCCCCTGAAATATCGGGGCATTTCCTACAGCAGTACGGGGCCACAACATTCTCTACAAGAAGTTCAAGCCATCGCTCCCAACAAAAGCCAAGCGGCGGAAACCAGGGGAGGAGCGTTACTCCATTTAGCTACATTTGAGAAGCCCCTGGACGAGAATCTGGCAAAAGTTCATGCCAATCATTTATGCCGTTTACTCGACCGTAGACGTCAAGCGGCAGCAGCCCGGGGCGATCTACATCTACTGCGTTTATTAGATTTAGAAGCAGAACACATTGCCTGCTAGAGTAATCCCTGATCCGGTTGGGTTTGAGCAATCCTATCAGCTATCTAACATCAAAAAACTTAGGAATATTGCTGCCTTAGTCTAAAATTGTTTCTGGACTTGTAGACAAGAAAAGAAGCCTTATGTCCGTTCTTCGTAATTTGATGGCTGTGGGAGTGAGTGGAGCAATCACCTTTATCAATGTGGGGCCAGGAACAGCAGTTCCTTCCCCCATTGAGTCTCGGGATAAATTGCCTGACTCGAATACAACTCAACCGCAGGGTTTTCAACAAAATCCCACAAAGTCTCAGTATCCGGCTCCTGAGCAAGCAGAGGCAGGGTCGGAATCGTTGTCCATAGATTCGACACCTGCCTTAAAGGAAGATTCCAGGGATTTAGTTCCAGATGCTGCTACGGAAACAGAACAACGGAGTGATAACTCCACATCTGAACCCGCCCCCATAGAGAAAGTGGAAAGCGTTTCTGCTCAAACGTCTTTACCCGCAGAAATCCTAAGTTCAACCTTTAAGCAAAATCCTAAAAAATCTCAATTAGGAACCTCCAGTTCTCCCCGTCGGATTATTGATCATCTGTTGATGACACCTCAGTCCATGGCTAGATCTTCCGTACCATCGGAGTTCCCTGCACCAGTTTTTAAACAAAATCCTACAAAAACCGCTCGACAGTCTGCACCCATAACAACGGCATCTACTGGTGTTGGAGCAACGCCGACGATCGCCCCGGCTGCTTCTGGCCCAACAACCGCAGACCCTATCCCAAAACCGACAACTAGGGTCAACCCCGTTTTTAACTTACCCCATCCCCTGGGGAACAATGGACAATCCTCGCCAGACAATAGTCCCCAAGAGATTGAAGTTGCATTACCAAATCCCTCTACCCAGGCTGCAACCCTAACGGATTCTGTAAATCGAGTTAGGCAATCTCAACCGACTCAACTGGCTCAAGTCAGTAGGCCCGCCTTAACGGTTCCTGACCTGACTCCTCCCACGACTCCCTTTCCCCCTCCGACTCCCAACGGAACCTTACAAACCAATCCTCCTCAAATTCTGCTCCCAAGTAGTGATCCTCTGTATCGCCCCACCTTACCCGAACAGGTGAATATTGAGGAAACGGTTCCTGTGACCCTTCAACAAGCGGTTGATTTAGCGATTCGGAATAATGAAAATGTCAGCATTGCCCAACTGCAAGTCGAACAGAGCTTGGCGGCGGTCAGGGAAACCCAAGCGAATTTATATCCGAGTTTGGTCTTTCGTTCCGGTTTTTCTCGCAACGTCTCGGCAGTGGAGGACTTACAAGTTCGGGCTCAAAATCGCGCCCTACGAGTGGCTCGGTTCAATAATGTTCCCGGGGCGGATCAGAGGGAATTTCAGACCCTCTATGGAACCTATTCCTTTGATAATTCCTTTCAATTGCAGTACGACCTGGGAATTAATGGATTGAGGGGGGCTAGAATTAAGGCCTCAGAAGAACAGTTAAGGATTCTGGAGTTAAGGTTAGAAACGGCCTTAGAAGAAGTCCGATTTAATGTAGCTCGTGCCTATTACAATTTGCAAGAAGCAGATGCTGCGGTGGAAATTCAAGCGGCTGCTGTGCGAAACTCTCAAAAGAGTTTAGAGGATGCCGAAGCTTTGGAACGGGCTGGAGTGGGAACCCGTTTTGAAGTGTTGCAAGCTCGTGTCACCCTTGCCAATAACCAACAGGATCTGACTAATTCCCAGCGCAGTCAATTTCAAACCCGGCGGGAGTTAGCCGCGATTCTGAATATTGATGAAAATACGAATTTATTGGCGGCTGACCCGATTGCTTTGGCGGGAGCTTGGGATTTAACCCTGGAAGAAACCATTGTTCAAGCCTATCAAAATCGGGCGGAGTTGGAGGAACAGTTAGCTGAACGCGATCGCGCTCAACAATTGCGCCGGGCAGCCCTAGCCGCCACTCGTCCGAATGTTACCGTGGGGGCGACTTATAACGTCTTGGGTAGAATCAATGATAACACCGATTACAAGGCTGTCCATGGCTGGGCCGATGGCTATGATGCTCAAGTCCAGTTGTCTTGGAATTTCTTTGATGGGGGTGCGGCGAAAGCTCAAGCCCGACAACGGGAGTTAGATATCGGCATCGCAGATGAGCGCTTTAATCAATTACTCAATCAAATTCGTTTGGATGCCGAACGGGCTTACTATGACCTCCAAGCTAACTTTGATAATATTCAAACCTCTAGTTTAGGGGTGGAGGAAGCAACCGAAGCCTTACGTTTAGCGCGTTTACGGTTTCAAGCGGGGGTGGGAACTCAGTTAGAGGTGATTAACCAAGAAACGGACTTAACTCGCGCCCAAAACCGACTCCTCAATGCCATCATCGGTTATAACCGCGCTCTGTCTGCCCTGCAACGGGCTGTAAGTAACCTTCCGGGTAATATCCTGTCGGATTATCCTTTGTAGGGTTGAAATGTTAACTTTTTGTAATAATTTGAAAGAGACGCTATGTTAATGCAGCTAGGACATCAAAATGGGTAATATCAGATTCGTGAGTGAAAACAAGGAAATCATTGCTGCGGATGGGGCCAATCTCAGAATTAAAGCCCTAGAAAACCAGATTGACTTATATACCTTCACGGGCAAAATGATGAACTGTGGCGGTTATGGTCAGTGTGGGACTTGTATTGTGGAAATTGTCGAAGGGATAGATAATCTTCCTGCCCGCACGGAAGTTGAAGCGCGTATTCTTAAGAAAAAACCCGATAGCTATAGATTGGCCTGTCAAACTATTGTTAATGGCCCTATTAGTGTTCAAACTAAACCGCAAAAACGGAAGTAAAGAGGGGATATTTATAGGTAATTACGAATGGGGAATGGGGAATGGGGAATGGGTAAACTGTTATAGTTGGGAACACCGCAACACCGGAGGAAAAGGTTTTACCGCCGTTGGTCTATTATTCCAGGGTTGTGTTAATCTCTCCCATTTCCCTATCTCCCTATCAACCCATCATTTTAGCTTTTTTCTTAAAATGAAACAGCCCTGGGGCTTGGGGTGAGGGGACTGAAACCGGGGATAAAACTAGCCTAATCTTTTTCAATCCAATTGACACTCCCGCGCCGTAAAACGGCGGGGATTCTTAAGAGACGTAAATCCTTAAAGGGTTAGCCAAAAACCCGCTAGACACTCGCTCAAAATCAAGTCTGTGCTTACTTATGATTTCCAGTCCATATCAAGTTGGGGGGAGTTTAGATCAGAATAACCCAACCTATATTCAGCGTCGGGCGGATGAACAACTTTATACCGCACTCAAAGCCGGGAATTTCTGCTATGTTTTTAATGCTCGACAAATGGGGAAATCTTCCTTAATGGTGCGAGCGAAATCCCGACTGGAAAAAGAGGGATATAGCTGTACAATTCTGGATATGACTCGGATTGGGAGTCAACAAATTACTCCCTTACAATGGTATAAAGGGATTGTTGGAGATTTGTGTAGAGGGTTTAATTGTGTAGGAAAAATTAATTTAAAAACTTGGTGGAAAGAACGGGAAGATGTTTCGTTATTACAGCGACTCAGTGATTTTATTGAGGAATTATTATTTCAGCAATTTCCTGAACAACAGCTTTGTATTTTTATTGATGAAATTGATAGTGTTTTAAGCCTGAATTTTCCCATTGATGATTTTTTTGCTCTGATTCGTTATTGTTATAATCAAAGAGCGATTAATCCTGGGTATAAACGGATTACTTTTGCCTTATTTGGTGTCGCCACTCCCAGTAATTTAATTTTAGATAAAACTCGGACTCCTTTTAATATTGGTCAAGCGATTAACTTATGTGGTTTTACGGCAGAAGAAGCGTTATCTTTAGCAAAAGAATTAGAAGGAAAAATTACCCAAGCCCATTTAATCGTAAAACAAATTATTGCTTGGACGGGGGGACAACCTTTTTTAACCCAAAAACTCTGTCAATTAGTTGATTTTGCCATACAGAATTCTATTTCTCAAAATTTAATTCCTCCCCTGGGTTCGGAATCTTTTTGGATAGAAAATTTAGTGCGATCGCAAATTATTGAACATTGGGAAAGTCAGGACGAACCGGAACATTTAAAAACTATCTGTGATCGCCTTTTGAGAAATGAACAACGGGCCGGAAGATTACTCGGTGTTTATCAACAAGTTTTACAAAATACCCCAATTATAACCGATGATAGTCCCGAACAAACAGAACTTTTATTATCAGGATTATTAATTAAAAAACAAGGCTACTTACAAATCAAAAATCGCATTTATCAAGAAGTCTTTAATCAGTCCTGGGTCGAAAAACAATTAGGGCAACTGCGACCCTATTCTCAGGTTTTAGACGCTTGGGTTTTGACAGGAAGAACCGATGAATCCCGCCTATTACGAGGACAAGCATTAAAAGACGCTCAAACCTGGGCGATGGGCAAAAGTTTAAGTGATTTAGACTATCAATTTTTAGCAGCTAGTGTAGAAGCAGATAGACAGGAAGTACAACTGGTTTTAGAAGCTCAAAGAACCCAAGAAGTTAAAGCCAGATTAACTCAAGAAGAACAGGCAGCAAAACGTCAAAAAAATTTACTAATAGCGGTAAGTTTTGCTTTATTAATTGCCTGTGGTTTAGGGATTACCAGTTATATTCAATATCGACGTTCACTGTTGAGTGAATATCAAGCGCGACTGAGTGAAATTCAAGCCCTGGTTTCCGCCTCCGATGGACTCTTTGTTTCTAACCGTCGTTTAGATGCTTTAATTGAAGCCATCAAAGCTAAACATCGTCTCCAAAACCTCCAAAAAACTGATATAACTATTCAGGATCAAGTTAAAAATGTGCTGCGACAAGCGGTTTATGAAACCGATGAATATAACCGTTTATTGGGTCATAAAGCGGCGGTGATGACCGTTGATATCAGTCCTGATAGTTCTTTAATTGCTTCTGGGAGTGTGGATAAAAAGATCAAACTTTGGGGACGGGACGGTCAGTCCGTGGCCACCCTCAAAGGTCATCAAGGAACCGTTAGAACCCTTAATTTTAGTCCCGATAGTCAATTTATTGCTTCCGGGGGTGATGATGGTACAGTTAAACTGTGGAAACGAGATGGCACACTGTTAAATACCTTTGCGGGGAATGGAATTGGGGTCTGGGGCGTGGCCTTTAGTCCCGATGGTGAGCAGATTGTTTCTAGTAGTATGGACGGGGCGGTGAAGGTATGGCGGCGGGATGGGAGGTTACTCAAAACCCTTGAGCAACGGGGAGAAGGGGTTTGGGGGGTGGCTTGGAGTCCCGATGGTCAATGGATAGCGGCTGGAGGTTTCGACAAAACCATTAAATTGTGGAAATCCGATGGGACTATCTCGCGAACCTTTCGGGGTCATCCCGGGTTAGTGGTGTCGGTGGCTTTTAGTCCCGATAGTCAAACTCTGGCATCGGCTAGTGCTGACAAAACCGTTAAATTGTGGAAACTTGATGGGACTTTGCTCAGAACCCTAGAAGGTCATAGTGCTGCTGTTTATGGTGTGGCTTGGAGTCCCGATGGTCAGACCCTCGCTTCTGGGAGTGTGGATAAAACCATTAAGTTATGGCGACGGGACGGCACACCTCTGAATACCCTGAAAGGACATCTCGGAGTCATTTGGGGCTTGGATTGGAGTGCTGATGGTCAGTTTATTGCCTCGGCGGGGGCAGAAAATGGTGTGCGACTGTGGCAAAGTCAAAATCCCTTCCGAACGATGATTAATCCTTATCAGGGAGGGGTTTGGGGTGTTGATATTAGTCAGGATGGTCAGACCATTGTCACGGGAACCGTGGACGGTTGGGTGAAGATCTGGAACCGTCAAGGTCAACTGTTAAAAACTCTGAAAAGTGAGCTTAGGGGGTCAGTCGCCGTTGATTTGAGTCGGGATCAAAAATGGATTGTTGCAGCCAGTAATAATAATACGGTGACGTTGTGGAAACGGGACGGAACCTTAGTCAAGAGGTTAGTTGGGCATACGGCTTTAGTCTGGGCTGTCGCCTTGAGTCCCGATGCTCAGATTATCGCTTCAGGAGGGGAGGATAATACCATTAAACTCTGGAACCGAGAGGGTACTTTACTGAAAACCTTGACCGGACATCAGGCGACGGTATGGCAGGTAGTTTTTAGTCCCGATGGTCGGTGGTTGGCTTCTGCAAGTGCCGATGGAACCGTTAAATTGTGGAAATCAGATGGTACTTTACTGAGAACATTCAAGGGTCATGAAACGGCTGTGTGGCGGGTGGCATGGAGTCCTAACGGTGAAATGTTGGCGTCGGGAAGTGCCGATAATACAGTTAAACTCTGGAAACGGGATGGAACTTTATTGAGAACCCTGGAAGGTCACACGGCGGCGGTTTGGGGGGTGGCGTTTAGTCCCAGGGGAGATAGACTAGCATCGGGTAGTGTTGACAATACGGTGAAGTTATGGACGTTGGAAGGAAAGGAACTCACCACCCTACGGGGACATAGTGCGGCAATTCGGGGGTTAGCCTATAGTCCTGATGGTACGTTTGTGGCATCGGTTGGTGAAGATAATACTTTAATTTTATGGAATGTTGAAAATGTTTTGAATTTGGATTTATTGAGTTATGGGTGTAATTTTGTTCGAGATTATTTAACCCATAATATTCTAAGGGGAAAGGAATGTAATTTTCAAAATCAGGAAACAAACTTATTACTCCATCAGCCTTAGAATATAATAATAGTCCATGCTTACTATTCCCCATTCCCCACTATATATAGCAGTTGCTGCATCTATTAGGACGGACATTCTTGAAAGCTAAAATCTGCTCATAGTAAGTATTTACCTATTGCCCATTGCCTATTCCCTATTCCCTATTCCCTATTCCCTATTCCCTATTCCCTATTGCCTCTTGCTATATTTCTTATTTAGGTTAAAAATTTGATTTCAATGTCTTGAGCAGATAAAGGTTTAGCAAATAAATAACCTTGACCAAATTCGCAGTCCAGTTCCCGTAACCATTGCATTTGTTGGGATGTTTCAATCCCTTCAGCAACAATAGCTAAACCCAGATGATGACCTAAATCAATAATGGTACTCACAACTTGATAATTACGGTTTTCTTTCTGCATCTGACTCACAAAAGAATAATCAATTTTCAAATGATCCACAGGAAAACGATGAAGATAATTAAGAGAGGAATATCCCGTACCAAAATCATCAATACTAATTTCAATATTTCGAGACTTAATTTCTTTCAAGACATAAATGGTTTTATTAATATCTTCAATTAACATACTTTCGGTAATTTCTAAGGTTATTGCATTCCCTTCTAAACCCGTTTCTTTTAAAATAGTATCAATTTCTTCGATTAAATTAACTTTGCGAAAATCCTGAGCCGAAAGATTAATACTAATCTTCAGAGGTTGGCGACTGGGAAATTTTTTGTTCCAGGTTGCGAGTTGTTGACAAGCGGTGGATAACATCCAACTATCAATCGCTAAAATTAAGTTAGTTTCTTCGGCTAAAGGAATAAATTCTGCGGGACAAATAAACCCGCGAGTGGGATGTTGCCAACGGATTAATGCCTCAAATCCTATGAGGCGATGATTATAAATATCAATAATTGGTTGATAATAAACTAAAAATTGTTGTTGTTCAATCGCTCTACGAAGATCATTTTCTAACTGGAGTCGATTAATAGCGATCGCGTGCATTTCTCGATCAAAAATTTCATATCTAGCCTTACCTTGATTTTTGGCACGATACATGGCAATATCGGCATCGCGTAGTATATCCGAGGCTCGAATATAGTCTTTTGTCCCAAACACAATCCCAATACTTGTACTTACATGAATTTCCCTTTCTTCGATGATTAATGGGCAAGCTAAGGCTTTAAAAATCTTCTCAGTCGCTCTAATTGCTTCTTGAATATCTTTAATTTCATCTAATAATATTACAAACTCATCACCACCGATTCTAGTGACAAGATCGGTTGAGCGCAAAATCGACTGAAACTTACGCGCTATAGCGATCAATAACTGATCCCCTACTAAATGTCCTAGACTGTCATTAATCACTTTGAATCGGTCGAGATCGAGGAATAAAAGGGCAAAGTGATAGCCTTCAAAATTGTGAATCCGGTTCATCCCTAATTTGAGCCTTTCCATCAGGAGATTTCGATTAGGTAAACCCGTTAGGGCATCATGTAGGGCTTCATATTTGAAACGCTCTTGGACTAAAATTCTTTCTGTGATATCCCTAGAAGTTGTTTGGATTTGAACGACCTGACCCGCCTCATCTAAAATTGGTTTTGTTAAAGTTTCTAACCAAATATAGTTTCCTGATTTCTGACTAATGCGATAGGTTATAGAAATATTGTTTTTACCTAAAATTGCAGCGCAAAATTCTTCAGCAATGCGATCGCGGTCATCGGGATGGAATAGAATATAGGGGTCTTCTCCAATTAATTCCTCATAACCATAACCGAGTAAAGATTCGCAGGAAGGACTCAGGTAGAGATAACGGCGATCCAGATCTTGAATACAGACTAAATCACTAATATTTTCCGCTAATAAACGATAGCGTTGTTCGTTTTCTCGTAGGGATTGTTCAGCGCGTAATGCTATAATTCCAAAACTCAGACTATCTGTGAGTTGTGTTAATAGTTCAACCTCTCTGGGATTAAAAGCATAGGCTTCGGCGGAGTAAATATTCAAAGTCCCAAATACTTCGCCATTATTAAGCATAGGAAGCACTATGGAGGATTGATAGCCACGCTGTTGGGCGGCTTCGCGCCAGGGGGCAAAATTGGGGTCATGGAGCATATTTTGGCAAGCTACCGGATGTCCAGAACGAATTACCCGTCCCGTGGGGCCCATACCTCGCTCGGTATCCGCCCAGGTAATATTCAGGGTTTTTAAGTAATCGGCTTCATAACCCGCCCAAGCCATTGCTTTGACGCTTTTAGCCTGATCCTGGCAAACGTAAGCCACCCAAGCCATACGATAGGCTGCTTCTTGGGTAATTAACTCGCAAAGGGTTTGCAGGAGCGTCATTTCATCGGTAGCGCGGATCACAGCTTGAGTACAAGCACTTAATACCGCCAGTGCCCGGTTAACCACCTGAAAATCTAGCTTTTGTTGTTGCAATTCTGCTTCTGTTTGTTTAATAAGACTGCTTTGATCATCAACACGGAAAACTCTATTTTCTGTTAAAAACTGAGGATTGTGGGATCTTGGCATATCAGTTATCAGTTATTAGTTATCAGTTGCTAGTTATAGCCCTAGGCACTCTTAGAATAGGGAATAGGGAATAGGGAATAGGGAATAGGGAATAGGGAATAGGGAATAGGGAATAGGGAATAGGGAATAGGGAATAGGGACTCAAAAGTGTCCTAACTGTAATGCGTAGCGCTATATCAATTGTTAGTTATCAGTTATCAGTTATTAGTTGTTAGTTATAGCAGTTGTTCGCTATAAAATCAAATAACTGATGGGCTAATTGTAACTTGCTGCAAGCCCCAATTTCTAACTTCTGTCCCTGACGACTTAATAATATCCCTTGATTGGTTTCACTGCCAAATCCAGCGTTAGCTAAATCGATAGGATTAGCAACAATAACATCTAAATTTTTTCGCTGTAATTTATCTTCCGCCGGACTAACAATTTCCCCTGTTTGCGCTGCAAACCCGACTAATTTTTGGTGGGGTTGCTTCATTTTTCCCAGTTCTGCTACAATATCAACAATAGTTTCCAATGGCAGTTCTGTGGGTAGAAGGGCTTTGGGCAATTTATCCTGACTATAAATCGCCGGTTTCACATCACCCACGGCCGCCGCCATTACCGTTATATCCGCTTGGGGAAATCCTGTCAGCATCTCCCGATACATTTCTTCCCCACTGGTGACGGAGACTAACTCCACTTCGGGTAAATTTGCGACTAATTCCGTATTCATCGGGCCATGTACTAAGGTGACTGAGGCTCCTCGATGAATCGCCGCTTGTACTAAAGCCAGTCCCATTTTCCCCGTTGACGGGTTGCCAATAAACCGCACCGGATCAAGATGTTCCCGGGTTCCGCCCGCACTAATTAATATCCGTTTTCCCATTAAATCTCGTTTACCGTTGGTATTTAATAAAGAATTAATATGAGCTAATATTTGTTTGGGTTCTGCCATTCTTCCTACCCCTTCCCGAGTGGAATTGCCTGGGTTTGTAGCCCGAAGATCACAGGCAAGAATTCCATCGACGGGGGTCATCCCATGAAACCGAGGATCTAAAAATAGGGTTTGCCAATTGCGTTGTACCGAAATTTGTTTCCACATTTCCCGGTTCATAGCTGGAGCGAGTAACACCGGACAACTGGAGGCTAAAACCGTATTAGTCAGCAAATTATCTGAAAATCCTGTAGCCAATTTAGCTAAGGTATTAGCCGTCAGGGGTGCAATCAAAAAAATATCCGCCCATTCCCCTAACTGAATATGTAAGGGACGGCCGTGAGTTGGTTGCCAGAATTCTTGATCCGTATAGGCCCGATGGCGGGAGAGAGTCGCGCAGGTTAAAGGAGTAATAAATTCTTGGGCTGAGTCGGTCAAAATCACCCGCACATCAGCCCCAGCTTTCGCTAAAGTTGAAACAATTTCACAGACTTTATAAGCTGCAATGCCCCCACTAATTCCAACTAAAATATGCTTGTTCAAGGTGGAAGGCAAAATCATTTCCATTTGTTAACCTAATTCCAACCTAAAGACGATCAAAGGGTTAGGCTTCATCATAGGCCTCAAGGTCGAGCAAGTAAACATAGGGTTCCACTAGCTCGGGACGTTGAAATGCGATCGCTCGTAACAAATGCCAATCATTGAGTCCTTCAAAGGCATTATCATAATCATCTCGTTCCAGACGAGCAGCCAGTTCCGCCACATCCTCGGCTGTTAGAGTGGGAATATTCGGTGAGGATTGAGTCAAGGTTGCCATGAGTTAAACCTCCCGTGAATTGCATTTGCTTTGAGCTTGACTGGGCGGAGTTACCATTAATGGATAACCCCATCTCTATACTAAGGCTATTAGGTTGATTGTGGTATCGAATCTATTACAAAACTTCTTATTAAGCCTAAAACCTCGGGTCGAATTTCATGACCCATATTAAATTCTTGGTACTGAACTTTTGCCCCCAACTGTTCAAAGGCAGTTCTGGCTTGCCCGGCGGCTTCTATTGGCACAATCGGATCTTGTTTTCCATGAACAATTAATACCGGGGGTAAATCATGGTCTAAAGGTTCGGGGGAAAAATGCAAATAACCACTTAAAATAATTAAGCCCGCTAAAGGAAAATAACGTCCTATATCCAACACCATCGCCCCCCCTTGGGAAAATCCCCCTAAAATGGTTCGGGATAGGGGAACTCCGGTACTCGCTTCTAAGGATTCTAACCATTCCTTGACCTGCTGTTGGGTTTCGGCTAATCCTTCATATTCAGGGGTTTCTAAGGCGTACCAGGCCCTTCCCATCGGGGCTTGAGGATGGGGAAAGGGGGCCTGGGGAAAGATGAATTGATAGTCGCTCAAACGCAACATCGGAGCTAGGGAGGTGAGATCCTCAGCATTTGCGCCCCAACCGTGCATCAGCACAATTAATCCTTGAGGGGGTTTGCCAGTTTCAGGGGGAATGGAGATAAACTTTAAAGCCATAATTGTTGTTGATTTTTAATATTCATTGTTTATTTTAATCTCCATTCAGTAGGTGGGCGGTAAAATTTATAAGTGTATAACCAACATAATTCGATGATTGCGAAAGTTGCTCATCACTATAGTTTGGACGAATATCGCGCCCTTGAAGAAAAAGCAGAAGGACGTAGTGAATATCGTGATGGAGAAATCGTACCCATGCCCGGAGGATCGCTCAACCACAGTCGTATTGGTCGCAATATTTTGACCTATTTGTGTGTTGTGCTTGGGGATACGCAATTTGAGCAGAAATTTACCGTAATGTTATTTTTAAATAGGCGATCGCTTGACACTCCCCCTAACCCCACCAGTCGTAGAGACGTTGCATGCAACGTCTCTACACCGGGAATATTTAGCAAACATTACGGATACAAACCCCGATCTTTTAAGGCTTGAGCTACTCGACCCACGCCTAAAGTATAGGCGGCTAATCGCATAGAAACCCCCCGTTGTTTGGCTAGTTCACTCACCCGAGCATAGGCCTGTACCATCAGGTGTTCCATTTCATGATTCACCCGTTCCTCATCCCAGAAGACAAAGGATTGACCTTGTACCCATTCCCAATAACTAACAACCACACCGCCCGCATTAGCGAGAATATCGGGTAAAACCATAATTCCCCGGGCTTCTAACATTTGATCTGCTAATAATGTAATCGGGGCATTAGCTGCTTCGGCGATCATTTTAGCCTTGATTTGATCGGCATTTTCTTCGGTAATTTGATCTTCCATGGCTGCTGGAATTAACACATCACAAGCTAATGTTAATAATTCGGCATTGCTAATCGGTTCACTATCAGGAAATCCCGTGATATCATGGTTGTTTTGGGCTGCATAGGCTTGCAGAGCCGGAATATCTAAGCCATTTTCGGAATAGATCCCACCATGGACATTAGAAACCGCTAAGACCGTCGCCCCAGCTTCATAAAACAATTGCGCGGCCGCCGCCCCCACTTTTCCGAAACCCTGAATCACAATCGCTGCACCTTCGAGGGATTTGCCCTGTTCGGCTAAGGCTTCGCGCACGGTAATCATCACACCCCGTCCGGTCGCCATTTCCCGTCCTTTTGACCCACCAATAGATAGAGGTTTTCCAGTCACCACCCCCAGCACGGCCCGTCCCATGTTCATCGAATAGGTATCCATAATCCAAGCCATTTCTCGAGCGGAGGTTCCCACATCGGGGGCGGGAATATCGGTTTCTGGCCCAATATCTTTGATCAGTTCACTCGCGTAGCGACGGGTGATCCGTTCTAACTCATTAATACTATATTGATGGGGGTCAAAGCCAATGCCACCCTTAGCACCCCCGTAGGGAATTCCCAATAAAGCGCATTTCCAAGTCATTAACATCGCTAAGGCGGAGAGTTCCCCCAAGTTCACCGAAGGATGATACCGTAAACCTCCTTTATAGGGGCCAAGTACATCGCAATGCTGCACACGATGTCCGGCTAACACCTCAACTTTACCGTTATCCAGTTTGACGGGAATTGAGACGGTGACAACTTTGCGGGGTTGTTGTAACACCACCAGCACATTGTCATCGAGATCTAACTCAACTGCGGCCTGTCCCAAATAACTACAGGTGCGATCGTAGGGACAAATATAGGCCGGAGTCGGTGCGGGATTAATTCTGACGGGAGAGGATACCATTTGCAGACCTCCTATTGAGATCAGAGAGTTGAATTTGTCTTCCTATCTGTAGCCTAACCTGTGATCCCGAAGAAAAGATTAAATTTGTAATAATTGTTACAGAATTTTACTTTTATGAGTAATACGGGGCGTTGCCTATTAACTGATAACTTATTAACTGATATAGCAGTTGCCACATCTATTAGGACATTCTTGAAAGCTAAAAGCTACTTATAGTAAGTATTTACCTATTGCCCATTGCCCATTCCCTATTGCCTCTTGCTATAACTGATCACTGATAACCGATCACTGATAAGGGTTGCGCCCAGGAAACCCATTGATCTCGTCCTTGTTTTTTGGCACTGTAGAGGGCTTGATCGGCTTCGTTGATTAGGTCTTGGGGAAGTAGATCCGATCGGGGGATTTGACTGGAAACTCCCAGACTGACTGTAACGATGGATTTTCCCGTCGGAATATTGGTATGGGAAATCGTTAAGTTTCTGACCACCGCTTGAATTTTATCAGCCACACGATAGGCTTGATCGGGATTGGTATTGGGTAAAATCACCGCAAATTCTTCTCCGCCATACCTGGCTAAAAGATCCGTTGAGCGTAGAATTTTTTGCACGGATCGGGTAATACTAATTAAGCATTGATCTCCGGCAGGATGTCCATAAAAATCGTTATAAAGTTTAAAATAATCGACATCAAATAAAATCAGAGATAAATATTGATGATTGTCTTTAGCTGTTTCCCAAGTCTTGTTAAAAAAAGCATTAAAATAACGACGATTGGCAATGCCCGTTAACCCATCTCTGCGAGCCAGTTTTTCTAATTTTAAGTTTGCGGTTTTCAGTTCTTTAAGTGTTAGGTTTAATTGTTCTGCTTGGGAACGAGTTTGAACTAATAAATCCGAGTGGCTCAGGGCAATACTGAATTGAGCCGCTAACTGCTTGACAAATTGGAGCTCGGTTTTTGTCCATTGACGGGGGCGATCGCATTGATGAATACAGAGTAATCCCCAGAGTATTTTACCCTTCATTAAAGGCGAAACAATTTGGGCTTGAATCTGAAATTTTTCTAAGATTTTAAGATGACAATCTTTTAATCCATATTCATAAATATTGTTTAAAACTTGCATTCGACCCTGTTGGTAATCCAGGGCATATTTTTCTCCAAAACACCGATCGTTAATTGGAGTGATTAAAGCAGAATCATAGATCGGTAAAACGCTTTCTGAAACAAATTGACCCGAACAATAGTTAGTTTCTGGATCAAAGCGAAAGATGCCCACTCGATCCGCATTGAGGGCTCTGAGAACTTCTCTAGCCGTGGTTTTGAATAAAATATCTAAATCTAAAGATTCCCGAATTGCCGCAATTACGGTTAATAAAATTTGCTGTTGTTCGCTGGTTTCTTGTAAATCTTTGGCTTTTCGTTCCGATTGAGCTAATAATTCAGCTTGCTGTACAGCAAACCCTAACTGAGTGGCAACTTGAGCTAAAAATTCTACCTCTGAATCTTGCCATTCCCGAGGGTTTGAATGTTGATAAGCCGCTAAAACTCCCCAAAGTTTTTGTTTTGTAAAAATAGGAACCGTTGCATAGGCTTGGATACCAAACTGTTGTAAAACATCGAGATGACATTGAGATAATTCGGCTTTCAGTACATCAGAAACCACTAGAGTTTGATTTTCTTTATACCGCCCTCCTTGGTTTTTTTGAAGATAAGTATCAATCCAAACCGTATTTTTTCCTAAACTTTCATGATCGATCCAACCGGGTTCGGCAAATTCAAAATCACTGACAAATTCCCCGCCCCAATCTTCATAAAAACGATAAACTGCGACCCGTTCTGCTCCTAATAGTTTACAGGTTTCTTTAGTTGTCGTGCGAAAAATATAATCAATGTCTAAAGAGGCTCGAATCTTACTAATCACACGATAAAGAGCATTCTGCTGTTGCTTCATCTGCTCAATCTTGGTTGTTTCTGATAAGAGGTTAGCTTCTAATTCATTCAGACTCGGTAATCCCAATAACCGACAACTCCAATTGATTAGGGGACGCATGATGGCCGACGGGCTAAATAATTTTTTTATATACAACATTAGCAAAGCATTCTTGTCAAGAATTGCGATTGTTTTGAGTATTCAATATCCATCAGAATTCTACATCAGATCTGATGTTCCTGAAACCCGCACCCGGTCTGGGATTTTCCTAATCATCTCACCTCAACAATCCCGGAAAACAGACGTTCGATGTTAGTTCTGAAATCCATTTTAGCGCGGGTTATCGACAGGAATGGGAAAACTCTGTCCGCCCCTAAACTGTCCCTAAACCCCCAATTCTAAGGGACAAACACAGTGGCTATCCTTTAACCAGTGTTCTCCCACCTGTTTTAAGGCGAGTAAAATTGGTTGAAGTTCCCGTCCCTTATCGGTTAGACAATATTCTACCCGTGGAGGAATTTCAGCATAAACCGTACGGAGGATTAACCCATGTTTTTCCAATTCCCGCAACCGGATGGTGAGGGTTTTGGTGCTAATTCCGGGTAACGATTCTAATAATTCATGGGTGCGTTGATGTCCCCGAAATAACTCCCGCAGGATGGAGATTGACCATTTTGTTCCGATTAACTCCAGGATGAACTCAATGGGACAAATGGCGTCCAGACATTGGTTGCTTTCCCAGATCTCCGTGGTTTTGTAACATTCCTTAACTTTCATTCGCGCCTCCTAAAAAAACTTAATGTTTCTTAAACTATCTCTCAGAAGCCGATAGGTCGCCATTCTTTCCTTTAAGTAACTAAGACTATTTTACCAAGAGGGATGTCGATTTCCCACAGACGAAATAAGATAAAAGTAGGAACAATTAAACGCCAGGAATTGAGTCGGCTACCCCCTGCTCTCCAACTCTAACAAAATAAAACTCGACGTTTAAATATTGGGGATCAAGGGTTTTCATATTTTAGAGGAAACGTTAACTCTGTCGAAAGACAGAAAAAACTAACCTTTTCCCTCAACAGACTTATTTTGCAACAAAAGTACACACACCCTATCTAACCATTAGATAGTCCGTTGCGTTTGGAGAGATTTAAACCATGTTAAAAACTTTACCATTTAAACCCCTATCTCAACAGAAAGAACAAGCCTTAATTCTCTGGTTTGATCAAGTGGGAATTAAAGATATTGGTTTAGTAGGAGGAAAAAATGCTTCCTTGGGAGAAATGATTCAACAATTACAACCTAAAGGTATTAATGTTCCTCAAGGATTTGCAATTACAGCCTACGCCTATTGGTATTTTATTACTTATGCTAATTTAGAACAACAACTCAGACAATTATTTGCCAAGTTGGATGTCGAAGATCTGAAAAATCTGCGTGATTGTGGTCAACGGGCGCGATCGCTGATTTTAAATACTTTATTCCCTCCCAAATTAGAAACCGAAATCCTATCCGCCTATCAAAAACTTTGCGATCGCTATGGTCAAAATACCGATGTCGCCGTGCGCTCCTCCGCCACCGCCGAAGACTTACCCGATGCGAGTTTTGCCGGACAACAAGAAACCTACTTAAATATTAAAAGCGGTAAAGCTGTCCTAAATGCAACTCGTCAATGTTTTGCGTCTATTTTTACCGATCGCGCCATCTCCTATCGGGCTTTAAAAGGATTTGATCATCTGAATATTGCCCTATCTGTCGGTATTCAAAAAATGGTACGTTCTGACTTAGCCACATCGGGGGTAATGTTCTCCATTGATACCGAAACCGGATTTAAAAATGCTGCCTTAATTACGGCGGCTTACGGGTTAGGAGAAACCGTTGTTCAAGGTACCGTTAATCCCGATGAATATTTGGTTTTTAAACCCACCTTACGCGAAGGATTCAAACCCATTTTAGAGAAACGCTTAGGCACAAAAGCGATTAAAATGGTCTATGAAATGGGACAAACCACCAAAAATATTAATGTTCCGATTTCTGAACAAAAAAAATACGCCCTCTCGGAAGATGAAATTCTGAAATTAGCCCAATGGACAGTGATGATCGAAGATCACTATTCCCAAGTCCGACAATGTTACTCTCCGATGGATATTGAATGGGCAAAGGATGGCTTAACTGGAGAATTATTTATTGTTCAAGCTCGCCCGGAAACCGTACAATCCCAAAAAACAGGTCGGGTATTAGAGCATTATAAATTGCAAGGTAAAGGTCGGGTATTGCTTACTGGTCGGGCAGTTGGGGACAAAATTGGACAGGGAAAAGCCTGTATTATGACTAATGTTAAAAACATGGATCAATTTCAACCCGGGGATGTCTTAGTAACCCATCGCACTGACCCCGACTGGGAACCAATTATGAAAAAAGCCAGTGCTATTATTACTAACTCCGGGGGCAGAACTTGTCACGCGGCGATTATTGCCCGAGAGTTAGGAATTCCGGCAATTGTCGGGTCAATTAATGCCACAGAAATCCTAAATACTGGGGATAAAATTACGGTTTCCTGTGCAGAAGGAGAAGAAGGAAAAGTCTATCAAGGATTAGTTCCTTTTGTGGTGGAAGAAACGGTTTTAGACCATCTTCCTAAAACCCGCACTAAAATCATGATGAATGTGGGAAACCCAGAAGAAGCGTTTAAATTGTCGGCGATTCCCAATGATGGGGTCGGGTTAGCTCGGTTAGAATTTATTATTGCCAATCATATCCAAACTCACCCCTTAGCGTTAATTCATTTTGATCAATTAGAGGATCAAACCGTTAAACAACAAATTGCCCAATTAACCGAACAATATGACCATAAACCGGATTTCTTTGTCGATAAACTCGCCCAGGGAATTAGTATGATTGCGGCGGCTTTTTATCCGAATCCGGTGGTGGTGCGGATGAGTGATTTCAAAAGTAATGAATATGCGAATTTATTGGGGGGTCGGCAATTTGAACCTATCGAAGAAAATCCCATGATTGGTTGGCGGGGTGCTTCCCGATATTATGACCCGAAATATCAAGAGGCTTTTGCCTTAGAATGTGAAGCCTTAAAACGAGTCAGAAATGAAATGGGATTGGCAAATGTGATCCCGATGATTCCTTTTTGTCGGACACCGGAAGAAGGGAAAAAAGTCTTAGCGGAAATGACAAAACATGGTTTAGTTCGCGGTCAACAGGGGTTACAAGTCTATGTGATGTGTGAATTACCGAGTAATGTTTTGATGGCGGATGAGTTTTGTCAGGTGTTTGATGGGTTCTCGATTGGATCGAATGATTTAACCCAATTAACGTTAGGATTGGATCGAGATTCTGCTTTGGTTGCCCATATTTTTGATGAACGGAATGAAGCGGTGAAACGGATGATTCAAATGGCGATCGCAACCGTTAAAGAATATAATCGCAAGATCGGAATTTGTGGTCAAGCACCGAGTGATTATCCTGAATTTGCTCGTTTCTTAGTGGAATTAGGAATAGATTCCATCAGTTTAAATCCTGATTCGGTGTTGAGGACAACTTTGGATATTGCTCAGATGGAAGCATCGTTTTAAGCAACGGTAGGGGCGAATTCTATCAACGGTAGGGGCGAATGGCCATTCGCCCCTACTGGATTTAGACAGATATTAGTTAAATATAGTGTAAGTCAATCTCTGCTTTAGCATCTGCTAGAGCAGTTTTTTGTCGGGTATCTCAGCAACGCACACCGACGGAAACTATCCTATTTTTAAGTTAAATTAGGGAAAGAGTTAATGGTTAGCCTGAAATTTCTATCAAATATCTGTAGATTGCTCCATTACAATTATTAATCCTTTATGCCAACTCAGCCTCCTCGTTGTGTGTTAATTTGTCAACATCAGTCTTGCCAACTCCAAGGGTCTAGTAAAGTTCTGGAGGCTTTCCAAAATCTTAATATTGAGGGAGTTACCCTAGAAGCCAGTGGTTGTCTGGGTCAATGTAATACTGGCCCGACGGTGCGGGTAATTCCTGATGAAATTTGGTATTATCGGGTTAAACCCGAAGACGTTCCCCTGATCGTTGAACAACACCTCAAACAAGGCGAACCCGTCCAAGATAGACTCAACCCTCGGATTCATCCCCGATATGAATATTATTAAACCGTTGTTGCGATTCATCGCATCTTAGTGTTAAAAGTTGCTGAAAATTTATGATTATGCTACAGATCAGATCCCCCTAAATCCCCCTTAAAAAAGGGGGACTTTGAATATTGAACTTTAAAATCATAACCAGCAGTTTAAGCGTCCTAGCTCACTGGCTAATATAGTTTCAAACAGGTAGCTTACATCTGTTCCAAAACCCAAGAATGAATAATATCATTAACTTGTTCAGGAACTTCATCATGGGGGCAATGACCCGCACTTAGAAAGTATTCTTGTAACTGGGGATAATATTGATGAAATTTGCCACTTCGTTCTCGACATTTCATCCAGGGATCTCCTTCTCCCCAAATTAATAATAGAGGAGCGGTTAACTGATTTAATAACACATCGACTTTTTCTCCTTGGGGACTTTTGAATACCGAGGCAAAGACCTGGGCGGCACCGGAATCACAGGAGGGGCGATAAATTTCTTCGACTAATTGATCGGTAACTGCATCGGGATTAACATAGACTTTCAGGAGGGTTTTACGAATAATAGAACGGCGTTTTGTCCATTGGAAAATCAGAAAACTCACCCAATCTTGACGGAAAAGCGATCGCATGGTAGCAGAAACCGCTTTTTTCCACTGGGGAGGTTCTGGACGGGGTTCTGTCTCTGTAAATGGCCCAGCACTATTGAGTAAAATCACGCCTTTTGCCGTTGATGGAAATTGGGCGGCAACACATAAACACCCATACCCCCCTAAAGAATTTCCCGCTAAAATCACGGGTTGACCAATCACCTCGGTAATGAAGTCATGGAGTTGATCCCGCCACAGTTGACCACTATATTCGACCTTGGGTTTTGCAGACCTACCAAACCCTAATAAATCAATCGCCCAGACTTCAAAATCCGATTGTAACCCTTGTATATTTTTACGCCAGTGGTCAGTAGATGCTCCAAACCCATGCACTAAAAGCAACGGCGGACGTTGGGGATGACGTTCTCCGGCGCGGACATAGTAAATCGAGTGATCCCGCCACTGCCAATATTGTCCCGGGATCAATTCTGGAGTCAGAGTTACAGGGGCTATCATGTCTTTTTATCAAAAAATGTTAATTTACATTAATAATATTAGCAAGACGATTAAAAGTATCAAGGGTGATTTGATCTTTTGTATCGATAGCTACTAAGTTTTAGCCATTAGGATAAATTAAGAGGGTTGATTTTGTTATCCCGATCAACAGTCAAATCTAAGTCTGCTCTTGGCTTGTTTTCTGCTAAATTCCTTGATTTCTCTCAAGTTGAGACTGTTTATATTTCAAATGTAATACAAAAAAATACACTATTTTTCAAAATTAATTGTGTTTTTTCCTATTCTTTTGGTAATCTAATGAATGAACGGGTACTCACGCTCACCCACCAAGGTTAAGTTCCAGACTGGGAGAGAATTTATAACTATACAGGGTGTGAGGTTTATCCACCACGTTGCCAGGGAGTTTTCCGTGTGATTGCTTTAACATCGCGTCCGGTTAAACGAAACTGGGTCACAATTAGCTTTGCTTCCACGTTGTATCTCTGTCCAGTTTTGGACTTGCTTCTGTCTGAAATTCCAGACCCGTTGCAAGCCGAAATTCGCCTGGGACTACAAGAAGCCCTTGTCAATGCCGCCAAGCATGGCAACAAGCTAGACCCCAGTAAAACAGTAGTTGTCCGTTTTTGTTTAATTCAAGATTATTGCTGGTGGATTATATCAGATCAGGGCGGCGGTTTTAAACCTCCTTGTCAGTGTCAATTGCGGGAGGAGGAAAACGATAAACATACCCATGATTCCGATTTACCCCATGATGAACATGAATGTGGACGAGGTTTGTACATTCTCTATCAAATCTTTGATCGTGTGCAATGGAATCGAACTGGGACAGAACTGACGTTATGTAAGAAAGTGACAACTGCTTATAAACGACAGGATTGGTAATGGTTTTAATCCGTTAAAATTCGTCAAAACCACCTATTTGATAGGGAGTTGAGTGGTTACCAGTGGAGATTTTATCTCTAATTTTGTCCCCAATTACTTGATTTCAACTCCCAATGCTAGAATAAGTTGCTAGGAGTTATGACTGATTTTTTTTGTTGTGCCATGGGTGGGACAAGGCGGAGCGGAAATCAATCTTTCTAACCAACCTACCGCTTGATTTAACCGAGGAATCACTTCTTTAGGCTGATTCTTAAGCAAAAACACTAAAGCCGCCGCCAAATGTTCCCCAGCGCGGGCATTGCGGTCGGATTTAAGGCGATGCCAGTCTCGTTCAGGAATGGCTAACCGTTCCGATAGGGCTTGGGCGAGTTCCAATGTGCTATACTCGCTGAGACTAGCCGTGCGTGGACTGATATTATGCTTAGAAAGGTCGGTAGTTGTGGAATTGGAGTCAGTCATAAATGATAGTGTTAATTGCGGGGTGAATTCGGTCTTTTACTATTATGGCAAGTCAACCATCATCTCAACCCCCATCAACGAATAATTCTGATCAGGATGGGACTCAAGCTATTGAACAGGGGTTAATCGAGGTTGAACAATCTTTGATTAATCTTAAACAACGATTGACGCAAATTCAACGGGATGAACAACGCCAAATAGAATTAAAAAACCGTATTGATGAAGTTATTCCTCAAATTCGTCAAACGAAATCACAACAGTTAAAAGAGGAATTAAACCAGTTAAAAACGCAGTTAGAAACTATAGAATTTAATTTAGAAAGTCGTTTGGTGACTTGGGGAAGTTTTAAGGAACCTTTTTGGCAAGCGGTTCGTTTTGGAGGGTTAGGAATTGTGATCGGTTGGGTGTTGAAATCCTGTTCTGGAAGGTAAAAATAAAATGATATCGGATATTCTGGTTAGGTTAAGTGTTTGATTTCAAATTGTTATTGGGTGTTAGTTCAGAATTAGTAATTAAGGCTCCGTCTTCCATGTGAATAATCCGATCAGCCACGTCTAAAATTCGATTATCATGGGTAACAATTAAAATAGTACAACCCTGTTCTTTGGCTAAGGTTTGCATTAAATTAACCACATCTCTCCCCGAGTGACTATCCAGGGCGGCGGTGGGTTCATCTGCTAATACAATGGGGGGATGACTAACTAATGCCCGGGCGATCGCCACCCGTTGTTTTTGTCCTCCCGAGAGATTATCAGGATAATAATTTAAGCGATTTCCTAACCCAACTTTTTCTAACATTGCCGTGGCTTTTTGCTGCATTTCTGAACGAGAAAATTTACCCTGAACTTCTAACCCCATTTGCACATTTTGTAAGGTCGTTAAGCTCCGATGTAAATTATGAGCTTGGAAAATATAACCCGTATTTCTTCGGGCTTTAACTAACTCTCCTGAACGCGCACCATAGAGTTCTCGTCCTAATATATTTAAACTTCCAGACTGTACAGAACGTAACGCTCCAATTAAGGTTAATAATGTAGTTTTTCCTGAACCAGAGGGGCCAGTCATAATCACAATTTCACCAATGGTAATTTCTAAGTTAATATCATATAACACCTGTTTTTGCAATTGATCGTGACCAAAATAATGGTCTAAATTTTGAATTGCGATAGCTGTATTGGTTTTTGTGGAATCTTGAATATCTTGGATTTGAGTTTGCATGGAGTTACCCTAAAAATGGATATTTTTTTAGAAACGAAACGGTTAATTTTACGGCAGTTTACTGAACTGGATGCAGATTTTTTATGGAATTTAGATAACGATCCTAGGGTGATGAAGTATATTAATGGTGGACATTCCACACCTAAAGAATTTATTCAGACTCAAACATTACCGAGATTTATGGGATATTATAGCAGATATTTATATTTTGGGGTTTGGGCTATTGTTGAAAAAGCCACCGGAGAGTTGATCGGTTGGGTACATTTTTTCCCCGCCATTGATCACCCTTTTGCCATGGCGTTAAATCTGGTACAACCCAATGAAATTGCGTTAGGATATCGGTTGATTTATAACAGTTGGGGAAAAGGATACGCAACGGAAGCCTGTCAAATTCTAGTAGATAAAGGGTTTTTAGAATGGGGAGTAAAACGAGTTATTGCTTGGGCATTAGTAGCTAATCAAGGTTCAATTCGAGTTATGGAAAAGCTAGGATTAACCTTAGAAAAACAGTTTAGATTTAGTGAACATCAACTTCCCTATTTTAATTTTGAAGAACGTCAAGCTGTTAAATATAGTCGGGGTAGATCGGAAATCCCTCCAGAAACCGGGTTTTTCCGATAACTTTTCCATAACTGACTTTATAATCTATAATAGATATTATCAAGTCTAGCTGGAATCAAACTGATGTCAAATCAAAGTCTATACAGTATTAGTCTGGAAAATCAAGATATTATTATTAAATTTAATCGAGAGATGGTAAATTTGGAGTTATTAACTCAATTTTTAGAATATCTTGAGTTAGAATCAATTCGTAATCGTAGTCAACTGACAGCAGAACAAATAACTAACCTGAGTCAAGAAGTTAATCAAGAAGTTTGGGATACCTTAACGTCCAAGTCTTGGGTTAGTTAATTATGTTAACTCAAAAGCCGATTATTGTTGATACTAATATATTGTTTTCTGCATTGCTTAGGGAAAATTCTCGTTTCAGTGAATTATTGCTAACTTCAGAGTATGCGTTTTTTGTTTGCGAACTTGTATTTGTAGAACTATTTAAGCGCAAGGAAAAAATCATTCAACTTAGTCATTTAACCGAAGAAGAAATTATTCAAATCTATTATATTTTGCTAAAACGCCTTCATCTCTATAAAGAAGATTTAATTACTTTAGAATATCGTAGACTAGCTTACGAACTATGCCAAGGTGTTGATGTGAGTGATACCCCTCATGTAGCATTAACGCTGCAATTGGATGGATTATTATGGACTGGAGACAAAAAATTAAAACTAGGCTTAAAAAATAAAGGATTTAAACAATTTTTTGAACTCAAATAAATATCAACCCATTTTTTTTACTCCTCATTCACAACCAGACACTTAGAAGTAAGAATCAAAAGATATCAGCAGGATCGGCGGCTTGTAATTTACGAGTGGCGATCGCACCGGACAACATACACATAATAATCGTTAATACTAACACTTGAACTGCTCGAAATAAGGTCATATATAACGGTAAATTGGTAGCTTGTCGGGTTAAACGATATAAGCCTAAAGAAATCGTAGCACCGGGAATAAATCCCATAATTGCTAAAATAATTGCTTCTTCAAAAACAATTCCCAATAAATAGGTATTACGAAATCCCATAGCTTTGAAAGTGGCATATTCGGGCGTATGGTCAGCGACATCCGTAGCCAAGACTTGATAAACAATAATCACCCCGACTACAAACCCCATGGCTGTCCCTAAACTAAACACAAATCCAATCGCAGTATTTTTTGACCAGTAATCCTTTTCAAAGGCTAAAAATTGTTCACTGGTTAAAACTTTTACATCTTTGGGTAAATAGTTTTGTATGTCTGTTGCTACTTTTTCCACATCATAACCCGGTTCAACTTTAACCATTCCAGCACTAATTCCCCCTGGTTTTCTTCGGGGAAATAATCGTAAGAAATTGCGATCGCTGGTAATTAATGTTCCATCCGCAGCAAAGGAAGCACCGACTTTAAATAATCCCGCAATTTTGAGGGTGCGTTTTTCTAATTCGGTACTAACAATTTTACCCTGATCAACTTTAGCAATAACTTCTTGATAATCCCCCCTCGAAGACCGATCAAATAAAACCTGATCGGCTAATTTAATCACGTCTAAATTTTGTTGAACTTCGGGTAAATTAAAAGCCGAATGACGGGGATCAAATCCGATGACTAAAATCGCTGTTTTTTTCCCTGTTTTGGGGTTTTTCCAATCGGAAAAATTAACATATAAGGGGTCTGCGGATTTCACCCCCGGAACATCCATGGCTTGATATAAACGTCGCCGGGGTAAAGTTGATAAATTGACTAAATTTCTGGCTTGGGGACTAATAATAAAAATATCCGCATCTAAATGATTATGCAATCTGGTATTACTATCATATAATGCTGTTTGAAATCCCAATTGCATAAAAATTAAAACATCCGCAAAGGCAATTCCTGATAAAGCCACTAACATCCGGGCTTTATCATGACTTAATTGCAACCATCCCAACGGTGTTCTATTTACTAATCTCTGTATAAATCCGATCATAAATTACGAATTACGAATTACTGAGTGATTGTGACTTTAACTTGTAAATTAGTTAAACTCGCGGCTTTTTTGCTAGAAATATCATCTAATTTAACTCTAACTTCGATAACTCTGGCATCAATATTTGTGGTCGGATCAATATCTAAAGCACTTTGTTTTTTGACTCTTAATCCAACTTCTTCAACTGTACCTTTTAACGGTTGGAGTAACGCATCCGCCGTAATGGTTGCCGCTTGTCCCGAATGTATTTTAGGAATATCACTATCATAAACTTCAGCAACAGCATACATTTGTTCGGTTTGTCCTAGTTCGAGAATGCCGTCATTAGAAATCAGTTCCCCGGCGTGGGTATTTACGTCGATCACCCGTCCGGTTTGGGGCGATCGCACATAAGCTTGTTCTAAGTTCGCTTCCGCTTGTTTAACAGCAGCTTCAGCCTTTGTTAATTCACTTTTGGCTAATTGGACATCCACTGGACGGACTTCGCTAACGGCTGTTAAAGTAGCTTGGGCTTCAGCAATTTGTTGGTCAACGGTGGCGATGGTGCGGCTGAGGTTGGCTTGGGCTTCTCGAATTTGTTCAGTGCGGCTGCTAATAGTTTCGTTCAGGTTGGCTTGGGCTTCCTGTAAGCGTTTAAGGCTGGTTTCGGCCTGCAAACATTGACTATCGCGATCTTGGGCGGATACGGCCCCATCCTGATATAAGTTGTCGTAGCGTTGACAGTTGGTTTCAGCGTTGTTGAGTTCTGCCTGAATTCGGTCTAGGGTGGCTTCTTGGGCGCTCCGTTCTCCCCGGAGTTGGGCCTCTAGGGTAGCAATGGTAGCTTTTTGGGTGATAATTTGTCCATCTAACTCCGCCTGGTTGCCCTGAAATCGGGCTTTTTGAGCCTGAATATCCCCCCGTTTCGCCCCCGCTTGGACTTGCTCTAAACGGGCTTGGGCAACTTCTACTTCGGTTTTGCTTTGTTCTAGGGCTGCTTGTAGCCGATCGCGACTATCCAAAATGGCGATCGCTTGTCCCGCCTCTACCAAGTCTCCCTCTTTCACCAATAATTGATCCACCCGACTCCCTTGGTTGGACTGGGGGGCAGATAGTTTAATAATTTCTCCCTGGGGTTCTAACCAACCCAAGGCGGTAACGGTTTTGATTCCCGGGACAACGGTTTCGGGTAGGGCTGCGGGTTCGGCGGGAGTGGGACGATACCGCCAGAAAGTATAGCCCATTAAACCACTAATTGCGAAGGTGGTTACGGCAACCAAAATCCCCGTTCGAGGCAGTTTCGGGGATGAAAGTTTACCGACTGTTGTTTGGCGTACCATAATTTTTCCTCCCGCCCAATCTTGAAACTAAACTGTTTAGTTTACTATATCACAAAAAAGCCCCGTTGTTGCGCTTCAGCGCTCCAAGAAGGGCTAAAGCCCAACAACGGGTGGGTTCGCTCCAGGAGGGGCTAAAGCCCAACAACGGGTTTGTTAGTAGTTCTAACTTCTAGGGTGACATCTCCTAATTTGCGTTGCTCCCCATCATGGAGTTCTTGTTTGAGAATTTTCATCCCCCTTTCCTTCATTTCCTCGTCAAATTCCATAATAATTTTTTCTCCTTCGGTGTAGATTTTGGCGGTAATAGGGGGATATCCTTGACTTTTTCTCAGGTAAATATGGTTATTTTCTGAACTGCCTAATAAAACGGGTTCTGCTCCTAAATTGATCTTCGTTTGTTCGTTAGGTGTCCAAGAAACAATTAACCAAGATTCCCGACTGAATTGTTCAATTAAAGCAATCATTAAACCGATAAAAAATCCAATAATGGCCGCCCCAATTAATCGCCCCACTAAATCACCCGATACTGCCGAAATAATCAGAAATCCAATGGCTCCGGCTGTTCCACCTATTGTCCCACCCCGCACCGCCTGGCCCCGTTGCAAGTTCGGAACAAAGAAAGACATTCCTCCCCCGACCACCGAGCCTAAAATTGCCCAACCGATGATTCTTCCCCCAATGGCTAGAATAGGAATGCCCGCAAACGGAATAAATAACAGTTGACCCACTCCTCCAGCCACCAGTCCCGCCATTAAACCTCCGACAACACCTATGGCCGCTTGTTGGGGAGTCAGAAGACGGCGACGGAGGTAATAGTTTTGGCCAGCAATGAGGGCTAGGGATGTACCCATGGCTAAAAGGGCCGTCCATCCGCCTATCCGTAAAACTGAGTAAACAACCCCATAATTTCCCGTAGGGCCAGACTCAACTAATTGACTGCTATATAGGGCTTTTTCGGCTTGTCGAAAGGCTTGGTCAAAGTCACCAGAGTTCACATAAAAAACCCGGTCAGGGTCGCCCGTTAGTTTAGCGAGAAAATTGGTATCCGCATCTCCCGTAGCAACGGCCACGAGGTTAATACCCTCGGATGCAGCTATTCTCATCGCTGACAAGGTTTTTGCCTGTTCTCGGTTGAGGTTTGCCCCGGCATATCCGGGTTGTCCATCGGTGAATAAAAGAATATTGCGCCGTTGTGGGGTTGACTGGAGTTCTTGAGTCGCGGCGAGCAGGGCCTGATCCATATTAGTACCACCACCATCGGAAATTTGGGCGATCGCTTGTTCTAAAGTGGGTTTATTATCGGTTAAATTAGCAGCAGCTTGAATATTACTCCCAAAGCCAAATACCGCTAAACGATTTTCTGATAAATCCTGTCGTTGGACAAAGGCTTGAGCCGCGGTTTTGACTTCTCGGAGTTTGCCATCTTCATTCATACTGCCAGAAGTATCAATTAATAGCACAATTGCTAAGGGAGATTGATCGACTTTGGGGGAAATTTTTGTTAATTGTAATAGGGGTTCACCCAATAGTGTTGCAGCACCTAAACAACCCATCGCTCCATACAAACCAAAGAGTACAGGTTTGCTCAGTTTTTGTCGGAGTTGTCCAAAAAAGTTGCTCATAATTTTGGTTTTTTGTATAATTAAAATTAACATTTAACGATTAACTCTTACACTGATAACTGTTCACTGATGACTGATAACTGATTACTCCAGATTGCTACATCAACCCAGGCATAAATTCCAGAAAAAACCTTCCCATTATTGCCTAGGGGGGATTATCGGCTAAAATTGCTACAATGTAGAGAATTATAGGAGGAATTTCTATTGAATGTATTGGCCTGAGTAAATTTTCCTCTGGTGGTTTTAAAACACACTCATTTACAAATCTCCCCTGTATTTTTTATGAACGCATTAGAACAGACCGAAATCTCCCAGTTGGATAGTATTTGCGAGAAAGCCGAACAAATTTTTGAAGGGGCGCTGCAAGAATTTTTAGTGCATGGGTATGCAGGCACCAGTATGGATCGGGTTGCTGCATCGGCGGGAGTGTCAAAGGCGACGGTTTATAACCATTTTGGGGACAAAGAAGGGTTATTTATTGCCTTGGTCAAGCGGTTAGCCCAGAAAAAATGTCAAATTATGGTGGAGTCCCACAGAGCAGAATTAATGGAAGCTGAACCGGCTGTTGTGGTGCGACAAATTGCCAATACAATTTTAGATAATTCCTTGGATGATCAGCAACATTTAGCTTTTGTTCGTCTTGTCATTGGGGAGTCGGGGCGATTTCCCGAGTTAGCTAAAACCTTTGTACACCATTTGGGAAAACCAGGAATTGAAGTTTTAACAGAATACCTAACAACTCAGCGCTATATTGCTATTCGTGACCCTGAAGCGATGGCACGGGTGATCATTGGAACCCTAGCCCATTATGTGTTAATGCAAGAGATTTTGCAAGGTAAGGAAATTATTCCGATGGAACGGGATCGAATTATTAATACTTTAGTGGATTTAGTTAGCCACCACCCGAAACCCGACATTTAAAGTTTTATGACTTCATCTACTGTGCGACTTTTGATCATTGATGATGACCCTATTTTTCGGATGGGGTTACTAACTGCATTAGAGCCATTTTCGGATTTAGAAGTGGTCGCAGAGGTTGAAAGTTTGGAGGCTGCATTAAAAGTCTTGGTAACGGTAAATGAAACTAAGATTAATTCAGAGGAGCAGAAACCCGTTGATTTAATTATTTTGGAATTGGGGTTAAAAATCAGGGGAAATCCGGCGGTTAAAAATCATCCTATTTTAGATTTTTGCCAACAGTTGAAAACTCAATATCCTAAAATTCCGATTTTGTTATTAACTACAGTTAAACAACCATATTTATTACTGGCAGCCCAAAAAATTGGAGTAGATGGTTATTGTAATAAGGGGATTCCAGTCAGGGAATTGGTGATAATTATTCATCAATTGGTGGCGGGAGAACGCTATTGGTTAGAATCCTTGGCAGCATTGAATCGAGAACCATTTGTGGGTATTGTATCTCGAAAAACGGGTTCATTATTGGGAAAGATTCAAGGGTTTTTAGTTCAACCGGGACTCCAACAAATTGAACAAGCGATCGCGGAAGTTAACCAAGAAATTAAACGGAATTTAGAAGAATTTAATCAACAGGATACTATTACTATTATTAATAAGTTAATTTTGACGGGAAAACGGCGAGAACTGTTAACAGCCCGTTGGATTATTAGTCAACTTTCGTCGGACAAAACCGCAGCCAGTCTTGAGGAATCTGCTGCTATTGCTAGTAATGATTTTAATTCTGATAATTATGAACCTCTGAATAATTATCAAAATAGTGCTTTAGTTATCACTTCTAATCCCACCAATGAGAAAAGTTCAGGAATTATAGCTAATAATTTAAAATCAGTTTTATTTGATAAAACCGTCATGAAATTGCAATCTGGATTAATTAATTTAACCGGAATGCCTTTAGAAATTGATATTTTACGCCTATCTAAAAAACGAGAATTGTTGTATGTCTTGTTAAAACAGTTAGAACTTCTATTAGATGAATTAATATTATCCGATATTAAATATGAACAACTGGCTGAAAAAATGTCGAGTTTAATCGCAGAGTTTTGGCAATCTGCAACTATTGATTTTTTTGGGAAATATTATACTTTAACCACGGACAAAGAAAACATTGAAATTGTTGCTGTTATCTTAAAAGATGCTGAGATCATTCAAAAAAATATTTTAGATAAAATTCCTTTATCTAAGGATTTATTTGAGCATTTATTATTTTGTAGACCCTTAACTATTAATAATTTATCCTGTCCGGCTGGAACTTTAGACGCCATGGAACGTGCAGAAGCATTATTACAAAATTTATTAATTCAAGTCGCTAATGCAATTATTCAACCTTTACTCAATTATTTTTCAGATTATGAAGAAATCAAACTCAAATTTTATGATCGACGTTTATTATCAACCCGTGAAATTGAGAGATTTAGAAATAGTTTATCCTGGCGATATCGTCTGGATCAATATGTCGCCGAACCCAAAGCAATTTTTGAAAGTTCTTATTTACTCCTAGTTTTAGGCGAAAGGGGAATTCAAAAACAAGTCATTTATTCTCCCCGCCGAGATGAGTTAGAAAAGTTATCGGGAATTCCATTAACGGTAACATTAATCTTAGAAACCCGCGATGCGTTTGCTCCTCCTCTACGGGCGGCGATTTCCTTTGTCGGAAGTGCGATTATTTATGTTTTAACTAATGTTGTCGGTCGAGGATTAGGTTTAATTGGGAAAGGTCTTTTACAGGGTATTGGGACATCTTTTCAAGATAATCGGATGGGGAAAAAATGATAAGTTGTCTTTGTATTTAAACAATATATTTCTAGCGAGCGAGGACGCTCGCACTCCTATTTTTGTTCGGGGTTGATTCCGAGTGATCGCAACTGTTCTGCTAACCTTTCAGCCCGTTCTCGCTCTTGTTCTACTTGTTGTTCAACTGCTTGTAAACGTTGTTGCGTTTGTTCAACCTCCTGTAACGCCGTATTCAGTTGTTGAGAAATGTCTAAATAGCTAACAAAAGGTTGACCATCGGGACGATAAAGTTTTAATTCTTCCTCAGAATAATTAAAACGAATTCCCAAACGAGGACTCACCCAATTTTCCATTATTTCAATTACTTCTAAACCATCTTCTCCCCTTAACCAACCCGTTAAATCGTTTTTATCAGGATCATAAATATAGTATTCTTCCACACCATAACGGTGATAAAAAACCTGCTTTTTATTCATTTCCGTTAAGGTATTTCCAGGGGAAAGAATTTCAAAGACAACTTGGGGGGAAATGTGATTTTCTTTCCACTGCATATAAGATCCGCGATCGCCTTTAGGAACACCAAATATCACCATAACATCCGGTGCTTGACGGATTTTATTATTTCCTTCAACAGCATACCAAAGTAAATCACCCGCCACAAATACGTTAGGATCATGAGCAAATAACCATTCTAAATTATGGTAAATCACCGTAATCCAGCGAAATTGTTTGGTATTATCTGACATAGGTTTTCCATCACTATCAGGGTAAATAATATTGGTTTGTTTCCGTGCTTCTATTCCAACCATAAACCTCCTGTTGTTGATTGATGATTAAAACTTTTGAGTTGGTGCGGGCGCTACGCTTATACACTCTACAATTTTATGTTAAGTGATTTTTACTGATTTAGGTCTGATTGAATTTTATCATAGAAACAAACGGATTATAGACTATAATAAAACTATTCACGCTAAGTGTGTAATCTCCTTGCCCTAACAATAACTAAATTATAAACCAAAAAAATCACTTTTATGATCAACCGTGTTATGATTATAAGATATAGAATATACTAAAGTCATAAAGAATATATGCAAGAAATATTAAATCAATACTGTCAACAACCTAATCCTGGACTGCTTCTTCTCAGTATGCCGACTGGTTTTGGAAAAACCCACAACGTCCTCAATTTTATTTATTCTAATTATCAGGAATTTGCAAATCAAAATAGAAAAATTATTTTTATCACCAACCTCAAAAAAAATTTACCTATAGAGGATTTTAAAAAACGTTTTATCAACGACAACCAAGAAGATAATTTTGATAAGTATGTACTTTTTATTGATTCTAATTCTGAAACCATTATTAACAATCTCCTTTCCATTGCTTTTGAAATTCCTGAACAGTTCAAGACGGAAATTTATGATCGATTAAAAAAATATGTGGAAATTATTAGAGATCCCAAACTCCATTCATTCGTTAAATCTAAATTTGAAATAGATATTCGTCAAGATCTGGAGCCAAAATTCAGAAAATTTGTTCAAAATAAATTAAAAGAAAATTTTAAAACCAAACAGGCTAAACTGTCAGCGATTAAAAACAATAAAGATTATCAATGGATCGGAAAACTCTATCCCAGTGTCTTTACAGATGAGCGTACGGTATTGTTTTTGAGTATGGATAAATTCCTTGTTAAAAACGCAACGCTTATTGAGGATTCTTATTACTGCTATGAGCGGCTGGTTGATCAGGCACTCATATTTATTGATGAATTTGATAGTACAAAAGAAGCTGTCCTTACAAACATCATTCAATCAGGGTTGGAGCATCGATTGGATATGATAAATTCATTTCTGAATATTCATAACCATTTGATGCAAAGTGAATGCCCGACAATACTTTTTCAGGAATCTAATTGGCGAAAAAAACATCCCTCTAGGAAAAATTGGCTATCTTTGCTGGAACAGATTAACTCTTTTAAAACAAAAGCTGATCAAATATTTAATAAATATAAACTCCAACATAGTTGTAAATCTGACGATCAATTTTCAGTTAAAAAACGCAACTTTTTATTCTATGACTATGAATTTCATTATGTATTAGATGCGAGTAATAAGCGAATTGAGATTGTTGAAGATTCAGAAAACCGGACAAATTGGATTAAAGCTTTTGATGCAGGTACAAAAGGATCGGGTGTTGATATTCGCTCACTTCTGAGTGAAATTGCTGGATTTTTAATGTATTTCCAGAGAGGAGTTAAGTATTTAGCTGACAACTATCGCCATTTAAAGCAAGAAGATGACAGAATTAAAGAACTTTATCATCTTGAATCCGCAGTTAAAACAGTTCTTCATGACTTTAAAATTGATAGTACATATATCCAATTATTGACTCGCAAGATTATCGAAGGTGACCTACTCTCTAACTTGCAAACTGAGACTGGAACCATCCAGGGTCAAGGGTTTTATGATAGAGGTTTTCGCTACCATGATATTGTTGATAGCGATGAACATGATACTTTGTCAAAAATATATATGTTTAACTTCAGCCGCACACCGGAATCTTTTTTGGCTGGAGTCTGTTCAAAAGCAATGGTCGTTGGTATTTCTGCAACGGCTGGACTTTATACTAACATTGGAAATTATGATCTTGAGTATTTAAAATATCGTTTGAAAGATTCTTTTATCCGTCTTCAGAAAGATAAGATTGATCATCTCAAAGAGTCTTATTCTCAAGCTACTCAAGGATATAATCAAATTAAAATAGAAACTCAATTTATTAAAACAGATGGAAAAAATGAAGCGATTAAACAGTTAGAATTTATTTTGGATGATCAACAAGCAGCCCAGGCTCTTTGGAACACTGTTCGCCAGAAAATGAAGGATGAGGATGAAAAAACTATTGAATTTTCGTTTAGTCGTTATGTCAGAGCGTTAACAGCATGGAAATATTTTCTTGATCATCCTGATTGCCATGGGTTTCTTTGCTTGTTTACTAAATTTCCAAAATCTTCCGATCCGAAGTTTGATAGGGATATATTTAATGAATATGCAGAATTACTTTTAGAAGGAAAAAAAGATGTTATAGATAGTGGTATACAAGAAACAATAGTTGTACTTTCTACTGATGAATTTGATCAAAATAAATCACAATTGCTCAAGGATTTAAAAGAGAATAAACGTCGATTCATTTTGTCTACTTACCAGACCCTTGGCGTGGGGCAAAATCTGCAATTTCCAATTCCTGATTCTATAAAACCCATACAAATTAATAGCTTTCCCCAGGATAAAAATATGGATATTAATGGGATTTACCTAGATAGCCCAAGACATCTATTGGTGAATCTTTATGGTGATAATATTCAGGATGAGGACTTTATTAAATATATTTTTCAGTTAGAGTTTTTGCGAGAAAATGGAGCTATTTCTCGCCGGACATTTAAAAATTATTTAGATACAGCATTTCATCGATTTGTAGGAAGATCTAAGTCAAAGCGCAAAGCCGAAGATTTTATCAGTTTATATAACACAAAGGCTTACTCCTTGTTCTTGAATAAAGTAATTATTCAAGCTATTGGTCGAATCTGTCGAACAAATATGAAAGCTCCAACCATTCATATTCTTGCTGACGATTCAATCCGAAAACATCTAACCCGATTTTCTGTACCAGAGGATGTTATTCCTGTTGGTGAATACACGGCTCTCCTGGAATCAGCCGGTGAGTTGAATCATCAATCTGAAGACGTAAAAGAAGCAGAAAATATTGCATCCCATAGAAGCAATCAGACTGCTGCTTATATTCGGAGCCAACTCAGTAAACCCTGGCAATCTAAAAGTATTCAAGACTGGCAAGATCTCAGAGTGCAAGTTCTTCGTCAACCGACAATTTCCCAAGATTCAGAATGGGATCAAAAATGGAATCCTATTTACCTAAAATTGCCAAAAGCAGCCAATTTCTATTACTTTTTACAGGAAAATGATTATAATGATATTGAAGTTTTCTTTTCTGATAGCTATGGAAAAAAAGCAGTCAAAACAGTGAGTCAAGAAACAGCAAGATTGACAGATTTAATGAGAATTGATAGTTTTCATAAATTATTTATTAATTCGGGTTGGGCTACAGAATTCCCTGAATCTGAACGGATGTTAACGCCTCCAATGTTCAACAATATTTATAAAGGAGCATTAGGCGAAGTTTGTGGAAAACATATCTTTGAAAATTTCTTAAATATTCCTCTATTAGAACTGGATATACATGAATTTGAACGCTTTGATTTTAAAACAAATCAGAACATTTATATAGACTTCAAGTTCTGGAATGATACAATTGCAGTAGAAGCAGATGAGTTAACTAATAAAATTCGTGAGAAAATGGAGGATGTTGGGGCTGATCGAGTTTTTATCATCAATATCCTGGGTAGTTCAACTACCGATTTTAAGGAGATTATTTCACCTGATGGAAAAATTGTTCAAATTCCTTATCTATGTAAGAATGATAAAATAGATAATTCAGCACTGGAATTTATTAAACAGGAGTTTTCCAAATGAGTATTCTAACCAACCGTCTCAAGATCAATTTTAATATTGATGCTATTAAACGAGACTTCATATTTATTCGATTAGAACGAGAAATCAAAGGCAACTGGTCTGGAGCCAGAGAATTAGATTATCTTCTTGGTAAAGATTTCCATGCTTTTGCTGTCATGTTTCAATATGGAAAATATGCCTATGCTATGTTTAAGAAACCCGTTGATATTTATCAATGTCTTTCTAATATTAGATCAAATAAGGAATTTAATGATAATGCTGTTATGGAAGTTATTCCGACAGTTTCACGCGATGATGCTGAAGATTGTATTTGTGAAGCATGGCTGGCTCAAATTTTGCTCAACTCCCTTTCTTCCTCAAGATCACGTTTTGTTAAGTATCATTATTGTAATTTAACCGGAGCCTTGTTACTTGTCCCAAACATTGAAGGTAAAAATAAAGATTGTCTTGATATTGCTAAAATCACTTTAAGATATGATTACTTACTAAAGGTTGAAATTGTTCGTCACCGAACTAAAATTTCTATCCTTAAAGAACTAAAAAATACTACTGATAATCAGCGCAAAAAAGAACTGAATACTGCTCTTTATAATAAACCTCATTATATATTTGAACCTTCAACATCCAGTCTGCGAAGACATTTAGAGCGTGATGGTGAAAGTGACGCCAAACTAACATATATTGCATCTGGGTTAAAAGGCAAAAAAGCATCTACCCCATTTCTTGATTTTGCAAGTATTGATGATTTTAATAAAAGTCGTGCGGGTATTTTTGACTCGGTGATAACGAGTATTAAAGAACATTTATCTGAATACATGGATGTTAATTTTAGTCCCCGTAAAATCGATGAAGAAATTCCATTAAAACGCACTCTGATGAAACAACCAAAACAACTGCACTCCCTACTTAATGAGCAAAAAATAAACATAGTTGATAGAGTTAATAGTGAAGATTCTGCTAGTTTAGTGACTACACTGAAAAAATTAATTTTTCCCTATATGACTGATCAAAAACTGATTACCGATGAAAAAACTGACAAAAAAAATGCTTTGAATTTTAGAATTATTCATAATGAATCCTACTATTCAAAAAATGGACTTGATGATGAGTATATCGCCTCTGACGAAAATACACAACGACAGAATCTTACTATTGAATCAACTGCAAGTCTAAATCAAGCTATTGTTAAAACAAGTATAAAAGAACTGCTCATCAAGCGTGATATTAGCTCCGGTAAGTTAAACCTGTTTAATTGGGCTGAACTTCAGTGCAAAGGAGTTTGGACTTTTGCTGCTTGGGATGAAGATAAAAGTCACGTTATTTTTATGGAAATTCAACCCAATGGGGATTTTGAATTCCATAGGGTAAAAGACCTATTTAATTGGAAAAAATTTGAACAATATCAAAACTTTATGACGGATGACAATAACTCCAAGAAACTCAGGACATTAGAAGGTCTTGTTGTCTCTGATGTAGGCGACATCAATCAAATATTCCGTACTGAGGAAATCACTATTCCCGACCTTGATAAAATTAGAACTATTATCGAAGAAGTTGAAATGCTTTTTCCTGAAAACAAGAGAAATGGAGATGCTTTAGCAGAAATTATACAAGGATTTATGGAAGAAAGAGTCATAGAAAATAGAGATAAACTGGTCAAATTTCATGAGGAGTTAAAAAAATTAGGTGACAGTGAAATTGATAAAAATAGCTTCAAAAAAATTCTTAATGAACAGCTAGGAAAACAATCGACAATTGCATCTGAACTAAGAGATTATTTTTTAACTAAACATCAGATTAGATTACATTTCCCAAAAGATAAACACAGTCTGGATGACATCTTTGCTGCTTCTCTCAATATAAATTATTTTGGTGAAACCGCAACAGAGGCTTATTACTTTGTTGGAAATCGCAAAGAAAATGTACAATCTTCTTTTAAAGATAGCTGCCATCTTCGTAAAATTGTTGCGGTAGATGGTTCGGAATTGATATTCAGACAACTGCTAACAACGATGGATGTTGATTTTGTTCGCACGGGTCAAAGTACCGTAATTCCTTTTCCGTTTAAGTACATTGAGGAATATAAGAAAATAATTCAGGTCAAATAATAATCTATCTTATATAAACAATATAGAGTTTATATTCTTCAAGACATCTGAGATACTCAATTTATTGAGTTTTTATTTCCCTAATTTTCTATAACCATCTTCTCACTTTACTTGATTCATTTAAAAAATAATATGATAAAAAAAACATCATCTTCTCCTTTAAATTTACCAGATACCACCGAACTTGTAGCCGTGACCTTTCAATTGGTTCCTGAAACCGATGCCTTATTAATTCCTCAATATACGATTGGACTTCATGCTTGGTTTTTGGATCAAATCCGTCAAATTGATCCCCAATTATCTCAATATTTGCATGATGGACAATCCGAAAAACCCTTCACATTATCGGGGTTACAAGGAGAAATAGGAACAGCAGGAAAACAACTACAAATTTATGCTAATCAAACCTACCAATGGTCAGTTAGTGCCTTGTCTAAATCTATGGTATCTGGGTTAATTAATTGGTTAAAAAATCAACCTCAAACCATTGATTTACGACAAGTCAAACTAAATATTAAAGAAATTAAAATCGCTCAAACTCCCGCCACATACCAACAGTTATTTCAGACCTCTATAACTCAAAATTTAGCCCTAAGTTTTATTTCTCCTACGAGCTTTAGGCGTAAAGGACATCATTTTCCCTTACCCTTACCCTTTAATGTATTTCATAGTTATTTGCGACGTTGGAATGATTTTTCTCAACAGTCTTTTGACCAGGACACATTTTTAAATTGGGTTGATGAAAATGTGATCATTTTGCGTCATCAATTACAATCTTTAAAAGTTTCTGCGGGTAAAAAAGGGTCAGTCACTGGGTTTACGGGAGCGATTGAATATAGATTAGCAGAAGAAGCCTATAATCAACCGAAATTTGTACAATTGTTCTCCGCATTAGGTGAATTTGCGCCCTATTGTGGAACCGGACATAAAACTACATTTGGTTTAGGTCAAACTCAGTTAGGATGGACGCAACAACAATTATTAGAAACAACAACGGTTGAGATATTATTTGCTCAACGGGTGGAACAAATTACCCAAACCCTAATGCAAACTCAAAAACGCACGGGAGGGACAAGAGCTATGCAGGTCTGTGAAACTAGGGCTACAATTTTAGCCCGTCAGGAGTTTGGGGAATCGTTAAAAGAGATTGCTGAGGATTTAGAAATGCCCTATGAAACTGTTAAAACCTATGCCAAATTAGCCCGTCAGGGGTTGAAGTAGGCAACCTATTCTATTATACAGAAAGCATTTTTATTATTCTAGTTTTGTTGCTGTTTAATCCTTATTTCCACTGTTCTATTTTCTGATTTAAAGCTGCCACACAAGCCGCCCGTTGTCCTGGGGTATTAGATGAGGTATCAACATAAAATTTCACTGTCCAAGTGCCATTACTCAACACACCTTCAATTTGTTCTCCTCTCAATCTAAATAACACAGGTGCGGGCAAATGTTGATTCCAATAATGGGTGCGGCAGGATTGAACATAAGCACAATCATCGGTGATTTTTTGTAACCAATTTAAAATAGGAGTTCTAGCGTTTCCCCAACCATGACTGGTTAAATCCGGTTGTTGTTTCTGAGAAATAGGAACCGCCGGGGGCAAAACTTGATCATATTCTGAAGCAAAACGACCCTTAAAAGTTTCGTGAAAAATTTGACCGGTGGGAGATAATTCTAAATAAATTTTTCCATCCATCTCCACTCGTTCTACTAACGCTTCCAGGCGTTCATCCCAGTCTTCTTCAACCTCTTGCCATTGCACTAAATCTTGACGATCTAAAGCACTTAATAAACCCGTTTTTTCTAACCATAAACTAAAATCTAAACCAATGGGCATCGGAGGAAAAGCGATAATTTCGCTAAAGCGTTCGTGTTTATAATAAACGGGAACTCCTAATGCTTGTCCCATTAAAACTGCGATCGCAATTTGAGCTTTATAACCCCCGGTCGCATTAATCGCACAATATTGTGGGGTTTGTTCCCGCACAATTTGACTAATGGTTTTTGCTAAATTTCGCAGTCCTTTGGTTCTAAATAGTTTCGGTTGATCATCCTGTAACCCTTCAATTTTTTGGGTTTCGGTACGATGTCCTTTATTTTGATAATAATATTTCAAGATTTCGGCAATATTTTCTCCCTCTGGCGTTGCTGAATGGCAGAACATTAAGGTACATTTTTCGATACAGTATTTTCGTTGAATTAAATCGGTAATTGAGTTAATTTCTGCGCCACAGAGTCGAGTTGTTCCGGGGATTTGCCCTAAATAGTCTGCTAATTGTTTCCAGTTTTTCTGCTGTAGGGCTGTTCTAATATTAGAGATGAGTTCATAACTCAATAAAGGTTGCTCCGATAAAGGTTGACGTTTTAACCAGGCTTCATAAGTTGTTTCATCAACAGGAAGTCCTGATAAATTAGGATAAATTAAGCTAGTTCCGACAGTAGAAATTAGGGTAGTTTTCATGATTCAATAATAACTTAAATTTGTAGGGTGTGGCTATTAAAGTGCACGCACCTATAGAGTTTCATTAATTAAAAATTAAAAGTCGTGTTAGGGTGAGAATAAGTGAAATTTGTTTCTCAAGCAAACCTACTTTTAAAGGCTATCATCTTCTAAATTCCAAGTTTTTGCTACCAGTTTTAATTCTTGAATAATACTTTGTGTTTTTTCAAGAATTTCTTGAGCGGGTTTAGGATTTTTACGAAACCCTGCGTGTAAAACATCATTACGAAGATTAGCCAGGTTAAAACCACTACCCCATAAACGATTAAGTTGGCTTTTTTGTATTTTAGGTAAAGTTGACCATTGTTCTAAGTAAACTGATTCTTTGATTAGATTTCCTTCCGAGTCTTTGATTTTACCTCCAGCTAATAAAAGTTCCATTTCTTCTCGATTAGATTTATCCAAAGGATCTAGTTTAAAGTGATAAGATAATAAAGAAGGTAGCCACTCTCTAGCTAAAGATAAAGCTTGAACAGTTTGCCCTTTTTCTGCATACCATTCAATGATCTTGAGTTGTCGCAGTAAAGATGCTTGAGGATGATTTATATAATCAGAGGGATTTTCTAAACCAAAATTACCATAATCTTTTTCTACACGCTCAAGTAAACTGGTAAATGGAGGAACAGATTGAGAAACTATAGGTGATGCTTCTGCAATATGATGGGGTAACATTGCTGCTTCTTGCATAACATCCATAGGTCTTAGAAGTTGTAATCCTTTGGAAATTCCATCAATACTTGCTGCTAGTTTTTCGGTCTGAGAATTACTACTATGAAGTAAACTTGCTAGTGATTCCCCATTCCCTGTTTTGATAAATTGATCGGTTGCAGTTGTCCAATCTAATAAACTCACAATGGGTAATAAGTCAAAAGTGGGTGTTTCATTGGTTTCTTTATTTTTGGCTTCAAAAGCACCATAAAGTAATCCCTCAATAGTTACTTGGCGCACTACTCGCAAATAGCTCACGGCAATTAAGGCTAAAATAGGAACGGATCTAAAACTATGGGTAATGTCAAAAATAACCTTATCCCCAGGTTCTAAACAATTATCAATTTGTTGAAACATACACCAAATATCTTCAGGACTATTCCTTTCTGGAATATTCTTAATAGCTTCTAACTGAACTCGATCTTTTAACAGTCTTTGTAATACAGTCCAGTTAGATTCTGTTGCATTTCTTGGGGGTTGAGTTTCTACAGTTTGAGTGAGTAATACATATAAAGTTTTAGGTTGATAAAACTGAACAAGTGCTTCTTGAAAAAAAGCTGTGAAACACTTATCAGTTCCTTGAGGATGAAGATACATTGTTTCAATATACTGGTTAAAGCCTAAAAAAGAAATAATTTTCATGGTTCACCTTGATAAGAATTAATTTGTGTTTTCCCCATCCCCAATCGGGTTTTAACCCCCGTCCCCGCAAATGTAGCATAATTCACTAATAAATGAGCCACATTTGCTAATAATGGATCAATTCGATGGGGAACTTGTAAGGTAATTTGACCCGTACACCCGGGTAAATAACCACGGGGGAGTTGAAAGTTACGGGTTTTTAATTGATGCTTTTGTAATTTGATTAAACCACTTAAATAAGCAATTAATTCATCACCTCCTAAATAAATGGGTGCAAAATGATTCCAACGCTCTAACCAACTGCGAAACATTAACGCTGGAACAGGTAAGGATAAATGGTTTTGCTGTTGAGAAAAAGCGGTGGGGGTGACAAATTGTAGGTTAAATTTTCTGGTGGGTTCGGGTTCATTGGCAACTAAGGTGGTATAAAGTTCTTCATAACTGGTAATCTCATCTTCTCGATTAATAATATTAAAATTTGCCCCTAAAAATGTGATAGAATCGGAAAGATTGAGGGATGCGATCGCTTTTCCGGCTCTTTCTTCTAATCCACATAATGATAATTGATAAAACTCTCCTAAATTAAAGGTTAAAAATCCTTCTGATGCTAAACAACGTCCCGTTAATCCGGCAAAAGATACGGAAGGAATTGCTTCTTTCCCAATTTCTAATCCTAATTGTTCATGGAGTTGTTTCACCAATTCCAAACTATAAGCACGGGGTAAAATGGTGGTTTCATTGGGGGTTAATATCCAAGTTGAACGAATGAGCATGATTAAAAATTGTTAGGTAATAGCAAGAAACCCTGTTGCTTAAGGTTGCTGATTTTTAAGGAGTTGAAGCTTCACCCATCCGGGGAGATAACTGCTGTCTCCGTCTTGATTAGTAACTGTCCTTCGAGATTTTGGAGCTTCAAAACCCGGTGCTTTAATCCCACAGGTATCTCGCAATTGGGATCTTAAATCATCTTTTAATAACCAGTTAATTGTTGTTCCTGTCATCCCACTTCCCCAACCTAATCGAGTTTGATAAGGACATTTTTCATCTTCATAAAAATCTCTAATTTTATCAAAATACAAGTTTTTTCCTTGGTTTTTATGATCTTCAATATTGTTCCAATAATCATGCTCTCCATCCCATTGTTCCTGAGCAAATTCTTGGCAAATTTTCAAGAGTTCTTGTGAATTTTTAAAGGGAATAATCATTCCTTGTTGATGGCGAAACCAACTCAACATTTCATGATCAATTGTGAGAGTAAATTCTGTTCTAACATCTGTCACCATTTCCGCGTAAATAGACGCTCGATGTTTAGCATTATTATTCTCAAAGTGGCTAGAAACTAAGACTTCCGTAACAATGGGTACATTAACTATAGTTTTATTTCCATTAGCAGGAGTTAATGTTTTTTTCAGCAAAGGTTCAGTATCACTCACATGAATTGCTCGCATAAAGTCTGTATTTGGCCCTGTTCTGGTTTGGGGCGCATACTCCTGATATTTTAAGGTAAAATCAGAAAAGAGACTATTCATAAATAAGTTGTCATCGGCAAACTTTTGATTAAACGCACCCCTGAGTTCACCGGATGTTAATTTTCGTCTTAATTGTTGTTCAATATGGCTGACTGTTTTCGGGGTTTTATATTTATCGGCGTGTTTAATCAGATAATAAGCGATCGCAGTTCTCATCGCCCCCTTAATCGAAGTTCCGGGAATATAAAGCTGTCCGAAACCATTTCTAATCATTGGACGTAGATCAGTAATTTTATCTTCTGTCCCTGTCCAGTTACTGCTAATCCCGATTTCAGGAAAAATAGGATTTTCATTGGTATCCGTTGCCGTTTGCCAATTTTCCCCAAATGCTTGTCTGAGAATGCCTGTAATTTCCCTTCTATTATCAATAGCATTAATATAATCTTGCAGTTTACCTCTGGACTGTAAACCTCTAGCTAATGCTTCTTTATCGGGAAGATAAACTTTATTAGAGGTTTGTACATATTCAAAGGGACTTAACTTGGAAACTTCAGATCCAATATGTAAAATAGGACTGGTTAATCTAATTCTTCGAGAGTCATAGACTTCGGGTTTTTTGATTTTGGACTGTTGAGTAGCAACCATAATTTTGATTAGGAATTAATAGAAATGGGTAGACTTAAACTGACTCCACTCCGATAAACTTGATGATCTTTAAATCGCTCCGGGGTGACATTAGCAAGTTTTCCTTGAGGACAAGCGGAAAAAACCGATCCTTCTGTAAACATTCTCACCATTTTTCGCCGTTTTTGATAACCGGATGGAGAAGATGCTATCCAACCCCCTCGCTCTTGAATATCATAACAAGCGCCATGGTTTAATAGTTCCGGCGATATTGAATCATAATCATCCCAAAACAAACTAATTAAACAGTAGTTTGATTGTTGATGCTGAACTACTTTTTTCCACTCTGGGGTTAAGTCTAACCACTCCATTTTAAAACGTCCTGCACCACTCGAACGTTCTCCGCCCAATCCTTCTTCTCCTAAGAAAATTAAAGTCGCCTGAATTTCTTTTTCTAGGTGGGGATTAGTTGTAGGAAAGTGCAGAATAAAATATAATCCTGAGTGGTTCTCTGGTTTGCTTTTATCTTCATTGGGGTGACTTTCAAAATGGACAAAACCCGTATGATAAAAGTTAGTAGATCGAGTGGTGCGATCAATTGCAACTTTTGGATTTTTATCAATTTTGAAGGCTTGATTGTAGTCAAAGGTTCCAGCTTTGTGCAAAGGATCGTTATCTTTTGCAGTTTTGTTTGTTGTATGAATTAGTTCTAGGCGATCGCTGTCTGTAAATCCTTCTCCTTGATACCATCGTTGCCAAACCTCTAAGGGCAAATAGGAGAGTTTTTTGTAGGTTTTGGTAAACTCTAAATCATTTCCAATTGGATATTTTTTAGGGAAAGCTAAAGGTTTAGGAAGATAGTAGGTATACTTTAATTTTTGATAACGATAGATAAAGGTAGAGCTCAGACGAAAACAAGGCGATTGTTGAAAGTTTCCTAATAGTTCTTCTACCTTTTGTGTACCAAACAAACGAGCATAGCTACTGATTAAAGCACTAAATAAAGTATCGGATCGGACTCTTTCTCGGCTTTCTTCTAGTCCGATTCCCACTTCTCCAAAATGGGCAGGTGTTTGCCCGAAATTGAGTCTAATTAATTTCCAATTACTCATAATTTATGATTTTTTGTCAGATAACAGGGCTTTGACATCACTAAAACGACTCAAGAATTCTCCGATATCTTTAATCGCTACGGGGAGGAATTTTCCATCGCCACTGGCAATTTGTCGATAACGTTCAATATCCCGATACTCAATCTTGAAGTTTTCAAAGCGGATTTTTCCGTAACCTCTGGAACCATGACCGCCGAGTGCATCGTCTTCTAAAATGGCAAGGGCGATCGCTAAATTCTCTAAATCTTCTGCGGCTTGAGTTTCATTTTCAACGGTATATACTATTTCAAATTTGAACTTAGAACCGGCGGGAACCCGTTCTAATTGACGAGGATTTGCCGCCGCCGTCACTCGATCTATTCCATTTTCAAATTTCCACTCGGTCATATACAAACCTGTGTCAATTTTTTCTAGTTGTTTAGCGGATTCTTCTGTTAAATGACAGTCTCTAACGATTAATCGTGCGGGATGATTCCGTCCTTTGGTTTTGATATAGGTTTCACCATTAATGGTTTGAGGATTGCCTTTATTTTCTAATTCTTCTAATCCAATAATATCAGCTTTGAGATAACAGCTTGATCCTCCCGTTGACCCAAATACTCGACTTAATTCACAGGTTTTTGCCCCTTGATAGCGCACAAATTTACCTGGAGAAATCTCTGTATATCCGTCTTCTAAATCGTCGCTTTCATAACGATAGGTTCCGCTTCCTCCTGAACGATTTAAGGGTTTTTTTAACCACCGTTCTAATATCGCCCGCAGCTTTCCTTTAATTGAAGAACCAGGGAGATAAGGGCGCTGGGTCATGGGGTCACGAATAACGGGTTTATCTAACCCCCCAATATCTAAATTTTCACCGCCACCGCCAATATGTAATCCGGTTTCAACTACCAATGTACTGTTAATAATAATTTTTCCGAGTAAGTTTTTTTGAGGTCTATCAATTACAGTCATGATTTATTTTCCTCCTTCAGCTTTATGGTAGGCAATGGTTGATTCAATGAATTGAACAAGTCGTTCAAAGTCTTCTATACTATGTACTTTGTCAATGGCGACAGATATCACTTTACTAAGTGGTTTAGCGGCTGGTTGTCGAGCGGCAGCATAGGCAAGTTTAGGCTTTAACAAGACAACTTCTGGCTCAATTTTACTGAACACTTTCTTGTTACTTTCTTCTTTGCTCAACACTTTTTTGTTCTTTTCCTCAGTATTTTGATCACTTTGATCAGCATTTTGAGTAATTTTAACTTTCAGTCGATTAATAGCATCTAAAAATTTGCGAACTTGGTTAGTTTCCAATCTCTGCTCTTTTAGATAAGGGCCAAATTCCTGAGCGTGTTTAACTAAATCTCTAATTGAATAGTCTTTGAGAAATTTCAGAGATTTGATGTAGTCTTCAATGTCTTTATCAATGGGCATAAGTAACTCAAATTATAGGTTAAAAATCTGTTCCGGGGTTAAATTGAGTTCGGGGAAAGTCAGAGAAATAATTCTCTGATTTCCTTGATAAGTTTGTTCCTCATACAGTCCCTCCACTAACTGCAAAATGGTGATTTTTTGTTCGCTTGGATCAACAATCCAATATTCAGGAATCCCGACAACGCTATATTCTGATCTTTTATAGCGGTAGTCCCTAATTTTGGATTCGGGACTAACAATTTCTACTGCTATAATTGCTGATTCGACAATAGCTGATATATCCCTGCGGGTGATTTGCTCTCTATTTATAACAGAAATATCTGGGATGCGAGAGCGATTAATAGATGTTCTGACTCTTATACTATGCAATGTTATCCAAGGCAAATTAACTCGATTAATTTCTGCTTCCAAGGCATTTGTTAAGAAGCGGATAATTAACGCATGATCAAATGTTGGGGGATTCATTAGAACTAATTCTCCGTCTTCTAACTCATAACGGTTATCTGTCCCATCATCATAATTTAGATAGTTTTCAAATGAAAGTTTTGGGGGAGTTGTTATTGTAATCATATCATAAATCCTGAGAATTTGATCGACGATTTAAGTATTCTATCCAAGTAGCGATCGCTCGAAAATAAGGAGCATTATAAGGATTTTTTAGGGAAGTCATAACGGGTCTAAATCCTTCATTATTGCGAACCTTATCCGGTAGTCTCGCTAAAGTATAGGCAACTTTTGGTAAATGCAAATAGTATCGAATATCATTTAGGGAATGTTCATCTCCTTTTTCTTGATGTTTATCTTTAAAATCTTTAATTTTCTGCTCTTGGAGTTGAGCCGTTGTTAATAAGTTACGGACAAAATTTCTGGAGGTATTTACTTCTAATTCTAGGGTTTGAAGTTTTTGCACAAAGGGCAGAACTCCAAACAGATCCGGGAGAGAATCCGTTCCTAAATATTCTTTGATTTTAGCATCAATGGTTTGTAATTGTGCAACTTTTATATTTTCTTTACCTAACCATTCTTCCCACTTTAATGCTGCATTAAATAACCCCAAACTATCCCGTCCATTTCCTTTAGCTTTTTCTTCAGCACTTCCTGATTCTGAAGCGGCTTGATAGAGGGGAAATTTTGCTCCCGCTAAACTAATTCCACCGGAAATAGTAATATCTGGATGTTGACCGGTATAGTGGCGAAAGGATTGATAAACATCAAAGCTAAATTCCACAACTTCATTCCACGCTCCACTAATAAATAGATCATCTCCTCCCGCATAAATAAATACTAAATTTTGGCGATCGCTTTGACTTAAAGACTTTACCGAATTTCCCAAAGGTTGAAAGAAATTATCCTTACGATTTTTCGCTAAACTATTCAGATATACCTTAAAAAAGTAAGTCATTTGTCGAGATAACCCCGCGAGTCTGGGTAAATTTTGATCATCTCCTAACCCTTTGGCGAAAATTAGACCGAGTTTATCAACATCCATTCGCAGATAACCAACTCGGTTAATTCCTTCAGCCATATCCGTTAATTCATTAGCACGAATGGTTGAATTTTGTTCCTCGTAACTTTCTTGAGCATATTGTCCTAAAAACAAAGGAGATGGATTTTTAAAGCAGCGAAAACGATAGTGTTCTAAATCCCAATCATTAACTAATAATACCGTATCAGATTTTTGAGTAGTAATCTGTTTCCACTGGCGAAAAACATGATAGTAAATGGGGGTTTGCTCCCATTCAAAATCAATCCGATGGTGTGATCCTGTTAATTCTTTTTCTGGAGAGCGAATAATCAGATCAACTTTGAGTAATTCTCCTCCTAAAGCAAACATATCTCGACAAGTTGGACAAGCTAAAACCGAATCTTGATCAGAAAGGGGTTTTAAATTTTCCGTATCATCTCGATGACAAACTCCACAGGGCTCATAACTGGATTTTATGGCTAGAAAGTCACTAATTTCTGCTTCAAATTTTCGATGTTTGAGTTTTCCTAACTTTTGAGGAACTTTTTCCCACGCTTCCGAGAGAGATTTTTGACTTACGTTTATCGTTGGTAACTCAACATAATCTAACGCTAAAAATACTTTACCTTGAAAACTTTTTATGAGCCATTTATTAAAGCGATCGCCTATTTCCTGAACCGCATCTTTAGCTTTTTTTTCATCTCCCGATGACAGAATATAGAGATTTCCGCCCCCCGCATAAATAACGCTAGTTTTAGGTAACTTTAATTCGATTAACAGTTGTTGAACAATTTCTTCTGTGACTAATTCTAAATAAAAACTTCTAGCGCGTAAAGATTTTAACGCCCCATCGGAAGAAATTGTATAGATAAAATTTTGAATTCCTGATAAATCACCCGCGATTAAATAGAGGTTTTGAGCTTCAGAATTTTCTGCTAACGCCGAAGCTACCGCCGCCGTTGAACGCGCTATATCAATTAAGGCGACATTAGGATAAACAAAACTGATAAATGATCCGTATTTCTCAACAATTAGGGTTAATAATGATAAATTATCCCAGTCAGATTGATTTAATTTTAGTTCTTTTATTTCTTTATTAATTTGATCTTTAAGAGTCTGTAATTCATTTGCTGTTGGTTCTTGATTGACTGGATAGGGAATAATTGGATCTTGATTTTCAATAACTTGGGGTTGGGCGTAATAGATATTATCTTGTTTATGCTCTAGTTTAACCGCATCAAATAATAGACGTAGGGGTTTAATTTCGCTGGTTTCTGTCCACGAGAATAGTTGTTTAGCCTTATTAATTGCCTGATTCTCTAAGTCTGTTTTAAACTCACTATTTAAACTAAACTTAGACCATTTTAGTAATTCGACAACAGCTTGCTGCATCACTCCCCGTGCAGCCTTAAATGATACATGATCCTCTAAATTATTCATCTGATATCCTTCTGTTTAATTATGAATTAAGGCTTTAACTTTCTTTAACAAAACTTCTGGAATAGCAGGAGCTTGACCCATCACCCAAGCGCCACTGGTAATCTCAATATAGGGTTGAATTTGATGCACCTCCTCCGTATTCGTTAACACACTAGAAATCACCGCTACAGGGGTTAAATTCCCTCTTTGACCACAGAATTCGTGCCAGGGGTTGACCGCTTCGGGCTTAGAACTAATAATCAAATAGTGGCTACAGGCCTCTAATATAGGATACTTGTCCGGTTGTACCATGCCGCCAACATCCACAATAATTAACGATTTCTGCCGTCGCAGTTGTAGGATACCCTGGGCATGATAGGGATAAAAACGCTCCGTTAACCCGCCTCGATTTTGGGCTTTAAACGTTTCGATCACCTCCGGTGTTTTATCCTCTCCTAACTCTAAACTATAATTGCCCTCTCCATCCCAATGGGCTCTTTGTAAATAAATGTTAGGATATTCGGGCAGAAGGGCTTTAAATAAGGCATGGGACAGGACGCTTTTCCCGCTATCCGGCGGCCCAACAATCATCAAGGCAGGACACAGGGGATCGGGGGCGGGGGACTGATTAAAAAGAGAAATGGCTAGGGGTAAAACTTGACCTACCCTCACTTTTCGGCTATGACTGGAAACCACGATCGCCCCCAAACGGGGGTCATAACAGGCGATCCAAGCGGTCGGATGGAGTTCATGGATCAGGTAGCCATATAACCAAATGGGGCCGCGTCCTGATATCACTATTCCCCCCTGGGGGTTAATTCCGGTTGGGAGTTCCAGGGTTGCAATATCCTGGGGTTCAATAATTCGGTCTTGTCCGGTCAGTTCTAGGGTTAATATCTGATAGGACAGGGTTTCATGGGTTTGGGATGGACTTAGATGTAAGCAAACGGACATGGCGGTTAATAGGGATCTATATTCATATCGGTTCAATTTTCAGGTTTTACGCATTTTTGGTAAATTAGCGATCGCTGATTTCTCGGCGTTGTGGGTGGGATAGGTGGCGATCGCTTTGAAACGTTGATGCACCAGGGTTTGGGGTCAGGTCTGTTTGTCGCAGTTGTTCGCCTTCGAGGTGTAAGAGATGATCGAGTGCCCGATCGCCTAACGTAGTCACGATCAGACTACCCATAAACACAGCTAGGGTACAGGTAATCACGGCAAAAAGTCCCAGGGGCGCAATAATTAAGATGATCCAGGTAATACCTGCATTGGCGATCGCTACACTCAGAATACGGTAACGAACCAGGAGTCGAGCTAAGGAAATTGGCATATCGCAATTCTCGATAAAATTGAGAAACCAGGTTTGCTGATTTCTTATCTTTCATTATGGCTGGGTGTAGAAATGGGGTCTTCCACAGCACCGAGACAATAACCGGGTTTGCTGGTTTTGTAATTTGTGGCTATGACAACTCTATACTTAACAGAACCTGGAACGGTTGTTCGCTATCAAAATCAGAGTTTTTCGGTCAAATATCAGGATAAAACCCATAGCTGTCGGTTAGGGGAATTAACCTTAGTGGTGATTTTGCCTGGAGTCCAGTTAACCGATGAAGCGATCGCCCAACTCCTAGATCGAGGAATAGAAACCCTATTTCTCCGACGGGATGGACAGTTTCGCGGACGTCTTCAGGGACAATTTCAAACTAACCCGATGTTCAGACTAGCCCAATATCGAATAGTTGATACAACTTTTGGGATGGCGCTGGCCCAACTTTTAGTGATGGCAAAAATTCGTAACCAACGGGTATTACTTCAACAGCGCCATCGGTCTACAAAAGCCCAAATTAGCGAGTTAGCTGAAGCGATAGATGCGATCGCCGCCTATATGATCCAGTTGAAAAATACTTCCACTCCCCTCAACCGTTCCGAATTGATGGGAATTGAGGGAATTTGTGCCCGCACCTATTATCAGGCGTTGCGGCATTATTTCCCGCCCCAGTGGAATTTTACCGGACGCAACCGCCGCCCGCCCCTTGATCCCATTAATGCCCTATTGAGTTGGGGTTATGGGGTATTACTGGCGCGGGTATTTGCGGCTTGTGTTCAGGCGGGACTTGATCCCTATTTGGGGTTTTTCCACGCCACTGAACCCTATCGCCCGAATTTGGTATTAGATTTAATGGAGGAATTTCGCCCGGTGGTGGTGGATCAGGCGGTGATTTCTATAATTAAATCTGATTTACTGCAACGGGAGGATTTTCAACCGTCTCCCGATGGGGAGGGGATCTGGTTGGGAGTAACGGCGAAAAAGTTATTGTTAGGACAACTAGAGCGTCGTCTGCGGGAACCTTTTCTGTATCCGGCTCAAAATCGTCGGTTAAGTTTGAGTCAAATTTTATTGGAACAGGCGCGATCGCTGGCCCGATGTCTGGTGGAGTCGAGGTTAGATTATCAGGGCTTTGTGTTGAAATAAGTAATTACGAATTACGAATTACGAATGGGGAAGATTAGTGTTTTTATCCTAGATTAGATCCCCCTAAATCCCCCTTAAAAAGGGGGACTTTGAAGATATTAAAAACGGGGACTTTGAAGATCACGAAGGTGGGTTAATTATGGTTTAGGTAATAAATACTGGTGAACAATACGTCCGGTTCCCCCCTTTTTTAAGCCAGGGGGGATCTAACCTAGAAAGAAAGTAGTAGATTTTAAGTCTACTAATAACTGATGACTGATAGCTGGTACGGGCGGGTTCATCGAGATTGAGGTGATTAGCAAAGATCTAAAAGAACCCGCCCCTACAACTGTTAACTAATAACCGATCGCTGATGGCTGAATTATGGTTAGTTTGTTACGATGTCCGAGATGATAAGCGCCGGAATAAGTTGGCAAAATTGCTCGAACAGCGTTGTCAACGGGTGCAATATTCGGTTTTTGAATGTCCCTTGAAACCTGCGGTTTTGGAACATTTGTTAGAACGGCGTTGGCTGAAGGTGTTGAAGTTGGATGAGGATAGTTTGCGGGTCTATCCTTTGGATAATATGGCCAAGCAACAGACCCGGGTGTTTGGCAGTGATCCGCCCTATGAACCGCCGGATTATCTGATTTTGTAACGGAATATTACTTTTTCTCAGATTTTTAGAACGTTTTAACTCGGATTTGATCAACAAATTGGGGTTAAGCGTTCTATTTTATGGGGTTTTATGGGATTGTAATGTTTTGTGGGGTTTTCTCCTTCGTTGTCGCAAGAAGCTAGAAAGCGTTACGACGTCAGGGATGAAGATTTTTTGAGATTTTTATGGATTTGGGGGTTGACTCGTTAGGGAAATTCGGTTATAGTCTTGAATATCGAGAAATTTACAGGTTCGGGCAGTTAAAAATAACCTATTTTCGTTTTTATACCAGCCCTTTATCCGTACTCTCGCGCAAACGCACTTTGAAAACTAAATAGCGTAAGGTTTCCATAAGGGTAGGGTAGTTTTCTATCTTTTCCCCGCAAGGGGACGGAAACTTTCTAACCCTTCTCGTAACATAGCATCATCGCCTTGACTACACAGTAGTTTTCTATCTTTTCCCCGCAAGGGGACGGAAACTTGGTATACTATATATACTAGCACATTAAATATTTTATAAGTGTAGTTTTCTATCTTTTCCCCGCAAGGGGACGGAAACCGGAAACTTACAGTCTAAAGCTGGCAAAAATTTAATGCTTGCCAGTAGGGTAGTTTTCTATCTTTTCCCCGCAAGGGGACGGAAACCATGTTATATTTATCAGGGACTGCAGCACCTTCATCAGCAATAACGTAGTTTTCTATCTTTTCCCCGCAAGGGGACGGAAACCCATTGCTTGCTGAAGGTTGTCAGTCAGAACTACACCCTGTAGTTTTCTATCTTTTCCCCGCAAGGGGACGGAAACTCCTATAAAGTTTTATATGTTAAGCAAGTGCTTGACTAGTCAACATGTAGTTTTCTATCTTTTCCCCGCAAGGGGACGGAAACTTTGTAATCTGGGATATTTTTCACATCATTTGAATCGGTAGTTTTCTATCTTTTCCCCGCAAGGGGACGGAAACCTTTTTCAAGTTGGGCTAACCGATGACGTTCTCTTAATCCAGTAGTTTTCTATCTTTTCCCCGCAAGGGGACGGAAACAAATGATGGAACATCCTTACTATTAATTTGTTTCTTACTTGCGTAGTTTTCTATCTTTTCCCCGCAAGGGGACGGAAACTAAGGTTTCTTTAATCCCAAAGATTAAATACCTCATAAATCTTTTGTAGTTTTCTATCTTTTCCCCGCAAGGGGACGGAAACACAAGTAAGTACAGAAGATGAAGCTAGAGCTATTATTTTGTTGTAGTTTTCTATCTTTTCCCCGCAAGGGGACGGAAACCTGTTTTAACATCAGGGATATCTTTTACATCTTCGGAAGTAGTTTTCTATCTTTTCCCCGCAAGGGGACGGAAACAAAGACACTCAGACTTAATGCGGCAAGCTGTTGCTGCATAAGTAGTTTTCTATCTTTTCCCCGCAAGGGGACGGAAACCTGCCAGACTTATTAAAAAGAAAGGATGACATCATCAAAAAACGAGTTTCTCAAGTAGTTTTCTATCTTTTCCCCGCAAGGGGACGGAAACACTTTATTAGTAGTAGTAGTTCGTACTTCAAATCCTTGGTAGTTTTCTATCTTTTCCCCGCAAGGGGACGGAAACACCAGTAATTCTGACCTTCCTCTGAACTAGGATTCAGCAAAGTGTCAAGTAGTTTTCTATCTTTTCCCCGCAAGGGGACGGAAACGTTGAAAAGTCGAGGTGAAACAGCCTCACCATTAGTGTAGTTTTCTATCTTTTCCCCGCAAGGGGACGGAAACGTAATATTACTCAGATTAAGAAGGAGAAAGGACTTACTAAATCAGTAGTTTTCTATCTTTTCCCCGCAAGGGGACGGAAACATTCATCCACTTCAACGTTAAGGGGATTTACTCCCTGAGGTAGTTTTCTATCTTTTCCCCGCAAGGGGACGGAAACTTCAATCCATTAAAAGTGATTCCGGTTGGGTGTCTGAATTTTTAAGTCTTCGTAGTTTTCTATCTTTTCCCCGCAAGGGGACGGAAACGTCGTTTTTCGATTGCCAAGCAATCGAACTTACCATCAAGTAGTTTTCTATCTTTTCCCCGCAAGGGGACGGAAACAAGGGCACCACCCTTTTTATCAGAGAAATCGAAGCAGTTGATGAGAGTAGTTTTCTATCTTTTCCCCGCAAGGGGACGGAAACACTTAGAACATTTAATATCACCAGATGGTTTAGTAGTATCTAAGTAGTTTTCTATCTTTTCCCCGCAAGGGGACGGAAACAGTCGTGGTCCTTGTCCTTTTAAATGAGTAAACATAAGTAGTTTTCTATCTTTTCCCCGCAAGGGGACGGAAACGTCCTGCTAATGAATGGGGATGGGAAGAACAAAAGGGGTGGGTAGTTTTCTATCTTTTCCCCGCAAGGGGACGGAAACTCTGTATTGCGACTAAGTGTTCCTAGGAAGTATGCCTGGTGTAGTTTTCTATCTTTTCCCCGCAAGGGGACGGAAACATATCATTAACAATAATCTCTACTTCCTGAACTACCACAAGTAGTTTTCTATCTTTTCCCCGCAAGGGGACGGAAACAAGTGAGAGCTCTTGGTAGAACCTTCACGAGGTGTAGCAATTTCAACTTCAGGTAGTTTTCTATCTTTTCCCCGCAAGGGGACGGAAACCCTATAATGTTTTAACTATTTCTTAAATCTCTTAGAAGGTTTATAGGTAGTTTTCTATCTTTTCCCCGCAAGGGGACGGAAACAGGAGAGTAAAACCAGGTGATCGCTATGCACTTGAATCTCTCCCCCCGGTAGTTTTCTATCTTTTCCCCGCAAGGGGACGGAAACAATACTAAATAGTTATATAATAGTTTATTTGCGTAAGTTTTAATTTTTTAAGTAAAGGGGTAAAATCAGTACAAATAAATTCAGACTTCATCTACCATTTTTAAAATTTGCTCGTACAGAACTGAAGACACTCTAAACTCAGAAGTAGTAATCAAACTATCTATGAGAGGTTTTACATCAACAATTAGAAGGCGATATTTAGCCTCAACCAAAATACCTAATAACCCAGTAATTTTGAGTCCTAAACGATTAGCTTCTGCCCTTCCACGACGCTCATCAATTAATAATAAATCTGCATCAATTTCTAAAGCTAGGGCGATCGCTTGAGATTCCCCTAGATCTAACTTAGCCTCACCTTGAAGCCTTTTTACCCAATCATGATGCAACACGGGTCTAACTTCAAGCCATGAAACCGCTTGAATTTCCAAAGTCCCAGGGACAGGAGGATCAATATCTACAAGTTCAGCATAAACAGCTTCAGGAATCGTAACTTGGTTGTAGAGTTGAGGGAGGAGGTGCAAATATCCAATTGCTGCTAGATTTGTAATTACCGATGTATCACTAATAATAATCACAATCGCCCCAACTCCCGCAAGTTTTTCAAGTCCAGTTCAAAATCTTCCACATCATAGGAATAAAGAGGAATATGGCGCTGCTTCAGAAGTTGACGAAAAACATCAGTAGGCATATCCGCCAGTTGACTGGCATAACCGACTGTTAAGTGACCCGTCTCAAATAAATAGAGTGCAATTTCTTGACAAAACTCCTTTGGGGTTAGTTGAGAGGCTTGGATAATTTCATCGGAGATTATAATAGTCATGGAAACACCTCCCTAGAGAATTCAAACTCTGAAACCACTATAGCAATTTTTTCTAAAATATCCCATATTCTAATAATTTGATAACTCATCTAACGCCTCCTGATGTAACCGTTGACGAATAGAAAAAGGAGCAATAACTTCCCCATTTCCCCGCCATTCTCGTAACCGCATTAACACATTAATATCCCCCACCCGTATCCATCCTTGATAATAGCAATCCTGGGGAGAACGTTGGCGAATAATATCTAATACCGCCTTTTGTTCCTCTAAATTAGGAATATGACGGCGAATTAATTGGGGTAAATCGGTATAGGAAATCGGCTTAAAGGTGGGGTGTCTGTCGGTATTATTCACATACCAACGGTCGAAATATGGGTTAAATCGCATAATTAATAATTGACTCGGTAAATAGAAATTAAACCCCCAAGCCGCATCTAATTCCGTTTGTATTTGATCAGAAGTAGGCAGACTTTCAGTTAACCAGAGGTTGTTAAGTTCCGGGGGAATATGGCGATCGCCCCAGGACAAAACCCTAAGATATTCTGAAGCTATTCTATCTAACCGATAATTATGCCAGCCCAACTTTCCCTCCGGGTCAAACCCAAAAGCACTGAGATATTTTGCCCGGCGAACATAATGCAAACACACCGGATAAACCGTAACTTCCACTTTTTTTTCCTGGGCGGGTATCCAGGTTTTAAAATTAATTACCCCACCAATGGGATCACGCCATAACAGTTCAATTTGTTCTTGATAACCGTCAACCCGATCCTGGTTTTCATCGGCTAGAATATAATCTAAATTAATAAAAATTCGCTTTTGGGGTTCTGATTCTTTTTCCTGAATTGGTTTAACTCCATTTTCCACCAATGCTTCCCATAAAGACTGTACCACAACCTCTAAATTCGGCTGCACAAAAACAACGGACTCCAAAACTCGTAATAGTCCCCAAAGTTGGGTTTTAGATAGTCCCGAAAAATTCAGGCTATTAGTTATTGAGGGAATAGGCAACTTTGGAGAATTTCCCCCATAGTAGCAACTAATAGTTGATTGTTTATATTTAGCAAGCGAGCACACTCTCCCTACTCCTCCTACTCCCCC
>NZ_LT797711.1:0-185761 GCF_900009135.1 Planktothrix sp. PCC 11201 | reverse complement strand
CCCTACTCCCCCTACTCCCCCCGCTCCCCCATTTTCCAACCATCCCAGGTCGGTTAAGCATTTGAGATCATCCCGCAGGCTACGATGGACGGTGGCAAAGGGATAACCCTGTAACTGTTGGTGAAGTTCGGTTTCTGACCATCCGGTCAGGGTTTGTAACTGTTGCTCCCATTCCCCCCAGGTTTCAGGAGAGAAATGATTCTGGAGTAAGTCCATAACCGAGCGGTGGCAAATACAGAAGTCGTCCCGACATTCGGCCAGAATGTTCTGAACCTTGAGGCGATCGCTTTTGGGGTGTTTTTCCGAAAACAAATGGTTTCGGAGGTCAGGATAGGTAAAGGGTTGGGGTAAATGGATAATCCAACGGGACTCCTGACCATATAAACAATGTAATAATACCCATAATCTTACGGCTCGATGGAATCGACGGGCTAGTCGTCCCCCGGCCAGGTATTGCAAGAGTTCTGCGGTCGGGGGATAGTCCCAGGACATGAACATTTGTAGAAGGGTTCAATTCAACATATAATGATAATAGACCCATTGGACTCAAGGTACTCCATGGGTTGATTCTGCTATTTTCGACCTGCTACTCAACAACCACACATCTTTCAACCGTATTTCTAATCTTGTCTTCCCTGTTGCTACCGGACAATTTTTAGGAATAACACTACTGGATTTTTAATTAGTTTCTGCTGCTTACTGTTTAGGCATAAATGACAAAAGCAATGGAAGCATTTGTGATGCACATTTTTCGTGTTTTTTTACTTGAATGGAGACGATAAAATCATGTTAACTTTTCTGTTATCTTTTGTTATCAATGGGACTGTTTTTTTGCCTGAATATTCTGGAATAATCACTCATGTTGGAAGTCATTCTATAGTTAAAATAGCTAATTCTTCTCCATCATTTATCATTCTATCTCAAGTTCGTAAACCGAGTGAAAATGATCCGATTGTTCCTCCGAATTAGATATAATGGGAGTGAGGTAAGCTGTTCAGAATTTACATAGGGTGTTGGATTATCGTCAAATCTTTGTTGGGATGAACACCCCTCCCTAGAGTATTCATCCCAACAAATCTTAGAAAAAACAAAAACTTTTTTATCCGATTTTAATATTTATTATCACCCCCTAAACATTAAGTTATTCCCAAGACTTAACACCACAGATCCATTAACCGCTAGAATAAATACCAGTATAGAGAGCGTTACAAACGCAGTTATTTTTCAGATTCTATGAGCGAAAGAACACTATTTGATCAAGTATGGGAGTTGCATACCGTTGGCACCCTACCATCAGGGCAGACTCAACTTTTCATTGGTTTGCACCTGATCCATGAAGTCACCAGTCCCCAGGCGTTTGCCATGTTGCGCGATCGCCACCTCAAAGTCCTATATCCTGAACGCACCGTCGCCACAGTCGATCATATTGTTCCCACCGATAACCAAGCTCGTCCCTTTGTGGATACCTTGGCAGAAGAAATGATGCAGTCCTTGGAACAAAGTTGTCAAGAACATAGTATCCGTTTTTACAATATCGGTTCTGGGAATCAAGGGATTGTCCACGTCATCGCACCGGAACAGGGGTTAACCCAACCGGGGATGACTATTGCCTGCGGCGACTCCCACACCTCAACTCATGGGGCATTTGGGGCGATCGCTTTTGGGATCGGGACTTCCCAAGTACGGGATGTGCTGGCGTCTCAAACCCTGGCGTTAGGAAAACTGAAAGTCCGCCGCATTCAAGTCGATGGAGAACTGCCACCTGGGGTGTACGCAAAGGATGTGGTGCTGCATATCATCCGCACCTTGGGGGTAAAAGGCGGCGTGGGCTACGCCTATGAATTCGCTGGAAGCACCATCGAGGCGATGTCTATGGAAGAACGGATGACGATCTGTAATATGTCCATTGAAGGAGGCGCCCGATGCGGCTATGTCAACCCCGATCAGGTGACCTACGACTATTTACAGGGTCGAGATTTTGCCCCCAAAGGGGAGGACTGGGAAAAAGCCGTGGCTTGGTGGAATAGTATCCGTAGTAGTACGGATGCGGTTTATGATGATGTCGTCAAATTTAATGCCACCGAGATTGCACCCACCGTCACTTGGGGAATTACCCCCGGACAGGGAATGGCCGTTAATGAGTTAATTCCTACTTTAGAGGAGATTACGGAAACCGATCGGGAAGTGGCCAAAGAAGCCTATCAATACATGGAATTTACCCCCGGAACCCCAATTCAAGGGACAAAAGTGGACGTCTGTTTTATTGGCAGTTGTACCAATGGCCGCCTCAGTGACCTGCGAGAAGCGGCTAAATTTGCCCAGGGTCGGAAAGTCGCTAGTGGGGTGAAAGCCTTTGTGGTGCCGGGTTCAGAACGGGTGAAAGCCGAAGCCGAAGCCGAAGGGCTGGATAAAATCTTTGAAGCTGCGGGCTTTGAATGGCGCGAGGCTGGATGTTCCATGTGTTTGGCGATGAACCCCGATAAGTTACAGGGAAATCAACTGAGTGCATCGTCTTCTAACCGCAACTTTAAAGGCCGTCAGGGTTCCGCTAACGGTCGCACATTGTTAATGAGTCCGGTCATGGTGGTGGCTGCGGCGGTTAACGGTGTAGTTACGGATGTACGGGAGTTATTATAAGCACTTCACCCCCCTAGCCCCCCTTAGTAATGGACTTCAAAGTCCCCCTTTTTAATGGGGATTTAGGGGGATCTAATCTCAGGGTAAAGCAAAGATTTTCGGCTTCATTTGTAGGTTGGGGTCAATTCTTAACACAAATTACAAGATTTAAACCATGAGTAAAATTCAAAGTATTTCGGGAAATGGTATTCCTTTAGTTGGCAGTGATATTGATACCGATCGGATTATTCCAGCTCGGTTTTTACGGTGTGTTACCTTTGATGGATTAGGGGAACAGGTTTTTGCTGATGATCGCCAACAAATGCAACGGAAACACGCCTTTGATCTGCCCGAATATCAAGGGGCAAATCTATTAGTAGTTAATGCTAATTTTGGTTGTGGTTCCTCCCGGGAACACGCCCCCCAAGCCATTGCCAAATGGGGGATTCAAGCTATTATTGGAGAAAGTTTTGCCGAAATATTCTTGGGAAACTGTGTCTCAATTGGGATTCCCTGTTTCACGGCTGAACCAGAAGCCATTAAAGCAGTTCAAGAGGCATTAAAAGCTAATCCTAAAGCAGCTATTAACCTGGATTTGGAATCCATGAAAGTCCACTGTGGGGACTTAACTATTGATGTGAATATGAATGCCGGTTCTCGCCAATCTTTTATTACTGGAATGTGGGATAGTTGCGGACAATTAATTGCTAATGTTGAGCAAATTCGAGCAACAGCCACAAAATTACCCTATCTGAATTGGGCAAGTTAAAGGTCAAAAATGGCAAGGAGGCGTTAAGCTTCCTTGTTGTTTTTATTAAAAAACTCTGTTAACATCAGACAAAAAGAATATAAGGGTGCAATTACAATATTCGTAATTCACCTCAACCCCCAGGAATTTTATGTTCCAAACACCAAAATTATTGACCAATATCCTATTAGGAATAATCACTTTAGTGATGATAGTCAGTTGTAGTCAGTGGAATCAAGAACAATTGACAACCTCCGATTCCCAGAGTCAATTTAAAGTGGCGAGTATTTTCTCCGGTTCTATAGAAGATGGGAGTTGGAGTCAAGCTAATTATGAAGGATTAAAATTAATTGAAAAACAATATAATGCTGAAATTACTTATACTGAAAATGTTCCAGAAACTGATAGTGAAGCCTTAATTCGTCGCTATGCCCAACAGGGATATGATTTAATTATTGGTCATAGTGGTGGTTATATTAAAGCAATGGAAAAGGTGGCTAAAGATTTTCCAGAAATCAAATTTGCTTTAGTGACAAGCTATTCTGGGAATAATAAAAATTTGGGAGCGGTGGCTTTTCGTTCCGGGGAAGTAGGTTATCTAGCCGGAGTATTAGCTGCAATAAAAACCAAAACCAATAAAGTTGGTTACATGGTGGGATATGATTACCCCGTTTATCAAGAAGAAGCAGAATTATTTAGGCGGGGTGCAACCGCAACCAAACCGAATATTGAAGTTCATACTCAATTCTTACAGACTTGGACGGATGCAGAAAAAGGCAATAAAGTTGCCCTAGATTGGTTGGAAAAAGGAGTAGATATTATGGCAATTAACGCAGATGAAGCGGGAATTCCAGCTTTAAAGTTAGCCAGTGAAAAACCAGAGGTTTATGGGATTGGTTGGACGAAAGATCAATATAATTTAGTCCAGGGTAAAATTTTAACCAGTGTTCTACAGAATGTTCCTGAATTAGTCTTAAAAATTGCCACTTTAGTTCAGCAAGGACGCTGGGAAGGTAAACAATATAAATATGGACTACGGGAACAAATTTATGATTTTGCCCCCTTTAGAGGCACGTTAACAGCCGAAGAAGAAGCCAAATTTAATCAGATCAAACAGCAAATAGTAACGGGAAAAATCGATATTACTCCTTCTGGGCTAACAACAGATTACAATAGATAAAAATAGATCATTTCCCTGTTATTGGAAAAATCATGAGTCAAGCAGAGAAACATCATTTTTTATCTAGGCTTGGGGGTTCTTTTTCCTTTTCCACCCCCCGGTTTTTTTCCCTAGCCAAGCAACTCCGTAGGAGTTTACTCCTTGTTGGATTGATTAGTGTTTTAAGCAGTGGCGGATTATTGGTTTATCTGAGTTATCAATCTCAGATGAAGCAGTTACAATCTCTACAAAGAGAGCGATCGCAAGTTATAGCCTATCAAATCAATAACTATTTAGATGATCTCCAACGAAAATTAAATTTTTTAGCCCGGGTTAAAGGCTTAACTGATTTACCCCCAGATATTCAAAAAAACTTGATAGAAGGATTAGTTCGTCATAATGACGCTTATCATTTGGTGGCTATCTTAAATTCTCAAGGAGAGGTGGTAACATCAATACTCACTGATGATCAAACCTTAAATAAAAACTATACCGATTCTCCGTTATTTATTCGACCGTTTAAACAACAAGAAGATTATGTAGGAACAATTGAATTTGATCCTCATGATCGAAAATATAAAATGGTGATGTCCGTTCCCATTCGAGATCAATTTGATCAGATTAATGGGGTTTTATTCGCTGAAATTGACTTAAGTTTTCTCAGTTTTATTCTGTCTCAGACTCAAGTGGGTAAAACTGGATATGTTTATCTTGTGGATGAACAAAATCGAGTCTTTACGGCTTCTAAAAATAGGTCTAAAATATTTAATATTCAGAATTTAAAAAATTATACCATTATTGATTCTATTCAAAAGGCTTTAGATCATAAAAAACCAAAGATAAATCGTTATCTAGGATTGAAAAATGTAGAGGTTTTGGGCGCGACAGCAATGATTCCTAGTGTGAATTGGTTTTTAGTCGTTGAACTTCCGATTAAAGAAGCCTATGCTCCTATTTATCAGATGATTTTCGTGATGGGGTTAACGGTTATTTTAATTACAGGGTTTGCCACGGGTATCGGAATATTTCATAGTCGGCAAATTATTTTCCCCCTCAAACAATTAACCGACGCAGTGATCAAAATTAGTCAAGGAGATTTGAAAACCAAAGTTGATGTGCAGTGTTCTAATGAATTAGGCGTATTAGCCACCGCTTTTAATCAAATGACCACTCAAATCGATGAGTTATTTGCAGCTATTGAAAAAGAACGAAGTTTTATTTCAGCTATTTTAGATATCGCTGGAGCTTTAGTGATTTTAATGGATGCAAAAGGTCGAATTATCCGATTTAATCGCGCCTTTGAACAAACCACTCAATATAGCTTTGATGAAATTAGAAATCGCTATGTTTGGGATATATTTTTAAGCCCAGAGGAAGCCTCTAAAGTTAAAGCGAATTTTGCCTTTTTACTGATTGATCAATTTCCTAAATATTACGAAGCCCGTTGGAACACCAAAAACGGAGATCAAAGAATTATTAGTTGGTCGGATACTGTTCTCCTGAATGAAGCCAAAGAAATTGACTATATTGTCAGTGTGGGTGTAGATGTCACGGAACAAAGGAATACGGAACAAATATTGCAGAATACTCAAAAACGTTATGCAACATTAACAGAAGTTTCTCCGGTGGGAATTTTCCATGCTGACACCGAGGGGAATTGTCTTTATGTGAATCAAAGATGGTGTGAAATTGCGGGATTAACTCCAGAAAAAACAAGGGGAAAAGGTTGGTTGCAAGCTATTTATTCCGAAGATAGAATCCAAGTCTTTCAAAACTGGGAAGACTGTGCTAAAAATCAAGTTCAATTTAATTCTGAATATCGCCTACAACGTCCTGATGGCAAAATTACCTGGGTTTATGGTCAAGCTGCTGCGGAGATAAATTCTGATGGAGAAATTATTGGTTATGTTGGTACAATTACTGATATAACTGATGGAAAACAGGCGGAAGAAGCTCTACGAAAAGCCAAAGAAGAAGCCGAAATTGCCCTAGTTAATTTTCGCAAAGCCCAAACCCAATTAATTCAAGCAGAAAAAATGTCGAGTTTGGGTCAATTGGTGGCTGGGGTTGCCCATGAAATTAATAATCCGGTTAACTTTATTTATGGAAACTTAATTCATGCTCAAGAATATACAGAAACCCTATTAACTTTAATCAACATCTATCAAACTCATTATCCCGACCCCTCGGCTGAAATTATTGATTTTGTGGAGGAGGTTGAACTCGATTTTTTAATTGAAGATTTTCCGAATATTATCAATTCCATGAAAATGGGATCGAACCGGATTAGAGAAATTGTACTTTCCCTTCGTAATTTTTCCCGGTTGGATGAAGCCGAAATGAAGGAAGTTAATATTCATGAAGGAATTGATAATACGTTATTGATTTTACAAAGTCGTTTAAAAGAAAATGTTCAACATCGAGGGGTTAAGGTGATTAAAAAATATGGTAATATTCCCTTGGTAGAATGTTATGTGGGACAATTAAATCAAGTGTTTATGAATTTAATTTCCAATGCTATTGATGCTTTACAAGATTCTAGTAATAATTTCCCTATTATCAATCAGCAAAATTCCGATCAAATTACGATTGAAACTGAATTGATTGATCAAAATAGAGTCAGGATAAAAATTGCAGATAATGGTGTGGGAATGTCGGAAAATATTAAATCTAACTTGTTTAACCCCTTTTTTACCACCAAACCTGTCGGCAAAGGAACCGGGTTAGGGTTATCAATTAGTTATCAAATTATTGTCGAAAAACACAAAGGTTCAATTCAATGTAATTCAGAATTAGGTCAGGGAACAGAGTTTATTATTGAAATTCCCTCACACCAAAAAGTAGTAAGCCCTTTAGGGCTGTCTGAACCCTGAAGGGTTCACTACTTTAATGGAAATAATTATAAATTTCTTGGGCTAATTTTGGCCCAATTCCTGACACTTCAGCTAACTGTTCTGGGGTGGCGATTCTAATATATTCTAAGGAACGAAAATGAGCTAATAATAATTTTTGACGATGATGTCCTAACCCTGGAATGTCATCTAAATGCGATCGCTTCATTCTTTGAGTCCTTTGATTTCGATGAAAACTCACCGCAAACCGATGAGCTTCATCTCGTAATCTTCTTAATAGTTGAACTCCCGGTTGTTCCGTGTCAGTTTCTAAGGGTAAACTTTCCCCAGGTAAAAAAATTTCCTCCCGTTGTTTGGCTAAACTAACTACGCGAATTTCCTCTAATAAATTCAGTTCTTCTAAGACAGAAACCACCGCCGAAAGTTGACCTTTTCCCCCATCAATCATGATTAAATCCGGTTTATCTGTTGAAGTCCCATAGTCTCTAAAACGGCGCCCAATCACTTCTGCTAAACTGGCAAAATCATCGGAATGTCCGGCGTGAACCGTGGGGTTTTTAATCTTATAATGACGATAGTATTGTGGGGCGGGTAAACCTTGAATAAAAACCACCCGGGAGGCGACCGCATCTGACCCTTGGATATGGGAAATATCATAACCTTCTATACGATTGGGAATGTCGGGTAAATCGAGAATTGCTGCTAAATCTTCTAGGGCTAAGGTATTACGATCGCTTAACTTTTGTACCCGTTCTAATTCATATTTCGCATTCCGTTCTACCATCTCAATTAAATCAGCTTTAACCTGACGTTGGGGGGTTAAAATTGTGACTTTTTTTCCCTTGCGATCGCCCAACCAATCTGTTAAAATAGATTCATCGGGTAACTCATATTGAACTAATATTTCATTGGGAATTTCCACCGGATCAACAGATTGATAATGTTCCTCTAAAACTCGTTGTAAAATTAATCCCATTTCCGTTAATTTTAACTCCGGGGGAACTTGGGCGGTAAACCCTAACCGTCCGACTAATTTTCCGGCGCGAATTTGAAATAACTGCACACAGGATTGTTGAGAATTAGCTGCCAAGGCGATCGCATCACGGGAAACCCGATCATCGGGTAAAGACACCTTTTGATCCGCATTTAAAGACTGTAACCCTTGAATTTGATCCCGAATTATCGCCGCCGTTTCAAAGTTTAAGGCTTCCGAGGCTTGTTCCATTTGTTCTGTTAAATGATCAACCAATTCCCCCGATCTCCCTTGAAAAATCATCGCCACTTTTTGCACAATTTTTCGATAATCTTCAGGGGAAATTAACAGTTGACAAACCCCCGGACAGCGACCAATATCATAATTTAAACAAGGACGATCTTTAAATAACGGTTTAGGACGTTGACGCAGGGGAAAAATTCGTTTGGTCAAATGCAACGTATTTCTTAATACCTGAGTATCCACATAGGGGCCATAATAACGGTCTTTAATATTGCCTAAACGACGTTTACGAGTAATGAAAACTCGCGGATAATCCTCCGACCAAGTAATACATAAATATGGATATTTTTTATCATCCTTGAGCAAAACATTAAAATGGGGTTGATGTTGTTTAACTAAATTTGCTTCTAAGGCTAAGGCTTCTGCTTCTGTATCGGTAATAATAAACTCTATTTCGGTAACTTGTTGCACCATTAAATAAATTCTGGGTGTGTGATGATGCTGTTCTCGAAAATAGGAGCGCACCCGCGATCGCAATTTTTTAGACTTACCAATATAAAGAATATTATCCTGACCATCTCGCATTAAATACACCCCCGGAACCGGAGGAATATCTCGTAACTGTTTTTCTAACCGTTCAGGATCTTTAACTAGAGGAGAAGTTGTAACAGATGGCATAATTAGATTGAGACTTGAATATAAAAAAATGAATTGCTATAATCCTATTATAACAAGACTTTTGTTAGAATTATTCAAAATCAGGATAAAATCATGATTCAGGAACTAACCGATCTAAAAAAATGTATCTTAGAAGAACGTTATCAAGATGCTTTACTCATTATTAATGAACTAGAAGATATGGGAAAACAAGCAATCCTGAGAAACATAGAATCTTTCCTGGTTCGGCTGTTTATCCATTTGATTAAAAATCAAGTTGAAAAGCGATTAACAAATTCTTGGATTGCTTCAATCTCTGATTCTATTATCAGGTGGTCAAGATTGGTTTGAGCGGTTATAATTATAAAACAGCTAAATTTAAGGTTCAGGTGTTGATGATGGTTCAAGCTCCTCCTTTAATAACGATAGCAACGGATACCTGGGTGAAAGCGACCTGGGAAGAATTTTTAGCCTTAGCCGAAAATCCTCAGTATGCCGAGGGTAAGTTTTATTACGATCAAGAATATCTGAGGATAGAAATGGCACCACTAGGTTCAGCACACAGTCAGGATAATTCAATTATTTCTACCGTGATTGTTATTTATGCGGCTTTAAAAAATATTCGGATTAAAGAGTTAACAAATCCATCTTTCCGAAAAATAGGGATGCGAGAAAGTCAGCCAGATATCGGGTTTTATATCGGTGATAACTTCCCATTTCCCCCGCGCAATAATTCCCCAATTAACTTAGATGAATTTACAGCCCCTAACTTAATTGTTGAAGTGGCGGCATCATCTTTTGTTGATGATATTGGTAGAAAAAGATTATTATATGAAAAATTAGGAATCCAAGAATATTGGGTGGTGAACGTTGAAGATAACACAATATTAGCCTTTGCGGTCGAAAACCAAGGGAGTCGATTAATCGAAGCATCCCAAGTTTTACCTGGATTAAACATAGCCTTAGTAATTGAAGCATTGCAACGTTCCCAAACCGAAGATGATGGAAGCATTACACGCTGGTTAATGGGTACTATTAATTCTTAATCCATTTCACCGATGGTGAGTAAGCTGTTCAGCATCTAAATAGGAATAATGTTAGAATAATTTAACAATGGTTAAATTATTCTGTACAAGCCTAGGAATTTGTGTTTTTGTGTTAAGGTTTCAACAAGTAATTTAAAGAATTTTAATCTTTTTTGTAATTTAGATTACTGAAACTGAGGCACTCATTAAGTTAAAGTGTGCTAATAACGTGCGGTAAAGGCTGAAGACTAGCTCTATTTCCGTAAAAACTATGCTGAAAAGGGTGTTAATCATTATTAGTCAATGGTTTGAGGGTTTCAGAAGCAGAACCCGCAATTGTTATACTCAGCTTGTACAATTTTGGTTTATGATTCAATCGGCTATAGGTCTAGCTTTAACATCGGTATTGATGCCACCACTCAACAAACCTTTGAGGATTTATCCCGAAAGGCTGGGTGATATATACAGGATAAAGGAGAAATCCAGATATGAGTTATTACCTTTTCCAGAAAGATTCCTTTAATTATACGCCCATGTTTGATCCGGTATGGGAAGATTTAAACCAAAATGCTATTTTGGACAGAATACTAGCGGATTATGAACGCTTAATCGCAGAACGGAATTATTTAGATAAGGAACTAGGAAAAGCCCATCAAGAAATTCATCAATTGAAAACAGCACTGGCAAGTTCTACCTTGGTTTGCCTTCATTTAGAGACTCAAAAAGTCAATCCCATTCAAGAACAATATGATCAAATGACCAAGGTTTTAGAACAAGCAGAAGCTAAAACCACCAGTTTGATTCAAGCCATCCCTGACTTAATGTTCTGCATTAGTAGAGAGGGGTTGGTTGTAGACTATTATCCCGATAAGCAAAATCTTCATCGGCTCGATATCGAGGATATAATTGGCAAAAAAATTGAAGATGTGTTTCCCAAGGATTTAGCTGATTGGACAAGATATTATCTGGAAAAAACCTTAGAAACCGGTCAAATTCAGGTTGGTGAATATGTGGTGAGAGGTGATAAAGACTGGCATCATTATGAAGCGCGTTATGTAAAAAGTGGTAGCCATGAAATTTTAGCCATTGTCCGAGATATTACCCAACGAAAACAGGTCGAAGCTAATTTAAGAGTTTCAGAAATTCAGGAACGGGAAAGGGCATTACAACTGGAAAAAACCCTACAGGATTTGCGACAGACCCAAGCCCAATTAATCCAGGCCGAAAAAATGTCTAGTTTGGGGCAAATGATGACCGAAATTGCCCATGAAATTAAAAACCCGATTAGTTCCATTCACGGAAATCTCACCTACGTTGATCAAGATATTAAGGCTTTAATGGAATTGGTTAAACTCTATCAACAGCAATATCCTGAACCGACTCCAGAAATTCAAACCTTTATTACAACATCTGATATTCATACGATTATTAATGAACTACCACAAAGCATAGAGTTTATGCGATTAGGCGCTAACCGTTTATATGATTTAGCCCTATCTTTACGGAATTTTTCCCGCTTGGATGAGCAGGAAATGGTATTGGCGGATATTCATGTTGGCCTAGATGGAACCCTAAAAATTCTCCACAATCAACTCAAAGCGAAGGGAAATCATGCAGAAATTCAAGTGATTAAAGACTATGGCGCAATCCCCTTTATCAAATGCTATCCCAACCAACTAAATCAGGTATTTATGAATATTCTATCGAATGCGATTGATGCCTTAGAACCGCAACCGATGCCACGACAAATTACCATTAAAACCCAAGCCTACAAAATGCACCCGGGGTCAATTATCCAAGATGCGATTTGCGTTTCTATCTCTGATAATGGCCCGGGAATTCCTCAGTCAGTGCAAGACCGAGTGTTTAATGCGTTTTTCACCACTAAACCCCTAGGTAAAGGTACGGGTTTAGGTTTGTCCATTTCTCAACAAATTGTGGTTGAAAAACATAATGGTCGGCTCAAGTGTACTTCTGAAGAAGGAAAGGGGACAACCTTTGAGATTCTCCTGTTTGTGGATCAACCTTGTGCTTCCTAACTCCGTTGATCAACAGATAGAATTTTGATCACAAGTGTGAAAAGGAGAGTTGCATACCGATACAATTGGGGCAAGCATTCCATCGTCAATGTCTCATGAATATTCGTACAATTTCAACTCAACCCTTTAATGACCAAAAACCGGGAACATCCGGCCTACGGAAGTCCGTTCCGGCATTTCAAAAGCCCCATTACCTAGAAAATTTCGTTCAGGCGATTTTTGATACCCAAGAGGGGTATGAAGGGGGAACCCTGATTTTAGGGGGAGATGGTCGCTACTATAACCGCCAAGCCATTCAAATTATCTTAAAAATGGCCGCCGCCAACGGCGTCGGAAAGGTTCTAGTGGGGTGTGAAGGCATTCTTTCCACTCCCGCCGCCTCCTGTATCATCCGCGAAAATCAAGCCTTTGGGGGAATTATTCTCTCTGCCAGCCATAACCCCGGAGGGCCAGACGGAGATTTTGGGATTAAGTTTAACGGTAGTAATGGCGGGCCAGCAGCCGAAAAAATCACCGAAGCCATTTATGCTCGCACCCTGGTGATTGATCACTACAAAATCATGGATGCAGCGGATATTAATTTGGACAAACCCGGAAGTTTTAAACTGGGAACCATGGCCGTTGAGGTGATTGATTCCGTCCAACCCTACAGGTCATTGATGGAATCCTTATTCGATTTTGACTTAATTCAAAAATTGTTAACTTCGGGTAAGTTTCGGATGTGTGTGGACTCCATGCACGCGGTGACTGGCCCCTATGCCCGCGCCATTTTTGAAAACCGCTTAGGGGCCGCACCCGGAACCGTGGTTAATGGCATTCCCTTAGAGGATTTTGGTGGGGGTCATCCCGATCCTAATTTAGTCTATGCCCATGATTTAGTCGAAATTATGTTCGGGGAAAATGCGCCCGACTTTGGGGCGGCGTCCGATGGGGATGGCGATCGCAATATGATTTTAGGCAAGAATTTTTTTGTCACCCCCAGTGATAGTTTAGCCATCATCACCGCTAATGCCCATTTAGTCCCCGGATATAAAGACGGTTTAGCCGGAGTCGCCCGTTCCATGCCCACTTCCCAAGCGCCCGATCGCGTGGCGGCAAAATTAGGCATAGACTGTTATGAAACCCCCACAGGATGGAAATTTTTCGGCAATTTATTAGATGCGGGAAAAGCCACCCTCTGCGGGGAAGAAAGTTTTGGCACCGGATCAAATCATGTTCGGGAAAAAGATGGTTTGTGGGCGGTGTTATTCTGGTTAAATATTTTAGCCGTCCGTCAAGAATCGGTGGAAGATATTGTTCGGAATCATTGGCAAACCTACGGACGCAATTATTATTCTCGCCATGATTATGAAGAAGTGGAAACAGAAAAAGCTAATCAATTAGTTGATCAATTACAGGCAATTTTACCGAACCTAAAAGGTAAACAATACGGTTCCTATCAAGTCGAATATAGTGATAATTTTAGCTATACCGATCCGGTAGATAATAGTGTTAGTAATAATCAAGGGATTCGGATTGGGTTTACCGATGGTTCTCGAATTGTCTTTCGGTTATCAGGAACTGGAACGAAAGGGGCAACCTTGCGGGTGTATTTAGAAAGTTATGAACCCGACTCCACTAAACACAATTTAGATCCCCAAGAAGCGTTAGGAGAATTAATTACTATTGCCGATGAAATTGCCCAAATCAAAACAATAACCGGACGTCAACAACCCACGGTTATCACCTAATATTGGGTAAATTGATCTAAACTCGTAGGGTGGGCTTTGCCCACCAATGTTACTATAGGTAATAGGAAACAGAATTATAAATAATATAACCGTATGAATAGATTAGAAACTATATCAATAAAAGGATTTCGCCGTCTTCAAAATACTGAACTTGAGATGAGAAATCTCACCGTTATGATTGGTGCAAACGGCTCTGGGAAAACATCTTTTTTAGATGTTATGTCCGTAATCGCTGCTTCAGCTAGTGGAAATTTACATAACATATTACAACTCAAAGGTGGCTTGAATCAAATTTTAACCCGAGGTAAAGCACAGGAACTTGAAATTAAAATTTCAATGCAAGTTCCAGATGAAAACCCTTTAAAATACAGTTTCACCTTGTCGCCCAAAGGGTTATCTTATGAAGTCAAAGACGAAAATTTAACGCAACGGAGAAATCCCGATAGACCGGAACCCTTCAAATATATTGAATCACATGGATTAGATATTAAATACTCTCAGGAAGGGATTGGACTTGTGAGCCCCAATTGGGATCATAACCCGCTTGAAACATCCCTTTCTCAAGTTCCTAAAATGTATCGTGAACCAGAGAAATTGAGAAAAAGCCTTGCTTCCTGTACCTATTATGGGGCACTCGATGTTTCTGAAAAAAGCCCCATTCGTCTACCACAAACCATGCGCCCTGCCAAGTTACCAGGGGCAAGAGGTGAAGACTTGATTTCCTGTCTTTATGACCTTCGAGAAAGCGATCTCGATCGCTTTGAATGGGTTGAAAATATTCTATCTGCTGCTTTTCCAGATTTTAAGCGATTAAACTTTCCTGCCGTTGCCGCCGGAACTCTTTCTATGACTTGGATAGACCGCAATTTTGCTCACCCAATTTATGTCCATGAATTATCAGAAGGAACATTACGTTTTCTCTGGTTAGTTACTTTACTTCAAAGTCAAAATTTAACCACAATTACCTTGCTAGATGAACCAGAAGTTAGCTTACATCCTGAACTTTTAAGACATTTAGTTTATCTAATGCGAGAAGCGTCAAAACACACACAACTGATCGTTGCAACCCACTCAGATCGACTGATTGGATTTCTTGAACCCCACGAAGTTTTAATTTGTGATATTGAAGAAGGAGAAGCAAAAATGACTTGGGCTGATACTTGTAATTTAGATAAATGGTTAGAAGATTATAGCCTTGATCAATTGTGGGCAATGAATATTATGGGGGGTCGTCCATGAAAATTGCGATTTTAGTTGAAGGGGCTACTGAAAGGGCATTTAGAGAAATACTTCATGAATTTTTGAAAAAACGTTTAGGGGAAGGAATGCCCAGGCTTAAATTTATTCCGCAGGGTGGTCGCATTCCCAAGGAAGGTAAACTCAAGCGTACTGTTAAAAATCTTTTAGATAATGATGGCTATGATGCTGTTATTGCACTGACAGATGTTTATACAGGAACAAATGATTTTAAAGATGCGACTGATGCTAAAAATAAAATGAACAATTGGGTGGGAAATAACCCCAATTTTTACCCCCATACAGCATTACATGATTTTGAAGCATGGCTTCTTCCCTATTGGAAAACTATCCAAGAAAAGGCAAAACATAATCGTTCTGCGCCGAGTGGTTCTCCTGAAACAGTTAATCACAATAAGCCACCTTCCTATCATATTATAGATATTTTTAGATCAGGAAAACGTGGCAGAGACTATGATAAAATCATTGATGGTAAAGCAATTTTAGAAAAAAATGATCTAATGATTGCGATTCAAACTTGTCCAGAGTTAAAAGCTTTTGTGAATCGAATTATTTCTCTGTGTGATCCAGATCAAGTTATTCCTTAATTAAGACTAATCTCAAGAAACAGGGTTTCTGGCTATTGGCAAAATCAAGATTTATGATTCCAGAACCTCTGATTCTATTGATTCCGAGTCTAAAGCCTGACGCAACGCCTCAATATCCGCCCCACAAATCGCGTTAAGATGACGAGTAATCTTCTGAATATCCCAATCCCACCATCGGATATTTAATAACTCTTTAATTATAGAATCTTCAAACCGTTTGCGAATTTCTTTCGCCGGATTTCCCCCCACAATCGTATAGGGAAGAACATCCCGAGTCACAACCGATTGAGCGCCAATAATTGCCCCATCTCCAATATTAATACCCGGCATAATTGTCGCCCCATATCCGATCCAAACATCATTGCCAATTACCGTATTTCCTTTAAACGGCCAAGCATCGGGCATGGCAGATTCCCAACCGTTGCCAAACACCGGAAAAGGATAATTAGTCAACCAATCCGTGCGATGATTCCCGCCATTCATGATAAATTTAACATCGGAAGCGATCGCACAAAATTTACCAATAATTAATTGATCTCCGATAAAGTCAAAATGGTATAAAACATTCTTTTCAAAGTTTTCTGGGTTCTCGAAATCATCATAATAAGTATAATCCCCGACAATAATATTCGGATTTTTAATAATAGTTTTCAGATACACTAATCGAGTTTGTTCGGGGATGGGATAACGGGTTTGGGGAGAGGGGCCGTAATTCATGATCTTTTGGGGAAATAGTGTTAGCATTTTGATCATGACTCAATCCTATCATTTTTGTTCAAGTTAAGCAATTACCCTCACTATGACATCAACTCAATCTATAACATCTCTCCCTTTCCCCCCGGGTAAGTTTGGTTTTCCTGTTATTGGTGAAACCATTAGTTTTTTGCGAGATCCTAATTTTGCTGACAAGCGACAAAAACAATATGGAGCAATCTTTAAAACCCATCTTTTTGGTCGCCCTACTGTAATTATGATGGGGGCAGAAGCTAATCGGTTTTTATTTGCTAATGAGAATAAATATTTTATTGCTACTTGGCCTCCAAGTACCCGAATATTATTAGGACAGGGATCATTATCAATGCAATTGGGAGATATTCATAAGTCTCGCCGTAAAATTTTATCCCAAGCCTTTCAACCCAGAGCTTTAGCTGGATATACTACGACTATGGAAGATTTTACCCATCGTTATTTGCATAAATGGGAACAGAAGTCAACCTTAACTTGGTATCCTGAATTACGAAAATATACCTTTGATATTGCTTGTAAATTATTAATCGGAAAACAGCAAGCTACCGATACCCATTTAGAAGAACTATTTGAAGATTGGTCGAATGGACTATTTACAATTCCTCTACGTTTGCCCGGAACAAAATTTAATCGCGGTTGTCGATCTCGGGAATTATTATTAGCAGAAATAGAAACCCTAATTCGTCAACGTCAGCAACAACCCCAGTCTGGGGAAGATGCCTTGGGATTATTATTACAAGCCCAGGATGAAGACGGAAATCAACTCGGTATTGAAGAACTAAAGGATCAAATTTTAGCCTTATTATTTGCCGGACATGAAACCTTAACCTCCGCGATCGCCTCCTTCTGTTTACAGGTCGGTCAGCGTCCTGATATTATCGCAAAAATTAGAGCCGAACAACAACAATTTGATCCGACTCAACCCATCACCTTTGAAGATTTAAAATCCATGACCTATTTAGAACAGGTGATGAAAGAAGTATTACGGTTTGTGCCTCCGGTTGGTGGCGGGTTTCGAGAAGTGATTCAAGATTGTGAATATAACGGTTATTTTATCCCCAAAGGCTGGTCTATTTTATATCAAATTGCCAAAACCCATCAGGATGAAACGGTTTATTTTCAACCGCAAGAATTCGATCCTGATCGCTTTAGTGAAGCCCGCAATGAAGATAAACCTAAACCCTTTAGTTGGGTTCCCTTTGGTGGCGGAATGCGCGAATGTATTGGCAAAGAATTTGCTAAATTAGAGATCAAATTATTTGCGGCATTGTTAGTCAGAAATTATGATTGGCAACTATTACCCAATCAATCTTTAGAATTAATTACCATTCCCACTCCCCGTCCCCGGGATGGTTTAAAAGTACAGTTGAGACGTTTATAAAGTTAGGATAATGTTGTTGTGTTTAACCCGATTTTGATTAGGCATTAAACACAACAACACCGTTAGATTTACGCTTGAATTAGAAATTGACTGGCTGTTAATACAGGTTTATTGGTTAAGGTTAGGAATTGACCTCCATTACCAAAACCTGCGGCTGTGCCATTTCGATTGTAGAATAATCCGCCAGTAGCGGTATTATAAACAATATAGGCTGCACTGGTAGCAGCTAAGGCATCGGTGGTGACTTGGGCAAATTCATTAGCAACAGAAAACCCAGTTCCCGCCATACTGCTAATACGGGTAAATGTGGTTTTATCTAACACAATTTGATCGGTTTGTGAGCTAGTAAAGTCGGTGATTGTATCCACACCTACCACAGAAGTTGCAAAAGCACCATTGGTATTGTAGATAAATTTATCCGCACCAAGTCCACCTGTAAGGGTATCGTCACCTACACCGCCGTTAAGTTGGTCATCTCCCTCATTACCAATTAAAAGATCGTTTCCTTTACCCCCCTTGAGGGTATTATTAGCACTATTACCGTTAATAGTATTAGCCAAATTATTACCCGTACCCTTAATAGCGGTTGTCCCGGTTAATGTCAGTTTTTCCACGTTATCAGGTAAGGTATAAGTTACAGAAGATTCTACTAAATCTGTTCCTTGATCGACTAATTCGGTAACGACATCTTCGGTATCATCCACAATATAAGTATCGTCACCTGTACCGCCTTTGAGTTGGTCGGCTCCGGTACCCCCATTGAGGGTATTATTAGCACTAAGTAGGTGGGCGAGAAAATCAACAAGTATGTAACGAAAAGTTAACTTGGTTGTTGCTCCGAGTGAAATTTCATCCGTTGTGTGGTGTAGTTTCCTCTTTCTGCCCTAGCTTGAATACCATTAATTACCGCATAAGCTAGGTCTAATTCATCCTCAAATGTTTGTCCTGATAGTTCATCTTTTTTGAGATGTTGCCACTCTAATTCAATCGGATTCATTTCGGAACAATATTTAGGTAAACAGAAAATATACAAACCCATACTTTCCCATTTTGGCCAGAGTTTTTTCACCTCATGGCATTGATGTATCGGGCTATTATCTTGGACAATAACTCTCATCCGTCCGGCTTTTTCAGCCTCTGTTGCTTCTTGTTCCATCATTTGGATATAACACTTGCGATTCACACCTCCAATCACCAAGCCGTAAACAAAACTGATTTGCTGTTGCAAAAACCCAATAATACTTAATCTTCGACCCCGACGATGTGTTTGTTCTAAACGTTTTTGTTCCCCTCTAAAATAATAGGTGTAACCCGGTTCACTCCACAGACAAAAACCCGATTCATCTAAATACTTTAAGTCAATTTCTCCAGCCGCAGCCGATAATTCCAACATCTCTAAATCTGCCTGTTTCTGAGCACGGACTATCGGATCTTGTTTTCCTTTGTGGCTCTTTCTGGCTCGCTTCCAATTCACCCCCTTTTTTTGAGCACCCGTCTTAATCTATCGGGACTCAATTTAATCGACCGTTCTTGTTCTAATTTTTGGGCTAATTGCTCAGAGTTGTATGTCCGGGGTTCTCTTCTGAGACATTCTTCTAAAAATACTAAGTCCTCTTCTTTCCACTTGGCTTTCCCCCCGCGACCTGGTTTTTCCCATAACCCTTCTAGCCCCAACTTTTCCCATTTGTGCAACACTTCTCTGACAGTCTGTGCCGTCCAATTGAAATAAGTTGCTATTTTTTCGACGTACCAACCTTGTGAGTTTAAGCGAATCACTTCGGCTCGGTCTTTAACTTTCTGTGGTATATCTGCTGTTCTCAGGTTGAACAGGGTTTTGTCTTGCTCACGAGTTAGAAATACCCTTAAACGAGCACCCATATTTTCATGACCTCGGTAGATTTCTTCTTCCTCTTTATTTATCTTTACATACTTTCGTTTCTTCCTGCCTACCTACTTAGGTTATGCCCAACTATTTTTCTGAGCTTCTAGGTATTATTATCTAGTCTGATCTTGATTCTTACCAGTTCTTGTTACTAAACGTTACACAAAAGAGTTAGATTTAGGCTTGAATGAGAAATTGACTAGCTGTTAAGGCAGGTTTATTGGTTAAGGTTAGGAATTGACCTCTGATAAGAAAATCTGCGACTGTGCCATTTTGATTGTAAAATAATCCTCCTGTTGCACTGTTATAAATAATATCGGCTGCCTTGAGACCTTGGAATTTGGGTTCCATCTGGGAAGGGATGAAATTCTATTCCTAATGGTATATCTTTCGTATGAATTGATAAAAACGGAATCAATTTATAAAAAGGCAACTACAATAAAAGTATGAAATTTGTTAATAGAGTTGTTAAGTCTGCTCGAATTAATAAATATCAAATTTAAAACCCGTAACTAGGAGCCGATATGAGCTTAAAAAATAGAGAAAAAGCCACCGCTAAAAATATCGCGGGTAAGGTTCAAGAAGCCGTAGGTAACGTGACGGGAGATCCTAAAGATCAGGCAGAAGGCAAGGAAAAACAAGCTGAGGCAAAGGTGATTCACACCATTGAAGATGTGAAAGATGAAGTCAAAGCCAAACTGGACTAAAAGACTGTTTGAACCTGAAATTTTACTATTTTTGACCCGTAAGATCGGTTTCAACTTATGGTGAAAACGATAAAAACCAAACACCTAAAATAGTGTGAAATTTCCGTTGACCGACTTTTACCAGAGAGTCTTGATCATCTGCCCCAGTTTAAAATAAATATTTTTTGGTAGATCTACCAACGAATAAAAAACTCAGTTAGTTGCGAACCATCAAAAATATTTTGGATATTAACATGATTTTGTTTAGCAAAGTTCGTAAATTTCTGTTCTCTATTGGCATGGTTGTTTTCATCTCCACTGCCCTTGTCTTTAGTTTGGCATCGGGAGCAAGTTGGGCTGCAACTTCATCAACCCAAGGCATGAACTCACCGCAGACTCAAGTTGCTATCATGGATCAAGCGAAAGAGATGATCAATAATGTTAAGGATAAAGCCCAAGAAGCGATCGCTAACATGACAGATGATCTGAAAACCGATGTTGTTCAAAACGATCAGCAATTTGATGCGAATACCCAACAAGGGATTCTTGATAGTATTAAAAACCCTGACTACAACCCGGGTGGAAAAACCAGCACCGCAGCAAAGCAAGACCGTGAAGCCATCAAAGGTGTAGAAGCTGATGTTCGTGATCTATTTAAACCAGAATCACCGACTAAATAACGTCATTAAATTTTATCTGAATAGAAGGAGAAACTATGTCTAATATCATCTGGAGTGCCGTTGGTGTACTACTCATCCTCTGGTTATTAGGATTCTCAGTTAATGTTGGAGGGGGCTTAATCCATATTCTTTTGGTTTTGGCGCTGATTGCTATTATCTACAACCTCCTGACCGGCCGACGTGTGGTCTAATGATTTGACGGACTGATTCCCCCCCCAACCTTACTTGGGTTAGGGGGGAAGTGGAACTCAGGATTGGGTAAAAAGAAGTTTCTAACATCAATTGAATAAGATTGCTATATATTGGGCAAAAAAAGACGATAGGACTGGCTATCTATCAGAATTCTAAAACCCAGCCACATTAGAACAAAGGGAAAGATTTTTCCGGCATAACGACTAAGGACGATGGCAATACCCGGTTGACGAGTCAGATTATAGGAGAGAAATAGCCAACAGCAAACCACTAAATATAAAATCGGGATAATCACTGCTAGATTTTGGATACTGCTACTCGCAAATAGGGGAATATAGATCCCCAGATTATTACCACCATTGGAAATAGTAACGGCGGAAACACTATAGGTTTGGCGATCGCGAATCACGTCCCACAGCGATCGCTTTCGAGAATCAAATCCTCGATATTTAGAGTTTATTTTTAGGTTAGCCGACTTATCCTCGGCGGAATCATCCTTATTCAAGTTGATCAAATTATTCAGACCAATCATTATCGGCAGAATCCCCAATAAACCGATCCAAGTTGAATCAATCACCAGCCCCACAAAAAAACCAATCAAACTGACACTCAACAGTATAGTGAACCCGATCAGTTCACCCACCACAATATGTTGAGGACGAAACGTCCGATTAACCTCACTAAAGAAGCCCGTCAGATAAATATTATCGTCAAAGGTTGTTGCTATGGCAACAGCTATCCCAATCTTAATTGTTTCAATTAACCAATCCATCACTATTCCTCACTCAAAACCTGTCTGATCACTGAAACTATAGAATAATTGCACAAGTCCTAATAATATATAAATAGCGTGAAAAAGTCTAACACCCTGGCTACATTCTCCTATTTCCAATTCATCTAACAATGTCCATTATTTATATTTATGAAAGGAGTGATTATGATTAGCTATTTACGGGATATTCTGTCTAAACATAAAAGCCAAAATATTCTAAAACCATTCAGATCAATTCCTCGTAGATTGGTTACATCCAAGTTTGCGGTGCAGTTTGGCATCGGTCTTGCCTCCAGTCTGGTTTTGAGTCTAGCCTTTAATAGTGATGGGGTGGCAACTCCTGAATCTAGCCATGTACTCTCCCCTCTAATCAGTCAGGTCAGCCCGGTCAATCAAGCTAACCCGCCGAAAAACTCAACCATTCGGTTATTAGAAACGGTGGGATTGTTTGTCGGGGGGATCGTTTTTTGTATTGTTTTGGATCGTTGGTTTTCTGACCGCTCGGCTCACTCGGGTAACACACCCCTAGCCGAACAAGCGCGACGACTCAAACAACTCAAAATCGGGTATCCAGAGGGGATGACTAATTTTGAAGTTCTTCGCAGTCAAGCCCTACTAGAAGAACGTTTGCGACCCTTTGGGCTGATTGTAAGCTGGACAAGCTTTTTATCAGCATCGGCTCTGATTGAGGCCCTGAGTAACGGGACAATTGATTTTTGCGGGGGGGGTGGTACGGCCAGTATTTTCTCCCAGGCGGCGGATCATGTTTTTGTGCGGGTGGCGAAGGAAAAATATACCGCTCCCAAGGGTCAAGCCATTCTAGTCCCGGAGGATTCACCAATTCAGACCCTGGCTGACCTCAAGGGTAAGAAGATCGTTTTTGATAAAGGCTCCAGCGCCCACTATATATTGATCAAAGCATTGCGGAAGGTCGGACTCGATTTTAGCGATATTGACCCGATTTATCTGACCCAGCCCCAGGCATTATCTCTATTCCGACAGGGTGAAGTGGATGCTTGGGTGGTTTGGGTTCCCTATACACCGACTCAAGCCCGAAGTTCCTACCCAGGGCGTTCTATTGCTGACCTAGAAAGCATCTTTGGGGATAGGGCTTCTTTGGAGGTTCCCACCTATTACTATGCGGTTCCAGAACTAGTCCGAGACTATCCTGACCTACTAAAAGTGATTTTAGAGGAGGTAAACGAGGCGGGAGCCTGGGCTAAAAAACAGGAATTAGAAGCGGCTCAACGATTGCTAGATCAGCACGAAATTGACCCATTTATCCTAGAAACTCTACAGAAACGCAGTGCTGAACGGGCAATTATCCCGATTGATGAACAATCCCTTGATGCCCTACAGCATCAGGCTAATTTGTTTCGGGATCTTGATCTGATTCCTGAGCGGGTGAATGTGAAGGATGGAACCTATAGTTTGCAGACTAAGCAAAATTGGACTTATTAATCCGACGTTGTTGGGCTTTAGCCCCTTCTAAGAGCGCTGAAGCGCAACAACGATGGCAACAATCAACTTAAATGGGAGTAGCTGATAAATTTAAAAGATAATGGGTGCTTCCGTCCATGGGAGAAACTCGCAAAAAGTAGGTTCCACTGGGTAATTTATCTAATTTAATTGATTCTGGGGTGAGGCCTAAATTAGCGGAACTAGCAACAATTTCATTACTTTGAACCGCTTGATTGTTATTCAGATCATAAATCAAGTCTAAGTCTAAATTGGCTTTCATTTGATTCATGACTATACTAACTTTACTATTAAAATTAGGAATAATAAACTCATAAATATCAACGGGGTTGGCAGCATCAATCAAGCCTACAATGGTTTTTTGTCCCAATAATATATCTATATTAATGGCTTGGGTCAGGTCGTCCTTAAAAGCGGGAGCAATCCCTAATCTTGATTCTTTTAATCCTTGCCGCCAAAAATGTTCAAAAAATGTATTATACGGCCCGGATTGAATGTCAGATAAGACATCGGGATATCGAGTTTGATAAAAGTTAGTATCAAAAGCAATACTGGGATTGCGTCCCTCATATTGTCCATAGAGAAAAAAATGTTCAAACGGATTAATTTCGGCTTGAAGAAAACCCGCTTTTACATCGGGATATCGTTGTAAATAATAAATTGGATCAAATAAGGGATTAGGAGAACGGGGTTGAAATTGACCAAAATCAATAAAATGTTCCGCAGGCGTAATAAATCCTTCCTTTATTTGAGTCAAGAGTTCAGGATCTCCTTGCTGATAATATTGACTATCAAATAAAGGATTAGGTTCATAACCCAAAAATTGCCCCTCCTCGACAAAATGATCAAAAGCGTTCCGAAATTCTCGCCTCTCAATCGCTGGAGCCACATCAGGATATTGAGCCAGATAAAATTCTTCATCAAATAGCGTTTCTAAAGTTAACATTAGCTTAAAATCTCCTGATTATATACATTACCAATTCCCTTGTTTTAACTGATTTCGGGTACGGGCGGGTTTATCGAGATGCACGGTAATTAACAAAGATCTAAAAGAACCCGCCCCTACAACTTATGACTTATGACTGATGACTGATGACTGATTTATCCTATTATCCAATAATTCCAATTAAATTAGCAATAGTAAACAGTAATTCATGGGGTTCGACGGGTTTAGCTAAATGGGCATAAAACCCGGCGGAGAATGCAGCTTGACGGTCTTCATCTTTGGCATAGGCGGTTAGTGCTAAAGCGGGAATTTGCCCTCCTGCTTCTGGGGGTAATAAACGAATTTGACGTAATAATGAATAACCATCTCCCCCCGATAGTCCAATATCACTGATTAAAATATGAAAGGGAGATATGGCACTATTGGCTTTGAAGATATTAATGGCTTCTTCTGCACTGCCAACGGTCACCACCTCTGACCCACAACTTTCTAAAATATGAGCGACTAAATCCCGCGCATCCACTTGATCATCAACCACTAAAATTTTAATTCCTTTGAGTTTCAAACAACTTTCAAATATCAAATCATTGTCACCGAGACCCCCTTGAAGATGCTGATAATCTTCTAACATTTCTGGTGTCATTAGGGGTAATTTTATGGTAAATAGTGTTCCCTTCCCCAACCCTGGACTATCGACGGTAACGTTTCCTCCATGCAGTTCAACTAAATGGCGAACAATGGTTAATCCTAGTCCTAATCCGCCCTGTTTCCTGGTAATTGAACCATCGGCTTGACGAAATCTTTCAAAGACAAAGGGTAAAAATTCTTTGCTAATCCCTTGTCCGGTATCACTAACTTGAATTTCTGCATAATTGCTACTATCAGTTACCCAGGAATTTTGATCCTGAGACTTATAAATTCTAACCTGAATTTGTCCCCCTTCTGAGCTAAATTTTATCGCATTGGTTAATAGGTTCCACATCACTTGTTGTAAACGGTTACCATCGGCCATAATCATCCCGATATCAGACTCAAAGGAAATATCAATCGTAATATTTTTTGCCTGTGCCACCGAGCGTACCGTTTCAATTGCTGCTTCAATGATCGGAATTAAAGCAGTCGGGTTAGGGCTAAAATTGAGTTTCCCATTAATAATTCGAGAAACATCTAATAAATCCTCAATCAGTTGTGCTAGAGCCCGGGTATTACGATTAATTGTTTCTGTCGCCCGACTAAATGTCTCTTGATCTAAATCTCGTGATATCAACAGTTGTGTCCATCCCAAAATAGCATTCAGAGGAGTCCGTAATTCATGGGAAAGGGTAGCTAAAAATTCATCTTTGAGGCGGTTGGCTTCCATTAACTCCTCTGCCCGGGTACGCAGTTGAGATTCTAATTGTTTACGATTAGTAATATCCCGCAGGGCTGTCACTTGAACTTGACGTCCTCTATAAATTTGAGAACGACCGATCATTTCTACATCAAAGATTGTACCATCTTTTCTTAATCCCATTGCTTCCAATGGAGCTTCTAAGTTGTTTCTGATATTTTGTGTAATTAAATCCTGACTCTCGGGGGTGACAAAATCCAGCAAAGAAGTTCCCATCATTTCTCCTAAAGGGTAATCAAACATAATAGAAGCCCCTTGGTTAGCATCGAGAATAATGCCATTTTCATGAATAATAATGCCATCAAAGGTGGTTTCAATTAGGGTTCTAAACCGAGATTCACTCTCTTGTAATTCTTCCTCTGCGTGTTTGCGTTCTGTGATATCTTCATAGATAAATACGACTTCGCGAATTTGACCCATTTCATCCCGCACTGGATAAATATAAGCCTCAACCCAGCGTTGAGCATACCCATAACTCGACAATCCTGGGAAGCTTTGATGGGGATCATATAAAATCGGAGGAATAGCCAAGGCTTCCCCGGCTAAACCCTTTTGAATATAGGGAATTATCCCCTTTTCAATCAGTTGTTGATCGGCTAAAAGATTGTAGTCTTTAATCGTTTCTGCTTTAATTCCCCATAGCTCCTCCCAGGCTCGATTCACTCGCTGAACTGAACCATCTAATGATAGGATTGAAATACTCAGGGGAGATTGTTCAACCATTGTCCGATATTGAACTTCCGAGCGACGTAATAGGGTTTCGGCTCGATGACTTTCTGTGCGGTCAATGGCTACACCCCCGACTAAAGGTTCTCCGACGGCTACCCAAATCGGAAATTGATAGATGAGAAATTCCCCGATTTTTCCATCTCGTCGAGGCAAAGATTCAATGACTTCTAAAACCAGGTTTTGTGAAGCTACAATCGAAATATAATTCAGGAATTTGGAGGCTAAATCTGGGGGAAATATATCAAATATACTGGTTTCTAAAGATTCTGGGAAAACCTTAAAGGTTTGAGTATAACTTTTACTAAAATATAACATCTTACCTTGCTGATCGCAAATCCAAGCTAAGGCTGGGTTATAGTCCATAAACGCCTGAAATCTGGCTTCACTATCTCGCAGGGCTTTTTCTGATTTCTTGAGTTCCGTTGCAGTTTTTTCCGCAATATATCGAGCTTTAATTTGCGATCGCATTAATCCAAATAAGATAACACCAACAAAACTTCCTACTAAGGCAATATAGGGAGCCATCAGACGTTGGGAATTAAAATCAAGTTCAGGACGGGAAGTATAGATAATCGTCCAAGTTTGTCCCGCAATGGAGAGCATTTTTCGCCGCTCAAATTGGGGCTTAAACCCCAATAAATGACTAGAATTAGAATTGTATAGGAGAGAGGAGGGAGTAATCGCTAAACCGTCATAAATTTCAAAATCGATGAAAGCATCTGGATGATTCCCAAATAGCCCTTGCATCAAGTCACCGATCCGAAAGGGGCTATAGATAAATCCCAGCAATTTCTCCCTTCGTTCTGTGACCGTTGGGGGAGTAGAATTACCTCGATAAATGGGGAAATAGATCAGAAAACCCGCTTGTTTTTGGGCATTAATTTCTTGTCGGAGTTTAACCTTCCCCGATGCTACCGGAGCTCCTCCATCCCGGGCGTGTTCCATGGCGCGGCGACGCGTGGGTTCGGTAAACATATCAAAACCAATGGCGGCTTGATTGCGTCGATCTAGGGGTTCGAGGTAGATGATGGCATGGTATTCTGGTCGAGGGTAATCAGGATTGATCGCAAAGTTAGGAATACCCTCAGCTTTCATCCGGGCAATTAATTGAGCTTTTTCGGAGGGTCGAACCCGAATTGTAAACCCAATCCCTTGAATCCCTGGATATTCCCCCCGCAGTTTTAATTGTTCCATATAGGCGCGGAATATCTCTCGATTCACGGTATCATGGCTGGCAAATAACCCACTTCCGGCACGGAGTAAGGCAATATAGGTTTTGACCCGATCTCGAATCAGGTTTTCCGTCTGTTGGATGGAAGCATTAAATTGCAACTGACCCTGGCTACGGGTTGTTGATTCTACATAATAGGTGGCGATCGCCGTCAGGATCAAAGTCCCCAACAGAACTAAGTAGGGAACAATCCGCCGATTGGGAGAGAGAAACTGATACAGCCATTTACGCTTCATATAGCTATCATGGAAAGTCTGTTAATTGGAACTGCGGGTCAACCATTAATGTTTGTTTTGTTTGGGGTCAGTTTTAATTAGGATTTTTTGCCCATCATATCACGGAACATTGAATTGGATAGTTACAAGAAAGCAATTCCGCTCAGATTGACGCTTGTATTCAACAATTTTAACTATTCATACTGATATTTACACCGAAACAATTTTATGAATATTAATTCTCATCAATTGTTGAAGTTTTAAATGCTTTAGGGTTTCAAATTTCGATCAGTTTGAAAGAAACAGAATCATAAAGTAGAGCGATCGCTGTTTTTAAAATAGCGATCGCTTAGAGTCACGCACCCATCGCAACTACAAACTAAGCAACCTCTTGAAAAACTGTAATTTTAACTATTTGGTGGCAAGCGGATGGGGGCGAGAGCAAAAGCCAGACTAATTTCGCTCATTTTGTTTATTGCGTTTATTTCGCAAAATTGCTAACATAGGTTATAGCCAATTCTATCCGACCTCTCGTTTGTAGAAGTTGGAGACACTTTTGTAGTAAACGCAAACCTTTATATTAGATAGTCAGAGGCTGAATCAATGACACTTACAGAGACTCCCAACTTGCGGTCTGTTCTACCTACGGAAGAAGAAGCTACTCTTGCACAAGCCAGTAGCCTGTCTTTGGCACGGTACATCAAGAACCAAGATGGATGCACCCGTACCATCAAGCTGGTGCAAGATGACAGCCAAGATGAAGTTGTTGTTATACCTGCTGAAGCTTTTCGTCTACTGCGTGAGATTTTGGCACAGATGGCGAAGGGAAATGCTGTAACGCTGATTCCAATTCACGCAGAACTCACGACCCAAGAAGCGGCTGACATTTTGAATGTTTCCCGTCCCTATTTAGTGCAAATGCTGGAGTCTGGAGAAATCCCTTTTCGTAAAGTGGGGACGCGGCGAAGGGTGCGTTACCAAGATTTAATGGACTACAAAAATCGAGTTGATGCAGCACGAAGGGAAACGCTTGATGAGCTTACTACTCAAGCTCAAGAACTGAATATGGGATACGAAGGAGTCATGTAGTGGCTAATTTTTCCGTTGTCTACGATGCTTGTGTTTTATATCCAGCACCGCTTCGTGATTTTTTAATGGAACTTGCCATTACTGACTTATTTAAGGCACTTTGGACAGATGCTATTCACGATGAATGGATCAGAAATGTTCTCAAAAATCGTCCTGATCTGACACTTGAACAGCTTACCAGGACTAAAACTCTGATGAATTCTCATGTTAGAGATTGCCTGGTTACAGGATACGAAGACCTGATACCAGCATTACAACTTCCTGATCCAGATGATCGCCATGTTCTTGCTGCTGCCATTCGTTGTAATGCTGATGTAATTGTCACTTTTAATCTTGATGATTTTCCCAGTCAAGCACTTCAACAATATGATGTTGAAGCGCAGCACCCCGATGAGTTTATTCTACAGTTACTCGACTTGAACCCAGCAATAATCTGTACAGCAGCCGAAATACAACGAATGAGACTCAAAAATCCACCTAAAACACCTGATGAATATCTGGACACGCTTCTAAAACAAGGACTTCCGCAGTCCGTGAGTAGGTTAAGGGAGTTGTGTTATGGGATTTAGCGATCAATGCTTGTAGTAGCACTTTAGTGCGGCAAGGCTGACAATTCTCATTTGTATTTAAGCAGAGTTGAATTATGAATTGCGATCGCCCTTTTAAAAAAAGTTATTGTTAGTGCGCTGAAGCGCAACAACAAGCATCTACAAGATATATTCTGTATTATTCAGACAGTAACTTATACAGTCTTAGGGTAATTTGTTCCTGTGTATCTTCGGATAATTGACCGAGTTCACGCAAGATAATAGATGATCGAACTGTGACTAAAAAATCTAACTTGATCGTTGAAGGTTTGTGTAACCCAGAGGCTTTAAAATCAGGGTGATCTGTATTTAGTAAAACATCTGATTCTGTTATATTAGTCGGAATTGTACTGGTAATCAACGCTAAAATAATATGATTATACTGCCCAATTGGATTGGTAAGACAAACCGCAGGACGGACTTTTGTTGCAGATAAATCATCAAATGGAAAAGGCACTAATACAACTTTACCTTTAGTCATAAAACGGCTTTCCATCAGTAATGGTGTAAATATCTTCTTCAGGGTTTTTTAGAAAGTCAAAGGCGGGATTGTTAGCAACTGCATGAAGCCATTCTTGAGTATTAGGTTCACTATAATTCTGTAAATCTTCTCGATCTTTCCACATTCCCACGCAAGGATCATCTTTAATGGAAATAAAAGACTTTTGAATTGGGGGTTTTTGACTGGCTAATCGTTTTTCTAGGTTTTGTCTTTCTTCTGGTGTTAATGAAGAAATGATTTGAACTAAAGAATCGATGAGTTTATGGTTCATATTCTTTCAATTCCTCAATAATCTTATTTTAATTATAGCGCGATCGCCCTTTAAAAAAGAGCGATCGCTAATTGATATTTAATCTATAACAAGCTAATAAATTCATCCACTGTTAAACCTGAAGCTCTAATAATAAATCGCAAGGTTCCTTTATCGAGTTCTTGTCGTTTTTCTTGTTCTAATAACTCCGCGGCTTGAATTAGTTCTATCAACTGTTCATATTCCATCCCTAATAGCCTTTTTGTTTGCTGGGGATTCTTGTCCAGATAGCCTCTTAATTTAGTCATCTTTCCTTGGGGTAAAATCAAATTTTACCATCTTGCTATCCCTCCCCATTTTTATTTCGGAGATGTCTAATATAAAAACCTGCTTTTTCCAATGCTCTCACACATTCTCGACCAGAAATGATCGGTAATTTACTCATACCGCTACTACCATAATTTCAAAGGGATCTTCTGGCAGAAGTTGCCCTTTTTCTTGACACACTTCAATATAAAGCTCAATCGCTTCTTTAATATTTGTTAATGCTTCTTCTTTAGTTTTTCCTTGACTAATACAGCCAGGTAAACTCGGACATTCAACTACCCAATAGCCATCTTCACCCGGATAAATGATCACTTGTCTCATTAGGGTTTCCTCCTTTTTTTATGATTATAGCGCGATCGCTCCTTTAAAAAAAAGCGATCGCCTTATCTTCTTCCCTCCCCTTAGTAAGGGGAGGGTTAGGGTGGGGTTATTCCATCCCTTCAATGGGGGCAAAACCTTGACGTTGAATATTTTCAGTAATGTGACGGGGTTCTAAGAATTGTAATAAATAATCCGGGCCCCCCGCCTTAGAACCAACGCCAGAAAGTTTGAACCCACCGAAGGGTTGACGGGAAACAATTGCCCCCGTAATGCCTCGGTTAATATACAAATTTCCCACTTCAAATTCCGCTTTAGCCTTGCTAATATGGGAGGGAGTTCGGGAATATAAACCCCCGGTTAAAGCAAAATTAGTCCCATTGGCAATATCTAAAGCCTCCTCAAAGTTTTGTGCTTTCATCACGGATAAAACAGGCCCAAAAATTTCCTCTTGGGCGATTTTTGCCGTCGGTAAAACATTAATAAATACCGTTGGCCCGACAAAATAACCGGTTTCCGGTGCAGTCACTTGGATCGCTAATTCTGCTTCTTGTTTACCAATCTCAATATACTCCTTAATCTTCTGTTGAGCATTGGCATCAATCACTGGCCCCACTTGCGTACTTAATAACGCCGCATCTCCCACATTTAAAGACCGTACCGCCTCCGTTAAACGGTTAACAAACGCCTGATAAACGGGTTCCAACACCACCACCCGGGAACAGGCGGAACATTTTTGCCCCGTATACCCAAAGGCAGAATAGACTACCCCCGCCACCGCTTGGTCAAGGTCGGCACTCTCATCGACAATAATGGCGTTTTTGCCCCCCATTTCGGCAACCACCCGCTTCAGGTGTTTCTGTCCGGGTTTCAGCAGTGCCGCCTCAGCATAAATGCGGCACCCGACTTCCTGGGAACCCGTGAAGGTAATCATGTGAACCTCCGGGTGTTGTACCATGTAGGAACCCACCGTTGAGCCTTTCCCTGGCACAAATTGGAACACACCCGGTGGCACACCTGCATCCACCAATACTTCCGTAATTTTAGCACCGATCACCGATGACACTTCCGCAGGCTTGAGTAACGTGCAGTTACCCGTTACCAAAGATGCTACCGTCATGCCCACGGGAATCGCCAGGGGGAAATTCCAGGGGGAAATAATCAGAGAAATCCCGCGGGGTTGATAGTTATAACGGTTAGTTTCGCCAGCAGTATCATACTGGTAGCCCTGATCTAACCGTTCCATTTCATCGGCATAATAGCGACAAAAATCAATCGCCTCCGATACCTCAGCATCGCACTGGTGCAGGGGTTTACCCACTTCATAGACCATCCAAGCACTGAACTCCGCCCGCCGTTGTTCAAACAGGTCGGCGGCTTTGCGTAGCACACCTGCCCGTTCTCGCACGGGGGTATGCCGCCAGGCGGGGAATGCGGCTTTAGCGGCTTGAATAGCGGTTTCCGCTTGGTCAACAGTAATTAACCCGACTTTCCCAACAATTTCCGAGGGGTTGGAGGGGTTTAACGAGTCTACCATTTGGGCGGTATTGACATATTGACCATTAATTAAGGGGTTATAGGTTTGTCCCAATTGGTTATGGACAATTTCTAAAGCCCGCACCCCTTTATCGCGTAAAGCAGCATTAGAAAAGTTCGTATCGGCTGAATTAGGAAATACGGGTTTCCAAGTCTCAAAAATATTGCTATTCGGGTTATCTTTCGGGGGAGATAATAACTCCTCAACTGGGCGATTTTCTGAACTTTGGCGCACAAAAGAACTATTAGCCGTATTTTCTAATAACCGCCGAATTAAATAGGACATTCCAGGTAGTAAATCCCCATAAGGACAATACATTCTCACCCGATATCCTTTCTGAACTAATGCCTTAGCGAGTTGATCTCCCATGCCATATAAAACCTGCATTTCAAAGGCACGACTAGGCACATTTAAGGTTTCTGCAATGGCGATCGCTCTAGCTTGAGAACGGACATTATGGCTACCAATAGCTGAATAAATATATTGATGATTTTCTAACATCAATTTCGTCAACCGTTCAAAATTAGCATCCGTCGCCGCCTTATCATTATAAACGGGTTGGGGCCAGTCATTCTGCATCGATTTAATCGTTTCTTGATCCCAATAAGCCCCTTTCACCAGTCGCACACTCACCGGATATCCCCGTAATTTCACCCATTCTATAATCCCTTCTAAATCCTTTTGGGATTCTCGTAAATAGGCTTGCACCGTCATCCCAATATCGGTACGGCTGCGAAATTCTGATTCCATCAACAGATTTTTTAAAATGCTGAAGGTTAAATCTTTATAGGCGTATTGTTCCATATCAAAATGAACAGCCGCCCCCAATTCCTGCGCCCGCCGTAATAAAATACGGATACGTTCACCGACTTTTTCTTCGCTGCCTTTCGCATCTAAAGGATCAAATTGGGAATAAAAAGCGGTTAATTTAACCGAAACTTGCACTTTAGGAATGGGGTCACCATCGGCTTGATCAATTTGGGGAATATTTTGCCATTTTTTAGCAGCCTCACTGAGTTTTTCCATCAATTCTAAATAATTATTGAGATAGGATTGTGCCTCAGTTTCCGTAATGACTGCTTCCCCTAATAAATCAACAGTAAACGCCATTTTATCTTTGCGTAACTGTTCTAAAGTTTTAATTACCTTGGGGATATTTTCCCCGGCAATATATTTTTGGGCTAAGGTTTCCACCGCCGGGGCTACGGTGGTCGCCGCCAGTTGTCCGGGTACGGAGTCGGGGTTGGCAAAGTTGAGTAATTTTTTTAACATATCGGGAAGTTCGACTGCTTCCGTTGTCAAATATTCTTGCAAGTGTGCCGCTATTTCGGATTTACTCCGTAACGCGGGTAAACAGTCAATAAAATGAAATAATTGTACCCGTAAACCTGGGTTTGCCATTGTCCAGTCAAGGAGCTTATCATCTAAGCGCATTTGGTCTTGTAACTGTCCGAACAATGAGCGTTTTTTTTCTTGGGTCGCCACCAGTAATTGTTTAGCAATTTCTAGGGTTTTGGCTTCGTAGGTGTCAGGGTATTGTGCAACCACTGTTGAATGTCTCCAATTAAGATACAGCATAAGAATTGAGGGGAAATGTCAGGAAGTTCTGACAATTATTTCCCCTCAATTGTGTTTAGGTTCATTTCTTCTATTGTACGTCTAAAAGGGTGACTGGATTTACAGTGTTAAATTAGATTTATAATTTGATTAACAATTCTATCAACATCTTGAATTAATAATCTAGCCTGAGTTATGGTAATTTGCTCTTGAGGTGCTTTATAAGTATCATCAGATTGAAACTCAGGATAGAGAAACTTTTCTTGATAAATTTTCTTCGCACTCATAGACAATAATTCCCTGTTTAAATTCCTGTATTAAGTCCGGTTTAATATCATTATAGTTAAAAACATGAAAAATAGGCATCAACAATAATTAAATCAATCCCATGTAACTGTTTAATTGTCTTGATTTCAGCAGAAATACTGTTGTTAATCCTCTGATAAAATCCCAGAAAATCATCAGGGTATGATTGCAGGGAAATTGTTAACTCCTTAATTGTATCTCTAATATTGTCTATATCAACAACAATCATATCAACTCTCCTGAGTAAACTAATGTATCTACTAATTATAAACGATAACATAAACCCAATCATTATGTCTTCCCTATTTCCCCTGGGAATGTAAACAGCAGGCGGAACCTGCAAAATAGCATTGCTAGGTGGAGTCTGGCAACGAGGGTAATTAAGGACTGATTAATAATACATAAAATTGCTTATTTCTCTTAATCCAATAGGCGATCGCTTCTGAAAAAATATCGTTTAATATTTGCCAATCATTCGGATGATCCTGGGCGAAATTTTGCCATTGATCATAAACAAGCAAATAGGATGAAGCATCACACCAACTCAGATCCGTAATACAATCTTGCCAAGCATCCCAATTATAGCCAAAATATTCCGGTAAATTGACTACAATGCTAGCGGTGTTCAGAAAATCAGCTTTATTGTTAATTGAAGTTCCGTCAAAATAAAATAACTGACAGTCATATTCTTGACACAGTTGAGATAAGTCCTCGGGCGAAATATCTAAGGGAAACTGATAAATATTGGGCTGACTTTTGCCCTGGATCAGATCTAATATTTGATTCATTGTCTTAAAACCCTAAAAAAACTTTGATAATGGTCGCTGGTGTAATAAATTTCCCCCTGACTCCCGACGACAAAACGCCTTGCCCCCCGATGTCCTATCCCGGGAGTGGGTATGGTATATTCTCGATAATAACCCTTTGGTTTATAGGGTAATAATTTTTCTTGATTAAAGAAAGTTGATCCATCTTTTTCCGGGTAGGGAAAAGGGCCGCCCTGATCAATTAATTTTAAAGTATTTCGGGCTTCCGGTGGCAGTTGACTCAAGTTAACCGTCGGAACTTGAGCAACGATCAGGGTTTCCGTTGCAGAAACGGGAGAAAGGTGAAAATGAGAGGTAATCGTAACGGTAAAACAGACTAAATAAGTCAGGAAAAAGATTAATCCTTTTCTCAAAAAAGACATAATTTTTGATTCAATACCTCCTAAATATTATTAAAATCATATCATGATTTTGGGCATCTCTCATAACCCTGTAGGGGCGAGGCGCGCCTCGCCCCTACGAGGTATTGGGATATTATCAACAATACCACTAAGCAATATTTCGTTGTTGTGATCAGACAAACCCTACCTGTTTTTAAAATAGAGATTATATTCTTATCGACTCAACCATAAGCATCAAATAGATCTGAATTTAGTGGTAATCTTTTCAAGTTGTAAGCTCATCATTCATCTTTTGGAGATTCTCAATAAGCTGTTAATTATCTAAATTTTCGAGACGATCCAAGCCAGTAAGGGGTTTCAGCCTCTAAAATATACAGTTTAAATGCTCAACAGCTTATCTCCTATGATAGCAACAAATTCGCTTCATTATTGGTGGATCATTGTGGAACTATTTTGCTGTTGGGTAATTAATAGTGTTAAACTAAACCTATTGACTTAATATAATAGCAGGTGATTCAGAAAACTATGCTAAAAAACATTGAAGTTCGGCTAGAAATATTTCAAGAAGGTAATTTTTATGTAGCCGTTTGTCCTGATTTAGATGTTTCTAGTTTTGGTGAAACCCTGGAAGAAGCAAAACAATCTGTTCAAGAAGCATTAGAAGCTTTTTTTGAAGAATGCGAAATAATGGGAACATTAAGCATTGTTTTGGAAGAAGCGGGTTTTATGCAACAGAATTGAAGTATGTCATAATATTGTTAAATATCGCTTTCCGTTATTTATGAACTTAACAAAGAGGTTAAACCATGTATCATGTGACAGGAGAATATGCTAAAAACAACTTCAGTGAAGTTTTAGAAAAAGCCAGTACGGAACCGGGAGGAGTTGTTATTGTTCAGGAAAATAAAAGTTTCATTCTCATCAGTCAAGAAGAATTAGAAAGCTGGATAGAAACCGCCGAACTACTTCAAGATAAAACTTTAATTGCTGATATTGAAGCCTCTCGTCAAGAATATCATCAGGGGGAAGTTTTCACAATGGATCAACTTCTGGATTAAAACTATGGCAGATTATCAAATCTTATTTTCTAAATCTGCTCAGAAAGATATTGCTCAACTGACCTCCCAGCAAAAAGCAAAGTTAAAGCAAATTTTGCAAGATATTATCTCTAAAAATCCTTATCTTGGAAAATCGCTTAAAGGTCAGCTAGAGGGATTATATTCTTATCGTCTCAACCGTAAAGATCGAATTGTTTATGAAATTTTAGAAACCGATAAAGTGGTCTTTATAATTAGAACAAAAACCCATTACGGCGATTAATTGTGGTGATCAACTTAACTTTTTATTGTTGCACTGTTTCGCCATTAGGTTATTAATAATTGATCCCCCCTAACCTCCCTTAAAAAAAGGGAAGAAAGCATCTCTCGTTAGAGTGGAAATGGGTTGTTCAAAATTCTTGCGAAATTAAGCGGAAATGGGTTGATCTCCACCGAAAAGAATAGGGTTGTGTGCAAAGACCCTTTTTTCTCTTTTTAACTTAACTTATTTAAGAGATAAAAAAGATTAAAAAAGGTGATTCTATTCAGAATGGGAGGGGTTAAAATGATGTTACATTCAATTTTAATAATTCTGTTTCAAGGAGGACTAACTCTTTTAGTGGTGGGTGCGATCGCTTATTTAACTGCTTGTCTATTTATGTTTTTTCAACAAACCCGATTTATTTTTTTCCCCTCTCATTTAATTTCCATCACCCCGGATGATGTGGGTTTATTTTATCAAGATATTGAGTTAACAATTCCCACTCCTTCAGGAAAAATAGAAATGATACATTGTTGGTGGATTCCTTCAGAAACTAATCCTAATCAAAAAGTGATTATTGATTTACATGGAAACCGCAATACTATCGGGGCAAATGTGGGATATGCGGAACAATTTCACCAAATGGGTTTATCGGTTTTATTAGTGGAATATCGGGGATATGGGCGCAGTACCGACCGCTTTCCTTCGGAAAAAACAGTTTATGAAGATGTAGAAGCTGCCTGGAATTATTTAGTCAATGAACGCCAAATTAATCCCCATAATATTTATGTTTTTGGTCATTCTTTGGGCGGAGCGATCGCAATTGATTTAGCCTGCAAACATCCTGAAATTGCTGGATTAATTATTGAAAGTTCCTTTACTAATATTCGAGAAATGATTGATTATAAAAAGAGATATTGGATGTTTCCCATTGATTTAATTTTAACCCAAAAATTTGACTCCTTAGCTAAAATTTCTGCCTTAGAAATGCCAATATTATTAACCCATGGAACCGAAGATGAGTTAATTCCCAAAACCATGAGTGAAGACCTATTTAACGCCGCCACAGAACCGAAGCAGCTTTTAATTGTTGCGGGTGCGGGTCATAATAATGTTAGACAGGTTGGAGGGAATCAATATTGGGAAACAGTACAAGAATTTTTAACTTGATATAGTAGGGAACAGGGAATAGGGAATAGGGAACAGGAACATAGCCAGTTTCAAAACAGGTAAGGGTGACTGATAAGCCACCCCTACAAATAATATTATCGAATAGAAAATAGTATAAAACTCAATAAATTGAGATTAACCGTTTTCCTCGAACCCGATTTCCTTATAATTCGGATGGGGTTGTTTGAGCATCGTTCTGAGAAAGTTCGGGAGCTACTTGGTGATTTAATGCCGCTACAAGCTGACGTTTCACTTTTGTCGCCCACAAATCAAAATCGAAACTTTCACTGGTTGGAATATCCTCTGAAGAAGTTTCGCGCACAGTTTCTTTACTTAAAGTCATGGTTTTTCGCCTCCTGTTTCAACTCGCAGTGAAGACAGGCGCGTTCCTTCGGGAGAACTCCCTACTTCCGTCTTTTAGTAGTTATTTTGGTATGCGAGAATCAAAGACTACCAAGAGATGAACGATTTCACTACTCTTTCCGATCCTAACACTAAATCTAATTAATATCAAATTATCTTATGCTAATTTTACATCATTATTATACGTTTTTTGCTCTATCTCTGGTACCAATCTCAATCTTTGCTTTTACATCTGTCCGATGAGATATCTTGTTGCTCAATATTCCATAAATTGATTATAATAGGAACACCGAGTTTGCTCCTCAAAAAAATATTTAAAATTTTTCTCCTGACAAATGCACCCTTCCTTCAACTTTATTCAGAAAGAGTGCATTTTTTTTGTTAGAGAAAAGCCACAATCATTAACGCAAGGCCGCTTCATCTAGTTGACCTGGACGGACAGAAATTTGTTCGGTTTTTTGTCCGCGATGGAGAGTAATTTTCAGGGGTTGACCAATTTTGCTTTTTTCCACCAAACGCTGCAATTGGTCGGCGCTAATAATAGCTTGTCCATCAATTTCTGTAATCACATCACCCCGGCGTAAACCCGCATTAGCCGCCGGACTATTCGGCATAATTTGTACCACTAATACCCCATTAAATTCAGGAATTAACATTAAGGAATTAGGGTCATTATTCAGTTGTTTTGCCATATCCGCCGTTAAGGTTGCCATACGAATCCCGATATAGGGATGGGCAATTTTTTCCCCTCGAACTAAAGCACCTTCAATGGCTTTAGCCGCATCAATCGGAATAGCAAAACCAATCCCTTGACCATCGGCCCGAATCGCAGTATTAATCCCAATGACTTCTCCTCTATCATTTAATAAGGGCCCCCCAGAATTCCCGGGATTAATGGCGGCATCGGTTTGAATAAAATCTAATCGTTTATCAGGAATTCCCACCTGAGAACTAGGACGATTTAAGGTACTGACAATTCCCAGAGTCACAGTATTATCTAATCCTAACGGATTTCCTAAAGCGATCGCCCAATCTCCTACTTCAACTTCGCTAGAATTCCCTAACGGAGCAACGGGTAAATTATTACCATTAATTTTAATAACGGCTAAATCTGAAGGGTCATCGCTACCACGAACTTCTCCTTGAAATTGACGACCATCTTTGAGGGTAACGGTAACTTTATCGACTCCTTTAATCACATGGGAATTGGTTAAAATAATCCCACTACTATCAACAATAAATCCCGAACCTTGTCCCCGTTGTTGATATTCTTGGGGAGATTGGGGCATTCCTTCCCCAAAGAAACGGCGGAAAAAAGGATCATCAAAAAAAGGATCAGGAATATTAGCAGAAACCGTACGTTCTGTATCAATTCTCACTACGGCAGGCCCGACTCGATTCACCGCCACTGAGACAAAATTTCCCAAAGAATTTGGGTTAGAAATGGCGGTAACTGTTGGAGGTTGAGTTTGGGTTGGGATGGGTTCGGCTTGGGCAGAAGTGATCAAAAAATGTGGGAAAATCTGAATACTTATTAAGGTTAAACCCACACTCAAGACTGCAACCAAAAGATAACGAATTACGGAATTAATGGTAATAGTTTTTGGCTGTATTTTCTCCATAGCTTTATTTTCAATGATCTCATTTTCAGCATTAGGCTGAGATTCTGATTCGTTAATACTCAAAGCAACTATCCTCAATTTTAACAAAAAATTCATAAGAAGAAAAGCGGAAATATTGTCATAAATCCGCTTTCCTCTTTTCTATTATAGTCGAATTTTAGAGAAATTTCGACCTGGATTAACAATATTTTTATTTAACCTTCCCGAATAAAAGGTCGGTTTAATTGCTAATCCCTAACCCAAGGTTATTTTAACGACTTTGTTTTTTTCTTCTTCTGCTTTCGGTAAGGTTAGGCTCAGAATTCCGTCCTTATAGTCAGCCTGAACTTGGGTATTTTGAATCCGAGTCGGAAGGGGAATTATCCGGCGGAATTTTCCATAACGGAATTCACTACGACTAACGCCTTTTTCTTCCGTATGGTTGGTTGATTTGCGTTCTCCCGTAATTGCCACCCCATCAAGACTGACTTGGACATCTAAATCCTCTGGATTTACCCCTGGAACTTCTAGTTTCAGGATAATCGCTTCGGGGGTTTCTTCGAGTTCAGCCATGAACCCGTTCAGGTCGCCTTAGAACGGATGGCCGCCAGAGATTTGCCCCAGTTACCCGTTGTTACCCGGGAACATCCGCGTCAAGTGGTTGGGATTATTGAAAAAGAACATATTGCTTTAGCTTGTAATATTGCTGTTACTAAAGATGCCTTACAACCCTATCTACCCAACTCGTAGTTACCCCTTTAGGGGTTAGTGATAGTAACCTAACCCTTTAAGCTAATCGTTAATAACTGAATTCTAACGATTTATTTAGAGGGTTCAACTACAGGAGGAGCAATATTTAATATGGGTAAAGTCCCATTATTCCCCATAACAGTTGGATATTGTCCATTCCATTTTTCAATGGCTTGTTTTTGTAATAATTCTTGAGTTAAAGTCTGTTGTAACAATTTTTGTGCCTCAGCTTCACCCTTAGCTTTATTAATCATTTCTTCAGCTTCTTTTTTGGCTTTAAGTGCTTTAAAATCTGCTTCTTGAAGTTCTTTCTCCGCAATGATTTGGGCTGTAATTGCTTGCTGTTGAGCTATTTGTCTTTCTTCTGTTGCTTTATTAAATTCATCAGATGCCGTTAAATTAACAAAAGCAATATCATCAATTATAATTCCATAGCGACTCAAACGTTTTTTAACTTTAATCTTCACTTCTTCTTTAAGCTGTTCACGTTCAGTAAGATTTTGTTCTAAAGTTCTTACAGGAATTGATGCTTTAATAATTTCGTCAACCGCAGGTGTAATCACTTTATCGACCATATCGCCCTCATTACCAATTTGTAAATAAATTTCTTTTAATTTAGAGGGTTCAATTGCCCAATTAACGACAATATTTGTCTTGATTCGTTGTAATTCTTTTGTGCGTGCTGTTGATTCAAGGTCGGTTTTATGGATTCTTAAACTAAAGATTTTAACCGTAGTGTTAAAAGGTGAAATCCAGTGAACTCCTGCATCTAAAATATTATCGTCTAATTTACCTTCATTAACAATTAATCCTCGTTCACCGGGATTGATAATAACCCTATGACTTTGGATTATTATAAATAAAAATAAAAATATAAATCCAAAAAAAAGACTACCTCCTAAAATATATTTTTTATTATTAGAACTTTGTCGAAGCAACATTAACGATTGATTAAATTTATTATTGTCAGGCATTTTTGGGCTCCTTAGTTCCACTCTAGTTTTAAAATGTGGTTTAAATACTTATCAGCTTAACCCCTGAAAGGGTTAAAGATAGAGAGCCCGGTCGGGCTCACTACGAATTAGAGGATTTCCCGTCTTAAATAGGGTTGTAAAACTTCAGGAATACGGATAGTTTCATCGGGTTGTTGATAATTTTCTAAAATTGCGGCCATGGTTCGACCCACGGCTAACCCAGAACCATTTAAAGCATGAATATATTGTGTACCTTTCTTGCCCGCTTCCTTAAAGCGAATATTGGCGCGTCTAGCTTGAAAATCCCTAACATTGGAACAGCTAGAAATCTCTCGATAGGTTCCGGCTGAAGGCAACCACACCTCAATATCATAACATTTTGCCGCCGAAAATCCCAAATCCCCCGTACACAATTCTATCACCCGATAGGGTAATTTTAATGCCTGTAAAACCCCTTCGGCATCCTGAACTAATTTCTCATGTTCTGCTTCTGAAGTATCAGGATGAACCAGTTTCACCATTTCCACTTTATTAAATTGATGTAACCGAATTAACCCTCGGGTATCCCGGCCATAACTTCCCGCTTCTCGACGAAAACAAGGGGTATAGGAACAGTGATAAATCGGTAATTGTTCCGCTTCTAAAATCTCATCTCGATACAAATTCATCACCGAAACTTCAGAAGTTGGAATTAACCATAAATCATCCGCATCACATTTGAAACTTTCCTCCGCAAATTTCGGTAATTGTCCCGTTGCTGTTAAGGATGTACTATTAACTAATAAGGGGGGAATAACTTCCAAATAACCGTTATTTGTATGGCGGTCTAACATAAACTGAATTAACGCCCTTTCTAAAGCAGCACCCACACCTTTTAAGGCTACAAATCGCGCTTGAGCAACTTTAACCGCCTGTTTAAATTCCAATATATTTAGTTTTTCTCCAATATCCGCATGATGCAAAATATTAGGGTTTTTAGGAATATATTCATCCCCCCAGCGTCTAATTTCTACATTCTCCCGTTCATCTTTTCCCAAAGGAGTTGATTCACTGGGTAAATTGGGAATAGGTAATAATAACTGAGTGATTTGAGCATCAATTTCTTTCTCTTTTGGTTCCAATTCACTCAACTTAATTTTCAGTTGTTGACCTTCTTCTCTTAATGCCTTAACTTCTTCTCCTTTGGGGTCACATCCTGACTTAATTTTCTCCCCCACTAATTTACCAATATCGTTACTCCGGGTTTGTAATACTACTCGCTCTTGTTCGAGTTGGCGGCGTTGTTCCTCTAAGGTTAAAATAGGTTGCAAATCATACTCGCCTCGTAAATTTAGGCGTGCTTGCACGGCGGCTGAATTTTCCCGAATTAATTTGATATCTAACACGGCTTTCCTTTCAATACTACTTGATTTTTGATTATTGGTTCATTTTCATAGTTTACTGCATTCAGGGAACATCCAACAAAAGAAAACCGAAAAGTTATGGATTTAGACACTATCTCCACCCATCCCAAGGACTAACTTCAAGTATTCCATCGGCAGATAACACCACTTGAAATTGAGCCACATATTGAGATTGAGATTGAGTATCCGCTTGGAAAATAGGGGCGGTTTTTTGCATCTCCGCAACTGCGGCTGAGTTAAAGGGTTGATACTTGATAATTTTTCCTTGTTCGTTTAAAGTTACTCGATAAATTAATGAATTACTAATCTTTAAATTCGATTGCCAACGTTGATCAATTATAGCATAAAGTTGTTGATTTAAGTGTTGAATTAATTCGGATTTTGTGATTATTACAGGTGGTTTTTTAATTTGAGCTTGGGAAGCGGCGTAAATTGGATTTTCCGTGGTCTTAATTGACCAAAATTTAATAGTTTCATCTCCGCTTGCACTTGCTAAAACCGTACCTTTAGGATTAAATACCAATGACCAAACCGGATTTTTATGTTCCGATAAAGTGTGTAACAATTCTCCCGTATTCGGATTCCATAAATTAATCGTTTTATCATAACTCCCACTCGCTAAGATATCCCCTTTAGGATTAAAAACAACAGACAAAACGGCGGCGGAATGATGATTTAATGTTTTTAAAACTTTCCCGGTTTTAAACTGCCATAATTTCACAGTATGGTCAGCACTTCCACTGGCTAACATCTGACTATCGGGACTAAAAGCTAAGGATTGAACCGCCCCAGAATGCTGCATTAAAATATAGTTTCCCTCATCCATTAAAGACCAAATTGTAATATTGCCATTTTCGCTTCCTGCTGCTAAAGTATGACTATCGAGACTAAAAGCAAGAGATTTAACCCAATCTTGATTTTTTAGAGTTTTAATCAGTTTACCATTAGACAAATTCCACAGACAAATTGTTTTATCTATCCCCCCAGATGCCAGTAATTTTCCATCGGGACTAATAGCAATTGTTTTAATATCATCGGTATGACCTTTAAGGGTATTAATTAGTTGACCTGTTTTCAGATTCCAGAGTTTGATTTCATTATCCCAACTCGCACTAATAACTAAATTTCCATCGGGACTAATGGCTAAAGATTCAATCGCATCAACGTGAGCATTTAAGGTTTTTTGTAATTGACCTGTTTTGGTATCCCAAATTTTCATTAAACCGCCATAACCGCCACTCACCAAGGTTTTACCATTAGGAGTAATTGCGATCGCATAAATCCATCCTGAATCATCTCTTAAGGTTTGCATAGAGGTCAACGACAAACCAGATTTTAGATGGGATGATGTTGAGTTGGATGCCGATAACTTTGGACTCAAATAAACACCTGTAATCATTACGGTTGCAACCCATAAAACGGTTGAAATTTTCCAGTTAATTTGTTTAAAGAACATAGAATCTGACTCCATTAATATTATAGACTAAAGAAATCCTGCTGATGATAATTACTGAGCAGCCCGTTTTTTCGTTTGATGCTGAACAATCCATTGACGATGGAGAAATAAAATAATAATAATTAACATTGCTACTATTCCAATTGGAGTTAAATATGTCCAATGATGAGCCATAATTGCCCAAATATGCCAAGTCAATAAAAACATTGCTAAATAGGTTAACTGTTGTAATTTCTTCCAATTCTTCTTGAGTTTTTTCATACTCCAATTATTAGAAGTAATCGCCAATAAGGTAAAAATGGTCAACGTTGAAACACCTTGAAAATAGAACCAATAGGTTTTAATATCCAACAAATCAAAATTTCTTTGTTTAAAATAAATATAAGCATGACCGACAGCCAAACAAAAGGATAAAAGACCAATCCAACGCCGATATTTTAATAACCATTTAGGAATCCCGCTTTTTGTTGTCGCTGGAAAAACAATTTTTAAAGTTGTCGGAAGTAACGTTAGAATATAAGCCCCCACGGCTAAAAATCCCAAGAAAGCCGCAAAGGAAACCGGATTAAATTCAAGTAGTTGCATGGCTTAATTCCCTAATTCTTGATATTTCTATTAAGCCAAACTATAATTACCGTTTTCCGCTCCCCTAGATTACAAATTTGTAATATTATAGAACCATTAATCGAACTATTATTAAGTAAACTCTCATCAAATTCTCATTAAAATTATGAATGTTCTGTTGATTGAAGATCAACCCAAAATCGCCAACTTTGTACAAATGGGTCTGAAAGAACAAGGATTTGTGGTCAACTATTGCGATAACGGCGATGATGGGTATGTACAAGCGATGAACAACGACTATGATGTGATTGTTCTCGATATTATGATTCCCGGAAAAGACGGATTAGCTATTCTCAAAAGTCTCCGCAAAGCTGGACGCAATATTCCCGTGATTTTACTCACCGCCCGTAATGAATTAGAAGACCGACTCGAAGGACTTAATTTAGGTGCAGATGACTATATTTCTAAACCTTTTTTTGTCGAAGAATTAATCGCTCGCATCCATGCTGTCGTCCGTCGGAATATCGGTGAACGCCAAAATATTATTGCTTATGGGCCGCTAAAATTAGATAGAATTAGCCGAGAAGTTACCTGTAATCAACAAATTGTTGAACTCACAACCCGGGAATTTAACTTGTTAGAATATTTGATGCGATCGCCCGGACGAGTATTAACCCGCACCCAAATATTAGAACACATTTGGGGGTATGATTTCAACCCAAATACAAATGTTGTAGATGTCTGTATTCAACGGATTAGAAAAAAGATTGATGGTATTGGTGGAAATGATTGTATTGAAAGTGTGCGCGGTGTTGGTTATCGCTTTCGTAAACCGGAGTCACAATCATGAAACGTCACTCTTTTCGAGTCCGTATTGCTCTATTATCAGCAACCCTGACCGGAGCTTCTTTAATCGCTTTTAGTTTAGTATTTTGGTGGATGATTTATAATGCTTATTCCGGCCGTTTAGACGCAGAACTCAAAAATAAATTATTAGAAACCGACCACCTACAAGAGCAACCCTCATTACAAGTTTATGAAACTCAATTAACCCGTGATTTTAAGGATAACCCAATCAGAATTTGGGTACTTGATAGAGAGGGTTATACCCGATATCAGTCAACCAATTGGTCAGACCTCAATCTCCAGGTTTCTGATTTTCTCCCATTCTCCTTACCTCCTCGCCATGATTTGGAGATTCCCCATCAGAGGGACTTTCCCCATGATTTAGATATTCCCCATCAGTCGAATTTTCCGCGTGATTTAGATATTCCCCATCAGTCAGATTTTCTTGATCATTTGGATATTCCTCGTCCTCCCCGCAACCGTTTACCTCCTCCCCCTCCTGAACTCAAAATCATCACCCGACGCTCTCCTAATGGGTTGTGGCGTGTGGGTTTAGTCACCTTTCCCCATCAAAAAGTGGCGATCGCTGTTAATTTGAGTATTATTGATCAGGAAATGACCTCGGTTCGCAATGGTTTTTTAGTATCAATTCCTATTTTATTATTACTGATTGCTGGAGGATCGTGGGCTTTATCGGGTAGTGCATTACGTCCGATTCAAGAATTAACAAAAAGTATCCAACAAGTCACAGTCCAAGGACTAGATCAGCGTGTTCCCATCAGCACAACGGATATGGAATTTGTCGAATTAATTAAAGTCTTTAATCAAATGTTAGAACGCTTAGAACGCAGCTTCAAACAAGCATCTCGCTTCAGTGGCGACGCCGCCCATGAACTCAAAACTCCCTTAGCAATTCTTCAAGGAGAATTAGAACAAATGTTACAAAAAGCCGAAACAGAATCATCCACACAGCAAGCCTTAAGTCATCTCCTCGATGAAGTTAGACGTTTAGGAGGAACCACCCGAAAACTATTATTATTATCCTTAGCAGATGCTGGACAAATGCGGATATATCAAACCAAGGTTAATTTATATCCCGTGTTATTAGACATGATGGAAGATATAGAATTATTAGACCCAGATTTAACCATTAAAACTGAAATTGATCCCGAATTAATTGTCTTAGGAGACCAGGATTTATTAACCCAGGTTATCCAAAATTTAATTAGTAATGCTATTAAATATAATCTGCCTGAAGGTTGGATCAAAATCAAAAGCTATCAACGGGGAAAGAAGGTGATAATTAATGTTAGTAATGCCTCTAAAGATATTCATATTAAAGATCGAGATCGTTTATTTGATCGCTTTTATCGCGGCGATCCGGCTCGAACTCGCCAAATAGAGGGAATCGGATTAGGATTAAGTTTAGCAAGGGAAATCGCCCGCGCCCATCAAGGAGATCTAACCTTAGATCCCCCTCAATTGGGTCAAACTGCTTTCACCTTTACCCTTCCTAAAGCTGGAGATTAATTATCATATTCACGGCCAAGTTTAGAGGGGCGGGTTTAGTTAAATCTGGGGCGAGTCTTATCGATCTTTGCGAATCCGCGCCTACAGGATTAATTATAATATTCAGGGGCGGGTTTAGTTAAATCTGGGACAAGTCTTATAGATCTTTGCGAACCCGCCCCGACAGGATTAATTATAATATTCAGGGGCGGGTTTAGTTAAATCTGGGGCGAGTCTTATCGATCTTTGCGAACCCGCCCCGACAGGATTAATTATAATATTCAGGGGCGGGTTTAGTTAAATCTGGGACGAGTCTTATAGATCTTTGCGAACCCGCCCCTACAGGAATTATGCCATTATTATCTTATACTCAAAAATTGTAATTATTTTTTATGAATCAAATCTTACCAACGGTTAACCCATCCCCCATAACGTCAACCCCCTGGAAAATTAAACTGCTTTATGATGGTGAATGTCCCCTATGTCTGCGAGAGGTGAATTTTTTACAAAAACAGGACGCGGGACGGGAATTAATTGCTTTTGTTGATATTAGCGATCTAAATTATAACCCCGAAGATCATGGCAATATCTCCTTTGAAGCCGCCATGGGACGAATTCACGCCTTACTTCCCGATGGGACAATTCTGCAAAATGTAGAGGTGTTTTATCGAGTTTACCAAGTTCTCGGACTCGGTTGGATTTATGCCCCCACTCGCTGGCCATTAATCGGGCCAATCATCAACGCAGTCTATGAAATTTGGGCTGATTGGCGTTTGGCCCTAACCGGACGTCCCAATTTAGCCACCTTAATCCAACAGCGTCAGCAGGCTTTAATCTCCCAAACCCTTGCAGGATGCCGTTGTCAGCCTAAATGATCAAAAAAATCAGGGGTTTTAGCAATAGGGGGTGACACCCATCATTTTATGTGTTATAGTTCAATTATTAAGTAGATGCACCCTGAATTTATCTCCCACAGTCTGAACTGATAGGGAGATTTTTATTTAGTTTTCAATTCCTATGCTGTCTTTCAACCTTAAGAAGGGACTCTCGAATCGACCCATCCTCCAATATTGTCTTTTGGTGATCACTGCCTGTATAATCTCTGTCACTCTCACAAAATTACCCGACTGGATTAATTCCCATTCCCCCACACCCGAAAAGGAAATTTTGGTGCGTCATTTCCTTTCCCATAGCTCGGAAATCGCGAGTTACTACCAACAAACTACCCCGTCAGTTTCTAGCCAAAACCAAAAACCACCTAGGAATTTTCCTAAGTGGTTTTAAGAGTATAGGGGAATGGAGCATATGGGAATCGAACCCATGTCCAGAACAAGTATTTACTCCTCGCTCATTCACAGACTTAGCCTTTCTAATCCTCAAGGCGGGAACCCCTCATTATCCCGAAGGGTGGGATGCAATGGTTAAATCTTAGCTAACTTTTCAACCAAAGAAACTAAGTTAGAGCATCCGTTGGGGGTTTGTCTATTGTCTTTAACGGAGTCAAACAGTAGACGCTCGAACCTACTAGAGGTGTTTAGGCAGCAACAGCGGCTGATTTACGAGCAAAAGGAACGATGTTGTTCGCAGTTACGTTTTTGTTTGAGTCTTGATTTACGAGAGTTGACTCACTCTCGGCCTGCATCACTTGGTAGCTTTCCTTGCCCTGTCGAAACCAGTAATGCCCCTTACATATTTATTATGATACACAATATTTTTGCGATCGTCAAGTTTTTTCCTCTCGTCCCTTAAGAGACTCGGTTTCTGGATCTATGCTAGGATAGGTTAAAAGTTTTAATTTCAAGAAGATTTAACTATGATTTTAGCTATCAATAAAAAAGATGTAATTTTAGAGAACATCGAAACTCTAACAGTACAACAACAGGAAGCAGTTTTAGAATTTATTGAATTTTTGCGATATAAAGCGCAAAAGCAGGAGGAACAGGTAGAGGAAAAACAACCAATTTCTGCTTATGAAGCAGCGAAAGAGTGGGCGGGATGTGTAGACTTTGGCCCTGGTGATTTAGGGACAAATAAAGAATATTTAAAAGGTATGGGTAAAAAATGAAAAGAAACATATTACTAGATACAGGGGTGTTAGTGACATTTATTAATAAAAGAGAAAAACTACATCTCTGGACAAATGAACAATGGAAAAAGATTGAACCGCCTTTATATTCACAACCAGAATTTCTACCAGCAATTGAACGTTACAATGGCGTGGCTTTTCGAGTTGTACGAAAGTTTTTACAGGAACAAACAACTGATTATTTAGATATTTTTATTTTATCTGCTAAGTTTGGACTGATACCTGCTTATCAGTTGATCCCTAATTATGATCAGAAGATGGATCGGGTGCGATCGCAAGAATTAAAACCTTTAGTGAATGTAAAATTTAATGAACTTTGATAATTTAGGTCAAGAATATGCAATTAATTTTGTTTAGGAACTTATCAACAAATCCAGCTGATGTTCCAATAATTTTGAACAGTCTGATTTAAAATTTTTATCGGGAAGGTTAGCTTCTAAACTTGAAAATACAGTAGCTTGTGGATGCGGGTTCTTAAAATTAAACCAGCCAACCTTAACCCATTAAATCAGATTCAAGAAATTAGTCTTTATCAATGATATCTTCTTCAGATTTCTCGCCCACTTGAATCAGATGAATATGTTTTGAACCTAAGCGAATTTCAAACTGATCTCCCGCTTCTAATCCCATGGATTCGGTATAATTCGCACCAATTACCAGAGAACCATTTTTATGAACGCAAGCTCGATAACTGGCTTCTCTGCCCCGTCCATCTTTGCTCGCGCCAGGATCTAAAGCAATACCCTTAGCCGCCAATAAAGCATCGTAAAACTCTGTCATATTGGCGCGGGTTTGGTTATCTTTTGTTTGGGTAGAATACCCGCACAATCTCGCCGTTTCCCGTCGTGGTAAGTTCCCCAAGGCCTTAACTTTCTGTAACAAGGCTTTACCCGTTATCGGAACAGTCGAAGGTTTTTCTGTTGCTGTTTTTGACATAAATATTCTCCAGATATAACTGATTTTATCCTATCATATTTAACTGGTTGTTTTATATTAAAATAGGGAATAGGGAATCCATTCACTCTTACACCGATAACTGATAATGCGGATACTTGATAACTGTTTACTATACCGGAGGATAACGGACGGGAATACCTGTCTGATCTTGAATTTCTTGGGCAAAATTTTGTAAAACAGACGGACTAACGGATTTTAATTTTATGGTCTGATAAGGTAGCTTTTCTAGTGGGGCATGATTTCCCCGTCCAGCTAATTCATGTTTTAACGGTTTGGGACGGGTGGGAGTATTCAGTTGAATTTCTGTCGGTGCGATCGCTTTTACCCAACGGAGATATTCTTGGCGCTCTGATAATGACCAAGGAGATAAAAGCATGGTTTGTAGTCCCAATTCTCCAGGGAAAATTCGACTAAATTCTTGAATGTCATTGAGTAACTGGCTGAGATTAATTTCCATTACGGGTCGATTTACTCTTTGCAGTTGGGCAGTAGAAATTCCATCGAGTTTTATAGAGACGCGATCGGCTAAAGCTAATTGTTGTCGAACTTGCGGATCACATAAAGTTGTACCATTAGTTAAAACTAAAGTTGGGCGCTGAGTTAGGGTTTTAATTGTGATCAGAATTTCCCCTAAATTCGCCGCCAAAGTTGGTTCTCCACTCCCACTTAAAGTAATTACATCCACATCCCAGGGGGAAAATTCTGTTAATGCTTGTAAAATTCGATCCGTCGGTACATAAATTTGGCGTTGGTGGGTTTTCAGTTCAATTTCTCCCAGTTGACAATAAACACAGTTAAAAGAACAGGTAGAAATTTCACCTATGGGATCAATTCCCAAGGATTTCCCATATCTCCATGAAGATACAGGGCCATAAACCGGGTTAAATTCTGAGGGGGAGGCTTTTGTAGTTGTCATGATTCTCCAATGTCATACAAAGCCAGAGGAATACAGATACTCAAATTAGACGGTAAACAATTCCCAATAGGCCAGCCACAAACAGCAACATCACAATTCCTAACAAACCCGCTAAGGGTTTACCTCCTAACCCTGTCACCCATTCTGGAACCTGCTCAGATGCGGTAACAGTCCCGAGGGTATCCATACTCGTAATTCCCCAAATCCAACCCGCGTGTAGTCCGATGGCTAAACCTAAAGAACCTCGATCACACAAACAAGCTAGGCTCAAAACCATTCCCATTAACGCCAGTCCGGGTAATTGGGGTAAGGTGTTGCGGACTTCCCAAAGTAAATGGCTGAAGGCAAAAATCAGGCTGGCGAGGGTAGCCGCCACAAACCAAGAATAATCTTGCTGTAATTGTTTTTGTAAAAATCCTCGAAATATTAACTCCTCCGTACTGCTAACCCAGAGAGCAATCAGCAAAATCGGCAGTAAAATAGATACTTTTTTCCCTAACTCAATCCACCTGTTTCTAGGGAGCAGATCGGGATTTAAGGTCGATGACTGTTCATCGGTTTGTTTCGAGTCTTGGGGTCGCCAATCACTCCAACCCAGAACAAATTGAAATCCAAACAAGAGGATCAAGCTGATAACAGCTAGACCAAAACCAATGGCAGTCGATTGAAAAAACTGCGATCGCCAACTTAAACCATAATCCCAGAAGGATTGACCCTGAATTTGGCTAATTTTCCACAAAACTATCGGGGCAATTCCATAAAGGGGCGCCAGCAACGCCAACTTTTGGGTTTCATTTAAGGGTTGAGGTGGACGCCAATTGAGAGCGATCGCACTGATAACAGCAATTGGCATCCATAAACCCATCCACACCCCAAAAAAAACCAGAATTTTAATCGGGGTTGGTGCATTTACCAGCCATGAAAACGTCATTTTAATGGCTCAGGGGAAAAAATTTACTCTTCTTCGTCACCGCCAGCATCTTTACCATTTTCGACTTGAATCAGGTGAATATGCTTGTATCCGAGCTTGATATCAAACTCATCCCCCGGTTTAAGTCCCATTTCTTTGGTATAGGTTGAGCCAATCACAATTTGACCGTTTTTGTGAACGCTTACCAGATAAGTTGCTTCCCGACCTCGACCATCTTTTGTACCATCGGGACTGAGGGGAATACCCCGTGCTTTCAGCACTGCGTCATAAAAATCTGTGAGATTGACACGCACTTGGTTGTCCTTTGTCGTGCTGTAATAACCGCACAGCTTTGCTGTTTCACGCCGGGGCATATGAGACAGTTCTTTTACTTTTTGAAGCAGAGCCTTTCCGGTTAAGGGTGTTGGTGCAGGTTTATTCATGTTCTTCTTAATCTCCTTACTTCTCTATGGGGTAATTTTTATCCAATTAAACTTTTTGGAGTTATAAGAAATAATATATACTTAAATACATCAATTTGACAAATATTTTTTTTCTCAGTTACAAATCTTTCCCTACACCGAATCACCATCTTCCCCTAGGGGAAAAAAAGCAGGACTTAAAAATCCCGTTATCATTGAATCGGGCAAGATTGACTTATTCGGTGGTACTTGAACCCATCTGTTGTTTTTGTCTTGAAATTTATATGGCCCTCCTCTTTGATTGCTTTAGAGTCAGACCTAAGCCATTTTTTGAGAAAGTCTTCTGTCCGGGTAAAAATGCTCTAGGCTTCTCGCCCCATCTCATTAAAAAATATCCGCCGTCAAAGCAGATCAATAGATCCGTGATTACCGGGTAATGGGTAATTACGAATTACGAATGGGGAATTACGAATGGGGAATTACGAATTACGAATTACGAATGGGTTATGGATTATGGGTTTTGGGTGATATTCAGCGAGCGAGGACGTGACGCCAACGCACTGCCTGGTACTCCCCCTGCCTCCCCTGCCTCCCCTGCCTCCCCTGCCTCCCCTGCCTCCCCTACTCCCCTACTCCCCCTTAATAATTTTTTCTAATGCCTTTAAAGATCGGTAGAGTTCGGGTAATCGTCTATAAACAGCAGCCGTTTTTAAATACAATTTATTGGCGATCGCCGGAGAACCAGAAACCACCTCTCCGGGTGAAATATTATTATGAACCCCAGATTGAGCCGTAACGATCACCCCGTCCCCAATTTTGACTTGATTAGCAATGCCGACTTGACCCGCTAATAACACCCCATTGCCAACGGTAACACCCCCAGCTAATCCGACATGACCCGCAAAGGCACAATTTTGACCCACAGTACAACCGTGACCAATATGAACTAAATTGTCTAATTTTGTGGCTTTTCCGATGCGGGTTTCGCCCACCGCCGGACGATCAATTGTACTATTACATCCCACCTCTACCCTATCTTCTAAAACCGTAATTCCCGATTGTTCCATTTTTAGCCAACCCCCATCCGTCGGTACAAAACCAAAGCCTTCCGCACCAATCACAGCCCCACTATGAATCACACAATCACAACCAATTTGGGCCCGTTCATGAATTGTACAATTGGCGTGTAAAATGCTGCGATCGCCAATTTTTACCCCCGGATAAATCACCACATTCGGATGTAAACACACCCGATTTCCGATACTTACTCCGGCTTGAATTACCACATGGGGGCCGATATAAACTTCCGATCCAATTTTGGCGCTCGGATCAATCACCGCCGTCGGATGAATTTGGGGTTGGGGTTGATAGGGTTGATAAAATAAAGCGATCGCCTGGGCGAAAAAAGCCCTAGGATTTGCTACGGAAATCCACGCTTTCCCCCCGGCGGTGGCTTGATTTTGTAACGATTCATCTAAGGGCAAAATCAACGCACTCGCCGCAGAAACCGACACAAAAGACGCAAATTTTAACCCCTCAATATAACTGAGGGTTCCAGAAGTTGCTGTATCTACCGCCGCCACTCCTTGAATATCAGGATTAAGGGTCGGATCATGGATCAAACTATGGGCGGTAATTCCAGCGTTAAGTTTTTCTACTAGTTCACTAAACTTCATTATTGGGAAAAAATACCAGGGGTAGGAAATTTTAATTTCACCGCAGTGGAATCGGATCAATTATATTATTAATCCGATCTCCGGTTAACAAATTTTGATCAAAAAAAATAAACAAAGGAGCCGGGTGCTGGTCACACAGTTTCAATTGCAATCAAGCAAAACCCTTGGGGAGAAAACCATCTCTAGTATTAAAAGAGTGATCGTATAATGTTAAGTAGACTCGCGCTCACCAAGAATCCACTTGCTTTTAGGCAGTAGAGTGTCAACGAACTGGACTAATAACTATGAATAATCCCCCCGACAATGACTCACAATATAGTTTAGATTCTATCTTTGATCATCTGATCCAATCCCTAGAAATCGACCCCCATCAACCCCCTATTCCCGAACAGACCCACCATATTATGTCTGTCCCTGATTTCCAGGGTTACGACCCCCATCATCCTCATTTTGATGTCTCTAACTTCGGTGAAAATGGGGAATATTATCAAGGTTTACACTCATCTTTTATATCCGACCTTGACCCTCACACCCCCGAATTACATCCCCATGGGACGGACTTAGAACAATTTAATCCCTATCAACTACCCGAACAGACGGACTATTCCACAGGATATCAAACCGATCACCATTTGGGAGCCATGGGAGATCACTCGCAACAAATGTCTACCTTTTCCGCAATGCACAGTTCCGATCCTGTAGAAAAGGGAGATTCCAATAGTGTCCATATTTATGCAGATGGGGATGTTTATTGGGATAGTGGAGGACAAGCTGGACATATTGATGGGCAAAAATTTTATAACAATGGCCACCATTATATCGGGTATTTAGGTGCTGATATGAAGGTCTATGATGCCCATGAAAAATGTATTGGCTGGGTTGATAACAAAGGTCATGCCTATACTTTAGATGGGGCGGTTTTTGCTGAAGGAAAAACACCTATTTGGGCGGCGACGGTGTTAGTTTTTAATACCTGTAGCCCAGGTTGATTTGAGATTATAAATTGGTGGAATTCAATTGGGGCGGGAAGACCCCGCCCCTACGGGTGGATATCAATTAGGAGACGTAGGGGCGAGGTTTCCTCGCCCAACCCCCTACCTAAATACACCTAAAATTTTCGGATAAATCAACCAATTTCGTCAAAGAATAATCAGACAATTAATTGACAGGAGATTAACTGATGACACGCTTATTACCAGGAGATGCAAAAATGGGACTTTGGGGTAAATTCAAGAGAGGACTTGAAGCTGTATTTCTCCCTCACAAATACGTCGTTGATACCCAAGTAATAAATACACAAGCAATAGAAGAAAAACGGCAACAAATTCAATTAGCACAGTATAAATTACAATGTGTACAAGTTACAAACAGTGCTGTTATGGAGGAAAAACGACAGGAGATTCAATTAGAACAAATTAAATTACAATATATCCAAAATCAAGAAAATCGACAATTTCAAGCCCAACAAGGTGAACTTAATCATCAACGGCAAAAGGAATTACAAGAATATATCCAAAGCGTTAATTTAGCGATTCATAAAAGTAATATCGAGTTTCAACGATGGCGTTTTGAACAGGAACAAACCCTCCAAAAAGAATTAACAACCTATGGCCGAGAAACTCAATTAATGGTAGCTGAATATCAACGAGAAACGGCGATAAAAGCTGCTCATAACCAAGCAGAAGTTCAGAAAATTTTTGCTAATTGGCCGTTAACGTTACCCCCAGCGCAAATTTTAGAATCCTACAATCATAGTATAATTCCCCTACGAGTTTTTATTGCCCCCCCTAAAGTTCAGTTTGAAAAGTTTGCCACTACGCCGCAAAATTTCCCTGATATTGAATTAACTATCAATCAAAAAATGCGTGATTTTTTTGATCAGTATTCTCAACAGGGAAGACCTATCGAATTTTTAGCAGGCGCTTGGGAAAGTAAACGCTTTCATAGTGAAGCCAGTATTAAAGCCTTATTCGGGATGCTAAAATCAGAACCGACATTAATATTAGAGTCGGAATTTGATGGAGATTATCTCAATTTCCGAGTCGCCTATTGGACAATAGGACAACCTAATTATTCCTATCAAACCATTATTGCTCGTTTGTCCTATCGCGATATTTTGTATAATTCCGCTAAAACTCGCGCCTTAACCTGGAAGAATACCAAAGATAAACTGATTGCATTAGGAAAAACCCAAGCTGACATTGAAAAACGGGGCGGGGATAATGAAATTAATCTCAAAATTTGGGAAGAAGAACAAAGTTTACGAGAGGAGGGAATAGAGGATGACGAGTTAGAAATTCACTATAAAATTAATAGCAAGCATTTTGAAGATTTGTACCAGTTTTTAATTACCTGTCATTGTCTAGTCGCAGGTTGGATAGCTGACACTCATCATTTATTTCTCCATGATTTCACGCCTTTATTACCCCAACTCCTCCCAGATTTAACTCAGAATATCCCAGAGGGAGAAGTTGCAGATTCAGTCATAGGGATGGTCATTTCTGGCTATGAACAAATCTACAAAATCCTAGAAACAGAAAGTTCTCACCGTCTCCCTGAATTAATCCTAGAATTAGCCCAGGGTTTAGTCAATTTACCCAATAAATCTTGGGCTAAAAATCAATTAATTAATTCTGTAGAATCTTGGTTGAGACTCAGAAACCCGGTTTCTTTGAGAAACCGGGTTTCTGGAGAATCTGAATTATGGGATAGAGTTAATTCTGTGGTAACGGCTAAGGATTTAGACTATATTGAAAAAATCAATAATTTGTTAGAATCCTTGGGAGAAACTCACCGGGTTAATATTGTTCAAGCCTGTTATCAACGGGGACAAAACCATTGTCAACGGGGAGAATATCCGACCGCCATTGATGATTTTACCCAAGTTTTGTTACTCGAACCTAATTCTCCCGATGCTAATTATAATCGCGGATTAGCCTATAATAAATTAGGGGAATATTCCGCCGCCATTGAAGATTATAACCAAACCTTGCGACTCAATCCTAATTATGTCGGAGCTTACAATAATCGGGGTAATGCTTATTATAAATTAGGAGAATATGAAAAAGCGATCGCCGATTACAATTCCTGTCTCGCCCTGAATCCTAATTTACCCGATGTCGCCCATAATCGGGATGTTGCTCAAGGAGTTTGGGATGAAAAACGCCGTCAGCAACAAACAGAAGTAGAAACAAAACGCCGTCAGGAGGAAGAAAAAAAACGTCAGGAAGAAGCAGAAAAACGCCGTCAGCAAAAGGAATTTGAATTTGATGTGATTACCGTTAACGCCGAAGGAAAGGAAACCAAACGAGAACGTCGTCGGGCTGAATTTTTTAAACAAGATTTAGGCAATAATATCAGTTTAGAAATGGTATCCATTCCTGGGGGAACTTTTATGATGGGTTCACCAGAAAATAACAGCGAAAAACCCATACATGAAGTTAATATTGCTGCATTTTCTATGGCAAAATATCCCATTACCCAAGCTCAATGGGAAGCTATTATGGGAAATAATCCTTCTAGTTTTAAAGGCGCAAACCGACCCGTTGATAGTGTAACTTGGCACGAAGCACAAGAATTTTGTCAGCGACTTTCCCAAAAAACAGGCAAAACCTATCGTTTACCCAGTGAGGCGGAATGGGAATACGCCTGTCGTGCTAAAACTGGGAGTCCTTTCCATTTTGGCGAAACCATTACAGCCGATTTAGCTAATTATGACGCAAATAATACTTACGGCAATGGGCCAAAAGGAACCTATCGTCAACAAACCACCGATGTCGGTAGTTTCACTCCAAATGCCTTTGGACTATACGATATGCACGGCAACGTTTGGGAATGGTGCGCCGACCCTTGGCATGAAAATTATACTGGCGCGCCAGATGATGGCAGTGTTTGGGAGTCGGGCGGAAATACTCAATACCGGGTGATACGCGGTGGTTCGTGGTACATCAATCCCTGGTATTGCCGCAGTGCCATTCGTTTCAGGAACGAGCCGGACAGTCGGGGCAGCATCTTCGGATTTCGTGTTGTTTCCCTCCCGCCTGCGTGGACTCTCTAGCCCTTTGTCCTTTAGCCCTTTAGCCCTTTACCCTTCTTTCTTCTTTTCCCTTCTTCCCTTTTCGCGCGTCAGCGCGTTTAAAAATTTTTTTTTTCAGGGGACGGGTTTTGTTAGAAATCGGGTTTCTGCAATAACCTTTGCTAAATTATAGAAATCTCGTTGAAGAAACCCGGTTTCTGAGCCCCCACAGTTGTATCGAGAAACCGGGTTTCTACCTTAATCTTTGCTGCATAACAGAAATCTGGTTGAAGAAACCCGATTTCTGAGCCCCTATCAGCAATTGGAGAAATTACAATTGAGACAGTAATCTCTCATAATCTGTGTGCGAACCAATCCAAAACCAAATAATGATATCTCCTTCTAACTGTCCAACGGCTCGATAATCCTTGTTAATTCTAGCCGAATAAATAGGTAATTCTGGATGTACCTTTTTGAAACGAAGGCTTGGATAATTGGGATCTCGTTTGAATTGTCGATAGGCTTCACGAGCCTGGTTTTGGACTTGCTTTGGCAGAGTGGCAAATGCTTTACGAAAAGAGAAAGTTGTTCGTGACTTCACAGTGTTTCTGGATCTAAATCTTGGGTTTGTCCAGAATGGTATTCAGCCATTGCATTAGCTGCTAGTTTAGCAAGAGCATCGGGTGATTGAGTAAATGCACTATCCCAGCGCATTTCCGCTTCGAGTTCCTGTAAAATTAGAGTAGCGATCGCATCTTGTTCAGTGGGGGATAAAATTTTCAATTTAGCGATCGCACGTTCTAGTAACTCAGTCATATTCCTAAAAATATTATCTCAAAGATTACCAATAAAAATTATAGCACTTAGAGGTTATTTAAACGATGACGGAAATCATTTTCTTAGTAGAACATGATATTGAGCAAGGTTATATTGCCCAGGCATTAGGGGAATCAATTATTACCCAAGCCGATGATTTAGAAAGCTTAAAGAAAGAAATTAAAGATGCGGTTCACTGTCATTTTCCTGAGCCAGCATTACGTCCTAAAATCATCCGACTGCATATTGTTCAGGAGGAGGTGATTGCTTCATGAAATTACCGAGAGATTTATCAGGTCAAGATTTAGTAAAAACCCTTAAAATCTTATATTTGATTGAGAAACAGAGAAAGTTTATGAGTATGAGTGAATTACCGATTATTCAGAAAACCTATGATTTAATCAAATGGTATGTACCCATATTAAACCGCCTACCGCGAGATCATAAATTTACCTTAGGAGATAGAATCATTACCGGACTCTATGACCTTCTCGAAGGATTAATTTTAGCCCGTTATGCCACAGATAAACTCAATCAATTAGAATTATTGAATGGCAAACTAGACATTCTGCGCCATCAAACCAGACTATTATTAGATTTCGAGTTAATTAAAACTGAACGCTATGAATATATCGGAAAATTAATTAACGAAATCGGCACGGAATTAGGAGCATGGATAAAACAACAACGCAATAAACCCCCAAAACTATGAAACGCTACGGAAATCTCTGGTCAGAAATTATTGATTTTAGCAATTTATTCGCAGCAGCACGTCAAGCCCAAAAAGGCAAGCGTTTTCGAGAAAATGTTTTAGCCTTTAACTATAATTTAGAGCCAGAACTTTTTAAGTTAAAAACAGAATTAGAGTCTAAAACCTACTGTCCAGGTCATTATCGAACCTTTGAAATTAAAGAACCCAAATCTCGAATGATTTCCGCCGCCCCCTATAGAGATAGGGTAGTACATCATGCCCTATGTAATATTATTCTACCCCTTTTTGAACGTACCTATATTGCTGATTCATACGCAAATCGCGTCGGTTTTGGAACCCACCGCGCCCTGCGTCGATTTACAAAATTTGCCCGGTCTAGTCCCTATGTTCTCCAATGTGATATCCGCAAATATTTTCCCAGTATTGACCATACTATTTTAAAATCCTTAATTCGCAAAAAGATCAAATGTTCCGATACCCTGTGGTTAATTGATAAAATTATTGATAATAGTAATGAACAAGAACCTATGGTAGAATATTTTCCAGGGGATAGTTTATTAGATCCCTTACAACGACGGCGAGGTCTTCCCATTGGAAATTTAACTAGCCAATTTTTTGCTAATATTTATCTGAATGGGTTTGACCATTTTGTCAAAGAAAAACTCAAAGTCACCCAATATATCCGCTATGTCGATGATTTTGCTTTATTTTCAGATAATTCCCAATTCCTAGCGGATGCAAGAATAGCAGTTGAGGAATATTTAGACACATTGAGACTCAAAATTCATCCGATTAAAAGCCAATTATTTGAAACAAAAATCGGAGCCAATTTTCTTGGATTTCGCATCTTACCCGATAGAATTCGAGTCCGTAAAGAAAATTTACGTCGAGCCAGACGCCGATTGCGACGAATGCAGGTAGAATATGATCAGGGTAAAATTGGGGGCGAAAAAGTGTCGCAGTCAATCCAGAGTTGGGTTGCTCATCTTCAACAGGGCGATACTTGGCAACTCCGTCAACAGATATTTGCTTCTCTCGAATTATCGAGAAGGTGAAGACGGGACAGGCACTTCCGGGTGATACGCGGAGGTTCGTGGAACAACAATCCCAGGAATTGCCGCAGTGCCAATCGTAACAGGAACGAGCCGGACAGTCGGAACAGCAACTACGGATTTCGTGTTGTTTCCCTCCCGCCTGCGTGCGCTCTCCTAGGTCAGAACTGGCAGATGGGAATTTGTCGGGCAAATTTAGGGAGAGTCCAGACCTGTTCCGGTGATAGGGGTGACTTTATCCAAAAATCAAACAAAGTTAGGTAGCTTGGTAGGTGTAAAAACCGAAAAGTTGCCTAATCTATAATTCTTAGATCAGATTATATCACACTTTGAAAGAATATATTATCATTTTTGAATGGGCTGGGAGTAACTATTCTGCTTATGTTCCCGACTTACTAGGAAATTAAACTATGACAACAGCACAAGCACAAAAACTAACATTTGACAACTTTTTAGAACAATGTCCAGAAACAGGAATCTATGAATTTGTGAATGGAGAAATTGTAGAAGTGAGAGCAACAAGAAACCATAATGATGTAGCCAATTTGCTTTTATTCTGTTTTAATGATGAAATTAGAAAACTTAATCTTAATTTAGTTGTAACTAATACTGCGGTCATCAAAACGGTAACAAAAGACGGCTTAGAACAGGGTAGAAATCCTGATGTTAGTGTGATTAACCGAACAATTTGGCGTTCTAATCGTTCTGATTATAATGCCTTAGAAGTGCCAATTCAGTTAGCAGTAGAAGTGACATCAACGAATTGGGAAGATGACTATGTAGATAAATTAGAAGAATATCAACGGTTAGGAATTTCTGAATATTGGATTGTAGACTATTTAGCGATCGCTTCCAGGGCTTACTTAGGAAATCCTAAAATTCCGACTATCTTTGTTTACTCTTTAGACGAAAAAGGTCAGTATCAAAAAACTCTATTTAGAGGAACTGATCGGATTATATCACCCACTTTTTCAGAATTATCCTTAACAGCAGAACAGGTGTTAAATGCTTAAAAAAATATTCCGAGAAATCGGGTTTCTGACTTAACCTTTGCTGCATCAGAAGAGGAGAAACCATGAAAGAATATGTTGCAATTTTTGAATGGGCTGGGAGTAACTATTCTGCTTATGTTCCCGACTTACCCGGTTGTATTTCTACAGGAAAAACCTTAGAAGAAACCGAAAATAATATTAAAGAAGCGATTGAACTGTATATTGACACCCTGCGGGAAGATGGTCAACCCATTCCCGAACCGTCTCTAACCGTTAAGGCAATTTCTGTAGCCGCTTAACCTATATTAACAATGAGTGAATTACCGATTATCCAGAAAACCTATGATTTAATTAAATGGTATGTACCCATATTAAACCGCCTACCGCGAGATCGTATAGCAGTTGCCACATCTATTAGGACATTCTTGAAAGCTAAAAGCTACTTATAGTAAGTATTTACCTATTGCCCATTGCCCATTCCCTATTGCCTCTTGCTATAACTATATAGCGTAACTGCGTAAGTCCTGTTAATTAAACCAAAGATTAAAATAGGCAAAAGAAGAATATTCTCCTTTTGCCTAATCCCAATTAAATGAATATAAAAAAAGGCAGTTTTAGCCCGCCAGAAATCAGTTATTCGGTTAAAGAATTCTCTTGTTTCCGTTTTTGTTTCTGACGTTTCCGGTTAGCCAAACCCGCTTCCACAGGGAAACCAACCACAGGAATTACCTGGTCTTGACGTTCTGCTTCCAAACGTTTTAGTTCAGTGTAATCCACCCAATTAATACAATTGACCGGACAAGTATCAATTGCTTCCTGTATTAACACGGATGTATCGCCATCCTGTCTAAATACCCGCGCTCGACCATAATCTTCTTGAATAAAAAAAGTATTCCGAGCGACATGGGAACAGTGTTTACACCCAATACAGGTGAGTTCATCCACATAAACCCCTTTTTGTCGCAATGCACCGCCGAGTTCCGGCTCAAACCCCGAACGTTCCGGTGCATTTCGCAAAAATCCGCCCAGTTCCGGTTCTAACCCAGAACGCTCGGATACGGGATCACTTAGCGATACAGACCCATCAGACATTAAGCACTCCAGCGTTGTAAAACTAAGCGGATGGAACCATCTTGATGATTTTGTTGTTGGGCAACCTGAAACCCTTGTTTGGTGGTTTCATTAACAACGGTGTGGTAAGCATAGCGTTGAGTGATTTTGCTCAAAAACCGATCAACGGGAACTGCTTGTTGCCAAAATTGTAAATCCGCAACAAACTCATATTCTTGGCCATTCCAGGTAAAACCTAAGTCATAACCGTTGTCTTGTTCAATGACGACTTGAGCAGGACGGGTTTGACCTTGATAACCGCGAACCTCTTTGGGGCCAGCTTTCCAGTCAATGCCCAGATCACTTAAAGCAGTTTCTAATGAGGTCAGATTCCGAATTTGGGTCTTGATTTGGCTAAAGTGTGACATAGTTAGCTATTTTTAACGAGATTTTCAGTGAACTCAAAAACAGAATTTACCAATGGCTCGAACCGACTTGGGTTGTCGCGGTCTCGGACTGTTGTTGGCTACGGGCGTAATATTCAGAAGTGGCCTCCTGAGTCAGCACGATACCTAATTCGGCTTCGAGGGCGGCGGTTACTTCCGCACAGGAAGACCCAACAATCCCAGTAACTTTCTCCTGCACACGGCCATCTGGATAGATGATGAATTCTAAGGTTTCCATAATGCTAGGGGAATGGCGAGGAAATACACCGACGGTTGACCGTTCAGCGACAACTGACAACTGATGATCCCTTTGTTGATTAAGGTTTGACTCAAAAAGTCCGTACATCAATTTTGACGAATGGAGTCAAAAAGAGTCACAACTTAACAAAAGTTATTAATATTTGCAGCAGTAGGACAATTATATGTTAAGTTTATCCTAAATTTACAATCCCAGTCTTAATAAAATCCTCAGAAACCTTTATAATCTGGGGAGGACTGTTGATGAGCTTTTTTTGTCAGCCCCCACAATTGATTGTTAAGAGAATTTGATCTACCCTCAATATGGAAGCGATTAGTAGACAATGGTTCTACCCCATTAGTTTCAACTTGAGGCTAAAAGTAGGCTATATCTCGTCGATCCCCCCTAACCCCCCTTTTTAAGGGGGGAATTAGATCCCATAACTCTGCTTTTTAGGAGAGAATTAGATTCAAAGTCTACCTTTTCAAAGGAACTTAGGCAGATCTAATTTTTAGGAGAGAATCAGATTCAAAGTCCCCCTTTTTAAGGGGGATTTAGGGGGATCTAATCGGGGGATTATCACAAATAACTGTATTTTTCTTTTATAAGTACCAATAATCTAAACCTTTATGCAGCTTGCTCCCAAACCTCTGACTGAGGAAACCTTAACCCCACCCCCAACCGAAATGATTATTTTAGATGTATCAGGGATGCAATGTGCGGGCTGTGTGAAAGCGGTGGAACGTCAACTGCTCCAACAGTCGGGGGTTATTTCTGTTTCTGTGAATTTGGCGACGGAAGTGGCAAGGGTTGAATGTGTGGCGAACCAAATTAACCCGGAAAATCTGGCTGAAATTTTAACTAATAGCGGGTTTCCCAGCCAACTCCGTAATTTAACGTCCTCGGCTACGGACAAATTAAAGGCGCTCCAAGACCGACATCGCCAGGACATGGGAAAACAAATTCAACGCATTGTTACCTGTGGTCTGTTGTTATTATTATCCAGTATTGGACATTTACATCATTTTGGCTTTCCCCATATTCATCTATTAAGTAATATTTGGTTTCATTGGGGACTCGCTACTATTGCCTTATTATTTCCCGCCCGTTCTATTATTATTGATGGCGGACGTAGTTTATTAAACCATTCCCCCAATATGAATACTTTGGTGGGACTGGGCACGGTTACGGCCTATTTAACCAGTTTTGTTGCCCTCTTATTTCCCCAATTGGGTTGGGAATGTTTCTTTGATGAACCGGTCATGTTATTGGGGTTTATTTTATTAGGAAAAACCCTAGAACAGTACGCAAGACAACGGGCCGCCACTGCCTTTCAATCTTTAATTGCCTTACAACCGACTACGGCCCGTTTAGTTGCGCCTAAATCTCAATATGAGGGGATTTTAAATAGTGTAGAAATTCCCGCCGAACAAGTTAAACAGGGGGAATGGTTACAAGTTTTACCTGGGGAAAAAATACCCGTGGATGGCGAAATTCGGTTCGGAACAACCACCGTTGATGAATCAATGTTAACGGGGGAATCGATGCCGATTTTAAAACAAATTGGGGATGATATTTCGGCGGGTACAATTAATCAAACGGGGGTAATTTTAATCGAAGCAACCCGCACGGGTTCTGATACTATTTTAGCCCAAATTGTACAATTAGTTGAAATGGCCCAAACTCGCAAAGCCCCAATTCAGAAATTAGCGGATATTGTCGCGGGATATTTTACCTATTTTGTCATGGGTTTAGCGAGTTTAACCTTTTTATTTTGGTATGGGTTAGGAACTCGAATTTGGCCGGATGTGATTCCCTTAGCCGGAATAGAAATAGCCACAAATGCTCCTTTATTATTAAGTTTAAAATTAGCGATTGCAGTGTTAGTAATTGCCTGTCCCTGTGCCTTGGGATTAGCCACACCTACGGCTATTTTAGTCGGTTCGGGCATGGGGGCAGAAAGGGGATTATTAATCAAAGGTGGGGATATTTTAGAACGGGTACATCAACTGAATACCGTTGTTTTTGATAAGACGGGAACCTTAACTACAGGTTCTCCCAGGGTCACAGATTGTATTACTATTTCTGAGTTATCACCACAACAAATAGTACAACTGGCGGCAACGGTAGAACAGGGTTCAAATCATCCGATTTCTCAAGCCATTTTAAAGGAAGCGAAAGAGCAGAATTTATCGTTATTAATCGGATCAAATTTTCAAACCGAACCGGGTTTAGGGGTTTCGGCTATGATAGAGAATCAAACTATATTTGTCGGAAATTTAGCGGGGTTAATAGAACACACAATTAACTCTCCTGAAACCTTACCGGAATTTTTAGGAAAAACCCTAGTTTATGTTGCCATTGAGGGTGAAGTGGTTGGGTTAATAGCTATGAGTGACCCCTTAAAAGATGATGCTCAAGCAACAGTTAAACAGTTACAGAAAATGGGGTTACGGGTAATTTTATTAACGGGCGATCGCCAATCCGTTGCCAATGCGATCGCCCTTGAGTTAAACTTAAACTCAGAGGATATTTTTGCCGAAGTTCGACCCCAAGGCAAAGTTAATCTCATTCAAACTTTACAACAACAAAATCAAGTTGTAGCCATGGTGGGAGATGGAATTAACGATGCACCCGCCTTAGCACAAGCTGATATTGGAATTGGGTTACAAACCGGGACGGATGTGGCGAATGAAACCGCAGATATTGTGTTAATGCGAAATTCCTTAATGGATATTGTTAATTCTATCCAATTAAGTCGCGCCACCTTTAATAAAATTCGTCAAAATCTATTCTGGGCATTCGGTTATAATCTATTAGCAATTCCCCTCGCGGCTGGGTTTTTATTCCCTGAATTTGGCATATTATTAAGTCCTTCCAGTGCGGGTGCTTTAATGGCATTAAGTTCCGTTACTGTGGTCACCAATTCTTTATTATTACGTCGTCAAGTTAAACGTTGTTGTGCTTAAGCACAATCTTTATAGGAAAAAATCATGTTAACTGAAATTCAACAACGCCATTACACCCCAGAAGAATATCTGGAATTAGAAGAAAAAGCCGACAGCAAAAACGAGTATATCGATGGGAAAATTGTTTCTATGACAGGTGGTACACCCAATCATAACGATATTGCGGGTAATTTTTATGCGTATTTAAAATTTGCTCTCAGAAACCAAAGTTATAAAATATTTATTAGTGATGTTCGTCTGTGGATACCCCATTATCGGATTTATACTTATCCTGATGTGATGGTGATTTCAGGAGAACCAATTCTTCAAGAAAACCGAACTGATACCGTAATTAATCCTTTAATAATTAGACATCTCCGAAATAAAAATGGGGAGGGATAGCAAGATGGTAAAATTTGATTTTACCCCAAGGAGAGATGACTAAATTAAGAGGCTATCTGGACAAGAATCCCCAGCAAACAAAAAGGCTATTAGGGATGGAATATGAACAGTTGATAGAACTAATTCAAGCCGCGGAGTTATTAGAACAAGAAAAACGACAAGAACGAGAAAAAGCTAAGATCAGGTTGATTAAAGCAGGTGGGGGTCGTCACCAGAAATTATCTGTGGAGGAACAAATCTTACTAACTCTAATTTATCTGCATCAGATGCCCACATTTCAAATGTTAGGGTTACAGTTTGAAGTGAGTGAATCAACAGCGAATGATATTTTCCATAACGGGATAAAAATATTGAGAGAATTACTGCCAGCCAGTTTACTTGAGCAAGTAAAAAAAAACGAGAGTGATTGGGAGTGGGTAGAAAAAATTCTGCTGGAATATGAGTTAGTAGTAGATAGCTATGAACAGCCCATGCAAAGACCAACAGACAATGAAGAGCAGAAAAAATATTACTCAGGAAAGAAAAAAACACATACCTTTAAAAATCAAGTCATTGTCATGCCGAGCGGGAAAGAAATAGTGGATGTAGCTGTGGGTTATACCGGAGCAACAAGCGATCTGAAATTGTGGAGAGAAAGAAGGGAGGAATTGGGGAATCATCAAAAATACAGGGGGGATAAAGCTTATGTAGGGGAAACAGCAATTAATACACCACATAAGAAACCGAGGAATCAAGAAATATCCCTTGAAAATCGAGAAGAAAATCGGTTAAAAGCCAAACAAAGGATTGTAGTCGAACATTTAATAAGACTGATAAAAATTTATCGAGTTGCTTCAGAAAGATTTCGGTTAAAGAGCCAAAATTATGAAGCAGTAATCTTGACAGTATGTGGACTAATAAGATGGCGAATAGGAGCGATTGTATTATCATCTAAGAATTGCCCAGAATACTTTTGAAAAATGATTGAATATCAGAAATAAAATTCATTAATTATTATTAATGTAACTGAAAAAGCCTATGAATCCGTTACTTTAGGAGAAACCGGCACAGGAGTGCTAGAGACTCAAAAAGTAGCGATAGAGGGCATTTGAGGATTTTCGGAGATGTCTATTGTTGAAGTTCTATCCCGAAGTACAAAAAACTATGACCAAGGAGACAAATTTGATTATTATCGGTCAATTCCTGAGTTTAAGGAATATATTTTAATTGACCAATATAAAACCTATATTGAACAGTTTACTAAAACGCCTGAAAACAAATGGTTACTAACAGAGTACCATTCTCCTAATGATATTTTATCCTTAGCTTCTATCAATTTTCAAATCCCGTTAAGTGAAATTTATCAAGGGATTAATTGGGGATAAAATAGGGATAGGCAAGAACTATAGCAATTCTAAATATTCGTAATTTTATTTCCCCTGAACAATCAACACCGAACAGGGTGCATGATGAACAACATGATAACTGACACTGCCTAAAATTGTCTCTGCAATTGCCGTTCTTCCCCGTCTTCCCATCACAATAATATCAGCATCCCAATCCTTTGCCACCTGACAAATTAAACGCCCGGCATTCCCTTCTTTCCAATCCCATTCGGCCTTAATTCCAGCTTCAATGGCTAGGTTTTCTAACCCCGTTAACCATAGGCGAACTCGTTCTAAATCCTGTTCTAACTTGTCTTGAATAAATTGATAATGGTGAACAATTTTATCTACCTGCACACTACTGTAACTATAACTTTCCGGTTCATGGAGAGTTAAACGATTAAAAATCATCAACTGTCCCGACGATTTCTGCGCTAATTCTAACGCCTTTTCAAACACGATTTGACTTTGTGCCGATTGGTCAACCGCAACTAAAATTCTTTGATAACTCATATTCCGTTGTTGCGCTTCAGCGCATCTTAAAACTTAATATTCTAAACCAATAAACCGGGTTTATATAAAACCCGGCTTATAGCTAATTAACTTTGAGTGACAACTTCTTTTTCCTTCGCCAAGAATTTTTCTAATTCTGTTAAGGCATCGGCATCCATTTTAGTTTGCATCGGACAGAATTTCGGCCCACACATCGAACAGAATTCCGCCGTTTTGTAGATATCTGCCGGAAGGGTTTCGTCGTGATATTCCTTCGCCCGTTCTGGGTCTAAGGATAACTCAAATTGACGATTCCAGTCAAAGTTATAACGAGCTTTGGATAACTCATCATCACGGTCACGGGCGCCAATCCGATGACGGGCAATATCGGCGGCATGGGCGGCAATTTTATAGGCAATTAACCCATTTCTGACGTCTTCGGCATTCGGTAAACCCAGGTGTTCTTTTGGTGTCACATAACATAACATGGCAGTTCCATGCCAACCCGCGATCGCCGCCCCAATGGCTGAGGTGATATGATCATAACCTGGGGCAATATCTGTTACTAACGGCCCCAAAACATAGAAGGGTGCTTCAGAACAATCCTCCATCTGTTTTTTAACATTAAACTCAATTTGATCCATGGGAACGTGACCAGGGCCTTCTACCATCACCTGAACATCATGTTCCCAGGCGCGACGGGTTAATTGTCCCAGGGTTTTGAGTTCGGCCAGTTGAGCATCATCAGACGCATCATGGGTACAACCCGGGCGTAAAGAGTCCCCTAAACTAAAGGAAACGTCGTATTTTTTGAAGATTTCAATGATATCATCAAAGTGAGTATAGAGGGGATTTTGTTTGTGATGATGGAGCATCCAACGGGCAATAATTCCGCCCCCCCGAGACACAATTCCGGTAATTCGACTTCTAACCAAGGGCAGATATTCAATTAATAAACCCGCATGAATCGTCATATAATCCACACCCTGTTGGGCGTGTTTTTCAATAATATGCAGAAAATCGTCGGGGGTAAGACTTTCGATTTTGCCGTGAACACTTTCCAAAGCTTGATAAATGGGAACAGTGCCAATAGGAACAGGAGAAGCGTTAATAATAGCGGTACGAATGGTATCTAAATTCCCGCCTCCGGTGGATAAATCCATCACCGTATCAGCGCCATATTTCACCGCTAAATTGAGTTTAGCCACTTCTTCTTCTAAGTTAGAAGAATTAGGGGAAGCCCCAATATTAGCATTAACCTTACATTTAGAAGCAATACCAATTGCCATCGGTTCTAAATTGGTATGATTAATATTAGCAGGAATAATCATCCGTCCCCGTGCCACTTCTTCCCGAATCAACTCAACCGGTAAATTTTCCCGTTGAGCCACATAGTTCATTTCTTCGGTAATCACGCCTTGGCGGGCGTAGTGCATTTGGGAAACGTTGCCCTGTCCACGCCGTTTGGCGACCCATTCTGTCCGCATTTTGATTTTCCTCGTATTAATAGCTTCCCTCCGCCGGTACTAGCCGGACTCAGGTTCCAAGGGTGTTTTTTCTCAGCCTGAACCTAGCAGGCACCCCTAGCTTATTAATAGAAGATGGTATCACAATTTTTGTTAATTGGGTAGAAATTAATCAAATCTTTAGAAATATCGGAACAATTTGGGCGTAATTATACTTATTGTAGGGGGCTATTCAAGGAAAATATTATCATTTTCAATGAATTGATGGGGGTGTGCGTTATGGCTACATCTTACGGGTGATTGAAGTCTAAAACATCTTCATAAATTTCTGATACCTGACAACTAAAATTAATACTTTCTAATTGTATCTGTTGATTTTGTTGATAGGTAAACAATACCCAACGCCCCTCTTGATTTTGTCTAAAACATTCTATATTAATTTTATTTTGACTAATTAACACATATTCTTGTAAGGTTTCAATCTGTCGATAATCGGCAAATTTATCTCCCCGATTAAATGCTTCGGTTGAGGGAGATAATACCTCAATAATTAAACTAGGATATTGTTTAAAATAACCATTGTTTCGGTCGCGGAAGTCGCAAGTTACCATAACATCAGGATAATAATAAGTATCGGCGGTTTGAATATGAACTTTCATATTTCCCGTATAAACACGACATCCTTGGCCGCGTAAGTGATTTTTAAATAAAGCAATCAAATTCCCAGAAATCGTATCATGAGCATCACTTCCCCCAACCATTGCATAGACTTCTCCCCGAATATATTCATGGCGAATTGGGCTAATTTTTTCGCCTTCAAGATAATCTTCATGAGAAATTTTATAATCAGAAGGATTAACAATCATAATTAAAATACCATCAAACAGAACTCCATTATAACTCGATACCAATTAATTGATCAATATTATCTTGTTATTGCTTTATTAATGTTCTTTAGTCGATATTAAAATAATTTAAAAAGGATTGGTATAAGCATAAATAGCATAGGTATTACGCCCTTGTATTTTGGCTTCATAAAGGGCTTGATCTGCTTGAATAATTAAAGGTGTAGGTGATGTATTTGGCTCAGGATATTGAGAGGAAATTCCAAAGCTTAACGTGGTTTTTTGATAGATGGAAAAATTACTATGTAGGTGATGAAGTTGTTCCACTTCAAGCTGTATATTTTTAGTTACTTGGATTGCACCTTCTAAGGAAGTTTCAGGGAGAATAATCACAAATTCCTCTCCACCATAACGAAAAACCGCATCCCCCGGACGTTTGAGTGCCCGCTTAATCGCGTCAGCCACTTGTTTAAGACAAAGATCACCGGCTGGATGACCATAGGTATCATTATAGATTTTAAAATAATCTAAATCACAAATAACCAAAGAAATTAACTGTTTATTTCTAGCCATCTGTCGCCAAATTCGAGGCAACTGTTCATCAAAATAACGACGGTTTCCTAACTCTGTGAGACTATCAATAAACGCTAATTTTTCTAATTTTAAATTAGCTGCTTTTAAAAATTCTTCCGTTTGAATCCGTTGCTCAACTTCTGATTGAAGCTGGTGATTTTTTTCAAACAAGGTGTGATTTTGGTGTTCCAATTGATTATAAAGATTTCTAATCATCAGTTGAGTTTTAACTCTAATAATAACTTCTTCTGGCTGGAATGGTTTTTTGATATAATCCACTGCCCCCTCTGCAAAGGCCCTAACAATATCTTCAGCCTGATCATGAATACTAATCATTAAAATTGGAACAGCATAGGTGCGGGGGTTAGCTTTAATCTGACGACAGAGATCATAACCATTAATATCAGGAAGTTGAATATCTAATAAGATTAAATCAGGAACTTGAGCTTCAATAGTAGCCAGTGCGAGTTGACCATTAATTGCTTTTCTCACTCGATATCCTTGTTCGGCTAAAATCGCAGTTAAAACCCTTAGATTATCGGGGTAATCATCAATAACTAATATATCACAGGGATTTAGGGGGTTTTGATCGTTATTCATTGCTTGGAGGATTGAATCTGATAAGTTAGATCAATAATTAGATCAAATCTAAAATTTAATACCCATTCTTGAATTACTTGGCTCAAATCCATAAATTCTTCTGGAATTTGATCAATTAATTGTAAAACTAAATCATCACTACATTGAGTAGCTGCATGATGTAATTGTTGAATGAATGAATCAGGCAACATTGCCAGTTGAGTTTTTAATGCCGAACTGACCAGAGATGTCGTAATTTTGGGGAATGTATAACTAAAATCGGGTTCTTGATAGATATATTCTACCCCTAGATGTTCTTTAATTTTTTCTAACAGAACTTCTTCTTTAAAGGGCTTACTAATCCAATCATTACATCCAGAAACTGCAATAGATTGTCGATCTTGCTCAAATACCGAGGCAGTAATGGCTAAAATCGGAATAGAATGTTGCTGTTCTTGACTCCGAATTTGACGAGCCACAGCAAAGCCATCCAGAATCGGTAATTGCATATCTAAACAAATTAAATCCGGCCGCCAACTTTGCCAAAGGTCTAATGCCTCTTGACCATCCCTGGCTTCTTGTACCTCAAAACCAATTCTATTTAACATTTTAACTAATAATGAGCAATTATCCGCATCATCATCTACAATTAAAATCCGAACTGAATTTTGATCGGGAGCTAGATGGACAATTTGTTGCTGATTTTGATCAGGAGAGAAGCTGGTTTCCCTATCTATTCTTGCTTGAATTTCAAAGGTAAAGGTTGAACCTTTTTCTGGAATCGATTTTACCTGAATATCTCCTCCCATTAATTGGATAAAATGACGACTAATGGGCAGTCCTAAGCCTGTTCCCTGACCTGATTTACGACCCACTTCTGTTTGGGTAAAAGCCTCAAATAATAAAGGCAGTTCTTCAGGCGAAATGCCGGCTCCCGTATCTTCAATTTCAAATTGAATATTGATTTTTCGCTCCTCTTTTATTGCTTCTGATCTAGCACTCAAGTTCAAGGGTAAAAATCGGTTAGTATTCTGGGTACTTAGCTCATCTTCTGATAGGGGTTTAAATCCGGCACTCACTCGCAATTGAACTCGACCTGTTGTCGTAAATTTAATCGCATTTCCTAACAAATTTGCCAAAATTTGACGTAGCTTTCTTTCGTCGCCGATAATATATTGAGGAACAGTATTAGAGATATAAAACTTAAATATCAAGCCTTTACTTTCGGCTTTCAAGCGTAACATATCCTTAATATTATCTAGCAATATTAACAAATCAAATCGAGTTTCATTTAAAGTTGTCTTCCCTGCTTCGATTTTAGAAAGTTCTAAAACATCATTAATTAAATCCAGTAAATGTTCTCCACTGCGATTAATAATTTCAATGTGCTTTCGCTGTTCTAATAATAGAGAATCATCTTTTTTCATAATTTGAGCAAAGCCTAAAATCGCATTCAAAGGAGTCCGCAATTCATGACTCATATTAGCCAAGAATTCACTCTTAGCAGCATTGGCTGAATCGGCTGCCTTTTTGGCAATTTTTAATTCTTCTGTTTGCTCTTGAATTTTTGTAAAAAGTTGGGCTTGCTGAACAGCAACCCCTAATTGGCTGGCAATTTGGACTACCATTGAAATTTCTATGTGATGCCATTTGCGAAAATCCGAACTTTGATAGGCTCCTAACAGACCCCACAGTTGATTGGCACAAAAAATAGCAACGGTTAAATAAGATTTAACTTGAAATCGCTCCAAAAAATTAATATAACAAGGACTAAATTGAGCTTGATAAATATTTTCAACACATCGATAAATGACCCCCCGGCGGTAAACACCCCCTTGGGTTTCTTGCAAATAAGTATCTTCTACAAGAATTTCAGAAGTTTCTGTTAAGGATTCAAAGACACAATCGGAATTTAAAATCGCCGTTTGAGTCATCACCGGATCATGATATTGAGCTTTAATTAAAGGTATCCAACCCGTTTCTACTGACTCAGCAACGACTTTTCCACTCCAGTCAGGATTAAACTGATAAATCACCACCCGATCGCAATGTAAGACCTTCCTTAATTCTACGGTTGTAGATTTAAATATCTTATTCAAGTTGAGGGTTTGGCGCATTCGTTGAATCACACGGGCGCTGGTTTTTTCTCGTTTAATACTTTGTTGCAGGGCTGTTTCAACTCGTCGTCGCTCTTGAATTTCTTTTTCTAATTGAGCTTTTTGTTCTTGTAACTGTTTTTGTTGTTCAACAATGGTTAACTGATTTTTCACCCGAACTATAACATCTTCAATTTCAAAAGGTTTGGTAATATAGTCTACCCCTCCCACTTCAAAACCCTTGACTTTATTATTAATTTCAGCTAAAGCACTAATAAAAATTACAGGAATGTCCCGGGTTTGAGGGCAAGCCTTTAATTGTTGGCACAATTCATAACCATTCAAACCCGGCATCATGACGTCGAGTAAAATTACCTCTGGAGGATGATGATTGATTTGTTCTAAGGCTGATTCTCCATCTAAAGCTCTATCGACGTCATACCCGGCATCCGTCAAAACATGATAGAGCAGTTCCAGATTTTCTGGAAGATCATCAACAATTAAAATCTTGGAAGCCGGGGTATTGTCAGCACGGTTCAACATATTCTGTCCTTTGGGCAATCAACGGCATCCCAGGGACGCATTAATTAAAAAAATCCACCGCCATTCCTGGGGTGGAGCTTTAAACGTTCCATCCTAATATGGCACGGTTTTTTTGATGGTCTTCCTTTGAGCCAAAGCGTCCTAGAATAGAATACTCGTTCAACAAAAACCCATCTTCAATTATTAGTCCGTACAGTTGTAATCGGGGTTTGACACACCGCCAAACCCTCGACACCCCTAAACTTGAGCAGCTTTGGATGAACTCAAAGTCTCAGTATTCGCCTGGGCAGATTTACCGTTACTTTCTGCATCTCCGTGGCGAGGTTGAATCACGCCGTAACCACGATGATTAGAACGCTTGTAGATCACATTAATTTCTTCTGTTTCGGCATTGCGGAACATATAGAAATCATGATCAATAAATTGAAGCTGTTCTAAAGCCTCATCAACGGTGATTAGAGGCATCGCAAAATATTTGGTGCGAATCACCTCTGGGGGTAGTTCAGGAGAACGATCCCCGATCAAATCTTCAACCACCGGATGATCAATAACGACTTCACCAGTTTTAGGTAGATTTTGACTCTTATCCTGACGTTTTTCTTTGTACTTCCGCAGTTGGCGAGCAATTTTGTCGGCGACTAGATCAATGCTGGCGTAAAGATTTTCACTACTTTCTTGAGCGCGAATCACAGTTCCGTTGGCATAAATTGTCACTTCTGCGGTTTGTTTTGGATTTATCCGAGGGTTCCGAGCAACCGATAAATGTACATCCACTTCCGTTGTCAATTGTTCAAAATGACTGACAGCTTTTGTGATCTTCTGATGTACATATTCGTGAATTGCAGTCGTAACTTCCAAATTTTTACCCTGGATAACAAGCTTCATAAAGCTCCCTCCCGCTCATAATGTGGGCATATTCTCACCTTAACACTAACCTGATACCAAACTTCACCCATTGCAATTTTTTTTGATCCTGTGACAATTCTTGACTTTTCTGGGGTTAAGTTTCGTCGAAAACCGCTTGATTTTTTTTCTGATCTCTTGTACGTTTTTTCTGCTCTCCTTGAAGTTGAATTAAGTATTCCTACTTATTATATTAGCATCAAATCTGTTACTCTATCTCCTGTTAACTTCTTTTTTTTAAGGTTATTGTGGCTGTCCCCTGTCAAATTTATTACCTTGGATCGGTTCCCTATACAACGGCCTGGAATTGGCAGCAATCCTTGGTTCAAGACCGCAAGCTTAACCCCGATCTCGATGATGTGTTAATCCTGTTGGAACATCCCCCCGTCTATACCCTGGGACAAGGGGCTGATTTACAATTTCTGAAGTTCGATCCCGACGATTGTGCCTTTGAACTGCATCGGGTAGAACGGGGAGGGGAAGTTACCTACCATTGCCCAGGGCAGCTTGTCGGCTATCCGATTTTGAATCTACGACGCCACACCCCCGATTTACATTGGTATTTAAGGCAGCTAGAACAGGTGTTAATTCAAGTCTTGGAGAGCTATGGACTCCCCGCCCAAAGGATTCCTGGGTTAACAGGAGTTTGGATTAATCAAACCAAAGTGGCGGCTGTAGGCATCAAAGTCAGTCGTTGGATTACTATGCACGGTTTTTCCCTGAATGTCTGCCCTGACTTGCAGGGTTTTGAAGCAATTGTTCCCTGTGGGATTGCCCATCGACCCGTTGGCAGTTTGGCTCAATTTATTCCGGGGATTACTTGGGAACAAGTCCGTTCCCAAGTTGCTGAAACCTTTGCTCAAGTTTTTGAAGTTGAGTTGATTCCTCCCCAATTAAAATTAACAATTAATTAACAATTCTGTTAAGCCAGCAAGATTATTTCAGTCGCACTGGTAATGATTGAAAATTATGTTATAATCACAAATGGATTAGGTATCGGTAGCCCTGTAATGCCCGAATCAGGAAAAATTTTTCTGTTTAGTGTAAGTCCTACTCGCTTACCTCCGAATTCCAATATCTGCACACCACTCGATTTTAAGAGGTAAGTAATGACTATTTACGTTGGTAATTTATCTTACAGCGTCACTGAAGATGATCTTAAAGAAGTCTTTGGTGAGTATGGAACTATTAAAAAAGTTCAGCTTCCAATTGACCGTGAAACCCAACGCAAACGAGGTTTCGGTTTTGTAGAAATGGAAACCGAAGATCAAGAAGCCAAAGCGATTCAAGAGTTAGATGGGGCTGAATGGATGGAGCGCACCCTCAAGGTCAATAAAGCTCGTCCCCAAGAAGAACGCAGCAAATCTCCCCGGGGTGGTGGTGGCGGCTGGGGTGGCGGTGGTGGTGGTGGTGGTTACCCCCGTCGATAGACCGTGTTAATCTCGAAAAAAAGCATTCACACACCTTATCTCAGTCCATTGCCAAGGATCACCCCAGCATGGAGTGAGATAAGGTCGGAATTTGTGTTATAGTAAGAACTGCTCTGCATGGGGAGTAGATGGCAAGCACTATGCCGTATAGGAAAATTTTTTCTACCATGCTTCGATTTATGCGGATTTTCCCCATTGTTGTCATTGGGGTCTGTCTCAAGCCTTGATCAATACTTCGGGGAGCGGACAGGGGTCTGTAAATGTGAAGACCCACCTTGTCCCGTTTCTATCCGCTAAATCAGGGTAGCTTGTTAAACCAATCTATAATTTTAACTGGGAGAATATGGAATGAGCCAAGTCGTTCTCGGTGAAACTGAGCAATTAGAGTCTGCTTTGCGTCGCTTTAAACGAAAAGTTTCACAAGCTGGCATTTTTGCCGATCTGAAAAAAAATCGTCACTTTGAAACCCCCGGACAAAAACGCAAGCGTAAAGAGGTAGCTCGCCATAAAGAACGCCGTCGCCTTCGCAACCGTAGACAACAATTTCAAAATAGTGAACCCTAAAGGGAAAAACGGACATTTGCAGTGAGCAGTTAGTCGGTGTTTGTCCGTCATGTAGTACGAACGGGGACGTTCGTATTTTACATCCTTCACGACTAACGGTTTGCTGTCCCTGTTTCCCGACACATTAATTCTTTCCTGGCCCTAGGCTCGACTCTCGACTGAATGCGTGATGATCCTCCCAGGGAAATCGTTCTGGGGGGAGAGTGTGCCACAGTTGCTCAATATGATGGGCTGGCATAGTCAAATATAAAATATCCCCAGGTTGTAGGAGAAAATTCAGCAGTTCCCAACTGTGAATTGTTTGATAGGCGGTTTCAATATATAAGGGAACAAAATCAGCTTTTCTGGCAACTTCTTGGACTCGCTTCCCACAAAAGGGGTGATTGTGGGTAATCAGGGTTCCTAAAGCCACCCACAAACTGTCGGCCGTAATTCCACTTCCTAAAATCCGTCCTCCCAGTGCCGCTGCTGCAAAGGCTGGAGCCGCAATTTCCGTTGTATTTAAGACCGCTTCAAAATCAAAAATCTGTTGTACCATCAAGGCAAAATGGGAGTCATGGGTGCGAGTGATCACCCTTAAGCGGGGTGCTAATCCCCTAGCACTTAAAACAATTTCTAAATTTCCCGTATCATCATTGGTAACGGCTAATAGGGCTTCGGCGGCTTCAATGTTGACGCTTTTTAGGGTATTAGCTAAACTCGCATCTCCTTCAAAAATGGGAATTTTTAACCCCTTGGCGGTACTGAGAAAACGGCTATTAGGATCACGTTCAATCACAACAACTTCATAACCCCGTTGATATAAATGTTGGGCAATATTTAATCCTAATTCTCCTAATCCACAAATAACATAGTGATTGCGTTCGGGAACTCGGGTCGCATCCAGATAATCTTTCAAACGAGTTCCTAAGATAAAATCATTTAATAGGGCATAACTAATTCCCACAACTCCGGTGCCAATTAACATCATCACCACCGTAAATATTTTAATACTATCGGGGGAATGTTCAACAACTTGTTCATTCCCTCCAGCTCCGGTAATCATCCCCACGGAAAAATAGAGGGAATCTACAAAAGAATAACTAGGATCGACAACAACATAGGTTAAAGCTGCTCCTAATATTGTTAGAAATAAAATTGAACTGACAATTAAAGCTGATTTAGCATATTGTTTAAACTTTTGTAGCCCCCGTTTGAATTTAAGAAAGCGATATTTCAGATCCTTTTGAATTTGATGGGTTTTGGGTTTGATCGCTATAATTAAGCGATCGCCTACCTGTAACTTTTGATCCGCCATCACCCCAGAAACTAAATCAATTTTATCTTTAAACGGCAAATAATAAATTAACATTCGACCCGAATCTGCCCATAAATCCCTCAAACTATGTCCTAACCAGGGATGATCTTCATCGATTAATTCTTCATGAATCGGCCAAATTTGATTAAATAATTCGAGTTGTCCGATCGCTTGATTTCCCAAAGCCGCAAAGGCAAACACAGGAGCAGCCAAAGCCGAAACACTCATGGTACTGTGTTCCGGTAAAGTTTGATTTAGGCGCGTTCCTAAATTAGTATTAAATAAACGATTAATAATCCGAATCTGAGGATTTAAAATTCGGGCTTGCATTAAAATTGCTAAATTTGTCGCTTCATCATTTCCGGCTAAAATCAAAGCGTTGGCTGTTTTTACCCCGGCGGCTAATAAAGTCGAAGCGGAGCGTAAATTCCCCACCACCACATCAGACCCTTCTTGGGGGATGGGTTTATCGCTGATGCCCACAACAATAGCACCTTGTTGTTTCAGGAGTCTAAAAATCTGATATCCCGTGCGACCTAAACTACAAACAATAATTCGAGGTTTCATAGGTATTACAATCCATAACAGCGATCATCCCACTAAAGTTCTTAACCTGATAGCCACCTGATGAAATTATCAATGGTCTGATTCCCCCGAAACTGTATCTTAAAACACGAACTCCCATAGAAAAGTGCTTTCAGAATTCATCATCGGTAAAAACTGGAGGCCATAATTCATTAATCGATAATTCCCAACCTGCAAATAGTTCTGGCAGGGTTAAAATATCTCCATTTCCGAGTACAATGGGTTCCTCTGTAGAGCGATAAACCGTAACTGTTAACTCATCAGGATCAATCAGAATCCCAACTTGCGCCCCTAATTCTAAAAACTGATTAATTTTCTTTTTTAACGGATTGATGCGATCGCTCTGGGATTTAATTTCTACGACTAAATCAGGCACTAATTCAGCAAAATAACGCACACTTTTTCTAAGACGGGATGCGCGAACAAAAGAAACATCAGGGGCTTTTAGGTTGGTATTCGGGAGAATAAAACCCCCAGCAGAGTCAAAGACACGACCTAAACGACGAGGTTTAACCCAATTTCCCAATAGTCTAATTAATTCGGCTCCAACTTCACTAGAGACAATATCCGATGGCCCCATAATCTCAATCTTCCCGTTAATCAATTCTAACTGATAATCTAAACCGCCTTCGGAGAGATTTTTTTGGACTTGCTCTAAATCTTTTATGGTCATCAAAGACATAAAAATAATCTCCTATTATGTTTTATTAGATTTTAATTATAACAAAAAAAGCGATCGCTATCCCCACAATAATTAATAGTTTAGAGTCCAGTTAGAGCATCGGTATTCGGGTCAGGTAGAGGCTGTTGAACATCGATATTAGACCAGGATTTCGCAGGGGAAGAAGGACGTTGAACCGATAAACGAGTAGTTGATTGTAACCGTCCTTGATCCTGTAACTTAACCAATTCTTCTTGATAAATACCCATTAACCGAGCTAAACTTTCAGCAATTTGATCCCAACTTTCATCACTGACAATTTTATCGGCAATCCCTTGAAACAGATCCCCTTGTTTGCTTTTCTTGACAAATTCCTTCAACCGTTTACCCGATTTTTGTAAAACCGCTTGGTAAACTTCCCCATTCGACCACCAGAGGCCCGGTTGAGTTAATAACCAAGTCAGGATATATTCTTGGGCGTGTTGTTCCTTAACCCAAGTGGCGAGATACTGTAATTCTTCCATCGGTTTTAATCAAACTGCACTAAATTCTTGATCCGGCAAATCTTTAAAAAAATCTGACTTAAATTATACACCCAGTAAAATCAACGCTAATCTAATAAGATTACTGCATTCAGTAACCCACAATATTACATTCAATAGAAATCTATGACCCTACAAAAATTTGGTGTAATTGGTCTAGCCGTCATGGGTGAAAACCTGGCGCTCAACGTTGAGCGTAATGGGTTTCCGATCGCAGTTTATAACCGCACCGGGGCTAAAACCGATGAGTTTATGCAGCAACGGGCCCAGGGAAAAAACGTCAAAGCCGCCTATACCCTAGAAGAATTTGTCCAATCTTTAGAACGTCCCCGCCGGATTCTGGTGATGGTCAAAGCCGGGAAACCCGTTGATGCCGTGATTGATCAGCTTAAACCCCTGCTGGATCAAGATGACATGATTATCGACGGGGGCAACTCCCTCTATGAAGACACCGAACGCCGCACCAAGGAATTAGAAGCCACGGGTTTAGGGTTTGTGGGCATGGGTGTGAGTGGGGGGGAAGAAGGCGCCCTCTGGGGGCCTAGCCTAATGCCAGGGGGGACAGAAGCCTCCTATAAAGAATTAGAGCCGATTTTAACCAAAATTGCCGCCCAGGTGGATGACGGCCCCTGTGTAACGTTTATTGGGCCAGGGGGGGCGGGTCACTACGTTAAGATGGTGCATAACGGCATTGAATATGGGGATATGCAGTTAATTGCCGAAGCCTACGACCTGCTAAAAAATGTCGCCCGGTTGAATGCGGCGCAACTGCATGAAGTCTTTGCCCAATGGAATACCACCGACGAACTCAATTCTTTTTTAATTGAAATTACGGCGGATATTTTCAAAAAGATTGACCCGGAAACCGGTTCTCCTTTAGTTGATTTAATTGTTGATTCCGCCGGACAAAAAGGTACCGGACGCTGGACGGTAATGAGTGCTTTAGAGTTGGGTGTTTCGATTCCTACAATTATCGCGGCGGTGAATAGTCGGATTATTTCTTCCTATAAAGATCAACGGGTAGCCGCTTCCGTAGAATTGCCTTGGCCGACGAGTGAATATCAGGGAGATATTTCTGAGTTAGTGAATAAAATTCGGGATGCGTTGTACTGTTCTAAAATTTGTTCCTATGCTCAAGGGATGGCTTTATTAGGTGCCGCTTCTAAGGAGTACGGGTACAATTTGGATCTGGGGGAAATGGCGCGAATTTGGAAAGGAGGCTGTATTATTCGGGCGGGATTTTTGAATAAAATTAAAGCCGCTTTTAGCGAGAATCCTGATTTACCGAATTTGTTATTAGCACCGGAATTTAAACAGACGATTTTAGATCGTCAACAAGCCTGGCGGGAAGTGTTAGTTATTGCCAATCAATTTGGGATTCCGGTTCCGGCTTTTAGTGCGTCCTTAGACTATTTTGATAGTTACCGACGGGCGACTTTACCCTTGAATTTAACCCAAGCCCAACGGGATTATTTTGGAGCCCATACCTATGAACGCACCGATAAACCCAGGGGTGAATTTTTCCACACGGAATGGACAAAAGACTAAGTATTAACTAACTTCGTAGTGAGCCCTTCAGGGCTCAATATCTTTTAGGGCTAACTACTTTGTGGTGGGGCGTTTACGCCTCAAAGAAAGCCCTAAAGGGCTTACTACGTTAAATTTCACTTAGGAAAATTTGATTAATGGTTAGATTAAGTTCGGTAAATGTAGGGGAAATTAGGCGATCGCCTTTTCTAAAAACAATGTCATCAACCAGTTAAGCTATTCCCTATTTTATCAGCTTCAATCCTATCAACAGCTTCTATACTTTCAACCGTTGGTAAAGATGAAAAAGCCGGAGTTATAATTATTAATCCCCTGGGAACACATTCCACTTCTATCGGTGTTGTCCCAATAATTTCCCCATCTACAACCACTTTTTGGGGGGGATTTGTAGAAATTCTAATCCGTTGAGTTCTAAATCCGATCATATTATCCCGTTGAATTTCTACCTTCAGTAAACCCGCCCCCAATAAACCCATCATTCCCGCCACCGCCTGCATTTTATTCACCGGAGAAGTATAGATTAAAACCTCTAATAATCCATCATCAGGAACAATTTGTCCCAAACCTTGAGCTAAAACCGAAGTAGCAGGGGCGACATTAGCAATAGTAATCGCGGCGGCTTCAACTTGATTAATTTCGCCATTAATTTCAATTGTCGTTTCAAAGTCTTTTTGTTCCTTTAATTGTTGCCATCCTGCCATGATATAAGCTAAGGGCCCCCAGCGTTTTTTCGCATCTCGATCCGCCTTATTAACTGTTTCCGCTTCAAACCCAATTCCCGCTAATAAAATCATCGGTAAACTATTACAATAAGCCATATCAACGGTACGAACTAATCCCGCAATAATTACTTCACAAGCCCCTTGAATATTAGTCGGAATTCCCAAAGCCACCGAAAAAGCATTGGCAGTTCCTCGAGGAATAATTCCCAAGGGAATATTAGTATTTATCACGGCTCCAGCTACGGCAGAAACCGTGCCATCTCCCCCCGATGCGATGACTAAATTCACCTTTTCTTCGATCGCATCTTGTGCTAATTGAGTCGGATCAGTTTCTGCGGTTGTTAAGCAAACTTTTAAGTGAAAATAAGGTTCTAATAATTGTCGAATTAATAATAAATCTTGATTGGCATTTCCTACCCCAGCAACAGGATTAAAAATCAAATGAGCCGAACGAGTTCGTCGCAGTTGCACAATAATAGCTTCGGCGGTTCCAGTATTAGTCGCGATCGGAATATTATAGATATTGCAAACTCTTAATAAATTTAAAAGCGGGAATTCATAAAGGTGGGTTTGGGTGGATTCTACTAAATAAATAACAGCTACAATTTCTTCTCTGGCGGTGATTTTAGACGCGATGACAATATCTCCCCCCTGTCGTAAAGGCAAAACCGTTTCAACCTTTAACCAGGTCTGTTGAGTTAAAGCCGTTGCGATACTGTCTAAAGCCGCTAGATGATAATGGGACAGAATATTCGCGTGTTGAGTCACAAAGCTGACTAAAGTTTCTTGCTGAGTTTCGTCAGCTAAGAGAAAAATCGTCCCTGGCATAATTCACCGATGATTATTGCAATTATTAGTATAGCTAATTTAACTATTTTGAGGATGATCTAATCCTAAATGTTTCCAAGCCGCAGGCGTCGCTACACGACCCCGATTTGTCCGTTGAATAAACCCAATTTGCATTAAATAGGGTTCATAAACTTCTTCAATAGTTTGGGTATCTTCCCCCGTAATTGCCGCCATGGTTTCTAATCCCACTGGCCCCCCTTGAAATTTTTCAATAATAGCCGTTAACATATTTCGGTCTGTCCAATCTAATCCCAGGGGATCAACATTAAATAATTCCAAAGCAATATTCGCCACTTCTGCATCAATTTCACCCGTACTTTTCACCTGTACATAATCTCGAACTCGACGCAATAAACGATTAGCAATTCTAGGTGTTCCCCTAGCCCGTTGAGCAATTTCTATCGCCCCTTCTGGGGTGATCGGAGTATTTAATAACTTGGCACTCCGTTGAACAATTAAACTTAATTCGTCCACTTCATAAAAGCGTAACCGTTGAATAATGCCGAAGCGATCGCGCAGGGGAGCCGTGAGGGAACCCACCCGAGTTGTAGCACCAACAATCGTAAAAGGTTTCAGGGGAATACTCCGAGTTTTTGCCGATCTTCCCTGACCAATAGTAATATCTAATCGACAATCCTCCATCGCCGGATATAAAATTTCCTCCGCCACTTTAGATAACCGATGAATTTCATCAATAAATAAGACTTCCCCGGGTTTTAAACTAACTAATAATCCGGCAATATCCCGAGGTTTTTCTAACGCGGGAGCCGTGGTAATTTTACAAGTCACCCCCATTTCCGAGGCTAAAATTAAGGACATGGTGGTTTTTCCCAATCCCGGCGGGCCATATAATAATAAATGATCTAAAGGTTCCTGACGGGATTTTGCCGCGGCGATCGCAATCGATAAAACCTCTTTTAAATCCTTTTGTCCCACATAATCTTCTAAACGATGGGGTCGGATTTTCTCATCCTGTTGACGATTAATTTCTTCCTCGGGTATCGCCTCGGCTGCTAACAAATAATCCAATTCATCCGTTGGCTCACTACTCTTGGATTTTCTGGATTTTTTAGCCATGGGAGTCGCTAACCCAGAAAACTCATCAGACGGTTCGGGTTCAGGGGACTGCTTTTTTGAAGAAATAATCGCCATAATAGACTTATGCCATACCGGGGCTACAGGTTCCAACTTTAGCAGGTTTTGGGTGAAACTAATCCTATTATTAGTCTCCAAATCAATATAAAATAAGAACTGAATAAGGGAATAGGCAATTAGGGAATGGGTAATAGCAAGAGTTTGCCTCCCGGTAATCCCTCTCAGAGAGTCCTAAAGGACTTACTACGTTGAGATGCCCCCTGCTCCCGGTGCTCCCCTGTCTGTCCCAATTCAATGATTAATTATTCAGATATTGAGATATTCAAAAAACAACTGCATCAGTTGAGTGATGAACAACTCAAACAAGACTATTTGCGGGGGGAATTGACCTTTGATTTTCTCGCAGAGGTATTGGGGGAGGTTGAGTCGGAAGAATTAGTTCTGCGATTGGTGAGTTTAGGTTTAAAATTGAATATTATTCAAGGAATTTTATTAACAAAAAATGTTAAACCTGAATTTCAAATTAAGGCTTTTTCTCGGGTACTCCAGTTAAATATTCCCCTGGCTTTAAAAATTCGTCTGTTGGGACAAACCCGTTCACCCCTATTACTTTCTTGGTTGCTTAAAGGATTACATCATAACAATCAATTGGTGAATGCTTGGTCGGCTTGGGCGATCTCTCAAATCGGTGAAGCTGCTGAATCTTCCCTATTAAAAGCCTTAAAAGATCCCCAACAAAAAGTCCGTCTTTGGGCAATTTGGGCGTTAGGGCAAATTGGCAGCGATCGGGCAATTCGTGGATTAATTATGGCTTTGCACCATGAAGATAGTCAAGTTCGTTGGCGAGCCGCCGCCGCTTTAGGAAAAATCAAAAATCGTTTAGCCACAACAAAATTAAGAGAAATTTTAGTTTCCGATCCAGAGCATTATGTCCGAGGTCGGGCTGCAACTGCATTAGGGAATTTAGGGGGAGCAGCAGCAATTATTGGGTTAAAAAATTCCCTTGATGATCGAGAATTTTATGTTTATACTAATGCAGTTTATGGCTTAGAAACCATTGGCGATTCCTTTGCCATTAAGGTACTTTTACAAGCTCTTAATCATGGTAATTCAGATGTTAGAATCCGGGTTGTTGAAGTTTTAGGTCGAATTGGAGGGGATTTTATTGTTAATAAGTTGCTCAATAAAATTCATGATCCCGATCCGTTTGTGCGGGCAAAAGTGGTTGAAACGATTCAATCTATGAATACTCCTTTAGCCATTGGGGGTCTAAAAACCGCCTTGAATGATACGGATATTTATGTGCGTTCCTGGGCAGAAACGGCTTTGCAAAAATTAGATTCTCCCTCACCAACAACCCTATTAAAAATATTATTGGATTCTGATATTACTTCTCCCCATGCTAATTTACCTAAACTCTGGATTGGATCTAGGGCGGAAGCTAGTGAATATATTTTACAGAAATTTCGAGGAGCAAATATTCACCATTTAATTTCTATCGGTAGTCCGGGTAGTGAACTGCCTGAAGGGTTCGATCAAGTTCCGAATCGATTACGATTAGAATTTGATGATATTGATACCCCCTGCCATGATCCTGAATATGTTTTACCCAGTCTGCAACATATTTTAAAAGCCCTTCATTTTATGAAATCTGTTCGTGCCCATCAAGGAGATTTATTAATTCATTGTCAAGCAGGAATTAGTCGATCAACGGCGATCGCATTTACCCTATATGCCTATGGTTTAGGAATCGGAAAAGAAGCAGAAGCCCTTAATTATATTGTGGCGGTGCAACCCCAAGCTATACCGAATCAATGGATTGTGGAACTAGCCGATATCGCTCTCAAACGAGGAGGCAGATTAATTCAAACCCTACGCCATTATCGCCGTTCTTTTCCTAATTCCTAATTCCTAATTCCCTGCTACATACAAAAAATCTGTGAAGACGGACACTAAGTGCATCTTCACAGACACCTGAAAACCAGGCTGAAAATTAGGACATGGCTTGAATGATAAAGTCAAAGTAGGGGGCTGCTTCCTTCGCATCTTCGTCATCGAGTAACGCCAGAGACGCTTCCTTGAGACAACGAACCGCTTCCACCATCCCAGGCATCGGAACACCCAAAGAGTTATACATATCTTTGACACCGATTAAACCAATGTCTTCAATGGGATCTTTATCACCCGAAAGAACTCCATAGGTAATCAACCGCAGATACCAGCCATAGTCCCGAAGGCATAGGGCCCGTTCCCGTGAGCCGGACGCATTACCACCGGGGGCAATAAAATCAGGGCGTTTTTTCCACAGTTGGTTACTAGCACGCTCTACAATCTTCTTTTCATTATCCGCAAGGGTCGAAGCAATTCGCACGCGCTGTTCACCCGTTTTTAAAAAGTCATTGATGTTTTTGAGTTCACCAACACTAGGATAACGGAGTTCATCGTCAGCTTTGAGAATAACTTGGCTAACTACTGTCATCTAAAACCTCAGAGCTATTAAAGTTTTTCAAGATACCATTAAGTAGTTTAGCGACTTGAGGGGATCAGGGGAAGTCATAACCTTTGTAAACTTTCATCCATCCTCATCAAAGTGGGGTGGAAACACCTGTGCAAAGTCGTGGAGATCGGGCAGAGTCAAGAGTTATCTGCCCCGGTTTAGTCTGAATACCCTTAACAATTCTTAATTTTCACCCCTCAACGGTTAATCAGTTATCAGTCATCAGTCATCAGTTATCAGTTAAGAGGTAGTTTGCAGTTATTTACAGTAAAATAGATCTATACTTTATTTCTTTCACTGTTTACTGTTTACTCTGTAGAGACAGGTTCCGGGGAGATTTTTTTTAAATAAACTAAAATCTTGATCAACCCATTGATTACTGATAACTGATTACTGATAACTGATTAATAATGTGGCAGCAAGGGCAACAAGTTGAAGTCGAAATCACAGATTTGACCGATGAAGGTAGTGGCGTCGGTCGTTACCAAGAGCGGGTTATATTTGTTCCTGATACAGTTCCTGGCGATCGGGTGCGGGTGCGGTTAGTGCGGGTGAAAACCCAATATGCAGAAGGCAAGTTAGACCGACTGTTAAGCCCATCAACCGATCGCATTTCCCCTCGATGTATTGTGGCGGATAAATGTGGCGGATGTCAGTGGCAACATATTGATTATGCGCTGCAACTGCAAAGTAAGCGAAATTTAGTCGTTAAAACCTTAGAAAAAATTGGAGGATTTATCGATCCTCCGGTCGATCAGGTGTTAGCAGGAGCGTCGGAATTAGGTTATCGCAATAAAGTTACCTATCCCCTAGGACGGTCAGCAACGGGTCAAGTCCAGGCGGGTTACTTCCAGAAACATAGCCATCGTTTGGTTAACTTAAATCAATGTCCGGTACAGGATCAACGGCTAAATCCTTTACTGGCTAATGTGAAACAGGATATTCAAAACCGGGGATGGTCAATTTATGAAGAAGCCCAACATCGGGGCAAACTTCGCCATCTCTCCCTCAGAATTGGACGGCGTACCGGGGAAATGTTATTAACCTTAATTGCCACCCAAGCCAGTTTACCCGGACTGACGGAACAGGCGGAAACTTGGTTAGAACAATATCCGGGGTTACAAGGGGTTTGTTTAAATTTGAATCCCGATCAAACTAATGTGATTTTTGGTCAGGAAACACGCTGTTTAGCGGGTCGCCCCTATTTAAAAGAAGAATTTGGGGGGTTAACCTTTTTTCTGGGGCCCGATACGTTTTTTCAAGTGAATACGGAAGTGGCGGAAGGGTTATTAGAAATCATGCTCCAGGAACTTAATTTACAAGGAACTGAACGCATTGTTGATGCCTATTGTGGGATTGGAACCTTTACTTTACCCCTAGCTTCCTATTTATTGAAAAAACAAAGAGGTTCAATTCAGCCCTCCGATCTTCCCCAAGTCATGGGTTTAGAAGTCCAAGAAACCGCCATAGACCAGGCTCGAAAAAATGCGATTTTTAATCAGCTTGATCAGGTAGAGTTTAAATTAGGAACGGTGCAAAAGTTGTTACCCCAGTTAGGATATAAACCGGATGTTGTTTTGCTTGATCCTCCCCGAAAAGGCTGCGATCGCACGGTCTTAGAAACCTTACGGTCACTGCAACCGCAACACTTGATTTATATTAGTTGTAGACCCGCCACCCTAGCCAGAGATCTGAAGATTTTATGTGAAACCGGAGTTTATGAATTAGTGCGGGTACAACCTGCGGATTTTTTCCCGCAAACGTCCCATGTTGAATCTATGGCGTTTTTGCGGCGTTTATAAACAAGTCGGATCATGTGCTCAGAAATCAGGTTTCTGACTTAACCTTTGCTGAATCATCAAAAGATGACGGAAGAAACCCGATTTCTGGCGGGCTAGAACTGCCTTTTTTTATATTCATTTAGTTGGTATTGGGCAAAAGGAGAATATTCTTCTTTTGCCTATTTTAATCTTTTGTTTAATAAGGACGATTATTATTAGCTTAATACTGCTATAACCTGTTTTCAAAAAATTGTAGGGGCGGGTTCTCCCAGAGCTTTGTCACTTCACCCCAATATTACTAAACCCGCCCAACACCTAACTTAGAAGCAGATATAAAAATGATTGATATTACATATTATTCAACCGTTATTTTGTTAAATATTATTGATTTTACCAACCCCTCTCGCCCTCATTTCCTCTATCATGTCAGTTAAGTATTGGATCACTTCTTCTATAACCTCCATAATCGCATTACGATCATTTTCTTGTCCACACTCTACTAAATCAGACCATCTTTCATCAAGAATATCCTCTACCAGTTTTGAGTATTTTGGATGAGCTCCTTTATGAAAATCAAGGTCTAGGGGCAAAAGATTCATAGGGCCATTTTCATCAAAAACAGGTCGAGCTTTTAAGATCAATTTACTTTTTCTACAGACTTCCAAAGGTATAATGTGATGTGCTATATCTGAATTATTCGATTTCTTTATTGAAGAAGATTTTCTAATAATCTTCGTTATATCTGCTAAGTCTTCAAGAGTAAACTTATCTCCCTGAACTCTTGCAGCAAGTGTTAATATTATTAATAATTGTTCATAAGTTACAGTCATCTCATAGATTTTACGATTCTCAGTATTTCTTTGTTTTTTTAGTAGTAGCTTTTCGTTATTGAAATCAAATTCTCCAAAATAATCTCCTGGCTGAAGATTAAGATGTTTTGAGAGCAAAGAATCTTTATCAATTGTAATTTCAAAATATCTCTTTTCTTGTCCCATTAGCTTACCCCCTCCGTCCCAGTAACTTTAATAATTGTATCAATAATTCATAAATCTCATCTAACTCATTATCATTACAAATTTCTTGTAAACGTTGATTATATTTTGAGCGATCAAGTTTTCGGAGTTTACGAATAATTTTTTGCTGTTCAGGATTTATTTTTCCTTGTTTTTCTCCTTGTTTTATCGCTTCATCAAACTTTCTAAAAAAGTCATCAAGGGTCATATTATCTACTTCTTTTTTAACATCTTCTGGGTAAATTGAAGGAGATGGTATTCCAGAACTAGAACTTTTGATACCTAAGAAACCCAATAAAAAAGATAGGGTAAGTGACCAGATAAACAAAAATGGGTAAACATACCAAAACCATTCGGGATGAGTTACTTGTGAAAATGCACCTTGATGAAGAAAAAGACCGTCAATTAATAAACAGAAACCACCAACAATGACCATACCTGGGATAATAGCAATAACATAGCCTAAAACCTCTCCAATTCCATTAAAACTTCCCGAAGGTGAAATCATTTCATCGATTAACAGACCCATTCCTAAAATGAATCCTAAAATTGCCCAGCCAATTAAAAATTTTGTTTGAAAACGAACTGAATTAGATCCAAATGCCATGAGCACTCTCCTAATGAAAAACTAGATAATCTGAAATTTACGAAGTTTTGGTGTTGAATTATAAAATTTAATGATTACATTGTTCTCAATAAAATATCATTCTATTGGTGGTTGACACAAGCGCAAATAGTGGTATATTGTGGGAACTTTTGAAATATTTCCGGTTCTCAAATCGTGGGATAAAGTGGGAAAAAGTTACCATAATTCCAAAAAGTAGGATAAAGTGGGAAAAATTCAGACAAAACGACAACCTCACCTACACTTATGAATATTCAAGAAGTCTTGCAGTGGACTGATGAACAGGTATTCGCTAAAACGGGAAAACATCTCGATTCTCTGCAAAAAGCGATCCTAGAAGGAACTTGGCAACGTCAAAAATACGGAGAAATCGCAGAGAATTATAACTGTAGTCATGATCATGTTAAAAAACAAGCTTGGAAATTATGGAAAGTTCTATCTGATATCCTAGAGGAAGATATAAAACAGTCAAATTTTCGTTCTCTTTTTGAAACATTAGGTTCTTATAGTAATATCACTAATAATTGTGTAAATATTGTCAATAATAGCGTTAATTTGAATGGTAAAAATTCACAATCTTCAGAAATAACACAACATCAAAACCCAGATTTACACAAAGATAGATCGCACCCGCCTAATAACAATAATTCCAATCTAAATCAACCTAAAAAATATTCTGATTTGACAGAAGCACCTGAAATTTTAAGTTTTTACGATCGCACTTCTGAGCTCTCCACCCTAAAACAATGGATATTAGAAGAACAGATGCGACTCATTACAATATACGGACTGAGTGAAATTGGAAAAAGTGCGATCGCAGTTCAACTCATTAAAGAAATTCAACAGGAATTTGATATTATTATTTGGCGGAGTTTAAGCCACAAACCCCTATTGTCAGAATTGAAAACAAATTTAATTCAATGTTTATCTCAAACTGAAGATTCTCCTTTACCTACTGTTTTCGATTATTTTCGTTCTTATCGTTGTTTACTTGTTTTCGATGATTTGCAATCTATTTTGTGTTCAGGACAATTAGCAGGTCAATATTTACCTGATTATGAAGATTATGGCTTATTTTTTAAACAAATTGCGACTTCATGCCATCCCAGTTGTTTAATACTTTTGAGTTGGGAAAAACCTAGAGAAATTGACACCTTAGAGGGAAGAAATTCTTGTATTAGGACTTTGCATCTCCAAGGGTTAGGAGAGGGCGGAAAAGCAATTTTGCAAGAAAAAGAATTACTGGATGAGGAACAATGGTTAGAGTTAATTGAACTGTATCAAGGTCATCCTGTAGCGTTAAAACTAATTGCTAATACAATAAACAACCTTTTTAATGGTTCTGTTTCTAAATTTTTAAATGGTAAAACTGTATTTTTAGGAGATTTAGAACCCCTTTTTCAAAGCCATTGGCAACGGTTATCTGTAGTGGAAAAACAAATTATAATTGAAATGGCAAATCAATCAGAGGAAGTAGAGATTGAACCTATGATATTAAGGTTAAAATTGTCCTGGGATGAAATTATCAATGGAATACAATCTTTACAACGTCGAGGGTTAGTAGAAAAAAGAAAAGAATCAAATCACTCTAAATTTTTTCTTAACCCTTTATTTAAAACCTATAAGTCAAAAAAAGGAGTTTGAATAGTGGATGGGGCGGGTTTATCAAGGTTGGGGTTGGGTGCATTGGGATTAAGGCGAACCCGCCCCTACAAAAATGGGTCAAAAGCCGCGCCTGACGACTTTTAATCTATTATATGATCAGGGTTAATTAACAGCCTAAATCACTTCATCGGATTATATTCAGCTAATAATTTTTCTAACTTAGCTTGATCAACTTTAGATAATAATTTGTCCGCTTCATAATTATCTCGAACTGTTTTAGCTAAAGTAAAGGAAGACCCCACCGAAAAGGTTAAACCCATGCCCATAAATCCTTTCACCCAAATATCAACAGGAAGGTAAGCAATCCCGACGGCGGTTGTGGATACAGCCAGAATAAAAGATAGCCAAACTTGAAGAATCCAAGCGGATGTATCTTTTTGTGCCAACATTTGTTTATTGCTCATAATCGTGACTTCCTTGGGGCATTATTGTTGATTCTATTGTAGTTTTGAGCCACAAAACCCCTCAGTCATCATGGACAGTTTGAGAAACTGTCTACTCCCCCCTTGTCAATGGGTTAAAATATTATTGATTCAATCTGACTGCGATCGCAATTCATCAAAAATTTTAATTTATTAATCACTTATCCTATGAAGCCCTTATTAATTAAATTTCCCCTACGATGGGTTCTAATTGTTCCTTTTATTTTACAACTATTTGGCACTGTTGGACTAATTGGCTGGTTGTCTTTTCGTAGCAGTAAAGCCTCCGTTGGAGATGTTGCTTATCAACTCAGAAATGAAATTTCTAACCGAATTGAACAAAGATTACATCAATTTTTAGAAGTTCCCCATTTAATTAATCAACTCAACTTAGATGCGATTAAATCCGGTTATATTGATATTGATAATATGCAAAACTTAAAAAATCATTTTTGGTTACAAGTACAATCGTTTAAAACCATCAGTTTTATTTTATTTGGGAGTGAAAAAAATGAATTTATCGGAGTAGGAAGATTTGATCATTCGGGTTTACTGATGATGAAAGCTGATCCATCTACCCAGGGAAGTATTCAATTTTATGAATTAGATACTCAAGGAAACCCTCAAAAATTAGTCCAAGAAACACCAAATTTTGTGATTCGAGAGCGACCTTGGTACAAAGCAGCATTGCAAACAGATCAATCCATTTGGAGTCCAATTTTCACTTATCATGCCTATCCTGAAATGGTATTACCTGCTAGTGTTGTTGTTAAGGATAATCAGGGAAAAGTGTTAGGAGTATTAGCGAGTCACTTATTTCTAAACCAAGTCAGTGACTTTTTAAAAAGTATAGAAGTCGGTAAATCAGGGCAAACCTTTATTATTGAACGTTCCGGTTTAATTGTAGCTAGTTCTAGTTTAAATAGATCATTTTTAGTAGATAAACAGGGTAAAACTCAAAGAATTAAAGCGATTGAAAGTTCCGACAAAGTATTACAAAATACAGCTATTTTTTTATTGGAACATTTTGAAAAATTTAATAATATTAATAGCAAACAACAACTCGACTTTATTTATAATAATCAAAGACAACTGATCCAAATTGTTCCCTATTCCGACCCCAGAGGTTTAGATTGGTTAATTGTGGTGGTTGTTCCCGAATCAGACTTTACGCAAAAGATCCAAAACAATCAAAAAAGAACAATTATTCTTTGCTTTTTAGCCTTGGGTTTATCCGTAATCTTGGGAATTTTAACCGCCCGATGGATTATGAAACCGATTATAAAATTAAATCAAGATTCTCAAAAAATTGCCCAAGGAAAATTAGAAGAAATTCTACCCAAAACTGAAGTTTATAGTATTGATGAATTAGAGGTTTTATCTCAATCTTTTAATCAAATGGTATCTGAACTGAAACAATCCTTTGATACCCTAGAAGTTCGAGTCGAAGAACGAACCCTAGAATTGAAACAAGCTAAGGAATCGGCAGAATTAGCTAATCGTGCTAAAAGCCTATTTTTAGCGAATATGAGTCATGAATTAAGAACTCCTTTACACGCGATTTTAGGGTTTACCCAATTAATGCTCCGTCAGTATAACGGCGATGCTCAACTTTCAGAAAACCTGGAAATTGTCAATCGTTCTGGAGAACATTTACTCAAATTAATTAATGAAATTTTAGATTTAACCAAAATTGAATCGGGAAAAACCCAGATAAATCTGAGTTGTTTTAATCTCCATTCCTGTTTTACAACCTTAGAACAAATGTTTGAATTAAAAGCACAATCTAAAGGAATACAGCTAATTTTTGAATTAGATCCAGACTTGCCTCAATATATTAAAACCGATGAAAGTAAATTTCGCCAAATTCTCATAAATTTATTATCAAATGGAATTAAATTTACTAGTACAGGACAAGTAATATTAAGAGTAAAAAAGCAGCCTCAAGCCGATCATAAATTTGAGGATATCGAACCCAAACTAACCCTTGAATTTGAGATCGAAGATACTGGCTACGGCATTGCCTCCGATGAGATCCATCAAGTTTTTGAGGCATTTAGCCAAACGGAAACAGGACGTCAATCGCAACAGGGAACCGGGTTAGGATTAGCCATTAGTCAAAAATTTATCCAGTTAATGGGTGGCGATATTCAAGTCAATAGTATCCTAAATCAAGGAACAATTTTTAAATTCTATCTTCAAGTTAATCCGGCTGAAGTCGAGGATATTCAAGAACTTCAGACTCAAAAACGAATTATTGGTTTAGCCGAAAATCAACCCCAATTCCGAATTTTAGTGGTAGATGACCGATTTACCAATCGCCAATTATTAGTTAAACTATTATCTCCTTTGGGGTTTGAGGTGGCTGAGGCGGAAAATGGTCAAGAAGCATTAAAAGTATGGAATGAATGGCAACCCCATTTAGTCTTGATGGATATGCGGATGCCGGTTATGGATGGTTACGAAGCCACAAAACAAATCAAATCCCAATTAAAAGGTCAAGCGACGGTGATTATTGCTTTAACCGCTAGTGTTTTTGAGGAAGAACGAGCTATAGTTTTATCAGTGGGATGTGATGATTTTGTCAAAAAACCCTTCCGAGAAGATGCCCTATTAGAAAAAATTGCCCACTATTTAGGGGTACGATATTTATACACACCCGATCTTCCCACTTTAGAACCCTTAGCACCCCCGCCAAGCTCCATCATTAGCCCGGATGCGTTAACTATGATGTCTTCTGAATGGTTAGTCGCATTGCGCTACAGTGCGGCTGCCGCCGATGGCGAACAAATTTTACAACTGGTGCAACAAATTCCCGTATCCCACAGTCCGGTCGCAGAATCTCTCATCCTATTAGTGAATAATTTTTCTTTTGATCAGATAATGGATTTAGCTCATAAAGCGACCCAGCAATGAATCATTCTTTTAATCGATCTTTTAAAGCCGATATTTTAATTGTAGATGACACCCTAGAAAATCTACGTCTGTTATCGAATACTTTGATCCAAATGGGATATAAAGTTCGGGGGGTAATGAATGGACAAATGGCAATTATGGCCGTACAAACTCTGCCACCTGATTTGATTTTATTAGATATTAAAATGCCCGATATGGACGGTTATACCGTTTGTCAATCCTTGAAGGCGAATGAACAAACTCGTGATATACCAGTAATTTTTTTAAGTGCTTTGAATGAAGTGATTGATAAAGTCAAAGCCTTTCAAGTGGGCGGGGTAGATTATATTACTAAACCTTTTCAATTTGAAGAAGTAGTAGCGCGGATTGAGAATCAAATAGCCTTACAATTGGCTAAGGCTGAAATTCGACAATTGAATGAGAAATTAGAACAGCGAGTCCAATCTCGGACGATAGAATTAGAAATTGTCAATGCCCAATTAAAAGGCTTAAATCACAAGCTAGAAAAGGAAATTGCAGAACATCAGAAAACCCAAACCAGATTACTACATCTGGCATCCCATGATGCCCTCACCAATTTACCGAATCGGGTTTTATTTATGAATCGACTGATCCAGGCATTACAACGCACCCAACGGGAACCCAATTATCAATTTGGAGTTTTATTTTTGGATTGTGATCGGTTTAAAGTAGTCAATGATTCCCTGGGACATTTTGCTGGAGATCGGCTATTAATTGCGATCGCTCGCCGCCTGAAAACCCATTTATCCTCTACGGATATGTTAGCACGGTTTGGGGGCGATGAGTTTACTATCTTATTAGAAAATATTCAGGATATTGACGATGCCAGTCGTTTGGCTCAAAAAATCCAAACCTCTATGAGTTGGCCGTTTCAATTTGAAGAACAGGAATTATTTATTAATGCCAGTATTGGGATTGTTATTGGGAATAAAACCTATCAAGAACCGGAACATCTTTTAAGAGATGCCGATATTGCCATGTATCAAGCCAAAGCCAAAGGAAAGGCTCGGTATCAAGTTTTTGATACCCAAATGCACCGTCATGCCCAACAACGCTTAGAATTAGAAACAGATTTAAGATTGGCATTACACCGTCAAGAATTTATCTTATATTATCAACCAATTATCTCCTTAGCAACGGGGAGAATTAACGGATTTGAAGCATTATTAAGGTGGCATCATGGGAAAAAAGGTCTAATATCCCCCGGGGATTTTATTCCCGCAGCCGAAGAAACCGGGTTAATTGTTCCCATCGGTTTATGGGTTTTAAAAGAAGCCTGTCAGCAGTTAAAAATTTGGCAAGATCGGGGTTTATTTAAAAACAAGATTAAAATGAGTGTTAATTTATCCGTAAAACAGTTTTCTCAACTGAATTTAATTCAAAATATTGATAAAATCATTTTACAAACTCAATTAAATAGCAGTTATTTAAAATTGGAAATTACCGAAAGTGCCATCATGGAACATCCCGAATCCGCCGCCGAACTTTTACAACAACTCAGAGACCGAGATATTCAGTTAAGTATTGATGATTTTGGCACGGGGTATTCCTCCCTAAGTTATTTACATCGATTTCCCTTACATAATTTAAAAATTGATCGATCTTTTATTCAACGAATTAGTGAAACCCGTCAAAATTTAGACATTATTCAAGCCATTATTACCCTCGGCCATCATCTAAATATGACTGTGACCGCCGAAGGGGTAGAAACCGCAGAACAGTTGTCCCTGCTGAAAAATTTGGGCTGCGAAGAAGGACAGGGTTATTTCTTTGCCCGTCCTTTAGATGCGGATGCGGCTCAAGCGTTATTGCAAGATAACCCTCACTGGTAATTAAAATTAACTAATTTTTGAGGGATTTTTTCCAACTTAATGTTAGTCTAGGCTATAAGATATTGTGTAATTAATCCTGCGAGAAAGTACCTTGGCGAGCCTATCTGTACCATATTTATGGGAAAGTCAAACCGGAGGAGATTTAAGTTTAGACTCCACCCTAGAAGATTTACCCCTATACGATTTTCAAGTGGTTTTGAGTTCCGGCGTGCGAACTCTTGTGCAACAGTTTGAAAGACATCCCTTACTCCCCGGAGTAATTATTGTAGACCAAAAAGAAAACTCCACTTCTGAATTTTTAGGAATAATTTCTCGGCGAGATCTCCTAGAATTTTTTTTACGTCCCCAGGGGTTAGAATTATTTTTAGATCAATCCCTAGATGTGCTTTATAGTTATGTTAGAACTCCGGTATTAGTATTACCTGCACAAACCACAATTCTCACAGCAACTCAACAGTCCTTGAAGCGAACTGCCCCTGGATATATAGATCCGATTGTGGTACAAGGAAATTGGCCGGCTTCTAAGGATTATCCTTGGATGGTTTCCTATCGTCTTTTAAACAGCCATGAATTAAATCTTGCCTATTGGCAAATTCGAGGAATTGAAACTCAAGTTCGCTATGAGAGAACTCAAGTTCAACTGTTACAAAGTGAAAAAATGGCAAGTTTAGGAAGATTAGTTGATGGCGTTGCCCATGAAATTTTAGATCCGGTGGGATTTATTTGGGGCAATTTAACCTATTTAATCACCTATAGTGATAGTTTGATTGAACTTTTAGATGCCTATGAATCCCATTATCCCCAGAAATTGCCAGCCCTTGAGAACCTGAAGGAAGAAATTGAATTTGATTTTCTCCGCCAAGATTTCCCTCGGATTCTATCAAGCATCAAAAGTGGTACGGAACGATTAAGTAAATTAGCAACCAGTTTACAAAACTTTTGTCACATTGATGAAATCCATCCCAAACCCGCAGATTTACACAGTCATTTAGATAGTATTTTACTGTTAATGAAAAGCCGGATTAACCGAGAAATTAACGTGGTAAAAAATTACGGTCATTTACCTCCAGTCACTTGTTATGTCGGACAGTTGAGTCAAGTATTTATCAATATTTTGATTCATGGTTTTGATGCCTTGCTCAATCAATTGGTGAGACAAGATTGGGTCGATGAATATAGCCTTTCCCCAAGTTTAGAGTCGGGCAAGACTCCGCAAATTGTGATTACAACAATGATGATTGGTTTAGATTCATCTGCGGTTGAGAATCTCAGCCCTCCCGAACGTTGGGTTTCAATTTCCATTGCCGATAATGGCCCGGGATTGTCTCCCCAAGAACAACAAAAAATCCTAGATTCATTTTCTAATCTCAAACGCACGGAAAAAGAAACCAGTTTATCCCTGAGTTATCATATTGTTACCGCCAAACATGGGGGACAATTAAAATTGCGATCGCAGCCGGGAATCGGTACGGAATTTGAGATTTTATTACCCTTTATTTAACCCATTGATCCAAGTTCGTGTATGATCAATAGAACTCGCAAAATATTAAAAAATTTAGGTTACCTCTTACTGTGCGAAATCGAACCCTGATTCTGTCCGTAATCCTTACTCTGAGTTTGTGGAATGTCGCCAAATCAGCCATGGGACAAGCCCTGATTCCCTATACCCCCGCCCTAGACTCAGAACAACTTAAACAAACTGGATTAGGGTTGCTCGAAGAAGCAGCTCAGTTAACCCGATTTCAACAATATCAATTAGCTTTACCCCGGGCAGAACTTGCGACTCAACTGGCACCGGACAGTTATCAAGCTTGGGCCCTATTAGGCAGTTTATATCTGCAATTAGATGAACTCGATAAAGGGATTGAATTTTTACAAAAAGCCAAAAACTTAGAACCCCAAGACCCTGGGATTCAGTTTATTTTGGGGGAAGCCTACTTCAAAAAAGGGGACTATCAAAAATCCGTTCAATCCCTAGAAGCTGCTTTGAAACTTGACCCGAAGGTTCCGGGGGCGTTATTTGATTTGGGCAATGCCTATTATAAGTTGGGGCGGTTAGAGCAGGCAGTTATACAATACGAGAAAGCCTTTTCCCAAGAAAGTAGTCTTTGGCCAGCCATTAATAATGTGGGCTTAGTCAAGTATGAACAGGGAGAAATCGATACGGCGATCAGCAAATGGAGACAGGCGATTAAGATTGATCCCAAAGCCGCCGAACCCCTATTAGCCTTAGCCGTTGCTCTGTACACTAAAGGAGAAGCTCAAGAGGCCCTATCTTTAGGAGAAACGGCTTTACGTCTTGATGGCCGTTATGCCGACTCTGATTATCTGAAAGAAAATCTTTGGGGCGATCGCTTAATCAAAGATACCCAAAAATTTCTAGCTAATCCTCAAATCCAAAAAGTGCTAGTTCAAGTTAAAGATACCCAACCTCCCTCTCCAAGTCCCTAGTCTCAAGATTAGGATCATCCCTACCTCTTAGGAGTACAAAGCAGCAGTAGGTACTGGAAAAAAAGATTGATTCCAGTTCCCCTATTACGGCCTACTCCTCGGGTGATAGCAAGGATTTAATCTTATCCACGAACTTTTGATGATCAATAACGGGTTTAGAGATGTAATCATCGGCCCCACTTTGGGCTAGAAAATCCTCCCGATCTCCAGCCATGGCATGGGCCGTCACTAAAATAATCGGCAGTTTCGCGGTTGTGGGATCAGCTTTGAGGAGTTGGGTAATTTTAATTCCATCAACTGGTTTCCCTTGATAGACACTGCGCGCTAGGGAAACATCCATCAAAATCAAGTCAGCCTCCCCAGTGCGAGCAATATCCATCACTTCTTCCACGTTTTCCGTGTGTTTAACGGCTAATCCACCCCGTTTTGTCAATATTTTTGAAAAAACACGAGCATTAACCTGATCGTCTTCTACAATCAGAACGGTCTTCATTTAAGTCTCCCAACCGATATACTGTTCAAATGGAACCACCTAATATTTCTATTTTTCACTCTCCAGTACCGAAAGGTTATCATACCACGCCCATTCAACGGGTTGACAGGAATAGCCCGACAGTAAATGCCAGAAACCTTTGTCTAAGAAACGCTGCGGAAATTGATCTCTCCTTGAAATTATCGGCAAAAACATCGGCAAAAATCTGTATATATGAAACTTGAAAGCTAGAGCTTATAATCAATACACAGGGTTTCAGAGAACGGCAAAATGTCTAGTCCCACCGAATTTATCGAATCTGTTGATTTGATGGAACCAATGCTCCCAGCAGTAGGTAATCAGTTGTTGGACGATTTAGCAACTGAGTTGATTGCTTTAAGCAGGGCTCTTAACGCACAGGTGACTCCCAGTGTCGCCTTAAGTATGGGAGAGCTTGTCCGTTCCATGAATTGCTATTACAGTAATCTGATTGAGGGGCACAATACACATCCTAGAGATATAGACCGAGCTTTAGCAAATGACTTTTCCCAGGAGCCGAAAAAACGCTCTCTACAACTAGAAGCTAAAGCTCATATCGAAGTTCAACGGATGATTGATAAAGGGGAAGAAAAAGATTGTGCAGTAGTAACAACTGATTACCTAATCTGGATTCATCGTGAGTTTTGTCAACGACTTTCTTCTGACTTACTCTACGTTGAAGACCCCCAAGGCAAGAAACGGGTTGAAGTCAAACCGGGAGAATTACGGACTGGGGATGTGAGTGTCGGTGCTCACGTTCCGATTAGCGCTCCAGCAATTCCACGTTTTTTAGGGCGTTTTGAAGAAGCCTATAATCCCAAACGTTTATCTTTAATTCAGCAAGTCATTGCTGTGGCTGCTTCTCATCATCGGCTGCTTTGGATTCATCCTTTCTTTGATGGCAATGGTCGCGTGACACGGCTGTTTTCTCATGCTTTTTTAAGGCAAATTGGGGTGGGCAGTAGTTTGTGGTCTGTCTCTCGTGGTTTAGCCAGAAATGCTAATTTATATCGAGATTTATTGATGGCAGCCGACAAGCGACGATGGAACGATTTAGACGGTCGTGGAAATTTGACAGAGGCTGGTTTGCAGAAGTTTTGTAAGTTCTTTTTAGAGACTTGTATCGACCAAGTGACATTCATGCGTTCACTACTAGAACCCTCCCAACTCTTAAATCGCATTGAACTCTATGTGGAGGAGGAAATTCGAGCCGGACGGTTACTTGAACGTTCTTTTCCTTTACTTAAGGAAGCACTCTATTCTGGTTCTTTTGAGCGTGGTCAGGCTGCTACAATCACAGGTTACAAAGAGCGACAAGCTAGAACGGTGCTAAAGAAATTAGTTGAGGCGGGTCTTCTAGTTTCAGATACTCCCAAGGGTGCTGTCCGCTTGGGATTTCCTACTGATGTTGTCGAGCGCTACTTCCCCAAACTTTATGTTCCAACTATTTAAGGTAGCAGATCACGTCTATACACAACTTGATTGACTCGTCAAATTGAACGCAATTGGTTATCCTCAAAAAAGTAACCACATCCCCTGAGCTTTGTTAGATAGCCGTGATCGAAACAACCGATCACGCCATAATCTAAGATCAGAACCCTATCGCTGTAGACTCAACTAAACTCATGGCTAAACAGTTAAACCTCTTTTCTGGGCAAGTGATCACAACATCGCTTCATACCGAGATGCAACAATCGTACCTCGAATATGCCATGAGTGTGATTGTTGGTCGAGCTTTACCCGATGTTCGCGACGGGCTCAAACCTGTACATCGTCGGATTTTATATGCGATGCACGAATTGGGGCTGACTCCCGACCGTCCCTACCGCAAATGTGCTCGGGTAGTTGGGGATGTTCTGGGTAAATATCACCCCCACGGCGATCAATCGGTTTATGATGCTTTAGTCAGATTGGTTCAGGAGTTTTCCAGTCGTTATCCATTATTAGCAGGTCATGGTAACTTCGGGTCTGTGGATAATGACCCCCCGGCGGCAATGCGTTACACCGAAACCCGTTTAGCTGCGGTTGGTCATGAAGGGTTACTCTCCCAAGTCGGGGAAGCTACAGTTAATTTTATTAGTAATTTTGATAATTCTCAACAGGAACCCACGGTTTTACCCGCCCAACTGCCGTTTTTATTATTAAATGGATCTTCGGGAATTGCTGTCGGGATGGCGACGAATATTCCTCCCCATAATTTAGGGGAGGTGGTGGATGGACTAATTGCCTTAATTGATAATCCTGAATTATCCGATCAAAAATTAATCGAATTGATTCCCGGGCCGGATTTTCCCACGGGGGGAGAAATTATTAGTACCGAAGGAATTGCTGAAGCTTATCATCACGGAAAAGGCAGTATTGTGGTGCGAGGGGTGGCGAAAATGGAAGAAGTTCCCACCGCCCAAAAACGTCGGACTAAAAACGCAATTATTGTCACAGAATTGCCATTTCAGGTGAATAAAGCGGCTTGGATTGAAAAAATTGCCGGGTTAGTAAATGCGGGAAAATTAGAGGGAATTTCTGATATTCGGGATGAAAGCGATCGCGAAGGAATTCGAGTCGTGATTGAATTAAAACGGGAATTTTCTCCCGAAGTGGTGTTACATCATCTCTATCAGCAAACGGAATTGATGACTAAGTTTGGGGCGATTTTTTTAGCCATTGTCAATGGACAACCTAGACAATTAAGTTTAAAACAAATTCTCCAAGAATTTCTCACCTTTAGGGAACATACTTTAACCCGTCAATATCGCCATGAATTAGAAGCCGCCGAACGGCGCTGTCATTTAGTGGAAGGGTTATTACTGGCTTTAGAAAATTTAGATAGTCTGATTGAAATTCTCAGAAATGCCCCCGATGGTTCCACAGCAAAAATAACCTTAGAAAATCAATTAGGGTTTAGTGATATTCAATCCGATGCTATTTTAGCCATGCCTATGCGTAGGTTAACTGGGTTAGAAAGGCAAAAGTTGCAGGAAGAATTTACCCAATTAACAACTCATATTGAACAGTTAAGACGGTTACTGGATGAACGTCCTGAACTGTTAAAATTCTTAAAAAAAGAATTGCGATCGCTTAAACGAAAATATGGCGATGAACGACGGACTCGAATTATTTATCCCCAGGGTCAGACTACTATTACATCTGACGATAAAACCGCTAAAAAATCCAAAGAAAAGATCTTAGAACTCACATCCCCTCCCGATGTATTACAACCCTTACCCCCGGTGGATGAAGAAACCGTAATTGAAATTACCCATCGCGGTTATATTCGGCGAGTCTCTCCCAAAACCGCAGATTCCAAACGGAATCAAACTGAAAATAAGACTACTATTAATATTGAGGAAACCGATGATTTTATCACCCAAACCCACAATACTCAAACCAGTCAAAATCTAGTGATGGTGTTGAAAACTGGAAAAGCCTATCCCTTGAGTGTAGCGGATATTCCTGTGGGTAACAATCGTTCCAAGGGAAAACCCATTATTACCTTATTATCACCTTCCGCCTATAAAGATACATCAATTAATCCCCAAGACTTAATGATTGCTCAATTTCTATTATCAGCTTTTCCCGATAAAACCGATCTAATTACCCTAACTCAACAAGGGAAAATTAAGCGTTTACCCTTAATAGAATTAGCAGAATTAACCAACCGAGGCAGTACCATTGTTAAACTAAAAGATGACGATGAATTATGTTTTGCTACCCTAGCTAAACTCGATGAAAAAGTAGTCTTAGCCACATCCGGGGGGCGACTCTTACGATTTGATCTCAATGATGAACAACTACCTCCTATGGGTAAAGTCGCCCAGGGTTCCCAAGCAACTCGGTTAAGACAAAAAGAACATTTAATTGGATGTGTTACCCTATCACCTAAAGGCAGTTTATTATTAGTCACAGAACAGGGTTATATTAAACGAATTGCGATGGAATTAGTGCGGGGAAGTAACCGAGGTGGAATCGGAATTTCCATGATCCAGTTTAAATCTCCTAATGATATATTAGTAGGAATTGCCCCGGCTAAACCCCGCCAACAAATCCATCTGTTAACCAGTGATAATCGGATTATTCATGTTCCCACGGATCAAATTCATCTATCCACAAAAGATAGTGCAGGCGATCGCGTTTTCAAACTCAAACCCGATGAAAAAATCATCTCGATCAAATCCTAGGGTGAGTGGATCGCACGCACCAACACCGAGATAAGAAGAAGAAAGAGGGCGGGTTTAGTTCAGTTAATGGTTTGTTATCAATATCTGAGAAAACCCGCCCCTACAGAAAATTAGGTAAAATTAAAATGGCAGAAGTTATTTTAGATAATATTTATAAAAGTTTTCCCACCCGTCGTCAAACCGCCTCCGAGGAAAAAAACTCATCGGAACTCTTAGAGTCAACCCTCACCCGTCAGGCGATTTTAAAACGGGTACATCTGAATATATTGGATGGGGAATTCATGGTATTAGTCGGGCCTTCCGGTTGTGGGAAAAGTACCCTATTGCGATTAATTGCGGGCTTAGAAACCATTACGGGCGGTAATATTTATATTGGGGATAAATTAGTTAATGAATTACCCCCCAAGGCGCGAGATATTGCCATGGTGTTTCAAAATTATGCCCTATATCCCCATTTAAAAGTTTATGATAACTTAGCCTTTGGGTTGCGTCGTTCCTATCGGCAAACAGAACCTAAACAGCCTTTAATTATTCCCAGAAAAGACTCTAATTTAGGTTCTAATCAACAATTATCCTTGACCCTTGGAGACTATCAAATCTTTGCTCCGTTATGGTTAGAAGATGCTATTGTGAGAATAACGCGATCGCTTCCTTCTAACTTTCGCTATCTTTCAGAACGAGAAAAAGCCGTATCCGAAAGAGTGTTAACCGTTGCCCAATTATTACAAATTGAATCCTTATTAGATCGATATCCCAAACAATTATCAGGCGGGCAAAAACAGCGTGTCGCATTAGGTCGAGCCATGGCTAGAAATCCCCAGGTTTTCTTAATGGATGAACCCCTATCTAATTTAGATGCAAAATTAAGAACCGAAACCCGCGCCCAAATTGTAGAATTACAAAAAAAATTAGGCACAACAACAATTTATGTCACCCATGATCAAGTTGAAGCCATGACCATGGGGTCAAGAATTGCGGTGATGAATCAAGGTAGAATTCAACAAGTTGCTCCTCCTTTAGAACTTTATAATCGTCCTAATAATCGCTTTGTAGCAGAGTTTATTGGCTCTCCCCCCATGAATTTTATTCCGATTCAATTTATCGCTCCTTTATTAATTACCCATGCTCAATTCCGTTTAACTTTACCCGATATTTGGCAAACGGTTTTACCTCGCCAGAAGGAAGAAAAATTAATCTTAGGAATTAGACCAGAACACTTAATTGTTAGTTGTCCAGCGACTAAAAATTTGCCCGTCATTGTTGATCGGATGGAAGCGTTAGGACATGAAACATTATTATGGGTACATCTATTCGGAGACAATAATCTTTCTTTCTCCTTACAAGTCAGAATTCCCGCCGAAACGAAATTTGTACAGGGTGAAAAAATTTGGTTAGCCCTCACACCGGAAAAAATTCATTTATTTGACCCAAAAACAGACTTAGCTATTCTTCCTTCCCGGGTTTAATTTTGCTATTTTTTCCTAAAATTATTAATCAATTATGTTAAAAATTTCTAACACTTTCAGCCTTCCAGAGCATGAGATTGAAATGAGTGCAATTCGCTCTCAGGGAGCCGGGGGACAAAATGTTAACAAGGTAGCAACTGCAATTCATCTACGTTTTGATATCTCCGCTTCTTCATTACCTGAACAGTATAAAAAGCGACTATTAACATTAAATGATCAGCGTATTAGTCAAGAAGGGGTAATTATTATCAAAGCCCAGAAACATCGCAGCCAAGAACAGAATCGAGAAGACGCTTTACAACGACTTCAAGACTTAATTAAAAGTGCGATTTCGCTTCCCAAACCCCGCAAACCGAGTAAACCGACTCGGAGTTCGCAGAGAAAGCGTTTGGATAGTAAAACGAAGCACTCACATTTGAAGACCATGCGGGGAAAAGTCATTGATGAGTAAAAGAAGTTTATAAGGGCGGGTTCAACAATATCTTTCCTAATTAACAGCAACTCGACTGAACTCGCCCCTACTACTCTAAAAAATTTTTGAAAATTTGCGTAATTTTGTTCGCAGGTGGCAATAGGTCAGGAGAAACGATCATGAGGGATTGGTGACCATGCGTTACGATAATTTTGGCCCAGGTGAAGACGGTTACGACAACAACGACCACGAATATGACTCCGACCGAGATGTTCAGGATAGTTACGATGATTACCGAGAACAAAACTCCTTAGATCGGGAATTAGAAAGAGATTCAGAACGGGAGATGTGGGAGGGAAACGAATCAGATTCGGACTGGTAGCAGCATCACCCCTGAGTTTTAGAGAGCTTATTTTAGCGAAATAGCTCGACTAACGAGGGGGTAAATTGAGCCGAAATATTAAAAAAGATGAAAGTTCGGTAATTTTACTGATTTACAAAACATTATGTGAGGGATAAACTCCTAAGATATAACTCAAGAAATGATGGATGCGATCGCCCTAATTCATTTTAATTTTTGAGTATCTATTTTTTTGATCACCCCAATTTCATCAGAGCAGCGCTGATATTTGTATTATTAGTAGCTCTTAAAACACCCCAAATTAAAAGCTTTGAGCGGATCAAGATTTTTTTCTAATATCCCCATTCATTGCTACAAAATTTTGACTCATTACCCAGGTTTTTATACCTGTTAATTAACCATGAAAAGCCAGACCTATGCTTTAGAACCTAGATTAGTTGTTTCTTGGAATAAACATTGGAAAAACACCATTATTTATTTTGATGGTCAAGAAATCGCTACTATTCCTAAACGGAAGGAATTAAGAAAAGGCAAATATTTTGCTGTAAATGAAACTTCAGAACTGCATATTAAATTAATTAGAATATTAGGATTTCAATATTTACAAATTTTATTAGATGGGAAACCCATACCCGGATCACCAACCGATCCCAATATTGTTTTACCCAAAGCTTACCAAACCCTATTCTTGATTGGAAAAATTCACTTATTGTTATACGGGATTCCTTATATTTTCCTGTTGATTTGTTTGATTAGTTTTGGTAGTTATCTTGATATGATTTGGGCTTACTCACGTCCTGATTTGAATTCACGGGAATTGATCAATAATTCATGGTTTATAATTCCGGGGATATTTTTATTTTTAATAATACCTTTTTTCTTATTAGGTAACTGGATTAAAAAACAATCAAAAATCGCTGTATTTTTGGGAATTGCTGCTATCTTATACAATATTATTCTTACTGTTTTTGTTGCCTTAGTTAATATTCAACCAATCTTAGTATTTTTTGCTAGAGGAAATATTTTTCTATCCTTAATTTTGTCAATTAACCTCGTTTTTTATCTATATTTTTATTCCTTATGGAGTTCGGGATTAAAAAGAGTTATCCCAGCTTTTAGAGCAATTGATAGCCTAAAAAATGATTCTGAGAATCAAACACTTTCCTTTTTTGATATTGAGAGTAACTCCCCCATCAAAATCAAAAGTTTAACGGAAGAAAACCTCGAAACTCAAGAAGAAGATTTGAGCTTAAGCGACTTTGAGGAAGATTCTATTTTAAATACTGATTTACCTGGGCTTCCAGTTATTAATGAACCTGAACATTATTCTTCTGATCAAATATCAGAAGATATTATTCCAGCATTAGAAATATACAAACAAAATTTTGAAAGACAAAATCACGTTAAAAATAAACCAGATATAGAAATTGATTCCCACATTTTAAATAAAATGAAACAACTTAATCCTCAAGGTTTTGCAATTTATGAACAAGCCCAGGCAGAATTAAATTCTGAAAAGTTATTTCAAGCTGGAGAAGCTTATGATCACAGTTATAATTCCTTTTGGGGAGATGGCATTTTTGCTGGACAATATGATCGACATTTCTTTGAACAACTGGGAATTTCTGCTAAAAATGGAGGTGCAGAACAAGCCCAAGAAAGTGCTAAAAGAATTATGGCTCACGCCCGAGAATCCTTAATGATTAGTTGTCAATGTTATATGCAAGCCTTGAGTTTAAATCCCGATCATTATTGGGCTAACTTAAAATTAGCAACAGCCCTAACCGCCGCCCTGCAAATTAATGCTTGCTTAAGCTATTGGAAACAAGCCTTAAAACTTAATGAAAGCGATACTTCCCGCGCCATTTTTGCCGACTCAATGGGGTTTGATTATCGCTCCATTGCAGCGAAAGAAGTCGTCTACCGTTTAGGTTTAGGAGGTTCATCTCAAAATTTATCACCCAACTTTATCCAAAAACAAGCACTCGCTCGCAAACTATTGCGAAGTAATGCGTATCTGATCCAAAAAATTCCAGAGTTAAGTAGGGGGTAAAACATGAATTAAACATAACCCTAAGAAACCCGGTTTCTACACTCAAACAAATCATCAATCTTAGATTAAATTAGGACAAATATCATGGGTAACATCGTTGGAATTGATCTCGGTACAACTAACTCAGTAGCAGCTTTTAAATTAGCCCATACTGATGTCGTAACGGCAGAGGATAACACCCCACCTGATCGAAAATTAACCCGTTCAGTCGTCGCCTTAGATCAAGGTAAAATTAAAGTTGGAAATAGTGCCTATAATCAATTGCAAAACGATCCCGAAAACGTGATCATTTCGATTAAACGTCTCATCGGACGAGGGTTTAATGATCCCGTTATTCAAGAACAATTATCTCGCTTTGGTTATAAAATTACTAAATCCACTCAAGGAACAGATAATAGTCTTTCCGTTTGGTTAGGGGGAAAAGAATATCAACCTGAAGATATTGCGGCAGAAATTCTCAAAAAATTAGTCCAAAATGCTCAAACTCACCAAGCTAAAACCGGACAGAAAAGTATCATTAATCAAGCCGTTGTTACTATTCCTGCCTATTTTAATGATAAACAAAGATATGCCACTCAAATCGCCTCTGGGAAAGCCGGATTAAGTTTGCGAGAACTGCTTCCTGAACCTACTGCTGCTGCTATTTCCTATAGTTATAGTGCTAATTCTGATGAGGTTAAAACCCTTTTAGTTTATGACTTTGGGGGTGGAACTTTAGATTGTTCAATTGTGACGGCGGTGGGAAATCAATTTATTGAATCCGCTAAAGCAGGGGATTTATGGTTAGGAGGGGATGATTTTGATCACTCAATTATTGAATTTGTTAAGCAAGAAGTTGCCCGTCAAGAAGGTTTAAATAATCTTGATCAATTAATTGCCAAAATGCCCCATTATCAACGGGTTCGTTTATTAGGAGAACTTAAAATTGAAGCGGAAAAAGCAAAAATTCAACTCAGTAGTCAGCCTTCAGCCGAGATTATTACTTCCACACCTTTATTAGATGAATTAGGAATGGCGGTTCCCATTCAAGTTACCATTACTCGTCAAAAATTTGAACAATTAATTACACCTTTAATTGAGCGTTCAGTTAAAATTTGCTATGATGTGATCAAATATTCTGATTATCCATTAGATCAAATTGATGTAATTTTGTTAGTCGGAGGTTCCTCACAGGTTCCTATAGTACAACAAAAAATTCGAGAAGCTTTCCCAATCAATCAAGTTTTAGTACATCCTAATCCCATGTATGCAGTTGCAGAAGGGGCGGCAATTGTAGCAGCCGGATTAACCGAAAAAGTTACAACAGTTTCCCGTGATTATTGTATTGAATTAGTCAATGATCCTCGATTTATAATTATTCCGCAAGGAGAGATTCTTCCCGTTAAAAAATTCCATAACTTCAAAACAGAAGCAGACGGACAACGCTTAATTCATTTTAAATTTTTTAGTCCTGATTTGGTGAGAAAAGATTTAGATAACACTGACCGAGATGAACGCATTGGCGATATGTGGTTAGCCTTAGATCAACCCTATCCACGGGGAACAGAAGTGTTAGTAACGGTCGAATTAGATGAACAAAATAACTCCTTACAAATGATGGCTGCACTCAAAAATAAACCAGAGGTTAAAGTGAGTTGTTCTTTCTCTCGGGGAGGAATAAATGAAGAAATCTCTCGACAGGTTGAACAACGAATTAAAGAACTGAATGCGGCTGCTAATTTAACAGAAACGGGTGTGCAAAATGCCAATGAAATTGCTGGAGAGGTAATTAAATCAGCGAATCAAATTTATCAGAATGATAAGATTCAATCAGATCGCTTAGAAGCTGCTCAGAATAAACTCAAAGAATTAGAGAATTTTGCCTCAGAAGAACGAGATACTGCTCAATTCTATCAAACTATGTTTGAGTTTGTCCTAGAGGTTTGTGATTCCTTAATTCATCCCGCCCAAAAACAGCGATTACAAACCTTAGTTCAAGACTTAAATCAAGCCCTAGAACACAATAATAAATCAGCCCTGCAAAAACTAGCAGAAGATGCAAGACGAGAGTATGAAAACCTGCCAGATCCAGTTAAATTAATCTGTCTAACTCGTGAAGGAATTGCACAAGCTTATCGGATTAATCCTAGTCATGCTAGAGTCATGGAAGGTAAATTTTCCCAACTAATTGGAGCATTAAAACAGGGGAATGAATATGAAATTAATCGTATTTTTGATGAACTTCGTCCTGATATTATGAAATATTTAGATCAGGATTTACCCGCCGGAACTATTGCTACAGGATTAACACGCTAATGATTAAATTAATTTGTCCAGTTTGCGATCGCCCGGAAATAGAAGACAATATTTGCCCTAATTGCGAAACGGATTTATCTCTAATTCGCCAACTACAAGAACTTCCTGTAGGTGACGAAAAATCAATAGTAATTCCCGCAGAAAATTTGTTAACTACTCAACCCAATATCTCAATAAAATTGGTGATTTTAGCAATTTTAATTCTGATTTTAGGGTTCGGTTTAGGAGCAATGGGAACCTCTCTATTTGCTACTCAACCATCTCCTCCAGTCTCAACAGCAACTACTACCCTTTTACCCGAATTAAAGCCCCCTGCTATCAAATCTACTCCAAAATCTACTCGATCTCAATCATCCTGTGGGGGTTTTTATTACACTGTTAAACGGGGAGATTCTCTGAATAGAATTGCTGCTCAATTTTATGGCCGCAGTCAGTTATTTTCAAAAATTGTTGCAGTTAACCCCACCCTGAAAGGCAGAGAAAGCTCGATTGAAATTGGAGAAGTGTTTTTTGTTCCTAATTTAGAGGAAAATTGTCCATGAAATCAATTTTAAATGGGATTAATTATTTAAGCCTAATTATTTTTAGAGTGGGTGTTTTTGATGTTTTTCTAAAAGCAGCCCAATCTAAAAAAGATATTCAACAAGCCCGAACATTAGCGCAACGGAAGCAACTCCTAAAAGCCGTTCAAATTGGGAAAAAAGTCATCGCTCAATGGCCATCATCGCCAGCTTTTTTTGAACAAAGATTTAGATATATGGCGATGGGAGATTTACTAGAAAAATTTAAACCCCAGGTTAAAACATGGCATAGTCAAGTTAAAATGGTTCAAAAAACCTTAGCTTCTGCAAGAAAACTTGAAGATTCTGATCAAAAGAATCCCATGGATATTACGGTCTTATCACAGGTTGTACAACTGTATCAAAAATGTACAAATCTGATTGATGATCCGAAGTTAATTAAATCCATTGAGCGTTGTCAAAAAGAAATTAAATGTCGCCATCAATTTCAAAGTTTTTTTGCCACAGGTCAAGAGCAAGCTAAACGGAAACAGTTTAAGCAAGCCTTAGCTTATTTTGCACAAGCCCAGGAATTATTTGTGACTGATGAGTTACAAACAGCAATTCAAAATAGTTCTGTTCAAGTTAAACAAGAAGAACAATATGAAGTAACCTTAAAAAAAGTTAGATCGATGGCAAAAGCAGGTCAATTTAAGGACGCTTTGGCTGTATTAGACCCGGCTCAAGCTCAATTTAATCGTTCAGATGGACAAGAGTTAGTCATACAATTAAGTCGGGTTATTCACAGTAAAAAATTATTTAATCAAGGACTATTAGCTGAGAAATCGGGAGATTTTAAAAAAGCAGATACTCACTACCAAGAAGCTTTAATGCTATTACCGGAGTTAACAGAAGCTCGGATGCGGTTAAGCCTTTTATCAGTCAAAACAGAGAACTGGAATCAGGTGATCCATTATTTAGAAAAAGTACCGGGACAACAGGCAAATTACTTGCGAGGTTTTGCCTATTTTAAGCAGAACAATTTGCCACAAGCTGATCGGGAATGGCAATCTTTGACTGATCATAACGTTAAAAAGCAACGTCTAATTATTCAAAATATTACTCAACGTCAACGTTTGTTAGCAATTAGAGAAATTGAAGAATATGTTAATAATAATAAACTGAAATTAGCTTTGTCTAGTAGCAGTAATTTTATCAAAAAGTTTGGTGTTGATTCTATTGTGAAATCCAACCTAGAAGATCACATACAACCTCGTTTAGAGTCAGAAATTTGGCAAGAAAAAGATTGGTTAAAAATTGCTGAAAATACAGAAAGTCAATGGATTCAAAATTGCGATATTAAATCCTTGCATAATTGGGTTATTGCTTGTTACTATCAAGCTCAAATCTATCCTAATAAACGCGGAGATTGGTTAATAGCAGGTGCAACAGCTTTAGCAAACTTTAATCTTGACCCATCCCTAAACCCAAAAAATCTTTCTTGGTTACAAGGTAAATCCGTCAATTATTCAGAGGTTTCTACCCGTTTACAGTCTTTACTATCAACTTCTATTGATACCCTTAAAGATGATCATCCTCAAGAGTATTTACAGTTGCGCGATCGCTTCCGTCGAGATACCCTAGCTTTACAATTAATTAAAAAGTTTCCTAACTTTAGTGCTAAAATTAATCATCTTTTAATTTTACCAGAATGTTATGAACATCATCAACGTTCTTTAAAAACATTGCAACTTCCAACCATTACAAATTCATCGGTTTTAGAAGTTAAAATTTTGGTAGCTCTTTATAGTTCTTTTGGAATGGCGGTGGCGGCAGCTTTTGAAGGAGATTTAGAACGAGCTATCAAAATTAAACCCTCTGGGGTATCTCCTAAAACAGAAGCAGAACGTTTTGCTCAGGGGTTTTTATCCTATTCAGAAGGCTATTATTATCTCCAACAAAACCGTTGGAAACAGGCTGTTTCTGTGTTAAAATCAGTTAAATATGAATTTCCAGCTAATTCTGAATGGTTTAATGAAATTGACAGATTATGTAAAAACCAAAGGAACATTATATCAAATATAGATGAACAGTTGAGTTTTGCTGAATTTTGGTATGAACTTTTAAACAGCCCAGAATCTCGGAGTTATTTAATTGAACATAAAACGGAAAAAATTCGTCAAAACTTAGTCAATAAAACCATTAATTCTACTCAAGCATTACAACAACTCAAAGAACTCCAAAAAATTGATGCTCATCATCCCATTATTATTGATTTAATCAATAGAATAGAATATACAACAGTAGCAGAAGAAATCGATCAACTTTGGAAAAATGGTAAATTTGAACAGGCTGTTAGTCGGGCTAAAAACTCAAACAATAACGAGCTTAAATTCCAAATTGGTAAAATCTGCTTAGAAGTTTTTGCTGAGGGATTTAATCAACATAATTTAAGTTTTGAAGATTTATATAATTTTAGCCGATGGGCCTATGAACTACTTCCCCAAGAATCAGACATTAAAGAAATTTATCAGATCGGTCAAGAATTAAATGAAATTCATAAGTTGATGAAAAAAAATCGATATGAAGATGCTGTTAGACGGGCAAAATCTTGTCAATATGACCCTGTTCGTCGCTATCTGGCTGAACATTTCATTATCGCTTTAATGAAGGGTGCAGAAAGTCGCCAATTACCCCACGAGCTAATTATGCAACTGGCACGATTTGCTTATCAACTTTGTCCCAATGAACCTGCATTTAAACCGATTTTCTCTCAGTTAGGAATTATTTATTATTAGGAAAGTTTAATCATGGATAATCAATTATCTAATCCGAATCCCTATGATGTATTAGAAGTATCTCCGGGTGCTTCCAATGCTGAAATTACCAAAGCGTTTACTTTAGCAATGAAAAAACGCAGCTATTCTCCTGATATCATTGCTAAGGCTAGAAAAACCTTAATGAATCAGGAAGAACGAATTTTAGCCGATTATCTTCGCCCGATTTTACCCCCGATTCAAAGATTTAAACGCACTGACTTGTCTGAGTTAGAAAATCCAGAACTTCAAGTTGAGTTTTTATCAGAATTTGATAATTTAGACACAATAATTCAGCAAATTAATCAAATTTCAAAAGTCGATCAAAAGCTAGGAGCGACTTTATTTTAAAATATAAACCGCCAGAAACCGGATTTCTGGGGGGACTGAAAATTTTTCAATTAATAATTAGGATAGAATAACTATGAATCACCCAACCGACAATAATCAAATGAGTCAAATTAAATTAAGTAGTGAAATCCTCGATCGCATCGTTAATAAAATCGGGACTCTCCTCAGACAAGAAGTTTCACTAAAACAAACTTTACGCGAACAAGACTCTCAAAATCAATCTGCTAATGAAGAATTATTTTTAGAATTATTAGAAGTAGTCGATGCTTTAGACTTTTTAATGGAATATATGGCTAATAATCCCGATCCTAGTCCCCAGTTTATTCAACGTTTACCTAAATCAGTCGGAAGTATTCAGAAAAAACTATTAAATATTCTCGGAAAACGACAAGTAACACCGATTGAATTAGAGGGAGATCAGCCCGATTTTGAAGTATGTAAAGTTGTTGATCGAGAAATTAAACCGGATCTTTCACCTCAAACCATTACAAAAGTTGTTCGCCAAGGATTTCGAGTCAATGATAAAGTATTGCGTCCGATTGAGGTGATTACCTCTAAATTAGATCGGCATTAAAACAGCAGGTAAGGGTTGGTTTAAATCTTGATAGGCTTCAATTAAAGCTTGTAAAGCATCGGATACATTAGGAATAACTTCTTCTAAAGTATCAGCTTCAGTAATTAAATTGGGCAAAAGAGGACAAGTAATTGTATAACCTCCTTCGGGTTGAGGTTCTAAAATTAAGGGCAGTTTATAAATGGCATTCATAAGTTATTAAACTTGCTTTGATTTGATTGTATAGCAACCGCGCCTAGCTATTAGGACTACTTATCGGCTGTCATTACCGCGAAAGCGGTAATCCATGTCCTAAGCGTTATGGCGACTGCTATATCGCTGATTAAGAAAAAAGTGCTTATCTTATACAAATAACAAAAATCTGCCGAAACTTTAGATTTTTTAAAAGTCTGTTTCGGCAGGTTAATCTTTAACCCTAATCTTTCAATAAAAGGGTTGATAAATTGCAGCCCGAGCTATCCTCAAAAGAGGATAATCAAAAAATTTATTTCTCAGGATCAAATTGTTTCAACCCGAACAGAAATAACCGCAATTAACGGATATACTCTTTCAAAATGCTATTGCGGTTAGGATGACGTAACTTTCTTAACGCTTTCGCCTCTATTTGACGAATACGTTCCCGGGTGACATTAAAAATCTGACCAATTTCTTCTAATGTCTTCATCCGACCATCATCTAGCCCATAACGCAGACGCAGTACATCTCGTTCTCTGGGACTAAGAGTGTCTAATACATTTTCTAAGTCTTCTCGTAATAGATTCTTAGACACTTGATCTTCAGGAGTTTCGCCATCGGATTCAATAAAATCTCCTAAACGAGAATCCTCCTCTTTCCCAATCGGTGTTTCTAAAGAAATCGGAAGTTGAGCCGATTTAGCAATAAACCGTAACTTCTCGATGGTCATTTCCATGCGAGTCGCGATTTCTTCTTCCGTGGGTTTGCGGCCCATTTCTTGGGACAGTAACTTGGTAGTTTTTTTAATCCGAGAAATGGTTTCATACAGGTGAACTGGTAGTCTAATTGTCCGAGATTGATCGGCAATTGCCCGGGTAATCGCTTGACGAATCCACCAGGTCGCATAGGTGGAAAATTTGTAACCTTTTTCGTGATCAAATTTCTCGGCGGCGCGAATTAATCCTAAACTGCCTTCTTGAATCAAGTCTTGGAAAGAAAGACCCCGATTCATGTATTTTTTGGCAATCGAAACCACCAGTCGTAAATTAGACTGTACCATCTTATCTTTTGCCCGGCGGCCAATATATAGACGGCGGCGGAATTCTGGCAACCTCATTTCAACGGCACTCGCCCATTCCTGCTCATTGGGTTCGCGGTCGTAATGTTCCATCAGTTTCTCTCGAATTCGCTCTAGTTCGAGTAAGTCGGCAATTTTACGAGCGAGTTCAATTTCTTCATCCGCGCGCAATAATCGAATCCGACCGATTTCTTGCAGATAGAGACGAATCGAATCTTCCGTATAGTGTTTTTTCTTGGTCTGAGTTCGACGCCGAGATTTCGCCCCTTTAGGAGCCTTGCTCTCGTCATCTTCCTCCCCAATCACATCCCCTAAGATTTCTTCTTCATCGATTAAATCTTCTTCATCCGGTTCCATATCATCTAAGTCCGGAGGGATTTTGCTGGCAAGGTTTAACGGTAATGTTTCTATCTTGGGCGACGAAATTGTTGTGGTTGCGAGTCCGTTGTTACTGTGGGTCATGCCGCGTTCCTCATGCTCCTCAATTAGTAAAAATTAATTACAGAATAAAGATGTCTATTCATAGACCCCTGAACCAGTGACAACTGAATCCAGGTTTAAATATTTACCCACTGAGTTACCGAGTGAGTGATTGCAACCCACTTCAGTCCTAGCATAGTGAAGGCAAATATTCAAAGGTGATCATTGGATGACGCCAAGACCTTTTCGATTGTAGCCTTTTTGACAAAAATTGCACGGTTTGTCAAAAAAGAAATCTGATCATCGTTCATTCACCGACGGAGAATTGATCAAGTAGGGGGTCGAGTACAACTATCTAACCTGTTTGATTGTTCTTTACTTGTAAGTTAACTTAAATCTCCCCGTTTGGGACTCAATCAAACGTTAAATCACGTTAAGTTTTTGACGTCGTTAGGTTGAATTATTATTCAATACGGGGGAGATAAGTTCTATACAAGGTTTTTACCCTTCAAGATCGAGAAATGTCTCGCGCCTGGTATCCGGTTTTATGACTTGCTGGATTTACTTTTTGCCTCTAAGGTTTCCAGACGACTGCGAAGGTCTTGATTTTCCTTTTTGATTTTGTCGAGTTCCTCCCGCAGTTTTTTCAACGCCGGTTCTGAACCGATTTTTCCTTGAACCGTTTGAATGGCTTCTTCCGCCCGACGGCGAACCCGTCCATCTAGGGTTTGGTCGGCTAAAGATTGCAACACATCCATGGCTTTCGGGGTTTCCATCTGTTCTAGGGAGGCAACCACCGCCACTTGAGTCAGGAAAAAAGCCTCATTCGATAGTTCTTCCAACCGTTGGACAATGCGTTCGATATTAGTGGGGGTTTGACCCGTGGAAATACTCCCTAAAGCCCGAATTGAAGTTAACCGCAATGCCTGGGGAATACCGGGGGCGGTATATTTTAAAATCAGGTTTAAGGCATCTTCTGAGGTTTTGAGTTTACTCAGTCCTGAAATTGCCCCGGAACGCACCACCTCATTCCAGCCTTCCCGTTCTTTCAGAATAGATTTTAACAGTTTAACTGTTTGTTCAACTAAATGTTTATCCTCCAGATGGGTTGCGGCAATTTCTCCCAGGGCGGCGGCGGTTGAGGCTTCCACTAAATAACTCGGATCTCCTTTTTCTAAAAGGGGTTTTAAGACTTGATAACTTTCGGTGGTTTTCAGTTTAGCTAAACTATGAATCACCGCCCGTCTGACCCGGGCATCACTGTCATTTAATCCTTCAACTAATCCCGGGAAAACTTGATCTAATTTCACCCGCACTAATTGTTTAGCAACTTCTACCCGTACTCCCCAAAAGCCATCATTTTTTAAAGCGTTGGATAGGGCTTTAACGGCTTCTAATCCGCCTTTTTTAGCTAAGGCTTTAGCAGCATAAATTCGAGAAATTGGATCAGGATCATGGTGTAATTGGGCTTTTAATTCCGCCACCGCATAATCCAAAGTTACGGTTTTGAGGATATTATTATTCACATCAAAACTAATAAAAGCGGGTTTTTCTTCTAAGGGAAAATAGAAGGTTTGTTCCTTTTCATGAACCTGCACCGTAAAAGTTTTGAGTTTGACCTCGGTGTCGGGGGATTTTTTCTCGGGTTTATAGCCAAAACCAATGGGAATTTTCAAATCAAACAGGTTAGTCTCGCTGAGTTTATCGCTATCGGTGGCTTGGTTTTGTTTAATCGTAATTTTGGCTAATTTATTATGATTATCCCAACTATAGGAGACTTTATAATCAGGATGTCCGCCTCGGAATACATATTGATCAAATAGGGGAAGTAAATTAGCTCCGGTTGATTTTTCCAGTGCGCGTAATAAATCAACGGTTTCTACGGTTTGATGGGCATTATCTTGAACAAAAGTTTGAATCGCTTTTTTAAAAAGTTCATCTCCTAATTCTGTTCTAATTAAATGATAAACACAAGCGCCTTTTTCATATAAATGGCGATCGTAAAGTTCAATGGCTTCTCGATAAATATGGGTAACAATGGGGCGACGATAGCGAGAACTATCCTCGGAAAAATAGTTTCTGGCTTGATTTAAACGATAATAAGCTGCGTCGTCTTTGCCATATTCCTGTTCCGTCCATAATACCTCAGTATAGGTCGCCATGCCTTCTTTAATCCAAGCGTGTGACCAATGTTTAATGACGACTAAATCCCCGAACCATTGATGGGCTAATTCATGGGCAACTAAACTTTCTGTGTTACGATTATCTAGGGTGGCTCGTTCATCTAATAAACAGCGATCGGTTAATAGGGTTGTAGAGGTATTTTCCATCCCGCCAAAAATGAAATCATCTACACAAACTTGAGCATATTTAGGATAGGGGTAGGAATAGCCAAAATATTCAGAGAAAAATCCAATCATTTTTGGAGTTTTTCCCATACTTCTTAGAGCATCTTCTTGGCGATTTTTCTCAACATAATATAGGACGGGTATGCCATTCCATTCGTCTTTAATTTCGGCAAAATCTCCCACCGCTAAGGTCATTAAATAAGTGGGATGCACTTGTTTTTGTGACCAATGATAAATTTTAGTTTTGCCTTTGGTTTCGGTATTAATTAATTCCCCATTAGAAATGGCTAAATATTGTTTAGGAACTTGTACCCGAATTTCTGAGGTTGCTAGTTGTCCGGGGTAGTCAAAGCAAGGGAACCAAAAGCGAGAATCTTCATCCTCTCCCTGTGTCCAAACTTGAATCGGTTTATCGGGATAATCTTTATTGGGACTAATAAAATAAAGTCCGCGTTGGGGATTGGTAACGGAATAATTAATGACAATTTTAATTAATTGATTGACGGTTGTAGGTTGCTGTAGATAAATCTGTAGTTGTTCCCCATCATAGTCAAATTCCTGCTGATTTTGCTCTATTTTTATGTCTTTTATTTCTAAGTTAACGGCATCTAAAGTTAAGGTTTCTATGCCATTTTTAATCGGATTCAAATGTATGGTACAAGTTCCTTGAAAACTTTGATTAGGAATATCGAGAACTAAGTCCAGAAAAATATGTTCTACTTGACCCGGACGGTCAGGGTTATAGTGGGGACGAGCGCCAGGTAACTCAAAGGATTTGTGAGTATTGGTTTCTGGATCAAAGTAAAAATTCAGCATCGAGTACAATCAAGCTCAAGAATAAGGGATAATCAAACGCTAATGCGTATTGCTTTATTATATAGCAACCCGTGTAGGATTTGTGTTCAAAACCTGTAGGGGTTGGGTCTCCCAACCCTCTTGGAACCTGGGTTGGGAGACCCAACCCCTACGATAAAATGTGACAACCTAGACGCGGATTGCTATAGTTTTAATCCATGCTATAAAATTAGGGTTTTTGAGGGAAATCAAGACTGTCAATCAGCTTGACCGATGATCATAAAACCTGCCCAATGTTTGGGTTGGGGATAGTTTTTCATCGTAATTAACATTGCTTGGCGCAAGGCTTGGGCTTGATCATTGGTTTGTTGGAGTTGCTGATAAAATGTTTGCATCAATTCAAAGGTGGGAGTATCGTCAACTTTCCAGAAAGAGACAATTAAACGGGGAACTCCAGCAGCGATTAAAGAACGAGATAACCCTAAAATCCCATCGCTGGTAATCGTTCCTGCTCCCGTATTACAAGCACTTAAAACAACTAAATCAGCCGTTAAATTTAATCGGAGAATTTCTTCAGAGGTGAGTAACCCATCATCGGATACTGAGGGGGAAAAGGCGATCGCCCCGGGAATTCCAGACTCGGTTAAGTCACTCAAAATTCCGTGAGTTGCCAGATGAATATAACGGGCTTTTTCTATTTGTTGAATCACGTTAGATTCCGTGGCATTTTCCCCTAACAACGGTTCGGTTTCAAGTAGTTTAGCAATGGCGATCGCTTCTTTTTCACTAGCCGGAAGGGGTTGTAAAAATCGAGGTTCTTCTCCAGGTAATAAAGCTACTTTCGGCATATTAGGATTGCCCACCACTAACGCGGTTTTTTCCCCATTTCTGGGCTGTTGTTTTTGTTGCTCTGCGGTTAATTGTAATAGTTGAATTGATGGAGCAGTTAAAATAGTATGATTTTGAATTAAATAGTTTCCCTGTTCATCCACTAAAGCCGCAAAAGGCACTAATAATAAGTCTTGATGGGGAATAAAAATAATCCGATCCTGGGGATTTTCCGGTAATAAATCCGCAATCGGAGCGATTAAAAGCTGATACAATTTATTGAGTTGTTTATTAGTCACATCATTTGCTATTAGCCCTGAAGTCCCTGAATCTAGGCTAATACGAGTTCCCCGAATGAGCTCATTTAGGGGAGGCAACGGTGGGAGTTCTTCGCGACTTAACATAGGCACGAGGTTATCTGTATTTAAACTTGTTAAATCAACAGACCGAAACTGCACGCTACCATCGGGTTTAATCACCCAAATTAATAAGGTGGAATTTTGCTTAAATTGATCAACAATAACCGAATATTCAACTAACGTGGCATTTTGTATTTGAGCAACTTTTTGAATATCTGAAAAATTAGGAGGTTTAACAGAAATTGCAGTTAATTTTTCCGGTGATACATTATTTTTAGCTACCAACTCAACAAACGCTCTAGCTCTGCCGCGTTCGGCAACTTCTAAGGCTTTCTCAATTTGTTTTTGCTCAATTAAAACCTGTTGTAAAACCCCATAACTTTTTGAAAAAGTTTCAAGGAAAGAGACTTTATTCCCATCACTTAACCCGGGACGCAAAGACTCAATAATTGCCAGGGCAGAATAGAGGGTTTGAGTGGCTTCATTCAATTTTCCCACTTCAAACTCAGCTACACCTAAATTAATTAATGTTACCGCTTCTCCCCGTTTATCTGGGATTTTTCGGCGAACTTCTAAGGCTTTTTTATAAAACTCGAAAGCTTGGGGATATTGATTCTGAATTCGATAAATATAACCGATATTATTCAACGCTTGACCAACTGCTTCTAAATCTCCGACTTTTTCTATTATCAGTAATCCTTCTTGATATAATTTTAATGCTTGATTATAGTCTTTAAGCCGTTCATAAACTGCCCCTAAATTAATTATAGATTGACCAATTCCTTGAGCATCCTTTTCTGTTTTGGCTAATTTTAAAGATTGCTCAAAGGCAAGTTTAGCTTGTTCATATTCCCCTAAAGAAATATAGGCTGTAGCGATATTATTAAGAATAATTCCTTCCGTCCGGGTATCATCTAGGGTTTTAATTACTATTAAGGCTTGTTGAAAGTAGGATAATGAGTTTCGATGTTGTCCTAAAGCTTGATAAATCGCCCCTAAATTAGATAAAATATTAACTTCGCCCGACTTTTCGCCCAGTTTCTGAACTAATTTTAAAGCCTGTTCAAATCCTTGAATAGCTTGGGGATATTGACTTAAACTTAGATAAGCAGTGGCTTGATTATTTAAAGCTACACTAATACCCGCCTCATCGTTTAATTGTTGATGAATTTTGAGGGCTTTTGTAGAGGTTTCTAATGCTAAATTATTATCACCTTGATTCCGATAAACTAGGGCTAAATCATTGAGAGTTGCAGCTTCTAAAAATTGATTGTTTTGTTGTTTTGCGATCGCCAATAATTTCTCTAATATAACAATAGCTTGGGTAAAATTTCCTTGATCAATCTGTTCGTATGCCCTATTATACATCTGATCTAATTCAGCATGGGACTGAGCGAATGCTAAAGGCATAATCAAACCCCATTGTAATTGCAGCAATAATGTAACCGCACCCATTCCCCAAGAGCAAGTCTTTAGTCCCATAACCTTTATAATCAAAAAATATCCACTTTATTTGATAGAATTTTAACTTATATTGGGACTCCCCTACTATTTCATCAAAACAAAGTTAATCCTAAATCTAAACTAAAATCGAAATGACTGGACTTGATGAACAACTGCGTCAATTAACTACTGAAACTTGCAAACATTCTCCCACAAGTGTAGAACGTCGCAAGGGTTTTACCCAGATTATTCGCCTCATCCAAAAATCCGGTAAATTGTGGCACGAGTCCACCCTTGACTACGAAGACGCATGGCAACATACCATGACTTTTTTATATCTAAATCTTTGTGAAGCGACGACGGCGGCGCAGTATGACCCAGCCCGAGCGAGTATAATCACCTGGCTAAATGTTTATCTAAAAGGACGGTTAAAAGACTGTTATCGAAAACAGAAACAACGGCAATATCGTTATATTTCTATCGATATTCCCCTGTGTGAAAATATTAATTTGATCGATACATTGGAAGCACCTCCCGATATTCCGCCGATGTTAGAAGAAGTTCGTCACTGGGTGCAAACTGATGTGACAGGAGAGTTGCGCAATACTCACGTTCGCGGGCGTCCAGACATCACCTGTCAATTATTAATTTTAAGTCGCCTCCCGCCCGAAACTAACTGGGAAAAACTGGCTCATGAGTTGGGAGTTGCCGTCAGTACCCTAAGTAGCTTTTATGAACGAAATTGTCGTAAATTTTTGCGTAATTTTGCTCGGTCACAGGGATATCTTGAATAGTTAACACTTCTCAAAAAAGATGAAGGATTAGAAGTTAGAAAAAGGGGAAAAATGATTAATCAACGTTTTAATTTAGAAGATTACAGTTTACCGATTATTATATCCCAAGAAGCCAGGGATATTGCCACACAATTTGCCTTACGACATCAAAAAGGAGGCAAGCGAGAACAGGTTTATCTCAATACCTTAGCCGTTTGGGGAGTTAATTGTTATTTAGAATGGATGCAAATTGCCACGGAATTACAGACCAGTGATAGTTGGAATCCTATTATCCAACTCTGTGCAAATGTAGCAGATTTGCAGATAACAGGGGTCGGACGTTTAGAATGTCGTCCAGTGCGCGAAGGACAACAAATGGTGAGCATTCCCCCAGAAGTACAAATTGACCGTATTGGATATGTGGTGGTGCGGATTTTTGATACTTTGAAAACCGCAGAAATTTTAGGCTTTATCCCAACTATTAATCAGGAAATATTACCCCTGGAGCAGTTACAACCCATCGAAGAATTATTAGTTCACTTAAATTCACCTCAAGGCACAGAATTTAAAACTCCTGTGCGATTAAGTTTGTGGTTAATAGATGAATGGACAGGACTTTGGCAGTCGGTTTCTCAACAACCCGCTTTAGGATTAAGAAGTTCATCTCGCGGTGATGAAGACTTTATTCAGGGGGCAAAATTAATTGATTTAAAAATGCAATTAGGGAGTCAATCTGTTGTATTATGGGTAGCATTAACCCCAGAAATAGAAGGACAAATTGCCGTTAGGGTGCGGCTATATCCTGTCCCCCAAGACCGTTATTTACCTCCTAATGTGCAACTTATTTTATTATCAGAAACAGGTGAAATTTTATCGGAAGTTCAATCCCGTTTACAGGATAATTATATACAACTGCCTCGATTTCGAGGAATGCCAGAAGAACAATTTAGGATTACCGTCTGTTTGGCTGAAGCATCTGTTACAGAAACATTTATTTTTTAATATGAAATCCCTTAATTTTTGCTACATATTCCCATGTAGAGACGTTGCATGCAACGTCTCTACATGGCGCATCTATACTTAATAAAACATGACAGAAAAAATTGTAATCATTGATTTGGGAAAAGGGTCATTAACGGCCGGATTTCCTTTAGTAACTGCCCGACTATCGGATTTAGAAAATCCCCGTCCGATTAAAATAACGGGTTGTTTACCGGCGGCACCAGAATTGATCAGATTTTATCAACGTTGGCGGTTTATTTATCAAGAACTCTATCACACTTTAGGCATTCCATCTCGAATTGAATTAGAACAAGAAGATATTACCCATGTTTCTGAAGTCGAACTTCAGGAAATCTGTAACCAATATATTTATCAGTTTAATCAATGGCTTAATTTTGCTGAATTTCGCACCATTGATCAACAGTTACGTTCAGCGTTACAACCCACTGATGAAATTCAAATTATTTTAGAAACCTCGGATTTCCAAGTCCGACATTTACCCTGGCAATTATGGCATTTTTTCCACGATTATCCTCGCGCTGAATTAGCTCTCAGTCAGCCCCAATACACTCGCAAAACCTCCGTATCTGTCCCAGGTTCAAAAATTAGAATTTTAGCGATTTTAGGGAATAAAACGGGAATTAATATTGCAGAAGATCAAAAGATTTTAACCGCTTTACCCCAGACAGAAACAATTTTTTTAATTGAACCTAATGCACAACAACTGGATCAGGCTTTATGGGATAGTAAAGGTTGGGATATTCTGTTTTTTGCCGGACATAGTGACAGTCAAGACCAGGAAAGATCGGGAACTTTTAAAATCAATCATCAAGATAAAGTCTCTATTAAAATGCTATTACCTGCGTTTAAAAAAGCGATTGAAAACGGGTTACAAATTGCTATTTTTAATTCCTGTGATGGTTTAGGTTTAGCTACGGAACTCGCCCAATTAAATATTCCTCAAACTATTGTTATGCGCGAACCTGTACCGGATATTGTAGCGCAAACTTTTTTAAAACATTTTTTACAGGCATTTTCTCAAGGTCAATCTTTATATTTAGCAGTGCGACAAGCAAGAGAACGGTTATACATCTTAGAAAATCGCTTTCCCTGTGGTAGTTGGTTGCCTGTTATTTGTCAAAATCCGGCTATTGTTTCTGTCAGTTGGCAAGATTTAAAACGTCGTAAAAATCTACATCGTTTACCAAGTTTTGAGTTAACTAAAATTAAGAAAATCGGATTAATCAGTTTAACTATTACTCTTTTAGTCTGTTTAATTCGTCAGGGAGGAGGCTTACAATTTTGGGAATTAAAAGCCTATGATAGTATGATGCGATCGCGCCCTATGGAAAAACAGGATAATCGTTTATTGTTAGTCGCCATCACAGAAGCAGAAATTAAAGCATTCAAAAACGGGACTGTTACCGATCAAATTCTCACGGAATTTTTACAAAAACTTGCCCAATACCAACCCCGAACCATTGGATTAAATCTTTATCGAGATCTACCCGTTGAACCGGGATATCAAAACTTAATTAATCAATTTAGAACCCAAAATAATCTATTTTTAATTTGTAAAAAACCGTATAAAAATGATTCCGGTCTTGCTGCTCCGCCCGATGCTCCCCTTTTGCAAGTTGGATTTAATGATGTGATGCGCGATTCTGATCACATTTTACGCCGTCAACTTTTATTTATCAATAATTCCCAGGGATGTAAAACCCAACTTTCTTTAGCCATTAAACTCGCTTTTCATTATTTAAAACAACAAGGAATTCAACCCCAAACCTTGCCACAAGATCAAATTAAATTGGGTAATCTGATTTTAAAACCGATGAAATCTGATATCGGATTTTATCCAAAATCGGATGGAAAAGGATATCAAATTATGCTAAACTATAGATTATCAGAACCCATTGCCCCAGAAGTAACGTTTACACAAATTCTTAATGGCGAAGTTGATCCCAATTTAATTAAAGATAAATTAGTTTTAGTCGGTGTTAATAGCATCAGCGTTCAAGATGAAGGTCATCGTACCCCCTACAGCCCAGATCAAGAAGTGCGAGGATTAATCATTCAGGCACAAATGGTTAGTCATCTTCTATCTGCGGTTTTAGATAATCGTCCGTTGTTACAAGTGGGGTCAAAATGGACAGATGCACTCTGGATTGGGTTTTGGACGCTGTTAGGGGGGGTTTCGGCTCTGTTGACCCGCCATCGCACCAGAATCCTGATTACCTTCGCAACCACGGCCACTGTCTTATACGCGGTGTGTTGGGGGTTGTTTTTGGTGGCGATTTGGGTTCCTGTGGTTCCGGCGTTATTTGGGTTGGTGGGAGCGGGGGTTTGGGTGTGGCGATTGCAGTTTAATAAAAAAATATAAGAATTGCGTAAAACCTGTATTGTGGGTCAATAAAGATATAAGGGCGGATTTAATTCTACCCATTACTAAAAAATACAGCATTTTACCGTCATCCATGAAGCACCTAAACTTATTTTTATTATTTGTTTTAGCTGGAATTTTAATCCCATTAAATTCAACAAAATCTGGGGTTGCCCAACACCCTTTATCTGCTCAACAAGTCGCCGTTGAATTTCAACCTCCAGATCGGGGCGAACCCAATGAAGATCGTCAGGGTTCCTCCAGTCGAACCAATTGTCCGGCGGTTTCTAAACCCTTAACTGCATTGGTTCCTAAATCCAATATCGTGTTAACATTATCAGGATATCCCACATTTATGATTTATGTTCCCTACAGTTCAAATCCCCCTAGAGAGGTAGAATTTGTGTTGTTAGATGAAGAAGATAATAAAATTTTTCAGCAAAAAATGCCTCTCACCGGAACCCCTGGAATTGTCAAATTTAAGTTACCTCCATCCGCACCAATGTTAGAAGTGGGTAAACAATATCGTTGGCGATTTTTCTATCAATGTAATCCTAGATTGCGGGCTGAGGATGATGGAGTTGAAGGAGCGATCGCCCGAATTAACCCCAGTGAAAATTTAATCCGTCAGTTAGAAAAAGCCAATACACCCCTAGAACAAATTCAAGTCTATGCTCAAAACGGATTATGGTATGAAACCTTAACTTTATTAGCAGGATTGCGGCAGGAAAAACCTCAAGATCCAAAGATTTTACAGGAGTGGAAAGAGTTATTAAATTCGATTGGGTTAGAAAGTTTAGCCGATGAACCTTTGAGTTCTTGTTGTCAACCCTAGAAACCAGGTTTCTCCGAGAAACCTGGTTTCTGCTCCCCCACCCAGACCTGCTCAAAATTTTTTTAGGAAATTTGCGTAAATCATTTGTTAGGCAACAATAGATAGACAGGTCAAAATTTCCAACTTGTACAAATTGTCACGAGGTTAAAGCAAAGCATGAATAATTCATCTCCTGAATACTTATCACAAGGCATCGATATCTTAGATTTTTTAAGAACAGAGCTAGTGAATCTGAGTGGATTTTTCACATTAGCTTATGAGTTGATTCAAAATGCAGAAGATTCTAAGTCATCTTGGATCAGATTCAATATTTGTACGGATGCGCTGATTGTTGAAAATGATAGCGAATTTAGTGAACAAGATTTTAAAAAAATGCAAAGACTAGCTGGAGGTGACAGACGGGATGAAGAATGGACAATAGGTAGATTTGGAATTGGCTTTACCTCAGTTTATCAAATTACTGATCACCCAGAAATTATATCTTCTGGTAAGCACTGGACTTTTTATCCTGAAAAAGAATCTAATTCTATAATTAAACAAGTTCTGTTAGAGAAATCATCTCCAGGTACTCGTTTCTGTTTTCCTTGGGCTAGTTCAGATACCCAAATTCGTCAGAACTTAGAAGTAGGAATTATTTCTCCAGCTTCAGTTGCTCAATTTTTAAAAGATCTGATTGAAGTTGCTCCAAAGTCACTGATTTTTTTACAAAATCTTAAAAAAATTGAAATTCAAATTGATAATAATTTAATTATAAAAGTTTCACAAATAAAAAATGAAACAAAAACTATCATTGAAGTTAATAATCAACTAAAGAAGACTACTACTCAGGAAGGCTGGTATCTTCTTGATGGGAATTTTAATGAATATGCTAATGTATTAAAAGCCAACTCTCAGTTGACTATCAAAACGAAACGTCGAGCAGATGTTGTTGTCGCTATTCCTGATAGCAATCAAGATAATTTTTCTGGCTTTTACTATGCTTTCTTGCCAACTCAACAAAAAACTGAACTGCCTTTTCATATTAATGCAGATTTCTTCCCAACTTCTGATCGCAAAGGAATTCGCTTAGAACAAGACGATCAAAGTACATGGAATAAATTAGCAATTTTCTCAGCTGCCGAGATCATTCAGCAAAACCTAATACATCTGAAAAATATTCTCGGTCATAAACATCTCTGGAGTTTATTAAGCCAGATTGAGGTACAATCTCAGCATCCATTATTAAAATTTTTCTGGGAAAAACTAAGTCCTAAAGTTAAGTCTTCAGAAATAATTTTTACGTCAGCAAAAAAATGGCAGTCCCCTCAACAGGTGTGCTTACTAGATGCTAAAGAAGAATATGAACTTTCCGCAGTTTTAGAGAAAGCTTTGGATAAAATCAAACGTTCTTCAATTGTACATTTTGATCTGCGCTCTTATTCTCGTTTGCTCAAGAAAGTTGGAGTGATTTCACTAGATGCCTCAATGTTAGCAGATGCTCTTTTTGCGTGGGGATTAGATAAAGCAATACCTATAAATCAAGTACCTGATTGGATCAAGTCTGAAACTCAGCGAAAGCAGTTAGCAAAAGAAGTTGGAATTTTATTTACTCGTCAGTCAGTTGGGAAAGATACAAGTGCTAAAGATAAGTTAAAAAAATGTGCGATCGCCCTGAGTGATGATAACCAACTATATCCTCCTATTAACTTGTGCCACGCCAAACCACAATCAGCTACTTTATTTAAAAGTTTAGGTGTGACGCAACCTTTTCTAGCATCTGGTAATCCCAAAGAAATTGAAGATTTAGTTGCTAAATTCAGTGTTGATAAAGCTATTGAATTGTTAGAGAAAATTAGTACATCACAATTAGAAAAACAATGGCATAATAATCGGAACCTTATACCTGAACTTATCGGATGGTTAGAAAATCATCAACAAAATATTTTACGATCTGAAAGTCTGTTACATCGTGTTCGCAAATTGTCCATTTTCCCTAGTTCTGATCGACTTCGCCCCTTAGAAGGTCTGGCAATTCCTGGTTCTTTTCAAGACACATTAAATTTAGCTTCATTGGTGGATATTCAATATGTGCGTGGACACATAGATTTTTTGGTAAATCTAGGGGCAAAATATTTAACTTTTTCAGAGTATGCTTGTGAACAAGTTCCCAAAGCTTTCCAAGAAAAACAAATTTTGCCGGAAGCGTGCCGTCAATTAGTTTGTCAATTAGCAACGCATCTGGAAGAAATTGAAGCAAACAAACAGATTCGACAACTATTATCTCAATGTCCTCTAATTGAATGCAAAGATGGTCAGTTTCGATCTGCTGATGAAGCTTACTTAGACAGTGAATCTGTTCGGAAACTTTTTAGCAATTGGACTTTGAAAAACCAAATCGCTGTCTTACCAAAGAATTGTGCAGAAAAAGCTCAAAAGTTCTTGAAATGGCTACAAGTAGTTGATCAACCCAGCCTGATTCATATCTGTCAAATCATTAATGCCCTGAAAGCAAAGGAGCCGAAAGTAACTACAAGAAAACAGATGCAAGAAATTTTTGAACATCTGACTGAACGATGGGAAGCATTAAAATCAAGAACGTTAGAACTTGAGTCAATAAATTCTTTAAAATCTATGGCTTGGTTGCCCGTAAAAGGAGATGAAACACGATGGTATTGTCCCGATCAAATCTTTACTAGCTCCTCCCATTATCTAGTTGATACTCAAGTAAAATTTCTGGATATTGATCGTAGGGTTGAACTGCAAGCTGAAGCTAATAAATTTAGTGATTTTTTAGGGATTAAAGCTAAACCTCAACTCCAGCAAGTGATTGAACATCTATTAACCTGTTCTGGGCAAGGTCACTTACTGGATCATCGAGTCTATGAATTTTTACAAAATAACATTGATCAGATCGATGATACTAATTTTGAAAGGCTAAAAAATAACCCAACTATTCATCTGGCAACTAGCCAATATGTTCAACCTGAAAAAGTTTTTTGGAATGATCATCCTTTTGGCAAATATCGTTATCATTTACCTGATCATTTACACCCTTATTATCCGCTTTTTCAAAAATTAGGGGTTTCTGACTCTCCAGAACCAATTGATGCTATTTTCGTGATTGAAGAAATTAGCAAAAATTTTGAAAATGATAATTTTTGCTTAGATGACGAAAGTTATAAGGTACTCCTTGATTGTTGGAAAGTTTTAACCCAGGCTAAAATTGAAAATAGTTTTGGAAATGATAACAACGAGCTACAAAAATTTAAAAATTTGAGTATCCAAAAAGTAATTCCCAATGCTAAACGACTTTTAACGATTCCTGAGCAGATATTTTTTGTAGATCGTCCGAATTTATTGGAAAAGTTAACTTTTCTCCAGAGTAACGAAAATGTTATTCCTAGACCCTCAGAATCTTGGTATGCAATGGAAGCTGTTGGTGTCCGTCCTTTAAGTCAGGCAATACAAACAAAATTAACACAACTAGAGCCTACCAATCCTAATGTAGATCCAGTCATAACCAAAAGATTGAAAAATAGAAAATCTTTGATCAAGCGAGTTATTCAAGGGCAGCTTTTGACTAATTCTCAAGCTGTAAATTTGGATTGCTTGGAAAAATTAATTGTTAAAAAAGTCAGCTTGATTAAAGTCCGTTATCACTTTGAGTTACATTCAAGCACTGAAGAAATAGTACAAGTTTATCTTGACTATAGCCAAGGAAATCATCAATATATTTTGTACTATCAATTACAAAATGGAGTTGAACCCTGGCCTCACATAGCGCGGGAAATTGCTTATGCGATTAATCCTAATGCAGAAGCTGGAAAATTTGCCGCAGGTATCAAAGAAGTGATTATGGCAAAAACACCCAAGGCTGCATCTGAAATTCTTGATGCTCTTGGTTATGCACCAACTTCTGATCCCATTCCTCCTGATGAAGAAAACAATGAAATTGAGAAACCTTCAGTACAAGAAACTTCCCATGAAACAACTACTATTACATCAGGATATGAAGGTACAGGCAATCCAGAATATGGTGCTTTAGGGGAAAAATGGTCACAACTTTTTTATAAATGGCTGGGTTATCAACAGATAGTTAAACAAGAAGCTCCTGCTGGGTTTGACTTTCTTTGCACCCAACCAACAGAACAACAAGGGTTGAAGCCATTGCTTAAAGTGGAGGCGAAAGCTATTAGCACTCCTGTCATTCGCATAACTATGAATGAATGGACAACAATGATGAATATTCAAAATCGAGAAAAATATGAACTTCTAATTGTTGTTCATACGAGTAGTTCAGTTGAAAAAATAATTCGTGTCATGCAAGTTTGGTCTACCTTCACTAGCATTTTTTCACAACTGAAGGAACAAGATTTAACATCAGCACCTTACAAAAGTGAAAAAATTGATTTTCTAATTGGTTTGCAACGCAGCGATCCTCAATACCCTGTTCAAAATGATGTTTTAATCAACTGGAAAAGATTAATAGACTCTATACCTCATCCAAACGTCAAAATCTATTGTCCAATAGATGATAATCAATTCAAACCATTGAATTAGAATTGAACTAATGTTATATGATAGCCGATGAACCCTTGAGTCCTTGTTGCAAACCCTAGAAACAGGGTTTCTTCTCCCCCACCGAAACCTGATCAAAAATTTTCAGGAAATTTGCGTAAATCATTTGTTAGGCAGCAATAGATAGAGAGGTCAAAATTTACAACTTGTACAAATTGTCACGAGGTTAAAGCGATGATTAACTGCAACGGTGATTCTGGAATCTCATTAAACCAGCCCCATTCACATTACGAGAGCAAATAGGAGTCATCATCTTATGGACATTTTAATCAGTATTATTATTGGCCTGGTTTTATGGTGGTTATTGTATGAATGGTTCAACAGAACCCCTTTAGGTTAAACATTATTAGAAGCTAGGAAGCAAGAACAATTTTTTAACTCAATGGTCACGGCAATGAATGAAGTGCCGATATCAAATTTACAAGATTTGGAAAGTCGGGCTTTATTTAAAGCATTGTCAGGGGATCATCACGGAGCGATTGAAGATTATTCCCAACTTCTCTATCAAGATCCGAATAACACAACAGCCTATTTAAATCGGGGAAATTCCCGTTATTTAATAGGAGATTACCGAGGTGCATTACAAGACTATAATCTGTTGATTGGTCTTGATCCTCAAGATGTCAATGCGTATGTGGGTAGAAGTAATGCAAAACGGCAACTCGGAGACTATCGGGGTGCAGTTGCAGATTGTGATCAAGCGATTAGAATTGACCCGAATAATGATGATGCTTATGTTAAACGAGGGTTAGCTCGATTGAAATTGGGCGATCGCACGGGAGCCATCCAAGATTATGATCAGGCGCTGAGAATCAATCCTCAAAATACGGAAGCCCTACATCATCGTTAGATTGGCAAGGGTTTAAGCCGATCAAAGCGGGTTTAAAAACTTGCAAGAGTACAGAGGAGCGAGATCTGATACTCGCTCAAAACTCTTATGCAGTAATTCTTATATTGCCAAAAAAATTCCAGAGTTAAGGAGAAAATAAACACTTAAATGTATTAATCAAGATGGGAAATACTATAAAGTTTTGAGTTAACTTGTCGAATTACATAAATCAGAAATTGATCAAAATTTTCGATTTTCTTAATATTTAATCCTAAATAATCACCGCTTAACCTCAACAGATTAAGATTTGTGGTAGAAAAACCGTGGTAATCATAATATAATGTTACCATCCTGTAACAAATGGGTTGCCACGATGCAATCCCCCTCCTAAGATCTAAAGATTGAAACAGAAAATCAGAGATTATTAAAATATGAAGCTAGCAGCGCGAGTAGAAAAAGTTCCGCCGTCTGTAACGCTGGCGATCTCAGCGAAGGCAAAAGCAATGAAAGCTGAGGGGATGGATGTCTTAAATTTTAGCGTAGGCGAACCGGACTTCGATACCCCGAAACATATTGTTGCTGCGGCGAAAAAAGCCCTGGATGAAGGTAAAACTCGCTATGGCCCAGCAGCAGGGGAACCCCTGTTACGCTCCTTAATTGCCCAAACCTTAAGTAAAGAAACCGGTTTAGACTATAAAAGTGACAATATTATTGTTACTAATGGGGGCAAACATTCCCTCTACAATTTGATGGTGGCGGTGGTTGATCCTGGGGATGAAGTGATTATTCCGTCTCCCTATTGGTTAAGTTATCCTGAAATGGTAAAACTGGTCGAAGGGATTCCAGTTATTGTGCCAACGGGTGCGGAAACCGGTTATAAAATTACCCCGGAAATGTTACGCCAAGCGATTACACCCAAGACCAAACTTTTTGTTTTAAATTCGCCTTCTAACCCGACGGGAATGGTCTATACCCCGGCGGAAATTCGCGCCTTAGCGGAAGTGGTTGTGGAAGCGGGTATTTTAGTAGTTTCCGATGAAATTTATTCTAAAATTATTTATGATGATGCTCAACATTTAAGTATTGCCGCCGCCCATCCTGAAAGCTATAAATGTACTTTAATTAGTAGTGGTTTTGCTAAATCCTTTGCCATGACGGGCTGGCGTTTAGGATATTTAGCGGGGGATATAGATATTATTAAAGCCACCACTCGTATACAAGGTCATAGTACCTCTAATGTTTGTACTTTTGCTCAATATGGGGCGATCGCAGCTTTAGAAAACTCCCTCGACTGTGTAGAAGAAATGCGTTTAGCTTTTGCAAATCGGCGAGAAGTTATGTTCAAATTATTAAATGCAATTCAGGGGATTAGTTGTCTCAAACCTGACGGGGCATTTTATATGTACATTAATATTGACAAAACGGGTTTAAATTCCGTTGACTTCTGTAATTTATTACTAGAAGAAAAACACTTAGCCGCCGTACCCGGTCACGCCTTCGGCAATGATGACCATATTCGTTTATCCTACGCAACGGATTTAACTACGATTGAAAAAGGCATCAAACGTTTAGAGGAATTTGTTCAATCTAAGATTAATAGATAGCAGCACTGCAACCGTCCTCGCTCGCTATTATTATAGATAAACCACCAAAAAGCCTGGTGATTTTACATAACCAGGCTTTGGGAATTTTTAACTGACGAGGGGGTTTGGGGGAGCGATAAGTCCCACGCTGAATTTCACAAAACAAAAAATAACTAGAAATCAGCGTGGGATACATGGACTCCCCCAAGTTAATTTTGTTCGGTCAACCCCGACAAAATTAACAATTATATGTTAGACTTTATTAAAGGGTTTTGAAAATAACAATGTTTCAAGCATACAAGTATCGTATATATCCAAATATCGAGCAGGAAACAGCCTTAGCTAAAAGTTTTGGTTGTTGCCGTTGGTATTGGAATTATGCCCTGAACTTGTGTCAAGAAACCTACAAAACGACAGGGAAAGGATTATCAAGGAAAGCTATTCAAGGATTGTTACCTGAGTTAAAAAAGGAATATCCTTGGTTAACAGATGCCTACTCTCAGTCGCTACAAGTCGTCGCTCTTAACTTATCCGTATCTTACAAAAACTTCTTTGAGAAACGGACAAGATTACCTCGATTCAAATCTAAACACGGTAAGCAATCAATCAGTTATCCCCAAAACGTTAAATTTGAGGGAGATTATCTAAAACTACCGGGGAAAGTTGGGTTGGTTTATTGTTTGCGCCATCGGGAATTTCAAGGCGTAATTAAAACCGTTACTATCTCAAAGAATCCCGATGGAAATTATTATGCTTCCGTTTTGGTTGATGATGGTAAGGAAATGCCCAATCTATCAACCAATGGAAAAGCAATTGGGATTGATTTAGGGTTAACCCATTTTGCCATTACCAGTGATGGGGACAAGTATAGCAACCCCAAACATTTTGCTAAACATCAGCGCAACTTAAAACGTAAACAACAAAAATTATCCCATAAACAGAAGGGAAGTAATAGCAGACAAAAAGCTAAATTAAAAGTAGCTAAAGTCCACGCCAAGATTGCTCGTTGTCGAGAAGATTTTCTACACAAACTATCCCGCAAGATAGTTAACGAAAACCAAGTTATTGCTGTAGAAGATCTAGCAGTTAAGAATATGGTTAAAAACCATAAGTTAGCTAAATCAATTAGCGATTGTGGTTGGGGAATGTTTGGCACAATGCTCAAGTACAAAGCAGAAAAAGAAGGTAAAACCTATATCGAAATCGATAGATTTTTCCCTTCTTCTAAAACTTGTAACGTCTGTCTAAACAAAGTCGGTAGTTTACCACTTGATATTAGAAGTTGGACTTGTGAGCATTATCAAACTACCCATGACCGTGATATCAATGCTGCGGTAAATATCAAGAATGAAGCCTTGCGGATTTTGTCGTTGGGAACCAGCGATACTGCTAGTCTGAGGGGATGTCAGTCACCAGAACAAACTTCTGTTTCTTTTGATGCCCCTCCCGTTGATGCTAGAAGCACACACTTACTCGTAGAGAAGTGTGGGTAGTTCACTCATAAATTCTTCTAGGAGTAAGGTTAACGCAAATGGGTTTTACCACTGCCTAGCTGAATACAAATATCTGATCAAGGAAGGGACAATTCTTAGAACTGGCGCATTTCGGCTTCCAGAACACGAACTAAATTCTCGTCTCCATTAGCTCTAGCAACTTCCAAGCGGTGTTCCAGTCTTTTTTGAATATTAGCCCGATGGACGTCAGACAGTTTAATGGAGTTTTTGCGTAGGTTTGTGTTTAACATGGACTTTTTTAGATAATCTTTTGTGCTTACCCCCTCATTATATAGTTCCTTTGATTGAAAGTGGATGAAATAGGTAAAAATCTTAAAATTTTGTAACGTAAGCTACAGCTTTTTTTAAAAAAACAAGATCGAGTATTTATACTTAGGGGAATTTGAGGGATTTATGGGAATTATGTCATCCTGCTACGGGTTGATTTATTTTAGAGCGTGCCTTTTTTCAACCCTCAACCCTGATCATCCCACGAATTTGATCCGCCGTTGCTGGTGCTAATAACACACCATTGCGATAATGTCCAGTAGCCAATAGAATATTCTCAAACCCGGGTAAATTCCCAATCACAGGGGCTGGAATCCCGTCAGGGCGGGGACGTAACCCTGACCATTGCTTCATAATTGTGGCGTTTTCCAAAGCCGGACAGATTGCGATCGCCCCTTTTAACACTAAATCCAATAGTTCAGAACTCGCTAAAATCTCATCTCCGTGTTCGGGAAATTCCACCGTTGCCCCAATCCAATATTCCGCATTTCCTAATGGGACAATATGAATATCATTCCCCGTAATTATAGGTTCAAATCCTAAATTTCCCAAGGTTTCCAGACAACGAACTTGCAAAGCCTGTCCTAAAACTGGACGAATATTAATTAATTTTTCTGGCTCATTTTCCCTAGGAATTGCAGAAATTAACGGCGTTGTTCCTAACCCCGTCGCCAACACAACCCAATCACTTTTAAATTCTCCTGTACTGGTTTTCAAGCCTTGACAAACCTGCTGATTATTTGCTGTTTTTATAGTTTCTAAAGATTCTACCTTAACACCGAATTGAAATGTCACCCCCCGACTTTTAGCCGCCTCGACTAACGCCAAAGTTAAAGCCGTTGGATCAACTTGTCGATCCCGGGGAGAATAGACCGCACCTAATACTTTTTCAGGATTAATCTGGGGATATTTAACCTGAATTTGATCCGGATCTAACCATTGCAATTCTAATCCTTGACTTCGACGTAAATTGATTAAATTTTGCCATTTTTCCAATTCATCTTCCCCATAGGATAATAATAAAATACCTTGGCGATTAAAAGGAATAATTTTACCCGTAATCCCTTCTAATTCGGGAATTAGGGTTTCATAACGCTGCATACTAAACTCTCGCAGTCGCCACGCCCTTCCCTTCGTTTTTTGGCTAATAATTCCCATCAAAACTCCCAAAGCCGCCCCTGTTGAGCCTTGAGCCGGAGGATTTTGATCAATAACAGTAATCTTTAAATCTGGATTTTGGGAGAGTTCATAGGCAATGGTAGCTCCGACTACACCGCAACCAATAATAACAATAGAATTCATAAAAAATCTTAAAAAACGTTGTTGGGCTTCAGCCCCTCTTGCCCGTTGTTGGGCTTTAGCCCCTCTTATAAGTTGTTGGGCTTTAGCCCTGGGAAATAAGAGTGCGCTGAAGCGCAACAACGGCGCAACAACGGCGCAACAACAAATTGACTAAGCTTTGGGGACTAAACTCAAGAATGAATCTAAATCTTTCAGAGCTTCTTGATATCCCGAAGCCGCTTGAATGGGATCACGGGCTTCTGCGGCTTTAGAAACCGTTACTAAATGTTCAAACACTTCTCTGGACAATTCACGAGCTTTCGACTGGACATCGGGCAACAAATTTTTAGTAATATAATTCATTTCTTGCAACAATGAACCCAATGGCCCATGCACAAAGGTGTCCACTTGTACCCAATTCCGAGTGCTAATATACCGGGGAAGTTCGGTAGTAAAGCGATCGCGCAGGGCTAAAATATCAGTGTTATGTTTTTGGATCTGTTGAATTTGAATTTCCGTGTAGGTGGTGGGAATTGCCGCTTTTGGAGAACTGCAACCGACCACAAACGTTGTGACTAGGGCTAAGACACAGGCCAAAATTGAACGATAAACTTTCATATCCTAACTGTTTTTCAGGTTACTAAAAAAAACACATCCCCAATCTATTCCGATCAGGGATTCTAATATTGTTGCAGATTCGGGGACATTTGGCTAACTTTTGGCTTTGAAGTCCTTAAATTTTGTCTGAAATTCATACATTAACCGATTGACATTATTCGTTTCACTCGGCACAATATCATATTCCCATTTTCGTTTGCGACTGGCCAAAAGTTTACCAACGGCCGGGGAAGAACTATTAGAAACAAAATAACAATCCCCCGCTACCCTTAATTCCGAAGAAAAAGCTAGAAAAGTTTGGGCAAATTCTAGTCGCAATTCCGAGGCATAATGCTGACAGTTGATCGCCATAAAAATTCGAGATGCCCGGGGTTCCCGTTGATTCGTCCGACAACTCTCGGCCTCCATTTTATAAAGAACACAAACATCACAATCATATAACACCCTTAAACGCCCATGAATTTTCACACCCAAATGAATTTCTAAGGGCGGTTTTTGTTCAAATTCAATCACGGCGTGGGTATAGGGTTGGGTCAGATCATAAATTTGTCCCGCCCGTCTGCGAAACACTAAGGTTTCTGGATTTCTTTTCAAAACATCTTGATAATAAACTAAGGCTCCTTCATTCCGAGCGGCTTTGATAATAATATTGAAAATGTAGAATTTAAACCAATCCTCAAGATCTCTAAGGGTTTGCAGATCGGGATTTAAACTTTGTTTTAACTGTTGATTTATCTTATCTAATAAAGCGGTATTAATCGACATCGGTTTCCATCTCCTGACGTAATTGTTCCAGCAATTTTTTTAATTCTTGGCGGTGTTGTTGGCGGCTATTAACAGATTCAATACTATATTTAAACACTGTACCTTTTCCATCCACCGAGGAGGTAAATCTCAATTCTGGTTTTAAATCACTATTTTGGGCTTCATGGCTGAAAATATCCAGAATTTCTGTTTCGATTTCTCCGGTATTAATGACGGATTTCTCAATCGCATTAATTAAAAGTAATAGTTGTTCTTGGGGTGTATAATAATTTAACTTTAAATCAGGAGATTTCCGTCCTGATACCAATTCTTCGGTAGTTTTTCCCGCACTAATTACATCGGCAACTTGTTCGGTTACCCACCCCAATTTTATAGAGTTTAGCATCTCTACAAGTGCCTGATAAACGGCTAAACAATCTTCTTGATTCATGATGGTTTCTGATGAGTTTCGACACTGCGCGATCGCTCACCTTTCTCTATTTTAACAATTTTTTGTAAAAATGACTTAAAAATCAACTTTTTTTGCAAAAAGACCAAAAACCCTTAATTATGGGGATGTGTAGCCGTTTAAATGCCTGACAGATTACCACTTGAGCGTTGTTACAGTTTCTGAGTTTCCGTCCCCTTGCGGGGAAAAGATAGAAACTAACAGGTGTTTACAACACTCCAAGTTACGATGTTCTCAACATCACTGAAGTTTCCGTCCCCTTGCGGGGAAAAGATAGAAACTAACAATACCATGGCTAAATTCATCCAAGTATGGGAAAATACTTTCATTGTTTCCGTCCCCTTGCGGGGAAAAGATAGAAACTAACATGGATGGAAGTCTTGCATCATTTCCTACTGATTACTATGTAGTTTCCGTCCCCTTGCGGGGAAAAGATAGAAACTAACTAAAGGAGTTCAAGTTTTTGTTGGTGTGTCGGTTGGAGAAGAAGTTTCCGTCCCCTTGCGGGGAAAAGATAGAAACTAACACTGCTTCTGTAATGTCAGTATATCAAGCTACTCTGATTGTTTCCGTCCCCTTGCGGGGAAAAGATAGAAACTAACACTGCTTCTGGTAATTGCCAAACACCTTCATGTTCAACAGCTGTTTCCGTCCCCTTGCGGGGAAAAGATAGAAACTAACTGGATATAGATAGCCAAAGGGACTTAATCAATTGGATACTTGAGTTTCCGTCCCCTTGCGGGGAAAAGATAGAAACTAACTTCCCTTCTAGAAATCGACACTCAATATTGTCGAACACTTGAGTGTCTGGTTTCCGTCCCCTTGCGGGGAAAAGATAGAAACTAACACATACAAACTTTTCTTAGATGATGAGAGAGACCCGCCTAATGGTTTCCGTCCCCTTGCGGGGAAAAGATAGAAACTAACCAAACTCATGCACTAAGATTTGAATTATGAATGGGTCGTTTCTATACCCTGAAGTTTCCGTCCCCTTGCGGGGAAAAGATAGAAACTAACAGGACAAGCTGCTGCTGCTGCTGAAGGTGTTAACCGTAAAACGTTTCCGTCCCCTTGCGGGGAAAAGATAGAAACTAACTGAACATGAGAAAGGTATACCCATTAAAGGGGGTATACGTCGTTTCCGTCCCCTTGCGGGGAAAAGATAGAAACTAACACTCCTTTAATACATCAGAACCATTAGCCTTAGTAGCTAAAGGGATACCTAGTTTCCGTCCCCTTGCGGGGAAAAGATAGAAACTAACGCAAAACCGAAAGTTAAAGTGGAAGGACACAACGGGTAGTTTCCGTCCCCTTGCGGGGAAAAGATAGAAACTAACATTAATAGGTAAAACTTAAGGACATACACTAACTGTTTCCGTCCCCTTGCGGGGAAAAGATAGAAACTAACCCTACCCTTCTGGAAACCTTACCCTATTTAGTTTTCAAAGTGCGTTTGCGCGAGACTACGGATGTATGGCTGGTATAAAAACTAAAATAGGTTGTTTTCAACTGCCCGAACCTGTAAATTTCTCGATATTCAAGACTATAACCGAATTCTCCTAACGAGTCAACCCCCAAATCCATAAAAATCTTAAAAAAGCTCCTATTCTGATGGAATTAGGCTTTCTAGCTTCGTGCGACAACGGATGAAAAAAATTTACAAAACATTACAACCCCCTAAAACCCAATAAAATAGGACGCTCAACCCCAATTTGTTAATCAAATCCGAGTTAAAACGTCCGACAAATCTGAGAAGCCACGGTAGGGGCGAATGGCCATTCGCCCCTACTTGGTTTAAGATTCTGCTGTTTCAGCTAAAATCTCGCTTCCACCGAAGCTTTACTTTTCAGGAATTCCGTATTGACCCCCGACTCGCGCACCAAGACAATTTTGCCCGTCCGAGCAATTTCCCGAATTCCAAACTTACCTAAAACCTGGACAATAGCCACCATTTTTCCCGGGTCGCCCACTACCTCAATGGTTAGGGAATCATCCCCAATATCCACAACCCGCGCCCGGAAAATCTGGGCCAACTCAATAATCTCAGAACGAGTGGTACTACTATTGTAATTAACTTTCAATAGCATTAACTCCCGTTCCACACAGGGAACTTCCGTAATATCCTGCACCTTCAGAACATTGATCAGTTTGTAGAGTTGTTTGGTCAACTGTTCAATAATATGGTCATCCCCAGGAACCACCATTGTAATTCGAGAAATCCCCGATTGTTCCGCCGGGCCCACGGCCAAACTCTCAATATTGAACCCCCGACGGGCAAATAAACCCGCAATGCGCGTCAGGACTCCGGCTTCATCTTCCACTAAAACAGATAGGGTGTGTTTCATACTGGCTACAAATTTATCTGGGACGACACTCCCGACTTAAAACTAACTATATTAATCGTTGATTGTACACCGAATCCAGAGCCACAAAACTATCCCCCGCCAGTCCCCTATCCCACTCAAGGCAAAAAAAATTTCCCAAGGTGTTGACAATAATTATCAACAAAGCTATATTAACTTTCAGTGTTCTCCTCTCAAAAGGATCGGCAAACGGGGCAGTCGGCAATGGTAGGCTGACCCCGAATTTCTTGATTGTGATTCCCCTTTCCTGAAAACGGTGAAAATTGAACTCTCTGATTTGGGCGTAAGACGCTACACTGTACAGTCAGGAAATGCTTAAGAGAGTTGACAGTCATGCCTGTTTCTAACCTATCCCAGTCTTTTGCTGAATTTAGTTCTGACTCAGATCAGGAATTTGACGTAATTGTCATTGGTTCTGGTATTGGAGGACTGGTGACTGCGACCCAATTAGCGGCCAAGGGTGCGAAAGTTCTCGTCCTGGAAAGCTATATCATCCCGGGCGGAAGTTCGGGATATTTTGAACGGGACGGATATCGATTTGATGTCGGTGCATCCATGATTTTTGGCTTTGGGGACAAGGGAACCACCAACCTACTTACCCGCGCCCTGCAAGCTGTAGATGTCACCCTAGAAACCATTCCCGATCCGGTTCAAATTCATTATCACCTACCCAATGATCTCAAATTACGGGTACATCGAGATTATGAGAAATTTTTGCAAGAACTAATTACCCGCTTCCCCCAGGAAGAAAAAGGGATTCGTAAATTTTATGATGAATGCTGGAACGTCTTTAACTGTCTGAACTCCATGGAGTTGCTATCTTTGGAAGAACCCCGTTATTTAATGCGGGTATTTTTCCAAGAACCGGGATCATGTTTAGGGTTAGTCCAGTATTTACCCCAAAATGTCGGAGATATTGCCAAACGTTATATTACTGATCCTGAAGTTTTAAAGTTTATTGATATTGAATGTTACTGCTGGTCAGTGGTTCCCGCCGATTTAACCCCAATGATCAACGCCGGAATGGTATTTTCCGATCGCCATTATGGAGGAATTAACTATCCCAAAGGTGGAGTTGGTCAAATTGCGATTAAATTAGTCGAGGGATTAGAAAAATTTGGTGGACAAATTCAATATAAAGCCCGAGCTAAACAAATTGTATTAGAAAATGGAAAAGCAGTGGGAGTAGAACTCGTTGATGGTAAAGTTTATCGCGCGAAAAGAATCGTTTCTAATGCCACCCGTTGGGATACCTTTGGTAAATTAATCCCCCTGGAATCTATGCCTAGGGCGGAAAAAAAATGGCGAGAACGTTATCAAAAATCCCCCAGTTTCTTGAGTTTACATTTAGGGGTAGAAGCCTCCATCCTTCCCCCAGAAACCGATTGTCACCATATTATTGTGGAAAATTGGGATAAAATGGAGGAACCCGAGGGCACAATTTTTGTGTCAATTCCAACTTTATTAGATCCGAGTTTAGCCCCGGTCGGCTATCATATTATTCATGCTTTTACCCCTAGTTGGATTGATGATTGGGAAAAATTACCCGAATCAGAATATGAAGCCAAAAAAGAACAGGCGGCGGGCAGAATTATTGATCGTTTAGAAATACTTTTCCCCGGGTTAGATGCGGGTTTAGACTATATGGAAGTGGGCACCGCGCGATCGCATCGTCGCTTTTTAAACCGACAGGATGGAACCTACGGCCCCATTCCCACCCATAAATTAAAAGGACTCCTAGGAATGCCCTTTAACCGCACATCCATCCGGGGGTTATATTGTGTCGGTGATAGCACTTTCCCCGGCCAAGGATTAAACGCTGTCGCTTTCTCCGGCTTCGCCTGCGCCCATCGGGTCGCCGTTGACCTGGGACTATAATCAGTTAACAGTTATCAGTTATTAGATGACTGATGACTGATGACTGTTAACTGATGACTGATTCAATAATACGTTCTAGGGCCGTAACCGGGTCATCGGCGGCGGTGATCGGGCGTCCAATAACCAGATAATTTGCCCCGGCTTTGAGCGCTTCGGAGGGGGTAAAAGTTCGTTGTTGATCGCCTTTATCTGCCCAAACCGGACGTACCCCCGGACAAACTAATAGAAACTCATCCCCGCAGGTTTGACGGAGTTGGGCGACTTCCTGGGGAGAACAAACGGCCCCCGCTAACCCACTTTCTTGAGCTAATAAGGCCATTTGTAAGGCATATTCCGGTAATTCTAAAGGCACTTTTAAATCAAAGGCTAAATCCCTAGAATTTAAACTGGTTAATAGGGTAATAGCGATTAATTTAGGGACGGGATAACCCGCCTCCTTTGCGCCATCTTCGGCGGCGATTTGTGCGGCTTTCAGGGCTGTTTTTCCGGCCGTTGCGTGGAGGGTAATTAAATCCACACCATATCGAGAAGCAGACCGACAAGCGCCAGCAACGGTATTCGGAATATCATGGAATTTCAAATCCAGAAAAATGCGTTTTTCTTGAGATTTGAGGAAAGTTAAAATTTCTGGGCCACAACTAACAAATAATTCTAAACCAACTTTCCAGAAGGTGACTTGAGGCAGTTTTTCCACCAGGGCGATCGCATCTTCTTTTGTGGGAACATCCAAGGGAACAATAATTTTATCTAAGCTCATTTTCAATTATAAATTGTACTCAAACCGTAGTAAGCCCTTTAGGGCTGAGTCCTGAAGGACTCACTACGGGTGATACCCCTAACGACTGGCAATACCAGAGGTAATTTTTTCCATCACCTGATCAACCGTAAAACTGGCAGCTTTTTGGCGTGGGGGAAACTCTTGGAAAGTTGCGATAAATTTGGCAACTATAGGCTGGGCAGCCAATACTAAAGGAATGTGATCAAACATCCAATCCCAATAGGTATTTGAGGTAATATCTGCACGCTCATAGGGATCGGTGCGGAGATTAAACAGTTTCGGAACTCGCAACGTGACCAAGGGTTCGGCCCAGATTTGGCAAGTCCCTTTTACCCGTTGTTCCATGAAAACCGTCTTCCAGTGGTCAAAGCGCAATGCCATCAGGTCGCCATCATCACTAAAGTAAAAGTATTCGACTCGTGGGCTTTTTTCCACCTCGCCTTTGAGATAAGGCACTAGGTTATAGCCATCCAGATGTACCTTGAAGGTTTTATTCCCCGCTTGGTAGCCTGTGAGTAGTTTTTCTTTAATGTCTGGATCACCTGCGATCGCCAAAAAAGTTGGCAACCAGTCCAGATGACTAACAATTTCATTCGAGACACTACCCGGCTGAATCACACCTGGCCAGCGCACCAACTTGGGGACACGGAAGGCCCCTTCCCAGTTCGTATTTTTTTCACTCCGAAAAGGGGTCATCCCGGCATCAGGCCAGGAGTTCATGTGGGGGCCGTTATCGGTGCTATACATGACAAATGTATTATCGGTGATCCCGAGGGCATCGAGATAATTGAGCAATTCCCCAACGCACTTGTCATGGTCAATCATCACATCGTGGTATTCTGACTGCCAGCGTCCAGACTGCCCTACACTTTCAGCCTTAGCATGGGTGCGGAAGTGCATATGGGTCGTATTAAACCAGAGGAAGAAGGGAATACCTGCTTTCACCTGGCGATCAATAAAATCCTTGGCTTTGGCCAGCACTTCATCATCAATGGTTTCCATCCGTTTCTTGGTCAGCGCACCCGTATCGACAATGGTTTGAGTCCCGTCTGGGTTGGCTTTACAGTCGAGGACACCGCGCGGGCCAAAATTTTTCTTGAAGTTGGGAAAGTCGGCGGCCGGGGGATAGTCTCGTAATTCCGGTTCTTCTTCTGCGTTCAGGTGATAGAGATTACCAAAAAACTCGTCAAAGCCGTGGTTGGTGGGCAGCATTTCGTCTTTGTCGCCCAGGTGGTTTTTACCAAATTGTCCGGTGGCGTAACCCAGGGGCTTCAGAAGTTCGGCAATAGTCGGATCTTCGGAACGCATCCCCAGGTCGGCTCCCGGCATCCCGACTTTGCTTAAACCTGTGCGAAAAACGCATTGACCCGTGATGAAAGCTGATCGCCCGGCGGTACAACTCTGCTCGGCGTAGGAGTCGGTAAATAGCATCCCCTCTTTGGCAATTCGATCAATATTAGGGGTTTTATAGCCCATCAAACCGTGAGTATAACAACTGAGGTTAGATTGACCAATATCGTCCCCCCAAATAACGACAATGTTCGGTTTTTTATCGGTCATTTTTTATTTCTCCTTGAAGTTAGAATTGTATTGATATAGTAATCGACTGTAGCTTTATCGGAGTTTCAAAATTTCAGGCACAATTTGAACAACAATGATATTGGTTAAACCTGTAACTATAAATTGAACACCGATCGCCGCGACAAATAGTCCAAGAGTTCGTTGAGCAATACTGAGTCCCGTATCTCCGATCATGCGCTGTAACTCTCTACCCGATAAGAGAATAACGAACACGAAGAAACTGACTAAAATCGTCATTAAGATTAATCCGAGAAGCAATCCACTCCCTTTCTTTGCCTCTGCTTCACTAGCATAAAGTATGACGTTGGCAATTACACCGGGCCCCACTAATAAAGGCATCGCCATCGGGATCACAATTTGGCGATAGATAGATTGGGCCTGGGTTAGATCGCTTTCTTTTGCCTTGGTAACGTTAATTTCTGTGGTCTTGGAGGCTACTCCATTTACAATGTTAATCCCGATAATTAATAACAGGATGCCTCCCGCAATCCGAAACGAATTCAGGGTGACACCAAAAAATTGCAGGACAGATGCGCCTGTTAACATAAATAACAGTAGCAAGCCCAACACAGTGCCAGAAATAAACAAGGCTAACCAGCGTTGCACCCCTAGTCGCTCACGACCCACATAGCTAATGAAAATTGGCAGCATCCCTAAAGGATTTAAAAGGGCAAATAGGGTAATTGCAAAGTTTCTTAAAAACGACCATTCCATAAGATGACAAATTAACCAGATTATTGACAAACTCCCGTAGGGGTTTTGTCGCCTCTTTTTAGCTAGTTTACCTCCTAATTCTGAAATCCCCTAATATTATCGTAAGATTTTAGAAATGATGGTATACCAAATTTGCAATCTTAATATATTGACACAATTACTAAAATGTGATTGACAAAAATAAATATTCTATGACTACCCCAAATATAGTCCCGATGAGGGATGAATTTAATCCGTTTTGTTTGCATCAATTATTTGAAGATTTTGATCAATGGACTGAGGCGTTCAAAACCTGGAACTTGACAGCAAATCAACTCAGTCAGGGAAAATTTAAAGGGGAATTAGCGATCGCTCAATTTGGCTGTTTACAACTCATCTATGCTTCTGCTAATCAAGCTATGCAAATTGTCGGAGATAAGCCCCCAAATACTCTAACTTTTGGAACACTTTTAACCTCTCAAGATCAAGAATTAATCGCCCATAATCAGCGTTTGAATCAGAAGGTTTTATTTGGATTAGATCCGACTCGTGAAACCTATATTATTAATCAGAAACTCTGTCGAGTCGGAATAGTTGTAGTCAGCACTAATGTATTTCACCAATACACCGATCTTATGAAATACAAGTCCTTTAATGATACGTTTTTCCATAAAAATATAGTTCATATTGATCCCAATAAACTGAGTAATTTTAAAACTTACTTACAACAATTATTTTATTTACTTCAAACCAACCCAACTTGGCTACAGCAACTGCAAACCCAAAAGCTAATCGTTGAAGATTGCTTACCGCTTTTAATTGATACCCTGCGGTTTGATCAGGATTTTTTTGATTCGGGGATTCCTAAATTGGGACGTTATCAGATGATCAAAGAAGTGGAAGATTTTATGATAGCAAATATTGATCAACCTCTAACGTTAAAAGATCTGTATACAGCCGTCAAAACCAGTCCCAGAACATTGTCTTATGGTGTTCACGATTTGTTTGGGATGAGTCCGATGGAATATCTCAAAATCAAGCGATTAAATGGAGTACGACGAACTCTAAAAACCTGCGATCCTAACCAAACTACAATTTCAGGAATTGCAACTCATTGGGGATTTTGGAGTATGGGGCATTTTTCGAGGGATTATAAACAATTATTTGGGGAGTTACCTTCAGAAACGTTGAAAAAAACATGGGAAGGCGAGAGCTAACTTATAGACTGGCTGAATCATGCAGTAACGCACTGTTCTATTTGAGTCACATATTTGTCAAATTTAGGTCTAAATAAAACTTCTTCTAGTTCCAGTAAGACAGAAGATGACATTAAAATATTCCCTATATTTTGTGCTTTGTCTAAGGCTTGACGTGCTTTACTTGCTTTAGACAGAACCGCACTGACTAGAATATTGGTATCTAAAACTAAATATTGTCTAGGTTTCATTAATAATTGATTCTAAAATTTCTGGTGTTAAGCCTCTCGCCATTGCTCTGTCGCTAATTTCATCCATTATTTTTCTTAAAAAATCAATATCATTTTCATTTTCTCTCTTGAGTAAAAGGCTAACAATTTGCTGAATCTGTTGACGTTCCTCTAAGGAAGCAAATTGATAAGCTTCGGCAATTTCGGGACTGACTTCAAGGGTGATGGTCTGCATAGTTATGCAATTTTAAGATATTATTGGATATTCTGATTATATCAAAGCCTTCCTAAGTACGGAAGAGAATGGATTAAAATTTTAAAATTCCAATCCATAAGCCAAACCTTTAATCAGTTTCAGTGGGTTTGTGTTTAAACTAGAAAGACCAAGCTAATCCTAAACGCATTCCTTGAGAAGTCATTTTAACCGTTGAAGTTCCAATATTCCCTTCTTTTTCAACTTTTAATTGATATAAACGATAACCTGTAGATAAGGTTAAATCCCGCGATATTTGCCAATCTAAAGCCACCAATAAATCCCAATTTGCTTGGGCTTCACTTCCCCCTGTAATTGCGGTTCCGCCTCTGGTTGTAATTTTAAGATTATCGGCTAAATTGAGTGTAATTTGCGCTCCTAATGCCGGATCAAACCAATCCGGTCGATAGTTAATTTCCGGGCCGGGATTAAACTTAAAATTCGTATCGAGATAGCCAAAACGAGTCCCTCCATAGACTTCAAAATCAAGGGAAGGATAGACATTATTTGGTTTTGAGGTATCTTTAACAGATGTTAGCGGAAGGGTTCCTAAATGCCATGCTAATAAGATTTCTGAGGTTAATAATTCCGTATCAAAATCAATATCAATTTGCGAACCTTTATTCGTCAAACCGATTTCAGTATATACCCCCTGAAAGATTAATCCGATATCTCCATTCCAAGCTTCTAAACGGGTTCCTAACTGTAAAAGTCTAGTAAAATTAAGGTCGAGCATTTTTCCTATACCCAAATTAAAATCAACTTGAATCGGAACTTGACCGTAAGGAACTCGATTGACTATTGTTTGTACTCCTTCTCGAATTTGAGTTTCTAAACGTGCTGTTAGGTCTTCTCCCCGTTGTTTTAAACGATCGCGCACTCCTTGAGCAATGCGGTCTTCTAACCGAGTATTACTGCGATCAAATGGTAGACGTTCTAAAACTCTATTAACGGTTTGTTCAATTATATCTTTGGGTAATTGATTTAAGATTCGATTCGTAATTTCAGCCGTAATTAAGTCAACTAAAACAACTCGATTTACACTTGCACCTTCTCCAACAATGGCATAACCCTGAATATTAAAGGGCACAAATAGCATCGGTTCAACTTCAAATCTCCATCCGGGTTTTTTCGTTGGTTGTTCAGTTTCTGGAGTTGAACTAGGTGTATCTTCAGCTAGGAATTCATTGACAATATTATTGGGATTTTGGCTAAGTGTATTTCCCTCAATATTAGGAGGATTTGGAATAGTTGTTTCTGGGGCGATCGCATAATTAATGGTTCTCAGTTCAGGCGATTGTAAATCAGCGGCATTAATGCTATGATTTAAGAAGGTTGAACTTAGTTGAGAGAGTTTATAATCTTCTGCATTCTTTTCAGTTAATTGTTGTGAGGGAGAAGGAGCGATCGCCATTTTTTCAACCGCAACTGGATTGAATTCAAGCGGATATTGATCTACGGGAAAATGCCGATCAGAATTAATCAAAAACTGATGCTGATCTTCTGAAAAAGCCGAGGATACCGTCGGATCAGAATCCAGATTAACAGCACTCGCCCAAGCAGGTGTGGCGACTAAAATTGTTAATAGACTGAAACAAGAACTTAAAGTTGATTTCATCTGGTGGTTTTTAGTGGTTATGTTATATCGAAAGAGGATTAAAAAATTAGGGACTTAACGATTACCCCAATAAAACTAACTAACCCAATGACCAGCAAAGCAACCCCAATAATTTCTGTACTATAAGAGGCTTCGTAGGTATAGCGATCGCTTTGAATTTGTTGAAGTAACCGACGGTGTTCCCTTAACCCTAAAGCCATTCCTACCATTCCCGTACTAATAAAAGACAGTCCAACAATGACAGAAAATCTTACGGGGTCAATATTAGGATGAAGGTGGGTTTGTTCAATTGTTCTAACAATAGTGGGGATACCAAAACCAAAAGCAATCAACGACAGACAGGTGCGTATCCAAGCCATTAAAGTGCGATCTGCGGCCGCCCGACTGCGGTATTTAGCCATTTCGGTACGATCTACTGCTAAATCATCATTAGAAAGATGTTTAGGGGGTTCTGAATTGACGGGTGGCTGACTCATAATGGGTTAGGTTTCGGGGGTTAAGGAGGCTAATTTTCGCTTATTCCAAAGAGAGTAGGGAACACCTAAAATGGCTCCCAAAATTATATAAGCTATCAGCGTCGGAATCACCTGCTGTTGTACATTATTCAAAATAGCAATAAATAGAGCCAAACCGACATTACGAGCAATACAGGAAATCGCTAGAATTGATCGTTTATCCTCATCTGGCCCCCCTAAAGTGTGTCCAATACCGAGAGAAGCAATGACCAGAATAGCGATCGCAATCATCGGTAATCCCCAAACTTTCAATAATAAAGGGAATCCTAAGATACAGAGTAATATGGCTAATACAAAAAACAAACCATTTGACATAAAAGTTAAAAATTTAGCGATCACATCTACATATTTAGCCTCATATTTTTGGAGTAAAAGACCGATAATAACAGGTAAAAATTGTACTATAGTCACTTGTTCAGCGACTTCTAAAATCGTTGTGTTTTCTGGAATTCCTTTAAACAAAATGGCGAAAATAGCTAAGGTTATAGGAGTAATAAAAACGGCCAGTAAAGCTAGGGTTAGCTGAAGACTGGCTGAATAACGAAATCTCGCTCCAGCCATTTGCGCTCGCATTGTGGTCAGAGGTGCTCCTGGAGATGCTGCTAGCAGGACTAATCCTATCATTACTCCTGGCGGTAAATTAAACAGTTTTAGCAGGATAATAACGACTAGGGGAACTAACACAACAACGGCTAGAAGCGCACGGAATAGTAAAGCTGGTTTGCGCCAGAAGGAGAGCATTTTCTCAAAAGAAAGATTGAGTCCGATGGCTAACATCAAAGAAAAAATCGTGACTTTGACGAAAATTATAAGCAAAGGATGGTGCATAACTTTACTTTAAATATTTTCCCCTCCCCCTATTAAGGGAAGGGTTTTAATTGTTTAAAATCAAGAACCTAAAGCCGCAACAGTCGTTTCTTTTTCCGAATTTGATCCCTGAGTTCCTAACTGAATTAACTCTATTTTATAACCATCGGGATCTTCCACAAAGGCAATTATAGTGTTTCCATGTTTCATTGGGCCGGGTTCACGGGTAATTTTACCCCCAGCGGCTCTAATTTGTTCACAAGTGGCGTAAATATCATCAACACCGAGGGCAATATGACCATAACCGGTACCGATTTCATATTGTTCGACGCCCCAGTTATAGGTTAACTCAATCACGCTATGATCGGATTCATCGCCATAACCGACAAAAGCTAAGGTAAATTCACCCCCTGGATAGTCTTTCTGGCGCAGTAGTTTCATTCCTAAAATATCGCAGTAAAATTTTAGAGAACGGTCTAGGTTTCCTACGCGTAACATTGTATGGAGTAGTCTCATTGTTGTTTTTTTTGGTGATGTATTTATATTAATATAACCCATTAATCGTAGTAAGCCCTTTAGGGCTTTCTCCCAGAAAGAGAGTCCTGAAGGACTCACTACTAGGCACCCATTCCTGAATATTGTTTTAATCCCCGTTTCCATAGCCAACGGTTGAGTATAAAAAACAAAATTCCCCAAAAGAACATTATCAATAAACCTCGAAATACATCAACGGGAAATCCCACAATAATAGAAGCAGGAAAATAAACTAGGTAGGGAAAAGGAGTCCATAATGTTATTTCCCGAATCAAGGGAGGAAAGACGGTTAAAGGAGCAATTATTCCTGATAAAAATATATAGGGTAAATACCAAATTTGTTCAATGGCACTGGCTCGTTCCGTCCAAAATGATAATAAAGCAAAGGTATATTGAATAATAAACCGCAGCATAAAAGCTAAAATTAATACGAATAAAAATAATAAGGTTTGTCCTAAACTGGGTATCCAAAAAGATTCGGGATAGAGGGCAAAAAATAAAATAATTAGTCCAATAATAAAGGGAAAACGGGCAAATCGTTCGGCAATATGGCTAAGAAAATGATGCCAAACTGGATCAATCGGTTGTAATAATCGAGGGGAAAGTTTTCCTTGAATTACTTCTTTTTCAAACTCCCAAATCACCCAAACTACATTACTTTGTCGGACAATAAAAGCAGCCAAAAAGTATCGAGCAAACTCAATAGAACTAAGTCCGATATTACCTGTTTCGGAGGCTTTTATCCAAATTCCCATTAAAATAAAAGGTAAGGAACCCGACAATACCCAGAAAAACAATTCGGCTCGATATTCAACCATATAAGCATAGTAGGTTGACAGGAAAGTTCGAGCTATTTTTAAAAAATGTTTCATAATATTATTCAATTAAAATTATTTTTTTGACGAAAATTTCTGAGGTTTTATCTACTTTTGACATTTGTTTTAATTTTGACCATTGTTGTCTTCGATTTAAAAGAGAAGATATTAATAATTTCCAACCTTGAGCAGAAAACAAGGATTTTGAGGAAAAACAAATAGCGTTTTTAACTTTAGCTCTTTTTAACGCCACAAGACTCCAATGTAGTTTAAGATAATCCCTAATATGTTCAAGGCTAGGGAGTTGGATATGATATTTGTGATTAACCAATTTATAGATTTTTTCCTTGATTAAAATATTAGTATCTAATCGCTTTTGCAGGGATATTTTTTGATTAAAAGCTCCCGGCCAAATAGTACGATAGGCTAAACACTGATTAATAAAAATTGCATCTCCAAATTGAGAAATTTTAATCCAAGAATCAATATCATCACAATTAGTATCCAAACTCGAATCCCAGCCACCGGATTTGATAAACGCTTCTTTGGAATAGGCGACTTGAATCGGGGTTCCAAATGGCACTTGTTCTAATAACATTCCATAGTGAATATCTTCCTGGGGAATATAATAAACTGTGCCTGGGCCGGTTAAGCGAGTTCGACTTAATTCTTTACCGTCAGGGTCTACTTGAGACGCTGAGACCGAACAAATTACCGCCTGGGAGGATGAATTTTGATTGACTTTAGTTTGATAGGTTTCAATAGCTTTGCTCATTTCTTCAATGCAATTGACCGCCAAATAATCATCATCATCTACGGGTTTAATCCATTCTCCAGAAGCGACTTTAACCCCGGCATTCATCGTGGCAGAATGGCCTAGATTACTGGAGTTGCGATGATAAACTAAACGGTGGTCTCCCTGTTGAGCTAAGGAAGCAGATAAATTACGAACATAGTCTTCTGTTTCGTCAGAAGAACTATCATCTGCAACCACAACTTCACAGGGAATGGTTTGTTTCAATGCAGAATCAATTGCCCGTTTCAGTAAAGCAATGCGGTTATAAGTTGTAATCACGATGCTAAACTTCATCGGACTGCCTCGCTAAAGAGTCTACTAATTCTGTCGTTTTTACCCTAACATATCGAGCGGATCAGCGATCTTACCGTTGTTAGGGTATCAGAGTCTAAACTTCAAAAAGGCACGAAGGTTCCATGTAAACCGTAGGGAATATGATGTTTTAAGTGTAATCGAGCGATCGCACCTTTCCCTAAATCACGACCATCCAAAATTACAATCTCGGAACGATGATTTTCAGAATTATACACCACCGTTAACACCCATCCATCATCCTCGGCGATGGCATTTTTCCGCGGCACAAATATGGGCTCACTGACAAATCCTGTCGGGGCGGCACTCCATAATTGACGCTGATTCATTTTTAAATCCACTTTCAAAATTGCCTGTAGGGGGGCATTTTCTTCGGCATCGTGGGCGGCCCCTAAATATAAATAGCGATAGGGTCTACCGACATAATTTGGATGGAGAGATGGGAATTCACAACAGCGAGATTCAATCAGTTGACGCTCTATTTTTCCCGTGGTCAAACCCAAGGAAAAACGCCATAATTGTCCGGGGTCTAATACACTAAAATCCGTCTCTCGATAATCTTCATTGGGGCGAATTTGGGATAGGGATTGATAACAAATAGAATCCACAAATAAAGTATCATCTTGTTCATAGGCATTGGCATGATGAAACACAAATCCCAAAGGCATTTCAAAATATTGAATTTTACCCTTTTTACCCCTGGGAATCACAATAATCTTAGTCGGTTTTTCGGTTTGAAAGTTAATACATTCTCCCGCCCCCGATAATCCTAATAAATAGGGAATGGGATTGAACTGGACGGGATTTTGGAAGAAAATACAATAATTGGGAGTAATAGCAAAATCGTGAATAAAAGCAAATCCAGGTACAGAATGAACCTGTTTTCTCAGTAACTTTCCTTGGGTAGAAATTTCATAAATTGTAATGGTGGTTGATAACATCGGTTTAATCGAAAAATTGACTAAACAGGGTTCACCGCCATTCCATTCACAATTAGGATCAATTCGAGGATGGGCTGAAAAGGCATCTCCGGGTTCTAAAATCCCCTCTAAGTCATCAATTCCAATAGTTTCTAAACTTTTGGTATCCAGATGATAGGGTTGGGCAGCTTCCCATAATGCTAATAGTTTTCCCGCCCAATAAATAACATTTGTGTTAGCAATATTTTTGATTTTTAAATCCAGAAAATTTGCTAACCATCCTCCGGCTTTTTGGGTTCCAAACACACCCCGATAGAGAATTTTTCCGGCTTTTTGTTCTTCTAAATAACCTTGAGTTTTGACAAATCGATTACAATAGTGGGCAGTACCTTCGGTAAAGCGAATCGCAGATATCATGCCATCGCCATCGAAGGGATGACGAAAACTTTGTCCATTAATATCTAATAAACCTGGGCCATTGCGATAGAGAGTTCCTTCTAGTTCCGTCGGAATTTCTCCTTCAATATCTTCAATCCAATAGTCGTATTCATGGGGTTGAGAAAGATATCCCTTTGCCCAATCTTTGATACTGTAGGATAAGGGATTTGCTGGCTGAGAAATTATATTTTTCATTGTCTCTTAATTAAGGATTTACGGTTAATTGATCAAGTTCTGCTGGTTGAATGGTGACCGTTGGGGGTTCGATTTCTGCACTATTATTTGGCAACCAATGAATTAAGGGAATCGGTAATAAGGTACTCAGGTTAGTAATCATCACCAGTAACCATAATTGGTCAAAATTGGTTTCCGTAATTCCTAACCAATAGGTGAGGACACCTCCTAATTGATAGGAAATTAAACCTGCTAAATTAGAAATAGACATTAATAGGGCAAATAATGTGGCTTCTACCCCTGGAGGACAGAGGCGAGCAGCTAATATCAAAACAGGCATATAGGCAATTTGTCCCATCACGCTTAGGATTAAACTATCCCCTAAACTAAACCAATGATCATCAATTCCTAGGGTTCGGTTGGTGTGGGTGACTAATAGTAACATCGTCATCCCTAATAGGGTGGAAATAATTGTTGACCAAAAAAAGATTGTCCGAAAGGGAAGGGACTTAAAAAATCGTTGAAATAGCCAAATTCCGAGTAGGGATGCCACGCTAGTCACTAAACGAACTCGCCCTAAAAATTCTGGTTGAAATCCTAATTCATTAGTGGTAAAAAAGAAAAATGCCGAATCAGCCGTGGGTGTGGCTTGCCAAATAAAAATAAAGGCCGTAGGCAACCAAATTGATTTTTGGGTGATGGCTTGACGCAGATTTTTAATTTGAGATTTAACCGTTTGCCAATTAGAAGGTTGACCTTGAAATTCTTCTACAATTAATCCCGCCACAATGGAAGTAATTAAGGGAAAAGTTGCTGTAATTAAAAATATGGTTTGTGGGGGAAATTTCTCTAATAAAAATCCTCCTAAATAGGCGGTAATTAATCCGCCAATGGCCGAAGCTCCCCAGGAAGCGGATTGCAGAGAACCAATATTATGAATCGATTCGTGACGGGCTCTTTCAACCACTAAGGAATCGACAATTACATCGCCAATAGCCACGGAAAGGGAACTCAAGGCGATGGCCCCCGTAGCGCCTAAAGGAGTGTGAACAATTGTAGCCAGGGCGACCCAGGATAGGGTTCCTAACAGTCCTGAGAGAATTAAATAGGGACGCCGCCGATAACCAAAAATCGGCAGACCATCGGAAATAAAGCCAAATAGGGGTTTAATAATCCAGGGAATCGCCACAATTCCCAGTAATACCGACACTTGCGCCGGACTCATTCCCAATTCATCCTTGAGGAAAAAACTCACCCCCAAACGGGCCAGTCCTAAAATTCCCTGGACAAAGTACACCAGCAAAATGGCGATCAGTTCTGGGGTTGGCTCGTTGTCAAAAAATACGGTTTTCTTAAAGAATTGCTTGGTTTTGGCAATGCTTGGTGCAGTCATCAGGATTTTGTAAACAAAAATTAAGAAATATGAATATATCTATCATAACCTACGGATCTACACTCCTAATCAGTCATCAGTTGTAGGGGCGGGTTCATCAAGATGCGCGGTGATTAGCAAAGATCTAAAAGAACCCGCCCCTACCAGTTAACTGTTTTTAGCCCACTAAATACTAACAATGAACTCTTTACTGTCAATTGACAACTGATAATTCTTGCACTGATAACTGATAACTCTTACACTGATAACTGATAACTGTTTACTGATAACTGATTTACAGTACCCTTAAAATACTAGGAATACTGTCAATTTCATCAAAACCTTTAATTTCACTTAAAGCTTGATTAAAATTACCCTCCAAAACATCATGGGTAACTACAACAATTTCCGCTAAATTTTCATGAAATCCCGTTTGTACAATTGATTCTATACTGACATGATGCTGACCAAAACAAGTGCCTAATTTGCCAATTACCCCAGGAGAATCCTTAGTCAGAAACCGAGTATAAAAACGGGTGACTAGATCCTCCATCGGCGCAATTTTACAGTAATGTTGATGACTACAACTCATCATTTCATGGGGAATAATCGGATTAACGACTTCTGCTTCTTGCATTTGTAAAACAGCAATAATATTCAACATATCAGAAACTACAGCACTCGCCGTAGGCCCCGATCCGGCTCCCCTGCCAAAAAACATTACCTGTCCAATCGGTTCTCCTTCAACTAAAATGGCATTATAAACATCATTAATACTGGCTAACGGATGGGAAAATGGAACTAAAGTCGGATGAACTCGAACCGATAATAAATCCTGTTCAGGAGTCGCCTGGGGATTTCGGCTTGCGATCGCTAATAACTTAATCACAAATCCCAATTTTTCCGCATAGGTGATATCCGTCGCCGTCACCTTTCTAATCCCTTCACAATAAACCTGTTCTAACTTAATTCTGCCTCCAAAAGCTAAGGACGCCAGAATCGCAATTTTATCTCCTGCATCTAAGCCATCAATATCGGCGGTGGGGTCAGCTTCTGCATATCCTAACCGTTGAGCATCCGCTAAAACTTCAGAGAAATCTGCCCCCTCATTTTTCATCCGAGTCAAAATATAGTTAGTTGTCCCATTAATAATTCCGGTGACTGTTTGAATCCGATTCGCAGCCAAGGATTGTCTTAACGGTTGAATCACCGGAATCCCGCCCCCAACGGCGGCCTCTAACATCACATAAACCCCTTTTTTATTCGCCGCATCAAAAATTTCACTCCCATAACGGGAAATCACGGCTTTATTGGCGGTAACAATATGCTTGCCATTTTCAATCGCTTGTAGAATGAGCGATCGCGCTGGTTCCAAACCGCCGATTAATTCCACCACAATATCAATGGCCGGATCAATGACAATTGCTTCTAAATCCGTTGTCAGCATATGTTCGGGTATATTGACACTGCGGGGTTTAGCAAGCGATCGCACCCCTACCCGATGCAAACTTAACTCCGATAACAAGGGATGACGACCCTCCGGGTTGGACAGAATTTCAACCACTCCGGTTGCAACTGTTCCTAGTCCTAATAAACCAATTTTAAAAACCACGATTCTAAACCATCCCTAACGCAAGGCTACACTTCTCATTTTTACATTAGAGGTTGACAATCTTGATGAATATGATCACCTACTTGATATGGTTTTTAACATATCAGATACTAAATTACCCTATTTTGTTGATTGATCAATTAATTTTCTTCCCGATTAAGTGCTACTAAAACCGCTTGCTGGCTGACATTTTTGTAGACTGTTTCTAAATATTGCATCACAATATCTGTGTCAGATAATGTAGAACGATTTGTAGACTTCATCCCGATTGTGGCTAAGGTCATTGCCCCTAAAATATCAAGTACCGTTTCACTACTCGGAGGCGGTGTAATCACAACTAAAGCAGAATCTAGCTGTTGAGAGTAATTCCAAAATTGATCAATTTTTAACGAATTAGGATTAAATTTTATCGTTATTTCTTCCGAGGTAGCAACGTTAATTTCATCTTTACTTTGACCTCGCAACTGTCGTAAAGCATTAATAATTTGTTCGGCATTTTTTCCCCTCAGTTGAAATAAAACGAAAGGATCTTCACTAAAGCGATCGCCTAACATATAATAAACTGCGGCAATATGTTTACAGGGATTAGCTTGATCTGGACAACTACATTCAGAATGAACATTATCTAGGGAAAAAGGAAATAATCTTAACCCATTGGCGGCAAACACATCCTCAATATCCGGCGGCATTTCTCCGGCTAATAATTTAGCACTAAAAATTGCCCGTTGTGATAGGGTGGCGATAATATAATTCCATTCTTCATTACTAAATATATCTAACCACAAGGAAACGGTATAAGGTTCGATTTGAGTCCCCTGAACCTGTGCTAAAACTTTTTGATCTTTAAATTCAATATTTAAAACGTTACCTTCTCTCGCGTAATTTCTAGCCCGTTCCAAGCGTTTTTTAAACCGATATTTGTCTAATAAATCTAACCATTGTTGTGACCACCATTCTTGACTCATTTTATCCTCCTTGTTGTTGCGCTTTAGCGCACATAATTTTTATAAGATAAGATAAGATGCGCTTAAGCGCAACAACGGGGCTATAATGGGATTTCTTCTTCAATAATTGAGTTCCGATCTAATATTAATAGATCTCTGAGTTGATCAGTATCTAAAGCTGTTAACCAATCTTCTCCCGCACTAACAACCTGTTCCGCTAACGCTTTTTTACTTTCAATTAAATCATGGATTTTTTCCTCTAATGTTCCTGTACAAACGAATTTATGGACTTGTACATTGCGGGTTTGACCAATTCTAAAAACTCGATCTGTCGCTTGATTTTCCACTGCTGGGTTCCACCATCGGTCAAAATGAAAAACATGATTCGCCCGGGTTAAATTTAATCCTACTCCTCCGGCTTTTAACGATAATATCATAATCGGGGGAGCTTGCGGATCATTTTGAAAGCGATCAATCATTTCTTCTCGCTTATTTTTTGAGGTACTTCCATATAGAAATAATATTTCTCGGTTAAAATAATGTTCTAAATAGGGTTGTAATACCTTTCCCCATTCAGCAAATTGAGTAAAAATTAAAGCCCGATCGCCTTCTGCTAAAACCTCATCTAACATTTCTGTTAAACGTTGTAATTTTCCTGAATATTGAGTTTTAATTATATCTGATTTTTTACTATTTTTAACTTTAGCTTCGATTAAAACCGGATGGTTACAAATTTGTTTCAGTCTGACTAATAAAGCTAAAATCATTCCTCGACGTTGAATTCCTGCCGCATCATCAATTTTTTCTAAGGAGTCATCAACAATTTTTTGATATAGGGTTGCTTGTTCAGTTGTTAAAGGACAAAATACTATATTTTCCTGTTTTTCCGGTAAATCTTGAATAATATCCTTATCGGTTTTTAAGCGACGTAAAATAAAGGGTTGTACGAGCGATCGCAAAATCTTCAAAGAATCCGTATCCCCATATTTTTCAATGGGAATAGCAAACCGTCGTTGAAAAAATAGTCGTTGTCCTAAATACCCTGGATTCAAGAAATCCATAATTGACCACAATTCCGAGAGGCGATTTTCTACCGGAGTTCCTGTTAGTGCTATTTTAAACGATGCGTTGATATTTCTAACGGTTTTTGATTGTTTAGCATCGGGATTTTTAATATTTTGAGCTTCATCTAATACCAGTCCTTGCCAAGTTACTCCTTGCAATTCTTTCTCGTCTCGGAAAGTTAAGGGATAACTGGTAATCACTAAATTTTTATCTTGAATTATTTTAGTAAAATTATTACCTTTAGCCCGTTTATCGCCATGATGAACCATAACTTTTAGGGTGGGACTAAACTTTTTAACCTCCCGTTCCCAATTTCCTAAAACCGATGTTGGACAAACCAATAAAACTGGATTTTCTAAACTATTCTGTTCTTTTAAATGTAGTAAAAAAGCAATAAATTCTATGGTTTTTCCCAATCCCATATCATCAGCTAAACAAGCTCCTAAACCCCATTGTTCTAGGAAAGACAACCAACCTGCACCTCTAGCTTGATAAGGTCGTAATTCCCCTTTAAAATCTTTAGGATTCGGAATCGGTTCTAAGTTACGATTATTGGTTAAAGTATTTAATAATTCCTGTAATTTTCCTCCCGCTTCAAAATTAACAACAGGTAATTTTTCAATCATTTGAGTATCTCCCGTTGATAACCTTAACGCATCTTCTAAGGAAAGCGTCATTTCATCTTTGCGCTGACTAAAAAATATCTTTGCCGATCTAATATCCGATTCGCGTAATTCTACCCATTCCCCATTAATTTCTACTAACGGACTTTCCTTAGCAACTAAGCGATCAAATTCCGCCTTAGTCATGGTTTGACCACCAATTGATAATTGCCATTTAAAGTTTAATAGACTTTTTAATCCTAATCTTTCATTGGTTTTTAATTTAGGGGTTTCTGCTTTAATACTTAATCCTAATCGACTCGCCCACCCCTCTCGATTTGCTAAACTCGGAGGTAATATTACCCCTAAACCACTATCAGTAAAGCGCCAAGCATAGCTTTTCAAAAATTGATAAGCTTGTAAAGGATTTAAACTACAGCTTTGGGGGCGTGCTTGCTGTAAACTGGTTTCAATTACCGGATATAATTTTGAAGCCAGTCCTAAGCCTTTTAACAGGGTTTCCTGGGGATGTTTAATGGTTCTCCCTCGATAATTAAATGAGTCAACAGGATGATTCCAAACAATATTAGAATTAACAATAAATTCAGGTTGATCAATAGCTTGTAGACAATATTCTAATTGCCAATTAGGATTATATTCTGTGGGAGGATGTAAACGAAAAGCCGTCGAAAATAGATTAAATTCAGATAAAGAATATTGTAGGGGAGAAGTCCAATTTTTTAAAGTGGTTTCTAGGAATTCTATTTCTGTTAATTCAGCATTAATAGTATTTTCTTTTTGTCCTAAACTCTGTAACCATTTTTGCCAAATTGGAAGTGATACAATCGCTTTTTGATCAACTTCTTTAGCTATATTTCTCACCTGTTGATCAATCATTATCGATAAAAAATTAATAATAATATCCTCAGCAGACAGGGGTAAATTAATCGCCAAACTATCACCTTCTATTAACTCCTGATATACTCGACAAACCGTTGGCATTTGTTGGGCAAAACGTAATAATCTAGCTTGATCAATCGCACTATCAAGAAGCGGTTGCCATTGAGATATAATAGTTTGATCAGATTGTTTAATTAATCCGGGTAAAAATTTAGATCGGGCTAATAAATCCAAACTCCAACGGGCAATATGTGACCAAAAACGTAGATCTTCCCCCAGGTCGGAATCAGTTGTGATAACGGTATTCAAGGGTAGAGATTGTAAAAATTGAAACGCTTGTTGAGGGTTGAGACTAATTCCAGTAATTTGCCAAGGATAAAGATAGGATTTAGGAATATTAGTTGTAGCAGAATAAATCGGAGTGAGTTCCCCAGATTCAGAAATATCTGTTGGTAACGCTATAATTTGTTGGGATGGAATATTTGATAACCCAATATTTTTTAACAATAGTTGAGTCAATAATTCTGTATCATTTAAAGCAAAAGGATAGGGGAAAATTGCTTCTGAATAAAAGGACTCTGACGGGACTCGTCGCCAGGTTTCTCCCCATAGAAAGAAAGACCCACCCGGCGTCATGCACCAACTTCCATGTAAAATTGCCATATTGATAAAATTGTGATTGGAAAAAGATGTTAGGTTCTCTTAGGTTAACCCAACTGACGAGAAAGGACTAGAAAAATGGCCTTATTAGTAAACCATTAACATCAAGCCTTAAATAATTTTAGTTGAAATATACCTAAAAAATATGAAAGCATCGGAAACCAAGCTACAAAAGATTTTAGAAGGAACCCAACAATATCTTGTTCCCCTATTTCAACGTTTCTATAGCTGGGAACGTCAACAATGGGAAAATTTGTGGGAGGATCTGATAGATTTGACAGAACAGGAAACAATAAGACCTCATTTTATGGGTTCTATTGTGACTATGCAAACGGTTTCTGTGCCGGAAGGAGTGTCTAAATATTTATTAATTGATGGACAACAAAGACTGATAACTATTTTAATTTTATTGGCTGTTGTTCGTGATCATGCTAAACAACAACAAATACATAAAATAGCAGAAAAAATTAATAATACCATTCTAATTAATCCTTATGAAATAGGATTAGAAAAATATAAGCTACAACCTACTCAGGCAGATCGTTGCAATTTTCATAAGATTATTGATGAAAGTTCTGCTAACCCTGAGAAATCTTTAATTAATGAGTGCTATCGCTTCTTTGATAAAAAATTACGTCAGAGAGAAATTGAATTAAGTTTAATTACAACAGTGATTATTAGTGGTCTTTCCTTAGTTAGTATTGTTTTAGATCCAGACGAAAATCCGCACTTGGTTTTTGAAAGTTTAAATGCGAAAGGAAAAGCTTTAAGCGAAGCTGATTTAATTAGAAACTACTTCTTTATGAAAATTCATGTGGAACAACAGGAGGAAATTTATGCTCAATATTGGGAACCAATGCAAGACGCTTTAGGCGATAATTTGACTGAATTTATCCGTCATTATTTAATGAAATATGGTCGAGAAGTTAAAAAAGATCAAGTTTATTTGACATTAAAGGATAAAGTTAATGCTAAAAATGCTTTAGAATCTTTAGAAGATTTAGCTATTTTTGCCGACTACTATAATAAATTAATTGAGCCAAATAAGGAAATCAACAAAGCTATTAGTAATTTTCTGATGCGAATAAAAAGACTAGAATTAACTACGGTCTATCCATTTTTACTAAATTGTTACGATGATTACAGCAACGGTAAATTTACTGCTGATGAATTTGTAGAAATCTTAAAGATTCTGGAAAACTTTATTATTCGTCGTTTTGTTTGTAACTTTCCCACCAACTCCCTCAACAAAATGTTTCCTTCTTTATACAGTCAAATTAAACAAAAAATTGATAAAAATTTTATGGATGGGTTAAAAGAAATTCTTGCCCAAAAAAACTATCCCAGCGATGATAAGTTTAAATTGATGTTAAAAGAAGTGGAACTTTATGCAACTAGGGTGAAGGCAGAAAAGGCTAAACTAATTTTAGAATCAATCGAACAGTCATTTGCCCATAAAGAAGGTGTATCTTTCGATAATCTTTCAATCGAACACATTATGCCTCAAAAGCTCAATAAAGATTGGGAAAAATCTTTAGGCGAAGATTGGGAAACAACTCACCAACTGTTGCTGCATACACTGGGAAACTTAACTCTCACAGGATATAATCCTGAACTTTCTAATAAACCTTTTGATAAAAAACGGGACATTTTGTTAGAAAGTCATTTAGAATTAAACGAGTATTTTAAAAATAAAATCACCTGGAAGAAGGAGGATATTGAAGATAGATCAGAATCTTTAGCAGAAATCTGTCTAAAAATATGGCCTTACTTTGGGGAGGTTAAAGACAATACTGTGGGTAAAGTTAGAGGAACAAAACCCACAGTATTGTCTGTACTTAACAAAAAATATACTGTTAAAAATTGGCGAGATGTATTAGAAACAACCCTAAACGTTGTTGCCGAATTAGATGAAGATAAGTTTCAGGAACTTATTACAGACTATCCTCGTTTAGTAAATTGGAATAATCAAAAATTAAGATACACCAGAAAACTAAAAAATGGGGCTTTTATTGAGGTTAACTTATGTGCGGAAGATATTAATTCATTTTGCTTAAAAGCCATTGAAAGAGCCGGATTAAGTTCTGAAGATTGGCAAGTTGAGGCGATTTGAAAGTATTTCAAAAATCGTAATAAATTCAGTTTTCATGAAAATTTACAACGTGAGTTAAAGAGATGGCAAGTTTAGTCAGATCATGGGTTTAAATTGAAGATTTTTTGAGAACCCGCCCCTACAGGATGGTTAATCATTAATTAGAAACTCATTAGTCCTATTTCTCATATCCCAAATCACCAAAAGTTTGATCGCGCCTCTCCCATCCCCCAAACTCAAAGCGCGATCGCTAATTTTTCAATAAACACTTAATTTACACATATAAAAGCTGATTGGCAATTTCATCAGACGTTAGCGTATTTAGAGGAGTCAATTGACAAAATAATAATTAATTCGTTATAATCAAGACATATCAAATCCTTGTTGATCGCTTTTAATTTAAGAGTATGGACAGTAAAGATTAATTTCAGTTAAAATCAATTAATAACTATAATTAATAGTTAATTTTATGAATCTAGTAACTTTAGAAATTCCTGACCCATTAATGACTCAATTACAACAACAGCCTTAATTACTTTTTCTGGATTTTCAATTAGAAATCAGTAACCAAAAATAATGCCATGATTACCCTAAATATAGATGACATTCAGCACAATTTATCAGAATTTATCAAACTGATTCAAGAAGGTAACAGCTTGATCATTACTCAAGCTGATCAACCTATTGCTGAAATCAAACCGATACTAACAAAACCACCTCAAAAAGAACGCCGTCCTATTGGTTTATGTGAGGGTGAATTTGTTGTACCAGATGATTTTAATGATCCCCTCCCTGAAGAAATTATTAACTTATTTACCAATCCATGAAAATTATCTTAGATACTCATATTTTTCTGTGGTTTATTACTAATAATAAATGACTAGCAGACCAATATTATGATGCTATCAGTAATCAAGATAACGAGATTTATCTCAGTGTAGTTTCGGTTTGGGAAGCAATAATTAAATATCAATTAGGAAAATTACCATTACCAGAATCTCCTAAAATTTACCTTCCCCAACAGCGTGAAAAACATTTAATTTCTAGTTTATCTATTGCTGAAACTACGATTACTCAATTAGCTAAATTACCAGCCTTACATAATGATCCCTTTGATCGTGTTTTACTCTGTCAATCTTTAGAGCATGATTTAACCATTATGACAGAAGATAAAGCTATTCTTTCCTATCCAATGGTAAAGTTTTTCTAAAAATTAGGTGACATACTATGTATTTTCAACTCAATCCACCGCGATTATAAGGCATCATAGACATCCATTTCTGGACAATTCCAATCTTCAGTAAAACTTTGCAGTCTAGCACACAAATTGGCTGCTTGTTGTCGATTTATACCGCGAGATTGTAAATCAATAGGTCTCTTTTTTTCTCCCTCATCAATCAAGTCACAAGCCTTTGATTTTTCCAGATTTTTTGTGCTTTCTGTCAGGAGTTTTTGATTGATTTCCAGATAGTTTGAGATAGCTTCATTCACTACGTCGCTTAAATCCCGATCCATTAGAGTTGCGATCGCCGAAAGTGCTGCTTTTTTCTCGCTATCCAGTGTCAGCATCATGTTTTCTTTGCTCATAGTATGTGCGGTTGTTATCAATGGTATTATACCATTATTCTAAGTTAAAAAAGCCTCAGAAGGGGGCGGGTTTAGTCAGGTGATCGGTTAGAATCAAAGAATTGTTGAGAACCCGCCCCTACAGGATGGTTGATCATTAATTAGAAACTCATTAGTCCTATTTTCCCATATCCCAAATCACCAAAAGTGCGATCGCATCTCTCCTACCCCCAATCTCAAAGCGCGATCGCCCTTTTTCCATCCCTTTAATAACAAGGTACAAGCGATCGCACCTCTCCCATCCCTAACTTGACAAAATAATATTTATTAGCTATAATAAAACATAGTAAAATTTACTTTATTAAAAACATGACGAACTTATCAGAGAAGCGACAAGTAAGACGGGGTAGAATCTTAAAAGAAAATACTATCCCCCCCGAAGAATTAGCAAAACGCAAAGCAGAAAGAACTCAATTAGGTCTGCGTTGCCGAGCGATATTTGAAAGACTACGCCCCCAATTAATAGATGAATATTATAATTATTTCATTGCTATCGAACCTGATAGTGAAGATTATTTAATTGCACCCCAATTACCCAAGTTAATTGAAAAAATACGCGAGATTTATGGCGAACAAAATATTAAAATGACCGCATTTCGTCTCAATGAAAGAGGAACCTGTGGCATGATATGATCGCAGGTACATTTGGTGAAAATGGGCAGTTATTCTTTGAAATTGAATTAATTGCAACTCATGGTGAATCCTTTCCAATAGAAGTGTTGTTCGACACTGGTTTTACCACAGGTTGGCTGGCAATTAATTCTCAAGACCTACAAGCCTTACAATGGTCTTTAATTGCTCCCCAAGTCGAGATGCAGACAGCGCGGGGAGATGAGTTTTTTAATATCTATGAAGGCAAAGTAATTCTGGATGGAGAAGAATTTATTATCCCAGTTCATGTTGGCGATGAACTGCCTGAAATTTTAATAGGTTCTCAATGGCTAGAAATGATGGAGTTAGTTGTCAATAAATCTAGGGGTATTTTGACATTAGATATGGTAAATTCTATGTGAAAGATTATCGAACTTATGCTGATCAAGGGTCATAAGTACCTTGATAACTGCTATAAATCCGGTATCCGGGGAATACTAAATCTTAGAAATAGACATGGCACTAATTCGGTAGTAATATTATGCCATTATTCTAAGTTAAAAAAAGCCTCAGAAGGGGGCGGGTTTAGTCAGGTGATCGGTTAGAATCAAAGAATTGTTAAGAACCCGCCCCTACAGTATTAACGAGTTAAAATTAGCCCCAACCCCGATAATCGAGGATAGGTAGTTTGGTGGTCAGTCCCGTTAAGATTACATTTGTTGACCCAATATAGAGAGGATTGAGATGGTCAGCAACTATAATGAAGAACTGAACTCAGGTTTCTAAAACACAAGGATTCAGTCAAAATCAACCTCAATCGGTGAGGTCGGATGGGATTGAAGATCAGAAACCTCAGTCCAACTTTAAAACTCCCTCTGTTGCTTGTGAAATCGTGGCTAGAAGACTGTTAACTGTTCATAAGGAAGGGTTGACGGCGAGTGTTTATACACTCCCTACCCATGCTCATCACCGTGTTACGATGGCGACAGAGAGAGAATAGTGGAAGAAGAAGGAAGATAAAATACATGGAAGAGATCATTAAGTCGATATCGTTTGATGGAAGGGATATTCGACTCAAAATAGGTTTACTTGCGCCACAGGCAGGTGGAGCCGTGTTAATCGAGTCGGGAGATACATCAGTTCTAGTGACTGCGACTCGCGCCGAAGGTAGACCCGGATTGGACTTTCTACCCTTGTTGGTGGACTACGAGGAGCGACTGTACGCGGGGGGAAGAATTCCAGGGGGATTCTTACGTCGGGAAGGTCGTCCACCCGATCGCGTTACCTTAACCAGTCGTTTAATTGACCGTCCCTTACGTCCTCTGATTCCTCATTGGTTGCGGGATGATATTCAGGTGGTGGCCACAACCCTGTCGATGGATGAACAAGTACCACCGGATGTGTTAGCGGTGACAGGTGCTTCTGTAGCAGTAATTTTGGCAAGAATTCCCTTTTTTGGGCCGATGGCTGCGGTACGGGTGGGTTTAGTCGGAGATGACTTTATTATTAACCCGACTTACCGGGAAGTGAAAAATGGGGATTTGGATTTAGTCGTGGCGGGTTCCCCCGATGGCGTGGTGATGGTGGAAGCAGGTGCGAACCAACTACCGGAACAGGATATTATCGAAGCGATCGACTTTGGTTATGAGGCGGTTTGTGATTTAATCAAGGCCCAAGAGGAATTAATGCGAGACTTGGGAATTGAGGTCAAACCTGGGGAACCCCCAGAGGGAAATCAAGGGTTAATCCAGTTTGTTCGGGATCGCGTGACTCTCCCTGTTAAACAAGTTCTCCAGCAACATGACCTGGATAAAACCGCCCGGGATGCCAACCTGGATAAAATCAAGGCAAGTGAGGTCGTAGCTCCCATTGAAGCTCTGCCCGAAGATGATCCGATCCGGGTGGCGGTGGCAGAGGATTCTAAGTTGGTGAGTCAGATTTTCAAGGACATCACCAAAACCTTGATGCGTCAGCAAATTGTTCAAGATAGTGTGCGGGTGGATGGTCGCAGCTTGGATCAGGTGCGTCCGGTATCCTGTAAGGTCAGTTGTTTGCCGAAACGGGTACATGGCAGTGGTTTGTTTAATCGCGGTTTAACTCAAGTATTATCAATTGCCACTTTGGGGACGCCGGGAGATGCTCAGGATTTGGATGACTTGCATCCCCAGGAAGAAAAACGCTATATGCACCACTACAATTTTCCGCCTTATTCGGTTGGAGAAACCAAACCCATGCGATCGCCCGGACGTCGGGAAATTGGTCACGGAGCTTTAGCAGAACGGGCCTTAGTTCCGGTATTACCTTCTAAGGATCAGTTTCCCTATGTAATTCGGGTGGTTTCAGAGGTCTTATCTTCTAATGGTTCAACGTCCATGGGTTCGGTCTGTGGATCAACTTTGGCCTTGATGGATGCCGGGGTTCCCATTTCTAAACCCGTGAGTGGGGCGGCGATGGGATTAATTAAAGAAGGGGAAGAAGTTCGGATTCTCACCGATATCCAAGGAATCGAGGACTTTTTAGGAGATATGGATTTCAAGGTGGCGGGGACAGATACCGGAGTCACTGCCCTACAAATGGATATGAAAATCACCGGGTTGCCGATGAAGACGGTGGCGGATGCCATTTATCAGGCAAAACCTGCCCGACTGCATATCCTGGAAAAAATGTTAGAGGTAATTGGCAAACCTCGTTCGGATTTATCGCCCTACGCCCCTCGGTTATTAACCTTGAAAATTGATCCCGATTTGATTGGTTTGGTAATTGGGCCTGGTGGGAAAACCATTAAGGGGATTACGGAAGAAACCGGAGTCAAGATTGATATTGATGATGATGGTACGGTCACAATTGCTTCCACCGATAGCGAAAATGCCGCCCGCGCCTATCAAATCATTCAGGGAATGACCCGCAAACTGAATGCTGGGGATGTGTATGTGGGCCGAATTACTCGGATTATTCCAATTGGGGCTTTTGTGGAATTACTCCCCGGTAAAGAGGGAATGATTCATATTTCCCAGTTGGCAGATTACCGGGTTCCTCGGGTGGAGGATGAAGTCTCGGTCGGGGATGAAGTGATTGTCAAAGTTCGGGAAATTGACAGTAAGGGTCGGATTAATCTTACCCGTCTGAATATTCACCCCGATGAAGCTGCGGCTGCCCGGACTGCGGCAACGAAATAGATCAGACTGTAGGGGCGGGTTCTTTACAAATTTCTGATACTCACAGATAACCTTTCTAAACCCGCCCCACTCATTCGTAATTCGTAATTCGTAATTAGAACAGTTGAGACTCAAAGGCTCCGATATCAATAATGTTATTAATAATTCGGTTAAAGCCTGCCCCCCGTTGATCAAATTGTCCCGGGTCTGTATATGGGGCAATAAAGCTATTACTTCCCTTGTTAATGGCAAGACTGGTACTAGCTAGAGCCAAGGTAGGCGTGCCACCACCGTTATTTTGTAAGGGACTGAGTAAAGGATCAATCGGGGTGGTACTGCTACCAACTTGATCATTGTTCACTCCATTGACTAAACCCTGTCCTCCAGTTCCGTCTCCAATTATATTATTGCCACCACTCTTAAAGGCAAATTCTATGGATGCTCCCACGTCGGGGTCAAGGGGGGAGGTGTTACTGGCGATAATTGTGTTTTTCAGGTTGGCTACACCGCCAATATTTCTGACCCCGCCACTGTTTCCGGTCGCATTATTGAAGGCAATCGTACTATTGGTAATCGTCAAGTCCGCAACAGAGTTAAACACGCCACCACCGATGTTGCCTTTGTTGTTAGCAATCGTGCTATTAATAACTTGGACTTGACCATCAATCACAATAATTCCACCACCGTTGCTACCTATGTTATTGCTGATGGTACTATTTTGAACCGTGAGTTGGCCAGAGTTGGCGATCGCCCCCCCATTATTCGCCTGGTTTGCATCGAGCCAACTGTCGATCACCTTCACCTTACTGGTAGAGGAAGTAATATTAATCGCACCGCCCCGACTCCCTGTGGTCGTACTGCTTGTATTGGGTATCGTCCCGGCGGGGAAACCATTGCTCAGTTTCAATCCTTCAAAGGTGACATTCCCGCCATTAACGGTGAAAATATTGTAGTCTCCGCCCGTATCTCGACGAATCGTGAGCTTATTGGCCCCTGGCCCATCAAAAATCACATCGCTACCGACCCCGGGTAAAGCCCCAGCCAGATTAATCACCCCAGCAGCGGCTTTGTCAACAAAGGTAATCTTATCTTCCCCTGGTAAAGATTCAGCGTTAAGAATCGCCTGACGTAAGGAACCTTCTACTAGGGTGGCATAGTCTGCCGGGGCTTGGCTGGTGGTATCTCCCAGTTGAGTCACGGCGGTATCATTGGCCAGAATTGTCACCTTTGCGGTATTTTCTTTGGGAGCAATCTTATAATTGCCGTCCGCTAAGACTAGGGTGAGGGATTCATCGGCTTCGGCTGGGACATCATCAATCGGAGTCAGGATGATATCAATACTGGATTGATTGTTGGGAAGGGTGAGCGTAGCGGTGGAGGTGTTACTGACCGCTACGGTTTGACCCGTCGAGGTGGTCAAAGTATAGTCCGCCGCGCTAATTTTATCGGGTTTTAGGGTGAGGTTGATCGTTAAATCCCCAAAGGTGTCCGGGGCGCGACTAATCCGATAAATCCCGTTTTTGGGTAGTTCATTGGGGACTTTTGTGGTGACAGGTTCGGTGGCCGTTGCTTCTACGGTGGTTAAACTGAGAGTGGCTTTGTCGTCATCTTTGATGGTCACGGTACTGGTAGGGATAATGTCTCCCGCGAGTCCGTTTTTGTCAAAATTAGCAAAGGAGAGTTGAAAGTCACGGTCAGGTTGCACCCGGGTGTTCCCAATAATTCCCAGGGGGACAATTTGTTTGTCTTGGTTAACAGCAAATTGAATTCTTTGGGGCCCTGGTGTAAAGTCGGTATTAGCGATCGCCGTCTCACTGGTAAATACCACATCCACACTAGAGGTTTGACTAATATCTCCTGAGCGAACCACCTGAACTTCATTAAACAGGCTAGTGGTGTCTCCTTCATCTACGCTGTAGTTGTTCTGGGTAAAGTTATAGCTAGGTGGGGAATCATCATCATCAATGATCAGAGCCGCTTGCGGGACTGTGGTTCCCGTTTGTCCATCGTTATCGAAGTTAGAAAAGGACAGAATTACGGTTTCGGTAGACTCAGATGTTTGATCCCCTTTAATCGTAACCGGTACCGTTTTACTAATTTCCCCAGGTGCAAATTGCACCGGGATGGTACTCGGGGTAAAATCATCTCCTGGGGTCGCTCCATTTTTGGCAGCGGGGTTTAAGTCCACCGTCACCGAGGAGTCAATATCAACCTTTCCTGAGCGAACAATAGTAATTTCACTGTAGGTAATATCACTATTCCCTTCCCGAACTCGATAAGTATTAGTGGTGAAGTCGTAGGTCGGAACATTATCATCGTCAACCACCAGTAACTCTGCGGTGGGATGCTGGTTCCCCACCAAAGCTCCTAGGGGGGGATTGAGGGAGAGATTCAGGGTTCTGTTTTGATTGGGTGTGAGGTTGCCGATAATGGTAATCGGGACAGTTTGAGCGATTTGTCCCGGGGTGAAGTTGACGGTGATTGGCCCGGGAACAAAATCTACATTGGGGATAGCATTGACTCCGGTAATATTAACTTCCACAGAGGAGTTAACATTAATATCCCCAGAACGATCAATTTCTACCAGTTGGGTAATATTACTGGAGTTACCTTCAAGGGTTTTGAATAGGGGTTCTTTGAAATCATAGGTAGTGGGGCCATCGTCGTCATTAATAATTAAGTTGGTTGTGGGATTAAGGGTTCCCGCTTGTCCCGTGGGGAGAAAACCGTCTGGTGCAAAGGATAGGATAATTGTTTCTGAAGGTTCAATTTCGTTATCACCAATGATCGGGATTTGGAAGGTATTCTCAGTCTGACCAGGGGCAAATTGTAGGACGATTTCCGTGGGTTCGACATCAACCCCAGGTGTTCCGCCATTCTGTCCAGCCGGGGTAAGCAAAACTCTCACACTCGATTGCTGACTGGTATCAAAAGTACGATTAACCGTAATAGTGGCTTGCTGAGGAAAGCCAGGATCACCCTCAAAGATGGGAAATTCCGGCTGACTAAAGTTATAAACCGGGGGTCTGGGCGGAAGATCTTCGCTCCCGATACTAGCTATGGCGGTGGATTGTTGTGGATTAGCGGTGTATAAAAAGCCGGATTCTTTTAAGGTGATATCGATAGTTAGGGGGTCTTCTTCAAATTTATCATTATTGATGGGAGCGAGTTTTAGGGTGGCGATGGTACCATTTGCCGGGAAGGAAATGCTACCTCCGGTACTCGTAAAGGTTTGGTTGTCAATAACGGTATAGTTTTCCCCTAGTTTCGCCGTTCCTCCCACGGTGAAGTTAACGTTAATTGGTAGGTCTAAGGAACCTCCCGCCCGTGTAAAGGTATAAACAAAGTTTTCTTCGCTGTTTTCGAGGATAGTAGAGGGAGCAACTGACAGACTAATCGCGGAGGGAAAGGGCCCGATGGGAAAAACGATCGGTGGCGTTGAGTTGGTGGGAGGGACAGTTCCTGGGGAACTACTATCATTGTCTTGTAGGGTGACAACAATTTCCTGGGATTGTCCTAGGGTAGCTCCTCCGGTGGGATTGGCTAAAATTAACTTAAAGCTTTCATTCGGTTCGGTTTCTCGATCATCAATAACGGTTAAAGGAATAGGAACGATTTTAAAAGTTTCGTAAGGTTTAAAAACGATTTCTACGGGTTCTAGGTTAACGTCACTACCAGTGGCGGTGTCTAGTTGCAATTCTAGTTTTGCACTCACCGTATTAAACGGGGAGCCCGCCCGCCGAACGTTGACAAATAGGGCCGGTGTTTCGCCTTCTTTGACTACCAAGGAATCATTATTGGTAAACTCAATAATGGGCGTAAGGCTTTCGATCGACTGGGTGAAGTTGGCCTGATTATTCAGGGTTGTAGCTTGGGTTTCGGTTAACAATATCAGTTGTTGATTGCTGACCTTATCTTCAATTACGGTATCATTTCCCACTTGAACAAACCGCAAATCAGCAAATTTTAATTCCTTGGTTAATCCAAGTAAATCGACTCCAATTCTAAAATCGGTAATGATATCAATTTCACTATCAATGAGTTCTCGACCAATCACAAATACATCGGAACCCCCTCCACCGGTGAGTTCATTTTTCCCGCTTCCGCTATAGAGAAGGTCGTTTCCTCTATCTCCAAATAGCTGATCATTTCCACTACTGTTAAATAGGGTATCATTCCCCTGTCCACCATAAAGGAGGTCGTCACCTTCACCGCCATTGAGTTGATCGTCCCCACTATTGCCATAGGCAATATCATTCCCTGCTTCTCCTTCGAGGGTATCATTTCCCAGATCCCCAAACATCAGATCATTGCCATTACCCCCAGACAGCAAATCCTGATCCTGACCTCCATTCAGGGTATCGTTTTTGTCTAATCCTTGTAAGGTATCATTTCCTAAAAATCCTAGGATTTCATCGGGTTCGGGTGTCCCGGTTAAAAAATCATCGCTCGCAGTGCCAATAATTTGTGTCATATCCAGGAATCTAATTTAAGTGAGTAATTGATTTTAAGTTTGAGTTGGGTTAAATGTCGTTTTTTCTGTATCCCATGATACATAACGCAAATTAACCCCTATCTTTTGTCTGGAGTGTCCCCAGGTTGGTTAGTCCTGTACTGGAATGTTTCCCTCTAATATAAATTTTGTTAACACCACAAAGCTTACCCATAAGTCTCCTGTTTGTTAACAAATCTCAATATTGCAATAATTAGCGGTCAGTCGTTTAGTTGCCTCCCATCTTCCTCGATCTGTAACAAACTGTAAAGATTATCCCCAAAACCGTTAAACTTCGTTGCGGGATCATACAGTTTGGCAACGGACGTGATACCTTCTACCCAGTGACCAAAAAACACAGTTAAGCGTAAGGGGAGAAAAACCTGTGAAGTTAGAGATGGGATACTCAACAGCTTCTGATCATCAAGGCGTAAGTGCTTATGTGGCAGATTTACAACTGCACATGACGTTACAAGCTCGTAATTTAGTTCCCAACCTGACGATAGCTCGTGATTCTCGTGAGCAAATGCTACAACAAACTCAGGCAGACCTGGAAAAATTCGTTTCTCGCCAAACTCTCTAGTTCAGTTTGGCTATCCACCCTAAAAACCCGCAACCCTGCTATTTTTGGATTAATTGCGGGATTTCGATCCGATCATCGATCAGGAGAAAATCTGATGTCAGGTTATTTCGGATAGCGATTAAATCGCAATAATCGAAATCCTCTCGTCCTAATGCTTTTAGGGTGATTTTTTCTAGGGTATCTCCAGGTTTAACCTGATAGGAAACCCAACTATAGGATTGTCCATCTAAGGGAAGTTCTGATGATTTTTGTAACCATTTTTGATAGTTATGATCTCGGTTTTTAGATAGGCGAGATTCCGTTTGTTTCAGGGCAAATTGCCAAACTTTGTAACCTTCTGGACTCAGGTGTAAACCGTCGGTTGTTAATTCAGATCGGAGATTTCCCTGGGTATTAGTAAATCGTTGATGAAAGTCCAAATAGATGCTTCCCCTGTCGTTAACTTGTTGGGCTAAGTTTTGATTTAGTTGTTTAATTAAAGAATTTGGAATCGAAAAAGTTAGGGTTTCTGTTGGTAATTGAGTCGGAAAAATAGATTGAACTAAAATACGGGTATCAGGATAATTGTATTGTAAATAATCGAGTATTTTCTGATGGTTTTCTAATATCTCTGCAACGGGAACTTGTCTTTTTAAATCATTAATTCCAGCTAAAATATAAATATTATTAGGATTATTCTTGGCAAAAATATCCAGACGTTTTAAAATTCCACTGGTTGTATCTCCTGAAATCCCTTGATTTAACCAGAATGTTCCCGATGGTAATAAACTATTAGGAAACCACATACTTAGGGAATCTCCTAATAAAATATTCAGACGAGATGAATCAGATTTTTTGGCAATTTTATCTTTAATTAAATCGGATTCTTGCTTTAATATATCCAGCCAATCTTGATAATTTGGCTGGTCAATTTCATAGTCTGAATGGGTGTAAATTTGACTTTTATGCAGGGCAAAAAGCCTTTGTTGGTACATTTCAATGCCAGTTTTTGGGAGCATAAAATCATGGGAAACGGGGATCACGGATTTAAGAGGATTTCGCGGATTTCACGGATTTTCATCTGTGTTAATCGGCATCATCCTCTTAAATTCTTACACTGATAACTGGTAACTGTTTACTGATAACTGATTTAGTAGGTTTCAACGTGCCAACGATGTGCTTTTTTGAGTGTTTTCTGGTAGTCATTCCAGTTAACATCAAATTTACCCGCAGCCGAGGTCATACCTTCGTCAATTCCACCTTCCATACCTTTGAGACCACAAATATAGGTATGGGTATTATCTTTCTGAACTAATTGCCATAGTTCATCGGCGTTTTCTTTAATCCGATCTTGAATATACATTTTGCCACCTTCGGGATTTTGTTGCTCACGACTGATGGCATAGGTCAAGCGGAAGTTATCAGGAAATTCCCGTTGTAACTGTTCCAATTCTTCTTTATACAGAATATTGGCAGTGTAAGGAATTCCAAAGAATAGCCAAGCTAAACCCTTGAATTTGTAGTCTTCATGTTGTTCTTTAAACATCCGCCACAGGAAGGCTCGGAACGGCGCAATACCCGTACCCGTTGCCATCATCACCACCGTAGCTTCTTCATCATCGGGTAATAACATTTCCTTACCCACCGGCCCGGTGATGGCCACATCCGCCCCGACTTCTAAATTGCATAGATGGGTGGAACAAACACCATAGACGGTTTCTCCAGTTTCAGGATGTTTGTATTCCAGTTGACGAACACAGAGGGAAACGGTTTTATCATCCAGTTTATCCCCATGACGAGTAGAGGCAATGGAATACAGCCTTAATTTATGGGATTTGCCTTTTTTATCTGTTCCAGGGGGAATAATCCCAATACTTTGACCTTCAACATAGCGTAAGTCGCCACCAGAGAGGTCAAAGGTGAGGTGACGGACAGTACCCGAACCGCCTTCACCCACGAGTTCATAGTTCTCAATACATTTCCCGATATAGGGATTGTTCGGACGGTAGGTATTAACGGGAATTTCCGTTTTGGCCTTGGCTTCAGTTATGGGCTGGCTGTTTTCTTCAGATGGTTGGCTCTGGTGTTGACTGACAGTCGCTACGGACGTTTCGGGTAGAGGTTCACCGGCGGGGCGAATACTAACAATTTTCCCCCCCGACCGAGCAATCCGACGCATTTCTTGATTCATGCGTTCGTAGGGGACAGTGACATAAACCACACCACTGCGACGAATCGGGAAGTTGAGTTTGTCTGTATTTTCCCCTTGTCGGAGTCCCTCCACTTCAAAGATAAAGACGCGGCCGTTAGCCCCTGTCTTGGTTACAACACCATTTCCACTTGGACGATACATTCGTTTGTTCTCCCTTATAATGCCTAAGCTCTTAACTAACAAAATGTGACGAATACATCACTTGCTGGTTTTTTTGACGTGCGATGGACGGAAACAGTCAAATATTACTTTTCCCTCTCACACTGGCTTGAGGGCCGTTACTGTTGTCAATTTGCACTTTGCACTATTTTACAGCTTAGTGTTCATCGACTAATCGGAATTAGTTACACAGAAGATCAGCTTGGGGGAAGTGCACTATAAACATTTGTGACACAATACAATTGACCTATTGCTTTAAACTGGATATTTTTTGATGGTCATGGGGATTTTGCCTTGGGTGTTATTAGCCACATTGGGACTAGCCGCGGGAACAACGGCCGGATTACTCGGGATTGGTGGGGGAATGTTAGTTGTCCCGGGGTTATTTTATATTTTTAATTTAATGGGGTTTCCAACCGATCTGGTGATGCACAGTGCGATCGCCACTTCCATGAGTGTAATGACTTTTACGGCGACTTCTTCGATTGTGGCGCACCATTCTCAAGGGGATGTGCAATGGGGAGTTTTTTGGAAAATTATTCCTGGGATTCTATTAGGGGTTTTATTCGGTGCTTTATTAGATCATACTTTATCTAGTGCTTTACTGAAAATAATTTTCGGATTATTTTTATTATTGATTTCTGTTAAATTATTGCTAGATTTTAAACCTCGAGTACAATCAGATTCCTTACCTGGATTAGCTATAATCAACGCCGTCGGGTTAGGAATCGGTTTTAAGTCGGGTCTTCTCGGAGTAGGAGGCGGTGCAATTAGTGTGCCTTTTTTAATTTATTGCGGATTACCCATGTATGAAGTGGTGGGGACATCTTCCTCCTTTAGTTTACCGATTTCTATTTTAGGAACTTTGGCTTTTTTGCTATCTTCCCATGGCGATTCTTTTCTTCCTGGGTTTATTGGATATATTTACTGGCCAGCTTTATTATTAATCGCTCCGTTTGCAATCTTAGGCGCTTTTTGGGGAACAGCACTTTCCCATATTATTTCAGGAGAAAAATTACGGACGGGTTTTGCTTTATTTTTATTGTTCATTAGTTTAAATATGTTATTCACTTAAACCCAGAGACTGAATTAGCCGACAAGTTTTTATTCATTGATAAATTCAGCTTCACAGATAGTTGATTCCCTTTGTTCCAGGTCTTCTGCATCCCACAATCCATTCAGAAAGGTAGTATAAAAATATTCTCCGCCGTGTTGCATATCAACTTTAGGAGAGTTTTTAGCATAGGGACTCGGATCGGAAATCCCCCGTTGTGCTTGATAATGAATATAGGTATCTGAATTAACGCACATCACATGATAAAAGTCTTTATTGGCTCCCGATTCATCTCCTAGCTTATAACGAGATAGCCCCCGGTTTAAATAGGCTTTAATAAAGTTGGGATCAATATTTAGAACTTGATCAAAATCATCAATTGCGGCTTGATATTGTTTTAAGTTGTGATGAACACAGCCTCGATTATAATAGGCATAGACATTATAAGGATCAATTTGTAATGCTCGGTTATAATCTCGAATGGCGCGATCATGATTGCCTAATTGATAATGACATAATCCCCGATTAATATAGGCTTTAATATAATTCAATTCTAATTCAGTGGTTTTATTAAAATCATCTAAAGCCTTTTCTTTGATCCCTAATAAATAAAAAGCTCGACCGCGATTATAATAGGTTTTATGATTCTCAGGATTGAGGGATAGAGCTTGATTGTAATTATCAATTGCATCTTGATACTGTCCTGATTGGGCGATCGCTAATCCCAAATTATTATAAACCGCATCACTTTTGGGATTAAAACTTAGGGCGATTTTAAAATCTTGAATGGCTTTTTCATATTTGCCCAAATGTCTCCAAGCATTGCCTCGATTCACATAAGCATCGGGTAACTTAGGTTCGATTTGTAAGGCTTTTGTTAAATCACTCACCGCTTTTTGATAGTCTTTCAAATAATAATAAACTAGACCCCTATTATTATAAGCATTGGCATAATTAGGGTTTAATTGAATCACTTGATCAAAATCCTTCAAAGCACCCTGATAATTGCCTAGGCGTGCTTTTGTTAAACCTTGTTCATAAAATCTTTTACTATTATTAAACATGGAACTCCCTTTTGGTAAATTAAACTCAGTTGATTTTTATAGAAATATTAAATTTGATTAAAAACAGGCGAACCCTACTGAAATCTAGGATTATGCTTTGAGCTTGATCTTCTCAGTCTGGGCAAAAATTCCTTTACACTTCCCCATTGTCCATGATATCAAATTTAGAATTCAAAAGTCTGGAGTCTGGACAAAAAATTTACAATCATCTGATATCCCCAACCTAATCCCTAATTTATTTATTCTGCATAAAAAACCCCCAAACCGGAAAAGTTTGGAGGAATCTTAAAGTATTTTAACCGTGCTGGGTTAAACGACTACAAAATTGACTAATTTTCCCGGGACAACAATCACTTTTTTAATAGTTTTGTCCCCAATATGACGTTGACTCACTTCAGAATTTCGGGCATATTCTTCTAAAGTTTGGTGATCGGCGGTCGCTGGAACTTGCAGCGTCCCACGGGTTTTTCCATTAATTTGAATCACTAAGGTAATTTCATCCACCACTAAGGCTTCTGGCTCATGCTCAGGCCATATTTGAGTATGAATTGAACCCGTTTTTCCAATCAATTGCCATAATTCCTCCGCGATATGGGGGGCAAAGGGGGCTAATAATTTCAACAGGGTTTCAATGCCTTCAGAATAAATCGGAGATTCTTTACACTTTGCTTCTGATAAAGCATTACTGAGTTTCATCAATTCAGATACGGCCGTATTAAATTGATAGTCTCCGTTTAAATCCTCGCTGACTTCTTTAATAGCCGTATGAATCGCCCGTTTTAAGTCTTTTTCAACTTTACTTAATTCTCGATTCTTGGGTTTAGAAGTGGCAATTTCAGCAAATTCGGTAACAATTCTCCAAACCCGATTCAAGAAGCGAAATTGTCCCTCAACATCGGCATCATCCCATTCTAAATCCTTCTCAGGAGGGGCTTTAAATAGAATAAACATTCGGGCGGTATCAGCCCCATATTTGCCCATTACTTCTAATGGATCAACCCCATTATATTTAGATTTAGACATCTTCTCATAAAAGACTTCTAACTTTTCTCCCGTGGTCGGATCTTGGGGATTACTCGGACTAACTTGGGAGGCGGAAAAATACTTTCCAGTGGTGCGGTTTTTATAGGTAATTCCCTGCACCATTCCTTGAGTTAATAACTTTTCAAAGGGCTCTTTACAATGTAATAATCCGCGATCGCGCACCACTTTAGTAAAGAATCGAGAATACAACAAATGCAAAATGGCGTGTTCAATACCACCCACATATTGATCTACTGACATCCAATCATTAGTAATGGCTGGATTGAATACTTGTTGATCATTTTTGGCATCGGGATAACGCAGATAATACCAAGAAGAATCAATAAACGTATCCATGGTATCGGTTTCCCGTTTAGCCGGAGTTCCACAACTCGGACAGGGCACATTAATCCAGTCTTCTAATTGGGCTAAAGGCGATAAACCTCGACCACTAAATTTAACATTTTCCGGCAATTTTACGGGTAAATCCTGATCGGGAACTGCCACCGCCCCACAATTCGGACAATGAATAATCGGGATCGGAGTTCCCCAATAGCGTTGACGGGAAATCAACCAATCTCTTAACCGATATTGAATAATTCCTTTGCCATATCCTTCATCTTCAGCATAGTCAATAATCGCTTGTTTGGCGTGTTCGGAATGTTCCCCACTAAAATTACAGGATTCGACTAAAATTCCTGTCCCCGTATAGGCAGTTGTGATTTGATCATTTTCCTCATTATCATTATCTGCATCATCAGGAACAATCACCTGTTTGATGGGTAAATCATATTGAGTGGCAAATTGAAAATCCCGAACATCATGGGCTGGAACTCCCATGACCGCGCCTGTTCCATATCCATATAAAACATAATCCGCAATCCAAATCGGAATTTCTTCCTCATTAAAAGGATTAAGGACTTTTCCCCCGGTAGGAACGCCCCGTTTTGGTTTATCTTCAGAAGTGCGATCGGTTTGGCTTTCGTTTTTAACTTCCTGAATAAATGCTTCTACGGCGGCTTTTTGTTCGGGAGTTGTTACCTGAGCAACTAAGGGATGTTCCGGGGCTAATACCACATAGGAAACCCCATAAACCGTATCGGGACGGGTGGTAAAAACTGGGATATTTTCATCTAACCCAATGATCGGAAATTCTAACTGCGCCCCAATGGATTGTCCGATCCAGTTAGCTTGCATTAATTTAACCCGTTCCGGCCAGCCGTTTAAATGCTCTAAATCGTTGAGTAATTCGTTAGCATAGTCGGTAATTTTTAAGAACCATTGCCGCAATAATTTCTGCTCAACAATAGCCCCAGACCGCCAAGATCTTCCCTCATTATCGACTTGTTCATTAGCCAGCACCGTTTGATCAATTGGATCCCAATTAACCGCCGCTTCTTTTTGATAGGCGAGTCCACACTTATAGAATTGTAAGAATAGCCATTGTGTCCAACGGTAATATTCCGGGGAACAGGTGGTGACCTCCTTTTCCCAATCAATGGAGAACCCCAACTTTTGCAGTTGTTCCCGCATTTGGGCAATATTTTGATACGTCCATTCCGCCGGAGGAATTCCTCGGTCAATGGCGGCATTTTCGGCGGGTAGTCCAAAGGCGTCCCACCCCATGGGATGTAAGACACGATAGCCTTGCATCCGTTTGTGTCGGGCGATCACGTCAGTAATGGTATAATTGCGAACGTGACCCATGTGTAAACTCCCCGACGGATAGGGGAACATGGATAGCGCGTAAAATTTGGGCCGGTTTTTATCGGTCGGGGTTTTGTACAACCCCTGTTGTGCCCAGGTTTGTTGCCACTTTTGTTCAAGGGATGCAGGATTATATCGAGACTCCACAGCCATACTTCGTGCCGGATACGTTTTCTTATTTGTTTATTATTTTTACATATTGGTGAGGTTACAAACCTAAGCTAAGGGTTTCCCAGTTCCATTTCACTGTTTAATTTCTTCTGGGTTAGGGGTATGTCTTTATGCCAATAATCAATATTTTGTATTGTAGATTACAATTCGACCCATGGAATTCCTCTAGTATACGAAGCCTGAATAGGAAATTGCCCCACCCTATCTTCACTGAGTCGCAGTCAATTATTAATTTTTAAGTGTTTTTATCTACTGCGTAATCCATGAATTAAACTGATTCTAAGATGGCAGATAGGGTCAAGAAAATCACCTATTCTTCGAGCAACTTTATTAAGTTAAATTCCTAAATAGTCATCGTGAAAAAAAATTTCGGTAGACGCAAATTCTTAGTTTATGGTTCGGCAGCCTTTGGGAGTACCCTGTTCCTGAAAGGGTGTGCTAACTCTGCTAACAATAATACCACGAGTTCAACCCCAACCTCAACCGCAACCCCAACCGCAACCCCCAGCGGTGGCGGCGATACCATTAAGGTGGGAATTCTTCACTCCTTAAGTGGAACGATGGCAATTAGTGAAACCACCGTTGTGGAAGCCGAAAAGTTGGCAATTAAAGAAATTAACGCCAATGGTGGGGTACTTGGTAAACAAATTGAAGCCATCGTTGAAGATGGTGCTTCTGATTGGCCGACTTTTGCCGAAAAAGCTCAAAAATTAATCGACCAAGATAAAGTCGTTACTGTTTTTGGTTGCTGGACATCTGCCAGTCGGAAGGCGGTAAAAGATGTATTTGAATCGAGAAATCATATGTTATGGTATCCGGTTCAATACGAAGGTCAAGAATGTTCTAAAAACATTTTTTATACCGGAGCCGCCCCGAATCAACAAATTGAACCCGCCGTACAATGGTTATTTGATAATAAAGGTAAGGAATTTTTCTTAGTAGGCTCCGACTATGTTTTTCCCCGCACGGCTAACAATATTATTAAGGAACAGTTAATAGCTATTGGTGGCACAACCGTAGGGGAAGATTATTTACCTCTAGGGAATACGGAAGTTACCCCAATTATTACTAAAATTAAACAGGCATTACCCAATGGCGGTGTGATTTTTAATAGTTTGAATGGAGATAGTAATGTAGCCTTCTTCAAACAGTTACAGGGGGCGGGAATGACCCCGGAAAAATATCCGGTGATGTCGGTCAGTATTGGGGAAGAAGAAGTCCGACAAATTGGGAAGGACTTCCTTTTGGGTCACTATGCCGCTTGGAACTATTTCCAAACCGTTGACACTCCCACTAATAAGAAATGGGTCGAAGCGTTTAAAGCTGAATATGGGCCAGACCGGGTAACAAATGACCCGATGGAAGCCGCTTATTTGATGGTCTATTTGTGGAAACAGGCCGTAGAAAAAGCCGGAACTGCTGATGATTTAGAGAAGGTTAGATTGGCAGCTATCGGTCAAAGTTTCGATGCTCCTGAGGGCAAAGTGACGATGTTCCCCAACCATCATATTTCTAAAACCGTGCGGATGGGACAGGTACGGGATGATGGATTATTTAATATTGTTTGGGCAACGGAAGGCCCAGTTGATCCGATTCCCTGGAACCAATTTGTTCCGGCGACCAAGGGCTTTGGTTGTGACTGGACTGATCCCAAGAAAGGGGAAAAATACAAAATGGAAGCGACATAATTAATCAACTTTAACCCCGGATTTAGATCCCCCCTAAAAAAAAACCGGGGCTTTTTCATTTGCCAGAAATTAGGTGCAAAAAAGCCAAAGATAATTGATATTTTCGGCTATCATTCTTTGAGTTATTGTCGGAGAATGATAGCCGTTAATTCTGAGAAGATTAAGAACTATATTTCTGATAAGTAAGTAAACAAAATTAATTACATAACTAGAAAATAATGATTTATACTAAAAAAACACTCTAAATCTCGAAAATCCATGATATTACTGAAAGAAATGAATCTCGAAATGTTCAAACTTTTAAACAGAATAAGTTGCTCAAGCCAATTTCCTCAAGTAAGAAATAGAGCCCAATGTATAATCCTGATTTATCAGGGGTTTTCTCCCGAGCAACTAATAACAATATTTAGAATCAGCCGAAGAACTCTATATAATTGGGTGACTCGATGGGAAAAAAGTGGATTTGTCGGTCTATATAATGAAAAAGG
>NZ_LT797710.1:452933-710824 GCF_900009135.1 Planktothrix sp. PCC 11201 | reverse complement strand
GCAATAGGGAATAGGCAATGGGCAATAGGTAAATACTTACTGTGAGCAGCTTTTAGCTTTCAAGAATGTCCTAATAGATGTGGCGACTGCTATATCAAGAAAAGTGAAAGGTTTGATTTATTTTCCAGGTTTATAATAGAGAAAAATCAATATCCCGTACATTTTTCCCCAAAGACAATGGTATTTTCCCAAGCGGTTGCACTTTCTTCTCCCACCGACTGCATTGATCGTCATTTTTTGAGGGTATCTCCCGATACTCCTGTCCTGGATGTAATTGAACAAATGACTCAAGACTCCAGGGATACTCAGCACCAACCCGATCCAAGCTGTGTGTTGGTTTTGGAGCATCAGCAATTAGTGGGGTTATTAACCGAACGGGATTTTGTCAAATTGGCGACCCAAGGGCGAAATTTGCAGGGGACGATGGTGGGGGAGGTGATGACACGGGGGGTGATTACGGTTCGGGAACAGGACATCAAAGAACCCCTGGAGATGATTTCAATTCTGCGTCAACATCGAATTCGACATTTACCGATTCTGGATGAACAAGGACAACCCGTGGGAATTGTTACCCCAGAAAGTATTCGGGAAATTTTGGAACCCGCAGACATTCTCAAGTGTCGAACCATTCGAGAAGTGATGGTTAAAACCGTAATTAGTAGCTCCTTAAAAACTAGTGTATTACAGTTAGCCAAACTGATGACTAAACATCGAGTCAGTTGTGTGGTGATTGGTAAAAAAATAACCGATCAAAAAATTCGACCCTTGGGAATTGTGACGGAACGGGATATCCTCAAACTTCAAACTTTACAACAGGATTTGAACCAGTTACAGGCCGAACAGGTGATGAGTCATCCCTTATGTTTGATTGATGCTAATGCTTCGCTTTGGGAAGCACATCAAGCTATGAAACAAAGAAAAATTCGGCGGTTAGTGATTGTTAATGAACGGGGATATTTAGCGGGTTTAGTCACTCAAACCACGATTTTACAAGCCATTGACTTGAATGAAATTCAGGGAGTTATTTATATTTTAAAGCAACAAATAGAAAAACTTCAAAGCGAAAAAAATAACCTATTAACAACTTTAAATTCTGATTTAAAACAAAAAGTTAATACCAATATTAATAAACTCAAAGAACAAAATCAAAGATATCAACTCTTAGCAGATACGGTGTTAAGAATTCGTTCCTCATTAAGTTTAGATGAGATTTTGAAGGCCACCGTCACCGAAGTTCGTCAATTGTTAGACTGCGATCGGGTGATGATTGAGAGTTCACAGAATCCTGGAAAAATTATTGTCGAATCCCTTGCACCCCCTGAATTATTAACCTCAAATCCCCTGGGAATCACTTTTTTTGAGTCCTGTGATCCTATGTCCTCTGATTTGGTGATTCCGATTACGGTAGAAAATCAATTCTGGGGATGTTTAATTGCTCAGAATGGGGATAAAATTCGACAATGGCAACCGGAAGAACGAGAATTTTTAGACACCTTATCCGTTCATGTTGCCTTGGGAATTCAACAAGCGACTCTCCTGGATCAAGTTCAAAAAGCCAATCGAGAACTCGAAGCTCAAGTTCAGGAAAGAACGGCTGATTTAGAACAAACCAATCAACAATTAAGACAGGAATTAGATCGAATTAAACAAGCCAAAGCCTCGTTAAAACAACAGGAAGCCATTCTCAGAAGTTTTTATAATTCTTCCCTGATGATGATGGGAGTAGTTGAACTTTTAGAAACGGATATTTTACACATATCTGATAATGCAGCAACAGCTAAATTTATCGGCAAAAATATAGAAGATATTCAATATAAATTAGCCAGCGAATTAGGAATAAATTTTCAAGATGTCCAAGTTTGGATTAACTATTATCGAGAAAGTCAACGGTTAGGAAAACCCATCCAGTTTGAGTATGAATATACTCGGGATGATCAGACCCAGCAATGGTTATTTGCCACAGTCTCCTATATTGGTTTATCCGAATATAATCGTCCTCGGTTTTCTTATATTGTTGAGGATATTAGCGATCGCAAACGTTATGAAGAATCCCTACGACGATATGAACGGGTTGTTGCCAACAGTGGAGATGCCCTTTGTTTATTGGATAGTAACTATATTCATCAAGTAGCTAATCCCGCTTACTTGTACTTGTCGAATCGATCCTTAGAGGAGGTAATTAATCATCCTCTTTCTGACCTTTTAGGGATTGAAGGGTTTAATAAAAAAAGCAAACCCTATTTAGATCAATGTTTGACCGGAGAAGTAATTACACAGGAGTCTTGGGTAGATATCCCCAAGGGAAAACGATATTTGAGGCGGATTTATACCCCTTATTTAGATGAACAGAATATCATCTGTGGCATTGTGGCAAGTATCCAAGATTTAACCTCCTTGAAAGAAACTGAAAACGCCCTGAAAAATAATGAAGAATTGTTTGCTTTAACCGTACAGCACGCCCCCGATGTCTTTGTGATTTATGATCCAGAACGGCGATTTGAATATGTCAATTCACGCGCCCTAGAAAGAACGGGATTCCCCAAAGAAAAATTTATTGGTTATCGAGATGAAGACGTTTATCCCCCAGAGGTTTATTCTCAATACCTACCCTTATTAACTGAAAGCATAGCTACAAAAACCTTGCAAGTTGGGGAATTTACCTTGCAACTTCCTGGGCTAGAACCCTATATGATTGTTGTTAAATATGTACCCGTTTTAGATGATCAGGGAGAGATTAAACAAATTTTAGGGATGACTTTTGACATTAGCGATCGCAAACAGATCGAAGAAACCCTACGTCAACGGGAAGCCCAATTAAAAGCCCTAGCTGATAATATTCCTGGAACAATTTATACCCATATTAAATGTCCCGATGGTTCCAGTTATATAGAATATATGAGTGATGGTTGCTTAGAGGTATTTGGCTGGAATGCCGAGCAAATTATCAAGAATCATAAAATTGTAGAACCGGGGTTTTACCCGGAAGATATTAAACAAGAACGAGAACAAAAAATCAGGAATGCAGAGACATTAACTTCTATATTTTGTGAACTGCGCTATCAAATGCCAAATGGGGAATTAAAATGGCTTGCAGAAGCTTCTCGCCCCGAACGTCGAGACAACGGAGATATCGCTTGGCAAGGGATTATGTTAGATGTGAGCGATCGCAAAAGAACCGAATTAGAATTAAGAGAAACTAGCGATCGCCTGAATTTCCTACTTAATTATTCTCCCGTTGTTATTTTAAGTTGTCAAGCCGAAGGCAATTATCCGATCAATTTTATTAGTAAAAATGTTCAGGATATTGTCGGCTATGAACCTGAAATATTTTTAGAAGATTCTAGCTTTTGGATTCAACACATTCACCCCGATGATCGGGAACAGGTTTTAACCAACTTAGTCACTCAATTTACGGAAGATTCTTATATTCATGAATATCGCTGGTTGAAAGCCGATGGTCACTATGGCTGGTTTCTCACCCATTTAAGAAAAGTCAGAGATGCAGCCGGAAATGTGACCGAAATGTTAGGGTATTTAATTGATATTAGCGATCGCAAAACCTTAGAACAGGAATTAGCCAGATTACTCGAACAAGAAACCCGTCGCAGCCAAGAACTCACCGAGAGAAATATAGCACTAGAACAAGCTAAAAGGGAAGCAGAAATTGCTAACCAAGCCAAAAGTGAATTTCTAGCGAATATGAGCCATGAAATTAGAACACCGATGAATGCGATTTTAGGGTTTACGGATTTATTACAATCAGTTGTCACTGATCCTAAAGCTCGGCCCTATTTAGACGCGATTATTACGGGCGGTCGTACCCTACTGGCTTTAATTAATGATATTCTGGATTTATCTAAAATTGAAGCGGGCAAACTTGAATTAAATTATACTCCCGTTAACCTGCGAGTTATGATTCAAGAAATTCAACAGATTTTTCACGCGAAAGCTTCAGAAAAAAGGTTGATTTTGCAAACTCAGATTGATTCCCAACTTCCCCAAACCCTCTATCTTGATGAAACTCGATTACGTCAAATCCTGTTTAATGTCATTGGTAATTCCCTTAAATTTACCAATACCGGAGCAGTTACAATTTCTGCCCGAACTCAATCTTACTTGACCTTCAACGGTGAAAAATTTTGGTTAGAACTGAGTATTGAGGATACAGGAATTGGCATTGCAGAGGATCAACAAAGTCGGATTTTTGAAGCCTTTATTCAAAGTTCAGGACAAAGTAATCGTAAGTATGGAGGCACGGGTTTAGGATTAGCAATTACTCAGCGCTTAACTCAGATGATGGGGGGAACCGTATTGCTCCAAAGTCAGCTTGGGAAGGGGAGTATTTTTACTTTTGTATTTCCCGAAGTATCCCCGGCTCAAAATCCTCTGATTACCCAATCTAATTGGAGTGAAGATCCCAATCTGAATCAGTTTAAACCCAGTAAAATTTTAGTGGTGGATGACATAGAATCGAACCGAAAATTGATTGAGGGATATTTTGCTGAAAGTCACCATCAATTATGGTTTGCGGAGAATGGAAAACAAGCGATTTATCAAGCAAAACTTCATCAACCTGATTTAATTTTATTGGATTTACGAATGCCGGAAATGGATGGAAAAGTTGTAGCTCAATATCTCAAACAGGAAGAAAAAACCCAACACATTCCCATTATTATTATTACCGCTTCCTGTCAAACTGAAGAATTGAAAGAACTTCAAGATTTTTCTCAAGGATGTCTCCTAAAACCCGTGAGTTTAAAACAATTAGTCAGGGAAATAAATAAATATTTACCCCTAAACTCTGAAACTGGTATGGTTATGGCAAATGATCAAAAGACGGATGATATATTAGTTGATCTGTCTTGGGTCATCGGATCAGCCGCAGCAAAAGAATTCCTTTTAAAACTTAAACAGGAGGAGGAACAGGTTTGGAATACATTAAGAAAAACCTTAAAAACTCGAGATTTACGGCAATTTGTTCAACGCTTACAAACCTGGGGGAAACAATATCAATATCAGCCTTTAATTGAATATGCCGAAGTCCTGGAAATGCAGTTAGACGCATTTGATTGGAATAATATTCCTGAAACCGTAAATGCTTTTCCTCGAATTAGAGAAAATCTTAAAAATCATATTAATTAGGGGGTTAAATCAATAAAAATGGACTCATTTATCCCAGAAGATTTTTGTATTTTGATTGTTGATGATATTACGAATAATCTAAAATTAGTTGGAAAAATTCTTGATGATGTGGGCTATAACACCACCTTTGCCACCAGTGGTTTTCAAGCATTAAATCGATTAAAAGATAATAAAATAGATTTAATTTTGTTGGATTTAATGATGCCGGAAATGGATGGCTTAGAGGTTTGTCAATTTATTAAAAATGATCCGAAATTACAAGAAATTCCAATTATTTTTCTCACGGCTAGTTATGAAGAAGAAAAATTGATTCGGGCGTTTGAATTAGGGGCTGTAGATTATATTACTAAACCTTTTATTAAAAATGAACTCTTAGCAAGAGTTAAAACCCATTTAACCCTGAAACAAACAACAGATAATCTCAAAATAGCTTTGTTAAAACTTCAACAATTATCTCAACTCGATCCCCTGACCCAAATTTTAAACCGTCGTAGCTTTTTTGAATATATTGAAAACCAATTCAATCTCGCAATTCAGAATAAAAGTTTATTTTCTTTACTGATCTTAGATTTAGACCATTTTAAACAAATTAATGATAATTATGGTCATTTAACAGGCGATCAAATTTTAATCAATTTCACTTTAGCCATTCAGAATTATCTCCGAGCCAGTGATTATTTTGGGCGCTATGGCGGAGAAGAATTCGTGATTTTACTCCCGGAAACCGATCAAGCAGATGCCCTGAAAATTGCCCAGGATATTTGTGATTTAATTGCTCACCTTTCCATTCCCACGGAAAAAGGGAATTTACACATCACAGTCAGTATTGGGGTCGCGGTTTTTAGATCACAGGATACTCGAATTGAGGATATTTTTGATCGGGCTGATCAATGTCTATACCAAGCCAAAGCCCTAGGAAGAAATACTTGTTACGCCGGATAAATAGTTGGTCAAAAGTTAAGTTAACTGTGCAGATCAGGCACTTAGCAATGGGCAATGGGCAATGGGAAGAAAGAAGAATTGGGTTGAAATTTTATTCTTGTCTCCCGGTATTGCTAAACTGAGAACAATCAATATTTTAATCGCGGAGGATTCTATTTGTGGACTGGCGAGTTCGAGCCATTCGTGGCGCAACGACGGTTTCAGAAAATTCGGTTGCAGCCATTCGAGAAGCGGTCATAGAATTACTAGACGAATTAGAAACCCGTAATCAACTTGATCCGAATGAAATTATTAGTATGACCTTTTCTGTTACCAAAGATTTAGATGCTATTTTTCCCGCCGCGATCGCCCGTGAACGTCCCCTTTGGCAGAATGTTCCATTATTAGATGTTCAACAAATGTACGTCGCAGGCAGTTTAGAAAAATGTATTCGCTTCTTAGTTCATGTTAACTTACCCAGCGATAAAACTCAAGTTTATCACCCCTATTTAAGAGCAGCAGAAAATCTCCGTCCCGACTGGAATTTAAACCCAGTTCATTCTTAATAAAAGGGGAATGGGGAATAGGCAATGGGCAATGTTTTATCTCTTATTTTCTATTCCCTATCCCTTCTTGAAACCCATGTTAATAACCCAACGGTTACACCTGACAAACAATAACAGGCTTACTCTTTTTCCGTTGCCAAAGTGACCGAATTGGATTTGCGATCGCGCCACCAGGCTAACAGTGTACTGGCAATAAAAATACTAGAATAAGCTCCAGCAATAAATCCGATTAATAAAGCTAAAGCAAAGTATTTCAGGGTGTCACCACCAAACAGGAAAATACAAGTTAAGGGGAATAGAGTGGTTAAAGTGGTATTAATAGACCGGGTTAAAGTTTGGTCTACGGCATCATCCACCACTTGATTAATATGCAGATCAGGATTTCGGGCAATTACTTCCCGAACCCGGTCATAAATTACCACCGTATCATTAACCGAAAATCCCACAATTGTCAAGAGAGAAACCAGAAATAAACTATCAACTTCTACCCCTAAAACTAGGCCTAAAATTGAAAAAATTCCCACGGTAATGAGAACATCATGGAATAAAGCAACAAAGGCAAAAAAGGCATAGTCAAATTTAAACCGAAAGGTTAAATAAACCGTAATTCCGGCAAAAGATAGTAATAAAGCAATTAGTCCTGATATAAAAATTTGACGCCCAGTAGTAGGGCCAACGGTATCAATTTGAATTCCTTTCGGGTCAAATGCTCCAATTTTTTGAGTTAGGGCTGATTGTAAATTACTTCTTTCTTCAACGTTTAAAGTTCTCGTGCGAATAGAAACAATTTGTTTATCTTTTTTACCCGAATCTTTATCTAACAGTTGAATCGAACTATTGGCTAAACCCTGACTTGCTAAAACTTCCCGAACTTGAGTAATCTCAATCGGGCCATCACAATTATTCGGAACCGAACAATCCAGTTCTAATTGTAGGCGAGTTCCTCCCACAAAATCCAAGGCTGGACGTAACGGAGCGCCAATATCTGGCCGACTCCAAGAAATCCCCATAGCGATAATTCCCGCCAGAATAATCGCACCGGAAATCGCCCACCATAAGTTGCGTTGTTTAATAACACTAAAAGCCATAAATCAGTAATCAGTAATCAGTTATCAGTGTAAGAGTAATCAGTAATCAGATTACTGACTACTGACTACCGAGAGATTTTTTTTCAAATTGGGACAGAACAATTCCGGTTTTCTTAACTCAGGGAAATCAAGAGCTATGAATAGGAAACTGCGACTACAAGTAATAGCAGTAAACATACTCACCACCACCCCTAATCCCAAGGTGAGAGCAAAACCTTTAACTAATCCTGTTCCAAACCAAAATAGGGCGACACAAGCAATCACCGTTGTGACGTTACCATCCAAAATACTACTAAACGCCCGATAAAAACCCGATTCTACAGAACGATACAAAGTTTTTCCTGCCCTCAATTCCTCTCGGGTTCGTTCAAAGATTAAAACATTAGCATCCACCGCCATCCCAATACTCAGAATAAATCCGGCAATTCCTGGTAAAGTCAAAGTTACACCCAATAAATTAAACAGGGCTAAACTTAATAAGGCGTAAATAATTAAAGAAAAATCAGCGATTAATCCTGGTAATCTATAATAAACAATCATGAAAATCAGGACTAAAATTAAACCCGTCGCCCCGGCGTAAATACTACGTTGAATACTATCCCGTCCCAGGGTAGCCCCCACCGTGCGATTTTCCACAATTTCCACCGGAACTGGTAAAGCTCCCCCGCGCAATTGTACAGCCAAAGAATGAGCTTCTTCGGCACTAAATCTGCCCGTAATCACCGCCCGACCCCCAACAATTCCCGTATCCGCAAAATCCACCGGAACTGACGGAGAACTTAATAAACTATTATCCAGAAAAATCCCAATAGTTCGACCCGTTCCCGCTAAATTTTTAGTCAGTTCAGCGAACCTTTCTCCCCCTTCAGAACTAAAGACTAAACCAATATTCCAGTTTCCCCCTCCTTGTACGGGTTCAGGATAGGCGTCTTTTAAATCTTGACCTCTAAGTACCGGGTTATTATAAAGTTGAGAAATCGCATCATTACTCTTATTCAAGGATTCGAGGGCGGCTGCTAAAGCTGGAGAATCTCCCTTTTTTTTAGCCTCCTCAATTTGTTGTTTAATTCCCTGTTGGACTTGAAATTCCACCGCTAACTGTTGTTCAGTTCCCGATTTTTGTTCACGGAAATCTAACTGCGCCGTTCCTCCTAAAACCCTTTCTGCTTCTTGGGGGTCATTCACCCCAGGTAACTGCACAACAATCTGATTTTGTCCTACGGTTTGCACTAACGCTTCCGATACCCCCAGTTCATTCACCCGGTTTTCAATTACACTTTGAACCGCGGTCAGAACCCGCTCATCAATAACAGGAACTGCTTCCGAAGGTTTTAATTGAACCGTGAGTTGGGAACCTCCGCGTAAATCTAAACCCAACCGAAAAGGAATATTAGTTAACACAATAATAGAGGCGATCACCATCACCAAAATCAGAATTAAAGCAGAACGTTGTTTTCGCATTTTAATCAGTAATCAGTCATCAGTAATCAGTCATCAGTAATCAGTCATCAGTCATCGGTAAAGACGCGCCATGGCACGTCTCTACTCATTACCGATAACTGATAATTGATTTAACTCCCTCAATAATTTGTTCGGGTTGAACAATAGTCAGTCGTTCTAAAGCACCGTTATAGGGTGTAGGAATATCTTGGGATGCCAGTCTTAATACAGGTGCATCCAGTTCATCAAAAAGACGATCATTAATTGAAGCCGTAATTTCTGCCCCCAGTCCCCCGGTTTTCATACATTCTTCTACGATAACTACCCGATGGGTTTTGCGAATCGATTCCCCAATGGTGTCAAAATCGAGAGGTTTGAGGGAAATTAAATCAATCACTTCTGGATCATAACCCTGTTTGACCAAAGCAGGAACCGCTTGCATGACGTGATGGCGCATCCGAGAATAGGTCAGAATGGTTACATCTTTCCCCCGTCTTACTATTTCCGCCTTATCGATGGGGACAATATATTCTTCGTCGGGGATTTCTTCTTTGAGGTTGTATAACAGAACGTGCTCAAAAAATAGCACCGGGTTATCATCTCTAATCGCGGCTTTCATTAATCCCTTAGCATTATAGGGTGTGGAACAGGCGACCATTTTCAAGCCCGGAACCGACTGGAAATAGGATTCTAAGCGTTGGGAGTGTTCCGCCCCCAATTGACGGCCCACACCCCCAGGGCCACGAATTACCAGAGGCATTTTAAAATTTCCCCCGGAGGTATAGCGCAGCATTCCGCCGTTGTTAGCAATTTGGTTGAAGGCAAGTAACAAAAATCCCATATTCATGCCTTCAATAATCGGCCGCAACCCTGTCATGGCAGCACCAACGGCCATTCCTGTAAAACTATTTTCGGCAATCGGAGTATCTAAAACTCGCAAATCCCCATATTTTTCATAAAGATCCTTAGTAACCTTGTAGGAACCGCCATATTGACCCACATCTTCCCCCAACACGAACACTCTGGGGTCACGAGCCATTTCTTCATCGGTTGCTTGTTTCAGGGCGTTAAAAAGTAGGGTTGGTGCCATTGCAATTGTTGATAAGCGAGCGTGGATCACAGCTAATCTTACCAAAAGATTGAGTTCAAAGCCCCCTTATTCTAATTATGCTTTTTAACGTGAGTTTGACGGAGTGTTATGGCAGTACCACCGCCTGTAGGCATCGATCTCAATAGGAGATCGCATAGCCACGTCTGGGGACAGCATCGCGCCTCAACTTCTTATAATATAGAAATAACTTGAAACTGATTGGACGAAATTAAATTTATATCAATCCCTTTTAATTGCGCTAGTTCTTCTCCGGTATTGGTTAAACTAATAATAGCGGTATTTCCCTGTTGATTTAAGGTCAGTTGATCAAAGGTTAATCCTTTACTGAGTCCTAGGGAATCTAACTCTGGATTAAAGTCAAGAATTAAGTCGCTTCCGCTATTAATTGATAGTACAAATATATCTTGACCTGCTCCTCCGATTAAGGTATCATTTCCGGTATCTCCAAATAACAGATCATTCCCAATTCCTCCGATTAAAGAATCATTCCCACTTCCGCCATAAAGGGTATCATTTCCAGCACATCCATCTAAAATATCTGTCCCCTCATTCCCGAATAGCAAATCTTGATCATCTCCTCCACAAATACTGTCATCTCCCATATCTCCAAATAGAATATCTGCACCCTGTTCACCTTTGAGAATATCCTGACCTTGACCTCCAAATAAACTATCATCTCCCGACCCACCATCGAGAAAATCATCTTCTGAATTTCCGAATAAAATATCGTTACCTTCACCACCCATTAAGATATCATTTCCTAAGTTTCCAAATAGTAAATCATCTCCTTCATCCCCTTGTAAGGTATCATTCTCTTTGCCACCATAAATGGTATCATTACCTAAGTTACCCTGGATAAAATCATTATTGCGATCGCCAAATAGCAAATCATTATCTTCATTCCCCTCTAAAATATCATCGTCTTCTCCACCATATTGGGTATCGTTTCCTAACCCTCCTATCAGAATATCTGCTCCCTGATTTCCAAATAATAAATCATTGCCATTTTCGCCATTTAAGTTATCTGCTCCCGCCTTACCCATTAAAGTATCATCACCTTCAAACCCTGTAATTTTATCATTAAAATCACTTCCAATTAAGTTATCATTTCCTGCTTGACCATCAAAGGTTTGTTCGACAGGATTTTGTGTTTTTAATGGGTCTATATTGGGCGTAGGAAATTGATCACACAGACATTTATCTTCACCAATGGGACTCGGTGTTGGTATTGGTGTTGGTATTGGGGTTGGAGTTGGAGTTGTTGCTGGAGTTGGACTTGGAGTTGGTGCTGGGGTTGGACTTGGGGTTGGACTTGGGGTTGGACTTGGGGTTGGACTGGGAGTTGGACTTGGGGTTGGTGTTGGGGTTGGACTTGGGGTTGGACTGGGAGTTGGACTGGGAGTTGGACTTGGGGTTGGTGTTGGTGTTGGTGTTGGGGTTGGACTTGGAGTTGGACTTGGGGTTGGTGTTGGTGTTGGTGTTGGGGTTGGACTTGGAGTTGGACTTGGGGTTGGTGCGGGAGTTACAACTGAAAACTCATAAGCACCACTATCAATAATTGCTGTACCATTTTGATCACCATCAGTCGGACGAGGCTGACCGAGTTGATCCGTTTTGGGTGAATTATTACTACTTCCCGTATCAATAGCGGGACTTCCTGTTAATAACGGATGAATTAACATCCCATTAACTGTTTGCAAACCTCCTAATAAAGCATCAGCAACTAATTGAATATTAGGAGTTGCTTTAGTATCGTTGGGGTTTAATTCATTGGTTTGAATATTACCACCACCATCATTATATTCAGTTCCAGTATGGTGTTTGACGTTCCAAGTATTTCCCCCATTATTAGCAATATTTTTAGATAAAATTGTATTAGTCAAGGTAACATTTGTACCGCCTCCCCAAAATCCACCTCCTTGAAATCCGGCATAATTATTGGCAATTGTTGTATTAATAATATTAGTCAAATTAGTACCATTAACGAGGGTAATTGCACCCCCTAAACCACTATTTCCGTCGATAGATTCAGCCCTATTTCCTGAAAAAGTGCTATTTGTAATGGTAGTAGGAGAGGTTTCACCCACCCATAAACCACCCCCTTGACTATAGGCTCGGTTATTAGCAATTGTTGTATTATTTATGGTTAATTCAGCATTTCCAGAACGCAATCCTCCCCCTAAAGAATCTCCTTTATTATTGGTTTGAATTGTATTATTAATAATTGTACTATTTTCCACAATAATTTTATCGGGGGGATAGGCAAATAGAAATAATCCTCCCCCCTGTCCAGCCCCCGTATTTCCATCAAATACGGAGTTATTAATCCGAATAATTCCACCTGTTAAACCTGGGGTAGCATTGGCTCCAGAGGCGTTTGCACCATCGGTATAAATGGCTCCGCCTGCACCGTGATAATTACTTGAACCATTAGGAACTGTACCCCCTGGAACAGAAGTATTGTTAATAAATTTAGAATTATCAACAGTTAAGTTACCCAATAAATGATTGATTGCGCCGCCATTTATTCCCTTATTATTGGTAAATTCACTATTAGTAACTGTGAGAGAACCTGCGCTTTTTGTTGCGATCGCACCTCCTCCCCTTTCACTCCCACCTAATGTGCCGTCATTATTATTAAATTTGCTATTAATAACAACTGTATTACTCTTAAAACCCGTATATATTCCGCCTCCAAATTGAGCGATATTATTATTCAGTTCACTATCTTCTAATGTCAGGTTGGTTGAACCTTGCATCCGAATTCCACCCCCGGCACCCGCTTCGTCAATTCCTTGGGCTTTACCATTGGCAATAATCAGGTTTTTTAGGGTTGTATTGGTGGGTTGAAATTGGGGACTAACTTGGAGTTCAAAGACGCGAAATTGATTGTCTCCGCTAATAGTAATTTTATTAGGAGTCGCGCCCGAAATGAGTCCATCAATGGTAATACTTTGATTAATATTTAATTGACCACTGGTTAGTAGAATAGTCGGGTTAGGTTGATTTGCTAAACTCGAATCAAATTGGATAATATCCCCAGGTTGAGCTTGAGCGATCGCGTCTCTTAAAGAACCAATCCCATTATCATTTAAGTTAGTTACAATTAAAGCCATTTTATTTTATCCTAAATTAAAAAGATTTTTACAATATTTTATCCTTCAATATAGTTAAAAAATTAGTCTATCTTGAAGGATAAATTAAACCTTAGTTTGGATTAAAAGCCAATCCCATAAAATCTTGAGAAGTCAGCAAATTAGAATTAAATCCTTTTAGAGTTGCCAAAACTTCCCCTGTACTTGAAACTTGAATTAAAGTGTTGTTTTCGACCTGGGTAAATTCTAATTTTTCAAAAGTTAATCCTCCCGTCAACCCGATCAAGTCTTCCCCATCAGTAAAGTCATCAATCCAATTATTACCCTGATTTTCTCCTAAAACAAAAGTATCTTGTCCTTTCCCTCCCCATAATAAATCATCTCCCAAATCTCCACTAATAAAATCATCTCCATCTCCCCCTAAAAGGGTGTCATTTCCTTGACCACCATAGAGGGTATCATTACCCGTTCTTCCCTTTAAGAAATCATTCCCTAAATTACCAAAAATTAGATCATTATCTTCTCCCCCACAAATAGTATCATTATCCTGTCCGCCATATATAATATCGTTTCCAGATCCTCCTTGTAATAAATCATCTCCTTGATTTCCAAATAAAATATCGTTGTCTTCATTCCCAACTAAAGTATCATTTCCTAAATCTCCAAAAAGAGTATCGTTACCTTGATTTCCCCAAACTAAATCATTTCCTTGACCCCCATAAATAATATCATTTCCATTTCCTCCTTGAAGGTTATCATCTCCTAAATTTCCCCAAATAATATCTTCACCATCTTCGCCTAAAACAAAGTCATTCTCCTGTCCTCCATAAATACTGTCGTCTCCCAAATCTCCGGTTATATGATCATCTCCTTGATTTCCAAATAAAATATCATTTCCAAACGCACCATCTAAATTGTCATTTCCTTCTAAACCATAGAGAATATCGTCAGTATCTCGACCTAAAATCCCATCTGCTTCAGGTGTCCCTAACCCATTCGTTTGTTCGGGGTCAAAAATAGTATTAACAACAGTGTTTTTAGCAGGTATGATATTAGGAATATCGATACATTTATCTTGTAGTTCAAGTCCGCTCCTTCCCCCTGGTGTGGGAGTTGGTGTGGGTGTTGGAATAGGTTGTGGTGTGGGACTTGGACTTGGTGCGGGAGTTGGACTTGGACTTGGACTGGGTGTTGGACTGGGTGTTGGAATAGGTTGTGGTGTGGGACTTGGACTTGGTGCGGGAGTTGGACTGGGACTTGGACTGGGACTTGGAGTTGGACTTGGAGTTGGACTTGGACTGGGACTTGGAGTTGGAGTTGGACTTGGAGTTGGAGTTGGACTTGGACTGGGACTTGGACTGGGACTTGGAGTTGGACTTGGACTGGGACTGGGACTTGGACTGGGAGTTGGACTGGGAGTTGGACTTGGAGTTGGACTTGGAGTTGGACTTGGAGTTGGACTTGGAGTTGGTGCGGGAGTTACAACTGAAAACTCATAAGCACCACTATCAATAATTGCTGTACCATTTTGATCGCCATCAATAGGGCGAGGTTGACCGAGTTGATCCGTTGTGGGTGAATTATTACTACTTCCGGTATCAATAGCGGGACTTCCTGTTAATAACGGATGAATTAATACCCCATTAATAGTTTGTAAACCTCCTAATAAAGCATCAGCAACCAACTGAATATTAGCAGTTGCTTTAATATCATTCGGGTTTAGTTCCGTCGTTTGAATATTTCCTCCGCCATTGTTAAGTTGAGCAGTAACATGATGGTTTGTATTCCAAGTATTTCCGCCATTAAATGCTTTATTTTTAGATAAAAGTGTATTAGTTAACGTAACATTTGTTCCCCCCGATGATATTCCTCCACCTAAAAACCCTGCATAATTATTAGCAATTGTTGTATTAATAATACTGGTGGGAGTTGTTCCATTCGCCAGAGCAATTCCTCCGCCTATCCCTTTTTTTCCATCTTGAGATTCTGCTCTATTTCCTGAAATGGTACTATTAATAATCGTCATCGGTACCTGTTCTCCAACCCACAAACCACCGCCTTGACTCAAAGCATTATTATTCGCAACGGTTGTATTTTTAAGGGTAAAATTTCCATTGTTTCCCGGTCTAATTCCCCCTCCATAAGCATCACCTCTATTATCAAAAACAACAGAATTATTAATAATCGTGCTATTTTCAATAATAGCTTGATCGGGAGAATAAAGATATAAATATAAACCGCCTGCTTGTCCGGCTGATGTGTTACCATCAATTAAACAATTATTAATCTGAATTGTTCTTAATGTTCCTTCCGACTTGGCTCCATCGGAAAAAATTGCCCCTCCATAACCAGAAGAAACACCTGCACCCAGAGATACAGTACCTCCAGCGACAGAAGTATTATTAATAAACTTAGTATTCTGAACATTTAAGTCGCAAATAACACTGTAAATAGCTCCGCCATTAATTCCTTTATTATTAGTAAATTCACTATCAATTATCGTAACATCGGTTAAACTATCTGTAGAAATCGCACCTCCTCCCCGGTGACTTTTTCCCTGAGTACCATCATTATTATCAAATTTACTATTAATAATTGTTGTCTGGGTTTTATACCCACTAAAAAGAGCCCCTCCATACTGAGCTATATTATTATTAACCTGACTATTTTCTAAGGTTAAAGTGTTTAATGTTTTAACTCTAACCCCTCCCCCTGCACCCTCTTGCTCAACTCCTTGGGCATTACCATTGACAATAATTAGGTTTTTAAGAGTTGTATTCGTAGGTTGAGCTTGAGCATTAGCTTGAAGTTCTAAGACGCGAAATTGATTTTCACCACTAATGGTAATCGAAGTTGGAACTGTACCCGGAATTAGTCCATCAATGGTAAGACTTTTATTGACATTAAGTTGACCACTGGTCAGTTTAATGGTAGGATTGGTTAGACTTGCTAAACTCGAATCAAATTGGATAATATCTCCAGGTTGAGCTAGGGCGATCGCGTTTCTTAGAGAACCCGCTCCATTATCATTTAAGTTGGTAACAATTACGGCAGCCATTACGAGTAATCCTAATTTTAGGTATGATTTTTAGACAATTATCTATTCAAGAACGGTTACTGAATATCCGGTGATCTGAGATATTTTTTTTCGGTCTTCTAACCATTTTTACCGAGGGCTAAATTCAGTAGAATTAGCGATCACAAATTCCAGTAAAATTAGACAACAGATTTTAAACCGTTGATTATTCCGGTCTAGCAGTTGAGTATAAAATAATAGTCTAATTAATTGATCTAAGACTAAACTCAGAGTATGAAATTGAGCGAAAATTTTAATGTTTGAAAAAATCCCATTCTGGTGTGGATCAAGAGAAAGGAATTTAACCTTATTTTTAAACGCAAAAACTATCCTAGAAGTATTTCCTAAGCACAAGTTCAGCCAAACGAGGGTTAAATTAAAATTTCCAGAAAAGCACAAGGTTGAAACAGTGAACATTTTTTAGACTCTCAAAGGGTGTATATTAGTAGATACATCCCTATCATGATTAAGTCAGGCTACACTGTATATTTGACGAAAACCCCTGAATTAAAGTTTCCCTATTTTCAAGATTAACAATTAACTCAGATTCACCCTGCTAAAATAAATAGATTGGCACCTTCACCCAGCCACCACGGGAAAGCACCAACCCAAATGTGACATACTGCCAGGAAGTCACAAAAGCATATTACTAAAGCCCAAACTACCTTGATTTAAGCTCTAATCTATTAATAGCCTAATTCCTGGGTTTTTGCATCAGAAATTATACGGAACTTTGTCAGCAAAAAAGAACATCGTATCTCCGAGAAATCATGGAGAAAAACGCCAATAAAAAGGGGTGAGGCACAACTCACCCGCTTAATAGGCCTAGAAATCTATTCTGGCAAAGATTAATCCCGATTAAAGGCAATCAGTAGGCGCAGAATAAAGATAAACAGGTTGATGTAGGTCAAATACATCGATAATGCGGCGGATAAATACTGTTTGTCGGTGTAAGCCCGGGGAAGCAAATAGAAGTCAACAACAGCCGCCCCCACAAATAGGAGCACTCCCAGGCCAGAAATCCCAATTTCTAACCAGGAAGGGGTAATAATTCCAAAGAAACCGAGGACAAATTGAGCTAAAATCACCACGAATAGGGAAATAATTCCTAAACTAATGGTTTTGCTCAAAGCCATGCCATCGGACTCGGAGAGGTTAGACCCAATCGAACGCGCCCCGATAAAGGTGACTCCACATCCTAAAGCCGCTACCCCAATTCCATTCATGCCAACGCCACTTGTGCCCAAAGCCAGGGCAACCAGACCTGTGAGGGTGTAGCCTGTCAGTAGGCTATAGGTTGCTAATAGGGGTAAAGCCGCTTGATTGTTACCCTTGCTGGCGATACCCGAAGCCACAAAAAACAAAGCGATTTGGGCAATGAAGGCAACCCAGATGGTTGTCATAAACAATCCGGGGTTTGTAGCTAAAACGTTCAGACCCCCAAAAGTTCCAAGAGCCGTAAGGATTAACCCGCCGCCCACATAGGGTAAGGCGTTAGCAATCACATTTGGGCCAACAATAGCCTCATTTCTAGCCTCTCGTACAGCTTGACGGAAATTACTGGTACTGGTCATATTGTCCTTCCATAATCAACACTACCTCCTTATAATTTAGCGAATTCTGGGAATTTGGGGTGGTTTAAAGGGAGATTCACAATATTAGTGATCATCACTGAGATAGAATTAAAGTTTTTAAAAGCAGAAAAGTAGATTTTTTAGCTATCAATGAAGGTAAGCTACTAAACCCTTACCCATTTTAATATATCAGGAGATTTATCGTAACGATAGCTAAGACCATCATTAGCCGTAATTGTTTGTCCTCGACTGGCTTTATTTCTGATCGTGCTGAGGCTGTAAGCGGTTAATCCCTGCATCTGTTGATGGGAAAATTGAGCTTTCCCTTCGATTTCTACTAAAATTTCAATCGGTTCAGAAGTTGCTTGAGTTTGCGGAGATTTGCTGACTGTTATTGCCGTTGAGTGATAATCTGCAATATCTACTAAACGCCAACTAGAATCTTCGGCAAGTTCTAACACTTTTTGATGATAGTTAAATAGACTTTCTCGATGTCCGACACTAATAAATGTTTTACCTGTTTCCTGTAACTGTTTGTATAGTTGATCTTCATTTTTTAAATCTAGGGCACTGGTGGCTTCATCTAATATAACAAAATCAGGACGATTAATTAATAAGCGTGCAAAGGCTAAACGTTGCTGTTCTCCCAAAGATAAAATACTTTCCCAGGGCATTTCTTCATCAAAATTTTTAATCCGATCAATGACATTTCCTAGGTTAACCTGTTGTAAAACTTCTTTTAATTCTAATTCACTAATCGGATTATTTGTTTGAGGGTAGATTAGCTGTTCACGCAAGGTTCCTAAGATAATATAGGGACGCTGTGGTAAAAATAAAATATCATCTAAGGGCGGCCGAATTAAATCCCCTGTACCGACATTCCACAAGCCGGAAATGGCGCGTAATAAGGAGCTTTTTCCCCGACCACTGGGGCCAACGATTAATAAACCTTTGCCTGGTTCGATCGCTAGAGATAAATGTTCAACAATGACTTTGGCGGCATCGGGGGTTTGTAGGGTGACATCTTCAAAAGCCAGATGATCATTTTCTATAACTTGAATCGTGTTAACTTGATTAGAGGTTTGACTGACGCTGGCTAAGGCTTGGGAAAAATCGTCTAAACGCTCAATATAATTGATAAATTCACCCGATTTACCAAATTCATCTACTAATACCGCCAGGGCAGTGGAAAAGAAATAACAGGCATAGCTGGCTTGATTAACTTCTCCTAATTCGATAGTTCCAATAACGTATAAAGGAGAAACAATTAGGAAGGGAAATATTTGAATAAAAGCTTCATAACCTTTATTGAAAAATTCCTGGGTTCTCTCCCAACCAATTTTACCAATAGTTACGTCAATGACTTGATTAAATCTACGTTGAATAATATTGAGTTCTTTTTCTTCGCCTCGGAAAAAAGCAATAGATTCGGCATGATTTCGAATATGAGTTAGGGAATAATTATAGCTGGCTTCCACTTCTAATTGCTGTTTATTAATTTTATTAATTTGTTGAACGATATAAGTGGCAAGAATATTACCAATCACTGTATAGATAAAAAGGACAATAGCAATGGTACTAGAAATTGACCAGAGAATCGTGATAAAAACCAACATCTCTATTAATTTTTCAAAACAGGTTGTCAAAAAGTCCAGGGTCATTCGGGCGATCGGTTCAATTTCCTGGGCTAATCGTTGATCGGGATTGGGAATTTTCTCTTGAAAGTTAATTTGATAATAGGCACGGTTCTTAAAATATTGCTGTAATATTTTCTGGTTAATCCATTGATACCAGTCCAGTGCGATTCTTTTTTTGATAAATTTGGAAAATCCTGATACGACAACCATGCCTATCAGAGTCATGCTATAAATAATTAACGAATGAGTTAGTTTCGGTAAATTCCTTGCTTCCGTAAAGTCAATTAAGTCTCGAAAAACAAAACTATTAAAAGCATTAAAACCAACAAGACCAACTAATAACAATAGTAATAAAAACAGCATTCCCCAAGAGCGAATAACTTCTGAAAAAGCTCGGTTTTGCGATTCTATGGGATACCAATAAACTTGGATAAAAGCTAAAATCTTTTGAAGAAACTGATTAAAATTCTGGCTATCATCTTTGGGATTAATATTTGTCGCGCTTGTTGCCGAAACGTCCATCATTTTTCCTGCTGTAATGTGCGGGGATATTAAAGGTTTTAATACTTATCTCCAGAATTAGAGATTGATTAATCATATCATATTCAATAGTTGATAAGCATCGGCCATGATAGTAACTATTTTTTCTGGTGTGGACTGTTTTTTAGATAATTAAATTAACAATCAACCAGATACTCTAAATTAATCTCAATACTTTGTCAAGTTAGGTTATCATACCGATTGATTTTTATTGCTTGGCGATTGCCATAAAGACAATTTTGTGAAATAATCAAAGTCGGAACGCTTTGTTGCTAAATCCCTTACAGTGTAGGGACATAATATATCCCTACGACAATTTGTCTGTGATCACAACGCAATCTGCTCTAAATCATGATTATTCAAAAAATATGAAGATTGCCTTCTTCGATTATCCCTGGTCTCTCGGTGAACCGCCAAAAATTGGTTCGGGGATTCTTTGTTACCAGTTAGCCCTCCGCCTGGCTCACTCCCATCAGCTTATTTCCTACGGTTCAAAAGCTCCCCATCACCAGGAATTAGAATATACGGAGGATGGCATTACTTACCGCAGGATTAATAATAATTTTATTGATCAACTCTTTGATTTATTACTGGTGCTAGATGATTGGCAAATATTCCCTGCTAAACGTCCTTTTTTTGCATCAAAGTTTTGTAATTTTAAATATTATTGGCAGGTAGCTAAGGATTTACAATCCCAAGATTGCGATATTATTCAGATTAATTTTGCTTTTCATGTTGCCCCACTTATTCGAGCCTTTAATCCGCAAGCTAAAATTGTCATTTATTTACAAACTGAGTGGTTAAGTCAACTTGATCATCAGCTAATTGAACAACAATTAAAAGCCGTGGATTTAGTCATTGGTTGTAGTGATTATATTACCCAAAAAATTCGTGACAGTTTTCCAAATATCCCTTGTCAAACTATTTTTAATGGCGTAGATATTAATCATTTTGTGGTTAATCAGGAAGCAAGAAAAAATAAACAAAATGAAGTTAAAACCCTGCTTTTTGTGGGAAGGATTTCACCTGAAAAGGGGGTGCATATTTTATTAGAAGCCTTTAATAAAGTAGTGTTAAAGTATCCCCAGGTACGGCTTAAACTGGTGGGGCCAGAAGGCAAGTTTGCAGTAATACCCCTACAAATGATGAATATGGAAGACCCTCACGTTCAGGCTCTTACTCCGTTTTATCAGGGCGAATATAGTCAAAAACTACGACAAATTCTTTCTCCCCAGGCAATAGATTCGGTTTGTTTTTTGGGCCCATTAGAACAACTCGATTTAGTGGAACATTATCAAGATGCTGACATTTTTGTTTTTCCCTCTGTTTGGAATGAGCCATTTGGTATTCCCTTAGTGGAAGCGATGGCGATGGAATTGCCTGTTGTAGCGACCGATAGTGGTGCTTTTCCAGAAATTGTAGAGGCGGGAAAAACGGGTTTATTGGTTGCAAGGAGTGACGCGGATGCTTTAGCTGAGGCAATTTTACAGTTATTAATGAACGACAATCTTAGTCAATCTATGGGAAAAGCGGGACGAGCAAGGGTTGTTGAGCGGTTTACTTGGGAAAAAAGTGCACAAACTCTTGTAGTTGAGTATGACAAAATGTTTGCTTAAAGATGTTTGATTAATCGTTCTCATAAAGACTTTGGTGGTATTAAGTAACCACTTTGAACAAAATAATCAAAGTAAGTTTTTAATAAGGAGTTGTCTATGGGCGGAAAATTAAGGTTAGTTTCTTTCAATCCCATTAGGGTATTCTGATAGTCAAATTGGGGAGGATTCCCTTGTTCGACATGATTATCAGAGAAGTTACTAAGGACTGGTGCTAAGACATTATCTTGATTTATTTTACAGTGTTCTGCTAAATGCGATCGCCATTTTTCAAAAGATACTGACTCTAAAGGATAACCCATTTCCCGAATGGAATTAAATAAATTATTATTGGGGGTGGGATGGGAATTTAGCAGATGAAATGCTTTCCCTAAAGAGGTTTCTTGATGGGCTAAATGCACAATCGCCGCACTAACATAATCCACCGGAGTTAGGTCTTCACTACTATCCCCAAAATCGGGAACCATTCCTAATTGAATACAGCCTTTAATCATACGACAAAATAAATCTTGAGTGTTACAAATCCCCGTTTTACTATCACCAATAATACGAGAAGCTCTAAAAATTGTAATGGGTAAACCCCGTTGACGTGCTGCTAAAATTAATTTTTCTGCTACCCATTTACTTTGGGTATAACCCGCATTGAGTCCATGATTGATACCCAGGGGATCGGATTCTTGGATTAAATTACCTTGGGCATAGGCGGCCGAAAAAACAGAAATAGTCGAGATAAAATGGACGGGTTTAGTTTTATTTAAACAAGCGAGTCTGAGGATTTCTTCTGTGCCGAAAACGTTGGCAGGTTTGAGAATAGAATAGGGATATAAAGCATTGACCCAAGCCCCATTATGATAAATAATATCAATTTTTTCTGCTAGTTCTAAAAAATCCGGCTCACACAATCCTAAATATTTTTGGGATAAGTCACCGATGACAGGAATAATGCGCTGACTTTGATTTTCATTGCCCAATTGAAAGGTTTTCAATTTATCGTTGATTTTAGCTTGGGCTGCCTCTAAATGATGACTACGAATTAGACAATAAATATTTGCTTCAGTTTTTTCTAATAGTTTTGCTAGTAAATGAATACCGAGAAAACCAGTCACTCCCGTTAGCAAAATATTAACAGGATGGGCAGTAAATTGATGATCCTGGTTCGGCGGTTGAATGGCATCATCTAAAATAATTTCTGTTTGCCAATTGGGAGTTTGAGCCTTATCAAAATCATCGGGTAAAGTTTGAGCCAGGTGATTATCTAAATGGGTGGCTAATCCGGCGATTGTTGGTTCAGCAAAAAGATAATTTAAGGGGATATTAATTGATAATTTTTCCCGCAATCGAGAGATAACCTGAACTGCTTTTAAGGAATGTCCTCCTAGGTCAAAAAAGTTCTCAGAAATACTAATTGTCGTTAAGCCTAAAACCTCTTGCCAAATATCAGTGACGATTTTTTCCGTAGGGGTGCGGGGCAGAATTAAGGTTTGATTTTGATCATTTTTTATCGGTATTGGTAAAGCATGACGATCAATTTTCCCACTACTCATTAGGGGCAATTCTTTAAGCTCTACAAAAAAGGAAGGAATCATATAATTCGGTAACTTTTCTTTCAAAAAACCTCGCAATTTTGGAATTTCTATAGATGGCAATTCCGGTACAATATAGGCAACTAATTGTTTATTATTGGTTTCATCTTCTCTGACAATAACGGCGTTGGCTTGTATGCCAGGGTATTCTGCTAAGACGGCTTCAATTTCCCCGATTTCAATGCGAAAACCGCGAATTTTGACTTGATGATCAATTCTTCCTAAAAATTCAATATTGCCATCGGGCTGATAACGGGCTAAATCTCCTGTTTTATATAAACGCAGGGTTTGAGACCCATTAAAGGCATGGGTAATAAATTTTTCAGTCGTTAAATCCTCTCGATTGAGATAGCCTTGGGCTAATCCTAACCCCCCAATTAATAATTCTCCTGGAATTCCAATAGGAAGTTGTTGCAGATGGCGATCGCAGATATAAACTTGGGTATTATTGATGGGTTTACCAATGGAAACAGAATGAATTTGAGTCTTTTGATTCTTCAAGTTAGGGTTAAATAAAGTAGTAGTAATTGTTGCTTCTGTCGGGCCGTAAGCATTCAGCCAAATTAGGTCATCTCGTTGATGATTAGCGACTATTTTTTGCCAAAGGGTTAATCGTTCTGATAACACTTCTTCACTTCCAGTAATCACTAAACGTAAGGATTTTGCTAGGGGTATGTTACTGTGGAACAAATCTAAAACCCATTCGTGCCAATAGGTCGCGGGAAGATTAATAATTGTTAATTGTTTTTGCTGAATAAATTGGGTAAAATCCCTAAAAGTTGGAAAGAATATTTGAGGTCGCAGGATTAATGTTGCACCGCTTAAAAGTGTGGGAAAAATTTCTTCGGCGGCAACATCAAAGGTAAAAGTAGCGAATTGTAAAACCCGATCCTGTTCGGTTAAATTGTAGGCTTTAATTATTGCTAAGTTGTGATTCACTAAACTTTGATGTTCGATCATAACTCCTTTGGGATTTCCTGTCGAACCTGATGTATAAATCAGATAAGCTAAATCCTTGGGGGTGATGGAGTTGGCTAAATTTTCTGGGTTGTAGGTTGCAATTGCCTGGGCTTCTGTGTCGAGACAAACAACTTTAGCTTGATGGTTACTGACTAAATTCTTGAGGCTATTTTGAGTGATTAATACCCCTATCTGGGCATCATTTAAAATAAATTCTAACCGCTCTTGGGGATAATCTTCTCCTAAAATAAGATAGGCTCCACCCGCTTTCAAAATGGCTAATAGGGCGATGATGATAGAGGGCGATCGCTCTAAATAAATACCAACAAAAGAACCAGGTTTAACTCCTTGGAATTGTAGATAATTAGCGAGTTGATTGGCGCGTTCATTTAAGGTTTGATAGGTTATTTTTTCTGTGTCACTTTCTAGGGCGATCGCCAGGGGGGTTTTAAAAACCTGATTTTCCCATAATTCCTGAATACAAATGTTGGGTTTTTCCGGTGTATTAGTATTGTTCCATTGGTTAAATAATTGAGATTCTGCATCGCTAACCAGGGGTAATAATTCAATCTGTTGCTTTGGATTAATAACGATACCTGCTAATAAAGTTTGAAAGTGATTAATTAAACGCTCAATGGTATCTTGATTGAATAAAGCACAATTATAATCAAAGGAACCCACTAAACCTTCGGTAGTTTCCTGCATGGCTAGGGTTAAATCAAATTGAGCAATTAGGGCATTGAGGGGAACAGGTGTTAATTGTAAATCGGCGATCGCAAAATTATCTATATGTAGTTTATCTTCCCAGGAAAACATGACTTGAAATAGCGGACTATAGCTAATATTTCGCTCAGGATTAACGATTTCTACCACTTTCTCTAGGGGCAAATCTTGATGCTCATAGGCCTCTAAAACTACCTGTTTAACTTGGGCAAGCAGGGCTTGAAAAGAAAGATTTTCAGTTAAATGACTCCGAATCACTAAAGTATTAATAAAACAGCCAATTAACGGTTCAATTTCAGGAAATTGCCTGTTACCCGAAGGAATACCAATCACAATATCTTCTTGATGACTATAGCGATATAGTAAAACACTAAAGGCCGCTAATAAAGTCATATTGAGAGTAGTAGCGGAGTTTTGACTTAATGTTTTAAGTTGTTGACTTAATTCGGCATTGAGTTTAAATTTACAACTATCACCCTTAAAACTTTGTAAGGGAGGACGAGGAGAATCCCAAGGGAGTTCTAATAGGGGAGGAATACCCGCCAATTGTTGTTGCCAATAAGTGGTTTGCTGGGTTAATTTATCTCCTTGTAGTTGCTGCCTTTGCCATACCGTAAAATCCCCATATTGGATCGGTAAATCGGGTAAAGGATTAGCTTCTTGTTTCAGCAAGGCTTGATATAAACTAGAAAGTTCTTGTAATAAAACTTTCATTGACCAACCATCAAAAACAGAATGATGTAAACTGAGAAATAAAATATGAGATTCTTCGCTCAATTTGACTACTAAAGTTCGCATTAAGGGAGCTTGAGTTAGGTCAAATGGCGTATAAATTTCTTGCTGGGTTAATCGATTGACTTCTTCGGTTTGTTGGCTTAAAGATAAAGATTCTAAATGAATTAAGGGTAAATTTAATGAAATTTTTGGATTAATAATTTGTTGGGGAATTTCATCTACTTCTTGAAAACTGGTACGCAAGACATCATGGCGTTGGACAATACTTTCTAGGGATTTTCTTAATATTTCAACTTCTAAATTGCCTTTTATTTGAAGACGAAAAGGCATATTATAGGTATAGCCTTGATCTTCTAATTGATAAAGAAACCACAATCTTTCCTGGGAAAATGACAGGGGGAGTGGCTGAGAAATATCTCTTAGGGGGATAGTATGGGCTTTTAATCCAATCCCTTTTTTTTGCAGTAAAAGTCTCAGTAGTTTTTGTTTATCTTGAAAGTTATTAGTCATAATCAATAGCTATAGCAATCCTATTTGAGTTGTGTTCAAAATTCTTGAGCAAGGAAAGGGGAACAGGCTACAGGGGTAATACTTCCTAAACCATTCGTTTTCCCATGTTAAGCAGATGCTAAATGGCTGTATAGCCTCCGTCTACCATTAAAATTGCTCCTGTCACATAGGAAGATGCGTCGGAAGCTAAAAATATGACAGGGCCAATTAATTCTGATAATTCACCGGTGCGTTTCATGGGAATTCTGGTATAAAGTTCATTCATTTCATCGGGCGTTGAACGCAAACCTTCTGTTCCTGCCATCATATTATTCATATAACCAGGGGCAAAAACATTAACGCGAATGTCTTGCTTTCCTAATTCTACAGCCATCGTTCTTGCAAGTTGATTAACGCCCCCTTTAGCGGCGGTATAGGCCCCGGATGATTTGGGAACAGCGACGATACTAGCAATAGAAGAATTCATAATAATTGAGCCTTTTTTACCCTGTTTAACCATTTGTTTTGCTGCCAATTGAGCGCAATTAAAATAGCCTTTTAAGTCAACATTAATCACAGAATCCCATTCTGATTCATCTAATTCATCGGTGGTTTTGAGAATTTCAATCCCGGCATTACAGACCATAATATCGAGTTGACCATAATGGGCGATCGCCTGTTCAATTAAATTCAGACAATCTTGACGATTACAAACATCGGTGTAAATTGCCACCGCTTCCCCCCCTGCTTGTTGAATCAGTTTAGCGGTTTGTTCAGCCTCTGTTTGATTTATATCGGCAATCACAACCTTAGCCCCGGCTTGAGCTAAACCCTGGGCGATAACTTTACCAATACCTCTAGCGGCTCCGGTAATGATGGCAACTTTAGCTGTTAAATCGAAAAGATGATTGTTCATTGTTTTTAATGAGATTGGGAGATACTTTTTTTCAAACCTTAATCACAAGGGTATTGCTTAATCCTGGGATAATAAGGTTTTGACTTCTTCAGGAGACATTTTAGCAATTTCTTGAACTGTAATGGCAATTTCGTTCAGCAAATTTTCGTCTCCCACCGATTGACTCATTTCTTTTACTAATTGGGCGATTGTTGGATGATTAAAGAGTTGACGCACAGAAACTTCTAATTCTAAGGTTTGCCGAATTTTACTAATCAGTTGAATTGCTTTTAAAGAATGTCCCCCTAAAATGAAGAAATCATCCTCAATCCCGACTTTTTCTATCCCTAAAATTTCGGCCCAAATTTCCGTCATGACTTCTTCAATGGGACTCCGAGGTGCGGTGTAAGTTTGTGTTAATAAAACTTGATTTTGATCAACTATGGGTAAGGCTTGACGATCTACTTTGCCATTAGGACTTAGCTGAAAAGATGCCATCGGTACGAAAGCAGACGGAATCATATATTCGGGTAGCCATTGCCCTAAAAACCGACGTAATTCGGCAATATTAATAGTTATTCCTGGGCGGTGAATAAAATAAGCAACTAGATATTTTTCCCGAGCCGTTTCACCTTGAACTGTCGCCACTCCCTGAACAATTTGGGGATATTGATTTAAGATAGCCTCCACTTCTCCTAATTCAATTCGATAACCTCTAACTTTGACCACATCATCTATTCTACCTAAATATTCCAGATCACCATTGGGTAAATAACGGGCTAAATCGCCAGTTTTATACAGAAAAGAATTTTCCTGAAAAGGGTTAGGAATAAATTTTTCCTGGGTTAATTCAGGATTATTAAAATAACCCCGAGCTAACCCACCGCCAGCGACATATAATTCACCGATAATGCCAATGGGAACGGGTTGCAGATAGTAGTTTAAAAGATAAACTTTAACGTTGACAGCGGCTTTACCAATCGGTACATATTGAGGCCAATGATCCGGTTGTTGATCAAACGGATAACTGGTGACCAAATCTGCTTCTGTGGGGCCATAAAAATTATACAGGGTACACTTTTTAAGTTGCTTAAATAAAGCTATCATGGATGGGGCAATTTGTAGTTGTTCTCCGGCGGAAATAATTTCACAGAAGTTAGCAAATACCTGGGGTTGTTCGCTATAGGTTTCGATGAGTTGTTGTAATAAAGTAACGGGTAAAATTGCTTTGTGGATAGGGTTATTAGCGAGTAAATCAGTGAGTTTTACCAGATCGAGTCGGGACTCATTAGGAGTAATAAATAGGGTTCCCCCTAAACACCAAGCTGCAAACATTTCATGGTAACTCACATCAAAATTAAAAGGAGCAAATTGCAAGAAGTTCCTCGCCGGTGACATTTTAGCCCGATGATGTTCAATCAGATTAGTGAGGGATTGATGGGGGATCATAATTCCTTTGGGAACCCCTGTAGATCCAGAACTATAAATGATATAGGCTAAATCGGTTAACGCCATCGGAATATCCAGATTAGTCGGGGATTCCAAGCTAATTTCTGGCCATTCTTGATCGAGTAAAATAACGTGTTTAATATTTGGGGAGGTTAATAAAGATTGACAATCTTTTTGGGTTAATAAGTAGTTAATTTGGGTATCTTGTAGAATATAATTGAGTCTTTCTGGGGGATAGCTGGGGTCTAAGGGTACACAAACTCCGCCAACTTTCAACACAGCTAAAATGGCGATCGCTACCTCAATAGAACGTTCTAAACTAATACCGACTAAACTTTGGGGGTCTATCCCTTTTTTTTGTAAGTAATTCGCAAGTTGATTAGCCTGTTGATTTAATTCTTGATAAGTTAACTTTTGGTTTTGAAAAACGGCGGCTAAACTATCAGGAGTTTTGATCACTTGTTGTTCAAATAATTGCTGAACACAGGCTTGTAGTGGATTTTCAGGAGTGGTTTGATTCCAGTCAACTAACAATAATTGACGTTCTGTTGGGGTTAAAATCGGTAATTCCTGAATCATCGCCTGGGGATGATCAGCCATTCCTGCTAATAGGGTTTGAAAATGACCGATCATCCGCTCAATCACCTGATCTTCAAAACGTTCTTGAGGATAGATAATTTTGCCCGTTAATGTCTCACCTGGGGTAACAATTAAGGTTAAAGGATAATCAGCATGGCCATTATCTCGCATTTCACCTAATTGCAATCCATGAATAGACTGTTGCTGGACATCACTAAAGGGTAAGTTTTCAAAAACTACAAAACTTTCAAACACCGATTTAGGCGCGGGAATTTCGCTCCATTTCTGAATATCTACTAGGGGACTGTAGGCATAGTTATCCCGTTCTAAATGTTCTTTTTGTAACTGTTGTAACCAGGGAATTAACCTGATTTTAGGATCAATTTTAACTCGCACTGGTAAGGTATTTATAAATATTCCTACCATTAAATCAATGCCTTTAAAACTGGGGGGACGACCGGAAACAGTCGCGCCAAAAACCACATCTAACTCGCTACTATAATGGTGTAATAGTAAGGCCCAAGCAGCTTGAATAAAGATGGAAAGGGTCAGATGATTTTCTTTAGCTAGTTGTTTAAGGGTGATCGTGATTTCCCTAGATAGTTGAAATTCTTGATTGGTATAGGTTTTACCCTGAGAAACTAGATTATTAACGGGTTTATCTACGGTTAAGGGAGTGGATGAAGTAAATCCTTGAAGATTTTGTCGCCAAAAGTTTTCTGCTTGGGTTTGATCTTGCCGTTGTATCCAATTAATATAATCTTGATAGGGACGAGGTGCGGGCAGAATTACGGGCTGATTTTGAATGATTCCAGTATAAAACTCTAAGGCTTCTTTTAAGGCGATCGCGATTCCCCAACCATCAGATAAAATATGATGACCTGTATTTATAAATTCGTATTTTTGATCTTCTAAGCGAATTAATGCAAATCGGATTAAGGGAACTTTATCCAGTTCAAAATATTTATCCTGATCTGCTTTTAAAAAATCATGAAGTTGTTTTTTCTGTTCGATGGGAGAGAGCGATCGCCAATCATAATTAACCCAGGGGATGATCACCTTTTTTCTCACAATTTGCAGAGGTTGTTTTGATTTTTTCCAGGCAAAGCAAGTGCGAAAAATGCCATGACGGTCAACAACTTGCTGCCAAGCTAATTCAAAAGCTTTAGGATCAAGATTACCGGATAAGGTGATTAAAATTTGCGATAAATAAACCTTAGATTCGGAATTATATAAGGTATGAAACAGCATCCCTAACTGCATCGGAGAAAGGGGATAGATAGACTCAATATCTTTTTTATTAAAACTGGATTTTTCAGAAGCCACAATTTTTTTCCTTAATCAATATAAAACTGAATTAAATTAATCACTAAAAAGCTGAAGCAGATATTCCCCCATCTACAGGAATCGTGATACCTGTCATATAACTAGCACATTCTGAGGCTAAAAAAACCGCCAAATTAGCTAATTCTTCACTGCGACCAATGCGATTCATCGGAATACTTTTAATTATTTCCTGCCTGATTATGTCGGGGGTAGTTCCTTCTTTTTCAGCATAAATCTGGAGATATTCTCGATGTCTTGGCGTATCAATAATTCCGGGATTAATACTATTAATTAAAACACAAGAGGTGGCTGATTGTCTAGCAACGGATTTCGTAAAATTCATTAATGCGGCATTGACTACCCCAGACTTGACTAAACGAGGTGAAGGTTCTTTCCCTGAAGTCCCAATAATATTGATAATTCGTCCCCATTGTTGCTGTTTCATCCTCGGCAATACTAAATTAGTTAAGCGAATATAACCCATTAATTTACCCTGAAAAACCGTTAACCAGTCTTCATCAGAAAGGTTTTCAATTAAATTTTCTGTAAAATTCGCTCCCTCAGAATTATTCACTAAAATATCAATCCTACCATATTTTTTCAATGATTCTTGAACAAGTCGCTCTGAATCCTCGGCTTGATGAACGTCGGCGGATAAACTGAGAACTTGCTGTGAGGGATAGGTTTGAATCAGGGACTGATACGCTTCTTGCAACTGTTGGGAATTGCGACCACAAATAATCAAATTACACCCTTCTTCAGCCAATTTTTCAGCAATAGTAAAACCAATACCCGCACTACTACCCGTAACCAAAGCGACTTTATTTTTTAATCCCAAATCCATAAAATTTAGCCTTATTTTTAAGTATTATATTCCATCGTGAAATGTTTGCTATACACTCCCCCTGTAGAGACGTTGCACGCAACGTCTCTACAGGGATGGTTATAGGGATAATCCGTAGCATCTATAATTGGATTTCATATTAGCAAAAATTTAACTGATTGCAGAACAAGATTTGATCCCCCAAACCCCATCTTCAGTTAAATCAAAATCTTAATTAAATAAATTTCCTGATTCGATAAATTATTGCCTTGATGTAAAACCTGTGATGGGGCATAATAAATTTGATCAGAATTTAAGCATTGTTCTTCATTGTCTATGGTTATTTGTAGTTCCCCATTGAGAATAAAGCCAATTTCTGCCTGCTCCGATTGATGGGAAGGAATCGGACAACCCGAAGGGATTTTAATAATAGAAATTTTAAACCAAGTCCCGGTAACTGACTGACAGGGTAGATTCGTGATAGTATCCTCGTCGGGGAGAAGTTTTAAGATTGATGTTTCTGAATCATCAGTGATTCGTTTTAGGTCAAAGGATGTGGTCATTTGAGGCAAAGGATTAGACGCTCCATGCAGAAGGTTAGACTCAGCAACATAGACATGAGATAAGGGTTGCATCAAGGTTTTATTGCCATTGAGATCCATGACTAAACTACCATTTAAAATCATTCCTAACTGGCTTTCTCTATGTTGATGAGATTCTAATTGGGCGTTAGGTTCAACTGATGCAAATTGAAAAATGGTATCCTGACAGTTAAAAACTTTTAATTCTATGCCTGAACCCAGTTGAACTAATTCATAATTAGGGAAAAATTGAGACATGATTTTTGTAATATAATTTAAAGAGTTGCTTAGGTTGAAAATGGAAAAATTTAATTCTTTTTAATCAATCAAAAATAGAGCAAAAATATCAATAGGTTTTCCATCCTATAACAAAGATTTCTCTTGAGAAATACTATTTTTTTTCTTATGAAATAAAGACCAACTCATTTCTATTTCCCCGTATTGAGAAATAAATTCTAAATCATTATCTCGCAGGGCATTTTCATTCGTAATAGCCAAATCAGCCAATCCTTGCTTTACTTGAATTGCTGCCGCGCTGGTGGAATTAACTAACTCGACTTTAATGTTATTTTGGTCTAAATAATCTGGCAATAAATAGGGTAGTAAAGGCAAGGGAGCAGGATGGGTGACTAGGGTACAATCATCAGAAACTAATTCTACATTTTTGCGTTTGGCTAACCCATAAACCGGGGTAGGATAAATAAAAATGAAACCTAATTGAAAACTCGGTTCCATATAAAAATCGTTAATTTTTTCATAGGCATGGGGAACTAATGCCAAGTCTATTTCTTCGTCAAGTAGGGATTGCTTTAGTTCTGTAAAAGTATCAAATAAATGGATGATGACAGAAATTTTTTCGGCTCGCCATTGGGTGACAAGATAATGTAAAGTTTGTTCACTGCTAGTGTCTTTTGGCCCTAAAGTGCCAACCCTTAACGTTGTGTTATGAGTTGCAGAACAATAAAATTCCATTGAGAACTCTAGCATACTTTTAACCCTCCAGAGGTTTTAAGAGCGGATAAGTTAACATTACTGTGTGCTTAAACCAATGATTAATTATTAAGCAAGAACTTAATAAATTTCCATCTGTGATCAAAACAAAATCTGCTGTAATTACTCTAATTCTAAGAGCAATTCGTCTAGTTCTGTTTGATTAAGATCGGCATCGGGAAAATCCGAGGGAGTATAACCTCCTTCTGCCGATAGACAATGATTAATCAGGGCTTCTAAAGATTTTTGATAAGTATGAGCTAAATTTTCTATGGTTGTTTTTTGATGAAAATTTTCACTATATTGCCATTCCATTTCTAGTTTACCTGAGACAATAAGGCTATTAATCTCAATTAAATGGGAACGTCGGCCCAAAGAACCATGAATGGAACCGCTCGACTCTTTAGAAAATTGCCAGCCGACCTCTGCTATCTGATCCCCCGTAAATTGCCCTAAATAATTAAAGCTAACTTCGGGTTTCGGAGCGTTGCGTAAATGGGATTGAATGGTTAAATCTGAGTTGAGATAATAGCCAATCCCATAATCAACTCCTCGACGGGGAATTTGTCGCAATTGCTCTTTAACTGACTTGAGAGATTCACCTGGATGGTTAATCGTTTCTAGGGTCAGATAAACGGGAAAAATACTGGTGAACCAGCCTACCGTCCGCGACAGATTTAAAGAGTTGATTAAATTTTCCCTGCCATGACCTTCTATGTCAAGCAAAAGAGCCGGAAAATTTGTCCACTTGGCAAAGGCTTGTATTAAAGCAGTTAGTAATACATCATTTATTTGGGTGTTATAGGCTTGGGGAACATCCTGTAATAGCGCCCGAGTTTGATTTTCTGTTAAGCAAAAAGAAAGAGTTTTAGCACTGGCCACGGTATTCGCGGTGACATCCGCTTGATAATCGCGGGGAAGGGAGGACAGAGCAGAAAAATCCTGGGTTAACCAATAGTTTAAGGGGGCCTTAAGTTCAGGGCTTTGAGCATAAATTTGGAGTTCTTCGGCCCAATCTTTAAAGGAGCTAGTTTTAGGGGGTAATTGGGGAGTTTCACCTTTTTCTAACTGTTGATAGACGGTGGCTAAATCTTCGAGAAGAATCCGCCAAGAAACACCATCTACGGCTAAATGATGGATAACGATTGATAATTTTAGAGAGTTAGCTAATTGGCAATAAACAACGGCAACTAAGGGGCCTTTTTCTAAATTAAATGATCTTTGTTGCTTGTCTATTATTGTGGTTAAAGTTGTGAGTTGTTCCTGGTCAGATAAACAAGATAAATCTATAACTTCAAAGGTAAAAGAATGCCAATCATCACTATTATATTGTTGCCATTTGCCGTCTTGTTTTATAAAACGTAAACGTAGGGCGTCATGGTGATAAAGTAACTGAGCAATAGCCGTTTTTAATAAATCAGGTTTTAGATTAGTGCCAACCTCCAACAACATCGCTTGATTAAAGTGATGGGGTTCGGGTAAATTTTGCTCAAAAAACCACTGTTGAATGGGAGTTAGGGGAACATTACCTATAACTAAACCCTGGATAGTTTCAGTCAGGGGAGCCCTTTCGGTTACGGTGGCTAATTGACTAATCGTTTGATGACTAAATAACTGATTTGGAGTAATTTTTAACCCTACTTGATTGGCTTTAGCAATAATTTGAATTGCCAAAATTGAATCCCCACCCAATTCAAAAAAATTGTCATTAATGCTAACTTGTTTAAGCCCTAAAACCGTTTGCCAAATATCAGCTAAGGTTTTTTCAATCTCTGTGCTGGGCATAACCAGGTTAGGGATATTATCTAACAGAATTTCTGGTTTTGGGAGGGCGCGACGATCAATTTTGCCATTGGTTGTCAGGGGAAATGCCTCTAAAAAAATTAAGAACGCTGGAACCATATAATGGGGCAACTTGTCTTGCAAAAATAGACGCAATTCGCCGGAGGTTAATTCTGAGGTTTCAGGAATAATATAGGCAGATAAACGCTTGGTTCCTCCTTCATCTTCCCTGACCATCACAATTCCTTTTCGCACTTGAGGATGGTCAGTAATAACCGCTTCTATTTCTCCTAACTCAATTCTAAAACCCCTAATTTTTACTTGATCATCAATCCGACCGATAAATTCAATTTGTCCCTGGTTTTGGTAACGAACTAAATCCCCAGTTTTATATAATTTAGAATTTTGATTCTCAAAGGGATGAGGAATAAATCTTTCTTGAGTTAACTCCAAACGATTCAGATAGCCTCGCGCTAACCCCGCCCCTCCCAGGTATAACTCTCCCGGCACACCAATCGGCACAGGTTGCAGGTTTTTGTCTAGCAAATAGATTTGTGTATTAGAAATGGGTTGACCAATCGGAATGGTGATCGCCTTAGCGGGTAAGTCTTCCACTAAATACCAAGACGAAAATGTGGTATTTTCCGTTGGCCCATAAACATGAAGCAATTTTTCCGGCGCACCTTTATCTAGTACCTCTTGTACCCATTTCGGATCAACTGCTTCTCCGCCAAAAAGTAGGTATCGCAACTCACTAAAAGCCTGGGGGACTAAACTGGCTAACTGATTGAATAAGGCTGTAGTTAAAAATAAGACACTGATCTGGTTTTCCTTGAGACTGAGGGCGAATTCTTGGGGCGAAAGTAATAGGGATTTGGTCAGAATCACTATCTTAGCTCCATTCAGCAAGGCTCCCCAAATTTCAAAGGTGGCTGCATCAAAAGCGATATTGGATGCTTGAACAATCCGGTCATCCGAGGTCAACTGGATATAATTGGTATTTAAGACCAGTCGATTCACTGCTTGATGATTGACGACAACTCCTTTGGGAATTCCCGTAGAACCCGAAGTATAAATTATGTAGGCTAGATTCTCCGCAGAAACCGCACCATTAAGATTATCTTGACTTTCTTGGTTAATAGTCTCCCAATCTTTATCTAAACAGACGATACGGGCTTGATGGGTTGGAAAAGAGGCGATGAAAGACTCCTTAGTTAACAGGACTTTAACTTGAGTATCGGTAAGCATAAAGCTTAGGCGTTCTTGGGGATAATCTGGATCGAGAGGTACATAGGCTCCACCTGCTTTGAGAATGCCCAATAATCCCACAATCATTTCTAAAGAACGTTCTACACAAATACCGACTAAGCTGTCAGTTTCTACTCCTAAAGATTTCAGGTAATGGGCTAATTGATTAGCTTTTTGATTTAACTGTTGATAGGTAAGAGATTCCTGTTCATAAATAATTGCTATAGCATCGGGATTTTTAGTAACTTGTTCTTCAAATAATTGGTGAATACACTGATCACGGGGATAAGGGCTTTCGGTTTGATTCCAGTCTACTAACAGTTGGTATTTTTCTGCTTCTGTCAATAGCGGTAATTCCTCTACTCGTTGCTGAGGATTGGTGACAATACCCTTTAATAATGTTTGAAAATGACCCACCAGACGAGTTATTCTTTCGGGGGTAAAAAGATCACTACTATATTCCCAAAAACCCTCTAAATAATTTCCTGTTTCGGTTTCGGTTTCTTCTAAAACGAGACTGAGATCAAATTTTACCCTGACGTTTTCTACGGCTAGGGATGTCGCCTTGAGACCAGGTAAGTTTAAGTCTCCTAAAGGGGCATTTTGTAAGGCAAATATCACCTGAAATAGAGGATTATAACTTAAACTCCGCTCTATTTGTAAAACATCTACAACCTGTTCAAAAGGCACATCCTGGTTGGCGTAGGCTCCTAAAACACCCTGGCGGACTTGTTGCAATAATTCCCCAAAAGTAGGATTTCCTTGCAATGAATTTCTCATCACTAAAGTATTGACAAAAAAGCCCATTAGGGGTTCTATTTCCTGGCGATTACGGTTAGCAACTGGTGTGCCAATTAGAATATCTTCTTGATGACTATAACGAAATAGTAAGGTCGTGAAAGCAGCCAGCAAAGTCATAAACAGAGTCACACCCGATCTTTGACTAAGGGTTTTAAGTTTATCGGTGAGATCGGGGTCAATTTGAAAGCTCAGGGTATGGCCTTGAAAGGTGGGAATAGAAGGTCGGGGTTGATCGGTGGGAAGTTCTAATAAAGGCGGAGCATCGGCTAATTGTTTTTGCCAATAATTAAGTTGATTTTCTAGGATTTCTCCTTGTAACCATTGTCGTTGCCAGACAGCAAAATCCGCATATTGAATAGGTAGTTGAGGTAAATTTACAGGGGTTTTTGACAGGAAAGATTGATAAAAATAAGATAATTCTTTAAAGAATATTCCTTTTGACCAACCATCAATAATAATATGATGAATAACTGGCACTAAAATATAAGATTCTTGACTTAAATCTAAGAGGGTAAATCGCACTAAGGGAGCTTGGGTTAAGTCAAAGGGTTTTTGCAGTTCTTGAGCAATAATTTCTTCTATTTGATTGCTGGGTAAATCTTGTAAATTAACAACAATTAAGTTAATCTGAAGGGAAGGTAAAATTTTCTGGACGGGTTTACCGTCAATCATCGGAAAAGTTGTCCGCAGAATTTCGTGGCGTTCAATAATAGCATTAAGACTTTGTTCTAAAACTGCAATATTGAGATTACCCGTTAGACGGATAGTTGGACTTTCATTGTAAGAAGGATTTTGACTATCCATCTGATGGAGAAACCACATTCTTTGTTGAGCAAAAGAGAGGGGTAAATCTCCATCCCTGCCAACAGGAGTAATAGCCAATTCACTGGCATGAGCAGATATTTTTGCTATTTTTAAAAAAGCAATAATTTCTGTCTTTCTGTTTCCAATTTCTTGCTTAATTTCGGCGGTCATTACTCCCGGAGGAGCTTGATATTTTAACTTTTCTGCTTCTAGCCAAAGTTTAATTTCTAAACTATTTAAGTAGGATAAAAATTCTACGATTTTCATAATTCTCCTTGTTCGTAATCTGCTTGTGTTTCTGTAATCGAAATTTGATTGTTTCGTACTACATTAAGCACCTCAATGGTTTGAGTCAAACTAGCAATTGTTGGGTATTCTAATAAACTTTGCAATGACAATTCAACCGAAAAAATATCGCGTAAACGAGATATTACTTGACTAGCAAGTAGAGAATGTCCTCCTAGTTCAAAAAAATTGTCGTTAATACTTATTTTGGATAAATTTAGCACGTTTTGCCAAATTTGAGCCATTTTACTTTCCGCCTCATTTCTTGGCACTATCCATTCCCTATTCTGTTGACGCTGAATTTCATTAAGTAATTGTTCCCTATCTATTTCACCTTTGTCATTTAGGGGTAGGGATTGTCGCGGACGCAATTCACAGTTATAGGGAGTTCCAAAGCGATCTTTTAGGAGCAAATTAGCCGCTAAATTAATAGATTTAGCAGAATGTTTGAAGGTGTAATAAGCGGTTAATTTTTGTAATCCTTCAGACTGGGATGTAAAACGCCTAATTTTAGGATTACTGCCTTCTAAACCAATGATTAACTGTTCTTGGTTATGATATAATCCGGCTAAAAATGAATTTAATCCTTGCTGCACAGTCATATCGTAATAACCTTGAGCTTGGGTCAAATATTTCATCTGGTAGCCTTTACTTATACCTGTTTCCTGCCAAGTTGTCCAACTATAACAATAACTTGGGGATAAATTCTGAGATTTTTGATAGTCGTTTAGATGTTCTAAAAAACTATTAGCAGCAGCATATCCTCCAATAGTTGCACCACCAAAAAAACTAGCTAAAGAGGAAAAACTAATAAAAATTCCCTGGGTTTCTTTGAGTAGTTGATGCAATATCCAAGTTCCTAATACTTTGGGACGAAGGGTTTCTGCTAAACTTTGTTTCGTTTCGTTTAGAAGTAAATTTTCTTGGTAAATTCCTGCTAGATGAATCACCCCATCTAGTTCCCCTTGCCACTGCACTTTCACCTGTTCTAACGCTTGCTGTAACTGAGTTAAATTAGCCACATCTACCGCTTTATAAATAACTTCTCCCCCAAGTTGTTCTAATGCTTGTAGATTTTTAATTTTTAAGGCATACTTATCTTCTTTTTTGAGATGCTCATTCCATCTGCTTTTCTCGGGTAAGGAGGTTTTTCCTATCAATAGTAAACGAGCTTGATAATTTTTGAGTAAATATTGGGCAATTTCTATCCCAATTCCTCCCAGTCCCCCGGTAATTAAATATATTCCTCCTGATTTAAACGGTAATTCTTGTTTTGTTTGTTGGGATAAATTGACTTTTTCTAAGCCCGTGATAAAACGGATTCCCCGGCGATAGGCAATTTCTCTTTCCCTTGACAAAACCAACAATTCTTGCAGAATATAAGCCCCATTTACTTCAGAGTTATTAACAGGTAAATCAAGATGACGACTATTTAACCAAGGGTTTTCTTGGGCTAGGCTTTTGATAATTCCTAAAACGGGAGATTTTTGATATGCAATATCATCTTTAGGATCAACTAATTGACTATAACTTGAAACAAAAAGTAATTCAACTGTTTTTTCCGTATCCTGAATTTTAGCCAGGGCTTGAACCAGAAATAGTAAGCTATAAATTCCTTGCTCTTGTGCCTTTTCTAGCTGTTCTATACTAGCAATTTCTCCTTCATATTCCTGATAGTCCAACAGGTGTATAACATTGCTAATAGTGATGTTCTGCTCTGCTAAAGACTCCATTAATAGTCTATAGTGTTCTGTTTCTCCAGGTTTTATTGTATAGCGATCGCTGCTTAATTGAGAAAAATTATCTGCCGATAAAACCGCTATATAGGGTAAGTTTTTTGCCGTGAGTTGCTCAGTTAAGAATTGTCCTAAACCTAACTGATCAAGAAAAATTACGGTGTAATTTTCACCGAAAGCTAACTTAAGATTAACCGGATATTTGGCTTTCCAAACTTTTCGATAAAACCAGTCTGGAATTGTATTAGCATTTTCTAAGACAATATCTACTTCTTTAATAATTGGCTTAAATTCACCTGTTTCAAACCGTTTAATTAACTGCGATCGCTGAATTTTACCGATAGAAGTTTTAGGAATTTCATTTTTATTTAAGGGAATTAAATATTCTGGATTAACTCCAAAACTGTTAATTACTTTTTGTCTAATCTTTTTAAGCAGAGCAGCTAAATCATTTTTATCAAAGGTTTCCGCACTAAAAAATATGGCTAATTGATCCGAATTATTTCCCGATGCTTTAACAGCACAAGCCGCGGTATAAGAAGCTTCTACTCCTTCTATTGTTTCAACAACTGTTTCAATTTCGTGACTGTAATAATTAACCCCGTTAATAATAATAGTTTCTTTGCTTCTTCCGGTAATTACCAGATGCCCATGACTAATAAATCCTAAATCTCCTGTCTTAAACCAGCCATCTTCTAAAAAGGCTTCTTGATTGGCTTTAGGGTTTTTATAATAACCTGGTGAAACCGAGTCTCCTTTTACCTGTAAATGACCAATCGTTTCCTCTGGAAGTAGTTCATTTTCTTGATTGACAATTCTAATAGAAATACCGGAAATTGGCAATCCTAAATCAGTAAAAGTTGTGGCATTGGGATGTTCAGAATGGACTCGTTTTAAGGATTGATTTAAAGAAGATTTATCAATGGTATGAAATAATAAAGGTTGTTCATCTGTTGGTTGATAATAAGTAATTCCTGACCCCATTTCTGCCATACCAAAAGCCGGACGGACGGCAGTTTTTTTCAAATTATAGTGCCGATGAAGTTTCTCAATAAATTCTCCTACCGCTTGATTAGAAACCGACTCTCCAGCGGCTAAAAAGAATTTAATAGAGTCTAAATTCCAAACTTGGGATGTCTCTTTTATCAGGGCTTCATTAATAAGATTATAGGCAAAATTAGGAGCCCAACTATGGGTGATACGATATTGATTAATTAAATCTAACCAATTGAGAGGACGACCCAAGATATATTCAGTTTGTACATATATCATTTGGCAACCTAAATCAACACAGCGAATATGCCAATCAGAAATACTACCAATATGGTCAAAGGGTAACCAATTGAGGATAATATCTTCGTTATTATATTCACAAAGTAGGTTAGTCCCCCTAGCACGAGAGAGAAGGTTTTTATGGGTTAATGCGACACATTTAGAGATTCCCGTGCTACCTGATGTCAGGTTAAAGAAAGCTAGATCATCGGGTTGATTTATATGATAAGTTTGGGCGGGAGCGTGGGTTTTTAATTGCTCAATACAACTGATTTTTAAGGTTTGATTAGACAGCCATTTTTCTAAAGTTTTTACTTCCTGTTGTCTGGCTTCATTGGTAATAATTAGAGGTTGGTCTAATAGCTCCCATACCTGACAAATTTTATTGATTTCATTATTAAAGTCTTTGTAGGTTGGTGGGACTGAGATAATAACAGGAATAAATCCCCCTAAAATACATCCCCAGAAAGCGGGAATAATATCAGAATTTTCTGATAGCTGAAAAATAACTTTATCTTGAACCTGCAAACCAAGTTTTTTTAACCCATTGTTGATTCTTTGGGCTTCATTCCATAATTGGGGGTAGGTTTGAAAAGCCCGAGAATCGTTATTTTTAATATAAATAATCCCCTGATTTTGATGATGTTGAGCCGATTTTAAAAGTGCTTCTGCCAAGGTTTTTGCTTGTAATTCAGACTCTATCAAAGCTTTTCCATGACTGATAGCAAGTTGGGAACTAGAAGATTGACTTGGTTGATGGATCTTTTCTTTAAATTGTTGATTTTTTTCTGTAACTGTTTCCCTTTCTTTTAATGGTAGCAGTTCCGATAAATGTAGCGGGGAACTTTTTTCGGTTTTGGATGTGACTACCACAGCAACTTGCTCAATTTCTGGCAAAGATTTTAGTTTATTTTCGGTATATTGTGCTAAACCTGAATCAGCAATCTCTATATTTTTTAGGGATATTTCATCTACATGACCTGTGGCTGTCAAGGGCAGACAGGAAATGCCAATATAAATACCTGGCAGTAAATTGTCTGATAATTTTGACTGTACAAAAGAGGATAACTGCTCTGGGTACCGATTCTGTGAATAAACGATATAAGCGATTAATTCGCCCTCACGCAAATGTACATAGCAATCTTCTACTAATGGATTTGATAACAATAAGGCTGCTATTGTTTGATAATTTAATTGTGAATTTGTGTTGTTAGAATCCCCTAACCAGGTTGAATTTTCTACTGAATCTTGTTTGCCATTAATCATAGTTGAACAGGAATTTTGAATACAACTCAAATAGGATTGCTATATAATTTGGCAACAAAAATCCCTCCATAGCAACACAGAGGGATATAATCAGTGATCGGTTGTAGGGGCGGGTTCATCGAGATGCGCGGTGATCAACAAAGCTCTAAAAGAACCCGCCCCTACCAGTTATTAGTTATCAGTTAACTAACTCTTGACTATTAACTCTTGCACTGATAACTGTTTACTGATCACTGATCACTGATTTTAGCTGCGGTCAGTCGCAGTCGCAGGTTCAAAACTGGGAACCACTAACTCATCGTTTTGCTTAGTTAACTGGTTATACAACCGTTCCGTATTCGGGAAATTAGCCGCAGGTAAAGTCGGATAACGACGATAGGGAACCGTATCTTCCCCGAACAGTTGAGCGTATTCCACACTGTTCACCATCGCGTTAATAAACCCTTTCAACCCATCGGTCGCCAGGATTTGGTTATACATCCGAATTTCCGCCTGGTTACGAGGAGCCCGACCCAAGAAATGCTTGGTTCCCAACTCAATCACCTTAGTATTGGGATAGGGGGTATAGAACTCCTTGATATACAGAGAAGTGCTTCCCAACGCCTCAATAAACTCTTTCAGGTTAATTTCATTGTTCCCCAGTTTACTTTCGAGAGCGGTAAACTCATTTCTATTCACATAGGGATCAATATTGCGCTCAAAGATTTGACGATAAGCCGCTTGAATCAGAGTTTTCAGCGCCACTTTATCGCTAGTGGTCGTCAGCTTGAACACCTTGCTTTGTTGGCGTCGTTTGCTGACACCTTGAGCAACACGGTTATCTAACTCAATCTCACCCTTGGTTTGGTCAGGAGTACCCAGTTCGATAAACCGAGGCGTAACTTCTGCGGTTCCCACCGGGTTTTTCTCCGCAAAAGCACCGACCCGACCCGTCCGCAGGAACACACCCCCGGGAGTCAAATACCGTTCATAAGGAACCGTATCTTCCCCAAAGGCTTCGTTATATTCCTGGCTATCGAGAATGGCATCTACCAAAGCATAGAAGCCCTTCTTGGAACTCAGATCGAAGTAGGCATTCATTTCCTGACGGCCGTAGGTCGGACGACCCAACAGACGGCGATGGATATATTCGATCGCTTTACACACATACAGCGATGTCCAATACATCTTACGGAACACATCGGACTTGGCCAAGGCGCGAATAAACTCCCGCACGGTAATATCGCCGTTTTCCAGCTTAATTTCCGCCACGGTTTGGCGTTGACCTTCATACAGTTCCCGGCCGAACACCTGCCGATAGGCCGCAGTAATCACTGCTTGGGTAGAGGTTTCCGAGTAATTAACACTGGTTCCTTTGCTACTTCCACTGCGCTTGAACCGACTGCTAATATAGCCCCCGGGCAGTTGATCCAGTTTGAACACCTTCGGCCCCAAAGATCCAGGATGGTTACCTCTGGCCGCCGGGTTGCTCAACTGGTTATCAATTCCAGCCCCATTGCGAATTAGAATCCTTCTGGTATCTTTACCAAAGGGAGCCGGACGGTTACTGGGATTGCGAGTTTCTTTCGGGAAAATTGCCCCGAACTGAATTTCCAGGGGATCATTTCCGGTTCCGTAAACGTGCTGATCCCGCAGAGGTTGTTTATAGTCTGCGAACAAAGTCACAAACTGGGGAACTTTACGGAAAGGAGCACTGTAGTTAAACAGGTCAATTTGTGGCCCCCAGTTGCGGCATTCTTGGGCTTCTTGACCCAAACCGCGCAAATAGGGAACGGTTTCCTCCCCGAAATAATCGGAATATTCTTGAGAATCCACCAGCGCATCCACTAGGGCAGATAAGCCGCCTTTGGACACAACCGAGAAATATTTGGTGAATTCTTCAGGAGAACTTAAACCCCGACCCAAGAAGTGACGGGTTGCCAGTTCCACCACCCGACTATTGACATAGGGTTCATAGAAATTTTTCCGATACAACGGAGATTTTCCTAAGCGGCGGATAAACTCTTTGGTAGAGATTTCGCCGTTTTTCACCTTGGATTCTAAGTCGGAAACGCTCAAGCTATAGGCGCGGGTAATATCCCGTTCAAACACTTGGCGATAGGCCGCTTTCACCACGTCTTCTTTTTCCGTGGAAGACAATCCGGGTTTCATTACGAACTTCTGACGACGTTCGGCGGCGTTGAAGTAAATTTGAGGCAGTGCTAACCCTTGTTGGTCACTACTGTTAGGACGTTGGCGAACCTTTGTCCCAGGAGTGGCGGCTTCAAATTCGGTGATTAACACACCAAAGTATTGCAGGGCAATTTCTTGAGCTTCTTTGTCTGCTTTTAAATAGCCCAAAGCAGCCCGACGCATTTCTTGCAGGGCCACCAAAGTCGCCGAGCTAGAACAAGCATTTTCAATGATTTCCCGCAATCCCCGCACGTTAACGGCGATTAGATTTGGGTCACCTGCGACAATGGCGTAGGTCGTGTAACGTAAGAACCAGCTTAAATCCCGCAGGGATTTGGTCATGTTCCCCGGGCCATAACGAGAAACGTTAATCGGCCCAAAACCCGGGGGTAAAAATACGGCTGGCCCCGATCCTGTATCTGCAAAAATGGATTTTAAACCATCCAACAGGCTGTTACTGCGGCTCTCCGCATAGGAAACCGTTCCCAGTTTCATGCCTTCGGTGACATTACTGCTACCGCCACCAACCGCCACCATTTCGGGTGTTGGATCTTCACTCGGTTTTTCTAAAAACGCCAGAGGGGAGCCCCCTGTGAAAATCCGGTTGGCAGCACGGGAAACGATCAATTCCGCATTTTGTGTCAGAATTTGAGCAATTTCTAAACGTTTCGCCCCAGAACTGAAATAGGTTGCCAGTTCACTGAGTTCGCTTTTGCCCAAAAAGCGATCCTGTTGCTCCGCTTGGGAAATGGTTGCAACGGGTACGGTCTGATAGAGTTGCGGACGCGCAACTGAGCTTCCACCACTTGCTTTTACACTCATTCGATCTTTGTCGCTCCCTATCTGAATCTTGACAGTATGGAACCTGGAATATGGTACTGTTCTCAAACATTCAACGGATGAGTCAGCCTCGCCCTTAGCCGGGAGCGCTTCCAACCCTATCCTCGCTTGAGTTGTTGCCAATTTAATCTTTCAGATTAAAATGATTTTGGCTAATTAACCAGACATTTATAAAAAATCGTACCGACAATATATTGTATAGACTTGAGCGAAGTTATCTGAGAAAAAAGAATAAGTTTTGTTAAGTTGGAGCCGTCGATGGTTAGCTGTTGTTGATTTAACATCGCTCGAAGGCAAATTTCTGATAGGGCAGTGTTCAAGGTACTTAGGACGTCATCATACCACCAAACCGGATCGGATTCAGACTTTCTCTTAAAAATTCCCCTAGCCCGCTTTCCTATGACTTTACGATCAATCAATTTTTATGAACTTGGATAAAAAGGCATTCTAGGAGGTGCTGTTTTCCAGATTAATTCTATTTATTCTGGGGTTAAAAGTTTCTTGAAATTAGCGATCGCCTCCCCTTAAATTAATCAAAAATGTTCAAAACAAGCCAGATTTTTTCTAAGTTGAACTGAAAAGTGTCAATCTTCTTAACATCAATTAAGGTCATCCTACAGCATAATAATAGTATTGAGTCAAAAATAATTTTATGAATACAGTTTCTGCCTCCGTTAATAATAAAAACCGCATTATTCCCCCGGAATTGAATCTCCCGCCCCGTCTATTGTTAGGGCCGGGGCCATCCAATGCCAACCCCCGGGTATTGCAGGCACTGGCCATGCCCCCCGTCGGACACCTTGACCCCTATTTTTTGCAACTGATGGACGAGGTACAAACCCTGCTGCGCTACGCTTGGCAAACGGATAACCCCATGACTATCCCCATGAGTGGCACCGGAAGTGCTGCTATGGAAGCAACGCTGGCGAATATTGTTGAACCTGGGGATGTGGTTTTAGTGGCGGTGATGGGGTATTTTGGCCATCGTTTGGTGGATATGGCGGGCCGTTATGGGGCTGATGTGCGAAAATTAGTTAAACCTTGGGGGCGAGTTTTTAGTTTAGAAGAACTGCGGCAAGGGTTAGAAACCCATCGTCCCAAGGTGTTGGCCCTAGTTCATGCAGAAACCTCGACAGGCGCCCGTCAACCGTTGGAAGGGTTGGGAGAATTGTGTCGAGAATTTGATTGTTTGCTATTAGTAGATACCGTCACCAGTTTAGGGGGTGTGCCACTATTTTTGGATACTTGGGGTGTGGATTTATCCTATAGTTGTAGTCAGAAAGGCTTAGGTTGTCCCCCCGGTTTGGGGCCGTTTACCATGAGTCCTCGGGCTGTTGAAATCTTAAAAAAACGTCCAACAAAAGTGGCGAATTGGTATTTAGATGTTTCTCTGCTTTCTCAATATTGGGGTCAGGATCGAGTTTATCATCATACCGCCCCGGTTAATATGAATTATGCCTTGCGAGAAGCCCTCAGAATTTTAGCACAAGAAGGATTAGAAGCGAGTTGGAATCGTCATCTAACTAATGCTAAATTATTATGGGAGGGGTTACATGATTTGGGATTAGTTTGTCATGTTCATGAAGATTATCGTTTACCCACATTAACAACTGTTCGTATTCCTGAAGGAGTGGATGGAAAAGCTATTTCTCGTCAACTTTTAACGGAATATAATATTGAAATTGGCAATGGTTTAGGAGAATTAGCGGGTCAAGTTTGGCGAGTGGGACTGATGGGATATAATAGCCGTCCTGAAAATGTTCTGTTATTATTATCCGCGTTAAAACGGGTTTTAAATCGTTAAATTGTAGTAGTGCGAGCGTCCTCGCTCGCTTGTTTTGATCAAGAATAGTCAACCGTTATTCTTCTTTTAAAATTCTTTCAATATCTCTAGTCGAGTGAAGAATGCGAACAATTAAAATCCGATCTTCAAAGGATAAATAAAAGATTAAATACTTTTCAAATCCTTTAACTGACCATCTCCTTAACTCCTCTAAACGAACATTACTCTGGTTGAAAATGTTGTATTAATTGAGAACGTTTTTGATCCCACCATTCATCTGTTAACTCTATCGGTTCACCACTTTCTAACCCTTCTAATAATAAAGATTCAACTCGTTCTATTTTTACTTGTTCTTGACGCAGTAAATCTAGGATATACTCGTTAGCATTACCATAACCTCCTTTAGCAACTTGTTGTTCAACAAAAGTTTGAATTGACTCAGGGAGAGAAAGATTTAGTAAGTTCATCGTTTAACCTCTGATTTTAAATTTACAGTTTAGACAGAAACCCGGTTTCTTAGAAACAGGGTTTCTGGGAGCAACTAACGCAGTCTTAAAAATACCGTTGCGTGTTGAACATTCCCCACGCGATCACTACTACTAATGGTAAACGATCGCAAATTATCAAAAAACGGTTTAGCTGAAAGTTCCACTAACTTAAACAAGGGGAATTGTTGATTCAGGAAATTGCGACTGGTTAGCCAATTGAGATAGAAATAACCATCATTGATTTGAGGTAAAACTTCAATACTAGCCTTAAAATCGGGATCTTTAGTAATCAGATTTTCCGTTGTTGACAATCCTAAAACCTCATCCATTGCTTCTACAGAAGTTGTAAAAATTTCATATTTCCCTATGGTTGAATGTACTCCTTTTGCAGTGGCTTCAATTAATCTAGTTTGAGTTTTGGCCTTATCTTTTTTCTCCAAAACCATAGGGGTTAACTTTGTCCAGGCTGAAAGGGTATTATTATTAAGATTAAATGATCCCAAACTATAGCCTTGTTCTGTCGCTATTTTATCTAAATTTTCAATGGCTAGATTAGCATTTTCTGGACGTTCTGCTACAAACACCCAATCCCATTTTTCCTTACTATGGGGAACTACCGCTAAGGCATATTCTCCTGTCACCCAACTAAAAATATCTTGAGGTAAATCTAAACCCCATAGAGCTTTAATTCCGGCTATGGGTTGGGTAATAAATTGTTCTAAAGGTTTATTAGCTGCAACAATAGCAGAGAAATCTGTCCAGAGTTGATTTAAGTCTTTTCCTGCAATTAATAACGGACTATTAGAACTAATATAGTTTAATGCTTCTACGGGTTGAGAAAAAGCTGGAGATGGTTGGGTTGTATCTTCCTCTACGGTAGCAATTAACGCTGTTTCCGCTAATAATCCTTGAGAATTAATCCCTAAAGATACGGCTAAACTCGGTTTTTGACCAACAAATTCGTCTGTTGGGTCAGTTACTAATTGCCAATCTCCTAAATTAAAAAATCCAAATCCCACTCCCCCAGGTTTTAATTCTTGTAAGGCTTTTTGATAGGATTCAGATTGACTTAAATTGAGATTCGCTTGTATCGTATTTAAGGCTTCTTTCATCACTTTAGGATAGTTGGCAAATAACACAAAGCGATCATTAATTGTAGCCATAACTAAAGTCGGTGCATCATCAATTGTTCCTTGAAAGGGACGACGATAAATGAGTTTAACCCCTCGATATTGATCTTGAATAATATCTAAACCAGCACCCACTTGTTTTTGCCAAAATTCATCTAAAATCTCTTGACTTTTTTTTGAGTTTTGGGTTGATAAAGCGACAAAATATCCAGGTTGTTGACCATTATTAGCTAACCGATCTAGATCGGGAGTAATTAATGCCCAAGTTATTTCATTCCCTAACCATGGTTGAATATCCCGCCCATAATTTAACCCCGTATTTGCTAAAAGACTTTCTTTAATAGAGTTCAGTTGAATCCGATTATTATTACTTTTTTGAGAAAAGGTTAAAATCTTTCCCACTGATTCTAACCGATCGGGATTTACTAATAATGAAACCATCGCTGGAGCCGTCCGAGGAACAAACATTGCCGCCTCTGGTGCTGTTTTTGTGCTACCTGTGACTAAAGCAGCCGGGTTTTGACCCGATAATTTATAAACCCCCCCAATTCCCAGGAGTCCCAAAACGACCAGACCAATCACCAAAATCTTAGGAAATGAGCGTCTTTTCATAAGCTTAACCGTTGAGCGAATAACATTGTCAGATGGGAGTTCCTTCTCTATTATGTGTCAATTGTGTACTTACGATACAAAGAAGACAGATTTAAGGAGAGTTAAGTTCAAAATCTATACTTTACCTGTATAATTATACTAGATAACTGATGTATTTATTGACTCGATTTTCTATCGGATTATATTGATCCTATTGTTAACCTATTATGACTGCAAGAACACCTGTTTTATCCGCTTGGCAACAACTGAGAAATCAGAGTATTACCTGTGAACAAGCATTAAAAAATTTAGTCGATGATCAAAAAATTTTGAATCTAAAATTATTGGATCGGGATGTTAGTTTTAGATTTTTTCGCGAATTTCCAGATAAAAATATTTTGCCCCCGGTCATTCCCTTATTATTATGGCAAAATTGCTATTATTTGGGATGTCCGGTAGAAGTCTCCATGGACGCACTTACCCTGATGGGCGATCGCACTTTTTCTGATATTAAAATTATCCCCATTGATGATAAGAGTTATCGGGCTTGGTATCATGCCCAACATCTCGATCCCCATCGAATTACTTCCAGCCCCTTAATTAACCCATTAACGGGAGAATTAGAATCGGAAAACGTTAGTGAAACCACCGAATTATATTTATCAAAAGCCGCAGATCAACTGACTCGAATTAAAACTTTAATTTCAGGAGCTTTAAGAAATCGTGCCAGTGATATTCATTTAGAACCTTCCCAGGAGGGTTTAAGAGTTCGTTATCGAATTGATGGTTTACTTCGCAATATTACGCTCTTACCTTCGGATATTGGACGTAAAGTTATTGTGGCAATTAAAGTTATGTCAAATATGGATATTGCCGAAAGTCGTCGCCCCCAAGATGGCAGAATTGGGGAGAATTATGTATCAGGACAAGACTTAGAAGTTGCCCTTGATATGCGGGTTAGTACCCTGCCCTGTGTCGGGGGTGAAAAGGCTGTAATTCGATTATTACCCCAAGAAAATCCTTTCTCTGGATTACAGGATTTAGGCTTCTCGGAAACCACATTAAATATTTATAAAAGTTGGCTCTGTCAACCCCAGGGAATGATTATTTTTACCGGGCCCACAGGGTCAGGAAAAACCAGTACCCTTTATAATAGTTTATTAGCCGTTGCCACCGAAAATGTTAATGTTGTCACCGTTGAAGATCCGGTTGAATATATCTTATCAGGTATTACTCAAACCCAAGTTCATGAACGAGCCGGGATGACTTTTGCTGCCGGATTACGCGCTATTTTACGACAAGATCCTGATATTATTATGGTGGGAGAAATTCGAGATCAAGATACGGCAGATACCGCTATTCGTGCTGCATTAACCGGTCATTTAGTATTAACAACCTTGCATACAAATGATGCCATTGGTGCGATTCCCCGCTTAAAAGATATTGGCCCCGATCCGGGGTTAATTAGTGATGCCTTATTAGGAATTGTGGGACAACGTTTAACCCGTCGTGTTTGCCCCCACTGCGCGGAATCCTATAGCCCAACGGCGACGGATTTAGACCTGTTAGGGTTAGAATTAAAAGAAGTAAAAACTGACGGTTGGCGCAAAGGTCGAGGCTGTTCTAACTGTTTTTATTCTGGCTATTCGGGGCGAGAAGCAATTGTAGAATTATTGGCTGTTGATGATCGAATTCGTCAAATTATTTATGAAGGAACTCTGACAGAATTACATCGTTATTTACATGAAACAGGCTTTTTATCCTTCCGAATTGCCGCTATTGAAAAAGTAACAACTGGAGCCACCACCGTTGAAGAAGTTCAGCGTGTTTTACCTCGCAGTGCCTTAGCTCGAAAGTTCTCCATTAAAACTTGAAATTAGGATCATACAAGCCTATTTCTAACCATTAAAATTCTATTTATTCTTATCTCAGATTTCCCATGCTTACACCCATTGATTCTAAACCCCTGCGTTGGCAAAAAACTCGATATTCTCCATTGACGAGACAATTAGATGTATTTACTGCCTGCGGGTCGTTTATGTTCTTTTTGTGGTGGGATAAAACCTTAGCAAATCAGACCAATCAACAGAAACAAAAACGAGCCATTTGGTTAGTTAAAACTCTCTTAGAGTTAGGGCCAACTTTTATTAAAATAGGACAAGCTCTATCAACAAGAGCCGATATTTTACCCCTGGAATATGTTGAAGAATTGGAAAAACTACAGGATCAAGTTCCTGCTTTTAGTACCGATGAAGCCGTCGCTATTATTGAGGCGGAATTAGGTCATTCTTTATTTACATTATATCGAGATTTTGATGAACAACCCCTAGCTGCCGCTAGTTTAGGACAAGTTCATAAAGCCAGACTGCACACGGGCGAGGATGTCATTGTTAAAGTTCAGCGCCCGGGTTTAAAAGAACTATTTGATTTAGATGTACAAGCGGTACGGCGAATCATTCAGTTTTGTCAGCGGCATTTTAGCTGGTCAAAACTTTATAACTTAGATGAGCTATATAATGAGTTTTTTATGATTTTATATCAAGAAATTGATTATATAAAAGAAGGTAAAAATGCCGAAAGATTTAGAGAAAATTTTAAAAATTATCCGGGTATTTTGGTTCCTAAAGTTTATTGGAAGTATACTACCCATAAGGTTTTAACGATGCAATATTTACCTGGAATTAAAGCTGATGATCGAGATCAATTAATTGCCTATGGAATTGATGTTAAACGGATCAATCAGTTGGGGATTTGTTGTTATTTAAAACAAATTCTTCAGGATGGTTTTTTCCAAGCTGACCCTCACCCGGGAAATATTGCCGTTAGTGTTGATGGAAATTTGATTTTTTATGATTTTGGCATGATGGCAGAAGTAAAAGCCTTGGCTAAGGATCAGATGATTAAAGCCTTTTTTGCCGTGTTAAAAAAAGATACCGATGTGGTGTTAACGACTTTAGTTGATATTGGATTAATTGAGCCTGTATCTGATATGAAACCTGTTAGAAAAATGGTTAAGTTTTTATTGGAAGAATTTACGGAAAAACCTGTTGATTTTCAGATGTTCAATCAAATTAAAGAAGAAATTTATATCATGTTTGAGCAACAACCTTTCCGTTTACCCGCTCAAATGATGTTTATTTTAAAGTCTTTAACTACTTTAGATGGTTTGGCGAGAAATTTAGATCCTAAATATAGTTTAGTTGCTTGCGCCGAACCTTTTGTTAAGAGTTTGACTATTTCTCAAGGACGGGGTAATTTAGTCGGAGAGTTAGCAAAACAGGCGCGAGATTTTATTAAGTTTAGATTACAACAACCGAGCAAATCAGAGGTGTTAATTCGTCGTTTAGAAGAACGTTTGGAGGAAGGAGAGTTACAAATTCGGGTCAGGTCTGTGGAAAGCGATCGCGCTTTAAGACGAATTAATTTAGCGATTAAAACTTTAATTTATATCTGTTGGACAGGATTTACTTTAGTTGCTGGAGCGATTTTATTAATTGGAAATTATCAAGGATGGGCGGTTTTTGTCTTGGTTTTATCCCTATTTGGCTTATGGATGTCGGTGCGATCGCTCTTTAATTTGGCTATTCGAGAACGCTTAGATCGAATTGCAGAAAGTTAATGATTAAATCGTCCAATCTTGTATCAATAAATTGGGTATTTTTTCAAAATGTTGGCGGTTACGAGTGACTAAAATTGCTTGTTGAGATAGGACAATAGAAGCAATTTTTAAATCTTGTGTTCCTATCCTAATTTTTTGACGTTTTAATTCTGTATAATAATTGCCAGCGTCTTGATCAAAATCAAGGACATAAATAGTGTTGAAAAACTCTCTTGTTTCTTTCAAGTCTGCATAGGCTTTTACTAACTTATCAACTGTTTTGGCATCCTTAATTGTTTTTAACCATCCTCTCAGTGATTCTTCTACGGTAATAATAGTAACCGCACGATGCTCAGAGTTAATGTTACTAAGTCTCTCTATCACTTGGGAATTCCCTCTCTGGAACAAAGAGATGTGATCTGTATCTAATACCCATAAATTCATCGTTATTCCTCCTCCTCTGCATCAATTTCATTGCGATAATCTTGAATAGCTTCTAAAACTTGATCAAACAGAGGATCATCTTTAAACATTCCTGCAAATTTCATCCAAGGATCTTCACGTTTAGGAAGTTCAATTTCTAAATTAATAATTTCCGTATACTTTAAAAAATTTTGGAGCCGCTGAGATAATTCTTTAATCGCTTCATCTTGACTATTCGCAATTACTCGTACACTCGGATAGTCTAAAACAAAGGCATGATAATTACCCTTTGGCAGTTTTTTTATACCCACTTCATATTTAACTTTATTAACCAGATTGATTAAAGGTTTAGGATTAGCAATCATTGTTGACTTTAACCTCAATACTTCCTTGAGTAATTATAGCAAGTGGGTTGAATTGTGTCAAGAATGGGCGATCGCTCTTTAATCTAGGTATTCTATAAAAACCAGTTTGAAATTTTCACTAAAATATGTAAAAATACAACTCAGTAAAACCCATAAAACATTATCAGAATGCGACCTATCCCCATTCCCCCCGAACCCGGTCAAGAATCCGTTTGGGATTATCCCCGTCCCCCTCGTTTGGAAGATGTCAACCAACCGATTAAAGTAATATTTAATGGGATTATTCTAGCAGAAACCCAACGAGCAAAACGAGTCTTAGAAACCAGCCATCCTCCCGTATATTATATTCCGCCCGAAGATATTCAATTAGAATATTTACAACAAACTTCTCGCAGAAGTTGGTGTGAATGGAAAGGAGCTTGTAGTTATTATAATATTACGGTTGGTGACAAACAAGCTGTTAATGCGGCTTGGAGTTATTTAAGTCCAGTTCCTGAATTTATTGATATTCAAAATTATTATAGTTTTTATGCTAGTTTCATGGACGCTTGCTATGTGGGAGAAGAATTAGTTCAAGCCCAAACAGGGGATTTTTATGGCGGTTGGATTACTCAAAATATTGTGGGCCCATTTAAGGGAGAACAGGGAACCATGGGGTGGTAATATTTAACCTACAAAACCCGCCTGAGCGGGTTGGTGCGGGTGTAGAAATTTTAATTTGTCGAAACTGATTAGGGTTTTATTTCAACAATGATTCAGCCAATTGTTCTAAATGAATGGCACTATTGACTTCATAAAAAGATGTGGTCGGGGCTTTGACAAATAGGGATGACATTTCATTCATAATAGCTTCATAGGCTTCGGTGTGGTTATTGGAAGTATCCATATCACCAATATCCTCCCAGAAAATTAGAGCAATTCCCTTATCGGTTCCCGGTTCTTGAAGTAAATAAGCTCCTTGAAAACCTTCTTTATAGGTAGCTACCGCTTGTTCAAATAATGTTTGAGCTTCTTTAAATTTACCCGGTTTGAATTCGCCGATGGCAACGTAGGCAACTTTTCGTCTTAAAAAATCCTGAAATTCAGACATAAGTTAATAAATGTAATAAACTGCAAGTTTTTGCAACAGAGTTAAGACTCAACTCTAAATAATTCTACCAGTTTAATCGCCAAAAACCATAGGGAATAACCGTGACCCTTTGACCCTTTGCAAAAATAACAGCAATTGCGATCGCAATTTGTCCAAAGAAAAGTACCCTAGTCTGTAAAATCTAAGAAAATCAAAAAAACGTTCCTCTAGTAGCGAACCCAATTTCAATTTTACTTGGTGGTGTCAAACGTGAATACAGTCCCCCCGCTCGATCTTAGCCTACAGTACAAAACCATTCAGGATGAAGTCAGCGCTTGTGTGCAAGCGGTCTTAGCTTCCGGTCGTTATATTGGAGGTTCAACGGTCGAAGCCTTTGAACAAGACTTTGGAGAATATATTGGGGTTCGGGAAACCATTGCCTGTAACTCGGGAACCGATGCCCTATTTTTGGCCCTCCGCGCCCTGAATATTGGCCCAGGGGATGAAGTGATTACCACCCCCTTTACCTTTATCGCCACGGCAGAAATGATCAGTGCGGTGGGAGCCACACCTGTATTTGTCGATATTGATGCTACAACCTTTAATCTCGATATTGAACAAATCCCCAACGCTGTTACCGAAAAAACCAAAGCTATTATCCCCGTCCATTTATTTGGTCAACCGATGGACATGACCCGATTAATGGCCGTGGCAAAATCCCATGATTTAGTGGTAATTGAAGACTGCGCCCAGGCTACCGGGGCCACTTGGCAAGGGCAAAAAGTCGGCAGTATCGGAGATATCGGCTGTTTTAGTTTCTTCCCCACGAAAAACTTAGGCGCCTGTGGCGATGGTGGGGCCGTAACCACCCAAGATCCAGCCCTGGCCAAAGCCATGAGAATCATCAAAGAACATGGTCAATCCACCCGCTATCGTTCGGATACCATTGGGATTAATAGTCGTTTAGATGCCCTACAAGCGGCGATTTTACGGATCAAACTGCGTTATCTCGATACCTGGAATCAACAACGGCACACCCTCGCCAAACGGTATCATCAGTTACTCTATCCCCTATCTGAAATTATTACACCCCAAGACATTACCTTTGGCGAGAGTGTGTGGAATCAATACACTATCCGGGTACAAACAGAGCACCGGGAGGCAGGGGGAGCAGGGGGAGCAGGGGGAGCAGGGGGAGCAGGGGGAGCAGGAGAATATTACCCATTACCCTCCCTCAAACGACGGGATTATCTGCGAAACTACCTGCAAGAACAGGGAATTGGTTCTATGATTTATTATCCCATTCCCCTCCATCAGCAACCGGTTTATCAAAATTTAGGCTATCAAGCCCATCAACTCCCCATTGTGGAAAGGGTTTGTCAGGAGGTCTTATCTTTGCCCCTATTTCCCGAACTGTCCCCAGAACAGCAAGATCAGGTGATTACCGCCATCAAAGAAGGATTGACTCAAATCCCGCAATTGTAGAAACCTGCGGTGGTCGCGTCTTTGTGGTGCGATTGTTTGTATACTATTGAGTAACAAAACGATAAAAAAATTCACAATTCCTGTTTTCGATCCCAATTCTAAAAATCTGACCACTAGGAGGAATACAACAAACGTGAACCCACAGCAAGTCAAATCCAGACGACGCTATGACCCAGAGGAAATTGCCCGCTACCATCGTCGTCGCCCCTGGTTAGCCATCGGACGGACAATTATGGTGATTTGGTATTTCACCGGGTTTATTTTGGGGTTATTGTGGGATAAATGGCAACATGGGGACGTGGAACATACCCCCCAACGGGCTACCCACCTGCGTCACGTTCTCACGGATTTAGGCCCAACCTATATTAAAGTCGGCCAAGCCCTTTCTACCCGTCCCGATTTAATTAGAAAAGATTTCTTAGAGGAATTAACCAAACTTCAGGATCAATTGCCACCCTTTAATCACGATCAGGCAATGGCAATTATTCAAGCGGAATTAGATCAGGATTTAGACAGTATTTATAGGGAAATTTCTCCAGAACCTATAGCCGCTGCTAGTTTGGGTCAAGTTTATCACGCCCGACTCAGAACTGGGGAAGAAGTCGCGGTCAAGGTACAACGGCCGAATTTATTACCGGTTTTAACCTTAGATTTATATTTAATGCGTTGGGCGGCGGGATGGCTTTCTCCTTGGCTGCCGTTGAATTTAGGACATGATTTAACCCTGATTGTGGATGAATTTGGGGTGAAGTTATTCGAGGAAATTGACTATATTAATGAAGGTCGGAATGCGGAACGGTTTGCCACCTATTTTGCAGATGATCCTCATGTCAAAGTCCCCTTGATTTATTGGCGCTACACCACCACTTGTGTTTTAACTTTAGAGTGGATTAATGGGTTTAAATTAACCGATACCGAACGAATTAAAGCCGCTGGATTAGATCGGGATACCTTGATTGAAATTGGCGTGACCAGTGGTTTAAAACAATTATTAGAATTTGGTTTTTTTCATGCCGATCCGCACCCGGGAAATTTATTTGTCCTGCCCGATGGTCGCATGGCATTTATTGATTTTGGGATGATGGATCAGTTGCAACAGAATACAAAGGAAACCTTAGTGGATTCCGTGGTGCATTTGATTAATAAGGACTATGATCAACTGGCACTTGATTTCGTTAAATTAGGGTTTTTGTCTCCTGAAACCAATATTCAACCGATTATTCCCGCCTTGGAAATGGTATTGGGGGATGTCATCGGTACGAGCGTTAAGGACTTTAATTTTAAAACCATTACCGATAGTTTTTCGGAATTAATGTATGAATATCCTTTCCGAGTTCCCGCCCAATTTGCCTTAATTATTCGTTCTTTGGTGACTCAAGAAGGCATTGCTTTGAGTTTGAATCCCGATTTCAAAATTGTGGATGTGGCCTATCCCTACGTCGCCCGTCGATTATTAAATGGTGAAACCCCAGCCCTGCGACGTCGTTTAATTGAAGTCCTATTTAAAGATGGGAAATTACAATGGCAAAGATTAGAAAATATGATTGCGATCGCCCGATCAGATCGGAATTTTGATCTGTTACCTACGGCTCAATTAGGATTAAAATATTTAATGTCTGATGAAGGAGATTTCCTCCGCCGTCAAATTATTTCGGCTTTAACCGAAGATGATCGTCTGCATACCACAGAAGTTCAACGGTTATGGACTTTAATTCAACCGGATTTAAAACCCAGTCGTTTATTTGATGCAGCTTGGGGAGCGATTAGTCAGTTATCAGTGATCAGTTATCAGTAATCAGTTATTAGTTAACAGTTATTAGTTGTAGGGGCGGGTTCTTTTAGATATTTGTTAATCACCGCGCATCTCGATGAACCCGCCCGTACCAGTTAACTGTTTTTAGCCCACAAATATTAACTGTTAACTGATGACTGATCACTGATAACTGATTACCGATGACTCTTACACTGATAACTGATGACTGTTAACTGATGACTGATTTATGTTTAATTCTGCTAATCCGCCTTTAGTTTTGCTCCTTGGGGGTTTATTCATTGGAATAACCTGTTGTACGGCTTTTGTTGTGAATCTTAAACAACTGTTAAAAGAATGGTCAAAAAATCGTTCGAGTCGTAATCTCGCTAACCTGCGGGGCTTTCCTATTCTGTTTCCCTTTCTGGGAGTTGGGTTAGGAATTTGTATTTTTCTGGCTTCCTGTTTAGAAGTTTTTGCCTTTTCAGAAACATTCGCCTATGGGTTTTCTATTCCCTTAACGGTGTTAATGGCCGGATTAGTTTGGTATCAATTAACTCGATTATTTAACCAACTAGAACAAAAAGGTTTAAGAGGGATAGATTTAGACGATTTAAGTTTAGGCAAAATCATCCCTCAACAGAATCCACCGGAGAATTAATCGAGGATCAATTCTAACCCGCTAAACGATTAATATCCTGATTAGAACCGACAACAACAATCATAGTTCCTTTGTAGAGTTTTCGATTAGAAAGGGGATTAATTTCCATTTTATCCCCTTCATTTTTAATCGCTAAAAGATTTAATCCATAGCGACGACGGAGTTCTAATTCAGCAATGGTTTTACTATCAAATTCATCAGGAACAATCATTTCTACAATACTATGTTCCGCATCCAGTTCAAACTGATCCAGTAAACGCGGGCGAGTCAATTGTCGGGCTAATTGTTGTCCCATTTCTTGTTCTGGAAATACTACTAGATCTGCCCCAACTTTATTTAATAATTTAGCATGGGTTGCCGAAGATGCCTTAGCAATGACACTGGGAACACCCCCTTCTTTCAAGTTTAAAGTGGTGGTAATACTTTCGGCTAAAAAACTACCCACAGCCACAATTACCGTATCAAATTCTAAAATTCCGGCTTCTCGAAGTGCAGAGGTTTCCGTTGAATCTAACAGCAACGCATGGGAAGCAATTTGCTCACCTAATGCGGAAGTAATGCGTTTTTCTTCTTTATCAACGGCTAGAACTTCATAACCACTAGCATGAAGGGTTGAACAAACGGCACTTCCAAACCGACCTAATCCAATCACAGCAAATTGTCTTTTTTCAGTTCTGAGATTGCGTAAAAAATTCCAAGATGAGAAGTTCATATTATCTATGGTTGTTGCAAGCAGAGTAAAATTTGAGTGGTTTATCCTACTAAAAGGTTTTCTTCAGGATAGTCAATCGACGTGGGTTTAGGATCACCTAAAATAGCCGACATTAACAACAGTACCCCAACCCGTCCCACATACATTGTAGTAATAATAATTAGTTTACTCAAGGGGGTTAAACTAGCTGTAATTCCCGTTGATAACCCCACCGTAGCAAAGGCAGAAATAACTTCAAACAAAATGGGATCAAAATCAATTTCCGGTTGACTTAAAGAGATCAGAATTGTCGAAAGACAAATTACTATAAATGAACCCAATAAAACTCCAATTGCTTTTAAAATTAAAGGCAGTGGAATTTGGCGTTTATAACAAATCACTTCTTCTCGTCCTTGTAAAGCTGACCGGGCAGCATTAAATAAAATCCGAATCGTTGTGGTTTTAATCCCGCCTCCAGTTCCCCCTGGACTCGCACCCAGAAACATCAAAATGATCGATACAAATAACCCGCCAACGGTTAATGCTCCATTATTAATCGTATTAAATCCGGCGGTTCGAGTTGTGACCGATTGAAACCAAGCCGCCATCACTTGATCAGGAAAATTAAGGGGTTCTAAGGTTCCTGGATTTCGATGTTCAGTAAAGAATAATAAAACCGTTCCTAAGACTAATAGAAAGATTGTTGTAGAAGTCACAACTCGGAAGTGAATGGAAAAGTCTCGACGCAGGGGATATCTAGAAAAACGATTCCGAATCCATAAATAAAGTTCTTGAATAACTTGATAGCCCATCCCTCCCCAAATAATCAGAAACGTAATTACAAAGTTTAATAAAGGAGAATGAACATAGCTCATAAAATTATCAGATAACAGACCAAAACCCGCATTATTAAAGGCATTTAAGCTATGAAATAGGGCAAACCATAATCCCTGATTCCATCCCAAATCAGGAACAAATACGAATAATAATAGAAAAAACCCGGTTAATTCAAAGATAGCGGTGGTTGCCACAATAGATTTTAATAAAGGAACGGCTCCCGCGATTCCCGAAGCATCTAAGGATTGTTGTAAAGCTAATTTATCCTTGAGCCGAAACTTTCGACCTAATACCAATAATAAAAAAGTGGTGACAGTCATATATCCTAACCCTCCCACCTGAACCAGCACCATTAAAATAAACTGACCCCAAAACGAGTAAAATTTGCCCACATCCACCACGGATAACCCGGTCACACAAACCGCAGAAGTGGCGGTAAATAAAGCGGTTAGAGGATTACCCCAAGTTCCGTCACTCAAGGAGAAGGGCAGCATCAGCAATATTGTCCCAACGGCAATTACCGCCAGGAAACCTAAACCAATTGTTCGAGATACGGTCATGGGAGATTAGGGTTAGTCTTTAAGTTAAGTGACAAGACAATTCGGAATAAATAGAATCATACTGTAGAGAGGCTTGCCTAATGGCATGACTCAAAAATTCTTCTTTTGATTCAGATGAACTCAACACTCTATCAACAAATTCAGCACTTCTATGATTCTTCCTCCGGTTTGTGGGAGAAAATTTGGGGAGAACATCTGCATCATGGATATTATGGATCTGATGGCACCCTGAAAAAAGAACGCCGTCAAGCTCAAATTGACCTAATTGAAGAATTTCTAAATTGGGGACTAACTCCAACAAACCAAGAGGAGTTACAAGGGTCTCGAATGCTTGATGTCGGCTGTGGAATTGGCGGAAGTTCGTTATATTTAGCCGACAAATTTCAAGCGGATGTCACCGGAATTACCCTGAGTTCCGTCCAAGCTAAAAGAGCCACAGAACGCGCCCTAGAAGCTCATTTACAGCAAAAAACGCGGTTTTTGGTTGCCGATGCCTTAGAAATGCCGTTCGAGAGCAATAGCTTTGATTTGGTCTGGTCTTTAGAAAGTGCTGAACACTTCCCGAATAAAATTCAGTTTTGCACCGAAGCCTATCGAGTCTTGAAACCCGGCGGCACCTTATTAATGGCTACTTGGTGTCATCGTCCCTTGGGGGGGAAAGCCGGACAACTCACCGAGGAGGAACGCCGACACTTAGCGGAAATTTATCGGGTTTATGCTTTACCCTATGTGATTGCTTTGCCCGAATATGAAGCGATCGCCACGGCTCAAGGGTTTAACCATATTCAAACCGCCGACTGGTCAAAGGCCGTAGCCCCCTTTTGGAATACGGTGATCGATTCCGCCTTTAACCTAAATGCCATCGTCGGTTTGCTCTTGAGTGGCCCCACAACAATTCAAGCCGCCCTAGCCTTACCCCTGATGAGTCGAGGCTATGACACGGGACTGATTCGTTTTGGTTTATTGCAAGGAAAAAAATAAATATGGCGGTGTGAATCAACCCCGATTAAAACCGATAAACCTGGCCATCAATTAAGAGCCGGGTAATTCCTTTAGCTTGTAAATAGGGAGCCGCTTTTCTCAGGAGTCGGCCATCGGGAACTTTAAATACCCGTTGATTGCGTCCAGAAAAACGACTAGCGATCCGGTGATTATCAAAAACAGGAAGGGTTTGTTCTAGGATTTCTTCTTCTGGAATCGTTCCCAACTCGCTAAAGGTTTTCAGGGGTTTAGCAATCAATTCCGAGAATCGGTCAATCACTAAATAACAAGTTCTCGGGAGCACAGTTTCCGTTAAGGGCAGAATTTTGACTAATACAGAACCTCTGCTGGCCAGAGCATGGGAAAATAGACCCCGAGGCTCTGTATCGTCATCATCCTGATCATCGGTAAACTCGTCTCCATAGTCCTCCTCGTCTTCCTCGTCTTCCCCATCCCTCCGATCTGAATTAGAGTCTTCTCCATCCTCATCATTATCTTCATCGGCATCATAGTCCCCAAAAGCATGACCCTTGACTTCCAGCCGATTTGGGGAGAACAGCCCCTCCAAGCCAGGAATTGACAACTGATAATTAGAGAGAGAAATTTGTAGAGAATCTGGCTCTAGGGAATCAGAAGCAGTAGAATTCAAAACCTCCCCATCAAAAGTAGATGAGCGCTTACGCTTTCGAGGCAAAATTAGCGCAGATTCCCGGTTTACAGGTTCGGGTGTTTCCTGGTGAACTTCCCCTTGAGATTCATCCCCATCCACAACATCTTCCAAGGAACGTTTCCCCAGACGATGAAGACGCTGTTTCTGGGTCGTCAGAAGATCATAGACATCTTTAGGAACAGCACTTTGCAGGACTCGTCTCACCGTTGAGCTACTGACTCCATAGCGTTCTGCTAGGGTAATAGTGGTTTCCTCCGGCACGTCTTGATAGAGCCTAATAATTTCCCGTTTTTCCGATTCAGAAAGTTTCGTGGATGTCATTGAGTTGGGGGTCACTTGATATCGAAGGATTAAGGTTCACACAAAACCAAGGGATTTCCTGCCTGGCTTCAGTGATTGATAGGGGAGAAGGATTGAACGAGAGTTCCATGAATCCATGGGTTAAGATCGGAACCTCAACCATTCCATCAATTAACCTTTAGCGGTGCGTCGGCTCCGTCGGCTTTGACGGGAACGGGTTGAGATGTCATACTCCAAAATCGCTCCAACGGCAAATAAAACCCCCGTAAATACAAAGAACACTTCTAGCAAACCGCCACTTTCATAGTTTCCTGACCCTCGGGAGTCAGCCCATTTAAAATACATATCGGCAATGTACAGGGAGAAAATGGCAAAGGCAATCATCCGCCAGGACTGGGAAAACCGTCCTCCCCAAAAGGCTAAAATCAAAGCCGTTGCTAAAATCAACAGGAAAACATCCCCGATGATGTAGAACAAATTGAACCCAAAAGCCAGGGGTTCAAGTTTGCTATCAATTGCCTCTACCCAGAGGGGGGCAGAAGAAGTCTCCTTCTCTGAGTCGGTTTCGGGGGAAGTTTGGGCTGAAGATTTCTCAACTTTAGGCGCGGAAACCCCCGGGGCGGTCGCAGCAGTCGTAGGAACCGATTGTTCAATAGCCACAGGTTCGGGAGCACCGAGTAATCCAAATAAGTTAGGGCTGGCAACCCACATTCCAAATGTGGTTCCCACCAGGGCTACCCCGAATAATATTAACCACTGACTAATATCTAAATCCAATCGTTTAGAGACGACGGCCAGAATCATTCCCGTGGCCAGAAAAAGATAGCTGAGAACGTAAAAACCATCGGCAATGGAAACCGCCGGATCTAAATTCCAGGCTAGTTCCCACACCCCAAACAGGACACCCCCGACAAAGTAGAAAAATACCCCCAACCCAATACAGAGCCAAACATTGCGACCGCTTACCATTTGGGGACTTTGCCAGTTTCTATAACAGACAAGGGAGGCGGCTAGAAATGCCCCCAATTCAAAAAAATAGGTTCCGATGGAGTACCATAACGGTAACTCCTCTCCTTGTACCGTTACACTAAACAGCAGGAAAAATAACAAGGCAAGAACAGCCCACACAATCCCGGCAATCACCATACCTTGTGATGAAAACAAGGTGGCAGATAAAGAGGACTTTTCTTGTGAAGTGCTACCCATAGGATTAAAATACCTAGCAATTTAAAGAATCAAGACCAAGTTTAGAGGCTGATCGTTGTTAACTTCAGCATTTAAACAATTGTCTTTAGTCTAGCGTCCCATATTTAGGTCAGAACAGCTAGTCTATATTTGGGTTAATTCATGACCCATTGCTTGCTCAAAGATGACTGATGCAACCAACTGACAAACTGCTCGCGATCATCATCAGCCATATCCTCTAGCACTTCTTCTATTCCCTCCGCAAAACTGGTATTGCCAAAATAGTTTTTTCCCAGTTCATAGAGTTCTTGCAGCAAGGTGCTGAGGTGATTTTCTTGCCAAGAGGGAATTTTGAGGCTCTCCAGAGGATTGACAGTCAGTAGCATTTCTATAGCCTTGGAATCATCGGTTTGGGGAAATTTGAACTTTTGAAAAATTTTGGTCAAATCTTTTTGAAAGGAAACCGCTTGTTTAGAGCCTAGCAAGTCTTCAATATCAAAGTAAACCGCTTGCAATAGCAGCAAGCAGGCTTGAGTCAGAATCGACAATTTGCTGTCCGTTGGGCCGTGACCTTCCTTCAAAAGCTGGTCTAAACGGACTTTCCCCCAGACACTATATCGGTCTGGTTCTTCTAATAAAACGCAAGCTTTTCCTTTATTATCAGTGAGATCTCGCCATAAAGCCCTGGCATCATCTGCTTGTTTGGCTTCAAACATTTTCATCAGGCGAAATGTCTGTCCCTGATAATTCAAAACAGGAATCTGCTGCTCTCGGTTAGGGTGTTGAACCATGGTTATTTCAACATCCGCTCGTTTTAATATAAACATGACACTTCTGCACCTACTCCTGTCATGGCACCCGGCTTTGACACTCTCGGTAAATTCGCTGTGTGCTGATTCACTGAGATTTTTAAGACTCCAAACCCGGATTCTTAAAGGCGTAGTCAAGGCACCCCTGGCAATTTCACCCTGATCCAATCCCAATGTTATTTATCGGTACGATCATGAATAACACTGGTTGCACCATTACAGTCTGCATTACTATTAATCTGGGTTGCAGTTCTGTTTAAAACACCACTGATCATAACATAGGCACCAACAAGACGGAAATAAAAGGGCCTTGGGATTAATAATCCTGTACTTGGCCTGACTAGGGGCGGTCTTCATCAAGAATTTTTCCCTTTGGCTTTCTTCTGGGATTTGAGAAAAAGTCTTTTGAGATTATGTTAAAAATTGAGAAGGAATAAGGTAAAATACTTTTAGGTTGGGTGTGTAACTCAGGTGGATAGAGTAGCGACCTTCTAAGTCGTCTGTCGGGGGTTCGAATCCCTCCACACCCGTTAAATTTCCAGGCTTTTAGAACCCGCCAAAGTGTAGAAAAAGTGTGGAGAGATTTTCTCCAACTTTATCTGCACTTTCTGTTTTTGGGGACAGCCATTCACAGTTTCAGTTCCATAGCCAATACTAGCTGTGGAACTGAAACTGATTTTGATACGGCTGATAAAGCTGGGTCATCGCAAAGTGCAATTACACTTTTGTTGAATTCTGAGGGTGGCATCACTTCCCTTTATTTGCTGTTCTGCTTCGAGTTAGGAAAGGGCGATCGCACCTACTAACCCTGATACACTAGGATTATCGCCTCATTTGATATTTAGGCATCGAGCGCTGTCTTCGAGCTTTTCTTTAGTTAGGGGGGACAGATAGGGTTAGGGTTTCTTTTTTTCTAGCCATTTTCAAAAATAATCACAAAATGTACTTGTATTTTATGAATGGGTGTGCAATATTAGTAAATGTCAGTATATTTTGTCGTAAAACAGGAAAGTTTAATTGTGAATACCTACGCTATCACACTCAAGCCTGTTTATTCTTGCCCAGCCTCAGAACAGTTGCCAGGGGTGACGTTACCCCCTGGTTGGACATTAGCTTGGCATCAGGCGGAAACCTTCAAAGCGTTGAGTGATCCGAATATTGATATTGTTTTTAATACGGCGATGACGGGGGATGGCAAAAGTTTAGCGGCCTATTTGAAAACCTTCCCCGAATATTATTGTGCTATTGGTCTTTATCCCACTAATGAACTCGGCCGTGATCAAGAATTACAAATTAATCATTATCTCGAACAATTTCAACCTAAACACCAACCCCGTGTTAATCGGTTAAGCGGTTTAGAGTTAGAAATTTATGCAGAAACCGAAGGCTTAAAGAAATCAGCAGCGATCGCAAATCGCACAGGACAATCAGAAATTCTAGTTACCAATCCTGATATTTTTCATTATATTTATCGGGGTGCTTATGTTTTTCAGAATGATAACCCTGATCAATTATGGAATCGAATTGATCGAAATTTTGATTTATTGATCTTCGATGAATTCCATGTGTTTCGAGAACCGCAAATTGCCAGTGTTCTCAATACCCTGTTATTGATTCGTTATACCAGTGGATTAAAACGACGCAGTGGTAATCATAAAAAATTCTTATTTCTATCAGCTACCCCTAATCCTCAGTTACTTAACCGTTTACAAGAAGCTGGCTTTTCTTGTCATCTGATTGATCCAGTTCAACAGAATAAGTATCAATTTCCAGAGGATATTACCTCACAGCAACAACTTGAAGCCGATCATTGGCGAAAGGTTTCAGGGGAAATTCAGTTAAATTTTATTCCTTTAGAATCTGCCTCAAAAGCCTCTGAATCTTGGTTACAAGAAAATAGCCTTTTAATTTTACAATACTTTCAACAGCATTCCGGTAGCAAAGGAGCGATTATTCTGAATTCTATTGCTGCGGTGAAACGGTTAGTTCCTTTCTTTCAAAACTTATTGCAATCTTATGGTTTAACCGTTGGGGAAAATACCGGACTTTCAGCAAAAGCAGAAAAAGAGCGATCGCTTTCTGCTGACTTGGTTTTGGGAACCAGTACCATTGATATTGGGGTAGATTTTAAAATTAACTTCCTAATTTTTGAATCCTCAGATGCGGGTAACTTTATTCAACGGTTAGGACGCTTAGGGCGACATTCAAAATATGAAAAAAACGGACAAGAGATTCAATTTAATCAATTCACTGCTTATGCTCTAGTTCCCAAGTTTTTAGTTGAACGCTTATTTGATGTAAATTCCCCTCCTTTGCAACCAGAAGGAACTTATGACCGAATTTTTCTGCAAAATATAATTAAGGAAAAATACCGCCAGATTAACGACTTTGATAAATACTATTCTCGCTGGGGTGCAGTGCAATCTTTTCGATTAGCTTATGATTTAAACAATCCTAAAATTAAACAACAATATGCCGAAAGTCGAGAAAAATTTTGGGAAGGATGCGAAAAAGTATTCGAGACTTCTTTAAAAAGAGTTGCTGGAAAAATTAAAGGATGGGGAGAAGAATGGTATCGCCTTTCAGGGAAAAAAGGAAATCCAATTGCTGACGATGCTTGTAGTTTTCGGGGTTCTAGTCCGTTGCAATGTGGGTTATATGATTTCACCGAAACTCAAGAAAGCGACCGCTTTAAAACCTATGATCTGCCCGGAATTTTAAGTAATTTAGAGATAGAATTTTGGACAGAAGCAGGGTTTATGCGATCACTTAAAGAAACAGCCGAAAAAACAGGACAACCGATTCCTAAAGGTCGTTTTAATCACTGCCTTGCCTTTATGAAATTACATCGGTATCGAGAGGAAAGATCGAATTGGAAATTTACTTATCCAGGGAATTTACAACCTTTTGCAGATGCTTGGAAAGTACAGGTGTTAACCGGAATTGAAATTTGGCAACCCGATAACCGTTGGGCTGTTGAAATTAATAAACGACTGAGAAAGGAAGGGTTAGTGTCCTATATTCTGCGTCGTCCAGTGACGGAAGTTCGGATGCGGCTAAAATTACCTATGCACTTTCAAATTTATCCTATCAGTGATCAATACAGTTTTCATGATGTCACCGCCCCCTATTCGATCGCCTTTGGTCAAAGTGCCTTGTTGTTGGACACCCTCGCCTATCGATTCAAAAGTCAAGGAGGAGAAGTATGGATTGCTTAGTTTCAATCCCTGAATGGGATTCTGTGTTTTTGGCTCAAGACTTTAAGATATTTTACAGCCATGTTGATCATCATATCCAATTCCATTGGACTTTCCCCAAATGGCTTCCTAATTTTGCCAATTCCTCGTAGGGGCGGGGTCTTCCCGCCCAACCTCAACCCTCGTATACCCAAACCAATTTAAGAGGGCGAGGAGGGACACAAGCCCCTACAAAAATCAATAACAATGGGTACAGATAATCATGATGTTGATTTCCCGATTCCGTAGGGGCGGGGTCTTCCCGCCCAACCTCAACCCTCGTATACCCAAACCAATTTAAGAGGGCGAGACAACCTCGCCCCTACAAAAATCCCTAACAATTCGTACAGATAATCATGATGTTGATTTCCCCATTCCGTAGGGGCGGGGTCTCCCCGCCCAACCCAATCCCGGTATACCCAACCCAATTTAAGAGGGCGAGACAACCTCGCCCCTACAAAAATCAATAACAATTGGTACACAATATTATCCAAAAACATCAACAATTCCACCATGAAATTTGATCCTCGAATTCATAATCGCCAATCGATTCGTTTACGCGGATATGATTACAGTCAAGCAGGGGCTTATTTTTTAACGACTTGCGCCCAAGATCGAAAATGTGTATTTGGAACAATAGAAAATGGGGTAATGATTGCTAATGAATTTGGTGATATTGTGTATGAATATTGGCAGAAAATTCCTGAACATTTCCCAAATATTGAAATTGATTTAGCGGTTGTTATGCCCAATCATTTTCATGGAATTCTTGTGATTGGCGATCGCTATTTTGATAACGATGATTCTAGGGATGGCGGGAAGACCCCGCCCCTACGGAAACCAATTTTGGGGCAAATAGTGGGTTATTTCAAATATCAAACCACTAAATCTATTAATAAGATTCGGAATCAGATGGGTGTAAAAATTTGGCAACGTAATTATTATGATCATATTATTCGCACAGAAGAATCTTTGGAAAATCTGCGGGAATATATTTTACACAATCCTCTCCGTTGGGATATTGACCAATTACACCCTAATAATCCTTCTAAATGGTAAAAACTGAATCGATTTGATCCTGCTTTGATTTTGGGTATTGGGCGGGAAGACCCCGCCCCTACAAGAATATTGGGAGATACTAATGATGAATAATTCCGAGAATGACGATAATTTGTTTAATGATGATTTTGGGTTTGAAGGAGATTCTGATCGGACAATTGAGCCTAGTCAACGAGAACTCTTAACCCTAAAATTACTTCGAGAAGCGATTCAAGCAGAAAATCCTGATGATGTGGTCATGAGAGATTTTGCAGAATATGTATTACCGAACTTGCTAAAAATTGCCATTGGAGTAACAGCAAAAGGCGGTAAGTTTTTTGATGAAATTGATCAAAAACGAGAAGCGGAAGGCAAAGAGAAAGTTAGACGGGATAATGCGGCGGATCAATCGTTAAATACTCATCTTTTAAATGGATTGTTTCCGGCTAATTTAATTGAGAAAAGATTACAACAGTTAAATACAACTATTCAGCGAATTGTTGGGGAAAAAGAACGTAGATTAGCGATCGCAGCTTTTATTCTCCATGACTTTGAAAAGTTCCCTGATGCACCGGAAAACTGCCGTCAATTGTCTTTAGATCAACATCGTTTAATCATTGATCAGAAGGTTAAACAGTTAGGAATCAATTATTTTATTAATCCTAACCATCCAGAAGATTATCGAGAGTATATCGATGATTTATTATGTATGGCGTATAATGCTCAACGTCGCTATGATACTAACTGGAATTTTTCAGAATTTGGTTTAAATCCTTTACTTAAAGATCGGGTTTTGAGAAATCTTTCTGATCTAACTTGTTTAGCGGATTCTTTAGCATCCATTGTTAAACATCCTCAAGATGCTGATAATACTCGTTTGCAAGAATTAATTTATGTTTTAAGTGATGGTCAATTACGATTTACCTATCATAGTATTACTGAAAATCGAGGGGTTTTAACCAATGTTGTTAATAATGCGGTAATGGAGGCGTATACCAGTCTTAATACTGAGGATTGTATTTACTATCAACCGCTTTTATATTTGCCAACTGGGGTAATTTATTTAGCTCTAAAAAATGCTCCTGAAATCAATATTTTGGATTTACCAAATCGAGTTGTTACTAAAATCAAACAACTTTGTGGAGGTCAACTTCGGTTACGACAAACGGGGTTTGGTCGAGATGGAAAGGGGATGAAATATGCAGAATATTATAATTTATTCTGTACAGATCGAGATTTGATGCACATTGCGTTAGATGCAACTCTACGGATTTTATCAGCGAATAAAAAATCTGTCGCTAAAAGTCGTAGCGATAATTTAATTGATTTTCAAAAAAAAGGGGTATTATCACCCAATTATAACTTCCAGTTTGATGATGATATTCGCGTTGATCAAATCGCTGAATTGGGGGATGTGGTCAGTCGTAAGATTTGGGGCGATCGCGTTGATAAAATTAATCAAGCTCGAAAACAGAATAAAAAATTGCCTGAAATTACCGATTTAGATATTACTTACCAAGTCGCTGAATTTTGGCACTTGACTGAATATTTACCTGCAATTCGAGACATCCAATCCATTAATGAAAGTCTCAAAGATAAGGGATTAAAAGGCAATACCGGGGGTGTTCCTTATGAATGGTATTTTTTGGCAGCTAAATATTTAGAACGCAATCCAGGAGTTGAAAATGTTCGAGAAATCTGCAATAATATTATTGATCATATTGCTGATTTGATTGAACCGATTATTGAGCAATATCAACTTCCTGATGGTTGGGATGACTTGCGAAATTGGGTACAACAAGTTATAATATTACCAACGCAAAATCAACTTAATCTTTCCGAACAAGCAACGGTATTTTTACGGGAATTAACCAACTACAACGCGGCTAAAAAATCCGGTCGAGGGCGACAACTCATCTGCTCTATTTCTCACTCTCCTTACACGGTCAAAGAACAAATGGAGTCAGAGGTTTTATTCACACCGCAGGTTTATACCAATAAACAAATGTTAGGGGGTTCTAATGCTAAACGCAATATTTCTAGTATTGCAGGTTTAGAATTAATGCTGCGACAAATTTTAATGAATCAAACCCAAGCTGTCGGGAAACGATTTGAAGATGGAAAATATCGCTATCTTTACTTTTATCCCACTTATTACTTTACCCCAGAAACCAATAAGTTTTTGCAAAAAGCTTATAATGGAATTGCTCAAACTCGCTTTGATACGAGTCTCCGCAATCATTTTATTAGTAAAGATTGGGTGGCGAACTTAGACAAAGAACACTATCAAACCGTTGATACTTTCTTAATGGATGAACAGTTAGACCACAAGAAAACTTTACCGGAAACAGACCCCAATTATAAACGCGATCGCACCTTTAAACTTTCCTATCCAGAAGATCAACCCTTGACCTTTTATTTCATGGCATTACCCCCAGGAAAAGATCCCACGGATACAGAATCTTGGGTAATGCCCACTTGGTTAAGTTTCGCTTTTCCCATCATTTTAGATGTGAAAACGGTAGTTTCGGAGTCTCCCATTCCCCCCTTTAAAGATGGCTCAGAATTTGAAGAAAGCGTTTTCTTAGATAGTGCACCCCAAGCATTTCGAGTATTAGTTGGACGCGATCGCTTTCGGTTAGATTATATTCTCGAAGGTTGGGATGATGCTAATGGAATTAAACATCCTTCTCCCTTAAATAGTCTCACCGTTGCCTATGCTATTCATCTTGATGTTAATGCCAAACAAGGTAAAGGAGGTTATGATGCTAACTGGGGAAAATTAAGCGAACTGGCAAAGGATTTTGAAACCAGTCCTCTCTATGTTTTCAACTACTTAAATCGTTGGGTGAGACATCAAGGGGCTGAAACCGCAAGAGTAGAAAAAATCAAACTCTACACCTATCATTTTTATCCGTGTTTTGACCCTTATACAACCTTTAATTTTGAAAAGGAGACATTAATTGTGAGTGAAAAATCACCCTTAAATCATCCCAAAAATCTAACGGAACTCTATCGCAAATTTTATCGAGCAAATAAGCGATATAGTCCTAAAAGTAACGCTGTTTTGAAACCCATTGATATTGCAGCAGAAACAATTTTAAAAGCTGATTCAACGGTGTTTCAAGGAGAAACTTTAGTCATGGCAGTAGCGGCGGAAGTGTTTAAATTAATGGATCGAGTTCATGCGTCTACGGCTGAGGGACGTTGGGTATTTAGTAACCGTGAAGAAGAACGACAAGCGGTTTTAAATTTTGCTCAATATTTTGTCGTTGATGTGTTTGAAAAATCCTTCGCCAGCGATCGCGCTCGTCTTGCAGGTCGTCAACTCAATTTATTACGAGATACCTGTGAGTTTTTGTATCGTTTAGAGGATGACAAAGATAATCAAAATAAACCGGAATTAATTGCACAGGAAAACACCATTTCCTAAAACTTGTTTTCTAACCCTTAAAACATCCCGTAGGGGCGGGGTCTTCCCGCCCAACCCCCACCCAAAATCAGAGCAATATCCCGTAGGGGCGGGGTCTTCCCGCCCAACCCCCACCCAAAAATCACATCACATTTCCTTCCCATAACCAGGAAATAGGAATCAATAAAAATATTTCCTTGACTACGATTTGATTTTGTATGGGGATGAAATAGAAACATCAAAAAATATTTCCTTGCCCGCGATTTAATTTGGGCGGGGAGACCCCGCCCCTACGGTGGATGGGAATTTTTTACAAAACCTTACCTGTATTTAAGGAGAACGATCATGACATTTCTAAAAACTGTTGAGTCTAAATTCTTTCATAAAGAAATTCCTTACAAACCGATGGGAAAATATGTTCATTTTCTCACTATTCGGATTACAGAATCCTATCCTTTATTTCAAACTGATGGAGAATTGAATAAAGCACGAGTTCGGGCAGGAATTGAGAATAAAAATACCATCAGTCGCCTGTCAATGTTCAAACGGAAACAGTCCACACCAGAACGTTTAGTCGGTCGAGAACTATTACGAAATTATGGATTAATGACGGCTGAAGAATGTGAATATAATGTTGAATTTGCCATGAATAATCCCGACTGTATTATTTATGGATTTGCCATTGGAGATTCCGGTTCAGAAAAGTCAAAAGTTGTCGTTGATACCGCATTTTCAATTACTGCATTTGATGAATCTCATGAGACTTTTACACTGAATGCACCCTATGAAAATGGCACAATGGCATCGAAAGGAGAAGGAGGTTCAAAACCCGGAGAAATTACCAGTCGAATTAATCAACAAGATCATATTCGTCCGCAAGTGTTTTTTCCCAGTATTGTCACCCTGAAAGATCCAACAGAAGCCGGATTTTTGTATGTATTTAATAACATTTTACGCACCCGTCATTATGGCGCACAAACCACCCGCACAGGTCGAGTTAGAAATGAATTAATCGGGGTGATATTTGCTGATGGAGAAATTACCAGTAATTTACGGTGGACACAGGCGATTTATGATGTCATGAAAGCTAATAATACTTTAAACTCTCCCGATCCTTTAGACGAAGATGAGGTCATTTTATCTGCAAAAACAGCAATTGAAGGTTTAATGTCTCAAGAGTTTATTGTCCATACTGATTTGATTGGCGATCGCTTTCAATCCTTATTAAATGAAGTCAAATCCCTCACCGGAAACGAGGAAGGCATCAAACAACTTTTGCAACAAGCAGATGGGGAAGCAAAAGCCTATGCAAAAGAACATATTAGCAGCAAGAAAAAAGCAGCAGCAAAAACAGGGGATAAATCATGACGATTATCTATCGTTGCACCATAGAACTGCATGATAGCCTTTATTTTGCCACTCGTGAAATTGGGCGACTCTATGAAACCGAACCCATTGTACATAATTATGCCCTTTGTTATGCTTTGGGTTTAGTTGATAACCCATTCTATCAAACAACGGTTTCTGAGGAAGATTCTTATCGTTATTTCTGTCCTGAACAAATTCCCAAATATGAGCAACATTTAACCCCTTTAAATCAACAGGGGATTTATATAACTCCCGCCAGAACAGTTAACTATACTGCGGTTCTCAATACTTGGAAATATGCCAATAATAACTATCATGTTGAGATGGAGAAAACCCAAAAGAATATTCCCAGTTTTGGCAGAACAAAAGAAATTGCTCCCGAAAGCAAGTTTGAGTTTTTGATCATTACTGAAAACTCCTTAAAACTGCCAAAATGGATTCGATTAGGAAAATGGGCAAGTAAGGCAGAATTAACGGTTGAAGAACTGCCAAAACTCAAACGATATCAAGAGAATGAATTTATTTTTCCCTATCCTTTGAATCCTCTGGATGTGATGTTTACCCATCAAGTTTTGAGTTATGACACGATTAATATGCCTCCGGTTAGTTTAATTCGTAATATCAGAATGCGAGGGGAATATTACACCGTTGAAGGTCTAAAATTGCAAATTCCAGCCCAAATGCAATACCGTTTTAACTAATTTGTATTGACCCTATAACCGTAGGGGCGAGGTCTCCTCGCCCAGCCCCGAATTTGGGTGGGAAGACCCCTTTGGGCGGGAAGACCCCGCCCCTACCGATTATCAAGGTGAAATTATGCCCCATAGTCTTGTTCTCAATCTTTTGCCACTTTCAACTATTCCTTTAAACTATTTAACCGGACGTCATCTTCATGCGTTATTTTTAACCTTGGTGAGTTCCGTTGACCACGATTTAGGGAATCATTTACATGAACAAAAAGCGGATAAAGCTTTTACTTTGAGTCCTCTACAAATTCCGAATTATTCTCATCGAGAATCAACCCTAATTTGGCAACATAAACAACCGATTTCGCCAGGAACTTCCTGTTGGTGGCGAGTTTCTTTATTGGATGATTCTCTATTTGCAAATTTGAGTTCTTTGTGGTTGAATCTCAATCCTAAAACACCTTGGCATTTAGGCCCTGGAAACTTACAAATTACCAGTATTTTAGGAACTTCTCAATCAACTCAACCTTGGGCAAATTTTTCATCTTATGCTCAATTATATGCACAAGCATCGGAGGAAGAACGTCAAATGGATTTAATTTTTTGTACTCCAACAGCTTTTCGGCAAAGTAGTTTTGATTCGGCTTTACCCACGCGAGATAGTGTGTTTAAGTCATTATTAAAACGTTGGAATCAATATAGTTGTATTCCTTTTGAGGAAGCTCTATTAGAACCTATTTTTCCCAGTTTTTTCAATATTAGAACTGAGATTTTGGCGGATTCTCGGAGTAAGTTTATTGGCTGTGTGGGCATGATGAATTTCAGAATTATGGGAGATGTAGACCCCATGGTAATTAAACAGATTAATACTTTGGCGGATTTTGCTCTTTATAGTGGTGTGGGACGCAAAACACCGATGGGTATGGGGATGGTCAGGAGAATTTTTAAACTTTGATTATTTACTGCTAATTAAGGTTAGGTGAATTATGGAAAACATTGATTATATTCCGATTTCGTCTTTGAATCAATATGCCTATTGTCCCCATCGCTGTTGGCGGATGTTTTGTGCGGGGGAATTTGTTGATAATCAGTATACAATAGAAGGAACAAGTTTGCACGATCGCGTTCATAGTTTTGGAGAACAAAATCGTGAGGAAATTTGGCAAGTTCGGGCGATTTGGTTGAAGTCTGAACGTTATAAGTTAATTGGAAAGTCAGATTTAATTGAATCGGAATCGGGAGAATTTTACCCCGTAGAATATAAACGGGGACGGAAGGGGGAATGGGATAATGATGAAATGCAGGTGGTTGCTCAAGCGTTATGTTTGGAAGAAATGACCGGAAAAATAGTAACAAAAGGCTATATTTATTATGCCCAATCTCATCAACGTCAACCTGTGGAAATTTCTCCAATATTACGACAACAGGCGATTAATATTATTGATCGAGTTTTCGATCTTTTACAAACAGGTAATCAACCTTTAGCAACTTATCAAAAACGTTGTCTGGGTTGCAGTTTGTATGAATCTTGTTTGCCGAAAATTGCCGAAAAGGTAAGTCGATATCAGGAGGTGATTGTATGAATAAATTATGGTAGTGCGAGCGTCCTCGCTCGCTGATTTTTATAAATCAGTAATAACTTTATAAAACCCACATCATTTTTTGGAGGTTAATAGAATGGGGACGGTTTATGTTACGGTTGATGATGCTTTTATTGGTAAAACCGATGAAAGATTAATGGTAAAAGCGGATAAAAAGAATATTCTGGATGTGCCGTTAATTAAAGTTGAAGGAATCGTGATTTTAGGACGGGCTACGGTGTCTCCGGCGGTGGTTCAGGAACTTTTAGAACGGCATATTCCGTTAACCTTTTTAACGGGAACAGGGCGTTATTTAGGACGATTGGAGCCAGAAATGACTAAGAATATTTTTGTCAGAAAAGCACAATGGCAAGCGGCGGGAGAATCGGAACAAGCGTTACATTTGGTGCGGGGATTTGTGCGCGGAAAGTTGAAGAATTATCGGACGCTGTTATTGCGACAAGGGCGAAAATATTCTGATTTGCAATTAGATGATAGTGTGACTCGTTTAGATAATGCGATCGCTCCTATTTCTTCTACTAATAATATTAACTCTTTACGCGGTTTAGAAGGAGCGGGAAGTGCGGCTTATTTTGGAGCTTTTGATCAATTAATTCGGGGAGATGGTTTTAGTTTTCAAACTCGCAACCGTCGCCCACCGACCGATCCAGTGAATGCTTTACTGAGTTTTGGTTATTCTTTATTGTGCCATGATGTGCAAAGTGCGGTTAATTTAGTTGGGTTTGATCCTTATTTGGGTTATCTCCATGTTCAACATTATGGTCGTCCGAGTTTGGCGTTGGATTTAATGGAGGAGTTTCGACCTTTGGTGGTGGATTCAATGGTGTTGAGTGCGATTAATTTAAGACAGTTGACTCCTGATGATTTTACAACGGAAGCGATTAGCAATGCGGTGTTTTTAAGTGATGAAGGACGGCGAACTTTTCTGAAATTATATGAACAGAAAAAACAATCTAAGTTCAAACATCCAGTTTTAGGGAAACAATGTACTTATCAAGAGGCGTTTGAACTTCAAGTCCGTTTGTTGGCCAAATATTTGATGGGTGACATTGAAAAATATCCGCCTTTGGTGTTAGGATAGTTATGTATATGGTGGTGTCTTACGATATTTCCGAGGATAAACGTCGCACTAAAATTCATTCGATCTTAAAATCCTATGGTCAATGGATGCAGTACAGTGTGTTTGAATGCGAGTTGACGAACACGGAATATGCGAAATTGCGATCGCGTCTTAACAAAATTATTAACCCTGAAACGGATAGTATTCGCTTTTATTTCCTCTGTGCTTGTTGTCAGGGTAAGGTGGAACGTATCGGCGGTGAACAGCTACGCGATAGTACGATTTTTTTTGCTTAGTGGCGACAACCTATAGCTGTTTGGGAAAGGGTGGCTAAATTAATGGCTGAAACTTCTATCTGTTCTGGGTTTGAACCCTCTCGACTATCTGGGGAGGTTGTCAGAATTCCTGAATGCTTTATGGAGATAGGGTTTCAGCTTTTTTTTGTTTTTGCCTGTTGACAAGTCGATGGCTGAAATGATACATTCAATCCAGGTTGTCAGAATCGTACCTCGAAAACTAAATATATCAAGGGTTTCAGAAGCCTGCGGTTGAAATCACCTATAATCCCTTTCAGGGATTGAAACTAGAGCATTGTGGGGATTATTTACTTATTTACAATGTTGAAATCACCTATAATCCCTTTCAGGGATTGAAACCCATGCAGTATCGGTCAGAGTTAAGGTGTGATTTTTTCTGGTTGAAATCACCTATAATCCCTTTCAGGGATTGAAACCTCGATGATTTATCCCGATGATAAATTAAACGAATTAAGTTGAAATCACCTATAATCCCTTTCAGGGATTGAAACATATAGTTATGGTCGAAAGTTTATCATCTCCCAAGTTGAAATCACCTATAATCCCTTTCAGGGATTGAAACGGAATCCTAAGACTGGAGAAGCAATTGAAATTCCTGTTGAAATCACCTATAATCCCTTTCAGGGATTGAAACTGACATCTTTAGGACAAAACCAAACATAAAGAAGTTGAAATCACCTATAATCCCTTTCAGGGATTGAAACTGACCTAATCCATTGACAGACTTAGAAGCTAAAGTTGAAATCACCTATAATCCCTTTCAGGGATTGAAACAGGGATGAAAACCGCCTTTTGAATGCCGAAGCCGTTGAAATCACCTATAATCCCTTTCAGGGATTGAAACACTGCTTGAAAATTAGAAAGGGTAAAATAGGTATAGATGGTTGAAATCACCTATAATCCCTTTCAGGGATTGAAACCAGGATTTGATTAAGGAACTTAATGGCAGCAAAGTTGAAATCACCTATAATCCCTTTCAGGGATTGAAACGCATTCCCTTCAGGGTTTATCATTGTTTCTGGCCCTGTTGAAATCACCTATAATCCCTTTCAGGGATTGAAACAACGGGACGCTAGGGGCAATACAACCAATTAAGTCGGTTGAAATCACCTATAATCCCTTTCAGGGATTGAAACGAGGCTTTTCTTACCTCAAAAGAAAGATTTAATTTGTTGAAATCACCTATAATCCCTTTCAGGGATTGAAACGTGGAATCATGGGGTTTGGTGATGTTGGCTTCTAAGGTTGAAATCACCTATAATCCCTTTCAGGGATTGAAACCAACCATTCCAGACTCAGGCTTTCTGAAATCTGAGTTGAAATCACCTATAATCCCTTTCAGGGATTGAAACGAGCAACTTCTGGAGACAGCGATTTGAGGAATGCGGTTGAAATCACCTATAATCCCTTTCAGGGATTGAAACAATGACACTTGGCCACTAATTCTAGCGACTCCAAAGTGTTGAAATCACCTATAATCCCTTTCAGGGATTGAAACTTAATGCCTGTGATTCACAGTTTGGTAAATGGATTGCCGTTGAAATCACCTATAATCCCTTTCAGGGATTGAAACCAAACAGTACCGTTTGAAATTAAGAGGTGTTTATTGTTGAAATCACCTATAATCCCTTTCAGGGATTGAAACATAGTGATGCTAGTAAAACACTCATCTATTTTGGTACTGTTGAAATCACCTATAATCCCTTTCAGGGATTGAAACAATTAGTCCAAAGACTTTTAGCCGGAGAAGCAAAGTTGAAATCACCTATAATCCCTTTCAGGGATTGAAACCCGAGTTTCTGCCATTTTAAACGGTACGGTAGAAGTTGAAATCACCTATAATCCCTTTCAGGGATTGAAACAAACTGCATACCGCACCCGTCGCCCCTGGGTCAATGTTGAAATCACCTAAGTAGGTAGGCAGGAAGAAACGAAAGTATGTAAAGATAAATAAAGAGGAAGAAGAAATCTACCGAGGTCATGAAAATATGGGTGCTCGTTTAAGGGTATTTCTAACTCGTGAGCAAGACAAAACCCTGTTCAACCTGAGAACAGCAGATATACCACAGAAAGTTAAAGACCGAGCCGAAGTGATTCGCTTAAACTCACAAGGTTGGTACGTCGAAAAAATAGCAACTTATTTCAATTGGACGGCACAGACTGTCAGAGAAGTGTTGCACAAATGGGAAAAGTTGGGGCTAGAAGGGTTATGGGAAAAACCAGGTCGCGGGGGGAAAGCCAAGTGGAAAGAAGAGGACTTAGTATTTTTAGAAGAATGTCTCAGAAGAGAACCCCGGACATACAACTCTGAGCAATTAGCCCAAAAATTAGAACAAGAACGGTCGATTAAATTGAGTCCCGATAGATTAAGACGGGTGCTCAAAAAAAGGGGGTGAATTGGAAGCGAGCCAGAAAGAGCCACAAAGGAAAACAAGATCCGATAGTCCGTGCTCAGAAACAGGCAGATTTAGAGATGTTGGAATTATCGGCTGCGGCTGGAGAAATTGACTTAAAGTATTTAGATGAATCGGGTTTTTGTCTGTGGAGTGAACCGGGTTACACCTATTATTTTAGAGGGGAACAAAAACGTTTAGAACAAACACATCGTCGGGGTCGAAGATTAAGTATTATTGGGTTTTTGCAACAGCAAATCAGTTTTGTTTACGGCTTGGTGATTGGAGGTGTGAATCGCAAGTGTTATATCCAAATGATGGAACAAGAAGCAACAGAGGCTGAAAAAGCCGGACGGATGAGAGTTATTGTCCAAGATAATAGCCCGATACATCAATGCCATGAGGTGAAAAAACTCTGGCCAAAATGGGAAAGTATGGGTTTGTATATTTTCTGTTTACCTAAATATTGTTCCGAAATGAATCCGATTGAATTAGAGTGGCAACATCTCAAAAAAGATGAACTATCAGGACAAACATTTGAGGATGAATTAGACCTAGCTTATGCGGTAATTAATGGTATTCAAGCTAGGGCAGAAAGAGGAAACTACACCACACAACGGATGAAATTTCACTCGGAGCAACAACCAAGTTAACTTTTCGTTACATACTTGTTGATTTTCTCGCCCACCTACTTATAATCCCTTTCAGGGATTGAAACGGGCGAACTGCTGCTAGACCTGCTGACTGGGCTGGTTGAAATCACCTATAATCCCTTTCAGGGATTGAAACAATAACAATAACTTTAAAAAGGATGGAAGTAAATGGTTGAAATCACCTATAATCCCTTTCAGGGATTGAAACATTAGTTCCAGATGAGTAAACCGCATCTCCAATCCGGTTGAAATCACCTATAATCCCTTTCAGGGATTGAAACGGAAAATCACCTAATTCAATTCAAGAAAAATGGATTGTTGAAATCACCTATAATCCCTTTCAGGGATTGAAACTCACACTCTTTTTCACCTGGTTCATCATTGTCAGATGTTGAAATCACCTATAATCCCTTTCAGGGATTGAAACATTTTTTGACTGCCTGTACTAGACAAGAACCCAGATGTTGAAATCACCTATAATCCCTTTCAGGGATTGAAACACATGGTACTATTTCCTTAAGTGACTTGTTCACTGGTTGAAATCACCTATAATCCCTTTCAGGGATTGAAACTCTGGAAATCATGGGGTAACAGCATAATTGTGGGTTGAAATCACCTATAATCCCTTTCAGGGATTGAAACAGATAATAACCCTAGATATAGAGAGAAAACAAACCGTTGAAATCACCTATAATCCCTTTCAGGGATTGAAACTTAACGGAAGCCGGTTGGCTTCCCGCCGACGATGTTGAAATCACCTATAATCCCTTTCAGGGATTGAAACGTGTGGCTATGATTGATCAAATTGAAAAAATCTAGTTGAAATCACCTATAATCCCTTTCAGGGATTGAAACTTTTAGTGTTTCTATTTACCTAGTCCCATTCCCTTCGTTGAAATCACCTATAATCCCTTTCAGGGATTGAAACACTGGCATGGAGAGGGTTTAAGCAGGCTTCATCAGTTGAAATCACCTATAATCCCTTTCAGGGATTGAAACAAAGGAAAATTGCACCTGTCCCCGATGCAAAGGGGTTGAAATCACCTATAATCCCTTTCAGGGATTGAAACGAACCCCGTACATTTTCAACACCAGTGGATTCATTGTTTGTTGAAATCACCTATAATCCCTTTCAGGGATTGAAACTATTTGTGTGAGTAAGCCCCGCAATTGCTGTTAAATCAGGTTGAAATCACCTATAATCCCTTTCAGGGATTGAAACATAGCTATTTTCACCACTACCTTGAGACTGTGTAGGTTGAAATCACCTATAATCCCTTTCAGGGATTGAAACGGATTGCTCGGTCGTAGTTTGGCGGTGTGATCATCTTGTTGAAATCACCTATAATCCCTTTCAGGGATTGAAACCCCCAATTACCAACATTATTTCTGAGTTTCCCAAAGGTTGAAATCACCTATAATCCCTTTCAGGGATTGAAACTATACTGAGAATATATTAACAACATACTTCTAACTTGTTGAAATCACCTATAATCCCTTTCAGGGATTGAAACATGAATAATCCCGTATAGGGGTCTGGGGAAGTTCCGGTAGTTGAAATCACCTATAATCCCTTTCAGGGATTGAAACTTTTGATTGCTATGGTTTCAATGTTACAGTTGTACCGTTGAAATCACCTATAATCCCTTTCAGGGATTGAAACTAAATATTTATTTGAATGGGAGATTACCTGCCCCCGTTGAAATCACCTATAATCCCTTTCAGGGATTGAAACTTGAAAGTAAATAGTTTCTCTGATTTTTTAGTTAGAGGTTGAAATCACCTATAATCCCTTTCAGGGATTGAAACATTTATGAATCGGGGACAAAGTTGGGTTATGTAGTCCAGGTTGAAATCACCTATAATCCCTTTCAGGGATTGAAACATAATGTTTTGCCTGGTAGTCACGGGAAATGGTGGTTGAAATCACCTATAATCCCTTTCAGGGATTGAAACCCAAATTTACCCAGTTCTACCGACGCACCAACCCCGGTTGAAATCACCTATAATCCCTTTCAGGGATTGAAACCATCTTAAGTTTGACGGGGGGGAGTATTGGTACTTGTTGAAATCACCTATAATCCCTTTCAGGGATTGAAACACGACCAAATCCTATCCCGTTATCCCAGAGAGGTTGAAATCACCTATAATCCCTTTCAGGGATTGAAACTGATCGCGATCAATTGAATTGGATGGGCATGGAGGGGGTTGAAATCACCTATAATCCCTTTCAGGGATTGAAACAGGGAACAAATATTAAAGGATCATCTTGATAGACAAAAGTTGAAATCACCTATAATCCCTTTCAGGGATTGAAACATCCGACCATCGACTGCATTGTATTCAGGATCTACATCGTTGAAATCACCTATAATCCCTTTCAGGGATTGAAACCACCAAGGGTATGCCAACCTGGTAAAATGAAACCGTTGAAATCACCTATAATCCCTTTCAGGGATTGAAACTATAAATTCTAATGTTAAGTTAGTAGTTTCTAAGTAACAGAGTAAAATTTGTAATTGTTTTTCTAAATGTATGAAAAAACTCTTTTCATTACTTCTATCAAGTTATCTAGTTTCCTCTGTCATCGGGGGTTCCCTTTGTTTAGCTCAAAATAGCCGAATACGAGATGGTATACCGACTAGCAACGATGGCTTTATTACACTAAATTTGCAAAGGGTAACTATCAAAAAAGGACAGACTCAGGAATTGTCGGGTGATCAAAACAGTAGATCGATTCAACCCATATTTATTCACTTAAATGAAGGGGATACTGTTTTCCTCACTCCTGTTTTAGTTCAAGTTCCATTCCGAAGCGTGGATGATCCTATTGTTTATTTCACATTGCGAGATGATCAAAGTAGGGTAGTAAAAAACATTTTTGGCTATCTGGGGACAACTTCATTCAATTATTCTGCCTCTAAAACAGGAAACTACATTCTTGAGATGGCATCCCCCTCAGAATTTGAGTATATGTATAGAGTTGAGATCAACTAAGTGCGATCGCTTCCTCACCACGTTGCAATAACCTATAATCCCTATAAATTAGGATTAATCAACCCATGACCCAATCCCTAATTCCCCTAAAATTATTGTATGATTGCGACTTTTTAAAATGGACAGAAGAAACGAGCACCCATTTACAGAATCGAGACTTTAAACAATTAGATATTGCCAACTTAATTGAGGAGATAGATTCTTTAGGGAAAGCCCAGAAAAATGCCTTTAAAGGACAAATGCGGGCATTAGTAGAACATATCATGAAACGCTACTATGTTGATATGCCCCTAGAATATCATGGCTGGGAAAGGAGAATTCGCAACATTCGCCCCGAAATTGAAGACTTGATTGAAATTTCTCCTAGCTTACAGAATGACTATCCCCAAGTCCTGGATGCAGTTTATCAGCAGTGCCTAAAAAAACTCCAACCCGAATATAAAAACACAAAATTTCCCGATACTTGGCAATTTACCCGCTCCTTAGATGACCTTCTTAACCTAGATTTTTGGGAATAAGGCAAAGCAGTTAGGCAGCGAGGACGCATGAATACGCCCCTGCTATGGGTTGTGAATTAAACACCCACCCGACGCCGCTCTAATACCACTTCAAAACCTTCTCCCGGCTGGGGGTTGAGTACCCGAGTCGATAGATTTTCCTTCGCTAACATAGACCGAAAATCCTCTAAATTACCACTCACCTTTAATAACGAAACTAACAACCCTTCATAGACCACATCCCCGGCGGCTGCGGTGGGTAACATCACCTGGGGACTGACTAATTTAGCCAACTCCAATGCTGTTTTTTGTCCCCGAATAATCGGCCCAATTAAAGGTAAACTAATATCAATTAATGGCGTAATCACCACATCAATCGGAGCCAGTTCTTTTAACTGAGCATCATGATATCCATGGGGTTCATAATATACAGTATTTTCTGTGATTAAATCCTTTAAAAGATAGGCATTTTCAATGGTTGTTGGGCCAATAGGAGAACCGGGAAGGGATTTAATTTCTACCTGATTTTCTAAACAATAGGTGGCTCCATGTTCCAAAGCGTGAACTTGAGTATATCCTAACTCTTGGACAAGTTTTGCGGCTCCCGGAGAACCCACAACTGGGATATTTTTATTCAGTTGTTTTAAGGTTTCAGGATGGGCATGATCTTCCAAACCCTGAGATAATAAAATTAAGTCGATCTTTTGGGGAATAGGTCGGGGATTTCGTCTTTCCCCCTTAAATAACCAAGTTTGATTCCCAAAGGTTAATGCACCCACTAACCAAGGGTCAATCAAAATTTGTTTGCCGCCTATTTCCAGTAACCAAGAATTACTATCAAGCCAGGTAAAATACATAGGGGTTGATTCTATTAGATCACTACTATTGTAGAAAAAAATCAAAAAAATGGGGAGTAATATTTTATCGTAGGGGTTTGGTTTCCAAACCCAAGCGCAAAGAGGGTTTGGAGACCAAACCCCTACAGGGATTGCTATAGTAAGATTGTATAGTTAATCAGTAAGTAATTGTTGATAAAAGATTAGCAATTCTTGAGCGAGCGCTTTATTTGTGTAGTGGGTCATGGCTCGTTGATACCCTTTTTCTCCTAACTGTTTGGCTAATTCTGGATTTGTGATTAACTGTTTTAGGCTGTTTTGCAAGGCTTGATCATTTCCTTCGGGAAATATTAATCCCGTATCAGCAATAACGTGGGGAATTTCACCGGAGTCGGAGCCAATAACGGGAACTTGACAAGCCATAGCTTCGATTAAAACATGACCAAATTGTTCTTTCCACCCGGCGGCGGTTAGGGTTTTAAATTTGTAGGTGGTTTCTGAGGGTAAAACCAGGGTATTCATCAGGTTAATATAGCGTTGTACCTGATCATGGGGAACACTTTCTATTAATATTAATCGATCTTGAAATCCCAATTTTTCAGCTATTTCTAGGAGTTGCGATCGCAATTCTCCCCGACCTAATAATACCCATTTCCAAGGATATTCTTTTAATCCAGATAAAGCTTTGGCTAAGGTGATCAATCCTTTTTCTTCAACAAAACGCCCCACAAATCCGACTACAAATTCATCGGGTTTAATCCCTAATTCGGCTCTTAATTCCGGTTGAGGTTCGGGTTTAAATAAATGTTCATCAATGCCTAATTGGGGCATAACTTCAATGGGTTTATTATATCCTTTTTCTCGTAAAATATCTTTGCCATCTTGATTTCCAACAACAATTCCATCGGTATATTTAAGGTTATAGGCTTCTAGGAGAGCAACGGGAAATTTTAAATCATAAGGTAAATTCCACCAAGTAAAAAAGATGTTTTTTGCTTTTAAACCCAAAAGATTATTTAAAGTAATAAATTGACTATAGGTTAGGGCTTTAGAACCCTGTTCAACTTGAATAATATCCGGTCTAAAAGTTTTCAAAAGAGAGACTAAATCTAAACCAAAGGTGAGTAAGCCTTGATTATTTTGACTAAAATTAGAAATAGGAACAACTTTAAAGTTACCTTCATCTAAATATTCAGATTCAATAATTTTATTCTGAACGCCTCCGGGTCGCCAACGTTTAGGAACAACAATTGTTACTTCTATATTGGGTTGTAAACGGGCTAAGGCTCTAAATTTTTCTCGGTTTAAGTCAACAATATAGGTATGGCTGGCTACTAAAATTTTCATAGGTTTTTTCTATTTTTAATGTTTTTATCCTGTTACTGTTGTTGGGCTTTAGCCCCTCTTAGAAGATTTGCGCTGAAGCGCAACAACGGCGCAACAACGGCGCAACAACGGCGCAACAACGGGTTAAGGGTCTTGTTGGGTGTAGATTTGTCCTTGATCCCAAAGGGAGGTAATCCAGGTTCCTAGGGCTTTAATTAAGCCTAATTTATAGAAGAAGAAACGACTAATAATTTTTAGAGGAGAACCACTTTTATTACAGGGGGGATGTCCTAAAACATGACAATCAAATAGTTTAGCAAAAAAGCGGAAACATTGACCAGGAGTTAGGTTTTTTAACCCCATAAAAAAGTGATTATGATAAAATGTGATCTGATATTGTACGGAACGGGTACTCATATCATGACAGCCTCCGGCTTCTTCTCCTAAATGAATTAAATGGGCTTCTGGATCATACCAAATAACATAACCTGTTTGTCTTATTCTTAAACAAAAATCCGATTCTTCTCGCACCGCACTACCTTTAAATCGTTCATCAAAGGTTAAACCAAATTGCTCAAAAATTTCTCGCCGGAAGGACATATTACATCCTCTGGCAGAAATCACTTGTTGGGGTTTAATCGTATGAACTAAATCAAGATGATACCAAGCAATACCAGGATCTTGAGCTTCAGCAGGTAAGTTTTCAATGGTTAATTCTCCCCCAGAATCGCTTAATTTCATCCGATCAAAAACTCGTCCCGCAACGGCGCCAATTTTCTCGGGGGCGGCGGTTTCTCCTGGGATATAATTACGGGCATGAGCCATTAAAAATCCTTCGGGAAGTTGCACATCGTCATCAATAAATAATAGAATATCTCCTTGAGAACGTCGGACGGCGTAATTCCTCGCACCTGGTAAACTCGCCCAATCTAAACGATACCATTTAATTTTTTCGGCTTGAGTTAACTGTTCTAAATAGGTTTGGGTTTCGGGTTCATGGGTTGGGGTTTGATCGACGACTAAAACTTCAAAATTAGGATAGGTTTGTTGTAATACTTCTGCTAAGGTTTCACGCAATACTTGTTCACGGTTATAGGTAGGAATAATCACAGAAATTAAAGGTAAATTCATTAATTTTTCTCCTGATATCAGGTTTCAAGGATTGATCTGATAGTTTATCTAAAAAATTGCTCTAAATGCACCCACCTAATTATTAACAGGATCATTTAGATATCTGGATCTAGTTCACCTGCTTCTATGAGTTTTTTTCGTTCTTCCCGATCAATTTCGGGTAGTTTAAACAGTACCCCGGCAAAATACCAATAATAAACCGTGACGGGATCAACATCTAGGGGGTAATAGTAAGTATTGTAGCTAATAATTAACACAAAAACCCAAAAACAAGCCCCAAAACTGCGTAAATTTTTATCTTTAACGGAACGATAGGATTTAAACCCAATCACGACCATGGTAGTCACTAAATAGAGAAAACCTGCGACTCCAATTGGCCCAATTTCAAAAATCATTTTGGGATAGTAGGTTTCAATTAAGGCGGTTTTCCCAAAGATCCGAGCGGCATTGGTAGCTCGTCCTAGTCCTTTTCCTAAAATCCCTTTTTGCCCGCCACTACTTTGTCCAAACTGTTCGGAAATGAAATCCGTGGGGGGGGAAGCATTCCAACGACTGACAAAACTATCGACTCGTTCTTGTAAAAATGCTGGGCTGGCTGCGGCTGCAATTCCTAAGATTAAACCTAGTCCGGCGAGGATGGGAAGAAATCGTTTTAAGTTGGCAACTTGTCCGGTTAAAACTAATAGAATAATAGTCACAACGGGAACTAATGCTAAGGCAATTCGTTGACCGGAAATTACGGCATTTATAAATACCATTACCATTCCGATTAAACCAGTCATTCGCCAAAGGGGAGAAGGATCGCTAAAGGCACTAGCAAAGGTAAAAAAGGCATTAGCAATTAAAAACCAGGCCCATTGCCAAGGAGCCACAAAGGTTCCGGGTAAACGAATCATGTTTTGAGAGGGACTAAATACTAAAGACCCGCCGACAAAACATTTAGCATCCAGAGTGGCTTTGAATAAATCATCCCCGGTAAGGTGATCGGTTCCTTTACAACGACCACTTACTAGAAATTGATATTGTATGACTCCTAAAACACAACAAATTATGGCTAAAATCAGGGTTAAACGAGTTAAAAATAATAGTTCTTTTTTGCCTTTAATTTGATAGTAGGCACAGGTAATTAAGGGTAGGTATCCAATAAAGGATTTTAACCCCATTAGTCCGAGTAAAATCGGTTTGTCGCCGCCTTCAGGTTTGAGTTGTTGTAATCCATTGACTAACAATAAAGTTAAACCACAAATGGCGAGAAGTACCATCAAAGGTTGCTTTAATCCTTTGGGAACAATCATCGGCATTCGCTTGCTTTTCCATTCCTTATATTTGGCAAATAAGGCGGGAAAATAAAAGCCATCTTTAGCCAGTTGAAATATGGGGCTGCCTCCACCAATCCAGTAGGTGACTGTGCCACTAAATGGTAAATAAATTAAAAAACCCCAGAATGCCATATCCGGGTAAAGATATGATAGGGCTACAATTAAAATTCCTCCTCCCCCGGCGATCGCTAATTTCGGGCCAGCAACAATAAATAAAATCACTCCCACAACAGCAGCAGCAGTAATAATTCCTGACGATGAAGATATAACTTTCTTAATCGCTTTTGACCTTTGCTTCTGCCGAAGTTTAATCTCTGTTTTACTTAATGTTGGTTTCTTGGATTGGGATTTTTTTTTAGTGGTTTTTCGCTTTTTTTTGGCTTTGATAACCATGGGAATAGGGCGTGAATTTAGCCCTATTATAGATCAAGTTTCAAGGGACTGTTAAAAAAAGCCAAACAAATCATTGGGGGATAGGAATTCAATCGAACCCTTTCCCACCAGCGATAAATCATTTATTTAAAATAATATCAACTGTTAAATGGCTAAATGTTGCTGAACCACTAATACTAACTGTTCAGCCCAATAGTCGGCTAAATCGGCACTTTTGGCTTCTACCATTACCCTAATTAAAGGTTCTGTTCCCGAGGCCCTAACTAAAATTCGACCTTGATCTCCCATGGCTTGTTCTGCGGTTTCAATAGCTTTAATCACTGGTTCACAGTGTTTCCAATTGCGCCGTTGATGAACGTCCTCAACCCGGATATTTTTTAATAGTTGGGGATAGGTTTGGAAACTATTATTAACTAATTCTGCTAAAGACTGACCGGAACGTTTAACTAATGTGGCTAAATGCAAAGCTGTCATTAACCCATCGCCACTAATTCCATAATGGTGACAGAGAATATGTCCCGACTGTTCGCCCCCTAACATCGCCCCTGTCCGTTTCATTTCGGCATGAACGTGCTGGTCGCCGACGGAAGTCCGAATCATTTGGCCCCCGAATTGTTGCCAAGCCCGTTCAAAACCCAAGTTAGCCATTACGGTCGAAATAATTAAATTGTCAGGGAGTTGTCCCGCTTTACTGAGGGTTTGGCCCCAAAAATACAGAATATAATCCCCGTCTACCGTTCGGCCTTGACTATCGACGGCTAAAACCCGATCCGCATCCCCATCAAAGGCAAATCCGAGATCGGCATTGTGTTCTAAAACCGTCTGTTGTAGGGCTTGTAAATGGGTAGAACCGCAATTAACATTAATTTGATGGCCATTGGGTTGATCGTGGAGACAAATCACCTCCGCCCCCATTTCTGTAAAGACTTGGGTTGCTAAGGGAACTGCCGCCCCCCAGGCTAAATCTAAAACCACCCGCATTCCCTGTAAATTCGTGGCTGGGAGTAATGGCCTATGTAGAGATTGGGCATAATTTCTAATCAATTCTGGCCGATAATAGTGTTGGCCACAGTCGCTATAAACAATCGGAAAATCCGCATTTCCTCTAATTCCCGCCTCTATTTGCTGTTGTAAGGCGGTAGATAATTTTGTACCATCTTTTCCAAAAAACTTAATTCCGTTGTCTTCTGGGGGGTTGTGGCTGGCGGAAATCATCACTCCCCCAATAGCCTCGGAGGTCAGGGTTAAATAGGAAACCCCAGGGGTGGGACAGACCCCAATATGCCAAACTTCCAACCCCGCAGCAATTAGTCCGGCGGAGAGGGCCATGGCTAACATATTGCCGGAGGTGCGGGTATCTTGGCCTAATATGACTGGGCCGGGATGGTGGGCTTGATGTCGGAGAACTTGGCCCGCCCAGAAACCCACTTGTAAAGCCAGAGGCGCGTTTAGCAGTCCGCCTACCCGTCCCCGGATACCATCGGTTCCAAATAATGGGGTGGTGGGGAGTTCCCCAACTTGATCGATAAAGCCGAAATGGGATATGGTTCGAGATTGGGCGGTATGGGCTTCTTTTTGCGGGGAACTAAAGTTCTGAGTCCGAGCGGGTGTTGCGACCATAAAATTCACTCCTCTTAATATATATTCACACACTCAATGTGGAGCATAGCACGTCAGGAACGAAGGTCAACGATTTTGACCGATGTGATATATATTACGAGGGTTGAAATTTACTGATTTTATCTGATCCGTTCCTGATCTATTGTCATTCTACAAGATTTAAGGATCAAAATCTGAATTTATTTTGAATACCCTAATGGTCACAAAAATTTTGCCAAAATCCTCTTTTTATTCAGTTCTTTTAATCGGAATTATTGCCCTAACTGGATTCCTTGCTTATTCTAGTATCCTGAATAGTTTTTTTCTCTCGGATGATTTTGTTTTAATTGCATTATTGTCTAAATTAGGGCCGTTTGGGTTATGGTTCAATCAACAGCATGGTAAATCGCTATTTTTCCGTCCTCTATTGGGAGTGATTAGTTTTTTAGACTATAAAATCTGGGGTTTGAACCCTTTGGGTTATCATTTGACAAATTTTGGGTTTCATTTAGCTAATTCTTTTTTGGTGGGAAGTATAGCATTTTTATTGAGTTTAAATTTAGGAATAGATTTAAAACTAAAACGGTTTATTCCCTATTTTTCTGGATTTATTTTTCTATTATTACCTTCCCATTCCGAAGCCGTTTCTTGGATTTCTGCCCGCACCGATGTTATTGCTACCTTTTTCGCCTTACTTTCTTTTTGCACTTATTTAAACTTTAGACACTTTGGTAAACCCATAAAATTATGGATTTCCTTAATTGCCTTTTTAGCCGCCTTATTATGCAAGGAATCCATTGTTAGTTTTCCCGGGTTAATTATCGCCTATGAATTCTATCAATATTCACAAATAAAGTCTAAAAAAATCAAAAAATCCTTAACAAATTGTCTACTTTATATCGCAGTTTTAGGGTTTTATTTTATTTGGCGATATCTCAAATTAGGAACCTTAATTGGCGGATATGGAGAAGGCATTCATCTGAAATTTAATCCCATACAAATTTTATATAACATAATTATTTATCCATTGCGTAGTTTCTTGTCGGCTCAATTTAACTCTAGTTTAACCTTCTGGATTTTAGCTTTTATAGGTTTAGTTTTAATCTCTATATTTGCCGTAATTGTGAGTTATTATCGCCATCAATTCCAGTCTAATATTCCTCAAACCTTACTTTTAACTATTGTAGGATTTTGGATTTGTGTTCTACCCGCGATTAATGTTTCTGTTTCTCCTTTTGATAGTCAAGGAGAACGTTATTTATATTGGGCGTCTAGTTTTACTTCTATTTATATTGCCTTAATTTTTATTATTTTAGTTAGTAATTTTAAACTCTGTTTAATTCTATCCTCTATTTTATTAGTCAGTTTAGGATTATCCCTCAATACCGCAAACCAAAACTGGAAATTCGCAGGGGAACTTTCTGAAAGTCTGTTATCTAGTATACAAAAAATGCCCATAGAATCCCCGATTATTACCACTGTTCCCGATAATTTTAGAGGAGCTTATCTATACAGAACCGGATTAATTCAAGGACTGTATCTTTTTGATATTGATAATCGTTTTAATGTTCAATTTGAACAGAAATCCACGGATAAACCCTTTGAAAATGTGAGATTTTATACAAATAAAATTTTATTAGTGATGATGAATACCCTCCGAGAACCCAGCGACGAAATTATAGTTAATACCCTAAAACCCAATCAATATCAATTTCAATTATCCAATCCCCAAACCCTATTTTTTCCCACACCCAAAAATACATTAGTCACTAAAGACTATCAAGTCGGTGATGTACAACCCCAAAGCTACACCCTGACCCTCAACAATCCTAGCCGTTTTCAGGATTTATTATTGTATTCATCGGGTAAGTTTGTTAAACTATCGAATTAATCTTGTATTATAGAGACAATTTATCAAACGATAATATTTAGGTGTGATGGAACCCATTTATATTTTAGGTGCTGGCCCGGCTGGTTTGGCGGCGGCCTATACTTTAACCAAGCAAGGTCAGTCCGTGGTGGTGGTTGAACGAGATAGTCAGGTGGGAGGACTAGCCAAAAGTATAGAATATCAAGGCTTTATCTTAGATTATGGCCCCCATCGATTTTATACAAAAATTGCTCCGGTTTTGCAACTTTGGGATGAAGTTTTAGGCGATGAACAAGTTACGGTTAACCGTCTAACTCGAATTTATTATGGGGGAAAATATTTTAGTTATCCCCTCAAAGCTAAACAAGTTTTATCGGCGTTAGGGTTAGTTGAAAGTTTAAGAATTGTCCTATCTTATTTAGCCGTCCGGTTATTTCCTAAACCCGAAGCTAATAATTTTGCCGAATGGGTAGAAAATAAATTTGGCAAACGACTATCAGAGATATTTTTTGAAGGTTATACCGAAAAATTATGGGGTATTCCCTGTACAGAAATTAGTCCAGACTGGGCCGCCCAACGCATTAAGGGGTTATCGTTATCAAAAGCGATTAAAAATGCCCTTTTAGGCAATGATGGCAAAGTTAAAAATCTGATTGACCAGTTTCAATTTCCCCGTTTGGGTTCGGGTCAACTCTATGAGAAAATTGCCGACTATTTACAACAGCATCAGCAACCAATTTTATTAAATACAGAAGTTATTCAAGTTCATCATCATAATTCTCAAGTCAGCCATATTACCCTGAGAAATCGTATCACTAAAACGGAAAATACCGTAGTTTGTGGGGGTGTTATTTCCTCTATTCCTTTAACCCATTTTGTCCAACAATTGCAATCTTCTCCTCCAGAAACAATTATTGATGCTGCCAAATCTCTAAAATTTAGAAATACAATTTTAGTCTATTTAATCGTAGAAGGTGGTAATCTTTTCCCCGATAATTGGTTATATATTAATGACCCCCGAGTGCAAGTGGGAAGGGTAACAAATTTCGCCAACTGGTCGCCGGAAATGTTAGCCAATACCGAACAAACTCCCCTCTGTTGTGAATATTGGTGCAATTTTGGCGATGATTTATGGCAATGTCCAGAAGATGAATTGAGAATATTAGCTGAAAAAGACTTACGCCAAATTGGGTTATTAAAAAATCAAGCGGTTTCCGATGGATTTATTGTTCGTTTACCTCGGACTTATCCTATCTATGCGGGAAATTATCAAGCGGCTTTATCGGAAATTCAAAGCTACTTACAAACCTTCCAAAACTTGCAATTAGTCGGACGCTATGGGGCATTTAAGTATAATAATCAAGACCATAGTTTATTAATGGGAATTTTTGCGGCGGAGAACGTTTTAACTCCGGGTAAACATAACCTCTGGAATGTTAATAGTGATAGCGAATATGTGGAAGAAGCTAGTGCAGAAGCCGCCACAACCGCCGCTACCAATACTCGTCTATCCCGTCGTCGCCAAACTTTAAAAACTTTACGAGAATTTGGGGGCTATTTATTCACTGGGGGTGCGGCTACTATTGTTGATGTTCTCATTTTTTCTATTCTCATTCACTCAGGATTATGGTATGTTTTTGCATTGGGAATTAGTTATTTTATCGGATTAAGTACCAATTTTTGGCTAAGTCGTCGGTTTGTATTTGGGATTTATTGGAAAAACTGGTTTGTTCAATATGGCGTGTTTGCGACGGTTGCTTTAAACAGTTTATTGGCCAATTTAGGGTTATTACAACTGTTAATTAATGAATTGGGATGGCATCCAACTATATCGCGTTTAGCGAGTGCGGCTTGTGTCGCTATGATTAGTTTTACCGGACATAAGTTATATTCTTTCTCATCCTCAAATCAATCGAATAATCAAGTTTCTGAACTGCAATCTTAACTATAGCAATCCGTGTAGGATTTGTGATAAAAACCTGTAGGGGTTGGGAGACCCAACCCTCTTTGCGCCTGGGTTGGGTCTCCCAACCCCTACGATAAAATATTCAACTTTTATTACCTGTTCCCTTCTTAAAAATGTCTGAACAAAAACAACAAGCTAAAGTGAATTTAATCGCTATTTTTACGATTACTTTAGCCACTTGGTTAATTCTAGTTCCCTTCGTTAATTCGATTAAAATTCCCTTTGGAGAAAATCTAACAGGGGTCATTTCTTTAGCCAGTATTGAGAATATTAGTCCCTATACAGACTATCTCAAATATATCATTTTACTCCTAACTCCCCCATTAATTGCCACTCTGGTTTTAAACCTAAATCAAAAACCCCTGGAAATAATTTTAAGGGTTATTAACCACCGTTATACATGGATAGGAATTGGTTCTATTCTACTACTAACTTGGTTAATTAATACTCCCTTTAACCAATTTAGAATTAATTCTACCTTAATTGATTCTTTCCATGAAGGAGAATTTTTAGGCTTTTTACCCAACTTTCTACAACTCAAACAACCCTTTATCAATACGGTTTTAATTCATGGATATGGTGTTGATGTGCTTCCTAGTTGGTTAGCCAAAAATCTCGCCACCCAAAATAATGGTATTGCTTTAACTCGGTTATTCGTAAACTTAGAAAATGTGATTACCTGTGTAGGCTATTTTTGGATATTGTGGGAATTAATTAATTTAGCAAAAATCAATAAAAACAAATTAAAAATATGGTTAATATCCTGTATCTTATTTTGTGTTTTCGATGGAATTTTCTATAAATTTGATGGCCGCCGGGGAACCAGTTTTATCATTCAATTAGCTTTAACCTTACGATTTTTTAGAATAGCTGAAACTCAACCCAATCAAGCAAAATGGCTATCGGTGTTAATTGGAGCTTCAATTCCCAGTAGTTTTTTCTATATTTATGACCGAGCGATTTATTTTATCGCCGTTTATCTTTGTGCTTCTATTCTATCATTATTGGTCAATAAAAAAACATCTATTCTATGGTTAAAAGGATCATTGATTGGGATTATTGTTACTTCTATTTTTATTCTAATATTCCTGGGTTTTGATCAAATTAATGCCATTATCTCTCAAGTATTATATTGGGGGAAATATGGACGCTATATTTCCTTTATTCCCCTTCCTCCCCTAGAATTAACCTGGACTTCCCAAACCTTTTGGTTATCCATGTTTGTTCAAAGTGCGGTTTTAGTTTACCTGATTTTAGACTTTAAAAATTATGGCTTAAAACTACCTCCCTTTATCCCAAAAAATTATCTGATTATTTTATTACTAACTTCTGCATCAATTTATATGAGAATTACCCTTGATAGAAGCGATTTAGGACACTCCTATCAGGGCGCATTAATTACAGTATTTTTGGGATTTTACCTAATTTATCTGGGATATAAAAATAAACTAGAACCGCAATTACCCCAACTTAATTTAACTCCTATTCAACGGAGTTTAACAGTTCTTATCTTAATTGTGATTATTTTAACAGAACCCAGTTTTAATGTTTTTAAAGGTATCCAAAAACTGGCGCAACTCCCTGAATCTTTATCAATTTCCGACTCTAAACTTTTAAAACCAGATTATTTAGAAGCATGGAATACCCTGAAACCCGAAATTGAGCAACAATCTTGCTTTTTTACCTTAACTTCCGAGGGATTATGGTATTATTTATTTAATAAACCATCCTGTTCCAAATATGGTTATGTTCTCTATGCTAAACCTACCGTTGCTCAACAGGAAGTGATTCAAGAACTTAATGAAACTAAACCCAATATCCTCTTATTAACCAATGAAATCTGGTATCAAAATCCTTGGGATGAGGTGTTGAAATCTGAATCCGCTTCTTTAATTTATCAGAATGTTTTAACTACCTATAGACCCTATAAAACCGTACAATCCCATTGGTTTTGGAAACGTAATAATCAACCGTTAAAATTAACTCAAACTCAATCTTTAAATGGTAATATAGAATCCTTTCCTACCCAACCTATTCATCAAAGTGATAATTTATCAATTGGTGGTTGGTCAATTATTCCTAAACAATCAAAACCTGCGGATGCAGTTTATCTAAGTTTAGGGAAAAATAATCTATTAATTGCTGTTGGTCAAGTTAATATTCCTAGACCCGATGTAGTTCAAGTTTTATCTAATCCTAAATTAGAAAAATCCGGCTGGATGATTCGTGTTCCCACGGCAATTTTAACCCCAGGAAATAATCAGATGAAAGTCTGGAGTTATGACACCAAAAACAACCAATTAACTCAAATTGGAAAAGGTTTCAATTTAGAAATTCTCCCCTAACCCCCGTTGTTGCGCTTAAGCGCATTCTTGTGGATAGTTTTAGAGGGTTGGAAGACCCAACCCCTACGATAAAATACAAAGAGGGTTGGAAGACCCAACCCCTACGATAAAATATAAAGAGGGTTGGAAGACCCAACCCCTACGATAAAATACACAGAAAAATTCGTCATAATAGAGAAAGAACAAAATTCTGTCATTCTCCTAAAAATCCATGAACCCCGTTGATTATCTCCGTATTAGTTTGATTGACCGTTGCAATTTCCGGTGTCAATATTGTATGCCCGAAGGCACAGAAATGGATTATATTCTACAACAGAATTTGTTAACTCTGGATGAACTGTTAACCCTGTTGCGAGAGGTATTTATCCCCGTTGGATTTACTCGATTTCGCTTAACCGGAGGTGAACCTTTATTACGTCCCGGGGTGGTAGAATTAGTTAAACAAATTAACGCTTTTCCTGAAACAAAAGATGTGGCGATAACCACCAATGGTTTTTTATTGGCAGAAATGGCAGAGGATTTATATAATGCTGGACTGCGACGAATTAATATTAGTTTAGATTCCCTTGATGCTGATATTTTTGATCAAATTATCGGCAACCGAGGACGCAGCCGATGGCAACAGGTTTGGCGGGGAATACAAGCTGCCTATCAAGTTGGTTTTAATCCCCTAAAATTAAACGTGGTAGTCATTCCTGGGGTGAATGATCATGAAGTATTAGATTTGGCAAAACTAACCATAGAACGACAATGGCACGTTAGATTTATTGAATTTATGCCGATTGGAAATAACGATTTATTTGCCGATCGCGGTTGGATTTCTTCAGAACAATTAAGACAACAAATTCGAGAAAAATGGAGTTTAGAAGCCTCACAGGTGAAGGGAAACGGCCCGGCGGATGTATTTCAAATTCCGGGGGCAAAAGGAACATTAGGGTTTATTAGTCAGATGTCTGAATGTTTTTGCGATCGCTGTAACCGCATGAGACTATCGGCTGATGGTTGGTTACGACCTTGTTTATTAAATGAAACCGGACAAATAGACTTAAAAACTCCCCTGCGTCAAGGTGCGACGTTTGAGGAGTTAAGAGAAAAGGTGAGTAACCTATTAGGAATTAAACCCGATATTAATTTTAAACAACGGGACTCTGGTACAACGGGAAATTATGCCCGCACCATGTCCCAAATTGGCGGATAGCAGCCTGATTGATTTTTGATTTAGGGTTTAATAATAAGTAGGTGGGGTACGTTATTTTTAGTCGATAACGCCCCACATAAAATAGAACGGTGAGGAACTATTAGGCTTGACGTGAATAAAATTCAACGACTAACAGTTCATTAATTTGTAAAGCCACCCATTCCCGTTCAATGACGCTATTTACCTTTGCAGTCAGTTGTGCTTTATCTAACTCCAGATGGCTAGGAACGTTGGCTAAACCGGGATATTGTAAATTGGCTTTGACTAATTCACGGGATTTTTCCGTATTTCTGATTCCAATTACTTCACCTGGTCTGCACTGATAGCTAGGAATATTAACGCGATGACCATTCACCGTAACGTGACCATGACTGACTAACTGACGAGCCGCTGGAATTGTGGGGGCCATTCCTAAACGGAAAATGGTATTATCCAAACGCATTTCCAAGGTTTGCAGCAAGACTTGTCCGGTGGAACCGGCGGCGCGACGAGCTTTACGGACATAACGCAATAACTGACGCTCGGAAACGCCGTAGTTATAACGCAGTTTTTGTTTCTCTTCTAACCGGACTGCGTATTCTGAACGTTTACGACGGGCTTGGCCGTGTTGTCCAGGGGGATAGGCCTTTCTGGGGGATTTCCGAGTTAATCCAGGTAAATCGCCCAAACGACGAACGATTCTCAGACGGGGGCCTCTATATCGAGCCATCTAACTTTTTCTCCGCATAAAATTTTTTGCACCAATCTTTTATTATAGTATGTATCTAATCAATATTGCATCGCTTGTCTCGCGCTTCTAAAGAAACCGTGTTTCTTCATCAAATCTCGGTTAGGATGCAGAAACTCGCGCAGAAAAAAGGTTTCTCGGTACTTGAACGAGGGCGATCGCTACTCTATGCAACGAAAACCTTTTTCTACTTTCAGCTTGCTATCAAAACTCACTGTTTCTGTACAACCTGCTTGACGGGCGATCGCTCCAATTAAATAATCAGAAAAATCGGCTCTACCTTGTTTATAACGCTGTAGAGCTTGGTCAATAGTAGAACGGCTTTCAAATTCAAAGGCTGCACTGTGTAACATTGCCTCTAGGGTATGAATAATTTCATCTTTACTAAACCCATAGTTTACTCCTCTGAGAACCCACACTAATTCGCAGAGAACGATATTGGCAATAAACCCCGGCTGGTTTTCTTGAATGAGGTTAACCGCTTGTTGCCACTGCTGCTCATCATCTTGGGTGAGGTAGCGAACAAGGATATTGGTATCAAGTCCAATCATTGGCTCCCTCAGAGATAGCAATGTCCATTTCTTTGAGAGTAGCTTTTTTCATACCCGGTCGGTGTAGGATTCCTGATAGCTCTTGGACAGGAACATTCAGGGGAAAGAGTTTAACTTGTCCGTCTTCATCAATAATGAAGCTGATTTTACTGCCGTTAACCAGTTTCAGGCGATCGCGGATTTCTTGAGGAAGGGTAATTTGTCCGGTCTCGGTGACAGTTGCACTGAGCATGGTAGGAATTTTTTTGTAGGTATGGTTTTGGCGATATTTTAGCGCGAAAGTTGTATCGCGCAGAAACCGGGTTTCTTTATTAAATCTCGGTGAGGACGCAAAAACCAGCGCAGAAACCCAGTTTCTGGGTTGATTTTAGAGGCAGGTAGCAAGAGCTTGTTGGAGGGGTTCTGATAACTCAAGGGCCATAAAATAACAACTGGGGTATAGGTAGTCTTCTCCAGATTCATCAATGACGCGAATCTTATGATGATTGTTAGCTTTAGGATCGGGTAAAACTTGATAAATTTTGCGAATTTCTAAGGAAGCTGAATAGTCTTGGTTATTGATGCAAACGACAAATTGCATAGTATTTACTCCAAAATATATTTGATCTTGATTTGGGTCAGTTGTGTTTTTTGACCAGTTGACAGGAAAAAATATGGGGTATGCTAAAGTAGTCAGACAAGTTCAATCTTTAATTAGATCAGGGTTAAATTTATGGGAGAAGCAAAACGACGTAAGAAACTTAATCCTAATTATGGTAAGTCCACTTCTCAAAATGATCCAATAGGCATAGAAGAAAACTATGAGTGTTATGGAGAACGTGCAGAGTATTTCAGAGATTTAGATTTTTATCTAAATCAGGGTGGGGCTTTTGAAGAAAGTCTTCCTAAATACCATAAATATAGATCCGTTACAGAAAGCCAACTTTTTCAGTTTATTCAAAATGCAATTGATCACGAAGAGCAAACTGCTACCTACATTCTAAATAAAGTGAAGTCATTGTTTGACCTCACTGAAATTCAGAGTGATTTATTAAGCCTAGTGGATAAGTCAATTATGTCAAAGAGATCTGGCGATCTCAATCAAGCCTTCAAATACTACGATCAAGTATTTAGTCATAATCAAACATGGTTTATGCTTTGGTATGGTCTTGCCAAGCTATTATGCCTATTTCGAGAATACAGAATGGCTTTTGCGTGCATAAAAATTTGCACTTACTTATACCCTAAAATGTGGAATGGGCGTCAATACCATTCTGATCATAATTTGTCATACCATTATCACCAAATATATTCTTTAGCTATAGCTGGCGAGGAAAATGAATCTTATCTCAAGACGCTAGGTCGTCCTCTTAATACCGTTATATTTACAAATAACGGAAAAGTTATCGCAAATTCTCCCGTACTTAAAGTAAAAGTAGTCAAGCCAGAATCGCTCTCTTCGGATATCAAAACACAGGTAAAAAGTGATAGTCACAACATGGTAAGGATTAAAGTTGTTGATGTTGGTCGTTCCGGTAATCCTGAGTATGCTGAATATACCCAGGCACAGATTAAAGAGTTCCGCTCCACAGTCGTCACAGTGCTTACAATAAACTTGATGCCTACTTCTGGTGATTCTGTTGAGACAGTTTTAAGTGCTTCTCTTGCCTGTCATTACTGGCGCAAAGATTTAAGTTTTGCCGGTGCTGTTGAACAAGTTGCACGAGATATAAAAAGAGCTATGGGAAGAGACTATTGATACGGGAGAAGCAAAACGCCTCAAGCAACTTGATCCTAAAAGCCTACCTTGATGGCAGAAAGAGATTACACATGGAACAATCAACCTGATATACTGATTAGACATCTCCGAAAATCCTCAAATGCCCTCTATCGCTACTTTTTGAGTCTCTAGCACTCCTGTGCCGGTTTCTCCTAAAGTAACGGATTCATAGGCTTTTTCAGTTACATTAATAATAATTAATGAATTTTATTTCTGATATTCAATCATTTTTCAAAAGTATTCTGGGCAATTCTTAGATGATAATACAATCGCTCCTATTCGCCATCTTATTAGTCCACATACTGTCAAGATTACTGCTTCATAATTTTGGCTCTTTAACCGAAATCTTTCTGAAGCAACTCGATAAATTTTTATCAGTCTTATTAAATGTTCGACTACAATCCTTTGTTTGGCTTTTAACCGATTTTCTTCTCGATTTTCAAGGGATATTTCTTGATTCCTCGGTTTCTTATGTGGTGTATTAATTGCTGTTTCCCCTACATAAGCTTTATCCCCCCTGTATTTTTGATGATTCCCCAATTCCTCCCTTCTTTCTCTCCACAATTTCAGATCGCTTGTTGCTCCGGTATAACCCACAGCTACATCCACTATTTCTTTCCCGCTCGGCATGACAATGACTTGATTTTTAAAGGTATGTGTTTTTTTCTTTCCTGAGTAATATTTTTTCTGCTCTTCATTGTCTGTTGGTCTTTGCATGGGCTGTTCATAGCTATCTACTACTAACTCATATTCCAGCAGAATTTTTTCTACCCACTCCCAATCACTCTCGTTTTTTTTTACTTGCTCAAGTAAACTGGCTGGCAGTAATTCTCTCAATATTTTTATCCCGTTATGGAAAATATCATTCGCTGTTGATTCACTCACTTCAAACTGTAACCCTAACATTTGAAATGTGGGCATCTGATGCAGATAAATTAGAGTTAGTAAGATTTGTTCCTCCACAGATAATTTCTGGTGACGACCCCCACCTGCTTTAATCAACCTGATCTTAGCTTTTTCTCGTTCTTGTCGTTTTTCTTGTTCTAATAACTCCGCGGCTTGAATTAGTTCTATCAACTGTTCATATTCCATCCCTAATAGCCTTTTTGTTTGCTGGGGATTCTTGTCCAGATAGCCTCTTAATTTAGTCATCTCTCCTTGGGGTAAAATCAAATTTTACCATCTTGCTATCCCTCCCCATTTTTATTTCGGAGATGTCTATTGCAATATTGGATAAATGGGATAAAATTGCCACATCATCTTCTACTAAAGATCATCAACAATGGGCAGGGTATAGGGAAGATTTTCAGCCCCCTACTTAGCTACTTCTTTAGTTAAAGTGTGAATATAAAGGGGTCTAACAACCCCTATGCAGAGGCCAGACAAAACTTTCCCGCAACCGTAACCACGAAACCTCTTCCTTCTGTTCCATCCCCGCAAACCAACGGCGAATATAGCTTGCCAGCTATTCGTGGTTAAACTCCAAATTGCGAAACACATCAAACCCCTTCCGTTTAGACTTTATCTATAAGGGATCTTCGCCAGAATCCATATCCTTAAATCCTAACCAGAAAAGCAAAGCCTCTTCGACTTGTGCTAACTGCTCTGAGTTTAATTCGCCCAGTTTCCTTAGTAGCTTCGCGTGAGGAATTGTGATAATATTCTGAACATCGAACACTCCGGGCTTCAGGAATCTGGCTTTGACATCTACCTCAAAGCGTGAACCTCTTGGGCTTGTAGTATGAGGTATTAGAGTCGCTAACGCTCGATCCTGGTTGAGAGCCCGGATACTAACCACTAAGCATGGTCTAACTTTTGCCACATAGCCCAGATCGACAAGCCAGACTTCGCCACGATCAGGACTATTCATAATCAATTTCTTGTTGATCTAATGCTAAGAATAATTCTTCAGCATTTAAGATAAAGTCTTCATCTGTCAATGGTGGAAAGTCAAAATGGACAAGCCGCCTCAAGATTTCTAGCCCAATCTCAAGTTGCTCTGCGTCAGCCAATCTATCAAAAGTATTAAGAATCTCTTGAGCTAAGACCGTCATAGTTTTTCACTCCTCTAATGAGTAAAGCATTGTGACTAAACTCCTTGATTAATTTATTTTACTGCATTCTGTTGCTCTTGCATCGGCTTTTCCGTCCTTCGTATTAATTCGGCGACAGGACTAAGGATGGGATAAATAAACATTATTTACAAGCAGAGAATATTAAAGCTTGTCTGCAATACGCTGTATCTTGATCAATACCGTTGACTCTTGCTATTTATACTGTTACCAAGGACTCCCAATTAAAGTAAAACCCGCCCAATAAAAAGGATGGGATAAATTAACATTTCCCCGGGAAGCAATTTCTGGGGGAAGGGGAATTTTGGTAGTGTTTATTCCAGTTTCATTGATTAAATAACCCTGTTCTAAACGAACTTTTCCTCGTAACATTGCCAGTTGAGCTTGTCGTAGGGCTTCTGCTTTAATCGGACTGGTTGATAGGGCTTGATAAAAGGTATTCATTAACCCCAAAGTTCCCGCATCACTCACATACCATAAACTCGCTAAAGCCGATTTAACTCCTGCTTGAACCGCTAACCCGGCAAACCCTAATTCCGCTTTTTCATCCCCTACGGCCGTTGTACAAGCACTCAAAACTAATAATTCTACAGGAGGTTGATTTAACTTGAGGTTTCTCAGTTGATTTAACCGTAATTTTTGATCCCAAAATTGAATATAAGATTGGTCAGACCCGGCGGTTTGAAATTCTCCATGGGTGGCTAAATGCACAATTGAAAATTGATGTTTACTGCGTTGGGATGTAAGATTATCAACGGTAAAATTCTCATTTAAAAATGATTTTCCCTGCCAAGTGTTATGATTAATAATTAAGTCTAATTCCATCGGAACTGCGGGCAGAGGCAGTTGATTAGAATTGGGGAAAGTAGAGGCTCCCATCGCTAATATTTTAGAGTTTTTAATATTAACATAGCGAGTATCTGTTAAACTTAAACTGGGAATTAGTCCCAAACTATAGCGTTCTAAAAGAAATTGTTTCCCATCATATAAGGCGGCTAAGGGTAGGGTTCTTAATCCCGTATCCATTGAAAACACTAGGGTATTAATTCCTTCTGCTTCTAATTGGCTTTCCAGAGGTGCAATTAACCATTCATATAATTGTTTGCCATTTTCTTTATAGCGAGTATCCTCTAAATTTTCGGGAGAACGAATTTGATTGGAAAAAGTTCTCGCAGTTTTTAATACCATTTCTCGCGGAACTGGAATACTTTTAAAGATCGGTTGTCCTCCAGGTAAAATCAACCTTAATTCTAATTGATTCGATTGACTGGATACATAAACAATGGCGGTTTTATATCCGGTTAATTTATAAATTTCATTTAATGTTTTACGAATACTTTGATCCGTAAGAGGTGTATTCTTTGAGTCTGAACCTAAATAGTTGGAAAATTCAATTCCGCGAAACGTATCAATTTGAGCCAAAGAGGAAATCACGGAACCGGAAGCAATTTGATCCGTGGGAATGGTGGGAGTATTTAAGGGAATAATCGGGGCTTCTAAGGTTTCTACAGGTTCCTGGGGATTAGATGAGATATCCGAGGTGTCCTCTAACACAGCATCTGATGTTGTGGTTAAAACGGGGGTTTTATTATCGGTTTTAGGGGGGATGGGTGAGGTTTTGGTTTCTTGATTCGTCCCTTGTAATTCGGAATTAATTTGATTAACAACAGCCTGGGTTTCTCCTGTTGAATGATTGGAATTTGAGGGGGAATTAGTTTGAGGTAAAATACTGACTAAATTACCGTCGGTAATCGCTCCAGCCGTCCCATTTAAAATGGGATTTCCCACGGTAAAAGGAATATTACCACATTCAGCCGTGCTACAATGGTCGCCTCCTTGTTGAATCACAATTACTCCTCCTTTTTCTTCCCCTACGCTTGAAATACTGGCGTTGATTTGATTACGACTATTAAAAATTCCGGTTGCTCTAAATAACCCATGGGTTGAAATTCCAATATCACCTCCTTGAGTTCCTCCTTCCCCCCGCAGGGAAACTACATCAATATCTTGGGAAGCATTTAAGGAAATATTGCCACTTTTTCCTTCAGAAGAACTTGCATTAATTCTTCCAGTATTAATTTGATCGCCTGCAATGACAACAATATCCCCTCCGCTGCTACTTCCGGCTGAATTTAAGTTTCCTGACTGTATTGTTCCCGTGATGCTATTCAGATTAATTCCTCGATAGGCTTTAATATCTCCGGTGGTAATGTTTCTATTAGCTAATAATTCAATAGCTATGGAGTCGCCCACTAAGGATGAATTAAAAATCTGACCATTGACTCTAATCCCACCATTACGACTGATTAAATTAATATCTTGACTGTTCAATAAAACATTGCTATTTTTATTACTATTATCCTGGGCAATAACACGAATTTCTCCCGTTTCAATCTGACCTAATGCTGATATATTAATACTTCCATTTCTTTGATTTTCTGATAATAATTGTAATGTTCCTGTCCGAATTTCTCCTTGAGAACTGGTGAGTTGAATGCTTCCCCCTTGGGTACTAATATCCCCAATTAAAATATTTGATTCGGCGCTTAAGGCGACCGATCCATTATCAACTCCCATAATCCGACCTGTTCCAATAATCGATTGTGCTTGCAGATTAATCGGATCATAAATGGTAAAATCTCCGCCTAAAGTTAGGGTATTCGTACTATCTCTACGACCAATTATAATTTGACTAAATCCATTCGTTAAGGCTTGTAAATCCCGACTACTTATGTCAAAACTAGAGGCATTTTCTGTTTCCCCTAAAGTCATAGCTTGAGTATTAAGACTGGGTTGTAAAATTAGAACTCCTGAACCTGAAACAGAATTTATTCCTCCTAATAAATTCACGTCTGTTCCGGTTAAATGAATCGTAGCAGAGCCAGAATTTCCCGTTGATAACTGTTGGGTAGAAATAGTTCCAGATTCACTAGTAATCGCAAGATTACCACCATTTGTGATTAGGTTGCCTAAGGTAATATTTTCTAATGCTGATAGTTTTAAGCTGGCATTATCTAAACCAGTAACGGTATAAAATTGTTCTCGAAACGGTGTTCCACTGGCAATCATACCTTGGGGAGATTGGATGATAACAGGATCTTTGAATGTAATATTTCCCGCGATAAAAATAGTTCCGTTTCCTTGATTTCCCTTGATAATAATTTCTTGAAATCCATTTTCTAAACTGTTTAAATCACGAGAGTTCAAATTTAATGTGAGTTCTGAGTTATTGTCTTGACCTGCGATTTCAATATCTTGAGCCGCTGTTGCTGGTTGTAAGACAATTTGACCCTGACCTTGAATTGAGTTTTCACCCCCGGTGAAATTAATTTCATCACTGGTAATTCTAATATTTCCCGTGGTAGATTCTAAACGATTAAATGTTCCGGTTCGTAGTCCTTTAGCTGCAACTTCTAACTCAGCATTCAGAATAATATTTCCTCCGGTTTCTTTGCCTCTAGTATCTATTAAATTCGTTGTTAAAGTTCGAGGAGTATTCACTAAAATATTCCCTCCCGAACCTTCACTAGAAGTTGCATCAATACTATAAGAATTTCCCTCTAAAATAATATCTCCTTGTGAACTGGTGAGGTTAATATCTCCAGCTTTAGCACTACCGGAGGTATTAATACTGTTAGTTTGAATGCGGTTTGATGCGTTAAGATTGATATTGCCTCCAGTGCCATTTCCTATCGCACGGGTGGAGAGGGTATCAGTAATAATATCTCCATCACTTTTAAGGGTTATATTCCCGCCTTGGGTACTTGCAGAAGTCGATAGGTTTTCAGTTATAATTCCCCCATTACTGCTGGCAGTTAGGTCTAAATTTCCCCCTTGGGTAATAATGTTTCCTGTGAGTAAATTTACCCCATTAATTACAATTGCAGCCCCGGAAGTACGGATGGTATCCCCCGAATTCATTGTCAACCCACCGCTACCAGATTTATCGGCATCGGCGGTAAAAGTTAATGTTCCTCTGGTAGCTGGAAAGTTCAATTCATTGTCAGTTAAATCAGCAATATTAATACTATTTTTAGCTTCTATCACCACATTTGCTGTGGGGGCAAAATTTTCTAAAGTTTGCTGGGATAGGGTAATATTTTCTTGGGTTTTGTCTTGATTGCCGATATTAATTTCCGGTGCATTAATTGTTAAATTTCCAGGAGTTGAATTAGTTGTTTTTAGGTTAATATTTCCAGCTATATTCAGATTATTTTGACTAAAAATAGTGGCGAATCCTCCTGATCTTTGAGTTGCGTTAGAATCAGAAAATCCTTGAGAACTAATATTCCCAAAAAATTGAGTTGAATCGTTGGCTCCAATAATTATTTTTCCGCCATTTCCATCGGTTAAGGCATCGGCTATAATCGTAGATTGATCATTAATTAATGTCCGCGAAGCAGTGGGAAAAAGACCATTTTCTTGATAATTACTTCCAATGCGGACGACTCCTCCTCCATTGGCACCAGAAGCATCAATTTTCCCATTAAATAAATGAATATCATTGCCAATAATATTAACTTGAGGAAAATTTGATGAAGATGGGTTAAAACTGGTGTTTCTTGTATTCAAAAAACCAGAAATTAAAGCACCCCCGCCCTGAGGGGAAAATTGTGGATTAGAAGCGGTTAATTCTACTGTTCCATTAGGTAAAATATTAATATTTGAGGCTTGATTATCCTCTGGATTTCCTGTCAATAATTTAGGTAAATCCAGGGGATTAATTACGGATTTATCATTCCCATAATTGGGTGTAGTTGTTTCAATTTCTAAGTTGAGTAAATATCCAGTTTGACTAATTCTAACTAAGTTATTTCCCTCAATAGCTGCAATGGTAATTTGTCCGGCGGGTGCATTCAATGTTCCGGTATTAATAACGTTTCCCCCAACTAAGCTTAAGGTTTGTCCCTGAGAAACCGTAAGTTCTCCAGAATTAACAATATTGCCCGGGTTAGATGTGGAGAAAAGAAAGCTATTTGGTTCTCCTGAAAGGCTGTTATAATCATTGGAATCTAAGCTATTAAATAAACCGGAATTAAATCCTATTCCTGTAGCCGTTGTCGCGGTAAACGAACCTGGAACATCTAAACGCGCTCCCGGCCCAAAAATAATTCCCGAAGGATTTAAAATAAATAGGTTAGAATTGCCTCCGGTGACTTGAATTAATCCTTCAATTAAGGAAGGTTGTCCGCCCACCACACGACTCAAAATATTTTGAATTGAATTATTAGAAACAAAATTGGCAATCTGACCCGGTGGAACATTAAATTGAGTAAAACTATGAAATAAATTTCTTCCATCTCCTGACCGTTGACCGCCCGTAATATCCACACGATTATTAAAGGAATTGGTCAGGGTATTGGTACTATTAGGTTCAGGAACAATGGATTGGGCAAAAACTCGGTTTATGGGAAGATTAAGTTTAAAAGTATAACTCAAAAAATCCGAGAACCCACTCATCCCCACCGTCCAAAATCCAGTTAAAGGCAGGGAGAGGAAAACTAACTTAACAAAACGTCCAGGCTGCATAAGGGTTTATGCCTTGAATAAACAATTATCGAAAGGGAATCTACTATTTATTTTCGACAGAAGCCACCCAGATTAACTATTTCTATTACTATGATGAATAGTATTTTAGATTTTAAAACAGAATTATGCGTTTAATTGGTCTTACAGGGGGGATAGGAACCGGAAAAACCACCGTCTCCAATTATCTCGCCACGACCTACCAACTTCCCATTTGGGATGCGGATTTATATGCGCGAGAGGCGGTGAAACCCGGTTCATCCGTTCTCAAACAAATTGTTAACCGCTATGGGAGGGAGATTCTACTTTATGATGGTAACTTAAATCGGCAGAAATTAGGGAGTTTGATTTTCTCGAACTCATCGGAGCGAACCTGGCTAGAGCAACAGATTCACCCCTTTGTACGGGATTGTTTTGTTCACAATATTCAACAATTAGAAGCTCGAAAAATCCAGACTCTCGATGGTAACCCCTACGCTGACGGGGTTTTAGTGATTCCGTTACTCTTTGAATCGGAAATGACGGATTTAGTGACGGAGATTTGGGTTGTTTATTGTTCTGAGCAACAGCAGTATGTGAGGTTGATAGAACGAGAAAAAATTGATTCGGGTCGAAATTTAACCACGGAAGAAGCGGAAGCTAAAATCAATAGCCAAATGTCTTTAGAAGAAAAATGTAAACGGGCGGATATAATTTTATACAATTCTTCAACTCCTGGGGAACTATTTAAACAAGTGGATGCAGCGATTCAAGGATTAAATATCACCTGAAGCCTAAAAAAATTGAGTTTTTCTCAAAAATAGGATAAAATGGAGCAAAGTCCCCAGAGGAAAAAATTATGACAACCTCTGTACAGTTTATCGATGGATTAGACGAAGAAATTAGTGGGATTAGTCTACGGAAAACCAAAGACTCCGAAACAAAAATTGTGGTCTTGCTATTTGAGCGTCTTCAAGCGATAGAAAGATTAAGAGCCTATCGGAAACAAATCACGAATTTATGGTTACGCGATGAGGAGGGACAAATCAAAGTTACCCCCACTGGTGTTAAGTTCTTCTATGCAGAAAATGAAGATCTTTCTAAAGTTGAATGTTACTTTGAGGTTTACTCTGAAGACGTATTTGAAAGAGTTATGCGGTTTTTGAATCGTTATGCAGATGAAAATGGATTTCAATTTCAGTCTGCTTAAAAAGCAAGAGCTTGGTCTTGAATGATTAAGGAAAAAAGAATTTGGGGTGGTTTTTCTTTCGCCTTAAATGATTGGCCCTGTTTGGTGACTTGAGACGCGCCTAAGCGCGCCTGTTTTTCTATTTTTCTAATTGTTTCAAGGCTTGAAACGTGACAAAGAAAAAGCCCAATGAACCCAGGGCGGTAACCACTTGAGCAATTAAATTAGCGATCGCAATTTCATCCATTGTTTTTCCTCCAATCAAACTCGACTTAGGATTGACTATATCTTAGTGTAACCGATCAACTCGGCCTATATTTCCAGAATCTAGGATAACCCGCTTCTACAGATTACTGAACCAATTTGATCTAATCTTCAATCAGCTTGTTGAGAAATAATACAAACCTCCCTGCTAGTGACCCCAAAGATGTTAAAACTTAGGAAAAAGCTCAGGGAGAACGCTAAAAATGCAATTTCAAAGTGCAATACAAGAAGCCTGTTATAACAAAGTTGCCACCTGGATGCGAGAGTTATATGGCAAATTTCCTTGTGCTAGAGAAGATGTCCCCGGACTGGCAATGGTCATGGGTTCAGCTTTAGTTGAGGTGTTTGTGTTTCCTTGGGAAAAAGATGACGCCATCATTAATGCGCGGTCTTATGTGGTCACAGATGTAGAACTTTCTCCCGATTTATTACATTTTCTCCTCCGAGAAAATCATATTATGAGATTTGGAGCCTTTGGGATTGATGAACAGGGAGATAAGCTGTTGTGCATTTAAACTGTGATTATAGCATTACCTTTGTTTTTAAGTTTACGTCCCCATTTAATAGATAACTGTCCCTCATTTAAAAGCTGATGCAATAAACACTCTAGCTCATCAACTGATTTAAAGAGTCGATTAGCAATATATTCTTTAGCTGAATGCCAGACCAATTCAATTAAATTATAATCTGGACTATATTCTGGAAGAAATTCTAAATAGATATTCGGCATTTCTGCTTTGATTTTTTCTAGGTATTCTTCTTTTTTGTGAAAACTTGCATTATCAAGAATAATGACAATCTTGGCTCCTTTTTCTACAAATTCTTCTGCTTGATTTCCCGCTAATACCCACTCATGAATTAGCTCTTGATAAAAACTTTTTAACACTTGATAAAAATTATTTGCATTCCCTTTATCCAGAAATTCTACAAATCTTTTTTTGTCCGAGTACCTCAATCCTCCCATAACATTAACTTTTCCTTTTCTTCTGTCTCCTCTAATCTTTCTCCTCTTTCCTTTTTTACACCAGTTCTTTCTTTTTATTACTCTTAAATTAAATCCACTTTCATCCCAAAACCATACCTGTAATTGTTCTGGACTTTCTTTTGTTATTTTTAAATACTCTTCTATTTTATTTTTAAATAATTTCCTTTTTTCTGGATCTCTTTTCTCTTCCAAGCTATACTTTGCCCACAAGTAAACATACTTTTTTTTCTTTAATATCCTTCTCACTTGTGAACCACTTAATTTTATTTCTGTGATTTGTTCTAAATAAGTTGCCAATCTTTCTCCTGTCCATCTCCCAAATTCATATCCTAATTCTTCCGGTTCTTTTTCTACAGTTTCTAATAATATCTCTATATATTTATCTGTGGCTTTTCTATAATTTCCTTTCATTCTTTCATCTTTTAGGCTTTCTAACTTGTCCGGATCTCCATGTACACACCAATAACATACTTTATTTATTGAACATCCCAAAAAATTGGCAATTTCACTTTGTTTTTTACCATCATTTAGCAATAGTAGAATCAAGATTCTTTCTCTAATTTGTCCATTTTCTTCCTCTTTCAATCTTTTCTGTAGTTTCTCTACTTGCTTTTCATTTAAGTGATTTTTAGCAGGCATATTTTTATTGATTTTTCTAAACTTAGTTTTTCATTATACCCTATTTAGATGCTTAACAGCTTATTATTTTTGAGCATACCATTGTTGGCTCCACCTGCGATAAATTAGAATTAGAAGCCTCCGTGAATGCCGTGTTAGAAATTGCCGATGATTATGACGACAAAATTGTAGAACGTTGGGGAGGAAGACGGGCTTTAGATCGGATCTCAAGTTAAAATAATTAACGGTTTTATGGGCGGTTTTAATTATATTTTTCAGTTATAATTAACTTAAATAAATCCGCCCGCAAGCCTATTTTTTAATCAGGTTTTAAAATGACTAATTTATTTGATGGGTTTGATCAATTATTGGAACTGGCAAAAACTTTAGACGAAAAAATAAAAAGTGGCGAAATTAAAACCGACGTACAAATTGGTACTCGCACCAGTATTCCCAGGACGGGGAATATACCCAGAAATAATACCGAATTCCGTTCTGTGATTATTACTCCCCCCTCGGCCCAAACTCCATCGGAAAACCCTAATTTTTCCCCTCCAAATTCCCATTCCCCCTGCAATATTTCAGAAGTGGGAGGGTTAGGAGATGTGATCCAACAATTACGAGAATTAGTAGAACTCCCTTTAAAACGTCCTGAATTGTTAGCAAAATTAGGCCTAGAACCTCCTCGTGGGGTGTTATTTGTCGGGCCCCCAGGAACGGGCAAAACCTTAACCGCCAGGGCTTTTGCCGAGGAGTTGGGCGTCAGTTATATTGCCATTGTTGGGCCGGAAGTCATGGGCAAATATTATGGGGAAGCCGAGGCCAAATTAAGACAAATTTTTGAGAAAGCCGCGAAATCCGCCCCTTGTATTATTTTTATTGATGAAATTGATAGTTTAGCCCCCCATCGTTCCCAAGTCGAAGGAGAAGTGGAAAAACGGTTAGTGGCTCAATTATTAGGATTAATGGATGGTTTTGCCAAAACCCCAGGCGTGATTGTTTTAGCCTCAACAAATCGCCCCGATGCTATTGATCCCGCCCTGCGACGTCCGGGGAGATTTGATCAAGAAATTCGCTTTCGAGTTCCTGATAGAAATGGACGGTTAGAAATCCTGACTATTCTAACACAATCTATGCCCTTACAATCCGTTAATTTAGCAGAAATTGCGGATTTGTCCGTGGGATTTGTCGGGGCCGATTTAAAAGCGACTTGTCAAGCCGCCGCCTATACGGCTTTACGTCGTCAGGTTCCCGCTTTAGAAGCACCCGTTCCCGATCAACTCTATATTAATCAACAGGATTTTATCACCGCTTTAACGGAAATTAAGCCTTCAGTTTTGCGATCGGTGGAAGTGGAAACCCCCAATATTTCATGGGAACAAATTGGCGGTTTAGAAAGCATAAAACAAACCTTACAGGATTCTGTGGAAGGTCAGTTACTTTACCCAGAATTGTATCAACAAACCGGAGCTAAAGCCCCCCGGGGAATTTTACTTTGGGGGCCACCGGGGACGGGTAAAACTTTATTAGCAAAAGCGATCGCCTCCCAATCTCGGGCTAATTTTATTGCAGTGAATGGGCCGGAATTATTAACCCGTTGGGTCGGTGCCGCCGAAGCCGCCGTGCGGGAGTTATTTGCTAAAGCCAGACAAGCCTCGCCCTGTGTTATTTTTATCGATGAAATTGATAGTTTAGCTCCAATTCGGGGGGCTTACATGGGAGATTCTGGGGTAAGCGATCGCGTGGTGGGACAATTATTAACCGAATTAGACGGTCTACAAAATACCTCCGAAGTCTTATTAATTGGGGCTACAAATCGCCCCGAAGCCATCGATCCCGCCCTATTAAGAGCCGGAAGATTAGACTTACAATTAAAAGTCGATTTACCCGATATTAATAGTCGTTTAGCGATCTTGCAAGTTCATAATAAAAACCGTCCATTAGTTGATATTAATTTAACCGATTGGGCGACAAAAACAGAAGGTTGGAATGGGGCAGATTTAGCCTTATTAAGTAATCAAGCTGCCTTAGAAGCTATTCGTCGCTATCGTCGCCAAGGGTTAACTAATCCCAAAGAAATTTCCATTATTCCTGAAGATTTCCGATTAGGATATGAAGGATTACTCTTACATCGAACTCAATCTAAAACTTAACACAATCCTATGCAAAAATATTTAGCCGGAATCCTTTTACCTGTTCTTTGTTTCCTATCTCCCCTGGTGGCAAATGCCCAAGTTGAAACCACAATTCAACCCTCTCAAATTACCCTGGCGGGAAACCGTATAGAAAAACAGCCCCCCCGTCAAATTTTTGTCCAAACAAATAGTCCAATTCAGGATTTACGGGTTTTAGCTTTAGACTTGACTCGTCGGGATGGAGTCACCATATTTCCGGCATCGGGTATTATTTCAAATAAGTCAAATTGGCAAACCATTAGATCAAATCAAATTATAGTTCCGCTTGAATTTAATTTAAGTCAAGCTCCCAGTAGTGGGGAATATCTCGGCAATTTACGTTTAACCTATACCGGAGGAGAATTAACCCTTCCTATTACTTTACAAATTAAAGATTTTTGGTTACTTCCTCTATTAGTATTATTTTTAGGAACAGGATTAGGAATTATCGTCTCAGTATATCGCGCCCAAGGACGACCCCGGGATGAAATTTTAGTGCGCATAGGACAACTACAAACTCAGATGCAGGAGGATATAGAATTTGGGAAAATTGCTGGATTTAAACAATATATTGAGGCGTGTTTGATCGAAGTTAAAATGGAGTTGCAAACGGAAAAATGGGAACAAGCGATCGCCCTTTTAGAACAGGCAGAAACCATTTGGAAACGCTGGATAAAAGGACGAGCGGATTGGTTACAACAATTTAATTACGCTCAAGAACTAAAACACCAGTTAGAGGAGAAAAACCCTAATGATTTAGAAGCGAAAGCCATATTAAGAAACTTAGAAGCCACGATTAACAATGCGCCAGAACTGGAAACTCCCGAACAATTCCGAGAACAGTTAGAGAAAATTTATCAACAGATGAATCAGTTGATTTTGGAGACTCAAAAGCAAGATTTAAAGGCTTTAATTGCCAAAATTCCTTTAGAAAAACAAAATTCTGTTCTGTCTCAATTTCAAAAATTAGAGGAAAAAATAGGATCTGAACCTCCGGCTAATTTTACACAATTTAAGGGTTTAACAGCAGAATTAAATGATTTAAAGGAGCAAGTCGAGCAATTAGATGATCAATCTTCGCCCCGATCTGGTATTTCTAAGAACCCATTGGGAATGGGAGGAATTAGCTCTCCGCCTCCCACCCATTCCACTAATTCAACACCAGAAATAACCAAAGCTGGAGTCCGATTAAAGTTATTTACTGGAACGAGTTATGCGATCGCGGTTATCTTTTTAGCTGGAGCCGGATTCAGTCAATTATACATTGATAATCCCACCTTTGGAGCCAATCCCTGGAAGGATTATTTTGCATTAATGGCCTGGGGTTTCGGTGCGGAAGCCACCCGGGATGCGATTACAAAAGTTGTTCAAAGTTGGAATTTACCGGGGTTGAAGTGATTGAAGCAAGCTGATAGAAATACTAACAACCCAGTAATCTAAATATTATCGACCAGGTGGTGTTGATGGTGGTTGCTCGTGCCCCCCGTTAGTACCAGTATCATTATGCTTCCAATCATTAGCCCCTAAACCAAAATTCATAGTTTCAAACCACTCAGCCTTGACTAAAGACCACCAATCCGATGTTAATCCGTTGATAATATAATCATAAGGCAACCAGCCATAACCCTTTTCACCCCATTTAGTTCCCCAAGAATTTATGACTAACAACGCACCTTGTAAGCCACCAATCATTTTATGATCATCATAGCCAATAGCGACAAGAGCATGACCGCCTTCCACATTATCTTTCTTGTTAGGAATAGGAATATAACCTCTTTTGTGGTTAGCATCTTCATAAATGGAACTGTAAATAGTTAACCCAAACATAGAAGGAAGACCAGCCACTAGGGTCATTTTAATTTGAGCCAGTAAATCATTTAAAGGAAGACCAGGAGTATCAAGCCTGAAATATTGAATCGCCTGATAATTTTGAGCATAGGAATAACAAAAACCCGTCGGTTCTTCATCGATTTTACTCGGTTCATAGGGCCAATATTCTTCCGGGGGAATTCCAAACAAAACCAGTGCTTTCATTGTTTCTCGAATGGATGCACCCACATCTCCTTCCCGGAGCATTAATTTGCGCGCCACCTTGTACAAGAAAAGAACTGAAGCATTGGTATATTTGTCAGCAGTTCTATTTTGGAAGTATTCGACTAAAGTAATAGCAGCACAAGCCGTACATGAGTTTAGGGATTCCTGATTTTTAATAGGAGAACACCAATAGCTTAAATCGACAAATTCTGGTAAGCATAAATAAACTAGACTTTTATCGCTATTGCTATTTTCTTTATTTTTATCGCTATTGCTATTTTCTTTTATTTTACTTATTAATTTACTCATGATTGGAACCGATAATTGCTTTGGATCTTTTTTATCATCAAAGATTTGCAAAATTGTCTGATTATTCTTGTTTTGATTGGTTATCGACAAAAAATCCAACGGATTCCTATCTAACTTTGAATTTTTTGAAATTTCTTTTTTTAGCGTGTCTTTAAAACATACTTTTGATTTTTCAATAAAATGAGTAAAATCGTCCTTATCCTCTTTCTTCTGATCAATCATCGATTCAATTTTATCAAGAGTTATAAAAATCAAAAAATCTATTTCTTGTTTTTCTTTTGCGGAGAGAGATTCATAAATTAGGATCAGATTTATCTCAGGATTTTCATTCCTTTTTCCTCGCATAAATTCTAAGAAAAAGTTTGTTTTATAATCAGAATTATTTAAAGAGTTATCACCTTTAGATGTATTTTTTGGATCTGTCTTTTTGGATGAAGATGAAGATTTTTTAGCCAAAATGATATTTATTACATCTATTGCCTGGCTGATAGCTTGCTCATAATCTAATTTGCCATGAATGCCAAGATCTGAAATTTTCTTAATCACCAACTGAATAACTGGATAAATAAGAGGAACAATCGCCTCATTAATTTTAATTAAACTTGAATCTTTTTGAGGCTCCTCAAGTTTCAGTTTGTCTTTAAAGATTTGTATGATATTCTGAGAAATAGGTTCTTGAATCCTCAATAAAGTGCAATCTTTTTTTTGTATAAAACCTTTCTGATCAAAACAATTTTTGTTTTTATTGTCTTCATAAAAATTTAAAGAATTTAAAGGTTGAGGGAGAGAATACTGTTTTGATTGGTAAGCCTGATCAATGATTTTTTGTAAAAGTTTTTTCAAGCTATCCATCGTAATTGTTTCTAAGCCTTGTTCGCCAATTACCTCGCCAATACATTCCCTAGTTTTGGTATCTTTTACATCTCCGTTGCGTTTTACATCTTTACATCCAAAATAATCATAGAGTTTTTTTTGCAGATAAACCATTGGATTACCATCAAGCTTATCCGCTAGATCCTTACTATTAGTATGTTTTGTTATTGTTTCTTCAGTCTGTCGCAATTTTTCTTGAGTCCGTTCTCCAACTATACCATCAGGGTATAAATTATTTATTGCTTGGAAGAATTCAACAACTAAATCTGTTTTATAGCCAAAAAAGTATTTTGATTCCTTATGATTATCTTCTTGGAAAAAATCAAAATAACCCATGCTTTCTAAGGATTCTTTGATTTCACTAATTTTTAATTTTTTACTATTACTATCCTTAGTTTGATTTTCATTTTTAGGTTCAGAATCACAATCACCTATCTTAATGTAATTTTCATTTTCTTGATTTACTTGTTCTCTTCTCCTAACAATTGTGTTTAAGACTTTCTCAATAGTTATTCCTGGTTTGTATTCATAACTGTCTTCGTCTTGATCCCTTTGCTCAGAGTCACAATCTACAATGCTACTTTGACTCGGAAGCTCCCATATTCGTTTGAAACACATCATGATCTTATGTGTAGCCTCACCAAAATAACCATTTTCCAATTCTAATCTAAAATTTGCCTTCTGTTCTGTAAGTATCTTTTTCGTCTTTTCTGAAAAATTACAAGATTGAATTTCATATTGATCATTGTAAAAAAAATTTTTTAACTGATTTTGAATGTTTGTAATTTTATCATTTCTACTTCCTCGGTACAGAAACACTTTATTTTCACTTTTAACGTTTAAAAATTCAATCTCATTCTCATCTTTTTTATTGAACTTATCAATCGTCTTTTGTAACTCTGAAGCTAAGTTTTGGTTTTGATCGGGGAGGTTGTCTTTAATTAATTGGGCTTTAATTAATTGGGCTAATTCGAGGATTGGTGATTCTATATTTTCTTGATTTGGAGATTTATCTTTGACGATATTATCGCTGATATTATTCATTGTGAGATCTCTCCAGTCAGGATAGTCGGGTAACCAGCCTAATGAATGTTTGTTTAATTCCATGATTTTAATCCTGTTTTACTGAGAAAGTCCAAGGTGTTTTTTCAGTATATTTTAAAAACCAAGCACTTAGATCAAATTTAATTGTTTTTTAATATACCTGAGTTCGATAGAAGCAGGTCGTCATCAATAAAGTTAACAACCAAAAAGATAAAACCCTTATCTCAAAGGGATTACAGCATAGAGTCACACCAAGGAAGTAGTTTATTTGTGTCATTTTTCCGATAATTTTTGAGCCAAAGACACCCTTGGGTTAAAAGCTTATCCAAATCAGTAACTTGATCTACATCCCAAACAATCACCGTTTTGTCTGAACTAGCGGAAGCCAGGGTATCACCACTGTGACTAAAACTAACATCATTGACTTCACCTTGATGACCCTTGAGAGTCACTATTCGAGTTCCATCTAATGTCCAAAGGTTTATTGTTTTATCATCACTCGCAGAAGCAATGATTTTACCATCAGGACTAAAAACCACACTCCCAATAGCAGCTTGATGTCCTATAAAGGGAGGCTTAATTTCCTGACCTTGTAAATTCCAAAGCTGAACTTGATTATTTCCGCTGCCTGTAGCTAGAATTTCACCGTTAGGGCTAAATGCCACACTGTAGACTGATGTTCCATTATTGATCGTTTTAGGTTTATGCCTTGATTGATCACTCTGTAAATCCCAAAGTTTAATCGTACCATCTTCACTTGCGGTTGCCATTAACGCTTTAATTGGATTGAAAGTCACACTATAAACTCGATTTTTATCTTTTCTTAGTATATCTATTTCTTGACCTTTTTGGTTCCAAAGCTTAATTGTTCCATCATAGCTTGTTGTTGCAATTGTTTGGTTATCAAAACTAAAATTGATACTACTAACTTGATCTCTATGGCTTAGACGATTTCTGTAATTTGAAGGTTTTTTCATATCCCAAATAAAAGCTATTGACTCATTACTCGCAATTCCTAATAGTTCTTCTTTCAGGCTAAAGTTGACATCTAAAATTGTTCCTTTACTTTTAATTAAAGTTTTTTTTAATGTCCCATGGGGAGACCACAGTTTAACTTGCCTATCATCGCTACCCGTTGCAATGATATCATCATTAGGACTAAAACTTATGCTTCTCACCGTAGCTTGATGTCCTTTTAATTGGCTAATATGAGTATTATTTAACTGCCAAATTCTCACCATTTTATCATTACTGACGGAAACAAAAGCCTTTCTATGATGACTAAAACTGAGGCTATTAATTCGAGCGTGATGCGCTTTAATTGTATTCAGAATTTGACATTGTAAGTTCCAAATTTTAAGCGTATTATCTTGACCCCCGGAAACTATAGTTTGACTATCAGGACTAAAACTAACTGCAAACACTGCATCGATATGGCCCCCACAGTCACGGATAAACGTGCCATCAGACTTCCAGAGTTTTATCGTTCCGTTTACGTCAGCAGAAGCCAGCATTTTGCCATTCGGACTAAAAGTTATACTGTAAACTCCGCCCTTATGGTCAGTTAAACTTTGCACTTTAACCCATTCTTTAGGCGTTCTTTTCCAAAGAATAATCGTTTGATCTGCACTTGCTGTCGCTAGAGTTTGACCATCAGGACTAAAACTTAAACTGTAAACCCTGTTTGTGTGTCCTCTCAGTATTTGTATTGGTTCCTTTGTTTCACCAGGTTTCCAGAGTTTAACTGTACCATCTTTATCACCTGTCGCAATTAGATCATCATTGGGATTAATACTAACACTAAAAATAGATGTATTATTTTCCAACGGCGGTAATATTTCTTCCCACTTTTCTTCTTTTTTCTCCCACAGCCTAACTGTTTTATCTAAACTAGCTGTCGCCAGTAGATTACTGTTTTTGCTAAAAGCTACGCTCATAACTGCATCCTGATGTCCTTTTAATTCTTGGATCAATCGATCATACTCATCCCACAATTTAACTGTATTATCATAACTACCTGTAGCAAGAGTTTTTCCATCAGGACTAAAACTAACTGTTTGAATTAAAGTATTATGCCCTTGCCAACGATTTTGTTCTTTAACCCAATTGATTCCTTGAGCTAATACAGTTAAAACATCAGCCTTCAGTTGAGGGTTATTACGATTAAAAATTGATTTCTTGAAAAGTTCTCCCGCTTCTAATGCTGCGACTAATGAATCAAAGGTATCAGGATTTTCCGTAAACCGAGCATTGGCTGTTTCAATTTTAGCAATAATTTGACCTTTATCTGCTTCTTGCCATTGATGTTTTGCAATTCCAGCAACTCCGATAGCAACAGTAGCAACTCCTGTAATCACCGTCAAGGCAATTCTAGTAATCCATAAATTTTTTTGGCTTAGTTTTAACTCCCGTTTTTGAGCTTCTATTTCTCGTTGTTTTTCAGTTTCTATATGAGTTTTACTTAATTCAACTAACGCTACTAATTGATCATCACTCCCTAATTCTGCTGCATCGGAACTCTCTAACCAATGTTGGGCTTCAACGAGTTCAAACTCATCTAATAATCCCCCTTTATCTTTCCCTAATCTCGCCCACTCTTGTACTTTTGCAATCAGTCGGCGGCGGGTTTGTTCGGCTTCTCGACGTTGAATAATCCAATCTTGTAACTGGGGCCAACTGCTAATTAAAATTTCATGGGCAATATCAACTTTTCGGGTTTTATCCTCCTTTCCACTTAAAGTTAATAACCGACGATTGGCTAATTCCCGTAAGGTTTCTTCAAAGATTTGATCGTTATCTCCCCTGGCTTTTAAGGCTTCTATAGATTCTTGTCGCCGGGTATCTGCTCGCCCTTCTCCAAACTGAATTAACCGTAAAAATATGCGACGGGCGATGATTTGTTGTTCATCGCTTAAATAAGCGATCGCAGCATCTGCCCGTTGCGCGATCGCCACCTGAATACCGATTAATTTATTATTATGATAGGATAATACCAACGCTTCATAGGCTCTTAATGGTAAATATCGCCGCTCTATTTTTTCCCATAATAAGACTAAGGTTTCTTGTAATAAAGGTAAAACTCCGGGTTCTTTTGCAGCAGTAGTAATTAATCGTTCTAATAATGCCGATTCTATAAAAACATTCGCCTGTTCCGCAGGTTTAAGAATGGCTTCTTGTAATCCCGTTTGATCTAAGGGTAAGACTTCATAGCGATGGGCTTTAATTTCTCGCCAGATATTAGGAGATTCCATCAATTGAGGATAAAAATCTGCTCTAACAGTTAAAACAACATAAAAATTAGGCTTTTTATAAAGATTTAATAGGATTTCTTGAAAGGGAATTACTTCTTGAGGAGATAGGGTAAAAACTTCTTCAAATTGATCAATAACTAATAGGAATTTTTGGGAAGGATGGAATTTTGTTGTAATAGCTTCAACTGAATTTGGATCACAACCTAATGTTGCGGTTAATGTGGTTATGGGTGTTGTACCCGGACGCATGGAATAGATTTGCCATTTTTCTTTTCCTAATAAATTAGTTTTTTGCAGTTGGGGAATTAACCCAGCAAATACTAAGGAAGATTTACCGCTTCCCGATGCTCCTATTACGGCTAAAAAGGGATATAATCGTAAGTGTTGAATTAAATCATTAACTTCCCGTTGTCGTCCAAAAAAGCGATCGCTATCTTCTTGTTTAAAGGGCACCATCCCCGGATAGGGACAATCTGGAATTTCGACTAAAGTAGGAACTGATTTTTGGAAATTTTCACAAATTCGTTGAATAGCTTTCTGTTGTTTTTTCCCATCCGTTGCATCCAAACACTCTAACATTTTTAAACGCATGGGTAACTCTTGAACAGGATGCAAAATAATCCCAACAACTGGCCATAAATTAGTATCAAGTCCGTAGGATTGGAACAGTAAATTAGCAAATTCTACAAAATTATCGGCTAAATAGGCGGGGGAAATCACTAATAAGGTTCGTTCACTATTTTTAACCGCACTTTCAAATTCAATGAGTCGAGGAACACCTAACCGAAACATCGCCTCGGAATGACAGGTTAACCCCGCTTCTTCTAAAGCATTTAATAAATAACCTTCCACCCAGGCGTCATCCTCATCGGCGTAGGAGACAAATACAGAATATTTTTTGGACATAGCAACACCTCTGGTTTTTCGTGGGTGAAGCGGGTCTTTAATACTATCGATTCACCTGCTTTCTATTACCTGATGATTAGAGGAACTTTCCGTATGATTTTGCGATCGCTTTCCCTGATATTCTCGTTCTGTAGGAGGGGGTTATGTATTCATTAGTGTCAACTTAACCCACGTTAGCCCGGAACTAAAGTTCGGGCTTAAAGCTAAAGCTATCTAAAGATAACTAAACACCGGTCTTCATTAACCCGTTTTAACGGGTTTTAGTTTTAAGCCTGAAATTTATTTCAAGGCTTTTAGAATTAAGTTGACGCAGACGGTTCTGTGTTAACCTTCCTAATCCTTAACCCCCAAATTATTAACTCACCCTGGGGGTTAGGATCGACTAATCACAAGTCTATAACAATAATATAACAGAATTATTGATTTATTTCAATTATTCGTAAAGTCCCGATGCGGTGTGACCCGGAAGCGGTTTTTTTAACTCGTCAATTAAATGTTTAAAATCCCGTTCACCGCGTCGAGAATCGTCCAGCTTCCGAGGTTTTTCTAATTGTAGGCGTTCGGGAAGTTTAGACGGATCAACGTCCTCTTTTCGTACACAAACCAAACGAGCTTTCCATTCTCTAATTCCCAAGTTTTGAACTAAAACATTCTCAAATTCTGCCATACTATTATCTAAGTATAAATTCGATAAAATGACAAGGGTTCGTTTAGAAAACTTAACACCCCGTTCTATATTAATTACCCGTGCGACCCCTAATAAATCCACATCTCCTGAAACTGCAACTTTTAAGTTTTCCGCTTCTAATTTCGGCACTAAAACATCCCAAACCCAGGTCGAATCTGGTTCTTCATCCACATAACTAATATAAACATCATAGCGAAATTCTTCCTGTACAGAAGGAGAAACCGGACTCACTCCTTTTTGTCCGCCTAAATATAGGGTGAGGGGAAAATTTTCCTCAATATCAGATTTAAAAATTGGGTGTTGGTTGGGTTGGTCGCCGGTAACTTTCGGTTGTAAATACTCAAAAATATCGAATATTCTAATTAATCCGTCATTGCTAGTAATTCCGCCTTTTAATCCGGCGATTAAATGTTTAGTAAAAACGCTATTAGTTGAACCAGAAGTTACATAGGATTGTTCGGTATTACGAGAGGAGGCGAATATAACCCGACCTTTCCCTTGGACTAATTGATCATAATAATTATCCGGTAATCCCCCTTTGATTTCCGGGATGGTTGGATCTTTGGGTTGACCAATTCCCCCGGAGTGACAACAATCAAAAATTACCACTAATTTTCGGGCTGGAATAGCTCTTAATGCCTCTGTGAATTGAATTCCTGAAATAGCGGTTTCTGCTAAGGATGCACCGGAGGTATAAACCGTATCAACGGGTAATAAATATTCTCCCGCCGTCGGCCCGAATTCAATTCTACCGCCATGTCCTGAGAAGTAAATTAATACCGTTGAATCGGCGTTGGTTTTAGTAGATAAATCCGTTAATGCTTGAGTTAACGCTGATTTTGTGGCTTTTTCATCTAATAATAATTCTACATTTTCAATTAAATAACCACAGAATGAAGGTTCGGTGAGTAAACTATAAATATCCTTAGCATCATTTAAAACCGTTGATGGTAAAGGTTTGATTTTTTGATAATTAGCAATTCCAATAATCAGGGCGTAACAGTTGTTTAATGTTGTCATATTAATTGGGGTGGGCGGGAAAACCCCGCCCCTACGGGTTTAAAATTTAGGCGGTTTGGGGTTCTAGGATTTGATGTTCCTGACGTAAATAGGCTTGAATAAAAGCATCCAGTTTGCCATCCATCACATCCTGAATTGCCGTGGTTTCTTCATTAGTGCGTAAATCCTTCACCATTTGATAGGGATGAAATACATAGTTTCTAATTTGATTTCCCCAAGCCGCTTCGACTAAATCCCCGCGAATTTCTGCCACCGCTTTTGCCCGTTGTTCTTGAGCAATAATTAATAATTTTGCCTTCAACAACGCTAGGGCTTTTTCCTTATTTTGTAACTGAGATCGTTCTTGGGTACAACGCACAGCAATTCCCGTGGGTAGATGAACAATTCGCACGGCGGTTTCCACTTTGTTAACATTTTGTCCGCCTTTTCCCCCAGACCGAGTGGTGGTAATTTCTAGGTCTTTATCAGGAATATCCAACTCAATAGAATTATCCAAAATTGGCATAATTTCCACCCCAGCAAAACTGGTTTGTCGCTTATCGTTGGCATTAAACGGTGAAATTCTAACTAAACGGTGCGTGCCTTTTTCTCCTTTTAAATACCCGTAGGCATAACGGCCGTCAATTTCCAAAGAAACCGATTTAATTCCGGCTTCATCCCCTTCAGAAATTTCGGTTAAATGGACTTTATATCCTTGAGCTTCCCCCCAGCGAGTATACATCCGCAGGAGCATTTCGGCCCAGTCTTGGGCATCGGTACCCCCGGCTCCGGCATTAATGGTTAAAATAGCACCATGTTGATCGTAAATCCCCGAGAGCAGTTGCTGCAATTCCCATTGATCAAATTCTCGATTAAGTCGGGAAACCGTGGTGGTGGCTTCTTCTAACAGGGAGTCATCGGTTTCTAACTCCAAAAGTTCTAAGATAGCTTTTGTATCTTCAATAGCTTGTCGCCAGTGTTCCTGCTGCTGCACAATTGATTTAAGATCATTCAACTGTTGAAGGGTTTGTTGTGCGGTTTTTTGTTCATCCCAAAAGTCGGGCTGGGCACAAACTTGCTCTAAATCTTGAATTTTAGCTTGAAGTGCAGGCAGGTCAAAGATAGTCCTGGGTTTTACCCAGGTGCTCAGATAACAGTTCGATTTCCCGTTTAATTTCTAAAACATCCATTGCGATCACTTACCGTCTTTCAACACGAAAAGGTACACTTTTAATTTTAGCGGGAATTGGGGAACAGTCAACAGTTAACATCGAAACTATGTCACGTCAAATTTTTACTGGGGATAGTCCTTTGCGCCAAATGCGACCCGTTGATCGTTGGGTGGATTTATTATGGGTTTTAGGTTTATTAGTGGCGGCGCTGACCCTCTATGGACTGCATTTAGGAGGAGTCCCCCTGCGAGATTGGGATGAGGGCTTAGTGGCTCAAGTGGCGCGGGAAATGGGCAGGGGACAACAAACTTGGCTGCATCCAACTTTGCATGGAATTCCCTATTTGAATAAGCCTCCTTTAGTGCATTGGTTAATGGCTTTTGCCTATCAAATGGGGGGGGTAAATGAATGGATGGCGCGGCTTCCTTCTGCCTTATTAACGGCGATTTCTGTGCCTATTTTATATGGGATTGGTTTAGAGTTATTTCGCCATCGTACCTCGGCTTTATTTTCAGCTTTAGTTTATCTAACCTTAATGCCTGTTATCCGTCAAGGGCGGTTAGCAATGTTAGATGGCACAGTGATATTTTTATGGTTAGTTTTAGTTTGGTGTGTATTGCGCTCTCGACGGGATTTAAGATTTGCTTTAGGGTCGGGAATTGCCTTTGGATTATTATGTTTAACTAAGGGGATTTTCTTAGGATTATTATTAGGGGCGATCGCGTTTTTCTTCCTCTTATGGGATACGCCCCGGTTATTAACTAGTCCCTATCTATGGTTGGGTTTAGGGTTGGGTTTAGTACCTGTAGGTGTTTGGTATGGGGCGCAATGGATTTATTATGGACAGGGATTTATTCAGGGAAATTTAGTCGATCAATCTTTACAACGAGTTTGGCAACCGGTTGAGAACCATTCCGGGCCGATTTGGTATTATGTATTAGAACTTTTGAAATATGGCTGGCCCTGGCTGTTATTTTTGCCCCAGGGATTAAGATTAGCTTGGCAAAATCGGAATTTAAGTTGGGCTAAATTAATTATAGTTTGGTCTGGGATTTATTTTGCTGCAATTTCCTTGATGACGACTAAATTACCCTGGTATGTTTTACCAATTTATCCGGTATTGGCGTTGGCGGTGGGGCGATATTTGGCAGAAGTTTGGAAGGAAGGCGATCGGGATATTGGGTTATGGAAATTGGGAAAAGTGGGGCGAGGCAAGTATGAACATTTTGTTAAACCTACGCCGGATCAACTCTTACCCCTGTTTATTCTATTGGCGATGATTTCAGCCCTGGGATATTGTTATTTTGGCGGGATGCTTTCTTGGGTTATTCCTAATTTTATTCCTCAACGGGATTTACAATTCACCTTCGGAGCGTTGATGTTAACAATGTCTTTTGTAGCGGTTTTAATTAGCCAAAAAGATCGACAATTTTTGCTAGTTCTATTTTGGGGAACCTATGTATCTTTATTGTTATTTTTTACTTCTAATTATTGGGTTTGGGAGTTAAATGAAGATTTTGCCGTTAAACCCGTGGCGACAATTGTACGGGAGGGAACACCCCCAGGAAAAGAAATTTATATGGGTCATCGGTCTGGGCGGCCGTCGTTGAATTTTTATAGCGATCGCCATATTCATGCTGTTGATGATGCGACCCTGAAAGATAAATGGCAAACCCTAGATCAACCCTATTTATTATTGAAAGAAAATACCCTGAAAAAATTAGAGTTAAACAACGTTAAAAAAATTGATCAAACTCCCGACTGGATATTAATAACTAAGAAACCTTCATCATTAAAAACGTAGGGGTTGGGTCTTCCAACCCTCTTGGCTTGCTATAGGTTTCTAATATTAAGTTAGATTTTTTAAATGTAACAAAAGGGGCGGGTTTAGAAAGATTATTGGTTGGAATTATTAACCCTTGTAGAACCCGCCCCTACATTTCCTATTCCCTTTTTAAGACAGTTAACAGCCAACTCCATGTTAATGTTAATTTCTATATTGCAGATACTCAACACACAAACGTATAAAGGATCATGTCGGATACTCCATCGTCTCAACCCTCAGAAGAATTAACCAAAGAAGCCAATTCAGATCGCGGCGCCAAAACCCGACAACTGTTAGGGATGAAAGGGGCGTCCTCGGGAGAAACCTCTATCTGGAAAATTCGCCTGCAATTAATGAAACCGATCACCTGGATACCCTTAATTTGGGGGGTGGTCTGTGGCGCGGCTTCATCGGGACATTTTAGTTGGTCAGTGGAAGATGTGTTAAAGGTGGCGACCTGTATGTTAATGTCTGGGCCATTAATGACCGGGTACACCCAGACCATGAATGATTTTTACGATCGCGAACTTGACGCCATTAATGAGCCCTATCGTCCCATTCCTTCCGGGGTGATTTCCATTCCCCAAGTCGTTACCCAAATTTTCCTCTTATTGGGTTTAGGAATAGGGATTTCCTACCTATTAGATACTTGGGCGGGCCATGAATTTCCCATAATTACGGTTTTATGTATCGGTGGGGCATTTGTCTCCTATATTTATTCTGCACCCCCCCTGAAACTCAAACAAAATGGCTGGTTAGGGAATTATGCACTTGGAGCGAGTTATATTGCTTTACCTTGGTGGGCGGGTCATGCGTTATTTGGAGAACTCACCCCAACCCTGATGGTGTTAACCCTATTTTATAGTTTAGCGGGGTTAGGAATTGCCATTGTTAATGACTTTAAAAGTGTGGAAGGCGATCGCCAATTGGGGTTACAATCCCTGCCAGTGATGTTTGGGATCACGACGGCGGCGTGGATTTGTGTTTTAATGATTGATATTTTCCAAGCCGGGATGGCGGTTTATTTAGTTAGTATCAAGCAAAATCTATATGCTACGGTGCTTTTACTGATGATTATTCCTCAAATTACTTTCCAAGATATGTATTTTCTACGCAATCCTGTAGAAAATGATGTTAAATATCAAGCAAGCGCCCAACCGTTTCTAGTTTTAGGAATGCTAGTTGTGGGTTTAGCTATAGGTCATGCGGCGATTGTAGGTTAATTTCCGATCAAACGGCCTGATCCCTACCCTGGTGTAAAGCCGGGGATCAGGGAAAAAACCTCGATTTTTGGCGAGGTCACCGATTCGACAGCTAACTATTGAAGAAAGTCGGCTTTTGCCTGGGCTATCCTAGAATATACTGTCGAATATTCAATTAAACTAACCATTTGTCCGAACCAATGGAAGAATCTCAATTACCATCCAGACCCAAAACGGACTCGTTAGAGTCAGAAACCTACCAGGAAAATACTTCTAGTGCGGTTTCAACTCAGCCCCTTTTGACATCGCCCGTGATGGCGACGGAAGTAGATCCCGATCAGGTTTCTGCGGAAACTGCTTCTGGGTCGAACCCCCAAGATGGGACTTGGTATCGTCACGCTCTGAATCGGCTCAATTCCCAATGGGCCAAACTGCGTCAAGGTTTCACCTCTAAAGACCCTCAAGGGAAACCCTGGTATCGTCGTCCGAGGGTGTGGATTGGAGTTGGGGTGATCAGTGTGGGCGGTGGGGCCTTGGGTTATGGGGCTTGGCAATGGTATCAGATTGATCAGAGTCTACCCCCGGTCTCGGTGAGTGGGATAGCCTCCTTTAGTCGCGATGGCACGATTACGATTAAGGCCAATAACGGTGATATTTTAATGCAAACCGGGCCAGCAACCAGGGAAAAACTCCGCCTCAAACAAATTCCCGAAAAACTGGCACAAGCGTTCATTTCCACTGAAGATATTCGTTTCTATGACCATGATGGGGTGGACTATCAAGGCATTGTCCGCGCCGTTGGCTCTAATATATTAGCCGGGGGAGTGGTGGAAGGGGGAAGTACCATTACCCAACAGTTAGCTCGGATTGTTTATTTGAATCAAGAACATAGTCTGATTCGGAAACTCAAAGAGGCAATGGTATCTTGGAAAATAGAAGACCAAATTAGTAAAGATGATATCCTAGAACGCTATTTGAATTTAGTATATTTGGGTTCGGGTGCTTACGGGGTCGCGGATGCGGCCCATGTTTATTTTAGTAAGTCCGTAAATGAATTAACTTTGTCGGAAATGGCAATGTTAGCGGGTTTACCCCCGGCACCGAGTCAATATTCTCCTTTGGAAAATCCAGAAGCGGCTAAAAAAAGGCGCAATATTGTTCTCCAAAGAATGCAGACGGCGGGAGTCATTACCGCAGCCGAGGCCCAAGCCGCAATAGAAGAACCCCTGACCCTCAAACCCAGTCAACCTAAACGGTTATTAGTTAAAGCTCCTTATTTTTCTAGTTATGTCTTAAAAGAACTCCCCCAATATGTTTCTAAAGAAGCCATGGAAGCTGGTGGGTTAACAGTTGAAACCAGTTTAGATGTGAAATGGCAAGAAGCTGCTGAAAAAACCGTGAAAGATGCGGTGGAAATTGATGGTGCGGGTTCAAATTTTGGTCAAGCGGCTTTAGTTTCTATAGAAGCAAAAACCGGAGAAGTTAAAGCCATGGTGGGAGGATATCAATATAAAGATAGTGAATTTAATCGCGTTACCCAAGCTCAAAGACAACCCGGATCAACCTTTAAAGGATTAGTTTATGCGACGGCAATTGGGGCGGGTTTCTCCCCCTATGATAGCTATTTAGATGAACCCTATAAAGTAGATGGCTACCGTCCTCGAAATTATGGGAATAAGCATTCTGGATGGATGTCGATGTCCGATGCTTTAAGCCGTTCTGTGAATGTAATTGCGGTTAAAGTATTAGTAGATGTTGGGTTTGAACCGGCAATGAAACTGGCGAAAGATATGGGAATTAAATCACCCTTAAAGCCGACCTATGCTATGGCTTTAGGAGCCTATGAAGTTAATTTGTTGGAGTTAACTAATGCTTACGGAACCCTAGCCGATGAAGGTAATTATATTCCAGCCCATGGCATTCGTCGTGTTTTAGATAAACAGGGAAATATTATTTATCAAGCTAAATTTAAACCCAAACAAGTGTTAGATAAAAATAGCGCCGCCATCACTACTTGGATGTTAGAAGGAGTTGTGAATGCGGGAACCGGAGGCCCAGCGGCTTTATCGGATCGACAGGTGGCGGGTAAAACCGGAACCTCTGAAGAAGCCAGGGATTTATGGTTTATTGGTTATATTCCCCAAGCTGTAACCGGAATTTGGTTAGGAAATGACAATAATGATCCGACCTGGGGCGCTAGTAGTAGTGCGGCCTATAGTTGGGGGGAATTTATGCGACAAGTGGTCGAGGGAATGCCGGTTGAGAAGTTCCCGAAACTGCCTGAATTAGAAGGACGTAAAGGCAGTATTAAAGCTAAAGCCCATCAACCCAATAGTATTGAAACCGGGTCAAAAGTAGCTATTGAAGATGGTGATCCCGGTGATCCCGCCCAAGCTGCTAGGGCTGATGGCAGTTACGCCAGCAATTCTGAATATTCTGATGGTGGCTATTCGGAAAATAATAACTCCTATAGCAATTCCTACAGTAATGGCGATGGATATTCCTCGGATGGTGGATATTCCTCGGATGGTGGATATTCCTCGGATGGTGGATATTCGGAAGGTTCCAATAATTATTAAACGGCTAAATTCTTCTAAACGCGCTAAAATTCAGGAGGATTTATTGCGATCGCCCAGTTAAGGAGAACCTTTATTCGTTATGGATGAGATCAAACCTATTTTACAAGAATTAACCCGTGAACCCATTGCCTTTTTGGGTGGCTTTGTCTCAGGTTTATTAAAATTAAACCTGAATGACGATCCCATTAAAACTTGGCTGGAGAAAGAAGGTGGAACCACGGTATCGAGTTCCTCGGGCTCTAACAATAATAATGGAAATTCTGGTGGCCCCCAATCAATTCAGATTGATTAATTAGCCGGGGATAGGACTATTTCAATACCCGATAATTCTATCTTCCCATCCCCCATCGCTTTAGAAACACAAAGACACGGAGACATTAAGAAAGACTTTGTGTCTTTGTGGTTAATCAAATTAGAGTAAACCATACACCCATTTAACCAGTTCCGGCGATCGCAGCACTCCTTCATGACGCCCAACGGGTTGACCCTTTTTAAATAAGATTAATGTCGGTAAAGCCATAATATTATATTGAGATGCCAGTTCCGGGTATTTATCACTATCAATTTTAACAATTTGGATTTGTTGATTCATTTCTTGATTAACTTCTTCCAAAATCGGGGTCATCATTTGGCAAGGGCCACACCAAGTTGCATAAAAATCTACTAACACCGGAACTTCAGAATGGGTTAGCAGTTCTTGAAAGTTATTAAAGGTTTGTTTAACGGCCATAGTTGATCCGATTCAAGTTTTGCATTTTAATTATAACGATTCTTTAGCCACTCGGTTTCTCTGAATTTGCTCAAATCTGAGATGATTATTTTTGAGAATAACAGTTGGAGAAATCACAAAATGGAACGTTTACCTGAAAATTTACAACACTTAAACGGACAAGTAGCAATTATTACAGGTGGGTCGCGGGGTATTGGTCGCGCTGCGGCCTTAGCCTTAGCTGCCGAAGGCGCAAAGGTGGTGGTTAATTATGCCAGTTCTTCAACGGCGGCGGATGCAGTCGTGGCGGAAATTACCCAGGCGGGCGGTGAGGCGATCGCACTCCAGGCCGATGTATCGAAAGCCGATCAAGTCGATGCCTTATTTAACAAAGTTACAGAAATCTGGAGCAAAATTGATATTTTAGTGAATAATGCCGGGATTACCCGCGATACTTTACTAATAAGAATGAAGCCGGAAGACTGGCAAGCGGTGATTGATTTGAACTTAACGGGGGTGTTTCTTTGTACTCGTCTGGCCAGTAAAATTATGCTCAAACAAAAGTCAGGACGGATTATTAATATTACCTCGGTTGCCGGACAAATGGGCAACCCGGGTCAAGCTAATTATAGTGCGGCAAAAGCGGGGGTAATTGGATTTACAAAAACGGTGGCAAAGGAATTAGCAAGTCGGGGGATAACGGTGAATGCGGTGGCGCCAGGATTTATTGCGACGGATATGACCAAAGAGTTAAAAAATACGGAAGAAATTCTCAAATTTATTCCTTTAGGTCGTTACGGTCAACCGGAAGAAGTGGCGGGAATGATTCGGTTTTTAGCCGCAGACCCGGCGGCAGCTTATATTACGGGTCAGGTGTTTAATGTAGACGGGGGAATGGTAATGGCGTAGAATCACATCAAGGATTTATACAGATGACGAGGATTTCAAGGAGAGTAAATTTGTGATTGAAGTCTGTGTCATTTGTCTAAATCCTTAATTCTGGTTTTATAATCTAATTATCAGAAAAATGGGTTTAAAACCCCTAAGTTCTACTTAGGCTTTTTATTCTATTTTAGAGTATACTAAAGAAGTGCTCGTAAGCAACAAAAACAATGAAAGCCAGGTATCGTTACAGAATCTACCCAACTAACCAACAAAAGAGGCTGATGTCTCAATTGTTTGGTTGTTGTCGTGTAGTGTTTAATGATGCTTTAGCCTACTGTCAAGAGCAACACCGTGCGGGTAATAAAAAACCTTCTAGCAGTGAACTCTCTAAAAGACTGACAGAACTTAAGAAAACCGAGGAAAAGCAATGGTTAACAGAAGTTTCCTCTGTTCCCTTACAGCAGTCTTTGAGGGATTTAGAACAGGCTTATTCAAACTTTTTTAAATCCTGTAAAGGGCAAAGAAAAGGCAAGAAAGTTAAGCCACCTAAATTTAAGAAGCGTAAGTCTAAACAGTCTGCTAAGTTCACTGATAACGGCTTCAAACTCTATCCTGATTCTAGTTACATTCACCTAGCTAAAATAGGTGATATCAAAGTAATCTGGAGTAGAGAATTACCCGCAACACCTTCTAGTGTTACCCTAATCAAAGATAGTGCTGACAGGTATTTTGTTAGCTTTGTAGTTGAGTTTAATCCTCAGCAATTACCTAAAAATAATAACTCAGTAGGAATTGATTTAGGGATCACCAATTTTGCTACACTAAGTAATGGTGAAAAAGTTAAATCTCCCAAACCTTTAAAGAAACAATTAAAGCGTTTAAGGAAATTACAATGCAATTTGTCAAGAAAACAGAAAGGTAGCAAAAGAAGGGAAGTTGCTAGAAAGAAATTAGCTAAACTTCACGCTAAGATTTCTGATATTAGAAACGACTTCCTTCATAAATTTTCAACTAAGATTATTCGTGAGAATCAAACAATAGTCTTGGAAGACTTGAATGTATCAGGGATGATGAAAAACCGAAAACTATCCCGTGCAATCAGTGATTTAGGTTGGCGTAGTTTTAGAACTATGTTAGAGGCTAAGTCAGCCCTGTACGGGCGGGATTTTCGAGTAATTGATAGATGGATTCCCACTTCTCAAATTTGCTCTTGCTGTGGTTTTCGCGGTGGCAAAAAAGAGTTAAATGTTAGAGAGTGGATTTGTCTTAATTGTGGAACTTCTCATGATCGAGATGTTAATGCTGCAATTAATATTAAAGTCGCCGGAGGGATGCACGGAGACTTTAAACGGACGTGGAGAGAAGGTCAGTCTTTCTGCAAAGAAAGCACATCTCGGCGAAGCGTCAACCCGTCCAGAATTTCAGCAGTTGTCAATCTTTGATTTGTTGAAATAGATGGAATCCCCGCCCGTTTTACGGCGGGGTGGATGTCAATCTATCTAATTCATGACAATAATTAGGGCTATGGATGCAATCACCGATACCGAATTTCAGAAAAACTTTACCGCAGTCATGAACCAAGTTTGTGATGATCATGCACCGATTATAATTACTCGGGAGTCAGAACCTGCGGTGGTAATTATTTCCCTGGAGGACTATAACGCCATAGAAGAAACGTTGTATTTACTCCAAAGTCCTAAAAATGCTGAACGTCTTGCCAAAGCATTACAAGAGTTGAAACAAGAAAACTATCAAAAGCATGACTTAATAGAAGTTGAGTAAAGTGTAAAGTGGATGAATATTCTATTTTTAGAAGATGCTTGGCAAGATTATCTCTATTGGCAAAAAACTGATCAAAAAATCTTAAAACGGATTAATGAGTTAATCAAAGATATTCAGCGATCGCCTTTTTCTGGAATCGGTAAACCCGAAGCGCTTAAATTTAATATGTCGGGACTTTGGTCACGAAGAATCGATCAAGAACATCGACTCATTTATCAAATTAAAGATGATTCTATCATTACTCTTAATCTAAATTATCGACTTTGAGATCCTCGCTTTCTATGGGCATATTGTTTCAATACCCAACAATTTTTAATCTCGATTCTGGCTGATCTGTCCAGAATTTTTAATCATTGGCAAAATAAAAGGCTGGGGTTTACCAATACCATAGCCTTGAACATAATCAATCCCAATATTTTTAATTTCTGTAAAAATAGCATCATTTTCAACAAATTCGGCAATGGTTTTAATTTGCATAACGTGACCAATCCGATGAATCGATTCAACAATTTCCCGGGCAACCGGGTCAGTTAGAATTTCTTTAACAAAACCCCCATCAATTTTTAAGTAATCAATCGGAAGGGTTTTTAAATAGGAAAAAGAAGACATTCCACTGCCAAAATCATCGAGAGCAAAGGAACAACCTAACTCCTTAAAGGATTGAATTAGGTGCACAGCTTTTTTTAGGTTGGCGATCGCTAGGGTTTCTGTAATTTCAAAACAAATAATTTGGGGAGGAATTTTATACAGTTCAAACTGTTGATAAAGAAACTTAATAAATTGATTATCATTCAGACTGGCACCGGATAGGTTAATCGCATAAAAATCTTGACTTTTCGAGGAATTTGGGGTTAAATTTAAACTCTGATAATGTTTTTCTAAATGGCTAAAAACCGTACGAATCACCCAACGGTCAATACTTTTCATTAAATCATATCGTTCGGCGGCGGGAATAAATGCCATGGGTGGCACTAATTGACCCGATGTATCTCTTAACCGTAGTAAAATTTCCCCATGTTTAGGGGATTTTGAGGTGGGATTAGTCTCAACAATTGGTTGATAATATAAACAAAAACGGTCTTCTTCTAAAGCTTGGGGAATTTGAGCCGCCCAGCGAATTTCTCGACGTTGTTGAATCAAATCCTGGTCATCAGCTTGATACAAGTGAACCCGATTACGACCTTGATTTTTAGCCGCATAACAAGCCGCATCCGCAGCACTTAAAATTGTGGCTAAATCGCAGGTTTGATTATTAATTTCGACTAATCCAATACTAACTCCAATGGAAAAAACTTTTTCTTCCCAGGTAAAGCGAAAATCTTTGACTATATCACACAAATGGACAGCTTTCTGATAGGCTTCGTCTAAAGAATAGTTATTTAATAATAAGCCAAATTCGTCTCCCCCTAAACGGGCTAGGGTGTCTCTTTCTGTAACTTGACTTTGTAATAAAAAACTCAATTGTCGTAATAATTCATCCCCGGCTAAATGTCCACAGGTATCATTAATAATTTTGAATTGATCTAAATCCAAATAACCAATAGCATGATGATTCGAGGATTTGGACAGCATTTGTAAGGTTTGTGTCACCCGCTTTTCAAATTCACTGCGATTAATTAATCCCGTTAACGCGTCATGGCAGGCTTGCCAGGATAATCGCCTTGTTAATTCTCTTTCTTGGGTGACATCTCTAAATACTAAAACCGCACCAATAATTTCACCCTCTCGACTTCTAATCGGGGCGGCAGAATTATCAATGGATCGTTCTTTTCCATCTTTTGCTTTTAAAATAACATTATCGGAAAAATCAAAAATACACCCTTCTTCTAAAACTTTTTGCACAGGACTGGCACTAAAATTATGAGTTTGGCTATCAAGAATTTTGAAGACATCATTTAAGGGTAAACCTTTGGCCTCAATTAATGACCAACCCGTTAATTCTTCGGCAACAGGATTAAGGGATTCAATTTCCCCACGACTGTTAGTGGTAATTACCGCATCGCCAATCGATTGTAAGGTCACTTGGGCAAGTTCTCGGCTTTGTCTTAACTGATGTTCACTTGATTGTAAGGCGACTAACATTAAAGAATTTCTTAATTCTTGGGCGGTTTCAATTTCAACGGGTTTCCAAGGCAGGGATTTTAATTTAACGGTTTCTTTCCAAAGTTCAAAAGATCGCCGCGGGGTTAATTTAATTTCTCCTGGTGTTTCGATTTCTGTGGAATTCTGGGGATTTCCTGCCCAATCAACTGTTTGAATCACTTCCGGTCTAAACCAAATTAAATGATATTCGCTTTGATTAGGAGACAAGGAAATAGCCATAATTCCACTAATTAGATCATGATAAGATTCAGCTTCAGGATAAAGTTTAGGTAAACAATCGGTATAAAATATCTCTTGATGGCAATATTGAGATAACCATGCCATCAGTTTTTTAACTTTGGTTAAAGGCGGGGTTTGACCCACTAAAATTAAATCTTCTCCAAATCGGATAACCGCCCCTTGAGCTTTGACAAGATTGAGTAAATTCGTTTGGTCTTGAGCTAAAGTTTGAATAAAAGAGGCTTCTAAAGCGGGCGCGTTGAGTAAATTTTTCCGAACTAATTTAAGAATTTCACGGTAATATTCATAATCTTCACTAATTTCTCTATAGGGTAATTCTACCGCCATAACCTGTCCTAAAAATTCGCAGGCTTTACGAATGGTATAGGATAGATAACGAGAAGAATAATGGTGACACGCAATTAAACCCCAAAGGTTTTCTCTTTTAATCAAAGAAACACAGAGAGTGGCTTGAACTCCCATATTTTTGAGGTATTGTAAATGGCAGGGAGAAACCGCACGGAGAACGGAAAAACTTAAATCTAGGGGCTTTTGCGTGACTGGATGAAGGGAAGGAACAATATCAACGGGTTGATGAGCAATATCTACTAATAATCGCAACCAATTTTGCCGATAGATTTCCCTGGAGGCTTCGGGAATATCCAGACTGGGGTAGTGTAGTCCTAAAAAACTTTCTAAATCCTGGCGTTTATCCTCGGCAATCACAACTCCATGATTGTCGTGATCAAATTGATAGATCATTACTCGGTCAAATCCACTGATTTTTCGGATTTCCTCGGCTAGAAATTGAGTTAAATCCTTAAAGTTAGTAGCACTTTGAATTTTACAAACTGAGCCTCTGACTAAATGATAAAAATTGATAAAGGTTACATTTTGATCTTGAGTTGGCTCCAGTTCTAAGATGACGATGCCCTGGTGTCGGTGTAAAATACCATCACAAATAATTTTTTTATTCTTAATATGAAAAATAAGCCGAATTGGATTATAATAATTAAAGTTATTACTAATTAAACATTCTTGAATTTGGAAAAGTTGCTGTTTGTCTAAAAAATCGCTTAAGGGTCGATTGATCAAAGCAGTAGTGGAAATACCATAGAGTTTCATGGCATTTTGGCTAACCTGTAAAATCTTCAGGTCGGCTTCTTCTAAGGTCAACAACAAACCATGAGGTTGAATTCTACCCTGGGTATGAATCGATTCTGGGTTAATCTGAACAAAGTCATTATTAAAAATCATTGTTTTGTTTTGTTTCACTTCACACATTTTTCCCTCTTAATAGATGATAGAATAATTCTAAGTTATTTCTTGTTACGATATTTTAATTTATCCATGCCCCTGATATTCAGACTTTCCCTTAAAAATCCCTCTTGCCTCTTGCTATATCTATATATATTACAGCAAGCCAAGTTCAACGAACTTACTATTACAGTCGATCACGCCCTTAGCAGAACTCAAACAAAAATTGCGTTAACAATAGCTTCAAACTTATACAGGAAAATTATTTCAACTTGAATGGATATCATCCACTTGTGGTAGGGGTTTCAGCCCTTTGAGGGGCGAGAAAATGTCTAAGTCCTAAATCATCTTTATTTAGTTATTTTGGGAATTGTTAATTGAGGCAAAAATAATACCAAAAAAGTTATGATTAAAAATGCTATCATTCCTAGGCGATAACTGATCATTAGATTCACAGTTCCCAGATATTTTACCATAAAATCATATCCGCTCATTGCCAAAGAAAACGCCCCAAAATATACTCCTATTCCTAAACCGCCTTTATGGGATGGAACCAGAGAAAAAGCAATCGGAATAATCCCATTAGCAATTAAACTATAGCTGGCAATCAGTAATAAGCCAACCAAAATAATCAGGAGTTTATTGGTAATAAAGGACGAGAATAATAATAAAGCAGCTGTTGTTATTAATCCAATTAACGTTGCCTTATGATTGCTAATTTTCACAGCAAATAATCCCGCAGGAATAGAAGCAAATGCCAAGAGAATAAATCCACTAAACATGATCCAGTTGACATTCCCTCCTAAATTTTTTATCACTTGCGGAAAAACTTCTCCTAAAATTAATCGAGTTCCCCAGGCTGCAAATAACCCTAATAGCGCAATAAAAACCAAGTTTCTGAAATATAATTTTTGAGTCGGTTCTTCTGACTGAGGAATAACGCTTAAATCAGGATTAAAATATCTTAAAACTCCCACGGAACCCAATAATACTAAAGACCCAATAGTAAAGGTAACTCCCGATCCTAAACTCAGAATAAACTTACTAGAAATAGGACGAATTGCCCCGACAATACCCCCCATAAAAATCAAAAAACTCATGGCTTGGGGGAGTTTTGTTTCTGTTGCATATTGACCTAATAAAGCCGTAACTGGACTTCTAAAAATTGCCATGGCAACGGCCCATAAAATTAATAGAATTGGGAATATCCAATGTAAGGAATTAAGAGATTGACCAAAAATATAAAAAGCGGGAATGGCAATAAATAAACCTGAAGCTAAAATGACTCCTAAACTAATTAAGGGAAAACGAGTTCCTAGCCATCGCCGTTGACGGTCAGAGAAATTCCCCGCTATCGGTTCAATAATTACCCCTAACGCATTTTCAATTACTAAAATAGTTGGGAATAACCCGGGAAATCCAAAAGCGGCTAAGAGTTGGGGTACATATAATCGATAGAGTAACCAAGTTAAGCTAATTGCGCCTTGAACTAAGGATAATCCGATTAACTGAAACCAGAGAATAGACGGTTTAGAAGTTGAGGTTGCCATCGGAATTAAGGGTTAATACGATTATTGACTAATTCTATGCCTAAATCAATAGCTGCTTTCATACTCGACCCATCGGCTATTCCTTTACCCGCAATATCAAAGGCTGTGCCATGATCGGGAGAAGTTCTAATAAAGGGTAAACCAATTGTAGTATTAACGGCCCGATCAAATGCCATTAATTTAACTGGAATTAACCCTTGATCATGATACAAGGCGATGTACGCATCATGGGCATTTTTCCCTAAATTAAACCAGGCTTGACCGGGCTTAACCCACATTGTATCAGGGGGAATGGGGCCGTCTAATTGGATATAGGGATAGCGATCGCGTTGTTGATTTAACCAGGGAATTAACCAGTCTTTTTCTTCTGTTCCTAAGTTTCCATTTTCCCCACTATGGGGATTTAATCCGGCTACGGCAATTCTGGGATTTTCGAGTCCGAATTCATGGCGTAAACAATCGACCAATAACTCTAATTTTAAGCTCATTAATTCCGTGGTTAAGGTGTGGGAAATTTGCGATAGGGGAATATGGGTTGTAGCTAATAAGGTTCTTAATGTCCAGCCTGTATAGGGAGAGCGGGCAACAAATAGCATTCCAAACCTTTTAACCTGGGCTTTTTCTGCTAAAAATTCCGTTTGTCCGGGATAATTATGACCTGCTAAATTCCAGAGATTTTTAGCAATTGGCCCGGTGATTATCCCATCAAATTCTCCTTGTAAAGTTCGGGTAATAGCTGTATCTAAATATTGAAAACTGACCGCCCCACTGGTTCGATTTCCGATCCCGATTTCTAATGGGGGTAAACTTGGATCGGGATCTAAATGAATCACCCGTAACTGATGAGGTTTTGCTGCCTGAAATCCCTGATTTTGTAATTGCTGATAGGTTTCTTGTAAAATGCGATCGCTTCCCACTATAGTTAAATCAGACTTTTGATGTAACATCGGATCAGCTAAAGCTTTTAATATTACTTCTGGCCCTATCCCTGACGGATCGCCTAATGTTATCGCTAAACGAGGTAATTTTTTAGATTGAAGCATAATTCAAAATCCTTAAAACCATGTTAATTTTAATTGATATCATACAATAATCCCAAAATTGTAGTAAGCCCTTCAGGGCTTTCTTTCCCTTATTTCTCCCAACTTTTAACCAAATATGAATATTCCCTCAACCCTGAATGTCGCCATCGGTCTATTTTTTATTTATTTACTTCTGAGCTTATTAATATCAGAAATACAAGAATTTTTAGCCAGTTCTATCTTTGATTGGAGAGCTAAAAATTTATATCGTTCTATTCAATTTATTTTAGGAAATTCAGCTGCGAAACTTTTGTACCAATACCCTTTAATTAAATCTTGGAAAGATTATAAACAACGAGTCAATAAAAATTCTGTTGGGCCATCTTATATTCCTAATTCCACCTTTGCTTTAGCATTAATTAGTGTAATTATAGAAAAGTCTGGAGTTCAACCCGAAATCAATAGTTTAACCATTGATGATTTTATTCTAGCGATTAACTCAGAGGAGATCAAACAGTTTTTCGACCCAGATCAGATTAAACTGTTCAAAATTTTAGCCATAAAAACTAAAAACAAAGCCGGAGATACTGCCAATTTTGAATCCTTAGAAACGGCGATCAGCGATTGGTTTGAACAGTCTATGACCCGGGCATCGGGAGTCTATAAACGGCAGGTCAAACTGATTACACTTGCCATTGGATTCGTAGTAGCCATGGGATTAAATGCAGATACATTAAATATTACTAATCGCCTTTTTCAAGAACCTGTTTTACAAGAAAATCTCAGTCAAAGCATTAATATTGTCTTAACTAATAATCCTAATTCTCCCTTGAATAACTGTTTAAACTCAGAGGTTAACTCTACAAAAGATTGTCAAGATTTAACCGAAAATTTTCTCTATTCTTATTTATTCGACTTTTCTTCTTTACCTCTAGGATGGACTCAATCTAACTTAAATCAACAGTTTAATTCAAGGGAAAATATTGTTATTCAACTATTTAAAGTGATCGGAGGATGGGGATTAACTGCGATCGCAATTTCCATGGGTTCTTCCTTTTGGTTTGATCTTCTCAACAAATTAATTAACGTTCGGAACACCGGATCAAAACCCCAATCTTGAAGCCATAAAAAACCCAGCTTCTTAAAGAAACTGGGTTATTCAAGAAATATTAAAAGGGAATTAGAAGCGGAAAGTTGTCCGCAGTGTTCCCACAACAATCGTGTTGTTGTTGCTATTGTGATCAGGATTGGTCACAACGTAGAAACCCGGTGTCACAGCGATGTACTCGCTGAGGGGGAAGCGATAGAAGCCTTCAATATGAATAGAGGTGTCTCTGTCTTCTAAGCTGCTAATATCATGACTGACAACTTTCGGAGGCATCCCCACAATTAAACCTCCGGTATCTCCTTCGCGGAGGATATCGGGGAATCCTAACACCGCAGCCCAGTTAATAATGGTGGCACTACCGTTACCACCATTCTTCTGGTCAGCCCAGGTACTCCCAAACCAACCCCCAATGGAGAAATGGCTGGCGACTCTCCAGTTCATTTGTACGCCCAGGTTATCTGTGGTTGTAGCGTTTTCACCAAAGGGTTTATTAGCACCCCAACTCCCTGTACCACCGGAAACGTAGACGTTATCGTTACTGAAGTAACGGTGGTTATAATCTAAGGCAAAAACCAGGTTGTCAGTTGGTGCAAAGACTAATTGGGCCATAGCACCATAGGTACCATTGAACAGACCTCGACCCTGGCTGGCTTGAGAAGCAAAACCATCATCGGCCATATAACCTAGGTTAGCTTTGAAGGCGTGACTAAAGGCATATTCCACACCTAACCCCGTACCAGCAGGGCCTTGGAATGTCGTCGGGTTGAACCGCCCAAAGCGGGAAATTGCACCACTGGCATCATCACCAAAGGGAGTCAGAACATCTTGAACATCATCCAAGGCTAACCCTTTTGCACCGACCCAGACTAAACCTTTGCCTTCAGAGAAGGGGAAACGGTAGGTGAGGTTATCCAGAACCACGTTGCCATTCCGACCATCAATACCCGTCCGAGACATCAAGGTGTTGGTGACATCAAAATCACTCAAATCCGGTATGGATTGGGCTTGTAAACGAGTTCTGAGTAAATCTTTACCCGTGAAACTGGTATCAAAGTTTAAACGAGCGCGGTAGCCAAAATAGGCTTCGGCGGGGTCATCGCTCTTATCAGCAAACTGACCAACTACGTTATTAGTTGCCCGATCTCCAAAGGCATCTCCTGGCCAGAACACCACTTCTCCCCGCAGTTTAGTAGTGGTGGAGAATTGATTGGCTTCGAGTTCTCCGGCGCGGGCTTCTAATACCGCCACTCGTCCGCGCAGACTGGATAATTCGGCGGCAAATTCTTCCATGAGGCGTTGCAGTTTCGCCAAATCCTCACGGGTGACTAAATCTTTAGTTGAGGCATCAATCAGTTCATTAATCCGCTCTAAACAGGCGTTCACTCCAGCAGCGAATTCAAAACGGGTTAAAGCACGATTCCCTTTGAAAGTTCCATCGGGATATCCCGCAATACACCCATAGCGTTCTACTAAGGATTGTAGAGCTTGGAACGCCCAGTCCGTCGGTTGAACGTCGGACAGTTGGGAGACGGAGGTAACTTGAGCTTGACGCTTGTTGCCCCGACCTTCACGACCATATTCATTAAGTTGTTGCATCACCTCGGCGTTATTGGCCGCATCGCTTTGAGGTGCTGCGTCGATATCCGCTAGGGGAATCTCGCTGTTAGCGGGAGTTTCGATGCCTCTACTCGGCCCAACTCCGGCATGGGGATTCACGGGAACCTGAGCTAACTGTTGCGGTAGGGTGAGGGTCAAGGTGTCCAAAGGACTTACGGAGACTTGCTCACTAATTTTTAACTCAGTTTGGATGGGTTCCAAAGGGGTTTCTGCCGGGGCAGATGCTTCGGTTGCCGCTGCAATTGCAGTGGGCCCGGCCTCAGTCACGGGTAACTCTGCGAATGCTGTCATCGGGGCTAATAAACTAGCTCCTAAGACGGCAGGACTGAGTAGCCATGCTTTCAGTAGTATTTTCGACACTCTATTTGCTCCTCACACGGGTCTAATTTTGATATTCTAGCAAGCACTTTCACCAAACCTACAACCATCAATTAAAATCTGGGATTTTTTTGATGTTGGTTTTGTTCCGACTTCACGGGTGGAAGTGTTGGCACAATCCAGTCCACAGGCTCCCACGGACAAGTTATCCGCCGAATATTATTCACTCACTTGATTGTTGTGAGGTTGTCTGTGGTTCCTGAATTTTTCAGATTCTATCAGACTGAATCTGATTTAACCAGATTATGCTGATCTGTTGGAAATCCCCATTCTACCCTAATTCCTGCGAGGCGGCTTAACAGATTAGAGCTTGGGCCATTATAACAATATCCACTCACTGGAGTATTAATATTATCTATATATTGTAATGCTATTGAATCAGACGCCGAATTTTGCCATAGGCGGCGTAGGATTTGCCGTCGGAAGACTCCCTGACTTCATCCACCACATAGAGCACCCCTTCAGCCCGAATATCCCGGGGAAACCGAATATTATAGTTAGGATTATAACCATCGGAAACCACTCGCGCCCGGAGTTTGCTCCCTTCTTTAACACATTGAATAATCACCCCATTTCCCACGGTATCAGTTGTTTCTAAGTCGGCAAAGGATTTGGGTGCTTTAACCGCCTGTAAATTCGTTGATTTTTGGGCTTTTGGGGTTCCCGCTTGGCGTTCTTCTCCGGGTTTGACTAACCGTTTAATTGTGCCTGAAGCCCGGTAAAAATCCCCATTTGCGGATAGTTTAATTTCTTCGACAATATAAGCCATTCCCGCTTCCCGAATATGGCGAGGAAACTGCACATTTAATTCGGGATTATATCCTTCAGAAATAACCCGAACTCGCAATTTTCCCCCCTCTCGAATACATTCTACTAATACCCCTTGCTCAAAGGCAGAAACCGCCTCTAAACTGTTAGCATCTCCGGCGTTAATTCCTCTGAGATTCAAGTCTTCTCGGTTACGGGTGCGAGTTTGATAGGATTGATCTCGCATTTCCTTACGACTGACGGAATCAAAATTTTTGCTTTCAATCCGTTGGGCATAATATTCTAATTGTTCAATTTCTTCGGCAATTTCAAAGATTTCATCTAATAATTTTTGCTGGATATCTTGAATCGCTGATCGTAGGATTTCCGATGCTTGTTTATACTGCCCTTGATCTGCAAGGTCAATGGCTTTTTCCTTAACCTGAGCCATGCGCAATTTACTAGTTTGTGCAAAAACCGATTGGTTAGGCTGAATTTGTTGCGCTTCTGTTTCTGAACCAATATTAATTGTAACCTTTAATTCCCCTAGAATTTGCTCAATACTATCATTAATAATCGTTTGATATTGATAATTGATGTGGAGTATGGGAAGTTGACCCAATATATTTTGAGGTGGAATGATCAGTTGCAGTGCTAACTGTTTGGCTTCCACTGCATAAACATCTCCGACAAAAACTTCTAAACCATTATCAATAGAATTAGTCCGATAATTATTTAATATTTCTCGAAGTTCAATTGACCCTTTCGGCTGTAATTTTACTGTTAAATTTTGTGCTACTACGGAGGTTAAACTTTCTAATTCAATCCGAAATACATCCGTCGCGTCATCTGGGGATTGAATAAAATAAAACCGCCCGCCGGACGCATCAGCCATAGCAATTAATAAATCTTCATTAAAATAGGTTCCAAACCCTAATGTTGTGGTAATAATCCCCTGTTCTGCTTGTTTTTGAGCCGTTTTAGTTAGAATTTGAGGATCGGTAATTCCGAGATTAGCTTGTCCATCTGTTAATAATAAAACCCGGTTTAAATATTCTGTATTCAGATGGGATTTAACTTGCTCACAGCCTAATAACCAACCCGCACTTAAATTCGTACAACCTCCGGCTTGAATTCGATTCAATTTTGAACAAATATCTGCTTGATTTGTAACCCGTTGGGGAGGTAAAATTACATCAGCTTGATCATCGTAAATAACAATAGAAATAATATCCTGAGCCGTCAAAGATTCTACTAATTTTTGAGCCGCCTTAATCGCACATCGCAGAGGTTGGCCCGCCATGGAACCGGAGCGATCAATAACTAAACTTAAATTTAATGGCCGTCGAGGGCCAGGATTTTCAGTTTTTTCTCCGTTGAAGTTCAGAATTAAATCAACGGAGGTTGCCGTATTAGTTGCAATTAATGAATGGGACAGAGAATAGTTAACCTGAATCATAACTCAAAATCCCTAGGATGAGTGAAAATTGAAAAATCCATTGATCGCTATAATAGCAAGTCTTGTCCGACTCGCAATTCTGGTTTCAGTGACGCTAAAAACTCGGAAATTTCCCTAGTTTTAATTGTGCCGAATAAATGCGAATAGCTGCCAAAATTTAAGATTTGCTTTTTTTTTGAATAGTCAGTGGTTCTGGTTCTAAGTATTTTAACTCAAGGATTGTAACAAAACTTTATATTCTGAAATCGGGTTCTCATTCTCCTGATCCTCTTAATCTGATAAAATATGAGTCAACAGAACTGGCAGAACAGCCTCAGTCCCCTCTTGATTACCAGAACCGTTGGAATCAAAACAAAAAGATGAGAGATGTTTAAAAAACTTTAGGAGGAGAATCTATGGATTTCGATTTTCGCATTTTGATTGTTCTATTACCCCTAATTGCGGCGTTGGGTTGGGTTTTCTATAATATTGGTGCTGTCGTCATCGGACAAGTTCAACGCTTTTTAAGTAAAAGTTAAACATAACTTATAGGCGATATTTCTTCCTATCCTGTGATGATACGGGGTAGGATTTTTTATTTAATATTCAATTTTGGGAATCATTTTTAATATGTCAATTACAGTGACGGTGAAACTATTTGCAGCGTTTCAGGAAGCCTACAAAATTTCAGAATTAGTATTAAGTTTCCCGCCAAAAACTCCGGTTTCTGCGATTTTAGATCGGTTAATTCAAGACCACCCAGAACTAGAACCATGGCGCACTGTAACCCAATTTGGAATTAACCTAGAATTCGTTGATCCTGATACTGAAATCCAGGATCAAGATGAAATCGTTTTAATCCCCCCGGTTAGTGGTGGTTAATTCCCTGAACTATTAAAAAGGAATTATTAAACTCCGAAATGTTTAGCTAAATCCTCAGAACCACCAATTAATTTTCCATCAATAAAAACTTGGGGAACAGTTGTACCTCCGGTGACTGCTTGTAAACTTTTGGTTGTAATTTCTTTTCCCAAAACAAGTTCTTCAAAAGCAATTCCTCGGTCTTTTAATAGGGCTTTAGCACGGGCACAGTAGGGACAACCTACTTTTGTAAATAGTGAAACTAAAGGGGGTTTAACTGCATTCGGGTTAATATATTTGAGCATAGTTTCTGCATCAGAAACTTCAAAGGGGTCGCCAGCGACTTCTGGTTCAATAAACATTTTTTCGATGACCCCATCTTTGACTAACATAGAATAACGCCAAGAACGTTTCCCGAACCCTAAATCGGTTTTATCGACTAACATTCCCATCTTTTCTGTAAACTCTCCATTCCCATCGGGAATTAAGGTAAGATTATCTGCCTCTTGATCTTTTGCCCATTCATTCATCACAAAAGCATCATTCACAGAAATACAAATAATATCATCAACTCCATTTTCCTTAAATACGGGTGCTAAATCGTTATAACCCGGAACGTGACTACTCGAACAGGTGGGGGTAAATGCACCTGGTAACTCAAAGACAACCACGGTTTTCTGTGAAAACAACTCATCAGTTGTTACATAAACCCATTCATTATTTTTACGAGTTCTAAATGTTATCTGGGGAACCCGTTGACCTTCATGATTTTCTAACATTGGTTTTACGTTTATTGTTGTTACTAATTAGGTATAATAACACTATTCATGTTTTGTTTTAAAATATTAACCCCCGTAACTGAATATTACCGTAAAATCGGAATTTGTTAAGTTTGATAACAAATTGGAAACGTATGTTATCATAATACACAGCAATCTTAGCAATCAGACTGAATCACCCACCCCAAAAACAAGTGAATTTTTGTCCCATCATGTCGCTGTGCAGGGATCGGAATTTGTCGGTTGAAGCAGTCCTGAGACCCTGCCAGCATTGATATGATTTGCTTTAGCTTTGCTCAATTAAAAGCCGATCCATCCATTATAAAACCAGATATGAGTTTACAAGCACAATTTGATGAAAAACGCAACGGCGAAAAAATTCTAGTTGCCGATGATGAGTCTGCGATTCGGCGGATCTTAAAAACTCGTCTTTCGATGGTGGGCTACAATGTGGTTGTTGCTGCCGATGGTTTAGAAGCGCTGGAAATGTTTGAAAAAGAAAGTCCTGATCTTTTAGTTTTGGATGTGATGATGCCAAAATTAAATGGTTATGGGGTCTGCCAAGAACTTCGCACAAAATCCGATATTCCTATTATTATGTTAACCGCATTAGGGGACGTGGCGGATCGAATTACGGGTTTAGAATTGGGTGCAGATGATTATTTAACTAAACCGTTTTCTCCTAAAGAATTAGAAGCTCGAATTCATGCGATTTTAAGACGGTTTAAAGATACAACTTCATCCCCTAATCTGAGTCCAGAGGTGATTCAACTCGAAGCGGTGCGGATTGATACGGTTAAACGACGGGTTTATAAGGGTGATAAAGTGGTTCCCTTAACCTATATTGAATTCAATCTTTTGGAGTTATTAGTTAAACGTTCTGGAAGTGCAGTTTCTCGTTCAGAAATTCTCAAGGAATTATGGGGTTATACGCCTCGACGGATTGCGGATATGCGGGTTGTGGATGTTCATGTTGCGCGGTTACGAGCAAAAATTGAAGAAGATCAACGCAATCCTGAATATATTTTAACGGTGCGCGGTGTGGGTTATTCGGCCCAACGTTTACCCGGTGTGGAAGAAGCGATTGGCGCTTAATTGTTTTCAAATAAAAATTTTTCAAAATTTAAAGGCAATTTTCTTTTTTCTGTTTTTTGTAAATTTTAAATCTCGATTTCCCCCCTAAAATTGCTCGAAATTTAGGGTCTAAAATCGAGAATTGGAGGAGAAGTATTCAGGCAAAAATTACAAGTCTGAATGTTTCTCCTCTGTTGTTTTAATCAGAGGTTTTGATAGAGCAGTCGGGCAAGCACAGTTACAACAAGGACTAATCCAGCAAACAAGTCCTTTCCCCCCTGTTCCCTGTTCCCTGTTCCCTGTTCCCCGCTATAAATAAAGCCCGATAAACGGGTTCATTTCTGTCTATGGTTGATTGTTCTCTTTCCGTGGCCAGGGGAAGGGGATTTTCCGTTAACCAGTCGTTTTGGGTACGATGAAAAGCGGGATGTTCAGAAAAGCGATCGCACATTTCCACGGCCACATCTTGTATATCAGATTGAACAAAAACCTCTGTTCCTGCTGCTAAATAATCAGCCAAATTATTCACTAATTCTGGTTGAACAACTCGGCGTTTTTGATGACGTTTTTTAAACCAAGGGTCGGGAAATTGAATACTGACTCGTTTTAAACATTCTGTTGGTAAGGATGCTAAAATTGGTTGAATTGAAGTATTAGCATTACAAAATAAATAATGTAAATTCGTTAATCCCAGTTGATCTCGGATCATATTAGCTTCCTCAACTAAGCTTTCTCTAATTTCTAGTCCCAAATAATTCCATCGAGGTTCTAATTGGGCAAATTCCCATAAAAATTGACCTCTAGCGCAGCCAATATCTAAATGAATGGGTTGGTTAGGATTAGCATAAATCCTTGACCAGTCAGGCGGAATCACCGGGTATTTATATTTTTGACTTAGGGGATTAACGTGTTGACGAACTCGGACGCGGGGCATAAATAATGACTGTAAATTGAACAATAGGATTTAGTGAAATTGGGAGTAGAGTAGTTCTTTATGAACTTTTGCCCGATCTACAAAAAACTCGATTTTTCCCTGGGAAAAGGGTTGATTATTCGCATAACAATCAATCCAGATTTTACTAATTAAGTTAGGATCTTCTGGGAGTTGATCAATTTCCCATCCGGGTAATTCTAATTCTTCCATTAAACGGCTAACTTTAGGATCATAACTCAAGGCAAAACAGCGACATTGTTCTGTTGCTGCCATAATTAAACTATGAAATCGCATTCCAATCAAAAATTCTACCCCTCGAAAGACTCCTTTTAATTGTCGCGGATCTTCTAAGAGCAGGACTTGACTATTTTCGGGTAGGGCTTGATGTAAAGTTTCGGCGATCGCTAAATCCTGAATGGGTTGAAACGGAATTAATAAAATAAAGGTTTGGGTGGCTTTTTGAAACGAGACTAAGGCTCTGGCAATTAATGATAACCGTTCGGGGGTCAATTGGGCGTGAGGTCGCAAAGTTAGGGCAACTCGGGGGGCGGGTAAATTCCACAACCCGGCTACGGGTCGAGATTCCAAGGCCCAAACCGGATCAGGGGCCAGAGAAAAGGGAATATTCCAGTTGGATAATAACCTCGCAGAACCCACGTCCCGCACGCTCACAGCACTACAGCCGGAAAAGGTTTTTTTTGCCAGCCATCGAGAAACAGAACGGTTCAAGGGGCCAATACCTTGCGCCCAGGCGATGGTTGTGAGTCCCATCCGTTGCGCTAATCCCATCAATCCACCATAATAAAAAGGACTGATGGCACTGGTCACATCTTGGATTAGGCTACCCCCACCCCAAATCAAAGCATCGGCGCGGCGCAGGGCGTTGAGAACTTCCATCCCATTCATGCGGTCGCAGGCTTCCACCTGATAATGGTTTTGGGTTTGGCTAGGGTTTCCCGACAAGATAATTGGTTCAACCGTAGGCGGTAGCATTTGTAATAGCGACGCTAACAAAGCCTCATCCCCCCCATTCCCCTTTCCATAATATCCACTACAAATTACCCGTTGCATGGCCTCCCGTTTCTCCAGTTACCAATATTAATATTAGATTGTACGCTAATTAAATTAACATAAATATCAGACCAAAATATTAATGAACTTTCTGTTATCGATTGTTAAATTATGCACGCTTTATCGATTCCGACCTGGGTAATTCATATTTCAAGTGTGATTGAGTGGATTGTTGCGATTTGGTTCATCTGGATTTATGGAGAAGTGACTCAAAATCGAGCTTGGTGGGGTCTTTCCTTCGCTATGTTACCATCTTTGGTCAGCGCCATGTGTGCCTGTACCTGGCATTATTTTGATAATCCTGCCTCCTTAGAATGGTTAGTTACCTTACAAGCAGCGATGACTGTGGTAGGAAATACGACCCTTTGTCTGGCGGCTTGGTGGATTTGGCGGAATGCAAATTCCGTTAAAAATTAAGGTATTTAGCTTGATTCTACACAACATTTGATTCCCTCTAACTTTTAAAAAACAATGTTTTCAAAAGATACTTTATTTGCGATTTCTCTATTTCCCTATTTAGGGTTTTTGTGGTTTTTAACCCGTTCTGGACAAATGCCCCGTTTAGCTTTAATTGGATTCTATGGAACATTAGTATTTGTAGCGGTAACAATTCCAGCGGGAATTTACGCTAAAGTTGCCTATGGGGAATCTTTAGCTAATATTGATTGGTTGCATGGCGGGGCGGAAGTCTTTTTAACCTTAGCTAATATTTTACTGGTTTTAGGATTTCGCCAAGCGGTAATTGAAAAACAATCCTCGCAAGAATAAAAAAATGAGTTCTCCTAAAACTAACCAGGCTTTTATTTTAACCATAAGTGCCATCTTGAGTTTATCTTTATTTGGCATTATGGTTTATCTTTTTGTCAATCCCAAAACTGGTTTAATTCCAGGGGTTATTTCGGAAGCTAAAAAACCAATAAACCGTTTAGAGACAAATTCTCTAACCATTGGAATTTTAGGAAAATCAGATGATTATACCCCATTAGTTGAATATTTAAAACAACAGTTTGGTGATCAAATTACTATTAATATTGATAGTAAACTCAGGGAATCTTATCAAGAGGTAAAAAACAAACTTGCCACTCAAAAATGGGATATTGCTTTTACCCTTTCCCCGATGATTTCTGTGGCTGCTAAAGATAATGGATATGTCTGGGTAGCGCGAATGTTTCCCCAGTCTTCACCCTATTATCAATCGGCATTATTTGTTGAAAAAAATAGTCCAATTCAGTCTATTTCTGATTTTCAAAATACCACCGTTATTGCTTTGGGAGATTTTAACTCTGCTTCTAGTTTTTATATGCCTAGTTATGATTTATTTGGTAAATCTCTACGGGTAACCATGGGACATAGGGGGGAAGTGATTCAAGAATTAGTTAAAACCGGGAAAGCGGATGTCGGTGCGGCATCCTATGAAGCGGTTAAAAATGATCCTAATTTTAGGGTAATTCAGATTAGTAGAAATATTCCAGGGTCAGGGGTATATCTTTCTCCTAATTTGTCAAATAATGACCAAAAAGCTATTACTCAAGCGTTAGTTAATGCTCCTACAAATATCAAAAAAAAAGCGAATTATGGTGTTGATGAAGAACCGGATTTTTCCTACTTTATCCAAATTAGTCAGAGAGCAGAAGAAGTATTAAAATGTGCGGATTTTACTCAAAATCCGGTTAACTTTTTTTGTTCTCCAGCAACTTCTACTATTTCAGAGTCTTTGACAACAAAATCTAATCAGATTAGAGGAATTGTTAATGGTTTAACCAGAGTAGAAAATCAAATGACTCGATTAACCTTACAAACCAAAGATCAAAAGATTTATTATGTTTTTCTGAATCCTAAAATTTTGAATCAGATTCCCAATGCAGGAAGTGGGTTAAATTTACAAAATAAAACTATTGTAATTAGAGGAGTTATTCCAGAACAAGAATCTAATAAAATTGATAAAATTATTATTACTGACTCCAATCAAATCAGTGTTTTAAATTAAAAAATTATCTAGCCGGAGGTCAACTATTATTCTTAAATTGTTTTTAATAGGTTTATTACCTATTGTTTTCACTCCAGAAAGTTTTCATCCATCCACAGTCGGTTTTGCTTCGCAAGAAAATCAACAGATTGTAGCTACGATTATTCCCGATTTTTCTATCCCTAAAATTACTCCTATACAACCTCCGAACATAGACCTTGACCAATGCAGTGAACTTCCTTCTGGCTACGGAATTCCTGGGTTTAGACCGGGTATTGATCAAAATCAAATCTTTCAGATGTTTGGGACTCCCGCAAAAATAGAAACTGGGTATTGGCCGAATACCCAAGCTGTTTTTTATCATTTAATTCCTAACCGTGTTAGTCTGGGTTTTTTGTTTGACAAAAAATCGCGTAAATTGCGACAAACAGAAGCAGCTTTTTCTCAAGAAGTTGATTTAAAAACTATTTTAATTACTCTCAATAGTATGTCCGGTTGTCGCTTAAATTCTACCTTGGAATTAGGTTTGAAAAGCGTTTATAACCGTCAATCTAAAGATTATTCTTTTGCTGTTGATTCACTCAAAGGAATTATTCAACGAGATCAATATGATCGAATTTATATTGGGATTTGGGAGGCGGATTTACATTAGCTTGCTTAACCCAAAAACTAAATTATTATTAAGATTGGGATTGATTTTAATTTGTTAAGTTATTCTAATGTAATACCCTAAAACTATCGGTATCTATACCAAATCCGATGAGTTATTGTTTAAATCCTTATTGTCGGAATCCTCAAAACCCATCGAGGATAACGGTTTGTCAAACCTGTGGCACAACTTTACTCTTAAAAGAGCGTTATCGTCCTGTAGAGGAAATCGGAGGCGGCGGCATGAGTCGCACATTTTTAGCTGTTGATTTAGATAGGTTAAATACCCCCTGTATTATTAAACAATTCTCTGCCCAATCTCATAAAATTTCTTTAGTTAAACAAGCAATTGAACACTTTAATCAAGAAGCATTACGTCTGCAAGAATTAGGCACTCATTCTCAAATTCCCTGCTTATATGCCTATTTTGAACAAGAACAACACCTCTATTTAATTGAAGAATGGGTTCCCGGAGAAAATTTACTTCAAGAATTAAATGAAACCGGGGCTTTTAGTGAAAATAAAATCATTAAACTTTTAGAAGATATTTTACTGATTTTACAATTTATTCATCAACATCATATCATTCATCGAGATATAAAACCAGATAATATTATTAGAAGAAAAACCGATAAAAAATTGGTTTTAGTAGACTTTGGCATTGCCAAACACAGCCTCAATTTAGTTCAAGCCCAAACAGGAACCTTAGCTGGAACCATTGGTTATGCACCTTTAGAACAAATAAGAGGAGGAAAAGCCTATCCCGCCAGTGATTTATATAGTTTAGGAATGACTTGTATTCATTTACTCACTCAAATTCCCCCTAATCAATTATTTGATCCATTTACAGGTGAATTGATTTGGCGATCACATCTCAAAAATATTAATAAAATCCTGAGTCAAAAATTAACCCAAATATTAGATAAATTACTCAAGGATTTAGTCAAAGAACGTTATCAAACCGTTGAAGAAGTTTTACAGGATTTAGCACCACAACCCCTAATTCCACCTGCGGTTAATATTCCTATCCCGCCACCGTCACCTTTAAACATTATTATAGCCACTGAGTTACAAGCGGTTACTTCTAATTTATTTTCTCAAAATCATCTGTTTTTTAAGGCTGATCCCATACCCTTATTATCCCATAATTCTTTATTGTTAGAACAAAATTCTAGTTTAATCGCCACTCTAAATCTGCCCTTATTACAGTCAAAAAAATTCATCTCTCAAACTCAATCAAAATCCCAATTACCTGATATTTTCCCAGAATATATTAACACTCTATCCGGTCATAAAGACACCGTTAAAGCCTTAGCAATTAGCCCTAATGGATATATTTTAGTTAGTGGAAGTCAGGACAAAACCTTAATAATATGGAATTTAAAAACCGGACAATTATTGCATCGCTTAATTGGTCACGAAGCCGCCATTACTTCCGTTGCCATTAGTCCCAACGGTCGTAAATTAGTTAGTGGGAGTTTAGACCGAACTTTAATTTCATGGAATTTGGATAAAAGAGCGATCGCCGACCGATTTTTTAGCCATTCCGGTTCCCCCTATAGTCATCGTTGTGGCGCTGTTTATGGCGTTGCTTATAGTCCCGATGGTTGTATTATTGCTAGTGGTAGTGAAGACCATAGTATTAAACTTTGGAATCAAAGAAACGGCGAATTACTCTATCGTTACTCTGAACATTTAGACGCTGTTTTATCGGTGCAATTTATTGATAATTCGGTTCACAATCAATGCTTATCTGTACCAACCAATAGTTGTCATAATCATAGTTTATTTGTCAGTGCAAGTAGAGATAGTACGATTAAAATTTGGCAATTGAGTCACTTAAAAAGTCTACAAACCCTAACCGGACATTTAGATCAAGTTTGTTCAATTGTTGTTAGTCCGACTCAACCTTTATTAGTTAGTGGAAGTGCCGATCATACCGTCAAATTATGGAATTTACACACCGGAGAATTAATTAAAACCCTCACCGAACACTCAGATTTGGTTTCATCTGTTGCGGTGAGTCCCGATGGTAAATGGTTAGCGAGTAGTAGTGGTGATGGAACAATTTATCTTTGGGATATTAGTCAACCGCAGCATTTAGGAATTTTATCAAGTCGTTTAGAAGGGTATCCTCCTATCATTTTTAGTCCCGATAATCAACGGTTTATTTGTTGTGGAAAAGATCATCAAATCTTCGTTTGGCAATTCAATATATAGCCACCGTTGTTGTTGTGCTTTAACACTCACTGAGATTGACTTTTCATATATTCTTTAATCACAGGTTGAAGACTCAAGTAAGATTCTTTATTATTCCTCGCTTGTTGAATTAAACCCCGTTTTTTCAAAGATTGTATCGCCCTGAAAAAATCGTTATCAGATGAAAGTTCTGTCGGTTTACTCAAAATATCTACTGTTTTATCTTGGTTTGCTAACCACAACATCAGAAGTTGTTCAGATTCGGATAACCGTTGATAATGTTGTTTAATCAGAGGTTCTAAGTCTCCTAAAAATATACTTTTATAGGATAAAAATTGCTCAACACTGTCATTAAATAAATCTTTTATCGTAGAAGCAATAATATTTAACCAGAGGGGGTTGCCACTATAAAGTTGAATCAGTTCGGGCCATTTGTGTTGATCTTTGAGTTTTCTATCCCCTAGGAGTTGGGTAGCTGATTCGCCTAAACCTTGAAGTTGTAGGGTTTTACAATAGCGGTTTTCGGTTTCTAAGTTGGCGATTTCGATGGGTTGTTCCCAACTGAGCAGGAGCAGACAACTATTGTGGGGAGATCTGCCAATTTCGGTTAACAGTTTACCATAGTTTTCATATTCTGGAAGATAATTTCCGACGAATTGACGGGGGGTTAAGGTGTCTTGGAAGTCGTCGAGGATGATTAAGCAACGGTGCGATCGCAAATCATCTAGGATGGAATGGCGGGACTGTAAATAGTTGATAATTGATGGATTTTCGCTCTTGTGAGTTGGGGAGAAAAACTCGATCAGGTTGGCTTTGAGGGCGTTGAGGGTAGGAAATTTGCGATGAGTTCGCCACAGGATGCAATCAAAGTTATCTCTGATTTGTTCTACCAGTTGTCTCGCCAGGGTGGTTTTACCCATACCCGATAATCCGGTGATAGTAACAATACGGCTATTTTCTGTGAGTATCCATTGTTTGAGGGTAGTGAGTTCGTCGGTGCGATCGTAGAAGCGATTATCGTATTCTGGGGCTTCGCTGAGGTCGTGGCGGGGTTGAGATTCTTTGTTAGAAGAGTGTGATCGTTCTTTTGTGGTTTTGGGATTATTATATAAATCGCTACAGACATTTATGTTATTACCAATTTGCACCCCCGTATTAAAGTAATAGAATATTCTATTTTCGACAAGAGACCGAACATTCTTTTTTTTTACATCCTCTCCCAACATATCTGAGAGGAGTTGCCATAATTCCGATGCCGACTTTCTGACGTGATCCTGACTACAGTGGTATTCCGAGGCAATATCCTTATATCCTTTACATTCCCATGCACCCTCTAAAATAGCCCGTTGCAGTGAGTCCAGATGTTTTCCTGTCTGAGCAAAAATCAGGTCATCCGTCCACTTCAAGGCTTCTTGAATCTCCATAGCTGTTAAATAGGGTTGTAGTTTTATCTACTTTATCGCTCTATTATCCCACATTATCCCCTTTTTAAACACAAAATCCCACATTTTCCTATTTTTTCAGTTTTAAACTCTTGATAAATACCCCCCTAAATCCCATTTTTGCGGGGTTGCAATATAAAAGTTAAAGTCAGATAATGACCACCAATAAGAACTTAATACTATTAGGGTAAGTAATAAACATGGCAAAACAAAAACTCGAACGAGTTAAAACACCAACTGGTTCTGAATATGAATGTGTTTGGGATGATCAAACTGGTGATGTTTACGTCGGGAATGAACACGCTGGCAGAGCAGTATCTAAGGAGGAAGCATGGCGTAAAGGCAACTATTACGCAACAACTCTGAAAAAAATGAAATAAGAAATGAAAAATCAATAACTCGCACAATTAACCCCAGAAGCATTTATCTATGGTGAACTATTGCTCAATTAGTCACCTTATTTTTTTCATTCCTTTGGAGAGACAAAAAGGATAGTTAAAAAGCAGACTGGATAAGGAAAGTAGCTTTGCAACCTTGACGAAAATAACGAAATTGGTGAGCAACGAGTTTGAGTAGCAATTCTACAGAAATTTTTAATAAAGATTAACACATCAATCCAAAAAAAAGGAGTCATTATGCCATACAAGTCTTATCGGAGTTATGACGAAGCTATAGCAGCATTTCAAAAAGCAATGGATAGAGGATTGTACTATCTTGAGCAAGGAGATGACAATAAATGTGAACAAGAATATGTTGATGCCTTGCAGGCTATTCGTAGCCTATACAACTTTTGGTCATCTCCTCGTAATTTAAAAGAATTCTATGTAGCAAGACTTTTCGAGTTGTATGATGCTCTAAAATCGATAATGGGTGTTGCTCAAAATAAGAAGACAAGAATCTATCTTGCTTTACAACTCAAGAAAATAGAAGGAAAATTGGCTGAATATGAAGAAATTTTTACAGCAGAGGAATTACAAGAGTATAATGATATACGCAACCCAAAGGGCAATATGCTTTATCCAATGACTGTTGATTTAATAATAAAATCAAACCAGGCAGAGGGTAATCAATATTCTTTAGATGAAATTCAAAAAAAATCTTATAAAGAAGAAGAAGATCCTATTTTGCAAGATATTAGAGACACATTAGGATTCATAAGTGGTTATGAGTTTGAAAATGGAAAGCCTAAGTTTCCTCTAGTTTTAGAGAAAAAATCATCATCAGGTTGCTTCATTGCAACGGCAGCTTATTCGACTCCAATACACCCTGACTTAGATACATTTCGTGCTTTTAGAGATAAAAAATTGTTAACTAATTGGATAGGAAATAAATTGGTTGAAATGTACTATCAATTAAGTCCTAGTGTTGCTGAATATATCAACCAAAAACCAGGAATTAAGAGATTTGTTAGACGGCAACTAGAACGTTTAGCGACGTGGATGAGAAATCAAGGAATTACAAGAAATTAATTGAGAAACCAGTTGATAGTCGGTGCTAGTTTTCCAAAACTGCGATCGCTCTTTTATTTCCCAGAAATGCGATCAAAGATATTGATAGAGCGATTTGCTAAACTAGATACTATCAGATATGCTAAATACATAACATCATTTCCTAAAAATATTGATGAAAACTAAAAGTTTAACTGCCATAATTTACAGAGAAGATAATAAGTACATAGCCGAGTGTCCAGAAGTAGGAACAGTTGACCAAGGCGCGACCATAGAAGAAGCGATCGCTAATCTCAAAGAAGCTACAAGACTTTATCTTGAAGAATCTCCTTTAATAATTGTGTAGGGGCGAGGCGCGCCTCGCCCCTACGATTATTTGGATTTACAGCTATTTGTACAAGGGATTATTTTTTGCAGAACAAATTGGGTATATCCTAAAAAAAATTAGATGGAACTAAAATTCCTCTCCATTATGGCGAAATAAAAATCAAAACGAAAATACCCAATTCCTTCGGTTTCCCTCATAGTTTTTAATTGGGAGAGGGAATTACCTCAATTAACCCCGTCTGAAAAGCCTGATCGTAAGTGATAATAGGCAGTTTTTCTAGTTCAGCTTGAGCCATCAGCATCCGGTCAAACGGATCTCGGTGTAAAATAGGCAAGTTTCCGGCTCTCAGACCATGAGCGATCGTGATGGTAAGCTCGTTGAACTTGGCTTGGTGTAATATGTCCTGATAATGCTCAACCAGAAATTTAGCTTCAGGCAGTTTCCCAATACGGTATTTGGTAGCAATTTCCCAAGCGGAAACACTGCTAACTAAAATGTTATGGTTCGGATGGCCAATGATATCTCGGCATTCTTTGTTAAGTTTGAGGTCATTAAAAAGCCACCAGAGGAGAATATGAGTGTCAAGGAGGTAGCTTATTCCCATTGCTGGAGTTCATCTTCGGGTAGGGGTTCAAAGAATGCGTCCCCCAGTTTTCCGGTGAGGAGTCCAGGGATACGAGGTTGGGACTTTTCAGGATTTAACCCTAAACGAAAATCCTGAATCATGTTATAAATTTCTGCTAGTTTATCTTCCGGGATATCTTGGAGTTCTTGCATGATTTGATCGATTATCATAAATCCTCCCAGGTTGAAAAAATATACAAAGCAAGTTCTAATTATTCATTCAACAAATCCTTGATTAGCAGTATTATTGTCAGATAAAAATAATAATTGTTTTATCTTTATTAATATCAACATCTTAGAATTATTATAGCATAACTGAGATCAATTATCAAGTATTGGTCTTTGATTTTTTAGAACTGCGATTGCATTATGGGGAAATAAAAATCAAAAAGACCACAGGTAAATATCATGTCATCCCTCGCACCAAACCACACACAACAAAACCCTGAAAATACAACAATCCTGGTTAGTCAAACGTCAGAAATAGAATGGGAGTTTGCGGAAATATGGGTTGATCCTTGGCTTTCTCCCCCTTATATTTTGATGTTAATTAAAGAACAATCTGGTAAATTTTCGATTCAAAATCCTGCACAAAACTATAAAACTATTTTTACCAGCGAGACTTATGAAGAAAGCCAAATGTGGTTACTAGAAGATGAATATGAACGAGTTACAGGTCGCTTTTGTCAACCCGAATGATGGCACAAGCGATCGCACTTTTTAATTGAAAAACCCAGTTGATAGTTGGTGCTAGTTTTTCAGAAATGCGATCGCTCTTTTATTTCCCAGAATTGCGATCAAAGATGTTGATAGATCGATTTGCAAAACTAAATACAGTCGGATATGCTAAATACATAAAAATCATTTCCTAAAAATATTGATGAAAACTAAAAGTTTAACTGCCATAATTTATAGAGAAGATGATATGTACATAGCCGAGTGTCCAGAAGTAGGAACAGTTGACCAAGGTGCAACCCTAGAAGAAGCGATCGCTAATCTCAAAGAAGCGACAAGACTTTATCTTGAAGAATGTCATTTAGTAGAAACAACCCCAAGATTAGTGTAGGGGCGAGGCGCGCCTCGCCCCTACGATTATTTGGATTTATAGCTATTTGTACAACGGATTTAGACTTGCTATATCTAGTATGATAACCTATTAATTTTCCAAAATAGCGATCGCTTTGGTTAAATCAATAATCACATCATACCGAAAATCATCGGCTAATTGAGTTAACAATTTACCAATCGACTCCTGAGAAGGTGGAATCTTTTTAATCGCTTCAGCCACTAACCGAGAATTAAGTTTTAGTCCAGCTTGATATAACTCTTGAACAATCGGTTTTGCCAATAATTCTAACACTTCTGGAGTTAATTCTGCCAGATGATTTAATTCTAAAGGGGAGGTTTCTAAATCCTCTAAATTTTCTTCATAAATAAAACTAACTCCTAAATATTGAGAGATTTTTTCAAATAACCAATCAACTCGGAAAGGTTTGGGAATAAAATCATCACAGCCCGCCGATAAAAATACTAATTGATCCTGTTGCAAAGCACTAGCACTTAAGGCAATAATTACTGTAGATTGACCTGCTTGTAAATGCTGTTTAATCCTTTGGGTCGCTTCATAGCCATTCATAATCGGCATTCGCATATCCATAAAAATTAAATCTGGTTGCCAATTTTCCCAAATTGTAATGGCTTCTTGACCATTTTCTGCTTCTTTTAATTGAAATCCCAAGGGTTTTAAAACCTTAATAACTAACTGTCTATTTGTCCAATTATCATCAACTACTAAAATCCGATAGCTAGGTTGGTTAGAAGCTAAACCGATGACTCGTCTGGTAAATTCTTGAGAACAAATATCGGAAAAAATAGCTAAACTAGCTTGAATATAAAATTGAAATATTGTGCCTTTTCCCACTTCACTATTAACGGTTATTTCTCCCCCCATTAATTGGATAAACTGTTGACTAATAGATAAACCTAATCCAGTTCCCTGTTGAGATTTTCGGCCTGTTTCAGTTTGGATAAATGGTTGGAATAGTAACTTTAATTCTTCTGCTGAAATTCCCGATCCAGTATCTTCAATTTCAAAGCCAATTAAAATTTGATTTGGGGATATCTTATTATTTAAGGGTTTAACTTTTAAAGTAATAAAGCCTTTTTCGGTAAATTTAATCGAATTTCCTAATAAATTAATTAATACCTGTCGTAATTTACTTTCATCAGTTTCAATATATTCAGCCAGACCCAAATCAGAAATAATATTAAACTCTAAACCCTTAGATTTAGCTTTAAATGCTAACATATCTTTAATCGAATCGAGGAGACGTGGTAAATCAAACTTAGTGGGATTTAATACAATTTGTCCCGCTTCAATTTTAGACATCTCTAAAACATCATTAATTAAATTCAACAGATGTTCCCCACTGCGACCAATAATATCTAAATGTTCTTGATGTTCTGCTAACAATACCCTAGGATTTCGCTTTAAATCTCGTTCTATTAGTTGGGTAAATCCTAAAATAGCATTCATCGGAGTTCGCAATTCATGACTCATGCGGGCGAGAAATTCACTTTTGGCACGATTTGCGGTTTCCGCCGCTTCTTTTGCTTGTTGTAAGGCAATTTCAGCCTGTTTGCGATCGCAAATATCCCGCACAATTGCACAACCGTATTCTTTATTATTATATTCTAAATAACTCAAAGTAATTTCCACACTAATTTCTTGACCTGTTTTGGTTAAATGAACAGATTCAAAGGTAAAAGAACCCTGTTGTTTTAACTCCTCCCAAGAAATCGACCAGGCATCCTCCAGGGCTTGAGCATCAATATCTTTAACCCGCATTTTCAATAATTCTTCTCTGGAATATCCCAAAGCATTACAAGCAGCTTCATTGACATCAAAAAAACGAGCCTTACTATCTGTAAACAAGAAATAATCCCTTGATTTTTCAATAGAAAATTGCGTTAATCTCAACTTTTCATTAATTTCTTTTCGTTCCGTAATATCTTCAATTACTCCCAAAATTCCAATCACATTTCCATCAGAATCCTGCATAGGAATCCGACTAATATCTAACCATAATTGTCGGCCATCAGCAGAAAGTTTTTGTTTGGGGGCAATTAAGTGCATTTCCGCTTGTTTAGATGCCATTACTCGCCGATCTTGGGCGCGAAAAAAGTCTCCAATTTTAGGATCAGAAAATAAATCATGATCGGTTTTTCCCATCACATATTCTGGACTTTCTAACTGAGCGGCTTCTGCCCAATTTGTATTACACCCTCTAAAGACTAAATTGGTGTCTTTCCAAAACACTTGCTGGGGAATATTATTTATAATTAAACGTAAATATTCTTCCCGTTCTTTAATATCTTCTTCGGCTAATTTACGTTGGGTAATATTCTGAATTTGACTCATCACAGAATAAGGTTTTCCCTGGGCATCTAAACGCAAATAACCATTGACAATCGCATAAACCCAATGTCCTTGTTTATGTTGATAACGTTTTTCGAGTTGAAATTGTGATATTTTTTGAGTAATTAACTGATTAAACGATTCCAAACTAATTTTTTGATCATCAGGATGGGTAACCTGATTAAATTTAAACTCCATCAATTCAGCTTTAGAGTAACCAACAAACTCGCAAAAGGAACAATTCACCTCCAAAAAACGCCCCTCTAAGGAAATTTCCACCATACCAATCGGAGATAAATGGAATAGGTCTCGCCAATGGGACTGGCTTTCTTGGAGTGCTATTTCCAGTTGCTGACGCGCTTTAATTTCTGCTTCGAGTTGCTGTTTTAATCCTGGTGTTTCTGACCCTTTAGAGTTTTTCATAATTACCTTGATCTAATTTTGGTAATGTAAAATAGAATGTGGTTCCAGTTCCCCATTCTGATTCTAACCAAATTTTCCCTTGATGACGTTCAACTATTTTTTTACAAATGGCTAATCCTACCCCACTACCTGGATAATCTTGATGGGTGTGAAGACGCTGAAAGACTTGAAAAATCCGATCAAAGTTTTCGGGTTTGATGCCTATGCCATTATCTTCAACCCTAAATAACCATTCTTCAGGTTTTTCTTGAACAGAAATTACGATTTTAGGCTGAATATTAGGCCGTTGATATTTAATCCCATTCCCAATTAAATTCTGAAATAACTGTCCGAGTTGAATCCGATCTCCCTTGAGAGTCGGTAGAGTTTCAGAAGCAATGATAGCACGACTTTCTTCAATAGCACTATGCAAATGACCTAAGGATTTTCTCAAAATTTCCTGACAGTCTGTCGGTTCAAAGTTACGTTTTTTGGTTCCCACTCGACTGTATTCGAGTAAGTTTTGGATCAGTTCTTGCATCCGAATCCCTTCTTCTAAAATTGGGCTAACATATTCCTCTGCTTCCTCCTCTAAATTGATTTCGGATTTTAGGGCTAATAACAGTTCTGCAAATCCAGTAATTGTTTGTAGCGGCTGCTGTAAATCATGGGAAACGACATAGGCAAATTCCTCTAACTCTTGATTGGAACGCTGTAACTCTTGATTTAATTGTTCTAGTTTTAAATTTTTATCTTGTAATTGTCGTTGTAAACGGCGAATGGTGAGTTGATTTTCAATCCGAGCAAAAACTTCTTCTATCTGAAAGGGTTTAGTAATATAATCCACACCCCCAACAGTAAAGGCTTTAACTTTATCGAAAACATCATCTAAGGCACTTAAAAAAATCACCGGGATTGCCGCCGTTTCTTCCTGCCTTTTTAGGCGTTCACAAACTTCATACCCATCGATTTCTGGCATTTTAATATCTAATAAAATTAAATCCGGTGGTTGATGCTGTACGGCCATTAATGCTAGTTTTCCATTAATAGCACATTGAACCTCATACCCCTGTTCACTTAAAGTTTTGGATAACAGTCTTAAGTTATCGGGGGTGTCATCAACAATTAAAATATGACCTTGATGATCTGACATAAAGTTTGTACCAAAAATCTGGGTTTAAAGCCTCGCCTTTTTAGAGCGACTTTTCCAGAATAATCTACTCAAATCCAGTTGTGAAAAAAAAGTATTCTAAAGGAATAGAGGTATAGGAGGTAGATAGGGGGATCAAGTTAACCCAAAAACCCCCAAATCCCCCTCTTTAATTTAGGGGGACTAGGCAATCTTTACCTCTGATTCGGTGATTACTGGCCTTCTACACTCTCCACACTCAGGGGAACCATATCGCCTTGAAACGTTAGTCCCAGAAACATTGCTTCTTTGGGTCGGATAATATTGCCTGTTAAAACGCAGCGTTCCTCTTGTTCGGCAATGGCGGAAATGTGGGCGCGGATATCTTCTCTGGTCAGGGAGGGTCGATAATCTCCCGATTTTTGCTGGACATAATTCCAAAGGATATCTCGAATCAATGCTTGATAGCCTTTGTTCTTGGCTAGTCCTTTTAATCTCTCTTTGAGATCCCGTTCTAGGCGAATGCTGGTGACTTCCATATCGGTTGTTGAGGTTCGAGGAAGGGTATACATAATTTTTTCTCCTTGAAAAACTAGACGTTTGTGTAATATTAGTGTAGTATAAATAACGTGAGATTAAAACTATCTAAATTAAGGTTTAGCTTTCTGGTGATCAACCTATCCCCACTCTGGCAAAATTCCAATCGTTTCAAGGGTTCTGGCTCCTATAGTGGAGTCATCCGCCCTCATGAAACCGGAACTTCTCTCGATGGGGGCCAGTCGTGGGGGGGTGATGGAGATCCACTCAAAGCCGACCCCACCCCGATATCTGCTCACCCTAACCCTCTGAGTATTTCAACATTTTTATTCGACTCACGAAGCGGGAGGTACAAATTTAGATGAATTGTACCCGTACCCAAACTTCAACCCAACTCGGTTGAACCCCCGCTTCCTCATCAGAACAAGAGGCGGGGGTTTGTGTTTGTGTTTGTGTTTGTATTAATTAGTGTAAATGGAGTCAAGCCATGACCAGCCCAACGGACAGATCCAATTCTCGTGTTAACCGTTAACAATTAACCCTCAACCCCTGATAAACCCTTGCTTTTTGCGAAAAGGGATCGATTAATCCATGCTGAAGTTAACTTATACCGAAACAACCTTTCATCTTGATCGCCTGAGTCAATCTCCCGAGCAACTGGTGGCGCTGCGGGTGAAGTTGGCAATGCGAATCGGCCAAACCATGGTCGTGCAGCCTAGTTCAGCCTCATTTCTTTTACCCGTGGGTTTACCCGCCCTCTCGATGTTGGAGGCGGCAGTCCGTCAACAGCAGTCAGAAGCGATCGCGTTATGTTTGGCGGATACAGAAACCTTAGAAGTTAGTTTAACCGGAACTTGGATCACAGTGGATCCAGAGGGTGAAACTGGAATTTTTCTGACTGTTTTAGGCGATCGCACGGAATCTTTACTCTATCACCTCTGGCAAAAAGCCTATGGCAGTGCTTCGGTGGTTCGGGATTATTAATTAGGGTAGGGAACAACAGCAAGAATGTACCCGATAGATTTGGGTATTAGTCCATGTTCCCTATTGCCTATTGCCTGTTCCGGTGTTCCCTATTCCCTATTTTTGATAAATTTCCAAGGGCAAATGATCCGGGTCTTGAAAAAAAGTATATCGTTTTCCTGTAATTTCATCTAAACGAATTGGTTCTACTTCAATCCCCTTTCCCAATAAATCCCTAACGCTTTGATCGATATCATCCACTTCAAATGCTAAATGTCTTAAACCACAAGATTCCGGTTGATTCGGCCGTTGGGGAGGATCAAGAAAGGAAAATAACTCAATCTGATCCTGGGTTCCCACTCGCAGATCTAATTTATAAGAATTTCGTTCTTTTCTAAAGGTTTCTTGAATAATTTCAAACCCTAAAAGATTCACATAAAAATCCTTAGATTTTTGATAATTAGAACAAATAATGGCGATATGATGAATTTTATTAATTTTCATGCTTTTGGATACAATCCCTAATCACTGACGTCCAAAATTTGGGCCTTTGCCAACGGTGTTAACTTCTGCTATTCTATTAAAGTCTATACTCAAAAACGCTTCAACCCAACTTGCTGTATTTGTCGCTACAATCTTGGCCCCGTCTAGCCATGGTCTGCAATTTTTCTTCCTCAAGACCTAGACTAAATTCCAAATATAGAGTATAATTATCGATAATTCCCAATCAAGACGCTATATCTAGTGTTAGGGAAAATCATCGTGCAGAATCTAGGTGTTTGCCCATGTCTCATAATTTAATTCAGGCTGGAGTAATTGTTCCGAGTCAATGGCCCCTAGCCCGTGTTTGGTTGGAAGTTGCTACCTTACTGAGTATCGCACCTCGAAACATTGAGCGCCTAGAATTCTGGCAACACCAAATTTGGGTAAAAATTGAACAGAAAAAAGCCATTTTTGTCAGCTATCGTCGCCTGCCCCTCTGGAAAGAAACGGGGTTAGACGCGATTAAAAATTGTAGCGATCGCCCCTACTTAGATCAACTGGGGGAAATGCTCAGTTTAGAAGTGAAGCAATACCCAACTCAGTATGACTCCTCCGTCCTAGAAGCATGGCGTTCCGCCTGGGCGCAAAAATCCCAACAATTCAAACTCGAAGCCCAACGTCAAGCTCAAGAAGAAGAACGTCTCAGACCCCTGCGGGAACGTCAACAAGCAGGTCAACAGTGGCACGACGGCTGGAAAACCGTTTTGCGTTACTGCAATAGCTTTGATGGCTTAGAACGCCTGGCCCCCGAACTTAAACAACAAAGTCAAGAATTTGCTGACCTGCCCCAAGGGGAAACCGCCATGGAACTTTGGCATCAACGGTGGCAAGAACTCGCCCACGCCACCGCCTAGTCCAGTGCCGCGCCTTGGGTGTTCTCTGATTTCTAACCCTAACTTCAAAGCCTAATTAATTATGATATCCCCATTAACTATTCCAGAAGCTCAAGCCATTTTAAAGGGCTTTCTTTGTACAGATGAAATTTCCCCTATTTCTGATCCAGAAAAGGTGAAAATTCAAGCCGCATTATTATTACTTAACAGTGAATCAGAATATCAAATGATTGGCATTTGTGCTGATTCCATGGCTCAGGCTTTAACCGCATTAACAGATTATTTAAAAGCCTTTGAATATTCAATTAATCTGGAAGATCATGCCTTAGAACCTGTCTCGGAATCTGTCTATTTAAAATTTAATGGTCGCAGTCAAACTTTCTATATTAGTCCCTATTTAGAAAAATATCGCGGGGTACTAATTTCCTTTCAATCCACCGAAGAAAATGGAATTAATGGCGTATACGGACATTTTCCTTTAGATTTATTTGCCTAAATTAATAACTTATAAAGTTCAAAATTCAAAATTTAAACCGTTTTAAACTTTGAACTTTGAACCTTAATTCTAGTAGACATCAACCCTTAAACCACCGCACCAGCAGAGGGTTGGGGAGGTTGGGGGGGTTGGGGAGGTGCGGGTGGGGGTGCGGGTTCATTAGAAACACCGCCATAACTATCCATCACATTGTTGTAAAGTTGGATATACTCTCTAGCGGAATTTTCCCAGCTAAAGTTTTGACTCATCGCCCGACGTTGCAGTTCTCGCCATTGATCTTTAAACCGGAACGCTTCAGAAGCCCGAACCATTGAGGTATAAAAATCTAAGGGTTCATAGCGATCGAAACAGTATCCCGTGCCCTGATAATTAATCGGATCATTATAGGATACCGTATCGACTAAACCGCCCGTCCGTCGAACAATCGGAATACAACCATAACGCATCGCCAACATCTGACTAATGCCGCAGGGTTCAAACCGACTCGGCATAATAAAGGCATCACAACCCGCATAAATCCGCCTTGATAGGGCATCATTAAACAATAATTGCGTCGTCATCCGACCCGGATAACGGGAAGCCATGTGCCATAATTGGGTTTCATAATAGCGATCGCCCGTTCCCAAAACAATCAATTGACAATCGCTATAGGATAGGAATTGATCCATAATTTGAATTACCAGATCAATCCCTTTCTGTTCCACCAATCGAGTGACCATCCCCATTAAAAAAGTATTAGAATTAACTTCTAATCCCACTTCTTCTTGAATGGCAACCTTATTGGCGCGGCGATTTTCCAAAGTATCCGCCGTAAACCGTTCGGGAATATAAGGGTCAGTCGCTGGGTTATAGGAATTCGTATCAATTCCATTTAAAATTCCCGTCATTTTACCACTGACAAAGGAAAGTAACCCTTCTAAATTTTCCCCATAAGCTGCGGTTTGAATTTGTTCAGCATAAGTGGGTGAAACCGTTGTGACGCGATCCGCCGCTTGTACCGCCGCCGCCATGGTATTGTGACCCTGCATATACCAAGGACACCAAGTAATTCGTTCCAAATACCAACGCCAAGGCCCTTGATATGCTAAATTATGAATAGTGAAGATTGTGGCAATATCTGGTGTTTCTTGCATCCAGACGGGGATCATTCCGGTATGCCAGTCATGGCAATGAATGATATGGGGTTTCCAATAATTCCAGGCAAATTCCGCCGCGCCACTAGAAAATAAAGTGAACCGCCACTCCTCATCCTCTCCGTAATAAACACGACGAGGCATAAAAGAGGGATGCCCAAATAAATATAATGGCACATCCGTTTTGGGAAATACCGTTTCAAAGACAGCAAAACGCTGATACATGGCATTTCCCCACCAGATCGGGTCTTTTGGGACTTTGATCTTATCGGCGAGAAAGCCATAATAGGGCATAAAGATGCGAACATCGTGTCCCATTGCCCGCAATACCTGCGGCAAGGCACCGACCACATCTCCCATCCCACCTACTTTTGCTAAAGGTGCCGCTTCTGCGGCGACAAATAGAATTCGCATTTTAATTTTGCGTTCCCTTAGTTGCTCCGTAACGTCATCATACCTCTGGTGGGCGTACTATTGAAACGCTTTAATCTAGTTTCGGTGAATTAGCGATCTAGGTCAATCGAAAAGGGAATGTTCACTTCAAAAGAATTTCAAAATAGTATTGTATGTTGCAATTAGCAGTAAGTTTTACCGAAATCAACTGAATTGATGCTGTAGCTAGAGATTCGGTTATCAATGCCTTTTCGCAGGAGATTCAAAAAATGCTTGATCAACTGCTCAGTTATGTTTCATTTGGGAGTAGGTTTTGCCGGGTATTGACCCGACTTTCCCCCCTGGTTAATACTTTAGCCTTAACGGTAATCGCGGGTTTTGGGGGAATTGCCTCGGCGAACACCGTTTTACTTTCACAAAATCCCCACAATCCGGGCTCAGAAACCGCCGCTGTCCAAGGTCATTTTCTTGGAGATGGGGTTTATCTCTATGGTGAATCTCCCCAACCGGAACAAATTGGACAATCTTATATGGTGTTTGAAGTCAAGCAAGGTCAAGTAACCGGGGCGTTTTATATGCCACGTTCGTCCTTTGACTGTTTTACTGGAGTTCCTCAAGGAAATCATCTGAGTTTAAATATTATTGACAGTTATACTCAAGAGACCCATTCCTATCAAATTGGTTTGAATAATACTGCTGTTGTAGCGACAACCGGAGGTCAAGTTAGCGAAAATAATCTGGTTTTAGAAGGATTTCATCGTCTTCCTAATCCTAGTGAAAATGATACTCGGATTTTGAATCAATGTAAAGCCGATCTGAATTCAAGGCTTTAGCTGAAACCGCCTCAAACTTAAGGTTTCTGTTTTTCTCGATAAACTCGAATTAATTCTGCCCCAATACTAATGGCGATTTCTTCAGGAGTTAATGCGCCAATTTCTAATCCGATGGGAGCATGAATTTTTTCGAGTTGGTGGGGAGAAATTCCAGATTCTTGTAAATCTTGGTAAACCCAGTTAATCCGTTTTTGACTCCCTATCATTCCAATATATTGATAGGATAAATCCCAATTTAAAATCACCTTTAAGGCTTCAATATCATAAATATATCCTCGATTTACCAGGACAATATAGAGATTTTCATGGGATGTTAGTTGTTCCAAAACATTGCTAACACTTTGATTAAAAATTTGAACCCGGGGAGGAAATCTTTCTGGATGGGTTAACTCAGTCCGAGAGTCTTGGATTATAATTTTAAAGCCAATAAAATCAGCTATTTGAGATAACTTTTCTCCGACATGACCCGCGCCTATAATTAATAAAGTTGGAGGTGGTTTTAGGGTTTCTATAAAGGTTTGATCAGAGATTAAAATTGGGTTATTTTCGGGCAGTAAATAGGGAAAAGTTTTATCAAAATAAGTTACAAGGATAACAGATTTTCCTATTTCTAAATCCCGTAAAATTTTTTCCGTTAATGCGATCGCTTTTTTCCCTGACCATCTTTCTAATAACACCTGCATTAACCCCCCACAAACCCCCTGGGTTTCCCGCTCAGGAGCACCGGATAAATCAATTTCAACTAATTGCTTTTTTCCGGTTTTTAAAACTTCCCCAGCTTGCTGAATAACTTTAAATTCTCCCGCGCCTCCTCCAATAGTCTCAAAGGTTCGACCATCGGCACAAATGAGCATTTTTGCCCCCATTTCTCGCGGGACTGAACCCTTAACCCGGGTGACGGTTGCCACCACCACATCCCCTTGATTTAAAACTTCAATAAGTTGTTGATAGAATTGAATCATTATAACACAAGAAAGGCAAGTAATCAATAGAAAACTGGATGAATAACTGCAATTATTTTAACAATCAACTAATTTTAATTGTACCTGTTCAATGGCATTTAAAATTGCTTCTGGGGTAGCAGGAGAAGCTAAAAAAAACGAATCGATTTGACTAAAGGCTGCAATAGCTTCTTTAATCGCTTCTCTAACCGAAATTGCTAACATAAAAGGAGGTTCTCCCACCGCTTTACTCCCATAAATTACCCCATCCTGAGCCGCTCGTTTTAATAAGTCAACCTTGAAATTTTTAGGAACTTCTTTAATTGTGGGAATTTTATAGGTGCTTGGAGCAAATGTTTTTAATCTTCCCGAGTCATCCCAAACCAATTCCTCCATCGTTAACCATCCCATTCCCTGGACAAAACCTCCTTCTATTTGTCCGATATCAATTAAAGGATTTAAGGATTCTCCCACATCGTGAACAATATCCACTTGGCGCAGTTTAAAAGTTCCCGTAAATCCATCGATTTCCACTTCACTAACGGCAGCACCATAGGCATAATAATAGAAGGGTCTACCCTTGCCTATTTTGGGATCATAGTAAATATTGGGGGTACGGTAATAGCCCGTTGTAGATAAACTCACCCGTTGATTATAGGCTTGTTTAACCACTTCATTAAAAGCTATTTTTTGACTGGGATAACTTTGACAATAAATCCAATCTTTCTCAAAAATTAATTCTTGAGGTTCATCCATATTTAACAACTTTGCTGCAACTTTTGCCAGTCGTATTTTAAGGATTTCACAGGCATTTTTTATCGCTTGACCATTTAAGTCTGAACTACTAGAAGCAGCCGTAGCCGAGGTATTTGGGACTTTATCTGTACTCGTGGGCATGATTCTAAACCGTTCAATATTCACCCCTAATGCTTGGGAAGCAACCTGTAACATTTTCGTTTGTAAACCCTGACCCATTTCCGTCCCCCCATGATTGAGTTGAATACTCCCATCTAGGTAAATTAAAATTAAAGCCCCTGCTTGATTATATTCGGTTTTGGTAAAAGAAATTCCAAATTTAACTGGAGTAATGGCTAACCCGCGTTTTTGATAATAATTATTTTGATTAAATTGTGCTATTTCTATTTTTCGCTGGGCAAAATTAGAGTTTAATTTCACTTCCTCCCAAACCCTTAAAATGCGATTATCAAAAATTTCTTGACCATAATGGGTTGTATTGGTTTCTGCTTCACCATGATAAAAATTACGTTCTCTGACTACTTCAGGAGGTAATCCCAATTTACGCGCAATTCTATCGATGATTTCTTCAATAATTACCATGCCCTGTGGCCCCCCAAATCCCCTAAAAGCCGTATTAGAAACCTTATTTGTTTTCAGGACTTGACCTCGAATTTCTAAGTTAGGAATATAATAACAATTATCCAGATGAAACATCGCCCGTTGTAAAATAGGGAAGGATAAATCCGCACTCCAACCGCCATCGGAATATAAATCAATATCTAGGGCTAAAAGTTGACCTTTTGAGTTAAATCCTACTTGATATTGACCTAAAAAAGCATGGCGTTTTCCAGTAGTGATCATATCTTGATCTCGTTTGAGTCGAACTCGCGCCGGACGTCCGGTTTTTTGAGCGGTTAAAGCGGCGATCGCTGCGGTGGGATTAGCTTGGGTTTCTTTGCCTCCAAACCCTCCTCCCATGCGTAAACAAGTGACCACAATTTGATTTCTAGGAATGTCTAAAACCTCTGAAATAATTGCTTGAGTTTCACTCGGATGTTGGGTGGAAGAATAAACTTGATAATGGTCTTCCATATTGGGAATAACCCAACTGACCTGAGTTTCTAAATAAAAGTGATCTTGACCTGAAATTTCAATCTCTCCGGTTAAAATAAAATCAGATTCTTGTAAAGCATTAGCAATATTTCCCCGACGCATAATATTTTTATCGGCGTGAACACTATTATTTTGTATTGCGTCTTTAATTGTTAAAATTGGGGTTAATACTTCATAGTCAATTTTTATAGTTTCGGCTGCTTTTTGGGCTAAAATTTCTGTTTCTGCAACCACCCACACTACAGGTTGACCCCAATAATTAATTTCATCCGCAGGTAATAGGACTTCATCGTGTTTAATGGTTCCCGTGTTATTATAACCTTTGATATCATTGGCGGTTAGAATAGTCACAAACCCTGGAATATTATCTAAATTTGAACTATCAATTTTTAATAGTTTGGCTTTAGCATAGGGGGATAATACGGGCCATAAATATAACATTCCGTTAGGTAATCTTTGGTCGTCGGTATAAATCGCTTTCCCCGTAACATGACCGACAGCACTTTCATGAGGTTTAGAGTTACTATTTTCTTTCATATTTTTATCCTTAAATTCGTTGTTACGCGTTGTTGCACGTTGTTGCGCTTCAGCGCAATCTTTACAAAGCTACTATATTTGTTGTTGCGCTTGAGCGCTCCCAATAAGGGCTAAAGCCCAACAACGTTTTAGAGGGGAGAAAACTCTAGGAAAAACTTTTCAAACAAATTAGCAACTAATCGTTTTCTATAACTAGCACTTCCTCGTAAATCCGTCAAGGGATTAAAAACATTTTTTAACCTCATTTTAGCTTGTTGAATTGTTGCCAAATTCCAGGGTTTTCCGATTAACATTTCTTCAATCTCAATCGCTCTGAGCGGAATTGCTGCGACTCCACCATAGGCTAGTCTAGCATAAATAATTGTATTATTTGTATCCAAATCAATGGTAAAGGCTGCGGAAACAATACTAATATCATCTGTCCCCCGTTTTCCCACTTTATAGGATTGACTAAAACGCCTTATCGTATTTTCAGTAACCGTTTTAGGCATAATAATTGAAACAATTACTTCTTGGGATTGTAATTGAGTTTGACGATAACCCTTAAAAAAATCAGCAATAGCAATAATTCGTTCTCCGGTTAAACTTTCTAACCGAATTTGAGCATCTAAAGAGAGTAAAACCGGGGCTAAATCTCCAATGGGAGACGCTGTAGCAATATTGCCTCCAATGGTAGCACGGTTACGAATTTGTTTACCCGCAAACCAGGTTAACATTTCATCTAAACTCGGAAATATTCCCCTTAATTGTTCTTGAATATAACTCAAAGGAATAGCCGCACCAATTTCTACGGTATCTAAATGGTAGTGAATTTGTTGGAGTTCTGCAACGGATTCTAGGGAAATTAGGGTGGGAAATTCTTGGCGATGATGACTGATTTCTAAGCCTAAATCTGTTCCTCCTGCAATTAATTGAGCTTGGGGATATTCTTGTAAAAGATTGAAAACTTCTGAGAGTCGAATGGGGCGGAAAAACTGTTGACAAGAAGTAATATATTTGATAGAATTAATTTGTAAATCAATCTCTTGTAAACGTTGGCTAAACTGATCAACGGGATGGGAATTGTTAACAGCTTCTGCGGCTTTCATAATCGGCAAATATCCCGTACATCGACATAAATTCCCCTCTAAAGATTGATAATCAACCTGACCTTTATAATACGCAGCAAATAAACTCATAATAAAGCCCGGGGTACAATAGCCACATTGGGAACCCCCCAAACTAACCATCGCTTCTTGTACCGGATGCAGACCGTTTTTTCCCACACCTTCAACGGTAATAATTTCCCGCCCCGCCATCGTTGCTAGGGGAATTAAACAACTATTTATTGCTAGATATTGGGGTTGTCCGTCCGCCCCCTGACCAATAACCGCAACGGTACAAGCGCCACAGTCTCCATCCCCGCAACCTTCTTTTGTTCCTACCCGTCCACTACTGCGCAAATAGTCTAATAGGGTGAGGGTGGGGGAAAGGTCTTGGATATCGACTTTTTGACTATTAATTATTAGGCTAAAGGTGTTATTTTGCATAAGCTAAAGAAGAAATATTAAAAATAAGCTCAATTCTAGCTCAAATTAGAGGGATTATCTAATACCCTAAACGTGAATTATTTCCTATTCCCTATTCCCTACAATTTCAAAAATACCAAACCACTATATAAATGAAAAGCATTATCCCAAACACTTTCGGATTTTCGAGATAAATCAATATGGGGTTTAATCCGACCGAGAAATTGAGTATAATCTAATGTGGTTTCAGCAAAGGGTGTAAACTCAGACCAGAGTTGAGCATGAGTTAACAATAAATTTAACTGTTCTTTTAACAAATTCCAATGAATTCTATTAGTATTTTGGGAAGCGGGTATGGTTTCCGGGGAAAATTGAGTAAAATCAACTCCTTGTTTAAAATCATAGTTTTGATCACAAAGTCTTAAAATACAACCCCGTTTAGGCAAATGTAGATCACAAATTTGAGCGTAATCTTGGGTGGTTTCTTTATGGCGAAATCGTTCGGATTTAGGACGACGGGGATCATAATCTAAGGACTCTACAAACATAGGTAATAATCCTTCTACCCGTTGGGTAACTTCCTGCCAATTAAAGGTCATAGACCCTAATTGCTCCTGTTCATTTTGACAAATAATAGTCGGTTGAGGGGATAAACTTTGAATTGATTGTATCCGAAAAACCTGAAGTTTTTGAATTTCCGTTAAAGCCACCCAAAATACCGGAATTCCGGCTTCTAACATTTCTTCACCATAAACCTTTAATTCTCCCATTTCCCCGGTTTTATACAGACGCCACCCGCGACTTTGTAGCTGCATTCGGGCGGTATAGGGATCGGTTTTTAACATTCGGGCTAGGGTTTGGGCGGCGATTTGTTTTTTTTCTGGGGCCAAAGGTTCTAAAATTAAAATCCCTAATTCTTGATTTTTCGGGTCAGCTTTAGCTTGAATAATCGCGTCTTGACGTCGATTTTGTTCAATATCTTCAATTCTTTGTAACCCCTGACGCGCCTGGGAGACAATTTTAGGGTTTGTCGCATCTTTAAGTAATTTACGATAAACCTTTTCGGCGGTTTCCAATTTATCAGTCCCTTCATACCAACGCCCAGCATACAACTGTACCCAAAAATTCTGGGGTTCTTGTTTTTGCAGTTGCTTGAGAAGTTTGGCGGCTTGGCGGTAGTCCTGACGGTCTAGTGCTTCTGCAACTTCTTCGAGTTCTTTCATGGTTTTATAGAAGGGAACAGGGAACAGGCAATAGGCAATAGGGGGAAAAGACTTGACCATCGTGACTGCTATAGCCTCTTGCCCTAATATTATTGTGCCATTTCTTCTAAAATAAAATCACCTCCTTTGCCATGAACAAAGAAGGTGAAAATTAAGAAGATTAAATCAACTTATTTGGGGCAAACGGAAATATTGTTAGCATTCAGAACAACTGTTCCAGCGCTTTGCTGTTGGATTAAAATAGGGTTGCCTGTATCACTTTTGATGATTAAAGGACTTAAAGCCAGACACCCTTGAACCAGTTCGCCCCATTCTTCCACTTTGCGAGTGTATTCAGCCCGAATCCGGGGAACATCATCTAAGGTAATACCATTGGGGATCGGAGGTAAGTTAGGGATGAACACCGTATCGGTAATTACTGCATCACTGGTGATACTTTTATCAGTCCCTAATTCATAGATAATCGGAAACTTGAAGGCCGCAGGTAGGGTTCTATCCGGGTAACCCAGGTCGGGTAAGGCGTGGTAAATGGGGGGGTCAACCCGTCCCAGATCGGGATCTTTGGGTTGATATTTATAGTCAAAGTCAGAGGGCACTACAGGTGTCCCAATAGGATTTTGAGCGACAGCAGGTAACTGTAAAGCTGCTGCGATTAGGGCGCATAGGCCACCAACCAGTTTTGAATTCATCGTTTTCATCTCCTCAATCTCACCAACGTAAAAATTAACGGACTCTGGACGTAAAGTTGATTCTGGTTTGATCAACACTACTCCCATGGCACTGTACAGAACTATAACCTATCTTAACCCAGATTCAGAAAGGGTTTCTGCGATCGCCTTGAGTTCGAGTAGGTTTCTATCTTAGATTTTGATAGACCTACCTGGCAACTCTATCAAATTTTAGTCTGTATATCAAGGGAAAGGGGCTTGGGTTAGAATAGCAAGGGACTATCACAACTGGAACAGAAATTGAATGGATGGGTCTGAAGGTGTAACAATTCCCTTACCGCCAGAGGGATATAAGTCGGGGTTTGTCGGAATTATTGGTCGCCCGAATGTGGGGAAATCGACTTTGATGAATCAGATGGTGGGTCAGAAAATCGCCATTACTTCCCCCGTGGCTCAAACGACGCGCAACCGTCTGCGGGGGATTCTGACCACGGCTGAGGCTCAAATTATTTTTGTCGATACCCCGGGAATTCATAAACCCCATCATCAACTGGGTAAGGTTTTGGTACAAAATGCCAAGTCGGCGATTTCCTCCGTTGATGTTCTGTTGTTGGTGGTCGATGGGTCTGTGGAGGCTGGAGGTGGCGATCGCTATATTATTGAGTTACTCGAACAAGTCAAGATTCCGGTGATTCTGGGGATGAATAAACTGGATCAACAACCGGAGGATACGGTGATTATTGACCGGAGTTATGGTCAACTGGCCCAACCCCATGAATGGCCCGTGGTCAAGTTTTCAGCATTAACGGGGGAGGGTGTCAATGATTTGCAACAATTATTAATAGATCGTTTAGATCCTGGCCCCTATTATTATCCCCCAGATTTGGTAACGGATCAGCCGGAACGCTTCATCATTGGGGAACTAATTCGAGAGCAGATTTTACTCCACACCCGGGAGGAGGTACCCCATTCTGTAGCGATTTCCGTTGACCGGGTGGAGGAAGACCCGAAAATTACTCGGATTTTATCTACTATTCATGTTGAGCGTCCTTCCCAAAAGGGAATTTTAATTGGCCATCAGGGCAGTATGTTGAAAACCATTGGCAGTGATGCCCGCCAACAGATTCAAAAGTTGATTGATGGTAAGGTCTATTTGGAGTTATTTGTGAAGGTGCAACCGAAATGGCGTCAGTCCCGCAGTCAGTTGGCGGATTTGGGTTATCAGGTTGAATAGCCGTTTCTAGGATATGGTTTGCGCTAACCTATAGCTGTTCAAAATTGGAGGGGGATTTTTGGGTCTGAAAGGTTTATCTATTATGGGTTTGAGGTGTCTCAAGGCTTCAAGGAGGTTGGCGCGATTCTTGAATACCTTATGGGAATGGGGTTTTGGCGTTTTTTTATTTTTGCGTGTTGACAAGTCGATGGCTGAAATGGTACTTTACGATCAGGTTGTCGGAATCGTACCTCGAAAACTAAATATATCAAGGGTTTCAGAAGCCTGCGGGTTGCAATAACCAATAATCCCTTTCAGGGATTGAAACTCAAAATAACCTTTAAGATGGGAAGCGATCGCGATGGTTGCAATAACCAATAATCCCTTTCAGGGATTGAAACTTCATCCGTTTCGGGCTGTGGGTCGCTATCATTCGGTTGCAATAACCAATAATCCCTTTCAGGGATTGAAACATTCTCGGATTGATTTTGATAAAGATGGAAAATTTAGGTTGCAATAACCAATAATCCCTTTCAGGGATTGAAACTTGAGCTATATAGGAATAAGGTTGCCTCCGTGATTGGTTGCAATAACCAATAATCCCTTTCAGGGATTGAAACGAAAAAACTTGGGATATTTGTTAGCCCGTTCGAGTGGGTTGCAATAACCAATAATCCCTTTCAGGGATTGAAACAGAATTACAAATGGTAAACGCGACGGCGTTTGCAAGGTTGCAATAACCAATAATCCCTTTCAGGGATTGAAACCTACTTTGAAATATTCCCGAATCTCCCGCCCCTGTTGGTTGCAATAACCAATAATCCCTTTCAGGGATTGAAACCCATTGATAGAGACGTTAGCTCTGAATCCTTTCTAGGTTGCAATAACCAATAATCCCTTTCAGGGATTGAAACTGCGACCTGCCTGGCTCTTCTGGCTGGCAATATCGGTTGCAATAACCAATAATCCCTTTCAGGGATTGAAACGGTATGGAATTCCCCGTGCCATGAGAAAATTAGGGGTTGCAATAACCAATAATCCCTTTCAGGGATTGAAACACCTTTAATGGCCTGGAATTTACTCTTAATGTTTGGCGGTTGCAATAACCAATAATCCCTTTCAGGGATTGAAACGCTTTAAACCGGACAATCCTCGCCCTGACCCTTGGTTGCAATAACCAATAATCCCTTTCAGGGATTGAAACATCTGTCCCTAGAGATATATCCTTGAGACGCAATAAAGGTTGCAATAACCAATAATCCCTTTCAGGGATTGAAACATTCCGGTTTTATTCCCAATCAAACTAATAGCGCCACAGGTTGCAATAACCAATAATCCCTTTCAGGGATTGAAACTTCGGATTTGAGAGAAAGCGGCTCAACGGAACAGGGTTGCAATAACCAATAATCCCTTTCAGGGATTGAAACACCCAACATGATATACCATCTTTAAGGTGAATAGTGGTTGCAATAACCAATAATCCCTTTCAGGGATTGAAACGTTCAACATTAAACTTTGTTACGATTCGGATATTGGTTGCAATAACCAATAATCCCTTTCAGGGATTGAAACATTATTAACGGCGGTCAATGGGGGGATTACTACGCGGTTGCAATAACCAATAATCCCTTTCAGGGATTGAAACTTATTTGACGAGGCAGGCGCTTTGATGTTTTCTAGGTTGCAATAACCAATAATCCCTTTCAGGGATTGAAACAGGTTCCTGCGATTGGAGTTGTGGCGGGTGAAAAGGTTGCAATAACCAATAATCCCTTTCAGGGATTGAAACAAAGATTCAGTATCGGGTATTAGGTGAGGGTTGGTGGTTGCAATAACCAATAATCCCTTTCAGGGATTGAAACCGACTCAACTCTAGGGAATCCCATCTGTTGCCAGGGTTGCAATAACCAATAATCCCTTTCAGGGATTGAAACGAAATGATTAATCTCACTCGACTAGGGGCAATCTTTGGTTGCAATAACCAATAATCCCTTTCAGGGATTGAAACAAACTATCTGCCATATCTTTAGATGCTTTTAATTGGTTGCAATAACCAATAATCCCTTTCAGGGATTGAAACGACAAAACGCTCCAACTTAGACTATAGGCTTCAAGTTGCAATAACCAATAATCCCTTTCAGGGATTGAAACCGAAAATTGCCAATAGGGGATTAATTGCCAGAGACGGTTGCAATAACCAATAATCCCTTTCAGGGATTGAAACCAGGAAGTCTATAGCCCAGTCTAACCAAGGATACGGTTGCAATAACCAATAATCCCTTTCAGGGATTGAAACTGTATGTATTGGAACTATGAAACATCTTCGCCCTTGTTGCAATAACCAATAATCCCTTTCAGGGATTGAAACTGATCTCCTCCGGTGGCTTCAAAAATATCTTGAATTGTTGCAATAACCAATAATCCCTTTCAGGGATTGAAACTTCCACAATCTTCGCTACTTTATCTTGAATAGAAGTTGCAATAACCAATAATCCCTTTCAGGGATTGAAACATCGGAAAACTCACAATTCATGGAAGCGATCGCGTTGCAATAACCAATAATCCCTTTCAGGGATTGAAACCCATTAATAGCAAATTCTAAGATGGCTTCTTGATGTTGCAATAACCAATAATCCCTTTCAGGGATTGAAACGTAGAAAATAATCCCATTAGAAAGCACCAACTATTAAAAGAGGTTGCAATAACCAATAATCCCTTTCAGGGATTGAAACCGTTGTTTAGACCAGAGGAATATTTGAGGCGATCCAGTTGCAATAACCAATAATCCCTTTCAGGGATTGAAACAAAAGTTTGTCCGGGCTGTAGTTGTGGACAAGCCCCGATTGTTGCAATAACCAATAATCCCTTTCAGGGATTGAAACAAAAGGCAGATAATGGGCGGTGCGAGTCAAGCTGAGTTGCAATAACCAATAATCCCTTTCAGGGATTGAAACTCTATCGTTGATAAACTCATTGATTAAATTCCAGGTTGCAATAACCAATAATCCCTTTCAGGGATTGAAACTCATTTTATTAAATGTAATGAGCATCTTCTTCATAGTTGCAATAACCAATAATCCCTTTCAGGGATTGAAACCAAGGGGGATTAGTCCTTCTCCAAAGCAGTGATGTTGCAATAACCAATAATCCCTTTCAGGGATTGAAACGCAAAATAGATAAAATAGTTGTTGTTGCTTTAGCCCCTAGAAAGAGCGCTAAAGCGCAACAACGTATCAAAGTTTATTTCCAACCTGCGCGATCCATAATTTGAATCGCCTGGGAATTGAATTTTCCGTAGGCTGCAACATTGATCGGATTACTTTTAAATGTGCCAAAACTCGATAGCACAGGAGACACAGGAACACCCGCAACTACAGGATATTCAAAAGCACTTTGAGCAAAAATCTTTTGAGCTTCAGGACTCGCTAAATGCTCTAAAAATTTAATTGCTCCCGCCTTATTGGGGGCATTTTTAATTACCCCAGCCCCGCTAATATTGGTGTGAGTTCCCTGGGCCCTTTGGTTGGGGAAAAATAAACCCACCTTACTGGCGATCGCTTTATCTTCGGGTTTGGGAGAGGCGACTAAACGCCCTAAATAATAAGTATTAGCTAGGGTTAAATGTCCCACACCCGCCGCCACAGCTTTAATTTGAGAAACATCATTTCCCTCCGGGGGTCTAGCAAAATTAGCCACAAATCCTTTCACCCAAGTTTCCGTAGGAGCCGTTCCACTTTCTCCAATCATCGAAGCTACTAAGGATTGATTATAGATATTATTAGAAGAACGAGCTACTATTTTTCCTTTCCATTTAGGATTGGCTAAATCTTCATAGGTAGAAAGTTGAGCCGGATTCACCTTAGATTTATTATAAACAATCACCCTCGCCCGTTTAGAAAACCCAAACCAATTACCATTCGGTTCCCTTAAATTCGCTGGAATTACTTGATTTAAAGTAGCGGAAGAAATCGGTTGAAAAATTCCCTGTTGTTGCGCTCTCCAAAGATTTCCCGCATCGACGGTAATCAGAATATCCGCCGGACTATTGGCCCCTTCGCTCTTAATCCGTTCTACCATTTCCTCAGCTTTTCCTTCCACCAGATTAACCTTAATCCCAGTTTTTTGGGTGAAACTTTCATAGATCTGATTATCAGTATCGTAATGGCGGGCGGAGTAGACATTCAGAACTTGGGGGTTAGCTTGCGATGGCTCCATCGGGCTAAGTCCACCCGCAGCAACTACAGCTAAGGCTGTTCCCAGGGTGAGAAACCCACGTCTAGTGATTTTGTTCATCGGGCTTTAATGCAATAGTTTATCAAGAAGACAGTATACAGTTAATGCTATAAATTCTCAATAATTGTTTTTTAAGAACACTTGTGGTAATATAATCGCTTTTTACCGTCAATCAATTTGAGGAGAATTTACCCGATTTTGAAGGGCTTACGGGCTTAAATATCTGGGTTAAGCTGAATCTGAGTTAGGGAATAAATGATTTAAGTGATTAAGATTCTTTTCTCAAGAGTCTAAAAATATTGCTAATTATAGTCAAATGACTAAGATACAAAAATATTCACAGGTTATATTTGCCCCCACCTGTGAATATTGATTGTTGAAATTGAGTATTTCAGCTTAGCTTAATCACAATCAAGGGTATCGCGGGTCTTTCGAGGTTGACATCTTGGAGTTTCGCCCCAAATAAACTAACCCCCCGCAAATCCGTATGGCTAAAGTTGCTTCCGCGTAAATTGGCAAAGCCAAATTCTGAGTCGGTTAGGACTTGGCCAGAAAAATCGGCATTTAACAAAGTCCGCTTTTCTTGAACCTCCACTGGCTAAAGCCGAATGGATTCTTTTTTCACAGGCTCTTAACTAGGATGTATCCCCCGTCAGATCGCCTCCAAAAGCAATTTAAGTCACGGATGTACCAGCCGCCACAATATTTAAACCTCTATCTCGAATCACCATAGAAGCAGCAATATCTCTATCAATTTCAAATCCACATTCATGACAATGATGGACTCTTTCACTCAACTCTTTTTTGCCTGTGTTTGTCCCACAATTAGGACAAATCTGTGAGGTGTAATTTTTATCTACTTTGCAGAAATAAGTGTCAGTTTGGCTGCTAACATATTCTAGGATTGTGAAAAATTGTCCTAATCCCATATCTAAAGATTGCTGACCAAATAAACCTTGACTCCATGACGTGAAATTGATATCTTCTACAAAGATCATTCCCACATCTCTACAAAGTTGATGAGCCAATCTGAAATGATAGTTTTTCCGTCTGTGCAGAACAGGGTAGATTAAAAGATTTTATCTTCTTTTTATATCTAGGAAATCCCATATTCTTACTTTTCATATCATTAAATGCCCGATCTAATTTTCTCAAGGTTTGCTGCATTGCCTGAGCATTACCAGATTTGAGAAAAGCATTATTTTTCTTAGCTAAAGTTAACTTAGCAGATTGATTATGATATGACGGGTATTCAAAAGGTTCTACTATGTATTCACTATTGAGTGAACACATATTTACCTTACAACTACGAGAATTGTACCAAAGCTTTCTTTCATACAGAGCATAATTCCAAACGGATTTACAAACATCCAAATTATGCTCAATTATTTCTATTTGTTCTTTAGTTGGTTTTAACTTGTAGTTGTAAGTCAGATTAAGCATTCGACGGGAGTGCCAATGTTATTTCTCTATCCTAGCTGGATTTTTCACAAAAAGTTAGGTTGATTTGTAACTTCAATAAAAGTTAATATAAAGCCATCCGACGCTATCGCTAAAGGACGGGGTTTTAATCCCAAATTTTCGATAAAATTCGTACTTACAAATTCTTGTATTTTTAATCCTAGATCCGATGTCTAAATCAAGAGTAATTGGTTCTTTAGGGGAAAAACTGGTTGGCCATTGGTTAGAAACACAAGGCTGGCAGATTTTGCATCATCAATGGTATTGTCGATATGGAGAAATTGATTTAATTGCCGTTGAAACGGGAGAATCGGGAATTTTAACTTTAAGTTTTATTGAAGTGAAAACTCGTAGTCAACGGAATTGGGATCAGGGGGGACTTTTAGCCATTACTCTAAAGAAGCAAGCCAAAATTATTCAATCGGCTGAATTATTTTTAAGCGATCGCCCCCAATTCCTGGAATACGCCTGTCGGTTTGATGTGGCTTTGGTCAGTTGTGTTCGCTACCCAACTCAAACATCCATCTCAGAGGAAGTTTCCAGCTTTTTCCCGCGTATAAATATCGGTCAGTCTGTATTGATAAACGGCTACCAACTGATTCTACAAGACTATATTGAATCAGCATTTAGCGAATAATCGAGGAAATTAAGCTAAGGCTTCGGGACAGTACCCTAAACCCCTAACAAATTGAGTTCGGAAGGACTCAACATCTTCGCGGTTAGGAATTCCATGGGAAACAACCGCGACTTGGTAACGACGCATGACACTGAGGGGAGATTGTCCCGTTTCCAAACCCCAAAGGGCCATTAAAATCCGCATATCGGGTTCATAGGGAACACCCAATTCCTGCATAAAAGCTCTGAAGTCTCCGTGTTCCTGGGGGGTGAGATATTGACACATTTTGACTTTAACAATCCAGCCATTAATTTGGTGAATCACCGTAATAAACTGAACAGGGAAAGAATGATTCGAGCATAAAAAGTCTATGACTCTCAGGGTAAGACTGGTATTAGCAAGGTAGTAGAGGTATTCCATCGGTGATCTCCTGCATGACTGTTCCGCTTTGTTTGTTGCTCAACTCCAGTCTGGAACTCTGCAACAAAAAGCAATAGGAGCGGTATTTTTGCTTGTCCTGTAACCGTTGATTCAGGTCTGAAGTTGAAACGGAGCCAAAAATGATCAGACTCTTATGAACGCCAGATCTGTAGGTAACATAACCCTATACCTATTATATTGACAAGATTAGGGATAATAAGATAGGGGAAAAGCACCCGATTTTCCATGGGGGATTCTACCCAAAAGTTACTTGAGATCAGGGTATAACTAATCAAGATCACCACAGGGATCTGCAAATATTGAGTTGCTCTCCCATGAGATAATGTATAAAAAAAAATTGGGTAAAGGATAATTAGAAAAAATGGATCAGTTAGATTATCAGTTAGAAAGCTATAACTATGAACTGCCAGAAGAACGGATTGCTCAAAATCCAGTTGTACCAAGGGATCACTCTCGTTTGCTCGTTGTAGATTCTCCAGACTCCCATCTTCATTGTCTATTTAAGGATTTACCCGAATTTCTCAGACCCGGGGATTTACTGGTACTTAATAATACCCGTGTACTTCCGGCCCGTCTGTATGGACACAAAAGTAGTGGGGCGGCGGTGGAAGTATTACTACTAGAAGAAAAACAGCATCATTGCTGGTTGGCTTTAGTCAAACCGGGTAAAAAATTTAAACTGGGTTCTGTAATTGAGTTTGAACTGAATCCTACCTCAAAAAATAATTGGAATTGTGAAGTATTGCGGGCGACGGTATTGGAAACCGATGAAGAAACTGGGGGAAGGTTATTAAAATTTGAAATTCCACCAGGGAAGTCCCTAATTCCGTTTTTAGAAGCCTTTGGCAATATTCCGTTTCCTCCCTATGTGACGGAAACCGAAGCTTTACCGGAACAATATCAAACGATTTATGCAGAACGTTCCGGGGCTGTCGCTGCACCGACTGCGGGGTTACATTTCACGGAAGAATTATTTCAGCGTTTACAATTAAAAGGAATTGATCAAGCTTTTTTAACTTTGCACGTTGGAGTTGGAACTTTTCGACCTGTTGAAGCCGATCATATTATTGACCATCAAATGCACGGAGAATGGATTGAAGTCCCGGCGGAAACCTTTAGAAAAATTGAAAAAACCAAAGCATCTGGGGGGAGAGTGATTGCTGTTGGAACAACTTCTGCACGGGCATTAGAAGGGGCTGCAATCGCCACAGAAACCTCCCAAGAATCAAGGGTTACAGGCTATTGTGGGAAGACTGATATTTTTATTTATCCTGGGTATCAATGGCGGATTATTGATGGATTAATTACTAATTTTCACTTACCTAAATCCAGTTTATTAATGTTGGTTTCGGCACTTATTGGACGGAAACGTTTACTCAATTTGTATCAACAGATCTTAGAACAACCTCCTAACGAGTTCGGACAACAATATCGGTTTTATTCCTTTGGAGATGCCATGTTTATCTCTCCAGAAAGTGTGATGGAATAGGGAACAGGGAACAGGGAACAGGTAATGGGTAATGGGTAATGGGTAATGGGTAATGGGAGGAAAATACTTCACCCTATTGGTGTGTTCCCTGCTATAAAATCAGGACTTATTTTTTTTCCCAATTAATTGATCAACTAAATTTTTGTGGTAATTCGGTGGAACTTTAACCACTTCACGCTGGGGTGGGGTGGGGGCTGGGGTGGCGGGACGGGAGGCTTGAACTTGAGTCGGGACGGAATTAGTATAGGGGGGACGTCCGAAGCCTAAAATGATCCCCCGAGTTCGGTTTCGGCGCATAACTTCGCCCCCATTAGCATCATTACCCACTCCCGTATTTCCCTCAATACTGATAATACTGCCATCGGATTTAACCGATTCTACGATCCCAACATGATCGGCAATTCCATCCCCCCGCCAACAGAAAAAGACCACATCCCCTGCTTTCGGCTCTTGAAACCATTGACCCCGTTGTCTAAACCAGGACACCCCATCGGGACAGTAGGCGAACCCCTTGGAACTTCTAATGGGCAGGGGTAAACTAATTTTATCAAAACAATAGGAGATAAAAATTGCACACCAAGGAACGTAATTCATGCCGTACCATTCACCGTACTTATTACCATTACTACCCGGGGGATATTCGGTATATCCAATTTCACCCGCAGCAACATTAATTAAATTACCTACAGTTGTCATAAGAATTCTCCAAAATTTTAAATTGATTCGGGATAGAGTAGGCTGATCAGTGCGCTACCTGTAGATTTTGGGACGAGATTTTCCGCCTTTACTACCCATATTTTACTCTTTTTCTTTCTAACATAGGGAATCAAGGTTTTGATATCTTAAATTATTCTTAAGTTTCTTTAAAAAAAGATAACATCTGAATTCCTAGTCCATATTTTATGTTCAGGGAAATTTATGGGTAATCCGAATTAATTCTAAAATCAGGAATAATTTTGATTGGTGCGTTTAATTTGTTCCCGCTCTATGGCTTCAAATAAGGCTCTAAAATTACCTTCTCCAAACCCTTGAGCCTGTCTAAATTCACCTTTAATTGTAAAAAACTTTCGTTCAATAAATTCCAAGAAAAATGTCGGTTTTTCAAAAATAGGTTGGCTAAAAATTTGTAATAGCATTGCTTCCGGGTTTAATGCTTCCCAATCTGCTAAGATTTGGTTGACTTTTAATTCTTCCCAATTCACCGATGGGTTTTGATTTTCCCAACGGTTTTTGGATTGCAGATAATATTCATCAGGAACCGTTAAAAAAGATAATCCTTTTTGTTTTAAATTCTTGACTTGTTGTACTAAATCTAAGGTTCTCAGGGCAATATGTTGAATCCCCGAACCTCGATTAATGTCTAAAAATTCTTGAATTTGAGAATTGCTGGATACGGGTTCGTTAATGGGAAACTGAACTTGACCTTGAGCATGAACCAGGACTTGACTTTGGAGTCCTGAACGTTCCGTTTGAATATCAAAACTTTGTTTAGGCTGAAATCCTAAATAATCTTGATACCAAGAAATTGCTGTTTTTAAGTCTCCAGATTCTACATTTAAAACAACATGATCAATAGTAAGTATCTCGGGGGTAGACATAGGAATAATATCGAAAAAACCAGGAATAGCTTTGCCAGGTATTGTTCCTATTTGTTCAACTAAAGTATGACGTAAACCCTGCCATCCTTCTAGGGTTAACCATTTTAATTTTCCCCCCGAATATTCCTGATATTTTAAGGGATAAATTATCTGAACTCCTTGTTTAACAAGCTGTTCAAGTCTTAATTCTAAATCTTGAACTTGAAAGGCGATGTCTGCAACTCCCGACGGATGAAATCGCAAAAATTTAGTAACAGGACTCTCAACCGTTAGAGGTGAAGATAGGAGGAAATAAACTGAACCTTGGCACACAATTTCTGTTTGGGTATGACCAAAGTTCCGACTCTTAATGCCTTGAAATCCTAAATTGTTTATAAACCAGTTCCGTGTTCGTTTGGCATCTTGAACATAGAAATGGATATGATCAAACTCCATAATTCTCCGTTCAATAAGCAATCATATAATATAAATTTAGAAAAATAAATGGCTTTCCGGTTGAATATTAATTTCCATGGGAACCGCTTGGGGTTCAGCTGCTAAGGCAAACATAATAGAATTAGCAGCAGTTTCTGCACTCAACATTTTTGATCGGTCAACTTTTAAACTGACATGATCCCAAAAAGGCGTATCCACACCGCCAAAATAAAATAGGGTAACTTTAATTCCATAGCGTCTGACTTCATCGGCAAAACATTTACTAAAACCCACTAAACCAAATTTAGAAGCACAATAGGCACTAGACATTGCCATAGAATGTTTTCCTAAAATTCCGACAACATTACAGATATGTCCTGATTTTTGTTGCTTCATAATATTAGCAGCAGCCTGACAGGTATAGGCAGATCCTTTTAAATTTAGATCTAACATGGCATCTAAATCAGTCGGTTCAATTTTATTCCATTGTTTTAAAATTCCCGCCCCCGCCGCATTTACTAAAATATCAATTTGACCGAAATAATCAACGGTTTTTTGGATTAAATTCTCGACCTGTTGGGGGTCAGTAATATCCGTTGGGACAATTAACAATTCCGTTGGGTCTAACTCCGTTGCTAAAGCTTCCAATTGACTGCTATTCCTCGCGACTAAGACCAGTTTTGTTCCCATTTGGGCCAATTTTCTGGCGACGGCTGATCCAATTCCTCCTGTGGCGCCCACAATGATAGCGACTTTATTGTTCATTTTCCTTTATATTTCTTAACAATCATCTTTATTAGTATAACAAATTATCGTTCCCCCTGTAGAGACGTGCCACGGCGCGTCTCTCTACTCTCTCTCTACATCATACGGATGCGTAGGAAATATTGAAGGATGGAATATAAAATACCGCAGTACAGACGAGACACAGACGCGCCATGGCACATCTCTACGGGGAATTTAACTTAACTCTCCAATCTTTATCAGTTTTTTCTAAATTAAAGGCGGTGCTTAGATTTAATAGCTTTTGAAAATTGCCACCTAATCTTAATTTTTTAATAATTTTAGTAATAGAAATCCCATATTTTTGATGAAATTGGGTTCCTAGAATAGACAATGAAACATTATCCTCCGATGAATTTAAAGTAAGTTCTTGGATAATTTTAATTAAAGCGGTTTCTAAATCTTCCAAAGATTCAATCAGAATTTTTTGAGATAACTCCGTATTTAATAACGCAACAGGTTCGGTTACAGAAGATTGAATCTCAAATAGAGTCACATAGCTAGGAGATTTTTCTGAAGATTTATGGACTACAAAAATATGGGGATTTTTAACAAATATATCTCGGGCTTGATAATCCGAAAAATGGGCAGCTACCACTTGACTAATGGTTAAATCGTAGGCATCTTTATATAAAAGATCAACTCGATTCAGTTTAATCCATTGACAGTGAGAGTGTTTTTGTTCTAGTTTGATAATCTCCTGTAATTGTAGAATAAATTGATCTAAAGTAGGAATTTGAGGAGCGGTTTTCAAAGAATAGGTATTCACTTGACTGGTGCGGGTATTCAGCACTGTAAGATTAGTTTTATTTTTAGTGACTTGATAAACAGTTAATCCATGGGTTTGTAGGGCATTACACAAATGGGTTAAGCCGCGGTCAGAAGAACAAACTAGAACCTCTTTTGCCGTGGGATAATGTACAAAAATAGATGACCCCACCGTTGACATTTTTAAATCCGCACTATCTTTTCCCGGGGGAACATGAATGAGTTGATAACTCCGTTGATGATATTCTAAATCTTTTTTTCCCATACTCCGCCAGTTAGCAAAGGCAACTTTAATTTGCATGGGATATAAGCAAATAGTCTCTAAAAATTTTTCCGTTTCTATATCTAAAGTCAGATTTTCAACATCTAATAATAAAATACTAATTCCGCTTTCCCTGGGATTTCTACCATTTAATAATTGAGAAGAAGAATGATCAACTAAAGGATAATGAGCAAATAGGGCAGCCACATTGGGGTCTGTCAGTTGTTCGAGTTTAGCAATTAAGACTTTATATTCAGGAGAATGTAAGAATTCAATACTAAACAATCGGCTGAGATAGGCTTTAAGTTTTGTTAATAGTTCCTCTCGATTTCGAGCTTGACCTAATCCCTGATTCAGTTGACGAATCAGTGAGGATTGATGTTCAGATTGTTGCCAAGGAATATGGCGATAACGGGGATTAATCCAGTCAGGATATTGAACGTTCACTAATGTTCGACAAACATAGTGACTAATGGCAGGAACAACCAGGGTTCCATTCTCTTGAATTGTGCTGGCTTGCTTAAACATAACCGATACAAAATGCTAACAATTCTGTCTTGAATCCTAGTAGCATGGTGACATTTTACCTCAAAATGTCAACTTTCATCTAAAAAAATCACTGAGCAAGAAAATTGCGGTTTTTAGTGTTATGAGGTTTTTAAGGAAACACAAAGACACTAAGGCACTAAGAAAGACAGAAGGATGTCAAGGGGGTATTCAATAAAATTTATAGCGGTTTTTAGAGTTTAATTCCGAGGACTTGGGTGTAAGCGCCTCTAGCTTGGGTGACGCCGATGGTGCGTTGGGAGGCTTCCATCATCGGACGACGCAAACTAACAACAAGAAATTGAGCTTGTTCGGTTTGACTTTTAATCATTCTAGCCAATCTTTCCACGTTAGAACCATCTAAAAACATATCGACTTCATCGAAGGCATAGAAGGGTGAAGGACGATATTTTTGTAGGGCGAAAATAAAGCTTAAAGCGGTTAGGGATTTTTCCCCCCCGGACATGGAGGTTAACCGTTGGACGGGTTTACCTTTGGGATGGGCGATTAAGTTTAAACCACTGGTAAAGGGATCTTCTGGGTTATCTATTTCTAAATATCCATCTCCTTCTGAAAGTTGAGCAAAAATGGTTTGAAAGTTTTCATTCACGGCATCAAAGGCTTCTTGAAAAGCTCGACGGCGGAGGGTGGTAAAGTTTTCAATTCGCAGTAATAATTCGGTTCTTTCTCCTTCTAAAGTAGTGAGTTTTTGGGTTAATTCTTCTAAGCGGGTTTGGGTGCGTTCAAATTCTTCTAGGGCTAACATATTTACGGGTTCTAAGGCTTCCATGCGTTTTTGCAGCGATCGCAAATCCCGTTGCAAAGCCGCTAAGTCTAAGTTATTCGGTATATTGGGTAAGGGTTCGGGGAGTTCAATTTTAATTGCGGCAATTTGTTCTAATTTAATCGTTAATTGTTCCCGTCTTCCAGCTTGAGTTTCTTGCAATTTTTCAATTTGCCAGTCTAATTGTTGTTTAGCTAAACGCAATTCTCCTAAATTAGTTTCTATCTGATCCCGTTGTCTTTTTTCTTCTCCCAATTTGGCTTCTACTTTGGATATATTCCCCCGAATTTGTTGAATGGTTGTGTGAATTTCTGCTAACTGATTCTTGACAGTTTCTAACTTTTGGGTTAAAAACTTTTGTTCCTGACGAGTGGCTTCTAATTTCTGATTTCCGGCTTGATTTTTTTCTTGTAAACGGGTTTGTTGATTTTCAATTTCTGTTAACCGTTGTTGCACGGTTCTGAGGGCATTCTCTTTTTGTTGAAGCTCGGTTTCTTGGGTTCTTAATACCCCTTGGAGTTGTTGCCATTCACTATGACTGTGGGTGTCTTCAAGTTGGGCTAGGAGTTCCCGATCCTGTTGTAATTTTGTTTCTAAATTGGGAATTTCTGCCTCTAAATTCTTTAAGCGAATTTGGGCGGTATTGAATTCTTGGGTATTTTTTTCTAATTGCGATCGCAGTTGTTCTTGTTGATTATTTAAGGTTCTAATTTCTGACTCTAATAGAGATACCTGTTGTTGATGATCTCGCAACGTTTGTCGAGCTTCATTCAGTTCTAACGCTCGCTCTTTCACCGTTTGACTCGCTTCTATAATACTCCGGTTACAGCGTTCTAAAATGCGTTCAATTTCTTCTAATCTTTCCTTTAATGCCGCAATATTTCGGGCTTCGGCTGACCCTTGATCCGTACCAAAATGTAAGCTAGACCGAGAAGCTACACTTCCCCCGGTCATCGCTCCGGTGGTTTCTAATAATTCGCCTTCTAAGGTCACTATCCGATATTGTCCTAATACTTTTCGAGCATTAGAGAGATTATTAAATACTAAAGTATTGCCAAAAACATAAGCAAAAATATCTTGATAACGGGGTTCATATTCAATTAAATTCACCGCTAAATCAATTAACCCCGACACATTTCTCATCGTGGCTAAATTAGGCAAATTAGAACGATTTCCCTTAATTTTGTTTAAGGGTAAAAATGTCGCCCGTCCCGCTTGTTGACGCTTCAAAAATTCAATTGCCGCCGCCGCCACACTATCATCTTCCACCACAATATTACCCAACCTCGCCCCGGCGGAAGTTTCCAGGGCTAACTGATATTGGGGTTCCACCTGTCCCAACTGACAAACCAACCCACAAATGCCCGAAATTCCCGACTGAGCGATGATTTTAGTCGCATAACTGCCCGTTGCTTCTTGCTGCGCCTGATGTTGCGCTTCGGACTTATCCAGTTTGCGCTGACGTTCCCGTTGTTCCTGTAATAGACGGGTTTGGGTTTCCTGCTGCACCTGTAACTCCGTTTCCACTTCCGTTACCTGTTGGGTCAGGGTCGCTACCCGTTGAGCCGTCCCATCCCGTTGATTTGTGGCGGTTTGCAACTCGATCGTTTTTTGCGATAACTCCTGAGCTAAGGTGGTAACAGACTGTTGCTGTTCTGAAAGTTGGCGTTGCAGTTGTTCAACTCGCTCCCGCAGTCGCGCTTGTTCAGTCCGATGGGGGTCAAGGGTTTTCTGGAGCGTTTCAATTTGGCGATGTAGTTCTGTCTGTTGCACCATCCAGCTTTCCGCCTGTTGTGCGACTTCTGAGGTGGCTTCGCGACCTCGTTCTACCGTTGTTTGTAGACTATCCCGTTCCCGTTGCCTTTGACCCAAATTCAGGGTTTCCTGATCCTTTTCAATGGCTAGACCATCGAGGGCTTGATAATGTTGGCGCAGTTCCTGTTCGGTTTGATGAATTTGGGTGATCGTCTGTTGGATGGCGGTTTCCAGTTCCGCAGACCGGGTTTGCAGTTGACTCTGTTGTGCTTCTTGGGTGGCCAAACTAGACTGGAGGGCAATTAGTTCTTCTTCACCCATAGCTTTAACTAGGGCGTTGAGTTTTTCTAGTTGAACAGATGTGGTTTGAATTTGCTGATCTTGGTGTTGACGCTGTTCGTTTAGATCCGTTAAGGTGCGATCATCAGCTTCTATTTGTTCCCGCAGTCGTCCCTGTTGTTGTTGGAGGGTCTGATAATTGAGAACCGTTTCCCACTGGCTTTTTTGTTGAAATTCTTCTCGCAGTTGTTGATATTTTTCCGCCTTTGCCCGATCTTTGTCTAAGCGATCGCGTTGGGCTATTAATTCTTGTTCTACGATCCGGCTCCGTTCTTCTCGATCCTTCACCGCATCTAATTTTTCCTTGGCTAAGGTAATTTTCCGATCAAAGGAAGCTACCCCCGCCAACTCATCAATAATTTCTCGACGTTCCCTGGGTTTCATCGTAATAATACCCGTAACATCCCCCTGTAAAACCACGTTATAGCCTTCGGGATAAATTCGCAGTTTATTTAACTGTTCGTGGAGTTCGGTTTGGGTACAGGCTTCCCCATTAATATAATAAGTCGAGGTATAGGTTCCCTGTTTCGTTACCCGCAGTTTTCGGGCAACCGTCCATTCTGATGGGGGTTCATAATTTGGGATCGATAGGTCATCCCCCGGTAGAGACGTGCCATGGCGCGTCTCAGAGGTTTCAGTTTCAGTTTCTGGGGATAAACTATTATCAATTTCTTTGCTATCACTCCCCAAGGGTTCACCGTCGTAGTCGGAGAGGTCAAAGGTAACGGTAACGAGGGTTTCAACCGTTCCCTTCCGGCTTTGAGCATTATTTACCAAGTCAGGTAAACGTTCCGCCCGCATTCCCTTGGAGGACGATAACCCCAGGGCAAATAATAACGCATCGAGAATATTAGATTTGCCGGAACCATTCGGCCCAGAAACGACCGTAAACCCGGGTAGTAATGGCACGGCTGTTGTACCACCAAAGGATTTAAAGTTAGTGAGTTCGACGCGCTTGATATGAACCATTGGGACGAATTTAGGACGGATAATGTGAGTGGGGAGACTCACACGACATAGTTGTCTCAAGAATCAACAATATTAACAGTTTAGCCTGGATCAAGCAAGGATAGGGGGATGGTTCAACCACGCTCAGTATTCGATCACAAGTCAAAGGTGGAGATCAAGCCATCTTAAGTCTTGATTACCTCAACATTTAACTGGATTATGAACTGTAAAGAAATACTACGCAGGGTTGTCAAAATCTCCAAAATATTCAGTGGTCTGTGACTCAGAATTCAAGTATTCAAAATCATTAGTTATTTAAGTAAAAATACTTATTTCTATTCTGGGAAAATTAGAACTGTTACGGTTAAGCAAAATCCATCACCAGCCTAGACTATGATCTCCTAAAGGCTATTGTATTCAGTGATTCCAGGTTCTAGTAAGGTGAATATTTTCATAAAAATGAGTATTTTTACTTAAATAAAATCAAGGAGTTCTGATGGCAATCTTAATGAAAGATACAGTTCTTAACAAATTTTAACGCAACAAATTGCGATAGCGTTGTATAACTAATATCTGAAGGGCGAAGACAACAGCCAAATGTTAGTCTGCCGAAAATTGATTAACATTTGATTAAAAAAGTTTAATGTCCTTTCATACAATGATGTAGAATTTCTAAGGTTCCTCTAAGTCAGGCTAAGGTTATTCCCAAAAGGGTAACGGTAGCCAAACAAGAGAGACTCTCAGGAGTCAGGATCGGGGAGACCCATCATTTCACTCTAAAGCAAAAACAAAGTTAAGCAAGTCAAGTAGGAGATTAATCCATGTTTGATGCCTTTACCAAGGTGGTTTCTCAAGCTGATACCCGCGGCGAAATGTTAAGCACCGGCCAAATCGATGCTCTGAGCCAAATGGTTGCCGAAAGCAACAAGCGTTTAGATGCCGTTAACCGGATCACAGGTAACGCTTCCGCCATTGTTACCAATGCTGCTCGTGCTTTGTTTGATGAGCAATCCCAGTTGATTGCTCCTGGTGGTAATGCTTACACCAACCGTCGTATGGCTGCTTGCTTACGCGACATGGAAATTATTTTACGTTATGTCACCTACGCAATTTTTGCTGGAGATGCTAGCGTTCTTGATGATCGTTGCTTGAACGGTCTGCGTGAAACCTACTTAGCCTTGGGCGTTCCCGGTGCTTCCGTTGCCGTTGGCGTTGGCAAAATGAAAGATGCAGCTTTGGCTATCGTGAAAGATCCCGCAGGAGTTACTCCTGGAGATTGTAGTGCCCTGGCTTCTGAAATCGCCAGCTACTTCGACCGCGCCGCCGCTGCTGTCGCCTAATTTTTCAGAAATTAGATTTTCATAACTCCATAGAAGTCCGAATTAAAAGGCTTCAATCTGTACCTCAACTTTGTAAACCCATAGGGAGATAACTCAAGAATGAAAACCCCCCTGACTGAAGCAGTAACAACCGCCGATTCTCAAGGCCGTTTCCTGAGCAGCACTGAACTGCAAATCGCTTTCGGACGTTTCCGTCAAGCCAAAGCTGGTTTAGAAGCTGCCAAAGCTCTGAGCGCCAAATCTGACAGCCTGATCAGCGGTGCTGCCCAAGCAGTGTATAACAAATTTCCCTACACCACCTCATTGCAAGGGCCTAACTACGCTTCTACCGAGCGTGGTAAAGCCAAATGCGCTCGTGACATCGGTTACTACCTCCGTCAAGTCACCTACTGTTTAATTGCTGGTGGTACAGGGCCTTTGGATGAGTACCTGATTGCTGGTGTTGATGAAATCAACCGGACTTTTGAACTGTCTCCTAGCTGGTATGTGGAAGCTCTGAAATATATCAAAGCTAACCATGGTCTGACTGGCGACGCAGGTGTTGAAGCCAACTCCTACATCGACTATGCTATCAACGCTCTGAGCTAGACTTAGCGCGCTTGATGCTCCTAAGCGGTAAATAGCTGTTAGCAACTGGGTTAACGGTTGTTTAACGCTTAGGGGCATCTTTAGTTATTACCGTCGGTGTCTGAAATTAACAAAGTTTTTCTTTTTTGTCTGTTTTGAAAATCTCTTACGGAGCATAAGGATATGGTTGGCTTGCTTGAAGGTAGCCGACTTGGTATCCGGGCCTTTGAAGAAACAAAACCCGTAGAACTACGGCCCAACTACACGGAAGCAGACGTGCAAACCGTGATTGTGGCAGCATATCGTCAGGTGATGGGCAACGAACACCTGATGTCGCGGGAACGGCTCACTAGCGCGGAATCTTTACTGCGCCAAGGACAAATTACCGTTCGGGATTTTGTCAGAGCTATTGCTTTATCCGAGGTTTACCGGACTAAGTTTTTTTACTCTAATTCTCAAACTCGGTTTATTGAGTTAAATTACAAACATCTGCTCGGTCGCGCCCCTTACGATGAGTCGGAGATTGCGTTTCATGTCGATCTCTATAATCGTCAGGGCTATGAAGCGGAAATCAATTCTTACCTAGACTCCCAAGAATATCTGGATAATTTTGGGGAAAATATTGTTCCGTATTATCGGGGCTTTTCTACCCAGGATGGACAGAAAACCGTGGGTTTCAACCGCTTGTTTACCCTCTATCGTGGGTATGCCAGCAGCGATCGCGCTCAAAACCAAAAGCAAAGTCGCTTAACTTGGGAATTGGGCCGAAACTTGTCTTCTCCGATTCAAACCTCGGAGAATGGTCAAAGTCTAGCAGGTACGACGGGCGGGAGTCGTGGACAACTCTACCGCCTGAGCGTGATGCAAAAAGCAACACAGTCTCTGCCTCAAGTGCGCCGTACCCAAACTGAATATACCGTACCCTATGACCAACTGTCTACTCAGTTGCAGCGAATTCATCGCGCCGGGGGGCGGGTAATGAGAATTACTTTGGCATAATCTCATTAATTTTAACCTTAATGCCAGTTTGTGTCAGAGGAGTTGGAGTTTGGGCGGATTCTTAACCCGAGACCCCTAGACTTGATTCCTCTGACTAACAAACCTTTAATAGCGAATCAATGCACGCTACAATCGCAACTTGATTCTCGGTCATGTTCTTAAATGTAAGAGGAGGATTTTAGGTGGCCATTACAACAGCAGCATCTAGGCTAGGAACTACTGCGTTCCAAGAAACGCCTCGTGTTGAACTGCGACCAGATTGGACTCGGGACGATGCTCAACGGGTAATTCGTGCCGTTTATCGCCAACTGCTGGGTAACGATTATTTAATGAGTTCTGAGCGCCTGAAAAGTGCTGAATCTCTGTTGACCGATGGTAGCATCAGCGTGCGGGAGTTTGTCCGTTCCGTTGCTAAATCAGAACTGTACAAAACCAAGTTTTTCTACCCGAATTTCCAAACCCGTGTGATTGAACTCAATCACAAACATTTACTGGGTCGTGCTCCCTATGATGAATCCGAAGTGATTTTCCACTTGGATTTATACCAAAACCAAGGCTATGACGCTGATATTGATTCCTATATTGATTCAGTCGAATACCTGGAAAACTTTGGGGAAAATGTGGTTCCCTACTATCGCGCTTTTGAAGTTGAACGGGGACAAAGAACCGTTGGCTTTACTCGGATTTTCCGGTTATATCGCGGTTACGCCAATAGCGATCGCTCTCAAATAGAGGGTAATAGCTCTCGCTTGGCTAAAGAACTGGGTGAAAACAGCACTTCTCCAATTGTTGGCCCCTCGGGTGGTAGTGGAGGTTGGTCTTATCGTTCCTCCGGTCAAGGTGTGGTTCCCACTACGGGATTCAGTACAGGTGGAGTGTTAGGACAATCTGATCGTAGCTATCGGGTTGAAGTGGCTGGAATTAATCAGCGTCGATATCCTAAAGTGCGTCGCAGCAGCAAGTCCTTTATTGTTCCTTACGAACGCTTATCTCCTCTACTTCAGGAAATTCAACGCCAAGGTGGTAAAGTCGCCAGTATTACGCCTGTTTAGGACGTTTTTTTAAACAGGGGGCGCTGATCAGCAATCCCTGTTTATTGTTTTTGTACAACTTTATTAAATTAATTCAAAATAATGTTAGGTCAAGTTGCAGTAGGACAATCCTCCGCGTCTCCATCGGGAAGTCGCTTTTTTCGTTATGAAGTTGTGGGTTTACGTCAATCAGATGAAACCGACAAAACCGACTATTCTATTCGTTCTAGCGCCAGCCAATTCATTATTGTTCCTTACAACCGCATGAACCAAGAAATGCAGCGTTTAACGCGGCTGGGCGCGAAAATTGTCAGCATTCAACCTTTAACTTCTGATGCAGAAGAATAATTAGGTTTATCGAAATTCAAAACAGAATTTAACGATACGACAAACCTGTGTTTAATTCAAACATGAAGATTTGTAGCCAAGTATTTTATATCTAAAATACTTGGCTTTTTTTATTCTCGGATTGATTGCTAACTGCTATGATCAATAAGGTTGACAATAATAGACTTTGACATAATGCCAGATTTTGGTTCTGAATCAACAGAAAACAATACCACTCAAGAGGAAGAATCTTTAACCATTGAACAGGCGATCGCCAATCTTTGCCATGAAGAACTCGGACGTCGCTATTATGCGGCTTGGTGGTTAGGACGTTTTCGAGTTAATGAACCTGCGGCGGTAGATGCCTTGATTTTAGCTTTAAAGGATGAATCCGATCGCACCGAAGAAGGCGGTTATCCCCTACGCAGAAATGCGGCTAGAGCTTTAGGAAAACTAGGAGATAGGCGAGCAGTTTCGGCATTAATTGAATGTTTAGACTGTGCTGATGTTTATGTGCGAGAAGCCGCAGCACAATCCTTAGAACAATTAGGGGATGAGCGTTGTATTCCGGCTTTAATAAAATTATTAGCCGGGGGATTAGAAGTCGCTCAATTTGTGCAGGGAAAACCCTATTTAGTTCAACCCTATGATGCTATTTTAGAAGCATTAGGCAGTTTAAAAGCCACCGTTGCAATTCCGTTTGTTCAACCCTTTGTAGAGCATTTTGTTCCTAAAGTTAAGTATGCGGCATTGAGGGCAATGTATCAATTAACCGGAGAACAGGGCTATGGAGAACAGTTAATAGAGGCTTTAAAAGGGAAGGATTTAACCTTACGTCGCACCGCTTTAATGGACTTAGGGGCAATTGGATATTTACCCGGGGCAAAAGCGATCGCCCAAACCTTAGCAGAAAATAGTTTAAAATTAATAGCCTTAAAAGGAGTTTTAGAACATCAATTAAGCGATACTTATGATTTAATTTTGTCTGAATCAGCAATTGAAGTCATGGAATTAATGGATTCTTTGTTATAAAAAATATTAGCTAATAGTAAAAATATGACTGTACAAACATTAATTCAAGATGTGGAAAAAGCCGATTCTGCTACTGCTTTATTAGATGCTGTTTCTGCTTTGGCTCAGGCTAATTCTGTGGAAGCAATTCCGACATTAATTACGGTTTTAGGCTATAATAATCCTGGGGCTGCGGTGGCTGCGGTGGATGGATTAACTCAGTTGGGTGAACCTGCGGTTATCCCTTTATTAGAACAATTAGATGGTTACAATTATGGGGCAAGGGCTTGGGCTGTTCGTGCCTTATCAGGGATTGGTGATCCTCGTGGTTTAGAGGTTTTATTAGAATCCGCCGGAAGTGATTTTGCTTTGAGTGTTCGTCGGGCTGCCACCAGAGGATTAGGGACTATTCGCTGGGATAAATTACCTTCTGAACAACTTGCTGATGCTCAATTTGAAACTTTAAAAATATTACAAAAAACCGTAGAAGATCCCGAATGGATTGTTAGATATGCGGGTATTTTTGGGTTAGAGGGTTTAGCAATAGCTATTCAGAAAACGCAACCAGAATGGTTTAATAAAATTCAAGAACAGTTACAACAATTAGAAAATATTGATGAAGTTCTAGCAGTTAGAGCTAGGGCAAAATGGGCAATTCAAAAATTAGCATAACATGAATATTTTAAATATTAGATGACCCCCTAGATCCCCTTTTTAATCGGGAATATGTAGCCAACATTTACGAATTGCATATTAGACCTCTTGCAAAAGTTATTCAAACCATCATTAGAATAAACGGAATAATGCAGGTTTTAGTTAGTGTTGCAAGAGGTCTGAACATCGGGAGATAAAAATAGTTAACCCAGAGTAAAATCGGAAATATTAATGCTTGTAGATACCGCTCCTTTAAAGATAGCTAAAACTTTTCCCGTATCCCCAATATTGACGATAGTATCATTAGCATAAACACCAGTACCTTGAACAATATTTACATTAGAAATATTCTCAATACCTTTGAGCAAAATACGATCAGTTCCTGGCTGAAAATCCATAATAACATCTGCAAAATCAGCGTTAGGATAGCTAAATTTACCTGTCAATACAAAGGTGTCAACGCCAGCGCCACCAGTGAGAATATCTTTCCCACCACCCCCATCTAATAAATCATTACCGTCGCCACCATCTAAGGAATCAAGTCCTCGTCCTCCTAACAGGATATCGTCCCCAGAATTTCCCACAAGGACATCATTTCCTCGATAACCTGTTAAATAATCATTTCCGGTAGTTCCCGTCAAAATATCATCTTGATTGGGAGGCAATAGCGGATTATTAGTTTGTCCGTTATTCCCTTGATTGGGAGGCAATGGCGGATTATTAGTTTGTTCGTTATTCCCTTGATTTGGAGGCAATAGCGGATTATTAGTTTGTCCGTTATTCCCTTGATTGGGAGGCAATGGCAGATTATTAGTTTGTTCGTTAGTTTCCTGATTTGGAGGCAATGGCGGATTATTAGGTTGTTCGTTAGTTTCCTGATTCGGAGGCAATGGCGGATTATTAGGTTGTTCGTTAGTTTCCTGATTTGGAGGCAATAGTGGATTATTAGGTTGTTCGTTAGTTCCCTGATTCGGAGGCAATAGTGGATTATTAGGTTGTTCGTTAGTTCCCTGATTCGGAGGTAATGGCGGATTATTAGCTGGTTTGTTATTCCCTTGATTATTGGGAACATTTCCCTGAATCGGCGAATTTTGGGGATTTTTGAGAAGTGTTGATTCTGTGTCGATAGCCATAGTAAAATCTCCCTTAATTAAGTTTTTGAGTTAAGTTGCTAGTTACTTTTTTTATTTGAACCACTCGAACAACACCCCCAAATCCAGGGATTGCTACTTTGAAATTTTGGGTTAGCTCTAACTAACAACTTACCTTGTGTAATATTAACGGTTATGAAAATTACAAGAATAATGCTGTTTGGATTACAATTTTGTAATTTTACAGCTTTTGGCCATTCCCTTGCCAAATATAATGACTTTCCACCTCAACAGTTAAACCAATAATTGCGATAGTTTCTTCCCAACCCGATGCTAATTAGTTCTTCTTTCTATTATAGATCATTTTATCGAAAGAATGAAAATTTTATGAGAACATATAAAAACTAGGATTAATTTGGGAATGATTAGCATGAATTTTGAAAATTATTTGCGATCGCTTCACAAAAATTTACAACGAGGAAGTGAACGCACCCACTATCCTACTTTAAAAACCTTATTAGATCATCCTTCAGAACAAATTGAAGCCAGTATTGAAGAAAAAGGAAATAAAGCTGGAATACCTGATTTTACGGTTAGAAAAAGCGAGTTATTAATTGGATATGTAGAAGCCAAAGATTTAGGAATAGATTTATCAATCGTCGAAAAAACAGAACAGTTAGAACGTTATCGAGAATCCCATATTGGGGCTAACTTAATTTTAACAAATTATTTAGAATTTCGTTGGTATATTAACGGGAAACTGCGCTTAAAAACAGTTTTAGGAGAACAAGTTAATCATCAGATTCAACTAATTGATTCTGAACCGACAAATCAATTAATTCAAGGATTTCTGAACTATCAGGGTGAAATGATTAATAACCCTGAAGACTTAGCAAAACAGATGGCACGATTGACAAAAGCCATTCGTTATGCAGTTATAGAAGCCTTAAAATTAGAAACAGAAACCGGACAACTGCATCAACTTCAAAAGGGATTTCAAGAGGTTTTATTACCGAATTTAGAACCATCTACTTTTGCAGATATGTATGCTCAAACTGTCGCCTATGGTTTATTTACAGCTAGAGTTAGTCATGCTCAAAACCCTCAAAATTATGCGTTTGAACGGCGCACAGCCGGGTTATATATTCCCGATACCAACCCGTTTTTAAAGCGGTTATTTAATACCGTTGTTGATACGGATGCGCTTTCTCAAATTAATTGGGCTGTTGACGATTTAGTCCAGCTTTTAGCCCAAGTTAATATGACGAATATTTTAGAAGATTTTGGCAAAAATACCCGACAGGAAGATCCGGTTGTACATTTTTATGAAACCTTTCTAGCGGCTTATGATGCCGCCTTACGGAAAAGTAGAGGAGTTTATTATACACCGGAACCTGTGGTATCTTTTATCGTGCGTTCAGTGGATTTAATTCTGAAAAATCGGTTTAATTTAGCGTTAGGTTTGGCAGATTATAGTAAAGATAAAACCACCCAGCAGCCGAGGGTACAAATTCTTGATCCGGCAACGGGAACCGGAACATTTCTCTATACTGTGGTGAATCAAATTTACCAAAATTTAGAGGAAATGGGGTTAGGAAGTAGTTGGAATGATTATGTTAAGGATCATTTATTTAATCGTTTATATGGATTTGAATTGTTAATGGCTCCCTATGCGATCGCCCATTTAAAATTAGGATTACAATTGCAAAATTATGGTTATCAATTTAAAGATAAACAACGGTTAGGAATTTATTTAACTAATACCTTAGATGAAGCGTTAAAAAAATCCGATATATTATTTGGTCAATATGTTGCCCAAGAAGCCAATGAAGCCGCAGCAATTAAGCGAGATTTTCCGGTTATGATAGTCATAGGTAATCCCCCTTATTCGGGGCATTCTGCCAATAACAGTGAATGGATATCAGAATTAATTAAAGACTATTATTATGTAGATGGTGTACCATTGGGAGAACGTAACCCGAAATACTTACAAGATGATTATGTTAAGTTTATTCGGTTTGGACAATGGCGAATTGACCGTACAGGTTCGGGAATTTTAGCATTTATTACCAATCATGGTTATCTGGATAATCCTACTTTTCGAGGGATGAGACAAAGTTTAGAGAAAACCTTTGATGAAATCTATATAATAGATTTACATGGTAATAGTAAGAAAAAAGAAGTGACTCCCAATGGTTTACCCGATAAAAATGTATTTGATATTCAGCAGGGAGTTGCAGTTTGTTTTATGATTAAATATGCCCAGGAGAAAACAAGATGATCCGAGCCCCAAAATTTACAGCTATCATTGAGCGTGAAGGTGATGGTTATGTTGCTTTATGCCCAGAACTAGATATTGCTAGTCAAGGTGATTCTATTGAAGATGCAAGAAATAATTTGATTGAAGCTTTAGAATTGTTTTTTGAAGAAGCTGATCCCTCAGAAGTACAAAATCGCTTACGTTCAGAAGTGTTTGTGACTCAATTGGAGGTAGCAAATGACTAAATATTATCATGTTGATATTTGGGGTTCACGAGAATATAAGTATAGTTATCTTAATGAAAATGATTTTACTACAATTGAGTGGAAAGAAATTTTTCCTACTTCACCTTTTTATCTTTTTATTCCTCAAAATCAAGATTTATTAGTAGAATATAACCAAGGCTGGAAAATTACTGATATAATGCCCGTTAATTCAAGTGGTATTAAAACCCATCGAGATCACTTCGCTTTAGATTTTGATGCTGATGTACTTCAAAAACGGATAGAAGATTTTATAAACTTAAATATTACCGATGATGTTATTGCTCAAAAATATAATATCAATGATACCAATGAATGGAAAATAAAAGAAAGTAGATATTTATTGGCAAATAATTGTGAATGGGAAAAATATTTTACCCATTGTCTTTATCGCCCTTTTGATTGGAGAAATTATTATCATCATCAAAATATATCAGAAAGACCTAGAAATGAAGTAATGCGACATCTAATTAATATAAATCATCAAAATTTAGCTATAGCTATAGGTCGTCAAGGACAAGCAGTAGATGATCCAGAATGGAGTTTAGTTACAGTTTCCAAAACCTCTGTAGATACAAATATCTTTAGACGTGGCGGTGTTAATATTTTTCCTCTCTACATTTACCCCGATATCGAAAACGATCAATACAACTTATTTACGGAACGTAATTCTAACTTTTCTCCTAACTTCCTGAGTGAAATTAAAGCAAAATTAGGATATATTCCCACCCCGGAACAGATATTTTATTATGCTTATGCCATTTTCCATAGTCCCACCTATCGTCAACGATATGCAGAATATTTAAAAATAGATTTTCCTCGCTTACCCCTAACCAGCAATGAGCAATTATTTAAAAATTTAGCCCAAAAAGGCGAAGAATTAGTTAAATTACACTTAATGGAATCTCAACAACTTAATCGTTTAATTACCAAATATCAAGGCGAAGGAGATAACAGCGTTACAGAAGTAACTTATAAACCGCAACAACAACGAGTTTATATTAATAAAACCCGTTATTTTGAAGGGATACTGCCGGAAATTTGGGGATTTAAAATTGGCGGGTATCAAGTGTTAGATAAATGGTTAAAAGATCGTAAAAAAGCTAATCGTAGTTTATCGTTTGATGATGTTTTGCATTATCAAAAAATTGTGATCGCGTTAACAGCAACTTTAACTATTATGAAAGAGATTGATCAAATTATTCCTGAATAGCCGATTCAATAAAACTGATTTAATTCAAAATCCGATCTATAATAACTAATGAGTTAAACAATTCCCTCTAACTCAACATTTTTGATGGTTAAATATCACCAGGAAAAAACCTTATGAAATGGCGTGTTATTTTAGAACCTGACCCTGAAACCGGAGATTGGGCTGTTTGGTGTCCAGAGTTACCCGGTTGTGTTTCCGCAGGTGAAACGGAAGCAGAAGCTTTAGAAAATATTCGAGAAGCGATCGGAATTTACCTCTCGGTACCTTACGCAATATTATGATCAATGCTGATATTCCAGAAACAGAATGGAAAACTGAGTAGAATAATTTTGATGCAGTAAACCGCTTGCGGTGAATTCCTTTTCCTCCCTATAGCAAGATAGCAAGATTGCCTGCTACAATATTGATACCAAGGAGGTGATTTTTCTGTTTGCTGTAGACTTTCCCTTTAGGGATGAAGAACCGCGTAAATCTCAGGTCATAATGCCGATAGAAGATCCTTGGAGCCTTTCTAGCTCGGTCAAACCTGCTGATTTACTCAAATATTATGGCTTTGAATTAGCAGACCAGACCCCGGAACAAATTATTGATCGGTGGCAAAAAAAATATGATCCAGATTGGTTTTTACCCGCTATTTTAGAATCTTTATATCAGGGACGCTATAAAGCTATTTCTGTGGAACATATCTTAGTTTATTGGCAAAGACGAGGACAAAAAATTCATCATTTTACTCCAGAATTTGAACGTTTAATTTGTCATCGTTTTCCCCCAAATTTATTACTAGGGAGTCAAAATAAAGATACATCAATAACAGAGCAAAACCTTAAACTATCTGAAAACAATGAATTAGAACCGAATCAAACCGATAAATTATCCCTAAAACATCCTGATTTTTACAAGAAGTTAAAGGGATTCATGGATGATACAGAAAAGGAAAAAGGTAAACATCAATCTAGTTCAGTTAATCCGAAGCCGTGACATTTTCATAAACTCCCTGATCTCGTTTGACTAACTTCGTAAATCCGGCGTTCTTGTAATCGGCATTAGAAGTAGGAATAGATAGCATCGGCGCACTCAGCACCCGACGAACTGGAGCATCTTTAGGAGTATCTCCCAGGTCACAGTTGGCTAACTGACAAACTTCACCCCAGGTAGTGATCTCTTGGGTCAAGGAGTGCATCACTTCTACTGTTTGGTTGTTGCTGGGACAGAAATAATCGTAGATTGGCATAGTGGGACTTAAACAAAAATAAGGGTGGAAATATTTGACTTTTAATGACTTGATCTCTATCTAATTGTAATTAAACTATATATACAGCCCTTCTGTACCCGTCATAACTGAGAGTACAGGGATGCCGTATATAGTACGGTAAGTTGGTAGGATTATTTTACTATGTAGACCGTCTCATAGATTCCAAAGAATGTCAGGCTTTAGGTGATCGCAATTTGTGGGAACTGAAGTTGGAGCAGCAGGACTTAGGGAGAGCCACTACTTTGACTCAGGGCGGGATGTGAATACTGCGATCACGGCTAATAGCATTGACTTTGGTTTAGTGGGGTCTGTTGCGGCGCTATACTTCATTCGATACCCGCAGATTCGGTAAAAAACCCGGTTTCTTTAGTCGGAGTCCTTAAGCCTTGACTAATTCAAGCTGATTGGGTATTTTTCTTCAGATAGCATTTTGCTGTTATCATAAAAGGATTATTGCTTTTGTTATAAACATTGAAAAATAAATTACTATTGCCTATTGCCCATTGCCTATTGCCTTGAATTAGTATTAATTTAGTATACCATATTAACTGCAATCAAAAGTGTTAAACAAACTGTCAGATATAGCTGTAAATGAGGATTAATCCATGAGTGATTTTAAACCAACTCCCGAAACAAATATGACAACTACTCAACTTTTAGACCGCTATCAACTCCATGATGCGAATACCCTAAAAACTTGGGCAAGTTTGCATGGAATTTGTCAACAGGATGATCTATTTGCTCCTGCAGAAGTCAATTTAATTGATCATGTTCATCATCATATTTATAATTTGGGAATGACCATTGACGAGTATCAAAATTTCTTAAATCATCGTCTCAATCGAGTCCAAGCTACGGTAGAAGTTCAGCCACCTATTATTGATCAAAATCCCGTTTCTGATCAGATCATAACCGACGCTTCGCAGGCCGTAGAATCCTTAATGGAACAGTATTCTGAAGCCATAGAATTCATGGGGGAAAAGATTGCAGATCACTTCATTGACGAATTAGACTTATCCGTAATGCGTCATCTGGCGAAAAAAGTCAAAGAACGTCAATTATTAAATGGTCAAGTACCTAAACCCAATCGTTTTTTAAGAACTATTCAAGCGGTATTAAAACCGAAAAACAGTCCTTTATTAACCTCTCCTTCCCCTGAAGAAAGCACCGTTCAAATGGAAAGTAATCACCGTTTAGGTTGATTAGAAAGTAGATAGTAGTTTAGGTTGATGGTTAACCCTTAACCTTCAACCCAAACCCTCAACCCTTGACTCAAACTGACCCAATGGACTCATCTTTAAATCCCAAGACTTTTGTTAAATATTTATATCAACAGGCTAATTATTATTTAGCACATCAACAGGTTGATCAAGCACTTTCTGTTTGTTTGGCGGCTCTTAATTTAGATCCAGACTATGCACCCATTTCTAAAATGTTAGGGGTGATTTGGCAAGTGCAAGAGGATTTTGAACAGGCGGAATTTTGGTATCGGAAAGCCCTGAAACTACAGCCAAACTATGCAGAAGTTTATGGAAATTTAGGAGATATTTATAGTCAAAAACAAGACTGGGAAACGGCAATTTTTAATTATCGAAAAGCGATAGAATGTAATCCTAATCTGGCGGTAGTTTATCTAAATTTAGCCAAGGTTTTGATGGAAATTGATCAACAGTATGAAGGGGAGGAACTCTGGTATAAAGCCTTGCATTTAGAACCAAGTTTAGGGACATTTACTGACTATTTAAACCTGGGAAATCGAATGTTTCAAAAACGGGAAATCAATCCAGCAATTTTTTGTTATCAAAATGCCATTCAAGCTAACCCAAATGGGTATGAACCCTATCATAATTTAGGAGAGGTTTATATGCAACTCCAACAGTGGGATAAGGCTATTCAATTTTATAGTCAAGCTGTGGAGAGGAATAATCAAATGTTTGCTTCCTATCTGGGTTTAGGGAATGCGAATAAACAATTAAACAAATGGGAAAATGCAATTCATTGTTACCAGCGAGCCATAGAATTAAGTCCCACAGCCTATTTACCCCGTTTTCAAATTGCGGAAATCAAGCTTAAATTACAACAATGGGATGAGGCGATCGCTTGTTATCAAGATGCGTTAAAATTAGAATATAAAAATCCGTTTATCTACTTATCTTTAAGTCGAGCTTATAGTTATCAAAAACAATGGGAAGAAGCGATCGCAGCTTCTCAAAAAGCCCTACTATTAAGTCCTAATTTACCCCATGCTCATACCCATTTAGGTAACTTTTTATCGGAAATCGGGGAATTAGAAACCGCCATCCAAGCCCATCAAAAATCCCATCATTTAAGGGGATGGAATTCTAGTCTGGAGAAAGATTATCGTTTTACCAAAGATTGGTTTAGCGTTAATATTCCCAACTGGGAAAAAGCCCTATCTGCTTTTGCTGACTGTCCTGAAATTCAAGGCTTAGAAATCGGTAGTTTTCAAGGGATGTCAGCTTGTTGGTTACTTGATCATATTTTAACCCATGCTACGGCAAAAATAACCTGTATCGATTTAAGTTTTAAACCGGAATTTGATCTAAATATCACTAAAACCGGAGTAGCCGAAAAAGTCACCAAATTAGAAGGATATTCCCAAGAAATCTTAGCAACCCTAACTCATAATACCTACAATTTTGTTTATATTGATGGCTGTCATTTAGCCTCGGTGGTCTTACAGGATGCTTTGCTTTCTTGGAATTTACTTAAACCGGGAGGAATTATGATTTTTGATGATTATGAATATCGAGATCCTGAACACCCTGAAGAAGATACGGGTAAAGGAATTGATCAATTTCTTAAAACCATCTCTCAACCCGTCAAAATTCTGTATCAAGCCTATCAATTAATTATTCAGAAATGAGGAAACAGGAAAACTCGCCCCTACAAACTCACAATTTTCCGAGTTTAGATTTGAGAGAGTAACTCCGTACAATTATTGAATTAAAAATTGCGATCGCCTTTCTTCTATTAATCGTTGAAAAAGGGCGATCGCTCTTTTTTAATTTAATTTATAGAAAAGTGATCGCTATGCACAAATGCCTACTCTAATCTGTGAATTGGGTATAAATTAAATATAGAATCTTGACTAATAATAGAAATATTTTCAACAATACTTTGTGCAATTAATAATCGATCAAAGGGATCTTTATGATAAAAAGGTAATTGACAAACCAAGTTTAAATGACTCAGTTTAATTTCTAGTAAATTAAAATCTTCTAGCTGGAGTTTTTCTGCTATATAGTCCTCTAATGATACCGATAAAGCTAGTTTTCCTTGACTTTGCTTAATTGCCATCTCCCAAACACTTGCCACACTAATATATTTGATGTTGTTTATATCTTCAATTAAATTTCGCGCCCTCCCATTGAGTTTTTCATTCCCTGAGAAAAACCAAATTAGTGCATGGGTATCTAATAAAACTTGCATTTCTAATCTTGAAATTCTTCTAAAGGATCATCAAAATCATCAGTAATAGAAATAATTCCTTTATCTGTTCCAAATAAAGCAGGACGTTGAGATTGTTTTTGCTGAAATAAAACCAATTTTAACAAAGGTTTTTTATTTTCTGTAATAATAATTTCTTCTCCATTTAAAGCTAAATCAAATAATTCGGAAATTTGGGAAATTGCCTGTGTAATTTCTATGGAAGACATAGCCATCTAGTCGAACTCTATTATTTACTGATTATAGCAGAGAATTTATATTTTCTCCTCGTACTTTTTGTTCCCTGGTAAAACCTAGAAGTGAAAAAAGATGTGTTCGCTTTTTTATTGAAGTTGCGATCGCCCAATTTGACACCTATTTTAAAAAACAATATAATTCCTTCTATCCTCTGAATTAATATTATGGATATAAAACAGAGCGCATCCTTTCAAAAAAGCTCCTCTCTTTATGAACAAGACTTTTATGGATGGACACAGCAACAAGCTAAACTACTACGGGAAGGCGCATTAGATCACCTTGATATGATCAATTTGGCTGAGGAGATTCAATCTTTGGGAAAACAACAAAAGCAAGAGTTAAAAAACCGTTTAGGAATCTTACTCGGTCATTTACTCAAGTGGCAGTTTCAACCCAATAAACGCTCTAAAAGTTGGTTTGTGACCCTGCGCGAACAACGCCGAGAGATTGGCTATTTATTAACAGAAAATCCCAGTTTAAAACCCTATCTTCCTGAAGCATTACACAAAGGTTATCAAAGTGGCATTGACTTAGCTGTACGCGAAACCTCCCTGAATGATCAAGATTTTCCCACAGAATGTCCCTATACCCTAGACAAAGTTTTAGACACTAGCTTCTTCCCTGGAGAACCTTCCGATCACTTTCAGAACCAGAAATAGATCTGAAAGATATCGGAATAGGAGTAGACTAATTTAGACTCACTCTATAATTTTAGCTTAAATCTATAAAAATAAGCAGGTTATTGTTAACAAATCCTTGAATTGATCAACTATTCCTATCTCTTGTCTTCAGACTTTGCTAGACTAATTTTAATCAAAGTCAATAGTTGAATCAATCGGAGCTTCATGTTAGAGATTACTTCCTCAACGAACACCCAGATGGAAACCATACTATCTTCCGCCCCCAAGGGTAACGGAAACCCCCCGCAGTCCCAGGGGTTTGCCCAACGGCATCTAGGCCCCAATCCCGTTGAGATTCAACAAATGTTAGAATTGTTGGGGGTTTCGAGTTTAGAAACCTTAATTGAGCAAACCGTTCCTGCTAGTATTCGCCTCAATCATAGCCTAAAATTACCAGAAGCATTAAGTGAATATGCGGCTTTAAATCAATTAAAAGCGATCGCCTCTCAAAATAAAGTCTATCGTTCTTTTATAGGCATGGGATACTCCGATTGTATCACACCCGCAGTGATTCAAAGAAATATCCTGGAAAATCCCGGTTGGTATACCGCTTATACCCCCTATCAGGCTGAAATTGCCCAAGGTCGCTTAGAAGCTTTATTAAACTTTCAAACCCTAATTATTGACTTAACCGGATTAGAAATAGCTAACGCTTCCCTATTGGATGAAGCCACTGCCGCCGCCGAAGCCATGAGTCTGAGTTATGCCGTTTCTAAAACCAAAGCTACGGGCTTTTTTGTCTCCCAAGATTGTCACCCCCAAACCATTGATGTGGTGAAAACCCGAGCAATTCCCCTGGGCATTGAGATTATTATTGGAGATCATCATACCTTTGATTTCAATACTCCTATTTTTGGTTGTTTGTTGCAATATCCGGCAACGGATGGGACAATTTATGACTATCGAAACTTTATCGAAACAGCCCAAAAACATCAGGCTTTAGTTACCGTGGCGGCAGATATTTTAAGTTTAACCCTATTAACACCTCCTGGGGAATTAGGAGCAGATATTGCGGTTGGAAGTACCCAACGGTTGGGGGTTCCCCTGGGTTATGGAGGCCCCCATGCAGCCTATTTTGCCACCAAAGAAGCCTATAAACGCAACGTTCCGGGTAGGATGGTTGGTGTGTCTAAAGATGCCCAAGGAAACCCCGCTTTGCGGTTGGCATTACAAACCCGGGAGCAACATATTCGCCGGGATAAAGCTACCAGTAATATTTGTACCGCCCAGGTCTTATTAGCGGTCATTGCGAGTTTATATGCGGTGTATCATGGGCCGTCTGGACTACAACAAATCGCCCAAACTATTCATCAGTTAACCTTGACCTTAGCAGAAGGGTTAAAACGGTTAGGGTATGTAATAGGAACAGAACCCTTTTTTGATACCATTAAAGTCAAATTAGGGAAAAAATCCTTAACGGAAATTCTGTCAGCATCCCAAGCTAAAAAGATTAATCTCCGAGTCATTGATGATCAAACCGTTGGTATTAGTTTAGATGAAACTACAACCCCTAAAGATTTAATTGATTTGTGGGAAATCTTTGCTGAATCTGAATTAACTTTTACGGTTGAAGATGTTTTAAATATATCGGAAAACCTAACTGCATTTACCCGAAAATCTGCCTATTTAACCCATCCGGTTTTCAACAGTTACCATTCAGAAACCGAACTTCTGCGCTATATTCATCGTTTGGAAACTAAGGATTTGTCCTTAAATACATCCATGATTCCTTTGGGTTCCTGTACCATGAAACTTAACGCTACTGCGGAAATGATTCCGGTAACTTGGCCAGAATTTGGAAAACTCCATCCTTTTGCCCCAAAAGACCAAACCCAAGGCTATCAAATTCTGTTTGAACAATTAGAAAACTGGTTAGCAGAAATAACAGGATTTGCCGGAATTTCGTTACAACCCAATGCAGGTTCCCAGGGAGAATATGCCGGATTATTAGTTATTCGCCACTACCATGAAAGTCGAGGAGAAATTCATCGAAATATCTGTCTAATTCCCGAATCTGCCCACGGAACAAACCCTGCTAGTGCGGTGATGTGTGGCTTTAAGGTGGTTCCTGTTGCCTGTGATGACCAGGGCAATATTAATATTAATGACTTGCAAGCCAAAGCTGAAAAACATCAAGAAAATTTAGCCGCCTTAATGATTACCTATCCTTCAACTCACGGTGTATTTGAAACCGGAATTGAGGATATTTGTACGATCATTCACAGCAATGGCGGACAGGTTTATATGGATGGGGCAAATATGAACGCCCAGGTTGGGTTATGTCGCCCCGGGGATTTTGGGGCCGATGTCTGCCACCTCAACCTGCATAAAACCTTCTGTATTCCCCACGGGGGCGGTGGGCCAGGGATGGGGCCGATTGGGGTCGCTGCCCATTTAGTTCCTTTTCTCCCCGGTCATGGGGTCGTAGATATCCCAGGAAGTCAAACCGGGGCCGTTTCCGCGGCGCCTTGGGGGAGTGCGAGTATCCTGGTGATTTCTTGGATGTATATTGCCATGATGGGGCCAAAGGGATTAACAGAAGCGACAAAACTGGCAATTTTAAATGCGAATTATATTGCCCATCGTTTAAATAATTATTACCCGATTTTGTACAAGGGAAATCAGGGATTTGTTGCCCATGAATGTATTTTAGATTTGCGGGGCGTGAAGAAATCGGCGGGCATTGAAGTTGATGATATTGCCAAACGATTAATGGACTATGGATTCCATGCCCCGACGGTATCCTGGCCCGTAGCAGGAACTATGATGGTCGAACCGACTGAAAGCGAATCTAAACCGGAATTAGATCGGTTTTGTGATGCGATGATTGCCATTTATCAGGAGATTTCCCAGATAGAATCGGGGGCGATGGATGCCACTAATAATATGTTGAAAAACGCGCCCCATACGGCAATTTCATTACTGTGTGGTGAATGGAATCATCCCTATTCACGGGAACAAGCGGCCTATCCCGCCCCCTGGACAAAAGAACATAAATTCTGGCCGTCTGTGGGACGAATTGATAATGCTTTTGGCGATCGCAATTTTGTCTGTTCGTGTTTGCCCATGGATGCCTATGAGTAAAGGCTAGTTTTTTTCCGGGCAATGTAATTCCAAATCATTCAAAAAATGCAACATATCTAGTCTCCTTTGATGAACAGGGGACTAGATATTCAAGTGTAAAAATTTTACAATAAAACCTTTTGTATCTTCGTGATTAATTTGTTATTAAATCACAGATAGTTTTAGCTTTGCAAGACTAAGACTGTCTTTAATATCCTCCAACGGTTGACATTTCAAAGTTGTCTTAAAAAGTCCCACTCATCAAACCATACTGATCTATCTACAGCTTTAAGTAAATCCAGAAAATCCCTTTCTATATTAAATGAAATATGATACGCTTGTAAAGATTCATCTAATATCTGTTTAACATCTTCTTTTCTAGTGAGTTTAAAAAACGCTCCACTTTCCAGAGTATTATTGATATGATTCTTACATGAAATAGTGAGATCAACATCAGTTTTATTAATAAATTTATATTTGAATATTGTATATAGACTTTCTTGGATCGCTATATATCTGTACGTTGTTTCTTTAAGACAGTTATCATTCAAATATTTTTCTACTAAATTCTGTCTTATATTCTGATATGCAGTATTCAAAGAGCCCAACAGTTCTTCTTGATCAATATCCTGGGAATACCTATTTTTAACCCATTTTACTAATAAACGACTGAGTAAATCTAAATCCGTCAGCAAAATCGCTTCAAACGTATAAGCTTGTGGAATATAGGTTTTTAAACTTAGTTTTTCTTCCATTTTTTGAGCAAGTTTTACACGATCTTCATCTATCAAAAAATCCCTATCTATAATTAAAACAGATTTTTCCCAGAGAGTTCTAGTATTTTTAATAGCAGAAAAAACCGTTTTATAGTGTAGTATTTCTTTAAAAATATTGTTAATTCCATTTAATACCAAAAAAACATATTTTTTCGTATTTCTAGGAGATACACTTTTTTGCAAAAGCAAATCAATTGCCCTAGCATCATCTTCACCCTCCACAAAAATTAAGTGATCAGCTTCAATGGCATTAATAAAGTCTAAACCATTAGGACTTCCTAAAGAACTGAGGATAGGATTTATCGGAATCGGATAAATACCCTTAAAACGCTCGCCCAACCTCTGGATTTCAGTATGACCCAGGGGTTTATAATAATTTTCAGCACTATTTTGATCTAAATGAAATAAATGATGTAGGGATGAATGCCGAATGATGGTTTCATTATGGGTCGTGATTAATAATTGATTTTGGTTAGAAAACCTCGTCAGTATTTCTAGTAAACGCTGTTGAATATCCCTGTGAATATGACTATCCGGTTCATCAAGCAAAACTAGATTCATATCAGTTCTCTGTTCATAATAATATAAATTTAACAAAATTTCTATTATCTGTAATGTACCACTTCCCAATAAAGCAATATCTTTTTCAGTATCTCTACTATTGAGTTTGTAATTGATAATTACCCTAGTATCTTTCTGAATATCGCTGGAAGTAAAAAACTCGATTTGTTCTTGATTATTAAACAAAATATAAGACAAATCAGAAATAAAATTATTATATAATGATAAATCTTGTTGCTGCTTATATAAAGAATATAAACGATTACGCAGTACCGTTGCCGACTCTCTCATTTGAATCGCTTCCCGAATTTGAGGATTAGTTGCAAAATTCTCGCGTTGGCGAATAGCTAACACAGGAGAAGCATAATATAATCCGATGGGGAAAGGAAAATTTCTAAAGAATCTATTAAATTTTTCAAAGTCATAAGTCGTAAAATCCATCAGTTCAATCACATAATTTAATCCAGATGAACTAATTCTAAATCCTATTTTTATCTGTTCATTTTCATGTTCTAATTCTGCATCAATTTCTATTTTTTTATTTTTGTCACATTGATTAAAAATATCTTCAAAATTCGGATTACAGACACTATGAATTTCTTCAAAAGGAAAATATTTTTCCTGAGTATTCCCCAAGATGTAATCGCCTTTTCTATAGTTTTTAGTTTTTCTTCCTGCCTGACGAATCAATTTATTAAAGCATTCATGCCACAGAGAAACGACTTCCAGAATGGTTGTTTTACCGGAATTATTTTTACCAGTAAAAATATTGATATCAGAATTCAATTGAATTTTGGTATCTTGAAAAGATTTAAAATTTTTAATCTGAATTTCCTTGATGTGCATATTTTTATTGTAAAGTTGTAGATCGTTTTTACTGTTTAACGTTTTACCTCGGTTTTAGGATAGATGTCTGTGACTTATAGTGTAACATAGTAATTTGATGCGATCGCAACTTATCAAACAATGAATCAATCCCCTATTATTCCAATGATATTACAGAAATTAATAAAGCTGTCCAAGCACCTCACCACGATAATAATTGCTATAACTTTAGGTTTGATAACTTTTTGAGCTATAATTAAATACTAACCCAACCCTAGAACACTTTACCTATTATTGATTATGCTTGTATTTTTTATTCATGGTGTCGCCACAAGAGATGCTTGCTACTCATCAAATTTACAACAATTGATCAAAACAGAATTTAGTCACCGGGAAGAAAAAAATCCTCATTTTTATGCTAGTTTTTGGGGTTCTGCCTTAACTGATATGGGGAAAATATGGAATGGTATTGATGAGGATTTAGCAGCCAGTAAAAAGAAATATTCTAAAAGTGATAGTGAAGAATTTTTTCGATATCGAACGTTTAGAGAAGGCTTATTTTCTCAATTTCTTGGGGATTTCTTTACCTATATGAATCCTGATAAGGGTCGAGAAATTCGCAAAACAATCGCTCAACAACTCTATAATTTTATTAAGGAAAACCCTAATGATTCTGAACTTCATATTGTTGCCCATTCGTTAGGAACTGTGATTTTATGGGATGTTTTATTTTCAGATCGATTTTCGGCGAAAGACCCCGCTTTATCTATTCGAGCTATGATTCGAGAATTGGAAAATCAGACAGATGTGAAACTTAAACATCAGGTTAATTTGAAGAGTATCACGCTCATGGGTTCGCCCATTTTATTGATTAACATGATGTTAGATGTGCGTCCCGAAAAAGTCCATCAATTTGCTCATTCCTATTCTTCTGAACAGCCTTTAAGATGGCTCAATTTAATTCATGCTTCGGACTTAATTGCTTATCCTTTAAAAGCGAGTTTACATCTGGCTGAAAATAGTTGTCTGAAATTTACAGATGAGTATTTATTAGAGGATGTTAACTTGGCTGAAAAAACAGCTAGAAGTTTAGGTCAAACTGACTTAGCAATGGTTTTAGGTTCTAGTGATGCCCATAGTAGTTATTGGAATTGTCCTCAAACTTCTCGATTAATTACTAATAATATTTTGAATCAACCAAAAGCTGTTTTTCCCAATTTCTTAAAAACCGTAATTTACCATTTATCTCAAGTTAAGGGGATGACACCTATATCTCAAGTGATGGGAATTCAACTCAATGATCAGAGCAAGAATATTTCAAAGGGAGATCTTTATTTGAAATTTCCTGATAAAAGTGGGAAAATTTATTTATTTGTTAATGCTATTAACGTCCATCATGTTTATGTATTAGATAGTGATGATGAACTTCAATTCGGTGGCTATGTGGGTTGGATGGATCAGGACGGGTTAATGAAAAAACTAGAGTTAATAAAGGCTTTGATGATTAACCGTTAATTTATCTAATTATGATCAGAACTCATCTCTATCAGATCATCTGTAGTGCCAGAGTCCTCGCTGGCTAACTACAGGCTACACCAACGCACTACACTTAATATCAAGTGGCAGTAATTCTCACCCCTTCAAATAATGCCACCGCACTGAAAATAAGGAATAGAAAACCTCCAATAGCTGTAATAGTCCGTTCTGAAATTTTTCCCTCAATTAATTTCCCTCCTAATACCGCAATAGCCGCACAAATTGTATGTCCAACAATTCCCCCCATAATCACCCCTACAGGGTTATAAAATGTAGCTAATGCAATCGTCGCAATTTGAGTGCGATCGCCCCATTCTGCCACAAAAGTTAACACAAAAGCTTCTAATAAAACCCCCCATTTACTTTTTCGTTTCGGAAACTGATTTTCGGCTTTTTCTACTACTTCTAAGGCTTCTTCTTGTTCATCACTAATCCCCGCACCTTTCGGCATTTTACTGGCATCATATAATAACTTAAACCCAAATAAGGCGAACAAAATAATCTCGGCATAATGAATATAAATCTGAGGTAAGAAAGCAAATATCCGCCCCACACAAACCGAAAGAACTGTCATTGTTGCCAATGCAGCTACTACCCCGATAAAAACTAATTTCCTATCATTTTTTAAAGATAAAATAACCGCAATAAAAAATGTTTTATCCCCAAGTTCAGAAATAGTAATCAGTAAGAGTGCAGCCGTAAAAGCAGTGAGCATAATTTTAATATCAAGAAATAGGATAGTTAAAAGCACAGGATTAGGCTTTCCTTCTGAATTAGTTTATCAGAAAATCCCTGAATATTTAAGTATTTTTATAAATTTAAAATTCTGATTTTATTCATAAATGAATCACAATATTTTCATAATCAATTCATTTTTATTTAACCCATAAAATATTAATAAAAATCTTTTAAAAATTCAATCCTTAAATCCTTTATCCCTAGAGTTGGCTAAAACCAGCACAAATCCATCCTTTCCTTGACAGGACTTACGCACAAGACCAAAGAAACCGGGTTTCTGGCCCTAATTTTGCTGATGAAATCGAGATTTCTCTTTCAGAAACCCGGTTTCTGCGTAAGTCCTACTTGACAAAATTTATCCAACCGGATATTCCCCTTAGTCTTGACACTCCCACCCCTACGCTACGCTAAGGGGTGGGATTCTCGCATCTAGCCCAGTCAAATAGAGACAGTTGAATGTACTCTTGTTTGACTGTATTCACCGAGTTCAGGGGTGTGCCAAACACCCCATAATTTAAACCGGATGAATCCATTACAGAAGCATCTCTCTGTAGGTTTAAATCACATGAAAAACTATCCCATTGAGATAGATTTCGTGCTGCATTCAAATCAGAATTATGGTAGTGACCATTAGGGCAATTAAAATCGTGTCGATTTCTTTTACCAATAACACCACAGGTTGAACAAGATTTAGATGTGTATGGTGCAGGTCTTTTAATTAATTTCAATCCTTTCAGAGCTAACTTATAATTAAGTTTTTGCTCCAAAGAATAATAAGACCAATTATGTCGAGATTGACCAGAATCAGAACGAGATTTTTTGCTCTGCTTCATGGTTTTACGACAACCTTCCAAATCCTCAATCACAACATCAGCGTTATGAAATTCAGCAAAACGAACAATTCGGCGACTAATAGTATGGTTAATTGCATCCATCCATCGTCGCTCTTTTTTGTTCCATTTCTTTAAAGCTCGAAACTTTTTAGCTTCTTGAAGTTGTTGTCTTCTTTGTTGAAAATAACGTCTCCGATGCTTGACACTGTGACCTTTAAAGAACTTGCCAAAACCCTGTTTAGGTGCAACTACCGCTAAGTTATTTTGCCCTCGGTCACATCCCAATCTTTTCTCTGTCTTAACTTCTGGAACATCCTCAGTGATTGACAGATAGACATACCACTTATTTCTATGTTTAATTAACTTAAAAGATCCTCCTTGAATTGTTTCCTCTAATAATCCATCTAAAATGGTTTGCCAGTGAGCGGATGCAACTTCAATGGGGATTCTTTTTTCACCCTTGAGAGTGGGGAAGCTAATTGAATAAGTATTTCCTTTCTGGGTTAACTTCCAGTTTTGGTTGTTAACTTCTACCGGAAGAACTTTATATTGTTTAGTTTTACGACCCGTAGGGGATGTGGTATGTCGGATTACTTGGTTAACCAGGGCAGATTTTAACTCGGACATGATTTTAGCTGTTGTCATTTTACGCCGTTCTTTGATTGGCAATGACAACAACTTATTAGCAATCCGTGTGTTTTCTACCGTCATTTGCTCAAACATTTGAGCTTTACAACGGTTGAGATCCACGAATTTTAATTTGATAGTCCGAGTTATCTTAGTCATGACTCTCATTAACCTTCACTCCGCCTAAAGGCGGGTATTCTACATCCCACGCTTAAAAGACGTGGGCTTTGAATACGGTTATTGTAAGATCAGAAGATGGATCTTAAACATTGATTTAATATTCAATGGCAACTTGACTTGATCCCTGGCAAATTTGTATAACCCTTATCGTTAATCCCTATGTCATTTCCCCGTTCTAGCGGTATCCTACTACATCCCACATCCTTACCAAGTCCCTTTGGCGTTGGAGATATTGGCCCGGTCGCCTATCAATTCGTTAACTTTTTAAAACAAAGTGCCCAAAAACTTTGGCAAGTCTTACCCCTTGGCCCGACTGGATTTGGTAATTCTCCTTATTTATCCTATTCTGCTTTTGCGGGAAATCCCTTATTAATTAGTTTAGAACTCTTAAAAGAGGATGAATTATTAACCGATGAAGACTTAGCAAATCCGCCGGATTTCCCCAAACATATTGTTAATTTTGACGCGGTTAAAGCCTTTAAAGAAAAACTGTTTCATCAAGCTTGTGTTACCTTTAAAGCCAATGCCACAAAGGAACAGGAAGAAGAATTTAATCAATTTTGTTCTCGCAGTAACTATTGGTTAGATGATTACGCCATTTTCATGTCACTGAAAGAGGCATTCAACGGAGAAAGTTGGAATCAATGGGAAGCAGGAATTGCCCTGCGAAAACAGGAATATTTACATAAATGGGGAGAAAAGTTAGCTAAACCCATTTATTATCATAAATTCCTCCAATTTCAATTTTTTAAACAATGGTCAAAACTCAAACAGTATGCCAATGAACAAGGCATCCAAATTTTTGGAGATTTAGCGATTTATGTTGCCCATGATAGTGCCGATGTTTGGTCACATCCTGAAATATTTTGTTTAGATGAAGAAACCGGAGAAGCAGCATTAATGGCTGGAGTTCCACCAGATTATTTTAGTGCCACAGGTCAATTGTGGGGAAATCCGGTTTATAATTGGGAACGTTTACAACAGGACGGATTCTATTGGTGGCTACAACGAATTGAATCTTTATTAAGCTATTTAGATTTAGTTAGAATTGATCATTTTCGGGGTTTAGAATCCTTTTGGGCTGTTCCTCAAGGGGAAACAACCGCGATGAATGGTCAATGGGTAGACGCACCGGGAAATGCCTTTTTTAGCTTATTAAATGAGAAATTAGGCGAATTACCGATTATCGCCGAAGATTTGGGAGTTATCACCCAAGAAGTGGAAGAATTGCGGGATAAATATGGTTTACCCGGCATGAAAATCCTACATTTTGCCTTTGATTCCGGTTCAGGCAATCCCTATTTACCCTATAATTACGGTTCAGCTAATTGGGTAGTTTATACCGGAACCCATGATAACGATACAACGGTGGGTTGGTTTAACCGTCGGAGCTTACAAGAACAAGCCCGAGTCACCCGTTATTTAGGCTGTACCTCCGGTTATGGAATTCATTGGGATTTAATTCGGTTAGCGATGTCCTGTGTGGCGAATCAAGCGATTTTCCCCCTCCAGGATATTTTGGGTTTAGGGAGTGAAGCTAAAATGAATATGCCAGGGGAAGCCGAGGGAAACTGGGCTTGGCGTTTTCAACCAGGAGTATTAACCGAAGAAATCGGAGAACGCCTCAAATTCCTGACTGAAACCTACGGCCGTTAAATCAGTTATCAGTTATCAGTGAAAGAAGCAAGTTTATTCGTAGGGGTTTGGTCTCCAAACCCAGGCGCAAAGAGGGTTTGGAGACCAAACCCCTACAGGTTTAGATCACAAATCCTACAAGGATTGCTATAGTTTAGATAAATCTTCGGCTTTGAAGACTACTTCTTCCACCCGACCGGGTTCACCAAGACGTTTGGCCTCTCCGTTATTAACAGTTACTAGAACCCCTCCAGCATTTCCCGCGACGACAACTACATTATCTTTCGCTTTCCATCGACGTTCTGTTCCTCCTTGTAACGTCCCTTCAAATTCCGTTTTCCCATCGACCTCAATCAAAACCCAGGAGGTATCTTTAACCACAATGCCTACCTCTACAGCTTTATTCGTTGTTGACTGGTTAGGGGGCTTGGTTTCTGGCACTTTTTCCGTTGTTGTGACCTGGGTTGTTGTTGCTTTTGGAGTCGTCGCTGGAGTAGCAGAAACTAATTGACTCGGGGGTTGAGTTTTCGGTGGAACGACGGCCTGACGGAGTTGGGGATTAGTTTCTGGTGGGTTGGGTGTGGCAATGGGTTCACCCGATACACCCGCAAAATTAGCTGTTTTATTCAGATAAGAAACCCCATTAATCGCACAAATAATTAATAGAATATAAGTTAAGTAAAGATGGGTAGGTCTTAATTGGGGAAGGGTCAACAAATTAAGTTTTGATTTCATCCCCACTTGTTGAGGTTCGGGGAGGAAAAAGTTAGCTAGTTCTACTCCATTTAAACCCAAAGCATCGGCATAGGTACGGATTAACCCTTGGGTATAAACGGGTTCTGGTAGTTGTTCTGTCCTAGCTTCTTCCAAAGATTGTAATAAATGGGAACGGATTCGAGTGTAAGCCGCTACCATATCCAAAGAGAGGGAATGACCCAGACGAGTTTCCCTGAGTTGTTCTCCAATTTCTACTAATCGCTGAATCAGTTCAGCATCATAAGAATTAAGGGTTGGGCTAGGATTTTTAGCCATTTTAAACGGTAAGACAAATAAATCAGTTTTCATAATCATTTACTCCTTGATATCTACAGGGTGAACGGGCACACTAACCAATGGGGATGAAATGGGATTTCGTAAAAACTCAATTTCCCAGGCACTCAGAGAACGATACTCACCTTCTAGCAATAGGGACTGTCCAGGAGGTTGGAGTTGAATTGAGCCAATGGCAGTTCGGTGTAATTTAATCACTGGATAACCCAACTGTTCGGCAACTCGGCGAATTTGCCGATTTCTCCCCTCATATAAAATCACTTCTAACAAGGTCTGGTGATCTGGATTTTGTTGGATACACCGAACTTGAGCAGGTAGTGTTTTTCTCCCTGCTAATAGGACACCCTGACGCCAAGCCTGTAATATTGAATCCGATGGATTTCCAGCAACCCAGACTTGATAAGTTTTAGGAATGAAATGACGAGGATGAGTTAAACGAAAGGTTAATTCTCCATCGTTGGTAAGTAATAATGCCCCTGTAGAATCCACATCCAATCGTCCCACCGGATGAATCCCTTGACCCACACGCATTTGGCGCGGAAGTAGATCCAAAACGACAGGTCGTCCGTTGGGGTCTAAACAAGTCGATACAACTCCTATCGGTTTATTGAGTAATAAGTAGACTGGCGCAGGTCGGTAGGAAGGTTTAATTGGCTTCCCATCAACCTCAATTTGATCGCAATTCGGATCGGCTTTTTGTCCCAACTGGGCTAAATTGCCATTCACCCGTACCCGTCCCGCTTGAATCATTTCTTCAGCGCGACGCCGGGAGGCAATGCCCCATTGAGCCATAATTTTTTGTAGCCTTTCGTCCATGCTGATCGGTGACTGTCGTTGACTACGGGTGGATGGGTTAAAACCACGGTCGGGTTTTGTCATAAGTCGGGAGACTATGTACAAATATTACAACAATCCGCAATTAATCCTACTATCAATCTGAGTTCGGTGTGAAATAATGTGGAAGTGATTCTGGAGTGGCTATGGCATTTATTCAGACCGGGGGTAAACCCTTAATTGGAAGTCTATTATCAACGGCAGTTGGGCTTTGGTTGCGATCGCAAGTTGACAAAATTGATCACCTGCACCTCAATATCGAAGGAAGTAATCGTGCTTTACTCTCCGGGGATATTCCAGGGGTGTCTGTCGCAGCGGAGAATGCCATCTATCAGGGTTTACATCTGACTCAAGTCCAATTACAAGGGTCAAATATTCGGTTTAATCTGGGTCAAATTTTAAAAGGTCAACCTTTGCACCTGTTAGACGCTTTTTTTGTGACAGGAAATCTACACTTGAATCAATCGGATCTAAATCAATCTTTACAGGCTCCGATGTTAGTCCAGGCATTAAACGAGTTTGTTTTGTCCCTGTTGATCGCTCTTACCCAGACCCCATCCCCATCTTCCTATGATTCCCAACGGAAGGAAAATGATTCTTGGGTTCAATCGGTTCAACGGATTCAAGACCCCCAAATCACCCTAGAAACCGATCATCTAATTTTAAACTCCCAACTGCTTTTTGACTCAGGCGAACTATTATCTTTTCAATTAAAAACCGGATTAGAAATTGCTAATTTCCGTGAACTGATGTTGGTTCAGCCCCAAGTCCAAATTTATGACATTAATACCGAACTACACCTAGATAATTATATCATTGATTTGGGTTCTGATATCAAAATTCAAAACTTAATTTTATCCCATGAATTACTTGAAATTCAAGCCACACTCAAAGTCAATCCCTAATCAGTTATCAGTCATCAGTCATCAGTTATCAGTCCATTCCCCATTCCCCATTCTTTAAGGCTGCAACGTGGACACCAACGGCCAAGTCTTAATAATAAAAATAATAACCGCAACAATTCCTAATACCAATTCGATCACATTACCTAAAATTGAACCGATAAAAACACCAATACTAGCCTTAAAAGCCGGCTTAATTCGTTCCGTTAATTTAACCTCCCGTTGATAGAAAAATTCTCCAATAAAAGCCCCCAAAATCGGCCCAATTAAAACCCCTAATAACGGCCCTCCAAAGGGTAAAGCGGGTAAAAGTCCAAATAATCCCACAACCAATCCAATAATTGCACCAAACTGCGCCCATTTACTCGCCCCAAACTGTTGTAATCCCAAAATTGTCGCTAAATAGACAATCACCATACTCACAATTAAAATCGAAATTACCACAATCATCGGTGCTACAATTCCCGTGAATTTTGTGGCAATTCCCCAAACTAAAATAGCTCCTAAAATTAAACTGGTTCCAGGTAATAAAGGAACAACAATTCCAATAATCCCGACCATCATACAAGCAATCACAATCCAATACAAAACCCAATAGTTCATAAATTCAAACCCCAAGCGAGTAATTAATATGCACAACTATACTTAAGATTAACCGATGCGACCGCATAGTGGGACTTAAACAAAAATACTGATATAGCAAGAGGCAATAGGGAATGGGCAATGGGCAATAGGTAAATACTTACTATAAGTAGCTTTTAGCTTTCAAGAATGTCCTAATAGATGTGGCAACTGCTATATAGCCAGCCTAAATCATTAGACTGGCTATATTTAGGATGGCTATAGTTATCTTTCTGATCTTACCCACCCTACAAATGTGGGGTTTATAGCAATCCCAGGGGCAAAGATTCACTCAATGCCATCACCATGTCATTCGTAACGGGTAAACTATCTACAACCATTGCCAAACACAATAGCATTAAATAAAAAATGGAATATTTAAACAGCGATCGCGCTACATCTCTTTCTGAGGGAGATTGTAATAATTGCCAAGCTTTCTGTAGGAAAATCCCCCCTAAGATTAAAGCGATCGCGGCATAAACAAAACCACTGGTATGCAAAGGATAAACTAACAATAGGGTTGAGGGAACCATAATTAAGCTATAAATCCAGATTTGTTTGGCTGTAACTTCATCCCCTTCAATTACAGGTAACATCGGAACCCCAACTTCCTGATATTCATCTCGGATCATCATGGCTAAAGCCCAAAAATGAGGCGGTGTCCAGAGGAAAATGATTGCAAATAATAGCCACGCTGCCCAACTTAAATCTCCGGTAACTGCCGCCCATCCGACTAAAGGAGGAATCGCTCCAGCAGCACCTCCAATCACGATATTTTGAACACTATGACGTTTTAACCAATGGGTATAGATCAGGACATAAAAAACAATTCCTGATAGGGCGAGACAGGCTGTTAATAAGTTAGCAAAAACCGTCAGTAAGCTAAAAGAAGTAATAGCAAGAGCGATCGCAAAAATTAGGGCATCAAGGGGTTTAACTCGACCCGAAGGAATCGGCCGCCAACGAGTCCGTTCCATAATGTAATCAATATCTCGGTCATACAAACAGTTAATTGTATTGGCAGAACCCGACGCTAAAGCCCCCCCGGTTAAGGTTACTAATAACAATAGGGGATCAACTTCTCCTTTTGAAGCTAACCACATTCCGGCGGAGGTAGTAATTAATAACAACAGAATAATTCTAGGCTTGGTCAGTTGATAATAACTTTGAAGCACTTGCAAAATATTCTCGTGGTGTCGGGAGACCTGGGTTTGAATCACTTCTTGCATGAATTATGACCTAAATTGTTCACTAAAAACCAAAAACTGATGACTCGTGGAGGGTAGAGACGTACCATGGTACGTCTCTACTACACTGATAACTGACGATCCCGGAGGGCGAGAATACTAAAACAAACTAAAGTTCCCAGAAGTGTAGCACCCATCGCTTGATGAGCAACAGTCAGGGGTTCCACCTGTAACCGCATTTTATAGGTAGCGACCCCCAAAACAATTTGAGCCACTAAACAAATTCCGGCGATATTTCCCAAAGTTCTCAGTTTAGGATGTAAGGCAGAAGTTCGCCAAACCCCGACAATCAGGGTTAGGGTGGCCAGGGTGGGGGGAACCACTCCGAAAATATGACTATTCATCACCGTACAGAGTTGGGAGGTTCCCAAACATTGATGTAAAGCCCATTGAGAACCCACTAAGGCTCCTAAAATACTTTGTAAATAGACTAAAATTGCTGCGGTAAGACTGATCCAGGGTAGCTTTCCCACGGTTCGGGTGCCTTGATAGGGCAGGAGCAAACAACCGATAATCAGCAGAGTGGAGAAAAATAGTAAAGCGGTTCCTAGATGGGCGGTCACAATATCAAACCGCAGGAGTTGGGTCACCGTCAGCCCTCCTAAAACCCCTTGAAACAGAATTAAAGCCAGGGCAAATAGGGCAGCCCAAGGTAACCATTTAGGTAAGTGCTGTCGATCCCACCAGGATAATCCCACCAGGGCGATCGCACCCAGTCCAATTACGGCCGCATCCAAACGGTGAAACCATTCTAAAAAGACTTGTAGATTCATTTGGGCGGTGGGCACTAACTTCCCGTAACACAAGGGCCAGTCAGGACAGGCTAATCCAGCATTCATCACTCGGGTTGCACTGCCAACGGCCATCAAGAGTAAGGTAGCAATACTCAGTTTCCAGACCAGACGGCGGATTCGATCCTGGGCCTTAGAGCCGTTCTGTTGGGTCTGGGGGGTTGATAAACTGGCATCATGAAGGACAGTATGGGTCATGGGTTCTAGCGATTGAACTTGACTAATGCTAATTGAAACATGATGGTTAATTCTACCTATCTCAGTCGAAAATGTGGTATGCAGATGAACAGACTTAAGATCAGTTTTCCGATTTGGGGCGGTTTGTTAGGGGTTGACCGTTGATCCGACAGCCCAATTCTAAAGAAAATCTATGAATATTACTCAATCTCATTCTGTGAGTTTTGTGATCTGTTTTACCGTAGAGGCGGGACTTTCGATCGACAATCAACCCTAATGTTCAGGTTTCTCAACCAGCCATTAAAATTACCTGTATGTATATAGCAGTATCTTCCCATCCGATATCGGTGTTGGGGATGGTCAATAAGGAGGAATCAACGTGAAAATTCCGAGTTCAATTTTGACCCTACTGGTGGGGATCGGGATTACTCTCGTATCTCTCTGGTATGGTCAAAACCACAATTTATTACCTGTGGCTGCCACCGAACAGGCGGCGGAAGTCGATGGTCTATTTGATATTATGATGACCATTAGCTTCGGCCTAGTGCTGCTGGTAGAAGGAGTGCTGGTGGTCGCGGCGATTAAGTTTCGGCGTCGCCCTGATGACAACACCGACGCGGCCCCGATTCACGGGAATATTCCCTTAGAAATCGTCTGGACAGCGATTCCGGCGGTGATCGTGTTGGGAATTGGTATTTATAGTTTTGAAATCTATAACAATATGGGGGGACTTGATCCGATGGCCTCGGGTCAACATTCCATGCACGCCCACGGCAACATGAAGGGATCGGCGATCGCAGCCCCCTTAATTGACGGTCAAGACTCCCCAGAACTCACCCAAATTGCCTTGGGAATTGGGGCCTCTCCCAGCCAGGAAGGGAAAGCCGCGGCCGTGAATGTGGATGTTACCGGATTACAGTTTGCCTGGATTTTTAATTACAAAGAAACAGGGATTAACGCCGGGGAACTCCATGTCCCCGTGGGTCAAGAAGTGCAGTTAAATATGAGCGCCCAAGATGTGATCCATGCCTTCTGGATTCCCCAATTGCGGTTAAAGCAAGATACGATCCCCGGTCGGATCACAGAACTGCGGTTTACCCCCAACAAGCTCGGAACCTATCCGATTGTCTGCGCCGAATTGTGTGGTAGTTATCATGGGGCGATGCGATCGCAAATGATTGTCGATACCCCGGAGGATTATCAAGCCTGGGTGGCAGAAAATCTGGTGGCGAGTAACCCTGACCTGCAAAAAGCCGTCGCTATTAATCCCACAGAACTTAGCGAGGGCGAATTCTTAGCCCCGTATGCCAACGAAATGGGGATCAATTCTGATGTGATTACCCAAATTGATCATCACTCTTGAGACAGCAGAGCAAAGTGCAATTAAGNGATTAAAGTTACAAAAGCAAAATAAAAGTTTCTTAATTCAATTGTACAGAACAGAGGAAACAAACACCGAAAACAGACCTATGGGGCGTTAACTATAGGTTTGACACTATCCATTATTTCCTCATCTCCCGGTACTCCCCCTGCCTCCCCTGCCCCCCCTGCCTCCCCTGCCTCCCCTGCCTCCCCTGCCTCCCCTGCCCCCCTGCTCCCTATTCCCTATTCCCTCAGAAACCTATGGCACAAGCACAACTTGATCTCCCAACCAGTGTTCCCCAACCTCATCATGAGGAGGAACGGCGTTGGCAAGATTTTTTTGGTTTTAGTACGGATCACAAAGTCATCGGGATTCAATATCTCGTTACGGCATTTTTCTTTTATTTAGTCGGTGGCGCCTTGGCTACGGCCGTTCGGACGGAACTGGCTACCCCCGATCCCGATTTTGTCACCCCGGAAGTCTACAACAGCCTATTTACGGTTCATGGCACGGTAATGATCTTCCTGTGGATTGTTCCGGCAGGTGGGGGATTGGCTAACTATTTGATTCCCTTAATGGTGGGGGCCAAGGATATGGCCTTTCCCCGTTTGAATACCGTGGGTTTTTGGTTAATTCCTCCGGGGGGAATTTTGCTGTTAGCCAGTTTCTTGGTGGAAGCCCCCCAAGCGGGTTGGACGTCTTACCCGCCGTTAAGTCTATTATCGGGCCAGGTGGGAGAGGAAGTTTGGATTCTCAGTGTTTTATTGTTGGGAACTTCTTCGATTTTGGGGGCGTTAAATTTCTCCGTGACCATTTTTAAAATGCGGATTCCCACCATGGGATTGAACGATATGCCCCTGTTTTGTTGGGCCATGATCGCCACGTCCGCTTTGGTGCTGTTATCGACTCCGGTTTTAGCCGCAGCTTTAATTCTCCTTTCCTTTGATTTAATTGCCGGAACCAGTTTCTTTAACCCCACTGGGGGCGGTGATCCGGTGGTTTATCAGCACTTATTCTGGTTTTATTCCCACCCGGCGGTGTACATCATGGTCTTGCCCTTTTTTGGGGTGATTTCCGATGTGCTGCCCGTTCATGCTCGTAAACCGATTTTTGGTTATCAAGCGATCGCCTATTCCAGTTTAGCCATTAGTTTTTTAGGCCTAATTGTCTGGGCGCACCATATGTTCACCAGTGGAACCCCAGGTTGGTTACGGATGTTCTTTATGATCACCACGATGATCATTGCCGTACCCACGGGTATTAAGGTCTTTGGCTGGTTAGCCACGATTTGGGGCGGAAAACTGCGCCTGAATAGCGCCATGCTCTTTGCCATGGGGTTTCTGGCTACCTTTGTCATGGGCGGTGTCACCGGAATTATGGTGGCGTCGGTTCCCTTTGATATTCACGTTCACGATACCTATTTCATCGTGGCGCACTTCCACTATGTTCTGTTTGGTGGGGCGGTGTTTGGGGTGTTTGCGGCCATTTATCATTGGTTCCCGAAAATGACCGGACGGATGATGAATGAACCCTGGGGAATTGTTCACTTTGTCCTTACCTTTGTGGGGACGAACTTAACCTTTATGCCCATGCACGCTTTAGGGTTACAGGGAATGCCCCGCCGGGTGGCCATGTATGACCCCCAATTCACCACGCTGAATCAGGTTTGTACCCTGGGTAGTTATATCCTGGCCGTTTCTACCTTCCCCTTCCTAATTAATGCGGCTTGGAGTTGGTTCAAAGGGCCAAAAGCTCCCGATAATCCCTGGGAAGCCCTCACCCTAGAATGGATGACATCTTCTCCCCCTCCGATTGAAAATTTCCTAGTCACCCCGGTATTAAAAACAGGGCCCTATGACTACGGTAGTCGTAAAACCTTGGCGATTCGTCAACGGTTAAAACAAATGACTGGAGATCGTCCCAAAGAAGTTGGAGTTCCCCTATCTCAAGCGAAATCTTCGACTTTATTTACAGATTCCGGTGCACCTACGGTGTTAGAAGGGGAAAAGGATATCAATAATCACAGTTAGGGTTGGGGTTAAACTCTCCCATGAATTAGGAATTGTGAATTACAAATTAATTCGTAATTCCTAATTATTTCTCTGTAAACTTCACTGAGTTAATTCATGCAAGGTTCAGCCATTAACGACTCTCAAACCGTTGTGGGATATGCACAAGAGGCCACTGCCTCAACCCATGAACACGCAGAACATCCCGATTTGCGAATGTTGGGGGTGGTGGTCTTTCTGGTGGCGGAGAGTATGATCTTTTTGGGTTTATTCTCTGCCTATTTAATTTATCGGGCTATGTCCCCGGTTTGGCCGCCCGAAGGAACAGAACGGGAATTACTACTTCCGGCCATTAACACGGTGGTTCTGATTTCTAGTAGTTTTGTCATGAACCAGGGGGCAATTGCTATTAAGAAAAATGACTCTGCGGGGTTGCGAAATTGGTTTATTGCCACGGTCATTATGGGGTTAACCTTTTTGGCTGGTCAAGCCTATGAATACAGCCAGTTAGGGTTTGGATTAACCAGCAATTTATACGCCAGTTGCTTCTATGTTTTAACCGGGTTTCACGGGTTACACGTTACCTTTGGAGTCGTATTAATTTTAGCGGTTCTCTGGCGTGGGCGCAAGGCTGACCATTACAGCAAAGAATCCCATTTTGGCCCGGAAGCTGCCGAATTATATTGGCACTTTGTTGATGTGGTTTGGATTATTCTGTTCATTTTGTTGTATTTGTTGTAAATAGCAATCAGTTGTAGGGGCGGGTTCTTTTAAATCTTTGTTATACCGTGTATCTCGATGAACCCGCCCTTACTTTTAAATCTTTGTTATACCGTGTATCTCGATGAACCCGCCCTTACCCGTTATCAGTTTGATCATTTAACTTAGGAAATATCCTCAATGAATAGCGATAGTTTAGAACAGGCTAAAAACAGGGAACAAGTATTTGATAATTTCCAAAAAATTGAGTATGAAATTGGGGCGAATTTAGATAAATTTGCTTTTTTAGATCAAGGATTGGAGAAGTCTCCCTATCAAAATCATATTCAAAATTATTCCCAATATTTAAACCGTAAACCTTTACAATATAGTCCCTATCCTGCCCTGGGAAAAATTCCTTATATTGATCAAGAAAGTTTGGCTTTTCTCCATCCTCAAATCGAAGAAGCCTGTATTAGTTTGGGGAAATTTGAAGCGGGAGAACTTCACACGATTTGGCTGGGAAGAAATCCCCTAAAAACCACACAATTTTGGAGTACCACTAAAATTATTCCGGTGCTGAATACCTTAATTCAAATTGATCAAAAATTTCCTAAATATGATGTCAACAATTTAAAATTACAAAATTCCGATAACCGGACTGCAAACTTTTGCCTAAAAACTGCGATTGAAGATATAGTTAATTATAAACACAAAGTTGCTAGTTCTAACGCTTTAGCTGCTCTATTTAAAAGATTTGAAACCCGCTCTAATTTAGAGAAATGGCTGCAAAAAATCACGGGAAATTCAACTTCAAATTTTCAAGGTGATTATGGAGAAAATCCAGTATTTTTAAATCCTGAAATTGTTGATCCTGATACTAAAACTACTATTTTAAAAGCGGTTTTAGATACTACCAAAGGAGATAATTTTGTTTCAGCTTATGATTTAACTCGTCTCATTTCTTTAATTGGATGGCATAATTATTTACCCGCCCAATCTCAACTTCCTAACCTTCCAGAAAGAAACTTCAATTGTTTGGTTAAAGCCCTGGGTCAAGACCCGGCTCGTTATGTGGATGTCGCGTTAAAAACTTTGGGAATTGAACAGTTGATTACGTCTCCAGTTATTCTTTCTAAAATGGGTTATGGAGATAGTACAGTTCGGCAAACGGTAGAACTCTGCTATGTGGCGTTTGTACAATTTATTGACCCCTTACCCAATGCTAATCAAAAACCCTCGGAATTCCGAACCTTAGCACTTACTTTAAGGGGTGTAATTCCTATTAATAATAAGGAGGATTTTACTCAACAAGCATTGGAGTTAGATGCCAGAATGGCGGCAGAAGTCACGGAAATCTTTCGTCGTGTTGTTGTAGAAAGTTTAGATAAACTATAGCTGATTCCCCTTAGTTGTTCAGAGGAGAGGGATGGGAGTGTGGAAACTAGGGTGTTCCTCTCCCCTCTTTCATGGAAGGTTTTCACGGGGGTGTGCTTCAGACCTGAGAGTATCAATTTCTTGTCCGATTAATCCCTCTAACTGCCGCCACTGCCCAAAACATATAAACTCAATAAAGTGCCACTATTCCATAATCCGTGCATGAACATTGGTGCTAATAAATTGCGCGATCGCGTATACACAAACCCCAGAACAATTCCTAACGTCATTAATGGCAAAATTTCCGACACATTAAAATGCGCCACGGCAAAGAGAAATCCACTTAAAAGAATCGCACTTCCCAGGGGAAGATAACGGGTTAAAGACGGTAATAAAAATCCTCGAAACATCATTTCTTCAAAGATCGGCGCCGCGATGGATGCGGTGATAAAAAATATCCCTAAAGCTACACTATCTTGACTTTCTAAAGCAATGGGTAATAAAGGATTACTGCCTCCTTGTCCGTCCCAAAATTTCTGATTAATTAAAGACACTAAAATCACTAACGGTAAAGCAACTAAATATCCACCCAAACCCCAAACAAACCAATTATCTTTGAGTTTGAAAGTAAACCAACCTTCGGGTAAGGGAAAATAGGGCTTAATCGAAAAATACAAAACCGAAAAGCCTCCCAGCATTAATAATAAATAGGTGATTAAAATATAAACCGCCTGAGTCCTAACATCAAAACTACTGGGCTGAAGATTTAATCCTTGAAAAACCGCCCTTAAAGTTAGGGGAATAAAGAATTGCCCTAATAGGGAAAAACCCACTACAAAAACCTGTAAAATAATTTCCCCATTCCAAGGAATTAACCAGGCTACATCCATATTGGTTGCTAAAACAGAATCCTTGCCTTTAAAAATTAATTGAATGCCTAAAACAATGGCTAATAATAATCCCATGACTAATCCTAGCCCCGGAATAGCACTGACAACCATTAACTTAAAAATCGCTTGTTCCGAGCGTTGCTGTTGTTGCGTTTCCAGGGTCACCAAGGCTTCTGGACGCTGTTGTAACGTATAGAGTTTAACTAAAGATTGATAACGAAACCAACCCTCTAAATAGTTTTGGACAATGGGTTCAGCATCGGGCAATAATCGGGCGGGAGTTTGCCATAATCCGATTAACACCTGTGCTGTTTTTGCGGTTTTAACTGGACTTTCCGGTTCCGATTCAACTAAACTTTTCCAAGTTTCTATAGCTTGATCAGCAGATCCAATTTGTGTTTTTAAAATCCCAATTCTCAGTTTTAAATCTCGATTCAGTTGTTCTAATTCCTGTAAAGAACTAGCTGTTATTTGTTCCTGATTTTCTTGGAATTTAGTTAAATTTTTGGTAACAGATTCTTCTACCTGTTGATATTGTTTTAGGGCTTCCTGTACCGGAGTTTTACCAATTAAATTATCGCGTAATGTGATTAAATTACCGGCTTCTGTCCCTTTCCCTTGCCATTGGGAAGCATGAAGCAGTAAATTGGTTTGATACAATTCTAAACGGCTTTGAATTTGGGGTTGAGTCCAACTATTGAGTAATGATAAACCCAAAAAGCTAATGGCTAATAAGGTTAAAATTGCTAAAATCCAGCGTTTGGGTGTCATGATTTCAAAACGTAAGAATAAAATATTGCCGAGTTTGAGCGGTGAAACCCAACATTCTAACTGATACTGTTCCAAACAAGGTACAATGACATCTGGCTTAAATTCGGTTCAGTCCAGAGTCCAAAATTCCCACTCCTCAATTTAACAATGACGACCCGTGTAATTCTTGTCCGTCATGGTCAAAGTACCTATAATGCCCAAAGTCGAATTCAAGGTCGCTTGGATGCCTCTGTTTTGACAGAGAAAGGTTCTGTGGCCGCGCAAAAAGTCGGTGACGCCTTGAATGGTTTAAGGTTTGATGCTCTCTATTGCAGTCCTTTGCAACGGGCGAAACAAACGGCCCAAATCATCATCACCCACCTGTCTGACCCCCCAAAGGTTCAACCTAGCGACCTGTTAATGGAAATTGATCTCCCCCTGTGGGCGGGGATGGAACGTCAAGCGGTGATGGAACAGTTTCCCCAAGAGTATCAGAGGTGGCACGACTCGCCCCATGAGTTCTCAATGCAGATTCCCACACCGGAAGGAGAAAAACAATATTTTCCGGTCTTAGCATTATTTGAACAGGCGAAACAATTTTGGCGGGAAATCTTAGCCCGTCATCAAAATCAAACGGTTTTATTAGTGGCTCATAATGGAATTAATCGAAGTTTAATTGCGACGGCTTTAGGAATTCAACCGCAATTTTATCAAAGCGTACAACAGTCTAACTGTGGGATTAGTATTTTGAATTTTACTAATATTATCCCCGGAGAATTGCCAAAACCTGCGGATGTCCAGTTGGAGTCAATGAACTTAACAACTCATGTTGGTCATAAATTACCTTCTGTACGCCCGGGTCATCAAGGGCCACGGTTATTATTAGTTAGACATGGGGAAACGGAATGGAACCGCATGGGTCAATTCCAGGGACAAATTGATGTGCCGTTGAATGATAATGGTCGAGAACAAGCTCGGAAAGCGGCGGAATTTCTCAAAGAAATTAAAATTGATTTTGCGGTAACAAGTCCCATGGCTCGTCCCAAGGAAACCGCAGAAATTATATTACAAAATCATCCGGGGATAGAGTTACAATTAGAACCGGAATTTTGTGAAATTAGTCATGGTTTATGGGAAGGTAAATTTGAAGCGGAAATCGAACAATCTTACCCCGGATTATTAGGGGAATGGAAGACAGCACCCCAAACGGTTCAAATGCCTGAAGGCGAGAATTTACAACAGGTTTGGCAACGTTCTTTAATCGCCTGGAAGCAAATTGTTGAAACCTATAATCACCAAAATGTCACAATATTAGTGGTTGCCCATGATGCGATTAATAAGGCACTCTTATGTCAATTATTTAATCTGCCTCCCGATCATTTTTGGAACTTTAAACAGGGCAATGGTGCGGTGACGGTGATTGATTATCCCCAAGGAATTGAGGGTTTACCTGTGTTACAAGCGGATAATATTACCAGTCATTTATCGGGTAGTATTCTCGATAAAACGGCGGCTGGAGCGTTATAGTTGACGGTGGAATTTTAGCTAAAAACTCTTGATTATAGCCGAGATTTAGATCCCCCTAAATCCCCCCTTAAAAAGGGGGACTTGGATCTCCTGTTCCCCCCTTGTTAAGGGGGGTTAGGGGGGATCATTGACTTGGGATCAGATCAAGGAAATTCTGGTTTGATCGCCTACTTTTAGCCTGAAGTTGACACTAATGCGTGGCACGTCTCTACTGCACCCTAAAACCAACACCTGATACTGGAATATGAATTGTCAACTTTTAAAGCAAGTTCGTGTAATTGATCCGGTTTCTAAACGAGATCAAATTGCTGATATTTTGGTGATTGATGGTTATATTAAAACCATTGAATCTGAAATTAATGATTATCCAGAAAATACCCTAATTATTAATAGGGAAGGCTTGATTTTAGGGCCGGGATTAGTTGATTTATATAGTCAGAGTGGGGAGCCGGGATTTGAAGAAAGGGAAAACTTAAATTCTTTATTGAATGCTGCTGCTGCTGGCGGATTTACTCGGTTAGCAGTTTTACCGAATACTATTCCAGCCATTGATAACCCGGCAACGGTCACATTATTACAACAAAGATCGGAAAAAGTTACTATTCTCAATTATGAGTTTCAGCGTCCAAAATTATATCTTTGGGGTGCATTAACCCAAGATGTTGCAGGTCAACAAATGACGGAATTGAGTGAATTAGCAGATGCGGATATTGTGGGTTTTACTGAGGGTAAACCTCTGGAAAATTTAGCCTTATTAAGAAGAATATTAGAATATTTAAAACCTTTAAATAAACCCTTAGCCTTATATCCGTTTAATAGCCAATTAGCCGTTAATGGAGTCATGCGAGAGGGGCATGATTCCATCTTATGTGGTTTGCCCGGAATCCCCCAATTTGCGGAAACCGCAGCCTTAGCCGCGATATTAGAATTAGTAGAAGTAACGGCAACTCCGGTTCATATTATGCGGGTTTCTACGGCGCGAAGTGTAGAATTAATTGCCCAAGCTAAGGCCCGTAATTTACCGATTACCGCCAGTATAAGTTGGATACACTTATTATTAAATACCGCATCTATTAATCGGATTTGGAATCGACCCTTAGAAGATGACGACCCAACAATTCTTACTTATATTCCTCTCCCCTATAACCCTAATTTAAGAGTTGATCCTCCCTTGGGAAATCCATCGGATCAACAGGCTTTAATTCAAGGACTGGAAACGGGAATTATTGATGCGATCGCCATTGATCATACCCCCTATTGTTATGAAGAAAAAACCGTTGCTTTTGCCGACGCGCCCCCGGGTGTGATTGGGTTAGAATTAGCCTTACCCCTATTATGGGAAACCTTTGTTGAGTCGGGGCGATGGTCAGCCTTAGATTTATGGGGATTTTTAAGCAGTAACCCGGCTATTTGTTTACAACAAACCCCCTATTCTATTCAACCGGATCAACCCGCAGAAATGATATTATTTGATCCTAAAAATTCTTGGGTTGTTAATGCCAATACCCTAAAATCTCGCTCTATTAATACTCCCTGGTTGGGGCAACAAATTACCGGGCGGGTGATCAAAACTTGGTCGCCTGTATGTTAGTATATCTTAGGGATTATCACAACAACTTAGACTCTAATTTAACATTTTTTAGTAAAAATAATTGACTGTGAAGACTCAAAAACGACCGATTGCTGTAGATTTGTTTGCGGGTGCGGGAGGCATGACCCTGGGTTTTGAACAGGCTGGATTTGATGTTTTAGCCGCCGTGGAAATTGACCCGATTCATTGTGCAACCCATGAATATAATTTTCCCTTTTGGCAGGTGTTTTGTCAAGGTATTGAAACCCTCAAGGGATTAGAAATTAGACGGAATTCTGAGATAGGTGATCGGGAGATTGATGTGGTGTTTGGGGGGCCACCTTGTCAGGGTTTTTCGTTAATGGGAAAACGGGCTTTTGATGATCCGAGAAATAGTTTAATGTTTCACTTTATTCGGTTAGTTGATGAATTAAAACCGAAATATTTTGTTTTAGAAAATGTTCCGGGTTTAACGGTGGGAAAACATCGACAATTTATTACTGAGATTATTGATAAGCTGCAAAGTCAGGGTTATCAAGTCGTAGAAAACTATCAAGTTTTAAATGCTTCCTATTATGGTGTCCCTCAAGATCGATCGCGTTTATTTATTTTAGGATCTCGCCAAGATTTACCCTTACCTGGTTATCCTCAACCCATCACAAAACCGCCAAAAGTTAATCCTAAAATTGATAATAAATTCAATAACTTTTCTCCCTGTCCGACGGTTTGGGATGCCATTGGAGATTTACCAAATATTGAACAATATCCTGAGTTATTCCTAAAAGATTATACCTTAGCGGAATATCAAAAACCAAGTAGTTATGCTCAATTATTGCGAGGATTACTTTCGGTTAAGGATAATTTTTCCTATCCGAGAATCTTTGAGAAAAATCTGTTAACCTGTAGCTTGCGATCGCGCCATTCTCCCACATCTACCGCCCGATTTGAAGCAACGGAATGGGGAAAAACGGAAAAAATTAGTCGATTTCATAAACTCCATCCCCAAGGTTTATGTAATACTTTAAGAGCCGGAACACCTAGCAACCGAGGCGCCTTTACTTCCCCCCGTCCAATTCATCCCTATACCCCCCGTTGTATTACGGTTAGAGAAGCCGCCCGCTTACATTCCTATCCCGACTGGTTTAGATTTCAAGGGACAAAATGGCACGGTTTTCGACAGGTAGGAAATTCTGTTCCGCCCTTATTAGCTAAAGCAGTGGCGGGGGAAATTATCAAACTTTTGGGGATAATTCCCAGTCAACCAACAGAAAAGAAAAAATTAGGTGATGATGCGTTATTATATTTGAATCTATCCCAAGCGGCCAAACACTATAATGTTGATCGCCATGTAATTGAGCCTAGAAAAAGAAAAAATCAGAGTAAATAATTTATATAAGTAGTTGCACAAAATAAATTGTTCCCTTGTACTCAAGAATTTAAAATTGCTCTATAATAGAACTAATCTCTCACTGAATTACTATAAATTCTATGGCTAAATCTATTAATCCTAAAGGATTAGATATTACTCCCTATATTGACCATACCTTACTGAATCAAACGGCAACACCGGAACAAATTCAACAGTATTGTTATGAAGCAGAAAGATATAAATTTGCCAGTGTTTGTGTGTTTCCCAGTTATGTTAAATTCGTGAAAGAATTTCTGCAAGGAAAATCACCCAAGGTTTGTACTGTGATCGGATTTCCTACCGGAGCGACAACTTCTAAGGTTAAACTCTATGAAGCTCAAGAAGCGGTTGAAAATGGCGCGACGGAGTTAGATGTGGTGATTAATTTAAGTTGGTTAAAAACTAGAAAAACCGAAGACTTGCATCGAGAAATTGCAGAAATTTGTGAAGAAACCGGACAAACGGTTAAGGCAATTATTGAAACCAGTGTACTAACGGAGGAAGAAAAATGTTTAGCCGTTGAGGTCTTAATGGATACGGGAATTGCCTATATTAAAACCAGTACGGGATGGTATGGTGGGGCGACCGTTGCCGATATTGAATTGATTAAATCCGTGACCAAAGGACGCATCGGAATTAAAGCCTCCGGTGGCATTAGTACCTACCAACAAGCGGTTGATTTAATTGTAGCAGGAGCCACTCGTTTAGGCACTTCTCGCGCCGTTGATATTTTGAAAACAGAAACTAAAAAAGAGAGTTAATAGACAAGATTCAATGAGTAAAACCTATAGTGCTACGGGGATTAATTTAAAAGCCCAACCCTTTGGAGAATCCGATCGACTTTTAACCATTTTAACCCGGGAATTTGGCTTAATTAAAGCCATTGCCCCCGGAGCTAGAAAAGCAAAATCTTCCCTAGGGGGACGGAGTGAATTATTTGTTGTCAATCAATTATTAATTGCGAAAGGGCGATCGCTCGATAAAATAACCCAAGCCGAAACCGTCACCACCTATGGAGGCTTAAGTAAAAATTTAGGTAAATTAGCCGCTAGTCAATATTTAGCAGAATTAGTCCTCAGTCAAGCCCTCGGCGACCATCAGCAAGAGGATTTATTTATCCTCCTGAATGAACATTTAAACCGTTTACAAACTCTTTCTAATTCCCATTTAGTTGCTAATTCTACTCAAATTATTGCCTGTTTAACCCAAGGAATTTTCCATCTTCTCGCCCTAGCGGGAACCGCACCTCAAGTCCAATTATGTTGTTTAACTCAACGACGACTTCAGCCTAATTTTACCGATGAACATTGGCGGGTTGGGTTTAGTATTGAGACCGGGGGAATTATTAATTTATCGGAGTGGACTCCATCCGCTCTCAAACCGAAAAAACCGATTCCCGTTGCCTCAAAAACCCCTATACTTAAGGAGTCTGGGAACCTTTACACCATAGAAAGTGTGCCTCAACCTCAACTGAAAATTAATACAAAACTGACCGCCGGACAGTTAGCAATTCTGCAACACTTAGCCCAACCTGAACTCCTTGACCCAGAGGTGTCATCCCGATCTGAACTGATTCTGGCTTGGGACTGGATGACCGTAGAACGGACATTACGGCAATATACAGAATATCATTTAGGGTGTTGTATCCGTTCCGCGTCGCTGATTGATACCTTTACCCACCAATTTATTATTGATCCCCCGTTTTAATATTAGTCATGCCACCGATCCAATTAATCATAAAGTCAGGATGGGAGTGTGGAAACGAGCGTGTCTTTAGACCTGAGAGGAAACACGACCCAGGGGAATTTATTCCCCTAGAAATATGTAGTTATGCTATCATAAAAAACAACATGGTCGTGATAGTCGAGTCAATGACTAAGACAAGTAAAACAATGGGAGTACAGCAAACATTATTGTCTCCAGATCCAGAAACCCGTGCATTATTAGAATACCTTTGTCAACAATCAGGTAAATTGTACAACACGGGAATTTATTTTGCTCGTCAAACATTGTTTAAGACGGGTAAGTTACTAACTGGAAAGTTTGATTTAGCATCCGAACCATCGGTATCAAAATCTTTATTGGCACAATCAATGCCATCAACACCGATGCAGCAAACGTTAATATCGGTAACAGAATCCTTTAAATCTTTTAAGAATCTAAGGGATCTGTACATCACAGGTCAATTACATTTTCGACCTAAACCTCCTGGTTATTTAAAAGGTTCTAAACTGTTTAAAGTTGCCTACCCGAATTCGGGAGGACAAAGACCAACATTAATTGATTGTCAACTTAGATTTGCCCTCGGAACAACAGTTAAAAGATGGTTTGGGGTATCTGAATTTTTCTTACCGATGCCATCAAACCTTGATTATTCCAAGGTTAAAGAGTTTACAATTTTACCCAAGAATGGTGCTTTTTACTTAGAAATGTCTTATGAAGTAGAAAAACAAAAACACAATTTAGATATTAACCAAGCCTTGTCTATTGATTTAGGGACTGCTGATAATTTAGCAGCTTGTGTTGATACTTTGGGAAATTCTTTTCTAGTTGATGCCAGAGCGATGAAAGCTATGAATCAACTTTGGAATAAAAAGGTATCAACCCGCCAAGAAGGTAAACCCCAAGGATATTGGGATAATTGGTTGGATCATGTAACTCGTAAACGCAATCACCAAATGCGTGACGGGATTAATAAAGCTGCTAAACAAATTATCAACCATTGCCTAAAATCCGGTATTGGAACTTTGGTGATGGGTTGGAATGAAGGATTTAAAATTCATGCAAATCTAGGGAATTTGAACAATCAAAAGTTTGTTCAAATGCCTTTGGGTAAATTAAAATCCCGTGTCAAACAACTTTGTGATTTACACGGGATTAGGTTTATTGAAACCGAGGAAGCCTATACTTCAAAAGCTAGTTTCTTAGATGGAGACTCCCTGCCTAAATACGGTGAAAAACCGATGGGGTGGAAAGCATCTGGAAACAGAATTAAGCGTGGTCTTTATCGGACGTCTGATGGTTTTGTTGTTAACGCTGACTTAAATGGTGCAGCTAATATTCTAAGAAAAGTATCGGGAAGATTAGGTATATCACTTAATCAACTCAGTAGACGATCCTTGGCAATCGTAGCGAGAATTAGATTAAACTAATTCTGTCCGCAGAATCTCACTGTCTTCAGGCCTGAGAGTGTCAATAAAATGTTAGGGAGAGAGTGTCTATTTTCGCTCAAACCTGACTGCTCTTAGAATACTGATTTAAAATTATAAGATGCGATCGCCAGATTTAGAAAAAAACTTGAAATTCCATCCACCCTTAGCCATTATGAAAGATTGGGAGACAGACTCCTTGATAGAAATTACCCCGTCTAGTTCCGCAGAATTGGACAATGGAAAAAATAATTACGATCACAATAGCCCTATTCCTGAACCCCCAGGGGAACAAGAAAGGGGATTTTTACCCGTCCTAAGAAACAAAAATTTCCTCGCCCTTTGGAGTGGACAACTGTTTTCTCAACTGGCGGATAAGGTTTATTTAGTATTAATGATTGCCATTATTTCGACTCGCTTTCAACAGGCTGATCAAACCATTAGTGGTTGGGTATCGGCAATTATGATGGCGTTTACTATTCCGGCAATTTTGTTTGGAGCGGGTGCGGGAGTATTTGTTGATCGATGGTCAAAAAAAGCGGTTTTAGTGATTACCAATCTATTACGCGGGGGTTTAGTTATGGCTTTACCCCTAATTTTATGGCTGTTTCAAGATCAATATTTTGGTCTGTTACCCGTAGGATTTTATATTTTATTAATTACTACTTTTTTAGTCTCTACCCTGACTCAATTTTTTGCCCCGGCGGAACAATCAGCGATTCCTTTAGTCGTGGAAAAACGTCATTTATTATCCGCGAATTCTCTGTATACTACAACCATGATGGCTTCGGTAATTGTAGGGTTTGCGGTGGGAGAACCCCTATTAGCCCTGGCGGATTTAATTGCTAATCAAATCGGTTTACAATCCATCGGAAAAGAATTAATTGTCGGGGGAGAATATGTGATTGCCGGGTTGATTTTAATGCTTTTAAATACCCAAGAAAAAAACAATAATTCCAACCATGAACAACCCCATATTTTAGAAGATTTACGGGATGGAATTCGTTATTTAAGCAATCATACTTTGATTAGAAATGCTTTACTCCAATTAATTATTCTGTTTTCAATTTTTGCCGCCCTAGCGGTTTTAGCCGTGCGTTTAGCGGAAATTATTCCCGAGATTAGTTCCTCCCAGTTTGGCTTTCTCTTAGCTGCTGGAGGGGCGGGAATGGGTCTTGGAGCAACGCTTCTGGGGCATCTGGGGCATCGATTTACTCATTTTCAATTGGCGTTAATGGGTTCTTTTGGAGTCGCCGGATCATTAGGGGGATTATCCCTCTTTAATGAACAATTATGGCCGACTTTAATCTTAATTTTCGGCTTAGGAATTTTTGGGGCAATTGTAGCAATTCCCATGCAAACCACAATTCAAGCGGAAACCCCGGAAGCAATGCGCGGAAAAGTCTTTGGTCTTCAGAATAATGCGATTAATATTGCCTTGAGTTTACCCTTAGCTTTAGCGGGATTTGCGGAAACCTTAATTGGGTTATCTAATGTGTTTTTGAGTTTAGCAGGATTAGCGATCGCCGGGGGTTTTATTACTTGGTTAATCTCTCGAAATGCACCCCATATTATAGAAGGAGAGGGGGAAAAATTCTAGGGTATGTAAGCGTTCTTTGTACCCACCCACAACCAACCTTCAATAACCTTAAAATCCCATGGAAAATGATATTCTGCTGTTAGAAAAAGTAGCTCAATTTGTGTTAACAGGTAATGGAGAAAAGCCCAATTCTTCTATTGTCGCTGAAACCTTAATTCGATGTGAAAATCAAGCCAAAAAAACTAAAGAAAAACATAGCTTTGAATCCTTGATTGGAAACTGGCGACTCTGTTGGGTGAGTGGAACCCAGAAAATCCGTAAACAAGCCGGATTTGTTAAAGGTGGCGGACTTTATATTCCCAGTTTTTTGAATTTACAAATTATTTATTCTCGACATCCCCATCCCCTATTAAAAATAGAAAAACCCCCAGAAATAGACGCAGGAATTATTCAAAATTGTGTTAAATTAAATCAGTTTAATTTAACTCTAACTGGCCCCGCAAAGTTTTTAGATAAAAAGAATATTCTCGCCTTCGATTTTACCTATGTTACCTCCAAACTTTTTGGCTTAAATCTCTATGAAGGTAAAATGCCTGGAACCTCCAGCAATTCTGAAAAATTTTATCAAGATTCTATTAAGAATCAAGCCTTTTTTGCCTTTTTTGTGATTACTCCCAATCTAATTGCAGCTAGGGGTCGAGGCGGTGGTCTTGCCCTGTGGACAAAAGTTTGAAAAAGCGATCCCAAACCCTTGTATGATAGAAGGTTCAGTTACTTTTGAACACTGAAATTACACCCTAAATTTTGCATTGGTAATCAACTATGGCAACCCTTAACGATAACTATCTCAAACTCAAAGCCGGATATCTATTTCCCGAAATTGCCCGCCGGGTGAATGCTTTTGCAGAAGCCAACCCCGACGCCAAAATCATCCGTTTAGGCATTGGGGACGTCACCGAACCCTTACCCGCAGCCTGCCGTCAAGCCATGCTTCAGGCCGTCGAAGACATGGGCAACCGTGACACCTTCAAAGGTTACGGCCCGGAACAGGGTTATGGTTGGTTACGCGAAAAAATTGCCGCCCACGATTTCCAAGCTAGAGGTTGCGATATTTCCGCCGATGAAATCTTCATTTCCGACGGTTCAAAATGCGATACCGGAAATATTTTAGATATTTTTGGAGATGATAATATTATCGCCGTCACTGACCCGGTTTATCCCGTTTATGTCGATACAAATGTGATGGCAGGACACACGGGAGATGCTAATGAAAATGGAGAATATGGGGGTTTAGTTTATATTCCAATTACGGCGGAAAATAATTTTACTGCTGCTATTCCGACCCAAAAAGTGGATTTAATTTATCTGTGTTTTCCTAATAATCCCACGGGGGCAACGGCAACTAAAGAACACTTAACCGCCTGGGTCGAATACGCTAAAGCTAACGGTTCTATTATATTATATGATGCGGCTTATGAAGCGTTTATTTCTGACCCGAATTTACCCCGTTCTATCTATGAAATTCCTGGGGCAAAAGACTGTGCGATTGAGTTTCGTTCTTTCTCCAAAACCGCCGGATTTACGGGAACTCGTTGTGCGTTTACGGTAGTTCCAAAAACCTTAACCGCTAAAGCTAAAGATGGTTCCGATGTGGAATTATGGAAGTTATGGAATCGTCGTCAAGCGACTAAATTTAACGGTGTTTCCTATATTATTCAACGGGCGGCGGAGGCGGTTTATTCAGACGCAGGAAAAGCTCAAGTTAAGGCGTTAATTCAATTTTATATGGAAAATGCCCAAATTATTCGGGAGCAATTAACGGCGGCGGGATTAAGTGTTTATGGGGGAGAAAATGCCCCCTATGTTTGGGTGAAAACACCTCAAGGTTTATCGAGTTGGGATTTCTTCGATAAGCTGTTACAAACCTGTAATGTTGTGGGAACTCCGGGTTCTGGTTTCGGTGCGGCGGGGGAGGGTTATTTCCGTATTTCTGCTTTCAATAGTCGGGAAAATGTAGAAGAAGCTATGCGTCGAATTACCGAGAAGTTTAAGGTTTAAATTGTTGGGTGGGCATTGCCCACCTTGTTGCATCTAGTAAAACCAGAAACAACCTCATGGGGTTGACCCTATGGCAAAAATGACTTATCATTGCCATAGGGTCAACCCCATAGCAATTTATCAAATAAGGAAGCACCTATGACGCAACCCAAGAAATTCGGTGAAGAGCCAGAAGGTTCATACGGGAAAAACAAGACGATAACCATTGGCGGAATTCCTATGACAGTTTACATGATGCCTAATGGTGAATATCGATGGTCAATGAGACAAGTTAGTAAAGCACTTGGATTCAATGGAGGAATGAAGGATGGTTAAGCGAAACCCTGTGAGCAAAAGGTAATGCTTTTTAGCTTAGGTTGAGGTACAGAATTTACTAGATACATAGTTGCATCTAGTAAACAAAGAAAAAACCTCATGGGGTTGACCCTATGGCAAAAATGGCTTATCATTGCCATAGGGTTAACCCCATAGCAATTTATCAAATAAGGAAGCACCTATGACGCAACTCAAAAAATTCGCTGAAGAGCCAGAAGTTTCATACGGGAAGAACAAGATGATAACCATTGGCGGAATTCCTATGCCAATCTCCATGATGCCTAATGGTGAATATCGATGGTCAATGAGACAAGCTAGTAAAGCAGTTGGATTCAATGAAGGATGGTTAAGCGAAACCCTGCGAGCAAAAGGTAATGCTTTACATAGGTTGAAAGGCTATGGTTTTAAAGGAGACTATGAATCTCAACAAGAACAAGGCTTTATTGAGAGCTATTTGATTTCAACTGAAGACTTTATGGCGGTTATAATGTATGCCGTCCTTGTAGGAGAGCGCCGACCTGCAATTAGTTTGATGGCGGCTGCGATGCAGGAGACATTAGAACGTAGAGCAGATCACGCTTTTGGAGTAGTAAGAGATGAAGATGAATACATCCAAAAGTTTGAGTATCGTAATGCGTCAATTATGCTCAATATAGATTTAAGGGCAGCAATTGGAGAATGGATTGAAAATAATCAAAGTTCAATTCAAGAGTATACTAAAGAATACTCTATAAGAGGTGGAGCTAGGGGAATATATGCTTCTGCTCTTGGTAAAATTTATCAATTTTTATTTGGTAAATATAAAAAAGAAATCAATAAACACCTAGATATAGCAGATTACAAAACACCTAAAGATCATGTTCATGTTAATCAACTACAGCGAATTACCCAGATAGAGGATTTAGCTGCAAAGTACATACGGCGTAAAGGTATGAATCCTATTGAAGCAATTGCTTCTGCTGCTGATGCCTTAATGATTGAACCGGAAGAACCTAAACTAGGAGACCGTATAACTAGACAAGATGTTCATCGGGTACTTGATGCTAAAAAGGCTTTATCAGCTAACAATAATAATAAAAACAAAAAGAAGAAGTAAATTATGGAAATTACAAATTTGCCACAAGTATCAATAAAGGATCGGCATTTTTTACCTCGAACTTCAGGAATTTACTTTGTTGTCAACGAATTAGGCGAAGTTTTGTATATTGGTAAAACCAAAAATTTGAGGCAGCGATGGCAAAATCATCATCTTATAAATTACAACTGGAGGATAGTTTATTTTGAAGCTGAATACTGTAGTTTACCCGGATTAGAAACTCAATTAATTCGTAAATTCTTACCTCGTTTGAATAAACAACATTGCCACACTGTTTACACTGTGTTGGCATACCGTAAGAAACTACTATCTTGTCTCCCTCAATCAAAGAATTTTTAAGTTAGTAACTTGGGTTGAAAAAAATACAACCCAAGACTAAACTTTTCTTTTCAGGTCAACAGGAGGATATATATAGAATGATGAACTGGAATTATCGTGTTTTTCAAGAACCTAATGGTGACTATATCATTCGTGAAGTCTTCTATGCCGAAGATGGAACAATTATCAGTTGTACACAAAATGCAGTAGAACCCATCGGTCAATCTTTAGAAACGTTAGCTAGGGATATTGAAGCTTTTCAAGAGGCGTTAACTTTACCTCTCTTAACGTTAGCCGATATTCCTATTAGTACAACTAAAAAGCGTCATGATGAACGCCATAATAATATTTCTCATGAACAGTTAATGGCAGAACTTGGATTATGCGAACCGTTGAGGAATTAATTACAGAAGCATTATCTTTACCCAGTGCATCGAGAGTGCTTCTCGTCGAGAAATTAGTCGAAAGTTTGGAGTTTGATGTTGATGAAACTATACAAACACTATGGATAACAGAAGCAAAACAGCGTCGAGATGAAATTCGGACTGGTGTAGTGCAACCGATACCAGGGGAAGAAGCATTAAGTCAGATTTTGAGGAGTGTAAATTATCTGGCTAGTACAATTTCTTATCCCTAAAGTTAATCTATAATTAAAATACCATTTACAATTTCTAAAATCTATGCCTGAAACTAAAATTAGTTTAGATGAACCCCTGCAAAATGCTCTGGCTGAAATTTCACGAGAAACGGGAAAAACTCAAAGTCAATTAATTAGCGAAGCAGTTGAACAATTAATTAAAGACTATCAACGGCAAAACCGATATTTATTAATACAACAAGCTAAAGGAGTATGGGCAGATCGAGAAGATATAGATATCCCTGATTTACAACATTTACGTCAGGAATGGCAGAGATTTTAACAATTTTTATTGGTCAATATGCCTAAGATTTTATTAATTGATACTGATGTTTTAATCGACTTTTTACGAGGGTGATCGCAAGCTGTTACTTACTTAGAAAATTTAATAGAAGAATCTATTTTAATTTCAAGTATTACTGTTGCTGAACTTTATTCAGGCGTTCGGGAAGGGAAAGAAAGAGAGGTGTTAGATACCTTTTTTCTTGCCTTTAAAATTGTACCTATTAATGAAGAAATTGCTATTAAAGGAGGATTATATCGCCGAGATTATGGAAAAAGTCATGGTGTAGGACTGGCTGATGCGTTAATTGCTGCTACTGCTGAAGTTAAACAAGCTCACTTAGTAACTTTGAATCAAAAACATTTTCCAATGCTAGATACTGTAATTGTTCCTTACAAAAAACAATAATTTATTGATCTATCCTACTAGCTCGTATAATTTTAATTGAGTTAGATCACATCATTAATAATATTTATTATGAACAATTAATGGTAGAACTTGGATTATGCGAACCATTGAAAAATTAGCACTATTTGGGGAAATTTAACCTTTAATTTTAACTATTCTCCCAAACGATATCCTTTCCCATAAACCGTGTGAATTAGGGGGATTTCCCCGGTAGTTTCGATTTTTCTTCTTAACAGGCGAATTTGTGCTGCTAATACATTGCTGCTCGGTTGTTCACCCGCTCCCCAGAGATGTTGATGAATTTGATCATGGGTTAATAATTGTCCTGGAAAGCGCATCAAATAAGCTAAAAGTTGGCTTTCTTTTTCTGATAAATCAATCATACGTCCACCTCGATAGGCGAGTTGATTATCGAGGTCTAATTCTAAGTCTAATACTTGCAAACGGTTAGAATTAACGGGGGATTCTATAACTTGATAACGACGTAATAAGGCACGAACCCTAGCTAATAATTCGCGTAATTCAAAGGGTTTCATTAAATAGTCATCTGCCCCGGCATCTAATCCTTGAACTCGATCATCTAGGGTGTCTTTTGCGGTTAAAAATAGAATCGGTGTTTGATCTGAATGCGATCGCAATTCCTGACAAATTTCTAAGCCGGATTTTTGTGGCAACATCCAATCCAAAATCAATAAATCATACGGATTTTGACGGGCTAAATCACAACCTAAATCCCCATCTGTGGCAATATCAACTGTATAGCCTTCCCGGGTTAATACCCGGCTTAAAGGTTCTGTTAATTCGACTTCATCATCAACCAATAAAATTCTCATAATTTGCTAATATTATCTCAGGATAAAGTTAATATAATTAACAATAATTTTCCCAAAATCATGGTCTGTAGGGGCGGGTTCAAATAAATCTATAATATCCACAAATAACCTACCTAAACCCGCCCCAAACTAAACCCGCCCCAAACTCAAATAAATCTATAATCAATTGAATATTAAGCAGGGTTGGGCGGGTTTTGAACAGTTATTTTTGGGAAACATAAATTTTTACAAAACCCGCCCCTACAAGTGATCATAAAAACCATTCAAAAGTGCATCATTTCTGGTTCTAAATAAGCCGCATCAATCCATTCCTGCATGGCTGGAAGTGACCAAATTTTTTCGACATAAGCCTGTTCAATTTCTCCTAACTTGACATCATAGGTAATAAATCGAGAAATAACCGGGGCAAACATCGCATCTGCAATGGTAAAATTTCCGAATAAAAATTCACCGTGAGCGCCGTATTGTTCCCGACATTCGCGCCAAATTGCCGTAATCCGATCAATATCGGTTTGTACGTCCGGTTTCATGCCTTCTCTGGGGTAACGAGTCCGACAATTCATCGGCATTTGTTGCCTTAAATTGATAAATCCGGCGTGCATTTCATAACTGATACAGCGCGCATAAGTCCGGGCTTCTAAGTTTTGCGGCCATAAATCAGGAATAAAATTTTCAGCAATATATTCACAAATGGCTAGGGATTCCCAAACCGTTAAATCTCCGTCTAATAATACCGGAACTTTTCCCGATGGAGAATAGCGCCGGATTTGTTTGTAGGTGTTGGGATTACCTAAATCAATCAAAATTTCAGAAAAATTAATTCCGGCTTGCTTCAGAAGAAACCAAGGACGCAATGACCAAGAAGAATAATTTTTGTTGCCAATCACCAGAGTTAACTGTCCCATAATCTGGTAAATAAAAGTTAGGGTAATTATTGCCGTTTCAACAGATACCGAATTTTCGGCGAACTGCACTGATCAATCCTAAATCCTATCATTTCTCATTCCTATGATCACCGTAGCACTGCCTAAAGGCGCTTTATTGATAGAAACTATTCGACTTCTGCAAGCCGTTGGACTTGATTTTAGTGCTTTTTTAGATCCCGGCAATCGACAACTGCAAATTCATGATCCCACTCAAACGGCCAAGGCGTTATTAGTGCGGGCGCAGGATGTCCCGGTTTATGTGGAATATGGTCAAGCCCAGTTAGGCATTGTTGGTTATGATGTCCTGCGGGAGAAAAAGCCTCAAGTCGCTTCACTAGTTGATCTCAAGTTTGGCAAATGCCGGATGTCGGTTGCGGTTAAACAATCGAGTCCCTATCAAATTCCGGTAGAGTTACCGCCCCATAGTCGGGTCGCTTCTAAATTTGTCCACTGTGCCAGTGAGTATTTTGAGAGTTTGGATTTACCAGTGGAAATTATACCATTATATGGCTCCGTTGAATTGGGGCCTATTACGGGAATGTCTGAAGCGATTGTAGATTTAGTTTCTACGGGTGCAACATTGCAGCAAAATGGATTAACGGAAATTGAGGTGTTATTTGAAAGTACAGCCTACTTAATTGCCCATCCCTTAAGTTATCGTTTGAATACGGGCGGACTGAAAGATTTAATTACTCAAATCCAAGCACAACTAACTGTTAAAGCGTAATTTTGGGGGATTTAATGCTCCAAAGTTGATAGGGGTTTAGTCGTTGTTTCTTGGGCGTTTGCCCTCAGCATTTGCTCAAAAACCTGGGCTTCTACGGGACGACTAAACCAATATCCTTGTAGACAATCACAGCCATAATCTCGCAAAAATTCTTGTTCGGCTTTGGTTTCTACTCCTTCTGCAATGACTCTCATCTCTAAACTATGGGCCATGACAATGGTGGCTTTAACAATGGCTGCATTTTTAATATGATGGTTAACGTCTTGAACAAAACAGCGATCTAATTTTAAGGTATCAAAGGGGAATTTTTGCAAGTAGCTTAAGGAGGAATAACCCGTCCCAAAATCATCTAAGGACAATCCGATACCTAAATTTTTGAGTTCATTGAGAATCGAAACGGAACGTTCTGGATTTTTCACTAAAACACTTTCTGTTAGTTCTAATTCTAAACAACTTGGATCTAAATTAGTTTGCTTGAGCACTTGCATCACATAGCGTCCTAAGTTCCGTTGATGAAATTTTACTCCCGAAACATTCACCGCAACGGAGATTTGAAATCCCTGATTTTGCCATTGTTTTAACTGTTGACAGACTTGACGAATCATCCATTCATCAATTTCTACAATTAAATCATTTTCTTCCGCAATACTTAAACATTCAATCGGAGGAACTAATCCCCGTTGGGGATGTCGCCACCGAAATAGAGCTTCTGCTCCGGTAATTTTTCCGGTTTTTAAGTCAAGCTGGGGTTGATAATGGATCGTAAATTCTTCTTTCTCTAAAGCATGATGCAGATCAATTTCTAAGTGAAACCGATCTTGAATTTTTGCCCAAATTTCATTTGTATAGAGAAAATAGGAATGGGTTCCCTGTTGTTGAGCCTGACGCAACGCAATATTAGCTTTGATCAGGAGGTTATCAAAATCATCATCATGTTGGGGATATAAGGAAACCCCTAAACAGCAACCTAATAATAATTTATAGTCGGAAATTTTAATCGGTTTAGATAAACAATTTAAAAGTTTTATGGCAATTTCTTCAATTTCATGATCATCGGAAATCGGAGGCAAAACCAAGGCGATTTTTTCACTTTTTAATTTAACTACAAATCCAGCCCTTTGCATTTCATCATGAATCCGATTAATCACCGCCTGGACTAAAATATCCCCATAATTTGTACCTAAATAATCTTGAAATCGTTCTAAGCGATCTAAACTTAAAATAAATACTGGAACCGACTGATCCGGTGAGATAATGTCTCTAATAATTTGTTTGAATTTACTCTGCAAATTCAATTGTGCTGATAAGTTGATATGAGATTCATCATTAAAATTTCCAACTAATTGAATCAAGGTTTCAGACTCGGAAATTGAGGTGGGATTCTGAATTTGTTCTTGTTTGTTAAATTGAGCTTGAATGGCGGCTAAGAGTTCAGATTTACTATAGGGTTTAGTTAAATAGTCATCCGCGCCCAGTTCCATCACCCGGCGTAAATTACTGCGTTCATGTTGGGCGGTTAAACAAATAAAAGGAATAGATAGGGTATCGGGGTTACTTCTTAACTGTTCTAGGACTCCATACCCATCTAAATCCGGCATAATTAAATCACATAAAACTAAATCGGGTTGTTGGTTTTGAATCATTTCGATCCCGATTTGTCCATTATCGGCTTCGAGAAGTTCAAATCCTTCAGCATGGAGAATTTTTAGTAAACTCCTACGCAATAAAACATCATCTTCAATAATTAGAATTGTTTTCATGGTTTCTACTCTATCCTCAAATTCTATTTATAGTTCCTAATAGACTATAAATCCTTTAGCTATTCATTATCTGCGATCCCAACTGGATAGGTTTCTTTAAAAAAGATAAAGAACGTTATATCCATTAAGATATATCGTTAATTCTTGAATTGATGTGATATAAAAACGACAATTATGTGAGATTTTATGCCAGAATATGTGATCTGCATCGTTAAAAAGTGACCTAAATCATCACAATTTGCGTATTTACACGGATTGAAATGGTTTAAAAAACATTTTTTCCCTAAATTTGAGGCTTTGGGGTATAACAGGCCGCGTCGTGAGCCCCATTCGACAAGCTCATGACAGGCTTCGACTTCGCTCAGGAGAGCCTTGTCGAACGATAATAGGGAATGAGTTTGCTGGATTTAGAAGTGTCTTAACTTTGCTGTGTAGAGCTATAGGAGTTATTTGGAGTTGGATGTCCTGGATACGGATTTTGCACCGAGGGTGTGATGCCCCAAGGTGGGATCTGACCATCAGGCGTGTTAGACTTTTGTGAAGTGAAAATCACTTAAATTTTAAGTTGGAATGACTACCCTAATTTCTCCTAACAATACCCCTCAAGAACAGAACTCCCGTGAAACAGATTGGCGCTTACTTGTGCGAATTGCTGAGTATGCAAAACGGAATCGACGGTTATTAATTTTGTGCTTGATTTTATTAATTCCCCTCTCGGTTTCCGGTGCCGTTCAACCCATTTTAATTGGACAAGCGATTTCTCTCATCCGTCAGGAACCGACAACCCATCCCTTACTCAGAGAAATGTCTCTATCGGATGGATTGAATGTTTTGGCTATTATCCTTCTAATTACTATTTTAGCTCGATTTTTATTACAATCAATTCAAGGATATTGGGTGCAAAAAATAGGTCAACAAATTACGACGGATATTCGGAATGATTTATTTGATCATGTCACTTCTTTAGCGGTGAGATTTTTTGACCGCACTCCAGTGGGACGATTAATTACCCGTTTAACTAGTGATGTTGATGCCTTGGGTGATGTATTTTCTACGGGTGCAATTGGGATTGTTAATGATTTATTTTCCATTTTAGTCATTGCCATTTTGATGTTTATGATGCAATGGAAATTAGCCTTGATTTTGGTTTTAATGATGGTTCCGGTAACGGCTGTAATTGTTTATTTTCAACAACAATACCGGAAGGCTAACTATAAATCAAGAGACGAACTTTCTAATCTTAATTCCCAATTTCAAGAAAATATGGTGGGAATTGGGGTTGTACAATTATTCCGTCGAGAAAGATTTAATTCTGAATTATTTCGAGCTACTAATCTTCGATATATTAAAGCCGTTGATCAAACTATTTTTTATGATTCGGCGGTATCCGCAACCTTAGAATGGATTGCCTTAATTGCCATTGGCGTTGTTTTGTGGTTTGGCGGCCGACAAGTTGTGGAAAATGAATTGAGTTTTGGGACGTTATCAGCTTTCATTTTATATGCCCAACGATTGTTTGATCCCCTACGACAATTTGCCGAAAAATTCACCGCCATTCAATCAGGATTAACCGCCATTGAACGGATTAATAATATTTTGAATGAACCGATAGAAATTCAGGATCTTGATCAAGTTACTGCCCATCTTTCTACCCTAGATTCTGATGATCAAAATTGGGTGCAAATGGGAGAAATTCGGTTTGAAAATGTTTGGTTTGCCTATAAAGAAGATGACTATGTGATCAAAAACCTCGATTTAACCATTCGTCCTGGGGAAAAAGTCGCCTTAGTCGGGCCAACGGGCGCCGGAAAAAGTACGATTATTCGACTCTTGTGTCGATTATATGAACCCACTCAAGGACGAATTTTAGTCGATGGCATTGATATTCGAGAGTTACGTCAAACCGAACTTAGACGTCATATTGGGGTGATTTTACAGGATGGTTTTTTATTTGCTGGAGATGTTAAAAGTAATATTACCCTAGGAGAATCCTATAGTTTGGCAGAAATTAAACAGGCTGCGGAAAAAACCAATATAAATCATTTTATTGAACAGTTACCCCAAGGATATAATACCGAACTTCGAGAACGGGGAACGAATTTATCCAGTGGTCAAAAACAACTGTTAGCCTTTGCCAGAGCAGCAATTCGGAATCCTCAAATTTTAGTTTTAGATGAAGCAACGGCTAATTTAGATGTGGGAACGGAAGTTTTAATTCAAGAAGCCTTAGAACGTCTGTTAAAAGAACGTACCGCTATTATTATTGCTCACCGTCTTTCAACGATTAGAAATGTGGATCGGATTTTAGTATTAAAACGAGGGCAATTGGTTGAGTCGGGAAGTCACGACGAACTCCTGGCACAAAATGGGTTATATGCGAGTTTATATAACTTGCAAATGTTAACAATACAGGAATAGGTAATGGTTAATTACGAATTACGAATTACGAATGGGTAATAAACTGATGACTGATAACTGATTTATATGCCCGTTGATGGAGTGGTGAGGGGTTTATTTAACTCAATCGGAGGTTGCTCTGCTGCCTCTGGGGTGGGGGTCGGCGCGGGGGAAGGTTGATCGGGTTCAACGGGGGGCTGTGCCCGTTCTACCGGAGGTTCGTAGGTGTCCACGGGGGGTTGATATTCCGGTGGCGGTGCGGGAGGATTTAACCATTGTTGCCAATCTTGGATTTGGGTCTGGGCTTGGGAATAGGCGGTGCTTTGAGGGGGAATTTTCTTTAAGATGCCAATGGCACCGGGAACATCATAGGTAGATTGATCTAAACCCAGTTGCAATAGATTTTGACCCCATTGATCAATTAGTTGCTCAACCCGACCTCTTAATTTACTGGAATTGGAGACTTGATTCGCCATTTTGATCGCCGCAGCGTAGGAGTCAGGTGTGCCAGGGGAAGCCAGAACTTCTGAATTGCGGAGATTTTCGGCATCCCGGAGTTGACTATTCCATTGGCTAATTTTGGTTTTGGCTGTGTTGTATAAGACTACACCCGAACTAATTTGTTGGGCCTGGGCGATCGCCTCGGCATAACTACCTTCGGATGCTAACTGTTCCGCCCGATCTAAGATGGGTTGATATTGTAGTCGTTGACTGCGATCCGTCCATTGAGCAATCTGATTTTGAGCATTTTCATATAATGTTCGTCCACGACCAATTTTTTGGGCCTGGGCGATCGCTTGTTTCAGGGAATCGGTATCACCAAAACTGGCCAATTGTTCCGCCGTCTCTAACAGGGGTCTATCTTCAATTTCTTCTATCCGCCTTGTCCAACTGACCATTTCGGTTTTGGCTTCGGTGCCCCTCGGGTTCGAGGCGGGGATGGTTTGGACTTGGGCAATAGCCGCCCGCAGGTCACTCACGCCCCCAGGTTGAGCTAATTGTCGCGCCCGTTCTAGGGTAGCAACATCAGCGATTGATTCTTGCCAATTGCGGATATAGGATTGGGCTTTTTGATACAGGGGCCGATCTTGACCGATTTTTTGAGCTTGGGCGATCGCATTTCTCAAGCCCACAACCGTATCTAATAAAGCCGGAACATTGGCTTTTGCTAAGACCGTAAAATCCTTAACATTTTCTTGTAAATTGGCACTACCTGGAATTTTATTCGCAATATTAATCGCTTCTTGCCAATTGCCATTTTTTAGGGTTTCTTCGGCTAAAGTCATGATTTTATTACCTATAGTGGTAATTTCTTTTTGTCCAGCATCTTTTAAATAACTCTCAGGAGAAAGTTTTTCAATTAACCCGGCTGCCTCTATCCATTTCTCTAAACTGCTTTGGGCGATCAAACTTCTAGCTTTGGCTAATTTTTGGCTATCTTCACGGGTAATAGCAATCAAATCTGTTAGTGCTTGATATTTAGTGGTTGCCCAATAATTATTTCCTAAATTCAATAATAATGTTGCTTCTTTAAACGCCAAATTTAACTTTTCTTGGCGCATTAATTCCTCAGATTTTTGATAGGTTTGTTCCGCTTCATCCCAAATAGAACGCCATTGGTCAATGCGTTTGGAAACTTGGGCGGCCGCTGGGGTATGTTCGGGGGTTTTTTCGGCGGCGGCAATGGCTTCTGAAAGTTGTCCAGCTTGAAACATCTCCTCTGCCAAATTCAAAATATCCATTGACCATTTTTCAATTTGGCGATTAATTTCAGGACGTAGGGGATGATCTTTTGATAGACTATCCACTAAATCAATGGCAACCAATAGGTCTTGAACGGTTTGTTTATTGGCGGCGGATTCTGCACAATATAACCGCAGGGAAGCCGAGGCTATGGGCCAGAAAATTTTGGGACAATTGGGTAAAGCGGGCAAACGGAACAACAGACTCATCGCTAAAACCCCAATTCCCCCCGGAACTAAAATCAACAGGGCTAAAACCAGGGGAACTAGATTAACTGGAATGGTTTTGGGTAGAACAAAGCGTTGGCGTTTTTCGGGTTGAGGAGAAGATGACCCTTGAGACGGCTGATAAAGAACAATCTGGTTGGCTGTTTCGGTTAATTCAGGGGAACTGGGAGTTTCATCGACCGTTACGGGTTGGGTATTGCCAGTTTCCAAACTCGTGCAAAGTTCTTTGAGCCATTGGGCACGACTTTTTCTCACCAGGGAACGAATGGGAATTTGGGGTGAACTCCCTGAAGCAGTCTTGTTAGAAGATTGGCTTTGACTTTGTTCTTGTTGGTTTTCGCTCATCACAATTAACTCAAACAGCTTGAAGCAGACTAAGATTCTAAACCCATTCAACGCCAGGGGGACACAAGAGGGTTCTTGGGTGTTATAGCATTACGGAGACTCAAACAGCAAGGGGATCAAGGGAGGGAAGGAGGGCAGGGTTACAGGTAACGACTGTTATCCTTATATAATAGCCCTGTCCCTGCCCTCTAACCTATGGCTTCCCTTGCTCGAAAAAACCTATTTGAAGACATTCCCCGTTTTTTGGTCGCTCAAGCTGGGATTATGTTTGCTGTTAGTTTAGTGACAATTCAAAATGGGATTTTAACCGGGTTTATTCGTTCTTCTTCCATCCTAATTGATCACTCGAAAGCAGATTTTTGGATCGCTTCTAAGGACATGATTCACTTAGAGTTAACCATGCCAATTTCTTTGGAACGGATGACCCAAGCTCAGGCTGTTAATGGCGTTGAACGAGCAGAAGCCTTTATTTTTAGAAATGCCCGTTGGCGTGATCCCCTAGAGAATAAAATTCATGCCGTTACCGTGGTAGGTTCCGACCCCAATGGAGAATTATTTTCCCCTTGGAATATTATTCAAGGAGATGCTAATGCTTTAAAAAATCCCTATACAATTATGGTCGATGAGAGCAAATTAAATGCTCTGAAAATTAAAAATATTGGTGATATTGCTAAACTCGGAGGATTAGAAGCCAAATTAGGAGGAATTACCCAGGGAACCCAATCAATTGTCAGTAATAGTTTTATCTTTACTTCTTTAAAAAATGCTAATGCTTATGTGAATAGCCCCGTAAAAACTCAAACCCTTTGTCAACTTCAAAATGATGATCTACAATGTACTCAAAGTTATGAAGATCAATCCTCTAATCAAAAACCCCTGAATTCTCCGCCCCCAAGACAATTAAATCTAGCTGATCCCATTACCTATGTTTTAATTAAAGCTAAACCCGATCAAGACTTAGCCCAACTCAAGCAAAAACTCCAAGAAACTTTACCTAATGATGTGCAAGTTT
>NZ_LT797710.1:415433-447933 GCF_900009135.1 Planktothrix sp. PCC 11201 | reverse complement strand
GCTCACTTCCATGGTGTGACGGGCGGTGTGTACAAGGCCCGGGAACGGATTCACCGCAGTATGCTGACCTGCGATTACTAGCGATTCCTCCTTCATGCAGGCGAGTTGCAGCCTGCAATCTGAACTGTGCCAGGGTTTAAGAGGTTCGCTCTCCCTCGCGGGTTGGCTGCTCTCTGTCCCTCGCATTGTAGTACGTGTGTCGCCCAGGACGTAAGGGCCATGCTGACTTGACGTCATCCTCACCTTCCTCCGGTTTGTCACCGGCAGTCTCGCTAGAGTTCCCAACTTAATGATGGCAACTAACGACGAGGGTTGCGCTCGTTGCGGGACTTAACCCAACATCTCACGACACGAGCTGACGACAGCCATGCAGCACCTGTCTTCTGGTTCCTTTCGGCACTCCCACCTTTCAGCAGGATTCCAGAGATGTCAAGTCCTGGTAAGGTTCTTCGCGTTGCATCGAATTAAACCACATACTCCACCGCTTGTGCGGGCCCCCGTCAATTCCTTTGAGTTTCACACTTGCGTGCGTACTCCCCAGGCGGGAAACTTAACGCGTTAGCTTCGGCACGGCCCGGGTCGATACAGGCCACACCTAGTTTCCATCGTTTACCGCTAGGACTACTGGGGTATCTAATCCCATTCGCTCCCCTAGCTTTCGTCCCTCAGTGTCAGTTATAGCCCAGCAGAGCGCCTTCGCCACCGGTGTTCTTCCTGATCTCTACGCATTTCACCGCTACACCAGGAATTCCCTCTGCCCCTACTACACTCTAGTCTTACAGTTTCCACTGCCTTTACGAAGTTAAGCCTCGCTCTTTAACAGCAGACTTGATTGACTACCTACGGACTCTTTACGCCCAATCATTCCGGATAACGCTTGCATCCCCCGTATTACCGCGGCTGCTGGCACGGAGTTAGCCGATGCTTTTTCCTCAGGTACCGTCATTGAGTTCTTCCCTGAGAAAAGGGGTTGACAATCCAAGAACCTTCCTCCCCCACGCGGTCTTGCTCCGTCAGGCTTTCGCCCATTGCGGAAAATTCCCCACTGCTGCCTCCCGTAGGAGTCTGGGCCGTGTCTCAGTCCCAGTGTGGCTGATCATCCTCTCAGACCAGCTACTGATCGTCGCCTTGGTAAGCCTTTACCTTACCAACTAGCTAATCAGACGCAAGCCCCTCTCTAGGCGATAAATCTTTTACCTTTCGGCTCATCCGGGTTTAGCAGTCGTTTCCAACTGTTGTCCCCGTCCTAGAGGCAGGTTCTTACGTGTTACTCACCCGTCCGCCACTAAATCCCGAGGGATTCCGTTCGACTTGCATGTGTTAAGCAGACCGCCAGCGTTCATCCTGAGCCAGGATCAAACTCTCCATTTTGAAGAATCTGTTGTTTTGGCTCTAAAACTTGTTTCTCAAAGTTTTAGAATTTTTTGCTTTTTCAGAAAGTTTGTGTTAAACTCCCTGATTAAGAATCAATTCTTTAATAACGAGATTAAGAATGTTTTAACTTGGCTTTCAAACTCTTTAGTTGTCCAGGTTCGGTGTGTCTTTGTTTTTCGACACTTTTGTAAATCTATCAGTCTTTTCTCAAGATGTCAACCCTTTTTGGGAAAAAGTTTTTCATGCCCAGCAAATCATTGCTTTATATGGGGTTCAGCTTTTTGTTCCTGGGGGTAGCTCGCCTAGGGAACAAATGATGGCATCCAAATTTAATTGTTTTTGTCCGATACAGGGGTCAACCGTCTAATCTCGGACACACGCAGATACATAATATATATAGGTGCGATTCGTTTAACCTAAAATAAGCTGGAAAGCTTGTGGGACGGTTAACCCAGTCAATGAAACTGGTGATAACTGATTACATTTATGGGTGAGTAAAGAAATATCACAAAACCTCTAAAGTAACGAAATGTTACGAAATTCAGAGATAAGTAATAAAAATTTACAAGTCCCATCTCTCAAGTGCTGAGGTGAAAGCATAACCCCTAGTTTGACTGGATAGCAACCAACAGGCTAAAGCGGGGTTAAAAGGTAGAACTACTGGTAGCCAAAACTGGTAACTATCGAGCAAGAAGTCCATGCGTAGCAAAAACAAAGATGTGTCTGAACCATCGTAATCAATGATGGTGCAATAGATATCTCCGAAAATCCCCAAATGCCCTCTATCGCTACTTTTTGAGTCTCTAGCACTCCTGTGCCAGGTTCTGCCAAAGTAACGGATTAATAGGCTTTTTCAGTTACATTAATAATAATTAATGAATTTTATCTCTAATATTCAATCATTTTTTAAAAGTATTCTGGGCTATTCTTAGATGATAATACAATCGCTCCTATTCGCCATCTTATTAGTCCACATACTGTCAAGATTACTGCTTCATAATTTTGGCTCTTTAACCTAAATCTTTCCGAAGCAACTCGATAAATTTTTATCAGTCTTATTAAATGTTCGACTACAATCCTTTGTTTGGCTTTTAAACGATTTTCTTCTCGATGTTCAAGGGATATTTCTTGATTCCTCGGTTTCTTATGGGGTGTATTAGGAATGAAAAATCAATAAATGGATTAATGAGTGAGTTGAGGTACGGCTCGATAGTTCCATTTGGGTAAATATTCATCAAAAACAATTTTCAGAGTTTTTTTGAAATTATCAGTTACCTTTCGACCAGTTTCATAGACTTGATCAACGACATTAACAACGACAGATAGCCCTGTATTAGTGCGAGTTTTTTCCATGAGAGTTTTGACCAGAGCGAGACTGGTAAAAATTACTCCTTGACAAGCTCTAGTTAGATGAGGAAAAAGTCGATGTTCAATGGGATTATATTTAGATGTATAGGGAGGATAATGAGCAATTCTGATCTCAATTCCAATTTCATTCACTAACTTTTGTAAATCCTGTTTAAAAATATAATGATTAGCATTATTACTGCCACCCCCATCACACTTAGCTAAAATTGAATTAGCATCAGGATAGAGGGCTTTTCCATAATAATTCCACCAATGTTTAAGAGCTTCACAAGCAAATTCACTGGTATCTTTACTATTGCCTAATGTTACATATCCTCGGTTTTTTTGAGTATCGTAAATGCCATGGGGAATAACTTTTCCATGACCTAAGCTCCAAAAATCATGATCTAAAGTAGTAACAGGCTCGGTTGTATACAGAGTACCTGGACGATATAAATTTCCTAGAACTTCCTTCTTTTTAGTATCAAAACTAATAATAGGATTAGATGATATAACTAATTCCTCCCCAGCCCAATTTTTGAGCCTCTATTGCTGCATATCTTCTTTTATCTTTTTCTGATAAAGAGTTATAAAACTTCTTCATTTCTTCTTGAATTAAACTAGAATAAAACATGGGTTTTCGGGTCAAGCTGTGTAATTCAATCGAAAAATCTGTTGCCAGGTTCTCTCGATTTTTGTAAAATCTGCCATCAGTGGCTATACTTCATTATATCTAATAATTCATCAAGTTATTACTTTCCCATTCCNAATTTAGTCATCTCTCCTTGGGGTAAAATCAAATTTTACCATCTTGCTATCCCTCCCCATTTTTATTTCGGAGATGTCTAATGATTAGTTTAAATTCTCCCGCTTTTTTCGGCTTGAATCAAGCTCGTCAAATTGAACCTCATGTACAAGAAAGTAATTCTGTTGATTTTTCTGAGCATCAACAATGGGATCATGAACACGGATGGAAGAATGTGCTAAATAATCTTCGCTTAATTGTCCAACCACTGTTGCTATTTTGGTTAATTTATCCCTGGCTAGATATTTTTCCCAATTCCGATTTATTGCTGGGATTCAATCGTCTCATTAGTGCCATGAATGGATTTAAACCCTTTTATTCTTCTGGATAATTTAGTTGATTTACTACTTGCTTAATTCGGAGAGTGACAGAAGAGGGTTATAGCGCTACGCATTACAGTTAGGACACTTTTGAGTTCTGAAACCCTTTCACTGCTTACTGTTCCCAGATCCGGTGTTCCCAGATCCGGTGTTCCCAGATCCCTAGCGCGTAGCGCTATAACTCTCACACTGATAACTGATGACTGTTAACTGATAACTGATAAAACTTGCCGTAATTGTTCCGTTGTCCGGGTTTGATTCTGGGAAATTTCGACCAACTGATTCAATTCAGTTGTGGTTTGTTCCAACTGTTGGCGAACTTGATTCCAGGAATCTTGAACTGGTTGTAGCATTTCCTGATATAAACTAATCCGGCCCCAAAGTTCGGCCACCATCCGTTGCTGTTCGATCCAACTTTGTTCAGTCGTTTCTAACTGTTGGCGGGTTTGTTCGGTGGTGCTGGTGCGACTATTGAGATCGGCTTGCCGCTCCTCAAAGCTCGAACTCAGTTGCTGAATTTCGGTTTCCAAGGTTTGGAGTTGCTGTTTTTGTTCCTGTTGTTGGGTTTCTAAACTGGCAATCACCGATTTAAAATCAACAGCCCCTCCAGGGGTTACGGGGGTTAGACCCTGGCGACGGAGTAAAACCGCTTGATATTGGGTTTTATGTTCCTCCCGTTCTTTGAGGGTACGACGCTGACCCACTAAGGTTTCATTCAGCATTTGATAGGCGTCTTGTTCATCGGTTAATTCCGTTTGTAAATTTTCCCGTTCGGAATCACTAATGGTTTTGAGTTTTTCTTGGATTGCCTGAATATCTTCGAGTTTGTATTTGAGTTCCTCCTCCTGTTCTCCCACCATCCGAAACCAGCGATCCCACTCTTTTTCCAGTTGTTTAACTTCGGTTTCCAATTGTTCCAAGGACATCGCTTCTAAGGCTTGGACATCTACCTTGACACTGACAGCCACCGGATCACTTTCCGATTGACGGGAAGCCAAATCCTGTAACTGTTCTAATAGGGTTTGACGGTTTTGGATCAGGGTTTTTAAGATTTGGGCATAGTCCTGTTTTGTTTGAAGTAACTGTTGCTCACCGACTAACTCCGCCCGGTTTTGGATTAAAGTATCCTGGGCCTGTTGCCATTGCTGCCATTGCTGTTCAATCTCTGTGGTCTTACTGTCTACGGTTTGTTGAAGTTGTTCTGCTTCGGAACGCTGTCCCCGTAACAGTTGGTGATGTTGTTCGAGTTCATTCAGAGCACTGGCTACCTGTTCCCGGGAGCGTTCGAGTTGTGTTTGTAGGGGTGAAATCGAAATGGGGTTAGATAGTTGATTGAGTAAATTTCCCAGGAGTTCTGACTGTTCCGCAGTGAGGGAAGGAGACGACTGCAAGGCGACCTGTTGTTCTTCAAGGTGTTGTCGTTGCTGTTGTAATGCGGCCCTAGTGCTTTCAATATCTTGACGGGCTTGATCAATTTCAGAACGTAGACGGTTACTTTCATCCTTAGAGCGATCGATTTCTTGACGCTGCTGTTCGAGTCGCTCTAATTCTCCCTCCAGTTGTTCCATTTGTTCCCGTCGGGCTTCCATTTCCATTTCCCGACGATTCAATTCTTGACTTTGGTAAGTCAAGGACTCTTTCCACTGTTCGATTTCTTCCTGTTGGGTTTTGAATTTTTCTTGCAACCGAGAAAAATCTTGGAGAATTCCCACCAGTTGGCGCGCAGCTTCTTGAATGCGCTGTACCTGTTTACCCGTATTCAGATCGACTAAAACTAAAGTTCCATCCTTGAAGTTATTCGCATCTTCAGCCAGGACGACCTCATCCCCAGATACGGCACTCCAATTGTTTTCACCTCGCTGACAAGCCAATAGCTTGAGTTCTGTCCTCCCGCCACCCAGACCAAATTTGTTACTCTGCTTTTGTACTTCCGCTAAATAGAGCATCGGCCCTTTATCCTCTTGAGGTGTTCAAGCATGATTTTGATTTACCTGTCTTAATCATAAAACCTTCTGGGAGTAGCAGTTAACAGTTTATGCTTTGCCCTATTCTACAGGCTCAATTCCAGCAGCGCGCAGTTGAGCTTTTAATCTTTCGGCCCGTTGATATTCCTGTTCGGCCCGTTGCCGTTCCTGTTCGGCCCGTTGCCGTTCCTGTTCAACCTTTTCTGCACCCCACCATAGCAAATTCCCCTGTTCATCCCACCAGCGCAACCAATGGCCATGACGGTTTTCGCGAGTTCCTTGCCAGACTCCCAGAAAAAGCTGCATTTCCGGTATCCAAAACCAGCCCTGCTCATTCACCGATTCCAGTTTATACCTTTGGGTATCACCAAAACCGTACAATTCTAAGCTCCCTGAGTGGGGTTCAAAAATCCCGTAATTCGGGACTTGCAAAATCTGTTCATAGAAAAAGAATTTCCCGGGGGGATAGGTTTCTTTCACGGAATATTCTCCGCCATCGGTATCGGATAAAAACTCTAAGACCAAGGCTGGAATTTCCCCCTGGAGTTGGGGGGTATAACTGCGAACCACCTCCCCTCGACTCACGGAAATCTGGGGAATGTAGGCCCAATCGGGGGCTTTAACGGCGATTTTGCCATTGATAGTGGCACAAATGCCGTAGTTCGTCGGGGTGAGGGCCGTTTCTGGCAGTTTTCCGGCCAGTTGCAAACTTTCGGTGAGGGCGGCGGCGAGGGCGGGTTGATTGATATTATCCACAGGGTCATTGGGTAGCACAAAATCATCTGGCAACTTTTCCCAAGTAATTGTGTAGGTGGGGGAGGTGGCTAACATGATCATGCGGGTAAGAGGAATTGATTTATAGGATTATATCAATTATTTGCTTAACCTTCAACAGATGCCTCCGTATTGTCTTCAGGAAAAACAACATCTTCGTACAGCAAAGAAATAGGACAATGGAAATTAACGCTGGTGAAGTGAACTTCCAAGTCTGTCTCGTTGGCAATAGTTTCTTCTGGGGAATAAGCAGTGAGTTCCCATTTTTCTTTCTCATTGAGTCGGTAACAATCTACACTCATTGTTTCTGCTTCAATCAGAACATATTCTTTTAAAGTATCAATTCGACGATAATTCCTAAATTTTTTTCCCTGATCGATATGTTCTGTACCTGGTGACAATACTTCTACAATTAGACAAGGATGATAGACAACCTGGCGAGCAGTTTGATCTCGACTATCACAAGTGACCATGACATCAGGATAGTGAAAGGGGCCATTGTCCGAGACTCCCACTTTAGCATCTGCCATAAAGACTTTACATTTTTTCCCCCGTAGGTGATTTTTGAGCGCTGCGGCGAGGTTTAAAGCAATAGAGTTATGGGCAAGAGTTCCCCCGGTCATCGCCAAGACTTGCCCATTAATATATTCATACTTCAGGGGTTGTTGTTCTTCCCATTCCAGGTACTCCTGGGGAGTCATCAATTGGGGCTGGGGATGAGCAATCATCAGCTATTTATCCTTTTAATTTAAAGTTTTATCACTTCTGTTATTAAGTTATAGAAAAGATGCGCAACAACGGCGCAACAACGGTTTTGTTTGGATTAATTTATTATAATTTAGGTGGCATCAGCCACCTTGGGTTTAGATATATTTTTTCAACAATAATTCTAACTGTTGTATGCGTTCTGAAGGAATTTGATTCAAGGGGGTTAAAACCGCATATTTTAAGGCGGAATGGGCTTCGGATTTCGGTAAATGATATTTTAACCGACGCACGGTTTCTTGAATAACTTGTTGAGCATTAACCGCATTTTTGCGGAGGTTTTGAATCACCATTTCAACGGTGACATGATCATGATCAGGATGCCAACAATCATAATCGGTAACTAATGCTAAGGTTGTATAGGCAATTTCCGCTTCCCGGGCTAATTTGGCTTCGGTTAAATTGGTCATCCCAATAATTGTTCCCCCCCAACTGCGATATAAATTAGATTCGGCTTTGGTAGAAAAGGCTGGCCCCTCCATACAGACATAAGTTCCCGATAAATGATAATTAATATCAGGTAAATTTAAACTGGCGATCGCTTCTCCTAATACTTTTGATAATTGGGGACAAAACGGATCACCAAAGGTAATATGAGCTACAGCCCCATTACCAAAAAAAGTAGAAACCCGTTGATTGGTTCGATCAATAAATTGATCAGGAACCACTAAATCTAAGGGTTTAAATTCTTCTTTTAATGAACCCACCGCCGAAGCGGAAATAATATATTCTACTCCCAAACTTTTGAGCGCATAAATATTAGCCCGATAGGGTAATTCCGTGGGTAAAAATCTATGGGTACGTCCATGTCTAGCCAGAAATGCCACGCGCATTCCTTCTAAAGTTCCGACTAAAATAGCATCGGAAGGCTGACCATAGGGAGTATCAATATGGAGTTCCTCTACATCGGTAAATGCCTCCATGTTATACAACCCACTGCCGCCAATAATACCAATTTTAACCTGAGTCATGCTTTTTTCCTTGATTAAGTTGTACTCAGATATTGTACCGAAAATTGGGCAGAATTGACTCGGGGAAGATATTAATTTTTTTCCGATTGGGATGATTCCCTTGTAAGATGTCCCCTTCTTCGTTAAGCTATTAATCAGTTATCAGTTGTAGGATTACTTCACTCATACAGACGCGCCGTGGCACGTCTCTACACTGATAACTGATATTAGTCATCTCCTTCAACAATAAACATGAATTGGAACTCTATTAAACCCCCAAAATATTGGGAGTATTTGCGAATTAAACGCTTAAAATCCTTCACCCGTTCAGTGACAAGTCAAATTCAGAAAATTAGACTGGGAAAAATTACCAAATTTCAACGTTATTTAGCCTTGAGCATTTGTTGTGTTTTCTTGGGATTAACCTTGGCTCAATTTCCCGTTCTTTCCACTTCCGTTAATATCTCAACAGTCAGACAAGAACCATCGGAAAATTTATTATCCCAGGGAATAATTAATCCGACAAATTCCATTAGTCATCAACGAGAATTTAGGGGAGTTTGGGCAGCAACGGTTGCTAATATTGATTGGCCGTCTAAATCAAATTTATCAGTTGATCAACAAAAATTTGAACTAATTGCTATCCTAAATAGGATGCAAGAATTAAACTTAAATGCCTTAATTTTGCAGGTGCGTCCGAATGGAGATGCCTTGTATAGTTCTAGTATAGAACCTTGGAGTGCTTGGTTAACAGGAACCCAAGGAAAGCCTCCCGAACCCTATTATGATCCCCTACAATTTGCCATTGAAGAAGCCCATAAACGCAATATTGAACTCCACGCTTGGTTTAATCCTTATCGGGCAAGATTAAGAGGAAATGCGCCCTTTGCACCGAATCATATGGCATCAAAATTCCCCCAATATGCCTATCAATATGGGGATTTAATGTGGATGGAACCGGGGGCAAAGGAAGTTCAAGATCAAACCTATAATGTGATTATGGATGTGGTACAACGTTATGATGTTGATGGCATTCATTTAGATGATTATTTCTATCCCTATCCTAAAGATGGTATTCCCTTTCCTGATAGTCAAACCTATAATTCCTATCGTGCTGCCGGAGGTAATTTAGGGCTTGCCGATTGGCGACGACAAAATGTTAATCTGATGATTAAACGCATTCATGATGGGATTAAAGCGACCAAACCCTATGTTAAATTTGGGATTAGTCCCTTTGGCATTTATCGCCCTGGTGCTGCCCCGGGAACAGTTGGACTTGATCAATATAATTCTCTCTACGCAGATGTTAAACTATGGGTCGAACAAGGGTGGATGGATTATTTATCACCTCAACTGTATTGGAAAATTGATCCCCCTCAACAAAGTTATCCCGTGTTGTTAAATTGGTGGTTACAAAATAATCCTCAAAGACGTCATATTTATGCCGGAAATGCTCTCTATCGGATTGAAAATGAATGGTCTATTTCTGAAATCCAAAGACAGATCGCAATTTCCCGACAAACAGCCCCCCAATTATCTTTAGGAAATATCTTTTTTAGTATGAAGATATTCCGAGATAATCGTCAGGGAGTGAATGAAATTTTTAAAAGTGCGGTTTATCCGACTCCAGCTTTAGTTCCGATTATGCCCTGGTTGGATAATCAACCCCCGGAACCTCCTAGCGGAATTGAAACTAATTCTGGTATGATTTCTTGGATGCCTGCTAATACTAATGATATCCGTTCTTGGGCAATTTATCAACAATTTTCTACGGGTTGGCAGTTAGTGAAAGTGGTGAATAAAGATACTACTTCTATTCGTGTTAACCCTGGCAATTATGCAATTCGCGCGGTAGATAGAATGGGGAATGAAAGCGTTGAACAGGTGGTTTCTGTGTCTTAAAATTAGATCCCCCCTAACCCCCTTAAAAATGGGGGAACAGGAGATCAAAGTCCCCCTTTTTAAGGGGGATTTAGGGGGATCGACCAAACGACTGTAATCACCAGTTTTCGACTTATTTACTATTAATCCGACGCAAGGTTAATACATCGCTGATATTTTTGATTTGGGCACAAGTGCGTTCAAACTGTTCGCGATCGCAAATTTCAATTCCCAACTCAATTAACGCCGGAGCATCGGGAAATGTCTTAACTTGGGCGCTACAAACATTAATATTATTATCTTTCAAACGAGATAAAATATCATTCAAAACCCCCACTCGATCCAAGACTTCAATACAAATATTCACCCCGTATGTTTGAGGACGTCCGCCCTGTTGATAGTTCGGATTCCAACTCAAAGGAACGAATCTTTCTCCCTCCACTGTTAAGGTATTAGAACACCCTTGTTGATGAATGGAAATCCCTTTTGTGCGGGTGACAACCCCAATAATCGGTTCCCCTGGAATCGGATTACAACATCCAGCCATATGATAGAGTAATCCTTCAACTCCCATAATCGGAGAATTACTGGGGGAAGAAGACGGAAGTTGAGAATAGGAAGGTAGGTGAGGAACCTGTAAAGAAGTAGTAGTCAGTTCTTGGGAAACCGTTTGAATTTGACTCTGGGATTTCACCACATCCCGCAGACGATTCACTACTAAATTTAAGGTGATTTCCCCATAACCTAATGCTGCTAATAAATCATCAACATTATGATAGTTACAGCGCTTAGAAACCGAAAGCATGGGTTCAGATTTGAGCAGGGATTCAAAGCCATTTTTCCCCATTTCTTTTTCTAACAATTCCCGTCCTCGGTCAATATTTTCATCCCGGTGCGATCGCTTATACCACTGACGAATCCGGTTTTTAGCCGTATTAGTTTTAACGAAATTCAACCAATCTAAACTGGGACGAATATTTTTCTGGGTTAATATTTCCACAATATCGCCATTTTTCAGGGGAGTATCTAAGGTAACAATTCGCTCATTGACTTTTGCTCCTTTACAATGATTCCCGACTTCACTATGAATCCGATAGGCAAAATCAACCGGGGTCGCCCCGTGAGTTAAGGCAATTACATCTCCTTCTGGGGTAAAGACATAAACATCGTCAAACTCTAAGTTACTTTTAACGCTTTCTAGGTATTCTGTAGCATCTTTTAAATCACTTTGCCACTCTAATAATTGGCGTAACCAAGTAAACTTATCATCCATGCCAGTGACTTCACCCATATTGGAATTGCCTTTTTCTTTATATTTCCAATGGGCGGCAATCCCATATTCAGCAATATGGTGCATTTCTACGGTGCGAATTTGGATTTCAACGGATCTTCCCGTATTGCCAATTACCCCCGTATGTAAGGACTGATAGCGATTGGGTTTAGGCAATCCGATATAATCTTTAAAACGACCTGGAATCGGGCGAAAAGCATCATGAACAATTGCCAACGTCCGATAACATTCTTCGTTAGTTTCCACAATAACTCGGAGGGCAGCGATATCATAAATTTCATGGAACTGTTTCTGTCTTTGGTTCATTTTTTTATAAATGCCATACAGATGTTTAGGACGTCCACTGACTTCATAACATTTAATTCCCGCTTTCTCTAGTCTTTCTCGTAAAACGTGAGCAAGTTGGGCTAATTTTTCTTCCCGAAATGCTCGGCGATCGAAGACTAATTCCTTAATATCTTTGTAGGCTTCGGGTTCTAAATATTTAAAAGCTAAATCTTCTAATTCCCATTTCAAGCGACCGATCCCTAAACGGTTAGCCAGGGGGGCAAAAATTTCTCGGGTTTCTAAGGCAATGCTGCGCTGTTTATGTTCGGGTAAAAAGTCCAAAGTTCGCATATTATGGAGTCGGTCAGCGAGTTTAACTACAATCACCCGAATATCTTTCGCCATAGCTAAAAACATCCGTCGGAAATTTTCCGCTTGACGTTCTGTGGTATTAGAAAAATTAAATTTGGACAGTTTGGTGACGCCTTCAACTAAATGGCGAACTTCTGCCCCAAAATGCTGTTCTAGTTCTTCTGGGGTGACTTCGGTATCTTCAATAATGTCATGGAGAAAACCGGCTGCCACCATCGCCGAATCCCCCCCTAAATAGCGCAATAAACCCGCTACGGCAATCGGATGATTAATATAGGGTTCTCCCGATTTGCGATACTGTCCTTGGTGCAATTGATAAGCAAATTGAAATGCCCGCACAATTAAATCGCTGTTTGTCGAAACAGATGTATCGGATTTTACTAAATCGCCAGATATCTCCATACATTGATGCAACCAATCGGGGATGCTACAATCATAGGAAAAGTCTTTTTTAGCAAGGGTTTGAATATTCATGATAGTTACACCTAAAGGGTAATAATACTGATAAAATTATCAGATAACTAAAAATTATGTGCTTTTTAATACCCGTACAAGGAACAAAAAGCCCCAAGCAGTGAAAGGCTGAAGTTTCACGGAATTGAATTGCACTTGATAGAAGAATAACACCTCTTAAGGTAAGCTTAATCTACCTCTTAATCCATTTTTACAGCAGAGGCTTAACCGCCAATCTCCCTGAACATCAGGATTTGGTCTATGGGGTAGCGGATCGGATTTAGCTGAAAAGGGGCAAAAACACAGATCACAATACTTATCTATTATTTAAGAATTGTAGACAAGTTTCTTCATAATATGTTGTCAAAATCTGCTTGTAAGGCGATCGCGCAGTTCCAAAATAGCTTAAAACAGCTTGATCTCAAGGTGATTTTAGTTCCAGTTGATCCCATCGGTTTAAAACAAAGTTTTCAGCAGCTAAAAGCCACCTTTGAAACCGAAATTATGGGGATCAGCCAGGGTGATTTTGATCCCGCCGTTGAGTCTCTAATTCAATCCTATTTAACCGAAACCCATAAACAGATGCGACTTTTGGAAATGGATATGAAATTTCTGCAAGCCGCCCGTCAAAGTGCCACCTTTAACAGTCGTCTTATCCCCCTTCAAAACCGCCTTAATACTTTATTAAGTTATTCTGAGGATATTTTGAAGTTAGGGAACATCACAGATCTTTAATAGCATGAACACTCAATATCACAATTTTTTCATTCGAGATTGGCTACCGCAAGATCGTCAGGAAGTGGTGGATTTAATTGCTTCTGTTTTAACCGAATATGGTTTAGGGTCAGAACCCCATGGCGCGGATATAGATGTTTATGAAGTGGAGAAATATTATCAACAGACTGGGGGAGAATTTTGGGTCATAGAACAGGATCAACAATTAATCGGAACGGCGGGATTTTATCCCATTAAACGAGGAAATCGGGCGGCAGAAATTAGAAAAATGTATTTATTACCCCCAGCCCGAGGAAAGGGATTAGGAAAGTTTCTATTATTCCAATTAGAACAAACCATTAAACAAAAAGGGTTTAAGGAAATTTGGATTGAAACCGCATCGGTTTTAAAAGAAGCGGTACAACTCTATGAACATTCTGGCTATGAACCGACAACCGGAGTCGAAACCCAACGTTGTGATTTGGTTTATAGAAAGATTGTTAGTTGATAATTCCCATGACCTATTTCCTAGTATTAATAAAAGATGGAGTCCTGAAGGACTCACTACGGGTTAGGATTAAATAGTTGGAAGATTTGCCGACAAAATAGTTTTAATTTTTCCGCCGATTCGGGTTCAGGTTCAGTTTGACCCACAAAATTCCAATTTTCAATGGTAGAGACTTTCCACTGTTGTCCTTGATGGTCATATCCAGCGGCTTCGACACCGATCACCCGACGGGTTTGATCAATCGGATCATGATAAAACCGAATTTCAATTAAAATGCAGCGACTTTGCAATAACCGACTTCGACCAGGGAAATGGAACCCAATATCAATAGAATCAGGATCAACCAATTCCCGTGTCTCTGGGTCATTTGTCCAGGGTTTAAGATCGACCCGGGCATCGGGAAATTGAGTTTTAAATAAAGTCACAACCGATGCAATTTTGCTGGCAACCACCACGTTATTCGCCTGTTCAGCAGCATTCACAAACCTATTCTCCTGAAAAACAACCGTCTGAGTACCTTGAATTAACTTAGATTAACTATCTTAACGTCGAATTTAAGCATTTAGACTGATAACAGATAACTGATTTGGGCAATGGAGGAGGAAAAAAGTTCGGTTTGACTATCAGTTTATCGAAAATTTGAGTTTAAAATCCCATAGAATTTGATATAATTAGCGAAATAGATTATTCTAAAAGTCTCTATAAAATTTAATATTAATTTAACTTTTACCATGACGACTTCAGAAATTTGTTCTTCCTTTCCGAATAGGGGATACCAGGTGATCCAGTCCCCAACCTGGGATGCACGATGGCAGATTGATCAATTTTTGGGAGTGATTCATGATCTGATCCTAATCATTGATTGTGAACAGCAACAAATTCATGTTTTACCTACGGAAGCTGCCCCTAATTTATCTTCAGAATTAAATGTATTTAATCTAGTTTTACAGGAGTTACAAAATCCACAGGACTCCTCAGAATTTCTCTCTCTTATTCAACAGGTGATCAAGACTCAAGTAGCCCAAAATATTATTTATAAATGTTATCATTATCAGAATGATTATCAGATTTTAGTTGAGATTTATCCCCTATCAACAACAGAAGTTATCGCTGTAATTAAAGATCTGAGTCAATGTTCAACGGTGCAAGCAGTTCTGCAAAAAGTATCCGAAAAAAACTATTCCCCAACCCTAACTCCCACCCCAACTATACAGGTAACTAAAGAATGCTTAAAAAAACAAATTGAAGAACGACAACGGATTGAAACCCAACTTCAAACTCGCAAAGCCGAACTAGAAAAATTAATGGATAATGCGGGGGATTGTATTGTTCGGCTAGATCAAAAATTACGCCATCTTTTTGTTAACCGTCGCACCGCTGTACTGCTTCGAATTCCTCAAGAAAAATTTATTGGAAAAACGAATCGGGAATTAGGAGTTTCTGATCCGGTTGCTCAAGAATGGGAGCAAAATTGTCAACAGGTATTAGATACGGGACAGCCTCAACAATTTGAGTTTGACTTTGAAACCGCCGAAGGACTGCGATCTTTTCAGACTTTAATTGTGCCGGAAATTCAACAGGGGGGACAGGTTAAAACCCTCTTAGCAACTACAAGGGATATTACCCAACAAAAACGCACCTTTGCAGAAACTCAAAAACAAAATCAATTTTTAAACCTATTAACCGAAGTCACCTCAAAAATCAGGCAATCTTTAGAACTGGATTTAATTTTAAAAACCACCGTTGAGGAGGTACATAAAGTTTTAAATGTTGATCGAGTGATCATGTTAAAATTAGATTTTCACAGGGGAGGAACTGTAGTTCAAGAAGCGGTTATGCCCCAATGGTCATCCCTATTATCCCAGAGAATTTATATCCCGGAATTAACCCCCTACCTGTGCGATGCTACCGTACCTGATAGGGTGATTAGTTTTAGCGATATAAGTCAAGAAAATTTGGAAAGTTGCTATTTACAATTAATGGAATATTTCCAAGTTAAAGCTAGTTTAATTGTTCCGATTTGGTTAGAAAAAAAAGAAATTGATTCGATTATTACCCCACCAGGAAATCCAGAATTAACCGATCATTTCCCCGACCCCAAACCGAAATTATGGGGATTTTTGATAGCCCATCAATGTGCAGAACCGCGACAATGGAAAACCCTTGAAACTAACTTTTTAAAACAACTGGCTGATCAAGTCGGAATTGCTTTAAAACAGGCTCAGTTAATTGCCGAATTAGAACAGACTCATCAATGCTTATCCTGTCATTTTGATAATTCTCCCTTGGTTGTAATTGAATGGGATCAGCAACTCAAAATTAAACGCTGGTCATCCCAAGCTGAACGGATCTTTGGTTGGACATCGGCGGAAGTTTTGGGTCAGAAATGGTCAACCTTTCAAGAAGTTTTTGCCACCGATATCTTAAAAGTGACTCAAGAAATGATTCAACTGATTGATGGCACTAATAATCACCAAATTATTGAAGCTCAAAATCGCACAAAAGACGGCAGAGTGATTGATTGTGAATGGTATAATTCCGTGGTGCGAGATGAAGACGGGAATTTAGTTTCCCTCCTGTCCTTAGCGCAAAATGTCAGCGATCGCAAACAAGCCGAACAAGAATTAGTCAAAAGCGAAGAACGATTCCGAACCATTTTTGAACAAGCCGCCGTCGGGTTTGCCCTGATTGATTTCTCGGGAGAACTCCTGCGAGTCAATCAACGCTATTGTGAGATTACAGGCTATGCCGAAAAAGACTTAATCGGTCAAACTATTCATAATTTTATTCATTATCTCAATTCCGAAGGAATGGAGTGGTTAGAACAAATTCAAGATCAAGATTTACTCGAAACATTTTCCATCGAAAAACAGTATATTCGCCCCAATGGTCAACGTAATTGGGTGCAAATTTTCGTGTCTACCCTAGATCAATTATGGCAAGGAAAAAAATATATTTTATTAGCCTTAGAAGATATTCAAGAACGCAAACAAACCGAAGAAGCCCTGCGAAAAAGTGAAGAACGATGGCAACTGGCTTTACGGGGAAATAACGACGGCATTTGGGATTGGAATATTCAAACGGAGGAGGTATTTTTCTCACCCAGATGGCGGGAAATGTTGGGGTATCAGGAACAGGAAGTCTGTGACCATTTAACCCAATGGAATAAACGAGTCCATCCCGATGATTTACCTTGGGTGATGAAAGCCATTCGAGAACATTTAGATCAAAAAACACCTTTTTATATTACGGAGCATCGAGTTCAATGCAAAGATGGCAGTTATAAATGGATTTTAGATCGAGGTCAAGCCCTATGGGATGATCAGGGAAATTTAGTGCGGATGGTGGGATCTTATACTGATATTAGCGATCGCAAACGCGCCGAAGAAGAATTACACCGGGTTAACCGAGCTTTAAGAACCATTAGCGACTGTAATCAAGCCTTAGTCAGAGCCACCACAGAAACCGAATTACTCCATGATGTTTGTCAGATTTTAATTAATGTTGGGGGCTACCATTTTGCCTGGGTTGGTTATACCCAATATACCTCAGACAAACAAATTATTCCCATTGCTAAAGCCGGATTTGAAGCGGGCTATTTAGATAATTTGACCGTGACTTGGGATGACAGTCAATGGGGTCAAGGGCCTTCGGGAACGGCCGTTAGAACTGGGCAAACCTGTGTTTTTCAAAACTTTGAAGCCAATGGCGATTATGCCCCTTGGAAACAACAAGCTCAAAAACGGGGTTATACCTCCTCCATTGCCCTGCCTTTAATCATGGCGACCGACTCTCACAACCAACATTTACAACCGAAATTGAACGGAGAGATTTCATTGATTCCCTTTGGGGTACTGAATTTATATTCCACTCAAGCCAATGCCTTTGATTCAGCCGAAGTGAAATTACTCAAAGAATTAGTGGATGATATTGTCTATGGAATTATGGCGTTAAAAATTCGAGCGTCCCATGCAGAAACCGAGAAAAAATTCCGCCAACTGGCTGAAAATATTGATGATGTTTTTTGGATTACTAATGCCCTGGGCAATCAATTTATTTATGTGAGTCCCGCCTATGAACAAATTTGGAATCGAAATATTAATGCCCTCTATCAGAATTTCCAGACTTTTATTCATACCATTCATCCCCAGGATCAAAATCGGGTTTTATGCGCCAGGCAAAATCCCGAGGGTCGGGGATTTGATTTAGAATATCGCATCCTGCGTCCCGATGGCTCCTGTCGTTGGATTTGGGATCGGGGATTTCCGATTTTGAATGAAACCGGACAATTAGATCGTCGGGGGGGAATTGCTAAAGATATTACCCATCGCAAACAAACCGAACAATTATTACAACAAAATAATGAAGAATTAGAATTACGAGTCGCTCAACGTACAGCCGAATTAGAAACCGCCAATGAGCGCTTACAATTTGAACTAATGCAGCGACATCGGACTGAGTTTAAATTGCGAAAAAGTGAGGAACAATATCGCACCTTAGTCAAGAATTTTCCCGATGGAGCGGTGTTTTTAGTGGATCTGGATTTGCGTTATACCATTGCCGATGGCATGGGCTTAGTCCTCAAGGGTTTATCTCGAAAAATGTTAGAAGGAAAAACCATTTGGCAAGTCCTACCGACCGCTTTATTAAAGATTGTTGAACCCCTATATCGGTCGGCTTTAGAGGGGGAAATGACGATTTCCGAAGTGGAATATGAGGGACACATTTATTATCATCAAGCCTTACCCGTTCGCAATCAACAGGGAGAAATTTTAGCAGGAATGGTGGTGATGCAAGATATTACTCAACGCAAACAAGCTGAAGCCGAACGAGATAAACTGATTTCGATTATTGAAGCGACTCCCGACTTTATTTCCTCGGCAAAACCCGGGGGAGAAGTGGTTTATTATAACCAGTCGGCTCGGCGAATTTTAGGATTAGATCGAGAGGGAAAAATCAGCGATCAACATATTCCTAAAAACCATCCCCAATGGGCGGTTGAAATTATTGAAAATCAAGGATTTCCTACGGCAATTCGAGAGGGATCTTGGATCGGTGAAACTGCACTAACCAGCTATGATGGGCGGGAAATTCCCCTATCTCAATTGATTATTGCCCATAAAAATCAGGAAGGACAGGTGTATCTTTTCTCCACCATGGCTCGGGATATTACTGAACAAAAACAAAGTCAAGCGAATTTGCTCGAAGCTGAAAGACGGTGGCGGAGTTTATTAGAAAATGTCCGGTTATTAGTGGTCGGATTAGATCGAAATGGGAAAGTTGAATATGTCAATCCCTTTTTATTGGAAGTCATGGGCTATACCCAAACGGAAGTTTTAGGAAAAAATTGGTTATCAGATTTTCAAGAAAATTCGGCTCAAAGGCTGAGTGCCTCAGACTTTGCAGAACTATTAGAATATGATTTTAAACCCTATAGTCAACAGTTGATTGAAACCAAATTGGGAGAGGAAAAAATTATTAGTTGGAATCATACGCTGTTAAAAGATTTACAAGGAAATGCGATCGGGATGATGAGTATTGGAGAGGATATCACCGAAAGATATGCCATTGAAAGAATGAAAGATGAATTTATTTCCGTGGTTAGTCATGAATTGAGAACCCCCTTAACTTCCATTCATGGCGGGTTAAATCTGTTATCGACGGGATTAATTGATCCCCAGTCCGAACGGGGAGTCCATGTGATGAAAATTGCCGCCGAAAGTGCCGAACGTTTAGTTAGATTGGTGAATGATATTTTAGAGTTAGAACGCTTAGAATCGGGAAAAATTTGTCTGAATAAACAAGTTGTGAATTCGGCAGATTTACTGTTGCGAGCTACGGAACAAATGCAGGTTATGGCTAGTCGAAGCGGGATTAATTTAGAGATTTTTAGTCAAGGTTTACAATTCTATGCCGATCCTGATCGGGTGTTACAAGTATTAACTAATTTATTAAGTAACGCGATCAAATTTTCCGAATCAGGGGATAATATTAGGTTAAGTGTCAAGACGGAACCTCCAGAAAATCCTGCGGAAGAACCCAAGATTTTGTTTGAAATTCAAGATCAAGGTCGGGGGATTCCTCCTGATAAAATTGAACGCATTTTTGAGCGTTTTCATCAAGTTGATGCCTCAGACTCTCGCAAAAAAGGCGGAACCGGATTGGGTTTAGCCATTTGTCGTTCGATTGTCGAACAACATGGTGGGCAGATCTGGGTACGGAGTAAAGTGGATCAGGGCAGTTGTTTTTACTTCACCCTACCGATGGCAATACCAACCGAAGTGGAATCATGACAACAAAACGAATTCTGATTATTGATGATGATGATGGGGTGCGGGAGATTATCCAAATTTGCCTGGAAGTTGCTGGGGGTTGGGAAGTCATCACCGCTTGCTGTGGGAGTGATGGATTGGTTTTAGCCCAGAAAGCCCAACCGGATGCCATTCTCTTGGATGTGATGATGCCCGATATGGATGGGGCCACCACCTTTAAGCATTTACAAGCTAATCCCGAAACCCAGCATATTCCCACAATTTTGTTAACTGCTAAGGCAAAAATGAGTGAAAAACAGCAATTTATTCAGTTGGGAGTAACGGGGGTGATTACTAAACCTTTTGAAGCCATGGATTTAGTGGATCAAATTCGCACTCTGCTGCAATGGACGGATTGAAGCGTAACAAATTATTGCAAAATCAGTATGAGAATTTTTTCCTCACAAAATCTTCACACTTATTGGCTACAGTTCAACTATAGGCAATTGCTTTTTTTAGGTTGAACTGTGTTCCATGTATTTAACCCCTAAAAGTCTAACTTCGGTTGAAAACACCCAGACTTCGATTGATCCCTTTCCCGAATCGTTCAAAAGTAAGTGTCCCATCGTGACGTTTTCGACTGGTTCATCTTTAAATCGGCCTTTTTACAGCCTTAGCCGTTTGGCACAGGAAAATGTGATTAACTCATCGGATCAAGGAAGGGAAAATCAGGGTGAGATAGATCAATCCTATGTGGAATTGGCTATTGATGTTCTTCGCGCTCAAAACCAGGAATATATCCAAGCATTGAAGGATTTTTTAACAGTTTTGCCCAATCCCGGCTGGGTTGAATTGGTTTTAATCAAGGCGATTTATCAACTTGCCGAAATTGATCACGAGGCTGGCCGTTGGGTTTTGCATCATTCTGCCTATTTGATGCCGGAGTTGGACATCAATAATTATGCGGTGCAATGGGTTTGTTTTAAACTCCAATCTCAGGGGTTTATTTTCGATCAGGATTTTTGGTTTGTAGCCCCTTTGCAACTCGGACTCACGAAAAATGCTGAACTGGAATTATGGCAGGATATTTCTCTGGGCGATCGCTTAATTCTCGAAGAAATCTTTAAGATTCATGACCCCTAAGTCGCATTTTTGATCAGGGTTTAAATCCAGTTCTAACCTTGATTTTTTTGAGTTTGTTTTAATTTTTATTATTTCCCATTTTGGTTTTGAGGAGGTTAATTATGTCTAATGTGATTTGTCCCTGCTGTTCATCTACGCTTCTGCGACATATTCGCCACACAGGAGTTTATTGGTATTGTAGTCGTTGCCATGAAGAAATGCCTGATTTGTCCCTAAGCTCTGCAAAACCAGAGAAACAAAAACAGACCGCTCCATTATCTTCGGTGAAAGAATCCCCAAATTTTAAGTTTAATTACATTCATTGGATCAATCAAAAAAATTTGTTAAAAGTTGCTAATTCAGCCTGATTTATACAATGGTGGATTTGGTAAAACAGTTTTTCCAGTTAATTCGGGTTCTGATATTCAGGACTCTGAACCAAACTCAAGCTGAAATCAAGGTACTTTTGGCTCCCTTGTTTGTAAATCGAGATCTACAGGAAGCTCTGCAACGCTCTTATAAAGAATTATCCGATTTTAAGTTCGCCCTCGATCAATCCTCTATTGTAGCGATTACTGATGCCCAAGGGAAAATTACCTATGTTAACCCCAAGTTATGTGATATTTCTAAATATTCTCGGGAAGAATTAATCGGCCGAGATCATAGAATTGTTAATTCAGGATATCACTCCAAACACTTTTTTACCGTTCTCTGGTCAACGGTTCAGTCTGGCAAAATTTGGCGGGGAGAAGTTCGGAATCAAGCCAAAGATGGCACCTACTATTGGGTTGATACCACCATTGTTCCTTTTTTAGATGAAAAGAATAAACCCTATCAATATATTGTGATTCGTAATGACATTACGGAGCGGAAAAAAGCCGAATTTCAACTGTTATATGATGTTTTTCATGATCGACTAACGGGATTAGCCAATCGTAGCTTTTTGATTAGTGAAATCGATAAATCCATTGAACAGGTGCAAAAATATCATCAGGATTTATTTGCTGTATTATGTTTAGATTTAGATCGGTTTAAAGTAGTAAATGATAGTTTAGGGCGTCATGCAGGAGACCAATTATTAATTGCCTTTGCCCATCTGATTCAATCCTTAGTTTCCCATCCTAATATTGTCGCTCGTTTAGGGGGGGATGAATTTGCAATTTTACTCAAATCCATTGAATCTCCCCTAGAAGCGATTGATCTGGCCAAACAGATTAATCATATCCTATCCAATCCTTTTGAAATTGGCGGACATCAAGTCTTTAAAACCAGTAGTATTGGGATTGTTTTAGGCACAACCCATTATCATCAATCGGAAAATATCCTCAGAGATGCCGATATTGCCATGCACGAAGCCAAGGAAAAAGGCAAGGGATGTTTAGAAATTTTTGACAAAAAAATTCATGATCAAGCCCTAATCAAAATGCAGTTAGAAATTGAACTGCGTCAGGCAATTATTAAACAGGAATTTGCCGTTTTTTACCAGCCAATTGTTAACTTAAAAACCGGAAAAATCAAAGGATTTGAAGCCCTTGTGCGTTGGCTACACCCCCAACAGGGGATGATTTCTCCGGCGGATTTTATCCCCCTAGCCGAAGCCACCGGATTAATTGTTCCCATCGGAAATTGGGTATTAAAACAAGCCTGTCAACAACTGCAAGAATGGCAAACCCTAAAAACCCTGAAAAATTTAGTTCACCCCTTAACTATAAATGTTAACTTTTCAGCCAAACAATTTGATTTATCTAATGTTATTGAAATTGTAGAAAACATTTTAAACACTACCCAGATTTCCCCAGGTGATCTCAAAATTGAGTTGACCGAAAGTGTTTTAATTGATAACAGTAAAACCCTAGAGATTATTGCTCAACTCAAATCCTATCATATTGGCTTGAGTATAGATGATTTTGGGACGGGATATTCCTCCCTCAGCTATTTACATCGCTTCCCCTTAGATACCCTAAAAATCGATCAATCTTTTATTAGAAATATGGGACAAAAGGGTCGAGAAACCGAAATTGTTTTAGCAATTATTAGTTTAGCTCATAACTTAGGAATGGATGTGGTTGCCGAAGGAGTTGAAACCCAAGAACAGTTAGATCAACTGCGACAATTTAATTGTGAATATGGACAGGGTTATTTATTCTCTAAACCCCTAAGTGCCGAGGCTACTGAAGCCCTATTACACTCTAATCCCCAATGGTAATCCAATCTTCAACTGATATTTCCCTTGTCCATCGAAAGTTTCATGACAGATCAAGTAAAATTTGTTAAAATTCCCATGTTAATGGAATCAATTCCAAAACACAAAAGTTGATTAAATTTTAATTAGGAGAAAAAATGGCTGATAACAGACTTCGTAACTTTTTAATTGGTGCCGGAATTGCCACTGCGGGTGCTATTGGAACTAAAGTCGCCGTCGATTATTTCAAAAATCGAGGCAAAGAGGAGGTTGTAGATCAAAGCAAAGGAGATGCGATCGCCGCTTCTCCAGAACAAGTTAGTTATGCTGTGGTTCAACCCAGTGAAGTCCAGACCTTTTTAGATAAAAGTTTTGGCGAAGTGGGCCGTTATGTCCCCATCCGAGAACCCAAAGTTTTTGATTATCAAAATCAACAATATATGGTGATTTGGGCTGAAGATAATAAAAACAAGAAAAATCAAATGATGGCCTTCCAATATACGGACGCCGGCCGGAAAATGATTGCTAGTGTCGGATATACTTCTGCCAAAACCGATTATAACCTTCCTGGCCTGGGTAGTACACCCTTTGCGGTAGAAGTCAATGGTCAAAAATTAACCTCCGGTCAAGGAGAAACAGGCGGCAGTAACGATGTTGATTTTGTTCTAGCCTAAACCCCCGTAGAGACGTGCCACGGCGCGTCTCTCTTTGCTTTTCCTAATTTGATTTAAAATTAATTGAATGTGTATGGCGCGAGATAAATTCCACTATGCTGTTAGACGAGGATTGGAAAAACAGGATTGGAAAATTACTCATGATCCATTGCGTTTAGAATTTGGAGCAGATGACCGTTTAGAAATTGATCTAGGAGCGCAAGAAATGCTGGGAGCGCAACGGACTGGAGAAAAAATTGCAGTAGAAATCAAAAGCTTTTTGAGTGATTCGGCAATGTTGGATTTTCATTTAGCCTTGGGTCAATTTTTGAATTATCGTTTAGCATTGGAAGAAATTGAACCTGATCGAGTTCTTTATCTGGCAATTCCTTTAACAGCTTATGAATCTTTTTTATATCGAGATTTGCCCAGGTTAGCAATTCAAAAATATCAAGTCAAACTAATTGTTTATGAACCCCAAGCGGAGGTTATTTTACAATGGATAAATTAGCTCAATATCGCCAAATTATTCAGGAATTATTATTAGAATATGCAGCAGGGAATCCCTTGGGTGGGGAAATTGAATCCCAGACCGTTTTTGATCAGCAAACAGACCGATATTTGTTAGTTGATTTAGGTTGGAAGGGGCAACGGAGAATTTATAGTTGTTTGATTCATTTAGAAATTCGAGGGGAAAAAATCTGGATTCAGCGCAATCAAACTGACTGTTCCTTAACGGATGAATTGTTAGCCAAGGGTGTATTAAAAGAGGATATTGTCTTAGGACTCCAGCCCACTGAGTTACGAAAATATACGGGTTTGGGTGTGATTTAAAGATTTCTGAGAATAGGATAAAATAGCAACCATATTTCCACCCTGCCCAGTACAATGAACGAACAACGCCTACTCGCCTAAGCTGGGTAGCAGCTTACTACCTGACTGGACTCGAACCCGCAGGACATTTTAACCCTTCTCCGGGTACGGGAGTTGGGGACAAAGCCGGGGGTTCGGTGGAAGGTTGATCGGTTTTGCAAATATTAGCGATCGCCATTACACCCCCTGCGGTATGGCTCACCGTCACGACTCCAGCATAACTAGGGAGTCCGTCTTGTTTGGCCGCCGCCGTCATCAACACGGTTTCCGCATATTGACCTTCGGTATTCACGCTGTAGCGATATTCTCCGGTGTCTAAATTCGCATTCAAAGATAACCCTTGAATAGAGTTGGCAAACTGACCATTAGCTTGATAATAAGCCTGTTGTCCGGTGGTCATCGTTTGCATGACAAATTGTGCTTTATCGCTTTCATTCACTTGGGGTAAGGACAAATTCAGGGAACAACTCGTTAACAGGACAGGAGCAACGAGGAGAACTCCCGAAAGCCATTTTCTTAAAGACTTATCCATATTTCCCTTAACCTGTAATCACCGTATATAATGTTTGTTATCTATATCTACAGGGTAAAACTAGAGGATTCCTGAAATTCAACTCGACTTGGAATTGACCTGAATATGCCTCATACAATTGATCCCCATAATTTTATGAATAACATTGTTTTGCTGTTAACTGCAACAATTGATATTAAGGGAATGCCAAAGGCCTATCCTTCTGACCCAGAAACCCGTCAAGAGGATTATTTTCATACCTTGAAATATTATATTAATCATCATCCTAAAATTCAAAAAATTTTATTCGTTGAAAATTCAGGATGGTCTTTAGCAAGAGTCCAAGAGGCAACCTTAGAAAACCCTTATAATAAGGACGTTGAATTTATTTCTATCAATAGTAATACCTTCCCTCGTTCCTATGGCAAAGGATATGGAGAAATTTCTTTAATTGATCAAGGATTTAAACAGTCTGAATTAATTCAAAAAGCTAATTGTGTTGCCAAAATCACCGGACGAATTAAGCTATTAAATTTAACAGAAATTCTTGAAAGTGTATCTGGTTCTTACGACTGTCTATATGATATCAAAGATCAAGGATGGGTCATCAAAAAATATCTATTTCAAGAAACAACAGCCTCTCCTTATGTTGACACTCGATTTTTAGTCTTTAAAAAAGAATTTTATTTAAAATATTTTCAACCTTTACTTTACAATCATCAAGATGGATGTTTTTATATGGAGCGAAAAATTTATCAAGGAATTCAAGCAGCAAAATTAGATCAGAAGTTGATAGAACGTTTCCCAATAGAACCTGAATTTTATGGCATTGCAGGTCATTTTCAGGGAAAAGATTATAATAGTCCCATAGAAAAAGTAAAGTTCAATATTCGGTTTCTGGGTCGTAAAGTTGCTCCTTGGATTCACTTGTAGTAATTTTTACGGATCATAACTTGGGTGAAGTTAGGGTTTATAAACTTCTAAAGTGGTAACTCGGTTGGGAGTTTCTGACACACTCACCCGCAGAATTTGGATATGATTATCAATGGGAATTCGAGAAAAATATAAACACATTTCCTCCGTAGTTCCATGGGGACATAGGGGATGATCATTAACAATTTCGGGTAACTGTTTTGCCCAAACTTGTAATTGGTTTTCCATTTCCACCATGTCTAACCCATACAAATCTTCTGGATTTCTAATGGCTTGCAATTCCAAGCTAATTTCAAAATTGTGAAAATGGCAATCTTGCCAAATCGGCGGATTAAAATGTTGACGGTGTAAAGTGGTTTTAATGGTATAATTAAAGGTTAAGGATTCTCGATAAACTTGTTCATTCACCCCCACAATATTCCGGTAGGGAATCGTTTTTTTTTCTAGCCATTCTTGGGGATAATGGGAACGAAATTCTGGTTTCATAGTTATAATAGGGAATTACGAATTACGAATGGGTAAATAAATAGGATTTTAGACCTGAACAAAATAATTTTAAATTAAGGAACTTGTAACCATTTATGAATTTGCACCGATAACCGATAGTGAGGAAATTTTTTTAATAATTCTAAAACTAAAGGTAAAGTGCGATCGCGTTGGTTCCATTCCGGTTGTAGAAAGACGGGAATTTGACTATTAAGCTCTAAATATTCAGCATAAAACTCTAATTCCGATCCGGTTTCAATCACCAGTTTAATCTCGTTTGCTCGTTTCCACATTAACGGAACTACAGGATAATTGGGACTAACATGATGTTTTGGACTTAAAGTGACCCAAACAGAATTAGGAATATCTTGCCAAAAGGAACCCGATGTTTCAACAGCAACGGTTCTCCCTATCGCTTCAATAGTTTGAATTAACCGGGGAAGTTGAGCATATATCAACGGTTCTCCTCCAGATATTACCACCCTTGGCGATCGCAATTCTGCAATTAACGAATCAAAAGATCTAACTTCGCGGGGTAAACTCATTCCCCCATCTCCATAACCCGTATCACACCAAGGACAACGAACCGGACAACCTGCTAACCGAATAAAATCTACGGGAGTTCCGACCCAATATCCTTCTCCTTGAATCGTCGATTGAAAAGTTTCATGAACTGGAATTTCAAGCATCAAAACGTTAACAATTTATCCCCCACTAATTTTAGCTTTATATCCTAATTTTATCAAGGTTTCCATCACTTTCGGACGATGATCCCCTTGAATTTCAATCGTATTTTCTTTAACCGTTCCCCCCGCCCCACACTGGGATTTCAACTGTTTAACTAACAATTCCAAAGTTTCCGGTTTAACTTGAAATCCACTAACTACGGTTACAGTTTTTCCCTTGCGTCCTGAACGAGTTGCTTGGACTTTCAAATTATGTTGATTGGGGGGGATCTCAGGAACAGAAACAGGAGAACGTTCTAAAGCCGCTGAATTTGATCCCGTCCCAAACTCAGAATAAACCACACGGTTTCCCCCGGAGTTAACCTGATGCTCAGAATCACGTTTTGATGTAGCCATAAACCGAATCAAGAATTATATTTTAAGGTAAAAAAACCATCTTTACAAATATCAAAAGCCCCTGATTATAGCACATTTAGAACAGATTTGTATTCTTTGTGTCTTTGTATCTTTGTGTTTAAATTAGGCTAAACAAGCCGCCACCAAAAATAAACTATCCACCAAAATCGTACTTAATACCGCTCCCCCAAAGGCCCACCAATGTTGTTCCTTCGATTGTAACGGAAAAACACCAACTCCAAATAAAAATAGGGCAAATCCGACGGCCCAACTAATTCCCCAGGGGGTAGTAACCATTTGCAGGGCGTTTTGAAAAATGGGTAGGGCTAGGGCGGGTTCAACGTGCATCAGTTGACGCCAACTGGGAATTAATCCGGTGATATAAAAATATCCGTCCGTAACCGCCGTTCCAAATAGGGAACCCAAATAAAACCAGTTTCCGACTTTTCCCCAGCCTCGATATAAACACCATAGGGCAAAGGGGACACCTATAGCTTCTACGGGTAAATGTAATAGGGGTTCCCAGCGTAACCAACCCCAATAGATTGCACCCGTAAACCAACTCCAACTAAATCCTAATAATAAGTCCCCCCAAACCCAAGTGGCGGTTTGTCTGATTAATCTCCAACTGATTCCTAGCCACCCCAAGGTGAGAATTACACTAAATTCTGGCCATTGTCGCACCAGGGGGGCTTGGAAAAACACCGGGACAGTCACAAGAAACACCGAGGCTAAAAACACTAGCCCAGTCTGGGAGACCCTAACTTTGGCTAGAACTCTCTGAAGCAATCGAGAGGTGGGATGAATCGGTTGAGTGGTAGTCAAAATAGAACCTATTAGTATGTTGAGCAAGATCTTTAAGATTTATTAAGTAGATTATCATAATTTAATATATCTTGACAATTATCCCCCCCTAGGGGATTGTCAAGTTTCATTTTAGCACAATGGGGATCGGGTGTCCGGTGTCAAAAAATGTTACATATTGTTGCATCGGTTCAGAAAAATGCCAGATGAGTTGCCGTAATCCCCTAATCTGTACTATAGCCAAGCCTGTGGCTCTAAAGCTCTGAGCGATCAGGGCAACACTCGACCACAAGATAAAAAATAAAGTTGACCTTCAAAATTAAGGAGATATTTAAGGTGGCGCTTCCTTTATTAAGCTATGGCCCTACCAGCCGCAATGTTCGCGTGGCTGGCTTTGAAGTAGCGGGTGATGAACAACCCAGAGTATTTACGGCTGAAAACCTGCCTTCGGCTTCTGAGTGGGATGACATCATTTGGGCTGCTTATCGCCAGATTTACAGTGAACATCAAATTCTCAAAAGCAGCCGTCAAACTCTCTTAGAGTCTCAGCTGAAGTTTGGTCAAATTAACGTCCGGGATTTTATTCGGGGTTTAGTAATTTCCGATCCTTTCCTGCGTCGCAACTACCAAACCAATAGTAACTACCGTTTCGTCGAGTTGGTTGTCCAGCGCGTCTTGGGACGGGATGTTTACAGTGAGCGTGAGAAGATCGCATGGTCGATTGTGGTTGCTAACAAAGGCCCTAAAGGGTTTATTGATGAGTTACTCGATAGCGATGAATACCTGGATAACTTCGGGTATGACACGGTTCCCTACCAACGTCGTCGGGTACTACTTCAACGTAATCAAGGGGAAGTTCCTTTTAACCTGAAAACCCCTCGTTACAACGAGTACCACCGGAACCAACTGGGCTTCCCTCAACTGGTTTGGCAAAATGCGGTTCGTCGTTTTGTTCCCCAAGAAAAACAACTCAAAGCCGGCGATCCCGCACAGTTCCTGGGTTTAGTTACTCCTAACGTTAGCCCTGTGACTCGCGTTGCTTTAGGTGATATCAATATTGAAACCATGGTTCCCTACCGCAAACCTTAAGGTAAACCGATTTTCAACACAAACATTATTAAAATAGTGTTGAAAATTCATCGGTTCTGGGGGCGGAGAATTTGGATAAAAGGTGATGAGAATATCATCATTTAATATCTGAATCCTTCGCCCCTAATTATTGAGAATATTGATTACACAAACGAACGAATAACCCCGTTTAAATTACTTTTTAAGGGTGTTCCTAATGCTTTAAATTTCCATTGTCCGTTTTCTTGAGAAAGTTCTCCTAATAACATAGAAGTTTGTCCAGAGTAAGCGGGTTCACTGGAAAGACTGTAACGAGCAATTTCTTTACCCTTAGCATCTATGGCTCTAACAAAGGCATTTTTAACCATCTCGAAGTTTTGTTGGCGGTCTTCAGCGTGGTATATATTTACCCCTAAAATAATTTGTTGATAGGTTTGAGGCAGGGTTTTGAAATCAATAATAATTCGTTCATCATCTCCCGATCCTTCTCCGGTGAGGTTGTCTCCTGAATGAATGACAGTATTATTTTTTGTGGCTAAATGTCCGAAATAAACGACATCTTCTTGCTGATTTCTTAATTTTCCTCGCTCATCTAATAATAGGGCAAATCCATCTAAATCAAAATCGGTAGATCCGCTAAATATTCCGCCAAATAGTCCTTTTTTAGATACATCCCATCCCAAGCCCATGACCATTTTTGATAGGTCATATTCGCTTTTATCGAGAATAATGCTTTGGCCTTTTTTTAAGTTAATCGCCATGGTTAGAATCCTCAAAATAAATTAAACGTATTTATCCACAAAGCTTTGTAAACCCGCATTATAACCCTGTCCGACGGCTTGAAATCTCCACTCGCCATTTTTGAGATATAATCTGCCAAATTCCACGGCGGTTTCTCGGGAAAAATCTTCTTCTAAATCATATTTTATGACTTCGGTTTGAGTGTCGTCATCATAAATTCTAATATAAGAATTTTTCACCTGACCGAAGTTTTGCCGCCGTTGGTCAGCATCGTGAATAGTAACCACAAAAATTAATTCTTGAAGGTCGGGATTGATTTTTGCTAAATCGACAACGATGGTTTCATCATCCCCGCTTCCTTCTCCGGTGCGACTATCTCCTAAATGTTTGACGGATTGATCAGGAGAGATTAAGTTATTATAAAATACGAAATATTCATCAATGGGGATTTTACCATCTTCTGCTAACATAAACACAGAAGCATCTAAATCAAAGGCTTTTCCGGTATCACTAGCATTGACATCCCATCCTAAACCAATGGAGGCTCGTTTTAACCCTGGAGCTTCTTTCGATAAACTGATCCTTTCGCCTTTTTTGATATTAATTGACATGGTTAATTAATTCCTGCAATTATGAACAAAAAACTAGGTTTTGAGTTTAATCTTTTTAGGTATACTTTTGAACAAAGGCTTCTAAACCTGAATTATAACCTTGTCCAACGGCTTGAAATCGCCATTCACCATCTTTGCGATAGAGGCGACCGATTTCGATGGCGGTTTCCCTGGAAAAATCCTCCTCTAAATCATAGCGAGTGATCTCGATGTCGGTTTCATTGTTATAAATTCTGATATAGGAATTGCGAACTTGTCCAAAATTTTGTCTTCTGTTTTCGGCTTCGTAAACAGTGACAATAAAGACAATTTCTTGAATATTAGGATCAACGGTATTTAACTCAACAAAAACAGTTTCATCATCTCCGCCTCCTTCTCCGGTGCGGTCGTCTCCTAGGGATTCTACAGAACCATCGGGAGATTTTAAGTTATTATAAAATACGAAATATTGTTCGTTAGGAACTTTACCATTACTCCCGATCATGAATACCGATACATCTAAGTCAAAAGCAGCCCCAGTATCAGAAGTGTTAGTATCCCATCCTAATCCCACTCCAGCTTTTTTCAGACCGGGTGCTTCTTTAGATAGGCTAACTCGTTCACCTTTACTTAAATTAATAGTCATGGCGTTAATTAATTTCCCTAAAATTGACTTCTAAATATTCTACAATGATCCAGGTAACTATTCCGCAAAATCAAGATCGCCGATTTTGATGGATTTCACGGATTAAAACAAATCTAATCTGTGAAATCAGCGAAATCAGTGAAAATCAGCGATACGTTTTTGATATTCGGTTTCGGTAACTAAATCCCCGGTACTTTCAACCCGATCTACAAATACAATTCCGTTCAGATGATCAAGTTCATGTTGAAAAATTCGAGCGACAAAATCTGTTAATTGTTGATAGCATAATTCTCCTTCTCGGTTGGTATATTCAATTTCTATGACTTGATAACGAGGAACTAATCCCCTAATTCCAGGGACACTCAAACAGCCTTCCCAGTCTTTAATTGTTTTGTGAGAATGGTTAATAATTTTAGGGTTAATCATGGCCGTGGGTTCCATCAAAGGTGCGTTAGGATAGCGCAATGTGGGACGGGAAGCAATAATAAATAAGCGATCGCTGATTCCCACTTGAGGCGCGGCAATGCCCACGCCATTCGCTTGAGATGCGGTAATAATTAAATTATCAATTAAGGTTTGAATTCGCTCCTCCCTAATATTATTGACCGGATTAGCATAATGTCGTAAAACTGGATTGCCCAATTCAGAAATCGCTAAAATTTCACTCATAAACCTCTTTCCCTTCAACACTAAACAACTTACTTACCTACCTCCCCCTCTTCCCGCTACTTCCCCCTACTCCTCCTACCTCCCCTGCTCCCCCTACCTCCCCT
>NZ_LT797710.1:289558-415120 GCF_900009135.1 Planktothrix sp. PCC 11201 | reverse complement strand
TCCCCTGCTCCCCCTGCCTCCCCTGCCTCCCCTGCTCCCCCTGCTCCCCCTGCCCTCCGAAATCATCCTGGCATATTACCTGTTTTCACTTCTAATATTAGGGTCTGTCCTTGACGGTTTAACTCTACTTTCATCGGTATTCCGACATTCTTATTTTGAACTAATTCCTGAACCGTATCAGATTTTGTAATAGGTTTTTCATCAATTTTTACAATCACATCTCCTGGTTTTAATCCCGATTTCATCGCCGGGGAACCGGGAAGAACTCTGACAATTAAAACTCCACTATCTTGAGTAATAGTAAACTCTGCATCAGGATTTTCTTTCAATTCTTGCAGTAATTCAGGGCTAAGTGTCACCATTTCAATCCCCAAATAGGCGTGTTCAGCCCGTCCCGTTGTAGCTAATTGTTGGGCAATTTGTTGGGCTTTATTAATTGGAATAGCAAAACCTAAACCTTGAGCACCACTAATAATTGCCGTATTCATTCCGATCACCTCTCCATTGGCATTTAGCAGTGGCCCCCCGGAGTTTCCGGGGTTAATGGCAGCATCGGTTTGAATAAAGCCAATCCGTTTATCAGGAACACCAATATCACTACTCGACCGTCCGGTGGCGCTAATAATTCCCACCGTCACCGAATTATCTAATCCCAGGGGGTTGCCAATGGCGATCGCCCATTCTCCAGGGGATAGGGCCTCAGAATCGCCAATTTTTACGCTGGGCAAATTATCGGCATTAATTTTGATTACAGCCACATCCGTCACCCCATCCGATCCTAATACCTTGCCATCGAATCGACGACCATCTTTTAAAACCACTTGTACCCGATCAGTTCCTTCGACCACATGGGAGTTGGTCATAATCACGCCATCGGCCGAAAGAATAAACCCGGAACCTGTCCCCTGTTCAATCGGGCGATCGGAACGGCGTTTGGGGGGAGTCGCCCCAAAAAATTCCTCGGGAAAGCCATTTCCAAACTGCTCCAGTCCTCGACGGGTGGCTTGACGAGAAGCATTGATCCGAACCACAGCCGGCCCAATTTCGTTAACTGCATCGACAATAAAGTTAGAATCTACGGGCTTTGCAGCCACTTTTTGAGCTAACCAGCTAGTCGGACTGGAGGCAGAATTGGCTTGACTGTTGAAATTAGCGGTAGGAGCGGGGGCAGTTTTGGCAGGGGTTTGAACTATTGAGGGCGTAACAGTTGAAGCGGTGCGGGTGGCTAACCAGCGATCGCCCATCAAAGCTAACCCACCCCCAATTATCAATAGAAACAGGCTCCAGAGAGGGCTTTTACGATTTTCTTTGTCAGATGTAATTTTCATCAGAAAATTTGGTTTGAAACCCCGTCATGCCAGCGAAGTGGAGGACGGCTTTACCTAAATCTAGCTAAAAGCTTTTGGAACTGAGGAACTAATAATATTCAACGAGCCATTGACATCGGCACCGAATCGTTTCTCTGTAGAAGACTGATAAAGTCCCCTACAAATTCGTTCTAGGTTTTTACCAATGATCAAATTGCGAATTTGATGAAACACCAAATAACCCACAATCAATCGACTGGCTTTATGTAGATAATCCTCCACCTGATCGGGCAAGTCTATCACGATGTTCTACAATGATTGGGGTGAAATGAACCGAAATCCTTTCGCTTTCAGTTTGTCTGGCGGGATGAGGTAGTTTTTTTGTTAGACTTCCACCAAAAAAACGCCATGGGGCTTGGTAGCTAACTCCTAATTGTTTGGCAGTATTTGATCATTTTCTGGATACAGTATAGCAGATTTGACTATATTCTCGGTGAAGTTTTATAATACAGGCAGGTTGAACTTCCCTAGAATTGATGACATCAACGGTGACAAATTGCTGTAAATTAATGATATGGAGGATGCAAAACTGATCGTAACCAATACTCAAGACCCCTTAGAAAGTCCTTTGGATCAATTGGATGATGGCGAAGTAGCCAAACCCGATCCAGAGGAGATGTTGCTGTTGTTAACCTCACCTGAAGCGCAACAACGTATGATTGCCGCCCGGGCATTTTGTGAAATTAAGGACGGGCGGGCTATTCCTGATTTAATTCGGCTGTTGAAGGATGGTTGCCCTTTGGTGCGGGTGAGTGTGGCCTATGCCTTGGGACGCAATTCTAATTCCCAAGTGGTGGAAGCGTTGATTACACAACTACACCAAGACTGGAATGGTTATGTCCGTAAGGGGGTGGTTTGGGCTTTAGGAACCTGTGGCGATCGCCGAGCTTTAGAACCTTTGTTAGATGCCCTAAAAACCGATATTCCCGCCGTGCGTCTGTGGGCAGCTAGTTCCCTTGGTCAAATGGCGAAAGTGAGTTATGATACAGTGATTCGGGCAATTCCCCCCATGATTGAAGCCCTCCGTCAAGATCCGGTTCCGGCGGTTAGAAGTAACTGTGCTTGGGCATTGGGGCAACTCTGTCGAGAACTACCCTCTAATGTTGTTTATGCCGTGGCTATTGATGCCTTAATTGAAGCCTTGGAAGAAGATGGGGATGTCGGGGTTAAGGATGATGCTAAATCATCGTTATTAAGAGTCGGTGATCCGCGAGGATTACAAATTATTGAAGATCTGGAAATGGACGGCTTATTATAGTTTCTATCGTTTGATAACCGTATCAATAAGGCTAACCGCAACGCCGTGTTACCTCAGCTTTTGACCTGGGCAAAACCAGGTGGGTACCTCGACCAGACTTAAAGTTTCCGAGTCTAAGCTCGGTTTACTGCCGCCTGCAATTCTCTTAGTTCCCGTATTCTTAAAGCTATAGATCAAAAAAACATATCGGCAAATCACCAACGTCGCAGCACAACCTTGAAAGTATTATAACAGATTTTTCCGGGATAGCAAGGAGATCGGATAATGGGTAATGGGTAATGGCTGTTGTTCATCAACAAATTAAACTAATTCTTTGTCGAGCTTTAGCTCCACCCGTTGTTGCGCTTAAGCGCATCTTCTCCGTTATTGTAGTTTAACAATAGATTGCGCTTAAGCGCAACAACAATATCAAATATGTCTCTTTCCTTAGAACAACAACTCAACTACTGGACTAAATACTTCCATTCCCATCCCAATGATATTCGGGGATATATTCAACGGGGAATGGTTTATTTTAAATTAGCAAAAATCGCTGAATCAATTCAGGATTTTGATCACGCCGAACAACTAGAACCCAGTATTAAACCCTATCTTTGGCAACGGGGATTGTCCTATTATTATGCCGAACACTATCAACTCGGTGCAGAACAATTTGAAATTGATTTAACCGTTAATTCCCAAGACGTTGAGGAAACAGTTTGGCGTTATTTATGTATTGCCCAATTTCAAGGAGTAGAAGATGCTAAAAATACTTTGCTTCCTGTTAAAAATGATCCGCGTCCAGTTTTGAGAAGTGTTTATGATCTCTTTGCAGGAAATTGTACCCCGGAAGATTTATTAAAAATGGGACAAAAACAAGGAAAACAAGGGAATTTTTATAGTCATCTTTACTTGGGATTATATTATGAAGCCCAACAAAATATAGAACTGGCTAAAACCTATATTAATCAAGCTGCAACTGAATATCAAATTGATGATTATATGTGGAATTTAGCTGTTGTTCATCAAAAAATAAAACTCGGTGTTGAGTTTTAACACCACCCCTTGAAGAAGAATTATTCATAAATAGCTTCCCTGATTAATTATATTTTTGGGGTGGTGATGGTAGATTAAAAGGCTTGAGTTTTTAAGCTAAGGTAAAATCAGACACACCTAATGCTATAGTGGTACCTGAGAGAACCGCGATAATTTCCCCAGTTCCAGTAATTTGTACGGTGCTTCCCCCCGCTTGGGGAACAATAGCTAATTGTGCAAAAGTTAACCCTCCTGATAAAGCCAATTGATCGGAACCTTGAATAAAATCAGTAATAGTATCAGTTCCCAAACCCGGGGCAAGAATAAAGCGATCATTGCCTCCACCTCCGGTAATCGTATCATTATCGCGATCACCGGAAATCATATCATCACCTTCACCACCATTGATTTGATCGGCTTCTCGGCCCGCATAAATAGTATCATTTCCTAGGCCCCCATCGAGGATATCACCCCCTTTTCCGCCATAAACCGTATCGTTTCCCTCTCCTGATTGAATACTATTGTTAAAACGGTTGCCTAGAATTTCATCTTGGCCAGCGGTTCCAATTAAGTTTTCAATTTCGGTTGTAAAGGACGTATAGGTTCCAAAGGTATCTGTTTTATAGGTTGTTTCCTCTGGCGCCCCTTGAGACGGTTCTAACTTATAGTCTAATCCCTTGAGAGCGGCTTGGGTGGTAAAAGGTAGCCCAGGAGCTAACCGCAAGGTATAAACTTCATCCGCAGATAAACCCGAAAAATCGACCGTATCAATACCACCACTATCCGAAATCGTGGCAACCTGTTTAAAGTTCGTATCGTTGAAGGTATAAACATCATTGCCACTATTATTATCTTTAGCCCCATACAAAAACTGCAAGGCTAAAATATCGTATGGCATTAGGGTTTGAGGTTCCAGTGCTGCTACGTCCCCCTCTGTGGCACTACCCGGATTATAGGACATAATTGTATTTCGAGAATTGTCCTGTTCAAAGGGTAAGAATACTCGTCCGGGTGGGAGTAGAGTCGGATTTTTTTCTCCCGCATTGTAATTACCCGGGTGTTCTAAACCCAGCGCATGACCGAGTTCATGAATCAGGGTTGAATATTCAAAACTGCTCGGGCCATTCCCAAAGTTATATTCTTCTCCTTTTTTCAAAACTACAGACTGATAAGCGTTAGGGTCGGCTAAATCTCCAAGAGCATAAGCACTAGCATCAGGACTATTGGTTAAATTCCCCAACATAATCCGAAGATTACCTTGACCGGATAAATCTTCGACAAAGTTTATGGGTAGAACAGTTCCATAAACGGTCTGCATGATTTGACGAACTTGATTCTTTGTTCCTTCATCAACTTCTTGAATTCCTGTTTCCTCCAGTGCTGTTTCGTAAGTGCTTGCTTCTGCATTGGTCACAAAACTATAGGTTAGGGTTCCCCCTGGGGAAACATTCCATTTTAAAGGTTGTCCTGGATTATTTGGATTACTACCCACAAGGGCATCAATTCTTACATCATTTGTTGGGATCATCATAGCCTTAAAAAATTCTTTTTCCACAAGTAATTTATCAAGAATTAGTCATAAAATATCAATTTTTGTATAAAAATTAACATGATTTTTATACACTAAAATTTAACATAATTTTAATAGAATATCCGAATTTCTCAACAAAAAATTTAATTTTTTGTTGAGCTAAAGCTCCACCCGTTGTTGCGCTTTAGCGCATCTTCTCCATATTAATTCAACACTATCTATCCTTTAACTTTAATAATAAAAAAGTGCGCTTAAGCGCAACAACGGGGTTATTTGAAACGTTGCAATGGAACCGTTTTAGGATCAAGAATTTTGGGACTAAGACTGCCAAATTTAATCGCTAAAGACATTTTATCTTTATTTGAAAAAACGTGGCTAACTTCTCCAATTCCAAAGGTACGATGAAAGACCTTATCCCCCACTTTCCAATCCTTAACATCGGATTCTAACTTAACATTTTGTGCTGGTTTTTTCGTATCTGTCGGTGATTTTGACTCTTTTTTAATTCCCTTAGTTTTAGGGGTTTTGGGTTGAATGGGAGGAGTATACCCATGAATTAATCCTTCGGGTAATTCCTGCAAAAACATCGAGGGGATACAGGATTCTAAAGTCCCCCATAAGCGCCGTTGACAAGCATGGGTTAAAAATAATTGTTCCTGGGCGCGAGTAATCCCAACATAACATAAACGTCGTTCTTCTTCTATCGATAAGGGATCATTTAAACTACGATAATTGGGAAAAAGTCCCTGTTCTAAACCGACTAAAAAGACAATCGGAAATTCTAATCCTTTGGCCGCATGGAGGGTTAATAGGGAAACCGCTTGTTGTCCTTCTTTTAAGTTATCTAAATCGGACGCTAAGGAGGCAGTGGCTAAAAATCCGCCCAGGGTATTATCCTCATATTCCTCTTGAAATTGGGAGACGGCATTGGTCAATTCCTTAATATTTTCTAAGCGGTTTTCGGCTTCATCTGTCCCTTCATTTTTTAGGTCTTGAATATAACCCGCATCGAGTAAAACACCTTCTAGGATTTGCATAGCAGAATGGTCTTCGATGCGTTCTTGCCAAGTTTTAATCGTTTGGGCAAATTGATTCACGGATTTGGCTGAACGTCCGGCTATGGTATTAACAGAATCTTCATCACTAATTACTTCCCAAAGGGGAATTCCTAACTGTTGAGAGGCATTCATTAACCCATCAATGGTGGTTTTACCAATGCCTCGACGGGGAACATTAATAATTCTGAGCAAACTAATACTATCGGCGGGGTTGGCAATGACTCGTAAATAAGATATGGAATCCTTGATTTCTTTGCGGTCATAGAACCTTAATCCCCCCACCACGGTATAGGGAATATTATTCCTTAATAAGACATCTTCTAGGGCGCGGGATTGGGCATTGGTTCGATATAAAATGGCAAACGCCCCGTAATCTAATTCGGGATTTTTTTTACTAATTCCTTGAATTTGTGATAAAATAAAGTTAGCTTCATCTACTTCATCATCTGCCCGATAACAGTAAATCGGTAGTCCTTCTCCTCGGGTGGGACGGAGGATTTTATCAATGCGTTCGGTGTTTTGTTGAATCAGATGATTAGCAACTTGTAAAATATTTTCCCGGGAGCGATAATTTTCCTCCAATTTAATCATTGTGCGGGTATCATCATCGGGGAGGCGATCGCCAAAATCCTGTTGAAATTCTAATAATATTTTATAGTCGGCCATCCGAAACGAATAAATCGATTGATCTACGTCTCCCACGACAAAAATAGAGCGATTTTGCCAATTTTTAATGGTTCTCGGGTTTTCGCCATTGGTGACTAATAACCGAATTAAGTTATATTGGGTGCGGTTCGTATCCTGATATTCGTCTACTAAAATATGACAAAACTTTTGATGCCAATAGGCTAATACTTGCTCATTTTGACTGAGTAAATCAACGGTTATTCTAATTAAATCATCAAAATCTAACGCATTATTTGAAGCTAATTGAGATTGATAGGAACTATAAACTTCCGATACAACTCTACCATAATAATCGGGATTTTCCCTAGCATATTGTTGAGGAGAAAATCCGAGGTTTTTAGCATTACTAATCGAATATCTAATTTTTTTAGGTTCAAATTTCTTGTCGTCTAAATTCATATCTTTGAGAACGATATGCTTAACTAATTTTTGAGCATCATCTTCATCAAAAATTGAGAAATTCTTATCCCACTTTCTGCCACTTTCGTCTTGATACTTATTAATATCATATCTCAAAATTCGAGCGCACAAACTATGGAAGGTTCCCATCCAGAGATGTTTGCTAATACTGCGATAAACCTTGGATTTTAAGCGGGTTTGTTCATCGGCGGCTAAAGCGGATAGGGGTTTTCCAAATTCCAGTTCTGCCTGTTGTTGAGCAAAAATTAACTCCACCCGTTCCTTAATTTCCTTAGCGGCTTTATTCGTAAAAGTCACCGCCAAAATATTCTCAGGATGAACCCGATGGCTGCGAATTAAATTAGCGATGCGATAGGTTAAAGCCCGTGTTTTACCCGAACCCGCTCCCGCCACCACCAGCATCGGCCCACAAAAATGTTCCACCGCTTGACGTTGGCAGGTATTGAGATGGCTAAGGAAATCAATGGTTTGAGTCATGGCTACAGAAAACACAGGAATCCAATTAATTCTATCCTATCTATAGCCGGGAATCGGGAATACCAGAACTAGAATTACTTAAGATTTTTGAATTCTGTTATAGGTGTCCTGAACAACATCAAGTAAGGTTAACACTTGTTGCCATCCGGGATCTCCAGTCCCATTATTGCTTTGATGTTCTGCGGTTAAACGGTCTTTTAAATGCTTAAATAAATCATTAACCGATAAAACAATTTCCCTAGAAGCATCTTCTTTATCGTCTCCATCATCGCCCGCATCGTCGTCATCATCTTCAGAATCGGCTGAATCTTCGTGAATATCTTGGGCGGTTTCTGCTAAGGTTAACGCCCGTTGAGCAATATTTTCAGGGAGTTTAGGACGTTCTCCTAAAGCAATCCGAGACAATTCTAGCAATAGTTGACGCACCTGTTCAATCCATTGGCTTTTTTCAGATTGCCAACCGGTGTTGGCTGATTTTTGCAGAATATCCTGGGCTTTTTGGGCTAAAGGTAAGGCTTGAGTGGAAACACTATCAGGTAATTTAGGAGTATCTGCCAAAGAAGCGCGGGCGACTTCAATTAAGAAGTCATGAACTTGCTTGACCCACTGAAGATCGGATAATTGTGAACTTACTCTAGGCATATCTTAAACTCTGGTGATTTTTTACCAATAAATGTGGAACATCAATACACAGTCCTCCATTATTCTCCGCAGGTCGCACTTTGTCTAAGCTGGGGGATTTTGGGCAGATCAGTTCAAACAAATGTTTTCAGGGTTAGATTTTTTTCAATCCCTAACATTGATCTAAAACCCAGTTTATCAAAAAACCGGGTTTAAAAGTTTCAGTCCCTCTCTAGGACAGCTATTAATTTACTTCTCTGTCAGGTTCCACACCCCTTCCCAGGTTTCATCCGGGGGTTGGGTGGTTTCATACAGAATACAGCGATCAACGTGCAGTTTAGCCGCCTTATTTTTCGGATCGATTTCTAAAACCGTCAGAAATTCCCGTTTAGCAGTCCTCAAAGATTCTTTGGCTTTTGCTGCAAATTTGCGTTTGGCTAAATCCACCATTTTCCGAAGTTTGGGTAGGGGCATTTCTGCGGCTTCGTCTTCTAACATTTTTTGGGTATTGACATCGGTTGTAAACTGTTTGAGTTTAACGATGAGTAATTTTTTAGTTTCCCGAGGAGTAAATCCTTTGACTTTTTCCGGTAAAATAGCTAAGGCTTCCTCCGTAGGCATCTGTTTAAATTCTTCTAGGGCTAACCGCTTGATGATGTTTTCATCTAACATTTCGGTGAGTTTCTCCAGAGAATTTCTTAATAACATTTGTCCTAATAAATCCTTATCATCATAGGAGAGTTTTTTCAGTTGAACTTCGGAGAGTTCTTCGAGTTCTTCTAATAACGGGACTATTTCTTCTGCGGTTAATTTTTCCGTGGCGGGTTTGAGGTAATATTCCCGTCCGAGGTGATAGTGGTCGATGATCCCCTGTTGTTTTTCCGAAATCGGTCGGACTAATTTCCCCTCCCGAATACCGACGAGTTCATAAATTCTCACCGGTTGGCTTTTGCCTTTAACGGTGATGAAATCGAGTTCCCGCACAATTACCCGATCAGCATAATGGATATAGGTATTCTCACTAATTACGATATCCGTGCCATATTGTTTACTGGTTCCTTCTAAACGGGAGGCGAGGTTAACTCCATCCCCAATAGAGGTTAATTCCATCCGTTTACTTGACCCAATATTTCCCGATACCACTTCGTCGGAATGGAGACCCATACCAATACCAATGGGCATTAACCCCTCGGCGACCCGACCTTCATTGTATTCGGCTAAACGGTAGCGCATTTCCACGGCCGCTTGCATGGCCATCCAGGGATGATCCACCAGGGGGGCGGGAGACCCAAACACGGCCATCAGCGCATCTCCGATATATTTATCCAGGGTTCCTTTATAGCTCAATACGGTGTCTACCATTTCCTCAAAATAGGAGTTAAGCATGGTGACGACTTCTTCGGCTTGCAGTTTTTCGGTTAAGGTAGTGTAGCCGCGGATATCACTAAATAAAACCGTCACCTGTTTGCGTTTTCCACCTAACCCGGTATCGCCACTGGCTAATAGTTGTTCGGCAACTTCTGGGGTCATGTAGCGATACATTAAGTTCTTAATTTCTTTCTCCCCACTAATATCTTCCATCACCACTAATGCCCCACTGACTTTGCCGGGGTTATTGATATCGGACATGGAATTAATCGATAAATTCACACTGCGAGAGGATTCATTTGTCCCGGGGAATAGGGTTTGATCGGGGTAATATTGTTGCCGATCTTTGGCATCTTTTGGAGCTAAGGCGGCATCAAACCATTTGCTGAAATCTCCGTCTTTAACCTGAATTAAATCTCGGACAGAACGCCCTTTAACCACATCTTCCTCCCGGATTCCTAGGAGTTCCATGGCACAATCATTAGTGGCAATCATGCGACCTTCTTTATCGGTAGAAATCACCCCATTACTGAGCGATCGCAGAATATCTTTTTGCCGTTGTTCCTGTTCTTTGACTTTTTGGAACAATTTGGCATTTTGTAGGGCAACCCCCGCTTGAATATTAAAAGCCTGCATGAATTCTAAATCATTCGTATTAAAGCTGGCTTTCCATTGTTCCGGTGCTTCTGGCCAATTTTCTGGATCATAGGGAGGGTGTTCTCCTTGTTTTTTCTTATTAATTAATTGAGTCACCCCAATCAGTTGATTATCGGCATTATAGACGGGCGTACATAACATACTGCACGTCCGATATTTGGTTTTTTGATCCGTTTGTTTAGAGGTTTCCGAACGAGGATCGTTATACAGATCAAAAGGAATTAATAAAGGTTCGCCACTTTGGGCCACAACTCCCGCAAATCCTGCCTGTCGAGGAATCCGAATTTCTACTAACTTTTCATTAATCGGAATTTTTGTCCAAAGTTCTCCTTTTTCTTCATCTAATAACCAGAGGGTACTGCGATCGGCATTCATTAATTCTTTTGCCTGATCCATAACATTTTTTAGGGTTTCCTCTAAGTCCAAACTACTCTTACTGAGGGCATTAACCGCATTCATTAACGCGGCCGCCGCCCGTTGTCTGACCGTGGCGGCATAGAAGGAACGAGAGGACTCTAAAATCAGGCGAATTGAAGGAACAAATTCTTCAAATAGTTTTTCATCATTTGCAGTAAATCCGTCAAAATCTATCTTTTCATCTAAGGGTTCATGGGGAGCGGCATTCAGTTTTAATTTATTCAGTAACTGTACCACCGCCACCAAGCCATCTTCATCATTTAAAAGAGGCATAACGACCATCGTATAAGTCCGATAGCCATTTTTCTGATCCATTTTCTTGGCGGCGGCCGAACGCGGATCGTTATAAAAATCGTAGGGAATATTAACCACCGTTCGAGTCGTCGCCACTTCTCCGGCGATTCCGGCGGTGGATGGGATTCTCAATTCTAGGGGTTTACCATCCTGTCCACCCGCGACAATTGACCAAAGTTCGTGTTTTTCTTCATCTACTAGCCAGATCGTTGTCCGATCAGCATTCAAAAGTTCCCCTATTTTAATCGTAATCGACCGCAACATTTCATTGAGGATTTCCTCAAACCCCTGGGCATCGAGCAGATTATTCAGCATCGATAGGGTTTGATTCACGGTTTTTAGTTTTTCCTCAACTTCTTTAACCACAATCACGAAATTGTCTTTGGTTAAAGGAGCTAGAAAAGAGGAGAAATTACCTCCACCTCCACCAGTAGGAACTAAACTCCCATTCATCGAACCAGATGATTTTTGCTGTGGGGTCTCACCCCCCACTTTGCTGATATTCTTTCGATTAGCTGTAGACTCCTCAACGGGCGTTACATCAATTACTTGGGATGAAACCACCGTTGATTCTCCTGATATAGAATTGGTCGGGGATGCAGATTTCATAGGGGTTTAAGACATAGATTGGGGTTCAAACCGTCTTTTAGGGAAAGATTAATATTTTTTTAAGTTTTGAACTATCAAAAGAAAATAGCCCATAGACAATTACTGTTTACCAGTTTACGTTGAATATTGACAAGTTGCTAGATTTAATCCCATTTGGGGTAAGCCCGGTTTGTCAAACCATTGTTCCACTTAGTATAGATTCTCGTCTGTGTTTTGTTCTACCAATTTTGAAAAAATAGGGCAAGAGGTAATGGCGATCACAGATTTAAGAGGATTTCACGAATTTTAATCGGTCAGGACTTAGGTAAGTACGCTATATATGGTGTACTTGCCTAAGTCCTGTGATAGTATAAAAATTGCCTAAAATCATGCCTTAACATTTGCCGATATGCCTCTAAGTTGGAATGAAATTAAGCAAAGGGCGATCGCCTTTTCTAAGGAATGGGAAACTGAAACTTCAGAGAAATCAGAGTCACAATCATTCTGGAATGATTTTTTTAATGTGTTTGGCATTTCACGGCGGCGGGTGGGAAGTTTTGAGCTACCGATTAAAAAGGCAGATAATAAACAAGGCTTTATCGATCTTTTGTGGAAAGGGATGATTTTGGTGGAACATAAGTCTAGGGGCAAAGACTTAGATAAGGCTACACAACAGGCAAAAGATTATTTTCCCAATTTAAAGGAGCATGAATTACCCAAATATATTTTAGTTTCGGATTTCCAAAAATTCCGGCTTTATGATTTAGATACGAACGAAACTACAGAGTTTGATCTAAAGGATTTTGTTAACCATGTGCATCTATTCGGCTTTATGGCGGGATATGAAAAACGGGTTTATAAGGATGAAGATCCGGTTAATATTGCGGCGGCGGAATTGATGGGAGAACTGCACGATCGCCTCAAAGAAATTGGCTATAGTGGGCATGATTTAGAGGTGTATCTGGTGCGGCTATTGTTCTGTATGTTTGCCGATGATACGGGGATTTTTAATAAGGGAATTTTTTGGGAATATATCGATTTGCATACCAAGGAAGATGGCAGTGATTTGGCGATGCACATTGCTTCAATTTTCCATATTTTAAATACCCCCAATCAGAAGCGGTTAAAAAATTTAGATGAAAATTTAGCGCAGTTTCCCTATGTGAATGGGAAGTTATTTGAGGAGACTGTACAACCTGCGGCCTTTGATCAGCAGATGCGTGAAATGTTGTTAAAGGCTTGTGCATTTGATTGGGGTAAGATTTCCCCTGCAATTTTTGGGTCAATGTTTCAGGCGGTAATGAATCAGACGGAACGGCGTAATTTAGGAGCGCATTACACATCTGAAAAGAATATCCAAAAGTTGATTAAGCCACTTTTTTTGGATGATCTTTATATTGAATTTGAGAAGGCTAAGGGTAGTAAGGGTAAACTAGAAGCATTACATAAAAAGATTGCCAATTTATATTTCCTTGATCCTGCCTGTGGTTGTGGTAATTTCTTAATTATTACCTATCGGGAATTGCGAGATTTAGAGATTCTGATTTTATTGGAATTGAATAAAAGTGGGCAGTTAGTGACGGATATTAGCTCAATTATTCAAGTAGATGTGGATCAGTTTGCGGGGATTGAATATGATGAATTTGCGGTGCGGGTGGCTGAGGTGGCGATGTGGTTAATTGATCATCAGATGAATGTGAAGGTGAGTAATGAGTTTGGGCAGTATTTTGTGCGTTTGCCATTGAAGAAATCCGCGAAGATTGTGCATGGTAATTCCTTGCGGATTGATTGGGAGTCGGTCGTTGCAAAAGAGAAGTTAAATTTTATTTTGGGTAATCCTCCATTTGTCGGTAAAAAAGAGCAAAATAAAGAGCAAAAAGTTGATATGGAAAACGTATTAAAAGGCATTAACAGTGCTGGCTTGTTAGATTATGTAACTGCTTGGTATATCAAAGCAGCCCAATTTATTCAAAACACTAATATTTGTTGTGCTTTTGTAAGTACAAATTCAATTTCTCAGGGAGAACAAGTTGGTACTCTTTGGCAAGAGCTTTATAATCGTTACAAAATTAAAATCAATTTTGCTCATCGTACATTTAGTTGGAGTAATGAGGCTAAAGCTAATGCTGCTGTACATTGTGTGATTATTGGTTTTGGATTGCGGGATATTGAAAATAAAAGAATTTTTGATTATATGGATATTAAAGGTGAGCCATCAGAGAAAAAGGTTAAAAATATAAATCCTTATTTAGTGGAGGGAAATAACAACTTTGTTTTATCAAGAAGTAAGCCTATTTGTACTGTTCCTGAAATCATAAAGGGTAGTGAAACGACTGATGATGGTCATTTCCTTTTAACTGAAGATGAAGTTAACGAACTAAAGCAAAACTTTCCAGAATCTAATAGACATCTCCGAAAATCCTCAAATGCCCTCTATCGCTACTTTTTGAGTCTCTAGCACTCCTGTGCCGGTTTCTCCTAAAGTAACGGATTCATAGGCTTTTTCAGTTACATTAATAATAATTAATGAATTTTATTTCTGATATTCAATCATTTTTCAAAAGTATTCTGGGCAATTCTTAGATGATAATACAATCGCTCCTATTCGCCATCTTATTAGTCCACATACTGTCAAGATTACTGCTTCATAATTTTGGCTCTTTAACCGAAATCTTTCTGAAGCAACTCGATAAATTTTTATCAGTCTTATTAAATGTTCGACTACAATCCTTTGTTTGGCTTTTAACCGATTTTCTTCTCGATTTTCAAGGGATATTTCTTGATTCCTCGGTTTCTTATGTGGTGTATTAATTGCTGTTTCCCCTACATAAGCTTTATCCCCCCTGTATTTTTGATGATTCCCCAATTCCTCCCTTCTTTCTCTCCACAATTTCAGATCGCTTGTTGCTCCGGTATAACCCACAGCTACATCCACTATTTCTTTCCCGCTCGGCATGACAATGACTTGATTTTTAAAGGTATGTGTTTTTTTCTTTCCTGAGTAATATTTTTTCTGCTCTTCATTGTCTGTTGGTCTTTGCATGGGCTGTTCATAGCTATCTACTACTAACTCATATTCCAGCAGAATTTTTTCTACCCACTCCCAATCACTCTCGTTTTTTTTTACTTGCTCAAGTAAACTGGCTGGCAGTAATTCTCTCAATATTTTTATCCCGTTATGGAAAATATCATTCGCTGTTGATTCACTCACTTCAAACTGTAACCCTAACATTTGAAATGTGGGCATCTGATGCAGATAAATTAGAGTTAGTAAGATTTGTTCCTCCACAGATAATTTCTGGTGACGACCCCCACCTGCTTTAATCAACCTGATCTTAGCTTTTTCTCGTTCTTGTCGTTTTTCTTGTTCTAATAACTCCGCGGCTTGAATTAGTTCTATCAACTGTTCATATTCCATCCCTAATAGCCTTTTTGTTTGCTGGGGATTCTTGTCCAGATAGCCTCTTAATTTAGTCATCTCTCCTTGGGGTAAAATCAAATTTTACCATCTTGCTATCCCTCCCCATTTTTATTTCGGAGATGTCTAATAGTTTTATTCGGTTATTTGTTGGTGGCGGAGATATTATTCATGGAAAAGTTAGATATGCTCTTTGGTTAAAAAATGTTGAGCCTTCTTTAATCAGAAGAATTCCACTGTTAACTCAAAAAATTGAAAACGTCAAAAAATTTAGAGAAAGTAGTCCTAAACTGCGTACAAGGCAATGGGCAAAATTTCCTACACTTTTTTCTGAAGATAGACAACCGACTACTGATTTTTTAGCACTTCCAAAAGTTTCATCTGAAAGGAGATTTTATATTCCATTTGCATATTTAACATCTGACTACTTAATTAACAACACAGTCTCCTACATACCTAATGCAGATAAGTTTTTGTTTGGAATACTTCAAAGTGAAATGCACATGACTTGGGTAAAATATGTATGTGGAAGGACTAAAAGCGATTATCAATATTCAAACAAGATTGTTTACAACAACTATCCATTCCCTGAAAACGTCAGCGACAAACAAAAGCAAAAAGTAGAAACTGCCGCACAAAAAGTATTAGACACAAGGGCAAAATATCCCGATAGTAGCCTCGCTGATCTTTACGATCCTCTCACCATGCCACCCGACTTAGTAAAAGCCCATCAAGCCCTAGATAAAGCCGTTGATCTTTGCTATCGTCCCCAACCTTTTGTTAGTGAATTAAATCGCATTGAGTATTTATTTAGCCTCTATGAAGCCCTAAGTGCGCCATTGCTGAAAGTTGAGAAGAAAAAGCGAGTTAAGAAAAAAGATAGTTAATAATTTTACCAAATCATCCCCAAATTTAACACAAAACCCTTTAAAATATCTTCCCCTGAAACCGTAGCAGGAGAATCTAAAAACTCAACCTCTTTTCCTGGTCTATAAATCTCTACTTGACGAGATTTACGATTAATTAATATACCCAAACGCACACCATTATCTATATATTCCCTCATCTTTTCCTGTGTAGTCTTCAAACTATCACTAGGAGAAAGTAACTCAATTACAAAATCAGGACAAATAGGAGGAAACTTTTGTTTTTCTTCATCGGTTAAAGCATCCCATCTTTCTAACTTGATCCAAGAAGCATCAGGAGAGCGATCAGCACCATTAGGCAATTTAAAACAAGTCGAAGAATCAAAAACTATACCCTCCTTATTTTGCTCATTCCAAATCCAAACTTGAGCAGTAATACCCGCATTACGATTTCCTGTTTCTCCTCCCGTTGGTGGCATAATTATTAACTCTCCATTGGCATTTCTTTCAAATCTCAATTCCCGGTTGTTTTGACATAGTTGAAAAAACTGCTCATCAGTCATTTCTATTAATGATTTCAAATTGACAGTTAAAGCATTCATAGTCCTATCCTCATTGAATGTTCGGGGAGAAATTTTAACTATCTCATATCCTATTATATATTATATTCCTGTGAGTCGTGATTATTAGGCGATCGCTTTTGCTGTATTTAGATGTACACTTAGATGTACAGATAGATTCAAAAATAATGCTATCCAATATTCCGATTACAGAAGCAAGAAACGAGTTAACCTCATTACCTGAAAAACTTGCCCAGCAAGGCGGTACACTTGCCATTACCCGCAGAGGCAAGCCTGTCCTAGCCGTGATGACCTGGGAACATTACGAAGCAATACTCGAAACCATAGAAATACTTGGTGATGAGAACCTTATGGCTAACTTGCATCAAGGTATTACCGAGGCGAAATCAGCAGAAGGAATAGATTGGGAATTAGCTAAACGAGAATTAGACCTGTAATGTATCGCGTCGTTATTCAACCTACGGCTTTCAAACTATTAAAAGAAATTAGCGATCGCCCTAAAAAGCTATTGAGATTAGGGCTGTTAGACGAGTCAGACGAGGATCAAGATGATGATTAAAATTCAGAATTAAAGCATAGAATTTTGGGTATTCAGAAGTGATAGAAAAAGCGATCGCACTCGGCATCCTGTTACATTCCCACACTTTCTAAATAATCTGCAATAACACCCACTGCTTTATTCGTGTTTCCCTGTTGTGAGCCTTCTAGCGTATGACCAATAACAACAGCCGATTTGGATTTTTGTATCGTTATCGCGCCAAAACCTTTCTTTTTTGCGAAGGCTACCTTACCATCCTCTCTCAAGAATTGATATTTCACACCTTCTAACACGATACCATTGGCCTGCGCTGACGAGAAATCACCTGATTTCATCATTTGAGCAATTTTCTGTCCCTCCGCAGGTGTAAGTTGAATACCATATGGATGATTTGGGCTAGTCCATGATGCTCCACCATCTAGAGAAATAATAGCTGCTTTCCCACAGTGAGCTTTCCCTGTGGAATCATTTGATTGTGCACACAAATTGTCAAGATAACTGTCCCAAGACATATAAACACCTCTTTAATTTAATTAGTTTTTAGTTTAGTTTTTAGTTTACCATATACGTTGAAAATACATGGGGGAATTTTCAAAATTCGCACACAGATTTTTACCCTTGTCAGAAACCAACAAGATCATTCTCATACTAGCATACTGTTGGTAATTGGTAGATGAGCCAATTCTGGTGACAGAATTGTTCTGTGCTTCCCAGCCGTTTGAAGCATAAAACGATTCAAGCCGAGGTTCGCAAAAAAGTAACCCAAGATCAACATCGTTGCATAGGATATAATCCGTCGCTACTTTAACGATTTGTTTGCCATATCCTTTGCCCCGAAATCACGGCAATGTTAATAAATTGGATATCCCACAAACCTTGTACATCTGTTCTAAATACTCTAGATCGACTTGAATAACTTCTGCCCGGCTAATTAGTTCGTCATTTTCCATGATCGAAAAGTGAATTGAAGCCCAACAGCAGACCGCATTCGGTTCAATTTTTACTAGGCGGATTGTTTGTTGACCAATATTTAGTCGAGCATTAGAAACATTTTCTATGAATAATAGTTGGTCCAGATTCGTCATATTCCTGTTTACTAACCCACATTTGTTCAAAAGTAGATGAAGACGCAAAAATTGAGCCACCAAGCCATGTTAAGATTCCACGCTCTGGAACAGCGATAATTTTAATTTTCATGGTGGGCGGAGCTAGGGCAGAAATTTTGTTTTGCATTGTGTTATCGATGCCTGGAACCATGGTACCTTCGCCGGAAAAAATGATATTGGCATACAAATCCTTATGAATATCTACATCACATTTCATTATAGAATTATAAACATCTTCAAAAATACCATTAGATTCTGTATTGCCGTCTGCCCAAACAACAGCAGCATAAGGTAGCGCATGTCCTTCATAGACAGGAACTACATAACTTACGTCGCCTTCGGAATCAAATACTATTCCCGTACTGCGCCCACTGCCACACACAGCCAAAACAGGTCGCATCGCTAAATACATAGCAGGAACATTAAATGTTTCAAATAAAATCTGTGTTAGTTTTTCTCGATTTGTCTTTGGATTCAAAGGCGCTTCCGTTATCAATACGGGATGTTCCTCTGGTGCTACTCTGAGTTCATGATAAAAAGTTTGGTGAAGATTTTTCTCGATGTCATTCCAATTTGTAACCATACCATGTTTCATGGGGGTGTTTGAATATGGACGAACAACAAGCGGACTGCCATCGCCTGCCAAACCAGCTTTAATCATATTCGCCCCTAAGTCAACTACAATTGGCGCATAATCCATATAATCCATATTGTTCTCCTGATTTTTAGTTGTGGTTAACTATCAATTATCTTGTAGGTTACATGATAACCAAGATTCAGCACTTCTCAATATATCTTTTTATTTCTTAACCCACCCAAAGGCATTTTTACGAAAAACCTTCATTTGAGAACTTCATCATAAATGACAAATGGCGTATTTGTTTTGAGTGGACAGAAACAGAAAATCGCCCATTTAATATCGAAATTGTCGATTATCACTAAAGGAGAAAACAACTATGGCAAGACCTGCAATTCACCCTGGCGAAATCTTATCTGATGAACTAAAAGAGCTTGGGATTAGTGCATCAGAATTAGCGCGATCGCTCCATATACCGACAAATCGGATTACGCAAATTCTCAAAGGGCAAAGAGGTATTACTGCTGACACGGCATTACGTCTAGGACGATGGTTTGGCACGGGTGCAGAACTATGGCTTAATTTGCAAAAAGCTTATGAGTTACGCCTAGCCGAAGAGTTAGCTGGAGAAGAAATTCAAAAGACGATTCAACCTCGTTCATCTTTTACACAGTCTTTATCTAAATTATATCGCCATCAAGTTTTCTAAACAATAAGCGATCGCACTAATTTTATTTTCTTAGCCAATTGATTAAAAGATTTTTAATGCGTATTAGTCTTTCTGGTGAGATATTTCCTAAACGTGCATTGATTACAGATGATTCGACACTTGTTAATCGTCCTAGCCGAATTAAAGAAGCCACTTTAAGTCCAGTAGTAATATAGTCAGAATCTGAGGTATTAATAATTTCGTCAAATCCTAGAGTAGCTTGATGGAGACGAGAAGAAATTAAAGCAAGTAATAAATCACGATGGCGACTTGGTGAAATAGCAATAATTAAAGCTGGACGTAGTTTTCCTGATTTCAAGTCTGCTTGAGGAAAACGAATTAGAACAATATCACCTGGTTTCATGGTTGATAAATTTCTTGAGCATCTGCTAGGGAATATTCAATTTCATCTTCTTCTTTGAAAAATTCCTCTAATGAAAATTTTTGCCAGTCTTCATCTTGCCAATTAGTATATTCTAAAATGTTGTTTGGCTCAGTGGCAATTAATCGGGTAAAGTTGGCAATTTTTTCAACAATGTGATCAGGTAATCGGTCAATCTGTTGGTGAAGTTCTTCACGAATTGTAGTAGACATAAGTTAAATTATTTGATTAAGGTGTAAAAATAAATACCTATATAATTTTACCAAATCATCCCCAAATTTAACACAAAACCCTTTAAAACATCTTCCCCTGAAACCGTAGCAGGAGAATCTAAAACCTCAACCTCTTTTCCTGGTCTATAAATCTCTACTTGACGAGATTTCCGATTAATTAATATACCCAAACGCAGACCATTATCTATATATTCCCTCATCTTTTCCTGTGTAGTCTTCAAACTATCACTAGGAGAAAGTAACTCAATTACAAAATCAGGACAAATAGGGGGAAACTTTTGTTTTTCCTCATCCGTTAAAGCATCCCATCTTTCTAACTTGATCCAAGAAGCATCAGGAGAACGATCTGCACCATTAGGCAATTTAAAACAAGTCGAAGAATCAAAAGCAATGCCAGTACCATCAGCATCAGTCCAATTCATGACCTGTTGAGTAATTCTCGCATTTTTGTTTCCGGTTTCTCCTCCCGTTGGTGGCATAATTATTAACTCTCCATTTGCATTTCTTTCAAATCTCAATTCCCGGTTGTTTTGACATAGCTGAAAAAACTGCTCATCAGTCATTTCTATTAAGGATTTTAAATTGACAGTTAAAGCATTCATAGTCCTATCCTCATTCAATGTTCAGGAAGAAATTTTAACTATCTCATATCCCATTATATATTATATTCCCTGCCTCCCCTGCTCCCCCTGCCCCCTACTCCCTAATTCTTCATCAACGCAGCTTGGGTCAAGAGGGACTCAGCAAAAGCGATCGCTTCTTGGGCCGATTCTCCACTGGCCAATTGAGCCAATTCTTCCCGACGTTGGGGGGAAGTTAACTGAGTCACCCGGACGACGGTGCGGGTTTCTGGAGCCTGGGAATTAAGCTCTGAGTCGGTTTGGATGGTTTCCTTGAGCACCCGAAAATGATGATCTCCCATGGCTGCAACTAGGGGCTGGTGGGTGACACAGAGGACTTGATGGCGCTGACTGAGTTGGTGGAGTTTCTGGGCAATGGCGGTGGCCACTCGTCCCGATACCCCGACGTCAATTTCATCAAATACCAAAGTTCCTGACCCGGCAATTTGGGAAAAACAGGCTTTCAAGGCCAAGAGAAACCGACTCATTTCTCCTCCCGATGCGATCGCCCCCAAGGGTTGCAGGGGTTCTCCGGGGTTGGGACTAAAGCAAAATTGGATCTGATCCGCCCCCATAGCGGTTGGGGAAATCGGATGAATTTCTGCTTTAAATTTAACATTATTCATTGCTAAAGGTTTGAGTTCTTTTAGCAAATGGGTTTCCAATTGATGGGCGGCTTTTTGGCGCAGGTCAGTTAGATGTTGACAGGTTTCTTTTAGGGCTTGAAGCGCCTGTTGATAGGTCTGTTCTAAAGATTCAATCGATTGATCTTCATCTTCTAATTCTTTTAATTCGTCTTGAATGCGTTGATAATATTCGATCACTTCTTCTAAAGTTTGTCCATATTTGCGACAAATTTGTTTTAAGTCTCGAATGCGATCTTCTACTTCTTCTAACCGTTGGGGATCGGATTCTAATTGTTCACCATAACTGCCAATTTGTCTTCCGGCTTCGGTAATTTGGGCGACTGCCTCACTGACAATTTCTAAAATCGGTTGGAGTTGGGGATCATATTCCACTAAATCACTGAGTTTATTTTCCGCTTGGCTTAATAAATCCGCCGCAGCTAACCCGGTTTCACTTTGATATAGGGCTTGATAAATTTGATAACTTTGTTGTTGAAGTTCTACAATATGATTCAGTCGTTGATGTTCAATTTGTAATTGTTCTAATTCGTCGGCTGTGGTTAAAGTAGCTGCATCTAATTCTCGAATTTGATATGTTAATAAATCTAATCGCTGTAGGCGTTGCTGTTCAAATTGACGGCGTTTTTCTAAGGCCTGACTACAGGTTTGGGCTTGGGTATAGGTCGATGCTACGGCTTTTCTGGCTTTAATTAAGGGTTGACCTCCATAGAGATCTAACCATTCCTGTTGGAGTTCGGGTTGACCGAGTTGTAAGGTTTGTCCTTGGGCGGTAATTTCAATTAAGCGATCGCGCAGTTGTTCAATTAATTTGCGATTAACTAATACCCCATTAACCCGAGAGCGACTGCGCAGTTTATCCCCGGTAATGACCACTTCTCGACTACAAACAATTAAACTGCCATCGACTAAATCAATTTCTTGTTCTATTAACCAGTTAAACCATTTTTTGTCCATCTCAAATGTGGCTTCTAATAGGGATCGGGTGGCTCCGGTTCTAATGGAACGGCGGTCTACTTTTCCCCCTAAAATCGCATCAACCGCATCTAAAATAATCGATTTTCCGGCTCCGGTTTCTCCGGTAAATACATTTAAACCCGTACCCAAATCTAAATCTAAATGATCAATTAAAGCAAAGTTTTCTATTCTCAGGGAAAGCAACATAATAAACAGTTATCAGTGATCAGTCATCAGTTATCAGTTTTAGGAGCAAGTTCTATATTTATTACCTTAATCTTGAGCAACTTGCCCTTAAAAGTTATTAGTAAATCATTGATCTAGCTTGCCGGAGATAAGGTTAAAATAATCCGAGTTATAATTTGTTGATTTTCTCCTGATTCTATTAGGAATTTTCCTGCCATTTTTTCTAACATTTGTTGACAAATTAAAAGCTGTTGACCTGGGGGAGAAGATAGGGGAGAGGGAGCGAGTAAATCGGGAGAATGACCGATTTTTAACTCAAGAATCAGTTGAGGATTGATTATACCATAATCTGTAATCATCAGTTCTAATTGATGATCATTTAAAGGTTGAGTGATTATCTCAATGATGCCACCCGGTTCCGCCCGGTGACAGGTAGTTAAGAGGATTTCATAAAAAACAAGTTCTAGTTTAATATGATCGCCAATAACATTAAAGTTTTCCTGTTGTTTAACAACTAATTGGATTTGTTTGTTTCTAATAATAGCATTAATTCGTTCTCGCACCCTGCGCAATAAATTCGTAATCGGAATAATATCATTTTGATGATGAAGTCGCCATTGTTCCTGTTTAATTAAGGAACTGGTGGAAGCTAAAGCACTGCCCATTTGACGCAATAATTGTTGATAGCGTAAATGGGAAAGTTGTGTTTTTTGGGGATCGGTTGATTGAAACGGAGATTGATTTAATTCGTTTAATTGTTTCAATCCTCCGCCTACGGTTCGATAGAATTCTTCTAAGCGCCTTTGTTTATACCAATTCAGCCATTGTAATTCTTCATGTTGAGTTTTTAAAACATCTTGAATCCTTAAATACCGACGTGACCAGGAAAATTGGGTGACCAAGGAATTGAGCATCGTTAAAGATAGTCCTGATTCGGTTTGAATTTTTTCGGGATCAGCAATAATTAAAAGACCTGTAGGATTGTGTTCAGAAGCTGTTTTAAGGGTCATAACTAAAATTTTATCGACAGCGCTAGTAAACCATTGTCTAGTGTACGCAGACAACTCATTTACAGGCCAGAAAAACAATTCTTTTGTTAATAAAGCGTGTTGAATTAGAGGATCTTTAGCTATAGAAATTAATCGATCAGAGTTAAGTAATAATTCCGATTGATGAGCAGCATAATTGACTAATTTTGCTCTTTTTTCTCCTTCATTCCATGTTAATAATACAACTAAAGGACTTTTTAAAAATTCCGATATTTTTTCTATAAATTGTTTTTCTAATTGTTGTAATTTATTAGTATTTTTCAAGATTGACCAACAACAATCCAAGGCTTGATTAAATTCTTCCTGAGATTTAATCCGTTGATTTAATTGCCACTGACGTAAACTCACGCTCAATTGTTTACTGACAATTTTAACTAATTCTTGTTCGGCTCGATCCCAAGTTCTAGGAGATTCATGACCAATTAATAATAACTCCTGAGATATTTTTTCCTGTTGATCTTTTTCCGTAGTTAAACAGGAATTAATTGGACAAAGTATTAGCGATTTTACTCCCGCATCCCGAAGTTGATTGCGCCAAGGTTTTAATTTTTCATCTTCATCATAATTTTCAATTAGCAAAAGTTCATTCTCATTTTTTAAAGATTGCCAATCTTGGGAAGTCAGAGAATCTAAGGGCGAAAAAATTGCGTTTCTATTTAAAGGATAATATTGATAAATAATCTCAAATTTTGCCGTTTTAAGATGACGTTTAATTAATAAAAATCGTCCCGTATTTAATCGCTGACACAACAAATTAGCGGTAGTTTTTAAAGAAAGTTGCCAATCTTGATCATCCACAATCGCACGGGTAACTTTAGCCGTCAGGGACTGATCCAGTTCCGCTTGTCGAATTTTAACTTCCATTTCCGCTAAGGGGGCGGTTAAGGAAATTAATTGCCCCACACCTCGCAAAAATTGTTTTTCATTTTCCTGCCAAATCCTGGGATTTTGACCTTCAACCGCAATAAATCCTAACATTTCTTGATTAAAAAGAATCGGAACCGCTAATAGGGAACGGGCGCGAATTTTCTCCATTAATCGTTCCGTTGTATCCGCTCTTAAGGAACTATAAGACTCTCCAATGGACACTAAATGATCGGAAATTAACGCTTGATAAAACTCTCCTAAATCCTGTACTGTTACTCCCGAAGCAGCTTGTTTCATTAAACTGACACTGGGAAGTTTTTGTTGATTACTCGCCCGGCGCCAAAAATAACGCCCTTCTCGATAATACCAATAGACATTAGTGCGGGTGGGTTCAATAAATTCATGGGTGGTTTCCACCGCCACTTCCAAACATCGATCTAAAGTATTTAGGGTTCTAAATTGAGTTAAAAGTTTCAAAAAAGGTTGGTCAGGTCGTTTAGTTTGTTGATACATCCAAGTGGTTTCAATTTGGAATAAAGAAGCCGCTAAGGTTCCTAAAACCATTGAAATTAGTTCTTTTTCCGTCGAACTCGGAGAAATTCCCCACTCCGTTGATCCTAATAAGACGACACCAAAACACCGATCTTTATAGCGCATGGGAAATAAAATTGATCCCTGAATATTGAAGGCTTGGGCAGCTTTTTGCCACTCGCCAGCGCGAGTTTCTGACCGCAGATCGGGGACAACTAAAGGTCGCATTTGAATCACTAACTGTTCGAGTAAATCCCCAGGAGATAAGATAAATCGTTGTTTAATTAACCAATTATCTTCCGTTGGGGTAATTCCCCCTTTGCCAATTAAACGATGATCTAAACGATCATACAAACTAATCCAAATCAAACTATAATTAAACTCGGTTTTCAAATAGTTTAAAATCGTTTCGATTAAAACATCAACATTATCTTCATCTTGTAGGGTCTGGAGAACACGCCCCAAGGTCATGATGGGTTGCTCTAATGCGGTCGATTCCTCAAATTGACCCATAATAAACTCCCAAATCGTATCTTTTAATTAACATTCAAAATTAAAATTTTAATTAAGATTCTAAAGCCGTACACTTTTCTGGTATAGGGTAGGAAAAATACTCTACCCGTTAGTCTGGTTAATGGTTCTATCTTACCCTTAGTATTTCACCCTTTTACTCAAAAATAGACTAAATTAAAAATTTGGGAATCAGGACATGATCAGAGGAGACTATCTTGGATATTTACCGCAGCGCCGTTAAACCCCTTTTATTTTATGGACTCAAGATTGACCCCGAATGGGCGCATCATCGCGCTTTAGAAGTCCTGAGTTGGATTGAGCAAAATCAGTCTCAGTCACCGATGAATTGGCTAGAATCTCAACTTAAACCCTCATTCTGTTTACAGGATATCCGTTTACAGCAACAATTGTGGGGTTTAAATTTTGCTAATCCCGTGGGTTTGGCCGCCGGGTTTGATAAGGATGGGGTGGCGGCCGGAATTTGGCAAAGTTTGGGGTTTGGATTTACGGAATTAGGGACTGTCACCCTCCATCCTCAACCGGGAAATCCCCAACCCAGATTATTTAGATTAGTTGAGGATGAAGCCATTTTAAATCGCATGGGATTTAATAATCAAGGGGCGGAAATCTTGGCGCAACGGTTACGGGAAAAACATCAACAAAAATTTATTATTCCGGTCGGAATTAATTTAGGAAAATCTAAAATTACTCCTTTAGAAGCCGCCGCCGAAGATTATTTAGGCAGTTTTAAACTATTAAAAGACTATGGGGATTATTTTGTTATTAATGTTTCTTCTCCTAATACCCCCGGATTGCGATCGCTCCAAGATGCGGAACAATTAAGTAAAATTATAGCGGTTTTAAAAACTGAAAATACGGATAATAAACCGATTTTAATTAAAATTGCACCGGATTTAGAATGGGATGCGATCGCTGATGTGGTAAATTTAGCCCAAACCTATGAATTAGCCGGAATTATTGCGACTAATACCACCATCAAACGGGAGGGATTAAAAACCCAATGGCTACCCCAAACCGGAAGTTATATCACCCAAGAAGCGGGGGGAATTAGTGGTGCACCCCTGAAAGAAAGGTCAACGGAAGTAATTCGTTTGATTCATCAAAATACCCAAGGAAAACTTCCTATTATTGGGGTTGGGGGAATTTTTACCGCCGATGATGCTTGGGAAAAAATCACCGCCGGAGCTTGTTTAATTCAAGTGTATACAGGTTGGGTTTATGAAGGGCCCGGAATGGTCAAAAGAATCTTAGCAGGACTGTTACAGAAATTAGATCAATATGGTTTAAATTCAATTTCTGAGGCCGTTGGTTTCAAACCTTAATTATTATAAGAATGTGTAGCAAGTCTAAATGAATTGTGAAAAAATCCTGTAGAGGTTTAGTCTCCAAACCCCTACAATAAAATATTACAACCTATTTATGATTGCTATAGATCGCCCATTTCACTGAACCTACGATTGTCAGGCGATCACTATGATACAATCAGATAGCTATTATATACTTGAATTCAGTTTTAATCATGCAAAATTTAACTTTACCTCAACTTGAAACTTTACCTGAAAATTTCCCATTAGAAGGGATAATTAGCATTACCTTAATAGAAGGAATTACTATCTTTCGTGCTTCTGAAAATATTCAAAGTAGAATTGAAACTTTACTTGAGAAACAAAAGCAAGCAGTATTAACTATCGAAGAAGAAAAAGAATTAGATGCTTATGAAGAATTAGATGATTATTTAAGTTTAGTAAATCGGACGATTCGCAATCTTTATTTAACTCAAGTTTAGGGAGAAGTATTGACAGATTTTAAATTATTAAAATATGAATAAAAATACTTCTGAAGAAGTTCGCAAACGAGCCAAATATTTATGTGAATATTGTCATGCTTCCGAAAAATGGCAATATGTTCAATTTACGATTGATCATATTATTCCCATTGAGCAAGGTGGCGCAAACTCTCTTGATAATTTAGCTTTAGCTTGTTTCCATTGTAACCGTAAAAAATCCAATAAAATTAAGGCTATTGATCCAGAATCCAATTCAGAAATTTTTTTATTTAATCCTCGTTTAAATAATTGGAAAGATCACTTTATTTGGTCGAGAGATAAACTTTATATTATTGGCTTAACATCGATAGGGCGTGCTACTGTACAATTATTAGAATTAAATAGAAATAGAATTATTGATATTCGTGCTGCTGATTTAATTGCAGAAAGACATCCACCCAAGGATGATCCAGTTTTAGCTGGTGAAATATCGTTAGAATGATTATTAATTTTAAAATTTTTAGGGTTACATGAATTAGGAATTAATAGAATTTTTTTCTATTGTTCTTAGGTACTCTTGAAAAAGTAAAGACAAATTAAACAAAATTGGATCTTTGATTTTACTAACTAAATACCGTTGCTGTAAAGATTGTAACCCATTAATTAAGTCGATTGAGGAAAAGTCTAAATGTTGTCTTAACTCTCCTCTGGAAAGGGGTTGATCAAATTTGCTCAATTCTACAACAATTTTCTGCTCGACGGGTGAAAGTCTGTTGAATAATTGGTTAAAGTGCGATCGCATTTCTTTAGTAATCACCAAACTATCCTCAGCTAAAAACTCAGCTACATTTCCATCAAAAACATCTTTAATTAAAAGAGCAACATCTTTCAAATACATCGGATTTCCTTGATATTTTTCAATCAATTTCAACCCGCTATCTTGATCTTGTTTTAATCCCATCCCTGACAAAATTTCCCCATCCTCTAAACCCAATAATTTTAAAGATTTAATCGGATATAATTCATCATCTAAACATTCCATTTCTGTACATTGTTCTTGACTCATTAAAATTAGATGACTTTGATGTTCTGTTTCTGTGATCAGTTTAAAAAAGTTTTGATAATCTTGATAAACACTTTGATATTGTCCAGAAAATTCACCCTGGGTAAAAATATTATGAACGTCATCAAGGATAATCAAACATTTTTTATACGTGAAAACATCAAATAATTGTTTTAATTTGTCATCTCTAGTTGCTTTTAATTCTCGCTCACAAGTATTCAATAAATCATCAATAAGTAATTCTAAAAATTTGGGATATTTTAAGCTTTTCCAGATAATCACCTCAAATTTATCTAAATTCAAATCAACCCATCTTTTAACTAAAGTCGTTTTCCCTATTCCAGATAATCCTAAAACTGAAATTAAACGAATATTATTATCTAATATCCAACTAGAAAGGGTTTTAAGTTCAGACTCTCTATTATAAAATTTGATTATTTTGGGAGCTAATTTAAAATCAAAATTAGTTGGTTTTAAGTTATTATTAGTTGAAATTTTAGGATTATCTTGCTTGGAATTATATAGTATTGATGGACTATAATTAAAACTATGATTACTACCACTTACATGACAAATACGCTGATTTTGAGATGAGAAAATATTTAACCTATTAAAAGTAGAACGAAAATTAGTCTTTTCAATATCTTCTCCTAATTCTTCAGATAACAATTGTAATAATTTAGCAGCGATATTTCTAACCCTACTCTCACTACGGTTGCATTCATCAGCAATTTCCTGATAGCTCCGGCCATCCCAAACTCCCTTAATAATTGATTCTTGGAGATCATCTAAGTGTTTTCCTTTCTTGGCAAAAATTAACTGATCAGCAAATTGTAAAATTTCTGTCATAGTCATAAGATCCTCTCATGGTAAGGATTTCATCTATTATACACTTCTTAACAAAGATATTTCAAGATAGTTTAAGATATTAAAGTAAATATTCTGTAATAAAAGACAAGATAAAATAATATACTTTGCACTAGGAAAAATAAATATTTTGATCAATAATACTCATAACAACTCACCTAAATATCCTAATTTTGCTTCTATCTGTATTGTTTAAATGGATTCAAAAATTATGTCTTTTCAATCTGGCAATGATAATATTGATCAAGCTAAAAATAGTATATTTTCTTCTTTCAAAGAAGGATTTATATTACAGTTATCTGATGCGATTAAATGCTTGGGGCAAATAAGCGTTATAGCTATAACAATTTTAATACCATTTTTAATTTTATGGTTTTCCAAAGGAACAAGTGTTGGCGACCATTGTATCATGAATTCCCCAAATGTCCCAATTATAGGAGGAGTAATTACATCAGTAGGACTGCTTTTGATGTTAGGAAACCCTTTCATTGCTATTTTAGCAGGAACCTTTTTAGGAGTAATTCTTAATATTCCTTTTGTTCAGCAGTTATTGTGTTAAGTATATGTAAGTTAATGTACCTTGAGGGAAAAAACATGAATGTAGTACAACTAAAGAATATATCCAAAAGTTTTAATCAATCTCTATTCAAAAGAAAAGAGATATTAACAGAGATTAATCTTAATATTCAAAAAGGTGAGTTTGTTGTTTTAAAAGGAGCAAATGGTTCGGGAAAAACCACTTTACTTAATCTAATTTTAGGACTTTTAGCGCCCACTCAAGGAGAAGTTAAGTTATTTGGGGAAAATCCTAAAAGTTTTCACTCAAAAATCCGCCTTGGTGTAGTTTTACAAAAAGTTTCCCTTCCTAAAAATTTAACAGTTAAAGAATTGGTAAACTTATTGAGAAGTTATTATCCTAATCCTTTATCAACTGAAGAAATTTTAAGCACAGTTAATCTCAAATCAAAAGAGAATAATTGGGCTTCAAAATTGTCTGGTGGTGAAGAACAAAGGTTGTTTTTTGCTTTAGCTTTAGCAGGTAATCCAGAATTATTAATTTTAGATGAACCCACCAGAAATTTAGATGAAGAAGGATTTATTGAATTTTGGGAACAAATCAAGATTTGTCGTGAAAAAAATATCACTATCCTAATGGTGACAAATAACCAAGCAGATTTCACATATTTAGATAACTTAGTTACTAAATATGTAATTTTGAAAGAGGGTAAATTAGAGGAAAATATTATTAAAACAGTTTTGGTAGAGGAAAAGGAATCATCCAAATTCAAGGAAACAAACAGAAAAATTAATTATACTTATCTTTTGTTAAAACAGACTTATGCTGAATTATTACAGCTTGTGAGAACACCATTGTATTTATTGGGGATTTTTCTGCTTCCTTCTCTAATTGTCCTTTTCCCCATGAATCAAAAATCCGCTAAAGTCATGTTAATATTTTTTTGTGGACTAATGTTACTAATATTAGCAATTGAAAGGTTAGGAAAAAGAATTGCTATTGAACGAGTAGAAGGATGGTTAAAGTTATTAAAAGTTACCCCACTTCCTCCTAGTGTATTTTTCAGGGCTAAAATTATTATTACTTTGTTGCTTTCGACGATTATTTTATCATTAATGTTTATTTTTGGAGCATTTAAACTAGGAATTGATGAGTATTTAATAAGTTGGTTGGCGATGTTTTTGTGTTTGCTTTTAGGCATAATTCCTTTTGCTATTTTTGGTTTAGCAATGGGTTATTTGTTTAATCCTAAAAGCCTTGATTCTATCGTTGGTTTATCTGTTCCATTTGCTGTGTTAACTTGTGGTTTGCCAATTTCAAAAGCAAAATGGTTTAGCGATCTAATAGATTTTTCTCCTGTGTATCACTATGGTCAATTAGTTTTGTACAGTGCTAATATAAAAAACGATAATAATATCATATTACATCTTGTATTTTTGGGAATATTTAGTTTGATTTTTTATCTTGTATCTATTTGGGCTTATAAAAAAGATCAATCTTTGAATTAATATAGGAGTAATATTAAACGTCTTTTTAACCTCATTTGTCCCAGAGTTAGATGGGTTTAGTTCAGAATTGTTAGAAATAGTAATGTATTGCATTAATTGTTGGAGTAACCATTGTTTATCCTCAAGGGATAACTGGTTAATTTTTTCAGCAAACTCACGAACTTCTAAAGAGGGCATAGTAACTTACCAAAACTATGAATAAACCCTCTCCATTTTAGCACAATTAGACTTTATTTCTGAGCTAGGATAGCTTTTGCTTGTTGCCAAAGAGCGTCTAATTCCTCTAAACTGTATTCCGATAAGGGGCGATCGCAATATTCCTCAACCTTGGATAACCGTTTAATAAAACGATGATTAGTTTCTTGTAACCCAATATGGGGATCTAAATTATACCAACGGGCTAAATTAATTAAGACAAATAAAATATCTCCTAATTCTGCTTGTTGATGCTCCTGATCCGATCCTTGAATCGCTTCTTTAAATTCGGCGACTTCTTCCTCAAATTTATCCCAAACTCCATCAATATTATCCCATTCAAACCCAATAGAGGCAGCTTTTTGAGAAATTTTCATCCCAGCAATTAATGGGGGTAATTGTCGAGCATAACGGCTTAATTTAGAACTAAAAGTTTTGGTTTCGGGTGTTTCTCCTCTTTCATTTGATTTGATTTCTTCCCAATTTTGCCTCACTTCTTCGACACTATTCACTTCCACTTCCCCGAAGACATGGGGATGGCGACGAATTAATTTTTCCGTAATATTATTGGCAATTTCTTCTAAAGAAAATTGATTTGATTCTCCAGCAATTTGGGCTTGTAAAATCACTTGTAATAGTAAATCCCCTAATTCATCGGCGATCGCCTTTTGATCCCCACTCCGAATTGCATCTACTACCTCATAGGCTTCTTCAATAATATAGGGTACTAAAGTTTCTGGTGTTTGTTCCAAATCCCAAGGACATCCCCCCTCGGGCGATCGCAATTTGGCAACAACATCAATTAAGTTTTGTAGGGCAATTAATGTGGGATTCAGAGCAATATTTTCAGTATGATTCATTTCAAATCCTAGATTTTTTTAATGAAAAGGGTTTATTTCTTTGGGCGACGGGAAGATTTTTTAGCCGTTGTAGGATTAGATTTTTGACGTTTAGGTTTAATTGGGGGAAGCTCCAGTTGGGAAGATGCAGACACTTGACGCTTGGTTTTTTTGGGTTTGGGAGTTTCCGTGATCTCTGTGTGAGTTTTTCCGGTTTTTAGCCATTTTCTAAACTCTTTATATAAAGAGTTAGACCAGTCGCTAAAGGAATGACTCATGGCTCCCATTTCTAATCCTAAATAAATGGCGATACATTCTCTTGGATAATTGGAGAGCGATCGCAAAATAGTCTGAACTATTTCTAAGGGTTCCCTATTTAGTAACTCTAAATATTGTGCCACTATTAACCCTAAAAATCCTAAAATTCCCAGACCGCCGCCTAAATAAAGAATCCTTAACGCCGTCCCAATAAAAGGCCCATGGGATAAAAAGGAGCGATGGCGCAAACTGTTTTGGTAGGGCACCCAAAAACACCGCAACATCCCCCACCGTTGAAACTGTCGGGAGTCGATATCTAAATCGGGGCCAAACATTAGGCCACTAAACAGGAAACTCCCGGTCACCAGAAAGGTCAGATGACTGCTGCGGGTTTGGCTAAAGGTTAAGCCCGCAATAAAGGGTAAGCTCCAAAGGGTGATCTGGTCGTGGGTTTGACCTGATGGCATGGGGTAAAATGATCAATCATGGAAAATAGGGTTGCGATTCTAAAAGTTTATGCTATAATAGCTAAATGTGTTAATCGGGCGGTTAACTCAGCGGTAGAGTGCTTCCCTTACAAGGAAGAGGCCACAAGTTCGAATCTTGTACCGCCCATGATTTTAAATCTTAATAGGGTTCACCAACTCAAATAATAGCGGGGTAATTATGTCCAGATTACGTTATTTTCCCTTATTATTTTTAGGAGTATTAATTGGTTGTCAACAAAATAGCGATCGCACTCCCACAAATTCCTCCATTTCCGTTGCGACCGAAACCCAAAATAATATTATAATAAAACCATTATCCCCCCAACCGATTCGGATTAATTTAGAAGATTTACCGCCACCTTTCCATAGTGAGAGTGCATCGAAACCCCCCCAAGTTATTCCCATTCCTAATCACCCCGTTTTAAATGTTCCCCCGGGATTTAAAGTTAATATCTTTGCCGAAAATTTAGATAATCCTCGGTGGTTAGCGTTAACTCCCGATGGTGATGTATTAGTGACAGAAACGAAACAAAACCGCATTCGGTTATTAAAAGATACCAACCAAGATGGGGTAGCTGATCAAATTACAACCTTTGCAGACAGCAAAAATGGCTTAAATATTCCCTTTGGAATGGCATTTTCACCCGGTTATTTTTTCTTGGGAAATACAAATGAAGTTAGACGTTATTCCTATAATAATCAACAGCAACTCACGGGAACAGGCGAAAAAATAGCGGAGTTACCTGGAGGTGGATATAACCAACATTGGACACGAAATGTTATCGTTTCTCCTGATAATCAAAAACTCTATGTTTCCATCGGTTCAAAAACAAATGTCAGTCAAGAAAATCCTCCCCGGGCATCGGTTCAAGTCATGAATTTAGACGGGTCTAATCAACAAACCTTTGCTTATGGATTAAGAAATCCTGTGGGGTTAGATTTTCATCCAGAAACCAAAGAACTTTATACAACCGTTAATGAACGGGATGGGTTAGGGGATGACTTAGTTCCTGATTATTTTACCCGTATTCGTCCAGGAGAATTCTATGGCTGGCCCTATAGTTATTTTACACCTAATAATTTAGATCCGCGTCATGTTCAAAATGGTCAAAGTGTCCGCCCGGATTTAGTTGAAAAAACCTTAAAACCTGATGTTTTATTTCAAGCCCATTCGGCGGCTTTAGGATTACAATTTTATGATGGGAATACCTTCCCAAAACCCTACAAAAATGGCGGTTTTGTGGCGTTTAGAGGCAGTTGGAATCGCAATTCTGGTACGGGATATAAATTAGTTTTTATTCCTTTTAATCAAGGTCGTCCCCAGGGATATTACGAGGATTTTTTAACCGGATTTTTAGTCAATCCTGCTATTCCTGAAACTTGGGGTCGTCCGGTGGGTTTGTTAGTATTACCCGATGGCAGTTTGATTTTTACTGAAGAAAGTAATGGTCGGATTTATCGGGTTCAATATTCCCCCTAGGTTGGGTTGAGAATAACTGATTAAGAATTTTTCAGGATTTAAACCATATATAGCAATCCTTGTCGGATTTGTGATAAAAACCTGTAGGGGTTGGGTCTCCCAACCCTCTTTGCGCTAAATTCATGTTCAGGTAAGTTTTACAGAACGGTAATTCCCTAAATGCCCCTTTTGTGGCAATCTATTAATCAATAGGAAAAAAAATTCCGATCGCTATATTGACAAAAATCAATTATTAACTATGCAAACTTTACCTATTCCTACCCAAACCCCTGCTAGTCAAACTTCGGTGGATACGATGATTCACCGCCGTCAAACCCGTCCTGTCCAGGTAGGGACGGTTACCATTGGGGGCGGCCATCCCGTGGTTGTCCAATCAATGATTAATGAGGATACGATGGACATTGAGGGGGCAACGGCGGCGGTGCGTCGTCTGCATGAAATTGGCTGTGAAATTGTGCGGGTGACGGTTCCCAGTGTAGGTCATGCCACCGCCGTAGGAAAAATTAAACAGAAATTAGCCCAAACCTATCAACCTGTTCCTCTGGTGGCGGACGTTCATCATAATGGGATGAAAATTGCCCTGGAAGTGGCGAAATATGTGGATAAGGTGCGAATTAATCCCGGGTTATATGTGTTTGAAAAACCGAAAAGCGATCGCACGGAATACACCCCAACTGAATTTAATGAAATTGGCGATAAAATTAGACAAACCTTAGAACCTTTAGTGGTATCTTTGCGCGATCAAGGTAAGGCAATGCGCATCGGGGTAAATCATGGTTCCTTAGCAGAAAGAATGTTATTTACCTATGGTGATACCCCGGAAGGCATGGTGGAATCGGCGTTAGAATTTATTAAAATTTGTGAATCTTTGGATTTTCAAAATATTGTTATTTCCCTGAAAGCTTCCCGAGTTCCGGTGATGGTGGCGGCTAACCGTTTGATGGTCAAACGGATGGATGAATTAGGCATGGATTATCCCTTACATTTAGGGGTGACAGAAGCCGGAGATGGAGAATATGGCCGAATTAAATCAACGGCCGGAATCGGAACTTTATTAGCAGCAGGAATTGGTGATACGATTCGGGTTTCTTTAACCGAAGCTCCCGAAAAAGAAATCCCGGTTTGTTATAGTATTCTGCAAGCTTTGGGACTGCGGAAAACCATGGTGGAATATGTGGCTTGTCCCTCCTGCGGTCGAACTTTATTTAATTTAGAAGAAGTCTTACATCAAGTTCGTGAAGCCACAAAACATTTAACCGGTTTAGATATTGCGGTGATGGGATGTATTGTGAATGGCCCTGGGGAAATGGCTGACGCTGACTATGGTTATGTTGGTAAACAACCGGGTTTTATTTCCCTATATCGGGGTAGAGAGGAGATTAAAAAAGTTCCTGAAACCCAAGGGGTTGAGGAATTAATTAATTTGATTAAAGCTGATGGTCGTTGGGTTGATCCCTAGATAGGGGCGGGGGAGTAGGGGAGGTAGGGGAGGTGGGGGAGTAGAGTGGGGGGAAAATTGTTTCTGACTGCTTCTGAAAACCTGAAAGCTGAAACCTATGCTACATTGGGCATATTGATATTGAAATTTCTATTTTCTAGTTCAGCAAACCGATGATTATTTCAAGAAGTGGGCTAGTTCTTGGGGCGACGGCAATAATGTTAACGGCTGTAACCGTTGCCGGAGCGGGAATTCATCTTTCTAGTCAGGCATCCCTTCGGGAAAGCCCAAAGGAGTTGATTGATGAAGTTTGGCAGGTGATCCAAAAAAACTATGTGGATGGCACCTTTAATCAAGTGGACTGGGTGGCAACCCGCACGGAGTATTTAAACCGAAACTATACCGACGACGAACAGGCTTATAAAGCCATTCGGGAAATGTTGAAGAAGCTAGATGACCCCTATACTCGCTTCATGAACCCCGAAGAATTCAAAAATATGCAAATTGACACCTCCGGGGAGTTGACGGGGGTAGGGATTCAATTAACCCAGGATGAAAAAACGAAAAAGTTAGTGGTGATTTCACCGATTGAGGATTCCCCCGCCTTTAGTGCCGGGGTTCAATCCCAGGATATTATTACTGAAATTGATGGTCGCAGCACCGAGGGCATGGATATTAATGAAGCGGTGAGTTTAATTCGGGGCCCGGTGGGGACGAAAGTTAATATTAAAATCCTGCGGGGGGATAAACCTTTGGATTTTAAAATTACTCGCGATCGCATTGAAATCCATCCGGTTCGTGCTTCTAAAAATCCCAGTTCTATGGGAGATATTGGTTATATTCGGTTAAATACTTTTAGCGCCAACGCCGCTGAAGAAATGCGAGAAGCAATTAATGATTTAGAAAAACAAAATGTTTCGGGTTATGTCCTAGATTTACGCTCAAATCCTGGAGGTTTACTGTATTCTAGCGTTGAAATTGCGCGGATGTGGTTAAGTAAAGGAGATATTGTTTCTACGGTGGATCGCCAAGGCGAAACCGACCGTCAAAAGGCAAATAATCGAGCTTTAACAACTAAGCCATTAGTGGTTTTAGTAGATGGCGGATCAGCCAGTGCCAGCGAAATTTTATCCGGTGCATTACAGGATAATAAGCGGGCACTTTTAGTCGGAACCAAAACCTTTGGCAAAGGGTTAGTTCAGTCGGTCAGAGGCGTGGGAAAAGGTTCGGGTTTAGCAGTAACTATTGCTAAATATTTTACCCCCAGTGGTCGAGATATTAACCATGAAGGCATTCAACCGGATGTTAAAATTGAACTCACTGAAAAACAACGAGATGAGTTAAGAAAAGATCGGACTAAAGTGGGGACAATTGATGATCCTCAATATGTGAAGGGGTTAGAAATTCTCGGTGGTGAAATTTCTAAAACTAAACAAGGGACTCAAGCCCAATCTAAATAATCAAAAGTTGTTGGGTTTGTTGTTGGGCTTTAGCCCCATCTTTCCGGGCTTTATCCCAACAACAAAGGATTATTTTATAATAGAATCTTGTTCAAATAACCAAACATTATCCTGATGATATTTTAATTGAAAATCAGGGTGATTTTTTAATCGGTTTATTAATCCGGTGACTAATTCGGGAGAACTCGGCCATCCGGGGTGACGTTGGTTTAATAAAATATATTGAAAGGGTTTTAAATCGGTCTGTTCTCGTCCTTGGATAGCTAATTGTAGGATAGGGCGGTGGGTGAGGTGGGGGGCAATTTTATCCGTGGTTAAAACCGGATTTTGGGTTTGAATATAGGTTAGAGCTTCCCGTGTAGCTTGCCAATTATCTAGGGTTTGGAGATATCTGGAGGTAAAATAACCATATTTTGCCAGGGCGAAAAAGCAAATTAAAGACCATAAAATTATCCATTTTTTTTGTTTAATCCATCCTCCCCCCGTTGATAAATTGGCAATAATAGCTAATAAAAGAAAAGGCAAAATCCCTAGGGAATATTGTTGCGTTAAGTTCTTCATTTGGGGATTTTCGGCTAAGAGATTTAAAAATAAAATCGGTGCCGCCCCAATTAAAGGGGTTAAATGTCGCCAAGAAAGTCCCCAAATTAAGGGAATTAAGAGTAAAATCAAATATTCTAAATTAGCCCATGTAAAGATTTTACTCAATACTAATCCAGGTTTTAATAGAATATTTAAGCTGATTTCAAATAGAGAATTTCCCAGGAAACTATAGACTCCAACGGCGATGGGTGGGGCTTGGGAAAAGTGGGGGATAATCCATTCGGTAGAGAGGAAAAACCAGCCTAGTCCTGAAAGAATTGCGATCGCAGCACAACGACGTTTTTTCTCAAATAGCCATAACCATATCCCCATTACTATTAATACTAAAGATAAAACTTCTTTACAACCTAAAATAATTAAAATTGAAACAGTAAATCCTAAAATATTATTATTTCTAGCTGCTAAAATAGCATATAAAATCGCAGGTAAGGCGATCACTTCGGGGTGAAAATCAAATAAATTAACATTAAAAATTAAAGGATATAATAGATAGACAAATCCTAGGGTTTGAGCTTGAGTTTCTTTTAATCCTGCTTGTAAAGATAGCTGATAGGTGGGTAATGCACCAAGGGAAAGGGAAATCGCTTGAATAGCAAATAACCAATGAATATCGGGGTAAAGTTTATAAAATAGGGCAATAATATACAGAATATAGGCGGCATGATCTCCTAAAATATGTAATCCTCGAAAATAAACAAAGGGTTCTTTTCCTTGACTAATTAAGTAAATTCCATTATCAAAAATCCCTAAATCATAGGCATTAGATTGAAATAAAAAATGACGTAAACTACTACAAGCAAATAAAATCAAACTACTGACAATAACTGCTGTTAATACTGGATTAACTTTAATTTTTTTTTCGGAAAAAAATATCATTTTTTATCTTGTTTATTAAAAATTTTATATTTTCCTCTATTGCCTTTTTTCTATTAACTCACCCAAAGATGTTGGGCAAAGCGAACTGAAAAACTAATTAGTAAGAGGGCAAAAAATCCCAAGGTTAGATAACCCCAACGGCGATGATGGGATAACATCACTCCTAACGCTAAACTAATAGAAATAATACCATAGGTTAAACGACTTAGAGAAATAGTTCCCCCAGAGGCTAATAATAAACCCAAGGCAAAAAAGCCATAATTAACCGCTACTAAACTAAGTTCATGGCGTAAATACCAGAGTAAATAACCTCCGCCTAAAATAATAGCTGTGTTCAGGAAAGGATCACCAGCAATTAGCCATAAAATGGTGATTAATAAAAATAAACTATAATCAAATTTCGCCTTTCCTAATTGATGCCGATAACGCCAAATACAATACCCTATTATAGCAATTATGATAACTAAAAGTGGATGCCAAGGGTCAACTATTGTGCCTTGTTTCCAATTTTGAGAACCGATCAAAATTTGCATAATCATTTTTAACCATCCCTGACTATCAAATCCAGTTTGGCGTTGCCATTGGGTATGTTGGACGGTAATAAAAGCAATGGGATTATTAAATTTTATCCAACAATATAAGCTATAAAATAATAAACCACAGCCACTTAATAAACCGGATAAATAGGCAACTTTAGGCCTTCGTTTTTGCCAGGATGTAATTAAAAAAGCCGGAATTAAAGCCAGTCCAGTAATGCGGGTTGCTGTGGCTAAACTTCCCCACAAAATCACTTGAGGATATTTTTTTAAATCAAATGCTCGTAGGGCGGCGGTACTCAGAAATAAAAACAAACCTTCGGTATAAATAACACTACCAAAAATGGATAGAGGACACCAAGCTAAAACAGCCGTTGCCCAGCGAGCAGCTTGAGAATTATTGGTGGTTTCAACCCATTTATAGAGTAAAATTAAAGCTCCAAAAAAAGCAAGATTACTAATTAAAGTTCCTGCCACTTCAAAGGGTAAACCTAAATTCATTAACCCGCGAATTAATAAAGGAAATAGGGGAAAAAACGCCACATTCCCACCGGGTTCAGTCTGATTAATTACTTCATATCCAGAGGTGGCAATACCCTGATATAAGGGACTATCCCAAGCCGAAAATATTTGCCAACCCCAGGCAATTTTTACCGTTTCTATTTCTGAGGAAACTTGATGCAATTGGGCTGTTATAAAAAAAGCCAATAAAATAAGACTGCGACTAAGTACCCCCATTGTGATTGCAAAAATCACGCCTTGGGATTGACAAAATTGGCTAACTTGGATTAAAAAATACTTTAATTTTGCTAGAATTAGAGTTAGACTATTAATTAAATTCATTGGTTAAGTTTTCTGCCCCGGACACGGGGGAATAATTATTGGTTTCAGTTTATAATTAAAGTAATTGTATCAAGAATGAGGCAATTATAAATCGGTTGTAATCATTAAAAGCTATTGTCCCTATTACCCATTACCCATCACGGATTTAAGCAGATTACGCAGATTAACCCTGCCCTCGACTTGATTGGGGGACAGATTAAAATCCGTGAAATCCGTGAAATCATCTTAAATCCGTGATCCAATTCCCTGTTTCCTGTTATGCCAAAATAGGGTAGACTACTGTAGGTTTTTAGGTTTCGATTCTTCCCATGAGCAATTCTGTTTTTTCGCCTTTACAAAATCGGTTACTGACTTGTTTACTTATTTTAGTAGTGGGTTGGTTAAGTTTTCAGTTATTAGGCTATGTTGGAGAATTAATTAGTTTATTAGTTACCTCGGGATTAATTGCCTTTTTACTTAACTATGCAGTGGCAAAATTAGAGCGCTTTATTCCTAGGGGACTGGCGGCGGCTTTAGTCTATTTAGTTGCTATTTTAACCTTTGTAATTATTGGGTTAACCATTGTCCCTCCGGTCTTTAATCAAGGACGACAATTGATCACACGCTTACCCGAATTAATTGAATCAGGACGACAACAGTTAGCTGAATTTCAAGTCTGGAGTGTTGACCGCAATTTACCCTTTGATGTGGGGATTTTACAACAACAACTGTTATCTAAAATTCAGGGAACTATTGAACCTATTTTTACCGGAAGTTTAGGGATAGTTTTAGGAACCTTTAATTGGTTTTTTGACTTAATTTTCATCTTGGTAATTGCCTTTTATATGTTATTAGATGGGGAGCGCTTATGGAAAAATTTAATCACCATTCTGTCCCCACAAATTCGAGAAGTGATCACGATTTCCTTAAAACGAAATTTGAAAAAATTTGTCCTAGGACAAACCTTGCAAGGGATATTTATGGCATCCATTTTAACCGTTGCCTTTTTTGTGCTTAAGGTTCCCTATTTCCTATTATTTGCAGTTGTAATTGGATTACTGGAAATTATTCCCTTTGTGGGGGCAACATTAGGCATTGGAGGTGTCACTGTCATTGTAGCTTTTATTGACTGGTGGATGGCTTTACAGGTGTTAGCAGTTGCCGTAGCAATTCAACAGGTGAAGGATAATATTGTTGCCCCTCGAATTATGGGGGATTTAACCGGATTAAGCCCCGTTGTTATTTTCAGTGCTTTATTATTAGGAGGAAAAATTGGGGGACTATTAGGATTTATTCTGGCAATTCCCATGGCAGGAGTAATTAAAAGTATCGTCGAGGTGGTTTTTGATCCGACTTTACCCCCTCAAACGGGTTCATTTTTTTATAATCCCTTAAACCCACAGGATGAGGTATAACGGGGAATAGGGAATAGGGAATAAGAAACTGGGAAAAATATTTCCAAAAATAGAGATCAATTTTAGTATTCTGAGAGTGAAAAAGCTGAACTATGAAATGGTGGCAACGACTGAAAACGAATCCTTTAGCTCAATTTGGAGCCGGGATTTTATTGTTATTTTATCTGGTGGTAATTGCGGCGAATTTTGTTGCGCCTTATAGCCCCTATGAATCTCAAATCAACGCTTCTTTATTACCCCCAACCCAAATTTATTGGTATGATCAACAGGGGCAATGGATCGGCCCCCATGTTTATCCCACAACTCAGGGCCCAGTTGATATTGAAACCGGAAAACGAGAAATTAATGTTGATCGAAGTCAGCCAAGTCCCGTGCGATTTTTTGTGCCGGGAGAACCCTATAAACTGCTAGGAATCATTCCTTTTGAACGTCATTTATTCGGGACTGTTGGGCCAGGAAAAATTAACTTACTCGGCACAGATGAACAGGCTAGAGATCAGTTTAGCCGCCTGGTTCATGGAGGGCGGGTTAGTCTGAGTATTGGATTAGTAGGAATTATAATTTCTTTCCCACTAGGAATGATTTTTGGGGGAATTTCTGGCTATTTTGGGGGATGGTTAGATAGCTTAATTATGCGAATGGTTGAAGTTTTAATGACAATTCCAGGGTTGTATTTATTGGTGGCATTAGCAGCCGTGTTACCTCCACAAATTAGCAGTACCCAGCGTTTTTTGTTAATCGTAGTGATTATTTCTTTTATTAGTTGGGCAGGTTTAGCGCGGGTGATCCGAGGGCAAGTTTTATCGATTAAGGAACAACAATTTGTGCAAGCATCAAGGGCAATTGGGGCTAGTCCGTTGTATATTATTACCCGTCATGTTCTACCCCAAACGGCTACTTATTTGATTATTTCGGCTACCTTATCGATTCCTAGTTTTATTATTTCAGAATCGGTTTTAAGTTTCATTGGATTAGGGATTCAACCCCCTGATCCCTCCTGGGGAAATTTACTTTCTTCTGCTACCAATGCTTCGATTTTAGTCCTACAACCTTGGTTGATTTGGCCCCCGGCGATTTTGATTGTTTTTACAGTTTTAGCTTTTAATTTATTAGGAGATGGGTTAAGGGATGCCCTTGATCCTCGCAGTATTCAACGATGATATCTTAGGCTAATTCCATGACCACATCAATACTATGTCCCAATACTTCATACACTCTCCGTTGTTTAAATAATTCTAAACAATCGGCATTAATGGTATTTTTAGAGGCTTCTTGTTGTAGAATTTTCAAAGCGGTAACGGTGGGTAATCCGCTTTTATAAGGACGATCGCCAGCCGTTAAAGCATCATAAATATCGGCGATCGTAATAATTTGAGCTTGAATCGGAATATCGGGGGTTGTTAATCCCAGGGGATACCCAGTACCATTTAGTTTTTCATGATGGCGATAGGCAATCATCGGCACATTTTTTAAATCATTTGTCCAAGGAATTTGTTTTAAAAATGCGTAGGTATAACTGACATGGGATTCAATACTTTCTCGTTCTTCTGGGGTTAAAGTCCCTTGATGAACTAGTAGTTGATCGATTTCTTCTGGAGTTAATAAAGGTTTCATTTCTCCATCTAAGTCACGGTAGGTTATTTGTGCGACTTCTTTCAGTTGATTTAAGGGAATTTCCGCTAAGACTTTAGGTTCATTAGCTTCTAATAAAATCGTCCAATATTTGCTTAATTTATTAATAGATTGCGATAATTTTGTATCTGATTCTTGCAGAGATTCACAAAATACACATTCTTCTTCTTGGAGTAGCTTTTGGGCGGAATGCTGCAATAAATGATCATATTTTATCTGAATCGATTCTGCTTCTAAGGTACGTTGAGCTAAGGCAAATCGATTACGGATTACTTCCAATTGGAGAGGATAGAGTTTTTTGGGTTTGGTTAAAATGGCTTCGGGAACCCCCACCTTTCCAAAATCATGTAGTAGGGCTGCATAACGTAATTCTTGTAATTGACGCTCACTAAAGGTGATTTTAGAAAGGGAACCAAAGTTAGCTTGATTGATTTCTTCACTTAAACGCACAGCTAATTCTGCGACTCTTTCTGAGTGACCACAGGTGCAGGGATCTCGGGCTTCAATCACTTCTACCGATGCTTTAACAAATCCCTCAAACAAATTTTCAATACTGTCTTGTAAATGATTTCTTTCAATAGAAATAGCTGCTTGGGAAGCCAACGATCGCAATATTCGCTCCTCCCATTTAGAATAGGATTGTGTAACTTCTACCGCATTTTCTGGCGTAATCTTGACATCATGGTTAACCTTACGATTAATTAATTGTAAGACCCCAATCACTTCCCCTTTGCGGTTTTGCATCGGAACCACTAAAACGGAACGGGTACGATAACTAATATTTTCATCAAAACTCCGATCCAGTTGATAGGGTTCATGTATGGGTAAATCATAAGCATCGGGAATATTTAAGGAAACGGAATTTAAAGCCACATATCCCGCTAAACTCCTAGGGGTTAAGGGAATAGCAAATTCTTTAAAGGATAAGTTAGGTAAAGACGCATTTTGGGCAATTTTAAACAGTAATTTTGAGGTGTTATCACTGTGATCCAGAAGATAGACACTTCCCGCATCACTGGAGGTAATTTCACGACTTTTGGTTAAAATTAAATTGAGCAGGGAGCTTAAATCTTCAGTTCCAGATAAGGCAGTACCAATATCGAGCAGTTTCTCAATCAGTTCCGCTTGTTCATCAAATTCAGGCAAGAACTTGGGGTTATTAAAAATCATCTTTCTTCCACACAGCTAAAGCTGCGAATTCAAATGGGGAATTAGCAAAGGATTATGCCGTATTCTATCATAAAAAAATCAGCAGTATTTTTAGGATTAAACCAGTGCGGAAATTTGTTGCGCTAGGGCAAAATCTTTTTTTGTTAAACCCCCGGCATCATGACTGGTTAAGCTAATTGTCACTTTATTATAGGAAATTTCTAAATCGGGGTGATGTCCAGCCGTTTCAGAAGGTTCAACAAGTTTATTCACAAATTCAATCGCTTGAATAAAATCTTTAAAGGTTTTGACTATTTTTAAATGCTTTCCTTCCACTTTCCACTCGGGAACTTGACTAGAAAGTTCTTGAATTTGGCTAGAATTGAGTAGTGCAACCATGGGATTATTTAGGATAAAAATAAAATAAAAAAATACTATCCGCCCTCACCCAGCCCTGGTTTTAGCCGTTGCCATTCCAGATCGGACGAGAGCGGTAAGCGCGGGTCTCTTGAATCGGAACCTGACTGCCGGAAGATCACTCTAATAAGTCCGGTTATCTAGGTCAACAAGTGTCCTAACAGAACAAAGACTTGGTACTAGAGGACAGCCCCGGCGCACAGCCGGCATTTTCCAATCAAGTGACCCATGGGTTTACTACCTTCAATCATGGGCATCACCTCCTTGATTCCCTAAACGGTTTAATTCGTTCAGTGTCTACGCTTTTCAAGATAACACAATATTTCAGAATTGCACGCCTCAATGGGTAAAAAAATCAAATACTTTCCTGGGGTAAAATTAAGATTTTGCAATCTATCGGGGAATAGGGAACACGGATTTAAGAGGATTTCACGGATTTCACGGATTTTAATTTATGTTAATCTGCATAATCCTGCTTGGCTAAATTCAAGTTTTCATAACATTCAAAGGGTTGATGAATCCAAGGATTATCCGCTAGATAATCTATATAATAATCCGGTGCGATCGCCGAACAACTTTTGTACCACAAAACGGCGGTTTTCATCTCTTGAATCTGGGGATAACGGAATTTTAACCAACCGATAGACTCTTGTAAACTAACCCCAGAATCAACTAAATCATCCACTAATAAAACCTGACTTCCTAAAGTGTCTGTTGTCATTGTTAGGTGTTCAGCGAGTTTAATTCCTCCTCGAACTTTTCCCCCGGCTCCAGAATAGGATGATGTGGATAAAATTGCCAGGGGTTGATCAAAAATCCGAGATAAAATATCCCCAACTCGCAACCCTCCCCGTGCCAAACAGACAATTTGATTAAATTGCCACTGGGAGTGATAAATTTTTTGGGCTAAGGTTTCAATTTTTTGATGGTATTCTGTCCAAGAAATATACAGATCGCTCATAATAGGTAATATTAAACACGCAAAGGATGTTCTAAATCCTATCAAATTATTAAGACATTTTCGATAAACATCGTTCTAAATAAATTTGAGCCACTTGATCCTGGGGATTGCGATCAAGACATTCTTGGAACAATTTCGCCGCCTCTGGGTAACGTTCTAAATAATACTGCATTAATCCATACTCAAAGGTAGTTTTGGTAACTAATTTCCCCGCTTTAATCCCAGGTAAATCCGCATCAAACACTTCATAGACGGTAACAGCATCGGATTTTCCTTTGACTTTTACCCGATCAATAATTCTAATCGCGTATTGATTGGCGTCTTCTAAAGCCATAAAAGTCCAATGGGTAATTAATAAAGAAACTCCATAATTTTTAGTTAAATTTTCAATCCGAGAAGCCACATTCACCGAATCACTAATCACCGTACTATCCAGACGATTTTTACCCCCCACAATTCCCAACATTAATCCCCCGGTATTAATCCCAATGCCAATTTTAATTGGGGGACGTCCGGGGCGTTGGCGGGTTTCATTATAGTCATTGAGTCGGGTAATCATTTCAACTCCCGCCCGCACAGAATCATCGGCAGAGCCACCAAATAATGCCATAATTTCGTCCCCAATATATTTATCAATAAACCCATAATTATCAACAATTGCCGGCTCCATGCGACTTAAAAAAGCATTAATAAATTTAAAATTATCTTCGGGGGTCATATCTTCAGACAAGCTAGTAAAATCCCGAATATCAGCAAATAAAATCGACATTTCTTTTTGAACCGCCGCCCCCAACTGCACCTCTACAATACTTTCATAGCCTAAAAAAGAAAGAAATTCATGGGGAACAAATCGCGCCGCTGCGTCAGTTAATTCAAATTCAGAATCTAGGGCCTCATCTAAATGAAGATTTAATTCTGAGAGTCTTTGCATAAATTGAATTCGTTCTTCTTCGGCTTGTTTTCGTTCAGTAATATCAACCACAAAACCTTCATAATAGAGTAATTGATTTTGTTCATTAAATACAGCCCGGGCATTTTCTGAAATCCAGATAATACTGCCATCTTTGCGGTAGGCTTTGAATTCAAATCCTGATACCTCTCCCTGCTGATCAATTAATCGTTTAAAATCCTGGCGGCGTTCATAATCAACATAAATTTCTTCTTGAACATTGGTAATCATCGACATTAAATCCCAGGGAGAATCATAACCTAAAATTCTGGCTAGGGCGGGATTTGCACTAATATAACGTCCGGTGGGTGTGGTTTGAAATAAGCCTTCACTGGCATTTTCAAAAATACTGCGATATTTTTCTTCAGCTTGTCTTAAAGCTCGTTCAGTTTGCTGACGTTTGGTAATATCTTGAAAGGCGAGAATTGCATAGGCTAAATCCCCCTGTTCGTCATAGGTTGGTGTCACCCAATTTTCAATCAAAATGGTTTCATCCCCTTGATTGACTTCTAAAATAAAGGTGGTATCTCGTGTAGAGTTAGAGAAATGATAATCGGGAATAGGGGAATAGGATTTAGGGTTCTCTGATCCGTTCAAATAGGCTTGATAAATATTAGATAAGGCATCACAAACCACCCCGGGAATCACTTTAGTTTTGAGCAACTCCTGGGCTTTTTGATTAGTATAATAGGGCTTGCCTGTGGGATCTAAAACAGCAACACCCACGGGAATTCCTTCTAAAAATTGTGTCATCTGTCGTTCATTATTTCTAACTTGAGAATACAGTTTAGCATTATCAATGGAAATTGCAGCCTGAGAAAATAGGATTTTCAGAACTTCTAATCTTTCTGGGGTAAACACTGCGGTTGTTAAGTTATTTTCAAGATACAGAATTCCAATCAATTTCCCTCTATTTTGAATCGGAGTCATTAAAATAGATTTAGATTGATGTTGTTCTAAATAGGGATCATGACGATATCGCGGTTCTTGACGAGCATCGGCTAAAATCACAAATTCTTGGGTTTGAATTACGGTATTGAGAATTAAAAGCGGTAGGTTTTCACTCTCCTCTATGGGTAGAGATTGTAACAGAGAATTAATTTCAATTGATTCTCCATTTAAAGGATTTAAACGGGCGATCGCTTCAATCACTAAGTTTCCCGATTTAGACAAAACAATACAACATTTTTGTGCTCCGGCATTTTGAATCACAACTTGAATTAATCGTTTCAAAAGCTGCTCTAAATCAATTTCTTGAGATAGGGCTTGAGAGGCTTTTGTCACCGTCGCTAAATCAAGAGCCGCCGAACCTCCATTACTACTTGATATAATTGTTTCTTCGGTATTTGTACTGATTGTAACTCCAGTTTTCGGGACAATAATTTGTTCCAAAATGGCATCTAAAAGTTGAGGATAACGAGATTCTAAATCCTTGACTTTAGCAAAAGCACCCCAATGGGCATAACCATAATAGGCATCAATTAGGTATACCCGAGCAATTTTTTCTTTTCCCCAATCTAAATAAAATTGAGCCGCTAATTCATAACCGAGGGCTTCTTCCTGAATAAATTGATGGGTTTTAGCCCAATCAATCGCTTGTTCAAAGGCTTCCATTACTTTAACATAATTCCTTGAGATCCGGTTATATTCGGCTTCTACTAAATAAAAATAATGGGAAAAATTCACCGGGGTCAAGGTTGAATAGATTTTTAGTTTTTTGAGATTTAAGGAAACTTTCTCTAAAATCTGGGACTGTTGCTCCGCAGAAGATTCAGAATATATGTTCAGATGAATTAAAGATTGATAGCAATAAAAAATCGGCAGGAAAACGAAATAGGTTTGTCTATCTAAATATAATTCTGCCTGTTGACACCACTCCCGCGCCTGTTGAAATTTCCCTAATCTATAGGTCAAAATCATAAAATTTAAAGCCAATTGAAACGGTATTTCCTGGGGAGAATGTCCAATTTCACTCATTTTTTGAATTTGGGTTTCAGCATGAATAGAAAACTTAAGTAGGGTTTGGAGCTCTAATTTCCCATTTAAAATTTGTAACTTTTGATCATACCGGGTCATGACCATAAGTTCTGATGGAGACTTAAAATCTCGAAACTGATTTAATAAATGCTCAATTTCCGACTCTAATTCCGATATATTTTTACCAATAATATTCGCTATTTCAATATAGGATTGAGCCAGACAATACCCCTGTTCAATATTCCCAAGTTCTCGATATTGGAATGGGTAAAGTTCCAGGGGTGATAACAGATTTTTTAAGGGATATTTATAGGGTTTGATCAGGGTATAAACTAAATTCTTGACATTGATTTTTAACTCATAATTTCCTAATTTGGCGGATAATTCTAAAGCCAATTCTCCCATTTGATTTCCCAATTCAATTTCCCCTTGGGTACAAAGCACAAATCCGAAAGCTGCATAGACTAAACTAGATAAAGCGGTATTTCCCCGTTGACAGGATAAATTTACTAATTTGATCACCCATAAGGGAAATTGTTCAGGGAGGGTAAGGTAAGCTGAAGGAAAAGTGGCGGTTAAAATAGTGAATAAACTCGCTAAATTAGGATCGGATAATTCGGGCAAATCCAATAATTCTAAAGGCGATCTTCCCGCTAAATAATTGATAAAATTTTGCTTTAATTCTTGCCAAGATTCCAAAGGAGAATCATCTCCCAAACTTACACCCAGTTGTTGACAAACAGCTAAAGCAAGATTCACCGCATTTTGATCTTGATGTTGACTTCTATACCCTTGAATCAATAACTCATAAATTCTCACTTGATCCGATAGGGTTTTAGCCCGTTCTAATACAGTCTTACCCCAGTCATTCAAAGATTCAAAATCTTGACTTAGAGCCGCAACTTCTGCGGCTTCTGTATACAATTCTAAAGTTAATTGATAGTCGGTTTCCCAACTATTGGCGGTCAATAATCCCATGCCGATCGCTAAATGTCCAACGGCCGTTGGATAGGCGGTAGTTATCTTTGCTTTGCGTCCTGCTATTAAGTTAAATAAAGCTAACTGATGACGCTCTTTTTGATCTTTAATTAAACCCACCCCTAAATTGAACTGATTAATAATATTGAGTAATTTTTCTGGTAAAAGTTCAGTTAAAATTGTTTCTATGGGTTGATCAAACTGTTTTTGAATTTGATTTAATAATAACTGTCCTATTTTTAAATGAGTGGCTTGTCGTTGAGAACTAGGAATTAAAAGATAGGCAGCTTGTTGAATTCGATCATGAATAAATTTATATTGATCAACTCCCGATTGTAATAGGGGTAAAGTTTCATCGGGATCAAATGCTGAACCCAAACCTACACCCATTTCTAGGGAATAAAAGGGATAAATTTCTTTAACACTAACAATTAATTGCACCTGAGCAGCAACTTCTAAGGCTTGTAAGATTTCTAAATAGGATATTTCTGTCACCGTTGCTAAATCAAAAGCATTAAATTGATGACCCAAACAGGCAGCGAATCTTAAAATTTCCTGGGTTGCTTCTGGTAATTGTTGTAATTTATAAATAATTAAATCTAAAATATTAGGATTGACAAAACGAGTTTTTATTTCTGTTAAATCACATTGCCAACCTCCCAGTAAATCTTGATTACCAAATGAAGATTGAGGGGGATGAAACCAGATTAGTTTTTCTGTATATAAAGACTGAAGAAATTGACGCACAAAAAGAGGATTTCCCTGGGTTTGTTGGCTGACTAATTCCGTTAGAGGTTGAGCGAATTCTAAGGAACAAACCAAGGTTTCTGCTATCATTTGATTAATCGCAAATTCTTCTAAAGGATTTAAAACAATCTGTTCAATCGGAGTTCCTAAGTTTTCCAAGGTTTGTAAAGTTTCCCTTAAAGGATGGGTTTCTCCAATTTCTTGATCCCGATAGGCTAAAATTAAAACGAGGGATTGGGATGAATTTTCAGGACTCATTAACACCTGAATTAATCTTAAAGATTCTATATCAGCCCATTGTAAATCATCCAAAAAAATAATTAAGGGATGGGGTGGTTGAGCAAAGACTTGGATTAACTTGAGAATTAAATGATTAAACTGATTTTGATCAAGATTTGCTTCTAATTCAGGCGTTAAAACTTGCTGGTTTAATAAAGATTTAAGTTCGGGAATAACATCTACGAGAACCTGGTTTTTTTCTCCTAATGCTTCTATCAGTTTGCTTTTCCAATCCTCAACTTTTGCCGGAGTTTCTGTTAAGATTTGTTGAATTAACTGTTTAATTCCTTGTACCCATCCCCCGAAGGGGGTATTATTTCTAAATTGATCAAATTTACCCGATATAAAATAACCTTGATTTCGGATAATTTTTTGATAAAACTCTTGAACTAGGGAAGATTTTCCAATACCAGATTGACCCGTAATTAAAATAATTTTGGATTGAATTTCTGGAAAAATTGAACTTAAACGAGCAAGTTCTGGTTGCCGTCCATAAAATTTATCAGGAATAATAAAACGATCATTTAAGTCCATTGTAGCTAGGGGAAATAGGGGAATATCCCCAATGGTTTCCCACTGTTCCAAACAAAATTCTAAATCATTTAACAGTCCTAATGGGGTTTGATAGCGTTCCTCTGGATTTTTAGCCATCAATTTTAAAATAATATTATTTAACATCAAAGGTAAAGAAGGCTTAATTTCAATTAAAGGTAACGGTAAGAGGGCTAAATGGGCATGAATTAACTCTAAAGGTTCAGAAGATTGGAAGGGAAGTTTGCGCGTGAATAATTGATAAAGGGTAACACCCAAAGAATATAAATCCGTACGATAATCAATGCCTCGATTGGTTCTTCCCGTTTGTTCAGGGGACATATATGCTAAGGTTCCTTCTAACCCTTGAGGATTGAAAGTTTCCTGATTTTGGTGGTCAAGTTGGGTAGAAATACTAAAATCGATCAGTTGAATTTTCAGGGTTTCGGGATGCACTAAAATATTTTGTAGCTTCACATCTTTGTGAATAATTTGATGTCGATATAACTGTTCTAAAATTCGAGTAATTTCAATGGAAATTCTCAATAATTCACCCAAGATTAATTCTCGACTCGCCCAATAATCTGCCAAGGAAATATAACCCTGATCCTCCATAATCAAGGCAAACCCATTGGCATAGGGTTCCAAATCCAGAATTGGAACAATTCCCGCTATATTTAGGTTTTTAGTAATCCGATATTGATTCCTAAATTCGATCAGGGATGCTACGGTTGGGTATTCACTGCGTAATAATTTAATCACCACAGGGCGCTGGTCGGACAAACGAATTCCACGATAAACGAGTGTTCTCGATCCGTTATAAATAGGGTTAAGAATCTGATAGCCAGGTAAAGTAATCATAACGGGATTCTCGCTTATCGAAACCGGAAAGGGGGTGTGGGTTAATTAACAGTTACCAGTTCAATTGTTATCGGTTAGGAAAGGCAAGTTACGAAGTGATTGGGGGTTAACGGCTGATGGTTGACCAAAAACGGACATCCCAAACTCTTTTAATCATAGTTGATCAGCGAGGGTTGTTCAGGGCTTGGCTCAAATATCCGACCATCGGGTAATATTGCCCCATTCAAAATTGCCTCTGTGCAGTTTACCCCAGGTCGAACAGTACCCTGGAGATTAGCATGGGAAAGGTTAGCCTGAGCTAGATTAGCCCCACTTAAATTAGCATCTTTTAAATTAGCACCCATCAGTTGTGCTTGACTGAGATCGGCATCCCTGAGATCTGCTCGCCTCAAATCGCAAAAATTCAATTGGGTTTGTTGTAAATTGGCACTAACTAACTTGACTCGCTGTAAGTTAGCACCGGTCATTTCCGTTTGGCTTAAATTCGCTACTACTAATTTAGCCTGCTTTAAGTTGGCTTGGGTCAGATTGGCATTTTGGAGATTAGCTCCAATTAAATTAGCATAACTTAAATTGACTCCAGTCAAATCCAAACCCGATAGGTTGATGCCTTGAAAATTGCGATCGCCATTTTTATATCTTCGCATCAGTTCCCCCCTCGTGCTAATACTAATATCCCGTTGAGGTGAAAATAACTGGGGAAACGTGAAAGTATTGCCACTTTTGATCACCTGTGAAACTTCTTCATAGAGCGGATAGGAACCTAAACCACTTAATCGTAACCAACCTCGAGAACGAGTCATGGCGACAAATAATTGATTGCGAAAATTGAGATTATTTTCAGCGATCGCAACTTGCTCTAAACCGACAAGATAAACCATATCGGCTTCATTTCCCTTAGCTTGATGAATCCGAGAAATGGTCACCCCGCCCTCACACCAAAATTGATTCCCATGGGTATAACTGGGTTTTAGAATATTACAATCTGCTGTTCCAGGGATAAAAATATCAATCCCTTGCTGAATTAAAAAGTTAGCAATATAGGTTTGCAATTGTATCGCTTCCCCACCGATTCCTAAAACAATGATTAAAATTTCTCGACTGGGGCGCAACCCATCAATTTTTAAGTTATAAACCAGGCGATCGCTTAAATCCATTAATTCCTCTGAACGAGAATGATAGGCTTCAAATTCAATCAAAGGTTTTTTCCATAACTGAGCCGTGGGATTCAGGGAATTTTCTTTAGAACGTTTTAAAGTAATCGTTTCTCCGGTTTTAACAGAAGCATTAACAAGAGATTTTTCCTTTGTTTTTGAAGCAGGTGAAATCACTTCATAACCCAGCATTTCCCAGTCTTTCGCCCAAACAGTTCCAGTTAATAATCCTTGGGGACGTAATAATCCCAAACCTAGGCCATGAGCCGCCGTTAAAATTTCCCCTGGAACTCGATAACATCGAGACATAATCTCTGTTTTTTGAATGCCATTGCCATATTCCCCTGTAACTAATTGTCCCAATTCATCCCCAAATAATTCACTCGCCGTGGGAATCTTTAAACTGTTTAAACTTTGGATTTCATCATAGGCCCAAATTAATCGTTTTTGCGGAATTTCAGCACTATGACCCTCGGAAACCGTCACCGGACGTAACGCTTGATAGGCCATCCAATAAAAAGGCTGTTTTCCCTCAAATTTCAGGTCATCATCCACCATAAAATCCTGACCTTCATCAATTAAAACCGCATCAAAAATAGCTGGAATTGTAGCTGATTTTAATAAATGTAAACAAGCTTCTGCTAAAGATTCATTTGCTTTTAAACGGGTAGTTTGTTGTAAACTTTGGCTCCAAATCCCCGCCGCCTGACAAATAGTGCGATAAAAACCCTGTTGGTCTTTTGCTCCCCAAGCATGGAGAACTTTTAATTTAGAATTCTGAGGGTCATAGCCAATTTGATTACAACTAAATCGCCTTAACCATTGATCCACCTGTTGTAAAATTATCTCATATAAACTGCGACTAAAAAATACTAATGCAATATCCCAGTCTGGGTATTTCAGGTGCATTTGTACCGCTTTTTGACATAATAAAACGGTTTTTCCTGAACCGGCAACTCCGCGAATTCGTTGTGGCCCTGGGGGAATCACCTTAGCAATTTGTTCCTGTTGTAAATCCAATTCAGAAATACGTTGTCTGACCGTCTCTAATACCGCACTGCGGGTTAAAGAGGGTTCTAAATAATCCTTGGGACTCAAAAAAAATCGACGGGTTGGTGTCCTCAACAACGGCGTCCCACTAATCACCGCCTTTAACGCCTGCCATTGTTCCGTGGACAGTTCCCCGCCTTTGGCGACCAACGGTGCTGTTTTGATCCGTGCGATTAAACCCAACCTCTCCCCAGTTTCCCCCGATTCTGTGATTAAATCTTCTTGAAATAAAATTGGAGGACAACTCGGGAGCAGGTCAAATCCCCGATGCTGCCATTGAGATTCCAGAATCCGAGGTAGGGCGACCAATACACGACCCGCAACGGCTCGACGGAGGATGGATTCTAAATGACAATATTCTAATAAGGCATATAATTGATGCTCAGCCTGTTGATAAGGGTTGGCTTGGGTGGTATAAAATTCTTGTAGTTCCCAGCAATGACCTCTAATCCCAAGAATTTGCTCAATTGTTATTGATTTTACCTCAATAATAATTAATCCCCATTCTGCATCTACGATTAAAATATCAGGTTCCTTACGAAACCGTCCCAGTTTCGAGAAAATCGGATAGCGCCAATAGGCAATACAATCTCGTTGGACAAAGCTTTGACAAATGCTAGTCCAGACCTGATATTCCGCCTGTTCTCCCGCTAAAAATAGAGGTTCAGTGGCAATGAATTTGCGTTCTTGGGATTTGCTATCTCCGATCATTTTTATCAGGTTTCTTGCGGGTACAGGTTAAACTAACAAAACGATTGATTCCCTTAATATCCACCCTAGCCGATCACAAATTTATTGAGTCTTATGGCTCCTTTTTATCGCCTGACCCTATTTCTATTGGTCTATATTGCCTCCTGGGGTGGAACTTCCTGCTTCAGTAGTCGGACTCTGGCTGCGGTTGACAACAAAACCCCAGCCCTGACAAACACAAGTGATCGCTTCACCACTCTACCTTTAGGGGGTTCCGATTTATCCTGGCAACTCGCCCAAACTAACCCCGAAAAACCCCCGACCCCAGACGCCAAAACACCCCCACCTGCCAAACAATCAGGTTTCCGTCTCCCCTCAAAAGCATTAATTCTTGGGGTAGGGGCTTTAATTGTCACGGTCGGGGCTATTTTAATCTTAATTCGGCTGATCAGTCCCTCCGAGCCCGAAGAAGGCAAAGTTATTGATATTCAGGCGCAAACCCTCCCCAAATCTGACCCCAGCCCAGCCCCATCGGTCAAGGAACCTCCCCAAACGGCTCCCACCGTGATCCAACCCTCTTTGTTCTCAGAACAGAATAGTCATCGGGAGGCGGCATTACAAATTGCTAAAACCGATACCCCACCGTCACCACACCCGGCGAGTTCCTCATTAACATCAGACCCTGCCCATGCTCCTAAACTCGATCCCCAGGAACAATGGATTAATGATTTAAAACAGACTAACCCCAATATTAGGAATAATGCCATTTGGGAACTGGCTCAAGCCGGAGATTCTCGGGCCATTCAAGCGTTATTAGAATTATTAATTAATTCTGACTCCAATCAACGCAGTTTAGTTTTAGCCGCTCTTTCAGAAATTGGCACTCGCACCCTAAAACCCCTAAACCGAGCGTTAAGTTTGTCCCTTCAAGATGAAAATGCAGAAGTCAGAAAAAATGCCATTCGAGATTTAACCCGAATTTATGATTTAGCCACCCAAATGAGTCAAATTTTACAACGAGCCATGGATGATCCCGATCCTGAAGTTCAAGAAATGGCAAAATGGGCAACGGAGCGATTAAGCCGCCTTCGTGCCGTTGACCGTCGTGATGAACCTTTAGGGTAATTATGAATTACGAATTACGAAATTCATAATTCCCTGTTGACTATTTTGTTTTAAATAAGAATTCATATTAATTTCAGTTCTTTCATTTGGGATAATAACCAACTGGCCATGGTTGCCCGTCGAGTATCCCGAGGGTTAAATTCTCCGATTTTATAACCCTTAAAACCCAATTCTTCCTTGAGCAATTGTTTATTCTCTGCGGGAATAGAACGAGTTAATTTTACCGTTGCGGGACGACTTTCGATAAAATCAGGAGGTGCGGGATATTCAGTTGTCCAATGGGGATCGGCATTTGTCCCATCCCATTGATCGGTTTCAGGATCATATCGATATCCTAGATAATACCAAACCAATTGATTCACGGTTGCATCATCAATATCTTGATTGATAATTGCCCAAATTGTATCGGTATTCAGGGGGGGAAGTTCCAGGGAATGGGTCATAGTCAAAAATTGAATCTTTCAGCTATTCCCTATTTAATCATAATTTTGCTTTTGAGGCGATCGCATTTCCTCGTTTAACTCAATTTTAACCAACTAAAAATCATCTCTGCTGTTAATTCTAAAATAATATATAGCAATCCTATTTGAGTTATGTTCAAAATTCCTGATCAAAAGGGAACAGGGAACGCCGGATCTGGGAACAGGGGTAATACTTCTGACTGTTTCATATCAGTATTGAAATGTTACAACCTATTTGGGATTGCTATAATTATATTTGATCAGTCGAAAAACTAGGTTTCAGCAAGCCATCTTGAGAAACCTAGTTTCGGAGAATTATTATGGATTAAAAAACTCACACCGACGTTTTAATAAGCTAAGGTTTCCAAAGTTTCCCGTAAGTACAAACTCACTAATTTATCTAAATTAGTAGTGGGTTCAATTAGGTTTAAATCCCGTTCTAATTCCCAGCGTTGAAAACCGGAACTAGATGCGATCGCCACTTTCAAACTTTGCCAGATTTGAGAATCTTCACCCCACTGATTTGAAGCGGAAGCGGCGTTATTCTCAAGGGTTGAATTTGCCATAGTTCTGTACCTCTTTAACAACAGTATCGACTTGATGGATCGAAAAATTCTGTCACCCGTGATACAGATTATCATTTAAACTGAGACAACTCAGTTGGATGAGGAATCAGAATGCACCGAAGACAGGAATTAATGTAACACTACTTAATAATACACAATTTTTGTCGATTTGGGTCAAGAAATGCTGATATTAAAACTATATAGCCGTTTTTGTAGCTATCTTTACAAGGATTAAGCTTAATTTAACCACAAAGACACGAAGACACAAAGAAGTTGTCAACACTAAAATTAATTGCTATAACATTTTTTCTAAAAACTGCTTTGCGCGTTCAGATTCAGGATTTTTAAAAAACTGTTCTGGGGGAGAATCTTCGGCCAGTAAGCCACTATCTAGGAATAAAATCCGGTTAGAAACTTCCCTGGCAAATCCCATTTCATGGGTAACAATTGCCATGGTAATTCCGGTTTTTGCTAAGGATTTCATCACCTCTAAAACTTCTTTAACCATTTCTGGATCAAGGGCGGAGGTGGGTTCATCCATTAATAAAATATCCGGTTCCATGGCCATGGTTCGAGCGATCGCTACCCGTTGTTTTTGGCCTCCTGAAAGTCGGGAAGGATAGACGTCTGCTTTCTCCGCCAAGCCCACTTTTTGTAATAACTCCATTCCCAAATCTTTCGCCGCAGATTCGGAGATTTTCTTAACTTTTATCGGAGCATAAATCACATTTTTTAAGACACTTAAATGGGGAAATAAATTAAAGTTTTGAAAGACCATTCCCACGGACTGGCGAATTTTATAAATTTCGGCTTTCGGATCAGTAATTTCCATGCCATCAATAAAAATACGCCCGGAGGTCGGGGTTTCCAGAAGATTCAGACAGCGTAAAAAGGTGGATTTCCCACAGCCTGAAGGGCCGATAATTGAAACAACCTGCCCTTTTTGAATGTCGGTTGTAATCCCTTTTAATACTTTTAAATCCCCAAAGGATTTATATAAGCGATCCACTATAACCGCCGAATCAACTGTTACTTTTGAGTTTGCGTTCAAGTCCATTTGCCCCCCAAGTTAAGGTAATAATCATGATATAATAAATAATAGCGACAAAAATCAAAGGTTCAAAGTAAATATACTTTTCTGCCCCGACAATTTGCGCCCGACGTAACATATCTTCCACCCCAATAACAGATACTAAGGTTGAATCTTTTAATAGGTTAATACTTTCATTCACTAAAGCAGGAAGAATGTTTCTGAGGGCTTGGGGTAAAATAATATCGACCATCATCAGTTGATATTGAATTCCCAAGGCTTCACAGGCTTCTTTTTGCCCTTTGTCAACGGCTTGAATTCCCGCCCGAATGGTTTCGGAAATATAAGCCCCAGAATTTAAAGAAAAGGCTAATATCCCGGCTTGAAAGGCGGTAATATCATATCCGGTGAGTTGGGGAGTGGCAAAATAAATTAAGGTTAATTGTACCAGTAGAGGTGTACCTCTAAAAATGGATGTATACGCTTGGGAAAAAATATTTAGGGGTTTAAGTGTGGAAATTTTAAAGAGGGCGAGAATTGTTCCCCAAATAAACCCAAAGAAAGCCGAAACTAAACTAAATTGTAAGGTAATAAAAATTCCGGCTAAGATATAGGGAATATTGGGCGCAATTTTATTAAAATCAAGTTTTAATCCCTTTCCCTGGGGAACTTCAGCAGTTTCTAAGCTGACTGGACGATCAAACCATTTCTTAGCCAGTTCCTCAATTTTACCACTGGCTTGCATCTGTTGAATCACCTGATTAAAGGGTTCGACTAAGGGTGAGTCTTTGGGAAAGGCGATCGCCGATCCTGCTGCTTCGGTATTGGGAACTTCGTGATAAACTAACCCTGGGTTCGCCGCGATATAGCCCCTAACAATAGTATTTTCTAAAACCCCCGCATCCAGCCGTTTTGATTTTAACTCCTGAATAATATCACTAGTTTTATTTAAAGGAATAGCCGTTACCCCCGACCAATTTTTAACCGCTTCCTGCTGAATTGAACCCAGTTGTACTCCGACTTTTTTGCCTTTTAATTGTTCGGGATTGGTATAATTTTGGGTATCGAGACTAACAATAGTATTTTTAGCTTCAAAATAGATATCCGAAAAAGCTACATTTTTTTTTCGCTCAGGAGTAGGGGTCATTCCTGCCATGACAAAATCCGCCCGTTTAGCGGTTAAAGCCGGAATTAAACCATTAAAATCTATACCATTAATTTTCAGATCGTAGCCTAATTGCTGAGTAATATATTTGGCAATATCTACATCAAAACCCACAATTTTATCGCCACTGGTAGCCGTATCTTTAAATTGATAGGGGGGATAATCTGGGGAAGTTGCCATGACTAGGGTTTTAGTTGTCCCCGAGGGTTTTTCCTGGGCAGAAATGGGGGGATGATGGCTAGTGATAATCCCCCAAATGACTAAGGTTGTCAGAAATAAAAATAGTAAATATTTAAAGGGTTTTTTCAAAATCATGTTGGGTTGATGTTTTTGCTCTAAAGATATGCGCTTAAGCGCAACAACAAATTATAAGATCAAACTACAGTGTTCAAAGAAATTCTGTCAAATTTGATAGTTTTCTCTACTTCTGATGCAACCCATAACAAACAAGGGAATACAAATTAAGGTTTAAATGTCAAGTCTAGCCAACCGAGAATTAATATTTTAGTTGACTCGCGCTGCAATCTCGACTTACGATAATCTATTGGAGATCTGAACGAATAAAACGGGAGAAAAAACCTGAATGCAGCATCGAGGTGTAACAGTATGGTTTACGGGTTTGAGTGGTGCGGGAAAAACCACCATTAGCCAAGCGGTTGCTCAAATATTCCAAGAAAAGGGATGTAACCTAGAGATTTTAGATGGGGATATAGTTCGGGAAAATCTCACCAAAGGTTTAGGATTTAGTAAACCGGATCGGGATGAAAATATCCGTCGGATTGGATTTGTTGCCCATCTCCTAACCCGAAATGGCGTAATTGTCCTCGTTTCTGCTATCTCTCCCTATCGAGAAATTCGGGAAGAAGTGCGGGAGAAAATTGGGGATTTTGTGGAAGTGTATGTGAATGCGCCCTTAACGGTTTGTGAAGGTCGAGATGTTAAAGGATTGTATAAACGGGCTAGAGCAGGGGAAATTAAAGGCTTTACAGGTATTGATGATCCCTACGAAGCCCCAACAAATCCAGACGTTGAATGTAATACCGATCACGAAGATTTATCCGAAAGTGTTGCTAAGGTCTTAAAAAAATTAGCGGATTTAGGTTATATCTCAAACGATTAGGAAAGGAGTTGACGATTAACTGTTAGGATCAAAAAAAAATCGATGGGAACCCAGGATTATGAACATCTCTAGGATAGGACAACAGCTTTATCGTCAATCAAGGTTATGGATCACAATAGTTTTGATCGTTGGTGTGACGTTGATGAGTTGTTCAGAATCCGCCCAGTCTGATCAAACCGTTAAAGTTAATCCTCAACTGGAACAGCAAATCCTGCAAGTGATTCGACAGCATCCAGAAGTGATTTTAGAGTCCGTTCAAGCCTATCAACAGCAACAGGACAGCCAACTACAACAGGCGCGACAAACTTTCTTGGATCAAATCAAAACTAATCCGAAAGCGGTGATTGGGACTTCCCCCTTTACGGGTTCAGAGGCTAAAAATATAGTCCTGGTGGAGTTTTCTGATTTTCAGTGTCCCTTCTGCGCCCGCGCCCACGACACTATTGGCCAGTTTATGAAGACTCACCAAGATCAGGTGACTCTGGTTTACAAGCATTTTCCCCTGACTCGCATTCACCCAGAGGCTCTACCCGCGGCCCAAGCCTCCTGGGCAGCCCAACAACAGGGCAAATTCTGGGAATACCAAAACGCTTTATTTACACAGCAGAATCAGTTGGGAGAGGCGTTATATCCGGCGATCGCTAAACAGTTAAATCTGGACGTAGAAAAATTTAATCGCGATCGCCAAAGCCCAGAAGCCAAGGCGGCCATTGATAAGGATATCCAATTAGGGGAAAGTTTGGGGATTTCGGGAACACCATTTTTTGTGATGAATGGTGAAACCTTCTCCGGTGCGGTGGAACTCTCTAAAATCGAAGAAGTTTTAGCCACGGTTAAAGCATCCCAAGGCCAGAAAAAGTAACCCCTAAACCCAGACTGTTCAACCCGAACTATTCAACCAAGCGCGTGAATCAAGAACTTGCACCTTTTGTGAGAAGCCGTGAACCCCTTTCTAGTTTGATTCTGTATCACTTGTTCAAGTGGTCGGTGGTCAGCCCGATGTTACACCTGTACTTTCAAGGTCGGATTTATGGTGCGGATCGGGTTCCCTTGGCGGGGCCATTAGTGATTGTGAGTAACCATGCAAGTGATTTTGATCCTGTCCTACTGGCGAGTTGTATGGGGCGTCCAGTTTCCTATATGGCCAAAGAGGAATTATTTGAAGTACCCATCTTGAAACAGGCGATTTCCCTGTATGGAGCCTATCCGGTCAAACGGGGTTCCCCCGATCGCAGTGCCATCCGGGCGGCGTTACAACAATTAGAAAATGGTTGGGCTACGGGGGTTTTTCTCCAGGGAACTCGCACCCCCGATAGTCGAATTACGGAGCCCAAATTGGGGGCGGCATTAATTGCGGCCAAGGCAAAAGTTCCCTTATTACCCGTGTGTTTATGGGGAACAAATGCCATTGTGAATCGGGGTTCCTATCTGCCTCGATCGGTTCCGGTTACGGTACGAGTGGGTAATTTAATTCCTCCTCCCGATTCTACCGACCGGGATGAATTATTGGAATTAACCCAACACTGTGCCGATGAAATCAATGCCCTGCATGATCTCGGACGTTAAGTTTTCAGCCTGATGAATTTTACCCCTCAATTTTTTATGGAAACTGAATCTTTAAGATCCCAACTTACAGAAAATCTCGATGAAGCGGAATGGGATTGGTTAACGCCCCACCTGGAACGGGAGATTGTAATTATTGTGGAATCCCAATTGGATTTATTAACTGTAGGAGAAGCGATCGCCCAGGATAACGCCCTTTGCGTCCAACATTGGATTAGTGAAGCGTTAATTCATAAACCCTCCCCGGAGCAAATTTTCCAATGGAATGATCAGCCAAAAAAACGATTTCAAGCCCTAATTGTGCAACCTTTTGTTTTAATTCAAGAGTTGTAATTTTGGGGTCAGTTGTTGCAAAATCGCCAGACTTTTTAAACCACTTCTCATCAGTTTTAATCCCGGAATTGGATGTTGTAATAACACTTTAATTAAGGGAAATATTTTTAATGTTCCACCATTATCAATCGCCGGGGTTAAATCGGGTAAGTCTTGAGAGAAATCATCACTTACAACCCTGACCATTGCCGCCTTAATTCCGGCTTTTGTTAGGAATTCTAAGAGAATTAATCCTTCCATATCCACTACTTCCACGGGATAAAGTTGGCTGAGTTTTTGTTTTTCGGTGGCGGTGGTAATCACTCGGTCAGTGGTTAACCCCCTGACTAAATGGGAGGAAATTAATTTCTGGTGTAGGAATAAAGCCAAGTCATAATCCCAGGGAAATGCAATATCCTTGGTATCTTCACCGGAATCTCTGGACATTAAAGGTAAACAATTTTGATAAATCACAACGTCCCCCACCTTCAGATGGGGAGATAAACTCCCACATAATCCCAGAACTAAAACCTGTAAAGAACGATTTTTAATAGCTTCCGAATTGAGCCATTTTTTTAAATAAACGGTCAGATATTGAGAACCCATCGGAATTGGTAAAATCTGAACATTTGATGATTCTACGAGTTGTAATCCTTTTAAAACTGCTTGATATTCTTGACCTTGAGGAACAAGAATAAAATTAAATGGTTCCATCCCCTACCCCGATCACCGGACTAGCTAGGAACAGAAAACCCTCAGAGCCCAGGGTATTAATTCTGTTAAATCTAGCCAAGAATTAACCTATTATCCTATCATTCCTTTTAGGCTAGGGCTAATTCTTTAATTCTTCTTTCTAAGGATACGGTATAGTTAAGCCTCAAGGATTGGGTTGAACTCAAGTCGGGCATTTCTTGCCAACAGTGGCGACATCTCCAAACCAGATGACCTTTACGAACGTGTTGGAGCATTGGCGATGCACAGCAGGGACAGGTAGGCATATAAGTTGATTAAACCTCGTATGAATTAGCAACTTTCGATGAGCTTCTGGGATAGGGAGCAGACTCTATCGGTAACACTGAGATAATGATTTGAGAATAAAAAACAAATTTGAAGAAGTTTTGAAGATTAAAATAATTCCGAAAACTGTAATAAATCTATACATTAAGAATAGGAAACGGACTTAAGCAGAGTGATCAAAATTGGTGCCAAAAACACAGACTCGGTTTCTGCCTTCTTCTTTAGCTTGGTATAAAGCCGTGTCTGCTGCCCGCACAACCGACTCCCCTGTTAAACCTTGACTGGGGAACATGGAAATGCCTAAAGAGAGGGTAATTTGACCTAAATCTTGATCCCGGTGTTTGGGCTTTAATTGTTGCACTTCAACTCGAATTTGTTCTGCCCTTTCTTTCACAAGTTCCAGAGAAATTTCTGGTAAAATCAGGGTAAATTCTTCACCCCCATAACGACAAGCAATATCTGACCCCCGGACATTTTTTTGTAATATATTTCCCAGTTGTTGCAAGACAATATCTCCGGCATCATGACCAAAGGTATCGTTATACTGTTTAAAATGATCAATATCAATCATAATAATCCCTAAGCTAAACTTTTGACGTTGGGCGCGGTTAATTTCTCGTTCTAGGGATTCTTCTAAATAGCGACGATTATATAACCCGGTCAAACCATCTCGGATACTTTGATATTCTAAGGCTTCTCGTAATTTCAAGTTAGCTAAGGCTAAAGCAATATGTTCCGCCACGGCCGTTGCTAACCGTTGTTGGTCTCCCGAAATTTGTCCCGATTCTTCGGAGGCTAAACACAATAATCCTAGGGCATCTCCTTGGGCAATCATGGGTACACAAAGATGTTCAACCATCACGGGATAAGGACTGGGAGGTTCGGTTTTTGTCGAGGAGTTAAGAATGATTTTACTAGAACTATTGGAATTTAATTGATATTGACGATAATTTTTTTGATGGATATGTTTACATAATAAATTACTCGTAGAAGCCGGAACAAAATGGGATCTTCCTCGCCGTAATGCCCAACAATCTTGAGGGGAAAAAACCGCCTCACTAATGCCATTTAAATCTCCCCAAATTGCCACCATTTCTACTAGATTTTTAGAATTTCTCGCCACAAATAACCCCCCCGAAATATGGGGGAAGAAGGGTTTAAGTAAATCATTAATTACTTGATAGGCTTCTTCGGTGGAATTACAAGCCTGTAAAAATTCACTCATTTGACCTAATAGCAAGGTTTCACGGTTGCGTTGTTCCAAATCATTTACCCAGCGTGTGAGGTTTTTATTGGCTTGTTGGGCGGCTTCTTCAGTTTGCTTGCGTTCGGTAATATCACGACAAGTGATGGCAATCCCATCGGACAGAGGAACCACTTGCATTTGTACCCATTTCGCTTTAATATTGGGGTGGGAAATTTCTAATTCTTCCTCAAAGCCTTTACGGGTTCTAAAGGCTCGCAAACATCGCTCAAAATAGGTTAAATTTTCCTCTCTGAGAAAAACTTCATTTAGTCCTTTCCCTAACAAATTATCTTTGTTTTGTGAAAGTAGTTCTTCGGCTTTAGAATTCATATCTACCAAAACAAAATTTGTTAATTTTTCCTCGGCATCTCGATAGCTTTGTAATAGAAAAAACGCATCTAAACTACCATCAATAGCCGCTCGAAATCGGGCTTCTGATTCCTGTAGGGCTAGGGTGGTTTTTTGGCGTTCAATGGCTTCTTGTTTGAGGTCATCAATGGCTTTAGCTAATTCATTTGTGCGTTGTTTTACCCGTTGTTCAAGTTCTTCATTGATTTCATGGAGTTGATTTTCTAAAAGTTTACGCTCGGCAATTTCTCGGATTAATTCATCATTGGAAGTTGCCAGTTGCATTGTCCGTTCTTGAACTTTAATTTCCAGGTCTTCTTGGGCTTTTTGAATAGCAATTTCAACCCGTTTGCGATCGCTAATATCTCGCATAAAAACCGTTAAAATTTTTCCGGCTTCTAAGGATAATTGAGAGATAGAAACCTCAGCCGGAAATTCCGTTCCATCTTTACGGCGACCCGTCACTTCCTGATATTCTCCAATGTGTTTAATTAGACAGTGGTCAGGTAATAATTCTGGACTATATTGACAATCGTTGTGAAATAAAAATTCAGAAATTAATAAGTTAAAAGGCTGTTTCAAAATTTCATTTGCCGTATAACCAAATATTTTTTCTGCCCCTTGATTGAATAGAGTAATTTCCTGTTGCTCATTAATCGAAATAATCGCATCCTGAGCCATATCTAAAATCCCAGCCAAGCGTAAACCCGAATCGATAATAGCTTGTTCGGCTTGTTTAGCTTTGGTAATATCTCGATTAATTTTTAGAATGGCAATCGGATCTCCTTGGCTATCTTTCTTGAGTGACCAACTACTATGAATAATAACCGTATTTCCCTCTCGATCAATTTGAATTAATTCCCCTTCCCAGTTCCCTTTTTTTAGCACTTCCTGTTTAATTTTTTCTAAGGATTCAGGAGATTGAATTTTGAGCAATTTAACTAAATTTTTTCCTAAGACTTCTGATTTAGAATAGCCATATAGTTTTTCTGCACCCTGATTCCAATAGTTGATATGATCATTCAAATCAATAGCAATAATGCCATCATTAGCTAAGTCTAAAAGTTGAGCTTGATCCTGTAAAATCTGTTGAGTTCGGGCTTGTTCTGCTAATTCCTGTTTTAACCGACTATTTAAAGATTCTAACTCAGCCGTCCGCTCAGAAACCTTGATTTCTAGTTCTTCATTAATTTTTTTTAAGGATTCCTCTGACCATTTTCGCTCCGTAATATTGGTGAGAATCACCACACAGCCTTTAAAAACACTATGGGGAGTGGACAAAGGACTCGCACTCAATAAAAAGTTGATTTTTTCTCCATCTTTGCGAATAAACAGAACTTCCCGTCCTTTATAGGGATGACCATTAATCACAGATGCAATGGAAAAAATAGAATTAGAACTTTTCTCCTTTTTTCGCAAGGCGGGACTACCATTTTGTGGCGGTAAAAGTTCAAGTTTAATTAGGTCATCGAAATCGGAAAGCAGTAAATTTGCCCCTAAAATTCTCTGAGCTTCCTGACTGGCGCGAATAATTTTTCCCTGATAGTCACAAACAATAATAGACTCGGCTGCTTGTTCTAAGAGTAATCGAGTTAACCGTTCTTGAGCAACAATATCTTCATCTCGTTTTTGTTCTGATAAATCGGTGATAATTAAACATCCGACCTCCACTCCTTTTTGGTTCAGGATATTAATAGAAAGATAAACCGGAACTTCCGTTCCATCCCGAGCAATTAAGGTTAATTCAGCCTTTCCCGAACCCAAACTTGCCTTCTGACAGAGGGCTTGAAATAAGGTTAAATCCGAGGGAGAAATAAATTCCTTAAAATCCGTCCCAATTAAATTTTTTAATGGGGTTTTAACTAGAGACGCTAATCGTTTATTACAATAGAGCAGTAATGTACTATCGGTGGTAATGGTGGCGGCACCCTCTTTCATTTCTTCCACCAACATTCGATAGGAAGAATCAGCCCCTTGCAGGGTATAAACCTGTTCTCCCTCTAACCCGGCAATTACTAAAGCATCAACTTCCCCATTGCCAATCGCTCGTAGTGTTTCTTTGGCAATTTCTAATTGGTAACGAAGATCTTCAACTTCCTGTTCTAATTGTTCTTCTGATTGCTCTAAGTTAACCATGGTTAACCGTTCGTTGACAAAATAACATTTTTTCAAAAAGATAAATTCAAAGCCATCAGGATTTTATCAGTTTGAGATAAATCCCCGATAATTCTCTGTAACGGTAAGGGGAGAATCCGAATTAAGGTGGGGACAGCGACGATTTTTTGTCCTTCCGTGAGTTCGGGTTGTTGGTACACGTCAATTACTTCTAAATTGTAATTGCCTTTTAAGTAGGTTTCACAAATGTACTTGATGGTTTTCAACGCTAGAATTGATTTAAGATTGGTTCCAGCGATGTACAGACGGAAACAATAATAACCTTCCTTCGCCGTCGACTGCAAGTCCTCTTTGGGGGCCGGGAAATAAGATTTCATAAAACAACTTCTCCTCTTGTTTTAAATCAGGGATTTTTCCAACCCTCTCCTTTCCACAATTCTAGCCCCACCAGAATTCTTTCGGGATTGGACAAGTCCCCAATAATTTGTTTTAGGGGGCGGGGAATTTTACGAACCAAGGTGGGAAGGGCGAAAATGTGATCTTGCTCGGCGAGTCGGGGGTCATTTAACAAATCAATGACTTCAATCTGATATTGACCCTGAAGATACTGTTCACAAACTTTTTTCAAGTTTATAAATGCTGTGATAGCTTTAGGGGTTTGTCCAGCAACATACAAACGCAATTCCCAAAGTTTAGGTTCACCGGGTTTCAAGTCCTTTTGATTATCCATGGTCGTGGCAACTTTTCTGGGTTCAAGACATTAACTTTAACAAAAAGATAACTTTTGACTAACGGTAGTAAGAGCAAATGGCAGTAGCAGAGGTTTATGTGGATAGGTTACCCCCTTGGTCACTAACTGGTAACCCTTTAAATACAAAAATTTACGAATTTTTAGAGTTAACTTCCCAGGCTTCGGATAGAGGCTGCAAATCGGACGCACACCGGACAATAATTCCCTGGGTTCGAGGGGAAATGGTTTTTTCTTTAGGCAATTTCAGCAGTAATAGATTTTGATCTAATTCTGCCGTTACGGTTTCAGGATGGACACAATGGGGTAGGGGAATCAAACATTGAAATTGTTGGGAGGGATAGGTAAAATCACAGTACCCTAGCACCTGTACCTGTTCAATTTTTTCCCCAGATAAAAACACGGTTTCTGAGGTCACACGAATTTCCAGATTCTCTGGTTTTAGACTAGGAATGGAGACTTTTAAAACAATATGATTCGAGGTTTCTTGCATTTGCACATCCCGAATCGGTGTGATCCCCTCCTGAGCCACCCATAGGGTTAAGGGGGGATCATTAGAGATGGATTGATCTTTAATAACTTGCATCCGTTGATACAAATTGTTCAGAAATTTCCAAGGGTTCAAATTCTCGAAAATCATAGCTTAATTTTGCTTGAGTTAGCTTAAAAGTTGGACATAAAGCCCTGGGTTTATATCTAGTATTCTTATAACCTAGCAAACAAATTTGAAGAATTTTTGAAGTTAGATATAGGTTTCTCAAGATTGGTGGGAATAGGTTAGAGGGAATAGGGAATTACGAATTACGAATTACGAATTACGAATTGAGAATAGGGACTAATGTATTTTTGATCACATCAATTTGCCGTTCCTCTCGAATTCTTTTATAATCTTGGGTTGGGGTTGGGAGTTTGGGGTTTTGAACTGTCCTATCGTTACGTTTCCTCCCCGGTTCTGATTCCACTGTTCTATGAGGTGTTTATGATGTTTTCCCAGTCTTTCGGATACCGAATCGATAACTATTCCCATTTTGAGGTCACAAGCGATAGCCGGATTGAAACCTGGTCTCCGAGTAATATTGTACCGATTGTGATTGAGCAGTCAGGCATGGGGGAACGGGCCTTTGACCTCTACTCCCGTCTGTTGAGAGAACGGATTATTTTCCTGGGAACTCCGATTGATGATGATGTGGCTAATGCCCTGAGTGCCCAACTGTTGTTCCTAGAAGCCGAAGACCCGGAAAAGGATATCCAAATCTACATTAATTCTCCGGGGGGGTCTGTGACCGCAGGCATGGCGATTCTGGACACCATGCAGCAAATTCGCCCGGATGTTGTCACCATCTGTTATGGAATGGCCGCTAGTATGGGGGCTTTTTTATTGGCCGCCGGCACCCCGGGAAAACGGATGTCTTTACCCAGTTCCCGAATTATGATTCACCAACCCCTCGGCGGCGCCCAGGGACAGGCCGTTGATATTGAAATCCAAGCCAAAGAAATCCTCTATCATAAACGGGTACTGAATGAGTTATTGGCGGAACACACTGGTCAACCCATCGAACGAATTGAGGAAGATACCGAACGCGACTTCTATATGTCCGCAGAAGACGCCAAAGAATATGGTCTAATAGATAAGGTGATCGACCGCACCCAAAATCTTCCGATTCCCGGAGAGTCCGTTCCCGTAACTTAAGATGAGGTAAATATGTCCAAGTACGACTCCCATCTGAAATGTTCTTTCTGTGGTAAGTCCCAGGAGCAAGTTCGCAAATTGATTGCAGGCCCAGGTGTCTATATCTGTGATGAATGTGTGGAACTGTGTAATGAAATTTTAGATGAGGAGTTATTCGACAGTAGTTCGGCCACGACTCCCCCCACTTCCCCTCGTCCCCAGCTTCCCCAACCCCCACAACGGCGACAACGGACTGGACGAGTGGGTTTAAATCAAATTCCTAAACCTAGAGAAATTAAATCCTATCTGGACTTGCACGTTATTGGCCAAGATGAGGCGAAAAAGGTGCTCTCGGTCGCAGTTTATAACCATTACAAACGGTTAGGGTTTCTCCAAACAAAAACCACCGGACGACCCGCCGAAGATAGTAATGTTGAGTTACAAAAATCTAATATTCTGTTGATTGGCCCGACTGGATGCGGGAAAACCCTCTTGGCGGAAACCTTAGCTAAAATGTTAGAGGTTCCCTTTGCGGTGGCTGACGCCACGACCCTCACGGAAGCCGGTTATGTCGGGGAGGATGTGGAAAATATTCTGCTGCGGTTATTACAGGTTGCTGATTTTGATGTGGAAGAAGCCCAACGGGGCATTGTTTATATTGATGAAATTGATAAAATTGCCCGCAAAAGTGAAAATCCCTCCATTACCCGGGATGTATCGGGGGAAGGGGTACAACAGGCTTTATTAAAAATGTTAGAGGGAACCGTTGCTAATGTTCCCCCCCAGGGCGGACGCAAACATCCCTATCAAGATTGTATTCAAATTGATACTAGTAATATTCTGTTTGTCTGTGGGGGGGCCTTTGTGGGCTTAGATAAATTGGTGGAGCAGAGGACGGGCAAAAAGTCCATGGGATTTGTCCAACAGGGAGACAGTCAACCGAAAGATAAACGCACCGTTGATGCCCTCAAACACATGGAACCCGATGATTTGGTCAAATTTGGTCTAATTCCTGAATTGATCGGTCGGATTCCGATGATAGCGGTCTTAGAACCCTTAGATGAAGCGACCTTAGTGGCTATTTTAACGGAACCTCGCAATGCTTTGGTCAAACAATATCAAAAACTATTGCGGATGGATAATGTTCAGTTAGAATTTGATGAAGATGCGATTCAAGCGATCGCTCAAGAAGCCTATCGTCGCAAAACCGGAGCCCGAGCATTACGGGGAATTGTAGAGGAATTAATGTTAGATGTCATGTATGAAATTCCCTCGCGTAAGGATGTCAAACGCTGTCGGGTCACGCGAGAAATGGTAGAAAAACGCTCCACAGCAGAATTACTATTACATCCATCTTCCTTACCCAAACCCGAATCAGCATAATCATTTGTAGGGGCGGGTTCTGTTAGATATTTGGTAATTACTTAAATCTGGGTGAACCCGCCCGTACATTATCGTTAACAAATTTATTATGATATTATGACATTAAATCTATTAAATTCGGTGCATCTAAGATTCAAAGAATCTCAATTCAAACTGAAAAAATTTATCCCTATTTTTGTCGGTTTAATTACCTTATTCAGTATTTTAGGGGTCGGACAATTTCAAGTTTTAGGACAACAACAAAACGATATTACGATTGATTTTGCCGCTCAAAGAACTGGCTTGAGTTCCGTCAGTGGCTTTTTGTATGGGAAAAATGCCACGCAACCTCCCGATACTATGATTAAACCCCTAGAACCTAAACTGTGGCGGACATCCCAACTGGACTTGTATCCGCGAGTGATTGGACTTGGGGCTCAATTTCAACTGATTTTAAGTGATACCTGGGGCTATGGCTCCCCCAGGGGATGGCCCTATGATAATTATGCCAAATGGGAAGAACACGTCCGACAAATCGCCCGCCAGCATAAAGATAAAGTCATATTATGGGATATTTGGAACGAACCCGACTTAAAAGATCCCTTTTGGAAAGGCACCCGAGAACAGTTTTTTGAAACCTATAAACGAGCCTATCAAGTATTACGTCAAGAATTAGGCCCAAATGTGATAATTGGTGGCCCGAGTCTTGCCCAATATGATCAAAACTTTTTCACCGCATTTTTAAATTATTCTAAAGCTAATAATTTAGAAGTTAATTTTTTATCTTGGCATGAACTCAATGATCAAGATATTACCTCAATTACGGCTAGGATTAATAATGCCCGTCGGAGTTTCCAACAAAATCCCAACTACCAAAGTTTAAAAATTCAGAAAATTTATGTCAACGAAATTATCGGCCCTACGGCTCAATATCGTCCGGCGGAAAATTTAGGCTTTTTGTATTACACCGAATTAGGACGGCCCGATGGTGCGGTTAGAGCCTGTTGGGATCCAATTAATAAAGGAAGTGGAACTAATAATTGCTTTAATAATAGTTTAGATGGTTTAGTTACCCCCGATCAATCCTTACCCAGAGCCGTGTGGTGGGTTTATAAAGCCTACACAGATGGGTTTAATTCCCGGGTTGCCAGTCAGTCTAGTAACCCTAAAATTGTTGCCTTAGCCAGTCGTGCCAATCGGGAAGGAAAGGCTCAAATTCTATTCGGTTATTTTGAACAAGCCTTTTCTACACCAACGGCGGGAGTCACCTTAATTCTGAAAAATTTACCGAATTCCACGGGAAATTCCACCGTCAAAGTCCAAAAGATTCCTGATTCTGGAGAACAAGTGATCAAGGAATTAGCTACAGTCCGACAGGAGAATATTACCGTAAATAATCAACAGTTAGTCCGGTTAACTATTCCTAATATCCAACTGCATGAAGCTTATCTTTTAACTATTGGCTAAGGTTTAGTTAGTAATCTCTAGCTGGAGATTGAACTTTTTTGCCGGAAGTTGGTCAATACCGAAAGAACCTATTACAATCAAAGATAACTGTTTCTGAGGTAAATTTATGCGGCTAACTTACCGGGCTATTGTAGCAATATTTGGACTGTCTATGGCGGCTCTGTTCACGAGTTCAACTCCAGTTATGGCGGAATCAATTGCCCAAGCTGCACCGAATCAACCCCAAATGAATGACCGTTCAGATAAAATGTTCAGTTCACTGAATTTAACCCCGGAACAACAACAGAAAATTCAAGGAATTCGCCAGGAATATCAGGGACAAATCCGCCAACAACAACAACAAATGCGTCAACTTCAGCAAGAATTAAATGAGTTAATGGCTAAAAATGCACCGGAAAGCGAACTTCGCCTAAAACATAATCAGTTTATGGCATTAAAACAACAGATGGGAGACATTCAGTTTAATATAATGTTAAAAACCCGAGAAATTTTAACCGCAGAACAACGCACTCAACTGGCTAATTTGATGCAAGAACGCCATCAAAGCCCTCGTCGTGATCGCTAATTTTTTTAGCCTTCCGATAAAATAAAATATACTGATCAAAGCTTAGAGAATGTTTTAGGCAAAATTTTGCAGGAAATTCAATTATTTCTAGGCTTTGAACCTCAGTAATTTTAAAGGTAAACCCTGATTTTAAAATTAAGCAATGCGTGGAGAAGATTTTTTACTCAGTTAGCTGCACTTTTCCACATATTCAGATAACCAATTCACCAAATTCAGTTTATGTAAAACAAGCTGTCGAGCTTCTGCGATCGCCTCTTTAGCTTGATGCCAAGCATCTGGTGTAGCAATAATTTCCTTAATATAAGCAATCCCTTTTTCATCTAAACTGGGTATTCTTAGGAAACTGCCTGGAGGTAAAACTTTATCGGCTGCCGTTCCACCGTAGTAAATGGGAAGACACCAAGCTAATAAAGCATCCCACATTTTTTCGCTTAAATACCAATCATTATCAGCGAAGTTTTCAATTGTTAAATTATAATAATAGGGGGCCATACCATACCATTTATTAGCTAAATAACCGGATGACTTAGACCAATCTGGCATATTACGACCATAGTAATCAATCTCTGACCCACTCGATTGAATTAAACGCAAAAATTCTAATCGTTTGAGATGATTTTCTGAACGAGATACCCCAGATGTAATCCAACTACAAAGTTTGATTTTTTCAGGGGGGGGTAACTCATTAAAATCACGAAATGTATTTAGATGATACCAAATTGCGGGCATATATTCAGAAATCGGAGCCACGTCATCGGCTGCCGAAACATATCCACAATATTCTTGCGCCCATTGATAACAAGTACGATTATAATTATTCAGATACTCTAAGGGAGGTTCACGCCAGATAAAAATGCGACGTTCCTTGGGAACTCCTCTAAATTTTTGCTCTAAATTTTGTTGGTATTCTTCTAATTTTTCAGAGTAGTTAATATTTTTAAATATCAATTTATTATGTTTACGAGGTGGAAGTTGAGCAAAGTTATAGAGAAGGAGAAAGTCAGGATCAGGGTGTTTAGCCATGACTTGAATATTATTCCAAACTCCAAAACTATTAGGGCTTTGATGCCAACTCCAATCGCATTGTTCAACGCCTGGATAGGACGTGATCATCCCAATAATTTTTCGAGCCATCTTTTGATTCTCCAATTTAATTTATGACTTAATAGTTTTTCAGTCTTAGCTTAACGCATTTTTCAATAAATTCCAAATTTTCTAGGATACTCGTTGCTGATTTGTAAGACTCCATAATTAGTTCCTCTTTTTCCTCTGGAGTATCGACCATTTCATCAAGTAATAATCGTAAAAATCCAATCATCGGATTGAGACGAGATCGGACTTCATAGGAACTTTTAATTAAAGCTGCATCGCGACTCACTTCATCGGCAAACTGCAAGGAATAAAGTTTTGCATACTGACCGCCTTTTGCTAATAATTCATTGTGGGTTCCCACTTCTACCACTTGTCCTTGGTCTAATACAGCAATTTGATGTGCTTTTTGAATCGTAGAAAGGCGGTGAGCAATGACTAAAGTGGTGCGGTTGTGGCTAAGTTGATCAATAGCCTCTTGAACTAACCGTTCTGATACGGTGTCCAAGGCACTGGTAGCCTCATCTAAAATTAAAATTTCTGGGTTTTGTAATAATGCTCTAGCAATCGAAAGTCGCTGACGCTGACCTCCTGATAATAAAACACCGCGATCACCAATTTGAGTATCAAAGCCTTGAGGTAATGTAATAATAAATTCATAAGCATTAGCACGTTTAGCGGCATTAAAAATTTCTTCATCCGTTGCATTAGGTTTGGCATAAGCGATATTATTTCGAACCGAGGTATTAAATAAAAAGGTGTCTTGACTGACAATTCCCATTGCTCGTCGGAGACTTTTAAAATCAAATTCTCGTAAATCATGATCATCAATTTTAATGGCTCCAGCCACGGGATCAAAAAATCGGGTTAATAAATCAGCTAAGGTTGATTTTCCGGCTCCTGAACCCCCAACCAAGGCTAAAGTCGTTCCACGAGGAAGGTGCAGATCAATATCTTTTAACACTAATTTATCATTACCCGGATAACCAAAAGAAAGATGATCAAAATGAATTTCTTGTTGTAACCCCGGATAAGGGAGGGAACCATTATTCATGAAAGGTTTATTGTCTCGGCGCAAGAATTCCTGGATTATTAGTACCGATGGCATATTTTGAGCTAAATTACTCCGTAAGTTATTTAAGGTAGAAATTAAGGGCAGGGTGCGGAATAATAAAAATAGATATGTTAGCAAAATAGTTGTTAAAGATTGAATTTCTTCAGAGGCTAAAAATCTTCGACCCAAAACTACCAGCAATAAAATCACTATCATATTAACTACTTCATTGATCGGGGCGATCGCCGATGAATTCATGAGAGATTGAAATTCCGCCTTTTCTCTTTTTTGACTTAATATTTTAAGGCTTTCATATTCTGCTTGTTCATGCCCCATCGCTTTAACCTGGCGCATTCCATTCAAGATTTCCATTAATTGAACAGAATAATTTCTCGAAGATTTTGATAATGCCGAACCATATTTTTTAGATCTACTAATAATGGACTGATTGATTCCAGTCACTACAGCTAAAACTAAAGTTGTTGCTAAAGTCAGTTGCCAAGAAATAGATACTAATAAGGTTAAGAATGTAAAAACCGTGATTCCCGTTGTAAACAGTCCTATATACAAACTAATCGCGCTTGAAGTTCGGCGTGTTTCTTCTCCTAAACGGTTAATTAAATCTCCAACTTTCGTTTTAGAGTAAAAATCTATATCAATGTCTAATAATAACTGAATCCCGGCTTCTCGAATATCACAGGTTAATCTTCGGCTCAAAGATGCTGCAATCAGGGTATTAAGATAGGTGGTAAGATTTTTTAAAACCAGGGTGAAAATAATAGCACCTGTCATTAATCCTAAGCGGTAAGATTCAGGAATATTGCCAAAGGGAGAAAGCAGTTTTTGAATAATTGGAGGTGCGCTTTGGAGTTCAATGGATTGTCCCAATAAATTTAAAATAACGGGTACAATTAAAGTTGTACCCACCCCACTAAAGATCGCGCCGGAAAATCCTAAAACAACGGTCAGAATCATTTTTACAGGATACCGTTTGGCATACTGAAAGAGAAATCGAGTTGCAGACATTTTGGAACTTGTATAATGAATATCAGAATAATATTGTGAGCCCGATCAGAGGCAATCGCTCAAAGTCCGTTGGTTCACCTTACTGTTTAGGATAACAGTAAAGGCTCCATTACCTCAGTCAGAATCGCTGCCATGGTCTTGACACTATAGTGTTCAATACATCGCTTTCTAGCTTCCTGACCTTTCTGATTAGCCCTTTCTAAATCATCAAATATAACAGGTAAAATTTGGGCAATTTGTTCAGGAGAACCCGGATCGACTAAATAACCCGCTTCACCCAAAATTTCTGGAATATCTCCGACCCGGGTAGATAAAATGGGTTTAGCCATTGCCATACCATCGGTTAACTTCAAAGGAAATTGAGCTTGGGCTGTCAGTGTATTTCGTTGAGGAACTATCACCACATGAGCCGCCGCCACAATTTCTGGCATGGCTTCGACAGGAGAGCGAGGGAGTTGAATAATCCAGCGACCCCATTTTTGCATCAGTTTTTGGTCATAATCATCATAGGGACTATCTCCCACCAGAACAAGCCGTAAATCAGGGGTATTCAACTGTTCAAGGGCGACGAGTACATCTTCTACACCTTTATGGGGTCGGGGCGCACCAGGAAACATTAAAATCCGATATCCATCTAAGCCATAACGTTCCCGACTAGTTTGCGGATCATATCGTTGAGGGTCAAATAGTTGGGTGTCTTTGCCATTGGGAAGATAAACTCCACCGAATCTTTGTTGCAAAAACTGAGTGTCAACCGTAACAGCATTTGCTCGGGTCACCAAAGGCTCCATCCATTTAAGATACTGGGGGTGATCGGAATATCTTAACTGACCGTTGGGTTTAAATAAATCTCGGTAAAACTGTTTAAGGGAGGGACGATACTGCCACTGGTCACCCCCATGCCAACTGAGTTCCCAGTCATCAATATCCAGGATCACAGGTTTTTGGTGAAAAAACCTTTTCAACAGGGCTATGCCAAAACTGGTAGGTTTGAGTTTAACGGCATAGATAATATCCCCATTAATTTTGTCTAAAAGCTGTTTGACATTGCCAAATAATTGAGGATAAATTCCCCCTGGTACTGACTCAACGTGCAATTTGGGAGGAGGGGCGGGGTAAATTTGATCACCTGGAAATAAAAATCCGAGAATTTCTACATCATAATTTAATGTTTGTAGAGCTTGAGCAATGACATAGGCACGATCAAGACCACCTTTGGATAGGGTTGGCGATAAGATAGAAATTCTTGGCATTTTGGCTTCGAGGTTAAGAGCAATAGTTGACACTTTCAGGTTTAAAGACACTAATATCCCGGTGACACAATTCAATTAATTGAATTGTCGCTGCGACTGCCATATATCATTAAACGATATGCCCACACTCGGGAATAGACTTTACAAAGTTGCTTTCCTGAATGATAGGGGATCAACACTTAGCTGATTCAGAATCTCTTGATACAAACCAGCCATTTCATCGGCAACATTTTGCATGGTTCTCACTGGTAAGATATTCTGATGGAATTGACGAATTAAATCGCGATGAGTCGCTAAATAGGCAATGGCTTCTGTCCAAGCCGAGACTTCCGTGGGTGTAGAGACAAGCCATCCATCAACACCGTGACGAACCAATTCTGCAATGCCCCCCAAATGGGAACCGATAACGGGTGTACCTACCGCATAGGCTTCGAGAACCACCAGTGGGCCTGTTTCTAACCATTGGGAAGGTACAGCTAGTATATCAAACCCAGCTAAATGTTGAGGAACTTCTTCCCTGGAAAGCTTTTGAGCAACTCGAATTCGAGAATCTTGTTCAGCTATAGCTAAGACTCGTTCCCGATTGTTTTTACCAGCCTCCCCATGCAACATTCCATGAATGGTCAGTTCCACGGGAATATCTGGATCTAAGCGGTGGATGGCTTCTACTAGAATTTGGATACCTTTCGTTTCTTGCCATCGTCCTAAAAATCCAATTTTGAGCGGAGATTGCTGCTGAAATTGTTTTTTTTCTGCACTGGAATAGCTCACACCCTGACGACATAATACTAATTTTTCGGGAGGAACACCATTGAGCAAAAAGGCATCATAAAGCCATTGACATACCGCCACGATTCTATCTGCTAAATTAGCCATTTCTAGGAGAGACTGTCGATGAATTTTAACGCTCAGAGGAATGGCTATTGTTCTGCCTAACTGTCGGATTCTGACATCGGGGGCAGAAGTGAGTTTGGCGGCAAGGGGCAGACCTATTGAGGCGGGGAGTTGACTGATTCCTTGGATGATGGGAGCGGGGACTCGTTTAGGAACACCATAACAGCGTCCACAACGCACAGGATCAATATAACCATCACAAGGATATTGTTCTTGGTGCATCATGGTTCCTCTGAGACACACTGCTTCTGGCATATGAATGGTGACGATGGTAGGTAGTCCCAATTGACGAGCCAGACGAAGATGATGCAAACCACAGCCATATCGCCAGGAATGTTGATGATAAATATCTACGCTTTGGCTAGATAACCAATCAGCGAACTGAGAAAAACCCAAAGGTGGAAGTTGTTGTTTTTCTTGAGAAAGGTTAGGACAAGGAGCTACGGGATAGCGATAAACATTAACTCCTTTATACTGATAGTTTCTTTCCTGGGTCTGCAAAAGATCGGACACAGCCACCTGAGTTTCAATACCATGGGGTTGTAGCCCTTGAATTAAGCCATCAAGGTAAACTTCAACTCCTCCAGAGGAATCAGGAAAATACCAACTTGTTGTGGAAATTAGTTTCATATTCTATAACTGGTTCATAGCTGCTCAAAACTCTTAATACAATAACGACTCTCTATTTTCGATTTCAGAATTATTTATGACTCAAAAGTTATCAATTTCCAGTTTACCTAAATTTTTATCATTAGAATTTCTCCTCCTGAGTGCAATTTTTCTAGGGATTTTCTTACGAATTCTTAATTTAGGAACCCGTGAATTTTGGTATGACGAGGTATTATCCCTCCTATTATCGACAGGACAAAAAAGTGCCTATGTTACTCCCCAAGATATTCCGGTAGTTTTAGCCCATTATACTCAACTTCTCAATTTGCCCACAGAGTCTCATCCCAGTGATATTCTGAAAACCCTAGTAAGTCTGCTGCGGGGAATTGTTGGTGGAGAACCTCATCCTCCTCTATTTTACCTCAGTCAGCATTTCTGGTTACGATTGTTTGGCAATAGCGAAATGGCGCAACGGAGTCTCAATACTTTACTGAGTCTATTCAGTATTTTTTGTAGCTATGGTTTAGGACGCAGATTATTAGGATATCGAGGCGGTTTATTATTCGCCGCCTTATTAGCAACCAATCCCTTCTTTTTATTTCACTCCTTAAATGTACGAATGTATGCCCCTCTAGTTCTCTGGACAATTTTAAGTGCTTGGGCTTTAATTCAGTTAATCGGTGTTGATAAAATTCAACCTCAAAGCTCTCAAATTGAAATAAAATCTTCTCTAAGTTTTAAACAAAAACTGTTTTGGACAGGAGTATTAATTCTGTCGGTAGCGGCGGGATGTTTAACGTTTTATTTATTTATTTATTGGTTAATTACTTTAGCCGTTTTGGTATTATATTTAGATCGGCGTCACTGGTGGCAACAAGCCTTACGCATCGGAACTGGGGTATTAATTACTGTTCCTTGGGTGTTATGGGGAACTCGTCAACAATTAAAAAATGCTGACTTAGGAAGGTTTAGCACTCCCCCCGGTTTTTTTGCGACAATGCTTCAGCATTTACAAGATTTTGCCTATCTTTTAGGTGTACAATTATTAGTAGGAGATTGGATTACCAGTATTCCAGTTTTTATTGCAGTTCTGGCTGGTATTTTCTGGATTATTGTTTTTATAGTTGGCAGTATTCGGCTTTGGAAATTGGGAGAACATCAACGGTTAGGAGTCGGATTAATTTTAGGAATATTCCCCCTGTTATTGGCTTTAATAGCAGATATTATCGGTAAAAAATTTACCATTGGGTTTGGCTGGGGCAGAAGTTTAATGATTATTCTTCCGGGTTGTCTATTGTTGATTACCCTATTCATTCAACGCCTAACAAAAGGACAATTATATCGTCTAACCGCAACGGGTTTAATTTTCATCTATTTAAGTATTGGTATCGCCGACTATAGTTTAAGAAATCGACAAATGTTTCATCAAATTTCTGATATTATTTCCACTCAACCGACCACTCCCACATTAATTGTCATGAATTCTAAAGCCTGGGGTCATGTTAACCGTTTAGCCTATTATATATCCCCTGAATATCCTGTATTTTTACTCGCGCAAGAATCAAATAAACTGGCTCCAGCTTTACAAAAATCTTTAACCGCTAAACCTTCAACCTATGGTAGAATTATATTGTTAGAAGCGGCTGAACCTGTTTGGTCTGAACCCACAACAGAAGCAGAACGAGAGAAAATTCAAGAAATTTTAAAACCTGAATATCAACTTAAAAAAAATCAGTTGCTGCAAGGGACAATGGATTTAGATGAATTTACTGTTAATGTTTATCAACGGTATTAATTTTGGGGATTAATTATTAATCGTGTAAAATAAGTAAATTAACTTTTGTCAGACATTTTTATGACAACAACTGCTCTCCCAAAACCCTATACTCGCATGAGTGAATTGTTACCTAGCCTAAAAGCGATCGCAATTCTCTGGATCGTAGTCTATCACATTTGGGCTTATACAAAAGGATATCTAAAATTTTCAGAAATCACGGATATTTTGACTGGAAATGGTGTTAAAGGGTTGGTGGAAGGATTTCTTAATTTATTCTGTTCCATGGGAGAACACGGAGTCCATATTTTCTTAATTGCTAGTGGGTTTGGACTCGCAACATCTTGGTGGAAAAGTTATCAAAAAACACCCGGTAATAATAACATTATAGCATTAATTCCCTTTTGGAAACGGCGATTATTACGGATTTTTCCCCTATATTGGATGGCTCATATTTTTGCCTTATTAATATACTTAATTAATCCCCAATGGGTTCCTTTTGGTCAAGAAATTTGGAGTCAAGGCGGGTTAACAATTGTGGCAGCTTTTTTCTCTAGTTTAACTACTTTGAGAAATTTTATGATGCCCTTTTATACCTTCTTAAATGGGGCTTGGTGGTATGTGGGATTAATCGTTCAACTTTATTTAATTTTTCCCTTTTTAATTCGTTGGGGGAAACGCTGGGGATGGCAAAATCTATTAATTAATTCTGTGGTTATTTCTTTATTATATCGAGGATTGATTGTGCTGCTTCCAGTTAGTGATACGATCACAGATCGATTATTGCGGGGGGCATTTTTTCCCTCTCGTTTATTTGAATTTGTCTTAGGTATTGTTTTAGCGATCGCATTATTAGAACAAAATTCTGGATCAGATAAATTATTAAACTGGAGTCAAAACTTACTATTTCAACGGCGATGGCTGGGGTTTTTAATAATATTTTGGGCTTTAGGATTAGCCTGTGATTGGGGATCGGAATCAGGATTAATGGCTTGGAGAATTCCGGCTGATTTATTCCTAGGAATTGGAGAATTTTTTGCCCTATTTCAAATTATCAATTATTTACCTAGTCTGAAACCTTGGTTAAATCCTGTTGGCGACACATCCTATGGTATTTATCTAATTCACATGAACTTAGAAACAGGTTTATGGATCGGAATGGGTTTTATTTCCTTTTATTGGTTGCGTTTATTTGTGGTAGTCGCGATCGCCTGTTTCTTAGGAGGACTATTTGATCTTGCTGGGAATTGGATCATTAAACAGGGGTTAAAAAATAATTCTTTTTCTTCTCCTAAATAACCCCAAAACCAATAATTACTTAACTTCCGTTACTCGCCAACTCAATTTTAAATTTAGCCAGAAATTCCAAAAAGTGACAATAGCGATCGCAATTATTTTTGCTAAATAGGCATTCATTCCAAACACATTAAATAGGAGATTCACCAATAGCACATTTAAAATTAACCCCGATAAACAAATTAAGTTAAACTTCAAAAATCGTTTAAATCGTTTTCCTGTGCCTTTTTGATGGCTAGAAATATCTCCAAATGTCCAAAGATCATTCCAGATAAAATTATTAATAATCGCTACTTCTGCCGAGAATATAGCACTACGGGTTAAAGCCAAACCAACAACGGTATAGAGGAGATAAAACACTCCCATATCCACAAAAACCCCACTAAAACCCACAACTCCAAACCGCAAAAACCGCGTTACCGGCCATCGAGCTAAACGCAATTTAACTAAATGTTGTAAATATTCAATATATTGTTTCCAAGTCACTTTGCTTTCCCCTTCTAAGCGTTCTTGGAATACATAACCCACTTCTCCTACCCAACGAATTTGACCCCGACCTAACACTTCAATTAAAATTTTATAACCAATGGGATCAAGAGTTCTTCCAGCAATTGCTTCCCTTTTAACCATAAAATAGCCACTCATTGGATCAGACACTCTACCAATAACACCGGGTAAAATAATTAATCCTAAAACCTGCGCCCCTCTCGATAAAAAGCGCCGAATCACACTCCAATCACTAACGCCACCGCCCTCAACATGGCGACTGCCAACGGCTAAATCTGCACCCCGTTCTATTTCTCCTAAAAGTTGCAATAAACTCTCTGGAGGATGTTGTAAATCCGCATCAATTACCCCTAAAATTTCCCCTCTCGCCGCTTGCCAACCCCTAATCACCGCCGTTGATAATCCCCGTTCTTCCTGACGTCGCATCACCCGCAATTGGGGAAATTCTGGGATTAACTCCGCCGCGACTTTCCAAGTCAAATCGGGGCTATCGTCATCAACAATAATTAACTCATATTCATTGGGAATTGCTTCCTCTAATAACTGAGTTAATTGTTGGACGATGGGTCTAACATTTTCACTTTCTTTATAAGTGGGAATGATCAAGGATAATCTAACAGCAAACTCGCTAATTTCCGTGGGAATAGTGGCTTGGGTAGGAATCTGTAATATCCCGGTTGGAACCGGAATTAAATGATTGACTTCGGGAAAATTCATATCGGGTTTGACCTCATTATTTTTACTGTTCACATATCATTAAATTTAACACGACCTGTCTGAACATAATCAAAGACTCGATTAATCTGGTTGCGTTCAGATTCGGTAATATCTTTATCAGATAAAATAGCAGACATTAATCTCAAATAATCAGCATGACCTAGTTGACCCGAATTGACAATCCGATCCGTCACTTGACTAATTGAGATTTTAGAGCGAGTGGGAAGTGTCCACAGCATTTTAACCGTAACCTCTCTAATTTAATTATTGACTAATTTTGCGATAAAATTTGCTAAACTAGCGAATTGCACCCACCAAAGTCTCAACTATTATAAACCCTGATCAACTAATCCCAGGAGATTGCTTTTAATGCAAATTCAACTAATTCCAGTCCTCTCTGATAACTATATCTTTTTACTGCATGATCCTGATCGGAAAATTGCCGCCGTTGTTGACCCCGCAGAAGCCTATCCTGTTTTACAACATTTACAGACATTAGATGCCGAATTAGTTGCAATTTTTAACACTCACCATCATAGCGATCATGTTGGGGGAAATACTCAACTGATTAAAGAATATCCCGATCTTACGGTTTATGGAGGTGAGGGCGATCGAGGTAGAATCCCCGGTCAAATGGTATTTTTAAAACCGGGTGATCAAGTTGAATTCGGCGATCAAATCGGGCAGGTTTTATTTGTTCCCGGTCATACAAAAGCCCATATTGCCTATTATTTCCCACCCATAAATCCCGATCAACCCGGGGATTTATTCTGTGGGGATACCCTATTTGCCGGGGGGTGTGGCCGTTTATTTGAAGGGACTCCCCAACAAATGTTGACATCTTTAAATCAATTTCGCAACCTCCCCGAAACTACTCGGGTTTGGTGTGCTCATGAATATACTCTTAATAACTTAAAATTTGCCTTAACGGTTGATGCTGATAATCAAGATTTACAGGATCGTTTTCAAGAAGTTACCGTAGCCCGCAGTCAAAATCAAGCCACAATTCCCTCAAATATTGGCTTAGAAAAACGCACTAATCCTTTTTTGCGTTGGGATATTCCCACTCTGCAAACGGCGACCAATAGCGATGATCCGATCCAAACCTTTGCCCGTTTGCGGGGAATGAAGGATCAATTTTAAGCGTAAATTAAAGTTCCCAATCTTCGATTTGCAAGTTGGGAACTCGGCTAAATTCTGTGGTATTGTGGGTCACTAGAACTAAATTGTTAGCTAAAGCGATCGCTGCAATTTGCAGATCATAGGGGCCAATCGGTGTTCCTAAAGCTGACAATTGGGCGCGAATTTGTCCAGCGATTGCGGCGGATTTTTCACTGAAATGTAAAATAGCAAATTGTTGAAAAAAACGTTTTAATATTGCTAAATTGCTCTCTATTTGGCTACTTCGATATGCACCATAATAAAGTTCAAACTGTACAACAGTACACAAATAAATCTCCCCTGGCTGTTGCAAAGCTAATCGGTGAGTTACGGCTAGATTACTATTATTCAGGAGTTTAATACAAACATTAGTATCGAGTAAGTAACTCAAAACAAATTCTCCCTAATTTCATATTGTCCTTGATTTTCTCGGACTAATGGTTCACCCACCCAGCCACCAATTACCTCCTCAAAAAACCCAGGTTGCCAATTTCCATGTTTCGGGGTTTCACTCTTAGCTTGAAAGATCACAATAGCTTCTAAATCTCTATCTTTAAATTCTGCTGGCATTTGTACCCGTAATATTCCATCCTCACCAATGTGTCCTTTGAACTGAATACTCTGCATTGCAGCCTCCGGGGTGAATCATGACCCAACTTAGTCTGTATTGTACTACGCGATTACGAATACCCTCAATAGGGACAAGTTGATTATGGACTTGCGATCGCACCCTAATCTTGTTAATATAGAGTGTTTGGGTTAAAAAAAATATAGGAACTGATCATGGCGAAGCGTACTCAAGTTGTTCTGACCAAAGATGTGATTAAACTGGGAAAAAATGGGGATCTCGTAGAAGTCGCCCCGGGTTATGCCCGTAACTATTTGCTCCCTCAGAGTATAGCAGTTCGGGCTACCCCCGGCATTCTCAGACAGGTAGAACGACGTCGGGAAGAAGAACGTCAACGGCAACTAGAACTGAAACAGCAAGCGGAAGCTCAGAAAAAAGCCCTGGAAGCGGTGGGTGTGTTCAAAATTGCCAAACAAGTTGGGGAAGAAAACGCAATTTTTGGAACCGTTACCGAAAAAGAATTAGCAGAATTGATTCAACAAGCAACGGGTCAAGAAGTTGATCGTCGGGAAATTACTCTCCCCAGTATCAGTAAATTAGGAACCTATAAAGCCAATATTAAGTTACATTCTGACGTGACGGCTGATGTAGAAGTTGAAGTGGTTTCTTTGTAAATTTCATCAATTTCAAAGGTTTTTTCCCTAAGCCCGAACTTGAGTTCAGGGCTTATTTTTGTTCTTGGGCTTTGAAATAATAATAAAGATTAGCAACCGTTAAATCAGGGACTTCTTGCCAGTTAGTCAGGGCAATTCCTTGAAAATTTATGGCGATCGCTCTTTGAGAAATATAGGATTCATACTCAAAGCGTAATTCCGGTTTAATTAAAAATTTGAGTTGATCTTTCAAAGCCACAAAATGGGATTGAGCTTTTAACTCTTGATAAAGTTCAAATGGCGATCGTTTTTGTAAAGCGTTAGATTCTTGCGATTGATTTAAACTAACAATATCAGTTACATCTAAATTGGCTAGTTTTTCTTGATCCTCAACCGATAAATTTTGTATAACTTTTAGATTATTCTTCCAGAAATCAATTAAAAGCATATCATGATTGATAATAGAGTTAATTCTGGGGAATATAAAGTCAATTTCTGCTTCCGATTGACAGGATTCTGTTAAGTATAGACAATCTTTGATAATTTTTTCTCTGAGGTGATTTAACTGAAAAATACAAGCCTCAAAATTATTTTGTAAAATATCAATTAAAGCCAAGGTTTGTTCAATCGCCCAAGCACATTCTAATCGCTTTAATTTTCCCGAAATCGAAGGACAAGAAATCAGTTCTTTATTGTTATAAATAGCTAAACAATTTTGTAAATCATTCCAAATAAAGTTTAATTTATCATTTCTATCTGTAGGATTTTTTATTATTAAAGCCGATGGCAGTCGATTATTATGCACGGATTGAAAGATGCCATAAGCATTTACAAACTGAACGCGGTGTATTTCTTGTTGGATTTCTTGACCCACTTGATTGATCGTTTTTAAAATTTCATCGCCTTGACTATTAATAATTAATTTTAAATCTGTGATCCCTTTTTCAAGTTCTAACTGAACTCGATCTAATTTTTGATCTAATTTGCGAGTTTGCTGCAAATTTTGTGCGGACAGTATTCCCAGTAAAGCAACACCAACTCCTAGGGTTGCTGTTGCCGACTCTAATATACTAGCTTTTTCCTGTAAGCTATCTACGCCCTTTTTCAGATAATCTAAGTCTCGATTAAGATTGTCAGATTCTACCTTACCTTGATAGGTTCTGACCCCAATTTTTGCGATAATTAATACCGTTCCGAGATAAGGAACAGCAGATGCAAAAGGAGTTGCTACATCTAAGGCAAAACCGACAGACTTTAACAAAGGCGCTAAATCTTGAGATTCCATAACTAAGTTAACCTGAGTGTCAGAAGTTAGTATAATTAATTATATCAGTGATATCTGTTCAAAGCTGTCTCTGATGGGAAAAAAAATATTGATCCAGGAATTAAATGTGATGAATGAATCTCTCAAAGCCTTTCTTGCTCTGAATCAAGCGGTTACACTAATCCATTCTAATGACAATCAATCCTTAGAGTTAAAACAGTCAGCAACCGATTTAAGCCAATCAATTCAACTCTGTACGGATGAAATGAGACGGTCTGCTGTTAAATTAGAACAATTACTAAAAAATTGTTATCGGGATTTAGATCAAGCTGAGGAAGTCTGGAATAGTAAAGCTGGAATTTTATCTATCCCTAAAGATGAAATTTGGGAACAGATCGCACAAATTAGTAATGTAGATATACGCATTCGTAATTTAAGAAAAAAATGCAAAACAGAAGTGATTAAAGAACTTAAAGAGTCATGGACGAATCGAGTTACAGAACTCAAAAGACAGTGGTTTACTGAAAAAAATACTGGTAAACCCAAACAAGAGGCAGGCTTATCAGATAAAGATGGTTTAATTAAGGATTTAGAACGAGAATTAGTTGATCAAAACCGTCAAATTATTCTGGCAATTCATCATAATTTAGAACTACTGGGTCAAGAATTTTCTATATTTAAAATTAATAAGTTAGACTCTCATGTTAGTTGTTTACCAAGCAAATACAAGAATAGTTTATTGTTTCAAATAAACTGCAATCATTATAGATTAAATTTATTTTTTAATTCTAAAGTGTCTATTTCTAATTCTTTGGCGAATTTAATAAAACCAAGTTGGGATTCTTTTTACAAAGATAGTTTTTTAGTTATTAAAAGAGATCGATTAGATGACTTTTCAAATACAGTTCTTTTATTTATAGAAAGTAGCTTTTTGCCACGGTTAGACGAGTGTTTCGATTTAGCTATATCAACTTTAATGTTTCATTTTACATTTTATGATGATTTATTAGAAAAACAAAATAGATATGAGCAAGAAATGCCTCAAAAATGGCAAGCTGAAAAACAATCTTTAGATCAACTTCGTTCACAAATTGATAAAGTTCAGACAGAAATTGATACGATTTTAAATTCTATTTCTACAAGTGAAAAATAACCGATAATTCCTAAATGTTGAAAATGAGTTTAGGGTCATATCGTGGATTGTGGCTCTGTCGATATTTGGTTTATTGATTACGAAATTATGGATTAGTTAGGCTGCATTAATCTGATAAATCCAGCTTGTATAAAATGACGATCTGATGTAAAAGCTGTTGTGATTTTTTCTTGCTGCATCACGGCAAAACTAATGCAGTCAGTTAACCCCCAATCTTTATCAGAATGTTGGTTATAAATTGCTAAACCTGCATCGAATAAACTTTGATTAACAGGAATAACTTTGATGGCTTGAGATTGTCTAATTGCTTTGAGTGTTGCATAAGTTTTTTGACGAATATTAATGCTAGATAAAGCATCAGCTACCTCTAATAAAATAAATTCTGTTGTCACTAAAAAAGTTTTATTTTGACGGAGCCTAGCCATTACTTCTTGTGCTTGTTCATGAAGATCATCCGTAGTATTAATTAATGCGATCCAAGCTGCACTATCCACAAAAACTTGATTAAATTTACTACTCATCTTGTTTTTGTTTTCCATACAAATAGTGATCATGCTGATGAGCTAAATCTCTGATACCCGTATCTACAGCATTTTCATTTAACGCCAACTCTAACGTATCCCAACCCGTTTCATACTCCTCCGAAGAAATATCAACTAATTGCTCCTGTTTTTCTGATTCCAAAAAAGTAATAATCACAGGATAGTTGTCAGGATAAGATATTGGTTGAATGGGATAAATTACCCCATTTCTGACAATTCCTTTAATAGATTGCATAAGCATTGTGTAAGATCAATAACTATTCTATAATAGAGTTTAACATAAAATGGTCTAATCGGCTTATTAACTAACTCATGCGATGAATGAACCTCAATTTTCCAATATTAGCGATCGCCTTCCCCCGCAAAATATAGAAGCAGAGGAAGCCATTTTAGGGGGCATTCTCCTTGATCCAGAAGCCATTAGTCGGGTAGCAGAATTATTACAACCAGAATCCTTTGTCCTCAAATCCCATCAAATTATTTATCGGGCAACTTTAACCCTACATTTTCAAGGAAAACCCACGGATTTAATGACTGTGGCTACTTGGTTAGCGGATCAAAATTTACTCGAACAAGTGGGGGGACAATTAAAATTAACTCAACTGGTAGATCGGACTGTTTCGGCGGTTAATATTGATCAATATGGCTTATTAATTTTAGATAAAAAAATCCGTCGTAGTCTGATTACCGGGGGACATAATATTATTGAATTAGCTTATGATACCAGCCAAGATTTAGAAACCGTTCTCGATAAAGCCGAACAACAAGTCTTTAATATTTCCCAAGTTCGACCCCAACAGGATTTAGTATCGATTGGAGAAACTTTAATTGATACCTTCCAAGAAATTGAAGACCGCAATGAAGGGATTTCTTTACCTGGTATTCCCTGCGGATTTTATGATTTAGATGCGATGACGGGAGGTTTTCAACGGTCTGATTTAATTATTATTGCGGGTCGGCCGTCCATGGGTAAATGTTTAAGTTTTGATAGTAAAATTGTTTTATCGGATGGGAGTGTTGTCACAATTGAAGATATTTATAATCGTCAAAAGGCTCAAGTTTTAACATTAGGAAATAATTGGAAATTTCAAATTACTGAACCTTCTGACTTTATTGATGATGGAATTAAACCCGTATTTAGAGTCACCACAAAACTAGGGCGTTTTGTAGAATCAACCCTCACCCATCCCTTTTTAACCATTCAAGGATGGCGACCGTTAGCAGAACTTCAACCTGGAGATAAAATTGCTGTTCCTCGTCAATTTAATAGTTTTGGAAATGAAAAATTACCTGAATATCAAGTTAAAATTTTAGGTTATTTACTAGGAGATGGAGGGTTGAAAAATAAAAATATTGTTTTAACCCATAATCATTACCAATGGTTAGAACAATTTGGACTATCAGCACCAGAATCTCATCAAAAAACCATTCCTGAAATTATCTTTAAATTAGAGCGATCGCAAATCGCCTTATTTCTAAATCGTCTATTTGCAACAGATGGTTGGGCAACAATATTAGCCAGTGGTCAATGTCAATTGGGTTATGCCAGTGTTAGTGAAGAATTAGCCCGACAAGTTCAACACTTATTATTACGATTTGGTGTTATTGCAACTTTGAAAAAGCGTTCTATTAAATATAAACAAACCAGACGAACAGCTTGGCAACTGGATATTACTGATGCTTTATCTATTAAAACCTTTATCTCAGAAATTGGGATTTTTAGTAAAGAAGAAACCCTTATAAAAATAGAAAAAGCGTTAATGAATAAACGCTATCAAACCAATCGAGATTTGATTCCCATAGAAATTTGGCAAGAAATCGCCACGGTTAAAGGCGATGAATCTTGGCAAAATTTAGCAAAAAGAGCCGGGATTCCGGGCTATAGTAATATTCATGTTGGTAAACGGCAATTATCACGGGAAAGGCTCTGGACTTTAGCTACTACTTTAGATCATTTACCCTTACAACAGTTAGCAACCAGTGAGATTTATTGGGATGAAATTGTCTCAATTGAATTTATGGGGGAAAAACAGGTTTATGACTTAACTATTCCTGAAACCCATAATTTTGTTGCAAATGATATCTGTGTTCATAATACCAGTTTTGCGGTCGGTTTAGGACATAATATTGCGAAGGGTCAAAAACTCCCCATTGCCGTGTTTAGTTTAGAAATGTCGAAAGGGCAATTAGTCCAAAGACTATTATCCAGTGAAGCAAAAATAGAAAGTAACCGTATTCGTTCCGGTAGAATTAGTCAATCGGAATGGGAACCTTTAACCATGGCAATTAGTTCCTTAGCAGAATTACCTATTTTTATTGATGATACCCCCAATATTACCGTCACCGAAATGCGTTCTAAAGCCCGAAGATTGCAAGCCGAAAATGGGGGGGTATTAGGCTTAATCTTAATCGATTATTTACAATTAATGGAAGGTGCTAGTGATAATCGAGTGCAGGAATTATCGAGAATTACCCGGTCATTAAAAGGATTAGCCAGAGAATTAAGTGTACCTGTAATTGCCCTATCCCAGTTAAGTCGTAGCGTTGAATCTCGAACCAATAAACGGCCGATGTTATCGGATTTAAGAGAATCTGGTTGTTTAACAGGTGATAGTCTAGTCACATTAGCAGATACTGGATTACAAGTACCTATTAAAGAATTAATCGGTAAATCTGGTTTTCCAGTTTGGGCATTAAATGAAAAAACAATGAAGCTAGAAATAGGAATTGTGAGTAATGCCTTTTCTACGGGTATAAAACCTGTATTTAGCTTAACAACTCGACTAGGAAGAAAAATTAGAGCCACAGCTAACCATAAATTCCTAACAATTCAGGGTTGGAAAAGACTGGATGAGTTCAATGGAGACTATCCTATTGCCTTACCTGGTTCTACGATAGAAAATAGTGATATTAACTGGGATGAAATAGTTTCAATTATACCTGATGGAGAAGAAGAAGTATTTGATTTAACAGTTCCTGGCTTGCATAATTTTGTAGCAAATAATATTATTGTTCACAATTCAATTGAACAAGATGCGGATTTAGTGATGATGATCTATCGAGATGACTATTATAATCCCGATACCCCAGACCGAGGAATTACCGAAATTATTATGGCTAAACATCGGAACGGCCCCACAGGAACCATTAAACTATTATTTGATCCTCAATTTACTAAATTCAGAAATCTAGCCAATCCTCGTTCGGGCTAAATTCATACACAGAAACCGGGTTTCTTCATATATATAATAACTAGAAACCCGGTTTATTGGAGCTTGTCTATAACTTTTAAGGATGAAATAATCAACCTGCTTTTAACAGTTCCACATCAAAAATTAATGTTGCATTCGGAGGAATGACACCCCCGGCACCGCGAGAACCATACCCTAATTCCGGTGGGATAATTAACTTGCGACGTCCGCCCACTTTCATACTCATAACGCCTTCATCCCAACCTTTAATTACTTGACCCATACCAATATTGAATTGAAAGGGTTGTCCGCGATCGCGAGAACTATCAAATTTTGCCCCATCGGTTAAAGTTCCCGTATAGTGAACCGTAACTTTTTGACCCTTGGTAGGAGAGTCACCGCTACCTACAGTTAAATCCACATACTGTAAACCGGAGTCCGTTGTAATTACTGTTTCTTCTGAATTTGTCATGTTTTGAGCAATAATAGTTTGAGCATTGGTAACAAGATCGGGTGCGAATAAAGGACTACTAGAAGTTGCTACCGTTTGTTGCACTGCAATCGGAGTATTTTGATTAACCGCTTGTGCCTGTTGTATTGATGTTGTAATTTGAGCTACAACTAACACGACCGTACAAACAATAATCACCCCTAAGCTAATTAGAATTTCTCGCAAAATTCATCCTCCTGCATCTAATGATGTACCTTTAGGATTGTTGTTTTAGGGAAAACCCAAGATTCAAGTTTGACATTATTTGGGAACTTTTTAACGCCAAAGACGATTTTCCAAGTCTCTGACCTGACGTTCCAGGCGGTCGAGGCGTCCGCGTAACTCATCAAGTTCCGACTGACGGGGAACCCCCACATCCTGCATTAAATTGCGGAATTGGCGCTGCATCAGGTCTTCTAAGCTAGTTTGATCGAGTTTGAGACCCTGCATCATGTCATCGACAAACTTTTTGGCTTGGTCTGTATTCATCGTCCCGTCTTTGACCCACTGATCGGTGGCTTCCTGTAATTTTTCCGCGACTAAGGAAGTTGTCCCGATCCCAATCATCAACAGTTGTCGGAGTAAATTATTTTGATTATCCATTGTTTCTAACCTGATTAGGCTGCTAAAGTGCAAATATAAAGCTAAGCTTTATGTTTAAACTGACTCACATTTTCTATCTTAACGTCGTGAGAGGACTCCCGCCACAGCGTTAGCTTGGCGGTGAGATGAATCACGACCAAAGAAAACATGAGCGATAGCGAATCCGATTTAATTTTCTGGAGTTGATTGTTGCTCAACATATTTTTTTAACTGTTCAACTGTAATACCACCACAACTAGCAACAAAATAAGAGCCTGTCCAAAAACAAGGTTTATTGTAGAAATACCTTGATGCCAACAAATTTGAGCGTTAAGTGTTATCTTATCAGAAGATGATTAAAATGTAGCAACAATGCTAAACGTTCTCAAGGTAAGATTATATCCAAATAAAGAACAAGAAGTAGCCTTAGCTAAAAACTTTGGCTGCTGTCGTTTTGTTTGGAATTATTACCTTGAGAAGACTAACAATCAGTATCAGGAAACAGGAAAAGGGTTGAATTATTGCGAGATGGCCAAAGATTTAACCCAACTTAAAAAGCTGCCTGATTACTTATTCCTACAAGAAGCTACTGCTGCTACATTACAGCAATCGTTAAAGAATTTAGAATCGGCTTTCAAGAACTTCTTTCAGAAAAGAGCCAAATTTCCTAAATTCAAAAGTAAGCATAAAAAACAATCAATTCGTTACCCAGAAAGTTGTTCAATCAAAGGAAACGGCGTAAAACTTCCCAAGTTAGGGATTATTAAAGCTAGAATCCCAAAAACAATTAGCAGTAAAATAAAATCTGTTACCGTTTCCAAAACAAGTACAGATAAATATTTTGCTGCTATTCTGTTTAAAACCGATGATTTAACCCTTGATAAAAACGGGAAAATCTCAGGGATTGATTTAGGGTTAACGAGTTTAGTAACAGTGTTTAATGGTGAAACTTACAGAAAAGTTGATCCAATTAAACCCACTAGAAAATACGCCAAGCGATTAAAAAGGAGGCAACAATTATTATCTCGAAAGACCAAAGGTTCTAATAACCGTAAAAAGCAAGTTAAAAGGGTTGCTAAGGTTCATGAAAAAATAGCAAATACTAGACAAGACTTTCTCCATAAAATCTCCAGAGAGTTAGTTGACGAGAACCAAGTCATTGTAGTGGAAAACCTTTGTATTAAAGGATTGGCTCGTACCAAATTGGCAAAATCCGTGTTGGATGCTGGATTTGGGATGTTGGTAAATTTCCTGGGCTACAAACTCGAAAGAGAAGGTGGAAAGTTAATTGAAGTTGACAGATTTTTCCCGAGCACAAAACTCTGTAATTGCTGCAAGTTTAAAAACAATTCATTAAATTTGAGTATTCGTGAATGGGTTTGTCCGAATTGCCAAATCTACCACGATAGAGATGAAAATGCAGCAAAAAACATCAGGGAAGAAGGCATGAGAATACTGTCAACAAATACTGTGGGACACACAGGAATCGAAGCTTGTGGAGAGGATGTAAGACTCGTTGGTGCTTGCACTAAAAAGCATTCTTCTGTGAAACAAGAATCCCCCGTCGAGCGCGTGAGCTTGACGGGGGAGTGTCAATTTGTGGTATTTTTCCCCAATTCGCCGATTCGATTTTTCTGGGTTTAAATCTTCAAAATGTCCCATTGTCCCCGTTGTCACCAACTTATTGACCCCCAGGCGCTGAGTTGTCCCCATTGTCAATATCAGCTTAAAGCCTTTGGACACCCCGGTATTCCCCTCTATCATTCGACGGGGAAGGAATATCTCTGTGAAACCTGTCTCTATCATGAAGATGATACCTGTAACTTTCCCCAACGTCCTTTGGCAAAGGAATGTACCCTTTATCAAAATCGTTCTGAACTGTTAATTTCTGATCCGATTAAATCTCAGCGAAGTATATCTGTTGCGTTCAGAAGTTGGCTTCAACGGAATATTATTTGGGTCGTTGTTTTAGGGTTATTAATTATTAGTTTTATTCTCACTATTTTATAACTCTTTTTGCATTAATTTTAAGCTCCTAATTTTTTATTACTGTAAATTTTCGCTAACAATCTAAACCCTGTAGGGGCGAGGCGCGCCTCGCCCCTACGTTGACGGTAAAATTTTACAGGGATGAATGTGATCGCATCTCCCAAATTTAAACCATTAAATCTTCAATGTCATCCTGAGGATAACGAAGTGAAGCCAGGGATCTCAAGGGTTATTTGCTGATAGCAGAAATCTCTATGAGATGCTTCACTACGCTGCGCTTTGTTCAGCATGACAAGGGGAAATCTATTAGGCTAATTTAGGAATAGGGATTCTTTTATCGGGATCGCAAATATTCCGAACTTCAGAAACAGGAATCAATAATCCTTCCTCTCCATTATTCATTGTTTTCAATTGAAATTGATGTTTTCGTGTTAATGCTAAAAGTTTTGAACGTTTGACTAATAGAATTTCTGAATCAGGAACAATAAATGCAAAATAATCAGCATTCGATTTATCACCCCAACCTGGATCACCTCGATGGTTTGTAATTTGAAAGAATAAATTCCCGTATTTTAGTGCTGAAGGCTGTTTTTTAACTTCAACTGAAATCGAACATTGATCAGGATCATAATATAATAGTATATCAATTTCTTGTTTTTGATAATCTGGACGATTAGAAACATCAACGATTAACGGATAATCTTGTCTTTTGAGTTGGTACTGATAGACATCTTCTGATTTAACTTGAGTAAAACCTAAGCAAATAAAAAATATAATCATTTGCCATTCTCCTTGTTTACCGATTGCAAGATTTTGAGAAAATTGGTCTAATTGAGACATAGAAGCTCCCGTCCAACATTGTTGGATTAATTTTTTTTTGCAACATGAATCATGAACGTTGAAATTAATTTCAGGCTACAGGCTGAAACCTTTAAACAGGTTGGAGTTAGCCGAATATTGCGATTTGCTTTTTCATCCCTGTAACAATTCAAAAATAGAATTTGGGAATGAACAAGCAAACCGCTTGACATTTGCCTAAAATTCAGATACGTTATTATCTGTTCTGTTTTTTGATAACTATCCAACAACATCCTAGAATCTGCACGAAATATAGGATGTTGGCTGTTTTTTTGTCATCGTTGTTCACTATAGCTTAAGTCTTTAATTTTCGCTAGTGTTTTTTCTATGCGATTTTGTTCTTGCGTAATTGTCTTTTGAATTTGCGTGAATAGCCTTGGTTTAGGGCGTTTAACTCTGTCAAGTGTCCAGTGTCAAGTTGGTTTAACATTTACGAGATGTTGAAGATATAACCTGAAAAATATTAGGTGGCAAGTTAACTTGACAAACAATATGAACGAATAAAAATTACGCAATTAATCAAATTCTGAATTATTGGGAGTTTACAAGACACCTGATGCCAAATTTCCACATTGTGTAACACGCATTGTAGTGTAATGTCACTTGACAATAATATAAAATAATAAAACTGATACCCCCCCCGTCACACACCTTAACAACCTTGACGTCCCTCCTTGCGGTAGGCTAGATCCAGTGACTTTATTAGCTTGTATTATCTCCTTAGTATGTCTGTATCTGCCCCGACTCGTACCGTCCGCATTGCATCGCGCAAAAGCCAACTCGCCCTAGTCCAAACCCATTGGGTACAGGGAGAACTTCAGAAACACTTCCCCGACATCACCTTTGAAGTGCAAACCATGTCCACCCAAGGGGATAACATCCTGGATGTCGCCCTGGCTAAAATTGGCGATAAGGGACTATTTACCAAAGAATTAGAAGTAGGAATGCTTGAGCGCAGCAGCGATATTGCAGTGCACTCCCTCAAGGACTTACCGACTCGACTTCCTGAAGGATTAATGTTAGGCTGTGTGAGCGAACGCGAAGATCCCGCCGATGCTTTAGTGGTTCATGAAAACCACAAAGATAAACAACTCGAAACCCTGCCACCGGGTGCTATTATTGGGACTTCTTCCCTGCGACGCCTCGCCCAACTTAGATATCATTATCCCCATTTAGAATTCAAAGATATTCGCGGCAACCTGAATACCCGGCTGCAAAAATTGGATAATGGAGAATATGATGCGATTATTCTGGCCGTTGCTGGGTTAATTCGTTTGGATATGAGTGATCGCATTCATCAAGTCATCGCCCCAGAAATTTCTCTCCACGCCGTCGGACAAGGCGCATTAGGAATAGAATGTCGAGAAGGAGATAGCGATATTCTGGATATTATTAAAGTCCTTGAACACACGCCCACCGCCCAAAGATGCTATGCTGAACGGGCATTTTTGCGCGAGTTAGAAGGGGGTTGTCAAGTTCCCATTGGGGTAAATACTGCTATTGAGGGCGACCAACTCACCTTAGTGGGAATGGTGGCTAGTCTTGATGGCAAGCGGTTAATTAAAGATACCGTAATTGGAAATACCACCGATGCGGAAGATTTAGGAATTCAACTCGCCCATAAACTCAAAGAACAAGGCGCCCAAGAAATTTTAAACGAAATCTTTGCTGAAATTCAGCGTAGTTAATTATTCTCCTTTTTGGGTGTTAATAGTTCTAAGAGGATTAAGCAGATTAACACAGATGAAAATCTGTGAAATCCGTGAAATCCTCTTAAATCCGTGATCCCATTACCTAACCCTAAATAAAATTATGTCTGAATATCCTGAAGCCTTTAAAACTGCTTTAAAATTCACCTTAAAATGGGAAGCTGGTGTCGGCGATACTAGAGATTTAGCAGGTACAGTTAATTATGGGATTTCTCAACCCACCTATGATACCTATTTACGGGTAAAAAACTTACCCTCTAAGTCGGTATTACAAATTACCCCAACCGAAGTAGAACAGGTTTATTATGAACAATATTGGAAACCCTGTTTAGCAGATTTCATGGTGTTACCCTTAGCCGTAGCCCATTTTGATACCGCCGTTAATTTTAGTGTCAAAGGCAGTTTAGAATTTCTCCAAGAAGCCATTGGCGGGTTAACAATTGATGGAAATTTTGGGGCTAAATCAAAAACCGCATTAGAAAAAGCCAATAATTTACAAACCGCCCAACGCTATTGTCAAAATCGAATTGACTATCGGTATCAACGGGTAAAAGCTAACCCCAGTCAAGAAGTTTTCTTGGCTGGATGGTTACGACGAGATCAGGATTTATTGCGCTATGTAAATGAATTAGGCGGATTAACAACACCCCAACCAACCGCAAAACCCGTCAGTCAAACGGAAATATTGAGTAAAGTAGAACAGGCTATTCAGTTATTACAAGAAGCTGTGGATTTACTCAAAAAACAATAACTATATATGAACAAACCTTTAAAATTATTATTCGTATCAACTTCCGTTTGGCCATTAGGGTCGGGGTTGGCAGGAGGTGTGGAATTAACGATATTAAATCTGGCAAAGATTTTGCGAAAACGGGGTCATAAAATTACAATTGTTGCCCCGGAAACCTCTAAATTAGAATCATTTTCAATAGTAGAAATTTCAGGAGAATTACAAACCTCAGCCCAAACCCAAAGTCGTCAAGATCCGGTAATTTTATCCAATAATTCCGTATTAGCTAATATGTGGAATTATACCATAAAAGTAGCGGATCAGTATGATATAATTATGAATTTTGCTTATGATTGGTTGCCTTTATTTCTGACTCCTTTTTTTCCAGGTAAATTAATCCATTTAATTACTATGGGATCTTTAACCGATATCATGGATAGGGCTGTTCAAGACGTGATCCAACAATGTCCTAATTCTATCGCATTTTATAGCCATAGTCAAGCCGAAACCTTTGGTTTAAAAGCGGGTTATTTTTGTTTAAGTAGTGCTATTGAATTATCTCAATATTGTTTTTGCAGTCAACCCCAAAATCAATTGGCTTGGGTCGGTAGAATTTCCCCAGAAAAAGGTTTAGAAGATGCGGTGGCTGCTTCAGTTAAAACCGGAATTCCCTTAATGATTATGGGTAAAATTCAAGACCCCGTTTATTGGCAAACTATTCTGAATAATTATATCGATGCTCCCATAGAATATTTAGGCTTTTTATCAACCGAAAAACTTCAAGAGAAACTGGGTCAATGTCGGGCTTTACTCATGACCCATCGCTGGATAGAAGCCTTTGGAAATGTGGCTATTGAAGCCTTAGCCTGTGGTGTTCCGGTGATCTCCTATCGTCGAGGGGGGCCAACAGAAATTATTCGAGATGGAGTTACAGGTTGGTTAGTGGAACCGGATAATATTAATCAGTTAGTTCATGCTATCCAAAATATAGATAAAATTGACCGTTCTGTGTGTCGTCAACAGGCGGAAACCGAATATTCTTTAAATAGGTTAGGCGATCGCATAGAACAATGGTTGTTGCAAATTCTTTCGTAGTAAGCCCTTCAGGGCTTTCATATTATTTTATATCAAAAAACAATCAATTATGAGCAATTTTCAAGGATTAAAACCCGGAGATAAATTAAGAGTAATTACCCCCAGTGGGGCACTAAGAGAATGGGAAAGGTTTGAAGCTGGGGTTGAAATTTGGCGATCGCACGGTTATAATATTCAATTAACATCGGGTTTTGATCAAGTTACAGGTTATTTAGCTGGAACCGATGAAAACCGCCGACAACAGCTAATAGAAGCCTTAAACGACCCCAATTGTCGCGGTATTTTATGCGCTAGGGGCGGGTTTGGATCAACTCGATTATTAGAAGGTTGGAAATGGGAAAATATCACCCCAATTTCCCCAAATCCTAAATTTTTAATCGGATTTTCTGATATCACCGGACTATTATGGGCGTTTGCCAATCACCCCCAAATTATCGGGATTCATGGCCCCGTTATTACCACCTTAGCCACTGAACCCGACTGGTCAATTCAACGTTTATTTAAAGGAATAGAAACGGGATTTTTTGATACTTTACAAGGAGAAGGTTGGGGAAAAAACAAGGTTTCTGGTCGATTATTTCCCGCGAATTTAACCGTAGCAACCCATTTATTAGGAACAACCTACCAACCGGATTTAACCGATACTATTCTTGCTTTTGAAGATGTGAATGAAGAACCCTATCGTTTGGATCGAATGTTAACCTATTGGCGCATGGTCGGAGGGTTTAAAGGCGTTAAAGGAATTGCCTTGGGACGATTTAGTAATTGTGATGTTAAAGGGAATAATCATAGTTTTACCCTAGAAGAAGTATTCCGCGATCGCTTAGGAGATTTAGGTATTCCCATTGTCTCTAATTTACCTTTTGGTCATCAAGGATCTAATCCTATTTTACCCGTTGGTAGGGTGGTTAATCTGGATGGAGAAAAAGGAACATTGAGTTGGAGTTAGAGCTAAGTCTAATTTAACCACAAAGACACAAAGAAGTTATTGTAAACATTATAAATCCCTGTAGGGGTTGGGTCTTCCAACCCTCTTTGCACCTGGGTTGAAAGACCCAACTCCTACGATAAAATGTTACAAACTCTCCTGATAATTTTTAATAGACTGTGCTAAAATAAAAACGACTTGAATCAAATTTCTGTATTCACTAAAACTCAGTGAAATCAGTGTTTCCCTTCTTTTGGTTGATTAAAGATGAATATTATTGAATTTTTTGAATTAAGTGCTGGGAAATGGTTTTCTCAACGCACTTTACACAATTTAAAATCAGGACAATTACAGGCGGGTAAGTCTAATCTGATTATTGAGAGTTTACCCCAAACCGATGCTAAAGTTGTTCAGCTTTGTCAACAACATGATATTGATCCAACGACTATTTCTGGGGGGTTTCGCTCCACTTGGGATGGCACAACAGAAGGCAACTCCAATCAACAAAAAGGCTCGGCTATTTTAGTTCCAATTATTAATCCTGACCATCCCCAAACCGGTCAATTACTCCAAGCCCAAGGCACTAACCCCAATCAATCTCTATCGGGACGCTATAATCTGGGAGAGGATGAAGTGTTAACCGTAATCACAGAAACTCCTAACTTGTATGTAGAAGAACGGTTATGGTATTTAATGCCCAATCTGAGATTAAGAACCAGCATTGTTAAAAATAATATGGGGTTAACTCAGGCTTCTTTTTGTTCAGAAATTCGCATGGGAGTCAAATAATATTAAGGCGAGTTCGTTTAACCTAAAATTCGTAAACTCGCCCCACTCAACAACAAAGGTGTTTACAACTTCTTCGTGTCTTTGTGGTTAAACTAATCTTAACCCCGATCAAGATAACAACACCAACTATTATTTCTAATTCTTCCTAGAAGCTAGAGCAAAACTAACTATTTTCCAAGGAGAGATAAAAGCAGTTGTTTCCTGGGGTTGTTCTAATAGATTGACCGAATAATCTATAGTTAATCCCAGATTATTCTGTAATTCTAACATAGTTGATTCTCCCTCACATTCATAACATCTTAAAATCCAGTGTTGGGAGTTAGTTTCTGACTGTTTAAATGCCATTAAAATTAAATGATCAGACCCTAACTCTAGGAAACTCTGGCCACCGAATGATTCTAAATTAGTGGTTGAAGGTCGGGGGGGATAGACTTTAACCTGTAAAGGACGATTGAATTCGTAACCTTTTTGGACGGTTTTTGCTTGTTTCCAATCTCCTCCATGGGGATAAATGGTATAACTAAATTGATGCCATCCTAAATCCGCTTCTGGGTCAGGCCAGGTTGAACCTCTTAATAATGTTAATCGCAGTTGATCGGGTTGAGCATCATAACCATATTTGCTATCATTTAATAGGCTAATTCCATAATCAGGTGTACTAATATCTGCCCAATGAATTGCCGGAACTTCCCATTTCGCTTTTTCTTGATCGGTTTGGGGGTTAGTAGGTCGTTGAATCACTCCACAGGGTATTTCATAACTGGCAAAATCCGCCGTAATTGTTAGGGGAAAAGCGACCTTAATTAAAGTATGACGTTCTTGCCAATTAACAGTGGTTTCTATTTTTAACAGGGGTGAATCTTGTTCTAAAATATAATCTTGGCAAAACTCTGATTGATTTAACCGTTTAACAATTCTCAATCGCCAAACTATCGGCCCCGATTCTATCCATTCAATTGATTGTAATTGCGGTAAATCTAAAGGATATTGTTGATAATTGGGGTTAATATTCCACCCATCCCAATATTGTCCCGAATCTTCAAAGGCTTGTAGTTGATTTCCCTGTCCTGGTTTGAGGATGTTTCTTTGATGAATTAAGTCGAAAACCTGTTCTAAATTTCCAGTTTCCCTATCTACAATTACCCGCAAAATATCGTTTTCAAAGCTAATATTTTTAGGTTCTAACTGATAATATTTGACAACCTCGTTTTTTTCTGCTATACTTTCAGTAGAATTGGGAATAGGTGTGCCAATATAAGGGTATTTCTGCGAGATTTCAAGGGTTTCAGCCTGTTTGCGCCCCAACCAATACACCTGATATCCCAGACCCGGAACATTTTTTGCCAGGAATAGCAGTTGCGGGTTTTCCGACCCTGACCCCCGTAGTTGGGCGGTTTGGGGCATTCCCTGGTGATCATAAATTTGCCAAGGGCTATCGGAATTAGGAATAGGCACAGCCACGACTTCTGAGCGCGACCAGTTCAGGGAATTAAAGATAAAAATGGGTTGGGCGTCGAGTTGGGAGGGGAAGTTAACAGGAATAGAAGCAACAAGGGCATCGAAGGACTGGTGGAGAATTTCCTGGGCGGTTTTGATGGCGGTTTCCCAGTCTTGATTTGCCTGTTCGTAGACCGCAGCAATGGCAGATCCGGGCAGGATATCGTGAAATTGGTTTAATAAAATCTGCTTCCAAGCGGTTTCTATTTCCCCTTGGGGATAAATAGAACCGGAGTAAAGGGTGGCGATGGTGGCAAATAGTTCTGCTTCATATAATAAGGTTTCCCCCCGACGATTAAACCGTTTTTGATCGGCGTGGGTCGTATAGCAACCCCGATGGAATTCTAAGTATAATTCATCCTGCCAGATCGGAAGTTTTGAGGGGGCATTATTTAGGACTTCTGTTAAATATTCTGTCACCTTTTGAAACCTAAACTCTGGAAAAATAGCAGATTGATTCCAGCGTCGAGTTATTTCTAACATATCACGGGTCGGCCCGCCTCCATGATCACCCACTCCGGGCAACCATAAACTGTGATTTAATCCCGTTTGGGTTTTCCATTCCCGAGCATATTTAAATATTTTCACCGGGTCAACCCGCTCTCCAATTAAAGCGGTCATGAAACTAACAATTTTTGTGCCATCTAACCCTTGCCATTCAAACAACCCGTAGGGAAATTTAGTTGTATCATTCCAGCGTAGTTTTTGGGTAATAAAATAATCAATACCGCCCTGTTGGAATATTTGGGGTAATTGCCAACAGAAACCAAAGGTATCGGGTAGCCAAGCGACGGTGGAAAGTTGACCAATTTTTTCTAAAACATATCGCTGTCCGTATAAGACCTGACGGACGATAGATTCTCCATTAATAATATTCAATTCCGGTTCTACCCAGAGTCCGGCGGCAATTTCCCAGATGCCTTTTTGAATATTATCTTGAATTTGACTAAATAAATCGGGACGATGTTTTTCTATCCATTCATAGAGAATAGGGGAGGAATGACAGAAGATTAATTCAGGAAAGTCTGTTTGTAATTGCAAAACTGACTCAAAGGTTTTCTGCGCGACTATCCAAGTTTCTGTTATCGGCCATAGCCAAGCCAAATCTAAATGGGCGTGACCGAGTAAGGAAATTTGATAGGAGTCTAATTTAGGAATAACTGATTTTAATATCCGACGAACTTGGATGAGGCTATTTTCAAATTCACTAAGATATTCGGGGAGGATATAGCCAGAAATGATATCTAAAGTTTTCCCTAGGGAAATTAAGTCGGTTTCTAGGTCGGTTTGCTGATTTTCCCCGGCTAAAAATAGTCCTAAAATTTCTAACTCGTCAGCTAAGAAACTCGGATCAATTTTCGAGGTGTCCGAAACTTCATACCAACAGAAAGAACTAACCACTGCTCCGGCGTCGTGACCCGGACTAATTAAAAATAACTCTATTTCAAATTCATCTCCTGGCTGTACCGCCGAACTTAATAAAATTCTGGTATAACTATCAAACAAATCTCCAGCTTGTACAAATTGATGATTAATATAGATTTGAGCATCCTGAGCCCACCAACTTAAGACTAATCTTAAAGTTAAACCCGTTAACGGATAACCTTGTAAGGGAACTATAATTTTTTGTCTTAATTTCAAAACCTGTTTTCCCGCCACCCAAGGAATATGTCCTTTTTCATTGATTTCAACTGGGTTGGAAGACTCCCCAGGGTTGATAACTTGCCAATGGGGTTGGATATTAATTTGAGTCAACAGACGTAACCGTTGAGCAACTTCTGAAATCTGTAATTGGAGGGTAGGGGTAGAAAAAGACATTTACTGTTATAGTGAATAGGGGAGAATATCGCTCATACTTAATATAACCATGTCTGTTGCTGACTCCGTGCCATATAAAAGTCGATTCTTTAATTTTATCTCTGAGGCGACGCAGAAATTTACCGACCAGAGCAGTCGCACTTGGCGCTATTTTAAGTTCGCCACTGAGATCGCCCTGCAAACAGCACTATATCCAGTTTATTTTATCCTGCAAACCGTTCGAGTCACTACCCAAAAATTAGGCACGGCGATTAAACAGCATTTACCCCAACTCAATTCTGAGGTCAAGTCCCAACCTCCTAATGTTGATGCTCCTATTATTCATATTCTAAATACCGTTACCACCGAAACCGCATCTCTATTGGAAAATTCGATAGCCTCCCAACCCGCAGCAGGAGAAATTCAAGGCGTAGCTAGTCAAATTGATTCCCAAACCTTAGTCTTAGTTCAAAAAGATAATCAAATTTTAGATAGTCTCACCGTTGAACAACAACATCAACTTCAACAACGAATTAGTTTAGAAGTCGCAAACTATCACTATTGTTATCGAAATTCATCACAACATCCCAAACCCTTTCAACCCCAGTTACAACCTTTTAGTCATCCTATTCATGTTGTATCTCCGATTCGGGGGTTTTGGCAAGTATTATGTTGGGTACAAACCAGTCCCGTCGCCGTTAAAATTAATTGTTTTGGAGAATCTAATTTTGTTGAGTCGGTTTCTTTCCCCCAGCCTTCCCCTACTTTTATTCATACCCTAGATTCGGCGATCGCGCAAGTCGAGGATTATTCGATTATTCCCCTCTCCCAAGCGACCCATAGCTTAGTCAAACAAAGTCAAACCCTAGGAAAAACCGTAATTCAAACTTGGCAATATCCCCATTTATCTGTCAAATCAGCATCTTCCTTAGAACCGGGTTTTGATCAATATTTCTATAAGGTTCAGTCCCTAATTCTGGCAGCAATTGATTATTTTTTCCAAGACCATCAGCATACTATTAATTCTGAGCCTATCTCCGAAGAATATTCCGGGGTAATTTCCGCTTCAAAATCTTCCTCCCCAGAAGACCCCTGGTTAACTATTGATACTCGAACAAATAATATCTTATCCAAACTCAAGAAACCTAAAACCCAGAATAACCCTATCGAAAACCATAGGATTTTTCAAAAAGTTCAATCTTCCTTAAACCCCTTTTCAACACAAACAACCCCCGAAAAGATCGGTTTAATTTCTGAAGTTCCCCAAAATACCTTGACAAAAACGCCCAACCGTGTTAACAACCCCAAAAAAAACGCGACTGCTCCATCTTCCCCCGACTGGCTAGAAGCCCAGGTGACATCAACCGGATATATTAAACATCCCCTAGAGAAGATTTTAGGATGGTTAGATCAAATTATGGTTAAAGTTGAGGAGGCGATCGCTAAAACTTGGTATTGGTTAACTCATTATGAGTAATGGGGAATGGGGAATGGGGAATGGGGAATGGGGAATGGGGAATGGGGAATGGGGAATGGGGAATGGGGAATGGGGAATGGGGAATGGGGAATGGGGAATGGGGAATGGGGAATGGGGAATGGGGAATGGGGAATGGGGAATGGGGAATGGGGAATGGGGAATGGGGAATGGGGAATGGGGAATGGGGAATGGGGAATGGGGAATGGGGAATGGGGAATGGGGAATGGGGAATGGGGAATGGGGAATGGGGAATGGGGAATGGGGAATGGGGAATGGGGAATGGGGAATGGGGAATGGGGAATGGGGAATGGGGAATGGGGAATGGGGAATGGGGAATGGGGAATGGGGAATGGGGAATGGGGAATGGGGAATGGGGAATGGGGAATGGGGAATGGGGAATGGGGAATGGGGAATGGGGAATGGGGAATAGTAAGAACACTGTACCGTAATTGTTCCAACCGTTCTAGCTAGTCCTAGAACCAAAAAATACTTTATAGGCGCGCACAGACTATCCATTATAATAATAACACAAAATCAATCCCTGTCAAGGGGGTAGAAAAAGAATCCTTAAAGCAAAGGATATTTTGGGATATGATGGTAAAGTTGTGCCTCCGGCATAACAGCTATAAATAAACTCTTGCAGCCTCGGAGAAATTCACAAATGCTGACCCTAAAAATCGTTGTTAATATCGTAGTTCTGTTCTTCTTTAGCTTATTCGTGTTTGGTTTCCTGTCCAATGACCCAGCGCGGAACCCCAAACGCAGAGACTTAGAGTAGAGAAACATGGAAATTGTCCAAACAGAAGTTAGGGCTTGAAAATCAGAACCAGATGCCAACAACCTCTGTGAACAAAATCCCTGATATAATAGAAGATGGGAGTGTCATTAGTAATCATCCCTACAGGCTGATAGCTAATGACATTGTTTTAGCCCGTTCCCTAAAGGGGTTGAGTTTTGGCTATTCTGTGGAATTCCGTTACAGCAAGTATGCCTTACCCGCCACCACCTGAACCACCCCCAATTATTCGTCATCTTCCCCAGCCACAGACCACTGAAACGGGGATAATTGGATTAGAACCAAAAATATCTTCCAGGGCAAAAACCCAAAGCACCATCACCTATCCTTTACCTGAATATCAGATTCAGGCACCCAGTGGCTCCCTATCCGCAGAACTACTGGGATCGACCGTCACCAGAGAAACCGCCCAACCCTTAACCGAGAATCAGTATCGGTTTGATGCCGCCTTTTCCTTTACCAATAGCGATAACTTCTGTCATACACCCTGTAACACAATAGTTGTCACCCCCCCTAAAACTCCAACCCAAGAATCCACAGTTATTCCAGTACCCACCCCCGCAGATATTGTCGAAATCACTGCTGATCGGCAAGAATATGATCAACAGCGGCAAATCGTCACCGCCCAAGGGAACGTGATAGTGCGGTTTCGCCAGTCCTTAATAGATGCGGATCAAGCCCAAGTCAACCTGAGTACCCGTCAAGTGGTGGCTCAAGGGAATGTGGCCCTGACCCGAGGAAATCAGGTGATTCGGGGCGATCGCATGGACTATAACTTCGTGCAAAGTACCGGGTCAGTTTACCAAGCCAACGGCGTTGTTTATACCCCCTCCACCGACACCGATTTAACCGTGGTTGATCCCCTAAATCCAGGTGTTACCCCCCTACTAAATGCCCCGATCAGCGACCGAATTACCGCCGCCCAACCCCTAGCAAAAGTCAAAGCCGATGGGGGATTAAACGCCGGAGTCTCTGTCGGAGGGGGGGAAACCTTTGGGGTACAAGGCAGTGTAAATCGCCTGAGATTTGCCGCCGAACGAATTGATCTGTTTGGGGATGGGGGATGGGAAGCCCAACAGGTGCGACTTACCAACGATCCCTTTTCCCCCCCGGAACTAGAATTAAGGGCCGATACCGCCCGATTTACTCGAGTTTCACCCCTACGCGATGAACTGATTACCACCAAATCCCGACTGGTGCTGGATCAATCCTTTAACGTCCCTCTCTTTCGAGAACGTACCGTCATTGATCGAAGCCAAAAAGAACCCCTGCCCTTTTCCTTTGGTTATGATCTCAAGGATTTTGGAGGATATTATATTCAGGGAAATCTGCCCTCTGTTCCCCTTGGCCCGTTGAGCCTGCAAGTGGCACCTCGATTGTTACTCCAACGGGCTTTTCAAGAGAATGTCACCCCCTTCGATCCTAAAACCTTGGGGTTGGAAGCAAAGATTTCGGGATCAATTACCCCCACTACGGAATTGAGGGGGTTTTTATCCATAAATACCTTGGAAAATTTCCCCGATCTGAATGAAAAAGCCCTCCGAGGTAGTATCCGAGTCCGCCAACAATTGGGGTCTGGGTTTGCACTCAATGGAGAATATAGTTATCGTAACCGTTTGTTTAATGGAACTTTGGGGTATCGTACGGTTTGGAGTAGTTTGGGGGCGGTGCTGACTTCTCCTAAGATTGCTTTAAACGACCAGGGGGCTACCTTTAGCTTTCAAACCTCCTATCAATCGGTAAATGCCGATAGTGATCGCCCGGAATTACTCAAACCCAATCGTCTCAATAATCGAGTCACTTTAGATCGTTATGAGGCGTTAGGAACTTTAATTTATCCAGTTTTATTATGGCGGGGAGAAGGCTTACCAGCAACGGCTACGGAAGGTTTACGGTATACCCCTCGACCCGTGATTCCCTTCGTACAATTAGCATTAATTACCAGAGGAGTCACCACCCAATATAGTCAAGATTATTCCCAATCCTATCTCAGCACTTCGGTAGGGGTGCAGGGACAATTGGGTCATTTTTCTAAAGACTTTTTAGACTATACGGGGTTTAGTCTTTTTTATACCCAAGTGATATTGGATGGACAATCGCCCTTTTTGTTTGATCGTTTAGTCGATCAACGGGTATTAAGTATGGGATTAGTGCAGCAACTTTATGGGGGGTTAAGGGCTGGGATTGAATCGGCGGTTAATTTAGATAATGGTTTATCATTAAATAATGAATTAACCTTAGAATATAGTCGCCGTACCTATGGGGTGATTCTCAGGATTAATCCGGTGCGTCGGATAGGAAGTATCAATCTCAGAATTAGTGATTTTAACTGGATTGGAACTCCAGACCCCTATTTTGGTTCTACTCCTAAAACGGAAAATTAGGGTGTGAAGTTTATATTAACAAAATTCGTTATATCAATTTAAACTTTTTTATCTGCTATAATCATCTGAAAAGTTGCGAAAGTTTTTCTCTAAATCCCTGGAAAGTAAATATTTAAAAAATCTATAGCTGTTAAAATAGGGATATTTTCATAGTTTTCTAAGGTTAATAAATCCCGATCTCCTGTAATAATATAATCTGCTTGAGATGCGATCGCAGTTGCTAAAATAATCCCATCATTCGGATCTCTTAATTCAGGAAAATATCGTTTTGGAATAGAATAAATTTCTACCGAATTTCGGATTCCATCCATTAAATTATGAACTTCAAACCCCCAAGATTGGAGTTTAAGTTTAAATTTCTTTTGACTTAATGTTATTGCTAACTCCGTTAATAATTCTTCAGAAGCGCATACATTAATCTCTCCAATCTCGCCTAATTTCAAAATTTGATCAGGTCTGCCATCCCATAACCAACCGGAGATAAAAATATTGGTATCTAATACAACTTTCATAATTCTGATTTTCCTTCTAAATTCATTTGATGTCTCACTTCTTTGACGATTGCACAAATTTCTTCCATTGTCATTGGATTGGGATCGGGTTCAGATTCGTCTCTACGCCGTCTGAATTCTTCCCAATCAAATCCGGGTTTAACTTTTTTAAAAAGTAAGCCTTCTTCCGTAATTGCTACTTTATATTGATCCCCTGGTGTCAGTTGGGTTTGTAATTCTGCGGGAATGTCTAAGTTGCCTTCGGCGTTCACAGTAACAGTTAGGGTGACAGTTGTTTCCATATTGCTGACTTCCTAATTTTTCTAATTCTATTTTAGCTAATTTTTTACGGGATTAACAGGTATTTTTAGTATTGATTAATTCTTCTGGTGTTGCTAATTATTTCTGACAAAATTTATAGGCAGAATAGGCTAGAGTTACCACCCCCGTAATAATTGCCGATTCATCAATTTCAAACTTAGGATGATGTAAGGGATAATTATGTTTATTTTTGTGTCCGACACCCAACCGAAACATCATTCCGGGTGCATAATCTAAATAGACAGAAAAATCCTCTGCTCCTAAAGAGGGTTCGGGTAAATTTACCACCGCACCAGACCCAAAAGCATCTCTAACACTTTCTTCGACAATTTGAGTTAACATCGGATCATTCTGCACCGAGGGAACACCCCGACGATAATTTAACTCATAATTTGCCCCATACATTTGGCAGATATTAGCAACAATTTGTTCTATCCAATTGGGTAAAGCTTCGTAGGTTTCGGGATGAAGTGATCGCACCGTTCCTAATAGTTTAACCTGATCCGCAATAATATTAGGAGCCCGTCCACCCATAATTTGACCAATGGATAAAACCACAGGTCTTAAAGGGTTTTGGGTGCGACTAATCGCCTGTTGTAACATGGTAATGACCTGAGCCGCGATCCAAATCGCATCCTTAGCTTCATGGGGTCGCGCCCCGTGACCCGACTCTCCGATAATCGTTAATTCCAAATCATCCGCCGCCGCCGTTAACGCACCCGATCGCAGTCCCACACATCCGGCGGGAATACTAGGGAAAACATGAACGCCCAAAATCGCCGCCACGTCCTCCATGACGTTATCATGCACCATCCAGGTTGCCCCTTTAGCAATTTCTTCCGCAGGTTGGAAAAGAAACCTCACTTTCCCGGGAAACTCCTGGCCCAACTGAGATAACACCATCGCTGTGCCTAACCCTAGGGTGGTGTGCAGGTCGTGTCCGCAAGCGTGCATGACCCCCATCTGTCGAGAAGCATACTCTAACCCGGTTAATTCGGTCATCGGCAGGGCATCCATATCGGTGCGAATGGCAAACCAACGGGGGTTGGTGGTATTTCCCTTGAATTCTCCCACGACTCCCGTTGTCCCCACGCCTTCTTGCACCTTAATCCCACAGGAGGACAACACCCCGGCAACATAGGCAGAGGTTTGATATTCTTGACCACTCAGTTCTGGATGGGCATGAATATGGCGACGAATCTCAATTAAACGAGGTGATAACGTTGTAGCAATATCTTTGATTTTTTCTAGCATAGAGGGCGACTTCTGGGTCATAATCTGATGAAACTATTAATAATTAGATTAAGTTAGATTCTTTATTATAGAGTAAAAAATAGGGAATAGGGAATGGGCAATGGGCAATAGTGAAGATATAGAATCTTGAATAAATGAAGTTCCCATCGGAAATTAGAATGATTATTGATCTTATTAGAAAAATCAATCACCATTGTTTATTGCTGATTTCCTAATTGCCCATTATCTCTTTATCTTTGCCTAGAAAACTAACAATTTGCTAAAATTATTCCTTGACGGGGAGGAAGATAGACCACTAATTCTGTGGTGTGATTTTCTGTTTTCCAACTGAATTTCCCTTCTCCATAAATTAACTGATTAGGACAAGTCTTTAAGTTAGTAACCGTAACATTAATTTCGGCTGATTCTGTTCCCGAATTCACCATCACAATTAATTCCTCATTCTCCAAACATCGAGCAAATCCATAAATCATATCCTCAGCATATAATACCTGATAAGAACCCGTTCTTAAAGCCGGATATTGGTGACGAATAGCAATCAGTTTTTTGTGATAGTCTAAAATATCTTGATGCCAAAAATCTTGCATCGGAAAACTGCGGCGAGAGTCAGGATCAAGGTGTCCTTCCAACCCGACTTCATCCCCATAATAAATACTAGGCGCACCTGGAAAGGTAAATAACAATAAGGTTGCCAACTCAACACTGGCTTTATCTCCGCCAGCAATAGTAATTAATCGGGCTGTATCATGACTATCGAGTAAATTCAATTGTGTTAGTTGAATTTCCCAAGGATATAACTCTAATAAATCTTGTATTTTTTGCCCATATTCCTTAGCAGATAGAGCCGGATAAGGAAAATAGGAAGGACTTTCGACTAACTCCATTTGAACGCGATCGCCTGCGGTAAAAGCAATGGTCGGAGCCGTAAATAAATAATTCATCACCCCATCAAATTGCGTCCCATCTAACCATTCTCGGGAATCTTCCCACACTTCCCCAACAATATAAGCCTCTGGATTAACAGCCTTAACTCTATCTCGAAATTCCTGCCAAAAACCAGGAGTTTTGACTTCAAAAGGCACATCTAAACGCCAACCATCAATGCCAAAATCAATCCAATATTCAGCAATTTCCATGATATATTCCCTGACTTGAGGGTTGTCATGATTAAATTGAGGTAAAGCCCGATTTCCAATCCAACCGACATAATTAGCAGGTTTACTGCCATCATAAGCAGATAAGGGCCAGCCTTCAATTTTAAACCAATCTAACCAAGGAGAATGGGGGCCATTTTCTAAAATATCATGGAACTGGAAAAAGCCGCGACTTGCATGGTTAAATACCCCATCTAAAACAATTTTAATTTGGCGTTGATGGGCTGCATCTAATAACTCTTGAAAAGCCGTATTTCCCCCGAGTATGGGGTCAATTTGGTAATAATCATGGGTATGGTAACGATGATTAGAAGCCGATTGAAAAATGGGGGTAAAATAAATCGCATTAATTCCTAAATCCTGTAAATAATCTAATTGTTCAATCACGCCCCATAAATTGCCTCCTTTATATCCCTGTAAACTCGGTGGTAAATCCCATGGTTCCCAGCGATCAGATTTTAACAATTTTTTGCGCGGAATGGCGGCTTGAGCAAAGCGATCGGGAAAAATTTGATAAAATACCGAGTGTTTAACCCAATCTGGAGTTTGTATTTGCATAGATAAATTTTAATCACATATAGTTAAGTATAACTGCTAAGATTAAGCAAAATTTTACAAAGTTATTCGATTTAGCTGAACCACAGTGAGCTTAGAAATTAGCTCTTTAATTTTAGGCGATCGCTAACCTCTCCAGCAAGTCAATCACTCTAATCAGATATTAAAGTTTTATTAAGTAGCCATGAATATCTTATTTACCAATGATAAATTAGAAACAACTTATTGGATGTACACCCAGAGGAATGAATGACCCAAATAGTAATGTACCACCCATTGTTTACGCGGAAGCCTCAGTTCATTCACAAGGGGGGGTTTCCCTATTCCGATCTTCAGAACTAATTACCCGCGAGAATATTACTCAATTTTATTCTCATCCTCAACAGGTTAATTTAGCAATTCAACGTCTAAAAGCTGAAGGGTTTGAAGTTTTAGAAACGGGACGAGTCACTCTTAGTATTGCAGGTTCTGCTGATTTGTATGAGCGTGTTTTCAACACGAAAATTATTGCTAAAGAAAAAACGGTTATAAAAGGAGGAGGATTAGAAAGTATCGGCACATTTTTAGATACTCCCGATACTGATATTGTCGGTTTTATTGATCCGTCTTCTAGTCCTTTATCGGATTTAATTGAAGGAATTGCCTTAAGTGAACCTGTTTATTATGCCGATGTTGGCTTACCTTCAGAATCTCCTCCAAATCCTTCCTATTGGCATTTAATTCCCCAGGATATTGCCCAGAAACTGAATGCAGTAACGGCTCATAAACAGGGAATTAAAGGTCAAGACATTAACGTTGTCATGGTAGATTCAGGATGGTATCGTCATCCTTTTTTTGCCCGGAATGGATATCAAGGTAAAGTCATTTTAGGGGCAGGATGTATTAACCCCGAAGTCGATGAAAATGGACATGGCACCGGAGAATCTGCCAATCTATTTTCTGTGGCTCCTGAAATCAATTTTACGATGATAAAATGGAACTTCAAAAATTCAATTGCTGCCTTTAAAAAAGCGGTTTCCTTGCGTCCTGATGTGGTTTCTTGTAGTTGGGGAAGTAGCAAACAATATCTGCCTTTAGCCGCCTATGATATTGCCTTAACTGCTAATATTGCCGATGCAGTTTATCAGGGAATTATTGTTGTTTTTTCCGCTGGAAATGGACATTGGGGATTTCCCTCTCAACACCCGGATGTGATTGCAGCTGGGGGCGTTTATTTGGGTTCTAATGGCAACTTAGAAGCGAGTAATTATGCCAGTGGTTTTAGCAGCAATATCTATTCGGAGCGAATTGTTCCTGATATTTGTGGGTTAGTGGGAAAAAAACCCAGGGCGGCTTATATTGTCTTACCAGTTCCCCCTGGAAGCACGTTAGATGCCGTTTTTGGTTTACCCGGAGTTAAACATCCTGATGCGGATGAAACGTCCTCAGAAGATGGTTGGGCAGCCTTTAGTGGAACATCCGCCGCCGCACCCCAACTCGCAGGAATATGTGCGTTGATGAAGCAAGTTAACCCGCAATTATCCCCCCAACAAGCTAAGGAAATTCTGCAACAAACCGCCATTGATGTAATTGCAGGAAATTGCAATTCTGCGACGGGAGGACATTTAGCTAAACCCGGATTTGATTGGGCAACGGGAAGCGGTTTAGTTAATGGGTTTGAGGCGGTAAAAACAGCCCAACGTTTAGCCAAACATTCCCATTCACCTAAACAACAACCAAACAAGCAACGTAATTTTTCATCTCAAAAAACACCCATTACTTTAACAGAGGTTACTATGGATTCTAAACTCCGAAAGCACTATGAGAAAATTTTGTGTGCCTTAGATAATGCTCTGCAAAATGTAGATCCAGAAATTAAGGGTGAGTATGAGTTAGTGATTAGTGCTGCCAATTTTGTCCCGCGATCGCCCATTTCAAAAGCAGCTTATCAGTTGATGACGACCCTGAATAGTGAAAATGCTGATCTCAAAGCTAAAATTTTTGCTGCACAAGGATTATTAAAGCTAGGTCGTTATCAAGAAGAAGCGATTGCATTTCTTGCACTAGCAATCACTGATGAATCCAATATACCAGCTATCGTGGATATTAAAGATCGCTCAGAGTTGTTAGCTAATGCTATGGAAGCGTTAGGAGAAGCAAGTTCACACGCGCAGGAAAATAGTAATTTATTAGATGATGCTCCATTTGATTGTTCTGAGTGTAAAAAGAATTGTTGTTAGTTAACCTTCTAATTCTGGTAATTGATAGGATCGCAGACTAGGATTCTTTGAGAGAATTCTTCTAATATTATCTTAGGTACTATATCCTGTTTCTTTTGGCAACAATCCTGTACAGCTTGTAAGAATCCTTTAATACTTTCTGGCGCACCCGGTTGAGCATCCGCTTGTGCCAGAAATTCAGTCCATAATTTCTCATTATCCTTATAAAGATCAACTAAATACAAACCTGCTAAAAATTCTGCTAAGGGATCAAGAGAAAAACGAATTTGATCTTCACTGGGTTTGATGGTTTCAACAATATGGAGAGAGTTTTCTAAATACTTCAGGTAAGTTTTTGCTTGCTCCTCGCTCCAGTGTTCACCTAATACTTTTAATAGGGTATCAAGTGGAACAGTAATCGGTCGATAAGTCTGTTTTAGACATTGCCATGCTATGACTTTAGCAACCTGATGAACAGTCAGATTATCTAAATGATTTTCTAGTCCCTTTTCAATCAGTTGACAATTGATTTGATTTAAGTAAGATAACATCAAATCAGGAATATTATCAGGTAAATTTTTAGTGGTCTGATTAGATTCATTCGCAATCAATTGATCCGCATAGAGTTTAGCCAATAACACGGTAATATCTCGTTCACCGACAAGCTTTGAAAGTTGGATACAGGCTTGAAAAAGTTCTTGATCCGTTTTAAATAAATCTTGTTTTCCTTTCTTGTTGACATAATCTTGTAAAAATTCTGCCAGTTTACTACTGTGAACCCGCATCATTTGAATAATAGTTCTATTCACACCTCCTAAAGATTCGTCACTTCGTGAAGTAACAATCAAAGCATTCGCCAAAAAACTGGGTAATTCGGGTTTGATTTTATTGCGAGTTGCTGGACGCATTTCTGAATACCCATCAACAATCACCAGCAGCCGTCTTTCCCTCAATAAATTTACCAGTAATTCTTCAGAAATCGGTTTGACTGCCTCAATTAAATCTCTCAGTTGCCCATGAATCGCTTCCATTAAAACCTGTTGTTGATTCCCCGCCTCATCACTGAGTTCTTGATCAATGAAAATCGGTAATATTCGATGGTTGGGACAAAGACGTTGCTCTGGATCATCTGCCATTGCCCACTTTGCTAACTGACAAGCTAAAGTTGTTTTTCCTGAACCGCCTTCTCCCCAAATCAGTAAAGTTTCTCTCGATTCACTAAACTTATGTTGTAAATCTTTGGGGGTAAGTTCAGGAATTGAATCACCATTCAAAATTACAGGAATAGTAGGGACATAAATGTTTCTCTGTTTAACCGTCTGCTTATTTTCAAACTGACGGCGCGCTGTTTCCAGATTAGTTTTCACCCAATCATCTAGTACCCTGGGATGATATTGTAAGTCAAACAATAATGTTCTTAATGTGGCGGTCTTAAAATTTATACCAAAAACTTCCAAGGATAAATCAGTTTTTTGTAAAAAGCTATTCAGCCATAACAGAGATAATGGTTTGACACGAAGTAATAAAAAAAGCAGAAAAAGCCAAAAGCTGAATAAAAATATAGGGATAAGCAGGTTTTTGTTGTCAGTCAGCTTCTTCCAGAAAGACTTTTCAGACTCTTGAAGTTCTTTATTAATTGCTTCTTTTGCATTGTTTAAAGAGTGTAAAACTTGGGAAATATTATTATCATTACCTTCTTTCTCTTTGGGGAGTTGATTGATGGCTGATTCTAAACCCTTAATCCAATCTTTTTTAATGTTATCATTTTTAGCATTTTTATGAACTGTTTTTAATAGTTCATCAGCTACTATTTTTAAAGAATTAAGAGCAGATTCTTGTGTTTGATCGCTTTGATTTTTATCTTTTATAAACTTCGTTAAAACTTTCATTGATAATTCAACATCGTGACCACTGAATCCAAGTGCTTGTGCGACACCTATTCGAGTTTTCCAAGGTTGATTTTCATCGTTAGCGATTGTTTCAAGCTCAGTTTTAATCTTATCATTTTCAAAATTTTTACGATTTTTTATAGCTTCTCTTAAAGGATAGGTTGCTTTCTCATAAATGCGATATTCTTTATCATTCAAGAGATTAATTATTTCTTTTATTTGTTCATCATTTAGACTTAAATTTTCGGTGCTAATCTCATCACCCAAATAAGGTAACAACCATTTTCTGAAGTAGGGTGTACTTTGAGGATTTACTAATTGCTTAATTAATCGACCAATAGTTTTTTGATCTAGTTTTACCTTTTCAACTAATTTTTCAGCCGCAGAAAGACGAGTATCATCATTTTCTTCTTGATTTTCGATAATTGTCATTAACTGCTGAACTGCATCTAGATCATCATCGGGATTTTTATTCATCAAGTTGTCACTCAGCCTTTGAATTCTCGGATCAACCCGAATAGCTTCTTGCTTAACATTCTGTTGCGCTAACCCTGCACTCGACAACAATAAAGGTAAAGAAACCCCGACCACAGCCACTTTAATCGCCTGAGAAACCTTATGCCAATATAGGTGCATCATAAATCCTCTATCTTTAATCAAAATTGATCGTGTTTATTCTCGTATAACCTGAAGTTAACAAAACAATCCCCGATAAATCCGGTAAAAAAATATAAAGAATTATCAACTTCTAAACCGCTAGAAAATTTTCAACCCTTAAAATTCAATAACCGTTTAACAATTCTTTGGCCATTTCCCTTCCTCTTAACTTAACCCAAACCCAAACTTAAGGTTGGTTTTGGCTCTCCCCCCTTGTCAAGAGTACCGTACAGTCGGACACTGGACTTGGGAAGACTATTGGCAGTTGAGAGGTAATTTTTTGTGAAACGAGTTTTAGCAATCATTCTCGGTGGCGGTGCGGGAAGCCGCCTGTATCCTTTAACCAAAATGCGGGCCAAACCTGCGGTGCCCATCGCCGGGAAATATCGGTTAATCGACATCCCCATTAGTAACTGTATTAACTCAGAAATTCTCAAAATCTACGTTTTAACCCAGTTTAACTCAGCATCCTTAAACCGTCATATTGCCCGCGCCTACAACTTCTCTGGTTTTGATGATAGCTTTGCAGAAGTCCTAGCCGCCCAACAGACCACCCAAAACCCGAATTGGTTCCAGGGTACGGCGGATGCGGTGCGTCAGTATTTGTGGCTGCTGAAGGAATGGGACGTTGACCAATTTCTGATTTTATCCGGTGACCATCTCTACCGCATGGACTATCGGGAATTTGTCCAACGTCATTTAGACACCAAGGCGGATATTACCCTTTCCGTATTGCCCATTGACGAAAAACGGGCCTCGGATTTTGGGCTAATGAAACTCGATGACTCTGGACGGGTGATTAGTTTCAGTGAGAAACCCAAGGGAGACGCCCTCCAACAAATGCGGGTGGATACCTCCAGGTTAGGTTTATCTACTGAACAAGCTAAAGAAAATCCTTATATTGCTTCCATGGGGATTTATGTCTTTAACAAAGACACCTTGATTAAGTTATTAGATGAAAATCCCCAGGAAACTGATTTCGGGAAAGAAGTAATTCCCAACGCATCGGGGAATTTAAACGTTCAAGCCTTTTTGTTTAAAGACTATTGGGAAGATATTGGAACCATTGAAGCGTTTTATCATGCCAATTTGGGTTTAACCCAACAACCCCACCCCAACTTTAGCTTCTATGACGAAAAAGCTCCCATTTATAGCCGTTCTCGTCACTTACCCCCCACGAAAATCCTAGATTGCCGGATTACTGAATCCATTATTGCTGAGGGTTGTATCCTGAAAGAATGTCGGATTGACCATTCGGTTTTAGGGTTACGTTCCCGGGTGGAAGCGGGCTGTGTAATTGAAGATACCCTACTGATGGGTTCAGACTTTTATCAACCCTTCTCAGAACGTTCTTCAGGTTTACAAGAAGGTGAAATTCCTCTAGGAATCGGTTCTGATACCGTGATTCGTAAGGCGATTGTTGATAAAAATGCTCGTATTGGTCGCCATGTCAAAATTATCAACAAAGAGGATATCCAAGAAGCGGAACGGGAAGACTTGGGATTTTATATCCGCAGTGGTATTATTGTGATCCTGAAAAATGCGGTCATTACTGACTATACCGTTATTTAATGTTGGTGTGAAAACAAAACCCAATCCATTTATTTAGAGGACTTCCTGCTATCAGGAAGTCTTTTATTGTGTAGCAATGGATTATTTAATCGCCCAAGAGGTGGTTAAACTGCGAATTGAGATGGGAACTATTTCCCATCAAGCTACCTTACCAGAAGTGATTAAGTTATGCCTGGAAAGAAACTGGATATTCTCGGATTTCGGTGCAGGGAGAATCCAAGGATCAAATTGTCGGGATTGTTCATTTGAAACGAGCGTTACAATTTGCCCATGCCCACGGAGAGGAACAGGACAGCATTTCTGTCACAGAAGCCATGATTCCTCCGGTTTATGCCCCTGAAACTAAACGAGTTGGGGATTTACTCAAGGAAATACTGCAACAGCGCTTACACCCGGCAATTGTGGTGGATGAATATGGGGGTAAGGTTGGGTTAGTGACCCTGGAGGATATTTTAGAGGAGTTAGTCTGGGAAATTTACGATGAGAGCGATTTTCCCCGCCGCGCACCCAATCGTTCAACAAGCTCACTACAGGCCGTCCTCGCACCAGTTCCTCCCGTCCAACCCGCACAACGGAAAAAAACCATAAAACCCATAAACTCCCTGAACGCCAGGGTTTTTAGCCCCTTTCACCCTAGGTAAAAAAAATTTTTTGCCAAACCCCTAGACATTTTCTGAGATTGTGCTACTATATAAAATTGTTGAATAAATGGGTCGATGCCCGAGCGGTTAATGGGGGCGGACTGTAAATCCGCTGGCTACGCCTACGCTGGTTCAAATCCAGCTCGGCCCACCTCTAAAACTCAAAAAATTAAAGACTGGAAGCTATCATTTGTTAGTTTTTTGTTCTTGATTTTTTTTGCCCGTGTAGCTCAGTGGTAGAGCACTTCCTTGGTAAGGAAGAGGTCACGAGTTCAATCCTCGTCACGGGCTTTATTTTTTTTGATTATACTAGGATAGAAGTTGTTCAACTCCCCAAGATTAGGAGATGATTTGACAATGAAGACATTATTAAAATGGTCTGTGGAAGATTATCATAACATGATTGATGCTGGGATTTTGTGCGATCGCAACGTCGAACTTTTAGCAGGTGAAATTATTAAAATGAGTCCCGAAAGTCCCTCTCATTATTATACGGTTGAGGAAGGTACACAATACTTACAAACCTTGTTAGCAAGTAAGGCTCATGTTCGTTTTAATGGGCCGATTACCCTTTCTGACTCTGAACCTGAACCCGATATTGCTATCGTCCGACTACCTAAGTCAATTTATAAAGATCATCATCCCTATGCTGAGAATATTTTTTGGATTATTGAAGTAGCTAAAAGCAGTTTAAAAAAAGATTTAGAATTAAAATTATCAATTTACGCTCAAGCTAGAATTGAGGAATATTGGGTTTTAGATTTAGCCCAAAAGCAATTAATAGTATTTAGAGATCCTGAAAATAACATCTATTTGAGTCAACAAATTATTGATCAAGGTAATATTAACCCTTTAGCTTTTCCTGATATTGAGATATCTGTTGAAAGACTGGTGAGTTAAAAACGGGATCACCGATGAACTCAACACCAAAAAATATGATTTTGTCCCTCATTTCTAGGTTATACCTAGAAATGAGGGTGATCCAATTACTTCCCTAAATTTTTAGGTTTTTTCAAATAAGATTTAGCCCAAGCATAACGATTAGGATCTTTTTTCAGTAGATACTCTACAACTTGTAGGCGCTTATTTTCATCCTTGGCATTTTTGACAATTTGCTTGATTTCCGCATCCTGATCTTTAGGTAAAGCACCCCGTTTAATGGCTTCTTCAAACCAATGATCACCTTCGGGAAATTCACCTCGCTCATAACAAATTGCACCCATTAAAGTATAAGGATGATGACTCTTGGGTTGATAATCAATTGCTTTTCGCGCACAAGTTTCCGCCTGATCTAGTTTATGAATATCGCGGAAAGCACCACCTCTTGTGGTTAATAAAGCTGATTTTAGCTTATTTTCTTTAATAGCATTAAAATCTAGGTTTTTTGTTAGTTCTAGTGCTCTTTGTGGTTCTTTTGCTTTGCGCCAATGACTACTCGCATTAGGCAATTTCCATTGATTTCCTGTTCGTTGGTACTCTTGTTCATAGAAAGTTGCTTCAATTGTATGGTAAGCAATAAAAATTTTATTGCTATAATTCCTATTATAGATATTATAGGTATTATAAAAAAGATAATTACTATAATATGAATTATAGAAAAGCTTATTTTCTATCAACCAAGCTACCTCGATTTCCTCCAGTCGATTTCCTATTTCTAGTTTTTGTAAAATTGGGTACAAGCCACCAGAAACTACTTGATTTTGATAGTCTGAAACGTCATATTTAGACTTGAGAGTTGCAAAGTGTTTTTCTTGAGCCAAAACAATAATATTTTCACGCCCATTTTGTTTCAGCCAATCAATATCAGCCTGACTTAACTCGTCGCCTATGGTAATAGTAGATTTTAAATGATCACTATATTTTTCAACAGCGATCGCAATTGTATCAATGAGTTTACGTTTTTTGAGAAAGTTAATATCCTGGTCAACTAGCTTCATATTACCATCAATTTTTTTAAGAACCTTATACAAATGACTAGAGGGTGAATTATCCTGAAAACTGATTGCTTCATATTTGATTTTTAGTTGATTAAACTGTTCTTCTTGTTCCTTTTCTAAAACAATATTTAAGGTTTCATTGAGTTTATTATCTTCTAAAAACTTTTTATCTACAGAGGTTAAAGTATCGTTTTTATCAAGAGTTTTTAGAATTTGATATAGGGGACTATAAATCGATGAGTCTAAGTATGTTGTTGCTTTATACTTTGATTTAAGTTGTGAAAATTCAGCTTGTTTTATCGCTTGTTTTTCCTCAATAATTGCTAAGGTTTCCAACAAGTCTTGTTGTTTGATAAAATCAATATCTTTCTGGGTAAAGTCCGTTTCAGATTCTAATTTTTTGAGAATCGAATACAATGGTGATTTTTCAGGGAAATAACCTTGAAATTGATCGGCTTTATACTGGCTTTTTAGATGTTTAAATTCTTTTGTTTCTAATAGTTGATTATCTAGTAACCAATTCCATTCTATTTCATTAATATCCATCCCTAAATCTGCTTTTCTCAAGATCAAATACAAAAGACTAGAGATGGATGAGTTTTCATAATCAGTTGCTTGATACTTGGATTTCAGGACTGCAAAATGTTCCACAGAAAATTGCGACTGGTTGTTGATCATAAAGTCTAAATCAATTCTATGTCAGCCTACTACACAACCTCCTCCTAGAATTTCGTAAACGACCGAGGCTATTTTTTCCCAGGGACTTAAACAAAAATTAAGCCCAAATCAAGCCTAAACTTGCTTTGTAGGCTGCAAATACATCCCTATTATCCTGGAGCCACCCCACAAATCGAAAGGAAATCGCTGTGCGAAAGGCTTCAAGGGCATCAGCAAATGTGTTTAAGGGTTTGTTCGCCCATCGACGTCTTAATCCTTCGGTTAAACTATGTCAGAGAATAGCTGCCGGGGTTGTCTCTTTCATTCGTTATTCTTTAACATTATGTGCTTGCTATATAATCATTAGTGCCAATTAGTGCAGAGATGCCCCTAACATCTTAGATATCAATACCTCAAAATTACGCACAGAATTAACCGAGGGCATGATTTCTGGATCAACCATCGGTTCCACCAAAATCGTAAACATTCCCAAACGGTTTCCCGCCAACACATCGGTAAATAAGCGATCGCCCACCATTGCCACCTGTTCTATCGGTAAATTCATGGCTTCCACCGCCCGCTTAAGTTTCCGCCGGGAGGGTTTACCCGCGCCGCTAATATAAGGCAAGTTCAAGGTTTCAGCAATACTACCAATGCGAGTTTGACTAATGTTGTTACTCACCAACCATAGACTCAAATCAGGTTTGAAGGTATCGATCCAACCTTTGAGATCCTCAGAAACCGACTTTTCTGTAATCGGAACTAAGGTTTCATCCACATCCAGTACCATTCCCTGAATCTGATGCCGTTGCAATAACTCCGGTGTCAAGTGCAAAATGCAATCCCCAAGGACTAAATCAGGCTGTAAGAGTTTCCCCCAAGACATAATAACCGTAGAATTTTAGCTCTTTAATTTTAGCGGAAAAGGGAGCAATATAGAGAAACTTTTTCCTGAAATTGTTGGATCACCAAGCAATAGGGGGCAAAGAAATCAGAATACTGCGATCAGAAATTTCCACTTCCGAGCGATTTCTTCCCCACTGTTCCAATCCCACCACAATTGTACTAGAAAGAATTGCATCCTCAGTCAGACGGCGATCAATTTTGCCTTCGGCAATTAACCGTTCAAAAATTGCTTTAAAGGGAATATAAACATCCTGAAATGGTAAATCTTTTAAAGGCAAATTACAATTCGAGGACTGATCAACAGTAAATTTCAAATCCTGGGGTGTCACGTTCCATAATTTGCCATTAACATGAAGTTGAGCCAAAGAATATTCGGCTACTTTCGGTTCATGAAATAACTCAGGTAAGGTGGATATTTTGCCTTGATTAATTACATAATCCATTAAATTAACAGATACTCCAAACCCTCGACGGCTTTTTAAACTATAAAAAGTCATATCCGTGTGTACCCTAATTTTCCGGTATAAATCTTGAGTTTTATCTGCAAAACACACCTTAGCCCGCAATTTCAAACGGACACCTTGCACCCAAGCATATAAAGGTGTCATCACTCGATTTCGGTGATCTAACCCGCCATAAGTCCCGGCATAGGTTTTGAGGTTTTCTTGCAGTCCAATATAAAAACTACCATAACCAAAGGGAATTTGGGGCAAGCTGGAACTGTCATTGATCAAATAAGCTGAGGGACTCCCTCCGTTGTTTCTCCAGTAAAAAAAGTAAGGACAGCGACCCTTGACCGGGGGAGTACCGACAGGTTCAGAAGGGTGAGGTTCCATTAAAATTCGATCATTCGGGGCGTTGGGGTTTTCAGCCTCGTTGGGAATACAACTTAATTTTCCCGTTGGCCCCACTTTATCCTTGTAACTAAAGGAGCCATAGGCTAGGGTATAAAACCCAGAACGATTCGGAATTGACCCGTAACATTTTCCCCCAACTCCGTCGGGACAACTCTCGAAGTACACAGGACTACCTGGATAATAGCCAGCCACTCGGCGAATTTTTAGCCCTGCGTCCCAACCCCAAGGGATCAGAGAAGTTGGGGAAGTTGTCCCCTGAGAATCAATCCCCGAATTCCCCGAATAAGGCAACAAAATTGGAGAATTAGGAGCCATTGATGAAGGACTCGATAGTCCGAACAAAATAGCTAAATACACAGCTTTTGTTTTTGCTAAAAAACTGGGTTTTAGACTATAAAAATAATCACTAAAGCGCACGTTCTCTGGTTGTAGATGTAGATATAGGTTCAAAAAGCAATTATTTTCTATTGAGAAGAAAGATTGCGTTCAACTTCCGCAATCGCAGCTTGATGTTCCGCTTCTGTGCGACTAAAAATATGGGTTCCATCGTATCGCGCCATAAAATACAGATAATCGGTTTTTTCCGGGGTTAAAGTAGCTTTTAAACTGGCTAAACCCGGACTAGCGATCGCCGTTGGGGGTAAACCCACATTAATATAGGTATTATAGGGAGAAGGCGTTTCAACTTGTTTAAAGGTTAGGGGTTGTTCAACAGTTTGACGAATCCCCAAAGCATATTCTACTGTTGGATCAGATGCTAGTTGAATTCCTTTTTGTAAACGGTTATGAAATACCCCAGAAATGCGATTTCTTTCTTCAGGAACAACCGCTTCTTTTTCCACAATACTCGCTAGGATTACCCATTCATTTAAACTCAAATTATGTTGAGATTGGGCCTGTTGATAAACGGGTAACGCCTGTTCTTTAAACCGATTTAACATCTGACGAATAACCGCCTGGGGCGTAACTTCCGTTGCTTCGAGTTGATAGGTGTCGGGAAATAGAAAGCCTTCTAATAAAGGCAAATTGGGCGGAAGCCAAGGATAATCCTGATGGGGAATTTGACGACTCGCCGCCAGAAATTTCTCCGCCGAAAAAAATCCCTGTTGCTCAAAATATTCGGCCATCTGTTGAATTGACCATCCTTCAGGAATGGTGAAACTTAGAGTCATCACTTCTCCATTCCAGATGGTAGCAGCTACCTGACTCAGTGACTGGGTAGGAGCCAGGGAATAGCTTCCCGCCTTAAAATCCCCTTGAGGATTTTGGAAGATTAACCACCTCGCCCACAGTCTCCAAGCCAAATCAGAACGAATTAATCCCGCCGCCTTCAAATCTTCTCCAATTTGCTGACTGGAAGTTCCCGGTGGAATCAGGATTTTGACGCTGTTCCCTTTGCTACCAGAGGAGTTAACCTGTTCCTGACCCTGGGGAGCGGCGCTGGCCCAACTCCACCAAGCCCAACCCTGCCATCCAAAGAATCCCCAAATAATCGGCAGAATTAGAAGGTAAAAAAATCCCTTAGAAAACCGTTTCATGGTTTGTTTATCTTGAGGTTTTTTCTGCTTTGTGTTTGCAATTCCCAAGCTACTTCCCCCTAATTAAAATTTCAATAAAAACAGAAAACCCGTTCACCTAAATCATCATAAAAGATGTTATCAG
>NZ_LT797710.1:125896-289269 GCF_900009135.1 Planktothrix sp. PCC 11201 | reverse complement strand
TTATCAGAGAAAGGGTATAAATAGACCTAAATCTGTTAATCCAAAGCATCAAAAAGTTGATCTTCAATTAGGGGTAAAAGAGGTTCTAACCTTTTAAATTCTTCAGGGGATAGTTGTTTATATTCTCCTTCTTCATTGGCTTTAGCCAGAATAAAAAATGGATCAGCCGGGGTATAAATACCGTATTCCTGTTCCTCATGGTAGAAACTGGCTAACCAGAGCAGTTCCTCATATTCTTGTTCATCGGGTTCAGCAGAATCCAGATCCAGATTCGAGTCTCCATCCTCGGGAAAATCTGGTAATTCCCCGGCTGCGGTTAGGGTAATTCCTGTTCGTTTCAGATCCAAATTGTGTTCTGCTAAAACCGCTTTAGCCGTTTTAAAAATTCTGTCAATTTCTTCTTCTGATTCCACCGGAACTGCGGATTCATCATCATCCTCATCGTCATTCCAAGTTAGAATTTCGATGGGCGAGTCCACGGGTAGAAGTAACCCATAATCTTGACCTTCTAACTCAATTGAGGATTGTAAGACGCAAACGAGCGATCGCCCCTGTTCGTCCGTCAGGGTCACGGTCACTTGTTCTTCCTCAGAACGTCCATTTTCTTCGGGAAATTTAGATGGGAACATCATTTATATCGTACTATTTTTAACCATATTAAACGTTACTGGTAACAACTTATTCAGGGATAAAATAATCACTACTCCCCATGCTCCCCCTGCTCCCCCTGCTCCCCCTACTTCCCCTGCCTCCTCTGGTCTAACCATTGTTGCAAAATCAAGGCGGCGGCTTTGCGATCAATCATGCTTTTATTGCGAGAGGGAGCAATATTGTCCGCAATCATTAATTGTTCTGCTTGGTAGGAAGTGAGCCGTTCATCCATATATTCCAGGGGTAAATTCAAGGCATGGGCTAACCGTTGAGCATAGTTTTGTGTATATTTAGCCTGAGAACCCAAAGAACCGTCGAGATGGTAGGGTAAACCTGCCACTAATACCTGTACTTGCCTCTGCTGTACCAGGTCTTGAAATTGAGCAATATCCTGGGCAAAAGAACGTCGCAGAATTGTAGTGAGTCCCGTCGCAATTAAGCCCGTACCATCACAACCGGCGACACCAATCCGTTTACGACCAATATCTAATCCCAAGGCGGAAATAAACAGGGATTTTCCCATAATTACACAGGATCAGACGGTAAATCTAAGGACTTTTGGGTGGAGTTTTTCGGGTCTAATTCCGGTGTTTCAGAGATCCCCTCGACGGTAGATTTTTGTACTGGGGAAGGATGTTTAACCGTTGGCCCCAACCAAGACATCGGAGTGGGTACGGGTTTATGGGCAGGTTGCCAACTTGGTAAGACATCGGATAATTGCAACCCTTCCAGGGAAGATTTAGACTCCCGTAATTTATGCCAAACGGAACGGGACATTAACAAGGTATGTTCCACCCGGGTGGCTCCAATTTTTTCTAAATAGGCTTCTCGTTCGGGTTGATAGTCAGCCGATGCCAATTTTAGGGACTGGGGGCTAAATTCCTGGGCTAAATGGGCCATCTGGGATAGTAATTCGGGGTAAAGCCAGGTATAGGCCGGATGCACGGTTAACTCAGCAACATGGGGTTGACTGCCATCCCGGGATAACTGCACCTGAAAATATCCAATTGCCGCTTTTCGTTGGGGTTCAAACACATAGCCACTGACCTGTTCACTGCGGCTAAACCATTGTTTGATCGCATCCACAAGAGCCTGAATAAAACTGGTTTTAAAATCTAAAATATGACGGTCAAATACTTGTCGCAACAACGGAGGCATGGAAACCGTATCTAGTTGATACAGCAGTTGGGCATCCGCATTACTGACGGGTAAGAGGTTGGGTAAATCCGGTTGAGAATTTGCCAAGGTTTGCAGTAGTTCCGGTTCCACCACCCAATAGGTGATTTGAGCTAAGGGTTGAAACCCATTTTGCCGATAGAGTGCCATCAAACCGCTATCATTAACATTCACTTCTAATAGCCAGGTTCGTGCTTCCCAAAGGGTTTCAAAACAATACCGTAACAGTTGTGAACCGATACTGCTTTGATTATTTAACTGATCTACAAATACTCGATCAATTCGCCAAGTGCTGCGGGTGGTGTTGAAGGGAGAGACCTTAATCATCCCCAAAACTTGACCGAATTGTTCAGCAATATAGGCATTAAATAAATTTTGGCAGGGGTTCGGAAACCAACTTAAAAATTTTAGCAACCCATACCACCGACGCAGGTATTCTAACTCCTGGGCCGACGCCGTGTCATCAGCTTGGTCATATAGCTGTTCAATCGCCTCTAAGTCTCGGTATTGAAACGGGCGAAGATTAAACTGGTTTTGATTTTGGGAAAGAAATAAATTCATTACATAAACCTAGGTAAACCCGCCCCTAATACAGTGATCTGCAATGGGCAGTTAATTCTAAACAGTTAAGATTCAATTAATAATCAGTAGGTTTCAACTGAGACTCTGACACTGATAACTGATTACTGATGACTGATCACTGATAAAGGGCGAATGAGTACCAGTGGGGTTTGCTCATCGGCATTTCCGGCGGGATTACTTCTTAAGGCTTGCTCGATCAAAGCAGGGGAAAGACCGGAGGTTGCTGCTAATATTTTAACGGCTTTTAAATCATTCACGTCTACAATTGCCGCTCCCAATCCCGTTTCTTTTTGTAGGGTGTTGACCACGTTTTGAGGATCATCTGGCCCTAAGACAATAAATTGATCATAGGGGGGTAGGGTTCCGGTCACATCATCAATCAATCGGGCTTGTTCTCCAGCCAATTGATAAAACACCCCTGGTTTCCCGAGCAGTTTGGCGATAGTTCCTACCACGATAGCAAATAATACCCGGGCTGATCCGACCTGATTCACTAAGGTTTGCATCCCGCAGGCCGTGGCTAAACTGGAAGTAGGCATAAAGAAATAACAGACCCGTTGAGCCACCCATCCCGGCTTGATTTGGCTAGGATGATAAAATCGTCCTTGCATTAGGGCGACGGGGGTTTCTCCCAAGGTGACAATATCCCCGGCTTGAGCATGGGGAAGCACATACCTTTTAATCACCTCAACGGGATCATCGATATGGGTTAATAAATGGGTACGAATCGGATAAACTTCGGCAACTCCTTCTACGACTCGTTTATTCGGAGCCAGGGTCGGATCGGGATATTGGAGAGGGAGGACAAGGTGGCGCACTTTGGGGATGCGTCCTTGGGGCCCGTAGGTCAGATACTTAACTTTCACCCAAGCCGATTGTAAAGCTCTGAGATCAATCCCTTCGATTTCAATTAAAACTTTAATGCGGGTGGTTTTTTGGGCTTTAACAATATACCCAAACCAATAGTTATCTTCCCTAGCACCTGCATCAATATGGGCGGGAATCACTTTAATTGTGTGTTTCACCCCGTCTAAACTCGCTTTAGACAAAAGGGTCAGTTGGGCTCTGACTTCCGGTATCATAATCTCCAGATTTGAGGTCAGGTTCTGGAACTCCAGTTCTCCCCGCAAGACATAATGGCGGTCGTCGGATAAATCCAGATTCCATTCTCCCTGTGTGAGTTCTAGTTTATTCCCCGGACGCAGACGATATTGAATTTCTAGCCCCAATGTTCCTAAACCTAGTAAAACTAATGCGGCTGTTGTTACCAGGCTCAAACCTGCTGCCATTACACCACTTCCCCTTTTAAATTTGCGTAGTTAATGCAAACCGACATCCGATTTGCACTCCCATCCTACCGCAGCCCGTCTGTTCTAAAATTCTTAAGTTAAATTATAAAAACAACCTCTAAGTGCCCCAAAGTATTAATAAGACTTATCCCACCGGGATATGGGGGGAGAGTACACCTGATCTAGCACAAAAGGGTATATCCTTGTTTAAAGATTTGTAAAATTCACCCAAAACGCTTGACGTATCTTAATACTTTTTCAAGGAGTCCCATGAAGCACAAGTCAATTGCGGAACGATTTTGCCTCACGGCTCACGTTGTGTCAACCCTATTTGGACTGACAGGGTTATTGTTTATTCTCCCGAACCCTGAACTGGTCGCTAATTTACCTCCTATGGGGATGAATATCTTCGTCTGGAGTATGGCGACCGGAGGCGTAGCTTATATTGTTTTTGGGGCAGCGACGCTGGCATTATATGGCTATAGAACTTTAGGGTTAGGAACAACCTTAGCTTTTATGATTCCATCCCTATTGTTATCCTTATCCAGTGAACTTTTAGGAACCAGCACCGGATTTCCCTTTGGTCATTATCAATATTTGAGTGGTTTAGGTTATAAAATCGCCGGACTGGTTCCCTTTACTATTCCATTATCTTGGTTCTATATGGGCTTAACTTGCTATTTGTTAGCCCGGGCGGGTTTAAAATTAAAAATGGGAGACAGTTGGGTACGTCAACTTTCAGTCTTAGCGTTAGGGGCTATATTACTAACCGCTTGGGACTTAGTATTAGACCCCGCCATGAGTCAGGCTACTTTTCCCTTTTGGCAATTTCAAGAAGTTGGTGAATTCTTTGGAATGCCCTATCGTAATTTAGCTGGATGGATGGGAACTGGCTTTATTTTTATGGGCGTTGGGGCGTTTTTATGGCGCAAAACTCCGATTGCTTTGTCTCGCTCCCAATTAACCTTACCTCTGATTGTTTATATCACCAATTTCTTTTTTGGAGCGGCGATTACCGTTGTCGAATTAGATGCTCGTTTCCTGTTTCCCGTGGCTTTAAGTATTCTATTTGGAGTGGTTCCGGCGATCGTTTTCTGGTGGAATGCTAAACCCTCTTTAGATACCATGGAAAGTTTATTATCTAGTGATAATATTACTCCCTCAGCCGTTGAAGTGGTTGCAAAGTAAGCATTAAGATTTAAAGAGGATGGGCTTTGCCCATTCTTTTTTATGGGAAAATATTTAATATCCTCTTAATTATTCTTCTTTGTACCTTTGTGTTTCCTATTCCCTTCTATACTAATTTTAATGTTGAATCCAATTTTATTAACAATTCCTGATTTTTTAGAGACTAATTCCTGGGTTATATTATTTTTTGGGGTTATATTACTCTTGCAAATTCCCGCCGCAATTATTTTATTGTCTCGGTTATTAAAAGGGGCGATTCGGGTTCCGCCTCTGCAACCGCAAAACCCCACCTTAGAACTCTTAGGAACTGTGAGTATTGTGGTTCCTACCTTGAACGAAGCTGCCAGGGTAACGCCCTGTTTAGAAGGGCTAACACGGCAAAGTTATGAAGTACGAGAAATCCTAATTGTTGATAGTCATTCCCAGGATGGAACCCAGGATATTATTGAAAAATTTGCTGAATCTGATCCGAGATTTAGACTGATTTTAGATGATCCCTTACCTCCAGAATGGGTGGGTCGTCCTTGGGCTTTAAATACGGGTTTTTTAAATAGTTCTGAAAAAAGTGAATGGATTTTAGGCATTGATGCGGATACGCTCCCGCAACCGGGTTTAGTGGCGAGTGTGGTGAAAACTGCGATCGCCAATCAATATGATTTATTATCCCTATCCTGTAAATTTATTCTTAAATATCCAGGGGAATTGTGGTTACAACCTGCCCTATTAATGACTTTAGTTTATCGGTTTGGATCACCGGATTTATCGCCCCAAAAACCCGAACGAGTCATGGCAAATGGTCAATGTTTTTTATGTCGGCGTTCGGTATTAGAAAAAGTCGGGGGATATTCGAGTGCTAAAAATTCCTTTTGTGATGATGTAACTTTAGCCAGAAATATCGCTCAACAAGGCTTTAAAGTGGGTTTTTTAGATGGAGCAAATGTGTTAACGGTGAGAATGTATGATGGGTTAAAAGATACTTGGGAGGGTTGGGGGCGATCGCTCGATCTCAAAGATGCTTGTTCTAAAACCCAACTATGGGGAGATTTATTTCTCTTATTAGCAGTTCAGGCTTTACCCTTACCATTATTACTCATTAATCTAGGCTTTTCTTCTAACCTTTCCTTACCCGGTTTTTTGAGTTTAACCCTATTAGGATTAAACGGTTTTTTAGTATTTTTACGGATAATATTAACCGCCGCAATTTCTTTATCCTATGATTTGAGTCAAGCTCAAATGCCTTGGGTATTTTGGTTATCTCCCTTAGCTGATCCGGTCGCCGTATTACGATTATGGATATCAGCAACTCAGACTCAAATTCAATGGCGAGGGAGAACCTATGAAAAGAATTAAAACCTAAAAATTGATGATGAATTTTTGATTATCTGGTTTTTTTCCAAGTCTAATTTTGTGTTTGCAAATATTTGTTAAGTCTTAGAAAACTGTCCTTAGTATTGCTATAATTGAAACATCCGATTACTACTTGCCAAGAGTGCCGATTACTGAATTTTTGTGTTTCTGTAATGGTGTCAGGAATTGTTTGTTAGTGTAATTAGGGAAATATTCTTATGGAATACCAATTTGATTTTAATATTGAGAAAGGAATAGAATCTGTTCTTTACATATTAGAGCTATTAGAGAATAAGGCTCAACCAACGTTGCATCGTGTTTCTAAAGTTTTATATTTTGCAGATAAGGAACACTTAGAAAGATATGGGAGACTTATTTTTGGCGATAGCTATTACGCCATGAAACATGGCCCCGTACCAAGTCAGATTTATGATTTACTGAAATTAGTGCGTGGAGATTTGTCTCCTAGCTTTCAGCCACCTAGAGAAATATCTGAACAGGTTCTTCATGCTTTCAAGATAGTTGATAAGCATGACATCAAAAAACTAAGAGAGTCTAATACAGATTTTTTGAGTGATTCTGATATTGAATGTTTAGAACATTCAGCAACAAAATATGGAAATTTATCTTTTGCAGAGCTTACGCAGTTAAGTCATGATCGCGCCTGGGAATCTGCGGATGAGAACGATATAATTAATGTGGAAGATATGATCAAAACCTTTGATAATTCCGAAGAACTGCTTGAACATTTGCAAAATCCACACCCATAGTTTAGAACTTTATGCCAGCAAAGTGGGAAATATTTTATGTGCAATCTTGCCGTTATAGTAAGCCACCCAAGGATAAGTTTGTTTTAATCGCATATATTGATCCTTCACCTTATGGATTTATGATTAATTCCAAAATTAATAACTATATTCAGAATAGAGATTATTTGCTATGTTGTGAGGCAGAAATTATTGCGAGCGAGCATAATTTTCTGAAGTATAATTCTCACGTTGATTGTACGGCAGGGTTTACTTTTAATGCTAGTGAGTTGATTAGTTCAAGAGGATTTTTGAGTGATGCTGGACAGGCTAAGGTAATTAACGCCGTGAAGTTATGTCCTGTGTTAGAGAAAATACATAAAAACAGAATTTTAAAATAGGGCGATCGCTAAATATTTAACTTTGGACAAAATTAAAAGCCTATAAAGTTCTCCCCCGTTATGAGGGAGAACTTTACTAAATCAGCACTCGACAATAAACAATCAACGGTCAGCAAACTGCTAGTTAACTCGTTCCAACTGCCAGAGAATTTGATTACCTTCTCGCCGCACTCTGGATACTTCCCAATTGCGCCAGGCCCAGTTATCCCCTCGACTGGTGACAGCACTAGCATTAATATCCATGAGATCAGCCAGTTCAGAACTACTGATTAAGTAGCCCTTGGTAGCAATTTCATCAGCAATATGCAGGGTTTCGATCAAATTGCGAAGTTGGTTCACCCTAACCTCGCGTGGTAGGTTTTCCAGTGAATCGTTAATTAAGTCAGTCATGGCAAGATCTCAGACAGCAAGATTAGAGTCTATCACACAGCCTGTTAAGAAAAGGTTTCGTTCACACCGTTTCCTCAATTAACCCAGAGGGCGGGGTAATTTCAATCCGTTTTTGTTCTAAATCCACAACTGGAACAATCTCTTTAACAAAGGGAATCAAAACCGTAGGTAGGGGTTTAGGTTTACGTTTCTTTTTAGATTTACGATGAATCCCCTCGGGAATCGGTTCAGAAACGAGGGTATCTTGGGTGGGAGTTGGGGAATTTAACTCCACTTCGAGTAAATCATTCCCGGCTGAAATCACATCTATGACTTTTCCAATCACTTGCGCTTTTCTTTGGTCAAAGACTTCCAACCCAATTAAATCTAAAACATAAAATTCGCCTTCCTCTAAATAGGGACGATCTTGGTCGGTAATCAATAATGGACAGCCCTGTAACGCCTCCGCCTGATTTCGATCTTCAATTCCTTCAATTTCAACCACATAAATGCCTTTACTGGGCATCAAATAGCCGCCCAAAAATTCCACGGGTTCAGGTTCAGTTTGTCCGGGATGTAATAACCAGCGCTGACCCGGTTCGATAAATCGTTCAGGAAAATCCGAATTGGGATAAACCCGCACTTCTCCTGTTAACCCGTGAGCCGCAACAATAGTCCCGATCTCGATCCACTCAGACATGATAATATTTCTTAATTCTTGCTGTTCTTCAATAATTTGATCCTGGGGATATCCAATTTGGATTTCCTCAATTCACGCTTAGATGATATGAAAAACAAAAACAAATTTGCGCTCACCTTCGCCTTTTGTCGATTTGGGACAGTGGGGAAGTTCACACCTAAGCTATTTGATCAACGGAGCCAGATTGCTACCGTTACCATTTTACTGTTTTTTACCTGTTTATCCACATATTCCCTGGCTCAAAATTCCCCGTTATCAGAATCTTCTGTCCGGGAACAGGAGATTAAAAATCAAGTAGAAAATCAGGTTGATAATACCTTCCGTCGCTATCTGGCATTATTAAGTTTAATTTTACTATTGTTATTGCTGTTGAATACGATCGCAGCCTGTGGAGTTTGGTTTTTACTGAAAAAATTAGCCCAACAAACGGCATCCGCAGAGCAGGAAATTGAAAGTCTCAAAACCGATACCCTGACGGAGATGGAACGGGTACTTACCGAAGCTAGACAAATTTTATATCAATTGCAAAATAAAAATGATTTAGCCCACGAAACCTTACAAACTCTAACGACTCAAACTGCTTTACCAGTCATTGAAGCGGTTTGGGTGGAACAGGCAGAAAAAAATGAATCCCTTTCAGACATGGGAGAATTATTACCCGAAACAAATCATCAATCCGCCACACTAGAAACAACATCCCCGGTTAATAATTCTGAGAATATTTTAATCCCGGTTTTCTTACCATCTGCTTCAGAAACTGAAAAAACCGAAGTTGGGGAAAAATCTTCACCAGACACGGGGGCGGAAACTCCAGCTTCAGAAGTTGAACCGGAAGAACAACTTAGACAAGCGATTAGTTTAGCCAAACAGGGAGATAAATTATTTTTAGAAGGGGATTTAGAAGGGGCAGTTCAAAGTTATGATGAGGGTTTAAAATTCAAACCGGATTTAGCAGAAGTTTGGAATAATCGAGGGGTAGCACTGACTCGATTACAACGCTATCATGAGGCAATTGTCTCCTATGAAAGAGCGATTCAATTGCGATATAATTATGCCGATGCTTGGAATAATCGAGGAGTGGCTTTAGGAAAACTGAATCATTATGAAGCTGCGATTTTATCCTACCAACGAGCTATTGATTTAAAGTCTAATTATATGGATGCCTGGAATAATCGGGGCTTTGCTTTAGCGAAACTTCAAAAGTATGATGAGGCGATTTCATCCTATAATCAAGCGGCTAAAATTCGTCCTGATTTTTACCGAATTTGGTATAACAAAGCCCGATGTTATGCGGTTCAAGGGCAAGTGGAATTAGCCCTGGAAAATCTAAAACGGGCTACGCGCTTAAATCCTGAAGCCTGTCAAAAGTTAGTTAAACGGGAAACGGATTTTGACCCGATTCGACAGGACAAAAACTTTAAAAAGTTAAATTTTGACTCCTAATTATTGCAGTTAAATGAATATAATTGAATTGATTTTAGTTGGTTTTTCCGCTTGTTTTAGTATTTTTTATCCAGATTTATTTGATTATAAATCTTATAAATTTCAAGATTTAATCAATTACCCGTATGACAATTCCTTGGCAATATCCGATACCAGTAGCGATGGCGTAGACACCGCCTGGCGGGATCGCATTGTAATTCGAGATTTAGTTCAAACGGAAATTTCCCAGAGTTTCAGGCGGGTTAACCCGTTATTATCAACTTGGGTTTTAGTAGCTGTTTTGATTCCTAGTGCCAGTGTTTTAAGTATTTTAATTTTGTTTTTTAAAATTACCCGAGAGAGCCGGAAATTCTCCCAACATTTAGAGACGGTGAAAGATGATTTTATTCCTGAATTTTATGCCAGAATTGGTGAAGCCCAGGACATTGTTTATGATCTTCAGGATTCTTTTCAAGTCACCGAAGAAGCGATTCAAGGAATACAAGCAAGGCTAGATTCTCTTTCTACTCAAGATGATGATTTAGAAGAATATACGGTAGAAGATGATAAAAAAAGACTCAGAAATCGACGAATGACACCCTCAAAAAATTAGGATATTGCTTGAAATCTGTTTTAGGGGCAATTCATGAATTACCCCTACTTAGTCATGCACCTATTCTGAGTTAATTTTGATTAAACAAATACATATTGATTACTGTCTAATGTTGATGAAATATTACCTTGAACAACTGCTAATAACTGTTGTGACCCATTAGCATTCAGTTTGAAAATTGCCACTCCTGGGGGTACATTGGCGGGTAAATTACCAATAGTATATAAATCGGGAGTCCCGGCTAACAGTAACTTATCTTCATCCCCATTAAAATCCGTAATCAGGGTATAGCCTAAATTATCATTAGAAATGCCTACCAAAGTATCATTGCCTCGGTCGCCTAAGAGCAAATCGTTTCCCGTCCCACCAATTAAACCATCATTACCTTGACCGCCATAAATGCTATCATCCCCACCATCGCCAAACAGTGTATCCTGGTCATTATTCCCAAATATCACATCGGATTCTGTCCCCCCATAAACCGTATCAATTCCGATATCACCAAATAGAGTATCAAATCCGCTACTTCCGATCAGTAAATCACTCCCTTGACCAGAAAATAGAATATCATTTCCATTTTGTCCTTCCAGAAAATCATCTCCCAGGAAACCAATAATCGTGTCATTTCCGTCTCGACCGGCAATTACATCACGAAGCGCTGTTCCTTTTAAAATATCATCATTTTTTGTCCCAATCAGGGATGCAGCCGGGGTTAAGGGTGCAATTTGATCTCCATTACGGCGTAAAAAGAAGGAGTCTGCACCTTCACCGCCGATGAGTGTATCCACTTCATCATTAAACACAATGATGGCTGGGGTAGCAGTGTTGGTTTCTCTGGCCACGGGAATAGATACAGGTTGAAAGTTTGACATTGTACTTAAGGGTAAACAACAAGCGAGGGCAAGAATAAAAACAACATTTTACACTCAATTCACTATTTTTTATACCTTACAAACTTCTCTATAAATGGTTGTGTTGTTTTTTCGCTCTACTCCTCTTGCTCATTAGACTCCGACTAGCACAAAGAATCAGGATTGTTTTTGACAATGTTGGGGATAGGTCGTTTAAAAGGGTAACGGCTGATGGTATCGAAGGATTTAATTATGGTATGGTGTAGGGTTGAATTAACAGGACTTACGCAAAACAACCATATCTAGCGAACGGCCGTTCGCCCCTACAGATGGTGTATAATTGGGTATTCTGCGTAAGTCCTAATTAAATTTTCTAGGGTTGTTGTTTCAAAAACCCATTCTAATCCTTGAGTGTTGACCCCTTTAATTAAGATAATATCTTGCTGGGAAATTTCAGCTAAGGGAAGTTGATAAGACCAAGACCATTGAGCATCAGAATCATGGGGTTTAACAGAAAATAAGCCATTTTGAACGAATCTGCCATTAATTGAAATAAGAATAGAGTCTAATTGACCATTGGGGTTAACTTCTGCTATTGTTCCGGTTAATAAAAGATTTCCCTCTAGGGTTAATTCACACCGTTCTATTTTTCCTTGGGGATGGTGAGTAAATTTTAGGGAAGATAGGGATTTTTGAGGTGTACGAGTGACTAAATATAAATCTTGATAGCCACAAATTCCTTTAGGAATTCGAGAATAAACCGCTTCCCCTTGACTAATTGTTTTTAAACTCTGCGCCACGAAATTTTCACCAACATAACTAGTGCCATATTCATTCATATCTAAACTTCTACTTTCACTATTGGGAATAAATAAAATATCTGAGGAGGAAATAGCTAAATGGCTGGGTAATAAGTCCCGGTCATGAACACTAAACATCAATATTCCTTGAGGAGATAATAAAGAATAGAGTTTTTGTAACCAAGTTAAAAAGGTAGTTTCAGGAAGATGACTAAAAAACGAACAGGCTAAAATGCCATCAAAGGATTGTTGGATTGGATAGTCCTGGGGATAAGTGGTAGAAACAATTCCCTGCACCCCGAATTGTTCGATTTGAAACTGCACCGCCTGGGCATAAATATCAGAAATCCAAAGGTTTTGGGGCGGGATTTCCTGAACTAAAAACCGGGTAAAACGACCATAACCACTGGCAAAATCCAGGAACGAAGAAATCCGATCTAATTGTCCAAACTGCCACTTTAAAACCTGTCTAACACTATCTAAAATCCGACGCCCATTAAAATAATAACGAATACAAGCGCGATCGGGTGTACCGTGATTCGCTAAGGCAAATAAATACATTTCATCCTGATCACAAATAGTCGAATTAAAGGTATCGGGAAATAAGGTTTGATCTTGAATAAACTGTTTCAGAGCTAAGGATTGAGGGGCTAAATTAACAAACTGCATTGATTGTTTTAAAAAATATAAGTTTTCCGATCCAGTTCATCTTACAGAAGACTGGGAATCGAAACAATCTGATCCCCTTGTGAAAAATTCCCCCCTTTGGCGGTAAAATGGTAAAGCAATAGTGATCACAACTTCATCCAAAGCTATGCGAGTTTATGTACTACTGTTCAACGCTGGAACAGAAAATGAAGGAATTCATACGATTCAGATGGGCGATCGCAATAAAGTGTTAATATTTGAAGACGAGGATGATGCCATTCGCTTTGGCGTGCTTCTGGAAGCTCAGGATTTCCCAACGGCTACGGTTGAGGCTATTGACGAGGAAGAAATCAAGGAATTTTGCATTTCGGTTGACTATGACTGGGAACGGGTTGGGTCTGGAGAGTTAGCCATTCCTCCCGAAAATAACGTTGATCAAACGGATTGGCAAGTCGAGGAAGACCAACCCCCAGAGAAAGAGCCGGATTTTGTCTCACCGGAACTAGACGATATTCGCAAACGGCTAGAAGGGTTATTATAGGTGGGTTTAAAGAGTACAGATTGTAGGTCAAGATCAATATGGAACAGTGGGAATCCCGGGGACATTTATTAACGGAACAAATCAACGTCAGCAGTCAGAACTTAGATCAACTGACCTCTTTGGAATTAGTGGATTTGTTCAACAGGGAAGATGTCCAAACCTTGTTGGCGATCGCCCGTTCCCGTGAATCCTTGGCCGAAGCCATTGACCTAGCCACGGCCGCACTGCGTCAGGGGGGGCGTCTATTTTACGTTGGAGCGGGAACCAGTGGCCGTTTAGGGGTTCTGGATGCGGCTGAATGTCCCCCCACCTTCTGTACCCCTCCAGAACTAGTTCAGGGCATTATTGCCGGGGGAGCCGGGGCTTTGGTTCGCAGTTCGGAAGATTTGGAAGATCGGGCCGAAGATGGAGCCGGGGCGATCGCCCTGCGTCAAATTACCCATTTAGATGTGGTGGTGGGAATTACGGCCGGAGGGACAACTCCTTTTGTCCAGGGGGCGTTACAAGCGGCTTGTCAACGGGGGGCAAAAACCGTATTTATTGCTTGTGTTCCGGTGGAGCAGGTGGAATTTGAGGCGGATGTGGATATTCGTCTATTAGTCGGGCCAGAAATCTTAGCGGGTTCAACCCGATTAAAAGCCGGAACTGTGACCAAAATGGCCTTAAATATTCTCTCAACTAGCGTTATGGTTAAGTTGGGAAAAGTCTATGGGAATCGCATGATTGATGTGGCGGTGACCAATAAAAAATTACACGATCGCTCCTTAAGAATATTAATGGATTTGACGGAAATTGATCGAGAAGCAGCTGAAATTTTATTAGAAAAAAGTGGGAAATCCGTCAAGTTAGCTCTATTGATGCAGTGGACAGGATTAGATGCTGTATCCGGTCAAGATTTATTAAATCAGCATCAAGGACAATTAAGACAGGCGGTATTGAGTCGGAATTTGCCATTAAGATGAGATGGGTTTCTCCTACCTCAAAACAGTAGTAAAGATGTCCAGATTGATTTTTCCATGTTTTATGAGCATCCTCTTAAAACTGATTCAAGTTAAGGGTCACTTTAACCATGAATGATCAAGAGTTAAAAGAACAAATTAAAACCCTGATTCATGCGAATACAAATAATTTATTGGCATTAGCTAAACTTGTTGGTATTGATGCAAAACATGATTTAATTGGAATTAATTTACAGGGTATTGATTTAACCAAGGCTGATTTAAGAGAAGTTAACTTCAGTCAAGCTAACCTCAGCCATGTTAACCTGACAGAAGCTAATTTAAGTCAAGCTAATTTAAGTCAAGCCAATTTAAGCGGCGTTAACTTGATGGGGGCAAACCTCAAGAATGCTGATTTAACGGGAGCCAACCTGAGTAATTCCAACTTAATTGGTGCCGATTTAACCGCAGCTAATCTGAGAGAAGCTGACTTAACCGAAGCTTACCTGAGTCAAACCAATTTAAGTGGAGCTAACTTGAGTAAAGCCTATCTCAGTGGGGTCTATTTAGGGAATACAAATCTGGCGGAAGCCAACCTGAATCAAGTCTATTTGAGCAAAGCCAATTTACAAGGGGTTGACTTGAGTGGAATTAACTTGAGTCAAGCTTATCTGATGGGAGCAAATCTGAGTCAGGCTAATTTAAGTCATGCGAACTTGAGTGAAGCCAACTTAAGTCAAGTGAATCTGGCTCAAACCAATTTGACCGAAACTAACTTAAATCAAGCTAATTTGATAGGAGCAAATTTAAGTCGAGCTAACCTCACCAACACCGAACTAATTGGAAGTAATTTAAGTCGAGCCAATTTAACAAAAGCTAACCTATTTCAAGCTAATTTGAGTCTAGCTAATTTGAGTTTCGCTGATTTAAGTTGGGCAAATTTAAGTTTGACTAAAATTAGAGAAATTACTGTTAAAAAAGCTCATTTTAGATATAATTTAGGTATTTCCCAACAAACCAAAGATGAACTAATGAGTCGGGGTGCAATATTTGATGATAATTTAGGCAATGGCTTGGGTATTTTGATCTCTGATTAATTTTATAGAAAAGTTTCATGACAACTTTTTACACGAGAAAAGAATAAGTGCATCTGCCAAACTAACCAAGACCCCACTCGCCAAGCTCCCATGGAAAGTTTTTCTGTTGACGCTTGGGCAGATAATTCAAAATTCGGGTCATAGTGTAACCATTGGGCAGGTAAGTGCCCCATGGGGGTCATCGGGGACAATTTAAAGGTTAGTGCTTCGTAGTCTAACCACTTGCCCTCTTTTCGCCACCCCAGGCGCTCGCCGAGTCTCTTTTCCGTTTCATAATCAACTTGACCCCCCATTTCACTCCAAATTGTTTGCTGAATACTAAAGCCAAAATAACCATAACTATATTGTTCCCAAAGTTGATCAATTGTCTGGAGATCTTGACCAGAAAAGTTATCAATATCTTCCTTATAAACCTCATTCCAATACTTCTTACCCATGACTTTTAGCATTAATTGAGTGGTTTCAAGATCAGCTTCTTTCCAACTATGCTGGGCAAGGAGATCCCGCAATTGGGTATAATCAATATTTCGATCACTGCGAAATTCTTGGGTTAACAGAATAGGACGATTACTTAGTCCCATTGATCTTGTTTTTTCAAAAGTAGATAGGGGGACGGTAGGAACAAACGTTACTTCTGTAATGCCTAGAACTTTTCTTTGATCAGTGAGTTGGTTGGAGATATAGTTAGAGATTAAATCAATACCTTGGTCTAAAAATATACCATTTTCACCGCCATCAAAATTATGAATTTGCCAATCTAATAATTGAGATTGAATAAAAGCATCTTTTAATCGAGCTTTTTTCTCATAACTGGTCACCATAAAATCAAGAAAAGTTTCAGAAATCACCCCATCATCTTCCAGATTTACTAAATTGGCATCATATTTCAAAATATTATCCCCTAGATTTTTAATATCTCCGACCGTGGCATAAAAATATTCATCTACCTTGACAATTTCATCAATTAAAGATTGAAAAGGGCTGAAATAATCTTGTAAAGAGCTATCAAAATTAATAGCATTATGGGCAATTTTTGCTATTTTTTGACGAACTTTATAGGCTTTTCTTTGATATTCATAAATCTCTTGATGGACTTCTAAATCTTTAACTATTTGCTGAACAATTTCTTTCTGATTTTTGGTGTCTTCTGCAAGTTTTTGAATCCCTTCACTAATCAATCTTATTTTTTCTAACATCAAAAAATAAGCATTACTTAACAATAAAACTGCTTTAAAATTTTCTTGTTTCTCCCACTTTAGTTCCTCCAGTATTTTCGGATTTTCAGTGTTTTTCAACTCTAATTTTCTTCTTTCATTTTCCAAAGTTTTTATTTCTAAATATTTTTGTTTGAATAACTTTTTTAAGTCATCAGCCAGGGTTACCAAAAATCCATAATAACTATCCCTATAATTTTCTAATAAATTAATAATATGACTATAATCCTTAATAAATAATTGAATTTCATCAAAAATTTCTCCCTGGCTAATTTCTTCTTTTCGCTTAATGATTCCTCCCAACTGATAACGGTATCGAACACCCTCTTTAATTAATTTCTGATGTTCTCTAATTTTTTTCTGAACTGCTTTTACACCGTTATTTTTGAGGACGGGTAATCGATAGGTTCGTTCATAAATTAAAATGGTTTCGTAAGTAATCAGTTGTCTTTGCTGTTTGGATTGCATATTGTGAAAATCAGTTGAGGCCATTGAAATTGATCTAAGATCGAATCACTTGGTTATTTGACTCTATAGATGATTTAACCCAAAAAACGACTTAAATCAAATTCGCCTTCGGTTTGGGATGGGCGATCATGTTCTGCCATTAATATTAACAATAATCGATCCGAATAATCAACCGTTCCGCGACATTCTTCTCGTAATATCTCTAAGCCACCATTGGCATATTCTTCAAAAATCAATGCCCTTTCTTCTTCTGCTTCTAGTTCAAACGGAGATAAAAGTTTAGTATTTTGGGTTTCTGAAATTGCTACTAATTTGATAACTGCATCATACCCCCGAGAAATAAAAACCTCCAGGGAAATTGGCCCGGGATCTCGCTTAGAAAGTCCATCAACGGTCATCCGTTTTTGCCGTCGTTTTCCTAATAAGGCAGCAAAGGCAATCACGTCGGCGTAGGTTTGAAACGGCCCGGTTTTGCCTTCTATTTCTGTGAGCGATCGCACTAATTCCGCCTTATCTTTAGCAATTTTAATTCGACTAACAGCCATAATTAATCAGTATAAAAACTAAGTGGATTCAGTCCAAAGTAATTTGATTTTATGTTCAAATCCGCCTTTTTCTGCCCGTTTATGATCCCGTTCTAATAAAATCCGTTCATCTTCAATGCCGTAGGTTTCCATTAATGCCGCTATCACTTCCAATAAATCCGCTAATTCCTGGACTAATTCCCCAGGTGAGGCTTGAGCCGCTTCCTGGGCTTCTTCGATGAGTTTATCCCGTAAGGCTTGACGATATTCGGTTTCTGATAACGTTGTAATATTATACTGAAATCCTGATTTTTGAATCAGTTCTGGGATGCGATCGCGGACTAATTTGTTATATTCTTGATGCAAGGTATAATTCTCCTATAAAATAATTGCACCTAATTTTTATTTTGTGCTATTTTTTATAGTTTAACAAGAGTTGCAAGCTAAGTAAACAATGAGCAAATCTTTATATCAATATTTATCCCCGATTCTTTATAGCGTGGCGGTGATTTTGTTGGGATGTCTGTTTAACCCCGATCCCACCCTCGCCTTAACGGCCCCAAAAGTTGATTCTGTTTATGAATACCGTACCCTCCACAGTCCCGACGGGATTGGGAAATTTTATCTGGGCAGAGAAATTGCTCAGGTGATGGGCCATCAGGGAGCCGGATGGTTAGAACGTCCGAGTCGAGAAACCTCCGAACAACCGGAACAAGCGATCGCCGCCTTAAATTTAAAACCCAGCGATATTGTCGCCGATATTGGGGCGGGAACCGGATATTTTAGCTTTAGAATTAGCCCCTTTGTTACCCAGGGAAAAGTCTTAGCTGTGGATGTACAACCGGAAATGTTGGAACTGATTAATTTTGTGAAAACCCAGGAAAATATTCAAAATGTTGAACCCATTTTAGGAACTGAAGATCACCCAAATTTACCCGAATCTACCGTGGATTTAGCCCTAATGGTTGACGCTTATCATGAATTTCAATATCCCCAAGAAATGATGCAAGGAATTGTCAAAGCCTTAAAATCCGGGGGACGGGTGGTATTATTAGAATATCGTCAGGAAAATCCTTTGATTTTTATTAAAGGACTCCATAAAATGTCAGAAAAACAGGTAAAAAAAGAAATGGCAGCCGTGGGTTTAAACTGGAAAGAAACCCAAGATTTTTTGCCCCAACAACATTTTTTAGTCTTTGAAAAACCCTGACTATTAACCAGCTTTAGAGAAAAATTCCTGCCGAAAGGGAACTTAATAATGGTAGGATAGCTGTATCAGTGCGTTTTTACGACTATGTTAAATTAAGAATTGATATCAATATGACTGTTAGAGTTCGTCTTGCTCCAAGTCCCACCGGAAATTTACATATAGGAACTGCTAGAACTGCCGTTTTTAACTGGTTATTTGCCCGCAACCAAGGAGGTACTTTTGTCCTGCGGGTTGAAGATACCGACTTAGAACGCTCTCGCCCTGAATATACGGAAAACATTCTCACCGGGTTGACTTGGTTAGGCCTAACCTGGGATGAAGGGCCATTCTATCAATCCGAGCGGTTAGAATTATATCGCCAAGCTATCCAAACCCTGCTGGAGAAAGGTTTAGTCTATCGTTGCTATTGCACCCCAGAGGAACTAGACGCCATGCGAGAAGGGCAGAAGGCGAGAAATGAAGCCCCTCGCTATGATAACCGCCATCGTCACCTCACCCCGGAACAGCAAGCCGCCTTTGAAGCCGAGGGTCGTCAGGCGGTGATTCGTTTCAAAATAGACGATGATCGAGAAATTAGCTGGAATGATTTAGTCCGGGGAAAAGTCACTTGGAAAGGCAGTGATTTGGGCGGTGATATGGTGATTGCGCGGGCTTCTAGTAGCGGCGAAATTGGGCAACCTCTGTATAATTTTGTGGTGGTTGTTGATGATATTGATATGAAGATTACCCAAGTGATTCGAGGGGAAGATCATATTTCTAATACGCCGAAACAAATTCTGTTATATGAAGCTTTAAATGCCAATATTCCTGAATTTGGTCATACCCCTTTAATTCTGAATGCGGAGGGTCGCAAATTATCCAAACGGGATGGTGTGACCTCGATTTCTGATTTTAGAACTATGGGATATACGCCAGAAGCTCTGGCTAATTATATGACCCTATTGGGTTGGACTCCTCCCGATGCTACGGAAGAATTATTTACCTTGGAAACCGCAGCCAAACACTTTAGTTTTGAGCGAGTTAATAAAGCCGGGGCAAAGTTTGATTGGGATAAATTAAATTGGATTAATAGCCAATATCTTCATAAAATGCCGATCCCAGAATTAACTCAGTTATTAATTCCCTATTGGCAAGAAGCGGGTTATCAATTTGACTCTAATACGGATCAATCTTGGTTAGAACAGCTTACGGCCTTAATTGGCCCTAGTTTAACCACTCTGAAAGATGCGGTGGAAATGAGTCGATTATTTTTCACTGGAAGGGTTGAATTAGACGAGGAAGCAACGACTCAATTGCAACAAGAAAATGCGATCGCCATTGTGCAGGCAATTCAGGATAAAATAACCCAACAACGAGATCAACCCTTAACATCCGATGCTGCTAAAGCAATAATTAATAGTGCGATGAAGGAAACAAACGTCAAAAAAGGGTTAGTAATGCGATCGCTTAGAGCAGCTTTGATGGGAACTATGCACGGCCCAGATTTAATTGAATCTTGGGTATTGTTCCATCAAAAAGGGATTGATTTAATTCGTTTTCAAACTGTTTTACCGGGTTAATATTTAACGAGGCAGATATTATGGCAAATTCTCCCAGATCTCGCAAATCATCCGATGCAAAGGGCAATTCTTCCCAATCTAAAAAACCTAAGCCTACAGTTGATCCTACACCCGCCCCAGCATCCGAGGCAGAAACGGGAGTTGATGTCTCCTTATCCCCATCTTCAGAACCTCCGATCACGGTGGAAGAACCTGTAGCTGAAGAACCAATAATTGAGGAACCTCCTGTGGTTGCAGAAGAACCCGTAGCTGAGGAAACTCCGATCACGGTGGAAGAACCTGTAGGGGAGGAGCCGCCCGTCGAGGAACCTCCTGTGGTTGTGGAAGAACCTGTAGCGGAGGAAACTCCTATTGCAGAAGCACCTGCACCCGCACCCGTAGCTGAGGAAACTCCTCTGACCCTGCTGGAAGAACCCGCGCCGGAACCAATTGTGGAACAAACTATAGCAGAGGAACCTCCTGTTGTAGAGGAAGAACCCACACCGGAGCCCTTGGTTGAAAATCAACCGAAATGGGTGAATACTTCAGCAACGGAAATTTTATTCAATGCTGAACCGATCAGTGCCAGTAAAGTTGAAGTGGTGATTGATTCTCCCACAACTTTCTCCTATGATTCTGTTAACCAATCTGTACAACCCATGAAAGAAGAAATTCTCGCATTTTTATCTGAACTCCCCGAAAATTTAGGCAGTTTCTTTAAAGATTACAAACGTCCCTTAACGACGGTCGGTTTAATCGTTGCCTTCTTAATTACCTTCAAGATTTTAGTGGGATTAGTAGAAATTATTAATGAAATTCCTCTGATTAAACCCACCTTTGAAACCGTTGGTTTAGGATACTCAGCTTGGTTTATTTATCGTTATCTCCTCAAAGCAGATAACCGCAAAGAACTCAGTGCAGATTTTAATACCCTGAAAGAAGAAATCCTGGGTAAAAAATCATAAATAAAATAGTTCTAACAATGACTAATGCCACTCTCAAAAACTTAGCATTGGGCGTTGTGATGGTGACGGTTGGGTTATTACTGCCTCGTGCAGTGGAAGCTCAACCGTTTAACGGCACATCCACCCCCATGTTTGAAAATATCACCCTCAGTCCTCAATTCAGCCCCAACCCCCTGCTGATTCGGGGATTAAGTGGAGGGCCAACTTTGGCTAAGGATATCGCCGGACGCCAAGAAACCCAAACTGGAACTTGTCAGGGTTATGTGGATCAACAACCGGATCATACGGTAATTTTAACCAGTTTTTTTGATTATTTAAAACTGCAAGTCCAAAGTAGCGAAGATACGGTTTTAGTGATTCGAGGGCCAGGGGGAAGTTGGTGTAGTGATGATGCTAAAGACATTAATCCTAGTATTGAGGGTCAATGGTTATCGGGAAAATATGAAATTTGGGTAGGGTCTTATAAACCCAATGCTTATCACCCCTATGTGATTTCAATTACGGATAAACAACAATAGGGTTTTGATGATTACTGACTATGATATTGTTCTCGAACCCAAGTTCTAAAAGATTTTAATGTTGCGGTTTCGCCATCTCTTAAACTTTGACGAATATATTGGGGAATAATTTCTAAAGGCAGCCAGGGAAAATGTAAACTTTGAGTTGATTTTTGATAGAATTGAGTTGTTGTATCTAAAATAAAAACCTCTAATTTTTGACCATTATAACGCCATAGTTCAGGAATTTCAAAAGCAGCATAAATCGCCTGTTTATCTAAAGAACTACTGGTAATATCAATTTCCAATACTAAATCAGGAGGTGGGTCTGATGCCAAATCAATATTCTGTTTATGTCTAACTAAGGGTTCATTATTCAAATAATAACAAGAATCCGGTTCTGCACCTTTTAATAATTCTTCTCGTTTTAAGGTTAAAGATCCCATTTTTTTTAGGTTTAGGTTTAATTCATCTGCGATAGCTCTCACTAAATCATCAATAAACCGATTGTTATTCTCGTGTTCTCCCAATGGAGTCATAATTTCTAATACTCCTTGATCATAATATAAACGAGCAGCACGATTATCCCCTAAATCGTCCAATAAATTAATAAATGTTTGCCAACTGACTTGATTTAAAACCGTGCGCTGTTCAGGTATGGTTAAAGTCGCTGTGGTCATAGTGGGTTTCCCTCCATTAATTTAGTATAACCAAACATTTCAGATCATGATATGTCATAATCAAGGCTGACCTATCTTGATTGTTATTCTCCCAATTATCAATGGTTGCACTTCCCCTGGAACTTACAACAACGGTTTTAGAATTACAAAGACAGTTATTAGCGGTTATTAACCATGCTACAGAAACTAGTTTTGTAATCATGGAAACTTATTCTGAAACCGAAACCACGATTATCACCTTAGAAGATCTGGATAATATTCGGCAAAGGGCAAATACTTACTATTCTCGATTTTATACTCTTATGGCTAGAATGGCTGAATCACAGCGGATTTCTCATTCTACTATGCTGGAGCCACTGACTCGTTCTATTGAGGACGCAATAGTCACAATAGCCAGAGCACAAGCTACAATTGGAGAAGCAAAAAGTAACTTTAATTTGCCATGACCCAAAAACATCAACCCGATTTACAAAAAGTGCAACAAACATCTGTCAAAATTCAGGAAGTTTGCCAACGAGCAGATGCAGGAATTTCTATTTTAGATGATTTGATTTCTCAATTGGAGAGTCAAATCAATACTTCTCCTCTGTATCGTTATCGTTCAAAAAAAAGCTAATAATTTTTTCAATATTTAGCTATAACTATTGCAAAAAATTATCAAATATAATTTGATTTTCCCTACCTTCTCTCGGTTAAAGAAAGAAGAATAGGGAATTGAGTTAAATTAAGCTGTTAACTGTTTTAAGGAATTTTCAACCGCTTGTAACGCCTGATTAACTTCTTCCTCCGTCACAATTAAAGGCGGTACAAAACGTAACACTTTCGGGCCAGCCGGAACTAACAATAACCCGGCTTCCATTGCCACTTTCACGACCTGGGGAGAGGTTAATTCCACATCCTCTTTTAATTCTAAACCATTAATTAAACCCCAGCCTCGGACTTCGGCAATTAAATCAGGATATTTTTGGGCAATTTCTGTTAACTTGCTGCGAAGTTGTTCACCCCGCTTCTGGACATTTTCCAGAATATTTTCTCTTTCTAAGGTTTGACAAACCGCCAACGCCACCGCACAAACAAAAGGATTTCCGCCAAAGGTAGACGCATGACTTCCGGGTTCAAAAACATCACAGAATGCTTTACACATCATCGCCCCGATGGGAATACCACCGCCCAAACCCTTCGCCGAGGTAAAAATATCCGGCTCAATTCCTAAATTTTCATAACCCCATAATTTACCACTGCGACCCACGCCAACCTGAACTTCATCTAAGATTAAAAGAATGCCTTTTTCATCGCAAATTTGCCGAACTCGTTGGAAATATTGAATATCCCCAGGACGGACACCTCCTTCTCCTTGCAGCGCTTCTAACATAATTGCGGCTACCCGTCGCCCGTCTTTATCAACATGAGCAATTGTTGATTCTAAAGCCTGAATATCATTATAAGGAACATACACAAAACCCGGCACTAACGGACTAAAACCTTTTTGATATTTGGGTTGTCCCGTAGCCGTAATTGTGGCTAAAGTTCGACCATGAAAACTGGCGTGGGCGGTGATAATAACCGGGTCTTCAATATTTAATTTGTCGTGGGCATATTTCCGAGCTAATTTAATCGCTCCTTCGTTAGCTTCTGCTCCAGAATTACAGAAAAATGCCTTATCTGCACAGGAATGATCGGTTAACCATTTGGCTAATTCTCCTTGCACGGGAACATAATATAAATTAGAAACATGGTGCAGAGTTTTAATTTGTTGGGTGACCGCTTCAATTAATACCGGATGGGCGTGTCCTAGGGTACAAGTCGCAATTCCGGCGACAAAATCTAAGTATTCTTTGCCATTAGTATCCCAAACGCGACACCCTTCTCCCCGCTCTAAGGCAATGGGAAAACGGGCATAGGTATTCATGACATGGGAATTAAAGTCATCAATACTAAAATCGTGGGTAACAGGCTCTTTTTTCACTAAGGTTTCTGGACTCATAAATTACTCCTAAATTCGGTTTGTGTTTGATTTCTAATTTTAGGGTAAAATCTTCGTTTCAGGGGTTTGTTTTGTTACCAAATCCCTATAATTTATATTCTAAAGGTTGACAAAATTGATCAATTCCCGATTTCACCGCATAAATTACAACCGGGGTAATTAATAGGGCTGGACATTGATTTTCCGCAATTAGAGATTCTACCATGGCTGTAATATTGCCTTGAATTAATTCTTCCCGCAGGTCTTTATTACACAAACTCACTCGATATCGTTTGGCTAAACCATCTAACCAATTTTCAGAAGTATCGGGTGACTGACCCACATAAATTGCCATTTCAATGGCCGCATCTTCGAGATCTCCTTCACAATTTTCAATTCTATCTAAGGCTTCTAAAGCAACGGAATATTCAGCCAGTTGGGAGCGAAATTGAGCGATTTCTTGAGAGGTGAGAATAATCATAAATAATCCGTTATACTTCAGTGAATTAATTCGTATTGGAAAATTATATCAGGATCAAACCAAGCGGTTAAAGCGGTAGCTAAAGCATCCGCAGCATCATCAGGTCTGGGAATTTCTGTTAGATTCAATTCCCGAGCCACTGCTTCTTGAACCTGATATTTGTCCGCATTACCGTGTCCTGTTAAAGCCTTTTTAACTTGACCGGGAGTAAACTCAACTAGAGGAATTTGGTGTTGAGCTAAAACTAATAATAACACTCCTTTGGCTTGGGCAACGGCAATGGTATTTGCCATACGATAAAAAAAGAGTTTTTCCACAATAGCCAAATCAGGTTTTATATGAGTTAATAACTGGTTTAAATCCTCATAAATAATACATAAACGCTTGCCTAATTCGGTTTTGGCTGGGGTTTTAATTACTCCAAAATCAATCATAGAAACGGATTTTTGTTCCTGAGTTTTGTCATCAATTTCACACTCTATTGCCCCAAATCCTAATATTGCTAAACCCGGATCAAAACCTAAAATTATTTTTTTCATCTGAAAAATGCTATAAGTGGCTCCCGGTTTGATCCCCCCTAACCCGCCTTAAAAATGGCAACCGGAGTTATAAAATCCCTGGTTTTTTCTACTTGGGAAATTTCCTATCAAAGTCCCCCTTAAAAATGGGGATTTAGGGGGATCTGATTTCGGCTGCAATCAGGGATTTTCCACTTCAATTAACGCTACACGACCTCACCTGTCACTAGGCATCAGGTAAACCAAAAACTTGACGGAAAACCTTTTGAACTTTGAAACCCGAATCAATGGTTTCTAGGGGATCTTTGCGCAGACGGTGACGCAAACATAAGGTAATCACCCGTTGAATATCATCGACGGTGACTTCTGTACGTCCTTCAAAAGCGGCTAGGGCTTTAGCCGCCCGGTTACTGACAATATCTCCCCGTAAACCATCCACATCTAATTCTGAACAAATCTGGGAAATTTTTACCCGTAAATCATGATCAATTTGGACAGAGGGGAGGAGAGTTTGAGCTTCTACCAGTTTATTTTGTAATTGGTTTTGGTCATTAATATGGGTTTCTAAAAATGTTTGAGGATTTTGATCAAAAGAGGTTCTTTCTTCAACAATTTTAACTCGTAAATTCGGCTCTTTTACGGTTCTAATTTCGGCGTGCATTCCAAACCGATCTAATAATTGTGGGCGTAACTCGCCTTCTTCGGGGTTTCCTGAACCGACTAATACAAATCGCGCGGGGTGACGGATGGAAATGCCCTCCCGTTCTACGGTATTCCAACCACTAGCCGCCGAGTCCAATAAAACGTCAACTAAGTGATCATCGAGGAGGTTGACCTCATCCACATACAAAATCCCCCGATTAGCTTTGGCCAGAAGTCCGGGTTCAAAGGCTTTCACCCCTTCAGATAGGGCTTTTTCAATGTCAATTGTGCCACAAACTCGGTCTTCCGTGGCCCCCAAAGGCAAATCCACCATCGGGACTTTTTTCCGAGATACGGGAATATCCTGATGCTGGCTCAGACGCTCCCGCACGTTATCACTCATCAATTCCGCATCGGTGGGATGGCTATTGAAGGGGTCATCGGCGATCACTTCAATTTCGGGAAGCAGGTCAGCTAGGGCGCGGATGGTGGTGGATTTTCCTGTGCCGCGATCGCCCATAATCATCACACCACCGATTTTAGGATCGATAGTATTTAAAATTAAAGCCAGTTTCATTTCTTCCTGGCCGACAATTGCGGTGAAGGGAAAAACAGGACGACGAGACAGGTTGACCGTTGTTTGTGTATCTTTTGGCGTGACGACAGTTGAACTCACAGTTTACTCTCAATTTCCAATATTACCGTACTTGATTTTTACACATTTGGGGGACAATGGGTTCAATCATCCGTCAACCGCCTGCTGTCATTGGTTCTTGAATTAACTTTAAAGGGTTGGAAAAATGCTTAAACATCTCTATGAAAAAGATTTTCAACTTTGGCTTCAGCAAACAATTGAACAGTTAGAACAAGGCAATTTTGCTGCTGTGGATATGGAACATTTAGTTGAGGAGTTAACCGAGTTGGGAAAATCGGAAAAAAATCGTCTGGAAAGTAATTTGATGGTTCTATTGGCGCATTTACTCAAGTTAGGGGTGCAAGAAGATGCACCAGAAATGATGAAAGGAAGTTGGTATAATTCTGTTGATGAACATCGTCAGCGTGTTCAAAAGCAACTACAACAAACTCCTTCTTTAAAATCTTATTTAAAAACTGCCCTGGAAACGGCTTATGTTGATGGTCGTCGGTTAGCAATTAAAGAAGGAAAACGCGCTCAATTTGGGGTTCGTATTCCTAATCAAGAAGAATATCCTCAGATTTGTCCGTTTTCACTTGAACAAATTTTAGATGAAGATTTTTATGGTTAAAATCCTTAACTAATAAACTGAGTTTCTAGGGAAGAAAACCGCCGGAGAAATATGAAAAATATGAAGATTAACTAGACTTGAATTGTTAAAGGCTTAGGAAGTTCTTTTCCTCTCGCCTGATAATCTTCAATTAAAAGTTCTAATACTTCCTGACTATTTTTTAAGGCTTCTTCGTAGGTTTCCCCATGAGTATGAGCATAAGGCCCAAATTCAGGTAAACTCACCACATATTTTTGATCTTCGTCTGACCATTGAATTAAAATACTATATTGAGAGTTCATTGTTCATCCTCCTGTTGTAACTGTTTTAAATCTCTAAGTGCATTTCTAACATCTCGTTCTTGATAACGATCTGCATCACTTCCATCTTTCCCAGAAATAGTTAGACTATATTCTAATAAAGAATGATTCCATACAGTATGACTCCCTTTACCGGAACGATATAAAAATCCTGCTTTAAGTAGCATAGCTTTTATTTCTCGAATTTTCTTTGGCACGAATTTATTTTCCTCCTTCAGACAATTTCCTTAACCCAAAAGTTTTAGCTACTGTCGCATAAATTTTCGGAAATGGGATTATTTAATCTACAAGCCTAATTTGACTTTCATGAATCCAACCATCTGCACCCTCGCAAGCTGGGGTTCGATACCAACCATTTACAGCGTTCCCAGAAATCCAAACCCTTCTTTTGTCAGGGATCGTACATAGGACTTCACCATTCCATTAGGAGAATATCGTACATTAGAAGGTGGATCATAAACAATCCAAGTTTTCTCTCTTGTACGTTGGCTTGGCTGACTCTGATTAGATTGACGATATTGACTGTTAATTGCAATTCCACAGGCTGTAGATATAAGATTTTGCGTTGCTTGAGATTGAGGAGTATAGTGTGTCGAATCCCCTTCTACAACCCAATATTTATATCTACAGCTAATGCTTGCATCTATTCTTTCGTTATCCAGATAATATGTCGCAGTTATGAATAATCCAGTACCTGATGGTGTGCCTCTTGAGACAGAATCAGTTTGATAAAAAAGATTTTTGCACTTCCTCCGCATCCGGAATCACAACCAAACCATAGAAGAAAGGAAGTTAGATAGGTGGTATTGAGGCGGGGTATCAATTATGCAACTAAATCCGGTTAATGGTTTTGGGATGACAGCACCGACAACAGCAGAGGTCTCTCCTGAAGGTTTACGCTCCCTGGTGCGTCAAATTGAGGCGGAATTATATTGTAGTGAAGTCTATAATATTGCTCTCAAAAGTTTACAAAAAATGTTAGGACAGGCGGCTAGTAAAGCTGAAATTGTGATTAAAGCCGTGGGACGAGAAGCCATTCAATTGTCTTTAAAGCAAATAGCCAGACAAGAAACAGCGATTATTTCTACCCTGTCTTCTGCTGCTAATCATTCTATTTCCGTAACTGCTATTCCCTCGAATGATTCAGATAGTTCTACTCCTACAGAAATTCAAACGGTTGTTGTTTCTCCCCTGGGGTTAGTTGCGGGATATCAAGCACCGGATTTAACGGTAGAATCTCCAGAAAAAACTCCGGGTGTTTCTGAATCAGATAATATTCCTAAAACTAAAACTAAAAATAAACCTCAGAATCAAGCAGAAATTAACCATCAAATTCAGGAAAAACAAAAGATCTATTTACAAGAAATTGGGATAGAACTGCGTAATGCTCGAGAATCCTATAGTCTTACATTACAGCAAATGCACTATTTTACTTTAGTTCCTCTCCATCATTTAGAGGCTTTAGAACAGGGAAAACTTGAGGCTTTACCCGAAGATATTTATATTCGCGGGTTTATTTATCGGGTGGCGAATGCCTTGGGATTAGAAGGAGGAAAAATGGCATCATCTTTTCCTTGTTTGGAATTTAATCAACCCGTAGGAAAGTCTAATTCTAAGGTTGATGTGGATTCAGAATTTTACCTCAATTCAGCCCATTTATATTTAGGTTATGCGGCTATTTTAGCAAGTTCTATGGGAGGAGTTGCCTGGTTATCTCAACAAAGTGTTCCTGATGTGACTCTCCCTCCCGATATTCAGAATTTATTAGAACAACAAGTTCCTCAATCTCGCCATCAAGAACCAACAAATCCTATACCCGGGAGACAATCACAAACCCATGATATTCAGATTAGCTCGGATTTTTCTCCGCCAGAAATGATGGAGGTTGCAACTTCTTAAACCTACTTAATTATATCCTATATTTTCTTAAAAATCAAGGATAAATTATTAGCGGGCATGGGGATAACTTCTACTAATTGCAAATTTTCTAATGTTGCAATTTCGCTCACCGCCTCCAAATCCCTGACTCCCCATTCTGGATTAGATAACCGCAAAGAAGTATCAAACTCTTGATTACTGGGTGCGGTATGTTTGCCATTTTGTTTATAGGGGCCGTATAAATATAAAATTCCTCCTGGGGGTAAAATTCGATTTGCACCTGCCATTAATTTGAGGCAAGCTGACCAGGGGGAAATATGAATCATATTAATATTAACAATGGCAGTAATCGGAAATTCCTGTAAGCAAAAGGGAAATTTTAAATCGGGATTTTCGACTAACCAAATAGATTTTTGTACATCTAATTCTAAAGGAGGAAATAAATTATCTGAAGGAAAATAGGTTTCCCAAGCTAAAATACTCGCTTGCAAAATCGGATTAACTTCCGATGGCAACCATTTTCTCGGCTTCAATTCAGGTGCAAAAAATACCGCGTGTTGTCCCGTACCACTGGCAATTTCTAACACCGTCCCATTCACCGGAAGTACCCGTTTTAAGACCTCTAAAATGGGTTGTTGATTTCGTTCTGTCGCCGGGGCATATTGTCGAGCATCGTGGGAAATATTCATTTTATTCATGGGTAATGGGTAATGGGTAATGGGTAATAAACTGATAACTGATGACTGATTTTACCATTGAGGATTAGATTCAACAAAAGCTGTTACAATATCTGGAGGAACAGGTTTAAGAAAGAAATAACCTTGGGCATATCCACATCCTAAAGACCGTAATTGTGCCAATTGATAAGCGGTTTCTACCCCTTCTGCAATCACCTCTTTATTTAAGGCATGAGCTAACCGAATAATCGTGCGGACAATGACTAAATTTTCTCCTGCTTCATCTGCTTCTATTTTCCCCACAAAAGACCGATCAATTTTAAGTGTATCAATGGGAAATCGAGGTAAATAACTTAAAGAAGAAAACCCCGTCCCAAAATCATCAATACTTAATTTTAACCCTAGGGATTTTAATTGTTTTAATAAATTAATAGTTGCCTCCAAATCATCCATAATCACACTTTCTGTAATTTCCAATCTCAACCCATTGGGGTTAATTTCTGAAGTTTGAATAATCTCTTGAATTTGTTCGATTAAATCAATTTGAAAAAACTGTCTGGCAGATAAGTTAACTCCTAAAATTAATTCGGGTTGCCAATGAAATTGTTGTTGCCAAATTTTTAATTGATTACAGGCTTCTTGAATTGCCCATTTCCCCATGGGGACAATCAATCCCGTCTCTTTTGCCGTAGCCATAAATCGTTCTGGGGTAACTAATCCTTCCCCGGGATGTTGCCAACGAATTAAAGCCTCAAACCCAGAAATTTGACCGGATTTCAATTCAATCACTGGTTGATAATATAACACAAATTCTTGACGTTCTAGGGCTAATCTCAAAGAGGTTTCTAATTCTAATTGCTCAATGCCATTAACGTGCATGGTCTGTTCAAAAACCTGGATCATTCCCTTTCCTAAACTTCGGGCGCGATACATGGCAGTATGGGCATTTCTTAATAAATAATCTGCCTTTCCTTCGGCGGTTTCACTAAAAGCAATTCCCATACTTAAAGTCATAAAAATATTATGATTATTCAAGTTAAAAGGAGAAAGGAGAGTATTTTGAATGCGATTGGCGACAAAAATAGCATTTTCAGGGGACTTTAAATGTTCAATTAAAATCGCAAATTCATCTCCACCCAGCCTAGCAATAATATCTTTATTTCTCAAACAATGCTTGATTCTTTGGACAATCTCAATTAATAATTGATTTCCCGCTTCATATCCTAAACTATCATTAATTCTTTTAAATCGATCAATATTTAAAAACAGAACTGCACATTGAGATTGCTCATTCTTTGTATTTACAATTGACCATCCCACCCGATCTAAAAATAAAATACGGTTAGGTAATCCGGTCAGGGCATCATGCAAAGAATTATGAATTTGTTTATAAGCAATTACCCCTATTCCTGACAAAAATAAGGAGAAGATAGGAGCAATAACAGGAACCCAAATATTTAATAAAAATACTCCATAGCTCGTTCCCAATAAACTCACAATTCCGATTATTAAAGCTACTCCCTGATTCAGAGGATGGGAAATTTGCCACATTAATATCCCTCCAACTATTGCCCAAATTCCTATCCACAATAGTTCTAAAGATTGGGGCATAAACCTAAATAAATCTGAAGGATATAAAATTTGGGATAATAGATTGGGAGATTGATAACTTAGGGTAGAATTAATAATCTGGCTCACCATTTGAGCATGAATCAGTACCCCAGGCATTTTAAAATCATCCCCAGCCTTCATACTATAGGGGGTTAAAAAAACATCGGGAATACTCGGGGCGGTTGTCCCAATTAAGACAATTTTATTTTTAATCCAATTGGGATTAACTTGATTTGATAAAACCTCTCCGATACTGACAATTCTAGCAATTTCTGGAGTCCGATAATTGAGCAGAATTTGGTATCCTCGGTCATCGATATTAGCATAGCCTCCATCTCCCGATTTTAAAGGGAAAAATATGCTATTTTTAAGTTCCATGTATTGGGGATATCGGCTATTATTCTTAGGTTCAATTCCCTGGGCTTTTAAGTAAGTTAATGCTAGTTGTAAAGAAAAAGCAAAAACCGTTTGATTATCCTGGCCACTGGCAAATAATAACTGGCGACGCACCACCCCATCCGGGTCTAATACTAAATCATTAAATCCAATTTGCTCTGGAGAAATTCCCGGGGGCGGTGACACACTGGGATTTTTAGAATTGCCGATTTTAGTAATTACAATGACATTATCTGCTTTTAACTGCTGTAATAATTGGGTACCCCCCGGTTCTCGGGGTAAATCTCGGTATAAATCTAAGCCAATTACCCGGGGTTGATGTTGTTGAAGTTGAGAAAAAACCTGTGCCAAAATTTTATCCGTCAACGGCCATTGTTTTTGAGATTGGATATCATCTTCAGTAATAGCAACAATTAATAAGTGAGGGTCAGGTTCAGGCATAGACCGCAAACAGACCAACGCATCAAACATTCTTAATTCTAAAGGTTCTAACCAGCCTAATTTTTGACATCCGACCACAAGCACCGTAACGATTAAACTGGTCGATAAAGCCGGGGATAACCGGACTAAGGAGGGTAAAACTTCCCCTTCATCTCCGGGCATCGGTAAGGATAACCAAGTTTTGAGAAAACGCAACTTTCGAGAAAACATGAATTTAAGGTAAAATACAAATACCGAAAGGATTTTAATTAAATACTCCTTCTAGGTATAATTTACGCGAAATCTTTTCTGTGACTGGAAATTTTGACCGAGATCTATTGAATTTATTATGACTAATTCCCTTCCTATTCCTGTAATTGTTAATGGCGCTGGCGGAAAAATGGGCCGCGAAGTGATTAAAGCGGTCGCCGCCTCTCCCGATATGACCTTGTTAGGGGCGATTGATCATAACCCGGCTTATCAAGAACAAGATGCGGGAACTTTAGTCGGAATTGAACCCTTGGAAGTTCCGATTACTAATGACCGAGAAGGAATGTTAGCCATGGCAGCCCAGGAAAAACAGCCCGGGGTGATGGTAGATTTTACCCATCCTGATTCAGTGTACGACAATATTCGGGCGGCGATCGCCTATGGGGTGCGTCCAGTTGTGGGAACTACGGGGTTAAGTCCGGCACAGATTCAAGACTTAGCAGAATTTGCGGATAAAGCCAGTATGGGGTGTTTGCTGATCCCTAATTTTTCCATTGGCATGGTGTTATTACAACAAGCAGCAATTGCCGCCTCTCGCTATTTTGATCATGTAGAAATTATCGAATTACATCATAATCAAAAAGCCGATGCTCCCAGTGGTACAGCCATTCAAACGGCACAATTATTAGCAGAATTAGGGAAAACCTATAATTCTCCTCTGGTCACGGAAACCGAAAAAATCACGGGGGCAAGGGGGGCCGAAGCTGGAGAGGGAATTAGAATTCATAGTATCCGTTTACCCGGATTAATTGCCCATCAAGAGGTGATTTTTGGGGCTGCGGGTCAAGTTTATACCTTGCGTCATGATACTAGCGATCGCTCCTGTTATATGCCCGGAGTTCTACTGGCGATTCGCAAAGTCTTAGCCTTGAAAACCTTGGTTTATGGATTGGAAAAAATTTTATAGTAGGGAACAGGGAACAGGGGAGGCAGGGGAGGCAGGGGAGGCAGGGGGAGTAAACTATTACCTATTACCTATTACCCATTACCTATTCCTTTTTCTCTTTTCCCTTAAATTAAGGATTAGAACACTTAAACTTCCCTTGTCTCGATTAATAACTGATGACTGATAACTGATAACTGGTAACTGAAAAATGCTTGTTCCCATAACTCGTCAAACTTTTGAAGAATTAATTCCATCTGTAGCTACAGGTGAACAATATAAGTATTGTTGGGGAAAACCCAGAGATTTTTTAAAACGTCTATTGGTTTCTGCGGTTTGTTTAGCGGTTTGGATTTTTCTGGAATATACCGTAGAAGGAGATACCCTGAGAATCCTAATATTAATCGCCGGGATTAGCTCCTCTTTATATTGGTTATGGATGCCCGTTTGGGAAGCGAGTTGGCGGAATATTAAATATCGAAAATATCCCTATGCAGGATTTTTACAGGGAAAAATTCTTGATTCTTATATTAGTGAAGCGGTCACAGAACAACAGGAATCTGTGAATAAGCGCGGAGAACTAATTATTATTGAAAACTTGGAAAGAAGAATTAACGTAGAAATCGGAGATGCTACCGGGTTTAGTACCTTAATTCAAGCCCCCCTAAATCGCAATCATAAACGCTTACGTCGAGGTCAAGTTGCCCAGATGATTGTGATGTCTTATTTAGATGATTTAAGCGAAATTAATGAAGTTTCCGATGTCTATATTCCCAGTCAAAATCTCTGGATTAGTGACTATCCCTACGTCCGTCGAGATATTTTTAGAGAAATTAGTCATCGCTTCCAGTCCCGTCGTCCCAAAAAAGCACCCCCCTCTCCCCAGACTTCTGCTATTGAACGTTATCAACCCGCAAACGGTTATGATCAGGTTTATGATGATGATCAACCCTAACCTCAAAATCCCCCAAAATAGATTAACTAATCTAATACCTACAACCGAATAATTTTAAAATTTAAAATTATCCCCATTTCACAATTCTTAATAAAAGCCCAATTATTGAGAATAACTTCTATTAAGCCCACCACTTGACAATACTTTCAGCGAATGTTAGAGTTTTAGTAAATAGACTAAGATAGCCTTTCTTATAACCATACCCCAAATCAGGAGCCCCAAAGCCTATAAAAACTCTAAAAATCAACCAAAACCCCAAAAACCACCCCTAAAAAAAACCCATAATTAACTTTTTAAATTCCACCCTTTCCGAACACCCCTTGACAAAAACACCAAAATATGATATGGGAATCAGCAGGTTAGTATGTACAACCCCTTTGTGTCTTTGTGGTTAAATTAATTAATTAATTCCCATTCCCTTCTCGACCATAGGCTTGCCAAGCCAGATCCACCAAAGCATCCACCAAAGCCACGGCTACCACCGCACTGCCCTTGCGTCCATCAATCCGAATATGGGGAACCATCGAATCATTCAAACGAGACTTAGCCACATCAGCCCCAACAAAACCCGAAGGGGTGGCAATCACCAAAGCCGGCTTAATTTCCTCCGCCTCAATTAAATCGACTATCCCAGAAAGGGCCGTTTGTTCCTGACCAATCACAAAAATCGCCTCGGGATAGCGCCGGGCCAACGTCTCAATTCCCCAAGCCGAGCGAGTTTTTTCCCGTTGCGGTCGAGTTACCGCCTCCATGGAACAATAAACCGGATTCGCAAAAGTCGAAAGAATGCGAGGAGTAATCCCGACTTGTACCATGGGGACATCCACCACAATCGTTGTCCGGGCAGCTAAGGCCGCCGCCCCACCTTGTAAAGCTTGGTCAGAAAACCGCACTAAACTTTTATACTCAAAATCCGCCGTCGCATAGACCACCCGGCGCACAATTTCATATTCGGCTGGCGAAAAGACATGATCGCCAATTTCATCGTCAATAATTCCTAAACTCTGGGCATCCGTAATATGCCATTCCATTGTGACTCGCCGATTATTACTGAAGTTCTGGGGCTAAATAAAGTTTACTTAGGGGAACCAGATTACAACTCACCCAGTGTATCAGGTTGTTGCCGTGATTTCCAAAAAAAGTGAGGGAAAATCGGTCAGACTCTATTAACTCCCACCGACTTTCCTCACTCTGCTTAACCTTCCTGGGAGAAGGACTGATTTAATATCGGAGTCAGATAGGCTACTAAGAAACCAATTAAAAACCCCGAAATATTGCGGACAAGGGGAAGCCATTCTTGGGTACGGGAGATCACCGGGCCAATTCCGAAGGCAATAAATAAAATTCCCCATAGCGGCGAGAAAATTAACGCCCACTGCCAGGAAATCAATTGTCCCGACTTGCGGGGAATACTTGCCACACCACAAATAACCCCACCGATAGCAGAAGTAATGAGGGTTAAAATCCATTGTTCTGGAGGAAGTCCCGGAACTACCCGACAACCGCCTTGGATTAAACAACTTTGAATGGTATCAATCGATTGAATAATTGATTGGTCTTCGCCATTTTCTCTCACAAAATATTGATTTCCGAAGCGAGTTTGTAACTCCACCCAGAATGTCCGAGATAGGAAGGGGTAAATCTGACGACCGACGCTAAAGTTTAGGATATTGCCACCCCGCTCATCGGCGACGACTAATACACTTTTATCATCGAGTCCCCAATAGTCCTTAACGGCGCGACCGGGGGTTTGGTCAAATTGAGTTAATACCCGAACTTTCCAACCCGTTTGGGTTTCAAAGTTTTCTATGTCCTTGGCTAAGATATTTTCTTGGACATCGGTAAAAATTCCCGCCAGGTCAATGACCGGAGTTTGAATTTCAGGAAGTAACTCAGGATTATTAAACGCATGAGCAACCGGGGTAATTGCCCAAGTGGAGAGGGTTATAGCTAATATAGCAATAGAGAGAAGCAATCTATTGAGCCAATTCTGTTGCATGGGAGATCCTATAAATGTTTATAAGTGTGATCAATATTGGTTTTTTGTTAACCGAGAGATCATCAGACTCTCATTTTCTTTACAATTTTTAACTTTATCATAAAGTTACCACGCAGCGAGCAGATACGGGCCAGAGGCGGAGGCAAAATTTCACCCGTCGCTGGCCTAATTATTTTTCGCCAAGAAAGAAACCGGGTTTCTGACCCAATTATTAAAATAAAACCCGTAGGGGCGGGTTCGACAAAGTTTTTCAAATCCGAAAAATAATCTTGATAAACCCGCCCGACCTCACCAAAATTTAACGTTAATAAAACCGGGTTGATATTGATTCCTATTATGGAGTTGGGTGGGTTTATTTAGGTTAATTATTGTTAACAAAAATCCCGTCTAACCCGCCCCTACATTCACTAAAACCGTAGGGGCGGGTTCGACAAAATCTTTCAAATCTGACAAATAATCTTAATAAACCCGCCCGACTCACCAAAATTTAACGTTAATAAAACCGGGTTGATATTGATTCCTATTATTGGGTTGGGCGGGTTTATTTGGGTTAATTATTATTAACAAAAATCCCGGCGAACCCGCCCCTACATTCAATCAATGTCATCAATCTTTACGAATATCTGTAAGCCTTATATGTTACATTCATCAAGTCTCGACGCGAGAGAAGAAACAAACAAAGCCACCTCACCAAAGCCGCCCGTTCCAGGCCCACCATTTAGCTGACTTTAATTCTGTATTGGGTTGGGGTGTTGGTTTAACTTTTAATTGTAATGCTTCTAATACTTCTTGAGCAGTTTGAAAACAAGTCTCGACGCGAGAGAAGAGACCAACCCCACCCACCCCATAACGACCCCACCCGACCCCCAAACGGCCTGATAGAAAGGGGAGGTAGCCTACTGGTGCTGTCTGATTGAATTTTAGATCTTCGTAATATAACCAGCTACCTCCTACACGCCAACCCACCTGATCACCAAACGCTTCCCAGACTTTATCCTCATAACTCCGGGTTCCACCCAGACTTTGATAGATGCGCTTCTGTACCGAAAATCCGAAGCGTCCATTGCTATATTTTACCCAAAGTTGGTCAATGGTGCGTAAATCCTCACAGGAAAAATTATCAATATCTTCAACCCTTAACCATCCTTCCTTTGTTCTTCCGGCGACTTCTAACATTTTATTGGCCGTTTCTTCATCAGCTTCTTTCCATTTTCTCGCTTTCAAAAATTGTTCTAATTGACGATAATTAATTCCTTTAGCTGGCTTTAATTCTATATTGGGTTGGGGTGTTGGTTGGGGAGTTGGTTTGACTGTTGGTGGCGGTGTAAATTGTGGTGTTGGTGGTGATATCGGTTTAACGGTTAATTGTAATGCTTCTAATACTTCTTGAGCCGTTTGAAAACGGTTTTTTGTTCCCTGTTGTAAGAGTTTATCTAAGACTTGACCCAAAGTATTATTGACTTTAACTGTTAAATAATCTCGCCAAACCCAATCACATTCACTACTATCAAATAAATCAAACGGTTCAATATTAGTTAATAAATGAATACAAGTTACCCCTAAACTATATAAATCACTAGCAAAAGTCGCTTTTCCTATCGCTTGTTCGGGTGCAGTATATTGGGCTGAACCAATAACTGTTCCTGTCCTCGCCAACGCCGTGTGGGTGGCTGCTTTAGCTGCTCCAAAATCAACTAAAAATAATTTATTATCGCTTTTTCTTCTAATAATATTTTCCGGTTTAATATCTCGATGAATTACCTGTTTTTGATGAATAAACGCTAAAACAGGCAATAAATCTCCTAAAAGATTAATAATTTTAGTTTCTGAAAATGCCCCAGTTTGAGCTAATTCTTGTAATAAATTTTGTCCTTCAATATATTCTTGAACTAGATATTGACGGTTATCTTGGATTAAATAGGCGAATAATTCAGGAATTTGTTGATGTTTGCCTAAATGTTCTAATTGTATCGCTTCCTGTTTAAAAAGTTCTCCCGCTTTTTCTTGAGTATTCGTACCTTGATCTTTCGGTAAAAATTGTTTAATTACACAATAGGGTTGAGAAGGTTTCTGCTCATCAACCGCTAGAAACGTCCGACCAAAACCTCCTTGTCCTAATATTTCTAACGCCCGATATCGATCTGTTAACAGTAATTTAGAACCACACTTTTGACAAAAGGCTGTTTTAGAGTTAATTTGTGAACAACCGGGGTTAAGGCATTTACTCATGTTTAAGCCTATGGATAGATGACAATGCTGATTTAATTATAGCCGTAAGTGGTTCTGCTTGTATCAAGAAATCCCACTAAACTAGGTTTCTGTAATAACTTTTTTTACTAATGGCTAATCACTTTTTTCTATCCCCTATTCCCTATTTTCTTTTTCCTCCTGTTCCCTTTTCCCTATTCCCTGCTATTGAGATTAACAATTGGTTTCACAAGCCCCAATACTCACCCAACTACTTGAACCATCTTTCCCATGTTCTTTTTTCCAAATCGGTGCTGTATGCTTTAAGGTATCAATCGCATATTGACAGGCTTCAAAGGCTTCTCGACGGTGAGGACAACCCACTGCAATTAAAACACTAATTTCACCAATTCTTAACCGTCCAATACGATGATGAATCACCACACGGGTCACATCTGACCAGGAAGTGCGAATATCTGTGGCAATTTTTTCAAATACCCTTATCGCCATCGGTTGATAGGCTTGATATTCTAAAGATTCTACGGGCTGACCATTGGTTTGATTTCTCACCATTCCACTCATCACCACAATGGCCCCATTTCTTTGATCATCGGCTAAAGTATAAATTTCCTCTAATAAAAGAGGCGCAATTGTAATTAAAAAACTATCCTGAAACTGAGGTTTATTTTCCGTTAATTTCGGTTCCAAACTATTAGAAATAATCACAACCTTAAACTCCTAAATTAACTAATTAACCTGTAGGGGCGGGTTTATTGAGATCTTTGTTAATCACCTAAATCTCGATGAACCCGCCCCTACGAACTTTCCGTTGTCACTAATCCTAGATTAATTATGGATTTAAGGTTGACTGCTATCGGTCGGTTGAGATGGTTCAACCGGTTTTTGATCGGCGAGTTTTAATAGTTCAGGAACTGTGACAAAAGTATAACCCTGCTCTTTGAGTTTTTTGATTACAATGGGTAATGCTTTTACCGTTTCCGAACGATTTCCTCCCCCATCGTGCATTAAAATAATGCCACCGGATTTAGCCTGTTTTAAAACATTATCAATAATTTTGTCCGATGAAGATTTCCAGTCCTGAGAATCCACTGACCACATGATATTCACATGATTCTGCTTCAACGCATAGTCAACTAACCCATTATCCAAAACTCCCCCGGGGGGTCGAAATAAGGGACTTTCAACCCCAGTTACTTCTTCAATTAATTTATTGTTGCTTTCAATTTCCTCCGTGGCTCCGGCTGCACTATATTTTTGGTAGCGATGACTCCAGGAATGGTTAGCAATAACATGACCTTCGTTAACCACTTCCTTGCCAATATCCTTCTGATTTTTTAGAGCATAACCCACCCAAAAGAAAGTAGCTTTAATATTATTATCTTTGAGAATATCTAAAACTTGTCGGGTACTCTTGGGCCAGGGGCCATCATCAAAGGTAAAGGCAATTACTTTTTGTTCCCCAGAAAGACTCACTTGTTTAACGGTTTTCCCTTGAAACTGTTCAGGAATGGTATAGTTAAAGCGTTGAGTTTCTAGTTGTGCTAAGGTCTTTTCCAGGCTCTCCACACCTTGGGAGATCGCCTCTTTCGGATTTAAGTCCGACCTGGATATCTCGGGAGCAGTTGTCTGCACCGAAGCAGTATCTTGAGCTTTTTCAGATCCTTGAGAAATCCTCCTTTGGGGTGGTGAAGAAACCGCAGCAATACCCTGTTTACTGGCGCGTTCAACACGCAGATTAAATGGTAATATCACACCCATCACAAAACTTGTAGTCGCCGCTACAAGAGCAAAGAGGGCGATTTTTTGTTGTCGCAGGATAGGACTATACTGAGCCACGAGATTACTCCTTCACACCGAAATGAATTGTAGAATTGAGATCGATTAAGCTGCACCTAAAAATATCCACCGATCTAACCTGAAGATCAGCATTATAGACGCATAGTTTCAATAAAAAGTCAAGAAAAAGACTACAAATGTAACCTAACTAATTTTCAGAGGTTTCAAGATAAAACCCTTAAAATCTTAGTATATAAAGCTATCAACAGGAATATATTTTTTCTTATGACTAATTTATATTTGATTCGTCATGGCATTGCAGCAGAACGGGGAACCTATGAAAATGATGATCAACGTCCTTTGACCCAAGAAGGCGATCGCAAAACCCGCCAAGTGGCAACTCGCTTGAAACAACTCAACTTACAATTTGATCAAATTCTCACCAGTCCCCTAATTCGCGCCCGTCAAACCGCAGACATCCTCAAAGCCGTAGGATTATCCCCTAACCTAGAGGAATTTGCCCCCTTAGCTCCCGATGGCAAGATTGAGGATTGGATCTCTTGGTACAAAACTTGGCAGTTAACGGGGGGTAAAAGTTTAGCCTTAGTGGGACATCAACCCGATTTAGGATATTGGGCGGAATTATTGATTTGGGGACAGCCTAAAGCATCCCTGATGGTCAAAAAAGCCGGAATTATGGGAATTACCCTGCCCGCCACCCACCCGATGGGGAATAGTCAACTGTTCTGGCTGACTCCCCCCAAATTTTTGTTAAATTAAAGCGCCGAGGGTATTGCATGAGTGTCAGAAAGAGATAACAAAATCCTGTCAAAACGAAAACACTATCAATTGCTCTGGTAATGTAGCTTGATAAATATCCACACACATACACAAACTTCTATGACTACCGTTAGTGAATTCAAACCCGGTCTTGAGGGGGTTCCGGTCACCTTATCCAGTATTAGCTACGTTGATGGACAAAAAGGCATATTAGAGTACCGAGGAATTGGTATTGAACAACTGGCGAACCAGAGTACCTTTCTGGAAACTTCCTATTTACTGATCTGGGGAAAACTCCCCACCAAAGATGAATTAGTCGAATTTGAACATGAAATTCGCTATCATCGACGGATTAAATATCGAATTCGGGACATGATGAAATGTTTCCCCGAAACCGGACATCCCATGGACGCCTTACAAACTTCGGCGGCGGCTTTAGGACTATTCTATTCTCGTCGGGCTTTGGATAATCCCGAATATATTCGAGAAGCCGTTGTTCGGTTAATCGCTAAAATTCCGACAATGGTTGCAGCCTTCCAATTGATGCGAAAGGGTAACGATCCCGTACAACCCCGGGATGATTTGGATTATTCCGCCAACTTTCTCTATATGTTAAATGAGCGCGAACCCGATCCGATCGCGGCACGGGTCTTTGATATTTGTCTCACCCTGCATGCGGAACATACTATTAACGCTTCCACATTCTCAGCCATGGTGACGGCCTCCACCCTCACCGATCCCTATGCGGTGGTGGCTTCTGCTGTAGGAACCTTAGCCGGGCCATTGCACGGAGGAGCGAATGAAGAAGTTTTGACCATGTTAGAAGAAATTGGGTCGGTGGAAAATGTTGGCCCCTATGTGGATCATCTGATTGCTACAAAATCAAAAATCATGGGATTTGGACATCGGGTTTATAAAGTTAAAGATCCCCGGGCTACCATTTTGCAAGAATTGGGAGAGCAACTATTTGAGAAATTTGGTCATGATGAATATTATGAAATTGCTTTGGAATTAGAACGGGTAGTTGCTGATCGTTTAGGGCAAAAAGGCATTTATCCTAACGTTGATTTCTATTCCGGTCTGGTTTACCGCAAATTAAACATTCCCTCCGATCTATTTACCCCGATTTTTGCGATCGCCAGGGTTTCGGGTTGGTTAGCCCACTGGAAAGAACAACTCACCAAAAACCGGATCTTCCGTCCGACTCAAATTTATACCGGTTCCCATAATGAAACCTATATTCCCATTCATGAACGCAACTGCGCCATTAACCTAGAAGGAGAAACCCTGTAAAGCATTTTTACAGCCGCATTCCAGGTGAATTTTCACACTATGACCCTAAAGTTTTGAGAGCAGTCAAACGCTATACTGGTTTACGGCAAAAAATTAGTGATCAGTTCTACACTGATGACTGATGACTGATTACTGATTACTGATTCCATGAACCCAGGAATTGACTTACAAGCAAGTTTTGTAGAAGGCCTCACAGGTCTGGGCCTACCCTTAGAGATTGCCAAATTGTTTTGGCTGCCTCTGCCCATGGGATTAATGATTGTGTCTGCCACCGTTGGTGTTTTAGGAACGGTATGGCTAGAACGGAAAATTTCCGCCGCCGCCCAGCAGCGTATTGGCCCTGAGTATATGGGCCCAATGGGAATCTTAGCCCCTTTAGCCGATGGTTTGAAATTACTGTTCAAAGAAGATACGATTCCCTTTAATGCAGACCCCTGGTTATTTACCTTGGGGCCTGTTATTGTGTCCATTCCCGTGTTTTTGTCCTATTTAATTGTCCCCTTTGGACAAAACATGGTGATTACGGATCTCAGTACCGCCATTTTTCTCTGGATTGCCCTTTCAAGTATTCAACCGATTGGGTTGTTAATGTCCGGTTATGCCTCCAATAATAAATATTCTTTATTGGGAGGGTTACGAGCCGTCGCCCAATCGATTAGCTATGAAATTCCCCTAGCCTTAGCAGTTCTAGCCGTGGTGATGATTTCCAATAGTATGAGTACCTTGGATATCGTGAATCAGCAGTCTGGCTATGGCATTCTGGGGTGGAATATCTGGCGTCAACCCGTGGGCTTCCTAATCTTCTGGATTGCGGCCCTAGCCGAGTGTGAGCGCTTGCCCTTTGACTTACCCGAGGCCGAGGAAGAACTGGTGGCTGGTTATCAGACCGAATATTCGGGGATGAAGTTTGCTCTGTATTATTTAGCATCCTATGTCAACTTGGTACTGTCGGCTTTGATTGTGGCAGTCTTATATTTGGGGGGTTGGGATTTCCCGATTCCGGTAGATGTAGTTGTCCGAGTCTTGGGATTGAGTGAAACCACACCCTGGTTACAGGTGATTTTGGCGATGTTAGGTATCACCATGACGGTTCTCAAAGCCTATCTGTTGGTCTTTACGGCGGTTCTACTACGGTGGACATTACCTCGGGTACGGATTGACCAATTGTTAAATCTAGGCTGGAAATTCCTATTACCCATTGGCTTGGTCAATTTACTATTAACGGCGGCACTCAAGCTGGCTTTTCCCGTTGCTTTTGGCGGATAAGGTGGGTAGCAGTTATCAGTGATCAGTTATCAGTTATCAGTTATTCAGTGTAAGATTTTAATTTGAAAGCTACTGATTACCAACTGAGTCTGAAATGCTGATTACAGATGACTTAAAACTGATTTTTTTCTTTACTGATAACTAATTAATGTTTACTGATAGCTGTTGGAGGGAGACATCATGCTCAAGTTTCTGAACCAAGTTACCGATTACGCGAAGGAAACCTTTCAATCTGCAAAATATATCGGCCAGGGGCTTGGGGTTACCTTTGACCATATGCGTCGTCGCCCCATTACGGTTCAGTACCCTTACGAAAAATTGATTCCTTCTGAACGGTTTCGGGGGCGGATTCATTTTGAATTTGATAAATGTATCTCCTGCGAGGTTTGTGTTCGTGTCTGTCCGATCAATTTGCCCGTTGTCGATTGGAACTATAATAAGGAAACCAAGAAAAAGCAGCTTAAACACTACAGTATTGATTTTGGGGTCTGTATTTTCTGTGGAAACTGTGTGGAATACTGCCCTACCAATTGCCTCTCGATGACGGAGGAATATGAACTAGCGGCCTATGACCGTCATGAGTTGAATTATGACAACGTGGCCCTCGGACGTTTGCCCTATAAGGTGACGAATGATCCCATGGTCACACCGTTGAGGGAGTTCGCTTACCTGCCAGCCGGGGAAATTGACCCCCATGATTTACCGGAAACGGCGGTTCGACCCGGGTTACGCCCAGAATCGATTATTGAACAAAAGTCAAAAGGCAATCAGGAGTAACGCTAGCGTTTCAGGTGCAAGCCACGCATCCAACCACTGATAACTGATGACTGATGACTGATAACTGATTAAACTGATTACTGATAAGGATGAAATTGTGAATTTAGCGGAAGGGGTTCAAATTGTTGCCTTTGGCTTATTAGCTGTGATCATGATTGGGACAGCTTTAGGTGTGGTGCTGCTCAAGAATATTGTCTATTCTGCGTTTTTACTCGGGGGTACATTTATTAGTATTGCTGGATTATATATTCTGCTCAATGCTGATTTTGTAGCCGCCGCCCAGGTTTTAATTTATGTGGGTTCGGTGAATGTTCTAATCCTATTTGGGATTATGTTAGTTAACAAGAGAGAAACCTTTAAAGAACTTCCTGGAAACTGGCTGCGAAAGGGGGCAACCGCCATTGTCTGTGGGGGATTATTTGCCCTCCTAGGAACCATGGTCTTATCGACTTCTTGGTTAATTACTCCGATTGTTGAACCCGTGGGCGGTTCGGTGACCTTAATTGGACAGCACTTTTTTAGTGATTTCCTGTTACCGTTTGAGTTAGCCTCGGTATTTTTATTAATGGCGATGGTGGGGGCAATTATTCTTGCCCGTCGGGATTATATTTCTGATCTTTTACCCACCCAAAAAAGTGAGCCTCCGGTTTTAACGCTACAGGAACGTCCCCGGGAGTTGATTTCAGTGGCAAGTGATCGCCCTCAAAAGGGGGAGTAGGGGAGCAGGGGGAGCAGGGGGAGCAGGGGGATGTAAACTCTTTCTATTCCCCATTCCCTATTCCCCATTCCCCATTCCCCATTCCCTACTTTTGAATTAAAATAAAATCGGAGAAAAATAGAGAGTTATGCAATTACAACTGGAGTATTTTTTATTAATAGCAGCGGCTCTTTTCTGCATTGGTATCTATGGGTTAATTACCAGCCGTAATGCTGTTAGGGTTTTGATGTCGATTGAATTATTATTGAATGCCGTCAACTTGAACCTCATGGCATTTTCTAACTTTTCGGATTCGGCTAATATTAGGGGTCAAGTCTTCACTGTTTTTGTGATTACCGTAGCTGCGGCGGAAGCGGCTGTAGGTTTAGCAATTGTTCTGGCTATTTATCGCAACCGAGATACTATAGATATGGAAGAATTTAATTTGTTGAAATGGTAGACCCGCTCAGGATTTAAGGATGAACAGAATCCTTGTATTAATCCTTAAATCCTAGGGTTTAACCACCATTACCGCATAATTTTCTAAATTTAGCAGTTCCTGCAAAATAGCTTGCAATTCTAAGGGTTCAAAGGATTTAATTTGAGTCGGATAGGTTACCGATATCTGAGGTTCTGCTACTGTAAAATAGTATCCATATAGTCCCGCTAATTGTCCGGGGGTCTCCGTTGAAAAGGAATAGTCATTACAGAGAAACCTTTGACTTCTCCTCAGTTCTGATTCTGAAATCGGCTCGTTCATTAACTGATTAATTTCTTCACAGATCAAATCTTCTACTTTCTCTAAATTTTTAGGTTCTAATAAAGCACTAATTGTAAACAAACTAGACTCTTGTTGTAAGGAAAAGTCGCTACAAATATCATGGACAAGTTGCAGTTTTTCCCGCAGTTTTTGGACTAATCGAGAGGTTCTTCCCGAAGCAATCACCGAGGAGAGTAAATCGAGTCCATAGGCCTGTCTTAATTGCTCTACCCCTGGCCCCGTCCAAGCCAAGGTTAAACGGGCTTCTTCAACATAAGGTAAACGCAGTTCCCGACGATGAATTCCCCGAATTCGGGGCTGCACCACTTCATAAAGATGGGTGTAAGTGGTTGGGGGTAAAAAATTCCCAAAAGCCTGATTTACCAAATCTAGGGCTTGTTGTTCTGCCACATCCCCAATCATCACCACAGCCATATTGTCCGGTTGGTAGCGACATTGATGGAACCGTCGCATTTCATGGGGTGCTCGCTCCATTAATTTGGCTTCTGTTCCCAAAACAGAACGACCGTAGGGATGACGTTCATATACCGTTTCCATTAAAACCTGGAAACTCAGCCAATCGGGATCATCAGTCGCCTGACGAATTTCTTCCAAAACCACATCCCGTTCTCGATTAAATTCACCATCGGGAATCGTGGCATGGAGCAGCAACTCCCCCAGGGCGTTTAAGGTTTCCTCTAAATACTGAACGGCGGTTGTAATATAAAAATGGGCATAATCATGGCTGGTTGCAGCATTGGCGACACCCCCGCAACTTTCAATCACTTGATCGAACATCCCCGGCCCAATCCAATCTGTGCCTTTAAAAATCATGTGTTCCAAAAAATGTGCCATCCCCGACCACATATCCGGTTCGTAAATGGCACCCGCCCTAACCCAAACATCCACAACCACAACCGGGGTGGCGGTCATCTGCTGATGAATCACCGTTAAACCATTGTTTAACTTAAAAGTGCGGGCGGGAAAGGTTGAAGTTGTCAAAACTTGAGACAAATTATTAGGTGTTAAACTCCACTTAATGTAGCCTACTTCAAATTAATCAGCAGTAGTAGAGAAAATCTGAGTACCTGGATACAAAATTGCTAGAGTTCTTTTTTCCAGGGAATTTGCCTTGCCAAAAAATATCACCCTAGAGAAGAAGCTAATTCTAAAGATTAGTGCTCCCCTAGGATGAAAATTAATTAAACAGATCGATGTATCAATCAATCACTAAATTTAAACGACTGGGAATCCAGTGTTAGGAAGGAAAGGGTTTTGGGCAACGACTTGGACTCCAGGAACGGGAATCAAAGTTTTTTCGTTAATAGCGGGCTTAGGTTGAACACCAGACACACCTATAGCCAGTTGGGCAGCTTGACCCGAGCCTAAGATGACATTAGGAATTGCCGTTGTCGGGAACTTCCCGCTACTGGTTGTCCGTACAATATAGTCGCCCGGGGTGGTCAGGTTAAAGAAGCCAAAGGAACCCGACGCATCGGTAACAGAAGCCGGCTCAACCAAAGAAGTATCATTATCTCGTTTGCCGTTGTTGTTGAAGTCAAGATAGACTTGGACTCCGGCTTGGTTGGGTTCACCCGGTTGCAGAATCCCATCTGAGTTTAAATCATTGAAAACAAATCCTGTAATGCTATCACGCAGCACCGCCGTAGGTGTCTGAGCAAAAGTATACAGGAAGTTGGCTTGAGCCGAACCACCTGGAATCACAGGAGCATCAATGGTGGCTCCGGGTGTTGGTGATGTTCTAACGTAGGCGGTGGTTGGGGGAACTGAAGTCACCGGGAAAGTCTTGGCGACAGACAGAGGATCAACTAAAAGCTGGTAGGCGAGATAGGGGTTTTGAGCCAAGGTGGCATTAGATTCCTGACCAACGTTGGTATTTAAGCCTTTGATAATATAGGCCCCATCAGCAGCACTGACCGTAGACTTTTCGCCCAAGTCAAAGACGTTATTTCCGTTAGAGTCGAGAAAGACAGTAATGCCGTTAATTCCGGGTTCGTTGGCTTCTGGGACGCCATTACCATTTCGGTCATTAATGACTTTACCGTAAACACTATTGGGAACCACAAGTCCCAGATCCACTTTGTTGGTGGTTGAGCCAGCAAAGACATCAACAACTAATGGAGTATTGGTTGTTTGTACATCACCCAGAATAGAGATTGCTCCGTCTACCTTATCAGCAGGTTGAGCAATTCTTAACAGGTAGGAGCCAGCAGGTAAAGCATTAAAGTTATAGAACCCAGCTTCATTGCTGAGGGTTCTGGGTTCGTTAGCATTCAGGAAACCATCGTTATTGAGGTCAATGTAGACGGGAACCCTTGGTAACGTGGCATCCACTAAGGGATCGTATACCTGAGTCTGAGAGGAAAACCCATTGGGATTGACAACAAGGTTACCATTAACGTCGTAGACGTTAGTGTTGTTATAGGTAACAAGATTGCCTTTATCGTCATAGGCGTAGTTGTAGAGACCCTGTAGATTGTTATCTACAAAAACAGCCCCACTAATGTTGCCGGTCAAAGACGGAACTACCACAGGAGCAACGGCTCCAGTATTGGCAATGTTAACTGTAGTTGCATCAGCCGCTCCAGTCAGAGTAACTGGGGTTGCAAGCGTTGTCCGTGTGAAACCTGGAGGAACAATTTGTCCCACCAGAAAATTTCCTGCCGCTAGGTTAGGAAACGAATAAAAACCATTAATGTCAGTGACACGAACCTGTTCTAAGGCTTCCGGCGAACCATTGCCATTGGTATCTAAAAAGACAGTGACATTGGGCAGTGCCACGTCCCCGGCATCAAAGATGCCGTTGCGATTAATATCATTAAATGTTGTACCGTTGAGTGTACTCACGATTTGACTCCTCCACCAGAGTGAATTGCGAAACGCATCGAAAACCTTGACTGATTCCGTTTGACTTAGGGTAGAACTCCTTGCTTAACCTTCAACTACAACCCTTAATCGGAATCACCAGGGTGTATCCAGTCCGAGCAAGATATGAATTCTACATTATCGTAGGCAACTATATCAGACTTCCTAGAGATCTGGCAATTTGGATCGCCAGATTGATTTACAGGTTGCCCTTAATAGGCATCTTGCAACTCATGGAAATCAGGAGAGATATAATCTTTTCTTAAAGGCCAACCGATCCAATCTTCAGGCATTAAAATCCGTTTCAGATTAGGATGACCTTCGTAGACGATACCATACATATCGTAGGATTCTCGCTCCTGAAAATCGGCTGCTTTCCATATCCAGTAGACTGAAGGGACTTTGGGGTCATCCCGTGGGACGAAGACTTTGACGCAGATTTCCTGCGCTTGTTCCACGTCATCATCAATTTTAACTAAATGATAGACACTAACTAGGGCATCCCCGGGGCCAGCGTCATAGGCACATTGACAACGTAAGCAGTTAAATCCGTAAGCATACAGGGCAGTGGCAAGGGGAATCAAGTAGTCTCGATCAACTTTAATAATTTCTACCCCCATGGCATTAGGGCCAAGGGATTCATGCTCAAAGCCATTTTCTGTCAACCACTGGGAGACTTTTCCCGCTTCAACCAGGGGAGCTTCGGTGTTATCCACGTTTTTCCTCCCGGGCTGGTTCAGCAACTAAGGCAGGGGGAATTGCCCCACCCATCGCTTCGGTTAACTGTTTGGGCGGAACCTGACGGGATTGTGTCACCAAATATTGACCGGTTAAAATCGGTTCCACTGGTTTGAGATTGTGGGGGCGGGTGTAATAGCGATGGGTTTGTTGGAGATTGGCCCGCTCCTGGAGGGCATCATTGGCCACTTTCTTCCGTAGTTTGATCACCGCATCAATAATTGCTTCAGGACGGGGGGGACACCCGGGAATATAAACATCCACGGGAATTAATTTATCCACGCCTCGCACCGCCGAGGGGGAGTCCATACTAAACATCCCCCCGGTGACGGTACAAGCTCCCATGGCAATCACATACTTAGGTTCGGGCATTTGCTCATACAAACGCACCAAAATCGGGGCGTATTTCATGGTGATGGTGCCGGCGGTAATCAGTAAATCCGCCTGTCGAGGGCTAGACCGGGGAACCAGACCAAAACGGTCAAAGTCAAACCGAGAACCAATTAAACCCGCAAATTCGATAAAACAACAGGCTGTCCCGTACAACAGCGGCCATAGGCTAGAGAGCTTTGCCCAGTTGTAAAGATCATCTACCGTGGTCAGGATCAAGTTTTCCGAGAGTTCCTGAGTCACTTGGGGTCGCTCAACCGGATTAATAATTTTTTCCATGTCGGATGAAACGCTTTGAGTCATGGTTGTATCACTGTCTATGACCATTCCAATGCACCTTTACGCCAGGCGTAAACCAGTGCAATGACAAGAATTGAAATAAAAATTAAGGCTTCAATAAAAGCCAAGAGTCCCAAATTATGGAAGACAACGGCCCATGGGTAGAGAAACACGGTTTCAACGTCGAAAATGACAAACACCAAGGCGAACATATAGTATCGGATGTTGAATTGAATCCATGCCCCTCCAATGGGTTCGTTTCCTGATTCATAGGTGGTGTGACGGACACCCCGACGACTTTTTGGCCCTAAGATCTTGGAGGCTGTCAAAGCCAGGATGGGAACTAGGCTGCTGATGATTAGGAAGCCTAAAAAGTATTCGTAGCCACTGAGAACAAACACAATAAATTACTGACCGTTCTAGGTTTGTAACTGATTTTTTACATTTTGACATACTCCCACCCTTAATCTTCGATCTGATGGGGGATTCTTAAATTTAAACTTCTATGGGGCTTCCCAACTCAGAAAGTTTCCGTGATTTGCTCAAATTTTGTAATATTATTTAATAGTTATTTTAATAATCCCAAACTCATCCTTGTTGAAGTTATGAGTGATCCAGCCACTGAAGTTACAGTCCTTGATCGTCATGAGTGTAGGGCTTGTGGCTATGTCTATGAGCCGAATAAAGGGAGTTCTAAGGTTCCTGTGGGAACAGCCTTTACCGATCTACCCAAAAAATGGCGTTGTCCGGTTTGTGGTGCTCCCTCCAGCCAGTTTATCAATATTGGTTCTCAGGAAAACCCCTCGGGGTTTGAGGAAAATCAAGGCTTTGGTTTAGGGGTCAATACCTTGACTGCCGAACAGAAGAATCTCCTGATTTTTGGGGCCTTAGCCCTAGGATTTTTGTTTTTTATGAGTTTGTATGGCTTAAGTTGAGGGAGTTTAAATTTCTTTGAATCTGATGCACATTGTTAAATTTTTGCAAAAAATCGTTATAGTATTGACAGTTTCTCTCATCTGTGTTAGCTGTCGCTACTTGCCCCAACTCAGTTACAACCCCTGGGAAGTGGTTTCCACGGGAACCCAGTCCAATTTGGCCGATATTGCCTTTACCGGAACTAATCCCCAACGGGGTTGGGTTGTGGGGAGTGAGGCTACGCTACTGGAAACAACTGATGGCGGTGACCATTGGGAGGTGAAACAACTGGATTTAGGGGAAGAAAAAGTTCGCTTTAACTCCATTAGCTTTAATGGGGCTGAAGGGTGGATTGTGGGACTTCCCTCGATTCTGCTGCACACGACCAATGAGGGTCAAACTTGGGATCGGATTCTTCTGAATGCCAAGTTGCCCGGCGCCCCCTATAGTATTGTGGCTCTGAGTCCTAATCGCGCTGAGATGACCACGGATTTGGGGGCAATTTACCAAACTGAAGATGGCGGGAAAACCTGGACAGCCCTGGTGGAAGATGCTGTGGGTTTTGTCAGAAATTTATCTCGCTCTGAGGAGGGTCGCTATATCAGCGTTTCGGCGAAGGGCAATTTTTACTCGACTTGGGAACCCGGATCTCAAGCCTGGGAACCCCATAATCGCTTTAGTTCTAAGCGATTAGAGAAAATTGGCTTTGGTCAGGACGGCCGACTCTGGATGATTGCTCGTGGGGGTGAATTACGATTTACTGACCCGGAGAATCCCCAGGAGTGGGGTGAACCCATTAACCCTGAATATTCAACCAGTTGGGGATTTTTGGATTTAGCCTATCGCACCCCAGAGGAAATTTGGGTCAGTGGTGGGAGTGGAAATCTCCTCTGTAGTTTGGATGGGGGTAAAACCTGGCAAAAGGATGGGTCAGTGGAAAACGTCCCGTCTAACCTGTACAAAATCAAGTTTTTTAGCACGGAACAGGGTTATGTCCTGGGTCAACGGGGAGCCTTACTCCGTTATCAGGGTTCTACCCCACAAACGGCTTAAACCGATTCGCAGGAAATCTATGGGGTAGGCTTGTTCCACATTCCCTGCTCCCGTATCATTAGAGTTGAGTATTTAACTATTCCTTGAGGAGATTTAACGATGTCAGGTACAACTGGAGAGCGTCCTTTTGGGGATATTATTACCAGTATCCGGTATTGGGTAATTCACAGTATTACTATTCCGGCTTTATTTATTGCTGGTTGGCTGTTTATCAGCACGGGTCTGGCTTACGATACCTTTGGAACTCCCCGCCCCGATGAGTATTTTACTCAACAACGGCAGGAAATTCCGATTGTAAGCGATCGCTTTAGTAGCAAATCACAAATTGGCGACTTTACTAGTAAATAGTTGACATAGGAGTTTAATAAGATGGCAACTGGTAGCAGTTCCAATGAACCGATAACTTATCCGATTTTTAGTGTTCGTTGGTTAGCAATTCATACTTTGGCGGTACCTACGGTTTTTTTCTTAGGTGCGATCGCGGCTATGCAATTTATTCAACGATAGGAGACTAACTATGGATCGCAGTAATAATCCTAATCGCCAACCTGTGGAGTTGAACAGAACTTCACTCTATTTAGGTTTGCTGTTGGTTTTTGTTGTGGGTATTTTGTTCTCCAGTTATTTCTTTAACTAACTGGATTTTTTCTCGATTTAACGATTTTGGATTCACTTCGTGACGCTTCGCGAACGTTGATTGAAGAAACATATTTTTTCTAAAATATTTATCCTAAATCTCATATCCAAAATCTAAAATCCCTTGTCAATTAAACTTTGAATTAACGAGGTAATAACTGTGTCGCAATCAGGTAGACTTCCTTTGTGGTTAGTCGCCACTGTTGCCGGAACTGGCGTTTTAGTGGTGGTTGGTTTGTTTTTCTATGGTTCCTATGTGGGCATAGGTTCCTCCTTCTAATCAGTTAACAGTTATCAGTTAACAGTTAACAGTTATAACTGTTAACTGTTAACAGTCTAATTAAGTAGGTGGGCGAGAATATCCCACCATCCCAGTGTGGCTGAAAGGTATTTACAGCAAGGGTTTTCCCTATCTAAATAGTTAGGTTTAATTACGCCTACCTACTTAGTATCAGTGTAAGAGTTGATATTTCTGATAACTGGTAACTAATGACTGTTAACCAATAACTATTAACCGATTAACTGATTACTGATAACTGATAACTCTTAAACTGATGACTGATGACTGATAACTGATGACTGATTCTGTCTTTGATGCTGAACGTTTACTTTTTACTCCGACTCCCTCTAATTTAGATGCCATTCCAGTTATTTTTGCCTTTCCCAATGAATATACAGTAGGGATTACCAGTTTAGGATATCAACTGGTTTGGGCAACTTTAGCTGCGCGTTCCGATGTGGAAGTGAGTCGTCTGTTTACAAATCTACATGAACCCTTACCCCAAAATCCTGAATTGGTAGGTTTTTCCTTTTCTTGGGAACTCGATTATGTCAATATTTTTGAGCGTTTAGAATTTTTAGGTATTCCTTTACGTTCAGTTAAAAGAACCGAAAAACACCCCTTAATTTTTGGCGGGGGCCCGGTATTAACTGCTAATCCAGAACCATTTGCCGATTTTTTTGATATTATTTTACTTGGGGATGGGGAAAATTTATTGGGAGATTTTATCGACGCTTATCTACAGGTTCGTCATGAATCTCGCCTGACCCAATTACGACATTTAGCACAGGTTCCAGGCATTTATATTCCCAGTTTATATCAAGTATCTTATCACAGTTTAGAAGGCGAAATTGAAGATATTAAACCCCTAGATGCTAGTATTCCTTCCCAAGTCCAAAAACAAACCTATCGAGGCAATATTCTATCAGCTTCAACCGTCGTAACAGAAAAAGCCGCTTGGGAAAATATTTATATGGTAGAAGTGGTTCGCAGTTGTCCTGAAATGTGCCGTTTTTGTTTAGCCAGTTATTTGACTTTACCCTTTAGAACTGCTAGTTTAGAAGCCTCATTAATTCCCGCAATTGAAAAGGGACTGCAAGTAACAAGGCGCTTAGGTTTATTAGGAGCATCGGTAACACAACATCCCGAATTTGATCAATTATTAGACTATTTAACCCAACCGAAATATGATGATGTGCGGTTAAGTATTGCTTCAGTTAGAACTAATACCGTGACTGAAAAACTAGCAAAAACCTTAGCAAAAAGAGAGACTCGCACCTTGACAATTGCCGTAGAAAGTGGTAGTGATCGCCTGCGAAAAATTATTAATAAAAAATTAGAAAACCAGGAAATTCTGCAAGCCATTATTAACGCTAAAAATGGCGGTTTACAGGGCATGAAAATCTATGGGATGGTGGGGATTCCAGGGGAAGAATTAGAGGATGTAGAAGCCACCGTAGACCTAATGAAAGCCTTAAAAAAAGCGGCTCCAGGTTTTAGATTAACCTTGGGTTGTAGTACCTTTGTGCCCAAATCCCATACTCCCTTTCAATGGTTTGGAGTGAATCCCGATGCGGAAAAACGCCTAAAATTATTAGAAAAACAGTTAAAATCCCATGGGATAGATTTTAGACCCGAAAGTTATAAATGGTCAGTGATTCAAGCCTTACTTTCGAGGGGCGATCGCCGTCTTTCCCATCTGTTAGAATTAGTTAGAAACTATGGAGAATCTTTAGGAAGTTATCGGCGAGCCTTCAAAGAATTACGGGGAAAACTACCCACTATGGAATATTATGTTAACCAAAATTGGGATTTAGATCAAGTCTTACCTTGGGAACATCTGCAAGGCCCCTTACCCGTCGCCACCCTAAAAAAACACTTAGCCGACTCCCTGTAGGGTTATTCAGCAAACCTATCTATTTCTTAGTGACAATAGTGCTTTTGTGGTTTCTTCTTGACTTAAAACCCACATTCCGCAGATGGGGGCTAAATTTTCCACTAATTCTAAAAAATTGAAAACCCTTACAGTTCTTCGTTGAACTTCCGATGCTTTACTATCAGATTTTATAGCCCGTTTACCGCTTTTTAACTAAACATAAATAATTGCTATTTTTTCATAGAAATAGAATCCTATTTTTTTAACACATTTGTATTTTATAACCAAGTTCTTTGGTTTATTCGTTAATTTCTTGACCTGATTTTTTACCCCTTCTTGGGCTGTTTCTAGTTGTTTTCTCAATTTTCTTTGGGCTAGGTTATACACTAACAAACACAATTTCCTGATTTTCTTCTTCTTTACTTTTGTATTCTCCCTCTACTGATATCGAACTGCTGTCTAGGTGTACGCTCTCCCTTTCTACTTGGAATTTTTGGGCTGCTTTTAGGGCTATTGCTGTGAATAACTTTGTTGTTCCCGCTTGATAATATTTATTTACTTCTTCTACTAATTCCATCTCATCTATTACGCTTGCCACTATTCCTAAATGGTCTAAATTCACGATTTCTATCGCTTCTAGGGGTTTTTTCATATTTTTATTTGTTCAGTTACTCTAATTATTATTCTACATTAAAAATAGCCCAAATTATTACATGGCAATCATTTGGGCTATTATTTATTACAATTTAATTGGAAATTCAATTGGCTTAAATATCTGCGGAATGTGGGTTTCATTATACCCTATTTAGATGCTTAACAGCTTAGGTCTGAAAGAAGTCTTTAATAAAATTAGAAAAAAAGAGGATCAAACCTTTACAATCAAGGGAATTGCCAGGGCTTGTTGTCCTAAAAGACCCGAATATATTAACTTATATGTTATCGCCGATGAAGCTCAATATATAGGGAATTCAGGAAAACAACTGGTCTTGGTATTCTTTGAAGATGCCTCCGAACAGATGATTTATAGCAATTGCCTGGGTCGTTAGGAATTACCATGAATAACCATCCCATTAGGATTTAAACCCAATCAACTTATAACTAAGGTCTTAAAAAATTCAACAATTCCCGATTCACGGTTTGGGGAACTTCCTGTTGCATCCAATGACCACAATCGGGAATTAATTGTAGTTTAAACGGGGCAGCAATTAATCTATCTAAACCCTCAGTTAGATGATAACTTAAAAATGAGTCTTCCTTTCCCCATAATACCAAAGTGGGGGATAAAACTTTTGCCGGGGTTTTTGTCAAATTTAACAACCAAGTAGGCGGCCAAAATAAATGACGATAATAACTCATCGCCGCTTTTAATACCCCTGGTTTTTCTAAAGCTGCTTCATAAATTTGAGTTTCTTCGGCACTAAAAGCACCCTTACGAATAGCGTGTTCTCGCAACGCATTAGTGACAAATTCTTTTAAATTTTGTTGGATTAACCATTCGGGAATCCCCGGAACTTGAAAGGCAAAAACAAACCAACTGCGACGAATTTGATCTAAATTACTAACTAATTCTTGAACAAAGCGAGAGGGGGGAGGAGCGTTTAGAATCGCCAAACGATTGAGAGATTCGGGAAACTTCTGGGCAAAATGCCAGGCAATTAATCCCCCCCAATCATGCCCAACAATATGAGCTTTAACATAGCCTAATCGTTGAATCAAGCCTTGAATATCAGCTACTAGGGTGTCTAAATCATAACCACTATCCGGCTTATCAGAATCATTATAGCCGCGTAAATCAGGCACAACGACTTTAAAATGACGAGCCAGAGCCGGAATTTGATAGCGCCAGGCGTACCAAAATTCAGGAAATCCATGCAGAAGTATGACGAGTTCACCCTCACCTTGGGTAACCGTGTGTAAACGAATGTTATTCGTTTCTACAAACAGATGTTGCCAATCAGATTCTAATGTCACCATAAACTCCAATATAATGCTCACAAGCGCTTAGGCTAACGTCTTAGAGAATTTCCTCAACGGATTGGAGCAATGTTAAACAGTTGCTCGGTGATTTCAGATTACCACCGACAGGGGTTAACTCCATCAACTTCATTAGGTCTGTAGAGAGGCAATTCCGCATCTTCTACACACGCTGGGCAAGTTTGGGACTCATAAGATGGGGAGAAGGTGTTCCTCTGTAAATTACCAAATTAGCCAACTCCTGCAATTGTTGAATGGCTTCGGCACCCTCTAATTTCATGAGTTCCCGGTCATCACGCATTTCTGTCCAGGTAATTCCATAGTCTGATACCAGGAAACGAATCAAATGACTTTCGCCCAAACTGACCATGAATGAGGCACTATTCATCTGACCGCCACAGGTATAGCAAGAGGCAAGATACCCCTGTCTTTCTAGCACCGTAGCTAGAGCTTGGAGGTTCATCACCAAGTCCTGAACGAATTTGCGGTGTTGTTCTGCAATTCTGAGAAACATAATTCTCCTCCTATCACCACACCTAGGATTATTTACAAAATGTAACATAATCTTAAAGTTATGGTGCTGAAATATTAATCTTAGTCTGATCAGCCTAAATTGAAAAGATCACCCCCCCAGTGCCAGAATATAGACTGTTTTGCAGATTAACCAAAACCCTCCGTTGAGAAGGTATCTAGGAAAACAATAACCTTAAATTTTTCTAACTTTACTGTTTCAACTAGGCTAATATCCTGACACAACAAGGATTAGCAGGAAAATCGGGTCTAAACTGATAAAAAGATCTAATATTTGTGATAAGTTTAAACCCTACTAATCGGATCTTTGATATGTCGCCCTCGGAAACCCGTTTTAGGCACAGAAACTTTCCCTCAACCTCAATCAATTTGCCACCAACCAAATCCCGGGCCGATAAATCGAATCGTAACCCAAACAACAACCAGTAAACCAATCCCAAACCAACTGGCTTTACTCGTAATTTCTATGAATTGTTGACTTTGGTTTTTAGTAACGGGAAACCAAGGGGCAATTTTTTCCTCTTGGCCATAACGTTCTCCCATGGAATCTTTTCGGCGTTTTGCTTCACCCATATTTGTATATAAAAGTTAACAGTAGGACTCATTTACTCAACTTCATTTTATTTGATCTGTTGGCGAGTTGACGATTATTCCTTGATCGATCACAAATGGTAATAGTCGCTGCCAATTCAAAGTAACAGTTTCAGAGGCTGGATCAAATTTCCACCGCAAAAGCTGACTGGCGGATTCACCCATGAAGGAAAATAGACCCAGGGCTTGCCTCGGGGCAATAGTGGCTAAGGCGATCGCCTCCCCCAGATCACAACAATTCCACTTCACCAAATTTTCTACCCCTACCAATAAAGGTAAGGTGGTTCCAGATAACGTGCCATCGGCTAAACGGGCGGTACCTTCTTTCACTTCAATTTGTCGCTCATCCCAAGGATAAACCCCATCAGGTAGTCCCAAGGGGGCTAAGGCATCACTCACCAAAAACAGGGGAATTAAACCCTTGGCTTCGGTGGGTTGGTTAATTCCCGAAATCCGTAACAGCAAATTAACCATTAGGGGGGAAACGTGCTGTCCATCGGCAATAAAGCCCGATTGAACCTTTTTGTTAACTAAAGCCGTCCCTAATAAACCCGGTTCTCGATGGTGCAGACTGGGCATGGCATTAAAGGCATGGGTTACCATCGTTGCCCCGAGGGTAAAAGCGCGTTCTGCCTGCTCTGCTGTAGCTTGGGAGTGGCCCAAACTGACAATTATCCCTAAATCTCTCAAATAGGGAATCACCTTGTCTGTGGGGTCTAATTCGGGGGCTAGGGTAATGATTTTTACGACGTTTGCATAGTCCCCCAGAACCCGTTGCACCTGATCTAAGGTCAGGGGTAATAAATGCTCTTGAGGATGGGCACCCCGTTTGCTGGGATTGAGAAATGGCCCTTCCAGATGCACCCCTAGAATTTTGGCGCTGGGGTGATCGGAGGGAACCGCTTGGATAAATTCCGCTATTGTGGCGAGCGATCGCTGAATTTTATCTATTGAAGTAGTGACAATAGTGGGCATAAACCCATCAATGCCCTGTGCCCATAAATACTGGCAAATTTCGGTCAACTTAGAAAAATATTGCGGTTCTAAATCGGGAAAAGCTAATCCTAATGCCCCATTAATTTGTAAATCTATTCCTCCCAAAGATAGCCAATCTCCTTGCAAATCTAGTTGTTGAATTGCTGCGGTTGATGTGGGTTGAGATGAACCTGCCATCGCTTCAACGCCAGAGATTTTACCCTGACGAATTAAAACTCGTTGCAAATTTTGTGTTCCAGGGAGACGGACATTGATAATATCGAAGTTAACGGCGTCTGGCTGTGGTGTTGTGATCATGAGGAATGGTTGGCTTTGAACTCTACATTATTATCGACTAACTCTACTCCTGTGGTTGGGATTATCATGGGAAGTGATTCAGATTTACCCACAATGGCGGCGGCGATCGCCGTTTGTGAGGAATTTAATATTCCCCATGAGGTTGCCATTGTTTCCGCCCACCGTACCCCAGAAAGGATGTTTGAATATGCTAAAACCGCCCATTTGCGAGGATTAAAAGTGATTATTGCCGGAGCCGGAGGAGCCGCCCATTTGCCCGGGATGGTGGCATCTTTAACCCCTCTGCCTGTAATTGGGGTTCCGGTAACAACTCGCACCTTACAAGGAGTTGATTCTCTATATTCGATTGTACAAATGCCCGGGGGAATTCCGGTGGCAACGGTGGCAATTGGTAATGCTAAAAATGCGGGTTTATTAGCGGTACAAATCTTAGCCAGTCATGATCCTGAACTATTACAAAAAGTTCAAGACTATCGGGAAAATCTCAAACAATCTGTTCTGGAAAAACAACAGCGTTTGGATCAAGTCGGGTATGGTGAATATTAGGTGAAAAGCTGGAGATCTGCGAGCAGTCATTGAGAACTATAGTGCTATCAATATTCCCCATTCCCCATTCCCTATTGCCCATTCCCCATTCCCCATTCCCTATTGCCCATTCCCCATTCCCTATTGCCCATTCCCTATTGCCTATTCCCCAGCGCTATAACAAAAAAAATAGGATAAAAAAATTATGACAACCCCTTGGCAGTTTGGCAGTAATCACCCCGATAATGGCACCCATCTGGATATCATTCGTCAGTGGTGGGCATCTTTACAAGGTCAGGAAATTCACTGGCAACAACGTTTACTTCCTAACGATGGAGATTATTTAGGCGGTTTAGATTGGCAAGCCCAACGTTTCGATGAAACCTTTACGATAAAAAACCCAGAAATTCGCGGAATTACACTCTATTATTTTAAACCAGAACTCTCCCAAGAACTGAGTATTACTCCCCATAAATTAGAACTAGATTCTCAACAACAACGACTGTATATTTTCCCCCAATCTCAACAGCAAGTGGTGATTCGAGTCGAAGGCTATAAACCTCCTTATCAAATCATAGAATTAACCGATCCCGATTTGGCTGTTGGTAAAGATGGGATAATTTTATTCCGGGATCATCAACAGTTAACCGATGTTAAAATTAAACTGAGTTCTGATCGGCTAAAGTTATTAAAATCCAAACTGAATTCTATCGAATAATCAGTCTTTAAGAGATTCAACTTGCCGATCAGTTTCTTGACATCCCTGAGACGGATGCACTACCATATCCTCAATTACCGAAAAGCGAGGGTCAAGCTCCCGGATTTAGGCGTGGGGAGTATGTCAAAGACCCATCCCATAAATACTGACAATTTAGGACGTTTCTGATGTCAAAAACCTACAGTACAGAGGAACTGATCCAAATTTTAAATCAGGAGCGCCAAGCCTGCCTGAAAGGGGAGCGTTTGAATTTAAGGGCAACTCCTGCGGTTGGTAATCCAGTGGTTGATTGCTTTTTAAAACCCGAGGGAATTCAAAAGTTTACAGCCTATCAAAATTTTAAGGCAACGATTCATCAATACCAACAAGAACATCAAGTTTCCGGGATTGTTTGGCGGGAAATTGTTGTTAAGGGAAAAACCCTACGGTTTCCGTTTGTCAATGAACAATTAATTGCCTTACCCTATGATTTAGAACAGTTAAAAGCAGAAAAAACTAAACTATTAGAATTTTGGGATGATGTAACCGCCGGGATGGATTTATATTTAAGTTTAAATAGTGGTAAGGATTATCGTAAAATTTGCGTAGAAGAAGTAGATGCTATTGTCCAACGTACGGAATGGACTTGTGTTTGGAAGTGGGAGAAATCGAGTTTTTTAGAAATGTTATTACAATTAGGTTGGGGACAGCCCTCAGAAGCGGGTGATCGAAGGGGATGGCCCCAGTCAGGAAGCGAAAATATTCATGCGGTTAAGCCTGGTCAGCATCCGATTTGTTAAATCTATAGCAATCCTATTTGAGTTGTGTTCAAAATTTTTTCTCAAAAGGGAACAGCGGATCTGGGGTAATACTTCTGGCTGTTTGATGTCAGTATTAAAATGTTATGACCTCGGCGCGGATTGCTATATAGTCTAACTAAACCTACTATTGAAGTCGATGCTTATACGAGTTGTTCAAGCTTAATTAAATATCTGAAAAAAGTGCTGGAAAATTTAGGTCAAGAATATGCAATTAATTTTGTTTAGGTACTTATTAGATAATTCTACCATTTATGTAAATCATTTAAAATAGTAAAGTGGCTATTTAAGTTTTTTGCTGATGGTCAAATATTTGATTTTCCGAAACTTTCTCAGTATGGAATTTTGCCACAACCTATTTAGGATTGCTATAGATACTCAATCTTTATAGGGCTACGCATTACAGTTAGGACACTTCTAAATCCAGCAAACCCTTTCACAGCTTACTGTTCTCGTTCGACCGTTCGACTGGCTCACACGGCTCACGACGCGGCCTGTTCCCTAGCGCGTAGCGCTATAAAATTAATTCAGCCGTGAATCTGAAGTTGCCCAAAAGGGCGGTGTTTAGTTCAAATTGGCTAACACAACCTTTGAGTCGTTGGAGGAAGCATCACTAACCATCCCTGAATATTCGCCGTTATAGTTGGTAAATTGAGACGGAGATCTCCGAATATTAGATAGACGAATTTGCCAATCGGAAACCTGCTCGTAGTTAAGGTGATTAGTATTGGAAGTAGTTGTCCATACCCCCCAAAGACAGGTGTCTTCAAACTGTAGCAGTCCTGACTTGCGTAAGTTTTGGGATTGCGGAGTTCCGGGCAAGGGAATAATGCTGTAGCACGAAGTTTGAAATTCCAATTGAGGGTTAATCTCTACCAGTTCATCCACCAATTCTGTGATTGCTTCTTCAAGACGTAACAAGTCCTCATGGTCATCATCGGGTAGCCCGATAATGATGCCATAAGCAATAACAGGTACACCAGTTCTGACTACAGATTTCATCAAGGTACAATGCTCTTGCCAAGGCAACAACTTCTTGTAAGCTTCTCGTCCAAAAACGGGACGTTCGGCAGGGATATAAGCCAAAGGACAACCGACTTTGCCATCCCAGCCAAACAGTGCTTCAATCAGTTCTTCGTCAGGTCTGAGGTCGCTGCTTTCGTAGTTACGCCCAGCGCCGAGAGTTGTTTTCCTCAGTTCCAAACCATTCGGCCACATGAGTGTTATTCCCATCTCCCGCGCACCATTGGTAATGTCGAGGATCTCTTGTCGCCCATCAGGAAAGAGTCCACGGGCGAGGAATTGATCGGAACCGATATTGATCGAACGAGCCCCTGCTTCTTTCTGAATCGCCAACCATTTGAGGGATGTTTGTGGGGACATTCTCCGAAAGCCAGTGCCGTAGGTGGGTGTCATGCAAAAGTCACAGGTGCGATCGCAACCAATGTCAGCCACCAGTGAACCTACTGGAACAGTTCCCTGGACATTGGGAAGTGTCCCTAAACACTCCCGCGCCACTTCCACCGATGGTAGTGCCCACTCCTCTGGACTTTTGGCTTTAGCCTTCCTGGGATACTGTTTACCATCTGCGAGAATGACACCCGTGAGTTCTTCTCGTGGGGTTTTTCCGAGTACATAGTCAAAAATAGCCCAATTCGCTGCCCCGGATTTATCCTGAACGACTGCTGCTGCGCCAGCCTTCAAGTAGTGGTGCGGTTCAGCGAAAGCATCCGACCCGCCAACGACAATGGGACGACCTCCCTTAGCCAGATGCTCAATCACCATACAAGTCACTTGACGATCTTGGGAGAAATTCACTGTAATTCCCCAAGCATCGAATGCGTGGGGATCGAGCGCGGAAATTTTGCCCCCGACGTAGGTTTTCCGCAGGGTCATCCCTTTCCAGATAATCTCCCCAAATTCTTCACTATAATAATCATCTCTGAGGTTGACTAATCGGGCATCAAATCCTCCTGCTTGCAAGTCAGGTATCAAAACTTGCTTGCTGATTAAGGAACGATGTCTGTATAAAGAAGTCCAATTTTTGCCGTCTGCATCGTATAGTCCGGTGGCTGGAGGTTCAATCAGTCCAATGGTGGGATACTTGTTAGCTACCATAGTTCAGGGTGGGGAATGTGGGATAAGAGGATGGGATTTTCGATGGCTCGCGATCGCCTACGGCATCCAGGAAGCCGATCGCAAATCTTTGGCGATAGGACAAGTCAGTGAGCCAATCTTTGATAATATCAGAGGATAGGATAATTGGGCTATTTGTTTTTGAGTCTTGTCACTGTTATAGTCAACTATCTGGGATGGGGCGATCGCATTTTAGCCAATTTCGCACTCTCAGGAATTGCTACTCAGAAAAAAATAGCGTGATCGCTTGCTGTGTCTACGCTCTAAGACTCAAAAAATGCAATATTTTTCGGGGAGTGACAGAAGATGGATATAACTGTTAAGGAGGCATTTTAAATGACTTACCATTTTCGTGATCAAGTTCATTTTGCAAAATCTTTTCATAAATTTCGGGTAAGGAATTCGTGACCAGATTATCTTCAATTCCATAGCCTAAACTTGTCCAGGTTCCTGATAATAACTCTAACACCTGATCTACTTTTCCTTCGCGTAATAATTGAGAAATATTAACCCCCCAAAATTTGTCATCTAATAACCAACGATAAACCACCGTATCTTGATATTCCGGTTCAAAACTATAGGGAAGCCAAAACCAAAATTGAGCGGGTTTTGGATGATAGTGTTCGGCTTTTTCATCCCAGGTGGTTTTTAACATTTGATAGCGGCCGGCGGCGGTGCTACATTTGCCTTGATTTGGGCCCGTAACAATCTTCATACACAGGTCAGGATGGCTGTGTAAATTAGAGACATATTTTCCCCCGTATAAAACATGATAGGGGTCAGAATAACTGGACTCACTGGCGGAAATGGTGCGCATCAAAGCCCGAATATAGGGATCTCCTCCCCGCATCACTAACGGTGGCCATTGTTCTTCTACCTGTTGATCAATTAACGGTTCAAAGTCAGATTTTCCCTGGCAACTTCTGACCCCAATAAAGGTTAACGTCAACAGCAATAATCCACTCCAGAATAGCCGTTTTCGGCGATTAAGGTTCTGTCTTTTTCTTTGATAATGTTCCATCAATGACTTACACTGGCAAATAGTTGTTCTAAGGGCTGTTGTTGAGCCTCTGGGTTAGCTACAATTTCAATAATTTTATTCCGCGAATCTTCAACAAATAGGGCTTCTACACAAACTTGAGCCACTTTTGTTCGGGGAATACTGCCTTCAAATAGGGTATCGGCTGACTGCATGACTAAATTATCATTATTATCCTCATTTTTTAACCCACCCGGACGAACAATGGTATAATTCAATCCACTATTTTGAAGATATTCTTCCGCCTGTTTTTTCCACAAAAGAATCAGCCAAAATAAATTTAACGGGTGAAAAAATTGTGAAACACACAGGGAAGTCACTAAAACAAAATGTTCAATTCCCTGGGATTTTGCCCCGTCCACTAAATTTTTTGTTCCTTGATAATCCACTAGATAGGGCCCAGTAAAATCAAAACTGGGTTTGGCTCCAGTGGCACATAAAACAACTGTACAATCCCGGAGTGCTAAAGCTAGACTATCGGTATTTAAAACATCTCCGACCACCAGTTCCACCTCGGTCGGTAAAATTTGTTGAGCGGTTTCTGGATTCCGAACCAAGGCTTTAACCGGGATTCCCCGCTTCACTAATTCGGCAACAATTCGCCGTCCTGTTTCTCCTGTTGCCCCTGCGACAAATGCTTTCATAGTCTTAAAAGTTTTTCAGTAGATGTTAAGTTTTGCCAGCAATATCAAAAGTTCCATATATTGATTGTAGCGGTTCACGACAAGACAGGGCATTCTGGAAATAGAAAGCAAAGCAACCCTCACAGGAGAACTTATCATGCAACAGGACGAATCTGTTGAACTTCAACCATTAAGAGGGTCATCTGAGTCTGTTGATGATTCTGTTACTCTCCCAAACCCCGAAGAACAAAGCAACCCAGAGGCAGAAACTCAGGAGTTAATCTGGTTTCACAGCACTTTTGAAGACTGTATGGAAATGTTCGCCGATATGGATACGGTGGCGGAATATTTAGGTCAACATAGCGGGTGGTTTTGTCGGTGTGCATTACCGATGAAAACCGAACCCCTGGGAAATAATGCCTATGATTTATTAATTGGACGGTTTGGAGCCTTGGGTTATCGGGTGGAAGCGCGGATTGGGTTGGAATTGGTTCCACCGGATGCCGAGGGGATTTATCGGATTCGGACAGTTCCCATCCCTAATTATACGGCTCCCGGTTATGAGGTGGATTTTCAATCAACGATGAAGTTAGTAGAATTAGCCACGGCGGACTTTTGTACTGAACGGGGGATTAAATTAACGGAATGTCCGACTCAAATCACCGGGGCGCAATGGTGCTTAAATTTGGCCGTCGGGGTACAAATTCCCCAGTTTATTCGGGCTAAGTCGGAAGGGTTAATTCAAAAAACCGGGGACGCGCTGCTCAAAAATATTGTTAAACAAGTTTCTCGACGTCTGAGTGCAAAAACTCAACAGGATTTTCATAGCAGTTTGGGGATTCCTTTTCCAAAACATCGCTGTTAAGGCGGGCTGTTACGGATTTAAACTTTATTACCCTAGCGAGCACTGGACGTTTACTTGCCGTCTAATATAAGCGCACGCGACTATATAAAGCACCCCAACCCAGTCGGAGTATATTGACGTTTTTATATGTAAAGCATTCTAAGTATTGTTTTCTGTCAATGCTTGTCATCGGCTGTTTTTTCTTGACTTAAACAATCAATTTGTTGTTTAAATCTCAATTTTTGGCCAAAAATGGCGATTTTGATAATATTTGATTATATTTTAAATAAATATATTTAGAATAAACGATGAATGATAAGCAAAGCCTGATCACTCCCATTAAAAAAAAAATCATATTTAGCACTAAAAGGTAGTGACAATCTATAGATATGATGCTACTTTAGTATTTATAGACGGCTATGGCACGACTTAATTAACAATCAAGTCCCAACCTAAGTCACCCTGACCCTAGGGTAGTGTTTTATCTAGTGACTACCTCTAAGGAAAAGCTAGATCCCTTTAATGCAACAATGTACTACTACAAAATTCATTTTGTAAGTAGCAACCTATTTTTTCAACAGACAGGTTGTTAGGAGGTTTAATGTCTGAATTTTCAACAGGTTATTCTCGCAGAAAGTTTTTAATTACCGCCGGAGTTTCGGCGGCTAGTACCATCTTTTTAAAAGGATGTTTAGGCAACCCACCTGAACCTACAGCTAATACGGGAAATTCACCAGCGACAACAAACGTTCCGACGGCTAATATTAGTCCAGAACAAGCCCCAGAAGTGACAGCAATTAAACTAGGTTTTATTCCGATTGTGGAAGCTGCACCATTAATTATTGCCAAAGAAAAAGGCTTTTTTGCTAAGTATGGAATGAGCGATGTTGAAGTATCCAAACAGGCAAACTGGGCCTCAGCACGGGATAACGTCACCATTGGGTCAAGTGGGGGTGGAATTGATGGTGGACAGTGGCAAATGCCCATGCCCCATTTAATTACAGAAGGCATTATTACCGGGGGCAAAAAAGTTCCTATGTATGTCTTAGCCCAGTTAGTAACTAATGGCAATGGAGTCGCTATTTCTAATACCCATTTAGGCAAAGGAATAGGCTTAGATATTAAAGGTGCTGCCGAATATATTCGCAGTCTTCCAACTACCACTGGGCGCAAATTTAAAGCAGCTTATACCTTCCCTAATGCTAACCAAGATTTTTGGATTCGTTATTGGTTAGCTGCGGGTGGAATAAACCCAGATGTTGATATTGATTTGATAGCAGTTCCTCCGGCAGAAACGGTGCAAGGAATGCGAAATGGAACCATGGATGCCTTTAGTACAGGCGACCCTTGGCCCTATCGAATTGTTAGTGATAACATCGGTTTTATGTCCTGTTTAACCACTGAAGTTTGGCCGTTTCATCCTGAAGAATATTTAGCGATTCGTGCCGACTGGGTTGATAAACATCCCAAGGCAACAAAAGCCCTATTAAAAGGGATAATGGAAGCCCAACAATGGTGTGATAAACCGGAAAACAGAGCGGAATTAGTCACGATAGTTTCTGGACGGAATTATTTTAATGTTCCTGAAGCAGTTCTGACTCCTCCCTTCCAAGGAAACTATCAAATGGGAGATGGAAAACCGCCGATTCAAGACTTTAATAAAGGGCCGTTATATTGGAAAGATCCAATTGGGAATGTTTCCTATCCCTATAAAAGTCATGATTTATGGTTTTTAACTGAAAGTATCCGTTGGGGTTTCCACCAGGGTCAAATTAAAGATATTGCCCAAGCAAAAGCCATTGTCGATAAAGTAAACCGGGAGGATATTTGGCGAGAAGCAGCTAAAGAAGCTGGGTTTACTGCTGATATTCCCGCTTCAACATCAAGAGGTGTGGAAAAGTTCTTTGATGGGATTACTTTTGATCCGGCAAATCCAGAAGCCTATCTTCAAAGTTTAACGATCAAAAAAGTCTAGTGATGAGTTCATAATTAAGAATTAACCTATAGTAATCATAGATAATTCTTAATTGTGAAAAAGTGAATCTTCCCCATTCTCATTATAGACTCAGAAAAAAATAAAGGCTCATCTTCCCATTTGATTTACTAATAACTAATCAAGGAGTTTAAAAAATGACAAGTACCGCTAAAAGAAGAAGCAACGGAAATAGCTTTGTTGACAACTTGGGTGAATATTGGAAAAAGAACTCACAAAATATTATTCTTCCCTTCATGGGAACTTTGGGTTTTTTAGTAGTTTGGCAACTTTTATCCTTATCGGGAATTACCCGTTTACCAGGGCCGTTAAGTGTGATTACCAATGAACAAACCCGAATTTTATTAATGTATCCTTTTTATGATCGGGGAGGATTAGATAAAGGCTTATTCTGGCAAACTTTAGCCAGTTTAGGACGGGTGGCTCAAGGCTATTCAATTGCTGCAATTGTTGGCATTGGCGTTGGTATTTTAGTGGGAACAAATCCGATTTTAGATAAAGCATTAGATCCCCTATTTCAGTTTTTAAGAATGGTGGCTCCTTTAGCCTGGGTTCCCATTGCCTTAGTTGCCTTTCAACAAAACCAACCCGCCGCGATTTTCGTGATTTTTATTACCTCCGTTTGGCCGATTTTAATTAATACCAAAGAAGGTGTTAAACAGATTCCCGATGATTATAATAACGTTGCCAAAGTCTTGCAATTATCTCGCAAAGAATATTACTTAAATATTCTATTCCCTTCCGCCTTACCTTACATTTTCACCGGATTAAGAATTGCCGTAGGTTTAGCTTGGTTAGCGATTATTGCCGCCGAAATCGTGATGTCTGGGATTGTGGGAATTGGTTTCTTTATCTGGGATGCTTACCAACAAAACTATATCAGTGACATTCTTTTAGCCGTGGTTTATATCGGTGCCGTGGGTTTAATTTTAGACCGAGGTATTGGCTATGTTCAACAACTAATTGTGCCTGGGGAAAGAAAGTAATAACGGAATTGATAGGATTTACAGGATTAACCGGATAGACGAGACAGTTAATCCTTAATTCCCAACAGTCAAAAGTTACAGTGTGAGCGTCCTCGCTTGCTGAGGGTAAAAATAAACCATTAATCAGGAGTTAATATCATGGAAAAACCCTTAATTGAAGTGGAACAAATTGATAAAGTCTTTAACTTAACCGGGGGAGGTCAATATGTTGCCCTCAAAGGCATTGACTTACAAATTAAAAAAGGTGAATTTGTTACCTTAATTGGACACTCTGGCTGCGGAAAATCAACCTTATTAAACATGGTGGCGGGGTTAGATTTACCCTCAGAAGGAATTGTCACCATTGAAGGTCAAAAAATTACCAAACCAGGGCCAGATCGCATGGTAGTATTTCAAAACTATTCTTTATTACCCTGGCGAACTGTCCGAGAAAATATTGCTTTAGCAGTAGATTCCGTGATGAAAGGATTACCCTTAGCGGAACGGACAACTATCATTGAAAGCCATATTGATATGGTAGGATTACGCCCCGCCACAGACAAATATCCTGCCCAATTATCAGGGGGAATGAAACAACGGGTGGCGATTGCCCGTGCCCTAGCATTACGACCAAAATTATTATTATTAGATGAACCCTTTGGGGCTTTAGATGCCTTAACCCGGGGCAATCTTCAAGAACAATTAATGAAGATTTGCCAAGACAATGAAATTAGTGCCTTAATGGTGACTCACGATGTCGATGAAGCCGTGTTACTTTCGGATCGAATTGTGATGTTAACCAACGGCCCCGAATCAAAAATCGGACAGATTTTAGATGTAGATATTCCCCGCCCCCGCCAACGGATGCAAGTGGTAGAACATCCCAGTTATTACCGCTTGCGGAGTGAAATGATTTATTTCCTCAATCAACAAAAACTCATCAAAAAAATGCGGGCGAAAAAGAATAAAGTTGTTGCCCGTCATGGCCTAGAAAAAATTAATTTAGAACTCGGTTTTGTTCCCCTGACCGCCTGCGCCCCCCTCGCCGTGGCGAAGGAATTGGGATTTTTTGAAAAACACGGCCTCGATGAAATCAATCTCGTCCGAGAAACCAGTTGGCGCGGCATTAGTGATGGCATCGCTGGAGGCTATTTAGACGCGGCCCAGATGCCCTCGGGGATGCCTCTGTGGATGACCTTGGGAGGGGATGACACCCAACCCATAACGGTGATTACAGCCCTGACTATGACTCGCAACGGTAACGCCATTACCCTTGCCCGTCGCTTTTATGACCAAGGGATTTACACCCTGGCTGACTTTAAACAGATGTTGTTAAAATCCCCGGGACAACAACATCGCATGGGGGTGGTGCATCCAAGTTCCATGCACAACCTGTTACTGCGCTATTGGTTAGCCTCCGGGGGTATTGACCCAGACCATGATGTGGAACTGTTGACCATTCCTCCAGCCCAAATGGTGGTGGACTTACAAGGTGGTACTATTGATGGGTTCTGTGTGGGGGAACCTTGGAACCTGCGGGCGATGATGGAGGACGTCGGGTTTACCGTGGCGACGGACTTGGAAATTTGGCCGGGACATCCGGGGAAAGTTTTGGGAGTGCGCGAAGACTGGGCGCAGGCCTATCCCAATACCCATATTGCCTTAGTTAAGGCGTTGTTAGAGGCTTCCGCCTATTGTGCTAACCCGGAAAATTCCGATGAAATTCGGCAACTGTTGGCCCAACGTCACTATCTGGGAACCCGCCCCGAATATATTCAATTAGTCGATCCCAATGATGCAGCGTGCAACTTGGATCAACCCATGGGTCAATATGCCCATCATCAATTTTTTGGCGATGGAGTAAACCGTCCCAGTCGCACCGAACAGCTTTGGCACATGGTTCAAATGGCCCGTTGGGGACATACGCCTTTCCCCCGCAACTGGGTGGAAATTTTAGAACGGTTATGTTCGGTGGGTGCTTTTAGTACGGCAGCCCGGGAATTAGGACTTTCTGAAATTAGTTATAGTCGGGGCGCAATTCAATTATTTGATGGTACAAAATTTGATACCGAAGATCCCATTGGTTATCTGAATAGTTTGAAGATTAAACGGGATTTTACCGTAACAGAAATTGTATTAGATTCTCCCCGGATTAAAGTGGCTTAATTCAACAAAATTAGAGACGCGCTCCCGGCACGTCTCTACAAATCTAATTTAAAATTCAGGAAATATCAACCATGACTACTACTAAAATTTCTGCCTCTACCTTTGGGAAAAAATTTACTAAAAAATCCACCGATAAAACTGAACCTTATTTAGTATTTGATCAGGTTTCTAAGGTTTATCCCACTGCTAAAGAGCCCTACACGGTTTTAAAAGATGTTAACCTCACGATTAATGAAGGTGAGTTTATTTGCGTCATCGGACATTCCGGTTGTGGAAAATCGACTTTATTAAATATGGTGTCTGGGTTTAATATTCCTTCCGATGGTCAGGTGACATTGCGTTCAAAACCGATTTTGAAACCTGGCCCCGACCGGATGGTGGTCTTTCAAAACTATGCGTTATTGCCTTGGCGCACGGTGTTTGAAAATGTCTATTTAGCGGTTAATGCGGTTCATCCCAATAAGTCAAAGGCTGAAAAAAATGCTATTGTTCGAGACCATTTAGCCATGGTGGGATTATCAGAAGCCGCTGAGAAAAAACCTCCTCAAATTTCGGGAGGGATGAAACAACGGGCGGCGATCGCCCGGGCTTTAGCTATTCGTCCAGAAGTGTTAATTTTAGATGAACCTTTTGGAGCTTTGGATGCAATTACAAAGGAAGAATTGCAGGAAGAATTGTTAAAAATTTGGAATGATCATCGCTGTACAGTATTAATGATTACCCATGATATTGATGAAGCATTATTCCTGGCAGATCGCTTAGTGATGATGACTAATGGCCCCTCGGCAACCATTGGAGAAATCCTAGAAATTCCCTTTGAACGTCCCCGCGATCGCACTCAAATTATGGAAGATCCCGAATATTATAACCTGAGAAATTATGCCCTTGATTTCCTCTATCGTCGTTTTGCCCATGATGACGAATAAATAAATAATTGTTAACAGTTGACTACAACCCAAAACCCCGGTTTCTTCCAAAAACTGGGGTTTCAGTCTCCGTATCGTCTTATATACAAAAGCAATTCTAATAGGACTTACTACTTTTGTAGTAAGTCCTTCCGGGCTTAATCAGAGTCCTAAAGGACTCACTACGATTTTAGAATCAATTAATCATTGAAATGCTTAATAATTGCATCGGCAAATTCTGAACATTTCAAGGGTGTAACAGGGGGTTCCATCAACCGAGCTAAATCATAGGTGACTTCTTGATTAGCGATCGCTCCACTTAACCCTTTTTTAATCAAATCAGCGGCTTCTTGCCAACCCATATATTCTAACATCATCACCCCCGATAAAATCAGAGACCCCGGGTTAACTCGATCCAGTCCGGCGTGTTTGGGTGCAGTCCCATGGGTGGCTTCAAAAATCGCACAGTCATCCCCAATATTTGCCCCTGGGCCCATGCCTAAACCTCCGACCATCGCAGCGGCCGCATCGGATAAATAATCCCCATTTAAATTCATGGTAGCCAGGATAGAATACTCATCAGGACGGGTTTGAATCTGTTGGAAAATACTATCGGCAATCCGGTCATTGACCATAATTTTTTCTTTCCATTTCCCATTGCCATGGGTTTCCCCAATAGCCTTGAGAACATCTTCCACTTCCTGACAAATTTCGGCTTTTTTCTCAGGCGTTAGGGAGTCGTAACCTGGGTCAATCATTCGGGCATTATCTTCAATAGAAAGATCGGGATTTGTTTCCTGATTCCCCAAAATCCAAGATTCCCGTTCAGTCACACATTCGTTGCGAAATTCCGTGGTTGCCAGTTCGTAACCCCAATCCCGAAAGGCTCCCTCGGTATATTTCATAATATTACCTTTATGCACTAACGTCACCATTTGTTTGTTTTTAGGTAGACGCAACGCTTGAAAAATAGCTCGACGAACTAACCGTTGAGATCCGGTTTTACTAATGGGTTTAATTCCAATGCCAGAATCAAGGCGAATTTGTTTTTTCCCATGTTCAGGAGTCGCCGGAATTAACTCCGTATTCAGAAAATTAATTAATTTTTCGGCAATTTCCGTTCCCTGCCGCCATTCAATTCCTAAGTAAATATCTTCGGTATTTTCCCGATAGATAATCACATCTAATTTTTCCGGGGTTTTGTGGGGGGAAGGAGTTCCAGTATAATATTTACAGGGACGCACACAGGCATACAGATCATGAATTTGTCGTAATGCCACATTCAAAGACCGAATCCCGCCTCCGATGGGAGTGGTTAATGGCCCTTTAATGGCAATCCCATATTCCCTGATGGCGGTGGTAGTATCTTCGGGTAAATATTGATAAGTGCCGTAGAGTTCGCAGGCTTCATCGCCAGCGTAGACTTTGAACCAACTAATTTTACGTTGATCTCCGTAGGAGGCTGCAATAGCCGCGTCTAAAACTTTCTCCGTGGCGGGCCAGAGGTCAATTCCTGTCCCATCTCCCCGGATAAACGGAATAATCGGATTATTCGGGACAATGGGTTCGCCATTTTTGAAGGTAACTTTTTCGCCTGTGGTCGGTGGAGTGATTTTGTCGTACATATTCCTAAGAGGTGGAAAATAATTTTCCCTATTTTGTCATGATTGTTTACACCGATCCCCATTATTCACTGAAAAATTTTAGTTTTTCTGTTAGAATTGGCACAAGTATGTTGTTTTTTTACGGTTTATATCAAGGAATTATGACATTTTTAGCTAAGGATAGAATTTTGATGCAAAAGCTGCACCTTGGCATCATTTCTTAAACAATTGAAAGAAAAATACAAGAATATTTTAAAAAAAGTTAATATTCAAAAATTCAAACCTGTGTATGATGATTAGTAGCGAAAGCTAATGGAAATTGATTAACTTTCGACCCAACCTGGATTAGAGACCGACAAAGGGTTAAACTAGAGATTAAATATCAAACTCGTTGTTTCTTTTCTGAATATTTATATTCCAGTTATCTGTCATGCTGGGTTGCCAGGGTTAGACTGGCAATCCCAACCCGGACATCAAACGAATCAGTTGGAGAAAAGTGACCTCCTTCAAACTGAGTTTGTCACTTCAATAGGTTATTAATTTTTTACCCTTTTTAATTAATCCTAATTTCAGAAAACTTCAGATTTAATATTTATTGACTGGAGATTGCAACTATGGAAACCACTAGATCCATTAATCAAAACCCCTATCAAGATGTGTTTTCTCCCACATTAATTAATAGTCGATTGGCAGATCAGCAAGGGGATTTTCCCACAAATTATACCCCCAAAAAACAGACAGAACAACCCCTTTTATTAGAATTATCCGATTATGGGTTAGGAGAATTAGGACTGAGAAATCTGGGTCATGTTTATCGGAATTTAGCCATTCCCATTTTAGTAGAACATTCGATTGCTCGCATCGAAGGGATTTTGAGTGCTAACGGGGCGCTGTGTGTGAAAACCGGAAAATATACCGGACGTTCACCCCACGATAAATATATGGTGGATGAAGCCGAAAGTCGGGATGAAATTCACTGGAGCAAAACCAATGTTCCCATCCCAGAATTTAATTTTGATCGGCTGTATCGTCGAGTGCGGTCTTATGTTCAGGGACGGGATTTATATATTTTTGATGGCTATGTGGGTGCTGATCCTCAATATCAATATGGGGTGCGAGTGATTACCGAAAGAGCGTCCCAAAGTTTATTTGCACAACAACTGTTTATTCGCCCCACTCCTGAACAACTTCAAACCCACCACGCCGATTTTACCGTGATTGCGGTTCCCGGGTTACACGCCGATCCCGAAGATGATGGGATTAATAGTGAGGCTTTTATTGTTCTGAATTTATCAAAAAAAATGGTAATTATTGGGGGGTCTAAATATGCTGGAGAAATCAAAAAATCCGTATTTTCCCTGATGAATTACTTCATGACCAAAGCCGATGTGCTACCCATGCACTGTGCCGCCAATATGGATGCAGATGGAAACACCGCCCTCTTTTTTGGTCTCTCAGGAACTGGAAAAACCACCCTCTCGGCTGACCCCCAACGCTATTTAATTGGGGACGATGAACATGGCTGGTCAGATCATGGGGTATTTAACTTTGAGGGCGGCTGTTACGCCAAAACGATTAAACTGCGTCGGGAACAGGAACCCCAAATCTGGGATGCGATTCGGTTTGGGGCGTTGATGGAAAATGTGGTGTTAGATCATGACACCCGTGTTCCTGATTATGATGATAGTAGCTTGACGGAAAATACCAGGGTTGCCTATCCCATCGAATATATCCCGAATGCGGTGATTCCGGGCGTCGGTCGCCATCCTAAAACTATTATTTTCCTGACCGCAGATGCCTTTGGTGTGTTACCTCCGATCGCCAAACTGACTTCATTACAGGCGATGTATCATTTTATGTCCGGTTATACCAGTAAGGTCGCCGGAACCGAACGGGGGATTAAAGACCCAGAAGCCACCTTTTCCGCCGGGTTTGGTAAATGTTTCCTGCCCCTAGCTGCGTCAGTGTATGCCAAATTATTGGGGAAACGTTTGGAAGAACACCCAGAAACTAAGGTCTATTTGGTAAATACCGGGTGGTCGGGGGGGCCCTATGGCGTGGGTGAACGAGTGGCCATTGCCCATACTCGCGCCATGGTATCGGCGGCGGTGAATGGAGATTTAGATCAGGTAAAATTTAATCCCCATCCGATTTTTAAAGTCTTAATACCCGAAACTATTCCCGGGGTTCCCGATGAAATTTTAGATCCGGTGAAAACTTGGAAAGATCCCCAAGAGTATGAAAAACAGGCGAAACAATTAGCCCAGTTATTTGTGGAAAACTTCCAGAAATTTGAGGGAGTTCCTGAAAGTGTTCTGGAGGCTCAACCCCATATCAATTAAGTTCACCCGTAGTGAGGGCTGAAGCCCTCAATTCTATTAATCCCTTTGCTGTTGGAGCGGAGGGTTTTTAGATTTTTAAAAAGTTACAAATTTTGTGTTTTTCCGGTTTAATCTTATTTAGGTTCGGTTTGATCATAAAATGTAACTATTTAATCCATGAACCAGCTAATCAAACAACAAGCAATTCCGGGAATTATTGGGGGGTTAGGGCCCTTAGCTCATATTGAATTAGAGCGTCAATTAATTGCTTTAAATCAAGCGCGAGGAGCCTGTTGTGATCAGGAGCATCCCGTTTGGTTTTTAATTAATGCTACGGATATTCCCAATCGGACGAAAAGTATTATTGGAGAGGCGGAAAGTTGCACCCCCTGGTTAGTTAAATATGGCAAAATTTTACAAACCGCCGGGGCTAATTTTTTAGTGATTCCTTGTAATACTTCCCATGCGTTTTATGATCAAGTTCAACCTCAATTAGAGATCCCTTGGATTCATTGGATGAAGTCCACAAGCCTATTCATTCAAACCCATTATCCGCAATATCAAAATATTGGGGTTTTAGCAACAACAGGAACACTCAAAACCCAACTTTATCACCACAGTTTAACTGCATTGGGACTGAATTCGATTCAAACTCCCTTAAATTCTGAAATCCAAAACCAGATTATGAATGCCATTTATCATCCAATTTGGGGAATTAAGGCTACAGGAATTCAAGTTTCTGTCCCAGCTTTGGACATCTTAGTTAATGCGACCCATTGGTTAGCCGATCAGGGTGCAGAATTAGTGATTGCTGGATGCACAGAACTTTCTGTAGGTTTTAATTATTTAACAGATCTGCCTTTGATTTGGGTTGATCCGATGAAAATTATGGCTGAAATTACTTTGGATTTAGCTTGGGGATATTGTGCAACTTAGACCATTTCTTTTTGATCTATTACTGGATATTCAACTAAAATTCTAGTATCAGCAACAACTGAAGTTGCAGCGATCGCCGTATGAACAATACACAATGTTCGGAAAGGGTCAATAATCGGGTCAATGGCAATTAACAGGACTAACACCGCTTCTAAGGGTAATCCCAAGGGTTTTAGGACTAAATCTAATAGAGTTAGGGTTAAAACCCCCGTTGTCCCTGACGTTGCCATGCCCGCAAAAATGGAGGCAATAATAATAATTAAAAAACTAGATAAATTTAAGGATGTATTATATAACTGGGCAATAAAAACCGAAGATATCGCAAAATAAGTAACCGAACCAAATCGACAAATCGTAATCGCTAAGGGAGTGACTAAATCAACCGTTTGCAAATTAAATTTTAAGATTTCAGTTAAGGAGGAAATAGAGGAGGGTAAACAGGAAAAACTACTTCGGGTTGCTAGGGCTAATATGGTGGGTTCTTTTAAAGCTATACAGACATTTTTGAAGGAAGTCTTAGCTTGTTTAGAAACCACTAAGGTACTGAGACAATAGATTAAGGCATAGGCAAGAATCACCACTCCTACAAAATCACCCATAGCCAGAACAATTCCAAACCCAGTTTTAGCAATTTGGCTGGCTAATAGACAGAATAAGCCAAAAGGTAAGAGCAGAATCAGCCAATCAATTAATTGTTTTGAACTTTTATAAATAGTATCAAGCAGCAAAAACAAGCTGGAAGATGATGATTCTTTTACCGACCCTAAAGCGATGCCAAAAATAATTGAAAAAAACAAAATTTTTAAAGTATTACCCTCGCTCAAAGCTGAAAAAATATTGTCAGGAATCAAGTTGAATAAAAAAGAGATTAACATAGAAGTTTCTTCTGGTTTAGGGGTATCACTGCTAAGAGAGACTTCTAAATCTAGTTCTGATGAATTAACAATTACCCCTAAAGCCGTTAAAGTTGATTCATCTAAATTTCCCCCTGGATTAGTAACGACAGCTAGGGTCATACCGATGACGCTACAGGCTAATAGTCCAACAGAAAAAACCAACAGAATGCGTTTGATATATTTCTCAGTGTCTTGACTACTAATTAACCGCCCAACACTCATGGTTGTCGCCGAGAATAATATCGGTAAAACACACATTTTTAATAAGGCTAAATACAAATTGCCAAAGGGCGTTAAAAATGCCGATATTTCTTTTTGGAATATGCCAAAATATAGCCCTAATATAATTCCTGGAACAATCGCCAAGGGATGACGCAATATTTTGAATAATTGATCAAAATTGAAATATTTTTTAAGCATTTTCAGGATGATATTTATTGTTGTTTAGGTTGTCCGGGTTTTCCAAATATATCGGAATATTCTTGAATCAGACTATCAACGGTATAGTTGATTTTGTTCAAGTCTAGGTAGAGATTAACAAATTGTAAAAGATGCCCACTTGACCAAGGAAGGGCAATTGCAATCGGATCGTAACTATCTGAGAGGGCAACCGTTTTAAAATTTAATGCTATATTAGGTTGATTCAGAAGAATTTTTTTCACTTCTAACTCATCCCGATAGGCTGCTAAAACATCACCGTTGATTGCGGCTTCAATTACCTCCTCCCAAGTCGTAAATTCAACAATTTGAGCTTGGGGAAATTTCTCTTTGGTAAATCCCACATAGGATGATCCTTTAATCACCCCAATTTTTCCTTCAAAATTCTTTAAAAAATCAACCGTATCTTTCCCTTTTGACGCTTTTGCTAATTGTAAACGATTGATTAATAGACCATGCCTTAAGGTTAAATAAGGACGGGAAAAAGAGACCATTTTGGCTCTGGTCAAGGTCTGACTTAGTTTGGAAATTCCTAAATCGGCTTTTCGAGAATCAACAATATCCACGACATCATTAAAGGTTTTAGCCGTGCGATCAATTTTGAGAGAAACACCTAAAGCCGTAGCTAAATCTTGCGCTATTTTAATATCTGATCCGGTTAAATCACCCTGTTTATTTTTGACAAAAAATGGAAGAATATCAATTCCTATAATCGCAACAATTAGCTGATTTCGATCTACAATGGTTTGCAGATCGGGGGACAAACCAACAGAGGAAGTGGTTAACCCGATATTAGAGGTTAGTTCAGCCCTCATGCTATCATTGGGTTGGAGGTATTGCCAAGTTTGAGAATCAACTGTTCCCGTTGCCTCTAAGCCCATACTGACTTGAAAATTATAAACAGCCTCTTGTGTCCCTTCTCCATAAACTCCATCTAATGCACCTGGGTAATATCCTCGTTTTTTTAATTGAGTTTGTAAGTCAATGACTTGATTTCCCTGGCTATTAAGAGTGAGTAATGGTTGATCTGGATTAGATTGAACACTGACAGATATTGCCTGGGTTTCGGCAGTTTTTCCTATTGTTTCCTTAGGTAAAATATTGCTGGTTGAAATTGCAGAATCTCCCGTTGTCACCAAGACAGCTACAATGGCTGCTATACAACAAATAATCCCGATCAATTTTAGGAATGTCTGTTTCCGACTGGGGGGAATTGACATATTATTTTCCAAACTCCAAATCCTATTATACTCTGGTTGTGCTATTCTTCTAAAAATTCATAACTTTATCAGGAAAAATTCACATCTTTATGTGGGAATTGGGCATGAGTTATGACACTTTGCGGAATATTATCCAAAAATTCAGATATAATATATGTCAGTCGATTTTGCTAAAATGGAATTAGGAAGTTAACTTGATCTAATCCAGTATTAATCGGTCAAAATCATTTCAGGGTAATAGACTAATGAATTAGCTACTCTATTTTATAGAGTCCTATCAACTAAAGCATCTACTTTTAAACTTTCCCACTGGAACACCACTGCTTGATAAATTACCGGATTTTAGTCATAAAAACAAAAAATATTGATTTAATTTACTGAATTTTATCATCAGATAACCATGAAAAAAATCACAAAACAACAAAAAACAACAACCAGTATAAGTTTAAAAACAATGTTAACTGGTTTTATTGTTTTAACCATCAGCTTTACAACGGCAATTGTTTATTTACCTTGGTTTTTTACCTCTAAAAAAAATATTGCTAAAATTGTTACTCAAATCAACGAAGAAATTGCTCTATCAACCTCAAAAGAATTTACTGATTTATTCCAGAATGTTTACTATGCCCAGGATTTTATTAGAAGTGCCATTAATCGGGATTTAGTAGATATTAATAATCCCGAAGAACGCGATCGCTTTTTTTTAAGTATTCTGCAATCTAATCCCAGCTTTTCCTTTGTGCAATTTGCCTATCCGAATGGGGATTATGTCGGTGCTCAACGGGTAACAACAGCTTTTGAAAAACAAAATACGTTTAAACTGCATTTTCGTCAATGGGATGAAGAAAGAAAATTAGCGATTAAAACAACGGATAACTATGAATTAGTAGGCCAAAAACTACAATTAATTAAAACCACCCAAATTGAAGAACCGAATTGGTATACCCCGGGTCGTCCTTGGTATCGAGATGCACTGAAAACTCCTGGTCAAGCTGCTTGGACAGTCTATGTTTATCGCTCTACCAATACCCCTGGAATTGACTCTAATATCGCGCTTTATAAAGAACAAACAAATAACATCTACTGGCAGGTCGAAAACCCACCTGCACTCTTAGGCGTGATTGGTGTGGGGTTTGAATTCAAACAGATTTCCCGGCGTTTACAAGAACAACAAAAAGGGCGATCGCATATTGAGGTTTTTGTGATTAATTCTCAAGGAGAAATGATTGCTTCTACCGATCCCAATGAACATTCTCCAATTCAAATTAAAGGCCAAGATCAACCTCAGCTTCAACTCTTAAAATATTCTAAAAATCCCTATTTTCAGCTGGCTGTAAAAACACTAGAAGAACAAGCAGTAGATCTAAAACTGGTTAATATTCCTCAACAATGGATATCTAAAAATCCCCAGAATGGCAAATATTATTATGTCTCTCTGACTCCTGCTGTCACTCCAATGAATCAATTAGATTGGTTCATCGGAACAGTAATTCCCGAAGATCAATACATGGGAAAAATCAAAAAAAATAATCAAATTTTATTGGGGTTTGTGACAATATTAATTTTAGGAACAACGGGTTTAGTAATCACCGTTAGTGATCAATTATTGGTCAAACCGATTAATCAGATTAAAGAAGTGACTCATCGCGTTGAAAATGGAGATTTAGAAGTCAAAAAACTAGAAATTGAAACCTGTCAGGAGTTAAGCATTTTAACCAATTCGATTAATAATATGATTGTGGGACTTCGAGAAAGACAGCGAGAACGGGATATTTTCGGCCGTGTGGTTTCCCCGGAAGTCCGAGAAAAATTATTACAAGGTCAATTAAAATTAGGAGGGGAACTCTGTTGGGTCTCAGTTTTATTTACCGATATTCGCAATTTTTCTACCCTATCAGAACAGATGCAACCCCAAGAAGTGGTGGCATTTTTAAATGAATATCTAACCGAAATGACCGATGCAATTCGTCCTTGGGGGGGATATGTCAATAACTTTATTGGGGATGCAATTGTGGTAATTTTCGGAGCTCCTTTATCCCCAGCAGAAACAGAATGGCGTTCAGTGGCAGCCGCATTAACCATGCGTGAACGTTTAGAAGAACTAAATCAACGGCGAATTCAACGGGGTGAAGTTACTATTCAAGCGGGAATTGGTATTAGTAGTGGAGAAGTTGTGGCGGGACAAATTGGTTCCTTAGAACGGTTATTATATACGGTGATTGGGGATGCAGTAAATGTGGCGGCGCGTTTGGAAACCTTAACTAAAGAATATCCTGAATATACCATTTTAATTAATGAATCAACGGCCACCGCCATTGCCGAACATCATCATATTGTTCTCAAAAGTTTAGGTGAAATTAAAGTTAAAGGTCGCCAAAAGTCCGTAGAAGTTTATGCGGTTTTAGATTGGAAAAAAGAAGAAATTCTGGTTGTGACCTAGATTTAAATTAGGAAGGCAAAGGTGACATATAACATCGCTACGAATAGTTGCACAGCCATGACTGGAATTCCATAACGAAGAAAGGTTTTAAAGGAAATTGTTCGTCCATGTAGTTCAGAAATTCCGGCGGCGACAATATTAGAAGAAGCTCCCACTAATGTGCCATTTCCGCCCAAGGTTGCCCCAAACATCATCGCATAAAATAGCGGTAATACTTCCGGGGGAAACTGTCCGTTAAAAGCCGGGTCAAGCACTTCTGTACCGACAAATCCCACATTAACTAAATATTGTTTTAATAGAGGAACCATCGCCACCACTAAGGGAATATTAGGCACAACACTAGAAATAATCCCTACTGTTAATAGTAGCAAAATTGAACCGAGAGCAATATTTTTTCCTAAAATTACTGCTAGAAATCCTGATAAACCATTAATCACTCCGGTTTTTTCTAATCCCCCAATTAAAACAAAAATCGACATAAAGAAAATTAAGGTACTCCAGTCTACATCTCGTAAAATATTATTAACGGTATCGATCTTACTATGATGGGCTAACATCAAAGCTAAAGCTGCCCCTAATAAGGCCACCGCCGCCGGAGAAATCGGAACAGGTAAGGTTTCTCCAATTACAAAAAAGGTTAAAACAAAGGCTATAATTAAACCCCCCATTGCTAAAATGCGGGGATGATTAATTTTGGGACTGGGTAAATCTTCTAAATGTTCAAATTTTGCATTCCAGGTTTTGCGGAATAAAATGGGTAATAAAATCACTACACTAACTACGGCTAATACTCCTCCAATACTTAATCGTTGTAAGTAATCAAAAAAGCTAATATTAATCGCATCTCCGACAATAAATGTGGCAGGATCTCCAACTAAGGTTAATAATCCAGAACTATTAGCAATGAATACCATTAAAATTAATAAGGGGACAAAATCAATTCCTAAATCCTGAGCAATGGGAGGAATTAAAGGCGCTAACAACATCACTGTTGTAGCGTTGGGTAACATCGCACAAATGGGAGTCGTTAAGGCGACTATTCCCAACAATAATCGTTTCCCTTCTCCCTTAGCCATCAAAATCATTTTGACGGCTAAATAATCAAAAATTTTAGTAGGTTCAAAGCAACGGACTAAAACCATTACCCCAAAAAATAACCCTAAAGTTGCATAACTTTGACTGATATAATTAACAGCCTCCGTCAAGGTCATGACATGGAAAAAAATCAGAATCAGAGCACCTAAAAATGCGGCGATGGTCAGGTGTAGCCACTCTCCTATAATTAGGATAATTACCCCAATGAAGGTAATTCCAGCAATGAAAGAATCCAGGGTTTCTATTGATAACATAGGTTTAGGAATAGAGGATAGAATTTAAGCATCAATGAACTTTTTTAAAAGTATTAGATCTTTTTCCAAAGCCAAAATCAGCTTTAGTAATTTAATGAGCTTGTTTTTCCGATTTAGATACCGGGTTTAATTTTGCGGTAAAATTGATCGGATTGGATAAGGTTTTATCCTGTATTTGACCTTTAAATAGTTTGTTTTTAAATTCTCCTGTAAGTGTTAATGGATTAGAAGTTTGGGACAGATCAGATGAACAGAACAATAACGGATTTGAAATTCCCGATAATATCATTTTTGGCTCCTTAAATTTGCCACTTAACGCGATTTTATTCAGATTATCTGGGGATTTTTCTAATACTAAATTGGCAAAAATATAAATACCTGACTGTTCAATTTTCAAGGTTAAATCTTTGTTTTTTAAACAGTTGGGAGGGGTATCAAACTCTATAGAATAATCACCCCCAATACTGACAGGTGCTTTTAATTGGGTTTCTCCATAGGTTGTGACTCCTTTAAAAAGGATCAGAACTGAGGCGATTGTAGCCGCATAAAAGACGAAGGATATCCAGTTAAAATTATGGCGCATAGTTCAATAATAATTGTTAGGTGTTAATCGATTGCTGTAATAATGATTCGAGGTGGGAGGTAACTTGAGAATAACTCCGAGTAATCAGTAAAGATGAATGACAATCTTGAGCCAGTTGATCGGTATACCGTCCCAAAGTTTGCCTTTCAATTCCCCAGGTGCGGCTGGTACCTACAATGGTTAAATCTACGGTTTTTGAAGTTTCAATTACCGCTTGAATGGGATCGGTTTCTGGCAGTCGAATCATTTCTAAACGGGATTGAATCTGGGTGGGCAATATATCAATCATATTCCGTAATTCATAGCTTAATTCTTTCTCTGGTTCGTTAGATGTCACTAAAATTTTTAACTGACAATTGGGGTCATTGAACATCATTCTTAAGGCTAAAGTCAACCCTAAATCATCGTGAATATTAGAAGCATAAGCCACTAATAAGGACTGAATTTGTTGCTGTTCTTTATTGACAAATACGGCAACATCGGTGGGAGAAGTATTCAAAATTTTGCCAACTCTCCCACCTAAACGATTGTCACTGAAGGCGGGACGATGCCAACCTACTAATATTAAATTAGCTTGATCAACTTGTGCAATTTCTATCGTTTTTTTAGCAACATCCTGGGCAATGCGGATAATTGGATAAACTCCTTGTCTGAGTTCAGGAGGTTCTAAACTTTGAATTAATTCTTCTAAACGTTGTCGTTGTTTCTCAATTAAGCGGTTTGCTTCATCGGGCGTACTTTGAAATAAATAATCTTCCTCTAGTTCGATTAAACTTAAAGGATGAACAACAGCAGGAGGTTTTCCGGCGATCGCTAAAGCTAATTGTACTAATCCTCTTTGAGTATTGGGATTTGCAACAGGAACTAAAACTCGATAAGCAGGAGTCAGAGGTTCAGGACTTATTGTTCGGGTTTCCGGTTCAATAATATCAAGTTTAATTAACTCTTTGGGATAGGTCATTTCTAATAATGGCGAAGTCATAAAGGTTGTGACTAATGCCATAATGACTAATAGGGTAAAAAGTAACGGTGAAATTACCCCAAAACTTAAGCCAATATTTAAAACAATTAGTTCAGTTAATCCCCTAGTATTCATTAACCAACCTAACGCCGAGGCTTCCCGTTTTTCAATTCCACTAACCCTGGCGGCGACATAGGTTCCGACATATTTTCCAATAATTGCCACCCCAACGACTAACGCACATAATAACCACAATTCAGGACGATTTAGCAAGCCAATTTCCGTGCGTAATCCACTGTAAGCAAAGAAAATTGGCAGTAAAAAAATTAAGACAAAATCCTCTGTTTTTTCAGCTATTTCTCGGACTAAACCTGGATCTTTGGGCATCACAGCCCCGAGTAAAAAGGCTCCAAAAATTAAGTGAATTCCGATCAATTCAGTAATTAATGCAGAAGCCACCACTCCCATATAAATCCAAGCTAAAACCCATTGGGTGAGTCGTCCTGTGCGTTGATAATGGACAGAGAGTTTTCGCAAAAGCCACCGCCCTGCGGTTGCCATTAAAATAATATAAAGAATCGATGCAATAATCGTGGGAAATGCCCCCGATATACTGTTAGTTCTGGTGACCGCGATTGCTAAGGCTAATAAACACCAGGCGGTGACATCATCAACGGCGGCACAAGTTAAAGCTAAGGTTCCTAAACGAGTTCCTTGTAAATTATTTTCTGTGATAATTCGCGCTAAAACGGGAAAAGCCGTAATCGATAAAGCCGAACCTAAAAATAAGGCAAACGCAGTGAAGGAAACGCCATTATTAGAAACAATTGGATACAGAATTAATGCGGTCGAAATTCCCAATGCAAAGGGAACTACAATACTAACGTGAGAAATTAAAACTGCCTTTTCTAGTTGCCCACTCAAATATTTCGGGTTCAGTTCCAACCCAATTAAAAACATGAAGAAAATTAGTCCAATTTGAGATAAAACATTCAAGTAGGATAGAGTTTCGGCAGGGAATAAAGCGGTCATCACATTAGGAGCAATTAACCCTAATAATGATGGCCCCAACATAATTCCGGCAATAATTTCTCCAATGACTAAGGGTTGTTTAATTTGACGACAGAATAATCCCATTAATCGGGATAATCCAATCACGATCAAAACTTGCAGGAGAACTAAAATCGCAGGGTGCATAGTCAGCCTCAAATGGAATACGAAAGTTAAAGGGAGATTAATGTTTGTTAATCCCCGCACTCATTGAATTTTAGGACAGGTTATCTATATCTGTGATTACCCAAAATTAGCAAACAACAAAACCTAGCCATTTCCATGACCCTCACACATCTTTGCAAGTGGGTTTGATTCTCGTATTCAACCCTCACGGATTGAATATTAATAACACAGTCTGATATACTTAGAATTCCGGTGAGGGCAATGATCAAAACTTTGCCGATCAACAGTCTTCTCTCACAGCCGACGGGGTTAGCTGACGGGCTAGGACTGAGAGATGTCCTTCTCGACAATCGTAAACAATCGAAGATAAGCCCCTAAAAATGGTTCCCCCGCTCTTAACTCATTAAAAAAGAGTGGATTAGGCTGACTGACTCTACTTAATAGGTTAACCTAGCATATTAATTGAATTTTGTCTATCTATAGCAATCCGTGTAGGGGTTGTAACATTTTATAGTAGGGGTTTGGTCTCCAAACCCTCTTTGCGCCTGGGTTTGGTCTCCAAACCCCTACAGGTTTTTATCACAAATCATTTAAGATTGCTATATAGCAATCAAAAGCGCCCTGAACTTCGATTCAAGGCGCGTAAAGTTTCGATTAATTCGTTGAAATTAAGATAAAATTCGTTCAACGGTAGCGCGATAGGAATTGCTATCTAACCCATCGCCGGAGTTAACCATACTGGGATCAAGAAGTCGTTGCATGGCGGAAATGCGATCGCCCGTGGCTGGGTGAGTGCTAATAATGGTTGGCGGAGACCCACTTTTTAACAGTTTGGCCATAAAATCTACAGCACCCCGCGGCGCATAACCCGCACGAATTAAAGTTGCTAAACCCAGGCGATCGGCTTCATATTCAGCTTCACGGCTTTTAGGGCGGTTTAAGGCTAATTCCACCCCAATTTGAACTAATTTATTCTGATCCGCACCAACGGCCGTAGCCACCCCCGCCGCCACCGCCGCTTGACGCATTTGTTTAATCGCATGACGTCCAGCAATATGTCCGATTTCATGGGCTATCACACTCGCTAATTCCGCTTCATTATCCGCCGCCGCAATTAAGCCCGTATTAACATAAACAAACCCGCCCATAGTGGCAAAAGCATTGACATTCCGATCATCAATCACTTGAAACGTGTAGGGAATATTCGGGCGCTCGCTGGCTTGGGCTAGACGTTGACCAATTTGATTAATATAGTTTTGAGCCTCTTGATTACGAAATAATTTAACTTGTTTAGAGAGTAATTCTTGATTAATTTGTTCCCCGATCGCAATTTCCTGACGGGCCGATAAATTCGATAACTGGATAACTTGAATTCCTCTAAAGATTAATTCGGGTAAAGGAATTGCCAAAGTTGTGACCGTTGAACTCAATACAATACCCAGGGTAAGAGTTATTGAAATCACCGGATACAACCAACGACGGCGCAAAGATCGGGCAATTGTCAAGCGGTTTAACATAATGAGTGCAGGTGAGAATTTACAGGTTAAAGGTATAAAACAAAAGTGGGGGTGTATTTAAGTCTATAGACGCAGATTTAAGAAACCGGGTTTCTAATCCTTATCTCTGAGTCTCCATCAAGTTCTGTTGAGAAACCCGGTTTCTGAGCTAAACTGACCAAGTGGCTAAATAAGCATCATTTCCTCCTAATGGATTAGGATTAATCGCGTTAGTTGTTGTCGCAACAGAGGGTTGGGTTACTGTCCCCAAAATCACCGCTTGACCCTTTGCCACCGCAAAACCATTCACACTTCCTTTCGCCCCATCAGCGTCACTGGTTTGAGTTAAAGGAGTCCAGAATTTTCTGATAGTATAATCAGCCGATAATCCTAATACTGCCATTTCTCCCAAGGTATAAGCTCCAACGGGTTGATTATTAATGGTTTTAGCCGGACGATTTTGCAATTGAAATGCCGAAGATCCTCCTATATATACATTACCAAATTCGTCAGCCGTGATGGAATTGGGGGTAAAACTATTCGCCCCGGTACTAGTCCGGGTAACAATAAATTGACCCCGATCAACAATTCCATTATTCGGATTAATTTTGGCATGAAAAGTGAAAGTTCCCGCCCCAGCACCGGAGAAATTATTAAAAGAATCAACATCAACTTTTGAGGCTAAATTTTGCGTAATGGTTTGACCATCCCGTTGAAAAACATTATTGCCACCATCGGTTCTTCCTAAGAAATACAGTCCCCCATCTTTACCCATTGTAATTCGTTCTCCTCTTGTATCTGCTCCTAAATTTTGTCCGGTGACTTCCGTTGCACTAAAATCCCAGGTTTTCCATAACAAATTTAAGGAAGAATCAAACCCGCGTAAGAACGGCGTTTGTAAAGTGCTGGTAACTTGATTATACCCGGTAACAAAGACTTGTTTAGTGGTAGGATCAATCGTAATATCCGCCGGATTAACATTCGTTCCAGTTAAGGTTGTGCTAGTTAATTGAGTTCCCGCTGCATTCCATAAAGTAATCGTATCTGTACTATTATTTAAAGTGGCAACTGTACCATCCGACGCGATCGCAACTCGATTAAAAGTTCCCAGTTGTGACCATAAAACCGTATTAGCTGTAGGGTCATAAACCTTAATTCCAAAATCCCCAACAGCGACAATTTCTCCACTATCTCGATCCACATCTAAATCATTCACAACACCGCCTAATGGTGTATTAGATAAAGGTGCTGTATTGCCATTTTGTAACCTTTGAATTTCTCCCACACCGTTGAAATTACCCGCAATAATAATATTATTATTAACTGGGGAAATTTCAACCGATGTACCACTATCATTTCCAGTTGTTCCTAAATAGGTTGCACTATTTAACGGGAGATTTTCACTCGGATCATTATCAACAATTTGTAAAATTGCAGTATTTTGAGTTCCGATGGTCGCGCTTCCTTCGGTAATAGCTAAGGTCAAATTAATGCTTTCCGTCGGTTCAAATACCGTATCCTCAATGATGGGAATTGTAATAGTTTTAGGGGTAATATCTCCATCCGCAAATGTTACCGTTAGGGGCGTATTAGTATAATCTGAAATTGCCGTTGCAGTTCCATCCGTTGGGGTGATTTGTGCCGTCACTAAACCACTACTTCCTCCCGTTCTATTGATCGTAATAGTGTTAACAGGTATGCCATTTTCATTAACACTAAAATTAGCAGAACTAAACCCTAAAACACTAAGAGGTACTGGTGTTGGTGTTGGTACTGGAGTCGGATCGGGTGTTGGTATTGGAGTCGGTAATGGAGTCGGTACTGGAGTTGGTATTGGAGTTGGTATTGGAGTCGGTACTGGTGTTGGATCGGGTGTTGGTAATGGTGTCGGTACTGGTGTTGGTGCTGGAGTTGGTATTGGAGTCGGATCGGGTGTTGGTGCTGGAGTTGGTATTGGAGTCGGATCGGGTGTTGGTGCTGGAGTTGGTACTGGAGTCGGATCGGGTGTTGATACTGGAGTTGGTATTGGTGTGGGCGCTAATGTTGGTGAAGGTGTGGGTTCTAATGTCGGTGCGGGAGTTGGTTCTGGGATAGGATCAGAACCTTTAAAAATAAAATTATCAGAATTGAGACTATTGTTATTTACATTTTTGAGAATTGCTAAATATTCATTAGAACTTTTATCTTGAATAATTGTATCATTAGTATATTCCCCAGTTCCTTGAGTAATCTTTAACGCAGTGAATGTCAGATCTCCTAATAATCCAATAGCATCTTGATTTAGAGTAAAATCTGTGATAATATCAGCGTCAGTAATCGCAAATCCTCCCATAGTTTTGCCAATATAAAAGAGATCATTTCCCTCTCCACCCGTGATCATATCAGCACCTAAATCTCCATAGAGAATATCATCTCCAAAATCCCCGAATAATTGATCATCTCCTTCTCCTCCGGCGACTAAATCATCCTCTTTTCCCCCATAAATAATATCGTTATTCTGGTTTCCAAATAATGTATCTGCACCGCGATCGCCCACAATAAAATCACTTCCCACATCACCAAAAATCAGATCATTATCTTGACCTCCAGCTAAAGTATCGTCATCTTGACCGCCATAAATACTATCATTTCCTAGATTACCAAAAATATAATCAGCTTGTTCATTTCCTCCTAAAATATCATTACCTTCTAAACCATAAATCGTATCATTTCCCTCCAAAGCAAAAACATTATCATCAAATGTAGTACCAATAATTAAATCAGAATTATTAGTTGGAATAAAATTAGTTTCAGTCGGAGTAATAGCTGTAAAACTTCTTCCCACGGGAAGATTACCACCCAAACTAAACGATAATATTTGAGGATCAGGAATAATCTGGGTCGGACTGAAAAACAAATTTCCAGAATCAAAAGTGTCAAAACTCATAATCTAATTTTCCTCGCAAAGACTCGCAATAGCTATACTATTTTTCTGGATATTTTCAATTAATCAGGAAAATATTTAATTTAATCTGATCAACAATTTAGTAGATGTAAAAGCTGTTTAAACCCTGACTCTGAAGGTAATACACTAAATAATGAAGACGATTTATTGAGGCAAAAAGTTTCTGACATTTAGCTTTTTTTGATCCAAATTATTGATTTATAAAAGTAATTTAATATACATTAATTTTAAAAATCACCGTATTTTTAAGGATACTCAGTTATTCATTACATCCTGTAGTCATTAAAAATACTGAGTAAATTAATAACTTTTATTGAAATTATTCTATATTTGATCAGTAGATCGACTTAGACCCATAGAATTTTATAGAATTGACCCATAATCGGTTAAAATAGTATCTCAGTGAAAACCAGTCGTCGAAAAATGATTAAACCTGATAGCACTCAACCCGGTTTAGGACAGCAAAGTTGGCAAAGTCAGTTAGATCGGTTTGTGAAAGATAACCGTCAGGAATTAGCCGCCTTAACTTGGGGTTTACACCTACAATGGGGAGAAGAACCCAATACCCTCGGAATTGATCTCAAACCCACCCCGCACTTTGTCGCTTGTCCGAAATCAACCATTGAACAACTGAATCAAAATGTTGAAAATCGGTTAAAAGAAATTGTCGGAATTGTAGACGGGTATCAACCGGAAAAAGAAGTATTAATCATTGGAATTGGTTTTGATCATGTCAGATTAATTTATTTTGAATCTAATCCTACTCCTCCAGACTGTTTTCAACAAGTGGGAAAGGATGTGGATACTTTATTAACACAGTTAGAAGATTCTATGAATCAAATCATAAATCTTTCCAATCTGTAGGGGCGGGTTCTGAAACAATATTTAATAATAATAAAAAATCTGAATAAACCCGCCCAAACCAAACCAAAAATCGAATTAATTATTGATTTATGAATATAAAAAAAGGGCGGGTTGATTTAATTCTTTTGTTGTTATTCAATATTATTGTAGAACCCGCCCCTACATATAAAAACAGGGTTTCTGGTTATTGACAATTTAAAATAAGATATTGTTGAATAATAGGAGAAACCTTAAAATATGTTTGCTGTTGCTGTTCTTCAGTTTCAATTAAACAACGCCGTTCTAAAGATTGAATCGCTTTAAATACATCCGTTGCAGGTAATTTAGATATTTCTATTAATTCTGCAATTCCTAGCGGTTGCTTTTCTTGACTCAGAGTAGTAATCACCGTTTTTTCAATCTTTGATAACCGTTCCAAATGCTGTTTTAAGATTTCGGTCAGTTCCTCCCCTAAGTATAGATTATCATATTTGAGAAATTCTGCAACCCTTCCCCTAAAAATATCTTGAATCATGTTTGCTACGATTTTTAACCATAAAGGATTTCCTTGATAAGTCTCAATTAACAGATGCCATTGTTCCTCATCTTTTAATCGTTTTTCGTGTAAAATTTCCGTTGCTGCTGAACCCAAACCCGATAACTTTAAACAGCGAATGGGTGCATTATCATCGGTTAAAGTAACAATATCTTGGGGAAGTTCCCAACTGTTGAGAATTAAACAACTCTGATGGGAGGTTTCAGCAATTAATTTAAATAATAGGCTATAATTTTTAGAGTCAGGATGATATTGTCCGGCTAGGGTTCCTTGATTGAGTAAGGTTTGCACATCATCCAGAATAATCAGACAGCGTTTTGTTCTCAGATGTTCGATTAATAAAGATAATTGTTCTTCTAAACTAACAGGTAATTCTGTTAAGGATTGATTAGATAAAAATAATAATAAATTTTTGAGGGTAATCTCTAAACTGGGGGAAGTATAAAAACTTCGCCAGATAATTGCTTCAAATTCCGGTTGTAAAGTTTGAATTAAATAACGAGTTAGGGTAGTTTTACCAATACCACTTAATCCAATAATAGAAACGAGGCGACAATTTTCTTGAATTATCCAATTTTGTAGGGTTTTTAATTGGTGAGTGCGATCGCATATTTTCTTAATATCGGGTGCTGTTCCTAAGTCAATTTGTTGTTGTTTTGGGGGAGAAGGTGATCGCTCTTTGGGTATGATTGATGATGGGTTATTACTGCATATATGAACGTTACTAATATTAAAAGAATCATTTTTGCAATTCAAAAAATAAGCTGATTGTGAGCGTTCTAAACTCGATCTAATATTCGATTTCCTAATATTTTCACCTAAAATCCCTGAAAACATTTTCCATAATTCTGAGGCTAAATTTCTCACATAAGCCTCGGTACGATAACATTCTTCTGCGATTTCAGAATATTTTTGGCCATCCCATACACCGCGCAAGACCGCTTTTTGCAGATCATCCAGATGTTTTTCTGTCTCCGAAAAAACCACACTGTCTGCTAACTTTAAGAATTCTTCTATATCCATAACTCCACAAAATAAGCTGCTACGCAGCTTGATTTAATAAATAGCATTTCCTTTGTTTTTAATTTTGCGAGACCAATTAATGATTAAATCTCCTTCGTTTAACAATTTATTCAATAATTCTTCTAACTGCTCTACTGATTCAAATAGCCGATGAGCAATATATTCTTTAGCTGAGTGCCAAACCAATTCAATTAAATTAAAGTCAGGGCTGTAAGGGGGCAAAAACTCTAACCTAATATTCGGCATTTCTGCTTCTATTCTCTCTAAAATCTCTTTCTTTTTATGAAAACTAGCATTGTCTAAAATTATTACTAATTTAGGCCCAGTTTCTAAAAATTCTTCGGCTAATTTTCCCGACTCTATCCATTCTTCAACAATCCAATTATGTAAAGCTTTGATTTGTTGATAAAAGGTCTCCGATTCTCCTTTCTTAATCACAAAATTTATTCTTTTTTTATCGCTATACCTTAACCCTCCCATTAGATTTACTCTTCCTTTCCTTCTTTGTCCTGTTACTTTTTTTCGGCTTCCCTTTTTCCCCCAGGTTTTTCTTCTTATTACTCTCAAACTAAATCCTACTTCATCCCAAAACCATACTTGCAAGCGTTCAGGTGATTCTTTTTCTATTTTTAAATACTCTAACAATTTCTCTTTAAATGCTTTCCTGTGTACCGGATTTTGTTTGTCCTCTAAGCTGTACTTTGCCCAAAGGTAAACGTACTTTTTTCTTTGTAATATTCTCCTGACTTGAGAGCCACTCAACTTAATTCCTGTTGCTTGCTCTAAATATGTTGCTAATCTATTTCCTGTCCATCTCCCAAATTCATATCCGTATTCTGATGGTTCTTTTTCTACTACTTTTAGTAACATTTCTTCATATTCAGCCGTAGCTTTCCGAAAGTTTCCTTGGCTTCTTCCATCTATAAAACTCTCCATTTTATCGGGATCACCATGAACAGCCCAGTACGCTACTGTCGGATAGGAAATTTCTAAAAAATTGGCTATCTTTTGATAGGTTTTTCCCTCATTCATTAATAATAAAATTAAAATCCTTTCTCTAATTTGAGCATTTTGATTTTCTTTCATTTCTTTAAGTAATCTTTCTTTTTGCTCTTTAGACAGATGATTTTTGGCTGGCATTGGGGGTTATATCCCTAAAAATACTTAATCTTCTATTATACAATCAAGCTGCGTAGCAGCTTATCAGTATTTTCACTAGGATATCAGACTTTTTGTGATTTAACATGACATTTTTCAAAATATTATGACAATTTATGATGAAAACAATTTTAATTATCTGCTTAAAAGTGATGTTTTATTACTTTACAAAAACAGGTTTTTCATCCATACTATTTTTTAAATCAGTTACTTGAGTCAGTTAATTATATTTATCAAAATTATCTCACTTTTACCTCACCTAAATTCAGGGAAGATATATGTCTAATCCACTTTCGCAAGATCCTAGTCAGAATTTGCTCCCATCTGCCAGTTTTTCTGCTTTGAATTGGAACCCTAGTCAGGAAACTAATCCAGTAGTTGTTCTACAATCTGACTTATTAATCGGTCATATTAATCAAAGCCCCAATATTACAACACTCACGCCAAACCCCTCTGATAGTTTATTGCTGGCTCAAATTCAAGGATCAATTGCAACTATTGACCCGAATATAACGTTACCGAATGACAATTCTTTCGATGGGTTGACGGGTGAAGCAATGGATATTGTCAAGGAACAATTAACCCAGTTTGCAAAGGTTCCTAATTTTGTCAAAAAGATGAATTTAGCCTTTGGAGAAAGTTGGGATACTCAAGCTGCAAATGTTCTAACCCAAGATTGGTTAAACGGTGATTTTAGTTTAATTCCCCCAGTTAAATTTGTCTCGTCTGCCGAAATTGGTGGGGCGAATGGGGCTTTTGCAGGGGCGACAGATACGATTTATTTATCGAGAGAATTATTGGCTGGGAATAGCGCAAATCCGGCGGCGGTGGCCGATGTGTTGTTGGAAGAAATCGGGCATTCTATTGATGCGCGGTTGAATATTACGGATGCACCCGGAGATGAGGGGGCGATTTTTGGGGCGGTTGTGCAGGGGAAGACATTGGAGCCACAGGAACTTTTAAAGCTGAAAGCTAAAGATGATAGTGGTACTGCAATCATAGGCGGGATTAACTTTCCTATTGAGCAGTCAAGAATAAAGAAACAAAGAGACTTTAATGGCGATAACATAAGTGATCTGCTCCGTCAAGAAAAAGGTTCATGGATAAATAATAGTCGTGATGCTGAAGTTTATCTATCCAATGGATCTTGGGGCTTTAAACAGCAAAGTGTTCTGCCCGATGGTTATTGGATGAACGGTGACTTGGCAAATTTCATCTATGGTGACTTCAATGGAGATGCCAAAACAGATTTCATTCGTCAAGAAAAAGGTTCCTGGGTGGATGGCGGTAATGATGTACAAATCTTTATTTCCAAAGGTGATGGAACTTTCCAAAACCCCGTCAACATGAATGAAATGACTTCTATGAATGGCAATAATGTCAATCTAATTGTCGGTGATTTTAATGGTAATGGGACTGACGACATAATCCGTCAAGAAAAAGGTAACTGGGTAAATGGCGTAAATGATACTCAATTCTATACTTATTCCAACGGCAATTTTGTCAAAGTCAAAGATGTACCAGATATGGCTGCTATGAACGGTAATTATACCAATTTAATCGCTGGAGACTTTGATGGGAATGGAATAACTGACCTGATCCGCCAAGAAAAAGGTTCCTGGATAAATAATACTCGTGATGCTGAGGTTTATCTATCCAATGGGTCTTGGGGCTTCAAACAACAAACTGTTCTGCCCGATAGTTCTTGGATGAACGGTGACTTAATAAATTTAATTTCTGGTGACTTCAATGGAGATACCAAAACAGATTTCATTCGTCAAGAAAAAGGTGGATGGGTGGATGGCGGTAATGACGTAAACATCTTTATTTCCAAAGGAGATGGAACATTCCAAAACTCCGTCAATATAAATGATATGGGTATGATGAATGGTAATGTTGCCAACCTAATTGTCGGTGATTTCACTGGCGGAGGGGCTGATGACATCATTCGTCAATCAAAAAATTCTGGTGATGCGCAGTTTTACACATTCTCAGCAGGTAACTTCCGTAAAGTAGGAAATGTACCTGATATGGCTGCTATGAACGGTAGTGGTGTTAATTTGGCTCCTCAAATAGATGGAGCATCGTCATATCCTTATGCTGCCCCACCTCCGTCCCAACCAACCAATCCTGGAAATTTTCAACCCAATCCGAGCTACATTTACAAAGATTCTGATTACTTGGGTTCACTTTATCAAGATAATATTTCCAATGGTTTTAGTCGCAAAATACATGATGGCACATCAGCATTTGATTCTGATGATAGTGCTACAGATGGAGTTGATGGAGATAATCGACTATATGCAATGGTTGGTGGAGAGGTTATTGAGGCTAAAAATGGGAAGGAGATTTCATCTAAATACTGGGGATATAATGGGACAGTAGCAATTTATAATAAGGATTTGAATAAAACCTTCATATATTGTCACTTGCAAGAGGGTTCTATTAATGAATCTATGAAAGGAAAAACCATCTCACCCGGTTCTTTAATTGGTCGAGAAGGCAATACGGGAAATAGCTTTGGCTCTCATACTCATGTGGAAGTTCATAACGGTCGGGCTTCCGTCAATATGTCTAATCCATTGAGTCCACAATTTCCTGCTAATAGTGGACGCTTAGATGTTGCATCGGTGTTTCAGGATGCTGTAAGGAAAGGACTTGTTAAGCTTTATCGTTAGCTATCCCTGTTTCCCTCATTTCCCAGGTTCCAATGCAGAGCATTCTCAAGATTACGAATACAAATTCGGCTGTGACTAATCCAGCGTCAACTTCAGAAACTACTTTATCACTGCCCACTATTCTAAGTTGAAATATACTGGTATCGCTCCTTTTTTATTAGGGGCGATCGCTCTTTATTTAGAAGATGCGATCGCCCTTTTAATTTTTTACGGGGCGATAGTTTTTGTTTAGAAGATGCGATCAGGCTTTTTTTCCGAAAGTGCGATCGCCCCCACAATAGATTATAATTGAATAGCCTAAATCACTCGACAGATTAAATAACATAATCAATTGAGGTAATTTTAAATGAGATTAACAGCAACAGAGCAAGGATTATTAATACCTAAAGAAATGTTAGGAAAAGACCAAGAGTTTGAAATCATTCAAGAACAGGAAAAAATTATTATTACGGGTATCAAAAAAGAATCTTCTATTTGGGATTTAGGTTCAAACCCTGTGGAATGTGATGTAAAAGATGGCGCAGTTAACCATGATCATTATCTGTATATTCCATGAAAAATATCTATTTTTTAGATACCAGCCATATTTTAGCTCTGGAAATAAGAAATGAAGACGCTCATAAAAAAGTATTACAAAATTGGGCAGCTTTAGCAAGCTCCAAACCTTTTTTAGTAACCACAACTTATGTTTTTGATGAAGTTGTCACTTTTTTTAATAGTCGCAACTTTCATTATAAGGCTGTTGAAGTCGGTAATCGTCTCTTGGAAAGTCCTGATATAGAGTTGATAGAGATTGATCGGACTTTCTTTAATCAGGGATGGCAATATTTTCAAAAGCATAAAGACAAATCTTATTCCCTCACTGATTGTTTATCATTTATCGTTATGGAAGAACGAGAGATTGTTACAGCTTTAACCTTAGATCATCATTTCATTCAAGCTGGATTTCAAATTTTACCATCATAACCTAACTGCAAATAACTTTTTATTTTTATCCCATAAAAGTTAGATGATAGTTCATGTATGATGGTTTCTGAGATGGTTATTTTGTTTCGGTGACTTTTTGTCACTTGATTTCCTACTGCCTACTATTTTAATTTGAAATGTGCTGGTATCGCTCCTTTTTTATTAGGGGCGATCGCTCTTTTTTTACAAGATGCGATCGCCCTTTCCTAATTTACCGCACGTTTGAGAATTTGAGCGACAACTCCGTACCTGTCGCCAACCAACCCATCCAATTCGTGTTCAATATCTTCCAACCAGCCCAGCTTACTCGTCCACTTACCATTAGCTAATTGTCTAGCTGCATGAGTTGGAATACCGCTTGAGTCAACATATATCGCTATTTTCTGATATCCAACTTCTAATCCATCGCCCTGACAAATTTCATATCCCAGTGTTTGATAAGCCTGAATATAGGCTGCTATAGTCTCCTCTTGTGGCACACCTTCTGGCCAATAAAATTGCTCTCCAGGTATCGGTTGCCACCAACGATCATTTTCCGCCGCCGCCCATGCAAAGCAGTTATATTCTTGAGATTTGGGGCTGGTAACTTGATAATCGGTGCGGGATAAATTTGGCCACTTAACTTCAAGTTCTGGTCTTCTATACATTATCTTCGATCGCGTAACCTTGATTTTTACCCCACTCTATCCAAGCTGATGCCATCTGTTTTACCCGCCCCCTTTGTTCTGGTTTAATCGGATTTTCACCCGTAATTGCACTCAACGCTGATAACCAGTAAAGCGGATTATTTTTCAGTTCTAATAGCAAAAGCGGCACTATTTTAGTTCCCATATTAATAATTTCCTGATAGGCCGGATGCTCAGATATTTGGGCAGTTGAAGACATTCCAGAAACCTCTTTCTCCCAATCGGAGGCTAGTACATAAAATTTCTCAACTACCTCTGTGGAAATTTCAGCATTGTTGTTAGGGCTATTTTTAGCAGTATTTGGTGAAGAAAATTCTCCCCGGGCGAGGAAGTTTTCTATGCCTATTAAAACTAATTCTTCTATCGACAGATTCAGTTCGTTGGCGACTTGTTTTAACTTGAGAAGGCGTTCATCTGAAATAGTGATCGAGATCGTGTTCATCTGGATTACAAACTAGGATGATACCTTGAGTGTAGCAAAAAAAATTACTTACTTTTTATTGCGATCACCCTTTTTTTCCGAAAGTGTGATCGTTCTTTATTTAGAAGATGCGATCGCCCTTTTGATATTTTATCGGGCGATCATTTTCAGAACATCAAAAATATTTTGCTATAATCAATTTAATTTTGATAAAACTATGAAATATTAATATGAACATCACTTTTAAACAAGATTTGATTAATACATTTGATAATTTAACTTCAGAAGAACGAGATCAACTGATTGAGTTTCTGCAAAAACGCCGGCTAGAGTTACAAGAACAAGAAATACTAAAATCTGTCAAGCTGACACGAGAAGCCAAGAAAAATGGCACAGCTTTTTGTGGCACTGCGGAAGAAGCAATTGCAAATCTTTTGGCAGACTAATTCATGAAAATAGTCTATGAAAATAGTTTTAAAAGGTCATTTAAAAGATTAGTAAAGAAGAATCCCCAACTGCAAGAAAAAGTCATTTCAGTAATAACTTTATTATCTGAAGACCCTTTTATCCCATCCCTAAAAACCCATAAATTAAAGGGAAATCTGGATGGTTTGTGGTCTTGCTCTGTTGCCCATGATTGTAGAATTATTTTTGATATGGAAACAATAGACGAGTCAACAGGAGAGGAGATTATTAGGGGTCGAGGGGGGCTTTGCAACCCCCGACTCCCATTCAAAACCGTGCTTGCGACTTTCATCGCACACGGCTCCTAGTCTAGTTGACTGTTATCATCAGAACATCCGGTTTCTTTTGAGTTGTAAGACCCATCAGTTGCCGTTTTAGTATCGTGACAATGGCGGTGTAGTAATTGCAGGTTCTTATAGTCATTTTTTCCGCCTAAAGACGTAGGAATGATATGGTCGATTTCTGCAATGTCTTCTGAGGTGAAATATTGTCCACAGAAGGTACACTTGCCTTTCTGTTTTTTAAGCAGAAACGCTACTTTGTTGGGTACATCGAAGGATGTACCTTTTCTTGTACTCCAATATGTCCAGTTTCCGTCATAGGGTGATGCTTCAGGTCTTATAGTTACATGACGGGTGATAGATGTATCTTGATGGGCTAATAGTTTATAACCCTCTTTGGTTTCAAAGTTCCACGAACTATTCCCGTTTTTCCTGAAATAATTTTTCAGTTTTCCATAACTTGCTTTACCGCATCTTCTGACTGTCCATGCTCTTAATCTTTGCCATGTCATGTGGTCTAAGGAGGAGAACGTTTCTTTAGAAACGACTTTGGAATGATAATTGCACCATCCTCTTATGACCGGATTTAGGTTTTTGATTAATGCGTGTTGGGGTGAGGATTTGTGGTTTTTTATCACTTCCTTTACCTTATTCGCGTGAGCGTTGATTGCCTTATTACTAGGTTTAATTAGGGTTTTGAGTCCTAATAATTTAGGATTTTTACCACCAGTTTTACTGGCATGATGTTTACCAACTGGATATTGGCGAAAATTCCAACCTAGAAAGTCGAATCCTGGTGCTACCTTTTTGCCGTTTACTTCGATTTCTCTCAGTGTGTGGCATATACGGGTTTTGGCTGGTTTCAGTTCTAACCCTATAGGTTTTAACCATTTTTCGATGGAGGCTTGGCACTGTTGAATGATTTTTAATTGTGGACTGATTACCACGAAATCATCGGCATATCTGATGGTGGTAGCGTAATTTTTGCTATTTGGTTTCTTTGGAAAGAAATTTTTAACTAAATTAATCATTCCATCTAGTGCGATGTTTGCAAGTAAAGGACTAATGACACCTCCTTGCGGAGTGCCTGCCTCTGTTGCGTTAAATATGCCGTTGTCCATAACTCCAGCTTTTAACCATTGTCTGATTTGGGCTTTTATTGTTGATGGACAATCAATTTTGGACAGTAGGTGTTTATGGTTAATCTGGTCAAAGCACTTTGAGATATCAGCATCTAGGATGTAGTATTCACCTTGATTGATGCTTTGGAAGATTCTTGACATTGCGTCGTGGGCTGAACGTCCAGGTCTGAACCCGTAGCTTTCACCCTCGAATCTGGCTTCCCATTGTGGCTCTAACGCCGATTTAACCAAGGCTTGCCTTACTCTGTCGTTTATAGTTGGGATTCCTAAAGGTCTTTCCTCACCGTTGGATTTGGGTATCCATTTCCTTCTGAGTGGTTTCGCCTTTTGGTATTTACTCAGACTTTCGACAAGTTTTAACCGTTCTTTGGGTGTGATGGATTTAACTCCGTCTACCCCGGCTGTTCTCTTGCCTTGATTGTCTTGAGTAACCCTTCTAACTGCTAAGAGTTTTGCGTAATATGACTTAACTAGAAGTTTTTGGAGCTTCCGAGATGCGGCATTTTGTCCCGATAATGATGCCTGGTAAATTCGCTTTTGCAGCTTGAATACTTTTCGCTGAACTTTCGCCCAGTTAATTGTATTCCATGCTTCCGTAGTCTTGGTTATACTCGTTTTCACCGTTTATACTGCTATTAACAACTTTACCTAACAACCAAACCGGAATCTATCGGCATATCCTAAACATTACATTTAGGCATTAGCTTCTGACTCCATCTTTCACCCTCATAACATACACCTTAGATTTGTGGCTACCTGACAGTTTTCGACCACTGTAGGGGTTAATGAGGGGTTTTAACGTTCCTTAAATATGGGATTATTGCCTTTAGTTTCATCCTATCTGCCGGGGTACTTTTGGGAATCTCAGTAAGTGTTGTATAAAAAACCTTACCTTTTATAAAGGTGTTTGGAGACCTCTATCTTTTCCCCTTGTTCTTTTGAACGCAGTGTATCAAGTCAATTTCACTACATAATGTTTACGACAGTTCAGACGGATGTTTACTCGCGTTAAACTTGGGCAATTGGCTAGAGAACTACCTAGGCATTTGACTTACACCCGATTTCCCGTTATTCCCAGCTTCAACGTTTTGATAATCAGTCTGGCGTTGTGGGAATTGCCGAATCTTTTTGGTTTGGCTACCGTATTTTTTTTAATTTCGGATATCCGTACCATTGATTCCAAGATTGACCTTCCTTTAAGGTCACATATTTAAAGTTAAGACAGGTTTTGATTGGATTTATTGGTGGATTTTAACTCCATTGACCAATTGTCTGAACCTATCTCCCTGCTTACGTTTTCGGGTTTTATTCCTAGACTTTGGCAGGAACGTCTCGCACTTAAACTTATATTATATTGGTAGTCATGATGAGGCTTATAGTTGATATGATTTTGATTTTTGAAAGTGTGATCGCTCTTATTTTCCCAAATAACCAAAAGGGAAATCAATTTTTGTTTAGAAGATGCGATCACCTTTTTTGGCGATCGCGCCTCTCCCATCCCAAATCTCACGCGATCGCTCTTTCTTTCCCAAAGCGCGATCGCTTCTCTCTAACTTCTATTCCTCTTACGTTTCTAAGCAACAGCTAGTTCATATTGCAGAACTAAAATTTCATCTGCTTTTAAAATAGCCATAGCATATTCAATCCCTTGACTATCAGCAAACTCCACTAAATACTGACATTCTTTTCCCGTATTATACACTTCAACAATAGTTCCCACAAGTCCTTCGGGTAAACTAGAAACAGATTCGTATTCCGGTTCCACTAGCGTTAACCGTGTATTTGAAATAGGCTTGAGAATAGCAACAGAATCCAAAAGTTTAAGGTGTTTTGTCATAGTTTAAGGAAAGCTGAAATCAAACGAGGATTAGAATTAGTTGAAGTAATTTCCCAAATTGTCCTAAGCTCAATCCCTGCTGTATCGGGTACAGTCCAATCAACTTTAAACTGTTGCCCAAAATCAGTAATATTAGGATCAATTTTTCTTGTAACGGAGATGGTGGACTATTGCGCTTTAATTCTTCCACCCTAACTCGACTTTCAGCAGTGCGACGATCAATTTCTTGTCTATGATCGTAATAATAGGTCATTGCTGCATGAACAGAGGCTAGAGGCAAATCATACTTACCCGCGATTTCTTCTATAGAAATCCCCATTTTGAGATACATTTCGGCGATGTGTGCTACAGCAATTCGATGACCGGAAATGCACGGTTTACCACCAAGCACCCCAGGCGTGATTTCAATATGTTCGATGATGACGGATTCCTTAGACATTATAGTAAAAGACTCTTAATAGTTAATATTTAAGCTCTTTAATGTTAGCACAAACAAATGTAGTGCGATCGCGTTCTGCATTTAATTTTTGTAAGAAAAAAAAGCCTAGTTTCGCCGATACTTTCGCTTTTCTCTAAATAATGTTAATATCGAAGTAAGGATAGTGTGTACAGACTGCAAGGTGTTGACTTTGAATGGGACACAAACAAAGCCGAGAGCAACCTAGAAAAACATGGCGTTAGCTTTGAAGAAGCCGCAGAAGTTTTCTTCGATCCATTCTATCAAGAGGGAGACGCTACTGCCAATCAGGAACCGCGCGATTTTATACTGGGTTATTCCCTTTCTCAACGCCTATTACTCGTCGTTTATGTAGAACGTAGTCTGCGAATCCGCATCATTTCTTCCCGTCCCGCTACCCGCACTGAAAGGAAATTATATGAACAATCCTGAAGCAGAAATAAAATTGCAATTGCGGCCACGAATCACGGAAACAGTCTCAATTGAAATCCCAACAGATACTTTAGAATCACTGACAAAAATAGCGACAATTCGAGATATGTCTGTAGAAGCATTGCTGAAGTTTTATATAGGACAAGGCTTACGGACAGACTTAACTAAAGCCTTTTCAGAACGCTTGTTGGATACAACGGCTCAAGTTCTGGCCAGACATCTTGATTCAGAAGAAGAAATATCCACCATTATTAGAGAAATTCAAGCTGAAACTGCACGTTAAATGATGGCGTAATTACAAAAATAAATGCGATCGCCCTTTTTTTCCCAATAACAAAAAGTGCGATCGCCATTCCTTAAGTTAAAATATAAGTTGTCATAATCGAGGTAAATTACTACTGGTAGAAGTTTACAGAATTCGCATTCGAGAATAAAAATTGACAGCGATCGCCATTTTTTCCCAAATAACCAAAAAGTGTGATCGCTCTTTATTTAGAAGATGCGATCGCTCTTAATTTTCCGAAAGTGCGATCGCCTCATATCAAGCTTTTACCCGTTACAAACTCATAGTAAAAAGAATACGCTCATAAAAAATTATTAAAAAATTGGGCAGCTTTAGCAATCTCCAAACCTTGTTTCTATTCTATTGTTTAGTATAAGATTGTTCTATTTTTTCCCTATTTTAAATATTAATATAAATTTTAAAACTTTGCTTGATTTTATACAAATACAGCCAAGAAGTGCTGAAGCACAACAACGGTTGTTATTTCAGTGAAACCCTTTAATCATAAACTATTGCGTACAGAAACATAAATTAAGGTACAATCATAGAATATTTATCAATTGTATATCAATAAAACCAATGAATGACTTAGATCCCACAGTAGAAGAACTCAACAACTTGCTAGAACATCATCATCATCATCCTGAACATTCTAGCCATCCCCATATTCATAGTGAAGAATCTTTGAGAAAGATAGTCAATCGTCTATCACGACTAGAAGGACATATTCGAGGCGTTAAAACCATGGTACAGGAAAATCGCCCTTGTCCCGATGTCTTAATCCAAATTGCCGCGATTCGAGGAGCTTTAGATCGGGTAGCACGAATTATTTTAGATGAACATTTGAGTGAATGTGTTGCAAGGGCGGCAAAAGAAGGGAATATTGATGTTGAAATTGAAGCCTTAAAAACAGCATTAGATCGGTTTTTACCCTAAAAATCAGTCATCATTTAATAGTTTATTACCCATTACCAATTCGTAATTTGTAATTACCCATTACCCTAAGTTTAATTATGAAAAATAAGATTATTTTTGGTTTGATTTGGCTTGGATTTACTCTATATGCGTTTATATTTGCACCAACCGATCAGCCGGAAACCTTGGATTTAATCAAAAATCTCTCAACGGGGAACTGGACAGGAATTAATCCTTTGATTATTGCCCTATTTAATATTATGGGAATTTGGCCGTTAATTTATAGCTGTGTTCTATTTATTGATGGACATGGGCAAAAAATTCCAGCTTGGTTGTTTGCAACTTTATCCTTTGGGGTAGGTGCTTTTGCAATTTTACCTTACCTAGCTTTGCGCCAACCCAACCCTCAATTCTCAGGAAAAAAATCATGGTTTATAAAAATATTAGATTCTCGAATTACAGGACTATTATTAACAATAGGAACAATTATACTGGTTATTTATGGTTTAACCCAAGGCAATTGGGAAGATTTTATTCAACAGTGGCAAACTAGCCGTTTTATTCATGTTATGAGTCTTGACTTTTTATTGTTAAGTCTTCTGTTTCCGGTTTTATTAACAGATGATCGAGCTAGACGAGAAATGAAAAATTCTGTAATCTTGGAGTCGATCAGTTTAATTCCTTTATTTGGGGCACTATTTTATTTAACTACGAGAGTGCCTTTGACTGCTCAAACTGAGTGATAAGAATTATTTTGTCGATCTTAAAATTCTTACAACATCATCTATAATACACTTCCAATATTCTCAATTGAGTTTATTCTCCGTTTCCCGTTTTCGACAAAACCATGAACAAGCGTCTAGCATCTTGGCATTCCTATTTTCCTCTCATCCTAACTAGCTTTCTAATGACTGCTTGTGGAGATGAACCCCAGGCGGCGGCACCTCCACCTGTCTCGGTGAATTTAGCCGTGGTAGGCAAGAGTAATGTTAGAAATACTAGCGAATTTAATGCTAGGGTGGAAGGGATTCAAAATGCGGTGATTCAACCTCGTGTTAGTGGCGTGGTGAAACAGGTTTTTGTCCGTTTGGGCGATCGCATTTCTCAAAATACCCCCTTAATTGCAATTGACGCGCGACAACAACAGGCAAATTATGAAGGTCAATTGGCCACCGTTGAGTCCAGAATCGCACAATTAAATAGTGCTAGGGCCAATCTTGATGCCCAACGATCAGAATTGAAGCGAATACAAGCCCAACTTACTTATCAATCCCAAGAAGCTGATTTACAAGATGCTCAACAAAGCCTAGCCGCAGAAAAGAATGAAAAAGAGCGATTACAGTATGAATTAGAATACACCTCCGTTGCTGATGAGCTAAAAACCGCCCAAGAGAATGTGCAGGTAGGGCTTAAAGAACGGGAGCGCCGACGGGCAATTATGGACGAGCGGAAAAAAGCCTATGATCGCTATCAACAACTGTATGAACAAGGAGTAGTTTCCTCAGAAATCTACGATCAAAAATTAAGGGACTATCAAGCATCTCAAGCGGATTTTGCGGCTCAAGAACGGGAGATTATGTCCCTACAGGCGAAGGTGAGAACTTCGCAACAAAACCTAGACCGTCAAATTTCCACTTTAAACACCCAAATAGAGACTCAACAAAGACGGGTGGATGCTTCTCAAGCAAAAGTTGAAAGTGCCACGCAGAATTACAGTCGTCAAGTCTCAACCCTAGAGGCTCAAATTGCTAGTCAGGAAAAAGTGATTGTGGCTCAAGAATCGGATATACAAAGACTACAGCGAGATATTGACCAAGCCCGGTCAACAGCAACGGCTGGACAAATAGAATTAGGATATTATCAAATCAATTCCCCGATTGATGGGATGGTGGGGGAGGTATTGGTAAAAGTTGGGGATTTGGTCAGTAATCAAACCACGATTACCACGATTCGACAAAATGATTTATTAGAAGTTAAAATCAATATCCCCATTGAACGTCTATCTCAAATCAGAGCCGGAACTCTAGTAGAACTCAGGAGTCAGGAGACCGGAGAATTAATCGGAAATTCCCAGGTGTCCTATATTGCCCCCAGTGCGGGTACAGGAACCCAAACAATTTTAGTTAAAGCGATTTACAATAACCGTGATAATAGACTGCGGACGGATCAAATTGTCCGAGCTAAGATAATCTGGGAACAACAACCTGGAATCACAGTTCCAGTCACCTCTATTAGTCGGATTGGAGATCAAAGTTTTGTCTTTGTTGCCCAAGAACAAACCAAGGAGGGGAAAACTCAATTAATCGCCAAACAAAAGCCCTTACAATTGGGCAGTATTCAAGGTCAGAGCTTTGAAGTCTTATCGGGTTTGAAAGCTGGAGAAAAGGTGGTGACAGATGGCGTGGTCAAGTTACGAGATGGGACACCAATCACGGATAAAAAACAACAATCCACGACCGACGCCCCCTCACCTGGAAAACAATGATATGAATTACGAATTATGAATTACGAATTACGAATTACGAATTACGAATTACGGATGGTTGCCTATTCCCTATTCCCTTCTTAAGTCTTTTCTGTTGCCTGTTGCCTGTTGCCTGTTCCTTATCCCCTATTCCCTTCCACAGCTAACTACCAACCCCACAACCAGCAAGAATGCTTCTATTTGTTCAAACCTTTATCAAACGACCCGTCCTAACGACGGTCTGTAGTATCCTGATTATTTTGATCGGGGCTATCTCCATTCCCCTACTGCCGATTACCCAACTGCCCAACCTGGCGAATACCAAAATTAGTATAACGGCGGCTAATATTGGTGCGGATGCTGAAACCACTGAAACTACGACCACCACGATTATAGAACGGGAAATTAACGGCGTGGAGGGGATGAAATATATGTCCTCCAGTACGGGAAATAATGGGATTAGTAATATTTCCGTCTATTTTCCCAATGATGCTGATCGGAATATTGCTCAAGTTAACGTCCAAAATCGAGTGGGTCAAGCAGAATCCAATTTACCGGATATTGTCAAACAAACCGGAGTTACGGTTCAAGCTTCATCGCCCAATATTCTGTTAGTTATAGCCTTTTATTCTGATAAAGACGAAACGGGAAAACCCTTATACGATCCCACATTTATTAGTAACTATATTGATCTTTTCATTGTTGACCAAATTAGTCGGGTTCCTGGGGTTGGTCAAGTCACCATCTTTGGGGAACGCAAATATGCCATGCGACTCTGGCTCGATCCGTCTCGGATGGCCGCCAGGGGATTAACGGCTCAGGATGTGATCGCGGCTTTACGCGAACAAAACGTCCAAGTCGGGGCGGGAAAAATTGGTCAACAACCCACTCCCCCTGGTCAATTGTTTGAAATTCCCCTACAAGCTGCGAGTCGGCTTAGGGGTGCGGAAGAATTTGAACAACTGGTACTGAAAACCAATGATGATGGCAGTTTAATTACCGTTCGGGATGTGGGAAAGGCGGAGTTAGGGGCGGAAAGTTATGACCTAGAATCCACCTTTAACGGAGAACCCGCCGTTGGTTTAGGGATTTATCAATTACCCGGAAGTAACGCCTTAGAAACCTCTGATCAAATCAAAGCCACGATTGCGGACATGAGTAAGAGTTTCCCCCCCGGACTTAAAAACCGTATTGCTTATGATACGACTCTGTTCATTAAGGTGTCCCTTGAGGAAGTGGTGATCAGTTTACTGATGGCCGTTGGCTTAGTGGTGTTGGTAATTTTTATCTTTTTACAGGACTGGCGAGCAACTTTAATCCCCTCCATTGCCATTCCGGTGGCCTTAATCGGGGCGATGGCAGGGTTAAAAGTCTTTGGTTTTGAACTCAATACCTTAACCCTATTTGCTTGTACCTTGGCAACGGGGTTAGTGGTGGACGATGCCATCGTAATTGTAGAAGCCGTCTCAATCAAAATTGAACAGGGGATGAAAGCCCGTCAGGCGGCTTTAGATGCCATGCAGGAACTCACTGGAGCGACCATTGCCACTTCGGTGGTGTTGATGGCCGTCTTTATTCCCGTGTCCTTTTTCCCGGGAACCACCGGGGCGATTTATCGGCAATTTGCCCTGACGATTATTTTTGCCTTGGTATTTTCTACCTTTAACGCCCTTTCCTTTTCCCCCAGTATGGCCGGGTTATTACTCCGCCCCAAAGGGGAAAGCCACGGGCCTTTAGGATGGTTTTTTGATCGATTTAATCAAGGTTTCGGTTGGGTACAGGAAGGGTACCGTAAATTCATTACCTTTTTAACCCGGATTAATGCCTTAGTTATGGGTGTGTTTGTGGCGGGGTTAGTGGCAACGGTGTTCATGTATCAACTGGTTCCTTCGGGATTTGTTCCCGAAGAAGATCAGGGCTATCTGCTGATTCTATTTCGGGCTCCTGATGGGGTGTCCCTCAACTATACCGCTAAAGCCTCGCAGCAAATTGTGGATCGGGTTTTAGCCATTCCTGAAATTGAAAGTGCCTTTGTGGTGCCGGGATTTGGTTTTGAGGGACAAAACCCCAGTCAGGGGATCGCCTTTGTGTTACTTAAACACTGGGAAGAACGCCAGAACCCAGAACAATCGGTTTATGGGGTTTTAAGAAAATTAAATGCGTCTTTACAATTAATTCCTGAAGTTCAAGCCTTCGCGGTGAATGCTCCCCCGGTACAGGGTTTAAGTACGACCGGAGGCTTTGAATTTCAACTCTTAGATACTACGGGGACTTTACCAATTCAATCCTTAGTGGAAAATGGCAATCGTTTAATCGCTGCGGCCAATGCTAATCCGACTTTCGCCGGGGTATTTAGTCAGTTTTCAGCCGGTAAAGCTCAGAAGCGAGTGGAGGTTCTGCGCGATCGCGCCAAAGCCCTAAATGTCAATATTAATGATATCTTTGGCACGCTACAAACCTATTTAGGGTCATCCTATGTGAATGATTTTGTCCTGGGTCAGCGTCAATATCGGGTTTATGCCCAGGCTGCCCCAGAATTTCGCGCTAGACCCGAAGATATTTCTCAATTATATGTGCGTTCCCAAGACGGCGAGATGATTGCCCTGAGTAATTTGGTGAAACTGACTGATTTTGTCGGGCCAGAAACTATTAACCATTTTAATATCTTCCGTTCCATGCTAATTCAAGGCAACCCCGCCCCCGGTTCTAGTACGGGCCAAGCGATCGCCGAGATGGAAAAATTAGCCTCTGAGGTCTTAGACCCCGGTTTTGATTATTCCTGGCAGGGAAGTGCCCTGGAGGAAAAATCCTCCGGGGGTTCGGCGATTTTAATTTTCGGATTAGCTTTTATTATGGTATTTCTGGTGCTATCGGCCCAGTATGAAAGCTATATCGATCCGACGATTATTATGTTGTCCGTGCCTCTGGCGGTTTTGGGGGCAATGGCCGCGGTTTGGTTCCGGTCGAATATCCTGATGCAAGGGACGGTCTGGCCGGTGATCACCAATGATGTCTATGTGCAGGTGGCCTTGGTGATGTTGATTGGTTTGGCGTCTAAAAACTCGATTCTGATTGTGGAGTTTGCTAACCAACTGCGGGACAAGGGGTTAAATATTACCCAAGCAGCTATTCAAGCTGCGGAACAACGGTTTCGACCGATTCAAATGACGGCTATTTCTAGTTTAATTGGGTTTTGGCCGTTGGTTGTTGCTTCTGGTGCGGGTTCTAGTAGTCGTTGGTCATTGGGAACGGCAATTTTTGGGGGTTTGTTAGCAGGAACGGTGTTAAGTTTGTTAATTACACCCAACCTATACATTACGATTAAAACCCTGGAATCTCGTTTTCTGAAAGGGGAAAAATCTGATAAGTCTAATAACAATAAATCGGATAAAAATAACCCCCCCTCTCCACCGGAAGATCCCCATTCTAAGGGTAAAAGTTCTGAGACTTTGGCCCCCTCAGATAATGGTTCTATCCAACCCGATAGTAGTGTCAGTAAACCCTAAATTGTTACCGATCAATCTGGGAAAATGTCAAATAATAGGGTATCTAGGTCATAGTTGCAGTCGAGTTCTGATAGACTCAAGTTAACCCGGTTAGGAGGACTAGCATCCACCATGGCTAAAGACATTTTCCATCAACAGGTTAGAAATGCTTTAATCAAAGATGGATGGAATATTACTCATGATCCTTTAACAATTCGCATTAGCGAATCCATAAAATTACAAATTGATTTGGCGGCAGAAAGTGCGATCGGTGCAGAAAAAGATTCCGAAAAAATTGCCGTAGAAATTAAAAGCTTTATTGGAGACTCTGATATTAGCTCTTTTCATACTGCCTTGGGACAATATCTTAACTATTGTCAAGCCATGGAAGAAAAAGAACCAGAGCGGATTGTTTATTTAGCAATTCCTTCTGAAACTTATAAGGATTTTTTTCAGCTTTCTTTCATCCAACGTGCTTTGAGACGTTACCAAGTCAAGCTAATGATTTATAATCCTAAATTAGAGGAGATTAAGCAATGGATAAAGTAGAAGGTTATCGACAATTGATTAAACAAATTTTGACCGAACACGCCCAGACCGCAACAACTGAGGATACGGTGAAGGCAGCGTTAATCTTTGATAGTGAACATGACCATTATCAACTCGCTTATGTGGGTTGGCAAGGAGATAAGCGGGTATTTGGCCCAGTGCTGCACTTTGATATTCAAGAGGGCAAAATTTGGATTCAGTATAATGGAACGGAAGACTCTGTTGCCCAGAGATTAGTGGAGATGGGCGTACCCACTTCAGATATTATTCTGGGTTTTCATTCCCCTTTCAAACGCCAATTTACGGGTTATGCAATGGGCTAGTTAAGTTGAATAAACCATGAAAAACTGGGCTTAAGTTAACAAGTATTATGATGGCTATGGTTAGTCGTAAACTTTCAATCAAATCCTCTATAAAATATGTCAAACGCATCGCAACAACCCAAACAGTCTAAACCTCAATCTCAACCGTTGAGTTTAGATGCTTTATCAGAACGAGTTGAACGCTTAGAACAGAAGTTAGATAAAGCGTTATTATTATTAACGGATATATACCGATACCAAAAATTACGGGATTTTTTAGAAGCTGAAAATTGGAAGGGTGCGGATGAGGAAACCACAAGAATTATGTTAGAAATTATGGGGAAAACCAGTCTGGAAAATATTATTCCTGATGAAGTCATGAATTTTCCCTGTAGTGCATTAAGCCTACTGGATCAACTGTGGATGAGTTACAGTAAAGATCGTTTTGGCTTTAGTGTTCAACAACAAATTTATACCAGTTTGGGGGGAACCGATGATATTTCTGATATTGATATGAAAGTTTTACAAGCCATGGAGGCTCAATTTGGATGGAGTGTCAATAATAAATTATTAGATTATGACGATCTTGATTTTAGTTCAGAAGCTCCTGTGGGGTGTCATCCGTCTGGGTGGTGGAGATCGCCCTACGGAGCCAAAATGGAAGTCTATTTTATTGCCCGTTTAATTCGTTGTGGTGTTGATTGATCTGGAGCATTTATGAATCTTAATGGATTTAATCATTGGTTGAATCAAAGACAAATTCAACTCTTAGAATCCGCTTATCAAAGTGCCCAAGAAATTCAAGCCCTCGAAGATCAATATTTTCAGGGAAACCCAATTGGGTATGGTCTTGAATCTAAAAAAACCGTGGTTGATTATGTTAAAAGTTTACGCGATCGCCACCTCTTAACGATTCGTTTTAATTTGAGTCAATTCAAGTTGAATAGTTTTTTGTGGAATTATCAATCCTTATCCCAGGAAGAAACTTTTCAATCCGTTGGTATTCCCGAAACTGAAATTATCGAAAAGCTGGATTTTATTGATGGGGTGATCAAAAAATATCGGGACGACTCGGAGGATGCCTTAATTAATGGTTTAGCCAATACCTCGACACCGATGGGGTTAACACCGGAAGAATTAAAAACAGAAAACAATGAATCTGCGATCGCCCGTACCCTAGATACTCCAATTATATCGGCGACCTCTATTATTACACCTCAACCCCAAAATAATTGGTTTAGTTGGGGATGGTTTGGGGGAAATAAAGTTAAACCTGACTATGAGCAACAGGTAGTTCAAGAATTAAGAATTAGACGCATCCAAGATAAAATGGCTAGGCGTTGGATCTTGATTTTATTCTTGATTCCCGTGTTGGTTCAAATCGCTGTAAAAAATATAGTTTTTAACCCTTTAATGGGAAATTATAGTGACAAACATCCGACTAAAATAGAACTGAGTTCTGCGATTCAAGAGGAATTTTTACAGGAGTATTCTTTTTTTAAAGAAGGTTTAGAAATCAAACGGTTATTGGCAAGAAAACCGATGCTTTCTGAGGAAGAAAAAGAAGAAAAATTATCAGAAAAAGCCACTGAAATTTGGCGAGAGTCTCGCAATCGTGCCTTGAATGGATTCAAAAATATTTTATCCGATGGTGTAGCTTTACTTACCTTTGGGGGATTAGTTTATTTTAATCGAAATAAAATCACGGTATTAAGAGGTTTTTCTAATCGAACTTTCTTAAATTTGAGCGATCCTTTAAAAGTATTTTTATTTATTTTAATTACGGATATGTTTGTGGGCTTTCACTCCGCCGAAGGATGGGAAGTTTTATTAGAAGGTGCGATCGCTCATTTTGGACTTCCAGAAAGTAGGGTAGCAATTAATGGTTTTATTGCAACGGTTCCCGTGATTATTGATTCCTGTATCAAATTCTGGATTTTTAGCTATCTCACCCGTTATTCTCCGGCTGCTTCTGCTATTTACGAGCGCATGAATACCTAATCTATATAGAATTTGTAGTCTGCTGATTCATAGTTCCCAGGAAAACTTATATTTTCAGTATATCAGTTGAATATATCAGTGTTTCATATTGATGGAAAAACCACATATTTATAAAGGATTAAGCCTCTAAAACTCTACAAATTGTATCAACTTTTTTAAACTTTTGTGAACAAGGTTAAAAATATTGTTCAAAAACAGAAAAATAGAGCTACTTTTAGAATATAGGGCTATGATTGCAACAAATTATATTTAGGATTATCAAAGGAAGATAGTTATGAATATGCGACTGGTAATTTTTTCTGGAATGGTGATGATGATCGTCGGTACAATTGCCGGACTGGGGGCTTCTAAATATAGCGAGAAACACTATCAATGCTGTAATATTGGCCCTTCCTTGGACTTAGGCTACAGTCAGTCGCGCGACCCCCGGACTTATGCCCTAGCAGGGGCAGCCATGGGTTTTGTTTTTGGTTCTACCCTAGAGTTAGTCAGACAATCTGCTCCGCAAGAAGCGGAAAAGTAGTCTCCGTTTTAATCTCTGTTGATATCTTCATAGATGTGGCGACTGCTATATCTAATCAAGCAGAGTAAAGGGTTGTTTCTATCGGTTTATCAAAAGAGCCAATTATGGTAATAATATTATTAAGCTGTTAAGCATCTAAATAGGGTATAATGAAAAACTAAGTTTAGAAAAATCAATAAAAATATGCCTGCTAAAAATCACTTAAATGAAAAGCAAGTAGAGAAACTACAGAAAAGATTGAAAGAGGAAGAAAATGGACAAATTAGAGAAAGAATCTTGATTCTACTATTGCTAAATGATGGTAAAAAACAAAGTGAAATTGCCAATTTTTTGGGATGTTCAATAAATAAAGTATGTTATTGGTGTGTACATGGAGATCCGGACAAGTTAGAAAGCCTAAAAGATGAAAGAATGAAAGGAAATTATAGAAAAGCCACAGATAAATATATAGAGATATTATTAGAAACTGTAGAAAAAGAACCGGAAGAATTAGGATATGAATTTGGGAGATGGACAGGAGAAAGATTGGCAACTTATTTAGAACAAATCACAGAAATAAAATTAAGTGGTTCACAAGTGAGAAGGATATTAAAGAAAAAAAAGTATGTTTACTTGTGGGCAAAGTATAGCTTGGAAGAGAAAAGAGATCCAGAAAAAAGGAAATTATTTAAAAATAAAATAGAAGAGTATTTAAAAATAACAAAAGAAAGTCCAGAACAATTACAGGTATGGTTTTGGGATGAAAGTGGATTTAATTTAAGAGTAATAAAAAGAAAGAACTGGTGTAAAAAAGGAAAGAGGAGAAAGATTAGAGGAGACAGAAGAAAAGGAAAAGTTAATGTTATGGGAGGATTGAGGTACTCGGACAAAAAAAGATTTGTAGAATTTCTGGATAAAGGGAATGCAAATAATTTTTATCAAGTGTTAAAAAGTTTTTATCAAGAGCTAATTCATGAGTGGGTATTAGCGGGAAATCAAGCAGAAGAATTTGTAGAAAAAGGAGCCAAGATTGTCATTATTCTTGATAATGCAAGTTTTCACAAAAAAGAAGAATACCTAGAAAAAATCAAAGCAGAAATGCCGAATATCTATTTAGAATTTCTTCCAGAATATAGTCCAGATTATAATTTAATTGAATTGGTCTGGCATTCAGCTAAAGAATATATTGCTAATCGACTCTTTAAATCAGTTGATGAGCTAGAGTGTTTATTGCATCAGCTTTTAAATGAGGGACAGTTATCTATTAAATGGGGACGTAAACTTAAAAACAAAGGTAATGCTATAATCACAGTTTAAATGCACAACAGCTTAACATTAAAACTCACCCGGACAAATCATTATTTATGTTTCCATTTATTCCTACATTTGTTTTAGCAGAAGTGATTACCATTCCTCCCCCCAATTCAGGAAAACAATATATTACCCAACGGCAGGAAATTAGAGCTTTACCGGGACAATTGAATGAAATTCCAGTATTTAATAGTAATAGTCCCGAAGTAGTGCAAGGGGAAGGAATTTTATTATCTACCTTTCCCCAAACCGCTAAAAAATTTCCAAACGCTCACCTAAATGTACCGATTAGCGGAAAGTTTGAATTTTTTTCCCATCATATTGCTCGGCCGATTAATAAACAACAAACCCTATATCAAGGCGTATTGGTTTATAATCCCAGTTCTCAACCCGTAACCCTAAATATTCTGCAAGGAATTAGTTATGTGACCTCACCGGACGCGCCCTTTATAGAACTACCGTCTCTTGTAGAAGACCCCCAGGGTCGGGTATTTTCGGGGCCAGGGTCACGGATGGCGGGGGATATTTTGCGGGGAAGACATCAACGCAGCTTTCCCGAACAAATCATAATTCCGCCCCAACAAACCCAGATATTGTTTAATTTACCCATCCCAACGGCCAGTGCCCGTTCAACCCTACTACGATTACAAAGCAATGGCCCTGTATACCTAGCGAATTTAGTGCGGTTTAACTCCCCAATGAATTCTCCGATGATTCCCAATATCCCACGGTTGTCTCTATCTGGGTTTTTTCCCCCACAAATTCCAGCTTTAGCCCCATGGCAGAATTTTTTAAATATGGGAAAACTGGCTGAACCCAGAGATGTGATCCCAACCTCGGGAGATAATGTCTACACAGGAGAAAAGGTTTATGGTCGTGTGGCGGGGGTATCTGTAGGTTCCCAATGGACGGGGACAGTGGTAGACCGTCCGGGGATGAATTATTTAACCATTCCCGATCGGGGGTCGGCTTTTTCCTATCCTTTAAGCACGGTATCGACGGCAACTTTAGGAACCCAGCAGGTTCAAAGCGCACCCTTGTTAGCTCGTTATCCTGATACAGCCCTGCGCGCCCATGGCAATTATGGGGTGCGTTATAGTCTCACTTTACCCTTATATAATCCTACCCAACAATCCCAAACCGTGAGTTTATCAATTCAAACTCCCTTTAAACAAAATGTGGCATCTAATCGGTTAACCTTTATTGACCCCCCCCAGGGACAAATATTTTTTCGCGGGACGGTGCGACTGAATTATGTTGATGATTTTGGACAAAACCAACAGCGTTATTTTCACCTAGTCCAACGCCAGGGACAACGGGGGGAAGGGTTAGTCAGCTTAAATTTACCTGCGGGGGGATCTCGTGCGGTGGGAGTGGAGTTGATTTATCCCCCCGATGCGACCCCGCCCCAAGTATTAACGGTAAAAACTTTAGACTAACAGTGGAAACTGACCTTATTTAGCTCTAAAATTAAGCACTATAATTAGGATATTTAATCCCGAGGGAAAAACAATGACTCAAAAATATAGATTGGTTACCCGTAGCGATTTTGATGGTTTAGTCTGTGCGGTGCTTTTAAAAGATTTAGAGATGATTAATGAAATTAAATTTGTCCATCCTAAAGATATGCAGGATGGCAAAATAGAAATCAATAATCAGGATATCACCACTAATTTACCCTATGTTGAAGGGGTTTATCTTGCCTTCGATCATCATTTTAGTGAAACCCTTAGAAATCCTTCTATTCATCAAAATTATATTATTGATCCCAAGGCGGCTTCGGCGGCTAGGGTTTTATATAATTACTATGGAGGAAAGGCTAAATTTCCTAATATTTCTGAGGAAATGATGCAGGCAGTGGATAAGGCAGACTCCGCCCAATTTAATCGGGAAGAAGTTTTAAACCCTGAAGGCTGGGTTTTATTAAACTTTATAATGGATGCTCGAACTGGATTAGGAAGATTTCGAGATTTTCGGATTTCTAATTATCAACTAATGATGGAGTTAATTGACTATTGCAAAAACCATCCAATTACTGATATTTTACAACTTCCTGATGTTAAAGAGCGAGTAGAAATTTATTTTGAACATGAAGAAAATTTTAAAGAACAACTGAAACGCTGTTCTCAAGTGCATCAAAACTTAGTGGTTTTGGATTTACGCCCTGAAGACATTATTTATGCGGGAAATCGGTTTATGATTTACGCTTTGTTCCCGGAATGTAATATTTCTATTCATATTTTATGGGGAGTTAAACAACAAAATACGGTATTTGCTGTGGGGAAATCTATTTTTCAAAAAACCTCTAAAACTAATATTGGAGAGTTGATGTTAAAGTATGGGGGTGGGGGTCATGAAAACGCTGGAACTTGCCAAATTGATAATGATCAGGCTCCGCACATTTTAGAGGAATTAATTGCTCAAATTAATCAGGACGGTTAAGTTTAATAGTCTGGTTTCTAGGGATGTTTCATGTTTGAGAATTATCGCGTTGTTTTTGGCTATAGCAAGTCTAAATGAATTGTACAAAATAATGATCAAAATTATTAACCCTAAAAAATGGACACAAATTCGTTGTGTAGGGGGACGGGGCACCTCGCCCCTACGATTATTTGGATTTCCAGCTATTTGTACAACTGATTTAGACTTGCTATAGCAATCCTAAATTTTATCGTAGGGGTTGGGTCTCCCAACCCAAGCGCAAAGAGGGTTGGGAGACCCAACCCCTACGAGTTTTTATCACAAATCCTACACGGATTGCTATATAACTTTTAAAAGATGGCAGCTATCCCTATTAATAAGATGACAAATCATGACTAAATTTAATAAAATTAAACGTCTTTTTTTGTTGGGGTTGATATCATTTTTAATAGTAATTTTAAGATTATCTCAAGTTGATGCTCAAGGGGTTTCCATCTCTGATTTTAGAGAAAATTTAGTAGCTCAAGAAGTTACCCAACAATCTTTTGAGGAGCTAATTAAAGGCAGTCAAAAATTAGAAGGTTTATTCACAATTTATCAAAATAAAGAATCAGGAAAGGTTTATTTAGAATTAACACCTGAACAATTAAATCAAGATTTTTTGTGTTTTACGACCTTAGAATCCGGTATCGGAGAAGCCGGAATTTTCAGTGGATATCATCTCAGAGATATTCTATTTCAATTCCGTCATTTACAGAATAACATTCAATTTGTTGTTCCTAATATTAATTTTCGTACCGAGGAAAATGATCCTCAAATTGATTCTATTAATCGTTCCTTTAGTGAATCAGTTTTAAAAACTTTACCTATTTTAAGTATTCATCCTGAAAACAAAAATATATTAATTGAAATTGGTGATTTATTCAATGGTGAAAGTGATTTACCGGGGTTGATGATCCAATTCTCAGAGTTTTTAAAAACTAACTATGCGATCGATCCGAGTAAATCCTATATTTCGGAAATTCAAACCTTTCCAGAAAATGTTGAAATTGAATCCCTATTTGGATTTTCTCTTACCCAATATGCAGATGGACAATATATTCCTTCTTTGCCCGATAACCGCACCTTCAATTTAAAAGTTCGTTATAGTTTATTAGCAGTTCCCTACCATAATAATTATCGTCCTCGGTTAGCAGATGAACGAGTTGGGTATTTTACAACCACCTATAAAGATCTATCAAAGCGGAAGGAAAGATCGACGGCCGTTCGTTATATTAATCGCTGGAATTTAGAAAAACAAGATCCCAATGCTGATTTTTCTCCCCCGGTTAAACCGATTACATTTTGGATTGAAAATACCGTCCCTTTAGAATATCGGGAGACAATTCGAGAGGGAATTTTATTTTGGAATAAAGCCTTTGAACAAGCCGGATTTATTAATGCGATCCAAGTCGAACAAATGCCCGATAATGCCCCTTGGAACCCCGCAGATGTTCGTTATAATACCATTCGTTGGTCTACTTCCTTTGATGCTGAGTTTAGTGGTTATGGCCCCTCCCATACTAACCCCCTAACAGGGGAAATTTTAGATGCAGATATTATTATAGAAAGTAATGCTATACGGAATTTTTCGGATGAAATAGATGTATTTTTAGGAGAAAATTTATCAACGATGGGGGAGGAAAATAATTTGCTAAATTCACGATTAAAGCCAGAAAATCAACCTTGTCCAAGGGGATTATCTGCCTATTCTATTGCCAATCAATCTGAATCTCAAAAAAACCAAAAATCTCGGGATAATTTCAACCATGAGTCGTGCTTTTATCGAGGTTCAAAACAACAATTTAACGTAGGAGCCACAGCTTTATCTCTTTTGGGAAATGTGATGCCCAATAGCCCGAAAATGGAACTCTATATCAAGCAATATTTACGTTTTTTAATTGCCCATGAAGTCGGACATACTCTGGGATTAAGACATAATTTTCAAGGCAGTACCCTGCTATCTCCAGAGGAATTAAATAATACTGAAATTACCCAAGAAAAAGGATTAGTGAGTTCAGTGATGGATTATGTTCCAGTTAATTTAGCCCCCCCAGGAATAACCCAAGGAGATTATTTTTCTACTCGAGTTGGGCCCTATGATCAGTGGGCAATTGAATATGGTTATCAACCCATTGCGAGTACAACTCCACAGGGAGAATGGCAAAGGTTACAAGAGATTGCAAAACGATCTATTCAACCAGAATTAGCCTATGCAACGGATGAGGATTTGGGATCTTTTCTTGACCCAGCAATTAATGAGGAAGATTTAAGTAATAATATGTTGCAGTATTCCCAATGGCAATTTGACAATGCAATTGAGATGTGGAAACGCTTAGAAAAATATACCCCAAGTCGGGGAGAAAGTTATGATAAAATCAGGAAAATGTTCAATACAATTTTTAACTATTATTTTATGCAAGCCAATCGTTTAAACCTTTACATTGGCGGACAATCTTTTACTCGCACAGGCACCGGAAATGTAAATAGTCGTTTACCCTTGGAACCGATTTCGATTGAAAAACAAAGAAATGCTTTAAAACTATTGGAAACCTATATTTTTAACGATAAAGCCTTTAATTTTTCTCCTGATTTATTAAACAAATTAGCTCCGTCGCGCTGGTCAGATTGGGCAAATCCCGATCAAAATAGTCCGTTAGATTATCCCGTTACTAGCTTAATTAGTCTGCTTCATCGTTATGTTTTACAAGAGTTATTTCATCCGATAAGGTTATTTCGGTTACGAGATTTAGAATTAAAAACAACGGCGAATAATGCTTTAACCATACCGGAATTATTTGAAACTATTCAGAATGGAATCTGGACAGAAATTTTAGCTAATAATGGAGAAATTGAGATTTCTAGTATTCGGCGTTCTTTACAACGGCAACATTTAGAGATTTTAAGTAAGATGGTATTGCGAAAAATCTCAATTCCTGAAGATGCGGAAACCGTAGCTTGGTATCAGCTTAAACAGTTAAATAATCAGTTAGAAATTACCTTAAAACGGAGTAGAAATAAAATGAATGCTTACACCTTAGCCCATTTAGAACAAACTCAGAATCGGATGCAAAAAATATTGGAATCACAGGTGCAATCTAATTAACTTTATATTGAATTAATAAGGTAATCCAGTGTCAGAAAATATAAACTCAAATCAGCCTATATCTATTCCTGAACTCCAAAGTCTAGGAGATAATTATTTGGGTCAAAAACATTTTTCAAAAGCTATCTCGGTTTATGAACAGTGTATTTTAGAGTCCCCTGATATTGTTGCTAACTATTGGTATTTGGGATTATCTTGGTTATTACAGGGAGATGTATTACAGGCGCAAACAATATGGTTTTCTGCCTTGGCTGAATCTAATTCAGCCACAACTGAAATTACTGAATTAGTTGATTTTTTAAAAGGTAAAGCAAGAGACTATTTATCCTGTCACTCTTTTGAATTTGCCCAACGGATTTATGAAGCAATTTTAGACTGGTGTGAAACTGATATTGAGGTTTATGACAATCTAGGTCATACGATGGCACTTCAAGGGGATTTGGAAGCAGCTATTAGGATTTGGCAAACAGGGATTGAGTTACAACCTAATTCTATCCAAATGTATCTCAATCAAGGCACTATCTTTCAAAAATTAGAACAATTTGAAGCGGCAATTCAATGTTATCAAGTAGTAATTCAACATTCCCCAAACTATTTAATTTATTACCAATTAGGACTATGTTTAACTCAAATTAAACAATGGAAATCTGCGATTCATGCCTTTGAAAATGCGATTCAACTTCAACCGGATTATGCACCCGCTTATAGTGATTTGGGGATTAGTTTAATAATTGGGGGTTTATTGGAGAAAGGCATTAATTCTCTCCAACAAGGAATCCAGAAACAGCCTCAATTTTATCAGGCTTTAACGGGAAATAAAACCCTGTCAAATCGGAATATAAATTCCTTAGCAATTAATTTTTTAGACTTATTATTATTTCCCTCAACACCCCCAATAGAGTTATATCTTGGCTTGAGCAAAATGTTATCTAGTTTTGATCCAGATTCAGCCTTGATTATACTTCAAAAAGCCCAGGATATCGCCTCTAATAATTTTCAAATTTATTTAAACTTTGGAGATATATTTTATAATTATAAACAGGATTATTTTGAAGCCATTCAGTGTTATTTAGGAGCTAATTTATCGGGTTCTTTGTCTGTAATAGATGATATTATTTCCTTAGAAGAAAAACAAGCTCTTTATCATTTAGCATTGGGAAAATGTCGGCTAAAATTAAACTGTTATCAACAGGCGATCGCCAATTTTAAAACGGTTATTGATTTTAATTATAATCTAGTTGAGGCTTATTATGGTTTAGGTCAGGCTTTATTTCATACTGGAGAAATTAATGAAGCTATTAATAGTTTAAAACAATGTTTAAAACGGGATTCTGAATCGGCTTTATATTCAGGATATTTAGGATTTTTATTGATTTATAATAACCAGATTGAATCCGGCTTATTTTATTTCAAAAAAGCCATGATTTATGAATCTTCCGTTTCTAGTTGGATTGATAGTTTATTAAACAATTTATCAGAATCAGGGAAATTAAAGGCTTCTGTTGATCTCTCGGAAATTAAACCAATTAATCCTCCAATTCAATTTGATCAATCAACGGAAGATTGGCTAAAATCCCACACGGAAATTCAACACAATTATCAACAAATTTATCCCAAAACTATTGTTAACCTAAAACCCCCAAAATCCGGGGATGATTCTCTCCATTTTAGTTTTAGATTTGGTCAACAGATAGAACTTCCTGCTGCTTTTGTAGTTAAAATTCCTCAAGGGCGATTTTGGTTAAGTTCCGATCAAACTCAATCGGCTATTTTAACCCGGGAACAACATTTTTTAGGGGATCTTTCCCCAGAGTTTCCTTTATTAAGTCCGGGTCATCCTGACAAAAATCCGAGTCAGCATTCTATTTTATCCCTGAATAAATTACCGCCAATTCATTTGATCAACGGGACTGTTGCTATTTTAGCCGGACTTTCAAATTCCGTTTATTTTCACTGGATGTTAGATGTTTTACCTCGAATTGAGTTATTGAGAAAAAGCAGTATTAATTGGCATGAGATTGACTATTTTATTGTCGATAATCGTTTGCCTTTTCAACAGGAGACTTTAGAGAAATTACAAATTCCCCAAAATAAACAAATTAATATTAATGAATTCCATCACCTCCAAGCCCAAGATTTAATTGTGCCTTCTTTCCCCGGTTGTGCCGCTTGGATGCCCCAATGGACTTGTGATTTTTTAAAGCAACATTTTTTGCATCCCGATGCTATTGCAAATTCCCCTAATATTAAACGAATTTATATTACCAGAAAAGCAGCAAAAAGCCGTCGAATTTTAAATGAGAATGAATTATTGACGGTTTTACAACCCCTGGGATTTCACTCTATTGAATTAGAATCGATGTCTGTGATTGAACAAGCAGCTTTATTTTCCCAGGCTGAAATAATTATTGCACCCCACGGGAGTGGGTTAACCAATCTTGTATTTTGTCAACCCAATACCAAAGTAATCGAGCTATTTTCCCCAAATTATGTCTATCATTGCTATTGGTGGATTAGTAATTTAGTCCCATTAGATTACTATTATTATATTGGGGAAACCTTCCCGGGTTACCATCTACATCGTTTCGTTTATCCTCAATCTTTTTCCGAAGATATTTTGGTTAATATTCAAGAATTTTTAAATAAACTATCAGCATCGGGAATAGGTTAAAATTACCGACAAATTAATATCTAAAAACCAACAATCGGCAGCTAATCTTAAATTAAACAAAAATTTTGCCGGATCAGGGACGATCAACGGTAAAAATTAGAAATTAACTCAATTCTATAATCGGGAAAGGTCTCTGGCCGACTCTGACAGGGTAAACGTGCTACCTTAATCCCAGAGTCCACCAGAAAGATAATCTCGCTGTCGCAAAAGGAACAGACATGGTAACACTGATTGAAAATCCCTTGCGGGTGGGACTGCAACAAGATCGAATTCCCGAACCCCAGATTTTAGTAATTTTTGGTGCATCGGGAGACTTAACCCAACGGAAATTAGTCCCAGCCCTCTATCAGATGAAATTAGAGCGCAAACTCCCGCCAGAAATAACCATTGTCGGGGTTGCTCGTCGGGAATGGAGCCACGAATTTTTCCGCGAACACCTGCGGGAAGGAGTGGCAGAATTTGGGGGCGGTTTACATTCCCAAGTCCTTTGGGACGACTTCGCCCAGGGGATTTTTTATTGTTCGGGGAATATGGATGAACCCGAAAGTTACCAAAAACTCAAAGCCTTTTTAGAGGAACTCGATGAACTGCGCCGCACCAGGGGAAACCGAGTCTTTTATTTATCCGTAGCCCCACGTTTTTTTGCCGAAGCCATTCAACAATTAGGTGGGGCGGGAATGCTCCCCGACCCGAAAAAACAGCGTTTAGTCATAGAAAAACCCTTTGGTCGAGATTTAGGTTCGGCCCAGGTTCTTAACCGGGTGGTGCGTCAAGTTTGTTCCGAAGAACAGGTCTACCGCATTGACCATTATTTGGGGAAAGAAACCGTCCAAAACCTGATGGTGTTTCGGTTTGGCAATGCCATTTTTGAGCCGCTGTGGAACCGTCAATTTGTTGATCATGTCCAAATTACCGTGGCGGAAACCGTCGGTTTAGAAGGACGGGCGGGTTATTATGAAACCTCCGGGGCGCTGCGGGATATGGTGCAAAACCATCTGATGCAGTTATTTTCCCTAACGGCAATGGAACCCCCCAACTCCCTGGACGCCGATAGTATTCGGAACGAAAAAGTCAAAGTGGTACAAGCAACCCACCTAGCGGATACTAATTTTTTAGAATATTCTGCGGTACGGGGACAATATACCCCCGGTTGGATGAATGGCCAACAGGTGCCGGGGTATCGTTCAGAAGATGGAGCCGCCCCCGAGTCCATCACCCCAACCTATGCCGCGTTAAAATTTTATATTGATAACTGGCGCTGGAAAGGTGTTCCCTTCTATCTGCGAACTGGAAAACGAATGCCGAAAAAGGTGACAGAAATTGCCATTCAATTTAAAGAAGTACCCTTTTTAATGTTCCAGTCGGCGGCAAAACAGGCTAACCCGAACGTTTTGGTCTTGAGAATTCAACCGAATGAGGGAATTTCCATGCGCTTTGAGGTGAAAACCCCGGGAAATTCTCTGCGGACTCGTTCCGTTGATATGGATTTTCGTTATGATACGGCTTTTGGTAAACCCAATACAGATGCCTACGCCCGTTTATTGATTGACTGTATGTTAGGCGATCAAACCCTATTTACCCGAGGGGATGAAGTCGAAGCCTCTTGGCAAGCTCTCACCCCGGTTTTAGAAGTTTGGGATGCTCCAGCACCAGCCGAGTCTATCCCGCTCTATGAAGCCGGAACTTGGGGGCCAGTGGAATCGGAAATTCTGCTCAACCGAGATGGGCGTCGTTGGAGACGACTTTAATCAGTCATCAGTTATCAGTTAACAGTTATCAGTGCAAGAGTTATCAGTGTAAGAGTTAAGAATTTGATCAACTGTTTCTTAATTACTTCTTTTCTTTACTGATAACTAATGACTGGTACGGGCGGGTTCTTTTAGATATTTGTGAATCACCTGAATTTTGATGAACCCGCCCCTACAACTAATGACTGATAACTAATAACTGATAACTGATGACTGATAACTAATAACTGATAACTCTTACACTGATAACTGATTACTGATAACTGATAACTGATTATGACTACACCACTTGTTGCCCTGCAAAAACCCAAGGATATTTCCCTCAGTCAAATTGAAGCTGAGTTAAGTAGTATTTGGCTGAGTCAGAATATTGGCAATGGGAAAACTACCGCCATTGCCACCCGGGCGGCTACCTTTAGTATGGTGGTTTATGAACCCGAAGAATTTCAACAATTGTTAGGAGCTTTAGGGTTTTATCTCAGTACTATTGATGGAATTCATGGAACATCAACCCGGGATGCGATTAAAGAAGCTCAGAGAATTTATGGTTTACCTATTACCGGGCGAGTTGACCCCGATACCTTGGTAAAATTACGCCAAGAATTTGCTAAACTTCCCCCCGCAGATCAAATTATTCCGAATTTGGATGGCCGGGGATTTAGCATTAGTGAAACCATTGCCGCCCAAAATCCCTGTCGGATTATTACTTTGTGTCCAATTTTGGGAGAGGATACCGGAGTAACGGCCCAGGTTTCCGCCTACTGCCCGATTCAGAAAAAAAGTGAAGAAGGCTTAGTCTGTTGTGAATATATTACTCTCAGAGGCACAAAAGCAGCCCTAGAACGGGTGGGAAATGTGGTTTCATCCCTGATGATTCCCGATCTACCTAAGTTTGTTTGGTGGAAAGCCACACCTAACCCAGAGCAGGAATTGTTTAAACAATTAGCGGGTTGTTGTAATTGTGTGATTGTGGATTCCTCCTATTTTAGTGATCCAGAATCGGAATTGTTAAAAATGAACGATTTGATTGAACAGGAAACCTATATTGCTGACTTAAATTGGCATCGACTTTCCCCTTGGCAAGAATTAACTGCCTCTGCCTTTGACCCCCCAGAACGCAGAGCTTCCTTAGTCGAAATTGATAATATCACCATTGACTATGAAAAAGGCAATGCGGCTCAAGCCTTAATGTTCTTGGGGTGGTTTGCGAGTCGTTTGGAATGGAAACCTGTTTCTTTTGTGGCTCAAGGTGGGGATTATGATTTAAAACATCTTGAGTTTATTGGGCCGAATGATAAAAAAATTATGGCGGAACTTGCGGCAATTCCCACGGCGGATTATGGTGAAATTCCCGGGGATTTAGTGGGGTTACGGTTAACTTCTAGTAATCCTAACGCCAACTGCTGCACGATTTTATGTTCGGAAACCACCGGGTGTATGCGGATGGAAGCCGGAGGAAGTGCCCAATCTTGTCGGACTGAACAAGTGATCGCCGCCACGGATCAAAAAGCAGAATCCCTGATGGCGCAACAGTTACAGCGTTGGGGACGGGATGTTCTCTATGAGGAAAGTCTGGATCTAACGGCTCAAATTCTGAAGTTACGATAAGTTCAGATTAATTTCAAGTGAGAATAGCCCCCTTTTTTACACCCCATGATGGGGTGTTTTTTGTTAAGTCCGCCATTAGTGGTGATGGGTGTCATTGTCAAATCGTGATCAATCACCGTAAAATATAATCTAAATAGTTCCGTATAAGTTTAGATACTCAACAGGTTAGGGGTATTGTGTCTTTTGTTTCCTTTTGGGAAGCATTCAAAATAAATCCGTTGATCAATGGTTATGAACATTTATCATTACGTTGAGTTGAGATAGTAATTTGCTTTTTGCTGGAACAATTTCGATTGATCCATAAATCATAATCCCATTCAATATGAACTCCAACTCATTTAAGGAAACCACCATACTAATTGTCGATGATAGCCCAACAAACCTTAATTTATTATCAGGTTTCATTGAGAATTGTGGCTGGAGAATTTTGATTGCAAACCATAGCAATCAAGCCATTAAAGTTGCGGAAACTGAACAGCCTGATTTGATTTTATTAGATGTGGTAATGCCCGAAACCGATGGGTTTGAAACCTGTAAACACCTCAAAAGTCATGCTTCAACCTATGATATTCCGATCATTTTTATGACCGCAGTGGCGAATGATTTAGAGAAGGTTAGGGGATTATCGATTGGGGCTGTAGATTATATTACTAAACCGTTTAAAGCCGAAGAAGTGATTGCTCGAATTAAAATTCATTTAAAAATTAGCTCTTTAACACAACAATTATTAGAAAAAAATCAAGAATTAGAACAACGAGTTTTAGAACGAACGGCTGAGTTATCTCAAGTATTAGAAGATTTAAAACAGTCTCAAATGCAATTAGTACAAAGCGAAAAAATGTCAACTTTAGGACATTTAATTGCCGGAGTTGCCCATGAAATCAATAATCCAATTAACTTTATTGCGGGTAATTTGAATCATGCCAATATTTATATTAAGGATTTAATTCAGCATTTAAAACTGTATCAAAGTTATTATCCTAATGTCGATCATTCTATTCTTGCCCATGCTGAATCTATTGATTTAGACTATTTAATTGAAGATTTACCTAAATTGATTTCTTCTATGAAATTAGGGACGGATCGGATTTCTAATATTAGTACCAGTTTACGAACTTTTTCCAGGAGTGATATTAAGGCTCAAGTCCCTTTTAATATTCATGAAGGTTTAGAAAGTACCCTATTAATCCTGAAACATTTATTACAAGCAACCGATCACCGTCCCGATATTAAGGTGATTAAAAAGTATGGTCAAATGCCTTTGGTTGACTGCTATCCGGGGCAACTGAATCAAGTCTTTATGAATTTAATTAATAATGCTATTGATGCTTTAAATGAATCCAGTGCGACTAAATCCTATCAAGAGTTATTACAACATCCTAATCAAATTATAATTTCAACTTATCTTGTTTCTAATAGTCGTGCTGTTGCTGTTTCAGTTAGGGATAATGGGACGGGGATGTCTGAAGATACTAAAAAATGTGCCTTTGATTATTTATTTACTACTAAACCCGTGGGAAAAGGCACGGGACTGGGACTATCCATTAGTCGAAAGATTATTGAAGATACCCACAAAGGGCGATTATTGTGTCATTCTCAGTTAGGAAAAGGATCGGAATTCATTATTGAGATTCCGATTTGCAAGGAGTTAGAAATCGGTAATCAGTAGAGACGTTGCATGCAACGTCTCTACTATAGGAAATAAAGCCAAAAATAATGACTGATAAAAAATATAAATTTAAACTCAAATTCTCTGGTTTTACTTTGGGGATGATCTCAATATTTATTGGATCTATTCTTTTAAGATTTTGGGGTTTAGAGCAATTTAATAGTTTGGTTTTTGATGAAGTTTATTATGCTAAATTTGCCAATAATTATTTAACTCAAACTCCGTTTTTTAATTCCCATCCTCCCCTGAGTCAATATTTAATTGCCATGGGAATTTGGCTCGGATCTAAACTACCCTTTGGACAAGAAACCATTAATAATTTAACGGGTTCGACCCTATCTACTTGGAGTTATCGATGGTTTAATGCTTTATTTGGATCGTTTATTCCTTTAATAGTTGGTGCGATCGCCTATCAACTTACCCAACGTCGCAGCTATACTTTAATTGCTACTTTTTTAATGGCAACAGATGGATTATTTATCGTAGAATCTCGCTATGCTCTGAGTAATATTTATATTGTATTTTTTGGATTATTAGGACAACTCTTTTTTTTAAAGGCTTTACATCAACAAGGGATTAAACGTTGGTTTTGGATGGGTTTAGCAGGAATCGGATTAGGATCAGCAGCCCTAACTAAATGGAATGGATTGGGATTTTTATTGGGAATTTATTTAATATTAATAGTCTCAGGATTGATTCAATTTTTTACCAAAAAATCACAACAATTAATCCCAGAAACATCTTTTAAATCTCCCTTGCAAAACCTAAATAAACTCACCCCAATTATCATTCTAGTCACCTTAATTATCATTCCGATTCTGGTTTATTGGATCGGTTGGCTTCCCCATTTACAACAAAATCCAGATCCGCCCTTTTGGGGTCTGCAAGCCAAAATTTGGGCTTATCATCATAACTTAGGAGATGGGACAAAAGTTCATCCCTACTGTTCTAAATGGTACAGTTGGATTCTGATGTTACGACCCATTGCCTATTTTTATAAGAAAGTTGATGCAACAACTCCCCTTGATCCGACTTTACCCTTAAATCATCCCGACCAACTTCCCATTATTTATTCAGTTTATGCGATGGGAAATCCCTTTTTATGGTGGTTATCTACCCTAGCTAGTCTATTATTATGTGGGATGTTAATTCAACGAGTATGGATAGCTTTATCTGTGAGGTTTTCCGATTTAAAACCTAGATTATCCCTAGATTTTCCGCCGACACCTGAACTGTGGTTAACCCTATTTTTAATTTTGAATTGGTTGGCAAATTTATTACCCTGGGTGAGAGTCACTCGCTGTTTATTTATTTATCACTACATGACCGGATTTGTGTTTAGTTGTATGGCGTTAGCTTGGTGGTTAGAACGATGGTTATATAGTTCTAATCAACAATTTCGGTGGCTAGGAGGTCTGATCCTATTCCTGGTTTTATTCGGTTTTTTGTATTGGATGCCGTTATATTTAGGACTGCCTTTGTCCCCTGCACAATGGCAACTGCGAATGTGGTTTCCGTCATGGATTTAGTTTTTGGGACTAATCTCAATACAGAATAGAAGGTGAGATTCATCACAGGAATTGGTAATAATGATCACAAATAATCTTGATAGATATTGCGGAAATCTGAAGCTGGATCGTGAATACTTGTAATAGGTTCTAAAAAATATAATTTTATGAATAACGATAACTATCATCCCACAGGATACTCCCTACCGGGCTCTCAAGAAAAACAATTAGATGCGATCGCCAAATTAGCAGTTTTAAGTTTAACCTGGTCTTTAGCGGGTCTATCCCAAGAAAAGAGATCCAGTGCTAACCCTGAAAGAGTCGCCCCGGAGATCCACATTAACTTGTCTGGACTTAAAGATGAAGTTTCTCCCCCTGAGTTCCCCCCATAAGGTGAAGCCATCTAAGTTTTGTGGAACAGTAGAATCTGGGGCAAGGACATATTAAACTAAATTGTGAATTGGTTAATACCCCAAGGAGAACACCGGACGTGGCAATCGAAATTGGTCAAAGAGTCAAGATTCGTCGAATTAGAGAGCGAGTCCCTGGCAATATTGTCGATCAACTCAAGCAAAATCCTTTTGGAACCGTCAAAGGCTTCAAAATGGTGGATGGAAGTGGAGTCGGTTTTATTGTCCAACTCGATAATAAAGCAGCAACTTGGTTCTTTGAAGATGAACTAGAAGTTTCTCGTTAATATTCCCCTATGGTGGGGGGCGAGAAATATTAAGAGGATGATCTGCAAGTTTGGCTTGAGGCTATTGTGGATCATCCTCTTGATTTTTGGAAATTGTCGAAATGTCATTCCCTGCTATATGACTATGATCGGAATCGGGTAAATAATCAATGTTTAGTGTTTCTTCAATAGAAAATGGACAATTTTCAGGAAAAGAAGAACGGGGTAAACCTGTTTCTGCGGCTGCTAATTTTTTAGCACCTTGATAACATTGTATAAAAATATTTTCTAAAAATGGCTTGAGACTGGGACTGTTTTCGAGTGCATCTTCAATCCTTTGACGATGCTCAATGATTGTATATTGCCAACTATTAGAACGTTTTTCTGGCTGAAATCTATATTTCAGTAAGTGCATTAATAAAATCCTCAGATTACTTTTTAAGGCATTTTTATCATTTTTTCCCATACTGTCTAATTCTTCAATTAAATTTTGACAATCTAATTCTTCAAAATGTTTATTTTCTAGCAATTGAATTGTTTGCTCTACCCATAAATGGAAATCTTGTTCATAAAGTTGGTTGAGTTTGAGTGACAATTCAGAATTCATCAAATTAGCTCCTTGATGAGTTTAAAATATACCCGATTACAATATACCCATTCTAATTGATTTATTGTAGGATCAAGTTTCCATGAACGAGATTAGGAAAATCATAAATGGCCTTAACATTAACATTTTTGGGTAAGGGGGGTACGGGTCGGACAACACTGGCGATCGCAGCCGCTCAACAATTGGCAGCCAGCCAGAAGCGGGTATTATTGGTTGGACAAGATGGCAGTCCCGCCTGGAATATCCTGCTAGAAACGGAAGTGGGGTGTGATCCAACGGAAATTACCACCGATTTGAAAGCCGTGCAATTGAAAAGTGCAGTTTTACTCGAACGCAGTTGGGAGGAAGTGAAAAAGCTGGAAACCCAATATGTTCGTACCCCATTTTTTAGGAATGTTTATGGTCAGGAATTGGGGGTTTTACCCGGAATGGATAGTGCCTTGGCCCTCAACGCTATTCGCCAATATGATGCCAGTGGCGAATATGATGTAATTGTTTATGATGGGTTAGCCAGTCAAGATACCCTGAGAATGTTAGGAATGCCAGAGATTTTAAGCTGGTATCTGCGCCGTTTTCGGAATGTATTTATGGAGTCGGATTTAGGAAAAACCCTTTCTCCTTTTGCACAACCAATTGCTAGTAGTATTCTGAATATTGATATTTCTGGAGATACTTTTGCCCAACCGACTCAAGACATGAATAATATCTTGGATCAGGGGAAAACGGCGGTATCCGATCCCCGACGAGTGGCGGCTTATTTAGTTAGTACCCAGGATGAAGTGGCGATCGCCACAGCCAGATATTTATGGGGAAGTGCCCAACAGGTGGGACTAACCGTGGGTGGGGTGTTGTTAAACCAAACGTCGCTGACAGAGGCGATTACCGAAGCGTTTGATCCGTTAAAAGTCAGTGTCATTCCCCCACGTTCGGGTCAAAGCTGGCAATCTCTGATCGAGTCTTTGCCTGATTTTACCCAGGCTGGGTTAGCTCCAAAACCAATCAGCATTGACGTGGCACAACGCAAGGTCAGCCTGTTTCTGCCCAGTTTTGATAAAAAACAAGTCAAGCTAACCCAATACGGCCCAGAAGTCACGATAGAAGCCGGAGATCAACGGCGGAACATCTTTCTTCCCCCAGCCTTGACCGGAAAACCTGTAACTGGAGCAAAGTTTCAAAACGGTTATTTAACGATTAGCTTTTAATCAGTTAACAGTTATCAGTTAGCAGTTAACAGTCATCAGTTAACAGTCATCAGTGTAAGAGTTAATCGTTAACTGTTAATTTATTAATCGAAAAATAAACTACTGTTCCCCATTACCCATTCGTAATTCGTAATTACCCATCTCCTTAAATGAATTATTGATGAGGATCAGAATAATAAGAATCTGGTAAAAACTCGACTTGAGGATCAATATTTTGACGATTTAAGTTTAATTTATCACCAATAGTAACAGCAAGTCCGAGGAATAAAAGACTACTAATAACGGCTAAAAGCGGTAATCCTTTGGTTAGACTCAGATCTCGTCGAATACGGGCAAAGGGACGACTTTGGCGTCGGAGCATTTGGGCAACGGCACACTGCTGGAGACAAAAGGGATCTCGCACATAATGACCACTGTGACTCATGACAAAATGGGTATGGCAGTGAGGGCAAGTAAAGAGTCCACCTAACATTCCAATTGAGGGCAAAATGCTAGTATGATGGCAAATTGGACAGGTAACAGAATGAGTATTAAAGGTATCTGCGTTCATAAAAACTGGACTCAAACGTAGAAAACTAAGGTTTCATCGAAACTCGGGAACACTTCCACAGCCTGGGCAGTGAGTTATCTTTGTTGCTTTCCATCACTTCTAGTCTACCTCTAAGGTAGGAGAGTTTATCAGGGAGAAACATTAATATTTGTAGAGCGGAAACCACCAACCCTCAACTCCAACCCAAGAGGGGCGATAAATCAGTTAAACTTTATTGAGAGACTTTGAACATCACAAAAAGGGGTTTGGGCATCGCATGGAAAAACCAGTCAGTGGTTCCGCTATGCTGGGACAGGGGGTGCTGCGGGGGCTGAATCTCCGTCAGGAGGAAGTAGAAAGAACCCTACTGATGTTTTTGGTCTACACCTTAGCGTCCGTAGGGTTGATTTGGTTAGAACTCAGTACCGTGGGTCTGTTCCTCGATGAATACGGGGCTGATAAATTACCCTGGATCTATATCGCCAGTGCCGGGATGGGTTCAGGTTTGGGCTTTGTTTATTCGTCGCTGCAAAAGGTTTTTCCCCTCCGTCGGGCGATTGTGATTATCTTTGTGATGATGGCAATACCCCTATTTTTATTTCGTTGGGGACTGGGATTATCCGAGATTAAAATATTAGGGTTAAGTCTTCAATTTATTACCCTATTTCTCATGTGGTTATGGGTGGAAGCCTCTTATGTTCTCAACGACTTAAATAATGCGATCACCGCTAACCAACTGTTTAATATTCGAGAAATTAAACGCACCTATCCAATTATTAGTAGTGGATTTCTGGTCGCTGGGGTGATTAGTGGGTTTTCCCTCCCCCTGCTATTAAGAGTGGTGGGACTCAATAACGTCACTTTGGTTTCTGGGGTGATGGTACTCCTAGCCGCCGTAATTTTATTTTATCTATCCCAACGCTACGGTCAATCCTTCCCCGACTCCACCCGATGGACACCTGACGATGAGGAACAAGAATTTAGTACCCGCAATCTCAAGGGCCCAGTTTTGGGTTATGTAATTCCCTTAGTCTCATTTTTTGTTCTAGCAGAAGCCCTCTATGTATTAGTAGATTTCCAATTTTTTAGTCAATTAGAATTTCAAAGCGATACAGCCGGAGCCAGTGGGATTGTTAGCTTCCTGGGAATCTTTGAAGGGATTTTGAGTGTGGCTCAAGTTCTAACTCAGTGGTTTGGGTCTAGCCGATTAGTTGAACGCACGGGGGTCTTTGTCACCGCCATTGTTTTACCCGTTGGGGTGATTATTTTAGGTACTATTTCCTTAATTGGGGGAATTACGGGAATATTTTCTGTTTTTATAGGATTTGTGATCCTGCGATTCCTGGATGAATTATTCCACTACACCTTAATTGAAACCACCGGAGCCGTACTGTTCCAACCGTTGCCGGATCACGTTCGCAGCGATATTCAATCGATGGTCAATGGCATCTTTGAACCGATGTCCACGGGGGTAACGGGGGTACTGATTTTAATTACCCTCTGGGTGTCCAGGTTGATTTTTCCTGAATCGACCGAAACCCAGTTACAAAGTGAACAGGGATTAATGTTCGTCGGTCTGATCATCCTCATGGCTGCGGTTTGGCTATTGGTGGTTTGGTTAATTCGTGCCCAATATGTCAGTTTATTGGTGCGGAGCGCCGAACGGGGACGGCTGAGTGTCTCGGATATTGATATGCCCCAACTCAAGCGGAATGTGGTGGAAACCCTGAAAAAACCCGGAGAAGAAGCGGATAAACGCTCTTGTATTGAACTCCTGAGTCAACTGGATGCGAAAAACGTGGGTGAAACCCTGGTTCCCCTCCTTGGTAGTCTTTCCCCTGGGTTACAGCGTCAGAGCTTGGAAATTATGCTCAATCACCCCAATCCGGCTTATTTGGAGGAAATCCGAGCTTTTACCCAGGGGACTTTAGCCCCGGAGGTTCTGGCCCTGGCTTTGCGATACCTGTGGTTGACCGAAACCAGTCCCGATATTGAACAGTTGCGCCCCTATCTCCAACCCCAGGTTGATCCGGTGGTGCGGGGAACGGCTGGGGCCTTGATTTTGCGTCGAGGCGATCGCGAACAAAAAGCCGCCGCCACTAATACCATCCGACGGATGATTACCAACGGCCAAGAACGGGAACGGGTGATGGGAGTCCGCGCCCTGGGAGAAGCCGATTATTTACAGGGACTGCGGCTCTATCTTAACGATTTATTACAGGATGAATCTTTGCGCGTGCGTTGTGCATTATTAGATGTGATCGCCTCTACCCATTTGGAAGAATACTATCCCTCTTTAATGAAAGCTCTCTGCTATCGTTCCACAAGAGATACAGCTTTGCAGGCTTTAGTGAGGTTAGGAAATGAGGCGATTCCTTTATTAATCCAGCAAGCCAGTGATATCTACAAACCGGATTTGGTGCGGTTACAGGCTTGGACAGCCCTTGGTGAAATCGGGACAGCCGAAGCCCTCGATACCCTAATTAGTGAATTGATGATTTCCTGGGGAACCACCCGGCGCAATATCCTGAGAATTTTACTTAAAATTCCTCAAGATGCGGGAATTGAAGGAGTCTTAGATCGGGTCGGACGCACCGGGGTAGAAATTTTAATTGAGCAGGAATTAATGTTCATCGGTCAAATTTATGCGGCTTTGCTGGATTTGTCCCTGGAAACCCCTATCCTGTCGGACTCAGATGATGAAGATTCAGACACCTTTGATCCCTTCGATCCGGTTGTGCATGATATTCATGCTCCCCAACAGTTATTAAAACGCGCCCTGGAAGGACTAGAAATTGATGCGGTGGATCGCTGCTTTTTATTAATGAAGTTTTTATATCCCCATGACTCGATTCAAGCAGCATCCTTTAATATTCAGTCAAATTCTTCTTCTAATGTGGCACGGGGGTTGGAAATTATTGATAATATTGTTGATATTGCCCATAAACGGGCATTAATTAGCATTCTCGATCAGCACTCCAAATTGGAGAAATTGCAAAATTTATCTGATTTAGTTAGCTATCAACCCCTGAAACCCAGCGATCGCCTACGCCGTTTATTAGAGTTACGCCATTTCCTCTCGGACTGGGCCTTAGCCTGTTGTTTCCATGTCGCCAAAAGCTCCCGATGGAGTTTAACGGCTGAACAAGCCCTGATGTGCTTACGTCATCCCACCGGGTTTGTTCGAGAAGCAGTCTTAGCATATCTAAAGATTGCCTCTCAACGGGCTTTGATAGAATTATTACCAATGCTACAAAATGATCCCGATCGTTTAGTCGCAAACCAAGTTGAGGAGTTAATGCTTCAGCTTGGAGTTAAATAAGCTCTTGGCTATTTGACTTGGGTGGGGAGAGCTATCAATGTTAACTTCAGACTAAAAGTAGGCTGTAAAACTGCAAGTCCCTTGACTTTTCTTTTCTGAAGTCCTAGATCCCCCCTAACCCCCCTTGGGAAGGGGGGAACCCGATTCAAAGTCCCCCTTGCTAAGGGGGATTTAGGGGGATCTAATCTTGGAGGTAATCAGGGATTTTCGGCTGAAGTTGACACAAATGGGGGTCTCCCCACCCCTACCGGATCTAAATTTTAAATTTTTTTAGTAAACCTATGTTAACCAGCGTTGAACGCCTTTTATTTGTCAGGGGTGTCCCGATTTTTAAAGAATTGCGAGACGATTTTTTAGTCCGCCTAGCATCGGTTATGGATGAATTATCCTTTCCGAATGAACATAGTATTTTTACTGAAGGTCAAGAAGGACGGGCACTTTATATTGTGGTTTCTGGACGGGTGCGGGTTCATATTGGCGATCGCAATTTAGCCGAATTAGGCAAGGGGACTTGTTTCGGTGAAATGTCTCTCTTTGATGCCGAACCTCGCTCCGCCACCGTCAGCACCCTAGAAACCTGCGAATGTTTAATCTTAACCCAAATGCAACTCTATGATGCCATTGATGAAACCCCCGGCATTGCGATTAATATTATTCGTTTATTGTCTCGACGCATTCGAGAACTAAATCAAAAATTAAACCCTCCTACCTCTCCCCCGACCATCGAGGGGAATAAGGTTATTGAACTGCGATCGTCGGCGGGATAGTCTGTTAGTAGGAATTTTTAGGAGGATAAACGTTCAAAAACTTATATGTCTAAGCTCGAAAAAAACTGGTTTCAGTTAACACTCCGCATTCAAAGTTCCGTAATTCCAGCCATCATGCCCCGTGTGATTTTATGTACAACATTGGGCATTATTATTTCTCTATTAGATCATCAGAATCTACCCTTACCTACCGAAGTATTTAGTTATTTTATTTTTCCTGATTTAGTTCTAGGTTTATTATTAGTTTTTAGAACAAATACAGCCTATGATCGATTTTGGGAAGGTCGAAAACTCTGGGGAACTTTAGTTAATACCGTGAGAAATTTTTCTCGTCAAATCTGGTTAATGGTTCCCGAAAAAGAGGTTAATGATACCAATAATAAAATCGCCACATTAAAACTATTAGTTGCTTTTGCCGTAGCAACTAAACTTCATTTAAGGGGAGAAAAAGTCAATCAAGAAATTGAGGCTTTAACATCTTCAGAACAGTATACAAAACTGCAAACAATGAATCATCCTCCCCTGGAAATTGCCTTTTGGATTGGAGATTATTTACAGGATAAAAATAAACATCATCACCTCCATATCTACCAATTAACAGCTTTATATAAACTCTTAGATACCATGGTAGATGTTTTAGGAGGTTGTGAACGAATTGCTAAAACTCCTCTGCCTTTAGCTTATCAAATTCATCTACAACAAATTTTATTAATTTATTGTTTGATTTTACCGTTAAAAATTGTCAATAATTTAGGATTATTTACCGGGTTAATCGTAGCAATTATGACGTTTACTCTATTGGGAATTGAGGAAATTGCCCGCCAGATTGAAAATCCTTTCGGTTACGACGAAAACGATTTACAACTGGATGCAATTTGTCAAGCAATGTCAAAAAATATTCAAGATTTGACTTCTCTCCCCCCCAGTGTTCAGACCTATGAACAAGAAATCAAAGGTGAACTTAATGATATAGCAGTCGCTAAGGAAGTTAGGACTCCTACCGATTCTGAAACCTAGACTTGTACTCCTCCAATTCGTAATTCGTAATTCCCTTAGTCTTGAATAATTCTAAAAATGAAAGGATAGGAATAGGGTTGATCAGGATTAGAAACAACAGAAACAATCGCCAAAATCGGCATGACTAAACTAAAAACCCCCAAAATCACTAATAAAGGAAACCCAATTAATAAAAAGGTGAGCATTCCAAATACAAACGCATAAACATATAAATTAATATGAAAGTTTAAGGATTCTCTCGCATTGGCTTTGACAACGGAATCTTTAACTAGAAATAAAATAGCAATGGGAATCCCAATGGCGACTAAAGTAGCACTAAAGAAGATGGCGCCATGACTCAGTGCCGATAGAATTAGTCGTTTATCTCGTTCCATGAGAATAAATCCTTCAAAGTTAATTCATCTATTATAATATGTTCTTGGCTGATTAAACACTATTAATTTTTTTTCGATGAATTGAGCTAAAGAAAGATTACAAGCCATTCAAACTAAATGGAATGGGGATTTATCTTAATATGATTGTTATTTTAGATGAGCGATCACATATATTTTAAAATTGATTACAATAAATCACCTAATTGTAGAGTTCTATGTTCTTGAGGTTGATTATTTTCTGGTGGGAAAAACTTCATTGTAATCTTATCCTTATCATTCAGGATAGTCCGAACGGTAAAAAGTTCTGCTCTATTATCAGAGGTTAAAATTTTATATAGGTCACTGTCATTACTATCATCATCTGATGATATTTCATTTTTATTAAAAATAATAATGCCTTTAAAATCAATATGTATACTTACTCCTGAGTAACCTTTTCTGGGGTTTTGATGATTATTTAAACTCATTAACATATACATTTGATTCATATTGCACTGAATCTTTTCTTTTATGTCTGTTAAACTGCTTGGTTTAGGTTTGGATTCGCCTTTTTTCACTGTACGAGGTTGTAGAGATGATTTCATTTCAATTAAGCAAACATTTAATTTATAATCTCCTGTTTCATATTTTTGTAAAATTATTAATGCCACTTCTGCTGTTTTTCCTTGAGTTGATATACCTGGAATATTTTTTTCTAAATTGATTTTCCAAATAGTTTCTATTCTTGATTTTTTATCTTTAAAATCAAGTTCACGAATAGATACCTTTTTTAAAGTTGCTGATCCCCTTGTTTCAATAATCTCTATAGAATCATCATTTAAATCTACTTCTTCAATTAAACCTTCATATTTCAAAGATTCTTGAACATTAAATCTCAGTAATTTTTTATCATTTTTCGTTTCTTTCTCACCAACACTCAAAAATTGTTTCTGTCTACTCATACTTTTCTGATTCTTTGATATAAATATAATCTGTTAATATTTTACTCGATTTCTCTACAGAATCTATCGCAGAATAAAAGTTTCTAAAGTATACTCCATAGTCGTCTGCTTCATAATCGATAATTGTTTTACCATTAAAAAAGTATACACCCAGATCCTGCTGAGACATTGAAGTCTTGGCATCTACATACTCTAAATTATTTTCTTCTATAATTTCATCAACATCCAGTTTGTATTTTTCTTTAAGAACATCTATAGAAATATAGTTGCTGATAGCTTTAGCCATTATTGAACTATGGGTAGTAATTAAGACTTTGTTGTCATTTTCGATAGCAAACTGAATCAGTATTTCTAGTAGTTTTAATTGATTCTCAGGATAGAGATTTTCTTCGGGTTCATCTATCATTAAAAAATTATTTTCCTTCTCTACCCAATATTTTAAATATAAGTAAAGTAATGTTAATTGATTCACAGATGAAGATGCTAAATACATGGGTAAATCGAAATCACTATCCTCCAAATTAAAATAAAACTCAATAGGGGATAATCCTTCAACTGATTTTACTAGCACATTACCTCCCATAAGTTTTACCAACTGTTCTAAAATAGTTTTATAATATGAAACGGTTTCAGTGTCTTGGTTGAGAGAATAAATTTTCTCAAAAACATGATTCATGGGTTCAGTATAAGGTCTTTTGAACAAATTTAGATTTTTAATTGAATCTAAATTTATTTTATCTTCTTTATATCTATTTTCAATTAAATCAACTAAGCGTTTCATATCTTCCTCACGTTTTTTCCGCTCTATATCATAAATATATCTATAGAAAGTCGGATAAAAAAGACGGCTAGATGGCAAAAAGAAAGTTTCATGTTCATGCTTGAGTAGTAATCTAATAATAAACATTAAAAAAACTGTTTTTACTTCAGACTTCATATCTTGATCAAATCGATTCTTGGGGACAAAATCAAAAAAATCTGAAGGTAATTCTTTTACTTCTATTTTTACCTGTAAGGATTTTTCCTCTTTCTTAATTAAAATATATTCGATTTTTTCAGATGTTTCAGCATTTATAGTTATGGAAGTTTCTCCTTTGTGCTGTTCAACTTCATCTATACTACAACTCAATGATATGGAAATATTTTTAGCTAACGGGGAATCATTTTCAATATTCAAGATAGTAAGAATTTCTTTCTCTAAAAATCTAGCATACTCATCAATAATATTATCAATTAATTTTTGATCTATTACTACAGCATTATTTAATTCAATTTGAATATCTTCTAATGTTGCTTGGTTTGAAAATTTATAAATAGTCTTTTGATTGAAAATTGCCCATAAAACTTGTGATACATAAGTTTTTCCACTATTATTATAACCAACGAAAATATAAAATCTTTTTGATAAATCAATGCTTTGCTTGTTATTTTTAATTGGGCCTAAGTTTTTGATTAATAATTCCATAATAATATGCTCAATCTGAAATAGTGGGTTGGGGTGAAGTATGCCTACCTGACATTATACCTTACTTTAAACCTTTTGTGACAAATATCTTAACCTTTCTAAATCTCAAAATATAAAAAGCCCCTCACCTAGCAGGGGAGGGGTTAACTTAACTTATTTCAACCCTTCAACTAACTGGGTTTTTGCACTCTCCAACGCTGCTTTTAACTGCGTTGCATCCCGACCGCCCGCTTGCGCTAAATTCGGACGTCCGCCACCGCCACCGCCACAAATTTTAGCAATACCGCCGATAAATTTACCCGCTTGTAAGCCTTTATTATTAACAGCTTTACTGAACGCGGCAACAAAATTCACCTTACCATCGGTTGTAGCTGAACCCAAAACAACGGCACTTTCTCCTAACTTTTGTTGTAGCCTTTCTGCGGCGGTTTTCAAAGATTCTGCATCCGCATCATGGAGTTCTGCTACAATTAATTTAAACTCACCAATGGTTTCAGCAGTGGTTAATAATTGTTGGGAATTGGCGATCGCTAATTCTGCTTTAACTGCTTCTAATTGTTTCTGAGTGGCTTTTAACTCCTGTTGTAAATTATTAATCCGGTCTGGTAATTCTTCGGGTTTAGCTTTAAAGCGATCGCCTAACTCCTTAACCACCGTATCCCGTACTTTTAAATACTCTAAAACCGACTGTCCCGCCACCGCTTCTATCCGTCGAATTCCCGATGCAATTCCGGTTTCCGAAATAATCTTAAATAGTCCTATTTCGGCGGTATTACTAACATGAGTTCCCCCGCATAATTCCATCGAAACTCCCGAATAATCAACCACCCGCACAATATCAGAATATTTCTCTCCAAACATCGCAATAGCACCTTTAGCTTTAGCGGCTTCGATCGCCATTTCTGCAATTACCGCCGGGTGAGCTTCGGTGATCCAACTATTCACTTGATCTTCAATTTGTTGCAATTCTTCAGAGGTTAAACCCCGGGGAGAATGAAAATCGAACCGTAAACGCTCAAAATCCACTAAAGAACCCGCTTGAGAAATAGAAGAATCTACGATTAATTTTAACGCCGATTGTAATAAATGGGTTGCCGTATGGTTAGCTTGGGAACGACGACGACAGGCGCGATCAATTTGGGCGGTTAAGGTCATTCCTGGGGTCACTATTCCCCGTTCAATGCGTCCGAAATGGATGAAAATATTAGATTCTTTTTGCACATCTTCGATCCGAATTACCGTATCACCATAACTCAAATAACCGCGATCGCCAATTTGTCCCCCCGACTCAGCATAGAAGGGAGTTTTATTCAAAATTATTTGAATTTCTGTTCCCGCTTCTGCTGTTTCTACAGGTTTTCCATTCACTAAAACCGCTTCCACTTTGGCATCAGATGTTAACAAAGTATAGCCTAAAAATTCCGTGGGGTGAATATGTTCTGCTAATTGATCCAAACTACCTTGGACGGTTAAATCAATAGTTTCATGGGCATCTTGAGAACGACGGCGTTGTTCTTCCATGGCTGTTTCAAACCCGGCAATATTAACAGTTAACCCATTTTCTTCGGCAATTTCTTGGGTTAATTCTAGGGGGAAACCGTAGGTGTCGTATAAAACAAAGGCATCTTGACCGGAAATTTCACCCTGAGCTTTTTCCATAACTTCAGCTAACAGTTTTTCACCCCGTTCCAAAGTTTCCAAGAACCGAGTTTCTTCTCGCTGTAATTCCCCTTTAATTGCACTTTCCCGTTGACGCACATTCGGATAAATAGCTTCCGATAATTGCATCGCTGTTTCAGCGACTTGGGTGGTAAATTCCTGATTAATTCCAATTAACCGACCATGACGCACCACCCGCCGAATTAAGCGCCGGACAATATAACCCCGGCCAATATTAGACGCCGTAACTCCATCAGCAATTAAATGCACAACCGCCCGAATATGATCCCCAATAACTTTGAGGGAAACCTTGGTTTTATCATCGGATTTGTGATAGTCTATCTGGGCAATTTCCGCCGCCGTTTTAATAATTGGAAAAATTAGATCGGTTTCATAATTATTAGGAACTTGCTGTAAAATTTGCGCCATTCGTTCTAACCCCATTCCTGTATCAATATTTTTATTTTGTAAAGGGGTTAAATTGCCATCGGCATCTCGGTTATACTGCATGAAAACCAAGTTATAAAACTCAATAAACCGAGTATCATCTTCTAAATCAATATTCTCCTCGCCACGTTCGGGGTGAAAATCATAATAAATTTCTGAACAGGGGCCACAGGGGCCAGTGGGGCCAGATTTCCAGAAGTTATCCGCTTCTCCCATGCGTTTAATGCGTCGGGGAGACACCCCAATTTCATCCCGCCAGATGGCAAAAGCTTCGTCATCTTCCTCGAACACACTGACCACTAAACGGTCTGGCGGTAACTCAAAGACCTTTGTGGAAATTTCCCATCCCCAAGCGATCGCTTGCTGTTTAAAATAATCCCCAAAGCTAAAATTGCCCAACATCTCAAAAAAGGTGTGATGTCTGGCCGTTCTGCCCACATTTTCAATATCATTAGTACGGATACATTTTTGGGAGGTGGTGGCGCGGGGAAATTCCGGTTGTCGCTGTCCCAGAAATATCGGTTTGAAGGGTAGCATCCCGGCAATGGTTAACAACACCGTCGGGTCTTCGGGAACTAGGGAAGCACTGGGCAGAATTTTATGCCCTTTTTCGGCATAGAAGTTGAGAAACTTTTGCCGAATTTCGTCGCCTGTGGAATACTGAGGAAAAAAAGTCATAATACTCACGGTAAAAAAATTAGACCAACCTTTCAGAATAAATGAAAGATCAAACCTTACATCGGATCACTTCTATTTTAATTGTTAGTTTGTCTGGCTTGGGGGGAGCGGTCGGAGGAATTTTTTTTCGGCAAACGGTCATTGTTGAACGGTTTCCTACCCTTTTGCCGCGGTTGCCCTTTGCCAATGCCTTGCCCCCCCAGGAAATTATTGCTCAGAACGAAGTTCGCCCCTTACCTGGGAAACTGGATGAGGTGTTAATGTTTAATAGCAATAGTCCAGAATGGGTGAAACAGGAAGGAATTCTACTCTCAACTTTTCCGGGGGGATGGCGGGGTGATCCTGAAGCTCATTTAGAATATCGTTTAACGGGAGAATTTGAGGTCTTTGATCATCATTTTACCCACACTCCCCCTGATTTAAAAACCTTATATTTGGGGTTGATGGTTCATAATCCCGATAATGAACCTGTGACCGTTGAAGTATTGCAGGCAGCAAGTTATTTATTGGAGCCAGATGCTCCTTTTAAAGAACAACCTGCCATGAGTGATAATGCTAAGGGTGAGATTTATTCTGGGCCAGGAATTCGGGCTGTTGATGATGTGTTAAGGGGAAAGCGCCAGGCTGAATTTCCTGAAACCTTGGAAATTGGCCCAGGGGAAACTCAAATGTTAATGAATTTGCCAATCCCAGTCAAGGGTTTAGAACGTCCGGTAAATGGGCGTTCTACTTTTATGCGCCTGAAAGTTCGGGGTCAAAGCGATGATTCTGCCCCGGCTTCAATTTATATGGCGAGTTTAGCTCAATATGCGAAAATGCAGCCCGATGGCAAGGAGCGTGCGCCAACTGTAGAAGAATGGCAACAGTTACTTGACAATGGCAGTTTAGCACAACCCAGGGATAAAATTCCTACTTCTCCAGAGCAAACGGGAGGTCAGTTAATTTATAGTCGGGTTGCAGGTATTCAAAAAGGGGCAGAATGGTCAGCAGATTTAGTCGATGAGGGCAAAGATTTTCTGACTATTCCTGATAGGGGAAAGGGAATTTCTTTTCCCATTAGCACCGTCCGGGCGGGAACATTAGGCACAAAACAAGTTCAAGCCGCGCCGTTAATTGTTCGTTATCCAGATACTGCTTATGAATCCCATGGCAATTATGGGGTACATTATGATTTACATTTACCGCTATTAAATATAACGGATGAAACCCAAACGGTAACAGTAACTTTAGAAACGCCTTTTAAAGAAGAAACCTTATCTAAAAATGGATTAATTTTTCAACAACCTCCTTTGAATCTTCCGTTTTTTCGGGGCACGGTTCGGTTAAGATATGAAGATGAACAGGGAAAAACGGTGATCAAATATCTGCATTTATGGCATCGTCGGGGGCAAATTGTTGATCCTTTAATTAAACTCAAATTAAACCCCAAATCCTCACGGTTTGTGAGAGTTGATTTTCGTTATCCCCCGGATGCGACACCGCCTCAAGTTTTAACGATTAAAACCTTAAATTAATCATCTCCTAGGACGAAAGTGGTAAAAATAAGCCCAAAAATTTCAAGCTACAAATTCCCCCTGTAGAGACGTTGGATGCAACGTCTCTACAGGGGCTATGGTGTAAAATTTCTGATCAATCATTTCAAAATAGTCTAATAATCAATGATAATAAAAAGGATTAGCACCAATTTAAGGATCTCAAGATGATTACAGGCGAGTTAAAATCTAAAGTTGATAAATTGTGGACAACCTTTTGGAATAACGGCATTAGTAACCCCCTATCGGTGATTGAACAAATATCCTATTTACTGTTTATCAAACGCCTAGATGACCTACAATTAGCCCAAGAGAAGAAGAACAAACGCTTAGGGGGGACATTAGAAAATCCGACCTTTACCCCAGAAAACAATCATTGTCGCTGGTCTGAATTTAAAAATCAAAACCCTATTGATATGTTAGTTACGGTCAGGGATTCTGCATTTCCCTTAATCAAAACTATCGGTAAGGAAGGAGGGACTTATGCCCAACACATGAAGGATGCTGTATTTTTAATTGCTAACCCGGCCCTATTAGCAAATGTAGTCGAACAAATTGACCTAATCTTTGAATTACTCAATCAACAAGCTGGTCAATCTCAAGATAAAACCTATATAGATTTACAGGGAGATTTGTATGAATATATGTTATCAAAACTCACCACCGCCGGAACAAATGGACAGTTTCGCACCCCTCGCCATATTATTAAAATGATCGTCGAATTAATGAATCCTAGCACCCATGAGGTAATCTGTGATCCCGCTTGTGGGACTGGGGGCTTTTTGGTGGCGGTGGCGGAATATTTGCGTCAGCAAAAAGATAGTGAGGGTAATTCTATTTTGAGTAATCCTGTCAATCGTAAGCTGTTAAGCATCTAAATAGGGTATAATGAAAAACTAAGTTTAGAAAAATCAATAAAAAGATGCCTGCTAAAAATCACTTAAATGAAAAGCAAGTAGAGAAACTACAGAAAAGATTGAAAGAGGAAGAAAATGGACAAATTAGAGAAAGAATCTTGATTCTACTATTGCTAAATGATGGTAAAAAACAAAGTGAAATTGCCAATTTTTTGGGATGTTCAATAAATAAAGTATGTTATTGGTGTGTACATGGAGATCCGGACAAGTTAGAAAGCCTAAAAGATGAAAGAATGAAAGGAAATTATAGAAAAGCCACAGATAAATATATAGAGATATTATTAGAAACTGTAGAAAAAGAACCGGAAGAATTAGGATATGAATTTGGGAGATGGACAGGAGAAAGATTGGCAACTTATTTAGAACAAATCACAGAAATAAAATTAAGTGGTTCACAAGTGAGAAGGATATTAAAGAAAAAAAAGTATGTTTACTTGTGGGCAAAGTATAGCTTGGAAGAGAAAAGAGATCCAGAAAAAAGGAAATTATTTAAAAATAAAATAGAAGAGTATTTAAAAATAACAAAAGAAAGTCCAGAACAATTACAGGTATGGTTTTGGGATGAAAGTGGATTTAATTTAAGAGTAATAAAAAGAAAGAACTGGTGTAAAAAAGGAAAGAGGAGAAAGATTAGAGGAGACAGAAGAAAAGGAAAAGTTAATGTTATGGGAGGATTGAGGTACTCGGACAAAAAAAGATTTGTAGAATTTCTGGATAAAGGGAATGCAAATAATTTTTATCAAGTGTTAAAAAGTTTTTATCAAGAGCTAATTCATGAGTGGGTATTAGCGGGAAATCAAGCAGAAGAATTTGTAGAAAAAGGAGCCAAGATTGTCATTATTCTTGATAATGCAAGTTTTCACAAAAAAGAAGAATACCTAGAAAAAATCAAAGCAGAAATGCCGAATATCTATTTAGAATTTCTTCCAGAATATAGTCCAGATTATAATTTAATTGAATTGGTCTGGCATTCAGCTAAAGAATATATTGCTAATCGACTCTTTAAATCAGTTGATGAGCTAGAGTGTTTATTGCATCAGCTTTTAAATGAGGGACAGTTATCTATTAAATGGGGACGTAAACTTAAAAACAAAGGTAATGCTATAATCACAGTTTAAATGCACAACAGCTTAACAATTTAATCATAAATATTAAACACCAAAAAACGCCCCCCTTGCGGAGAGCGTCTTTTGGAATATTGAGGTTAAAAATTAACCATTAATTTGAGGAGCAACCAAAGCCACAGGAGCCGATTCACCAGAAGCTAAGTCTAAGGGGAAGTTGTGAGCGTTGCGCTCGTGCATGACTTCCATACCCAGGTTAGCGCGGTTTAACACATCCGCCCAGGTGTTGATCACGCGACCGGTAGAGTCGATGATTGACTGGTTGAAGTTGAAACCGTTCAGGTTGAAGGCCATGGTGGACACACCTAAAGCGGTGAACCAAATCCCGATCACGGGCCAAGCACCTAACAGGAAGTGTAAGCTCCGGCTGTTGTTGAAGCTGGCATATTGGAAGATTAAACGACCAAAGTAACCGTGGGCTGCAACGATGTTGTAGGTTTCTTCTTCTTGACCGAATTTGTAACCGTAGTTTTGGGACTCGACTTCGGTGGTTTCACGCACCAAAGAGGAGGTAACTAAGGAACCGTGCATGGCGGAGAATAAACTACCACCAAACACCCCAGCAACGCCTAACATATGGAAGGGGTGCATCAGGATGTTGTGTTCGGCTTGGAACACTAACATGAAGTTGAAGGTTCCAGAAATTCCTAAAGGCATACCATCAGAGAAGGAACCTTGACCGATGGGGTAAATCAGGAACACGGCGGCTGCTGCTGCAACGGGTGCAGAGTAGGCGACGCAAATCCAAGGACGCATACCTAAACGGTAGGATAATTCCCATTCCCGACCCATGTAGCACAGAATGCCAATGAAGAAGTGGAAAATCACTAACTGGTAGGGGCCTCCGTTGTACAGCCACTCATCTAAGGAAGCTGCTTCCCAGATGGGGTAGAAGTGTAAACCGATGGCGTTAGAGGAAGGAACAACGGCACCAGAGATGATGTTGTTTCCGTATAGCAGTGAACCCGCAACGGGTTCGCGGATACCATCGATGTCTACAGGGGGAGCCGCGATGAAGGCGACGATGTAGCAGATGGTGGCGGTTAATAAGGTGGGGATCATCAGGACACCGAACCAACCGATATAAATGCGGTTGTTGGTGGAGGTCACCCAGTTACAAAACCGTTCCCAGATAGAGGCGCTTTCGCGCTGTTGAATCGTGGTTGTCATGTTGGTTATGATTGCTATGTATTTGTCGAGGTACGTTTGGTATCTATGTCTACTACATTAAGGGTTTTGTTACGGTTTGTAAAGTCTTTTAACATCAGGGTTTTGGATAACAGTCATAAGTTTTATTAATGCTATCGCTCTATTACCTAGGCTGTAGGGGTTTGAACCAAAATTCACAAAACAGGTTGTTAAAAATATTAGAGGGGTCGCTATATTATCTAGAACCAGAAAACGATAGAATACAATTTTAACTCTTACCTTAAATTTATTTATAATAAACGAATATGGGAATACAAATTTCAATTTCTGATTCTGTTTTGCAAGCAATTCATTTACCTGAACAGCGTATTGAACAGGAATTGCGCCAAGAATTTTTGACTTATGCTAGTAGTTAGTAATACTTCACCAATTTTGAATTTGGCTATTGTGAATTAGCTTACCCTTTTACATCAGCAATATCGAAAGCAAATCTTATGAAAACATTTACTGCCATAATCGAAAAAGATTCTGATACCAATCTTTACGTTGGTTATATTCCTGGGTTTCCTGGCGCACATTCCCAGGGAGAAACATTGGATGAGTTACAGGAGAATCTGCGTGAGGTAATTGAGATGCTCGTAGAGAATGATAATCTCGTTATTGAGACAGAGTTTATAGGGACACAACAGATTGTGATCCGATAAATTATGAGCAATATTCCAGTTCTAAAACCACAGGAAATAGTTCGCATACTAGAAAACCTTGAGTTTGTAGAGGTGCGTCAAAAAGGGTCACATAAGCAGTTCCGTCACGAAGATGGACGAGGAACGACTATTCCTTTTCATAAAGGGCGTGATATATCACCTCGATTGCTTCGGCAGATTGCTATTGATATTGGCTTGACAGTTGAGGAAATGTTGGAGTCGCGGTGATTTCCAATAGAAAGGGATCGCTTCTTTTGTATCAATAAAAGCGATCCCTCTAGGATTAGTATTTTAGGGTAGAATCTTGAAACGATAAAAAAATCTTAAATGCTGTTTCTGATTTTTTTATCCAATCTCTAATTCATTGATAGCACACATAACACCAAGATTAGGATCGCTGAGAAGAATTGTTTTAATATCATGCAGAGACTCGACTAAATCCTCACGCAAACGAGGCTTATTTTGTTCGACTCCATTAGTATAATCCCAATAATCCCATGCAATCAAACCAACAGCGACTGCTGGCTCGATCATACTCGCTACTTTACTAGCAATAAAGCCAGCAGCAACTTTACTACCTGCTGAAGCGGCGAGTGTAGCTAGAATTTTAGTCCCACCATAAGCACCGAACAGTTTTACGGGCAATGCTTCACCGCCTTGTTCATTGTCTAATCTTATCTTGATCGTATCTAAATGCTGATTCCAGTCTGTTTGAGAAATACTATTATATGTTTTAGGAACATTTTCTAGTGCCTCAGATAGTTTTTTAAGATATAATTCAGTCGTATCAATAACTATTCCCTGAAATTTTTCATTCGCCTTGTTTGGATCAACTACTAGACGAGCAAATTGTCGGTTAATATTATCATGGATGCGCTTTTCAATTCTGTCGTTAACTATAGACTGATTACCTTGAGTAATTACTATTTCACCTAAATATTGAAAGAAAACTTCAGCCTCTTGTTTTTTCTGATTAAAATAACTAAAATACCAATTTAAAAAATCATTATCTATTTTTAAAATTAATTCTTGTTCCCAGTTATCTAATTCTTGTTTTGCATATTCTTTAGCTTCTTTATAGGCTTGATCATGAGCTTTTTTAATAACTTTCTGGTTGTCCCAAAAAGAAACCATATTTTGTGTAATTTCAAGTGACGGAGGAGAATTTAATTCAGCCGCCAATGCTTGACTCATAATAAAGCGTCCCACTAATGGAAGTAATACCAATAAAATCACCAGAGTCCAAATGATTATAGTAACTGTTTTAAAAACTGTAGATAGGGTAGATTGTTTTTTTGAGTCAACTAAAACAAAATCTTGAGGGCCAAAAAAATCACTTAATTTTTTATCGAGTTTTTTAACGATGACCTGCCTTCCTGAAGGGAACTCATTGGGAAGATAAATTAGATTATTATTTTCGTCTAAAAATATCTGAGTTAAAGTCTTCCCTTCGGGATGATCTTGACGAATAATAGCTGTTTGTTTAGCATTAACATTTTTGGGGCGATCGCTTTTAAAATAACTGATTACCTGATCAAAGCTGATCTCATCTAATACTTCAGGATTTCCTTCTGGTAACAATGACTTATTAAACTCACCCACTATCCTTTGAATATCCTCATCAGTGATTTTACCTTTTCTATCAGAGGTTTTGTTCGCCAACCAATTAAACAATGCCATAATTTTTCTTTGTTATTTGATAATCAACTTTTTTAAATTGAATGCTTCACCGATCTCATTCTATAAGGTATATTTATATCTAACAACTCCAAACCGTAGCATTTAGCACCCAATTTTTCTAACCATCCCGAACCAATTTAGTAGGATTCAGTATAATTCAGTTGACAAAGTAGGATTCGGTAGGATACATTACAAACAATATCTATCTGTGTCTACTTATGAGGAATGTTGAGGATGTGTTAGAGTGGGCCGGTAACGTGATTTTTGATAAAACTGGAGAAAATCTTACACCGATACAGGAAGCAATATTAACAGGTGTTTGGGATAGAAAAAAATATCCTCAAATTGCTAAAGATTATAACTGTAGTGAATCTCACATTAAAAAAGAAGCAGCTAAGTTATGGGAAAAGCTGGGTGAAGATTTAGGAGAAGATCTCAAGAAATTTAATTTCCGTTCTAAACTAGAGAAAAAATATAGAGTTTCTAATATTTCTCATTTGCATGACTCTTTATTACAAATTGATAATGTTATTTGTAGTCAATTTATACAAAATATTAAAAATCAAAAACCGCGATCGCAATCTCCCCCAGAAACATCCCAAACTCAAAATCAATCAACAATCATCAATTTAATAGAAGCACCAGAATTAACAACCTTTTACGATCGCACTTCAGAATTAACCACCCTCAAACAATGGATATTAGAAGACCATACTCGCTTAATTACTATTTATGGATTAAGTGGAATTGGGAAAAGTGCGATCGCTCTTAAACTTATCGAAGACATTAATACCCAATTCGATTATATTATCTGGAAAAGTCTTAATAATATTCCTACCCTTTCAACCCTACAAACCCAACTAAAACAATTCTTTTCTCAATCTCAACCAACCCCCTTATCTACAGTTATCGAATATTTTCGTAACTCTCGGTGTTTAGTTATTCTTGATGATCTACAGGATATTTTTAAACCCGGTGAATTAGCGGGTCAATATTTACCTGAATATGAAGATTACAGTCAATTTTTTAAACAAATTGCCACATCTCCCCATCAAAGTTGTTTAATTCTCCTGAGTTGGACAAAACCTATAGAAATCGCCAATTTAGAAACAGAAAATAGATCCATACAAACCTTAAGTATCAAAAGTTTAGGAGAAGAAGCAACCGAAATACTCCGAGAAAAAGGATTAATTGATCAGGAAAACTGGTTAGAATTAATTACAATGTATCAAGGTCATCCCAGGTGGTTAAAAATTATCACTTCAACAATTATTGAACTGTTTAACGGTAGCGTTTCCCTATTTTTAGCCGAGCAAAATGATATCTATTTAGGAGATTTAGAACCTAATTTAAAATCTCACTTAGAGCGGTTATCGGAATCAGAAAAAACGGTAATTAATTGGTTAGCAACTCAAGATCAACCCGTTAATATTTCCCCAAAACCTGCTAATATAGAATTATCAAAACCTGAACTTTTGCAAGCAATACAATCATTAATTCGACGGAATTTAATCGAAAAAGTTGAGGAAGGAGGGCGATCGCTATTTCTCTTAAATCTAATTTTCCAATGCTATATTAAACAGAAGATTAGATGAAGATGTATTTAATATTAGTCAGTAATTCAGATAATCATCAATATTAAACACCAAAAAACGCCCCCCTTTCGGAGAGCATTTTTGTTCACTTTTGACTGATCATGCGGACAAAAGGACTTGAACCTTCACATCTTTACGATACTAGAACCTAAATCTAGCGCGTCTACCAATTCCGCCATGTCCGCGTTTATTGTTCGATATTATATCTTAGCACAGATCCGCAGAATTGAACATTAATAATTTGACTTCATCCGATCTGCCACTGCTTCAATAGCTTGCAGAAGTTGGGTATTACTCCAACCCAGGGCCAGATAAGCCGCGATCGCAGCCCCTCCAGCCCCCACCCCTTCCTTCACATAACCCTGTTCATAGGCCCGCAGTTGGGGATAAACCGACGCAGAAAAATTCAGTTGCGTGGCTAATAGGGGGACATTTCCCACCATTTCCGCTAATCCAACCGTATCCCCCGTGGTATCTTCAGCGACCCAACGGGTTGTTCCCACCACCACCCCATCAGCACCCCAAGGAATATGATATTGAGTTGCGATCGCCTCTACCAAACCATAAACCGCTAACATCTGAGTTCCACCCGCCAACAGTACCCCTATGGTACGACTAGCCGCCAAAGTCATCCCCGCCACCACAATTTGCATCGGATCACCCACCGCAGCCACCAACTCGAACGGATCAATCCCGATCCCCGATAACGGCCAAAACCCGGCTTGCTGTAATCCCGTGGTGGCGATCGCTAATTTTTGGCCATGATTACAACGGGGATGACTACTATTCACCTTATCCATGGCAGAAATTCCCAGCCCCAGCAACACCGCTAAGGCCGTAGTCGTTCCGCCCACCACACATTCCGATAAAATTAGATAACTATTTGGGGCATCCTGCGCCATCCGTTCACCCCAGATTAACCCCTGCTCAAACAGATGCTTGACAGTTTCTAAGGTCATGGCGGAACCCGATGTTATACATCCGGCAGCTACCCCCCCCAAATCAATTGTAGGAATCGCAGGAGCAACAGATAATCCCGCATTAAACAGATACAAAGGACATTTTAAGGATTCCACCACAGCCCGGGAAATTAACACCGGAGAAGCCCCCGCATCTAAGGGCGGTAAGGGGTACTGGGGATGGGGCTGGGGGCCATTATAGAGAAACTCAGCATCCGCAACGGCTGTATATTGTCGAGAGTCGGTGGTAGCTCCGGCGGCGGAAATCCCTGGAATTAAAGCCGTTGCGGTAAATCCCAACACACAAGCAAACACGGGTTGAGTCCCTTGATAGCGGTGTAACCATCGATCACCTTGCGTAAACTGGGTATAAACCTTAACAGTCATTTAAACGTCGTAATCTAATAAAATTTGTACCCATTTAGGAGGTCGAGGAATGGGACTATTGAGACGATCTAATAATAATAACGAGACTAGATGAACCACAAATAAATAGACAATACTATTAATTAAAATCATCAGAACAGCCAGCACCTGAACCAACATTAGACTGGGTTGAGCTAAAATCCCCAACTTAATAAAAATCCAGTCCGCCACCGCAGTAATTTGGATCGTAGCGTAGGCCCACAAATTCCGTCCCAGTAGAATTGAAAGTAACCAATATTTAAAGAAAAAACCAATAGCAACAATCAAAGAACCCGTCCCAATGGACATCCACCAAGGAGATTTGCGTTTCCACATTCCCCCCAAAACCACCCCTAACCAACCATAAGGAATTAAAAACACAATACTGCGAGTTGGCCCCATTAATACCGATAATAATAAAAATGAAGCCACGGCCCCCATAACCGCAGCCCGTTTTCCCCATCGTAAATATAATAAAGCCATAGGCAAAGCGAAAAACAGTCGCAGCACTGGCCCCATGGGAAAATAATAATTAACAAACCAAATCAAACTGGCGGCACTGGCCAGAAAGGCCGTTTCTACTAAAATCAGGGAGTTTCGATGGGAAGCAGATAGTTTAGCCAGATGATCCGAAGGTTCAGAGCCGGGGATATCTGCATCAACCGATACCCATTCCTGAGTTTCAGATTCACGGGGGTTAACAGAGGAACTTAATGGAGAAGGATCACTCATTTAATAGGGAATGGGCAATGGGCAATGGGCAATAGTACCATTCAGACTAATATCCGTTCTAGGGCATGAACATAAGGATCACTCATTTAATAGGGAATGGGCAATGGGCAATGGGCAATAGTACCATTCAGACTAATATCCGTTCTAGGGCATGAACATCGGGAATACTCAAAATATCCCGTTCCCGATGAATTAATCCTTTTTTCTCTAACTTACTGAGCACCCGAGTTACGGTTTCCCTGGCTAGACCACTCAAACCACTTAACTCCCGATGGGGAAGATTCGGAATTTGTGTTCCTCCTTGATCTGAAGTTGTACCTTGGCCTTCCGCCAGAAATAGGAGAATATCAGCCACCCGGGAGGTACTATCAGATTCGCGCAATCTCAGACGTCGATTCACCTGGCGTAAACGCCGGCCCATCAATTGAGCCAGTCGCATTCCCGCCTTGGGTTCGGTGGTAATCAACTCCACAAAATCCTGAGCGGGCATATTCCCAATTAAGGTCGGTGCTAATGTAATAACATCGGTGGAGCGGGGGACTTCATCAAGTGCTGCCATTTCTCCAAATAGTTCACCCTTACCCAAAATATTCAGCGTTACTTCTTTCCCATCCAAATTATAGGTACGAATTTTGACCCAACCGTCCAGAATAAAATAAACGGAGCTTCCCCAGTCATTTTCTAATAAAATCACTTGGTTAGCTGGATGGTTTCGACCCACAATATGAGAGGTTGCTTTATCCGCCGCATCCGGTGGCAAGCCTTGAAAGAAAGGCGTTGAGCAGATCATCTTGTGAATATCAGAGTGATTGTCACGGGAGAAATACCGATCTTCCATGAGGCTGTGATAAAATTATAAATTCGTATTGAGCAGTAGCTAATCAAGAGATTGGATTTTCAGTCAATTGCACCGAAAGCAGAATTGGCATTCTTTATTGGTCAATTACCCTAAAATTTCCCGATCATTGTTAACTCAGATTCTGCCTGGTGTCAATTACAACACCGAATCAAAAATTACTAGGCAATTTTATATTTTAGAGCTATCAGGACATAAAAAAGTTAAACTGGTTTAGTTTTTAACCGTATTGCCTCCGGTGGGTGATTAGCCAATAAATCCCAAATCTCAAGTTAGCTGCTTGAGTGCTTCGTGCCAAGCCTAACATATTATGTAGATCACAACTGCTTTAATCAAGGGAATCCTTGAGATTAAGCAATTATGGAGTCCCATTAACAGAAAGATTATTGAGGGGGTTCAGCCTTGAATGTTCAGAAAGGTCAGATTCAAGCACTCATCACCGAAATTGACGAGGTTCTTAGTCAGCCCAGCTTACGTTTGCCTTGGGTCGTTTTTGGCGAAACTGTCACACGCTCCCGTCAAGTCCTAGAGCGTGTCCGCAGGTATTTGGTCTTTCTTCAGGAACAGGTGGACGAGGAGGCTCTCGGTGTTACCCTGGAGAATCATCAACCCTCTATATCCCACGGAACGCGAGAACCTCTGTGGCAGGCAATCCGACGGGAAATGATTTATTTGCGGACTAATTTGACTCAACCCCTTCAGGATGAGATTGATCGTTTGCGTACCGAACAACGTAATTTAATCCAGGAAATTCAACAATTAGAAGCCCGCAAAGCCCAAGCCATCGGACAAGTCCCGCCTCAACCCTATCAACAACAACTCAGTCGTGAATTTCTGCAAGAGTTCATGACTCGATTACAGGACAGTCTGATTCATAATGTGACTGAAACCCTGAACCATATTGAAACCCGATTTTTAGATTCGGTGTTATTAACTGAATCTAACTCACTCCCGGCCCTGGTTTCTGAAGCCGTGGACAGACCCCAAACTGCTCTCGACCGTCTGACTCCAGCCCAACGCCTGGAACAGATGCGACAGTTACAAGCGCAATCTGATCATTTATTGATGACTCTCGATTCCAGTCTAAGTGTGATTTTTGAAGCCTTGCAACGAAACCTACAAACCTATTCTGATTCCCTTTCCCAAAGCCTAGAAAGGATGCACAGTTTGGGGAAACAGGGGGAGGTCATGTTTACCACCTTAGTCAACCAATTAGCCCAACAGGTAGGTCAAGAAACGTCTTCCTATTTACAATCTTCACTACAATTAACTGAATCGGAAACCCCCTCCAACACTGGTAATTTACCTTCTCCTCCGTCCGTGGTTTCTCTACCCCAGAATTTCTCCTCCGCTTTTGAGGGACTCTTTCCCTATGCGGGGGCAGAAGTTCCTAGACAATCGACTCCCACTGTTACTTCTGATCATGATATTGATGAAGATGACGAAGAACAGCTAAAAATCACCGATGAAGATGAATTCGAGGTGGCGTTTGAGACCATCGAGGGATTATCTACTCCCCCTATCGAGGATGGGTTAGATAAAACACCAGAAAGGTCTCTTTCTCTGGATTGGGATGAGTCGATGGTAGAACAGTCTCTCCCCGATGCCGATTCAGAATTAGAAAGTTTGTTTGATCTGGCGCCGGAGGCAGAATCCCCAGTTGTGACTGTGACGCCTCAAACACAAAATAATGATTTATTTGAGGATGATTTTGATGTCATTCAGGTACTGGATGAGGATGATGTTTCTGAGGACATAGAAACCCTATTGCTCGACGAGGAAACCGATGTTGCAAGTTCTTCAGGGGTCGAGAATGAATCAGAAATCCATTTAGACATCGAAGATTTATTTGGGGATGGGTCAACACCGAAAATCACAGCCAGAGAATCGGAAAATATTCACACCGAATCCCTGGAGGCAACGGCTGATTTCTTGAGCTTAAATAATTTGGATATATTCAGTCAACCGGAGCAAAATTTTCCGATAGAATCTGATTTCTCCTTAACCGCAGATGCCATCGATCCTATATCCTTAGAGTCTGAGAACTTATTTACACCAAGAGTTGAGTTAGTGTCTCCTCTGACTGATGAAATCACGGATTCCTCTTTCACTTCTGCACCGAATCCCTTCGAGGAAACCCTGGCAGATTTAAGTGATGTTTTTGAAGAACTCACCTTTGAGGAGGTTTCCCCCCCGAATTCCGGTGTAGTCTCGGCCAGAACCCAGCAAGAACTTACGGGAATAGTCAGTCCTATGGCATCCCCTCCTGGTCAGATTGACAGCCAAACATTTAGTTTAGAAAAGGATGCTTATATTCAAGCTTCCCCGGATGAAAATTTACTGCCCCTAGATTTGGAGGAGGATAGCGAACAAGTCGATTCCCGTTTATTAATTGATCGCAATACTTTAGAACATTTAGAGGCAGATCTATTTAATTTAGAACAACCTGAAGCCAGTCCAGTTTCTAAACCAACTCGCGTAAAATCAGCCTATTCTCAACCTGAAGTTACTCCTCAAAAATTATCAGCAAAAACGACCTTAAAAGTATCTCAGGCTGATGAACTAATTACTTTTGAAGATTTATTTAGAGATATTGGGATGGAACCTAGTTCGGCTCAATCAGTTCCCTCTATTTCCGTTGAATCCCTAAATAAACCAGCAGCAGAAAAGCAAAATGTTGCATCAAATCAAGGATTATCAGATTTAACTTTAGATGATATTTTCAACAGTTTGAACCTGGCAGATGAAAAAAACTTAAATTTGGACATCGAACAAGAGGAGGATTCCCTCAGTCTTGAAGCCTTGAGTCAGGAGTTTTTTAAAAACTGATGACTAATAACTGATGACTGATAACTGATGACTGATAACTGATTATGAAATGGTATTTAGGAGTTGACTTAGGAACAACGGGAATATCCGCCGCTTTGTTACAGAGCGAAACCCAAAAAGTTTATCCGATTTATTGGCAAGCGGAACAGACAGAACTCTCTGGAATCGAGGATCTTCCCTTTACCTTTCGGCTAGCGGCGTCAATTTACTATTTAGATCCCCAGGAAGAAACCACTCAAGGCCTGATACAACGGTTTAAATCCTTATTAAACCTGGGAATTCCCTATCATTCAGTTAATTCTCCCGAGTTAACGGGGCTTCCCATGATTCAGTGGTCAGAACAACAGTCCCTCCCCTTGGGGGGGTTTCGAGAAGCGTGGACAGCGTTATTATCTACGTTGCATCCCCATCGAGTGTTGTCCGGTCGCAGAATTTCCCCATTAAAGCAGCCCAACCGGGAAATTTCCCCCATCATGGCTTTACCTAATTTTTATACTGTGGGTGCAGTGGGACTCGATACGGTCGAATTTCAGCAGGCGTTAAATTGTTTAGACGGGGTGGTTTTAGGCTGTTCCACGGCCTCGACAGAAGCCTATCGTTTCAATCTGAGGGAAGCCGTATTAGCAGCAGGAATCATCAAACGTCCTGAACAAATTTTTATTATTGAGGATGCGATCGCCACTTTACTCTATCAATTCTATCTCCATCCCCCCGATCCCAATGGCACAATTTTAATTATTAATATCGGCGCTACAACCACGGAAATAGCCGTAGTCCAACTTCCCCAGGATTTAACTGAATTTGTGGCTTCCCAAGTGGTTTGTCATCATTTGGCCTATGCTGGAGATGCCTTAAATCAGGATATCATTACTCAACTTTTGATTCAGCCAGAGGGTTCACCCTTCCCCACATTTAATAATATTCCAAATGTGGAATTTCCTGAACCTGGACATCCTGATTTAGCCAAACGTTATCGTTTACAACAAATTTTACAGAGTGATTCTACAGGATTAAAATTATTAGAAATTGCAGAAACTTTAAAATTTGAACTGCAACAAAGCGATCGCTATACCCTAACATTAAATAATTATTCTTGGGAAGTTTCCCAACGAGATTTAGAACAAAAGATTTTTATTCCCTTTATCCAACAGTTAAATCGAGAACTCAACCATCTTTTCAGTCATAATGGAATTTCTCCGATTAGAATTACTCAGGCCATTTGTACGGGAGGAAATGGAACTTGGCCGACCTTTAGCCGTTGGCTACGCCAAAAATTACCCAATGCGTTAATTACCCAAGATAGTCCTCACGATCAATATAATAGTGATAATAATTATTCCCATTGTAGTCGCTTGGCTTGGGGTTTAGCTGTATTACCCCTTTATTTTCAAGTCTTGGATATGTCTCGACATCAATACAGTGATTATTTTCTTTTAGCGGAACTACTGCGAGTTTTTAAAGAACAACCTTTATCTTTATCAGAGGTTTATCAACTCTTAGAAAATCGTGGGGTGAATACCCGTTCTGTTTCAGATCGAATTCTGGCTATTCTCAATGGAAAATTACCCTCGGGTTTCATTCCTTCACCTACTGATGCGATTTGGTTAACGGTAGAATCTCAAAATCATCCTGATTATCAAGGGTTACTTGAAGGATCATTATTCTATCAAGATGTGGATAATAATTATTTTATCAGTTTAGACCGCGCCGACCTGACCCGAAAATATTTAGCACAATTAAGTCTAAATTCCCTACAAAATTGGGAAGAACCCTTAATCAGTTATCAGTCATCAGTTAGCAGTTATCAGTTTAAGGGGGGAATTAGAGTTCAAAGTCCCCCTTATTAAGGGGGATTTGGGGGGATCTAATAAGATAATATAATAACCGAAAACTGATTACTAATTTATGAATTTACCGAATTGGATTACTATTTCTCGTTTGTTCGGAATCCCATTTATACTCTATTATTTACATGATCCAACTATTACTAATCGTTGGATTTGTTTAGGAATTTTTTTAATTGTAGCCAGTACCGATTGGTTAGATGGATATTTAGCGAGAAAACTAAATCAAGTTACAGATTTAGGAAAATTTCTCGATCCTTTAGTCGATAAATTATTAGTTTTCGCGCCCTTACTCGCCTTAATTGAGTTAAAAACTATTCCAGCTTGGGGAGTATTTTTAATCTTAGCCCGGGAACTAACTATTGCCGGATGGAGAGTCAATCAAACTCAAATTTCTGGAGCAAATATTTGGGGTAAACTCAAAACAGTCAGTCAAATTTTAGCGATCGCATTTCTAATAGCACCCTTACCCTTATCTTGGCAAACACCCAATTTAATTCTATTCTGGATAACCGTAGGATTAACCCTAATTTCAGGTTTAATTTATCTAATTCCCCAACCTTCCTTAGAATCAAGTGTTAAGAACATCAAAACTTAAAACAACCACAATCTCAATCTTCCCCATCACCTATCACTGATTTCAGAGGATTACGCAGATTAACCCTGCCCTCGACTTGATTGGGGGACAGATTAAAATCCGTGAAATCCGTGAAATCCTCTTAAATCCGTGATCCCTATTCCCCAATAAATAAGGGGTGACAAAAGCCACCCCATATCAAACTATAAATTAGTAATCAGGATCTTAGTAGTCGAAATCGCCACCCATACCAGCGCCAGCACCAGCAGGAGCGCCGTCTTTAGGTTCAGGTTTGTCAGCAACAATACACTCAGTTGTTAACACCATTCCAGCAATAGAAGCGGCGTTTTGCAGAGCAGAGCGGGTCACTTTGGCCGGGTCAACAATCCCCGCTTCAAACATATCCACAAATTCGTTAGAAGCCGCGTTGTAACCAACGTTGAAGTCTTTTTCTTTGACTCGTTCGGCGACCACAGCACCGTTAACGCCAGCGTTTTCCGCAATGCGTTTCAGGGGCGCAGCCAAGGCCCGGGACACAATTAAGGCTCCGGTTAAGGCTTCGTGGGTTAGGTTAGCATTAGCCCATTCTTCCAGTTGAGGAGCTAAGTGGGCTAAGGTTGTGCCACCACCCGGAACGATCCCTTCTTCAACGGCCGCTTTCGTGGCGTTGATGGCATCTTCCAGACGCAGCTTGCGATCTTTCATTTCGGTTTCGGTAGCTGCACCCACTTTGATCACAGCCACGCCACCAGCTAATTTAGCCAAGCGCTCTTGGAGTTTTTCTTTGTCGTAGGAAGACTCGGTTTCTTCCATTTGACGGCGAATTTGCTCACAACGGTTTTTAACAGCAACTTCATTACCTTCGGCAACGATGGTGGTGTTATCTTTGGTCAAGGTGATCCGACGGGCTTTACCCAGCATATCCAGCTTGGCGTTTTCCAGTTTCAGACCCGCATCTTCGGTGATGAGTTGACCACCTGTTAAGACGGCGATATCTTCCAACATGGCTTTCCGGCGATCGCCAAACCCAGGAGCTTTAACGGCAGCCACATTCAGCACACCGCGCAGACGGTTAACCACCAGGGTCGCTAAGGCTTCTTTTTCGATATCTTCAGCGATAATCACTAAAGGACGGCCAGAACGGGCAACTTGCTCGAGAACAGGCACTAAGTCTTGAACTAAGGTGATTTTTTTATCGGTAATTAACAGATAGGGTTCTTCCAGAACTGCTTCCATCCGTTCGGTATCGGTGGCGAAGTAGGGGGAAATATAGCCTTTGTCAAAGCGCATCCCTTCGGTAATTTCTAATTCGGTGGTCATGGATTTTCCTTCTTCGAGGGAAATCACGCCTTCTTTACCGACTTTATCCATGGCCGAAGCAATCATTTTACCGACTTCTTCGTCGTTTCCGGCAGAAATTGAACCGACTTGAGCGATCGCTTTGGAATCTTCCACTTGGCGAGCGTGTTCGGCGATTCTTTCGACTAAAAAGGTGGTGGCTTTATCAATACCGCGTTTGAGTTCAATCGGGTTAGCACCAGCCGCCACGTTCCGCAGACCTTCTTTAACCATGGCGTGGGCTAAAACCGTTGCAGTGGTGGTTCCGTCGCCAGCGGCATCGTTGGTTTTGGAAGCGGCTTGACGAATCAAAGCTACTCCAGTATTCTCGATGTTATCTTCTAGTTCAATTTCTTTAGCAATGGTGACGCCATCATTCACGATTTGGGGCGCACCAAATTTTTTTTCTAATACGACGTTACGACCTTTAGGGCCAAGGGTGACGGCAACTGCTTCCGCCAGGATATCCATACCACGCTCTAGGGCGCGACGAGCATTTTCGTTGTAAATAATACGTTTAGCCATGTTTTGTCTTCAGGTTTTAGGTTGATAATTAGAAATGAATTTCTCAAGGAGGGAGTTTTAACCTTGTAGATCGGATAACAAATTTGTGGTGTACGATCTAGGGTTGAAAACACCGATTAGTTGACGATCGCTAAGATGTCTTTTTCGGCCAACAGAACAAATTCTTCGGTACCGAGTTTGATGTCAGTGCCCGCGTATTTGGAGTAGAGAACTTTGTCACCGACGCTGACTTCTAATTCCGAGCGGGAACCATCGTCGTTACGTTTGCCAGGGCCAACGGCGATCACTTCGCCGACCTGGGGTTTTTCTTTGGCGGTATCGGGTAGTAAAATTCCACCGGATGTTTTTTCTTCAGATGCACTAACTTTAACGAAAACGCGCTCACCAAGGGGTTTAACGGTTGATACGCTTAGAGATACAGCAGCCATTTATTAGCCTCCACTTTATATAAATATTGGGTGATCAGAGCTTGATCATTTCCTTTGAGGAATTCAAATTAGCACTCTCGATCCCTGAGTGCTAATTTACCGAAAAAAGCCTCCCCATTGCAACAGTCTAAGTTGTACGGGTTCCCGAACAAGGGAGCGGGGGAGGCAGGGGGAGCAGGGGA
>NZ_LT797710.1:40808-125856 GCF_900009135.1 Planktothrix sp. PCC 11201 | reverse complement strand
AGGGGAGGCAGGGGGAGCAGGGGAGGCAGGGGAGGCAGGGGAGGCAGGGGGGTAGGGAGTAAGTAGTGGGTTCTCAGTCGCTGGTAATCAACAATCTACAATCAACAACTGTTAGGATGGATTTGTAGGGTTTTTTTGATCAAACTGCGTAATTTTATGTCATCTTCGTTGGAATCTGTGAGTATTACTGCCCCTGAGTCTGATTTAATCAAGGTCGATCTAGCTAAGAAGGTGCAGACCTTGGGATTAGATAAAATTGAGCGTCATATTTTTATTTGTGCGGATCAGACTAAACCCCTCTGTTGCTCCAAAGAGCAAAGTTTAGAGGCGTGGGACTATTTAAAAAAACGATTAACTGAGTTAAAACTGGATCAAGTGACAGAGGGTAAACCCAGTTGCACCTTTAGAACCAAAACAAATTGTCTGCGTGTTTGTACTCATGGCCCTATTTTAGTCGTTTATCCCGATGGGGTTTGGTATCATTCCGCAACACCGGAGGTAATTGAACGGATTCTTCAAGAACATATTTTAGGTTCTCAAGTAGTGCAAGAGTATGTGTTTTTAACCCATCCTCTAGCCCATGACTTTTCCTAATCCCCATTTGGGTAAGGGATTAGAAAACCGATCTGTTAAAACTTTAAATGTTTTTTTCGTCAGTATTTTTAACTTAAGCAGGTTGTATTTCAGGTATAATCGATCTTGGATAAATTGTTGAGTAATCTATTATACTTGCGAATATATCTATATTTGGGTGATATCTCTTGATCGGAAATAAACCTCTAAACAGATATCACCAAACCAGATATCAAAAATTGACCTTAATGTTGTTGTCGGATTCGACCTTGGAACAGGTTTTAAATGAAGGATAGGAACGGAGATCAAAAACGACTCATGCTTGTGGATGATGACCCTAACCTGATTTTATTGGTCAGGGACTATTTGGAGTTTAGGGGATATGATGTGGTCACGGCAGAAAACGGTGTGATTGCACTGGAGATTCTCGAAGATGAACTTCCTGATCTAATGATCTGCGATATTATGATGCCAGAAATGGATGGTTATAGTCTGGTGAAAAAAATTCGAGAAGACCCCCGCACTGGATGGATTCCTGTTCTGTTTTTATCGGCTAAAGGTCAAAGTCAGGATAAGGTTAAAGGCTTAAATACCGGAGCAGATGTCTACATTGTCAAACCCTTTGAACCGGAAGAATTAGTGGCTCAAGTGGAGTCCTCCCTGCGCCAAGCCGCTCGTTTAACCAGCAGCCCAAGTTCTAATCTGGATAATAGTGGCCCTAAACTGCGAGTGCGTCGAAATGTACAACTCACCCCGACGGAATTAAGGGTTGTTCGCTTAGTCACTCAAGGTTTAGCTAACCGTGATATTGCTCGGATTATGAAAGTCAGTCAGCGCACAATTGAAAGCCATGTCAGTAATATGTTGGGAAAAACAGGTCTTCATAATCGGACAGAACTAGCCCGATGGGCGCTAGAAAGCAAAAAATTCTAGCTGAGTCGGTCATCAGCCCCAGGTCTGTGGTTTGGGAAAATGTCGGATGAGTGGCTCCATCAGGGATTTGGACTTTTATTGTTTTCCATAGCTTTTCCCAGAACTCCTAAGAGTATTGTAAATTTTCGTTAAACATATAATTAAAGATAATCATATATGATATTTTATAAACATAAAATTATATGAATAACCAAGATATATTAGTGTTGACTGCCAAATTAATGCAGTAGGATCAAATTATATCTTTACATCTATCGAATAAAATATTTATGGCAAGACAACAGCCTTTGTTGAGGCATATACTTTATTTGATTATGGATGTTAAGATAGAATATTTAGATTAAATTCATTTCTACAAATATTAGGTCTTAATTTTCTATGCCTAACGTAAAAAACCGTCTTTCTATTTTTGTGGACGGTAACAATATGTTCTATGCTCAACAAAAAAATGGTTGGTTTTTTGATCCCCGTAGGGTTTTGACCTATTTCAAAACAGAACAAGTGGATATCACCCTGGTCAATGCCTTTTGGTATACAGGACTCAAAGACCCCCAAGATCAAAGAGGATTCCGAGATGCTCTGATTAGTCTAGGTTATACAGTTCGCACTAAAATTCTCAAAGAATACTACGATGATAGTTCCGGTCGGTATTCCCAAAAAGCTAATTTAGATATTGAAATTGTTGTAGATATGTTTAATACGGTAGAACAATATGATCGGGTGGTTCTATTTAGTGGAGATGGGGACTTTGAACGAGCGATTGAACTGTTACGATCTAAAAATACTCATATTACCGTTGTTTCTACAGAAGGAATGATCGCCAGAGAACTGCGTAATGCCACCGATCGCTATATCGATCTTAACGATATTCGAGAACAGATTGAAAAAACGGACTATTAATCAGTTATCAGTGTAGAGACGTGCCATGGCGCGTCTGTACCAGTGTAGAGATAGTACCAGCAGCAGGCCTGTACGAGTAATCTTACAAGGAGATTTTCTTTTATGAAATTTCAACCTAACCCCGACCGAATTATTATTTTTGATACGACTTTGCGCGATGGCGAACAGTGTCCGGGGGCTACCCTGAATGTGGATGAAAAGTTGGTGATTGCTCGACAATTGGCCCGTTTAGGGGTGGATGTGATCGAGGCGGGATTTGCGATCGCTAGTCATGGGGATTTTGATGCAGTTTCTCGAATTGCCGAAGCAGTAGGCACAGAAGATGGCCCGGTTATTTGTAGTTTAGCCCGATCGGTGAAAGGGGATATTGAGGCGGCGGCGAAGGCGGTTTCTCCGGCTTTCCATCGTCGAATTCATACCTTTATTGCCACCAGCGATATCCATTTGCAATATAAATTGAAAAAAACCCGCTCTGAGGTCTTGGATATTACCTCGGAAATGGTCGCCTATGCCAAATCCTTTGTGGATGATATTGAGTTTTCCCCCGAAGATGCGGGACGGTCTGACCCGGAATTTTTGTATCAAGTTTTGGAGCGAGCGATCGCAGCCGGAGCCACCACGGTTAATATCCCAGATACCGTCGGTTATACCACCCCGGCGGAATTTGGGGCGATCATTAAGGGGATTAAAGAAAATGTCCCCAATATCGACCAAGCGATTATTTCCGTCCATGGTCATAATGATTTGGGTTTAGCCGTGGCTAACTTCTTAGAAGCCGTGAAAAATGGGGCGCGGCAGTTGGAATGTACAATTAATGGCATCGGAGAACGGGCCGGAAATGCTGCCTTAGAAGAACTGGTAATGGCCTTGCACGTCCGTCGGCAGTATTTTAATCCTTTTTTGGGTCGAGATCCAGAATCAGAAGCCTCCTTGACCAATATTGACACCCGCCAAATTTATAAAACCTCTCGCTTGGTGTCTAACTTAACCGGGATGTTAGTCCAACCGAATAAGGCCATTGTCGGGGCGAATGCCTTTGCCCATGAGTCGGGAATTCATCAAGATGGGATATTAAAACATAAGCGCACCTATGAAATCATGGATGCTCAATCGATTGGGTTGAATGATAACCTGATTGTTTTGGGCAAACATTCCGGCCGCCATGCCTTTCAATCTCGGATGCGGGAGTTGGGATTTGAGTTGACCGACCCGGAGGTGAATAAGGCGTTTATCCGGTTTAAGGAATTGGCGGATAAGAAAAAAGAAATCACCGATTGGGATTTGGAAGCCATTGTTAAGGATGAAATTCAACAAACCCCGGAATTATTCCATTTGGAATTTGTCCAGGTATCCTGTGGCAATCAAGCCCGTCCCACAGCCACGGTCACAGTCCGTACCCCCGATGGTCAGGAATTAACCGATGCAGCCATTGGGACTGGCCCGGTGGATGCGGTCTATCAGGCGATTAACCGAGTCACCAATGTACCAAATGAGTTAATTGAGTTTTCTGTGCAGTCGGTGACGGCGGGAATTGATGCGATCGGAGAAGTAACGATTCGGTTACGTTATCAAGACCGGGTGTTTTCTGGTCATGCGGCTAATACCGATATTATTGTAGCCTCGGCTCAGGCCTATTTGAATGCCCTGAATCGTTTGTCTGTTTTCATACAGACCCAGAGTGTGCCCCAGTCTCAAGAAGTTGTCCAAAGTTCGGTAAGTTAATTAGATAGAAGGAAGTTGGCGGTGTATATTCACCCGTCAACTTTCAACCTATAATCCTAAATTTCATGAATCCAGAACCTTCGGAACAAGAGAAAAAAATCAAACAGGAAATGTTGTTGCAATATGAAGCAGCAACGATGAAAACCAAAAAAATCTTTATTGTGGTGATGGCAATTTTGGCTTTATTTTTGGCTGGGTTAGGATTATTAACTTTTAAAAAAGCTAAAACGATCAATACCCCGGTGGAAAGAATACAAAATTAATGGTTAGGTTTGCTGGTTATAGAGGGAAGTTCTGAGATGACCCCAGGGTTTGCTTATGACTCTGATTAAAAATTTAAACCAATGGGAAATTAGTTAATGTTAAACTGGGGGGTAGAGTAAATAATAGGTAAATCATAAAAAGCCGTCCTCAAACAGCCTGTCTTGAGCTTGTCGAAAGGATTGTCGAAGGGACGGAGCTTTATACCGAATTTTTTGGTAAGGACGAATCATGTTACCCCAACCGATATCTGACGATCGTGCGCTAAGTCAGTCTTTGCATCAGGCGTTAATTAAACGTTTTCATGATGCTCTCCCTCCCTTAAACCAGTCCCAACTTTCTGAATGTAGCTTTGGTTTTGCTCCTAGTCCCACCGGAGTCAAAACCTTTTTTATTGTTACCCCTTCCCTATTTGTAGCGGAAACATTACTGGTGGATCTTGATCAAATTGTTGAACAAGTCCAAACCTTAATGATTGGAGTTGGACAGGTGGCTGTGTGTATTCAACCTCAAAACAATCCCGTGGAAACTCCGTCCTCCTCGTTAGTTTGTCACCCGTCCGCAACTTTTCATCCCGAATATATGATGTGTAAAGTCTTTCCCGTCAACAGTGCCATTCCCAGTTTAGAAGATTAATTGGTTTTTGAGTTATTGCTGTTACCATGAGATTCGATCACTTCCCGAACTCTATAGATCGGTCGATCTTGGGATTCGTGATAGGTTCGCATTGAGAGTTCTGCCAACAGACCAAAGCAAAAAAGTTGAATTCCGGTTAGGGTCATGAGCACCGCTAGGGTAAGTAAGGGACGAGCGGCAATCTCTTGGCCCAAGACCAGGCGAATAAAACTCAAATAAGCACCCACAACAATTCCAATCGCAAAAGCTAATATTCCTAACAGACCAAAAACGTGCATGGGTCGAGTTAGGAATTTTTTGATAAAAGAAATGGTTAACAGATCCATCACGACTCGGAAGGTACGATCTAAACCATACTTACTCTGACCAAAACGACGAGCATGGTGGTTAACAGGAATTTCAGTAATTTTTGCCCCTTCAATAAATGCTAAAGCGGGTAAAAATCGGTGTAATTCTCCATAGAGGTTCATATCGGCGATTAACTCAGTCCGGTAGGCTTTGAGAGAACAGCCATAGTCATGTAACTGCACCCCGGTCATTTTGCTAATCAGCCAGTTCGCAATTCGGGAAGGAAGTAAACGGCTCAGTTTGGCATCTTGTCGATTTTTCCGCCAACCACTGACGACATCATACCCTTTACCCAATTCCCTTAGCAGGAGAGAAATATCCTGGGGATCGTTTTGTAAATCGCCATCCAGGGTAATAATTACCTGACCCTGGGAATACTTAAACCCCGCCGCCATGGCTGCGGTCTGACCATAATTGCGCCGGAGAACAATGGCTTTGAGATGAGGATTAATGGCGGCTTGCTGTTTCAGGAGTTCTGTTGACCCATCGCTTGACCCATCATCGACACAGATCAATTCATAAGTTAAACCCAGATAGGCCATATTTGTATCAATCGCTTCGATCAATCGCGGTAAACTTTCTACTTCATTGTAAATAGGTACAACAATTGAAACAGCTAAGGTGTGGGAATCAAAAATCAAATCTCCATATTGAGGTTCTGGAGTTTTTAAAATTGGCGGTTGTGAAATATCCATTTCCATCTGTTTAACTCGAATGATCAAATATCCGTCCAGACTACTTACACAGCTTTAGACTGTTTTATTGTAGGGGTTTGAAGACAAAATTCCTACGGTTTTTTTCGCAGAAGATTTAGCATTGCTATATACTGGTGGTATTTTCACGGAAACGGGTAGGTTACGGTTTTTCACAAATCCTAAATTTTCAATGCCACAATTGACTACTTCCCAGATTCAATTAGACAATCGTCAAAAATTGCTGCTTCAAGTCCAAAATGAAGTGAGACAGTATCGCTTACAATCGTTACATCGAGCGGTATTAACTTATTTAGCTCAAGAAACGCCACCCTTAAAAATGCGACGAACCTGGGATGTGGAGTTAAAAGTGAGTCATCATCCGAGTGTTCGTTTAACGAATGATACGGGAATTATTCAGGTTTTTGATCGTTTAAATGGCAGATTATTAATTTTAGGCGCGACCGGTTCGGGAAAAACCACAACCTTGATCGGATTAACTAAAGTATTAGTTAGTCGCGCTCAAAATGATGTTGAAGAACCTATGCCGGTTTTACTGGATTTATCAACTTGGAAGAATCCCGATCAATTGATTATAGATTGGATTGTAGAACAACTGCATATTAAGTATGGAATTTCTATTGCTGTGGGTCAAAATTGGATACAACAGCTGCAAATTTTACCTTTAATAGATGGATTAGATCAAGTTTCTTTCAATAAACAAGTTCAATATATTCAACAAATTAATCAACTGTTGAATGGGGATGTTTCTCCTTTACATTTGGTGATCTGTGCTAATGTTATAAGTTATCAAAAACTTTCAGAACGCTTGGATTTGAATGGGGCTATTTTCTTACGTCCCTTAACAATTCCCCAAATTCAAGATTATCTAATTAATTCTCGTAGTCGAGAACTTTGGCATAATATTGAAACTGATAAACCCTTATTAAATTTAGCAAAAACACCGTTATATTTAACGATGATGACTTTAGCTTATGAAGAAATTTTGATCATGTCTTGGAAACATCTTAATTCCTTTGAGGAACAACGGGATTATTTATTTAATGCCTATATTCGTCGTCAACTAAATCAGGATATTCATAAATCGCAATATCTCCCGGGAAAAGCTCCTAAATCCGAAAGTTTTAGACGATGGTTAGGATGGTTAGCAACTCGACTAACAACCGATGAAGTCACAGAATTTTCAGTTAAAAAAATACCGATTCATTGGTTAGATGAGAATGAACAAAAACCACGTTATAAATTGACATTAAAGTTGATTTTAGGTTTAATTTGGGTCATCGTGATCGGGATTATGATCACCGGAATTATTAGTAAAATAAATTTGCTATTAATTATTGGGATAGGGTTGGGATTGTTATGGGCAATTGGATTAGAAAAATCGAGTTTAAAGCAAAAAATAGAACAGTTTGTAATCCGATGGATTCTTTGGAAAGATGGCAATATTCCCTGGAATTATCAACGGTTTTTGAATGATGCTACGGATAAATTATTATTACAGAAAACAGGCGATCGTTATCGTTTTATTAATCGTTTATTGCAAGATCATTTTTCTCATAAAATCTAAACCGGAAACCAATCAATATCTAGTAATTGCTCAAGGATATAAGGACATTCTGGGGGAAAGTTGACGGAATTTTGAGTTTTAATCTTGACAAATCCTAACGCATCCTGATAGATAGAATCCAATTCCAATTCTAAATAATTACGGAGATTTGTGGTAATTTTTCGTCTCAACTGAACTCTAAAGGTATACATTTCTTCTTTCTGGTGAACAGCATTATATTCAGCTTCACTTGTCCAATATTGCAGTAACAATAAATGACGGATAATCTGTTCTAAAAGACTCGCTACCGCGTTTTTCTTTTCTCTCCCCAAATCCTCTAATTCCTCAATTAAGTTTTCTACATCTAGCTGTTCAAATTGGTGATTTTTAATTAATTTAACAGTTTCTTCTAACCATTCAGCATCATCTAATTCATAGAGAGATTTTAAATCTATCATCATCAATGACTCACCTCCTCATTGATTAATCTTCAGTGGTTTTGCGTTTTCCCCCGGGAGTCATTCCCCGACGTCCGGGATCGGTTTGAGACCGCTTAATAAACTGGCGTAAATGTTGAATCGCCACATGATCTGGTAATAAATCTAACTGTTCTAACCCTTGGGTAAAAGAATATTCAGAACGATATAGTAAGCGAAAGGCTTTCTTTAATAAAGAAAAATCCTCGGAACTAAATCCGGCTCGTTTTAACCCGACTAAATTCAGCGATCGCACCCGAGAAGGATTCCCCTCAACTAACACAAACGGAGGCACATCTCGATCAATTCGGGTCATTCCGCCAATCATAGCCAATTGCCCAATATGCACAAATTGATGCACCCCTAAAACCCCACTCAATCGAGCTTTTGATTCAATATAAACATGACCTGCTAAGGCGACGGAATTGGCGATTACCACCTGATCTTCAATCACACAATTATGGGCAACATGAACATAGGCCATCAATAGATTTTGATTCCCAATAATCGTCGCGTCCCCGGCATTTGTAGCGCGATTAATCGTGACATATTCCCGAATCAGATTATCATTGCCAATTTTAACTAAACTCAAAGAACCATCATATTTGAGATCTTGAGGTTCGGAACCAATCACCGCCCCGGGAAAAATTTGATTGCGATCGCCAATTTCCGTGCGGCCATGAATCACCACATGGGAATCAATTACCGTATCCGCACCGACCTTAACATATTCCCCAATCACAGCATAAGCGCCAACTTGAACCGTCGGATGGAGTTCTGCACCAGGATGAATCACAGCAGTGGGGTGAATTAAGGTCGTCATAGAAATTAAAATGGGTTAAAACCTAATAAGGTATAAGAATTCAGTCCACAAGGGAGAACATTAGTTCTCCTTCACAGGCCAGTTTACCATCGACTTCGGCGCGAGCTTGCATTTTACCAAAACGGCGTTGTTTCACGACTAATAATTCCGTAGTCATGATCAATTGATCCCCTGGAACTACGGGACGACGAAATCGGACTTTATCAATTCCGGCAAATAAAAACAAGCTTCCTTTCAAATCAGGAAGTTGAGTTAAAACCACTCCACCCACTTGGGCCATGGCTTCCACAATCAAAACTCCGGGCATAATGGGACGCCCCGGGAAGTGACCTTGAAAATGGGGTTCATTGATGGTGACATTTTTTAAGCCCACGGCCTTTTTCCCCGGGATATATTCAATAATTCGATCCACCAAGGCAAAGGGATAGCGATGGGGTAATAAATTTTGAATCTCCTCAATCATCAATACTGTTTCAGGATTCAACACGGGGGCGTCGTCCATATCCGATGAATTTAAGTTAGCGTTAGTGGTAGACATCATCAACCGTCGTAATAGGGGTTAGGGCGTGATCAGTAAGAGGGGAGGGAAGCCCGGTCGGGCTTACTACTTTGATATTTCCTGAACCAGTTGAACATGGAGATGGTGTCCGGCTTTGTATGCTAAGTAATGAGCTTGGGGCAGAAAACCCAATAAACTCAAATCCCCTACTAAGTCTAAAATTTTATGACGCACGGGTTCATTTGCATATCTCAAAGGTGGATTTAACCATCCTGATTTTCCGCAGACAATCGCATTATCCAGACTACCTCCTTTAATCAGTCCCGCTTGGCGTAACTGTTCTACCTGTTCTTCTAGGGTGAAAGTCCGAGCCGGAGCAATTTCCCGCGCAAAGATTTCAGGATTAGCCGTGTAACTATACCATTGATTGCCAATCGCTGGAACCGAAAAATCAATCCCATAGGTAAATCGGGTTTCGGATGCGGGAAAAGCGGCGACAAACCCATCCCCCTGTTGGACGGATAGGGGTTGGGTAATTTGAAAATGAGGGACATCCTGGGGAGGACTATCGAGAGGTTGACGTCCAACGGTGGCGATCGCCTCTACCCAATTTTGAGCCGAACCATCTAATAGGGGAACTTCCGGGCCATCAATTTCTATCCGGGCGTGATCAATTCCCATTCCGGTTAGGGCTGCTAACAAATGTTCAACGGTTCTAACTGTTGCGATTGAATTGCCTAATTCTGTGGATAAAGTTGTGGATAATACTGATTCTAATATAGCAGGAATTTTAGGAGTTTCTGGTAAATCAACCCGCACAAAATAGCGTCCTTCCCCCATATTTGCAGGTAAAACCCTAACAGTTGTGTTCACACCCGTATGTAATCCCACACCGGAACAACTAAACCCAGCTTTTAAGGTATATTCGCTCTTGATGCTCAATGTTTAATTCTCCTCTATTTTCAGGGTTTGTGTGTTTAAGTATTGCATATTTTTTTATTTTGTGATACCATGAAAAATCTGGTGATTATTGTCAAAATTTATGAATCAACCCTTATTGCATTTTTTGGCAACCAAAAACTACAAAAATTTATGTTCTGAGCAACCATTTTATCTGAGTAATCTGAATATATTTATCGGGTCAAATGGTTCGGGAAAAAGTAATTTTATTAGTTGTCTTAAATTCTTAAAAAATTGCTTAATTAATATTCCCGAAGAAAATCGAGGAGTGAGTGGTTTTGAAGATGCCATTTCCAAAATTGGTGGCACTAGAATTTTAGATAGTAGTGTGAGTAGTCCAGCAAAAGTTAATCTTTATTATTGTTTTTCCCAAATTTCCCAGACGAATAATCCTGAAAGAGACAGTGTAGTTTTTGACTTACAACTCTATACTGATAGGGGAGAAACTAGGGCGACAGTTTCAGAAGAATATTTATATGGGGGGGAAGATTTACATGATCCAGCCGACTCCGATCCTTTTTATTATTATAAATTACATAATAGAGGATTAGGTAAAGGAGTTGTATCTGTTTACGATCAACCCGGTCAATACTACCCAACTCATTTTGAAAGTTTAGACAATATTCCTACAAATTCTTTGGGCCTATCATCAATTACTAAAATTTTAGAAAATAGTCAATATCCTCCTGAAAATACACCGATTTATAGAATCAGGAGAGAATTAATTGACTTGGTTTCAAAGTGGCATTTTTATAATGCTAATAACATGGATTTAAACCAAATTAGAACCGCCGAGCCAAAGCTAGGACAAAGTGATATTTACTTATCTCAATCAGGCGATAACTTAGCTTTAGTTTTGGATAACTTATATAATCAAAATATTGATTTTGAGGAAAGTCTTAATTTAGCAATGAAATCCATTCTACCCAAAACTCGTCGAATTAGACCAATCCGTTCTGGTCGTTTATCTTTAACTGTAGAATGGCATTTTAAAGACACGAATGAACCCTTTTATCTCAATGAAATGTCCGATGGTACAGTGAGGATGTTGTGTTGGGCAACAATATTACATTCTCCAGTCCTACCTTCTTTGTTAGTAATTGATGAACCAGAATTAGGATTGCACGTTGCCTGGATGCCAATTTTAGCTGAGTGGATTAAACAAGCGGCTCAAAAAACTCAGGTGATTATTACGACCCATAGTCCTGATCTTTTGGATCATTTTACCGATTGTTTAGAGAATGTTTCTTATTTTGATTCCACTGATCAAACCCATTTTTCAATTAAATCCATTTCTAGGGAAATGTTAGAGCCAAAATTAACAGAAGGGTGGGAATTAGGTGATTTATATCGTGTTGGCGATCCGAGTCTGGGAGGTTGGCCGTGGTAGTATGGGTTTTTGCTGGAGGGGGTGAATCTGAAGTCGGATTGAGGAAAAAGGACGGAGCAGGAGAGGGAAAAATAGGAGGGTTAATCAATTTTTTAACAAACACTTTTCCGGGGTGCACATTTAAAAGAAAAACGCCATTTCGTCGAAAATCTGGCCCTAGACCTAATAAGTCCATGAGTTATGGAAGAACAGGTAAGAGTTTAATTGAGCAAATTCAAGAGGAATTACCAATTGCTTTAAAAGAAAAAAGAAATCAATGTGACCTGATTTTTGTTTTTGATGATTTAGATTGTCGTAATCCAGAAACACAAAGAAAAAAAATATCAGACTCTTTATCAAAAATACCAAATTGTGATGGGATTCCAATATTGATAGGGTTTGCCGCGCCTGAACTCGAAGCGTGGATTATTGCAGATTGGGATAATTCAATCGCTAAACATCCTGATTTTAGAGGAAGACAGCAACGGATGCGTTGGTGGTTAAGTACGCAAGCAAATATTTCTTTTGATAATCCAGAATCATTTAGTGAGTACGACTCTCAAAGAGATTGCTGTCAAGATAAACTATCAGAAGCACTAATCCAATCAAGTATTCAAGATGAAACTGATCGGCACAAACCCCGTTTTTCTAAAGGATATTATACCCCTATTCTTTTATTAGAAATTGATCCGAATAAAGTTAAAAAAAAATGCCCCTTATTCCGTCAAATGTATAATGACCTCCAAACTTTTTGTTGTTCTTTGAAGTCTTCAACCTAATACATGGTTTTTTATAAATTTCTGCCTTGGGGGGATCAAAACTGAGTATAATCAAGGAATTGATTTTATAAAAACTTTGATTTATGCAAAAAAAATCATCTCCACTGTTATCTAATATGGAAAAAAATCAAGACTACAATATCAGGTTTGATCAAATTTTAAATCAAGCCTTAGAAATAGTGAAGTCTAGTATTAATCAACCAGAAATTCCCTATGAGCAAAGGCTAAATGCCGCATTAAAAGTATTAGAAATAGGCAGATTATCACAACAGAAAGATTTTAATTCAAATTTATCCGATCTTCTCCCATCTTGCGATAATTCATCCCATAGTACCGAAGCAGAAGCAATTATTATAAATCCTGATTATGTACAAATTGATAATTTTTTTTCAGAGGAAGATTATCAAAAACTTTTAAACCTGACGCTCGCTAATCAAACTCATTTCTTTTCCTCAGAAGTGATTAATCAGGAATCAGAATATCGTCAATCCTATATTTTACTTCCTGAACACTTTGCAGAATTTCATGAATTAATTACCCATAAAATTCTTACCGCCAGACCGCAGGTGATGGAACAATTAAAAATACAAATGTTTTTAGTGGCGCATTTAGAAATCCAAATTACGGCTCACTTACATGGAGGATATTATAAAATTCATCAAGATGTAGATGGGGGAAAAGCAGCTAATCGTAAATTAACCTATGTGTACTATTTTCATCAAGAACCTCAAGGTTTTTATGGTGGAGATTTGAGGTTATATCAAACTAAAGTTCAAGGAGAAGAAGCTATCATTCATGAAAAATTTACTCAGATTCAACCTCGAAATAATAGTATTATATTTTTTGATAGTCGCTGTAAACATGAAGTTTTACCCGTGTATTGTCCCTCTCAACAGTTTGCTGATGGTCGATTTACTCTCAATGGTTGGATTCATGGTTAATTAAGATTTTTGGATCATATTTTCCAGGACATTAAAAATCAAATCGAACCTAAAATGATCCACCCAATATTTTAATTCTTCCGATAACTCCTGTTTTTCTGGTGGAATTTTCTCAATTAAACCAAAAATCAAAGGTTCGTCTAAGGAGGAAATAGCTTGATATAATTGTTCTATCCATTCTAAGGACATTCCCGAAAAGCTTTCCACCGTTAGGTTAAAAGTTTTTAGGTTTGTTTGAGTATCTACATAAATTTCCTGATCAAAATTAGGGTTTATGGTTTCTACTTCGGTTTTTGTAAAAGATAAAATGTTATTAATTAATTTCAATAAATCTTCTCCACTATTATTAATACTTTTAATATTTTCTCGATCCTTAGCAGATAGGGTCTGAGAACTATTCATGATTTGGGTAAAACCTAAAATTATATTCAAGGGCGTTCGCAGTTCATGACTCATATTCGCAAGAAAAATACCCTTAGCACGGTTGGCGACTTCGGCTTTATCTTTGGCTTCTGCGAGTTCGGTGGTGCGTTGTTTAACCTGGGTTTCTAGGGTATGATTATAGTCTGCTAAAGTTTGTTCGGTTTGTTTGCGCTGACTAATATCTTGAAAGGCTGCGATCGCATAAATAATTTCACCTTGATGATTATAAATCGGAGTAGCCCAAATTTCAAGCAGAATAATTTTTTCTGGCTGATAAATTTGCAAATCATCTAAATAAATGGTTTCTCCAGCTAAGGCTCTAATAATCGGTAACTCCTCTGTAGGATAAAATTGATTTGTCCCCTGTTTATAAATTCTGTAAGTTCGACTTAAATCTTCTTTTTCTGCATTTAAAATAGCTTTTATTTGCAATATTTCCAGACATTTTCGGTTCATATAATAAATTTTTCCCGTGGGTTCATGTACGGTAATCCCAATGGGAACAGCATCTAAAAATTGGTTCAAACGATGTTCATTTTCTTGCAGAATCGAAAAAGATTCTTTTAACTTATTTGCCATAAAATTAAAAGATGTTTCTAATTCTCCCAGTTCATCATAACGGTTAACTTCCGTTGTCTGATTCCATTCTCCTCGAGCAATATTTTTAGAGGCTTGATTGAGTTTTAGAATGGGTTTGATCACCCATCGAGCCGTCAATAAACTCATCAATAAAGCGACAAAAAATGCACACAAACCCAGTAAAAAAGTGGTTTGATTATTGGCTTTAATTTGTCCTAAAAAATCATTTTCTGGAACAACAATAACAATCAGCCATTCCAACCCCTTAGAATCCCGAAAAGGAACCAAACTTAAAAAATAGTTTTCTTGTTGGATTTTTAACTTAATTTTGGGGTTTTTAGGAAGTGATTTTAATTGAGAAAATTGCCTGTTTAAATACTGGGCTGTTGCCCGGGTGATAGGATTTTTACTTTCGGTGGCTAGAAATAATTTTTTTTCACCCTTAACCGAGCGAAAGGGAATTTCTCCCGTGGAAGTGGCTAACAATTTACCGGTTTTTTCAATAATAAAAGTTTGTCCTGATTTGCCAATTTTTAAGGTACTTAAAAAGTGACCAATCTGATCGAGGCGTAAAGTAGAGAGCAACACCCCGACCACCTGTTTGTTAGGATTATAAATAGGTTCTAAGGCACTAATTAATAAGGTCGGTTCCAACAAAGAAACAAATACATCACTCCAAGATGATTTTCCTGCTCGGACTGCTTTTTGATAACTGGGATGTTGACGCAGATCATAATTTTTGATAATCAACTTTCCCGTGGTACGATCGCCCTTTTCATTCACATTGAAACTATAAAAGTTCATCCCCACATCATCCCCCACCAGGTTAATATGAAGACTTCCACCTAATAATTTCTCTCCGCTTCGTTGTTTGTTTTTATCGGTTGTGATGGCAATATAAGCCATGTCGGGGTGGATTTGAATTTGTCGCCACAAATATTTTTCCCAGGGATATAAATTTTGTAAATTCAATAAATTGAGTTCAATTTGGATTAAGTTAACTTGATTAATTTGATGAGGAGTTTGTAAATAGAGTTGTAAATTTTTTTTAACGCGATCGCCGACTTCATCCATTAATTGGGTGCCTAAATCTTCAACTGTTTTCTGTCCAGATTGATAGGACAAATATCCCACTAATCCCACAATACCAGAAATTTGCAAGACAAAGGGAATTATAAAAATAATCCTTAAAGGGAGTTTAGCTAATATTTTATTTAAGAGGTAATCCTTCATCTCTTTTCCCTTGTTACTGTGGCTTTTTCCCCAGAATTAATCCCAAATTCCTACCGAAAACACACCCCCTCTATACTACTACTAGGTTAGAGGGGGAAAATGTAACTATTGATGGGCAACTTAAAAGCGAACAGGCTGCGTCCTGAGCATTAGTCAAACACCGAACACCGCAGGGATAATCCCCATCATTAAAGTTAATCAATGATTAGGTGTCATACAACCGAGCTTCTGCCGCATCGGGATTTTCTTCACAGTATAAATCAAAGGCAGTTTTCTCTAAACGTTCGGCTTTTTGGTGAGATGCTTCGGCTTCTAATTCCTCTACAATATCCCAAGCCGCGGCGCATTCTTTTGAGGTTGCTCCTTTTTCTGCACAAATCGCCCGGGCTTCATCAATTGACTCTTGAATCCGTTCTTCTAATAAAATACCTTTAGGATTTTCTACAAAGTCTCCCTTAGCCAGAATATCCGTAACCGAAACAATTCCCAGGAGCTCATCCTGAATTACAGGAGCGCGACGAATTCCGGTTTGAGCAAAGAGCCGCGCTACATATTCCACACCCAGGTCAGGATTCACAGAAATACAAGGTTTAGTCATAATTTCATAAACCCGGATTTTTTTAGGATCTTTCCCGTAGGCAGTGACTTTGTAAACAATATCGGTTTCAGTGACAATCCCATAGGCATCCTGTGGATGACGCCGTTCAACAATCAAGGCGCGTAAACACAGATCATTCATTTGTTCAACGGCATCGGCAACGGTGGCGGAACCCTTGATGGTGACCACCTCGGCGGTCATAATATCTCTAGCTTTAAGCATCATAGTGGCTAATTCACAAAAAACTCTATACTTATATTTTGCCTTGAATTGGCAATAAAAAAAAGGGTTGTTTTATTTACTATAAAATGTTAAAATTTGGCGATTCAAGACCTTTAAAAACTAGGATTTAAGAGGATGCAGAACCTCTGACTGGAAATAGCCATCTTAACCTGGATTAACTGTCCCATCCGAAAGGGTAGCCCCGGTTAAATTAACATTTGTCAAATCAACTCCTTCTAAGTTAGCACCGCGTAAACTGGCTCCATAGAGATTGGCACCTGCTAAATTAGCTCCAGATAAATCCGCTTTCCAGAGATAGGCATTTCGCAGGTTAGCACCGCGCAAATCGGCTTTTTTCAAGATAGCTAAATTCAAATTCGTTTCCATTAGCGCCGCATGGGTTAGAATAGCCCCGGATAAATCCGCCCGGATTAACATTGCATTAGTCAAATTACTACTGATTAGATTAGCTTCAACTAAATTCGCATCTTGTAATTTAGCCCGACTTAAATCCGCTTGTTTTAACTGAGTCTGGCTCAAATTAGCGGCAGTTAAATCACAATCTTGTAGATTAGTTCGGGTCATTAATGCTTGGGTAAAATTGACTCCACTTAAATCCAATCCCTGAAGATTTAGTTCTAATAAATGGGAATAACTCAGATTAATTCCGGTCATTTGGGTGTCTTTAAAAATTGCCCCTGTGAGTCTCGCACGAGTCAAATTTGCCCAGTTTAAATTAGCTTGACTTAAATTAGCCCCGCGTAAATTTACACCCACCAAATTTGCCCCACATAAATTCACCCCGGATAAATTAGCCGCTCGCAAGTTAACCCCGCGTAAAATCGCACCACTGAGTTTAACGCCACTCATCTCAGACTTGACTAAAAACGCTCCTTCCAAGTTGGCTTTGGTCAAATCAGCATTTTTTAATTGTCCTCGACCCAACTTGACAAAACTTAAATTACTCCCGTACAAAAAGGCATTGGTCAAGTTAACTTCATGGAGTATAGCTCTTGTTAAATCTGCCCTGGCTAAAGATGCTCCAGTTAAATTAGCCCCAACCAAATTGACTTGACATAGATGGGCACCAATCAAGTTAACATGGTTAAAATCTCGTTCTCCAGCTAAATAACGACGCAACAGTTCTTGAGAATCAATAGTCGATTGTATTGGCACAGAACCTATCCATTATTTATTCGGTAAAATTGCTCCCCGGGTATCCGCATCTCTCAAATTCGCTTGGTCTAATTTAGTATCAATCATAATAGCTTCAATCAGATTGACACTACTTAAATTCGACCAGGATAATTTGGTGCGGTAAAGTCTAGCTCGGCTCATATTAGCCCCGCGTAAAGTTGTCCAAGTTACATTCGCCCCCCGCAGGTTGGCTTCACTCAGGTTAGCTTCACTTAAATCAGCCCCAATCATGGTGACTCGGGTTAAATCGGCTTCATGGAAATTAGCCCCAATCATCATTCCTCCACTCAGAGTCGCATTCGTTAAGTTTGCTCCTTCTAAGATGCTTTCTCGCAGAATCACGTTGGTTAGGTTGGCGCTTTCTAAAATCGCTCCAGTGAGATTAGCTTTCATCAAATTAGTTCGGACTAAGGTAGCATGGGTTAAATTCGCCCCCGCAAAATTCGCCCCCGCAAAATTCGATTCTGTCAGGTTAGCTTCGGTGAGATTAGCTTGAGTGAAGCTAACATTTTTAGAAGAAGACCCGCGCAAACTCGAACCGCATAAGTTGGTTCGGTTGAACTTGGTATCGCCTAAATAGCTCCCAATTAAGTTAACATCGCTTAAATCCGCATCGGTGAAGTCAACACCCGTAAACTTGGTTTCTCGAAAATTTGCCCCGACTAAGTTGGCTCCCACGAAGGAGGTATTTTCCAAGTTAGCTCGGGCTATTGTGGCTTCCCGGAGGTCAACACCCCTTAAATCTGCTCCTACGAGGCTAACGGCTCGAAACAGGCGCTCTCCTTCTGCATAGCGTTTTAATAATTCATCAACCTCCATATCATTAGCCTCACGAATAGTCCCAGTATTAATTTAGAATGACATAGCCGCATAATACTCCCTCCATCATCCCAGATTACTTAGGTTTTGGGGAGTCAGTCTGGAATCTCAATCTCTAGGAAATAGCCATCACAGGCCATAATACCCTAATTGTTCATTGCTAAATTCAGTAAAAACTAAATCTTCAGGACGATCAATATCTAATAATACAGGTAATTTACCGACGGATAAATTCAAGGTTTCACAAATCTTGAGGGTCGTCTCACAAACCGTTGCTGTTCCCCAAGCAATATCTTTAAATAATTCAGGAATATAACGTTTTAAACCAATTAAATAATATCCCCCATCCTTGGCTGGGCCGATCACAATATCATGATCTTGCAATAGTTTAAATCCCTCAGATAAAATATCAACAGTTAGTTCTGGGCAATCGGTTCCAATCATGAGAATCTGGTTTTTTTTCTCATAAAATGCCATTTGAAAGGCTTTTCCCATCCGATTTCCCAAATCCCCAAAACTTTGAGCATCATAAATTAAATCTGCTCCTAACCAATTTTGCATCACATCTAAATTGCCTCCAGTAAATCTAACTTCAATAGACAGAGACTCTATTTTTTGTAATTGTCGGGCTGTATTTAAGGTTTTTTCCGTCATTTGACGATGCAAATTTGCGGCTCCAATTTCTCCCACAACCGGAATTAACCTAGTTTTTGTTTTTCCGGGTTCGGGGTAGCGGGTGAAAATAATTAAATGTTTATTCATGAGTTATTGATCCGTTTAATATTCAGCAAGGAGATTTTTGATCTAGGTTTTATATAGCAATCATAAGTGATTCGTGAAAAAAAATGTAGGAGTTCACTCTCTAAACTAGACCTCGAATCGGGTTTAGAGAACGAACTCCTACCATAGAATATTACAATTTTGACAAAAATTGTGATTTTTCTGACTCCTTCCTATCCCTTGGGAACATTAATATTTTGACTCATTTCTAACATTCGTTGAATCGGACGTAAAGCGGCAATTCGGATTTCTTCAGAAAGGGTAATTTCGGGAGAACAATTTTTCATCGCTAAATATAGTTTTTCTAAGGTATTTAACCTCATATGCGGGCATTCATTACAGGCACAACTACTGAGGGGTGGGGCAGGAATAAAGGATTTTCCCTGGGTTTCCTTCTCCATTTGATGAATAATTCCGGGCTCGGTTGCCACAATAAAACTTAACTTAGGACTGTTTTTGACATAGTTTAATAATGCCGTGGTGGAACCAATATAATCCGCCTGATCTAAAATCGGAAGTTCGCATTCAGGATGGGCAATAATTTCCGCTTGGGGATGTGCAATTTTTAGCTGCACTAACTTCTTCTGGGAGAAGTTTTCATGCACCATACAAGCCCCCTCCCATAATACCATTTCCCGTCCCGTTTCTGCCATCACATATCGGCCTAAATTGCGATCGGGCGCAAAAATAATCGGCTGATTTTCAGGAATTTGCCGGACAAGCTCCACCGCATTAGAACTGGTGCAAATAATATCACTCATCGCCTTAATTTCGGCGGTACAATTAATATAAGACACCACAATATGATCGGGATATTTGGCTTTAAATTGAGCAAAAGCATCGGCCGGACAACTTTCAGCCAAAGAACACCCCGCATCCAAGTCCGGTAACAATACCAACTTATCAGGATTCAAAATTTTAGCCGTTTCCGCCATAAAGTGAACCCCAGCAAAAACAATCACATCGGCATCGGTCTGAGCCGCTTGTCGCGCTAGTCCCAGGGAATCTCCAATATAATCAGCAATATCTTGAATATCAGGATCTTGATAGTAATGCGCCAAAATCACCGCATTTAATTTTTGCTTAAGCTCTTGAATGGCGGCAAACAAATCCTCGGGTAAATCGGCAACAGTGGAACGGTTTGTCGCGGGAAGGGTGGATGTAAACATAGAACCTTATCGGAACTCTCAATATTGTTCAGGGTAGTTTAATTATAGTTGGATTCACCAAAAATGGGGATTCACCGTTGCCCCAAAATTGCTTATTCTAGGTTAGGAAGCTTTGAAACTATCATCCTTGTGAATATCAAACCCCTAAAAATTGCCGTTGTTGGAGACGTTCATGATCAATGGGAACAGGCCGACACCCTAGCATTGAAGTCTTTAGCGGTTGATTTAGTTCTATTTGTGGGGGATTTTGGCAATGAGGCGGTGGATGTTGTCAAAACCATCGCCGCCGTGGATACCCCCAAAGCCGTCGCTTTTGGCAACCATGACGCTTGGTACACCGCCACCGACTGGGGACGCCAAAAATGCCCCTATAATCGGACAATAGAAGATCGTGTCCAAGAACAACTGGATCTGATTGGGGAGGATCATGTAGGCTACGGAAAACGGGATTTTCCCGATTTGCAATTAACCGTGGTCGGAGGCCGTCCCTTCAGTTGGGGGGGCCCAGAATGGAAATATCACGATTTCTACAAGGAGCGATTTGGTGTAGATGGTTTTGCAGCATCCGCACAACGCATGATTCAGGCGGTGGAAACGGCGACCTATGATCGGATTCTGTTTTTAAGTCACAACGGCCCCACGGGGTTAGGAGAGGCAGCAGAGGCTCCCTGCGGGAAGGATTGGAACCCCATCGGGGGAGATTATGGTGATCCCGATTTGGCCGAAGCGATCGCCCATGCTCGCACCCTGGGTAAAACCATTCCCTTAGTCGCTTTTGGTCATATGCACCATCACCTTCGCCATACGAAAACCCGTCAGCGTCAACGGTTAGTAACCAGTCCAGAAGGGACGGTCTATCTGAATGCCGCCTGTGTGAGTCGGATTAGAAAAACCCCCCAAGGGAAGCAACGGAATTTTTCGCTGGTCAGTTTAGACCAAAATCAAGTATCGGAAGTGTCGTTAGTTTGGGTAGGTGAGGACTTCCAGGTCGTTGAAACAGAATTATTGTCTCAGCGCTTGGCACAATCATCATTTATGCTATAATTGTTTGGCTCAACAATGAGCAACTGGAGAGGTGGCAGAGTGGTCGAATGCGCCTGACTTGAAATCAGGTGAACCGAAAGGTTCCGGGGGTTCGAATCCCCCCCTCTCCGTTCTGAAGAAGATAGCAACCGTAACTATAGCAGCAAAGCCATATCAGGGGTTTCGGTCATTTCTGCTATAGATGTACCCCGATAATTTTCCTTCAACTTAGATTGGGGGAATTTTTTTTTGAGAATATCCTGATCAGAAATAATCCTAAAGGAATAAGTAAGAGTAGATGCACCCTGATGGTTTCCTTCAACTTCGGTTGGGGGAATTTTTTTTTGAGAATATCCCGATCAGAAACAATCCTAACAGAATAAACAAAAATAGATGCACCCTGATGGTTTCCTTCAACTTCGGTTGGGGGAATTTTTTTTTGAGAATATCCCGATCAGAAACAATCCTAACAGAATAAACAAAAGTAGATGCACCCTGATGGTTTCCTTCAACTTCGGTTGGGGGAATTTTTTTTTGAGAATATCCCAACCAGAATTAGGCGTTAAAATTTAATGATGTTCAAAAATACCATTAAATTGTAATAAATCCAAAGTCACAAGCACAGGTAAACAGGAAAAACATTGTTGTGCGAGTTCTAAACGGTCTTCTCGCTCCAACATGGAAACCAGCTTTTTCTGTACATTCAGTAAATAGCGAACATCATTGGCGGCATAATTTAATTGATTTTCTGATAAGTTAATTGCATTTCCCCAGTCGGAACTTTGGGAGGTTTTATCGAGTTCGACGTTTTCTAATTCCTGGACTAACTCTTTGAGTCCGTGTTTTCCCGTGTAAGTTCTAACCAATTTACTCGCAATTTTAGTACAGAAAATCGGATTAACTTCAATCTCTAAATGATAACGAATTGTAGCAATATCAAATCGAGCAAAATGGAATACCTTCAGAATATTAGGAGCTTCAAAGAGTTTTTTTAAATTAGGGGCTTCTTTTTGACCTTTAGCAATTCTAATCGCACTCACTTGACCTTTAGGGTCACAAATTTGAATTAAGCAAAGGCGATCACGCCAAGGTAATAAACCCATTGTCTCCGTATCTACCGCTAAAGCATCTGCGGTCAGATATTCGGATAATAACGCTTCCGAAATATCCCCATCACAAACTTGAAAATTAGACATATTATTTAAAAATAATTTTAATTGATTTTATCGTAGTTTGGCAAATATAGCAATGAGCGGGTTAAGGTTTTAAACCTCTTTGTGTCTTCGTGTCTTTGTGGTTAAATTAGACTTAACCCTTCTCAGAATAATAGCAAGAACTCCTATTGACCCTATTTTTTTCTCACGAAAATTTGAGTAAAATAATACTCTCCCTTCGCATTTTTAACAATACCCACTCCAGTTAAGTCAAAATTTCCCACCATATTCCGTTGATGACCCGGACTTTCTATCCACCCTTTAACAGCTTCTTTTCCTGGGTCAACATAACCAGAATTAAAAGCCACATTCTCCGCAATTTCTCGCCAAGGAACAAACTGACTAATTTTTTGAAACCGAGCTTCTGCACCCCCATGACCAAAAGCTACTTTCCCATTAGCCATTGCATAGCTATGAATTCGAGACTGTTCACTAATATTAGGGTCAAGTTTTAACAGGGGTAAATTCTTAGATTTGCGATATTCATTGACTTGCTGATAAACCGATAACTCTAATTTTTCAAGATTAGAAGGAGTTGAAGCTAAAATGGGTTTTACCTCCGGTAAGGATGGAGAAATTAAGTTAGTTTTCGATAAAAATGTACACCCTCCCAATAATAAGACTATTCCCATTACAGGTAACTTAAACATTGTTCGCTTTTTTAATATGGTTGACAAAGTATCGTTGCGATGGGGAAAAACAGGTTTTTGGGAGATGGCGATCGCTTTTTCTGCTTGATGCACAAAACATACCATTTGTCAAGATACCTTTCTAGGACTTCCAGTTTTTTGCCTAAAATTCGTGCAAGATAGGCTGGCAATTGGGGCAAAAAAACCGGATATTTCACGAAATAATCAGGGTTTTAGACGCTATTTTTGCTCTTAAACACAACAACCCCTTGGCAGGTATATTTTATAGTGTACCAGAACCCCGATGATTTCGTCAACTATTTGAGAGTAATTTTCAATAAAATGTCATGACTCCTTGACAATCTTTTAAAAAATAAAATTATACCCCTAGATAAATTAGAAAAACTAATATTGATTGGGCGATCAAAGATATTAACCCTAGGGGTAGGTGACATATTACCACCCACCCAAAAAATGTTAAGCGGTGAATAATTTACTTCAGCTAACTATTAGAATGATTCAGGAATTTTTGTACCGTTTGAACATCCTTATCCCCCCGTCCTGAACAATTTAAAATAATCCGAGGACTGCCTTCCAATTGCGGACAAAGGGTTTCTAAATAGGCGATCGCATGGGCTGTTTCCAAGGCGGGAATAATCCCTTCTAAACGGGATAACCGTTGAAACGCATCCAACGCTTGCTGGTCGGTCACACTGTAATATTCCGCCCGACCCAAATCTTTTAAATAACTATGTTCTGGCCCCACCCCGGGATAATCTAACCCGGCACTAATCGAATGGGCCTCCATGATTTGGCCATCATCATCCTGTAATAGATAACTCATCGCTCCGTGTAACACTCCCACCCGGCCATGGGTGAGGGTAGCGGCGTGTTTTCCCGTTTCCACCCCTGACCCGGCAGCTTCGACCCCGATCAGACGCACAGAGGTTTCATGGACAAACTCATTAAACAGCCCCATGGCGTTAGAACCACCTCCAACACAGGCTAACAAAATATCGGGTAAACCCCCCCATTTCTCCCAACATTGGGCGCGGGTTTCTACCCCAATCACATTATGGAAATCCCGAACAATCATGGGGTAGGGGTGTGGCCCGGCAACGGAGCCCAGAATATAATGGGTGGTCTCAACGTTAGTTACCCAGTCGCGGATGGCTTCAGAAGTGGCATCTTTTAAGGTTCCGGTACCCGCTTCCACCGGGCGCACTTCCGCCCCTAATAGCCGCATTCTAAACACATTCAGGGCTTGACGCTCCATGTCGTGAATGCCCATATAAATCACGCAGTCTAGGCCATAGCGGGCGCAAACCGTCGCCGTGGCTACCCCATGTTGACCCGCCCCGGTTTCCGCAATAATGCGCTGTTTGCCCATTTTTTTGGCTAATAGGGCTTGGGCGAGGGCGTTATTAATTTTATGGGCTCCGGTGTGGTTGAGGTCTTCCCGTTTCAGATAAATTTGTGGGCCGCTGCCGTCGGGTCTAGCATAATATTGGGTCAGGCGTTCGGCGAAATATAGGGGGCTAGGTCTTCCCACATAGTCTTTCAGCAGACTTTGTAGTTCGGCTTGGAATTCGGGATCTTGACGATAATGGTTATAGGCTGTTTCCAGTTCAGCTAAGGCAGGCATTAGGGTTTCTGGGACATATTTGCCTCCAAATTGTCCGAAGCGTCCGAGCAGGTCTGGGCGTTGTGTGGCGGGGCGTTGGGGATTGGGAGGTAAGGGAGTGGTAGTCACGGCGAGTGGGAAATAATGAATACTGAACAATCTTTTAATTATAGAAGATATCTCAGAGATTGAAAATTCAGTGGCTTTAGACCACCAGATGAAAAGCAATTCAGGGGGTTTTAACCCCTGTCAATATTTTCTATAAATTCATGTTAACATTTTAGAAGGTCGAAAACAGAGGAAATCCGATAAATATCAGAGGCAAGATGAGGTTTAACAAATTATGAATAAATTACAAGAAATTACGATTAAAGTACCAGAAGAAATTGCTCAAGCCTATCGGGAAGCAAGTGACATAGAAAAGCAACAAATTGAATTAAAATTTTCCACATTAATGAAACTAAAAATCAACTCCATTCAAACAGAAAAAGTTGATACCCTAGGGCAATTAATGGATGATATTAGTAGAAAAGCCATAGCTAGAGGTTTAACTCCTGAAATATTAGAGGAGATTTTAAATCAATAGAAGAATGCCGAGATCCCAAAGATAATAAATATTTAGAATTGGCTGTTAGTGGTAACGCTGATTATATAATTACAGGAGATAAGGATTTGTTGGTATTAAATCCTTTTCGAGCAATTAGTATTATTACAGTTGACCAGTTTTTATTATTGATTTAATACAGATTTGATTATAAAATTAACAAAATAAATTAGCTATTCCCTATTACTTCCCCTAGCAACGGTTGAATTAACTCCATAATTCGGTCAGAATTAAAGTTATTGATGTAATCAGTTAGTGCTTGGGATAAACTGGCTTTAGATTCGGGAATTTGTAAGATTAATTCGTTCATTACTTCAGTATCGAGATAGTATGCGGCTTGATACATTTGTTCTAACCACTGAGGAGACATCATAGATATATCTTCTACAGAAAGCGTTTCAACCAATTGTTTTTTGGGGGCTTGTTCTTCGGCTTCGTAAATATATTGCACTCCCAAATATTTAGCGAGTTTGTCAAAAATTTCTCTCTGCTGAAATGGCTTGCTGATAAAATCGTTACAGCCAGTCAGAATAACTTTCTCTCGATCTTCTTCAAAAACACTAGCAGTTAAAGCAATAATAACAGTTTCTTGGCTCTTAGGGTTTTCTCTAATGCGTTTTGTAGCAGTATATCCATCTATGATCGGCATTCGCAGATCCATAAAAATCAAGTGTGGCAACCAATTTTCCCACAGCGAAAGTGCCTCCAAGCCCTGGGTTGCTTCCCTCACCTGAAAACCAACTGAGGTCAGGATATCGACTAACAAGTGACGATTTTCTTCTAAATCTTCGACGACAAGAATGCGGTAAGTTGGTTGTCCGGGAGCTAAACTAATTACTCTTTGATCAATAATTGATTCTGAGGGTAAGGACTTGGCTTGAGGTAACTGTACACCAATCTCAAAGAAAAAAGTGCTCCCTCGGTTTAAAGTGCTTTTAACCCGAATTTGACCGCCCATAAGTTGGATTAGTTTTTGACTAATGGCTAAACCCAGACCCGTACCTTGACTCAAATTATTTCCGGCTTCGGCTTGTACAAAAACCTGAAATAAACTCTCAATTTCTGTGGGCGCAATTCCCACCCCCGTATCATCAATGGCAAAGCTTATACGACAGAAGTTTGTTTCTTTTTGTCCTACTCTTACCCGCAGGGTGATACTTCCTTGCTTAGTAAACTTAATCGCATTACCGAGGAGATTGACTAAGACTTGATAGAGTTTTTTCTCATCGGTATGCACAAATTTGGGAAGATCGGGATCTCGCTCAACAATTAGCTGTAATTCTTTAGATTGAACTTTAACTTGAAACAGATCTTGAATGGAAGTTAGTAAATTTGTTAAGTCAAAGTCAGAAAGATTGAGGGTCATCCGTCCGCTTTCAATTTTGGATAAATCTAAAATATCATTAATCAAATCCAACAAATGTTTACCACTCCGATTAACAATTTGTAAGCGTTCTTGGACGGAAGGAGGCAAAGCGCTTTCATAGCTCATTAATTGCGTGAATCCTAAAATTGAGTTGAGGGGGGTGCGGAGTTCATGACTCATATTGGCAAGAAAGATACTCTTAGCTTGGTTAGCTGCTTCTGCTGCTTCTTTTGCCTGCTGAAGTTCTAATTCAAATTGTTTGCGATCGCTAATATCAATTAAATATCCCAAAATTTCCACAGGTCTACCTACCTGATCTCGAATGAGTTTGACTTGTTCGAGTACCCAACGATAATTCCCATCTGCGTGCAGAAGACGGAATTCTTGAAAATGAAAACCATCGTCGAATAGATTTGCCAGTCCATTAAACACTTGATCTGCGTCATCTGGATGTAGATGATTCATCCAAAATTCAGAATCTTCTAAAAACGCTTTGGGTTCGTAGCCCAATAAATCCTTGATATTTTCGCTAACAAATGTTGCACCATAGTCACCATCGGGTCTACTGCTAAAAATCACAACGGGGCTGTAGTTGAGCAGAAAGTTAAGGCGATTAGTGGTGGCTTGCAGGGCTTGTTCCGCCAGTCTTAGCTCTGTGATATTCTGCTGAACAGCAACATATACAGTTCCGTATTCAGGATGCTCAAACCTAGAGGTGTGAACTCGGCACCAAAAGAGTGTGCCATCTTTTTTCCGATTGTAGACCTCATATTTGGCTTCCCCGTCCCGTTCAAGTTGGGTGGCGATATCTTCAACGGTGGCATCGGGCGTCACCCGGGTATCGACATAATTAATTACACCCACGGGTTGACCGGAAAGTTCGCCCTCTGCATAGCCAAACATCGCATCAAACTTGGGATTAGTGTAGACAATTATCAAATCTGGGACTTTAACTAAACAGACTCCCCCCGCCATATTATTCATAATAATGCTTTGCAGTTCTAGGGTCTTTTGAGCTTCTTTTCTGGCCGTGATATCTTGGATTTGAGCAATAATGTGCAGTGGATTTCCCTGCTGATCTTGGACGACCGATCCATTCAGCAGAATCCAAACAATATGTCCTTGCTTATGGATATAACGTTTTTCTCGTTGGTAAGTTGACAGGGTTCCTGCTAATAGCTGATGTCTATTGTTCAGATCTACTTCCAAGTCTTCAGGATAGGTAATATCTTCAAATGTTAGTGTTAGCAATTCCTCTGGAGAGTAGCCAACAATTTGACACAAAGCAGGATTGACTTTCAGCCAATGCCCATCCATCGAAAGAATTCCCATCCCAATTGAGGCATCTTGAAACGCATGGCGAAACTGTTCTTCACTATTGCGTAAAGCCGTCTCAATCTGTTTGCGATCGCTAATATCCCGCAAAATAACCGTAAATAATGTTTCGTCTCCGATTTCTAACCGAGAAATTGAGGCTTCAGCCAAAAACTGCGTCCCATTTCGACGACGACCCCAAATTTCACCTCGTTCTCCCATTCTTCTGGCTTTTCCCGAAGACTGGGCAAATTTTTGGATATGCTGATGATGGGCATTTCTAAACTGTTCTGGGAGTAATAAACTCAAAGGTTGCCCCAAAACCTCCTCTAGTTTGTAACCAAAAATCTTTTCCGCCCCTTGATTAAACAGGGTAATATGTTGAGTGCTATCCACTGAAATAATCGCATCATTGGCAATTTCTAAAATTCCGGCAAAACGAGCCTGGGATTTTTCTAAAGATTCTGTGCGTTCGGTTACAAGACTTTCTAAGGTTTGGTTAATTTTTTTGAGTTGTACCTCGGCTTGTTGGCGTTGGTGATCAATTTGGTTCAAAAATCGAGCCGTGACCCAGAGCAGAATTGAGAAGGTCAAAACTAGAATGATTGACCGTAAACTATAGCCAAATTCGGCGTTATACCAGCCTAATTTTTGTCCTTGAAATGTTAACAAGTTTAGGGATATGGGAAAAACAATTGCCCAAGGGAGTAACAGTCGAAGTATGACACCACCCACTAGGGGACTGGTTAAGACCTGCATGAATCCCTCCTGCGGTCGGAGCCACAAAATTCCGATATGGAGAAGGAAAAAGGCTAGGATTGAGTTGATTGCTTGACCCGTGCTTAGGAGGAAAAATCGTTCAAGAACATCGACATGGAATAGGTGTCCTAATAACGCTAACAGAGAAATTAAAGCCGCAACACTACTACAAATCTGAGCCAACCCAATATTCCAGGGACGGTTTCGCCCGAGTAGGAATAGGGCTACTCCCATCAGGACAAAATTGAACGCCGTATTGATTCTCATGCGTCCTGAATCATGGGTTTCTGAGGATACAATATATCCATGATTTGTCTTCAAATCCGAACCGAATAAATATCCGCTCAGGGTTAGTAAACCGATGAAAATGATCGCTCCGGCTAAACCTTGAGAGATTCGATAATATAGTTGGGTGGGTCGTGGGCGCGACAACAATATTAAAGATACTCCAGCAGACAGAAAGCACAGTGCTGTGTTTACTTTCATGGTTGAGGTCATCGAGGGAAAACCACTTTTGAGCAGGGATAGGTTAAATTGCCAACCTAGGAGTACAATTACAGAGATGGAAATAACCAGTAGCCCGGCGATTTGGGAAGTCCGATTTTTCATAACCGATTTACTTGATATTTAGGAAATTCCAACTATCTGAAATCCCCAGAAAATAAAATATGAGTATCTAATAAAAACCCATTAATATTTTTTCCCTATTCAGTAAAATATTGCTATATTATACTTAAATTTTATCAAATTAAAGATATAGCATGATAAGCGATCCAATTATCAGTCATCAAGGGGATATTTTAATCGTTGACGATTTACCCGATAACCTCCGTTTGCTCAGGGATACCTTGAGTGAAGAAGGCTATAAGGTTCGCAGTGCCACGACGGGGGCCATGGCACTCAGAGCCGCCCAATCTCCATCGACGGAATTAATCTTACTTGATATTAAATTACCCGATATCGATGGCTATGAAGTGTGCAGACAATTAAAATCCGATGAGCGCACCGCAAATATTCCCGTGATTTTTTTAAGTGCACTGAATGAAACATTAAATAAAGTTCAAGGACTGGCGGCGGGCGGGGTAGATTATATTTCTAAGCCGTTTCAAGTCGAAGAAGTATTAGCCCGGGTCGAAACTCACCTCACTATCCAACGACTCCAAAAAAGACTGCAAGAACAGAATTTGCGCCTGCTCAAAGAGATAGAAGAACATCAACGCCTCAAAGATATCCTCTTTGCTGAAAAAGAATTAGCTCAGGTGACCTTACAATCTATTGGTGATGGGGTGATTACCACTGATGCCCAAGGGAATATTAGATATATTAATTCAGTTGCTGAAAAACTCACGGGCTGGAAAGCAGAGCAGGCCCAAGGACTTTCTTTATCTGAGGTTTTGGTAATTATTAATGAAGTTACCCGAAAACCCGCAGATAATCCGGTCAGCCAAGCACTGTTAGAAGGGAAAATAGTAGGTTCAGCTAATAACCATACAATTCTGATTGCCCGGGATGGGACGGAGTATGCGATTGAGGACTCAGCAGCCCCAATTCGCGATCGTCAAGGTGAAGTTATCGGCGCAGTCATTGTCTTTCATGATATGACCCAATGGCGTCATCTCACCCGTCAACTCTCCTGGGAAGCCAGTCATGATGCCCTGACAGGGTTAATTAACCGTCGAGGATTTGAGCAGTACCTCATAGATGCGATCGCTTCTACTAAAAATAGCAATCAGCAGCACGTTCTCTGTTATTTAGATTTAGATCAGTTTAAAGTTGTTAACGATACCGTCGGTCATATTGCTGGGGATGAGTTACTGCGTCAAATTACGGAACTTTTACAACAGGGGGTTCGCGCTAATGATATATTGGCTCGCCTGGGGGGTGATGAATTTGGTCTTTTGCTCAATCAATGTCCCCTCGCTCAATCTTTTGATATTGCAGAAAATCTCAAAGACCTAGTGCGTCAGTTTCGGTTTATGTGGAGTGGCAAAACTTTTATCCTCGGGGTCAGTATTGGAGTGGTTGCCATTGACCAAACTAGCCGAGATTTGATGGAGGTTTTAGGAGCAGCTGATGCGGCTTGTTATGCTGCTAAAGCGAACGGGCGCAACTGTGTTCATATTTACCGTCAAGATGATCGCGAACTCATTAAACAGCGGGGGGAGAGACAGTTAATTGCCAAAATCAGTCGAGCCCTGGAAACCAATCGTTTTTGTCTCTACTATCAAAAGATTATCTCTATTACTTCTAAACCTTTAGTAGAGCATTATGAGATTTTGGTCAGAATGTTAGGTGATAATGACGAATTAGTCTCGCCTAATGAGTTTATTCCCGCCGCCGAACGTTATGGCTTGATCACCGAGATCGATTGCTGGGTAATTGAAACTTTTTTCTCGAATTATCAAAATTTATCTAGGCAAGAAATTCTGACTAAAGGCTTATATACGATTAATCTTTCTGGTGCTAGTATTTGTAATCATCAGTTTATGAGGTTTTTAATCGAACAATTTCCTCGCTTCCAAATTCCCCCACAGACCATTTGTTTTGAAATTACTGAAACCGAAGCGATCGCTAACTTTGACCAAGCCCGATATTTCATAGGCGCGCTCAAAGAGATTGGCTGTAGTTTTGCTTTAGATGATTTTGGCAGTGGGTTAAGCTCCTTTGCTTATTTGATGAATTTACCCGTTGATTATCTAAAAATAGATGGTATTTTTGTCAAGAATATTAATCATAATTTGATTTCTCAAGCGATCGTTGAAAGTTTTAATCATATTGCCCATGCCATGAATTTGGAAACGGTGGCTGAGTTTGTCGAGGACGAAATGATCTTAGAAAAATTGCGGGAGATAGGAGTTGATTATGCTCAGGGTTACGGAATTTCCCACCCCGTCCCAATTAACTTTAATTAATAAAATTTGGGATATAAACTAATGCTCAAACCTCAAATTCCTCACCAATGGAGAGTTCGCTATCGCCTGATTTTATCGGCTTTATTCTCTTTAATATCATCATTTTTTCTGCCATCTTGGTTTAGTTTATCCACTCGGATTCTCTCGGTATGGAATACGGGAATGCTCTGTTTTTTAATCTCAACTTGGCTATTAATGGTGCAAGCAATCCCCAAAACAATGCGCCGCAATGCTCAAAGTCAGGATGAAGGAAGATTAGTAATTTTGAGCTTAATTACGGCTGCTGCCTGTGCTAGTATATTAGCAATTACTTTTATATTAAAAGAAACAAAAGATCAGAATATTCATATAATTATTCCCCATATAATTTTGGCAGTGATCACAATTATTGGGTCATGGTTGCTAGTTCATACAATTTTTGCGATTCACTATGCCCATGAATATTATCAAGACCATAAAACTCTCAGTAATTCTCCAGCAGGAGGACTGGATTTTCCCGAAGATATAGAGCCAGACTACTGGGATTTTTTATATTTTTCTTTTGTAATTGGCATGACCAGTCAAGTTTCAGATGTACAAATTACCTCGCGATCATTAAGGCGTTTATCGCTATTTCATAGCATTCTTTCTTTTTTCTTTAATACCGTAATTGTGGCGATGAGTATTAATATTATTGCAGGTTTAATTTAATAGAAATCTATAGAAAATAAATGCGATCGCCTCTTGTTTAAAAAAGCGATCGCACCTTTAACCTTTAAAAAATTTCCTCAAAAAATAGTTTCATCGCTTCAAAAGAACGACGATCAGAATCGGGATTATAGGCGATTCCTTTAGAGGGATCATCCCCCGATTTCGGATTAGTAAAACTATGAACTGTTCTACCATAATTCACCATTTGCCAATCGACATTTCCCTCTCGCAATTCCTTCTCAAATGCCTGAATATCCTCTTGGGAAACTAACGGATCATCCGCCCCATGTAAGACCAAAACTTTGCTTTTAATTCGTTTCCCATCCTGGGGATTAGGACTATCTAAACCGCCATGAAAACTCACCACCCCATCCACATCTGCACCACTTCTTGCCAATTCTAACACTGTTGTTCCTCCGAAACAATAGCCAATCGCAGCCAACTTTTCAGGATCAGTTTGAGGTTGTTTACGAAGTTCTGCTAAAGCAGCATTTACCCTTTCCCTTAATAACGCCCGGTTATTGCGGTAAAGGGTCGCTTGGGTTTTAGCTTCCTCTGCGGTTTGGGGTCGAATTCCTTTGCCATAAATATCCGCAGCAAAGGCAACATAACCCATACTAGCCAGTTGTTCTGTGCGTTTTTTTGCATAGTCATCTAACCCCTTCCATTCATGCACAACCAACACCCCTGGACGTTTGCCTGTTTTTGAAGAATCATAGGCTAAATATCCTTCTAAAACCGCATCTCCTTGGCGATATTCGATGACTTGAGTTTTCAGAGTATTAGAAGTTTGGGCAGAGGTTAGCATTGTCCAAACGGGAGCGATCAAAATCGCAATCACCAACAGAATGAATACAGAATATTTTTTGAGAATGTTCATCAGCATCGGAGATATACTATTAACTCAATTTTGCTATTATAGCAACTATAGCGAGTTGCATAAATTACCCAAAATCACAACAATGATAGGGGCGGAGTCTTCCCCAATTCATAATCCACTGAACGTGATTTCTGGCTGTAGAGACGTGCCATGGCGCGTCTGTCTTGGTGCGTCTCTACGTTATTCTATTATCTTTCGTTCAGCTAATCTTAATTTAGCTGAACGAGAACGGTTATTATTATTCAGTTCATCGGGTTGGGGTTGAATTGGTTTTTTAGTTAATACCTGCAAAATAGGAGACTCTTTTAACCGATGTTTAACGATTCTATCTTCTAAACTATGAAAACTAATCACCCCAATTCTACCTCCAGGTTTTAACCAATATTGCGCTTGATCTATAAATTTTTCTAAACGAGTTAACTCTTGATTCACCGCAATTCTTAATGCTTGAAAGACACGGGTAGCCGGATGAATTCGTCCATGACGATAACTCGCTGGAACACAACCGCCGATCGCATAGGCTAAATCCGTTGTGGTTTGAAACGGCCGTTTTTCTACAATTCCTTTGGCAATGCGTCTGGATAATCTTTCTTCCCCATACTGATAAAAAATATCCGCTAATTGCTTCTCATCCCAATGGTTAATAATCTCCGCCGCCGTCAAAGATTGTTGTTGATTCATTCGCATATCTAAAGGGGCGGTATGGCGAAAACTAAACCCTCTTTCTGGCTGATCAAACTGATAGGAACTTACCCCTAAATCCGCTATAATTCCATCAAATTGTTTAGATTTGGGCTGATATTCAGCAAAGTTTCCTTGCCAAAACTGCACTCTTTCCAATAGAGAAAGATCTGCTTGTTCAAATTTAACCCGAGCAGCAGCGATCGCGTCTTTATCTTGATCAATTGCTGTTAACTGGATATTCTCCCCGGCTTGCAATAATAACAAACTATGTCCACCACCGCCAACGGTTGCATCGAGATATTCTCCCCCCGCACGAATTTCTAACCCCGCAATTAATTCCCGACTCAATACGGGAATATGGACAAAGGAGTTTTGAGTATTTTCTTCCACTACTTCGATTTCAGACAATGTAATTATTCCTATAGAATGGTTATTTATTAATGAATAAAGCAATCTTATTTTGTTACTCTATATGGCTGCCAGAGAGTAATTATTTTTAACTGCATACTGTTTTAAAGTGTACCTATTGGTCGCTAATTGTTGCATATTTATCCAGTTATGGTAGTCTATGTGTATCCTTCCTTTAATTACAATTAAGTTTTTTTCATCATTGGCTAATGATGGATCTTCAGACTGTCCTTCAATATGATGTACGTGCTTCTCATCATCATTAGTAAAAGTTTCTGTAGATAGCTGACAAATATTATGAGTTCTTTTTAATTTGGCAACTACAGAATTTTGGACAGCTTCCTTATATTTCGCTTCAATACTTGATGAGAGAGCCAATTGAGGATGTTTAGCTACTATGTATGCTAATAATGCCAGACTACCGCGATAATCGCTTGCTCGTTTAGGATTAGCCTCTGCGAGGGTTTCCAGCAGATTGTAAAGTCCGACTGGTCTTATTGCTGCTATTACTCCATATTTTTGAAAGCGAATTGGATCAGTAACTAAGTATGCTTTAACAGTATCTCTATAATTATTAATAATTACTTTAGCTCGATCTCGACTATTAGTTAATAAAACGCCATGTAGTTCATCAATAGGTATATAGGCAGCACCATCCTCAATAATCATTTTCTGAATCAAACCATTAAATTTAGAAATTTGTCCCTGGGTTAAAGTGGTTTCTAAAGTAATTTTTCCTTTATCACTAATTTCAATCTTTTTCATAACTTATCTCCCTAATCCATTGTTCATTGCAACCAGTGCCATCATTTGTTCATAAAGACGGTTTAAATTAGACATTTGCATTTCAGTACCTCCTTTATCAGGATGATATTTTTGAGCTAGTTTTTTATAAAAAAGATTAGCTTTTGATTCTATTTTTGTTTGTTCTTCTGAAATTTCAAAATCTGAGAAATTTGATCGATTAAAATTTTTATCTAAAAGCCAAAAACCAACTTCATCAAAATCTTTTGTTTTGGAAATAGAGTTTTTTAAAATCTCGTTTTCCTTTTGAAGAAATTGGTTCTCTTGCTCTAATTTTAATAATTGTTCTTTGATTTGTTCATAACTAGGAGCATTTAGCTTATCTACTAAAGCCTGCCAGCTTTGAGCTTTGATATTCAATGCTAATTTTGCTTGTTTAAAAGTCTTGTATTGACTTTTAAGCGCACCAGCAGTGTATTGAGTTACTTGATCATTATTTGACATACAATTAACACCGAACAAGGGAAATTGCGATCACTAACAACCTAATCATACATCGGACAGACAACTAAAACGAGTGTTCATTTTTCCAATACATCAGATTAGTAACGGGTTGAGGACTTTCGCACAGAAGTTAAGAAACCCGGTTTCTGGGGAAGTACAGACCCTTGCCAGTATTTTTTGCTAAAACTTCGATCTCAGACTATCCAAGTATTCCTATAATATTAAGCAATTGAAACAAAAATCCCAAGAAATCCATAAATCCGCGTTAGGGAACACCGATAAAAGTATGAGTAGAATTGAAACCCGCACAGAACCGATGGTCTTGAACATGGGGCCACACCATCCCTCCATGCACGGGGTCTTACGGTTAATTGTCACCCTGGATGGGGAAGATGTGGTGGACTGTGAACCCGTGATTGGGTATTTGCATCGCGGTATGGAAAAAATCGCCGAAAGTCGTAGCGTTGTCATGTATGTCCCCTACGTTAGCCGTTGGGACTACGCCGCTGGAATGTTCAACGAAGCAGTGACGGTGAATGGCCCGGAAAGATTGGCCGGAGTCACCGTCCCCAAACGGGCGCAATATATTCGGGTGATTATGCTCGAACTAAACCGCATTGCTAATCACCTATTATGGCTTGGCCCATTCCTGGCCGACGTCGGCGCCCAAACTCCCTTCTTCTATATTTTCCGAGAGCGGGAACTGATTTATGATCTCTGGGAAGCCGCCACCGGATACCGGATGGTCAATAATAACTATTTTCGGATTGGGGGCGTAGCCGCCGATTTACCCTACGGTTGGGTGCAGAAATGTCGAGATTTTTGCGATTATTTCGGGCCGAAAATTGACGAGTACGAACGCTTAATCAGCAATAACCCGATTTTCCGACGTCGGATTGAGGGTTTAGGAACCATTACCCGGGAACAGGCGATTAACTGGGGATTATCTGGCCCGATGTTACGCGCCTCTGGGGTGAAGTGGGATTTACGCAAAGTTGACCACTATGAATGTTACGACGAATTGGACTGGGATGTGCAGTGGGAAACGGCCGGAGACTGTTTGGCCCGTTATTTTGTGCGGATTCGGGAAATGCGAGAATCCCTAAAAATCCTGTATCAAGCCCTCGAAGCCCTTCCGGGCGGCCCCTACGAAAATTTAGAAGCCCAACGGATGATGGGCGGGCCGAAATCCGAATGGAATGGTTTTGATTATCAATTTATTGGCAAGAAAATCGCCCCGAGCTTCAAAATTCCCAAAGGGGAACATTATGTCCGAATTGAAAGCGGGAAGGGAGAACTCGGTATTTATATTATTGGGGATGATAATGTCTTTCCCTGGCGGTTCAAAATTCGGGCGGCGGATTTCTGCAATTTACCCATTCTCTCGGAATTAGTTCGAGGGGAAAAAATCGCTGACCTCGTGGCAATTCTCGGGAGTATCGATATTATTATGGGTTCGGTTGACCGTTAGGGATAATTTTTCAACCTCGGGTCAAAAAGAGCTAAAGAAAAAGCGATCAACGAATGATTTTATCATCCGGCGATCGCTAATTTTTCAGGAAAAAATCTAATGTTAATCAATCCAATAGAGAAGGAAAATAGCTTTAGAGATTTTCACTTCCCGAACCACTGCTAGAGCCCGAATAGACAATCCCGCGTTCCATATCTAAGGTCAGAATCACCCCATCTCGAATCAAGCGAGTGGCATTCTTCACCCCAACAATCACAGGCACCCCCAAACGTAAAGCAATCACCGCCGCGTGACTGGTCAAACTATCAACTTCCGTGACCACACCCCCCGCCTTCCGCATCACATCGACAAAATCGGCACTGGTTTGAACCGTGACCAAAATTTCCCCGGCATTAAAATCAGCTAACTCTCCAGCACTGCGGGCCACCCGCGCCCGTCCGGTAACACAGCCTTGACCAACGGCCGTTCCCTTACCCAAAGCAGCCGTCACCACTTCCACCTTAATCAAATCCGTAGATCCGGCCACCCCTTGTAAAGTTCCCGCCGTGGTCACAACCAAATCCCCATCGGCCAGCAGATTTTTTTCCCTCGCCACATTCACCGCCGCTTGAAAGGTTTGGTCAGCCGAAGGTAAATCTAAAACTAATAAAGGCTTCACCCCCCAAACTAAACTTAACTGTCGCGCCACCTCAACGTGGGGAGTAATGGCTAAAATCGGGGTTTGGGGTCGGAATTTCGAGACATTGCGGGCCGTAGACCCGGTTTTGGTTAAGGTCATGATCGCCGCCGCGTTCAACTGGTGAGAAATTTGTGCCACCGCCTGACTAATGGCGTTAGGAATTGAACGTCCGGTATCTTCAACCTTGGAAATATTACGGGTCACACCCTCCTGTTCAATCCGCACCGCAATCCGGGCCATGGTCGCCACCGCTTCCACCGGATAGTTACCCACGGCGGTTTCATTGGAAAGCATCACCGCATCGGTACCATCTAAAATCGCATTAGCTACGTCGGAAATTTCCGCCCGGGTGGGTCGGGGATTATTCACCATGCTATCTAGCATCTGAGTCGCAGTAATCACCGGAATTCCCATCCGGTTGGCGGTGATAATTAACCGTTTTTGTAAAATTGGCACATCTTCGGCAGGGAGTTCCACCCCTAAATCACCTCGGGCCACCATCACCCCATTACACAACGCCAAAATTTCTTCCATTTGTTCAATGGCTTCATGTTTTTCAATTTTGGCAATCACGGGAACATCCTTACCCGCACTCGCAATTAATTCTTTAATTTCTAAAACATCCTGGGGATTTCTCACGAAACTTAAAGCTACCCAGTCCACCCCTTGATCTAAACCAAACATTAAATCCCGGCGGTCTTTTTCCGTCATGGCTTTAATGGACAGATAAACCCCAGGAAAATTCACCCCTTTACTGTTAGAAAGAGTCCCGCCCACAACCACACGACAACATAAGCGTCCTTTGGCCTGTTCGACTTTCTCCACGACCATTTCCACCTTGCCATCATCGAGGAGAATCACCGCCCCATCAGGGACTTCATCGGCTAAGGGTTTGTAGGTGACAGAGGAAATTTCTTGAGTTCCCACCACATCTTCACTGGTGAGAATAAACTGATCATCCCGGTTCAGGACAATCGAACCCGTCTCAAATTTCCCTAATCTGATTTTTGGGCCTTGGAGATCTTGTAAAATCCCCACAGGTTGATTCAGTTCAAAGGCGGTTTGTCGAATCATCCGAATACTGCGTTGATGATCCTCATGGGTATTATGGGAAAAATTCAAGCGCAGAGTCGTTGCACCCGCTAAAATCAATGCGCGGAGAACTTCAGGCTTCTGGGTAGCAGGGCCGATTGTAGCGACTATTTTGGTTCGATGCAGTAGATTTTGCGGTTGCATGACTCAATTAAAGATCTAGGGAATTGTCTGTAGAGACGAGCCATGGCGCGTCTCTCTACAGATCATAAACAGAATTTAACCACGTCAGGGACACATCAGGATCAGGAATTACGAATTACGAATTACTAATGGGGAATGGGTAATGGGTAATAGGTAATAGAAAGAGTTTACTCCCCCTGCTCCCCCTACTTCCCCTGCTCCCCCTGCTCCCCCTGCTTCCCCTGCTTCCCCTGCTCCCCCTGCTTCCCCTGCTCCCCCTGCTCCCCCTGCTTCCCCTACTCCCCCTGCCTGCTCCCCCTGCTCCCCCTGCTCCCCCTGCTCCCTGTTCCCTATTGAGGAAAATAACGGGGGTTTAAGCGTGCTCCGGTGCCGCCATCGGTGGGGTCGAGGAATTGACGGAGGGGAATACCAGTAGAACGGGTTCTCGGACGTCCTAAAGCCCCTCGAATGATGTCCCCGGTACTTTTTTCATCTATCAGGGTTAGAACACCTTGGGTGCTTTGGCCACTGTCGGCAATTACGAGGTTTTGGAAAATGCGATCGCGGACTAATAAAGGATCTTCCCCAGGGGGTACGGTTAAGACAATCCGACATTGGGGAACATCTTCGGTGGTGGCGCAGAGGGTATTGTAACCGTTCTCCATCGCTGTACTGATTTCTGCTAATCCATCGGGACGATAGGATTCTAAACGGCGACTAATCTCTCCACAACGGCGTTCCGGTGTCCATCCGCCCCCCATATTACTAGGAACTGCCCAAGCATAGCCTTGATTGGGTTGGCTGACGGGATAATACATCACCGTATATTGACCGCCAATCACCTCACATCGAAACCGAGCAATTGCTGTGTCCCCGGTTTCCACTTCCACTTGAGGATTTAGGGGGCCTTGATCGGTGGGTTGGGGGGCTGGGGATTGGGTGGGATTAGTGGCCGGAGTCGGAAAGGTTTGGGGGGGTTGGGTTGTGTTGCGGGGGAGTTGCAGCAGGTCGGTCAGACTGGGTAAAGATGGCCACCGAGGTTGAGCGTTGGCCCCGGTGGCGGAACCCAGGATTGATAGGGTCATGGATAAACTAAACAGTCCGACTAAGGATGTACGCGACAGTGAGCTAGACATAAATATTTTCTCCTAGGGGTAAAATCGTGGTATTTTAGGCAATTACGTTCGGGTTTAGTGATTTTATAAATCTTTACACTTTGTTACTTTTCTCATAAAATACTCAGGTGTGAAACTTCAAGGAGTGCAAACTGTAATGTCGGAGGCAAGTAAGCCACTGACAGTCCCCAAGGAATACCTCACCGCAGAGGGTGGTTTTAACACCACGCTACTGATGTTTTTCGGTGCGGTAGTAATGGTGATCTGTTCCACATTGGGATACTGGCTTTGGGGTTGGCCGGATTGGTGTTGTTTTTTGATTAATGTTTTGGCGCTGCACCTTTCGGGGACAGTGATCCATGACGCATCCCATAATTCTGCCCACAAAAACCGCATTCTGAATTCGGTATTAGGACACGGTAGTGCTTTGATGTTAGGGTTCGCTTTTCCCGTATTTACGCGGGTGCATATCCAACATCATTGCCATGTTAATGATCCAGACAATGATCCGGATCATTTTGTTTCCACAGGTGGCCCCTTGTGGTTGATTGCGGCACGTTTTTTCTACCATGAAGTGTTTTTTTTCAAGCGCCGACTTTGGAAAAAATATGAGCTTTTGGAATGGTTTTTGAGTCGCTTATTTGTAGTGACTATTGTTGCGATCTCTATTCATTATGAATTCCTCGGCTATATTCTGAATTTCTGGTTTTGTCCGGCTTTGGTTGTGGGCATAGCTTTGGGTTTATTCTTTGATTATTTACCCCATCGTCCGTTTCAAGAACGGGGTCGCTGGAAAAATGCTAGGGTGTATCCGGGTTCGGTTTTAAATCTGTTAATTTTGGGGCAAAATTACCATCTGATTCATCATTTATGGCCATCTATTCCTTGGTATTATTACAAGCCAACCTATGAATTTATGAAGCCTCTGTTAGATGAAAAAGGTTCTCCCCAAACCTTGGGAATATTAGAAGGAAAGAAAGACTTTTGGGGTTTCCTCTATGATGTCTTTTTGGGAATTCGTTTTCATCACAAATCCTCCCATGAGAATTAACAATTTATCCCTTCAATTTCCAGGGTTAATGATTGAGAATTAAGAATCATAGCTTAATTGCGATTCTTAATTCTCAATTTATTTTTATAGATAATAATATTAGGGAAAAAAACAATGAAATCCGAAGAAAAACAAGTAACTCAAAAGCCCCAACCTGCAATCCCTAAAAAAAGTATTTGGGATCAAATCCGAGAGAATATTGTAATTTTAGCGATCGCCCTGGGATTATCATTATTAATTAGAACTTTTGTTGCTGAACCTCGATTTATTCCCTCAGATTCCATGTTCCCGACTTTAGAAATAAACGATCGCTTAGTCATAGAAAAGGTATCCTATTATTTAGATTCTCCCCAATTTGGCGATATTATTGTTTTTGCTCCTCCTCCCCAATTACAAGAGATTGGCTATGCGGCAGATCAAGCCTTTATTAAGCGAATTATTGGTCAGCCAGGTCAAACCATTGAAGTTAAAAATGGTCGGGTTTATATTGACAATCAGCCCCAATTTGAGCGTTATATTGCTGAGGAACCTCATTATCAATTACCCCCAGTAAAAGTTCCTGAGAATTCCTATTTTGTTATGGGAGATAATCGCAATGATAGTAATGATTCCCATGTTTGGGGTTTTCTTCCCAAGGAAAATATTATTGGTCGCGCCGTATTTCGTTTTTGGCCGATTGAACGATTTGGCCGCGTTTAGGATGAGCTTCCCTCGACAGATTCTTCTTTTTACTATTACTATCTTTTTGCCCTTACTATAGTGATAAAAGAGGGATTATCTGTTTTCCGCTCGTTTTTGGCGCGATCACAACTTCTCAAAAACCGGATTTCTCAAATAAACCTGGTTTCTAGTTTAAAGTGTCTTTTAACGTTCAGGAAATAGCTTACATTCCCTGAATGTAGGTTGATTAACTTCCCCTAAACGGGAGTTTAAAAATCGATCCATCCAATTCTCAAAATAGATCCGATTAGCTTGTTTTTGTTCAGGATCATTAGTATTAATAGAATGGGGGGCTAATCCCACAATTGCCGCCGTGGTGACACAGAACATTGACTTTTGAAAACTCTGACAAATTTGCACCCGTAAATCATCTTCTCCGCGACAACTATTTTGATAGATATTATGTAAATAATCAGGAAGAAAATGACGCATATCCTGCATTAATTGAGTTGGGGGAATACCCGACCCACCAATCGGTAAAGGATCGGCGTATAATGCACCATAGGCAAAGTCTTTTTGCTCTGTGGGAATTTGATGGGCTTGAGCATTATAAGAAACCGTTCCAGGAAAAGGAGTTCCCCTAAAGAACACAGCTTCAACATAGGGAACTGCGGTATCCATTAAAAAAGTTAATCCGGCAGATTTTGGCAGGATATCATAAACTTGATTATTGATTTTGACGCTATAAGTAATGGGTTTATTAGCAGCTTCTACTAGGGCTAATAAAATATGATTGACTACTTCAGGAATAGATTTAATTTCTCCTTGATCATAACGATCAGAAAGGGAAATAAACATATCACTCATCACCCGCCAAAATTGACCTAATCCACTATAATAAGCCAGTTGTCGGATTTGTTCGGGTAGAAATTCCGGGAAAAAACGATGGAGAGTTTGAATCATCAAATTTCCCTTAGTTTTAGCTTGAATCGCAGTTTCTGCTAACTTGAGAAATTCAGAAGAATCTAAATATTCATCTAATTTACCGCCCCCATGCCAAAACATGGTTTTCATACAATATTCGGCATATTCAAAATTAATCCGATCATGCCACAAATATTGAAATAATTTTTTGATATTGACTTCTCCATTAAAATACTTGAAAAAGGGGAATAATTCTAAAAACTGTTCATCTGCAATATAAATTAAATTATTAGAATAGGCATCCAGAACAACACCATAACTTTTCAAGATACCCACAACTTCCACCAAATTTTCGGGATAATTCGGCAACAGAGCTTCACCGGACTCCAGGCGATGAATATATTCAGATAAAGGATGTTTAGACATGGGGGTAAAATCCGTAAGTTTCATTTTGTTTAAAGGTTTAATTAAAATTTATCTTTGGAAAAGTGATAAAGTGGGTTTGATTTTCTGCTCAATTATTTAAACCCACTCTATCAAAAAATTAAACTTTTTCTGCGAGATGGTGAGCAAATAAGGGTTGAGTATGGGCTAAAGCCGTTGTAGAAGCATCACTTAATCTCACCAGTAAGTTAGGCTGAATTCCTAAAATCACAATAATTAAGGCTAAAATTATTGCCGGAATCCGATCGCTCCATTGTACAGAAGGCAAATTCACCACATATTCCGAAAGGCGACCAAAGAAAGCTTTATTAATCATAATCAGGAAATAAACAGAAGTTAATCCGGTTCCAATCATGCACAATAAAGTTTGTACGGGGAAGACTTCCATACTGCCCCGAAAGATGATAAATTCTGCCACAAATCCCACTAAACCAGGTATACCCGCACTCGCCATTACCGCCATAATCATAATAGTTCCAATTAGGGGTAAACCGCGTTCTGGGTTAAGTAACCCTTGAATAATATCTAAATCTCGACTCCCCGCTTTTCGGTATACAACGCCAACGGTTAAAAACATTAATCCCGAGATTAAACCATGACTCACCATTTGCATCACAGCCCCTAATAAACTGGTGGAGTTAGCAGCAGCAAAGGCTAATAAAATATAGCCCATGTGAGCAATAGAACTATAGGCGACCATTTTCTTCATATCTTTCTGAGAAATGGCACAAAAAGCTCCATATAAAACACTAACTACAGCCCAACTGGCCACCCAGGGAGCAATTACTGACCAAGCATCAGGAAATAGGCCGACTCCAAACCGTAATAACCCATAGGTTCCTAACTTTAATAATACCCCGGCCAACAGCACAGAAACGGGGGTTGAGGCTTCAACGTGGGCATCCGGTAGCCAGGTATGGAAGGGAAACAGGGGAATTTTAATCCCAAATCCAATTAACAGACCGCCTAATAAAATCAGTTGGGTGTTTAGGGGTAAAGATGAGACTCCTAACGCCGTAGCACTAATAGTATCTAAATCAAAATCTAGGGTATGGGTCAGCCAAACAATGCCTAAAAAAGAAGCTAAAATGAGAAATCCCGAAACGGCTGTATACAGGAGAAATTTAGTGGCTGCATAGCCTTTGCGTTTACCTCCCCAAATCGCAATTAACAGATATAAAGGGATGAGTTCAACTTCATAAAATAGCAGAAACAATAATAAATTTTGGGATAAAAATGTTCCTGAAATTCCTGCCGAAATCAATAAGATTGAGGCGTAATAGAGTTGATGACGACTGATAAATAAATCCGTAATAGCGATCGCAATGGTAATTAATAACCCATTTAAAATCACTAAAGGTAAGGATAAACCATCAACCCCTAAAGTATAATTTAACCCCAAGGGTTTAATCCAAGGAATAAATTCTTTAAATTGTAAGGAAGGATTCCCCGGATCAAATAATCCTGCTAAAACCAATGACCATAAAAATAATCCAACCGTGATGACCAAGGACAATTGACGAGCCGTTTTACCCGATAAATTCGGCCAAAAGGCAATAATAGCCGCACCAAATAAAGGAAGCCAAATTAATACACTAAGCATAAATAAATTGGTGTTGATAGTTGATAGTTAATTTCCGTAGATTAAGAAAATAAAGCCCTAAAGGGCTTACTACAGTTAGAATTGCCACAACATTAATCCCAGCAATACTCCTACTCCTAAAGCAATAGTTAGGAGATAAAATTGAGATTGTCCAGAAATACTGTATTTTAAGCCTTCTCCACTAAATAAAGTGGCTAAACCAAAAACATTAACAATGCCATCGATAATATAGCGATCAATCCAAGCACTAAAAGCAGAAATTCGATTCACAAACAAAACCACCGTTAGATCGTAAATTCGATCAATATAAAAATCGTAAGCGAATAAATCTTGCAATCCTTTCCAGGGTAATTTGTAAGGCTTAGAACCCATTCCAAATAAATAAATCCCGCCTCCAATTGCCACTCCAACTAAACCCGAAATCACCAGTAAAGGCACCGTAGCTTGACGCAAAATCTCAGCCAACCCAGTAGCGGGAACTTCCACCAAAGGCGCAGTCCAACTGAGCAATAATTGCCATTGTTGTAACATTATTGGCACTAATAAAGTCAAAATAATCATGGCAACCATCGGTAAAGCCATCGGCCATGGAACTTCTGGTGCTCGCCGGGTTTTTTGTTGGGGTTTTCCGGCAAAAACCAATCCGAAAACCCGGGTTAAACTTAAAGCCGTTAAACAATTAACCAGCAGCAAGACCAAAATTAACCACAGAGGAATTGTCCAAAATCCATCGACCCAACGGCGCATCGTCCAAAAGGTTCCCAAGGGCATTAACGCCACTAAACCCCCTGCACCCACAATAAAAGCGATGGTTGTGGCGGGCATTTTTGACCATAACCCCCCCATCTCGGTTAAATCTTGAGTATTGGTGGTTAGAATTACCGAACCCGCACTCATGAAAATTAAGGCTTTGGCGATCGCATGGGTGAACAGCAATAGTAGGGCAATATCAACATGACTTTCTCCTACCGCAATAAACACCAACCCTAAATAGGCACTGGTGGAATGGGATAAAGCCCGTTTGAGATCAATTTGAGCAATAGAAACCAGAGAAGCACCAATGGCGGTAATTGTCCCTAAAACCACTAAGGTTGTGGAAGCAATCGGGGATAGGGCCAAAACCGGTTGGAGTTTAATTAAGACATAGGCTCCACTGGCCACCACCACCGAATTTCGCATAATCGAGGCTGGGTTAGGGCCTTCCATCGCCTCATCTAACCAGAGATTTAAGGGAAATTGAGCACATTTTCCAATCGGGCCAGAAATTAAGGCCAAACCCAGTAAGGTCGCCTGGAGGGGCATTAAGGTGGCGGTTTCTGCCCATCCTTCCAAATCGGAAAAGCTCAAACTTCCGGCCAGGGTGGAGAGGTACACCACCCCCATTAACAACAAGACATCTCCGACCCGTTTGGTTAAAAACGCATCCCGAGCCGCCGTCACCACCAGGGGTTGGGCATACCAGAAGCCCACCAGTAGATAGGTAGAGAGGGTTAATAATTCTAGGAGGATATAACTCAGTAACAAGGAATCACTCAAGGCTAACCCACTAATGGCCGCCTCAAAGAAGCCCATCAGGCCAAAAAACCGAGCCAGAGCCCAGTCCTTTTCCATGTATCCCAGGGCGTAGCATTGAGCAATTAAACTCAAACCCGTAATTAATTCCATGGCCCCCAAACTCACCGGGGAGATTTCCAAGGCAAAGGACAGGTCTAAATTGTTGGTGTGTACCCAATGGAAAAGGATTTGCTGAATGGGTTCATCCCAGGTAGTGCGGAAAATCACCGAACCATGGACAAGGGCTAAAACCGTCATTAACAAATTAAAGTAGGCGGCGGGTCTGGGCCCGGTGCGTCGCACCAATCCCATTGACCAAGGCAAGGTCAAGATTGCCCCAATTAAGCCATAAAAAGGTATCCACCAACTGGTGTGGAGGAGAAAATCTGTCATTTAACTTAAAATTAGAAAATTCTTAGGAATTCTCAGCTTACTATACCAAGATTTTGGATTCATAGGTCTTTGGGTTGACTTGTAGCCGGAATTGGCGGGCTATTATACTAGCTTGTAGAGCTATAAGGGTAAAAAATCTTTTAATTAGAGCTATGGTTTTATTGGCACGGCTATAATTCTTAAAAACTTAACAAAACTTAATCAAAATTCATTATCAACAAAAATAATATTAAAAATGAGAAAATATAATCCAGATTAATATTGTCAAGAGTGTCACCCTTCTCCTATTCTTAGAGAGGGAGGTTCGTTACTATTTCTGTAAATTGAAATTGTAGGTAATCTGCTGATCTCGGTTTCCATCCTCAAGGGTCGGAAAGTAAGCAATAGGAAAATATAACTATTGCCAAATCTAGGGATCAATAAGCCCTAAAATTAGACTTAAAGGGGAACTGCAACATCTGAGTGTAGCCCGAAATCTGACGGTTAAATCTGTTGGAAAGTCGCTTATTGCTTAAAAATACAGTGTAGTTTGTTTTGTTCACCAATTAGGAGTTAAACCATGTCAATTGCTGTGGGAATGATTGAAACTTTAGGCTTTCCTGCTGTTGTAGAAGCAGCAGACGCCATGGTAAAGGCCGCCCGGGTTACCTTGGTGGGATATGAGAAAATTGGCAGTGGCCGAGTCACCGTGATTGTGCGTGGGGATGTCTCCGAAGTGCAAGCCTCCGTAGCAGCCGGAGTCGAATCCATCAAACGAGTGAATGGCGGTCAGGTGACTTCCACCCACATTATTGCTCGTCCCCATGAGAACCTAGAATATGTTCTGCCGATTCGCTATACCGATGCAGTCGAGCAGTTCCGTTCTTACTAGGGACTCAAAAAATCCAACGTTGAATTGACTCGCGTAGAAGTTCTAAAAAGTAATTTCACAACCCCAGGTCAATTTCAATTGAAATCAGAATTATTCCCATTTTATGGAGAAATTCTGTATTATTCCCTGACTGTTTTGATTGATTTTAGGAGTCAAATTTAATGGCGATTGCAGTTGGCATGATCGAGACCTTAGGCTTTCCTGCCGTTGTGGAAGCGGCGGACTCAATGGTAAAAGCCGCCCGTGTCACCTTAGTGGGTTACGAAAAAATTGGCAGCGCCCGGGTCACCGTGATTGTGCGCGGGGATGTCTCCGAAGTGCAAGCATCCGTATCCGCCGGGGTAGAATCGATTAAACGAGTTAAGGGTGGAGAAGTGTTATCCACTCATATTATCGCTCGTCCCCACGAAAACTTAGAATATGTTTTACCCATCCGCTATACCGAAGCAGTGGAACAATTCCGCGAAAGCCTCAGTGGGATTCGTCCTTTAAACCGTCCCTAATGTCCAGAGGATTTTAAAAATCGGTAAATTGACCCTAAATCCTGTGATGAATCGCTCCAAATTCCCATTTATTCTTCCTCAGACTCATTATGCAAATTGCCAAAGTGATTGGCACGGTTGTGGGCAATCAGAAAGAACCTAGTTTAAGGGGTTCCAAGTTTCTACTTTTACGATTTGTTGATGAACATGGAGAGGATCTCTCCAACGAGTATGAGGTGGCGATTGATGTGGTGGGAGCCGGAATCGGTGAATGGGTACTCGTGAGTCGAGGCAGTGCGGCTCGCCATGTTGAAGGGAGTGAAAAACGACCCAGTGATGCGGCGGTTGTTGCAATCATCGACACCATTAATGTGGAAAATCGAACGATTTACAGCAAAAAAGATCATTATTAACAGGAAAAAAGTGGGAGTTATTGAGAAGCGAAAGACTTTAAATTTTTAAGAGGGAAAAAGTTAGGAAAGGTGTTATTTATAGGATAAATCAAATTTTGAAAAAAAGTTGAAATTCCGCACCCGAAATTAAAAACTTCAGAACTTCTTAATGTTTAACGGGATCAACTTCTTAATCATCCCTTTTGCTCCAGTGCAATAACGAACAACTGAAAACAAACTAACAAACAACTATTCGGTTAGGAGAAATTAAAATATGGCAGTTCGTGGCCTAGCGGCTCCTCCAACCCCTTGGTCGAAGAACTTGGCAGAGCCGAAAATCGACCCAACGGCTTATGTACATTCTTTTTCTAATATTATTGGTGACGTTCGGATTGGTGCTCATGTATTAGTCGCCCCGGGTACTTCTATTCGAGCCGATGAAGGAGCACCCTTCGCCATCGGGGAAAATAGCAATATCCAAGATGGGGTAGTCATTCACGGCTTAGAAGAAGGTCGCGTTAAAGGGGACGATGGTCAGTCCTACTCCGTATGGATAGGTAAGAATTCCTCTATTACCCACATGGCTTTAATCCATGGCCCAGCCTATGTGGGAGATAATTGTTTTATCGGATTCCGCTCTACGGTGTTCAATTCCAGAGTCGGGAATGGTTGCATTATCATGATGCACGTTTTAATCGAAGACGTGGAAATTCCCCCGGGAAAATATGTTCCCTCCGGTTCGATTATCACTAACCAACAACAGGCCGATCGCTTACCTAATGTCACAGATGCGGATCTGAGCTTTGCTACCCACGTCATCGGGGTCAACCAATCCCTAAAAGCGGGTTATCAGTGTTCTGAAAACTCCTCTTGTATTAACCCGATTCGTAATGAATCGGGGGGAGTCGGTAATGGCAGTGGTCGCGATCGCTCCTATGCCTATACCGGAAGTTCCAATTTAGCGGCTGAAATCGTACAGCAAATCGGGGATCTGTTAGCCAAGGGTTACAAAATTGGCACCGAACACGCCGATACCCGTCGCTTCCGCACCGGATCTTGGCGCAGTGGCGCTCCGATCACGGCCAAAACCACAGGGGAAGTCGTGGCAGCCTTAGAAGCTTGCCTCAGAGATCATGGCGGAGAATATGTCCGTCTGTTGGGCATTGACTCCAAAAACAAACGTCGTGTCCTAGAAGAAATTATTCAACGTCCCGACGGCGCCGTAGCTCCAAAATCCAGTAATGGAAAAGGTAGTGTTTCCGTGGCGGCTCCTGGGGGTTCGGCCAGTGTTGCCAGTTCCGATCTCGGGGGACAAATTGGCGATCTGTTAGCCAAAGGCTACAAAATTGGGACGGAATATGCAGATACCCGTCGCTTCCGTACCGGATCTTGGCGCAGTGGCCCCAGCATCTCTGGCTCAGGAGCAGCAGACATTCTTTCTAAATTAGATGCGATCGCCAGTGAGCATCAGGGGGAATATGTGCGTTTAATTGGGATTGACCCCAAAAACAAACGCCGTGTCCTAGAAGAAATTATTCAACGTCCCGATGGTGCAGTAGCTCCTAAAGCTGGCACGGCTAAGGTCAGTGCTTCGGTGGCGGCTCCTGCGGGTTCGGCCAGTGTTGCCAGTTCTAGTCTCGGGGGACAAATTGGCGATCTGTTGGCCAAAGGCTACAAAATTGGCACAGAACACGCCGATGTTCGTCGCTTCCGTACCGGATCTTGGCGCAGTGGCCCTAGTCTCTCCGGCTCAGGAGTAGCAGACATTCTTTCTAAATTAGATGCGATCGCCAGTGAGCATCAGGGGGAATATGTGCGTTTAATTGGAATTGATCCCAAAAACAAACGCCGTGTCCTGGAAGAAATTATTCAGCGTCCCGATGGCAAAGTAGCGCCAACGGTTTCGGCTCCGGCTTCCGCCAGTCGTCCCAGTACAGCAACCGTCAGCAGTGGCAAACTGGATAATGGCGTTGCGGATCACGTTCGGGGTCTGTTAGCCAAAGGCTACAAAATTGGCACAGAACACGCGGATGCTCGTCGCTTCCGTACCGGATCTTGGAACAGTTGTGCTCCGATTCAATCTAACAATATCTCCGAAGTGATGGCCGCTTTAGACGGTTGCTTGAACGAACATCGTGGGGAATATGTCCGATTAATCGGGATTGACTCCAAAGCCAAGCGTCGGGTACTGGAGGAAATTATCCAACGTCCCTAACATCAAGTTTCCTGTTGCAACGCTAGAGGTTCGAGTAAAGTTCACTAACCCCGCCCTAAAAGTGCGGGGATTGCTTAAACCAATTTAGGCAACGCAAGAAGTGAATAGCTGATTGAGACTCAATTGGGTACAGACTTCCGAATACTTCTCTAGTTCGGACAAAATCTAAACCTGATTGGTTCAGGTGTTGGGTAAAGCCAAGACATCTTAATTGAGTTGAGCAAAGAGACTAAAACAAGAAATTGGGTTATACCAAAATGCGAATCCCAGTAATTGATCAAAACAACAAGCCGTTGATGCCAACCACACCAGCAAGAGCGAGGAAGTGGATTGAGTCGGGAAAAGCAGTTAAGCACTGGTCAGATGGTGGGCAATTTTATGTTCAACTAACAGTTGAGCCCAGTGGGTACACAACCCAAAATATTGTGATTGGGATTGATCCTGGCAAGAAATTCTCTGGGATTGGTGTTCAGTCAGCTAAATTTACACTTTATACGGCTCATCTAATTTTACCTTTTCAGACAGTCCGTGAGCGCATGGATATAAGACGATTAATGCGCCGAAGTCGTAGAGGAAGAAGAATCAACCGGAAGGTTGAGTTCTCAAAACGCAACCATCGCCAAAAACGCTTTAATAATCGTCGCCAAGGTAAACTTGCTCCCTCAATTCGCGCTAATCGCCAATTAGAATTGAGAATAGTTTCCGAATTATGCAAAATTTACCCAGTTGCAGAAATTAGATACGAGTATATCAAAGCCGATGTTGACTTAACCAGTGGACGTAAACAAGCGAAATCTGGTAAAGGTTTTTCACCTGTTATGGTTGGACAAAAATGGATGTTAAGCCAACTAGAAAAGTTAGCACCTGTAGTTAAGATTGAAGGTTATCAAACCGCATCAACTCGTAAATACTTAGGGCTAACCAAGAACAAAGTAGACAAATCTAAGGCTAAGTTCAACACTCATGCAGTTGATGGTGTAGCGATTGCAGCAACAGCTTTTGTTGAGTATCGCCCATATCATACAGCCAAAACTGATGGTGCTAATTGGTTTGGTGATGTTGTGATTACCACTACCCAATTCCGAGTGATTCGCCGACCGCCTTTTTCTCGTCGTCAACTTCACTTAATGCTCCCGGCAAAAGGCGGAGTGCGTCGTAAGTATGGAGGTTCTACAACTCGTCATGGATTTCGCAAGGGGGACTTAGTGAAATGTCCCAAGGGTGTTGGTTATGTGTCAGGAGACACCGAAAGACAAGTATCTGTCAGCGATGCTAATTGGAAACGGTTAGGGCAGATTGCTTCTAGTAAAGTACAGTTAATTCGCCGTTCCAACGGGTTGATTGTTACTTAGAAGATTGTGTAAAGCCGTCCTTCACTTCGCTAAAGGACGGGGTTTCAAACCCAGTTTTTCGATGAAAATATCGCCACCGCAACTCCTAAACCTAGATGTTTATGTGAGTGGCGATGTCACAATTGATCCCGGGGCTACCCTAGCACCCGGGGTGATCCTACAAGCGGCAGCCGATGGTCAGCTTCGGATCGCTGCGGGAGTTTGTATCGGGCGGGGGGTGATTATTCAGGTTTACCAAGGTATCCTAGAGATAGAGACAGGTGTGGTCTTGGGTTCGGGGGTGTTGATTCTAGGGGCAGGAACCCTGGGGGAAAACGCCTGTATTGGTTCAGAAACAACGATCTTGCAGAGTTCTATTGCACCTCAACAAGTTGTTGCCGCGAGATCTCTAATTGGGGATCACTCTCGTGTATTAGAACCCCAACAGGTATCTCCGCCACCGGAATTGACTCCAGAACCCGCGATCATGTCTCCCTGGTTTGAGGAGCCTGCTCCAGTTTTAGACTGGGTATCCCCTACCTCTGAACCAGAGATTACCCCGGTATTGGAGGAAATCCCGGCTCAACCGTCCGATATTCCGCCCACTCCGGCTGAACCGGAAACGGTTGTCCCCTCTAACCCAGAAAAATCGGAGGAAACGGCTCTGGTTCCCCAGTCTCCAGTATCCTCGGAACTGTCATCTGGGCCCCTTCCTCCGGTAATCTATGGAAAAGAACATCTGAGTCAGTTATTAGATACCTTGCTTCCCCATCGCAAAGCCTTCAATAATTCCCATCTATCGGAATAATTAAAAATGGACGCAAACAGACGGAATTCCGGCCATTCTGAACGGTCAAACCAGACCGATTTTAGAGATATGGCTTTGGGTTTAGTTTCCACCCAGAGCTTCCCGGCGATTGTGGGAACGGCGGATATGATGTTGAAGTCCGCCGGGGTTCATTTAGTGGGCTATGAAAAAATTGGGGGGGGACACTGCACGGCAATTGTGCGGGGAAAAATTTCTGAGGTGCGTTTGGCTGTGGAAACAGGGGAGCAAACGGCTAAACAGTTTGGTCAATTTATTTCTAGCTTAGTAATTCCTCGACCCTTTCCAAATTTAGAACTGGTGCTTCCGATTAGTTCGCGGTTATCCAATCTAACCAATGGGGCGGGTCATCGTTTAAGTAATCAGGCGGTGGGGTTACTTGAAACTAGGGGATTTCCGGCGATGGTGGGAGCGGCGGATGCCATGTTGAAGGCGGCGGATGTGAGCCTGATGTCTTATGAACGGATTGGGGCGGGGTTGTGTACGGTGATTATTCGGGGCCCTGTGTCCGATGTGGCGATGGCGATAGAGGCGGGAATGTTTGAAGCCGAACGGATTGGGGAGTTAAACGCTGTAATGGTCATTCCTCGACCTTTGGAAGATTTGGATCAAACCTTACCTTTAGCCAGTTGTTGGTTAGAGCAGCGTCAACCTTTGAGGGTTCCAATTAGTGTGAAGGAACAGGAGAAAGAACTGGTGGAAATCCCCGATTTACAAAAGTTACCCACTCCGGCTCAAGAAGAATACTTATAGATTTTAATATCATAATTTTGATCGACTATGGGGGCGGTGCAGAGGTTGTCTTTTTCTGATTTTTTAGGGTGGGTTTGCAATAATTTAAGTCAGTTTAATTGATGTCATACTCAAGCATGAAAATTGCGATCGCTCAACTTAACCCCACCGTTGGAGACTTAACGGGAAACGCCCAACGGATATTAGAAGCAGCAGAAAAAGCCTTGGCCGCCGGATGTGATTTGTTATTAACAACAGAATTATCCTTAACAGGATATCCTCCCAGAGATTTATTAATTCGTCCCAGTTTTATTCAAGCAGCAACGGAAAAGTTAGAGCAATTAGCAAGAGATTTACCGCCAGGAATTGCGGTATTAGTAGGAACAGTTGAACCCAATTTAGACTATCAAAAAAATGGGGGAAACCCGATTTATAACAGTGCAGCCTTATTAGAACAGGGTGAAATTAAACAGTATTTTCAGAAGCGATTATTACCGACCTATGATGTTTTTGATGAAGATCGATATTTTGAACCGGGGTTAGAAAGTGATTTTTTTATTTTAGAAAATTCTGGAGAAAGGATTAAAATTGGGGTAACAATTTGTGAGGATTTATGGAATGATGAATCATTTTGGGGTAAGCGTAATTATGCTTGTAATCCTTTAGCAGAATTAGTAGAAAAAAATATAGATTTAGTCGTTAATTTATCGGCTTCTCCCTATCAAGTGGGGAAACAGAAGTTCAGACAATCTTTAATTAGTCATAGTGCAAAACGGTATAATATTCCCATTTTGTATGCGAATCAAGTGGGGGGAAATGATGATTTAATTTTTGATGGCTGTAGTTTTGCATTTAATAAAAATGGTGATAAAATATTAAGTTTAAAACCTTTTGATACGGATTTTGAAATTATAGAATTTGACCCAAATACACAAGATTTAATTGCTGTTTCTGACCAAAACCAGCAAATAAACTTAATTGAAAGTCAGGATCAAGAAATTTGGTTAGCGTTGGTTTTAGGCGTAAAAGATTATGTGCATAAGTGTGGATTTTCTCAAGTTATTTTAGGTTTAAGTGGCGGAATTGATTCGGCTTTAGTCGCTGCGATCGCAACGGAAGCATTAGGCAAAGAAAAGGTTTTAGGGGTGTTAATGCCCTCTCCATATAGTTCCGATCATTCGATTCAAGATGCCTTAGAATTAGCCAATAATTTAGGAATACAAACCCAAACTTTACCCATTGAGGATTTAATGAAAACCTTTGATCAAACCCTAGATCCGATCTTTGCAGGAACCTCCTTTGGGTTAGCAGAAGAAAACCTGCAATCTCGCATCCGAGGCACACTATTAATGGCGGTTTCTAATAAATTCGGACATTTGCTATTAACTACAGGGAATAAATCAGAAATGGCGGTAGGATATTGTACCTTATATGGGGATATGAATGGGGGATTAGCGGTAATTGCCGATGTGCCTAAAACCAGGGTTTATTCCTTGTGTTCTTGGTTTAATCAATATCATGGCAAAGAAATCATTCCTGATCATATATTAACAAAGCCACCCAGCGCAGAACTTAAACCCGGACAAGTCGATCAAGATTCTTTACCCCCTTATGAAATTTTAGATGATATTTTATATCGTTTAATTGAAAAACATCAATCCTTAGCTGAAATTGTGGAAGCAGGACATCAAGAATTGGTGGTTCAGAAAGTGATTAAATTAGTGATGATAGCAGAATTTAAACGTCGTCAAGCAGCCCCGGGATTAAAAATTAGCGATCGCGCTTTTGGAACTGGATGGAGAATGCCCATTGCTAAAGGGATTTATTGGTAATCCCTCTTTATTTAACTGGCTTTGGTTGGGATAAATTTAGGGGAGCAGAGGGTTGAATCGGTGGGACTTGAAAGATGTCTCTTAATGCTTCTTCTAAGGTTGGTCGCATCACAACTCGGTTTTCACTAGCAACAATTACTCTAACTAAGGTCGGTAAACTATTTTCCTCTGCCTCTAAATATAAAGGTTCAACATAAAGTAGGGATTGTTCAATGGGAATTACTAATAAATTGCCTTGAATTACCCGGGAACCTTGACGACTCCAGAGGGAAATCTGCTCAGAAATTTCGGGTTCTTGGTTAATTAAAGCTTCTACCTGTTCCGGCCCAAAAATCAGGCGTTGTTTGGGGAAACGATATAATAGTAAACTGCCATAATGTTCGAGATCAGAGCGAGCCGCTAACCAGGCGACTAAGTTATTCCGACTAGCAGGAGTAAAGGGCAGCAGCAGCATAAATTCCTCGGTTTTTTCCGTCGGTAATCGCATGATTAAATAATAGGGTTCCATGGGTTGTTGTTTACTCGCATAAATTTCTACTGGAACCCGCCAGAGGTCTTCCCGATTATAAAAAACAATCGGATCACTCATGTGATAAGTGAGTAAATGTTGAGATTGAACACTAAATAAATCAAGGGGATAGCGAATATGTTGACGCAGGGTAATAGGCATTTCTTCAATAGAATTAAACAAATCAGGAAAAACCTGTTTTAGTGTGGATATGATGGGATCTTTATCTTCCTCTAATGAATAGAACTTCACCTTACCGTTATAAGCATCAACAATTACTTTAACCGAATTTCTAATATAGTTAAATCCCGCCCCTTCGGGATCGGAATAGGGGTACATATTACTGGTGGTATAAGCATCAATCATCCAATATAAATAATTATGATCTACGGATGGGAAATTAGAGTCAGCAACCACAAGATAGGGGTTACTATCATAATGGAGAAAAGGAGCGATCGCCTTTACCCTTTCTAAGATATTACGCCGAAATAATAACTTAGTTTCGGGGGTGAAGTTATCGGTAAATAGCATTTGCCAATTTTTTAAATAATAGGCAAATAAAAACCGTTTCCATCCGGTGCCAATGATAATGCCACCCTCACCATCATAGATATTATAAACATTCTCATTGCCCAAGGGAAAATCCAGTTCTTTGACCTGAGTAGAAGTCATGATTTGAGTATTAGTCAATAAACCGTAATAAAGTCGAGGTTTACCAATCGGAATAATATTTTTAATTCGAGGAGAAACTTCTAAGGTGGTATCGGGATCTAATTGGGGATCAGCGCCAATATTTTTAACAAAAAATTCAGGGAGACCGCCCTCAGCCACCCGATTGACTGGAGAAAGGGTAAAACCATAACCATGAGTATAAACCAAATGCTCATTAACCCAAGTCTTGGCTTTTTCCGGCACTAATTCATAATTTAATTCCCGAGGGGCGATCAGTACCTGTTGTTTTTGTAAACCCGTATTAAACTTTCCTAAAAATTTATCGGGTAAAATGGAATATCGATCATAATCAGCATCGGAAAATTCATAATAAAGACGAATTTGTTGTAATTGACGATTTGTTTGTAATAACGGTCGTTTATCCCAAAGACGAATATTATCGATGGTTAAATTATTATTTTGAATATCGGTATAACTTAATTTAGCATTGGGATCAAAAGTTTCAACATTGATTTTATCTAAATTAAAGCCTTGGCGAGTATACTTAATACTGTGTTTAATATAAGGTAATTCTCGCTCTAATTCGTTGGGTTGAACAATAAACTGTTGAACCAAATTGGGAATAATACTTACCACTAGAAGACTCAGCCCTAAATACCAAGTAAATATTACTCTAAGGGAATAGCTATCTGCGAATAATTTATCTCGGCGTGAATTTCGGTTTTTAATTAGAGATAGTACCCCTATTTTTCTTAAAAAAATATCAATATATGGTCTGACTTTTTTGACCGAAAAAAGAGATTGCCAGATTAGAAAAACAGAAAGAAATAGAGCAATTATAGATAACAATAAATAACCAGGTTTTAATACATTGATATCGGTAAAATCTGCCCCAAATACAACCCCCTGGGTGGAGTATAAAAGTTCATAACGAGCTAACCAATACCGCATCGCACAACTAAACATTAAAAGCCCCGCTAGTCCGTGCAGGTGACGTTGCTGGGGTTGGGAAAAACTTGGGAATCGTCCTTGACTGAGACTATTTCCAGATAGTAAATATATTAAACTACAAGTAATAAAACTAACTGAAAACAATCCAATTACCCAAAATTCTAACAGGTGGGCAATGGGAAGACTAAAAATATAAAAGCTAATATCTCGATTTAATAAGGGTTCGACTTGGTTAAAAGAAGTAGGATAAAAATATTGCAAGAAATTTGCCCAATGACTTGATAATAATAAGCTAAATCCAAAACCAAAGATTAAAGCAATAAAACTAAAAACAATTAAAGAATTCCAGAGAATAGAAATTACTAAAATTACTAAAACAGGTATTTTCCAACTGTAGTCTTTAAAATTTTTAATCCATTGCTCAAAAATTTGAGGTTCAAACTGAGCCGGAAGTTTAGAAAATAGAGGTTGACTCGAATCCCAATGCCAATAACTAATAAAAATCTGGCTATAATGAATAATAATCAAACCCAGCAACAGGGAGAAACCCATCACCAGCATTAGAAGCGAAGGTAATCCCAAGGAAAATCGAGGTAAATTCTGATGAGATAAATCAAAAAGATGATCGGGAGGTTTATTTTGTAAATCTTGAGACAAATATCGATAGCGTCGAGCTATCACTAAATTCCCCATTAACCAAGCCACAGTTATTAATAAACCCAGTAGAGCCAACCCAACTTCTATCAGTAATCGTCCTTGAAAAACCGACAAATAATTAACTTCTTCAAACCAAATAAACTCTCCCCAGAACTTAGCGGTGAGATCCAGAATAAATCCTAAACTCAATCCCACTAAGATCACTTTAAAAAACAAATTTTTTCTCAGCATGAGATTCAATTAATCAATGAGAAAGCCTCGGGTTTTATTGTAACTGATCAAACCTAAATTCTGAATTTAAACAAACCCCGGGATAGAATATTAAAACTCTCACTACGGATTTGCTATACACCTGCCAACTCAGAACGGTCTACAATCAAAAGCGTATTGAGTGGAGTTGATTACCAAAAATGGATATTAAATTAATCCTGACCGTATTAACGGTGTTCTTTACCCTGGGCTGTCTGTTCTTCGGAACCAAAAACGGCTTCTATAATAGCGACGATTACCATGGTAACGGTTCCGCTCATTAATTAGAGAGGCGGGGGAGGCTGGGGAGCAGGGGAGGTAAACTCTTTCTATTCCCCATTCCCCATTCCCCATTCCCCATTCCCCATTCCCCATTCCCCATTCGTAATTACTTCTTGGACTAGCTTTCTGGACACTTTGTATGGCACACTGATTGATTAAGATCAAGATCTGGGAGTAATAATCCTCTGGCCGGGATATCTGATAACACTGTTGACTTTAGGGTTGAGGTCTTCTTGGCTCTTTGTGTCAGGTGGTGAACTTGAAATCATGGTGTGTGTAGTGAACGAGGACGAAAAAATTGCTGCGGTCAATCAAGGGTTTTGTCAGAACTTCGGGGCGTGGGAGTCAATGGTCGCTTGTCAATAGCCGATTATCCCTCAAACTGAATCTGCTAAGTACATTAGTCCGAAGGGACTTAGAGGCACGATACAAAGGTTCGATTCTTGGCAACCTCTGGCCTCTGTTGAATCAGCTGTCCCAACTGCTGATTTATACCTATGTTTTTTCCATTGTTCTCAAGGTCAAACTCAATCTTGAGGGGTTTCCCGATAACGAATTAGCCTTTGGCCTGTGGCTATTTGCGGGTTTAATTCCTTGGTTTGCCTTCACAAATGGATTAATTCAAGCCGCCAGTTCCGTCGTTGGACAGCCGAATTTAGTCAAAAAGGTGGTTTTTCCCCTGGGATTATTGCCCCTGGTACCGATTTTTTCCGCCTTTATTGAAAGCTCCTTTGGCTTAGTAGCCTTAATTGGCTTAACCGCCTTGTCTTCTCAAATCCTCCACCCCACCCTTTGGTTACTGCCGTTAGTTTGGATACCCCAAGTTTTATTAACCGCCGGGTTAGGCTACTTAACAGCTGGATTAACCGTATTTCTACGCGATATTCCCCAGAGTTTAGGCGTAATTTTAAACCTTTGGTTTTATGTGACACCAATTTTATATCCCGTTGCCAAAGTTCCCGAATCCTGGCAATTTTGGATTGTTTGGTGCAATCCCATTACCGGACTTTCAGAAAGCTATCGAGATTTAGTTTTAGTCGGGGAAATGAGACATTGGGGAGAATTAGCCATATCCTCAATTATTGCCCTGGTTATATTTTATGGGGGCCTATGGGTTTATAGACGGTTGCGTCCAGCCTTTGCTGACGTTTTGTAGCGGTGACAGTTCCTCACACAACTCACACACAAACTGATCACTGATAAACCGGGAAATCAACATCGAATGACCGAAATTGCTATATCCGTTAATCACGTCTCTAAATGCTTCAAACGTTATCGCCATCCGGTGGATCGATTGAAGGAGGTTTTTGTGCCTGGAAAAAGTCTGGCGCATAATTTTTGGGCATTGCAAGATATAAATTTAGAAGTTTGGAAAGGCCAAACCCTGGGGGTTGTCGGTCGCAATGGTTCGGGAAAAAGTACCCTATTACAAATAATTGTGGGAACTTTAACCCCAACTCAAGGAGACGTGGAAGTTAATGGTCGAGTTTCCGCCCTATTAGAACTCGGGAGTGGGTTTAATCCTGAATTTACCGGGCGACAAAATGTATTTTTTAATGGTCAATTATTGGGATTAAAAACCCATGAAATTGAAGCCAAATTTGATAGTATTGCTGCTTTTGCTGATATTGGAGATTTTATTGATCAACCCGTCAAAACCTATTCCAGCGGGATGTATGTCCGTTTAGGATTTGCGGTAGCTACCAGTGTTGATCCTGATATTTTAATTGTTGATGAAGCCTTATCCGTTGGAGATGAAGCCTTTCAACGCAAATGTTTTAGTCGAATTCATGAAATCAAAGATCGGGGTGGCACCATTTTATTTGTCTCCCATTCAGCCCCTTCAATTATTCAACTCTGTGACTCGGCTGTATTAATGGATCGGGGAGAATTATTACTCGAACATACTCCTAAAATGATCATTTCTAAATATCAAAAAATGATCTATGCCGATGCGGATCAAATGATCATGATCCGAGATGAAATTCAACATTTAACCCGTAAATCCTCCCAACCTTCGGAGGAAATTGAAGAAGATGCCCAAAAAAATCAGTCCCATCCTAAAAACCCAGCCTCTCCCTCCGTCCTACCTTCTTGGAATACAAAAAATGGACATTATAAAGATTATTTTGATCCCAAATTAGTTCCTGATCATCCGATTAAATATCCCTCCAGGGGGGCGGAAATTTTAGAACCCCATATTATTACCCTAGGGGGTGAAACCGTAAATCATTTAGTCGCTCGAAATAGTTATATTTACACCTATTCCGTGAAATTTGATAAACTCGCCTCCCATGTTCGCTTTGGAATGTTAATTAAAACCGTAAGTGGATTTGAATTAGCGGGAGCCTCCTTTTTAGCCACATCTCAATCTATTAAACAGATTGAACCCGGAACGACCATTGCCATCAAATTTAAGTTTGAATGTCAACTATCACCAGATGTGTATTTCCTGAATGCGGGGGTTTCTGGTATTGTAGAGGGTGAATTTACTTATTTAGATCGCTGTATTGATGTTGGGATGTTCCGAGTTCAACCCTATGAAGATTCCTGTAGCACTGGGGTAGTGGACTTGTTGATTGAACCCAGTTTAAAAATCAAGTCCGGTTTAGTCAAGACAGCATCGGAACTAGGTCTTTAAATATTGTTGTTGATTGTGATTAAAACGCTGAAATAGAACCCCAAGAACATGATGGATACAAATAACACCCCTTCTCCCATTATTATCATTGCCGGAATGCACCGCTCAGGAACCTCTTTAACCGCTTCCCTGCTACAAAATCTAGGGGTTAATATTGGTAAACAGTTAGTCGGTGCCGACTATGGTAATATTAAAGGTCATTTTGAAAATGTTGATTTTGTAGACTTTCACAAATCTATTTTTAAAAGCAATAATATTGATGAACTGGGGTGTGTATTCTCAGGGGAAATCTCCCTCACAGAACAAGAGATAGAAACCGCTAAAAAACTGATTGAAATTAATCAAGATTCGTCTTCAGCTTGGGGATGGAAAGATCCTAGAACTACTTTATTTTTGGACTTTTGGCATCAATTATTACCCCAAGCTAAATTTATTTTTGTCTATCGTTCTCCTTGGGAAGTCATCGACTCTTTGTATCGTCGGGCGACGGATGCTACCTTACTAGACCATCCCGAAATTGCCATCCAAATGTGGAGCAATTATAATCGCAAAGTTTTAGACTTTTATCATCAACATCCCGATAATTGTTTGTTAGCAAATGTTTATACTATTGGCAATCAACCATCTGATTTTATTGAAGAAATTAATCATAAATTTAATCTTAATTTACAGGGTGAATTTTCCGATAAATTCGAGCCGTCTCTATTAGTAAATCGGATTTTAGCTACTCCAAAACCCCTGTTTATTAAAGCCTATTTCCCTGAAGCCATTGAACTCTATCAAACTTTAGAAGCCACTGCTTACCCCTTAAATAGCAATTTAACGGCATCGGAATTAGAGAGTTTAAATCAGCCTTTATCCGCCGATTGGGTTTTTGAAGATTGGGCAAAACTCAGAAAATTAGAAAAAAATCAGTCTGTTCTCGCAAAAGATTTAGATATTTTACTCAAAGATCGAGATATTTTACAAACGGATATTCAAGAATGGCAAGAACGCTTTCAAGATGCTGTTGAACGTTTAATTAAAACTGAAAATCTCCTGGGTGAAACTCAGTTAAAACTCAACGGTGTAGAAATCAAAGCCGGGGAAGCCATTACAAAGTTAATCTCTACCGAAGAAGAACTCGGCAAAACTCAAGGGGAATTAGAAGGGTTTAAAACCCAATTTGAACAAGCAGTAAATAAACTCGTTGCCACAGAAATAGAATTAGGTCAAACCCAGGGTAAATATCAAGATATTCATGAAAAGTATATCCCCTTATATGCTAAATATCAAGAAATATTAGCTCGATGTCTGGAATCGGAAACCGCCCTAGAAAAAACGGAATTTAAACTACAAGTTACCAGTATTCAATATCAAGATGGACTGGCTAAACTCCTAACCTTAGAAGACGAATTAGGTCGCACCCAACTTAAATTATTCGGGGCAGAATCTCAATTTGAACAAGCCTTAAATAAAATATTCAGTTTAGAAGATGAACTGGGTAAAGCCCAGGGAGAAATTATCGCCATGAAGTCCTCCAAATTTTGGAAACTGCGAGGAAAATGGCTCGGGGCTAAACGACGGTTAAAACAATTTCGCCGTCGATATATCTACTCGCTAGATTTTCCTCTCAATTGGGAATTAATAGGGTTTACCGAGAAATTTTTGAATATTTCCGGTTGGTGTTTTCATACGGGAAATCAAGAACTAAAAGCAGTAAGAGCCAGAATAGGAACGGATATTTTCACCGGAGAATATGGTATTGAACGTCAAGATGTGGCGGAGATTCATGCGGCCTATTCCCAAGCAAAATCATCAGGATTTTATCTGCAAATTCGTGTTCCCCAAGGCAATTCTTTAGTAGAATTAGAAGCCCAAGATAGTAACGGAAAATGGACGGTATTCGCCCGTTATCCCTTAACAGTTTCTAGTTTGAGAGCGTCCTTTGATGTGCCGTCACAGTGGGAACAAAGACAGGGACAAATTCTATTTGCCGGTTGGTGTTGCCATCCAACTCAGCGAATTACACAGTTAAAATTAATCTACGGTAATCAATGGGTGATTTGTGCCTATGGGTTACGTCGTGTGGATGTGGGACAGGTTTTTCCTAAGTGGATAGGAAGCGCCGAAAGTGGATTTGAAGCCTTAATTGATTTACCCCCGGGAACTTGGGAAATTCGATTAGAAGCCCATTTAGAAAATGGGGAAATTCTGATTTATAACTGTCCTCAAACGCTCCAAATTTCTCGCTATGGACTATTAGAAAAAAGCACCGCAAAGGTCAAACAAGTTTCTCGTTATACCGCAGCCATTCAAAAACGAATGGCAGAACGAAAACAACGTTTAGGGCGTCTTTTACCGATGCCTTGGGAAATTCCCGCTATTCTACGGCAAATGAGCCTAATGTATCGGCAAACAACCGTTCCTCAAGGAGATTTTTTACCCCCCCAAGGCTTTGAATTACTGCAACCCATTGAACCCTATCAAGCCTGGTTAGCGGCCAATCAATGGACAGAACGCAGTTTAGAATCTTTAAAAAATCGATTAACAGTTTATTCCCCGGAAATACTGCCTAAAATTTCCGTGGTTATGCCCGTGTATAACCCCCCGATTGAATTTTTAGAAAAAGCGATTCAAAGTGTTGTTAATCAGGTTTATACCAATTGGGAACTCTGTATTGCGGATGATTGTAGTAGCGATAGCAAAGTTATCGAATTATTAACTGAATATTCAGCAAAAGATGCTCGAATTAAAGTCTATTTCCGTACTGAAAATGGCAATATTAGTGCGGCGACCAATAGTGCAGCGAGTCAAGCCACCGGGGAATTTATTGCCTTTTTAGATAACGACGACGAATTAACCCCCGATGCTTTAGGGGAAATGGCATTATATCTAATCCAACATCCCGAAACTGATTTTCTCTATTCCGACGATGACAAAATTGACCCAGAAGGCAAACGATTTGCCCCCCAATTTAAGCCCGATTGGTCGCCCCAACTCTTGCTTTCCTATATGTATATGGGGCATTTATTAGTGGTGAGACGAGGAATTTTTGAGGAATTAGGCGGATTTAGAATTGGATTTGAAGGGTCACAGGATTATGATTTTGCCCTACGAGCAACCGAAATTTCTCGCCAGATTGGTCACATTCCTTTAGTCCTCTACCATTGGCGCACCGCCCCCGGCTCAACGGCCGTTTCTGGAGCGGCAAAACCCGCGAGTTTTGATGCTGGAAAACACGCCATTCAAGATGCCTTAACCCGTCTTCAAAGTTCAGGAAAAGTTTATCAACCGAATTGGGCCAGTGAACTAAATCTAGGAATTTTTTATCATCAATTCCCCGACCAGGGGCCGTCGGTAACAATTATTATTCCGACTAAAAATCAACTGAAATTACTCCAGGCCTGTGTCGAATCAATTCAGAAAACAACCTATCAAAATTATCAGGTTGTAATTATTGATAATGAAAGCGATGACCCCAAAACCCTAGAGTATTTAAAGAAAGTTGGCGACACGGAAAAAGTATCGGTTTTAAAAATAGCCAATCAAGGAAAATTCAACTTTGCTGCGATTAATAATCGGGCGGTGGAACAGGTGAATACGGATTATGTATTATTCCTGAATAATGACACAGAAGTGATTAATTCCCATTGGTTAACTCAGATGATGGGTTATGCTCGCATCCGAGGCGTCGGGGCTGTGGGGTCGCGGTTAATTTATCCCGATGACCGGATTCAACACGCTGGAATACTGCATGGACTTCACCATGGTTTAGCGGGTCATGCCTTTAAGTTAACCCATCGTCAAGATTTCGGTTATTTAGCCTATTCTAAAGTCGTAAGAAATTATTCGGCGGTGACGGCGGCTTGTTTATTAACACCTCGCCAATTGTTTTTAGATTTAGGAGGATTTAATTCAGTTGATTTTGCCGTTGCTTACAATGATGTGGATTATGGTTATCGATTATTTGAACAAGGTTATCAATCGGTTTATTGCCCAGAAGCAGAATTAATTCACCGAGAAGGAACCAGTCGGGGTTATAAAGATGACCCGAAAGAAGTGGCAAAATTCCGTCGCCAATATGCCCATAAAATTGATCCCTTTTATAACCCCCATTTATCCTTAGATAATGAATGGTTTCAAATTCAACCTCGACGTTATCAATTGAAATCAACGGTTAATTTTGCCCCCATTCCTAAAGTTTTAATGTGCAGTAATGCCTTAGAATATACGGGCGCGCCGTTACATCAATTTGAAATTGCTGTTAAGTTAGCCGCAGAAGGAAAACTAGAACCGACGATTTTCTGTGTTGATGATGGGCCGTTACGCTATGCCTATGAACAGCAGGGAATTAGAGTCATTGTTCGGGAACATCCCCTGGCTAATGTTTATCAACGGGAAGCCTATAATACTGCCCTTGAAAGTTTAGCCAATGAACTCAAAATAGAACAATTTGATCTGGTTTATGCTAATACTTTAGAAACCTTTTTCATGGTCGATTGTGCCGAGAAAAAATCAATTCCTTGTGTGTGGAATGTCCATGAAAGTCAGGCTTGGCAAACCTATTTTAATGGACTGGGTTCAGAAATTGCAGCCCGCGCCTTAGAATGTTTTCAATTTCCCTACCGAGTGATTTTTGTTGCCGATGCAACCCGCAATCTTTATCACTCTTTAAATAGTCATCATAACTTTACGGTGATTCATAATGGTTTAGATATTCAAAGGTTACTGAAAACATCGGAACAGCTAACTCGAACTGAAGCCAGAACCGCGTTATCAATAGCAGAAGATGAAATCGTTATTCTGCTACTGGGAACGGTTTGTGAACGCAAAGGACAAAAGGATTTACTCCAAGCGTTGCCCTTATTATCGACTGAGTATCATAACAAAATTCGTTGTTTTATTGTTGGCGATCGCCCCAGTATTTATAGCACCGAATTAGCTCAATTAAAAGCCCAACTTCCTGATACTTTAAAACAGCGATTAACCCTAGTTCCAGAAACCCCAGAAACCGCCCAATATTTCCTCGCTGCGGATATTTTCGTCTGTACTTCTCGGATTGAAAGCTATCCCAGAGTGATTATGGAAGCCATGGGATATAATCTACCAATTATTACTACTCCCGTATTTGGAATTCCTGAACAGGTGCGTCCTGAAATTAATGGTTTATTTTACACGCCCCACCAAGCGGAAGAATTGGCAAAATGTCTAACATCATTGCTAGAAAACCCGGATTTAAGACAGGAATTCGCACAAAATTCTCAGTATGTTTTGGAGTCTCTCAATACCTTTGAAGAAATGACTCAAAGTTATTTAGAAATCTTCCAAGAAGCCTATTTTATTAATCCCTATCCCGCCTCTAATAACCTCTCTACTCCTCCATCTGTTGAATCCTTAGAGATTCAGATTACCGCCCCTTCTGCGGTTACAATTTCCGCCGTCGAAGTCAATCATCCTGAGCCGGAAATTGCCGAACCTCAAGCCAAGAATTATTGGGAAACTAACCCTACTGCCGCCGCCAGTCAATGGGTTTCTAATCCAATTATTGCGGATACTATCCATCAACGAATGTCTGGAGGTCAAACTAAAAAATATTGGTTACGGTGGTTAATTGAAGATTATTTTGCAAGCCAAAAGTTTAATCACCTGATTTCCCTGGGATGTGGGATTGGGAATCATGAAATTTTGATGGCAGAATTGGGATTTGCTCAACATATTGATGCCTTTGATTTTTCGGAATCCTCCTTAGAAATTGCGAGAAAGGACGCTGAAAAAGCCGGAGTTAAGGTTAATTTCTATCAGGAAGATTTTAATACCTTTAACCTGAATCCAGAGGTTAAATATGATGTGGCATTTTGTTCAGGTTCTCTGCATCATGTGCGGGAACTAGAACGATTTTTAGAAATGGTTCATAAGGCGTTACATCCCCAGGGATATTTTATTATTAATGAATATGTTGGGGCTAATTATTGCATTTACAATAAACGCCAGGTGGAACTGATTAATCGCCTGTACCAATGTTTCCATAAATTAATTCGTTCTGGAATTATGGAAAACAAATTTATTAACCCCAGCATCCATCAAGTTTTTGCCACTGACCCCTCAGAAGCGGTTCGTTCTCAACTGATTTTACCCTTTATTGAGTATTATTTTGATATCGAAATTTTTCATCCGTTTGGGGGCGCAATTCTTCATCCTCTGTATCCTTTGTTAGATCATAATCAGTTTTTACCTGGTGATCCTAAAGGAGAAACCTTAATTAAACTTTTGTTGGAATTTGAACAAATATTAATGGAAATTCCCGGGGGTTTAGAATCGGATTTCTGTTTGTGTGTATTGCGTCCCAAACGCTTTTGAATCAGTTATCATTTGTAGGGGCGGGTTCATCAAGATTTAGGTAATTTACAAAGATCTAAAAGAACCCGCCCGTACCAGTCACCAGTTATTACCAATTACCCATTACCAATTACCCATTACCCATTCCCTGTTCCCTACTATACTTTTCTGATAATAGTGATCAGTTCATTTCCATTATCAAAAATCTTTTCTAAGGTAAAAGGAAACCCGAGTTGGTGTTTTAAGGTCAGGAGAAAATCCACAAAATCCGCAGTTGTCCAGACGTGGAAATGGATACTAAAATCCCGTCTCATCAACTCTTTAACCATCCATTGTGCTTTGGTTTCATCCGTTTCTTTTTCTACTAATTCAATCCATTCTTCATAATGATTTTGCCGCGACCATTCCGGGCCCTGTTGATAATCTTTTAATAAATGTTCAATAGAAGTGACTGGGCGATCGCAATCAAAACAGGTTCGTTTTTCAGGAACCGCTAAATACAAAATCCCGTCTTTTCTAATCACCCGTAATAAATTTTCAATCGTTAGGATCGGGTTTTGGCAATGTTCAATAAAATGATTAGCAATCAAAAAATCCTGGGTTTCATCCTCAACTGTTTCTAAGAGTTCACCATTATCGATAATATCGACAGGAACTAAATTAACATCTGCTAACTCGGGATAATGTTTTCTTAAATCAGGAACACTCATACGATCCACATATTGAACATGAGCGGATAAAGGCACCTCCAGAGGATGATTTAATGCCCCGACTTCAATGCCATTTCCCTGTAAATATCGGTTGGCAAAAAAACGGCGAAACATATAAATTGGAGAAAGTGTTTCAGCATCAGCCGTGAGTGTCATAATCTAATGTCCTCAGCAGTTCATTCTTAATTTACATTCAATTTTCAGTCAATTTATAACCGAAACAGTTAACCCTTTAGAGTATAATCCTAAATTGAGTTGAAAATTTATCCAATTGTGTTCAGTTTCTACCTGCGGAGTGATCTTGATTTGCGCAGGAGGAAAATTGAACTGATAGGAGAGTGTAACTGTTGATGATTCAACTTTCAATCTGGAGGCATATCACCGTTGATTCAACAAGCAAGGATAATCGATTCAAAACCGATCACCGCGCCCCAGTTTATTATTCTTGGGGTACAAAAGGGGGGAACTAATTCCCTCTATCAGTATCTATGTCAACACCCTCAAATTGTAGCCGCAACCCAAAAGGAAATTCATTTTTTTACGCTAAATTATCAGCAGGGTTTAGAGTGGTATAAATCCCAATTTTCAACCGAAGCTGATGGAAAGCACTTAATTACAGGGGAAGGTTCTCCCTATTATTTTTTTCATCCCTTAGTGCCCCAACGACTTTATGAATCTTTTCCTGAAACTCGGTTCATTGTATTATTGAGAAATCCGGTAGATCGGGCGATTTCCCATTATTATTGGGAGGTGAAACTCGGGTATGAATCCCTATCTTTGAAAGATGCGATCGCCCAAGAAACTCAACGGCTGCAAGGAGAAGCCGAAAAAATGGATGCAGATCCGACTTATTTTAGTTTTAACCATCAACATTATTCCTACCTTTCCAGGGGAATCTATATTGATCAACTGCAAAGATGGATGAAGTTCTTCCCTCGGGAACAATTCTTGATTCTCAAGAGTGAAGATTTATATGTAGATTCTAAAACCATAGTCAATCAAGTTTTTGATTTTTTAGGAGTACCGAATTATCAATTATTGAGTTATGATAAATACAATGTTAATAGTTATCCCAATATTGACCCAATTATTCGTCAGCAGTTACAAGATTATTTTCAGCCTTTTAATCAAAAATTAACGCAATTTTTAGGTCAAGATTGGAGTTGGAAAATTCCTGAAATTTCCTCTAAATCAACGCCTGAATTATCAGAAATATCTGAAAATACCCGTTCTCAATCCATCTCAAACTCAGTTAAAATCATGAAAAAAGTTGACTATGAATCCGCCTGGGATGACTATGCTAAAAATTGGCAAAGTGTAAGCTCTGAAGAAGTTTATAGAGGAGATGAATGGATTGGATTTGCCGCGGGTGCGGCGACTTCCTTAGCCGAATATGAAGCCTTAATTGAGAACCAATTTATTGCCCCTTATATTCAGAAGCACCATCAGGTTTTAGAAATTGGTGTAGGGGGAGGAAAAACGGCAGCTTTGTTACTGAAATATTGCGATCGCCTAGTCTGTGCCGATATTTCCAATGAACTCCTGAATGCAACTCACAAACGTTTGGGAGATGAACGGGTGAGATATGTTAAATTAGACGGTTTAACTTTAGATGGAATTGCGCCCCAATCCCTAGATGTTTGTTTTTGTTATGACACCATGGTACATATTGAACCCTGGGATATCTTTAACTATTTAACCCGAATTCCGGCTTTATTAAAAGGCGATCGCCTCTGTATTTTTCACCATACCAATCTATTAAGTGAATTGGGCTGGCAAAAATTCGTACAGGATTGGGATAAAAACCTATTAGGAAACCGACATGGAACCGCTTTTTCCTTAATGACCGATACCATTATGGAGAAATTTTTAACCCATCTTAACTATAAAATTATCCGAAAAGATAGTGAGTCTGTACCCAGAGACTGCGTTTGGATTTGTCAAGCACCCGAAGTGATCAGTTATCAGTGATCAGTTATCAGTTTAAGAGTTATCAATTACGAGTTATCAGTTTAAGAGGTAACATTCCCTGTTCCCCGTTCCCTGTTCCCTGTTCCCCGTTCCCTGTTCCCTATGAAAGCATTATTTTTACATCCCAACTTTCCCGCCCAATATCGCCATATTATTACAACATTAGGTGCAGATCCCAATAATCAAATTGTATTTGGGACAAAAAACGAACGTCCCGAGTGGAGCATTCCCGGGGTAGAAAAAGCCGTATTTAATCCCAGTCGAGAAACGAGTGCAGACACCCATCAATATGTCCGGGTTTTAGAAAGTGCCGTATTACAGGGACAGGCTGTATTTAGAATGGCTGAACAACTCAAAGCCAAAGGATTTGTCCCCGATGTAATTTGTGGCCATTCCGGTTGGGGGCCGACTTTATTTGTCAAAGAAGCCTTTCCGAATACCCCATTATTATGTTATTTCGAGTGGTTCTATCATGCAGAAGGTTCCGATGCTGACTTCGATCCGGCTGACCCCCTGAGCATTGATGATAAAGCCCGAATTCGGGTGAAAAACACCCCAATTTTAATTGATTTATATTCCTGTGATTGGGGACTTTCACCCACCCATTGGCAACAATCCCAATTTCCCCCGGAACTGCGAGAAAAAATTTCTGTGCTTCATGATGGAGTGGATACCAGTTATTTTAAACCGAATCCCGGGGCTAAATTAGTTTTACCCAACTTGGATTTATCAGGTGTAGAGGAACTAGTAACCTATGTGGGGCGGGGAATGGAACCCTATCGGGGCTTTCCTGAATTCATCGAAGCCGTGGCTTATATTCAAGAACGTAGACCCAAATGCCATGTTGTAGTTGTGGGATCGGAACGAGTTTGTTATGGTAAACCTTTACCCAACGGCATGAGCTATAAGGACTATATGCTCAAGAAAGTCCCCTTGGATCTTTCTCGGATTCATTTCGTTGGGCCCCTAGCCTACGGCCAATATCTGCAAGTGATTCAGGCTTCAGATGTTCATATTTATTTAACCCGGCCTTTTGTTCTATCCTGGTCAATGATTGAATCCATGTCAACCGGTTGTTTAGTTCTGGGTTCAGATACTGCTCCCGTGCGGGAAGTAATTCAAGATGGAGTAAACGGTTTGCTGGTAGACTTTTTCTCTCCCAAACAGATTGCAGATCGGGTCGATGAAGTCTTAGATCATCCTGATCGGATGGCTCAATTACGAGTTAAAGCGCGTGAAACAGCCTTAGAACGTTATGATCTGAGCAAACTCCTCTCGAAACATCTACAACTGATTACCCAAGTTGCCAACCGTTCCCTCCCCGCCACCGTTGGCCGGGTTGAGTCGGGAATGGTTTTGCGATAGGGCGGGAACTTGCTCGAAGTTCCGTTCGTCTACAGAAGGGATCTTTTGATTAGAAGATAATGAATGGTTAATGAGGAACATTGTTGTCTATAAACCCGTCTGACGGAGGTAAGCAAGTCAAAATAAACTGCCTTTTATGAGTTAAGAGTGATGGCTTCAATACCAATTGAAGATGAAAATTTTCAATACATAATTGATAATAAAATCCGGCCATCGAAACCACCATATCTATCAACTAGACAAGAATGATCACAAAGGACTAGACTTGCTGGAGATAAACAGGTTAAACTACTGCCGAACAAGTTATGGTGTTTTAAGCAGTGTCTGTCATCCCAACAGAGCTAATGACATTATTGCAGAGGAGTGAAATCAAATGGTAACAGCTTTAGGCGCAGGGCCACAATTTTACGATCAGGATGTGGGCTTCGCCCCCAGACCCGATACCATTCTGGGTGAAGGAGGAAATGACACAATCCTTTCTTCTACCCTCGGTGGAAGCCAGGTAGACGGTGGTGCGGATAATGATATCCTGACATCCAGAGGCCCTGGCGACACAGTTTTTGGTAATACGGGCAATGACTCTATCCGGTCTCAACAGCTTCGTACCCTTCTGCTCGGTGGTACAGGCCGGGATACCCTGTCGGCAGATTTAACCGCCAGCCTGTATGGGGGGGTAGACCGCGATTTTCTCATAGGTCAGGCTGCTAGTAACTACCTGTTTGGCAATAAAGATGAAGATACCCTGCTAGGCGGTATTCAAGGTGGAGATTTCCTCTATGGCGGTGGAGGGGATGACCAACTGGGGTTTGTAGGCACCAACGGTCAAAGTAACCTCACAGGGGTTGCGGTGAGTGGGGCTATCGGTGGCCTGAACCAAGGAAACAACTATGTCTCTGGAGATAAGGGCAGAGATAGTATTGTTGGGATTAACACTGGAGATACCCTCCTCGGTGGTGACGATAACGACTCCATCATTGGTGTAGGTAGTCTGAACTTCCTTCATGGTGACAGTGGCAATGACAGCCTAAGAATCCAAAACCCCGTCGCCCCCCAACAATTCTCAACCAATCTGGCGGTTGTTGGTGTGAGCCAAACCACCCTACTGGGTGGGGCCGGTGATGATTCTCTCTACGGCGGTGTAGGTCGCTTTGGAGCGGGCCAGAACTACTTTGCGGGTGGAGAGGGTAACGATACAATCCGAGGCTTTGCCCTTCAAGACGTCCTGTATGGTGGTGACGGCAATGACTTGATCGTCACAACCAATCCTAATGTTCTGACCATTCAGGGTGGCACCAGTCAACCAGGCTTTGCCGGTGAAAGTACCCTGTACGGTGGTGGTGGCAATGATACCCTACTAGCAGGTTTCAGCACCGATTTCCTCTATGGTGATGCCGGGAATGACAGCCTCAGTGGAAAATTCTCCATCTTAGAGGGTGGGGATGGAAATGATACCCTCTATGGGGGAAATTGGACATTAGATATCCCAGGAGCCACTAAAGTTCCGACTGTTACCTTATCTGGTGGTGCCGATAACGACTATCTCTACGGTGCCTTAGGGTCTGTGGCTAATCTTTATAATGGTGGTCTTGGTGATGACACCATTGTCTTTACCACAACTAACGATAGCCTCCTGGGTGAAAGTTCCCCAGAGGGTAATGACAAAATTTCCTTCGTGAGTGGTTTAGCCGATGGAGCTACCGGACTCAGCTTTGTCTTGTTTGATACCCTCGGCAACAACACCATTTCCGGTAGTAATGGCAATGACAGCATCGTTACAGGTAGTGGGGCTGACTTCCTGCAAGGGGGCAGCGTTGCCGCCGCTGCGACATTCGATGTTGGCTTCGGAGATGACACCCTGATCGCAGGTGGTGGGAATGACTACCTGTTTGGCGGTTCAGACAGTGATGTTCTGTTCGGCGAAGCGGGTAATGATACCCTGCAAGGTGGTACTGAACGGGATACATTAGTCGGCGGTGAAGGTTCTGATATCTTCCTGTATCAGTTTAAATCAGATCTTAACGGTGCTAATGCCAGTACAGCCGACATTATTACTGACTTTAAGTCTGGTGAAGATAAACTATTCTTCTCTCGTGGGCCTGGAGGCTTTGCCTTTGACTTGCGTCCAGGTGTCCCGACCACTGAAATTTCCTTCGAGCAATTTATTGTTCTCGATAAGAACAGTTACAATGGCGGTGGTGCAAATACTCAAGCTCCAACCAATGTTGGCCCTGTATTAGTGTACGAGAAAGCCAGTGGAGTCTTATGGTATGACTCCGATGGTGGTGGCTCTAATCCAGCCGATATCGTTGCCAACTTGGCACAACCGAACAATACAATTCCGACCCTAACCCGAACTGATATTGTGATCGTTCTCTAGGTTAGGTTGATACAAGTAGAGACGTTGCATGCAACGTCTCTACTTTCGGGATTTCAATAGGTTCAAATATAACAAAAAGACCGGGAAATAATTTCTCGGTCTTTTTTTCTATAGCACCACGCATTACAGTTATCCCTCTTCTGTCAGTCTCCGAAACCAACAAGTAATAAAAAGTAGAGTTATCCATTGGGAAAATAAGATTGAAATTGATTAATATTCTGAATTAATTTATGAAACCCAAGCAATAAATAACGATCAGGAAAAACATCTAACCACGGGGCAATCAACCACAATATAATAGTAGGCTGAATTATTAAACGCAAATTATTTAAAACATTTTTCCATCCCTCTTTATGATTCCATTGTTGGTGATTCGAGCAATCTGTGGTGTTTTTTTTGCTCTCCGATTCTCTGGGACTTCCTTGACTTAAAGACCGGAAAACTTCGGAGTTGAAACTAATCATTAAATACACACAGAAAATGATTTCCCACCATTTTTCTATATCTTGAAAATCCGTCAACCGATAGTCAGTCCAACCCAGTTCTTGTTTACATTGTCGAAATCCATATTCCACCCATGTTCTTAACCCGTATAAATTACCTAATGTCTTTTTTATCTGGTTCCTATTTTCTGTTAAATTTGTCATGACAAATGAAGTTGAGGCTTCTGGCATTGTTTCTGGATCTGTGGTGATTTCCCAATAGGTTCTCGGACTTCTTTTTCCAAATATAATTTCTCTAATATATCGGGTTTCTGATTCTCCATTGCTAAAAACTCTCTCAAATTTACACCATTTGTTTGCTCTAACTTTCTCCTCGCTTGACATCCAGACTCCATGATTACTTCTTATTGCCAGCACCCAAGGTAATCCAAATTTATCTAATGTACTGATAAACGAACTACTTTCACCATAAAGGCTATCTGCTAATACCAATTCAATTTGAAATCCCAGTTCAACCAACTCTGTTAGGATTTCTGATGCGATTTCAATCTTAGTTTTGTAGACATCTCCTTCTTTTAATGTTCCTTTGGGTTTAAATACTCTAAACACTAAAGGAAAAGTTATATTTTTATAAACACCGTAAGCATTAACTGATACTATTCCCCGATCTATTTTGCCCACACTTCCCAAGTATTGTCGGGCTACATAGTCGGTTTTTTTACCCTTTCTCCTATCTCCTGTTTCATCAATTATTACTATAATCTTCTCTTCTTTCAATGCTTTTAGAGTTCGAGCTAATCTTCTTTCCTTTAATTCCCTTGCTGACCAAGGCGAATTGGCTAAAAAATGATGGAGTGATTGCGGCGACCTAATTCCTACTATTTTAGCAATTTCCGGTAAAGATTTTCTCGGAATTGGTGAGATGATTCCTAGATGTAAGTATTTAAAACATTCGTAACTTCTAACTTCAGGGAATAGGTCTTTATAACCTTGACAATATTCATCAATCACTGAAACTGTTGGTTGTGCATCTCTGGCTAAATGTTTGATAATCTGTAATTCTACATCCATTACCCTATCCCCCTTCTAGCTACCCATGTGGTTTATTTTCTAATTTTACTTCTAGGAGACTGACAGAAGAGGGATAATACAGAAATTTTTTCTGGTTAAAAATCATGCTCATTAGGCAATTTTGTTGTTTTCGTTTCCCAATTTAATGTAACACCATCAACTAGATCCTTAGCCGTGATTATTCGTTTTAAAGGATGAGTAAATGCTTCCTCAGCACAACTTCGACAGGACTTACGCAAAACAACCATATCTAGTAGGGGCGAACGGCCGTTCGCCCCTACAGGCGGTGTATAATTGGGTATTCTGCGTAAGTCCTGTTCGATTTAACTTACTCAATGATTTAAGTTTTGCATCTTAAAATTTGCCTGTTTTTGTTGGTATATTTACTTGTATTGAGATCTACAATAGTTGAGTAAACCCAAACTATCATACATAATATGAAAGCACCGGAGCTAGAGATTAAACAGATCCCTATTGTTTTAGGACAGAAAGGAGAAATTACCATTCCCCAGGTTATACAAGATTCCCTCAATATTAACGAGGGAGATAACCTGGTGTTACTACAAATCGGTGATTTAATTGTACTGACTCCCCAACAACCTCAAGTTCCTCAACTGATTGATCAGATCGCAACTCTGATGGAAAATGAAAATGTCAGTTTGACTGATTTATTAGCAGGTTTGGAAGCAGACATTATTTAACAAAAAAAAGAAAGAAAATTGAATCTTCCTAATTTTAGGATGGTTTCAACTTCCTTTCCTGTACTATTTTATTTTAAAATAGGTTTGGTTAAATGACTACAATCAACATCATTAACAATCCTAGAATCAATCCTTGCAGGTTGAACTTCAACATTGGGAGGTAAAGGACGATTTTCGAGATGGAAAACGACTTTTTTACAGACCATTTGACTATTCCCAACTGAAGCATAATCCCAAATATACACTTCTGAATTGGGGGATGTGGCATTAGCGGGGGGCATTACCCAGGAACTCAGCAAAACGATTTCTAAAGCCACTAAAGCTGCAATCACAAACTTTAGCATAAATTACTCTTTGTGCATCAATTGAGGACTATGATTAGTTTACCCTTGAGTTCCAAAAAAACGATCACAATGCCAGCCAGAGATATCTATCACAATACGGTTAAAAATGCCCTAATCAAAGATGAATGGGTAATTACCCATGATCCACTGAGTTTAAAATGGGGGAAGAAAGATATGTATGTTGATCTCGGTGCAAAACAGCTTCTGGCGGCTGAAAAAACAGAACGTAAAATTGCAGTAGAGGTAAAAAGCTTTACTGGAAACTCAGAAATGACCGATTTAGAACGAGCAGTTGGTCAATATATTGTTTATAATGATGTTTTATTGCAAGTTGAACCGAAACGACTGCTTTATTTAGCTGTTGCTGAAGAAGTTGCTCAGGGACTATTTGAAGAACCTCTAGGTCAGTTATTATTAAATAATAACCGGATTCGTTTACTTGTTTTTAACCCAGTTTCAGAGGCGATCGTACAATGGATACCTTAAAACAAGATCGAGAAATTATTGAAAAAGTCATTAGTGATTATGCGGCTATTTCTTATGCTTATGGAGAAATTGAGCGCCATGTTGTGTTTGATCATCACCATGATCGTTATTTACTCATGATTTTGGGATGGGAAGGTATTAAACAGGTGCATGGATGTATTATTCATCTGGAAATTATTGAAGGTAAAATTTGGATTCATCGAGATGGCACCGAAGATGGCGTTGCGAATGATTTACTAGAGGCGGGAATTGCTAAAGAACGGATTGTTTTAGGGTTTAAATCGCCTCAAGTTCGACCTTTAACTGGATTTGCGATCGCTTAATTTCAAATCACATTAAGAAACTGTTTTTTCTATTTTTGGGGGTGCGATCGCTTTCCCCTTGATTTCTTTTAAATAAAACCCTCCCACTGTTATTAAAAACAGAAAATAACTTACAATTTGTACAAAATACAATTGATCTCGATAGCCAAATAAAGCTTTTAAAACAATCCCGGGAAATTGCTTGTCGGGTAAAAATCCCTGGGCATTTAAGACCAAATCCCCCAATAAACAAGACCCAGGTTGAGTTAAACATAATCCCGCATATTCAGGATTAATTTGGGCTAATATTCCTACTCCCGCATCTAAATGTTTGAGAACTGAAATTACTAATCCCGCTACAATTAATAACAGAAAAATTCCCATGATTTGAAAAAACAAACGAATATTAATTTTTACCCCCCACTTAAATAGTAATATTCCCAAACCCGCAGCTACAAATAAGCCCAAAACTGCCCCAATAGCAGGCATAATTCCCTGTTCAAATGTGGCTAATATAAAAACAACGGTTTCCAAACCTTCGCGTAAAACCGCAATAAAAATCAACCCAAAAATTGCCCATCCTGCTGCGGTTTTATTTTGATTAATGGCTGCTTTAACCGCCCCTTCTACTTCCGATTTTAAGGATTTAGCTTGTTGGGTCATCCAAATTAACATCCAACTTAACATAGCGATCGCAAATAACCCAATTCCCGCCTCTAAAAATTCCCCAAAAACTGGGGCGTAGGGATGTTCAGAAGTAGCAATTCCTTGAATTAGCCATCCAAATAATATGCCGAAAAATGCACTGGCAATAATTCCTACTCCCACTCCAGAAAACACCCAGGAATTGAGATAACTTTGTTCGGCTTTTTTTAAACAAGCCATGACAATGCCTACTACTAAAGCAGCTTCAAAACCTTCTCTTAAAGTAATAAAAAATGTAGGTAATGCTTGGGTTATACTCATAATAATTGTTTGAAACCAGTTAAATAAGTGGCTGGATAGGCTGGAATCAACCAGCCTAAAGATTATCTAAGATCAACTAAAATCTCGTAACATTTTCTTGATCTCAATATTATGTAATTCCTCCTGACCAATCATAGTACGAGCATATTCTTCCAAATAAATACTCGCATTTTCAACAACTTCTAGCAAATCCTTATACAATTCTAAAGCTTTGCGCTCATGTGCCAAACTTTCCTGCAAAAGATCCCTGACCGAATGCTGATAACTTTCCTCAATTGGGGCAATTTTCTGACTAGGATGTCCTTCTAAACCCGTGAGAATTTCTCCAGCTTGTTGAGCATGAAGCAAAGATTCTGTGGCCTGAGCCTTGAAAAACTGTACAATGGGTAAACGATTTGGCCCAGTTACCATCAGAGAATAATGGGTATAACGCACCACTCCGGCTAACTCGAATTCCATGATCGTGTTGAGAAGTTCAATAGCTTTTGGTAAATCGAGATCTCTCATATTTTGTCTTTTAACTAAAAAACACTTTACTTATTATGGCAATAGTTTATGCTTTTTAGAATAACGAGTTACAATTATCATCTTCCCCCAAAAGTAATGATTAAGATTTATATAAAATTTCTTCTGTATAGGTTCACCTACCCGATTTTTTCCGTTTAGGGGTAAGTCGATAACCCACTAAAGAATTGTTGCAAGATCTATTCATCTTAGAACAGTGTAGTTTACCGTTAGATGATTAAGCGTTTTGAAACAGTCTAGGTCTGTCAAATCGTTTAATTCTCACCCACACCGATCGGAAGGTAAAGTATGGACTTGGTGATTTTGCCAAGGAGGGCCTAAGCATAGACTTACACCCATATTTAGGACTTACATCCCCTCCATTTCAGTTAAAATCGATTGGTACTGCATATTTTTTTAAACAAGGAGACGAAAAATGCAAGAACCCACGAAGATCACGGACACATCCACCCCTAGCGGAGCCAAAATAGACGTCACTGTAGACACAGGTGGTGCTATTACCTCCCCTTCAACCAATGCTCAGTTTGATGAAATTAAAGAAAAAGTTGTAGTAGTCTTATCCGAACTTCCGGGTTATATCTCCAGTTTTTTTGGCTCCTACCAAAAACCGATTATTACCATCGTTCTGATTTTATCTGCTCTTGTGACTCTGAAGGTTTTATTTGCGGTGATCGATGCCCTGAATGATGTTCCCCTTTTGGCTCCAACCTTTGAGTTAATTGGCATGGGGTATACCGCCTGGTTTGTCTATCGTTACCTGCTCAAAGCCTCAACCCGTCAAGAATTGGTTCAAGAATTCAAATCCTACAAAGAACAAGTTACAGGCGACTAACTTTGGATGGGGACAGGAGACAGAAGACAGGGGACANTCCCCTGCCTCCCCTGCCTCCCCTGCCCCCTATTTCTTCTTACCCTTGGCTCCATTGCCGTCTATCGAAGACTCTGTAGGGATAGCGAGATCATCGGGTTTCCCCTTACCCGTGGGAAGTTCCAGACAATATCCCGCACCGTAGACGGTTTTAATATATCGAGGATGACGGGGATCGGGTTCCATTTTTGTGCGTAAATGGCGAATATGAACTCGGATCGTCTCGATATCATCATTGGGGTCATAGCCCCAAACCTCTTTTAAAATCTCACTGGGCGCGACGGTTTGACCATGACGTTGCAGCAAGCAATGTAAAAGTTCAAATTCCAAATGGGTTAACTTAACCGTGGTCTCAAACCAAATCGCCTCAAACCTTTCAGGGACTAGGGTTAAAGCCCCATAACTGAGAATTTCGCTATGTTTAGCTGCCTGGGGAATGCGATCAGTTCTTCGCAACAGAGCCCTAACCCTTGCCAACATTTCTTCTAATTCAAAAGGTTTAGTTAAATAATCATCAGCCCCCGAATTAAACCCTTCAACTTTGTTTTGGGTTTGTCCCAATGCAGTTAACATCAATACAGGAATATCTGCCGTGCGTTCATCCCGGCGTAAACGTTGGCAAATGGTGAACCCGTCCACCTTCGGCAACATCAAATCTAAAATAATTAAATCTGGCAACAATTGCATCGCCAGGGCCTGTCCTTTAATCCCATCTTCCGCTTGGCTCACTTCATAACCAGCCATTTCCAGGTTAATGGCTACCAATTCCGAGATTGCGGGGTCATCATCTATGACTAATATCCGGGGCATCATTTAATCCGGTGATTTGGGCATAATCAGTGATCAGTTATCAGTAAACAGTTATCAGTTATCAGTTATTAGTAAAGATAAAATATAAATCTCTACTCTCTATTCTTGATTCTTAACTGATAACTGAAACGGCGGATTAGATTGTAACCTTTTTTTGTTTTTTGTGCAACAATTCTTGAAATCGGAATTAATTATTGCACAAATTCATTCCCGGGGATAAATCGAGCTTCAGAAATTGTAAAAATAAGTAACAAACAAAAATCAAAATTAGCAACTTTCGGGGTATGATTAGCCTAAAGGACTGTATCAGCATATACCCAGTTCTTTCCACCAAAAAGGAGTAATAGACTCATGGCCGTTGAAAAAGTGAACTCATCCTCCAGTCTGGCTGAAGTAATTGATCGGATCTTAGATAAGGGCATTGTGATTGACGCTTGGGTACGGGTTTCCCTGGTTGGGATCGAACTTTTATCCATAGAAGCGAGAATCGTGATCGCTTCTGTTGAAACCTATCTCAAATACGCGGAAGCCGTTGGTTTAACCGCACAGGCGGCTGTCCCTTCGGTCTAAGATTGACGGAATAGGCAACGGGTATGGAGCAAAAAAAAAGCACAATGACTCACGAAAGTCATTGCTGCCCAGTGTAATCTTTTACCGATTGATGGTCAGGGTGTAAGTATAATCAACGGAATTAAAAGCCCATACCCAATGCACAACAATACACAACCCACCGACACGAGGGTTTCAAAAAATTATGGCTTTAAAAGATCAGTGGCAACGGGAGCGCCTCGGACGCCAACAGAGGGTTCAAGAACGTCAACAGCACGTTCAAACCACCCTATCCCTTTGGCAACAAGAGCGCCAAAATCAAGCTTTAGACGATCAAGAATCTCGACAGGAGTTTGTCACGGGTTTACAGCAACAAACCCAAGAATTATTAACCAACATCAGCACCGAACGTCTGTTGGTTGCCCAGCAACAGCGACAACAACTGGAAGACTTTATCGGGCAGTTATCCCAAGAAGTCGGTGAGTTTTTGCAGCAAACCACCGAAGAACGCTCACAGGTCGCAACCCAACTGCATCAACAGTTATCTGAATTTCGGGAAGACCTGGAATATCGGGTGGCAGATCTGTTAGCCGATTATCAGCAACAGCGCCTAGAAGTCCGGGAACCCTTACTTGAGAACTTAGCTATTTTTCGCCAAACCCTCTTTCGGGAAGTCGAAGACTATTTAGGAGAGTTAGATATTCTGCACCAACAAATGGCCGCACAATTGCAACAACAACTCCAACAGAGTCGGACGGAAAGAAAAAACGCTGTTCAGAAGTTATTTGAAGATTTAGGTGTATTTCGCGCCGAACTGCAAGACTATCACCGGAAACTCCAACAGACCGTTTGGGGAAGTTCCCATCGACAACCACGAGAAGCCGTCACTCCGCCACGGTCTATTGATCCTAAAAAAACTATTACTTATCATAAAACACCCCTTTCTTCTAAACCTCCCTTAAAGCCCAAAACTGCTCCCAAACCCCAAGCCATCCCCCATTCTATTAAACCCCAACCCACCGTTACCCCCTCTGTGCCCCAACCTGCCACCCCGGATCAACGGGTTTATCAGTATATCCAAACCCATCAAAACGGTGCTCGGTTAGCCGAAATTGAGCAAGCTCTGGGTATTAATCGGGTACAGACCGTGGATGCAATTCGGGTATTATTACAACGGGGACAGATTACTCAACGCGATCGCGTTTATATTCCCGCCAAAAAATCCTAGGGTTGAGGGTTTCTCCCCCAGTCCCGGTTCCCTGCGATAACATTAAATTAAACCTGCCGCCCATCCCTAACTCGGCAGTATTTTAGCTGAATAACGCCATTAAAAATATGACTACCGTGCTTCAAGCTCGTCCTAAAGGCTTTGTTAATACGCCAGCCATTGAACAACTTACCATTAGAGCCTTGAGGTATCTTCAGAGTGGATTTTCTCTGCACTTAAGGGGGCCGGCTGGAACCGGAAAAACCACCCTGGCGATGCACTTAGCCGATTTATTAAACCGTCCGATCGTCTTAATTTTTGGGGATGATGAACTCAAATCCTCCGATTTAATTGGCAACCAACTGGGCTATACTCGCAAGAAAGTTGTTGATAATTTTATTCATAGTGTTGTTAAATTAGAAGATGAATTACGACAAAATTGGATTGATTCTCGTCTAACCTTGGCTTGTAAAGAAGGCTTTACCCTGGTTTATGATGAGTTTAACCGTTCCCGTCCCGAAGTCAATAACGTTTTACTGTCTGCTTTAGAAGAAAAATTATTAGTGCTGCCCCCGAATAATAGCCGCTCGGAATATATTCGAGTCAATCCCCATTTTAGAGCAATTTTCACCTCCAACCCCGAAGAATATTGTGGGGTTTATGGAACTCAAGATGCGTTATTAGATCGGTTAATTACGATTGATATGCCCGAACCTGACGACGCAACCCAGCAGGAAATTTTAATTCAAAAAATTGGCATTTCCCCCGAAGATGCCCAAAGCATTATTAAAATAGTCAAAATCTATTTAGAAATAACCACCCAAAAAAAAGAAATTAAACCCGTTCAAAATGGCAAAGCTGCCCGACCCCATATTGATAAAGTATCAGGGTTAAGACCAGGATTAATTATTGCTAAAATCTGCCATGAACATGATATTTCTATTGAGGAAAATAATCAAGACTTTATCGAAGTTTGCGCCGATATTTTATTATCTCGTACCGCCCTATCTACAACAGAAGGTCAGAATAAACTAGAAAAAGTGATCAAAACCGTATTAACCGATGGTGATCTATCAACTAACAGTTTTTTGCCATCTTCAGAAACCCAATTAACTGAAAATAACTCCGTAGAGATTGAGGAACAAGTTTATCAATATTTACAGAAAACCACCAGTGCTAGGGTTTCAGAAATTGAAGTAGCGTTAGGATTAAATCGAGTTCAAACGACTAATGTATTGCGATCTTTATTAAAACAAGGTCATTTAAAACAGCAGGATAATCGTTTCTTTGCGGTGCAGAAACAAGGAGAATTAATTCAACCATGAACTCACAGCAACGTCCCTCAAATATACAACGCGGTGTTCCCACATCGACTCAAGGATCGAGTTTAGCCGATATTTTAGAACGGGTCTTAGATAAAGGAATTGTCATCGCTGGGGATATTTCCGTTTCCGTGGGTTCCACCGAACTCCTGAATATTAGAATTCGTTTGTTAATTGCTTCCGTCGATAAAGCAAGAGAAATCGGGATTAATTGGTGGGAAAGTGATCCCTATTTAAGTAGTCAAACCAAAGTTTTAACCGAGAGTAATCAACAATTATTAGAACAGGTGAAATTATTGCAGGAGGAAGTCAAAGTCTTAAAAGCATTATTACCCCAAGAAAACCCAGCCAACCCAATTTCTGATCCTCATAAATAACTATTAAAAATTCATCCCTAGGGGGTACANAGATGGGTAAAAGAAAGGGGGTTTAGAGGCGGGTTTAGGTAAATTATTTATAGGTATCAAAGATTAACTTGAACCCGCCCCTACAAGTTAACTTTAGATAGAATAGAAATATTGTATTAATTTTATAAAATTATGAAATACAATCGGGATATTCATCATCGCCGTTCTATTCGTCTACAGGGATATGATTATAGTCAACCCGGGGCTTATTTTATAACGCTTTGTATTGATAAACGGGAATGTTTATTAGGGGATATTCAAGAGCAAACTGTTATTTTAAGCCGTTATGGTGAAGTTGTTGATTTCAATTGGTTTAATCTGACCAAAATTTATCCTAGCATTCAATTAGATAGTTTTGTAATTATGCCAAATCATATTCATGGTATTATTATATTAACGGATTATAGCCATAATTTGTCTGAAATTATCAGAGGGTTGAAAACATTTTCAGCCCGGAGAATTAATCAATTGCGATCGCTTTCAGGAATATCTATATGGCAAAGGGGATATTATGAACATATTATTCGGAACGAAACAACATTAACAAAAATTCAGGAATATATTCTGAACAATCCCTATAATTGGCAAAAGGACGAAATGCACCCGTCACAAAAATTTCCAATTTCTCAAAAATTCAATATTAAATTAAATGATAACAGTACATTACCGATGAATTTATCATCCCAATTGTAGGGGCGGGTT
>NZ_LT797710.1:37867-40799 GCF_900009135.1 Planktothrix sp. PCC 11201 | reverse complement strand
AAATTGTTTATGGGTATCAAAGATTAATTTTAACCCGCCCCTACAGACCTTTTATTCATTCATCGTTTTATAAGTAGAAACAGCAGAAGGAGAACTGCGGTTGAGATAACGGAAAATCCAATATTTAAACACCGCATCCAAGATAACTGGAAAGGTCGCAATAAACAAAAAATTGAAGTCTCGATTTTCAGGAAGTCCAAAATGTCGGGCGGTACTTTCTAAAACCACCTCCCAACCGTGGGGCGAGTGAAACCCGACGAACATATCCGTAGATAAAATAATAATAAAAGCTTTCGCACTATCACTCAACCCATAAATTAAATCCCCCATAAATGATTTGAGAGTCTCTACCTCACTGCGGTTGGAAACCAAAATAAAAGCGAACATAAAAACTGAGATAATATCTGCAAAAACATTCTTGATCGCACCACCACTATCCCCTTTATATTGTTCGGCTATTTCTTGGGCTTTTTCCTTTAACTTTTTATCTAATTCTTCCGATGTTAGGGAAGGAGCTTGACCAATTAATGCTTTAAATTTTAAGCGTTCTTCATAATGTTTTAATTCGATAAAAGCTTCTTCCTCCATATCAACATTAATAAAAATAGTTGTTTGTTCTTTATTTGTAAATATCCCATCGATAATCGGCCCAACCAAGAAATTTTTAGCCAGTTGTTGAGTCAGTAAAGGAATCAAAATCAACAACAGAATAAATCGGATAGAAATTAGGGTTTTAGCTTGAGTTTGCTTATAACTTGCAATGATTTCTGACTCCGAGCCGGGTCTGAGTTCCTGTTTAATTCGACCTAATGTTCTCAATAAAGAACGGGGTAAAACCCGAGTTGGATTTTTGTTTCTCAAACCCGGTTTTATCGTTTTTCTGGAACTGGGATTCCGGTTAATATTCAAAAAATTCTTGTTTTCAGAGCTATAATTTGGAGTTGAATTTTGGAGGTTTCCTGTAGGGGTTAGTGATAGAGATTTTTCGGTAGAAATTGGGGTTGAATCTACAGAAAAATCCGAGGATTCTGCGGATTGATAACGAGTAACTACCGCATCAATATAATCGAGTTTTTCACAAATAGTCTCAACTATTTTCCGGTGAGGTGAAGATCCATTCGAGGTAAATTTTTGGTCTAACTCCAGGTTAATACCCGATGAGGGATTGATTTGTTCCGACCATCCAAAAACCGAACGGCTGGCATTAAATACCATTAAGCGAGTCTGAATAATTTTGAGATATTTTTTTAGTTCAGAATTAAAATATAAAATAGTGCGATCGCTATATTCAGGATGGAATTCTAGGGATATTTTTTCACCTTGGAAATGCTCATTCTCAAGAGAACGAATCTTTAAAGCAGCATCATATGCTTGATCTAAAGCCCGTTCCGGTGTAGTACGAAACCATTGATTCGCATTACCAAAGAATTGTTGAAATAAATTAGAATCAGCAGCGGCCATGGTTTAGACCCCTCAAGAATCAGTGGAATGAATGTTAATTAAAAGATGTTCTGGTAGAACATCGCTACAATGTACGGGGTATCTTAACAAATTTTAGACCGATTGCTGTGCTGTCTCCTGCTCTGTGGATTACCGGAAGTTCCCAAAGTGGCAAAACCACTCGCCTGATCGAATTATTTTGTGAGTGGACACCCCTACTGGGAACCCTTCCCCACCCCCCACAACCTCAACGCCAAAAACGCCAACCCAAGTTAAACCCTGAGTCTGTCGGCACCACAACCTTAATTTTTGCCGCCAATGGTGATAACCGCATTGCCCTGGTTAACCGTTTAACCACTATCCCCCAGGGACAATATGCCTTTTATTCCACAACCCCATTGGGGTTTTTTCAAGACGAAGTAATTCTGTTTTGGCCCCTGTTAGTCGAAAAGTTGGGGTTAAAAGCCCAATTTCCCCTGCGTTTACGCCCCGAAACCGAACAGGAACTTGCCCTCCAGTTTTGGAGTCGTGATCGGTCAATCAGTACCCTCAGACGTCCAGGGATTAGCCTTAACCGCATGGTGCGCCAAATTCTGGATATTCTGCAACTAGCAGCCCTAAGTGTTAACTCAATAGAGGCTATCCCCCAGATTTTAGAACAGGGATTTCTCCCCACGGGCGACATCGAAACCCCCTATAACCAGATCGGAGAATGGCTGCAACAATGGCGGGACTGGTGCTTAGACCGGGGGTTACTCACCTATGGGATTATTGCCGATCTCTATGGTCAACATCTCCTGCATCATCCCACCTATCAAAAACACCTACTGCGTCGATATCCAGTAGTTTTAGCGGACGACGTGGACGAATATCCTGTCCTAGCCCGTCACTTGTTTGAGTTCTTTCTGGAGCAGGGAAAAATGGCTGCATTTACCTACAATCCAAATGGGGCTGTACGTTTGGGGCTAGGGGCTGACCCTATAGCCCTATCAGATTTGCAAAAGCGATGTCGTACCGAAACCTTAGACCAACCCAAGGGTTTAGGGAAACATCTAGCCCAACCGATTTTAGAGTTGGTACTGGAGAATGCCATTGCGTTTCCCGACTCCCTCTTGTTTTCTCCTCAGATTCAATCGATTCAAACGGTATCACGGGCTGATTTACTCCGACAAACCGCCGAACAGATTATCGCCGGGGTTAAAACTGGTCAGGTACGGCCCGATGAAATTGCCCTGATTGGCCCTGGTTTAGATGCGATCGCCCGTTATACCCTCAGAGAAATTCTCAACCATGCAGGAATCGCCGTTGAGTCGATGCAAGAACAACGTCCCCTAATCAGTTCTGCCCTAGTTAGAGGATTATTAACCCTAATGGCACTGGTCTATCCCGGCAATGGTCGTTTAGTGCATCGAGATACAATCGCCGAAATGCTCGTAACACTGAGTCGTTACACCCCTACCTCCCCTGCTCCCCCTGCCTCCCCTGCCTCCCC
>NZ_LT797710.1:20170-37740 GCF_900009135.1 Planktothrix sp. PCC 11201 | reverse complement strand
CCCCCCTCCCCCCGGCTTCTCCATCGACCCCGTACGCGCTGGGTTATTAGCTGATCATTGTTTTGTACCTGACTTGGAGAATCCTCGGTTACTGACCGTGAATGCTTTTCCCCGTTGGGATCGGTTGGGGTATCAGGCGACGGTCGCCTATAATCAGATTTTGCACTGGCTGGAAGTGCAACGGGAAGACTATCAACAAAAGTTATTAACGAGTCCAGTAGTGTTGTTAGATCGAGGAATTCAGCAATTTTTCATGGGCGGTGGGACGAGTCGCACTGCTACCTGGTACACCCTGAGAAACGACCAACTGTCTGCACTACGGGAGTTGATGGAAACGGCGATCCACTATTGGGAGGTGCAGCATCGTTTACAGGCGAAAACCGATGGGAGCATCTGCGAACAAGTGGGCCAGTTTATTCAGTTATTACAACAGGGAGTGATTTCTGCTAACCCCTATCCGGTATCCAGTTTGGGGATTAAACCTCCGGCGGTGACCTTGGGGACAATTTTTCAATATCGAGCCAGTCGAGCTTCCCATCCTTGGCACTTTTGGCTGGATGTGGGATCTCCCTTGTGGTTGAGTGGAGGAGCAAGTACCCTCTGGGGAGCACCTCTGTTTCTCAAGGAGCAACCGGAGTATCCGGGGACAGAAGAAAATACAAGGTCGGCTGATCTACAACGATTGCACCGTATTATTGTAGATTTGTTAAGTCGGGTTAGCGATCGCTTGATTCTCTGTCACAGTGATTTGGCGGTCAATGGTCAAGAACAATTTGGCCCCCTTTTACCTCTAGTTCATGTAGTAAGCCCTTCAGGGCTATCTTCAAACCCGGATAATATAGGGAATAGTTTTAACCAAACTTTCAGATAATTGTCTTTCAAAACAGCAACCAGAAAAGGTAAATTCAACCTTAATTATAATATAAAAAATGAGATTATTTATGTTGTTTTCAAAATCAAGAAATTAATTCAATAAATTCCAGGGAATTGATGTTACTATCATCAGCTATTCTGGGAATACTGTAAATTAATCCTGGGTCTGGGTGTTAAAGGTAGATTTGCTAAAGTGGGTTCATTCATGAGGAGACTAAAAAATGACAAGTTCAGTAATTAATACCGTTAGGGCTAGAGTCATTAATACCGAGGAAGTTATATTAATATTTCCGACGGAACTTCCGGGTGTCTTTCAAAGTTTCAGTGGGCTAGTGGGGGAAACCCTTCCTGGTGCTAACGGAGCAGTCATTTTTGTGCCTCAAAATGCCCCAGCACCCACCCCGACCACAGCCCCAACCACTCCTCCTACCCCGACCACAGCCCCAACCACTCCTCCCACCCCGACCACAGCCCCAACCACTCCTCCCACCCCCACCCCTTCTAATAGTAATGGCGGGACAAGTCCAGCCCCAGTTGCCAATAATGATTTTTTTCAGACGAAGTTAGGACAGGCGACATTTTTTAATGTTTTGGAAAACGATACAGTTCAGGGTGGAAGTGGAACCAGTATCACCGTCAATCAGTTTAGCTCAACAGCAAACGGAACCCTAGTCTTTAACGGGGCAGGAATTTTTACCTACACTCCTGACCCCAAATTCTTTGGTACAGATAGTTTTAGTTATACTGTCACAAATGGAACTGCCCCGGCTCAAGTTTTTATTCAAGTGTTGGCGGGCAATCAACCGATTATTATTGAGGGTATTGGTAAAGGAACAGAAACTAGCGACTATATTACAGGTTCCTCTGGCAATGATGTGATTAATGGTTTAGCCGGAAACGATACCATCTTTGGTTTAGCCGGAAATGACGAACTGCGAGGGGATGAAGATAATGATACCCTCTACGGAAATGAAGGCAATGATACCCTCACCGGAGGTGAAGGGAAGGATGAACTCAATGGCGGTAAGGATAATGACTTCCTTGACGCTAGTGCTGGAGACGATACCGGATTTGGACAACTGGGCAATGATACCGTTATTGGCGGTTTAGGCAATGATAGCCTTTATGGAGGCCAAGGAGCAGATAGTGTTCGAGGCGCGGAAGGCAATGATCTTGTTTTTGGCGATAAAGGCAGTGACGTCCTTTGGGGCGATGGGGGCAATGATACCATCTATGGTGGCGGAGAGGAAGACCTGATTTTTGGCAATGATGGCGCCGATAACCTCTATGGAAACCAAGGAAACGATACCATTTTTGGCGGTATTGGTAACGATGTAGTATTTGGGGGGGAAGGAGACGACCAACTTTCCGGGGAAACCGGGGATGACTTCCTGTTTGGGGGTCTAGGTGTCGATACCCTGACCGGAGGCTCAGGAAATGATACCTTTGTGATGACTAGCGAAAGTGGCGGTGCAAATTTAGGAGATGCTCAAATTGTTAATGATTTTGAACCCGGCGATCGCATTGGTTTAGCTGGAGGTTTACAATTTAGTGATTTATTTATTAGCCAAAGTAGTGAAAACGCAGGCAATACTATTATTAGAAACGGCAGTGCCGGGGATTATATTGCAGTTCTAATTGGTGTGGATAGTAACACCATCACCGCAGATAGTTTTACTCCAATTTCCGGTACTATTATTCCGATTCCCACCCCAACACCAACCACACCAACACCCACAACTCCACCAACACCTACAACTCCAACACCAACCACACCAACACCCACAACTCCACCAACACCTACAACTCCACCAACACCTACAACTCCAACACCAACCACACCAACACCCACAACCCCACCAACACCTACAACTCCACCAACACCTACAACTCCAACACCAACCACCCCGCCAACACCTACAACTCCAACACCAACAACTCCAACACCAACAACTCCAACACCAACCACCCCACCAACACCCACAACTCCCCCTTTACAGCCGCCCATCGCGCAAAATGACAGCGTAAAACGGCCTCCCGATGGTTCGGTGACATTTAACGTGCTCACAAATGATACCGATCCCCAGGGTAGTCAACTCAGCTTAGTGAGTGTGGGAACAATCGCCAATGGTAGTGCATCGATTACGGTTGGGGGAAATATTACTTTTATACCTAACCCTGGCTTTACAGGGCCATCAACCTTTTCCTATACCATTCAAAACAGTTATGGCTTAACGTCCACGGCCCAAGTGATCATCACTGTTAATATTCCCCCAACATTATTAGTCAATAATGGAATTATTGTTTTACAAAATGATCAGAAAAATATTACCGCCGCCAATTTGTTTGCGGTAGACCCTGATAATCCCCCCAATCAAATCTTTTACCGCGTCACCCAAGAACCCAACTTAGGGAACTTACAAATTGTCGGATCTACACCTCAACGAATTAATACCGGAGGTAGCTTTACTCAACAAAATATTGATACGGGTTCGATTCAGTTTAATGCCCGGAATACATCGGGAGGAGACCAATTTTTGTTTCTTCTAACTGATAATATTGGGACGACAGCCCAAAGTTCTTTTAGTATCACCATTGTCGATGACATCATCACGGGTACGGATGGAAATGATCTCATTATTGGTAGTGGTTTGAGTGAAAATATCAGGGGATTTGCCGGGGATGATACCCTCGTTGGTGCGGGCAACCGAGATATTATCGAAGGGGGAACGGGAAATGATTCCCTTGACGGGGGAGAGGGAAATGATGTCCTTCAAGGAGAAGAAGGAAATGATACGCTCCTGGGTCAAGTCGGAAATGATTCTCTGTTTGGCGGTCAGGGGAATGATTCTCTCGATGGCGGTGCAGGTCGCAATACCCTGTTAGGAGAAGATGGAAATGATACCTTAGTTGCCGGAGATGATAGTAATTTACTCTCCGGTGGTAATAATGATGACATCCTGATTAGTGGCATTGGGAACGATACCCTGTTAGGGGGAAGTGGCAATGATTCTTTGACCGGGAATGCCGGAGATGATTCCCTCTATGGAGAAGATGGAGATGACCTAATTTTTGCCGGAGTCGGTCGAGACTTGGTTCTGGGTGGCCCAGGTAACGATGCCATCGATGCAGGAGAAAGTAATGACACCGTATTTGGTGGAACAGGGAATGATTCCATTATCGGCGGTGATGGGGACGATCTTGTCAATGCTGGCGACGGAGCCGATACGATTTTAGCAGGGACTGGAGATGATTCCGTCTTTGGGGGTGCTGGAAATGACTCCATTGTGGCTGATCTTGGGGACGATAGTATTTTTGCTGGAGATGGTTTAGATACGGTGTTTGGAGGAATTGGCAATGATTTAGTCTTTGGCGATGAGGGCAATGATACCCTCTTTGGCGGTGAAGATGATGATACCTTAGCCGGGGGCGGCGGGGCGGATAGTTTAATTGGAAATGTGGGGAATAATTCTTACTATTATTTAGCCCCCACCGAAGGTGTGGATGTGATCACCGAATTTAATGTGAATGGAGATGATCGATTCCTGTTTAGTTCTTTAGGTTTCCCTGGTTTCACCACCGCAGAAGGAACAGTGGTTCCCCTACAGGGCATTATTGTTTCTAACCTGGGTTCGGAGGGAGATAATATTAGTAATAAACAGGTGATCATTTTCCAAGATACCTTTGATAATGTGCAAGCGGTGAATGCCGCCTTGAAAAATCAAAATGGATCAAGTGACACTGCCGCTTTCTTTGTTTATCGAAATAACTTGTCTTATGGAGCTTTTCCGGGTGCTTATGTTGTGGGCTATGATCCGAATTTAAGTGATGATAGTTTACCTGCTTTTGATTTAGGGATTCTACCCTCTATTGATCCACAAACCAATAATATTAGTACCTTAATTGGGCCTAGTGATTTTGTGATTATCTAGGCAGTTTGTAGTAAGCCCTTTAGGGCTGTCTGAAGATAGCCTTAAAGGGCTTACTGCAAGTTTAACATTAATATCCCTATTCCTTGAAAGGATTCTGATTATGACAAGTTCTATTATCAATACGATTCCTGCCAATTTATCCTTAAGAATTTCTCCTAGTAATAGCCTGTACAATACGGGAAATTCAGTATTAATTTTTTCATCAGGAGTTCAAGGAAGATTTGAGACTTTTCCAGCAAATGTTCAGTCTTTTGTTCCCCTTTCTAATGGCATCGGAACCACCTTACCCGGTGCAACAGGAGGGGTCGTATTTGTACCCGATACACCTGTTATAGAAGCAATATCTATTGAAACGAATCGACCGATTTATGTTGCGGAAACAGAAACAGGTCAATTTCAAACCCTGAATGGTCAAACAACAGGAACCGTTCAAACTGGGGCCGCCGGAAGTTTGATTTTTACTCCCGATGGATTTAGCCCGGAAACCCCGGCACCCACAGCTACCCCTAGCCCCACAGCTACACCTAGTCCCACAGCCACCCCTAGTCCCACAGCCACCCCCAGTCCTACAGCTACTCCCAGTCCCACAGCTACCCCCAGTCCTACGGCTACCCCTAGCCCTACAGCGACTCCCAACCCTGAACCCCGACCGATTCAGATTCAAGGTGCAGGGACAGGGACAAAAGGAGATGACACCATTATTGGTAGTAGTCAAAATGACACGATTTCTGGATTAGAAGGGAATGACAGTATCTTTGGATTAGCAGGGAATGACCTCCTCCAAGGAGATGCGGGAAATGATCAAATTAATGGGAATGAAGGCAATGATGCCATTATTGGAGGGTCAGAGGATGATTGTCTGCGAGGAGGGCAAGGCGATGATCTGATCTTCGGAGATGCCGGGAATGATCTGGCTTTTGGGGATAGAGATAATGATACGTTGAATGGTGGAGTCGGGGCTGATAGTCTGTATGGTGGCCAAGGCAACGATAGTATTCGAGGCGGGGGAGAAGATGACCTCCTCTCTGGAGATAAGGGCAATGATACGGTATCGGGTGATGCCGGGAACGATACGGTCTCTGGGGGAGATGGAGACGATATTTTATATGGTAATTCCGGTCAGGACTTTCTGAATGGAGGGGCTGGAAATGATCAACTTTTTGGCGGCGGAGATGATGATAGTTTGGTGGGCGGTCAAGGGGTTGATATCCTCTACGGAGATCTGGGAAATGATACCCTTTCTGGCGGGGATGATGACGATCAACTGTTTGGCAATGGGGGGGATGATGTTCTCAATGGAGATAATGGAGCCGATAATTTATATGGAGGGGCCGGGGAAGATATTCTCAATGGCGGTAAAGGTCGGGATCTTCTTTCCGGTGATGCTGGGAATGATTTATTAGCTGGGGAAGCCGGAGTAGATACCCTCACAGGGGGTGCGGGAGATGATATTTTTGTTCTTGGTTATGTGGTGACTCAAGCACCTAATGGGGGTAGCTTCATTACCGGAACCACGGGCGGCACCAGTGTTGATTTAGCCGATATTGTTACGGATTTTACAACTAACGATAAGATTGGGCTATCTGGAGGACTTACTTTTCAAGATCTGGAAATTTCCCAAGGTCAAGCCTCTAATGCCAGTAATACCATTATCAGAGATAAGACTACGGGTGAATTTTTGGCGGTGTTACAGGGGGTTAATGCCAGTGTCTTAACTGAATCTAGCTTTATTCTTGACCCTACTGCTCCCCTTCCCCCCACACCAACTCCCACACCAACACCCCCACCAACTCCCACACCAACACCCCCACCAACTCCCACACCAACAACCCCACCAACTCCCACACCAACAACCCCACCAACTCCCACACCAACAACCCCACCAACTCCCACACCAACAACCCCACCAACTCCCACACCAACAACCTCACCAACTCCCACACCAACAACCTCACCAACTCCCACACCAACAACCTCACCAACTCCCACACCAACAACCTCACCAACTACACCACCAACTACACCACCAACAACCCCACCAACAACCTCACCAACTACACCACCACCTCCAACTCCCTCTCAACCCACACGTCCCCCAGTGGAACCGCCGACTCCAGCAATTTTAGCGATGGAGAATGATACGTTATCGGGTTTACAGAATAATCTGTTGCAGATTCCCGATAGTACTATCACTGCTAATGATACGGGAGTTGGGCTGCTCACCATCACCGGAATTACAGAACCTGCCAATGGAAAAGCCAGCTTAAATCGAGATGTGAGATCAATTACTTATATTCCTGATAAAAACTTTTCCGGTTTTGATAGTTTTAAATATCAAATTCGGGATGATAATGGAGCAACAGGAACGGCAACGGTTACGGTGAATGTGGTATCGGTTAATGAGCCTCCTGTTTTGGATCTCAGCCGTTCCCAACCCGGGAATAATTACAGTACGGTTTTTGTTGAAGGAACAACCCCCGTTGCGATTACTGGAAGTGTCAGTATTATTGATGCCGATGATACGGAACTGACCTCTGCCACAATTACCTTAACCAATATTCCCGATGGTGAAATTGAAGGGTTATCTGTCCTAGGAACTTTACCCAGTGGGATTACGGCTAGAGCCTATGATCCGACAACCGGAATTATTTTGCTAACAGGAACTGCCCCAATTGCGAGTTATGAAACCGCACTTTCTCAAGTAGTTTATAGCAATAGTTCCCAAAATCCCAACACTCAAAATCGGGTGATTAATGTAGTTGTTACCGATCGCCAAGATAATAGTAATATTCCGACTAGCACGATTACAGTGGATGCGGTTAACGATCCTCCTGTAAATACGGTTCCAGGGTCGCAAGCTGCCAACGGCAACGAACCCATTGTATTTAGTCAGGGGACTGGGAATCAAATTTCTATTAGTGATCCTGATGCTGGCGTTAATCCCATTCAAGTAACTTTAACCGCTAGTACCGGAACCCTAACTTTAGGTACAACACCGAATAATGTAACAATTTCTGGAGATGGAACCACAAATATTACCTTAGTTGGTCGAATTGATAATATTAATACAGCCCTGGATGGTTTAACCTTTAGCCCACCCGCACCCTTTACCACCTCAGCAACCCTGCAAGTGGTAACAACGGATCAGGGAAATACGGGCAGTGGTAGCTCGCAACCAGCCTCCAGTACGATTACGATTAATCGACCAAATCTTCCCCCGAATGCGGTAAGCGATAGCGTTGTAGGGACGCAAAATCAACTATTGACGATCGCATCCTCAACCCTATTAGTCAATGATATCGATCCTGATAATGATCCTTTAACTATTACTCAAGTTAGCAATCCTGCCAATGGTACGGTGACTTTAAATAATAGTAATGTTCTATTTACCCCCGCCCCTAACCATACCGGGCCAGCTAGTTTCCTGTATACCATTAGTGATGGTAATGGAGGAACCAGTAGCGCGACGGTGAATGTGAATGTTCATCGGGCAAATCGTCCCCCGAATGCGGTAAATGATAGCGTTGTAGGAACGCAAAATGTACTATTGACGATCGCATCCTCAACCCTATTAGTCAATGATATCGATCCTGATAATGATCCTTTGACTATTACTCAAGTTAGCAATCCTGCTAATGGTACNCTCCTCCTACCCCGACCACAGCCCCAACCACTCCTCCCACCCCGACCACAGCCCCAACCACTCCTCCCACCCCCACCCCTTCTAATAGTAATGGCGGGACAAGTCCAGCCCCAGTTGCCAATAATGATTTTTTTCAGACGAAGTTAGGACAGGCGACATTTTTTAATGTTTTGGAAAACGATACAGTTCAGGGTGGAAGTGGAACCAGTATCACCGTCAATCAGTTTAGCTCAACAGCAAACGGAACCCTAGTCTTTAACGGGGCAGGAATTTTTACCTACACTCCTGACCCCAAATTCTTTGGTACAGATAGTTTTAGTTATACTGTCACAAATGGAACTGCCCCGGCTCAAGTTTTTATTCAAGTGTTGGCGGGCAATCAACCGATTATTATTGAGGGTATTGGTAAAGGAACAGAAACTAGCGACTATATTACAGGTTCCTCTGGCAATGATGTGATTAATGGTTTAGCCGGAAACGATACCATCTTTGGTTTAGCCGGAAATGACGAACTGCGAGGGGATGAAGATAATGATACCCTCTACGGAAATGAAGGCAATGATACCCTCACCGGAGGTGAAGGGAAGGATGAACTCAATGGCGGTAAGGATAATGACTTCCTTGACGCTAGTGCTGGAGACGATACCGGATTTGGACAACTGGGCAATGATACCGTTATTGGCGGTTTAGGCAATGATAGCCTTTATGGAGGCCAAGGAGCAGATAGTGTTCGAGGCGCGGAAGGCAATGATCTTGTTTTTGGCGATAAAGGCAGTGACGTCCTTTGGGGCGATGGGGGCAATGATACCATCTATGGTGGCGGAGAGGAAGACCTGATTTTTGGCAATGATGGCGCCGATAACCTCTATGGAAACCAAGGAAACGATACCATTTTTGGCGGTATTGGTAACGATGTAGTATTTGGGGGGGAAGGAGACGACCAACTTTCCGGGGAAACCGGGGATGACTTCCTGTTTGGGGGTCTAGGTGTCGATACCCTGACCGGAGGCTCAGGAAATGATACCTTTGTGATGACTAGCGAAAGTGGCGGTGCAAATTTAGGAGATGCTCAAATTGTTAATGATTTTGAACCCGGCGATCGCATTGGTTTAGCTGGAGGTTTACAATTTAGTGATTTATTTATTAGCCAAAGTAGTGAAAACGCAGGCAATACTATTATTAGAAACGGCAGTGCCGGGGATTATATTGCAGTTCTAATTGGTGTGGATAGTAACACCATCACCGCAGATAGTTTTACTCCAATTTCCGGTACTATTATTCCGATTCCCACCCCAACACCAACCACACCAACACCCACAACTCCACCAACACCTACAACTCCAACACCAACCACACCAACACCCACAACTCCACCAACACCTACAACTCCACCAACACCTACAACTCCAACACCAACCACCCCGCCAACACCTACAACTCCAACACCAACAACTCCAACACCAACAACTCCAACACCAACCACCCCACCAACACCCACAACTCCCCCTTTACAGCCGCCCATCGCGCAAAATGACAGCGTAAAACGGCCTCCCGATGGTTCGGTGACATTTAACGTGCTCACAAATGATACCGATCCCCAGGGTAGTCAACTCAGCTTAGTGAGTGTGGGAACAATCGCCAATGGTAGTGCATCGATTACGGTTGGGGGAAATATTACTTTTATACCTAACCCTGGCTTTACAGGGCCATCAACCTTTTCCTATACCATTCAAAACAGTTATGGCTTAACGTCCACGGCCCAAGTGATCATCACTGTTAATATTCCCCCAACATTATTAGTCAATAATGGAATTATTGTTTTACAAAATGATCAGAAAAATATTACCGCCGCCAATTTGTTTGCGGTAGACCCTGATAATCCCCCCAATCAAATCTTTTACCGCGTCACCCAAGAACCCAACTTAGGGAACTTACAAATTGTCGGATCTACACCTCAACGAATTAATACCGGAGGTAGCTTTACTCAACAAAATATTGATACGGGTTCGATTCAGTTTAATGCCCGGAATACATCGGGAGGAGACCAATTTTTGTTTCTTCTAACTGATAATATTGGGACGACAGCCCAAAGTTCTTTTAGTATCACCATTGTCGATGACATCATCACGGGTACGGATGGAAATGATCTCATTATTGGTAGTGGTTTGAGTGAAAATATCAGGGGATTTGCCGGGGATGATACCCTCGTTGGTGCGGGCAACCGAGATATTATCGAAGGGGGAACGGGAAATGATTCCCTTGACGGGGGAGAGGGAAATGATGTCCTTCAAGGAGAAGAAGGAAATGATACGCTCCTGGGTCAAGTCGGAAATGATTCTCTGTTTGGCGGTCAGGGGAATGATTCTCTCGATGGCGGTGCAGGTCGCAATACCCTGTTAGGAGAAGATGGAAATGATACCTTAGTTGCCGGAGATGATAGTAATTTACTCTCCGGTGGTAATAATGATGACATCCTGATTAGTGGCATTGGGAACGATACCCTGTTAGGGGGAAGTGGCAATGATTCTTTGACCGGGAATGCCGGAGATGATTCCCTCTATGGAGAAGATGGAGATGACCTAATTTTTGCCGGAGTCGGTCGAGACTTGGTTCTGGGTGGCCCAGGTAACGATGCCATCGATGCAGGAGAAAGTAATGACACCGTATTTGGTGGAACAGGGAATGATTCCATTATCGGCGGTGATGGGGACGATCTTGTCAATGCTGGCGACGGAGCCGATACGATTTTAGCAGGGACTGGAGATGATTCCGTCTTTGGGGGTGCTGGAAATGACTCCATTGTGGCTGATCTTGGGGACGATAGTATTTTTGCTGGAGATGGTTTAGATACGGTGTTTGGAGGAATTGGCAATGATTTAGTCTTTGGCGATGAGGGCAATGATACCCTCTTTGGCGGTGAAGATGATGATACCTTAGCCGGGGGCGGCGGGGCGGATAGTTTAATTGGAAATGTGGGGAATAATTCTTACTATTATTTAGCCCCCACCGAAGGTGTGGATGTGATCACCGAATTTAATGTGAATGGAGATGATCGATTCCTGTTTAGTTCTTTAGGTTTCCCTGGTTTCACCACCGCAGAAGGAACAGTGGTTCCCCTACAGGGCATTATTGTTTCTAACCTGGGTTCGGAGGGAGATAATATTAGTAATAAACAGGTGATCATTTTCCAAGATACCTTTGATAATGTGCAAGCGGTGAATGCCGCCTTGAAAAATCAAAATGGATCAAGTGACACTGCCGCTTTCTTTGTTTATCGAAATAACTTGTCTTATGGAGCTTTTCCGGGTGCTTATGTTGTGGGCTATGATCCGAATTTAAGTGATGATAGTTTACCTGCTTTTGATTTAGGGATTCTACCCTCTATTGATCCACAAACCAATAATATTAGTACCTTAATTGGGCCTAGTGATTTTGTGATTATCTAGGCAGTTTGTAGTAAGCCCTTTAGGGCTGTCTGAAGATAGCCTTAAAGGGCTTACTGCAAGTTTAACATTAATATCCCTATTCCTTGAAAGGATTCTGATTATGACAAGTTCTATTATCAATACGATTCCTGCCAATTTATCCTTAAGAATTTCTCCTAGTAATAGCCTGTACAATACGGGAAATTCAGTATTAATTTTTTCATCAGGAGTTCAAGGAAGATTTGAGACTTTTCCAGCAAATGTTCAGTCTTTTGTTCCCCTTTCTAATGGCATCGGAACCACCTTACCCGGTGCAACAGGAGGGGTCGTATTTGTACCCGATACACCTGTTATAGAAGCAATATCTATTGAAACGAATCGACCGATTTATGTTGCGGAAACAGAAACAGGTCAATTTCAAACCCTGAATGGTCAAACAACAGGAACCGTTCAAACTGGGGCCGCCGGAAGTTTGATTTTTACTCCCGATGGATTTAGCCCGGAAACCCCGGCACCCACAGCTACCCCTAGCCCCACAGCTACACCTAGTCCCACAGCCACCCCTAGTCCCACAGCCACCCCCAGTCCTACAGCTACTCCCAGTCCCACAGCTACCCCCAGTCCTACGGCTACCCCTAGCCCTACAGCGACTCCCAACCCTGAACCCCGACCGATTCAGATTCAAGGTGCAGGGACAGGGACAAAAGGAGATGACACCATTATTGGTAGTAGTCAAAATGACACGATTTCTGGATTAGAAGGGAATGACAGTATCTTTGGATTAGCAGGGAATGACCTCCTCCAAGGAGATGCGGGAAATGATCAAATTAATGGGAATGAAGGCAATGATGCCATTATTGGAGGGTCAGAGGATGATTGTCTGCGAGGAGGGCAAGGCGATGATCTGATCTTCGGAGATGCCGGGAATGATCTGGCTTTTGGGGATAGAGATAATGATACGTTGAATGGTGGAGTCGGGGCTGATAGTCTGTATGGTGGCCAAGGCAACGATAGTATTCGAGGCGGGGGAGAAGATGACCTCCTCTCTGGAGATAAGGGCAATGATACGGTATCGGGTGATGCCGGGAACGATACGGTCTCTGGGGGAGATGGAGACGATATTTTATATGGTAATTCCGGTCAGGACTTTCTGAATGGAGGGGCTGGAAATGATCAACTTTTTGGCGGCGGAGATGATGATAGTTTGGTGGGCGGTCAAGGGGTTGATATCCTCTACGGAGATCTGGGAAATGATACCCTTTCTGGCGGGGATGATGACGATCAACTGTTTGGCAATGGGGGGGATGATGTTCTCAATGGAGATAATGGAGCCGATAATTTATATGGAGGGGCCGGGGAAGATATTCTCAATGGCGGTAAAGGTCGGGATCTTCTTTCCGGTGATGCTGGGAATGATTTATTAGCTGGGGAAGCCGGAGTAGATACCCTCACAGGGGGTGCGGGAGATGATATTTTTGTTCTTGGTTATGTGGTGACTCAAGCACCTAATGGGGGTAGCTTCATTACCGGAACCACGGGCGGCACCAGTGTTGATTTAGCCGATATTGTTACGGATTTTACAACTAACGATAAGATTGGGCTATCTGGAGGACTTACTTTTCAAGATCTGGAAATTTCCCAAGGTCAAGCCTCTAATGCCAGTAATACCATTATCAGAGATAAGACTACGGGTGAATTTTTGGCGGTGTTACAGGGGGTTAATGCCAGTGTCTTAACTGAATCTAGCTTTATTCTTGACCCTACTGCTCCCCTTCCCCCCACACCAACTCCCACACCAACAACCCCACCAACTCCCACACCAACAACCCCACCAACTCCCACACCAACAACCCCACCAACTCCCACACCAACAACCCCACCAACTCCCACACCAACAACCTCACCAACTCCCACACCAACAACCTCACCAACTCCCACACCAACAACCTCACCAACTCCCACACCAACAACCTCACCAACTACACCACCAACTACACCACCAACAACCCCACCAACAACCTCACCAACTACACCACCACCTCCAACTCCCTCTCAACCCACACGTCCCCCAGTGGAACCGCCGACTCCAGCAATTTTAGCGATGGAGAATGATACGTTATCGGGTTTACAGAATAATCTGTTGCAGATTCCCGATAGTACTATCACTGCTAATGATACGGGAGTTGGGCTGCTCACCATCACCGGAATTACAGAACCTGCCAATGGAAAAGCCAGCTTAAATCGAGATGTGAGATCAATTACTTATATTCCTGATAAAAACTTTTCCGGTTTTGATAGTTTTAAATATCAAATTCGGGATGATAATGGAGCAACAGGAACGGCAACGGTTACGGTGAATGTGGTATCGGTTAATGAGCCTCCTGTTTTGGATCTCAGCCGTTCCCAACCCGGGAATAATTACAGTACGGTTTTTGTTGAAGGAACAACCCCCGTTGCGATTACTGGAAGTGTCAGTATTATTGATGCCGATGATACGGAACTGACCTCTGCCACAATTACCTTAACCAATATTCCCGATGGTGAAATTGAAGGGTTATCTGTCCTAGGAACTTTACCCAGTGGGATTACGGCTAGAGCCTATGATCCGACAACCGGAATTATTTTGCTAACAGGAACTGCCCCAATTGCGAGTTATGAAACCGCACTTTCTCAAGTAGTTTATAGCAATAGTTCCCAAAATCCCAACACTCAAAATCGGGTGATTAATGTAGTTGTTACCGATCGCCAAGATAATAGTAATATTCCGACTAGCACGATTACAGTGGATGCGGTTAACGATCCTCCTGTAAATACGGTTCCAGGGTCGCAAGCTGCCAACGGCAACGAACCCATTGTATTTAGTCAGGGGACTGGGAATCAAATTTCTATTAGTGATCCTGATGCTGGCGTTAATCCCATTCAAGTAACTTTAACCGCTAGTACCGGAACCCTAACTTTAGGTACAACACCGAATAATGTAACAATTTCTGGAGATGGAACCACAAATATTACCTTAGTTGGTCGAATTGATAATATTAATACAGCCCTGGATGGTTTAACCTTTAGCCCACCCGCACCCTTTACCACCTCAGCAACCCTGCAAGTGGTAACAACGGATCAGGGAAATACGGGCAGTGGTAGCTCGCAACCAGCCTCCAGTACGATTACGATTAATCGACCAAATCTTCCCCCGAATGCGGTAAGCGATAGCGTTGTAGGGACGCAAAATCAACTATTGACGATCGCATCCTCAACCCTATTAGTCAATGATACCGATCCTGATAATGATCCTTTAACTATTACTCAAGTTAGCAATCCCACCAATGGTACGGTGACTTTAAATAATAGTAATGTTCTATTTACCCCCGCCCCTAACCATACCGGGCCAGCTAGTTTCCTGTATACCATTAGTGATGGTAATGGAGGAACCAGTAGCGCGACGGTGAGTGTTACAGTTAATCCCAATCAACCCCCAACCCTAGACTTAGATGGTAGCCAAACGGGAAATAATACTCAAGTAACCTTTGAGCAAGGAAAACCGGCGGTGGCGATCGCCAATGCTGCTAATATTTTAATTACCGATCCTGACAATACCACCGCCCAGTCAGCTACCCTCACTTTAACCAACCCACTCAATAGCAGTGCAGAAAGTTTATCGGTTAATGGTGTGTTACCTGCGGGGATTACAGCCAGCAGTTATAACAGCACCACTGGAGTTTTAAGCCTAACAGGGGATGCTGCGATTAGTGCTTATAAAACGGCGATTGGACAAATTATTTATAATAATACGGCCAATCCTCCTAATACCGCCACCCGCAACGTAGAGGTTAAGGTCAATGATGGAACTAACAATAGTAATACCGCGGCTAGTACCATTAAGGTGATTGCTCTGAATCAGCCTCCGATCGCCGTTAATGATGGCCCAATTTTTGCTAACAATGGCATCCAATTCGCTATTTCTCCCCTAGATAATGATAGTGACCCGGATGGAGGGGTTCTGACCTTGACCTCGGTGGATAATGCGGCTAACGCCCAGGGGTTGATCACTCGATCAGGTTCCTTAGTTCAGTACACCCGTTTGGGAACCACGACCGGGCTAGATAGTTTCAACTACATTATTAGTGATGGTCAAGGGGGAACGGCCGCGGCGAGTATTACGATTGACCTCTTACCTGTTTCTGATGATAACCCCAACTCATTCACCGGAGGTAGTTTTAGCGATAACCTCAATGGTCTAGGGGGCAATGATACCCTCAGTGGTTTGGATGGGAATGATACCCTGCGAGGGGATGCGGGGAATGATAGTTTATCGGGAGGAAGTGGAAACGATCTGTTACAGGGTGGAATTGGAATTAATACACTTCAGGGCGGTTTAGGACGGGATAGTTTGATTGGGAGTGCTGGGGAAAAAGACCTGTTTATTTATACGGACTCCCTGGATGGGGGCGGTGTCGGATTTAATGCGGTGGGAACGGGAATTAATCTTCAAATTGGTAGTGGTTTCTATGATTCCATTAACAATTTTGAGAGTTTAGGTCAGGTTGGGGGCGATCAAATTGGTTTATCCACCAGTTTAATTGCGGGTACTGCTAACATTCTGCTGACGGTACAAACCAATCTTTCAACGAATGTTCTATTGGGAAATAACCCAGGTCTATTTGCCTTTGATAGTGGTAAGGATACCTACTTAATTTATGACGGGAATGGCAATAATTTAACAGGAAACGACTCTCGAATTCTGGCTAAGTTAGAAGGAGTTACGGGCCTAACAACCCTAAATCCTGATGATGTGATCCTGTTCTAAATATTCTATCCAGTAGATACGCGCCGTGGATCGTCTCTACTGGGTCTTTAATTACTGATTGGGTGTATTCAGTTTCAAATCAATCGATTTTTCCTGCTCTAATTTCATAACATTTTCAGGAGGATTTAAACAGGTTTTTAATAGTTGATCAACTCCTAAATTTGTACTAGCTTGGTTCATCCCAACAACACAATTAGCAAACGTTTCCGGTAATACACTCCGACGACAACTATCCAGAACATTTAACGGATCAGATGCACTGGTATTTCTGTTAATATTAACCACACAATTAGCTAATTCATCGGGACGGCGTACCTGTAGACAACCAGATAGGATTTGTTCTACGGGCAGGGCTGCCACATTTCTTTGCATTTGGGTGACACAATATCCCATATTCCTAGGCCGAGATGCCATTCCACAGCCTTGTGTTGCCAACTCCACCGATAGCCCGGCGGCGACTAACTGTTGGGTGCAGTTTCTATAGTCCTGTCGCCGTATTAAGACAAAGGAAGGAAACGCCTCGGCCGGAGTCAGGGGGACAAATAGGGGGAATAAACTCACCGTCGCCACCAATGATAACCAACGCCGATGTCGGGATAGGTGGGTCGAAAGTGTTTGTTTCAATCCAGAAAACATCACAATATAAGGATTCATAAGCATTTCAAGTTTTGCACAATGATATCATGGGTTAGTCATTGACCGTTGATAGTTGCTCAAGATCATCTTTAACACTAGGCGGCTCGTCCATTTTGACTTTCCACCATTGACAGATGAAGACTTTATCTTAAACCTGGATGTAGGTACAAGGGTTAAAATTATTGTTAAAACAATTATAAAAATAAACTGTTGTAGGGGCGGGTTCGCCAAAATCTTTGATTTCAACCCCGAATATT
>NZ_LT797710.1:0-20114 GCF_900009135.1 Planktothrix sp. PCC 11201 | reverse complement strand
AAAAACCCCGCCCCGCCTATATTTAAAATGGGAAAGAACGAGTTAGAGTAAAGATTATGCAAACAGACTTAAAGCATAAATTAGTAGGGTACGGCCATCAACGCGATCGCACCATCTACCATTATTTTATGACTAAGATGGTGCTGAAGCACAACAACGGGTTAGGGTTTGAGAGCAATAATTGTCCGATGGCGAGGGTCACTGGGAAGGGTGATTTTATAATCAAACCCCACCTCTTTTAAGGTTTCTTCCACATCAAAAGTATAATATTCATCACTCCAAGGTTCGGTACTTTTCATCAGAATAAATAACGCTGGAGGTAAGTTCTGAATTACTTCTGATTTGGGGTTATTATCCACAATGGCTAAACAGCCACCTGGACGTAAAATTCGGAGAGCTTCCTGAAAGATTTCTCGACTGGGTTTGTTCGGGAGTTCATGTAATAGAAATTGCAAGGTAACAACATCAAAACTGTTATCGGGAAAACTGGTATTTTCAGCCAGTTCCTGTCTCCATTCGGCTATTTCTCCCTGGGTATCTCGAACTTTTGCCACCGCTAACATATAGGGCGATAAATCTAACCCGACTGTTCTAATATTATCACCATATTTCTGTACTAAATAGCGGTGTAATGGTAGGGTAGACATCCCCACAGAACAACCAATATCTAACACATTCTCCACCTGTTCAGGACAATATTGTCCTAGGATTTCATGGAAACTAGAACGCAAGCGATGTTCTGCGGTTTCCCAAGTAATTTGTTCTTTTGGCCAGACTCGTAAACCCATGGCTTTTGTTGCGGGTTCGGCTTCAAAAGCAGCTAACCAACATAAATTTCCCTGGTCATAGGCATGAAAGGGAACTTGATAATAATTGGGGTATTTAATATTAGGATTTGTGACGGTTTTTAACAGTTCTTTGGCTCCCGATGCGTCTAATTCTTGACAAGTTTTTCGCCATGGAACTCCATTTTTTTCGGCGGTTTTAATTAAAACTTTTCTCGCTTGAAGTTTTATTAAACTATAAAGCGGTTTCGTTTGGATTAAAATATTAACAATTTGAGACAGAAAATCCTCTCCTGCCCAGTCTGGTTTTAGTTTGGCGTTAATCATAGTTTAAAAATGGTTGAAGACAAGGATTGATTTATCATGAAATAGAATGAGAAATGGGTAATGGATGCCCCAATTTGATCCCCAATAAAATCCAATCTTCTAAAGTTGAACGCAATTCTTGTTCACATTGTTTTAAGGTTGAACCAAAAGCAATAACTCCTTGACAAATTGGGATTTTCCCCACAAAAGTCTGATCTTCCAGTTTGTCATAAATTGCTTCAGCCATTGCCTGCTCAAGATAATCACTGAGGATATACTGTACAGCCATTGCTAATCCAAAATTAATTGCATTTTTCCTATTATAGAATATTTGAGTCAATGTATTTATGAAGTTTTATTCCATGTATCCTGTCTGTTTTAACCATTGGCGAAGTTGAGTAAAAAATTGGTTTCTATCGGGGTTTTGATAAACTTCTTTAACAGTTTTCCATCCTGCATCTGCTTGACCGAGTAAATACTGTTGGGCTAAATAAGCGGCTAAAGCTCCTTTTAAATCTTGTTTCAGGCGATTACGTTTAGTGATTTCTTGTAACAAAACCGAGTTATGTTCCGCAAGCAATTCAGAATATTTTCTGGTCACATCTTGCCATTCCCCAAACTGATATTTAAAAATCTGTAAAGGTAATTGTTCAGGGGTATAGACTTGAAATTGTTTACTAAATCGTTGGTCATAATGAAGCAAAATTGGGGTTTCTTGGTTGTCTGTTTTCAGTTGATAGGAAATTAAACCCCATTTTTGTTGTAAATCTCGATATTCCCGTTTAATCGGACTATACCGATAAATCACGGAATAGTAACTCTTGAAATTGTTGTCTTCATCAACTAATAAATCTACTAAAATTTCAGGTTCTTTATCATTATCTAAATCTAGGATTTTAAAATCAATCACCCTGGCATTTTTAACGGTTTTTACTCCAGGACTAGATAAATTTGCCATGGAAATAACATCTTCTGAAATCAAATCCCCTTTACGGGTAATTTTAATTTGGACGAGTTGAACTGTACTATTAGAATCTGCTAATAATTCAGCTTTAATCTCTCCTAAAGTTACTGTTTTTTGCACCTTTAAATCCTTTATTTCTGGATAGGATGCAGGTTTTGATTCTATTGGCGGTGTTCCTTGAGGTTGCATGGTAACTACCGGGGTTCTCGGGGAAGATTTAGACTCTGAACTGACTGCTGGATCATCAGAAATTGAGACTCTGGCAATATATTCAGTCGGAACTAAAGCCTGTTTTTTGTCTTCGGAAATCGCTTGACAAATTAAGGTAGCAACTTCCGCCCGGGTTGCGGGTTTATTAGGATTTAATCGCCGCACATTCGGATAATTAACTACTAACCAATTTTCTGTTGCTGTTGCGATCGCTTTTTTTGCATATTCAGGAATATCAGAAGCATCATCAAAGATTTTGGTTAATTGTTGATCGGAAACTTGGCTAGATTTATAATCCAAACCATTAACTACCGCCACTAACGCCTGGACTCTAGGGATATTTAATAAAGGATTAAAAACACTTCCTAAATATCCTGACATAAACCCTTTTTGATTCACCTCTTGAATAGCATTGTAGGCCCAAAAATCCGTTGGGACATCGACAAAATCAATCGCTTTTTCACTTCGAGGAATTTTAGGAAATGCTTGACTAATAATAGCTGCAAATTCAGCCCGATTAACGGGACTATCGGGGCGAAAAGTATCATCTTCATAATAGCCTTTTACAATATTTTTTTGGGCTAAATTCTCAATACAATTTTGCGCCCAATGACCTTTAATATCTGAAAAATTTCGAGAATCTTCAGCAAAAACGGGATTAATAAATGGTAGGGATTTCTGAGTAATAATTATTCCTAAAGCAACGATAAAAAATAACTTAATCTGGGATAAATTAGACCTCCATTTCATAAGGAAAAAAGCCATTAATTTTCCAGACTGAAAATAGGATAAAATTTTAGATTTCATATTACTCCTTATTTAAACAAATTGAACAACAGCACCCACACCTGGTAAGGTGGTATCCAAATCAGGAACACCCACCAAGACGAGATTACTAACACTAGCAACGGATGTTCCAAAATTTAAGTCGGTATCGGAATTATTCGTAACCGGACTTAAATAAGTTTTAACTAAATTTCCGGTTCTTAATTCATAGCGAAATGTTCCTCCTAAATTTCCTAATCCATAGCCCGGAGAACCAATCAAAACCTCATTTCCCATCATGGCTAGAGCTTGACCAAATTGATTAAATTCCTCCACTTTAGGAGCATTATAACGTTGTAAAATTGCTCCGGTAATCCCATCGAATAAAAAGGCGATTCCCGCATCTGTTCCCCCCTGGTCGTCTCCTGGCGCACCGATTAAAATATCTCGACCAACACCCGTCCAGGCGACGGAATAACCAAAATTATCTAACCCGGGATTGGGATTTTTAAAGGTTTGCAAAAGCTGTCCGGTGACACTATCAAAAATATAAGCTTCACCGGGTTGTTTTCCCACGGTTGGGGTTAAACTGGCGGGCGCACCAATTAATACTCTATCTCCGCCAACCGCCGCCACGGACGCACCAAAAAAATCATTAATTTGAGGGTTAGGATTCAAAAATGTTTGCAATAGTTGACCCGTGTTTCCATCAAATAAATAGGCGATTCCTCCGGCGGGTGCTAAGGTGGAATCACTAGGTGCACCGACAATAACATTATTGCCCAAAGTAGCCACGGAATAACCAAATAAATTAAATACATTTGGGGTCGGATTATTGATAGCTAAATAGGGCGCTCCCGTGGCGGTACTAAACCCATAAACCGCTCCAGAATTGGGGGCTAAACTACTATCTTGAGATGCGCCAATAATAATATTATCTCCTAAAGTTGTAGCTACAGATTGACCAAATTTTGAAGCACCCGCAGCTGGAGAAGGGTTACGAAAAGTTAATGTTGGTTGTTGAGTTGTGAGATTAAATAAATAGGCGATTCCTTGATTATTAGTTTGACCGGGGGCGGTTACTGCTAAGAAATTATTTCCTAACCGAGATAACTTGGAACCAAATTGAGCATTTTCTTCTGGAATAGGATTAACTAATGTTCCTAATGCTGAAGGTGGAATTTCATCATCTATAATGTCTAAAATAGCTTGATTAGGTGTGCCGATTTGGGCAAAATTAGTGGGGTTTTCTAAGGTTAAAAGTAAGTTAGATGAATAATTGGGAACATTATTATTAACAATGGGAATTTTAATGATTTTAGGGGTAGTATCTCCATTGGCAAAATTAACAATAATTGGTGTAGTATCGACTTGATTTCCCGTTGGCGTTAAGGGAGTAGGAATTGGAACTACCGTAACGCTGACTTCTCCATCATTTCCACTGTTTCTAACAACGGTAATCGGATTAATTACAGTCCCATTTTCATTGACAGCAAATTGATCGGAACTAAAAGCTACAGACCCAGGAATAATAAAGTTAGAACGATTAATTTTATCTGGTTTAATTCCTTGTAAAACAGCTACAATTTCGCCAGATTTAGATTCTAAAACCGTACTATTTTCGGTTCTGGGATCTGGTTTAAGGGTGAGATTTTCAAAACCCAAATCTCCAGTTAAAAGAATAATATCTTCCTCTGGCTTAAAGTCTAAAATAACATCCGATAATTCCAGATTATTACTTAAATTATTACTATCTAAAACAAAAATATCTTTACCTTTTCCACCGATTAACGTATCACTTCCTGCGTCCCCAGAAAGCCAATCATCTCCGTCATCTCCAATGATTTGATCATTGCCTTGACCCCCAACTAAGGTATCATTTCCCATCCCTCCCGATACCTGATCATTTCCAGCATTTCCTGTTACTAAATCATTCCCTCCGTCTCCTCGAACCTGATCATTTCCATTCCCTCCAAAAACCGTATCATCTCCATCTTCTGCACCGATAAAATCATCTCCATCATTGCCTTCAACCCAATCATTATCTACTCCTGATCTGAGTTCATCATTCCCCTGACCTCCGAATATAAAATCCTTACCTAAATCCTCTCTAACTTGATCATTTCCTGACCCAGAATAAATGGTATCATCCCCTTCAACTCCCGATAATTGGGTCGGATTATCAGGATCTACAAATCCCACAAACCGATCATTTCCTGCTTCTCCAAATAACAGATCATTGCCTTGATTTCCCAAAATTTGATCGTCTCCAACCCCTCCAAATAGAGTATCATTTCCCCCTTCTCCAAATAATTGATCGTTATCTGAATTACCATAAATTAGTTCGGAATCCGATGAACCACGAACCGTATCATCTCCTCCTAATAAAAAAGCACCTAACTTAAATACACCCAATTCTCCAGGGAAAAATCTTATGTCTTCAGGGGTATTATCTCCGACTAAGCGAAGTAAACCTGTGGTAGAATCGGTTTCTGGTTTTAGCACCATGATGTCATTGGGTAAACTAAAATTAAAATACTAACATTGCTAATTATAGCATCGGTTTTGCTGACTGCCAAAATTTAGAAATCGTTACAAATTGATAGCCCCCTTCTAATAATTTAGGAATAATTTCTTCAGCCGTTTTTGCCACATCTTTTCCCCCATCATATCCATCATGGAGGACAATAATTGACCCATTTCGAGTTTGTTTGATCACCCGATGGCTGACAACTTCAACCCCAGGATGTACCCAATCTTCGGGGACAACACTCCACATTACTGGACGATATCCCCAAGTTGTTAATAAATCTAAAGTTCGGGGTAAAAATACACCGTTAGGGGGACGAACATCTGGGATTAATTCGGGTTCCAAACCGCAAGCATTAAAAATAGCTGTTTTAGTTCTTTCTAAGCTTTGTTTTAATTCTGTTTCTGTTAACAATGGGAAAGTATCGTGTTTATAACCATGTAGCCCTATCCAATGACCTTGTTGATATACAGCTTGGGAAATTTCAGGATATTTTTCTACCTCTTGTCCTAACCAAAAAAAACTAGCTTTAATTTGAAACCGTTCTAAAACCTTTAATAATTCTAAAGTATATTGGGGGTGCGGCCCATCATCGAAGGTTAAACAAATTTCCGGTTGAGATGAATCCCCTTTCCATAGACATAGGGGAAATTTTTGGCTTAAAAGTGGATACAAATAGGGGAAAAATGAGGCAAATTGTAGTTTAAAATTGAAAGGGTTATTCATAGAGGTTTAAGTTCACAAATCTTTGTATAAATAAGTTGGTATTGGGTTAAAAAAAATGTACCATATTGATCGGCAATTAATTGGCAAATCTGACATGAAAAAGTATGTTTGTAAAACCTGTGGCTATACCTACGATCCCGAATACGGTGATACCGATGGCGGTATTGACGAGGGCACAGCTTTTGAAGATATCCCAGAAGACTGGATTTGTCCACTTTGTAGCGCGGAAAAAAAAGATTTTGAATTAGAAGAATAGAGGGTTAATTTGTCTAGTATACAGCCTTTAAAAGTGATTGTAATTGGGGGTGGAGCAGCAGGTTTTTTTGGAGCGATTACTTGTGCAAATCACCACGCCCAGACTCAAGTAATTTTGCTTGAAGCCGGACAACAAACCCTGGCTAAAGTGAGGATTTCGGGGGGGGGACGGTGTAATGTCACCCATGCTTGTTTTGAACCGACTCAATTTGTGCAGAATTACCCCAGGGGAAGCAAAGCTTTGCGCGGTGCTTTTAGTCGATTTCAAGCTAAAAATACCGTTGAATGGTTTGCTAGTCATGGGGTGAAATTAAAAACAGAAACCGATGGGCGAATGTTCCCCACAACGGACGATTCTGCTACTATAGTTAACTGTTTAATTAGAGTAGCAGAACAGGCGGGAGTCAGGATTAAAACGCAAGCTCCGGTGGCTTCTATTTCCTATAATAATTATAGCCCCTATCCTTTTAAAATTCAACTGAAATCGGGAGAAATTTTAGAAGGCGATCGCATTTTACTGGCGACCGGAAGTAACCCCTCTGGTTATAAGTTTGCTCAGGCTTTAGGACATACAATTATTCCACCAGTTCCCTCTTTATTTACCTTTAATCTTAAGGATAAACGACTGCAAGATTTAGCGGGAGTTTCTGTTAGTTCGGCGCGGGTTAAACTCCCTCAAGCTAAATTAGAACAAACCGGGCCATTATTAATTACCCATTGGGGATTAAGTGGGCCAGCAATTTTAAAATTATCCGCTTGGGGGGCGAGGGTTTTATATGATTGTAATTATAAATCCCCTCTACAAATTAATTGGCTTCCCCAGGAACATCCAGAACAGTTAAAAGAAAAATTATTAGATCTGAAATCACAATTCCCTAATCGTTTAATATCAGCAAATTGTCCGGTAGATTTACCTCGTCGTCTGTGGAAACAATTAGTTGATTATCTGGGAATTGATGAGGAAAAACGCTGGTCAGAAATTTCTAATAAATCTTTAAATCAACTAATTCAAGAATTAACCCAAGGAAGTTATAATATTAATGGCAAGGGTATTTTTAAGGAAGAATTTGTTACCTGTGGTGGAATAAATTTAAAGGAAGTTGATTTTAAAACCATGGAAAGTCGCTGTTGTCCCGGGTTATATTTAGCCGGAGAAATCTTAGATATTGATGGAGTTACCGGGGGATTTAATTTTCAGAGTGCTTGGACAACAGGATGGTTAGCAGGAAAATCTGTTGTTGGGCTTTAGTCCATGAAAAGAGTGCCCAAGCGCAACAACGAATAATAAACAAATTATCAAATTTTGGGTTTTCCGTCCTCTGATTTTGGAATATCTGGACAAGAATTTGTGGTTTTCAAGTGATAACCTTGTTTTTCCATTGTCTCTACAAAATGAGTAGGATCTTGATTATTTTTTTCAGGTAATATTTCAGGAGGATGATTTTTTAAATCTTGGCGTTTGTGTTTAAGTTTAGATTGTTTACCCATGATCTTAATACCCTGATAATTAATGAAAATAATGGTACAATAATTATAACACTTTGAACTATTTTAATTTTCTATATGATGGGTTATCTCAAGGGGAATGTTGCTGATCTTCAAAAAGGAACAGGAAATCGAATCACCCTATTACTCGATGTTAATAATATCGGGTATGAAGTGCAAATTTTACCTCGAATGAGAGCGGAATTACCTGCATTTGGAGAGTCGATGCAAATTTTCACCCATTTACAAGTCCGAGAAGATCAAATAGTTTTATACGGCTTTTCTAATATGGCTGAACGGGATTTGTTTCGCCAATTAATTAGCGTTAGTGGAATAGGAACTCAATTAGCGATCGCCCTTTTAGATACCCTCGGACTCCAAGATTTAATTCAAGCAATTGTCGGCGGTAATACTCGCGTTTTATCCAAAACTCCAGGCGTCGGAAGCAAAACCGCAGAACGCATCGCCCTAGAACTCAAAACTAAACTATCGGAATGGCGACAACAAGCTGGAATGCTTTCATCTACTCCCTCTAATATTACCCCAAAAATTCAAGAAGAAGTGGAAATGACCTTACTCGCCCTGGGTTACACTGGAGCAGAAGTGATGCAAGCTTTACAAGTTATTAGTCAAGATTCTAGTCTAGCAAAGCAAACTAATTCCGATGAATGGATTAGAAGTGCGATCGCTTGGTTAAGTCAAGGAACTTGAAAATCTTTGTGTTTTCGTGTCTTTGTGGTTGGGATTATTGTTACCACGAAGACACTCATGACACAAAGAAATAAGTCTGTAATCAATTTTGACATCCACCCCGCCGTAAACGGACGAGGATTGCTCACCACGCCACCTTATAACAATATCTCCTTTTTTTACTACCATTTGATTTCCTCTCCATCTTCTAAGGTATATAGACCGGGTTCATTATTAAGAAAGTTAAATGTCCCTTCTGACTCGGCTAAATGGGCGATTTCTTCTGGGGAAGGGTAAGAGAGATCAAGAAATAATTTTTGTTCAAGGAGAGTCCGTTCTTCCTTAGAAAGTGACTCAATAATTGTAATCAAAGATTCAACCAGTTTGGTGTTCATAATATTTACTCCAGATATCAATGTCTTTAGGATAACGGTGAGTTCATTTTATTTTCCTTTCTAGGTTTATTATCTTAGGTGTTTTGATCGTTGTGACGGTTGACACATCTCTTTTGTATGGCATGATGAACTTAATTATCCACAATCTTTGAGAATGATTCAAACTGTTTACATTGAGACCAGTATTATTGGCTACCTGACGGCTCGCCCCACAGATAATTTAATTGTGGCAGCAAATATGAAAATTACTCAAGACTGGTGGGACGAGTATTGTAACTCACTGGTACTTTATACTTCCGAACTGGTTGAAGATGAAGCCCAAAGAGGAGACTCAATCATCGCGACTCAACGCTTAACCCTACTACAATCTTTGATATTTCTGGAGTTTACAGAAGAAGCCACAGATCTCGCACAGGAATTTCTACAGCAGAGTAATCTACCCGAAAAAGCCTCTAATGATGCTCTGCATATTGCTCTAGCTACGGTTTACGGGTTGAATTATCTGTTAACATGGAACTGCAAGCACATGGCAAATTCTCAGATCCAAAGAAAGTTATCTGAAATTAGCCGTAATCTAGGATATACCCTACCATTTATCTGTACCCCTTACGAATTTCTTAACCTTGATCCTCTGGGAGAATAACAATGTATAAAGATCCAATTTTAGAAGAAATCCATAATTATAGAGAGGAGTACGCAAAATCATTTAACTATGACCTCAAGGCTATATTTGATGATTTGCGAAATAAACAAATGGCTAGTAGCCGAAAATTTGTCAAACTTCCCATCAACCGCTTACCCAATGCACCCCAGCACCCAACAGTAGGCTAAAGCCATTATCTGCAAAAACCGTTTTCATTCTTCACCTTTGGGCGCGCCATACAAATAATAATCAATATTTTCGGCAAAATCTTTAGGAAGTTTTTCCCATTCTTCGGGAGGAACTTCTGATATAATTTCATCGACCATATTTAGGATAGAATTATTAAGTTTGGCTTGGGTTAAATCCGTTGTGTTTCTGGTTTTGACTCTGGTTTTCAGGAAAATCAAGAAGTGATAAACTTCCTCAATTACAAAGTCGGGTGTAGTTTCGAGTTCTTGAATAAGTTCTTGTTTCATAATATAGATTGAATTTTGGGGTTGATGTTAACCGAAATATAGGGTTGGGACTAGTGGGACTTAAACAAAAATCAAGCCCAAATCAAGCCTAAACTTGCTTTGTAGGCTGCAAATACATCCCTATTATCCTGTAGCCACTCCACAAATCGAAAGGAAATAGCTGTGCGAAAGGCTTCAAGGGCATCAGCAAATGTGTTTAAAGGTTTGTTAGCCCATCGACTTCATTGCTGACCAAGGAGCTGCGGTTAAAAAGTGGTGTAATCGGTGGTAAGTTACTCCTACGGCGTTATTCGCCATTTCTGATAACCTTCATCCTGAAGCACCGATTCCAGATTATCTAAGACCAGTAAAAACCGTTGTTGTTGCAGACAGTGGATTAAAACCTCGGTTAATTTGAGCCACTTTTTCGGCGTGGATGTGGCTAATTTTTTTAAAGGTTTCTGGAAACTGCGATATGGTTCTGAGGTGGCGATGGACTTTAATAATAACCCAACGGCTAATCCGACGGCTTTGGTGAGGTCGTTGTTAGAGAGAATATCTTCTTGTCCCAGACTGTTGACAATAGCCCCAAGATCACCTGCGAATATATTCCCAGCAAGTCCTGTACCAATGGCACTAACGCATTGCAGTAGGCCAATTCCTTGTAAAGCCGGAATCAGGGGACAAGCAACACCCCCAACCACAATCGCCCCAAAGGTTGTTAACAGACGTAGATTGCGTTGACTAACTAAATCGAGAATTCCCACGTTCTCACCCCTGAGCTAGATTTATTAATGATAAGCGAACAGCCAACAATCAACAATCAAAACAAAAGTGTGGTATCCTAAGTGATTGTGGAAATTTACGGATCATCTCTGAGATTCAACAACTATGGCTCTCACACAGCAGCGTAAACAAGAAATCATGTCCGAGCACCAAACCCATGAAACCGATACCGGTTCCTGCGAGGTGCAAGTGGCTATGCTGACGGAACGGATTAGCAAACTCAGCGAACACTTAAAAATCAATAAAAAAGATCACGCTTCTCGCCGTGGACTTTTACAAATTATTAGTCGTCGCAAACGCCTATTAAGCTTTTTGCAACGGCAAGATAAAGCCCGCTACCAAGCATTAATCGCTCGTTTAGGAATTCGGGGCTAGGATTTTTCAGAAATGTTCTGAAAACCTTGGTCTTAATTCCCGACGTCAAGCTTTCCTCCTGCATTTCCAGACCCATTCTCTGAACCTATGTCCTCTGAACGTCCGACCGCACGGCCCGCCTTTGAACCTAAGAAGAATCGCAAAAAAACCGATAAAGCGACTTCTAATCCCCCAGCAAAGGCGATTTCAGACCCGAAACCGACAAAACCCAATCAGAAAGTTAGGGCGACTCCTGAGTCTCCTAAGCCTCAACCCAAAAGCCATAAGGAGACTCAACGCACCTATACCCGGGAAGAAACAGCAATTCCTGAGAAAGTTAGTCAACGGATGCTCTCTCGGATGGTGGTTTTAGCTGGAATTCCTTTGCTCCTGGGTTTGGCAAGCTTCATCGGCAGTTACTTCATCATTACCCAAGATTTACTCGTCCTTCCGAATACGGCTGTGGTAATTTTGAGTATGGGATGTTTTGGGTTAAGTGTCCTGGGGTTAAGCTATGGGGTGCTATCCGCATCCTGGGATGAGGAAGCCTCCGGTAGTATTTTGGGTTGGCAGGAATTCAAACTAAATTTAGGGCGAATGCAGGACGGATGGAAAGCTGCACAGCAAAAAAAACAGAAAAATTAAGAATTCAAAAGTTTGTGTCCAAAACTGAATTGTTATACGCTAAATTAGCTTTAACTCGGGCTGTATTTTCTTAGACAATTTCAGCTTTTTAAATTTGATCGATCGATCAAAACAGGATAAATGATTATAGTAATGAAAGTCGGCACACCAGAAGCCGAAATTGAACGTTTAAGTGAAGATCTCAAAACCAGTTGGGGTTTATCACCGGAGAAAATTGTCGGTAAACACAAGGTTGTGATGGGGTTAGTCGGTGAAACTGCCGATCTCGACCCTTTACAACTGCGGGAAATGAGTCCCTTTATTGAGGACGTCATGCGGGTGGAAAAACCCTATAAACGGGTAAGTCGCGCCTACCGTCATGGAGAAGCCAGTGAAGTCACTGTCCCCACTCCCGCCGGAAATGTTACCTTTAGCGAACATCATCCCCTAGTCGTTGTGGCTGGGCCTTGCTCGGTGGAAAACGAGGAGATGATTGTCGAAACGGCAAAACGAGTCAAAGCCGCCGGGGCTCAATTCCTGCGGGGTGGAGCCTTCAAACCTCGGACATCTCCCTACGCCTTTCAAGGACATGGGGAAAGTGCCTTGGGGCTATTAGCAGCGGCCCGGGATGCAACGGGACTGGGGATTATTACCGAGTTAATGGATGCCGAAGACCTGGACAAATTAGGGGAAGTCGCCGATATTATTCAAATTGGCGCTCGCAATATGCAGAACTTTTCCCTATTGAAAAAAGTGGGAGCGCAAAATAAACCCGTATTACTCAAACGGGGCATGGCTGCCACCATCGAAGAATGGTTAATGGCGGCGGAATATATCCTAGCGGGTGGTAACCCCAACGTGATTTTGTGTGAACGGGGAATTCGCACCTTTGATCGTCAGTATGCCCGTAATACCTTGGATTTATCCGTTTTACCTGTATTGCGATCGCTCACCCACCTGCCGATTATGATCGATCCCAGTCACGGTGTCGGTGTGGCGGAATATGTTCCCTCCATGGCCATGGCTGCGATTGCCGCTGGGACAGATTCCCTGATGATTGAAGTCCACCCCAACCCGGCTAAGGCCCTCTCCGATGGCCCCCAATCCCTGACTCCAGAACGGTTTGACCGCTTAATGCAGGAACTGTCTGTCATCGGTAAAGCCGTGGGTCGTTGGCCGAAAGAACTGGCCGTCGTCGGTTAAATTAGTCTCAAAAATTTGAAACTTGATCAAGGCGTTTGCTACAAACGCCTTTGTTTTTGGCATCTATCCATTATGATTGTGTTAAAATCTCGGCAAAAATTATTTCTTGAGGAGTGAACTGGCAAATGTCTGATCTGTACAAAACTGTTTTTTTAGGGACTGCGATCGCATTAACCCTGAATGGGGGTGAACTTCTAGCTCAAGAACTTTCCTCGGAATCCTCCTTAGAAAAGGTTGTTGCATCTTCAGTAGAAATTGCCTCTCAAACCTTCTCAGAAACACCGGATTTTAACCCAGAGCAGGTTTTTGCTCAAACTTCAGAGCTTAATCCTTCCCTAGAAATAGCTGCTCAAACCACCTTAAAAACATCGGATTTTGACCCAGAGCAGGTATCTATTCAACCTTCAGAACTTCATCCCTCAATCGAAAGTATTCAACAGCAACCCCAGACTTTATCGGAAGTTAAAAATAATTTTTCTTCAACCAAAGCAGCCGATTTAAGTAATAGTTGGATGGATCGAGTGGAGTGGAATATTGCTCAAAATCCAGATCAATCTTTACCTGTTGCTCAACAACAAAACTCAGAAGAAAAACCCGAAGATCCGCGTAAAGCCGCCGATGCTAATGGTCGTCGTTTAAGTAATAACTATAATTATATTGGAATTGGAGGTAATATTGGGATTACCGGAGATGGATCAGGTTTAGGAGGAGGGGGTTTAATGAGCCTCTCAAAAACCGGGTTTTCTGAAAATCTTTCCTTACATTCCAGTGGAATTTTGATTGGCAGTGATAGTGCGAGTCTAGTTCATTTAACGGCTGATTTTCCGATCAGAAGTGAAACAAATGCTGTGCGTTTTTCACCCTTTGTAGGAGCCGGAATTATCTACAAAGATTTATTTAATAGTGACCTTAGTTTCGGCCCTTCAGCGACCGTGGGAATTGATATTCCCGTTTCCTATAGTTTTTTAATTACTGGACGTGCCAGTGTCGGATATATTCGAGAAGAAACGGATTTTGGGATTCAAGTTGGTTTTAGTTATATCTACACGAAAGGTTTACTGGGTTTGATTTTTAAATAATTTTACCCAAAAAGGAGTATTGTGGCAATAATAGTCACAATATTCCCTATTCCCTATTCCCTATTCCCTATTCCCTATTCCCTGTTCCTGACTTTTTTCAATTAAAGCATCAGATTCTTGAACCATAGTTTTTAATAGTTGATTCAGTAATAACAAATTCTCAGAAGATAGTGGCGTTATTGCTAGACGATTGTTCAGTTCACTTAGTTTATTTTGAAGTTGCTGCGTCAGTCTTAGAGCATCTAAACTTAACTTAGATAACTGTTGTTTTTGATAAAACTTTAAAGCAGCCCCGCGTAAAACCTGTAGGTTAGCTTCTTCTCCCAAGGGTGCTGGATTAACTCTTAAACGCATTAAAAGATGAGTATTTTGATAAAGCCATTCCCTTTCAACTTGTCGCGGTTTATCTACGGGAATTAATGGTAGTTCTACTAACAGTTTCAATTCATTAATAACCCCCTTAAATTGCTGATCATCTAACCCGGTAACAACGGATTGTAAAACGCCATCCTGACTCCACAAAATTCGACCTAAATTAGCCTCTTGACGTTCAAAATAAAGCCGTCCAATACCCCCCATTAAAACTCGTCCTAAAAGTTCTTGTAATAATTCATGGGGAGATAACATTGATAAAACTTCTACCGGACTTTCTAAATAAGTCGTCTTTACCTCTAAAACCGATAGTGCTTCCGAAGAACTTGGGGATGTTGGTTGTATAGATTCAGGTAAAAAATTTTCGATTTTTGAAGTTGATAAATTTGAATTGACTGGTGCTAAAGAAATAACTGGCTCTATTTCCACAACTTTTGGAGAGGGAACAGAAGTCGAAACATCAGAACTGGAAACAGGAGTTTGTGATGAGTTTTTCTGTTCAGACAATTGGGTGATTGTTTCAATATCTATTTTCAAAGATTCATCAGCTTTAACCTGTTGGGTATGATAGAGATAGGCTGATAAAATAGAACGTTGCTCCTCCGAAGAAATCACCTGACTGATGATGGAGCAATTCATGTAGGATACGATCTTCTGCACATATTCTAAGGCTGATTGATCTTCTGAATCAACAACACCTAAATATAAATGATTCTCTTTGAGACATAAAGGTAAAATTTGGTAATGCAAGCAAACTTCTAGCGGTAAAATACTGTCAATTAAGGCAAAAATTTGCTGCGCTTCCAGTGGAACTGTCCCAGTTGCTTCAGATTTAGCTAACATTTTTTATAATTTAATTTAGTGTCTTAGTCCAATATTCTTGGGTTTAGAGCTAAGTTCAGTATGAATTAGCTGCATATCAAAAAGGCACCCCGACGGCAATTCCATATCTGCAACCGTTGAGGAATGAAGACAAGGGTATTAGTAACGGTTATCGATATAAGTTTAGTTTAACAGTTTTTGCGGAAATCATCTATAAAATGCAAGTGGAAATTGCCCAAATCACGGAGGCGGAGATTAGCGATCGCAACTGGAAGTCCTACAGGTCATCCTCGTACTCATAATAGGGAATGCTATCCATCGGGTTGGTTTTCAAGCTGATTCCTTCCTGTCTGACTTTAAGATCATAATAAATAACCCCAGCAATTGATTGCCAAAAAGGAAGAAATAAGGCCCCGATAATAATATTGATCGCTACGGAAAATAAATTTACAACCAGATGATAAGTGGAGGAATCCGTGCTAACTATAAATGCTAAATACAATTGCAAAAAGACCACAATAAATAGAAGTAAAATCGAAAAAGGAAGGATAATCAAAAATCCCAGAAACAGAATACCTTGAATCCGAAATACCGATCCCTTGGTTAAGTTCCAACTAAGAATAATTGCTGCTGTTGCGGTCATATTATCTTCAACGGCTAGGGGTAAAGACGCAATAAAAAGTCGAGAAACCAGCCCAATATACGCAAATACAATAGCAATAAAAAACGCAAAACCTATTAAGTATATAATCGCGTTATCTTCTCCTGAAATAGCCAACACGAGACCAAAGGAAATTACCCAGACTAAAACTAATCCCAAAATTCCACCCATTAAAATTAAGGCGACCAGAAGTCCTTGTCCTAGAAAACTCCACATTCTTGGCTCGACGCGGGAACGAGCTTCTGAAATTACTTCGGGTTGTTCTAAGGTTTCATAATAGGCTAAACGGCTAATTAGTGCAGAAAGGGCTAAACATTTAGCCCAGCCATAAATGGGAACAATTGACCAGCAATAGGCTTGCAGGGCAATATTAAAATAGGATTTAAAATGATCTCGATAAATGCGTAACCCGGCACTAATGACACCCACTATGCTAAGGGAGCCAAGGGTTTGATTTTTAGACATAGTTGTAAGATGATGTGACAAATAAGCCGATTTTCCCATTATCTTAAACCACAATTCTCAAAATCCCCAAAATTCTATAAATATTAGACTTTGGGGAGGAAGACGAGAAAAACATGGGAAACAATAATAGTGAATCAACCCGTCAAAAGAAACAATAACAGTGACATGGTTAGAGGAAAAAGTTTTCTAAAACATTTGACAGCAGTTATTTTCGGGACAACTGTACTGGTCGGGGGAGTGACAAAACAGACCCCGGCCCTATCTGTTCAGCCCCAAAACCCCATTCCCCTGGCTCCATCCCCGATCAAATTATTAACCCCTAATACTCCCAAATTTGCGACTTCTAATTTATTCCCCCAACCCAATAATCAACTTAATGACTCCATTGAAAATAATTTGAGAGTGGTGATTAAATTAAATCAACGTCGCGTTTATCTCTATCAAAATCAACAACTCCAAACCAGCTATCCCATCGCCGTTGGTCGAGAAGGTTGGGAAACTCCTGTCGGTGAATATCAAGTGATTGAAATGATTTCCCAGCCCACTTGGGAACATCCCTTTACCGGAGAAATTATTCCTCCAGGGCCAGATAATCCTTTAGGAGAGCGTTGGATTGGGTTTTGGACAGATGGAAAAAACTATATTGGCTTCCATGGAACTCCTAATACTGAAACCGTTGGACAAGCCGCGTCCCACGGTTGTATTCGGATGTTTAATCAAGATGTTTTGGCTCTATTTCAGAGGGTAAAAATCGGAACCCTCGTAATCGTTGAACCTTAAACGCGGATTAGATGGATTACGCTGATTTCACGGATTTTAATATTTGTCACCATAGCAAACAACCTAATCCGCGCCATCTGTGTAATCTGCCTAATCCGTGTTCCCTCTTATTATCAGAAAAATGGGTTTAAAATCCCTAAGTTCCACTTAGGCTTTTTATTCAATTGTAGTGTATACTGAAGAAGAAGATTTTAAGCGCAAAGAATGAAGTTAAGGTATCGGTATAGAATCTACCCAACTGACCAACAAAAGAGGCTAATGTCCCAATTGTTTGGTTGTTGTCGTGTGGTTTTTAACGATGCCTTAGCTTACTGTCAAGAACAACATCGTGCTGGTAATAAAAAACCTTCCAGTAATGAACTTTCTAAGAGACTTACAGAACTCAAGAAAACCGAGGAAAAGCAATGGTTAACAGAAGTTTCCTCGGTTCCCTTGCAGCAGTCTTTGAGAGATTTAGAGCAGGCTTATTCAAACTTTTTCAAATCCTGTAAAGGGCAAAGAAAAGGCAAGAAAGTTAAACCTCCTAAATTCAAGAAACGTAAATCCAAGCAATCAGCTAGATTTATGGATAACGGGTTTAAACTCTATCCTAATTCAGATTACATTCACCTAGCTAAAATAGGTGATATTAGAGTAATTTGGAGTCGAGAATTACCCGCAGTTCCTTCTAGTGCTACCTTGATTAAAGATAGTGCTAATCGATACTTTGTTAGTTTTGTAGTTGAGTTTAATCCTCAACAATTACCTAAAAATGAACAAAGTGTTGGAATTGATTTAGGTATAACCGATTTTGCTACATTAAGTAACGGTGAAAAAATTAAATCCTCCAAACCTTTAAAAAAACAATTAAAGCGTTTAAGGAAATTACAGCAAAATTTGTCAAGGGAACAGAATGGCAGCAAAAGAAGGGAAGTTACTAGAAAAAAACTAGCTAAACTTCACGCCAAGATTTCTGATACCCGAAATGATTTTTTACATAAGTTATCAACTAAGATTATTCGTGAAAATCAAACAATAGTCTTAGAAGATTTGAATGTATCAGGAATGATGAAAAATCGCAAACTAGCCCGTGCTATTAGTGACTTAGGTTGGCAGTATTTCAGAACTATGTTAGAAGCTAAATCAGTCATGTACGGGCGTGATTTTCGGATTATTGATAGATGGACTCCAACTTCTCAAACTTGCTCTTGCTGTGGTTTTAAAGGTGGCAAAAAAGAGCTAAATGTTAGAGAGTGGATTTGTTTAAATTGTGGTACTTTTCACGATAGAGATGTGAATGCCGCAATTAATATTTTAGTCGCCGGAGGGCTTTCGGAGACTCTAAACGGACGTGGAGAGAAGGTCAGACTTTCTGCAAAGAAAGCACATCTCGGCGAAGCGTCAACCCTTCCAGCATTTAAGCAGTTGTCAATATTTGACCTACTTAAATAGATGGAATCCCCGCCCGTTTTACGGCGGGGTGGATGTCAACAATTCCCACAATACGGTAAACTGAACAATGGTTAATGTAAACTCCACTTTTCATGACAAATCCTGATCCATCCCAAACTAATCCCAATCTTTGGCCGCAATTATTACAACAACTGTTAGACGGCCAATCCCTTGACCTAACCCAAGCCTCACAATTAATGCAGGGATGGCTCCTAGAAACAGTTCCCCCCGTTCTTTCCGGGGCGATTTTGGCGGCGATACAAGCCAAAGGCGTCTCCGCCACAGAATTAACCGGAATGGCCTCGGTTTTGCAGTCCTTTGGTTCCTCGGATACCCCCACAAAAAACAATTCCGGCATCATTTCTAACTACCGTGTGATTGATACCTGCGGCACCGGAGGCGATGGAGCTTCCACCTTCAATATTTCCACCACCGTTGCCTTTGTAGCTGCGGCGGCGGGGGTTCCGGTAGCGAAACATGGAAACCGTTCCGCATCGAGTAAAGTTGGCTCTGCGGATGTATTAGAAGCCTTGGGCGTGAACCTGAAAGCACCGACCGAAAAAGTGAAACAGGCGTTATCAACTGTCGGAATCACCTTTTTATTCGCCCCGGGTTGGCATCCCGCCCTCAAAACCGTGGCCCCCCTACGTCAAACTCTGAAAGTCCGAACCGTATTTAATTTATTAGGGCCCCTGGTTAATCCCCTATATCCCACCGGACAAATCATTGGGGTTTTTGATCCTAAAATGCTGCCCATCATTGCCCAAGCCTTAAACCAACTCGGGACAGAAGTTGCGATCGTTTTACATGGACGGGAACGATTGGACGAAGCTGGATTAGGGGATATCACCGACTTAGCAATTTTATCCCAAGGAGAGGTTAAATCAGCCACCCTCAACCCCCAGAATTTGGGATTAACTCCCGCCCCCCTAACGGCTCTCAAAGGAGGAGAGGTGCAGGAAAATTCGGAGATTCTGAGAAATTTATTGCAGGGAAAAGGCACACAGGCGCAAAAAGATGTGGTAGCCCTGAATGGGTCTTTAGCCTTACAGGTTGCGGGTGTTGTACCGATGGCCGACCATGAGCAAGGAATTCGTTTAGTTCAAGAGATTTTACAAAGTGGTGCGGCTTGGTCAAAACTGGAAGAATTGGTTAAATTTCTTAGGGATTAATGTTAACTCACGGTCAGAGATTTGTAAAAAATTTAAATGCTATTGTTGCGCAACAAGCGCAACAATAGGATAATGGGATAAATTATATAGCAAGAGGCAATAGGGAATAGGCAATCTCGCTATAGGTAAATACTTACTGTGAGCAGCTTTTAGCTT
>NZ_LT797709.1 GCF_900009135.1 Planktothrix sp. PCC 11201 | reverse complement strand
TAGGGGTTTGGTCTCCAAACCCAGGCGCAAAGAGGGTTTGGAGACCAAACCCCTACAGGTTTTTATCACAAATCCTACACGGATTGCTATAGCAGTCGCGCCCAAAAGTGTTTGATAAAGACTGATGCAGCCAACCTTGACTGGTGAAACCTGTTCTCTGTTACCCGTTCCCTGCTATAGACAAAACTATGTCAAATTTAAAAGCGATCCGTGATCGCATTGATTCGGTTAAAAATACCAAAAAAATCACAGAAGCAATGCGTCTAGTTGCTTCAGCCAAAGTGCGTCGTGCCCAGGAACAAGTCTTGGCCTCCCGCCCTTTTGCCGATCGATTAGCCGGAATTCTTTATGGGTTACAATCCCGTTTGAAATTTGAAGAAGCAGATTTACCGCTACTCAAACAACGGGAAGTCAAAAAGGTCGGATTATTGGTGATTGCTGGTAATCGGGGCTTGTGCGGTACTTATAATAGTAGCGTGATTAAACGGGCTGAAACTCGCGCTAAAGAGTTAGAAGCCGAGGGTGTTGAATGCACCTATTTGTTGGTAGGACGCAAAGCGATTCAATATTTCCAAAGACGGGATACTCCTATCCGCGCAACGGTAGAAAATCCTGAAAAAAATCCAGCCTTAGATAGAGTTCGGGATTCTGCGGACAATCTTCTGGATTTATTTTTATCCGGGGAATTGGATAGAATTGAGTTAATTTATACGAAATTTGTTTCGTTAATTGCTTCTCGTCCGGTGATTCAAACCCTGTTACCCCTTGATCCTCAAGGGTTGGAACCTCAAGATGATGAGATTTTCCGTTTGACGACTAAAAATGGTCAATTTGAAGTCACACGGGAGAAAGTCAAAAATACTCTGACGGATTTACCCAGAGATATGATTTTTGAACAAGATCCGGCTCAGATTTTGGATGCGTTATTACCTTTGTTTTTAACTAACCAATTGTTACGCGCTTGGCAAGAATCTATTGCCAGTGAGTTAGCCGCCCGGATGACGGCGATGAGTAATGCCAGTGAAAATGCTGGAGATTTAATTAAATCTCTGACTTTATCCTACAACAAAGCTCGTCAGGCTTCCATTACCCAGGAACTTCTGGAAGTGGTGGGTGGTGCAGAAGCTTTGAAGGGTTAATCTTTGATTCAATATTGATTTTCAGGTGGGTTTACGAAATTTGTAACTCACCTTATTTTTTTTAGACTTACGCACAATTCCAAGAAACCGGGTTTCTGACCCTGATTTATAGGATAAAATTAACGTGAGTTCGACTGAGGGTGATAGCGTAGCCACCGCTTGTCGGCATCGCACATCAACACGCACCATCAACTACCCTACACCCAAAAGAGCGATCACACCTTAACTCCCCTAAAAAATCATGATAATTTTGTAGTCATCTGATACAATGACTAGAAGTCAATCACATTATGATTTAATGAAAAACTTTTATGAAGCTTAAAAAATTAGAGTATGAAGATAAAGAATACCAATGGAAACTTAATTTTATTGAATTTTCATCTAATCTTAATTTGTTAGTTGGTGTATCTGGCGCTGGTAAGACACAAATACTGAAGGCAATTAATCGTCTTAAAATGATTGCTAATGGAATTTCTCTAAATGGAGTTTGTTGGGATGTAACATTTGTAACTCAGGACGAGAATTTATATCGTTGGCGTGGGAAATTTGAAACTAGACAAAATAATATAATTATAAAGACTGATTCTGATGAAGAGGATCAATGTAAAATTATATATGAATATTTAGCTAAAAATGAAAAATCTATAATTGAAAGAACACAAGAAAAAGGGATAATTTTTCAAGATCAATTATCTCCTTTTAAATTATCTCCTTTCAAAAGTATAATTGAACTACTAAGTGAAGAAGAAAATATTAAGCTAGTACAACAAGAATTTGATAAAATCATAGAAACCGAATCAGCTAAGTATTTAGACAACGAAGATATTTTAAGACTTCCTACTCATATTTTGAAAAAATATGAAAATTGTGATTTGTCAGAAATTAAAAATACTGAATTGCCATTACCAATTAAATTGGCGTTAGTTTACAGATATATACCGGAAACTTTTAATAGAATTAAGTCAGTATTTATAGAAATTTTTAAGAAAGTTGAAGACATCAAAGTTGAACCTTTTAATCAGGATGAACTTCCTTTAGCTTTAGCTGATATTTTAAAAGAAGCTATTCTTATAAAAATCAAGGAAAAAGATATTGAACTTTGGATTAGACAACATAATATATCTTCAGGAATGTTCAAAACGTTAATGTATATTAGCGAATTATATTTATCTCCTGATAACTGTGTTATCCTAATTGATGAATTTGAAAATAGTTTAGGTGTTAATTGTATTGATAGTGTAACGGAGTTAATTTTAGAAAGGGAAGATTTGCAATTTATGATTACAAGTCATCATCCTTACATAATTAATAATATTAGCCCTAGATACTGGAAAATAGTTACTCGTCATGGAGGCTTAGTAACTGTTAAAAAAGCAGAAGATTTTCATATTTCTGCATCTAGGCAAAAAGCTTTTATTGATTTAATTAATATTCTTGAAGATGAAGAAGATTTGGAGGATTAATGAATATTTATTTTTTAGTAGAAGGCGATACAGAAAAAATAATTTATCCCGAATGGCTGAAATATTTAATCCCTGAATTGAAAAAAGTCAGCTACCATGATCAAGTACAAAAAAATAACTATTATATTATTAGTGGAAAAGGTTATCCTAAGATTTTACACGATCTTATTGATAATGCAATTGATAAAATTAAGGAAACAAATAATTATGACTATTTAGTTCTTTGTGTAGATGCTGATGAAGAAACTGTAACTGAAAGGCAAGATTATATTATAAATTATATACAAGAAAGTAATATAAATTTAGGTAAGACACAACTTATAATTATTATCCAAAATCGTTGTCTTGAAACATGGTTACTTGGCAATCGAGAAATATTTTTATACCCAAAAAATCCTACTTCTTTGAAATTGCAATACTCAGGCTATCCTTTATCAGATTATGAAGAATATTATGATGTATCTCAATTTGATCCAGAATTAATGGGTAATTTTGATACCATCCGATATAATCATGCTAAATTTCATGAAAGATACTTAAAAGCTCTATTTTTAGCTAACAATACTACATATAAAAAAACAAAACCAGGTAATGCAGTGAAAGAATTTTACTTGAAAGAAATAATTAAGAGAGTTGAAACAACTAATCATTTAAAAACATTTGAATCTTTTCTAAATTTTTGTAAAATGATTAAAAACAAAATTGGTAGTGATCTAAATATAGAAAAAACTATAGAGTCAGTCTTAACCGACCCACCCCAATAATTATACTGACCTAAAGCCCCCTCTAACTTGGGCATGAGAGAATCAAAAAATATCAGAATCTTAGGTAGAACCTAGAAACGAGGAGATTAAGATTAATTGTTTTTATTATAGTCTTTTGATTGCGCTGAAGCACAACAATGAGGTTTATCAAATTTGTTCTAAGTTTAGGGTGAATTTAGGTAAAATATTTTCTCCTGATAATGTTAAGGGATTTTCTAATATTTCTACTTCTTGATTGGGTCGATAAATTTCTACAGTTTTGGTTTGAGGATCGATTAACCATCCTAAAAAAGTTCCGTTTTCTCGATATTCTTTCATTTTAGCTTGAAGGTTTTTTAGATTATCACTCGGAGAACGTAACTCAATGACAAAATCGGGACATAAGGGTAAAAACTTTTGACGTTGTTCGGAAGTTAAATTATGCCATTTTTCTAAAGATATCCACAACACATCGGGTGAACGATCTGCACCATTAGGAAGTTTAAATCCGCCTGAAGAATCAAAGACTTTGCCTAATTTATATTGTTGATTCCAGATCCAAAGTTGTGCCGTTAATCCAGCATTTCGATTACTTGTTTCTCCACCTGCGGGTGACATAATTACTAATTCTCCGTTGAAATTGCGTTCAAATCTTAAATCTCGGTTATTCTGACAAAGTTGAAAAAACTGTTCATCGGTCAGATCAATAGTTTCTAAGTTTAAGGTGAATTGGGTCATGGTTATTCATCTTAGGGTAATTTGATATTAAAATAATTATAAGCGATCGCTATTTTTTTCAACTATAATAAAAAACAATCCTCCTAACGGAGATGCAATCATGTCTATTGTTGAAGCACAAATTCAAACGCCAACACTTCTCGATGAAGTGCAATTTCCGCCCAGTGATTTATTAAGTCAGGAGCCACCTTTGGAAAGCGAACTCCATCTCCGCCAAATTCTACTTTTATTGAACTCTTTAGAATGGTTATGGCAAAATCGAGATGATTTCTATGCTATTGGAAATCTGACTATTTATTATAGTCAGCGTCAAAAAAAATCAGAGGAATTTCGCGGGCCAGATTTTTTTGTAGTCCTTGGAACAGAACGTAAACCGCGTAATAGTTGGGTAGTTTGGGAAGAAGATGGCAAATATCCGAATGTGATTATTGAAATGTTATCAAAAACAACGGCGGATACGGATAGAGGACTGAAAAAAGAAATCTATCAGGATGTTTTCCGTACTCCTGATTATTTTTGGTTTGATCCTAATTCTTTAGAGTTTGCAGGGTTTCATATTGTTGAGGGTCAATATCAACCGATTTCACCGAATGAAAACGGGTGGTTATGGAGTCAACAGTTAGAACTATTTTTAGGAGTTTTTGAGAATAAATTGCGATTTTTTAATTCTGGAGGTGAACTGGTTTTAACTTCTGAAGAAGTCGCAAAAAATGAAACTCAACGTGCTGATAAGTTAGCAGCTAAACTCCGAGAATTAGGAATTGATCCTGAACAGCTTTAAACCCGTTTTTAAGTTGGGTTAACGGATAGAATAACCCAACTTTTTGATTTTTATTAAAATAATTTAGGTTAATAAATTACAGATTCAGCCCTGAAGGGCTTACTACCAAAGTTAACTGAATAATTCATTAATGCTAATGCTAAATCCTAATAAAATAATTTGTGTATTAATAATATCACCGGATTTAAACGCCCAGGTCTGATTTTCAGTAATAATTAAAACGCGATGATTCTCAGGAAATACTAACCACACTTCCCGACAACCGGACTCTAAATATTCACTGGCTTTAGCAAATAAATCCTCCGCCGCATCACTCGGAGATGCAATTTCAGCTAGAAGGGGGGGACTTTGGGGTAAGGTGGGAAACTCCCCAAACTCTGTTAATAATTCCGGTGTGAGATAGGAAACATCAGGACGTCGCCCTTGTTTTAAGGTGCGACAGGGAAGTTCGACCATTGTTTCTCCCCCTTGTCCCGACTCATTGATGTAATTTCTCCAGTAAAAGTCTAATCTCGATTGAATCCGACTATGTTTAATGGTCATTCCGATTTTCTCCACCAATTGTCCATCCACCCACTCTTGATGATCGGGAGGATTTGCGATAAAGTCTTCTAGGGAAAAGGTTTCAGTTTCGGTTACAGTTGCGATCGCCATATTCATTGATTCGCCTTTGCAGGACTGACAAATATTATTATATAAAATTTTGAGGATATAATGTGATCAGATCTTAGTTTTACTCAACATATTATGTGAGAATATACATCATGCTGGCACATCGTATTGAAGCAACAATCACAGATAATAAAACACTAACCTTAGAAAATTTACCCTTTGATTCGGGTGAGGAGGTAGAAATTATTATTCTGTCTCGACAGGGGAAGGGATCTGAACAAAAAAAATATGCTTTGCGTGGAACAACTGTAGAGTATCTTGAGCCGATGAAACCCGTAGCTCAAGAGGATTGGGAAGTTATACAATGATTTTACTAGATACCCATATTTGGGTGTGGTGGGTGCATGACAATTCTCAACTCCCACAGGATTATAAGCAGTATATCCAAGAGCAAGAATTTCAAGGCTTAGGTATCAGTATAATTTCCTGTTGGGAGATTGCGAAGTTGGTTGAACGAAGTCGGTTAATGCTACCTTGTCCTGTGGATGAATGGCTGGATCAGGCACTAATTTATCCCGGAATAAGTCTTCTAAATCTAACGCCTAGAATTTGTGTAGAATCTACTCAACTTCCGGGTAATTTTCATCGAGACCCAGCAGATCAGATTATCGTTGCCAGTGCCAGGGTTTATGATTGTCCTTTAGTGACAATGGATAGTAAAATTTTGGCTTATCCTTATGTCGAAAACCAGCCTTGATCTACTCATCAACAGCCTTTTCATAACCTAAATCCGGGAGTAAATCCGGTTGTTGATAAGCCTTTACTGCCAAGCGATCGCAACATTCATTTTCTTCATCTCCCGAATGACCTTTCACCCAAAAAAATTGCACTTGATGTTGTTCTGATATAGTGAGTAATCTTTCCCACAAATCAGGATTTTTAGCCGATTCTTTTTGACTGCGTTTCCAATTATTTTTCTGCCATTTCTTCGCCCATCCTTTATTCATCGCATCAACTATATAGCGAGAATCCGTATATAAATTAACCGCACAGGTAAATTTCAAGGCTTCTAATCCGACAATAGCCGCGATTAATTCCATGCGATTATTAGTGGTGAGTTGATATCCTCCCGATAATTCCTTGCGGTGGGGGCCAGACATTAAGACCACGCCATATCCTCCTGGCCCGGGATTGCCACTACAGGCTCCATCGGTATAAATTGTCACCTCTTTTAAACCGTCATTCATAAACTAATCCCTAAAACCCGACAGATGACCATTGTGGCGCTATCATAAACAATAAATATACATTAAGTTTTGTAAAGAGCCTTGACCGCCAGTATTAGAAGACTAGAACCCGTTACTCAACCCACAGCTTGGCATCGTCTTAAGTGTCGATGGCAGGGGGATGAAGCCATTGTGAAACAAGGACTACCCCATAGTCAACTTTCTCCCCCTTGGCAAATTCTAATGCTGGGCGATGGTTCTCCGACTCGACATCTGCAACTTTTGACGGGGGAACCCACAGAGGTTGATGTGATTGATATGTCAGCCATTGGTTTGAGCACGGATAACGCCCCAGAACAGATTTTAGCGGTTCCTGGCCCCCGTGTCCGCCGTCAAGTCTGGTTAAGAACCGCATCGGGACAACGGTTAGCCTACGCCACCTCTTGGTGGGAAGCCAGTCACGTTGATGAATATTTACAAAACCGATCTTTGCCCATCTGGGCGAGTTTAGCACGGTTGCGAACGGAACTTTATCGGGACGTGCAGGGAATTTATTATGGGGATAGCAAAGCCTTAGAATTAGCCTTTGGAGAATCCGGGCCGTTTTGGGGACGTCATTATTTATTCTGGCATCATGGCAAACCCTTAACCCTGATTTATGAAGTTTTTTCTCCCTATTTAACCCGATATTTAGGAGAAACTGGAGAGGTTTAATTCTGCTTAATTTTCTCAGAATAGCGGAAATAAAAATCACAGAATTGCTCAAAGGGCAGAGGAGGACTAATCAAATACCCTTGAATAAAATCACAACCTTGTTGAGTTAAAAACTCTCGTTCTAACTCCGTTTCTACCCCTTCAGCAATGACTTTAAAATTCAGTTGACGGGCTAGTCGAATAATCGCAGAAACAATCGCTGAATTTTTATTATTTTGCGTAATATCTTTAATAAAACAGCGATCAATTTTTAAAATATCAAATAAAAAGTTTTGAATATAACTTAAAGAAGCATAACCCGTGCCAAAATCATCAATGGCAATTTCGATGCCCAATTCCTGTAACTGTTTAAATTTTTCTAAGGTTAAATTAATATTATGAACTAGCACACTTTCGGTTAATTCTAATTTTAATCGCTGGGGTTCTAAACCTGTTTGTGTTAATATTGATATCACATCGGATACGAAGTTCTCATCTTCAAGCTGTTGAGCCGAAATATTAACCGCAATTTCCATGGCTGCAAGTCCCACCTGTTTCCAAGCAACCGCTTGGGTGCAAGCAGTTTTTAATACCCATTTCCCTAAAGGCACAATCAAACCTGTATTTTCAGCAATCGGGATAAATTCAATCGGCGAAATATTCCCCTTTTCAGGAGATATCCACCGAATTAATGCTTCTGCACCAACAATTTCCTCGGTTTTTAAATCTATTTGAGGTTGATAGTAAAGACTGAACTCCTGATTTTCTAGGGCTTGAGCGAGTTCAAAATCTTGTTTTTTGAGCAATGAAATTCGAGATTCTTCTAATTGATTGACTTTTCGTTCTAATATTTCTAAAATCCCATAGAGTTCCAAAGGATCTAAAACCTGAACTAAATTACTCTCGGTGATAATTCCTTGTAATTCTCCCCGTTCATTGACAACTACTAATCTGCGGATTTTATGTTTTTGTAAAATTTGTTGTGCTGTTGATAGAGATTCTGTAGATTGAATTGAAAATATAGGAGAACTCATCACCGCTTCGGCGGTGAGATTTTGTAAATTAAGTTCCAAGGCTTGCAGTTGTAAAATATCTCGTTCGGTGACAATTCCGACGGGGTAGAATGTGCCTTCTTGTTCAACCACAACCACAATACAACTAATATTATATTGAGCTAAAATTGTCGCAATCTCACGAATAGAAGTTAAGGGATCAACTGTAATAACCTGACGAGTCATCACTTCTGAAACTTGGCGAAACCTCAAAAAATGGTGATGATTTAAAACCTGTCGCAAGCTGCTTAATGTGATTAACCCTAAAACTTGTTTCTGTTCATTCAGAATCGGTAAGTGACGAATTTGAAAACGACGCATCATATTATGAACCACAAATACATCCGTAAATTCTTCACGGTTTAAGGTAATTACGGGTTGTGTCATAATCTGTTTAACCGTTATTTGAGACAGATTTTCCGCTTGAACAGCTAATTTTACCGTATCTCTTTCGGTTAAAATGCCCACTAATTCTTCATCTTCCATCACCAATAGACATCCGGGAGGCTGAGAATAAAAAGTTAAATTTTCAGTCGGATGGGGTAATTCGGGGATTAAGCACTGTTTTGTATGGGTTTGATTCATGATCATTAATGCTTCCAACAGAGGCGTATCCGGTGTTACGATCGCACAAATAGGAATAATTGCATTTTGAAGATTAATGATTTCATCTAGCATGGTAAAACTCATGTAATTTTTTGAATTTGAGTTCAAGATTAATCTTATTACCTATGGATCAGAAATTTGAGATACCGATCAAATCCGATCACTATAGTAACGTGGGGTATAAACCCATGTTTTATATCCTTGCTGAATCATCCGAGTTTTACTTGATCCGATTAAAATAACTGTCCGCATATCGGCATCTTCAACAGTTAATTGTTCTAGGAATTTGATCGTCACAGTTTGCCCTTTTCGTCCTAAATTACGCGCTAAAATAATTGGGGTTTGGGGCGATCGCCACCTTAATAAAATCTCTTTTGCTTGGGAAAGTTGCCAAGTCCGATCCTGAGAAACTGGGTTATAAAATGCGATCGCTAAATCCGCCTCTGCCGCTAACTCAATTCGCCTAGCAATGGTTTCCCAAGATTTAAGAATATCGGATAACGAAATTGTACAAAAATCATGTCCCAAGGGCGCGCCCACACTCGCCGCCGCCGCTTGCATGGCTGAAATTCCCGGACACACTTGAATCTCCAGGGTTTCCCATGCTGGTTTTGCCCTTTTTTCTAATACCTCAAACACCGCCGCCGCCATCGCATAAATTCCCGGATCACCGGAAGAAACGACCACCACCGACCGACCTTGAGCCGCTAAATCTAAAGCCATTTCCGCCCGATCTAATTCCACCCGATTATCCGATTCACGGCGAATAATTTCCGGTTTCCGCAGAAATTCTACTAAATCTAAATAGGTTTTATAACCCACCCAATCCGTTGCGGTTTCCAGCACCTCTCGCACCTCTGGAGACATCCAACGGGCTGCACCTGGCCCCGTTCCCACGATCGCTAATTTGCCAGGATTTAGCCCGGTTTCTGGCTGGGAAATAGGGTTTTCTGACCCTAGGATAGTGGGGTAAAAATCCTGTTCCTCCTCCGTTGATTTTCCCTGATCCAACAGATAAACCAAACAATTTAAACTCGGTTTTGCTAATGCCAAACTATTATAATCTCGAATCTCAATAGTTAATTTCCCATCGGTGGCAAAGGGTAACTGACTCTTTTCTAACCAGTCGGCTGCACCGATTAATTTTACTGTTTCACCCGCCAACAAATCAGCAATAAAAGTTTTAGCATCATCGGGATTAACTAATTGATAACCCGCAGGGGGAGATAATAATGTAGTTTTAAATCTAATCTCGCCACTGGTGGTAATTGCCGGGGAAATTTGCAGGGCTGAGGCAATTTGACGGGCTAAATCATTAACTCCTTGTAAACCCCCCAATAAAGGCACAACAGCACTACCATCTTCCGCGATCGCTAAAACCGCAGGTTCGGTATTTTTATTCATCAATAAAGGAGCAATTGTCCGAATTAAAATTCCCGCCGCACAAACTCCAATTATCGGTGTTCCGGTTTGGAATAATTCTCGCACCGTTTCCCCAAAATTTGTATAGGTTAAATCCGCCGATTGAGTCCGATGAATTAAACCATAAATCATGGATGAACCGATTACCCGTTGAATTTCCCGAGCAACTTTTATACTGGTTTCTGTTAGAATAATAATAGCGGGTGGTTTCATTGGGGTTGGGTGGTACTCGGAACTAAAATTAATGACCAATAGGTAACGGCTTCGGGATCAACTTCAGTAATCGGAATAATTTTTTGATTCGGTAAAGTCGCTCTTTCGATATAAAGGGCGCGATTTAATAATCCTAATTCCAGCAAAATATCCCGAACTTTCGCAAAATGTCGGCCTAATTTAATAATAGCAGCAGCGTCAACTTTGGAAAGGCGATCGCGCAAAATGTCCGCTTCCAATGTGCCGGGCATAATGCTAAAAACATCATTGCGATAGGTGATCGGCACGCCCAACATGGCGGCACTGGCCATCACCGAAGAAATTCCGGGGACAACTTCAATGGCAAACCGCCCCGCGAGGCGATTAAAGATATACATAAAACTGCCATACAGCATGGGATCGCCCACACAGAGCACCGCCACATCTCGCCCCAGACTCAACTGTTCGGCAATCTTGTCGGCCGCGATATCATAATAGGGTTGGGAACTGCGCTCCACACTAAAGGGGAGGGGCATGGGAATTTCAATTTGATCGGGGCGAATAAAATCAGCCACGATCGCCCGGGCCAAAACCTTGCCATTTTCTAGGGTCGGATAGGCAATGACCGGGACAGTGGTTAGAATGCGGTGGGCTTTGAGGGTGAGTAATTCGGGATCTCCCGGGCCAATACCCAATCCATAAAGTCGTCCTAAGGGGCTCATAATTCGTTTTCCTTTGCTAAGGCGTTGACTGCGGCGGCGGCGATCGCACTTCCCCCCCGCCTCCCGTGTAGGGTGATAAAGGGAACACCGCGACTATTGGCGGCTAATTCGGCTTTTGATTCTTCTGCCCCCACAAACCCCACGGGAAAACCCAAAATTAGGGCGGGTTTTGCTATTCCTAAATCCAGTAATTCCAGTAAGCGAAATAGGGCGGTGGGGGCATTACCAATGGCAATGACAGCCCCGGCTAAATCCGGTTTCCATAATTCCAAAGCCGCGGCCGATCTGGTATTATTAATTCGATGGGCTATTTCGGGAACCTCTGGGTGATTCAGGGTACAAATAATCTGATTATTTTGAGGTAATCTCTTGCGGGTAATCCCATTAGCAACCATCTGAGAATCACAAAGAATTTTAGCCCCATCAGCTAGGGCATCCCGTCCGATTTTTACCGCATCGGATGAGGCTTCTAAATCCTTAACAATATCGGTCATTCCACAGGAATGAATCAAACGCACGGCTACATGAGCTAAATCCTCCGATAGATTTTCTAAGGGGGTTTCAGCGCGAATCATCGCAAAGGATTTTCTATAAATATCGTCACCATTTCGCAGGTAATCTAACATATTAATTGTTTGATGTTTAAAAAATTATTCTGGTTGGGTTTTATTGAGATCAATACAAACTTTCTTAATTAATGGAAGAATATCAACCAGTTTTCCCTCACAAACTTGATGGTTTAACGAGTCTTGACCCTTGCCAATATAAACTTGATACCCCTCAACTATTTTGCCATTTTGTTCAATTGTTGTTCCTAAAAGTGTAATTTCTGCCGGACTCGGTTGGGCGCATAATTTATCACAACCGGATAAATGAATATTCACAGGGGAATTCAGGCTTAACTGTTCCTTGAGATAATCTCCTAATATTAAAGCATGGATTTGGGTTTCCGTTGCCGCCGCCGCACACCCGGGTTTTCCCGCGCAAGCAACAATTGCCGCATCGACTAAAGAATTTGATAATCCGAATGGGGCGAGTTTGGGGAATAATTCCGGTATTTTTTGATTGGGAATATCGGGAATTAAAATAGTCTGCCAAGGAGTTAAGCGTAACTGACCACTCCCAAAGGTTTCCGAGATTTCTACTAATTCCAAGAGTTGATCTGCACTCAATTTTCCTAATTTTAAGGATAAGCCTAAATAGGATAATTCGGCTTGTTTTTGGGGATGAATTCCTAAATGGGCATAGGGTTGGGAGGGTAAGGAATTTAACGTTGTTAAAACCGTCTTTTCTGCGTCATAAATTAGAGTTAAGGGATGTTCTAAATTAGCATTAACCAATTGAATATATTTTTCCAATCCCCAATCTTTGAGTAAGTGTTTCATCCGAGGTTTTTTCCCGGTTGGAGATGGATTTTTCCGCACATAATCGATATAAACATTAACCAAAGATTCTACTACGACTAAACAGTTTTCTGGTTTAATAAAAACTGAAGTAGGATATAAAGTTTTATCGCCTCCGAGGGCTAACTGGAAGTAAATATCAGAGGTTAAATGGATAGAATCAACAGCAACTGCTAAGAGTTGAATTTCATTATAACGGTGTTCCCAAGCTATCGGTGAACGGGTTCCAATTCCTACTTTTCCCCCGCCATCAATGCCTATACTAAATTTAGGACTTAGTTCAAGAATTGAGGGATGATTCTGAATAAAATAATCTAATTTTTCAACCCATGGACGAGTATCAATTAATTCTTGAGGATCAATTCCGGCGGTGGGACTAGCCATAATATTCCGCAGGTGATCGATCCGAGGATCAAAAGCGGCTAACCCCAGGTTTTGTAAGGTTTGAAATACGTCTAAACTCGGGGAAGTTTGTACCGCCCGAATTTGCAAATTCCCTCGATTTGTAACTTGTAGGGTTTCACTTCCCCACTCTTCGAGTAGTTGGGCAATCAATTTCCCCTGTTGAGTATTCAGCCATCCCCCAGGAGTGCGGATGCGAATTAAAAACCCATCTTGGGCGGGAGTCCCATAAAATAACCCCGGACAAACTTTTGTTTTAACTAACCAATTCACAGTTGTTTTTTCTCCATGCAACGCAGAGAATGAGTTAGAAACTGGTTTTTTTCTATTCGTTTAAAACCGTGTTTCTATCCAATCTTAAACCGCTTGAAATTGGCATTCTGACTCGCAAGGGAAAAGCTGAAAAAGTAAAATTCAATTATTTTTTCCTTGATTACAGTTGCGGCACAGTAACGGAATCTCACCGGACTTTCCCAACAACAAGCTAGGGAATTATACCACAGTTGACACTCTGCGTTAAAAAAATGTAGGGGCGAGGTCTCCTCACCCTAATCGGGGAATCTCGCTGTATCATCTGTGTCTGCACCCAATTAAGATAAGTACCTAAACAAAATTAATTACACATCCTCTTCATCAAATACCGGAGGCCAGATTTCTGCAACTATTAATTCCCATCCAGGTAGCAGTTCGCTAACAGTTAAAATATCACCATTTCTTAATATAATTACAGGCTGATCTGGTCGGTAAATTTCCAGTTGACAGGTATCGGGGTCAATCAGAATTGCAACTTTAACACCCTGTTGGATATAAACTTTAATTTTATCTCGCAGTTTTTTTAGACGATCGCTTTGAGATTTGACTTCAACGACTAAATCGGGAACTAGGGTCGCAAAATATCTCACACTTCTGAGCAAGCGATCGCGCAATACAAAAGTAACATCCGGTGCTTTTAGGTCACTATTTGGTAAAATGAACCCACCTGCTGAGTCAAAAACACGACCCAAACCACGAGGTTTCACCCAATTACTGAGTTGACGAGCAAATTCTAAGGAGACTTCACTGGCGACTATATCTGATGGCCCCATAATGGTGATATTACCCTGTTCCAGTTCAATTTGATAGTCCAAACCAGCTTCACACAAGACGGACTCGATCCGCTCTAGGTCTTTGACGGTCATTTCAGGCATGGTGCAGAAGTCCCAGGAGATTGTTATAACTGATCTTACCGAAAATACACTTGAAGCAGGAGCGCATTTCACCTTCAATGTAACTCAATTTTATATTAATATCACGCTCAATATAAATATTGCTATATTCAGTTAAAATAAATAAAGTTGAAACTATTGCTAAAAAATGAACACCCTATCTACTTCCACAATTCAACCTCAAACCCTGACCAAAATTGGCGTAATTGGAGGGGGACAACTGGCTTGGATGATGGGAATAGAAGCCTCATCTTTAGGGGTTTCTTTATTTGTTCAAACCCCCCAAACTGACGACCCCGCCGTACCTTTTGCCGTAGAAACTATTTTAGCCAAAATTGATGATGCCACAGCCACGGCAAAATTAGCAACTCATTGTGATGTCATTACTTTTGAAAATGAATTTGTGGATTTAAACGCCCTATCTAAACTTGCGGAACAGGGGGTTTGTTTTCGTCCTCGTTTATCAGCTTTATCTTTATTATTAGATAAATATGATCAACTCAGTTATTTAGAAAAAATCGGTTTACCCGTTCCCGAATTTCAACTTTTAAACCCCGAAAATGGTAAAGTAATTGATCATAATTTGGGTTATCCGGTGGTTTTAAAAGCCTGTCGTTATGGCTACGATGGCCAGGGAACTTTTATTATTAAAAATGCCGAGGAATTATCGAAAACTTGGGCAAAATTCAATTATCCTCCCATGTTATTACAGAAGTTTGTTCCTTTTGAACGGGAATTAGCGGTGATTGCAGCCCGTTCAGTTGCGGGAGATGTGGCAGTTTATCCCATAGTTGAAACAGTGCAGAAAAATCAAGTTTGTCATCGGGTTATTGCTCCAGCTAATATTAATAAAACTATAGCCGAACAAGCAGAAGCGATCGCAACAACCCTACTTAATAGTTTACAAGTTATTGGTGTATTTGGGATAGAATTATTCTTAACATCCGAAGGTAAAATATTAGTTAATGAAATCGCCCCCCGCACCCATAATTCCGGTCATTTTAGTTTGGATGCTTGTGAAACTTCCCAATTTAAACAGCATTTAAGGGCGGTAAGTGGTTTACCGTTAGGCAATACCGCTTTAAAATGTAGTGGGGCGATCATGGTGAATTTATTGGGGTTTGAAACCGCTAATAGTGAGTATTTAGAAAAGCGTCAAAAAATCGCAGAAATTCCTAATTCCTTCATTCGTTGGTATGGTAAAAACGCATCTCGCCCAGGTCGAAAACTAGGTCATGTAACGGTGTTAATTCACACAGAAAATGGTCAAAACATAGAACAAGAAGCAAATGCGATCGCCTCTAATATTGAATCTATTTGGTATTCTTAGAATGTAGAAGTCCCGCCCACGCACCAAACCCCAATTATTACTAATTATAACAAAAAAACAATTCACAGCTTTTTTTTAGTAATATATTATTAATTCAAAGGAATATTGTCACTAATTAAAAATGGCAAACTCAATCTATTCTATTCCTATTGAGTCATCATTAGGAATTGCTAAACATTATTTTATTTCTTCCGATGGAACCTTTGAAAATTCAATCGGTTGGGGGCCTAATGGCGTTGAATATAAAGGCAAAGCAGCAGAATTAACCCCGGAACAAGAACAACGGATTTTAGAATATCCTCAAAGATTTGGAGAGTATAATATTCATCGGAATAATTGTGAAATGTTTGCTTGGTATGTGATTACAGGTAAACAATATTCAGGACAAATTCAAGACAAAATTCATACTGCAATTGGAGCTTTAGCGGTTTCTTTAGTTCAACCTGTTTTAACCGTTCGCAGTTATGAAAGTCATCAGTTAAAGCAGGCTATTGCTAACAAGTTAAATCAAGATTTAGAAAGTGCTAGAAAAGAAAAACTGAAACAACAGCAAAAACAGCGCGATGAATTTTGGCGAAAACGAGATGCGGGTGAATTGTAGATAAAGTATTATTAGGTGCGTGGGCTACAATGGAGTATCCTACAAAGTTAAGCAACTTGGCAAAAATTCCCTATATTTTTTTGATGGGGTAAAGGTTTACCCTCTGCTTGATAACTCTCAATTAATAATTCAATAACCTCCTCTGCATGATTAACAGCATCTTGATAGGAATTTCCATGGGTACAAGGCTGCATAATATCCTCAAATTCAGGTAAAAATACCACAAAACATTGATCTTCCTCAGACCATTGAATAATAATTGTGTATTTCATTCTTCTGTCTCCTTAGTAATTAACTCCCTAACAAATCCGAGGTAACTGTTCTCCACTCAACATATCAATAATCCGTTTTGCTCCGATTGTACTTTCCATAGTAACTAAAGGATTTGAAGTCGTTTTAACGCAACCAATTAAACCCGCTTCTGGAATTTTTGCCCGTAAAATTGATAAGGTTTTTTCAATATCTTTCTCAGGAACAAACACCGTAAACCGCCCTTCATTAGCAACATAAAGGGGGTCAAATCCTAATATTTCACACGCTCCTTTGACTTCTTCTAATACTTTAATAGCTGTTTCTTGAATTGCAATTTCAACTTTAGCAGCAGTAGCAATTTCATTTAACGTACTGGCTAAACCGCCCCGGGTTAAATCTCGTAAACAGTGAATTTCTATTCCCGCCTCTAATAACTCTAAAACCACATCCGCCACCGGGGCGGAATCACTTTCTATAGTTGTTTCAAACTCTAATCCTTCCCGCACCGCCATAATTGCAATCCCATGTCGCCCCAAATCTCCATTAATAATAACAGCATCTCCCGCTTGAACAGATAGGGGATTAATAGTTAAATTATGTTCAATGATTCCAATTCCCGATGTATTAATAAAAATTCCATCTCCTTTGCCTTTATCAACAACTTTAGTATCTCCCGTAACAATTTTAACCTGAGCTTTTTCGGCAGCTTGTTTCATCGATAGAATAATTTCCCATAAGGTTTGAATCGGTAAACCTTCTTCTAAAATAAAACCCACACTTAAATATAAAGGACGAGCCCCCGCCATTGCTAAATCGTTAACGGTTCCATGAACAGCCATTGAACCAATATCTCCCCCAGGAAAAAATAGGGGATTAACGACATAAGAATCCGTTGTAAACGCTATTTTATTTCCATTTAATTGGAGGGTAGCTGCATCATGTTCCACTTGATTCGGATGACCAAAAGTCGGTAAAAACATCTGGTCAATTAATTGACGCATCAGTTTACCACCACCGCCATGAGCGAGTAAAATATGAGGGTATTGTTGAATTGGAATGGGACAAGTTAAACTAAACTCTGGATTAGAGGTCATAGAGAGGTTATTGATATAATTATTATCAATTCTATAATGAAATTTACAGAACTTCAAAAAATCATGAAAAGTTATTATAATTTCTCTCAAAACTTAAACACGGGTACAACATTTGTTACCGTTGGTGCAGCGACTGGGGCAGGAATTTATAGCACAATTGGTGGTGTGGGGCTGGTGGGAAGTTTTGGGGGAATTGGGTTAGGAATGATGCCCTTAATGGGTGTGGGGGCGGTGGCAGGTGCTGCAACTTATGGAGCATTTAGAGGCATTAATCAAGGGGATGCTATTGCTTGGGGTGCAGTAGGATTAGGGGCAATTTCTGGGATGGGAATTTCTTCCGTTGTGGGAGGAATGGGGTTAGGTTTTGCCGGAACAGGTGTAGGAATTGGCATGGGAACATTAGGGGTTTTTGGCGGAATTGTTGGCTTAGGATTATATGGAATTGCCCAATTAATTGATGCTGCTGGAAGCGGAGAAACAGCGTTTCAAGCCTTTGACCGGATGGAAGAACGGATTTTAGATCAGGAATTTTATACCGCCGCGTTATTAGAAGTTTTGGAACTCATTCCCGAATTTCAAGAAGAAAAATTAAAACAAAAATTTAATGATTTAGAATTAGAAGATGAATTAAAACAGCTTAAACAAAATATTCAAGATCCCCAGAAATCATCCTCTCAAAAAAATACAGAAAAACCTAATATTGAAAATCATAATCTTGTTATTCGTCCCCAGTCACCGGATTTAATGTGGACAGAAACACAGCGTTTAGCCGGACATCAAGATTCAATTCATGCGGTGGCTTTTAGTCCCGATAGTCAAACTTTGATCAGTGCCAGTGATGATCGCAATATTCATATTTGGGATGTTAATACAGTTAAGAAAAAATATACTTGGTTTATGCCCTATGAGATGTATTCCGTTGGCATTAGTCCTAATTCAGAAATCGTTGCCACTGGGAGTGTTAATGGTCGAATTACCCTCTGGAATTTTCAGACTCGACAACTGAATCGAACTTTATTGGATCTGAATCTTCCTGAAAAAAATATGGGAATTATTACGTCCCTCGTATTTAGTCCCGATCATCAAATTTTAATTAGTGGAAGTGGCGATAAAACCGTTAGACTTTGGTATTTTAAAACCGGACAATCTAAACGAATTTTGAACGGACATACTGATGGAGTTTGGTCTGTAGCTATCTGTTCTAAGAGTCAATTTGTAGCCAGTGGTAGTGCTGATCAAACTATTAGAATTTGGAATATCAAAACCCATGAAAATCCTATGGTTCTAACCGGGCATTCTAACTGGGTGACTGCGGTTTTATTCAGTCTCGATGATCAAACTTTAATCAGTGCGAGTGCTGACAATACAATTAAAGTCTGGGATTGGAAAAATCATCAATTAATTCGGACATTAACCGGACATTCTGCTGCTATTTTTGACCTAGCTTTAAGTCCCAATGGCACAATTTTGGCGAGTGGAAGTGTCGATCAAACAGTTAAATTATGGAATTGGAAAACCGGAGAATTATTGCAAACACTCTCCGGTTGTTCTCCCGTTGCTTTTAGTCCCGATGGTCAACGATTGGTTAGTGGAAGTCAAAAGGGTATTTTACAACTCTGGTATCAACAATTGAGTTTACCAGAATTAATCGCATCCGAATGTTATCAAAATTGGTGGCAAGTATTAGGGGTAAATCCCAAGGCAACACCGAATCAAGTCAAACAAGCCTATTATCAATTAGCAAAACAATATCATCCTGATTATAACGTTAAATCAGAAGCGATCGCTGTTATGCAAAGAATTAATCACGCCTATGAGACTTTTTTAAATGAATGGAGTCAACAGGTGCGATCGCATTCACATAAAACAGGATCGCCAAAACACTAGAACTAGCGGAGAAAACACCGAGCAAAGCTCAAAATTAAGCCTAAACTATGTTAGAATTAGAAACCTCTTTAGCTAATCATAATTTATAATATCAAATAACAAAATTTTTACAGTGATCCCTCATTGGCAGTAGAAAAGATATAGTTATAAAATTCTGTTCCTGTAACGACATTGATCACAACGACTCGACTTGTATCTTTATCGTACATCACACGAACTCGTTTATCTTGAGCCATGAATTTATTGCCCGAAGTCCGCTTTAACATTCCCGCAAAGAAAAACTCTCCATCCTGAATTTGAACAGCAATTTCGTTAGTATTTCTTTGGGGAGTCATATAGGTCTTTTCCGGTGTGCGAGACTGAGCAATCTGCATGGAGGTACTCTCTAAGGAATTAGCTTGAACAGGTAAAGAAATACTTACTGCACCAACAAGACAAGCGATCGCTAATAAGGATGTTTGAAATTTCATTGTTGTTTCCAAAAATCAGTTGACTGTTAACAAAAATCACAACTTTATGTTTTATTCCCCATCGCTAGGGAAACTATAAGTTTATCACCAAACAAAACAAAACTATAGGGGTTTGACTGGGATATCAAACCTCTATAATAAAATACTGCAATCTATTTAGGATTGCTATATATGTTCGGTTTTCTCAACATTAGAGATTTCGGTTGAGATTTAGGACGGACGCGATAAACTTTGAATTTGTTTAATGCTAAACTAGCGGCTTGTACGACGTTAGTTTGAGGATCTCGCAATGCTTTTTGTAAGATCGGAATGACTTGATGAGAGGGTATCTTTCCTAAAGCAATAATCGCTTCTTGACGAACACTCGGATCAAGATCTTGACTCAATCGAGTTAAAATGGGGATGCTTTGTTGCACTTCCCGACTCAATCGACCAGAAGCAGTGAGTTTTCCTAATGTTGAAGCAATAGCATAACGAACTTGAGGGTTAGGATGTTGTAAATATCCGGTTAATGTGTTAATAGATGCAAAGTTTCCCGATGCTCCAATTGCTGAAATTTGCTGAATTAATTCTTCCTCTGATGAGAGTTTTGTTGAAGGTAATGTTGTTTTTTCTGTTTGAATAGTAGCGGTTTCTGTAACAACTTCCTCAATAGTAGGAGACTCTAAAACCGGAGATTCTGTAACAATTTCCCCAACAGCAGGAGACTCTGAAACCGGAGATTCTGTAACAATTCCCCCAACAGCAGGAGACTCTGAAACCGGAGATTCTGTAACAATTCCCCCAACAGCAGGAGACTCTGAAACCACAGGTTCTGTAACAATTTCCTCAACGGTAGGAGACTCTGAAACCGCAGGTTCTGTAACAACTTCCTCAACGGTAGGAGACTCTGAAACCGCAGGTTCTGTAACAACTTCCTCAACAGTAGGAGACTCTAAAACTGGAGATTCTGTAACAACTTCTTCAACAGTAGGAGACTCTAAAACTGGAGATTCTGTAACAACTTCTTCAACAGGAGAAGATTCTAAAACTTCCGGTTCTGTTTCTAAAACTTCATCTTTAACAAAAGATGTTTCTGGCAAAGTAAGGATTAGTTCTGTTGCTGGAGTTACTGCTTCTGGTAAAATTTCCGATTCAACTCCTTCATCGGCAGAAAATTGACTCAGTTCCCGAACCTGTGCTTGACTTGTTTCCAATTCAGCAGTAACTTGTTCCAAAACTGTTCGATGCTCAGTCAAAAATTGATCTAGTTCTTCAACTTGAGCTTCACTGGCTTGTAATTGTTCTGTAATTTTTGCAACCTGAGTTTCAGATTCAAAAAGCGATTGATTCAGTTGTGCAACCTGAGTCTCTTTCTCCTGTAACTGCACACTTATCCGTTCGATTTGAGCTTGATATTGATTTTCTAACGTTTGTATTGCTTGCTGAAGTTGATTTTGATGTTTCTGTTCTGACTCTTGAACAGCTTGTTGAATCCGAATCTGATGTGATTTTTCCTGTTCCTCTCGTTGCCGACGATTGTTTTCTTCTGTACTATTTTTATGATTGGAGATCTGTTGGTCAAACCACCAGTAGGCCAGTCCTACACCAACCACGACCCCAATAATTAACATAACCGCTAAATTGCCGAAAACCATAAAATCACTCCTATTTGATCGAAATCTAACGCAGTTCTCTCAAGATAAGCTGTTAAGCATTATCAATCCCAAAATATGGGTTTATAATCTATAAACTATAGGTTGCTTATTTTGATACGATACTACTATACCCAAAAACAAGCAAAGTGATCCAAACGGCTATTAATCAAATACCAGTCCAGTCCCTATCAAGGATTGAACTCTGAATATCAGGCCAATAATTGTAGAATTATATTCACCTTTAACTTAACTCTTGACCAACTACCGAGAAAAAGCGATCGCAAATAGGAGTGATTACTGATTCCGTTCTTTTTGGAATATGGGAATAGAAACTTCAAATGCCGTAAAATTATCTTGATCTCGGTAACAGAGAATTTCCCCTCGATGTTGTTCTACCACAATTTTATAACTAATCGATAAGCCTAAACCCGTTCCTTTGCCCACCGGTTTTGTAGTAAAAAATGGGTCAAAAAGCCTATTTTTTACCTTATCTTCAATTCCCGGGCCGTTATCTCGAATTGTAATTCTAACCTGTTCTAAAGGAGGTAATTTCCCCTTGAGTTCTGTCAAATTCGGATGAATGACCTCCGTAGTGATTTTAATAATTCGAGGTTCGGGTCGATTATCTAAGGCATCAATTGCATTGCCAATCAGATTCATAAACACTTGATTTAACTGTCCGGCATAACATTCAACCTTGGGTAACTTGCCATATTCCTTGATTAACTCAATTCCACCGGATGCCCCTTTAGGTTTTAAACGATTTTGTAAGATTAATAATGTACTATCAATACCATCATGAATATTGACGGGCTTCATTTCGGCTTCATCTAACCGTGAGAAACTTCTCAAAGATACGACAATTTGACGAATCCGATCGGCTCCCATTTCCATCGAAGATAGAATTTTCGGTAAATCTTCGACTAAAAATTCTAATTCAATTTCTTCGCCTTTAGCTTGAATAGCAGGAGTCGGAATCGGATAAATTTCCTGATACAATTCCAGCAATTCTAAAATATCTTGAGTATATTCCTTGGCATAGGTGAGATTCCCATAAATAAAATTAACCGGATTATTAATTTCATGGGCAACTCCCGCCACCATTTGTCCTAAACTCGACATTTTTTCACTTTGAATTAATTGGGATTCCTTTTGTTTTAAATCCTGTAGGGCTTCACTCAGATGAAAGGCTTGGGTTTGGGCAGCCAGGGCGGCGGCCCGGGTTTGGGCATATAATTCTGCCTGGTCAATAGCGATCGCTAACTGATCCACCACCGCGCGTAAAAGTTCCACCTCACTGTCCCGCCAAGGTCGATATCCTCCATAATGATTACAGACTACCGCTCCCCGTTGACCCGAGCGCGTTTCCAAAGGTAATAACAACAGGGAAAAAATACCCGCCTCCTGTAAAAACCTTCTGGTAGATTCATCTAAAACCGTTGTGGTGTGAATATTATCAATTTTAATCGTCTGAGCCATCCGAATTTTTTCGGCTAACAGAGGGATTTGTTCCGGGGGATAGTCCTGCAAACCATTGGATAAATTGGGATTTAGAGATTCGTGGGTGACAGTAAAACTGGGTTGTTGATTGGGTTGAATGTGCATATACCAGAGGAAATGACATTGATCCACCTGCAATAAAGCCCGAATTTCACTCACAGCAGTTCCAAGAATGGTATCAATATCTAAGGAATCCCGAATCTGACTCGCCAACCGAAATAATAACCCTTCCCGGCGACTTTGGAGTTCTTCCCGCGCCTTCACCCGATCAATACCCACGGCTAAAGCATTGGCTACCCATCCCAAAACCCCCCGGGCTTCGTCATTGAGAGTGGAGTGGCTACAAATTGCCATTAACCCCACCAGACGACCTTCCACCACCAAGGGAAAATCAAACGTCCGATTTTTCATTAGGGGTAGGGGGTAGGGAATGGAACTGGTTAAAACATCGGTTTCGGTAATATTATCTTCATGAACGGCTAACCCGGCATTGGCTTGGAGTTCTAATTGATTGCTATTCAGATTTAATGTCCAGATTCCCACCCCGGCCACATCAGGATAATCGGCGATCGCCTGTATACAATGGCTGAGAATCGTGGCAATTGACCCCCCGTGTCCTAGGGCTGTTCCCACTTCTGCTTCCAATTGAGAAAGCCGTGATCGCTCTAACAACAAGGTTTCAGCTTCTTTTCGTTCCGTAATATTCCGTGAAACCGCAATAATTTCATCAATGTCTTGTGAGTTCTGATTTCTCAACCCATGACAGGTACTTTCAAACCAAATATAGTCACCATTACAACATCGAATTCGGTAACTGACAGTATAAATATCTTGACAATTTCTCAATAGCGAATATTTTTCTTGAGTCCCGGCCAAATCCTCGGGATGAATCAAGTCATAGACCGATTTCCCGATCAATTCTTCCGGTGCATATCCTAATAATTGCTGACTAGCCGGAGAAGCATATAAATATGTGCCATCGTTGCTATGTCGAGAAATCAAATCCGTCGCATGATCAGCCAAAAGCCGATAACGAGCCTCGCTTTCGCGCAAAGCATCCTCAGACTGTTTGCGTTGGGTAATATCGGTTTGAATTCCGATAAAATGAGTTAAACGTCCTTCTCGATCGCGCACCGGAGAAATTGACAGTTCATTCCAGAAGTAATTGCCATCTTTGCGATAATTTTTTAAGGTAACGCTACATTCCCGATGTTGGGTAATCGCATCCTTGAGGTGGGCTAATTCTTTTGGATCAGTATCCTCACCCTGAAGCATCCGACAATTGCGCCCTAAAACTTCCTCCTGAGAATAGCCGGTTAATCGTTCAAAGGCGGGATTACAGTAGATAATCGGACAATCGGTGGCGGTAAAATCGCTAATCACAATTCCGCTAGGACTGGCCTTAATTGCCCTTTCCAGCAATTCCATCCGCACTTCGGACTGTCTGCGTTCGGTAATATCAATTCCCGTCGCAATCACATATTTGATCAAGCCATTCGCCTGAAACAAAGCCGTATTTGACCAAGCAATCCAATGGCGTCGGCCATTAGGCTGAATCCATTCCGTTTCCCAAGCATTTAAACTTGTATGATTCGGGATCGGCGGAAGGGAATGTTGAGTTTCCATCGATTTGGGAGATTCATCAAACTCAATCATTATCGACGATCTAGGGGCTGGTTGGCTACTAGAATCTAAGGGCAATAGGTTAACCCCCAACTCATCAAAGGTTTTTCCTTCGACTTCCTCGGCGGAATATCCCGTCAGTTGTTCACAGGTTCGATTAAACCGAATAATTCGACCCTCGGGATCAAGGACAATCACCAAAGCACTTACGGTGTCGAGAACCGCACAAACAAAGTCCCTTTCTTGGCGAACGACTTCCCAAACTTGCTTGCGTTCATTAATAATATCTTCGAGTTGACTGAGTTTGGTTTGGGAGTGAATCAGTTGGCGGTGTAAGTTAATTTGGCTAATAATTTGATGGTTGAGGGATTGTAAAGCCTTAATGGTTTCTGGTGGTAGCTCCCGGGGCTGATAATCCATGATCGACAGCATCCCTACCATTAAGTTATCGGTGGTGATCAAGGGAAGACCCAAATAAAACCGAATCCCAGGCTCTCGTTTAACTAAGGGTTGGTTAGAAAGCCGGTGATCATTCCAGGTATCGGGAATAATAATCGGTTCTGGAGATAGTTTTAAGGTAGATTTAGGAGGGTTCAGGGTTAAGGACTGATCGAGATCGTCTTGATCCTCCGTCAGCGATTCTAGTTGGCAGTGCAATTCAATAATAAACTCGCAGAAATTCAAATAAGAGTGTATTTTTCCCGTTAAACCCACCTGAGATTTCAACCACTGATGGCTGGTATCCATAAAGGTAATTAAAGCAATGGGCGTCTGGGCTAGATGGGACGCTAGGTGAGTCAAATCATCAAAGGGAATTTCAGCAAACCTGTGGATGACCTGAGAAAGATTATTGCCCTCTGGGCTGAACATGGTTTGACCTAAAAATCTTGCGTTCATTATCGGTAATCACCATACAAAGGGAGTGGCTAGATATCAGCAACCGGGTATTTCGCTTTTTGGGATGAGATGTTCGTATTCACTGAGGGGTCAAGGGTTAGTCGCTAACACCTCAACACCTTAACACCTCAACACCTCAACTGTTACCCGACATCTGACTTTTGTTTGACTCGCCCTAGCTGTATGACATTGTTTGTCCAAACGTCCTGATCTCACACAACCTTTTTAATCTACTTTAATCTTAACAAAGGTTGCAGCCACTTCTACTGGTGATATCGGCTGATGCAAAAAATCTTTACGGACACAAACCACTCTGGCAAGGCATCCAAAAAGGGTTTTTTGTGCTTTTTCCGTATTAGCGAAACCGACGACAACCAGGGGGTCTAGGAATTGTAGTTTGGTATTTTTACTTTTTAATTATTTGTACTATTCAAAAATAGCCATTGTTTTCGAGGTTAGATCAATCAAAAACACCGAAAACAGATTTGATCAAATTTCTTCATGATTATCCGGCTTAAAAGTATAGAATTGTTTATATTAAAACGAACGAATACTTTTCATCTATAATGAAAATAATAGATAGTCGGACTCAGATCCAGTCATCAAGGCTATTTTTTATAGGTTTGATTACTGATGAGCAGGGCATCTCGACTCACCGAACATGAATTACTATGCCAGTATCTCAAAGTTCTATACCCACTATTTTAGCCGTTGACGATAGTAGAGTTATGCAAGGACTCGTCCAACAGGCATTAGGGAAGGAATATCGTGTCCTTGTTGCTGATAATGCTGTGGATGCTTTATCCACCATTTACCATGAAGCCGTTTCGGTTTTACTTTTGGATGTAGCCATGCCGGGAATTGATGGCCTAGAACTTTGTCGCACCGTTCGCAGCATTCCTCAGTTTCAGAATTTGCCCATTATTATGTTAACAGCAAGGGACGGTGCTTTTGATAAGGTTCAAGGCCGTCTAGCCGGGGCGAGTGAATATCTTACCAAGCCCTTTGACGCTCAAAAGTTATCGGAAGTTGTTGGCCAAGTTCTACAACTCCAGTAAATTAATCCTCAAGCCTATCCCCACTAAACACTAAAAAAAAGAGGACTATCTAGTAATATTATTTCTTATATTCCCCCATTACCCTGTTACTGAGCGAAGTCGAAGTATTACCCATTCCCCATTACCCTTTCGTAATTCGTAATTCCTACTTCGTAATTCCTACTTCCCTTTAAAAAAAGTTAAACTGTTCCTCTGTAATTCGGTTCGCTTCATACAAGGTTTCTGCGATTTCTGAAAGGGTTAAGACCGCGTGGGCTTGATAATTGTTATCCTTTAATCGTTCTTTAACTCCTCGTTCATGATCAATTAAAACCACAATATCATGAACGTTTAACCCCGCAGATTTTAGCTTTTCGGCTCCTTGAATCACACTATTGCCCGTAATTAAAATATCATCCACTACCACAATGGTTTCCCCTGGTTGAAAGTGTCCTTCAATTAATCGCCCCGCACCATAGGCTTTCACTTCTTTTCGCGGAAAGATCATCGGACGTTGTAATCTTAAGGATAACCCCGTCGCGGTTGGTAAAGAACCATAGGGGATACCCGCAATTCGATCAAAACTTAGGGTTTCTAAAATATCTCCATAGGCTCCGACAATTTGATGAAAAATTTGGGGTGTGGAAATAATCCGTCTCAGGTCAATATAATAGGGGAAAGTTTCTCCCGATGATTGAACATGATCCCCAAAAATAATACAGCCAATATCATACAATTGTAAAATCAAATCTCGATGGGGTTGATGTCTTAAAAAACAAACATCGGGCAACCATAAATCGCAGGTGGGATTTCCTCTGATTACCTGTTGTCGTTCTATATTAATTTGCTCTCTTAACTGTTTGATTCCAGTTCCGATGGTTTCTTTTTCTAATAATTTAGGAGGAATGGGTAATAATAAGCGATCGCCATTTAAACTTAATCCAGCAGCTAAAATTGGGGTTAAATCGTCTACATCCATTAAATCATTTTCTTCGGCTACATCCCCTTCTAATAAGATAAATTGTTCCGGTGCGGCTTGACGAATTTTGGCTAACATATCCGGTACCATCCCCACAAATAATCCCAATTGTTCAGGAGTTCCCCAAGTTTGAGCGACCTTAACTAATTCCAAATATAAAGGTTGTTGAGATTGAGGATATTCTTGGATAATAGAAGCCGAAGGATTAGCCGTGGCACAGGAAATAAATACCGCTTGATCAGGATAAACTAAAAAAGGTGCAACTTGATCTAATCCAGCATAAGGAGTTAAGGTACAAGCGCCAACCTTTAAGTCTTCAAACACAAAACGAGCAAAGGCGGTACTGGAATTCAAATCGCTATATTTCGCGTCTAAAATAATAGGAATATTAGGCGGAATCACTTTTAATATTTTTTCTAATAGTTTCAATCCAGGGATTCCCAAACTTAAATAAAACCCTAAAGAAAGTTTATAGGCACAGACAAATTCCGCAGTTTCTCGAATCACAAAGCCTAGCCAATTCTGCCACTGTTCAAGAATATCCGCCGAATCACCATCAATTCCCTCACAATTGACCGTTTCAAAAATATGGCTATCGGGATCGGGTTCCAAGGCAACATAAAGCAAGCTATTTTGTTGCTCAATTGCTGCTAATAATTGATTAAAAAAGTTCATTTTAAAGGTTAATTATTAATAATTGACAGGGATTACAGATGATGATTATAATTATAATGCCTGAAAGGTCGAGTTAAAAAATTAATCTTTGTTGATATAGCCTTCTAGGGGCAACAGGTTCTCTGATCAATCCTATAACTGATTACTGAAATGTTGAATACCAAAACCATACTCTCAGCCCTGTTAATTTTTGTGCCGATTTCGATTGCGGGTCACTTTTTGGAGTGGGGATCAACTCTTGTATTTGTTACTTCAGCTTTAGCGATTATTCCCCTAGCAGCTTGGATGGGAACTGCGACCGAAGAAATAGCCGTTGTCCTGGGCCCGAATTTAGGCGGGTTGTTAAATGCCACCTTTGGGAATGCGACGGAATTAATTATTGGAGTTGTCGCCCTGAATGCTGGACTAATTGATGTGGTAAAATCCAGTTTAGTCGGGTCAATTATGGGAAACCTCCTCCTAGTTATGGGTTTATCCATGTTCTTAGGAGGTTTACGCTTCAAAGAACAAAAATTCCAGCCCGTTATTGCCCGTTTGAATGCCTCGGCGATGAATTTAGCCATCATTGCTATTTTAGTACCAACGGCAGTAGATGTTACCTCCATTGGCATTGAGGAATCAACCATGCAAACCCTCTCAGCGGCGGTGGCGGTGGTTTTGATTACAGTTTATGTTCTTACCCTGCTGTTTTCCATGAAAACCCACTCCTATTTATATGATGTGGGAGTGGCCGAAAACGATGAAGATGGCGTAATCACCCCAGCAGAAGCCGGACATGAGGCGGAAAAGGTGAATTTAAAGCTGTGGATTGGGGTTTTGTTAGTGGCTACCTTAACTGTAGCCTTCGAGTCGGAATTATTGGTGGGGACTTTAGAGGAAGCTACCTCTAGTCTGGGACTGACAGCACTATTTACCGGGGTGATTTTAGTTCCCATTATTGGTAACGCGGCTGAACACGCCACCGCCGTTACCGTGGCGATGAAAAATAAAATGGATTTGTCCGTATCCGTGGCCCTAGGTTCGAGTTTGCAAATTGCTTTATTTGTGGCCCCCGTGTTGGTTTTAGCCGGATGGATATTAGGGAAACCGATGGATTTAAACTTTAACCCCTTTGAATTAATCGCCGTTGCCGTGTCCGTGTTAATTGCTAACTCCGTCAGTTCCGATGGCCGTTCCGATTGGTTAGAGGGGGTATTACTCTTGGCTGCTTATACTGTTTTGGGGATTGCGTTTTACTTCCATCCGATTATTGAGGGGATTGGTTGATCAGCTGTACTGCATTTAAACTGTATATTCTAGGGATCCCGGATGCTCCCACAAGCATCGGGCAATTTCCTGATCGCAATTCATAGATGCAGTACAGCTTAATCCTGATCCGGTCTTCTACCCGACGAACTAAAAGTATGATCACGGAAACCGATGGTGAGGAATTTTGGGTTGAAGTTCTCAGCATTCTAAATAGTAATGACTAGACGCACAACCCAAAACGTAATACAATTCTCATCGGTTAGTCGCCCTTACGGACACTCCGAAAGGATTGCTGTTAATTTTTTATAGGGAAAGAATAGTGGGTCTTTTTAGTCGTTTTTCGCAGGACATGGGCATTGACCTAGGGACTGCTAACACATTGATTTATGTATCGGGTAAGGGCATTGTACTACAAGAACCCTCGGTTGTCGCCATTGACAAACTAGAAAAAATCCCGTTGGCGGTGGGAGAAGAAGCCAAAAAAATGTTGGGCCGCACTCCAGAAAATGTAGTGGTACTACGACCCCTGCGGGATGGGGTGATTGCAGACTTTGATGCAGCCGAACAAATGCTAAAACACTTTATTCGGCGGGTGAATGAGGGAAAAACCTTGATTGCGCCTCGAATTGTGATTGGGATTCCCAGTGGAGTAACTGGAGTAGAACGCCGGGCGGTGATTGAAGCGACTTCTCAGGCTGGGGCGCGGGACGTCCGACTAATTGATGAACCTGTGGCCGCGGCCATTGGTGCGGGTTTACCCGTTTCCGAAGCGACAGGAAATATGATTGTGGATATTGGGGGCGGGACAACGGAAGTCGCCGTTTTGAGTTTACAGGGAACGGTATTGAGCGAGTCCGTGCGGGTGGCTGGAGATGAACTCAACGATGCCATCATTTTGTATATGAAAAAAGTTCATAACTTAGTGATTGGAGAACAAACGGCTGAGGATATTAAAATTAAGATGGGTTCCGCTTACCCCAACCCCGCCGCCGATGAAGAAATGATTATGGAAGTACGGGGGATTCATTTATTATCAGGTTTGCCTAGAACCGTGACTATTAAATCTCCAGAAGTGCGCGAAAGTATGGCAGAACCTCTATCAATTATTATTGATGCGGTCAAACGCACTTTAGAACGGACTCCCCCAGAACTGGCTGCTGATATTATTGATCGGGGAATTATGTTAGCCGGTGGAGGAGCTTTACTCAAGGGCATTGATGCCTTAATTAGCCACGAAACCGGAATTATTACCCATATTGCGGCTGACCCCCTATGTTGTGTGGTGTTAGGTACTGGTCGGGTATTAGAAAATTTCAAACAGTTGGAACGGGTTTTTACTGGGAGTTCCCGCAATCTGTAACAATTGATAATCGATAATTGATAATTGACCCTGAAAAAAGTAATTATCAATTATCAATTATCTTCACAGTTAATTTTAATTGGTATGCAAACACGCAGTTGGTGGAGTCGCAGTCGGAATCAATTTTTTTTACTGGGTTTGGCAATTTTAGCCGCTTGGTTAGTGCGACAAACTCAAGGGGCTGCTTTATATGAAATGTACTATTGGGTGACTCGTCCGTTTCATTTATCGGCATCAACCGTAACGGAACAGGAAAGAATTGTTCGACAAATTGATCCTCGAATTAATCAGTTGGAAGCTCAAATTCAAGAACTGAAAAACCAAAATCAAAAGCTTCAGGATCTTTTAAATTATGTCGCTGCTAAAAAACAGGGTAAGGGAATTGTGGCTCCTGTGATTGGTCGCAGTGCCGATTCTTGGTGGAAACAAATTATTATTGGTCGTGGGAGTCAGCAGGGGGTTCGGAATCAGGATTTAGTGGTGGCTCCCGGTGGATTAATTGGACGGGTGATTAGTATGACACCTAGTACCAGTAAAGTGATGCTTTTGAGTGATCCGATGAGTCGCATTGGGGTGACGATTAGTCGCAGTCGCAATATGGGATTTCTCAAGGGAAATTCGACCGAACAAGGAATCATGGAATTTTTTGAAAGTGATCCTAAAGTTAAGGTGGGAGATGTGGTTGTTACTTCTAGTTATAGCCAGCTTGTCCCTGAAGGTTTGCCCATTGGTAAAGTCGTTTCTGTAGATATGAATAAAGCCCCATCCCCCGAAGCAATTGTTGAGTTTTTTGCCTCTATTCCTTCTGTGGAATGGGTGATTATTTATCCGAATCAAAAATCAGTAATTGATAATTAATTGCTCTTACACTGATTACTGATAAACGATAATTGATAACTGATTAAATATGTTTTTTAAGCCTTATCAAGTTTTAAATTTGATGATTACCATTATTTCTTTAATGGTTTGTATTTGGTTATCTTTGGTTCGGATTCCTGGGTTAGAACTCTTTGGAATTACCCCGAATTGGGTGTTAATTTGGCTGGTGACTTGGAGCATTAAACGCTCTTTTTTACAGGCTATGGTTGGGGGTTTATGCTGTGGGTTGATTTTAGATGGATTAACAGTTTCTTTTCCTTCCCATATTATTCCCTTGGTGATTGTTAGTCTTTTAACCGTAGTGATTTATAAACGAATTATCAAAAAAATTCAAGAGGATTTTATTTCTGTTGCTGTGATGGTTTTTGGGATGGCGATTTTAGTGGAAGCTATCCGAGGTTTTCAATTGAACAGTTTTGGATATTTGGCTTTAGATGAATTATTCCGATACCAACAACGGGTAGCACTGTCCACAGCAATTTTGAGTAGTTTGTGGACTCCTGTCATCTATCTGCCGCTTAATCGCTGGTGGGCATTTCTGGAAACCTCAAATCAACTAAAATCTTAGGGGCGGGTTTGGTGGAGAGTTGGGTTAATTCACAAAGTTCTCACGGAACTCGCTTCTACACGCTCTCACCGAAACTTATATGCTTAAACATAGCGATTTTGACCAAACAGATACAGCAGTTCGCGCTAAAATTCTCAGTGAAGCTCTCCCCTATATTCAAAAGTTTTCTAATCGTACAATTGTGGTGAAATATGGGGGGGCTGCGATGAAGGATAGCAGCCTGAAAGATAAGGTGATGCAGGATATTGTGTTACTATCTTTTGTCGGAATTCGGGTGGTGGTTGTCCATGGCGGTGGCCCAGAAATTAATAGTTGGTTAATTAAATTGGGAATTGAACCTCAATTTAAAAATGGGTTGCGAGTCACTGATGCCGCAACCATGGATGTAGTGGAAATGGTGTTAGTGGGTCGGGTGAATAAGGAAATTGTCTCTTTGATTAACCAGGCTGGAGGGGAAGCTGTTGGCCTATGTGGCAAGGATGCCAACTTAATTAAAGCTCGTCCCGAAGGTCAAGCGGATATTGGTTTTGTAGGAGAAGTCAGTAGTGTGAATACTAAACTTTTAGAGTCTTTGGTGAGTAGTGGTTATATTCCCGTGGTTTCTAGTGTGGCAACGGATGAAGATGGACAGGCTTATAACATGAATGCCGATACGGTTGCCGGGGAAATTGCGGCGGCCTTGGGTGCTGAAAAGTTAATTCTGTTAACCGATACAGCCGGAATTTTGGAGGATTATCATAATCCCGATACCTTAATTGCCCAAGTTAATATTCAGGAAGCCCGACAATTAATTGAACAAGGAATTGTTTCCGGGGGGATGATTCCTAAAGTCAATTGTTGTGTCAGAAGTTTAGCCCAAGGTGTGCGGGCGGCTCATATTTTAGATGGTCGTGTTCCCCATGCTTTATTGCAAGAAGTCTTCACTGATTCGGGGATAGGGACGATGATTGTCGCTTCTGAATTTATGCGTTAAAGATTCACCGATAGAGAGATAACAACAGTTGGGTCGGGCGGGTTTATTAATATCTGAGTAAAGTTTACTAGATTTGGGAGAACCCGCCCCTACAGGTTTATGTTGTTTTTTCAGGCTGAGTTGCAATCCGCTATTTTTTCTTCTTGGTAATTACCATTGGCAGCATTAATAGCATCTTGGCGATTAAATTCTAATGCCTCTTCCAACGTAGTTTTAAGACTTGCCAATAATTGATCACGGGAAGATTCTTGACAATTCACTCCTGGAATTTCTTCAATCCAGCCAATTCACCAATTCCCATCTTGTTTAATAATTGCGGTATAGGTATTGCTCATATTTAGCCTATTTTATATTGATCTTAGGGTACAAATTAAAACATAGTCTCAGTATAACTTATCCCGTTTTGAGTTAGATAGAGAGCGATCGCTATTTTTAAAAAAGTATGATGTTTGGGTTGGTAGCTATGCGATCGCCTTTTGCTGGGCGGAACCCATCGCGCTATACTAGATTAAGAACGACTAAGGAAATATAGCCCATGTCTTTTGAGATTAAATTGAGTGAAAAATTGCTTAAAATTCAAAACCTGTTAGAAGATTTACAAGATTTACGAGATTTAAGAACAGCACAACAAAAAGAACAAGAAAGTCCTACTTTTTATTTAGATGAAGTTAAGCAAATATTAAATTTATCTTAGCTTAAATCCATCAATATTAAAAATTCCTAATTAACTTAACCAAATTTTAGCACTTTGTAGGGGCGGGTTCGAGACAATCTTTGTTAATTCACATAAATTTTAATAAACCCGCCCTTCCTGATATTTATTCAACTAAGGGGGGCAGGTTTATTAAGATTAGGGTGGGGTTTTCTAAATCTGAGAGAACCCACCCCTACCTCATACCCAATAGAAACCGAGTTTCTCTGAGAAACCTGGTTTCTAACACTTAACTTCCGCCAACCCGCGCCACATCACGGGAATTGGCTTCAAACGCCGCCGTTAACGCATCATCCCCCGTTAAACCGGATTTTTCCGCTTCTTTTAATGCTTCCAAAACCCGCTTATAATCCCGGGGAATCACCTTAACAAATGTCGGAATCATTTCCGTCCAATTTGCCAAAATTTTCAGCGCTTTCTGACTCTTGGTATACTCCGCGTGTTTAGCAATTAATTGGTAAACCTGATTAATTTCTTCCGGGTCTTCCAACTTTTCTAAATCCGCCATGGACGGATTACAACGGGTAGCAAAATCTCCGCTTTCATCGAAGATATAGGCAATCCCGCCACTCATCCCCGCCGCAAAGTTCCGTCCGGTCGCACCCAGGACAACGACCTTACCTCCGGTCATATATTCACAACCATGATCTCCCACACCTTCCACAACAGCATTCACGCCGGAGTTACGCACCCCAAAACGTTCCCCCGCTAACCCTCGGATATAGACTTCCCCCAGAGTTGCGCCATAGAGGGCAACGTTACCGATAATGATGTTATCTTCAGGGATAAAAGTGGAAACTGCCGGAGGATAAATAATAATTTTACCTCCGCTTAATCCCTTACCCACATAATCGTTCGCATCCCCTTCCAATTCTAGCGTCACACCCTTGGGAACAAAAGCCCCAAAACTTTGACCCGCACTGCCTTGGAAATGCAGATGCACCGTATCTTCCGGTAAACCGTGCCAATGGTTTTTGGTGATTTCATTGCCTAAAATCGTTCCCACCGCCCGGTTAATATTTTTAATCGGTAGGGTCGCTTCAACCTTCTCACCTTTCTCAATAGCAGGTTTACACAAATCCAGTAACACGGTGATATCCATAGATTTATCTAACCCGTGATCCTGGGGAATTTGACAATAACGGCCGATATCGTCCCCAACTTGCGGTTGATAAAGGATTTTAGAGAGGTCAATTCCCTTGGCTTTCCAATGGTCAACGGCTTTCTTGCCTTCCAATACATCCGTGCGTCCCACCATTTCCGTTAAGCTACGGAAACCCAACTCAGCCATGATTTCTCGGACTTCCTGGGCGATGAACTTCATGAAATTAACGGTATACTCAGGATCACCGGAAAAACTCTCCCGCAGTTGGGGGTTTTGGGTAGCAATACCCACCGGGCAGGTATTTAGGTGGCACACCCGCATCATAATACAACCCAGGGTGACTAACGGGGCGGTTGAAAAGCCGAATTCCTCGGCTCCTAACAACGCCGCCACCACCACATCCCGGCCAGTTTTCATCTGACCATCGGTTTCCACGGCAATGCGCGATCGCAAATTATTCAACACCAGGGTTTGATGGGTTTCTGCTAACCCCAACTCCCAAGGCAGTCCGGCGTGTTTAATCGAAGTTTGGGGAGACGCACCCGTGCCCCCATCAAAACCGGAGATTAAGACCACATCGGCATGGGCTTTAGCTACCCCGGCGGCAATGGTTCCGACTCCGACTTCCGAGACTAACTTCACACTGATCCGAGCCTGGCGATTAGCATTTTTCAGATCATGAATTAATTCGGCCAAGTCCTCAATCGAATAAATATCGTGGTGAGGAGGAGGAGAAATCAAACCCACGCCGGGGGTAGAATGGCGAACTTTGGCAATGGGCGGATAAACCTTACGTCCGGGCAGTTGTCCTCCCTCTCCGGGTTTAGCCCCCTGAGCCATTTTGATTTGAATTTCCTTCGCTTGGGAAAGGTACAAACTCGTGACCCCAAACCGACCGGAAGCGACTTGCTTAATAGCGCTATTTTTCGAGTCCCCCTGTTCGTTTGTCCAGGTGTAACGGTCTGGGTCTTCGCCACCTTCTCCGGTGTTAGACTTACCCCCAATCCGATTCATGGCGATCGCTAAGGTTTCATGGGCTTCCTTAGAAATCGATCCATAACTCATCGCCCCGGTTTTAAAGCGTTTCATAATCGCTTCAATGGGTTCGACTTCTTCTAAAGGAATCGGTTGACGATCTTTAAATTGCAATAACCCGCGCAGGGTGAAATATTTCTGGTTTTGTTCATTCACCAATTGGGCGTATTTTTTGAACAATTCATAATCTCCCAAACGCACCGCTTTCTGGAGGGAATGAATCGCTTCCGGGCTTAATAAATGGGCTTCTCCTTCCTTACGCCATTGATATTCACCCCCCACATCTAGGGTATGGGTTTTCTCCCCGGGTTGGTTGGGGAAAGCGTGGGTATGACGTAAGATTGCTTCTTGAGTAATAACATCTAAATCAGCCCCTTCAATCCGAGTAGCCGTCCAACTAAAGTATCGATCAATCACCGATTGATTTAACCCAATAGCCTCAAAAATTTGGGCACCACGATAACTTTGTAAAGTGGAAATCCCGATTTTTGAAGCCACTTTAACGACCCCTTTTGTGGCGGCTTTAATGTAATTTTTGCAAGCGGTTTTATAGTCCACACCGACTAATAATCCCTGCTCGATCATATCGTGGATACTTTCAAACGCCATATAGGGGTTAATTGCCCCGCAACCATAACCGATTAACAGGGCGTAATGATGGACTTCTCGGGGTTCACCGGATTCTAAAATAATCCCTACCCGTGTCCGAGTCCCTTGACGAATTAGATGGTGATGTAAACCGGATACCGCTAACAGGGCCGGGATGGGGGCGTTTTCCGGGTTGACTCCGCGATCGCTCAAAACTAACAGGTTCACCCCACCTGCAATCGCCTTGTCAGCCTGGGCAAAAATCCCCTCCATTACCGCTTCAAGACCTTTTACCCCATCTTTGGGGTTAAACAGAATCGGCAGGGTAACGGCTTGAAAACCGCCCCCATTCACAAATTTAAGTTTAGCTAATTCTTCGTTACTCAGAATTGGGCTTTTCAGTTCGATCAGGTGGCAACTTTCCGGTTCGGGTTTTAAGAGGTTGCGTTCCGCCCCGATAGTCGTTTCCGCCGAGGTGATAATCTCCTCCCGAATGGAGTCGATGGGGGGGTTGGTGACCTGGGCAAACAGTTGTTGAAAATAATCATAAAGCAGTTTCGGGCGATCGGATAACACCGCCAAGGGCGTATCAGTTCCCATGGAACCCACCGCTTCCACCCCATCCCGGGCCATGGGGGTTAATAACAGGCGCAGATCCTCGAAGGTATAACCAAAGGCTGTTTGTAGTTGGACTAAGCCCTCTGTAGACGCGCCATGGCTCGTCTCTACATCGGGGTCTGGGAGGTTCGCCAATTCCACCATATTCTGGTTGATCCAGTCCCGATAGGGTTGTTCCGTGGCGATTTTGGTTTTAATTTCCTCATCGGTAATGATCCGCCCCTGTTCCATATCCACCAGGAACATCCGCCCGGGTTGTAACCGACCTTTATGGGCCACCCGTTCCGGTTCGATGGGGAGAACTCCGGCCTCCGACGCCATAATTACGAGATCATCCTTAGTGACATAATAGCGGGAAGGTCGTAAACCGTTGCGATCGAGGACAGCCCCCATCATCGTCCCATCGGTAAAGGCAATGGAAGCCGGGCCATCCCAGGGTTCCATTAAGCAGGAATGGTACTCATAAAAGGCTTTTTTCTCATCACTCATGGACTCGTGGGCCGTCCAAGGTTCCGGGATCATCATCATCACCGCATGGGGAAGCGATCGCCCAGCCAAGACTAACAATTCTAGGGCATTATCAAAAATGGTCGAGTCGCTACCATTAATATTGATCACCGGTTGAATTTTTTTCAGATCCTCCCCAAATAGTTCCGACTCCAACATCGACTGGCGGGCGGTCATCCAGTTAATATTGCCCCGCAGGGTATTAATTTCGCCGTTATGGGCAATATAACGATAGGGGTGGGAACGTTCCCAACTGGGGAAAGTATTGGTACTGAAGCGGGAGTGAACCAACGCTAAGGCACTTTCCATATCAGGATCATGGAGTTCGGGGTAATAATCACCCACCTGTACAGGCATCAGCATCCCTTTATAGACCATTGTGCGACAGGAGAGACTCGACAAATACAAATAGGTGTCCACCTGAGTCACCCGGATCTCGCTATGGGCGCGTTTACGGATCACATACAGTTTCCGTTCAAAGGCCAAATCATCTATTAAACCCGAACCCCGTTGAATAAACACCTGCTGCATGAAGGGTTCACTCATTTTAGCGGTATTTCCCAGGGAAGAATGATCTGTGGGAACATCTCGCCACCCTAAGACCTGTTGACCTTCATCGGCCACAATTTTCTCAAAAATTCGGCGACCGCTTTCCCTGGCGTTGGTATCGGGGGAGGCGTACATCATCCCCACGCCATATTGACCGGGTGCGGGTAGGGTAATATTCTGCGCCGCCGCCACTTTTTTCAGGAACTTGTGGGGGAGTTGCATTAAAATTCCCGCCCCGTCACCCGTATTGGTTTCCGCACCACAGGCGCCGCGATGGTCGAGGTTGAGGAGGATGGTTAACCCCTGTTCGACAATATCGTGGGACTGTTTGCCTTTCATCTGCACAATAAACCCGACCCCGCAGGCGTCGTGTTCAAATTGTGGATCGTATAAACCCTGTTTTTCGGGGAATTTGTGAGTATTCATGACAGTCAATTTAAGGTTATGAATGTAGATACCTAGAGCTTTACAGTCTCCGAGGGCAACGAAGGCCCATTAAGGGAGGGAAAAACCTATTATGTCAGCTTACCTTGGTTCAGGGGAGTTGTGGGGGAGTTAGGGGAGTTGGGGAAAACAAAAAATTGTTCTGTTTGTTGGTATACATTTAGACTAAGTTGGGACTGAATGATCAAGATTATTAACCCTAAAAAATGGACACAAATTCGGTGTGTAGGGTCGGGGCCCGCCGTCCCCCTACGATGATTCGGATTTTCAGCTATTTGTACAACTGATTTAGACTTGCTATAATTTTACAATCTATTTAGAATTGTTATAGAATAATACTCCGATAAAAGTCGGTAGATTACTAACAAGTTAAAAACTTATGGATAACAATAATAAACAAGTTTACAATTATACAGTGATTCTGGAAAAAGAACCCGATGGAGGTTATCATGCTTTTTGCCCTATTCTAAAAGGTTGTCATTCTCAAGGAGATTCTTTTGAAGAAGCGATCGATAATATTACAGAAGCGATTGAATTATATATTGAAAGTTTAAGGGCTGATCATCAGTCAATTCCTAGAGAAGATTTAATTGTTAAGCCATTAAGGATCTTAGCATGAGTAATTTTCCCAGTGTCAAAGCTAAAGACTTTATCAAAGTTATCGAAAATTTAGGTTTTTATTTTGACCGTCAAAAAGGGAGTCATGCTCTGTATGAGGATGTGTAATTAATTTTGTTTAGGTACTTATAGCAATCCGTGTAGGGTTTGTAATATTTTATCCTAGGGGTTGGGAGACTTAACCCAAGCACCAAGAGGGTTGGAAGACCCAACCCCTACAGATTTTTATCACAACTCAAATAGGATTGCTATATTAATGTTTTGACACTCAATCATCTTGACGCTTGGAAATGATATTAAAGTTTTGATCAAGGTAAATCTCATAACTCTTTCCATCGGAGCAAATCACGTCATCAACTTCATAACGATTGCGATTTAATTCAAAATCTACATCATTATCATCATCAAATGAACACCCCTGACCTGCCAAAACCTGTTTAATTCTAGTAATTTCCTCTGGGGTTGCGTCTCGATCGTCATCGGCTCGAACACTGTCTATCCCCAAAATCAAGCTAAAAAATGACAGAGATATCAATAAAAGACAACCCGAACCTGTTTTTTTAATCATAAATTACCTCTCGGATTTTTCGAGAATTTACTTTTTGACAGATGCTATTGTACTCTAATTGTCTCCTCTATGGTAATCTAGGTATGTTAATTAAGCAAAAGGAAAAAGCATTGTTAAGCGAATATCATAGAAAAAAGTTACTGTATCACTTTCACTGTCTGGATGCAGATAATTCGGGCTTCATTGGCAAAGAAGATGCTAAGATCTTTGCCGAGAGATTTGCCAAGCTCCGTAGCGCGGATTTAGGTTCAGAAATTCACAAAGATTTGTTGTTTAAGTGGCTTAATGTTTGGGAGAATTTTTGGTCTAAAGCGGATTTGGATGAAGATGGTAAGGTTAGTCCTGAAGAATTTTGTCAAAGCATAGAAAAAGCGGTTTCAAATCCAGATTACAACGACCCTTTAATAGAGACTTTGTTTGATATTATTGACTTAGACGGTGATGGTCACATCTCACAACAAGAGCATCGTCTTTTTTTCAGTGTGTTTGACCTAGATGCTGAAAAATCAGCCTTTGTCTTCTCAAAACTTGATATCGACCAGGACGGCATTCTCTCTAAAAAAGAGTTTGTTTCTGCTAAGAAAGAATTTCTAACTGAAAAGGAACCCGGTGCTGTAGGCAACTGGTTTTGGGGTTCTGTGGAGTAATGCACGCCATGATTGTGGGGGATTATCTTCAGAATTTTAAGATATAGCAGTCACCAGACCTATTAGGACAAAGAGTGATGCTGAAAGCTAGACGGTGAAGTCTTTTCCTCCGGTATTCCCTGTTCCCTGTTCCCTGTTCCCTGTTCCCTGCTATAAGACAGAAACCCGGTTTCTGGGCGGGTGGGTATTCTTTAATCTAACTCTCGCCGCCCTTCCAATGCCCGGGCTAAGGTAATTTCATCGGCATATTCTAACTCGCCGCCCATCGGTAAACCAAAGGCAATTCGAGTGACTCTGGTAAAAGGTCTTAACAGTTGACCGATATATAAGGTCGTGGTTTCCCCCTCAATACTAGGACTAATGGCAATAATCACTTCTTTAATCTGTTGTTGACTCACCCGCCGCACTAGGGGTTGAATGGTTAATTGTTCGGGGCCAACCCCATCCATCGGAGAAATTACCCCCCCCAAAACATGATATTTACCCTTATATTCCCTGGTTTTTTCTAAAGCGATGACATCCCGGGAGTCGGACACCACACAAATTGTATCGGGGTCACGTTGGAGGTTGCGACAAATATCACAAACGGGTTCAGCCGAAAGATGAAAACAAACCTGACAAAAACCGACTTGCTGTTTCGCATCCAATAACGCCTGAGCTAAGGCTTGCACGTCTTCATCGGGACGCTTAATAATATGAAGCGCTAGGCGTTGGGCGGTTTTTGGCCCCACACCGGGTAAATGCTGTAATTGCTCAATGAGTCGAGCTAAGGGACGAGTATAAACCGTTGGACTGCCTCCAATTCCAAACCGTAGTCAGCCCTTCAGGGCTTTCTGAGAGAGTCCTAAAGGACTCACTACAAACCGTAGTCAGCCCTTCAGGGCTTTCTGAGAGAGTCCTAAAGGACTCACTACATCTTACCTTAAAAATTCCCCCTCTCCTTCTCCCCCCATCTATTCGGTTTCCGCATGGAAATTATGCTCAATGGGTTTTGATTGTTTGAACAAGTGTGACTAAGCTAGGGATAACCCACAAAAAAACGAATCCTCTAAACAAAATCTGTATGTTTGAATTAATCCCCTTTCATAAATTCCGTGATACCCCCAGTGTCCGTTTTTTTGATATTACTATTGCCAATTCAAACGCCCGCGATTTAGTATTCCATGAGGGGCCAGCCATTAGTCCGAATAATACGGAAACTGGCTATTGGCAATTTTATCTTCATCCTCATCAAGAAGATAATTTGTTAGCGGTGAGTGGGGGACGTACCTTTTATTTAGTTAATTTTGCCTGGAAAGATCCCTATCATATTGTTAGATTAGATGCCAACCGTCACATTTTGAGGATTCCCCCCGGAACCTTCCATCGTTCTGTTTCTGACCCCGATGGTTCTTTGGTATTAAACCAAGCCGTTAGAACCGCAGAAGCGACTATTCAAAGTGAGTTTCGCGTTTATAATAGTTTTGAAATTCCCCGTTTGCTCAGAGTAACTTCTAAATTCGGCCCGGAACCCATTTTACACGGTTTTGATCAGGAAGAACGACAAGCGGCTTAAATTAGCACCTCAGAAACCGGGTTTCTCGAAGGAACCGGGTTTCTCTGTTGGTTTCTAATTTTTCTCTAAAAATCGATTTGGTCAAATCACAATTTTTTAGGTTAATCTGTTCTAAATTCAGGGAGCTTAGATCGGCTTCCCAGAGGGGTAATTCTGAAAAATCTGCCCCGACTAAATCTATATTGAGAAAACACAATAAATTAATCAAAGTTCCAAAAGCATAACCGCAGGGGCCTTGTATTTCTCTGAGTTTGATTAAAATGATATTAAGCTGTTCGGCTACGTCTTCTGGGCTATTATATCGGGCGACAAGTTTCTGAATTAAAGGCTGAACTAGGCTAGAATTTTGATACTCTCGAACAGAATCGGTTGCTGTTGCTTGGAAAATTGGATAATTTTGCAATATCAAAAATAATGGACAATAACGAGGAGTTTTTTTATCATATTCCCAAGTTAAATCTTGATAAAAATCTTCAATAATTTTTTCTGTTATATAAGCTCTAATTAAATGAGTTTGAGTAAATCCTAAATTTTCTTTTTCAATTAGCGATCGCCGTTGCAAAGATTCTAAAGTTTCGAGTAATAGGGCTTCAGAAACAGGTGGAAATACATTTTCTATAAGTTGTTTAACAGAAACAGATTGACCCTCAATTGTCAACCAGTACATGATCTTTTGTTCTAAGTCTGATAAATGGTTGAATTGCTGATCCAATATTGCTTTTATTCCATTAAAAATTAGATGATTTTCGCTTATAAATTCTGCGATACTATTGTTAAATAAATCTTGAATTGATGTAGCAACCAGTTTTAATAAAAGAGGATTACCCGAATAATCCCTAACCAGTTTTTTATACTCTAAAGAACTTCCTTTAACCTGTTTCAGTTTTAAAATTTCCTCTCCTGCTTGAGAATCTAAACCTTTTAAATTGAAGACTCGCACAGGTAAAAGATTTCCGGCTAAAACAGCAATTTTTTGAGGAGTTTCTCGACTGGTGATTAGAATACAACTTTGATGGTTAATTTCTCCTAGTTGTCGCAGCAGTTGCCCATATTCTTCATATCCATTTCGGTAGTTTCCTGTTAACATTCTATCTTGAAAAATGGCATCAAACCCATCAAATATAATTAAACAGCGATGGTTTTGTAAGTATTCAATAAAGCGTAAAATTTCGACTTCAATTCTTTGATAAATTCGGGGGGGGGGGAGAGAGAGAAATCAAACAATAATCACATATTTCTGTTAATAATTCAGATAAAGATAAACCAGTATTAAGGTTATAATAGAAAACAAATTCAAACTGTTGCTTAATTTCATGGGTCAGTTTAACGGATAACGCCGTTTTCCCAATTCCTACCATCCCTGAAATAGCAATCAAGCGACAGTTTTCTTCTAAAATCCATTGTTTGAGCGTTGAGATTTCAGTGTTTCTACCAGAGAAAAAGGAAACATCAATTGCTGTGTTTAAACCATAAAATTTCAGAGGATTTATAATTTTTTGTGATTCTAATTTTTTAGCTATTATGATCTTTAAATAGGAAGAAGAATCATCGGCTGTTAATGGTTTTGATATAATCTCAGACTGACTAGATACCTGTTTTGATTTATGGGCATAGGAGTGAATAACTGCATGGAAAGTAGATTTGCTAACGGGAGTTCCTAGGATTTGAGAGAGCGATCGCCACAACTGAGAACCGACCCCTTTAATATAATCTGTATCATAGTCGAAGGCTGTGGCAATTTCTTGATAAGATTCTCCCTGCCAAGACCCCCGCAACACCAGTTCTTGAGTATCGCTCAACCGATTTGATGGAAACAGAGGAGTTAATAGAGCTACAATTTCATCTGGTGTGATCTCTGGCATGGTTTATTAACGTCGCACTCTCATTTTATTTGGATTCTATCACCTTTTCTTACTTTTTTTACTGTTCTTTGTTTATCTTCAGGTTTCTTTACATTAAAGTGATCACCTTTTCTTACTGTCAATCAACAAGTGATCAAGTTAGTCTAAGAACATCAAGTTAGAAAGTCTAATATAGCTGTTTTCAATCTGGGGAGGTAAAGCTATGAACATGAGGTTATTGAGTGCTACAACAATTCTTTTTTCGGCTGTAGTTTTGTTTCCATCTATAGGATTATCTCAAAGCAGTGCTGCTTTTGAACAAGGTTTTACTCAACAAGAAAGTAGCAATAATATAGCAAAAACAGAATACTTTGTCGCACAATCGATCATCCGAAATCCCTGTCCTTTTGGTGGTTCTATTGCTGGTGACAACTGTCAACTCCAGGCTTTTGGGAATGGAGTCGTCTTTCCTGGTGTGAAATACTGGGTTGATGCTAATCCTAAGTGGCCTGGTATTTATTATAAAGGTATCCAAGATAAATGTCCTTACGGAGGTACAAGGGCTGGTGTTGAAAATTGCCAGTTAATGAAATTGAACGGCAAACTGACAGAGGGTGTTAGATATTGGGTTGATGCTAATCCTGATTGGCCTGGTCTTTACTATCGACAACCTCAAAAACCACAATAAGGAATAACTCGCAGAATAGCCAGTTTACCAAAGTCTTGTTTGAGCAAAAATTAATCCCAGTTTTTCCAGGCTATTTAATCAGTCCTAATTTCGATTATTCATAGATAGCCTCAAATTAATAGATATCAAGGAGTAACTAAAATGTTTAACACACCTCGCCGAATTCTTTCATTTGATGGTGGCGGTATTCGAGGAATTTTAACCGCAGCAATGTTAGAAGCAGTTGAAGACAAGCTGAAAGCAATCAATCCTGATAAAGAATTGAGAGAATACTTTGATATTATTGCTGGCACATCTTCAGGGAGTATTATTGCTTGTGGAGTTGCTTGTGGAATCTCAGCTAAAGACATCAAAGCTTTGTATAAACTCCATGCTTTAGATATTTTCCCTGAGTTTTTAGAAACCCTTAAAAGCATTATTATCAGGCATCTTAACCAAACTGTTGATTTCAGCACGTTCAATATCCTGAATATGTGGGATATTGATAATGAAAAAATCAAGAAATTCTTGAGTCAACCAATTTATGATGGAACTGGATTAGAATATAGCCTGAAAGAAATCTTTGGTCGTCAATGTTTTGGAGAATTAAAAAGTAATGTCATTATTACTAGCTATGATGTATATAATCATCAAGCTGTAATCTTTAAAAGCAACAAACCTGAATTTCAAACCTTACCTATTTGGGAAGTGTGTAGAGCTTCATCAGCTGTACCTGCTGCTTTTCCGGCTCATGTTATTAAAAATGAAGAATTTATTGATCATTTAGAAGCAAAAGCAAAAGAAAAAGCAAAAAATGGAGATGAAAGCTTAAAAGTTTCTCCTGATGGAATTCCCTTAATTGATGGAGGTATCGTAGCAAGTAATCCCGCTTTGTGTGCTATTGCTGAATGTCGAAAACAGCATAAAAAATTACCTGATGTTGTTGCATCTTTTGGTTCGGGTGCTGGATTACATCGAATTACAGTTCGACAAGCTCAAGGGTGGGGTGCTTTAAATTGGATGAGTTTAATTAGAAGTATTCCTTTAATGGATGTGTTTTTTGATGGCTCTAGTGATGCAGTTGATTATATCGTAGAACAACTTTTTGATGACCCCAATAACTATGTGCGATTCCAGCCTATTTTTAAGGAAAATGTGGTTACATTTAGTGCCGATGCGAAAAATATTGCACTCTTAGAAGATGTTGCTGAACGGTATATGGATACCGATGAATATCAACAGAAACTAGAAAGAGTTGTCAACTGCTTGATTTCCGAAAAATCCACTGATTTGATCAGTAGTCTTTCGGCATAAAACACATAAAGTTATGCTGGATATTATCTGATAAAATTAGTGTGGGCATCTCGCCAGCAAAAGTTCGGTTTTAGGGCTATTCATTCGCCAATTATGGCAATATTATAGCAATTCTAAATGAATTGTACAAAAGAATAATTAAGATTATCAATCCTAAAAAATCTCTCAATTCTTCTGTAGGGGCGAGGCGCGCCTCGCCCCTACACTTTTTTTAATTTAGGTTCTTTTGAAGATTAAAAAATGCGATCGCACTCTCTCAAACACCTGTAAATCTTAACTAAACAAAGGAAAAAATCATGAAAGCTTACACTAACAAAGAAGAATTAACCCAAATCGGCTCCCCCAATCTTTGGGTAATATTAGGCTTAGGAACCGCTTTATTTATAATCTCAATGAGTTTTATTTATCCCTTAATAGACCCGGGTTTACTATTAGTGATAGGCATTTTTGATCTTCTTGTTGTTTCGATTGTAATGATAATTATTTATATCGCTTGGGCGGCTATTCTTAATCTCAAAAAAACTCAGATCACCGATCAGATTAATCGTCAACTAGCCGGAGATTTTATTAGTAGCCCTGACAACTATTGGTATCGCTGGCAATACACCGAACGAGATCGAAAATGGATTGCATCTCATATTTTTTTACAAGGACTTGGGATATTATTATTATGGTCTCCGTTTATAATAATTGTTATTCTAATCATTGAAATTTTAAACGGGAGAAAATTTCATTATCATCCGACGGGAAATTGGCTTCAAGATCTGATTAACTTACTGGGAGTAGAGATCTGTATTGGCTTCGGAATCGGATTAGTATGTTTTATAGCTGGGATTTTTAAAGCAGCCAAAAGCAGCAAAGATATTCATGATGTTTATATTGGTGAAAATGCGTTTTATGCAGATGATGAATATTGGTGCTGGGAAGGAACGCCCTATCATTTATCTAGCATCAATTTATCAAAACGAGTCTTAAAATTTGAATTATTTTATCAATTACAAAAATCAGAACCCGATCAAGATTTTGTTTTGACAACTCGTTTATTTGCGGATGAACCCAATGGGGAGATCACTCGCTCTATTTTTGTTCCTCTCGGTCAAGAAGAAGCTGCTGATCAGATAGTGAAAGAATTAACGAAAAAATGTATTCCAAACCCTAAGAAGGGCAGGTATTCTAATAGCGACTATTCTGGCGATAGTTACTACGGTGATAATGATTACTCTGACTCCGATAATAGCTGTTCCTGGGGAGATTCCGGTGATTCTGGAGATAGTTGTTCTAGCGATGATTAGTCTATTGACTTTTTCTTTAGCATTACAGCAGTTTTAGACTTAATCGGGCATAGTCAGGGCGGGTTTAGGCAGATTTTTTATAGATATCGAAGCCCAAGGGGAACCCGCCCCTACAGAATCATCAGATTTGAGCCTGGGGTCAAACCCTTTAATTAACGTAGGGGCGGGTTCTGTGTTGATTTGTGTTTCTCACAGATTAGCTGGAAAAACCCGCCGCACCCCACCATTAATATTCAATTGACTTTTGTATTTCATCAACTCGCAAAATGCTATAGATAACCCCTAACCCCATGTTCAAGGACTCCCAATTCCCCCTTTTTAATGGGTATTTAGGGGGATCTAATCTCAGGGTAAAAGCCCTGAAGGGCTTACTACGAATTTACCAGATTAATGTTAAATCCAATATAAATCTAGCTCATTGCTCCGGTGTTAAACTGAACCAGCGATCGCTTAATTAGTAAAGTTAAATTGAAATAAAATGACCTCGAAGTTGTTGAGGAGAAATACCATAAACTGTCCCGATAACCTGATTTGATCCCGCGACACGAATTACTGTGTCAGAAAGGAAATCGGTTGAAAGTTCCAAGATTAAATTTGCTTCGGTCAGGCCTTCTGTTAAACCAATTTTATCAATACCGGGTTCAAAATCCACGATAGAATCTGCTAAAATTTTATCTGAACCAGAGGTTACCAAGGAAAGAATAAATAGATCCGATCCTATTCCTCCGGTTAAATAATCGGTTCCTAAATCTCCCGTCAAGGTATCATTTCCGGCTTCTCCATATAGATTATCATAATCCTGACCTCCAGCTAAAAAATCATCCCCTAATCCACCCGAAAGAATATCAAATCCTAAATTTCCATAGAGAGTATCATTTCCTTTATTTCCATAGAGATCATCAGAACCTTTTCCCCCAAAAATATTATCATCTCCCTCTAAACCTTTAATTGTATCATCTCCTTGATATCCATAGAGAAAATCGTTATTAATTGTGCCGATAATATTATCATTTCCACTATAGGGAGAAGGATTAATAATTTGATTAATCCAATCTGCATAAACCGAAACCCGGGTATCGGAAGCATATTCTCCAAAGCTCTCATCTAATTTATTAGTAACATCAATACCCGGCATTGCTGGGGTAAAACCGGTGGAGGTTAGACCAGCAATTTTGCCATTAATAAAACCTGGGCCCCCCGAATCTCCAGGACTAATATTGACTTCTTCTACTCCCAATCCTAAATCATAAATCCCAAATTCTTGTCCAAAGGCATCATTTTGGGCTAAACCATTATCAAAATCATAAACTAATTGTTTGCCAGGTTGATTATTATAATGGTAAGGGGTACTATTAAATAACTCACCGAGAGCGTCATAACGATTTTTCCCTATACGCTTAGTTGGAACAGGATCAGAATAGCCATTCTGTCCTGAATTACCCGTTGCAGGAATACCATAACCTACTTTTTGTATCACCTGACCAACCTCGTCAAACTCGGTATAAATCTGATAGCGATTTGCCTCTTGAGGTGCAGGTTGAGCCAGTTCTAAAATAGCAATATCATTATTAAAATTAAAATCATGACTCCATTCGGGATGAATATAAATTTGAGAAACCGGAATTGCTATTTGACCCGAGGGTAAGTTAAAATAAACGGTATATTCTGAGGGTGAATAATAATCAGGTTGACCCAATTTATCGGTAACACAATGGGCGACGGTTAAAATATGATTACCCGTAATTAATAATGAGCCTGTACAGCTTCCACCAGAAATATCTTGAATCTTAACAACACCATCTAAACCTGTCCCTGGTTGTACAATATAACCTGGATTATAAGGATCGGAAGTAGGAACAGCAATCCGAGGTTGAGGTGCAATTACAGAAAAATAATTTGACATTTTGCTTGACTTAAATCAGGATAGTCTGGGTGGGTTTAGTCTGAGTATTCAGAATAAAATGGATCAATTTTTGATTTTATATTAACATAAAGAAAAACGATTCAATTTCTGGAACCCTGTATGGCAGCAAACATTGAAATTTACACTTGGAGAACCTGTCCCTTCTGTATTCGAGCTAAGGAATTGCTGAAAAGTAAAGGCTTAGACTTCACCGAATATAGCATTGATGGGGATGAAGTAGCACGAGATAAAATGGCACAACGGGCTAATGGTCGCCGTTCACTTCCCCAAATTTTTATTAATAATCAATATATTGGGGGGTGTGATGATATTTATGCCTTAGATCGTCAGGGAAAACTTGATCCTTTACTGGGTTAATTCTATTCTCAATCCTGGCAAAATAAAACACTCCTGATTTATTCTGAGTTGGTTTTAAATGCCTGGATTGAGTATATCATACTTTGTTTAATTTGTTAACTGTTAATTGTAAATAAAGATGAAATTTGCTTTCATTATTGACCCCATCGAAAAATTAAATCCAAGTCATGATACCAGTGTTGCTTTAATGGAAGCTACGCAACTTTTGGGACATGAAGTTTGGGTCACAGAAGCTCACCAATTAAATGTGATTGCAGGTCAAACCTGGGCGCTTTTAACCCAGGTTAATCTGATTCCTATTATTAGAGATCAGGATCGTTGGAAAGTTGAGGAACCCTGGTTTTCGGTGGATCAATCGATACTCCAACCCCTAGAAAATATGGATGCGGTGTTTATGCGAACCGACCCCCCAGTCACGATTCCCTATCTATATGCCACCTATCTTTTAGACTATATTAACCCGGAAAAAACTTTGGTGGTTAATTCTCCTAGTGGGTTAAGAACAGCAAATGAAAAAATGTACGCACTGCAATTTAAAGATTGCATTCCGACAACCATTGTTAGCCGCGATAAACAGATAATTCGGGAGTTTGTTGAACGTCAAGGAGCGGCGGTTTTAAAACCTTTAGGTGGCAAAGCAGGAGAGGGAATTTTATTTTTGTCAGGGAGCGATCGCAATCTCAATTCTTTAATTGAAATTAGCACCCAACAGGGTTTATATCCGGTGATGATTCAGACCTTTTTACCGGAAGCAAAAGATGGAGATAAACGGATTATTTTGTTAAATGGTGAACCCATTGGAGCGGTTAATCGCATTCCTACGGGTCAAGAATTTAGAGGAAATATGGCTGTTGGTGGACGGGTTGCTAAAACCGAAATTACAGATCGAGAACGGGAAATATGTCAAAAATTAGCATCTCAATTAGTTGCTGATGGCTTATATTTTGTGGGAATTGATATCATTGGCGGATATTTAACAGAAGTCAATGTTACCAGTCCAACGGGGATTCGGGAAATTGATTTATTGGATGGGGTTTATTTAGGAAAACAGGTGATAGAATGGGTAGAAAATAAAATCACGAACCGCTTTTGATCTGAGTTAATTTATAACTCTATTCTTCGGAGTAGTTCTGTATTATTTCTCCAAGAAATTACTCGCCCCGATTGATAAACTTTAGCAATAAAAGGTGGCGGATGATTCAAAGCAAATTTTGTCATTTTGGGCAAAGTATTTACAAAAGTGGAAGCGATCGCATCTCCTGATAAATTTGTTGAAGCTAAAACAAATACCCTCACATTTGCTTGAGCAATACTCAAAATCTGAGAGGTGCGATAGCCAATTTTTTCATCTTTAGTTAAAACAACCCAATGGCGATTTCCTACTTCTATTAACCATTCCTCATCTCTAATATTTTGGGGAAAATGAGCATCATGAATTTCAACAGTTGCTCCTGCATTTCTTAAAGATTCTGGAACTTTAACTCGACCCAAACATCTATCAATAAAAAAGATAACTTGAGCGGTCATGCTACTAAGTCCAATTCGCTGCGAATTCCTTCTTCAATTAAGCTACGCTCACATTGATAATCAATTGCCAATTCATGAATAGATTCTCCGGCTTTATACCGTTCTGCTAAAATAATAGTTGGAATTCCAGTTCCCATTAAGACAGGACGACCAAAGGAAATATAGGGATCAATCACAACAATTTTGGGAGCATTTATATCAAAATTTCGAGTAAAAGGAAATAGTTTAATTGGTAATCCTGATGGATCTCGTTCAATTCTACTTAAAAATTGATAAAAAACTTCTTTTAAAGCTAATTGACCTTTTAAAGAAACATTTAATAATTCCCCAAACTGTTCAACAAATAGATTAACACCATCGGTTTGAAATTCTAATTTTGCTAAGGGATGGGGTGCAGAAAATTCTTGATTAAGATAATCTAATGCTGCACGAACTTTAGCTAAAGGGACTTGATGGAGGCGACGGATAGCACTTAAAACATGAGCTTCAATTAAATTCGTAAAAGATAGTTTTTTTTCCGAAGCTAATTCAATTAGGGGGGCAAAATATTTTTTTCCTTGACGAGTGGGATAATAACGACCATAGACCCAAGACCTCAATGTTCCAGTCGGAAGTTGCAAATATTTTGCGGCTTCTGTTAAGGAATAATTTGGCAAATCACGAACATCTAAACCCATAGACATGATCTCTAATCCTTCAGATATTTTACGGCTGTTCATAACTGATCATATTATATCAAATTTGTGTTAAAATTCGATCAATATTTTAATTTATTGAATCAGGAGAAACCATGACAACAAACACAAAAATTGGCATTGCCATAATTGGAACAGGATTCGGTAAAAAAGTTCATATTCCCGCCTTTCAAGACCACCCTAAAACCCAAGTAGTTGCGGTTTATCATCGAGATTTAGACAAAGCAAAAGCGGTCGCCTCTAGCCATAATATTCCCCATGCTTGTAACAGTATTGAGGAGATTTGTGCTTTATCTGAAGTTCAAGGAGTTGCCATTTCTACCCCGCCTTTTCTGCATTTTGATATGGCTAAAATAGCTCTAAATGCCGGGAAACATCTGTTATTAGAAAAACCCACAGCCCTAACGGTTGCAGAAGCAAAATATCTCTATCACCTCGCCCAATCTAAAGGCTGTATTACCAGCTTAGATTTTGAATTTCGGTTTATTCCCGCTTGGCAACATTTATCGCAACTGTTGGCGGAAAATTATGTAGGTCAAAAAAGATTAATCAAAATTGATTGGTTAGTTTCTAGTCGTGCCGATGAGACTCGTCCCTGGAATTGGTATGCTCAAAAAGACAAGGGAGGCGGGGTATTAGGGGCAATTGGTTCCCATAGTTTTGATTATATTTCCTGGTTGTTGGGTTCAATTAAACGCCTCTGTGGACAACTGAATACTTCGATTCTCTTACGTCCAGATCCTGAAGCTGGGGAAGAATTAAAAGTTGTTGATGCCGATGATATTTGTACCCTCATTTTAGAATTAGAGGATGGCACTCCCTGTCAAGTTTGTTTAAGTTCTGTTACCTACCAAGGACGGGGACATTGGGTAGAAATTTATGGTAGTGAAGGCACATTAATTTTAGGTAGTGATAATCAACAGGATTATGTGCATGGATTTCGATTATGGGGGAGTCAAAAGGGGCAACCTTTAAGTGAAATTTCTATCCCCCAAACCTTAGAATTTCCCCGAATTTATCCCGATGGTCGGATTGCTCCGGTGCTGCGAGTGGTTGACCAATGGATAACAGGAATTGAACAAGGAATAAGTTTAACACCTTCGCTGAAAGAAGGAGTTTATTCTCAACTCTTAATGGATTTAACCCATGAATCCAATGCAACGGGAACTTGGGTGAATGTACCGGATTTTGCCTCTTTTTTAGTGAGTGAATAGAATAGATATAGCCACCCGTATCGAGGTTGTTAGATTTGATGGTGTGGATAGACGATTATTGTGGTATGATGGCACTGTAGGTTCTATCATGCCAGTTCACTCACAGTCGATCTAGCAATCTATATAGAGTTAATCAAAAAAGGTGCCGGGTTTTGGTGTCTAAATCCAAGCGCACGCAGGCTTGAAACACCAAAACTTTATGCTAAAATCTTGTAGCCTTTTTCGGATTACGATAGCTACAAAACAACAGTCAAAAAGTGCTATTAGTAGTCAATACTGTTTCTGTTCTATTTCGTTTAGTTTGATTAAACGAACTCCCATCAAAATCAAAATCAGTCCAGAGAGTCACCGACTAGAACAGCGCTAAAATCACCCACAGGGGTCGATAGCGTGCTGAGACTATTGCGGTTTAAGTGTCAACTGTTATTAAGGTTAATACCATGGAGGTTACTATCATGAAAACCTTGCTTCCTAATGTCTTGGTGTTAAAATGTTTCCGTAACAATATGACTAATTCCTATGCCATGATTGGTTTGAGTTATGTAGTTAGTATATTTTTAATTTTATTTACTTTTTTTTGTGTCGCGGCTTCTCAATCTCCTAATGTTTCTGTTAAGTCTGTTCAACCCTATCATTCTGGGTCATAAACGGTTTTCTGCTGGAATCAAGGGGAAGAAATTTAACCTGTTTTTAAACTATTCTTAAATTTCTTCTCAAGTTTGGGTTAAACCCCAACGGTGGACTTGATATTACCTATTAATGGTAAAATCAAAAGCCATAACAATCCGCGACGCACGAGACGGAGAGAGAGAGGGCGGGTTTATCGATATTTAGGTTGGGTGCATTTAAATTTAGGCGAACCCGCCCCTACAAAAATCCGTCCTAATTACCAGGCGCGACTGCTATATATTAATTTTAACAGGAAAAAAGATCCATGAATATTCGCATTGGTAATGGTTATGATATTCATAAACTAGTCCCCGGACGGGCATTAATTTTAGGCGGGATTAAAATTGATCATGAATTGGGACTATTAGGACATAGTGATGCCGATGTTTTAACCCATGCCATTATGGACGCTATGTTAGGGGCTTTAAGTTTAGGAGATATTGGGCATTATTTCCCCCCAACTGATGAAAAATGGGCGGGGGCGGATAGTTTAGTCCTCTTAAAACAGGTGAATCAACTCATATTAGATCGAGGTTGGAAAGTGGGAAATATTGATTCTGTAATTGTTGCCGAACGTCCGAAATTAAAACCCCATATTAGCGCCATGTGCGATCGCCTTGCCAGCACCTTAAACCTCAATTCCGATCAAATTGGAGTCAAAGCCACCACCAACGAAAAATTAGGCCCCGTGGGTCGAGAGGAAGGAATTGCCGCCTATGCCGTGGCTTTATTAGAAAAAGTCAATTAAAATTCCTGGGAATAGTTATATCGTTGGAATTTCAATGATAAACTCCGAACCTTCTCCGTAGGAAGAAAAGCAACTCAGTTTCCCTCCGTGTTTTTCCACAACAATTTGACGACTAATAGATAAACCAATTCCTGTCCCTTTTCCGACTGGTTTGGTGGTGAATAAATGCTCAAATATTTTTTGTTTCACATCTTCTTTCATCCCCATGCCATTATCTTTAATTCTGATAATAGCCCACTGTTCATCCTGAGATAATTCTGTACGGATACTAATTTTGGGAGGACGAGATTGATGGTTTTGATAAGATATTTTTTCGGTTACATCATCTAACACATCAATAGCATTGGCTAAAAGATTAAGAAAAACTTGATTCAATGGCCCAGGATAGCAATTAATCGGGAGCAAATCCCCATAATCTTTAATAATAGTAATTTCGGGACGTTGTGAATTTCCTTTCAAGCGATGTTTTAAGATCATTAAGGTACTATCAATTCCTTCATGCAGATTAAATTCAACTTTTTGATCCGTATCTCCCCGAGAAAACGTCCGTAAAGAGATACTAATTTGCCTAATTCGTTCGGTTCCCATTTTCAGAGAACCCATTAATTTAGGTAAATCTTCAATCAAATAAGAAAGATCAATCTTTTCAATCTGCCGCACAATTTCTGGCACTGTTTCAGGATGGTTATTTTGATAAAGAATAATTAACTGAATCAGATCATGAATCGCCGTTTCCGCATAACTTAAATTGCCCAAAACAAAGGAAATCGGATTATTAATTTCATGGGCAACTCCAGCAACCAATTGACCAATACTTGCCATTTTTTCGCTTTGAACCATTTGTAATTGCATGGTTTTCAGGTCTTGTAAAGATTGTTCAAGCTGAAGGGCTTTTTCCCTTTCCCTAGCCTCTGAAGCCTGCAATTCCAAATAAAGACGAGTATTTTCTAAGAACGTTGCAGCTTGCGTGCAATGGGTTTTAATTCGAGCAATGAGTTCATCTTTGGTAATAGGTTTAGTCACATAATCATTTGCCCCAGCTTGTAAACCAATCACCAAATCAGAGACTTGATTTTTAGCCGTGAGTAACACAATCGGTAACTCATTGGGTTGCCATCTTTCTCGAACTTTGCGAGTAACTTCATAACCGGTCATCCGAGGCATCATTACATCTAATAACATTAAATCCGGTTTCCAACCCTGATTGAGCAAATTCAAGGCTTCCTGACCCGACGCAGCCTCGGTAATTTCATATTGATATAAAGACAAATGATTGACTAAAACCTGACGATTTACGGGTTCATCATCAACCACTAAAATTTTATATTTTTGTGATTTTTCAGGCCTAACTGTTGATAACATTTCCTCAACAACCAACTCCTCAACCCGAGTAAAAGAGGGTTCAGAATAGACAGGAAGATCAGAACTTAAAACCAAAGTTGCAGGAATATTATCTCTCAAACTAAAGACAGAAACATTAGAATAACTGATTTCTGAATCCCAACTAATGGGTAAAGTAAAATGAAATTTAGAACCTTCATTTAATATTGATTCTACCCAAATTTTTCCGCCTTGTAATTCGATTAATTGCTGAGTAATTGCCAAGCCTAAACCTGTGCCTCCATAGATTCTAGCCGTAGACCCATCCGCTTGTTCAAAAGATTCAAAAATGCTCTCTAATTTATCTTCTGGAATCCCAATTCCCGTATCAGAAACCGTAATTTGTATTTGTTGTAATCCCGCATGAGAAATAACCTGAGCCAAAATTTCAATCTTGCCACTATCTGTAAATTTGATGGCATTTCCAATCAGATTATAAAAGATTTGTTGCAGGCGGTTTTCATCAGCCATTACCGCAGGTAACGTGAGTAAAATTCTATTATTAATCTGTAATTTTTTTTGATTAATTAAGGGTTGAATTAGATTAATCACGACTTCAACAACCTCTCGTAAGCCAACGGATTTTAACTGAAGTTCTAGGGTTTTATGTTTGAGTTTAGAGAAATCCAAAATATCATTCACTAAATTAGCCAACCTTCTCCCACTGGATGCAATCATTCTTAAATTAGCCATTGTTGCCGATGATAACTGACCAGTTGTACCGTCAATTAAGGATTCAGCAATACCAATAATTCCATTTAAAGGTGTGCGCAGTTCATGGGAGGTATTTCCCAAAAATTCATCCTTGAGTTTATCCGTTTTTTGTAATTCTATTTGTGCTTGCTTGAGTCTAACTTCTCGGGCTTGAACTTCCGCCACCATAGTATTAAAGGAGGTGGCTAATTGTCCTAATTCATCGGGGCGGGTGGTATCCAGATGAATATTAAAATCTCCCGTAGAGATTTGTTCCGTTGCTACCATCAGTTGACCCAACGGTTCAGAAACTTGGTGGCGTAAAACCGATAATAATATGATAATTTCAATCAGCAAAGAAACGCCCCCTAAAATTAAAACAAAACGGGCATTATTCAGGGCAACTTCTGCTAAAATTGATTTAGGAAAAACCGTCACAAAATACCAATCTGGCGTTTCCAGTTTAGCTAAAGCTAAATATTCTTTATCTTGAGTATTTTCAACAACAACTTTCCCCAGTTTTAAGTTTTTCACTAATTGAAAAATTCTAATTAAATGGGGATCTTCAGATTGAAAAATATCTAATTTACCCTGATTTTTTTTGATCTCATCCATTTTATCGGGATGGGCAATTAAACGACCATCGGAACGAAAAATTAGATTATAAGTTCCCGGGAGACGGTCTTGCAAAGTTCGTTCCAGGAGTTCATTTAAAACAATATCATGGCCGATGGTCGCTACCTGTTTTCCTGCAATATCAACGGGAGTTCCACAGGAAATCATCCAGTTTCTAGCAATTTGATCATAATAAACTCCTGTGCAAACGGTTTGATGAGTAGGGTTATGTTGGGAGTCCGTCATCCAAAAAGAGTTTTCATTAGGAATATACAAATCAGAGGTGGTATTTTCCGCCCAAGGAACCTCTGGCCAATACATAATTCCGATATTTTCAGGAGTATTAATATAGGTATTTTGAAACCGACTTTGCCAAGCCATACCAGAGGAAGTGACGAGATCATAAAAAGTGAGAACCCGACGACGAATTTCTGGAGTCAGTTCAACGGTTTTGCCAATATAAACTCCGGCTTGACGGCTGCGGTCAAAGCCTTCGGGTTGATTTCTAATTACTCCATCCTTAAACGGGACAAATTTTTGATCAAATTCTAGTTGCGGATCATAATCTTCCCATTCTTCTAAACGACGTTTAATTTCCTGTTTTAAAATTGCATGATTATCTTCTGCTAAAGTAAAAATATTGCTTTCCCGTTGTCCCCGTTCCACAATATATTTATCTAATTGTTGGATAGTTTGGGTTTCTAAGATAGACATTAAATGCAGATAACTAAGAGCCGTCGATCCCAAAATCACTAAAGCAATTCTCACCCCCATTTTAACCAGGGTTTCACGGGTAATTGAACCTTTCTGTTTGGGAAATATTTTTTTACGAAAACGGGCCATATTGTTTTTCCTACTGAGGCTAGTTAAAGTTTGAAAACTACGGATTAAGTGGGTGAACTGTCGATACATCCTGATGTTATGGCGCGGGTTGAGAGGCTCAATTTTTCTCTCAATGATTTTGTATTTAAAACAACATTGATCCGTAATTTGCGATCGCCTAATTCCGGTGAAATTATAGATAATTAATTATAAACTACACTAACCCTACCAACTTATAGTATTTTTTTATCAAAATCTCAATAAATATATGTTCCATCGTCAGTTACAGAATCGGATTATCCATCACAGCTTTTTGTTTTTGTTCCTGGTCAGTCTGGGTTTGACCCTGCTCCTCCCCGCCTGTGGTCAAAATCCCATCTCTCCTCCTGTCGTGGACGGAATTCCCCGACGTCCACCCATTGAAATCAGTTTTGTGTCCTACGCCGTAACCCGCGCCGCCTACGCCGAAATTATTCCTCTGTTCAAAGAAAAATGGCAAAAAGAACATCACCAGGAAGTCAGAATCAGACAAAGTTATGCGGGATCAAGTACCCAAGCCCGAGCCGTGATTAATGGACTTCCGGCGGATGTGGTGCATTTAGCCTTAGCCCTCGATACCCAAAAAATTCAGGACGCGGGCTTAATTCAACCCGGGTGGGAACACCGAAGTCCGAATCACGGGATTGTCGCCCACTCCGTCGGGGCGATTGTCACCCGGGCGGGCAATCCCAAAAATATCCGCACTTGGTCTGATTTGGCCAAACCTGGGGTTTCTGTGATTACGGCCGACCCCAAAACCTCGGGGGGTGCGCGCTGGAATTTCTTGGCGTTGTGGGGGGCGATTACCCAAACTGGGGGGACGGAAGCCCAAGCCCTCGATTTTGTGACTCAAGTTTATAAAAACGTCCCAGTCTTGGCCAAAGATGCCCGGGAATCGACGGATTTATTTCTGCGGCAAAATCAAGGAGATGTCTTAATTAATTATGAAAATGAAATGATTTTAGCGACTCAAGAGGGACTGGCTAAAAATACCTTTATGATTATTCCCGATATTAATATTTCGATTGACAATCCGATCGCCATTGTGGATAAATATGTCGATCGCCGAGGAACACGGGAAGTCGCAGAAGCCTTTGTAAAATTTCTGTTTACCCCCCAAGCACAAACGGCTTTTGCGAAAGTGGGATTTAGACCCTTAGATCCGATATCCTCCGAACAATTTCCCCCCATTAAGCAATTATTTAATGCCGAAGATTTAGGGGGATGGAGTAATATTCAAGATAAATTTTTTCAAGATCATGGAATTTTTGATCAAATTCAGTCAGAAATTAGGAACACACAGACTCCGTGATATGAGGAGCGACCATTGAATCAATCGGTGTTTTATAGAAACCATTTGAGATATCAGGACTTACGCAATTGCGCTATATATAGCGCATAGAAAATCGGGCGATTAACGAATAAAATTAATCTGACAAATATTCAAAGGTATAATCGGTTCAAACTCCTTACGATCAGAAGTGAGTAATATTCCCCCCTCCCGATTTGCCAAAGTCAAAGCAAAACAATCCGCCAGAGAAATCCTTTTAATAGTTGCCTTATAGTTAGCAACTTGCTGCCAAAAATCTCTGGTTAAATCAGAACGAAAAATCACATTAGCTTTTTCTAATCTGTTAATAACTTCTTGCGTAAAAGACTCCCCATCGCTTCGTAAAAAGCCATAGTAAACCTCACAAATATTAACACTATGAATCATACATTGAGCATCATCTCCTAATAAATATTGCTCGACAATATCAGCCCCTATTTCATCCTTAACAAGACAAATCACAGCACAAGCATCTAGGATAACCTTCATCGGTTTCTATCCTCCCAATCAATTTCTGCTTGTTTATGTTGGGCAAAATCCTCACTACTCAGCCTAGAATTGGCAGCCATCCCTCTTAAGCCTTTAACCCATTTTTCTTTTTGCGCTTGATTAATCACTTCCGAATCAGACTCCTCAATCTGAGCAAACCGTTTCTTAAGCTGCTCCAATAACAAAACCTGATCCGTGATGGACAAATTATCGACCGATTTTAGCACTTCCTGTAATGTCATAAAACCTCCCCTCAATCCTAAAACCAACCTTAGCTAATTGTAACTTAGGTTCTCTCCTAGCGGGCGATCATTAAAGGATCTCAAATGGCTTCTATAATTAACTATAGCAATCAGCTAGTTTTTGTAATATGATTCCATTCAAAAGACATTGGTTCCAAAAGACTTTATTCATCCTCTTAGCCCTGGTTCTGAGTGCCTGTAGTACCGCTCAATCCCAAATTCCGTCTCGGTTGGTGGTCGCCACGCCCAGCGGCCCAGCCACCTTTAATCCGCCCTTGAGTCAATCGGCCTATACCGTCTTTGGTTATTTGTATGACCCGTTAATTCAAGACGACCCCGTGACTGGAGAATTAATGCCTAAATCCGGTTTAGCTGAATCTTGGGAAATTTCTGATGATAAACAAAAAATTATTATTACTTTAAAAGACGGGTTGAAGTGGTCAGATGGCAAGCCCTTAACCGTGGATGATATTATTTTTACCTATAACGATATTTATTTAAACGATAAAATTCCCAGCAGTTTTAAAGATATTTTACGAGTGGGAAAAAGTCGCAGTTTTCCCACGGTCAAAAAATTAGATAATCGCCGGGTGGAGTTTGCGGTTTCCGAACCCTTTGCACCTTTTTTACAATATGTAGCCGGATTAAGTATTTTACCCGCCCATATTTTAAAAGATTCAATTACCGAAACCGATAGTGAGGGAAACCCCAAATTTTTAACCACCTGGGGAACCGACACCAACCCCCAAGATATTGTCGGAAATGGTCAATATCGGATCAAAAGTTATACCCCTTATCAAAGGGTAATTTTAGAAAAAAATCCCTATTATTGGCGCAAAGACAAACAGGGAAATCCCCAGCCCTATATTGAAGAAATTGTCTGGCAAATTATTGAAAGTACCGACAATCAATTATTAGATTTTCGTTCTGGTTCCTTAGATACTTTAACCCTACAAACGGAAACATTTCCCCTATTAAAACCCGAAGAAAAACGAGGGAAATATACTATTTATAATTCTGGCCCCGATATGGGAACCGTGTTTATGTCATTGAATATGAATCGCGGAAAAAATGCCCAAGGAAAACCCTTTGTTGATCCGATTAAGTCTAAATGGTTTAATAATAAAGCCTTTCGACAGGCGGTTTATTATGGGATTAATCGGGAAGTGATGAAAAATAATCTCTATTTAGGATTAGGGGAACTCCAACATTCTCCCATTCCCGTCCAAAGCCCCTTTTATTTATCCCCAGAAGAAGGATTAAAAACCTACACATATGATCCTGAAAAAGCTAGACAAATGCTAATTGATGCGGGATTTAAGTATAATGCTCAAGGACAATTACTTGATAGTGACGGTAATCCAGTTCGCTTTACCCTTTTAGCCAGTGCCGGGAAAAAAATTCGGGAACAAATGGCTACCCAAATTAACCAAGATCTGGGTAAAATTGGGATTCAAGTTGATTTATTATTTCTCAGCTTTAATACCTTAGTCGAACGTCTTTCCAGTTCTCGGAATTGGGATGCCTATTTAGGGGGATTCAGTGGAGGAGGAATTGAACCCCATGGCGGTTATAATATTTGGTCAGTGAATGGACGGTTACACACCTTTAATCAGGGGCCGCAACCAGGGGAAACGGGGATTACCGATTGGCAAGTTGCCGATTGGGAACAACAAGTGGATGATTTATTTGTGAAAGCCTCCCAGGAATTTGATCCGAAAAAACGCAAAGAACTCTATGGAAAAGCGCAGAAAATTGTTGCCGAAGAACTACCCTTATTATATATGGTAAATCCCCTGGCTTTTGAAGCCATCAGAGATCGGGTTGAAGGCGTTGAATACACCCCATTAGGGGGAGGATTTTGGAATTTGTATGAACTTAAAATTGCTGAATAATCGGTTTAAATCCTGATGAATCCTGAAGCCTTACAACAGTTACTAGAACAAGTAGCATCTGGTCAAATTACCCCGAATGATGCTTTAGATAAAATCAAATACTTTGATTTTGAACCCGTCGGAGATTTTGCCCATATTGACCATCATCGAAAATTAAGAACCGGATTTCCCGAAGTCATTTGGGGATTAAATAAAACCCCGGAACAAATGATTAAGATTATCGAGGTGATGCGTCAGCGAAATCCGGTGGTGATGGCAACGCGAATTGAACCCCATGTTTATCAACAATTGCAAGCCCAAATCCCGGATTTAAAGTATTACGAAATCGCCAAAATTTGTGCCCTTCACCCAGACGAAATTCCCCTGGCTAATTCTACAGGAATCATCACCATTTTAACCGCCGGAACCGCCGATTTACCCGTCGCCGAAGAAGCTGCCGTCACCGCTACCTTATCTGGTTTTGAGGTAAAACGGTTATCGGATGTGGGAGTAGCTGGAATTCATCGTTTACTCAGTAATTGGCCGATAATTGCCGATGCGGATGTATTAATTGTGGTGGCTGGGATGGAAGGAGCCTTACCCACTGTAGTTGGAGGATTAGCCGATTGTCCGGTGATTGCGGTGCCCACCAGCGTTGGTTATGGAGCCAGTTTTAACGGGTTAGCTCCCCTATTAACTATGCTGAATTCCTGTGCTACTGGGGTAGGGGTGGTGAATATTGATAATGGGTTTGGGGCGGCAATTTTAGCCTGCCAAATTTTAAGATTAGGAGAACGCTTAAAACGCAAAATTGAGCCTTAAACAAGGGTTCCCCATTCCCCATTCCCCATTCCCTATTCCCTATTCCCTATCGGTTTTTGTAAAAACAAACGTCGAGGTTGCCCGAATAATGCAAAATTCCAACCCGAATCAATCTCAATTAATCGATAACCCATTTTATAATATAGACCTCGGGCTTGATGATTATTTTCTAAGACATGAAGATAAAGATTAGAAAATCCCCAACGTTGGGCTGTTTGTTCACAAGTTGCGAGTAATTTTTGGGCAATTCCCAGCTTGCGATATTGGGGATGAACGGCTAAATTAGAAATATATAAATAGCGTGAGGTTAAAGATAATTGCCAAGGATAACGCGATCGCAAACCGATTTCTATTGTTCCTAAAACCGAGGGTTTAGCAGACCTGACTCCTGAAACCACCGCCACTAAACACAAATATTGGTCTGTATTTGCCAATAAACGATAGCGTGAATCCTCATAAATTCCTAACCGTAAAATCGGATAAATCCAGCCCAAAAGTCCCTCCTGGGAATGAAAACTCTCGGCCAAAACATCTGTTAATCCCGTTAAGTCCTCAGCAGTTGCGGGCCGAACCTGTAAACTAGAAAAATCCACAGAACTCTCCGTTGGTAGGGAGTTTTCCTGTCCAGGCAGGTTTTTTGAACCCGTGCCATTTCCGTAACCCCAGAAAAATGTGTTAGATCTCGAAGTGGAAAACAATTGATTCACAGTATATCGATGGTGCAATATTAATTACGATCCCCCTTTTTAGGGTGATCGTGGCAGTTCTATACTTTCTGAGAGAATAAGGGAATTCCACGTCCAGAAGTATCAAGGTACAATCAATATTGTGCATCAATACCCTGATTGTGGTTTAACCCGTATTAGATAGGGGTCAAATTCATATCCTATTGGTAGATCTTACCGATCATAGCCCCCTACATCCATTGCAGCAGGAGATTCGGTGCATGAGTTCCCAGAAAAAATCTAAGCCGACGATCTTGGTTGTCGATGACGAACCCGATAACCTAGATTTGCTGTATCGCACCTTTCATCGGGAATACCGGGTGTTGCGAGCAGATGGTGGGCCGGAGGCGCTAGATATTTTAGCGTCCGAGACCGACGTGGCGGTGATTATTTCTGACCAAAGAATGCCGCAAATGAGCGGGACAGAATTCTTGAGTTTAACCGCGGCCCAATATCCCGATATTATTAGAATTATCCTCACTGGCTACACCGACGTCGAGGATTTAGTCGAAGCGATTAACTCAGGTAAAGTTTTTAAATACGTCACCAAACCCTGGGATGCGGAGGAACTCAAAGCCATAGTTAAACAGGCTTTAGAAACCCATGGGGTTCTCAAATCCCGTACCGAAGAACTTCGACGCGCCCTGCAACAAGAATCCCTCCTCTACGCCGTTACCAATACCATTCGCTCGGCTCCCAACTACCGGGAAATGCTGCAACGGATCGTGGAAACCGTTGGCCAGATGTTTGAGGCCCGCTATTGCCTGCTGCGACCCTTTCAAGATCGACAAATGGTGGATGAATGGTTTATGTATCAGTCTGGACGAGGAGAAGTCACAGAAACCCCAGATAGTCAAAAACCGTCCCAGCATCTGCTGCAATTATTAGTCTGGGAAACCACTGACGTCGAAGTAATTCAGGACGGGGCCACCGATGAACGGGTCTTATCGGTCACCGAACGTCAACAGGCCTATGATCAAACTCAAATTCGGTCAAGTTTAGTGGTTCCCCTATTCTATAAATTGGACTTAATGGCGGTTTTAGCCCTGCATCACTGCCAAGAACCCCATATTTGGCTCGACCACGAAGTGCAGTTAGTGATTACCGTGGCTGACCAAGCGGCCCTCGCCCTCTCCCAAGCCCGGGCCTATGACCAGGTGCGGGAACTGGCGAAACGGGAAGCCCTAGTTAATACCATCACCTCAGCCATTCGTTCGAGTCTCGATCCGCGCACGATTTTCGCCGCCATTACCCAACAATTGGGAGAAGCCCTACAAGTCGATGGTTGTGCCTTATCCCTCTGGACAAGGGATGATGAATATGTTCAGTGTGTGGGGTTGTATGATGCGACTCGCCAGGCTTCGATGGTTAGTGATGAATGGTCATCCGAAGCCACTACTCCCACCCCTAAGCTGTCCCTAGAAACCTTACCGCAGTCGGCCGTTCCGATTCGAGAAAATCCAGTCTTAAAAAAACTTTTACGCAGCCGCCAACCCGTTATTATTGAGGACTTAGATCTGCAACCGGAATGTAAGATTGCGGAATTACCCCTACGTTCTGCTTCTAAAGCCCTAATGTTAGTGCCTTTGCAGTCCGAAGGCCAGATTATTGGCAGTATTTCCCTGCGGCAAAATAATCGGACTCGTAAATGGCAGGAGTCGGAAATTAATTTAGTGGAAGTCGTGGCCGTACAGGCGGCTCTGGCGGTGCAACAGGCGCGTTTATATCAAAAAACTCGACAACAGGCGGAACGCTTGTTAGAAGCTGACCGGGTAAAAACGGAATTTTTCCAGAATATTTCCCATGAGTTTCGCACCCCTTTAACCCTAATGATTGGGCCGTTGGAATCGGCAATTAATCAACAGCAGGATTTACCCCAGGAACAAGCGAAAATCGCTTTAAGGAATTCTCGACGACTATTGCGGTTAGTGAATCAATTATTGGATTTACAACGATTTGATGCCGGACGAATGCAGCCCAGTTTTCGTCCCTGTGATTTGATTGCTTTTTGCCATAGTACCGTTGAGTCTTTTCAACTTTATTGTCAGAAGAAAGAAATTTACTTAGAAACGGAGTTAAACCATTGTCCGTTGCTGTATTTAGATCTAGAACGTTTTGATAAAATTCTCTATAATTTATTATCTAATGCCATGAAGTTTACCCCCGCTGGAGGAACTATTACCCTGAGAGTTGAACCGATCGGAAATCATTGTCGTTTACAAGTTACAGATACCGGAATTGGGATTAAACCTGAACAAATTCCCTATTTATTTGAACGGTTTCGGCAGGCAGAAGGGTCAGCTAATCGTTCCTATGAAGGGTCGGGTTTAGGGTTAGCTTTAGTCAAGGAATTAGTGGAACTGCACAAGGGACAAATTTCCGTGGAATCTGTGTATGGGAGAGGCACCACTTTTACGGTTTGGCTACAACAGGGAACCTCCCATTTACCCGGGGAACAAATATTAGAAATTCAGGCGGAATTAAATTCTAGTCGGGCTTCGGTGGAGTTTGCGGATATTGATGTGGATGTGACGGAGGGAGATGATTCTGATGGGGTTGAAGCTGGTCAAGAGAATATAATTTTAAATGAGAATATTCCCTCTACTAATTTAGTTTTAGTAGTAGATGATAACCCGGATTTACGCCGTTATGTCTCCAAAATTCTACGCCAATCAGGTTATAATGTGGTGGTGGCTTGTAATGGGGTGGAAGGGTTTGAAATTGCCCAAAAATATCACCCGGAAGTGATTATTACGGATTTAATGATGCCTTTAGTATCGGGGTTAGATTTAATTCGGTTAATTCGGAATAACCCTGAATTGAAGGGAACCCCGATGATTTTATTAACGGCTAAAGCTGATGAAGATACCCGTTTAGAAGGGGTGGAACGGGGGGCTGATGCCTATTTATCGAAACCCTTTAATGATCGGGAATTGTTAGCAGAAGTTAGAAATTTACAGTCTTTAAAAGAGAATGAAAGGCGTATATCTGAATTAAATCGATATTTAACAGAATCAGTATTGAAGCGATTTTTACCCGAAACCATGGTAAAAAAAGCCGCAACTGGTGAATTATCGTTGGATCTGAGTCCTGAACCTCGGTTAGTCACAATTTTATTTAGTGATATTGTCGGATTTACTCAGATGTCGAATCAGTTACAATCCCAGGGGATTGCGGTGGTGTTAAATGAGTATTTAGCGGAGATGACCCGGGTGATTTTTGCTAATGGGGGTACAGTAGATAAGTTTGTCGGGGATGCGGTGATGGCTTTATATGGCGCCCCGGAGGAGTTATCAGCCCAAAAACAGGTGAAACAGGCGGTGAACTCGGCGCGGCAAATGTTGCGATCGCTCGATAAGTTAAATCAACACTGGCGAGAACAGGGTATTGTCGGGGAAAATGGAGTTGAACCCGTGCGTTTTCGATGTGGAATTCATATTGGGACGGCGGTTGTCGGGATGTTTGGATCTCAAGAGCGATCGGATTATACCGCTATTGGCCCGGCGGTGAATATGGCGGCTCGCTTACAAGAAGCTGGACGTCCGAATAGTATTTTAGTCTCTACAGAAGTAGCCAGCTATCTCCCTCCAGAGGAAATTTTAAACCAAGAATTCCATAAATTAAAAGGCATTGGGGACGAAGTATTGACCCTGATGGTCAGCCCCGAACTCCCCTTTAATTAATTGTAGTGAATCCTTTAGGACTCTGAGGCGTAAACTGATATTGTAGTGAGTCCTTTAGGACTCTGAGGCGTAAACGTCTCACTACAAGTGATCACAATAACCGAAAAAAATCTAATTTCCTAATATTATATGAAATCTAATATGAAATCCCTAAATGTATGCTCCATATTCTACAAATTTCCCCCTTTTTAAGCATGATGAAATGGGTATGTGATAGTTTAGATTTACAAACAGATATAGGATTTATTCTACAGTGGATGTTTGTAACCTTGGTGGGATTTTTAGTTAGTTTAATTTGGATAGAAATTGGAGAAAAACCGGATTTAGGAGCCTTAGAAGGAGCTATTGGCGGATTAATTATTAGTCTGGCTCAATGGTTTATTTTGAAACAGTATATTTCCCAAAGTTGGCGATGGATTTTTGTTCATGTTTTCATATTCAGTATCATCGCCTTAACTCCGGTCGGACTCTTGGGTTGGGTGGCTCCACGCACCTTAAATCTTACCCCTAGAATTGTCCACGGGTTGATAGAAGGAGTAAAATTAGGACTGTGTTTAAGCCTAGGACAATGGTGGGTCTTACGCACTGAAGTTTTCCAAGCCTGGCGATGGATAATAGCCAGTGTCATCTCTTGGGGGGTCGCATTACCCATCGGTTGGATGTTTGGAGGAATTATGCGTCAGGGGACAAGTTTCTTTCTCGGAGACGTTTTAGGTTTATTCCTGGTTTGGACAATTGTTGCTGGGATGACCGGGACAGCACTAACTAGGTTATTATGGTATCCGGTTAAACAAGGTGATTGGTAGGAAGTTCAAGTTGTTTACGGTGATCAACCTCCGTTGTTTCCTCATTTTGATGAGGAAACAAGAGTTCGGAAGTAGATATAACTTCCCCTTGATGCGAGTCTATTTCTGGGGTTAAAACTGATTCTGAGGGATCGGGTAAAATATTTAATAGAATTTTAGGGCCAGATATTGCTAAGTGAATCACCTGTCCATCCACTAAAGGGATTTGTTGAACCGCCTGTCCATTGACATAGGTTCCATTGGTTCCTAGATTCACGACCAGCCAACGTTGATTGATATGACAAATCTCGACATGGTAACGAGAAACGACCGCACTATAGAGAACAACATCATTCTTCAGCGATCGCCCAATCCGAATCACATTGTCCTTGTCAAATACCCAACTGCGGACAGGAATCGATTGGAGAGGATGTAATAAGGTTAATCTAATCACATTGGCAGAATCTAACAATCAACAGCTATGCCATGAACCTATTTTCAATCGAAAATTTGGAATTCTCGGTTTTTAGGGAATAGAATCAAAAACTTCCTTCATTTTGGGGTTTAATAGGGGTTAGATTTCCTAATTCCCTTAAATAAGCTGTTAATGATCTAATCCCACGGTTCAACCGATTTGAATAACAGGGAAACCCGGTTTTTTCTCACCCCCTCCTAACCCTTGGAAAGTTGAAAAATAAACGAAACCAAATCCCCTTTTCCTAAAGAAATCCGATCACCTGGTTTTAACCGGTGACGATTCCCCTTGGGCAGAGCCGTATTATTAATATAAGTGCCATTAGAACTGCCCACATCTTCAATATAATACGCATCTCCTTCAAGGCGAATATCCGCATGGCTACGAGACACAATTTCCGAATTGGGAAATCCCGAAACATCCACATCGGGGGGGACTAAATCATTCGGTTTTCCCAAATGAATCACCGACACATTTTGAGGTAATTCCAGATCCGTACTGGTTTGGACATGAATTAACTTAGCCGTCTGTTGCTGTAACTGAGTCGCCGAACTTTGGGAACCCAAATTCATCGGAACCGGAGGGGGTTCAGGAATGACCACCGGAATCACCGGAGGAGTCGTTTCCATTGCCACAGGAGGGGGAGATTTCTCTAAATTTAACCCCGAACTCACCGCCACTTCCGGTGTGGGTAGATTCGGAGGCGAAACCACCGTCGGAATTACCGCTTGTATTTCCTCCTGATTACTAACCGTCGCGGGCTGTAAATTCGACCCACACTGACCACAGAAAGCCGCATCCGTTTGTATCGTTGCCCCACAATGGGGACAGCTGGTAGTGGAGGGCAAAGGCGTATAACAGGCTTCACATTGGGTCGCGCCTTCTGGGTTTTGATGACTACAATTCGGACAAACAATCATAGGATTTGGATAAGCAAACTTGAGTAAAATTAGGGTTTCAGATGCTTAATTTTGGCAAATTTTCAGCGAGTTTGGCTCCGGCTTCCCGATCCAATAACCACCAAAGTTCCCCCACGGGTTGAATTAGGCGGCTGGGATAGGTAATGGCATCCTCCTCGGTGGCGAACACCCGGTCTAACGGTTCTTGTTTATTTGACCCGGTGACCAGAAACAGGACACAACGGGCCTGATTAATCAAAGGAACCGTAAAGGTTATTCGGGGCTGACCATCCTTATTGCCAACGGTAATTAAGCGATCCTCAACGGTTAAGGCTGCGGTATGGGGAAATAAAGATGCGGTGTGAGCATCATCTCCCATCCCTAATAAAACCACATCAAAAGCGGGGAACTCTCCGGCATTGAGCGCAAAGAATTGTACTAACTCCCTATTGTATTGTTCTGCATCGGCAATGGGATTATTGGCTAAAGTTGGCATCGGATGAATATTAGTGGCGGGGAAATTCACCCGATCCAGCCAGGCCTGCGCTGCCATTTTTTGGTTACTATCGGGGTGATCCGGCTCCACATAGCGTTCATCTCCCCAAAATACATGGATTTTATCCCAAGGTAAAGGTTGTTTGGCTAGGGCTTCATATAGGGGTTTGGGGGTACTCCCTCCGGCTAAAGCGATCGTAAATTGATTCCGAGTTTCAATTGCTTCTGTGATTTTAGCCAGAAGGATTTCTAAAGCTCGCTCAATGAGTTCCTCTCGATTCGCTAAAATTTCTATATTTTTTTCCACTGGGATAGCCTCACAAGATGGATTTCGACATTGAATTCACAGGCTATAATAATCATAGGGGGTTTTGTTCGTTAGCGGTTGGGGTACAAAACCCAGCATTTCTTATCTGAATTACTTGACTATCTACCCCTGTTCCTTTCAACCCAGCAATCGGCTGTTTGTCAGTTATGTCACACCGAATTCCTGAGTCTATTCGTGCCGTAGGGGAGGAATTGCGGTTTCTCCTGCAACCTCGTATTTGGGGCTCCGTCAGCGTTCTGGCAGTGGTGGGGGTTTTCTTTTGGCAATTTTCTGAAAACCCCGAATGGTTTAGTTTAGATGGAGAATCAACCCTAAATCCTGGCAACTCCGAGAGTCAACTCACCCCGGAACAACAATCGATTGCTGCGGATATTGATAACTCTAAAGTTTTACTAGACGCATTAGGGAGTAATAATCCCTTGATTTCGCCTTTAAATTCTAATAGTGAGGTCAATAAAGATTTACTTAAACAAACTCAAAACCCAGATAAAAAATCTGAGCCGAGTCCTCGGTCTAATCCTTTATTGGATAGTTTATTTTCCCCATCCAATTCCACAAATCAACCCCCCGTAGAGGAAAATTCCCCAAAAACCTCCAATCTTCCCAATTCGGTTTCTGAAAATTCTCCTACCTCTACTACTGGCAGTTCTAACTTGGGTCTAAAGGGTTTGGGCTCCCCTGCAACAGAAACCACAAATCCCGAAACGGCAAAAACCTCCCTACAACAAGCTATGCAGAACTATCTGCAAACTCAGGAAACAGAAAACACGGATTCGGCTGCACCCTCTGATACAACTGATGCTTCAAAAAGCTCATTAATCAACGATAAAAATTCCGCCAGTAATCCTCCGAATAGTCTCACTAATTCTAATTCAGCCTTAGATCCCAGCCTCGGAACAGCAGTTGGTGTCACACCTTTTACTGGAAACCCAACCCTTACAGGACAGGTTACTCAACCCAGTTGGAGTGTTCCCAGAGACAATCCTAATCAGGCTGTTGGTACGGTTCCCCTGCCCCCGATTCAGAATCCCTATCAAACTAACGTTACCCTACCTCCGGTGGTTCCTACCGTGCCAACAGTTACACCTGGAACCGTCCCCAATTCTGGGTATGCCAACTTCAATTCCTTACCTTTAAATAATACCGTTCCCTCCTATTCAGTCACGCCTAACACGAATATTAACAGCACTGTTCAACCCGTTCAACCGAATAACTACATGACTCCTAGTAATATGAATCCCAATATACAACAGGGTCAAATTGGTCAAACTCAACCTAATTTTTCCGTTCCTAACCGGGTTCCAGGTCGTTATATTGGCGGGGGGGAAATTAACACTTTTGCCAACCCATAAATTAGAGAGGAATTGGGAATTAGGATTAAAAACCCGGTTTCTTAAAGAAATCGTTGTATTTTTCCGATCAGTAATGTAGACTATAAGTCACTACAACAAAGAGAACTCACGATGAAAGCAATCAGCCTATTTGCATGTGGCGGAATTGGTGATCTGGCTTTGCGCCATACTGGATTTGATGTATTAGTTGCCAATGAGCTACTTAAAGATCGTGCTGAAATTTTCAAGTTTAACCATCCAAAAACAAGAATGATAGTTGGTGATATATGGGAGAAACAGGCTGAAATAATTTCAGAAACACATCGCCGACTATCTGGTGAACATCTGGATATTGTTTTTGCAACTCCTCCATGTCAAGGGATGTCAAAAAATGGCCGGGGAAAGTTATTAAATGCTATTCGTAAAGGATCTAAAGATAAAATTGATATTAGAAATTTACTAATAATCCCAACTATAGAAGTCTTCTTACACAGTGGAGCGCATACATTGATTATGGAAAATGTTCCAGAAATGGAAAATACATACATACCAAATCCAAATAAAGATAGAGATCTTGTTAATATTATAAATTTTATTCACCAGTCGCTCGGCAGCGATTTCTTCAGTTCGTTGCGTGTGATCGACTTTGCTAATTATGGTGTTCCTCAAAGCAGACAAAGACTGATTTCAATATTTACAAAAAATGCAAAGTTCAAAAATCATTTAGAACTTTTTGGTTCTCTCTTTCCCGAAGAAACCCACAGCAAAAAAGAATGCAAACTACCTAAGTGGAGGACTGTTCGAGATTCCATATCTCATCTACCTTCACTTGATGCCAGTTGTGCAGAAAACGCAAAGCACGAGTTTATTAAATATCATTATGTTCCAATATTGGACAAAGATAAGTATTTTTGGGTTAGCAATACACCGCCCGAAAAAAGTGCTTTTGATAATCAATGTATTAATCCTGTATGTAGGTTTGATGATAACCCTACACATAGTTCAAGAAAGAATGATGAGGGAATAAATAGGGCTAGTACGGAAACCCCGCTGTACTGCATAAAATGTGGATATCTTTTGCCACGACCTTGGGTCAAAGAAAATGGCAACTATAGACTGATGAAAGGCTACACAAGTGCATACAAGCGTATGAAATGGGATTCACCATCTAGTACACTAACCCGAAACTTCTCCTATGCTTGTAGTGATAATAAACTGCATCCAGTCCAAAATAGAGTCTTATCGCTGTATGAGGCAATGATTCTTCATACTATTTCTGAATACCATTTTGAATGGAAAAGAGAAGATGGAAAAAAAGTCAGTGATAAACTGATCAGAGAATTGATTGGGGAAAGTATCCCTCCTGCTGGTTTAGAAAAAATCTTTTCTTATTTAGCATCCATTTTAAATGATGAGTGTATTGCACTAACTCAATCCATTCAGTATCCGCGACAACTCTGTCTATTTTAAAATTAAATCGCCGTGATTATACTTGTTAAAAAAATCAATATATCTTTGATCATCTATAACTGCAATCCAATTTTCATACATCTTATTAACACTATTTCGTGGCATAATCGACACGCTAGTAGTTCGTCCACCACCTGCTTTCGGCTGAACAATTTTTCCCCAATCATTTTCAGTCAAGTTATTGCCAAAGAAAACGGCAACAATTTGCGGTATGCGATCATGAAAATCCCACAATATACCAATCAGATTATTTGTTTCTCTGTGATGAGCTTTCCAATCATAGCTTTGCATAATATTGATTCTTGTGTCACCAATATCTGGCTTTTCTATTCCCATACTTGCACATTTCTTTGGTGAAGGAACAGAACCACAAGTAGCTTTAACTTCGACTCCACCATTTGCAAATGGACTAAAAGGAGATTTATCACGCAATTTTCCTTGTCTCTTTAGTATTTCAAAAATACGCTTTCCTTGGTCATCCATCAGAAGTAAATCTGGATAACCGTCTTGATGAGGATTCTTCAGAAAGACATGATTAGATTCTTTGGCAATACTTATTACAAATAACTCACCAATAAATGCAGAAAGATTTCTCATGCCAAGAATTCTAAATATATCTACTGGTATTTCATTGGTTATTTGTTTAATCACAGATTGGCAATCAAGCAATGCACGAGTAAAAGTTTCTTTTTCGATAGCTATTTTTTCACCTTGGCTAGATAAAAAACTGGTGTCAGATTCTTTATTGATGATGTAAGGCATTTATTTCTTTTAATACACGATTGAAAAAAGATTGAAAATCTATCCCTAGAGCCAATATAATTTGCTCCAGAGAGTCCAAAGTAATGTTTCTGACTCCCCGCTCGACGCCAGATATATATGTTCTGTCCAAGTCTGCTTTATCAGCCAATGCCTCTTGGCTCATATTTCGTTCTTTCCGAAAGTGCTTTATAGTTATTGCCACAGCAGGAACAAGTTTTTTCTTCATCAATATCAATACAAAACTTGGGTGAAATATAATCACTATTTTCTGGCTTTGAAGACTATTAGTCTATGGACTATAAGTCACAAATTTGATTTCCCGTTATATTGGCGAGGGAGAAATTAATACCTTTGCCAACCCATAAAACCGGATTCAAACTATAATTTAATTATCAAAAATAGGAAATCAAACTGAATCAATCCCCCAACTAAACCCGGCAATTCTGATTAGAATTGATTCAACCCGTAAAAAAAATCACCCCTGAAGGACTTTACTATTGCAACCAACATGATTACTATGGGAAAGACAAAACATCACGGTTTGGAGTGAGGAAACAGGATGTACATCGTACAAATTGCCTCTGAATGCGCCCCAGTCATCAAAGCGGGAGGCTTAGGCGATGTTGTGTACGGACTCAGTAGGGAGCTAGAACTGCGGGGTCATACCATTGAAATTATTTTGCCCAAGTACGACTGCATGAGGTATGACCAAATTTGGGGACTTCATGAAGCCTATGAAGACCTCTATGTTCCCTGGTTTGATGGCGCAATTCATTGTACTGTCTTTTGTGGTTGGGTTCATGGAAGCTTATGCTTTTTTATTGAACCTCACTCCGAAGATAATTTCTTCAACCGAGGTTGCTATTATGGTTGCGTAGACGACCATTTACGATTTGCCTTTTTTAGTAAGGCCGCATTAGAGTTTTTACTTAGAACTGATAAACGTCCCGATATTCTCCATTGCCATGATTGGCAAACGGGTTTAGCTCCTGTGATGTTGTATGAAATGTACAAATATCATGGCATGGAAAATATTCGGGTTTGCTATACCATTCATAACTTTAAACATCAAGGAATCGCGGGGACAAATATCCTTTGGGCAACGGGATTAAACCGAGAATCCTACTATTTTGAATATGACCGTTTACGCGATAATTTTAACCCCTTTGGATTAAATTCTATGAAAGGGGGAATTGTCTACTCTAACTTTGTTACAACCGTATCTCCTAACCATGCTTGGGAAGCCCATTATGGAGAATTTGGTTATGGTTTAGGACATACCTTAGAACTGCATCAACATAAATTTGGTGGCATATTAAACGGGATTGATTATGCGGTTTGGAATCCTGAAATTGATTCATTTATTCCCCACCCCTATAGTCCCGAAGATTTAACAGGAAAGGAAAAGAATAAAAAAGCTCTACGGGAAAGATTGTGGTTAAGTCATGATGATAAACCTCTTATTTGTTATATTGGTCGTTTAGATGATCAAAAAGGGGTGCATCTGGTGCATCATGCTATTTATTATGCCCTGCATCGACAAGCTCAATTTGTATTATTAGGTTCAGCAACCGAACCCAGTATTAATTCTTGGTTTTGGCATGAAAAGAACTTTTTAAACAATAACCCCGATTGTCATTTAGAACTTGGGTTTAATGAGGAATTATCCCATTTAATTTATGCAGCGGCGGATATTATTGTGGTTCCGAGTAATTATGAACCCTGCGGATTAACTCAAATGATCGGGTTAAAATATGGGGCAGTTCCAGTTGTTCGGGCTGTGGGAGGATTAGTTAATACGGTTTTTGATCGGGATTATGACGAATATCACGAACCGGAAGAACGAAATGGTTATGTTTTCAATTACACGGATTTTCAAGCCCTAGAATCCGCAATGGATCGAGCCATTGGCCTGTATAATTACTATCCCGATGAATTTGAAAAATTGAGAATTCAAGGCATGAATTATGACTATTCTTGGAACCAACCCGGAACAGATTATTTAGCCATTTACGAATTCATTAGACATAAGTAATTGAGTTGCTACGGATTTAAACCTGGGTTTGTGGAAAGCAGTGCCAGCGTCCTCGCTGGCTGGTGTTTATATCGCTTTGCGATCGCACGTTTCAGCAGTTTTAGGTTTCTGCGGTAAAAGCTTCGGGGTCAATGTCCCAGTTTACCCAAGAAATGGCGGCACGGGCAGAAGTGAGGTCAGGAGGAACCCGCAAAACGTGAATATGATTTGTACTCGGACAAGTCATTTTCAACAGATGAATTGGTTCAATATCCACCTTAGCATCAATTTTAAGTAAGGTATATTCGCGCCAAGAGTCAAGTTCAATGGCTTGGAGTTCCTTACAGATGCGCTCATAGCCCATTTTTTCGATCAACAGTCGGCGAATTTCCGAATTTTTTTCCGTCAATAACCACTCAGCTTTTCGCTGGCTGGGGTGAGCCCAATATTGCCGAGGAAATCCCTTCATCCCAAATACAGAAACTTCCAAGTTTTGATTAGGATGATTAGCAAGTGCTGAGAAATCCTGAATCGGATTGTCCCTTAGATCAATATACTTCAAGTCTTTTAATTGTCCAATTTCCGGTGGTAGTTCTGTCAGAGAATTATACCGTAAATCAAGTGTTTGTAGACTGTGCAACTGACCGATTTCCGGTGGTAGTTCTCTCAGATAATTACGCTCTAAATAAAGTGTTTGTAGACTGTGCAACTGACCGATTTCCGGTGGTAGTTCTGTCAGACGATTACCCTGTAAATAAAGTGTTCGTAGACTTTGCAACTGACCAATTTCCGGTGGTAGTTCTGTCAGAGAATTATCGCGTAAATCAAGTGTTTGTAGACTGTGCAACTGACCGATTTCCGGTGGTAGTTCTGTCAGAGAATTACGAGATAAATCAAGTGTTTGTAGACTTTGCAACTGACTAATTTCCGGTGGTAGTTCTGTCAGAGATTTATCGCTTAAATAAAGTGTTTGTAGACTGTGCAACTGACCAATTTCCGGTGGTAGTTCTGTCAGAACACGATTACCCCCTAAATTAAGTGTTTGTAGATTGTGCAACTGACCAATTTCCGGTGGTAGTGCTTTCAGATTATTACGCTCTAAATTAAGTCTTTGTAGACTGTGCAACTGAACGATTTCTGGTGGTAGTTCTGTCAGACGATTACCCTGTAAATAAAGTGTTCGTAGACTTTGCAACTGACCAATTTCCGGTGGTAGTTCTGTCAGAGAATTATGCTGTAAATCAAGTGTTTGTAGACTTTGCAACTGACCAATTTCCGGTGGTAGTTCTGTCAGAGAATTATGCTGTAAATCAAGTTTTTGTAGACTGTGCAACTGACCAATTTCCGGTGGTAGTGCTTTCAGATAACTACGCTCTAAATCAAGTGTTTGTAGACTGTGCAACTGACCAATTTCCGGTGGTAGTGCTTCCAGAGAAGTATGCTCTAAATTAAGTGTTTGTAGATTGTGCAACTGACCAATTTCCGGTGGTAGTGCTTTCAGAGAAGTATGATCTAAATTAAGTGTTTGTAGACTGTGCAACTGACCAATTTCCGGTGGTAGTGCTGTCAGAGAATTATACTGTAAATAAAGTGTTTGTAGACTGTGCAAATGACCGATTTCCGGTGGTAGTTCTGTCAGAGAAGTATAGAATAAATTAAGTGTTTGTAGACTGTGCAACTGACCAATTTCCGGTGGTAGTGCTTTCAGAGAATTACCCTCTAAATTAAGTATTTGTAGACTGTGCAACTGAACGATTTCCGGTGGTAGTTCTTTCAGATTATTACGCTCTAAATTAAGTGTTTGTAGACTGTGCAACTGAACGATTTCCGGTGGTAGTGCTGTCAGAAAATTATGCTGTAAATTAAGTGTTTGTAGACTGTGCAACTGACCAATTTCCGGTGGTAGTGCTTTCAGATAACTACGCTCTAAATCAAGTGTTTGTAGACTGTGCAACTGAACGATTTCCGGTGGTAGTTCTCTCAGAGAATTACCGTATAAATTAAGTGTTTGTAGACTGTGCAACTGAACGATTTCCGGTGGTAGTTCTGTCAGAGAATTACCGTATAAATTAAGTGTTTGTAGACTGTGCAACTGACCAATTTCCGGTGGTAGTGCTTTCAGAGAATTATGCTCTAAATTAAGTGTTTGTAGACTGTGCAACTGACCAATTTCCGGTGGTAGTTCTGTCAGAGAATTACGCTCTAAATTAAGTTCTTCCAGGTATGTATGCTGTTGAAAAAAGTCAGATAGAGGTTCTTTAAGCCCTCCGTTCGATAAATCTGGCGATAAATTTAGTTTCATGAGATTCTCCAGTTGTTCAAATTTGTTTAGGAGAGCGATCGCCATCAAACCCACCAAAAGGAAGTTGTGGGATGATTGCCAAATCAGCAATTTTTAGGTTTTTACTGCAAAAGCTTCCGGGTCAACATCCCAGTTTGCCCAGCAAATGGCTTCACGGGCAGAAGTGACGTCAGGAGGAACGCGCCAGACATGAAAACGCAGGCTGCATCACTCGTTGCAGCACTCGCCACCCGTCGCGCGATATCTGTGGAGTCTAGGACAATAGATTAATCAGCAACAGGGTGCCATCCTGTGGGTTCATACTCCCGTTGAATCCGCACAACCCAATCCCCCTTGGGAATTTGCAGCGCATGATGTTCTTCGTGGCTGAGGGTAGCAAACTCAGACAAGACACGCAGATACAGCGTCCCATCCCGTTCATAGAGTTCTGCTTGTCCGTTTGAAATTTGGTGTTTGTGTCCGGTGGCTTCACCCAGCGCAAGCACCAGATGGTCTTGCTTATTATGTTTAACTGCTGTGCCGGGAATTAAAAAAATTAAAAGAACGTCACCTTGTCGCATCGGTTGCATTGCACTTCTCCTATATAGCCGTTGTTATTTCCCAGTCTAATCGCTGTGAATAGTTGAGTTAGGGTCAAAATCAATTTACACTTTAGCCCAGATGGTTTGTACAGGCTATTTGGGATTCTGAGGCGATTACCCTGGGGCTAATTCTCTTGCGCGATCGCACGTTTCAGCAGTTTTAGGTTTCTGCGGCAAAAACTTCGGGGTCAGGGTCAGGGAGTAACGGTTATTTCTCTAACCGTACCGCATACCATTGAAGATATTGACCCGCACCCACATCTAGGTCACAGCTTGTATCAAGCAGACACTTAGCTTGTTCTTCAATGGTAGCAAAGCGCTGTAAATCTTTGGGTAAGTTGTCTTGACATTGCGACAAAACGGATTTGAGTTTTTCCAGGAGTTCCGTAACATTCATAAACTGTTCCGGTTCATGGGTTTCTAACAGCAGAAAGGTATCCTCATCATACATCAGCGCATCTGGCATAGTAGTTTTCTCGCAAAATATTAATATAATAATAATAGAACAAACTAAACTACACCCGCTTGAAAAATCTGGTTTGCTGTGAGGTTCAAATCTGGAAAAGTTGGCGACACAATCCGATCATTCTCTCGAAACTTGACGATTTGATATTCACCGTCAACCAAGTTACAGATAGAAATTGTCGGTTGTTTGGGATTTCCAATAAAATTGCGTCCGCCCAAAGCAGCATAATCGATAATCCAATATTCCGGTATACCCATCTCCTCATAATCGGCGTATTTCAAATAGTAATCATCTCGCCAATTGGTTGATACAACCTCAATTAATAAAGGTATCGATGCACCTAAACTGAGGGTAGATTGTTTTTGCCATAATGTTTCGTTAGCCAGATTTGCGCGATCAAGCACCAAGATATCAGGGAAATAACCACAATCTTTTTCAGGAGGTCTAACTATCACTTGGCGGGGGATACCATAGGGTAATCCTAGACGATCTATTTGAACGGAGATTTTGATGCCAAGAAAACTGATAACTTCCTCATGTTCGCCTACTGGTTGTGCCATCTCAACAATATCTCCATTATGCAGTTCGTAGCGTACCGCCGAATTTTCTGGCAGCCACTCCACAAATTCCTCGAAGTTTACGAGTTTGGGTAAAGCTTGAGTCATAGGTTTTGAGAATTACCGATAATATAAATTATATCTCTAAGTTCTATTATCTAAACCAGTTATGACGCTTTGGAGAGCATAATGTTAAGAATTAGTATTGAAAACGTAGGAGATCACTGGAAAGCCCTCTTAGAAAGAGTGGCTCAAGGTGAAGAAATCATCTTAGTTGATGGGAGTAGAGAAGTTGCCAGACTTGTTCCACCAAAAACAAGACAAGAATTGGTATTGCAAAGAAAAAGATTTCGAGACTCTGTACTCTTGACAGGTGAATCGTTGAGGATGACAATTATTCAAGCCAGAGAAGGAGAACGGTATTGATTTATTTAGATACGAGCGTGTTAGCTGCTTTTTACTGGTCAGAAGCACTCAGCGAAATAATAGACGATTTATTAAACAATGAACCCGAACCCGCATTGAGTCAATTGCCAAGGTAAGCTGCTACGCAGCTTGATTGTATAATAGAAGATTAAGTATTTTTAGGGATATAACCCCCAATGCCAGCCAAAAATCATCTGTCTAAAGAGCAAAAAGAAAGATTACTTAAAGAAATGAAAGAAAATCAAAATGCTCAAATTAGAGAAAGGATTTTAATTTTATTATTAATGAATGAGGGAAAAACCTATCAAAAGATAGCCAATTTTTTAGAAATTTCCTATCCGACAGTAGCGTACTGGGCTGTTCATGGTGATCCCGATAAAATGGAGAGTTTTATAGATGGAAGAAGCCAAGGAAACTTTCGGAAAGCTACGGCTGAATATGAAGAAATGTTACTAAAAGTAGTAGAAAAAGAACCATCAGAATACGGATATGAATTTGGGAGATGGACAGGAAATAGATTAGCAACATATTTAGAGCAAGCAACAGGAATTAAGTTGAGTGGCTCTCAAGTCAGGAGAATATTACAAAGAAAAAAGTACGTTTACCTTTGGGCAAAGTACAGCTTAGAGGACAAACAAAATCCGGTACACAGGAAAGCATTTAAAGAGAAATTGTTAGAGTATTTAAAAATAGAAAAAGAATCACCTGAACGCTTGCAAGTATGGTTTTGGGATGAAGTAGGATTTAGTTTGAGAGTAATAAGAAGAAAAACCTGGGGGAAAAAGGGAAGCCGAAAAAAAGTAACAGGACAAAGAAGGAAAGGAAGAGTAAATCTAATGGGAGGGTTAAGGTATAGCGATAAAAAAAGAATAAATTTTGTGATTAAGAAAGGAGAATCGGAGACCTTTTATCAACAAATCAAAGCTTTACATAATTGGATTGTTGAAGAATGGATAGAGTCGGGAAAATTAGCCGAAGAATTTTTAGAAACTGGGCCTAAATTAGTAATAATTTTAGACAATGCTAGTTTTCATAAAAAGAAAGAGATTTTAGAGAGAATAGAAGCAGAAATGCCGAATATTAGGTTAGAGTTTTTGCCCCCTTACAGCCCTGACTTTAATTTAATTGAATTGGTTTGGCACTCAGCTAAAGAATATATTGCTCATCGGCTATTTGAATCAGTAGAGCAGTTAGAAGAATTATTGAATAAATTGTTAAACGAAGGAGATTTAATCATTAATTGGTCTCGCAAAATTAAAAACAAAGGAAATGCTATTTATTAAATCAAGCTGCGTAGCAGCTTATTAGGAGTTCCAGTCCAAATTTTAAGACTTTAGCGCGACCAAAAAATTTCGTTTTAATTAATGCTTGCTTGGGAGCACAACTGCATTAATCCAGACTGAATCGGTATATATTGTTCAGGTGTTAAAGTTCCTAAATAAGCTAGAACTCGACGAGGATCAATGCTCCGCAATTGATCTAAAAGAACTATAGAGGGTTGAGGTAAACCACCTACTCCAGCTTCTAAACAGGGATAAAGGCTTGGATTTTGGCGTGACCATAATCCGGTTTGAGTTGTCAGAGGTACAACTATTAACATTGGATAACGTACTTCTCCCCAAGGCAATCCAATCACAATTACAGGTCGATTGCCTTGCTGTTCATGTCTTCTCGGAATGTGACCGGGTAAGGCAACTAAGATGACATCCCTGCTTGACAGTAAATCAGGCCGGAACATCTTTACCTCCAATTACTGCTAATCCTAAACCTGGGATATATTCAACTGGTTTCCCTTGGGGTTGACCATTGATGCCCCAATCGTAAATATCAACTTCTGAGAGGTTAGCTTCAGCTTCCTGAATTTGTTGTTCTAGTAACTTATACAGTTCATGTTTAGCTTCTAAATCCAGACGAGAGATGGCTTCTATGATTGTGGTCAAAGGAATTGATACATTTACGATTGTTTGAGTCATAACAGAAATTTGGGCTATTGTTTGCACAAAAAGGTTAATGTTAATAATTATTATAACACTAAATATCAACTTCTGGCTTAAATATTTGACACCCATAGACAACTTATAAAAACCCGCCCCAACCCCACCAACAAATGATGCAAACTGGCTTGACAATTATCAGCTAAAACTGAAAGAGATCGGAGCGATCACGCTTTCCCTCTAAAAAAACGATCACGATATTTTCGTGACCAACGCGATCGCACCTCCCCAAAAAAGCGATCGCTTTTAAGAGGGGGCGGGTTTAGATAGGTTATGGGTTAGTATTGAATCTTGTTGCGGAACCCGCCCCTACAAAAAGTTACTATTAGCCGATCGCACCTTGGTTGATATTAAACCCCTAAAAGGTCGGAATGACTGGCGCTTGAAAGTGGGAGATTATCGGGTAATTTTTATAATTGATAATGAAAATAAAGTTTATTTTGTTACTAAGATTGGGCTGCGTGGAGATATTTATAAATAAGAAGGTAAGGGCGATCACATTTAAGAAGAAGAAGGGCGGGTTTAGGAATATTATTGGTGAGAATTGAATATTATTACAGAACCCGCCCCTACATTTTGTTAAAAAATTGCGAGCGCTCTGGGAAATACAGAAGCGATCGCCTAAATCATCAATCTGTCTGATGATGAGATCAGATAATAGTGAAGTTTTGCGCCGTCAAGGGGACATCATGGGTGATGGTAATTTTGTTTTCTGGACTGAGGGTGATTGTAGAATAAAGTTGTCCAGGAATAGGATTGCCATTCTGATCAATTATTTTGCCATTGAAGAAGTTTCCGGGTGCAGCTAAAACAGCCGCTCCATCGGCAAAACCAAGACCAGCAGCTACCTGAATCTTGTCATCGGCTACGACAAAATCAGTGATGCTATCTTCACCGCTTGTTGCCTCAAAAATAAAGGTATCATTACCTGCACCACCTGATAGAAAATCGTTCCCATTACCGCCATTGAGGTAGTCATCACCAGCTACACCCTCGATTCTGTCGTTACCGCCTAAACCATTGAGAGTATCACCCAAATCTGTGCCGAGGACTATATCATTACCCTCAGTACCTATTTGTCAAAAAAACTCCACAGCATGGGTATCTTTTGGCGAAAGACTCGGTGTGATGTCCAAAAGTCGAACGGTCTGTCGAACAACTTTGATCATGCCAACAGACTACCAACCACCCAGGGAAAAAAAGTTGCCAAAAGGTGACGATTCAGGTAGGATAAAGTGACAAAAAGTGAAAAAAGTGAATAACATAGGTCTAAATCTTGACATCCAGGGAAATAGACCCGGTTTCAAATACTATTAATTAATTCCCTGTTAAGCGATGGATATTGAACAAATTGTTGAATCTATCAAGCAAATTGTTGATTCCAAAAGTGGAAAATACTTGAAAGATATTCAAGTGGATATTTTGCGGGGCGCATTGAAACAAGAGGGATATATTAAAATTTCTCAGGCCACAAACAGAAGCCTAGAGAGTATTAAAAAAGAAGCCTCTTTACTCTGGCAATTATTGAGTCAAATTTTCGGGGAAAAAGTTACGAAATTTAATGTTAAAGAAGTGTTAATGCGATCGCTTTATTCCGTTTCCCCGGCAAAATATAATACCCGTGAAGATTGGGCGTATGCACCGGATGTATCTTATTTTTTAGGACGAGAAACTGATTTAAACACCCTGAAACAATGGGTGATCCAAGATCATTGTCGTCTGGTGGCGGTGGTGGGACTGCCAGGGAAAGGAAAAACTAACCTTTCTGTGAAATTAGCAAAAGAAATTAAGGGAGAATTTCAGGGAATTATTTGGCGATCGCTTGTCAATGCACCTCCGATTCAGGAGATCATTAAAGACTGGATTTTATTTTTATCCCAGCCAGAAAAGGCTGATTTACCGGATAGTTTAGACAGACAAATTGCTCTATTAATTGCTTATTTAAAACAACACCGATACTTATTAATCTTAGATAATATTGAGACGATTATCGCCACAGAAACTCACATCGGAAAATATAAACCCGGTTATGAAGACTATCAACAATTATTAGAAAAAATTGCATTAGTTTCCCATCAAAGTTGTTTACTCTTAACAAGTCGGGTCAAAATTAGTCATTTAGAAAAATCCGTAGGTCAAAATCAGCCCGTGCGTTTTTTCATGTTGGGAGGGTTAACTATTGACCCAGCAAAACAACTATTTAAAGAAAAAGGTGAATTTTTAGCCAGCGAAACTGAATGGGAAACCTTAATTAATTTTTATCAAGGAAATCCTTTAGCCTTAAAGTCAACTGCTTGTCATATTAAAAATATTTTTGCTGGGAATATTGGGGAATTTCTCAACACCGGAAATTTATTTTTTGAACATCTGAGAGAATTATTAGAGTGGCATTTTGAGTCTTCCTGTCCAGAAGAACGTCAGATTTTATTTTGGTTAGCAATTCACCAAGAACCCGTTTCTATCTTAGAATTAAAACTGGTTTTAATTTCGGTGATTACTCAACACCATTTATCCGATTATTTAGAATCATTATACCTCAAAATGTTGCTAAAAAGAATAGAAAATCAATACTATTTTACCCTGCAACCATTGTTAATGGAATATGTCACCCAAAAATTGATTATTACCGTCACTCAAGAATTAATCACTGGAGAATTTAATCTTTTTAAGAGCCATGGGTTAATGGTAGCTACGACTAAGGACGATATCAGAAATAGCCAAATCATAAAAATCATTAATCCGATTATAGACTCTTTGTTAGAACAATTTAAAACTCAACAAAATTTAGAAATCCATTTAAAATCTATTCTCTTACAAACTCAAGAAAAATATCCCCTCGCTTCCGGTTATATTAGGGAAAATTTGATTAATCTGTTGCGCCATTTACCGACTAATCTCAAAAGTTATAATTTCTCTGATTTTACCCTTGGGCAAGCTAACCTACAAGGGGTTAATCTTCAAAACGTTAATTTTTCTAACTGTTATTTAGGAAGTTTTGGTTTTTGTGCTATTTGACCCGAGTTAGAGGCTTTAAATATTCCCCAAGTCGTCTTTCCTCTGGTGGGCTAAAGCCACCCAAGCTCCCAAACTTCCATCCCGAATTTGTGAATGGTATGATTTGTGGTTAGTCCCATGTTAAAATTAAATTCAATACCGATAATTCCGACCGAATTACAGGGGTTAGAAAAAAAGCGAGTTTAACTGGCGGGTTGGCTGTAACCAAAACCCTTAACTCGTAGAGTTTTTTATTGAAATAGGTATCCCACGCACATGACTTTATCCACAACACCTCCCAAGGTCAGTAAACCCTCAAAAGTAGAAGGGCTCAAAGAACGCAGCAATAGCTTGCGAGAACCCCTCGCCACAGAACTTTTAAATGATTTGAACTACTTCTCTGAAGATGCGATTCAAATTCTCAAGTTCCATGGTTCCTACCAACAGGATAACCGAGATAATCGAGTCAAAGGGCAGGAAAAAGACTATGGAATGATGCTGCGAACCCGCAGTCCTGGGGGTTTTATTCCGCCTCAATTGTATTTAACAATTGATCAATTATCCGATGAATATGGCAACCATACCATTCGGGCGACCACTCGTCAAGGGTTCCAATTACACGGGATTTTAAAGAAAAATCTTAAAACGGTTTTGGCTTCTATTGTTAATAGTATGGGCTCAACTTTAGGAGCTTGTGGAGATATTAACCGCAACGTCATGGCACCGACCGCACCTTATAAAAATCGGCACGATTATCAATATGCCCGGACTTATGCTAATAATATTGCCGATCTATTAACTCCCCAAACCGGAGCCTATTATGAAATTTGGTTAGATGGGGAAAAAGTAATTACCGCCGAAGAACATCCCGAGGTCAAAGCCGCCCGCATTCGGAATACGAATGGCACGAATTATCCCGACTCCGAGGAGCCGATCTATGGCACTTATTATCTGCCCCGGAAGTTCAAATGTGCGGTCACAGTTCCGGGGGATAATTCTATTGATATCTATACCCAAGATTTGGGTTTAGTGGTAATTACAAATGCGGCGGGAGAGTTAGAAGGATTTAATATTTTAGCCGGGGGAGGCTTAGGACGCGCCCATAATAAGGAAGAAACCTTTGCTCGGGTCGCCGATGAAATTGGCTATGTGGATAAAGCAGATATTTATGATGCGGTGAAAGCCATTGTTGCGACTCAACGGGATTATGGCGATCGCACTAACCGACGTCACGCCCGACTTAAATATTTAATTAATGATTGGGGCGTGGATAAATTTCGCCAAAAAGCCGAAGAATATTTCGGCAAAGCCTTTAAACCGTTTAAATCTTTACCTCCTTGGAAATATCAAGATTATTTAGGATGGCATGAACAGGGAGACGGTCAATTTTTCCTAGGAATTTCGATTGAAAATGGTCGAATTAAAGACGAAGGAAACTTCCGCCTCAAAACCGTTTTACGCAAAATTGTAGAACAGTTTGAAATTCCGATCTTAGTCACCGGAAACCAAAATGTGATTCTGTATGAAATTTCCCCAGAAGTTCAACCCAAAATCCAAACCCTGCTCAAAGAACACGGGATCAAAACTGAAACCGAAATTGATCCCCTAGAACGCTATGCCATGGCTTGTCCGGCGTTCCCGACCTGTGGATTAGCGATCGCAGAATCAGAACGGGTCATCCCTAGTGTATTGGGACGGATTCGGGTATTGTTGGACAATGTGGGTTTGCAACCTGAGCATTTTGTCATTCGGATGACCGGATGCCCCAATGGTTGCGCCAGACCCTACATGGCGGAGTTAGGCTTTGTTGGCAGTGCCCCTGATGCCTACCAGATTTGGCTAGGGGGTTCTCCGAATCAGACACGATTAGCTCAAGCTTTTGTTGATCGCTTATCGATTCACGATCTTGAAACTTTTCTGACCCCGATTTTAGTTTATTTTAAACAGGATCGGAAAGCTGGAGAGAGTTTTGGCGATTTTTGCCATCGTGTCGGCTTTGACGAGCTTCGCAAGTTTATAACCTCTTACTCAACGACTGCCTCAATGAATATTGAAACTCAAGAAGCACCCGTTTTTACAGGTAGCCAGACCCTACCAGAGATGATTGATGCTGATGCTGATGCCCCGGTTGATCCGAGCAAAATTCGGCATCGGGTCAGTGTACGCGATTCTGTTTATAATCAGTTGAAAGCTGAATCTAAACGTTTGGGAAAACCCGTGGTTGAGTTAGCCACCCAAGCGATTGAAGAATATTTGGAAAAACTGAAAGTAGAATAGTCAGGTTGAACTGAGGGGGTTTTAGGTTAGAGTATCTAACCAAGAATTTAATCGGTTTTATTCATGGTTCAACTTCAAAGGATTGCGATCGCCCCGGAACAACTTCAAAATGAACACCTATCTTTAACGGCTGAACAACAGCATTATTTAGGTCGGGTGTTACGGTTGAAACAGGGCGATCGCTTTATTATTATTCAGGGTCAATGGTGGATGGCAGAATTATTAGTCTCTTTACCTGCACCCTCTCCCCAGGCTAAATTAATTGAAAAGGTCTCGATCCAAACCGAATTACCGATTGAAGTTATATTAATAGTTGCCCTGCCAAAAGCCGATGGATTTGAGGAAATTCTGCGTTGTTGTACGGAGTTAGGGGTGACTCAATTTATCCCGGTAATTAGTAAAAGAACGGTCTTAAAACCCAGTCCCCAAAAAGTAGAACGGTGGCGAAAAATTGCTAGAGAAGCCGCCGAACAATCGGAACGTCTGATTATTCCTAATATTTTTGATCCGGTTTCATTTCAATTGGGATTAGAAAAAAACGATCATTCTTGTTATCAATATATTTGTGAAGGTCGGGGAAATTATCCTTCTTTAATCCAGGAATTAATCCCACTAGAAGCAGAAAAAAGACTCAATAAAATTATCCTAGCAACGGGGCCTGAAGGGGGGTGGACGGAGGAGGAAATTAAACAGGCGATTGCGATCGGATTTCAACCTATTTCCCTGGGAAAACGTATACTAAGGGCCGTTACAGCCCCAATTGTCGCCGTATCCCAAGTTGTCGGAATCATTGAAGGGAATGGGGAATAGGGAATGGGGAATAGGGAATGGGGAATGGGGAATGGGGAATGGGGAATGGGGAATCCAAATAATCGTAGGGGCGAGGCGCGCCTCGCCCCTACACACCTTTTGTACAATTAAATTAGACTTGCTATAGTAAGTCCAATTAATTTAAATTTGCTATAAATCCCTAATCTCTTTGATTCAAAGAATGATAACTTTCGTCTGAATCTTCATCTTCTAACTCAAAATTAGTATCCGAATAAAGTTCCAAGCGCTGAAGATTTCGTTCTCGTAACTGATGGGAACTTCTGCTATTTCCTGGCAGACGATTGGCTGATCGGCGTTGCAATTCAGAAGTAGAAGGTTTGCGAGTAAAGGTTTTCCAAGCCACTCGAATTCCGGTAAAAATACCACCCGTGGTAGATTGCAATTTTCTCGCTTGCAGTCTAGCACTATCTAACCCTTGATCGACTTGTTTAACCACTTGACTCGCACTTTGTACCCCCTCGCTAACATCCTCCGTCAATTCAGTAATTTCCAACCCGGTTAGCCGAATCGATTCCAAAGTTGGAGGAAATTCACGGGAGAGAGTATCCGCCAATTTTTCCACACTCCGAGCCGCCCTTGCAATAGCTTGCAAAGCAGGTAAAGCAGCAATCACAACAGCAGTAAGGCTGACTGCAACAAAAAACAGTGACAGTCCAAGCCAAAACAAAGGTTCAGTCACTTAATTTCCATTAACAACAAAATATTTTTGTCCGTCCCCATTAGTATAGCGATTTTCAGGAAAAATCCCCGATCCCTAGCGTTCCCCTGTGGTTTTTGAGGACTCAGGGAGAGGGTTTTGGGCTTCAGAATGATAAAGGGTTTGTTGTTGTTGACTCGCTTCTAATCCAGCCGAAACCGCCTCTTTGAGACGAATCAGGGTTTCATCCCAATTGCGTAAGGCTGACCCCGAAAGTCGATTGGCCTGTATCTGAACATTCGTGGATAGATCCTCCGCCAGTTCAGGTAAAGCCTCGGCTGATTTTTTAAGTAACTGTCTAGTTTCTTTTCCCGAACGAGGGGCTACCAGTAAACCGACTACCGTACCGACCACCGACCCCAAGACTAAACCCCCTAAAAACCGTCCTAACCGTTGATTTGACATATAAAAACCGCAATACCCATTCCATCCACGGACTCTATCCATTGTAAACAATTTTGTTCCTAGAGATTTGATTTTCTGGGTTTTCCTCCTTTTGGCCAGAACTTAACCGCTAAGGAAATGAGTCCCAGAGCTTGTTGAAGTTGTTGTAGTTTGACCTGAAATTGATGATAGTTTTGCCGGAGTTGATAACTGCCCCGTTGTCCAGAATTAATAAAATTTGGGGCTTTCTCCAGAACAAAACGGGTGCGTTGTTCCATCAGGATTAACCTTTTTTCCAAACGATTAATGGTTAATGTCAACATCCAGATTTTTCTCGCCAGAGATAAACACAGCAGAGAAATGAAAATATTAATGACAATAACGATAATCACCATTTTTCTAGGGATAACTGTTTAATATCCATCTGGCCCGATAGTGGTCTGATCACAGTTTGCATCGGATAAATTTGCCATTTTAGCTCGAAATAAATTGCATCCTGCTAATTGGGCATTTGTTAACTTGGCATTTTCCAAATTCGCATTACTCAAATCCGTATGTCTGAGGTCAGCTGACCTTAGATTAGCACCCGATAAATCCGCGCCTTGGAGATTACAATGGCTTAAATTAGCACCCCTCAAATCAGCATAGCCAAGGTTGCATCGAGACAGGGTACTTCCTTGTAAATTCGATTCGGATAAATCCACTTGATAAAGTTGCGTATCCCCCAGTTGAGCCTCCTGAATTTGGGTTTTCTGTAAATTAGCGTAGCTGAGGTTGGAATAGGGCATATAAATCCGGTTTAAATTACTACCCGCCAAGCCAATCTCCTCCAAGTTGGCTTCAAATAGATCGGACTCACTTAAATCAATGGCGCCAAAGTCCCGTTTACCCTCGCTGTATAAAGCGAGCAATTCCTTTGAACTAATCTTCTGCATTTCTTATATATTAAGCAACGAAACCAAAACCACCTCTAAGATTGAGGGAGTTGGAAAAACAGGGAAAATATTTTTGCCTAACCTCTGTTTACTTTAAAACCTAGTCAGAAATAGCCATGCTGTGTTAACAATTTTTTTTGTTTCTATCGTAGGTCGCAGGTCATGGCCGCAATAATTCAGCGATTCGGGGGAAGGGGGGTAAAATTGAAGCAGGGGAACAGATGTCTGAAAAATCGTACACTAGAAAATTGTGTACTCAAGCGATGGAGATAACGAAGGTTATTATGGCATCGTTGTATATTCCCTAAATATTCCGATAACCGTTAATGTGTTGACATTAATATTGCTGTGAGTGTAATGCAGTTAGAACAGTCCCAAAGTCAGTCAATTCCAATTATATTGGACAGTTTACCCGATCTACCGTTTGGTGAAAAAGGATGCCCACGTCGCGCCCGAGTAGAAATTGATTTAATGTTACTGGCGATTGAAGCCCTGTATCTGGGGGGAGCAGAATATATGCTGGTCGTGATCTCAGAACTGGATTTACAAACGGTTATCCCCAATCGGGTAGAATTGTGGCGACTCCGCAGTACCAATCCGTTACGCCGATTTAGCCAGCGTCGGGTGCTGAGTCTGTTGGAAGCCAAAGCCTTAGTCGTGATTATCTCTAACCTGGGAAGACGGTTAACGGCCAAAATTCGGCAGTTACTTATGGATTATGAGACCCTAACCCAAAAACAAATTCCCATTGAACGACATTTACAATTGTCTAACTACTTAACCCAATTTCGGGCGCATTTCCGCAGTCGGATGAATTCCCGGCGGGCGTTGGTGATGGCTTATAGTTCTGATGAAAAGTTAAATGAGCTAGGGATACGTTTATTAGAGAAACTTCTCTTTTGTACAGGGACGGCTGGAATGCAGCGATTTTGGATCAGTTTGTTTGATGGAGAAGTCTCATGACGATTGAACGTCAATATAGTTTACCGAACTGCAAACTAATTTTGCAGGGTTACAACACCGGAAGTGATGGTAAATCCGATGGACGGGCCAGTTTAAATGTTCTGATGAATGCAGAATGTCATTTTGTCGGTCATCCCCAGCCCATCACCGGAGGACGGGAGTTTTTTGAAAGTTTAGTCCGACAGGTGAGTCGCTATGTTCAAGGGTTCCTAAGTGGACTAAGCGCCCCGGAATCCTTCCGTCAGCAGTCGGAGCTAGTCGCATTACACCCCATTGCGGGAGAGCTACACCAGTTAACGGTTCATCAACCTCCCCAGGAACATTCCTCGGATGAATCCCCCTTAGCTCCGCCACCTGTGCAGGTCAATTTAACCACGGTACAATTATTTGATCTCATCGAAGCGGTGGATCAATTTTTGGCCGATAGCCAGACCTTGCCCGAACTGTCTATCCAGTTACAGCCCCTGTCTAAACGGTATCTCAAACCAGAACAGCCTATTGTTCAAAGGGCTGTCCCGGCAGCAATTGGGATATCGAGTCTAGCACTAACGGCCTTGGCTCTATTTGCGTTGCCGATTCCCGATATTAAACGACCCGAAGACCCGAAACTGCAACCGCAAACCCAAAGCTCAACGGTTCCTACACCAACCAATACTCCCCCCCAAGGGTCTTCCCCCCAAACAACCGTACCGCAACCTTTACCCCCTAATCTTTCCAGTCCTCCCCCGATTACCAATCCCCAAGAACTTCAGGATTTAAAAGCTCAATTAAGTGAAAAGTTGATCAAGGCCTGGATACCGACAGCATCGGTGAAAACTCCCTTGATCTATCGGGTGAGCGTGGCTAAAGATGGGGCAATAGTGGGTTATAAGTCTTTGAACCCGGAACCAGGAACGGAAACAAAACAAACACCCCTACCCGATTTATTGTATAAACCTGTAGGAAGTCGTCAAATCAATGAGCCTTTGGCCAATTTTCAGGTAACGTTTAATCCTGATGGGAATTTAGAGGTGAGTAATTTACCGAGTAACACCGAGGCGAGTCCTCAAACTTCCCCCAAAACCCCCGCCTCCAATTAAGGAGACCAACTGATGACCCAATCTGCAAAACCCCGCCCCACCAAGCCCCAGCCCTCCCCTCGCCGATTTCGAGGCCTATTATTTCTGGGGGCGACGGTGTTTAACCTCCTACTTTTGGGGGTGGGTTCCTCCATCGCTTGGTTGGTGGGAATGGCCGTGGCTCAGGTCTATCCGAATTCGAGTTCTGAGGTGCCGTTGACGCAGCAGTTGCTCAATCGGGTTCAGAATTGGGGTTCCCAGGGAATAGTCCCTCCACCGATGGTTAGTCCTCCGGCTCCTCAACCGATTCCCGCACCCAGTCAACGGTTAACTGACCCCCAACGTCAACAACTGCGGATACAGTTACAGCAGTTACAGGGACAGTTGAATACCTTGATTGGACGGACAGCGGCGGTAGAAAGTCAATTGGGAGCCAGTCGTCCCACGGAACCCCTGGAGGAGCGTTTACAAATTCTGGAACAGCAATTGGCTTCTGCACCTCCGATTTCAGGTTCAGGGAGTAATAAACCTGCTCCTGGGGCTATTTCAGCCACGCCTGAACGTCGTCAAAGTTCTGATACCCTGGTGGTGACTTTTCCCAGTGATGTTTTGTTTGATGTGGGTAGTACCATTTTGCGTCCAGGGGCGAACGTGATTTTAGATACGATTCTTGCCGATATTAAAACCTATAAGGGTTCTGCTGTTAGGGTCATGGGTCATACGGACAATCAAGGCAGTCCTCAACAGAATTTAGATTTATCTTTTAGTCGGGCAGAAGCGGTGATGAAATATTTATCCGAGGCGATTGGTACAGACTATCACTGGGCGGCAATTGGATACGGGGCAAATCGTCCCACGGTTGATAATAATTCTGAAAATAATCGACAACTGAACCGTCGAATTGAAGTAGCAATTACGCCATAAATCAGTTATCAGTCATCAGTTATCAGTTATCAGTTGTAGGGGCGGGTTCATCGAGATTGAGGTGATTAACAACAGATATAAAAGAACCCGCCCGTACCAGTTATCAGTGTAAGAGTTAATTAATTGACGAATAAATCCCCCATAAATTCATTACCCATTCGTAATTCGTAATTCCCCATTCCCTTTTCCCTCAAATGAAAATAGTTTTTTTTGGTACGCCTGAATTTGCAGTTCCGAGTTTAGAAAAATTATTAGCCGACCCTGAATTTGAAGTTTTGGCGGTGGTGACTCAACCGGATAAACGCCGAGGTCGGGGCAGTCAATTAACCCCTTCTCCAGTTAAAATGTTGGCTCAGACCCATGAATTATCGGTTTGGCAACCCAAACGGGTGAAAAAAGATCAAAACACCTTAAAACTATTGCGAGAGGCTCAGGCGGATGTTTTTGTGGTCGTAGCCTATGGACAAATTTTGTCCCCAGAAATTCTGGAGATGCCTCGGTTGGGATGTGTGAATGGTCATGGCTCTATTCTCCCCAAATATCGCGGCGCGGCTCCGATTCAATGGTGTTTGTATCACGGGGAAACCGAAACGGGAATCACCTCCATGTTGATGGATGCGGGGATGGATACCGGGCCGATGTTATTAAAGGCGGTAACACCCATTGGACTATTAGAAAATGCCACGGATTTAGGACAACGGTTAGCCCAATTGGGGGCGGATTTATTAGTAGAAACCTTAATCAAATTAGACCGAGGAGAAATTCGGGCCATTCCTCAAGATAATTCCCTGGCGACCTATGCTCCCTTAATCAAAGATGACGATTATCGTTTAGACTGGAATCGATCGGCGATCGCTTTACATAACCAAATTCGCGGATTTTATCCCAACTGTATAACATCATTTCAAGAAAAACCCTTAAAAGTTTGTGCTACGGTTCCTTTAGCACCGGAATATCTCCCTCAATTTCCCCCGGAATACCAGAATTTATCACAACAATGGCCGAATTTATCCAACTTTCACCGACAACCGGGAGAGGTAGTCGCCCTGATTAAACGTTTTGGGATAGTAATACAAACAGGTGAGGGATTATTATTACTCACCCAAGTCCAATTGGCGGGCAAACGGATGCAGTCCGCTTGGGATTTTGTGAATGGAACCCGTCTGGCGGTGGGGGAAATTTTAGGTTAGAATCATCTTGGAAATAAAAATAATGGGAATTTAGGGTGCTATTGTCATAACAGAAAAGGATTAGTCCGACTTTTCGTACTGAATCAACGCCTTTTCTCGTTGTCCTTTGAGTATGATTAAAACAGAGCAGCAAAATTAACAACAACTACCCAGCAAATTATGGAGAGGGTTGGTCAAATTCCAGAAGAAAAATTTCAAATTATCCTAGCAGGAGATATTGTCTCTGTTCGCTTACCCGAACGCTTGAGTGTTTTAGAAGCAGTTTCTTTCAAAACGACTTGTCAGGATGTAATTTCCCTGACTCCTCCGCCCAAAAAAATCATTCTTGATTTTGGTCTGACTATATTTATTGATAGTAGTGGCATTGGGGCGCTGATTAGTAACCTGAAAACCACAAAAGCCAAAGGGATTGAGTTGGTTTTAAAATCCGTTGGTTCTCAGGTGATGGGGGTTTTTTCCCTCACTTCCCTTGACCAAGTATTAACCATTGAACCTCCGAGTGAAGACGATAAACTCAAGGATAAAATCAGAGGGGAAAATCGTCTCCCTGTGACTCATCCTTCTGTGCGGTCTTGGGTGAAGCGATTAATTGATATAACGGGTGCTATTGTTGGTTTAAGTATTTCATCGGTATTAGCGGTTCCAATTATTATTGCGATTCGTTTAGATAGTCCAGGGCCAATTTTTTTTGGTCAGGTGCGTTGCGGTTGGATGGGAAAACGATTTCGGATTTGGAAGTTCCGGTCTATGTGTACGAATGCGGAAGCCTTAAAAGATAAAATTCCGAATCAAGCAAAAGGAGCTATTTTTAAGAATGATAATGACCCTCGAATTACCAAAGTCGGTCGGTTTTTGCGGCGAACCAGTTTGGATGAACTCCCACAATTTTGGAATGTTTTAACTGGAGAAATGAGTCTGGTGGGAACTCGTCCACCGACACCTGATGAGGTAGAACGTTATGAAGTTCCTCAATGGCAACGCTTAGATGTTAAACCCGGGATGACCGGGGAATGGCAGGTTAATGGTCGTTCTCAGGTGAAAAATTTTGAGGATATTATTCGTTTAGATTTGAAGTATCAGGAAAATTGGAGTCTGATGTATGACATGAAGTTGATTGTCAAAACTATCATAGTTGTATTTAATAGAAATAGCGGTGCTATGTAGAGAATTGATGATTAATTCAGCACTACTGGCACAATCAAATCTTCAGGTCAAAACCACTTTAACCTCCCTAGAGGATGTGTTGATTTGGTTTGAAAACATTGCCTTGGATTTTCTTCCTTCGGATATTTTTCATCAGTGTCAAATTGCTTTGACGGAGGGATTTACTAACGCTGTCCGTCATGCTCATTGCGCCTTACCCGAAACAACACCCATTGAGTTAGAAGTTAGGATATTTTCCCCCTGGATTGAAATAAAAATTTGGGACAGGGGGGAACCCTTTGACTTAGAAAAAACCCTGGAGTCTTTAATTAAAATGCACGCCGACCCCTTGGAACATGAAGGTGGGAGAGGATTGATTTTTATGTCTAAATTAATGGATGAACTTCATTATATACGGTTAGACGATCAGCGCAATTGTTTAGTGATGAAAAAACAGATTTAATTACGAATTACGAATGTCATAGGATTTGTTTGGGTTAATTATGATGACCATATCCTCCACCCCCAGGGGTTTCAATGACAAAAATATCGTTGACATTCATTGCGACGGTGGCGGTACTAGTTAATTGTTCTATTGTTCCATTACTACGGATAATATAATTTTTACCCACTAACCCAGGTTGTCCGCCATTTAATCCAAAAGGAGGAATGATTCGATGTTCTGATAGAATTCCGGCGGTCATGGGTTCTAGGAATTTAACTTTTCTAATGATGCCATTTCCGCCTTTAAATTTTCCTAAACCCCCACTATTTTCTCGAATACTAAATTCTTCTAATAATACTGGATAACGCCATTCTAATACTTCCGGGTCAGTTAAACGGGAGTTCGTCATGTGGGTATGAACTGCATCGGTTCCATGATAATTAATTCCGGCACCTGAACCGCCACAAATGGTTTCATAATATTGATAATTTTGATTTCCAAAGGTGAAGTTATTCATCGTTCCTTGAGAGGCTGACATCACGTTTAATGCCCCATATAGAGCATCAACAATGGCTTGGGAGGTTTCCACATTTCCCGCCACGACCGCCGCTGGATAACGGGGGTTTAAAAAACAACCTTCAGGAATGATAATTTCTAAAGGTTTCAAACATCCGGCATTTAAGGGAATATTGTCATTAACCAAGGTTCTAAATACATATAAAACGGCAGCTTTACAAATGGATTTTGGGGCATTAAAATTAGTTGGAAGTTGGGGAGAAGTTCCCGTAAAATCTATAATTGCCCTGCGGTTATTTTTATCGATTTTAATATTAACTTTAATCATTCCCCCGTTATCCATTTTATAACTAAATTCACCATCGGTTAATACATCAATTGCTCGACGCACCGATGCTTCTGCATTATCCTGAACATATTGCATATAGGTTTGAACGGTATTTAAACTATAATATTCAACCATTTTGAGAAGTTCTTGAACGCCTTTTCCATTGGCAGCAATTTGAGCTTGTAAATCGGCAATATTGGTAGCCAGATTTCGGGCAGGATAGTTTCCAGATGTTAACAAATTTAAGAGTTCTGTTTCTAAAAAATTACCTTCTTTAACCAATTGAACATTATCAATTAAAATTCCTTCTTCTTGAATATTTGTACTATTAGGAGGCATAGAACCCGGTGTTATTCCCCCAATATCCGCTTGATGTCCCCTTGAAGCGACATAAAATAAAATAGTCTGTTCCTGTCTATTTCCTCCCTTTACTAAGGGGGGGGTAAAAACCGGAGTTATAACCGTAACATCCGGTAAATGGGTTCCCCCATTATAGGGATTATTTAATAAATAAACATCCCCGGGTTTGAGACTTTCACCTTTTGCAGCAATTAAACTTTCAATACTGTCACCCATTGACCCCAAATGGACGGGAATATGGGGTGCATTAGCAACTAATTGACCGTTTTGATCAAAAATTGCACAGGAGAAATCAAGACGTTCTTTAATATTAACAGAACTAGCGGTATTTTGCAGGGTGATTCCCATTTGTTCGGCGATAAATTGAAATAGATTTTTAAAGATTTCTAATTTTACAGGGTCAGCTTTTATTCCCCCATCTCCTCTGACTAAGGGAGGTTTAATAGAATTAGTTTGTTTTAAAACCAAATAATTTTTTTCAGTTATCTCCCCTTGCCAACCCGGTTCAATAATATTCGTGCCGATGGATTCTATAATCATCGCTGGGCCATGAATAATATCTCCAGGTTGTAAATCACTTCGATTAAAAATAGGGGTTTGTTGCCATTCATTCTGGGTATACATGGGAACAACAGTAATGGGGGTGAGAGACTGATTAGTTCGGTTTAATATCGGTTCTTCAAAGGTATCCATTTTTTGAATAATTTCCGTAGTTATTGATTCAACAATTAAGGCTTTTTCCGGTTTAATAAATCCATAACGGGTTTGATGCTGTTGTTCAAATTTTTGGGTTAAATTAGACAAATTACCGATAAAACGAATGGGTAATATGGAATCTGTCCCCTCATATTTGAGATTGAGTTTCAGAATTATCTCTGTTTTTGAATCTGGATTTTCTAATTCTGTTTTTGCCTCAGTTTCTAAATCTGAAAAAATCTGTTCTAACTCGAAAATCAAACATTCTGTTAAGGGTTTTTCCATGGCTTTTTCTCGTAATATTCTGATATCAGCCAGCCCCATTCCATAAGCCGATAAAACCCCTGCGTAGGGATGAATAAAAATCTGTTTCATGCCCAAGGTATCCGCAATTAAACAAGCGTGTTGACCGCCCGCCCCACCAAAACAACAAAGGGTATAGTTAGAAATATCATAACCCCGTTGTAGGGATATTTTTTTAATAGCATTTGCCATATTTTCAACCGCAATGGTAATAAATCCAGTGGCGACTTCTTCGGGGGTGCGGTTATCTCCCGTTTGGCTTTTAATTTCTAGTGCTAATTCCCTAAATTTTTGTTGAACAATTTCAGTATCTAAGGGTAAATTGCCATTTTTTCCGAATACTTTCGGGAAGAATTGGGGCTGAATTTTTCCTAACATCACGTTAGCATCCGTAACCGTTAATAGCCCGTTATTGCGATAACAAGCCGGCCCAGGATTAGCTCCGGCGGACTCTGGCCCCACTCGATATCGTGACCCGTCAAACCTTAAAATTGAACCGCCTCCGGCGGCGACGGTGTGAATAGCCATCATCGGCGTTCGCATTCTCACCCCAGCTATTTCGGTTTCAAATTGTCGTTCATATTCGCCATTAAAATGGGCAACATCGGTAGAAGTTCCACCCATATCGAAAGTAATAATAGAATCAAATCCGGCTTTTAAACTGGTTTGAACTGCGCCAATAATTCCTCCGGCTGGCCCTGATAATATACTATCTTTTCCCTGGAATTTTTGAGCATTGGTTAAGCCGCCATTGGATTGCATAAACATTAATTTGATGGGGTTTGATACCCCCCAGCCCCCCTTAAAAATGGGGGAGTTGGAGTTATTGATATTTTCAATAATTTCTAACTCTAATTCTTCTTTTATTCCTCCTTCCTTTACTAAGGGAGGATGACAATTTAATTGAGTGGTAACTTGATCAATATATCGCCTTAAAATGGGAGATAAATAAGCATCAACAACGGTGGTATCTCCTCGGCTGACTAATTTCATTAACGGACTAACTTGATGGGATACGGAAATTTGAGTAAAGCCGATTTCTTGGGCTAAAGCTGCGATTTGTTGTTCGTGTTGAGGATAGCGATAACCGTGCATTAAGACAATGGCACAACTTCTAATTCCGGTTTGATAAACTTGTTCTAATTGGGGTTTTAATTGGTCTAAATTAACGGGTTTTAATTCATCTCCTTGGGCGGTATAACGTTCTTCGACTTCGATAACTTGTTCATAGAGCATTTCGGGTAATATAATTTGACGGGCAAAAATATCGGGGCGATTTTGATAGCCGATTCTTAACGCATCTTTGAAGCCTTTTGTTATAATTAATAGCGTGCGATCGCCTTTTCTTTCTAATAAGGCATTGGTGGCGACGGTGGTTCCCATTTTGACCTCAGAAATCAACTCACTAGGAATGGGTTGATGGGGGGATAATCCTAAAATTTCTCGTATCCCTTGAATGACAGCATCAGAATAGTGTTGTGGATTTTCTGATAATAATTTATGGGTGATTAATCTGCCATCGGGTTGACGGGCAACAATATCGGTAAAGGTGCCGCCTCGGTCAATCCAAAATTGATATTTTGTAGTGTTTTTTTTTGGCGTGCAGTTTACCACTATATCAAAACTACAATTGTTACTTTTTATTCCAATAATGAAGCCGGAAAAGCCCGATGGCTTCAGATTTAGTTACTGTACAGTTTGAATGGGCGATGCGGGATTTGAACCCACGACCCCTTCCGTGTGAAGGAAGTGCGCTACCACTGTGCTAATCGCCCGCACGCTTTCTTAGTTTAACACAGCTTTTTACAGATTGTCAATCCCCCCATCCCAAATCCCTCCTGATCAAGCAAGTTATTCTGTTGTCTGGATTTTGAAGGGTTGAGAATTGTTAGCTAGAATATATTAATAAGGACTTTGGTGGATAACCTCTGATAATTTTATGTTTGTTCGCTATGTTAGTTATTTTTTGACTCACCTAACTTTGCTTGTAGGAGTTCCCCTGATTTCCGCCTTCCCGGTTAAAGCCCAAACCGCTCCTCTAATTCGTCCTCTCCTACCCAGACGGCAACCCGTGTTAAGAAACCCAGTTCGAGATTTTCCCTATGTTTTAGGAGTGGGGGATAAAATTCGCGTGGATGTTTTTGGCGTAGAGCGATACGGGGGCGAACAATCGGTTCTTGCCGATGGAACCATTAGTCTTCAAGGGATTGGGCCTGTCCCGGTGGTGGGTTTGACTCTGGTGGAAACTCAAAAATTGATTACTCGACTCTATTCAACAATACTCCGACAACCGATTGTTACGGTTAATCTAGTTACACCTCGTCCTGTACAGATTGCCATTGCTGGTGAAGTTTATCGTCCCGGTTCCTATAATCTAGGAGTAGATCAACAATTTGCTCGACTAACCCAAGCAATCAAAATCGCTGGAGGTCTAACTCAAGCGGCGGATTTAAGTTTAGTTCAACTCCGACGGACTACCCCACAACAACCCGTTGTTACTTTAAATTTAGCGGAATTATTAGCTCAGGGAGACTTAAAGCAAGATCCGATTCTCCGGGATGGAGACAGTATTTTTATTCCCACGATAACAGGTTTTAACTCAGAACAAATGCGCCAAATCGCTTCTTCTAGTTTAGCCGGGTCTTCCAACCAATCGATTCAGGTGGTAGTTGTCGGGGCGGTCTTTCGTCCGGGAGCTTATTCGTTAACTCCAGAAGCGAGTGCAATCGATACTACCATTTCTGGAACCACCACAACAGTAACTAGAATTAATTTACCCACGGTCACCAAGGCGTTACAAACAGCCGGAGGGATTACCAATGTAGCTGATATTCGCCATATTGAAATCCAACGCATCACCAGAACCGGGGTACAAACCACAAAAATCAATCTTTGGGAACTGTTGCAATCGGGAGATATCAACCAAGATGTATTTTTACAAGAAGGGGATACTATAATTGTCCCGACGGCTACTAATATTGCCGCGGTCGATTTACAAAAAATTGCTTCCGCCAGTTTCTCACCCGCCACCATTTCGGTGAATGTGGTCGGGGAGGTCAAAAATCCCGGTGTGATTCAAATTCCCCCTAATCGTCCTTTGAATCAAGCCCTACTATCGGCGGGCGGGTTTGATAACAACCGTGCTAATAAAAGTTCCGTTGAACTGATTCGTCTGAATCCTAATGGTTCAGTAACTCGAAGAACAATTGATATAGATTTTACATTGGGGAATGCCCAGGAGAATAATCCTGTATTACAGAATAATGATGTGATTATTGTTCGTCGGTCTTTGATAACTAGATTGGGTGATAGCGGTTCTTCGTTATTGCAACCGATTCAGAATGCCTTCACATTGTACCGATTATTTAGTGATGTAATTCCAACTAGGTCAAATAAGTAGTAATCAATAATAAATAATCAGAATATTGACCTCTGCGTCCGGTTTTATTTACATCCCGGGCATTTCTGAGTGTCCACCCAATACCGCAGGACTCAACATTCCAAAAATCATGGCAATATGGGCAACCACTAGAAAAATAGCCACAAAGGTAGCATGGATTTTGAGTTTAGATTCTTCACTTTTGTGTTTAGCAATTAAGTTTAATTCTAAAAGACTAATTCCCAATAAAGGCACAACTCCTAATAAATAAAATCCCACCGCAATCACGTCAATAATGGTTCTCCATTGTCCCGCCATTGTGATGGGAATTACGGCTTTAAAAAATAGATGTAAAAAGATCACTAAAAAGTAAAATCCCACTAAAATCCCGGCGATTTTATTAATATTTCTGACTATTCCTGTTAAATTTCGAGTAAATAAAATATAAAGTTCGGAGACGGCAATTGTTTCTGCCAGAATAACAGGCACAGCCATAAAAATCAAAAGATTCCAGGGCTGGTTAGTGGCTAGAAGCTCCATATAATGAGTCATATTCATTGGACGTTTTCCTATGTTTTTATAAGTGATATTAATTTATCACAGTCCTATTTGATTGGCCTCCAAAATTTATGATTCATCGGGAATAGCCAATGGGCAATGGTTTTTAGGAAAAGGGGAAGTAGGGAAGATGACAATAGAATGAAAGCCATGCCCGGCATGGCTTCTGGAAATAATTCGACTTTTGATTATTTGTACTTATCATTTTAAAAACAAAGAACATTTGTTTCTATCGGTTAATCGGGGTAGATTAGAGGTTGTAGGGGGAACCCAAATTGAAACAAAAGTTTACAGGTGGAATATTCAAAAGATTAAGGAGACATAAAAATGAATGAGATTTTTACTGCTATTTTTACTGGTATTACAGCTTTTACCGCTACAAATTTGGATGATTTAGTTATCCTTACACTGTTGTTTTCTCAAGTTAATGCCACCTTTCGTCGTCGCCATATTGTTATCGGTCAGTATCTCGGTTTTTGTACTTTAATTATTGCTAGTATGGTTGGTTTTTTTGGGGGGTTAATACTACCCGCCGAATGGATTGGACTTTTGGGTTTAGTTCCCATTACCATTGGACTTAATCAGTTACTCAATCCTGATGATGGTGATTCATCCTCCGAGCCGGAATTAGAAACGGAATTTTCTCCTACTTCTGGTTTAGCTAGGTTAATTTCTCCTCCCGCTTATAGTGTAGCAGCGATTACTATTGCTAATGGTAGCGACAATATTAGTATCTATATGCCCTTATTTGCTTCTGCGGGTATCTCTAGTTTACTGATTATTATTTCAGTCTTTTTGTTGCTGGTTGGAGTTTGGTGTTACATGACCTATAAATTAACTTGTCAACGGGATATATCCAATTTACTCGCCCGTTATGGGAATCATTTTGTTCCCTTTGTATTAATTGGTCTGGGTGTATTTATTATCCTTGATAGTGCTTCTTTAAGTCCCATTGCTTTAATTACTAGCTGTTTGTGTTTAATGGGATTAATCAAAATTATTCAAGCCTCACAATTCAAAACTCAAAGTTTGTAATCGGAAAACAAGATGAAGGTTTTACCTATGTCTGTAGTTGTATTTTTACTGGGAATCAACTTCTTTGTTTCTGCCTCCTCTGTGGCAGAAACCTCCTCCCCTTCAACCAGCAATTCCGATGCTCTGGAAGTGGGTCAAAAAGTCATTTGGCTTTACAAAGCCCGTGCTGATTCGGCAAATGTCCATAAAGTTCCGGCGGAAATTGTTAAGCTAGGTTCTAAGCAAGTACAAATTAAGTTTTGTAAAAATAATAATGAATTCGTCAATCGCTGGGTGAACCGAAATCGACTGGAAATGATTCCTTCTATTCCCAGTTACGACCCAGAAATTTAATCAATTAAATTTATTAAAATGACAAGTAAGACTATTTGCTTTTATGAATTGATGCCACTTAAACTAAGGTCATAGCAAATTAGAGCGAAATGGCTATAATTCAATTGTTGGCATCTACCCAATTTTCAAAAAAGGAAAACAATATGCGGTTTATCAAAATTGTGCTTGTCGGTCTTTTATTATGCGTGAATCTAATGATTGCCCAACCCTCTTGGGCCAGCAAAGATCTTACTAAAGGGGCTGACTATGCAGAGGTTACTCAGACATTGAATCAACTTCTACTGGTTAAAGATACACCAGAAGAAGCCGGTTATACTCCTGAGCAATTTCAACAGCGACTGGCTCAATTAGAGTCCCAGAAAAAAATTATAGAAACTGCGAAAAAACGAGCTCAGTGCCACAATGAAACAGGAAAAACAGTAGGGGTTTATGCCAGTGACGGAGGCAAAACTCCTAGCGAACTCTATTTTCTCGCAGCCGGTCAAATTACCGATGATGATTGGGATTGTGATGGCTTCTACTTCCCCGCAGGAACTCAAGTAGTATTCAGTCCGAATACTCCCGCCGAAGAATTAACTGAACCCATTACGGTGAATTTTGTTGATGGTACTCAGTCCGTTGCTACGGCTGACCCGACAACCGGGGAAATTCAATTAAATATTGAACCCGCCAAAATTGTCAAAGCGGCGGAAAGCAATGGGTTAATCCCCACATTATCCCAAGCGGAAATTGATACCCAAATTCCGAGTCCAGAGTTGATTGACTAATTTTAAGTTCGGGGGAATGAATGAGTTTTAATTCATTCCCTGGGCTTGAATAGCGGTAATGGCAACGGTATTCACAATATCGGTAATCGTACAACCCCGACTTAAATCATTCACGGGTTTATTTAATCCTTGTAAAACCGGGCCAATGGCAACGGCATTCGCAGACCTTTGTACGGCTTTATAAGTATTATTTCCGGTGTTTAAATCGGGGAAAATAAATACCGTTGCGTGTCCGGCAACTTCACTTCCTGGTAGTTTGGTTTTAGCTACATCTTCATCAACGGCCGCATCGTATTGGATGGGGCCTTCTATTTTTAAATCGGGGCGTAATTGACGGGCAATCAAGGTCGCTTCTCGCACCTTATCCACATCTTTTCCTTGTCCTGATTCTCCGGTGGAATAGGATAACATCGCTACTAAAGGTTCAACTCCAAATTGTTCAGCAGTTAGGGCAGAACTAATGGCAATATCGGCTAATTGTTGGGGGTTAGGATTGGGATTCACCGCACAATCTCCATAGACCAAAACCCGGTCTTCTAAACACATAAAAAACACACTGGAAACAATCGAACATCCCGGTGGAGTTTTAATAAATTCCAAGGCGGGACGAATAGTATGCCCGGTGGTATGAATAGCCCCGGAAACCATCCCATCCGCCATACCTTTATGAACCATCATCGTGCCAAAATAGCTTAAATCGTGCATCACATCTAGGGCGCAATCTTCCGTAATTCCCTTATGTTTTCGCAATTGATAATAGGTTTGAGCATAGTCTTCATGCCAGGGAGATGTCATGGGATTCACAATATTAACTCCTTCTAACTTTAATCCCAGTGAAATTGCTTTTTCTCGGATTTCTTGGGGATTTCCTAATAGGGTAATATCCACAATCCCCCGTCTTAATAGAATTTCAGTGGCTTTTAAAATTCGTTCTTCTGTGCCTTCGGGTAGAACAATATGTTGACGTTGTTTCTTAGCCCGGGCGACCAGTTCGTACTCAAACATAATCGGAGTAATATGGGAAGAACGGGATAGAGAAATCCGGGTTTCAATTTTAGACGTATCAATATGGTTTTCAAATAGTCCTAAAGCTGAGGCAATTTTTCGTTCATTATCGGGGGTAATTTTTGAGTGAATATTATTAATGATGGTTGCAGTATTATAGGTATCGGTTTCTACGCTAAACATCGGTACTGTCCATTTTGTAAACCCTTGAATTAGTTTTTGCAGAGAGGGTGGTAGTTCAAACCCCCCAGTTAAAATAATTCCGGCAATATTGGGGTAAGTTTCTGAAAAAGCCGACGCTAAACACGCTAGAATAATATCAGCCCGATCTCCTGGGGTAACAATTAAACAGCCTTCTCGAATATGATAGAGAAAATTAGGAACGTGCATCGCCGCTACTTTAAACGATAACACTTCCTGTTTTAATTGTTCGGAATCGCCATGAACAAATTCACCCTCAAGGGCAGTTATAATTTCCCCGACGGTGGGTTTAGAAAGAGCCTCTATTTCGGGTAAAATAAAGACGGGATCATCATAAGACCAAATCTCTGCCAGTTCCTGGGAAACGGATTGAAATTGTTCGGGAGAAATTCGATTAACCATGGTTGCTACCAGGGTTAAATCCCTTTCTATAAAGGCTTTTCGTTCACTTTTAACACTACTAATCACGTCTTCTTGGCTTTTTCCCTGTCCATTCGCGACTAATAAAATCGGTGCATCGAGTTGATTAGCAATTTCGGCATTAAAGTTAAATTCAAAAGCGGAAATAATATCAGTAAAATCCGTGCCTTCACAAACAATAAAATCACATTTTTCTTCTAAAGCCTTATATTTCTCAATAATCCGTTTCAGGATTTCTTCAAACTGTCCCTCGGCAATTAAAGTCCGGGTTTCTTCATGGGTCACGCCATAATAATCTTGATAGGGAAACTCCAAATGATAGCGACTCCGAATCAGTTCAATATCATTATCTAGTTGAGTTCCCGCTTGAATAATCGGCCGGAAAAATCCTAACCGTCGGATGCGTTTCGAGAGTAATTCCATAATTCCTAACAGAATTAAGGACTTACCACTATCGGGTTCAATGCTAGTAATATATAGGTTGCTAATCATAAATAAAAAAGGCAATAGACACTCTTGCAGTCATTGTAGGCTGATTTGTTAACTAGACTGTTGCACTTGTCGCAATTTTGCTGTTTTTTTAAAATTGTTACATTTATTAACAACTTAGGGACATCCAGAACCCACCCGAATGGGATAATTAACAATTGGTCTTTACTAAAAATATTTTTACCCCGTTTCTTATGTCTTCAGAATCTCATAAAAATGCCTTAAATCTGGTTCAACGTCCCCGTCGTCTGCGTCGCACCGATGCCCTCCGGCGCATGGTCACGGAAACCCAGCTTACGGTCAATGACTTAATTTATCCTCTGTTTATCATGGAGGGGGAAAATCAAAAGGTTGAGGTTTCTTCTATGCCTGGAAGTTACCGCTATACCTTGGATTTACTGTTAAAAGAAGTTAAGGAAGCCTGGGAGTTAGGCATTCCCGCCATTGCCTTATTTCCCTTGGTTGCGGAAGAAAAAAAAGATAACGCCGGAACGGAAAGTTATAACCCAGACGGCCTAATTCAGCGTACTGTTAGGGCAATTAAACAGGCAATTCCTGATATTATGATCATCACGGATATTGCCCTTGATCCTTTTTCAAGTAAGGGTCATGATGGAATTGTCAGCGAGGATGGGGAAATTCTCAATGATCAAACCGTCGCAGTTTTAGTTAAACAGGCGATTTCCCATGCCCAGGCGGGGGCTGATATTGTCGCCCCTTCGGATATGATGGATGGTCGAATTGGGGCGATTCGTCAGGGGTTAGATGAGGCGGGCTATACTCAGGTAGCGATTTTGGCCTATACCGCTAAGTATGCCTCGGCCTATTATGGCCCTTTTCGGGATGCCTTGGATTCGGCCCCGAAATTTGGCGATAAAAAAACCTATCAAATGAACCCCGCTAACTCCCGAGAAGCCTTGACAGAATTGGCTTTAGATGAAGCCGAAGGCGCTGATATTGTCATGGTTAAACCCGCTTTAGCCTATTTAGATATTATTCATCTGTTGCGCTCGTCAACGGATTTACCCGTGGCGGCCTATAACGTCAGTGGGGAATATGCCATGATTAAGGCGGCTGGACAAATGGGTTGGATTGATGAGAAAAAAGTGATGTTAGAAACCCTCACCAGTATTAAACGGGCTGGGGCGGATTTAATTCTCACCTATTTTGCTAAGGAAGTCGCTCTAATTTTGCGTTAGGAATATTACCAGCGCATCGGTGTTAACTTCACAGCCGAAAACCTCTGATTATAGCCGAGATTAGATCCCCCTAAATCCCCCTTAAAAAGGGGGACTTTAAAGTCCGTTTCCCCCCTTGATAAGGGGGGCTAGGGGGGTCTAAGACTAGAAAGAAAACAACAAACTTTCACTTTCTCACCCAACCATTCACCGTAAATCGACTATCTGCGAACTGTTTAGACGGACAATCAACGGGTAGAACTTCGTGCATTAAACCACTATAGAAAAAGACAATTCGATTATTCACAGGTTCAATCGCTTGAAAATTTTCTAATTTAGAATAGGCATACTGACCTTGCCATTGGGTATCATAAATTAATAATTCTCCTCCACTAAATGCCTTGGGTTCCTGATAGAAATAATAAACATAAGTTAACATTCGAGTTTCATCCCTAGCTGAACCATTATCATTATGAGTTCGGAAGTAATGGCCGTGGTTATGGGCCGTGAGTTGGGCATCAATATGGGTAATCGGAAATGGGGGAATCTCGAGTTTTTCTAAGGCTTTCCAGAACACCGCTTTGATTTTATTTAGAATGATATCCCCAAAATCTGGAGAATAATAGAGAACCAAAGAATCCCGATGTTCAGGATAGTCTGATGTATTAGTGGCTGGGCCAGTTAATTGAAATTGCTGTTCTTCTTCTAAAGCATAATTCAGGAGTTTTTGATGGTCTTCTGGGGATAAAAAATTATCAATTTGCCAATATTTAATTTTAAAAATTTCCCCTTGGGGTTTAGCGGGAATTACGGGAGTATGCGCTTTAATAAAAATCGGTGGTTCGGTAATGACTCCGACTAAAGAATGACTTGAAAACCATAGGGCTTGTTGCTGTCCATTCATCGGAATTTGAAACAGTTTGGGCGGTTCATCTTGATTTTTTTCGGTGGGATGAACCACAGCATTTAATAAATTCAAGAGTAAGGGAGAATTGGAGGCTAAAGTAATTTGATATTGATAACCTCCTAAAAGGAGTATCGTCACATTGATATCTTGAGGGGTTGCTGCTGTTGTTAAACTGTCCATATTTTATAACACAAAACAGAGAATAATTGGATGTGCAAATAATTTTGTGTAGGTACTTAAAAACCCGTAGGGGTTTGGTCTCCAAACCCTCTTTGCGCCTAGGTTTGGAGACCAAACCCCTATGATAAAATATTACAACCTATTTAGGATTGCTATAGTAAGTAGTTACACAAAATAAATTACCTAGTTGAGAGAGGGAACACCGGATCTGGGAACAGGGAACAGGGTGGAGGATGTGTAATTAATTTTGTTTAGGTACTTATATAAATTAAATTAGCAATTAATTATAGCATACTTTCTTTTATTTATCTGGGCAAAGAGGGTTGGGAGACCCAACCCCTACGATAAAATGGGAATTGTAAATTAAAGTAAAATTTAATTCTCAAGTTATATTCGATCAGGGATAATCTAAAGTGAGACATTTTTCAACAAAAGTAAAGTTTTATCTATGAATCATCCCCTATCGCCCCAGTGCCAAAATTTACAACATCAGGTTGAAGGCTTAGTTAAACTCCTACATCAAGAACCCTCTCTACGTCAACAGGATATTACTGCTGTTCATGCTTCTTTGAAGAAAGTCATTTCTCCCAAATTTGAAATCGTGTTTGCCGGGGCGTTTAGTGCTGGAAAATCGATGTTAATTAATGCCCTTTTAGAACGGGAATTATTATATAGTGCCGAGGGACACGCCACCGGAACAGAATGTTATATTGATTATGCTGAACTTGATCAAGAGCGAGTAGTTTTAACCTTTTTAAGTGAAGCCGAAATTCGGGAACAAGTCGCTACTTTATGTCAATTATTGGGGTTATCTTCTAACGTTAATATCAATCGAAATGACATGATTGATGTATTAGTAGAAGGATGCGAAAGAATTATTCAGCAAGAAGGAGGAGTGAATAAATCGGAACGGGCAAAACAAGCTAAAGCCTTAGATTTATTGCTCAAAGGATTTACGGAAAATCGCGATCGCATTCAAACCCTAAATAACGCCACCTATTCGATGGAACAGTTTAATTTTTCCAACCTCAAAGAAGCGGCGAGTTATGCCCGTCGAGGGAGTAATAGCGCGGTCTTAAAACGGATTGAATACTATTGCTACCATCCCCTATTAAAAGATGGAAATGTGATTATAGATACCCCGGGAATTGACGCTCCCGTGGAGAAAGATGCCCAATTAACTTATAACAAAATCGAGAATCCCGATACCTCGGCGGTGGTCTGTGTTTTGAAACCCGCATCGGCGGGAGAAATGACGATTGAAGAAACGGAACTTCTAGAAAGAATTCGTCAAAATCCGAGTATCCGCGATCGGGTTTTTTATATCTTTAATCGGATTGATGAAACCTGGTATAATGCCCAACTGCGTCAACGGTTAGAGAACTTAATTTATTCTGACTTTCAAGATACCACAAGGGTCTATAAAACCAGTGGATTATTAGGGTTTTATGGCAGTCAAATTAAAGGCACAAGCGGACGCGATCGCTTTGGTTTAGATAGTATTTTCGCTGAGAGTATTAAAGGATTTGGAGGAGAAGAAGAAACCCCCCAATTTGTCTATGCTTTTAATAACTATTGCGGCAGTTCTCGCAAACTTCCCCTCCAGTTTCGAGTCACTATTAATGGCTTTGAATCTCCGAATCAAAACTACACCCGAATTTTAGCCGATTGGGGACAACCGTTAATTGATCAGTTAATAAAAGATAGCGGAATCGAAGAATTCCGGGATGCTATTACTTACTATTTAACGGAGGAAAAACGCCCCCAACTGTTTAAAAATCTAGCCGATGATTTAGAAGATATTTGTATTCCGCTACGCAAGTATTATGAATCAATTCAACGGGACTTAGACAGTCAACCCCGGGAAATTGAAGCGATGAAAGCCCAGGAATTACAACTTCTCAATCAACAATTACAAGAAGCAGGGCAAGAATTTCGAGATCATATTAATGAAGAAGTCAATCAGATTGTCACCGGTAAATGTGATGGCTTTGAACAGGATTTCAAGCAATTACAATCTCGAATGGTGCGGCGTTTAGATGAATTATTAGATAGTTTTTCGGTCGAAGAAGCCTATAGTCGAGCAACTTTCAATCATCCTCGGAATGCAACCGCACCTTTATTAGCGGTTTTAGTTGAAGCGTTGTATTATTTAGCGAATCAATTAGAGGATATTTTAGTCGAGGCTATTAAATCTGTGAATGCAGGTTTTTTCCGTCGTTTAGTGGAAAAAGTTCGCAAGACTGAATATTATCGCAAACTCAATCGTTTATTAGGGAATGATGGGGGGTTAGAAAAACGCTTAAAAGAGTTGGAAGCAGAAGTAAATCAAGCCTTAATTGCCATGGCTAAAACTGAATGTGATCGCTATGTGCGAGAAAGTCCTAAATTCTATGATGAAGGCACATTTTCGATTTATCAATTTCGCCAAACTCTATTACAAACTTCATCCAGTTATGATTGTACAACGATAGTCGATGCCGAACCCGCTATCCGTCAATTATTGAAGTTAGATTTTGAGCCTAAAGTGTCAAAATCTATTTATCAAAACTTCCGCCAAACGGTTAACCAAACCCTGAAAACCCATCTATTACCGATGACGGAAATTCAAGCGGATGAGATTATGCAACAGTATAGTCAAGCGCGGGTTTATTTGGAAAAAACCTTAGCGCAGGAAGCGGAGGAGAAAATCAAAAATAATGCCCAATCTAATGCGGAAGTGAATCAAAAGATTAACGAATATAATCAATTTGTTTCGGAAATTAATAGTTGTTTACAGTCGATGCAACTGTTTGAACATTTATTACCGACTATTGCTGATTCTGGTGTTGTTGATGAGCCTTTTGATTTCTAATTAGACTCTAAAAACCCCGGTTTATTTGAGAATCTGGGGTTTTTGCTACACCGATTTATAATACTTCTTTTAATGTTGACAAATTAGAGAACTAATTTAGACTTGCTATATTCCCTATTGTCCCTAACTTATACTTTCATAAACAACCATGAATAACATAGAAAAAATTTACACCTTATATTTTGCAATTGATGATCTAATAAACGAAATTTGTAGCAGTATTAATAGTCGAGAAAATCCCAGAAAAGTGAATAGCGATGAACTGTTTAATAAATTTTGGACTAAAGCCAAAAATCAATATTCTGATTTAAACTATGATCTTGTTGCTGAAATTGGCGCAACTAATACTAAGGCAGAAAATGAATTTGGGAGAATTGCATCAGCTATCTATAATTCTTTAGGTAAATTAGAAAGTGATCGGAATGTACAATTGATTTATTACCTATGGTTTGCCCTGAATTTTGCTTTGGTTGAATATTCTTTTACCTGTCCCACCGCTAACAGTCGTAACCTATATGCTGAGATGGAAAATAGATTAAAATTGGGTTCGGAAAAATATTTGTCATTGTCTCAATCTAATCTTGAAGATTGGCAGAATCTTGATTTGATGATTAAGTCAAAATTGGGGGAGTTTTAAAGGATGGTGTTAGGAAATATAACAATCTTAAATAGGTTGTAACACTTTAATACTGATATTAAACAACCAGAATTATTATCCGGTGTTCCCTGTTCCCTGCTTTGCACTGAGCTTGTCGAAGTGTCGAAGTGTTCCCTGTTTGCTATATAATTAATTAGAGAATATAACAACGGTTAAAGTGAAGGTAAAACCATGAATAAAACCCCCAGAATTTTTATTCCTCCAGAAGTCAGAACCTATGTATTTGGACGGGACAATTATCAGTGTAAAAGTTGTGGTAAAAGAGAAAATGAAGCCCAATTAACTATTGATCATATTATTCCCTTGGCTAAAGGGGGAACTAACGATATTAGTAATTTACAAACCTTGTGTTTTCAGTGTAATCGGAACAAAAAAGCCGATCTTGATCCCCGTTTTAAACGGCACTTCACAAATTGAAAATTGATCCCACAAATGATAAGATAGTAGGTGCAGACTACCCAAGTCGGGATTTTAACTGTAAAAATGATAAATCCGCTTAGAAAAAAACTGCACTACTTAGTGGATCAGATCTCCGAAGAAGACTTAGGAAAAGCATGGAAATCCCTGCAAACCCTAATTTATGATACCTATATGCTCAAAGCCATTCAAGAAGCCAAGGAAAGCCTCAGACCAGGGGATTCCTTAACCTATGATGAAGCCTTAGAAATGCTGCATTTTGAGTATAATCGATCAACAACTACCCATCCAGAACATCCGACCTATCGTCCCATGCCCAAAGTGAATGAGTAAATAAATAACCCTGTTGTGACTCTCGATGTTCGCTATGGTCGTTCTTTTATCCATGACCTGATGAACTTAGAAGCATCAGCTTATTCTAGGGTCTATCATTTTGTGTTTGTCGAATTTAAAGATGTTAACAATATCAAAGATTTACCCGAACTTAAAGCTTTAGGTTCCAGTGCTATTTTTTATCGATTTACTTTAGAAAATCATTTAATCGGAATTGAAGTCACCGGTCAAATTGTTAAATTCGTCCGTATTTTACCGAAACCCCATCTATAGAGTAGGAGTATTCTTGGTTCGGGGTTTTGCACCCGTTTCTTTGATAAGATGAGTAACACCTGATCTGTTCATCTGGGAGTAGAGAATCGCATGAGTCGGGGAGATGGTCGAAAGCTGAAACTCATGGTCGTCGATGACGAACCAGACAACTTAGATTTGTTGTTTCGGACATTTCGCCGGGACTTCCAAGTGTTCAAGGCCGACAGCGCCCTCAAAGCTCTGCAAATTCTCGACGACGAGGGTGAAATGGCTGTGATTATTTCTGATCAACGAATGCCAGAAATGAACGGAACCGAATTTCTCGGTAAAACCGTTGAACGTTTTCCAGACACCATTCGGATTCTGTTAACCGGATATACGGATGTCGAAGACCTCGTGGAAGCGATTAACTCTGGCCAAGTTTTCAAATATATCACCAAACCTTGGAATCCCGAAGAACTCAAGTCTGTAATTCAACAAGCTTCGGAAACATACAAATTCTTCAAACAAAGGACAAACACCCTGCGGCGCGCTCTGCGTCGGGAATCTCTTTATAACGATGTTGTCAGCGCCCTGCGAGAGTCCCTCGACTACTCCAGTATGCTCCAGACCATTGTTCGCACCCTGGGAGAAACCTTTAATGCCACGGGCTGCTGTATTCGCTCGGCTGAAACGGGGAAACTTTCGGCTCAAACTTTTTCCTATGGGGGAGAAACAGAGAATGTCCAAACTTGGTTATCTCAACTGGAAACCTCAATGCAAGGGGTCTTAGAAAGTCGAGAAATTGAAATTCAACAGGGGGAAAACTCTAACCCAGTTAGTCAAATCGTTTTACCCCTGACCTATCAACATGATTTATTGGCGGTTTTAGCCCTTTATCAAGAAAACAGTTCCTCTCCTTGGTCAGAGGATGATATTCAACTGTTGGAAGTCGTTTCCGAACAGGCATCCTTAGCGCTGTCCCAGGCCAAACTCTATCAACGCACGGTAGAGTTAGCCGAACAGATGCAGAACGAACTCAAGGTCGCCAGTCAAATTCAAAATAATCTCCTGCGTCAAAGTTGGCCAGAGTTTGAGACCCTGCGGGTACAAGCCTGTTGTCATCCAGCCCGGGAGGTGGGGGGAGATTTCTTTGAAGTCTTTACCCATCCCCAGGGAGATATTTGGGTCGGTTTGGGGGATGTATCGGGTAAAGGAGTTCCGGCCGCCCTATTTATGGCCAGTGCGATTTCGGTGATGCGTCGGGAACTTTCCGTGGAAACGTCCCCCGAACCCGATCAAGTCATGCAAAATCTTAATAGCATTTTGTCCGATGATTTAGTCAGTAATAATCACTTTATTACAATGGTTGTGGCTCGTTACACGCCCTCTACGGGATATTTAGCCTATGCCAATGCTGGACATATTTATCCCTTGGTTTGGTCAAGGCTGGAGAGTAACCTGGGGGAAAATCACCCGAATCCCTCTGTTCCTGTCGAACCGTTGTTTCTCAAGACCCGTGGGATTCCTTTAGGAATTCTTCCTGTCTGGAGGGGCAAAGGAGACAGTCTTACCCTCAACCCCGGTGATATCTTTTTAGTAACTAGTGATGGGATTACTGAAGCTACAGTGGTGCAAGAAACAACCGATGGCAGTCCCGCCATTCGTTCAATGTTGCAACAGGAGGGACTTTGGAAGTTACTCCAACAGCAAGAAAAACTAAATTTAGATGGCTTATTAGCCGCTATCCGAGAACATAATCCCGTTCAGGAAGATGATCAGACTATACTCTCTCTGGAGGTTTTGTTGACCGATGAAAACTGAGCTTCAAGTGCCAAGCGATATTAGGTTTTTAACCATCGTTGAAAACTGGTTATTGAGCAGTTTGGAAGTCGAACTAGGAGATCATGTGGATTGGCCCCGTCAGTCAAATCGGTTTCGCCTTGTCCTTGCAGAAGCTTACTCCAACGTCATCCGTCATGCTCACCGCGATAAACCCCATCTTCCTGTGATGGTTCGTTTAGAATTACAAGAACGAGATATTTCTTTAGAAATTTGGGATCACGGTACCGGTTATGAAATCGATAATTATAATCCGCCTAAACCAGAAGATAAACAAGAAAATGGTTATGGTTGGTTAATTATGAATCGACTAATGGATCGGGTGGATTATTCTTTACAAATTGAAGGTGGCAATTGTTTGAAATTACAAGCGAGTTTACCCGATAAAACCCCGAAAGCATAGGCGCTGATTCAATACAAACAGGAGACAGAAGGAATGGTAAATTTTCTCCTTCTGTGTCCCCATTAGTTTTTTTAAATAAATATTAATTACCCCATTAAAACCCCTTTCCCTTTCTTTGTGTCTTCGTGTCTTTGTGCTTCCTTCTTGTCTCTATGAATTCAGCAATTAACACCAATCTAGTTAAACAAAAAGCCCTAGATTTGGGATTTCATCAAGTTGGTATTGCAGCTATCACTGAAACGGAAGAAAACCGTCAACATCTGCAATCTTGGTTAGATCAAGGATATGCGGCGGATATGGCATGGATGAATAGCCCCAAACGCCAAAATATTCGTCAGTTAATGCCAGAAGTGGCATCGGCTATTTGTGTAGCACTCAACTATTATACCCCCGATCAACAACCAGAAAATCCCGAATTGGGTAAAATTTCCCGTTACGCCCGGGGACGAGATTATCATAGGGTTTTACATAAAAAATTAAAGACTTTTTCCGAATGGTTACAACAACAAGCACCTGGAATTCAAGCCCGATATTATGCCGATACCGGGCCAATTCAAGATAAAGTTTGGGCGGAAAAAGCAGGAATTGGATGGATTTCTAAAAACAGTAATTTGATTACCACAAAATACGGATCTTGGGTATTTTTAGGGGAAATTTTAACTAATTTAACCCTCACGCCCGATCCTCCCCATACTCAACATTGTGGCACTTGTACCCGATGTTTAGAAGCCTGTCCCACGGGCGCAATTACTCAACCCTTTGTAGTAGATGCTAACCGTTGTATTGCCTATCATACCATCGAAAATCGGGCAGAAACCTTACCCGAAAATATTAGCAAAAACTTAAACGGTTGGGTCGCCGGATGTGATATTTGTCAAGAAGTTTGTCCTTGGAATCAACGTTTTTCCCAGGAAACAGACGTTATAGAATTTCAACCCTATCCTGAAAATATTGCCCCTAAATTAACGGAATTAGCCGAACTTTCTGAAACCGAATGGGATCAACGATTTCGCGCTTCTGCTTTAAGACGTATTAAACCGCAAATGTGGCGTCGGAATGCGCGAGCAAATTTGGAGTATTAAGAAAGTAGAATAATTGATCATTGAATCACTCAAATATGAACCGGAAAAATATTCATAATTTGCCTAAGATTAGATTGAAATGACTCAATTCCAAATTGTTTAATAACGTTCTTTCTTAACTGTTGGGGTTTATATAAAATAGGATTTGGGTAAATTCCTTGCAAAATTTGTAATAGGTTTAAAGCGATCGCCTTTACATCCGTTGGATCAACTAAACAGCCTAATTCCCCCCCTAACAAGGGATCAACTGCACCATCTTGATTTCCTGCTAAAACGGGTTTACCACAAGCTAATGCTTCTAAATAAACAATTCCAAATCCCTCTCCCTGACTGGGTAAAGCAAATACATCACATAAATTGTAGTGATCACATAATTCTTGATCAGAAACAAAACCTGTTAAGGTAACATTATATTCTAAACCCAGATGTTTAATTAAATCTTTAATTCGAGGTGTATCATCTCCTTTTCCCACTAAAATATAATGGATACTGGGGAAAGATTGACGAATTAATCCTAATGCTTGTAAAATTTGATCATATCCTTTATAGCGGGCTGATTTTCCTAAGCGAGTAACACTTAAAATAATCGGTTGTTTAGCAGTTAAATTATAACGATCTAGTAAATATTCAGGTTTAGGAGCAATTTGAAACTGCGTGGGGTCAAAGGTATTCGGTACAACAATAACTGGTTTAAAATCGAGGTTTTGTTCTTGAATTAAGCGATCGCGCGTATAGTTACTAACGGCTATAATTTTATCAGCATTATGGAGAGCTTTTTGCAATTGAACAGATTTTAAATCCCAAACTTCTAACCCATGAGCAATTACCCAATACCGAACTTTAAATAAACGTTTGAGATAATAGCAAATCCAACTATAATTAACGTGGGTGCAAATGAAGGTTAATGAGGGGTTTTCAATTGCTAACTGCACCATTGTGAAGGTCATCAAACAGCTTTGCAGCCACCGAGGAAAGCGTCCAAAGCCATGAAATTCAGTCTGAGGTAGAAATTGATGATTTTCAGGACAAGACCTATCATATTTTAGCAAAACTTGGTATTTTGCTTGAGGGTCAATCAATTGTAATCCCTGCAAGAAAAAAGTAGTGTAGGTTTGAATTCCCCCTTTAAACCCAAAAATATTAGGGGCTAAAAGTGTATATTGATGCTGGGATGTAATCATAACTTTGGTTAGTCTTTACAGGTCTTGTACTTTATCTACTTTGCCAATAATTAATATTAAAACTAAAGTTTCCACCAAGGGAATAGTTTAAATATTTCTCGCTGAATCACTTGATAAACTCTCATTTTGGGTGTCTGAAAATGAGCTTCTCCAGTTGACCCAGCTTGTAATTTTTGATCAGCATTATCAATTGATATTTTAATTTTTAAGACTGACTTTTGCTTAGATTCATCGAATTGAATCACAGGTTGAATATCTTCAATTTGAGCTTGATACTGATGAAATTCAGCCTGACGAGGTTTAAAGATAACAGGTGAATCCCGATTAATTAAATCAATATCTTCCTGACGAATTTCTGCTAATCCTGTTAACTGGGATAAATTTAGAATAGTTAAAATTTCTTTCCCCGCTTCTAAAGTTCGATTATTCAATAAGTCTAAATCAGAAGTTGTAACCGTTCCCGCTATAGTCGATTTTAGAGTTAACTGTTGTTTTTGTTCCTGTAAACGTTTTAATTCAGCTTCTTGTTGAGTTACTAAGTTCTGTTGGTGTGAAATTTCAGTTAATGCCGCTTCTACTTCCTTTTGAGATGATACACTCTCAGCCATTCTTTGTTGAACTTGAAATTGAGCTTGGTCTAAGTTCTCTTGACTTAATTGAGCGACTTCATTAATTTGCTCAGATTTAGCTTGAATCGTTTGATCTTTCTGACTTTTTAGTTCCTGAATTTGCAGAATTTGATTGCGTTTTTGATTAATTTGCTGTTGATGGGTTTTGATTTGTTGTTCTTCCTGAAGAATTTTACTTGTTAGTTCTTCAAATTCTTTTTCTGGGTTTACAAAAGCTGAAGCACCTAATACTCCTTGTTCCTTTAAAGGTTTTAGCCGATTCAGGTTACCTTCTACTATTGTTAACTGGTTTTTTAGTCCTTGGATATTAATTTTAACTTTTTCAATTTCACTTTCTATTCCTGAAATTTCATCTCCTATCCCATTAATTTGATGTTGTATTCCAGTGATTTCATTTTCAATTCCCTCCTGTTCTTCCTGAATTCCCCGAATTTTCGGTAAACCTTTTTCAGAAATAGCTCCCTTTAATTCATCTTGTCTTTTATCAAAATGTTGTTGGGCATTCGCTTCTAGGATTTTAGCAACTCCTAATTTTGATTGAGCAAGAATTAACTGCTGTTGTGCCGCACTTAATATCGTCTTACCCTCGGCTAATTTTTGTTGAGAATCAGTAATTTGTTTTTCTAACTCTGGACTGGAAATTGTTCCTAAAATTTCCCCCGGGTTAACAACTTGATTCGGGCGCACAGAAAGCATTAAAGTACCCGCTTGAGGCATTGTAATAGCCTGACGTTCTCCAACCGTTGAAGTAATAGTTGTTTCCCCACTCAGTCTAGGGTTAACTGGAATCATCCCAATACCACTAATTCCCAAAACTACAACCCCCCAAATTATCAAGGAATTAGAAGTCTTAGGTGCGGGTTGAGAAACTGGAGCGGGTGCTTCTACAGGTTTAGAAACAGGAGTATCTTGAACCACAGGAGGAACAACTTTTAGACGGGGTTGGGATGGGTTTTGAGGGTGGTTAGTCATGGTGAAATCTCCGAATTTAAGGGTTAATTTTGAATGTTAACGGTCTTGGGGGAGAAAATAATAAATTGCCCAGATGAGCAACAACATTAATGATAAAATAGGAATATTCGTGAATGACCAGTCAGCAATTCTAACGAATAAAAATCCAAACACAAAGTAGATATAGACAAAACTTAAAGGGGCATAAATCGCTAAAATTAGAGCATCTTTTCCCGTCTCCTGAATTGGTTTTCTGGTGAATAAATTTTTATAAAATCCAAACGACCGACTACGGAGGTTATTAATTCCAGTCAGGGCAACGGCGAGGTAATAGCCATCAAATTTAGCCAGGGGGTTGAGGTTAAGGGCAACGGTGAACAGAGCCGCCGACATTAACAAATAGCTGAGGAAATTTAACCAGGTTCCAGGGCTAGACCCGTTCCATAAAAATAGGCTAATTGCTGCTATGATTAACTGGACTAAAACCCCCGCGCCGATGACCAGAACCCGTTGATATCGCTTCACTAAACAATAACTATCGCTAGTATCTGTATAGGCGGCGGGCATGAACATAATCATCAACAGTCCAATTTGGGGAATAATGCCGCCGTAATATTTGAGGGTGAAGGCGTGTCCGAGTTCGTGCAGGGTGACAACCAACATCGTCAACAACCCAAAGGGAAGCAGCAGAGAACTGGGGGAATGGGCCAATAGTTGTTGTCCAGTTTGGAGCAGTTCACCGTGTTGGGAATACCCCATCAGGGCGGCAACGGTCAGGAACACACCCAGAAGCAGGCCAACTGGTTGAGTCCAGATCCACCGCAAACCCTTGATATGTCGGCTTAACCAAGGGTCAGGGTTGAACAGGGGAATGCGGAAAAACAACAACTGCATCGGGTTGAATTTGCGTTTGGGGGGTTGGGGCGGTGTGGTTCCCTCCAACATGGCCGTTACCGTCAGCATTTGCAGCAAATATTTAATCTGGTTTTGGGAAATGCCGAATTCCACAGCCACCGCAGCCATCGGCTGATGTCCCAGTTGGTCAATGATGGTTTTATCTTGTTCGGTGACTTGGATGAATTTGACATCTTCCGGGTTCCGCAGAATCCAATATCCATCGGGGTGTTTTATCCACTGCACACAATCTTTCAGTTTTAAGGAGGCTTTGGAGAGTGGCTGTTTTTTAAGTGAGGTATTTAAAAACCCCAGGTCTGGGTTCTCGCCGTTTTCTTCTTCATCCAAGGCTAATATATTGAGTTCAATCAATTTTTGTAGCAGGTTAATCACAAAATTGGGAGCTAAGGTTTCTCCAAATTCCTGTTGACAAACTTTTTGAACTTTTGTAATCGTGAATTGTCCGGTAAAATATCGCAGGGCAAAGCTTTCTTGAGATGAAAATAAATGGTGAGTTTGACCTTGTTTAGCTTTGAGAACGATTTGATTAAAATTTTTAACTTTTGCTAATTTCCAGTAGAGAGTTAAGTCTGGACAAATCCAGTCTAAACTGTTGGATTCAGGGAGAGGATTATGAGCATTCATGATTACCTAGATGCACTAATTCATTCTATTAAACTTTTAGGGATAAGTCAAGGGTTTATTAGGTAAAATTTTTATTAAAAATGAGCACTTTGGGGAGAATGCGATCGCAATACTTTATATTCTCCAGTTTTCTAGGGTAAAACTGATAACTGTTTTGATGCGGTTGAAGTCACTATCAGATGTTACTAGGGTAAGATGATAACGCCGAACAATAGCAGCTATCCAGAGATCATTTTCATCAAAACCTAATTCTGTTATTTTAGTTGTTTTTCGTTTCGTTTTTTGTTGGGGGCCAAATTCCTTGATTAAGGCAGCTTTAATTTGTCCATAGAATTTAGCGGTTTCTTGATCAATATAATAAACTCTAATATCTTCAATAAACTGGTTTATTAGGGTTAAATTTTGATCTTTATTAGTGGAATTTTCTGCCATATAAATTAGCTCACCTGCTGTAATAATAGAGGTAGCTATATTAGTTTCTCCTACCTGTTCTATGTTTTGGATAACGGCTTGGTTATTGAGGAGAATAAGGCTACAATGATTGGTGTCTAAAAGATACATTATTTAAAAGGATTAATATGTCTATTGACCGATACTTTTCCTCTGGTTTGATTAACTAAATCAAGGCAGTTTTGTAAGTCATCACCAACCCACTGACCAGCGTGTCGCAATACCGACTGACCAGAAGCGGGTTTGTAAGAAATATTTTCTGGTGATGGATAATCAATATTTTTAGCGTTTTCTTTTTGTTTAATAAATTCAACAAATTCAGCTATTATCTTGAGGTTATCTGCCGAAATTTTTAAAAGACTTTGCTCGATGTGCTTTCGCAATTCAATAGTATTCATTATTTTTAACAAATTGATATATAAATTATCTCAATTATATATTGATTGAGATAATTTGTCAATTCTTTTTGTTATTTATAGTTGGCTTTGAATAAATAGAATGCGATCGCCCTCTTTAACACAAATTACCATCAACATCTTATCCCTCCTCAACTTAACCTATAATTCCTCCTAACATCTTGTCCCCCCCTTTTTAAGGGGGGCTAGGGGGGATCTTCTTCGGATAATATAAGTGAAGATCCCCCCAACCCCCATTGAGAAGGGGGGCTTTAAGAGGTAAGCGATCGCTCTCTTTAACACAAATTACTCTTAATATCTTATTCCCTCCTCAACTTAACCTATAATTCCTCCTAACATCTTGTCCCCCCCTTTTTAAGGGGGGCTAGGGGGGATCTTCTTCGGGTAATCTAGGTGGAGATCCCCCCAAACCCCCCTTGAGAAAGGGGGCTTTAAGAGGTAAGCGATCGCCCTCTTTAACACAAATTACCATCAACATCTTATCCCTCCTCAACTTCACCTATAATTCCTCCTAACATCTTGTCCCCCCCTTTTTAAGGGGGGCTAGGGGGGATCTTCTTCGGATAATATAAGTGAAGATCCCCCCAACCCCCATTGAGAAGGGGGGCTTTAAGAGGTAAGCGATCGCTCTCTTTAACACAAATTACTCTTAATATCTTATTCCCTCCTCAACTTAACCTATAATTCCTCCTAACATCTTGTCCCCCCCTTTTTAAGGGGGGCTAGGGGGGATCTTCTTCGGGTAATCTAGGTGGAGATCCCCCCAAACCCCCCTTGAGAAGGGGGGCTTTAAGAGGTAAGCGATCGCCCTTTTTAACACAAATTGCCATCAACATCTTATCCCTCCTCAACTTAACCTATAATTCCTCCTAACATCTTGTCCCCCCTTTTTAAGGGGGGCTAGGGGGGATCTTCTTCGGATAATCTAAGTGGAGATCCCCCCAAACCCCCATTGAGAAGGGGGGCTTTAAGACGCTCTCTTTAACACAAATTTCCATCAACATCCTATACCCTCCTCAACTTAACCTATAATTCCTCCTAACATCTTATCCCCCCCTTATTAAGGGGGGCTAGGGGGGATCATGCCCAGATTCAATAACTCCAACTTCCATCTTCCTTATAATTCTAAACTGACACCCATTGCTCAACAACTGCGACAAAATGCCACCCCAGCAGAACGTAAACTTTGGCAAGATTTTTTGAGACATTTTCCGTTTCGGGTGTTGAGACAAAGACCCATTGATAATTTTATTGTCGATTTTTATTGTGCTGCTTTGAAATTGGTGATTGAGATAGATGGGGATAGTCATTTTACCGAACAAGGGAAACTATATGATGCAGAAAGAACTGTGATTTTAGAAGGGTATGAATTGAAAGTTGTTAGGTTTACGAATGTTGAGGTGTTGCAGAGTTTTGAGGGGGTTTGTGGGGAGTTGTTGGGTTTGATCCCCCCTAACCCCCTTAAAAAGGGGGGGATAAGAGTGGAGTATGATCGCTCTGATTTGAGAAAAAGATATCAATAAAAAGCGTCGCATCGCAGTGCTGGCTAAACCTGCTGTTAATTTTGTGGCAGATTTAGGGATGAAACGATTAACAACAAGCAAGTTTTCCATGATCAAAGCTCTCCGATATTGTGAGAAGAAATGATCAGGAAAAACAACTAATTTGAGCAATATGTGAGGTGAAAAGCGATCGCGCCTTCCCATCCCCAAAAGAGCGATAGGGCTGAGGCCACGCTTTTTAAAGCCCTTTCACAAAAACTGAATGATTGAGGGTACTTTATCCCTATAATACCTACTGTTACTGATTCACGATCACAAGATGGCGAAATTACCCCCAGAGCGTCGGGCAATTATTTGGGATTTCAAACAACGATTATTAGATATTGTGGATGAAGCTAAGGCTACTGAGTTAGACTTATTGGAGCGTTTTGGAGAGACGGAGAGTACATTGGGTGCATTGGAGCAACTGACTGAAATCGCCGAGCAAGCTAAACAACGATTTTCTCAACTGTCTATCTTACAAATGCGGATTGCGGAATCACAGCCCAGGGCTACTCCCGATCTGTTAACATTATTAGATGATAGGATTGTTAGTATCTCTAGCAGGGTTCCCGCCTTGGAACGTAGTACACAAGAAATTAAAGCGGATTGGAATTTATTATGAATGAAACACCCTTTTTGCCCGATCCACAACAGGTAAAGCGGACTCTCGCGAAGGCCCATCGTGCTTGTCAAGATATGGAGTTAGCTGGTTTGGAGTTACAAGAGGTGATTGAAATGTTAGAACGTAATATTAGAGAACAACGTCTCAAGCGATTAAAGCAGGTTTCTTAGGTGGAGAAAGAGCGATCGCGCTGCGTCACGTTAGCCCTATCGCTCTGATTTGAGAAAAATAAATACATAAAATGCGTCGCATCGCAGTGCTGGCTAAACCTACTGTTAATCTTGTGGCAGATTTAGGGATGAAACGATTGATAATAAGCAAGTATTCCACGATAAAAGCCCTCCGATATTGTTAGAAGAAATGATCAGGAAAAACAACTAATTTGAGCAATATGTTGAGGTGACAATAGAGCGATCGCCCTTGACTATGGCAGATAGAAAAAGGCGATCGCATAAGCCAACATTTTCAATACACCTGATCGTGACTGCCAATGTCGAGCAAGAGAATTTCTTCATCTCCCGACTCTGGATTCTCAACAAAATCAAATACAATCCGACAGTCATATTCCACAGTACAAGCCCAAGAGCCAGCTAATTGACCTTTGAGTTTGTGTGTTTGCAGTGATGGATCGAAAGAGTTTTCTGCCAAAAGTCTCAAGACATCTTCAACTTTGGGTTGTAGCTCTGGGTGTTTACGGATGAGGGCTTTGTAGGCACGTTTAAAATATGAAGTAAAAGTGATAGTTTTCAACGGTTTAGCTCCGCGATCGCTTCATCAACTGTACCTCTAAAGATGTTTCCAGATTGATAGTCCTGTTTTCCTTGTGCAATGTTAGCGGCAATTTCGGTGCGACGGCGATCGCTAAGTCTTCGGTGCATAATGACAAGCAGAGCGGTTTGTTCGTCTATAGACAAGGTTTCGATCGCGTCTAAAATGCTGTCAAATGTTAAAGTTTGCATGGTTAGTTAGATTGGGAGGCTTAGATAGCTTTGTCTCATTTTACTTCTGATTTGAGAAAAATAAATACATAAAATGCGTCGCATCGCAGTGCTGGCTAAACCTGCTGTTAATCTTGTGGCAGATTTAGGGATGAAACGATTGACAACAAGCAAGTATTCTATGATGAAAGCCCTCCGATTTTGTTAGAAGAAATGATGAGGAAAAACAACTAATTTGAGATAAAGAAATAAAGAGCGATCGCAGTTTCTCTATCCTAAAAGGCGATCGCCCTCTCCATCCAACGTACTCTACAACTACTACTGACATATTGCTCTAAATGTTGTCATACTCAGAACTGAATTACATGGTAATTGTTTGCATTATAAACTCCTGAACCACTAGCTTTGATAAAGCCCTTTTGCACAGACGAACCTATTGGCCAATTCTGCTGCCAGATGTAAAAGCCAGGTGATCCATTCTCAGTGCCGTAGCCGGCAAAAATCCCGGTGTGTTGGTTGTTGTAATAGGGTGGTGTATCGTAAGTACCATTTGGACCCAGAAAAGTTGCAATAGCAGTTCCAATTGGGATATTTCCACTGGACATGACATTGACGCTGCGTTTCCAATTTGTTGTTAATCCCGTTTGTCCTGTCACATAAGCAACTAAATCCCAACATTGATTACCATAGGCACGGTCTACATCTATATAGTTGCCCGTAAGTTGACCGTTTAGCAGTTGAGTCAGATTTGGATTTGAAGAAGTTCCACTGCCACCGTTGTTGCCTCCAGGATTGATAGTGCCACCACCATTGTTGGAACCGCCACTAGGGGCAGCAATCTCATTCAAAGAAGAAAATTTATTCAAGTCTACATTTCCACTTACCCCATCTACCTGACCTGTCTCAGAATATTGCCAAATAGCATAATTCTTCCAGCCACCCGGAATATCAGGTTGACTTACACCATAGTTGGCAATCCATAATGGGTATTCTGCGAAGTCTTTAGAATCCCCCATATAATATCTCCAGAAGCCCGGATTTGTATAAATTATCGGCTTGCGTCCTGTCTTCTGTTCAACTGTATCTAACCATTGCTTGACAAGCTTTAAACGAGCTTCTAAAGTTATGTTTTTCCAACTGTATTCAGGCCTGCCATCATATTCTTCTAAATCCAACACAGGAGGAAGATCATCTTTCCCTATAGTTCCTACAGCATTGAGAAAATAGTTAGCTTGCTCTTCACCGCTAAGTTCCTGTCCATTAACATTAGAAACAAAGAAGTGATAAGCACCAGGACGCATACCAACTTGTCGGATCTGTTGCAAGTTTTGGAAAAAGCGATTATAGGTGTAGCCTGTACCTTCTGTTGCTTTCATAAAAGCAAATAAGTTACCTGCATTTCTCACTTTTTGCCAATCTACATAACCATTGTTATTAGATACATCAATACCACTACTTCCAGAAGGAAGATCAATTTTTGGTGAAGAAGAAGCAACCCCCTCCCAAGACAAGTCAAAATAAGCATCACCACCCCCATCAAAGTAATTAAAATAAACATCATAATCACCGGGTGGAACGTTGATATCAATTGGTTGATGCTTCCCGTAAGCATCTTTTTTCCACTCATTACTAGGCGTGATATTAACTCGTTGACCCGTACTGCGGTTGATAGCATATAGCTGATATCCATCATCTGAATACACCCATGCTGTGTACTTTTTACCTTGTTCAAAACGAGCCTGAGTGTAGCTGCTGATAGCAAAATTGTTTTTTGGCAAGGTAACGTCATTATTAGGAAGCTTGCTGCGCCAATCCAGGCTGATACCCTTTTTACCATCACTGCGGTCATTTTTACCCAGATTGTAAACCCCTATCTTATTTTCTGCTTTTTGGAAATCTAAAGGTGGATCGCCCGCTTTAGTCCGATCCCACCAGTAAACACTGGATTTCCAATTTGTCCGATCGCTGTCATAGAAACCGTCAACTGGCTTAACTTCACCCATTGAAATATCAACTGTAGAACCCCCATCATTTTCGTAATACTGGACATAGAAATCGTAATCACCCGAATCAGGTACTTTGAAGTAAATTATCTTATTTGGTTCATCAGCACCACGACCCCGCCAATCTCCACCACTCCAGCCACCTAATTGTTCAATAGTTTTAACTTCACCCGTCTTGACATTCTTGAGTAAGAACCGAGTCCCATCATCAGATTTAGTTCTCACCTGATACAACTTACCAGCCTGCATATTAGTGCGAGTCGATGCCTGCATAGCAAAGTAATCTTTTTGCACCCGATTGTCAGGACTGGTCAAGCCCCAATTGCGGTACAAACTTAGATTACCGTCCCCACTTCCTTGAACTCCCAAATCCAAAGTGGCTACAGGATTATTGAAATCCCCAATATTATACAATTGGGAAACGTTTCCTGCATTGCGGTTGATAAAGCTTGCCTTCCAGTGGTTCAGTAAAACATAAGGTTCTCCTGAGCGAATATCCTTGAGATCGCTCTCAGGAAAAGTTGCCATCGCTGTCTCGTTTATGCCAATGGCTCTCAGAGTATCCAAATCAGAAACCAAATATCCTTTTCCTGACTGCATCAAGTAAATATTTCCAGACTGATCTCTAAATACATCGCCGTCTTTACGTGAAGGTAAAGGATTTCCCTGTGGAATCCGAGCTAAATCTTCATTCGAGAAACGCTTAACTGTATTCGGATTAATTTTTAGTGCGTTCAATGTTTCTTGATTTGGAATCGGTCGCAATTGAGCATTCTGGACTAAATAGTAATCCGAATTGTAGCCAGCAATGACTTGATTCTCTGGCGATCGCTCTGCCACATCCACTTGATATTTAGTCGTCGCACCAGAAGAACCAGGACTCACTCGCAAATAATAATTCCCTGCTCTTAAAATTCGATCAAACGAGAATGAAGAACGGGGATTCAATCCAGGATCGCTGGTAGTAATCGCTTCACCAAAATCAACTTGACCATTACCATTTCGGTCTTGAATTAACTCCAACTTAGCACCATTGGTGAGTTGAGATAATTGAAAATTTACTAATTTCAAGCTGTTTAAGCTGAATTTGTGGAAATCGCTTAAATCGTTACCACCAATTGAGCCAAGAGCACGTCTTATATCAATCCCATCCCCCAAGTCAAGATTACTATAAAATAAATTTGCGGCAGTCTGGATTGAGTAATTACCATCAGGATCGGTCAAAGGTTCATTAATTCGTTGCGCTGAACCTGATATCACTATCATAGGATAGCCATACCAACTCGCTTGACCCGAAGGCTGCACCGTCAAATGCCCATTCTTGTAATAGTGATTAACAACCCCATTACTCACTACTGTCTTATCAAATACCCCTGCGGACGAAGGAACTTTCCCTTGTCCGGGTTGTGGCGCATTGGGAGTAAAAGTGGCATTCAATGTATAAGGTCGTACCAATGTCTGTTTAGCCCAAGTCCAATCAGGTTCTTGCCAGTAATTGCTGGGAGTTTTCACCTCAATGTCATAGCGCCCTTTATTCAGTTCGAGTTCCAACCATTGATTGGAGTTAGCAGCAACCCCAAGGCCAGAAAGTTGTACTGGTCTATCTTCAGAACCGATAAATTTCTTAACGCTCAGTTCCATTTTGCCATTGGGAGAATTCAAATTTATCCTGAATTTTCCCGACTCCTTCACTTCAAACCCATACTTAGCAATCCGGTTGTTGAAATTTATCTCGTCATAAGTGACCACACCTGCTAAATTATTCAACTCAGAGACAGCCGGCCCTGAGAAAATCGGACTTTGGAGGCTGTCGTCTAAGGAATAATAGGGCTGAGTTCTGTACTGCACATTCCCAGCAAAACTGGAAACTTGATCGGCAGTAAACTGAGTTGATATGTTGTAATCCTTGAAAGTAGACCCAGCACCGCTACCGACCTTGAGATAGTACGTCCCCGGATCGTAAAAATCGCCACCTGAGAAAGAAGTCTGTCCCTCCCCGATCACAGAAGAACTAAGAGAAATCCCTATCCCTTTACTGAAGATATGAGATCCAGGCTTGCCGTCAGCTTTGATAATAGTTACATTTGGGGGAGTAGGAAATCCTGAAACCGGGTTGAGACTGGTCAAATTCCACTTGACATAACCAGGTTCGTTCACCGTAAACTGATAATATTTATCAGGCTGATTCGAGTCAACCCGATCGCGCTCCGAGAAATTAGGTGCTGTTTGTACAGTAGCCGTAGCAAGAGAAGTCCCACCCTGCGCCGCCCGTTCCTCTGGCGTTACCTTCCCTTCACCACTCCAAGTGTCAGGAGTCACCCACGGAGTAGGGTTATAAACTTCCGGTGTTGTCACCTTCGCCAACTGCACCGCCGCCGCAATATTCAGTAACCCGGCTCCGGTTTCCTGATCGAAACCCGTTACACCCAAATCCGTTGCGGTTTGTTTCAATATTTCAATCACTTGACGATAACTTAACTCAGGATTTGCGGCCCAAACTTGCGAAACAGCACCCGTGACTTTCGCCGTCGCCACCGATGTTCCCGCCATCGTACCAACTCCATCACCAGTAGTGGACAACACTGGATTTTCCACTGTCCCCCCATCGGCCATGATATCTAATCCGCGACCGTAACTGGAATAGTCCGCGCGATCATAAGCTTTAGAAAGGGCAATTTGATCATTAATTCGTTGCGCCGCCCCAACGGTAATAATATTGTCAAATTCCTGGGAAGCTTGACCCAAAACTGACATGACACCGCCATCATTACCCGACGCAGCTACAATTAATACCCCATTCTGGCGCGCATATTCAATCGCGGCTCGTTCTTGTGGGGTTAATTCATAACGAGTGGTTACACTTCCATCGGGATTAATTTGGGTTAAATCTAAACTTAAATTAACCACAGCATTGGGTTGTCCTGACGCTTTAGCGGCATCCACAAATTCCACTAAAGATTCTGCCCATTTTCCTGAACCAATTGCCCGTCCTGCCCAAATCGGAGCGTTATCATTAATCCCATCAATACCAATGCCATTATTTTGTTGGGCGGCAATAATTCCTAATACATGAGTCCCATGTTCGTTGCCTTCTCCAGCCGATAAAGTGGGGTCAGCATCGCCATCAACTTTATCGCTTCCCCAGGTAATTCGAGTGTAGTCAATATCAGGATTATTCCCACTAAATCCAGTATCAATGACCCCAACTAAAGGTTGCTTTTCTGTAGCAAATTCAAACTGGACAGGCGGTTCGACGGTTGCAGGAATTGGGGGTTGAGTTCCTAATTTTGCCTCTAGTTTTTCGATTAATTGTAAGGCGGTAGAATTGAGGCTGGTAGAGGGTTTGTTTTGCAGTTGAGTGGTTAATTGTTCTAAGCGCGTAATCAGTGTTTGATTAACGGGTTGCTCCGATACAGTTTGATGGCGTAATTGTTGGGTGAGATTTTCTAATCGATCTACTAATGGGTTATTCGGCTCCTGTGGAACAATGGGCGTAATTTTTATTTCTGTTGTTTGAATATTATTCTGAGTAATATTAAGCGGTACAATTGGATTGTTGTCGCTAGATATTTCTTCAGGATTATTAATGGTTTCTGTCGGATATTCAGGGGTTTCTACTTTGGTTAATGTATCATTTTGTTCACTTCCTATAACAATCGGTTCTGTTTCTTCAATTAAATCTTGATTGTCTTCAGCAACAATAACTTCCGGTTCTGTTTCTGATTCTGGGTTAGTTTCAGTAACAACAACTCCGGGTTCTGTTTCTGATTCTGGGTTGGTTTCAGCAACAATAGCTTCGGGTTCTGTTTCTGATTCTGGATTATTTTCAGCAACAATAACTTCAGGTTCTGTTTCTAATTCAGGAGTTGTTTCAGCAACAACAACTTCAGGTTCTGTTTCTGATTCTGGGTTATTTTCAGCAACAATAACTTCAGGTTCTGTTTCTGATTCTGGGTTATTTTCAGCAACAACAACTTCTGCTTCTGTTTCAGATTCAGGAGTATTTTCAGCAACAATAACTTCAGGTTCTGTTTCTGATTCTGGGTTAGTTTCAGCAACAATGACTTCAGGTTCTGCTTCAGATTCTGGATTATTTTCAGCAACAATAACTTCAGGTTCTGTTTCTAGTCCAGAGTTATTTTCAGCAACAATAACTTCAGGTTCTGTTTCTGATTCTGGGTTATTTTCAGCAACAATAACTTCGGGTTCTGTTTCTAATTCAGGAGTAGTTTCAGCAACAATAACTTCTGTTTCTGATTCAGGAGTAGTTTCAGCAACAATAACTTCTGATTCTGTTTCTGATTCAGGAGTAGTTTCAGCAACAATAACTTCTGATTCTGTTTCTAATTCAGGAATCGTTTCCGCAACAATAACTTCTGATTCTGTTTCTAATTCAGGAATCGTTTCCGCAACAACAACTTCGGGTTTTGTTTCTGATTCTGGGTTATTTTCAGCAACAACAACTTCGGGTTCTGTTTCTGATTCAGGAGTGGTTTCAGCAACAACAACTTCGGGTTCTGTTTCTGATTCAGGAGTAGTTTCAGCAACAATAACTTCGGGTTCTGCTTCAGATTCAGGAATCGTTTCCGCAACAATAACTTCTGGTTCTGTTTCTAGTTCGGGGTTGGTTTCAGCAACAACAACTTCGGGTTCTGTTTCTGGTTCAAAATCGAAATCATCTGCGAGTAAACCATCGAGTTCATCGAGTAACGAAGCGAGATCATCTTCAATTTCTGGAAGTGGATCTTCCGGGGTAATATAAGGTTTAGCATAGGCAATTAACCCTTCACCTAAATCGGAAGTTCGCCAGTCTTTTGCCGGGTTGATAACTTCATCTAAATGAACCGCTTTCCCCGTTGCTCCTCTGACTTGAAAAACAATGTCATTGTAGTCTTTATCCGTATTCCCATCTACCCGCACATCCTCCATCACAAAGGTATTTCCATCGCCAGTCACATCAGCAATTTGTCCAACATTAAATCCATCTTCAGGATTAGCTGTTGCGAGGGAAAATAGAGGACGTAGTGAACCTTCTGCATCAGGATTCTGAAAAACTTGGGCTACTTTTCCATTAGGAACTAACATAATTGCAAACTGATCTCCAGCTTGCATATTAAAGGTTTTTACACCCTGATATTCTCCTTGGTTCCAATCAACTTCGTTCGATAATTTTCCACTGAATTTAGCTCCTTCAGTAGCATCAGAAATCACAATATAACCCAATTCTGAGTTACTTAAAGCTCGACTCGCGGCTTCTTGAATAAAGTCCGATGAACCGGGTTCAAATTGTTCCATCCCCTCTAAACTAAAGATGGCTAATTGTCCTTTATATTTCCCACCATCAAATAGATAATCAATCCCAACTTCTCCGGTTTCGTCAACGGTAAATACCCCGGAATCAAATTTAAAGTTAGGTGTTGAGGTAGCGATCGCATCTACTACATCAACTTCACTCTCTGCATCTATTTGTTCAGTTGGTATTATTTCTGTTGCGGGTTCTCCCTCGACTTCTGAAGTAGTTAGATGATCGGATTCTAACTCAGATTCGGGTTCAATTTGTTGACCATTAACCTCAGTTTGAGATTGTAATTCGGCTTCATTTAGGATTGATAATTCTTCAGATTGTTCGGTTTCCTCTAAAGTATTAACATCCTGGGTTTCTGTGTTAATATCGAGAGATAATTCTTCAAAATCATTAGATTCTTCTAAAGAATTTGCAGCAACTTGATCTGGATCTAATTCTGAAATACTGTTATTAGTTTGATCAACTTGGGAAACAGAATCAGCCGTTTTTTCTTCAGTAAATGTATCTGTTAAGTTTAAGGATGTTTGACTATCTGAATTTTCAGGGATATTACTTTCTTCGGTAACTTCAGCAACGGGATTAAAGTCTTGAGTTTCTAATAGTTTTGGATCGGTTTCAGCTACATTTTCCGAGTTTTGAGGATCTTCTGGAGAGGGTGTATCAAGGGTATCTAAATCTTCCCCAACTAAGTCCTGACTCCCATCAGTAATATCTGGGTCTGAGTCTAAATGAGTAACAAAAGCTATTTCTTCTAAGTCGTCATCCGCTAAGATATCTGGGATTTCCTGCGGGTGTATCGCTAAATCTTCACCCCCATCTATAACATCCCCTTCGTCTACTGAGATCTCGAATTCATCATCTAGGGGTGTTACCAGGTCTACATTAACCGGATCAGGTGTATCGTCCCCACCATCAATAAAACCACTCGGTGTCAGAATCGGTTCAAGGATAAAAGACTGCTGATGCTGCGGAGCACGAGAACCAAAAAAGCCTTTTCGGGAAGCCATAGATACACCTGAAAGATGAGAATAAGCAAAAAACCAGGGATTTAGTTCCAAAAAGCCTTACTTGAAGGCGTTTTAGTTAAAAGATAAGCCTGATTTAAACTATCTTCTAATCTAAGTCAGTAACATTGATTTTGTCAAGCTTTTTCTTATATAAGTTATATCTATCTTCCCACACGAGTCCATCAAAGGATCTTCTACAGTGCTACGTATTACACACTCCAAAATCCTGAAACTCATTCACGGCTTACTTTTCCGGTGTTTCCCCTGGTGCTATGAAGCAGCCGAAAAAGAAAGCGATCACTCCTTCGCAAAAAAACAATAACCGCGAAATATTTACGCTGTAGACGCAGGAAATTATCTAAAAATTGATTAATATTATTGTTACTTTTAAATTCCAAATAATGCTTTCATTCGTTCTCTTATCCAGACCAGAGGATTAATCTCTAAATCTTCTTCTTCCCCCAATACTCCCATTTCTCTTAATAGTTGTTGACGTTCAACTAATTCCTGTTTGCGTTCAACTAATTTTTCTGCAATTTGATCCGCGACTTGCGGATATTTAGATAAAAAATAGTGAAATACATTGCGATCAACCACAAATAAAATGGTTGTTTCTAGGGTTCTAACCGCCGCTGTGCGGGGGATTCCCATAATTAAAGCTAGTTCTCCAAAGAAGTCCCCAGCTTGTAAATTTCTAATCTGTTTATCGAGTTTTTCTGATATAATTTCTACAGAACCTGAAAGAATAATATGGAACGCATCCCCCGGATCTCCTTCATGGAAAATAAACGCTCCAGGAACAATAGTTTCTCGATACCCTTGTTCAATTAATCCTAATATTTCCAGTTCGGTTAACTGTTCAAAATAAACAACTTTTCTTAATAAATCTCGCAGGGATATATGATTAATAGATTCCAGTTCTAAACCTTGAGAATTTTCAATAGTTTGAATCGGAAAAGATGGGGTTTCAACCGGAGAATTAACAGCAGTTTGATCGGGGTTAAAAATCATTCTTAGGTCTTCGGGATTTTTAATCCATAAGTCTCTTTGGGGTAGAGGAATAGTAATATTGTTTTTTTTAAAAGCATTTTCAATCATATAGTTTAAGGCACTTTGAATTGGAAGTCTAGCTTTGGGTTGATCGATCCAAACTAAGAGTTCAAAATTAATACAATCATCTCCAAAATTTCTTAACCAAACTTGAGGAGCCGGATAGGATAAAACTCTGGATTCTTGACGAGCAACGGTTAATAAAACTTCTGTCACTAACACCGGATCACTTCCGTAAGCGACGGGGATTTTAATATGAATTCGACTATTAATATTTCCATAACTCCAGTTAATAATATTGGCATTGACTAAACTTTGATTAGGGACAATAATTGAGATTCCATCATTAGTTAAAATGGTTGTGGCGCGAATAGATATTTTTTTGATATTGCCTTCTAAATCATCAATTTCAATATAATCTCCTACTTTTACCGGACGTTCAATTAGTAGGATTAATCCACTGACAAAATTCTGGAATAATCCTTGAAATCCTAAACCAATTCCAATCCCTAAACCCCCGGCTAAGAAGGTTAAAGATCGAATATCTAAACCGCAGGCTTGAGGAACAATAATAAACCCTAATGCAATTACAAAATAATAAAAAATTGTGGCGATCGCTTCTCGACTTCCTTCATCAAATCCCCATTTAATCAATAATTTATCCCGCAGCCAGTTTGTCACCAATCGCGCCAAGAAAATTACGACTAATAGTGATATAATTACCGTAATAATTAGACTTACCGAAATCGTGATTTCGCCGATTCTAATGGGTTGGGTGAAAATCGTATATAAAAATTGTATAATTTTCTGAATAATGATCATGGTAGGGAATAGGAAATAGGATTACACCTAAAGTAAATTCTATAGCCAGATTTTCATTATAATCGATAGGAACCCTATTAATTACAATAAATATGACTACATTTCAATTAATTATTTTAGCTGGTGGGGGATTGATTGCTGGGATTTTAGCGGGATTTTTAGGAATTGGGGGCGGGACGGTTTTAGTTCCTTTATTAGTAGCCTTAGGATATACACCTGTTCAAGCGGTCGCAACCAGTAGTTTATCCATTGTGATTACGGCTATTTCTGGAAGTTTTCAAAATTGGCGGATGGGATATCTGAGTTTAAATAAAGTAATTGGTATAGGATTTCCTTCGGTATTAACGGCACAAATTGGGGTATTTTTGGCGGGAATATTTTCCTCAAGATTATTATTATTTTTATTTGGCTGTTTATTATTATTAAATGTTTATTTAGTAGAAGTTCGTAAACAAATAACAGCTAAGAAAAAACAACGGGAAGAACAACAAACCTCTGAATCTACTATAAATTCTGAGGATAATATGCCATTTAATCCGGTTTTCTCTCGAATTTTAACCGGAAGTTCCGCCGGAATTTTAGCCGGATTATTTGGCGTGGGTGGAGGAATTATTATGGTTCCTTTGCAAATATTGCTATTAGGAGAAACCATTAAAGTTGCGATTCAAACCAGTTTAGGAGTGATTATGATTACAGCTATTTCTGCTTGTGTTGGACACGCAACTCAAGGGAATGTATTATGGATTCCAGGAATTATTTTAGGGTTAGGAGGATTATTCGGAGCGCAAATTAGCACCCGATTTTTACCCAAATTATCCGATCAAACCGTGACTCTAATGTTTAGAATATTTTTAATTATTCTCTCAATTTATATCTTTAGACAAGCCTATATACAATCTTCGTAGTCACCCCTTCAGGGGTGTTTCATAACTCTGGGAAATAGCACAAAAACCAATATAAAATCTATTAACGCTACAGATGATCCCCCCTAAACCCCCTTAAAAAAGGGGGAATAAGTTGCACTGTTAAAGAGAATCATTTTTTTTCTAACTGTGTTATTTGATCCGAATAGCTAAAGCATTCCGAGCTTGTTCTCGGTCATCAAAATGGATTTTTTCAGTCCCCAAAATTTGATAATCTTCGTGACCCTTTCCCGCAATTAATACCCCATCTCCCGGTTGAGCCTCGAGAATAGCAGTATGAATTGCTTGGGCTCGATCTGCAATTACAATCGGTTTGATACTGTCAGGAATTCCGGCTAAAACATCTTGTAAAATCTGTTCTGGGTCTTCCGTGCGAGGATTATCCGAAGTCACAACGGCAATATCAGCTAATTCTGCCCCAATTTTTCCCATTTTTGGCCGTTTAGTCCGATCGCGATCGCCCCCACAACCAAAGACACAAATCATCCGACCCGGAATAAACGGACGGGACGCCTTGAGTAAATTCTCCAAACTATCGGGGGTGTGAGCATAATCCACAATTACGCTAATATCCTGATCAGGGCTAATTTGTACCCGTTCCATCCGTCCTGGAACTCCCTCAAACTGAGTCGTTTTTTCGACAATGGTAGTTAAATCTAAGCCCAAACTTAGCCCCGCCCCAACAGCAGCTAACAGGTTAGATAAATTATATTGACCGACCAAAGGTAAATAAAATTCCGCCTCTGTTTGGGGAGTATGGAGAACACCCTTAACCCCCGTGGGTTGGTAGGACAGTTGATCCGCCCAGAGATCAGCCCTTGGGTCACTGGTGCTATAACTCCACGCCCTATCCCCCAATTGGGCTATTAACCTTTGGCCATAGGGGTCATCGGCATTAATAATAGCTCGACCCTTGAGATAGTCGGGACTAAATAATAGGGATTTCGCCGCAAAATAATCCTCCATTGTGGCGTGATAGTCCAAATGATCTTGGGTTAAATTGGTAAACACGGCCACTTGAAACGGACAACCAAGAACCCGTCCCTGGTCTAACGCATGGGAACTCACCTCCATCGCCCCAAACTCACATCCGGCGGCCACCGCCTGGGCCAGTTGTCCCTGTAATTCTACGGAGAAGGGGGTGGTATGGGTGGCCGTTTCTTGGAATCCTGGCCAACGGGCGTACAGAGTTCCCAGTAAGGCTGTGGGATGGTTACTATGGCTGAGGATAAATTCAATCAAATGGGTGGTTGTGGTTTTGCCATTGGTTCCTGTGACCCCTACCAGGCGCAATTTTTCCGCCGGATGGTCATAAAAAGCCGTGGCAATTTGGGCGCAGGTTTGGGTCAGATTATCGCTGGGAATGATACAGGGATGTTCGGCGGTAATGCGGTCTTGGGTTTTTTCGACGGCGGTTTGGGAAATAATAGCTGCTACCGCACCGGAGGCGATCGCACTAGGCCAAAATTCCCCGCCATCGACCCGGGTTCCGGGCATTCCTAAGAACAAATCCCCCGGTTGACAAGCAATAGAGTTCGTTTTTAACCCCTTAACTTCTTGTTCTAAAGCCGGGTGAGACTCGGACGATATTGATATCCCAACTTTTGCTAATAACTCTTTAAGCTTCATCTGCTGCAACTCCTGACAACGGGACTGAATTTATACTGGATCATAGGTTATGAAGTAGATAGTATAATAGATTAAAAGGATTTTATATCTTCCCCATTACCGATCACGGATTTAAGAGGATTTCACGGATTTCACAGATTAAAATCTGTGTTAATCTGCGTCATCCTATTAGATCCGTGATCCCCATTCCCTTTATTTTAATTAAAGTTATGGTTTCTCAACCTGCAACTCTTAACCCAACGGAAATTATCTATCCCGAAACTGATGGAAAACCCATGGCAAATAATACAGAACAATTTAATTGGATTGTGGCAATTGAACAGAATTTAGAATGGTTATTTGCTCATGATCCTAATGTATTTGTAGCCGGGGATTTATTCTGGTATCCGGTGGAGGGAAAACCTCATATTGTCAATGCACCGGATGTTTTAGTGGTATTAGGAAGACCGAAAGGAAAACGGGGTTCTTATTTGCAATGGAGGGAAGAAGGAATTGCCCCGCAAGTGGTTTTTGAAATTCTTTCTCCGGGGAATACAAAGTCGGAAATGGAACGCAAATTAGTGTTTTATGAACGCTACGGCGTGGAGGAATATTATATTTATAATCCTGACAATTATCAATTCCAAGGTTGGCAGCGTGGGGATGGGGGGTTAGATGTAATTGAAATCTCTGAAAATTATGTTAGTCCTCGGTTGGGGATTCGTTTTGAAGTTTCAGAACACCCACTACAAATCTATCGCCCTGATGGGGCAAAATTCTTGTCTTATGTGGAAATTAATCAACAGTTGGAACAGGAAATTCAACGAGCAGAAACCGAACGTCAACGGGCAGAAACCGAACGTCAACGAGCAGAAACTGAACGTCAACGAGCAGAAACTGAACACCAACGAGCAGAAGAAACGGAAGTATTATTAAGACAAGAAACCGAACGTAGTCAACGTTTAGCAGAACGTTTGCGACAGATGGGAATTAACCCAGATGAATTAGATTAAGGGTTAAAACTGGCTAAGATTAAGGTTAGATCGTCATCGGTTCTTTCTGTGACCCGGGGCGATCGCAAAAACCCGATTAACTGTTCTTGAGCATCGGTTTCATCGGTGATGGTTTCTACAAATTTAAACAGAGGAGAAAAGAACGGGTGATGGGGTTTTCCTTCTGGCATTTTTAACGCTAACATTTGTAAACCATCGGAAAAAGCAGCTAAATATTTCGGTTGTCCTAACCAGAGGTTGATTTGTGCAGTTTCAACTGCATTCGGAGCAATTAAAAATACCGTTTCATTCAAATATTCTCCACTAGTTGGTATGGTTAATTCCAGAATATTTCCGGTTTTATCCTCCACAACCATTGCCCCATCTCCCACTTGAGCAACAGCGACTAATTCCGGTGTGGCTATACCTATAATTAAAGTAGTTGCTAATTCTCTAACTTCTGTTTCTTGGGTAACAGATTCTGTTTGGATAGCAATTAAAGCCGCATTTAAAGCCTCTTTTAGATAATCTTCCCAAACAATATCTATATCAACAGAATTAATCTGTTTTTCCAGAGTCTCTAAAGCTATTTTAACAGCAATATTCGCTCCTAAATCCGCTAATTTTGCCGAACCTGCTCCATCAGCTACAGCAAAAATTAATTGATTATTAGATAACCGTTTATAACCCTGAGCATCCTGACAAGGCATATTTTGTTTTTCATGACTTTTTCCGGTTACTGATGCTGAGACAACTTGCCAATGACCAATTAAATCCATTGTAATTTTATATAATTTAACGACGGACAGAAAACTCCTATTTTTTATGAATAATTGCTTAAACACTTCCCCATCCTGGAGGCGGTAAAGCCACTTGTTCATCAACTTTAGAATGGGAAACGGTTTGCATACTTGTAGATAACCAAATAAACATTTCTCTAAAGTCTAACCCTCGTAATTTTAACGGAGTTCTCTGGACAATTTGAGCTAATTTATCCAGATTTGCTCCTTCAACTCCCACAGCAAAAAAAGCCACCTGTTTTTTAAATTCTTCCTCTTGAATTCGTCTAGTTGCTTCTTCTGTCACCCGGTCATTTTCTCCTTGAGGTTCACCATCGGTAATCATAAATACCCAGGGACGATAATAGGTAATACCATTATTACGATATTCTAACTTTCTCGCCGCCACTAAATCTAAAGATTGGTTAATAGCAGTTCCCATAAAAGTTTGACCTTGGGCGGTTAATAAAGGCGGTTCAAACTGATCGGCAGTAACGAAATCCTGTAAAATTTTAACTTGATTATCAAAGGAAATAATTGCCACTTCCACCCGTTTTTTAGCGAGTTCATCCCGAATTAAATCATTTCTAAACGCCATCAGTCCATCGTTTAAGGCGTCAATGGGAACTCCTTGCATGGATGCGGAAGTATCCAACAACAACACACAGGGACACCGAGGTTCAGGATTTTCTGCAAATTCAACCGCTTCATCTAGTCTCATAATTGTGATCTGTTCTGTTTACAATTACTAGGATACTCACTATTATATCCTAAGTCGCCTAGGATAAATTAATAGAACTCCTGCGGAAGTTATGTGATTATTGCCAATCTTCCCAAGACTGATTAAAAATAGACATTCCTGGGAATAAAATCGGATTATTATTGCTTTCTAATAACCGTTGTAACTCCTCTAATATTGGTTCCCGATAGGGTAAATCATCCACTAATTCATAGGGAAAAACTTCGGTTTTTAAGCTAAATGCTGCGGTGGTTCCCGCCGCCGCCCCCACCGACCATTCAAAGGAATGAACCCGATAAGCCGCCGCCGCAACATGACTGGCAGCAATACTTTTTCCTGCTATTAATAGATTATCAATTTTTTGCGGAATCATGGCTCTTAAAGGAATTTGAAAGGGATAAGCTTCCCCCTGTCCTTGACGTTCTCCTTCCCGTTCCATATTCCCTGGAGTTTCCGGTGGACTTAGGGTTAAACAGGGGTGAAAATCAATCGCATAATGACCAATTCCTACGGTATCAGGATAAATTGTAGCCCGAGAACGGGCTTTAATTTCTGCAATAGTTTTTTCGCCGGAGAAAGCGGGTAAACTGTTTAATCTCCCTAACTCTAACCACAGCAGTCTATAGGTTTCTGGAGTTAAATTTTTAGTATACCAATCTTGACGAAAGTTATTCCGAGAAATATCAATTTCTGATACCCTAAATCCGTCTTTTTGACCATAGGAAGGACGACCAATGATTCGTCTCCCTTCTCGGATATAGGGATATTTAGATAACCCATGAACGGTTCCCATGGGAGAATTTAACCCTGATAAATAGCGATAATTGGGATATTTTTGTTTAATACCTTCACCCAGTTGGGAGTCGGTAGTTCCTGCTACTAACCAATAGAAAAACCCTTGGGCATTTTCTTCTCCTTTTCGCAAGGTTTCTGTTCTTAACCCGCCTTTCCATCCCCCTGGTTCGAGTTGATCTGTTGCTTCTAATTGAGCGGGGCTTAAAATTAAGTTATCTGCTGAGGTTCCGGGTCGATAATCGTTTCCCCACGTCCAATTTTGCATAGTAATATCCCCAGGATAAATCGGCCATTCCCTGGGATTTCCTGACCGTTTTTCTTTGGGATTCATACTATGAATTCGCCGATAGGTATAAACTAAATTAAAATTGGCTAATCGGGGTAATTCATAACTATAATAGGGAGCATATTGATCATAAAATGAGGGTTTTTCATGGATTTGGGGATTTTTAGTCGCCTCCATAGCAAAGGTATAGGTAAATCCTTGAGTACAATAGGGATATTTTGTAATACTAGATGATGTGGGTTCTTGGGGAGAACGGGGATCAATTCCGAGTTGATGGGGAATATTAGTTAAACCAATAATTTCTCCGGTTTCTGTCGCTTCAATAATATACCAATCGGCTCCTTGATTCGCTTTTTGTTTAGGAATAAATTTAATAATTGTTTTATGTAATTGTGGGGAATTTTCATACTCATAAGCATCATCAATAATCGCAGATAAAGGTTTTGTATTTAAGGGCGGTTGTCCAGGGGCAGAAATATGTTGAATTGCGATCGCTTCTATAATTTGATGATCGGTAATTGCCATATCTTTAATGACAGTAGCGGGAAACCAGTGTAATTTTCCTTTCCCTTTATTTTCAGCTTTTTTAAACATTTTTAATAATATTTCATGCCCAGCTTCTGGCATAAAACAAGCCTCACTCACCCAACAAGCCCCCGGGTTCAGAATCCCATATTTTTTTTCAATTTCTGCCCGTAATTCTAAATACCCTATCGGATAAAATAAAAGAGATCTTTGGGTCGGTCTTTCATCGAGGGCGGAGGTTCCCTGGGCAGAAATTTGTCCCCCAACCCAGTCGGTAATTTCGGTTAAACAAACGGTTTTTCCTGCCAGTAACCCTTCATAAACCGCCGCACTTCCCGCCAGTCCGCCCCCAACCACTAATAGATCACATTCTACTTTTTGATCAATTCGATCAGGGGTTACTAAGGCAAGGGATAAACTGGGATTTAAAGAGATGATACTAACGATTAAACCAATTAGGAATTTTGGGATCATTTTAGTGCTGTTTGCTCCGAACTTTATAGACATTTAATGACTTGAAAAGTTCCCAGTTAGAATAGATATGTCATAATAGAATTAACCCAGTTTATAAACATAGAAACCTTGACAGAGAAACTTCATTTATTGAATAGAGAAAATAAAATCACCATTTGTAACAAAATCATAATTAATATATAGAATATAAGATCACCCTTTAAACCAGGCTCAGACCCCCTATTTAATTTTCGGTATCAAATACTCCGTTCCTCACTTTGATTTATGATTGAACTTCTAGCGGTGCTATCGGCTTCGGCGGCGGCGGGATTAAGGATTGCTTTACCCTTACTGGTTATTGGTTTATTGCGAAATGATTTATGGTCGAGTGTACCGTTTCTGTCTAAATTTTCTCCACAGGTTGTTGTCGGGGTTCTCGTCAGTTGGTCATTATTTGAAATTTTTGCATCAAAAAAACTACTGGGACAGCGGATTTTACAAATAATACAATTACTATTTAGCCCCTTTGTGGGTGCTATTTTGGGTTTAGCGATCGCCGGAGCAACTAACGTTCAACCGGGCTTATATTGGATTATTGCCATTGTTGCGGGTTTACTGGCTCTGGTTTTACAATTAGTGCAAACAGGATTATTTTATCGTCTACGGGGTTTGCCCCTATGGGTGATTTTAGGACAGGATATTCTTTGTATTTTCTTGGTAATTTTTGCCTTCGACGCCCCTAAACAGGGGGGATTAATTGCATTATTATTACTATGGCTTTCCATTCGGATTTCTGGGGAATGGTATCGCTGGTACAGGAAACAAAGTCACCATGGAGAACGCAACCCCCGACGTTATAAACGGGAACCGGATTGATTATATGAAGTATCAAAGCTGATCCTTATTCCCCACCAAATTCTTGATATTCTTCTAATGGGATTGCATCAAAATCCGGGTATTCATAATTGTCAATGATCTCCTCTAAGGAGTGGATAACAAATGGTAAATTGGCTCCAATTAATCCGCGTTTAATCGATTCCGATGTCTCGGGAAATAAAACAAATAAAGGATAAAGATCCTCCGCCTCTTGGGAATCAATATGTTTATAATGGTGAGGCATAATCCATTCATAATCTTGATCTAATAGGACTTGAGTTAATCGCCAGCGTCTTAATAAATCCGATAATTCTTCTTGAGGACGATGAATAAAAACAAAAATTTCCGGCCCAATTTTAACTTTCCATTCTGGGTCACACATCAGAATCCCAATATCGCAGGGCAAACCCAGGGCATCGCCAGGTTTAATACTAATTCCCGGCACTCCCGAATAGGAAACGCCATGACGCAAACGCACGATGGGTAAGGGAATCGTAATCACACTATCATCGGAACGGCGAATACTCGGAACCATTTCAAAATAAGGACGATGTTGCTTGAGTAAAGTAATTACAGCTTCCGAATTACTATATTCTGCCAGCAACGCTTCATAATGAGATTTTTGAATAGACATAACCTGGATAAAAAATTAATTTCAAATTATTAGATTCAAGGGAATACATATCGTTTAGTCTTCCCTTGAACAGTGTTCAACCCATTTTTTCAAATACTGAAAACATGGGCAAATACATAGATAACAAAATTGAACCGACAATTCCGGCCACCATCACAATCATCAGAGGTTCTAACATACTGGTGAGTCCTTTTACGGCTTCTTCCACTTCCGTTTCATAGAACGCCCCCACCTTCATCAACATTTTATCCAGTTCCCCCGATTCTTCTCCAATGGCAATCATTTGAATCGCCAAAGCCGGAAATACATTTCCCTCCTGTAAAGCTAAACTAATTAAACCCCCTTGTTGAATAGACTCTCTAGCATGGTGAATCGTTTGGGCAATCAGGGCATTTCCCGCCACTTCTTCCACAATTTCCAGGGAATTCATAATCGGCACCCCAGACCGAGTTAAGCTCCCAAAAATGGTACAAAACCTTGCTACAGCAGAAATTTTAATCAGGTTTCCAAAAATCGGTAACTTCAGAAATAGCTTATCAAAAAACATTCTTCCGGCGGGGGTTTTATAGGAAATTTTATAGGCCGTCAATAGCCCAAAAATTACTCCGATGATAATTCCCTGCGGAATCGGTGGCCAAGTTCTACAAAAGGAACTAATATTGAGCATAATCTGGGTAAACATTGGCAGTGTTGCCCCAATATCCTGAAACACCTTAGCAAAAGTGGGAAGCAAAAATGTTGTCATCCCAAAAAAGATAGTAATAGCAATAAAAAACACGGTTTTGGGATAGGACATCGCTGACTTAATTTCAGCGCTGGTTTTGTGGTTTTTTTCCATCATCACCGCCAGCCGTTCTAAAACTTCATCTAATACCCCCCCAGTTTCTCCCGCCGACACCATACTAATAAAAAGCTGATCAAAAATATCGGGAAATTTCCTCATCGCCACAGAAAGTTCCGTCCCTTCTTCCACATCAGCCCGAATCGAAGTTAAGGCGTTTTTTAACTTGGCATTACTACATTGTTCACTTAATACACTCAAACATCTCGCCATCGCAATCCCAGCATTAAACATAGACGCAAACTGACGAGCAAAAATTGCCAAGTCTTTAACTGTAATACTTGCCAGGGCAATACTAATACTTTCTTCAATTCGTTTAAAGTCGAAACCCCGATTTCTGACTTGACTCCGAACTACACTACCTGCCATATATTTTTACCTATTCAGTATTAATTAACCTTTTACTGATCACTGGTACGGGCGGGTTCTTTTCGATCTTTGTTAATTACCGTGCATCTCGATGAACCTGCCCCTAATCAGTCATCAGTTAACAGTCAACAGTTATCAGTTAAGAAGTTGACAGTTAACTGTTAACTATTTTTAGCCCACAAATATTAACAATGAACTCTTTACTGTCAACTGATGACTGATAACTCTTACACTGATAACTGTTAACTGTTAACTGATAACTGATTATGCTCTAGCTTTTTGTCCCTTAGTCGCCGAGGGAGCCGGGCCAATTAAACGTTCCAATTCATCGGGTTTAGACGATTTACTCATCGCCGCTTCCCAAGTCACTTGACCCTCGGTATAGAGTCTCGCCAAGGCCATTTCCATCGTTTGCATTCCTAACTTTGCCCCCATTTGAATTTGGGAATAAATTTGAGCGGTTTTTCCCTCCCGAATCAGGTTAGCCATAGCCGGAGTATTCATCATAATTTCGATACAAGCCCGACGACCTCCCCCAATGGCGGGAACCAAGTTTTGACTACAAACCCCCACCAGTGAACCCGATAACTGGGAGCGAACTTGGGGTTGTTGGATAGGTGGGAATACGTCTAACATCCGGTCTACCGTCGCCGCTGCCGAGTTCGTGTGCAGGGTTCCAAAGACTAAGTGACCGGTTTCAGCCGCCGAAATCGCCAGACCAATGGTTTCTAAGTCCCGCATTTCCCCCACCAGAATAATATCGGGGTCTTCCCGCAATGCCGCTTTTAAAGCATTCGCAAAACTCTTAGTGTCTTCTCCCTTCTGCCGTTGGTGGAATAAACTTTTAATATTAGGGAACACATATTCAATCGGATCTTCCACCGTCAGAATATGTTCGGAGCGAGTCCGATTCACTAAGTCTAACAAAGCCGCCATGGTTGTGGTTTTACCCGAACCCGTTTGACCAGTGACCAACACCATGCCCCTCGGACGTTCGGTCATATCCCGAATCACTTGGGGAACCCCTAATTTATCCGCATTAGGAATCTTAGAGGCTAAGGCCCGTAAACAAGCCGCCCAGCACCCCCGTTCCCGATAGACATTCACCCGGAACCGCGCCAGTCCCCGTACCCCATAGGCACAGTCCAATTCCCATTCCTGCTCTAACTGCTTACGCTGCATATTATTCAGCATTTGATAGATCAGAGATTGCACTTCCTCCGCCGATAGAGTTTCCCCAAATTGAGGCTGAGGGGTGAGTTTCCCACTAATTCGGAAAAAGATGGGCGCGCCTGCTTGAATATGAATATCAGACCCCCCCTGCTCGACTAAAGACTCTAAAGCGTCTTCAATCATTAATCCCATTATTGTTCTCCTCTAAATTAAGTTGTAACGATTTGATCAGTTGGGAGTGTTAACCCAAGACCTCTGAAAATTAAGAATTTCTCCTAGTATTCCCAATAGTAGTGTTTTACTAAGCACCAAAACCCCTGGGAAACCTGTGGAAAATAGCAATTTTTCCCCCATGTTTAGCTGGTAAAGCGTGGGGTCATGCAATAGGGACAATCTAACCATTCCGGTTTCAATTCCGCTTCACAACTCTTACAGGTTAAGCCCTGTTTCCGTTTGGCTTTGAGTTCCGCTTCCAAACCCGAATCGGTAAACGTGACCCGTTCCACTTCTTCAAAGGTGGTATAGCCTTCGCGGACTAGCTGCAAACTGTAGGCTAAGATGGTTTTCATCCCCTCTTCCACGGCCGCTTCCTTAATTTGTTCCGTGGGGGCACCTTTGGTAATTAGGGTTTGCAGTCTTTCAGTCACCTTCAAGAATTCGTATACCCCTACCCGACCTTTGTAACCCAGTCCATTACATTTTTTGCACAACTGACTCCCATCCGTCAGATGCTTCCGGTGTTCAACAGGAATGGTATTGGCTTTATAAAAGGTAATATCAACTTCTTGGGAAGCCGATAGTCCATAGCGACCTAGTTCTTCAACCGTGGGGGTATAGGGAACCCGACACTCGCCACAAACCCGACGCATCAGACGTTGGGCGAGAATCCCTAATAAGGCAGCCGACACCATGAAGGGTTCTACCCCCATTTCATCCAAACGGGCGATCGCCCCGGCGGCGTCGTTTGTGTGTAAAGTCGTTAACACTAAGTGTCCAGTTAAGGCGGCTTCAATAGAAGTTTTAGCTGTTTCTAAATCCCGGGTTTCCCCCACCAGCAACACATCGGGATCTTGTCGTAAAAACGCCCGTAAAATATTAGCAAAAGTTAAATTTTTCTCTCGAATTACCTGACATTGGGTAATTCCGGGTAAGGCATATTCAATCGGGTCTTCGGCCGTACTAATATTAATCCCAGGATCGTTGCGTTCGGCTAAAACCGAATACAAGGAGGTGGATTTTCCTGAACCCGTTGGCCCAGTCACCAAAATCAACCCAAAGGGTCGAGAAGCGGTTTCCCGAACTAAGGCTAAGGTTTCTTGATCGGTAATTAATTTATCTAATCCTAATTGAGTCGAGGAACTATCCAAGATCCGCAAAACAATTTTTTCCCCGTAGCGACTGGGGAGACTATTCACCCGGAAATCCACCGTCCGTCCTCGGAACTTGCGACGAATCCGGCCATCCTGAGCTTGACGGCGTTCGGCAATATCCATTTCTGCTAGAATCTTAAACCGGGAGGTAATGGCGGGAATCACCTTTTTAGGAAATTTATAATATTCCTCCAACACCCCATCTCGACGCATCCGAATCCGCATCTCATGTTCTTGGGGTTCAACGTGAATATCAGACACCCCTTCCGAGAGAGCTTTGGCTAAAATCACGTTCACCGCTTTGATCACCGGGGCGGTTTCGGACTCTTGGATTTCGTCAGCCAAATCCATCCCACCGCCGTCATCCCCCACATCTTCGAGGTCTGTCGTATCAAAATCCCCGGCGGTAAATTCTAATTTCTCTTTGTCACGAATGGCAGCTTCAACGGCTTTGCGTTTAACATCCTCATCACTGTAGGCAGAAATGATTTGGTCATAATCTTCATGGGTAATCACCCGCCGTTGTAACTTCAGGGCTTTGGGTCGCAGAATTTGGTTTCTTAACTCCTCCAACGCCGTTAGGTTATCGGGGTCAACCATCGCAATCAAGACCGAGGAGGGATCATTTTCGACTTTGCGTAGGGGAATAAAGCGATGGCGTTTACAGGTTTCTAAACCCGTCTCCAGAAATTTCAGCATGACTTCGAGTTCTTCCGTCGTCATCGGTTCAATTTCAGGATCATAGGCTTCGACCCCATGAACAATTCTCAGTTCAAATAACTGTTGTTTTTTGTACTGACGGGCTAACTCCGGGGGCAGAGGCTGACCCGTGATTGATTCCAAAATTTCCGTTAGGGGCTGACCGGGGCGGGCAGTTTTTAGGGCCTGCTGAAGTTGCTCAGGATTAATATAGCCAGATTGAATTAATTTGTTGCCAAAGGGAGTATTACTTTGAACAACCAAGGCGCGTCTTTGGGATGTATTAGTCATAGCCTAGACTTAAGGTATATATCTTTAAATTTTCTAGCCGATTTTCAGACCCATCTAAGAGCCAAGTCTCCAGAATACAACCGCTTTCATCTGCAATTTATCTGGATTTTAACTTACACCGCAGGGAAGTCCCCCGCTCCACCTGGTACTCCCGGTTAGCGGTGAGTAGTTCACTTTATTAATAATCTATATTGATGATAGCTTTTCCTCAGTCACCAGATTGTATTTTAAGATTTAATAGTTTGAGGCAACTGAATGGAAGAACTTCTGATTCAAGATAACTCCTCAAAAATCCTACTGTTGCGGTATTCCCCCTGGGGTGGGATGAATGGCTCCGATTCAGTTAAAATTTTTGAAGTAACGTTTACAGTCATAAAGGGTGAGGTTGCTCCTAATATCTTGAAGGTTTAGGAAATCTCGCTGGATTTTTTGTGATCAACAAGGACAAAGTACGATTATGGTGCCTAATTCAACAGCTAATACTCCTGATGAACTAACGGGTCAATCCTATTCAACCTCTGAATCGGAAGCGAAAAGCTTTGGTGATCTCGAAGATGATGCTACAACGGCGACAGAATCAAGCTCTGAAACTTCTGTGGCAACGGACACGACTGCTCCTGGCGAAACCACCTTTGGTCAGGAAATAGAATCAAGCGGTGAGGGCCTTCAGCAAGAATTCATGGCCTTAGCAGAAGCCAATACTTCCTTGAAAGCTCAACTAGAAGACATCACGGGGCAATATCGCCGTCTAGCTGCGGATTTTGAAAACTTCCGCAAACGGACTCAAAAGGAAAAAGAAGATTTAGAAATTTCCATTAAAGGGTCAACCCTGAAACCGTTACTCCAGGTGGTGGATAACTTTGATCGGGCTAGATCTCAAATTAAACCCCAGACGGATGCGGAAATGAATATCCACAAAAGTTACCAGGGGGTTTATAAATTAATGGTAGATTCCCTCAAACAACTTGGGGTAGCGGTGATGCGTCCAGAGGGAGAGCCTTTTGACCCGAATTTACATGAAGCGGTGATGCGAGAACCTACGGATGCCTACCCGGAAGGAACGGTGATTGAGGATTTAATGCACGGTTATCAATTGGGAGAAAAGGTATTACGTCATGCCATGGTGAAGGTAGCAACCGCTCCAGAACCGGGTTCTTCCGATTCTACAGAAGCATCCACGGCAGAAGCAGAAACCCCTTAATCAGTTGTCAGTCATCAGTTATCAGTTATCAGTTAATAGTTAATAGTTATCAGTCAATAGTTAATACCTGTAGCAATCCTATTTGATTTGTGTTCAAAATTACTGAGCCAAAGGGAACACCGCATATGGGATAATACTTCTGACTGTTTCATATCAGTATTGAAATGTTATAACCTCCTTCTCGAAAGCGCAGATTGCTATAGTTATTGACTGATCACTGTTTATCGATAATAACTGATAACTGATTACTGAAAATAATTTTTGACTGATAATAACTGTTTACGGATAACTGATGACCAATAACTGATAACTATTAACTATCGACTGATAACTGATAACTGATTACTGATAAGAGGAGTTATGGGAAAAGTCATTGGCATTGACTTAGGAACAACAAATAGTTGTGTGGCGGTCTTAGAAGGGGGTCAACCCATTGTCATTTCCAACTCCGAGGGAGGACGAACCACTCCTAGTATTGTGGGATTTGGCAAGTATGGCGATCGCCTCATCGGTCAATTGGGCAAGCGACAAGTCGTTACCAATGCGGAAAATACCGTTTACAGCATTAAGCGGTTTATTGGGCGTCGGTGGGAAGATACCGAAGAAGAACGCTCCCGGGTTCCCTATAACTGTGTGAAGGGCAAGGACGATACCGTTAATGTCCAAATTCGCAACCAAGTCTATACCCCGCAGGAAATCTCGGCGATGGTCTTGCAAAAGCTCAAGGAAGATGCAGAAGCCTATTTGGGAGAAGCCGTCACCCAAGCGGTGATTACGGTTCCCGCCTATTTTACCGATGCTCAAAGACAAGCCACCAAGGACGGCGGAACCATTGCCGGGTTAGACGTGCTGCGGATTATCAATGAACCCACGGCGGCGGCTCTCTCCTATGGGTTAGATAAACAAGATCAAGAACAGAAAATTTTGGTCTTTGACCTTGGAGGCGGTACTTTTGATGTCTCCATTCTGCAACTCGGAGACGGGATTTTTGAAGTCAAATCAACGGCGGGCAATAATCATCTCGGTGGGGATGATTTTGATAACTGTCTCGTGCAATGGATGATCCAAAAATTCAAAACCCAGGAAGGAATTAACCTATCATCGGAAAAAATGGCGGTGCAACGGTTACGCGAAGCCGCCGAAAAAGCCAAAATCGAGCTATCCAATCGCAACACCACTTCCATTAATTTACCCTTTATTGTCTCCGATGATTCTGGGCCTAAACATTTGGAACTAGAACTCGGTCGAGGCGAATTTGAAGGGTTGGTGAAACATCTCGTAGACAGCACGATCGAACCCGTTGCCCAAGCCCTCAAAGATGCCAGTTTACAACCTGATCAGATTAATCGGATTATTTTAGTCGGGGGGTCTACCCGCATTCCGGCGGTGCAACAAGCCATTAGTGATTATTTTGGCGGTCGCACCCCAGATCGTTCGGTTAACCCCGATGAAGCCGTGGCTTTAGGTGCCGCCATTCAAGCGGGAGTCTTAGCAGGGGAAGTGAAGGATTTATTGTTATTAGATATTACCCCTTTATCTTTAGGTTTAGAAACCCTCGGGGGAGTCTCAACTAAAATTATTGAACGCAATACTACTATTCCCACGAGCCGGTCTCAAATGTTTTCTACGGCCGTTGATGGTCAGTCCTCCGTAGAAATTCACGTCCTCCAAGGAGAACGAGCCATGGCAAAGGATAATAAAAGTTTAGGCAAGTTCCTCCTCAGTGGTATTCCAGCGGCTAAACGGGGTATTCCTCAAATTGAAGTCGCCTTTGATCTTGATGCCAATGGCATTCTCAAGGTTTCGGCTCAGGATAAGGGGACAGGGCAGGCACAAAGTATTGAAATTAGTAATACCGGAGGACTGACCGAAGCGGAAATTGAACGGATGCGTCAAGAGGCAGAGGTTTATGCCGATGAAGATGAAAAACGGCGTTTAGTTGCCGATTTGAAAAATCAGTCCGAAACCCTATTCTATAATTGTAAAGAAACCCTGAAAGGAAATGCTAACCGGATTAGTGATCAACTCAAAGAACGAGTCCGTCAAGAAGCTGCTGCCTTAAAAAAAGCCGTGGCTAATGCCGAGATCTCCTACGAGGAGATGAAACAACAGGTAGAATCGTTCCAAGAAATGTTGTATGCTTTGGGTTCGGCCATTTATGAACAAGCTGGCCAGAATTCTTCCCCGTCCCCGTCCCCGTCTTCGTCTTTCGCTTCTGAGGATTCAGAATTGGATGCTACTCAAGAAGATGTAGAAGACACGGAAAATGCAGAAGATTTAGAAGGCATGGAAGATACCGATGATACCAGTAGCGGGTTATCCCTTGTGAACAACAGTATCATTGACACTCCCTTTGGAATAGATCCAGTTTCTGTTCCCGAGCCAGCACCCGATCCGGGCAATCCTTTTACCTCTCAATTCACTGAATAATTTTAGGCAAAATACTCTATGGCAGGCGATTATTATGAAATATTGGGTGTCTCCCGCGAGGCAGATACAGAAGAACTTAAGCGTGCCTATCGTCGCCTAGCTCGCAAGTATCACCCCGATGTGAATAAAGAAGCGGGCGCGGAAGAACGGTTTAAAGAAATTAGTCGCGCCTATGAAGTGCTAAAAGAACCGGAGTTACGGGCGCGATATGACCGCTTTGGAGAAGCCGGGGTATCGAGTGGTGCGGGTGGCTTTGACCCCAACTTTACCGATCCGTTTACCGATATTTTTGAGAGCTTCTTCAGTGGGTTCGGTGGCGGGGCGGGCGGTAATACCCAAGCGCGTAAACGCACTGGCCCGGCACGGGGGGATGATCTACGCTTAGACCTGCGTTTAGAGTTCAAAGAAGCGATTTTTGGCGGAGAAAAAGAAATCCGCATTAAGCATTTAGAAACCTGTGAAACCTGCACCGGAACAGGGGCAAAACCGGGGACTCGCCCCCAAACCTGTTCTACCTGTGGCGGTAGTGGTCAAGTCCGTCGGGCGACTCGGACTCCCTTCGGTAGTTTTACTCAAGTTTCCGTTTGTCCGAACTGTAATGGTACGGGACAGATGATTGAGGATAAATGTTCCACCTGTGGCGGTCGGGGTTTAAATGAAGTCACGAAGAAACTAAAAATTAATGTTCCGGCCGGGGTGGATAATGGCACTCGTTTACGGGTTGCTAACGAGGGGGATGCAGGCAAACGCAGTGGGCCTCCGGGGGATTTATATGTGTTCTTGTCGGTAGCACCCGATCCGAAATTTAAACGGGATGGGATTAATATTCTATCGGAAGTCAAAATTAGCTATCTTCAGGCAATCCTGGGGTTTGATTTTGAGGTGGAAACCGTTGATGGCCCCACTAAGTTAACTATTCCGGCGGGAACTCAACCCGGAACGGTATTAACCTTAGAAAATAAGGGGGTTCCCCGTCTGGGAAATCCGGTGAGCCGGGGGGATCATTTAATTACAGTTCAGGTGGAAATTCCTACCAAGGTGGCACCGGAAGAACGGGAACTGCTGGAACAGTTGGTCAAAATTCGAGGCGATCGCACTGGGAAGGGCGGCATTGAGGGGTTTCTGGGTAACTTATTCCACCAGAAGTAAGGGAGTAGGGGGAGTAGGGGAGGCAGGGGAGGCAGGGGAGGTAAACTTTTGCCATTCGTAATTCGTAATTCCCCATTCCCCATTCCCCATTCCCCATTCCCCATTCCCCATTCCCTGTTCCCTTGCCATCTGTAGCACTAATTTAATCAGATTTTGATTATTTTGATACCTTGTTTTTATGAGAGAAACCGATACTTTAACGCCGGATGCTCAATTGGATTTGCGGGGGACTCCTTGTCCTTTGAATTTTGTTCGGACTAAATTGCGCCTGGAACAGATGACATCGGGTTCGCTGTTGGAAGTTTGGTTAGATGGGGGAGAACCCATTGAACAAGTCCCCGATAGTTTGACCATGGCGGGATATCATATCGAACAAATCAAAGATTGTGGAGAGTTTTTTGCGGTTCAGGTTCGTTCCTCACTCCTAAACCCGTCCAATGATCAGTGATGACTCCTTAAATACAACGGAACTGGTGGGAACCGTCGTCGCAGTTCAAGCGAATTTCTATCAGGTTCAACTGGAATCTGACCGGGTTTTAGCACCTGAACCCCTATTGCTATGTACCCGTCGTTCTCTTTTAAAAAAGATGGGTCAGCAGGTGATGGTGGGGGATCGGGTGGTTGTGGAGGAACCGGACTGGTCAGGAAAACGGGGGGCGATCGCTCGGGTGTTTCCCCGAATTACGGAACTGAGTCGTCCTCCCATTGCCAATGCGAATCAAATTTTGTTAGTTTTTGCGATCGCCGAACCGGAGTTAGAAATCACGGCTTTAAGTCGGTTTTTAGTTAAAGCTGAATCAACGGGTTTAGAAGTCTGTTTATGTTTGAATAAGTGCGATTTAGTGTCGTCCGAGGCGTTATTATTTTGGCGAGATCGCTTATTAAATTGTGGATATTATCCTTTATTTATTAGTGTTAATAGTGGTTTAGAATATACGGTTGATTCTGAGCGTAGAGTGGTTGAAAAATCTATTTTTCAAGCTGAAAATACCTTTAAAGAAAATACTTTACTTTATCAACTTAAAGATAAAACCACGGTAATTTCTGGCCCCTCTGGGGTGGGAAAATCCAGTTTAATTAATCAATTAATTCCGAGTCTCAATATAAGAGTCGCTACGGTTTCAGGAAAGTTAGGACGGGGAAGACATACCACTCGCCATGTTGAACTATTTCAATTACCAACTGGGGGATTATTAGCCGATACACCGGGATTTAATCAACCTGAATTAGAATGTCATCCAGAAGAATTAATCGATTATTTCCCGGAAGCAAAACTCCGTTTAAGTACCGGAAAATGTCAATTTAGTGATTGTTCCCATCGAGATGAACCGAATTGTATTGTTCGGGGCGACTGGGAACGTTATCCGATTTATTTGGAGTTTTTAGAAACTGCGATCGAGTATCAAGAAGCGATTAAACAACAACCGGATATAGAAACTAATGTTAAATCTAAAACCAAATTAGGAGGTAAACAACAATTAGAACCTAAATTAGCGAGTAAAAAATATCGTCGTTCTTCCCGTCGTTTTCAACATCAAACCTTGCAGGATTTATGTGAAGAATTCAAGGATGATGAGTAGCGCTTATTAAATTTTATCATGGTGATTCATCTTTATATCATCTTATAGATGCTATGGATTATGCTTCTAACCCCCCCTGTAGAGACGTTGCATGCAACGTCTCTACAGGGGGAATGTGTAGTGCTATATAACTTTTTGTTGCTCCATCACATCAGTAGAATTACGCAAATTAACGAAAAAGTGCGATTTTAGCGAATTATTTTTCCGAATAAATACTGTTTTTTTTAAAGGATAACCCTGATAGAATCAAGCCAAATCAGATGAAAAGTAGTGTTAATAAAATGATTTACTACTGTTCATCGGTATCCCCATTTTTGGTTGAAAATTTCCATGTTAAGACAATCTGATGTAGCTCGAATTTTAGGAGTTTCTCATCAACGGGTCTCTCAATTAAGACTTAGACATCGCATTGAGTTTACCTGGAATGGGAACTTAAAAACCTGGGTCACAACCGAGGAAGAAGTTGAATATTTTCTAGCCTGTCGAGCCCAGCGTTCTACTATGATTGAAAATTAGGAAGTATTCTTAATCTATAGCCGAGAATCGGGAATAATGGGATTTTAATAGATTTTCAGCCTAATAAAGTCTAAATTAACTTTATAGCAAGAGGCAATAGGGAATGGGCAATGGGCAATAGGTAAATACTTACTATAAGTAGCTTTTAGCTTTCA
>NZ_LT797708.1 GCF_900009135.1 Planktothrix sp. PCC 11201 | reverse complement strand
ACAGCAAGTGGAGTTATCAAGTTCAATTTCTAAACTGTAGCGGTCAAGGTATTGAATGGGTCAACCCTGAAGATATGTGGCTATTGGAACCCTAGGATGATTCAACTTTATCGCGTTATAGGGTTCTTTCTGTTGGTAGCTAGTGGTGCAAGTTTAGTCAGTCTATTAGCAATATTAGTTAACCAATTGAAAGAACCTTTTTTTATCCTTTCCCTTATCATTTCAGTCGGCTTAGGTGTCACAGCAACCGTCATCTATTACCGCAAAACCGATGACAAGGAATGGGTGTTAGGCTTGCTTTTCGTTATTGGTTTAGCTACCGCTTTACTACTAGGGGGATTAATCCAATGGGTTACTCAGTAATCAATCCTAATAGCCAGGTTGAGGCAATAAAACAGAACTGGAAAACCCATCATTTAATCAACCTTGTTCTGTTAACAACATCATTACCTTTTTGGTTTTTTACCCCGTTTTTAACTCGTGACGTAAACGCTAACAATTGGCATAAGTTTTTTAGATTTACTTCTATAACCTACGCAATTTTAGCGAGTGGCACGTCGCTCTACTTAACAACAAAGTTAGGAGAAATTAAGCCTAAAATTGACGCGATTAAAAAGCGCGAGCAAGCCGAATTTAAACACAGTTTAGCTAGTGATTTATTTCTAGCACAGGGTACGAATACCGCTATCGCACAATATTTACTCACAGACCGGACTACTTCCCTGACTTCCCAGGGTGTAAGTGACTCGGAAGTGACACTAGATGGAGATACTACCGATTTTAGCGAGGAAACTTCCGGTACTTCCCAAACACCGGAAGTAGGTACTTCCGACCTTCCCGTAAGGGGAAGTAAACCGGAAACTGGGTTAAGTGTAGAAGCCGAGGAAATGTTTGAACTTGTAATTGATGCGCTTGAGGATGGTTACTCAGATACAAAAATAGTTGAGGAGTTAATGGGGTATAAAGGCAGAAACTACAAAAAGGGAAAAATGGTACTAAGTGAAATAAAACGTTTTTTAGAATTGGATTAATGGATTAATGAGCAATGGGTAGAGGTTAAGGTTTGCCCATCCTCTAAAAACGCTCTAAAAACGTAACTGTAACACTGTTTATCTTTGCATATACAGCGAAATACCTATCGTAAACCCTATAAAGGTTTCCGCAAAATAGCACAGTATGTTTCAGGTAGTTGCAGAACAGGTAGAATTAGTCGAGCAAAAAGGTACAAGCCTGACACTTTATCTACTTTTTCTCAAGGTGCATACAATGGGAAGATTAAACAAATAGAGTGATAAAATCTACCTTGATATTGCTTCAAAAATTCGCTACTCTAGTAGGTAATTAATTGTCAACAAAAAATAAGGGGTTGTAACACCCCTTACTGTCAACAGAATCTAAATTTTAAAACAATATGAAATCAAATAAAATGACTGTTACCGCTACCGATACACCCAATTATAGTGCATCTCACCAAAAAGCACAACCTTTAGGAAAACTTTACAAAAATACTCGGTTAACCGTTGAGCATTGGGAGTATCTGGTTACAAAGCGGGGTTTACCGTTTGATTGGGTGATGGATAACTGTGAGTCAATGACTGCAAAGACCGCCACGGAATACCTGGGATATACAGCACCATCTAACGGAATTATGATCCGGGGGGAGAATGGTCAGTATAGTTTTAAGCCAGATATCCCTTTAGTTGAATACAAGGACGGGAAAGAGAAAGTTAGAAAGTATTTAACCCCCAGGGAAGATGAAGGGTATGACGCAATGCTCTTAACCCATCCCATGTACTCCGACTACTGGACTAACCTTGATAAGTTAAAGGAACGAGCCTACATCATAGACGGTGCACCCTGTATTGCAGTGACAGAGGGTGGCTTTAAGGCAATGGTAGTGATGGATAATAAAATCCCCTGTGTAGCTGCGCTAGGGGTTGAGATGGGGTTAACTCCCAAGAAAAATGACCCCCAGGGGAAAAGGTACTTAGTAAAAACCCTAGAAAAATTAGCGCGCGCGGGTTTTGGGTTCTTGATGATGTTTGACGGTGATATCGCTACAAATATAAATGTTACGAACGCCCTAAAAAAACTTGGACATCAACTAGGCTTGTTCAATGTTCATGTTCATGTAGCTAGTTGGGATATGACAAGCGAAAAAGATAAAGGTGTAGATGATTACATCCTTAACAACGGGTTTCCTCAATTTCAGAGCGAGGTTTTATCACGGGTTCAACCCTTTGCAGAATGGTTAGAAAGGATTGAACAACAGTTTAAAAAAGAGGGAACCCACAAAGGTAAACCCACACCCCAAACTATAGCTAAAGAGATTGCTGAGGAATATCAACCCAATTGGAGATTCTCGGATAAAGAGCAGGTATGGCGTTTTTGGAATGGTAAATACTGGGAGAAAAAATCAGGTTCCTACGTTGAAACCAGCGTTAAAGCAATCTTAGATAGTCGGGAGATAGAATACAGACGTTCGGCTTTTGTCACCGATGTAGTTAAATTAATTAAAATGGATTTAACTACATTTAAATGGGAAACATTTGATAGGTCAAAATATATCGCTTTTGATAACGGAGTTTTAGAAGTTGAAACCAAGAAGTTATTGCCACACTCTCAGGGTTACGGGTTTGTATCTGTTTTGCCTTACGAATACAACCCGTTAAAGCCTATAGGGGAGTACCAGTCGGTAATAGAAGCGTTAAAGACTGAATGCCCTGCAACCCATCAATTCATGTTAACGGCCATGAAGGGTGACGAGATAGGAGTTAAAAAACTTTTAGCTGTCATCAATTCAGTTATTACTTTTAACCTTTCTAAGTTGCAGATGTTTGTTCATTTCTGCGGTTTACCAGGTACGGGTAAAGGTACGATGACTCGGTTGATTCAAAAATGCGTCGGGAAAAATAACTACAAAGGGTCAACCATAAAAAATCTATCTAAACCTGATGAAATTGCAAATATTATTGACAAGCAATTAGTAGTCTTACCCGATGAAAGGACAGATATCTTAGCAGATGTAATTCTAGGGTTGACGGGTAACGATGAAATGTCCTACCGTCAGGTATTTAAGGAGGGTGCGTCGGGGGTATTCCTTGGATCTATTGTTGTAAGTTCTAACACCCCGCTTTTTGCGGGTGAGACTACAGGGATGGACAGACGCACCTGCATGATTTCATTTAATAATGCAATCCCAGACAACAAGAGAGACGGCAGTATTGAGGATTTGATGGATCGTGAGATTGCACAATTAATAGCCGTCTCATTAATGCTGTCTGATTCCGAGGTAACGGCACTTATCAGGGGTATTGGTGGCGCGGATGTCCCTGCGTTTGAATTACATAAATGGAGACTAAAACTACAAGCTGATAGTGTTGCATCATTCTTTAACGAGTTAATAGTCATTGATCCTGACGGCAGTATCTCTGGTTCCGACCTCTACAAAGGGTCTTATAGAGGGTATTGTGAGGAAAATGGGTTAAAACCATTAGCCAATAACAAATTCCCTGAAAGGTTTAGTGAGTTGCTTCGGGTTCTGGGGATAGACATTGAGAAGAAAAGCAAGGCTAACCGCGTAACTTGGTACGGTATCCGACTGAGACTGGAATCAGAGGAGACGTTAACTTATGAAGAACAGTTAGAGGAACAGGTCAAGCGGTCAGAGGAAAACAGGCAACACGCTAATGCTTCACCAGGTAATACCAGGTCAGATACCAGTTCAGTACCAGATGATGTACCTGCTCAAAGCCAGACAGAGAGGGAGTCTTTACCAGCTTTACCAGCTTTAGAGGTAGATAATATAAATATAAAATCAGAACCTACACAACCCCAAAAAGTAGGCCGTAAAGGGCAGGGTCATCACCCGTTTAAAGTAAAAGATAGGGTGACTTACTACGACAAGACAACAGAGGGGTTAATGGATGCAACGGTTGTTGAGGTTCAATTTCCCCCCAATGATAAGAACAGAGGGGAATATATCATCCAGTTCAAGTCGGAGTACAAGATAACCGTTTTTGGAAACGAGATTAACTTAAAATCCTGACTCACAAAATAAGGGGGATTAAATCCCCCTGAAACGGTGTTACAGTGATATTGTTATTCCTAGGCTTGGTGGAATGTAGTCATTATTGGGTGACAGGTAATGGCTAACAATCATTTCGGGGGAAGTTCCACAAATACGTCCTATAGTTGCTACGTCAACCCCTAGGCGTGCTAGATGGGTGATGTAGCCGTGACGGAGGTTATAGCAGGGTAAGTAACGCTCTATTGCTCCATCTGCAACTAACCGAGTTACAATGACCCTCCAGCGTCGAGATGAAAAATTATGCTGGTCAATGTACTTGCCTTTGACCGATGGGAATATTAGATTATTCTCATTTTGAATTCTAGGGAACGATTCAATGTAATTTTTTAGTTCATCGTTAACGGGGAATAGTCGTACCTCCCCTGTTTTAGTCCCTTTTAATACTCCCTTAGAAAATGCTTTGCAGAAATCAACCCAAACCCTGTTACTTTCATGTTTAATGTCATCCCAGGTTAAGGCAATCGCCTCCTCTGGCCTGCACCCCGTTAGTGTACAGAACTGAACAAAGGGGTAGTAATAACTGTGAGGGAATTGGCTTTTATTTGGGACGTATCTATTATTCTTGAAAGCCTCCCAGATAGTCTCCAGGTCTTGATTTGAGAACGCCTCACGAGTGCGGTTTCCCGACTCGCCATCAGAGTCTATAAGACCCCTTTTCTTTAAAGCCGAGTAAGGGTTTTTGGTCTCATTTATTGTCCCTATTTCGTTACAAAGGTTAAAGGCGGCGTTTAGGTCATCAAAAACCCTTGACAGTGTTCCTGCCTTGTATTTTCCTAGCAAGCAGACGATGAGTGAGGACGCTTGATTAAAATTAAACAACACGGGGTCTGACACAGATGCTAAACATCTATCTACCTGTGTCCAGGTCGTTTTTTGTGTCGTCGCCTCAACCTTCCCTACCATCAACGCTTTGTACTGTTCCCAGACGGTTTTTAAGTTGTGTTCTGGCTGTTTGCCCGCAGTGGTTGTCTGGGTAGCCTTGCGGGAATCGTACTTAACAAGGGTTGAGTCAAATTGTCCCAAGGCAATGTCTAAATCAATTTGAGATGATTTAGTTTGGGCTATCTTCAGGGACTCTTTAGAGATACTCCCTATGGTTAAGTTATGAGTTTTCCCTTGGAGAGTCCACCGGAGTCGGTAACTCCCTTTAAACGATTCAATAGAAACCCGTCCCGTCCTTGATACCTTTTTATTTTCTAGGTGCTGCATTTTTTGACTTGCATCCAATACAAGTCAGATACAAGATTCGGGAATCAAAGGGAATAGAAGAAAGGCTGCAACCCTTGACATAACGTGCTAGACTGGCTGTGTCTCACATTGACATCGTGGGGGTCGGTGGTTCGAGTCCACTTGTGTCCATTTATTCATTATCCTTGGGAATATTCAATCTAAAAATTTAATTATTTAATTGTTGCTCACATCCCCCAAAACTGAAAATTAACTAGCACAGATTCTAAAATTTGTCAAATTGATATTTCAGAAATTTTATAGGGATGAAAGAGCTAATTATTTTGTCCCTTTGGAGAGATTTTCTCCCCGCCGGAGAAGATTTCTATTTTCTTCAATCCCTACATATAATGGGAAGTAAGTAAAAAAACTTTAGGAACGGCTGGGAGCGGTGAGAATTATAAACTTAGATAATCTAATTAAGGGAAGGTTTTCGATTAAACTTGTAATAACTAGCCTGATTAACATTAGGCTCAAGTAACAGTTTAAAATTTAAGTAAATTTTAACTTCATTAGTCTAAATAATTTATACTCATTCGTAGAGAACCGAACTAGCCGTTTTAAAGTTGCTGCCTTAAATTGGGGGTTAGCAAATATATTTTGAGATCATTAGATGGCTCACTTAGTACCTATTCGAGAAAAGCTAATTTAAATCTATATAATAGAACTCAAAAAAGTAAAATTATGGCTTCACAACATCAAGTTAAACAATATTTAGCCCACTGGTTTCAGTTAGGTAAAAAAGTATGGATTCGCAATGGTGCAGAATCGCGTTTACCTCAACCTGTAGTTCAAGGAGAAAGATATAGTCGAGAGTTTGAGGACTGTTGGAAAGAAATCCTCTCTGCTGAATCTGGAGAATGCTATTTAGACGGAACAGAGCAAACCATTGAAACCCTACTCTCCTCAGCATGGGAAATCGAATCCTGTGGGCGCTGTTCCCTACTTGTTCCGATAAAAACCGCCGGAATGCCTGCCACTTGCTGTCCTTGCTTTGATTTACCCACCTGGCCGAATCTGGACGCGCCCTTACCTCGTCTTCCAGTGAGTACCCGTCTATATTTATTAAATATTTGTAACCGACTGGAGCCAACTACAGAAACAGAAAGTAACGAAGAAAAATGCGATCTTTGATGTAATTAAACTGTCATAATTATTAGGGAAACCAATCCCAAACCAATATTTATCAACCCAGATTATTTTCTTTTAATCCTTGATAATATTTGACAGCTTCTGATGGAGATAAAATTTCTGCATCTTCTTCATCTTCCATCATTTTACCTAAGAAGTAATTTTCTAAAATTTCTTCGATTTTCTCAAACTCAGCAATCGGATTTTGATTTTCATCAACAATATAATTTTTGTGAATTTCTTGCATAATCAGAGGAGATTGATTGAGTAGGGTATTTTATAAATAATAGCATAAAATACTAAATTGAACTCAGGATCTGATTAATCACTCGTTCCACATCTTTAACCAGTAGCCCTGCTTCTGTTAACGTGATTTGTTGTTGAGGGGATTTAAAGTTATTTTCATCAATTAACTCAGGATAGAGAAACTTACTTCTGTACCCATTCTTTTCTAAGCGAATAATTAAAGCCGCAATCAGTTTAAGATTCACTGAATTAGATAAATGTTTTTTACAGAATGCTAAAAACATTCTTAACTTCGTTTCATGATTAAGCGGAACGCTACTTTTATAATGAACAATCACAGCAACAGCAATAGATTCCAACCCATGATAAGTTAGAAAACCGATAACTTCTTGGGTATTAATTGACAAAGATTGATGTTGCTTGGCAGTTTGAATATATCGTTGTGCAATTTCAATATAAGCGTCTTTTTGCTTCATAAACTGTTACCCCATTTTTGAATAATTTCTGATAATAACTGGATTGGGCTAAAAATTGTTCATAATTAATATTATTCAAAATTGGAATCAGTAAATACTCTAGTAAAAAATCAGCTAAGATTTCTGATAATACCTCTGTGATTTCAGCATCTTGTTGAAAATCTCCCAAACTCAACACTTGTAATACTTCTCGTTCTTTCTTTTGCAAGACTAAATTTTGGTCAGCAATTTTTTCATAATCTTGATATAAATCTTCAATCACAATTAAATCCAAACCTTCTAACTGCTCTAATTTGTCCTGAGCTTGATGAATACTATTAAAAATAAATTGATAAAAGCCTAAAAAATCCTCTCCATAGACTGAAATGTCTTGAGTTACCGATTTAAGGCTTGTAATTACCTGTTCTTGATCGATGACGGTCATCTCATCTATCCTCTTTCAAATTCAGCAGAGTTAGCGATCGCACTATCTAAACCTTACTATTATATCATATTCTGTTTTAAATCTTCTAATGATAATGACAGATTCAATGCCTCTGCTATTTGCTCATCGCTTAAGCCAAACTTTCTTAATTTATCAATGGTTTCAGTTTGAGTTTCATCTGAACTAACGGAAGAAGGAACAGGACAAATGTTAATAGAAGCTATACTTACAGTATTATTATTGCGAGTGTTTTTATTACCTAAAGTTATATTGACATTTATTTGTCGTTCTAAAACCGATTCAAGATTACTTTTTTTTACTTGTTCCCCAAAAACATCTGATAACATTTGCAAAAGTTCGTGACTGACTTTTTTAACGTGCTTTTCACTATAACCGTAAGTTTCAGCAACGTCAGCATATTTTTGACGATTAAGTATTCCCCTGACAATTTTTCCTTGCAAGTCGTTGAGATGTTTACCTGTTTGGGTATACACAGATTCATCAACGAATTGCAATATCTGAGGAATTTCCATAAGTAAAAATATAAAATTGCTATTGTGAGTATACCCAACTTTTAGCAACTTTTAGCAACTTTTTCAACCTTTCTATCGGAATTTGAGAAAATCCCTACTTTTTCCAACTTTTTTGGCTGTTCAGTTGGGAGTGAGCAAGTTAGTATAGTCAGCAAGCAGGAGTGGTTATCGAACTCTCCCAAGCTGGCAAGTACAAAACCATTTAATAGGGAAAACCAATGAAAAAATACACTTTTGGATGTTGTGATGCTGGCAAATCTGCTGACTCATACTCTGGAAAGAGCAGCGATGTACTTTCAATTATTAAGCAAGCTAGTGGAGCAACCCAAGAAGAATCAAAAATGATTAACTCGATCGGTTAGACATAGACATCGAATTTACATTCATACGCTGGTCAATCAAGATATACCAGCGTATTTTTATCAAAGGCAAAAATAGTATGAAATTCAAACTACCTGATTTGACTATAGATATTAATTTTGAATCTAAAAATAGATTTGAAAAAATTAGATATATTAAATCTATCTTAATAATGATTTTGGCTTATTGGATTGATTCAAGTGAAACTATAAAAACCTATTATAAACAACTAGATGATCCAGAGTTAAATAAAAAGAGGTTGACAAATATTAAAAATTTTGCTAATCCTAGACTCATTAATTTTTTGTTGCCAAGCCGACAGGATGGCAGAAGACTTCATGAAATCAATAACAGCCTTTACGGTGCATTAGAACACGGGATTATCTATGAATCGAATAATCCCTATGCTTATCCTAGAATATTGTCTATAGGACACGCTTTCAGTCATTTTGATTCAAGGGTAGATGATACAGAAGGCTTGGGTAATCAAAATAAAGCTCATTTTTTATTAGATCTTCTTATTTTTAATTCTAATAAGCCTTTTGATGAAATTGAAATAGATATAATTAAAACTTTAATCAAAAGTAGAATAAAAATTTTATTAGCTAATGACTATAACATGGAATCATTTGAAGATGATCTAGTCAATAAACTAAAAAGACTAAGAGAAATGTTTTTGGCTATTTTCATGATAATAATAATTTCAGAAATTACTGGGTTATCTGAAAAATCAAATTTTATATCTCATATAAAAATAATTAATGATGCTCTTCACAAACGAATTAATTGCTCTCCTAATAATAAAGATTTAAATAATTACGATTTTTCTGATTTTATGAATGTCTTTATCAGTTCTATAAGAGTAGGAGGTGGCTATGGAAAAGTTTATTTACTAAACTTGAGGAAGTTTATAGATTTGCTACCTGAGTCAAGCAGTAATTTATATTGGATTAAAGAAATTATCCAACTAACAGATGAAGATCCTTTCAATGTTGAATATCTTGAATCGGTTGTACTACCAAGATTTGATACAATTTTAACAGCTAAGTTAAAACGATATTACAGTCAAGATGAGTAGCTCATAATCCTCTGGAATAAACTTTTCAGTTCGATTAAACCTTGAAATCTTGTTACGGTTGACTGAACCAACAAACCACAATAATAAAATATTAGTATCAATTAAAATCCCTTTTTGTTTATATTTTTTAAACAATTCATCAATCATAACTCTCGAATTTTCATTGATTCTACTTCTCCTGTTTCAGTATTAACTTTAAAAACTTTATATTCTCTTGTATATTGAGGAGCTATTTAAAGTTTTAATGGATTATTATTGATAATTTGGCAATCAAACCCTAATGTAATCAACCAAAATTGTTTATTTTCATATAATTCAACTTCTTCTAATCGTAAATTTTGAAAAGAACCCAGCATATCCTGTAAATTATTAAAGTATGTTTGGGCTAAACCAACCGCAGCACGAACATCAATTTTAGGTAAATTTTTAACTGATGATTCCATATTTTTTCCTACAATGGGTTGAAATGATATCCTAATTAAAAATTATATCCCCTCGATAAAGATATTGCATACAACGTCTCTACCGAGGGGAATAGGGTTTTAAAGGATTTTATTCTATCCCTTCAATTCGGTCTTCAACTTCTTGGTATAACTCCCGGAGACGGTCTAAATTCTCATCGCTGGTTTCCCAATAGCCACGACCATTCACCTCTAACAACGTGCTAATAATCTTACGGAAAGAATGGGGGTTTAAGTTCAGCAAACGCTTCTGCATTTCTGCATCTTGAATAAACGTTTCATTCACATCCTCATACACCCAATTATCCACCGCCCCGGCTGTAGCACTCCATCCCATTGTATTAACAAGGCGCTTAGAAAGTTCGCGCACTCCTTCATAACCATGAGATAACATTCCTTCATACCATTTCGGGTTTAGAAGTTTAGTCCGGGCATCCAAACGCACCGTTTCCGATAACGTCCGCACCTGGGCATTTGCGGTTGTGGTATCCGCAATATAAGACGTCGGTTTTTTGCCATCCTTGCGTAAATTGGCAATTAATTTCGTCGGGTCAGAATCGAAATAATGGGAGACATCAGTTAAACTAATTTCCGAAGAATCTAAGTTTTGGAACGTCACTTCTGCGGTTTTTAACGCTGACTCAAAGATATTTCGATCCTGTTCCATCATCCCCGGATTATCAGAATTAAAGGCAAAAGATTTGCGCTTTAAGTACATTTCTTGTAATTCTGATTCCTGTTCCCAACTGCTATTTTCTACCGCCAAATTGACGTTAGACGAATAGGAACCGGAAGCATTGGTAAACACGCGAGTTGCCGCTTGTCTGACCGATACTCCTAACTCCTTCGCCTGTTCTAAAGCGTGTTTACGAACAAAATTCATCTCCAACGGTTCATCAGATTCCGCAGCCATTTTTACCGCTTTATCTAACAGCGCCATTTGGTTAATAAATAAGTCGCGGAACACCCCAGAACAGTTGATCACGACGTCAATGCGCGGCCGTCCCAATTCCTCTAAAGAAATTAACTCCAACTTATTCACCCGTCCCAGGGCATCGGGTACGGGTTTAACCCCCACCATCCACATCACTTGTGCTAGGGACTCCCCATAGGTTTTGATGTTATCGGTTCCCCACAGGACGACGGAGATGGTTTCGGGATAATTTCCACCATTTTCGAGCTTTTGCCGTTCTAACAGCCGTTCTACGACGATTTGGGCAGATTTCACCGCCGCCGCCGTGGGAATGGACTGGGGGTCGAGGGCGTGCATATTTTTGCCCGTCGGTAAGACATCGGGGTTACGGATGGGGTCGCCTCCTGGCCCCGGGATGATATATTCTCCTTCCAACGCCCGCAGCAAGGAGCCCAACTCGTTATCGGCGCACACCTGTTGTAAGCAGAATTCCAAATACTCAAATAAGGGTTTAATGGGTTCGGGGTCAACTTTGGTGAAACCGAACTCATGGAGTGCTTCGATCCAGGGTTCTTTTTTCCCCATATTAAAGAAGTTGAGTTTGGAGACCAGAGAAACCCGTCCTTCGGCGTCGGTTTGTTCGTGAACCAGGGCGATAACGGCGGCGCGGCAGGCTTCGGTGATTTTTTGTAATAACTCCACATCCGCTAACAGCCCTAAGTTATTGTTAGAGTACAGTTCCTCAATATCGCGGTTGAGGCTATTGGCAATAATTCGGGGTAAGCTGAGAAGATTATCTTCTTCCCGATCAATACTGGCGATATTTACCAGAGTTGAAATCGCTTCTTCGGCTGTGGGGGGTTTGCCAATAACGTGCAAACCACAGGGTAACAACCGCGACTCAATTTCCATTAACCGCCGATAGACCTGTCCCACGATATGATCCCGTTCTTCGGGGGTTAATTCCGCCGCATCGGTTTCGGGGAGGGTAATATCTTGGTCAAAATTCACCATTCGAGACTTATCGATAATGGTGTTAACGATCGCCACACCCCGACCGCTATCTTTTAGGGTTTGATAAGACCCAATTAACTCATTGAGTTCTTGGAGTCCTTTATATAACCCAGCGTTTTCCGCAGCCGGAGTTAAATAAGAAATAGTGGCGGCATAACTACGCCGTTTGGCGATGGTAGCTTCGCTGGGGTTGTTGGCGGCGTAGTAATACAGGTTGGGAATACTGCCAATTAAATTATCTGGGTAGCACTCTCCCGACATCCCCATCTGTTTACCCGGCATAAATTCTAACGATCCATGGGTTCCAAAGTGTAACACCGCGTCCGCTTTCCAGACTTGTTCTAAATAGGTATAGTAGGCGGCGAAGCCATGGTGGGGACTGGCTGACCGGGAGAACAACAACCTCATCGGGTCGCCTTCATAGCCAAAGGTCGGTTGAACTCCGATAAACACATTCCCAAACTGTTTGCCGAAAATCAATAAATTCTCGCCGTCGGTGTTTAAGGTTCCTGGTGGTGGCCCCCAATTCTCATTTAAGCGATCAAAATAGGGGGTTAACTGCTCATATTCAGCCACGGACATCCGATAGGCGACATTTAATTCCGGGCTTTGATATTGGGCCGTGGCGTCGTGGATGACTTCCTGCATCAGTTTCTCGGCGGACTCTGGCAGGTCTTGAATATCGTAGCCATTGCCCTGCAAGGCTTTGAGGACTTCGTAAATAGACCCGAACACATCCAAATAGGCCGCCGTCCCCACGTTTCCTTTATCCGGGGGGAAGCTAAAGACGGTAATGGCAACTTTTTTGTCTAATTTGGGTTTTTTCCGCAGATTAGCCCATTTTAAGGCTCGTTGGGCGATCGCTTCGATCCGGTCTTGCAAGGCGATCGCTTTTCCGGTGGCCCCATCCCGTCCTGATATAATAATCGGTTCGATCGCCCCATCAAGTTCAGGAATAGCAATTTGTAGCGCCACTTGGATCGGATGCAGGCCCAAATCACTTTCTTCCCATTCTTCAGTGGTTTGGAAGACTAAGGGCAAGGCCACCATATAGGGACGGTTCATCCGTTTTAGGGATTCTATCGCCTTGGGGTGATCCTGTCGAGCCGGGCCACCAACTAAAGCAAACCCGGTTAACGACACAATAGTATCCACGATCGGTTGGGGTTGAATGCCTTTCGGGGGGTTATCCCAGAAATACTCATCGATGGGTTTAGAAAAGTCCAACCCACCCGCAAACACTGGTAATACCCGCGCCCCTAACGCTTCAATTTCCTGTACCATGGCCACATAATGGGCATCATCTCCCGTCACCAGGTGCGTCCGTTGCAGCACTAACCCCACACAGGGGGCGAGGGGATCTTTTTGGTCGTCGGAAATATCGTCGCGGCTATTATTCCACTGGAAATATTCGGTGGCGTCCTCGAACATTTTCGGGGCGAGGGGATGCCATATTCCCATATCGGGATAGGTGACGGGATCGGCAAATTGTAGCTTGTCCTTGCCCTTAAACACATATTTTGACCCTAACATCAGTAGGAAGTTTTCCAGGTTATCGGAAGACCCCCCTAACCAATATTGGAAGGATAACATGAAGTTGCGGGCGTCCTGGGCCTTGTCCATCGGCAGGTATTTCAGGACTTTGGGCAAAGTTTGCAGCAACTTCAGCATGGCGTCTTGGAAAGAACTCCCCGACTGTTCTTTACGTTTCTTCATAAACTGGGCGATCGCACTTTTGCTTTGTCCCAGTTGCGCCATGGAAAACGTCCCCATTTTGTTCAGACGCATGACTTGAGGCATGGAGGGGAACACCACGGCCACATCCAGGCTATCCCGGTAGGGGGCTACGGCCTCAACCAGTTTATCGGCTAAATCTTCAATAAAAATCAAGGAGGCTATAAATATATTAGCCTGGGATAAATCTTGTTTAAAACTTTCGTAGTTTTCGGGAGATCGTAACTCCTCGATCAAATAACCGCTAATTTCGATCGCGACATTAGGGTTATTCGCATTAATGGACTGGACTGCCGCCGATAGGGCACTTTGATATTGCGCTTCTAACACCACATAGACCACTTTCATCAGTTGTCGCCCGTTCAGGTCATCTGGCTGGATGTGTCTAATGGTGGGTTTTACATAAGTAAACATATCTTAATTGGTTCCTTTTTTGTCTGCTTCTCTCTTAAGGGGATCGGCGATGGGCATTGCCAGATCATTAGGACTTCCCTTTGAGTATTCTTACCAGAAAATGGCTATTCTGGGCAGGTTTGATGACCCTTCGCAACAATTCGACAAGAAAAATGTCATTATTTTTCACATTTCTTGACTTTCTTCACCTTTTATTTTTTAGGAATTATTTGCAATAAGAAAGAATCGGCAAAAATCTAAAGAACTACTAGAAATTGCTAAAATAGGAGTAGAACGAGCAATTAAAACCGATAAAGTGACGGCGACTATTTAGATAAATCAACAACTTGAAAGATTGGGAATCAACCTAAAAACTACCACTTAAATCATTTTGGAGTAGCAATGAAAGCACTGAAAGTCATGGCAATAATTAATGATCAAGGACAACTAACCTTAGATCATCCCCTCATAACAGATAAAAATAGTCGTGTAGAAGTCATTGTTTTAATTCCAGAACAGACAGATATAGATGATAAATCTCAAGCAGAAGTCTTAGCAGATTTTCGTCAAGCTTGGCAGGAAGCAATGACTGGACAAACTATTCCAGTTGCTCAACTTTGGGAAGGAATTGAAGATGTCTAAACAGCCTTTAATTCAAGTTGAAGTTTCGTCAACATTCAAACGAAATCTACGCACTCTTGCCAAGAAATATCGCAGTATTCGGAATGATATACAACCCATCATCGAACAACTGGAGCAAGGAGAGTTACCAGGAGATCAAATACCGGAAGTTGGTTATGTCGTCTTCAAGCTGAGAGTCCGAAATAGCGACATTCAGAAAGGTAAAAGTGGTGGCTACCGTCTAATTTACTACATCAAAACAGCAACGGCAATTATTTTACTGACGATTTACGCCAAATCTGAACAAGTCGATATTGACGCAGATGACATTCGGAGCATCATTAGAGAATTTGAACAGCAGGCGACAGAAAGTAAAGAGGATGCCTAAACAACTCCTAGAAATTGCAGCAACTTGAAAGATTAGGAATCAATCTAAGAAAATCAAGGATAAAATCATGAAAAGTAGAGAATTTTTTATGGTGAGTCATAGTTTGGGCAATAGGTTGTGTTAAGATTCAACTAACTCCATCAAGTTTGGTTAATACTATGATCGGCACTATCTCCCAATCTCTAGTTGTCAATCAAGCGGACATAGATGATTTAAAATTATTCTATCAGTTTCGCCGTGAGCATGATGTTGTTCAATTTTTAGCAATTCATCCCCATCTATTATCAATTTTGGTATTAGGTAAAGATTTAATCAGCCAATATTTCCCAGAATCAAATGTATTTCTTGACTGGATTTTAGATCCAGAATTAGCTGAGTCCCAATTGGTTGTTTACCTAACAAGAACAATTGCAGATACAGAAGCAGCAATTGAACAAATTGAAAAACTGTCTGATCAGTGGTTAGGAAGCTATGACGGTGATATCCGCAGTCAAATTTATGTCAGATATGATTATTTATGACTTTTGATTGGTTGGATTATTTAACCTTAGCTCAAAATTTAGCGGGACAAACGGTTATTGTTAGTGAACAAGCTAAATTTAGATCAGCTATTAGTCAAGCTTACTATGCAGCTTTTCACCAAGCAAAACAGGTTTTAGAAGAAAAAGATAGATTAACAATTCCGTTACAAAATGTTCATAAATTTGTGATAAATCAATTTCAAAATCATCAGTGTCTTAGTGCCTTTGTGGTGACTGCAAAAATCACCGAGCAACAGCACCCATAATAACCTCTCCCCGACTTTCTTTTCTCGCACAGTCCTGATTTAATTCTAAGAGTTTTTCTAAAATATTATCCTGGGATTTAAAATGATATGCTTCCCTGACTAACTGATCGAGTTTTCGATGAAATTTATAGAGTTTTGAGGTCGGTTCATGGTAATATTTATTATAGAGTTGAGTAATTCCCCAGCCTTTTTTAATCATTTCTTGACTGCGATACTCGTGTAACTCGATTGTAATTTTCCTAATATTTTCAATTGTATTTTTTCTAGGGGTTTGAGGAAAGGGGAAGGTTTCAAAACAAGTGGTGTGGGTATATCGGGTATCCCCTTTTAAGGTTGAACTTTGCGCTTTCACCCAAATTCTATGGGTATCAGATAACAAAATTCCTAAGATATAATAGTCTTCCGTTGCGACTACTACCGATTGATCTCCCGCTAACCATTCAACAGATGCGGGAAGAAAAATTGCCCATTTTGATAATCGAGGGACTGTAAAATAATAAGATAAATTAGCGATCGCCGCTCTCATTCCCGGTCGAGTTGCGAAAAACTGCCACCAATATTCCCGAGCTTTTTTAGCTCGATTATTCAATCTTTCTGGTTTAACATAATTTTTAATTTGCTCAAACGGTAAGGGATACTGATGACAGTCTTCTAAGGTCATTTCATTAAAATCAATAATCCATCTTTCCGGTTTTCCTAAAGGTTTTTGAGCTAAATTTGCCCCCATGGAAAACAACTTTAAAATAGGTCGATTATTTTGATCTCTATTTATCCAGTCTTCAGCAATTTCTGCCGTAATAATAAAACCCATCCCCAAAGGAATTACACCTTGAAAACATTGGTTTAAATTTGCCTTCAGTCTCACCGCCTGGGAAACCTTTACCGTGGACTGTAAGGAAGAATTAATAAAAGTAACTTCTTGTCCATCTAAAATATATTGATTAGGTTTCTGCTTTGACCAATTGACAATACTAACATGAACTTTAGCATCTCCCGACCATGGCTGAGAAGAAATAGCCTGATAAATATAACCGCCATTTTCCGTAATATAATCTAAAGAAACCGCCCTACTTTTACCTTGACTAATAGAATTCGTCGCCACTAAACCCGATCTTCCATGATCCCCTAAATGATCATGGGTTAATCTAAACCAATAGGCGCAAAAATCAACATCTCTAATCCCTGGAAAACGCTTAAATAGTTGATTAACATATTCATCTCCTAACGTTAAGCGAATGTGTTTACTCCCCAAAAAAGGAGGATTTCCAATAATCACGTCCGCTTGTACCCAATTGGTAAATAAAGCATCCGCACAAATGATATTTTTATCTAAAGTATCTAAGGGTAAACAGGACTCATTTAACCCTAATTGATTAATAGCAATTTTTCTGCCAATCATTAACGTAACTTTCGCCAATTCCACAGCAAAGGCGTTAATATCCATGCCATAAAATTGTCGAGGACTGACCTTTTGAGTATAAACAGAAATATCCTCAAAATTAGCTATTTTCTCTAACAGTATTTTTTCAATATATTTTAACTCTTGATAGGCTACATAGAGAAAATTTCCCGAACCACAAGCCGGATCAAGGACTTTATAATTGATTAATTCATGATATAATAATTGTAACTCTTTTAAGGTATTAGCTGCACTAATTCTATCTTCCCAATATTCCCGAATGGTCGGTAATACAATACTTCTAATATCAGCTTCCGAGGTAAAATGAATGCCATAAGCATGACGTTGTTGTTTTGATTTATCTTTATTTTTATCAGCATAACTCAAAGCACCTTCAAACAAATTTCCAAAAATAGAAGGACGAACTTTACTCCAATCTTGCCCCGCACAAGCCAATAATAGATTTAACTCCCCACATTCTAACTGAATGGGATAAAATTTATCCAATAATCTACTATTAAGATATTCGACTCCTACATAGCGTCCATCAAGGACAACCCCAGGTTGATTCATTGCTTGAAACAGTCCACCTAAAATATCAGAGGAATTGCCTTGATTTTCGATACAATCTTGTAAACAACGAGTAAACATTGCCGCAGGAAGTAAACCAATATCTTCCGCATACATCGCTAAAACACACTGTAAAATAAAGTGTTGGGCTTGGAGAGGAGTGTATTTTCTAAAATTATTTCTTTCACCTCTTTCTAATAAAGAATGTAAAACATCTCCTAAGCGTCTGGCTGCTTTTTCTGTAATTTCAACTTGATTATTTTTAAACTGAGGGCGGAGATTTTTCGCCTCCAAAAAACTAAAAGCCCGAATGCGTTTTGGTAAATCTTCTAACGCTATAATATCAACTGGGTCATCGGGTTGATGATCAAAATCATAAATATGAAATTCATCAAAATTACATAAAATAACATAACGAGGGCGATCGCTTTTTTTAATTCTAATATAATATCGTTCAGCTTGGGTACGATAATCTCGATCTTGAAGATTGCTTCCCCGTTTTTTCATCTCAATTAAAACACGATTTTTCCACAATAAATCAGCAAACCCCATGTTTCCTGATTTCCCAGCTTTTGCGATCCGTTGTTCAAAAGTTGCACCCGCTTGTAATGCACCTTCATATTCAAAAGCCTGAAAAAAACGATCTAAAAAGATTTGTGCCTGTCCCTTTTTATCCCCAATGATATACTGTTGACAATAATTAACAAATTTTTGCAAACTTTCTGGTTTAGTCGGCATAAGCAAAATCAGTGATTAACCCTTCCATCAATTTGATCATACTTCAATTGGGTTTCTGGAAACAGACAACAGCCAGAAACCCAGTTTTTTATCCCGAAAATTGATGTTAAAATAAATAGCGATCACAAATGTTATCACCATCAGCAGGGAGCGTGTTTTTATGGTGACTCATAATGTTCATATAGTTATTGGATCTCATCATGAATCATAAAATTAGAGCCGAAAAAATCCAACAAATTGTTGTTACCTCTGAACAGATGCGAAATATTGAAGAACGTATCTTTTACGCCGGGATACCCGTGGCGGCTTTAATGGAAAAAGTTGCCGGAAAAATTACCCACAGGTTACGGACTTTATTCTTAGAAAAATCAATTACCTCGGCTGATAAAATCGGTATATTAGTAGGGCCAGGACATAATGGCGGTGATGGATTAGTGGTAGCTAGGGAACTCTATTTTCTCGGCTATAATATTGTAATTTATAGTCCCTTTTCAAAGCGCAAAGAATTAACGGAATCCCATGCCAAATATGCTATTAGTTTGGGAATTAATTTTAGTTCTAATATCAAGGAATTATATGACTGTGATATTTTGATTGATGGGTTATTTGGATTTGGTTTAGAGCGAGAAATTGCCGGAGAACTTGCCAATACTATCAATATAATTAATAATTGGAATAAACTTGTCATTAGTATTGATTTACCATCGGGAATTCATACCGATACAGGGGAAATATTAGGAACAGCAATTCGAGCTAATCTAACCCTCTGTTTGGGATTATGGAAACAAGCCTTTTTACAAGATACCGGATTAGATTATATAGGCAGAGCCGAATTGATTGATTTTGATATTCCTTTGATGGATATTAATGCTATTATCGGAGAATCTCCTATCCTAAATCGCATCACTCAGGATACTGCAATTAATAGTTTACCCTTGCCCCGTCCCGCTAATCATCATAAATATAAAAACGGTCATTTACTAATTATAGCAGGTTCCAAACAATATACAGGAGCCGCCATTTTAGCTGGATTAGGAGCCAGAGCAAGCGGTGTGGGAATGCTATCTATTGCCGTTCCCAATTCGATTAAACCCTGGTTAAGTTTACAATTACCAGAAGCCCTAATTATAGGCTGTTTAGAAACTGAAAATGGAGCGATTCTTGAACTTCCAGAAGATCTGGATTTAAGACGCTATCAAACGATTATTTGTGGCCCTGGATTAACGACCGAAGCTCAGGCTATTGTGGAAAGAATATTACCAGCAAACTGTCCGATTATTTTAGATGCGGATGCTTTAAATATTTTAGCTAAGTTGAATCCATTTTTTACCCTATCTTCTCGTAAATTCCCCACAATTATCACCCCCCATTTAGGAGAATTTAAACGGCTATTCCCGGAATTAATAGCATTAGAAAACAATCAAATAATATTAGCCAAACAAGCCGCCGAATTAACGGGTGCTATTATTGTTTTAAAAGGGGCTAGAACCTGTGTTGCTACCCCTAAAACCGTTTGGATTAATCCCCATAGTACCCCAGCTTTAGGTCGTGGGGGAAGCGGGGATGTTTTAACGGGATTATTAGGGGGGCTATTACCCCCTGTGATTCTCGCGGAAAAACCTGTACAATCAATAGTAAATACGGCGGTTTGGTGGCATTCCCAAGCCGGGATTCTAGCGGCAAGAGAACGCACGGAATTAGGGGTTGATGCCTATACATTAACTCAATATTTAATTCCGGCTTTAACACAATTCCTAAAAACCATAAATTAAATCAGGAGATAACCGTGAAATTACAAGTTTTAGAACATACGATTTTTAAGCTGCATCCGGTTGCAGCCGAAGCTGTTGCTTATAATGAAAAAATATCCGTTTATCGTGATACAATATTTGAAATAGAAAGTTATTCCCAAGCAGAAGATAACCATTTACAGGTTAATTTCCTATCTCCTAAACCCAAGAATATGACGACTTGGTTTGTTCCGGCTCATCAAGTTAAACTCTTAGAAACCGATGAAGAATTAACCGCCTCCCGTTCCGTTTCTTCGGCTTCCTTTGCGGTATCTAATGCAGAATGGATATGGCCAATGACGGGAACCAGTATGGGTTCAAGGGCTGAATTTGGTTACGCGAGAGGGAGACTTCATGCAGGTGTTGATATTGGGGGATATACTCCCGATGAATGTTATGCGGCGAGTGATGGAGTGGTTGATTATATTAAAAATGATCCCAGCGGTGCAGAAGGTCGGGCGATTTATATTAAACGTTCTAATGGTTGGGAACACGTTTATTTTCATTTACAATCTATTGGGGTTAAAGTGGGTCAAACCGTCACCAAAGGTCAATTTATCGGGGTGCGAGGCGGTTCGGGTTTTGGGTATGAAGGATTAGAAATTGATGGGGGAGGATATTCTATTCATCTACATTTTGAAGTGCATAAACCCGATGGGGAAAAGGTTGATCCCCGTTCTATTTTACCCGATGATGGTAGTGTTCCTATTGTGGCTTAAACTAACTTTTGAGCCATGAAATCTAATAAAATCTTTCTATGCAGAGTCCCTATTAATCTGACCATTCCTGCCTTTTGGGAATAACATTCTCCAGCTTGAATATCCTCGGGTGTTAATAATCCCATATCCCAGCCTTCATGTAAGACTAATTGACTCAAATCAACCGTTAAAGGGGCATAAAAAACAATCCGATTTACCAGGGAATCTGCATAGTAATTGAATAGGAAAAAATCGAGAACATTGTAACCAATTTCTTCGAGTAATTCCCGTTTGAAAGCCGTTTCTGGGGTTTCTCCGGGTTCTAAATGTCCCCCAAATAATCCCCAAACCCCAGGATGAACAATATTAGGAATATTATCTCGTAACTGCAATAAAAACTTTCCATCTCGATAAAGAATTGCTATAGCAACTTGAATCATAATTTGTTACCCATTACCCATTACCTGTTCCCTGTTCCCGTTTAATTTCTTTGACATAAACATCTCCAATATCTTTTCCTTTCATCTCCTTAATTAAAATACTTTTATATTCTACTTTTCCTTGAATTAATAGGTCTTGTCCGAGGGGTGGTAAAGGTTGAGTGGTAAATACCCAAATTGAACCTGTATCATCTTGGAGTTGATAAGCACCTGCCCCTAAAAAGGGTGCATGACTTTTGACTTTACCTCGGAGATAAACTTTAGCACCTATTTTCTGTTTTTGTTGTAGCAGTTCAATTTTAGCGGTATTAAAATTAATCCAACTTTGCGACTGGGAAATACTCTGACAACCGACTAATCCGGTCACAAATAGTAATACAATACTAATTTGCCAGGTTTTGGTGAACTTCTGTGAAAATGAAAAGGTCATAGAGTCGCTGAATATATTAATTGACAAAAGAGAGAGCGAATTATGGATAATCTATTAGACGGTAAATCTACAGCCAAAAAGATTCAAGCCCAACTACAAGAGCAGGTAGAAATATGGCAAGCTAAAGTTGGACGTCCGCCCGGTTTAGCGGTGATTATGGTGGGGGATAATCCGGCCAGTACGGTATATGTTCGGAATAAAGAACAAGCCTGTGCTAAGGTGGGAATTACATCTTTTGGTCAACATTTCCCCGCAGAAACAAGCCAAGAAGAACTCACTCGTATTATCCATGAACTGAACAAAAATGAACAAGTGGATGGAATTTTAGTTCAGTTACCCCTTCCCGCGCATCTGGACTCCGTTGGGTTACTATATGAAATTGATCCCAAGAAAGATGCTGATGGTTTGCACCCGGAAAATTTAGGACGGTTAGCGAGGGGGGAAAAGGGATTAAGAAGTTGTACCCCCGCCGGAGTGATGCGACTATTTCAGGAATATAATATTGAGCTAAAAGGAAAACACGCCGTCGTTTTAGGTCGCAGTATTTTAGTTGGGAAACCGATGGCTTTAATGCTATTAGAAGCTGATTGTACCGTAACTATTGCCCATTCTAAAACTCAAGATTTAGCTAAAGTTAGCCGGGATGCGGATATTGTGGTGGCGGCTATCGGACGTCCGCAAATGATTACGTCGGATTTTGTGAAACCTGGCGCTATTGTGATTGATGTCGGAATTAATAAAATTACGGATAATAATGGCAAATCTCGCCTAGTCGGGGATGTGGATTTCGAGAGTGTTCAACCCATCGCCCAATATATTACCCCAGTTCCAGGGGGTATTGGCCCGATGACCGTGGCGATGTTATTGCAAAACACCTTCTGGAGTTATTTGGAAAAGGTGCAGTCATCAGTAATTAGTAAATAGTTATCAATCGATAGAAAATCTAAGTAAGGGAGGGGTTTTAGACCCATTTTTTTGGTAAAATGGTGGAGTTAAAATTTGGCTCCTGCGATGAAGGGAAAAATTAAGTCTCCAGGAGTCAACTTTTGTTAACATTACCCCTATTATAAACAAGCACTCGTCATGGTATTGGTAAGCGAAATTAACTCACCGTTGGAAAACCCTCAGTTTGACTTATCCGCCTACATGAACCAACGACAGACCCTAGTAGAAAAGGCTTTAGATGAGTCTCTCCCCCTAATCTACCCTGAAAAAATCTATGAGTCAATGCGCTATTCTCTGCTGGCGGGAGGCAAGCGTTTGCGACCGATTTTGTGTCTGGCAACCTGTGAGTTGGTCGGCGGGACTGTAGAAATGGCTATGCCCACCGCTTGCGCCCTGGAAATGATTCACACCATGTCCTTAATTCACGACGACCTCCCGGCCATGGATAATGATGATTACCGTCGGGGAAAACTGACCAATCATAAGGTTTATGGAGAGGATATTGCGATTTTAGCTGGGGATGGTTTACTCAGTTATGCCTTTGAATTTGTGGCCACCCAAACCTCCAATGTTCCGGCCCATCAAGTTTTACAGGTAATTGCTCGTTTAGGTCGGGCGGTGGGGGCTGCTGGCTTGGTGGGGGGCCAGGTGGTGGATTTAGATTCCGAAGGACTTACGGATGTTTCCGAAGAAACCCTAACTTTTATTCATACCCATAAAACCGGGGCATTATTAGAGGCCTGTGTGGTCTGTGGGGCGATTTTAGGAGGAGCGAAGGAAACGGAAATTGCCGGGTTATCTCGTTATGCCCGTAATATTGGTTTGGCGTTTCAGATTGTGGATGATATTCTCGATATTACGGCAACCCAGGAGGAGTTAGGAAAAACCGCAGGTAAGGATTTAACGGCTAAAAAAGTCACCTATCCCAGTTTATGGGGCATAGATGAATCCCGACGTCAGGCCCAAAACTTAATTGAAGCGGCAAAAGCTGAATTATCTCACTATGGAGACCGGGCTATTCCTCTGTTAGCGATCGCAGATTTTATCACTAATCGCACTCACTAAAGCTATTTATCTATATTATATGCAAGACTTTTCTCAAATCCTCAATAACCAAGTGTTATGGGTTGCCCTGTTAGCCTGTATTCTGGCTCAACTTTCTAAATTAGCGGTGGAGCTAGTCCAACATGGCAAAATTAATCTGCGGGTGTTGGTGACAACCGGAGGAATGCCCAGTTCCCATTCGGCTTTTGTGGGGGCTTTAGCAACGGGAGTTGGCAAAACCATGGGGTGGGGAAGTCCTGATTTTGCCATTGCTGTTGTTTTTGCGTTTATTGTGATGTACGATGCCGCCGGAGTTCGACAGGCCGCCGGAAAACAAGCCCGAATTTTAAATCAAATTATTGATGAAGTCTTTGAAGAAAATAAACAATTAAGCGAAGAAAGATTAATTGAATTATTAGGTCATACCCCCTTTCAAGTGATTGTGGGTTTAGGGTTGGGGATTGCTATTGCATCAATTGCCGAGATAACTTGGCCCGTGCATCTTGTCCAAACTTCTCTATAAAAACCTGGTTTTCCCATGCCCATAGGTACCAGAGGAATCGCGCCCAACAGTTAGCACGAAGACTAATGCAGCAAACCGTTTGCAGTAAAGTTTTTTCTTCCCCATTCCCTATTCCCTATTCCCTGTTCCCTCCTAAAGCTAAGGTTTAACCGTCGGACTAACTACTGTTACCCGGTTACTATCCACTAATATTGACCAAAAGCCCCGACTGCTTAACTTCTTTAAAGTTGCTGTTGCTCGTTCGGAATCCGTCGTATATTCTACTAATAAATAGGGTCGCTGACCATAGGAAACCAAACCCACATTCTCACCGACTAGGGTTCTTAACTTTTGAACTAATTCCGGCTGATTCAAATAATCCACTAAAACTGCATAACCCGACCCCAATGTTTGAGGATTAGGTGCTAACTCTATCCTAGGGGTTGGCGGGGTTTCTCGAACAATTGGAGTCTGGCCAAGACTAGAATTAGGACTCGGACGGGGTATAGCCGTGACCTCCTGTTTCACCACATAGGCGGGTAACTTAACCTTATCCTGTAGATAGGTAGCCCAATCCTCGGCAATTAAAGGATCACTAAATCCTCCCACCCGGGTCACTAAATTTGTCAAATAGCGACAAACCTCACTATTGATGTCATTGGGTAACGTGCGCTGCACCAATTTTTGTTCCTCTGAAGTGTTACTGACAATTAATAACAAATATTCTCCAGGCTTTGGTGCGGCACACGTTTCCTGGGCTGAACTGGTTTGGACTGCTAAACCCCAACTGGTGGCCGTAAGCAGACTAGAAACCCAGATGGCAGATAACCTTTTGACACCACTTTGACGCATAAACACCGCAGTTGACAACAATTAAGCAACAGCTTTCATTGTACTGATCACGGTCAACTATTGGATCGGGATTTTCAAACCGCCGTTGCTAAAGACTTTAAAGCATCAGGAATACTAGCGGTCGGGGCTTGAAATTCTCCAGTAAGCACATACTCCAAACGCAATTTTAACCAGACCACCACTTGTTTATTGGTGGAAATAATCGCCACCGCCGGTTGAGGGCATCTGGCTTTAATATCAGCCATTTCCGGCGCTTCTAAAAAAGCCGGTTGCTGCACCAACCAAAAATCAATTTCCTTTTCCTGTTCCTGATAGTTGCGTTCGCGTTCGCGCAACACTTCTTCTAAGGGTTCTTCCTCAAGTAAAAACTTGTGACTGCCTAAAACGTAGTAATAAGTCTGCATGGTTAATCGTTGTAAATTCTATTATGGGACGATTTCTGGCTTAAAGTTGCCCAAGAATCGCTTGTTTCATTTCTCGGACGGCTCGCTCTAAACCGACGAGAACTGCCCGACTTATTATTGTATGACCAATGTTGAGTTCTTCCATCCCTTCGAGGGCGGCAACGGGATAAACATTCCAGTAGGTTAACCCATGTCCGGCATTCACCCGTAGTCCGGCTTCTAAGGCCCGTTGACACCCCTCGGCTAAAATCCCCAGTTCCCTAACCTGGTCTTCCCCTGTGGCTTCTGCATAGCATCCCGTATGCAGTTCGATGAATTTAGCCCCCACTTGAGCCGAGGCTGCAATTTGTTCGGGGTTAGCATTGATAAATAAACTCACCGGAATTCCGGCTTCCTGTAGGGTGGTTACTACATCGGTCATCCGAGGAATTTGTCCAGCGATCTCTAACCCCCCTTCGGTGGTAATTTCTTCCCGACGTTCGGGAACCAGGGTTATATAGTCGGGTTTGATTTCTAAGGCGATCGCTACCATTTCATCGGTCGCCGCCATTTCTAAATTCAGATGGGTTCTCACCGTTTGGCGCAATAGTCGCACATCCCGATCTTGAATATGGCGTCGATCTTCGCGCAAATGCACCGTAATCCCATCAGCCCCCGCTAATTCCGCAAGCACAGCCCCCGCTACGGGATCGGGTTCAACGGTACGACGGGCTTGGCGAATCGTGGGTTAGAGTCGATAGGAGCGTTACCACTCCTACCTCTCCTTCAGAACCGTGCATGAAACTTTCGCCTCACACGGCTCCTTGATAACTCCATCCTTGTTACGGATACGATTCAAAACGGGTTATTTTCATAATTCTCAACTATTGGTAATTGGTTACTTTTAGTTGAAGAACCATCATTAGCCGTCTTTGTGTCGTGACAATGTTTGTGTAGAAGTTGAAGGTTTTCGTAGATGTCTTTTCCACCTAACGATGTTGGTTTAATATGGTCAACTTCCACAATGTCTGTACTTGTAAAATACAGACCACAGTGAGGACAAATACCCTTTTGTTTCTTAATAAGTGTTGCCACTCTTTTAGGAGTCTCAGGATATTCGCCTCGTCGTTTACTCCAGTAAATCCAGTTACCATCGTACGGACTAGCTTTACCCTTAATCTTTGTATGCCTTACGATTGGCGTACTGTTATGGGTGAATAATTCTAATCCATCTTCTGTACTGAAACACCAATTTCTGTTGCCTACTGTTCTCCAGTATTTGTCTTTATTGATGTTCCCTTTTCCCCTCGTTCTTGCCCATGTTCTCAACTTGTTATAGGTTAGTTTATCTGCTTTTGAAAAAGTTTTTTTACTAACCACTGTTGAGTAATAGTTTGACCAGCCTCTAATAATTGGATTCAGCTTACTAATTAAGGCAGCTTGTGGGGCAGTCTTATGGGAATCTATTACTTCAGCTATTTTGACAAGATGAGTTTTGATTTTGGATTTTGAGGGTGTGATTAATGTATTAAAACCTAGCGGTGTTCCATTTGTGGTTTTTGCACAACGGTAGATACCCGATTTGTGTTGTTGAATGTGGAACCCTAAGAACTCAAACCCAACATTTTCTTCAATTTTATTGAGAGTGTGGGTTAATTTTGTTTTACTTGATTTTAATTCCAATCCCATGTCAGTTAACCAATCAGCAATTATCTCTTGACACTTTTTGACTACGTTTAAATCCTCATGGATTATCACAAAGTCATCAGCGTAACGGATTAAACTCAGGGATTCACGGTTAGGCCGTTTGCTTCCTTTTAGAGTTTCAGCGTATTGCTTAACTCTTTCTTCCATACCATGTAGGGCAATATTCGCAAGTAGGGGTGAAATTACTCCTCCTTGTGGTGTACCATCATTGGTAGGAAAAAGTTCTTTTCCGTCCATGTACCCTGCTTTGAGCCATGTCTTTATTAGGCGGCTTAATGTAGGGTATGTGTGTATCTTGGAGATTAACGCTTTGTGGTCTATGCGGTCGAAGCATTTGGCAATATCAGCATCCAGCACATATTTTTGCTTTTTGTTGATACTTATGTATATTGCATCAATCGCATCATGGCATGAGCGTCCTGGTCTGAAACCATAACTGTTTGGCTCAAATTTGGCCTCCCATTCTGGTTCTAACGCTATTTTTACTAACGCTTGCAATGCGCGGTCGTTAATTGTGGGTATCCCTAATGGACGGGTTTCGATTGAACCAGGTTTGGGAATATTAACTCTACGAGTTGGTTTTACCTTATTGGTTAACTTTAATCGTCCTACCAAGTTCATACGTTGCTTTGGGGTCAGAGATTTAATTCCATCCACTCCGGCTGTATTTTTTCCTTGGTTATTTTGTGTTACCCTGCGAACCGCGATACATTTAGCACTCCAGGAATTAATCAGGGTCTTTTGAAGTTTACGAACTGCTTTAACATCGCCTCGTTCACTCGCTTGAAATATTCGCTTTTGCAACTTAAAAGTTACCTTTTCTAACTTGCGCCAGTTAAGGTCTTTCCACTCCACCGTCTGATTGTTCAGCGTTTTAGATATATTCATTGCTACTTGTTCTATTTCTTTGGAATTACCGAGTATCTGTCAGCATATCCTTGTTATTACAGCAAGGCATTCGCTTTTGATACCATCCCTTCCCCATATATCATTCGTTAGCTACTTACTGGATTTCGACCTATCCAGAGATATATGGGGATTACTTCGTTCCGATTACACATTTGTTTGAAGTCTTTAGCGTGATGCTCTCCACCGGGTTTATTGGGCAGTGCTTATAAGTCGGATATAGAATCGCTTATGCCCTATCCTTGCCTTTTGGCTTGGTGCTAATCAGTCTTTTACCGTATTTTTCATCGGGTTTAATCTTGATTTAGCCATTGCACCATCATTGATTACGATGGTTCAGACACATCTTTGTTTTTGCTACGCATGGACTTCTTGCTCGATAGTTACCAGTTTTGGCTACCAGTAGTTCTACCTTTTAACCCCGCTTTAGCCTGTTGGTTGCTATCCAGTCAAACTAGGGGTTATGCTTTCACCTCAGCACTTGAGAGATGGGACTTGTAAATTTTTATTACTTATCTCTGAATTTCGTAACATTTCGTTACTTTAGAGGTTTTGTGATATTTCTTTACTCACCCATAAATGTAATCAGTTATCACCAGTTTCATTAACTGGGTTAACCGTCCCACAAGCTTTCCAGCTTATTTTAGGTTAAACGAATCGCACCTATATGGTCAATATTGACTCCCAGTGTCGGCAATTTTTCTCCCTCCTTGTATCCATATCGTCCTTCACCTTGACAAATAATTCCACGGCGGTCAAGTCGAGTCCCTTGAGCAAAATGTAGTATAATTGAAACTATTTTGTAGCTCAATGATTTACAAAACTAGACCGTACAGTCTATGATAGTTTAAGAACAAGACTATACCGTCTAATAAATCCGCATGAGGGCGCACTTATGGATATTATTTCTTTAGTTATCATTTTAGGTGTGGTTGTGGCATCGGATGAAATTCTCAACAATCAATTAAAAGTCTCAAAACGCCTATTAGATTGGTTAGATCGGCAATAGGGAATGGGTAATAGGTAATAAGTAATGGGTAATAGTGATTTATTTTTCCAGTAATAAATTAACTCTTGCACTGACAACTGATAACTCTTACACTGATAACTGATAACTGATGACTGATGACTGATTCAATATGTCTTATTATGTCTCGCCTCGTTTTCTCGATAAACTAGCTGTTCATATCACCAAAAATTTCTTACAATTGCCTGGGGTGCGAGTTCCTTTGATCTTAGGAATTCACGGACGCAAGGGAGAAGGAAAAACCTTTCAGTGTGAATTAGTTTTTGAGAAAATGGGGTTTGAACCCGTGATGATCTCCGGTGGAGAATTAGAAAGTCCCGATGCGGGAGATCCAGCCCGGTTAATTCGATTAAGGTATCGGGAAGCCTCGGAACAAGTGAAGGTTCGGGGGCAAATGTGCGCCTTATTTATTAATGATTTGGATGCGGGTGCGGGACGGTTTGATTCGGGAACTCAATATACCGTTAATACTCAATTAGTCAACGCTACATTAATGAATATAGCGGATAATCCCACTAATGTACAATTACCCGGAAGTTATGATGCAACGCCCTTAAATCGGATTCCAATTATCGTTACAGGAAATGATTTTTCCACCTTATATGCGCCTTTAATTCGGGATGGAAGGATGGAAAAATTTTATTGGGAACCGACGAGAGAAGAACGCATTGGTGTGTTACGGGGAATTTTTCCCACGGGGGAACTATCCCAACAGGATATTACCGAATTAGTAGATACTTTTCCTGAACAATCCCTGGACTTTTTTAGTGCCGTGCGATCGCGGATTTATGATGAACAAATTCGTGACTTTATTCATAAATTGGGAGTAGAAAGCATTTCTAAACGGATTGTTAATAGTACGGAAAAACCCCCCGAATTCCAGAACCCCAATTTTAAATTATCCCATTTAATTGAAATGGGTAAATTGATGGTCGGGGAACAAAAACGCATTCAAGATATGCGATTAGTAGAAGAATATAATCAATTTCGGACATTTAATAGTCAATTTGGAGCCTCCACAATCCCGGTAAATTCTGAAAATCCCGTGAGTTTTCGGAGTCCAGTTGAACCGAATACCCAGAGTAGTAAATTACCCCTTGAAGTGCTAGAAAAAATCGATTATATTTTATCTAGTGGCTATCGGGTTAGCCTAGAATCTGCTGATCAACGTCGATTCAAAACCGGGTCATGGAATAGTTGTGGGTTAAACAGTAATGAATCAAAAGCCACTATTATTCAAGGAATTGAAGCCTGTTTAACCGAACATCCCCAGGATTATATTCGTTTATTAGGAATTGATCCCATTGCCAAGCGGCGAGTCATCGAAATAATCATTCAGAAACCCTAATCAGAGAAGGTTTGTAGCCAAAAGTCAAGGGTTTTGTGTTATACAACCAATTTGAAATTGTTATATAATATAGGAATCCCAAATAAATTCTAACAATTTCAGACTTTGATAAAATCACTAAAAGTTCATTACCCATTACTTATTACCAATTCGTAATTCGTAATTACCCCTTAGCAGTCAACCTTTAACCAAATACAATGAGTGTAAAAGACAAACCTAAATTTCCCCGTAATCTTCCCATCGGAAGTATTTTATTTTGGTTAGGAATTATCTTTTTAATTGCTAACCTCACCTTACCTGGATTATTCGGGCCACAAATTCCCCAGGTTCCCTATAGTTTATTCATTAAACAAGTCGAAGACGGACAAGTGTCCCAAGTTTATCTTAGCCAAGATCAAATCCGCTATTTAGTCAAAGGAGAACAGGAAGAAGCCGGACAAATCCTATCAACTACTCCAATTTTTGATATGGATTTACCCAAACGTTTAGAAGCCAAAGGGGTGGAATTTGCCGCCGCCGCACCGCCTAAAAATACTTGGTTTTCCAGTTTACTCGGTTGGGTGATTCCCCCCTTAATTTTTGTGGGAATTTGGGTCGCCGTCGGACAATTTATGCAAAGTCGAGGCGGAGGATTAGGAGGGCCACAGGGGGCACTTTCTATTAGTAAGAGTAAAGCCAAGGTTTATGTCGAGAATGAAGCAACTAAAGTCACCTTTGCAGATGTAGCCGGGGTAGAAGAAGCCAAAACCGAATTAGAAGAAGTGGTGGAATTCTTAAAGACTCCCCAACGATTTTTACAAATCGGAGCTCGAATTCCTAAAGGGGTGTTATTAGTCGGCCCTCCAGGAACAGGAAAAACCCTATTAGCTAAAGCCGTAGCCGGAGAAGCAGGGGTTCCATTCTTTAGCATTTCTGGTTCGGAATTCGTAGAATTGTTCGTCGGTGCCGGGGCGGCGCGGGTGCGAGATTTATTTGAACAAGCCAAAAAGAAAGCCCCTTGTATTATCTTTATTGACGAATTAGATGCCATTGGAAAATCCCGTTCCAGTGGCGGAATGTACGGGGGAAATGATGAACGAGAACAAACCCTAAACCAGTTATTAACCGAGATGGATGGGTTTGCCGCCGGACAAGCCACGGTGATCGTTTTAGCTGCTACTAACCGACCGGAAACCTTAGACCCGGCGTTACTGCGTCCCGGTCGATTTGATCGCCAAGTTTTAGTGGATCGTCCCGATTTATCCGGTCGTTTAATGATCCTAGAAATCTATGCTAAAAAAGTTAAAATTGGGCCCGATGTGGAGTTAAAAGCGATCGCCACTCGTACCCCTGGTTTTGCGGGCGCAGATTTAGCCAATTTAGTTAATGAAGCGGCTTTATTAGCGGCGAGAAATAAACGGGAAACCGTCAGTCAAGCCGACTTTGCCGAAGCCATTGAACGGGTCATTGCCGGGTTAGAAAAAAAATCCCGAGTTCTCAACGAAAAAGAGAAAAAAATTGTCGCCTATCATGAAGTCGGTCATGCCATTGTTGGGTCAGTAGTTTCCGGTCAAAATAAAGTTGCCAAAATCTCGATTGTGCCACGAGGAATGGCAGCATTAGGATATACTTTACAACTGCCCACCGAAGACCGTTTCCTACTCAGTGAAGAAGAAATTAAAGGCGAAATTGCCACCTTATTAGGGGGACGTTCGGCGGAAGAAGTGGTGTTTGGAAGTATTACCACCGGGGCAACAAATGACCTACAACGGGCAACGGATTTAGCTGAACGCATGGTCACCAGTTATGGGATGAGTAAAGTATTGGGGCCCTTGGCCTATGAAAAGGGTCAACAAAATACCTTTCTTGGCGATAATATGATGATGAATCCTCGCCGTTATGTCAGTGATGAAACCGCAAAAGCCATTGATGATGAGGTGAAACAATTGGTGGAAAATGCCCATGAAATTGCCCTAGATATTCTCAACCAAAATAAGGATTTAATGGAGCAAATTGCCCAACAAATATTAGAAACAGAAGTGATTGAAGGAGAAAATCTGCAACAGTTGTTAAATCAAGTTAAATATCAGGCTAAAGTTGCCACGGCGATCACATAATTAATCTATCCCCCTCTGGTTCCCTGGTTCTACCAGGGAATGACCATCAGAGGCAGAGCCGAGGTTAACGAGAGCAAACCACCAGCCAAATTTTATGAGTATTAAAAAAAGACCTAAATTACCTAGTTCTCAAAAAATTACCCAAATTATATTAATCTCAGCCGGAGTCATATTAATCGGAAATTGGTTGTTTCCTCAACTGACTCGCCCTCGTTTGCCTAAAGTTCCCTATAGTTTTTTTATCCAACAAATTGAAGATGGTAAAGTCTCCAAAGTTTTAGTCGGAGAAAACGAAATTCTTTACCAAATTAAAGCACAAAATGAACAACCGGAAAGAATTTTATCCACAACCCCAATTTTTGATTTAGAACTTCCCAAACGCTTAGAAGCTAAAGGCATTGAATTTGGAGCCTCTCCTCCTCCCAAACAAAGTTGGGTGAATGTGCTCTTAAATTGGGTAATTCCGCCCTTAATTCTAGTCGTGGCGTTTCAATATTTCATGAAACGAGATCCCCAAGGGGCATTATCCATTAATAAAAGTAAAGCCAAAGTTTTTGTTAAAGGTCAAACCGATAATATTACCTTCGCAGATGTGGCGGGAGTTGATGAAGCCAAAACCGAATTAGCCGAAATTGTTGATTTCCTGAAAAGTCCCGAAAGGTTCACCGAAATTGGGGCAAAAATTCCCAAAGGCGTGTTATTAGTCGGCCCCCCAGGAACGGGAAAAACCCTATTAGGAAAAGCCGTAGCTGGAGAAGCGGGAGTTCCCTTTTTTAGTATATCTGGTTCAGAATTTATAGAATTATTTGTCGGAACCGGAGCCGCCCGGGTACGCGATTTATTTGAACAGGCGAAAAAGAAAGCCCCCTGTATTATTTTTATTGATGAATTAGATGCTATTGGGAAGTCCAGAAGTAGTGGAAGTTTCCAAAGTGGCAGTAACGATGAACGAGAACAAACCCTGAATCAATTATTAACTGAAATGGATGGGTTTGGGGTCGGAGATGCGACGGTAATTGTATTAGCCGCCACCAACCGCCCGGAATCTTTAGACGCGGCCTTATTACGCCCCGGACGCTTTGATAGACAGGTCTTAGTGGATAGACCCGACCTGGCTGGACGTAAAGCGGTATTAGAAATTTATGCTAAAAAAGTTAAATTAGAAGATCATGTTGATTTACACACCGTTGCGACTAGAACTCCGGGTTTTGGTGGGGCAGAATTAGCCAATTTAGTTAATGAAGCTGCCCTATTAGCGGCTAGAAATCAACGCAAATTAGTTAAACAAGAGGACTTTTATGAAGCCATTGAACGGGTGGTTGCCGGGTTAGAAAAACGCAGTCGCGTGTTAAATGAAAAAGAGAAAAAAATTGTCGCCTATCATGAAGTCGGTCATGCCATTGTCGGAGCGTTAATGCCCGGAGGTGGAAAGGTGACTAAAATTTCGATTGTGCCGCGGGGAATGTCCGCTTTAGGATATACCCTGAGAATGCCAACGGAAGACCGTTTTTTAATGGATGAAATCGAATTTCGCGAACAAATTGCCATGCTATTAGGCGGACGGTCTGCTGAAGAATTAGTTTTTGGAAATGTGACTAATGGCGCTTCAGATGACCTGCAACGAGCAACGGAATTAGCTGAAAGAATGGTACTCAATTATGGGATGAGTAAAGCTTTGGGGCCCTTAGCCTATGAAAAAGCCAAAGTGAATAATTTTTTAGGCAATTCAGACGCTAATCTTCGCCGTCCCATGAGTGAAAAAACCGCCGAAGCCATTGATGATGAAGTCAAGGATATTGTTAATAATGCTCACGAAAAAGCCTTAGCTATTTTGAATTATAACCGAGACTTGTTAACAAAAATTGCTCAAAAAGTGTTAGAAACCGAAGTTATTGAAGGGGATGAATTACAACAATTGTTAGAGCAGGTTAAACCTGTATCTCGATAAGAGAGCGATCGCTTAACTTTCAGGCAAAAAATCACGCTCAAGTACCTGTTCAGAAGTCAAGGGACAAGTTAACGAAAAAACATCTAATGATAAACCCGTTTCAACGGATGCTAATATTCTAGCATCTTGATAGGTTTCATCAAAAATTTGTTCAAAATATCCCTTTAAACTGGGACTAGCTTTCAACTCTTTACTAATTCTAATCCGATGTTCTATAATCGTAGATAGCCAACTATTAGAACGGCGTTCAGGTTGATATTGATATTTGAGTAAGTGCATTAACAAAACTCGTAAATTACTCTCGATCGCTCGTTTCTCACTCCTCCCCATACTCTCTAATTCTGCAATTAAATTATCTCGATCCAGTTCTAAAAGTTTTTCTGCATTTAATAATTGAATCGTTTTTTCTATCCATAAATAAAAATCTTGCTCATACAAACTAGAGAGAGGAGGAGTTTCTGATCGGGGTTGAAAGATTGTCATTTTGTTCTTTCCCTGTTACTGATTATAGAATAGCTTAAAATTTATTGATAGACTCCCGGTGTTAATCTTCGTATAACACAGGGAGTCTATCAACGAACTGACATTTATTACTAGGCTTCAACTGCCACAATTCCCATCATGCCAAGATCTTCGTGATCAAGAACATGGCAGTGATATACAGTTTTCCCAGTAAAATCGCGGAAGGGAATCCGAATCTGAACGGTTTCATTGGCACGAATTCGTAGCGTATCTTCCCATGCCTGATAAGGATCGGGTTTACCATTGCGGCTAATCACTTGAAAGGGATTAGTATGTAGGTGAAAAGAATGTTCCATACCATCGGGATCGACATTCACAAGCTCCCAATCTTCAATTGTTCCTAACTTGACAGTGGCATCAACTCGATTCATGTCAAAGGTTTTATTATTGAATAGAAAAGCCATTTGCATTACCATGCCATTTCCCATCCCCATCAACATTGATAGTTCAATGCGGCGAGTTTTGCTAGGTTGGGGCAATGTTTCAACCGGAATCAGTTTTTCGGGTAAGGGGAGTGGTGTGGCGATCGCATCTTTATAGGTCAAGGTCGCAATCAGATCAGGCTGATTGGATATGGGCGCTGAACTACCCATCATCCCCATCCCACCCATCATCCCACCACCCATCATTCCCATGCCGCCACCGCGATCGTAGGGCAGGCTGAGTAAACGATACCGTCCTGGTGGACGCTTGCCCTGAACCAATACTTCCGCCCGTTCACCCGGAGATAACAACAGTTCGCGCAGTTCCACAGGTTTGGCGATACTGCCCCCATCGGTCGCAATTAAGTAAAACGGATGATCTTCCAAACTGAGACGATAAAACCGGGAAGTGGAAGCATTCACAATCCGAAATCGCAACAGTCCACCAGAGGGTATGGTAAATGTTGGGTTCACCTGACCATTGACAGTCAGAATCGCTCCTTCGCGCCCACGCATCAATTCCATGTGACCGGGGGCGGGAATTTGTCCATTGGCATCCAGAGCAAAGTCTTTCAAAAATAGAAATTCCTCCCTAGCCGCCCTAATTTCTGGAATATCATCTAATTCGCCGCGCACGATAAAGATGCCACCTAACCCTCCAAACACCTGCTCTGCGACCAATTCATGCAGATGGGGATGGTAGTAAAAGGTACCAGATGGATGATTTTTCGGTAAGGTGAATTCGTAGGTTTGGGTTTCGCCTGGAGGGACGCTGAGAAAGATATTGTCCGCATTTCCGGTTTGGGGAATATGCAGACCGTGATAGTGGAGATTTGTGGCCTGGGAGAGCTTATTGGTAAAATGGATTTTTACGGTGTCTCCAGGCTTGGCTTCTAGGCGTGGGCCAGGAATTTGGCCGTTGTAAGTCAATAGGTTTCCCTGTTGCTGTCCCAGTCTGATTAAACCAGGACGTGCTTCTAATGCTGTCTCTAATAGTCCGTTACTGCTGGTTGTCAGCGCAGTGAGATTAGCGGGTTGAATGGACGACACCGAATTGGTATTGTGGCTGCACTGGGTTAATGCGGCGATCGCTGTGCCAGTGCTAAGAAAGAGAAACTGGCGACGGTTGATTAAATACATATTTAATATAGGGTAATTGCTTGGTTTCCAGCTTAACTTAGCAGAATGAAATCAAGATGAAATTTGGAGTGGGGAAGGAATCTATAATCAAAAACGGTCTACAAAATTGGTAACTATTTAGTCAAATCTGGGATTAATGCGATAAAGTAAAGGATTTAGCACCACTGACTAAACTTGCCATGCCTCAAACTTCCTCAACCCAGAATCTAATATCCACTTCGGTTGTGAGTTTAAATATTGCCCCAGCCCAAGTTTTGCGCGGCAATAACGCCTTAACACAAGCAGGAGAGGCGATCGCAGGCTTTGGTCAACGACCCTTAATCATTGGGGGCGATCGTTCCTTACCCCTCACCATTCAAGCCCTACAACCGATTTTAGAGCGTCATCAACTCCAATATTCTCAAGTCTCCTACGGCGCTGACTGTAGCGAAACCAGCCTAACCGCCCTACGTCAAGCCGTTAGTAACCATAAAGCCGATTTTATTATTGGGACGGGAGGCGGAAAAGCCCTAGATGCGGCTAAACTGATCGCCCATCAATGCCATCTCCCTATCGTCACTATTCCTACTTCTGGGGCAACCTGCGCCGCTTGGACAGCCCTCTCTAATGTCTATTCCGAGGATGGGGCGTTTTTATATGATGTGAGTTTAGCCCGTTGTCCCGATTTATTGATTTTGGACTATACCCTAATTCAGACTGCCCCTAAACGGATGTTAGTCGCAGGCATTGGAGATGCGATCGCTAAATGGTATGAAGCCTCCGTCAGCAGTGGACATTCCGATCAAACCTTCATGATTGCTGCGGTACAACAGGCGCGAGTCCTGCGAGATATTCTATTACAAAAATCCCTAACCGCCCTACATGAACCGGGGGGCGAAACCTGGCGGGAAGTTGTTGATGCAACGGTATTACTCGCCGGAGTAATTGGCGGTATTGGGGGTGCTCAATGTCGCACCGTAGCCGCCCATGCGGTTCATAATGGCTTAACCCATGTGGCAGCCAGTCATGGGACTTTACACGGGGAAAAAGTCGCCTTTGGGATTTTAGTACAACTGCGTTTAGAGGAAATGGTACAGGGCAACCAACTCGCGGCCACTGCTAGACAACAATTATTAAAGTTTTACACCGATTTAGGTTTACCCCAAACCCTGAATGATTTGGGGATGGGAGAAATCACCTTAGCCCAACTGCGACAAGCCGCCGATGTTGCCTGTAATGAGCGTTCTGATATTCACCGTTTACCCTTTAAAGTGGTTCCCGAACAGTTAATGGCCGCTATGGTATCAACTACAGCCCCAATAGTTGAAGTCAAGCTGAAGAATTCAACTCCTTAACTCTATATTAGGAAAGAGGGAACAGGGAACAGGGAACAGGGAATGGGGAAATACTAAAGACCCCTACCCTGAGTCCTAGACAAATTGCGATATCAGAATTAAGAATTGAGACGGGAAGGAAAAAAGTAGACCCGATTAGGGGACAATAAAGAACTACCCATTAGGGCTAGAGATTGAATTATTTTGATTCATTTTCCCAACCTTAAATTGAGAAGGGATTTTTTTCCGTAACAGAACCTATAGTTTTAACCTCACATTATCGACCAATGACATTAGATTGGATTAGCCCTGCTGACCGGATACAAGCCTTACCTCCCTATGTTTTTGCCCGTTTAGATGAATTGAAAGCCCGAGCCCGTCAACAGGGCTTAGATCTCATTGATTTGGGTATGGGAAACCCCGACGGGGCTACCCCGCAACCGGTGGTTGAAGCTGCAATTCAAGCCCTACAAAATCCGGCAAATCATGGCTATCCACCCTTTGAAGGGACAGCTAATTTTAGACTCGCAATTACCAATTGGTATCACCGTCGTTATGGTGTTTCCCTCGACCCCAATGGCGAAGCCTTACCCCTATTAGGGTCAAAGGAAGGATTAGGTCATTTGGCTTTAGCTTATATTAATCCGGGGGATTTAGTCTTAGTCCCGAGTCCTTCCTATCCCGTACATTTTCGCGGGCCGATTATTGCCGGGGGGAAGGTTCACTCTATTATTTTGAAGCCGGAAAATAACTGGTTAATTGATTTAGGTTCGATTCCTGATTCTGTGGCTGAACAAGCTAAAATTCTCTATTTTAATTATCCCAGTAACCCCACGGGTGCAACCGCCCCTCGAGAATTTTTTGAAGAAATTGTTGCCTTTGCCCATAAATATCAAATTCTGCTGGTTCACGATTTATGTTATGCCGAATTAGCCTTTGACGGTTATCAACCGACCAGTTTATTAGAAATTCCTGGGGGAAAGGAAATTGGGGTGGAATTCCACACTATGTCTAAAACCTATAATATGGCGGGTTGGCGGGTGGGATTTGCGGTGGGCAATTCTAAGGTTTTACAGGGGTTAAGAACCTTAAAAACTAATTTAGATTATGGAGTATTTTCGGCTCTACAGGCGGCCGCAGAAACGGCTTTAAGTTTGCCGGATTCTTACCTGAAAGAAGTTCAAGAACGCTATTGTACCCGGCGAGATTTTCTGATTAAAGGGTTAGCAGAATTGGGCTGGACTGTGCCTAAAACCTTAGCTACCATGTATTTATGGGTTCCCTGTCCTCCGGGGATGAATTCCACGGATTTTGCCCTGACGGTCTTACAACAAACGGGTGTGGTTTTTACCCCAGGAAATGCCTTTGGTATGGGGGGAGAGGGCTATTTTAGAATTAGTTTAATTGCAGATTGCGATCGCTTGGGAGAAGCCTTAAACCGCTTAAAAGATGCTAATATTCGGTATCAACCCTAAGCCGTTGTTAAGCCGTTGTTGGGCTTTAGCCCCTCTTTCAAGAAGTGCCCAAGCACAACAACGGGGACTGTATTAATATTATAAATAATTATTGAATATGGATCATGAAAACAATCTAAATTTATGGGATTTTATTGCTCAAAAAATCAAGGATAATCCTCAAAATAGAATTACTTTTGCTGATTATATGAACTGGGTTTTATATCACCCAGAATATGGATATTATAGCATCAATAAACCCAAATTAGGCGCGGAAGGGGATTTCGTGACTTCTCCCTATTTAGGATCGGATTTTGGGGAAATGTTAGCGGAACAATTTTTCCAAATGTGGGAAATTTTGGATTTTCCTAACGCCTTTACTTTAGTAGAAATGGGTGCGGGACAGGGAATATTAGCCAGCGATATTCTGTTATATTTACAAAAAAAATATCCTGCATTTTTCAAAAGTTTAAATTATATTATTATCGAGAAATCTAACTTTCTCAAAGCGCAACAACAACACCAACTCAAAAAAACTCTCTCCAATATAATATCAATTCAATGGTGTGACCTGGAGGATATTCCCAATAATAATATTATCGGTTGTTTTTTCTCTAATGAATTAGTCGATGCCTTTCCCGTCCATCAAGTTATTGTCCAAAACAAACAACTTCAAGAAATTTATATTACCTTAGATTCAGAGGTTAAATTTAAAGAAATTATTGCCGAACTTTCTACCGAAAAAATTACAGACTATTTTAAATTAATCGATATTAATTTATGCTCTAATATTTACCCAGAAGGATATCGAACTGAGATTAATTTAGTCGCCCTAGACTGGATGAAAACCCTCTCTACTAAACTGAATCAAGGTTTTATTCTAACCATTGATTATGGTTATACCGCCCAACGATATTATCTTCCCAGTCGCACAGAAGGAACTCTACAATGTTATTATCAACATCGTCATCATAACGATCCCTATCTGAATATTGGTCGCCAGGATATCACCGCCCATGTTAACTTTACCGCCTTACAACTTTATGGGAAAGACTGGGGAATTGATGCCGTTGGGTTTACACAACAGGCTTTATTTTTAATGGCTTTAGGGTTAGGCGATCGCATCGCCGCTCTATCCCAACCTTCAGACTATTCTATTTCAGAAGTATTACAACGACGAGAATGCTTACACTCTTTAATTGATCCGATGGGTTTAGGCAACTTTGGCGTCCTTCTACAATCTAAATTAAGCCCCTCTCAACAACAGATTCCCCTTCAAGGGTTGAGTTTTCCCATTTAAGGCTCAAAAAAGCTCCGACGGTCAAAAACTTGATGCTGATCTGCGTTTTTTTGCGGATATGGCAGAGGATCAAGTATGATTTACCACCTATATACGGAGATATTTATACGGGATCTTGTGATCAAACTCACAGCTTTGATCCCCAAACATTCATTTTTATTTTAGGTAGATATAAAGTCCACACATCCGATAGAAAGGTTTTTTTAGCTAATTTCATCATCCCTTTATATTTGTATCGACCTATTGTAAACCTTCGGTAAAAATAACCAATATTTACTAAAATCTATAGACAACCCCCAAGTATATTGGGTAATATTGGTAACAGGGTAGGACAAAGAGACAAAGAACGGCACAGTTCAATCCCCTTGTTTCTACCCCAGGCTATAAAATATAAAAGATGAGGCTGATCAGATGAAAACCACACTATCTAAAATTATCGGTTCTGCTATATTAACTACTGGAGTTGCGGTTTCCCTGGTTACGGCACCTGCATACGCTGGCCCAAAACCCCCTCCCCCACCAAATCCGGCTGCCATTCCTGTTAATGCTTCAGATTTGGGGATATACGATACAACAACCTTTGGATTTAGCAACATCTTCGGTGGCGACACAGTTGGAGATGGTCTTGTTGGCCAATTTAAGTTTAATGTTAGCAAAACTAATACCAATCAAGTTTTGTTCCAGTTTGAAAATACAGGTGCAGTATCAAGTGCATTTATTAGCCAGATTAAATTCTCTGATACCAGTAGTGATTCAATTAATAATTTATTTGGGATCTCTGCTATCGCATCTTTTTACAATAAAGGAATTGTTGGTTTTGAAAAAGATCTAAATGATACAAACTTGGCTCAATCTAACCTGATTACAGGTTGGCAAAGCAATGACAGCATTGGTTTTAATTCAATCCAGCAAGGTGCTAATAGAGACGGAATTGACCAGACAGAAAAGTTGGGTTTGCTGTTCGACGGTAGCTTTGACAAAGTGATTAGTAAGTTGAATTCTAATCAGTTAAAAGTTGGAATGCACGTTCAAGGAATTTATGGCAAAAGTGACACTTTTGCCAGCTATGTTGCACCTCCCAAACCCCCCGCACCCGTTGAAGTTCCCGAACCCACCACATTAGTTGGTTTAGGTTTAGCCTTCGGTGGAATGCTGGCTTCCCGTCGTCGTCAATCTAACTAGGAAAGCGATGATTAAATTAATCATCCCACACTCCTCAGAAATGACGTTAATATCTGTCTCACACTGTTGAGATCCTCAGCCTTCATCTTATCCAAATAGTAGCGGTACTCATCATGCCGCTACTTTATTTGAGAAGTAGATAACTCCAATTCAGGCTGTATTTACAAGATTTAATCAATTGCATATCCCAACAATAAAACTACTATCAAAATCAGATTACAGGGTGCATTTATCTATTAATCAACATATAATAAACATTAAAAAATACAGTTTTAACTCAGGTAGAATTTTAATCTCCCTGAGTTTTTTTAATAACCCTTAAAACCTGGATTGGTTTGTTCCCTATCCCCTACTATCTAACAAATTGAGGCATAATTTCTGCCGCCGTAAATAAACCGTGAATCCCTCGACGATGCAGTTGAATTCCTGCTTTTAAATAGCCGAAAGCTGGCCCACAAACATTAGCCGCCATACTGGTTTCATCCCCTAAAGTAAAGGTATGGGTTGAAACTTTCCCTTCAAAGGTTCGGCCTGTAATTTGAACATTTGTACTCAAGGGTTTTTTCGGGTTGCGAGTATCCACAATTCCACCGACAGTAACGCGATCGCGTGAACAAATACCCGCCAACTCTAACATAATATCATCGGCGTGTTCCATATTTTCTAAGGTCAGTAACCCGCCTGTTTCTGCTAATAAGGCTTCTACCTCGGCATCGGTCATCGCTCTAGCTTGTTCAACGGTATATCCGGGTAAATGACCAATATCCTCTCGAATGGTAGCGCGATAGGCTTCCCAGTTGGCGATACCGACCCCAAAAGTAATTTTAACGCTATGAATTTCCGTATAACTTTGGGCCGCCAGAGCCGCCGCGGCGGTTAATAACCCGGGAGTGGCTCCACATCCGGTCATATAGGTAATTCCAGCGGCTTGTAACTCGTCCTTGAGTTCTAATAATAATTCCACGGCACTCGTCCGTTTAATCGCATCGACTAATACCCCTCGCCATCCCAACTGAATAAAGGTTTTAGCCACACTGGCCATAAAATCATTGGGTAAATTCGGCAAAGCCAGAAAATACCCCTCAACCCCTGGGGCGGTTTTCACTAATTCTTCAATACTCTGATTACTCAAAACCCCATGGGGTTCTAAATATCCCACCGACCCTTGAGCTTGATAGATCTCAATACAGCGATTCGGGTTCAGTCCCTCCCCATCATAAGCATAACCCTTTTGATCGGCCACAGCTACCCACTGCATTTGCTGTTTTGGGGCTAAAACCCGTGTTGCTGCCTGTCCTAGCCCGCCAAATCCCAAAATTCCCACCCGAATCGGAGACAAACCCGTATTAACCATTACTGGACTCATTAAATCTGATTGAATTTAGACAATCTTTAATTGTATAGCAGGGAACACCGGAACACCGGAACAGGGAATAGGGTTTTAATTTCCAGACCCATTGGTGTCCCCAGACGCTGGGGGAGATGGCTCAGAAGTGGGACTAGAATTGGTTTCTGGTAATACTTCGTCCTTTGTTGGTTGAGCTTGAGGAGCCGCCGGAGGCACTGTTACGTTAACATTGGGAGCGGGTTGGGGAGCCGCAGGGGGAACTGTTACGTTAACATTGGGAGCGGGTTGGGGAGCCACAGGGGGAACTGTTACGTTAACATTGGGAGCGGATTGAGGAGCCACAGGGGGAACCGTTACGTTAACATTGGGCTTAGGTTGGGGGACTTGTACGGGAACAGGAACAACTTGAGTTCGATTTCTCTCAATAATCACTGTATCTCGCCCTGGAGCTTGAGTTTTGGGAGTATTAGATTCCGATTGTCCCGGCCCTACGGTTGGAGCCTTGGAGTCATCGGGTTTAAATAAACTCGGCCAAACTACAAAACCAATTCCTAATGATAATAATACAGCAATTCCTATACCAATTAATGTACTCCAAGCTATATCATTATTAACTTTAGTTCTTTCATTTTGACGAATAGATTCATCCCTTACGGGGTCAGGAGTCTCCTGATTAGAATGGGGCTGATTTCGAGGTTGATTATTCATAGGTTTTTCCCAAGGTTCATCTCAACTAAAAACGAATTGATTTAGATGAGATAATTAGGTTAAATTTACCTAAAATTATGGGTTAAATTCATCTATCTGAAGGAATAACCTATTTTGATCTAAAAGTTGTTGGGCTTTAGCCCTTCTTGAAATCAGTGTACAAGCACAACAACAAGGAATTTATTAATAGATTCAGTTAAACTTTATTCGATTAGTTCTAATCATCTGCAATTATGATTATTTTTACGCAATTAGTTCCAGAGAAAGAGAATCAAAAGGTTACAGTTCATCTCGCTCTAACCGCAGAAGAACGCACAAAAACCCGTCAATATATTGAAACTTTAGAGGGTGAAACCTATTATCTTCGTCTTCCCAGGGGAATAGTTTTAAAGGCGGGGGATTTATTAACCTCTGATGCTCAAGATATTTGGGCAAAAGTTGTTGCTAAACCCGAACCTATTATTACGGTCAGGGCTAACCATTCCCTCGATTTATTAAAAGCGGCTTATCATTTAGGAAATCGTCATGTTCAGTTAGAAATTACCGCCGACTATTTACGATTTTCCCCCGATCCTGTATTATCTTCAATGTTATTGCATCAAGGATTAACAATTCAAGAAGAAATTGCTCCTTTTTATCCTGAAAGGGGAGCTTATGGACATGATCATTAATAATTGGGTAATGCGGATCACGGATTTAAGAGGATTTCACGGATTTCACGGATTTTAATTTGCGTTAATGCGTAATCCTATTAAATTCGTGATGGGTAATGGGTAATAGGGAGTATAATATATTGATGCCAATAATTATTATAGTTTCTGATTTGAGGTAGTATATTAAAGATTCTATATCTTGGCTTTTTTTTAATGATTTTAAATTTATTACAACTTTCCAGTCCAGCTTTACCCTTGGGTGCTTATAGTTATTCAGAGGGTTTAGAAACTTTAGTTGAAACTGAAATTATTACTGATCATTCTAGTTTATTACAGTGGTTAATTCAAGACCTGAATTATGGGGCAATTCGACTGGAAGCTGCCTTAATGGTTCGGGCTTATCGCTGTGTGATTAATCAAGATTATAACCAATTTAGTTATTGGAATCAATGGTCAACGGCGGCGAAAGAAACGGCCGAATTGCGACAACAAAGTTGGCAGATGGGGAACACTTTAATCCAGCTTTTAGTTAATTTGGAAAAGGTAAAAAAAACAGATTTAGAGTTACCTCCTTTGAAAGATTGGACGGAAAAAGTGGGCAAACCTTGTAATTATGCGATCGCATTTGGACTAGGTGCAGTTTATTGGGATCTTGATCTCAAAAATGCCCTACTGGGATATCTCTATAGTTGGGCGACTAATTTAATTAATGCTGGGGTAAAACTAATTCCCCTAGGTCAAACCATGGGTCAAACTTTACTCTTACAATTACACCCAGAAATAGAATCAACAGCTACGGCTATTTTACAATTAGAAGATGAGGATTTAGTCAGTTGTAATTGGGGGTTGGCTTTAGCAAGTATGGCCCATGAAACCCAATATAGTCGATTATTTAGAAGTTAATTATATCAATTTATGGTATAATTAACTTAGATAGTTTTTCTCTTAATTTTATGTCTGGTTTAAGAATTGGAATTGCCGGGCCAGTGGGTTCAGGAAAAACAGCCTTAGTTGATGTTTTGTGTAAGCAAATGCGCACCGACTATCAATTAGCGGTGGTTACAAACGATATTTATACTCAAGAAGATGCTCAATTTTTGGTTAATTCCCAAGCCTTAGAAAGCGATCGCATTTTAGGAGTAGAAACCGGAGGTTGTCCCCATACAGCGATTAGAGAAGATGCTTCATTAAATTTAGCCGCAATTGAACAATTAGAAACCAAATTTAATAATTTAGATCTGTTATTTGTAGAAAGTGGTGGGGATAATTTAGCGGCTACCTTTAGCCCGGAATTAGTGGATATTACCATTTACGTTATTGATGTAGCCGCCGGAGATAAAATTCCCCGCAAAGGTGGGCCAGGAATTACAAAATCCGATTTATTAGTGATTAATAAAATTGATCTCGCGCCCTTAGTCGGTGCAGATTTAGGAATTATGGAAAGGGACGCGAAAAAAATGCGAGGAAACAAACCCTTTGTATTTACCAATTTAAAAACTCAACAAGGATTAGATGCTATCATTAAATTTATTAAATCCCACTTAATCCCGTAGTAAGCCCTTCAGGGCTTTCTTTGTTCCCTAGAGTTATAGTAAAAACCAACATTAATAACGATGTATAATTATTGGTTTAGCAATGATAAAAACTTGAAGAAGCCCTGAAGGGCTTACTACTATTAATAACGATGTACAATGATTAGTTTAGCAATGATAACAACCTGAAGAAGCCCTGAAGGGCTTACTACTTTTATGAAAAATTTAGAAATCAATGCCTCGCAATGGCAAGGAATATTAGATTTAGATTATCAAAAAATCAACAATTCCACTCAGTTAGTAAAAGCCTATAGTCAAGCTCCATTAAAAATTCAACGTTCCTTTTATCCTGAAGGTCAGGAGATCTGCCATAGTATTATACTACATACCGCCGGAGGAATGGTAGGGGGCGATCGCCTATCTCAAACCATTAATTTACAACCAAAAACCCAAGTAGTATTAACCACTCCCGCAGCCAGTAAAATTTATCGAAGTTCGGGAGAAACTGCCCATAATCATATTAAAATTGAAGTCCAAGAAAAAGCCTATTTAGAATTTATTCCCCGGGAAATAATTATTTTTAATGGAGCTATTTTTAGTCAAGATCTCCGAGTTAATTTAGCTCCCGATGCTTGTTATTTGGGATGGGAAATCACCCGATTTGGACGCACAGCCAGGGGAGAAATATTCAATCAAGGACAGTGGAAATCCTGTACAGAAATCTGGCAGAATGGCTGTCCGGTTTGGATTGATCGACAGGGGTTTATCGCAAATGAAGAAATATTGAATAGTCCCCATAGTCTGGCAGGAAAATCTGTAATTGCCAGCTTAATTTGGGTGGGACAACCTGTTTCTGAAGATATTGTTAATAGTATAAGACAATTGTGGTCACAGCGAGAAGCTTCTAGTCAAGCTGGAGTGACCCAATTAATATCTGGATTGCTCTGTCGCTATCGGGGAAATTCGACCCAAGAGGTGATAAACTGGTTTACGGATGTTTGGCAGTTGCTCCGTCAAAATTATACGGGAAAATCAATCGTCAAACCTCGTGTCTGGCAACTTTAATCTCTTAAAAATTATTCAGAAAAGTTTATGCAATTATCCCCGCAAGAAAAAGATAAGTTATTAATTTTTACGGCTGCTTTATTAGCAGAAAGAAGGAAAGCAAAAGGACTAAAATTAAACTATCCTGAAGCCGTTGCTTATATTACGGCTGCTATTTTAGAGGGGGCTAGGGAAGGGCAAACTGTATCGGAGTTAATGAGTTATGGAAAAACAGTTTTAAAGCGGGAAGATGTTATGGATGGTATTCCCGAAATGATTCATGATGTACAGGTAGAAGCTACCTTTCTCGATGGGACAAAATTAGTTACGGTTCATGATCCTATCAGCAATTAGTCATTAGACATCTCCGAAATAAAAATGGGGAGGGATAGCAAGATGGTAAAATTTGATTTTACCCCAAGGAGAGATGACTAAATTAAGAGGCTATCTGGACAAGAATCCCCAGCAAACAAAAAGGCTATTAGGGATGGAATATGAACAGTTGATAGAACTAATTCAAGCCGCGGAGTTATTAGAACAAGAAAAACGACAAGAACGAGAAAAAGCTAAGATCAGGTTGATTAAAGCAGGTGGGGGTCGTCACCAGAAATTATCTGTGGAGGAACAAATCTTACTAACTCTAATTTATCTGCATCAGATGCCCACATTTCAAATGTTAGGGTTACAGTTTGAAGTGAGTGAATCAACAGCGAATGATATTTTCCATAACGGGATAAAAATATTGAGAGAATTACTGCCAGCCAGTTTACTTGAGCAAGTAAAAAAAAACGAGAGTGATTGGGAGTGGGTAGAAAAAATTCTGCTGGAATATGAGTTAGTAGTAGATAGCTATGAACAGCCCATGCAAAGACCAACAGACAATGAAGAGCAGAAAAAATATTACTCAGGAAAGAAAAAAACACATACCTTTAAAAATCAAGTCATTGTCATGCCGAGCGGGAAAGAAATAGTGGATGTAGCTGTGGGTTATACCGGAGCAACAAGCGATCTGAAATTGTGGAGAGAAAGAAGGGAGGAATTGGGGAATCATCAAAAATACAGGGGGGATAAAGCTTATGTAGGGGAAACAGCAATTAATACACCACATAAGAAACCGAGGAATCAAGAAATATCCCTTGAAAATCGAGAAGAAAATCGGTTAAAAGCCAAACAAAGGATTGTAGTCGAACATTTAATAAGACTGATAAAAATTTATCGAGTTGCTTCAGAAAGATTTCGGTTAAAGAGCCAAAATTATGAAGCAGTAATCTTGACAGTATGTGGACTAATAAGATGGCGAATAGGAGCGATTGTATTATCATCTAAGAATTGCCCAGAATACTTTTGAAAAATGATTGAATATCAGAAATAAAATTCATTAATTATTATTAATGTAACTGAAAAAGCCTATGAATCCGTTACTTTAGGAGAAACCGGCACAGGAGTGCTAGAGACTCAAAAAGTAGCGATAGAGGGCATTTGAGGATTTTCGGAGATGTCTATTAGTCATCAGTCATCAGTCATCAGTCATCTCCAAAAATATCTATATTCTGCTGTGGGGGTAAGGCGCACCCATGGGTGTCAACTTAATTTCCTCGCCCCTACGACGAATGGGATATCAAACTATTAACTGATAACTCAAAACTGATAACTGATTACTGATTACTGATTAATGGGGATAGCTCCGGTTTTTACGTCTAAATTGAAGGGTTGACCTTGACGTTTGATTTGCATTTTTAACTGACTTCCTACCGTTACATTCTCAACAATTTGTTGGATTTCATCGGCTTTAGTGACGGTGATATTATCCACTTGAATAATCACATCTCCAGCGCGTAGTCCAGATTTATGGGCGGGAGAATTGGGCACGACTCGGGCAATCAAAACCCCTTGATCTTCATTGACACTAATTGGACTATTGGGATCTTGATTTAAACTTTCTTTGACTTCAGGAGAAAGCGTGACCATTTGAATTCCTAAATAGGGATGTTCAACTTTTCCCGTGGTGGAAATTTGATCGGCAATGTGTTGAACCTGATTAATCGGAATCGCAAATCCTAAACCCTGGGCACCTTGAATAATCGCGGTATTCATCCCAATTACTTCACCCTTTTGATTGAGTAACGGCCCACCAGAATTACCAGGATTAATAGCAGCATCGGTTTGAATAAAACTGACTCGTTTATCAGGAATGCCAACTTCACTTCCCGAACGACCAGTGGCACTAATAATACCCACAGTTACGGTATTATCTAATCCTAATGGGTTGCCAATAGCGATCGCTAATTCCCCTGGTTGTAAAGCCTCAGAATTACCTATGGTCAGGGTCGGTAAATTATTAGCTTGAATTTGAATCACGGCAACATCAGTTACAGGGTCAGTGCCAACCACTTTTCCTTCAAATTGACGACCATCTTTTAAGACAACCGATACCTTTGTTGCCCCATCAACAACGTGAGCATTGGTAATAATTCGACCATTGGAATTAACAATAAATCCTGACCCGGAACCCCGAACAATTTCCTGTTGAGGCGCATTGGGCATTTGAGAACCAAAGAAGCGCTCAAAAAAGGGATCATTAGACTGTTGTGGCATCTGATTTTCAACGGTTTTGGTCGCGTTGATTCGGACAACGGCTGGCCCAAAACGCTGTACCACGGAAGCCACCAGGTCAGGAGTGGCAATTGTCCCAGGGTTGGCACTGACCGGGGCGGGGAGGGCGGTCGGGGGTACGGGGGATATCGCCGTCGGGATGGTGGGTTGAGGGCGTTGGAGTTGAGGCAGAATAGACATCCCAGCGATTCCTGCGCCTACCCCTAATAAAACTAAAGATAAAGATGTTAAAGATTGGGTTCTCGGACGTTGAGTTGGACGGGGTGTTTCCGTCCATTCCAACCGAGGGGACTCTAGGGGAGAATTTAAAGCATCAAAATCAGATTTCATTGTAATACCTCTATCTATAAGGATTTAAGGGGATAGAACTTTTCAGTGCTTTACCCCGATATTCTTGAAGTTACAGGTTGAATATGACGTTGCTGTGGCAAAGATATGACAAGGAGATGAAGATTTTAGTAGGGAGCAGAATTAAGTAATTTTACGGATTATGGGTTTAATTTATCACAAACTACTAGGGTTAGTCGATTTAGTCTTGGCTGTATTCGGGTTTATCCTTGATATAATTAGAAACATTAATCTGTCAATAAACAGCGTATAATTCTGATAAAATCATCTGAATAGTTAAAGATCAGATTTTTTGATTTTTTAAATCATCAAAATTTAGACATTAATTTATTCATAGTTCATTTTAACCTTTTCCCCAATATTGATAATGATTGATTTTGCAAATTCAGAATCTCCCTTGGGAAGTATTTTATTAGTTGATGACAAACCTGATAATTTAAGACTATTATCCACCATGTTAATGGAACATCAATATGAGGTCAGGCGGGTGACAAAAGGAGTCATGGCATTAAAAACAGCCAAAGCAGCACCTCCAGATTTGATTGTTCTGGATATTAAGTTACCCGATATTGACGGATATCAGGTCTGTGAATCCCTCAAATCCGATCCGATGACGGCGGAAATTCCGATTATTTTTATTAGTGCTTTAGATAATGTTTTAGATAAGGTTAAAGCTTTTAGTGTGGGAGGAGTTGATTATATTACTAAGCCATTTCAGGTGGAAGAAGTATTAGTGAGAGTAAAAAATCATCTGACTTTACGAACCCAACATCAACAACTCATCGCCCAAAATGAACGGTTACAACAGGAAATTCAAGCTCGCAAAGAAATTGAAGCTGCCTTACAAAAATCTCAACTGGAATTGCAAAAACTCAACCAAGAATTAGATCGATTAGCCCATTTAGATGGACTAACTCAAACGGCGAACCGACGGCAATTTGATCACTATTTACAACAGGAATGGGAGCGGCTCATTGCTCAACAAAAACCCCTGTCTTTGATTATGTGTGACGTCGATTATTTTAAGTCCTATAATGATACCTATGGTCACCAAGCGGGGGATGATTGTTTACGAGCGATCGCCCAAGCCATTAGTCAAGCCATCTACGGTTCTCCCGGTTTAGTTGCCCGTTATGGGGGGGAAGAATTTGGGATTATTTTACCTGAAACCCAAATATCAGAAGCCCAAATGATCGCTCAAAATATCCAAGAAAAAGTAGGAAATTTACAACTGGTTCATGCCGGATCTAAAGCTAGTTCTTATATTACTTTAAGTTTAGGCATAACCTGTCTCGTTCCTCGGCTAGATTCCAGTCCATCATTATTGATTGAATTGGCAGATCGCGCTCTCTATCAAGCCAAAAAACAAGGGCGAAATTGTATTATTATATTACTTGAGGAAAGCTATGTCTGAAAATCCATCTATTTCCATTAGTACCGCAACCCAAGAACAATTAATTGAAGAAGTTATCAGTCTACAAAAACAAGTCATAGAACTCGAAAAAAATAAGAGTACAGAACCCTATCAAGTAGCACAACAAAAAGCCTTATTTGCTGTCATCAGTAAAATTAGAGAATCCTTAGATTTAGATAGTATTTTTAAGTCCACAGCCATTGAAGTTCGTCAACTTTTAAATGCCGATCGTGTAGGAATGTACAAGTTTGACTTTGATTCTAAATATGAATGGGGAGAATTTGTTTCTGAGGACGTTTTACCTCATTTCCGTGCAGCTTTATCTGCAAAAATCAAAGATCATTGTTTTGGGGAACATTATATTAATTATTATACTCAGGGTAGAATTTGGGTATCCGATGACATTTATACTTTAAAATTACCCCGTTGTTATGTACAAATGTTATCCCAATTTCAAATTAGAGCAAATCTCGTTGCCCCCCTACTCAAAGGGGAAAAATTATGGGGATTATTGTGCATTCATCAATGTTCTGGCTCCCGGGTCTGGAAAGAGTCGGAAATAGAATTTGTTCGCCAAATTGCCACCCATTTAGGAATCGCCTTACAACACGCTGAATTTGTGAAACAGTTACAAATGCAGTCCGAATATTTAACCCAAGCAGTTAATCAGGCCGTTGAACGAGAAAAAGCCGTAGCTGCAATTATTAATAAAATTCGTCAATCCTTGCAACTGAATACAATTTTTACCACAACAACCCAAGAAGTTTGTCAACTTTTAAAAGCAGATCGGGTGGTAATTTATCGATTTAATCCCGATTGGACGGGAGAATTTTTAGTGGAATCAAAAACAGAAGAATGGAAATCTTTAATTGAAAAACAACAATATGATCCAGAATTTAAACGCAATGTGAGTGAATGTAGTATCAAATATTTATCCCATCTCTCCATCACCGATAGCTATTTACAGGAAACCCAAGGGGGAGATTTTACCAGAGGAGAAATATTTAGGGTTTGTAATGATATTTATCAAGCCAATTTTTCCCCCTGTTATATTCAAACCTTAGAAAAGTATGAAGCTAAATCCTATGCGATTATTGCCATTTATCAAGGAAAAACATTATGGGGTCTATTGGCAGCTTATCAAAATCAAAGCCCGCGAAATTGGCAAAAATCAGAAATTAATTTTTTAATTCAAATTGGCGGACAATTAGGAGTCGCAATTCAACAAGCGGAATTACTCGCCCAAACGGAACAGCAAAAACGAGATTTAGAAACCATATTAGAAGCCGAACTCCATCGTCAATCGGAAAGTTTAATTGAAGAAGCAGAACGAGAAAGAGCTTTAGCACAAGTGATTGATAAAATTCGCCGGACTTTAGATATTAATACGATTTTTGAAACGGCAACGGCGGAAGTGCGTCAACTCTTAAATGCGGATCGAGTAGCGGTGTTTAAATTTAAACCCCATTCCCATTGGAATCTAGGAAAATTTGTCTCGGAAAATGTGTTATCTCCCTTTTGTTCGGTATTAGAAACTCATATAGAAGATCACTGTTTTGGGGAAAAATTTGCTCAGAATTATCCCTTGGGTCATGTTCAGGTTTTACCCAATATTTATCAGGAGGGATTAAGCAATTGTTATGTACAGCTTTTATCTCAATTTGAAATTCAGGCTAATTTAGTTGTGGCGTTACTCAAAGGCGATGAATTATGGGGGTTATTATGTATTCATCAATGTTCAGAACCTCGGGAATGGCAGACAAAAGAAATTGAATTTGTGCAGAAAATTGCTGTACAATTAGGAGTAGCCTTGCAACAGGCAGAACTCCTCACCCAAGCTCAAAAACGTTCAGAAGAACAGGCAAAAGTTGCCGAGCAAGAACGAGCTTTAGCACGGGTAATTGATCGAATTCGCCAAACCTTAGATATTGATACTATTTTTAGTTCCACCACCCAAGAAGTCCGACAAATTCTTCAGTGCGATCGGGTTGTCGTCTATCATTTTATCTCAGAACGCCGTGCAGAATTTATCTTTGAGTCTAAACTTTCTGGGGGGATTCCATTAGAAGAAGCAGAACATAGAAATCTCTGGTTAGATACCCATTTGCAATATCCCCAAATTGGTCAATATCAAAACCACGAACCTTTAATTATTGATGATATTGTTCTAGCCGCTTTATCCCCATCTCATCTGCGGGTTTTAGAAGGATTTCAGATTCAGGCTTATATCTTAGTGCCAGTTTTTGTCGGGGAAATTCTCTGGGGATTATTAGGAGCTTATCAACATAATAACTCCCGTCATTGGGAATTGCGAGAAGTAAGTCTTTTAACCCAAGTTGCCAATCAGTTAGGGGTTGCCATTCAACAGGCTAAACTCCTAGCTCAACTTCAGGAAGCCAAGGAAACCGCCGATGCTGCTAACCAGGCTAAAAGTGAATTTTTAGCGAATATGAGTCATGAATTAAGAACCCCTTTAAATGCAATTTTAGGCTTTACACAAATTTTAGCTAAAAATCATCAATTGAGTTCTGTACAACGGGAATCTTTGAGGATTATTGAACGCAGTGGAGAACATTTACTTGATTTAATTAATGATGTTTTAGAAATGTCAAAAATTGAAGCGGGACGACTGACATTAAATGAGACCACTTTCGATCTTTATCATTTATTAAATAATTTGGAAGAAATGCTAGAATTAAAAGCAGAAACCAAAGGATTAAAATTGATTTTTGAACGAGATCAAACCGGATCTCAATATTTAAAATTAGACGAAAGTAAACTGCGCCAAGTCTTAATTAACTTACTGGGAAATGCGATTAAATTTACTGAATCTGGTTCTGTAATTTTGCGGGTCAAGCAAGAAATCAAGATATTATCTACGGAAAAACCTGTGATGATTACTTTTGAAGTGGAGGATACTGGCCCGGGTATTGCTGCCGACGAAATTGAATTATTATTTGAAGCCTTTGGACAAACAGAAACAGGTAGAAAGTCTAAGGAAGGGACGGGCTTAGGGTTACCCATCAGTCAACAATTTGTACAAATGATGGGAGGAGATATTACTGTTAATAGTATTTTAGGACAAGGAACAATCGTGAAATTTTTTGTTCAAGCGGGTTTAGCAAAAAGCGGAGATATTCAACCCCAACCCTCTAAAAAATCTGTGATTCGTTTAGCTCCAGAACAACCTAAATATCGGATTTTAGTGGTGGAAGATGCGATCGAAAATCGTCAAGTTTTAGTGCAGTTATTATCGATGACAGGGTTTGAAGTTCAAGAAGCAATTAACGGTCAAGAAGCGATAGAATTGTGGTCAAGTTGGCAACCCCATTTAATTTGGATGGATATGCGAATGCCGGTGATGGATGGGATGGAAGCAACTCGGCGCATTCGAGTTCATTCAACCGATAAAAATTCCCCCATTATTATCGCCTTAACCGCCAATGCTTTTGAAGAAGAACGCGCCCAGGTTTTGCAAGCTGGATGTGATGATTTTGTGAGTAAACCCTTCCGAGATTCTATTATTTTTGAAAAAATGGCGACTTATTTAGGATTAGAATATGAATATGCAGAATCAGACCATTCAGAAAATTTAAGAGCCAATTTGCCGGAAATCTCTGACCCTTCTAATCTGACCTTAGATGCTTTATTATTAATGCCTCCAGCTTGGATTCAAGAATTTCATGAAGCGGTACTCTGTACCAAAGAAAAACGGATTTTTGAGTTAATTCAGCAAATCCCTGAACCTTATTCAGCTTTAGCCTTTACCCTGAAAAAATTGGCTAACGAATTTCAATTTGATCAAATTTTAGCAGTTACGGAAACCCTCGTCCCGTAGTAAGCCCTTCAGGGCTTCTTCCCTATCTCTAAATATGATCAGAGAGTCCTGAAGGACTCACTACGATATCTCTAAATATGATCAGAGAGTCCTGAAGGACTCACTACGGTTAACGAACATCGATTTTTGCTAAGGTCGTATTGCGATAATAGTGGGCTAGAATTTGTTGATAACCATATCCACCCCGAGCTAAGTTATAGGCTCCCCATTGACTCAAACCCACCCCATGACCAAAGCCACGACCCGTGACCTGAAAACTAGTTGTCCCACTTTTGCGATTGACTTGAAACCGGGTACTGCGAAGTCCTAAAGCTGAGGCGATATCATCTCCACTTATGATTCGCGTCCCTTTGTCGCCAACTACTTTCATCGCCAGAATACTACCATAGGCTGAAGTCCGTTGCGGAGTCATCGTTGTAATATTCCCGACACCAGAAATCCGTTTACTTAAATCTCCCTGAGAAAAGGTTTTTGTCCATTCAAACACCGGAGTTCCTTGGTCAAAGTCAGGGACTCCCCGTAAATAGGGTAAGGGTTCATTCCACACATCCTCAACGTTTTCGGTATGTCCCCCAGAAGCAGAATGAAAGGCTGCTAAAATGGCTTGACCGTTATAGGTCAAAACCTGTCCCCGGGTGGCATTCACCGCCGCCAGGGTTCCCGTGGATTCAGTAATTAAACCTTTATAGACCTGCGAATTTTGATCATCTCCGACATCAAAAACCCCATTACTACGCTGACGTTTGTAGAGAGCGTAGGTTCTCGCTGCAACAGCTTGAGCTTTCAGGGCTTCCTGGGGCCATCCGCCATCCATTTCCGCCCCCAGAACACTATAGAGATATTGCTCTAAATCAACGTAATTAATCGCTGTTAAACCGCCATTCCGAGGCACTAGTAATACCCGCCCTCGATACCAACCATTACCTATCCAAACATTACCCCCATTGCTGGGATCAACCCAGAGTTGAGATCCTTGCCAGTTTCCCAGGGCTACATTTCCCGATTTGGCTTGGGCGACACCCCCTCCCATCGCCGCCAACTCCCCTAGGACTTTACCATTGCCATCTCGGACAACAGCCTGGGTGGTGCTGCCGACTTTAACCTGATTTGCACCGTCTTCGATGGCGACCCTTAATAAGAGTTGGGCTTGGGCTGGGGCGACCAGACAAAACCAAATGAGCAACGTCCTCCACCAATAGCGTTGGAAACGTTGTACAGAGTTAGTAAAAATATTTTGGGGTTGGGTAAAGGAACAAACCATAATTTTGATCAGATCCAGCACCGATTAATCTATCACAATTTTAGCTCCTTACTTTTTTTTAAGTCCCATTAACTGTTTTTATCTGGTTGTGCTTTTGTTTCTCGTAAAGGCAACCGCAGAAAAAACTCCGTTCCCTCTCCCAAAATCGAAGTAAAATTTAACTCCCCACCGTGATTTTTAGTGACAATTTGATAGCTAGTCGGTAATCCCATTCCTGTGCCTTTACCCACGGATTTGGTCGTAAAAAAGGGATTAAAAATCTGCTCTTGAACTCTTTTGCTCATGCCGATACCGTTATCTCGAATCGAAATAAATACCCGATTCAAAGGTTCAATCCTGGTGGTGACTGTAATGATGCCATAATAATCCGAATTCATTTCACTGTGTTGTCGCTCCTCAATAGCTTGAATCGCATTGACAAACAGATTCATAAACACCTGATTCAACAAACCAATATAACATTCAACCAGGGGTAAGTCCTGATAATTTTTGATCACTTTGATCTCGGGATTTCCCGCCCGACCATTCAAGCGATTTTGTAAAATAACCAGAGTGCTATCGATATTTTCGTGCAGGTCTACGGCTTTTAAGTCCGCTTCGTCTAACCGAGAAAAAGTTCGCAGAGACTTGACAATATCCCGAATCCGCGAGGCTCCGGTTTTCATAGAATGGATAGTTTTTGGAAAGTCTTCAATTAGGAAATCTAAGTCGATATCTTCAATAAAATCCCTAATCTTTTCTGGGGGATGGGGATAGAACTTTTGGTAAAGTTGAATTAGTGATAATAAATGCTCGGTATATTCTGAAGTATAAATTAAGTTACCATAAATAAAGTTAACGGGGTTATTAATCTCATGGGCAACCCCGGCCACCAATAGCCCCAAACTCGACATTTTTTCCGCTTGAATTAACTGAACTTGAGTATCTTGTAATTCCCGATAGGCTTTCTGAAGTTCTCGGCTTTTCGTTTGTGATTCCTGGTAGAGTTGGGCTTGGTCAATGGCGATCGCCACCTGATTGGCAATACTCTGTAACAACTCAATTTCATTATCCTGCCAAGGGCAATCACCCGTACACCGTCCTAACTCAAAAGCCCCCACTTTACCGCGACTATGGATCGGTAAGGCTAAATAGAGGGTAATTCCCATGGACTGACAAAAGGCAGTAAGTTCTCCATCCCCTAAAACCCTGATATCAAAATGATAGAGTTGTTCACTAAAAATCCGCTCAAACAGTTGAGGAAACTGATTCAAGGGATGGGAGCCAAGGCAGTTTTTAAATTCTGGGGTTTTTTGTTGCCGCACCACTTCCCAGGTCGGGGGGTCAAAATCAGGGCGATACCAACCAAAGGTACAAATATCTACCTTGAGTTCTGCAAAAATAGCATGAACCGCACTTTCTAAAATCGTATCCAAATCCAAGGAGTTCCGAATTTCGCTGCTAATGTCATTTAAGAGTTGGGTGCGATTGAGTAGGTCGGCTTGTAGGGCTTCAGCCTGCTTGCGTTCGGTAATATCCATCACCGTCCCAAACATCTGCACCAATTCCCCCTCCTGAAACTCCAATTCTGCCCGGGTGTTGATATGGCGGATTTCTCCATCGGGGCGGAGGATGCGAATATCAAAGTTTTGAGGAATGCCTTGCTGGGCTTCGGTGATTCGTGCTTCCAAGAAGGCGCGATCATCCGGGTGAAATTGTTGCAGATGGTCGTGAAAACAGGGTTCTCCTTGATCCCGAGTCATACCAAAGATGCGGAATACCTCCTCTGACCAATTGAGTTGATTTGTAGTCACATTTATAGACCAGTTACCCAGATGAGCCACTTGTTGGGCTTTTTGCAGTTGCTTGGCGACTTCTTGTAGGGCTAGTTCATGGGCTTTGCGTTCAGTGATATCATAATGAATCCCAATAAAACGCACGGGCTTACCCTGTTTATCCCATTCGATGATCTGTCCCCGGTCTAATATCCATTTATAGTTGTCATCTTTACACCGTAGGCGATATTCAATTTCATAAATCGGGGTTTTGCCTTGGATATGTTGGTCAATCAAATCACAAGCTGACCCTAGATCCTCTGGATGTACTCGGGTTTCCCAGGCTTTTAGGGAATTTTCAAATTCATCTACTCCATAGCCCAACATGGCTTTCCATTGCTTAGAAAAGACTAACTGATTGGTTTGTAGATTCCAGTCCCACGTCCCGATACTGGCTGCCTCTAAAGCCAGTTGTAAGCGGACATGATTTTCATGTACCGTGATTTCCGCTTGTTTGCGATCGTGAATATATCGGGCAATCCCCAAACACCCGATCACCTGTCCTTGGTCATTAGTGAGGCTCGACACATTAGCCGAATGCCAATAATAATTCCCATCTTGATGTAAAGCTCGATATTCAGCCCCCCGGGATTTTTCCCCTTGTAAAGAGCGTTGGAAGACATCTAAACAAATCGGCAAATCTTCGGGATGTATGACATCCGAAAAGGAGCGATTCAACAGTTGGGCCGTTGAGTAGCCCATCACTCCTTTAAACGTGGGGCTGATATAGCTGAAAGTGCCATCAAGATCGGCGATAAACACCATATCATTGAGGTTATCGATTAAATTACGAAACTTGCTTTCACTCAGGCGGAGTGCCTGCTCTGTGGCTTTTTGGGCCGTAATATCTTGAATATAGCCATACCATGTCGTGCTGCCATTCGCTTCCCGTCGGGGGGTGGCATGACCCATCACCCATAATAATTTTCCCTGGGGATGAAAAATGCGATATTCGCAACACCAGGGGATCAGATCCTTAGCCGAATCAATAATGGACTGACTCACCCGCTCTAGGTCTTCAGGATGGATGGTTTTAAAAACCTCATTAGCGTCTTCCCGCACCATTTCTGGGGAAAGCCCATAAATTGCCCGCATCCCTTCACTGGCATAGGGAAAATGGGATCGGCCATCGGGATGCAGACAAAATTGATAAATTGCCCCAGGGATATGATGAGCAATTTTTTGTAACCGAGACTCCTCCTCATCGATGGTCTGTATCCCTGACTGACTGTGGGGCTTTTCTCTCTCCGTTGGAGGTTTCAGAGGGGTTTTTCTGACACTTTTACCTGGGCTACGGCGGTATTGGCGTGCCGTCATATCCCGAAATGTCAACAGGTGAAAATGGGGAATAAAGTTAATCGTAATCGCATATTTGACTTGTCGTACCAATCCATCGGGCCGGAGCAGGGAAAATTCGCCCTGTGTTTTATCCTGTCGGGTTTCAAGGGACTTTTGCCAAGCTGGACTGAAATCTAACCCCAGTTTTGCACAATCCCGGATCTCAGATCCGATCAGCTTTTGACGAGACACCCCCAAAAGTTCACAGGCGGCCGGGTTAGCATCGAGATAATACCCTTGATCGTCAACGATCAATAAGGCATCCAGGGACGCGGTAAAAAGTGCCTGGAAACCTTGGTTTTCTTGGACAACAAATGGGGAAATAGAATCAGGCATAAGTTTAAATTTTGCAATAGTTGGGCTTTGAATTTAAGCTATTGCACGGAACATCAAAATCATAAATATTACTTCTCACTTGATCTTAGACTAACTTTTGAGTTATTCTTCGATCCGTAGCAATCCTCAATAGATTGTAATACTGTATCGATTGCTTATTCTTCGATGTGAAATAATTATTTTCCCAGAGCAATTTCATAAATCAATTGATTCACTTTAACGGATTTTTCTAAATCAACGATGGGCTGAGGATAGTCAACACCTAAAATTACCCCAAAGCGTTTTTGTTCAACGGGTAATAATTTCCCAGGTTGATGAACTTTTGAGGGCGGTAAATCCCTTAATTCGGGGAGCCAGTGTTTAACATAATCTCCATGGGGGTCATAATCTTGGGATTGTTTGAGAATATTAAAATAACGGAATCCTCGGGCATCATTACCCACTCCGGCGGTATAATTCCAGTTGCCCCAATTGCTACACACATCATAATCAATTAACAAAGATTCAAACCATTCTGCTCCCCTTTGCCAATTAATTCCTAAATTTTTAGTTAGGAAACTGGCTACATTTTGCCGCCCTCGGTTTGACATAAATCCTGTGGTTAATAATTCTCGCATATTCGCATCTACTAAGGGAAAACCTGTGATTCCCCGTTGCCATTGTTCAAACTGTTTGGGATTGTCTTTCCAAGGAATAGAAATTCCTTGTAGACCTTGAGGATAAAATATTTTATTTCCATGTTTTAAAGCAATAAATTTAAAATAATCTCGCCATAATAATTCAAAAATCAACCAGTAAGTTGAATCGTTTTTGATCCGTTCTTTTTCATAGGTTTGAACCGTATTATAAATTAGTCGGGGAGATAAACAGCCTAAAGCTAACCAGGGGGAAAACTTAGAAGAATAATTTGCCCCTAACATTCCATTGCGGGTTTCTTTATAGGTTTTGAGATAATCCTGTTCCCAAATATAATCTTTTAAACGGTTTAATCCTGCGGTTTCTCCGCCTTGAAATTCCATCACTGCCCGAGGATCAAAAACAGGCATTTCTAAACCTAAATCTTGAATTGTGGGTAATTCTCCTAATTCAATTTCGGGTAAAGGGGGTAATTGTTGGGGGGAAGAAAACGGAGTATTGATAATTGATTTAGATTCAACTTGCTTTCTAAATTGAGTAAAAATTTCTGGAAGTTGAGGAATAGAAAAGGGTAAGTCACAGATAGAATAAAGGGTTGCACCCCAGTAGGATTTAACGGTAACCCCGAAAGCAGCTAAGGCAGTTTTTAAATTTTGTTCTACGGTTAATTCTTCGGAAGTGGCTTCTTGATCATAATAGACCGTATCAATATTGAGGATTTTAACTAATTCAGGAATAATGATTTCTGGCTTCCCTTGACGAATGATTAAGTCACTTTCTAATTTCCTGAAAGATTGACGTAAATCTGCAACGCTTTCTAATAAAAATTGAGTGCGAAAAGCTCCGGTTTTCGGGAATCCATAGGAGGTTTTTTTAAACTGTCTGGGGTCAAAACAATACACAGGAATAATCTGTGCTTGAGTGTTTAATGCTGAGGATAGGGGTTGATGGTCATGAAGTCGTAAATCGTTTCGATACCAGATTAAAATTCGTTTTGGGGTCACGGGAATTGGCCGTCTAAAGGGTTAAGTTCGTTTTAGCAGTCCGTCAGTTAGTCGAACTCACGGATTTACAAAACGTTACACTTAATCTATTTTAGCCGAATTCTCTAGGGGTTTGACAACCAACCAGCGTCCCGTTTTAGGGTCGCGGTAACTATTGTAGGGGTTAGAGCGCAGAGGTTTAGGATAAACTTTCATAATCACCCTCCAAATCCTTAACGGTGGAAAGAATAGAGATCAACTCAATAATTTAATTATTCCGTATTTTCCCAGTTAAATCGGGGACGCTCATCTCTAAAATTCTGTGATAATAACGTTCAATTTGAGTGACAATGAACAGAGAAGGGAGTGAGGGAAATCAAGCAAATCTTGTGATTTCGATCATTTGATTCTCTGTGTACAAACTATTTGTTGTGATGAATTACTATGAAAACTACAAAAAACTTTATTGTTATTGATACGGAAGGACAGCCGATTTTAAGAGAATTAGCGATTGTCAATGATCAAGGAGAATTAATGTATGAAGCCTTTGTGGAAAATCATCCCCAAAGTCCTAAAATTGCCCATCTAACTAAACCTTTAAAAGTAATTTTAAAAGAATTTCTGGAAATTGCCCAATCTCAAGTTATTATTTGTCACTATGCTCAACATGATATTGAAGTATTGAGAAATACGTTTAAAGCCGTGGGAATCTCTGCTCCTCAATTAGATTTTCAGTGTAGCTTTGAACTGGCTCAACGCTATTTACCCCAATTAAATAGTCATTCTTTAGAGGCTTTAAGTAAACATCTGAGACTGAAATTAGACGGTCAATTTTTTATCAAAGATTCTGCCCATCGAGCCAAATATGATGCGTTATTTACCTATCAACTTTATAAACATATTGTCAATGAATTTCTCAAAAAAGAATTAAAAACCCAACCCAATCCTTTTGGAACCAGTCGGGTTGATACTCCTTTTCAGGATCACCCCGATTTTCGAGGGATTTTTGCGGAGGAATGCGATCGCTTAAAAGCCATTTTAGGGGATATTAAATTAGACTTTAATCATCAAACAAAAGGAGCAATTGTGATTGGGGAACCCGGGTCGGGAAAAACCCATCTGATGATGCGATTAGCCAAGGATTTATTAGCCAAAAATAGATTATTATTTATCCGTCAACCCAATAATCCTGATACGGTTTTATTCCATACCTATAGTCGAATTTTAGAATCCTTAATTCAAATTGTTCCGAATAGTATTCATACCCAGCTTGAGTATTTATTAGCCAATAGTTTTGGCGAAATTATTAAATCTACTGATAACTATTTTACCTCAAAAACCCAAAAAGATGAAAAGATATTACAACTGATTCAAGGGGGAAATTTAAAGCTATTTACCGACTTATCCCAGGCGGAAACTAAAACAAAACGGGAGTTTTGGCAACATATTGAAAAACGGGCTTTGGAGTGGTGGAATAATAACTTTTCCGCCGCGGGTTACGCCCCTAAATTTTTACAGGGAATTGTGAAATTTTGTGGCTATACGGACTTTAATCGCCGTCAAATTATTACCCAATGGTTAGCAATGAATAATCTCCCCCAAGAAGAATTAGACCGGGTGGGTTTACCCTCTTGGGAAGATGAATTGAGTCGGGAGGAAGCGTCTTTAGAGGCGTTAAAGGTTTTGGGGTGTTTATCCCTCTTAGATGAACCTTTAATCATTGTTTTTGACCAGTTAGAAGGATTAGGATTAAAACACAATGAACGGTTATTACACTGTTTTGGAACTGCGATTAAAGAGATTTTTACCCATGTTCCCAATAGTTTAATTATTTTAAACCTATTTCCCGATCGCTGGCAACAATTTAAACAGGTTTTTGACGGGTCAATTATTGATCGGGTATCCCAGTCCCAGGTGTTTCTCAACCGTCCTTCCAATCAAGAGTTAAAACAGTTATTAAATTTAAAATTACAAGGGTTAGATGTGACTCTGGATGATTTATTTGAAGGGGACGAAATCACTGCGATTTTAAATCATATTTCTATTCGGACAGTTTTAAATGTGGCGGCGGATTATTACCGCTATAAAGTCGATGGAATTCCTCTGCCGAAACATCAACTGATTCCCGGATTACAAACCGATGAAGGTGAGATGGAAAGACGGTTAAAACAGTTGGAAATTGAACTAGAACAAATGAAACACGGAATAACACAAATTGTTAAGATTTTAGAAGACAAAAATCAGCAAAATTTAGAAATATTTAATGGGGAATTATTTGGATTTGTCCCTTCTTTTGATTCTGCTGCTAAACGTGAACTCAAAAACTATTTAAAGGCGCAACGCATTTGTTTAGAAGCCAATTTATCCAAGCCTAAAATCCTGGCTGATAGTGATGATTTAGGGAAATTAACAACTATTTTAGAAGCCTTGATGTTAGTGATTTCTCCCTTGAGTTTTGATATTTTACACTTAGGAAAACGAGTCATTCCTGAACATTTAGTTATTCAAACTAAAACCCATAGTTTTGTCGTCGGATTTTTACATTTAGCTGGAGCACCCTTTTTTCATCGGATGAAAAACTGGAATGAATTATTGCTTTTGAAACCCAATTTTAAATTTATTCTATGTCGAGATCAAAGCGATTATCCCATTAGTGGTGAGAAAAGCCTATTTGAGCTAGAAAAACTTCAACATTCTAAAAATGGAAAACTAATGCTTTGGAATCCAGACCATAGAGTTTTATTTGAGTTGTTTTATCAAATGATCCTAGATATTCAAAATTATGATTTAGAGATCAAGTTTGAGGAGGCTATGGAGTTTATTTTATCAGAATATCAGGATTATTGGTTATTTCAAAATATTACCCAGGATTTGGGTTAAAAACTATAGCAATCGGCAGAAAAGCCCTATACCAGAAGTATACAATATTATTTTCTGGTATAGAACTTTATTTGGTTTTTACATCCACAGATGACTCACTAGAGCAATCCTAAATAGGTTGTAACATTTTATCGTAGGGGTTGGGTCTCCCAACCCAGGCGCAAAGAGGGTTGGGAGACCCAACCCCTACAGATTTTTATCACAATTGATTTAGGATTGCTATAGAGCTTTATTCAACCGTTACTGACTTGGCTAAATTCCGAGGCTGATCCACATCTAAACCCCGTCGGGCTGCAATATAATAAGCTAATAATTGCAGAGGAATTACGGTTAGAATCGGGGATAAAATTTCATCCACGATCGGAACGGCTAGAACATCATCAAAGGTTTCCTTGGCTTCAAGTTCTTCTGAGGGCATCACCCCAATTAAACGAGCATCTCGCGCCTTGGCTTCTTGGGCATTAGAAATCACTTTTTCATACACAGTTCCCGGCATTGCGATCGCCACTACGGGCACTTTTTCATCTAACAAGGCAATGGGGCCATGTTTCATTTCTCCCGCCGGATATCCCTCCGCATGAATATAACTAATTTCTTTTAATTTTAATGCCCCTTCTAAAGCAATGGGAAAATTAATTCCGCGCCCTAAAAAGATAAAGTCTTGGGTCTCATTAAAATCAGAGGCTAACTCCTCAATATATTTTTCTTGACCCTGTAACAACTGTTCCATTTGAGCCGGAAGTTGTCGCAAATCCTTGATAATTTCAAGTAAGCGAGATTCGGGCAAACTTTGACGATGCCAAGCAATATCTAAAGCCAATAAATAAAAGGCAACTAATTGAGCGACAAAGGTTTTGGTTGCAGCCACCCCAATTTCAATTCCGGCTCTGGTATCAATAATATGGGGAACTAATTGGGCTAAAGAACTTTCAGGACGGTTGGTAATTCCTAATAGTTTAGGCGCGTATTTTGCCGGGGCATTTATCCGCCGTTGTTGTTCCATTGCCAAGGATGCTAAGGTATCAGCCGTTTCTCCTGACTGCGTAACCCCAATAGTTAAAGTATTAGGTCGCAGGGGAGTCGGTGCGTAACGAGCCTCGGACGCGTACTGTACCACCGTAGGAATATTTGCAATTTGTTCTAACAAATATTTCCCAACTAAACTGGCGTGCCAACTGGTTCCACAGGCTAGAATTTCAATTTGTTCTAAGTCTTGATACCAGTTTGAGGGAACACTTAAATGAATGGGTGAAGGTCGTTTTTTGGCTTTAGATTTTTCGGTGATTTTTTCCGGTTCCAACTCCAATTCAGCATCTAAATAGGCTTGTAAACAATCCCGAACAACTCCCGGTTGTTCATGGATTTCTTTTAACATAAAATGTTTAAAGGCGTGCTTCTCAACTAAAGTCGGACTCAAATTAAGAATCCGAGGAACTTTATGTAAACGCTCTCCCGCAAAACTATAAACCTCTACACCCAAATGGGTTAAACGAGCAATTTCGCCATTTTCTAAACTTAAAATTGCCTGGGTATAGGGAACTAAAGCCGGGGTGTCGGAAGCACAGAAAAATTCTCCTTGACCTAAACCAATGGATAAAGGAGCTTGTTGACGGGCAACAATTAATTCATTGGGAGAATCTGCACATAAAACTGCGATCGCAAAGGCTCCTTCTAAACGGTTAACCGTTTGACGCACAGCCTCTAAAAAAGATATTTTTTTAGTAGTTGAAGTCGCTAAAAAATCAGCAATCAAATGGGGAATCACTTCCGTATCCGTATCGGATTTAAACTCATAACCTTTGGCTTTTAATTCTTCTCGTAATTCCCGATAATTTTCCACAATCCCGTTTTGGACAACGGCTACCCGTTCTTTGGGATCGAGGTGCGGATGGGCATTCCGTTCTTCCGGTTTGCCATGGGTTGCCCAGCGTGTATGACCAATACCAATAGTAGAGGGCATCTCAACATGGGCTAATTTTTCCCGCAGGTTATAGAGCTTTCCCTTAGCCCGAACAGAATGAATATTCCCTTCCCAAATTGTTGCTAAACCGGCCGAATCATAACCTCGATATTCCAATTTTTCTAACCCAGCCATTAAAATTTCGCTGGCAACTCGAGTTCCAATATAACCAACAATTCCACACATGAATTCAAAACTCCTGTTTCAATGGGTCTTGTCTCGAATATTAATCCTAGTTTATCTTATCTTAAGCCCTGGCATAATGTTTGGCAATTAATTCTATAACCAACGGTAATAACTCCAAAGGAATTGGGCGGGTTTAGGGAGATAATTACTAATAATTAAAGATCATCTCAGAACCCTCCCTTACGATTGAATTGTTAATTATTGTCAAATGCGATCACATTTTTTTAACAAACTGTAGGGGCGGGTTCCGCAATAATATTTAATTCTAACCCATAACCTATCTAAACCCGCCCTCTTAAATGCGATCGCCTCAACACTTCTTTTATGATAAACAATCAACTTGATAGATGCAACAATTTCTTCATGATCCATTGCATAACAGGGAATTAATTAATAGGAATTGAAACAGAGTCTATTCCCCTTGGTGTCGGGATTTAGACCGCTTGATTCACCTTTTGTCACTTTTTGTCACTTTATTCCAACAGAATCGTCACTTTTTGGCAACTTTTTTTTCCTGAGTGGCTGGTAGTCTGTTGCCATGATCAAATTTGTTCGACAATAGTTCGACTTTTGGACATCGCACCGAGTCTTTGTCTTTTGGCAAAAAATACCCATGCTGTGGAGTTTTTTTGAGACAGAGGCGAGGTTTACAATCTGCAACTAGCTAAGAAACCAGGTTTTTCCCCAAAGCTCACGGGTGGAAAACCAACTTTTGTTAAAAACCCGGTTTCTGACCCACTATCAACCCTTAACCATCATTAACACTATGAAAACTTTCAACACTTTGGAAATAACGGAAACTTCTCCGGTACAACAAGCGTTACAAATTGCTAAAAATCAACTCAATAATTTTGCTTCATCTGCGGATTTTAAGACTCAGATGCAAATAGCATTAGGGAATCAGAGAAATTGGGAAACAACGGATTTAATTGATTTTCCGGCTATTGAAATTCGTCCTGCTGCTGAAATTAATAATGCTAGAGGTGCTTTTGCTGCTGCTACGAATACGATTTATTTATCCCAGGAGTTAGTGAATGAAAATACTGGGAATGTAGGGGCGATCGCATCGGTTTTATTAGAAGAATATGGTCATTATCTGGATGCTCAACTCAATGCGATCGATTCTCCTGGGGATGAAGGAGAACTTTTTGCTGATTTAGTTCTGGGTAAGGGGTTGAGTCAGTCGGAAATATTGGCGTTGTGGGGTGAGGATGATAGTGCGATCGTTGTTTGGGGTGGGGAAGGAGTGAGTATTGAGCAGGCTGAGATGACGACTCAAAAAGACACGCTTAATTTTTTTGCTGGGGGAATTAAAGATTGGGGTGAGGGAATATTTGGTAAAGAATTTGAACACAAATTCATTGATAGCCAAAAAGATGGCAACTTCGATCTACCAGCTAAAACCGAAGATTTCGGCTTCTTGAAATTTACTCGTGAAGTTAAATCCAGTTTGGATTTTTCTATTTTTGCAAAATTGGATACCTTCGGAGATGCCCAGTTCACATATCCCATCGATTTAACGGCTCAATTACCTAAGCAAGTAGACTCTGGTGAAACTATCAAAATTACACCATTTTCAGTAATTAAGAATTCATCGGCTTCATTCGATTCAATTGCCACTAAGGGGTTTGAGTTGCCAAATGCAGGAGTTAAGTTTGAGTTGAATGTAGGAGGAATTCAACTCAAAGACATCACATTAGCATCACCAGGAAAAAATCCTAAAAAAATAGATGGTATAGATATTAGCCCTGGAAAAGCAGAGCTAAGTATTGATGTATTAAATTGGGCTTCTTCAGAGGGTAATAGATTACTTAAACTTCTCAATTTAGGTAATGTCCAAGTTGAAAAACCGACAATAGAAGCAGGAGAGATAAAACCTGTAGAAGCTCGTGATACTAGCGATGTGGAACTGCCTGATATTGCTGCCAAGGGGAAAACAAATAATTTTTTGAATGCTGCCTTTGATTTAGATGACTTAGCCTTGTCATTGATTCCTGGATATAAGGTGGCGCAGATAGAAGCAAAGCTTTTAGGTATTGAACTAAAAGGACTCGGTTTTGAGATTAATCTTCCTAGTTCCGCTGAAGAAGAAGGGAGAGCAGAACAAGCACGCGAAAAAGCAAATCAAGCACAAAAAAGATCGCAAGAAGCACAGCAAAAGTTACAGAGACTACAAGAAACATCAGGTCTTACTTTGGCTCCCCAAGTAGAACAAGCACGACAAGAAGCAGAAATAGCTCAACAGGAAGCCAACACTACAGAAAATTCTGCTCAACTATTTGAAAGGATGGGAGAAGTTTCAAAAAAACTAGCAGATGCGGAAAGAGTAAGAGCTTCAGCAAATGGCGATCTTTTTGATTTCAAATTCAATGCAGGGTTCGGATTTCAGCAAGATTTTACTTTTGATCCTAACAAAGTACAAGTAATGATGTCAGTGGAAGGGCAACCGGAACAAAACGGAGTTGCTGGCAAAGAAAATAACGAATTTAAATTTACAGCGCCTTCTCAGGGTTCTGGAGTCGTAAAAGTTAAAGCCAAGTATAGGCTAAGCGGAGAAGCAAAAAACAACATTGGCCCTATTGGACAAGCCTATTTTGATTATAAAGCTCTTCAGATAGCAGTAGCGGGTCAAGTACCAATACCAGGAGATCCACTAGGATTTAAGGGGCAGGTTTCACTAGGTCCTCTTTTCCAAGGAAAGTTACCCAAAGATAGTTTTGCAACAGACCCATTTGCTCTCGTCGGCAGTCCTCCTAATCCTAACAAGCCTAACGAACCCGATCCTTTATTTAAGATTTTGCGTACCGTATCATTAGATGGCAAGAATGACGATCAAAATTCCAACCAAGATTTAGAAATTGAGGTTGAGTATCAGATTCCTTACAACCTCCCATATTCCATCTCAGATGCGCGTGCAGATGAGGGAGAAAACCTAGTATTCACAGTATCTCGTAATGAACCGTCAAATGAGCCAGTATTTTTGGTACTTGAATATGAAAACGACACAGCAAAGGCAGGTGAAGACTATTTCCCTGGTCAAAGATCAGTAACAATTCCAGCCGGACAAGTTAGTGCTGATATTACTGTCCCAACTACCGGGGATGACAAACCAGAGTCAACCGAAACTTTTAAAGTTAAACTGAAAAAATCTGATGGTTCAAGTTTTGCTACAAACGATACTGTGTCTACAATTGATGCAACAGGGATCATCATCGACAACGACCAAAAACCCGAACAGCCCAAAAATGGAGGCAAAACCTACAATGACCCCCGCATCATCACCATTGACAAACAATATCACGACTTCCAAGCCGCCGGAGAATTCACCTTAATTGAATCAACAACTGGCGACCTAAAAATTCAAGTCCGACAACAACCTATTAACAACAACCCCCGCAGCAATGTATCCGATAACACCGCCGTAGCAACAGTTTTGGGCGGAAAACGCATAGGAATTTACAAAGACCAAGGACTTTTAATTGATGGTCAACCAACCCAAATTGCCAACGACGATGCACTTGCCATTGGAGAGGGTCGCATCTATCGTGAAGGAAATACCTATACCGTTGTTTATCCTACAGGCGATCAATTAGTTGCAAAGGTAGGAAGTCGCGTCAATGTCGAGGTTTACTTAAAAGATGAACGCGAAGGCAAAGTCAAAGGACTACTTGGAAATTTCAACAAAAACCCCAAAGATGACCTAGCAAAACCCGACGGAACTGTCCTAACTTCTCCTATTTCTCCAGAACAACTATATGGCGAATATGCTGATAGCTGGCGAGTCAATCAAGCGGAGTCTTTATTCGACTACCAACCAGGTGAAAACACCAACACCTTTACCCTGCAAAATTACCCTCGCCAGAAAGTTAAAATCTCCGATTTAACCCCCGCCGATGTTGCAAAAGCAGAAGAATTAATTGGCGATCGCATTACCGATCCCATCATCCGAGAATCCACAATTATTGATTTAGTTCTCACCAATTTCGATCCCGAAATTATTGAAGCCACCGTCAATGTTCCATCCCCAGAAAGTTCCGTAATTATTCGAGTTGACCCCGAAGCAAAAGCTGATTTTATCAGTACCTTTGCCAATACCCCCGTTAAAATTAATCCCCTCACTAACGATATCGTTACCACCGGAATTCCCCTATCCTTAACTGGGTATGATCAAACCAGCGCTAAAGGGGGCACGATTCAACTCGATAATAACGGTACTCCCGATGACAAAACTGATGATCAACTGACCTATACTCCCCCGACTAATTTTGTCGGCATTGATACCATTAATTATACCATTGCTGATGATCAAAAAACCGCAACAGGAACTATCACCGTTACTGTTCCTGCCATAAACCTTAACGCTCTTAATGGTAACAATGGTTTTACTGTAACAGGTGCAGCCGGGAACTTTGCTGGCAGTTCTCTCAGTAATATTGGAGACTTCAATGGAGATACCATTGATGACTTTATTGTGGGAGGATTTGCAGCCGATCCTAATAATATTAATGCTACGGGGGAAAGTTATGTTGTCTTTGGAACAAATCAAGGATTTCCAGCTAACTTTGACCTGTCTACCCTCAACGGTACTAATGGATTTATTATCGAAGGATTTGAAACTGAAAGTTTTAGTGGAGGTGCTGTTAGTTCAGCCGGAGATATTAATGGGGATGGGCTAAAAGATTTAATCATTGGTGCTTTTTCCTCGGATTCCAATAGTCTTAATGATTCCGGTCGAACCTACGTTATTTTAGGTTCAAAACAAGCCTTCTCAACTCGATTTAATCTGGCTAATCTCAATGGCAATAATGGCTTTGTAATTAACAGTAATCAACCCTTAGATTATTCTGGTCTTGCTGTCAGTAGTGCTGGAGATTTCAACAATGATGGATTAGATGATTTAGCCGTTGCTGCCCCGGCTGGAATTGATACCTTTTTGGGTAAAGTTTATATTGTCTACGGTCGTCTTAACAGTTTTCCTCCCGCCTTCAACCCAACGGATTTACAATGGGACGACGGTATGGTAATTAATCATAATAACGGGTTAGCAGGAACCACCGTTAGTAACGCAGGGGATATCAACGGAGATCAAATAGATGATTTAATTATCGGTGCAGAACAGGGCTCACTTGAAGGCAATCCTAAAGCGGGAGAAACCTACGTTTTGTTTGGCAAAGATGGAGGATATCAAAAGGGATTTTCTCTTTCCAACTTAGACGGAACTAATGGATTTACAATCAAAGGTGATGGCTATTCTGTCTCATCCGTTAGCGGTGCAGGAGATATTAATGCTGATGGTTTAAAAGACATCATTATCGGTGTTTCTCAGTCTCCAGGCAACAATCAAACCAATGCTGGGAAAGCCTATGTTGTATTTGGAACTCAAGCCGGATTTACTCAACAAATAGACCTATTTACTTTGAATGGAAATAACGGATTTGTGATTAATGGAGTAGAACCCGATGAGTTATTAGGAGGTTCCGTCAAAGGCGCGGGAGATATCAATGGAGACAAGATTGATGATCTTATCATTGGTGCTTCAGGAGCCACTGCAAATGGAATTAAAAGCGCCGGAAAAACCTATGTAGTTTTTGGTAGTCAGAAAGGATTTCCGGCTAGTTTAAATAGTTCAGACTTAAATGGTGAAAAGGGCTTTTTCTTAAATGGAACTGCCGAAAATGAATTATCAGGAATTGCCGTTAGCAGTGCCGGGGATATTAACCAAGATAGCGTTAACGATATCCTCATCGGCGCACCAGGCAGTTTATTTGATAATACCATAGGCAAGAGTTATGTTGTTTTTGGAACTACCACCTTTGGTAATCAAACTCTAGTCTGATAGAGACAGACCGGATCATATCTAAAACAAATTGCAGGGGCGGGTTTTGGGAGATAATTACTGATAATTGCAGATGGTCTTGGAACCCGCCCCTACGGTTTAATTGTTAATTATTTAGCAAATGCGATCACATTTTTATTATTAACCTGTATTCAAACAATAAAAGTGATCCCGCTAAAGTCTTAAAATTTGGACTGGAACTCCTGATACCTTGGCACTCGCAGCTAAACCTTCATCTGCTGTTATTAAAGAAATTTTATAATAAAATGCGATCGCTAAATGCAAAGCATCCAAAGTTTGTCTAAGATGATTTCTTCACCTTGAGCTACTCTTTCTAAAAGATCTTTCAAGTTGTCTCCTACGTTTTCAATACTAATTCTTAACATTAACGGTTTATGGATATACTGCTATAGCAAGTCTAAATGAATTATACAAAAAAGTGTCAAGACAATTCATTCTAAAAATAGGGCGAGATTCCCCTGTAAGGGCGAGGTGACCTCGCCCCTACGATGAATTAATTTTAAACCCTTAATACAACTGATTTAGACTTGCTATATAGCAGTCGCCACATCTATTAGGACATTCTTGAAAGCTAAAAGCTGCTCACAGTAAGTATTTACCTATAGCG
>NZ_LT797707.1 GCF_900009135.1 Planktothrix sp. PCC 11201 | reverse complement strand
GTGTGGGCTCCGGTGTAGGTGCGGGCGTGGGTCTTGGTGTGGGCGTGGGTATCGGTACAGGTATAGGTATAGGTGCGGATGTTGGTACGGGTGTGGGTACGGGTGTGGGTACGGATGTTGGTGCAGGTGTGGGTACGGGTGTGGGTACGGGTGTGGGTACGGGTGTGGGTATAATTTCTCGGTCATCATTTTGAATGGAGAGACTCAGGGGAGAACCCGTAACCGTGGCTGTGCCAGCAGCCGTAGCTTGACTCAGACTAAGTTCTAGGGTTTCGTTCGGTTCAACAACAGTATCACCCAGGATTTCGACCGCAATCGTCGCAGTGGTGGCATTGGGGGCAAAATTAATCTTACTGCCCGTAGCACTAACTCCACTACCACTGACCAAAACGTTATTGTAATCTGTACCAACGCTGGCGGTGCCTCCTAAGCTGAAATCAACACTACTGGCCTGTTGAGTCTCACCGTCTCGACTAATAGTAAAACTGACAACCTGGCTACCCGTATTCCCTTCTGTGATAGTGGTGGTACTCCCAATCAAATTATAGGTAATATCGTTATCCACTATTTGGGCATTCACCGAGCCAATGGGTCGGGTGGTGGGATAGTTGGGGGCTGTGCTATTGGTAATCCGGTGGGTAATAGCACTGCTGTGATTATGTTCGGCAACTCCATCATCTATCGCCCTGACTGTAATAGTTTGGGGAGTGATGCCCGTGGTGGGTGTGAAGTTAACGATTTGAGATGGGGCAAAGTTAACCCCATCTAAGCTGATTTCGGCTTGGATATCGGCGGTTAATGTTACTTCAACATTCCCCAGGGGTTGCGTATTTAATTGTATCTCATAAGTATCTGTTTTTCCCGCTTCTGTGAGATTGGTACTCCCGCCCGATTGGGTAATGGTGACTCCCGGGATGTCGTTGTCGGTGTTGGTGACATCGACATCGGCGGGTTTGAGGCTGTTATAGTTGCTGTCGGTGCTGGTGAGAGCACTGAGAATTTCGTAGGAGACATCTCCGTCGGCGACTAAATCATCTACTCCTGTGGCGGTGACAGTTTGGTAGCTATTCCAGTTACCGGGGGTAAAGGTGATAGTGGTGGGGGCAACTGTCCCTTCGGCGATGTTACTACTGCTGAAACTGAGACTGACATCTGCTGTGGGTTGGGAGGTTAAACGGATGTCAAAGCTGGCTTGACCTCCGGCTTCGCTGGTATTACCACTGATGGGTTGAAGTTGAAATCCGGCTGTGTCGTTGTCGATAATGGTGAAACTGTCTGTAATGTCTGGGCCTAGGACAATTCCGGCACTGGGGTTACTCAGGGTGAGCGTTGCGGTTTCGTCGATTTCGTCGAGTTTGTCGTCGGTGATGGTGAAGGTGACTTGTCCACTGCTGCTACCGTTGGGGATGGTGATTTTGTTGGGGACGGGGGCGACGAAATCGGCAGAGTTGGCATCTCCGCTTAGGGTCAGGTCAAGGGTTTGGTCGCCCACAACGGCTGCTGCTGCGGTGACGGTGACGGTAATACTGGTTGTCCCGGCTTCGCTGCCTGTGGTTTGGGATAGGGAGAGGTTGACGGGGGGAATGGCTGGGGACGCATCAACGGTTTTGAAGTTCCAAGTTGTACTGCCACTGATACCAGTATAGGGATTTCCGGCTTTGTCTTGAATGGCTGTGGGGTCGATTTCTACATAATAGTCTGTACTGAGGGCTAAGTCGGCTGTGGGGTTGAGGATAAGTAGACTGGCGACTTTATCCTTTTTGTTTGTCCCGATGCTGACTTTGGGGGAATTGACATTCAGGGTTTCGACAATGGAGTTATCGGATAGTTTCTTGATGACGATATTACCACTGCCAATCTGAATGGCTTCACTGAATTTAATGATTAAGTTATCCCCTACGGCTACTCCCGTGGCATCATCGGTTGGGGTTAAACTCACCACTACTGGTGGGGTGGTATCGACGGGGAGGATATCGTTATCGCTATTGATAACGGCAATATCGTTGGAGTTAATACCATTAAATCGGGGGTCGGTACTGGTAGAGGCTCCGGTGACAATATTATAGGGTTTATCGCCATCAACAATGGTGTCATCGACTCCAGTGACAGTGACGGTTTGGGGGGTATTCCAGTTGGTGGAATTGAAGGTGACGGCTGCGGGTAAGACTGTGCCTTCAGCCAGGTTGTCACTGGTTAACCCAAAAGTAACGTCGGCGGTGGGTTGACCGTTGAGTTGGACGGTAAAATTGGCTTGACCTCCGGCTTCTGTGGTATTGCCACTGATGGGGGAGATGATAAACGCGGGGATGTCGTTGTCGGTATTGGTGAAGGGAATATCGTTAGGGTTAATCCCGTTAAATCGGATATCGGTACTGGTAGAGGCTCCGGTAACAATATTATAGGCTTTATCCCCATCCACAATCGGATCATCGACTGGTAGAACTGTAACGGTTTGGGGGATATCCCAGTTACTGGCATTAAAAGTAACGGCTGCGGGGGTTACAGTGCCTTCATTGGTGTTATCACTACTGAGGGGAAGGGTGACATCGCCTGTAGGTTGACCGTTGAGATAAATGACAAATCCTCCGGTACCTCCAGCTTCTGTAGTATTGCTGACGACGGGTATTACGATGAACCCAGGACTGTCGTTGTCGGTATTGGTGACGGCAATATCGCTAGGATTAATCCCGTTATAACTGGGATCTTGACTGCTGATGGCTGTGGTAACAATATTATAGGGTTTATCGCCATCAAAGAAAATATCATCAATTCCGGTGACGGTGACGGTTTGGGGTTGATTCCAGTTAGTTGAATTAAAGGTGAGGCTCTTAGCAGAAATAGACCCTTCTGCGGGATTATCACTACTTAAATTAAAGCTAACATCAGTCGTAGGTTGACTCTTGAGTTGAACGGTAAAGGTGGCTGTACCTGCTGCTTCTGTGGTATTCCCACTAATAGCAGAAATTGTGACCCCGGCAACGTCGTTATCAATATTAGCAATCCCAATATCGTTGGGGTTAATGCCGTTATAGTTGGTGTCGGTACTGGTGGTGGCTCCAGTGACAATATTATAGTTTTGATTTCCGTCGGCAATACTATCATCAACTCCGGTAACAGTAACGGTTTGGGGTTGATTCCAGTTAGTTGAATTAAAGGTAACAGAAGCGGGTAAAGCAGTCCCTTCGGCAGTGTTATCGCTACTTAAAGGAAGGGTGACGTCGGCGGTGGGTTGGGTTTTGAGTTGGATGGTAAAGGTACTCGTCCCCCCGACTTCTGTGGTATTGCCACTAATAGCCGAAATTGTGAACCCGGCCAAGTCGTTATCGAGGTTGTTAACACCGATATCGTTAGAGTCTAAGCCGCTATAGTTAGTGTCGGTGCTGGTGGCTTTGGCGGTGACAATTTTATAGGCTTTATTCCCATCAATAATATTATCATCGACTCCAGTGACAGTAACAGCTTGAGCGGTATTCCAGTTACTAGGGGTGAAGGTGACGCTGTTGGCTGATAATGTGCCTTCGGCGGTGTTATCACTGGTTAACCCAATGGTGACGTCGGCACTGGGTTGGCTGCTTAACCGGACAGTAAAGCTATCGGTGGCGGTGGCTTCGGTGGTGGTTAATCCGTTTTTGGGTTTGAGGACAATTCCGGCGGTGTCGTCGTTGGTTAGGGTGACATTCAGGGGCGAACCTGTAATGGTAGCTGTCCCTGCGGGTGTGCCGTTGCTGAGGGTGAGGCTGAGGGTTTCATCGGGTTCAACTTGGGCATCCCCTAGGATTTCAACGGCGATGGTGGCGGTGGTGGCGTTGGCGGCAAAGCTAATGGTGCTGTTTGTAGCACTCACTCCCGTACCCGTCACGTTAACGTTATTGTAGTCTGTTCCGGTACTGGCGGTTCCCCCGAAACTGAAATCAATACTACTGGGTTGTTGGGTTTCGCCCCCACGAGTAATCGTAAAACTAATAACTTGGTTGCCCGTATTCCCTTCTGTAATCGTGGTAGTGCTACCAACTACATTGTAGGTAATATCGTTATCGGTAATTTGGGCATTCACCGGGCCGATGGGCATGGTGGTGGGATAGTTGATGGGAGTGGCACTGGCAGTAATCGCGTGGGTAATACTGCTGGTATGGTTATGTTCGGCGACGGTATCATCTACGGCTTTGACGGTGATAATTTTAGCCGCCGTACCATTGGCAGGGGTGAAGGTGACGGTTTGGCTGTTGCCAAAGGTAGTACCATCGGTGCTGACTTGGGATTGGGCATCGGAGGTGACGGTAACGGTGACATCACCTAGAGGTGCGGTATCTAATTGTATTGTATAAGTATCATTTGCTCCCCCTTCGGTAACGGCTGTACTGCCTCCACTTTGGGTAATAGTAACTCTGGGGCTGTCGTTGTCGGTGTTGATCCCAATCAAATCGGAGGGTTTGATGCTGCTGTAGTTGGGGTCGGTGCTAGTAACGGCGCTGCTAACAATTTGGTAGGTTTTGTCTCCATCGATGACCGCATCGTCTACGCCCGTTACAGTGACGGTTTGATAAACGTTCCAGTTAGCGGGGGTAAAGGTGATGGGGGTGGC
>NZ_LT797706.1:241843-253274 GCF_900009135.1 Planktothrix sp. PCC 11201 | reverse complement strand
GCGGATTTAAGAGGATTTCACGGATTTCACGGATTTTAATCTGTCCCCCAATCAAGTCGAGGGCAGGGTTAATCAGCGTAATCCGTTTAATCCGTGTTCAGATTTTAATCTGTGTTAATCTGCTTAAATCCTTCGTCGTAAAATAGTTAAACTTAATCCAAATAATCCTAAAGATAGAGATACAGCGATCGCCGTGACTAAAATTAAAGGTTGGGTAGCTTGGCGAACAGCGATCGCACAAAGTGCCCACATAATAACAAAAGGATAGGCAATTTCATTGCGTTCAATAATTAAAATAGCCGCTGAGGTTCCGGCAATAATTAATAAAATCGCTGTCCATAATTCCGGTGAAATTCCCCCGCCTTTCCATTGCCAATTTTCCAAAACCAAAGCTACATTGACAATGGTTGCGACACTAATCCAAGCTAAATAAATACTAATCGGAAGATCAACATACCAGCGTTCTTGTTTAGATACTCTAACCCTGCCAACATTTAATCGTAAATAAGCCACAATTAAGGAATTTAAAATGGCTATCATTGCCCCCAGGGACAAAAAAAACATCTGATATTGAAATAAAAATACCCAAATTATTTGGGAAATACTAGCCAAAACCAAGGCAAAACCTAACTTCTCTAATCGCTGATTTTCCTGGTTTTGAGGTAAAAATTGATATCGGGCAAAACCGAATAAACCTAGATAAATTAAGCCCCAGATGGCAAAAGCATAATTAGCCGGAATAATTTTAACATCTCTAAAAACTGTATTAGAAATTTCTCCAATTGTTAACCCATTAAAGGGAGCTAAATTCGCTAAGACATTAATTCCAAATGCGACTATAATCGCAATTAAATTTGCCCATTGTCTGAGGGAGTTAAGATGGGAGTCCTGAGAATTAGTCTGCATGGGTCTAATAATTATTAATTATAAGTAATGGGTAATAATGGGTAATGGGTAATGGGCAATAAACTAATGACTGATGACTGATGACTGATGACTGATAAAAAAATCCACCAGATACAATCAATAGCATCTGGTGTATCTATTTTAATCGTAATCGCTAGAAACCGTGATTCCTTGAATCCTATTCAACGCCCTGGGAAACCGAAGGACGAGGAACCACCCGACGATTTAATTTCGGTTTGGAAGACGGTAGTGGCATTTCTTCCTCCTCGGCAGCGAATTCGGAATCTAACCAACTGGGGCGAGTTTGATCGTAGGCTAGTTGTAAAGCCGCCGCCGCGATCGCCTGGGGATCGTATTCCTCACTCAATTGGGCCACAATCGGCAAGAAGGAGGCAACCCGTTCTCCGGCTAAAGCTTCCCGCACCCGTCCTTGTAACCGTTCAATATAACGGCCTTCAATTTGCGATCGCTTAGGAACCGACAACACCGTAAAGTTATGATTCAAATGGCGCTCAATTAACCGCAGTTTCCGGCGATCAATCGGCTGAATCAGCGTAATGGCGATTCCTTCCCGTCCGGCGCGACCTGTCCGACCAATCCGGTGAACATAACTTTCCGCGTTATCGGGTAAATCGTAGTTAATTACATGGCTGAGATGATCCACATCCAATCCCCGGGCAGCGATATCCGTGGCCACGATCCAACGCACCTGACGGCGACGGAATCGTTGCAGTAGCCGTTCCCGTTGGGTTTGGTTCAAGTTGCCATGATATTCGTCAACGCTATGACCGGCGGCTTGCAGGAAAGTCGTTAACTCCGCAGCAGCTTGTTTGGTGCGAACAAAAATAATCGCTGATTCGGGATCTTCTAATTCTAAAATCGGTTGCAACGCCCGGGCTTTTGACCACCCACGGGGAGCCATATAAGCACGCTGTTCAATGCGTTTGGGGGTAGCTTTGGGGTTTTCAGCTTTAATGGTGACTGGATTTTTGAGGAATTTCTTCACCAGTTTCCAAATCGAAGGCTCCATCGTAGCCGAGAAAAACGCCGTTTGCCGATCTTCAGCAACGGATTCTAGGATTTTTTCTACATCCTGAATAAAGCCCATGCTTAACATTTCATCGGCTTCATCCAACACTAACCACTTAATCCGGTCAAATTTCAGATTACCCCGGTTGAGTAAATCTAAAATCCGTCCAGGTGTGCCAACGACAATCTGAACACCTTGTTGTAACCGTTGGATTTGTCTGTCAATGGACTGACCGCCATAAACGGTTAACACATACAAGCTGCGATCATCGGTCATTTTCCGAATCGCTTCTTTAACCTGCATGGCTAACTCCCGAGTTGGGGTCAGGATTAACGCTTGTACGCCCTTTGCACTTGTATCCAGTTGCTCCAGAATGGGCAATGAAAAGGCGGCTGTTTTGCCCGTCCCGGTTTGAGCCAGTCCCACCACGTCCCGTCCAGACAAAATATGGGGAATTGCTTCGACTTGAATGGTGGTTGGCTCGCTAAAGCCTATTGTTTCCAGATAACTAGCACGTTCTTCGGAAATTCCTAAGCTTGCAAAAGATGGACTCATTCATTCTCCTATCTATGTGTTTTAGCCCGGTTCCTGACCCTACCCTATCCATTTGAGACACTTTTACTACAATGCAGAGGTTTATTAGTTTTGCTATAACGCTTGACGTAGCTCTCTACAAACGTTGAGTTACGCTGTCTCTCGGGCATCTTGGAACCTATTTACATTCCAAGGTCTTCAAAAGTTCCTGAACTCACTTTTTTTCACAACCGGTGAGGTTGTTTAGTCAATCAGACTCTTTATAGACCATCTCTCTCTAGGATAACGCTTAACATTCAGAAATATAACAACAAATTTCTTAAAATTTGTGGCGATTTCGGTGAAATGGCTTACCTGTAAGCTTTTAAGGGCTAACATTTTATTCTAAGACGTAACCATAGAGATCATAAACATCGGCATCGGTGATTTGGACTTTCACCATTGAACCCAAACGGGCATCGCCTTCGATATAGACTAAACCATCTACTTCGGGGGCGAAACGGGAAGAACGACCGATCAGTTCTCCGGTTTGGGGATTTTGTTGTTCAATGAGAACGTCTACCACCTTGGCGATCGATTTTTGATTTTGCTTGAGGGAAATGGGTTGCTGTACCTCCATTAAGGCATCCCGGCGGGCATCCATGACTCCTTGAGGCAGTTGATCCGGCAATTTATAAGCGGGGGTTCCTTCTTCGGGAGAGAAGGTAAACACGCCAACGTGATCAAACTCGTGGCGCTGCACAAATTCCCGCAGGTGTTCAAAATGTTCCTCAGTTTCTCCTGGGAAACCAACAATAAATGTGGTACGAAGCACCGCATCTGGGATAGCGGTTTTCAGCGTTTCGATAATTCGATCGTTGACTCGTCCTTGCCAGGGACGGTTCATCGCGCGTAACACATCGGGGTGTGAATGTTGTAGCGGTAAATCTAAATAGGGTAAAACGTTAGGGGTGTCTTGCATTGCTGCAATTACTTTTGGGGTTAACCCCGTTGGATAGGCATAGTGCATCCGTATCCAGGGAATATCAACTTTTCCTAATGCCCTTAATAATTCTGCCAGTTTGGGTTCACCGTAGAGATCCAGTCCGTAGTTGGTCGTGATCTGAGAAATAAGGATTATTTCCTGAACCCCTTGATCGGCTAATTGCTGGGCTTCAGTAACAATTGATTCTATAGTACGCGATCGTTGGTTTCCGCGCAAGTGGGGAATAATACAAAAAGCGCAACGATAGTCACAACCCTCCGCTACCCGCAGATAGGCAACACCTTCACTGGTGGTACGATAACGGGGGACAGTTTCATCGGCGATATAGGTGGGTTCGGCGGAAACTTCTTTAACTCGTTCTCCCTGTTCCACCCGTTTGATCACATCGACAATCTTATGATAGTCTCCGGTTCCCACCACCGCAACGGCTTCGGGGAGTTCATCTAATAGTTGTTCTTGGAAGTGCTGCGCCATGCACCCGGTAATCACAATTTTCTTTTTGGCGTCGGCTAATTCTACCAGGGTGCGAACCGATTCTTCCCGGGCGGCTTCAATAAAACTACAGGTATTGACAATCACGTAATCCGCTAATTCTTCGTTAGAATCAACCTGATAACCGGCCTGTACCAATAGACCCAAGATGTGTTCGGTATCAATGCGATTTTTTTCGCATCCGAGGTGAGAGATTGCAATAGTTGGCTGAGTTGCCATTCTAATAAAATTCTGTATGAAGATTACACAATGAATCTCGGATTATAGCATATATTTCAATCTTTGGTTAAAATCCTTCGGGTGAGGCTATCCCCGCGCAGGCGCTAACACTATCGCATTTTTGGTAATATCATCTCAAAAATCAGGAGAGTTTTTTATGTTCTTCAAGCGAATTTTATTACTGGGAACTATTTTATCTTTAGGGGTATTTTTTCCCGTACCTGTCAAAGCAGAATCGACTCCCAAACCTCCATTAGAATTATCTCAACAATCTGTTTCTGAAAGTAAACGTCAACTGATCAGGGAATTAATAGAAATCACCGGAGGAGAAAAACTCTTTAGACAGGTTAGCCAAATTACATCCGCCCAACTTCAACAAGAATTTACTGGGATTTTAGAATCTATTGTACCAGAAACATCGGGAATCTCTCCAGAAAAGAAACAAGAGATGATTAATCAAATTAACCAAGATATGAGTCGCATCCTAACTCAATATAATCAAAAATTAATGGAAAAACTGGATTTTAACCAAATCATGGAAAAAGTTTATTATCCTTTGTATGATAAATTCTTTACAGAAGAAGATTTACAAACCCTAATTGACTTTTATCAAACACCCACAGGCAAAAAAACCATTACTGTTATGCCCCAATTACTCCAAGAATCAATCCAACGATTTTCCAAAATTATTCAACCTCAAGCTACCCAAATTTTTAAAGAAATATTTCAACAAGAAATAGATCGTTTTAATTCCAAATAATTAATTTTTAATTACATTCGTATCCAAAACATAGCGATTACCACTCATCCCGTAGATGCCTCTGTATTATAACTGCTTCTCCTTGCCAATTTAATCGCCCTACCAAATCAGAGAAATCATAGTTTGATTTTTGCTCACCTTCTGATAAAACTGGATTTATAACCGCTAAAATTTCCTGTTCTTTTAGTAATTGTAACGCCGCTAGTATGACTTCAGAAGCCGATGAATATTTGCCGTTTTTGACCGTTGACTGAACAAACTGCTCAAGTTCAGGAGTTAAGGAGATATTCATAATAATTTAGGGGGTTACGTCGGAGGGTTTACAATAGAAAATGAAACAGCCCTACCCTAATCAATCTAACATGAAATCTGATCTTTTTTCCCTCTTAACTCACGGATTAATTGTATCCTGTCAAGCACCGATTGATTCCCCCCTACATGATCCAATTGTCATTGCAGCGATGGCTAAAGCCGCCGTTAACCAGGGTGCATTAGGGGTGAGAATTGATACCCCAGCCCATGTTAAAGCGGTGCGTCAACGGGTTTCTCAACCGATTATTGGGCTATGGAAACAACAAATTCCTGGGTTTGATGTGTATATTACGCCTCGATTTGAAGATGCCGTGGCGATCGCTAACTCCGGGGCTGATATCATTGCAATTGATGCGACTCTGCGAGACCGTCCCCAAGGAGAAACCGTCAGGAATTTAATTGCTAAAATTCATCAAGAATTAGGTAAATTAGTGATGGCGGATGTGGATAGTTTAGAGGCAGCAATAGGGGCTGTAGAAGCGGGTGTAGACTGTGTGGGTACAACCTTATATGGGTATACAAAAGCCACCCAAAATCAATCTCCTCCCGGTTTTGATTTATTATCCCAAATGGTGAAACAATTGCCAGTTCCTATAATTTGTGAAGGAGGAGTTGCTTCACCCCAAATGGCTAGAAAAGCTCTGGATTTAGGTGCCCATGCTGTGGTAGTTGGTACAGCAATTACGGGAATTGACTTATTAGTTAAAGCCTATCAATTAGAATTATCTAAGAATCTTTGATCTAATTTGGCTAATAATGCCCCCAGGGTTTCAGCGAGAATACTGACTAAACGGTAAAATGCGATCGCACCTAATAAAATAGCAGGGGAAAATTGTTGACTCAATAAAGCCAAAATAGTGGCTTCAAAAACTCCTAATCCTCCGGGTGCACCTGGAATTAATAATCCCAATAACCAAGCAAAACTATAGGCTCCTAATAAGATCGGAATTTGCTCAAAAGTGAGGGGAGTTAAGGCAAGTAAAGTCAACATAAAACCCGACCATCTTAATAAAACAAAACTTGCCCCCCCGAATAGGGGTTTGAGGGGATAATAATCTAATTGACAGGAGGCTTCCTTGGGAAAATTAGATAGTTGTTTTTTGAATTTTGAGGTTTCTAAATATTTCAGAATTGGGTTTAAAATCCGAGGATGAATCCCAAGTCCTAAAGCAATTAAACATAGAATTTGTATGATCCAATAGGAACTATGATAGCTGATTAATGCCAGTCCTAATGCGGCGACTGCCATGATTAAGGGTTCAAGTAATACACTTAATGCCGCCGCTTCTAGGGCAATACCAGAGTCTTTCATCGCCATAATTCGCCCATAAAAATGCCAAATATTCCCGGGCAGATATTTTGCAAGATTAGTGATTAAATAAAGCTGTAATCCCCAACGAGGTCTAATCGTTTGCTTAAATTCTTTAACAATAATTAACCAGACAAAAGCTGACCAAATATGGGCAGAAAGGGTAATAATTAGAGCTAATCCGAGATAGATCCATGCCGTTGAACTAATATCAATTTCTGAAATTTCTTGCCAGTGCTTCCTAAAATTTGCAGCCAAGAAAAATAATGTTCCTCCTAGGACTATCCATCGTAAGTAAGGTTTAAGGAAGCTGAGGGAGTCGATCGCAAATTTAATTAAACGCCCTAAAAATTTAGGTTTTGGATCAGCTTTTGACTGCTGAATTTTAAGTTTTATAGGTAGCATTGTAAAGTTCTCGTGATTAACAGACTTCCCCCGTATGGTATAATCTAGGCAGAAATCACCACAAGCAGGAAAAGGTAACTTGGTATGGCACCAAAATCTGTATCTCCCGTTGTACTCATTATCTTGGACGGATGGGGTTATCGTGAACAAGCCGACGGAAATGCCATAGCCGTTGCCAATACCCCGGTGATGGATAGCCTATGGATAGCTTACCCCAGAACCTTAATTCGCACCTCTGGGAAGGCAGTGGGTTTACCAGGGGGTCAAATGGGAAATTCAGAAGTGGGTCATTTGAATATTGGTGCGGGGCGCGTTGTTCCCCAAGAGTTAGTCAGAATTTCCGATGCGGTTGAGGATGGCACAATTCAAAATAACCCGGCATTGTTAAAAGTTTGTCAAGATGTTTTAGACAGAAACGGCAAATTGCACTTGATGGGTTTATGTTCCGATGGTGGTGTTCACTCCCATTTAGATCATTTATACGGACTTTTAAACTTAGCAAAAGCTAAAAATATTAGGGATGTTTGTGTTCATGCGATCATGGATGGTCGAGACACAAATCCTAAAGACGGAATTAAATATATTAAGCAACTTCAAGAACAAATTGATGCTATTGGTATTGGTCGTATTGTGACAATTAGTGGCCGTTATTATGCCATGGATCGGGATAAACGATGGGATCGAGTTAAACAAGCTTATGAAGTAATGACCAGCAAGGGCGAAGGCAATGGATTATCCGCCGCCGATGTGATGTTATCTTCCTATTCTGAAGGCATAAACGATGAGTTTGTGGTGCCCTCTCGGATCGCGCCTGGGGCGGTGGAAGCAGGGGATGGGGTGATTTTCTTTAACTTCCGTCCTGACCGGGCGAGGGAGTTAACTCAGGTGTTTGTTGATGCTGATTTTAAGGATTTTGAACGTTCCTATATTCAGCCCCTGAGCTTTGTGACTTTGACTCAATATGACTCTCATTTTCCCGTATTAGTAGCTTTTGAACCCCAAAATCTAAATAATATTCTCGGACAAGTTATCGCTGAACACGGGTTAAAGCAATTACGCATAGCCGAAACCGAAAAATATGCCCATGTCACCTATTTTTTTAATGGCGGTTTAGAACAACCCTATCCCGGGGAAGACCGAGAATTAATTCCTAGTCCTTCGGTTGCTACTTATGATTTACAACCGGAAATGTCTGCCGAAGCGGTGACGGATGTGGCAATTGAAGGTATTGAAAAGGGGATTTACTCGCTGATTGTGATTAATTACGCTAATCCTGATATGGTCGGACATACGGGGATGATGGGTGCGGCGGTAAAGGCGGTTGAAACCGTTGATCACTGTTTAGGGATATTGTTACAAAGTATTAGTCAAGCTGGAGGGACGGCGATTATTATTGCCGATCATGGTAACGCAGAATATATGTGCGACGCCGAAGGAAATCCCTGGACAGCCCACACAACTAACCCTGTTCCCTTTATCCTAATAGAAGGGGAAAAACGCAAAATCCCAGGTCATGGAACCGATATTCCTTTGCGGACAGATGGCTGTTTAGCGGATATCGCCCCTACGATTTTGCAGATTTTGGGTATTCCTCAACCCCCGGAAATGACGGGTGTTTCTATGATTGAATCCGCCGCCTATGAAGTTCGGGAAAATCGGACTCCGATGCGGGTAAAACTTTAAATTAATTCCTGGAAAAATAGGTTATAATTGAAGGTTTGACGGTTTAATTTTTCTGTTCAAATTATCAACTTCTTAACATGATTACTCAAGTATTACAAGCGGTTTGGTCTTTATCGGCTTTAGGGATTATTATTCTGGTCTTACTCCACAGTCCTAAAGGAGACGGTATTGGGGGTATTGGTGGACAAGCTCAATTATTTACTAGCGCCAAAAGTGCCGAAACTACCTTAAATCGGATTACTTGGATGTTGGCAATTATTTTTATGGGAATTACAGTTATTTTAAGTGCTGGTTGGATTAAATAGGGTAGTCAATTTTTGCTCGAATCCTTAACCCCCTTGTTCTTGTAGAGAAGGGGGTTAATTTTTGTTTTTAATGCCGATGCTAATAAGCTGTTGAGCTGTTCTTTTTCTAAGCGATCGCATTCTTCATAATAAGCAGTAATTTCCTGATCAATACTGAATTTATTCACATGATAATAAGTTAAAGCTGCATAAATTTGTCCTAAATTCAAGTGGGGAAATTCTTGTAAAATTTCTTCAACAGTCATGCCCGCATTATAATCAATTGCAATACTCATAACCGACATTCTTGTTCCCGTAATCCGAGGGCGACCCCCACAAATTCCGGGTGTAGAAACAATTAATGTACCAATATCTGTTAAGGTTGTTGACATTTTAAGATTTGCGGTAAAAATTTCAGATATTACTCATTATAACCTCAATACCATTCTAAAAATATTACCCTCATATAGCAATCCTATTTGAGTTGTGTTCAAAATTTGTGCTCAAAAGGGAACAGGGAACAGGGAACAGGGAACAGAAATAATACTTCTGGCTGTTTCATATCAGTGTTGAAATGTTACAACCTATTTAGGATTACTATAGATTTTCTTTAGGAGTTCCATAGATATAATGATTATGCTGTTGGTGCCCCATCAACAGGAAGAAGTTGAAGTTCATCCTCAGTAATATCTTGAGTTAACTCCTGGGCAATTTCCCAAATGGGTTTTCTTTTAGTTTCAGAGGAAACTTGATGTTGATAATCGGCTTGAATAACAGTTTTTAATTCAGAAAAAATTAAATCCAGTGAATCTCCTTGAAAGGTTTGTTCAGAGAGTTCTGGACAATAGGCTAAATATCCTGAATCCGTTTTTTCTATGGAAACATTAACTTTATAGGACATAACTGTTAGAAAAATTAGAGAAGGATTAAAGAGGTGAGCAAAGCCCACCCTAATATTTACAGATTAGATTCCTTGCGGTTTATAATTATGCCAATCCGTGGCTTGTTCATAGGCATTAGCAACTTCTAATAACCGAGATTCCCCTAAGGGTTTCCCAATTAATTGCATCCCAATCGGTAAGCCTTGATCATCAAATCCACAGGGCACACTAATTCCGGGTAAACCTGCTAAATTCACGGGAATTGTCATTAAATCCGATAAATACATACTCAAGGGATCGGCCGTTTTTTCCCCCGCTTTAAAGGCCGTTGAAGGTGCGGTCGGACAAACTAACACTTCCACTTGACTAAACGCCCGATCAAAATCTTCCTTAATTAAAGTTCTGACCTTTTGGGCTTTCAAATAATAGGCGTCATAATATCCCGCCGATAACACATAGGTGCCCATCATAATCCGGCGTTTGACTTCCGACCCAAACCCTTGCGCCCGGGTTTTCTGATACATTTCAATTAAATTATCCGCATCGGGATAACGGAAACCATATTTCACCCCATCATAACGGGCTAAATTAGCCGAAGCCTCCGAAGGAGCAATCACATAATAAGTCGGTAAACCATAGCGGAAGCGAGGACAAGAAACCACTTGAATTTCTGCACCGGATTCCTGTAAAACACTAATGGCTTTGGTGACAGTTTTTTCCACAATGGGATCTAATCCTTCCCCAAAGGTTTCCTTAATCACCCCAATTTTAATTCCACTTCGGGCTCTCAATGAAGGTAATAGCCCGGAAACATAATCGGGAATGGGCAGGTTTAAACTCGTGGCATCTTTCGGGTCGTGACCAGCGATCGCTTGTAATAAAATAGCCACATCTTCCACAGAGCGTCCAAAGGGCCCAATTTGATCCAAAGAGGACGCATAGGCGACCAACCCATAGCGAGAAACTAAACCATAGGTGGGTTTGAGTCCCACTACCCCACAGAAGGACGCGGGCTGACGAATGGAACCCCCCGTATCCGAACCCAAGGAAACCACTGCTTCTTCGGCTGCTACGGCCGCAGCAGACCCTCCCGATGACCCCCCGGGAACCCGTTGTAAATCCCAAGGGTTGGCTGTCACCTGATAGGCAGAGTTTTCCGTGGAACTCCCCATGGCAAATTCATCAAGGTTAGTTTTTCCCACCATCACCGCCCCGGCTGCGGCCAGTTTCTGGGTGACGGTGGATTCGTAGGGCGGGATAAAATTCTCTAAAATTTTGGAACCACAGGTGGTGCGAATTCCTTCGGTGCACATATTGTCTTTAATGGCGATGGGAATTCCCGCTAACAAGCCGATTTCTTCCCCTGCCGCTATTTTGGCATCCACTTGACGGGCCTGCTCTAAGGCTCTATCCGCAGTCACACAGAGAAAGCTCTTTAATTGGGGTTCGAGTTGTGCAATCCGATCCAGCGCTTCCTGGGTGATCTCAACGGCGGAGCGCTCTTTTTTGATCAGTTGTCGGTGCAACTTACGGATGGATGCCATACTCTGTTATTCCTCATGTTCTTAAAATACCCATATCAAAGTTTATCACCAGGAGGGGGTGTTAAGGGGAGACGGGGGAAGTGGGGC
>NZ_LT797706.1:145731-241489 GCF_900009135.1 Planktothrix sp. PCC 11201 | reverse complement strand
GGGGGGCAGGGGAGGCAGGGGAGGCAGGGGAGGCAGGGGAGGCAGGGGGAGCGTCCTCGCTCGCTGAATATCACCCATTACCCATTACCCATTACCCATTACCCATTCGTAATTCTGAGAAATTCTGGCTTTGATCCGGAAAACCCTTAAAACCATCAGATAGACTAACCAACTTTCCTGATGCTGAATCGGAGGAATGCCACCTAAAGCGCACATTGAACCCTACCTAACGCCCGATGACCTGAAAGCTCGCTATCGTCAATCACGAGACACGACAGAGGCCCGTCGATGGCATTTGCTTTGCCTTGTGGCGGGGGATTGGACAATTAAACAATCGGCTGAAGTGGTGGGGTTAAATTACGACTATGCCAAAGAAATTATCCGGCGCTACAACCGCGAGGGGCCAAGTTCTGTGAAGAATCGCAGCCGGGAGCGCCAACCCCCCATCGCTAAATCTTTGCTCACTTCAGGACAACAACAGGAACTTATGCAAGCCTTACGGGGGCCAGCACCGGATGGTGGCTCTTGGTCTGGCCCGAAGGTGGCCGAATGGATCGCTGAAAAAACGGGGCGTCCTCATGTTTGGCCCCAAAGGGGTTGGGATTATCTCAAACGTTTGGGGGTGAATTGGAAGGATTAAACTATCAAAAATGATTGGGAATAAATTTATGAAAAACTCTGTTTTTGGGAAAGGTTTACAAATTGGTGCGATCGCTTTTAGCACTTTTTTGGGATTAACTTCTGCTAGTCACGGACAGGAATTATCTACAAATAGTTCCTGTAATTTTGGTAACTTGATTACCTGTGAATCTCGTCAGGTTAAAATCCCTGATCATCAGTATGCTGAAACTATTAGACAGGAGTTTTATTGTGATCTGAGTTCTGATGGAATTCCGACTACATTTGTTAAAAATACCAGGGGAACTTTCCCTGTAATTCGTTGGGTTTCTCGAATATTTGATGATGCGGGTTATGTTCCTGAAACTCGTTGTCGTCAAGTGTCTTCTAAATTCCAACAGTTTCAGAAGCGGGGTCTATTAAATTATGTCACCACGGGACGGGTGAATAATCAACCTGTTATCTGTGTTTCTAATGCTCAAGATGGGCCTTGTTTGGGGATTTTATTTACGTTGAAACCGAATCAAAATGCTAATCGTACTTTACAACAGTTATTTGATCTGAGGGCGAATGCCAGTGCTGGGCCTTTGGAAGAAAGTAATGGTCGATTGTATTTAGATCTGAGTCAATATATTCGGCATCAAGGTAGTATTTCTGTCAGCGATTCGGTTCAATTGAATTGATAGTCTTGAACAAAAAATAAATTGATTTTGATTCAAGTTATCATGGTTAATCGATTTCTAAGTTTTCTAAAAATTACAAGAATTACGAGTATTGGTAGTTGTTTTTTAACCCTGCCAATATTTGTTTTTTCTGATCTATTTTTTAAGTCGTCATCTTTGCAGGTTAGGGCTGGAAGTTCGATCCATTTCTCGATCAAATCGGAAACTTTTTGCGGGCAAAATTCCTGTCAAGTTTGTACCCCTAAACAATTGCAAATAATTGCACAAAGCATTACAGTTAAAATTTTATCAGGTTCGGCTTGGGGGTCAGGAATTTTAGTGAGAAAACAGGGAAATATTTATACTGTTTTGACGAATCAACATATTTTAACCCCGAGTGATCCGCCTTATTCCATTCAAACCCCTGATGGTCAGGTTTATTCGGCTAATCCCATTTCAAATTTTCAGTTTTCAGGACAGGATTTAGCGTTATTACAGTTTGAAAGTCTGAAGATTTATGCGATCGCTAATCTCGAATATTCTAACCTACTTCAGCCCGGGGATAAGGTTTTTGGGGCGGGTTTTCCTTGGGTGGAACGGTCAGATTCACCGGATATTATCGAAATTAATAATAGATCTATTTACCCTAAAAATACTTTGAATTTAAGGATTAATCATAAACCACTTCCTTCTAAGTTTTTCCAACTAAATGAACCGGAATTTTTACCAAAATTAGGATTTAATTTAACCAGAGGTCGGGTTTCTTTATTATCTAAAAAAGCAATTCAACAGGGCTATAAAATCGGTTATACTAATCCGATTCAAAAGGGCATGAGTGGGGGGCCGTTATTAAATATTCAAGGAAAAGTGATTGGAATTAATGGAATGCACGCCTATCCTCTTTGGGGAGATCCCTATATTTATCAAGATGGTTCTTTACCCAGTCCCCAACTCCGAGAAAAAATGGTGGAATTAGCTTTTGCTATTCCCATCGAACAGGCTATACTCTCTTTACCTCAATTAGATCAACCTGCGGTTTCCCCGTCGATATTAATGAATAATATTAATTATCCTATTTTCGATTATTTACAAATGAATAAAGGTTGTAAAAATTAAACTTTTTTGTTTATAGGGGCTGGAGGAGGGGCTAAAGCCCAACAACAAACTCTTTAATAAATTTCAACTAAAAACCTCATCTTCTATTCCTAACCACCACTCCCCTAAATTCATTAATTCTTGATGCAGTTGGGCTAACTCTTGAATATATTCTTCCTGGGAAATTTCCGAACGGCGTTCTTCTAGTTTTTTTAACCGCAATTGTACTAATAACCAAGACTTAGAAATACCATTGGTACTTTCAATATATCGGGCAAGATCTTGACTATTCATGGTTAAATTTTTAATCCATTGGGATAATAAAAAAACAAGACAGTCCTAAAAATAGAATGACTGTCTTGCTGTTGGTTCAATCTATTTCAGAAAGAATGCTCAATTATGCAGCAGCGAAGTTTGCAGCCACAAAATCCCAGTTCACCAATTGATTTAGGAAGTTTTCAATGTAAGCGGGTCTGGCATTTTGGAAGTCTAAATAATAGGCGTGTTCCCAAACATCCAAAGTTAATAACGGAGTAGCTCCATCCACAATAGGAGTTCCGGCATTAGCGGTTTTGGTAACTTTCAGAGTGCCATTGTCTAATACTAACCAAGCCCAACCACTACCGAATTGAGTCGTCGCGGCGGCTTTGAATTCTTCGATAAACTTGTCAAAGCTACCAAAGTCAGCATTAATTTTTTCGGCTAAAGCACCTGTGGGTTGGCCACCGCCACCGGCTTTCAGACTATTCCAGAAGAAAGTATGATTCCAGACCTGGGCCGCATTGTTGAAAATTCCAGCTTTGTTAGGGTCGTTGGCGGTTGCTTTGATAATTTCTTCTAGGGATTTATCCGCTAGTCCTGTCCCCTCAACCAGCTTATTCAGGTTTGTGACATAAGCCGCGTGGTGCTTACCATGATGGAAGGAAAAGGTCTTGGCCGACATTTTGCTTGATTCTAAGGCATCGTCGGCGAAGGGTAAGGCGGGAAGTTCAAAAGCCACAGTGTTTTCTCCTCTCTAAATGGGTGTCGGTTATTCTAAACAAATCTTCACATAAATTTGATTTTATATCAAAAATTACAAAAGTTGGCGATTTTGGCCATTTAAGTCTTGATTTTCTGTCTCAAGGAAGGGGGCGTCTAAGGCTAACCGAGATCTCGAAACTAATGATTGAGATATCTGAGAAATTTGTTAAGATTCATTAATTGAGTTGAATTCAACCCCTTTTCACCTGTTTTTTCCCAAAAAAAATACTATGACGGAACCGATAAGTACCAACAATGAACAATTTAGCCTGGATGTCCAACAGGTGCGGGAAGAACGGTCGTTGATTTTAAATCAAATTGATAATGCGATCGCTCTATTCAATCATACTCACCAATTAATCCTATTCAATCAAAAATTAGCCGATATTTGGGGATTATCTCCAGAATTTCTCAACCAAAAACCGTCTCTGTCTGCACTGATTGATCAAATTTTATTACAAGGGTATTGGGAAGCAAAACACTGTCAACAACTGCAAAATTGTTTAGAACAAGTCGAGATTGATAATTTATCCTTTTGCATCGAACAAAATAACCGAGTTTGTCTGGAAATTGAAAGCCGATTATCCTCTAATGGCAGTCGATTATTTACCTTTCGAGATATTACCTATTATCGCAATTCCCAAGCCAGCTTAAATACAGAAGTCCGCCGACTCAGATTTTTATTAGGATTAAATGAACGCCTACAAAACTCGGATAATTTACAAGAGATTGCCCAGTTTGCCTTAAATTATTTAGTCTCGGTGATGGATGCAGCTTTTGGAGATGTGAAAGTTATTTCTGGAGAGGGAAAAAATCGCCAAGCGGGAGTCCTGATCAATCGAATTTCCGGTCAATTTATTGCCACCTATGGAGAACCTGCTGTTGCTTCCATGCGGGAAGTTTTAGACCAGGGAATTCCCTATGGTCAAGGTTTATTATGGGATGTGGTCGAAACGGGGGAACCTTTATTTGTTGACAATTATGCCCAACATCCTAAATCTGTTCCCAGATTTCGAGAACCGGGATTAGGTCGGTTAGGAATCTTTCCAATTCCGGCAACGAATGGCAATATTATTGGTGTATTAACCTTAGAATCTCGGGATTTAGATCGTTTACAAGAATATCCTCAACGGGATATGTTAAATGCGGCTTGCCGAACCCTGGGAGCCTCGATTGAACGGGTACAAGCTCAAGACCGTCTACAACAAATTAATGAAGATTTAGAACGCGCTTCTCAACTTAAATCTGAATTTTTAGCCTCAATGTCCCATGAATTGAGAACTCCCCTGAATAGTATTTTAGGCTTTTCTGACTTGCTCAAACGTCAAATTGGCGGCCCTTTAAATGAACGTCAACTCAACCATTTACAACTGATTGAAAAAAGCGGTCAACATTTATTACAACTGATTAATGATATTTTAGATTTATCCAAAATTGAAGCGGGTAAAACCGAATTAGATTTACAATCGGTGGATATTCACCGCCTCTGTAATGAATGTTTAAAAATGATGCAGCCTCGGGCTGATAAAAAGCGGTTAAAAATGTCTGTAGAATTAGATTATCGTGTGCATCATGCGTTTTTAGATGAACGACGGGTACGCCAAATTATTATTAATTTACTCTCCAATGCGGTTAAATTTACACCGGAAGCCGGAAGTATTAAATTAAGTGGATTTTTAGCCTATGGCAGCCAAATGATTCAGGATTATCGACCCGATTGTTCTCCGGTAAATGCCAGTACACCCTATCTTTGTTTAGAGGTTCAAGACTCAGGAATTGGCATCCCAGAAGACCGGTGGCATTTGTTGTTTCGTCCCTTTCAACAGGTCGATTCTTCCCTCACACGACGCCATGAAGGTACGGGATTAGGATTAGCTTTAGTTAAACGATTGGCGGAGTTACATGGGGGAACAGTTTCCATTAATTCAATAGTGAATCAAGGTAGTTTATTTCGGGCTTGGTTGCCGTTAACGGAAATGCGAGAAGAACTCAGTTTAAATCCTGAATCCTGCGATTTATCCTTACAAAAACTATCTGAATCTTTAAAAGATCCTAAGCCTGATTCTGAAAATTCCCCTAGAATTTTAGTGGTGGAAGACCAACCCTTTAATCAATTATTGGTTTCGGAAGTTTTAGAATTAGAGGGATATCGAGTCGAATTAATTAGTAATGGTCAGACGATGTTAGATGCCATTCAGTCTCCCCTGGTCACGGAAACAACACTTCCTAATTTAATTTTAATGGATGTACAATTACCCGAGGTCGATGGGTTAGAATTAATGCGTCAATTAAAAGCCCATTCTATCTGGCAATCTGTTCCTATTATTGCTTTAACAGCCATGGCAATGTCCGGCGACCGAGAACGCTGTTTAGATGCGGGTGCTTCGGCGTATTTAAGTAAACCTTTGGATTTAGATTTGATGATGGTTTTGGTGAAATCTTTTATTCCTTCTGAGTCTGAAATTAATAAAATCAATGAATAAATAATGAGCAAGTTCTTGGGATGGGATGAAATACAAATTTACTGTGATGACCTTGATAGATATTTCTGTAACTTCGATGAGTTGTTTGATCATTTAAAGTTGAATAAAAATAATAGTGAAGGAGAGGTTTTTGAAATCACAATCATGAAGTTTAAAAAGATTCAGTATTGGTTTCCTGATATTGACTACATCCTTAAATATATAGCCGAAAATTATGAACTTCCATCAATGGACGAAATCATCCATAATATTTATCAACAGAGTGAGATTGAATTTGAAGAATTTAAAGACATTGAGACACTAAACGGTCAAGATGAACTTCAAAGAGTTTTAGATAGCTTTAAACAATCTCAAAACCTAGAAACACTTAAACAGGCTTTAGAATCTTTCCGGGGGGCTAACGAAGATTTCTATTATCTAGTGCCGGATACCAATAACCCAGAAATTCATTGCTTTGTTTTTCAACAGGATGAATTAATTCACCTGGGATTGAAAGAGAAAACAGCAAAATAGGGAATAGGCAATAAGCCTGATTACTGGTGGGGCTAGGAGACCTGATTATAAAATTTCCTTTAAGTTTTGAGTGGATTCATTCAGTTTTTCACCACCGATTTTAATTTGACTAATTCCTTTGGCGGTTTCATTAGCTCCAGATGTTAAATTATTCATGGCTTGATTCACTTGCCCAATGGCTAAAGCTTGTTGAGTTGAAGTTAAAGCAATCTGTTGACTACTTTGAACAATTTGTTCAATAGACTTGGCTACATCTGAAAAAATTTGAGCGGTTTGGTGGGCAATATGTACCCCCGATTCCACCTTTTTAGTTCCTTCCTCAGTGACAACAACAGTTGTTTGAATCATCCGTTGAATATCATTCACTAAAGTATTAATTTTTTGGCTCGATTTTTGACTCGCATCCGAGAGTTTTCTGATTTCCGAAGCCACGACAGCAAATCCTTTACCATGTTCTCCGGCCCGTACCGCTTCAACGGCGGCATTTAAAGCTAACATATTCGTTTGATTGGATAAATCACTGACCACATCCGAAACGCTCCCAATTTGATGGGTTTGTTCACTTAACTGTAGGATTTTTTCGGCAATGGATTCAACTTTAACTTTTAGGGTTTCTAATTCTTGTAGGGCTTTTTGAATGGCAAGGGTTCCCTGTTCGACCCTCTCTAGGGCTTGTTTTGCCCCAAAAACCGCCCCTTCTGCTTGTTGCGCCGATTGTTGGGAGGAAGCGCTGAGTTCATCCATGGTAACATTGGTTTCTTGAACGGAAGATAATTGTTGATTGGCAATCCGTTCCTGTTGATTAATAGTGGAAAAAATTTGACTGGAAAAAGCTGTGACTACGGCAACAACTTCTAGTATAGAATTGACTAATTTTTTGAATAAAATAATTCCAAAAACTACAAAAATGACCCCAACAACCAGGGTAACAATCACCGCAACTCGAATAAAGTTATTAATGGGTTCTAAAACCACGGATTTAGGGGTTTGATATAATAAAATAAAGGGATTTTCCCGAGTCACTTGATTAGGAAAGATGGTATTGTAAGTCATGATATAGTCAACACTGTCCGTCACTAAACCGCTTTCTCCCGACATCAGTTGATTAACAATAGCTTCTGGGTAGTCATTTCTTAAATTATTATTATTATTATTGAATTCAAACCCCCATTGCTTGTCTGCAACCGGATTTCTTAAATAATATCCATCTTGATTAATCACAAAAAACTGTTGCTGCATTTCTAAAGTCAAGTTATGGTTATCCGCAATTTCAAACAACCTCTCAACTAAAATATTGGCAATTAGCATTCCTCGTTTTTCCCCCGCCCGATTATAAATGGGAGTACCATAACGAATAATCGGTTTATAAGGAACTTCAATTTGATCATTTTCTCGACTCAAATTAATCGGAGATACATAAATTTCTCCCGATTTTAATTGTAAAGTTTTAGAAAAGTATTCCGATGAAGATACATTCCTTAACTGATCAGATGGCATCACTTTAACTTGATTGTTGATGACCTTGATCCTTACCAATTCATTGCCCTTTTCATCAATATAACGTAGTTGATCATAATAGGGTCTATTGTTCAGGAAAGATGTAAAAATAATGATTAGGCGATTATTCCAGCTTTCATAGGTAGATTTGTCTTCGGGATCAATGCCTTTATTCTCTCTAGATCTCACAATTCCTTGAATGGGTGGAGTTTCGCTTAAATATAGGATATCAGACTTGAAATTATCCAAAAAAAGATTGATAGTTGCTCCGCTATTTTGTGAATCATTCTTCATGGAACGAATCACTGAATCAATCAAATATTGGCGAGAATTAACAATATTGAAAGAACTGACAGCTAGGACGGGAAAAACAATACTAGCAATGAGTAAATATAAAAACTTGCTTTGAGACTTTCCATACCCACCAAATTTTAACATACTTTTTTTGAACTCATGATTAATTCAGGCTCAGATCATAGCATATTTTTTTCTCATTTCCGAAATTTGACGACGAATTTAGTATTCCTAATATTAAAATTATCAATATTTGTTTATAGTAATATATTGAACATTGATAGTAGGCGATCGCTATTCTTTCAAAATGTTATAAGTTATAATGAGTTGTATTAGATGCTGAACAGCTTATCAATGCGCGAGCAGCCTAACAATTTATGGGAAAATTAAAAATATGACAAGTTCAACGAACAATAGACTGCAAGCATTGTATCAAAGCGACGATTACTTATGGTTGCAACAAACTATTAAATTATTAAAAACAAAAGATTTTAAAAATTTAGATATAGAAAATTTAATTGAGGAGTTAGAAAGTTTGGGAAGAAGTCAATTCAACAAAGTCAGAAGTCTTTTAAGGCAGATTATTATTCATCTTCTCTTGTTGGAATACTGGGAGCAAGAGTATGAGCGAAATTATCGGCATTGGCAAGCAGAAATCATTACCTTTCGAGATGATTTAACTCATGAACTAACGACTAGCTTAAAAAATAAGCTAATTCCAGAATTAGATTCTATTTATAATATTGCCGTGAGTTTTGTTAGTCAAAAAACGGGTTTATCTAAAAGTATATTTCCGGCTATTTGTCCCTATTCTTTTGAACAATTATTAAAGGATAGCTGGTATCCCCTAAATAATCTAAAACGTATTGACAAATAGTGATTTTAATGCCTAGAGTCAGTGTAAGCTGTTCAGCAGTCAAACTGTATATCCTAGCCAGTGAAGACACGACAAGGGCTTGACGATTATTCAATACTTAACCAAGTAAACATTTCTTTTACTGACAATTGTAGGTCTTTAAGATGATCTAAAACAGGCAAAATTTCTTCATCTATTTTAACTTCTGGAAATAAATTAGGCTGAAATATCATTACCGATTCATCTTCGGGATCAATTAACCATCCTAACTGTGTTCCTTGATTAAGACAAAATATGATTTTTCTGATCACTTTATTCGCAGATTGTTCAGGAGATAAAATCTCGATTACCCAATCGGGATAAACTTCAAAACGATTTGCAATTCTCCCTTGTTCAGTTTTAGGAATGCGCTCCCAAGTTAAGATACTGATATCAGGGACAAGAGAACGACCGCCAAAAGTACACCGCAACTCAGGAAAAGCATGGGCTAATTTTTGAGGTAATCCCACTTGGTTAATCGCTGTAACTAAACGACCTTGTAAAACACTATGTTGTCCTTGGGGCATGGGTTTTTGTTCTATTTTTCCGTTAATATATTCACTATAGGGTTTGGTTTCAGGATATTCTAAAAACTCCTCTAGGGTGATTTGAGGTCTAACTTGAGTAACAGCAATCATGTTTGATCTCCTAAAAAAAATGGATAACTTATGTTTCATGGATTAAGATGGTTGCTTCAATAGCGTCTTCTGGTAGCCCCGGTGCGAATATCTGCCAAATGATCTTCAAAAATTAGTTGAATAGCCATTTTTAAGCTTTCTTTAGCTTCCTCTATAGTTTCCCCCTGACCATTAGCCCCAGGTATTTCAGGACAAATAGCCCAGTATCCTCCTTCCTTTGCTGTTTCAATGATAGCCGTTAACTCTGCTTTCATGAATATCTCCTTAGATACTGATTGTATCTAGTGGAACAGATGAATATTCTCTCAATTATAGATTAGAATAAAGGAATTAGGGGATGCGATCGCAAATAATTAGTGACAATTTATAGGAAAATTAAAAAATATGACAAGTTCAACTAAAAACAAACTTCAAGAATTGTATCAAAGCGACGATTACTTATGGTTGCAACAAACCATTAAATTATTAAAAATTAGATCAACACGATCATTATTTGTATGGTACACCTAAGCATGATGAACAACTCTGAATCAACACCAAGGGTAAGTGTGATTATTCCTGTATATAATTGTCCAGATTATCTTGTAAAGTAAATGATTTTACCACAATCCAAACAAGGGCGCAATAAAATGCTTTTAATTGTTGTCCATGGTGCATTACAATATGTTCCCTTTTTAGTTTAGATATGAAATTGGTATTATCCAAGTTTTAGGGAGGAAATTTTAATTGCTTGTCGATAGCACTGTGCTGCATCTTTATATAATTCTTGATTTTCCAGTACATGACCTAGCCCTATGTAAGCTCCATCACAATTAGGATTAAGATCTATTGCTTTTTGATAATAACTTTTGGCTTCATCAATTTCTTGTTGAATCAATAAAGAATCTGCTATTTTGACATGAATATCAACCATAATATTATCGGTTTTTAAAGCTCCAAAAATTTTATTTTTATAATCTAGGCAACTTTGATAATATTGAATGCTCTTTTTATAAAAAATTATTGCTTTATCTAAATTTTCGTTTTGCTTTTCTTGATCTCCTTTGTTGATATAAATGTAAGCCAACATCTCATGAAATTTTATCCATTCTTTGTTAATATTTATAGCTTTTTCATAAGCAAAAATAGCATTTTCTAATCGTTGCTTTTGAAGGAATATTTTAGCCAATCTATCAAATAGATAAGCTCGATTATTATCAATGATAACTGCACTACATTGAGCAATAAGAGCAGCTTCCCAATCATTTTGATTTTCTAGTGCTATTGAAAGATGATGTTGATAGATTGCACTGCTAGGATTATCAATATTTTGATAAAAATTTATATATGCTTCTACATATTCTTGGAAAGTCATCGTATCAGTACAAAAAACACTATTTTTGTAAGTATCTTGATCTGAAATAAATTTGAGTTTTAAATGTTTAATAACACTTGGATAAATGGGAAGTTGTTGTTCATCTAGTACACCATTTTTGGCATTGATAATTTCTGTCTTGATGGAAGGCATATTTAGAACAGATAATATTTGATTGACAACATAAATCCCTAAAATGTCAGAGGGGTGATTGTGAGTATAAAATAGATAATCATATTGATAATTTGATCCTATAAAATCGGCAACTTTAATAGTTAAGCCATTTTCTCGACTTCTAAGTTCTTCTAAGGTACTATGAACATGATCAACTAATTCTGCTTCTTGATAAAAATCTTCATCACAAATACGCTTTATTAACTCTTCTTGGCTATAACCTTGAGCTAGAAATTTATCAATATTACGATCTCCATGATATATCATTCCAAAAGGATAAACATGATTGGTTTTTATTTTAGGGTTAGGATAGTATTGAGGGTGATAACCTGTAAAGTAAAGTGATGGAAACGAAATACAAAAGCAATCAGGCTTTAGCCTATTTTTTACAGCTTCATAACTCAGAAAACCATGTTTTTCTCGGACGGGCTGATAAATAAAGAGATCTGCCTCTTTCAAATAGTTATCATCAAGTTTTTTCTCTCCTTGTAAAAATTCGTGAACTAACCCACCAATCATTTTAATCTCATATTTATTAATAAACTCTTGAGATTCTTGTAAATATTTTATCAAAATCCCCTGTTGACAGTTAGCGTAAAAAAAACACTTTTTTTTCATATTCATAGGTAATTTATGTTTTGTAAGTTTGAATTATAAAAAACTAGAAATCTTTCATTATTTCTTCAAATATTAAAATCGATTCTTTATAAATTTCATTGTCATCAACTGTTCTTTTATAAATTTCTTGGATAATATCGTTACTAAACTCTAGTTTTTTTATGTTTCTGTTTTCACTTTTATTAATAAAAGGTATTGTATTTTTATTCATATATTCATCCTGACGTTGAAAGTTGAATTTTTTTTGAAATAGATAAAATGATTCATCAAATCTTTCATTAATAAATATAAAATCATAATCTTGAATCGATTGTCCTTTTAAATGAACAGTATGAGCATTACCAATATCGTAAATAGAAGCAAAATCAATGATATCTATTTGATTACTTTTAACAGCTTGATATAAATAGTCTTGTTCGTTTTTCTCATTCATTATATGCTGAAAATGTGAAATTACTCTTGCGACTGGATGACGAACACAGGTAATATATTTCGCATTAGGAAATAACCAACTGTATTTAGAATAATAGAAATGACCATGAATCACATCAAACTGTTTTTCGATAAATTCCTTGTGTTTGAGTAAATATTCTTTTTCTTGAGGTTTTAAGAGTGCATTACTATAATCAGGGCAATAATCCCACAAAATTCGGCGGGAGGTACCATAATCTAAAAGATAACCCAGAGTCGTTCCTGCTGTTTTAGGAATATGAATCGATATGTAGCTTACCATATAAACCTCTTAAATAACTCAAAGAATTTTTTGTCAAAAGTCTCATTCCAATTTGAACTCCAATTGAGCTTGGAGTTTTGAATTCTGAATTTAAAATCTTTAGATTTATTGACGGCAAGCTCAATAGCAGATGCGACACTTTCTACATCAGCAAAGCAAGGAACAATATTAGATGAGATTTGATGTAAAGTATCAAAGTTACGATCTCCATAAACATTAGTAACAACAATAAGACCTGCTTTGACCATTTCAAAAGGAAGTATACTCGGATGGGGAGCATACATTAGACTCAGCCCTACATCATAGGTCTGTAAAATTTTCTCATATTCGTTTTGAGGAATCTTACTAAAGATTTTAATGGTCAGATTATTCCCTAATTCTAATAGATAAGATTTGCCCAAAGTTCCAACGCCATCCAAGTTCCAAGTCGAGTCAATAACTCCATTTTCAACTGCCTTTCTTAACCCTAAAATTCCAATTTCAAACAAATTTCGAGATGCATGAGCTTCTGGTCTAGCATAAAATAATAATGATTTTCTTTTCTTGGATTCTAAAGTTTCTAAAGTAGGCGGAGACAATTTACCAAGTGCGTGTTCAAAAACGATGTAGTCTTTTTCTAATAAACCAGAAAAGATACCTAAATTTTCATTTTCAAAGAAATTCGCTAAAACTTGAGTATTAAAAATTGCGATATGAGGTAATCTATAAGCACTATCTACCAATGCTTTAAATGAATTATTTTGGTGAAAAATAGCTTCATACTCTTGAATTAAAAAAAAGTGTTTTTTTAAGTTTGTAAAAGAGGCAAGATGAGACGCTATCATTGATGTCCAAGCATCATAAGCAATAAATCGATCACGGGTGGTAATCAATACTTTATCTTTTTTGGAGGTAATATTGATAATCTCACATTGATTTATTGTAGAAAATAGGTAAGGTTTACTGCGAGATAAGCTCAGTCTAAATAAATCTATATTACATTCCTCATCGTCACAAATCATTAATCTAACTTTGAATTTTTCTTCGATTAACCGACGAATCATCTGTAAGAGAGCAATATAGCCTCCATAGACAATATCCATGTCTAGAGTAGGTACTAATATATTAACTCTGGATTCAGGTTCAGATTTTACAATAACATCATGTTTTTTAAGTTTTTGCTCTAGGTAGCATAGATTTTCAATAGCGACAGGTTTAGTGATCAATGGATATTTTAATTCTGAAGTAGACTGTAAATCGGGTTTAGGTAATCTTCCTTCAACACGACCACTGAGTAAATAATGCTCAAAGCCACATAAAATGCAACCTTTTTCAATGGCTAACTTAATATCTTGGTAAAAATTAATATACCATTCTTCATCAAAATTTTTATGAGGAGAATGTCTTTTTTTTATGCCAAAATTAATATAATAACTAAAGGATGTAAATTTTGAATTTTCATCAATCAGTTTTTTGGCTTCAGGATAAGTGTCTAAATACCATTTTTCATCAAAGAAAGCCTTCATTAAGGTAATAGAACTCTTTGAATTTGGGTTTAATATTTCAGTTTTTTCTTGCTTGACTTTATTTGAAATTTTATTCAGTTTTTTATGAGCTTCAGAAAAATCACCATATTCAATGGCTTTTTTATAAGCTATAATCGATTCTTCCCAGCGCTCAGACTTCACTAATACTTCCGCTAAGTTATAATAAGACCAAGCAAAATTTGGATCTAAATTAATCGCTTTTTGATAAGCTGCGATCGCTTCTTCCCAATCTTCTTTTTTAACTAAAACATTCCCTAAATTATGATGAGATAAAGCAAAATCTGGTTTCAATTCAATCGCTTTTTGATAAGCCTGTGTTGCCTCGTCCCAGCGTTGCAACTCCCGCAACCCATCCCCTAAATTATTATAAGACCAAGAAAACTCAGGATTCAACTCAATGGCTTTTTGATAGGCTGAAACCGCACCTTCCCAACGTTGCAACTTGAGCAGAACTTCCCCTAAATTATGATAAACCTCAGCTACATCCGACCGCAAGCTGATCGCTGTTTCATAAACCTCCACAGCCTCATCCCAGAGTTCCAACTTCAGGAACAAACCCCCTAACTCCCGTTGCACCTCAACCCAAGTGGGTGTTATTATCAACGCTTGCTGATAGGCTGCGATCGCTTCTTGCCATTTTTCTTGCTCCACTAAAGCCTGGGCCAACCGATAGGGCGGTTCAGCCGGAGAAACAGAGCGACGACTTTTAACCATAGAAGACACCTGGGGACGATCAGAAAGACTTGAGGGTTGTTGCTGAATAACCATAACTATTACTTGAGACAATTACGAAGGATTAAATTAAGGCACTTGTGATAACTCCGCAGCCTGTCGATATGCTCCAACGGCTGCTTCTAGTTCCCCCTGCTGCCAGAGGACATCACCCAATTTATGATGCACTTCCCATAACTCAGGCGACCTCTCCAGCACTTGCTGATAACAAGCGATCGCCTTTCGGCACTGCCCTTGATGCGACCAGATATCCCCCAATGCTTCTTGAACTGAAGTCAATTTCGGGTTTAACTGAACTGCCGTTTGGTAATATTCAATGGCAGTGTCCCATTGCTCCTGTTCTGCATAGATATCCCCTAAAATCCCGTAGATATCCGGATCTTCTGGCTGAAGTTTTCGCAGTTGTTCATAAACAGCCAAGGCGGGGGCAATTTCTCCTTGATGGTATAAAGCCCGGGCCATCAATCCATAGGCTTCTACCTGTTCTGGCTCCTGCTCAATCAGTTGACGACAAATCTGAATACAACAGGACTTACGCAATTACGCTATATATAGCGCATAGAAAATCGGGCGATTTTCGGCGTTTTAGCTCAGAGAATCGCCACACAACCTGATTAAATTAGTCTCAATTCATCAATTTTAAAGCTCAATAAATTTGAGCTTCAAAGACGGATATTTAAGTTCTTGACTGAGGTATTTAGGAATGGGAAAGTAATAACTTGATGAATTATTAGATATAATGAAGTATAGCCACTGATGGTAGATTTTACAAAAATCGAGAGAACCTGGCAACAGATTTTTCGATTGAATTACACAGCTTGACCCGAAAACCCATGTTTTATTCTAGTTTAATTCAAGAAGAAATGAAGAAGTTTTATAACTCTTTATCAGAAAAAGATAAAAGAAGATATGCAGCAATAGAGGCTCAAAAATTGGGCTGGGGAGGAATTAGTTATATCATCTAATCCTATTATTAGTTTTGATACTAAAAAGAAGGAAGTTCTAGGAAATTTATATCGTCCAGGTACTCTGTATACAACCGAGCCTGTTACTACTTTAGATCATGATTTTTGGAGCTTAGGTCATGGAAAAGTTATTCCCCATGGCATTTACGATACTCAAAAAAACCGAGGATATGTAACATTAGGCAATAGTAAAGATACCAGTGAATTTGCTTGTGAAGCTCTTAAACATTGGTGGAATTATTATGATTATGGAAAAGCCCTCTATCCTGATGCTAATTCAATTTTAGCTAAGTGTGATGGGGGTGGCAGTAATAATGCTAATCATTACCAAGTACAAAAATAATAAAAACCCATTCATACAAAAACCCCCTTCTGATTTATCACTAGAAGGGGGTTTTTGATTATTAACCTGGCACCGAGCTATTTTCCCAGGAGGCTACCCTCCAAGTATCTTCGCCGTGTCAGCGTTTCACTTCCGAGTTCGAGATGGATCGGAGTGGTTCCACTGAGCCATAGGCACCAGGAAAGCTCTACAAACTTTTACCTGGGTTTGAGGTTTGCAGTCGTTTGTGTTCCGCTTGCCTCTCACAATTTACTAATGTACTCGCTTTTTCTGGGAATGTCAACCCCTTTTTCAAAAAAAAATTAAGATCGCTCAAACCTATACTGTTCAGCATTTCTAGGATCAAAGAGCAGCCCTCAACCCCAAATATGGCAGAATAGAAAAGATTGTCTAAAATTGCCCAACTTGTCGAAACCCATGACTGCAACGACCCCAACCCAAGCCACAAAATACGAACCCTTTAGTACCGAAGCCAAATGGCAAGAGTATTGGGAAGCCCATCAGGTGTTTAAAGCTGACCCGAACCAACCCGGGGAACCCTATTGTATTATGATTCCCCCGCCCAACGTTACGGGAAATCTCCATATCGGTCATGCCTTTAATAACTCCCTGATTGATGCCCTGATTCGATATCACCGGATGAAGGGTCATAACGCTTTGTATTTGCCAGGGATGGATCACGCCAGTATTGCAGTCCAAACAATTTTAGAACGACAACTTAAAGCTGAAGGAAAAACCCGCGACGATTTAGGGCGAGAAAAATTTTTACAACGAGCTTGGGAATGGAAACAAGAATCCGGCGGAACTATTGTTAATCAGTTGCGACGGTTGGGGGTTTCTTGTGACTGGACGCGGGAACGATTTACCCTGGATGAAGGGTTATCAAAAGCAGTATTAGAAGCTTTTATTAGACTATATGAAGATGGGTTAATTTATCGGGGTAAATATTTAGTTAATTGGTGTCCAGCGAGTCAATCGGCGGTATCGGATTTAGAAGTTGAAAATAAGGAAGTTGATGGGAATTTATGGCATTTTCGCTATCCTTTAACCGATGGTACGGGTTATGTGGAAGTGGCAACCACCCGACCGGAAACGATGTTAGGGGATACGGCGGTGGCAGTCAATCCCAAGGATATTCGCTATAAAGATTTAATTGGAAAAACGGTGATTTTACCGATTATTAAACGGGAAATTCCGATTATTGGGGATGATTTTGTTGATCCGAATTTTGGCACGGGTTGTGTTAAGGTAACTCCGGCCCATGACCCGAATGATTTTCAAATGGGTCAACGGCATCAACTGCCGATGATTAATATTATGAATCAGGATGGTTCTCTGAATGAAAATGCCGGGCCCTTCGCCGGACAGGATCGATTTGTAGCGCGAAAAAATCTGATTCAATTCCTGAAAGATAAGGGATTTTTAGTTAAAATTGAAGACTATAAACATACGGTTCCCTATAGCGATCGCGGTAAAGTTCCGGTAGAACCGCTATTATCAACCCAATGGTTTGTTAAAATTCGTCCTCTGGCAGATAAGGCATTAAATTGTTTAGATAATCAGGATGCTCCTGTCTTTGTTCCTGACCGTTGGACAAAGGTTTATCGAGATTGGTTAGTGAAATTAGATGATTGGTGTATTTCTCGACAATTGTGGTGGGGACATCAAATTCCGGCTTGGTATGCGGTTAGTGAAACGGGCGGTAAAATTACCGATAACACGCCATTTGTTGTCGGCAGAAATGAAGCGGAAGCCAGGGAAAAAGCGATCGCCAAATTCGGAGAAACTGTAATTTTAGAACAAGATCCTGATGTTTTGGATACTTGGTTTTCTTCCGGTTTATGGCCGTTTTCCACCTTGGGATGGCCGGAAGAAACTTTGGATTTAAGTAAATATTATCCCACCAGTACCCTGTCAACGGGGTTTGATATTATCTTTTTCTGGGTTGCCCGGATGACGATGATGGGGGCATATTTTACCGATAAAATGCCTTTCAAAACCGTTTATATTCATGGGTTAATTCGGGATGAAAACGGCAAGAAAATGTCAAAATCCGCCGGAAACGGTATTGATCCGTTATTATTGATTGATAAATACGGAACCGATGCGGTGCGGTTTACCTTAATGAAAGAAGTCATCGGGGCAGGGCAGGATATTCGCTTAGAATATAATCGAGAAACCGACGAATCTGCATCTGTTGAAGCGTCTCGAAATTTTGCCAATAAACTCTGGAATGCTTCTCGGTTTGTGATGATGAATTTAGACGGAAAATCTCCCAAACAGTTAGGAGAACCCAATATTAATCAATTAGAACTGAGTGATAAATGGATTTTATCTCGCTTTAACCAAACCGTCAAACAAACCCGTGAGGATATGGATAATTACGGTATTGGTGAAGCGGCTAAAGGCATTTATGAGTTTATTTGGGGAGATTTTTGTGATTGGTATATTGAATTAGCTAAACCCCGTTTACAAGGAGAAAATAACGCCTCTCGTCAGGTTTCCCAACAAACTTTAGCTTATGTTTTAGAAGGGATTTTAAAACTTCTCCATCCGTTTATGCCCCATATTACCGAAGAAATATGGCATAGTTTAACCCAAACGGGAGAAGAATCTTGTTTAGCGTTGCAACCCTATCCGGTGGTAGTAGAAGATCATGTATTAGACCTAGAAGTGCAACGGTTAGGAAAGTTTGTGAATGATCCTGATTCAATTTTAGGTCAATCCATTACAATTTTGTTTGAATTACCGGAGGTTTTAGGAGGTTTCTTTAAACAATATCAAAAACCGCTAATTCTGACGGGTCTATTCTTTGTTGCCTTTTTAACAATTAAATGTTTTGTTGCCGCGTTAAATGCGATTAATGAGTTACCCTTATTATCTACAATTTTTGAATTAATTGGGATGGGATATTCCGGTTGGTTTGTGTATCGCTATTTGCTGAAAGCATCTCAACGGGAGGAACTTGGGAAGATTTTACAGGAGTTGAAAACAGAATTTATCGGAAGTCAAAAAGCAGATAAAAACATTGAAACTCCTAACATTTATTCCCCGATTAGTCAAGAGCAATCCAGTGAAATTATCAGCATTATTGATCCGAAACTAGAGGCGGATTTTGAGTTAATTATTGGGGCCATTCGTACCGTCCGAAATTTACGCGCGGAAGCGGATATTAAACCTAAAGTTAAGGTTAATGCGATTCTGCAAAGTGAAAGCATTAAAGAACAGCAAATCTTGAAACGAGGACAAACCTATATTCAAGAGTTAGGGAAAGTTGAAGAATTAACCATTACCGAACAGTTAACCGGAAATGAAGGTCAAACTATTGCCGGAGTGGTGGGAACTGTACAGGTATTAATGCCCTTAGCGGGGGTAGTTGATTTAGCTGCATTTCAAACGAAATTGCAGAAAAAATTAGCAAAAGTAGAAAAAGAAATTCAAGGGTTTCAACGGAATTTGAATAACCCAAATTTTGTTAACCGTGCGGAACCAGAAGTTGTAGAAAATACCCGCAATAGTTTAGCAGAAGCGGAAAAACAAGCAGAAATTCTCCAAGAAAGGTTAAGTCAATTGGGTAATGGGTAATTACGAATTACGAATTACGAATTTAAGAAGATTACGCAGATTAACCCTGCCCTCGACTTGATTGGGGGACAGATTAAAATCCGTGAAATCCGCGAAATCCTCTTAAATCCGTGATCCTCCCTCCTATAATTCTATACAAGACTTTAAAAACCGCGTAGGAATATCAACCCTATTTCCCCAATGGAGATGTAAATAAGACCCATGAACATTAGAAAAATTTCCCCAACCTTCTAATACGGGGGCGTTGGTTTGTGAGGACATAAAACGCTGCATTTCATACACAGGATCAGACGAATTTTCTATTAGTTCAGACCGATGGAATTCATGTCCGGTGATGATTTCTCCCTCTAATAATAAGGGCGTATTTTTTAAGACTTTTGCTTGATAATATCCTAATTTTAAGCGTTTTCCCATAACCGCAGTGGTCGGTAATATTCCCAGCATTGACCAAGCATTATTTTCAAAATCAATAATCTTTTCACACAAATACATTAACCCCCCACATTCTGCATAGGTCGGCATCCCTGATAAAATAGCGGTTTTAACTGCATTTAAAATTAACTGATTTTGACTTAATTCTTGAGCAAATACCTCGGGAAACCCCCCGCCAAAATATAATCCTTTAATATCGGTCGGGAGTTGATCATCTTTTAAAGGACTCCATTCGATTAATTCCGCACCCAACTGTTGTAAAATCTCTAAATTATCAGCATAATAAAAATTAAATGCCGCATCTTTGGCGATCGCAATTCTAATTGGTTGATAGCTATGTTCAACCCATAGGGTAGGGATGGAATTTTCTTGCTTAACTGGATGACTAGGATCAGAAATTAGAGTATTTTTTAATAAGGGTAATAATTGTTCCCAGTCAAACCAAGTTTGGGCTAATTCAGCTAACTCTTGAATGAATAAATCCATCTGAGGCAGTTCATTCGTGGGAATTAACCCCAAATGGCGATCGGGAATCACAATATTTTCTTGTCTTTTAATCGTTCCTATAATCGGAATATTCAGAGGTTCTAAGAAAGCTTTTAACAGTTCTAAATGGCGATCGCTTCCCACTTTATTTAAAACCAAACCCGCTAATTTTATATTAGGATTAAAGTTTTTAAACCCCATTGCGATCGCGGCAATAGAACCGGATAATCGACTACAATCTAAGACTAAAATCACAGGTAAATCAAGAATTAAGGCAATCTGAGCCGTTGAAGCAATTGGAACCTTTTCCCCATTAGGAATCCCATCAAACAGACCCATAACTCCTTCAATTAAACCATAATCGCAGGTCTGAATATGTTGATCATAACAGGCTTTAATATAGGATTCTGAAGTTAAAATCGAATCTAAATTATAACAAGGTTTACCCGTAACATAGTGATGAAACATGGGATCAATATAATCGGGGCCAACCTTAAAAGATTGGATATTATAATTGTGTTTCTTTAAATAGGATAAAATCGCTAGTGTAATTGTTGTTTTCCCAACTCCACTACGTTCTCCAGCAACAATAAGCGTCATAATCTAACAATTTGAGTCAATAAGGTCTGAGAAATGGGTTTTTTAGCGAGTCTGATTTTTACCCTTGATCCTGTGAAGTTCACCCCTAAAGCTGATTATAAAAATTGCCAAAAATAAGCAAAAAATATCGCAGTGATCGCCCCAATTAAAGTATTAATAAAATTCACAATTTCATTGGTTAGCCATGTCCATTTAGTTTGTAAGGTTGCCCCAATTACACTTTCCAAATTAGTGGCAATAAACGCCGCCATCACACTCCAAATTATCCCCCAAATATCAATTAAACCGATACTCCAAGCTAACACAGAAACGACAATAGAAGCCACCACCCCAGCTAAAGTTCCCTCCAAACTTACAGCCCCTTCCGTACCTTTAGGCACGGGTTTTAAGGTAGTAATTAAAAATGTCTGTTTCCCGTAGGCTTTGCCAATTTCACTGCCACAGGTGTCGGATAATTTTGTACTAAAACTAGCAACGTATCCTAATAATAATAGTGGAATCCAAGATTGTATTCCAACTGCATCAGGAAACAATAATTGTAGGGAAAATACCCCTAACCCACATAACATCCCCGTTAACGCCGAACCCCAGACATTTTCTGGCCCCCGGGCTCCCCCGCGTTTTTCCGCAATTCCCGCGGCTTCCTTTTGGGTTTTGCCAATCCGGGTTACACCCGAACCCACTAAAAAATAGAACACCACAATCAAATAACCCCGCCAACCCAAACATCCCCAAATCAGGACTCCCAATATCCAAGCATGAATCCATCCGGCGGGGGTTAATAACTTTTTGGCGACAATCACCCCTAAACTAATTAAAACTGTATTTAAAGCGATCGCAAATAACCAAGGATTAAGCGACACTAATTCATAAATCATAAATTCGATCTCAAAACCATGAATAAAACATTATTCCATCTTGCCTTTCCCGTGAACAATATCGAACAAACTAAAGCCTTTTATGGGGAGGGGTTAGGCTGCGAAATCGGTCGAGAAACCCGTAATTCCATGATTATGAACCTTTACGGCCATCAAATTGTCGCCCATCTGAGTCAAGAACCCCCCACACCCCAAAATGGGATTTATCCCCGACACTTTGGGTTAATCTTTACTTGCGAGACGGACTGGGAAACCCTCTTAGACCGTGCCCAAAAAAAACACCTAAAATTTTACCAAGAACCCAAACGCCGTTTTCCGAGTTTACCCACAGAACATCGCACTTTTTTCCTAGAAGATCCCTTTTATAATCTATTGGAATTCAAATATTACTGTCATCCCGAAGCCGTATTTGGCTGTAACGAATACGCCCAGGTTGGAGACCTTTAAAGGGTAGCGGGTGACACCGAAGGGGTTAAGGTTTTTAGGGGTGAATTTAAGGCTTTCTCAACTAATGCTAAACTCTTGGGATCAGTCACCATCCAAGCATGAAGAAAAACATTAACCGTGAATTCTTGACCAATGGGCATTTGAGAACTTTGGGCCGGGACAATCATCCCATCTAAAGGTGTCCAAATTGAGGTAAAATTGATCGAGTCTAGGATTTCTAAATCCCGATTTAAGTCTTCTAAAAACGGACTATTGGAACGCATTTGAGATGCAGCTAGGGTGGGGTAAAGATATCCCGTTAAGGTTCCGTGATGGGGGGAGGAGATCGTGATCAGACGTTGAACTCGTTCAATGCCTCCCAAGCGTTGGAGATAATAACGACTGACAATTCCTCCCATACTAAACCCGATTAAATCAATCGGTTGTTCGGGGAGGAAGGTTCGAGTCACATACTCTGCAACTTGCTTGGCCAAGGTTTCTAACCCAAATCGACCGTCATTGGGAACCAAATTCAGACTATGAATTTCCCATCCCCGTTTAGTTAGATGGGTTGTCATGGTCTTAAAAATTGCTTTGGTATCAAATATACCGTGAATCAATAAAACCGGATTGCGAGGAGTGCTGTTATCCATGGGATTTAAAATTGGATGAATATTGGTTCCAACTTAGACTATCACGGGAGATTCTGGATGCAATTGGAGGACAGTCATCCAACTGGTTATTGATTAACGGCTCACTCCTATTCTGAGAAATCTGTAAATAAATGCAAACAGATGAGAAATTTTTTACCTCAACCTGGGGAAATCGGTGGTTTTATTTCAACAAAATGTAACAATATGTAAATTTTTGTAGACAAATCTTTCATTTTTCCCTAGTCTGAATTCAGGGCTAAGGCTTTAAATTTCCTAAAAATACCCACGGAGTAAGCATAATGTTAAATAAAATTTTGGGTTCCAAGAAAAAAGATGACTATTATTTAGAGTTTGGCGATGCTCAAGATAAAAAAGCACCCCCAGCCGAGTCTAAACCAGCACCCCAAGCCAAAGCAGCATCAGCAAAACCAGCCGCATCTCAACCAAAAACCACGACCGTTGCTCCTCCTCCCCCTCAACCATCCCCAGTTAAGGAACCCGCCCCCCTTAACCCCCAGGTAAAAACACCTGCCGGGGTGAACTTTTCTACGGAATATTTAATGCCCCAAGCCTCCACCCCCCGTCGTCGGCCAGGGCCGAGTCTGGCGATGTTCACAGATATAGCAAATCAGATCAATCGCTCCTAATCTAGCAAGTTTTACACCATTAACCTCTCTAGCTATCTACATCAGGCTAGGGAGGTTAATGGTTGTTTGGGCTTTTGGGTTTTTTTGATTTTTGATGGGTTGACCCCAATTGATATAACCGCTAATATCGGGTTTAATAAGCTGTTGCGAACAATATTTAAGATAGAATAGATTTGTGTGATCAATCAATTAATATTGGAACCCTGAGTGCCAAGGGTGCTAAATAATCTACTTAATTTTGATAGGCTAATCAACAATGCAAAAGTGCCTACCGACTCATGAGCGGTGCAGTCGTTGGTTTGTTGCTGTGATCAACTTGAGCATTTTGTAGGCGACTGAAACCCCTTCAGTCTCTTTTCCGCTCAGGAATAAAGCCACGCTCATTTCTAAATTTCTATGAGGTTTCTATGACAAAAGACACCGATCTGATCAAAAGTCTTAGCCCCAGTGCCATGGATCAGATTCTGTTATATCTAGCTTTTAGTGCCATGCGAACCAGTGGACATCGACATGGGGCGTTCCTTGATGCGGCTGCCACGGCGGCAAAATGCGCCATTTATATGACCTATATGGAACAGGGAAAAAACCTGAGAATGACAGGACACCTGCACCATATTGAACCCAAGCGAGTCAAGGTGATTGTTGAGGAAGTTCAACAAGCATTAACCGAAGGCAAACTCTTAAAAATGTTGGGGTCTCAAGAACCTCGATATTTGATTCAGTTTCCCTATGTTTGGTTAGAACATTATCCTTGGCAACCGGGACGTTCTCGGATTTCAGGTAGTAGTTTAACTCAAGAAGAAAAGCGGGTAATTGAAAGTAAACTGCCTCAAGGTTTACCCGATGCTCAATTAATTAATTCCTTTCAATTTATGGAATTAATTGATTTTTTACATACCCGTTCTCAGGAAGATTTAGAGCCCAATCGGAGAATGCCTTTAAGTGAAGCCTTAGCCGAACATATTAAACGCCGTTTAACCTATTCTGAAACCGTAATCAAAATCGAATCCCCTTGGGGAATGCCGTTTTATGCCCTAAATCGAGCCACCTATTCCCCCGAAGATCAGGAGGAAAGAACTTTTATTATGGTGGAAGATACAGCCAGATATTTCAAATTAATGAAGGACTGGGCTGAACGTCAGCCTAGGGTAATGAGGGTTTTAGAAGAATTAGATATCCCCCGTGAACGAATTGATCGAGCCATTGAAGAATTAGATGAAATTATTCGGCAATGGGCAGATCGATATCATCAACAGGGAGGAGAAACCATGGTGGTGCAAATGGTATTTGGGCCGAAGGAAGAAGATTAAAAAGCAGGGAGAGCAGGGGTACGGCTGTTTTAAAGTCGGGTCAGAAAGAGTAAAGAAAAAGCGGTCGCTACTTGATAAAATCATTCATCGACCGCAATTTTTTATTGAAACTGAGCACCCACCAGAATATATGGGTAAATTGGGCACATTCAAACCAGGTTAGGGTAAAAATTAAATAACAGATTGCCATGGCTTCCATCCCACGGTAAGGTGACTGTATAACTTGCCATAAGCTAAAACCAAACAGTCCCAAATAGCACGCCATCCCCAAAATACCAACCGATAAACAGCTATCTAAAATTAAATTGTGAGCTTTATGGGTTGCGATCGCTTTTCTGTCAATTACGCCTTTTTTATTGATGTATTCAAAACTAAAATCACCCAGATGAACAATTTTCGGTTGCCACTTAGGATTGAAAATATAAGGATAAGCAATTCCAAAACCATTCATCCCCCATCCCAATAGAGGACGCTGAACAATTCCCGCTCCTGATAGTTGCCCTAAATAAATGCGACCTGATGTAACTTGTTTGATTAAAGGTAGATTCTCGATTTTACGGGTAGTTGTATTCATACCAATGACTAGCAAACCAACTAGGGCAGCCGGAATTAAGAATTGATAAGATTTGCGTCCGAGTTGGTAAATCACTGTTCCGATTAAAGCCAATAAAGCGGCTCGGTTTTGAGTACACAATAAAGCTAAAATAATTGGGATGAGAAAAATTACTAATCTACGATGACTGAGCCATCTTTTCTGCCAACAGGTGACTGCTAATACCGCCACTGCTGCTAACACAAACGCAGCGTGTCCGCGATGGGAGTACAAACCAATCGGTTGATGGGTTTGGAAAATTGTACTAGCTAAAATATGGTCTTGTAAAAGTTGACCTGATGTGGCTGTATAGTCGATTTTCCAATTAATAACTTGAGGAAAAATACTAAGAGCCAGAATAACTCCACCAATGATTAAACCGTTAATTTGGAAATGCAGGATTGAGGGGTGATGTCTTAACACCAGGGTATTGCTGAGGGTAAACACTGCAATCAGCAACCAATACAGCCATCCATCACCCATCTCATTTTGACCGAATAGGGAACGAAGCGGAAAAGGACTAAACAGAGTTGAAAGTAACCCGATACCTAGAAAGATTTCCCAGAGCAATTTGCTAATTTTCCAGTTTTTGGGAATTGTTAAATCAAATCTTTCTGTCCAGAGAATTGAAAGATTTAATAGCGTTATCAGTAGAACCGCAAAAACTTTAGGATAAGTCCAGATTTCGCCTCGATTATCACCCCAAGGATTAATCAGAATCAGACTCAGAGCTAACAACAAAGTATAGAGATATTTCATGGCTCTTTATCCTTCTGAATTTTTCGCCATTGAAAGATCCCCCATCCCCCCAATATGAATAAACCGACAATTGCTGTAGGTTCGGGTATCTCTCTCGGTGATGGTGTTTCTTCAATGGCACGCATTTGGAAGCTGCCGACTTGCTGATTGAATGCCAATTGAATGGGAAAAGCAGTTTCTTTTGTATTACCAATTAAGGTATCGATATCGGTAATTCTAAAATTAGAAACTCCTGCACCGAATAGAGAGACAAAATTGAGGCGATCTCCGGGGCTAAATTCTCCCAAAATAGTGTCTGCGACCGAGACAGTGAAGCGGTTGTCTTGACCCACGGGGAAGTCGAGAATTTCGGTAAATAAGGTATTTTCTAAGGCTTGAAATTCAAAACCGTAGGTGGTGTGGGGGTCATACCAGCGACAACCGGGTACGTTGTTGAAGATTTGCCAACCCCCAGAACTACTACTGGTGGGTAGGATGGGATTTTGTTGGGTTCCACCTGGCCGGGGTCTTTGAAAGACGACTCCCCCACCTCCACTGCTTCCGACGATGATGTCTGGTGGGGCAGATTCAGGATGGTAGACTGTGGTATAAAGTTCGTAGTCGCCGCTGTCTTCTCCTCGACCCCCTGGATTTGCTGCACGGACACTTAGATTAATAGTACCGTCATCGGCTACGATACCTGCGAGTGCAGAAGCGAAGCCGTCTCCGACTAAACTGCTGTCGTCGTCATCCCAAGAGCTATTGTTGTTATATGTAGTTAAGTAGGTGTTGGGATTGCATTGATTTGAGGGCAGGTCATTTTTAGTCCAGGCATAAAAGTAGTTTCCTGGAGTTAAGCCGTTGATTTGATGTTGGTTTTCGTTGGAGCCGGCGGTGAGAGTGCTGGAAAATGTTTGGGTGGGTTGAGGAGGCCCAGGAGTGAATATATTTTCCCAACCCCAAGAAATTCCATTGTGAATAACTACTGTCTTCGGTGCGATTTCCTGAACTAAGTAAAGTTCGGCGTACCAATTATGGTCTTCTGTAATATCAGGACGAGTTGAAAAGTCCTCAAACCGAAATGAATCAGCTAAACCAGAGACTGTATCGTAGTAAGGAGTAAAAATTTGGTTAGGCATTGTAATTGATCCTGGCTTTTTCTGCTCTTCTACTACGTCAATTTTGTCCTCTGAAGTCCCATGTCCCTGATCTATCGGCCCTTGGATCGGGGTTGTGACCCCATGATTGCTAACTACTCGCTGAATCCAATGGACGTTATTACCTATTGGATCTTGACCAATAACAGGATTGTAAAGAATTTGTATGTTAGCCCCTACGCTGTAGTTAGGGATACGCTGGGCATAAGGTTTATAAACTTTAATATCAAAATACCCTTGTAAATTTTGTTGTGCTTTATTAAATGTCCAGCCTTCTTGCGCCCAAACAGATGATGTCAGTAGGTTAAAGAAAGCATTCGTTCCACCTAGTGGGAGTTGCGATACTGGCTTGATAGTTGTAGTTACTGTACCCAAATTTGGATCGCTGTACGACGCTGGGTTACAGTACAAGGAACTCAGAGTACAAGGAGAACTGGGTTGTTGCGAGGGGAGTGTAAAAGAGAAAGCCCAGCCCGACCGACCTGTTAAGGCGACCAGTAAGGGAGTTGTCAATAAAACAAGAAAATATCGTCTTAGTTGCACTTTTTGTAACTCCTTTATGTAGTAACTGTTAAAAAGACATTGGCATTTGCATAAAATTTAGCCATACGGCAACTGGGATGCAATTGTGTTTAAGGCTGGACTAGACGAACCTCCACAAATGGAGTCGTTGCTTGACCTGTCCAGAGTCCCTGTAATACCTGGGGATCTCTGGTTTTTGGGTCTTGAATTGAGTCATAGCAGGGAGCCACCGAGCTTGAGTTGCCATACAAGAACCGAACCTGATAAATACCAGGCTTTAGATTATCAAAATTCCATCCGCCACCTAATCCATCCGAGCCTCCAAGATGAAGCAAGTTATCCCGCCAGTAGAGATTGGCATCCAGAAAAAAAGTCACGCTCTTTCCTGCCTGGACTAACGGACAAGCAAGTTGCTCCATCCTCAACCCCATAAGCCTATCTCTAATTCCTTTGCCCTTCAGTGGCAATCCATCTGCTCCGACTATTTCTAAGCCAAGAACGATTTGAGGATCGAAGCGGGTGAGGTGAATAGGTGTTGGCTTTTGGTTGGTAATACGAAGGCCAATTTTTACAGGAATTGCGGAACTGGAGTGTTTTTCTGGGATACTCCACACCCGTTCGGGTACGATAATCTCAAACCGGATACCATCAACTTCAACTGCATTACGGTCAGCTGATTCCAGAGATATCAAGCTAGCTATCCTCCCTATTCCACTATCTTCAGTCGCACTCAACCCTGGAAGCATCAGAAAATGCGTTATTTGCCCTACTAAAACTAAAGCCAAAGCCCAACAGAAAATCAAAAAGTTACGCATGAGAATTCCTCTGAAATAGCGACTCCTCGGGTCAGTCCTAGATTTAACACAACATGAGAGTGCAACATCAAGCTGCTCCGGTGCAAGGCGTACAATCGCTTATACCCTAAAGCTGGTTTTGCGATTCAGAAGACGACATCAGCACTTATTACCCTTGAATCAGGAGCAATCCAACCGCTGACCTAGGGAATGATTCGGTAATCTTTTTATTAGACAAAATATTAACTTTGAATACGCCCCTTAATCAATTAGAAAAAATACTGAATTTTGCTCAATTAATCTGTCAAATTTTTACCCGTAAATTCAGTAATATTACTGAACTTAACAGATATGTAGAAAACTTCAAGGGATGGAATATTATCTCCAGGGGGGCAGAATTGCAAAAACACAGGAGTTAGAATTAATTCTAACTCCTGTGTTTTTATCGCAGAAGCAAGGTTAGGACAAACACTAATGTTCAAACCTAGAGAGTAAATTATTGTCGTTTTTGTTACCCGTTAAACCGTTTTCTGTGCCCTACTATTAGAGAATTAATCTTGAATATTCAGGGAGATTTTAGCGGATTGTAGTTGTTGATTTAACCACTGTTCGAATAATTCGTTTTGCAACCGTTGTCTAACTTGAGGGTTGTCTAAGGAGGCTTCTAAAAACTCGTCCACTCGGAAAATACACCAGCCTCCCTCCACTTCCATCGGGCCAACTATTTGTCCGGGTGGGGTTTGTTGTAATATGACCTTGAGGGGATCGGGAATAGTTGACCAACCCACGGCTCCCATCATCCCATTAAAAGAGCGTTCATTGGTAATGGAATACTCTCGGGCTAATTCTTCAAATCGGCTTTCCTGTTCTTTTAAACGAGAGACTAATGTTTCTGCAAGTTCATAGTCATTCAAGGAAATTCGGGATAACACCACTGCATCTAAAGTAGGTTTCCGTTGCTGAAAATATTCCTCAAGTTGAGGTTGTACAATCGAGAGTTTGAGTTTTTCCCGTTTAAACCCAGAAACAATTTGTTGGTGAAAGGCTTCGTAGGTCATGCGGTTACTTTCTAACCACTGTTGAAAGGCTTGGGGGTCACTGAGATTCCGTTCTAATCTGAAATTCACTACCGATTGTTCAATACTAGCAGCAGGTATATCCAAATCCGTTCGGGATTGCAATTCCCGATCTAGGATATATTCTCGCAAAATATCGGTTACCATGGGCTGTAGTTTCCCAGCCGTTTGCAGGTATTTTAGGGCTTGACCTAAGAGAATGGGTTCGTCGTTAACGGTTAAAAATGGATTGGCCACTGAAATTCACATCCTCAACACGATTGTATTCACAAACATTGTAAGGGTTTAGGCTCTCGCTGCTATCAGATTTACCCAGAGCCCCTACTACTCCCAGTCTTAATATTCAGCCACGGCTTAGTCAATAGTTGTTAAAGGCACAATTAATCAAGCAGATAGGCTATGCTAAGTACAATGAGGATTAAACTCAATAGAATATCAATAGCCCTTAACTGCTTTTGGTAAATCCCAGTGGTGGCTAATTGTCCATTTTCCGTCCTATTCGGAACCCCACAGTCCTAATTGTTTGGGAGATAGCTATGTCAGAACGCGATGATTTTCTCTACCCTCGCAGTCGCTACCAGGGAGAGTTTACCCCAGAAAAACTCATTTTCAATTCCAACTTGCAGGAATTTGCCCAGCGAGTTAACTATATTTGTGGATTGGAGACGAATGGGAAAGTAAGTTCAGAGGAAGCTTATCAACAAATCAAACAACTTTGGAAAAAATTACGTTCATCCAAAAAAAGTCTAGGAATTAGTAAACCCCCTGATGAGACGACCGATCATGGTTAATTGGCAATACTATCTGGGTGTTCTGCAAAAGTCAATTCAGAAATAGCTAATTTAGATGCTGGCACAGGTTATTAAAATACCGTTTGCGATCGCTTTTTGATTCAGAACAGCGATCACATTTAAAAAATGCTTTTCTTAATAAGTTTTAAAATGACCCTTATTAATCGTCGTCATTTCCTCAAATTTGCAAGTTCAGCACTAGCAACTCTGGGAATTAATCAATTCCTATTCCAACAAAAAGCTGAACAAGCTGGCAAAGTCCTCGCCCAAAGTACCCCCCGCAAACTAGCTTTATTAGTAGGGATTAATCAATATCCTTTCAACCCCCTAGAAGGATGTGTCAACGATATAGATTTACAACGCTATTTGTTAATTCATCGCTTCGGATTTAATCCTAAAGATATTTATATTTTACCCCAAACCGAAGCCACCCGGACAGGAATTTTAACCGCCTTTGAAGAACATTTAATCAAACAAGCTAAACCCGGAGATATTGTGGTTTATCACTATTCGGGGCATGGTTCTCGGATTTTTGATCCCGATCCAATTATAACCCGATTAGGAGATAGACAAGGATTAAATGGAACCTTTGTTCCTATTAATAGTAACTTACCTGCCGGATATCCTGAAGTTGGGGGAGTTGTCCAAGATATTATGGGGCATACCTTATTTTTATTAATGTCAGCCCTGAAAACCGACAATGTGACGGTGGTTTTAGATAGTTGTTTTTCCGGTGGGGCTACCCGAGAAGTCCGGGTGCGTTCCAGGGAAGGAGGTAAAAATATTTTAGTTTCTTCTGATGAAAAAAACTATCAGCAACAGTGGTTATCTCGATTAAATTTATCTCCCGAACAATTTGTTAAAAGCTATCAGACCGGGGTAGCTAAAGGGGTCGTATTAGCAGCAACTTCCCCAAACCAACTGTCGCGGGAAGAAAATATTAATGGTTTTCAATCTGGTCTATTTAGTTATTTACTAACTTATTATCTCTGGCAGGAAGACAACAATATTGAACGAGTATTTCAAAAAATTCTCCCAGAAATTCCTGAAAGATACAACCAAGTTCCCCGTTATGAAGTTAAAGTGGGGAGTGGGTATCAACAACAACTGCCCTATTTTATTAATTCTCCCAAATCTCCTGCCCAAGCAGTTGTAACGGCAGTCAGTGGTGACACAGCCCAATTATGGTTAGGGGGAATTGATTTAAGAAAGGTGACAACAGGAACAATATTTACTGCTATTAATGGTACAGGAAAAGTGAAAATCATTTCCCGTGATGGGTTAGTAGGACAGGTAAAGATTGAGCAACCCGTAACCGTAGGAACGCTTTTACATTTGATAAGTTAAGAGGAATATTAATAGGTTAGAAAAAACCGAATCAAGCCGTGATCAAATGTCTTTTGTTATAATTTAAAATATAATGGGCAATAACTATGACTCAAGAAATGCGTCAAGAAATCATTACCTTAGCCAGAGAATTACCTGATGAACTGTTAGCAGAAGCCCTGGTTTTTTTGCGTTCTCTCGCCGAAAAAGCACAGAATAATCCCTCCGATAATTCCTCAACTATTGATCAATCTGAATTTGACAAAACAATGGCAGCTTATCAAGTGATTAGCGAAAAATATAAAAATGCGTTAAGGGAATTAGCCTAGTGAATTAACCCTTATGGATTTTTGAAGAAATTGTTCGAGTTATCCATCAGGATCAAATTCAGCAGCATGGTGGTAGTTTAGGACTCAGGGACGAAAATCTCCTTTCTGCAAGTTTAGCCAGACCCAGACATTTATTTGCTTACGGTCAACCTGATTTATTTGACCTGGCAGCCGCTTATGGTTATGGTTTGGCTAAAAACCATCCGTTTATTGATGGTAATAAACGCACAGCTTTCATGGCGATGTATGTTTTTCTTGGGTTAAATGGCTATTTACTAGAAGTTCCAGAAATCGAGGTTGTGCAAATCATGGAAGGGTTAGCAAATGACCAAGAAACTCAAGAATCTTTAGCCCAATGGTTAAGGAAAAATTATGTATTAGAATTGATGTAAATTCAAATTAGGGGAATGGGTAAAAAAATGGAAATAAAAACAAGTCAGAACAAATTAGTTTTTGCTTTCCTCAAAGGCATTTCCGTATCAGGAATTATCAGTGTCGCGTTGCTATCGGAGTCAGGGATGGCAACACCCAAACCCTTAGAAACAGGGTTTCTTCTCACTATATCTAATCACCAACCCACTGAACTCAAGAAACCCGGTTTCTTACCCCAAACCCTCATCGCCCAAAATAGCAGCAACCCCGAAGCGGATAGACTTTATCAAGAGGGAATAGAACTATTTCAGCAAGGAACAGCAGAATCTCTGCAACAGGCAATTCCTAAATTTGAACAAGCTGCCATACTCTACCGTCAAGCAGGTGACAAACGTTCACAAGCCGTATCTCTTGTTTACGTCGGCTATATCTACAAATCCCTGGGAGAAAAGCAGCAAGCCCTAGACTACTTCAACCAAGCCTTACCCCTAGAACGGGCAGTGGGGGATAGAGAGGGGGAAGCTGCTACTCTCAACAATATTGGCGTTGTGTACTCCTCCCTGGGAGAAAAGCAGCAAGCCCTAGACTACTACAACCAAGCCTTACCCCTATCACGGGCTGTGGGGGATAGAAGGGTGGAAGCTGCTACTCTCACTGGTATTGGCGCTGTGTACGACGACCTGGGAGAAAAGCAGCAAGCCCTAGACTACTACAACCAAGCCTTACCCATAAGACGGGCAGTGGGGGATAGAGGGGGGGAAGCCACTGCTCTCAACAATATTGGTAAGGTCTACGGCGACCTAGGAGAAAAGCAGCAAGCCCTAGACTACTACAACCAAGCCTTACCCCTATCACGGGCAGTGGGGGATAGAGGGGGGGAAGCCACTACCCTCAGCAATATTGGCAATGTGTACTACTCCCTGGGAGAAAAGCAGCAAGCCCTAGATTACTTCAACCAAGCTTTACCCATAAGACGGGCAGTGGGGGATAGAGAGGGGGAAGGCACTACTCTCAACAATATTGGTGGTGTGTACTCCTCCCTGGGAGAAAAGCAGCAAGCCCTGGACTACTACAACCAAGCCTTACCCCTATCACGGGCAGTGGGGGATAGAGAGGGGGAAGCCACTACTCTCAACAATATTGGCTGGGTGTACTCCTCCCTGGGAGAAAAGCAGAAAGCCCTGGACTACTACAACCAAGCCTTAGCCCTATCACGGACAGTGGGGGATAGAGGGGGGGAAGCCGTGACTCTCTATAATTTTGCCTACCTCAAACGTAGTCAAAACAACCTCACCGCAGCCCTGACTGACATAGAAGCCGCCATTACCATTATTGAAGACCTCCGCACCAAAATCGGTTCTCAACAACTGCGTCAATCCTACTTTGCCACCGTTCAAGATTATTACCAGTTTTACATCGACCTATTAATGCAACTGCATCAACAAAACCCCTCCCAAGGCTATGATGCCAAAGCCCTCACTGCCAGCGAACGGACTCGCGCCCGAAGTCTTGTAGAACTCCTCACCGAAGCCGGTGCCAATATCCGCCAAGGTGCTGACACCAAACTATTAGAACAAGAACGCAATTTACAACAGCAACTCAACGCCGTAGAACGTCGCAGACAGGAACTCTTAAGCGCTGAATACACCCAACAACAACTCGATGAAATTAAACAACAATCTCAATCTTTACTCAATCAACTCGACGAATTAGAAGCTAAAATTCGCCTTACCAGTCCCCGTTATGCTAACCTCAAATATCCCCAGCCTCTCACCCTACAACAAATCCAAGAAAAAGTCCTTGATGATGATACCCTACTATTAGAATATTCCTTGGGAGAAGACCGCAGTTATCTCTGGGCTGTGACTAAAAATAGTATTACCAGCTATGTTTTACCTAAACAAAGTGAAATTGAAGAAATTGCCAAACCTTGGCGAGAGATTAATGAATCTACTTCCGTAGAAAGCGGACTCCCCCTCAGTGAAATATTACTAAAACCCGTAGCTTCTCAACTGGGAAATAAACGTTTATTAATTGTTGGCGATGGGGTATTACAATATATTCCCTTTGCGGCCTTACCCATTCCATCTCAACCTAATACACCCCTTTTAGTAGAGCATGAAATTGTTACCTCTCCCTCAACTTCAACCATTGCTATTCAACGGGAACAACTACAAAATCGCCCAACGGTAGCCAAAACTGTCGCGGTATTAGCCGACCCCGTTTTCAGCCTTAATGACTCTCGCCTGACAAGTCGATCCCCCCAACCCCCCTTAGAAAGGGGGGCTATTGGAGAAACTGTAAACCAGTCAGCCCTCAAACGGGCTACCCGTAATTTAGGTATTGGGGAAGGGCCTAAAGCTTATGGCCGTCTGGAGTATACCCGCACCGAAGCTGAGAAAATTCTAGCATTAGTTCCTGAAAATCAAAGGTTACAAGCCCTAGACTTTCAAGCCTCCCTAGAAGAAGCCAAAAATCCCAATTTATCTGAATATCAAATAGTTCATTTTGCTACTCATGGTTTACTGGATTCTGTTAATCCTGAACTATCGGGAGTGGTGTTTTCCTTATTTAATCAACAAGGACAAGCTGAGGATGGGTTTTTACGTCTCCACGATATTTTTAACTTAAATTTACCTGCGGAATTAGTGGTATTAAGTGCTTGTCAAACGGGCTTAGGGAAAGAGACGAAAGGCGAAGGTTTAGTGGGGATGACAAGGGGATTTATGTATGCTGGTGCGCGGCGGGTTGTTGTTAGTTTGTGGAGTGTTAATGATGCGTCAACTTCTGAGTTAATGACTCGATTTTATCAGCCGATATTGAAGGGGGGTAAGAATCCCATTATCGCTTTAAGAGAGGCTCAGTTAGAAATGTGGAAATCGGGAAAATGGCAATCTCCCTATTATTGGGCGGCGTTTACAGTTCAGGGAGATTGGCGGTAAAGTAAGTTTTAATCAATAAGGAAGCGATCGCTTTTTGAATATTAGGAAAGGTGTGTAGGGGCGAGGCGCGCCTCGCCCCTACGATGATTTGGATTTCCAGCTATTTAGACAACTGATTTAGACTTGCTATATTAACCGCAGATTATATAAAATATGCTATACTTAACATCCGTATATAGCAAAAAAAAGCTGATGATAGCTGCTAATGCAATTTCGACCAACTTAACTATTCCGACCTTAGAAAACGGCGACAAATTAACCCGTGCTGAATTTGAGCGTCGTTATCAGGTATTGCCTAATCTCAAAAAAGCGGAATTAATTGAAGGAATAGTTTATATGGCATCTCCGGTTAGAGCAAAACGTCACGGTAAACCCCATGCTGGAATTATGGGTTGGCTAGTCACTTACGAAGCTGCTACGCTAGGAGTGGAGGTATTGGATAATACTACAGTGCGTCTTGACCTGGATAATGAACCTCAACCCGATGCACTGCTAAGAATTGAAACCGGAGGACAGTCGCGCATTAGTGAAGATGATTATATCGAAGGTGCACCAGAATTAATTGTAGAAATTGCAGCTTCTACCGCTTCCTACGATTTGCACCAAAAATTAAACGTTTATCGTCGTAATGGAGTACAAGAATATCTAGTTTGGCGAGTTTATGACCGTCAATTTGATTGGTTTAGATTAAATGAAGGAGAATATATTCAACTTGAGCCTAATACAGATGATATAATTTGTTCTCAAGTATTCCCGGGATTATGGTTAGATAAAGCTGCTTTATTAGCGGGTAATTTAGCTAAAGTATTGGCTGTTTTACAACAGGGTTTATTAACCGTAGAACATCAAGATTTTGTGAAAAAAATATCAATTTTATAATTATAGCAAACTCCGAAAAATCCAAGTCTCGTTTTTAATCAAAAATTTCAGACCTCAAAAACCTGTTTAGATATCAACTTTAATTCAGGAAAAAGTAAAGATTTAATTTCCTGTTCACCTGTAAATTCGGTAACTTCATAAAAACCAGCAACTAATAATAAAACCGAGATTTTTGCGGTTTCTGGGTCAATAATCCAATATTCAGGAATTTCTCTAACCGCATATTCAGAACGCTTATAACGGTAATCATCATCAGAATTACCCGGACTAACAATTTCTACCGCTAATAGGGGAGGTGCTTCTAAAACGGCGGCGGACATTTTTCGGAGTTCTTGACATTGACTTTCTGACAAAATGACTAAATCAGGAATCCTTGATTTCTTTTTGGCTGTTCTTACTCCTACTGTACCAGGCATTACTTTCCACTGCTGTTGAATTCGATCAATTTCCGCTTTTAAAATATCATAGATTAAAACCAAAATTAAAGCATGAAAACCACTAGCAATAGGCATAAGTTTTAATTCTCCATTAACTAATTCATATTTGTTATCCGTGCCATCGTCATAAGCTAAATATTCTTCAAAGGAATAGGTTTTAGTTAGTAATTGAACCATTTTTAATTTACTCCTATGGTTATTTTAAGGTGAATTTTGTAGTTAATAAGCAAAATAATTAAAAAAGAGGTAGGTTTAAAATAAATTCCGGCAAGATATTTTCTCCTGATAAAGTTGTGGGTAGTTTGACAATTTCAAGAGCTTGATTAGGACGATATATTTCTACTTGTTGTTCTTGGGGATTAATTAACCAACCTAAGCGCAAACCACTGTTCAAATATTCCTGCATTTTTGCTTGAAGTTGGGTTAGGGAGTCAGTGCGAGAACGTAATTCAATCACAAAATCAGGACATATTGGGGGAAATTTTTCTTGTTCTTCAGGTGTTAGTAATTCCCAACGTTCCTTAGCTACCCAAGCCACATCGGGAGAGCGATCGCCACCCTTGGGTAAGCGAAATATAGTAGAAGAACTAAAAACTTTTCCCAGTTGAGTTTGACGATTCCAAAACCAAAGTTCACCGTTTAAATCTGATTCTCGATTACCACTGACTCCACCAACGGGGGGCATAATTACTAATTCTCCTTTGACCGTTCGTTCGAGTTGCCAATTTTCATTATCTTGGCAAAGTTGATAAAATTGCTCGTCGCTTAAAGTGACGTTTTTAAAACTTAAAATGATGGGTTCTGAAGTAATCATTTTTCCATCCTAATACTGAGGATATACAACAGTAGTTGTTTATAGAGGATTAAGTCAAGTTTTCGCAATAATTTTTAACTAAAAATTACCCGGGATTTATAACAAATAATTATTTTTTTAGCATCATAGAAACACCCCTGATTAAATATCAACAAATAGCGATGCACCCGGCTTGATGTTAGGACTCCGCTAAAACGATAATCCGATCTTGAGGGGAAAATTTTATCACTTCATCTTTTTTCGGATTGATCACAATTCCATAACCTCTGGCTAAATTTTTAGCATCCTTCAAACACCGATAACCGATGGCTGATTCTCCCCGTTGTTTAGCCACTTCAACAAAGGTATAAAAATTAATCGGTTCGTTAATAGTGACATAATTACTGACTGGTTTAAGGTAAATTTCTGACCCTTGAGGACTAAATAATTCGGCAAATACAGCATTTAAGTTTTTCTGTTCTGAAACTTGGGCTAACATCCGACTAATAATTTGTTCAGTAATCACAAAATCATCGGGACGCGCCACCTGAGCTAAGGCTTGATTGCGGGTATCTAACATTTCAGTGACAATCTGTATATTAGGATTTTTGCGATCGGCAATATCTCGAAGATAGATCAAAGTAATTAAGGTTTGAGCGTCGGCTTCTTCAGGATCTAACTCGGGATTAGACAACACAATAACATGGTGATATTTCTCTAAATTGAGAGACTCTAAAACATTTCTTTCGGTGGTTGATCCTTGATAATACTCCAGGGTTTGTTGTTGTAAATTCAAGGTATTTAAGACATTAATAATATCGGTTTCTGGGAAAGGTGAAACCAGGGTAACACTGGAGTTAGTGGCAACATATTGATCCAGTTGAACTAGAATCCGAGGAGTGTGATCATTCCACCCTAAAATTAACGTATGTTCGGGAGTCGAGATGGCTGGTTCTTTGGTCAGTTGCATCACACTCCGATTAATCGCAAATTCTGAAACACCGGATAAGCGAATCGTGCTATCATCCTCACTTAAAACAACTAATTTTTCTCCCGGTTGTAAGATCCTATCTAGGGTCGGATTGAGTTGAATTGTTCCATCGGTTGATTGTATTCCGATCACCGCAGAATCAAGATAGGCTAAGAGAATATCTCCATAGGATTGATGTTGTAAAGCAGGTTCTTCGTGAATATAGATTTCATTCCCGCTAAAATCCAATAATTCCATATAAACAATCGATAAACCCGATTGACGGCAAGTTTGAACAATCATGCGGGAAATTAAATCTTGAGTCAGTAATCCTTCAATTTCATCCTGTCCAATCAGTTGAATAATATCGAGGGTATTAATATCCTGAACCTGAGCGACAATATGATAGGGTTTAGATTCTAAACGGGGTAAATTTTTAATCGCTAAAAGAGTCTTAATTAAATGAGTATCAGATTGGTTTAGAGATTCATTTAAAATAATAATTGAGCGGGCTGCCTGAATATTCACCATGCCTAAATCCGCTAAATTACTAGGATTTCCGGTGCGACAAACGAGGCGAACTTGACGCAGTTTCCCCAACCCATCATAGAGACGATCTTCCATCTGAACTTTATCTTCAGGACTGAGAATAACAATGCAAGTATCTGAACGATTCGCATTGGCTAAAATCAGTTGATTAATTAAAGTGATGATTTGTAACGACCAACCCAGGATCACAATATGATCGGTTTCAATCACCCGTGAACGTCCTTTCCGCAGGTCTTCTAACTTGGTATCAATGCCACTACTAAGCAAACCAATTAGGGTACTAATAATAAATATTCCCCCAAAGGTTACCAATAACATCGCCAGACGAAATGACCACCCCTGGTCGCCTCCCATAGTTCCCGCATCCAGGGTACGCATTAAAACAGCCCACATTGCCTCAAAGGGATTCAGTGCCGTATCCCCTGGGGGTGCAACCCGAGCGAGACTGACTAAAAATCCCATAATCAGAATAAAGGCGAAGGACACCAGTGCTAAACCACTGACTAAGGCAATGGTGCCTTTTGACATGAAATTATCAAATCTGTAGCGGAACTGCTCGGCAAAAGTAATCTTACTCATATTGGCGGGTGAAAGGGTGCAAAAAACTTAAACTTGATACTATCCTAAACCGGATGAATCCGCCAAACATTTTCAGAATAAGCCTGGACAATTGGATCGGAGGAAAAACTACCTAAACGAGCTACATTTAAAATAGACATTCTCGTCCAGGTTTCCCAATCTCGGTAGGTTTGGCTGATTTTATCTTGGCAATCCAGATAGGATTGATAGTCAGCAAAAACCATATATTCATCGTGATATAATAGGGCATCAACCAATGTTTTAAACAGATTCGGATCACCTTGGGAAAAATAACCAGATGCAATTTGATCAATACTTTCTCGCAGGCTTTCATTGCCATGATAATAACTCCAAGGGTTATAACCTTTAGCTTTTAAAATTTCAATTTCAGATAAACTTAATCCGAAATCAAAGAAATTTTCTGCTCCAATTGCATGGCGTAATTCCTCACTCGCGCCATCTACAATTCCTAATGTTAACGATCCATTAAAAGCAGGTTTAAGAATCGCAATTCCCCCGGCTTTTTTCCCAGCCATGGCCAAATGTTCAGAGACATCGGCGGCGGGATAAATATGTTGACTTAAAGTTTGATTAACATTCGGAATAAATACGACTTTCAAGCGATCGCCAATCACCGGATCAGAATTAATCACTTGACCCACCGCATGAATTAATTTAATCATCAATTTCCCCATCACATAACCCGGGGCGGTTTTTCCCGCAAAAATAAAGGTTTGGGGAACATAATCCCCATCGGGATTTTTCCGAATCCGATTATAGAGAGTAATAATTTTTAAAATATTCAAATGTTGACGTTTATATTCCTGAATTCGTTCAATTTGAATATCAAAAATAGAATCAGGATTTACCGTAATCCCACAGTTTTTTTGAATATAAATAGCCAAATTTCGTTTGTTTTCTTGCTTAATATTTCGCCAAGCCAAACGAAATTCTAACCGATCTAATTCCGATTCTAAACTCCGCAAATCCGCAAAATTTTTAATCCAGCTATCCCCAATTTTATGAGTAATTAATTCCGTCAAACGAGGATTGGCTAAAACCAACCAACGCCGAGGGGTAATCCCACTGCTAATTGCCCTAAATTTTTCCGGTGTTAATTCATAAAAATCGGGAATAATTGATTGCTTTAATCCTTCGGTTTGCCAGAGAGAAATTCCATTGATGGCATAACTGCCAATACAAGCCAAATGGGTCATGCGAACATATCTTTCTCCCGTTTCATCAATCAAAGAAAGTCGAGATAATTTATTAAAATCCCCCGGATATTGACTGCGAACTCCAATCAACAATCGATTATTAATTTCATAGATAATTTCTAGGTGACGGGGTAATAAACTTCCTAATAATCCCACAGACCATTTTTGTTGAAATTCGGGTAACAGTGTTGGGTTTAGATAGGTAAAAGTTTTTCGTGTAATTGACCAGGATTTTTCCCATTCTAAGCCATATTCATCTACAAATAATCGCATCAATTCGGCAATAGCGATCGCACTAGCCGTATCATGGAGTTGAATAGAATAGTGTTGATGAAATGTCTCTAAATTTTCTCCCGTTGCCAGATGATTCCGAATCATATCTTGGAGAGAACAGGAGACAAAAAAGAATTGCTGTTCTAAACGTAGTTGTTTTTGTTGAATTTTTTCATCATGGGGATATAGGACTTTTGTGAGTAATTCAACATAGGGTTTTCCCTGAACAGTTCCATAATAATCCCCAATATTAAAATCCTGAGAATTAAAGGAAACAATGGGTTCTGCTTTCCATAATCTTAAGGTATTGACGGTATGACTTTGATAACCGGAAATCGGTGTATCATAGGAAACTCCTTTGATGCAACGCTGGGGAATCCAACGCACCCGATAGCGTTCTTGTTGGTCATAATAAGCCTCCGTATAACCACCTAACTGCACATTTACCGTAGCCTCGGGACGGGCAATTTCCCAGGGATTTCCATATCGCAACCATTTATCAATCTTTTCGACTTGCCAACCGTGATGAATTTCTTGATCAAAACTACCAAATTCATAACGAATTCCATAGGCAATAGCGGGCAGATTCAAGGTAGACAAAGAATCCAATTCATCAATAGGTAATTGGGCAACATTTCCATAGCCTAAACTGGGTTCTATTTCTTGGTCGATTAAGTCTTGTAAGTTGAGATTAAAGGCTTTTAGAGATTCTCGGAATGGTTCCCATAAATTGCAATTGACTAAATGATTAGCTAGATGAGATCCCAAAGAATATTCCGTGGAAAAATAGCAAATTTGTTTAACTTTATTTTGGGAACAATTTTGAGTTGTTTTCACCCAGGAAGGCATTAAAAATTGTCTAACGGTATGGGCTAAAGCTTGATATAACTCCTGGGGGGTTGCGGTTGTTGGTAATTGACCTTGAAGATAGAGTAGGTTAGCCGCAAACTCTCGTTGCAAATCCTCTAAAGCGGGTGTCGTTTCAGAATAATCGGCCATTAGGGAGTTGAAAATAGAATCGGGAATTAATGGACTCATATTAGTAAAATTATTACCCTTGAGGGCAGAAATTGTTTAACTTGAATAAACATACAGTAGAGAGACGCGCCGTGGCACGTCTCTACAGTTTTTCCTCAAGTTTTGGGTATTTAAACCGTGGCTAAATGGAAAGATACACCCAGTCCGGCGGCCATTTCTTCGGCGGTAATTTGACCATCATTATCTTGATCGAGGGCATCAAATACGGCGTCTGTTCCTGACCATTCTTCCCGGGTAATATAGCCATCGCCATCTAAATCATAGGCGCGGAAAATGTCTTCCGCCGCATGACTAATTACTTCTTCTCCTTCAATTCTTGCTAATCGATCCGCTAAGAATTTTTCTAGGGCTTCTAAGGCTTTAGAAAACCCTTTAATTCCTTCTTCTAATTTTTCCGAAGCCATCCGATCTTCGGCGTGCATTCGGTTAAAAGTCTCTTGATCAATCGAGATTTTTTCCAGGTCTAAACTAGCGGCGGTTTCGGGATTGAGTTTGCGGGGGAGGTCGCCAATAGTTGATTGTAATTCTTCTAATAGGGCGGGAGAAATTGTTAATAAATCACATCCGGCTAACTCGGTAATTTCCCCAATATTACGGAAACTTGCCCCCATCACTTCTGTTTGATAGCCAAATTTTTTATAATAGTTATAAATTTGGGTGACAGATAAAACGCCAGGGTCTTCTTCGGGGGGGTAGGAATCTCGTCCGGTGTCTTTTTTGTACCAATCTAAAATCCGACCGACAAAGGGAGAAATTAAGGTAGCCCCAGCTTCTGCACAGGCGATCGCTTGATGAATGCCAAATAATAGGGTTAAATTACAATGAATCCCTTCTTTTTCTAGGACTTCGGCGGCTTTAATTCCTTCCCAAGTGGAGGCAATTTTAATTAAAATGCGATCGCGGGAAATCCCAGCCGCTTCGTATTGCTCGATAATATAACGACCTTTAGCAATGGTGGTTTCCGTATCATAAGATAACCGAGCATCGACTTCCGTTGATACGCGCCCCGGAATAATGGCTAATATTTTTAATCCAAAAGCCACGGCTAACCTTTCAAAAGCTAAATTTGCCACTTCAGCAGGCGAAGCACTTCCCCCCAACTCCTGACGGGCTTTTTTGAGGGTATCATCCACAATATCTTCATATTGGGGCATTTGGGCGGCGGCAGTAATTAAGGAGGGGTTGGTAGTTGCATCTCTAGGGGTGTACATCTCAATGGCTTGGATATCTCCAGTATCCGCCACGACAACGGTAATTTCCCGTAGTTGTTCGAGTAGAGTTTGTGCCATTATTTTCCGTCCTATATTTAGGTCGCTAATCATAGCAGAGTATAACAAATCCCAACCTTGACTATCCTGAGTTTTATCAATCCACACAATTTTTTCAGAAAAATGTCCCGTTAAGGTCAAAAGCCTGGAAATCCATCAACCTTAGTATCAACATTTTATAAACTCTACGAGAATATACGGAGTTTATCTCATTAAAATGAACAATTGTGCTTTTATTTAAGACAAGTTTGCTGTAAAATTTGATCATATTTTTCCATAGTCTGATTAATAATATGTCTTCAACACCTGCTCTGGATTCGTCTAATTCGGTTACTGCTACGACGGGAATAATGGATAAAACTCGCCTCCTCCTGACCTTGTGGGCGATGAGTTGCACGGAGGGGGAAGTCAAAAAAAGTGAATTGACCAGTAAAGTTAAGCAAAAACGCAATAACAAAAAAATTGGCGTTGCTCAAACAATTTATGAAGAATTGAAAGCGGCGGAAGCAATTAAAATTTATAAGCAAAATCAAACCCCCATGGTATCGATCACAGATACGGGAAAACGAATGTTAATTGATGCTTTAAGTAGTCCTGATTTTGTGTTTGATGGAACGGTTATAGCTTCTCGTTTAGCTAATGGGTTGGTGGGTTTAATTCGAGAATTAAATCAAGGAATAACTTCCGCAACATTTGTTAAAGAAACTGCGATCGCTTCCTATGAGGAGTTTAAACCGATCGCCCTTCAGGTGTATGATCAATTAAATAAAGATTATAACTATGATAACTTAGTCCCAATTTATCGCATTCGTCGGACTATTGGTGATCAAGTTACTCGTTCACAATTCAATGAATGGATATTAGAAATGCAAGCAAATGATCTTGTTCAACTGATTGGGGGTGAAATGACCGATAGTACACCTGACAAAGTTGAAGATTCTATTCAAACCGAATTAGGAGCTATGCGTTACTACACCAAGCGTTTAGAAGCCTAATAAATATTTATTTTTTTTGTTCCTTTACCTTGTACCAGTCATTATGTCTAATCCTCAAACTTCCTCAATCGAAGATTTAAACCATGCCCTACTGAGTCACAATCCTTTTAATGAAGTGACTGTAACTTATCAAAATATCTGGCAACAAGAGTTCCCAGATGTGGCTTTTCTGAATGCTCATGCGTCTGATGCTGTTTTCCAAACTTTACAACAAAACTATAAAACATCAATTGTGATTACAGCAGAATATGGAACGGGAAAATCCCATATTATTAGTCGCATTCGACATCGCCTAAAATCTCAAGGTGGAGCTTTATTTATGTACGCAAATAAGTATGGGGATTTAAAAAATATTAAACATGGGTTCCAAAAAACCATTGCAGATAGTTTAAATCAACAAGGAAGTCAGGATGTTAGACAATGGCAGGAACTCGCTACTAATATGGCGAATGAAACTTTTATTCAAAACAAGATCAGAAGTTACTCTGCACAAGAATTAGTAGATAAAGTAACAAATTCTGATAAGAAAGCTAAAGGCTTGATATCTAAATTGACTAAATCTTTTTGTCAATTAAAATCAACAAAATATCCTAATCTGAACCCTGATATTGTTCGATGTATATTTTGGACACTTTCTTTAGAGCAAGTTTTGTATGCTAATAATTGGCTAGGGGGTCAAGAATTAGCTCAACATAAAACAGTAGAATTAGGCTTGCCTCCTCAAAACTTATCTTTTGATGCTGTTTTACAGATTTTAGATTTGATTAGCGAATATAATCAGCTTGTTATTTGTTTTGATGAATTAGATAATATCGTTGATCAAGATCCAGATTTAGGATATGCAAGAGTGCAGTTTGTTGCTGGATTAATTAAAGAACTCTTTGAAAACCTCGAACGAGGTATTATTTTAAGTGTTATGTTACCTAATGTTTGGAAAGACAAGATTAAAACCCTAACAAACTTTCCTTTGCATAAGATTTCTAGTTATAGCGACGATCCACTCAGTTTAAAGTTTGTGGATGAGAATGCAGCAATTGAATTAGTAAAAATGCGTTTATCAGATTTTTACACCAGTAAAAATTTAGTCTCCCATGATCCTCTTTATCCTTTTGACGAAAAGGAACTTAGAAATTTAGGTAAAAGTAAATCTAGTACAGTAAGAGAAGTTTTGAATTTATGCAAAAAAAGTTTGCCTAGCAAAATATCGCCCGTCTTTCCCCCTCCTGAAGATCCAGTAAAACAGGCATTTGATGATGAAATGAAGCAAGATGTAGAAAGCTCAATTGATGATAATTATTTGATTGCTGACGCTTTGCTTTTCGGATGCAAAAGTTTAATTGGTAAAACGATTGAAGGTATTTTTGTTGAAGGAGTTACAGATCAGGTACGGCGTTTAAAACGAAAAGAATCTAAAGATGGTTTTCTGAATTTTAAAATTATAGGAAAACAGGATGAGAAAGATATAGCAATTGGTGTAGCAGTGCTTCAGTATGATGGCGGTCACGCGCTAGGAGCAGGGTTTAAAAGGCTTATTGCTCCTCAAGATTATTCAATTGAGATTACAAGAGGGTGTTTAGTGCGTTCTAAAACTAAAAAAATTACTGGCTATATGGAAGCAACTTATCTACAACCTTTAATTCGTCAAGGGGGAGAATATGTAGAACTTAAAGAAGAAGAAATTAAACCATTAATTGCGATTCGTGCAGTTCATCAAAAGCGTAGCGTTGATTATCAATTAACAGAAGAAGAAATCTTAAAATTTATTCATGAAAAAGGAGCAAAGTATAATTTGGGTGAAAGTAATCCATTACTTCGAGAAATTTTGAGTGATCCTTCATACCAAGTTCCTGATGATGTGAGTATGGAGGAACCTCTAATGTTATCATCTGAATCAGAAAATAACGGCTATGAATCAGAAAATGATATTGATTTATCTGGGTTTTAAAAATGTATAACTCTATTTCGCTTGATAATGCTTTATCAGTGCCATATCCTGATATTGTTGCCTTAAGTCAGGGCAGAATGATCACCATTATTACTCATGTTGATATGTATTTGGGGAGATCATTCGCCCTTTATCCCGTTAATACTTTGTTGAATTTATTTCCAGTTGAGGAATACTATAAATCAAGTTTTTTGTCAACTTGTAAAACTGTTTTAGATGAAATAAATTTTGATGAAGTTGAAATTAAGCTTTGGGGTAAATGTCACAACTGTTCTCAAGTAAACGATCCCGAAGATTTGACTAAGTTATCTAAAGTAACCCCTTGGACGGAGGAAGGATTAAAGGCCCTCTTACAACAGCGAGGAAACATTTTTTTAACTTATCTTCGGGTTTATAAACTCCCTGAACCGATCACAGTATCATCTGTCAATAGTTCTCGATTTATACCTTTACCCCATTCTATTACGGTAACAGAAACAAATCCGATTTTAGATGATCATAAATTTGAACATCTATATCGAAAAATTCTCAATCGTCAACCGCCAGAACATCCTGAATTAGAAGAATTAGAAACTGCGATCGCCCAGTTTCAAACTAACTCTTTATCTCAGGAAGAACAACTCGGTTTAAACCTTTTACAAGCCAATATTCATCAACTCTTAGGTTGGAAAACTTCAAAACCTGCCAATTTAACCAATGATTCCAGCTTAAATTGGATTAATGAAATAGCAGCATTCGGAAACCGAAGTAAAGAACTAGACGAAGGCAAAAGCAACTATCAAGCCGGAACAGACTTTGAGAATATTGTTAAACAAAGCTTAGAATTTTTAGGTTTTACTATAGACTATGCTCATAAAGGAGGTGCAGGTGGATTAGACTTATTTTGTTCAAAACCTTATCCGATTGTCGGCGAATGTAAAGCAGGCAAAAAAACCCCCAATGATACCGCAGTTCAACTCTTAAATTTAGGAACACTGCGTTTAAAGGATGAAAAACTGTTCAAAGACGCCATTAAATTAATTATAGGCCCTAGTGAACCTACTCAACAAATGAACGAGGCAGCAAAAGTACATAAGATGACAATTATTAATCCTGAAACATTAGAAAAACTCGTTAAACTCCAAGCTCAATATCCGGGTTCAGTTGACTTAATTGAACTCAAAGACTATTTTAAAAAAAAGAAAGGGGATCAAGAGGAATGGGGTCAAATGGATGATAACATAGATAAATATATTAAAATCGTGTTTAATCGTTTACAATTGCGATCGCATATTATTAAAGTAGTCAAAGACTATCTAAATAATGCTCAAATGGCAGAAGCAACAGTTTCAGGAATTCATGGACGTTATTGCTCCAATCAGCCTCAATTCCTATCAGAACGGGAACTTCATGAAATCCTGGTCGAACTGTCTTCCCCTCTAGCTGGATATGTCGGACGAAAAAAAGCGGAAGACTGGCGAAATGATCGGTTTTATTATCTAAGAGAACTCATCGTACACCAAAGCTAAAATTTTGATTACAATTTGTTCAAGAGAAAACTCAGTTTTAATTAACTAAAAGACCCGCCCGCTAGTCACCCATAGGAGCATTAATTGATGTACAACACAAAAGCTTATTCCGCAGCCAGTGCCACATCACCCCTGGCTTCCGCCCAGATCGGGCGCCGTGATCTAACCGAACACGACGTACAGATCGAAATCCTGTTCTGTGGTATATGCCACTCCGACATCCATTCCGTGCGTAACGAGTGGAGCAGCTTCATGCCCACGGTCTATCCAATTGTCCCCGGTCATGAGATTGTTGGCCGTGTCACCCAGGTTGGCTCGGCCGTTAGCAAGTACAAGCCCGGCGATCTCGCTGGTGTCGGCTGCTTGGTTGACTCGGACGGCACTTGTCCCCATTGCCAAGCTGGTCTTGAGCAGTTCTGCCCCAACCTGACCCTCACCTTCAACTCCCCAGACAAGCACCTCGGAGGCGTTACCTATGGGGGCTACTCCGATAGCATCGTCGTCGATGAACGCTTTGTTGTGCGCGTTCCGGCCAACCTCGATCTGTCTGGAGTCGCACCGCTCCTGTGCGCCGGGATCACAACCTACTCGCCCCTGCGCCACTGGGGTGTCACCCAGGGCCAGAAGGTCGGCATAGTTGGTCTGGGGGGACTGGGCCACATGGGTGTGAAGTTCGCCCGTGCCTTCGGAGCCCACGTCGTCGTTTTCACCACCTCAGCGAATAAAAAAGAAGACGCGCTCCGCCTCGGTGCCGACGAAGTGGTCATGTCTCGCAACGCCGACGAAATGCAGAAGCACGCTGGCAGCTTTGATTTCATCCTCGACACCGTATCCGCCGATCACGACATCAACGCTTATCTCAACCTACTCACCCGGGACGGCAACATCACCCTGGTCGGCGCACCCCCAAAGCCGTTCGATATCGCGGCATTCAGCCTGATCATGGGCCGTCGCAGTCTGTCCGGCTCTAACATTGGCGGTATCGCCGAAACCCAAGAGATGCTCGACTTTTGCGGCCAGCACAATATCACCGCAGATGTCGAAGTTATCCCCATCCAGAAGGTTAACGAAGCCTACGAGCGACTGCTCAAGTCCGATGTTAAGTACCGCTTCTGTATCGATATGGCATCACTTAAATCTGAATAAGGGAACAGGGAATAGGGAATAGGTAATAGGTAATAGGCAATAGGCAATAGGCAATGAGTTTGCACAGATTTAGTAGAGACGTGCCCGGGCGAAGCCATGCTGAAGGCTATTGGCGCGTCTCTACAACTGTAATGGGTAGCACTATATCTCCTGTTTGAGTTCATTAATCAGATTTTGTTGAGCAATGTAGACCAAAGCGAAGGTTTTAATTACAATTTGTAAAGCAGGTTGACATCAAACCCATTTGCTTGACCATGAACTACCCTAGAACATCCAGTAACTTCCCGATTAACGTTGATTTTCTCCCCCCCGATGTCATCCCCTTCACCGGAAAAATCGGCATGACCTACGCCCCGGGAAAATCCCATCAAGGGATGCACCTACTCTGGGATCGTAGTTTATATCATGACCTAGACCGCCTGCGCTATTTCTATCACACCGATGTTTTAGTCTCCCTAATTGAACCCCACGAATTCCATAAAGTCCAAATTCCCACCTTATTCCCCGAAGCCCAAGCTAGGGGGATGGAAACTCTCTGGTTTCCCATTCCCGATATGAAAGTTCCCACCTCCATGCCAGGAGTGATTAACCTAGTTCCCCAAATTCTTGACCGCGCCAAAGCAGGTAAAACTGTTGTTGTTCACTGTATGGGGGGATTTGGACGCACGGGAACGATTGTGTCTTGTTGCTTAGTCACCTTGGGTTATACTCCAGAAAATGCGATCGCAATTGTCCGCCATACCCGTGAATATTGTGTAGAAACCACCGAACAGGAAGAATATGTCTCCCAATTTGCCCAAGCGTGGAAACAGTCATCAGTTATAGGGGAGGGGTTACTTTGCCCCTATTAAGTTATCAGAAAATTGGGTTTGAGAAATAGAGGAAGGCGATCGCAAATATCCTAATTTGGGATTATCCTAAATTGGGTTTATCTTGTCTGAGGTAAAGATATTGCTTCACTAAAGGCAAGATGAAAACCATTTTTAGCCCTGAGTATGACATATTTCGCCAGTGCATGATTGCAGCACGCAAGGCAGCTAAGTTGACTCAGGCAACCCTTGCTCAATCTCTCAATAAACCCCAATCTTTTGTTGCTAAATATGAAAACGGCGAAAGACGATTAGATGTGATTGAATTTTTGTTAATTACCCGTGTAATGGGTATAGATCCCTGTGACATTCTTAGGGAAATTAACGAGGAATTAGAACATATATTTTGTGGAAAAGCAAGATGAATACACAAGATGTAATCAGACTAGCCTCTCATTATTTAGATGGCTTATCTGGACATATTTTTGATCTGTTGGATATTTCCAAACCGATTTCTGTAGATGCCGCAGTTAATCTATCTAAAGTAATATCAAAGCTTTCGCCACTCCTGGGGAATTTGATTGAATTTAATACAGTTGAGTTTCTGAATAAACAAGATGATTTTTCTGAGTTTGGCAAGTGGCAACGGCAAGACCCTGGTTTTCCCGATACTATTTTTGTAGGTAACGTTCAACCCATACCAGGTTTAGAAATTAAAGCCTGGTTTCCCCTCGCGACGGAAATAACAGCACGTTTCAAAGATAGTCAAAATCACTTCCAATTTGATCAAACTAGTGAAGGACGAATTTACAAACCAACCAGAGAATATCAATTACTTTTACGCGAATTACTCATCCGCTACAAATATAGACTCGATACGAATTTTGCCAAGATGGATCGAATTGAACATCCAGGTATTGAGCAGTTTAAACAGCGTGTCTTTAACATTGAAATGTGTTGTATGAAGATCGGGGAATGGAATAGACTTTTATCCAGCCGTAAAGAGGAAAGAATTAAGCAAGCTTTACAAACTTATTTGGATATTAAAGAAGAGAGTATTGATAAAATTCTGGATTAAATCTCTCTGTACCCCAGTAAAAATAGTCTGGGTCAATTTCACAGGAGTAGGCTTTTCGCTTTAATTGACGTGCTGCCAAAGAAGCACTAAATAAACCTCCAAACGGTTCCCAGATAATATCATTTTCATCACTAGAAGATTGAATAATCAGACTCATGAGATCAAGGGGTTTTTGATTGAGATGTAACGCTTTACCAGATTTAGTTTTAATTCGTTCATTTCCTCGTAAAGCAGAACGTTCCCAAACATTTGTAAACCCGTGAGGACATTGAAATTTGGAGCGCATTTTGCTCCATTCTTGTTTGGTCAAAGAGCGTTGATTATCTAAGGAAAAATAGGGTTTACCTTCTGAATTACCCTTTTCATTTGCATAATTAACTAGACGTTCAAACATTTCTGGCGGAGGAAAATACCATAAATGTCCTTGATCAAAATATTTTCTGGTTGCAGCATCAGCAACACTGCAAGCCTCATTTGCGCGTTTAAGGGGTAGTCCTGAACGTTTCCATTCTTTCAGCAACCATGTTTTTAAAGGCAAATCGTTAATTGTTACTTCTCTAACATATTGAACACAAACTTCTGTAACAACTGGAAACCTACGAATCTTTTCAGTATTAACATTACCTGCAATATGACCTTTGCCTTTATTCCAAATATTGCAATTTACATAACGCCATCCGTATTTTTCAAGAATGGGATGAACAACAGCCCAACCGATTTCTGAATTCCAAAACCAAAGTGTAGTACAAGGTATCGCTGCTTTTGACCAAGCTTGAATATGAGGTTCATACCACTGAGGTAGATCAAGATGATCTGATGTATCTCCTTCAAATCCTAAAACACCATAAGCCCCATCTGAAACAATTACAGTGGGCTGTTCCCATTGAGCATAATATTCAAGGCTATCACCTAAGTACAAAGTAACGAATTCATCACTCCACTTAGAAAAGCTCGGACTTGCATCTAGTTTAACAACTTTTCCGCGACCGACTGTACTCGTTGCTTTGGGTTTTAAACTGTTGTAGGGGGGTTGATTGGGCAAAGTCATTGACTCAATGGATTGAAGGAAGTTTATACTAAAACTTGTAGCTTAATTATAGCTCTTTGTTACCTGTGAGCTTTTCCTAATGCGCCCAACTCTTTGTGATACTTTCAAAAGTCGTGCTTTATGGACGTGGGATACTCTAGCGAGAGGACGTTCTGTAAAGTGCCAAATTGGAGAAGAGACTTTAACAGACTTAAATATTCTTGAATTGAAAATCAGACACGCATCTGAAGTTTATAGTAAAACATTTACTAAACGTAAAGAAGGTTCCAATGGTGCTGATTGGGAGTGGTGGTTTACAGGCTCTAGTGGAAAGTGGATTGGATTCCGAGTACAAGCTAAAGTCATAGATATCGATACGGATTCTTTTAAGCACCTTCATTATCATAAAAACAAGAATTCAGGTTTTCAATGTGACTATCTTATTAAGGAAGCTTTCAGCAACAAGGAATTCCCGATGATTCCTTTATACTGTCTTTACTCAAATTGGAATACTCTCAGCAAAGTACCCTGGAGATGTTTAACCTACTATCCTGTTGAAGAAAGTTATGGTTGCTCTATCCTATCTGCTTTTGCAGTCCGCTACTTGCGAAGCTTTGAAAAAAAAATAAAAAGTAAAAGTAGTACAAAAGACTTTGAATTTTTACTGAATTATATTAACCCTTGGCATTGCTTAGTATGTTGCCGTGGATATGGAGAAGGTGATTTACCAAATCGAGTTATTAAATATTGGAGAAATTTTATACGACGGTCTGAGAGAGAAATTTCTGAACAGTTGTCTTTGAATACCCGTCGGCAAGTTGATAGTGAGTTAGAAAACTACTATGGAACTTATAACCAAATTGAATTATTAGATAACCCGCCAGAATATGTTCTACGGCTACTTGAGAATGAATTAAATGAACAACCTTATCCAAATGTGCGAACGATAACAGTTTTTAAAGAATGGGACGAACCTATATCATATAATTATTGAATAGCAGTTATAGCAGTAGCTATAACAACCTTGATATAATAGATTGAATGAAGCTATTGGTGATGTTTTATAATTAGACCGCTTCCCTTTTGGATTATTATTTATCGGCATCAATATTAACCTGGTTTGTCGGTTTGCTGAGGGAACTTGCTCAAACTGTTGTTTTTTAGTAACACCCATGCAAATACCCAGACATAAAGCATCAAAGGTGGCAATTAGTTTTTGATTGCGATCGCATATTGCGTAACATAATCTTTCTTAACTCTTACACTGATAACTGAGCAGGGGTGGGGGAACCCCGCCCCTACAACTGGTTAAACAACGTGGCTTAATGGCAAACGCTGTTCCTGTAATAAATCTCGATAGAGATGTTCTAATTGGGTGATATTTTGATCGAGAGTATAGCGTTCTAAGACCCGTTGACGGGCTTTTTGACCCACTAGAGGGATCATTTCAGGATGATCTCGTAATAGGGGTAACAGAGTTCGCAGTTGGGAAGTAACGCCCTGGGTCTTCATAATAATTCCCGCGCCGCCTTCCATTACTTCCCCATCCGCCCCCGCATCCGTCGCCACACAAGCCGTACCACAGGACATCGCCTCTAATAAGGAGATTGATAAGCCTTCCACCATCGACGGTAAAACAAAGACATCGGCCCCCCGCAGAATTTCAATCCGTCGGTCTTCATCCCCGACGAACCCAAACCAGATAATCCCATCCTCTGGCCCATAGGAGGCTTGGAGAGAGGGGGCTAAGGGCCCATCACCAACGATGACTAATAGACAACCCGGCCCCATATCCGACTTTTTCCAGGCTTTGAGTAGGGACTCTACGTTCTTTTCCGTAGCCAAACGGCCTTGATAGACAAAAACCCGTTCCGCCCCTAATTCTTCCTTAAAGTTCGATGGCCCGGGAGAATATTTCGACCCATCTACTCCATTAGGAATCACCGCTACCCGGTGTTTTTCGACTCCCAGACGGTTTAACATCTCCCGTTGAACTTGGGAAAAGACAATCACACGGTCATAGTTTGCCAAAAAAGGCGCGTAGATTTGATAGGTTAAATGTTGTGTCCCGGATTGAAAATTCCGTAATTTATGGTCAAAGGGCGTATGAAAGGTCGCCACTAAGGGGATATTCAGTTCCGCACAAATTTCAGGTAAGACAAAATCCAACGGTGAAAGGGTCAGGGACGCATGAACCAAATCGGGTTTTAACCGTTTTAGGGACTTGGTTAAGACTTTGCTAGAACTGAGGGTGGGAATTGTATAGACTTGGGACTTATACAGACAGGGTAAAGACACCTCCTGAGTCATGGGAAAGGGTGTCACCTTGCCATTTTTGTCCTCAGTCGAGATTTTCCAGTTACCGTTTTCCAGTTGCCATTCTGGGTTACGGTCGTTCGTTCCTTCATGGGCAAAGTGCAGAAAGCTAACTCGATGGCCCCGGTCTAACAGGGCGTTAGTAATTTCCCGGGAATAGGTAACGTTACCGCAAAAGGGTGATTTTTTTCCAAGCCAAGCAATGTGCATTCAAGTGATTTGGAATTTATTAAAATGGGTTTGATGAGCATGACTTTACCACGATTACCGCGTTCTGTCCTTAGATTAGTCTCTATATCTCAGATCAGCCACTCCATCCTCTATCTCAGGGAATAGGAAACCCGATTACGGCTTCTGGGTTCGATATCCCCTGAGTTGTATTGCGTTTTGTGAAAAATCTTAAAATGAGGGTGCGATCGCCTGGTAAGATCAACTGTTGATTTTTACCAACAGTCAATATTTACACTCGTTAGGTTTGGAGGAATAATGGACGCAATTACAAGTTTTTTGGGCGATATCAACTTTGAGCTTATTGCACAGCTTACAATGTTGGGTCTGATTGTGGTGGCTGGCCCGGCAGTCATTATCTTACTAGCTTTTCGTGGTGGCGATCTCTAATCAAGAGGATGGAGACGTTGGTGGCAACGTCTCTAGTTAATTTAATCTTGAATATAATCAGACCCGGAAATTAAGGAGATTTCCGCCCGCACAAATTCCCGTCCCAGATACAAGGCATGATCCAAACAACTGACCGGACAGGGTTGGGTTTCTTCAGTAATTTTAATCCCTAATTCCTTAGCGGTTTTTCCCGTAAAAATAGCCGTAGGTTCGCGCTTTAAACTTCCCGTACAAGGGAAAGGTTCTCCGGTTTCTGGATCAACAGCTAATCCTTTTTCATTGATAGCATTGGTATAGTGTTCGGCACAGATTAATCCCGCTTCTCGGTCAATATAAATAATAAAATATCCCGCCGGATCAAGGTGAATAAAACGATTAGAAAGCTGATCGTCTAAAGCGGCGAGTGCTTTGGTGTTAGCAGTAGTTGTAGGTTGAGGAGACACGGTATTATTAATGAAATGATAAATTAAGCTGTCTATAGTTTATCTCATTTCCCGCCTAAATTTTCATCAAACCCCGTAGGGGCGGGTTCGAGTCAACCTAGAAAACTCATCCCAAAACCTACTAAACCCGACCCGACCCCAACACAATCTTAATTAATCGTTAATTGTAGATTTCCATGAGCGAGTAGGGCGGGTTGATTAAAATTATTTGTGACAATTCAAGATTATTACAGAACCCGCCCCTACAATATTTTGTGAAAGCGAGAATATTTAATTAACCTCATGAAGAATTTATACTAAATTTGTAGATATTTTAAAAATATTGAATGATTAACGGCTTTTCTGGAATAAATCGAGATTGAAAGGCATCTTTTTTCCCCACGGCTTTGAAATTAGAAATATTCAGAGGAATATCTAAGGGTTTGAGGTCGGTGACTTCCCAAAAAATAGCAAAATTGGGGGCATCATTGGCGGCTGTAGCTGGACGATATTTCATTCCTTGGGGATGGCGACCTCGGCGCGAGTCTACATGACCAATATATAGGGCTTGCCAGGTGACTTTAGGAATAAAGGAACGATTTTCTTGCAAAGTTGCATAGATAAAAACTTTAACGATCCGATCATTTCGGTCTTGGTCAAGTTTGCGGAAAACTTCAAAATCTTGACTCCCAAACGCTACTTTTCCTTCCTGTTCACAAACATCCTGACCGGAAAGCAAATGAATTTCAGGTACGGGCACAAGCAGTGAAAAATTACGGGTGATCGGTTTTACAGTAGAATCGTGCATCAGCATCCTTTTCAACACAAGATAATTAAATTATCCCATCTTTAGGTCAGAAAAAACAGGGAATGCCACTATCAAATCAATTAAGGGTTAAAGGGAAACCCTTTGAGATAGTTCTTTGATGGCTTGATCGGTGCTTAAAAAAATCCGATCTCGTCCTAATTTATCCACAAACCCAATTTTTTCTAATTGATCAAAAACCGGGCCTTTAACCTCAGAAAGATAAAACTCAATTCCCATCTGGTGTAAATCCTCTATCAGACGCTGTAGGGTTTCTAAAGCACTGCCATCAATCGAGTTAATCCCACTACAGACTAACAGTAAATATTCGACTTCTTTTTGTTCTGTTACTAATTTTAATAAATAATTTTCTAAATATTTGGTATTGACAAAATACAAACTTTCATCTATTCGCACCGCCAAAATATGGGGGCTAGTTGTCACCGGATGGCGTAAAATATTGCGAAAATGTTCCGTATTTTCCACCCGTCCTAAAATAGCAACATGGGGTTTACTGGTTCGAGCTAAATGTAAAACTAGAGAAATCAATACCCCCAAAATAATTCCCTGTTCCGCACCCGTTAGCAACACCGCAATAAAAGTACCACCCCAAGTAATTCCATCTAGTTTATTATAGTTCCATAACCGTTTTAAGGTGGGAAAGTCGAGTAAATTTCCCACCGCCACTAAAATAATTGCCGCTAAACTGGTTTGAGGTAAATAATAAAATAAGGGGGTGAAAAATAAAACAGTTAACATCAGAAATAATGCCGTAATGATTGATGCTAAGGCTGTATTTGCCCCAGATGAAAAGTTAACCACAGAACGACTTAACCCTCCTGTTATGGGATAGCCTCCGGTGAATGCAGCCGTTATATTCGATGCTCCTAAAGCAATCAATTCTTGATTCGCTTCAACTTTTTGGCGTTTTTTACTAGCTAAAAACTGACCAACAGAAAAGGCTTCCATAAACCCGACAAAACTAATAGCTAAGGCAGAAGTCCCTAATAATTTGATATTGTTTAAATCAAAATTAGGTATGGTAAAAGGCGGAAACCCCCTAGGAATTTCTCCCACGACTTTCACCCCAAATCCTTGATCTAAATGTAATACTCCCACGAAAACCGAACTCAGAATGACTAATATTAGCGGCCCGCTTTTAGTCAGGGGAATAATAATCGATTCCTTAACCCCTTGAGATTTAAGATATTGTCCTAAACCGCGATTAAAATATAATAGGAAGACTAAACTACTGATCCCTAACCCTAAAGTGATGATATTCAGATTGGGACTAGCTTGAATAATAGAAACAACCGTATCAAAAAATGATTCCGTCTGAGGGATTTTAATTCCCAAAAGATGCTTAACTTGACTAAATCCAATTAAAATTGCCGCCGCACTAATAAACCCAGAAATTACCGCTTGACTCAGGAAATTAGCGATAAATCCTAAGCGAAAAATTCCGATTAAAAGTTCAATAATTCCGACTAATAATGCTAAGGTTAAAGCATATCCCAAATATTCCGGTGTGTTCTCGGTGGCGATCGCACTAACGGCTGCTGCTACCATTAAGGAATCCACCGCCACCGGAGCCACAGATAGCATGGAAGCTGTTCCCAAAAACGCATAAACAATCTGAGGAAAAATACTGGCATAGAGTCCTACTTCCGGCGGTAAACCTGCCAGCATTGCATAGGCCATTCCCTGGGGAATTAATAAACTCGCCACAATAATTCCGGCGGTTAAATCTCCAGTTAAATCGTCTCGTTTGTAATTTAATCCCCAATCTAAAATCGGAAAATATTCCCGCATTCTTCCTAACTTAAGCACGCTGATTATAAGGTAATTTTGCCAATAATATTGCCATAGCACAGGTATTACTAATTCCTGCAAATAGCAATCCGGCTCCGACAAAGCCACTTAAAAATAGGAAGTTGGGAGAAACAAATACCCCTAATAAGGTTCCGATTAAAACCAATGACCCTGCGACAATTTGTACCTGGCGCATGATACTGATGGGAGCATTTTTATTAATAACTGTTGGATATCCCGCTTGTTTCCACGCATTTAATCCCCCCTGTAGGTGGATCACCTGTTCAAATCCTGCCCCCAATAATTTTTGAGCCGCTTGTCCACTACGGTTGCTGGTTTGACAATACAAAACAACGGATTTAGAGGGATCTAAGGGTACATTTGCGGGAGCAAAAGTGGATAAAGGAACTAGAATTGATCCGGCAATATATTCCCCGGCGTGTTCAGAAGGTTCTCGAACATCAATTAAAGTAATTTTGTCTTGATCTAGCCATTGTTTTAAGGTTTCGGAATCAATGGACTGTAAGCGATCACTAAGAGATTTAACCATATTTTTAGAATTGATAAATTAAGTAATTTGGATTAACCTGATCTATTGTATTATACAACATTTTAATAGGATGTTTAAAATGAACTTCAAAAATCTTATCACTTTAATCTTTATTTCCACACTGTTGATTGGCGGGAACGGCTTCAGCAATTTTTTTGGGGTCGGGTAAATTTAAGTTATTCATCATGTTAATAAAACTGTCTCGATCATGACCCACAAAACGAGGATTAAATTGTTTTTCCTCTCCAATAGTAGAAACCGTTCTTCCCTTATAGTCATGACCGGGATAGACGGCGGTTTGATCGGGAAGGGTAAATAATTTTTGAGTAATATTATCGTAGAGTAACCCGGCATTTCCACTTTGAAAATCCGTGCGTCCACAGCCTCGAATTAATAAGGAATCTCCGGTTAAAATGCGATCGCCATTCACTAAATAAGCACTATGACTATCAGTGTGTCCCCAGGTGGCGATCGCTTCAATTCTAACATCCCCAATCTCTAAGATTTCTCCATCTTTAATCCAGCGATCGGCACAATTAACAATAGCGTTTTCTGGAACAACTCCCAGACATTTAGTTAGTTCTCGCAATTTCCCAGTTCCAGTGATGTGATCGGCGTGAACATGGGTTTCCAAACAATAGCGCAAGGTCAGCCCCAACTCTTGCAACAGGGTGAAATCTCGTTCCACTTGTTCTAATACGGGATCGACTAAAACCGCCTCTTGAGTGGTTTCATCCGCCATTAGATAGGTATAGGTACTGGTTTCCGGGTCGAACAATTGGCGAAAGAGCATGGTTTTTCACCCCTTTAGGAATCAGGATTGATTATAAAATTATACTACCATATAGTTTTATCAAAAAGCAATTGAATGTTTTCTGACATTGCGGAATTTACGAGTCAAAAAATTCTGATAAATGAGAACATAATTCAATTCATTTTCCCTAAATCCAGTTTAGGAAAATCCCCCTTCTGATAAACAGCAATTTGTTCCGGCGTTTGCAAATCCATAAAATCCGCCAACTCACTATAGGTGACACATCGGACTTCTGGTTTCCCACAAACCGCCTCAGCAAAGCGAAACAGTGCCTTCTGGTAAGCCCCCTGATTCCAAGCCGAAAAGTGATGACCGATATTTACAGGCGCGCGGTTGCCAGAATAGTTACTCTGGAAGTATTTTAAATAAGTTTGAAAAGTATCTTCCTCGTAGTGCTTGGCATTACTAGAGTTAGGTTTCCCCTGGGAATGGAGATAGTAAAAGTTATAATCCATCGACAGAACATTTTTGCGGGTAATTGCCGTCGTTAGGGAAGCCAGGGGAAAATTCCAAATCCCATTTTCTGGTTTTGGCCAGTAATTCGCTGCTGCTACCTTGCTAGTATCATAGCGAAATCCTTCTTTCTTCAAGGTTTTGTATAAACCCGGACTCTGACCCAACTCAGGAGCGCGAAAACCTTGAATGGCACTGCGGTCAAAGTCAAAAGTACCCTTCAAACCATTAATTTTATAGGCATCAAAAATAAACTGATCAAAATATTCAAACTCTCGCTTCCAGTCCGTCTCACTCCAGCGACTCCCATCAAAGTGACCCACCGCATGGGAACCAATTTCATGACCCTCTTGGTATGCTTGATTTAACTGTTCTAGGCGGAGATTAATCTCTTGCTTAGTGCCACCCCAACCAATGGCAGACCGTCCCTGACCCTTTCCCCCAGGAGGTTTATAGAGGTTGCGTTTCTCATTATTCACAAAATAAACCCCACTAATAAAATAGGTAAAGTGAACCGGGATATTTTTTTTTGCCATACTTTGAGTAAAGTTGCGAGATTTTTTCCAGGCATCTAGGGAATAGGAACCATCAAAAGCTAGGAGAACAAACTGAGGAGGACGATCTGCGACAGGAGTAATTAGTCCTTTATCGCGTATTATTTTATACAAAAATTCAGAACTCCAGCGAGTTGACCCGCAAGCCTTGCCCCCGTCAGTTCCCTCACAGGTAGCGACAAGCTCTTGAGAAAAAGGGCCTAACGCCTCCTTTCCTTCTACGCAATAGCCCAAAATTCGATTCAGGCGACTACCATTAGGACAACGCCTGTCTCCATAGGCTTTGATAAACAAGGGTTCAGGCCATTCCTTGGTATTACAGACATTGCCACCATTCAAGTCCCGGCATTTTTGCAGCATTCCCTGGGTAAACGGCCCCAAAGCATTTTCACCGTTGGAATAGAAATAACCTCCTAAACTATTAACAGGTTTTTCTAGGATGGGTTTCGGGGTTTCGGAGACTTCTAAGTCAGGTATTTCAGTTGGTAAAACTAGCGAAAAAGGCTTTGCACACCCCCACAAGATCAAAGATGAACCGATATAAATGCAGGTTTGATAAAACCATTTTGACGTTTTTAACACGATGCTCAACTTCTACAAGAAACTACCAAATTCTATCTTATTTGTAGTAAGTCCTTCAGGGCGTAGAAGCGTTCACGCCTCACTACGAAGTGTTAAATTATTATTAAATTTTCTTTTTAATCACTATATGGTTATATAATCTACATTGCTTCGCAAGTCTGGAGAGAAACTGAACATTTCAGGAGGAAAGCAAATGCGGATCATGTTAATTCAGCCTAATTATCATTCCGGTGGGGCCGAAATTGCCGGAAATTGGCCCCCGAGTTGGGTTCCCTATGTCGGGGGGGCACTGAAAACCGCCGGGTTTACCGACATTGAATTTGTCGATGCCATGACTAACTTTATTGAGGATGAAGAATTAGCGAAAATTCTTCAAGATCGTCAACCGGATGTGGTGCTGGCAACAGCTATTACTCCGATGATTTATAAGTCTCAAAATACTCTAAAAATTGTTAAACAAATTTGCCCGAATGCCAAGGCAATTATGGGGGGTGTTCACCCGACTTATATGTATCGGGAAGTATTAAGTGAGGCTCCTTGGGTTGATTATATTATTCGAGGGGAAGGGGAAGAAATAACCGTTAATTTATTAAAAGCGATCGCTAATGGTACGGATGAAATAGAACGCCATAATATATTAGGAATTGCCTTTTTAGATGGGGGTAAAGTTGTCGCAACTCCTGCCCATCCTCCTATTTCAGATTTAAACACGTTAACCCCAGATTGGAGTTTATTAGATTGGGATAAATATATTTATACTCCTCTGAATACTAGAGTTGCGGTTCCTAATTATTCCAGAGGTTGTCCGTTTCGCTGTCGCTTTTGTTCTCAATGGAAATTCTGGCGAAAATATCGCTCTCGTTCCCCGAAACATTTTGTTGATGAAATCGAAACTTTAGTTAAAGAACATCAGATCGGATTTTTCATTTTAGCTGATGAAGAACCGACGATTAATAAATCTCGATTTGTGGCTTTATGTCATGAATTAGTGGATCGGAATTTAGGAGTTCATTGGGGAATTAATACCCGGGTTACAGATATCCTCAGAGATGAGAAAGAATTACCGTTATATCGCCAAGCGGGATTAGTTCATGTGTCGTTGGGAACCGAAGCCACGGCTCAATTAAACCTAAATTTATTTAGAAAAGAAACCACCATTGCCGATAATAAAAAAGCCGTTCAATTATTGCGAGAAAATGGGATTTTAGCGGAGGTTCAGTTTATTATGGGACTGCCCAATGAAACCCCAGAAACAATTTTAGAAACCTATCGGATGGCGCGGGATTGGAAAGCGGATATGACCAATTGGAATATGTACACTCCTTGGCCGTTTTCTGAACTGTTTCAAGATTTAGAAGATCGAGTGGAAATTCGCGATTATTCCCATTATAATTTTGTGACTCCAATTATTAAACCCGATAATATGACCAGGGAAGATGTTCTTAAAGGAGTGCTGCAAAATTATGCTCGGTTTTATGCTTGGAAATTTCCGGAATATTGGTTGGAAAAAGATCCATTTAAACGGCGTTATTTACTCGGTTGTCTGTGGGCATTTGTGAAAACAACCTGGAATAAACGATTCTATAATTTAAAACGGGTGAAACAAAAAGGATTCCATACAGAGGTTGAGTTTGGCTTTGATGAATCCAAGATTTTGACCCCGGAACAGATGACAAAATCTCAACAGAAAAATTCGGCAGATATTGACTTTTTAGGAACAATTTCTGCCTGTGGCGCGGCTAATGATTTATCTGCTTGCGAAAGTTATCCTAAAATTCAACAAAAATATGATACGATTCAGGTGGCTATCATTGAAGATAATGAGGAAACCCGCCTGAACTTAAGAAAGAATCTGCGATCGCAACCCGGAATCGAAGTCGCCAGCGAAGCTACCAATGCCGAAACGGGCTTGGTGTTACTAGAATCGATTGATGTTGATGTGGCGGTTGTCGATAGCACCCTACCCGATATGAATTTGGTCAAGTTTATCCGCATGGTGAGGAAAGTTCAGGCGGGTTCCTATGTGATTCCATCCAAGATTTTAGTTTTGGCGATGCCTGACCAAGAATCAATATTATCAGAGGCTTTATCGGCAGGAGCAAATGGGTTTTGCTTGAAAGATGCACCGATTGAAAAATTGGCAAATGCGGTGCAAATGATCCATAATCAGGGGAGTTATCAAGATCCGGTAATTGCCCATTCAATTTTAACACCAATAACCCCAGGATAAATTTTGATTTTAATGTGAACTAAGGAAATGGATTAATTTATGGTATTTCTTTAGTAAAGGAGAGCAAAATAGGTGAATATTTAATCTAAAATTTTCACAGGGAGGGGAGGGTTTACAAAAATTTATGTTATCCTACAATCAACCGAGATTCCCCCGCATCGATTTATCAAACATTATTAGATTGAGGATATTTTCATGACATCTCAAGTCGCAACTTCGCCGGAAAATGAACCAAAATTAAGCGGTTTAACAGTTGCGTTTTTCAGTATTATCCATTTGTTGGCTTTATTAGCACCTTGGTTTTTTTCTTGGTCAGCGTTAGGAATTACTATATTTCTACACTGGTTTTTTGGCAGTATCGGAATTTGTTTAGGCTACCATCGTTTATTAAGTCATCGCAGCCTGAAGGTTCCCCAATGGTTGGAATATGTGATTACCTTAATTGGTGTCTGTGCCTTACAAGGAGGGCCGATTTTTTGGATCGCCGGACATCGTTTGCACCATGCCCATACCGAACATGAAGATAAAGATCCCTACTCTGCAAAACGGGGATTTTGGTGGAGTCACATGATGTGGATTTTCTATCCTCGTCCATCCTTTTTTGATGCTGAACATTACAAACGATTTGCCCCGGATTTAGCGCGAGATCCCTTTTATTGTTGGTTAGATCGCTATCATTTGTTAATGCAAATTCCCGTGGCTTTACTGCTTTATGTGATCGGCGGTTGGTCATGGGTGATTTATGGGGTATTTGTCCGGGCTGTGGTCTTGTGGCACAGTACCTGGTTGATTAATTCGGTCACCCATATGTGGGGATACCGCACCTTTGACACCGATGACAATTCTCGGAATCTTTGGTGGGCGGCGATTTTCACCTACGGGGAAGGCTGGCATAATAACCATCACGCCTATCCGAATGTTGCGAAAGCCGGACTGAAATGGTGGGAACTTGATATGACTTGGTGGTCAATTTGGGTTTTAAAAACCTTGGGTCTGGCCCAGAAAGTGGTGATGCCCCCGACTCAACGGGTGACGCAAGCTTAAGTAAGAATAAAGAATAAAAAACCCGCCCCCGAAAACAGTGATCGGATGGGCGGGTTTTTTCTGGTGATCTGGGGAAAACGGGTTAGGCTGCGATCGCTTCTTCGTAAACCATAAAGCTCTTTTTGCTTACGCCACAAATCGGACAACACCAATCTTCAGGAATGGCTTCAAAGGGGGTTCCCGGGGCAATACCAGAATCAGGATCACCGACCACGGGATCGTAAATCATGGAACATTGGCGACAAATCCATTTTTGGGTTTGAGGATCGGAACTGGCAGCTTTGGGGGTCGCATCCTCACCGTGTAGTGTGTTCAGGGCTTCTGTATATTGGTTGGCGTGATGATGTTCAATCGGAACCAACAGGCCAAAGTTCGAGGCGGCTTTGCGGAAGATTCCGGCGTGTTCCCTGGACTCAGCCTCTTGTTCTTCAAATTCACTCACTGCCTGCTCATCCCGATCTACTCGGGCTTGGGCTGCAAATTCGGGGTACATGGTGGTGTATTCGTAGGTTTCCCCTTCAATAGCCAATTCCAAACAGCGGGCAGCAATTTTTTTCTTTTCTTCGTCGGATAGGGCATCGGGGTCAGTAACCACTAATTCAGGATGCAGGAGGCGGAAATGGGCGAAGGCGTGTTCTGTTTCTTGATTGGCGGTTTCCCGAAACAGTTTGGACAAATCCCCCATGCCCAGTTTTTTAGTGACTTCTGCGAAAAATAGATATTTACGGTTGGCCATCGATTCCCCACCGAAGGCGGCTTCTATATTTTGGGCGGTTTTTGCGTTGGATAAGTCCATGGTGTCTCCTCTTGTTGATCTCGTCATATCTAAGAATAATTCTTAGTTTTAATTTTGTCAAGGGTAAGAATAAAATTGATGTAAAGTTCAGTAACTTAAAATAAATGTTATGATCTGTAAAGGAAGATTCAATACAGCAAGCTATGGAAGGTCAGAACAGAACCACAGAGATCAGCCAACAGATGAAACAGAAGGGGTTACGCATTACCCCCCAAAGGTTTGCAGTTTATGCGAACCTCTTGTCCCGTTATGATCATCCGACGGTGGATGATATTCTCACCGAGATTAACCGGGAACTGCCTATCGCTTCCAAAGCTAGTGTTTATAGTGCTTTGACGGTTCTGCGATCGGTGGGATTAGTCCGAGAGGTGCTACTGGATGAAGGGGTAACTCGCTATGATGCCAAGGTGGAACCCCATCACCATTTTGTTTGTGAGTGTTGTGGTCAAATTCAGGATTTAGAGTGGGATGTCCTGGGTGATTTGCCGATTCACCCTTTACCCCCGGGGTTTCGGGTGAATGCCTATGAAATCACGGTTAAGGGCTGTTGCGATCGCTGTAATTAATTACGAATGGGGAATGGGATGAATCCTTTCTGCTGATCTGCTACGGAGTTATGAAATTGCCGAAACTGGCATTCTGATCGGAACACCTGTTAGAATAGGGGAAATGTTACGAAACGTAACTTATGTTGATTCCTATTCTAATAATTGATGTGGCTCTGGTTGCTTGGTCATTACATCTGATGAAGCAAGCCGTCGAGTACAAAGAATTCTCCTTCATGCTGGCTGGGATATTGGTGGCCCTTTCAGCAGCAGCTATGGGGTTAGTTTACTTCCTGATGGGATCTTGTATTGATCACATCGCCCAAATGTCTCAACACGCTTATTCTTACTTTTAGTGGTCATTGGGGGTGACGGATACCTTCCCTCCGACACTCCTAAAAAAAGTTTTCCATACTACTTGACAAAGCACCCGTTAAACAACTATATTAGAACATTGCAAGGGGTTATAGCTCAGTTGGTAGAGCACCGCAATGGCATTGCGGGGGTCAGCGGTTCGAGCCCGCTTAGCTCCATATTATTGTGATCAAACAAACTCAATCCCATACAATCGGGTAATTTTCCCTTGTGATTACTCACAAGGAAAAAAATATCTGAAAAAAGCTTGCATGATCTAGGCGATTGTGCTAGATTTATAAATTGTCGGACGCATAGCTCAGTTGGTTAGAGCACCACGTTGACATCGTGGGGGTCGGTGGTTCGAGTCCACTTGCGTCCATAGTCCTACAACCCACTTATATCAACGTGGCGCGCCAACCCTCTGAGCTATGCGTCCGACTTGTATCTGACTGTTACCCCTCAAGGATACAAGATGGATACAACCAAGGCAACTATTTAGGTGATCGCAATCCTCAGCTAAGTTAAAAATTTACCCGCAATCCGAGGGAAGATTTACAAACTTCCCATTGTATGCAGCTTGGGAAGATAACCAGAAAGTTTTAGGAACCGTACAAATTTTCACACAGCCTACACGGTGAAAACTAAAATTTGTGGCGATCACATTATCAAGGTAATTGGGCGAGTAATAGGGCAGGGTGATAGATAATTGACTAAATACTTCGATTAACTCTGCAATAGTTGGTATTATTGACTTCAAGGGAATAGGGCATAGGTGATTATTTTCTATAGCCGCAATGGATAGCGGCTATAAATAGAAATCATCTATCAGACCCCCAAATCTATACCCCTAAGTAGTTTTGGTGAAATTAACTATATTTTCCCCTTATACCCTACTTAGTGTTGACTTTTTAGTACAAGTTTTAAAACCTATATATAAAGGGTGTTACAGTGATATGCTTTAGTCAAGGCGCATAATTAATGTATCGAGTATATTTAATCCTTTAAGACATTGTAGGCTAAATGAATCAGTGTTACACTGTTAGTAGTACCGTAACAGAGGACGTAATCATTATGCCTAACCGTATTCCTAACACCTCTGGACTAGATAAGTCCCCCTGGGTTAATAAACCAGTGAAAGTCTACCGACTACCAGAAGCGATTGCACCTAAAGTTTTAGAATATGCCCACAAATTGGACAATGGGAGTTATGACCGTCAAGCTGAATTGGATACCGCCATTGACACCCTAACCCAAGCCCTAACCCTACCTGCTAACACAGGGGGTGCTATCAAAAAGGAAATCAGAAAAGCTCTGGATAAACTGGTAGAACTCAATAGTCTATAAATTTTTCATGCGATAAATAAATAAAAGCTGGTATAGCTGGTAAAGACTCCCTCTATGTAAGGGTTCAAGCTGGTACACTACCCCCTAACAAGCTGGTAACTAACCTGGGTAAAGCTGGTAAAAAAAATAAATTTAACTAAAATAGCTGTGTAGGCCGTGTAAGAAAATTGAAAGTATTGATATATAAGGGTTATAACCTTACACAACCCCCTTACACAACCCAACACAATCCCCCTAACCAGTTTTATCCTAAATAGCTTGTAACCATTATCCCGTAAGCATTACAGCATTTACACAGCCTACACAGTGAAAATAATCAAAAAAGAACCCCTTGATAGTTAGTCAGGGGTTTTAATGTTTGGGGTGATGGTGGGTTAGTTAGTCTATTTGTTCTACCCATTCTAATAACTCGCTAGGCTGGACTCTGTATCTATCACAGATTCTACTTAACACGGATGACGAGGGTAGTTGTTCTGGGTTGTTGTACAGATCATAGGCTGTCTTGGGAGCAAGCCCTACGTCCTTCCATAGTCGGTAGGGTGTAATCTCCCTGTTATCGCAAAAATGTTTGATTTTATTTATCACTGCCATACCTCAACTTTACCATTAACAGTATCCTAGCAGTTATTACTATATATATAGTAGTTATATCCAATTAGCATTACTTATTGGATAGTAGTACATGATAAGTATATTGTATTAATAAAGGTAGCATTAATATTCAAATAGTAGTAATATGTAAATAAATAACCCACTGGCGAAAAGTTTGGCGACCAACACCAGTGGGTACTCACCCCTAATAACTAGGAGCATTTTAATTATGACACTGACAGAACTCAAAGCAAAAGCGACTGAATTAGGGTTAACCCCTGATGAAGTGCGTCAACACGGTAGCTTGTCCAGAAAGGCAACGTGGGAGATTGCGATCGCCGAATTTGAGGAGATGAAGGTAGCGGTAGACGCTCATTGTGAAGCGATGGGGATAACTCAATGGTCATACCCAGAGGATGAAACAGAGGGGTTTGAACCCAGTGAAGATATCACTGTAACACCCATTCCCCCTACCGTTGAAGATTTACCCTTTGACAACCCTACCCATACCCTGATTGATGGGGAGTGGGTGTTGTGTTCTGAAATTGTTGATCCGTCCCGACTGCCAACCCTTAAAGAAACCGACCCACGGTTTGAAGCATGGCAACCTTGGATGATGCCAGGCGCAACTTTTACCTCGGGTCGCCAGACATACGAAATCCTCTACTTTGATGTTTGGGGGAACTGTATGGCCAAGGGAATAGATACCCGTTGGCATTCATTCCGAATTGAAACCATCGTTAACACCGCAACGGATGATTTTGTCCAGAAGTCCCAACCCATCCCACCAATAACCCCTGCGGGTGAAGCTAGTCAGTTATCAGATTGTCTTGAATCCCCCACACCCATCCGTGATCAACTGCTCTTAAAGATGATGGACAAAGGGTTATCCCTACCAGATTTAGAACAGCTTCAAAACGAGCCCTTGGATGAAGATACCGCCGCCGTTTATCTCGGTTGGTTGGAGGCTGGACAAGAAATTTTAGCCGGGGCTTTGGCAGTATGAAGCCCATCGGAATTACGGATTATATAGCGCCTTGGTTTATCCCTCTATTCTGTTTTCTTGCGGGTTATTACCTAAACACAGTTATTGAGGTCAAAGTTAAACCTGTAACAAGTATTCAACGTTTAAATTAAGGGGGTCAAAAATGGCTTATTTGCGATTGGTTTCTAGTGTCAAGAAGAAAGAGTTCTCAATAACGACGCGGGTTATAGTTGGATATTGCATTGACTCCTTAGGTGAAACTTTAATCCTTTACACCCAATCCTATCCCATAGAAATTTATAGCTCATTTGTAGAGGGTTGGGATAACTGGGATGAATTCATTGAACAAGTCAAAAAAATGTTTAAAGAATCCAACGATGATTTTTAGTTGATTTCATCGTTAACCCGCTATTCCACATCTTGACTATATCGCTGTAACACTGATTCGCAAGGAGATTAATAATGCTTGGATTCTTACGCGGTGATGATTTTAAGTTATCAACAATTGCGCCCGTTGACGGTTCCCATAAAGGGATTAGCAAGGATAACGTTTTCAAACGCAGTGCTGATAACGCCATCACCCCTGACAACCCACCAGAAACGATTTTTGACACCTATCGGACAATGCCAGTTTGTGACCGGGTGCGAGAATTTACGCCAGAGGAGGCGGACGGATTAAGCGAGTTAGCACGGGTTAAAAAACAGAATGCTAAGGCCACTAAAAAAGCGGCTGATCAGCATGAGTCAATCCTTAACAGTGAAGCCAAAATTAACCGACATGGCCAACGGATGATCCGTAACGAGGCCGAATTTGAGGTTAAAACTCAAGGCTACAAGGGAACAACCGCCAAATCATTACATGGGATGCGTCCCCGTTATGCAGCCATGGGTAAAGGTTTAGAAAAGTCTGAACAATTAGCAGACCAAGCTATTAACAATTTGATGGCTCAATTGTAACTACTCTACTGAGTAGATTTTACAGAGTAAAACTCAAAAACATAAACCCGTCCTGAACCAAAAGGACGGGTAAGACCCACAGGTCAATCAATGTATCAACAACCAGAGANAGCCATGGGTAAAGGTTTAGAAAAGTCTGAACAATTAGCAGACCAAGCTATTAACAATTTGATGGCTCAATTGTAACTACTCTACTGAGTAGATTTTACAGAGTAAAACTCAAAAACATAAACCCGTCCTTTTGGTTCAGGACGGGTAAAACTAGGCATTCAATGTACCAACAACTACAAGGATCGTAACATGACAACAGTACAAATTGAAAGACGCAAGGTTGAGTTTTTATTACCAGTAGAAGTTCCCGCCCCTGAGTTTTGTATTGGTCAACTGGTAGAAGTCTTAGCCGAAAAAAACTGGCAGAAACCCGATGAAAAATACTGGTTCCCAGCGCGGGTAACTGGTATGGAACACAGCCACAGCAAGTGGAGTTATCAAGTTCAATTTCTAAACTGTAGCGGTCAAGGTATTGAATGGGTCAACCCTGAAGATATGTGGCTATTGGAACCCTAGGATGATTCAACTTTATCGCGTTATAGGGTTCTTTCTGTTGGTAGCTAGTGGTGCAAGTTTAGTCAGTCTATTAGCAATATTAGTTAACCAATTGAAAGAACCTTTTTTTATCCTTTCCCTTATCATTTCAGTCGGCTTAGGTGTCACAGCAACCGTCATCTATTACCGCAAAACCGATGACAAGGAATGGGTGTTAGGCTTGCTTTTCGTTATTGGTTTAGCTACCGCTTTACTACTAGGGGGATTAATCCAATGGGTTACTCAGTAATCAATCCTAATAGCCAGGTTGAGGCAATAAAACAGAACTGGAAAACCCATCATTTAATCAACCTTGTTCTGTTAACAACATCATTACCTTTTTGGNAGCAGATTGTTGAAATATTGACTGAGCTTGACGCAACGCCACTTCATGCAATTTTGGATTGTTCTCTTCCAATAATAATTGACTTAATGTTTTCAGCTTTCTGTTTATATCTGTGGCTGTATTAATAATCTCAGCCGCATGAATTCTCAATGATATTTCATGGTTGGAATTAAGCAAAAACTCTTCCAGAGGCTGATAGAGAGATTCTTCAGTTTCAGCAGATTGTTGAAATATTGACTGAGCTTGATGCAACACCACTTCATGCAATTGTGGATTATTCTCTTCCAATAATAATTGACTCAATGTTTTCAGCCTTCTGTTTATATCTGTGGCTGTATTAATAATCTTAGCAGCATGAATTCTCAATGATATTTCATGCTTGGAATCAAGCAAAAACTCTTCCAAAAGCCCATAAAGATAGTCTTCTATCTCAGCAGATTCTTTAAAAATTAACCTAGCTTGTCGCAGTGCGGCCCCTTGTACAATACGATTAGGTGAAATTAATCCCAAAAACACCCCACGCCCATGTAACTTAGAAATGACATCCCCGATTAAATCCTGATAATTCAGAGAGCTATCATTATCATTTAATAACTCATCAGCCGGCCCGTACAGCCAAAATTCAAGATGCCTTTCATATTCTGCGGTTGTTTCCCCTCTGGTGTTTAGGCGTGGAATTCTGTTAATTTCTGCCAGCTTGCGATCGCGTATTTCCCGGCGAATGCGATCAAGGGGTTCAGTAAAACCCCCTCCTTCTAAATGTTCTAAACTCTGCTGAGAATATCCGATCGCCTCCAACGCCGAAGCCGCAGCCCACCGAGTCAAATCGTTGCTAACTTCCCCCTTCCCCTTGACTTCCTTGGCGATATCTCTGAGCACATCCCAGTCTGCTAGAGCCTCCTTAACGTGATAGTGTTGTGCAGCCACGCCTAAGCCTTGCAGCGCTAGAGCCCGCGTGGTTAGGGATGCTTGAGTTTCCCAGATATTGACGAAAAAAGGAACAGCGCGATCAGGGTTGTTTTCAGCAAAATCGAAGAATGACTGAATTTGTTCTCCTATATTTCTAAAGCGATCAGGGGGATCGCCGCCGCCTGGAGGGTTTGTAAGGTTACTCATGGGCTTAAATGAGATAGACGCGAGGGCATTGATAAATTATAACTGTTGCAGTTGAGTTTGAACTAATTTTTTGAATATTTGTGGCAGAGATTGACGGGATTTACGGATAGTAACGATTTAACAAGGCTTTGATATTGCTTTGCTACCCTCGTAATGAGATAATTAATAGGTAGTTTTAATCCCGAATAAATACGATAAAAAATATGGCAAATTTAGAACATTTAGCATTATTACAATGGGGATTTCAACGTTGGCAAATTTGGCGTTCAAATAATCCGAATATTCAGCCAGACTTGGGCGAAGCCAACTTAATGGGGGCGGATTTAAACGGAATTAATTTACAGAATACTGATTTAAGTAAAGCTAATTTAATTGCCACGGATTTAAGCTCGGCAAATCTAACAAAAGCGGATTTAACTTTAGCTCAGTTGCACAGGGCAAACCTCAGCGAAGCTGTATTATTTCAAGCTAATTTAAGTCAAGCTAATCTTAGCACAGCCACGTTAAATAGAGCAGAATTGATTGAAACTTATCTTTATCGCACGGAATTTAATCATGCTAAATTAATTAAAGCTCATCTGAATGGAGCCTATTTATATCAGGCTAATTTGAGTGAAGCGGATTTGAGTGAAGCGGATTTGAGATTTGCTAATTTAAACAAAGCTAATCTTTATCAAGCGAATTTAACCGGAGCCAATTTAAGAGGGACAACCTTAATTCAAGCTAATCTACAAAATGCTAATTTATCCCACGCCAACTTGAGAGGGACAAACCTAACTAAAGCAGATTTACGAGGAGCAAATCTAACCGGAGTTCACCTAAAATTTGCTAACTTAAACGGGGCTATTTTTTCCTAAATATAGCAATTGTTGACAACTTCTTTGTGTCTTTGTGGTTAAATTAGGCTTAACCTTTGTTAACATAGCCACAATAACATCCTATTGGTGAATTAACACTTTAATCGCAAACTCCGGTAACGCCAACATCCGCCGCCAACGCCAAGGTTCTTGATACAATCGATATAACCATTCTAAATGATATTTACAGAAAAATTCCGGTGCTCGTTGTTTAATTCCTGACCAAATATCAAAACTTCCTCCCACACCTATCCAAATCGAATTCGGGCAAAGATGACGATTTTGACTAATCCAAAATTCTTGACGGGGAACACCCAAACCCACTAATATTAATTTCGGTTGTAGGTCTTTTAGGGTAATTTTTAAATCTTCTTCTTCTGAAGCAGACAGATAACCATGATAACTAGAAATTCCCAAACCTGGCAGTTTTTGTTGAATATTATCAGCCGCCTGTTCAGCAATTCCCGGTTTTCCTCCATAGAAAAAGACTAATTCAGAATTGTCTAATTTACCAATATTTTCTATCAAGGTTTCTGCTAATTCAATACCCGGACATCTTTGAATTTTTTTACCCTTATATTGTAAATAAAGCACCACCCCTGCACCATCGGGAATTACTAACTCTGCTGAATGAATAATTTCTGCTAATTTAGGATCTTTTTCTCCTTGAATTGCCATTTCTGCATTCAAAGTAATAACATGAGTTCCTAACCCCTGTTGCCAACGTTGTAATAACCAATTAGTATAATTATTAGTTAAATGCACAGGTAAACCCAACACGGGAAAACCATTAAGAGCAGAATCAAAGGGAAAAATAGTTGAACTCATAAATAAATTTTAGAAACCTCACACACATTATTACCGAAAACGCGATCAAAGCCGGGGAATGTATTCCCCGTGGATATTTCTATTTTAATATATAATAGAAGAAGTTAAACATAAACTAAGATAAGATAGCAAGATTCACGGTCTTAAAATTAAAAAAGAGGCAGAAATTCTATTCTATCTTGATACTCATCCTCAAATGACCCTTCGGCGATTAAAATTAACTGATCAATATTTTCACCAATACTTAACTTGGGACTCAGGATAAAAATTCCAGGGATATGACGACTTAAAGCAATATGATCTGCTAAATGAATTGGCATCGACTTGCGGTTATTCGTTACTAAAATACATTGATGTTCTTCACACCAACATAAAATTTCAGGATCTAAAGTTCCTTTGGGTGGAGCAGTCACCTCCCCAACGGCTATCACGAATAAATCTGGCTGAAAACGGCGGAGTTGATGAGTATAAATTGGATCGATATTTTCATCAATAAGATACTTGAGCATGATCCTTTGAATTTGCCAATTTTTGTGCCTTCAATTGTCGCAGTTTCTCTACAATTGGGCGAGGATGACGTTGTTGTTCTGCTCGCATTCTGTCGCCCCATTCTAACCAATCAGTCATGTAAGCCTCCACTGCTGGTTTGTTATGCAAGTAATATAAAATTGTGGCATACACCTGTTCTAAAGTGAGTGAAGGATAGGTGTGGGCAATTTCTTCTGGAGTTTTGGCACGAAAAAGGTGGTCAAATAAAATGGTTTCAATGCCGATGCGTGTACCTTTGAGTCGAATGTCATCCGCCGCCAAAAAATTAAAGTAATCTTCTAGTAGCATGGTTCTTTAATATTTGATTACCAAACCGCGATTTGATTGTATCATTTAATCTTGCAGTCGGGGAAGCATCTACACAAACCCAAAGGCAAAACCAACCTTAACTCCCCATCTATTTCAAAGCATTCAACGCTTCCAACGGTCGCACCATCCCCCAACCCCAACGGTTATCGGGACGTTGCTCCTCACCCCCTGGATGATAGGCGGTTTTCTTCAAAACATCAATAATTTTACTCAGAGGCGCCTGGGGATAAGCTGACATCAATAACGCCACAATTCCGGCGATGTGGGGTGTGGCCATTGACGTCCCATCCATGTAGGTATATTGAAAAACGCCGTTATCCATTTTCACCGGAGGAATACAGGAATAGACCTGAACACCGGGGGCGGAAACATCGGGTTTTGTCACCCAGGCGTTAGGAGAGTCCGCAGGGAAGACCAAACTGGCGCCACTGCTAAAAAAAGTAATTCCCAGATTATCCGTCTCAATTTGTTCCACAGCGCCCACAGAGAAGGCATTATAAGCATTACCCGGAGAACTGGTATTCCCGTGATTTTCGTTGCCAATAGCAACAACGGGTAAAATCCCATATTGATTGACTAAAATATCAAATACTTGGGGAAATAGGGATTCATAGTAACTCAAACCCAAGGACATATTAATAATTTTTGCCCCTTTTTCCACCGCCCAAGATATCCCTTCAATTAAAGTTAATAAAGTTGCTTCTCCTACTAATACCCCGGCAACAATTAAATTTGCTTGCGGGGCGACACCAATAGATAAACCCTCCTCGGTTTTTCCCCCGGCAATTGTCCCACAAACATGAGTTCCATGTTGTCCACTATCAAAGCTAGGAGAGGCGGTAATTCGACGTCCTAACGGGTCAATGACAATAAAATCTTTTACCCGTCCTTGTAATGCGGGATGGTCTCCATAAACACCAGAGTCTAATACCGCAACCGTAACATTTTGTCCTTGGGTTGTTTCCCAAACTTTAGGAATTTCTAAGCGTTTTAATCCCCAAGTTGTTTTATCCTGTTCTTCTTGTTTTTGCAAGCCGGAATAATCAATTTCTTTGGGTTCAATTAAATGAATTTTTTGATTAGGAAGAATCGCCACAACATCGGGATGTTCGGCTAAAATTGGTAAACTTTGACGGGTAACTTCCATTTTGGTAACGGGTAACACTCCCTGACCAACGGGTTGTGCATAAAAGGATTGGCGCGTTGTATTTTGATAATCATTAATAATTTTATTGGAAATGGCTTGATTACTTTGTTCTTGTTTTTTTAGCGTATCAAAATAGGCTGCTGTTCCGGCTTGAGGCATTGATTCAGGAGCAACTAAACCTCTATAAATAACGATAGCATCTTTTCTGCTATTCGGTAGACTATGGGCTAAGAAAGGTTCAAAAGCAGGGGAAATTTTGGATTGATTTGTCATGGGGGTTTGACTCCGTTTTAATTATTATTTTCTTTTGTTGACTAAAATTTTGAGATTCAGGAGAATTTGAACCCTTGGCAGAGATTCAGTATTGTTGTAGGATAAAACAATTCTGACGATCATTGATTATCTTAACTTGAAATTAAGCATTCAGCATGAAAAATAAAGATCAAAAACTGCATCCGGGCTGGTGGATTTCAATTTTATATTTTGCCCAAGGATTTCCCTATACCGTTGTTAATACAATGTCAATCGTTTTTTTTAAAGGGTTAGGGGCAAGTAACGAATTAATTGGATTAACCAGTTTTTTATCCTTGCCTTGGGTAATGAAAGGATTATGGGGGCCGATTGTTGATATTTATTCAACCAAACGGCGATGGATTCTAAGAATGGAAATTTTATGTATAATCCTATTTTTAATTCTAGCATTCGGCGCACTATTTCCGCAAGCAATTTCGATTTCTATTGCAATTTTTGCCCTGATTGCTTTTATTAGTGCCACCCATGATATAGCTATTGATGGCTTTTATTTAACAGTGTTAAATTTAGACCAACAGGCGTTTTATGTCGGGGTTAGAAATACCGCTTATCGGATGGCAGTTTTAGCTGGAGGCGGCGGGTTAGTATTTTTAGCAGGAGATATTGCTGAAAAATATAGTAATGGGAAAAGTCCGACGGGGGAAATTTTATATAACCCAGTTCAGCTTAATTTATTCGGGTCTAATTTTTCCATTCATCCGTTACAATGGGGATGGTCAATTGCTTTTTCTGTCGCTAGTTTAATCTTTTTATTCATCTATGGATTTCAGAAAATATATTTACCCAAGCCTCAAAAAGTAACTTTTTCAGAAACGGAAAATCTCTCAAATTCCGCGAATTTTTTAAACTCATTTAAAACCTATTTTACTCAATATAAAATTGGTTGGACTCTGGCTTTTATTTTATTATTCCGTTTAGGAGATGCCCTAACCTTCAAAATGGCTACTCCGTTTTTAATGGATACGGCTGCAAAAGGCGGGTTAGGAATTACGACGGCGGAAATCGGGATTTTATCGGGGACGGTCGGGGTAATTTTTCTATTATTTGGTGGGTTATTGGGCGGGTTTTTAATCGCCAAACAAGGGTTAAGAACTTGGATATGGCCGATGGCAATTTTACAGAATTTTACTAATCTATTTTATTGGTTATTAGCTAAAACTCAACCAGAAATTATTTGGGCTTATGTGGTTAATTCCCTTGAACAATTTACCTATGGTTTAGGAGTAGCCGCCTATACTGTATTTTTAATGCAAACTGTCCGTCCTGAATATAAAGCCTCCCATTATGCAATTACAACGGCATTTATGGCGGCGGGGGTATTAATTCCTGGGGTATTTAGTGGGTATATTCAAGCGAATGTAGGCTATCAAAACTACTTTTTATTGAGTGCAATGGCGGTAATTCCAGGGTTATTAACTATTTTCTTTATTCCCATTAAAGATCAAAATCATATTACTTATGTTCCCAGACCTGGACTTGATGATGAAGATATCGAATAAAACACCAAATGAAAAACCGTTGTTGGGCTTTATCTCCAAATATTGAGGGCTAAAGCCCAACAACGAAATTGTTTAGAGGACGGCGATACACTCAATTTCTACTAATACATCCTTGGGAAGACGGGACACTTCAACGGTCGCCCTAGCGGGGGCTGTTTCGGGTTTAAAATATTTGGCATAGACTTCATTAACTTGGGTAAAATCGTTCATATCTTTTAAGAATATTGTGGTTTTAACTACGTTTTCCCAGGTGGCGCCCGCTTCGGTTAATACTGCTTCTAAATTTGACATGACTCTTTCAGTTTGTTTGGCGACGTTATCGGGATAAAGAATTTCGTTAAGGTGCGGCTCAAGGGCAATTTGTCCTGATAAAAAGATCATATTATTGACCATTACCGCTTGATTATAAGGGCCAACGGGTTTAGGAGCGTTTTCGGTTTTAATGATTTTTCGAGTCATGGTTTTTTCTGTGTCTGATAATGCGTCTATTGGGTCAGATAAATCAGGAGTGCTATCTTCAGGTTTATAGCATTCTCCATTAGGCATAATTGTATCTGTTAAGTTAACATTTTGAAGATTGACTCCATAAATATTAGCATTTGTTAAGTCAGCTTGCGTTAAGTTTGCACCTTCTAAATTTGCATTGATTAGATTAGCTCCTCGCAAATCAGCTTTTTTTAAATTAGCATTTTTAAGTATAGCTTTGTTTAAATTAGCATTCTCAAGATTGGCACATTCCAAATTGGCATTTATAAAGTTTACTGATGATAAATTTACATCATTTAAGTCAGCAAAATTTAAGTTAGATGATATAAAATTACATCCTTCAAATTTTCCTCCTCTTAAATTAGCTCGACTTAAATTTGCATTTTTAAAATCTGCTCTATTCAGACTACAATTTGTTAAATTAGCTCCCGTCAAATTTGCACTTGTAAAATCTGCTCTATTCAGAATAGAACCAGTTAAATTAGCTGCTGTCAAATCTGCTTGAGATATATAGGCTTGCTCAAGGTAAACTGATGTTAAGTTGGTATAACGGAGATCGGCACGATATAATCTAGTACGGCTTAATTTTATACCTGCTAAATTAGCACCAGACAATTGAATACCTGCTAAATCTGTTCCTTCAAGGTTAACATTAACTAATTGTACGTTCTGAAAGTTAGATTCACCTTTAGAACGTTTCTCTAACAATTCTTTAGCATCCATAATTCACCTCTTAATTATCCTTGTATTAGTTTATCATTAATATCAACTCCTAAATATTCTCGTTCCAAGGCTCTGCCTTGGAATGCCAAATAGAGGCTCTGCCTCTATTATAATATTATGATAGTATTCTGGTGGCAGAGCCACCTTAATTGCATTTATAGGTAGAACCTAGAAACGAGTTCTTTGTAGGGGCGAGGCGCGCCTCGCCCCTACGATGAAATCAATTTCAAGTGGGATATAAATAATAATCTATTTTATGATAGTATTCTGGTGACAGAGCCACCTTAATTGCATTTCTAGGTAGAACCTAGAAACGAGAGTTAGGAAGAATTATAAATAATAGCAAATCACTGTTATTATAAAAGATTGAGCATAAATTGATATAGGAAATCATCAACATGGCTACAAATGAAACCCGCAATGAGGTAGAAGTTCGTTCTCAAAAAGTCGATGAGTTAAGAGCATTGGGAATAGAACCCTATCCCAGTCATTCGGTTCAAAGGTCACATACAACCCAGGAGATTAAAGATTTATTCGCCCAACCTGGGAAAGAGTTAAATGATGGAGAAAGCGACCCCGATGCTATTCCATTAAAGGTTTGTGGACGAATTACCTTTAAACGCGATAGTGGTAGTATTGGGTTTATTGGTTTAACCGATATTGCGGGAACAATTCAACTCAAATTAGAGAAAAAATTAGTCACGGGTGAAACGGGATTATCCTTTAATCAGGTTAAAAAATATCTTGATTTGGGAGATTTTATTGCCGCCGAAGGGATTGGTTGTCGCACTAACCGAGGGGAATTATCCGTACAGGTGGAACGGATTTTTATTGTTTCTAAAGCAACGATGCCTTTTCCTGATTCTTATTATGGAGTTAATGACCCGGAACTGTGTCGCCGCCATCGAGAAATTGATTTAGTTAGTAACTCTAAATCCTTAGAAACTTTTAAAGCTAGAAATCGAATTCTGAAAAGGATGCGGACTTATTTATGGGATAATTGTTTTGAGGAATTAGAAACTCCTGTATTACAAGCAATTTATGGCGGGGCAGCGGCTCGTCCTTTTGTTACCCATCATAACAGTTTGGATATTAATTTGTATCTGCGAATTGCTACGGAATTGCATTTAAAACGGGCAATTTGTGGCGGTTTTGAACGGGTATTTGAAATTGGGCGGGTGTTTAGAAATGAAGGTATTGATAGTACCCATAACCCAGAATTTACCTCGATTGAATTGTATCAAGCCTACGCTGATTATTTTGATCTGATTACTTTAGTTGAAGATCTAATTTGTGCGATCGCTACGGATATTTTAGGAGAACAAACCGCACTAGAATATCAGGGAGATACGATTAGTTTAGAACGGAAATATGACTATTCTGAACAATATCCGACTTTTACCGGAAGCCATTGGAAAGTACAAACAATGGTGGAAGCGGTGCGAGAAACAACGGGGTTAGATTTTGATACTTTAGAGTTAGATGAAGCCTTGAAAGCCGTAGAAAATTTAGGGTTTAATTTATCAAAATTAGAAACCCAAAGTTTAGGATATGTCCTTTATACGGTGTTTGATAAGTTAGTTTCGCATCAATTAATGCAACCCACTTTTATTACGGAATTTCCGGTGGAAGTCAGTCCATTAGCTAAACGTCATCGTTCTAAATCGGGATTTGTAGAACGTTTTGAGTTATTTATTCACGGGACAGAATATTCTAATGGCTTTTCTGAATTGAATGATCCCGAAGACCAACGCCAACGATTTGAAGCACAATTAACCCAGAAAAATGCCGGGGATGAAGAAGCGCATCCGATGGATGAAGACTTCATTCAAGCGCTATCTTTAGGGATGCCAAATTGTGGCGGAATGGGGATTGGAATTGATCGGTTAGTAATGTTATTTACGGATACCGCCAGTATTCGAGATGTGATTATGTTCCCGACCATGCGAACTTTATAAACCCTAACCCCCCCAACCCCCCCTTGCTAATGGGGGGCTTTTGGAGGATAATTGAGATTAATATTAATAGAAAAAAATCCTCTGAATTTCCCTCCCATTAACAAGGGGAGGGCTAGGGTGGGGTGCTTTATTTATGTTAAAATTAATATAAAATTATATTTTGATTAGGGAGAATCGGATTTATGGAACGTTCAAAAATTATTGCGTATATTACGGGTGGGATTTCAATTATTTTGGCGTTGGCTTATTTATTAATGGTTTCTATCTTAGATTTCCGAGGTGAAATGTTACCCGCACCCGTAAGTCAAATTCCATCGACTGTATTAGTTAAAAATATAGTAGAAAATCTGAGCGTCAACTTCCAAGCTGTTAACGCCAATTTAAAATCAGACGGGATGTAGAATTTTTATTTTCTAATCCTTAGAATTTCTTGGGATAAGTTTATTTTTCAATTGTAGAAATTTCGTCTACAATTTCGATCTGTTTACGAGCAATAGCCCGATAAATTCGAGATAGCGATCGCAATTCTTCTTCGGTTAAATTATCATCAAAAACTGCGGCTAACAGTCCATAACGGTCGGCTAGGGTAACGCGACCTGTTTCGTGAATTTTGGCAAATAATTCACCAAGTGCGGACTCAATTAAACAAATGGGTGCTTCCATGATCTGGTGAGTTGGGGTAGCGGAATTGATGTGATGATGGAGAATCGAGCATCTTTCAAAGTCCACAGTTTCAGCACAAATTCAGTAGAATTTTAGCTGCAAGTCCCAGGAAAACTGTTGAATTAGGAGGCTGGTGGCGTTGAACTTTATTCTGATTATTTCAGAGTTTTGGATGTATGGGCGTGATTAAACTTTAGGAGGAGTGGTGATTCTTTGGAGATAACTCTGTGATCTAAATCACGCTCGGTGATTTGTCTTACTTAAACTTAGTTTAATTTTAAAGCACTTACGGGAACATCATCCCAGGATTCAACGCTTCTTAGCACAGCAACCCAACCTTCTTGTTTTTGGGTTTCGGTTAAGTTCTTTTGGAAGGATTCATGACAGTCTTGAGCTTGCTTTTCATCTGAACAAGCAATACAAGAGTAGACAATTCCCATCGGGTCAAGTTGTTCATTTACCCAAATTATCATTGTAAATCTTCTCCTCACCTAATATCAGTAAATTGCTTTCATTTTATATTAAATTGGGAAGAATTTGCCTATTTATTTTTTCCATATTGTGTTAGGGATTCTCCCGTTAGACGACAAATTCGCCAGTCGGGTAAAATTTTAGCTCCGATTTTTTGATAAAAATTAATAGCGGGTTGATTCCAGTCTAAAACCGACCATTCTAAACGTCCACATCCTCTGGATACCGCTAATTCTGCTAGATAAGTAATTAACGCTCTCCCAATACCTTGACGACGATATTTAGGGAGTACGAATAAATCTTCTAAATAAATTCCTGGTTGGGTTAAAAAGGTAGAATAGTTATGAAAAAATAGTGCAAAACCCACGACTTTTCCTTCAATTTCTGCTAAAATGGCTTCCGCATAACCAGGAGAACCAAATAAATGTTGTTTTAAGGTTTCGGCATCTCCTGTTACTTCATGGGATAACTTTTCATATTCGGCTAAGGCTTGAATTAACTGAAATAAAACAGAAACATCCTCAATGGTTGCGGGTCTTAAAATTGCCGATTTAGACATATAAATATTGAAGGTTTGACAATGACAAGAGAAAGATTCTCTTGCTCATTATTATACAACAACTTTAATCAATGATTAATTGATTATCTGATCCAACCTTTTAAGCGTTCAGCCACATTAGGACGGCGTAATTTTCGCATAGCTCTGGCTTGAATTTGTCGAACTCGTTCCCGTGATAAATTATAGACTCCACTGACTTCTTCTAAGGTGTAGGGAACGCCTGTAACTAGTCCAAACCGCAGGGCTAAAACGTCTTTTTCTCGTTCAGTTAAAACCGTTCCTAAAACCTCCAATAAATCCTGGCGCATCATCATTTCATTCATTTGAGCTTCAGGGGTTTGGGTTTCCTGATCTTCTAAAATATCCATTAATTCCGAGGTTTCTTCAGAACCAATTCGATGATTTAAAGATAGGGATTTGCGATGAACTTGTTCGAGTAAAATCACTTGACCTGGGGTAATTCCCATCGCCTCTGCGAGTTCTTCTTGGGTGGGTTTTCGACGGAGCGATTGCTTTAAATCTCGATAGGTTAACTTCATCTTATTCAACTGTTCAACAATATGAACAGGTAGGCGAATTGTCCTCCCTTGATTTGCAATTGTGCGGGTAATTCCTTGACGAATCCACCAATAGGCGTAGGTCGAGAATTTATAACCTTTATCGGGATCAAATTTTTCGGTGGCGCGGTTGAGTCCCAGGGCTCCTTCTTGAATTAAATCTAATAATGGAACTCCTCGATTAATATAACGTTTAGCAATGGATACCACCAATCGTAAATTAGAACTAATCATCCGGTTTTTTGCAGCATTTCCCGATTGTAAACGATGTTTTAGTTCTGTCTCGGTTACTCCCACTAAAGTTGCGAGTTCTGCGGGGGTGGGTAAACGTCCTAACTCCAGGGTAAGTTGAGTTTGTTGGGCTTCGATTTTAACTAAACTTTGAATATGACGAGCGAGTTCGATTTCTTCATTCGGTTTGAGTAAAGGATAACGCGCCATCCGTTTAAACAGTGCGGCGATTGCGTCATCTCCAGATGCAGTCGCTTCTATAATCGGGAAAAATGTGGCATTCTGTGGATTCATTGTATCCTCCATCCAGGTTAAGATTCGCCATGACAGAATGGTTTTGACGATCTAGAATTTGAGCAGTTCGCTTTTAGTTTTCTCCCTCTTTTAAATCTTGAGTTCGATTAAAAGATCAAGAAATACTATCCATCACGACTTGATGCTGATCCCATTATAGGAGAGTTGCTCAAAAGACAGGGAAATCCTTGGTATGAATTTAATTAACAATCAACTCCCTAATTTACTCATTCATATTTCTTAATGTTGCCACCGCAGAAGGGGAAATACGACTGAGGTAACGGAAAATCCAATATTTCATAATTGTATCCAAAATCACAGGAAAAGTGGCGATAAACAAAAAGATAAAGCTACGATTAGGTGCAATCCCTAAGTGACTGGAAAATCCTTCTAATAGAACTTCCCAACCATGGGGAGAGTGAAAACCGACAAAGATATCCGTGAGTAAAATAATAATAAATGCCTTAGCACTATCGCTCAAATCGTACATGACCGTATCGAGCAAGGATTTTAAGGCTGCTAACCCTTGGCGATTGAAAATAATCACTAAAGCAAAGCCAATTAATCCCACGAAATCCGCAAAAATATTACTAATCGCTTCACTGCTTCTGTGATTAAATTCTCTAGCAATTTCTTCGGCTTTTTCCGCCATTTTCTTTTCAACTTCTTCGGCTTCAATAGCGGGAGTTTTGTAGAGTAAGCTACTCATTTGTAGTTCTTCTTCGTAGGATTTTAACTCATGAAGGGCTTCTTCTTTCATTTCTGAGTTAAGAAATAAAGTAACTTCATGGGTTTGTCGATAATGTTCTACTAGGGGAATAAAGACAAAATTTTTAGAGAGTTGTTGTGATAAAAGGGGAATTAAAATAAGTAGCAGGAGGAAATTAATCGCTGATCTTGTTTTTTTCCGCGATGCTCGATAGCTATTCATTAACCGTTCTTCAGAGCTATCATCTAATTCCGTTTGGATCTTTTGAAACGTGCGTCCAATCGAACGGGGTAAAGCCCCAGTTTTTTTTCCTTTAAACATTTCTCCAGAAGCTTCAACTTCTACAAAATCAAGGGGGGATAAATCCGATTTGTCACCAGATTTTCCGTTGTTCATTCTGTTGACAGATGTAAACCGAGATGAATCAGAAGACAAAGGGGAAGCGGAAGAATCATATTGATATTTATCAACAACTTCATCAATGAATTTTAATTTTTCAATAAATTCTATGTTTCCCGAGTTGTCTAAACTCCGGGTCAGTTTAAATTCACTCAGTTTAAATTTAATTGTGTTTAAATGCTGATTAACGTCCTTAATAAAGCACTCTAAAACACTGGGACTATATTGGGGTGCATCTTCGGAAACTTTTTGTCCCCCAAAATGCTGATCTTCTATGGTTTTTATTGCTAAAGCAGCTTGATAGGCTTGTTGTAATGCTCGTTCCGGGGTTTTATGAAACCATTGATTACTGGATTTAAACACATTCAAAAATCTAACCCCTAAACTACCTTTTTGAACTTTGACAATAGAATTACTCATCTGGATGTGTTGGCTAGAACAGAATAATAATAGGACTTTAACTCGGGTTTATTATTGCCAAGAGATCTGGAACGGGAAAGGGTTCTTGTTCAAGAGGAACAAACTGATTTTGGTTAACATCATACGCTAAAATTCGTCCCGTTTCAATTTCATAAACCCAGGCGTGAAGGTGGAGTTTTCCAGCGTGTAACCGCGACCGAACAACTGGATAGGTTTCTAGGTTAGCAATCTGATTTAAAACATTAGTTTGGGTGGCAATACTTAACAATTCTTCTCCCGAATATTCTGAATAATTCTCTTGAATGATCCGGCGAATCGATTCTCCATAAACTTTTAACCAATCATAGACTAATGGCATTTCATCAGATAAACTTTGGAGTTTAAGCAATCCTTTGATACTACCACAAAGGGAATGTCCACAGATGATAATTTCTTTAATATTCAAGGCTTGAACTGCATATTCAATTCCGGCTCCTTCACTACTATTTAGAGTTCCATAAGGAGGAATAATATTACCTAAGTTGCGAATAATAAAGATTTCTCCAGGTTCAGTCTGAGTTAGCAAGTTGGGAGCAATCCTAGAGTCACAACAGGTGATAAATAAAATCTCCGGGGTTTGACCGTGAGAGAGGCGTTCAAATAGGTCTTGGTTGGCTTTGAAATAATTCTGTTGAAAATCATTCAAACCACTAATAATGCGTTTAATGGGCATAAATATCTCCCCAATCACTAACTGATCAAGATCCGGTAGACTGCTAAATGATAACTGATCTGAATGTGTCCTGTTTCAAAATTCCTTTAGTGTATCACCCATTTCGCATCACTGAACAAACAAACACCCCCTACTTTTTTGAGTAAAGGTTTAATCAACTCAATCAGGGTATTGAGTTGTTGTTCACTGGTGCAAATGGTCATGATATAGCTGCTAGAGAAATCGCACTCTAAATCGGAACAGGAAACGCCTCTATCCCCTTTTCCCGAAGTATCTTTAATTAAGGTATAGCCAGATACTTTAATCCGATCCAAAATATCCAGTGCATCCTGAATGTGAAACGTATCAATGATGATTTCTACTTTTTTGATATCCTGCATAGTACATTCAAAATTTTAGTGATGAATCCAAGTGGCATCGTTAACTAAACACACCCCTCCCACTCGCTTCAGCAGAGGAGTGACGCTGGAAATAATTTGCTCAAGTTGTTTTTCGTTGGTGCAAACCGTCATAATATAAGTGTTGCTAAATACTTCTCCTAAATCATCATTAGAAAAACCGCGATCGCCTTTTCCAGATGTATTTTTGATCACGGTGTATCCTGTAACTTTGGCTTGGTCTAAGAGTTCCAAAACTTCATTAATTTCCAAACTACTAATGATAATTTCGACTTTTTTTACCGCTTGCATTCTCTAGGCTCCAATGTGTTTGATAATTTCTAAATACAGGGGAATTCCCACAATAATATTAAAGGGAAATGTTAGAGCCAGCGCCATGGAAACGTAAATACTAGGATTGGCTTCAGGAACGGTCATGCGCATGGCGGCGGGAACAGCAATATAGGAAGCACTGGCACAGAGAACCGCAAACAGTAATGTGTTTCCTTCACCAAATCCTAAAACTTTGCCGATAATAATTCCCAAAATTGCATTAGCAACGGGAATAAAGACGGAAAAAGCAATCAAAAATGATCCGGTTTTTCTCAATTCTCGAATTCGCTTGGCGGCTACCAATCCCATATCTAAAAGGAAAAAGGTTAAAGCACCATAGAAAATACCTTGAGTAAAGGGTTGTAATTTTTCCCAGCCCTTTTCTCCGGTTAACAGTCCGACAATTAGACTACCAACTAATAGAAAAACAGAACCATTTAAAAAGGATTCATGTAGAACTTTTCCCCAAGAAAAGGCTTCATTTTCACCCTCTTTGACCGGAGCAAAAACCCGGACTAACACAATCCCAATAATAATTGCCGGAGATTCCATTAAAGCTAAGGCTGCCACCATGTGTCCGCCGTAGGCAATGTGTAATTTTTCTAGGAAGGAACTGGCGGTAATAAATGTTACGGCACTAATGGAACCATAGGTGGCTGCAATCGCCGCCGCATTATACGCATCCAGTTTCAGGCGCAAAATAAAAAAGCTATAGGCAGGAACCACAAGGGCCATAAGAATTGAGGCAATCAGAGTTAAGGCAATTTGGGTATTAATTCCACTTTCTGATAACTCGTAACCGCCTTTAAATCCAATTGCCAATAACAAATACAACGAAAACAGTTTGGGTAGGGGTTGAGGAATTTCTAAATCCGATTTACAAAAAACGGCTAACATCCCCAGAAAGAAAAATAGTACCGGAGGATTGAGGATATTAAATAAAATCAGACTTCCATCCATAGGTTAGAGTTTGGGTATAGGTGATGCAAAAAATCTTAATCAAGATTAAAGAAAATATACTAAGAGAAGGGTAATAAAATTCTAAGAATCTTCTTAATTAAAGTCTTGGCACTAAAATTTAGTTTTAGAATAGTTTGAGCAATATTTTATATTCAAAATATCGGGATATTCACCGCGGGTTTTCCCATCTGTTGCGGTGTTCCCTGTTCTAAGGGCGCGGTAAAAATAAGCTAAATGTGGTTCCTTGATTGATTTGACTATTAACGGTTAATTTCCCCCCGTGTAAGCGACAGATTTCTTGAGCAATGGCTAACCCTAAACCTGCACCTCCAGTTTGATGGGATCTGGCTTCTTCAACCCGATAAAACCGATCAAATAAATAGGGTAAATGTTTAGCTTCAATTCCTAAACCCGTATCTTTGATTATCACTTTTATCTGTTGCTCATCCCGTTGCGCTTCTAAGAACACTTTTCCGTCTTTTTGGGTATATTTAAGCGCATTATCTAATAAATTTAAAAACAAACTGGTTAAATAATCAGGATTACCGAAAACCCATAAATCCGTGGCAATTTTATCTTTTAAATCAATAGTTTTAGAGGCAGCTAAGGGTTGCATTTGTTCGACTAAAGCTCCCAACAAATTGCTTAAATCAACGGGTTGTAAAAAGGAAGCATGAATTTGTCTTAATTCTAACCGAGCTAAAAATAATAAACCATTAGTGAGTCGAATTAATCGATCAGCTTCTTTTTCTAAATCTTGTAAGGTATTTTCATATTCTTCTGGGGTACGAATGCGGCTTAAAGTTACACCAATTCTACCTTTAATCACCGTTAAGGGAGTGCGTAATTCATGGGCGGCATCGGCGGTAAATCGTCGTTGATATTCAAAGGCAAATTCTAAACGATCTAACATTTTATCAATGGTTTTGGCTAACCGACCTACTTCATCGGGCGGGCCTTGATAATCAATTCGTTGAGTGAAATTATTGGCACTAATTCCATGGGTTTTACTAATAATTTCATTAATAGGATTTAAAGCGTGATTTGCTAAAAACCAACCGCCTAATCCGGCAATTAATAAAATTAATGGAAATCCTAATACCATCAAACTAAATAGATGTTTAGAAGATTGATAAACTGGCGCTAAGGATTCTGCGACTTGTAGCCATCCCTTATACCCTTCCGAGGTGGGAATGGGCTGACTATAAACCCGCCAGTTCCTGTGATTAACCCTTAAATCTAAATATCCAATTTTACTAGGAATAAATACAGGAATTGCAGAATAGCTGCCAAAACCATCCCAAATATGACCCTGTTGATCGATTAATCTCACCGCAATTCCTGCCTGGATAAATTGTTCTGTCATCTCTTGAGATTCTGGAGTAGTTCTAAAAGCAGGATGACCATTTTTATCAACTAAATTCGTTAAAGTTTGTGTAGCAGTTACTTGTAAACTTGTATCGATTTGCCTTAATAAACTATGTTTTAATACCACATACAAATAACTACTAAACAGAATTAAAGTAAAAGCCAAAAGCAAGATATACCAAGCAGTAAGTTGCACCCGAATTGTGCGTTTTCCCCAATGCCATCGTTTAATCATTTATCTCATCAATGCCTAAACAATACCCAACACCACGAACTGTTTGTAAAATTTGTTGTTCAAATCCCCGATCAATTTTTCGTCGTAAATAACCGACATAAACATCCACAATATTAGAGTCGCTATAAAAATCTAAATCCCAAACGTGCTGTAAAATTTGAGTCCGACTTAATACCCGTTCTTGATGACGCATTAAATATTCTAAAAGTTTAAATTCTAAAGGACTTAATTCTATTAATCGTATACCCCGTCGCACTTCTCGTTTAACCGTATCCATCGTTAAATCAGCAACTTGTAATACCGTATTTAATTGTAAGGGAGGACGGCGTTGTAATGCTCTTAAACGGGCTAAAAGTTCAGAAAAAGCAAAGGGTTTTACTAAATAATCATCCGCACCTCGATCTAAACCTTGAACACGATCTTCTACATTATCTCTGGCGGTTAAAAGTAATACGGGAGTGATAATTTTATGATTACGAATTTTTCCCAAAAGTTGAAATCCATCCATTCCTGGAAGTAATAGATCTAAAATCATTAAATCATACTCAATTGTTGAGGCGTAGTCCCAGCCTTTTTTGCCATCGGAAGCCACATTGACCACATATCCAGCCTCGCGTAACCCTTGACTGATAAACTGTGCAATTCCCGGTTCATCTTCTACGAGTAAAACGTGCATTGGTTCTGGTTCCTATTTCACACTAGTCAACTTAACTTAATTCTTCCATAAAATATTTTACCTTGAATTAAATGCTAAAACCTATGACTTTTTTAAGGTTGTCGCTCTTTTGGCAATTCTGATCAAATTCCTAGGGGAATTATCCCGATTAACTGTTATTCGAGAAATCCGATATTTATTCGTATAGCGATTAATCCGCGTCATATTCCCATCATAGATATATCCCGTTAAATAATAGGGAGATAAAGATTTTTCCACTCTCCGGTTAACCTGTCCAAAGGGATAAGCAAAATGAGCAGCCACCCATTTATTCTTATCTAAATCTTCCATACAGGTTCTTAGATCAAGTTTAGCTTGTTCGAGTTCAAATTTTAAATCTTTCCCTTTGATTAGGGTTAATTGTTTATGGGTTTGACCATGGGACTGAATATCATAATATCCGCGTTTATAACCATCCCGTATTTCTGCACAACTTACATGGGGTAAAAAATCCTTTAACCTCACTCCCATTAAGCCCGGATTCAAAAACCAGACAATTTTGATTTTTTTGTTGTATTGTTTTTCTAAATCTTTTAAAATAGGTAAAACATTCTCGTGAACACCATAATAACCATCGTCAAAGGTAATCATTACAGGTTTATGTCCGATTTTTTCTGAAGGAATCGGCTTAGATTTTTCAATAAAATAGATAAATAAATCTTGAGTTGTTAAAAACCAATAGTTATTTTTAGCTAAATAATTAATAAAAGTATAGAAATCTTTTTTAAAATAATCATTCTCAAATTGGGCTCTTTTTTCAGGGCTTTGATCAATATTGGATTCGTCAATAATATCATGTAATCCAAAAATGGGGATTCTGATACTGGCGGTTCTGTAGGTAGCTCCCAAGGCGGGAACACTTAACAAAATCACACAAAGTAAGCCAATTAAAAAACTCCGCAAAATCCGATTTTTTTTTGCCATTTCTGTTTCAAAATAGGGAGGTATAACCAAAAATACACGAAGTGATTTTAAGTTGAACTGAATCCGATTTCTGTCCCCTTTCCGGCGTGAACCAGGGCTAATTTTTCATAGCATTTGGCGTGTTCAATTAAATCCGCCGCAGCTTCTGGGGACACATCTCGCAGACGTTTGGCGGGAACCCCCACAACCAGGGAAAACGGCGGCACATCTTTGGTGACAACCGAACCCGCCCCAATGATACTTCCGGTTCCCACCCTTACCCCGTCTAATACAACGGCTCCAATACCGATTAAACTGCCCCGTTCGATATGGGCCGAATGAATCACCGCCCGATGACCCACCGTAACATAATCTTCTAAAATGGTAACTCTCCCCGGATCACCATGCAGAATTGCACCATCCTGTATATTAGTTTTGGCGCCAATGATAATTCGTTCCACATCCCCCCGAACCACCGCCCCATACCAAATACTCGCCCCCGCCCCAATTTCCACAAACCCCATAACAACTGCATTGGGGGCAACAAAAGCAGCCTGGGAGACATCAACATCGGGCCAGTAGGATTGATAATTCTGTAGAAATTGATCAGACATGGGTGTTAGATTCCCTCAAAAACAAACAAACTAGAATTCAAAGGAAGGGTTAAAATTCCTATAGCTATAATATAAGCCTTGGTCTAACACCATTTGAATGATGAATTCTGCCTTGCAGTACCCAATTTTCGGCCCTGAGATTAATTGTCCCCATTGCCGTCAGCCTATTCCTGCCCTCACGCTGACGGATACCTACTTGTGTTCCCGTCATGGGGCTTTTGAGTCTGACCCGAATACAGGGGAGTTGGTTCACCTGCAATCGGGCCGTCATTGGCGACTATGGCAGGGAGAGTGGTATCGACAACATACCCATCCTGATGGGATTCGGTTTGAAATCCATGAAGCCCTAGACCGACTCTATACCCAAGGCTATCGGGCTACCCGTGTGATTATTGCTAAACGTTATCAGGATTTAATTAGTAGCTATTTAGAACGGAGCACTCCCTGGCGCAATGCTACAGAGGGAACCGAACCAAAATTGTATGGTTTACCAGTGGAATTTAGTCCCGATGTTGGGGATGAACCCCGTTGGGATGTGATTAATTTTGATTTGGAAAAAGAACAGGGTGCTCCTGTGCGTTATCCCTATTTTCGATTATTTGAGTAGGGGGAATTTTCATGCACCATGTCTCAATTCGCACCGCGAATATTCATCGAGCGATCGCCTTTTATGAAATTCTAGGATTTACGGTTTGTGAACGCTTCACCACCGGATATACTTTAGCCTGTTGGCTCGAAGGTTTAAATGGCAGGATCGAATTAATTGAAATTCCCCAACCCCAGCCCGCCCCCGATGCTTTTGGCGATGAACATTATGTCGGTTATTATCATATTTCTTTTGATCTAACCCATCAGGTTTCTGATCTAGTAAGTTGGTTAAATTATCTCAAAGATCAGTTTCATCAAGCTATTATAGAACAGCCTAATTTATTTCAACCCCTCAATATTTTATTAGAACCGATGCAACAAATGATCGGAGATCGGGTTTATGAAGTGATGTTTATTGCCGATTCAGATGGTTTACCCTTAGAATTTATTCGGAGTTTGTAGGAATGGGGAAATTCAACACCATAGCCTATCCAATTTCTTAATTTTTATATGAAAATAACATAGGATAAGCTATTAAAAAATCTGATTCAAAACTGAGTCCCGAGGTAAAAAGCAGTCCACTTAACGGTATATTAAAACTTTGTTACTGTGATTTCACGAGTGTTCCAATGCAATCCAAAACCATTCAGTTATTTCTCGCCGTTGGTTTAGCCACGACTTTAGGGGCCTGTGGTGCAGCCAATCAAGAAGAAGGTGCCAAACCAGTGGAAACCCCAGCGACTGCACCTGCACCCCAGGCTCCAGCTAATTCCGCTCCAGCAATAGCACCTCAAGCCCCGGCAACTCCTGTGTCATCCCCATCTTCAAGCAGTGACGAAGATGATAAAGACAAAGATGATAATAAGAAAGATGACGAAGGCGGAGAAGGCGGAGAGGGTTAATTAAAGATAGGGTAGAGATATTTTAGAGACTATCTCTCCCTTTCAGATTAATTCCCAGGGGGAAATTTTCCCTCCCGAACTTCGGTACAAAACTCCTGCACAGCCTGGGTAATAGTTTGTTGTAAATTAGTGTAGGTTTTGGCAAAGGGGGGTTGCCACGCGGATAACCCCAAAATATCAGAAGTTACTAAGACCTGGCCGTCGCAGCCTCCCCCCGCCCCGATACCAATGGTCGGAATCCCTAATTTTTGGGTGATATCTTCAGCTAAATCCGAGGGAATATGTTCTAAGACCACACTGAAGGCTCCAGCTTGCTCTAGGGCGATCGCTTCTGCAATAATTCGTTCAGCCTGATCCGATGTTTTTCCCTGTTTGCGATAACCGCCAAATTGATGCACCGATTGCGGGGTTAGTCCCACATGACCCATCACCGGAATTCCCACTTGGACTAACTGACCCACGGTATCTGCCATCGCCGGATATCCGCCCTCAAGTTTCACCCCTTGAGCACCCGTTTCTTTGAGAATTCGTCCGGCGGAATGAATCGCCTGTTGGGGACTTTCTTGATAAGTTAAAAAAGGTAAATCGACCACCAATAACGCCTGTTTTACCCCCCGTCGTACAGCCTTAGCATGATGAATTATTTCATCTAAGGTTAAGGGTAAAGTGGTATCGTAGCCTAACCCGACCATCGCCAGAGAATCGCCGACTAAAACAATATCAATTCCAGCTTGATCGAGCAATTGAGCGATCGCATATTCATAGGCTGTTAACACCGTAATCCGTCGGCCCTGTTGTTTCCATTGACTTAATTGTTGCGTTGTAACTGACATTTACTAATTTTGGATAATTTTATCAGATTGAATAGCGCGCCACTTGAGTTTAGAATGAAAGTAGAGTTGATCTGCCTCAATCTCAACTCCTCTGAACCTCCCACATCTTCCGCCTAATAAAGTTCAGACCACATCAATAATTGGCTCTTGGAGGGAGAAGTTCTGCCCCCAACCGTAGTCGTGAAAAAAACCTATAGGGGGAATTGTTATGAAAATTTTATTAGTAGAAGATGACCCACTCACCAGCACCACCTTATCGGAAATTTTACTCGCCCATCAATACACCGTAAATACCGTAACTGATGGACTGACAACTTTAGAAATGGCCGAAACCTTTCTCTATGACTTAATTCTATTAGATATTGGTATTCCTAAACTAGACGGAATCAGTGTTTGTAAACAGTTACGCAGCAAAGGATATCAAAATCCGATTCTACTCTTAACAGCTAGGGATAGCAGTACCGATCGGGTGATGGGATTGGATGCCGGAGCCGATGATTACGTCGTTAAACCCTTTGATATTAACGAATTAATGGCAAGAGTCCGGGCTCTATTACGCCGGGGAAAATCCGTTTCAACCGCGGTCATGACCTGGGAAAATCTGAGTTTTGATCCGATTAATAACGAGGTAAAATCAGGGGAGAGGCTGATACATCTTACTTCAAAAGAATACTGTTTACTGGAATTATTTTTGCTCAATCCTAAGCGAATTTTTAGCCGGAGGGCGATTTTAGATCGCCTATGGGATTTTGCCGAATCTCCAGGGGAAGAAACCGTTAGTACCCATATTAAATGTTTACGACAAAAACTCAAAGCCGCTGGTAGTGCAGACCCGGTTGAAACCGTTCATGGTTTGGGCTATCGTTTGCGATCGCCAGTTAGCCCATCTGCCTCTGATTCTACCGAGTCCCAGGCCATAACCAACCCCAGCAACTCTCGACAAGAAATTGCCCAAATTACCTCTAGGATTTGGGAGAACTTCAAAGATAAGGTGAAAGTCCAAATTGAGACTTTAGAACAGGTCGCCCCAGCCTTAATCCAAAGAAAACTGACTCCCCAACTCCAGCAACAAGCCAGAAACGAAGCCCATAAATTAGCGGGATCTCTAGGGATTTTTGGTCTGCGGGAAGGTTCACAAGTGGCCAGAGAACTGGAATATCTCCTCGAACAGCCCAAACTCGAGATTGGCCAAGCCCAGTTAATCTCAGATTTAGTCGTTAGTCTAAGTCTTGAAGCTAGTCGAGAAACCCTATTAACGCCCCTTTCTTCCCAACCCGTGGCCTATTCTCCCTTAATTTTAATCGTAGATGACGACCTGATGCTGGCAGAACGCATTCGGGTCGAAGCGATCGCCTGGGGATTACGAATTGAAATGGCTACCGATCTCCCCGTTGCCCGCAAAATGATCGCCCAGAATCCTCCCAACGTGATTCTACTGGATTTAACCTTTCCCAGTGTCCCCACCGAAGATGGTCTCACCCTATTAAAAGAACTCAGCCATAGGATTCCTCAAATTCCCGTGATTACCTTAACCGGAAGGCAAAGTTTAACGGATCGGGTCACCGTTGCCCGTTTGGGAGTGAAAGCATTTTTACAAAAGCCCTTACCCGCCTACGAAATTCTGAAAGCAATTACGGAGGTTTTATCCCAGTCTAGGTCAGTCCAAGGAAATCGAGTCTTAGTGGTCGATGATGATCCCAATCTCTTGACCTCGGTTTCTAACCTGTTAGAAACCAAGGGGTTAAGTGTAACCACTCTACAAAACTCGGAACAATTTTGGGAGGTGTTACTCGATTGTCGTCCCGATCTCCTAATTTTGGATTGGGAAATGTCGGGCTTCAATGGTTTAGATCTCTGTCAAGCGGTGCGAACTGATCAACGGTGGCGTCATCTGCCGATCATCTTTCTTTCTGTGCATACGGAGGAAAGCTCTATTATGCAGGCTTTTGCCGTGGGTGCTTCCGATTACCTCAGCAAAACCACAGCCCCAGAAACCCTAATTACTCAAGTTTTACGTCGTCTGCAACCTGTCTAATGGGGAATGGGGAATGGGGAATGGGGAATGGGGAATGGGGAATGGGGAATGGGAAATGGG
>NZ_LT797706.1:140268-145641 GCF_900009135.1 Planktothrix sp. PCC 11201 | reverse complement strand
CTCCCCCTGCTCCCCCTGCTCCCCCTGCTCCCCCTGCTCCCCCTGCCTCCCCTGCTCCCCCTGCTCCCCCTGCCTCCCCATTCCCTGAATCTTTGTTACCTAAGTTTACAATTGCGAGAGTGTTGATTGATCAAATGATTAACTTTAATGGATTTCACTTGCAATTCATAAGGGGAATGTCTATTGTATATACAGAAGCCGAAAAGAGCTTCTCTGACAGATCAGCAAACGATGTTCAAACGGTAAAATCTCTATTAAAGGAGGCCCGAAACACGTTTTCTTGAACGTCCAGGTTAAGTGAAATTAGGAGGTTAACTAAACTGTTTCATCTAACGTCTGTCATCTTCGGCAGTAACTCTTTCTTTAGTTGCTGATATTTCCTCTAGTGAACCAAATGGGAGCAATGTAGCTTCGTTGTTAACAAGTATACAACTCCAAACTTACGGATTATAAATGAGGAAGTTCCTCAGTTTAACTAGGAGGTTAGTTACTCTGTTTAAGATCAATACAATCTGTCTTGTGGAATACGAACAACAGTACCTATCATTAAGTCCTTACACTTCCCCCAATCATGGCGAAGGGAGCAATGCAACTAGGCATTTGACCTTAGTAGCAACTCTACATCATCCAACATAGGAGAGGAAATCACTAGGGAAATGAGCTTTGGGTACTGTTGTTTTGAGTTGGAACAATTTTGTCGCCACGCTGCAATTGGCGGAATTCTTCTGAACGTTGCCCATCCCCTTCTTACAATCAACCCACCCTAGGTTAAACCCAGAAGGCTTAACCTAGGGTGGTTTTGGGTTGGCTGGATATCTAGTCGATATTAAATTGGTTTCCCCGACGATATTGTTGGTACGCCGCAAAAAATAACCCTGATAGGGTAACGACAATTAAACCCAGAACAATTCCCGATAATAATGGTTCTACCACTGGATAACTCCTTGGTGTTAATTTGAGCAATCAATCTTTAATCATACCCTTAACCGTTGACGCTTCACTGTTGAGTGCTCTTGCTCTTAACCAGACAACGCTTTGACATCCGCCCCGCCGGACGGGGATTCCTCACCACGCCACCTTTTTAGGATGGTCGCTGAATGGGGTTGACGCTTCGCGCTTCGCGCAGGCTTCGCCAACGCAGACTGTTGCTACTTTAAAAGTAGTCTTACACTGTCTCCACGTCCGTTTTAAGTCTCGGAATGCCCTCCCGCGACCTGAGTTTAACCTCGTTCACTAAGTTAAACTTTTTGTTGAATTTGTTAATTAATGCGTTCAAGGATAAACTAGATAAAATGTAAAGATTCTTGTAGATCGGTCTCAAATTATTAGAAACACCTTGGATAACCAGCTTGCGATTACAGAAATTGATGTCCTGATGAAACGAGCCGCCATCACCACCCTGGCGTTGATGGTTTTGATTTTGGGTTGGATTTTTGTCCTTCCTAAGCTACAGGTTTCTGATCCCTATGTGGAGAATGTGCTATCCCTCAAGGGAGATTTTGTCCGAGGGCAGGCAATTTTTCTTTATAACTGTGCCGGGTGTCACGCTTGGCAAACCGATAGTCAAGTGGGGCCAAGTCTTCAGGATGTTTCTCAACGGAAATCAGAAGTGGGCATTATTCAGCAAGTCACCGGTGGTAATACCCCACCCATGCCCAAATTTCAACCCAGTCCCCAGGAAATGGCCGACCTGTTGAATTATTTGGAAACTCTTTGACATCCGCCCCGCCGTAAACGGACGGGGATTCCTCACCACGCCACCTTTTTAGGATGGTCGCTGAATGGGGATAACCTCAAAAAATCTCAAAAAGTCTTGATCAAAATTAGTAACTTTTGCTATAATCAGAAACGTTGCTGGTGTAGCTCAGTGGTAGAGCAGCTGATTTGTAATCAGCCGGTCGCAAGTTCAAATCTTGTCACCAGCTTTTTTTTCCGTGCCAAAATTTTCCTTACTCCCAACTGATTACAACCCAGATGCTCTACCACTGAGAACTGCTCTTAGTGAATTTGCTATCCATAATCTATCCAAATCCATCATAGTCGAAAGGATTTTGGGTAGATTACTTTTTACCTATCCATACAGACATTTAATCTAAAACCCTAAATAATTAATTTTTACTTATACCCTTAAAACTTAAAAATCCCATTAACACATAAATTTAAAAGTGTCAAATGGGATAAATAGAAAATTATATATAAGGAATAACCCCTACAACTATTCCTACAAGGTTACCTCCCCCTAACCTGACTATTGATTCTATGTCGGTTCAGTTACCCGTCAAGGCACACTACGTTGAAGACACCTTGACTGCTACCTGAAACCTCCAATCAATATTTGTCAGGGGTTAGGGGGAGGGTAGTGTTTCACCCTTTAAAATCACCCTGCCCTATCACTCGCCCAATTACCTTGATAATGTGCGAGCGCCACAAATTTTAGTTTTCACCGTGTAGGCTGTGTGAAAATTTGTACGGTTCCTAAAACTTTCTGGTTATCTTCCCAAGCTGCATACAATGGGAAGATTTACAAACTTCCCTCGGATTGCGGGTAAATTTTCCCTAGCCCATAGAAGATTATTTTCTATAGCCGCTATCCATTGCGGCTATAGAAGGAAATTAGCTATCAGACCCCCAAACCTATACCCCTAAGTAGTTTTGGTGAAATTAACTATATTTTCCCCTTATACCCTACTTAGCGTTGACTTTTTAGTACAAGTTTTAAAACCTATATATAAAGGGTGTTACAGTGATATGCTTTAGTCAAGGCGCATAATTAATGTATCGAGTATATTTAATCCTTTAAGACATTGTAGGCTAAATGAATCAGTGTTACACTGTTAGTAGTACCGTAACAGAGGACGTAATCATTATGCCTAACCGTATTCCTAACACCTCTGGACTAGATAAGTCCCCTTGGGTTAATAAACCGATTAAAGTCTACAGACTACCAGAAGCGATTGCGCCTAAAGTTTTGGAATATGCCCACAAATTAGATAAGGGTGACTATAGCCGCCAAACTGAATTAGACGCCGCCATTGACACCCTAACCCAAGCCCTAACCCTACCTGCTAACACAGGGGGTGCTATCAAAAAGGAAATCAGAAAAGCTCTGGATAAACTGGTAGAACTCAATAGTCTATAAATTTTTCATGCGATAAATAAATAAAAGCAGGTATAGCTGGTAAAGACTCCCTCTATATAAGGGTTTAAGCTGGTACACTACCCCCTAACAAGCTGGTAACTAACCTGGTAAAGCTGGTAAAGAAAAAATAAATTTAACTAAAATAGCTGTGTAGGCCGTGTAAGAAAGTTGGAAGTATTGATATATAAGGGTTAGAGGTTTACACGGCCCCCTTACACAACCTTACACAACCCCCCTAACCATTTTTACCTTAAATAGCTTGTAACCTTTACCCCGTAAGCATTACAACATTTACACAGCCTACACGGTGAAAATAATCAAAAAATAACCCTGATGGTTAGTCAGGGTTTTAATGTTTGGGGGTGATGGTGGGTTAATTGGTTTCAGAACCCTCAACATAGCGTTTAAGGATCATCGCTACAAGGTTGCTTAACGTTCTGTCTTCTGACTCGGCTATGCTTTCTAGGCGCTCTTTAACATCGTGAGGGATATAAGCGGTTATTCTAGCTTGCTGGACTTTCCCTCCCACATCGGTAGGTTCCTTTACAAAAGTTTTCATAATCATCTACTTGCCATCCTATCACTTTGTGTTACTATACTTGTTATGCTACCACAGCAAGTAATAGCTGTCATTAGCTAGTAACATTAAGTAGTAGCATAGCAAGCAATATAAATCCCACAGTGCCAACCGCCAAGTTAAGCCACTGTGGGTACTCACCCCTAGTTATTAGGAGCAACTCAATTATGACACTGGCAGAACTCAAAGCTAAAGCTACCGAGTTAGGGTTAACCCCTGATGATGTGCGTCAACACGGTAGCTTGTCCAAAAAGGCAACCTGGGAGAGTGCGATCGCACAATTTAAGCCTGTACCTGAACCCATTACAGATATCGCTGTAACAGTCAATCAACCTAGTGTTGACGATTTACCTTTTGACAACCCTACCCATACCATGATTGATGGGGAGTGGGTGCTGTGTTCTGAAATCGTTGACCCTAGCCAACTCCCATTACTTGCAGAAACCGTGGGTCTGGGGTTTGAAGCATGGCAACCCTGGATGATGCCAGGCGCAACCTTTACCACGGGTCGCCAGACATACGAAATCCTCTACTTTGATGTTTGGGGGAACTGTATGGCCAAGGGAATAGATACCCGTTGGCATTCATTCCGAATTGAAACCATCGTTAACACCGCAACGGATGATTTTGTCCAGAAGTCCCAACCCATCCCACCAATAACCCCTGCGGGTGAAGCTAGTCAGTTATCAGATTGTCTTGAATCCCCCACACCCATCCGTGATCAACTGCTCTTAAAGATGATGGACAAAGGGTTATCCCTACCAGATTTAGAAAAGCTTCAAAGCGAACCCCTAGATGAAGATACCGCCGTCGTTTTCCTAACTTTATTAGAGGAAGGCGAACGGATGCTATCGGAGGCATTGGCACTATGAAACCCGTTGGGATAATTGATTACTTATTCCCAGGTTTGTTGTACCTGATGTGCTTCTTAACAGGGTTCTATTTAGCAACCAATGTTCATGTCACAATATCACTGTAACACTCATTATGACTTGTTTACGATTGTTTTCTACCAACAACAAAAAAGAGTTTGTAATAGCAACTCGGGACATAAGCGGGTATTTCATTAATCCCGAGTATTACAGGATAACCCTTTATACCCGATCTTCTCCTATAGAGGTTTATAGCTCAGCTATTGAGGACTGGGATAACTGGGATGAATTTGTCGAACAAGTTAAAGAACGGTTCACAGAATCAAACGAATTATTCTAACCCTTTTTATCAAAACAGTTATCAGTGTAACACTCATTCCATAGGAGATCAACAAATGCTTGGATTCTTGAGAGGAGATGATTTTAAATCATCAACAATTGCGCCCGTTGACGGCTCCCATAAAGGGATTAGCAAAGACAATGTTTTCAAACGCAGTGCTGATAACGCCATCACCCCTGACAACCCACCGGAAACAATTTTTGATACCTACCGGACAATGCCAGTTTGTGACCGTGTGCGGGAATTTACCCCAGAGGAGGCGGACGGATTAAGCGAGTTAGCACGGGTTAAAAAGCAAAATGCTACTGCTACTAAAAAAGCAGCCGATAAACACGAAGTCATCTTAAAAGCCGAGGCAAAAATCAACCGTCACGGGCAACGGATGATCAGAAACGAAGCTGAATTTGAGGTTAAAACTCAAGGCTACAAGGGAACAACCGCCAAA
>NZ_LT797706.1:114621-140094 GCF_900009135.1 Planktothrix sp. PCC 11201 | reverse complement strand
TTTTAAGTGTCTACTTTTTTACGGTTCTGTAGAAATATTTTCTATCTTCCCTTTATACATACCTTGGGAAGATACACGCTCATCACTCCCAATCCCTACCGACACTGGCCCAATAAAAAAGCAACCCGGGGTAAAGGTTGCCTGATAAATATTTAGATTGGTTGGGTTCTAATCGTCTAGCTGGTAGATGATTTTGATTAGCCGTTTCACTTCATCATCATCAGTATTGATCCCGTTAGCTTTTAATTCTCCTATAGCTACCTGATAGGGCAGAGGATAGCTACTAGCTTGAGATGCTAATTCATTAGCTAAACCTATAGTTTTTCGGTTGTAATGCTGTTCAGATGCACTTAAAGAGTGTCCCATAATATCAGCAATTAAACCTTCTGGTAAACCGGATAGCTTGCCTAGCATTTTACCTAAATGTCTGAAGCTATAACCTTGAGTTGTTGGACATCCCCATCGTTCAAGGTTTTTTCCAAAGCCTTTAGCGAAACCTCCCGCTATAGTATCCGGCTTCGATTTAGCGTCCGGTTGATACTCTGGTATTTTTGGGACATTCTGGATGTCCAACAACTCAAGTATCTCTCGATTCCGACATAGGGGATAGCAAAAACGACCGCCTGTTTTATTAGTAATAAAATGCTTGTTACCTTCTGTATCGGTAACAGTGAAACCATTGCCTAAAATTAATAACATTTTAGGATTATTAATTTTATCACTGAAAGCAGGGTTTAGGTTTTTAGAATCACCGTATTGTTTGCCTTTTTCACCCCATAGGGCTTTAACTTCATTATCGGTAATGGGTTTGTGCAAATTAATTACACTCATGACTTCAGCCGGGCGTAGACCGTAAACTATGGACACTTTAAATACCCATAACCACCCCAATCGTGCTATAGCTTGACTTTCTGGCATTTGTTCGATTAATTTTTCCTGTTCTTGTAACCATTTAAAGAATTGCTCCCAATCGATAGCTTGTTTGTTTTTAGGTCTAGGTTTTTCGACTCTTATTCTTTCTAGTTTGGGTAAGATTTGCTTTTTGACATTATCAGGACAATAACTAATTATCTTTTTAATTTTGCCCAATGCTTCATATTTTTTAGAATTGTCTGGGGACGCATCCCAGAATGCTTTTGTATTTTCCCAGTCTGGGAACGCATCCCAGTCAGGACATTTAACAAAAAATCTTTGATATGAAGTATTAAAACTCATTTCTGTAGATGCACATTTAACACGTTTTTCACCCGTAAACTTATGCCGTCCTGAGTAATACTCATTTTCAATAATCTCGAAAATTTGACGGTAAGTCAGGCGGTCATCCGCTCCTGCTCCCTTGATGGGAATAATATTTTGGTTGAACCATGTTTCCCAGTCAGAGGCATTAATCCCATCTCGTTTACACTCATTGAGTTTCTGTCTGAGTTTGATACATTTGTCCAGAAACTTATTAATCCCTGAGATGCTCCACTCACAGCCGGAAGCTAGGCTTGTGCGTTTCCCTCCTTTCCATGGCTCAATAAACTTGAAATTGAGCCGGGTTTCAACCCGTTGGGCTGTTCCCTTGGGTATTAGTGGTNGTTTGATTGGGTGATGGATAACTGTGAGTCAATGACTGCAAAGACCGCCACGGAATACCTGGGATATACAGCACCATCTAACGGGGTTATGATTCGCAGCAGTAATGCTCAATGGCAGTTTAGACCGGATATCCCTTTAGTTGAATATAAGGACGGGAAAAAGAAAGTTAGAAAATATTTAACCCCCAGGGAAGATGAAGGGTACGACGCAATGCTCCTAAACAATCCCATGTACCCTGACTACTGGACTAACCTTGAGAAGTTAAAGGAACGGGCGTATATCATAGACGGCGTACCCTGTATTGCCATAACAGAGGGTGCATTTAAGGTGATGGTAGTGATGGATAACGGCATCCCCTGTGTGGCTGCGCTAGGGGTTGAAATGGGATTAACTCCCAAGAAAAATGACCCGCAAGGGAAAAGATATTTAGTAAGAGTCCTAGAGAGACTAGCTAAAGCGGGTTTTGGATTCTTGATGATGTTTGACGGTGATATCGCTACAAATATAGATGTTACGAACGCCCTAAAAAAACTTGGCCATCAACTAGGATTGTTTAACAGTCCTGTTCATGTAGCTAGTTGGACTATGACAAGTGAAAAAGATAAAGGTGTAGATGATTACATCCTTAATAACGGGTTTCCTCAATTCCGTAACGAAGTATTGGCACGGGTTCAACCCTTCACAGATTGGTTAGCTAAGGTTGATCAAGAGTTTAAGGATAGGGGGATTAATGCAGATGATTTACCGACTAATATTCCTGAAATTGAGGCGAAATTTACAAAAGCCAAAATGATTGTCGGGGATAGAATCCGGTTCAACGAATTGACCAAAGAAATTGAATTTGATGGTAAACCCGTAGGATTTGATGAGTTTAAACTAAAGTTAGCTCTTATGTTTAAACTGGATTTAAAGTGTAACAAAGAAGATTTAAAATCTATTGTTATTCAGATTGCAGAAGATAACAGTTACAACCCTATCAAAGAATACTTTAATCAATGCAACGAAAGTCACTCCGACACATCTATTTTAGATGGGATAGCTAAACGATTTTTTGGAACTAATAACCCACTTTATCAAGTATTTGTTAGAAAGTGGTTAATATCCACAGTAGCAAGGGTTATGAATCCTGGGTGTAAGGTGGATACAGCGTTAATCTTGCAGGGGGAACAGGGAACAGGTAAGTCTACATTTTTCCGTGTATTAGCAGGGGATGAATGGTTTTGTGATGATATGGGGAGTGTAAGTGATAAAGACCAAGTTCTCAAAATGCACCAATCTTTGATTACTGAATGGGCGGAGTTAGAGAATATTTTTAGTAAGTCAGATATCAGCAAGGTTAAAGGGTATTTGTCATCTTCAACAGATAAAATCAGACTCCCTTATGGGGCAAGAACAAAGTCAATGCCTAGAATGGGAACTATTGTAGGGACAACTAACAAATTAGACGTCCTCCGTGACCCCACAGGCGACCGCCGCTTCTGGTTAATACCCGTGGCTAAAAAGATCCCTATTGACCTTTTGAAGCAAGAACGCGACGCGATATGGGGAGCGGCGGTACAAGCCTACAAGAGTGGCGAAACGTGGTATCTGAACAGCGCTGAACAGAAACAATCTACCGCTAACAATGAAGCATTTTCGGCGACTTCCCCCTGGTTAGATGACATTGAGAACTTCCTAGAGGGTAAAGCAACTGTTACCACTGATGAACTATTAAACCTGATGGGAATTAGCAAGGATAATCTGAGTCAGGTTAAGCGCGCCCAAAGCGAGATATCCGATGTCATGACCAAACTAAAATGGGTCAAGACTGAAAACTTAAAGGATGATAACGGCAATCGTAAACGGGGTTACAAGCGTCCTGTAGTAACGGTTCCTGATACAGAGGGAGATACACAATCCCCTTACACAACCCCCCCTAGCTGTGTAGATGACTGTGTAAGCTCAAACCCCGACACAGAGGGAGATACACAGTTTACACGGCCTACACAGCTAAAAACACAAAACTTTGAAAATATAAAATCAGATCCCGTACCGATGCCTAAACCAGAAGGGTTCAAGGTTGGTGACAGGGTGATAGAGGCGTGTCAGAAAACCGTTGACGGGCATAAACTTTATGGAAGCGTTGTTGAAGTAGAGGAGCCACGACGGGACGGTATGGGGGGTATCTATAAGGTCATGTGGGATAACGCCTCAATCCCTGGGTTGATGAACAGCGTCTATGAGCATGATATAAAACCCTATCAAGGCTAGTGTTTGTCTAAGGGGGGTTTTAAGTGTCTACTTTTTTACGGTTCTGTAGAAATATTTTCTATCTTCCCTTTATACATACCTTGGGAAGATACACGCTCATCACTCCCAATCCCTACCGACAAGCCCCATAAAAAAGCAACCCTGGTTAGAGGTTGCTTGATAGATATTTAATTTTGTCTTAGGCTCTAATCGTCTAGCTGGTAGATGATTCTGAGTAGCCGTTGAATGTCTTTATCCTTGGTATCTACCCCTTGAGTTTCTAACTCCCCTATGGCAATGTTTAAAGGCAGGGGATAACTGGATGCTGAAGATGCCAACTCATTGGCTAAAGCAATCGTCTTGCGGTTATAGAACTGTTCACTTGCTGATACTGAATGACCCATGTTTTGAGCCAACACACCCAATGGTAGTCCTGACAATAAACCCATCATTTTCCCTAGGTGTCGGAATGAATAACCCTGAGTTGTTGGACAGTTCCATAAAACGAGTTTATCTCTTAATTTTTTTGAAAAACCTCCGGCAACACTAGAGGGTTTAGATGTACTATCGGGGATATATTCTGGTGCTTCTTGGGGTAATAATTGAAGATTCAAGTGATTTAATATTTCCTTATTCTTTATCATTGGATAACAAAACCGTCCCCCTGTTTTGTTAGTGATAAAGTGCCTGTTCCCTTGCGTATCGGTTACGGTGAACCCATTACCTAAAATTAATAACATTTTAGGATTATTTTTTTTATCATTGAAAGCAGGGTTAACGTTTTTAGAGTCACCGTATTGCTTACCTTTTTCGCTCCATAGTGCTTTCACTTCTCTGTCACTGATAGGCTTGTATAGGTTAATTGCACTCATAACCTCAGCAGGTCTTAACCCGTAAACTATAGCCATTTTAAACACCCAGAGCCAACTCTCCCGCTCGATTGCTTGCCTTTCTGGCATTTGTTCAATTAATTTTTCCTGTTCCTGTAACCATTTAAAAAATTGCTCCCAGTCAATAGCTATTGTATTTTGTGGTTTTGGCTTTTCGACTTTAATTCTGTTTAGTTTGGGTAATATTTCCTTTTTAACGCTATCAGGGCAATAACTAATTATTTTTTTAATTTTGCCTAACGCTTCATATTGTCGTGTATCTTCTGGGAACGATTCCCAGAATGTTTTAACGTTATCCCAGCTAGGGTAATCATCCCAGCTAGGGCATTTTAGAAAATAATTAGTATAGGCAATCTGAAAACTTCTCTGGCAACTAACGCTATCCTTTGAGCGTTTCTCACCCGTAAATTTATGCCGTCCTTGATAATATTCATCTTCGATTATCTCGAAGATTTGACGATAGGTTAAGCGGTCATCGGTTCCTGCTCCCTTGATGGGAATAATATTTTGGTTGAACCATGTTTCCCAGTCAGAGGCATTAATCCCATCTCGTTTACACTCATTGAGTTTCTGTCTTAACTTCAGGCACTTATCCAGGAACTCATTAATCCCTGAGATACTCCATTCACATCCTGACGCTAGGCTTGTTCGTTTACCCCCCTGCCATGGCTCAATAAATTTGAAATTGAGTCTGGTTTCAACCCGTTGGGCAACACCTTTAGGTATTAATGGCTCAATAGCTAACCAATGCTTTAAGACATCCCCATACGTTACAAAGCCCCCTACAGTGACATTATCCGGTCTATCCATTTTCTATCCATTCCTTTCTAGGGTTTGATTTTTGGATAGACTATGGAACGATAGAATCAGTGTTGTAGACTAACTAGCAAGTTCAAATCTTGTCACCAGCTTTTGTGATATGTGACTCAATATATAATAATCTTTGAAATTCCGTTGTACAAAACCTTTGGGTTTTACTCCTGAAAAACTAGGATCAACCGAATCACAGCAAAAATGCACTCATTCACGATTTTATAAGGGAAATGCTCGAATGTTCAAACGAATTTTAGCAATGGCTTTAGTCTGTTTTAGCCTTAGCTTAACAGGTTGTATATCCGTTGGCGCGGGATTAAATAGTTTCGTGGATACCGCAGATGGCTATGAATTTATCTATCCTAACGGATGGACACAGGTGAGTGTCTCGAATGGCCCTGATACGGTACTACACGATATGATTGAACAAAGTGAAAATGTTAGTGTGGTAATCAATCCGGTTTCTAATCCGAATCAAAGCCTCGCCGAAATTGGCACTCCCACTGAGGTAGGATATACATTAAGTAAAAAAGCGATCGCTCCAGAAGGTTCAGGACGTACCGCAGAACTGATTAGTGCAGAATCCTTTGAAAAAGGATCGAATCTTTATTATTGGTTAGAATACGCGGTACAACTTCCGAATGAACAAAAACGGCATGATTTTGCTAGTGTTACGATTAGTCGCGGAAACCTATTTACATTAAATGTTTCCACGACGGAAAGACGTTGGGAAAAAGCTCAACAACTTTTAACACAAGTGGTGCAATCTTTTAAAGTTTATTAATTGAGTTTCATGAATCAGCCGAGTCGAATCACATTTATTTTAGCTTCTGCTTCCCCGGCGCGTAAACGGTTATTAGAAACTATTGGAATTCAGCCGATGATTCTCAAAAGTGATTTTGATGAATCTCAAATCGAAGATTCTAACCCGGTAGAATTAGTCCAAAAACTTGCCCAATGTAAAGCAGAAGTTATCAGTAAAAGATTAAGGAATCAACCTAAAAACGAGGGGGAAATTCTGTTGGTTTTGGGATGTGATTCGGTTTTGGCTGTTGAGGGAGAAATTTATGGCAAACCTGCTAATATAGAGGAAGCGATCGCCCGTTGGCAAAAGATGCGGGGTCAAGTGGGACAACTCCATACGGGTCATGCTTTAATTAATGTTTCTACCGATCAAATATTAGTTAATTCCCAAACTACTAATGTCTATTTTTCTGATATCTCTGATAGTGAAATTAAAGCTTATGTTGATACTGGAGAACCCTTAAACTGTGCTGGATGTTTTGCGATTGAAGGGAAGGGGGGTTTATTTATTGAAAAGTTAGAAGGATGTCATACCAATGTCATAGGATTAAGTTTACCTTTATTAAGAAAAATGATCCAAGAATTGGGATATAATATCACCAACTTCTGGTAGGGTTCGGTCATCAATACGCCCGCACCACAATGTTAAAAAAAGCCACCACAAAGACACTAAAACACTAAAAGGCCGATCGCCCTTGTGTAGTGGGCGATCGCGATTTAACCTACTGTCGTGCCATAACGATCTTCAAACGCTCCTCGGGGTCAATAAAATGGTCGTGGTTATCCATACCCACGTCGATCTGTACCCAAGCAATTTTTCCGGTGAAGCGACTACTTTTTAGATTGTAGTCGGGAGTTACGGGTGTACCCGACTCGTAGCCCACATCGGTGGTCTCGTCTGCCGAAAAGATAAATGCTTGAGTTTGTTCCACACGACCCGAACCCACTTGTTGGCCGTCGTAGTAGAGTGTGACGTTGCCACCCTTACCCAAACCGCCACCATCGTAGGCAAACTCCATTCGCACTTGATGTTTCCCCGTTGAGATTGGCTGTTGGGCTTCGGTAACATAACGATTGATACCCAGGACATTATAGACAAACTTGGCTTTCCCTTCATGGGCATAGACGCTCCAACCCCCTAACCGACCGCCTTGGGCAATAATCACACCTTCTGCTCCCTCTGGGGGAATTTCCAGTTGCGATGTCACGGAGAAGGATTTGTTCTTGATATTGACAACGCTGTTTTCCGAAAGTCGTCCCATACCTGTAAAGAACAACTGCGAGTTCCCCTGAATCAAAGTCGGCCGGCCCGCTATTTCAGGATCAATCCGTTCCACCTGGCGATCATCCAATGGCAGAACATTATATTTAACCGCCTCAATCAGAAATTGACGTTGTAATTCGTGCAATTTCTCTGGCATCTCTTTGGAGAGGTCATGGGCCTGTGTCCAGTCCTTGCTACCGTCGTAAAGTTCCCAAACATCATCATCAAAGGGCAACATCTGTTGACCAGTCATCACCCAGGGGGTGCGGTGCTTGGTAACAGCACTCCAACCTTTGTAGTAGATGCCCCGGTTGCCAAACATCTCAAAATACTGCACCTCATGACGTTCTGGAGCCTGGGCATCATTGAAGCTATACACCATGCTTGTCCCTTCATAGGGGCTTTGCAGCACCCCATTGACCATGGTTGGCTCAGGAATGCCTACCATCTCCAAAATCGTCGGAGCCAGATCAATCACATGGGTGAACTGGTTGCGGATACCGCCTTTTTCCTGGATTGTCTTGGGATAGCGGACAATTGTGCCGTTGCGAGTCCCGCCCCAGTGGGATGCCACCTGTTTCGTCCATTGATAGGGGGTATCCATCGCCCAAGCCCAAGCCACTCCATAGTGGTTATAGGACTCAGGAGAACCAAATTCGTCCAGCTTAGACAACAGGAATTCCGGTGTCTCCAGGGCAGCCAGACCGTTGAAGTTCGCCATTTCGTTGAAGGCGCCATGAATTGTCCCTTCGGCGGAGGCCCCGTTATCGCCAATAATCACATAGACGAGGGTATCATCGAGGATTTCTAACTCCTCCAGGGTCTCGATCAACCGCCCGACTTGGTGGTCAGTGTGTTCCAGAAAGGCTGCATAAACCTCCATTTGCCGTTCTAACACGGTCTTAAATTCGGGGCTCATGTCATCCCAGGCGGGTATCTCCTGATGACGGGGTGTTAGCTCCGCATCGGGGGAAATCACCCCTAGTTGCTTCTGTTGGGCAAAGGTAATTTCTCGTTGCCGATCCCAGCCGTGAGCAAACTTGCCTTTGTACTTCTCGATCCATTCCTTGGGAACGTGATGGGGGGCATGGGTGGCACCGGGGGCAAAGTACATGAAGAAGGGCTTATCGGGCATCAGGGCCTTCTGTTGGCTCACCCAGGAGATGGCTTTATCCCCTAAGTCTTCCGTCAGGTGGTAGCCTTCTTCGGGGGTCTTGGGTGGCTCAATGGGAATTGTCCCTTCATACAGGGCTGGCTCCCACTGATTATTTTCCCCACCAATAAAGCCGTAGAAATACTCAAATCCGCCACCGCCTGTGGGCCAAGCGTCGAAGGGCCCCATGGGGGAGGTTTGCCAGACCGGAACTTCGTGGCACTTGCCTAAATAAGCCGTCGAGTAGCCATTCAACTTCAGTGTTTCTGCTAGGGGGGCTTTGGTATTGGGACGCACGGAGCTATAGCCGGGGGCAGCCGTGGCGGTTTCAGTGATATTGCCCATGCCCACGGAATGATGATTCCGTCCGGTGAGTAATGCTTGTCGGGTGGGCGCGCAGAGGGCGGTGGTGTGAAAGCGGGTGTATTTTAGTCCCTGGGATGCTAATTTCTCGAAGTTTGGGGTGTTGCAGGGGCCACCAAAGGCACTGGACGCACCAAAACCCACATCATCAAGCAGAACAATCAGGACATTGGGCGCACCTGCGGGCGGGCGCAGATCTCGAATCGGTGGATATTTGGTGTCTGGATCTTTGGCATCGTAAGTGGTTGTCCCGATCTGAGGGCGGTCAGGAATCGGGAGAATTTGGCGTTGAATTGGATCGTTTGCTGTCATTATTAATAGGTTTTTCTAAACTTTTCTAAGTCTATCTAAAATAATCGATAAACGGAAGTTGTCACCAGGGGCAAAGTAGATACCAAGTCTTTGTTTAAATGCCAGTATGCTAATTCTCGTCCCGCGTTACTAAATATAAATTAAAAATATTCGTCATTTATTTTATGACCAAATTGGTGTTTTTTAGAAGTAAATACCTAACCCGGCGATTAGAAATCGCGTCTACACAGACAAAACCCACCTTCGTGGGTTAAGAACCTTAATTTTGCGTTAGTCCACGAAGGTGGACTTGGTTTGTGTAGTAGCGAATTATATTCGCCGAATACTTTTCTTTTATTTCAATTATTCTTTATTATGGGGTTGACCGAGTTAAGAAATGGTGCTTAAACCCTACGGGGTTGGGTTAAGTGAATAAGCAGGAGAGGGGAAAGATTAAATATTCTAGGAAAAACAGTTTCCAAATAAATTGATAAAATCTGCTAATGGATTGTTTATCACTTAAATCGACTCGGAAACTTCCCCACCATAATACTGTTAATAAGACTAAATGACTTAATCCTAAAAATATGGGATTTATCGAATATCTTAATAGAAAACTGCCAAAAATCATGCCTAAATAACAAATAGTCAATATCCATCGAGATAAATTAAATACTGTTACAGTTCCTAATTTAATGGTTAGGGTGTTAATCTGGAATTGGCGATCGCCTTCTAAATCAGGAATATCTTTAAAAATTGCGATCGCAACGGTAAACACCAAAATAAATAATGTTAACGCCCAAACCGCAGGGGGAATTATCGGAATTGATGATATTGATTTTGCCGATAAAATCCAACTTAGGTGTAAATATAACCCTAAATTAACAATAATTCCTCGGACTGTAAAAATACAAAATGCCGCCCAAAAATGGAACCGTTTTAAGCGAATGGGCGGTAGGGAGTAAGCCGTCCCCAATAGCAAACTAATCGTTACCATTCCCAATAAATAATGGCCTTGAAACGCTGCAATGCTTAACGCCGAAATTCCGGTTATTCCTATAATTAGTTGAGCTTGGAAACGGGAATATTCCCCCGATGCTAAGGGTAAATTAGGTTTATTAATCTGGTCGATTTCAATATCTTCAAGTTGATTTAATCCGACAATATAAATATTACCACAAATACAAGCTAACCAACTCCAACATAAAGCCAGGAAACTGAAATCAAACCCAGGAAATTGCCTAAACTCACTAATAGCAATTAAATACATCCCCAACACGCTTAAAGTTGTACCAATAATGGTATGGGGACGGGAAAATTTCCAAAAAGAGTATAACTCAGGGAATTTTTTTTCAATCCAATTAGGAGAAGAAACTACCACAGACACAGAAGAAGTTTTTGTCATATTTTCAGAGATTTCCAGGTAGGGAGAAGGCGCGCCTCGCCCCTACGATGAATTGAATTTTGATCCTTATGTACAAATGATTTAGACTCGCTATATCTCTCAAATGCTATCCTATTTTATGCTAGTTTCTCCTCCCTAATTCCATTAAGATTATTTGGGTGATTCTAAGCGCCAACCAGGTTTAATTACTTGACGTTCCCGGGCAATAGCTAAACTATCATCGGGGACATCATCCGTAATAATAGAACCTGCCGCCACAGTAACATCATTTCCCAGGGTTAGAGGGGCCACTAAAACACTATTTGATCCGGTTTTAGTCCGATCTCCGATTGTTGTTCGGTGCTTTTTCACCCCATCATAATTAGCGGTAATTGTTCCCGCCCCAATATTAACCTTATCTCCTAATGTGGCATCTCCTATATAAGATAAATGGGCAACATTAGTCCGATTTCCCACTTCAGTATTTTTCAATTCTACAAAGTTGCCAACCCGACATTGTTCTCCCACCTTTGCATGACCCCTTAAATGGGCATAGGGCCCAATGCGGGTTCCGTCGGCAACAACACTATCGGAAACGACGGAAAACTGCACAGTGACATTTTTTCCCATCTGACTGTTTTCAATTAAACTTCCTGGGCCAATTCGACTTCCAGTTTGAATAATCGTGTTTCCCCTTAAGTGAGTTTGGGGTTCAATAATCACATCGGGTTCTAACTTGACTGTATCATCAATCGTGACACTATCGGGGTCAATAATTGTTACCCCCGCCGCCATCCAATCAGTTTTTACCCAATTTTGTAAAACCTTATAGGAATTAGCTAGATCTTTGCGACTATTAACCCCTAAAATTTCTCGATAATCTTCAACATCCACCGCCATCACTTTATCCAAATGATGCACCGTATCGGTAAGATAATATTCCTGTTGATCATTATCGGCTTTTAGGTCGGGTAAAATTTTCGCTAACTGTGGCCAATTAAAACAATAAACCCCGGCATTAATTCGATGATTTTGCCTTTGAGCATCGGTACAATCTCGATGTTCAATAATTTGATTAACTAAATTTTGACTATCACAAAATACCCTACCATATCCCGTAGGATTAGGTAAATGGGCTGCTAATAAAGTCGCCCCGTTTCCATTTTCTTTGTGGATTTTAATTAACTGCTCCAAAGTGTCAGGACGTAATAACGGAACATCCCCATTTAAAACCAATAAATCCTCGGTAAAGTCTTTTAAATAGGGAAGTAATTGTTGAATTGCATGACCTGTCCCTAATTGTTCAGTTTGTTCAACAAATTCTAAAGCTGGTTGCGTATCCGTTTGTTGAAGACTGTCACAAACTAAATCAGCGCCATAGCCCACAATCACTAATCTACGGGAAGGTTGCAATCGAACACAACTTTCTAAAACCCGTTGAACTAAAGTGCGTCCTCCCAACTGATGCAGAACCTTGGGAAGATCAGATTTCATGCGAGTTCCGCGTCCCGCCGCTAAAATTGCTACCGCTACCATTTAATGTCCGGGTGTCAATTGTAAGTAACAGACACGATCATCGCATCCTCAACTATCTTTTCACAAGATGGACTCACTGCGCCATCGTTTCTTCCAATGGGAGGTGGGTTCAAGGGTGCAGGTGTCTTGTTCAGCTTGACGTCGCAGGATAATCTTTTCCGCCGTATCAGATAAACTGGGATCTCGATAGGGGACGGCGGCGCGGGTTTTGAGGTGTTCTTGTTCTTTGGGAGACAGGGGAGGTAAACCCCTGGGGTCAAAACTGGCTATTGTCCCGGGTGTACGTCGCCCCACCGGAGAGGTAGAAGCAATTTGTAGCCCCGCTTGGATTAAAGCACTTCTGGCCGTCGCTGAACAGGAATAGGTGGCTAAATCTCCCTGGGGTTTGAGACATTGGCCAACTAGGGTTAAAAATTCTACTGTCCACAGTTGGGGACAATGGGCGGGAGAAAAGGGGTCAAGGAAAATTGCATCGGCTTTAAACCCAGAATTGTAAACGGTTTGAATTGTATTTCTAGCATCGCCAATCATTAAATTAGCGTTGAATAATTCGGTTTTTAGATAATGATTTTGGGCTAGTTCTTTTAGGATTTCTTGGATATAATCAGGATAGGCATTAAGTAAATTATATTCTAAGGTTACTTGGGGAATTCGTTGATCAAATTCCAAGCCAATCCATTCTATTTTACAATTAGGATTAACTTCCCAAATCGCGGTTAATGCTGCTGCTGTATTATAACCTAAACCATAACAAATATCAAGTAAAAATAGGGGGGATATTTTAGATTTTTTTCTTAGTTGTAAGGGTTCTACAAATTTGCGTTCTGCTTCCTGTTTTGCCCCAAAATGACTATGAAATAATTCTCCAAATTCCGAGGAGAAAAAGGTAAACGAACCATCGGCGGTTAATTGGGGCGTTAATTGTTCATTTTCGATCATCTTTCCTCCTTTGTAGGGTGTGTAAGCTGCTCGCACGCACCATATAACTAATAACGAAACCGGGTTTGGTGTTCGATCAAGTTATAACTTGAAATTCAACATCTTCATAAAGATCAGTCATCGGACAACGAAAATCCAGACTCCCTAAATAAATTTCTGGTTCTGATATATAAGGATATAAAACCCATAATCCCTCGGAATTTTTTCTAAAACATTCTACACTAATTCGATCTTGAGCAATTAAAACATATTCTTCTAAGGTTTCTAACTGTCGATAATCTTCAAATTTTTTACCTCGATCAAATCCTTCTGTTCCAGGGGAAAGCACCTCAACAATTAATTTAGGATATTGTTTAAAATATTGAAATTGTTTATCTCTAGGATCACAGGTGACAATCACATCGGGATAATAATAGATATCTAAAACTTCAATATCAGCTTTCATATCCGCCATATAAACCCGACATCCTTTTCCTCTTAAATGGTTTCTTAAGGTAGATGCAATATTGAGGGAAATGGTAATATGGGCATCACTCGCCCCCGCCATGGCATAAACTTCTCCTTGAATATACTCATGCTTGACCAGACTATTTTTTTCACCTTCGAGGTACTGTTCACGGGTAATATAGGGTTGAGGATTAGCAATCATAACTATTCTCCTAATTTATGTAAAAAATCTTAAATCAATTCTATTCACGAATCAGATATGATAATTATAGAATAAATTCTACCTCCTAAGTAGTAAGCCCTTCAGGGCTGACATTTTATTGTAAATAAACTTTACGGTAAATATTGCCATGATTCAACCTCAACTGATTGTTTCCCCCGCATGGTTAGCAGAACATCTCGAAGATCCTAATATTGTGATTGTAGACTGTCGGTTTTCCTTAGCCAATCCCCAACTCGGACAACAACAATATCAAGAAAGTCATATTCCCGGAGCATTTTATTTAGATTTAGACCAAGATTTATCAAGTCAGATTCAAAAACACGGCGGACGTCATCCCCTACCAAATCCAGAAAAATTATCTAAAAAATTATCAGAAATTGGCATAACTTCTGAACAGACTTTGGTTGTCGCTTATGATGATTCTCGGTTAGCTTTTGCTTCTCGTTTATGGTGGTTATTGCGTTATTTTGGGCATAAAAAAATTGCTTTATTAGATGGTGGTTTTAGCCAATGGAAAAATTCAAACTATCCGATTAGTTCTAATATTCCTACTACAAAATTAGGACAATTTACGCCAGAAATTCAGTCAGAAATGCTGGTTAATATTGAAACAGTAAAAGCTCGAAAAGATTTACCCGGAGTTGTGCTAATAGACTCCAGAGAACCGGAACGCTATTTAGGAAAAACCGAGCCCATTGATCCCATTGCCGGGTGTATTCCGGGAGCGGTAAATTATCCTTGGCAAGAGGTGACAGAAACCACAGGTTTTGTTAAAATAAACGAACAATCCCAACGCTGGGAAAATATTAAGGACTCAGAAGAAATAATCGTTTATTGTGGTTCGGGAGTCACCGCCTGTGTGAATTTATTTTCCTTAGAATTAGCGGGAATTGATCAAGCTAAATTATATGGGGGAAGTTGGAGTGATTGGTGTTCCTATTTGATAGAAGAACAAAAATCATAAATTAATTATATTATGGGAATATAATAATCCTAAATGACTTGTAATCATTTAAGATATCCCTGAAATCACTAAAAGTCCATTCCCCATTCCCCATTCCCCATTCCCTATTCCCCATTCCCCATTCCCCATTCCCCATTCCCCATTCCCTATTCAGAATTAACTATTATGCAAACCCTAGAAAAACCCACCCCATCTTTCCTTGATACTCCCTTAATTATTGCGGGAAAAACCTTTAAATCTCGGTTAATGACCGGAACTGGAAAATATCGTAACCTCCAAGAAATGCAGTACAGTATTGAGGCAAGTGGTTGTTCGATTGTCACCGTCGCCGTTAGACGAGTCCAAACCCAAGCCCAGGGACATGAAGGGTTAGCCGAAGCAATTGATTGGAGCAAAATTTGGATGTTACCAAATACCGCCGGATGTCAAACCGCAGAAGAAGCAATTCGGGTAGCTAGACTTGGACGGGAAATGGCAAAATTATTAGGACAGGAAGACAATAATTTTGTCAAATTAGAAGTAATTCCTGATAGTAAATATTTACTTCCTGACCCGATTGGCACCTTAGAAGCGGCGGAACAATTAGTTAAAGAAGGCTTTGCCGTATTACCCTATATTAACGCCGATCCTCTGCTGGCGAAACGTTTAGAGGACGTTGGCTGTGTGACAGTAATGCCCTTAGGGTCTCCCATCGGCTCAGGACAAGGGATTAGAAACGCTGCCAATATTGCCATCATTATTGATAATGCCACGGTTCCCGTCGTTGTAGATGCCGGAATCGGTACGCCCAGTGAAGCTGCTTTGGCAATGGAAATGGGGGCGGATGCGTTATTAATTAATTCGGCGATCGCCTTGGCCCAAAATTCAACCGCCATGGCCAGAGCCATGGGAATGGCCACCGAAGCCGGACGTCTAGCCTATCTCGCTGGACGGATTCCGGTCAAAAGCTACGCCCAAGCATCTTCCCCCCTAACTGGGACAATCACCAGTTAAATTGTCAATCCTGAAATTATTAAGTTTTTCCATGGAGTGTAAATTTTTGTTAAATTTTTGTTATTCTTGATCCCAGATAGTAACTTATGGATTTTTCATCATGCCTTATATCAATGAAGAAGGTGGACGTCTAAATAACTTCGCAGTGGAACCGAAAGTTTATACAGCTGAACCCCCTACCAATTCACAAAAGCGGAATTATATTATTGGTGGTATTGCTGGGATTGCCCTGGTAGGGGGTTTATTAGTCCTTGCCTTCACCGTATCCTAAAATATCGATCATTCAGTCCGGGCGGGTTTTGGGTATTTTGGGGTTTGTTAATCGTAAAAAACCCGCCTTATTTGGATAAAACCACAAAGACACTGAAGACACAACGAATAGAAATAGGGGTGAAAAACTCGCCTCTCTCCTGAACCTGAACCGCTAGATGGAAGAAGATAATTAGATATTCTAGGTGATGGTTTAAGGGTTGATAATGGCGATGAGCAGTAATTGTTCTATTTTAGTTTCGGAGACTCATCAGCAAACCTATAATCGCTTACAACAAGCGCTAGGTTTACAACTTCGCCGTCAAGTTTTTATTGCTGTTTGTGATAACTTAAATTTGCGAAATCATTTGGTGCTACGGTTACAAACAGATTTTTTATCTACAAATCAGATAAATATTGCACCACAATCTCAAATTTATCCCGCTTTAATCAGTTTAAAACTTGATTTAAGTGATCCGAATCCTTTTCAAGCAATTACCAAGTGGTACGCTCAAAATAAATCGGATTATAGTAATCAAGACTTGATCGGATTTCAAATTTTAGGGATAGAACATCTAACCCGTCAACCTCCAGCGATGCAATGGTCATTTTTAAGGTATTTGCGAACCTTAGAAAACCATCTTGATGGGTTGGAATTTAGTTTTCTGCTGTGGATTTCTACCCCTTGGTTATATTGTATTCAACAATCTGCACCAGAGTTCTGGGAGCGACGCACTGGGGTATTTGAATGGATCAGTGATCCAACTCCTAGTGATTTGGAGTCAGAGACAATTTCCTTAGATTCTGCTAATATTTCCCAACCTATTGAAAGTGATAGAATATCAGACCCTGTGCAGGAAATTCTGGATCAAATTCAGCAATTTGAGCAACAGTCTGCCCTCCTTCCCCTCCGCCAAGCCTATCGCCAATTAGGAAATATTTACCGCGATCGCATCATTGCTGGGGAACATTTAGAAGTTCACTATACCCTAGCTATTCAAGCCTATGAACAGGTTTTAGAAATTATTCCCGAACTTGATAAAAATTCTATTTCTTCCGATGATCAGGATGATTCTATTCATGTTTTTAACGATTTAGGTACTTTATATTGGATGGGATTTCGCCAAAGGTTTAAAGATAATTTAAAGTCTCCTGATTCCCTTGACTATTTAGAAAAAAGTATTATTTTTTATCAAAATGCTTTAATGAAAATCGATCCAGAAATTCATCCTAATTTATATATACAAGTCCAAAAAAATTTGGGGACAGCCTATGCGGATTTAGCCAATTGGCAAGATACTATTAAAAATTTAGAGCAGTCAATTATTGCCTATAAAGAGGCATTATATTATCTGAATTTGAACGTTTATGAAATCAATGCTTCCCGGATTCAAGACTATGCTACTATTCAAAATAATCTAGGAACGACCTATTGGAAATTAGCCCAAAAAACCCAACCAATTCCCCATCTAAAAGCCGCTATTGTCGCTTATACTGAGGCAATGGGATTTTATACCCCCCAACAAGATCCCCTGAATTATGCCCTGCTACAAACCAATTTAGGGACAGCCTATTGGACATTAAGCCAACATCAGCCCTCAGCCAAATTACTATTACAAGCCATTCATGCCTATCATCAAGCCTTAACCTATCGGACAACCACCTCCGCCCCAATCGCTTGTGCAGCTACCTATAATAACTTGGGTATCGTCTATTGGCATTTAGCGAACCACTATCAGAATCCAGAAATTCGGGCTAAATTTTTAAAAAGAGCGATCGCAGCCTACCAAAAAGCCCTCTCCCTTGTGGCGGATCTGAGTCCAGCCCAACTGAATTTTGATCCCCTAGCAACCCATAATAATTTGGGATTGACCCACTACCAACTGGCTACGGACTCTCATTTACACCTGGAAAAAAACACTCGAATTGCCTACTTAAAAGCTGGACTCAAACATCATGTTAAAGCTGTTATTAGTGAGTCAAAACAGCAATTTACAGAAGATGTTATTTTTGATTCAAAAACGACGGAGCATCACCAAACTACTTTAGGTTATTTACTGCGAACCATTCGTGCCTTCTATCAGGAGTCGGGACTAGAAGGACAAAATCAAGCCTTATCTCAAATTCCAGCCCATCTACTGTCTGAAATATTACCCAAAATATAGGTCTAAAGTTGTGTCCTAATTCAGCTAAGAATAATATTAAATAAATAGCCGATACCAATAATACCAAGGGTGACAATGCCAATAAATATAGCCAGAAGTTGGGGACGGAGTACCTTTTTCAGAATCACCATTTCTGGAAAAGATAGGGCTGTTACTGCCATCGTAAAAGATAATACTGTTCCCAGGGGCATTCCCTTATTAACTAAGGCTTCCGTAATGGGCATAACTCCCGCAATATTAGCATAAAGTGGTACACCAAGAATAACAGCAATGGGCACAGCCAAAGGATTATTTGCGCCAGCCCATCTAACGATAAATTCTGTTGGTACATAGCCATGAATCAGAGCTCCAATGGCAATTCCTCCCACCACATAAGGCCAGACTGATTTAAGAATTTCAATTGACTGAAACTTCCCTTGTTCAAACCGTTCTCGCCAAGTCATTTGATTTAGATCTAAGTCATCATTTTGGGAGATATTCTGACGATTTTTTTGTAACTCCCAAACAAAAGGTTCAACCCATTTTTCTAGTTTGAGTAAACCGATGAGATAACCCGCACTAATTGCCAATATTACCCCAAAGCCAATATAAAATAAAGTTACTTTTAACCCAAATAATGCCCATAATAGAATTACAGCCACCTCGTTGACCATCGGTGCTGAAATTAAATAGGAAAACGTCACCCCTAGAGGAACTCCTGCTTCTAAGAAACCAATAAATAAAGGCACAGCAGAACAAGAGCAAAAGGGGGTAATAATTCCCACCAAAGCAGCAACGATATTCCCGCCTAATGTGCGTTTACCTTCTAACCAATTTCTGACTTTTTCCGGTTCTAAGAAACTTTGAAAAGTCCCAACCAAAAAACTAATTACGATCAGCAAGGTTAAAACTTTAGGAACATCATATAGAAAAAAGTGCAGACTAGATCCCAGATGAGATTCCAGCGACAACCCAAAGATTTGGGTAACAATCTGAGTCGCTAACCAATCAAACGGATAAAAGGGATCAAACATATAGAAATCCTATTTGAGTTGTGTTTAAAATTTTGGGGTAAAAGGGAACAGGGAACAGGGAACAGGGAACAGGGAACAGGGAACAGGGAATAGGGAATAGGGAATAGGGAATAGGGAATAGGGAATAGGGAATAGGGAATAGGGAATAGGGAATAGGGAATAGGGGGAGCAGAAGCAGTGCGAGCGTCCTCGCTCTCTGAATATCACCCAAAACCCATTCGTAATTCGTAATTCGTAATTCGTAATTACCTATTGCTTTTGCAATAAAGATTGAATTTGATCTGAAGAAATCACCTTTCCTTGAGTGACAACTTTGCCATTAATTGCCAGGGCGGGTGTGGACATAACATGATGTTTGGCAATTTCAATCGGATCGGTAATGTGTAATAATTCCGCATCAAGATTGAGAGTTGTGATCGCTTCTTTGGCATTTGCTTCTAGTTGCTGACATTTCTTGCAACCTGTTCCGAGTATTTCAACTTTAATCGTGTTCATGGCTTAATTTATTGTTAAATTTGATAGGATAATTGAGCCTGACTAGGTAGGGATTGAAAATAGAAGTTTTGGATGATTTTCATTGAGCTTTGATATCAACGGCATTAAGTTGATTTCCTTCTGCTGTCGGGCAAAGATCGATCAGGCTTTGATAGCCCTGTTTTTGCATATTATTGATTTTCGTCAAATCCGTAATACTACTGATAGCCAGAGAGTCGTTAATCACTGCAAACATCTGTTTTCTCCAAAAAATAGGCCTAGTCATCCCACAAATCATCATAGAGCCTATACTTTGGTATAAGGTCAAGGGGATTGAAGAAATTTTTTCAACGCCTGTTGTGCTTGTGATTAAAAGTAGTTCTGGAAATCTTGCATCAATAAGTGCTTAGGTAGTTCAACCGTATATTCACGCAGCGTGAGGACACTGGCAATACAGGGGTTTGACGATGCTCCCCCATACTTGCTGAGATGCGTGGGCAGCTACCAAATTTGGGGGATATGGGTGTTAAACCTGATCGGCAGATGTATCGGTATTTTCCTCTAAGACAACACACTGTTTTTCTGGATGATTCGGATCAAGATTGTGGCCACAGCGAGCAACTAAAGGTAGAAGTTCCTCTCGCAAAGCCTGTAATTGACGGATATTTTCGTCAATAGCCTCTAGTTTATTGAGTAGGCGATTTTGAACCTCCGAACAGGTAAGCAGTTGTCCATCTTTCAAGGCTAGAATTTCCTTGATTTCCTCCAGACTTAGGCCCAAGGATTTAGCCCGAACAATAAACGCCAGTCTTTCTAAATCCTGTTGACTGAACAGCCGATAACCAGCCCCAGTCCGTTGTGGTGGGGGAATTAACCCAATGCGTTCATAAAAATAAACAGTTTGGGGATTTAGTCCTAGACTACGAGAGACTGCGCCGATTTGGAACATTGATTTAGTGATTGTAGGTTAGACTCTGTAAAGCAATACGACTAAATTGGTATGTTATTGGGTGTAAGTTCAAGTTTTCCATTAACATTGAGATGTCTGTTTAAGAATCTGGCTCAACCTTCTGCTGAATATGCGTGGTTATGGTATCTGTAAAAATCCTCGTAGTTGATGATGATCCGGCAATACGGAACCTAATAAGTCGCTATCTTAGCCAACAAGACTATCAGGTTGAAATGGCGAGTGACGGCCATTCCGCATTGGAAAGGTTTGAACAGTTCAATCCCGACTTAGTGGTATTGGATCTAAATTTGCCGGATACAACAGGTTTAGCATTGTGTAGGGAAATGCAAAGTCGAACCAGTGTATTTATTCTAATGCTAACCAGCGAAAAAGATCCCAAACTCGGATTAAAGGAGGGAGCAGATGATTTTGTGACCAAACCCTTTGATTTAGAAGAATTAAACCTTCGGATCAAAGCAATTTTGAAGCGGCAACGAAATCCAGTAGATACACAACCTAAAAATTTAATTTATGGGGATTTAACTATTGATCCGAATCGTCGTGAGGTTTGTATTAGTAGTGAATTAATCGCCTTAAGTGCATTAGAATTTGACTTGCTGTATTGTCTAGCCCGCAAACCCGGTAGAGCCTGGCGACGGGCAGAATTATTGCAGGAAGTTTGGGGTTATGAGTATGAAGGGGAGCAGCGCGTTGTCGATGTTCATATTGGTCAGATTCGTAAAAAAATCGAACCGGATGCGGATCAACCTTCCTATATTAAAACAATTCGGGGTGTGGGATATATGTTTGATCGGCGCACGGGTGAACGTTAATTGTCATGGGTAATTGTCCTATATTCTTAACTGTTCATGCCCGATCATCAATCGTTAAATTCTCACGGGCTTTGTAGTTATGACCTCAGCAAAGATTCTTGTCGTTGATGATGATCCGGCAATCCGAAATTTAATTAGCCGTTATTTAAGCCAACAGAATTATCAAATAGAAGTAGCGGCTGACGGTAAGACGGCGTTGAAAGTTTTTGAACAGTTCAACCCCGATTTAGTCATATTAGATTTGAATTTGCCGGATACAACGGGTTTAGCATTATGTCGAGAAATGCAAAATCAAACTCACGTTCTGATCCTGATGCTCACCAGTGAACAAGATCCCAAACTAGGGTTAAAAGAAGGAGCGGATGACTTTGTAACCAAACCCTTTGATTTAGAGGAGTTAAGTCTGCGAATTAAGGCAGTTTTAAAACGCCGGATGTCAGTACCTAACTTAGATCCCCAGAATTTAACTTATAGGGATTTAATCATTGATCCTAATCGCCGAGAAGTTTATCTCAAAGGCGAATTAGTAATATTCAGTGCCTTGGAGTTCAATCTGCTTTATTGTTTGGCAAGTAAACCAGGTAGAGCTTGGAAACGCGCAGAACTATTACAAAAAGTTTGGGGTTTTGAAGATGATAGTATCGAAGACGGGCGGGTTATTGATGTTCATATTGGTCAGATTCGTAAAAAAATTGAACCTGATCCCAAAAATCCTTTTTTTATTCTAACGGTTAGAAGTGTCGGTTATCGTTTCAGTTCAGAGGCAAGATTATCACTATAATATTTGTGGTTTATTGTCTACTCCAGTCTACCTGCTGTCTACGTCCCGTCTTCTGTCCCATGTTCTACTATGCCTAAGTTGGGTCAATCGTCATTTCGCCGGATTTTACTGTCGCAGATTTTACTGCTTAGTCTTCCTGTGCTGCTGGTGGGAGAATATGTTACCTATAGAAAAGCACGTTCTGGTTTACTCGAAACAGCCCGATTAAATTTAACAGAAAGTGCGAGTAAAAAAGCACAAACCATTAATGAATGGATTAATTTCAACAAGTCCGGTTTGACGATTGCTACCAATAATATTGTTTTACAACCCGAAAAATCTAAACAGTATTCTGTGGTGCTTTCCCAACTTCAGGAGCAGTTTTCTCCCTTGGTTAGTTGTCTGCAATTGACTGATTTACAAACGCAACAAATGGTTGCCAGCACCTGTGGAAAACAGCCTATCTACTCCATTTCTAAAAACTTTTGGCCGTTAAAAAAACAGCAAAATTCTGAGATTTATATTAACTATTTAGTTCCTGGCCTTGATCAAAAAAATTCAGAATGGCGAAACCAAATTAAATTGGTATTCAACTCTCCAATTTATATCAACCAGAATAATGAAAATCAATTAAAATATGTGTTAAGTCTGCAATCAACTTTATATTTAGAATCAAAAGAACGTCCTAAATCTTTAACGGGATTTACCGTTATTATTGATCAAAGTGGAACAATTATTAGTCATCCAAGTTTGAATAAATTGGGACGGAATATTCAAGAGCAAGCAGATGCTAACCGACTCAGCCACCTATTATCTAATGCGTTAGAGAGGAAAAAAAATTCTTTTATTCATTTATTTTCTTTTGATCAATCAGGTAAAGAACTACTAGCGGGATATGATTCAATTCCTAGCCCCATTACCTCAGAAAACGATAAGCAATGGGTGGTTTTAGCGGTTGTTGATTTACAGCAAGCTCTATCGGGTTTAAAAGATATTAAATCGTTATTAATTTTCTTGGTTTTATCTTTAGTCATTGCCAGTATTATTGCTGCGGTTTATGTTTCTAGGGATTTAGCGATTCCTTTAGAAAAATTGAGGGATTATGCAATCAAAGCCAAGAACTTAGATAGTCCGGGTGACGTTCCTGATAATCTCAAAATTCGAGAATTTAATCAGTTAGCTGAAGCTCTCAATACGATGGTAGCAAGTCTTAGGGCTAGGGCGCAAGCCTTAGAATATGCGTCCAAAGAAGCCCAAGTTGCTAATCAATTAAAAAATGAATTTTTACGAGTTGTTTCTCATGAATTAAGAACCCCTTTAAATGGGATTATTAATTCAATTAGTCTGATTCAAGATGGTTTATGTGATACCAAAGCCGAGGAGGAAGAATATCTCCAAATCGCCTCGGATTCCAGCCAACATCTATTAAATTTAGTTGATGATATTTTAGATATTGCTTTAATTGAAGAAGGCAAGTTATCCGTGATGCTTGAACCAACGGATTTAATGCAAATTGTGAAAGATGCGGTGAATTTGCAAATGTTGGATATTCAACAAAAAAACTTAACAATTGACTTACCTACCCTCGATAAACCTATTATTGTTCAGGCTGATCCTGATAAATTAAAACAAGTTTTTATTAATATTCTGAATAATTCTGTCAAGTTCACTAAATCGGGAGGAATTATCATTTCCACTCGGATTGAATTTGCCACCAATTCTCTAATTGAAATGCAGAATAATACCGCCTCAAAATCTACGACCGCGCGATATCAAGTTGTAGTCACCATTACCGACACTGGAATTGGTGTGGCCTTGGGACATCAGCAAAAAATCTTTGAACCCTTTGCCATGGCCGATGGTTCAACCACAAGAGAATTCGGAGGAATTGGATTGGGTTTAGCCATTTCTCGCAGTTTAATGCAAATGATGGGGGGTTTTATTACCCTGGATAGTCCAGGTTTAGATCTCGGAACCAGTGTGATGATTAGTATTCCCCTATCTGATACTAATACAAAATCACCTGAAACTCAAAATGCTATTGCTTCCCATCCCATGATCGCTGAATAGGATTGAAAACGGCTATAAATTTATAGGGTGTCCTCCTTGTTTTAAAGATTCACTCAACCCGCACAAAATATTAACTAATTCTGCACCCACCCATCCCGAAGAAATTGAGGAAAGTCGATGATTTTGAATAGAATTAAGAAAATGATCACAAACTTGGGCTAGGGGTTCCCTGGATTCAATCTCAATCACTTCTCGATTTAATCCGGTGGCTTTCCAACTGTTATCAATAACATCAAAATAACCCTGTTGAATCGTCAGAGGAGATTCCGATTGTAGTTCATCAAAAATTAAAGTTCCCTGACTTCCCACCACCGCTAAACGACGTTGTTTGTCTGGGTTTAACCAACACAAATGTAGAAAGGCTTCAAACCCACTGGGATAGGTTAAATTAGCAATCACTAAATCCGATAATCCCGATGCGGGTTGTAACCAAACCGTTCCCGTGGCCTTCACCTGAATCGGTTTTTCCCCTAACCAACTATTAAAAATAACAATATCATGAATTGCTAAATCCCATAACGCATCCACATCTTGCCGCACTGGTTCCAAATGGGTTCGGGTGGCGTAACCATATCTTAATTCCCCTAATTTCCCCGATTCAATCACGGTTTTTCCCCGTTCTACTGCCGGATGAAATAAATAAGTATGATCGACAAAAAGTTGTAGCTGTTTTTGTTCGGCTAGGTGGCATAATTCCAACGATTCAGTCACACTTAGGGTTAAGGGTTTTTCGGTAAAAACATGACAACCTTGGGCTAAGGCGTCGGAAATTAAAGAAAAATGTGTAGCCGCAGGGGTGGCAATCGCAACTGCATCTATATTAGGTAAATTCCAAATTGTTGAACTATCGGTCGCTAAAATCATATCGTCGGGTAGTTGAAACTGTTCTTTCACCGCTTGTAAACGGTCAGGATTGGGATCAGCGATCGCCACAACTTTAGAATTAGGGTGTTGATTAAAGTTACGAATTAAATGAACTCCCCAACGACCAGCACCAAAAATAGCAATATTAATCATAGGAATGGGGAATGGGGAATGGGGAATGGGGAATGGGGAATGGGGAATGGGGAATGGGGAATGGGGAAT
>NZ_LT797706.1:16103-114574 GCF_900009135.1 Planktothrix sp. PCC 11201 | reverse complement strand
GGGAAATGGGGAAGGGGGAATGGGGAATGGGGAATGGGGAATGGGGAATGGGGAATGGGGATTTATTCTTCCATCGTCTTAATAATACCAACAATTATTCTAGTTTCCGATGGTAATTCATTTTTAAAGGATTCTATATGAGATCAATTGCTGATTGTTTATTTGGTGATTTTTCTTGTTTTTATCGCTTAATCCCGGCGGGTTTTTGAGTTTCTACCACAGAAAGAAAAGCCACTTCCGCCGCCGCCTGTTCCGCGGCTTTAATTGAGCGTCCGGTACCCTCTCCCAGTTGACGACCTTGTAACCAAACCACCGCCGTAAAACGCCCCTCATCATTATGAATTTGGCGATTTTGCTGGACTTTATATTCAGGTAAAACTTTATAATGGCTTTGTGTCCATTCCTGTAGAGCCGCTTTATAATTATTTCGGGCTGGATCACGGATAATTTTGGCAGCGCGATCGCGAAAATGGGAATCTAACCAAGGACGAATTAAGGTTAAATTCTGGCTACTCAGATATAAACTCGCCAAGACTGCTTCAAAACAGTCCGCTAGACGGGATTCTTCCCCCGCCTTGTCTCGAATCGCGCTCCCGGCTGCCAGTAAAAACGTACCAAACCCATACTGATCAGCAATTTCAGCCAAAGTGCGATCGCTCACCAAAATCGAACGAATTGCCGCAAATTCTCCCACTGGACAGTCAGGATAAACTTCATAGAGCAACTCAGACGCCGCCAATCTCACCACCGAATCCCCGACAAACTCCAATTGTTCATAATTAGCCTCGGCGGAAAGTGTCGGGTGAGTGAGGGCCAAGTCCAACAAATCCCATCGAATCGGGAGATGAGCCGGGAGTCCCAAACGTTGAATCAGCTTTTGCAACTGGCGTTTTCGATTTGGATAGCCAATAGTCATAGATTTTGGTAGTAAGAGCGAAAATAGGACTCACTGTAGGGGAAAAAATTAGGGGGAGTTCAGAGTCAGACATAAGCCGGGTTCTGTTATTGGTGGCTAGAATTAGCACACCAACGGCGATTATCTATCTGGGATGTCTGTTACCAAACACCTCTAGCGGTACCACTATTAACGAAACGGGAAAAAGACCAACCCTAGTTCCTCCGACCTTGCTCCCAACCGGGGTTTACCGAGCCAACGCCTCACGACGTTGCTGGTGCGCTCTTACCGCACCTTTGCACCCTTACCCGAAGGCGGTATTTTTCTGTGGCACTATCCTCACGATCGCTCGCACTGGGCGTTACCCAGCAAGTTTGGTCTTTCGGGAGCCCGGACTTTCCTCAGACTACTCACTGTAGTCCGTAATCGCCTGCGCTGACTATGAACCCCCCTATCCCATACTACTGCAAAATCAGTGATCAGTAATCAGTGATCGGTAATCAGTGTAAAGACGTGCTATGACACCTCTCTACTCAGTTAGGAGGCAATCTAAAGTTATAATTGATTAGTAAAGTCCCGATTTTATTTATTTCACTGACGACGGATGACCGATAACTGATAACTATTTACTGATCACTGATTATTGTGAGTATTTTAAGAATTAATAAATTGAGCAATAAGTGGCTTGATCTATCGGAGATTTCTGCCGTAATTATCGCCACAATTTTTGTGTTATCTGTACTCTTGGGAATTTATTATTTAGGTTGGTTACAACCCTTAGAATTAGTCGCTTATGATCAACTGGTCAGATTGCGTCCGGCTTTAGCAGCTGATCCTCGATTAGTGGTGATCGGAATTACCGAAGAAGATATTCAAAAACTTGAGCGTTGGCCTCTGTCCGATGAAGTGATTGCACGATTATTAGAAAAACTATCTGAATATAACCCTAAAGTTATTGGTTTGGATCTTTATCGTGATATTAGATATGAACCCGGATATGATAAATTTCAGAAACAACTTCAAATTTCCGATAATGTAATTGTGATTAGTAATTTAGGATATAGTGAAATAAAAAGCATCCCGGCACCGCCTAATATTTCTGATGAAAGAGTCGGTTTTAATGATTTATTGCTTGACCCCGATAATGTCATTCGTCGAAATTTGATGTTTGCTAGTACCCCAGATGGCACTTTTTATTCATTCTCTTTAAGAATGGCATTGCAGTATTTATTGTCCCTAGGAATTGCACCCGCTAATAATCAGGGAGATCCTAATTTTATTACTTGGGGAAAGGCTGAATTTGTTCCATTATCTCGAAATTCTGGCGGTTATCAAACCATTGATGATCAAGGCTATCAAATTCTATTAAATTATCGGGCTGCTAATCATGTTGCCAGAATGATTAGTTTAACAGAATTTTTAGATCAAACCCTTCCCGAAAACTGGATTAAAGATAAAATTGTTTTAATTGGTACATTAGCTCCCAGTGGCAAAGATTTATTTCTAACTCCCTATAGTCCGGCGGAAAAGAATGCCTTTAAAATGCCAGGAGTTATCGTTCATGCTCAAATGGTGAGTCAAATTTTAGATGCGGTTTTAGGTCAGCGCGATTTATTTGTTTTTTGGGAACAATGGGGAGAACTTTTATGGATTTGTAGTTGGGGTTTAATCGGAGCCACCTTAGCTTGGTCAAGTCGAAATCCTTTGATTATTACCCTAGGGAATCCATTTTTAGTCGGTGTTTTATTTGGATTAAGTTTTTTCCTATTTTTACATAACCGTTGGGTTCCCACTACAACTCCTGGTTTGGCCCTTATATTTACCAGTGGTACTGTTACTGGTTACCGTGCATTTCAAGCCCAACGTCAGCAACAAATTGTGATGCGATTATTAGGACAAAATACCTCACCGGAAATTGCGAATGCTTTATGGAATAGTCGCGATCGTTTATTGGAAGATGGAAAATTACCCGGTCAAAAGTTAATTGCCACTATTCTATTTAGTGATATTAGAAATTTTAGTACCGTTTCTGAAGAAATGCCCCCAGAAACCTTAATGGAATGGTTAAATGAATATTTATCCGTTTTAACCCAATGTGTCCAAACCCATCATGGTATTATTAATAAGTTTACCGGGGACGGAATTATGGCAGCCTTTGGCGTTCCCCTCGCTCGGAAAAACCAGGAATCTATTGCTGAAGATGCTTATAATGCGGTTGCCTGTGCTTTGACCATTGAAGACCATTTAAAGCGGTTAAATCAAGATTGGAAAAACCGCAACTTCCCCGAAATTTCGATGCGAGTTGGTATTTTTACTGGCCCGATTGTCGCCGGAAGTTTGGGAGGAAAAGAACGCTTAGAATATGGTTTATTGGGAGATAGTGTTAATATTGCCTCCCGTTTAGAAAGTTGTGAAAAAGATCGACAACCGGGTATTTGTCGAATTTTAATTGCTTACCAAACTTTACAATATATTGCGGACAGTTTTGAAGTTGAATCTTGGGGACTAATACCACTGAAAGGAAGACAAGAAATGGTTGATATTTACCGGGTTATCGGCTGGAAAAAAAGGCGAAAAATCTAATTCTGACCGATACTTGTGGTACAGCAGTCGCCACATCTATTAGGACATTCTTGAAAGCTAAAAGCTGCTCACAGTAAGTATTTACCCATAGCGAAGCGAGATTGCCTATTCCCTATTGCCTCTTGCTATATTAACTAAAACTTAACAAAAGTCCATTTTTAATCAAGATTTTGTAAAGAAGTCTCAATACTGGGGAACACTTTCTCAGGTTTCAGGTATAAAATGCTTAGTATATCAATCTGAAATCCGTAGATTCCCATATTAAGAACGGAATAGGAGATAGGCAATGGGCAATGACAACTCCCACACTGATAACTGATCACTGAACCAATGGAACCCCCCGTAGAGCGAATTCGGCTATCCCAAACAGCGAAGGAGCAGCTAACCAAACTCAAACGAATTACCAAAATAGATAACTGGAACATCCTTTGCCGTTGGGCGTTGTGCCGTTCCCTAGCCGAGTCAACCATTCCCTCCCCGGTTCCCATCCCCGCCGATAGTAACGTGGAAATGACCTGGCAAGTCTTTGGGGGAGAGATGGGTGATTTATTCACCCTAGCCCTGAAGCAACGTTGCCATAATGACCATTTGGAAACCGATGCAGAAACCCTCGCCACCCAGTTCCGCCTGCACCTGCATCGGGGAATTAGTTACCTAGCAGGTGATCCAAATCTCAAACAGATTGAAGATTTAATCACCCTCACCCACGCCCAAAATCCTGTTACCCCGTAAATAGTAGAGTGCAGCACGACCATGTTCTCTCCTAGATTTTCTAGGGGAACTCGCCGCGCCCAGGAAAATTGTTAAACTAGAAGCTAGAGGATAATCTCCGTGATCATACTGAATACAGAATCTGGAACGGTGAATACTATGACTATAGATTCTAACCGCAGATATCATAATGTGATGGAAGACTTAGTTGCCCAGGAAGTCAAGATTCAATTAGCTTCCCTGGCTCCTCGACTCTGCCAATACATTAAACGAGTTGAAGTTGAAACCTATGCTCTCAACCGTTTGCCACCCCTTTATGCTTCTTCACAAGAAGGTTGGATACAGCAACTTAAGAGGGGAAGGGAAGAATTCCATGCCCCGATTAAAACCGCAGTCCGACAGGCGATCGCAGCCGTCCAACGGGACTTGCTACGACACTCAACCCCATTATCCCCGGAAGAATCCACCCCGGTGAAGGAGGAGAGTCCAAAACCAGAGGCTGCCCACCAAATTTTGCCCCGTCATGCTGCTGAATCCCCTGTACCCCCTCCCCCTGGGCTGAATCAGAAAGCTGCCCACCGTCACCGTGCTTTTGCCGATAATTACTCGCGCAAGGAAGCCTCGATTCGGGATGGATGGATGGGTTAACGATTGGGAGGACGTCGGCGTCGCAGGAAGTCAGGAATATCCAAACCTGGTTGACTGGGACTGGCGGGGGTTGGGGGTTGGTTGGGGTTAACTGGAGCCGGAATAGCTGGAATATTGCTTTGGGGTACGCTGGTCGTCCGAGCCACGGGGATAGCACTTTTGTTTTCCCCCGAGAACCCGGTGGCAATTACCGTAATTTTCACCTCTCCCTGCATCCGTTCATCGATCACCGCCCCAAAAATAATATTGGCATTGGGATCAACCACTTCATAGATGGTTTCGGCTGCTGCGTTCACCTCATGTAAGGTTAAATCCGTGCCTCCGGTAATATTAAATACGACACCCTTGGCTCCGTCAATAGAAGATTCTAATAAAGGCGAGGCGATCGCGGCTACGGCGGCTTCTCTAGCCCGGGATTTCCCAGAAGCAATGCCAATTCCTAATAGGGCAGACCCGGCATCGGCCATCACCGCCCGCACGTCGGCAAAATCGACGTTCACTAGCCCCGGAATCGTAATAATATCCGAAATCCCCTGTACCCCTTGACGAAGGACATCATCGGCATAACGGAAGGCTTCCTGCACGGGGGTTTGTTCGGCGATCACCTCTAATAACTTATTATTCGGAATCACGATCAAGGTATCAACCCTCGATTGTAATGCGGCGATTCCCTCATCGGCTTGGGAAATTCGGCGTTTGCCTTCAAAGTGAAAAGGACGGGTCACCACCCCAATAGTTAAAGCTCCGAGTTCCTTCGCCACCTCCGCAACCACGGGTGCTCCACCCGTCCCTGTTCCTCCTCCTAACCCGGCGGTAATAAAGACTAAATCAGCCCCTTCCAAGGCTTTCTGAATTTCTTCCCGGGATTCTTCGGCTGCTTTTTGACCGATGGCCGGGTTTCCACCTGCTCCTAACCCCTTAGTTAATTTCTGGCCCACTTGTAGACGTTTTTGGGCTTTAGATAGGGTTAAAGCCTGGGCATCGGTATTCATTGACCAAAACTCAATTCCGGCAACCTGGCTATCAATCATGCGGTTAACGGCATTACCGCCACTGCCACCTACACCAATGACTTTGATCTTTGCAGCATTGCTCGGAATAATATCGCCACTCCAAGAATCTTCACGGGGCATATCTTTAGAATCGTTATTAGGGTTAACTATTAGTTCTTTTCTACGGAATGGATTGGCGGAATCTTCTGTCAACCAGGGATTCGCTTTTCCTTCAGCATCAGAATTGCCAAGGGTTGACCCCAGATTATTCTTAACTGTCATTTTAATAGGGGGAGTAGATGAATAACGGTTCTATCACTTTAAACCAAATAAACACAAATAATATAAGGTAAGTTGGATTAGAAACCAAGTCCCGGAGGAGAGTTATTCTTTCCCAAGCGATCGGTCTGTTAGTTCGAGGTAGACTTGTCCTCGAGTAATCTGCTTTTATCGGTGCTTTCGGGTTGCATTTGGAGTAGGGGTTGGTTGGGATTTTTTAGATCAAAATACATCATCTGAGTCCGATCTACCTGTTGGGGGATATTCCTCATGCGATCAATCATCCGCAACTGTTCCGGGAATTTGGAGGTATAGGGGCCCAAATGAACTGTACCAATTTCTGTCTCCAGAATCAGATTATTTGGATCTTCCCAATTGATTTGGGAGATTTTCACCGGACTGTGACTGATAGCTTGATAAACTGGTGGCCAGTAAGAATGATACTGCTTGAAGTTGCCAATTACCTTGAGGGTGGGGAGTTTTTGGGATTTTTCTAATTCCGTATAGTTTTCTAACGGCATCCAGTCCCCGGTGGCATCTAACCATCCTATGGCGTTATTTGCTTCGATAGGAGAAGGGGTAGAGGCGGGATGGGCGATCGCTACAGGCTTTCGTTCTCGAATATTAACCGTTAAACTGGGGGGGAATAATTCACGGGTGACAGAGGCAGAGGCAATCTGACCTCGTGATTCCAAGCCCGAGGCTAAGACCTGGGGCTGGATTTTCCATAAAGACTGAGGATAGGATAGCGGTATTAAGGAACGAACCGCTCGATCGGATAATAGCTGATTGCCTTCGACTTTGATTTGTTCAGGTTGGCGAATAAACCAGAAGGGTTGGTTAATCAGCCAAAACAGGCTTCCTGTCAGAGTCCCCAGTGCCATGGTTTGCCATAACAGTTGAACTAACTTTAGACGACGTTGACGTCGTAACTGCTGGCGGCGACGTCCTAATTGACGGGTTGAAAGAGAGTCAATATTGGTCAGATTGCCCATAAGCGGCCCGATTTTCCTCCTCACCACTGGTCACCGCCAACAATTTAGCATATTCTGTATCCCCCTATTTCTAATTGCTTTGGGGATTTCTTTACCGATAACTAATAACTAATAACTGATAACTGATAACCAATAACTAATAACTGATTATCCCCCCTACCCCCGATCCCCCCCACCCTGAAACTCAGCTTCCGCAGATAGAATAATACCCGAATCATCTATCTATTCAATTGATACAGAGGTTAAGAGTCTAATTGTGATCGAGCTTGACTTAGGCAGATTTTATAAAGCCTGTAACCCCAGTAAGACCATCGACATGGCGAACCCGGAAGATCGAAAGTATTACATCGATTTTTCCTCCGTCCGGGGTAGCGATATTATTCGAGAATTGAGTCGCACCATTACTTTGTTGTCCCATGATGAACCAACTTGTCAATTATTTAGCGGTCATATAGGCTGTGGGAAATCGACTGAATTATTTCGTCTGAAAGATTTATTAGAACATCAGGGATATCATGTCGTTTACTTTGAATCCTCTCAAAATCTCGATATGGCGGATGTGGATATCAGTGATGTTTTATTAATGATTGCTCGTCAGGTGAGTGAAAGTTTAGAAGGGGATCAAATTCGTCTCAAACCCGGATATTTTGCTAACTTATTTACCGAAATTTCCGAGTTAATGCAAACCCCGATTCAACTCTCGGCCGAGGCTGAATTATCCGTAGGAATTGCTAGAATTACAGCCAAAACCAAGGATTCTCCTAAATTACGTTCCCAGTTACGACAATATTTAGAACCGCGTACCAGTAATATTTTAGATGCCATTAATGATGAATTATTGGGACGGGCTAATACGGCGTTACAAGCCAAAGGAAAAAAGGGCATTGTCGTGATTGTCGATAATTTAGATCGAATTGATAACTCTCCTAAACCCTGGGGCAGAACTCAACCGGAATATCTATTTGTCGATCGCGGCGAACAACTCAAACGCCTCAATTGTCATGTGGTTTTTACTATTCCCTTGACCTTGATGTTTTCTAATGATTATGATCGCCTGTCGAGTCGATTTGGAGTCAAACCCAAGGTTTTACCGATGGTTCCGGTACGTTTACGCGATGGGGCAGAAAATCCCGCCGGGATGCTAAAATTACAACAAATGGTATTAGCTCGGGCGTTTCCTGATCTGGCAGCCGAAGATCGTTTTCTGTTGATTTCTAGTTTATTTGATAGTCCCGAAACTTTGGATCGTTTGTGTTTAATTAGTGGCGGCCATATTCGACGTCTATTGATGTTGATGTACAGTTGTTTACAACAAGAAGATCCACCTTTTACCCGGGCTTGTTTGGAACAGGTGATTCAAGAATATCGAGATGATCTTTTAGGGGCAATTAATCAGGAAGAATGGGAGTTATTGTTACGAGTAGTTAAAACCCAAAAGGTGACAGGGGAAGATGAATGTCAAACCCTACTCCGAAGTATGTTTGTATTTGAATATCGGGATCAAGAGGGGCGTTGGTTTGGAATTAATCCCGCTTTGACGGAGAGTAGTCAATACAAATTATCGGTCAATTCCCTGAATAAAACCGCTTAACTGAGGTATGGGAGCAGGGGGAGCAGGGGGAGTAGGGGGAGCAGGGGGAGCAGGGGGAGCAGGGGGAGGTAAACTCTTTCTATTACCCATTACCCATTCGTAATTCGTAATTCGTAATTCGTAATTACCTATTAATTAGTAGTCCAATTTACAAAAAAATGGGGGATATATTTTTTTTTGTTTATTTTCTTGCCAATTCTAACCTGACGAGCTAAATTTATATAAAGGGAATATAAAGATATTAAAGATTAAATAACATTTAAGCACTCAACTAATTTTTGAAGTGTTCAAATTTGTTTTGGGATCAGATGCCCAATTTTCCAAATCTGAAATATTGGCTTTTGGGAACAGAAGCGAATGAGAGTATTGATACTCTAAAATACTCATTGTAATTATCATTAATGTGCCGTTTTACCATGGATAAACTTGTTGACCCCAAAATAGTAGCCTCTGTGAATGAACGAGGTTTGAATCGATTGTTACGCGCTGTATCCTTGTCCCAAGGTCAGTTTTCCTTAGTTTTGGTTCGATGCAATTCCAGTCAACTCAGACAAAAAGTTCTACAGGCTGTACAGCTTGATTCTGCCATTGAGATTGAGCCTTTAATTTTATCTCCTCATACCCAAACTCTCTATACAACCTTATTAGAAAGGGCCGAGAAAAATACTCCCTCGGCACTAATGATTTTAGGGTTAGAAACCGTGGAAAATCTGGATATTCTTCTGAGTTCAACCAATCAGGTTCGGGATGAATTTAGAAAACAATTTAATTTTCCGATTATTATTTGGATTACCGATGATATCGCCACGGGTCTAATTCGTTTAGCCCCTGATTTTAAAAGTTGGGCTGCGGCCACGATTAAATTTGAATTAACCACGACTGAATTATTAGATTACTTAAAATTACAAGCCAATACCCTATTTACCCTAGCAGAATTAAAAATCAAAGCCTGGGAACCCAAAACCCAACAGGTGTTTAAATCGACCGTATCGCGTAGTTCTCCGTCTGATTTTGGCGTGGGTTCCAACCGACGGCGAGAATTAGAACTCCATTGGCAGGATTTACAAAATCGAGGTTATGAGTTAGAACCCGCTTTAGAAGCCAGTCGTCAGTTTATTTTGGGTCAAGATTGCGATGCCCATGACCACATCGAAATTGCCCGCCAACATTATCAACAGAGTTTAGCCCTGCTGCAACACGAGGCGGGTTTACGAGGTTATACCGCCCAAGGTGAACTCCCCGGTCAAATCTCCGGTGTCGGACTGTCCCTGGCTGTGATGGCCCCCCAGACTTCCCGCCCACTTGTGTTTTGTTTAAGGGAACGTCAGGGAATTGTATTGTTTCATATTGCTTTAACCTATTGTATTCAAGCCACTCGAAATCCCAACTTAGTTCAGGTTTTATTAGCAGAAGCCAAACGCTATTTTGAACAAAGTCAGCAAATTTTTCAACAAGCCGGACGCCCTGATTTAGTGGCGGGAGTGATTTCCCCTTTAGGTGAAGTATTGCAACGCTTACAATTATGGGAAATGTTGCAAGAATTAGCCCTGGGGGGCGTAAAAATGCACTTGGTTTATGGCACGTCGAGTCAATTGGCTCAAGATTATGTATTTATGGCGGAGGTAGCCCTAAAACGTTCAGAATGGCATCGGGCTTTGATGTTAGCAAAATTGGCTTTAACGATTTTACCATCTGGGAAACCTACGGTGAGTCAAGCACAGTGTTTATTATTATTAGCCCGTTGTTATCAATATCAGGGAGAATGGCAACAGGCAAAGCAGAAATTAGAATTAGCTTTGACCCAAATAGAACCCCAATATAATCCTCAGTTGTATCTGGATATTTTGGAGGAATTACGCAATATTGAGTATCAGCAAGGTCAGTATCGTCAATCTTTTAGAATCAAGAAAAAACAACGGGAACTTCAGCATCAATATGGGTTTCGTGCCTTCATTGGAGCCGCCCAACTGCAACCTCCAAAACAAGCGATTAATCCCTCTAGTACCCGAGGAGAAAATGTCGTTACGATTGCGGAAGAAATGATGGCATCCTGTCGCCAACATGATATTCAGAACTTGCTGCATCGATTAAGTCGTGATGATCATAAATTGATTATTATTCATGGCCGTTCTGGGGTGGGTAAAAGTTCTTTAGTGAATGCGGGTTTAGTTCCAGCTTTAAAGAATACGGCAATTAGTGCGCGGGATTGTTTGCCCGTGGTGATTCAAGGATATATGAATTGGAATCGAGAATTAGAAAGAAGTTTAGCGAGTGCCTTATTAAATTGTGATTCCTTTAAATATCCCCACGAGTCAATCAAAAAACTTTGGTATAAAGTGATAGCCCAATCCTCTATTCAAGATTGGAATAATCGCAATCCTAATCAAATTGATCAAGAATATCCGGCAGCTTTTATTCTGCATCCTTCCTCTTTTGTTTTGAAACAACTCACCGAAAATGCCGAAAGAAATTTACTCACAGTTTTAATTTTTGATCAGTTTGAGGAATTCTTTTTTGTCTCCCATTGTCATCAGGAAAAGCGAAAAATATTTTATGATTTTCTCAAAATTTGCTTAGATTTACCCTATGTAAAAATAATTTTTTCTCTCAGGGAAGATTATTTGCATCATCTCTTAGAATGTGATCAATTAATTAATTTGGATGCCATTAATAATAATATTCTCGATAAAAAAAATCGCTATCATTTGCGAGATTTTACTTTAGCGGAAGCAAAAACCGTAATTGAGCGCTTAACCCAACGGGCTAAACTCCAATTAGAGCCAGGTTTAATTGATGCTTTAGTCACAGATTTAGCCGATGAACGGCAGGAAATTCGCCCGATTGAATTGCAAGTTGTCGGAGCGCAACTTCAGGAAGAAGGAGACCATGGAATTACCACCTTAACCGCCTATAAACAATTAGGAACTAGTCCTAAAACTGAATTAATTAAACATTCCATTGAACAGGTGATCAAAGATTGTGGAAGTATCAATGAAGATGCAGCTTGGGAAGTTTTATTTACCCTAACAGATGAAAAATTTACTCGTCCGATTAGAACTAAAGCAGAATTAATTACAACTGCGAGGAGAGTTGGAGGAGTTGGGGGAGCAGGGGAGGCAGNACAGGGTAGGGGGAGGTTTAATTTGGATTGTGGAATTTATGGTCAACAACTCAGAGAAAATATACAAGATCAGGAAGAAGCAGAAGCGTTTATTGATATCATTTTAGAATCAGGGTTGCTATTAAGAAGACGGGAAGAACCTGAAGATCGATATCAACTTTTACATGATTATTTAGTCCTGCCAATTCGACAGCGCTACGGACTACAGGAAAAACAGCGCCAGCACGATATTCAGCAACGGTTACACAAAGCCCAATCTGAAAAATCAAAGGCGGAAGCAGCTTTAAAAAAAATGAGTCGGGAGCAACTGTTGCAGCGTAATCAACGGTTACAACAATTGTTAGGAGTATCGATCATTGTTGCCCTGTTATTGGGTTTTACTACAAAACTAGCCACCTATCAACAACGACGGGCCGACGGGCAAAAGCAAATTGCCGATTTAGCCACCTTAACGGCCGCTTCCGACGCCCTATTTTTCTCCCAATATAAATTTGATGCTCTCCTGGAAAGTTTAAGGGCGGCTCGGCAATTTCAACGGTTAAAAGCCATAACCCAAGAGCAGTCGGAACTCAAAACCATAGAAACTCGAATTGCGGCTACCTTGCAACAGGCGGTCTATGGAACAACCGAACATAACCGTTTAGAAGGACATCAGGATGTGGTTTGGGATGTTTCCTTTAGTCCCGACGGCAATTATATTGTTTCTGGGAGTGTGGATAAAACGGTGAAATTGTGGACACCCGAGGGTCAACTGCTGCGAACCCTAATCGGTCATCGAGGAAGTGTCACCAGTGTCAGTTTCAGTCCCGATAGTCAAATGATCGCCTCATCTTCTCAAGATGGGACGATTAAACTTTGGCCCGTCGCAGCCTTATCGACAATCAAAGGGCCGGTCACGACCGTTACTCTCCAAGCCCATCGCCAGGGTGTTTCCGCAGTGACGTTTTCGCCCGATGGCCGTTTAATCGCTTCGGTGTCCGATGATCGTCGATTAAAATTATGGAGTCGAGAGGGGACTTTATTGCGAACGGTCTATCGGGCTGCGGCTCCTTTAACCTGGGTGGCTTTTAGCCCCGATGGTCAGGTTTTAGCGATCGCGGCAGCCGATGGGACGGTAAAACTGCTAAAACTGGATGGAACGGTACTCCACACTTTGGATCATACAGCTAATCCGAATAAAACCGTCTATAAGGTGAGTTATTCTCCCAATGGTCAACTAATTGCTACGGTAGGACAAGATCAAACGGTGAAATTGTGGACTCCTCATGGTCAACTTTTAAAAACTTTCAAAGGAGATCGTTCTAATGTGTATGGGGTGAATTTTTCTCCCGATAGTAAACTGTTGGCAACTTCTACGGACAATAAAAATATCTATTTATGGACGGTGGAGGGAACTCTCTTAAAGCAGTGGCAAGGACATGGGGATAAGGTGACGAATATTCAATTTTCCCCAGATGGCAAAACTTTAGTCTCCTCAAGTTATGACAAAACGGTGAAACTCTGGAGTTCAGATTTAATTCCCCTCAAAACCCTGACGGGACATCAAAATCGGGTTTTAGGGGTGAGTTTTAGCCCCAATGGTGAGATGTTTGCATCGGCGAGTCAGGACACAACGGTGAAACTTTGGAGCCGGACAGGGGCATTATTGACCACCTTAGCCGGGCATCAAAACCGGGTAACGACGGTGAGTTTTAGTCCCGATGGAGAACTTTTAGCGACGGCGGGCTTTGACCGGACGGTGAAATTGTGGAAACTGAGTTCTGATTTAGAAAGCTCAGAAAAATCCCGTGGGGGTTTGTTTAAATTGCCTGATCATTTTAGTCTTTGGGGTGCAGCAAAATTAAAATTGTCCCTTCGACAAGGCTCTCCTGAGCGAAGTAGAAGCAGTTTAATGGGCTTGTCAAATGGGGCTCACGACGCGACTTTGCCCCAAACAAAAAACCGGGTTTCGATGGAATCTATTCAACTGCTTCAGACTTGGATTGGTCATGACGATAGCATTATTAGTATCACATTCAGTCCCAATGCCGAACAAATTGCTACAGCTAGTAAGGATAAAACAGTGAAATTGTGGAGTCGGCAGGGTAAATTATTACACACTCTGATCGGACATCGTTCCTGGGTTAATAGTGTTACCTTTAGTCCGAATGGGGAGAAGATTGTTACTTCTAGTGATGATGGGACGATTAAACTTTGGGATGATCAGGGAAAGTTGTTAAAGACGATTATGGCTGATCAGGGTTATGTTCTGAGTATCAGTTTTAGTCCCGATGGTCAATTTATTGCTTCTGCTGGCTATGACAATACGGTTAAACTTTGGGATAATCGGGGGAACTATCTGAAGACGCTGTTAAAGGGATCAAGTGATAGTGTGACCAGTGTGGTGTTTAGTCCAGATAGTCAGTTAATTGCTTCGGCGAGTTACGATGGTACGGTGAAGTTGTGGAGTCGTGATGACGGCACTTTACTGAAAACCCTGGTAGGACATCGGGATAGTGTGATGGGGATTAGTTTTAGTCCCGATGGTCGGGTTTTGGTTTCTGCTAGTCGGGATCGTACATTAATTATGTGGAATCTGGATTTAGATAATTTGATTGATCGTGCTTGTGATTGGGTTCATGATTATCTCCGAACTAATCCTAAAGTCCAAACGAGCGATCGCGATCTTTGTAATCAGTCATCAGTTATCAGTTATCAGTTATCAGTTTAGAAGTTATCAGTTTAGAAGTTATCAGTTTAGAAGTTATCAGTTTGGGAGTTATCAGTTTGGGAGTTATTATCGGTGGTATAGCGCTACCCATTACAGTTAGGACAATTCCAAATCCAACCAACTCATTCACTACTTACTGTTCCGGTGTTTCGGTGTTCTGGTAACTAATAACTGATAACTGATAACTCTTAAACTGATAACTGATAACTGTTGACTGATAACTGATTACCAGTTGAGGATGTCATGTAATAGGGCTTGATATCCTCGGACATTGGGATGAAGACCATCGGCACTCAGGTTTAGTCGCAGCCAATTTTCTCCTCGTTTTAACCAAAGATCAAAGATATCCAGATAGGGAATTTGACGTTGTTCACAGGCTGATTTTGTAGCTTCTTTGTAACGATATTGGTCAGTGTGATTATAATAAAAACAGTTAAGAAATGGCATTTTGCTTTCATCAACAGGTACCATTCCGATAAATACGACGGGACAGAGATTGACCGCCTGATCTAATAAGTGCGCCACTTGGGTTTTCCACTGTTCAAATTCTGTAAAACCCCTTCCGTTAGGGCGTCCTAAACGGGGAGAATCATTCAGACCCACCGAAAGAATCATTAATTCCGGTCGGCGATTTTGTGGATGTCCGCGGTGACTCCATTCTTTTTCCAGTCGTTGTGAAACCTGGGCCACACCGTTGCCTCGCATTCCTAAATTATAAAGGGCATGACCTGTATTTCCCGTGGACATCCATTGACGACGTAAACGTTCGACCCAGCCGCCACCAACCGGATCACCAAAACCATAAATCAAACTATCTCCGAGGGCTACGATTCCCATGGGAGAAGCATCAGGGGAAAGATAATGCCCGGGAGAATGGGATAAATATTGAGTAGAAAGGGTTCGCATAGAAAAGTCCTTTATATAAGGTCACATTCGAGCCAGGGGGTTGAAATTAACAACTTGAAATTTTCTAGTTGTTATGAGACTTTGCTAAATATCTTGCATCTAAAGTCGTTTCTTTATTTGATCTGTAGTGTAGCCTTAATAAATTTTTTAAAAAAGTTCCCAGTGAACTTTTAAGATTAGAATTTTTAATCTATGCAATCCTTTGCTGTATAGATTATTACTCTAATTAGTCCAAATATTCATTTTTTTTTAATAATATTTAAGATTTTTTTTAATAATATCTAAGAGTTAAGAATGGCGGCAGAAGTAATCAGCTATTTGACTTGACACAGAGCTAAAAATTAGTGTAGAATGTTGGGGTAGTGTGGAAAAAACAAAAGAAAATGGCGCAGTACCTGAAAAGTTGGGAATCTCCCCGCTCTCAAGGGAGAAATACGAAAGGAAAAGGCGGTTCTGCCAGGGCGCGACAACTAAAAAAACAACGGCAAACCCTGAGAAATAAACTGAATCAACAAAGCAACGGGAAGGATCAATCGGATTCCTTCCCGATTTTTTTAAGGGGATTCTCCCTGAATATTGGGGCAGATTGTTGTGTTCACCTGAACGGATGAAGGATGATCTTGCCAGTGGCTGAGTAACTGTTGCAACTCGTCTTTTAAGATTTCCAAGGCTGTGATTTGGTGATTAATCTCCTCAACTTTAAGTGCCAAATGTTGTTTAACCTCCTCACAGGGAAGTTCCCCGCGATCGCTAACCTTTAAAATATCTCTAATTTCATTTAAACTCAAACCCAAAGCTTGAGCACGTCTAACAAAACCCAAACGATTAATCACCGACGGAGCAAACAGTCGATATCCAGAGTCTGACCGTTCAACCGTTGGCGCCAGCAAGCCAATTTCTTCATAATAGCGAACGGTTTTCACCGACAAGCCACTTTGTTGAGCGACATCACCGATTTTTAATCTTTCATCTGCAATCACAGCATCCATTTTCCGTAATCCCAACTATTAACGGACTTAATAGGAAGAACGATTCTTATCGGTTAATCTAGGAAGGGGAGAGCGGGCAGAACTTGGGGGGAGAGCATATTCTGGGGCGGTTTCGGCTTGTTGCAGTTTAGACTTTTGCCACATCCACCACCGCAAAACCAAGATGATCCCAACGGTGGAGAGGCCGAAACTTAATAAGGACACACTGGAACTGACCCCACCAATCACTGCATCTACGGTTCCCACCGTGACCACAAAACTAACAATAGGTTCTCGACGATACGCAGACTTGAGAACACGCGGCCATAAAGCATTCATCACAATTTCACTCTAAATTTTTACGGGTTAACTTGAGTACAATCTCTCGGATTGGGAGCCGATAGCATTATCCTATAATCTTCTTCACTTGAAAGTTTATCTAATCCCAATTTAACCTAATTTATAGGGATTGACTGGATTTGGGTGATTAGTCATCCGCTCGATGGAGGGGAAACTTAGGATTCTATTTAGCCTGGATTTGAGTGAATCACAAAAACAGCTGGTGAACCCTTGAAATCCTAAATTTACCCTCACTCCTGAACGGAAGACTGATGACCAATAATCAATCGATTTGGTAAGATTAACTCAGCCCTAGCCAGGATAACAAACCCTGCCCGCTAAAATATTCAATCGCCAAGGTGATCAAAAAACCAATCATGGCGGCTCGACCATTTAACCGTTCAGCATATTGATTGAATCCAAATTTGGGTTCGTTGAGGTTGGGGGTTGTTGTGGGTTGGGGTTGGTTCATATTGAATTCCTTGGGTTTTTCATGCGTTGATTTTGATTTTACCCCCTGATCGTATAAAAAATGTCCTATCTACCTGACCCATCACCGACTCCGAATTCGGTTCAACGAGTTGCCTCTGCCCTGCGTACCACAGGCTGGATTTGCTTTTGGACACAACTGGTTTTATGGGTAATTGCGGTTATTATTCAGCTTTTCGCTATTTTAGTTTTTAGTCGCGGGACGGCGGGAACAACGGCCTCTACATCGGGAATTGGTGGGGGTTTGGTCTTTGCCTTAATCGGATTGGGGATTTTGGGGTTTAGTATTTTTCAGGCCTTTGGTTATACTCGTTTGGCCCGTAGGCTGAAAGCGCCGGGTATCACCCGTCCCAGTCGGGGAGAAACTTTCAAACGCATTCGTATAGGATTAACCAGTAATTTAAGTGGAATGGCGGTGACCTTACTGGCTTCAGAAGCCATTAATGGGATTCTCTTGGCAAAAGCCATCTCTCAACCTCGGGGTTTATTCTCCCCTTCTGGCAACTTGCAGGATTTTATCCAACCCCTGGATTTTTTCGTGGTTCTAGCCAATACCCATACGATTCTTGCTCATTTTGTTGGGATTGCTGGGGCGCTGTGGTTGATCAATCGAATTTACAAGAATTGAATCCCAGATAAATAAAGGTTTTGGATTTTTGTCAATCATTTTTAACAAAAAGTTGCAAACTTGAGAAATTTGTGTTAACTTTTATGTAGTTGGCTCAAGCAAACAGGAGAGTTTTTGATTATGGAAAGCAAAGATACCAAGTTTGGGTTCACAGACTTCGCTGAGACTTGGAATGGCCGTTTAGCGATGCTAGGGTTCGCTATTGGTTTAGCCACGGAATTCCTAACCGGTCAAGGGATTCTGTCTCAATTAGGTTTAATGTAATTGTTCGGATTCTTTTCAACGCATTGAAGGGTTCTAGGACTTAACCTCAGAACCCCATTTACTCCCTAAATAGCAATAATCCCTCAAATTCGTAGTGTTTGGGGGATTTTTGCGGTTCAAAATAGACAAAGGAAATTGAGATCAACCCAGGTTAACTTCTTCAGGTAGATAAACTTTATATAAACGCCACAACCCCAGTAAAATCAGAAGTTGAAGACTCCAATGGGCGAAGGCAAACCCCCAAACTAGGCAGATAAGTCCAATCACTCCCGCTAAAACGAAGGGAACATCATTAGAGGTTTGTGTATAGATCCAGATGGAACCCAGGGCAAAAGTCAGAAGCATAAGATAGACTGAGGGCATGATCTCCACCTCCTAGGTGAGTTGCATTAAGTCTGGCTGCAAGTGCAGGTGGACTACACTATTCAGGATAAAAGGGAAGTATGAAGATCTTGTGAAGAAAAGAAAAATAGTGATAGAAATTCGTTTTTTTTTACAAAACTTTATATTACTGAAAATCAATATCTTCTCCAACTTCGGCCGCAATGGGTAAACGCACAAAAAAGGTGCTTCCCTTGCCCAATTGACTTTCCGCCCAAATGTGACCCCCGTGTTGCTGCACAATGCTGCGACAAATAGCGAGTCCCAGTCCAGTTCCCCCTTTCTGGCGGGAGTCGGAGGCGTCCACCTGTTGAAAACGACCAAAAATGGTTTCCAGTTTATCGCTGGGAATTCCCCGTCCTTGGTCTTTGATGGTAATTAAAACTTCCAAGCGGGAACTGGATAGACTGGAATGGTGGAGGGTGGCATCAAACCAAATGCAACTATCAACATGAGAAAATCTGATCGCATTACTTAATAAATTAGTGAATACTTGAATAATTCGGTCTGGGGCGACCCAGAGATGAACTCCTAGGGGTTTCATTGATAACTTTACACCAGATTTTTCCGCCATGGCGATCATTTCATTATTCGCTTGAACCATTAAATCGGCTAAATTACAGTATTTTTTATCGAGGGTAATTTGCCCAGCCTGCATCCGTTCTAAATCGAGAATATCGTTAATTAAACGAACCAAACGAGTTGTATTAGCAACAGCAATGTCAAACATTCGTTTAACTCGTTCGGGTTGGGTATCTAATAATCCACTGGCTAATAATCCTAAAGCACCATGAATTGAGGTTAAAGGAGTCCTAAGTTCATGACTGACAACGGAGATAAATTCATCTTTCATTTTTTCCATGGCTTGCCTTTCAGTAATATCTTTAAAGATGACCACAGCCCCAATAATTTTTCCTTGGTTTTGAATGGGCGTGCTCACATATTCGACGGGGAAATAAGACCCATTTCGATGCCAAAAAACTTCGTGAACAACATGACGAACTAAACCATCTTCTAAGGTGGCAAAAATTTGGGAACTTTGTTGATTAGTTAGTGATTTATAACCGGAATAGAGGTTTTTTTGGGGAGTCTCAGAGGAAGAAAAAGTGATCATTTCTTGGGTAATTTTTTGCCAATCACTCATCAGTAATTCTCGGACAGTGTATCCGGTGATTCTGGCAGCAGCGGGATTAGCAAAGGTGATTTTGCCCTCTTGGTTTAAACCACAAATTCCTTCTCCGGCTGAATCTAAAATTAACTCATTTTGATGACGGAGTTGTTCTAGGGTTTTTTCGATTCTTTTTTGATAACTAATATCCCGAGAAATTGTAGAGATTCCCGTAATATTTCCCCGTTCATCTTTCATCGGAGAAATGGTTAAAGAAACATCAATATGTTGTCCATCTTTACGAATATGAACGGTTTCATAATGATCAATACTTCCCCCGGATTGGATACTGGCTAGAATTTGAGGCACTTCACTCGATCTTTCAGGTAAGGTTAATAAGCTAAAGGGACAGTCTTTAACTTCAGTTTCGGAGTAACCATAAATTTGTTTCGCCCCGTTATTCCAGCTAATAATTTGTCCTTCTAAGGTTTTGCCAATAATTCCATCTTCGGAGGATTCTACAATGGCAGCTAATTGTTTATAAGCATTTTCGGCTTGTTGATGTTCGGTAATATCTCGTCCTAAGATCACTAATCCTTTTCGTTCTCCATTCGGATGAAATAAAGGAACCTTAATCACATCAAAAATTTTAGGGTTGCCATTAACATCTGGGATAATTTCTTGCTGCTGGGAGGGTTGTTTGTTTTTCCAGGCTTCTTGGTCAGATTGTTGACTATTAAAATTGATTAAGGCATTTTGACCGAGGGTTCTACCCTGAAACTGTGCCACTAATTCTGCTAGTTCAATATCGGATTTTCCTTGATAGTCTAAGGTCTGGAGTTGAAACAATTCTATGGTTGCTTGATTGGCTTCTAACCAACGTCCTGAAGCGTCTTTGAAACAGACTAAATCCGGCATGGCATTAATTAAGGTTTTCAACCGTTCTGAACTCTCTCGCAATTCTTCTTCTACCCGCTTTCGTTCTTGAATTTCTTGAATTAAGCGCTGATTGATTGCTTGTAGGGAAGCAATCAATTGAGTTTCAGTTTCGGAATTTTGATTAATCATTTTAATAAAGTTTTAATGGTTTTGTTGATTTTGATCGGGTTCAGGAAAAAAGTTAATCATTTTAATAAAGTTTCAATGGTTTTGTGAATTTTAATCGGGATTAGGGAAAAATCCACTCAACTTAGGTTGAGGATTCTCGTAAACTCTGGGTTCGTCGTAATCGATTTAAAATGCGATTAACAAGGATAGAAGCTTCTGTTGTTTTTGTTAAGTAGTCATCGGCACCGACCATAAAAACTTGATGTTGTAGATCTCGATTGGTATGGGCGGTCAGGAACATCACGGGTAAACTTTTCCAACGGGAGTCAGCCCGAACAATTTGACAGAGTTCAATACCATCTAAATAGGGCATTTCAATATCTAAAATCAGTAGGTCTGGGGTGGTGGTTTTGAGAATTTCCCAAAAATTTCGGGGGTCTTCGACAGTAAAGGTTTGAATTCCCCAAGGTTCCAGTAGGGTTTGAAAGGTGGCTAGAATCTGGGCATCATCATCAACAATTAAAACTTTAGCATTGAAGCTACAGTTTTGACGAAAGGTATCCATCATCAGTTTAATAATTTGTTCTGAGGTGATGGGTTTTTCTAGGAATCCTTGGCCGCCAAATTGGGCGACTTTTACCCGTTGGGTTAAGTTTTTTTGTTGCGTTAAAACAATCACAGGAATCGGGGGAGTTTGTTGGGTGAGTTGGGTTAATAACTCATAGGAGAAATAGAAGTCAAAATCTAAAAATACGAGGGGAGGATAGGATTTTTTATGGGATTGTAATTGGATGGCTGTAATTAATGATAAATCGGTGAGAATTTGGGTTTTTATTCCTAAATTATTAGCGGCTATTTGTACGGATTCAATTAATAATTGATCTTGACTAATAATCCAAACTTGATGGTCGGATTTAATCGGGGTGGGTTGGGAGTTTTCTCTGGTGGAAGCGGGAGAGTATTGCTCAACTTCCTGCTTGAGTTTAGAGACTAATTTTTGAAAGAGGGTGATTTCTGCTAGGTTTAAGGTTGAATTTTGACAGAGTTGTTCGATTTCTCTGGCGATAATTGAGCCTCCCCCTAAACCAAAAGTTCCTAAAGATCCGGCAAGTTTATGGGCTTCTTGTCGAGCTTTTTGAATATTTTGATCGGGTTTTTCCTGTTGGTGGGAGAGAGAAAATTCTTCTAATAGGGTAATGCGGTCAAAAATTTTGCCTTGATACCTATGCCAAATTTCAACAATGGCTTGATTCAGTTTATCTTGATTGGGTTCGGATTTTTTACTATTTTTTTTAGGTTCTATTTTAGGGTGAGATTGTTGTTTAAGACGATAACCTATGCCATACACTGTTTCAATCAAATCTGAGGGGGCACCCACATTTTTAAGTTTATTTCTTAATCCTTTAATATGCGCCCGTACAGTATTTTCCGTTGGGGGATCTTCAAATGTCCAAAGTTTTTCTAAGATGAGGTCTAAACTAAAAACCTGTTGATGATGTTTGAGAAATAATTCTAATAGCCCATATTCTTTAGGGGTTAAATTGAGGTGAGTTTGTTGATAGGTCACTTCACAGGTATTTGTATCCAAATGTAGATTTTCCCATTCTAAGAGAGTCGAGGGTATTTGCTGCTGTCGGCGCAAGATGGCTCGAATTCGAGCTAATAATTCCTGAATATCAAAGGGTTTAACCACATAATCATCCGCACCCGCATCAAAGCCTTTAACCTTATCTTCTCGATGATTGTAAGCGGTTAATAAGATAATTGGATTTATAATATTTTGCGATCGCAGTTTTTTACATAAACTAATCCCATCTAAATGGGGTAATCCCACATCTAAGATCATTAAATCATAGGTCAATTTTTGTGCTTTTTCCCACCCATCCCTGCCATCTGTTGCCCTGTCAACAGTGTACCCTTGGTGAACTAAAGCCACCACCAAAGTCTCAGCCAGATCCGGATCATCTTCTACCAATAAAACACGCATGGAGGGAACAGAAATGAGAGAGAAAAAGGGAAAATTTATCGAGTCCAAAGTTCATGATGATTGCTCATTGAACCTTGGACAATGGGTTCGGGAAAAGCTCTCCTAAGCCACGGCTTCCACCAGATCAATTTCAGGAATTCTTTCGCGTAAACGGCGTTCGATTCCCATTTTTAAAGTCATCGTCGAACTCGGACAGGAACCACAGGCGCCTTGGAGTCGGAGTCGAACAATCGGGCCATCAAGTTCAACAATTTCTACATTTCCCCCGTCCGACATTAGATAAGGACGAAGTTCATCTAAAACTGTCTCTACGTTTTCTTCAGTTAGTGCTAATGTATCCATGATTTACCTTAAATTGATAGTACAGAATTTGATTTAACGGTGAGTTGTTGACCCTAACGTTATTTGCAGATCAATTAATTCTAGGTTATTGATCACTGATCAAAGTTAAACAGCAACGGGTTCAAGTAGTTTGACTTGGGAATAGTTGAACTCCGTTTTTGTGGTTTTGTCGGCTTCTTTAGAATGAACTACTTGGCGAGTCATAATGTAATAGTTGCCAAATTTTTCAAAGGTATCTTCAAACTCAAGTTCCTTGATGATTTCCTGAGTTTGAGGGTTACGAAATACCGCATCATAACGGGCGGCGGCGTAACCTTCTCCGGTGTCTAAACTTTCATGGGTATTAATCACAAATGCCATCCGACCCATGACGCGACTAACCCGAGAAATTTGATCGCCACGCACGGAATAATTTGATCCCATCGCATCACCTTCGACTAGGATTTCTAAAGCCCCGGTATCGTCAATTTCTCCTAAACTAAATTTATTTTTTCCATGGGCTTGTTCAAAAGAACTGCGTTTGCGATGGGTGACCACATCCCGCAGTTGGGTATAGACGCTTTGCTTGACTTCTTCGTCGGCAATTTGACTCACTTCTACCGTCAGGTCTGGGTTAATCTGAATCTGTCCGGTGTAGACTTCATCCCCCTGTTTCAGTTCAATATCAGCCCGATAACCGGGGAAGTGAGAGTCCCAGGTATAACGATGTTCATAAGCAGTCCGAAATAAATCTAAAGCGTTTTTTGATTCAGCCATAAAATAGTTAGGGATGAACAGCACCACAATCTCTATTATAGAATATTAAGGGTTTACTGGGTTCGGTATCAAAAAAAATAGACTAAACTTGAGGACTAGAGATTAAAACCCACCTATTTTTATTAGCAATAATTATGTCTAAACGTCCAATTTATCTGGATTGTAACGCCACAACCCCCGTTGATCCCTTGGTTTTAGAAGCAATGTTACCCTATTTTAACGAATATTTTGGCAATGCCGCCAGTATTAATCATATTTATGGGTGGGAAGCTGAAGCGGCCGTTAAACAGGCTAGGGAAATTATTGCTAATGGGATTAACTGTGCTCCTGAAGAAATTATTTTCACCAGTGGAGCCACGGAATCTAACAATTTAGCCTTAAAAGGAGTAGCTGAAGCCTATTTTAATAAAGGCAGACATATTATTACCGTCATGACCGAACATAATGCTGTTCTTGATCCTTGTCATTATTTGGAAACTTTGGGGTTTGAAGTTACTTATCTTGGGGTGAAATCCGATGGAATTATTGATTTAGCTGACCTGAAAATAGGCCTGCGTCCCGATACTATTTTAGTCTCAATTATGGCGGCTAATAATGAAATTGGGGTACTGCAACCCCTGGCTGAAATTGGAGAACTTTGTCATCATCATGGAGTTTTATTTCATACCGATGCCGCCCAAGCTGTCGGTAAAATTCCTTTAGATGTTCAGCAATTAAATATTGATTTAATGTCTTTAACCGCCCATAAAATTTATGGCCCCAAAGGGATCGGAGCATTATATGTACGGCGGAGAAATCCTAGAGTGAAATTAGCGGCTCAACTCCATGGTGGGGGGCATGAACGGGGAATGCGTTCAGGAACTTTATGTACCCCCCAAATTGTCGGATTTGCTAAAGCAATTGAGATTGCCCTATCCCAAAGACTAACAGAAACTCAACAATTAATTCAACTCAGAGAAACCCTCTGGAATAAATTATCAGCCCTAGAAGGAATTTATTTGAATGGTCATCCAACCCAACGGTTAGCTGGAAATTTAAATATTAGTATTGACGGCGTTGATGGTCAGGCTTTATTATTGGGATTACAAACGATGATGGCGGTATCATCTGGTTCTGCTTGTACCTCAACTAAAATTGAACCCTCCCACGTTTTAAAAGCATTAGGTCATTCGGATCATTTAGCCTATGCTTCGATTCGTTTTGGTTTGGGTCGGTTCACCACAGAATCAGAAATTAACCAAGTGGCAGAGCATACGATCAACACCATTCAAGCCTTGAGAAAAGTCCGATCTCGCTCAACAACTATTTCAATTTTGCCTAATTAGAATTCTGTTTTTCCAGCCAACTTAAAACATCTTCCTCCGAGTCTAAATCATAGGTTAGTCCACTTTTGGGATCGTAAATATGCCATTGGGTGGAACCTCCCAAATTATAACTTTTCCAAATATAAGGTTCTGATTTTGTGGAAAAATGAGAGAATTTAATGGGTTGATTTAAAATCAGCCAAAGGGTTCGGAATAAATGAAATCTTTTTGTCGAATTAGGATCAGAAGAATCTAGTTTAAAACAGCCCTCGATATGGTCAAATGTTTGTTGTTCCGATAAATTTTTGGCGCAAAAAATTACCCAAGAGTGCCATATTTTACTTTGATAAAATCTTGATATTCCCTGTTCATCTAAAGGTAATGAAACTGTCTCAGGAATTAATTCTAATTTGCGATAAATTTCCCATTGAGTTTTCATAAGAAACACTCCTTTTTAAGAAGGTTTAGGTGCTAAAAATAGCCTTGACATTTTGAATTGGACTATCAAGCCTGTTGCCATCGGGTTAAAACGGAACAAAGAAACATTCATTTCCCAGTTTCCTCCCATCCTGAACAGTCGGTTGATTGACAGGAACAGCCCTAATAAATATTTTCACTACTGTATTTATTGTTACAGAAATTTCTGAACTTATCAAGGGAGTGTTAAGATTTCTTGAATAATTCTGGGCCACTGACTGTTACGGGGAAGGTAGCCTACTTCCTAAAACACTTGCATCGTCACTAGATTGTCACTTTTTAGGTTTACTCTCAAGTTTAGATGACATTCAACGGTTCAATACTGAGCAAGGAAGCTCCATCCGATGAACTATTCCTTGAAATTTCACTTCCTATTTCGCCAAATGGCTATTCTAGGCACTGTTACTCTTTTAAAAAGATTAACATCTTATATCGCTAAAATATAAGGAAATATAGTTTAATTTTAGTTAAGTTCAGTTAATTTAGATAGGACTCAAGCGAAATTGAGTTCAGAAATTAATTACTAATACTCCAGATCATAAAGTATGTTATAATGCAGAGTGTGGCTTTCTAATATAACTACTTACGGTTTGGGTGCTGAGAATTTAAAAAATCCCTATTCACAGTCTATAAAAAATAAATTATTGATGTGAATAAAGCTGGCGTAAAAACAATCGGTGTACGGCAGTCTGTGTGAAACAATAAATCTCAAAAATGAGATTGGTATTAAACTATGAACTCATGTATACATCATCTAATTCCTTCAAACCCCTTTTAGAATCTCTATTCACAGGAAATCGCTGGAGTGCTTTTTGGGGTGAGCTTTTCAGTAACAGTGGTTATTTTTTGATCTTAAAAAGTCTCTCTACTATTATTTCTAAAAGTTGGATTGAATATTTTACTAACCCCACAGAATATTTATTAATTGTAGCCATGTTAGTCCAAGCATGGGTGATTTCTCGTCCCAATTCTAATCGGTTTTGGGGAAATTTGGTTGGTGTTGGTTTGTACATAGCAATGGATTTACCCATTGATGGAGTAAATTTTTTTAAAGAACCTATTCATCTAGTATTCTTGATATTTTCTTTGATCATTGCTACTCTCCAGGGATTAAGATTTCATGGGAAATTAAAGGCTGATTGGTTATTTTTCCCTCTGGAAAGTATAACCAGAACTTTAATGATTATTGCTTTTTATATTGTTGTTGAAATTTCCCAAGAGTCTAATCGATTATACGGGAAAACTTTTTTACATTTTCTTCAAAGTAAAACTCACTCATTTTTAACGTTAAGTCTGATTTTAATTGGGTTACTGTTAGGTTTGCAAGCGTTTCAACTCTCACAACAGCGAAATCAACTCCAAAAGACGGCAAGACTCTTAGGAAATATGGCAGAATGGGGGATGGGCAGTTATATGGTAGCAACGGCTTTAAATAATCCTGAAGCCTTGGCGTTTCAAAAATGCGATCGCACTATTTTATTTATGGATATTCGCGGTTTTACTCAATGGTGTGAACAAACACAGCCCGATATTGCTGCCCAAGTTTTAAACCATTATTATCAAACCGTAGAACCAGAATCTTCACGATATCACCCTTTAAAAGTTACCCTAACAGGGGATGAAATTATGGCAATTTATGCTACCCCACAACAGGGGATTCAAGCGGCTCAAGCCATGCAAGCAGCAGCTAAAAATGTTCTTAATCCCTATGGCTTAGGAGCAGGTTGTAGTATTCACTGTGGGGAAGTAATAGAAGGATTATTTGGCGGAAAAAAAGTTAGAACTTACACCGTTATTGGAGATGTGGTAAATACGGGTAAACGTTTAGAAGGAATTACTCCGGCTGGAGAAATCACCCTTTCTGATCCTATGTATCAAGCCTTAAATTGTAAACTAAATGTTCAACCTTGTGATCCAATTTTTGTGAAAGGAAAAGTCGAACCTTTAATTGCTTGGCGCCTAAACAGTTATCAGTAAACAGTTATCAGTCAACAGTGTAAAAGTTAATTTATTGACTAATAACTAATAACTAATAACTGACCACTAATAACTGATAACTGATAACTGATGACTGATTTAAGGTTTTCTCCACTGTCTAACAAATTCATCTAAGGTAGCCGCAGGAATTTGACTTTGTAGCCATTCTAATGCCTTTACTTGGCCGGGTAAACCTTTATAGTATTTACAGACGTCCTCTAATTTAATACTCGGTGGTGATAAAGTTTGTTGATTCCATTTTTGAGCCAATTCACTTAAAAGGGTGGGTGAAATTTTCTCTTGTAACCACCGCAAGGCTTGATCTTGATTAGCTAAACCTCGATAATATTTACAAACATTAATGAACTTTACAGAAACAGTTGGAACCTTTGTTTGGTTTCTCCAGAGTTTAGAAAATTCTAATAATATAGTCTGGGGAATTTGTGGCTCAAACCAGGTTAGCACCTGATCCTGATTGGGAGTTCCTTTATAAACTTTACAAATATCAATGAGTTCAATACTGGGAATGGGGGCAGGTGCGGGCGTGGGTTCGGGTGTGGGTTCGGGTGTGGGTTCGGGTGTAGGTACAGGTGTGAGTACAGGTGTGGGTGTGGGCTCAGGTGTAGGTTCAACACTTCCTACAGGCAGAACAAAAGAATCAGAGGGCCCCATCAACGCCGTCCATGTTTTTAACCCGGCGACTCCATCCGCTTGTAACTGTTTTTTTTGCTGAAATTTGATTAAAGCGGTTTCCGTACCATTGCCAAAACTCCCATCAATAGTTCCGGGATCATGACCTTGATTTTTTAGCAGGGTTTGAATCTTTTCAACTTTTGTCCCCTTATCCCCTCTGCGAATACTTTCAAATAAATTAACATCCACACCCCCACTAATTCCCTCAACTTGGCCTTGGTCGGTAAATTGCCAAAAGACCCAGGTTTTCCAGCCGCCAGGAATAATCGGTTGTTCGGCCGTGGTATAATGGGCAATCCACAGAGGATAATCGGAAAAACGAGTGGTATTGAGTTTTTGCCAAAACCCAGGATAAGTATAAATAATCGGACGAAAACCCGTTTCTTTTTCAATCACATCAATCCATTGGGCGGCTCGATCACAGAGGGTTTTGGCATCTACAGTTCCCATGGTTTCAATATCCAAGACCGGAGGCAGATCTCCAGCTTGGAGTTTAACAGTTTTCAGAAAATGATAGGCTTGTTTAATGGGATCACTATCAGGCTTAAAAAAATGATAAGCACCCCGAATTAAACCGTTGGCTTTTGTTTGTTCCCAATAGCTGGGGAAAACTTTACAAACAAAGCTTTCTCCTTCTGTTGATTTAATGATGGCAAAGGAAATCCCAGAACGGGCAACGGCTTGCCAATCTACTGTAGGCTGGTAATCTGAAACGTCAATACCCCGAATACTCATTAGTTTAGAAGTTGAGGAACAAAGAGCGATCGTGTCGTCAATACTAGAGTTAAAAAGCAACTTGCACTATTCTACCACAACTATTCACCGAGGATTGATCACGATGAAAAAACCCTTGACAAAAAGGACAATTCCACAGAAAATCGGGAAATTTTTATTAATGTTAATGGTTTTAGGTTTACCGCAGTCGAGTTTAGCCCAGTCAGATCCGAATTCCCAGACTTTTAAAACCTTTCAAGATTGGTGTTTGAATCGTCAGCAATTGTCACCAGAAGTGAAAAGAACCCTCGATGTTTTATTGCAACAAGTGGGAACTTCCAATTGCGATCGCGCCAATCAAATGTTAGCGGAACAAAAAGTGTTAGATTTAAGTACCTTTCTCCTCTCTGATTTAAGTCCCCTACAAGGATTAACCCATATTACTGTCTTGAAGGTCAGAAATAATCATATTTCCGACCTGACTCCCTTACAAAGTATGACTAATTTAGAAGAATTGGATTTAAGTTATAATAAAATTACGGATATTAGTCCCTTACAATCCTTAACCAAATTAATCCGAATTAATCTTAGCTATAATCAAATTTCTGATGTTTCCCCACTTCAGAGTTTAAAGGTTGTAAGTGAAATCAATCTCAATAATAATCAAGTGGTTGACATTACACCCTTAAAATCTTTGAATAAACTGCGTTTTTTGTTTATTCAAAATAACCCCCTAACATCGACTGAATGTCCGATTAATCCTAAATACATTTGTCGTTTTGATAGGTGATGCCAATTTATCTTTGGGGAAATTCATCCGGGTCTAATTCATCCAATCCTGAAGCAATTCGTTTTAACTGAAGAATTAATCCCAGGGTGACTTGCTTCATTAATGTATAGGATATGGTAATGACGACAAAGGTAACAGTCACCACAAACAAAGGTTTTTTATCAGTTAAATCATCTAAAGTTTGCAAGAAAATAACATCGGGTTGAGTCACTAAATCCCAACTATTAAACCGCCTAAATCTTCCTAAATAAACCCCAATCGCACATAAAAGATGAGTCATGATTTCCGAAGCAAAAATATATTGTTTCACCCCTTGCCTTCTCAAATAATGCCCTTGATTAATTAAGGATAAAACATAGGCTTGTAAACCCGCCATAATTGCAAATACATGGAGTGGAATAAAAATTAAGGTAATTAGCCAAACCGAATACCCCGCCTGAATAATCCGAATTAAATGAATAATATCCGTGAGCAGATAGGGAGCATTGGGTAAGAAAGCAATAAAAATAATATAGATAATCCACCAACCCCAATTTCGAGTTATAACTTTTCTGCGAAATAACCAAAAACTCAAAACCCAAGGAATAAATGCGAGGAAAAGATTCCAAATAATCCAACCACTGTGTCGGTCAAAAATCTCCATTGTATTTGCTAACATTTCTCGCATAGGTTTTCGGGTTTCTGATGAAATTATTGTTATTTAGTATAACAACTCGATTCTCAAGAATTCCGTAAAACCTATTATTTGGGGTTATATTCCCCCTATTCTTGACACATTTAGGACTACAATAGAACTCAAAACAAACAGTTATACCCGAGAAAAATTGCTATGAATCTATTTAAAACCGTTGCTTTACTCGGATTATTAAGTGCCCTTTTAGTTATGATTAGCTACTGGGTGATTGGGGGAACTGGCGGTCTATTGGTGGGTATCGCCTTAGCGGCGGTCACTAATCTAGGAAGCTGGTATTTTTCCGACCAAATTGCCCTCAAAGCCTATAATGCCCAACCTGTTACGGCTGAACAGGCTCCGGGATTATATGCCATGGTACAACGATTATGCGATCGCGCCAATTTACCCGTACCAGGGATTTATATTGTCCCGACTCAAGCGGCTAATGCTTTCGCCACCGGTCGAAATCCCCAAAATGCTGCTGTTGCTGTCACAGAAGGGATTATAAAACTCTTACCCGAAGACGAATTAGAAGCCGTCATTGCCCATGAATTAAGCCATGTTCAAAATCGAGATACCCTCACCCAAGCCGTAGCTGCAACCATCGCCGGAGCTATTTCTGGACTGGCTCAATTTGCCAGTTATTCGATGTGGTTTGGAGGTTCACGCAATCGGAATGGGGGCGGAAATCCCATAGGATTATTATTAACAATAATTCTAGCTCCTATGGCTGCCACTGTGATTCAATTAGCGATTTCCCGAACCCGGGAATTTTCCGCCGATGCCCGGGCGGCTAAATTAACCGGAAATCCGAAAGCATTAGCCAGAGCCTTACAACGCTTAGATGCTACGGCTAGACAGATACCAATTGCAGGAAATCCTGCCTTTGAAGCCCTATTAATTATGAATAGTTTTTCAGGACAAACAATGGCAAGTTTATTTTCGACTCATCCGCCAACGGAAGCTAGAATTCAAGCCTTACTTAAGTTAGATCAACAAATGTCTTGATTAATTCGATATCCATGTTAATTTCTCATCCCTCGGTATAGGTGGATGAAATACTCACAAAAGTTCCGATCACAATCACATCTTTCAAGGTAATTATCCACCACTAAAACTTTCCGTCGAGCACCGGAGAAACTTCTGATGATTTTTTCAGGTAGGGTAAAAATATTTTTGACACTTGCTCGGCTCCAATACCAATTCCTGTGTCTTCGACTTGGAAACGAATTTTCACCCTGGGGGATGACCCAAAATACCGTTTAGGCGGGTGCGAAGTTCGTGGCTCATGTTCGCCAGAAATTTGCTTTTGGCAGTATTCGCCACTTCGGCTGCTTGTTCGGCTCGCTGCCGCTCTTGAATTTCTACTTCCAGGCGGGCATTTTTAACTTGTAATTCTTCGGTGCGCTCCTCCACTTTCAGCTCTAAGCTGTGATAGAGGTTGGCGTTTTCTAAGGCGATCGCCGCTTGTCCTGATAATAGTCGCAAGACTTCCACCCGATCCTGAGTAAAAGCTCCGACTGTCAGGTTATTTTCCAGGTAAAGAATCGCCGTGAGTTGGCTTTGATAAATAATCGGCACACACAGAATCGATTGGGTTTGGTGTTGGGTGATGTAGGGGTCAGTGTTAAATGTTCCCTCGCGACTGGCATCGTTTAAAAGGATATCTTTCTGAGTTCTAGCGACGTAATTCAGGATTGAGATCGGCAACTGCTGGCCATTGGATACGGGTAGAGATTGCAGCACTTGCACTTGATCTTTATTCCCCACTGCTTCTATGAAAAATTGCCCGTTCTTTGAGTGGATCAGCGAGCCCGTTTCCGCCCCCGCATTTTCTATCAGAATTTTCATTAACTTATCAAGCAAATTAGCTAGAATAATTTCCCCAGAAATCGCCTGGGATGCTTTCATGACTGTTGCCAAGTCCAGAAATTCTGAAATTCCTGCTCCGCTAGAAGTTAGGGTTCCTTGCATCGTCTGGATCATTGTTCGATCTGTCTTTTCCCTCAATTTCTGATTCAGAACATCGGTGAGTAATTGCGGATATCGTGCTTCTAAATCTTCGACTTTCGATGCGGCTCCCCATCGGATGTAACCATAGTAGGCATCGGTCATATAGGTTTTAGCAATCTTCTGTCTGCCCAAAGAGAGATGAAACTCTGCTGCTAGTTCATTCGCTAAGGCTTCTTCTTGGATATATCCCTGCAATGCGGCTCCTTGAATGGCTTGCTCGTAATCATCCATGGCTTTGTCTTTTTGCCCCAAAACCCGCGCTTTCTCGGCTTCAACTAAATCGTATTTGTGTTGATAATTCATCGGCCCATTCATCGCCCAATCCTGCATTTTTTTCTGATTGTTTACCACTTGTTCTAAGGATTTTTTTTGTTGGCTTTGAGAAACTTCTGGATATTGACCTAGGAGAGCCAAAGAATAATAAAAATTGAGTTCAGCCGTGGTCATTAAACCCGTTACGCCTTCTTCATATTTTTCGGCTAAACAAGCATTTTTTACCGATTCTTGGTAATCTTTAAACAAATAACAGCGAATTGTTTTGAATAAATAAGCTGAAAAAATAAACGTAGCTTGATTAGCTGCAATTAATTTTTGTAAAATTTCTTCTTCGTTCAAGATTTCGCCCTTAATTTGATATTTTTCAGGCGAGGCATTGAGTAATTTTAAAACCATTACTATCCCGACTTTGATATAAGCACTGTGCATTTCCTGTTTAACTTTTAGCATTAACTCAAGGTGTTGCACTTGCTTTTGATAAACCAAATCTAGCGGTTCACCTGCAAAAAATATGTGGTCACAATAGTAAAAAGCATTGTAGCCAGCCCAATCTATATTTCCGGTTTCTAGCCCGCTTTGAATTCCCTCCAGCAACGGGTTAAAAGTTTCCTTAATGTGTTCTTTCCAGTGTCTGATATGGGCATTAAATATGGTGGTGATTTGAGCTTTATGGGAGCGAGCATCAAATTGATCAAGTACCTTGACCGCCAGTTGTCCAAATTGATATCCCGAATTAATCCCGGCGGACGAACCACACAAAATCATGGCATAAAATCCATAGCCAATAGAGGCCAGTGGTGAATTACCATATTGAATCGAAAGAGCCATCATGGTATAGGGCACCTGGGGAAACATCGCCGGAGCCCCGAAATAAACCGGAGGGGCAATCATCATTAACAGACGCATGGCTGCAAGCTCCTCCAGTGCCGTCATTTCCGGTAAATTGGCTAGATCTTCAGGGTTCATCTGACCGGGCGGTTCTTTAGAAAGGGATATCCCCAACATCTCTATTGCTTGCAGACCCGCTTCTAAAGCAGGTTGCATTTGGTTTTGAGCAATATAAAACTGTACTTGTAGTTCATAAACTTTGACTCGACCTAGGATAGTTTGGGCGTGGTTTAACACCACTTCTGATAGCAGTTTTGCCTGCTCAAAGTTGATGTTTAAAAATTCCGCAGCCATCGTTTCTATATACAGATCAAAGGTTAAATCATAGTCGGTTTCCCAGGAATCTGAAGCGAGGATTCCTATGCCTAGATTCAAATATTTGACCGCCGACTCGTAGGCGGTGGCTGCTTTGGCTTTCTGTCCAGCGATCAGATTAAGTCGAGCTAATTCATATTTTTCTGTTTTAGTTATCAGTAATTCAATCCCATAATTGAGTTGATTAACTAAAGCAAAAATATTTTCTTTTTGTTCTTCCGGTGTGGTTGAGTGTAGAAGCAGTTGACCGATTTTTAGGTGAGTTTGTTTTTTTTGCTCGTCGGGAATCAAAGAATAGGCGGCTTGCTGCACGCGGTCATGTAAAAATTTGTAGTCTACCTTGACATCAGTTAAAATGACGTCTGCCGATTCTTCTTGATTAAATGCCAGGGGAATTTTGTACTCATTGCCCAGGGGCAAAATCAAGCCCGCCTGAAGTGCTGACCACAAATGTGCAGCCGTCAGTAAGCAGGATTTCTCGTTAACAATTGCCAGGACATCTAAGTTAAAGGTGTTGCCAATACAAGCTGCTAATTTTAGGACTTTTTGAGTTTCCGGGGACAGTTTGCGAATATTTCTGGCAATCAGTTCCACTACATTATAATCGGTGATGCCAATGGCTTGAATGTGTTCGATGTTCCACTGCCACCAACTTGAATACAAGTCATAAACCAGCAAATCTTCTTGGTAAAGAGTTTTGAGCAGTTGAGTTAAGAAAAAGGGATTTCCTTGGGTTTTATTGAACAGTAAAGAGGCAAAAGTTTGCGTCTCTACCGACAGAGATTCTGGTTTGATTGCTTCATTATTCAAAGTCTCGTCGATTAATTCTGTGACATGAACCAGTTGCAGGGGCTTAAGTAAGATCTTCTTGACCGTTGCACCCGCTTGTTGAATTTTTTCAATGGTTTGAATGGTCGGATGGGTGGGAAAAACTTCGTTATCTCGATAGGCTCCAATGATTAATAAATATTGGCTGTCGCTATCAGTGATCAGGAGTTCAATTAATTTCAGGGACGCCGAATCTGCCCATTGCAAGTCATCGAGAAAGACAACGAGGGGGTGTTCAACGGTGGTAAATACGCCAATAAATTGTTTAAAGACTCGACTAAAACGGTTTTGAGATTCGGTCGGCCCGAGTTGCTGTACGGGAGGCTGTTTACTAATAATTAATTCAACTTCGGGAATCACATCAATAATGATTTGCCCGTTAACCCCCAAAGCACCTAGGAGTTTTTGTTTCCAAATCTGAATTTCTGCTTCACTTTCGGTGAGTAATTGTTGAATTAAGGATTGGAAGGCTTGAATTAAGGAAGCATAGGGAATATTGCGTTTGAATTGGTCAAATTTTCCGGCAATAAAATAACCCCGTTGGCGGACAATGGGTTTGTGAACTTCATTGACTAAAACGGTTTTGCCAATCCCAGAATAACCGGAAACTAGCATTAATTCCGTTGTACCCCGGACTACACAATTAAAGGTTTCTAGGAGTTCATTCACTTCTGGGTCGCGACCGTAGAGCTTTTGGGGTATATTCAATTGTCCGGCTTTATCCGCACTCCCGGCCACAAAGTCGGTGATCTCGACCTTCGCCTTGAGATTCATTAAGCAGGTTTCTAAGTCGAATTTCAGTCCCTGGGCACTTTGATAGCGATCTTCGGCATTTTTGGCTAATAATTTGAGGGCGATCGCTGAAATTTGGGGCGGAATTTCTGGATTGATCTGATCGGGGGGAATGGGAGTTTTAGCAATATGACTATGGACTAATTCCAACGGATCTGTGCTATTAAAAGGCAACTGTCCTGTGAGTATTTCATAGAAGGTGACTCCCAGGGAATAAAAGTCGGTGCGGTAGTCAATTGACCGATTCATTCTGCCCGTTTGTTCGGGGGACATATAGGCTAAAGTGCCTTCGAGGAGGTCGGGATGGGATAGTGCCTGATTTTCTCGTTCTAGGCGAGAAGCGATGCTGAAATCAATTATTTTAACTGTTTCTGTGGTTGGGTTGATGACAATATTTTGGGGCTTGATATCTTTATGAATAATATTATGTTTATGCAGTTCGGCTAAGGCACAGACCAGTTGCAAAGCCAGGGAAAGAAATTGAATCATGGGTAATTTTTTACCCTGAATCCAATCGCTCAAAGACTCCGCACCTGAATCTTCTAGGATTAGTGCTAAACCGTTTTTATGGCTTTCTAAACTAATCGCTTTGACAATATTTTCGGCGTTCAGGCTGTGCAGAATTTGATATTCGTGCCGCAGGTGGGTGATATCAGAAAGGGTGGGATATTCAGCCCTTAAGGTTTTGATAATCACGCTGGAAACTTCCGACTCCTTGCGAGCGCGATAAACGGAAGTTCTGACCCCGCTGTGAAGGGTTTCAACGAGTTGATAACCAGCTAAGTCGATAGTCATTGTGATTCTAATGAACGCAAGGGAATGGGGAATGCTTTTCGCTTTCGGTGAATGTCCTAACCGCCTTGGCAACTGTTTAAAACTTAGGAATGAAAAACCAATAAGGTGACTAATTGAGTAATAGTTTACCGTAGATCAGGGTTTCTAGGGTTTAATTGTGCAAGTTATTTATTTTTCATTCCTTAATGATTTCTGTAACTGATAATCAGGCAGTGGCTATAGTGCTACGCATTACAGTTAGGACACTTCTAAATCCCGAAATTCATTCACTACTTACTGTTATCTATTGCCTGTTCCCTAGTGCGTAGTGCTATAACTGTTCAACAAGTTGTAATAAATTTTAATTTATTCAGGGACTTTTTCTCCGCCTATAAATTTTTTTTTCTGAACCCAGAATCTCCCGAATAGAAGGTCAAATTCTTCGCAAACCTGATAATAAACCTTGACAAACTCCGGCGAGAAAATCTAAATCTAGGGTTTCTAAAGTATCCGTCGGTTGATGGTAGTGAGGATTCCGTAAATTGGCTGTATCTGTCACCATAATTGCTGCATATCCTAAATCCCAAAAAGGAACCTGATCACTCCGTCTGGTATCGGGAACCATCATTCCTCGGTTGGGAACAGGTAGCCATTGACAAGGCGTTTTAGTTTGGCGAATTCCTCGACTAATTCTAATTAAATCAGGGATAGTTTTTAAGTTACCAATTAAAGCAATATAATCCCCACAATTCGGATAAAAATATTTTAATCCGGGGGGATAGCGTTGAGAATTAGGATTAGGATTACAATAGCCTAACATTTCTAGGGAAAGCATCAGGCGAATAGACTGGTTTTGTTCTTTTAAGGATTGGGCATAATGTTGACTCCCTAAAAAACCATATTCTTCTAAATCAAAAGCTACACATTGAACCGGGTATTTAAGAGGATGTTGAGCAATCGATGCGGCTAATTCCAATAAAACCGCAACTCCTGTACCATTATCATCGGCCCCAGGACACCCTGGTACGGTATCATAATGGGCACCAATTAAAATAATAGAATTGTTTGATTTGGAAATAGCAGGTAAATTTAGGATTAAATTTTGATGAGTTTTTCCCCTAAGTTCAAACTCATCGGTGATCACAGTTCCCCATTGTTGGAGTTGCTGACGAATATATTCACGGACATAAAAATGACCCTCAGAAGCCAAATAAGGGTCACGTTCTCTAATAATTTGTTGTAGATGCTGAGTTAATTGGGATTTTAAACTTATGGTCATTGATTAATCTTAAAAAAATCTGAAATTCCATTCTAACATAAATTTTCAAAACAAGTTTCTGGAAATTTAGTCAAAATTTAATACTTTAAAGCAGCAACAATTTTTGTTTTCTTTTATAGATTTTTTGGCGATGTCAGTCATGGTTTTTGTCCTAATTAATGATAAAATTGATCGGGGGTTGGGTTCAGGAAACTTTCTGCTCTTTTTCATCGGGTATGCCATAAAATTCCGCATCTGCCCGATCTAATAAGTAAATAAAGGGTAAGGCGGCTAAGGAACAGGATTTCCAATGACTTTGGACAGGCGCGTGGAACATCTGACAAGTTCCTCCCCGTCTGCCTTCTGGTTTGTAGTGGAGGCAATTACGGCAATTTGAGGGAACTGCATTTTCCCTGTTCATGTTGATCGATCCCAAATAATTATATAAACTCAATTATGGATGATCGATTTCCCTAACTTTGTTATCTAACTTACAGTTCATCTATATTTTTGTTAAGTTTAATTAAGTTGCCGTTTCCAAGTAAAATCTATCTTTAGAGAGTTGAAAAAAATATTGTCTTAGACAGAAAGGGGATCAAATAATATTTGCTGAAAAAATATACAAAAATTTTGTTAACTGTAAGTACAGACCGGGATTCTAACACCAATCCCCGGCTAAAAGTTGACGCTTGACGGACAAGTGTGTACAGTCAACAGTTACGAACCCCAAACCGTGATCTTTCATCTGTTGTTCAAAATGAGTTTATTGGCGAAAATTGAAGCAATTTTGTATTTAAAAGGTCAATCGCTTTCCATTGCTGGACTCGCAGAATTAGCCGGGTGCGATCGCACCGAAGTCGAAGAAGCACTGATTCAACTGATGTCTGACTACGCCCATCGGGATAGTGCCTTAGAAGTCGTAGAAACCGATTCTGGATATAGCTTACAACTGCGAGAAGCCTATCGGTCATTAATGCAAAGCTTAGTAGCACCGGAGTTAGGGGTTGGGGCATTAAGAACTTTAGCAGCGATCGCCCTCAAGGGTGGCATTACCCAAACCGATTTAGTAGAATTAAGAGGGTCAGGAGCCTATCAACAAGTCACCGAACTCGTAGAACTGGGATTTGTTCAGAAACGCAAACAAGCTAATTCCCGCTCCCATTGGTTACAAGTGACTAAAAAATTCCATCAGTATTTCCAAGTTGATCAGCTTCCCCAACAACTTTCATTAAACTTTAGCGACGATTTACCCCTGGATGCCCCTTTACCGGTTCTCGACACCAAGCCTACCAGCGAAGTGTAAAAATAAGATAAACTATAGATAGCATAAGCATGATATAGAGACGCAGATCATGGTTTTTAACTCTGACTTCCTTAAATCTGATGTTCAAGAGACCGCCGAAAATCCGTTGTTGACCTACCTGCAAAGTCAACATCCCGATGTCTTGGCGACAGTTGCTCAGTCTGCGAGTTTGGAAATTAAAGAAATCATTAGTAAAAACGTCCAAGGATTAGTCGGGGTACTCCCCTCCGATCACTTTGATGTGCAGATTACAACCAACCGCGAAAACTTGGCGGGTCTGTTAGCATCGGCAATGATGACCGGGTACTTTTTACGCCAAATGGAACAACGGATGCACCTGGAAGAAAACCTATCCCGCACCGCTTCGATTGATTCCAAAACACCGGATTAATTATTGAATTCCCCGGCTAAGGCGGATTCTGGGAACACGGCGGTTTTAATCATCAGGGTTTGTCTTTGGCCCTGACGGTTGATTTCGACGGGAAGTTCTTCCCCAACCGTCTTAGTTTCAATTTGTTCTTGGACTTGAGCCGGAGTATTAACCTCACTGCCGTCAATGGCTGTGAGGATATCCCCCTTGAGAATTCCCATTTGGGCGGCGGGGGAATCCTCTACCACCCGCACCACAATCACCCCGGTGTCCTGGGTTAATTTAACTTCCAGTTGCTGATTCATTTCCGCCTTCACCACCGGACTGAGTTCCACCATCTGTACACCCAGATAGGGATGATCTGCCTTCCCTTTAACAAAAAGTTGACTGGCGATGCGGATTGCGGTTTCAATGGGAATGGCAAATCCCAGACCCTGGGCATTAGCCCGAATTGCCGTATTAATCCCAATCACATGACCTTGATCGTTTAATAATGGCCCGCCGGAGTTTCCGGGATTGATGGCCGCATCGGTTTGAATAAAGCGAACTCGTTTATCGGGAATTCCGACTTGGGTACTGGAACGATCTGTAGCACTGATAATCCCAATCGTTACGGTATTATCTAATCCTAGGGGATTACCAATGGCGATCGCCCACTGACCCGGAACCAAATGGTCAGAGAAACCAATCGGAGCGGTCGGTAACTCTTTCCCCTCAATTTTCACCGCCGCCACATCGGTTATCGGGTCAACTCCTTTGACTTTCCCTTCAAATACCCGACCATCTTTGAGGGTAACTTGTACCGTATCCGCCCCATCCACAACATGGGCATTGGTAATGATCCGACCATCGGAATGTAGAATAAATCCTGAACCTGTTCCTCTACGAACGCGGTCTTCAGGTGTGGGGATTTGATTGCCAAAAAAGCGTTTAAATAGGGGATTTTTAAAGGCATCGGGTACATCCTGTGCCGATTTGCGGGTCGCATCAATTCTCACCACCGTCGGCCCAACAATTTCGGCGGCATCGGCAATAAAATTAGAACTACTGCGGTCAATCATCTGATCTTCTGTAACCCTAGGGGGAGAAACCGCAGGCATAGGTTTAACGATGGCTACCGTCGCCGATAACTGGGCAGAGTTATTAGTTTGGACATAGCGACTTCCCAGCCATCCACCACCGCCACCTAATGAAACTAAGGCTAGGTATATCGTAAACTGTTTGAATGATAAATCCATCTTTGTTGCTGTGGTGGAAATCAGTAATCAGTTATCAGTAATCAGTTATCAGTAATCAGTGAAAGAAATAAAATAAAAACTTCACCATCTGATTATAACTGTAAACTACATATTACGGTGATAACTGATTATTATTTAACAATCACTAACAGGGGAATCGGTTTCTTTAAAGTTAAATTTGATTAATTACTGATTATGCGGGTTCAACGTTTAGAAATATTATTATTGCGGTCGATGGCTCTAATCGGAATATTAGTTAGTATTACGCCATGGATAAGGTCTGTAGAGGCAAATGAACCCTTTAACTCAGAAGCTCAAGATGTTTGCCCAACCCCGGTATTATCCCGTTTAAAACCTCATCGGATTGCCCCTGGAGATACCCTCGAAAGTATTGCCCGCCAATATAATCTGATTCCAGCAACCCTACTGGGGATGAATCCAATTTTACAACGGGGGCCGATTCCCATCGGACAGGAGATTTTGATTCCGCCCCATAATGGGATTCGGGTAGATATTCCCCCTGGTCGGAGTTGGCAGGAAGTGGTCAGAGCTTATAATGCCCGTCCTGATGTGGTTTTTGAAATGAATGGTTGTCAAACCCAACCAACAGCCCTATTTTTACCCGGTGTGAATTGGTCACCCAAAGGGCCACCAACTGTGGCGATATTGGTGTTACCAGGTTATCCGTTACCCCAACCGACAACAATACAGATGGGTTATGGTTGGCAACTCCATCCCGTTTCGGGTAAGGTGATATTTCACAGTGGTTTGGACTTGACGGCGACGGTGGGAACTCCGGTTTTATCCGTTGGGGCAGGGAAAATAGCCTTTGCGGGAGAACGGGAGGGCTATGGAAAATTAGTTGTGGTTAATCATGGGTCAGGGAAACAAACCCGTTATGCCCATCTGGACAATATTGGGGTGAAATTGGGTCAAGCGGTAAAGTTAGGGGATGTATTAGGAACAGTAGGAACAACGGGACAACCGGATACGGATCAACCCCATCTCCATTTTGAAATCCGTTATAACTCCGATTTAGGATGGATTGCAGAAGATCCCAATCCCTATGTTCAAGTGAAACGATGATCTGGATATTCCACCGTATTGCCCATTGTCCATTCCCTACTTCCTGGAGTTTTGATAAGATATAAACACAACTCTAGGGTTAGGAAATCGTGAACTTCATGCACAAGCGTTCCCATCAAATAGACTCAACAGAAATTACTCGCCGGGCTGCCGATCTCGTCAGTGCCGCCACTAATCGCTATCGGATTACAGTACAGGTCGCAAATCGGGCTAAACGGTGTCGGTATGAAGATTTTGATAATGGGGATGAGAACACCATCAAACCTGTTTTACGCGCAATTATTGAAATGTCCGATGAACTAAATCAACCGCAAATTATCGCGGATCGTTAGATTGATAAATTGCGGTATTGGGTGTCTTTAAAACCTCATTCACCGAGGTGATAAAGACTCCAGGATGTCTTAATCATAGGTTTATGTTGAAATCTCGAAAACCCCAAAAACCAGTTATTTTAAGTTTTTTATTACTCGCCGTTACGATTACCCTATTCATTGTTTTAGGTGGGTTTGTTGAGGGTCTGGAAATTCAGGGACTCGCCCAAACTCCTCCATCAGAAATATCCTCCCCATCGGGACGAGTGAGGGTCTCAGAGGTGTGGAAAAAAGTCTATGAACAGTTACCAAATTTACCCCAGGAAAATCAATATCTTTCCAAGGAAACGGGGAAAGTCGCCGAAGATAATACCTTGATTAGTCGGTTAATTCGTTATCATATTTATGTGAAAGCTCGACCAACTCAATATCGTTTTGATTGGAAACTCACCTTAGCCGATTATCTCGGGGTCAATGAACCGATGTTAGTGTTAAGTTATCCCGGTCAGGAAGTATTAAAAGAAAATCCTTTAATCGGGGATCAAAAAGCCATTCAACAGTTAAATCGAGTTGAACGTGATGCGTTAGTTAATACACTGGCGGGTTTATTTAATCCTAATCCGGCTAGTATTGACCCGATTCCTTCTGCACCCACCCCTAAACCGCCAACCCCCTCCGGTAATTCCCCCGAGTCGGGAGGTGCCCAAGGCCTAAAATAACCTGGGGAATATGGAAAGAATTCTAAAAACGGGAAGCGGATGGCGTTTAGGTTGGAACCCCCAAGCCACGGAATTTCAAGGGTTAGTCGGGGGCGATAGCTGGGCGGTGGAATTGACTCAGGCGGAGTTTGATGATTTTTGTCGGTTGTTGGGTGAACTAGCCGATACCATGACCCAAATGAGCCTTGAGTTGATGGATGAAGAAAAAATAGCCTGTGAAGCGGAAAGCGATCGGTTGTGGATGCAGGTAGAAGGCTATGCTAATGCTTATACGGTGCAGTTGATTTTGAATACCGGACGCCGGGTGGAGGGTGCTTGGCCCGTGGAAGTGGTGGCGGAATTGGTACAAGCCACAAAAACCTTAAAAATCTTTTGAAATAGCCTTGACAAGTTTCTGTTTACTATGCTACATTAGTTAATTGTGTCGGGGCGTAGCGCAGCTTGGTAGCGCACTACCTTGGGGTGGTAGGGGTCGCAGGTTCAAATCCTGTCGCTCCGATTCTAAGTCAGTAACTATATTAAATAGTCAAAAATTCCACTCTTGAGACAATCAATACTCAGGAGTGGTTTTTTGTTCTGGAATATCCTGATTGATGGTTGCTTTTTTTGCTTTAGATTTATTACAATTGTTAGTCTGGATGCTTACGCCAGCAATCATTTAAGTAATTAATTTTCTATAGCGCTACGCATTGAGAAATTACGAATTACGAATAGGGAGAGTTTCAGGATTTAGAAGCGTCCTAACTGTAATGCGTAGCACTATAGAAGCTCGGTTTCTGGGTTTGGTTTAAAGGGAATGCCAAATTTTTCCCCCATCAGAAGAATGAAAAACAGCATTTTGCTGATTTACCCCATAAATAATCTGGGGATTTTTAGGATTAGTTGCCAAATATAAAATAACACCTTCGGTTCCAGTTCCCAATTTTTCCCAAGTTTTGCCACTATCGGAACTTTGATAAATTCCAGGGTCAGATTCTAATAACCGATATCCAATCATCACCATTTTATTATTGTCTGGAATCAAAGCTAAACCAACAATTAAACTGGTATCCGTCCCGGGAATTAATTCCCAATTTTTACCCCCATTTTTACTTTCATATAAACCTTCTTGAGTAGTAGCGAAAATATGATCGGAATTTTGCGGGTTAACGGTTAAACTAAAGACCCCATGATCCAAACCAACTGGGGTAATCGACTCCCAATTTTTACCGCCATCTTTTGAAACTAAAAATCCCTTATCTCCCGATGTTGCCCAACCATAAATCAGATTAGGATTACTACTAGAAATCGCTAAAGCATGAAAATCAACCCCGGATTTAGACAAAACTTGCCAAGTTTCCCCGTAATCTTCTGTGACTCGAAATCCTAAATTTCCTCCGGTGTGGGGATGTCCGCTAGAATAGAGACGGTTACTATCCGTGGGATGGGCAGCAAATCCCATATAATCGGAACGATCTTTACCAACCCAAGACCATTTTTTATCTTGAGAATATTGGATTAATCCATGATGGGTTCCAATATATAAAATATTAGGATTATTCGGATCAATTGCTATCCCATGAATATGATTCTCCCTTTGCCAATCTGTTGCTGGAGTTAAGGTCACTGTGGGCGGTTTTGTTGTAGAAATTTTAGGGGTTGAAGTTACAGCAGAATTGGGTTGAGTTTCAACTTTAGACTGGGGAGACGAGCAACTGATTAGAGATAACGCAAGGATCAAAAGTCCCAAATTTTGTAAGGTTTTCATGATTTTTGCTGATGATAATAAGGTTAAGGTAACTGATGCTGAACTTCTAAGATTCCTCGAATCATATTCATCCCACAACTAAAGGTATATTCTCCCGATTCTTCCGGTATAAACTCAATAGTTGTCGTTTGATTCAGGGGTAAATCTTGAGCAATGTTAAAGTCAGGAAACAGCACTTTATCTAAGCAATGACTGGGATCTTTGCGAATAAAGTTCAGACGGACTTTTTTACCCAATTGAACGGTAATACGGTTAGGTTGATAACCTCCATCCACTAAAATATCTAATTCTTGAGTATCTTGATTAATTATTGCTTTTTTGGCTTTAGGTTTACTCAATAAAAACCACCAAAGTTCTAATCCAATTAAGGCTAATCCCCCCGCAGTAACCGCCATTTTAGTTGATAACGGCTGTTCAATAGTCCGCAATTGATTATTAGCGGGTTCTGTATGGGATTCCATTGACCGCACTGGGGCAGAATTTCCCATTAAAATCGATAGGAAAATTCCGCTCAATTGTAATCCGATTTTTAGTTTTTTGTTCATGATTTCCTCTCCTGATTATATCAAACCCATTTGTAGGGGCGGGTTCTTTTAGATCTTTGTTAATCACCGCACATCTCGATGAACCCGCCCTTACCAGTTATTAGTCCAAAACCCATTACCCATTACCTATTTCCCGTTCTTTTTTTAGAAATTAATTCAGTTTAAACTGACGTAATCTTAACGCATTCGTAACAACAGAAATTGAACTTAATGCCATGGCTCCTCCGGCAATAATGGGATTGAGTAACCAACCGGTTAAAGGATACAAAATTCCTGCTGCAATTGGGATTCCCGCCGAGTTATAGATAAAGGCAAAAAACAGATTTTGGCGAATATTATTTAAGGTAGCTTTACTCAGTTTAATCGCCGTAACTATCCCCATTAAATCCCCTGAAATTAAGGTAATATCACTCGCCGCGATCGCCACATCTGTCCCAGTTCCAATCGCCATTCCCACATCCGCTTGAGCTAAAGCGGGAGCATCATTAATTCCATCCCCCACCATTGCCACAATTTGATACTGTTTTTTTTGCCCTTTCCGTTCAGTTTGCAGGGATTTAATGATATTAGCTTTTTGGTCGGGACGAACTTCTGCAAAGATCCGTTTAATTCCCACTTCCGAGGCGATCGCTTGGGCTGTTTTTTGATTATCTCCCGTTAACATTACTACCTCTAACCCCATTTTTTGTAAGGCTTGAATTGCAGGCTTTGAAGTCGGTTTTAGTGCATCTGAAATAGCAAATAATCCTTCTATTTTCCCATTAATTGCTATCCAAGTCGTGGTTTTTCCTTCCGACTCCCAACTTGATTGATACTGTTGTAAAAGTTCCGTATTTATTCCTAATTCTTCCATCCAGCGAGAGGTTCCAATTTGTACTAACTGATCCGAACTATAACCTTGAACTCCCATTCCAGCTAAGGCTTGAAAATTGTTAATTTCCGGTAAGGGAAAATCAACCCCCTGAGTTTTAGCATATTCAACAATTGCTTCTGCTAAGGGATGTTCCGATTGCTGTTCAATCGCTGCGGCTAATTGTAATAATTTTAATTCATGATCGTTGTTTGTTCCTCCAATTGTTATATAGTGGGTTACGGTAGGTTTTCCGGCGGTAATGGTTCCGGTTTTATCTAATACAATCGTTTGAATTTTATGGGCTAATTCCAAACTATCGGCTCCTTTAATTAAAATCCCATGTTCTGCCCCTAAACCCGTTCCAACCATCACAGAAGTCGGTGTGGCTAATCCCAATGCACAGGGGCAAGCAATAATTAAAACCCCAACGGTTGTGGTAATAGCTAAAGTTAGATTTCCCGTTAAATTAAACCAGAGAATAAAAGTTGTGATCGCGATCGCAATTACAACCGGAACAAACCAACCTGTAACCTGATCTGCTAATTTTTGAATCGGCGCTTTTGAACCCTGGGCCTGTTGAACTAACTGCACAATTTGGGCTAATACCGTATCTTTTCCCACCCGTGAAGCTCGAAATATAAAACTTCCCATTTTATTAATTGTAGCTCCAATCACTTCATCCCCAGGATATTTTTCAACGGGAATACTTTCCCCCGTCACCATCCCTTCATCTACCGTAGAATTACCTTCAATGACTTCCCCATCAACGGGGATTTTTTCCCCGGGACGTACCCGAATAATATCACCCAAATTAACAGTTTCAATGGGGAGATCAATTTCTACTCCAGACCGAATTACCCGGGCAGTTTTAGCTTGTAATCCCATTAATTTTTTAATCGCATCGGAAGTTTTTCCCCGGGCGCGATGTTCCAATAATTGCCCCAGTAAAATTAAGGTAATAATGACAACCGCCGATTCATAATAAACATCCGCCGATAACCCTTGATTCAGGAAAAATTGCGGATAAAAGGTAACAAAAACAGAGTACAAATAAGCTGCCCCTGTTCCTACGGCAATCAAGGTATTCATATCCGCCTGATGACGTTTTAACCCTTTCCAAGCTCCGAGAAAAAAAGATTGACCCGACCAAAATAAAATCGGCGTAGTGAGGATTAATTGTAACCAAGGGTTGTGCATCCAGGGGGGAATAAAGGGTAAATTTAAACCCGTCATCATCGGTAATCCTCCGATGACTAAAAACACACTGATAATGGCACTAATTAAAACTTTTTGGGTTAACTTTTTCTCAATTTCTCTATTATCTTTTTCACTATTTTCAAGATCAGATGTTGTATCTTCTATGGGTTGAGCCGTATATCCCGCATCCGTAACCGCCTGTTGAATTTGCTCAATACTTGTTTGAGTTGAATCAAATTCAACTGTTGCTTGTTCCGCCCCAAAATTAACGTGACAAATCCCCACCCCAGCCACATTTTGAATCGCTGTTTCTATGGTATTAGCGCAGGAGGCGCACCCCATTCCTTTTAATCGTAAATAGCTTATTTTCACGGTTGAAACTCCTTTTTGAGTTCAGTTGAGTGGTGCAATGTTCTTGACTTTTATTCTAAAGTCTCCTCTCCACTGGAGTGTCAAGGGGGAATGGAAAATTAATTTCCCCATCACCTATAACCCGCTAGAATGCAGGGGTAAAAGGACTGTAGCGGTTGTCCCTTGGTTAATTTGGCTGTCTAAATAAATTTGACCGTGATGGTTTTCCACGATAGCTTGAGCGATCGCCAAACCCAAACCAGACCCCCCACTATTGCGATGGGTACGAGAGGGATCAACCCGATAAAACCGATCAAAAATATTAGGTAATGCTTCAGTTGGAATCCCAATTCCTGTGTCTTTTATTATAACTTGTAATCCTTCAAATTTCAAGAGAGAATTTGATTTTTCCCAGGATTCTGTCACCTTTCCTAATGTAGCTTGTCGCTTAGGTTTAGTTATATATTTTAATTCAATTTTAATTTCACCCCCAGCAGGAGTATACTGTACCGAATTACTGACTAAATTCGTAAATAATCGCACCAATTGATCCCAATCTCCTTCTAAAGTAAAGGGTTCATTTTCCTGGGAATAATGACTATCTGAATTAACAATACTATCCTCAATATCCTGAATAAAATCTAAGGAAATTTGGATTCCTTCTTGAGTTGCGATCGCCGTTTGTTCTTCAACTACTTCCATTAATAACCCATCCAAGGGGAGAGAAACAAATTGAGGTTGAACAATTCCGCTATCCTGTCTTGCCAAAAACAATAAATCATCTACCAACCGACCTAAACGGCGGGTAATTCGTTCAATTACTTGTAATTGTTGTTGTTCTGAACTGGATAAATTAGGTTCAGCTAAAGCCACTTGTACATTGGTTTGAATCATCGCAATCGGACTTCTTAATTCATGGGACGCATCGGCGGTAAATTGTTTTAACCGTTGGTAAGAATCCCGCACCGGTTCTATGGCTAAACCCGATAAAAACCAGCCAATAGTAGCCACACCAATTAACATTAAAATTGTGCCTAAAACCAAATCAAAAATTAACTGTTGAATGGGTTTTGTAACTTCAAACCAAGGATGACTCACTCGCAAATAGCCTAATACTTGTCGTCCGATTTCCACCCGATCTGTAACTTGTCTTAAAATCATTTCTGAAACATTATTATCTTCAGAAATATGTACGGTTTCCCCACTGCGGTTCGGATGAAGCGAAATATCTAAAGGTTGAGAAAAAGTAGACCATAATAATTCCCCTGTTTGACTAAACCATTCAATATCAATATGATCATCTTCAACGGTGTTCAAATTATTTCTAAAACTGGCTTCAACATTCACTTGAAATTGACCTCCTAAAACCGCCGGAGACATGGCTGGAGGAGTCGTTACGGGTTCAATCACTAAAGAACGTTCCACCACCTCCACAACATGATTTAAGGTATCATCAATCCGTTCAATTAAGGTATTTCTCACATAGAAATAAAATCCACTGGCGAATAGTAACAATAAAATAGCGGTAACTGCGGTATACCAAATCGCTAACCGTCGTCGGGTGGCTTGAAACATAAGTTAAAAAAATTTGCTACTCTATAAATAGGTTACAATTCTATTGTAGGATAGGAAAAATACAATGATTTCACAAGTTGAAGAAAAAAAGGTTTCTACTCTGGAAGAATACCTCGATTTTGAAGTTAATTCTTCAGAACGCCACGAATATATTAACGGTGAAATTAGACTCATGACTGGTGGAACTCCCAATCATAATCAAATTACTGGTAATCTCTACGCGACGCTGAATTTTGCTCTCAAGCGTCAACCCTATCGCGTATTTGTTACTGATCAACGTCTTTGGATTCCTGAAAAATGCCTCTATACTTATCCTGATATTATGGTAATTCAGGGTGATATTCAACTCCAAGAAGGGAGAAAAGATACTATTACAAATCCGTTAATTCTTGTAGAGGTATTATCCGCATCAACCAGAAACTACGACAAAGACGAAAAATTTGCCGCCTATCGCACCCTTCCCACTTTTCAAGAATATATTTTGATTGATCAATATAATATTCAGATAGAACATTATTATAAAACCGATCAGAAACACTGGATATTTATGGAGTATAATAATAGCAATGAAACCTTAGTATTTAACTCGATATCTTTTGAAATTGCCGTTGCTGATATTTATGATAAAGTTGAGTTTTAATTCTAAATCTAATCTAAACTTGCTTACAATGTGGGCTAATTTAAAAATTCTAAACTTTTTAATTCTAAGGTTTCTTCTATTGAAAATTCTTTGAAATTAGTTAACAGTGGTCGAGTTTAAACACTAATAGAATCAGGATCTAAAAACTCTAAAATTGTTAGTTCATCATCGTTAAATAACATAATAATAAGCCAAAATTAAATTATAATAAATTATTAAATTCGTCTTTTGTTAACTGACAATCACGCAAAATCTGAGAAAGCAATCCAGTTCCTATCGTTTCACCTGAGTGCACAGGTACAACAGTACGTCTACCATCAGGATGAATCAGAATATGATGACTACCTTTCACCCTAGCAATAACAAAACCTATTTTTTGTAAAGTTTTGATTACTTTAGTTCCTGTCAAACTAGGTATCTTACTCATACTTGCACTGAAACTTTCTGAATACCAATAAACTCTAATGATTCATTTTCAGAATTTTCAAATTCTAGGCAAAGTTCTATCGCCTCTTGAATCCGTTCTATAAGCTCATCAAGGGATTTTGCTTGTGTATGACAACCTTTCAAACTAGGAACTGATGCCACAAAATAACCATCAGAATCTTTCTCAATCAGTACATTAAATTCTTTAATCATTTTCTAACCTCTAGTAAACCAAAATAGGAGCAAGTCTTGTCTTGCCCCTATAATCATAGATGGATTTTAGCTAATTTTATCAATTAAACCTTTGCATCTTCCTTAACTAACTTATCCCAACCTAAATCCTTGAGACTGTTATTCCGACGTAACGGCCGAGTCACTAACTCCAGAATATCCCGTGCATTGGTGAACCCGTGCATTTGGGCAAAGGTGAATTCCACCGACCATTTAGTATTAATACCCCGGGCTTCTAAGGGGTTAGCGTGAGCCATTCCGGTAATCACTAAATCCGGTTTTAACTCATAAATTCGTTGAATTTGATTGTAATTATCCGGTTTTTCCATAATTCTTGGCAGAGGAACACCCATCTCATGACAGGTTTTTTCTAATAGTTTTAACTCCGCATCTTGATAGCGTTTATCCATATAAGGAATCCCAATTTCTGGGCAAGTCATCCCACACCGAATTAAAAACCGGGCTAAGGAAACCTCCAATAAATTATCCCCCATGAAAAACACCGATTTTCCCCGAACAATTTGAAGATAATCTTCCATACTCGCCCAAATTTGCGCTTCCCGTTCATCTAAACCCTGGGGTTCAATATTAAAAACAGAACAGATTTTTTCAATCCAAGCCCGAGTTCCATCGGGGCCAATGGGGAACGGCGCACCAATTAATTTACACTTACGACGCCGCATTAATGTTGTGGCAGTTCGAGATAAAAACGGATTAACTCCTGCTACATAATACCCTTCTTCTAATACAGGTAATTCTGTATAACGTTTTGCAGGTAACCACCCGGAAACTTTAATCCCCTGTTTCTTCAATTCTAAGGTTAAATTAGTAACAACTGGATCGGGTAAAGAACCAAATAAAACTAACGGCGGATGATTCGCATATTCCGATTCTTCTTGAGCCACATCTTCTTTTTGTCTGCCAAAATTCATTAATTTTTGAATGGCATTCCGTTCATTTTTCTCCGTTTCTGCCACCGGAGCTTTATCGGGACAACGGGCGGCCATGGCTGCTAATACCGTATCTTCCCCTTGAGTAAAGGCATAATCTAACCCATTAGCCCGGGCAACCACAATCGGAATTCCCAGTTCAGATTCTAATTTCGGCGCTAACCCTTCCAAATCCGTTTTAATAATTTCAGTGGTGCAAGTACCTATCCAAACAATCACACTGGGGTTGCGATCGCGTTTAATTTGTAAACACAACCGCTTTAATTCATCATAATCATTGAGTTTAGCGGAAATATCCCCTTCTTCTAATTCTGCCATGGCATAACGGGGTTCAGCAAAAATCATCACCCCCATGGCATTTTGCAGAAAATAGCCGCAGGTTTTTGTCCCAATTACTAAAAAGAAACTATCTTCAATTTTTTGGTATAACCAAGCGACACAACTAATTGGACAAAAGGTGTGATAATTTCCGGTTTCACACTCAAAGCTTAAACCTTCCGGTTGTGGTTGAGCAACGGTCATAATGTTCTCCTCTTAATCGGATGTTTTGTACTCAAAATTTGACAAGAATATCTATGACTTTGAATCGGCACGATCCAAAGTCCAAACCCGATTAAGGATTAGGAAACTAAGTCGGGAAATTATTTAAAATCCGACAGGGAAATTTCATCATCATCGGAAGAACCAGTTAACCCTTCGATATCGATATCATCCATATCTCCCGTGGTTAAATCCCCCATATCATCGAGATTAAACTCCCCTAAATCATCATCTCCTAATCCCAAATCATCTAAATTGCCTCCAGTATCGAAGCCTAAGCCATCGGAGGAACTATCTTCTAACCCGAAATCACCGAGATCATCATCCAGACCGGAATCCGTATCTCCTAATTCCAACTCGCCGATCTCGTCTGAACCGAGGTCGTCCGCTTCTAACCCAAAATCATCCATTCCCCCTAAACCAATCTCATCGGAGGAGTCTAAACTCAGATCGAGCTCATTAGTCGAACCATCATCTTCTCCCAGTTCCGTCTGAACCTCATCTCCCCAGACATCCGAGTCGGTATTGATGTCCAATTCCGCCGATGTTGTTTCCGACTCTAGCCCAAAATCCAAATCATCGGATTCAAGTTCATCGGACTCCAAACTCATATCCAAATCATCGGATTCAAGTTCATCGGACTCTAAACTCATATCCAAATCATCAGACTCCAAACTCATATCCAAATCATCGGATTCAAGTTCATCAGACTCCAAACTCATATCCAAATCATCGGATTCAAGTTCATCGGACTCCAAACTCATATCCAAATCATCGGATTCAAGTTCATCGGATTCCAAACTCATATCCAAATCATCGGATTCAAGTTCATCAGACTCCAAGTCCATATCTAGGTCATCAGTCTCCAGAGATTCTGATTCATCCCCCAACCCAAAATCAAAGTCTTCCTCGGCTGCGGTAGCTGTCTCTGCGTCGATATCTAAATCCAGATCCTCACCGACATCCGTATCCAGATCCCCCATGTCCAAATCATCATCGATGGTGATTTCTTCTTCTTCGAGATCGAAGTCATCAAGGGTTTCCTCCATCACCGCAGCCCCACCCACAACCGCAGCAGCGCCCGCCGCAACCGCCACAGCACCCGCAACATTGAGTTTTTGTGCCGGGGTGATGTCCCCCTCTAAACTCGCTGTTTCTGGAGGTGCCGGAGGATGATATCCAGGGACAGCCTGAGCTACGGAAGTAGGTATTTCTGTTGAGGGAGAGTAACCTGGGGCAACGGGAACAGAAGTTGGGGCTTGAACCACAACAGTTGCAGGCTGTTCCGATGTAGACCTACCACCCAACGCCAAATCCGGGTCAAAATTTAGCCCTAATACCTCAATCAGTTTTTCGGGATCGGGATTGAGCCTCGAAAATGGCAACATCAATTGGGCTGCCTCGGGGTCAAGGGCGTTGATCGTTCCCAAAATGAGGGATGAGGCAGGTCTTCGACCGCCATCTGGGGTCGGGATTGAATTCAAATCCATTTGCAGCACCAGCCAATCCCGATTGGCCTGGTAATATTGCAACCACTTATCTTTAAGTGCGACGGAAAAGTCTTTGAAGAAAGCCATAACCTCTATATCCTCATCCTGAGATAGCTAGACATATTAAACCATCATCAGGTCTAGCTCAGGATCGTGACTTTGAACAAGGGGTTGACTCGGATTTAGATAAAAATCTGATAACAATGAGAACAATTCCCGATCCGGGGTGTCTTGGGGGACGACTCCTTCGGGTTGGGATAATAGTTGGTCGGCAATATTCAGGTAGTAGTCACAGACATAGTTGAGGGAGGGATCGGTTTCGGCCATCTCAAATAGGGTTTTTCCTTTGACCCGAGAAACCCGAATATCTTCGATTAATGGCAACACTTCTAACACGGGCATGGGGACGGTTTCAATGTATTTTTCAATCAAATCCCGTTTCGAGGTGCGGTTGCCAATTAAACCAGCTAACCGTAGGGGGTGAGTGCGGGCTTTTTCTCGGACTGAGGCGGCGATGCGGTTGGCGGCAAACAGGGCATCAAAACCGTTATCGGTGACAATCACACAATAGTCGGCATAGTTGAGGGGGGCGGCAAAACCACCACAAACCACGTCTCCTAAAACATCAAATAAGATGACATCGTATTCGTCAAAGGCGTTGAGTTCTTTCAGGAGTTTGACGGTTTCTCCCACGACGTAACCGCCACATCCAGCCCCCGCCGGAGGGCCCCCCGCTTCCACGCAATCGACCCCGGCATAGCCTTTGTAAATCACATCTTCTGGCCAAATATCTTCGTAATGAAAGTCTTTTTCCTGCAAGGTATCAATAATCGTGGGAATTAAAAACCCCGTGAGGGTAAAGGTGCTGTCGTGTTTGGGATCGCAGCCAATTTGCAGGACTTTTTTACCCCGTTTGGCTAAAGCGGCAGAAATATTACAGCTTGTGGTTGATTTACCGATTCCGCCTTTACCGTAGACTGCTAATTTCACGATTTTTTCTCCTTATCGGTTTTTGTTAAAGACTCTTGACTGCCATAGCAGTGCTTTTCTTGATTCGATACAGCCATTATTGTCTAACTGCCCCAGAAAGGAAAGGGGTGATTTTAATAGATCGGGCTTTAAATTAAAGTTTGAGGGTTGATTAAAAAGTTAATTTCAATTTTATATCTTTAAAAGCTATTTTAAGCCCTAAATTAACATTATTTTAATTTTTTATATTATTTTTTTTATAAAAATAGTTACAATAAGCAAAAAAAATAAAATAGGACTAGATACAGCTTTTCAAAATTTATCGTGATCATCACCCCTGACCCTAATCAGTCATCAGTTAAAGACTGATCATTGACTCTGGTATCCCATCGTAATTCAGGAATTTTCGGCTCACGGGACTAAGCAATTTTACTGATTATTCACCCTAAAAATTCCTGGATCAAAACTAACCCGGTTAAATGTTAATTTTTGCAAAATTTCAGATCAAAAACCCGTTTCTTGAAGAAACCGGGTTTTTGGGGCGTACCTCCAGGACAAATGATATCTTCAAAATATCTTGATCCCTATTTTTTACAATTCATTTAGACTCGCTATATAATATTTCAGCATCGGTTGAAGGGTAAAATAGGTTTTATTATCTAATTCTAATCTTTCAATCCAACACCTTTGTCCTAAAGAAGCTAAGGCTTTTAATACATCTGAATGAGATATTTTTAGATTAGATTGAAACTCTGATAGCATAATCCCATTAGGAATTTGTCCTAAATGAATAATAATTTTTTGCTCTAATTCCGATAACCGATTAAACTGTTGGGTCAAACTTTCCGTTAAATCCTCTCCTAGAAATAAAGTTTCATAGTCTAAAAATTCAGAAACTTTACCCCCAAATAAATTTTTAATAACTGTAGAAATACTATTTAGAAAATATGGATTTCCCCCATAATAATCAAGTAAAGTATTCCAATTTTCAATATCTGATAATCCCTGAGCTTTTAACAAATCTTTTGCTGATTCTCCTAAACCAGAAAGCAATAAATAATGTATCGCTGTATTTTTCCCTCTTAATTCAATTAAATCTTTTGGTAATTCCCAACTATTTAGTATAATACAGCTTTGGTGATTGAATTGACTAATTTTTTTAATAAATAACCGATAATTCTCAAAATTTGGTCGATAATTTCCAGCTAATTGACCTGAATTAAATAGAGTTTGAAAATCATCTAAAATAATTAAGCAACGTTGCGATCGCAATCCCTTCATTAATTCACTCAATTGTTCATTCAAATTGATCGGAAGTTGATTTGCTGGTTTATCTAATAAAAATTGCAGTAAATTTATTAATAATTCATTTAAAGCGGGTGCAGTCTCCAAACTTTGCCAGATTACCAGATCAAAATGTTGTTGAATCTCTTGAACTAATTTAACCGCTAATGCGGTTTTTCCGATCCCACTCATCCCCAAAAGCATCACCACTCGACAGCGTTGTTCGAGTATCCAATCTGTTAAAGTTTCCAGTTCTTCTATTCGTCCAAAAAATTCATAAATATCCGGTGCATCATCTAAATTAACTCTTAATAAAGGTTGATTTTTATTATTTTTAGGCGTAACAGAATCATCTGAGGATAAAGGAGGTTCATTACAAACATTAATATGATTAATTTGTACAGAATCTTTAGCAAAATTTAGGAAATTAGAATATTTTTGCCGATTCAGAGTCGAACGTAAATTATATTTTCTCACTTCTTCCCCTAAAGCATCGGAGAGAATTTTCCATAAATCAGAAGCAATATCCTTGACATGACCCTCAGAACAGTGAAACGCATCCGCCACTTTTGAGTATTTTTCGCTCTCTAAACTCCCCCTTAATATCGCTTCTTGAAGATCATCTAGGCGCTTTCCCGTCTTGGTAAAAACCAAGTGATCCGCTAGTCTGAGGACTTCTTGCACGTCCATACCCTGTGTTAGATGTTAGTTTTGTCTCTATTGTACCCGACTTTTTCCGACCTCAACCACTTTCTCCGACTTTTTCCGACTTTTTAACAGAAAAAGAAATTATAAAATTCCCGACTTAATCCGACTTTTTCCGACTGTACAGAATCACAAATTATCCTATAATAATACCTAGTTAAAATGATGAGTTATAATTATTTATCTGAGCGAATTAGCCCAAATAAATAGTTTTAAGTTTTGATTTAACCCCGCTATCCAATATCTGAATAGTTTTAATTCAAACTAGCTAATTTTAACACAAGTTTGAACTTAGCTAGATAGAAACTATAGACATTGAAAATGTTCGGGTTTCTATCTAGCTAAATTTCAAACACAAGGAGAACGTATGCTTAATCAATTTAACGGTTTCAATAAAGTTGCAGGAATTAGTTTGATTTCACTTCTGGGTGTATCAGCAACTTCTATTTTAGTAACTTCTGATCAGCAAAATGTTGCTATAGCACAGGAAAATCCTGGTTGTTTTATTGTTGATCATGCAGAGCGAGTTATTAATTTAGATAGAATTTGTATACCTCAACCTCAATCTGCTAGTACCAATTCAAATAAAACTTTAACTCAAGAGGAATTAGCAAAAGCTTTTGATCAAACTGCAACTCTATATGCAGATAATTATTGTGAAGCAAGAGCGCAAGGACTAACTAATAGAGAAGCAGGTACGAAAGCGAGTTCTGTTGTCTCTGAGTATATGGTTTTAAAAAATATTCCATCTGATATTCTCAGTGTTGAGTGGATAGAGAAAGGACGATCTATAAGCAAAGTATTATGTCCTGAATTGCAACCTACCTCACGTTATAACTGAACTTTTCAATCAGGTCAATCTTACCAAGATATTATTAAATCTGAATCTAAAAAACCGTCTCAACAAGAGGAAGGTTCAGCAACATATAGAGCTAATCTTCGCCTTGTCAGTTTTCGTTTTTTCTTAGCTACTAAACATTTTTGTCCTCAATTTGGATCTCAAATTAATCAACAAGAGTAATACTTCCCTCGTTCCAATGCAGAGCATTGGAATGCTAATTTTCGTGGTAACGTATCTACGGATGCAAAAATTTCCCTCTAGTTGATTAGACTGGATCAGGCACATTGGGGATTAAAAACCCGGTTTCTTGAAGAAACCGGGTTTTTGGGGTTAATGGTAGCCAAAATACCTAGATTTAGATAGGATTGAATTAACTAATTCTGGATATTATGTGCGTGATTAGATAGCCATGAAGATTTTACAAGAGTATACGATTGTTACCCGTCCTGATGATAATGGAACATTTGTCGCTTACGTTCGGTGCAATTTCGGGTTGTCATGCTTGGGGAAAAAGTTCAGAAGCAGCTTTATCTGAATTAGTTTATGTTTTTGAGATGATTCAGGAAGAATATCAAGACAGAGGAGAGACATTACCAGAAGATACTGATTAAGGTGTATAAGTCACACTAAAATAAATCCCATCATCTTGAATATTATTACCCCGATCGCTAATACTAATTAAGGGAATCCCATAGTCTAGGCGAAGATTTAACCCGTTAACAGGTTGCCAAATTAATCCTAGTCCTGCACCTGCTAAAAAGGTTTTGCCGATAATTTGGTTAGGGTTGCGGTCATGGTTCCACACCCCACCAAAATCAAGAAATGGAGCCAGTTGAAACACCGGTTCGGAGTCTTTATTGCGATCAAGGGTAATCCGATCTTCAAAGGAAATCCGAAAGCCATTATCCCCAGCCCGCACGTTTTGACGATATCCTCGGAGGGATAACGCGCCACCAATTACAAATTGTTGCGAGGGAAATAGGGGATCAGCCGATAATTGAATATCTCCCTGGGCAATTAGTAGATTATTTTCCCCTAAACGTTGTACCCGTTGGACTTGACCTAACCAACTTAAAAACGCCGCGTTGGGGGTACTGACGTCCGTCGCACCGAGGATATCTAAACCGAGGCTAAATTGCGATCGCAAAGCCCAAGCTCCTTCCGTATCCCGAATCAGATAATCCTGTCCAAATTTCAGAACACTGGTGCGAGTATACCCCTTACTATCTGGCCCGGAGGCAAAGGGTTCTCCGTTATTATCTAAAAAGGTTTGACTGTCTTGGTAAGCAAAGCCAAAAGAGAGGGCTAATTCAGAGATTGGGTTACGGATAATTGGTTGACGATAGCTAATTTCATACCGTTGAGATTTCCCTTCAATATTCAGCGCGTTGAATGGCTCTTGAGTAATCCGATTTTGGTAAGGTTGAACTCGCAGTTGTATAGTTCCGTTCATGGGGTTAATCGGAATACTATACAAAGCATCAATAATATCTGAATCCCCATTGGCAATCAGGCGAGTGGTATTATAAGACAGTCCCAGGAAGTCCCCGCGACCTGTGAGGTTAAGATGACGCACACTAATCCCCATGCGTTCAGAACCAATACTCGGGGGCGAATAGTTATCCACATTCAAACTAACCCCAAAGGGTGGTGCTTCTACAACCCGCACAATTAAAATACTCTGGCCTTCTTGGGTTCCCGCCCTTAAACTGGCTTCTACGGTTTCAAATAGGGGGTTAATTCTTAATAGTCGTAATTGATCTTCTAAGGCAGCCGTACTCAGGGGTTTAGCGGCCCCTAAACGAATCCTTCGGGTGATATAGGAGGGATGGAGACGTTTGATTCCTTCCACCTCAATATTTTCTAGGGTTCCTTCAATCACCTGAATCTCGACAATGCCATTATTAATGGTTTGTTCAGGGACAATCGCCCTGGAGGTAATGTAACCCCGTTCTAAATAAATAGCTGTAATTTTATCGGCCAGTTCCCGTAGTTGGGTGAGAGTAACGGAACGATTTTCCAGAGGGGTAACTAGGGTTTGAATTTCCCCCAAGGTGAGAATGGTGCTACCCGTCACCTTAATCTGTTGAACTGGAATCGGGGTTTCATCCGTTGATGGGGTAGGGGCGGGGGTCGGAGTCGGGGTTAATTCAGGAGTTGGCGGGGGTTCAGGTTTGGGGGGAATCGGAGGTCGGGGTAAAAAGCGATCGCGATTCGGATCGGGTTGGGGAACCTGGGGGGGAATATTAATCGGTGAGGCTTGGGCTAAAGTGGGACAATTCCCGAAATCACAAGATTCTCCTGAAACCCCTTGTCCTGAGAAATCCGCCAAGTTCAGGGTTTGTAGAGGAGGAATTGGAGGAATATCAGCGAGTTCCGAGGGTGTTATAGCGGTCGGGGAAAGGAATGGGATTGATTTGACAACTGGAATCTCCTCATCGGGGGTCAGGGGTTCCGGGGTTTCTGTTCCAGAGGAGATCAGGGTTGGAGAGTTTTGGGAAAGACCTTGACGAGAAAATAGGGACAAAAGCAGCAATAGGGTACTGGTAACTATCACCCCACCGCGACGAAATTTTGTAAAATTTTCACTCCTGCCCATAGAATGCCTATTTTTTTATCAGTTATCAGTTAACAGTAATCAGTAATCAGTAATCAGTCAATCATGGAAACAATAAAATCAAACTTTTTGTTTACAATGACTGTCTACTTCCGTTGACGGGGATTACTAATTGGTTTGAATTTTCAGAATAGGAGCATCGAGGATAGATTGAGCTTTTTCTCTTTCAATCTGAGTTTGTTTTTGAGCCGGATCAAAGCCAATAGATTTTAATAGATCGTTCCACTTATTTTCAATGGATAAATTTTCAGAATCCTTCAATTTCAAGGTTGCTAAAGTTGATAGTGTTTCATACCAAAGTCCTTGTTTAGCATATATTTTTAAACGTTCTAAGGGATCGGTCGTTTGTCCTAATTGAAGTTTTTGATTAGGACTTAAAGCAACGGAATTAATCCAGCCACTAACGAGAATATCATTAGAAGAATCACTACTGTTACATTTTAGTGCTATATACCAACGATAGTTTTTATTGTTTTGTAAAGTTGCGAATTTAGAGTTCTCAGACCATTGAATTCCTACTATTCCAGGGCGATCGGTGCTGAGGGGAAATGTGGTTTTGTAAAGGGTTTTATCCCCTTCATCTGCAATCTCAAATTCTAATGTCTTTTGATCGACTGTCCCTGGAATATAAAGAAAAAATGCGGGTTGACCTGATGCGGTGCGACCCATTGTAGACTCTGGAATTAACGCAGTCATTGAACTGGGACAACCGATACCCCGAGTGCCGCCCCCTTCTCGACGCCCGGGTACTCCCCGTTGGGGTGGTGTAAAGGCATTCCAGTTGGTGAACGGTGAATCACTACTTGGGCTGGGTTGTTCAGGTTGCTGAACCCGTTCCCCATTCCCAAAATCAACCCGATTATCTTCATTTCCCCGATTTTGAGGTAAAGAGGCTGAATGGGCGGCAGTCACAATCAAACTATTAGCAACCACGATTTGCAACAATAACGTTAGTCCAAGGGTTGCACGGTGGAGGAAAAACATTGGCATAGCCATAATTAATCACGCTTACCGATGGGCATAGAGAGTAGCATTTATCGACATCACTATTGTATCTAATGTTCCTGCAAAATTTGTCAAAATCTGTGCTTAATCTTAAATGTTTGAGTCTGAATCAGATTTTAGGAAAATTTAGGTGTTGTCGCCTATCCTAAGTCTGAACTTTGACCTGATTCGATCAATAAATATCCTGATTTCATCTATAATGACAATTTCTATGAATCTTAACTCATTGACTGTTGGGAAAAATAGCAGTTTTAAACCTCGAACAATTCGACCGATTGGGGTTTCGGCTTTATATGGCTTAACGGGGCTAGGAAATACCCTATTAGCGATTGATACCTCCCGAGGATTTTTACTGCAAATTGACCCTAAAACTGATAATGCCAAGGTGGTTAATCCTGATTTAACTTTGGCTTTTAGAGATGTTACAGGTTTAGCAATTTGGGGGGACAATCTTTGGTTTACTCGCGGAAATGAAGTCTATTTTTGTCCCCGGGTTGTTCAGGATAATTCTATTATTAATCTTGAGCCTCAATTGTTCATGCAATTACCGGATGTAGCTACTGGAATTGCGGTTTATGAATCTACTCTTTACTTGGCTTGCGATCGCATTGCTTCTGTTCTGGTTTATAGTCAAAATACCAAACGAGAAATTACCCGCTTTTCTGCCCCAGGAATTGGGGTAGAAAATTTAACAATTAGAAATGAAGAATTATGGGTTTGTGATCGGGAAGAACAAACGGTTTATTGTTTAGAAAAGGCAACGGGAGAAACTCGATTTAGTGTCTTAACTCCCTTTGAATCCCCCAGTGGTTTAACCTTTTATACCGATCCAGAAACGGGTGAAGAAGTTCTCTATGTAGCCTATGCTGGAAGTGAACTTTATATCCGAGATAATCCCAGTTCTTATGATCAGTTTGAATTAGCAAAACGCGATCGCACCTTTATCCATCCCCTCTCTTTTCATTTTAATTCCCAGGAAAACTATGCCACCTCTAATGGATATTTGATTGAAATGTCCTATGTGGAGGAATTAGAACCCTTAGATGCGGTTCATATTGAAAATTTAGAATGGCGAATTGCTTTACCTTCTAATACAAATCGCCAGAAGGTTTTAGAGGTTTCAGCCATTGGAATTCCTTTTCGAGAGGAAGTGGAAGATGGGGAAAAAGTTGCGGTATTTCAATTTAATCCTTTGACCTCGACGGAGCGTTTAATTTTTGGTTGGAAAGCCTTATTAGAAGTTCGGAGTATTAAATATCAAATTGATCCCCGTCAAGTGGAAAATTTACCTGAAATTCCCCCAGATATGCCTGAGAAATATTTTGTAGATGATGATCATTTAGCTATGAATACGGCAGTTGTCCAAGCCGCAGCCAAGGAAGCAATTCGCAATGAAACTAATTTCCTGCGAAAACTTTTAAGTATTCGTAATTATGTCTATGATCAGTTATCCTATAGTCTGACTTCTAAGATTGAAAATCCTGATGTAGTTCTGGAGCGAGGCATAGGTTCCTGTGGGGAATATGTGGGGGTTTTATTAGCTTTAGCCAGATTAAATGGCATCGCCTGTCGAACTATTGGCCGTTATAAATGCCCGCAATTTGCTGACCGTCGAGGAGTGCCTTTACAACCGGAATATAATCATGTTTGGTTAGAATTTTATATCCCTGGTTTCGGTTGGGTTCCCATGGAATCTAACCCCGATGATATTCAAGAAGGTGGGCCCTATCCTCTGCGATTTTTTATGGGATTAGCTTGGTATCATATTGAAATTGGCAAGGGTATTCGTTTTCAACGATTGACCAGTGAAGGGGTTGATGTTGACAGGGAAAAAGTCTCTTTGGGAACCTTAGCTATTAATCATGTTCGGTTTACCATTTTGGATGAGTTACCTGCGGTTTAAACCTTGGAAACCTGGTTGATGGATTGATACTTTTGCCAAATTTTTGTAGGGTGAGTGATAATTAATAAATTAATTTCACGCGCCCTACCGTTTGAATTAAAATAGATAAAAACTGGATTTTTAATTGACCTATGGAATTTTTACAAGAGTTAACTCTGATTGAAATTTTGGTATTGGTGGCTTTTTCCATGTTGATCATTTTTACTGGGGGTGTCCTATATTTAACCGTAGCAGAATGGCGTGATCGCAGACGTCGAGAAGATGAAAAACGTCAACGGTAATAATGGGTAATTACGAATTACGAATGGGTAATGGGCGATCTCTATTGAATAAAATTTGTAGGGGCGGGTTCACCGATCAATTATGTCACCCACCGATAACCTTAATAAACCCGCCCGACCCAACCGATAACTGCGATTATTAATTACCTATTTTACTGTGATAGCTAACTGCAACCCCAATTCATTTAGTAGGGTTATCAAAGCATAAATTTCCTCACCTCCACTCTCAGACAACATCAAATCCAGTTTCTCATAAATAAGATTAGCTTCCACTGATAACTTATTCATCTGTAAATAAGCATCCACCACATCTTTAAATCCTGCTCTTAGCAATTCAGGTTCTGGGCCTCCTGACTCCAATTCCAACATAACCTCGATATAGCTAGCAGCACTTTCGGGGGTTTTCAGAGAAGAAATCAAGTATTCATGGTAGCTTCTACTTGTTGGCACTTTGAGCCCTTTCATAATCTCTCCAGTATTTTTTAGCTTGGCTAATATCTTGCTCTTGAGTGCTTTTATCACCGCCACATAGCAGCAACACAATTGTTAACCCGATTTGTCCAAAATAAACCCGATAGCCAGGGCCATAATCAATTTTAATTTCATAAACTCCGGCTCCTACTGACCGATAATCTCCGAGATTTCCAAGCTCAACTCGCCTCAGTCGCTTCTTGATTTTAGATACAGTTTTACTATCTTGAAGGGAATCAAGCCATTCTTCAAAAGGACTTGTCCCTGGAAATTTGATCGGGAATTTTGAATACAACTCAAAGAAGTATTTTATCTATGATATCCCTCTTCTGTCAGTCTCCGAAACCAACAAGTAATAAAAAGTAGAGTTATCCATTGGGAAAATAAGATTGAAATTGATTAATATTCTGAATTAATTTATGAAACCCAAGCAATAAATAACGATCAGGAAAAACATCTAACCACGGGGCAATCAACCACAATATAATAGTAGGCTGAATTATTAAACGCAAATTATTTAAAACATTTTTCCATCCCTCTTTATGATTCCATTGTTGGTGATTCGAGCAATCTGTGGTGTTTTTTTTGCTCTCCGATTCTCTGGGACTTCCTTGACTTAAAGACCGGAAAACTTCGGAGTTGAAACTAATCATTAAATACACACAGAAAATGATTTCCCACCATTTTTCTATATCTTGAAAATCCGTCAACCGATAGTCAGTCCAACCCAGTTCTTGTTTACATTGTCGAAATCCATATTCCACCCATGTTCTTAACCCGTATAAATTACCTAATGTCTTTTTTATCTGGTTCCTATTTTCTGTTAAATTTGTCATGACAAATGAAGTTGAGGCTTCTGGCATTGTTTCTGGATCTGTGGTGATTTCCCAATAGGTTCTCGGACTTCTTTTTCCAAATATAATTTCTCTAATATATCGGGTTTCTGATTCTCCATTGCTAAAAACTCTCTCAAATTTACACCATTTGTTTGCTCTAACTTTCTCCTCGCTTGACATCCAGACTCCATGATTACTTCTTATTGCCAGCACCCAAGGTAATCCAAATTTATCTAATGTACTGATAAACGAACTACTTTCACCATAAAGGCTATCTGCTAATACCAATTCAATTTGAAATCCCAGTTCAACCAACTCTGTTAGGATTTCTGATGCGATTTCAATCTTAGTTTTGTAGACATCTCCTTCTTTTAATGTTCCTTTGGGTTTAAATACTCTAAACACTAAAGGAAAAGTTATATTTTTATAAACACCGTAAGCATTAACTGATACTATTCCCCGATCTATTTTGCCCACACTTCCCAAGTATTGTCGGGCTACATAGTCGGTTTTTTTACCCTTTCTCCTATCTCCTGTTTCATCAATTATTACTATAATCTTCTCTTCTTTCAATGCTTTTAGAGTTCGAGCTAATCTTCTTTCCTTTAATTCCCTTGCTGACCAAGGCGAATTGGCTAAAAAATGATGGAGTGATTGCGGCGACCTAATTCCTACTATTTTAGCAATTTCCGGTAAAGATTTTCTCGGAATTGGTGAGATGATTCCTAGATGTAAGTATTTAAAACATTCGTAACTTCTAACTTCAGGGAATAGGTCTTTATAACCTTGACAATATTCATCAATCACTGAAACTGTTGGTTGTGCATCTCTGGCTAAATGTTTGATAATCTGTAATTCTACATCCATTACCCTATCCCCCTTCTAGCTACCCATGTGGTTTATTTTCTAATTTTACTTCTAGGAGACTGACAGAAGAGGGATACTAAACAAGCCAAACGCTTTTGGGGACTGTTTTACATCAAGTCAGTCCGTGAGGGTTTCAGCTAGAAGTGGTAGTCGTGACTTAAATTCTATTGCAAATTTCACAGGTTTTGGTCTTGATGGTGGATTAACTGGTAGATTCAACCTTAACGGTTTGTGTGATGTAGAGTTGGTTTGAGGGCGATATTGAATTAATTGTTAATTTGTCGGTGGGGTTGGGGCGGGTTTTGATAATTTGTTGATGGGTTTCAAATATTCAGGCGAACCCGCCCCTACAGGGATTATTTGTAATTTCAGTGTGATATTTAATAAATTTGGTAGGGGCGGGTTCACTGATAAAATTATGTTACCCACCAATAATCTAAATAAACCCGCCCGACCTGATAAATTATGTTACCCACCAATAATCTAAATAAACCCGCCCGACCTATCTTTTGCTATATATTTATCTATTCGCCTTTCCAATAGCTTGAGTAATCCGAAATCAATTAGTAATAACCGATGCCCGCCTTGAGGGTTAGGGATAGAGTACAATGGGCACACAGACTTATGGTGGGTCAATTTCAGCGTCCACTACTTAATTGCACCACCCAGTCACCCTTTTAGAGTTTCTAGCGTCATAATGCCGATTGCCAAACTGTTCAATTCAATCACTCTCCCCCTAGGGTTCATCCTGCTGTTACCCATGGCTCTAGTCGGTGGTTTTGTCACGGATAGTGTAGTCAGTTATGCCCAAACCGCACCCCCCGCGAAAAATGCCGTCGGGCGGGCGATGACCGTGCGTTCCGATATTCAAGAAGCCGATGCTCAAACGGGAATTGTCACCGCCAGGGGGAACGTTCAAATTAACTATCCCGCCCGTAGTATTCAGGCTACCGCAGCCCAGGCCCAATATTTCAGTCGAGAACGTCGAATCATTCTCAGTGGAAATGTATTTGTTTTACAAGAAGGGAATACCATTCGCGGGGAAACCGTCACCTATTTAATTGATGAAGGACGGTTTATTGCCCTACCGCAAGGGGGAGGACAGGTAGAATCCATGTATTTAGTCCCCGATGAAAGTGCCAGCCCGAAAAACGCCACCGTTGAACCTTTTAATCCTAAACCTGCTTTTAAAACCCCATTAAGCGCACCTTCAGCACCGCGTAATCCTTAAATTATTTATAACAAATTTGGTTATGAAAATAGTGCTGGAGAATATTCACAAATCCTACCGTAAACGCATAGTTGTTAGTCGAGTCAATTTATCAGTTTCCCAGGGGGAAATTGTGGGATTATTGGGGCCTAATGGTGCAGGTAAAACCACAACTTTCTATATTGCCACGGGATTAGAAAAACCGACCCAAGGGAACGTTTATCTGAATGAAATTGATATTACCCATTTACCGATTCATCAACGTGCCCGTTTAGGAATTGGTTATCTAACGCAACAGCCGAGTATTTTTCGACATCTGAGTGTCAGGGATAACATTTTATTGGTGTTACAACAAACCCATGTTCCGCGTCATTTGTGGCAAAAACGTCTGCATACTTTACTCAGGGAATTTCGCTTAGAAAAAGTAGCCTCGACTTTAGGTTATCAGGTTTCTGGGGGAGAACGAAGACGGACGGAACTAGCCCGGGCTTTAGCGACGGGGTTGGAATTACCTCAGTTTTTGCTCTTAGATGAACCCTTTGCTGGTGTTGACCCGATTGCAGTTTCCGAAATTCAAGAAATTGTGGCTCAGTTACGCACTCGGAATATGGGAATTTTGATTACGGATCATAATGTTAGGGAAACTTTAGCTATTACAGACCGAGCTTATATTATGCGAGATGGACAAATTTTTGCATCGGGAACTGCTGAAGAACTCTATAATAATCCTCTAGTGCGGCAGTATTATTTAGGTGACAGTTTTCAACTATGAAAATTACTCTTGATAAGTCTTTTATTTCTGGTAAATTTCTCCCGCCCTATCTTTCAATTTTAGATCGATATTTAATCCAAGAATTAGTTCCACCCTTTGTGTTTGGGGTGGGATTATTTAGTTCGGTTGCGTTAACCGTAGGAACGGTTTTTGACTTAGTTCGACAGGTGGCGGAGTCGGGTTTGGCCGTGGCAATCGCGGTTGAGGTTTTTCTCTTAAAAATGCCGGAATTCATCGTTTTAGCTTTTCCTATGGCGATGATTTTAAGTACCTTAATGGTCTATGGTCGTTTATCTAGTGATAGTGAATTAATTGCCCTGAAAAGTTGTGGAATTAGTTTATATCGGCTATTAGTACCCACATTAATTTTCAGTTTAATGATCACGGGGTTAACCTTTTGGTTTAATGAGGTGATTGTTCCGGCGGCTAATTATAAAGCATCTGTCACCTATGAACAGGCATTAAATGAAGGCAACCTTCCCGTTCAAGAAGATAATATTTTTTATCCCGAATATGAGAAAATTAAAATAGAGGGTACTGACAAAAAGTTTAGTCGCTTAATCCGGTTATTTTATGCCCAAAGATTTGACAAAGGTCAAATGTTAGAAGTGACAATCTTAGATCTTTCCCAACCGGAATTAACTCAAATTATTTCTTCAAAATCTGCCAATTGGAATTTTTCTGCTAATACTTGGGATTTCTTTAATGGCACGGTTTATATTGTAAATCCCGATGGATCTTATCGGAATATTGTTCGTTTTGATCATAAACAGATTAAACTCTCCCGTACTCCCCTAGATTTAGCGTCACGGAAACGGGGGTTTGATGAGATGAATATTGCTCAAGCTCGAGATTATTTAAAGTTAATGAAATTGAGTGGAGATCAACAAAAAATTATTAAAACCAAAGTTAGAATTCAACAAAAATATGCTCTCCCTTTTTCCTGTGTTGTCTTTGCTTTATTGGGTGTTGCATTAGGAAGTAGACCCCAAAGTACCAGTCGAGCAACCAGTTTTGGGATTAGTGTAATTGTGATTTTCGGATATTATTTACTTTCTTTTATTACCGGGGCATTGGGTCAAAAAGAAATTATGACTCCTTTTTTTGCAGCTTGGTTACCGACATTTTTGGGAATTGGAATTGCGAGTTTTTTATTAGTTCGTTCTTCTAAGTAATGCCATTAAGGAATCACAACTTGGTAACCTTTAAATTTATCAGTCGTTTTCAAATTTATGTAAGTAGTTATGGCACAATTAATAAATGAATAGAAAGGCTCAGGTATTGTTTTATGACTAAGTTTGTTTTTATAACGGGTGGGGTGGTATCGAGTATTGGAAAAGGAATTGTTGCAGCCAGTTTAGGACGTCTGCTCAAATCGCGGAACTACTCCGTATCTATTCTTAAACTCGATCCCTATATTAATGTTGACCCTGGAACCATGAGTCCATTTCAACATGGGGAGGTCTTTGTGACCGAAGATGGGGCGGAGACGGACTTGGACTTAGGACATTATGAACGTTTCACTGATACCTCCATGTCCCGTCTTAATAGTGTCACGGCCGGGGCTATTTATCAAGCGGTGATTAATAAAGAACGTCGGGGAGACTATCAAGGAGGCACGGTTCAAGTGATTCCTCATATTACCAATGAATGTAAAGAACGGATTCATCGAGTGGCAAAAAACACGAATCCTGATGTGGTGATTACGGAAGTTGGGGGAACCGTTGGTGATATTGAATCCCTACCTTTTTTAGAAGCAATTCGTCAATTTAGGAAAGATGTGGGTCGGAAAAATGTAATTTATCTGCACGTTACGTTAATTCCTTGGATTGGTGTGGCGGGGGAAATGAAAACCAAACCGACCCAACATTCGGTTAAAGAATTACGATCAATTGGGATTCAACCGGATATTTTAGTGTGTCGTTGTGAACGCCAAATTCCCCTAGGAATCAAAGAAAAAATTGCTGGTTTTTGTGATGTAGAAGCTGATTGTGTTATTACCTCCCCCGATGCAGATAGTATTTATGAAGTCCCCTTACTTTTAGAGAAAGAAGGACTTGCCGAACAGAGTTTAAAACTGTTACAATTAGAACAACGACAACCGAATTTAACCGCATGGCAAACATTAGTTGATCGGCTTTATCATCGGGATCTAAATACAAAATGTCCTCTCCCCCATCCTCAAATCAAAATCGCCATTGTCGGCAAATATATCCAGTTAACCGATGCCTATTTATCAGTGGTAGAATCCCTGCGTCATGCGGCTATTCAGGAGGGGGCAGAATTACATTTAGAGTGGATTAACTCCGAAGATATTGAGGGGAATAATCCTGAGAACTATCTCAAAAATGTGCAAGGAATTGTGGTTCCCGGCGGGTTTGGACAACGAGGAACCGATGGTAAAATTATGGCAATTGAATATGCCCGAGAACATAAAATACCCTTCCTGGGGTTATGTTTAGGAATGCAATGTTCTGTGATTGAATGGGCACGTCATATTGCCAAACTAGAGCGGGCGCATAGTGCTGAATTTGATCCCCAAACCCCTAATCCTGTAATTCATTTATTACCCGAACAACAGGATGTAGTGGACTTGGGGGGAACCATGCGTTTAGGGTTATATCCCTGCCGCTTACAGCCGGATACTTTAGCATTTAAACTGTATCAACAGGAAGTTGTTTATGAACGCCATCGTCATCGTTATGAATTCAATAATGCCTACCGAACACTATTCTTAGAATCTGGATATCTGATTAGTGGAACCTCTCCCGATGGCCGTTTAGTAGAAATCATTGAATTATCCAACCATCCCTTTTTCGTGGCTACCCAATTTCACCCCGAATTCCAATCCCGACCGAATAGTCCGCACCCGCTATTTCAGGGATTTGTAGCCGCAGCAACCAATTTATTAGAACTCAGCCCAACCTAAAGGACAGCACCCTACCCATGGACAATTAGACCAGACCGGGTTGTATTCCAATTCCCTGTTTAATTCTTAGACTGAATTATCCTAGAATTGTTAATTCAGTCAGAAAGAAAGAGCAGGGGCATCAATTTCTAATTTCAGGGGAGATTTTGATCCTATCTAATCGGTAATTATTCTATAATGATACAGAATGGGTAAGCGATCATTGTCCTCTGGTCTGTTGATCCGATTTACAAGCGAGTTGAGTCCCGGGAAGGATTCACAGGTCTGAGGAGGTTCTGTGGCGTACTGGATCAAAATGAATTATGAGCGAGAAACCTATCTCGTTGATCTCGATAGTGTAAGTGCGTTTGCATCTGGATTTAATAAACGGATTGCCTTTTGGTTGCCAGCTAATGGCAAACAAATGATTATTAACCATCAAATTAATCCCAAAACCTATGAGGATATTTTAGGATATATTCAAAGAATTACAACCCATTGCCCAACTAACTATTGGGTTAGAATTGTTTATGATCGTCATGAATATATTATTGACTTGAATCGTCTTAATACCTTTGTAATTGATTCGAGCCAACGCATTACGTTTTGGCTTCCCGATGGTAAAGAACCCGTTATTATTAACCCTCAAACCAATGCTGAAGCCTATTCTAAAATTTTAGATTTTATTCATAACAAAACCGGGCATTCTCTGCCATAACGAAATTACGAATTACGAATTACNAGTAGAAATAGACACAGATAATTTTATCTGTGCTTGTATTTCTGCTGTTCCCCCTGGGAAAAGTGAAATGACTATTAATATTTATAGTGATCCGACTTGGTAGGATATTAGGGAATGGGTCATGGGTCATGGGTTGATAGCATTACCTCCCCTGCCTCCCCTGCCTCCCCTGCTCCCCCTGCCTCCCCTGCCTCCCCTGCCTCCCCTGCCTCCCCTGCTCCCCTCAACCCCTCAACCCCTTTGTCGCCAAAGTTTAATTGTTCCATCCGTACTTCCACTAACAATTAAATCTTCAGAAGGACTATAAGCCACCGTCCCAACCCCATCTGTATGACCAGTGAAGGTCTGAATCGGGTCTGATTGGTTTCCGACCTGTAAATTTGGGCTAATTTGCCATAGCTTTAAGGTTTTATCCTGACTTCCACTCACTAAAATTCTACCGTTTGGAGAAAAGGCCAGGGATTGCACAGCACCCGTATGACCAAGGAAAGTTACTAACTCCTGACCAATTTCCAGCCACCAGAGTTTAATGGTTTTGTCCTCACTCCCCGTGGCCACGGTTAAACCATCGGGACTAAAAGCCACTGACCAAATGGGGAAGGAATGACCGACTAAAAGAGCATCGGAATGTCGGTGATCTAAACTCCATAATCCTACTGTGCCATCTCCACTCCCACTAGCCAAGAACAAATTATCGGGACTAAAAGCTAATGACCAAATCGGAAAGGAATGGGCTTTTAAATGGGGGAGAGGTTGATTAGAGGTTAAATCCCAAAACCCAATCATACCATCAAAACTGCCCGCGGCCAAGAGTTGACCATTGGGACTAAAGGCCAAAGAACAAATTGGAACCGATAGTCCTAAGTCCAATACTTGATGTTGACGGGTAATTGTATTCCAAAGATGAACATTTTTGTCAGATTCAATCGCTAGTATGGGAGAATTCGGACTGAATGCTAACCCATAGCCCGGATATTCTCGGTCTAAATTGTCCGCTAAAATGATAGGCTGGCAGGGGGTTTTCAAGTTATAGATTTGCAAAGTGGTGTCATCACTGCGACTGGCAAGAAGTTGGCCATCACAACTAATCGCAACCACTCGTACTGCATCGGAATGGATAGGAAGGGTATCACAACATTCCCAATTTAAAAGTTGAGGCTGTAGCATATTGAAGGAGTTAATCTCTTGAAACTAGCAGACTGGATCGGGTTTCTTTGTTTAATTATTGCTTTAATTATTCTATGGCAGTTTAGGCAGATCTTACTGCTGGTGTTTACCTCGGTTGTTTTCTCAATTGCGATTAACAGTTTAGTGCGTCGGATACAACGGTTTGGACTGCGACGAGGGTGGGCTGTTCTCCTGTCCCTAACTTTAATTGTGGTCATGGGTGCGGTGTTAATTAGTATGGTTTTACCTCCGTTTTGGGGTCAGTTTCAAGAACTAATTAAACTGGTTCCCATCGGATACGATAAATTTCTGATTTGGCTAAACCATTTAATTAAAAATCCTCCAATTTGGCTTCCGAATCTGAATATTAAACTGCCGAATGTTACTCAAATAGCACAACAGGTTGGGCCTCTAGCTCAAAAACTATTAGGAAATTTCTTTGCGTTCTTTTCTAACTCAATTGGCAATTTTTTACAGTTTGTATTGGTATTAATATTTACTTTGATGTTATTAGCAGATCCTTTGTCCTATCGTCAAGGATTTGTGCGTCTATTTCCCTCATTTTACCGCCATCGGGCAGATTATATTCTATCTCAATGTGAAATAGTCTTGTTGCAATGGATGGGGGGTATTGTGATTACTTCCACTTTTGTTGCAGTCTTGAGTGGTATTGGTCTATTAATTTTGGGGGTTCCCTTTGTTTTTGCCCATGCCCTATTAGCGGGAATCTTTAACTTTGTTCCTAATATTGGCCCAACAGCCAGCGTCATTTTTCCCGTTGCGGTTGCCTTATTAGATACCCCTTGGAAAGCCTTGGCAGTGATTATCTTATACGTTATTATTCAAAACTTAGAAAGCTATTGGTTAAGTCCCCTAATCATGCAAAAACAGGTTGATCTGTTACCCGCGATTACCTTAACAGCCCAAATCTTTTTTGCCACCTTTTTCGGCGTGTTAGGCTTAATTTTAGCTTTACCCTTAACCGTAGTTAGTAAAACTTGGATTCAAGAACTTTTACTTAATGATTTATTAGATCAATGGGAGTTAGGGGAGTAGGGGGAGTAGGGGGAGCAGGGGAGCAGGGGGAGCAGGGGAGCAGGGGGAGCAGGGGAGCAGGGGGAGAAGAAGCAGTGCGAGCGTCCTCGCTCGCTGAATATCACCCATTACCCATTACCCATTACCCATTACCCATTACCTATTACCCATTACCCATTACCTATTACCCATTACCTATTGCCTATTGCCTATTCCCTATTCCCTATTCCCTATTGCCTCTTTTTATAATTACCAAAGGAAAAAAATGGTTGATCCCTATACGAATTATGACTCGAATTCTCCTAATGTTCATGAAATTGCCCAAGATTTCCGTCGTTTGGGTTATGTCGGGTTTTGGGTACAATCTATCTTGGCAATTATTCCGATATTGCTTTTAATTTTTGTCTTGTTTTTAAGACCGGCTTCCCCTTCTAATACTAACAATTCAGCCTTGGTTATAGTTTTAGGATATGGATGTTTATTTGCTTTAATTTTTACAATTTATTGGTGTTTCCGATACACTCAAATTGGCAGTAAATTAGAAGATCCGAATGAGCGCCCCCCGAAAGTAGAAGTAGTTCATGCCCTATGGATTGGAATTGTGATTAATCTGATTGGTATGATCTGTGTAATTTTAGTGGGTTTCTTAATTGTGGGAACCTTATTGTATCGGATGCTGACCTTACCCCCGGGAGGGTCTAAAATTCTGACTCCAACTCCGGGGACAACGGTTTTGAATCCAGGTTCTATTGTCACCCCGTTCAATCTAATTGCAATTCAGGCTATGCTAAGTGCCATGGCTGCGGAAGTAATCGGAATTGCCGTGAGTTTGTGGTTATTAACTCGTGTCAGTTCCCATCAGTCTAATCTCAAATAGACACTCTGTATTTATCAATTTATTTCCCGTTGTTCTTATGCACCAGAATGGAGTCTAAGTCATGTCACAATCTCTGATTTCGGCGATTATTTGTACCCACAATCGAGAACAATATTTGGGTTTAGCAATTGATAGTTTACTGCAACAAGATTTTACTGATTTTGAAATTATTGTTGTTGATAATGCTTCAACGGATGGAACCCGTCAAGTCGTTGAAGCTCGTCTTCCCCATCCTAAACTCCGATATATTTATGAACCCGTAACGGGGTTATCCGTGGCTCGTAATACAGGGGCAAAAAACTCCCAAAGCCCGATTATTGCCTATTTAGATGACGATGCCATTGCCACGCCTCAATGGTTAAGAGTGTTATATTCAGCTTATGAAAATCATCCGAAACTGGCGATCGCTGGAGGGAAAGTCACATTGATTTGGCCAGAGGGAATCACTCCCCCACCTTGGTTGTCTGATAATTTAGCCGGAAATTTGGGTGCATACAATTTGGGAGACCAGTGGGTTGAAATTCAAAATCCTGGTTTGACACCCAGAGGGTTAAATTATTCCATCCGTAGCAGTTTCTTAGAGAAAATTGGCGGTTTTGATGTCAATTTAGGTCGGGTGGGAAAACGGTTATTATCTAACGAAGAATTACAGATGACTGAACTCGCCCTTAAACAAGGTTGGCAAGTCGCTTATATTCCTGAAGCGTTAGTTGCCCACCATGTTGCACCGGAACGCGTCAACCGAGCTTGGTTTATGGAGCGGGGATGGTGGCAAGGCATTAGCGAATGTTATCGGGAACAGTTAGCAGGGCGGGATGGAATTGTGCAACTGGGACGAGGTGGGGAACGCATTATCCGAGGGTTATACAAAACCATTAAATATTTTGATAATCCTGCCTTACGATTTGATAATTTCGTGTATGCTTATGGTCAAATCGGTTATTTGGGTGCTGCAATTTCTGGCTTAGTTCATTCTGAATCTAAACCAGAGAATTCTCAAAAATAAATTGCAATCGTGGTCAATCATTTTATCTATTGTTAAGTTTAACTATGAATTCTAACCCCTCCAAACTTCCCGTTTCTGTTTTGATTCCAGCCAGAAATGAACAATCGAATTTACCCGCCTGTTTAGCGAGTGTAGCCCGGGCTGATGAGATTTTTGTAGTTGATTCCCAAAGTAGCGATCGCAGTGTGGAAATTGCCGAAGATTATGGGGCTAAGGTGGTTCAATTTTATTTTAAAGGGGGATGGCCGAAAAAGAAAAATTGGTCATTAGAAACCTTACCCTTTAAAAATGAATGGGTGTTAATTGTAGATTGCGATGAACGGATTACCCCCGAGTCTTGGGATGAAATTGCTGAAGTAATCAAAAACCCAGAATATACAGGATATTATATTAATCGTCGGGTCTTCTTTTTGGGAACATGGGTGCGTCATGGGGGCAAATATCCCGACTGGAATTTGCGTTTATTTAAGCATAAATTAGGCCGTTATGAAAACTTAAATACGGAAGATGTTCCCAATACTGGGGATAATGAAGTTCATGAACACGTTGTCATGTCTTCCGGTCAAGTGGGATATCTGAAAAATGATATGCTCCATGAAGATTTTCGAGATTTATTCCACTGGATTGAGCGTCATAATCGTTATTCTAATTGGGAAGCTCGGGTTTATTATAATACTTTGATGGGGACGGATGATAGCAAAACTATTGGTGCTGATCTATTTGGGGATTCGGTTCAACGCAAACGATTTTTAAAGAAAATTTGGGTGAGATTACCCTTTAAACCCTTGCTAAGATTTATTATATTTTATATCATCCGCTTGGGATTCTTAGATGGTAAAGCCGGATATATTTATGGCCGTCTTTTGAGCCAATATGAATATCAAATCGGGGTTAAATTATTTGAATTGCGTACATTTGGCGGGCAATTAAATGTTACCCCAAAACCTGCTAAACCCCCCATTCCCCATTAATTTATGTTGCAAGAAAAAACAACTTTTGTGGATTTACGCCAATATGATCAATCTAATTTTGATCGGGGAAAACCGGGTTGGTTTGTGTTGTTATGGTGGTTAGTGCAAGCGATCGCATTTCCCCTCAGCTTACATCCTTTTAATGGAATTCGCTGTCAAATTCTACGATTATTTGGTGCTAAAGTGGGTCAAGGAGTTGTGCTGCGTCCCACCGCCCGATTTACCTATCCTTGGAAAGTTACCATTGGTGATTACAGTTGGATTGGGGATGATGTTGTATTTTATAGTTTAGATGAAATTATTGTCGGTGAACATTGCGTTATTTCCCAAAAAAGCTATTTATGCACCGGAGGTCACGATATTAAAGATCCTAAATTTGAATTACAAACAGCCCCCATTTACATTGAAAATGGGGTTTGGGTGGGGATGGATTGTTTTGTTGGGCCAGGGGTTAAAATTGGGGCAAATTCAGTGATTGGGGCGCGTAGTAGTGTATTTAAAAGTATGCCCCCTGGCCAAGTTTGTATCGGTTCTCCTTGTCGTCCCTGTTATCCCAGACCCATGCACTAATCTAAGGGAATAGGGAATAGTAAGTTATAACCCTTGTTAGAAAGTTTAGTATTGTCCTACCTTAATTGATAGCACTATAGATTAAATCGCCTTAAAAAGAGCGAGATCTGTTTTCCCCCTGGTTTTAATCCCGTTTAATTTCCGAATGTCTTTCTAGGGCAAATTGAATGAGTTGATGCACCAATTCAGGGAAGGAAACCCCCGTTGCTGCCCAAAGTTGGGGATACATACTCGTAGCCGTAAAACCAGGGAGAGTATTAATTTCATTAATTAAAATTTCTCCGGTTTTTTCCACATAGAAAAAGTCAACCCGTCCCAACCCGGCGGCATCGACAGCTAAAAAGGCTTGAATCGCCATTTCTTTAATTTTATTAGCAATTTCATCGCTAATTTTTGCTGGGATAAATAGATCGGCTTTGCCCTCGGTATATTTGGTTTCATAATCGTAGAAATCACTATTAAAAGTAATTTCTCCCACTACGGAAGCCTTGGGTCTATCGGTTCCTAATACGGCACATTCGACTTCCCTAGCCATAACTCCTGCTTCTACGATAATCCGTCGATCATAACTGGCTGCGTTATCTAGGGCAGTTTCTAATTCTTGACGGTTTCTAACTTTGGAAATGCCAACGGATGACCCTAAATTAGCGGGTTTGACAAAACAGGGATACCCTAATTCCACTTCTAATTCGTCACATAATTTGGGGAAAATACAGGGGTTAGAATAAATTTGCGATCGCATCACCAGTTTATATTTAACTTGGGGTAAACCCGCTTGCGCAAATGCCATTTTCATCGCAATTTTATCCATACCAATGGCAGAACCTAATACCCCGGAACCGACAAAGGGAACCTGCATTAAAGTTAATAACCCTTGAATGGTTCCATCCTCGCCATTGGGCCCGTGTAAAATGGGAAACCAAAGGTCAATTTCTGATAAATTAATATTTTGAGGAATGCGATCGCCCGGTTGAGCTTCATCGCTAGTTAATAGGGGTTTTCCCGAGGCTAAAACCTGTTGGGCAATTTCGCTATCTTTCCAAACCCCATTTTTTTGAATATAGACGGGTAGCAGTTCGTATCGAGTTGCATTTTCATCGCTGGTTAAGGCTTTGGCGATCGCCCTAGCGGAACTAATCGAAACTTCATGTTCCCCAGAACACCCACCAAATAATAATCCCACCCGTAATTTAGTCATAGCCATTGGAATCAGTGATCAGTTATCAGTTATCAGTTATCAGTGTCAGAGTCAATATTTGAATTTTCGGTAATTTTAAACCTTGGACAGTACCTTGAGGCTGCATCAAGGGTAAAAACTCCTCCACCTTTTCGGCTCCGGCTATTTGTAAGGCTTTTAAAAGCTGGCTGGTTTCATCCATCAACTGTTCTACATTAATCCCACTATAATCAGGATAATAATAGTCTAGTTTTACCAGTCCTTCCCCCATCAAAATAACAGCCCCTTTCCAATTTTTTTGGCTTAAATGGTACAACCCGACGGCGATTTGTAAAACCCCTTGATAGAATTTTTTCTCCGGTTGTGGTGCTTCCATCCACAAAGCCTCTAAAGTGTCGTGACAAGCATAGAATTGTTGTTGATTAAATTCTTCAACTCCTTGCCAAAACTCCTGGGGAATTTCCTCTTGCATGGATTTAAACTCCTAACCCAAAACCAGATATGAGTAAGAATTTACTAACTCTATCTTTTCCTAAAATTAAACACCTAACACCGACACCAATACCCAATAATTATTACATTGTGGAGCGAACTTCTTCAATTTCTTCTAGGGAAATTTTTTGTTGATCTCCAGCAAAATCATTGTCAGGGGTTAGGAATAGCATACAATGACATTCCTTGCGTTCTCGCATGGGAACACAGGGACAATTCCAAAAAGTATTTTTGACTTCAGCCTCTTTATCCTCATAATGACGACAAGGACAAAGAGGCGCTCCTAACTCGTCTTTATGTTTAGCTAAACCTTCAATTACCACAGCAGTAACCGAAGGTTCGGCGCAGAAGTAAGTTCCCGTGCGTCTGGCGTACTGTTCGGAGAACTGCTTCATCGCCATTAAGCTCTTTTGAGTGGATAATTTATCGTTAGTTTCTGGGGTCATGGATCGGCGTGTAATTTGTATAACAATATTATTTCGATTGTACCGCAAGGGGTGGCAACTTTGAAAAAAACAGCAGACAGGATCGATAAAATTACAGACAAAAAAATTAATTTATCCTGATTAATAGACTAAAAATTTGATTTTCTCAAGGAAGATTGCAGTTGAGATTTTAGAGGTTGATCGGGAATAATTTCTAATCCCAAATTAGCTAACTTTTGGCTAGGGTCATCAATTTTTTTATGAGACAATGGGGAAGAAGAATTCGGCCAAAGCAACCAACGACTTCCCCTGGGCAATTTTCTTAAAGATTCGGGATTTTGAGTTAACCAAATTATCGGGAAGTTAGGGAGATTTTCTACAACTCTATCTTCCCCAAACCGAACATCTGCTAAGGTATAAAGAACCACTCGATTGCCAGAAACTAGTCCGGTTTTTGCCGTCCATAACTGCACATTTAATTGACTGTGAGACGCATAAAAATATAAAGAAGCCGCAGCAATTACAGCTTGCTCAAAATCATCGGGTTGCCAGAAAAAAGCACTATCTAAACTAATAATAACTTCTTGACCCCCGTTAGAAGTTTCCAATTCCCTGACCCGTAATTCTCCATAACGCGCACTAGAACGCCAATGAATTAAACGGGTGGCATCACCATAACGATAGGGTCTTAAAGTGCGGGTAATGCCTTCTGTTGCCATTTGAAACTGACGATTTTCATAGACATTCGGGTTATAATCCTGTCCCATTTCATCAATGATCGGACAGGTAGTTAAGGGCAAAACTAACGGATAAACAATCGCCGTTGCCGGGGCTTCTCGTTCTCGACTACACCAAAATAATCCTAGGGGTGTGGCGGTTCTGAATTGCACTCCCAGCCAATGATAAATTCCGCGTTTCTGGGTGGGAATATAAGTCACCCATTGACGAGATTCATGGGGAGGTAAATATTCAATAACTGTGGTAGATTTTCCTAAACTGGGGGGTAATAAATCCTGAACTTGAATCAGCATTCTCGCTTGATGGGTAGAATTTTCAATCGTTAATTCCAGGGTTAAATCATCTCCCACACTTACGGGGTGAATGGTTTCTCGTTTAATTTTTAGGGCTGATAGGGAACGTTGGGGTAAAATTGCGGCGATCACTAATAAAGCAAAACTAATTCCACTAATCACATATAACCATCCCGCCATTGTGTTAGTAGCGGAGCCAAAGAAAAAGATAGAGAGTCCCATTAGTAATCCACCGCTATAAGCAGGAGCTACCGCATGAAATTCTAACCAACGTTGCAATTTAAACCGATTTTTTTTCATGGGAAAAAGTAATTGAGGACAAAGGAGATTGGGGTTGGGTTACGAAATTTTTACAAAGCCGACGGGGGAGATATATATTCTTTATAATTTAATTAATGCCAAATTGTGTTGAAGTCATCTAAAAAACCATGACGAACTCCGCTTCCCCCAAGCCTGTCCCCAAAATGCCTCCCCCCCCTAGTGGGGTGGAGCCTTCATCTGTTGCTATCAACTCTGGATCTTCGATCAAAATGATGGTCAAGGATGCTTACAGCAAAAAAGCCTCAGATATTCATATTCGGGTCGGACATACGCCTCGATTTAGGATTCAGGGTCAAATGGCCAGAGCCAAGGATCAGCCTAAAGTCACTCCTGAACTATTTGAACATTATTTGGATGAGATTCTGACTCCCCATCAACGCCAACAGTTTGCGGATACGAAGGAATTAGACACGGCAGTATTTTATCCGGGGTTAGTGCGCTGTCGGGTGAATTGTTTTGATTCCCTGACCGGAGGGGCGATGGTTTTACGTTTAATTCATTTACAAATTCCCTCCATTGATGAGTTAGCGTTACCCCCAGTTCTGAAAAATATTATTAGTTCTCCCCAGGGTTTAATCTTAATCACCGGGCCAACGGGTTCGGGGAAATCCACAACCTTAGCGGCGATGATTCGTCACTTGAATGAAACGGCTAAAAAGCATATTGTCACAATTGAAGACCCGATTGAATTTGTTCATCCCTCAAAGATGTGTTTGATTAGTCAACGGGAAGTGGGGTTACATACCTTAGAATTCAATAACGCATTACGGGCGGTTCTGAGGGAAGATCCCGACGTGATTCTAATTGGGGAAATGCGCGATCGGATCACCGTTAATACAGCCCTACAAGCCGCCCAAACGGGTCACTTAGTTTTAGGGACACTTCATACCCGCAATGCTTTAAATGCCATTAATCGTCTGTTAAACCTGTTTAATGTGGATGAACAACCGACGGTGCGGATTCAGATTTGTGATTCCTTAGTGGCGGTGATTGCTCAATTATTAGTTCCCACCGTGGATAATAAACGGACGGCGGTTCACGATGTTTTGGTGAATACCCCGGCTATGCGAGATTATCTGCTCAAAGGCGATGAGGAAAACGCCCTACAGTTAATGGAATCCGATACCTATGAAGGAATGCAACTGATTAACCAAGCCCTATTTGAACAGGTGATTGCCGCCCGGGTCACCATGGAAGAAGCCGAAAAAACCTCTCCCGACCCCACGGATTTAGACCGTCGCTTCCGTATTGCTGGGATCGACAGTGCGGGACTCGCCCGCCAGTTCAAAGAAGGTAAATCCCCCTTTAGTTAGAATCCTCAAGTCTGAGTGTCAAATTTTCCCTAATTTCTGTGTTCAGTTTCTTTTTTAATTGCCTCTAGGGTTTGTTTTAAGCTATTTTCATAGATACTATAAAATAAAGATAGACTAGGAGTGAAACCCGGGTCAACCTTAACTTGATGCTCAATTAAAACTTGTTGAGCCGAAATCGGTTCAATTTTCCAACTTCCCTGTAAAGCTTTTAAGTCCCCATCAACCAGTTTAAAATCAATTTGTTTGGGATAGGTTTCTGTACTAGCAATCCGAACCCTAGTTTGTTGTTTAAAAATAAGGGCCTGAACTTGATAAATTTGTTCAAATATTTTTTGATTCCCTTGAGTTTTTAAGACTTTACTACTGATAACATTCGGCAAAAATTGATAAAAATTATTATAATCTGTTAAAACTTTCCAAGTGGTATCCGCAGAACTATTAACAATAATTTTAGCTACATATTGACCATCTTTTCCCGTTACTGTTGCCCCTTGAGGTTGGCTTGCTATTAAAGTAGGATTGACCATTTCACCCATCGCTAGAGGGCTATTGAGCAAGGTTATACCTAAACCCAATACGGAAACGAATGTTGTCAAAACTGGATTAGATTTGTGGGGAGTAGAATTAAAGGGCATTGGTATTTTAAATTAGTTATTTAGGAGAGACGCAAAATTCTACGTTTCCACAGGTTGGGTTTATTATAACAGAAAAAACCGCAATAAAACCATTTTCTTTAAAATTTAGTAAGCCCTGAAGGGCTTTTCTGAGGGCTGAAGCCCTCACTACGAGATCCGATTTAAAGGTGTAACTAAGGTCTAAGAATCCGGTGCATATCTAAACTGGGGGGTTTAACAATAGTTTGGGTTAACATATCGTGAATTTGTCCGCCATAATATGATTTAATGTGTTATGAATACTCTGAAAAAAAGCTGGTCTAGTTTGTTTACGTTCTGCGTCGGTTAATTCTGCACAGGCTGAATATAATCGCTGATTGGCTAAAGTATTATAACGAGCTAAAAGTTGAAAATGAGCAATTAAAGGGTGAATCATAAAATTAAGGATTTGAAAGTTCAATAGAGCCAAAATAGGGTTGATAATTGTGATTTTGGTCACATTGACATTGTTCCGCGATCGCCATAGAACTTTAACCCGATCACAAATTTTAAGTTATCTCAATCACAAATTATATTCCCAGAAATCACAAGTAAAGCTGATGTAAAATCACGTTCACTGTATGAAAAATCTGTAAAGATTAGAATATTGGGTTAACATTGAATATTTATGGTTCCTAAAGTTCAACTCCTACAATCTGCCCTGGGTGATTTGTTCGCTCAAGTGAACGCCACAGGTCATTTAACCGTTGCGGATCGGTATGGACTCCTCGCAGCGATTTTAGATGAATCCCTCTCAGAAGAAGAAAGACGCTGTGTAGATCGATTACTCCGAGGAGTCTCTCGCGGAAAAATCAAAATTGTGGATGAACTCTCTAGTTTACGATAATTAACATTTTCCTTTTTGTCCATCGGGCATAGTCGCACCACAAAAATTAGTTCCTTGTAATTTAGCATTATTGAGATTAGCATTTAATAAATTAGCATTATTAAATTGAGCATCTTCTAAAAACGCTTGATAAAGATCAGACCAAGAAAGGTCAGCATCCTTTAAATTCGCTTTTCTTAACGTGGTACTCAGGAGCTTTGTATCGCGTAAATCTGCCCCAGATAAATCCGCTTCGATTAAATTAGCTGAACTTAAATCCGCCCCTTTTAAATTAGCTCCTTTGAGGTTGGCTTTTTGCAAATTTGCTCCTAATAAATCCGCTCCTTCTAACTTTGCATCTGCCAAATTAGCCTGACTTAAATCGCATTGTTGACATTGATTGGTACTGATTAATCTTTCTACATCTCCCTGACGTTCTGCTAAAACCGGAAATCCAACCCCTAAACTAATTAAACCCGTAACAATAATTAATCGCAATTGGGGATTTATTCCACAAGTGTTGGTATAGTTTTGTAGCTGTTGAAATAATCTGAAATTGATAATTTTCATAACTTTTTAGGAAAACCAATTAACAAAAGTACCATTATTTGCTATTATAGGATATTGTTCTGTCATTTCTAAAGCTATGTCTGCGCCCGTTAGCGCCCCTGTGATTACCTCCTTTCCCCTCACTGCGGTGATTGGACAAGGTGCCATTAAGCTCGCTCTATTACTGGCGGCGGTTGACCCGGGTTTGGGGGGTGTGGTGATTGCCGGAAGACGAGGAACGGCTAAATCTGTGATGGCGCGGGCATTACACGCTTTATTACCCCCGATAGAAGTTGTTAAAGGATCAATTGCTAACGCTGAACCCGTTGATCAGACGCAACCGACGGAAATTGTCCCCACCGCCTTTGTTCAAATTCCGTTAGGGATCACCGAAGATCGATTAGTGGGTTCGGTGGATTTAGAACAGTCGGTTAAACAGGGTCAAACCGTATTTCAACCCGGACTTTTAGCTACAGCTAACCGAGGGGTTTTATATGTCGATGAAATTAATTTGTTAGATGATAATATTGCTAATTTATTATTAACAGTTCTCACCGAAAGCCGGAATGTAATCGAACGGGAAGGGATTAGTTTTGAACATCCCTGTAGACCTTTATTTATCGCCACCTTTAACCCCGAAGAAGGGTCATTACGGGATCATTTACTCGATAGAATTGCGATCGCCCTATCCGCCGATGGAGTTCTCAGTTTAGACGAACGGGTGCAAGCGGTAGATCAAGTCATGGACTATGCGCGATCGCCCCAAGATTTTTTAACACAATATAATCAGGAATTAGATGATCTGAAAACCCAGATTATTTTAGCCAGAGAATGGTTAAAAGATGTGGTGATTACCCCTGAACAAATCTTATATTTAGTGCAAGAAGCCGTGCGGGGTGGTGTCATGGGTCATCGGGCGGAACTCTTTGCGGTAAGAGTAGCCAAAGCCTCGGCCGCCTTGGAAGGACGTACCACCGTCAACGCCGATGATTTACGTCGGGCGGTGGAATTAGTGATTGTCCCCCGGGCTAAAATTGTTCCCCCTCCCGAGCAACAGCAACAGCAACCCCCGCCACCCCCACCGCCTCAAGATCAGTCCCCGGAAGATCAGGAGCAGGAAGACGAGGACGAGGAAGACGAGGAAGACCAGCCGGAAGAAGAAGAAGCCACCATCCCCGAAGAATTTATTTTTGACCCGGAAGGGGTGATCCTGGATGATAGCGTTTTGTATTTTACCCAAATGGCAAACCGTCAAGGGAAATCCGGCAGTCGCAGCGTGATTTTTTCCGATGACAGGGGGCGGTACATTAAGCCCGTTTTACCCAAGGGGAAAGTCCAAAGAATTGCCGTTGATGCGACGTTACGCGCAGCGGCCCCCTATCAACAAGCCCGACGTCTGCGGGAACCGGGGCGAAAAGTGATTGTGGAACAGGGGGATATTCGGGCGAAACGGTTGGCCCGGAAATCTGGGGCGTTGGTGGTATTTGTAGTAGATGCGTCGGGTTCCATGGCCCTGAACCGGATGCAGTCGGCAAAGGGGGCGGTGTTACAACTGTTAACCGAAGCTTACCAAAGTCGAGATCAGGTGTCGTTAATTCCCTTCCGAGGGGAACAGGCGGAGGTGTTGTTACCGCCCACTCGTTCGATTGCTGCGGCTAGAAAACGGCTGGAACGCTTACCCTGTGGGGGTGGGTCGCCCTTAGCTCACGGGTTAACTCAGGCGGTGAGAGTCGGGGTGAATGCTAAACAGTCGGGGGATATTGGTCAAGTGGTAATTGTGGCCATTACCGACGGACGGGGGAATATTTCTTTATCTCGGTCTTTGGGAGAACCCCAAATTGAAGGGGAGAAACCGGATATTAAGAAGGAAATATTAGAAATTGCTGCAAAAATTCGCGGGTTAAAGATGCAATTGTTAGTGATTGATACCGAAAGTAAATTTATTTCTACGGGGTTTGCGAAGGAGTTAGCAAAAACAGCCGGAGGGAAATATTATCACCTTCCGAAAGCGACAGATCAAGCGATCGCCGCCATGACCCAAAATGCGTTAAGAGATGCGATCGGTTCTTAATAGTATTAACTCGTTCCCCGGGTCTCGCGGGAAATGCTTTGTTGAGGCGGAGCTTCTAGTAATATTAGTGGCTCTGGCACAATATCAACATTTCTAGGTTCTACCTAGAAATGAGAGCAAGTCTATTAGTCATTGACAAAATATGCTAAATCTGGCATAATGAGAAGAATGCCAGCAAGTGCAATTCGTTCTCTCAAAACACTACTAAAGTAGTTGGGAAGAGGAGCAAAGTTAAAACTTTATAAAAAATTGATATATGAAACATTGCAAATTTAATCAAAATGACACAACCATTAACAAAACCCGTTCAATGGATCGGAAGTTCTAAAGATGATCTCAGAGAATTCCCAGAAGAAGTTAGGGATGTTATAGGCTATGCACTATATCTAGCTCAGATGGGAAGTAAGCACGAATCTGCTAAACCGCTTAAAGGATTTGGGAGTGCGGGAGTTCTGGAAATCATTGATGATTATGATGGAAATACTTATCGCGGTGTCTATACAGTCAAATTTTCAGATATTATCTATGTATTACACGTCTTCCAAAAGAAGTCAAAGAAAGGAATTTCTACTCCTCAACAGGATATGCAACTGATTCAAAAAAGATTAAAACAAGCAGAGGAGGACTATAAATTAAGAAGAAATCAGTTGTAATATAGCGGTTTTTCCAGTGGTGAGGTACGCTGAATTCCTTGGTGATTAGGCTTTTTAACTTTAAGATGTACCTCACCCGACAGGGAACCGCTATAATCTAAAATGAAAAGGGATGATTCAATTAGAAAAAAATTACTTTACAATATTTGTTGTAAGCCAAGTTTAAACAAATTAAACCAGGAAAACATCATGAATAAAAACACTAATTACCAATTAAATGTTTTTCGTTTATTTACAAATCTGAATTTTGAAAACTCAGATAATTTTTTTTTACAGCCCAACAGGTAAGCCAGATTATTAAAATTATTAGTCAATGGCAATTTAACTCAGTTAAAATGGCAACAGTGTTAGATATTAACCACCATTATACAAAGTATTGGATGAGTAGGATGGGCTATGCCCATGTCACTGCAATAAAAAGGAAAAGCCATGAATAACGATATCAAAATTCAAGCTAGTAGTGGTAATATTTTTCAAGATATCGGTTTTCCAAACGCCGAGGAAATGCTAATGAAAGCTGAACTGGTACGCCAGATTAGTGAACTCATTGATCAACGGGAATTAACCCAAGTTGAAGCTGCCAAACTATTAGGAATTGATCAGCCCAAAGTATCAGCATTAATCCGAGGAAAACTATCAGGTTTTTCGATAGAAAGGTTATTACGATTTTTGAATCTGTTAGGATGTGATATTGAGATTGTAGTTAAGAAAAAACAAAAATTGCCGAACCAAACAGGGATAAATGTTGTTAGTATCTAAAATAATGCAAAAAAGGAGGTCAATTTGAACCGATTGTTGATTCTTATTCCGGTTATCTCATGGATACGGATGCTGAATATAAAGCTCTTTCAGCCCTAGCAGAAACTTTAGAAATGTTTGATAATCCCCAAATTGAAGGAAAACTTTATTTATATAGTGAAAGAAAGCCCTGTGAAATTTGCCAGGAGGTGATTAGACAGTTTACACAAAGGTTTCCCAATCTTGAAATTACCTTGTTTTGGGATCATCCTTATCCACCCTCATCTTAACAGGAGAAATCATTCATGACACGCTTAGTTTCTCTTTATCCAGAATTTAAGCTGAGTTATTCTGCACAAGTTCCTGAACATTTGCGTCATCTGATTTATAGTGTTTGGCAATATCGCTATCAAGAACTGTACATCAATTTTTTGAAATCTAATCTCCAATAAATTGGAATTCAATGGTTATTAGTGCAAAAATAGTGAGATAATCAATAGTTGACACTCCCACCCCTACGCTACGCTAAAGGGGTGGGATTCTCGTATCTAGCCCAGTCAAAAAGAGACAGTTGAATGTACTCTTGTTTAACCGTATTCACCGAATTCGGGGGTGTGCCAAGCACCCCATCAGTTAAACCGGATGAATCCATTACAGAAGCATCTCTCTTTAGGTCTAACTGACATGAGAAACCATCCCATTGAGATAGATTTCGTGCAGCATTAAGGTCGGAATTATGGTAGTGACCATCAGGGCAATTAAAATCGTACCGATTTCTTTTACCAATCACACCACAAGTCGAACAAGATTTAGAAGTATATGGTGCAGGTCTTTTAATTAATTTCAATCCTTTCAGAGCTAACTTATTGACTTTCACTCCTCCTAAAGTCGGGTATTCTACATCCCACGCTTGACTTGAAAGACGTGGGATGTAGAATATGGTTGTTGTAAAAATTAAGTTAAGTGAGAATAAGTCAATGAAAGTCGTCATTGTAGGTGGAGTAGCCGGTGGCGCATCCTGTGCGGCTCGTCTGCGCCGATTAGATGAAACGGCGGAAATCATCATGGTAGAACGCGGCCCCTATGTTTCCTACGCCAATTGTGGACTCCCTTACCATGTCGGAGGATTGATTGAAAAAGAGTCCAGTCTATTAGTCGCCGATGAAAGCACATTCCGAAACCAGTTTGCCATTGATGTGCGGACACGCTGCGAGGCGATCGCCATTTCACCAGAAAATAAAACCGTAGATTTGCGCAATGTTGCCACCGGTGAAGTCACCACCGAATCCTACGACAAATTGGTGCTGTCACCCGGGGCTGCTCCGATTCGTCCCCCAGTGCCCGGAATTGATCTTCCGGGTATTTTTTCTGTTAGGACTGTACCTGATGCCCGCACCATCCGCACCTGGATTGAACAGGGTACAACGGAGCCATGTGGAATGGACACCTATTCGGGATTTCAGACGGTTAAACGGACGAAGCGGGCGGTGGTCGTCGGTGGTGGCTTTATCGGACTGGAGATGGCCGAAAACCTGATTCATCTGGGACTGGAAGTGACCCTAATCCAGAGGGGTAATCAAATCCTGACTCCCATCGATCAGGAAATGGCTCGTTTTGGCGAACGCTACCTAGAAAAACACGGTCTTCGCATCTCCCTGAATGACGGTTTGACCGGATTTCAACAAGCTGCTAATGGCTCCTTGGAAGTTCTCACCCAATCCGGTAAGACTTATCCCGCAGATATTGTCATCCTGGGAATTGGGGTAAAACCGGAAACGGATCTGGCGAAACAGGCGGGACTAGAAATTGGCGAGCGAGGCGGCATCCGGGTTGATGACCAAATGCGGACTAGCAAACCGGATATTTTCGCCGTTGGGGATGCGATCGAGGTTAAAGATTTTGTCACCGGGCAATGGTCTCTCTATGCTCTAGCTGGCCCAGCGAATCGTCAGGGTAGAATTGCCGCCGATGTTATTGCTGGGCGTAACTCCCGTTTCCGAGGAACTCAAGGCACTGCGATCATTGGCTTGTTTGGGGGTGCGATCGCTTGGACGGGTGTTAGTGAAAAAGTCCTAACCCGACTCGGTGATACGGATTTTGAAAAAATCTATATCTATCCCAACTCCCACGCCGGATATTATCCCGGTGCGAAAATGCTGGCGATGAAAGTCATTTTCCGCAAATCCGATGGCCGGATACTGGGAGCGCAAGCCCTCGGTTTGGACGGGGTGGATAAGCGGATTGATGCAATTGCCATGGCGATTCAGATGGGTGCGACCATTTATGATTTAGAAGAAGCCGAGCTTTGTTATGCACCTCAGTTTGGCAGTGCTAAAGCTCCTGTCAACTTTGCGGGAATGGTGGCAGCCGATGTTCTCAGAGGTGATATGCCTTTAAGTCATTGGAATAATATAGAATCAGGCCTGCTTCTCGATGTCCGTAATCCAGAAGAACTCGAAATAGAAAGTGTACCCGGCGCGGTCAATATTCCCTTACCTGAACTCCGCGCTCGTTTGGGCGAACTCCCCCGGGATCAAGAGATCCTCGTCTTTTGCCGATCGGGTCAGCGTGCTTACTACGCAACCCGGATTCTGGTACAAAACGGATTTAAAGCCCGAAATCTATCGGGAGGAATGATGTCACATTCGGTGATGTTAAGGGAGGAAACCGTGGGTGGTACTTTATACTAAAATCTTGATTGAATAAACCCCAACCCGAAACATCTATACTTTCGGGTCTAGTTATTGTTAAGAAACCAGGTTGATATCCCCAGATACTAACCTGGAAATATAGTGTTTAAATGTGGTTTGACCTCATCAAAAATCAAGGTAGAAATGAACACTATCCCATCCGATGCCCTAGTCTTTTTTGGAGCTAGAGGCGATGATGCTAGTAAACTTTTGGTTGGTAGTCTATTGACGTTATCAATCGCGATCGCACCCTTCCCAGTTAGAGCCAATGAGCGATCGCCGATCCCTACCCCTCCAGAGGAAATCAATTCTAATCCTCAGCAATTACCCGACTATTCAACATTATTCACCGATAACCAAGCCATTCTCTCATTATCAGAGATACCTGTCTTTTCTACTCAGGCAAAAGATCTATTAGTTGAAAATAGCACAGATTCAACCCTTGAGACTCCTTCCGCTCAAGCCAACCCAACGGAGACAGAAGATCAACCTCAATCCCCAGAATCCCAACCTGCAAACCCTTTTAGTGGCAAGCTGACGGGGGATTGGGGTGGTTTCCGCAGCACCCTTGCCGATCACGGGATGACATTTGACTTAGAATTCACCCAGTTTTACCAGGGCCTAGTATCCGGTGCCGGAGATCAACCGTTTGAATATGGCGGTCGGCTGGATAGCTTTGTAAAATTGGATACCGCCAAACTCGGACTCTGGGAAGGAGGAAGTCTGAATACCCATATTGAGTATCGCTTTGGCAATCTCCCTGGAGCTTTAGGGAATACTTTTTTCCCGACCAATACGGCAATGGAGTTTCCCTCAGCCAGCCCGAATACTGTAATAGCAACATCTCTCTATTTTTCCCAACGCTTGGGCGATCGCGCTTCCTTCCTGATCGGCAAAATCAATGCCCTCGATCTGCTAGAAAACGATCTCTTTTTTGGGGGATGGGGCAACCGCCGATTTATGAATGCCGTCTTTGCGGCTCCGCCTAGTGGGTTAGTGCCACCGGTGTTCATCGGTGCGATCGCCAATGTCAGACTTGATCCGGTCAATCTGTCGTTTTGGGTCTATGATCCTGATGATCGGACTCGGGATTACTGGCCGGGGGATCTGTTTAGCAATGGGATAACTTTTTCCCTCACCACCTCCTATAACACCCAAATTGCCCAACGTCCCACCAGCTTTTCGCTTACAGGCATCTACACCACCAAAGCAGGAACGGATTTTAGTTCTATATCTGAGAGTTTTAGGGCGGGTATAGAACCTTCGACAAAGCAGGGAGCTTATAGTGTTGCCTTCCAATTCTCCCATCTATTGCATCTGAATCCGAGTAACCCCCGACAGGGGTGGGGCATATTTTTCAAGGGGGCTATCTCCGACGGGAATCCGAATTATGTCCAGAAGTCTCTGATCGCGGGCATTGGAGGGATGGGACTATTCCGGGGACGGGAGTTAGATAGTTTTGGCTTAGGGTATTACTACTATGACTTAAGCAATGATCTGCAAGACACCCTAAATTCCCGAAAAAATCGGTTTGGCGATGAACAGGGATTCGAGGTGTACTACAGTTATGGGGTGACTCCCTACTTCTATCTCACGGCTGATTTTCAATATATTGATCCTCCCCGTAATTTTATCGATGATGCCTTTATTGCTGGACTTCGAGCAAATATCCGGTTTTAAGGACAGAAAGTCATGGGGCAAGGGCGATCGCTGCGCCCGTTGCATAAGTCCTCTTACCTTAAATTACCCTAAAGTTCTGTGATAATATGTAAACAAAAATGGGTTATGGGCGCTTTTTGATGGGTCGTCCAATCCAGGCAAGTTTATTTAAAATTGAACCATGAGTAGCTCCCTCAGTAAAGCTGTCTTATTTGTAGACGGCTATAACATAATTGGAATCTGGCCTCTATTGCGACAGAAACGCGATGTTGACGACATGGAAACAGCGCGGAGACACTTGATTGAGACTTTAGTGGACTATAGCGCCTTTGAGGGACTTGATGCCCGACTGGTTTTTGATGCTCACTATCAAAATACCCCCGGCGTTAGTGAAACTATTACTCGCAATGTGTCGATTCATTATACCGGTTTTGGGCAAACCGCAGATACTTATATTGAAAAACTCTGTGCTTCCTTGGGACGTCAACTTAGGTTGTCCCGACGTCGGTTAATTGTGGCGACCTCAGACCGCGCTCAACAGTTAACTGTCACCGGCTATGGGGCGGAGTGGATGTCCGCCGAACAGTTGGCTGAAGCGGTGGAAGCTACTACCCAGCGTCGTCAGCGTCGTCATCAACCCCGAAAACCATCTCCGAGCCGTTTTTTGGCGAATTCCCTGGACGCCGAGGCTCAAAACCGTTTGGCTCGCATGAGGATGGGGTTATAATCACTGCATCAAGAGGGTTTCAGCTTTTGCAGCCAAAGTCAAAAAAAAATTATTCAAAAAAGCTTGCAAAAATTTAGGATCTAGCGCTACTATTAGTAACTGTGGCTAAAAGAGAGACACAACGTTCCTCGGTAGCTCAGTGGTAGAGCGGTCGGCTGTTAACCGATTGGTCGTAGGTTCGAATCCCACCCGAGGAGTTTAACAAAATATTATTTGAATTTCAGGTTAGATGATAACCTAATCTGAAATTTGAAGCCAGTATCCTGCATTTCCCATGAGAAAGGTAGGATATTGTTTTGTATAGGCTCAAAACCATTCAATCTGATATCGATGATCTTACCCTTATTTCTGAGTTTAACCCTATTTGCTCAAGCCGCCCCTCCGGTGAATGAAATTGTACAACCGCAGCAGGTGCGACCCTTACCAGGAAAATTGGATAAAATTCCGGTATTTAATAGTAACAGTCCTGAACTGATTTTAAACGAAGGAATTTTACTTTCTACCTTTCCAAAAAATAATAAAAAACAGCCAGAAGCCCACTTAAATTTTCCCTTCAAAGGCAAATTTGATATTTTTGCCCATCATGTTGCTAAACCACCCCAAGAAAATGATTTAAGAACCCTTTATTTAGGAATATTAGCCTATAATCCGGGTAATCAACCCGTTACTATTAATATTTTAGAAGCCGCTAGTTATTTAAGTCAACCGGATGCGCCCTTTATTCCCCTGGATGCGGTTTTAGATAATTCAGCAGGTAATATTTTTGCTGGGCCAGGAAGTCGGGTGATGAATGATATTTTACGCGGAAAACGACAACCTGAATTTGTGGAAAAAATTATAATTCCGCCCCAAAGTAGTCGCCTATTATTAAATGCTCCCATTCCAGTTAAAAATTTAGAACCTCCTTTAAATGGTCGGTCTACTTTAATGCGTTTAGAGAGTGATGGCAAGGTTTATATTGCGAGTTTGGCTAAATATGCAACGGTGCAAAAAAACAAGACGGAAATTGCACCGACTCTCACAGAATGGGAACAATTATTACAGCAAGGAATGTTAGTTACACCCAGAGATCGTACCCCCACTCCTCCTAATACTAATCCTGAGCAAATTATCTATGGGCGGGTGGCGGGAGTGGCATTAGGTTCCCGTTGGAATGCTAATATTGTTGATCCAAACCGTTCTATTTTAACGATTCCCGAACCAGGAGAAGCCTTTTCTTATCCGATCGCAACCCTACCCAAAGGACAGTTAGGAACTAATCAAATTCAAAGCGCTCCTTTAGTGGTTAGATATCCCGATACTGCCTATCAAGCCCACGGAAATTATGGGGTAGAATATAACCTAATTTTACCGCTTTACAACCCAAAAAGTCAACCCCAAAAAGTTATTTTAACCTTACAAACTCCGATCAAAGAAGACAAATTATCCCAACCTGGATTAAGGTTTTTTGACCCTCCAGCTCCTCAAGTTTTCTTCCGAGGGACTGTTAAGTTCAGTTATGAAGATGATCAAGGAAAATCCCAAACTCGCTATATTCATTTAGTTCAAAGACGGGGACAACAGGGAGAAGCGTTAGTACAATTAACCATAAAACCGCAAGAAACTCGACCCGTCAAAGTTGATTTTCTCTATCCTCCTGATGCCTCTGCTCCTCAAGTTTTGACGGTGAAAACATTACCGTTAAAATAATAGATTTTAGTCTTTGTTTAACCCCAAAGATACAAAGAATTTGTAAATCCTAATTTTCTAGGTTAATTTTATGTCTCAAAGCGATGCACCAAAACCAAAACCGCCAGACTGGGGAACGTTAGGATGGTTAATTATTGCTTTATTTTTTTTTATTATTGCTATAGGAAATGCTTCGGGATTGGGAGACAGTCAAAACCGACCATTAACTCCTAGTTTTGATCAAACAGAATCGGATAATTAGGTAGTTATAATTATTTGCACCTATAAAAAATTTCGTTGTTGTGCTTTAGCACCCCTATTAAAAGCACTAAAGCACAACAACAATTAAACATGATTAACCAATTGTTAAGGCTAAATCCGTAGGTGATGTGATGACTGTTGCGGTTTGGACAACACTGGGTTGGACGTTTTTAACAATTCCTAAAATTCCTGAATTTGTAATCTTAATTATGGTGTCATTCCCGGAAGATGTAAAACTTAAATTAGCCAGAGGAATCGTATCGATGATATGAATTTTATCGCCTTCTGAAATCTTAAAATCCGTAATAATATCGGCGAAATTGATATCAGAAACCGTTGCGGCTTCATCCCCGCGTAATAGGAAAATATCAGCCCCGCCACCTCCGGTTAAAGTATCGGTACCTAAATCTCCGATGAGGAAATCATTACCATTATTGCCATTTAAACTATCATTACCTTGTCCACCGCGAATAAAGTCTGAACCCGCTCCTCCAAAGATGGTATCATTCTCCCGATTTCCATTTAAAATATCATTGCCCTGTCCGCCGGTAATGCTATCATTATCTTTTCCTCCCAAAATATAATCATTGCCGTCATTTCCATCCAGAGAATCATTCCCTTGATTTCCATTAATGACATCATTTCCTGTGGAACCTGTAACCCGATCATTTCCACCTCCGGCTAATAGTCCCCGAGGATTATTCTGGGTAATATCAGGGGTCATGGTTATGACATTATCTGCATCTAAATTACGAGGATAGGCATAACTTAAAGGCAGACTAGCGCGATTGATGGTATTAATAAATCCATTCAATATATTGGCATCTGAAATGATTCCAGAAACCCGACTGGGAATAATTCCATCGACAACGGCGGCATCCCAAATTACATTCCCGACTCGAATTTGATTAACAATTTCCAAGCCTTGAGTTACCGTACCAAAAACCGCATAACTCCCGTCTAAATTTGTGGAATTATCCGCTAAATTAAAATAGAATTGTGAGGAAGCGGTATCGGTTCCTGAAGACCGCGCCATGGCAATCGAACCGACGACATTACTTAACACCGGAGGAACGGTAATTCCTGCTTGTTTAAAAGTTTGACTATAAAGGGGTTCTGTGGCGCCTTGAGGTTTAATTTCTAAGGGAATATTTCTGATTGCACCCGTAGCAGGATCAATAAAACCCCCACTTCCTAACGAATTTGCAGGAACATTAGGATCTTTACTTTGGGGGTCGCCTCCTTGAGCCACAAAGGGCGTGGGGTCAAGAACAACGCGGTGAAATAGGGTGTCATTATAAACATTTCGTTCAACTAAATCAACGAAATTTCCCGCCGTTATCGGAGCATTTGCTCCATCAACTTGAATGGTTATTGGTAAACCTTCAACCACCATAATCACGGTAGCAGCACTATTAATTTGAGGTAGATCAGCCATAATAAAATAATGAGTTAGATGGTCTTAAATTAACCTAATTTTCTCTTGATATTTTACAATCAATATGACAATTAGGATAAAATATTGCAAATATTCAGACACCCCACCTCAAATTTAAGTTCCTGTTATTCCTAAGATTGGGTAAACTGGATCAAAAGTTGTAATTATTCTCAATAATCATGTCCCGTCGTTTATTTCTAAGTTTCCTCTTATCTTTGGGTTTAGCTGTGTTCAGCTTCAACCTAACTTCACCCGCTTGGGCGTTAGGGGGAAAACTGCCCCCATTGAATCAACCCGCTCCTAATTTTACCTTACCCACTAATAGTGGAGAGGGAAAAATTTCTTTATCTGATTATCAAGGACAATGGGTTGTTCTCTATTTTTATCCTAAAGATTTTACCTCTGGATGTACTTTAGAAGCTCGTCGTTTTCAACAGGATTTACCAAAATATTTAGCGAAAAATACCCAAATTTTAGGGATTAGTGCCGATGATATTCAATCCCATGCTGAGTTCTGTGATTCGGAAGGGTTAAAATTTCCCTTACTAGCTGATGTTGATGGAAAAGTCAGTAAATCCTATGGTTCATGGATTAATTTTATATCCATGCGTCATACTTTTATTATCGATTCTGATGGGATTTTAAGGGAAATATTTCTCGGGGTTAATCCTGCAATTCATAGTCAGGAAGTGTTAGCCCGTTTGGATGAATTGCAAGAAACATAGTTTAAATTTAAACAAAACATAAAAAGGGAAGGTTTGAATTTCCCTCCCTTTTTTTTAAACTGGGTTTAATCCTAACATTGCCTTTAAGGTAAAAAAGGTAAAGGCAAAAACACTGAATAGTAAAATTACTAATGCAGTTGCAGTTACCGGGCGATTTAAGAGGGGTTTGAGACGTTCAAATAGGAAAAAGAAAATTCCTAGGGTAAAGGTAATAAAATAACGGGGATAGCGAGAAACGTTTTGAAAAAATTCTTGCATTGTCGGGGTTGGGATTAACTTTAGATTTTAGGTTTTCTCAGTTTAACAGATTAAGTCCTGTACTGGGTTTCAGTGGACATCAGACCCCTTTCTTGCCAGATGCCAATAGCGGTTGACAGGTTGGGGAGACCATGATATTAGTTAGGAATCCTAATAATTAGGACTCCTAACTAATATTCTATTGACTGACATGACGTTAAATGTTGAGGTTCTACAGACGAGTTTCCAACTGATAGAGGATCGAGAGCAAGATTTCAAGGTGGCTTTCTACACCAATCTTTTAGGTGATTATCCAGAAGTCAAGCCCCTATTTGCCCATACACAGATGGATCAGCAAGGAGATCATCTGTTTGGGTCATTGAAGTTCGTGGTCGAGAATCTTCGCAACTCCGAACTTTTGGAACAAACCCTCAAAGGCTTGGGGACTCGTCATGTCGAATATGGCGTGCTTCCACAACATTATCCCCTAGTTGGGAACTCCCTGCTCAAAACTCTAGCCGGATTAGCGGGCGATGGGTGGACTCCCGAGGTCAAACAAGCATGGGTTGATGCTTATACCGTGATTACAACCGTCATGTTAGAGGGTGCAGATTATCCCCCAGAGGTTTTAAAACTAGCCGAAAAAGAGGAATAGGATGGCGATTTTTCTGGGTGTTTTCAGATGAACAAGGCTAGGGTGTTTAGAAGGATGAAACATCGACGGTTAATTGCTTATATTCGGCATTCCCGTCATCGAGGTCGATCCTATCAGCCTAAGTTTTCCTATCCTCAAGTGTTGCTTTCTTGGCTGGGTAGTTTTGTTGGAATTAGTATCCTCGCCTATCTTTCTGCCTATAGTCATTATCCCCTGATTGCCGCACCGATGGGGGCAACGGCGGTTCTGGTATTTGGTGTTCCCGATAGTCCCTTAGCACAACCGCGCAATGTCATCGGGGGCAATTTTTGGGGGGCTCTAGTTTCCATTCTCTGTGTACAGATATGGGGTACAGCGCCTTGGGTGATGGCCTTAGCTGTGGCTACTACCATTATGCTGATGAAACTCACGCGCACCATTCATCCTCCATCGGGAGCCGTGGCCCTTGTCGGCGTGATGAGTGGGGTATCTTGGCATTTTTTATTAACTCCCGTGTTAGCCGGATCAGCTATTATTGTTCTCTGGACTTTTGTATTTAATAACACAGCACCCGGACGCACCTATCCCAGACATTGGCTATAGAAACCAGTGAACCACCAGCTAATATGAATACCGATGAATCTAAAAATGGTTTGAATTTGTGTTCTGACTCAACCGAACAACGAATTCTGGTCGGGCTTTCTAAGATCAGCCTTGCCCTGAAAAGTCAATCTTGGCAAGATGCTGGACAACAGGGACTCTCGCCCACCCAAGCCCAAATTCTATCGTTATTAGAAGCAAACGGATCGGAAGGAATGCGTTTGTCTGCGGTGGCAAAAGGTTTAGCCGTCACCCCGGCAACGGCCAGTGATGCGGTGCGGGTGTTGTCCGAAAAAGGTTTGGTGCAAAAAATCCGATCTCCCGAAGATGGACGGGCGATCGCCATTACCCTCACTCCGAAAGGCAAAAGCACCGCGGCAGAAACTTCTTGTTGGTCTGATTTATTCCTAGATGCGGTGGGAGAACTTTCTGAACTGGAACAGACTGTTTTCTTGCGAGGATTGATTAAAATGATTCTGAAGTTACAAGATGCGGGTCAAATTCCGATCTCAAAAATGTGTATGACCTGTCGTTTTTTTCAGGCTAATCGTTATCCGAATAGCGATCGCCCCCATCATTGTAATTTTGTAGATGCTCCCTTTGGTGATCGCAATTTACATTTGGAATGTCCTGAACAAATTGCCATGTAATTCTAATTTATGGATATTTTAATTGTTGAGGATGAACCCGAAATCGCTCGTTTAATTCAGCATACTTTAGAAGCGGAAGGATTTTCTTGCCAGATTTCTAATAATGGGTTAGCCGCTTTACAAAAATTTCAAGAATTACAACCGGATTTAATTATTTTAGATTTAATGATTCCTGGGTTAGATGGGTTAGAAGTCTGTGCGAGAATTCGTCAAAAACCCGGGCAAAAAGACCCTTATATTTTAATGTTAACGGCTAAAGGGGAAGAACTAGATCGGATTATTGGTTTATCTACCGGGGCGGATGATTATTTTGTTAAACCCTTTAGTCCGAGAGAATTAGTGGCTAGAGTTAGAGCTTTATTAAGACGCAGTTTGCGCCAAGGTGGTCAACCGAATCAAGTGTATCAAACCCCGCATTTTTTAGTCGATTTAGACCAAAGAATAGCCAGTTATCAATTAGAGTCAGGGGACACAGAAACCCTGGATTTAACGACTTTAGAATTTAATTTATTATCAACTTTTCTGAGTTATCCGGGTCGGGTTTGGAGTCGTACCCAACTAATTGATAAACTTTGGGGAGATGACTTTTTTGGTGATGAAAGGGTTGTGGATACCCATGTTGCTAGACTACGGAAAAAAATTGAACCTGACCCCTCCCATCCCACTTTTATTAAAACGGTGACGGGGGTGGGATATAAATTTGAAGATGCTGTTATGAGGGAACAGGGAACAGGGAATAGGGAATAGGGAATAGGGAATAGGGAATAGGGAATAGGGAATAGGGAATAGGGAATAGGGAATAGGGAATATTG
>NZ_LT797706.1:0-13784 GCF_900009135.1 Planktothrix sp. PCC 11201 | reverse complement strand
AGTCCATTAGCGTTACTTTGGGGATGCCCTCCCCTAGCTTGTTTACCAAGATTTAGAATATTAATTGCAGCATTTGTATCTCTATGTAACTCGCATCCACAATTACAAATATGGGTGCGGGTTGATAGAGATTTTTTTGCTATTACCCCACAATTACTACATTTTTGTGAAGTGTAATGGGGTGGAAATGGAATTGCTAATTTATCAAATTTAGCCGCAAAATATTCTATCCATTTTCTGAACAAATACCAACTGGCATCACTAATTGATTTAGCGCGCGCAATGGTTTTTAACCAAGTTTCCAACACTTAAATCTTCATAGACAACTACATCGTTAGATGTGCATACGTTACGCGCAATTCGTTTAGCGTGTTCTTCCCGTTGTCTACTTACTTTTAAATGTTTTTTGGCGTAAACTTTTCTGGCTTTGCGTCTACCCGATGAACCTTTGATTTTTTTATAGACTTCAGGACTTACGCAATTACGCTATTCCTGATTGAATTGGGGTTGAGAAACAAATTTTTGATTTTGATCAATAGAATAACCCGTAGCAGAATTCATCAGTTGATTTACCCTTTCATTCGCTTCAAAACCAGGCTGTTTCAGGGTTGAAGATTGATTAATAGTTGAGAGTGTGACCTGAGTTTTTTTAACCGCTTCTGCCAGAGGTTCTAATTTTTCCGATATTGATTTTTGTCGTTCTAAACGTTGGGTTGAGTTAAATAATCTGCCCAAACCATTAATCAGACTTTTGAGGTTATTTTGCAATTGTTCATCCCCGGTTAATTGGCTCACATCTTCACTAATTTTTTGCAGGGTTTGTAGGGTATTTCGAGTGGAATTTAAAGTTTCTTGAATGAGGATTAAATTTTCAGGATCACTCACTCCCTTTGATAAATCTCTGAGGTTAGCTGATGTGGCTTCTGCATTCGCTGAGGCGGCTTCCAAATTTTTAATAATATTAGCCTGTTCTAATTGAGTCATGATCGGGTTTAGACTTCCGACTAAAACACTGAGTTCCTTGGTGGTTTGATTAATATTTTCTAAAGTAGAAATTAAACCAGAGCGATTATTGGCTAATAATCCATTAAATTGATTACTAAGAGCGCCCACTTGATTCGCCGCCCGACTGACAGAATTTGCAGAATCAATAGTCGCTATGGTGACTTCTTTTGTGTCTTTTTGAACAACAGTTGAAAGATTAGCCATTTCTGAAGTCAAAGCATTAACTCCCTGGCTCACCGATTGATTTAACCCCCCAATTCCAGTCCCTACAGACGCATTGAGTTGTTCAATTTCTGACTGGGTGACAGACAAAAATTCTGATATTTTTCCACTTAATTTTATAGCTTCTTGAGCCGCACTAGAACTGGACTTTGCCGCGGAGTTTAAGTTAGTAAATAATTCAGGATTTCCATATATTTCTGCAAATTGATATAAACTCCCAATCAGTTTCATAATATCGATTCCCGGTTCCCCAGAAATTCGCGTATTATTACAAAGAATAGTTTCAGGACAATCGGGACTCATTGGATCGGCATTAGCCAAACTTTGAGAAAATTTTCCTTGAGGAATAATGTCAATATATCCTTCATTTAATAGACCAATTTGGTTAGATTGAATGATCACATTCCGAGGAATAATAAAACTACTGGGTGTAATTTCTAAAATGGCATCAACAGCATTTAAGGAAGCTTTAAGTTGAACCAATCGACCGACTTTAACCCCTCGATATCTGACAACTGTTCCGATTTGTAATGCAGACGCATCAGAAAATTCTGCAATAATCGTGTAACTACTACTTCCTAAACTAATATTTTTCAGCCATAAAACTACGGCTCCAAGTAAACCCAATCCTAACAAAATTAATAGACCCACAGAACCTTCCCGAATAGCTCGTGATCTCATAGTTTTCTCTCTCACAATTAGGGTGAACTTTTAACATCATAAATCTGGTATTTCCCTCTAACTTAACTGGACAACAATTTGATTATTTAAAAGCAGTTTATCGGTTAATAAGTCCTCAACCGTAATTCGTAAAAATCGTTTTTCATCCACTTGAAATAAGACTTTAATCCGATCACTTCCTGGGTTTCCAGGTGGGGTTAATTGAGCAATGGTTCGACCGCCTGGGGTATCATTCAAAGATTGGACAATTTGGCTTTGATCTAAACGACGGGTGACCAAGCGATCGCCATCAAAATACACCTCTGTTCCTCCGGTTTCATCTCCTAATTCCCCTAAAATCAATTCAATACTGGGTTGATTTTCTAAAGATGCACCCAACAATAATTCTATGGGTGTTGTCATCGGATAGGGTTGACCTGATCTTATAATTGAATGCCAACTATGGCAATTATCCCGACGATTCCAGTAGCGAACCCCATAGCTATGATATAAAAAATCTTCTATTTTTGTCCCTTGATTTAGTTGTAAAGCTCCATGGGAAATCGCCTCGAATGGCTTTTCACAGCGAATTTTATCATGATCAAAATATTGCTGAATCCAAGTTTGTACCGATGGAATTTGGGCACTTCCTCCCACTAATAAAACAGCATTAATATCAGAAACTTCAATTCCTTGACGGCGAGCTTGTTGGAAGACTTTACCAATAGAATCATCTAAGGTTTCAAAAAAACTAGCATTAGTAAGAATAGTTTCAAATTGATTCCGGGTTAAGGTTAATTCATAACTATCTAAGGTTTGATCATCGAAATAAACTTCCGTTGCTTGGGTTTGTAAAGATAATTGAATTTTCAAGCGTTCAGCTAAACGAGTTGTTAAGGCTGTTTTGGGTAAATCTTGGGTTTTAGCAAAATAATCCAATAACCAATTATCAATATCAGAACCCCCTAAATTTTGCCCCGCTTTGGCTAAAACCCTAGCAGTTTGTACCCGTTGTCCTGATGATTCTGCAAAGGATTTTTGTCCCCATTTTAAAATAAAGCCTAACGGTTTTTTATTGCTATTTATTTCTAACCGAACTAAGGAAAGATCTAATGTTCCTCCGCCTAAATCAATTACCAGTAAAAGCTCTTGATCGGCTAATCCATAACCTAGGGCCGCCGCCGTGGGTTCATCTAATAATTTTACCTGTTCTATATTAAGGGATTCAGCAACTTTTCCGAGCCAATGACGATAGGATTCAAAGCTATCAACCGGAACCGTAAAGACTAAGGAATTAAACTCTATAGGGATTTGACGAATCTCGTTCACAATTCCATTTAAAAATAGGTTTCCCACTCGTTCAAAGCTAATAATCTGACCATCAATTTCGGGTAAAAATCCCTGAATATTACTGCCAATTCCCCGTTTAAAGTTCTTGAAAAAACGAGGATCATTACTAATATCATATCCTCCATCCCGCACTTGTTGACCCAATAAAATATCCGGTTGAATCGCATCTTTTAGATAAACTAAACTCGGAATTAGGGGCGGATTTTGGCTGGAAATTTGGGATAAATTAGGCAGTTTTAAGGTTTCGGGTTTTTGTGTCGCCGAATTCCAACGGGAAATCACCGTATTACTGGTTCCAAAATCAATCGAAATAGTCATTTTTCTAAATACTTTATAATAGAAATAATTAAGAGTTTGCTTCTTTTTCTAAGATTAACGTAACTGGGCCATCATTTTCGATTGAAACTTGCATGATGGTGCCAAATTTTCCTGTTTCTACTTTCAAACCACTCAGACACAATTGTTCAACAAACTGTTGATAAAGCTTTTCAGCCCTTTCTGGCGCTGCTGAACAATCAAAGGACGGACGCCGACCCTTGCGACAGTCCCCATAGAGGGTAAACTGACTCACCACTAATAATTCACCTTGAATTTCTTGGATGGATTTTTCCCATTTTCCGGTGTTGGTTTGGGGATCGGAAAATAGTCTTAATTCTAAACATTTTCGAGCCATCCAGTTAATCTCTATTTCGGTATCTGTCTCAGCAATTCCTACTAATAGATTCAGTCCTCGCCCAATTTGACCGATAATTTCACCTTCGACGGTAACTTGAGACCCATTAACTCGTTGAACAATGACCCGCATATCAGTAATTAGTAGGGGCGAGGTCTCCTCGCCCAATCCGTTATCAGTAATTGGTTATCAGTTAAGATTTAACTGTATATTTTAACTGTCAACTGTTAATCGTTGCTATTTTCCAAAGCCTTTTCCTCGACTGGTAGAGGGAAGACATAAACAATGATTGAGTTGAGATCGCAGGGTTTCATGATCTAATTCCTGACCAATTAAAACTAATTGGGTTTTGGGTTCAGTTTTCCACTCATCATCATCAATAGAAAACCGTTTTCCGCTTAGATGAAAAATATGACGTTTGGGACTTTCATCAAACCATAAAATTCCTTTAGCTCGAAACACACTTGCGGGAAGTTGGTTATCTAAAAAGTATTGAAATTTTCTTAAAGAAAGGGGTTGATCACTTTGGAAAGAAAGGGAGGTAAAACCATCATTTTCTAAGTGGTTGGAATGGTCATGATGGTGGTGATGATCATGATCATGTTCACAATGGTCATCACAGACATGATCTTCATGGTCATGGTCGTGATCATGTTTGTGCTCGTGTTCATGGGATTGATCATCAAAATATTGATCGGATTGAAATAATCCCACACTCAGAATTAAAGGGAGAGCAACTTGAGAGTTACTGGTGCGTAAAATTCGGGCGTCTTTTTTCATATCCCGAATTCTGACTTCTAATAAATCTACCTCAGCTTCATCGACTAAATCGGTTTTATTTAAAACAATAATATCCCCGTAGACAATTTGACTATTGGCGGCTTGACTATTGAATAAATCCAAACTAAAGTTGGCACAATCAACCAAGGTGACAATAGAATCTAAACGAGTCATATCGCGTAATTCTGTACTTAAAAAAGTCAGAGCGACCGGGAGCGGGTCGGCGAGTCCGGTGGTTTCTACCACCATATAATCCACTTTTTCAGGACGTTCTAAAACCTTGTAAACTGCATTGACTAAATCTTCATTAATGGTGCAACAAACGCAACCATTACTTAACTCAACCATCGTGTTATCTTCATTGGTATTGATAATCAATTCATTATCAATTCCAATCTCCCCAAACTCATTGACCAGGACGGCGGTTTTGATTCCCTGTTGATTGGATAAAATATGATTCAGCAGGGTTGTTTTCCCACTCCCGAGGAACCCGGTAATAATGGTGACAGGCATTCCCCGTTTGGGGTCATCCATGGTTAATTCTGTCTCAGGTGTGACGGCGGACTGCATAGGGGTACTACCAAAAACGTCAAAAACTCAAACTGTAATTTTCAGTGTATCGTATTATTCCTACGATGACAAAGTTTCTACCTGGGAATCTCAAAAAAAAAATTTGCTTAAAATTTCAGAATTAAAGGTGATGGAATAAAACCTTTAATAACTGCTCAACCACAATTTTCCAGGTAAATCTTTTTGATACAAAATCAGGCCCGATTTTTTGGAGGGATTGATAAAGGGTTTCTTTTTGAATGACCATTTCCATTAACTGTAATAAATGTTCCTGATCGGGTTCTAAAAAAAATCGAGTTTCCCCTGTTTTTAAAGTCATTTTCTCGAACTTACTTCTGATTTTATAGACTAATGTGTCATCTGTAAAATCATCCGTTGGCCCCCCGTCGGTACAGATAACTGGAATACCAGAAGCCATCGCTTCTAATACCGGAAGATTAAACCCTTCGGCGGCATAGGGAGACACATAAGCATCGGCGGCTTGATACAGTTGTGCCATTTCTAGGGAGGATAAATTATTCCCAATATAAACCATTCGAGAGGAAATCCGTTGTATTTCTGTCTCGGTTAATGTGTCTTTTGTCGCCTGTTTGAGATAGTCTTTAGACGGAAAAATAGCATCTCTACCTTTTAAAACTAATCGAGCTTGGGGATATGTTTCTGTAATCTGGGCGAAGGCTTTTAAAATCCGATCAATTCCCTGACGTTCATTCCACATTACTCCAATATTCAGGAAGATAAAACAATCATTCCAGCCAAATATTGTTCTGAGTTCCTGTCGTTTTTCTTCGGGTAAAGGATGATAAATATTAGGGTCAATTCCCAAAGGAATCACTACCACTCGTTCAGGGACAGCCCCACTACGAATAAATCCTTCCCTCGACCAATGGGAAGACGTAATAATTAAGGTATCAGAATGGCGATGAGCTTCTCTAAAACATTGAATTTTCATGCCATTTAAAATAGAACGTGGCACAATTCCCCATTCTGTACAGCCAAAAATTGCGGTTTTTTTACTAGCAGAAGCTGTTAAATTAAAGGGACAATAAATCCGTAGGGTAACATCCGCTTGTTGCTCGGTTTGAGGAACGGGAATTCGGTCTAATAAATCTTCAGCTTCAACACTTAATAAATGTTTGCTGGGTTTCCATTCGGAGGTCACATAGGGAATATCTTTATGAAAAACTTTTAAAACGGGATATTTGACCATTTCCAACAGTTGATAACTGTTGATAAAGGAATAGGAATGGGGAATATCTCGCCATCCTTCGACAATAATACTGTGGGGAGCAGATAAAGAAACAGAATCTTTAATCATGGGATTTGCCCAGGATATTGCTGTTTGATCCTGGCAAATTTCTAAGAGTTGATCAACAGTATGTTTCCAGGTATAATGTTGATTAACCCAGTCAGGAGCAGTTTTTCTAGCCTGTTCTCGCCAGGTAGAGTTATCTATGGCTTCCTGCATTAATTCCGCCAAATGGTTCCAATTTGGATGCAGAAAGAATTGACTTTGATGTTGAATAACTTTAGTTTTAAATCGAGTATCTATTTTTAAGGTAAACTCTGGATTGATAATTTCCTCAGTTGCTCCTCCAGAAGTGTAAATAATCGGTAGTCCCGATGCTGCTGCTTCTAATACGGATAAATTAAAGGCTTTAGCAATATCCACCGCTAAATAAGCATCGGAAATTTGGTACAATTGGGCTAGGGATGTACAGGATAGGGTTTGATTAAAATAGGCAACTCGCTGTTTAACTTGAGTAACTTCTTCCTCAGTTAATACCTGTTTACTAGCACTGGTTAACCACTGGTTAGAGTCATGGAAAAAATCCGATCCTTTTAAAACTAATCGCGCCTGGGGATATTTTTCTATAATACTAGAAAAAGCTCTTAAAATTGGTTTAATTCCATCTTGATCCTGTAAACTTCCGACATGGAAAAAGATAAAATAATCTTCCCATCCCCATTGTTTTCTTAATCGAATTCTTTCTGTTTCAGTTAAGGGATAATAAATTTTGGGATCAACACCCCAAGGAATAACCTTTATTTGTTCAGGATTTAGACCACTGCGAATCAGTCCTTCCCGTGACCATTGGGAGGGGGTAATTATAGTAACATCGGGATTAATAATTTGATTTTTTAAGTGAAATAGGGGTTTAAGTTGGGGGGAAGAATCAATTAAAATTCCCCAGGGTGCAGTGGCATAGACCAGGGTTTTTTGACTGTGAGATGAGTTAAAATTAAAGGGTTGATAAAAACGGATAGTAACATCAACCGAGGGATTAATGGCTTGAGGAATTTGTTGTAACTGGGTTTCTAATTCTGACGGGAACAATCCGTTTAAATGTTGCCATTGGGGTTTTAATCCGGCAATATCTTGATGGGTTATTTCTAAGGGCGATCGCTTTAACAGTTCCAAAAGTTGGAATTGATTGGCAATACTATAAGCATGGGGAATAAAACGCCAACCTTCAACATGAATTTTCATAGATAAAAATTTCTCCTCTTTTCCTGGAATCAGTTATTATAACACTCAAAAAAATAAACCATAATTACCCATTTATCATGGAATCTCTCCCCATCCCCCTATTTAACAATTATAAGATAGTTAATAACAGATCAATAGATAATTTCTCTTGACGAATGTTCCTGTAATGATTAGACTAAATCAAGAAAGTGAATAGAATTAAAACATAGTTTTTGATCCGTATCCACCCCGGAGACTAACTTACCGCAAATCTTGGAATTCACCCGTTGTATCAACTTTTATCTGTTCTGGGAGGGGTACAAGTTCTCGGAATTTTAGGTGCATTAATTTTACCCCCTTGGTTTGCCGGAGTAGCGGCATTAGTTGAAAATCTGTATCTACAACCGAAATTAATTGCTGAACAACAGGGGGAAAGTCCTGACCCGGGTGACGGGGTATCGTCCGGGAACTAATGTTTCATTTTTGATGACTTGCTAATTCCAGAGGCTAAACTAGATCCGTTGCCCCAAAAAAACATTGGGAAAACTAGCCCCCCTAGCTCTGTTTTCCCCTGACTGCATCCCGACTTCTTCAACCGGTGAAATTCTATGCACTACGCGCTCCAACGCCAACTCAAACGCCTAGGTCTTGATCAACAAACTCCTCCGGTTGATATCACTACATGGCAAGAATTTCTGGAAGTGGTTAACCACAGCTACCATGAAGCGGATCGGGAACGAAATTTAATCGAGCGATCGCTCACCCTATCTTCCCGGGAAATGTTGGAATTATATAACCAACAAACTCAAGAATCGGCGGCCCGTTTACAAGCCGAACGGAATCGAGCCAAATCGGTGATTAGTTCCCTCGGGGCGGGGTTATGTATTTTAAATCCCCTAGGCCGTTTGTTATCAATGAATCCCGAGGCCGAAAGGCTCCTAGGATGGTCGGAAGTTGAATTAGTCGGAAACCCGATTTTAGAGTGGATTGGAGGGCGATCGCAATTATCCTTAGATGGGTTTCAACAGATGACCGAATCCTCCTCCCCCGGAGAGTTGACCTCTCTCATGGAACCGATCAAATCCAGTGATGATCAATTTCTCTGTGCCGATGGCAGTATTTTACCCGTTTCCTATGTATTAACTCCGATTTTGGAACAAAACACTTTTATCGGAGCCGTTTTAGTGTTTTTAGACATTACCGAACGCAAACAAGCTCAGTTAGAAGCAGAACGATCGCTCTCTCTCCTCCGCGCCACTTTTGATTCCACCGATGCCGGAATTTTAGCCGTTGATCGTACGGGAAAAATCTTAAATTTTAATCAGAAATTTGTGGAAATGTGGCAAGTTCCCACCACCCTATTTAAACCTCCCCATGATCAATCTGCCTTAGCCTTTGTGTTAAGACAATTAAAAGATCCACCTCGATTTCTCAAAACGGTAATGCAGCTTTCTTCTGAACCGCAAACACCAACTTATGATGTGGTAGAGTTCAAAGATGGTAGGATTTTTGAGTTATATTCCCATCCTTCCCAAATGGGGGAAAAATTAGTGGGCAGAGTTTGGAGTTTTCGAGATATTACCCAACGGAAACGAGTGGAAAAAGCCTTGCAATATCGGGTAGAATTTGAACAATTAACTACTAATTTATCGACTCACTTTATTAGTTTAACCACCGATGGGATTGAAAATGGCATTCAACAGGCTTTAGAACGAATTAGTATCTTTATTGGGGTAGAACAAAGCTATTTATATTTATTCGCCGATCAGGAAATCCAGATGAATTCGGTTTATCAGTGGTTAGCAAGCAAAAGTCCCAATCTTGGCTTGCAGGAAAACTCCAGATTAACCGATTTATTAAAAAAAATATTACCCTCAAAACTTTACCTGTGTGATATCCCTTGGTTAGAAAAACAACTCAACCGCTATGAAAATATTTATCTAGCCATTCAAGATTTACCCCCAGAAGCACTAAAGGATTTAGAATATTTACGACAATTTCATCAAAGTTTAGAATTATCATCCTATTGCGAAACCGATACTTCACCTGCAATTGCATCCATTATTCTAGTTCCGTTAGTCTGTCGTCGCGCCCTGGTGGGCTTTCTGCGATTTGATTCTATCTATTCTAGTTATACCTGGTCATCGGACAATATTGCTCTATTGAAAATGGTAGGAGAAATGTTTTCTAATGCCATTGAACGCCAACAAACCGAAGAATTTTTACGAAAAACTGAAGCCAAATATCGCAGTATTTTTGAGAATGCCGCCGAGGGAATTTGTCAAACAACCCTAGAAGGGAAATACCTCAGTGCTAACCCGGCATTGGCAAGAATTTTAGGCTATAATTCCCCAGAGGATTTATTACAAACCGTCACAAATATTGGTGATCAATTATATATTAATCCTCATCGTAGAACCGAATTTATCACAGCAATTCAAAACAATAATTCAGTATCCGGGTTTGAATCCCAAGTTTATCGCCGAGATGGAAGTATCATTTGGATCTCAGAAAATGCCCGGGCTGTTCAAGATCAAAAAACCGGAAAACTGCTCTGTTTTGAAGGCACAGTCGAAGATATTACCGAAAGTAAACAAGCCGCAGAAGCCCTGAAACAAGCCAAAGAAGCCGCCGTTGCCGCCAACCGAGCTAAAAGTAGCTTTTTAGCCAATATGAGTCACGAACTCCGTACTCCTTTAAATGCGATTATTGGCTATAGTGAGATTTTAGCAGAAGAAGCCGGAGACTCGGGGTATGAAGATATTGTTCCCGATTTAGAGCGGATTCGTAGTGCTGGACGTAACTTGCTATCTTTGATTAATGATATTTTGGATATTTCTAAAATAGAAGCGGGGCGCATGGATTTGTATTTGGAAACCTTTGAGATTCCGATGTTAATTGAAAGTGTCGTCGCCACGGCTCAACCGCTTGTAGATCAAAATAGAAATACATTGGACATTCACTATGCCCCCAATACCCCCAGCACCATGCTCGCCGATTTAACCAAAGTTCGACAGGTCTTGTTGAACCTGATTAGTAATGCGGCTAAATTCACTTCGGATGGCCAAATTACCCTCGATATTTGTCTAGCCCAAACCCTTCCCTGGGGAGACTTTCACCCGCAGGATCTGACCGTAGATCCCAAATCAGGCTATATTGCTTTCCAAGTTCGAGATACCGGGATTGGCATTACTCCCGAACAACAAAAACAACTATTTGAACCCTTTACTCAAGGGGATGCCTCGACCACTCGCCGTTATGGGGGAACCGGATTAGGACTCACCATCAGTCAACGCTTCTGTCAAATGATGCAAGGTTCGATTAGCGCGAATAGTGAACCTTCCAAGGGTTCCACCTTTACCGTCTATTTGCCCCTCTGGGTTCAATCCCTATTCTCAGAACCGGAAAACCCGACTTTGCAACCCGAACCCGAGGAACCTTTGGGACAACAAGATTTAATCAGGGTCGAACCCACCTTGACAGTTAATAACTCATCGGCAACTATCTTAGTCATTGATGATGATCCTAATACCCTGGATTTAATCAAGCGATCGCTGATTCGAGCCGGAATGCTGGTCGAAACCGCAGCAACAGGAGAAGAAGGACTTCAGCGTGTCCAGGAACTGCGTCCCGATGCCGTGATTTTAGATATCATCCTACCAAAAATGAGCGGTTGGGCAGTATTATCAACATTAAAAGCCGATCCTAATCTAGCTGAGATTCCAGTGATCGTGTTATCGTTCATTAGCAATAAAAATCGAGGGTTTGCTTTAGGTGCATCGGACTATCTGACAAAACCTTTTGATGGGAAGCGTCTAGCCACTTTACTGAGTAAGTATCAACCGGATCGGAAACGGGATATTCTACCCCTGGCTAATCACATTTTAGTTGTTGAAGATGATCCCATAATCCGACAAATGTTACGCGGATTATTACAGCGACAGGGTTGGATAGTTCAAGAAGCGACCGATGGCGAGGTAGCATTGCAACTGATCCAGCAGTCACCGCCCAGACTGATTCTGCTTGACTTAGTTCTTCCCAAAAAAAGTGGTTTTGAGTTGATCCACGACCTTCACAGAGCCGAACAGTGGGCGAATATCCCAATTATCGTAATTACGGCGGCGGAATTAACCCCCACAGAATGGATGCAATTGCGGGGCCATGTGGAGCAAATTCTTCAGAAAGGCAGTTATAGCGGTGAAGACCTGTTGCGGGAAATTCATACCTTATTAAATGCTAGTCTGAAACAGTTTCCATTAAATTCTAAATCGTGAAAATTCTAACCCTAAACTATTAATGTTGAGATCAGATCATGGTAAAGATTTTATTAGTTGAAGATAATGAAATGAATCGGGATATGCTGAAACGACGTCTATTCCGAAAGGGATATGAGGTGTTTATTGCCGTCGATGGGGCTGAGGGTGTGGCACTAGCCCATTCGACAATGCCCGATCTGATTCTGATGGATATGAGTTTACCTGTGATGGATGGATGGGAAGCCACCCGACAAATTAAAGCCGATCCAAAAACCAAAGCCATTCCCGTAATTGCCTTAACGGCCCATGCCATGGCAGGCGATCGAGAAAAATGTTTAGCCGCCGGGTGCAATGATTATGATACAAAACCCGTAGAATTTTCCCGTCTATTGGAAAAAATAGAAGTCTGTTTAAAGAAAGCAACAGCACCATAATCAGTTATCAGTAAACAGTTATCAGTTATCAGTCAAGAGAAAATATAAATCTCTACTCTTAACTATCGGTTCACAACGGTTACTGAAATCTTGTAGAATTTGCTAAGAGCGATCTCAATTTTTATCTGAGCAACTGATTTGATGAAAACCTTAGCTGGAGGCGTGGTACTTGTTGTTACTATCCCAAGACGACAGTAGGAGCCACTAATAAGAGATGGACGCTCAACCCGATCGCGTACTAATTGTTGATGATAATGAGGTTAACCGTGACCTCCTGGCTAAACGACTTCAGCGCCAAGGTTACGGGGTGACTGTGGCTTCTAATGGCTTTGAAGCTCTGGAAATGATGGCATCAATGTCCCTGGACTTGGTGTTACTAGATATTATGATGCCTCAAATGAATGGCTATCAGGTCTTGGAAACTTTAAAAGCTGATCCCGCCCTGCGTCATATTCCCGTGGTGATGATTTCGGCGGTTAATGATATTGACAGTATTGTTCGTTGTATTGAATTAGGGGCGGAAGATTATTTATCTAAACCCTTTAATCCGGTTTTATTAAAAGCTAGAATTAATGCCTGTTTAGAAAAAAAACGCCTACGGGATCAAGAACAAGCCTATTTAAAAAAGTTAGCGGAAGAACAGGAAAAATCCGAACGATTATTATTAAATATTTTACCCGAAGCGATCGCCCAACGTCTAAAACGGGGAGAAAGCACTATTGCCGATAGTTTCGCCGATGTTACAGTTTTATTTGCAGATATTGTCAATTTTACTAAATTATCCGCTAATTTATCCCCGGCTCAATTAGTGGAAGTTCTCAATGAAATTTTCTCGGCTTTTGACGAATTAGCGGAAAAATATGGCTTAGAAAAAATTAAAACCATCGGAGATGCTTATATGGTGGTGGGGGGACTCCCTACTCCCCGTCCTGACCATGCAGAAGCGATCGCAAATATGGCTTTAGATATGCAAAGGATTATCGGTCAATTTCGGCTTGAAGGCAATGAACCTGTACAAATGCGTACCGGAATTAATATCGGTGCGGTAGAAGCGGGAGTTATTGGGACAAAGAAGTTTACCTATGACCTCTGGGGAGATACGGTAAACACCGCTAACCGCATGGAGTCCCATGGAGTCGCAGGCAAAATTCAAGTCACAGAAACTACCTACCAACGTTTAAAAGATAAATACATTTTTGAGGAGCGCGGCATTATTGAAATTAAAGGCAAAGGCGAAATGTTCACCTATTTCCTCACCGCCCGAAAAGATTAAATTGGGTAATGGGGATCGCGGATTTAAGAGGATTTCACGGATTTCACGGATTTTAATCTGTCCCCCAATCAAGTCGAGGGCAGGGTTAATC
>NZ_LT797705.1 GCF_900009135.1 Planktothrix sp. PCC 11201 | reverse complement strand
ACTGTATATTTTAGAGGCTGAAACCCCTTACTGGCTTGGATCGTCTCGAAAATTTAGATAATTAACAGCTTATCAGCAAGCCGTTGATTCAAATAATTTTCTACGGCGTTTACATCGTTCACACAACCCTTTAGACGCTCGTGTTCTTTAGGATAATCATTAATACCGACAAGAAGTGCATAGAGATTACGATTCATGTAGATTGCTCCTTTCTGATTCTGAAATTTTATGAAGTTGTTGTCTTGAGAATTGTTGACAGGAATTATTTCTGTTGTTGAGGTTTGTGGGTTAGAAATTTAAGATTCATTAACTTTGCCTTTCCAAACTTCACAAATGGTTTCCGCAGTAGCAGAGGAAATGGTTTTAATAATCAGGGCAGCTAAAATTGCGGCAATGGGATAAGCTAAGTGTAAGTTTGTGGCGAGAATAGGAGTTAAGGCTCCGGCTAACTTTCCTAAATTAGCTTTAAATCCTCCAGCAACTTTTCCTAAATTTTCTTGCAATAAAGATTGAAATTGTGTTTGAATTTCTTGATCGTCAAAGATGTCAGTACACATTAACTGATACGCTTTGACATTTAATTTTTGGAAAAGGCGATCACCTGCATTAATAATCTCTTCATCAAACCCGCCTCTAGGCGTTGCAATTAACGCCTCTTCTAAACTTTCTAAAGATGAAGCGGAACGAGAAGTTGATTCGTTGGCAAGTTCTTGCTCCTGAATGGCAAGTTGTGCCTTGAGGGTATCTTCATCGAGTTCTATTATTTTTTGGGCGAATTCATCACTAATCATTTAGTTTTCCTTTTATTTTCAAGAGGAAGTTCAAATTTGCTAAGGTGAAATTAAATTGACATTCAACCCTAGAAAATTAATGAGCAAAATTAATAAAACATAGATGGCATTAATGCTATCTAACGAGAAATGAAATGTACGAAAAACTGTCCATCTGGGATGCAGTTGTCTTTAATCATGCCGTAGGAATAATGTATAAATTTCCCCTTTTCATCGTTACCGTCGGGCTCATTGCGATCATAACCGTCCGCGAACCATTCCCCATAAGGATCGTGAACAATAAACCCTTGACTGTCATATCCAACTAATGCAATAATGTGTCCTCTTTTAGTAAAGTAGCCATGTACAACGGCTGGATTTCCATTGGCTAACCAGTCTTTTACCTGCTCAATTGTCGCTGTTGTTGTGAAGTGATCTTTGGCTCCATAGTCTCGAACAATTTTAGCCAGAGCATCGCCTGCCTGCCAATCTAATCCTTGATTTAAAGCGTAGTTATACAGTTCATCTTCAAACTGTCCTTCACTGTGTTTACGGGGTATTTTGAGATACTCTAAACACATTGCAATCGAGGTAACATTGCAGGAACCATCGGGGTCAATGGTGTTATCTTGCTGAGATTTGTAGGGAACAGGCAATTTAATATCGTCGCGTTTTGGATAAACTTTGGTATTGCCTTCTGAAACCTCGGCGTGTTCTCCAAAAACATACCAAGTCCAACCCTTTTCAATAGGAGTATCAGCTAAAGTGAATTTTAAATGACCGCGTTCCACCTCAAATGATGTAACTTTAAGAGTTGTACCAGTTTTTACCTCGTGTTTTTCTGTCGATAATAGCGTATCGGATTGTAAGGGTTTTGTTTTCAGGAGAGTATCTTTGATGACTCGAACTTGAATGAATGGAACACCTTCTCCACCTCTCGTTGCAAATTGATCAGATTCAAGCAATTCTTGAGCAGTTCGAGTTCCTAAAAATCCGGGTTCATAGCAGCGATTGAGCTTTTGAAAACGTTCCAATGCTGCAATAGACACATTACCAAAGACATCTTCTACTCGGGAGTGAAGAAATCCTTGATTAATCAAAATTTCCTGAATTTGTGAGCTTAATTCTTGATCTTGTTTAAGACGATAGAAGTCATATTTTAGCTCAGTTTCTATGAAATCCTTTAGATACATTTTTTGCCCTCAACTAAATGTTGTATAAAATTAGCCCGGTTAGATTTTGCTCTTAAAATCGTTAACTGTAAGTTGATTGAGAGTCAAAATCCTTCCCTAAATACAGCAGAAGGTCTGTTGGCCGCAAAGCATCTGCGAACACAAGACCTATTAATAGAATTAGGACAACAGGACTAGAAAAAGGATTAAGTACAGGAAGAATAGGAGCAGGCTATTTCAGCTTCGCTCCCTTCTATCTATCAATGGGTAAGGCTCAGGTTGAGTTATGCAGTTCAACCAAAAATTGTCTAAAAATTTTGAGAATGAAGCCTGTAAGCCAGCAAACAGCCACTTGTCACCACCAAAGCCAAAGCGAACGGAACTAGAGGAACCCAACCCCCCACAATTAATAAACCCAGAAATCACACGGGGTTTAAATTGTTCTAATTGGGTAATGAGTTGCTCTAAAGCGCGATCCGATAAAGAGGCTCCTCCTCTTTCTTGGGATGGTTGTGATCGCACATCGGCTTCTGTTACAATAACAATTAAAAGACGTGGATCGGGTTGTTCTTGGGGTCGCGATCGCATTAATAAATCAAAGACTTGTAATTCCCAAGACTGAAAAATCCCAAGCGATCACATACCTATAATTCCTGTTGTCATGGTGATCGCCGTTATAAACATTGCCCGCCAATTGCGCCAACTTGGAAAAATGGAATTAGAAATCGAACTAGAATTTTTAGCAGTTTTAAGCGAAACCAACGAGGATTCAGCCGGATTTTGAGAGACAACAGGCAACCAACTCGCACAGGGAAATTCACTTTCTAATCCTTGTAATCTTTCTCTAGCTTCTCGCACTGCAAAATCAAAAGATTCGCCCCTTTTGAATATTAATTCCTTGACTATTTCCCAGAATTGCTAAAACTTTTGTCTGTTTTTTTGAACCCTTCGTTAACTGTTTTACAGGCTCATATTCGGTAGCACTTAAACAGGCTACCCCATGAGGATAATCCTCAAATTTTGTCAGATGCAACAGCTTGATAAAAGATAAAATCTTCTTTAATGGTGGCATCCCTGAACGAGATTTGGATCGAGAAACCTTTACCCGTTGGCAATCTAAATCGTTTTAATTGGATGTAGTTATCATGGTTTCTAGATTGAACTTCTTGTCGCATTACTCCCCCATCCGTGAGCCAACTCAATTTAAGATTTGGGGGTAAATAAGTTTCTCCATCCGTTGGATGCAATTGCACTCGAATTCCAACTTTTTGTTCCGTTTCCAAGGCAAGACCCACTAATAGGATAACCGAAATTCCTTTCAGTTCCATTCCCAAGTCTATCAACTTCGCAGTTTTAACACGAAATTCATTCAATATCGAATCGGTTCTAAATTGATAAGCTAAAGTTTTGGGTTCTGATCCGAACAAAGCATCAAGGGATTGCCAACCCAATTCAAAAACGTTTTGTAGCCATAAACTTAAGTCATTCACTTTGATTGGGGTGAAAGAGTTTGAAACAACTGGATTGCTCGTTTCGCTGCACTTGCTCGATTCAGTTAAGAGCCTTTTTTGATAGAGTTGCTGCCGAATTGAATCATTCGTAATCAGTGCAGCCCAGTCTTCAAATTTGAGAACTAGTCTGGGAGAACAATTAGTGAATTGAGCCAATTGATCGAGGAATTTTTCGGTTTGTGCAGCTGACAGCTTGGGTAAGGGTTTAACTTGTAATTTTTGAGCCGAAAACAGTTCTCTAGCGACCCACATAATATTAAGATCTTCTACTAAATCCGCTTGCTCTAAAGCGTAGGTTCGATTTAAAAGATCATATTTTCCTTGGATCTTAAGTTTTTGATAGGTTGTGTATCCGTATACCCGCATCCAGTTATTTTCAAAACCAATCTGAATTGCCACATAATAGTCGGCTATCCAGTTGGGAATATCCACCCATTCTTGGGGAACCTGAAACTCTGAAACGTTGATTTTATCGCTAGGAATTAAAACGAATTGAGTGTCACCCAACGTTAACTTTGTGCCATTGACAATTTCCCAAAATGTGGGGAGATACTCTTGTGATGGCCAAACTTTGAGAGGGTCTTGAATATCAGGATCTGCTTTAACCCAAGCTGCAAAATTCTGGAGAGCGATAGAATTCATATAGGCATTCCAAAAAGATGCTGAATTAGAATAATTCTGGGTTTGCTGCCTAGCTTTTTCCTGTTCTTCAGGGGGTAACTCGATCCAGATTTGCTCAGGATAAATTGCGGTTAAATCATCAAAATTAAGCGTCATTTTTCCTCTGTTAGTGATCACTTCAAGGTACTTTCTCAAATTCGGTTGTCATTTGTTGACTCATTGGGGAATTGAGGCACACCTCTTCTCTAGTATTTATGGGTTTGAAACAAGGGAGATTATGCAGGTTTTATGGATAGGTTTTGGCAACCGAATTTTTACGCATTTATCCAGAATGGGAGCCAAAAAATCTCAAGCTAAGGATAGGTATAACCGCGTATTTATAATGAAATAATAGTACAATAGAATCACAATGATAAACCCACTAAAGATATAGATGAACCCAAAACCATTCTATCTGATTAAACTTGTTTTTACGGGGACTTTAGCGTTACTCAGTGTACTGAATTTTACCATCGGAGGACTCGCAGAACTCACTTCATCAAGCAGTAACAGTTCAGATCAGATACGAACGCGCTTTTAAGAACAAGACTCCGATGGTTCAAGCCGAGGAAGGCCAGAAAACCGAGAAAGAACGGGAAGTTGAGGCAATTTAAAGCTGTTTAGCATCTAAATTCTCTATTTAGAGATCGTGGAATTTTTGTAGTGCGAGCGTCCTCACTTGCTAGGCTATAGGGTTTAAATTCGTAATACCTTATAGCAGTCGAATCGGATTAAATTTACTCCGGCAAACTAGCAATGCCACGTTTCAAAGCAGTGATCGCAGCTTGAGTTCGATCATTGACTCCTAACTTACACAAAATATTATTAACATGAAATTTAACGGTACTTTCACGAATATGTAAAATCCCACTAATTTCGGCGTTACTTTTACCCGCAACAATCAAGCGAATCACGTCCAACTCCCGCTCGCTTAATTGGGGATTTACCATGCGTTCTGCTAGCTTTGCACCCACATCAGAGGGAATATATTTTTCCCCGGCAAAAACCGTGCGAATGGCGGCAAAAACCTGCTCCGGATCAGCATCTTTGAGCAAATAACCCCCGGCACCTGCCCGTAGTCCCCGATAGATGTCTTCCTCACTGTCATAGGTCGTCAGCACCACAATTCGAGCCATTGCAAACTCCGCCCGAATTGCCATAATCGCCGCCACTCCATCCAGGTGTGGCATCCGTAAATCCATCAGCGTCACGTCCGGTTGATACTGACGAAACAGTTGAACTGCTTCAAACCCATCACCCGCTTGTGCCACAACAGACAAATCCGCTTCCTGTTCCAAGAGTGCCACTAAACCCTGCCGCACGATCACATGATCATCTGCAATTAAAATGCGAATCGGATTGGACTTATTGCTCATTCCTCAAACCCAGATTCAAAAACAGCCGATTTGCCTCTATTTTGCCATCAAAACGGTTGAATCCAGACTGTAATTTCTGTCCCTTGTCCAATTGCACTCTCAATCGTCAGTTTTGCACCCATGCGATTAGCACGTTCTCTCATCCCCAGAAAACCAAAACCGTTACTCAAACAAAGACTCTGCGGATCAAATCCCTGTCCGTTATCTTTGACCTTAAGAATAAGTTGGGTCGCTTCATAAATTAACTCAATGTTAATTAGATTAGCATTGGCATATTTAAACGCATTCGTGAGTGCTTCTTGGGCAATTCGCAGGACGTTATTTTCGACTTCTGAAGCTAAAGGATAAGCTGCCCCGAAGACTTCAAATCGAATCTGTGTTTCAGTCTGGGATGACATCTGTTTTACGATTCGATTTAAAGCACTCGATAAATCACCCTCTTCTAACAATTTCGGACGCAAAGCTTCAACGGATCTTCGCGCTTCAGCCAGTCCATCTTTAGCGAGTTCGCGCACAGTTTTGATATGGAAAACTGCCTGTTCAGCATCTGTTGTTATCATTCGTTCGGCTGCTCCTAAATGTATGATAATTCCTGTAAAAGCTTGCGCCAAAGTATCATGAATTTCTCGCGCCATGCGGTTACGTTCTTGGAGAATATTTTGGTTGATGAGTTGTTTTGACAGCCTTTTCAGATGTAATTGATTTTCAACACGAACTAAAACTTCTTGAGCTTCAAACGGTTTGGTAATATAGTCTACGCCTCCCACTGAAAAAGCTTTCACTTTATCCAATATTTCGTCTAAGGCACTCATAAAAATTACAGGAATGTCCTGGGTTTTCTTAGAATTTTTTAACTGCTCACAAACGGCATAACCATCCATCTGCGGCATCATAATGTCGAGTAAAATTAAATCGGGCAGATTTGACTCGATAAATTTGAGAGCTAATTTTCCACTCGGTGCCAGATGAACTTTATATTGGGCATTGGATAACATTCCACTTAAAAGGTTGAGGTTATCGGGAGTATCGTCAATAATTAAAATTGTCTCTGGTTTGTTGACATTAAGATTAGTGTTCATGATTCATTCCTTAAGGAAGAGATTAAATTAAGCAAGTCTTCGTATTGAAAGTTTTTTATAGTCCCTTGGATTGCTTTTGCTAATAAGGGGTCAATATCCTGTATTTGGCTGATGACGCTTTGAATTTGTTCTAAATCCAAATTACTAATTGCTTTTTCGAGGGCGACTAATACCTCTGAAGGTAATGCAGCTAAGGCAGATTTTGTCAAGTAATCAACCTCATTTTTAGAGGAAATCGGTAGGATATTAACGTCTTCAAAAATGAATTGTACACCCAGATGTTTTTGCAGCATCTCTAAAATATTTTCTTCTCGAAAGGGTTTACGAACAAAGTCATCGCAACCACAGGAAAAGACAATGGCTTTCTCTTCTTCAAAGCTACTCGCTGTGATAACAATAATAGCTGTCGCTTGACCCTTTATTGTACTTTTAATGTGTTGAGTGGCTTCATATCCATCCATCACAGGCATTCGCATATCCATAAAGATTAAGTGGGGTGAAAGTTGCTCCCAAATGCTGATGGCTTCTTGTCCATTAATCGCTTCTAACAGTTCAAACCCAAAGGGAGAAAGCAGCTTAACTAACAGTTGACGATTGTCCCAGCGATCATCTACAATTAAAAGACGATACCGAGGTTGATGGAGTGCAAGAGCGATCGCACGTTTGCACGCTTGTTGGGGTTGAATCTTAAGGGTTTCTACAGCTTGCGCTTTAATATTAAACTTGAATAAAGTCCCTCGTCCCACCTGTGAAGTAACGGTAATTTCACCTCCCATCAATCGAATGAAAGAACGAGAAATTGCTAACCCTAACCCGGTTCCTTCTTTGGATTGTTGACCTGTTTGAGTTTGCACAAATGCTTCAAATAAAGTTTCTAATTCACGTGGGGAAATTCCCGCTCCTGTATCTTCCATTTCAAACTCGATTTGTGAAGAAAAAAGTTGAGCTTTGATCCGAAGGGAAACCCCACCAACTGAGGTAAATTTAATGGCATTAGAAATCAGATTAATTAAGGTTTGACGTAATTTAGTTTCATCGGTTCTGAGATACTGGGGAACTTCTGGACTGTGTTCGATGATGAACTGTAATCCTTTTGTTTCAATTTGACAGTGAAACATATTTTTCAGGTCATTTAACAAGCGATAAAAGTCAAAATTTGTCTCATTTAGAATAGTTCGTCCTGCCTCAAGTTTAGATAAATCTAAAACTTGGTTAATGAGGGTTAATAAGTGTTCTCCATTGCGGGAGATAATTCCTAAGTGTTCTTGAAGTTCTGAGGAGGGGGATAAAGAACGATTCATTAATTGAGAAAAACCCAGAATTGCATTGAGGGGAGTTCGCAATTCATGACTCATATTAGCGAGGAAAATACTTTTCGCTTGGTTGGCAGCTTGGGCAGCAGCTTCAGCACGTTTTCGTTCGATGATTTCCTTCTGTAATTCTTGGGTACGTTCAGCGACTTGTTGTTCTAACGTTCGGTTATAATCCGCTAACAGTTTTTCCGCTTGTTTGCGTTCGCTGATGTCTTGAAAGGTGGCGATCGCATAATTAATTTTACCCGTTTCATCAACAATTGGAGTGCTAGAAACTTCCAAGGAAATCACTTGATTATCTTGACGAAGCTCTAGGTCGTCAACTTGAACCCTTTCACCCGCTAAAGAACGCACAATTGGCATTTCATCTGTGGGGTATAACTGGTTTTTTCCAGCTTGATAAAGTTGATAAACTTCTGCTAATTTTTGACGATTTGCTTCAGGGATAATCTGGGTTCTACTGAGTCCCTGTGCGGTTTGATTTGCATAAGTAATTTGTCCAGTGGCGTCATGAACTGTAACTCCTATTGGCATCGCATCAATAAATTGAGTGAGTCGGTTTTCCCGTTCTTTGACTTTCGCATAAAGTTTAGCATTCGTAATAGCGATCGCTGCTTGTCCTGATAATAATTGCAAAATTTCTAACCGTTCAGGGGTAAATACTTGTGCAGTTAAACGATTTTCTAAATAAACAATAGCACTCAGTTGTCCTTGATTCATCAAAGGCGCACATAAAATAGATTTAGGTTGATGGGTTTGAATATAAGGATCATTTGTAAATTGTCCTGCACAAGTAGCATCATGAAGAACCACTTTTTCTTGAGTTCTGGCAACATAATCAACAATCGACTCAGCCAGTTTTTGACACCCTTGAACTGGAAGAGATTGTAAAACTTGCACGCCTTCAGAATTTAAAGCACATTCAGCTTCTATTAAAAGCTCTTCTTTATTTTTAAAAAGTAAATAGCCGTTTTGAGCACCAAGATTTTCTATTAAAAAATTCATTAATTTAGACAGTAACTTCTCAATAATAATTTCCCCAGAAATTACTTCGGAAGCTTTGATGATAGTGGTTATATCTAAAGAAGAAGTCGAATGCTTGCCAGTTGTTGAGACAGACGTTGAGATGTCTTGTTCACGTTCTTTATGAATTGTAAAGAACTGAGGGTATTGTGTCTCTAAATGCTGGGCTTTAGCGGTTGCGCCCCAAAGTTGATACAAGTAATGGGCTTCCTGCATATAGGATTTAGCAACAAGCTCTCTATTTTTCGATAAATAAAACTTAGCAGCCAGTTCACAAGCGATCGCCGCTTCATGAATATATTCGTTTTGTTTTGCACTAGAAATGGCACGATCATAATAATCCATCGCCAGTGTCTCTTTTCCTAAGACTCGACACCGTTCAGCTTCCACTAATAAATACTTTTGCAAGTTATTCACCCGAGCATGATGTGCCCATTTTTTCATCTTCTTCTGATTGCGAAGCACTTTCTGGAGCAAACGCTGACGCTCCAATTTCTTTGCATCCATCACCAATGCAAGGCGAACCAGGGAATCATAAAAATAAAAATGGGGAACCGTTAGAACAGCAGTGCCCCCATCGAAATACCCTTCAGTAAGTTCAGCATGAGCAGCGGCTTGCGAAGCTTGACCAAATAAAAAGCAAAGCATCATTTTGCTAAAGTACAGGTGAGCCAGTGCTTCGCAATCACATCGCTCCAGTAGCACAGGCAGCACCACCCGTTCGTCAAAAACCTGACCCACTAAAGAACAAGGATTTTCTCCTTGACCCCGCAAATTCAAAACCATCTGATGCCATCGCTCTTGGACTTCAACAACGAAGGTCTGCCCCATTTCACACATGGCTTGAGTATAGTTGCCCATCTCAGAGTCAAGTTGCGTCAATTCCAAGCCACTAAGAAAGGCGTAGCCACAGTAGTAGTAGGCGCAATTAGCCGCATATTCCCAATCTCCGGTTTCCAGTGCAACTGCATAGGCATCCAACAGAGGCTTTAAGATTTCCTTAACCGGTTCTACCCAATGGCGGATAAAAACCAGAACCACCATCTCTGTTCTCACTTGAACTGCCCTGTCATTGAAGTGGGAGCTTACCTCCAGGGCAAGCTGACCAAATTGATAGCCCAACTCAACGTCTCGCAACAAGCCACAGAGCATTCCACCGTAGCTACCATAAGCGCAAAAAGCAGATTCAGGAAGGTTACCCCACTTCAGGGATAGGCTCAGGTAATGAAAGATGATCAACAATAGTAATCTAGGTGTTGTGATATAGGCAGCTGTGCTAATTGCATAGAGGAGACGCATGACTGCTTTTGGGTAAGGATCGCTAGTTAAGGGCAGGTCAACAAACCTGGAAATCGGTCGTAATCCAATGGCTAATTTCGTCCGTAGTAATCCCCACCAAACATCACGCTGACTCGGCTTTTTGGGTAACCTAACTTTTAGCAATTTCAGCACACCTAATCCTGTATTAATCGCTTTAGTAAACTCGCCCTGAAAGATGTAAGTATTAATTTTTAATTGATACACTTTGACTTGATCGAGTACCGTTTTAGTATTTGATAAAACTTCTTGAATATATTGTTCTAATAAAGCCATATCTGTATTAACATAGGCAACTTCGGCAGCTTCTTCATAAAGTGAGAGGGTTAGAGAATATTGATGCTGCCAACTATTCGGGGCTAAGAGTTCGATTCCGGTTTGCAAATAATTGAGAGCGGGTTGATAGGCAGCCGAGAGTTTGGCTTTTTGACCCGCTTTGAGATTTAATTGAGCCAATTCATCTTTTTCAGACTGACTAGAAATCAGTGGCAGGCTGAAATTGAGTTGATTAACAACATCAAAGATTTTCTCCTCTTGTTGATCTAAAGTGGTTGTTTGTAATAGGAGTCTGCCAAGTTGCTGATGAATGATCGGTTTATCCGGTTCGGGGATAAGGCAATAGGCAGCTTGTTGAATTCGATCATGGGCAAATTTGTATTCGAGGGATTGAAATGGGAGAGTCGATAAAGGACGAGTCGTAAATTCTTGAGTTGCAATTGCTAATTCTATATCCACCATATTATTGATGGGAATCACTAAACCTTCGGCAACGGCTGGACGAAGTACATTAACCGTTTCTTTTAAAGGGTTTTGATTGATTAAATTCAGGAGGTTAACTTCAAACTGATTTCCAATACAGGCAGCAATTTTTAAGATTTCCTGGGTATCTTTGGGGAGCTTTTCAATTTTGTTAATCATTAGTTCGACGACGTTATCCGTGAAGCCTCGCTTTTGAATTTTTTCTAAATTCCACTGCCAACTTAAGGTTTGATAGTTAAAATCTAAGAGTTTCTCTGTATAAAGGGATTTGAGAAATTCATTCATAAAAAAGGGATTACCACCCGTTTTTATTTGTAATAATTGAGCTAAGGGTGTTGCTTGTTCCGCTTCACAATTGAGGGCTTCTGAAATGAGTTGAATCAAAGTTGGTAAGGTTAAGGGCGAAAGAAAAAGTTGCTTGACAATTGTTCCATTTTTTGTAATTTCATCTAATGTCGCTCTTAAGGGATGGGCAGTAGAAACTTCATTTGCTGATTTGCCAATTCCTGAATATCCGGCAATTAAAAACAGTTCGCTTTGCTCATTAACTCGTTCAAAAGCTGTTAAAAATGTTTCTATTTCTCGTTCTCTTCCATAGAGTTTTTGGGGAATTTTAAAGCGTTCACAAATATCTTGATGAGCTAAAGGAAATCTTGAGATAGTTTGCGTATTTTGGAGTTGATTTAAGCAGTTTTCTAAGTCCGCCTTGATTCCCCAAGAACTTTGATAGCGATCTTCAGCGTTTTTCGACATTAACTTTAGGATTAATTCTGACAAGATTTGAGGAATACCAGAATTAATTTCCGAAGGGCATAACGGCTGTTTAGCAATATGGCAATGAACTAATTCTAGGGGATCTGTACTACTAAAAGGGAGTTGATGGGTGAGAAGTTCATAAAAGGTGATTCCTAGAGAATAAAAATCGGTACGGTAATCTAAACTCCGATTCATTCTTCCCGTTTGTTCGGGGGACATATAGGGGAGAGTCCCTTCTAAAACATTAGGGTTTTTGAGGGTCGGGTTTTCCCGTGTTAATTTCGTAGAAATGCCAAAATCAATAATTCTTAACTGTCCGGTGGTGGGATTAAAAACAATATTAGAGGGATTAATATCTTTATGAATAATATTTTGATGATGAATTTGGGCTAAACTTTCAGTCGTTGCGATCGCAATTCTTAAAAACTCTTCTAAACTTAACGGTTTCTGCTTCATCAGAACTTTCAAAGATTCTCCTCCGAAATCTTCGATAAACATCACCAGAGTATTTTGATAAGGCTGTAAATGGTATGCTTTAATACATCCACTTAAATTTAAAGATTGAGTAATTTGATATTCGGTACGATAACGAGCAAGTTCTTGGGGCGTGGGATAATTTTCTTTAAGAATTTTAAGGATAATCGGTTCGTTATTGGACTGTTGGATAGCCCGATAAACGAGGGAATTGGCACTTTCGTAAATGCAAGTTTTGACTTCAACCCCAGCAATGGTAAGCATATTGAGACGGTTTCCCCGAAAAAGCACAGAACACTAAATCCGTCTTTAGGTAGATGCTTGTTTAACTCTGAAAGTTTACCTGTTTGTCACCAGGAATGACAAGCATTTGACCCATTCAAACGAACGTAGTATTAGTGTACTGATTCAGGTCAAGGTATGTCAGCAGTCGCAATTCGGAAGTCTTTATAAAACAATTATTGTTGAACAAGCACGGGTTCCCCTGTTGAGATCACCTGTTCAATAATCTCAGCAGCGCGGCGAGTTCCTCCACTGCGTTGAATGGCTTGTTGGAGTGCGATCGCTCTGGCTTTATAGGAGGGTTCTGTTAATACTTTCTGAATCGCACTTCGCAGTTTAGGGACACTCACTTGTTTTAAGGGAACCACTTCCCCAACGCCCGTCCACGCAATACGTGCAGCAACTCCTGGCTGATCATTTGCCACTGGAATTGCCACCATTGGCACGCCTTGACTCAAAGATTCTAACGTCGTATTCATTCCCGCATGAGTGATCGTTAAAGTCGCTTTTTGTAGGAGTTCTAATTGCGGCGCATAGCTAACAACAATTGGATTTCCAAGGAATTTGGGTAACGATTCAGGTGTCGTCGAACCGCCGAGAGAAATCACTAATTGAGCCTCTAATCCTTCACAAGCAGCAGCAATATTTTGAAAAACATCTAATAAACGATTTTGAATAAGTAGGTAGGCAGGAAGAAACCAAAGTATGTAAAGATAAATGAAGATGGAGAAGAAATCTACCGAGGTCATGAAAATATGGGTGCTCGTTTAAGGGTATTTCTGACTCGTGAGCAAGACAAAACCCTGTTCAACCTGAGAACAGCAGATGTACCACAGAAAGTTAAAGACCGAGCCGAAGTGATTCGCTTAAATTCACAGGGTTGGTACGTCGAAAAAATAGCAACTTATTTCAATTGGACGGCACAGACTGTCAGAGAAGTGTTGCACAAATGGGAAAAGTTGGGGCTAGAAGGGTTATGGGAAAAACCCGGTCGCGGGGGGAAAGCCAAGTGGAAAGAAGATGACTTAGTATTTTTAGAAGAATGTCTCAGAAAAGAGCCCCGGACATACAACTCTCAGCAATTAGCCCAAAAATTAGAACAAGAACGGTCGATTAAATTGAGTCCCGATAGATTAAGACGGGTGCTCAAAAAAAGGGGGTGAATTGGAAGCGAGCCAGAAAGAGCCACAAAGGAAAACAAGATCCGATAGTCCGTGCTCAGAAACAGGCAGATTTAGAGATGTTGGAATTATCGGCTGCGGCTGGAGAAATTGACTTAAAGTATTTAGATGAATCGGGTTTTTGTCTGTGGAGTGAACCGGGTTACACCTATTATTTTAGGGGGGAACAAAAACGTTTAGAACAAACACATCGTCGGGGTCGCAGATTAAGTATTATTGGGTTTTGGCAACAGCAAATCAGTTTTGTTTATGGCTTGGTGATTGGAGGTGTGAATCGCAAGTGTTATATCCAAATGATGGAACAAGAAGCAACAGAGGCTGAAAAAGCCGGACGGATGAGAGTTATTGTCCAAGATAATAGCCCGATACATCAATGCCATGAGGTGAAAAAACTCTGGCCAAAATGGGAAAGTATGGGTTTGTATATTTTCTGTTTACCTAAATATTGTTCCGAAATGAATCCGATTGAATTAGAGTGGCAACATCTCAAAAAAGATGAACTATCAGGACAAACATTTGAGGATGAATTAGACCTGGCTTATGCGGTAATTAATGGTATTCAAGCTAGAGCAGAAAGAGGAAACTACAGCACACAACGGATGAAATTTCACTCGGAGCAACAACAAAGTTAACTTTTCGTTACATACTTGTTGATTTTCTCGCCCACCTACTTAGTTCCCATTGAGGCATAAATTAAGGGTTTCCCATTCAACAGTTCAAAGGGAAAAGGGACAGGTTTACGACTAGCAGGATTATGAAAAGGGCCAGTGAAATGAAAATAGGGAGGTAAATTTGTTCTGGGAAACTCGAATTCCGCAGGTTGTTGACTAAGTTGAGCCAGTTTAGAGTAAGCATCATTGGGGTGAGAATACAAAGGCAAATTCCACTTTTGGCGATATTTAGCCATGACTTCTCGAATCGGTTTACCAACCACAGTGAGCAACCGATAACCGAGTTGATTGCGTAAACGTCCCTTCCAAGTTGGATTATATGGCCAGAACGTACAAAAGGGAGGGACATAAATATCTCTATTTAGTACCAACGCATTGCACAAGGTGATAAAAGGAATGTCCAAAAATTCTGCAACAGTTCCTCCTTCGGGTGAAGCTTGGTCTACTAGCAAAGCCTCTACACCTGAATTTTTGATCGCAGTTGGAGCCTCTTTTAGAATCATGTCAGCACCCTGAGCAATTGCGTTAATCGTATATCGAAAAGCCGCCAGTCCGCTCATTTTGCCTAATTGGGCTAAACCTTCTGCGATTGAGCCTAGAGGAATTTCATCTTTAGCTAATGGATGAAATTCTAAGCCACTTGCTAAAGTTTTAACTTGAGCATCAAGGAAACCAAAGACTGTCACTCGATGACCTCGACGAAGGAGTTCATAACCTAAAGTGGTCATAGGGTAAAGATGCCCGTCGGATGTGAAACAGATAATACCGAAGTGTGTCATGAGTTAAGCCTTTGAGTAACGTCTTGTATACAATATTTTGGGATAGGAGGAAGCAGGGATTATAGGAATAACGCTAACAACAATATTTTCTATTAAACTTGATAACTGCAATAGGTGAGATAGGCTTGGAGCTTAGAACATATTTGAGCACGGCTCCTTTGCACTTCTGGCAATAGTTTTAAGGAACGGGGAGTAATCAATTTCCTGTAATCTAAAGTTGCTTTTGCTTCTATTTTAAGAAAATTCAAAATCTTCAGTATAGTTAGCTCTGGAGTTTGACATAAATCCTCATACCGAATAGAAATGTAATCATCTATAGGTAATAATTTAATATGTTCTAAAAAATAACTTGTTGATAGAAGAGATTGTTGAGTCACTCGACGTAGCCCTAAATTGAACAAACCAGAATACAAAACTTGAAAAATAAAACGACGAATGGGCTGATCAAATATCTGCTTATACTCTTTATTAATTAACTGTATATAGGAACTTTTAACGGAAAGCATCAAGCGTACAGCTTTTAACTTAGAATTCATCACATAGAGAGGATGTCGGTGAATAAAAACAAATTTGGCTTTAGGAATAACACTTTTAATATATATAAAATTAGGAAAACACCAAGGATTTTTGAGTAATAGCGGTTTTTCCAAAGAGGAAATAAACTTAATTTTTTTACAGAGTTGTGTAAATAACTTAAGGTTTTCTGGGCTTAAGTAAGACTCATAGCCAGAATTTTTGAGAATAAATCCATACTCTTCAGGTAAATCGGGAGTCGCCTTGACTTCATCAAGAAGGCGATCACTGATTTGCAAAGAATTAAATAATTGTTCTAACTCTTGACGAGTTTGCTCCTGAGTCCCATTAATATAACCATCCAATAATTCATCATATTTGATAATTTGATAAGCATTGAGGTAATTAAAGCACTCAGTCGCTACTAAAATTTGATAGAGTGCTGTCGTTCCAGAGCGATGATCTCCCATAATAAAGATGGGGTTAAAATCGACTTTATCGAGCAAGTCAAGGTAAGGTTCATCTGGCATATTATTGATAGGTTTGGATTGCATATTTTTTGGCATTACATTTTTTAGGCTAGTTAAGACGAGCTAAGATGGCTGCTCGACTGAAACAGCTTATTTGGTAATATTCGCAATACGAGTCATATCACCAAAGTGAGCTATTATCCTTGAGCCGATCTTGTGACTTATTATTTTATCGGTAAGTCAGCCAGAAAGGACTCATTGATAGTTGAGTTTTAAGCTGACCGAAGGGTGGGCATCAAACCTGAACTTTTGGCTAGGTACACAACTGAACTCTTATCTAGTTACGAAAAGAAGAGTTGAGCGAATACAATAAGTTTCTTATAAAAGTTGAAACGGACAATGATCGAGCAATATTGATTAATGACCGAGGGATACGACTCTGGAAAAACAAAAAGCGAACAAGAGATGATTTCATTAAAGAACTTGGGATGGAGCAACTTTCAAGGCTATATTAGCTAAAATAAGGGAATTTTATGAATAAACGAGAAAATATCGTGCAAAAATTCTCAACTTTTCTCAGCTTTGGCGATATGCACTCCGGCACGCTACGCGATCGCCAATCCTTATGGCAAGCCGACGCACAATTAGAACGTCAGATGAAACGCCTCATGCAGTCAGATCCAGAGGCTAAAGCGGAATTTTGGGCGAGATCTTTTCTGAAAATCCTTAAGAATCTATCTCAAGATGGATGTCAAGAATTTAATAATTTTTCTAAAGAGAAACTCTGCGCTCACGGTAACTCTATCCCCGTCACCTGTTCCACAACTTTAGAAATCTCTCCTGCAATAACAGCCAGACATTTATCAGCTTACTTACAAGAAGCGTGTCTATGGGCCGCCCAAAAGAGTTATCGTAAATATAAGTTTCTCCGCTATAAATACCCCCTAGAAGAATATTTTCAGATCGCTTCTTCTTTTGCCCATCAGCCCGTCAAGCTCCTCAAAAGCTTTAACCTTGACCACCCTCGATCTAACATTGAAGGTTATGCTAAAACCGTCTTATTTCGCCTGATTCGAGATCAAATTTATCAACAGGATTTAGAAGCAAAAAGAGAAAAGTTTAGCGATTATGGTTTGTTAAGGCATTTGAGCAACAAGGAATTGACTGAAGCTTTATTAGATCACGGAATTCATCCATCTAAAATTGATTTATATCGTCTAGCTTGGCAATGTTTTAATGAAATCGTGTTACCTCAAATAAGTTTTAAAAATCTTAACGTAGAGGTTCCTAATTTAGAAAAATTCTGTCAAATCTCCGAGTTGTATAATCAACGATTAAATCAGCTAAATTTATTAGGAGAAGCAACGAACGAGGAGACGATTCAAGAGATGCTGAATCTGTGTATAAAAGTTGTTCGGAATTACCGCACAAAGCAGTTTATTCCCTTGGAAGAGTACGAGCATATCTCTGATCCAACTCCAGCACCTTTAGATATTGCGATTCAGCAGGAAGAAAGACGACAGGTGCAGTTAATAATTTCTAAGTTGTTTACGACTCTTCCCGCTCCCGGAAAAATTATGCTAATCCTTTGGCATGGTTTAGATTTAACTCAAAGCGAAATTGCGACAGTCATTAAGAGCCAGTATCCCGAATTACAAAAGCAGTATCAAGTAGCTCGGCATTTAGCCAGAGCTACTAAAAATATTTTAAAAGAGTTTGTAAATCACTGGAATCACGTTAATCCGACTTATCCGATTCAGGATGAACACGGTTTAGAAATCATCAAAGAAGCTTTAGATGAGTGTTTACAGGTGCATTGTCAACAGTTCGTCAATTCGATTCTACAAAAAGTTATTCATGAAATCAGTCTGACAGATCAATTACTACTGACTACACGAAAAACCAATAACAATCCATCAGTCAGGATTAATGAGCAGAAAATCTTAAGAAAAAAGGAGACTTTAATCAAGGCTTTTAATTCTAAATTAGAATCTGAGTTAAACTTAAGTCAAGATGCACTTCAACTCGTCAACAATAAAATATCTATAGCAATCCTAAATAGGTTGTAATATTGGAGCCTTGCTGTGCTTGTGTTTCAGGCTGATTGATCATCATGACTCATTGGAAATTAGGTAGTGATAAATATGTAGTGATAGCCAATATTAATGATTATAATTATCTTTTATTTTTGTGTCTATTCCCGAAGAATGGAGCGGGTGGAGAGGAGATCGCTTGATAGACGACGCGATCGCTAGTTGATGTCAACTAAAAAATCTTTTGGTCATAAAAACTCTGTCTTTTTCTAAAAAACTCGAAAATAATATCGGAGCTATGTGGAATTTTATTCACTGTTATAATTGAGATGCGATCGCATCTCAATTATAACATCACTACATATTTATCACTACCAAGCAATTTCATGAAATTGCTTGGTTAGGATCAGCTTTAAGGATTATTTTAGCTGAAAAAGAATAATTTTATGAACAAAAGTTTTTTGTAGCGTTTGAGAAAATTTTAGCGTCAATTCATCCAACTCCTGCATAAACGGTATTGAGTTCTACCCATTAGATCAACAGAAGGGTCACAACCTTTCTAGAAAAAACACTTGTCTATTCAAGGAAATCAATCATGAAAACGAATAATTCACTTGTTCAACCTGGATCAACACCGATCTCACAATTAACGATTAATGAGGCGGACAACGCAATAGATCAAGAATTAAACGATTCTGAACTAGATGAGATCGCAGGTGGTCTGTTTAATTTGCAAACTTACCTCAAGTTTCGGGGAATTGACCTAACCAGCACGCCAATTAAACTGATCCCGCTTAATTAAGCTATCGTTAAGCATTTCCCTAAATTCTGTCGTTTTATCCCCTTGGGAACCGCAGGATTTAGGGAAATATGAACTTCAGAAATAGGCTTTTTAGGAATCCCAGATTCTGATCACGTGATCCCACAAAAATTCATGAGGAGAAAATACAATGTCTAGTGCAACTCTCAATCAGTTTTATCAAGAATTTATGCCTGATCCGGCTTTGAAACAGCACTTTCAATCGGTCAAGAGCCGAGAAGAAATCGTCAATATGGGAGTTGATTTAAGCCAAGAAAAGGGCTACAATTTTATTTCGCAAAAAGTGGAAGGCTGCCTCAACGCCCATAGTTCTAACGGAGATAATGGTGAATTAAAAGATGAAGAATTAGAAGCCGTTTCAGGAGGTTTATTCTATTACGACTACAACGGTTCTTGGAGCCAAAGATGGCGATAGGAATACTAAGCACTTCTAGCCACTAGAGTGTTCTATAAATCGGGAAGACAAAGAGCATTTCTAACTGTTTCTTTGTCTCCCACCTGCTTAAAAAGGTAGGAATAGATAGCACACCTTAAATTTAAGGGTTTCATATTATAATTTCTATTCTAACTGTCGCGCTACTAATCGAGCAAATAGTCCGTTTTGATTCATCAATTCTTCAAACGTACCTACCTCTACTAATCGACCCGCTTCAATCACATAAATCCGATCCGCTTTACGAATGGTACTCAGACGGTGAGCAATTACAATTCTAGTCGCATTCAACTGATTTAAACTTTCAGAAACAATCGCTTGCGTGTGATGATCTAATGCACTTGTTGCTTCATCCAATAACACAATTTTAGGTTTCAAAACCAGCGCACGAGCAATTAATAAACGCTGTTTTTGTCCTCCCGAAAGATTCGTTCCACCCTCGCTAATAACCGTGTGCATTCCCATCGGCATTTGTTCAATATCAGCTGCTAACCCTGCCATTCGTGCAGATTCCCAAGCTTCATCTAAGGTAACTAATGCCCCACAGGTAATATTATCAAAGATTGAACCAGAGCTAATTCGACCGTTTTGTAAGACCACTCCTAACTGTCGTCGAACCGCTTGAACATTTAATTTCGCTAAATCTTGATTATTATAATAAATCATACCCCTTTCAGAAGTTTCAAAGCCTAATAATAGACGAAATAATGTTGATTTCCCACTTCCTGATGGGCCAACAATGGCAATAAATTCCCCTGGTTCCACCTGAATACTAACATCGTTGAGAATTAAAGGCTGATCTTCTCGATAACGAAAACTAACCTGATCTAAAACAATTTTACCCGTTAATTGACCGGGATCTAATTTTGTTAAATCAATTTCCGATTTCCCTTGTAAAATCGGTTTAGCACGTTCCCATAACGGCACAATCCCTAACACATCAGTTAGAGTATTACTTAAGTCAGTGACACCTGAAATAAAAATCCCAAATGCAGCATTAAATGCTAAAAATATACCCAGATTTAAACGACTATTGCCTATTAATAGAATTGCAAACCCAAAAATTAACATTGAACTGAGTAAAGGGAAGATTTCATTAAAAACGGAAATTCGATCATTAATGCGTTTAATATTGGCAGTGAATTGAATACGCTGACTATATTTTTTTGCCCAAACTGCAAACGCACGTTCTTCTGCTGCGGCAACTCGTAGTTTTGAGACTCCATTAATCAGTTCTACGGTCAGTCCGTTAATTGCTCCATCGGCAGTTTCTTGTCGTCGCTCTTGACGAATTAAAAGTGCGCTGGATACTCCTGTAATTATCACATTGATTAGGGTTAAACCGATTCCTAGTAAAGCCATTTGCCAACTATAAAACCACATTAATCCTAAATTTAACAGGGAAAATACTGCATTTAAAAGGGTACGTTGGGTTGCACCACTGATTAACTGACGAATTTGACTCACTGCCATTAATCGTGTTAATAGATCCCCTGATGAATAGTTGCGAAAAAAGGCGGGTTTTAACTTCAGTAACCGATCCCAAACCGCAGGTTGTAACGCGCTATCAGCCCCATTCTCGACTCGTAATGATAGAATAGCTTGGGCAAGACTAAAAGCCGATCTGCCAATTGTCGCGGCTACTAAAATCAATCCAATTTGTCCTAATAAAAGGCGATCGCTATCAGGAATGGCAGAATTAACTAAAATCGCTGTTGCTTGAGGTGTTACCATCCCTAATAGGGTGGCAAAAATTCCTAACATAATAATTGTAATTAGATTTTTTTCATAACCTTTGATGCCAAATTGAAATAATTCAACCCCATGATGAATAATCGGGGGTAACGGTCGATAAAATACAAAAAATTCTGGTGAAAGGGTTTGTGCAACGGCTTTTGTAACTCGTTTTTTAGTTCGTTTAATTGGATCAAATAAAATATAATAATTTCCAGGATTCGGTAATAATGCAACTGGCGTTTTATCGGAGGAAGTATATGCTAATAAAGGCCCATATTCCTGTTTCCACCAATCTCCGGTCAGTACAACTCGACGTGTCCGAAATTGAGAAGAATTTGCGATTGCATCTAACGGATCTTGAACCCGATTTAGGATTTCAGATTGAGCAGGAGGATGGATAGTAATTCCCATCGCTCGACCCACTGCACCAGAAGCAATGAGCAAGGGTGTTCCTTCTGCAAAACATTCAGTTTTGTGCGGCTCTAATACTCCTGTTAACGCTTCTAAAGCCGCTTCTCTGACTTGTCGATTTAGATGTTCGCGTTCCTGAAATCGTTGAAATTTTTCTTGTTTTTTCTGAATTTCTGCTAAGATTAAATAATCTAATAAAATATCATGAAATTGAGTCATTTTTGATAAGGAAATTTTGAAATTCTGGCAATCTAGAAAAAAATCCTGAATTCCTAACTCTTGCCAATGCTTTATCCAATTAGATAAAAGAGTAAAATTAGAGTGATCGCCTGCTTGAATTCGGGTGATAAAATCATTAATATTGAGAGAAGTTACTTCGGTTTCTTCCACTGAAATCGCCAGAAGTCCCCGTCTCTCTTTTGGAGTTGCACCGAATAAGGCTTCCCCAGCATGAACGCTAAACAAATATCGACGACTTCCCAAAGGTTCATTTCCTTCAAAAAGAGTTGTAAACACCGCTAAAGAACCGGATTTAACGAGCCATATTGTTTGCGGATTATCCAATAATAGGGGTTGATTCCCTTGAATTTTATTCAAATTAACCATTGCTTTTTCTCATCCTTCCATTGTGCGAATTAAACGAGCATAAGTGCCATCTTGCTGACATAATTGTTGATGAGTTCCCTGTTGCACAACCTTCCCGGCTTCGAGGACAATAATTTCATCACAATCCCGAATTGTACTTAAGCGATGAGCGATAATAATACAAGAACAACCCCGTCGTCGGAGGTTATGATCAATAATTAATTCTGTTTCTGCATCTAAGGCACTGGTGGCTTCATCTAACACTAAAATAGCCGGATTTCTGACTAACGCTCTGGCGATTTCTAAACGTTGTCGCTGTCCGCCACTGAGGTTTATTCCCCCTTCTTTTAAAACAGCATCATATCCCCCTGGAAGACTTAAGATCAGGTCGTGAATGGCTGCATCTATACAAGATTGGATTAAATCAATTTCCGGTACCGTTGCATCCCATAATGTTAGATTTTCCCGCACAGTTCCCGCAAACAAAAAGATATCTTGCTCTATCATTGCGAGGGAATTAGCAAGAATAGAACGGGGATAATGCGATCGCAAAACACCATCCAATAAAATTTGTCCTTCCCAATGGGTATAAAGTCCTGTTACTAGCTTCGCAAGGGTTGATTTTCCAGAACCACTCGCACCCACTAAGGCGACTTTTTGACCGGGTTTTAAACTGAAATTCAAATTTTCAATTAAAGGCAAATCTAAGTGATTATAACCAAAGCTAACATTACGAAATTCTACATATCCTTCAAGTTGAAATGAATCTTGATTAAGTCTAAAAAATTGAGAATTGTTTTCCCTTTCAACTTCTGAATCAACCGGATTTTGCAACACATCATCTAGTCGGTTTAAATCCGCTTCTAACTCCTGTAGGGTACTACCAAAGTTAACTAGATTATTAACAGGCATTAAAAATTGCTGGGTTAGATTTTGATAAGCAACTAACATCCCAATACTTAAGCTTCCATTCATGACTCGTAAACCCCCTACGATTAAAATACAGGTTGTGGCTAAAGCCGTTAAAAATGTAGGTAATATCGATAGAATTTGGGTGGGTAATACTAAGGCTTGTTGAGCATTAAGCATTTTTGCATAGTATCCAGCAAATTTAGAAAATAAATCGAATTCTAAACCACTCGCTTTAACAGTTTCAATGGCTTGAATTCCACCGACTGCAACACCAACGACTTTTCCCGTTTCTTGTGTCAGTCTAGTATTAATATCAACGCGACTACGGGATAAAAACTGCAAAGCGAAGAAGTTCAATGCTGCAAAAACAATCGCTATACTGGTCAATAATCTATCATAAAAAAACATAATAATAATATAGAATATCATCATAAAACTATCAATTACGGTTGTTGCAAGTTTTCCAGATAAAACATCTGCAACTTTATCGTTTAATTGAGTCCGGTTACTAATTTCTCCGGCAAACCTTTGGGCATAAAAGTCTACAGGTAAGCAGAGAATATGCCATAGAAACTGTCCTGACATAAAAACCGAAAGTTTCAGTAAAATTCGTTGCAGATAAAAGAGTTGAAATTGAGCAAGTAAACCTTGTGTAATGGCAGTTAATAACATTCCGAAAATCAAAGGGCGTAACCAATCAATGCGATTTTCAACCAGGATTTCATCCACAAAAATTTGGCTAAATGCAGGAATCGCTAAACGGGGGATTGTCAGGAATAATCCAGCTAATAAACTATATAAAACAGCCCCAATAGAAGATTTTAACCGAGAGCTTAAAGCCGTGAATATGCTTTGTTTTTTGCCAATTTTTTTAAATTCAGATCCAGGCTCAAGTCTTAAAACGACACCTGTGTAAGCTTGTCTAAATTCTTCTAGGGAAACGGTTCTTCTTCCTGAAGCAGGATCATTAAGAAAAACGCGATTTTTTCCAAATCCTTCTACAACCAAAAAATGATTAAAATTCCAAAATATTATATAGGGAGGAGGAACATCTTTTAGAAATTCAACATTTTTTTTGAAGCCTTTAGCATTTAATCCATATAATCGCGCTGCTTTTAAAATATTAGAAGCTTTACTGCCATCCCGTGAAATCCCACACTCGCGTCGCAGTTCAATTAAAGGGACAATACACCCATAATAACTCAGAATAATTCCTAAAGCCGCTGCACCACATTCCACCGCTTCCATTTGCAAAAGAATGGGAGTGCGAACTGGACGAAGTTGATGTTTTTGCAATAATTTAGAAATAAAAGCAATAGTCATTGATAATAATTTTTGATAGTTGGTTGTTGACTGATTACTGATAAATTCCTGTCCAGGATCTAAACATTGGGATCATATAAGAAATGGGTGCAGCTTGTCCAATTTTGACTCGAACTTGGGCGGTTGTTCCGGCAGAAATTTTTAAAGATGGCCCTTTTGAAGACGACCATTTATAACCACTAACATTACTTTGATCGGCTTCTAATTCAACAAAAACCTGTACAAGAGCAGCATGATTAGCAACACGTTCAGCAAGATTATTTGCCAAATTTTCGTTACCAATTAATACAGACATTTCTTGTTTAGTGACGGGGAAAGGTGAAACTTGCGTAACTTTCCCAATCATTCCACCGTAGCGCTCGCGCTTAACAACACTGGGGGTGACTTGTACGGTCATCCCAGGCTGAATTTGTTTACCATCTTTATCTGAAAAATAAACAACAGCAACCATTTTTTTATTTGGGTTTTCGGCTTCCAATGACCCTAACGGATTTCCTACATTAACAAATTGACCGGAAACTGAACTCAGTTCTAATACTCGACCTTCATATTGACTCATCACTTTGCTATCTTTTGCTAATTGCAGTTCTAGCTGGGCAACTTTCCGTTTAACCTCATCAATTTGATTGGTTTTATCAATCTCATTATCTAAATTTTCTTGAGCAAGTTTAGCTTTTCGAGTCTCAATCTCTTTAATTTTTGTTTTGATTTTGTCAATATTATTCAAGCTTTGCAGATATTCTCGTTCAGCATTCATTTTTTCAACTTGAACCTGTTGAATACTATTTTTGATTTCATTCACCTGATTAAGATTTTGTAATAATTCCCGTTCAGTATTCGTTTTTTGAACGTCGATTTCCTTCAATTGTGTTTCAATATCGGACACTTGGGTTTCAGCATCCAACAGTTCTCGCCTTGCTTGTAATAACACATCTTCACTAATTGCTTTATCGACTTCAAACAGATGACGACGGTTTTCATAGCGTTGTAGAAGTGCTTCTAACATCGAACTAATTTTTTCTTTTCGCTGGACTAAATTTTGACGTTTTTGCTCCAGTGCAGCGAGGGTTTGTTGGTGTAGCAAGGGTGCAATTTTTTCTCGTTCTAAGCTTTCTTCAAAACTGTGGCGTTTTTGCTCCAGTGCGACGAGAGTTTGCTGATGAAGGGTTGGCATAACGGATTCTCTGCGGAGACTTGCTTTCAGGTCTACCTGCTGCTGCTCAAGGGTTTTTAATTCGAGTTCGATTTGTTGTTTTCGTAGGCGATCGCTATTTTGATTTTGCCATTGAAGTTGTGCTAATTTAGCTTTTTCTTGCTCTAATTCTTGCTTGAGATTGGATTGGTCAATCGTGGCAATTTCCTGCCCTTTTTTAATCACATCTCCCGGCTCAACTTTAAGATGTAAAAGTTGACCTGCGCTGGGTGCTTGAAACTGCACAATATGGCGGGGTCGAATCAATACCCCTTGACCTGTAACATTCAGAGGAATCCGCCCAACTACGCTCCAAGTCCCCGCAACAATCAACAAAAAACCAATAGCACCCAGAGGCAACCAAGCTCTGGGGTTAACCACCTGCATCATTTGGTCGAGTCGCTCCGGTGAAGATAAGCGCTCAAGTACTTCTTGAGTGAACAGTTTATTTTCTTTGGTCTGCATCCGCTCGTCCTTTTAAATTGAAGAAAAATTGGTTCCTGAGTCTGTCCCTTCTATGTAATGGGTAAGGGGTTGGTGGATTTATGCAGTTCGTGAGCAAATTAATTCGTTAATAGGGCAGGTAAAGCGCTTGAACTCACAGAATTGCTATTCAGCCCGGTTAAGTTTCTTAGCTGGCAACAAAAGTTCTGTTCCAAACAAATCGTTTCTAAAGTTCCAAGCTTCTGTAAAGTTTTTTCCGGTTTTTAGGACATAACCTAACCCAATACTATTTGCAGAAATACCGTTATTTATGAGGTATTTAACAAAGTTAAAGGAACCTCTCCTTTCCAATCCCGTTAGGCACTGAGCCGAGATTTGTGTAAAAAAGTGCAAGATAAACCTCTAAAGCCTTATCCGGTCTAGGTTTCGAGTAAAGAAAGTGGTAGAGGAATAGCCTGTTCACAGGGTTGAGGAATATTCTTCCAATCCACCACATAATCCCCGTAGCACTTGATATGTCGGGTCAAGTAGGGACTCAGAGTTGCTGATAGTTCACGGCTAACGTGGACACCTTCAGCACTCAACTGCTACACAACCAAATAAATATCCACCGCATTCTGGAGAATCACCGCACTGGCTACCAAGTCGAGATACTTCACTCGCTTTTCTTGTTCGCTAGGGTCATTTTCCGTAATCACCCCATCCTTATGCTCTCAGTAAGGGAATACCAGTTGTTGCTACAACGTCCTTGAAGTTTTGTCCCTTGTGTTGGACTCCTGGGACTACACCTGATCCCCTGTGGACTAATTCTCGCGCTCAATTCTGCTGCTTGTGCGGCACTCAACTGGTTAGTCGGTGTCCGAGTTGCTCCGAACCCATATCTTCAATGAAGTTTCGCTTCTGCCCTTTTTGTGGCTGTTGTTATAAACCCCAAGCCAAGGCTATATAAGGCTTTCGCGATTTATCTTGCACTTTTTTACACGAATCTCGGCTCAATGCCTTTAGATAATTAACTCAAAAATTTACTCAATCTCAGATCTAACTTTCAAAATCTGAAAGGCAAATTTTTATTCGATGGAAATTTACAATAGAGATAACATAAGAGTCCGAAATTAAGCCGGATTTTTGTTAAGCGAATTGAACTTATATTTGTTATTAATCATCGACAATACAGCCTCGTACCCAGCCAAAAGTATAGGTTGTTTCCAAAACTAAAAGACAGTTTAAAACTCAACTTCAGAACAGGAATATTTTAGAATTCTACTCTTACGATTGAACCAGTTTGCATAAAAATGATTGCCACCTATCAAAGTTTTGAGTTTGAATAGCTCTTTTAAATTGCTTAGGCTGTAAAGCAATTGAATTTAGTTACCTAAAGTTTCTCACCTCACTTTTTGGGAATAAAGGTTAATTGTCATTCCTTAACACCGTTTACCTTTACCTGAGTAAGTTATGATTAGAGCTTCTTTGTACATTCCTCAAAAATTTAAGGCTCAAGTTCGATTTTTTGCTAATAAGAGCTTTAATATGCACCACTTTTGGTGGATTGTTATTTCGAGCGTTAACATTTTAGTTTTGTGTAGTGTCCATAATAAAATTCTGAATGCAACCCTAACAATGGGTAATCTTTGCCTTGCTGTTTTAGTTAGAAATGAAGTCATTTTACATTTCCTCTATAATTTTGCCGTTGAGTCATCTAAAGTTTTTGAGAAAACGAAATATTATATAAATACGAGCGTTCATTATATTGGTGGGGTTCATGCTTCAGCCGCAACTTGGAGTTTTATTTGGCTTTGTCTTGACTATGATCAGCAGTTTAAGAGTTCTAATAAAGGGATACTTTTAACAACGGCTTCTGTGTTAATAATCTTAATGCTAGTGATGATTTTAACAGCAATACCATTGTTTCGAGAATATTTTCACAATAGCTTTGAGAAAATTCACCGTTATGTAGGATGGAGTTGCCTTGCTATTCTAAATTTTTATCTGGTGCTGTCTTGGTTTATCTCTAATAACCAACGAATTTCTGTTAGTGACTTTTTTACTGATCCCATTTTTTTGATGCTTTGGTTAATAACAGGAAGTATCATATTACCTTGGGTGACTGTACAGCGCTTTGATAATTTTATAATCTGTTGTTCTTCTCCCAAGGTAGCTATCTTAACAATTCCAGGTGAAGCTAATCTTGGCACATTTGCACGCATTAGTACAGACTTTATTGAATGGCATTCATTTTCAGTAGCAGGAACAAGTTTTAACCCCCAAACGGGTCAATCCCAAATTCAGCTAATTATTGGCTCTGCTGGTGATTGGACTCGAAATTTAATTGAAAAAGTTCAGGCTGGCTCATTTCCTAAATATCTTTGGGTGCGGAGAGTTAAGCCACCGGGTTTCATGTTTTCAATTAATGCTTATTCACGAGTCGTCGTTGTGGCAACTGGAGCCGGAATTGCACCTGTTTTACTTTATCTTGAAAAAACAGATAAAGTCTACATTCTATGGATTGGAAACAATCATCAAACAACTTATGGTAAAAAAATTTGGTCATTAATTTCAAAACATCCTCATCTAAAAATATATGATACAGGAGTATTGGGCAGACCCAATGTAAGTGACTTAACGATTCAAGCTGCCAAAGAGTTTCGCGCTCAAGCTGTATTTTGTGTCTCTAATCGGGCGATTACTAAATCTGTTGTCAGTGCGTGTTTAGACAAAAAAATTCATGCCTATGGCGCAAGTTGGGATTCTTAGATGGGCTTACATATTTTATTTAACGAAGATTGCTCTGTGTTCTAGGGGAAAGTACAAATCTTTTAATACTGATTTTCCAACACTTTCTCATCAGGAACCAGTTGATATCCCTCTTCTGTCAGTCTCGGCGTAAATAGAAGGTTCGTGTCACCAGGTGCAGCCTTGTAAAGTTTTGTAAAAATGACCCATTTTGGGGGCGAAATTGATAAGAAATACAAATGATAACTTTGCCTAGTTTGTCTCCTTCTAGGCAAAGTACAATGAAAATATAAACCCCAGCATGAGGACTTGACCCATGCTATCTATCACTATCCAACATCCATTTTCGGCAAAGATATTTTCTCGAAATACTCCCCCATCAAAAAAATCATCTCAGAGGGAAAGAGAATATCTGCGGCCATCAGAAGTCAACGCCATGATTAGTGCCGCTCAAAAAGTAGGTCGTCATGGTGTTAGAGATGGAGCCATCATTTTATTGATGTTTCGTCACGGATTAAGAACTGCCGAATTAGTGGCTTTGAAATGGTCGCAAATAGATTTAGGAGGAGGTTATATAGAGATACATCGTGTCAAAAATGGTCATGACAGCATACATCCTCTGCGTTCTCCCGAATTAAGAGCTTTGCGTCAAATTCAAAGAGATTACCCCGATTCGAGTTACGTTTTCGTATCCGAACGCAAAGCACCTTTATCAACCCGTTCAATCCGTAATATCATAGCGAGATCTGGAGAAATTGCTCAAATCGCTTTTCCGGTTCATCCTCATCAACTACGTCATGCTTGTGGCTACTATTTAGCTGCCCAAGGTCATGATACCAGAGCAATTCAAGACTATTTAGGACATAAGAATATACACCACACAGTTCGTTATACTCAAATGTCACCGCAAAGATTTGAAAAGTTCTGGAGAGATTAAGCAACCAGTTGTTGTGTCAAACCAGCAATTCTCTCGTTGAGATCAATCTTAAATGTACCATAAGGATTTACATGACTGAAAATCAAAGGAGTAATTGCTCTTTTATCGACTTCAGTTAACTTATGCTGCCAATGCTCCTGCTCCAGTACACTCTGAATCATCAAAGTATTCACATAGACCAAACATATCTGCAAAAGATGCAAAGATAAAACCGATAACTCCTGACTTTCCAAGCGATTAGAAGCAAATTCTCCACCCTTGCCGTAGAAGATAAAATCATTAACCCCATTCCATCTTTCCACTACATTTAATCCTTCATTAACTTCTCGCCGTACCTCTGCTGAGTCAAGGTACTGACACAAGAAAATCGTTTTTATCACTCGACCCAATTCCAATAATGCCAGATAAGTAGGATGCTTAAAGGGATTTTTACTAAAACGTTTGAGAATTGACTCTGTTTCAGCCGTTCCCAACTTTAAAGCAGTAGTAAACTTCACCATTTGGTCATACTGTTGACGAATCAAATCCCAGTTAATAGGACGAGTTAGAATCGGTTGTAGATTAGGGTAAGCATCACTTTGTCCAACGTGAGGACGATATAACTTTTGTACTTTAATTCGTTTCAATCTGGGCATTAACTGAAATCCCAATAAGTGAGTAAAGGCAAACGCCACTTCACTTTGACCATGACTATCAACATAATTTTTCTGCACATTCATATTAGTACAGTGGCGTAAAACCCCTTCAATCATCGCCGCCACCTCACTACTAGAACAAGTTTTGAGTTGGGAATAAATACAGGTAGATTTCTTCTCGACGTGCCAATAAATCATGACTCCTCGACCCCCATAACGAAGATGATACTGGGTTAGAAGATTCTGATCCCATGCGCCAAAATGTTTGCTATCACTGGCACAGGTAGTAGTTCCTTCTCCCCAAATCTGAGGTAAGCGAATAGAGAAGATAGCATTAATAACATCACCAATTGCACTGCGTAACTGGTCTTTGTGAATATACCGACGCCGTACATAAAGTAAATCTTGATAGTTTTCGCCATTAATACCTGTATTAATTCTCTTTAATCCTGTATTAGTTCCCATGCCATAAAGACACAGTAATAATCGCTTTTGTAGTGTTTCTCGGTCTATAATCTCTCTCGTACCCATACTTGTGAAGTTATGGGTAAAATCTACTCTTAAATCCGTTTCCTTGAGAATGTCTAAAAGACTGGTATGCTCCCAAATTTTGTTAATTTCTCCCTTGAGTTGTTTCAGATTAATGGGTTCAGGTGCAGGGTCTATAGGGCTAAGTCTAATAAAACTTTGACCTTTCTTCCCGATAATAGTAACATCTGGGTTATTGGGCATTCCTTTATCTAATTTTTCTAGCCCCTGTACCATTTGTTCTTGTAAGTTTGAGATAAAGGTTTCTACATTTAATGGAAGGCTTAAAGCCTGATAGTAGACTTGACGGTGTTGTTCAAAATCCGTAGGTAAATCATGATCTGGATTACCATAACGAAATGCTCCTACTACCCAAATTTCTTTACAACTGAGTCTTTCTCTCAAAGCTTGTAAAACGCTAATTTCGTAGTTAATTCGATTAATTCTATCTTTGCCATCAGAATCTTTTTCTAAGAGAATTTCTTTCCAACCACTTTTGAGGACTCCATCAATTGGTATAGTTTCTCCATTGTCATAATATCGGGATTTACTTTGAGCATATTTTTTGAGTAGCTCTAATGCTTGAATTACAGGGCGATGAATGTCATTATTAGAACAAAATTCTAAGACTTCTAATAGTTGAGGAATTAGCCGTCGATAGTGACTCGCAAAAGAAGAACGCATTACGGTATGTACTCTTTGACGATAAGCTGTACCAGTTGCTTTATATTCAGCTACTAAATCTCTAAGAGTTTTTTGAGAAACTACAGGATATATAACTTTTTCAATAACTCCCGCAGGTTCAGCTACAGCTACTTCAGCAATGCGAAATAAAATATTAGTTTTTCCGGTTACTTCTTTAAAATCTGAGACTAATTCTTTGTTGATTCGCCTTTCGGCTCTTGTCCCAATTCGTTGAATAATTGATATTAGTAATTCGATGAGATTATCAGTAATTTCTTGAGCGCGTTGAACACAAAATGCTGCCATGAGAGTATAGCGAATTGCTGGGGGATGTTGTCGTAAAAGGTAAGGAGTTTCTGTAGCTGCCCGATAACGGTAGGTTTTAATTAGTTTGGGTGATATTCTTTCAAATAAGTCAAGGGATAAACCAATACTGCGAATCCGTTTGAGCTTTTCGATTTCAGTTAAGAAACTTTCTAAGCCCACTGGCCCTGGATCTGTTTTGAGAAAGGCAAACTCGGAAGTTCTTAGCTTCAGAGAATCCTGTTTGTCTTCTGTATTCTCCGAATGTTCTGTGGTTAAGAGAATATCAATTTCAGCCAGATTTTCCTCTGATAGTTTAGAAAATGTTTGATAGCAGAAGTCACTTTCATACTGACTGATAGCACTACGAATCAAGCGCTCAATTCTTCCTGATGTGGGCGGTTCGATTTGTAATTCTCTCCATCTTTGATAGACACTTTCAACGAGTGATTCCAACTTTTGGTCATGAGGTAATACTTCTTTAATGAGCCAGTCGCTCATTTCTACTGAATCTTGGACGGTAGCTACTCTAAAATTAAATAAACGACGAATTTCAACACGATAAACTTTTGCGGTTCGTCCTTGCCAATCATAATCTGAGTATAAGCTTTCAGGAATTTTGAGTTGATTTGCTATGTAAGAGATAATAATTTGGGGAATAGACGATTTTTCGTCAGGAAAGCAGGTAAAAATCTGGAAATGTTTTAAGAACAAAGCAAACCCAATCTGATTCCCGCCGACTTTGTTTCTGACTAATTCTAATTCTGTTGGCAGAAGTGTCCAGTTTTCAATTAGTTCTTCTGTATCCCAATTTGGCTTGACCATTCATCTTCTTCCCATCGTTTGAAAGCCTGAGTATTTCTCAAGCGAGTGTATGAGCCAAGATTGTTGCACTATGAGAAATTAATCAACCATGTATAGTTCAGGCTATTTGTCAAATGTTTAAAAAAAGGTATATTTGAAAAACTTATAGATTAGGGACAAAAAGGAAGCTAAGAGAGAAAAGTTATTCAGAGGCTGGAATCCTTATATATCAAGTATTATAGCCACAGGCTGCACCTGGTGACACGAACCTTCTATTTACGCCGTCTCCTAGAAGTAAAATTAGAAAATAAACCACATGGGTAGCTAGAAGGGGGATAGGGTAATGGATGTAGAATTACAGATTATCAAACATTTAGCCAGAGATGCACAACCAACAGTTTCAGTGATTGATGAATATTGTCAAGGTTATAAAGACCTATTCCCTGAAGTTAGAAGTTACGAATGTTTTAAATACTTACATCTAGGAATCATCTCACCAATTCCGAGAAAATCTTTACCGGAAATTGCTAAAATAGTAGGAATTAGGTCGCCGCAATCACTCCATCATTTTTTAGCCAATTCGCCTTGGTCAGCAAGGGAATTAAAGGAAAGAAGATTAGCTCGAACTCTAAAAGCATTGAAAGAAGAGAAGATTATAGTAATAATTGATGAAACAGGAGATAGGAGAAAGGGTAAAAAAACCGACTATGTAGCCCGACAATACTTGGGAAGTGTGGGCAAAATAGATCGGGGAATAGTATCAGTTAATGCTTACGGTGTTTATAAAAATATAACTTTTCCTTTAGTGTTTAGAGTATTTAAACCCAAAGGAACATTAAAAGAAGGAGATGTCTACAAAACTAAGATTGAAATCGCATCAGAAATCCTAACAGAGTTGGTTGAACTGGGATTTCAAATTGAATTGGTATTAGCAGATAGCCTTTATGGTGAAAGTAGTTCGTTTATCAGTACATTAGATAAATTTGGATTACCTTGGGTGCTGGCAATAAGAAGTAATCATGGAGTCTGGATGTCAAGCGAGGAGAAAGTTAGAGCAAACAAATGGTGTAAATTTGAGAGAGTTTTTAGCAATGGAGAATCAGAAACCCGATATATTAGAGAAATTATATTTGGAAAAAGAAGTCCGAGAACCTATTGGGAAATCACCACAGATCCAGAAACAATGCCAGAAGCCTCAACTTCATTTGTCATGACAAATTTAACAGAAAATAGGAACCAGATAAAAAAGACATTAGGTAATTTATACGGGTTAAGAACATGGGTGGAATATGGATTTCGACAATGTAAACAAGAACTGGGTTGGACTGACTATCGGTTGACGGATTTTCAAGATATAGAAAAATGGTGGGAAATCATTTTCTGTGTGTATTTAATGATTAGTTTCAACTCCGAAGTTTTCCGGTCTTTAAGTCAAGGAAGTCCCAGAGAATCGGAGAGCAAAAAAAACACCACAGATTGCTCGAATCACCAACAATGGAATCATAAAGAGGGATGGAAAAATGTTTTAAATAATTTGCGTTTAATAATTCAGCCTACTATTATATTGTGGTTGATTGCCCCGTGGTTAGATGTTTTTCCTGATCGTTATTTATTGCTTGGGTTTCATAAATTAATTCAGAATATTAATCAATTTCAATCTTATTTTCCCAATGGATAACTCTACTTTTTATTACTTGTTGGTTTCGGAGACTGACAGAAGAGGGATATAATCTCAGACTGGGATGTTGCTCTAACTGCCATTTAACTCCGGCTTGAGTTTTTGGGGGAGTTACCCCCAATCTGTAAAGAAACATGGGTTCTTCCTGCAGCACTGCCATTATTTCCGTAGTAATGGCACGAAAATGTACGCGCCCGACTAAAACCCATATAGAGTAATAGATTAAGACTCATTTTGCACCATTTTACACATATCTCGGTGCGATCGCCGTTAAAGTTGCAGTTCGAGTGGCATCACTGTCTTTGGGACTGCTATTGCAACCCACTCCATAATAAGGATCAGGATTACCGGGAGAAGTTAAACTAATTTCTGTATGACCAAAGCTGAGTAAGCTTGGAGCAAGATTTACAAAAAATGAATTAAACAGTGAAAAATGTTACAATTTTAGCTATTAATGTTAGGATGAAGAAGTTTCTTCATATATTATTTAAACTTCAGTTGTTTTTTACCTCTGGTTCTGATTTGCAGTAATAAGAAGATATACAGAGGAATAAACGCACTAAAGATGAAACGATTACCTAACATTTCCATCATTAAAGAAGACAGGATTGGGCCTGCTGCATTTCCTAAAGAGTAGGTTGTGGTAAACAAAGCTATTCCCGCACTTAAATCTTTGGAAATAACCTGTTCTCCAATTAATGCTAAACAGATAGGATAAACGGGGCCGATACTGGCACCTGCTAACATTGAAAACATCAAGATTAACCCATAGTTATCAATTAAATTTAAGCCTAAACTGGTAAGAATACTGACGAAAATACAAGCAGATAACACTTTAATTTTCCCCAGGCTATCAGCCAAGTTGGTTACGGGGACAGTACTTAAAAGACTACCCAGTCCAAAGATAGACAGGGTGAAACCCATTTGTTCTACACTATAGTTTTGATCGAGTAGAAAAACTGGATATAAGGTAATTAAAGTTGCTTCTGCCATTCCATAGCCAAATGCACAATGAATAGGAAATTTAAGCTGTTTGAGCAAGGGTAATAACAGGGTGCTTGATGAGGTTTCCAGAGTTAATTTCTCTTGAAAATAACACCAAACAATTGCAAAAGAAGTCAGGACAATAATTCCACCTATTAGAAAAGCTAATTGAGGTGAAATTTTGTAAAAATGTAATCCTAAATTTGTCCCAATAATGCACCCTAAACCCAAGGCCATAAAGTAAATGCCACTAACTCTTACTCGGTTAGTTTTATGGGAAAAATGATTTAATGCTGTTTGTCCTCCTATTAAAAAAAAACACACTCCAAACCCCATCAAAACTCGAATAATGTGCCATAAGAATAGTTCAGAAGTGAAAGGGAATGAAGATGAACTCAACCCCATTAACCACAACCCTAATAATAAAACGGGGCGAATTCCTCGTAGGCGTAAAAGCTGATTAGCCAAGGGGGTAGCAAGGGCGATCGCCAAAAAATAAACAGTAGAATTAATTCCAATCCAAATTTGGTTAACCTGTTGTTGTTTCATAAAGGTTGACATCAGGGGATGGAATAAACCGAGAGCAATACCGAATAACAAAGAGAGTAGATACAGTGTCAATAGTCGGGTTGAAAAGAGAACTATTGATTTTGGGCTAGAAACGTGTTGCATGATTATTTCCAGTAATATACATCAAAAGAGGGAAGAGACAATTAATGTCAATATTCTAGTTGTAATCCTTCCTGTTTTTAGCTATTTTTTGGTTAAAAAGCTTGAGAATTAGAGAAGTGTTTATCTGTGCTTGACAGGCTAAATCTTGATTTTTTTATCAACATTTGTCTTCTTCCCCTTCTTCCAGAGTAGTATTAATACTCTTGATTTTAAGGTAAATTAACAGCTTTTTAGCTCAATTAGTCCAGCAATTTGTCTAAGGCTGTTTGAGCAATTAGTTCCGCTTTCTCTGATGTCACTTTTTGATACTGTAAGGTCGTCTGAATACTACTATGTCCCATCAACGCCCGTAATTCTTCTAAGCCCATTAACCCGACTCGCTCGGTGGCAAAAGTATGTCTTAAGTCATGCAATCTAGCGTCTTGAAGTGTAGGGACTATGGCGATCGCGTCTTTCCAGTCTTGATAGGCTTGGCTGTAGCTGAGGCGACTGATCTGGAGGGTTTTGGGGTGCTGGGCGACAAATAAGGCGGTGGCCTGGGGAGGACGAGTTCCCTGAATATAGCGTTCTAAGGCTTGGGCTGCATCGGCACTGTAGAAGCACCAGCGTCGTTTATTGCCTTTGCCGATGACTTGAAATTTGCGGTCGGAGAATTTGATTTGGTCGATATCTAAGGCGAGGACTTCACTAACTCTGGCCCCACTGCGGTGTAGTAAACGGACTAATGCCATGAGTCGCCAGTTGGAGAGGTGGCGGATGGCTTGATACAGGGCGTTGAGTTGATGGGGTTTGAGGTAGCGGATCGTGCTGTCTTCGTGGTGTTCTCCTTGTTCGGCATCGGGTTTTCTGGGTTTGAGGCGGGCGATGGGGTTGAGGGGGATGTAGCCTTCATCTACGGCAAAGTTCATGAGGGCGATGAGGATACGTTGATGGCGACGGTGGGTGGTGTAACTCAGGTGGGTTAAGGAGTCGAGGTAGTCACGTACTTGTTGGCGATCTAGTGTTTTGAGATCCCAAAAGCCATACTGTTGTAGGAAGGGAATCAGGGTGAGTTCATAAGACTTTCGGGTGGCTGGGGAAAGTTCAGGACGCTGTAAAAATTGGGTGGCAATTGTAGCAATTGTGGTTGTCATAAAACAGGAATTATGCTGAAATAAGAAGAGGTTAATAACTACTGTTTTTAGCATATTTTAATGCACACTTTAACATCGGAATTTTTGCCCCAACCCGAGGAAACGCTGGGGGAATACGTGCGACGGCTGCGAGGACTGAAGCGTCTGAGTCAAGAGCAGTTGGCGCAAGGGTGTGGGTTGCATCTGCAAAGTATTGGCAAGATTGAGCGGGGGTTAACGACTCGTTTGAGTCAGAAGGCGAAACGGGGTCTGGCTCAGGTGTTGGGGGTTCCGGTGGCGTATTTGGAGGCGGCGGTGCGGGGAACGGGGGTGGAGGTGTCTCAGGCGCTGAAACTGTGTCTGTGTTGTTGGACACCGGGGACAGTGCCGGAGTTGGGGTGGCTTGACCCCAGGGCTAAGTTTTGTTTTTTGTGTGGGGGGGTTTTGTGCGATCGCTGTCCTGGATGTTCTCATCCCATCACGTCTGAGCAATATCGGTTTTGTCCGATGTGTGGTCAGTCTTATCGGGATGGAAAGCACAAAGCTTGAGTAAGGGTTGGTGATTCGCGGTTGTTGAGGTTAGGGAGTTAATTCAAAAAAATCCCGTCAAAAACAGACCGAGACACCCGAAAATTAATGTCCCTGAGTTTTTGATATAATTCATTTTTATCCGTAATATGAATCTTACCCGTTTGGGTTAACTTTTTGATAATTCCTAAAGTTCCTTTAACATTTAATCCTAAATTAATCGCTTGTTTTCGAGCCGCTAAGTCATCTAATATGATATAATCTGCTTGCAGTTCTGTTGCTAAAGAGATCGCTTCCGACTCCCCTTGTCCTAAACTTTGATTAATGCGGTTTAATAAAGACAGTAAAGTTGTACGTCTCACCTGAAGTTTTCCCGTTTCAATTAACGGATTAATCACTGAAATAATCAAATCATCCTTCGCTTGAATTTCTTCAATAACAGCCGTCGGGACATAAAATTCATCCTCCGTTTCCAGAAATAATTCTAAAAACTCTAATTTACCGAGAAAAATTAACGGGGATGAGTTAATCACAATTTTCACAACGTTTACCAGTCCTTTTCCCGTTGAATATCTTCATCCTCTAAATAGGAAAATTCGATTCCTAATAAATCTAAAATTTGCAATAATCCCGCTTCATCTAAATTCATCACTTCCGCAGCTTTCCTCAAACTTATCACTCTAACGGTTAACGCACCCAAAACAAATAAAAATCGTTCTTTCTGTTCCACGTCCGTAAAAACAGGTAAAGAAACTGCGATATTTTGTAAAGCTATTGTAGAAGTCATCATTTACTCCTAAAATTGAACAAATTTATAATTCTCCAAACCGTTCTCGATACAACCCTAACTGTTCTTCTGGCGTTAAATAGCGAACGCCTTGTTGATTATACCAAGATAAAACCTCTAATGGCTCAAGAAGCTCACAAACCGATGTTTCATCTTAAACCCGCAGATGGAGCGATTGGTGCTCATCTTCAAGCTGTACAAAGTGCTTACCGAGACTTTAATCAACTAGCTCAAAAAATTGCTGGATTAGTACAAACTCCAATAGCACTGCCGAGGTTGTAATCATTTACAACTGACATGAAACAGCCAGAAGTATTATCCCTGTTCCCAGTTAAGGTGCAACCGCCCCTTCCGGCTCAAGTTAAATAGCAGTTAGAAAGAAATAAGCCTAAAAACAATACTCGATTAGCTTGTCAAGAAGTTGTATAATTTAGGGCATCAACAATCTGTTAGGAGAGTGTCAAATTCGAGGGCTTTTAAATTGATAAATAAATTGCGTAAACCTTTATGCCTTATAGTAAATTTACACTGAGTAAAGCGGTAGATGATTTTCAACTCACCATCGTTGAAGGCGATCGCTTTCTCCCAGAGATTTCCCCAGTTAATCCAACTGCTTTGCTCAAAGATACGTTGAAAGAATCGTTACCTTGGGCGATCGCAGTCAGTAGTGAAAAAGCTCGTTCTGAAGCTATTATCAATCCCGTTTTGTTAGAAGTTAAACGTCAGCTTAAGGGACAAGTTAGTGTTTTTTCCGGTGAAGAATTCAACGTGCAGCCAGAGGTTGATTTAACAGGTTATGTCGATTTTCTGATAAGTCGTTCTCCAGAGCAGTTGTTTATTAAAGCCCCGGCGGTGGTTTTGGTGGAAGCGAAGAAGGAAGATTTGAAACCTGGGTTGGGACAATGTTTAGCAGAGATGGTAGCTGCACAACGCTTTAATCAACAGAAGCAGCAGCCGATTTCAACGATTTATGGAACAGTGACGAGCGGTACAGTTTGGCGGTTTCTCAAACTGGAAGGACAAACTGTGACGATTGATTTGACTGATTATCCGCTCCCTCCGGTTGAGCAAATTTTGGGCTTTTTGGTTTGGATGGTGCAGAATGGCTGAGGATTGGGATTTGGTATACTAGGTTGGAACTACACCTCTAGCTCAGAGCAAGGAGAGGAGAAAATTGCGGTGGAAGTTAAAAGTTTTTTGGCGCTTTACATCGGCAATTTCTGAGTTTCATACAGCGTTGGGTACATCATTAATATCACCTCATAAGAATCAAGAGATATCGCCAATAAGTTACAATATTCTAATCAGGTAATTTGCGAATTACAAGTATCACTCGCAAAATATCAAAGCCAGAAGCGGGGGCTTATGCAAGACCTCCTCACTGGCAAAGTCCGAGTTACCCCCATACTACAAACTGGAGGCGATCGCCACCCATGACTCCAGCCTTACCACCCCAGGAAACCCTGACCATTGAGTTCAAAAGCGACAGAAACAAACTTTCAGATCGCGACCTGATCGAGGCAATTACCTGCCTTGCCAACACCGACGGCGGCGAACTGTGGTTAGGCGTTGAAGATGATGGCACTCCCACCGGGTTACATCCCGACCATCAAATGGTTGAAGGTGTTATCGGACTGGTCGCAGCACGAACCTCCCCCGCTCTCACCGTACAAGTTGATCGCCTCACCATTCAGGGTGTCCAGGTGGCTCGGATTTTAGTCCCCCAAGCCAAGGGTGAGGTAGCCACCAGCAACGGGGTGTATGTGCGTCGTCGTTTGCGTCCTGACGGGACTCCCGAATGTGTTCCCATGTTGCCCCATGAGCGCACCAGCCGCGCCACGACCTTCGGACTCCTTGATGCCTCTGCCCAACCCGTTTCAGGCAGTACCCTCCAAGATTTTGATCCCATCGAACGCGATCGCCTGCGCCAAGCCATTCAAATCTATGGGGGCGATCGCATCCTGCTCGACCTGGATGACGAAGCCCTGGATGGTGCTTTGGGCTTAACCGCTCGACAGCCCGATGGGAGTCGCATCCCCACCCTAACCGGACTATTACTGATCGGACGGGAGCCTACCCTGCGGGAGCTTGTCCCCACCCATGAATTCGCCTTTCAGGTCTTAGCCCAGGAAGCCGTGCGGTTTAACGAATTTCGGCGCTTCCCCCTCCTCAAAGCCCTAGACTGGCTCCAAACAAACTTTCGCCCCTATAACCCAGAAGAAGAGCTACAAATTGGACTGTTTCGGGTGCCTGTACCTAAAGTTGATATGGGCGCTTTTCGTGAGGCGATCGCCAACGCCCTCGTTCATCGGGATTACCATCAACGGGGAGCCATCCACGTTCGCCTGGAAGACGAAGCCCTGGTAATCAGTAACCCCGGTGGTCTAGTCGATGGTGTCACCCTTGCTAACCTCCTGACGACTGAACCTCGTCCCCGCAATCCCCGCCTTGCCGATGTCATGAAACGAGTAGGGATTGTAGAGCGCTCAGGTCGTGGTATTGATAACATCTATCGCGGGTTACTTCGGTACGGCCGCACCGCTCCAGACTACAGCCGTACCGATAGCCATAACGTTGTCCTCAGCCTCTCCACTGCTGAAGCGGATCTTGAATTTCTCCGGTTAGTCGTTGAAGAGGAAAACAAGCAAACCAGACCCTTACCCATTGATAGCCTAATAGCCCTTTCAGCGTTACGAGAGAGCAAGCGGCTGAGTGCTGATGAATTAGCAACCCGAATCCAGCGAGACACTCATCAAGCTCGAAAAACCCTTGAAATTTTGAATGAAGCTGGGCTAGTTCAAGCGCATGGGATAACGCGCAGCCGTACCTATACCCTTGCTCCCAATCTTTACCAAGCAGCAGGCAACAAAGCAGAGTATACCCGACAAGTTGGTTTTTCAGATCTGCAAAACGAGCAACTGGTGATGAACTATGTAAAACAGTATGGTCAAATTAAACGAGCAGATGTAATGCAGCTTTGTCGATTAACTAAAGATCCAGCAGCCCGCCTTCTGCAAAAACTCTACAACGATGGGCGACTCGTTCGGCAAGGTAAAAGCCGAGCAACTTTTTATGTCTTAGCACCACCCCATACATGAAGTTATGAGCGGTTATGAGCAGTTATGAGCGGTTAATCAGACAACATTTCTAAAATTGAACAAGGAGTAGACCATCCCATTGAAGCCACAGCTTTGACTAAATCTTTAGCATACTAGATACTGAAGAACCAAAGTTTTTTAGCTAATACATCAGCGATTTCCGAGTTTCATACAGCGCTGGGGCAGTATATTAATTATCGGGCTGCATTGCGGCAGATTTAGTTTTTGGGCGTACCAAAACAAAATATTGTGTTAGGTTTTTATCCTCCTTTCATGCGGGAAATGAGCGACTATGCTGTCGGCTAAAAGTTTTTCATTTCTAAGCTAAATCAAGTTCTTATTTTTAGTTTTGACTCGTTCATAAAACTCCTCCATAACTTGAATAAAAGAATGCTCTTTTTTCCAAAAAGCCGGAAAATCTCCTTGTTTTTTAATCAAAATTGCAGGTAAACTCACAGAAGAGGATTCTTCAACAACTTGAGGAAGTCGATGTGTTCCTAGCCAAAACTCCCGCGCACTCATTTTCTCTGGAACCCCTTCTGTTTCAACAGTCGTATAGAAAGAGGTTGAGGGTTGTACAGAAATTTCCTGGGTTGTCAATTCTTGAGATAAAATCTGTCCTAATGGAGATTGAGATAACTCAGCTTTGAGAACATCTTTCGATAAACCCCTTAATTCAAACAGCAAAAAAGGATCATCATCTAATTGGGATGCTACTAAATAATAAACCCCCGCAATATGTTTACAAGGATTTGACCAATCTGGACAAGAACAACTCGTTTTAAAATCCTTTTGACTCTGGGGAAGTAAATGTAAACCTAAATCTGAAAACACATCCTCAATATTATCAGGAACTTCATTCATTAATAATTTAGACACAAAACTCGCTTTTGAAGACAAATGTTGAATCGCTTTCGACCAATCACTAGAACTAATCGGTGTAATTTCAATATTAATCTTATATCGGGGTTCTTTATAAACTCCAAAGTAGGGATTAATTGAACCTTTAACGGTTGCCGTAATTCGATTTTGATCAATACTCGACTTGAGAATCTTACCATTCCTTGCATAAGAACGTCCTCGACCCAAACGTGCAGGGTCACTAAAAGCTTCTAACGCTTCAATAAATTGTTTTCCCCACCAAGTCCGACTAAATTGAGCCATAATAAATCATACTCCTTTTAAACACGACAAAATTAACTACTCTAATAAAGCAACCTTATTCAATTGAATAAGCTGTTTAAAGGCTTCATTATCCAGTTCTGTTAACCAAGATTCATCACTACCAATGACCTGAGAAGAAAGTTTTTTCTTATCTTCTATCATCAAGTCAATTTTTTCTTCTAAAGTTCCCAAAGCCACAAATTTATGAACAAATACATTTTTAGTTTGACCAATCCGAAAAGCTCGATCCGTTGCTTGATCCTCCACCGCCGGATTCCACCAGCGATCAAAGTGAAATACATGATTTGCTTTGGTTAAAGTAATTCCCACACCTCCGGCTTTCAAAGAGAGAATAAAGACAGAAGGTTCGGTTTCAGGATTTTGGAATTGAGTAATCATTTGTTCGCGTTTCGTGCGATTTGTACCCCCATGAATATAATAGGTATTATAATGATAATGATGTTTAAAATGTCGTTCTAAACCATCACAAACTTCTTTAAACTGGCTAAAAACTAATAAACTTTCTCCTTCAGAAATAGCTTCTTCTGCCATATCTGCTAATCGTTGTAATTTCTGCGATCGCGCCGCCGAAAATTCACTTCCATCCTGTAAAAACTGAGCCGGATGGTTACAAATTTGTTTTAACTTCATCAGCGTCGATAAAATTAATCCTTTTCGTTTAATCCCTTCAACTTCATTAATTTTTTCAGCCACATCTTTCACTAACGCTTCATACAGAGATGCTTGCTCTTTGGTTAAGTTACAATACACTTTTTGCTCCACTTTATCAGGTAAATCATTAATAATTAAAGGGTCAGTCTTCACTCGTCTCAAAATTAACGGCTCTACCAATTTCTTTAAAGTTGCAGATTTCATCCGGTCATTATCTTTTTGAATAGGAATTTCAAAGGATTTGCGAAATTGAGCTTCTTTTCCCAAATAACCGGGATTCAAAAAATTAAAGATTGACCATAGATCTAGGAGACGATTTTCAACGGGAGTTCCCGTTAAAGCTAATCGATATTGCGCCGAAAGTTTTAAGATTGCACGAGTTTGAGCGGTTTTAGGATTTTTAATATTTTGAGCTTCATCAACAACAATTCGTCGCCATTCAAAATGATTGAATAATTTTTCATCTTGACGAACTAAGGTAAAAGACGTGATCACAACATCACAGTTAAGACAAGTCGATTTAAAGGCTTCTAGCTCTTGAATTCGACCGCTACCATGATGTATAATAGCTTGCAAATGGGGTGCAAACTTTTCAATCTCTTTTTGCCAATTCCCAATGACTGAAGTGGGTGCTATTAATAACGTGGGTAAAGTAGAATCTGTTGTTTCTTTTTCCTGAACTAATCGAGCAATCACCTGAACGGATTTTCCTAATCCCATATCATCCGCTAAACAGCCATTCAACCCTAAATTTTCTAAGTATTGTAACCAGGATACTCCCCGTTTTTGATAATCCCTTAACGTTCCTTGCAATAGGGGAATATCACCCACCATCGTAAGTTGACTTTTATCTTGCAATTTCCCCATCAAATCAGATATCATTGAGTCATGTTCGATTTCTAATTCATCTTCTAAGGAAGCCGACATTTTGACGAAATCTAACAGCTTGATTTCCGGTTGTTCTTCGGTGTGTTTTTGCCAAAATTCCAGCATCTGCTGCATTTTCTGTGTTCCTAATTCCATCCACTGACCCCGAAATTGAATCAGAGGTGTTTTAGCATTAACAAGTTGTTCCCATTCTTTGGGTGTAACAACTTCACCGCCAATGGATAGGGAATATTGATATTGAATTAACGTATCTAAATTAAAAAATCCTTTGCTGGCAGATGCTTTTCCTGAAGAACGAGAAGACGTTTTTAAACGAATTTTAGCGCGCTGACGACCTTGGGGTGTCCACCAAGCGGGAATGATGACTTTATATCCTGAATCTTCGAGTATCCAGGCACTTTCTTTGAGAAATTCAAAGGCTTCAATCAGATTTAATTCTAATCCAACGGGTTGATCTGTTTCTAATCCCTGCCAAAGTTTAGGATACATTCTGGCGGCATATCCTAAATTAAGTAACAGGTATTTCTCAAAATCTTTTCCTACATAATTGTACAGTTCTTTTTTCTTTTTTTGAGTTTGTTTCCAGTAATCTTTTAACAACAGCTTAAAGGAGGGGTCTTGTTTCGAGGAAACTGAAAAATGAATCAGCCAATTATCTTGTTCGTGAGTGGCTTCTTGGAGTTGAAAGCACAGGTCAAAGGCGGCTGCGGTTTGGCTGTGGGTGAGTTTTTCTTTCCACACTAACCACTGTTGATATTCTTCCAAATCTGCTGAACTGGTTCTGGGATTCTGGGAATTTGGATGAATACAATAATGCACTAATGTATCAGCAATTTGTTGATTAAACTTAGCTGTTAAGGGAGTTTGGGTAACAATTTGATGCAGTAAAGATTCAGAAAAATGGCGTAGTAATGTTTCTTTGCTATAAAATTTAATTGGATTTTGAGAAGCGAGAGAACCTGATACACAGGCTAAAGGCATTGAGTTGATAGATTGAGTAATTAAAGATTGATATTGTTCTGATATGATTTCCCAGCCGGAATAAATTTCAAATAATGGAGTTTGTGTTGCACGTTTGCCTTTGGCTTTAGGAGAAGCAAGCTGACGATATTTAAGCGCGGGGATATATTGATCTTTGTAAAGAATTTGTTTAAATAATTGGGTATAGTGATACCAAAAGAAGAGGTCAGAACCGAGGCTCATTTCTGAGGGTTTTTGTTGAGCGAAGAAGTGAATCTCTTTAAGAAGTTTTATAATTGTGTTGAGGGAATTAAATTTATTCCGACTAGATACCAATTGATAAGTTGTAATTTCCCATGTAGCAAATTCTTCAAATTCTAAGTTTAGGTCAGTTTCTAAGTATTTTGCTAATTCCGGTGAAGGAAGCGGTTGCTGATTAAGGGTTGGCAGGGCAAAGTATTTAAGGGAAATCCGATTCGAGATTAAACGCGAATAATCTTCAGAAATCCCGATTTCATTTTGCACAAATGCTTCTAAACTCGATGCTTTCAGATGTTGGGGATGGAGTGTGTCCGGGTTTGACTTTGTTTTGCGGGTCGAAGTTTCAACCCAAAGGTAAAATGCACCTTGTTCGATGAAATCACCTGTTGTTTCAGGAATCCAGGTTCCGTGCAGGATTTTCATGGTGAGATGTTATTTTAATTTGTTTATATTTTATATCGGGTTCTAACAATCATACTCGATCAGCTTGCCAAAAGGCATTAAATTTCTAAAATTGAATGTGCAGTCAAATTAATCACGATTGTCAATTAAAGTTTTAGGTACCTGCAAACCCAAGGTAATTGTTCTGGCTGCCATAAATGAAGATAACCCAAGCCATAACATCTGATTACTACGGAATTGCCAAGCTGCAATAACCCAAGGCGCAAATCCAAATATCGCTGACAGGAGCATTGATGTTCGCAAGATTCGACCTTTTGTTAACCCTAAAAAATATCCATCTAAAATATAAGCAATTGAACCAAATCCCAACACAGGGATTAACCAAACAACATCCGCCTGAATTGTTTCAATCACATCCGAGTGATTCGTTAACAGTCGAAAAATAGAACTGGGAAATACTATAAATACCGTTGCGAAAATTAAACCCAAACCCAAACTAACACCACAAGACATTCGCAAAAGATTCGCCTGTTTATTTTTAGCACCTTGACCTTGAAAAATTCCAGCAAAACTTTCAGTTGCAAATGCTAATCCATCAATAAAGTGTGCAGCTAAACTGACAACCTTTAATAATAATGTATTCGTTGCTAACACTAAAGTTCCTAAACCTGCACTTAAATTAGTAAAGACCGCAAAGGTAGAAATTAAAGCTAAGGTTCGCACCAAGATATCTTTGTTTAGTTTGAAATTGGCTAACATGGCATCCCGTTCAAAAATGCGAAAACCAACCCGTGATACTTTACTAAACCATCCCTCACTCCTAACTAAAATCATCCCAACTAACAACATTAAGTATTGACTCGCCGCCGTTGCAGCACCCGCCCCGGCACTTTCCCATCCCCACTGCATCATGAATAAGTAGTCTAGGACTACGTTTCCCCCGTTAGCAACGGCCGACAGCAGCCAAACTTTACCCCCTTGTTCACGACCGAGAAACCAACCCATCAAGACAAAATTAAGTAGTGTGGCAGGTGCGCCCCAAATCAGGGCATCATAATAAGCTTGACCTGACGCTTTCACTTCGGGTGTGGCATTTAATAAAGCAAATCCCAACTCTCGCAACGGATGCTGCAAAATTAAAATAGTTAATCCTAAGCCTAACGCGAGTAACCCATTGCGTAAGCCGGCGAGTAAGCTGCTACGCAGCTTGATTTAATAAATAGCATTTCCTTTGTTTTTAATTTTGCGAGACCAATTAATGATTAAATCTCCTTCGTTTAACAATTTATTCAATAATTCTTCTAACTGCTCTACTGATTCAAATAGCCGATGAGCAATATATTCTTTAGCTGAGTGCCAAACCAATTCAATTAAATTAAAGTCAGGGCTGTAAGGGGGCAAAAACTCTAACCTAATATTCGGCATTTCTGCTTCTATTCTCTCTAAAATCTCTTTCTTTTTATGAAAACTAGCATTGTCTAAAATTATTACTAATTTAGGCCCAGTTTCTAAAAATTCTTCGGCTAATTTTCCCGACTCTATCCATTCTTCAACAATCCAATTATGTAAAGCTTTGATTTGTTGATAAAAGGTCTCCGATTCTCCTTTCTTAATCACAAAATTTATTCTTTTTTTATCGCTATACCTTAACCCTCCCATTAGATTTACTCTTCCTTTCCTTCTTTGTCCTGTTACTTTTTTTCGGCTTCCCTTTTTCCCCCAGGTTTTTCTTCTTATTACTCTCAAACTAAATCCTACTTCATCCCAAAACCATACTTGCAAGCGTTCAGGTGATTCTTTTTCTATTTTTAAATACTCTAACAATTTCTCTTTAAATGCTTTCCTGTGTACCGGATTTTGTTTGTCCTCTAAGCTGTACTTTGCCCAAAGGTAAACGTACTTTTTTCTTTGTAATATTCTCCTGACTTGAGAGCCACTCAACTTAATTCCTGTTGCTTGCTCTAAATATGTTGCTAATCTATTTCCTGTCCATCTCCCAAATTCATATCCGTATTCTGATGGTTCTTTTTCTACTACTTTTAGTAACATTTCTTCATATTCAGCCGTAGCTTTCCGAAAGTTTCCTTGGCTTCTTCCATCTATAAAACTCTCCATTTTATCGGGATCACCATGAACAGCCCAGTACGCTACTGTCGGATAGGAAATTTCTAAAAAATTGGCTATCTTTTGATAGGTTTTTCCCTCATTCATTAATAATAAAATTAAAATCCTTTCTCTAATTTGAGCATTTTGATTTTCTTTCATTTCTTTAAGTAATCTTTCTTTTTGCTCTTTAGACAGATGATTTTTGGCTGGCATTGGGGGTTATATCCCTAAAAATACTTAATCTTCTATTATACAATCAAGCTGCGTAGCAGCTTAGGACTGCATCAGAGTCAGAACGTCCCACAGCTTGGGCTGTTGTGCCTGTTGTCCCCATGCGGAGGAACCCAAATGTCCAGTAAATATAGCTAAATAAGACAGCAGCGAGCGCCACCCCAGCTAAATGACGAATTTCTGCTAAGTGTCCTAAAAAAGCAATATCCACTAAACCGGACAGGGGAACCATCAGATTAGATAAAATATTGACGACGGATAGTTGGAAGAAGCGATGCTTGAAATCGGGTTCATTAAGATTAGATGTTGGCTGAATTGACATAAAAAACTTGTTTTAATTTTTCTGTTTAAAATATTAGAGGAAAACTTGATTTACTCATGTTCTCTCAAAACCTTTTGTAAGGATAACATTAAATTTTATGACGGGATATTTTGAAAAGGTTTATGAAGAAGTTTACAAAGGCTATTTAATTGAAATTTATAAGCACTCCAGTTTTGCACCGGAGGGAGTGGGTTCGACTCACTTCACTGTCCGAGTTAATGGTGAGTATTTGGCGGGAAGTTTTGACGGATACTCTTATAATCATTTTCAGCAGTTGGAGAAGATAAACCCTCCGCCAAATCCAGAGGAATCATTCGCATTGATGGAGGCAAAAAAGTATTGCGATGCTGCTGTTGAAGCCTTAGAGCAACGCGAAAATGAACGAAGTTCTTTGAATTTAGCTGATTTATTCTCTCATGTATTTAGGAAAATAAGTCACTTGATTAGGATTAAGTTCCTCTAAGCATAAGTGCTTTCGTTGGTGTTGATAATTATAAAGGGCGATGCTGACAGGCGGCATCACTACCACTTCATATGCTTTTTNAGACGTTTTTAAACGAATTTTAGCGCGCTGACGACCTTGGGGTGTCCACCAAGCGGGAATGATGACTTTATATCCTGAATCTTCGAGTATCCAGGCACTTTCTTTGAGAAATTCAAAGGCTTCAATCAGATTTAATTCTAATCCAACGGGTTGATCTGTTTCTAATCCCTGCCAAAGTTTAGGATACATTCTGGCGGCATATCCTAAATTAAGTAACAGGTATTTCTCAAAATCTTTTCCTACATAATTGTACAGTTCTTTTTTCTTTTTTTGAGTTTGTTTCCAGTAATCTTTTAACAACAGCTTAAAGGAGNATTTTTTCAAAAGATGAAGAAGTAAGATTAAGTCAAGCACTCAAGCCAGTGCCAAGGAGACTTGGAGGTAAAAGCTTTACCTCACTACCCAAGAAAAAACAAGGCATTAGTTGTGAGTCGCATCTAAAACCCAAGCTGGAGATGCCAGTATGCTCACAAAAGAAGAGTTCGATAACTGGTGTAATCGGAACAACCTATCGGCACTGCAAAAAAAGACAATAGAAATCATCCGCAGCAGTGAACCAGCACGCCGTGTAGGTGGAGGTAGAAAAAATATTTCTGGATTTTATCCCAGTCAGAAAATGGGTAGAAGCATTCAGTTTGAATCCCACAAGCTAGAGTTAGCATTAATCTACCAACTAGAACACGATTGGAATATTTTAGAATTTTACGACCAACCACCATCAATCAAGCTGCAATATCAGTCACCAACTGGTCGAAACATCTGCTTTTTCTACACTCCCGACTTTTTTGTACTCAGAAGAACCAGTGCTGGATGGATAGAGTGTAAAACAGAAAAAGAACTGAAAAAGAAAGTAGAAAAACAACCAAAGCTTTACAGTTCTGGAGAAAATGGTCAGTGGGAAATGCCCTTGGCTACAGAATACGCAGCCCAAGTGGGAATGGAATTTTGTGTCTGGTCAGATGCTCAAATAAATTGGGTGTTACAACGCAACATCATCTTTTTAGAAGACTATTACCGAAGTGAATATCCTCCGATAGAAACAGCAACAACTCAACTGCTACTTAGCATAATCAATAGCCAACCAGGAATTGCACTCAATCAGTTATTGCATCAAAATTGGGGAATAAAACCCGATGAAATTTATTCCCTAATTGCCACCGAACAAATCTATGTAGACCTCAGTGCAGCCCCTCTAGTTGAACCCCAAAACTGTAAAGTTTTTCCAGACCGTACCACAGCACAAACCTATCAATCACTGAAGTCGTCATCTTCAATGGATACTATTAGTCTACCCATAGTAGACCTAGTACCCTCTACACCAATTTGTTGGGATGGCAGAAGCTATTTCATAGTTCAAAGTGGTGAAACAGAAATTACTTTGCGTAATCAGTTAGGGGAATTAGTTGAATTGGGAAACGCAGAGTTTAACCGCCTTCTTCAGTTAGGAAAAATCACAGCTTTAACTACTACTAACTCCAGCCCTTTGAGCGAACAAATCACAGATTTACTCAAGAAAGCCAACCCGGCTGATTTAGAAAAAGCCAATCGGCGCTACCGGATACTCCAAGCCCATTTTTCCGGTCAACCAACAGAAAATCAAACTATACCAGAACGCACCTTGCGAGACTGGCAGGCTAAATATCGCATCGCGCAGCAAAAGTACGGCTATGGCTACATCGGATTGCTAACAACCTCTCATGCCAAGGGCAACCGCTACCGCAAACTGCCCCAACAGATTTTAGAATTGATGACCAAGTTTATTACTCAAGATTACGAAACCCATAAACAAAAACGAAAATCAGAAGTTTATGGAGCTTTTGTCCACGCCTGCTCAACTGCCGGAATTCCAGAGAATCAAATTCCTAGCTACAAGACATTCATTCAAGAAATCAAACGACATTCAGGCTACACTCAAACCCTGAAGCGGCAAGGACAAAGAGCCGCTTACCCGCAGCAACCTTTTTACTGGGAGCTAGAACTGACCACACCCCGACATGGAGACCGCCCCTTCGAGATTGGTCATATTGACCATACCCAGCTTGATATAGAGCTACGGTGTTCAAAAACCGGACTGGTACTGGGTAGACCTTGGGCTACCTTTCTCGTCGATGCCTACAGCCGGAGAATTCTAGCCGTTTATATGACTTTTGACCCGCCTTCCTATCGCAGTTGTATGATGGTACTGCGAATTGGCGTCATGCGGCATTCTCGCCTACCGCAAATTATCATCACCGACAACGGCAAAGAGTTTCACAGTATCTACTTTGAAAGCTTATTAGCTTGGTTTGAATGCACGCTCAAACATCGACCACCAGCAGCATCACGATTTAGTGGAGTTTGTGAACGATTATTTGGCACTGCCAATACCCAGTTCCTCTACAATCTGACAGGGAATACCCAAATCACAAAAAACGTTAGGTTAGTCACCAAATCAGTTAATCCGAAGAATTTGGCAGTGTGGACTTTAGGTAGTTTGTACCAGTATTTATGCCAATGGGCTTACTCAGAGTACGATACCACCCCACATCCAGCTTTGGGAGTTTCCCCTCAGTCAGCTTTGACAACGGGGTTAGCAGAATACGGCAATCGTTCCCATCGGCAAATTTGTAATGACGAAAACTGGAAACTATTAACCTTACCAAGTACACCCAAAGGACAAGTCAAAGTTCATCCCAGCCAAGGAATACAAATTCGAGGTATTCGCTACTGGTCTAATACCTTTAAAGACCCAGAAATTCATCACACTTATGTCAATATTAGATACGACCCATTTGATGCGGGTACTGCCTATGCTTATGTCCGAGGTCAATGGGTTAAGTGTATTAGCGAATATTATTCCATCCTGAAAGGACGCTCAGAAAAAGAGATTTGGTTAGCCACCGCCGAGTTACAAAAACGACAACAAAATCATCAAAAGCAATTCTTAGTTAGAGCCAAAAAGTTAGCGGAATTTTTAACCAGTGCAGAGGCAGAGGAAGTTCTACTCTCACAACGACTGATGGATGCTCAGATGACCGAAGTTTTTCGAGTCATTGATTATGGAATTGTGACCAATCAAATTGATAGCCAATCGCCAGAATCAGAAATTATCTGTCCTGCAACTCAAGAGAGTTCTTCACCCTTCCAACCCAGTGCCAACAGTCTCTCGATTAATCCCCAGGAACTGCAACTTTTTGACTCTTATTAATTATGTCTTATCCCCAACAATTTCCTCCATCTCTACTGACCCAATCTCCAGAAGAGAGATTGGCTTACTTTGACAACTACACAATGGCGCATCCCCGCTTAGACGAAGCCGTCAATTTACTCAAATTGTTAGTTAATCAGTCGGGAGAATCGCGGGTGATTTTTATTTATGGGCCGACTGGAGTTGGAAAAACAACTTTGCGATTGTTGATTGAAAAATGGTTGATTGAGTCAACGTTAGAAGAACTAGAAACTAACCCAGGTTGCATACCAGTTGCTAGTGTTGAAGCCGTCATCCAAAAATCAGGGCTATTTAACTCCAAAGACCATATTAAACGTTGTTTATTTGCTCTCAACGAACCCTTGATTGACCAGAAGATAGACTATGGGACAAGAGGAATCTATCGAAATGACAAGGGCCAAGTTATCATTGAATCTAAAGTGATTGAAACAGATTTAGCTTGGGCCTTAGAACAAGCTTTAAAACATCGAAAACCGAAAATCTTTTTTATTGATGAAGCGCACCACCTACTGATGCTTGCCAGTGGACGCAAACTCACAGATTTACCAGAAGCAATTAAGTCATTAGCTAACCGTACTGAGGTAGTTCATGGGTTAGTTGGGACTTATGAATTACTCACTCTGCACGATGTCGGCGACCAGTTAAGCCGACGTAGTGTTTATGTACATTTTCCTCGATATCGTGCTGATATTAAAGAAGATAGAGAAATATTCCAAAGTGTGGTTTGGGGTTTTCAATTACATCTGCCATTACCAGAAGCACCCGATTTAGTATCAAATTGGGACTATTGTTATGAGCGGAGTTTAGGCTGTGTGGGTATTCTTAAGAATTGGTTGAGAAATGCCCTAGCAGATGCGATAGCAGAAGGTGCTGTGACTGTAGGAAAAAAACATTTAGAGCGACGAGCTTTAGGAGTGGCTCAATGCCGGAATATACTTAAGAAAATTAAGGAGGGTGAGTACAATCATGCTCAAATTGAAGCCGAAGTTGAACAACTACGTGCTGAACTAGGGTTGTCAGTAACACCCGGACAAAGTAACCTGAATTCGCAGCTATTTCCCTCATTCCCTTCGGGCAACAATTTAAACAGAAAAAGACCCAAACCAGTCGGTCAACCTAAACCCAAGCGATACCCTTGTAGGAGTTAAGTAATATGGAACAATTTCAACTTACTCTCTATCCATCTTGGGATGTGCAAAAACCTACAATTCCTCCTAGAAGTCGTTTTTATCATTTAGAACCAATTGGAGTTGGCACTCCATATACAGAAAGCTTAACGAGTTACTTAATTCGACTTGCTCAAGAACACTGTGTTAATGTCTCTCAAGTGCTTCTCACTGAAATTGCTCCCCTAATTAGGAGAGAAAAAGGGCTATCATTCGCTCAATTTGAGAGTATTAGTAAAGTATGTGGGATTGACAGAGATAGAACTGCAATTAATGGTATGGGGTTGACGGCGACGCATCTAGTAATGGCTTTAGAAGCTCTCACCTCACAGAAGGATTTGCGTTTTCTTACCTTACTCCCATTAGCAGAAATTGTTTCTAAAAGAAGCTTACTCCGTCCCATTCGTGCTTGGTGTCCTATTTGTTATCAAGAATGGCTAAATACTGAACAAACTATCTATGAACCCCTGCTGTGGTCAATTAAAATTATTGAGTTTTGTCCCTCCCACCATCATCCTCTACTCTCTAAGTGTCCTTATTGTCATCAGCAGCAGTTAGTTCTTTGTAGAAACTCGCGACCTGGATATTGTAATAAATGTGGTCATTGGTTAGGAAAACGCTCTAGCAAAAAAGCTGTTGCTGGCTTAAGGGAAGGAGAAACCTTTGACAATCACTTCAGTTATATACTCAACAATGTTGGCGAATTAATTACGTTAGCATCTGGTCATGACTTACCTATTGAAGGCTATAAACTTCAGCAAATATTTTCTCGTTATATTCATCAAGTTTATGGAGGTAATGTTACTGCTTTGTCTCGCTTTGTAGGAATTCATGTGGCAACATTGAGTTGTTGGTATCAGGGCGCAACTCTACCGCAACTTGATAAACTATTACAATTCACAGAGCGGTTACAAATCTCTCTGGTGGATTTTTTAACTGAAGAATTCTTAGCTGATGATGGCTTGAACCAATCTGTAATTTTACCCTCTCCAGCTTCTCAAACGAGAAAACATTTAAGAAGATTAGATTTAGAAAAATTACAAGTTATTCAGTTAGTCCTTCAACAGGTACTTCAGGAGTCCCCACCACCATCCTTGCAGGATGTTGCACGCCGTCTTAACTATCGTTCTTTAGTTCTACAATATCATTTTCCCAACCTCTGCTCTCAAATTCAACTCAATCATGCTGCTTATCGAAAACTGGAGCGTCAACAAAGAATTCAACCTGTTTTAGAAGCAGCATTAGAAGAATTGCCACCTCCGTCTCTACTAGAAGTTGTCCGACGGCTTGGCTACAAAAATAACAGCTATTTATACACTTATTTCCCTTCTCTGTCGCGCCAAATTGCTAGGCGTTACAAAGATTATGTTCAAGCCTGTGGTTTGGAAGAAAGAAATCGCATCTTTCAAGAAATTCAGACTATTGCTTTACAGATTCACTCACAAGGATATAAGCCGACTCGATGTAGAGTGGCAGAACTTCTCCAAAAGCCTGGTGTAATGCTCAATCGCTATGCTCAGGATGTTTTGCGCCAAGTACAACGTTCTCTTGGTTATGAGTGAATTCTGATTTGTGAAATATTTTCTGACATCTCCCATCCAATTGGAAGCATATATTTGCCGGAGTCAATTGGAAGCATAAACTTGCCGAAACGGCAATATTATCCTTCCAATGACATTTTTTCATGTTGCTCATCTCCTTCGGTTGAGTGAATTTATCCTGCTTGAACACAGTTCAATGATGAATTCTCTAAAACAGACTTACTGCATCAAATCATCAGGTGTATCAATGCTTTCTTGGTTCAACTTGAGTGGGTACATAGTGATTGGGGCCCCCCATTCCTTATGAGGTTTATGAAATACTGGCTCTAAATTTTCAATTCCAGCAAGAGATAATATCATGTAGCCATAGAATTGGCTTAGAAAAATCATGCTATCTAATGCTTTTTCTTTCTGCTCCTCTGATAAAGCATCACTCTGACTAAAAAGCCAGTCTGGGTGTGCATTACGATCACGTAAATAAGTATGTTCCTGCATCACACGCTTGCGAAATTGCTGCCATCTTTCAGAAGGTAAATATTTTTGGAAAAAGTTCTCTAAGCTTCTACCTACATTCCAAGATTTTGATTCACCTTTCTTCACCTGAAAGGGTTGATTATCAACATTTCTGAGCACTGCTTCAAGGACAGTAGAAAGAAGTAGTTCACGTGTTTGCCAATTCTTCTGTTGAGATGCTTCCGTGACTTGTTTTAGAATATTGATGCAAATCCTTGAATCTTTTGAGTTGCGAGCAAGAAAATCTGTAAGCTTTAAAAAATAGCTTTTACTTGCTTGGATTTCATTTTTCCCATATTGATGATAGTAGAGACGCAAAAGCTCAAGAGATTTTACATCTTGTTGCTTGTTGATCTCACAACGAGTTTTGTTTCTAAAGGTTAACTCTCTATAAAGTAGATTAACTGTTTGGCCAAGAATAATAGATAAAGAAAACTGAACAGCTTCTAACCATTTCCAGCAATATTCCTTCGTGAATGAACTTTCAGGAAATTTCCAGTAGAGTTCAAGATACTTATTGTTATCTATATAACCTATAATTTCTTCTCCATTATCACCTTTATAAAAAATTCCTCTTGAGTCACAACTTGCTGATTTTATGGGATAATCAACGACTTGAACTCCTCCTCTAATAACATCATCAAATAAGTAATCAATGTTTCTGATTTCATAAAGTGAATAGCCTGGGAATCTCAAAAGATGATGACTCCCTTTACTGGAAGTCTGAAAAACTATACTGTTTAAATTGATAGAAAATCTATGTTGAGATAATATATCCTCACGATCAATAAGAGCCACTGCGGGGGAAAATGCCCAATCACAATACCAAGGTTTCATTCGGATTGAGGAAGTATCATTTCTTCTCACAATACCTACTTTACCTAATTCAACTGCCTCAAGCTGAGGCATTTTTTGTCTTTTGAGAGGAGCCTCAATATGAAATCCTGCCTTTGGTTCCCAAGTCATTATTCCACGACCGACATATCGACCTCCCAAATAATCAAACCAAAATTTCTCTAAAACATACTCGGTATGTTTGAAATAATTACTTAGTGTCATCATAGAAAGTTTGTTGGTTTGTTATTGTCAAAGTCTAAGCTGTTGCAATAAGTAGGTTGAGCATTACTCTATAGCTTTAAGATTAATGCCACATTTTCACCCTATTTATCAGTCCGTGTAAACAAATTTGCTTCATTGTTTCCACCTCCAGTCATAAGAAGTAAAACACTTCGTGCAAGTTAAAAAAGCAATTGTGTCATACACAGGAGTTGAACCTGTAGTTGCTTGAACCAAATCAAGTGCCTTTTCCATTCGGCGAGTATGTAGGCTTTTTGGGTTAGGGCACGAAGTGTTCCTTATAAGTAGGTGGGCGAGAAAATCGACAAGTATATAACGAAAAGTTAACTTTGTTGTTGCTCCGAGTGAAATTTCATNTTAAGTAGGTGGGCGAGAAAATCAACAAGTATGTAACGAAAAGTTAACTTGGTTGTTGCTCCGAGTGAAATTTCATCCGTTGTGTGGTGTAGTTTCCTCTTTCTGCCCTAGCTTGAATACCATTAATTACCGCATAAGCTAGGTCTAATTCATCCTCAAATGTTTGTCCTGATAGTTCATCTTTTTTGAGATGTTGCCACTCTAATTCAATCGGATTCATTTCGGAACAATATTTAGGTAAACAGAAAATATACAAACCCATACTTTTCCATTTTTCGACGTACCAACCCTGTGAGTTTAAGCGAATCACTTCGGCTCGGTCTTTGACTTTCTGTGATACATCTGCTGTTCTCAGGTTGAACAGGGTTTTGTCTTGCTCACGAGTTAGAAATACCCTTAAACGAGCACCCATATTTTCATGACCTCGGTAGATTTCTTCTTCCTCTTTATTTATCTTTACATACTTTCGTTTCTTCCTGCCTACCTACTTATGAGCCAAGATTGTTGCACCATGAGCAATTAATCAACTATGTATAGTTCAGGCTATTTGTCAAACGTTTTAAAAAAGATATATTTGAAAAAATTATGGATTAGGGACAACAAGGAAGCTAAGAGATAAAAGTTATTCAGAGGCTGGAATCCATATATATCAAGTGTTGATACCTTAGTTAAAACTTATCTCTATAAAGTTAATTACCAGAATGTTCAAGTTTGGCACATTGGAAGTAAACCCCGAAATAATATGGGGAGTTGGTACACAATTGAAGTTTCTGGAAATTACACAAATAGAGACAGAAGTATGCACCGTTACGCTAAATTTGGTTTAGCAATCTGGGACGGCAAGAGTCGAGGAACTCAACGAAATATTGAACAATTTGGTAAAAGAATTCGAGTTGTTTTTGTTCGGGATTAATCATTAAGTCTCTGGGAAACCAGGAACTTAATGATTAACGGCTACCGCCAAAAATTGGTAGTTGTTTTTGGATTATTAATTATCATTTTTGAAGATAATGGTCAATGGGTTGAGGTTTGTGGTACCCCCTATTTCTGTTTTGATAATTCGCCAGATTATGATGATCTTTGGGATGAATTAGATGAATTATTAGACCAACCCAATACTAATCCTCAATCTAAATCTCAAACTGAAATTGATTACGATGAATTTTAACTAAATTAAACCCTAGAGAAATCTGGGGTTTTTTATTTTACTTTTAAAGACTTAGGAGTAAGACGCTATCGCGATATAGCGCGTGCTTGCGTAAGTCCCGTGGAAGATGCCCTCAAAGATGTTCAGGAATAATCTAGTCCCTCATCGGGACTCAACAAACCCTCAATTGTCCTGAGAATATCCTCCAGAATAGGCTGAGTTTGCAGTTCCTCGGCCACCCATTGCAATGCCTGGGGAATCTTTAACAGCTTCCTGAGTCGAGGTTTCCAATCGGCACGAGTCAACAGATTCCAGAACTGTGTCCAAAACCGTTTCAGCAATTCCGGTTCTCCGGCGGGTTTCTGCTCAGGAACATCACTCACAACAGCTTCTATATTATTTATTATTGACTGCGGTGTTCCCTCCTGTGAACAGGAGAGTTGCCAATCTCGTTCTAACCAATGGTCAAAAATAGAGTAACGCCAGGTGGGACAATCAAAGGCATAAACTCGTTGCCTTGTGCCGTCGGGTAACTTAATCTGCCGTATACACTTGAGGGGTAGACCGATTTTATTCCTCAACACATCCTGCACAATCCGAATCGGCGAGGCTTTGGTATCGGGACTAATCCCCAGATAATCCCCCACATCTCGACTAAAGCCAATCACCTTATCCGCAAACTCCAGAATTTCCTCAGACTCCGAAGTAAACTCTCTATCTAGCTCAAGTAAAGTATCAACTCCTAATAGTTTCAACACATGAACTTGTGCTGATAATAATTTAATATCCTGCAAACAAGCTTTTCCTTCCCCTAGTTCTAATTGTCTTTCTAAATAACGTTTATCCCGTTGATGAACCAGTTCAGGATGTAGTAAATAATAATGTAACCGCAGCTTAGGATAATCCCCCGCCATATCCCTCAACACCAATTCCGGCGAAACTTCTACCCCATAACGATAAGAAATCTCATAATGACGTTCTTGGGCTAAATCCTCTTTAGTTTTCTGGCGCTTGGTTTTAAGTTCTTCGTATTTTTCCCGACAAAGTAAGGATTGAATAGCAATAAACAAAGCATAATTATATTGATTAATATTCCGAGTTTTCGTCGCTTTCTCTAAGTGATTTTTGGCAGTTTGTTCTAAATGATGGAGTTTTTGAACCGTTCCTTTTAATTGTTCAGTGAACTCGGGAACTTGAGCTAAAGGATCTAAAACTTCACCTAATAAACGCTCACATTCTAAAGCTGTTTTCTCAACTTCTGAGACTTCAATCAAATGTCCTTCCGCTTGTAATTCTCTGACTAAAGTTTTCCTAAACTGCCATTGACCTGCATTAACTCGGGCAGCAAATTTAGCCCAAATCTGAGTATGTTTCGGAGTCAGTTGCTCATCAAAGTCTATAGATAACTCTAAATCAATTTCTTGTAGAATCTGAAGATTGCGTTTAAAAACCTTATTTTGAGTTGCCAATAAGGGTTTCCAATAACTACAGCGATTGCCAATGTGACCACAACCATAGTTCGCCGCCCAAACATGACAAGGAACATTCAAATCTCGAACCCGGGCTAAAAACTGACAAGCATCTTTAACATTAATTGCCCCTTGGAAAATCCCATATACCGCTTGAAAATGATTGTAGAGATCAATACTAACTCCTGTACCAATCGTGGGAGAAGTAATAATAATATCATAATCTTTAATATGGTTATTGATATCTTCCATACAGCCAAAAGCCGCATGGGTTTCATCAGCCACGGTTTCTGAATCAATTCGCAAAATCTTCAACTCAGGAAAAGATTCTTGTAGTTGACTTTCCAAATTAATACAAGAAAACTTCCCTTTAACTTTCTGACTATCCAAAACCATTAGAATCGGAGCTTTCCCCACAGATTCATAGAGTTGAGTTATCAGATGGGACGGATTTGATTGATTATAAACAATAATTTTTCGTTGTTGATTATGCTTATATTCGTTGATATAAACTTGGGGATTAACTTTAAATCCAGCACAATCGATTAAATAATCAATTGCATAATCAGATAAATCGGCATCTTGAGCAATAACTAAACCATCAGAACCCAAAACCGTTTGCATTAACTCGGTAAACATTCGACACAAAATGGCTCGTTTTTCTATGCAGGTTGAACTATTGAGTAAATGCCAAATAATTTGTTCAACTTCATCTAAAATAATAACCGCATCTGACCATTCCGACGGATTAAACTTAGCTTGACTTAGAGGATGTAAACTATCAATACATAAGCCAAAACCAAAGATAGAATCCTCTGGATTTTCCTTCTGGTCTTCCACCCAAACTAACCCTAATCTCTTACAAATCGAGCGCCCTAATTGAATCCGATGGCTAATTACTAGAACTTTCCGACCAATGCCCATTGATTCTTGAATTAACGGGATTAAATTCTCGGTTTTCCCTGTGCCTTTTCCTGATTTAATACAAACTAATCCCTGTTCAGGAAAGTTTAACTTGAGGTAACGACTATTAAGTTTAGTTACAGGATAAGTAATAGAATATTCTTTACAATAAATCCAATATTCTAAATCCGTTGCTTGAGCAAATAATTCATCAAATTGACCTTCACCATGATGGACAATAAAATCATCCACACCTTTATCGGGGCCAGGTAAAGTAATTACCCAAGTGGGACAGTTCAAGGATTTCAAACATTGACCCAGTTTGGAGATTTCTCGATTAACTGCAATTCGGGTAGTCCGTTTCTGGTCATGGTCGAAGCAAATATAAATCCGTCGGCCATCCGTTGCAAACCGTTCTAGTTCAGGGAGTAGGAAACTCCGCAGTTTCAAACCATTGCTATCTCGTTCAACTCGTACCCCCCCGGTGATACCAGGTAAACCAATGGCCACATAACCCGCCGTTAATAAAGCACCAGCTTTTTTAGCCCCTTCACAAATCGTAATGGGAATATTATTCTCTAGTACCCAGTCCCAAAACCCGATATCTTCCTCAGACAGTAAGGAATCTAATAAACTATCGTATCCGTTGAGTAAATGCGCCGGGGAAAGAGTAAAGGGAAGTTGCCAATGATGTTGTAGTCGTTGTGAATATTCGGTGGCCAAGCCATGTTTGAGAGCAATTTTCAGACCAATACGCCAAGATACCGAAAGTTGAAAGATGCTGGTGGCGATTTTCGGGGGATGCTCATATTTAATGAGTTTGGTTTTCCCCGTGTTCTGGTCATTGACCCGTCGAGGTTGGTCAGGTTTAAAACAGCCCCATTGTCCTAGACCCTGACAAAACCAGCCCCCAAATTCCAAGTGTTGATAGGTGGTTAGGAGGGGAGAACTAAGTCTTCCGGTGTTGAGTCGCTTGAGTTGTGGCGAATAAAGGAGGTAGTCGGCGGGTTGATATCCTTCTAAACTAACAACGTTCAGACCAATGAGATCTTGATGGACTCCAGAGCCTTGCCATTCGGTGAAATGGGATTCCTTGAGAAAATCTGGAGGAAATTTTAAAGAAACACTTGCACAGCACCCTGATTGTGCTATTATATTCATAAGTTTATGAAAGGGTTTTTACAGAACCCTAGTTGAATGGACATTAATCACCCGCAGAAGCCTCGGAAACTTTACTGTGGGTGATTTAAATTTAAGCCTAAATGGTTTAAAAAGCAATTAATCTCGGTAATATTTAACAAATCTCTACGAGTCAGAAACTCAATCTCGCTGCGTGATAAAGGCTTGGATGTAAAGCCCAAAGCATTAGCCCATCAGGATTTAATTAAATTTTCAGTGAAATTCTCCCCATCAGTATCTAATTCGGCTTGGACATTTTCTTTCCGAATCTGAATTTCACGTTCATCGTTCTCGGAGCGATGGCCTTCGGCGCTGCAAGTGCCATCGCATCCCCAGGATCTGAGAGACTTCTTCTGACTGAGGATAGCCATTTGTTCAGCAATCTGTTTAGCTCGATTACACTGAGTTTTCAACGTCAGGTTATAATCCTCCACACTAAAATCATGAATAAAGACAATTATTTTCTTTAGGAAATTAAAATTTTGTGAGTTTTACAAGTAAATTAGCTAATGCTGTGATCATGGGGCGGTTTGAAAAATCTTCTCCTCTTTTTAAATAATGTATAGAACCCTTTAGAAAAGGAAAATCAAAAGCGGTTTCGGGAATAAACCCAACCCAATCTTTTTGAAATGTGATCTCATCCCTTGTCCCCTGATAGTCACTGTAAATTTCAGCAATGACTTTCAACCCTAAATTTTGACAAAATTTCGTCCATTCTGGAATTTGAGTGGGATTTCCAGCTAAAATCACAGCGTGGGTTGCTTCTGCCATAATTGTTTGATTCTGATCTGACATTTTCCCCCCAACATCAATAATATTAATCAGTTGATTCGCACTGCGTACCCATTGAGCAGCGGCTTGGGCAAACTCTGGTGTAATATCCCCTTTATTTGCGGGTTTAATATTTTCAGCTAAGGATTGATTACTAGCATAGGTTTTTTGATACCAAGCACCTTCTCCATCCTGACAGGCGGTAATAATATAGGGATAGGGAGCACCAAGAATTCCTAAAATTGCGGTTTTTAAACCTTCTCTTAAACAGGATTTTCCTGAACGGGGAGGGCCACATAAAACTACTTTAATTTTTGATAATTCAATCTGGGACTCTTGGCTACAAATTAAATCCCCTATTTGATAGTTTGAAGAACCGTGAGTCATCGTAACAATATAGGTTTTACATCCTTTGGAGCCGATTTTGGGATCTAAAACAGCGATCGCTTCATATAAATGAGCTAAACGATGGGCAATAACGTAAGCAACGGGGACAGATTGAGGGCCATCAATTTTCAGAACCCCACTACCGCCAGATATTTCCCCGGATGCAATCATTTGTTCTAACTGTTCAAACGCATCGCGGACAATTTGATCTCCTTGGGCGGGTTGAATGCGGTTAAATCCAACTTTTAAAATATCCCCTTCGAGTCTGAGTTGATAGGTATACATGGTTAGTGTTGCTGATTGATCAATGATTCTACTCTGACATTAGGCTAGAAAACCCCCTTTCCAGGGTTTGATAGTTTAGTATTGGTCTTTGGAGTAAGAATTGATGTTAAGGTTCATTCACGGAAATCAGGGTATTACGCAATTGGATAGAATATTTGACTTTTCTCCCAGTGTGGAATTGTTGCAGGTTCTCGCACGGGGTTCTCTTAAACAAAATTTAGCAAAGGCGGTGCGGTTATGGGTGATATTGCGATCGCTGTATGGAGACACGACCGATCCGATTTATGCAGAATTAGAGGAATGCTTTATCTATAATGATTGGCGGAAACAGTTTTTCACCGAAACCCATCAATATCATAACAATGATAAAATTTCCCCACTTCATGATGTTAATTGTCCCTGTAGTCAAACTTTATCAGATTGGTTATTTGATCCTGAAACTGGGGTAAATCAACAACAGTGGCAAGATTCTTTTCTTAATTTCTATTTGATGTCCGATCTGGAGTTAAAACATTTATTAGGTTTTGGAATTATTGATCCGCCTAAATATCAGATAAATGGATCAGAAATTCGGTTATTTGCCGGGACTCGAAGAAATCTTCAATATGATTTTAAAGCTTTAGTAGAAATGGGATGGTTAGAAGGGCAAAACGACACAGAACCTGGAAAAAATAGAGGGAAAACATTTTATAAAAAGGTTAAAAAATTTCCTGATTTGGGTACTTTTTCTGAACGGGTTGATTTTCCGTTGGAAATGGGAGGAGTTAGAAATGTTATTCAAAATGATTTAGTCGATTTTCTGGATGATTTTGCTGAGACTATTAATGGAGAACAGCGTTTTTTTGTGGATCTTGAATATGTTGTGCATCGCCAGTTAGCACCCCAAATTAATCATCTGCGACAACAACTCAAAGAAATTTGGCAACAGGTTCCTATTCCTCCCATTCAAGTGAGTTATGTTAGTGCGCGAAATTATCAAAATTATCAAGATGACGGGGAAATCTATATTATCTATCCGGTTTGTATTTACTATTCTTATCGCGCTCCCTATTTATTGGGTTTTGGTCAAACTCCTAGAGATGAAACAAAAATTGATTGGTATGATTATCGTTTAGATCGGATTAAGGATTTACAAGTATTAACTTGGCAACAGGTGAATTTGCCAAATTTTAATCGAGAGATTTGCCAATCTAAAACCCCTAAAACTATAGAAGATTTAAGAAGTCAAGCCTGGGGATTTGATTTCTATAAACCGGATGATTTATTATTAGTTCGTTTTGATCGTTATTTTCATAACCGTTATATTGAAGGAACAGAACGAGATGAACTATTTAAGAAAATTCCCTATAAATATGCCCAGGGTTTAATTTCTCAGTCTCATCTCAATGATTCAGAAAAACAACGGTTAATTATGGTTTTAAATTCTCGTTCTCCCGATGATGTTTATTGCCGAGTTAACTATCGGGTTGATGATTATAATGTGATTATGCGGTTAAGGGCTTGGGGGCCGAAAGTTGAGGTATTGTTACCTTGGAATTTAAGAAAAACAATGGCTGAGGATATTCAAAAGTTAGGGAGTTTTTATAAAGATTAAGCGATGATTTATTTTAGGTTTTAATGAAAACCACCTACACAAACAGAGTTTTGAGTGTAGGTGGTTTTCTAGTAGCTATTGCTGGTTTCCAACTAATCTGAATTAAACCCTTCGGAATAGGTTTAACTTTGAGATGATGGCGTTTGCAATGGGGAAACAGTTTCCAACTAATCCGAATTAAACCCTTCGGAAAGGCTTTTACAGGTTGGGGGACGGTGTACAAAGCACTCGAGTTTCCAACTAATCCGAATTAAACCCTTCGGAAGGGCAGAAAAGGCGCGACGCTTCTATGTTCGCTCATGGCAGTTTCCAACTAATCCGAATTAAACCCTTCGGAAAGGTCAGATTTTTCTCTCCGTGGGGATATCCTAACTGATCCGGGTGAGTTTCCAACTAATCCGAATTAAACCCTTCGGAAGGGAATGTTCATGAACCTTGACGCGGGTTATATGAACGTCAAGTTTCCAACTAATCCGAATTAAACCCTTCGGAAGGGAAAATATGCTTCCTGACTACGAGCAGAAGCCTGTTGGTTTCCAACTAATCCGAATTAAACCCTTCGGAAGGGGAAGGTGTTGAGTGTTTATAGGTTTGATATTTGTCAGTTTCCAACTAATCCGAATTAAACCCTTCGGAAAGGCCACCCCTGTGGTCGAACCCCAGCAATGGGTACCAGAAGTTTCCAACTAATCCGAATTAAACCCTTCGGAAAGGACTAGCGTAGCAGGTCCAGACATTACTGGTAGCGGTTTCCAACTAATCCGAATTAAACCCTTCGGAAAGGTTGACTCCTTTTTACCCGCATTGTAAATTAAGTTACGTTTCCAACTAATCCGAATTAAACCCTTCGGAAAGGAGTTCGCCGCAGAGGGTAGACCCAGAGGGAGCTACAGCCTTCAAATCGACGCCCCCCCTGAATATACCATAGATCATCACTCAAAAACAGCAAATTCATAGCCCTCAAACGCCCTCTGCGTAAAGCTTCGACGCACCTCAACGAAAACATAGGGGTTTCAGGAGTTGGGCGAGGTGCGTCGATAGGGATGTAAACCAACCTTTCTCAAATGGCTGAAAATCCATACTGACAAAGCTTCTAAGGATTTCTTATTCAAGACAATTAATTGAGATCAACTTCTGTCCCCCAAGTCAATTGAAACCCTTGGTTCTTTAATTTTCCCACAAATAAAGGAAACTGATTTTCCTTCTGACCCTGTGAATTTTCTCGACACCATTTGTCCGACCAAGGATAATCCCTAGGAATAAAACCTCCTCCCCCATGAAAAATCGTGATAATTTCCAAATATTCAGAAGAATTAATCGGTAACATTCGATGCCAAACACAACTAAAAGAAGTTGGACGTTCATCTCTAGGTTTTCTCCCCCCAATAGCCGGAGTGGTTTTAAACTTGGGATCATGAAATAAAGTAATAGCTTCAGACTGAGAAACTACTTGACTGTAAACCGATAACCGTTGAGGATGCCATGCTTCTTTCCAGGGCATATAAGGAGTATTATAATTGAGATTTATTTTTAAATAATTGCACACTTCCTCCCGAACAGAATTTAAAAAATCTTGCAAATCTGCCTCAGTTTGAATCTTAGGAAAATCGAAACTACTATCCAAAAGTTGCCAATGACAACCAATTCCACGAGCTTGATAATTAGGATAAAATTTTTCATGCCAAACCCGTCGCCAAGATTTCCCTAACCCTGCCATAACTACGGTAAATTTTAATAAGGTTCTCAAAATGTTTAGATGTTGAGAAGGAGCATCCAGATAAAGCGTTCCCTCTATTTCATAACTAGGAGTTTGTTCAAAACCATAATTAAAAGGTTTAGGAAAACCTGGTTTTGTTTCCCAATAAAGTTGTAAAATTCCAGGTTCTGTCGTATGCCCAAATAATTTGTCAATTGTGTTGTTAATTAAGTGTTGCTCTCCAATAACTCCCGCTAATAAACGGGTGAGATGACCTCTAAGAGTGGCTTTAAATAAATTCGGTCGAAACTCCGGTTCATCACTGCGAAGCAAGGAACTCACCCCTCGACCCGACAAATCAAGGGATAGGGAATATTGATCTTGAGGAATCACATATAAACCATAGCCCGTGCTGGTTTTACCTCCTAATCCTAGGCGTAAAGCTCGTTTTAATAACCCGCCAATGGTTTTCCACTGTTCGCCGGATAAAACCTCAGTGCTACTTAACTCAAAGATGAAGGTCGGTTGATAAAAGCTAATAGCTGCGATCGCTTTTGGAGAGCCTTGTTCTTGCACTTGTCGAGGCTGTTGGGGATGAACCACATCAACCATGCGATAGCGAGTTTCCAGGGATTTATTTTTTAATTCAACCGTTGTTGTTCCCGCCCAGTCCCCCACCGGATAAGCTCCGTGAAACCGCAATATTCCTGGTTCTTCAGGGGTTCCACAATAGTCCTTAACTTGATTTTTGAGAGCGTCACTAACTTGAGGATGATAACAGAGTCGCTGAAACAAACCCTTAATACTACTCCCAGGAATAAAGGGAATTCCATTCACTCCAATAGTCGGGCGTAAAATACTATCCTGACCACAGTTAGTTAAGACACGAAAGGGAAAGGTTATTTTAAGACGATAAATAGATTCATCACGTCCTAAAGACGGTTCTAAGTTTTGATAAAAGGGTTTTTGCTCATCTTCATTATTAGGATAAACCCATTCTTTTGTCCATCTTTTGAGATCATGATTATTCTTGCCATATTGTAGGCTACAACGTCCCTGAATTTGAGCGCGATACATCATCGGAACCTGTTCAGGCTCGGGCGGTTGCCAGTCTGCTTCGTCTTCTGTTGGGGGTGTCGTTGGTTTAATTCCTGCTCTTTGAAATGCTTTTGCAAAACTCATAATTTTCCTGTTTTTACCTAATTTCTAATTAACAAACTATCAATAAACTGCCATCATATTTAGTATTGATGGGCGAAGCAAATCTTACAGTTTATAGCGCTGTGTCCACCAAACTAACGCTTCACAAAATTGGGTTAAAACCATTAACGCAATGCGTTGTTTTGGAAGTTCTATTTTCCAAATTTTCTTTGCCATTGCTGTAATTTTATCGGTTTCATCCTGTTCCTTTGCCTGTTTTTCATCACGAGTTCGAGCAGGAAGATGAGAAGTTACATCATCATTGGGTAAAGTAATCCCTCCTTCTCCTTCATTCAAAATATCAGCCAATTTCAAAATATCAGCCAATTTATCCCATACATCTTTCCAATATTGGGCTTTATCTTTATTTTCCCGTTTCAGGCGTAAATGTTCTCCCCAAAACCGTTCTAAACCATAGGCAACCGCCATCCGCATTTTATGAGACTCATTGAGAACTTTATCTTCATGGCGATGCTTTAAGACTAACTCTTGAGCATATTGATCAAGTTTATAGGGTTGAAAATGATAATTTTCGTCTTGAGTTTTATCTTGAACTTCTTCAGATTTATCTTGAACCATGACATTAACTCCTCAATAATTTAAAACAGAATATCTTGATTTTAACTGACTCACACCGGATAGAGATTTAGAAAAACTTGAGTTCTGCCAAACCCAATAGATTCTAATCCGCCAAAATAAAGCTCTTTACCTTTATCGGTAAATTTAGCATTTGTCAAAAATTCTTGCCATTCCACCGCTTTCCCCTCATATTCCTTCCGAAAAGCAATAGGAAACGCTAAAATAGATCCTTCGGGTAATGCTTCCACATCAAAAAAAGCACCTTTTTTAGCTTTCTTTTTATCTGGTTCTAAAGCAACTCGACTTTGACGATAAAGAGCCATATCATGAATCATACTCATATCTTTATCATCGACTACTAAAACTAAATCTTTTTCTGATAACTTCACCCCTTTAGGAAGATAATTTTTTAAAGCCTCATCCTTTGTTTTTAAGCGAATAAAGCCTAAATTGAAAAACAGTGTGGGACTCGAAGTTTCCCCAGAATAAGTATAAGGTTTAATTTCATGTCCTGCCAAACCCACAATTTTTTGATACCGTTTTAATAGCATCGGGCAAGATACCCAAACAATCGGTTGATTAGGACAATAAACCGGAATCCAAACTAAAGACGCATATTCAAATTTTATCATCCCTTCTGTAGTTAAATCTTGGGAATTATTGCCTGTTTTTTCAGAAGCGATCGCTTCTCGTCCATACCAATAATTAATATCTCCCTTCTTATAACGCATATCGGCTCGAAATCGTCCTCGTAGCGAACTCCCTGGAATAATCCCCGTTTGACTAAATTGATCTCGGAAAATTAAGTTTAAATTTCCCGCTTCTTCCCCTGAACTTGCACCCACATGAAGGGGGGCTAAAGTTTCAATAATTCCGTAAGCTTGGTTATACATGAATTGCTCCTCTAGTTGTTGATAAATTTGTCTAAAATTAGATGGATTTTGACTCAATCCTTCCTTTATTAAGGAAAATAAAAGATAGGAATCAGTTAGGGATTTTATCCATCTTTACCCAAAGGTAAAGCTAAACCACACCCCCAACGTTTGAGGGATGGCCCCTCTTTAGGAAACCAAGATTCATCCCAATCTTGCCAAGGTTTGTTTAAGGGTTCCTTCAACACATAAACTGTTCCTGGGGGGACAGCATAACGCCCCCTGGATAACAGTTTGGCTTGATGTTTTTCCCCATTTTGATGATTTCCTAATCGGTAACGAAATTGCTGAGGGCGACTCGTATATAAGGTTTCTACTGACCACACAAATTGATTGTTAGCATCTGGATCATCCTGTTCAGATTTTTGGCGATCGCCTTTCCTTAAAGCAATGGGTTCTCGATAAGAAAGACGATTTGATCCCCAAACAGCAGGAGTAATTAAAGCGAACTGGTTTCCCAAAGGTTGATTGAATAAGTCTTGATAATCTGGGTTCAATTTAATCGATTTAATTTCAACTAAATGACCTTCTCCTCCAAAACGATACCAACCCGATTCTAGTTCATGATTAGACAGATAAACTAAACAAGTGTCGGGTTCCATTTGTACGGCATTTTCTAGGAATAAACTCCCCTGTTTATTTTCATCATCAGAACGTTCAGGAATAGCAACTCGACGTTGATCTGTTTCAAGTCTAGGATGTAGATGAGGGCAATATTTCCAGGTACTTTTAACAATTTCCTGGGGATTATTCCAAGTGGTAATATCAATCCAAGTTCCAGACTGAAATTTATCGTTAGGTGATTTGCCATCTTCATTAAACCACCCTTTTTCTAAAGCATCCCAACTTAATCGATGCTGAATTTTGTCATCTTTTACGAGGTAAGTTAAAGGGGTGGGAACATAAAAGTTTTGTTGAGGAGAGTTAAGGCAGTTTGTCTTTCCCCAAAAAGGCCCTGCAACATAGAGTTTTTCAATTTCCTGACTGTAAGTTGCAGCAAAAATTCCCGACAGGGTTGCCGCACTGGGGGGAAAGTTTGTTCCTGAACGTCCAACTAGATTTTCTGGGGATAAAAAACGCCCGGCACTTCCATACAGAAGTCCCAATGGTTCAATAACAATCAAATATTGAAATAAACCCTGATTTTGTTCAGTCATAGTTAAGAGTCTCCTGTTAAATAAAATCCAACTTTTGCTAAGTTAATAACCCACTTGTTTAAACTTTCATTAACTTTTTTATCAGTGTCAAACTCTTTTGGATCACCAAGAATTCCAGTAAACGTTTGTAACTCATATTCATCGTATTGATTCCAGCGATAGTCAGGATGACTTAAAATATCTTTCCACTCTTTCCCAAAATAAATCTCAATTAATGCTAAGGCAATATCATTCTGTTCATCCTTAAACGCATGACGAGATTTTAAAGTAGCTACGTCTTGATAGAAATGTGTCCAATTTTTTTCACCTGAACGATCTTGATAGCTTTCGATTAAACTATGCTGGGGTTTAAGTAAAATTTTGTCATTCTTTAATAATTCTTTTTGATCTAATAACCACCAAGGACAAACCCATTCTAAGTGATTTCCACTGTTAAAGAGAATCCGAAAAGCAATGCGATCGCGTCCTGACTTTTTAGCAGCTTTTTCTGCGTCTCGACAATGTTGTAAAATATCCCGTTGGGGAACTTGGGAACCTGCCCAAACAAAGCCGACACTAGAGGTGATTTTCTTCGGTTCAGGGTGTTGCCAAATATTAGATTTAAAACTCGACATCAGTTGTAAACACTCTTGCGGTTTTATTTGGCGATCGCCCTTATACAAAACCCCAAAGAAATCATCTCCCCCAGCATAAATAATTCGCCCTTTATCTTGTAAATATTGATCTTGATTTTTCTCTAGTTCTTGTCCCCACTTCCGCATTTCTAAACTAAAATCATTAGTTCCATTTTCTTCATCTTCAATAGATTTTCCATCTTCTCCTAATTCTCTTGCTTTTTCACCTAACATTTTAAAATACTTACCCGCTTGATCTCCATCTCCTAAAAACCAACCTGTCCAATATTTTTCTTCTTGAGGGTTTTTATCGGTTTTCAGACGGTTTAAATCTTTAAAAGACTCAGGATTTAGTTTTTTACCAATTTCTCTTAGTGAACCATCTTGATCGGGCAGATCTAAACTTTCTAGTTCTTTAACTAATTTGTCAACAATTACCCGATGGGTAATTAATCGTTTAATCAGTTCAGGGATGCTGAGTTCTTCTCTCATATCGATAAAAGCAGCACCATATTCTTGACTGCGCTCTTGAAGATAGATTTTAGGAACATATAAGTCAGGGGTTGATTTGATAAACGATTCTCCTAATTTATATTGGAGTTTTTGATAAAAATCTCTAACTTTTTCTTTAACAGCTTTATAATCATAGCTACGAGGATCAGTTTTATTTCCTAATTCTGGATAAGCGATCGCATCTCCACCGGAAAGGGTAGAACTTTCCCCTTGCCAATTAATGCCGATCCAGTCACGAGAATGTTTAACTTGATTCAACCGTTCACGGACTTCGGTAATAGTTTCTCCAGCTTTTCCTAACGCTGCAAAAAATTCCCAAGCGTGTTTTTCCCACAGTTGCCAATGTCGTTGCCAAGTATAGCTAAATTCTGGTAATTGTTCTTGAATCCAAATTCGGCAAGTCTCCGCCAGAAGTTTCCAAACTCGGTTAAATTGTTTTTTGATTTCATCAAGATCAGGTTGAGTGATTTCACCTGTAATGATAATTTGATTTGGCATTCCTTGAACAACATTAATTGTAGCCGGAGAAACTACTTTAAAATTTCGCTTTTTAGCCTCTTGACAAATTACCCAAGACAACAACGAAAGAATATAAGAACTGCCATATAAATCTCGCAGTTTCCGAGAATTTTCAATAAATCCTTGTACAGGTGCAAAGGTAATTACAGCGTAGCAAACTTGATTCATAGGGAATAGGGGATAGGGAATTACGAATTACGAATTGGGAATTGGGAATTGGGAATTGGGAATTGGGAATTGGGAATTGGGAATTGGGAATTGGGAATTGGGAATTGGGGTAATACTTCTGTTTTAGTCCATGTCATTCATTCTGATTAAATCTTGATAAGTTCCGGTTTTTCCATCATAGTTAGTTAACACAATATTCCAAAAATTTTGAGTTGTCATTCCGACTGCGATCGCTAAAGTAACAGGCATAGAATAAACTAATCTAATTTCTTGATAATCCTGTTGTGCGTCATTTAAAACCTGAAAAATTTCTCGACAATATTGTGTCCAGTCTTCTTGATAATCAATAGTGTTACTGGTTTGATTATCTAAAGTAATTAAATCTCCATAACCTTGAATACTGGGATCATTCAGTTTAATTTTATGAGAGGCAGTATCAATCGCTATGGTAACTTTAGGTTGAGGCGGATTACTGCATAAATAATTGACTTCTAGCTTTTCAAACCCTTGAATATTTTCTTTTAATGTTCGATCTCTGACCTCCATCACTGCTTGATAACTATTATTACTTTGATCCCGTTGAAACAAAATCATTCCCTCTCTAGACAACATTGATCCAATCAAAAAAGAAACACTAATCGGGCCAATATAAGCTAAATAAAGAATGGAATTTTGGGGAGTTCTTCGTTTTACCTGTTCTAAATCATGGCGGACTATCTTTAAAAAAAGTTTTAGCCTTTTTTGATCAAAAATATCTCCATCATATTTAAAAACTAAATCTTCATTGAGAATTCCCAAATATTTTTTAATTTTTTCCTGATACTTGCGATATCGACGATCTTTTTCAATAACGGTAAATAACGAGTTAAGGGCATCTAAACTATTAGCTTGATTAGCAATATTAATGACAATGGGAATGGGTAAAGCATCTTGGGTATAGATTTTATATTTATTCGCTTCGATGAATAACCCTGGTATAAAGATGATCAAGGCTATTATAAAAATAATCCAAACCCCAGAGGGATTATAAGCAGCAAACCACAGAGAGGCAATCGTCCCAAAAGAACCTGCAAAAGCCGTATAGGGATTTTCGATAATTACTTCTCTAGGGTTAGAAAAAGCAATTGTTACCAAATCTTTAACGTCTTGTATCAGGGTCAGTGAATGCCCTATTTTTAGGCGAGTCGGTTTAAACATGGGTTGAACTTCTCCTCTTGATTTGCCTCTATCTTCGCATGACTGTGGAAATGGGGTCTTCCAACATTTTTCCTACCTACTCTCTTGTTAGAATCTCACCAATCAAAGGAATAGGCGGTTTAAACGGATCTTGCCTTATAACTGGCTGGCAAGCTCTTGTTTCTAATAATGTAGTTAAATAACCATTAACGTTGCTAATTTTGGCTTTTTTTCAGGATTAGGAGACAAAACTTCACACTAATCTCTGACAAAATGCAGGGCCTAATCTTTTGAACCACAGAAATAACAATCTGAGTTCACTAAATAACTTGTATCCGTTTTGTGCCATTTGCACTCAGGGAACTCGTAAATCCAGTCCAAGCCGGAGTCTATCTTCAAAAATCCGCCGACAATTCCCTGAATCACACCAACACCCGTACTGGCGCACAAACTATTCAACCAAAAGACAGCCGGGTCATTCACTCCCGCAATATACCCCCTTTGTTGAGCTAAATGCCCAATTTCAGGTGCAGCAGACTCTAAAGCAGCTTGTTGTAAATTAATCATGTTGCCACACATCAAACACCAACTGCCCCCTAAAGGCGGTACTGTCATACGGCAATACATTCGCGGCATACCATTGGGTTTCATGTCAATATGAGTGCCAAGACAAACCAAAGGACGCCTGAATTTAATCGCCAATTCTTGAGCAATTTGTCGAGAATAGTGATTATCCGTTGCAACAACAATTAAATCGGAAGTGGCAATCTCAGGTTGAATCAATTGATTTTCAATAACGCTAGGAATAGCTTTAACTTGACCGTCATTTCGATAAACTTTTTTAATCAAATGCTTAACATATTCCACCTTAAGCATTTGCTCGTCTACCATCTCCCAAGTCGCCCCCGGCATTCGATTCAGGTTAACATCTTCTAAACGATCTGGATCGATTAAAATCCAATTTTTGACTCCTAAACGACTTAAGATTTCGGCAAAAATTGCTCCAATTCCACCGCAACCAATTAATGTAACGGTGAGTTGGTTGAGTTGCTTTTGAAAGGTTTCGCCAAACACTTGCTGACGAGTAAACATCGGTTTTGTTTTGTCGAACAAGGTGATTGAGTTTTCAAACCAAGAAGAAGAAAAATCAACGGGACTAGAAGAACGACCTTGTTTGTCCCAAATTCTGAATTTAAAATTTTGAAAGGATTGATCAAAAACCCCCGAAATTAAACGAGGTTTTGTTTTAAAATTTGTCGTCAAGAATCGAGCATATTCAGATTCATGATGATCATCAATAGAGGAGAAAAAGGGAATTTCTTGGCCGGGATGGGTATGGATATGAACAATATCTAACTTCTCTTGGTGAATATAGGTTTGGAGGAGATGGAGATGAAATTGTTGCTTGAGTACCAGTCCAGTCACGGATTGATATTCATAACAATCAGCCGTAGGAACAATCCAAACTTTCGGCTCATATCTAATTTGATGGGAAGAAACTTCATGGCGTTTACAGAATAAAAATCCGATTACTTCTTCATTATTTTGACGAGATTCTAGTAACGCTTGTTGAAACTGACTCCAGATTGCAGGAGGAATATGGAGGAATATTTTTTGAGGTTTTAGGAAATGATTAAGCATAGTTTAGACTAAGATGAAGTGTTCGGGTAGGGTGTGATTAATTTAATTCAATTCAAAGTCTTGAATTAATCGGTATTAATGGCGTGACGGGCAGTAATAAATAAAGTAGCGAGATTATGTCCATTTTCGGCATGGATATTAGGTCGCCAAGCATTTAACCATCGGTTTTGATTAAAGCCACCTCCGAGTCCCACACAATACCAATACCAACCATTTTCCCCTAGAAAAGGAGCACCATAATAACTCTGTTGAGTAAAGTGATGATCTCCCTGTCCAACGGTATTCCAAGGATAATTGAGATAACAACCAATGGGGGGAAGACGGGGATAGTCCGGGGGTAATAAAAACAATAAATCCGTATGACTGACTGCAAATTTTCGAGAAGATAAGGGCATTCCTTTAATCAGAATAGCGGTGTATTGAATGCCGTCAATATGTTTACACCCGACAATAATATTCTGAGCGACTGTTTCTAAAATTTTCAGTTCAGCAATAATTCGGGGTTGCAGTTGAAATCCTGATGAATTGGGTTTGATTTTTATCGTCATAATTTCCTCTTTAAATAACTTAATTTACCCTTTAACAATTTTAGGAATTGTCCAAACTCTTGAACCCTCTTTCAACGCTTCATTTTCTTGTAAAGGTTTTGTCCCTCCAAATCCTTCTTCCATGACATCATCACTGCCAATTTCAGGGAGTCTGGCTCGTAATTCTTCAACTGTTGCTCCGTTGGGTAAATCCACTAATTTTCCATTAACGATCGCTCTCATGTTTTTCTCCTGTATCTTCAAAAACAATTAACTGAATTGAGAATAATTTTTGATCAACTGATCCTAGAAATTATCGGTGCTGGTTGTTGAGATTTTTTAAAGCAGGTTTGACGATTTCCACCGAATAAAAAGAACAAACTTGCTAAACCAAAACTGGCTACAATTAGGGTGATTATCAATTGACCATAAATATGTTCTAAGTTTTGCATTGATTTAAAAGGGTCAATTTTACTTGCGATTTTTAGGGATTGGATCTGCTCTAATTTTTGAATTGAACATTGGATAGAATTCAGTTGATGTAAGTATTGCTGTTTTTCTTGATAACGATTAATGATCAAATCAACTTCTAATTGGTCAAGCCGTTGATTAAGATGTTCAAACTTTGAGTTAATATGCTTGATACCTTTGGGATCAGGAATAATCAATTTTCCATTAACGGTATCTAAAGGGTTTTCAACCTGACTTGGTAAAAACATGGGTTTCAGCCTCACTTGAACCCTGGAAACTGTTAATCAAAAAAACTGTAATTTCCAATGGGAAAATAGCTATGAGCTTCGTTGTGTTGTTCAAAGGTATCAAATAGTTCAATTAAATCAATCACGCTGCTGGCGGCAATTTTTAAGTCATGACCTAATGATTGTTCAACGGATGCAACTTCAACTCGCATTCCTCGCCGTCTTAATTTTTCTGCTAAGTAGGCAAAGTCGGAATCTCCTGTGACCAATACCACAATATCTGGATGAGCTTCTATGGCTAATTCTATGGCATCCATTGCCATCACAATATCGATATTGGTTTCATAATCATCTCCTTTGGGTTTTCCTTCTTTATGAACTACTAAAAACCCATTACTTTTTGCCCAATAAATAAATTGTTCTTTGCTTTTCCGTTGTTCTTCAAATCTTTCTCTAGCCGGAGGTAAACCGACATAAATCACCATTTCAATTAATTCTCTCCCTTCATTGGGATCGGCGAGATAATTGCAGATTTTATGCCAATCTAGTTTTCGGTTAAATGTTTGTGCGGCTAAGAAAGTATTATCACTATCTGCCAAAATCAGTACCCGACGATTTGCTGTCATAGGTTTTTTTAAACCTCGGTTTTTTTGCTTTAACTTATTTTGGATTAAAGCACAGCTATGGAAATGGGGTTTTCCTTGAGGTGATCTTTAAGTTAAAGGTCACAAAAAAAGGTGAGTCTGACTCACATGGAAAAAGAGCGATCGCTTCTAAATAATCCGAATTAAACCCTTCGGAAGGGCATTGTTTTTAGTATGGGGATATCATTATGAACGGAAGTTTCCAACTAATCCGAATTAAACCCTTCGGAAGGGGTTTGGGGGTTTGCATGTCCGTCTATTTTCTTATAGAGTTTCCAACTAATCCGAATTAAACCCTTCGGAAGGGTAAAACCAACAGAAACCGAAAGAAACAAACCGACAAGGTTTCCAACTAATCCGAATTAAACCCTTCGGAAGGGCTTGGAAATGCTTCGATCTTATTCAGGGAATATAATGTTTCCAACTAATCCGAATTAAACCCTTCGGAAGGGCACTAGTTGTGGAATACTATGGGCAAACTAGCACCAAATTGTTTCCAACTAATCCGAATTAAACCCTTCGGAAGGGAGTTTTAGTTGTTGCTTCTCTGCTTCTTGTTTTTGGGTAATTTGTTTCCAACTAATCCGAATTAAACCCTTCGGAAGGGTTTCAAATTATTGGATATTCCCCTGTAATTAAAGGTTTCCAACTAATCCGAATTAAACCCTTCGGAAGGGTGGTTTTACTTTCTTCAATCCCTTCTGATTTAAAAGTAGAAGCGTTTCCAACTAATCCGAATTAAACCCTTCGGAAGGGTCACACCCATCAATCAATCAGTGTTTAACTTAATGTTTCCAACTAATCCGAATTAAACCCTTCGGAAGGGAAAATTTTTGCTTCAGACCGACAGTACAAACAGTCGAATGTTTCCAACTAATCCGAATTAAACCCTTCGGAAGGGCCACAACCAATACCACCGAAAGAACCAGAACCGTATGATCCAGTTTCCAACTAATCCGAATTAAACCCTTCGGAAGGGGGATAAAGACAATGAAAAAATATGTTGTTGTTTTGAGTTTGGTTTCCAACTAATCCGAATTAAACCCTTCGGAAGGGAATTTACGGTATAGATTATGAAAGTCTCATCCGTGAATTGTTTCCAACTAATCCGAATTAAACCCTTCGGAAGGGACTTATCCAAACGGTTAGCAAATACTGCAGTTACATGTTTCCAACTAATCCGAATTAAACCCTTCGGAAGGGTAACTTCCGCTTTCCACGGTACAATCGCAGTTTTTTGTTTCCAACTAATCCGAATTAAACCCTTCGGAAGGGATTTTTTTACCGTTCGTTCAAAAATCACTGTATACTGGTTTCCAACTAATCCGAATTAAACCCTTCGGAAGGGTTTCGTCCATTTTAAACGGATGGGCTTTGAGTTTAAAGTTTCCAACTAATCCGAATTAAACCCTTCGGAAGGGAAAAAACTTCAGCTAAACTAATTGTTAACCATAACTAGGTAAAATGAAAGGTTTCCAACTAATCCGAATTAAACCCTTCGGAAGGGCAAAATATGCGAATACTCCGGAACAGATAACTGGGTTTCCAACTAATCCGAATTAAACCCTTCGGAAGGGTATTCGAATTCCTCAAGGAACGTCAGCTGTAGTTGTTGAGTTTCCAACTAATCCGAATTAAACCCTTCGGAAGGGAGTAGGTTATCTGATTCTTCAAAAGGTCTACGAAAAGGTTTCCAACTAATCCGAATTAAACCCTTCGGAAGGGAAAATGACGGAAAAAACATTTTGGGTGATATCTAATGAAGTTTCCAACTAATCCGAATTAAACCCTTCGGAAGGGAGTTCGCCGCAGAAGGTAGACCCAGAGGGAGCTACAGCCTTCAAATCGACGCACCCCCTGAATATACCATAGATCATGACTCAAAAACAGCAAATTCATAGCCCTCAAACGCCCTCTGTGTAAAGATTCGACGCACCTCAACGAAAACATAGGGGTTTCAGGAATTGGGCGAGGTGCGTCGATTAGCCCAGCGTCATCCCCATAATCCGCTAAAACCCTTATCTGAAAGGAATTTGAGCCTATTCTACAATTCAACAATACCTAAAATCCCCCTATCGACGCACCTTCCCATCCCCAAGGACAGAACATCGGATCACCAGAATTTTCCTAAATCACATAATATTGAGGAGGAGGTTCAGGCTTTTGACTGCCAATAGTTAAAACAATCGAAAGAGCATCATTAGAAATCCAGTAGAAACGGACATTATCCTCCTGCGGTAAAACCAATTTTTTCACCTTTTGATGCAATTGTCGCATTTCTTCCAAGCTAATAAAACATTCAAACACAGAAAATTGAATTCTGTTACCATAACCTTCGAGGAAATTAGACAACTTCACCCGCCTTTTGTCATTAGAAATATCATAAACAACAACAACCATAAATTCAGAATCAAAGAGAATCAGCACTCAAAAACTTTAATCCCACATTACACCGATCTTAAAAACGCCTGATAAGCAGATCCTTGTAATAAACTGGATTTATAGCGTCGAACTTGTAACTGAATTGCCTGTCGGTAAGAAACAGAAGATTGTAAATCAGGATGAGAAATTTCTTCATTCATCCGTTTTTCAAACTGTTCCAGAAATACCCGTCTAGCTTGCTTATTTAAGTAGACTCCTCCCGTACTTGCTACCCGATCAAAATCCTGCGGCTTGACAATTGAACTATTAATCAGTTTTAAAACAAAACTGTCTACAATAGGAGAACGAAATTCTTCCATTAAATCAAAAGCTAGATAAGGTTTTTTGTCCTCCCCATAGTGAAAATTTCCCATATAAGGCGATAAACCTTCTGCAATAATCAGACTTAAAACATTGTTAAATAACAAGGTATAACCAAAACTCAATAAAGAGTTAACCGAATCCGTTGGAGGTTGACGGTTTCTCAGAGAAAAATGAAATGCTGAATTAGCAATTAACTTGCCAAAAGCCGGAAAATATCGAGCCGCACTAATTCCTTCATAACCGCGTAAACTATCAAGATTATTAACAGTATTTAAAGCATTAATATCAGAAGTAATTCCAGCGATCGCCTTAGCAACTTCTGGAATTTTCCGTTTCCGGTTGAGACGGACTAAAAGTTGTTTAGAGTTCCAAAGTTTCCCTCGAACAATTCCTTGAGAAACCAGTAATTGAAACCGAGGATCTTTCCATTTACTAAATTGAACCGTTTCACAGCCAAAATGAGTTGATTCTAAACTCCAAATATGACCTTTATATTGACCCGATAAAGTCAAAAATAAAATCAGAACTTTTTCATCAAGACAAGTATTAATTGCTTGTGTACTCATTTGAATATTTCCAAACAGAAGAATTCTTTCTACATCTCGAACTGGAATTTCTGTCTTCTGTTGATCAGGTCGCCAAATTACGAACCGTTGATTATCTTTATAAATCGTTGTCCCTTGTTCAATTAAATACAGAGTCGCCATATTTTTTGCCTGATTATTCTAAGGTGTATTATTTTAATCAGCTACTATTTAATAGCTCCTAAAACCATTGAAATTAATATTGAGATGGGAAGGGAGGACTAATTTTTTTCCCAGATGGGTTATTGAAAGTTTTTTTTCTAGCTCTATTACTCTTGAAGCTGGGAGATATATTTTCAGTGTTAGAAGATTCAAGAGGGAAAATATTATCTTCTACAAAACCATGACCTAAAAACCGAAATCCCCGTGAGAAATGAGTAATTTGTGTTTTCTCAAGATTCAGAATTAACCCCATAGAATTGAGCGTGAATTGCACAATTGAATAAGCGTGAATAATCTGTTCTTTAGTTTTAGCCAAAACTAAAAAATCATCCGCATAGCGCACCAATTTGATATCTGATGCCATGATAATCTTGTCGAATTCATCTAAATAAATATTAGCCATTAAAGGAGAAATAACAGCCCCTTGAGGTACTCCTTTTTCAGCCCTAACTAGCCCATTTTTAGTCATTACCCCAACCGAAATCCAAGCTTTTATCAAACATAAAATTCCGGGGTAGTCAATATGTTTCCTGACTTCTCTTAATAACCGTTCATGCTGAATATTATCAAAAAATTGAGTAATATCTGCATCCAAAACCCAGTAATAACCCAAATCTCGCCACTGAGCAACTTGTTCAACCGCATTAATATAGGATAGATTAGGACGATAACCAAAACTCGCCCTAGAAAATTTACAGTCAACGCCAGGAGCCAAAACATTTAATAAAGCGTGTTGAATAATTCTATCTCGCACCGTTGGGATTCTTAGTTCTCGCCAATTCCCCTTTTTTTTAGGAATTAAAACCTGTTTACAAGGAAGGGGTTGATAGATACAATTTGCCACAGCATCTCTGAGACGAGAAAGATTTCCTCTGAGATCTCGGCTAAAATCTTCAAGAGTTTCTTCATCAATTCCTGCACAACCACGTTTCCCAGCCACCTTTTCCCAAGCATTATAAAAGTTTTCTAAGCTCAGAAACTTCTTAATAATTGCAGTTGATGATAAATACTGAGTTCCTTGAAAATTGGTTAATACTTTTTTGGACATCATTTAATTATTGATATAATTTACTTTCAATTTACTCTTATCAACATTCAAGTTGAGAGAAACATTTAAGAGTGATCATGACATTGATATGGAAAGAGCCTCTTCCTCTCCTTTTCATTTGTGATATCAGATTGTCAAAATAAATTTCTCCTTTGTCTCCCTACTCGCTAGGGAAATTAATTAAATTCGACCGCACTAAAAAAGCCCCAGTTTTTACTAGGGCTTTAGTGGTTAGATATAGTTAGGCGTAGAAACAGCAAAGCTGACACGAACCGCGTGCGACATGAAATCATCTTACTAATGGATAATATTGCCGTGCACCCCTAAAAAAACTTACACCCACTGATTATGACCACGACGCGACTAAAAACCCAAACCTTTTTGCCCCGAGTCGGAATGCTGGCCACCGTCCGAAACCGTCGCGCCCTTGTCACCTCCGTAGACCCCTTTGATGGAACCTCAGAAGGGCGCCTGCATCTGGTTCGCTTAGAATATACCGACTCCGACGGTATCCCCGAAGATACTATTATCTGGGAACGGGAACTCAACGCCACCTTATTAGAACCCACTGCCCTCCCCCAAGTCGCCACAGAACCCCCGATGTCCGCCACCGACTTTGACGCCTTGCAACGGGCGACTCGCTGGACAGCCCTTTCACCCTTTCTCAACCCCGATGGCAGTTTAGCTCAATTTCCCATTGCTTCGCCGTTTTTTGGGGCGGTTCAAATCGAAGACTTTCAACTTGTCCCCCTCCTCAAAGCCCTGCAAATGCCCCGTATTTCCCTGTTACTCGCCGATGATGTGGGACTGGGGAAAACGATTGAGGCGGGTTTAATCTTAACAGAACTATTGCTGCGGCGCCGAATTCGACGAGTCTTGATTCTCTGTCCCGCCGCCCTGCGGAAACAATGGCAACAGGAGATGAAAACCAAATTTTCTCTCACCTTTGATATTATTGACCGTCCCGAAACCCACGCCCTGCAAAAACGTCTCGGACTCGATGCCAACCCTTGGCGCACCTATCCCCGCATTATCACTTCCTATCATTATTTACGACAACCCGATGTTTTAGAACAGTTTCGGGCAGCTTGTGGACAACCCCAAAATCAATCTCAATTGCCTTGGGATTTATTAATTGTTGATGAAGCCCATAATTTAATGCCCTCTAACTTTGGAGAAGATAGTGATTTATCCAAAATGTTGCGGGCAATTTCCCCTTGGTTTGAACATAAATTATTTTTAAGCGCCACTCCTCATAATGGTCATACTCGCTGTTTTTCAGGATTATTAGAACAGCTTGACCCGGTAAGGTTTATTCAAACCAATGACTGGACAGAGGATCTCAAACAACGGGTGTCTGAAGTCGTGGTGCGACGTCTCAAACGGGAAATTAATCAACTTGATGAACAAGCGGAACGCACCCCTCGATTTTGCGATCGCATTCCTGAACCCATCCCCCTTTATTTTAGCAGTTTAGAAAAACAACTTTCTGCCGCCTTTGCAGAATTTCGAGTTGCGGTTAAAACGTTAATTCTACGCTCTAAAAAAACCGATCAATTAGCGGGTTCCTTTGCCCTAGAAGTCCTCAATAAACGACTGTTATCTTGTCCTTCTACCTTTGCTCAATCATGGTTGAGATTTAAAGAAGGAATTGCTCAAGAAGAATCCGCCGAAGTTGCCGAAGTTCAAGCGGCAAAACGGGCAACCTTAGAAGATTTAGATGATGATCGAGAAACCGAAGGACGTCTGCAACACGCCACTAAAACCACAGGGGCTTGGTTAAAACCCTTTGTTCCTGATTTAACCGCAGAAATTGCCCGAATTGATGATAGTTTAGCCCAATTAAATTTAACGCTTGAGGAAAATTTCTGTTCTGAACCCGTTGTCGATGAACGTTGGGAACGGTTACTAAAATTAATTAAACAATCTTTAAGAAATGGCAATGAATGGATTGAACAGGAACGCTTAGTTATTTTTACCGAATATAAAACCACATTAGATTATTTAGAACGTCGCCTCAAACAAACTTTTAAAAAATATCCTCAAGCCATTCGAGTATTATATGGCGGTTTACCGGATCAAGAACGGGAAGATATTAAACAAGCCTTTAACGATCCTGATGATCCAATTCGGATTTTAGTGGCGACGGATGCCGCTTCAGAAGGATTGAATTTACAAGAAACTGCCCATCTAATTTTACATTATGATATTCCTTGGAATCCCGCCCGCCTTGACCAAAGAAACGGCCGTTTAGATCGGCATGGACAAGCCAGAGATGTGATTGTTTTTCACTTTACCAGTGAAGATGATGCTGATTTAAAATTCTTAGCTCATGTTGTGAATAAAGTCAATACAATTCGAGAAGAATTAGGATCAATGGGCGAAGTCTTTGATGCTGCCTTTCAACGGCGTTTTATTTATTTTGAAGATACGAATTTGATTGTTAAACAGTTAGATGAAGCGGTGGAAAAACAACGCCATCGGACTCAAATTCTCCGAACCGTTCAAATCGACACGGGAACCGACTACGAAGAACAACTGCAACAATTTGAACGGGAAATTGACTTAACTCCAGATACCTTAAAAAGTACCTTAGAAATAGCGTTAGGGTTAGGCATTGGACTGCCCAGATTTGAGGGGCCAGATGAACAAGGGAAACTGCGGTTAAAAATTCCCATCCCTCCGAAATGGGAAGCGTTAATTGATGATCATTTACGTTTAGAAACGAATCAAGGACAGCAAGGGGCGTTACCTGCTATTGTGTTTGACCCCCAACATTTTATCCAAAATCGCAATAATCGCCCCGTGTTTCGCCCTGCTAAAGATACCGTATTATTGCATTTAGGACATCCCTTATTTCATCAAGCACTCGCTTTATTTGCACGGGCAAGATTTCCAGGTGGAATGGATTATCAAACAGTCAGCCGTTGGATTGTGCGGTATGGTATAATTCCCCCAGAGGTTGATGGGTTACTGTTACTAACAGTGGAAGAATTAGCCGTGAATGAACTAAGAGAACCATTCCATCATTGGGTGAGAACCCTGCGATTTCCGATTAAAAATGGTGAGTTAGGGGAACTTTTACCGGCTTGTCCGCCCTTGGAGGATCGCCCCATTGATCGAACAATTGGGGAAGTTGAAATTGAGCGATCGCGTCAAATTTGGGACGACGTTTCTATAGAGGTGCGGGAGATTTTTCAGCACTGGGGAGAACAGTTAACCGACAATTTAGAAACTCAACTAAAATTGAAAAAAGAAATAGCCCTAAAGGAAGAAAAACAACGGTTTAAATCTCGCATTGCTGAAGTGGAAAAAGCGATCAAAGAAACCAGTCTTCAGAAAATTGAAAAAGAACGAAATCAATTGTTAGATGAAATGCAGCAATTTACTTTATTTGCAGAAGAACGGCGATCGCAAGAAGAACGGCTGAGAAATTTAGACGATGAACTCAAACGGCGGCGCAGTCACTATCAGGAATTACTGGATTTTCTCAAACAAGAACAAACCCGGGTTTTAGAAGGAATTTTACCCAAACGTTACAGTTTGCGGGGAACAGTTCAGATTTTTCCCGTAACCGTTGAAATTCGACTACCGGAGGGAAAATGATGATCTCAACATCTAAAGAAACCCAATTTCTGGGTCAAGATTATGGTTGGTGGGCATCTTTAAAACATGGCGGGTTATTGATAGCACCTTCAAAATTAGCCGAGTTTTTTATTAAGGATATTCCGTGTTTACCCCGTTATATTGAAGATCGACTGCGACGGGATGTAAACCGGGTTAGAAGTGGAGATGAAAAAGCGATTACTGCTTTACTCGATACGGTTTTAGAAGATGTGCTACAACTAACAAAAGCCTATTGGGTGAAAGGGAACGCCGTTGATCGCAGTTGGACACAACAGGCGATTACCAAAGAATCAATTAAACCGAATCGCGTTTGGTTACATCCCGAAGGGGGACTGTTACCCGTATTTGTTGCGGATGTTGAAAGTCGTATGGTGGCACGCTTAGGTATTGGGAAAGGACGACGGGCGGTTTCTCGCGTAATTGAATGGTTACGCAAAGCCAATCAAAAAATCGCCTTATTAACCAATGGTCGCCAGTGGCGGTTAATTCATGCGGGGTCAGATTATGATGCGTGGTGTGAATGGGATATTGAGTTATGGTTTGAAGAAGGAGAACCGAGTTTACAAGTCGTTGCCCTGCGATTATTATTAGGGGATGTCGCCCTTCAACCCGAAAAACCGAATTCTTATTGTTTGTTAACTGCTGCAATTTTAGCATCTCGTCAAGGTCAAGCAGAATTATCCAGCGTTTTAGGAGAACGAGTTAGATTAGCGGTTGAATTACTAATTAAAGAATCCTTTGTTGTTGCTTCAGAAACACCAGAGATTGAAAACCGAGACATTTATATTGCCGCCACACGGATGATTATGCGTTGTGTGGTGATATTATTTGCAGAAGCACGGGATTTATTACCGAGAAATAATCCCATTTATCATAACTCCTATGGTATTCAAGGACTACGAGAACAATTAGAACGGTTAGCCGGAGGTCGCGCGAAAGAACGCTTAAGAAATACCTTTAGTGCATGGCCGAGATTATTAGGATTATTTCGTTTAGTTTCTCAAGGATGCTATCACGAAGCTTTACCCATTCCCCGTTATGGGGGTGGATTGTTTACCCCTGGAAATCACGAAGCCAAAGACCCAATATTACGGGCGTTAGCACAGTTTGAAAATCTTGAACATACGCCCTCGGATGCGGTGGTTTATCATATTTTAGAATTATTAACCCGCAGTTCTATTAAAGTCCGTCAAGGACGGAGTACCACTTGGGTTGAAGCCCCTGTGGATTTTTCTGATTTATCCTCAGAATATATCGGGATTTTGTATGAAGGATTATTAGATTTTGAGTTACGACAAGCGGGGGAAAATGACCCGATTATTTTTCTCAATTTAGGAGATGAACCTGCGTTACCCTTGGCGCGTTTAGAAGCCATGACTGATGCAGAGTTAAGCAATTTAGTTGAAAAACTTAAGCAAAGTGTGAAAATAGAAACCGAGGAAGATTCAGAAATAGAAAGTAGTGAAGAAATAGAAGAAGACTTAGACACTTCTGAAGAATTGATCACCCAGGATGAGGAAATATTAGAAAGTTCTGAACCCCTGACTGAAATGGAGAGTAATCAAGCAATTAGAGAACGGGCGATTAATTGGGCTATGCGGGCGGTAGAAGCGGGAAAATTAGTCGCAAAACCCAGAAGTAAAAAAGCAGAAGCTTTAGCGGTTTATCAACAGCAGATTCAAAAAACGGCTAATTATTTAATTAGTCGAATTATTGTACCTGGAGAATGGTTTTTAGTCCGTTGGGGAGGAACCCGCAAAGGGTCAGGAACCTTTTACACCCGTCGGGAACTGACGACACCGACTGTCCGCAGAACTTTATTTCCTTTAGCATATAATCCTCCCCTTGATAATAACAGTCAACCGGATTTTAAGGCAAACTTTTCGCTGTGGAGTCCGAAAACTCCAGCCGAGATTTTAAATTTAAAAGTCTGTGACCCCGCTTGCGGTTCTGGGTCGTTTGTGGTGAGTGCGTTGCGCTTTTTAACCGATGCTTTAGCGGAAAGTTTACATTATTATGCTTGTATTGAGAAACATGGGGATAAAACTTTATGTCGTTTACCCGATGGACGGGGAACTAATTCAATGTTTGAGGAAAGTTTACCCGTTTTACCCGATGCGGGAGACTTTGAGGAAAAACTAAAAGCTCGACTAAAACGTTATATTGTAGAACGCTGTATTTATGGGGTGGATATTGACCCGTTGGCGGTGGAGTTAGCGCGTTTATCTTTATGGGTGGAAACGATGGATAAACAGTTACCTTTTAGTTTTCTTGACCATAAAATAAAATGTGGAAATGCTTTAGTCGGGTGTTGGTTTGACCGTTTTCAAGATTATCCGGTGATGGCGTGGGAACGTGATGGCGGTGATGTCAACCATGAGCGATTTATTCATCATTTCCGTGAGTTTGTGAGTACAAAAGGGAAGAAACAAGGGGAGTTACAACAGAAGGGGGATAAATGGAATCAGAAGATTAAGGAAATTAGGAATGATATTGTTAAAAATGAATTAAAAACTGTATTGGAGGCGTTAGATCCGAGTAAACCCCGTTTAGCTTATGCTAATTTTAAGTTACCTTCTCCTCCTGATGTGATTCACAATGAAGCGCAACAGATTTTCCAACAATTACATCAACTTCCGGTTGATTATTCCTCGGAAGAACAAAAGGAAAATATCTATCAACAACAATTTCGAGACAATGAAGCGATACAAATTTTAAAATTTGCTTTTGATAGTTGGTGTGCGGTGTGGTTTTGGTCGGGGGATAATTTAGATTATGCACCCACTCCTAATCGGTTTTTTGATCCTCCCGAAGAAACCCGAAAACTGGTGGAGAAGTTAGCCGCATCTTATCGCTTTTTTCACTGGGAATTAGAGTTTCCTGATGTATTTATCGCTAGTGGTGCGGGGTTTGATGCAATAATTGGTAATCCTCCTTGGGAAATTCAGAAACCAAACTCGATGGAATTTTTCTCGAATATTGATCCGCTTTATCGGACGTATGGGAAGCAAGAAGCGTTAGATAAGCAATTAGAATATTTTAGGGAAAATCCAGAGATTGAAAAGGCTTGGTTGTCCTATTGCGATCGCTTAAAAGCACTTGCAAATTGGACAAAATATGTCGGGTTTCCCTTTGGTGATCCTGCCGAAAGTAAGGATAAATTTAGTTTATCACGATCTGCCAAAGAAAGCGACTATTTACATGAGTTATGGCGGAATAAACGGCGACAACACAAAGGTTATACAGAACCAAATCATCCGTTTTTATATCAAGGTTCTGCTGATATTAATACTTATAAAATGTTTTCAGAGTTAGGATATACTTTACTGCGAGAAGGGGGTTATTGTAGTTTAATTATTCCTTCGGGTCTGTACAGCGATAAAGGAACGGGAGATTTACGCAAATTATTTTTAAATCAATGTCAGTGGACACATATTTATTCTTTTCAAAATGAGCGATTTGTGTTTGGTGATATTGATCACCGCAATAAAATGATTGTTTTTACTATTAATAAAGGAGGTAGCACCTCTGCTATTTTAACTCGTTTTCGGTTAGGGCCAGGAGATTCACCCGAAGCGCAGGAATTAGAAACAGATATTCTTAACTCAGAGGGGTATTTATCTTTACCTGCTCAGGAAATTACTAAATTTAGCCCCAAAACCGGAGCATTATTAGAAATAAAATCAAACCGAGATTTAGACATATTAGAAAAAATGTATGCTAACGGTGTGCTACTCAGTGATGATAGTCCTCAAGGTTGGGGGATACAATACGCGACTGAGTTTCACATGACCAGTGATTCTAAGTTATTTCCACCCCGTCCCCAATGGGAAGCGAAAGGGTATCATCCTGATGAATATGGTCATTGGTTAAAGGGAAATTGGCAAATTTATGAGGATTCAGGTTCTATTTTAGAACGTCCTGAAGGGTTAATTTTATCGGTTGATAAAAGTCAAGCGATTTATATTGATGATGTTGAAGATGTGACGTTACCTTTGTATGAAGGTCGGATGATTGATCAATTTGATTTTAGCCAAAAAGGTTGGGTAAGTGGTAAAGGTAGAACGGCTGTATGGCGAGATATTGTTTGGGATAATAAAGTTATTGAACCTCAATATTTAATGAAAAAACAAGATTTATACGATTCATCTAATGGATACCCTTACCCAAAAATTGCCTATATGCCAATTAGTGCATCAACTAATACCCGTACAACAATTTGCACTTACCTTAATCTTTTTCCCGCAGGTCATAGTGTTTCCTTTTACCAAAAAATCAACCGCTCATTAATTGATTGTTTAACAATTGTAGGTTTCTTGAGTAGTTTTGCATTTGATTACCCTATTCGCTTGCGGTTAGGGGGATTAAATATGAGTGAATTTCTCATGTCCGAGACTGTTTTACCTAAACCAGAGAAGCTTGTTAGTATTAGAAAATTTATTTTAAGAATTATTAGCAGTTTAGCAATTCCCCATCAAATTTTTGCTAATGATTGGATAAAATTAAGATTAATTATTTCAACTTGCTGTAACTGGTATCAACTCTGGGCAATAACCCCTTATGAACGCCTCCGCCTACGCTGTATATTAGATGCAATAGTAGCGGAACTGTACGGATTAGAAATCGAAGATTTTGCCTGGATATTGCGAGACTGCGACTATCCCATCACCCAAGTTTGTGATAAAAAATTTGCCCGTACTCTCGAACCCAAAGGCTTTTGGCGAGTCGATAAAGAAAAAGACCCCGAACTGCGCCACCCCGTTTTATCCCTCGTCGCCTTCCACGACCTGAAACGCCTGGGACTGGAAACCTTCCTCAACCTCAACGACGGCGAAGGCTGGATGCTCCCCGAAACCCTGAGATTAGCCGATTATAACTTAGGACAAGACGACCGAGCCAAACACCCCCAACCCGTCGCCGCCCGACTCGGAGAACGGTTTTTACCTTGGCAACTGCAAGGAACCCCGGAAGATTCTTGGCAAGAATGCGAAAGACACGCCGAGAACCTGAAGCGGCTGTTAGGGAGTTCCTCAGCGTCCGAACCCGATAAAAGAGATGTTTCCCCCTCCTCCCAACTGTTACCCAGTGACCCCAACTATCAACCCCCCACAGATTTATTTGGAAATCCTTTAAATGTTGATTTATTTGGCAATATTATCCAAGAAAAACCCAAAGGGAAAAAACGGTGAATAGGGAATGTTGGGAGGAACAGGACAATTTCTTCAAGTCCCCCAGCATTGGGGGATTTAGGGGGCAATTTTCCCTCAAGCGTAGCTATCAGCCCCCCTAGCCCCCCAAAATTGGGGGGAACAGGAAAATCTGTTAAAGTCCCCCAGCATTGGGGGATTTAGGGGGCCGATTCTCCCTCAAGCGCTAGATAGCCCCCCTAACCCCCCAAAATTGGGGGGAATAGGAAAATCTGTTAAAGTCCCCCAATATTGGGGGATTTAGGGGGCCGATTCCCCCGTGTTTGCCCCTAAATATTTGTCCCTATTCCCTTCATGATAGGATATTAATTAGCTTATTTTTATCCGCCAAAACGGGCAATGCTCAACCCTATTTCCTATACCGAAAAAGTCATCAGCGACTTTCTCAAATATCAACTCACCGCCTATCCTTTCGCCGATAGTCACCTCTACGCCCAAATGCGTCAACTTCTCAACCTAGAAGAAACCCGACGCACGCCCCTATTTCAAGGGCCGTATATTAGCCTGAGTAGCAGCTTTAGAAAAGGGTTGAGCATCACAGAACTGATTAATCAAGGCATTTTACACCCTTATCTCGAAAATATTACCAAGAAGTACCCCAACGTTTACGGACATCAGGAAACCGCTATCCGCGCCATTATCCAAGGTAAAACCACCTTAGTTTCCACAGGAACAGGTTCAGGTAAAACCGAATGTTTCCTCTATCCCATTATTAGCCACTGTTTGCACCTGCGAGACGAACAAGCCGCCCCTAGTATTGTGGCCGTTATTGTTTATCCCATGAACGCCTTAGCAGAAGACCAACTCGGACGTTTACGAGACTTTCTAGCCGGAAGCGGTGTCACCTTTGGAATGTATGTCGGCAAAACCCCCGAAAAAACCGCCGATGCACCTGGAAAACGCTTAAAAAAAGGTGCTTCACACGCTGATTATGAAAATGAACTGAAAAAAGCCCAAAACGAAAAACAAGCTTACGCCGTCTATCCCCCCGAAGAAAAAATCTCCCGTGAAGAAATGCGGAAAACACCGCCCCAAATTCTCCTGACGAATATTAAACAATTAGAACTGCTCCTCACCCGTCAACAAGATGTAGAATTATTTGATAACGCTCAATTAGATTATCTCGTTTTTGATGAAGCCCATACCTTCACCGGAGCAGTCGGAGCAGAAACCGCTTGTTTAATTCGTCGTTTACGCAGCTTTTGTGGGAAAACCGCCAGTGAAACCACTTGTATCGCCACCTCCGCCACCTTAACCGACCCCCAACAGGGAAAAGATATTGGACGAAATTTTGCTTCCCGCTTTTTTGGTGTTACCAAAGATAGCGTAATTTTAGTCACTGAAGAATACGAACTCGACCTCTGGGAAACCACCCGACACATTCCCCAACCCCTGCCCGATAACCCGGCATCTCATTTAAAAAATATATTAACGGCGGTAGAAGCCGGAGAACAAGCTGGATTTTTAGTGAATGCAGCTTTTCAAGCCATGACGGGAAAAGCTTTAGAAGTGGAGCGTTGGCAAGAAAGCCTTTATCAACAATTAGCGGTAAATGAATTAGTTTATCAACTCAACCAAGCCTTAAAGACCCCTCGCTTACTGTCAGAATTAATTGCTGATTTAGAGCGACGGGTGGGGCGGGTTGTCCCAGAAGCGGAAGTGTTAGCTTGGTTAGCTTTGGGGGCAGCATCTCGCCAAAATCATCGCCCTTTGCTGCGTCCGGTGGTACATGGTTTTGTTCGAGGAGTCGGGGGGGCGGTTGTTACTTTTCCCGAAAATAGCGCTCGTCCCCAACTGTGGTTATCCGCCGGAGATGTCGCCGAACAAGCTGATAACTTGTTCCGGTTGGCCGTCACCACCTGTACCACCTGCGGACAACATTATTTTATTCATCATTTAGCTGATTTTAAATTCTTTGATAAATTACCCGAAGGCGGTCAACTCATTGATCAGCAAGTAATTTGGAAACCTCTCAATCTGGATCAAGGCGGCGATCGCGTCATTTTTCTGGATCGCCTTGTCACTGAAGATGACGAAGAAGACTCCGAAGCCTCCCGGTTAGAAACCGATCCCTCCACCTTTCCTAAATCAACTGTGCAGATGGGGTTCTGTCGCTATTGTGGCACAGTCCATGCAATTGCTAAAACCCAATCTAAACTGCAAACGCGCTGTGGGGGGTGTAGCCGTCCCGTTGACTTAATCCCCTTATTCGCTGTCCGCCAGAAATCCAAACACCCTGGAAAACTAACCAGTTGCGTGACCTGCGGTGCTCTCGGACGTTTTAGTGTCGGGGGGTTCCGAGAACCTACCCGTAATGTTCGCGCCGTCGCGGTTTCCGATGTTCATGTCTTAGCCCAAAACATGATCCACCATGCCGAACATCGGCGCTTATTAGTCTTTGCCGATAACCGTCAAGATGCCGCCTTTCAAGCCGGATGGATGCAAGACCACGCCCGTCGTTACCGTCTCCGTAGCCTCATGTATGATCGGATTCAAAAAGGGGCCGTTTCTATTGGAGATTTAACCGCCTATCTCGATCATCTCTTAGAAGCTGACGACGAACTCAGTCGCACCCTTGTCCCCGAAGTGTGGCGGGTTCACCGCAAAGAATCGGAAGGCGTCTACCACAACCAACAACGTAAACGATTTTTAAGAATTCAGGTACTCCGTGAAGTTGTAACCGGAGTCAAGCAGCGCATCGGGTTAGAACCTTGGGGACGGATGCAGGTGGAATATGCAGGGTTAGTTTCTACCCTATCGTTTATCGAGAAATGGGCAAAAAGATTAAGGATCACCCCAGATCTTTTAATGAGTGGCGTTGCCTCCTTACTAGATGTCACCCGCCGAGGAAGTTTATTATTAGATCAGGAAGAAGGTATTTTCTCGCGGTTCTGGCAAGAGGGAGATTTTGAGATCCAGCGTGGCTATCTTCCCCTGTTACAAGGAGTTCCCAAAGCGTTGAAACTGCAACGGGAACCTGGAGATGATAAAAACCGTGTTCAACAATGGCTGAGTGATAAAGGGGACACCTTAGCCCGTCAAGCCGCTAAACGTTGGGGCGTTACCAAAGACGACATCCCCGAATTTTTTGAGGAACTCTGGCAACTCCTGACAGAAGAGTTACGCTTACTCGTCCCCGTCACCCTGACCGGATGGGGCAAGAAAGCGGTTCCCCGTTGTGCTGGTGTGCGCCAAATTGATGCCGATAAACTGCGCCTCACTCCCCATCGAGGGATTTATCGGTGTAACTTGTGCCGTCGCACCCATATTCGCCCCACTCCTCATGATGTTTGTATGGCATGGCGTTGTAAAGGAAACTTAGAATTTGAAAGGGAAAGTGGGGATGATTACGATTTGATGGTATTAGATCAACAGTTTGCCACCATCCGCCCCCGTGAACATTCTGCCCAAGTTCCTGCTGCTGAACGAGAAATCTTAGAACTGATGTTCAAAGGGAAAAATGAACAGGTTAATACCTTGGTCTGTACCCCAACCTTAGAACTGGGGGTGAATATTGGGGCGTTAGATGCGGTTTTAATGCGAAATGTCCCCCCGTTACCCGCCAACTATTGGCAACGGGCCGGACGAGCAGGGCGAGAACATCGGATGGCTGTTAATTTAACCTATGCCCGTCAAGCCAGCCATGATCGTGCCTATTTTAATGAACCGCTAAAATTACTCCAAGGTTTAATTACACCGCCCCGTTTTAACCTACGGAATAACTTAATGGTGCAAAAGCACGTTCACGCTACTATTCTCATGGCATTGCATCAACTGGCGGCTAAATCTGACCCCGATGACATTACACCGATTTTAAAGCTGTGTTTTCCCAGTCAAGTTAAGAAATATTTATTTGATGAAAATGGTCATGTTCGCCTTGACCCCTTAGATGTCAGTTGTTTGACCACATTAATTAGTCAGTATGAAGTCACCTTGTTTAACGCTGTTCAGCAAGTTTTTTCCCAAGGATGGCCGACTGAAGCCCAGGCGGTGATCACCGATTCAGTCCTACAAAACTATATTACCAATATGGGGAAAAAACTCACCGAGGTGATCACAAGGCTCTGGCGACGGCTACAATGGGCTTTAGCTCAAGTGAAACGTCTGGAAGCGGTGCGTGAACGCAAAGGCACTTTAGACCTCGATGAAGACGCACTGAGGCAACGGTGCGATCGCCTCGTGAAGCGACTCAAAGGGATTCAATCGCGCCGAAAACGGGAAGCAGAAGGCTATGATGATACCAATACCTACAGCGTTCTCGCCTCAGAAGGCTTTCTCCCAGGCTATGGTTTAGAAGTGGGGTCAGTGTTAGGGACGGCTCAAGTTCCCCCTGGCCTAGTTGGTATATCGGATTTTGAACTGTCTCGTCCCGTTGCGATCGCCCTGCGGGAATATATTCCGGGTAATTTAATTTATGCCAATGGTAATCGGTTTGTGCCTCGCTTCTACCATTTAGAACCCCAACAGCAAATTACCTTGTTTCAAGTAGATGTCGCCAATGAAGCGATTTCTGAAATTGGAATATCCAATCCTAATATTCATTCCAGCTTAAGAGTCGCCGCTTTACAAGCTGTTCCAATTTGCGATGTGGATCTTCCCCATCAGTCCCACATTACCGATGAAGAAGATTATCGCTTTCAGTTAGCGGTGTCGGTGATGGGTTATGAACAACATCGTCATAGTGGGGGGAAAGCGTTCCACTGGGGAGAGAAAACCCTACAACTTCGTTCTGGGGTACACCTGCGTTTAGTCAATGTTGGGGCTGCGAATCTGGTTTACAATGGAACGCTAGGCTATCCGGTGTGTGTGGTTTGTGGTCAAAGTCGTTCTCCTTTAGCGTCCCAAGCTGACCGAGATAATTTTGCGAGTCACCATAAAGAACGTTGCGGTCAATCGGTTGAAAATATCGGTTTTTTTGCTGATGTGGTAGCGGATGCTCTTAGTATACAAGATTGTGCCAACCGTGAAGAAGCTTATAGTATTGCCGAGGCGATTCGAGTCGGTGCGTCGCTAATTTTGGATATGGAGTTAGAAGATTTACAGGTATTAGCGATCGCTCATCCGGGTTTAGAAAAAGTGGATGTATTACTGTATGATCCGATGCCAGGAGGTTCAGGACTCCTAGAACAAATTATTGATCAATGGCCAGAGATTACTTCAGCCGCGTTAGGGGTGGTGCAGCACTGTCCTAGTGCTTGTAATAGTGCTTGTATTGATTGTTTATTTACTTATCGAAATTCCTACTATCACCGCTATTTAAACCGCCATCAAGCGGTAGACAAATTAAATCGTTGGGGACACCATCTAAGCTTTAGCCATGAAATTCCCCCAAAATTACCCAATCTTGAAAAAAGTTCAGAGCAACAACCTGTTAATAATCAAGAAACTCGTCTACAAAAGATGTTAGAATCGGCAGGTTTTTCCACACCCATTGCTCAACATCCGATTGAGTTAGGAAAACCTTTGGGAACAACAACAGTCGATTTTTATTATGAAGATCCATCAGAACGTTCTGATGGAATTTGTATTTATTTGGATGGGATGAGTCGCCATCTTCATGGTGATCCAGAGAGACACCAACGCGATCGCATAATTCGAGAGGAATTACGCAATCGCAGTTATGAAGTATTTGAAATTCCCGTTGGTTCTTTAGATGATCGTCAAGCCATGAAAACCTATTTCTTCCGCATTGCTCGAATTTTATTGAGTAAAGATGCTGCTACTAAGATTCGAGATAATTCGGATTGGTTTGAAGGTTAATTTTGGGAATTTAAGTGAAATGTTAACAAGTGTATTGGGTCAGCCCAATCTAAATTTCTTAATCCAGAAATTCTTCTGATTCTTCCAACTCATTATCAGTTGATTTTACTTCATCCCTAGCGCTCACAGCATATTCAGATGCTAAAGTAGCAAATGGAAACGGAAACGGTAGCGAAACTTGATCAGCAAAATAAGGCCAGCGATCTCTTAGATCATGAATAAAACAAGCTAATTTGTCTGGAGCAATTTCTGGAGAGTAAACAACTGCTATTTCTAAAGGTTTAGGATTCCCCGCTTGTTTGCTTCCATTATCAAGTCGAGACTCCTGCTGACGTAATAAACCCTGTTCTGTTTTCAACAACTTTCTCATACTCAGATAAAGGGTTGTATTTTCCAAATCACAGATATTTTCCCAACGAAATAACCCACTGGTTCGACTCCCAACAGATTCCTCAACAATACTAACAGGAACTTCGCTATTTTTTGTTGAGCGTAATCGAACGATTGATAAACGGTTTTTTTCTGATTCTGTCAAAAGTTTTACTTCACTCGGTAAACTGTTAGCTGGAAGTTTAGGATTTTGCAACCAGGTTAACATGGTTCGCGCATTTTGGGCTTCCGCCATAAAAAGGACACGGGGAAGTTTTTCCGGTTCAATGGGTGTTCCTAAGCAATCTCGTAGACAGTTTGTTACGAATTGATTAAGAAGTTTTTGTTCTTGTTGTTTTTTGCTATATTTTTGTTCTTCGCTACTGTCATCGGTTGTTTCATCAACATCAGAATTTACATCCCATTTTTCAGTAATGAGGTATCCAAGTCCAATGGGATAAGATACCCATCCTTCCGTTTTGAATAAAGAAGGAGTCGTAACTTGTACAATTCCGGTTATTGGGTTTACTCTTACCATTATGGCAACAGTAGAAGGAACATTAGTTGCTGTTGTTTTTCGAGTTCGACGGAGAACATAAAAGCACGTTAGCCATCGATTTGAATCGATACTTTTAGTATCAATTAAAGGTGTCAGTAGAATTCCCAATTGTCGCCATAAGTCCGCCACAGCACTTTGAACTCGATTATCAGCCCCCTTGGGTGTATATTCTTCACCCTTTTTATTTACATAGGTTATTAAGGGGTGAATATGTTGATTAACATAGCCAGCTTGCATGACTCCGATTCGTAATGCTAATTTGGGATCAGATTCACGTGGAAAAAATGATTCTTTGGGTCTAATTTCGACTAATGCACCGCTCAGTTTATCTCCTGTTTTCGGTAAGTATAATTTAATTTGTTCAATTCTTTCCTCCATTAAATTCACTCTTTTTTGTTGTCGATTTTTCCCTGGAACTGAGGGATTATGAACATCAAGTTTTTGCGCTAAATCTTGAATATGTTGGGTTTTGATGATTACAGTTCCTAACGCTCCTTCATACATCGTTTCTTCCCCTTGAACTTGATAAGAAGTTTGATACGTTTGGGGTTCACCTTTGGGGGATAAGTTCAGTACCTCACAAATTTCAGCAATGAGTGCATTTTTCAAGTCTTGAGTTTCCCAAAGAATTAGAATGGTGTGGGGTAAATTTTCTGGAGTATTTAATAAAGCTGCTCTAACTAAAGAAGGGCGTAACATAGGAGTTGAAAAATCATCCCGTTCTTTTGGGGATTGATCACCTCTTTTTTGAGATTTTCCTTCTCCCCAGAGAGCCTTAGAATTACCATAAATCTTAATACCAGAACCCACTCGACGTAAAGGAAAATTTTCTTGTTCAATCTTATTTATAATCGCTTGATCAAGACTCGCTAAATCTTTAGGACTCACACCCGCTAAACAGGGATATTCACCGTGATGTCGAGTATTGTAAGGAATTGCTGCTTGTATTCCCTGGGGATTTTCACCGAATTCTGACCAGTCATATCTGGGATTTTCTGCGAGTTCATGGGGGTCAGGAAGTGGGGAATCATTAATCTTAAGAAGCTCACTAATTGCTGTTGACCATTGAGGTTGTCTTTTTTGTTGTGTCATCTTTTGTTCAATGAATAAAGGCATAAAACAAAAGGGTTGGGGAACGCCATCTAACCAGCGATGATCATCACCTATAAAAATCGTTATTCTGGGATACGGAAATTTATTAAGTGGTTCTACAATCCAGCGTCGAATTGAAAGTTGATGGTAAATAATGGGTTCCTTGCGCCAAGGAATGGTTTGTAATTTAAAATAAATCACAAATGAGATGTATGCCTCATCAATAGATTTAGTAACTGGAACTCTCTGAGGTGGCCATGACATTAATTCAGATCCTTGATTAAAATTAACCACTCGGTAGAATGTAAGCGGATAGGAAACCTTATCTCCGTGAAATAAAATCGTTGGTTGTTTCAGAAATTCCTTAGCAAGATAATCAGGGAGGGCGCGGAAAGGAATATCGAGACTATTATTATCTTGGGGTAGATTCCAAATTGAATAAGGAGTGGATTGTTTTCCCCAATTCCAAGCTTGATCATCCAGAGTATCCAGTCTTAAATTAACTTCCTCTTCTCCTAAATCCTGACTAAATTCTTCTCGAAGCCAATCTTTAATGAATTGGGGTAAGTACAATAAATCAACTGGTTCTGTTGCTAATATCCAAGGCTGACCTGGATATTGCCAACCATTACGTCTAGTTTGAATAATATTGGGAAAACTCGCTCCAATAATGCGGTCAAGAGAACGAACGGGTATAGAAGAATAAGCTTTTTTCCGCAGCTTGACACGCTCTTGAGCCATAGCTTTAGCTACTTGTTGCCATGCGATCGGAACAACCAGGGAAAAAAGGTTATATTCTACTTTTTGAGTGAGTTCCCATGCTCCAGGCAGAATTGTTTTAAATGTCATAATCTAAGTCCTTTGTTTGTTCAAGTGCGTTTAAGAAAGCGCCGTAGAGTGCTTGTGCTAAAACTTTCTCGTAGGGTCGTTTTTCTTCCCCTTCAACCTCTTTTTTAAGGAGTTTGATCATGGCAACTAACACAGAGGTTGCTTCACTATCCTGTTCATCAGTTGCGGATTTAGGTGCAAACTTAGCATCTAAAAAATGAACCATGCAGGGAACGCCCCCTCTAACCAAACGCCCGATAATTTGCCAAATACTTACTAACTGAGTCCAACACAAAACAGAACGTTCATCATCCGTTAACTGTTGGAAAGACATCGCTCGACAGTTTAAATCGAGCATTTTTGCCTTGGCATATTTGTAGAATTCACTTTGTACAGTTGTTAGGGTTAAAGGTTCGCCACGTTTATTAATTGCTTCATAAAGACTAGGGTTTTCTGCCTTTTCTATCGCCCAACTGTTGAGTTGTTGAACTGTTGTTTGCCAGTCATCGGGAACAGGCATCGGTCGGCTTAAGAAAACAGCGGCTCCAAACGCGGCAATTCGATCCTTATTAAGGATATTGTGACCCCGTTCTAGTGCCATCAATGGTGCAACAACAATTTGAGTTGGGAGTGCTTTTAAATCTCGAATTTTACCCCGACGAATACCCGTTAAATCAGTAGGCGAGTTATCACGACGCAGTACCGCAATACTATCAATTTGTTCAAGGCGGTAGAGGGGTTTTAAGATCAATTCAACCAGGGCTGCTTCATCATAACTATTAGTAATTAGGAGTAAACGTTGGCGATCGCTCCACCGTTTGGGATCGTTCTTTTCTAACTCTTTTAACCGCTCAAATAAAAGATTAAGGAAGTTTTCGGCTTGTCCAGGGCTGTGACAAATCGCCTTAACCATCTGCTCAACGGCTTTTTTGCGTACCGCAGGCGGGAGTCCCGATAAAGCAATGGGTTTCCCGTCGCTTTGCTGAGAAGTAAAGAAAAATTCACTTTCACCAATTCCCACATCGCCCGCTTGGTTATTATTACAGGCAGGTTCTAGCAAGATGGTAGGACGAGATTGAATGTGATAAGCCGGAGTTCCTGGCGCGTAGCTGGTTCCTGAAATCAGCACTGTATGGGGGCCATCCCAATCGTCTACTAGAAATAGGGTGGGAAAATTTAGCAGTAAATAACGACCGACCCCAACATATCGGAAATATTCTAGCTTGCCACCGGAGTGACTGCGGTGATCACTCGTATATCGAAAGCCGAGGATATTCCCAACAGGGGACAAGGGGACAATGGCTAAATAGTCATGGGGTGGGCGATTGACAAGGGATAAGCTAGTGTCGTGGAAGTCGATCACGTGCGATCGCATTAAACCACTCAAATGCTCAAGCACAAAGCTTAATCGATTCGCCAGCACTGTCACCAGAATAGCAAAATGTAAATGGCGCGTCGCTTGGTCAAACTTGGTTTTATCTGTCAGAGAAATATTCACAGCGTCTAGCCATCGGTTTAACCAGCCTCCTATCTCAGCTAATGCAACCCGATCACTTTCACCACTGAGTAAGCTAAACGCTAAATCTGATAGTTCTCCTCCTTTACGACGATTGAGAGGAGCTTGCAAAAATCCCTCAAGGGTCTGCATCAGTTGTTTGCGACGCTGACGTTCTTCAAGTGGAGGTAAACCCGTTTCAATGCGTTTTCGTCGTTGTTGACTGCGTTCACTGCGAGTAAGTTTAGGTTGGGTTTGCTGATTATCGTTTTCTGAGGAAGGTTCCAAAATATCTCGAATAATATGAGCAAAGACTGAACGACCTGTGAACGGAGTTGAGCCTAACCATTCCACCAGTTTAGGTTGATTGTGCAGTTTAGGCAGGATAATATCAGTCGCAATTTGAGCAAAATCATTGGCTTTCTTGGCATCTGCAATCAGTTTATCGGCTAGGGGGCGACGATCAGAATTATAAATTGCATTTGCGAATTTAATTCCTAATTGATTTAATAAGGAATTTCCAGAAGCATCCACTAACACTTCATCGGGTGCAAACGCTTCGTCAAACTGCACTTGTACTCGATCCACTTCATCAATAAAAAGAAAGTGACATTCACGGTAAACTGCTTCAGCAAAAGTTAGTTTTTCTTCTAACAATTGGCGAGGAACACGAGTGTGAATAAAACTAGCTGGAGTTAACACCCACACTAAAGCTTGTACAATGTCTCGTTCTAATTGATGATGGGGGCATTGGTAATAAAAAGGGCAGGTATATTTATCTTCAGCCTCTCCTTCTTCTTCTTCATCTAAAGCATCATTTTGATTAACAAAAGTTCCTTTTTGATAAAGACTATGGCAAGGTTCAGCACCGAATTCCCATTTATCTTCAGCTTGAACTAATGCTAATAATGGGCAAATCGGATTAAACCAACGCCACGCCGGATGGGTTGCTCCTTGGTAAATTTCTTCTCCTTTTGTGGATAGAATAGGTTCGTAAACTTTTTTTAATTGTTGAAAGCGATCGCCTCCCAGAATCGGAGTTGCAGGAATGCCTAACCCATGGGAAAGTAAAGAAGCCAGTCGTACCTGTGCCACCACATCATTTACAATTAAAGCACAGCGATATCCTTGTTTAGCGAGAGAGTAAATCAGAATTTCAAGCAAGGTCGATTTACCCACATTCAATAAACCGACAATATGGAGCAATTTGTTTATTTGGAGTTCTTGATTTTGATCACAAAAATTATCAGTTGATTCGTGATAAAGTCGCCAGTTAATTTCTTTGAGTCGGCTATAATAATTTTCCGGTTCATATCCGCATTCAGCTAATTTAGCATCCATTTCTTTGGCTGAACTGATCAACTCCTCTTTAGTGATAGTTTGAGCAAGATTGTTTTGTTGACGTATGTGATTAAACGCTACATTTCGCGACAAATCAAGGTTAGCAACTGCTTCGGGAATATTGATAGGAACTTCTACGGCTGCATGACCTTTGTTAGAAATTTTTGCATACCAATAGCCAGTAGAAGCAAGTTTAATTTTTCGTTTGCTATGAGAGGGTATTGTTGATAATTTATCTTTGTAAAAAGAATAGCGATGGGTGTAAATTGTGGTCGGAATTAAGACAGGACTATCGTTAATATCTGTGAGTTGAAATATTCGGATTGTTTCTGGAATATTGATGTATTCTGATAAACTTTGTTCCCATTGACTCCCCTTACGATGAATCAGATAAAAACGAGCTTTTTGGACAAGCTGCCAATTTTCATCGGAAAATATTGAGACAGGAAAATGATAACCTGAAGTCAACGCTGAAACGGATATAGCAGGTTCTTCTGGTGCAATTTTATGCAGCAAGGTTAGCCCTAATTCTACTTCAGCAATAAGTTTTGCAAGTCGTTGAAGCTCTTGTTGTCGGACTTTAGACTCAACATCAGGTAAACTGTTAATAACATAATCATTTAAGTCATTTGATTCTCGTAAATCTTTCCTTAAATCTTTACTCCATTTCGAGATATTACGCATCGTTCTTTTTCTCCACTTTGTTTTGAGCGAGTCTAATAATTTCGCTCATTAACATTAAACGCACACCTTTTAATTCAGGTTCTAGTTCTTGACGTCTCACCTTAATTCTGAGGAATTCTTCTTGCTCATCGGGAAAGACGACAAAGGTTTCAGTTGCATCAAGACGATATTGTACGGACTGCAAACGTTCTTCATGCAAATAAGACCAATCCTTAACATCAATTGCCCAGCGCACTTTTCTGCCAAATTCAACCAGTAAGTCAAATTCATCAATTTGAGGCCATAGAGTAACGCGAATTCCCTTTTTTGTGAGTGTTTCTGCTAATTGAATTTCCCAAATTCCTGGGATGGTTCCATAGCGATGGACACCTGGAGTAATGGCTTTATAAGTGAGTGCTTCATCCTTAGAAATTGGCGGGATTGGTGGCAGCTTAAGTTTGGCAGTGAGTCGTTCACAAGTCATGTTTCGGCAACTATAACTTCCATCTGGACGGGAACGCATGACATACTTACAACGAGGGCAAAAATGATAAGTTTTTTCTTCTGCTAAATAAACTAAATCAACATAGATTTTTAGTAAAAAATCTCGGAGAGGTTTAAGTTGGGATGAAGAAGATAGAAGACGGCGATATTCGGGATAGGAAAGGACAGGATGTTCAATAATTAATTTACGAAAAGTGCGGTATTCTTCTTCTCGTTGATATCCTCGGCAATCTTCAAGAACATCTTGCAGAATTTTTTCCTGTACCTGTCTGTCTACATCAAATCCTTCAACTTGCCATTGGGTGGCGAAGTCGGAAAGTAGACCATCTTCAATAAAGGAAACTTCTTCTGAAAGATATTTCATTTCAGTAGCAGGTTTCCACCCAACCACAGGATTTTTTGCCCACCCAAAGAATTCGGGAAGACCGGAGGGGACTTGCTCATCTTGTTGCAGTAAAGAGGTTAGATACATTCGAGATATTCCGATGCGAAGCGCTTGCGGGATGTGGCTTCTTTTTTCAGGGTCTAGCTTTTCCCACTCTCCCAGTCCCGTTGCTAAATATCGGAAAGTTTCCGTTAGAGATATTTGGTGTCCAGGTTCGACTTCAGGGTCGTCGGAAAGTAGGCGCAGACTACGGGCGACATTATCTTCCCATTGGACATCAATACCACGCATTGTCTGTAACCAGCGTTGTACCGTTGCTTTTTGACGCGGTTGCATTCCAAGTTCTAAGCATAATTCTTCGAGGGTGGGTGCTTGTTTCTGAATACGAAACCACTCTCGCAGCGCTTCCAAAATTTTCTCTCGATGTTGGGTGACTTTCATCGCCACTCCTCCATATCTAATGGATGCAAATCATTCTGGCATCCGCTTCCCCAGAGTGTCAATAAAATTTTTCAATGTTTCTATTATGTTTCCAATGTTTCCATGTTATATTGTCGCTCAAATATTTATACGATTAAATCGTATATTATTCAAAAGATTAAAAATTTTAATGGGGTAACTCAAGTGCATCATATAATCGAAAACTCTCAAATTGATGCACCAAATCGAATGGAACCCAAGGACTTCTGTGAAAAATGGATCAAGACAAAACAACCTGGAGAATGGGGGTATTATAAAGCCTGTGTTCAAGAGATAGCAGTAGCAACAGGATTATCTCCTCGTACCGTAGAAAGTTGGGGCCCTGACTTTTCAGGCCGTCCTGACTCGGTTTTGGTAACGCTTAAAAAGGAAGACACGATCCGTCAGATCCGAGAATTGGTCAAACCTGATGATTTACTTAACTAATTCTTGGATTAAAGTATACGATTATATCGTATAATAGTTAAAGAGAGTCACAAGCCTTCCGGCTGAGGGTTGATTCACGTCCTTACTGACCCAAAGGCTTATCGATCAATGCTGCCTATGAAGAACTCTTACTCAAAGGTCTCAAAGTAGATCGCCGAACCTTATCTGCTGCTAAGGCAGGAACTCTAACCAAATGCGAGTTCATAACTTTAGTCAAACTTAGAGATTGGGTTAGGCAACTAACAGGAAAACCTGAAATCACAATTGACGACTTATTACGGATTGAAGATTAATTCAATACAAAAAGCTGACCCGGCTAGGCCAGCTTTTCAAAAAAACAAATAAATTTCTAAGGAACAACTTAACATGACAACAGCCACCCTTGCATCTTTCCTGGCTCATCAAGTTGATTTTAACCTTCCGACCCACTTGGAGCTTTCTGACTCGTTTTCCCACGACTACGACTATTCAAGTTTTGGTGAATTGGCTCCCCTTGCCCAACAAACCCTCAATCAAACCTTAAACTTTGTGCAGCGCACCCTCAGCCAAGGGATTGAACTCGGTCGCCAACTTAGCCAACTCCTAAGCAATTTATGCGATCGCACCAATCCCCAAGACGGCCAAAAACGCTTCAAAAATTGGCTCAATAGTAGCGACTGGGGAGCCTCCAAATGGATCGCCGAATCCTTAATAAAAATCAGCCAATGGTTTGATTCCCTCAAACCTCGGTTGCAGCAGCGCATCCTCAACAAAGTGCAACACTGGAGTTTAGCCGCCCTGCGAGAACTGACCCACGCCTCAGAAGCCATTGTAGAAGCCTTAACCCAGCGAGGGAAGATCACAAAAAAAGAAGTCCGACAAGCCAAAGCCGAACAAATCGTTACAGAACAAGATTGGCAAAAGATTTCTAAACGTTACAACCTCACCCCCCAAGAAGGACAGCACCTCCAAACCCTTGCCCAAGAATTTGCTCAAGCTGATACAAAAGATCAAGCTGAAGCCACCATGAAACTCAAACACCTGGATGAAGCACTAACCCAAAAAGGCTACAAAACATCCTCCCTAATACCCCAACAGCCTTCTGAAACCGCCCTTCGCCTAGCCCGCCTCACCCTGTATAAAGTCCAACTTGAACAAGAACTCTCTGAAGCTGTCACAGGGGATGCCGAAGCCCAGTTAATCCATGACATCAAACAAACCGAACGAGAAATCAAACACCAGTGCGCTCACCTTGACCCCCAAACCATTGTTATCCCGCCACAACCTCAAAGCACTCCCACAGACAACCTTGAAGCTGCATTAGCCACCGAACGTCAGAAAAACGCCGAATTGATCCAAAAACTCGAATACCTAGAGCAAAAACTTTCCCAAACCTATTTGCAACAACTCGAACAATTGCAAACCCAACTTCAGCACAAAGACGAACTGATTGCCCAATTACAACAACCCACTTCCTCCCCTGACAACGAACCCACCGTATTCAAACCCAAATTCGTCCCAGTGCCTTTAAGTGAATTAAAAGTGGGCGATCGCATCCGAGTTTATTCCCCAGAACACAAAGGCGTTGTTGATGACTTAATCCTCGAATTAGACACCTACAACCGCCCCAAAACCAAATGGCTTGGCGTACTTGATCAAAACGATGTTAAAGCCGGATGGACGTTCGAGCGGATGAGTGGTGTTGAACAAGCTCAAAGCCAACTCAGTCTTCTCAAAAGCGAAAATCAACATCTCAAACAACAACTTGCTCAACAACAACAGCACTTAGAAACGTTACTCAGTGAGCCGGGTCACGTCCGACTTGAACAAACTTCCACAACCGAGCAATTAGAAGCCCAACTTGAAGAACTCCTGCAATGGCGCGAAAGCCTTAATCAACAAATCCAGCCCCACCTGCAACCAGGTGTTCAAGTGCAAGTCAACTTTGACCCCAAAAACATCTTCGCCGGGATGCAAGGAACCATCCACAAAGCATATCAACAGCGTCCCGGTTATTGGTGGGTCAGCATCATCCATCCGGTTAGCGGACAAACCTACCAAGAACTGTTTGAACCTTGCCAACTCCAACCTCTGCTTTAAGGGTGCGGAGTGTTCTAAGAGTGCGGAGTGTTCTAAGAGTGCGGGGTGCGGAGTGCGTTAAGAAATGCGATGTGCTTGAAGAGTGCGAAGTTCGGAGTGGGGAGTTGGAGGCGTTTTAGTGAGTAGGTGGAATGTACCTGTATATTTAAGGCTAAAGAACAAGGAAAAAGAAAGAGTTAAAACCTATTAAATCGGCTATATTATTAACTTAAAATTTAATATTTTTTTTCAAACTCTAGGTGTTTTAAATTCTTTTTTTCCTTGATTTTATTTTAATTTCCCCTGAATTTAACCTTTATCTTTTCAGCCTTCAACAATATCTTCCTCACCTCTAAATCCTCAGTCCTAACTCAATCATCGACCGTCTGCTTCCTGCCCTCCACCCTCCATTTCACACTCCTAACTCCGCACTTCTTAACGCACTCCGCACCCCGCACTCCGCACTCTTAAAACACTCTTTATAAAAACTATGCAGCCCCAATACTTTCCTAACAAGTCCCCATCAATTCAAACTGAAAAATTACGGCAAATTCGCACAATTCGTCAGTTGTTATCCGTTCCTCTCCACCCCACAGAATATTGTGCGCGTTGGGTTCCAATTCTCCACAATATTCAACCTCAAGAATGGGGGTACACAGCCGCTTGTGTTCGAGAACTCTGTCAAATTACCGGACGCAAAGAACGAATGATTTACAGATGGGTTGAAACGGATTTTAAATCTTGCCCAGAAAGTGTTCAATTAATGCTTAGACAACAAGACTTACTCCTACAAATTATTTATCACGGTAGAATTGTTCAGACTGTTACACAACCTCAGCTTGAATAACTATAGCAATTCTATTTGATTGGTGTTAAAAATTTCTGAGCAAAAGGGAATAGGCAATGGACAATAGGGTCAATACTTTTAGCTGTTCCATAGATGAGCTTAATCGAAAATTATAAACTTGTTTAGGCGATCGCTTGCTCCTTCCCCCCATCTCCAACAATTGTTTAAAATTCCCCAACTCCTCTTAAACCTTCCTAAATTCCTCCCCCTATTTCTAATCTGCTGACTCAGCACTCAGCACTCAGCAAAACCCCCAATTAACAACAGCCTTTCACCTCCAAGAACAACTTCTTGCTGACTCAGCAAATCTCGCCTCAATTGAATTAGAAAAATACCGTATTCATGACAGCAATAAATTGACAGTTATCGGCTTTCTTTAATAGGATGTTCACCAAGACCAATGGAAATTAGTTTGAACGGGGTTCTTTCTGACCTTAAATTCAATTTCTAAGATTTGAGAAATTAGAATTGACTCAGATTCACCCCTAAACAAACTTAAATCAGTCGAATGAGTGAAACTATCGAAATCTGTTTAGAAATCAAAGAAGCTCAAATTATTGACCCCAGAGTTGTCTTTGTTAACAACAGAGCCTATTAAGCTGTTAAGCATCTAAATAGGGTATAATGAAAAACTAAGTTTAGAAAAATCAATAAAAATATGCCTGCTAAAAATCACTTAAATGAAAAGCAAGTAGAGAAACTACAGAAAAGATTGAAAGAGGAAGAAAATGGACAAATTAGAGAAAGAATCTTGATTCTACTATTGCTAAATGATGGTAAAAAACAAAGTGAAATTGCCAATTTTTTGGGATGTTCAATAAATAAAGTATGTTATTGGTGTGTACATGGAGATCCGGACAAGTTAGAAAGCCTAAAAGATGAAAGAATGAAAGGAAATTATAGAAAAGCCACAGATAAATATATAGAGATATTATTAGAAACTGTAGAAAAAGAACCGGAAGAATTAGGATATGAATTTGGGAGATGGACAGGAGAAAGATTGGCAACTTATTTAGAACAAATCACAGAAATAAAATTAAGTGGTTCACAAGTGAGAAGGATATTAAAGAAAAAAAAGTATGTTTACTTGTGGGCAAAGTATAGCTTGGAAGAGAAAAGAGATCCAGAAAAAAGGAAATTATTTAAAAATAAAATAGAAGAGTATTTAAAAATAACAAAAGAAAGTCCAGAACAATTACAGGTATGGTTTTGGGATGAAAGTGGATTTAATTTAAGAGTAATAAAAAGAAAGAACTGGTGTAAAAAAGGAAAGAGGAGAAAGATTAGAGGAGACAGAAGAAAAGGAAAAGTTAATGTTATGGGAGGATTGAGGTACTCGGACAAAAAAAGATTTGTAGAATTTCTGGATAAAGGGAATGCAAATAATTTTTATCAAGTGTTAAAAAGTTTTTATCAAGAGCTAATTCATGAGTGGGTATTAGCGGGAAATCAAGCAGAAGAATTTGTAGAAAAAGGAGCCAAGATTGTCATTATTCTTGATAATGCAAGTTTTCACAAAAAAGAAGAATACCTAGAAAAAATCAAAGCAGAAATGCCGAATATCTATTTAGAATTTCTTCCAGAATATAGTCCAGATTATAATTTAATTGAATTGGTCTGGCATTCAGCTAAAGAATATATTGCTAATCGACTCTTTAAATCAGTTGATGAGCTAGAGTGTTTATTGCATCAGCTTTTAAATGAGGGACAGTTATCTATTAAATGGGGACGTAAACTTAAAAACAAAGGTAATGCTATAATCACAGTTTAAATGCACAACAGCTTACCCCGAACAAGTCATTTATGAGTCGAGCCTGTGGAATGTTAATCGTCCCCAATTCCGTAAAGTGTATCGCCTCTTAAAAGCGGTCATGCCCCAACTCAATGAAGGCGAATACGGAACCTTAATTTCAGAAGAAGGCAAAAAAATTCTTGATGCCTTTCGGATTATGTCCCTAACCCTGGGAGAGAAAAAAGCCCTTGATGAAGTCAGGTGGGGTCGATTTAATCCTGATGAATGGCTCGCTTATAGCCCCAATTTATTAGACCGAGTTCGCAATTTATCTAAACGTCAAAATCGAGGTTAAATATGACAAACACAACCAATGGAAATTCAACTGATTACAGCCAATATGGCATTGATTTAGAACAGTTAGGTCAATCTGTGACCTCCAAAGGACAAGCTGTGGGGAGTAATGTAATTCGTTATATCCTCAGTGAGTTGTGCCAAAAGTTTCGGATGAATTTGGAATTAGTTAATTCTGAACAATTGACCATTTGGCTGAATCAAATTATTGCAATTCGTGATAGTCGCAGTGAAGGACGGAAACAACTCCGAATTGAAGAAGCTATTGGATTTTGGATTGAAGAATTACAAAGTCAAGTCAATACCAATACAACAACTGATTCTGTTTATGATTCTTCTGGTGCGGGGTTGTATGAACGTTGGGAGCAAAAAACTTCTCAAATTGCTCAAACAGTGGCTCCTAAAATTCAAGAAATGCTTGATGATAAGATTCTTTTAGAGGTTTTTGGGTTTGGGTCTACTTCTGATGGCAATGCCAAACTTGAGGATACGGTGTCACAGTTTGTAGCGGCTTTCAATACCGCCGCCGAACAAGGCAAACAGGAGCGCCGTAACTTAGAATATCCCACACAGCAAGCTCAATTGGGAGGGCAAGTGCTTAACTGCTTTCCAGCGCTTAAAAGCGCATCTTGAAGTTAGTGAACATCAGACCGATACCATTAACACTTTGTTGGAGGAACTGTTAAGCCTCCAACACACCCAGCTTTCTCAGCAACAAGATTTGCTGGGTATAGTAGCTGAACTCAAAAATACCCTTTCTTCTTTGTCTACTTCTACTCCATCTCAGGATATGAAACACCTCAAAAACCTCCTCAATCAACTACAACATTATTGGTCTCAGCCGACTTCTGTATATCCTGTCAGTATGACCTCGGCGTTGATGTTTGGGTTGTCCTGATGAATGAATACACTCGAAAACGGCAACAACGAGGACAACAGCAAGTTCGACAACTTTCAATAGCAGTCACTTTGATGACAACTTTGATGATTCTGGTTTTTCATGATTACAAAGTGGCGATTTCAACTTCCTTAAAATTGTTGATTAACCCCATTCGCTTTATAATTTCAACCCAATGGCTGTTGATTATTGCTGTTAGTGTCATGTCAGCCAGTATCGGTTACATCCTGGGGCGACGACAGATTCAAGTTCAAACAAATCGAGTCCAGATTGAGCTAATTTGTACTCGGGTTTGGATTCAATTCTTCAGGAGAAATCCCAATGGGAATTTTTAATCGAATTTTAGAGGCTTGGAGCCGAATAAGAAGTGGAAACAACTCGGGTTATGGCTCTCATCAAATTGATAAATCCCAGGTACTCCAACCGACAGATACCACTGTTTTCTCGCCCACTAATCCAGGTAATTTTGCTTCGATTCGTTCGGTTCCTATTTTAGATTCACCTCGCTATTTTTCTAAAGAGGAGAAAGTGGTTCTCAAACAATTAGCGAAACAGAGAAAAGAATCGGCCAAACATACTCAAGAATCTTATCAAGCCCTTAAGCAAATTGATGATGCGGATACAACAGTTCATTTAGCTCATTATGCTTATAAAGGTCAACTTGCAGGTAATGAAGTTAAAAAATTAGGGGCTAATTCCAATTATGCTCAGAAATTACATGGACTTCGACCTCAATATGCTCAAATGTCTCTCAATATTGATCAAGCTAACAAACAAGCCGTTAACAAAATTGCTCAGTATCGTCAGCAAATCCAAAAATCCTGGGAGAATAAATAGTGCGGAGTTCGGAGTGCGGTGTGCGGTGTGCTTTAAGAGTGCGGAGTTCAGAGTGCGAGGTGCGGAGTGCGAAGAAAGTACAGAGTGCGAGGTGCAAAGTGCGAAGTAGTGCATTTTGAGTGTGATGTGCGGTGTGGAGTTTGTAGAATTAAGGAAGATTAGGAAAAACATTAGGTTCTTCAGTATCTAGTATGCTAAAATTATAGTTAATAAGATCAAGAAAGAAGAAAAATATATCCAACAATAGCTGAAAATCTTTTTCCAGTTGAGAGTTGAGCGATATGTACTGTTAAGTGAAATCAGAAAAAGAGTAAATTTAGAGTAAATGGGTAACAATGGCTTCAAACAGGGAAATTAAAATGCTCACAGAACTTCTGGGGCTAGAAGGAGTAAAAGTGGGAGCACGCCATCAGCATAAAGGGATTGGAATAATTTTAGAGATAGAGACAATCCATCAGGAAAGTATCTGTCCTCGTTGTGGGGAAAAAAGCCATAGATTACATCAAAATCATCGATATCTAATTAAAGATTTACCTTGGGGAGAATCTCCAGTATTTTTGGAAATAAATAGACGACAGTTCAAATGTAAGAAATGTAAAAAGCCGTTTAGTGAGGATTTAGATTTTGTCGGAAAAAGAAGGACTTATACAAAAAGATTGGCTGATAGAATCCTACAAGAAGTTTTAGAAAAGGATATAAACAGTGTCGCCCAAAAAGGGCTGGTCACAACAGAAGAAATAGAAAGGATGTTAAAAGACGCATCATCAGAATTAGCAGAGTTTAAACCCAGCCATTTAAAAAGGCTAGGAATTGATGAAATAGCATTGATTAAAGGAAAAGGAAATTATTGTGCAGTTTTAATAGATTTAGAGAAAGCGGAATTAATTGCTATCCTCGAAAAAAGAACACAAGAAGAAATCAAAAAAGTGTTGATGGGGTGGGGAAGAGAAGTGTTAGAAAAGATAGAAGAAGTCAGTATAGATCTGTGGAAAGGATACAAAAGCTTAGTCTTAGAAATCATGCCAAATGCTCAAGTGGTAGCGGATAGATTTCATGTAATGGTACAAATCAATCAGGAGTTAGATGGGCAAAGAAAACAAGAAAGGCTGAAGGAAGAAAATTTACTAAAAACAGCAAAGTCCGAATCAGAAAAAGCCAATTCCGAAAAAATTTTAGCAGGATTGAAGAAGAGTAAATACGCTCTCTTGAAGAATGAAAAAGATTTGAATGAACAACAAAGCCAGAAACTAGCCGAAGTGAAAGAGGTTTCTCCTACCCTAAAAAGTATGCACGAATTCAAAGAAAAAATCCGTCAAATTTTTGAGGAAAAAAATGATTGGTTAGGGGGATTATGGCAATTGGGGATGTGGTTAGATGAAGCTAGAAAGTATTTCCCGAAAAGTCAAAAGACAATGATTCGATGGCTAGATGAAATTATTGCCTACTTTGATCATAGAACAACCAGTGGGGTAGTTGAGGGAATTAATAACAAGCTGAAACTGATTAAACGTTCGGCTTATGGATTCAGAAATTTTAAAAACTTTCAATCAAGATGTTTACTGAATTGGCATTTTAACTAAATCTTTAGCATACTAGATACTGAAGAACCAAACATTATGGGAATTAAACGGTTTGAGGATATACAAGCTTGGCAGAAAGCTAGAGAATTAGTTCGAGAAATTTACAAGATTTGTAATTTTGGGGAGTTGAGTAAAGATTATGGATTGAAAAACCAGATTTGCCGTGCCTCTGTTTCTTGTATGAGTAATATTGCAGAAGGATTTACCCGAAAAAGTCATAAAGACTTTGCTCATTTTTTAGATATAGCTAGAGGTTCGGCAACAGAAGTTCAGTCTTTACTTTATGTAGCCTTAGATGTCAATTATATCAATCAACATGAATTTGATAAACTGTACAAAAAAGCTGAAGAAACTATCTCCCTCATCGCAGGTTTAACCACTTACCTTCGCAAAGATTCTTCCTAAAAGAGTGGTTTAAGAGTGCGGAGTGCAAAAGAAAGTGCGGAGTGCGTTAAGAGTGCGGAGTGCAAAAGAAAGTGCGGAGTGCGTTAAGAGTGCGAGGTGCGGTGTGAATTCTTTGTTCATCTAATCAATGACCTTTTAACCAGAGTCTCTACTCCTTCCCTATAGTCCACACTTCGCACTTCGTACTTTCTTCGTACTCCGCACTCCGCACTCCGCACTCCGCACTCTTGACGCACTCCGCACTTTCTTTTGCACTCCGCACTCCGCACCTCGCACACCGCACTCTTAACGCACTTTCTTCGAGGGATATTTGATGAATTGGAAACGAGCTTCACTTCCTTGCCAACTTTTAATCGGAGCTAATTTATTCCTGATGGGTATTAGCTTAACATTAATATTAGCGATCGCGAGTGAATTTAATACAGCAGGGATGGCACTCGCTGTTTTTTTTTAATTGCATTTATCCTAGCTCAAATAGTCGGTTGGGTTGGAGATGATGCTTGGGTTAAGATACTGAAAATCGAACTAATGGAACTTTATGGAATTCTTATCTTTACGGGTTTATCTACTGTGATAGGGATTTTGCTCTGGCTGTTGAGTCGGTGGGTTCAAAACTAATTAAAAAAGGAAAGTCGTTTTTAAGTTTAATCTTGGGTTAGGATTTAGGCTGTTATGTTCCAACCTCGACAACTGAATTACCGCAGTCGCTTAATTAATCAAACGCTGGAATCCGCTTATAAAATTAGTGGTCTGTATTTGTTTTTGGGGAGTTTACTATTATTTATTCCTCCGTTTGTTTTACCGAGAAATACCACGGCTTTAAAAGTGCTGCAATTAGCGTTAACGGGCAGTGGTATTGTTTTGTCTGGGGTAAGTTTATCCCATGCCATTCGGATTAGTAAATTAGAACCCTTGGTACGGGCTGAGGAGCAACAGGAAGAGGAGGATTATCAACATCAATTGGCGGTGACTCGCTATTACCAAGAAACTCAACGGGAACGGGTGATGGAAGCGATGCTTGAACAGTCTTCTTATCCAACTGAATCTTTACAACCTGCGGCTTCTAACACTGTTACCTTACCCCCAAATAATCATCCTTTAGCACCTATAGGACAAGCTTTAATTGAAGCGTTACTGCATTACAATTTGCCTTGTGATTGGGTGGAGGGACATCGAGGGCCGACTACTCAACGGTTGGTGCTCAAACCTGTGGTGAATGCTCAAGTGAAGGTGAAGGTGGCTGACCTGAAAAATCGAGAACGAGATCTTCAAATTGCTTTGGGTTTATCGCAACCGCCTTTAATTCATGCTTTGACGCAAGGGGTGGCGTTTGACCTGAATTTGAGTGAACTAGAACGGCAGTTTTGCCCTCTGGAAAACTATATTTCTTATCGAGTTTTACCCGATGAAGAACCTGTGCGGATGGCAATGGGGGTAAATTTATATGGGCAATTGGTGGAAATTGAATTAGCCAACCCGAATACTTGTCATGTTTTGGGGGGTGGGGCAACGGGTTCGGGGAAGTCGGAAGCACAGAAGGCGATGTTAGCCAGCTTGATTTTACGCTATCCTCCTGAACGGGTTCAGGTGTGTTTAATTGATGTTAAACGAGTCACGTTTGCTAAACAGGAATTTGATGCTTTGCCTTGGTTATGGCATCCGGTTTGTCGGGATACGGATAGTGCTTTGAATTTGTTGGAGAATTTAGATGCCGAGCAACAGAAACGATATGAACGGTTTGAGCAGGTGGGGGCGAATGATTTGGAGGATTATAACCCGAAGGTGGAGCCACAGTTGCGGTTGCCGCGGATTGTTTGTTTTATTGATGAAATTCAGTATTTGACGAAGGATAAGGAGGTTAAGCAGCAGTTTGAAGCTTTGGTGGAGGGGTTGGGTGCTTTAGCGAGGGCGGCGGGGATTCATTTGGTGTTGTTTACTCAGTACCCGAAGGCGGATGTGGTGAGTACGAAGATTAAGGTGAATATGGGGGTACGGTTGGGGTTGAGGTTGCAAAGTGCAAAGGCGGGCGCGGTGATTTTGGATGTGGAGGAATGGGGAAAGCTTTGTACGGGGTTATTAGGTAAGGGGGATTTGATTTTTTCGGATGGGGGGACAATGTTGCGTTTGCAAAGTTTGTATGTGCGCTCGATTCAGGAGTTGTTACCGTCTCAATTGAGAGGCGCAGCTTCTCCTTCTCTAAAGCCTGACAATTGTAAACCCTTATCTTCAAATTCTCAAGCTGAAAATAGAGTTAGTTTTCCTCAAGCTCATTTTAAATCTCCTGCTTATTTTATCAATTGGTTGAAGCACACGCTGTATCCAGATTCGTCCAATTATACGGTTTATCAATTTTCAGATTCTATTGAAATTCAAGAGATTCTTCCCCAATTAGAACATCTGGATTCGGGTTTAATACCCAATGATTCAGGAATTTTTATTTTACATGATGCGGATTTGTTGGAGATTTTTGAATTTCATACTCGTGAAACCTTACCAACTGTGATTCCGAAAGGAGTTTGTGTTTCTCTATTTCGGTGTGCTGAGAATGAAATTCAGGCGTTTCTTCAACAGTTTGAGCAACAAATTTTGGGAACATCGACTGAAAGTTTGCCTTCTGTCAGAGATGGGGAGTTGTCCCAAGGGTTGAGTGAGTTGACTCGTAAGGATTGGGCAATTTATAATTATGCGGTGAGGATTTGTTTGAAGAATCAAGCAACTTCAATGGCAGATCGGGATTTTTTATCGGGACGGGTGGCGAGTAATTTAACGGATTTGTATGACAGTTGGCAGCGATTGGAAGCCAATGGATTAGGATTAATTGATGGCAAGAGTTTTATTCCTAATTTGCCTTCGCCACCGAGGAAATAGTTTTTGCGCTTTATTTTTTTTTATTATTAACTAAATCTGTGAGAAAAGATAACGGATTACTCATCTCGGCAGCGAAGCCCAGAATGGCGCGGTCTCGATGCTCATAGAGTAATTCTCCTTGACTATTAAATAAGAAAGTGGCTCCTCGTTGGGTTAGATAAGCTGAATCGGGAACGTAACTTTTCCAGTGACTTAGCACTTCTCCCATATTTCGCAGTCGCAACGTTGCTAACTCAAAGGGGCGCTGAAAGCCTTGACCTCCTGCTAGTTTGAAGAATGAACCTTTGAGTGGGGGTAAAGGAGGAGCTTGAACAATTTCTTCATCCCCAATTAATTGAGGGGCTTTTTTATCACCCCGATAGCCTCGGAATACTTCGGCTAAAGTACCAGGGCTACCCATTCCAGCACACATTAATATTAAGTTAAACCAAGCGTTCGCACCGGGTGATAAACCGGGGAGTTTGAGGGATAAGCCGGAATACAGATTCAGGGTTCGGTGCAGTTCGGCGGTGGGATCGACAAATAAACAATCTGGGGGAAATCCTGTATAGTCACAGAATTGTTGTCCTGAAGTGCGATCGCCAATTCCTACGGCCCAGATTGCGATTCCTTGTGCTTGCAGTTGTTCAGCTTCTTTTTTTAACCACCAAGCATACTCCAAGCTATCGAAATCTCCCAATTGGGGCCAGATTAGCACGAGTTGCCAGGGTGAGGATTCGCAACCGCTCAATAGAGAGGTTACGGCTCCATCACTGACCCGTTGCCGCTGAGTTTGACTTAAGAGCGTATATGTCATTTCTGAGCAAATGTACACTTTAGAGGGGTTCTATAGATTAATTAGATTTTTCTATATTCAACGCCTTGAGTCAATTTAATTGCAGATGTCCAAAATTAGCCACATCATTCGAGCAGAGGTGAACATGGTGGAAAATTTTCCACCATGTCCCTTCCGTCTGCCTCTTTTCCTTTTTTAGACATAGGTGGGTTTAAGCGATGCCGACAGGCTGCGGCTACGCGATCGCAGTTCATTTTCTGGGATTATTGTGGGTTGGGAAGCTCTTCATCTCACCTAACTTCCGCGCTAACGCGCCGATTGAGGGTGAAGATTGTTTTAAAAAATATGACTGACACCTTAACAAAATCTGAACAAATTGCTCGTCTTAATGATCAATTACGGTCTCAAAATTCACAAGTCGGAGCTATTCATTTATCTCGGAGTGTTGGGCTTCTACCTCCCCAACAGCAACAACAACTTCTCCAATTGCTGAAAGAATTTAACTCGTTTTCACCGGATAATGACCCTTACGGGGAACGAGATTTTGTGACTTTAGAATTAGACGGCGATCGCTACTTTTTCAAAATTGATTATTTTGAGAAATCCGCTTGGCTTAAAGGAGAAGAAATTGGCGCCAACACTCCTGAAGATGTTAATACCACTTGGAGAGTTGGGACTTTAATGGAGAGTAGCGAATATTAATTTCTGCAACAAACTGTGCTTAGAAAGCGGAAAGTTGTTGAAATGGAAAATTTTCCATTTCATCCCCATAACGGGGACTCAGAGGGACAAGTTGAGAAAAAATTTTATGCCTGTCCCTCGCACAATTCCGTTTTATGGAACCGTTGATGAAGCTTTAATCCACTGCGCTTACCATCAAGTTAAAAACTTCCTCCAAGCTGGGCCAGAACATCCTACAAAATATGATGCCTTAGCTTATTTAGAACTTGCTTCAACCTTAGCGACGGCTCGAAAACATTTAGTGAATTCGATTTTTTGGCAAAAAGCCAGCTACGAAACTCGCCTTCAGATTTCTCTGAAATTAGATTGCCTAAGCGAACAAATTAAGAAGAATATTGAACAATTTGGAATCCACTGGAACCAGTATATTGAAACCTTAGATTACCAACCTGTAGACATCATTGAACTGCCAGATTATATCGAGCCGAATAATACTGAACAAGTGCAACGCTATCAATCGATTACATTAGGGGAGTTGAGCCACTCAATGTATAATCTTCAAGAATTGACTAAGACTTTCAGCCATCAGATTCTCTCCCGAACTATACAACAAAGCAAACCCACCCCAACCTACCAACAAAAGAGTTTGTTTGAGTAATCCTAGCCAAACAATTCTTGAGGAGGAATCGCAAATTTTGAAACATCTACACCCGCCACCGGACGGGCATAAGTTGCTTGATTACGAATTGCTAAAATCTGTTCTTCATCTCGAATTAAAGCTGGCGTAAATTGGTCACGTTGCTGTCGTAAATCTTCTAAAGTGATCTTTAATTGTTCCGGTTGTTTCCCTTGCTGATAGTTGCGATAGTAAATTTCCTCGGCACATTTTTTAACAGCATTACCAATTTCAGCAGGGGTGCAAAGCCGATAATCGCGTAACAAAATTCGCCATTCCTCATCTGTCCAAAGAGATTGGGAAGGATTGCGAAACTCTGGGAAATACTTTTGCAAATGTAGGTTAAAAATGTCATACATTGCTCCTTCATGGGGTAAATCAACGAAGAAAATATCATCAAAGCGACGAATTAATTCTGGGGGTAACATCCCCAATCGATTAACCGTTGCTACCATGTAAATCGGCTGTTGTACCTCCTGCATCCAAGTCAATAGTTTCCCCGATAAGCGTCTTGAAACTCCACCATCCGTATTAGAATTCCAACCTGCAAACCCTTTATCAAAATCATCCCAGTACAAAATTGTTGGGCTTAAAGCTTGAGCCAATTCTAACAACTCGCGCAGTGCCAAATCTGGCTTTGGGGAACCAATAATTGCGCCCCAATCAGCAGCTAATAAAGGCACTCCCATCTTCTTGGCGGCTAACTTGGCACTCAAACTTTTCCCAGTGCCAGGTGGCCCCCAAAGAATCATCCCCTTGGGAAATCTAAGCCCATATTTCTCGGCTTCTGGATTGAGTAAAGAAGCAACTTTTGAGAGAAACTCGTCTAGCAATTCTAACCCTCCGGCTTGCACAACATCCGGTTCAGAAATTAACTCTAACCCTCGCCCTTGCAATTTGTTAACTTTGTAGTTGAGTACCCAATCAGCTAGGTCTTCAAAACTGTTAGTAAATGCTAGACTCTGTTGTAAAATTAACTCAATTTCTCCTTGTGCCAATCCTAGACAAGCTCGCACTAAACTTTCTTGAATAGCAGTATCTTTTTTCCCGTGCATCGGGGAAGTGTCACGACAAAATGAAGCAACTTTCTGTTGGACCCAAATGCGATCCGCAATAGGAGCTTTCAATACAGGAATTAAAGGTTGTAAATTGGCAGGTAAATTGATATTATTTTCCAATAAAACCCAGAACTGACGATGCTTATTTTCTGATAAGTCATAGTAAGCATTAACCAGTTGAAATTCACGCTGTTTATCCGTCAGATCTGCTCCTGATAACTCTAAAATTCCCTCAAGAATAAAAATTCCTTCGGTTTGATTTTCTAATAAATCTAAAAGCGGATCGGAGTTGGCTTGTAAATTAGTATTCTCTAACCGACACCCGCCTTTATCTTGACAACTAACTTGCTGAAAACATCGGTAGCCACAATTCCAAAATAAAACAGGCAGTTGTAGATTTTGACCCCATTCATAGAAGTGAGTTAAAATCCTGACTCGATCCGTTGTACAGTATTCTAATCCCACTATCTTGATTCCTCGGTTTGCCAAGAAAAGCCAATTTTTAAAAGGATAGATCATAAAATATTAGGAAGTATTAAGCAGACTATTTCCTATTAAGCTTTCTTAATCGGTATTTCCCATCCCTCTCTTGCTCTATATAACTGATTTAGCTTTTATTCCTTAAGTTAGATGAATATTTTAACTCCATCATTTAATGATTAAATCGAAAAGAATTTTAATTAATTTTAAATTAACCATTAATAATAAATTGGGAAATTTGAAAGCGCCTAGCGGCGCAGATTGCCACGAAGTAATTAAATTAAATTGAACTTCATGGTAACTACAACGAATAAAAATAACTCTCGCACATCTAATGGCGCGGGAACTTTCAATGGAAAAACCAACGGTGTGACTCCTAAATCAAAAAGCACCGGATTACCTGTTCCTAGCAATGGGAATGGAATCCGTCGTTCGGCTGTTTCAGTTGAAGAACAAGCTAACGCACTGCTTGAGCGAGTCAGAACGACCATTGTTAAAAAGTTTGGCGTGAAGCTGCAACTTCGCGAAAAACGTCTTCAAACAAAAATCGGTCATGCCATTAAAGAAAAGATCGGTTTGGATATTGCTGCTCAATTGAAAAAACGCGGCAAAACCATGAACTGGCAACGTTGGAATAACGAAGTGTTCCCTACTTTGTTCGGACAACCGGATGCCCTGCGTCATGATATCGAAACTTTAGCTTTGGTTATGGCAAAACTGTACGATGTTTTCGAGTTAGATCCTCAAGAAGCCATTAAAAGCCTCGTTAAATTCAATCAAGAATCCCTTGCCAAACGCAATAGTTATCTTCAGCAAGAGCAATCTAACAATGATGATGATATTGATGATTTGGAAGATGATGATGATGAGGAACCAGAAGATTTGGAAGACGAAGAAGACGATGACTTTGAGGAAGAAGACGAAGAAGATGAAGATGAAGATGATGAAGATGAGGAGGAGGAGGAAGATTTAGAATAACTAATTTTCTGCTCTGATTTAATTCATGAAGCGTACCTATCATTTCATATCCATTTGACTATTACTCTACCTTAAGGTAGGGTAATTTTTTTTAATGATAAATTTTAAATTAATTTTCAACAAATCGAAAATAGCGATCGCTATCATACAAAAAACTTTAATTTTAAAATTGAACATAAGAAGACAGCGATCGCTGCTTTGGGTGTGAACATTATTTGAATGGGAAGATCAAAATGATTGTAACTTCTAAAAATCGTAAGTTCCATTCCGCTAAAACCACAAAGTCTCAAAAAACTTATACCAATGCTTTAGACCAGTGCATCAGCTATAACGAAAAACTACGTTTGATGGTGCTAGAAGTTTTAAGAGAAGAATCTGGCCGTGAGCTTGCGAGTGCTGCCCGTTTTAATAACCACGATTTTGACTGGGAAACCCACAATGCTCAATTTCGTGAAGACTATGGCACAACTTCCTTAAAAGAACTGATGCGGGCTGCACAAGCTCTTTATGGCCTGAATGATATTGATGCCATTCGAGAACGTCGAGCCAAACATCGGGGCATCCGCAACGAACGGATAGCTCGCCAAAACAAGGTCATTGCCCAAAATGCGTTAACACTGGATGACGGGATCGATGATCATGAAATTGAGATGGATTAAGCTCACACACCTACAACAATNGCCACTAAGGACATAGTGGGTAATCCCGACAGGCATTGATGGAAAATTTTCCATTGGCTTCGTTACTTCTGTAGTACAAAAAAATACATTTGAGATTGAGTGGCTTTCTGTTGCGATACACAGTTCAAAAATCTACTTGAAACAGCGAGGAAAAAGTAGGGAACAAATGCACTATTTTCCCTTGGATTTCCTTTTGTAGCCCGTTGTAGTGCGGCTAATTAGGTATCATTTTTGACATTTTTCTGGCTAATCTAAACAAACAAGAGGAAATTTATGCACTGTTTTCCCTTCTGTTTTTCCCACAGCGGAACAGCAAGCCATGTCAAATGTCCGTACATCAATTTTAGTAAGTAAAATTACTCATTTTGTGTAGGTCAGAGCTTTTGTTGTTCTGAGATTGAGGACAAGTGTTCGCCTCATGGTTGCATTCTTCAGTTGATTCATTGACTGAATTCATAGCGATCGCTCGCTAATCCTTCCCATCGAGTTCTTTTCTCACCTGTTGCTCACCACAATTTGCCAAGACGTTCATCAAGACGCTACCGCGTTGTTTTATTTAGATCGCTATTTGAGATCAATTCCCTGCTGTTTAACCCAAAACCAACCGACCTAGCTTCCTAAGCTGTTTTCCGGTTGGTTCTTTATTAACTAAGGAACTAACTTTCATGACGACACAACTTAACACTGCTATCGAAACTAAAATTGCCCGTAGTTACACTGATGGCAACGGGCTCAAAATTGATGTGATTGAGATAGTTTATGCTGATGGGTTGGTTGAGCAACACCTTGGCTGGACTGAAGAAGACCTCGACAGCCAAACTGTTTTCTACATCCAAACTTCTAACGGTACCGTTCTCAAATCTACCTTAAAAACAACGGACAATGATCAATTAATACTGGTTTATCGTGAGCTTTGGATGAAACGATACAGCCAAGAAACCACCCAAACTATTAATCCTGAAGAACAAGACGAAATCGAATTTCTACGGATAGCGGAACTCGCTAAATCTGACTTCGGGTTTGATGAGTAATTGGAGAGACTGAGAACGATGAATCGCATTAACAAATTTAATTGTTCTCAGGTGGCAATGATTCAGCATCTGAGAACAGCTAAAACTCTTGATGCAAGATTGCTTTCACTCGACTTAAACCGAATCATTAAGCCAGAAGACATTATGATTGGTGCTGCTTTTTACAATGGCTTAGTGGCTTGGTTATTGCGAGATGGAGAGCAAGTTTGCATGGCTCAAAGCCAACTTGCACAATACCTTGAGGACTTAGCCGAATTTTAAAACACTTATGGGGGGAAACCAACCCCCCAACACTTCCAAATATCTATTTTGGCATGGCAAGATCCAAACAGTCGCTCTTGGTTTCCCATTGGTCGCTTAACTTTTGACCAAAGATATGGGTTTCAAGCCTCGCCTTTCTAGGGCGACTTTAATTGTGTTAAGCTGCTACGCAGCTTGATTTAATAAATAGCATTTCCTTTGTTTTTAATTTTGCGAGACCAATTAATGATTAAATCTCCTTCGTTTAACAATTTATTCAATAATTCTTCTAACTGCTCTACTGATTCAAATAGCCGATGAGCAATATATTCTTTAGCTGAGTGCCAAACCAATTCAATTAAATTAAAGTCAGGGCTGTAAGGGGGCAAAAACTCTAACCTAATATTCGGCATTTCTGCTTCTATTCTCTCTAAAATCTCTTTCTTTTTATGAAAACTAGCATTGTCTAAAATTATTACTAATTTAGGCCCAGTTTCTAAAAATTCTTCGGCTAATTTTCCCGACTCTATCCATTCTTCAACAATCCAATTATGTAAAGCTTTGATTTGTTGATAAAAGGTCTCCGATTCTCCTTTCTTAATCACAAAATTTATTCTTTTTTTATCGCTATACCTTAACCCTCCCATTAGATTTACTCTTCCTTTCCTTCTTTGTCCTGTTACTTTTTTTCGGCTTCCCTTTTTCCCCCAGGTTTTTCTTCTTATTACTCTCAAACTAAATCCTACTTCATCCCAAAACCATACTTGCAAGCGTTCAGGTGATTCTTTTTCTATTTTTAAATACTCTAACAATTTCTCTTTAAATGCTTTCCTGTGTACCGGATTTTGTTTGTCCTCTAAGCTGTACTTTGCCCAAAGGTAAACGTACTTTTTTCTTTGTAATATTCTCCTGACTTGAGAGCCACTCAACTTAATTCCTGTTGCTTGCTCTAAATATGTTGCTAATCTATTTCCTGTCCATCTCCCAAATTCATATCCGTATTCTGATGGTTCTTTTTCTACTACTTTTAGTAACATTTCTTCATATTCAGCCGTAGCTTTCCGAAAGTTTCCTTGGCTTCTTCCATCTATAAAACTCTCCATTTTATCGGGATCACCATGAACAGCCCAGTACGCTACTGTCGGATAGGAAATTTCTAAAAAATTGGCTATCTTTTGATAGGTTTTTCCCTCATTCATTAATAATAAAATTAAAATCCTTTCTCTAATTTGAGCATTTTGATTTTCTTTCATTTCTTTAAGTAATCTTTCTTTTTGCTCTTTAGACAGATGATTTTTGGCTGGCATTGGGGGTTATATCCCTAAAAATACTTAATCTTCTATTATACAATCAAGCTGCGTAGCAGCTTATGATAATTGCCGTAGGGTTTGTCTACGTCAAATGCTCGTTTTAGAGTTCAAGGCAAAAGGAAAAACAACTCAATATGCTGCGATAGATGATGCAATTCGCACAGCCCAATTTGTTCGCAACAAGTGCATTCGCTTCTGGATGGACAATCGAGGCGTAGGGCAGAAAGAACTGTATCGTCATAACACCGTATTGAGGGCTGAGTTTCCCTTTGTGAAAGCCTTAAATTCTCACGCTTGCCAAGTAGCGGTTGAAAGAGCTTATACCTCAATCGCTCGGTTCTATAGCAATTGCAAAAAGTCGGTTCCGGGCAAGAAAGGCTATCCACAGTTCAAGAAAAACTGTCGCTCAGTTGAGTATAAAGTGAGCGGATGGAAACTTTCCGAAACCCGCAAACAGATTACTTTCACCGACAGCAAGGGCATAGGTAAGTTAAAACTCAAAGGAACCTGGGATTTAAACTTCTACCAAATAGACCAGATCAAACGGGTGAGGATAGTTCGACGTGCAGATGGCTACTACGTTCAGTTTTTAGTTAATGCTGATCGGAAAGTAGAATCTAAACCTACAGGTAAAACGATAGGTTTAGATGTAGGACTGAAAGAGTTCTACACCGACAGCAATGGGCAGACTGAACCGAATCCGAGATTTTATCGAATCGGTGACAAGCGTCTGAAATTTCGACAAAGACGGGTTTCACGCAAAAGCAAAGGCTCGGCTAACCGAAAGAAAGCCGTTAATCGACTTGGGCGAGTCCACCTGAAAATAAGTAGGCAACGTGAAGAACACGCCAAGAGACTGGCGCGTTGCGTGATTCAATCTAACGATTTGATCGCCTATGAAGACTTGAGGATTAAAAATTTAGTCAAAAATCATTGTCTGGCTAAGTCGATTAATGATGCGGGTTGGTATCTATTCAGGAAATGGTTAGAGTATTTTGGGATTAAATTCGGCAAGATCACTGTTTCAGTTAATCCGGCTTATACGTCTCAAGAATGCTCTAATTGTGGCGCCATCGTCAAAAAATCTCTATCGACAAGAACCCACCGTTGTCAGTGTGGATTTGAGGTAGATAGAGACTGGAACGCGGCTATCAACATCCTGAATTTAGCCTTGGGTACTACGGGTCACGTAGGAACCTGGATCTTAGATCCGAACGCTTCGGGAGATTCGACCTCTACTCAGGCTGGAGTCATCCTGTCTGAGCAAGTTGGGTCTGTGAACGAAGAATCCTCGTGTCTTTAGACCGAGGAGTGTCAACCAATTACTTTATTAGCTCGTAGTGGTGGACAGAGGAAAACAGATACACTGACTGTTTTTCCTTGTCCCGTACCAGATGAAGAAGGGCGTTATCATCTTCACTTTTTCCCTCATGGAATGCAACATTTACCACCATCTTCAATTGAACGAATTAACTGCTTTGTTCCAGACGAGAAGTTATGGTTAGCCCATGAATTCCAAAATATTTATGATCATAGGACTTACGCATTGACAAATTAGCCCAAATATGAATGAATGGCTAAAATTACAGCATTCTTTTGGGGGGTAAAGTTTTTTCCACCACAAACAGGTGCAAAAAGCCCTTAAATGTAGAGTTTTTGCTAGTCAATTAATAGGGAACTTGCGGTTAGTTAATATTCAGCTTTCAGACCTACTTTTTGATTTAGGTAATGGAGAATGAAATCACGAGCTACCTCTAAAGATAAATTTCTTTGAATTTCATACCAATTATCAATCAGTGCCTCTGCCCTCATCAATTCTAATTGGACAAAAGCCCGAATTGAACAGAAGAAATGGGTGAAAATAGCCGCAGAACTTCTCACCATAAACCTTTTAATTCCACAAAGTTGTTTGATGGCTCTGTGGTAACATTCAATTCCCCAATGTATCGAATGTGTGGTCATAAAATCACTTCTAGTTATAACTTCAGTCTCCTTGATTTCCGGCAAAAACATGATATAGTATCTCTCTGTGTCGTTTTTGAACTTCTTCTGAAATACTTTCACTTGCCCAAAATTTTTGAGATGAACGACTTGCCCTTCTGGAGAAATTTCGATGTTTTTCACAGCCGTGTATTTTCCCGGAGTAATAGCCACTTGGCGGTTTCTCGCTATTCCCATCATAAAACCTAGTTTTTGGTTTCTCAAAAACTTTAAGTTTTCTTTACTAGAATACCAACTATCTCCCGTCACCATCTCTGGCTGTAATCCCCACACTAATACTTCGGCGATCATTTCCCGAAAATAATCATTTTTGGTTTTTCCCTCCTGTTTGTTATATATCCGATAATTTACGGGGACAGACTTACCATTACTCTCGGTGTAATACAATGTAATCAAATTGATTCCTTTCACCGGACGATGCTGATTACCTGACCAAAAATATCCAATAAATTCAGTTAAATTGGGGTCACTATAAGGCTTTTCAATAACTGTGTCATCCCCACTTAATGTCCCACCTATTGAGTCAATATGTGGTTTGAGTTCGTTAAATAAATCTTTGGGTTCATATCTTTCCCTTAACAAAAAACGGTTAATGCTATCGTGAGATAATTCATCTAAAATTTCGGAGAGCCGACAGCAACCTGAATATTTAGACTCAGCTAAGAGAAAATATGTGTACTTTTCCAGGTTGCACAGTGCAGTAGATGGCTTAGTTCTAGTTCTAATATTTTTTCTCCCCTGATAACTTAAGCAATTTTACCCAATTCTATTTGTTTTGGGAACTGAACTCACCTCTGTTCCCGATACGCACAATCGAGCTATTTTGTCAATGCGTAAGTCCTAGATCAGATGGCTTTGACCCTCAACACAGAAGATCACCATATTGTCGGTTATTGTCCCCGATATTTGAATCCTGAAATTTTTGAACTCATTCGCAGGACTGCTTACGACGTGAATGTACAAGTAGAACGGATTAATCAACCTCCTACACCACGCCAGTTTCGATTGTTGTGCCATCTAACGGCAAAAGGGGATGATGGTTTTTCCCTTTTTTCCAGTAAAGTATATCAACCTCTCTAGGAAAAGTTACTAGGATATTTGAAGAATTCAAGCCATTTTTACTGGCAAAAAATCTTAAAGGATTGTTGGGTTTACAGGTTGCGACTAAGATATTGTTTTCAACACATCCTAATTTCTGGTGACGATTGAGTTTCTATGTTCCCCTGTACCTCTAGGGTTAAGGATTCATGCGATCGCCAAAACTCAAAGTTCTATTTCCCTTGAGTGTTGGGCAAGTTGGGATTCAACAGTATTCAAATCGTCTGCCATTTGAAGCCAAAATTCAACATCTTCAGATCGAATTCCTTGAGCTAGAACTAAATGCTCCCCACACACTCTCAGCAGTTCTCCTCTGCCAGATGCTCTCAAAGAAGATACAGAAACCCCTTCAACATCTGTGACCATTAACTGGTAAATCTCGGCAACGGAAATAATAGTAGAATCATCCGTTTCTTCTACCCCTTCATCTCCTAAGTTCAGCTTGTATTCAAATACCTTTTGGGCAATGGGTAAAATCAATTCAGCTTGTTTAACTTGTTCACGCTCTAAAGTGAACATTAACGGTTCAATAGTTGAGTTGAAATTATTGTGTAAAACTTGAACTTCAGTCAATAGTTCTGGCACTTCCTGAGTGAGTTTTATCTTTAACTTTTCTGCATCTAAATTAGATAAAGGATTTTGAACTTCACCCTCTAAATTGATCTTGAATACCAAGTGATGATCTACTTGAGAAACCACTCGAATTGATTCTCCTTCCTGCCACAATATTGTCCAATCTTCCATAAACTCTAACCGTTCTAATCCCTTGAATTGATGATGCTCTTTTAATAAAAGCTCCACCAATAATCTTTCCATTTCTAATCGTTGCTCTGCTGATCTGCCAACTTCAATCAAATCCTCTCCCTTTTTTGAATCTTTGGGATTATCCTCTAATCTAACTTGTTCGGAGTCTTCAGGACAGTCTGAGTCATTTATTCCCGACTCAATGAGTGCTTCGGAGTTAGTTTCTGGAGAAACTGGACTTACTACTGCTGACTGATAAACAGGTAGGAGAGAACTAAATCTCCTTTGTTTTCGAGGTTGAGTTAAAGACATATCTTGAAGGGTAGGACGAGCTACTTGGCGATCGCTTTGGGAAGATAACTCGATAAAATGGGCGGCATTCGTCTTAAGCAAACTAATCTGAGCATAAGCATATTTTTCTTTAGACAACGATATAGAAAAATCTAAAGCGGCTAGACAACCGTGATAGAAATCTTGAGTTTCAGTATCAGGAACACAAGCTAATATATTTTCATCAAGATCTGTAGAGCGTCCTTTTTGTTGCAGTTGAGCAATAGACGCTGAAGATAGTCGATGAATTGCCGTTGAAGGGTGTGGCTGTTGGCTGGGAGTATGATCTAGGTTGATAAAAGTTGCAACTCTAGCCTCTAAGTCTTTTAGAGTTTCTATCCCCTGCTCTTGATCGATCAGTTTAACACCCCAATCTAACCCAACCAGTAATCCTTGGTAAAAATCTTGAGTTTCTCCAGCCAAATTAGAATCCGTTGCAATTTTTTCAAAAAAGGCTAGTCCAATTTGTTGAAGTTGGTAGATCGATTTCGGAGAAAATCGTTGCATCTGCCTTGTCAGCATAAATCTTATATTTCTCGATAATTGGCTCATTCTTGAACCTATCACGACAGCAATCTTTTCTAGTCCATCTTCAGGACTAAACCTACCCGAGTTGAATTCAGAAATAGGGCAGATGGAATAATTCATTCTCTTCCCCTAGCTTAAAAGGAAAGTTAGAATTTTCTGAATGGCTATAAATCTAAAAATTTCGATTCGCTTCAACATCTTCTCCCAGGATATGAGATATTATTAACACTCATTAACACTCACGGAGAATTTATTATATTTTTCCAGCAAAATATTCTGAAATATTCATCTTAAATCGATATGTGTATAATCCCAACTGTAGCTCCAGGTTCCTGTCTAAATCGCAACATGAGCGTGCTAGTGGAGAATAGCCGATGACCCAAACAAAAGTGATTTCGCTGTTCAACCAAGCTGGCGGTGTGGGCAAAACAACAATTACGCTCAACTTAGGCTACCACCTGGCTCAACGAGGGAATAAAATTTTGCTCATCGATCTCGATCCGCAAGCGTCTTTAACCTTATTTATGGGCTTTGACCCTCAGAGCTTGGAAAAAACCGTATTTGATGCCATTGTTAATGAAGAACCCCTCTTCATCCACAAAGAAGTTCATCGCATGGATCTAGCTCCCACCAACATTAACCTGAGTGTGGCAGAAATCCAATTGGTGAATATGGACTTTCGAGAAGTTCGTCTGAAAGATGCGCTAGAACCCATTCGAGAGAACTATGATTTTATTTTGATTGACTGTCCGCCCAGCTTAGGATTATTAAGCTACATTAGCCTTGTTGCTGCCACCCATGTTTTAGTCCCCATTGAAACTCATTACAAAGCGTTTGAAGGAACCAACCTGCTCTTGCAAACCGTCGCCAGAGTCCGAAAAAAAGGAAACCGCTCTTTGCAGATTGCTGGATTTGTTCCCTCTCGCTATGCTGCCACCAACTCCCAGGATAAACGCACTTTAAACGCAATTCAAGAACAATTTTCCCCCGTGGGAACGGTCTATGAGCCGATTCCTCGCTTAACCGCTTTTGTTGATGCTTCTGAACAGCAGGTTCCCCTAGCTGTCTATGACGCTAGAAATGGAGCGGTAAAAATCTTAGATCGTTTAGCTGCCAAGATGGAGAAACTCAATGTCCAATAAAAGTAATCAGCCGTACAAAGGAAAAGCCAATTTAACAGTCTTGTTTGGTGATGACGAGGCTGAAAGTTTACCTAACAGTTCAGTACCCTTTGATACTATTCAGCTTCCGCCTACTCAACCTCGTCGCTATTTTGATCCTCAAGCGATGCAGTGTTTAGTTGAATCTGTCAAAATTGATGGGATTCTTCAACCGCTATTAGTTCGCCCTTTACCGAATGGAAAGTATGAGTTAGTAGCGGGAGAAAGACGCTTAAGAGCGGCGAAAGAAGTGGGGTTGAAAGAAGTTCCTATTATCATCAGAGAACTGACAGAACAACAAGCTTTACAAATTGCTTTAGTTGAAAACCTACAACGGGAAGATCTGAATCCAATTGAAGAAACCGAAGGGATTTTAGGGCTGCTCGCTAATCGACTAGATTGTTCTGTACCAGAAGCTGAACGCCTTCTGTATCGAATGCAAAATCAAATACTTCGAGATAATGATAACGTTATCATTCAACCTGAATCTGAAGTTGTCGTCCAAGTTTTTCAAGACTTAGGTAAGATGTCTTGGGAATCTTTTATTAGTAATCGGCTTCCTCTGCTGAAGCTCCCTGAAGAAGTTTTAGAAAGTTTACGAGAAGGCAAAATTGAATATACTAAAGCTCGTGCGATCGCTAAAGTCAAAGATGAACAGGCACGAGTTACCTTACTAGAAACGGCAATTACAGAGAATTGGTCTCTGACTCAAATCAAAGCTCAAATTTCAACCTTAAAATCTGAATCTCAATCTGAAAAAAGCGAAGATTCTCTTCAAACCCGAATTAAAGTTGCACTCACCCAAGTCAATAAGTCAAAAGCTTGGAGCGATCCAAAAAAACAAAAACGTCTTCAAAAACTTTTAGTAGACTTAGAATCCCTGTTGTCTAGCTAGGGGAAAAAATTGAAATCAACAACTGTCCTCAGATATAAACTGAGGCAAATTTAATATTTTTTTAAAAATGCTCCATTCATCCCGGAGCATTATTTATTTTTATGGTTTCTATTTAAAAAGCGGAAACAAAAGATAGACACTAGATCGGATTATCGGTTCCTAGATTAACGGCTTTTTTTAAAGTATCCGCTTTTTTAATAAATCAGCTTTAAGGTAGAACTTTCTTAATCTATGCCATTGCTAATTTAGGAATTAGATAGAAAAAAGCAACTTCGATATCAAGGAATCGATAAATTATGGTGTCAATTAAGATCCTCAAACCCAAGCTGCTTTCAGAGACGACTTCTTCCCAGGCTGCTATTGACCATTTCACTCGATTTCAGAAAAAGCTAAAAAGTTTAATTGACCTCTGGAGGCACTACCAGCCCAAGGATGCCCTTTCTACTTTAAGAAAACAAGATTTAGAGTTGCTCATTTCAATGGTAGAACACTATCGGCTTCGTATTCATGCTTCATCTTACTCCCTGGAGTTTTGGCAAGGCTATCGACAGGGGAAAAAGAGTAGACGAACTATTCCGGCTTCTCACACTCCCTCCTTAGCCCCAATCTTAGAAAAAGCCCTAAAACCTAGTCAAAGCGAGCGAATCTATGCACTTGGGGTGCGACTGGGATGGTGCTATGACCGATTAAAAAACTACTTACTGCGGATTACGAAAGAGCAAAAACTGAAGGCAGCGAAACAATTAAAAAATTCTCAACCGATTTTATCTGTCATTCAAGAAATTCAGGCAATGGACAATACAGACTCCCTGGTGAGTTTGGGAAGGTTGCCAGAAAGGAGATTGAATTCATGAAAGATAGACCCAGCCAAATTTTTGCAGCCGATCCGGAAACGGATACCTTATTGATTTTAGAAACCATTTTAACCGAGGAAGGATATTGTGTTAGCACCAGTTCCAATGGAAAAGAAGCGATCGCCTCTATCAACACCCACCCTCCCGATTTAATTCTATGGGACGTGATGATGCCTGATGCGGATGGTTATGAAGTCACTTACAAAATTCGTTCTACCCCTCAATTGCCCTTCATTCCCATTGTCCTTCTCGCATCAGATCCCTCAATTCCTTCTACGAATGGATTAGAACTGGGAGCCGATGATTTTCTCTGGAAACCCATTCAAGTTAACGAATTACTTGCCCGTGTCCGCAACCTTCTCTGTCTTAAGCATAGCCTAGATTCAATGCGAGAGATGGCTTTAGCCCGTGAAGATTTTGTTTCCCGTCTAACCCATGATTTGCGTAACCCTCTGATTGCCGCCCAACAAATGCTGACCTTACTGGGGAAAGGAAAATTTGGAACCTTACCCCCTACCGTAAAAGAGGCTCTTCATACCATCGCTCTTAGCAACGACAACTTAATTACACTGGTCAATACCCTCCTAGAAGTGCATCGATTTGAAGCGGGTTGCAAACCCATGGCTATCACAACTTTTGATCTTTACAAACTCATTAAGGAAGTGGTTAAAGAGCAAGAGGCGTTGGCAGTCAGCAAAAACTTACGCTTAATTTTTGAAATCCAACAACAGCCATTCCGTATTCAAGGCGATCGCTTAGAACTACGCCGAGTTCTGACTAATTTAGTGAGTAATGCGATTAAGTTCACAGAGCGCGGTCAAGTCAAGATCACTGTTGAGTACAATGCTCAAAACGTTTCCATTCAGGTCGAAGATACAGGCCCTGGAATCACAGAATCAGAGCAAAATGCAATCTTTGAACGCTTTCGCACCGGAAATCAAAAAGGAGCCGGGAGTGGTTTGGGGTTACATCTGTCCCAACGTATTGCAGAAGCCCATTCGGGTCGTTTAGAAGTGACGTCACAACTGGGGGTTGGAAGTATTTTTACTTTGTGTCTCCCTCAGAACAAAAATTGCTAAGGTTGAAGTTTCGCTTTCAAAATGTGCTTTTAATCTCAAGTTATTGTTAATGGAGAAAATTATGAATCGCGTGAGTATTGTGTTAATTGAAGATCATCACTTAACTCGGGTTGGAATTAAAGCAGCGTTGGAAGATTGTGAAGAAATCAGGTTTATCGCGGAAGCCAGCAATGGATTACAAGGAATCACACTATTGGAGAAAACGCTACCCGATGTGGCCATTATTGATCTAGGATTACCGGGATTAGTTGATGGGATTGAATTAACTAAACGGTTTAAGGAGTATGTGCAAACCTGTCAGCTTGATTCCTCTATCAGCCAACCTAAAGTTTTAATTTTAACCTCGCAAGCTCAAGAAGAATCCATTTTAGCCGCGTTTGCAGCCGGAGCAGATTCTTACTGTATGAAAGACCTGAAATTTGAAAAACTGCTAGAAGCAATACTGGAAACTCACCGAGGCGCGAACTGGATTGACCCGTCTATTGCACGGATTGTTTTAGCTCGACTTAATAATCCGTTTAAAGCAGTTGTTGGTTCAAGTGTTATTCCGACCGTATCGATTCATGGGTTAAAACCAGAGGATAACGAGTTATTACAATTTAATCCGCTAACTCGGCGAGAAAATGAAATTATTGAACTGATTGTCGAAGGGTATGGCAATGAGGAAATCGCAGAGCAATTATTTATATCAATGGGGACTGTGAAAACTCATGTTCGTAATATTCTCAATAAGTTAGCTTGTGATGATCGCACTCAAGCGGCTGTGCGCGCATTAAGAGCAGGTTTGGTTAGCTAAGTTCCATTCATCCGGCAATCAATTCCTTATCAACACCAGTTACTAAAGCAGTATTACTTTCCTCAACTCATTGTCCTTACAGTCACCAGGAGCAAAGAATGATTGAGCAAGTTTAATGGAATTTGCGATCGCTATCAGTGTAAACATTGCTAATAATAAGGACTATTTATTAGATAATACCAACTGAGGTGATTCAGCCATCTCAATTCTTGAGATGAGTATAAAAGTTGGAGATGATAGAGTGCCAGTTAATGCAGATAAACCCCATTTGTGGAAACCGGATATAGCCAAGTCAGTAGACTTCTACAATCATTGGTTTATGCAGTTTGCTCCTCAAGCTTACCGCGATACTCGCATTGCCACAACTGAACAAGTCGAATCGGCTTTAATTTGGACAGCGAATATTACGAATATTACGCCCGCTATATTGCAACAGTATCCGTCTGTCCTTCCTATCCTTCGCATGGCAACAGCACCGCCTATTGCACGAGATCGCCTGATAGGTTTAGCTGGAGTATCATCCAACCTAGTCAAGAATATGGAAGAAAAACAACGAATTCTACCCAGAATAGACAGGGGAACGTTGGATACTGAACTTGCAAAAATTGGTGAAATTATTGCTCGGCTTGTAGACAAAGATATCTTTTCATGGTTGGATACAGGACGGCAGCCAACGGATACAGAAGTTCACAGAGCAGCGATCATTATCGCAGATCGTCTCTGTGGTGCTATTTCTGACCCAATTATTCGCAACGCTCAGGAGCGCAGACAGTTAGCTACGATTAGACAATAGACATCTCCGAAATAAAAATGGGGAGGGATAGCAAGATGGTAAAATTTGATTTTACCCCAAGGAGAGATGACTAAATTAAGAGGCTATCTGGACAAGAATCCCCAGCAAACAAAAAGGCTATTAGGGATGGAATATGAACAGTTGATAGAACTAATTCAAGCCGCGGAGTTATTAGAACAAGAAAAACGACAAGAACGAGAAAAAGCTAAGATCAGGTTGATTAAAGCAGGTGGGGGTCGTCACCAGAAATTATCTGTGGAGGAACAAATCTTACTAACTCTAATTTATCTGCATCAGATGCCCACATTTCAAATGTTAGGGTTACAGTTTGAAGTGAGTGAATCAACAGCGAATGATATTTTCCATAACGGGATAAAAATATTGAGAGAATTACTGCCAGCCAGTTTACTTGAGCAAGTAAAAAAAAACGAGAGTGATTGGGAGTGGGTAGAAAAAATTCTGCTGGAATATGAGTTAGTAGTAGATAGCTATGAACAGCCCATGCAAAGACCAACAGACAATGAAGAGCAGAAAAAATATTACTCAGGAAAGAAAAAAACACATACCTTTAAAAATCAAGTCATTGTCATGCCGAGCGGGAAAGAAATAGTGGATGTAGCTGTGGGTTATACCGGAGCAACAAGCGATCTGAAATTGTGGAGAGAAAGAAGGGAGGAATTGGGGAATCATCAAAAATACAGGGGGGATAAAGCTTATGTAGGGGAAACAGCAATTAATACACCACATAAGAAACCGAGGAATCAAGAAATATCCCTTGAAAATCGAGAAGAAAATCGGTTAAAAGCCAAACAAAGGATTGTAGTCGAACATTTAATAAGACTGATAAAAATTTATCGAGTTGCTTCAGAAAGATTTCGGTTAAAGAGCCAAAATTATGAAGCAGTAATCTTGACAGTATGTGGACTAATAAGATGGCGAATAGGAGCGATTGTATTATCATCTAAGAATTGCCCAGAATACTTTTGAAAAATGATTGAATATCAGAAATAAAATTCATTAATTATTATTAATGTAACTGAAAAAGCCTATGAATCCGTTACTTTAGGAGAAACCGGCACAGGAGTGCTAGAGACTCAAAAAGTAGCGATAGAGGGCATTTGAGGATTTTCGGAGATGTCTAATGGCTAGAGCAGCACGGCTACTCGTATATTGGGGGAGGAACCCGATTAAGTTTCGAGAGAATGCTGCCAGGAACTTTTTCGTTTCGGCTCAATATTCCCATCCTTTTGCAAGGAGGTACTAAACAAATTAATATTCCAATTGATATCGTAATTAAACCCATTCAGTCCAGCCCGAGCCAGCTACCGCTTTTAATTGAAGCGAAATCTGCTGGAGACTATACTAATCCCAATAAGCGACGGAAAGAAGAAGCAGTAAAAATGGCTCAATTACGCAATAACTATGGTGAGAATGTTCGCTTTATTCTGTTTCTTTGCGGTTATTTCGATAGTGGTTATTTGGGTTATGAAGCTGCTGAAGGAATTGACTGGGTATGGGAACATCGAATAGAAGACTTGGCATTGTTTGGGATATGAACTTAACTACAACAGAATCAATTCGGGTATTGCGACAGTTGCAACTGGATAGTGCAAAAACCCAAACAGAGCGAAATAAGTTGGGCCAATTTGCCACGCATCCAGCACTGGCAACAGAGATGTTGAAGTATGCCAAGACGTTATTACCATCTGCCTCAAAAATTCGCTTTCTTGACCCAGCTTTTGGAACGGGAGCGTTCTACTCCGCATTATTGGAGCAATTTTCCTTACCGCAAATTGTAGAAGCGATCGCATACGAAATTGACCCCCACTATGGCAATGAAGCGATCGAACTTTGGCGCGATACTCCACTTCAGCTAAATATTACAGATTTTACCAACGCTGTACCCCCTAATTGCGATTCGCGAAGCGATCCCTTCGGGAATCGCACTAAAGCTAACTTGCTGATTTGCAATCCTCCATACACCCGACATCATCATTTGAGTCGAGTTGAAAAGCTACGGTTGCAACGGATAACAGAAGAGATAGCGGGGATAAAACTTAGTCAATTGGCTAGTCTTTACTGTTATTTCTTGTGTCTTTCAGATGCTTGGATGGCAACTGATGGGTTAGCAGGATGGCTGATTCCGACCGGATTTATGGATGTGAATTACGGACAACCCATTAAAGATTATCTGCTCAACTGCGTTACTTTACTGCGAATTCATTGTTTTGATCCGGTGGACGTACAATTTGAGGATGCGTTGGTATCGTCCGCAGTCGTTTGGTTTAAGAAAGCTTTGCCACCTGTTAACCATGCTGTTGAATTTACCTACGGAAGAAGTCTGACACAACCTAAGATGTCCCTGATGATGTCGGTGGAATCGCTACGCGGTGCAGCTAAGTGGACTAAGTTCGGGTTGATGTCGGAACGGGTGATTTCTCAGGAGCAGTCTTTGAAGCTGAAGGATTTATTCACAATCAAACGAGGGTTGGCGACAGGAGCGAATGATTTTTTTGTGTTGAAACCAGAACAAATTTCTGAATATCAATTGCCGATGGAATTTCTTAAGCCCGTTTTGCCCAGCCCCCGACTGTTACCAGTGGATGAAATTAAAGCCGATGATTTAGGAAATCCAATTCTTGATCGTCAGCTTTTTCTGCTCTCGTGCGAGTTGCCCCCAGATGAAGTGAAAGCTAAGTATCCTACACTTTGGGAATATTTGCAGATGGGGGTAGAGCAGGGTATTTGCGATCGCTATCTCTGCAAACATCGCTCTCCCTGGTATTCTCAAGAAAAGCGTCCTCCTTCTCCATTTCTATGTACTTATATGGGTCGTCAGAATACTGGTAGAGGTAGACCTTTTCGATTTATCCTCAATCATTCAAGGGCGACGGCTACAAATGTCTATTTGATGTTGTATCCCAAACCTGCTCTTGCCAAAGTGCTTTTAGATCCGTCAGAATTACTGAAGGAGGTATGGCAGGCACTTGATCGTATTTCCGATGAGGCGTTAATGAGTGAGGGGCGCGTTTATGGGGGTGGGTTGCATAAACTGGAACCGAGGGAATTGGGTAATGCTTTAGCTGGGAAGATTGTTGAAGTTTTATCGAAACAGTCGGTTGATTAACTGAAGTTGCACCCCCAAAAATAAGTGCGTTAGCGTAGCGTACCGTAGGCAATCGCTCCTGATGCTATGCTGAACTTATTGGCTCAAACCATTCAGCAAACTGCGGTATTAATCGGTGCTGTAGACGCAAGTATTTCTGAAACCAAACAAAATTGGAATCTGCTGTTTTAATCGGAAATCAGATCTGAGGGACTCAACCAAATCTTATTGGCTATAAGTAGCAAACTCTTTGCTCGTTCCTCAATCTCTGGTACCCGCCAATTCTCCTGCTGAAGAATCCAACGATTTAGCTCAATATGTGTATTTTCGAGTTTAGCTTTCTTCTCGGAAAATGGTAGATTACCTAACTCTGAATTTTAGCCGGTTAGAGTCAAATTTCCAAAAGTATCAAGCCAAGTATTATGAATTTTCTCTGCCTCTGCACCTAACTCATCTTTCCATTCCTGATTCATTGTTTGAGGCATAACGTGTTCTATTGTTACCTTAGAAAGATCCACAGTTTCTTTGTGTTTAAAAGATTGTTCAAGACGGCAAAGGATAAAACGAGTGATTCTACTTCCATATTGTGGTTGTTTTATAAAGGCTATGTCAAACTCAGCATCCTTGGGAAAACGACGAGATGATGATAAAGAACGTTGCAACCATTTGGTATGATCCGCCTCCGGGAAGTTTTTAGCCAATTGAATAAACAGTTTGTTTAACGAGTTAGTTGGTATTTTGCAAACAGCCCGTCGAACTACAAATGACTCAATTAATTTAAGGCATTTCTCCAATTCAACGTCGATTAGATGCCCAGTCTGACAAGCATCAAATAGACGGAGTAATAGGGGATAGGAGGTCGTTACTTGAAGTTCGTTGATATTCTCCAAGCATTCACTAATGCTCGTTGTTTCTTCTTGGTCTGGGAAGAGAAATCTAGCGTAAAATTCGCCGAACCGAAGCATAGACTGAGCCTCTGCTTCGACGGCTTCCGTTGCATCCATGTTTTTCAATTTCGTCTTGATAGCCGCATAAATACCACCCTGTTTGATATTATCACCATCCTTCATTGTGTAGTGGCGCAGAAATTCAGGGAGGTCGGATTTAAGCCTCTTCTCAAGGGGAATCCAATATTTTGAGTGAACTCTTTCTTGCTCTCCACCAGTAGAAATCGAGTGACGGAAGCGCATCAATAAATAATTCCTTACTAAGTCAGCTTGGGTAAGTGGTTCACCCTTAAAATTCAGACTTTCAAAAATTAAATACGGATCGTCATCTTCACCAAGGTTAATCATTACAACTTGAAGACGTTGCTCTAGGGTAGTTAACACTTTGGAAATATCTATGGGATCGTCGTTAAGGTCAGTACCTTTAAGCAATTTGTCCCTGAAAAAGTGATAGGCAGCAGCCATCCGAACATCTTTATTATTTTCTGGAACCTGGCGGTCGAGGGCTATGGCGCGATACACATCTCGATCTACTTGCGTTGGCACAAACTTTAAAGTGTCCTCCGGTTCGCGGAAGCGATTGGTCAGGTAAACTTCCTGTATGCGTGAGGCTGAATTTGCATCAAGACAATCACGCAGAACGCAGAGAAGTAATGACACAGTTGTGAGGCGTTGCTGTCCATCGATAATCAGATACTTACTGACTCCTACGGGCACGCTGCGTGCTGGGACAGAAACGATGGCACCCATAAAGTGGGTTCCTGTGTCCCCCATGTCATATTGCACCATTAGATCGTTCCAGAGTGTCTTCCAATTGTCTTCACCCCAGGTATAGGGACGCTGAAACAGAGGAATGAGATTCTGTTTTTCCCCGTTGAAATACTGAATAACTTTGGCTGGCGCGGCTTCCATTGTGTTTGATTTGTCCTTTAGTTGGTGAAAGTCACCTGTTTATTAGGCAATGATATAGCTACAAATTAAACCTAGCAAAGATTTTACAATAATGCCCCTATCGCTCTTCTGATCTAATTATTTCTCATGTTAACTACTCCTCCTTAGCCCTTTGAATCATAATATTTTTGATTCTCTCACAGAACTCTAAAAAGAACTGAAAAGTTTTAAGGTCTTCAGGTTGATCTCGTACTCTTTTTTGTAGTTCCTCAAAATAGTATTTCTCTTTAGCATCCTTGGGATTTTTCTTGCTATATGTTGAATTTTTTGATCTAAAAACTTCTCTTAAATATTCATAATGGAAGTCAGCATGATTTCTCATTTTATCTTTTCCCATCTCTTCAGGATTGTTCTGAGAGACATCATAGTAGTTTACATAGCTTGCCAATGGCAAATCTAGTGGTTGCCTAGAGTCAAAAATCCTCTTATTGCCCAGCAACCAAGTTTCTATACAGCGATTTTGTACAATAATTTCAACTTTAGTCTTTCCTAAATTGATTTCTTTACCTCTAATAAACTCACGTATATATTGAATCCTTTCCTCTACTGACTCCTCGTCAGCATCAACACATATAACGAGATAATCGTATCTTGGAGCCTCTAAAATCTTATCAACGGCGTTTTCAAGTCCGTCATATAGAATTCTGGGATATCCCTGTCCACTGATTAGATAATAATTGTTATTTTCGACTTGATCGTAATACTGAACCCTTACTAGATTTGGAATTAAATATTCAAGCCATTTGGGATATATCTTTTTCTCTGTACTCTTTCCCTCAACCAAAAAGTAAATATTCATCACTATTCCTCTAGGTCTGCTTCGTCCTCTAAAACATTGATCAAGTCAATGAAAGCTTTCTGTCTGGATTCAGATATATGAAAGTCTTTTGAATTTTTGACAGTCACCAAGCCAGCCTTCCGAGTCACTATTTTCCAGTAAGCAGGACTAACATTGTTTATTATATAAGGGTGATGGCTAGTAATAATAAATTGTAGCTTTTTATTATCAAGTACAAGCTCGGTAACACTGTCTAAGCAATTAACGCCTAAACTATTTTCAAATTCATCGATTAGGATAATGCAATTTTCAGGAGCTAGATATAACTCACTAATATACATCAATGTTTTCAACATCCCTGAAGAGATATTCTCAATCCAATCTTCTATTCCTTTTTCTTTAATGCTAACAGTGGTAGCTTCCTTGAGTAACTTAGACAATGCAATAGGAATATCGTCATCCTTAATGGTCTCAACTTTTATGTCGGAGACGTTTGGGAAAACGGATATAAAAGCTTCTTTAATCTTGTTAAATTCATCAGGAAGCGTTCTGTAAAGAATAGATAATTTTATTGGTACAGGCAAACCACTTTCCTGCAAAGCAGATAGTGAAGCTTTTTCAAACTTCTTAAAAATAGATACTGGCAAGCGCCAAGCTCTATCAACACTCTCAGAATCAGCCAGTACAATTTTATCTAATGATTCTTTCACAGGAGCAATTTGGTCTTCTTGTTTGAGTAGTTCAACGACACTTTCAAAAGGCGATAGTTTAGGGGTTTTGCTTCCATTAAAAATAATTTCTGAGTCTTTTCTCTCGATTAGAACGGTCTCATTGTTACAAACTAATTGCTCATTTATGAGTTTTACTTGCTCGTCATCTTCCGAAGTTTCATTGATAGAAATAGTGTTTTCTCGTGTTTCAAATTCTCCACTCCAAGTATATTCAAGATTATTGTTGGCTATAAAACAAACATTCCATTTAACCCCATTTAGAGATGCACCATTAGCTATAGATTTTAAATTGTAAATAGCTCTGAGTATTCTTGTTTTTCCTACACCAGATACACCAACTAAAAGATTAAGATTTGGCAGAAAATTTACCTCTTCCAGCTTCCATTTGTACTCATCGTCGTAATACTCTAATTTTTTGATTTGCATACTGTTACTATTTTGTTAATCTGTTTGTTTCTATACTTGGTACTCCAAGTCGGTGTGGGTAGTTCACTTCCTAAACCTACGCTTTTCCACAGGCTCCACCCAAATCGTACAAAACCCCGAAGTAGCTGGCCTCCCCGCAACTTCCAGAGTCACCCCCAAGCGCTCAACATCCTTTTTACATTCTAAATCAGTAAGACCATCCGAATTCCACCTCATCAAATTCCGAGCAAACTTCCCCTCAGCGCTAGTCGCCCACCGCAAACCCTCCGCCTGTTCCTGAGTCAGATGAACCGCCTCCCCCGGCGCAAACCCTCCTTGCGACCAAAGCACACCCATCCATCCCATCAACGCACCGACACCCAACGTCGTCAATAGAATACCCGCCGCCACCATCAGCGAACGGGCAGAAGTCGCTACTTTTGTTAATTCGGTCTGACGTACCAGAGAATTCACCGCCTCAGCAATTTGCCCCTCTTGCTTCTCAACGGCTACTCGTTCATAATTCGCCAGTGTCTTATTAATCCGCCCTACCCAACGCTCAAATGCTAACTCAAAATCCTCTGGTTTCGGGCTTTCTTGAATCAATACTTCCAATCGCCCCGTTGCTAATAAAATCAAAAATATGGGGTCAGTTGGCTCAATTTTCCCCTTAAAAGCCAACTCCAAAACCTTACGCCGATATTCCTCAGATTGACCTTCCAGAGCAATATCCAGTAACGATTTAGTATCAACAGCACCATAACTCACGGTAACATCCCCGTCGTTTCAAACGCCTCGTAAGCTGATAACATAAACGACTTAATTCGTTGCCGTCCCAATACCCCAAATTCTTGACTATTCCGAGCTAATTCAAACGTAATTCCCCTCGCATCAATGGCATTTCTTTCTCGTGAATAAAACTTAGGGAAATCAATGACTTTAACATCATATTTTTTAATCACATTTTGGACTTCTTCCATTTCTTCTACAGAACTCCAATCGTCCTCTAACCCAAAATTACGAACTAAAACATGAGCTATCTTTTTGTCAAAATGTTGTACTGATTTCAAAAATAACTGCACACTAAGCTGTTAAGCATCTAAATAGGGTATAATAAAAAACTAAGTTTAGAAAAATCAATAAAAAGATGCCTGCTAAAAATCACTTAAATGAAAAGCAAGTAGAGAAACTACAGAAAAGATTGAAAGAGGAAGAAAATGGACAAATTAGAGAAAGAATCTTGATTCTACTATTGCTAAATGATGGTAAAAAACAAAGTGAAATTGCCAATTTTTTGGGATGTTCAATAAATAAAGTATGTTATTGGTGTGTACATGGAGATCCGGACAAGTTAGAAAGCCTAAAAGATGAAAGAATGAAAGGAAATTATAGAAAAGCCACAGATAAATATATAGAGATATTATTAGAAACTGTAGAAAAAGAACCGGAAGAATTAGGATATGAATTTGGGAGATGGACAGGAGAAAGATTGGCAACTTATTTAGAACAAATCACAGAAATAAAATTAAGTGGTTCACAAGTGAGAAGGATATTAAAGAAAAAAAAGTATGTTTACTTGTGGGCAAAGTATAGCTTGGAAGAGAAAAGAGATCCAGAAAAAAGGAAATTATTTAAAAATAAAATAGAAGAGTATTTAAAAATAACAAAAGAAAGTCCAGAACAATTACAGGTATGGTTTTGGGATGAAAGTGGATTTAATTTAAGAGTAATAAAAAGAAAGAACTGGTGTAAAAAAGGAAAGAGGAGAAAGATTAGAGGAGACAGAAGAAAAGGAAAAGTTAATGTTATGGGAGGATTGAGGTACTCGGACAAAAAAAGATTTGTAGAATTTCTGGATAAAGGGAATGCAAATAATTTTTATCAAGTGTTAAAAAGTTTTTATCAAGAGCTAATTCATGAGTGGGTATTAGCGGGAAATCAAGCAGAAGAATTTGTAGAAAAAGGAGCCAAGATTGTCATTATTCTTGATAATGCAAGTTTTCACAAAAAAGAAGAATACCTAGAAAAAATCAAAGCAGAAATGCCGAATATCTATTTAGAATTTCTTCCAGAATATAGTCCAGATTATAATTTAATTGAATTGGTCTGGCATTCAGCTAAAGAATATATTGCTAATCGACTCTTTAAATCAGTTGATGAGCTAGAGTGTTTATTGCATCAGCTTTTAAATGAGGGACAGTTATCTATTAAATGGGGACGTAAACTTAAAAACAAAGGTAATGCTATAATCACAGTTTAAATGCACAACAGCTTATCGTAACCTCCTGTACAAACAAACCACTTACAAAATGTAATTTGGGATTGTTTGCCTAACTCAATTAAGTTATTTTTTTCAATCCAACTCGTCACCACCGGATAAACCTGAGCCGGTAAATTGACAATAATGCTATTGTCAAAAGCCCACTCAAAAATTTTGTCCGCTTCATAAAATTTCTTCTCATCTTCACTAAATAAAGCTTCCCGACAAACACTTTCGTAAATTCGAGAGACATCGGGGTTAGATCTGTCCGCATCTACGGCTAAAAAAGGATATTTCTTATCCATAAAATACTGGATTAAAACCCTTGCAAATAAACTCTTACCTACACCGCCTTTTTCTCCATCAATCAAATGAATTTTAGTAGGGTATTTCTCAACAGTCTCCAATCCATTTTCGCCTAAATGACTTGGGGATTTTATTGTTACTGTCATTGATACTTCTCCTGATGTTTCAGATTGTTCAGTTGTAGGGTCTACCTGTTCTAATTGAGCTTTGGTTCTTCTACTCCGACCTGCCATTTTGCTACTCCATTACTTGATTTTATAGAAATAAAAATGGGTTTTACTTCTAATCAACTCCTTACTTTTTCAGCTTCTAATCATGAAAAACCTGAATCATTAAACTCATCGCCTCCTACTAATTCTAATAAATTATCAGTTGTCAATTCATTAGAGTGAATCAAACCAGAATCCCAAGTCACTTTTATTCCATCTTCTCGGTAAAGATGTGGCAAATTGGAAGAATAATCAATACCCGCTTGGTCACACAAAAACAAAGCGTGCTTCTCCAACGCATACACGGCTTTTCTAAACATTCGTTCCAAAACAACTGAATTAATTTCCCCTGTTCGTTGATAAGCTAATGGTAGCCAGTAAGCTCGCAATGACTGGAGAATCATTTCTCTAACTGGTAAAATTTCATTCTGTTTAACGTAAGTGAGTAACACGCCATCAGTTGTATTTTTTAAAGGTTGATAAGCTGCTACGCAGCTTGATTGTATAATAGAAGATTAAGTATTTTTAGGGATATAACCCCCAATGCCAGCCAAAAATCATCTGTCTAAAGAGCAAAAAGAAAGATTACTTAAAGAAATGAAAGAAAATCAAAATGCTCAAATTAGAGAAAGGATTTTAATTTTATTATTAATGAATGAGGGAAAAACCTATCAAAAGATAGCCAATTTTTTAGAAATTTCCTATCCGACAGTAGCGTACTGGGCTGTTCATGGTGATCCCGATAAAATGGAGAGTTTTATAGATGGAAGAAGCCAAGGAAACTTTCGGAAAGCTACGGCTGAATATGAAGAAATGTTACTAAAAGTAGTAGAAAAAGAACCATCAGAATACGGATATGAATTTGGGAGATGGACAGGAAATAGATTAGCAACATATTTAGAGCAAGCAACAGGAATTAAGTTGAGTGGCTCTCAAGTCAGGAGAATATTACAAAGAAAAAAGTACGTTTACCTTTGGGCAAAGTACAGCTTAGAGGACAAACAAAATCCGGTACACAGGAAAGCATTTAAAGAGAAATTGTTAGAGTATTTAAAAATAGAAAAAGAATCACCTGAACGCTTGCAAGTATGGTTTTGGGATGAAGTAGGATTTAGTTTGAGAGTAATAAGAAGAAAAACCTGGGGGAAAAAGGGAAGCCGAAAAAAAGTAACAGGACAAAGAAGGAAAGGAAGAGTAAATCTAATGGGAGGGTTAAGGTATAGCGATAAAAAAAGAATAAATTTTGTGATTAAGAAAGGAGAATCGGAGACCTTTTATCAACAAATCAAAGCTTTACATAATTGGATTGTTGAAGAATGGATAGAGTCGGGAAAATTAGCCGAAGAATTTTTAGAAACTGGGCCTAAATTAGTAATAATTTTAGACAATGCTAGTTTTCATAAAAAGAAAGAGATTTTAGAGAGAATAGAAGCAGAAATGCCGAATATTAGGTTAGAGTTTTTGCCCCCTTACAGCCCTGACTTTAATTTAATTGAATTGGTTTGGCACTCAGCTAAAGAATATATTGCTCATCGGCTATTTGAATCAGTAGAGCAGTTAGAAGAATTATTGAATAAATTGTTAAACGAAGGAGATTTAATCATTAATTGGTCTCGCAAAATTAAAAACAAAGGAAATGCTATTTATTAAATCAAGCTGCGTAGCAGCTTATCTCATCCCAAGTTGGATAATTTCCATAGCAAAGCCTACTGCATTGCTGTTCATATTCTCTCTTGAGAGTTTGGCGCAGGCTTCCCGTTGGGAATAGAGCCAAGCTGTTTGAAAATTTCATCGCTTCGGGTGGCTTGTAATCTGGAAAGTATTCTCGACTAATACAATCACAGTCTTCTTTAAGCTGGCTGTATTCCTCGTTTTCAAGTAGTTTCTGCACTTCAGGCTGCTTGGCTAAACAAAACAGGTCATAGTAATGTCTAGCATATGCCCCAATTAATTGCCCCTGTTCCTGACTCTTGATGACCTTTGAGTGGATCGTAAATAACTTCTCGACAAAGGTGCGCCGAAAATCCAGCAATAGCATGGGAAAAGGTGATTCATCTTCTGTATCTAGACTTTGCCCGATGTGGTTTAGAAACTCAGCTATATATGAGGAGAGCAGGACAGTTTGAGTGGGGTAAGTGCCACTGCGGGTTCCCATTTCTAGGAAAATGCGATTGGCGATTGCCTCAATGCCCGAGAATTGTTGAGTATAGATAAAATAACTATTGCGATAAACCCCCCGCTTTCTTCTTCCCAACGTTGGTTCGACTGTCAAACCTAGATGATCTTCCACAGCAGCTTCTATCGCCTCCAGTTCTCGATCAACCCTATTGGCACCTAGAGGAGGAACAAAAGCTTGTCGGTTCAAAAACAAGTCGATATCTTCTGAAAACCGCTCAATTAATTTCCATCCCTTCAAAAGGCTGGTTCCGCCTTTGAAAATCACTTGACTTGGCCATCGAGTTGCTACAATTCTTAGAGCTTCAGTAACATAATAATCTTTCTCAATAAATTGCTCGGTTAGCCCTAGGTGAGCAAAATGTCCTCTAGCTGCTATCACAGCATCATGAAAATCAGGGTGTTCAAATAGTTTCACGGTTTGCTTGCCACTCCTTGGCATAGCGCAGGTTGCTTAACTTCCCAAAATTAAATCGAGAAACTGGATTTAAGCTATTTCGCAGTTTTTCGAGTTCTTGTGGACTTTTCCTTAGTTCTTGACCAATTGCTCCGAGCATGGCTCGAACTCGCGGAGGCTCTGCATCTGCTACGGATACTAATCGTTCAAAGCGATCGCCATCTCGAAAATAATCCAGTAACCGTCGCTTCGTTTCTGCTGGGGACAACTCGCTCAAATTCCCCCTATATCTTAAGAAATCAAGCAGCGCAGCATCAGTGGCTTCCAAGTTATTCCACGTTTGAGGTCGGCGAGTATAAAGTCGGACACGAGAGCCAATCAGGGTGCGAGGGACACTATTGGCAGAAGTCGCAAACTCACCTTGGATTAAATTTTGAGTTGTAAATCCCAGTAAATTAGCAGCACTTAATCCCGCCGGATGCAAATTCTGTTTAGTTAGTAGCTTTTGGATTTCATGTTGAGAAGGACGACTACGACCGAATCGAGTCGGGCGAGAACGGTAATAAAGCCCTTTGCTGACTCGTTCCAAAACTCCATCTGCTACCAGTCTACAGAGAGCTTTGCTAACTGCTGCTGATGGCAGATTAGAGAAATCCGAGTGTCGCCAATAGCTTTCTCCTCCTTCTTCAATTTGTCTACGAATTAACGCTGCGGTATTAACTCGGCTCCTTTTCATTCTCTAAACCTGGATACGCACTAATTCCATTATTCAACCTTTTCAATAGTTGTCAAGTTTTTTTACAAGAAAACTTGACACAAATGAGAATTTTCCTGCAAATATGGGATTTCCAGACTTCACAGATTTGTTGAGCCAGCTATTAAGTTGCAACCGAAAAAAATAAATCAACCGATTGGCTGATTTACGAGTTAGCAAAGGATGACCGTAAGATAGAGCGTTTTCCTTCTTAAAAACCAATAAGCTAAACATGACTAACTTTAGCCACCTGAAACCAAAAATCATAAATCAACAATTAAAAAGCTAGTGACAATAGGAATAAATAAGCTCTTAAATAAGATTAAGACAGTTTCCTTGAGTTACTAAAATTTATCTATTGAATACATTATCTTAACAAATGATTGGTAAACAAATCATCGGGAAAAACTTCACCAAACTGCTCAATTACCTTTTTTCTAAAGAAGGTGCTTCTTTAATTGGAAGCAATATGATGGGAAAAACACCACAAGAATTAGCTGTGGAGTTTCGCTCTTTTCTCCATTTGAACAATCGAGTGCAAAAACCGGTTTATCATGCAGCTTTAAGTATTCCAAAGAGTGAGGCTTTATCCGATGCTCAATGGTTGGAAATTGGTTTAGATTACCTCAAGGGAATGGGATTTGATCAAAATCAATTTGCAATCTTTCGCCATACAGATTGTGATCATGATCATATTCATATTGCCGCAAGTCGGATTAAATTAAATATTAAAGGAACTTGTGTCTCTGATAGTTGGAACTATCGACGCAGTGAGAAATTAATTGAACAATTAGAAGAAAAATATGGGTTAACACCCACCGTCCGCAGTTGGGAAAAAGAACGTCGTTCTCCCACCACAGGCGAATGTAGACAATTAGCTAGAACTGGAGAAACTAGCACTAGAGAACAACTACAAACCGTTCTTGATCAAGCTACAATTGACCAGCCTGAAATGATGGTTTTGGTTGACCGACTTACGCAGCAAGGAATTAGTGTTAGAATTAAACCTACACCTACAAAAGAATTAGGGATTAGTTATAAGTTGGGTGACGTCGCTTTTAGTGGCACTCATTTAGGGAAATCTTACACCTTCAAAGGACTTCAGAAATATCGAGGAGTTAGCTATTATTCTAATTTAAACTCAGAAGAAATTGAAGAAATCTTTAGTGGTTCTGATAACAGTCAAGATTCTCAATGTGTTGATTTAAAAGAAACATCTTTTAATGATTTATTTAATCCAAAAACTGACCCAGATAATTTAGCCTTATCAAATTGGACTGATGAGAATCCAGTCAATCAACCTGTAGAGGATCTCGATAATAGCAACTTTAACTTAATACAATCAGACTCTATCGATGATCCTTCAATTCAACTTACTGAAACAATTCAACCTACTGAAACTTTAGAAAATCATCAGCAGAATTTAGCATCACCTTGGCAACTTTTACGAGAAAGATTGATAGAAAATAGCAGTTTACCCTCTGAATTGATAGATTTGTTACACGACAAGGGATGGATTAATGCAGATGAACACAACCGTGCTGTATTTACCCTTCGCACATTGGCTGGAGAGGACAGGGGAACTTGTACTTTAGAGTCCAATGGAAAATTTTCCATTAATCCTGATCTGAAAATGCCGTTGGCTAAGACTGAGGATGACGAAACAGGCATTTTCTGGATAGCCACTCAACATAATATTGAACGAGCTATTATTACCAGTGATCCGATAGAAACCTTGTCTGCGATCGCTTTAGATCCTGATTTTAATATTAGACCGACATTGTACTTAAGCATTGATGATCCATCTTCATTCCCAATAGATTTTTTAAGGGATATTTCCACTATAATCGTTGGTTTAAAAGGGGATGAATTCGGGGAGCAAGTCTATCAAGAAATTATTGAGATTCTCCCGCAAGCTCAACGAATTAATCCAGGTATGGGAGGCTGGAATCAACTTTTAATCAATTCAGAATCAGAAATAAACAATTCATTACCTGAAACTGATCAAACTCGAAATTTAGTACAGCAAGAATTAGAACAATGGACTCAGGGTATTAACTTAAACTAATAAGCAATAAACTATTTTTATTGTTTAAATAATTTTTCTCTATCTGAGACTCAGTTTAAATAAGACTATCTCTGATAATCAATCGTTAAAAATATTCTTTTAGACAGAGTACATTAACAACATCTTTTTATCTAAAAAATATTGTCTGAAAACATAAAAAATAGCAATAGTTCTCATTGATGGCAGAAATTGTGTCCGCTTTCAAAGATTTATAGTATATTGGAAAAAAGAATTAACTATTCGTCAAAGCTTATGGCCAGTTCTACTAGGGTTTCATCTGAACTCAATATCATTCTTGACCTATTCAAGATGCCAACCGGAAAGTCTAACTCACAACGGTTCGGTGGTTGTATGGTCAATCGGCTGGGTCGATTCTGCAATCAAAACAAAACCGTGTAACTGTTGTAGCAGTTACACGGTCATTTTTAACTATTTCAGAAAAAAGCCCAACCTAAAACCTAATCTCTAACAAGCTGTATTAGTTTCGACGCTTCTCCAGCAAGTTAACCGAAGGCAAAGGTTTGGGACGTTCATCACCCTTGAAGGGTGCATCAAAAACGTAATCGTAACCATTCATAACCGTCACGATCACCATCATCATCATCATCGTCATCGTAACCATCATCATTATATATGCTAACGCCTCTAAACCGCAACAAAGCTCTACAAAAAATTATCCCTATCCAATTCCATCAACGGGATAAAGCACTCACCTCCCTCAACACGACAACCGGAGGTGAAGGCTAATGGCTAAAGCTTACTACGTCAATCGCCTCAATCCCTGTCCCGTCTGTGGAAAAGATCACGGATGTCAGATTTTGTCCGATGTCGCTGTCCTCTGTCTGCGAACCGATAAAAATAATGTCCCATCTGGCTGGGTTTGGAAAAAGGAACTCACAGGAGGTATGGGTTCCCTGGTCGTCGCTTCCAACTCCCAAACCGAACAAGAGCGCCAACAACAACGAGAACAATGGCAACAACAGCGAGAAGAACGGAAAAAACAGGACAGACAGCGCAAAGCAACCGCTTTAACCGATGAACAACGAGACCAAGAAGCTCGAAAACTCCTCAAACAACTGGGTTTAAGTACCCGTCACCGTCAATCTTTACTCAATCGAGGATTAACAGATGCAGATATTGAAGCAATTGGCTTTAAATCTGTCACTCGCTATCAACATTTAATGATTCCTGTTAATCCTAATTTTCCAGGTATCAGTATCGATGGACTAACCTTACAAATTAAAAATGATGGATTTCTCATTCCTTTATTCAGTTTTAAGGGATTAATTATTGGGTTTCAACTCGCATCTGATAATCGAGAAGATGGCAAATATAAACACCTTGTCCGGCCTCATTTAAAAAATGGAGAACTGCCGTTACAGTTCTATCAAACCAGTTCCAGAAACTTAGACCTTATTGAGGGAACGTTAAAACCCTTAATCGCTTCACGGCGGCATCACTTAACCGTAGTCGGTGCGGGGGGAGTGAATTGGCATCATTCTCCTGAACAATTCCAAGCGATTCTTGAAGAAATTCAACCGGAAAGAATCGTCTTAAATTCTGATGCCGGTTCTCTCCTCAATCCCCAAGTTTTGAGGCAATATCGAGAACTTAATCAGTTTATCAAACGATTAGGATATACCCTTGAAATTAGAGATTGGGGTCAAGGAAAGCAACTTAAATCTCAAGGGTTAGATATCGATGAAATTGATATTCAAACCTTTAATCAAGCTACCCTGATTTCCTTTGAAACTTGGGCAGGAATTGCCGAAGCGGGAGATTCTCATTCTTTAACTCTTTCTCAAACAGAATTGTTTGAACAGTTCAAGCTTCCACAACTCCAAGAGGAATTAACCCAAACCTTAAAACAGTTTTATAGCCACCATCTCCGTAAGGGTAAAAAACTTGATCAAACAACAGAATTTGCAGCTAGTTCAATCCCAAAAACGACCTCAATTCCAACTCTCCAATCAACGGCAATTGTTCTTTGGAAACCTCAGATTCTAACTTCCATGCCTTATATTCCAAGACAACTCCCAATGGTTGATGAATGGCAACAATTAGGACATCCTCAATTTATCATTCAACAAGGAGAACGACTAACTTTTTATCAAGAAGCGTATGAAAGAGGATATAAATATCTTAAAGATTCAACTCCTGCTGGACATGGTAAATCTCATGATGCTGGATTAATTAACTTAGAAACCTTTGGAATTAAACCCCATCAAACTGAGAATAAAACTCGTATTTTCTACTTATCTCCTGACCATCGAAACCCCACCAATGCTACCATTGAAGGCAACTATATTGACCTCGAATCGCGCCATAATGGTTTAGTTTATGATTTCAGTCGCCGTACTCCGTTGGGCAAGCCTTACATCATTCGAGCTACAAGTTTAGATCAAAAAAATGGAACTATTACTATCCCTTCTAATTGTCCTGAAAATGACACATTTTTAACAGTTTCTGAACTTGGATTACCGGTTTTTGGGGGGAAAGACTCACCGATTTGTCAATCTTGCCCACTACTGAGTCAGGGCTGTCCTTTTCTACTCAATCGTAGGGAGACTTTAAACTATGAACCGTTAATTAGAGCCGATATTAATTCGATTCCAACTCCTTCAAAAGATGACATTTTAATTGTTGAAGAATCCGATAAAAATATTAAAAATGCTCATCAAATTACTATTAAAATTGATGAGATTATCAAAACAGCATCTAAATTGCAACTTCGAGATGATGAACGCATTTTCAAGGCATTACGTCCCCTTTTAATGGCAGTTTATCAAGCGTTAGAAGAAGTTGATCAAGAAAAATATAAATGGGGTATTTATCATCATCAAGTGATGGAATTGATGCCATCTATTGATGAGTTAAACCAAAAAATCTGGGAACTTTATGCTGATGATTGGTTGAAAGCAGATAATGTTTGGGGTACTCCTATCTGGGATTATGAAATGATTAATGGTGAAGTTACCGCGATTAAAATTAGTGGAACCAATTGGATCGCCCCTTCCCTCAAGGATTTGAAAAAAGAATGTTATAAGATTTTTGAGAATTATGAAAAATACCTTAATTCTCTTGACACCCCTCAACAAAAACAAGCTGCAATTAAAGCAAATATTATTCCATCTTGGCTACCTATTTTAATCGATTGCGTAACGGGAAATAAAAGAATTAATTTGAGAATTAATAATGGTAAATTAATGATAACTAAATTGGCTAAACGCCATCGTAATATTATTAAAAATGCAGGGTTTTCGATTGCGTTAGATGCAACTCAATCTAAAGAAGATTACGCCTTCAGTTTAGGGATTAATCCGAATGAAATTTTAGAAGTAAGAGAGGTTCAACGTTGTACACCCAACTTGCATATTCATCTGATTAAAGGGTTAGGAAATTGCGGTAAACAACGACGAGACACCCAACAGCAACGGATTAGAATTGGCATTGAAGCGATCGCAAAAATTCACAAAGAACAAGGTCACAATATCGGATTAATTGACCATAAATCCGCCATCGATCATTATCAAGACTTAACAGATGATTTGAAATTGGGGTACTGGCATCGGGATACCAGGGGTTCAAACCAATTCCTCAATACTCAAAGCCTGATTAGTATTGGTAGACCTGTCCCTAATTTAGGGGGAATTGGGGCTGAATATCAGATTTTAGGGGGATGGGTTAACTGTCCTGAAAAATTAATCGGGCAATATGGCCAATGGGTCAACCGCAAAATCACCTCAGAACTCATTCAAGACGTTAGCCGACTTCGCGCCCACCTGCGACCGTCCGAACAACTTCACAGTTACTTAGTTGCAGACTTCGATCAGCATACCATCAGTCAAATCCGGTTAGCCTTCCCCGGCGCAACCGTCACCGTTGAGAAGATTGATGATTATGCCCCTGAAGCGGCTTCTAAAGGCGCTCAAACCGAAAGGGGAATTATTGAAGCACTCTGGCATTCCATTCAAAGCGGCACTGTCGCCACTATCGACGAAATCGCGTCCCTACTCGGAATTACTAAAAGTGGGATCACCAATAACCTTAAAGACCGATTGGGTATAGGGTTCAGGCTCCTGAAAAAAAGTTTACTTTTGTTATTAGAAAGTATTAAGTAGGTAGGCAGGAAGAAACCAAAGTATGTAAAGATAAATGAAGATGGAGAAGAAATCTACCGAGGTCATGAAAATATGGGTGCTCGTTTAAGGGTATTTCTGACTCGTGAGCAAGACAAAACCCTGTTCAACCTGAGAACAGCAGATGTACCACAGAAAGTTAAAGACCGAGCCGAAGTGATTCGCTTAAATTCACAGGGTTGGTACGTCGAAAAAATAGCAACTTATTTCAATTGGACGGCACAGACTGTCAGAGAAGTGTTGCACAAATGGGAAAAGTTGGGGCTAGAAGGGTTATGGGAAAAACCCGGTCGCGGGGGGAAAGCCAAGTGGAAAGAAGAGGACTTAGTATTTTTAGAAGAATGTCTCAGAAGAGAACCCCGGACATACAACTCTGAGCAATTAGCCCAAAAATTAGAACAAGAACGGTCGATTAAATTGAGTCCCGATAGATTAAGACGGGTGCTCAAAAAAAGGGGGTGAATTGGAAGCGAGCCAGAAAGAGCCACAAAGGAAAACAAGATCCGATAGTCCGTGCTCAGAAACAGGCAGATTTAGAGATGTTGGAATTATCGGCTGCGGCTGGAGAAATTGACTTAAAGTATTTAGATGAATCGGGTTTTTGTCTGTGGAGTGAACCGGGTTACACCTATTATTTTAGGGGGGAACAAAAACGTTTAGAACAAACACATCGTCGGGGTCGCAGATTAAGTATTATTGGGTTTTGGCAACAGCAAATCAGTTTTGTTTATGGCTTGGTGATTGGAGGTGTGAATCGCAAGTGTTATATCCAAATGATGGAACAAGAAGCAACAGAGGCTGAAAAAGCCGGACGGATGAGAGTTATTGTCCAAGATAATAGCCCGATACATCAATGCCATGAGGTGAAAAAACTCTGGCCAAAATGGGAAAGTATGGGTTTGTATATTTTCTGTTTACCTAAATATTGTTCCGAAATGAATCCGATTGAATTAGAGTGGCAACATCTCAAAAAAGATGAACTATCAGGACAAACATTTGAGGATGAATTAGACCTAGCTTATGCGGTAATTAATGGTATTCAAGCTAGGGCAGAAAGAGGAAACTACACCACACAACGGATGAAATTTCACTCGGAGCAACAACAAAGTTAACTTTTCGTTACATACTTGTTGATTTTCTCGCCCACCTACTTACTGGGTTATTTCCTTATGGTTTAGAAGAAACCCGATGGCGAAAATGGGTTCAAGTTTTCCATGAGCAGCAAGCGGGAGAGCCGGTAAATCCAGAGAAGGTGCTTAAGAATAAAATTGAGAATAAATCAGTTATTGATTCTAGGGTTAATAGATGCAAATACACCCGAATAAAAGCTTCTTATAAAAGCATAAGTAAAACTCCAAAACTTCTAAAATTAGGCACTCAATTATCAATTCCTCTCTTGATCTGTTTAACTCAAGATGATCGAACTCTGATCACCCAAGGCGGTTATCTAGGAAATCGTAATAATCAAGGTTATAAGTTAGCCAGAAATTTACTAGGTACTGCTAGTTTATTAGATGAACAAGGAATAAATTATTTCCCAACTCCTTACAAATTGTTTAACCAGTATAGCAATCGTTGTAACCCTACACTTGATGATAACGAACGAGAGATGATTTGGAAAAGTGCCTGTTCTAAACCCGCTTATCCTAGCCGCGATTATTATTCAATACTAGGCAGTATTAGACAATGGTTAGCCTGATGAAAAAGAGCAAGATTGGTTTTAGTTCCTTCGCTGCTAACGCAGCTACAGAAGTGCTTTTAACACCAATTCTTAAATTCCATGAATCTGCATTTACCTGTTCATCATTTATCAGGATTAAGCAAAATTAATAGCCGCCTGATCAAAAAACTGGGTATTAACACTATTTTTGACTTATTGCTTTACTTTCCCCGTGATTATATCAAGTACCAACGAGTCAAAATATCAAGGTTAAAAATTGGTGATTCCGTTACCATCGTGGGTAAAATTAAGAAACACGAAATTATCAGTCCGCCCAAAAATCCTCGCTTAACCATTCAGACCCTTATCGTTAGGGATAAAACGGGTAACATTGCCTGTAAACGTTTTTTTAACCATCCCTATTATCAATCACAGCAGTGGAGAAACGAGCAAAACTTAATTTATATTCATCAAAGCATTATTGCTGTATCAGGAGTTGTTAAACCGGATTGTTATCGAAAAAATTGGTTTAAAACCTCGTCGTTCTAGGACGGCTTTATATTAGGTTGACCGTTAATATCTGATTGTGCTACCATTTTCGGTGACAGGAAAAGGTAAACAACCTGTATAAAAACCTAGTATGCCTAACGGCAAAACACTGAACCTTGACAATTAAATCTATAGGGTTCTACTGCACAGTTCTAGTTTCACCCAGTAGTAGGTAAAAGATTCATGGGAGCTAGGCAACCAGTTTTTTTGAAACAAATTTGTTTTGAATAAAAAAGAACTCGCATTCGTGCGAATAGGGTAGGGCATACCCGAATTTACGCTTGGGGAGAATCCCACCTCTGGTTAAAGCACTGCAAGGTACTTTGATTAAGTGGTTTCGTTGAACCAAGAATCCCCACGCCTTTAGGCACAGGGAGTGTCAATACGGCAAAGTTTTAACTTCTCCTGAAATTCGATTAATTGACCTTGATGAAGCCAGAGATACGAAAAACTCAATTATCCCGATTTATCCATTAACAAAAGGGGTCAGTCATGAAATTATTCAAGATGCGGTATCCTCAGCTTTAGAAGCTGTCCAACAACTGATTGACCCTCTACCTCCAGATCTCCGACAGAAACCGGGTTTAATGGAATTGCAAGAAGCGATCGCTTTCATTCACCAACCTCCCAATGAACCTCAACTCGAAGCGGCCCGTCGTCGCCTAACATTTGATGAGTTTTTCTATCTCCAACTTTCCTTCCTTCTGCGCCGCCATCGATGGTTGGCAAATTCGGCTTTAACTGAGATTACTCCTACTGGCCTACTACTCAAACAGTTTTACTCCCAACTTCCCTTTCCCCTCACCCAAGCTCAACGTCGGGTTATCAATGAGATTCTCAACGATATGACTTCCAAAACCCCGATGAACCGATTGATACAAGGGGATGTGGGTTCAGGGAAAACCGTTGTTGCGGTTGCTGCGATTCTAGTTGCGATTCAGTCCGGCTATCAAACCGCATTAATGGCTCCTACAGAAGTGCTTGCTGAACAACATTACAGGAAAATTGTCACCTGGTTTGAACCCTTGGGTGTTTCTGTGCAATTGCTGACAGGTTCTGCTAAAGTCGCCAAGCGCAGAGAAATCCACGCTCAACTAGAGACAGGTGAACTTTCTTTATTAGTGGGAACTCACGCCTTGCTGCAAGAGAAAGTGAACTTCAACAAACTCGGTTTGGTCGTCATCGATGAACAACATCGATTTGGAGTGCAGCAGCGACAAGATTTACTGAACAAGGGAAATAAACCTCACGTCCTGACCCTGAGTGCCACTCCGATTCCCCGTACTTTAGCACTGACGTTGCACGGCGATTTGGATGTTAGCCAGATTGACGAATTACCTCCTGGGCGACAGAAAATCCAAACCAAAGTGATTAACCAAGGTACTCCAGCTTATAATTTCATCCGTCATCAGGTACTTCAAGGTCGCCAAGCCTACATCATTCTGCCTCTGGTAGAAGAATCAGACAAACTAGATTTAAGAGCGGCTGTTGCAGAATATCAGCGATTATCAACCCAAATTTTCCCTGAATTTAGGGTGGGATTGCTGCACGGTCGCATGACATCCGCCGAGAAAGATGAAGCTCTCAGGGCGTTTGGTGACAACACAACCCAAATTTTGGTTTCTACTACGGTTGTGGAAGTTGGGGTAGATGTTCCCAATGCTACCGTTATCTTAATCGACCATGCTGAGCGCTTTGGTTTAGCTCAACTGCATCAGTTAAGAGGTCGTGTGGGTCGAGGTTCCCATTGTTCCTATTGTTTGTTGCTCAATACCAGCCAAACCGCACAAGCCAAAGCGCGGCTTCAAGTCTTAGAAAAATCCACTGATGGGTTCTTCATCTCTGAGATGGATTTGCGACTGCGGGGGCCAGGTGTTGTGATGGGCTATCGCCAGTCGGGAATTTCGGAATTTGCACTAGCTAATATACTGGATGATGAGGATTTGCTAAATTTAGCTCGTGAAATGGCAGTAGCGATCGTCAAAAGTAACCCAAATTTAGACCAACATCTTTTGATGGTTGCAGAACTCAAACGACGGGGACTGGCAATTTGGGATTGTACCCTTAATTAATCAGTTAACAGCTATCAGTTTCAATTATTCGCGTATTGAACTGATAACTGATAACTGATAATTTTATAGAGGAGTTTTACAATGACTTATATCCTAGAAACATTTTTAACGCTTGAAACCTTCCTGGCTCAATATGGTGATAATCCTCGCTATGAACTTGCTGACGGAGAATTAATTGAAATGGAACCAACCGGCCCCCACGAAACCGTCAGTGGTAAACTTGCTACTCAAATCGGTATTGCTATTACAACAGAAAAACTCCCTTGGTTTATTCCCCGAACTTGTTTAATTCGTCCTTTTACCGATGTCGCAACCGCCCGTCGTCCTGATATTGTTGTTTTAGATGAAACAGCACTTTCTAGTGAACCATTATGGGAAAGAGAACCTGTTATTACGCTAGGGCGTTCTATTAAATTAGTTGTGGAAGTTGTGAGTACAAACTGGGAAACAGATTATGCCCGAAAAGTTGAAGAATATGCTCTTTTGGGAATTCCTGAATATTGGATTGTAGATTATCGGGGTTTAGGTGGCGTCGCTTTTATTGGTAAACCCAAACAACCAACTGTTACGGTTTGTCAACTGATTGACGAAGATTACACCCAGCAACAATTTCGTCTAGGTGAACCGATTATTTCTCCTCTGTTCAAAAGTTTGCAACTTCGCCTAGATGATGTTCTTCCTCGTTTTAACTAGAGGAAATTCTATCTACATAGAAAATTATTCTTTAAATAAGACTGACGAAACTTTGTCTTAGCCATATAAACAGCTTCCTTAACTTTCCATTGTTTTTGGGGGACTAATTCTTTAACATTTTGTAGTTTAATTAAACCTCTATAATCACCTGTAATTTGAAAAATAACTTGAGCGATCGCTTTACAACACCCCTCTGGACATTTAACAACCTGATACTCGGAAAACCGAATTACAACCCAATTTCGTTCTAAAAAAAATCGATTGCGTTGCTGATCTTTATTTTGATCCACGCAATGATGAGGCTTTCCTGTTTTTCCATCATAAGGTTCGTCAATTTCAATATCTATTGCTAAACCTGTTGCTTGATGAATTAGAATAAAATCAGCCGTGTAACAGAAAGAGGTATTAGGTATAGGAAACTCAACACCCATACAGAAGTCATAAACACCAGAAAAATAACGACATAAGTAAATAAAAAATTGTTTTTCACTGACTCCTTGCTGTACTCCTGTATTCCCTTGATTAGATGGAGGTTGAACAATCTTACTCAATAAAAATAAAAGCTTCTTAGAACGCTCTTCTAACAAATTATTATATTGCTGTATTTCCTGAGTTTGACACTGCAAACGGTGTAATGAATTACTTTCGGATTTAGATCGCTGTTGTTGAGTTTGAGTAAGTTTAGGCTGATATTGCTTGCACAATTTAAAATTAATAAACCACACATAAAAACAAGCTGTTACTGCACTCACTGACGCACATATCAGCGATAACCAAAAAGCTAGAATACTCATGCCAAATAGTTGATTAACTAACACGACTATTACAACACTCACGACCCAAATTACAATGATCCAATATAAATAAAAATTAGAATAAATATGCTGTTTTTTGGGAGTTAATTGCGGTTCAAAAGATAATCCTACCACTGAATTAGGACTGCTATTCAATACTGGTATCGGGTTATTAATACAGAAATAACGAATTGAATCAGGAATCACAATAACGGGATAAAAACCTCTGGGTGAATTCATAATGTTAAGAATTGCTAAATTGATAAAATTTATAGGTTTTAGAGCTTAATCAATTCCTACGCTATAACCTATTAGCACCTAACTTGATCATCCTTGAGAATTAAATAGAACTCGACTTCCTGTTGATTTTAATAAATGATTAATGGGCTAACGCCCAAGCCCAGAGGTGAAAATAACATTTTCTGAGTTATTAATTATGTTTACCAATCCAACCCATAGTACCCAAAGAACAACCCCTGATCCTTTGAAATCTACACGAGAAAAACTAGCCCGAAAAATTAAAACCGCATTGAAAACAACAAGCCCAGAAGAAACACTTCAAATCTGGATGTTAATCAAACAGCAAGAACTTAAGAGAACAACTCCTGGGTTATCTCAACAGCAAATAGAAAGCGTTCTGCAATCTTTAATTTTAGAGTTAGGCTATGATGTCATTGCTATGCCAACTCTACCATTGGCTGCCTCCCTAACATCAGAAGATACAAGAAACTCCAATCCCTTAGAATTAGATGAAGAACAGGAGGATAATCAAACGGATTTCGATAACTCTGATCTTGAGGATGATGAAGATAGTTACTCAGAAGTTTATAGAGAAAAAACTTCCTCTCGGAAACAACGAGTTCCTGCTTTGAAAAAAGTTGAGTCCTTAAGGGCTTCTAACCGAAATGGAAAACACTCCTAACAACCCCAAAATCGATGATGTTCCAAATTATCCTGGTGTTGTAATCACTAATTTCTGTGATGATTCATTGGCTTTGGAACCTTTTTTAGAAAGTTGTGAAGCTGATAATCATGAACTCACACCAGGAACTTTAGCGATTTTTGTCCAATTTGAAACGTTTGATGAGTATTTTCATTGTTGTGGAAAGTGGTAATTTATGTACTTAGCTAAAAATTCGTTAGCCCGATATTCAATCCAAGCGGTTGAACTCTGGACTCGATTGGAAATGGCTGAAACTCCTGAACAAGAGGAGGCGATTCTTAAAGCAATTTGGGACAATCAAACAGACCAAGAAACGACTGTTGATAGTCACGCTGAATTAGCTGATCAATTAGATGCTGAAATTTGTGCAATTAAAGCTCGTTTAAAACATTTAGTTACACTGCATAATCAGGCAATTGAACGACTAGAACGATGGCGTAGTAACCTTGATAAAACCTTACTTTATATTCACCAAATGGGGGTTATTTCTACTAATGTTGTTGGGCGATCGCGTCACATCCAACTAAAAGAAAATCCCCCAAGTTGCGAAGTTTTAATCGATCCTTCTGACTTACCCAGCGAGTATCGCACAGAAAAGCTTGTTGTTGCGCCCAACAAACGTAAAATCATTGAAGACTGGAAACAAGGCATTCCCGTTGATGGCACTCGTATTGAACGGAAACTTAGAGTAGAATATGCCCTAGTCCCGTCTAATCTAACTGGTACAATTGAAGTTATTTCTAATCGTAGCACGTCGTCAACTGCTCAGAATTCTGATTCAATGTCAATACCTAAAACCAAGCGAAAGGGAAAGACATTCTCTAAAAAAACTACTGAGAAGTCTAATCAGGGAATAAAAGCATGATGGTTTGATTTAAACTACGGCAAGACCACAAATTATTGTGCGTAACTGACAGCAGATAGCTCTATTATTATAAAAGCTATCTGTTATTTTTTTATTTTCCATTTTTTCTGTAAAGAAGGGCTAACGCCCATCAACATGATGATAATTAATTCATATACCAAAAATGAAATGGTTAACCCCACAACGTGCCGTTGCTTCTGCTGATTTATCACTAACGAATGAGGAGATAATTGAATATACTCTTCAATCAGAAGAGCAAGAAACAATAGAAGAAAGATTTCAAAAAGTTGGCTTGCTATTTGATCGCGATCGCTGGCAAGCTAACAAACCTTATTTAGCTCTACTTTCTCCAGCCAATATCCAAAAAAAAGTAGCCAAACAACCCTCTAATTCTGCTACTGATTCAGATTTAATGGATGATGAAAGTTTAGCAGAAGAAGATGAAGAAAATACTGTAACTGAACCAGAAGAACTTAATAATGCACAATCTCAGCAACAGGAAGAACCTTACAATTTTGAACAATGTACCATCGAACTACATCTAACATTTAAACCTGATGATGGTCATTCAGATGGGCGGATTGTGATTATTTCAGCCAGCAGTCACGGCGACTTCCCAATGGGTGAAAAAATTAGAGCGTCAGCCTTGGGAGAATTACCTCCTCCTGTTCAAACATTATTCAAGGAACTTGTCGCTGATTTTCCGAATCGCCAAGCACGACGACAAATGGCTAATATTCGCAACCCAAAGAAACCAACTTCTAATCCCAATCAACCACCTACAAATGAAGCCAGTCAAACGGTTAAATCCGAAACTTCTACCCAACCCAAAACCACTGGAAATCAACTGAGTTTATTTTAAAATTGAACCCCCTACCTAACTTTAGGAGAACCCCATGAATTCAAAAAAGAAAGTGCTAGTTTTCTTTGAAGGACAACAGCATCCTGTTGATGAAGACATAGCAAATGATGATCAGGAACTTCGTAAATTGTTAACAACTTACTACCCAGATTGTGCTAACGCAGACATTATCAGAAAGCCCGGACAACTGATTACAATTGCTAAACGCAATGGCTCTAAAGGATGAAAATGACAATAAAAATTAGTCCCCTAGAATTTCTGATTAATGCTCCCGAAGAAGTAAATCCAGCCCTTTCTATGTGCCGAAAGCTTCAACGATTAGAGCTTGCTGGAGAACTCGATAGTACCACCATGAAACAAATGGTAAAAACGATTGAGTTAGCAATTTCCCAAGCAACAGACGATATAAAAGCAGTTGAACAAACGAAAGAACGGCTGTTTAATAGTCCCTCTGTTGCTACAGCTATTCCAACAGGGTTTTAATATGGCTATAATTAGGAATGCTAAATTGGCTCTGCAACTATTAAACCAATGCCAACCCATCATCGATATTGAATCAGCAATTGACTATTTATGGTCTAAACTGAACACCTATCAGCTTCTAAATCTTTACCAAGAATTGTTTCCTATTGAATGGGAAAAAAGCCAATCTGAAATTTACTCTGAAAATAACGGTCATAGTCCAAAAGAGTTGGAGTTTATTTCACTGGTGAACGAACGTTTATTTCCCATAGATGACTTGATTATCGAGACTGCTTATGAAGAACGGCTGTATCAAATTCCGGTCTCTCCTAAAGGAATAGATTGGCAAGATGAAGAAGAAGGAATTGAAGCCTTGCGAACAGGGTGGCAACTCCTTTTTCCCCTCTCAAAGTCGGGTCGATGGTGGTTGGAAACTGTTGAAGGTACTCAAGGAGAAGCTTGGTATAAAGGCAGGTTTGGATATAGCTTAAAAGACATTACTCATCCTGAAAAAATTAACTTTAAACTTCTCAAAAATTTAGCTTTTCGGGCGATGTTTCCTATTAATGCTTTTCCCATTGCACTAAGCTGTTAAGCATCTAAATAGGGTATAATGAAAAACTAAGTTTAGAAAAATCAATAAAAATATGCCTGCTAAAAATCACTTAAATGAAAAGCAAGTAGAGAAACTACAGAAAAGATTGAAAGAGGAAGAAAATGGACAAATTAGAGAAAGAATCTTGATTCTACTATTGCTAAATGATGGTAAAAAACAAAGTGAAATTGCCAATTTTTTGGGATGTTCAATAAATAAAGTATGTTATTGGTGTGTACATGGAGATCCGGACAAGTTAGAAAGCCTAAAAGATGAAAGAATGAAAGGAAATTATAGAAAAGCCACAGATAAATATATAGAGATATTATTAGAAACTGTAGAAAAAGAACCGGAAGAATTAGGATATGAATTTGGGAGATGGACAGGAGAAAGATTGGCAACTTATTTAGAACAAATCACAGAAATAAAATTAAGTGGTTCACAAGTGAGAAGGATATTAAAGAAAAAAAAGTATGTTTACTTGTGGGCAAAGTATAGCTTGGAAGAGAAAAGAGATCCAGAAAAAAGGAAATTATTTAAAAATAAAATAGAAGAGTATTTAAAAATAACAAAAGAAAGTCCAGAACAATTACAGGTATGGTTTTGGGATGAAAGTGGATTTAATTTAAGAGTAATAAAAAGAAAGAACTGGTGTAAAAAAGGAAAGAGGAGAAAGATTAGAGGAGACAGAAGAAAAGGAAAAGTTAATGTTATGGGAGGATTGAGGTACTCGGACAAAAAAAGATTTGTAGAATTTCTGGATAAAGGGAATGCAAATAATTTTTATCAAGTGTTAAAAAGTTTTTATCAAGAGCTAATTCATGAGTGGGTATTAGCGGGAAATCAAGCAGAAGAATTTGTAGAAAAAGGAGCCAAGATTGTCATTATTCTTGATAATGCAAGTTTTCACAAAAAAGAAGAATACCTAGAAAAAATCAAAGCAGAAATGCCGAATATCTATTTAGAATTTCTTCCAGAATATAGTCCAGATTATAATTTAATTGAATTGGTCTGGCATTCAGCTAAAGAATATATTGCTAATCGACTCTTTAAATCAGTTGATGAGCTAGAGTGTTTATTGCATCAGCTTTTAAATGAGGGACAGTTATCTATTAAATGGGGACGTAAACTTAAAAACAAAGGTAATGCTATAATCACAGTTTAAATGCACAACAGCTTAGCACTTCTTGACTTAGAAACCGATAATATTTGGTTAGATCAGATTGCTTGTTCTGAAAGTTACTGGAGTCGTAATATTGAATTAAGACCTTGGAAGCTTGAAGAAGTTAAATTTCTCACTCATCAATGGAATCAAGCAACTGAACTCCTCAATCAAGCTTACGAATTAATTGAATGGATTGAAGCTGACCCAAACACTAATTTTTCACACCTTTTAGCATTATGGAATCTGACATTGGATCTGAAATAATTCAGGAAATTCTGGCAGTTTCCCCTCGGAAATTGTCTGCGATTCAAGCTGAACTTCTTTTTCTTGAGGGTGAGACTTACATTTTCCATTATCAATCCAAAAATGGTTCTAAGTACAAATGTTTGTCTCCAGCAACGCTGAGAACTGCTTTTGCAAATACACCGATTGATTCGGGTTGGATGAACCCAGAATTAGGAATAGTACGTTGGGGAACAGGTAGTAGTGGAGAATGGACAATTAAATTCATTCCCCCACAAAAACATGAAATTAATGTATTGGAATCAAAGTTATTTATTCCTTTACCCGCATTGGTATTCTTAGGTTTAAAATCAGATTACTGGATTTGGGCAATTAAAGGCTCAAATTTTAACCCAGATGCAGAAGCTTTTCATGTTCCGTTACCCAACGTTTATTTACAGTCTTATCAATCCTGTGGACGCATCTGTTGGGGAGATCATAAACCGCCTATCGCTTCGCCGAATACCATTACAAATGCTTGGGAATTATTCATCTCTAGTTCCTTCAATGAGCATTTGAGCAATGGTAAATCTAAGGCGAAACCTAATGATGTTTGTCAACAACTTGAAAAAGCAGTTAACCGTTCATCTTACCCCGTTAAAGATTTAATCAGTACCCACCAAACCATTACAAAATTAGTCTCAACAATAATTAATGATTGAATTACCCTGTTTTATTACAGATATCACCGAGGAAAAAAACAGGGATCAATTTGTAATTTTTACTCGAATTCTGTCTCACCGCTTTTGTTTGATAAACCGATGCAATTGTAAATTAAAATAGGAGATTTAGCTAATGTTTAATTATGATTATTTAGAAGCTTCGCCACTAATCATCAGACAAGCTGATTCGATTGATTTTTGGTTAATTGGAGCCGGAGGAACGGGTTCTTGGCTGTCTTACCATATTGCGCGACTGGCACGGGGTTTGGGCAAGTCGGGGAAGAAGGTGCAATTGGCGATCGCAGATCCCGATATAGTTGAAGAAGCCAACATCAGCAGGCAGGCGTTCTGTGACAAGGAAATCGGACTGCCCAAGGCGCAGGCTCTAGCATTACGATACTCTATAGCTTGGGGAGTGGACGCGACGGCTTTCGTGCAGGAATTTGACCCCAAGCTGATCCGAAGAGCTTACGACAAGCTGACCATCCTGGTAGGGTGTGTGGACACGGCTGCCGGAAGATCGGCTATTAACTAGGCCCTTGAGTTAAACCAATACTACAGCCGCTCTGAAATCCCCCGTGTGTGGTATTTGGATTGCGGAAATCATGCCGCAGCCGGACAAATCTTGCTGGGCAGTAGTTTGGAAACTGACCCTGAGTTTTATAATTTTGGGGGACTCGGATGTGCGAGGTTGCCATCTCCGATGCTTCAGGCTCCTGACCTTTTGAAACCGAAGCCTGAAGAGTTGACAAATAACTTATCTTGTGCTGAGATGGCAATGCTAAACTTGCAGAGCGAGAGCGTAAATGTCCGGGTGGCGGCTGAGGCGGCAGATTACCTGTACCGGATGGCTGCGGGAAATCTCAAGCGGTTTGCGACTTATTTTGATTTGGAGAGTGGGACAGCGCGATCGCTCTATATTACCCAGCAGTCGGTATGGGCAGCGTTGAAATCTACGGCAAGTGAAACAACACCATGCTAACCTGATATTAAGCTTCAAAAAAAATGTAGCTTTAACAATTGAATTTACTATGAGTTTAACGACTGGCTTGCTAAACCGAATTACCCAAACGCCTGGTCAGTGTAGTGGTCGTCCTTGTATTCGAGGGATGCGAATTAGAGTCACCGATATTTTAGAAATGTTGGCTGAAAATGTTAGTGTTACTGAAATTTTAGAAGACTTTCCTGATTTGGAATTAGCAGATATTCAAGCTTGTTTGATCTTTGCAGCACGACGCACGGATTTCCCTAGACTGACAGCATGAAGATTTGGGTTGATGGGGGGAAAGCCTTTTAACGGTGCGTCTAGGGATTTGTCCGTTAGCCATTTGAGGGTGAGGGGTGTACTTTCTGTGGATTTGGAGCATATATTCAAAGGATTAATAAGGACTATGGCAAGCATTACGATTCAAGTTGATGAAGATATTAAGATGGCGTTTGAAGGGGCTACTTCTGAGACTCACAAACAGTTAAGCCACATTGTTCAATTGTTTTTGAGAGGAAATTTACAAAATAAAAGTTTAACTGAAGTTATGGCAGAAATTTCTGATAAGGTACAACAGCGAGGCTTAACGCCAGAAATTTTACAAGAAATTTTGGCGGATGATAATGACGAATAGATTTGTCGTAGATACGAATGTTTTAATCAGTGCTTTACTGTTTAAAAATTCAATCCCATTTCGGGCTATTGAATTAGCAGAAAAGCAAGGAATAATTTTATATTCTGAAGCGACTTTAAATGAATTAGAGCAAGTTTTGAATCGTAAAAAGTTTAACAAGTATCTTTCTTTAGAAGACAGACAAATATTTTTGCTTAAATTTATCAGTGCCTCCGAGTTAGTCTCTATTAAAGAAACAATTGCCGTTTGTCGAGATGAAAAAGATAATAAGTTTTTCGAGTTAGCTGTTAGTGGTAATGCCAATATAATTGTTACGGGAGATTTGGATTTATTGGTATTAAATCCTTTTCAAGCAGTAGAAATTGTTACTCCCGATATATTTATTGATAGATTTAGTTAATTGTAAGTTTTGCTACCGTCGATGCAGAGGAGTTGGAGGATGGGGTAAAATCTTTGGAGTAGTGGTAAGATAGAAAAATGAATTTAAGGTTGTTTTATGTCAAATCCCGAATTATTGGCGCAACTGCGACAGTTATCCCCTGCTGAGAAGGTTGAAATGATGCAGTTTTTAACGACCGAATTGGCGAAAGAAGAAGGTTTAAAATCATTAGATAATGACGTGGTTTATCGTCTTTGGTCGCCTTATGATTATGCTGACGCGGCTCAGAAATTAATGAGCTTATTAGAACAAGAAGAAGCGAAAGAAAATGCGAAATGCTAAACGATTTCCTTTTATCGAACGGAGGAATCAAGCAGGAGAGGCTAATGTTTTTCCTTGTGTGCCCATAACTTTAAGCTATCACGATTGTGTTTTAGAAGTTGTTGGTTTGTTAGATACGGGAGCGAGTCTTAATATTTTACCGTACCATGTTGGTTTAGCGTTAGGAGCCGTTTGGGAGGAGCAAACACTTTCAATTCCGTTAGCAGGTAATCTTGCGCCAGTGGAAGCAAGGGGTTTAGCCGTTGTGGGACAGGTTAGCGATTTTCCACCTGTTCGTTTAGCTTTTGCTTGGGCGAAGTCTAACGATCCGCCTATTATTTTAGGTCAGTTAAACTTTTTTATGGAGTTTGATGTTTGTTTTTATCGTTCACAGTTGGCATTTGAAGTATGTCCTAAATTTAGAGAAAATTGAGATTATCAAGATTCTAAAATAGTCCTTTGTAACCAAGTAATAATAGTTTGAATTAAGTGCGGGTCTTGGGGTGAGAAAGTGGGAATGGTGGGATGGGGTGAGTCGGCGATAACGCAGATTGTAGCGTCGAAGCGAGTGAGAGAATCGAGAAAAGTTTGGCTAAAACCTTGGGGGTTTACCTCTTCGTAGAAAATGAGAATGGGGTGTTTTTCCCAGTCTAGGAGTTGCCAGTAGATTTTGAGTTCTGTGAGGGTGCGGGGTCTGCCTTCTGTGGATTTGGGGCAGTGATGTTTTTTGATGAGTTGCAGGTAGATATCGGTGGCGGGGGCACCTCGACTGGTGAATGGGCAAAAAAGAGAAGTTATGTTAGCATACATCAAACTTAGTTTTACAAACTTGTACAGGAGAATGATCAAGTATGGCTCCAAAATACACGAACAAAAATGGCAAAACAGTTGCTGGTTCTGCTGCGTGGGCACATGAAATTTCCCAAAATGGGGGATGGGATGCCCATCATGAGAAAATTTTAACAGAAGGAATTAATAATTATGTTGTGGATGTGGTTCTTCCTAAACTATCTCGGCTCTCTGTAAATCAAGATTTACCTGTAGAGTAGCTAATAAAAATAGCCAAAGCTATATTATCCTTTTTTTTCACTCTACAAAAGCTCTTTCCATGTCTGAACCTAGAGCTTTTGTAGAAGTTTCTAGCTTGTTTTTTTTAATAACAAGTACAAGAACAAAATTTTTCTACTTGGATAACTTTTATTGATTGATAAAGCTTCTAGATATTGGCTTCTTGAAGTCTGAAAAAGAGGGATACTTTAGGGCAGACAAACGGCTATTTTTTTTTCTAGGATAATGTCTGTCTTTTTTCTAGTAGGATATAATTTTTTACTAAACTGAATAATCATTAAATCAACTATACCAAGCTTGATAAAAGTCTAGATAGTTTATATTACTTGCCATATAGCGCACTAAACCGTAAGAGTATCTATGGAAATAACAGTCAGATGAATACCCAGATTCAAACTTTATATATTTTTTTATGATAGAGATAATTTCTACAAAAAAATGCTTTTTTATAATTAAATATAAGCTTTCAAAAGTGGCTGAATGAACCAGTATATCTTGGCTATTTTCCAACACATAAATTAAAGTTTTAATCAACTCTAATTTAGGAGTTTGTATTTCCCCAATAAACCAAGCTATTAGGCAGTAAATATCTTTATCATAGCTACGATAGATTTGTTCATTTAAATAGTAGATACAATCAGGGTTATTAATATAAATTTCTTTCATTTTTTCTATAGCTAAATGCCTAAATTTTTCATTTTTAGCTAGTTTTAAAATAGTATCTATATCGCTTGTATTTTTAAGCTCTTCTGAAGGCATACAGGAGCTAGGATATAGCCAATTATATAACTCAAGCCAAAGCTTGTTTTTCCGCCTAGCCCAGTGAATAGTCTCAAAAGGGTTGGGAAACGCTGATGATAGCTTATCGATTGGTAATACTTTATCAAAATCAAACTTTGGAAATTCTTCAATCCCCGCTTCTGCTAAAAGATAAGCTTGCTTCCAATAAAAATTTTCACACCCATCATCAAAATTCACCAATTTCTCAATAAACCCCTCCTTCTCCTCATCCGCAATATCCCGCCCCAACCACAACAAAATCACCTGCTTCCACTGCGGTTCAAAAATTCGATATTCCTTCCCCGCCACCGGAAAATTAACATGATTCCGAGGTAAAAAATAATCCCAATCATCTACCGCCAACGCTGCAAAATACTCCTGAAACGTGGCATGATAAAACACGCAAATCGCCTCTGGAAACCGTTCCACCCGATTCAACAACCCCAACTTCTTCACTGCTTCAAAAATTGGGCGACTTCCCAACACCTTCAACACCCAACTTTCCCGCAACCGCGATCGCGAAACCTCATCTTTCTGTTCCATCGCCACCAACGCCAACCGCGCCAAGGCTGTATCAATTGCCTCCCGTTGGTCTAAAATCTCCTCATCCGCCTTCCAGTCATACACCCAATCCACAAACTGCCCGTATAACCCCGCCTGCGTTTCCGGCAAACCGCCGCCAGTCTGCCAAATTTGACACAACATCCACAACCGCAAAGGATTCTGAATCAACTCCTTGAGACGGGAATTTTCCGACTGTGCTAACTCCGCCTCTAAACTCTCCCCCGTCGCTGCATCCCCTATCCCGGCAAACCAACGGCGAATATAGTCCGTTACCTGTTCCGGTTTAAACGGCAAATTGCGAAACACATCAAACCCCGAAAAAGCATTCTTATCCGCTTCCCAGACATTCACCCGACAAGTCACCACCACCCGCGCATCCTGCACCCATGAACTTGATAAATCTTTTGCTAACTGTTCCATTCTTTGAGTGTGGCTCATTTCATCCACACCATCAAGCAACAACCAAGCCTGACTAATTTGCGGTTCTAAATCACTGAGTTTGACTTCTCCTTTACATTTGGGTAGCCATTCATTTTCCAAATACTGGCAGATATTTTGATTTTTTAAATCAGCTAAATCTATCCAAATTGGAAAGCCTAAGTCTTCTTGATCTGGCTTTAAAATCCAATCGGCAATCTTCTGTAACCGCGTGGTTTTACCCGAACCCGGTTCGCCAATAATGGCAATTTTTCGCCCTTGACTAATTTGGCTTTTCCCTTGTCGCAAGACTTCCTCAAAAAAGCATTCTTCTGCAATAGGAATTGGTTTTTCTTCTTCCTTTTCTTCCTGCTGATTCCTTGAGAGAGATTTGGGCAGTTTTTGTTCAACAATCGCTAAACGAACATAATTTTTATCTAGTTGCAGTTCTGCCCCGTAACGCTGAAACACTTTTGTGGTGAATTTCTTTTCTGCGAGCTTTTGACTACAGATTTCTCGCCAGTTTAGGAATTTATTTTTCGATCTGAAAGTTTCATCAGATGTCTTGGTGGCAATAGATCCAATTTTAATCTGCCATCGCTCCTCAATTACTTTTAAATTATCTTTTATCTCGGCGGTTTGATGTTTCAGTTTGAGAGAAAATTTCCAAAAGCCGTGAGTTTTTACAGTAGGTTTACCCTTAATAGTTTCCTCAACAAGTATATCTAAATCTTTTAGACAGTCCAGAATATCTTGAATTGCATTATCTTTTCTGTCAGCTTCGGGAGGTTTGTTTTTTTCATCCTTGGGTGGAGAGAGTTCTAACGCCTCTCCCAAATATTCTACCAATGTCCATAAATCTTTTTTAGTTATTCCTTTCTCAACGGTTTGGGTTCTGTTTCTGCGTGTTTCTTGAACCTTCCCCGATACCAGCAACTCATCTTCCTTGACCCATTCTACACAAAACGTGGCCTTCAGCTTATCCCCTGGAACCGCTATTTCCTTATCATCCGCAAGGGGAAGTAACGCCTTAACCAATTTTAGGACGTTGTTGAGCGTGGTTTTGTTTTTCCCGTATTTTCGTGCCATCGCTACATTTTTAGCCTCAAGATGACCGCTTGCCCAAACGCAGGGGTTTGCCCAAGCGGTTAACTCTCATTATAGAAGGGTTTGAAGATTTTTGGGGTTGGCTTGATTGGGCAAAAACCCAAAAAAACAATTCATCTCAAAGCTACAAAACGAGGTGAATTATGGACAGCCAACAAGATAAAATCAAAGACCGCGAAGCCTTAGAAAATGCTTATACTAATTTTGTTGAACCCCATGTTAATCAATTGATTGAAATTGATGCACAGTCTTTACCTACTATTCCTGTGGTTCATTCTGGGTTTTACTGTGTATCGGGATGGTTACTATTAACTCTGTTATATTGTTTTTGGATGCGCTGGCGAACAGAAAGTCATCTTGAACCCAAAACTAAGAACAATATTCGCTATTAACCAAACATACAACTTAAAGGGCGGCTACCACCGCCCACCGAACCCAGTAAAATACCAAACTTTGCCGCTTTTTTCCTTACCTTATTGGTAATAGAGGCTATTTCCAAGTTCAAATTTGCTAGACCAATTCCACCAACCTAATCTCCGTTACTTTAAACGAAACCCGACTAGCGATGGCGTAGCCGCCTGCCAAGGCATCGCATCAACCTTTAGTTCCATTTCAACCCCCTCAAAAACACTACCAACGGTTAACACCTGACCCAGTTTAAACCTGTTAACGCTTAAATAGTTCCCGCTATACCTTTCCAACAATTCCAACTCTAACCCTTCAACGATTAGGAGAAATCAACTTATGGTCACTACAACTGTTACCGAAGAAGGACTCAAAATTCCTGTCTTTGATGCTGCTTATACTGATGCCAAAGGACGCAATGTGGGACAGTTTTATAATAACCCAGAAATCCTGCGCCACTCAATTCTGCAAGCAATGTTTGAACCAGAGGAACTGCAATCCTTAATGATTGTCAAACTAGACAAATCCAATCCAGATCCTCGCCAACTCCGCGCTAGTATCCATGATCCAGAAGATAGCATCAAACGACGCATGATCTTTCAATCTGGAAACAGTTATTACTTCGGTGATGAAACCCTAGCCAAAAAGATAGGGGACTTATTCGTAACCGAAAAAGATACCGCCTGTCGCTACGGTTCTCTTCTCGTTAGCACTTGTATGTCCGGTGTGTCAGAATGTGATACAAATTTACGAGTAAAAATTGTTGATTTCACCGACCCCCAATATGCACAATATCGAACTGGAGACTGTCACGGTGTTATCAGTTCTGAATTACTGAAAAGCATCGGAGGGGAGAAAAATCGAGCCAGTCAATTTCGTTTTGCTTGGTTACGGAGTTGGAATACAGAAAATTCCGAATCCACACCTCAAGTAAGCTTTTTAGCAAAAGGAACCCTCCGTCCTGATGATCATTTACTTCACTCATTAGCTGATTCTGAAGGCAATCAACCCCAACTTATTTTAGATCGTTCCAGCATTAAAGGCATCAACAAAAAACAACTCAAAGACCTGATTCCTTGTGGTGATTATGAGTTACCAAAAGCCATCCTGGGTAATCGCAAAAACAGTCAAATTGGCATCACCCAAACAAGCTGGCAATCTACTGGAGTTTGGTTCGATGAAGAAGCTCAAAGACAAGACTTAGTACCCGCCGCTAAAGCCGAAGCCCAACGACTCGCAACCTTGCAACGTGATCCGATGAAATTGCGCCAAGCGATGATTGAAGATCATGACCGACGGGAAGCTTTTCTAGCTCGTTTAAACGAAAGAAAACTTCAAGAACAACAGGATAAACTTCCCAAAAATTGTGATGATGAAATCACAGTTAATAATGAAGATAATTCTGAAGAGCAAAAGCGGGAAAGACAAGATATTCAGATGCTAAAAGCCGATAAATTAGGATTGATGATTGGGAGTCCTGAATTTACGAATATGGCTCAACGCTGGTTAGCTTCTAAATGGCGAAATCTAGCAACTAGAGGCGCTTTAGCGATGACTTCAGCAATGGCTTTACCTTGTGAAGATTTACCCAGAGGTATTGTTTGTGCTAACCATCTCGAACAAGGAGACTGTATTCAAGGACGATTTCCCATTCTCAATAAAGATGGTCTGAGAAAATACCAAAATATCCATGCCAAAAACCTCGAAACTGTTCCTGAAGAAATTCGCACGGTTATGGCAAAAATTAAAGGGGTAATTTGGTTTCATCCTAAAGATTTAGAAAGATTCCACCAAGGGGATTTTGATGGAGATGAACCCTTTGGAATTGAATCCAGAAAAATTCCCCATATTGCTCAACAAATCTTACCTGCACAAGAGGAATTATTTGACTTTGGGGAAGTGATTCAAGCTGAGAAAGTTCCTTATACCCAAGCTCGATATCGAGAAGATGACTCCGAAGTTTTAGAAGGTAAAGCCAAAGCAGGCGATCGCAAATTCACTACCCTCGAACAAATTGGTGTAGCCAGTTCTCAAAATGAAGTTGGACTTGTGGCTTTAGCTATTGGTAAAGTTGCGGCTGCACTTCCCAACTCTGGAGAAGATGAAAAGCTATTTCTTAAACAGCAAAAGCGGTTCATCTCGGCTTTGAGTATTATGGAACAATACGAAGTTGATTACCAGAAAAATTCCTTACGGGGTAAAGATGCCAAAGAAGTCAAAGAGAAAACCGGTTTAAACCCCGATACTTTACTAGAAAAAGTTGATGAATGGTGCGAGAAACACAAAAGCTGCACTTACTTTTTCCAGTATAAAGGAGATGACCGACTTTATAAACAATTTGCCATGCCCGCCGACTTTCCTAATGCTGTTTATGTTTTAGCTAAGGAAGCGGTGAACCCCTATTGGGAACAAACGCGACTCGTTTGCCGAAACCGAGATGAATTTCAACATATTCTTCCCGCAATTCCCGCTTATCTTATTGTATCAAAAGAATATCGCAAACAGTTAGATACAGCAAAGATTGAATACGAGAAAGAAGGCAGTCAATTGCACGTTCCTTACCCCTACAAAGATACTTTAATTGACAATGAAATTGAGTATCGTCCTAGCCCAGAAAATGACCTTAATTGGGAAGAAAACGAATTGCAGTGGGCAAAAGATTTAGTGCAACGCTTTCAAGAAGACAAAACGATTATCTACGAACGAACAGGTAATGATATCAAAATGCGAAAGGAGGAAATCGGCAAACTTTATGACAGTTATCGGGTTGAAATTGATGAAATTTGGGATACCCCTGAACGGAAAACCAGAGCCGCTCATGCCCTGTTCCAAGCTACCCACACTTGTGATAACCTCAGCAAACACCGGACGATTGGTCAGAAAGTAGCCGAGGAACTAGAAATTACCTTTTCTCTCCAACAAGACTACGAGTTACTCCACGAAGCTTTGCCACGAGATGTCTATGTCCTGCAAGTTCCTTTCAAGAAAGTAAAAACTCAAGACGGCCGTAGTATTGACCTTCCTAACCAATGGAAAGATTCACTTGATAGAAAAGGCATTGAATATGAAGCCAGTGCTCATCACGAATTACCCTTAGTTGAATTTGCCTTTAAAGATTTACCCCAGAGCATGGCAGCGAAACTTGATGCTAAATACGGAGATAACTCTAATCACCATATCGATCCTGACGCTTTGAAGGTGACAAACTACTCCGGTAATGAAACCCGATTGCTCATTGTACCTCCGGTCGATTGTCGCTGGATTGAGTCTCACGATAAAGCGGGTCGAGGCGCACTGGTCTATAAACTATTTATGGATGAAATTTGCCATGCGTTGTCCAACTATCAGGTTAACCAAATCGAAGTTGTTAATGTCAAACATCCTGATAACGACTACTCCCAGGAAGATTTCTGCAAGTCTAAATGGAAAGACCGGACTGTGACTCTGCAAGTGGGAACCCTAGACTTACCTCCTACTCACGAGAAATATTACCGATTTCAAGGCACTCCTATTATTCAACTTGACGGGAAGAAATTGGGAACCTTCTCCCCCGATAGTCCAAAGTTGCCCCCTGGAACAACGTTTGAAGCCACGATAACGCTGAATCAAAGTGGTAGATCGCTGATGCTGAAGGTTGATTCAGAATCCATCCAATTACCTCAAACCCAATTGCCGCCAATTGATTCCCCTGAACCTTCTCACAGTCCTGCTTCCATCGTTCAAAATGGCAGCCAACCCCCAAAACCTCAACAAAAACCCGCCTTAAAACCAGAAACAGCAGTGAATAACGGAAAACACAGTCCGACGACTCCTGACACTAACAACTGGCGGCTTTCTCTCCAATATCTGCTGTTTAGCGTTGTGTCAGACACATACCAACAACGACAAGCGCAACTTCCTCCCGAGCGCACCCAGCACTTCAAGTTTGGGGACAACCAATGGACAGCTTATGTGCAACCTAACGGGGATTGCTTTGTCAGAAACGAGTCTAAGCGCACCGTGTTTAAAGCCAACGTTCACACCGGAGAGGTTCAAATTCCCTTGACAGAAAAAGCCGCAACTCGTTTCCAAGAAATGATTATGGCGCGAGAGAAAGCGTTATCCCAACCTCAAATAACTGTCATGTCTACGGCGAAAGCCAAACCAAAAGAACTAGAACTGGTTTAGTCGAGAGGGTTGCAGATTTTAAGGCGATGCCGCAAGGCGGCGGCTACGCCATCGCACAGGAGTCAATGGAAAATTTTCCATTGACTCCTGTTACATTTGTAGTATTAAGACTACAATTTGACTCTTTCTTTCCACACAAGCTCAAAAAAACGCTTGAAACAGATAGGAAAAAGTAGAGAATAAATGCACTATTTTCCCTATTATTTCCTTCTGTATTACGTTGTATTATTCAAAATTTGGTATCTTATGTAACATTTTGCCATTTAATCAAAATCACAAAGAGGGAGTTTATGCACTGTTTTCCCTTCTATTTTTCCCGCAGTGGAACAGCAAGCCATGTCAAAATTCCGTACACCAATTTAGTAAGTAAAATTACTCATTTTAGTAGGTTAGGATTTTGATTGTTGATTAATTTCTAAAGTGCTTTAACCCTTTGATTGTTTTGTCCTTGTTGCTTGCGATGCCCACAGGCCGCGGCTATGCGATCGCGGAGTCGTTGTTGATTAGCATTGCGATGTCAAGGCGCAGGCGGCTACGCGATGCCGACAGGCGGTAGCTACGCGATCGCATAGACAGACACACATCACCTATCGGCATCGCACCTAGCCAACCTGTGATTAAAGTAGTTATCCACCCACAAAAGCATTAAATATCAGTCTTCAGCCATCAGGGGGAAGCAGTAGCATCAATTAATCCTCTTAGTGTCTCAACCCAATGGATGATAGCTTTCCTAGTAATAACTTCCAATTTATCTAACTTGTGACTGAATCAAATATAAACCCAAAGAAACAACCTTATTTCAAGCACTATTACCGACAATTAATAACTATTAGAGCCAACAAAAATAATTAGCTGAAATGGAGATTAATAAATGGCTACAAAATCAGCAACTAAGCCTAAAAAGTTTTCCCCACCTAAACGGGATTGGTCTGTTCTAACCGCTACAGATCCCAAACACGTTAAAAGGCTAGAGCATATTCAAGAAACTTTAGATGCTGCCATTGATGCTATTCAAGAAGAAGGGGGTGTTGAAGATTGGGAGGATTTCAAAAACTTTGTTGAGTCCTTCAATAAACGTCCTGATCGACTCAATGAATCAGGAAATCAAAAAGCCAGTATTAGTGTAGATTTAATCACTGAAGGAAAAAATGATGAAGTTTCTGGCTTTGTTTTCTACCTAACTAAAGATCCCAGTCAAAGAACCAGTGGGGTCTATTTAGTTAAAAATCTCAAACAGGCTGGAGTTGATACGAAAGAAAATAACAATTTCTACACGCCTTCTCATGTCAGCGATTTAATCGATTTAGAAGCTAATGATCAATTAGAAGATGATGACCTTTCAGAAGATTTTGATGAGGATTTAACAGATTTAGAAGAAGATGAAGAACTCTCAAAACCCAAGAAAGCTACATCAAAATCAGCTTCTTCTCACCGAAATCGTCAAGAACCACAAAACCTAGAGGAAGATGATATTGATGAACTACTATCAGAGGATAACGATACTCCTTTGAAAACGGGAGCTTTAGGTGAAATCGCTAAGAATCGCACTTCCCAAAAGTCGATGAAAACTCCTGAAACTCAGCAACAAACACCTGAACAGTCAGAAGAACCATATCCACTGCTTGAGTCTTTGGAAGCGTTTCTCAAAGAAAGCCAACATCAAGGTTCAATCATTAATGCTAAATCCAGTGAAATTGATGGGCTAACCGTCACAGGTTTAACCCTTCAAGCGACTTCTTTAATGGGATTATTAGCAGTTAACAGCATTCAAGAACTTATTGATGGAATTACCCAAGCGAAGGAAAACAATCAAGCTAAAAAACTTGAGGAAATTCTGGAGCAAATTCAAACTTTAAATGAACGAACGGAGGAAATTAGCATTCGCGTTCGACAAACTGACGTAATCGCTGATTTAGAAACCTTAGCAGAACGAACTGAAAATCTTTCTGAACGAACTCAAAAGGTTAAACCCAATAAAACTTTCCAAAACCAACCAATTAGTTCTAAAGAAGAGAAACAGCAAGTCACCTCCGAGCAAAAAGATCCCATCTTAATTGATGATACTGAAATTAAAGCCGTTGATATTGGAGAGAAAATTGATAAACTCGGAAACCAAATTGATCCGAATTATAAAAGGTCTCCTCCACTCGAAATTAATAAAAATGTCAGCCTTAACCAACAACTTGACCAAATTCAAGATTATTTAGGGAAGTTGTCAGAAAGGTTAGATCGGTTAGAAGAAATTGTTGAGGAACTAGAGCAAACCATAAAACCTCAAGTTTCCACTCAATCTCATAGCGAACTTAACTCAACTCTGCCTGTTTCTAAGCCTCTAAATTCTTCTGTTCCTTCTCCTTCCGAATCATTGATTGATGACGAACCTGAAGATCTCCTAAGCAAAATTGTGACTCAAAAAAAAGTACAACAGCAACGTGAAGCCGTCGCCGATTGCTTAGTTAATTATGCCATGGCAACTGGGCAATCTCCCCCATCTGGAATTCCTTTTGAGCAAGGTGGCACACTGTATGTTACTCCTGATCATCACAAAATTCAAGTTGCTGTTATAGGCAGTGACGGACAGGATATCTTCTCAGGGACAAAAGAAGGCGATCGCTGGAAATTTGGGGCCAATCAAGACAAATTAACCCCAGAGGAACGGGAAGCCATCTTTAAATTGCCTCAAACAGAAGCGGAATACGACAAACTTGCAACCGCCCAAGCCCTCGTTGAAACCTTCCAATCTGCCTTTCCCAAACACTTAAGTAGTTAAAAATACTCCATATTTCCCTCCATATAAGCTAGGAACTATATTTGAAAAATTTTCATTCCTATATTTATAAGCTGTTGCTTATAAGAATTAATTTCATTTAAGTCCCAAGCTGTTTTTGTTCCAACCTCTTCTTTTGTTAAAAAGACTGAAGACCCTTGATAAACCAATTTTTTTGTGACAAAACTATCATTATTTCCAGTCGCATTCAAAGCTGGATCTAGAATTGTCAAGTTTCCTAATGAATGCTTTACAGGCTCTAAAGTAGAGTCAAATACACTACTATCTGCATTTTGTGAGTATATATGCTCGATAGAGGTACTAGCAAAGTCATATACTCTAGTCTTGTCAGTACAAACAGGCTCCCCAGTCGCTCCCTGTTTAAACCATTGGTAATAATACTCAGCAGTTAACAAAAAATATTTAAGTGGTTTATTACTACCGCCTCCCGTCTCTTTATAATGAAGCAACTCAAGGTTGGCTTTGAATACGTCATCTGAAGCTCTTTTATTTATTAAAGTGCGTAACTTCCCCTTTAAACTTGTGAGTTTGTATTGTGTCGGATTAGTTCTAATTGAATTTGCTTCTTCACGATAGATTGTTTGAAGTGGAGTAGCGTGTTGGTTACATATAATTTTGTAACGAAAAAAAGCCTTTTCTATAATTTGTACAACTTGAGAAAATTTTTGATGATCCAGTGTCGATGCTGCCAACAACAAAGGTATACATAATGTATGATCTAACTCTTTTAACAAGAGATTGAGACGGTTTTTATCCCAACCTGTTATAGGTTGCTGGTTTTTATAGAGCCACTCTCCATTTTCTAATTTTCTACACTTTATAATATTTTCATTTATGTCCTTTACTTTTATATAAATATTATTTGCATCATCTACAGTCAAATTAGGAGATTTATGCTCAGGAAAGAAAGCGTCAATAAAATTATCAAACAAAGCATTTTGTGATGCTCTTCTCCCATGATTAGATTCATAAATCCAATTAAGATAGTTTGCAGTTTTATTAGGAGGATCAGAAAGAATTTCATTCCATAAATCTTCAACACTATTCTGCTCTGTGCTAAAATTTTCTAATATTTCCAACGTTTTTGCTCTTAGTAAATCTCCTTCCGTTAAACTTGTCCCTCTATCATTAATAACTTGAAACAGCCTAAAAGCATCTTCTTTTGCTTTCGTAACCATGTGTAAGACAGTAAAGTCACTATCTATAACGTTCTGAATAACTTCAAGATCGTCCATCTTAGTTACTAAATTCGACTTATCTATCATTTCTTTAACCGCCTCAGATATGCTGTTATATGCTTCTAGTAACTTTCTATGAGAATCTCTTGATACTGATGGTTTTTTTTCTCGAATTAAATTTCTATAAAAATTCTGATCGGGCTTTGATAATTTTAAAACCTCAACTTTAGTAATAGTTCTTTGTACTTCTTGATCAAATTCTATAAATCTCTTAGATAAATCCTTGATTCGGCTTTGAAGGATTTCTTCATTTGTTGCATCTTGTGAATTTTTGGCTTGATTTAGTAATTCTTTATACATTGTGACGAGACAAGCCATAAGCAGAGTAAAAGTTGCTGCTCTTTGTTGCCCATCTATAATTTCATATTCATGTTGCCTTACTACACCTGCAACAGGATACTCTACGCTTAGAATTCCACCTAAAAAATGATTGATAGGAGATTGAGATTTTCGTTTAACAAAACAATTTTTTAAATCTTTGATAAAGTCTTTTATAGATTCGCCTTCCCAAGCATACGCTCTTTGATACTTAGGAATAAAAAACATGGGTTTATTATCAAATAAGGTTCCTACAGGAGTATAAGCTGGATTCAGATCCATAATAATTCCCTCATTTCTCAGTTAGTATAATTAGCCTACTATTGTACCATACTAAGTCAACATAGACACAGTAAAATTAAAATAAAAGCTGATTTTATGCTTAAAAGCTGTGTATTATAGCAGGTAGACTTAATTTCTGATGTTGATTTAATAATATTTAAAATTTTGTTCAAGATAACTTAGCTCGGCAAGCAAAGGGTGCGAAAACTGCGAGTATTAGAGCCGTAACGAAAGGGCAGGGACGAGATATTGGTGCTGAAATTAAGCAAGAGGAGTCTTTTGATGCCCAACATCGGCTTTATAAAGGGGCGATTCCTTTAAATACAGCCGTTGCCTTTTTAGTATACAGAAATACGGCTGAAGAATTAAACCAAGCTTGCAACGCTCTTTCTAATAGTTTTGGAACTGCTAAAGTGATTCGTGAACGTAATATTGCTTGGGAAATTTGGTTGCAATGCCTTCCCATTACGTTTAAATGGTTGCTTCACAGTGGCTCATGGTTAAGCGAAAGACGTTTAACATTAGATACTGAAACGATAGCCGGAATTCTACCGTTAACGGTTCCCCGTGATATTGATCAAAAAGGAGTTGAATTATTAACTGAACGGGGCGGAAAACCGATTTTTATTGATTTGTTTTACAATCAAATTAGTCGGGCTTTAATTATGGGAGAATCGGGTTCTGGAAAAAGCGTTTTAGGATGGCGATTTGCCACAGAAGCTTTAGCAAATAATATTCCTGTTGTGGGGATGGATATTAGCAGTGGCGGTAACAGCACTTTCAAAACTGCTATTGAACTTTTAGGAGATCAAGGCGCTTATTATGATATCAGCGAAGGGTCAAGTAATTTATTAGAACCTCCTGATTTAAGAAAATTTCCTAAAGCTGAACGAGAACGGCGGATGGAATCTTGGAAAGAATTTATTCGTAAAGCATTAGTGGCGATCGCAATGGGAAAAATCCATAATCCCCACTTAGCACAACGAGTTGATTCTATTCTCTTACGAATGCTTGATTTCTACCTCAAAGATCCAGAAATTGTAGCTCGTTATAATCAAGCATTTGAAAACGGTTGGCAATCTTCCCAATGGCAACAAATGCCAACTTTCCAAGATTTATTGAGGTTTTGTAGCAAAGAAAGACTTAATCTCAAATCCTTTGAAGATCTTGACAAATTGGCAATTAATCAAATCCTAAGTCAAGGTAATGCGTTATTAACATCCCGTTTAGGGAAAGCCATTGGCAGACCCAGTACCTTTTCCCCAGAACCTGCGGTTAAGTTCTTCGCCCTATCGGGTTTATCAAATGAACAAGATGCTTATTTGATGGCAATTAATGCCCATACTGCCTGTATTCGGAACGCGCTTTCTCATCCAAAAAGTTTATTTTTAGGGGATGAATTGAGCGTGTTGTTAAAGAAAGATGGATTTGCATCTGTTGTGGGCGAACTTTGTGCAACGGGGCGAAAAGATGGCATAGCCGTTGTGCTATTAAGCCAAGATTTTGATGCAATTTGTGAGTGTTCAGCAGGTGCTCAAATTATGCAAAATATGGTCTACAAAATTACTGGAAGAATCACGAATACAGGCGTTGTCGCGGCTCAAAAGTATCTTGGTTATGACCCCCGACTCATCAGCCAAAATGCAACAGAAGCCTTCTTACCCAGAGTTTCTGACCTCTATTCCTGTTGGTTAGTTGAAAAAGGAGGTCGGTTTTGGCGAACTCGATTTTATCCGGCGGAGATGATGCTGGCTTCTGTTGCTAATAACTTACAGGAAAAAGAAGCTCGCGATCGCCTTTTCGCTCAGTACCCATCCACTCTCAAAGGGCGACTCCAAGCTTTAAAACAATTCACTCAAGATTATGTTGCAGCCCTCAAAGATGGAAAAGGTTTTGACTCCATCGGACGGAGTGATTCTGAAACAACTTCATCTCCATCTGCATCTACACCGGACACTACCCCTTCCAAAACACTTGTCACCTATCGGTAGGTAATGTTTATGAAATCTCAAATTCTATTGATTACAAAACCAGTAGCCGTAAAAACTGCAATTGTGCTGGGACTGAGTTTAAGTTTAATAAATTCAAACCAACTCACCTTGGCTCAAACGACTCCTCCTGTTGTAACACCCACCCAAACTTCTGTGGTTCAAACGTCATCAACTTCGGGTGATTTCTTCGCACCTATTGAAAACGTGATTAAGGAAGTTGATCAGTTTATTGGTGATGTGCGTGGCTTTGTACAAAACGACTTATTCGGCACACTAAATGAACTGCTTTCTTCGTCCTTGGGAGCGATTAAAATTCCCGATTTAAGTCAAATTAGTCGCGAAATTTTAAACGCGCCAACCTCCCGTTATGAAGGAACACAACTTTCAGATCAATTGGAGAACAAATTAGGCTCATCCGATAGCCAAGGTTCAACTGCAATTATGTCTGAACTTGATAGACAAGCTCAACGCAATACTGCGACAGGAATTGCAGATGGCTCCACCTTGAGTGAAGAGGCTCAAGCTCAAAGTCGCTCAGTTTTACAAGCCACAGAGCAAGATACAACCCAGAATGTTCAACTCGCTGAACAATCCCAAAGCCTTGATGTGAGCCAACATATTTTGCAAAACCTCTCTCAGCAAACAGCACTCAATGCTCATGTTAATGCTCGAGTTTTGCAAGAAGCTCAACAAGCTCGTACAGATCGGGCAATTAACAACGTTTTACTATCCCAAGCGGCTCAGGAAATATCTGCTATTAATACGAGCGATCGCCGAGGCAGCATTACATCCGGCAATCAAGCAAGCTCCCAAGCGGGAATGCTCATGTTGCCAGGAGGGGGTTATCTGGGACAAACAACCCACGAGAGCACGAATTAGATAGAGTGCAATAAGAGTGCGGAGTACAGGGTGCGGGGTGCGGTGTGGAGAGTGCGGTGTGCGTCAAGAGTGGGTTGTTTGCTGTCTAATTTTCGCTCTTCACCTGAGTCAACGAAAGGTCTTAAACCCTTATTCCACCGTTGGCGACGATGCTCCGCCCAGCCGAAGGCGATCGCAAACTGTCTGAAGTGTTGTTACTTGAATTGTTCTTATTAAACCCATACTCCGCACCCCACACTTTTATTGCACACAGCACCCCGCACTCTTATTGCACTCCGTACTCCGCACCCCGCACTCTCTCTTCTTGCACTCCGCACTCCGTACTCCGCACTTCGCACTTTCTTATCCGGTCAAACCCATGATGCAACTTTTAGGACAAATAACATCTCCCACCAGTGGTGGGGAAGGAGCAGCATTAGATATTGTTCGTGAATCGATCAATTTAGCTAGGGCCACTTCCGAATCCTGGGACAAAGTTTGGATTGGGACAATTGACCCTATTGCTTCAGGATTGTGGGTCGGTTTAGTATCCTTGGGAATTACCTTAGCCGCCATCAGTATTTTGTTCCTCACCCTTACCAGTGGCAAGGATATTATCGAAAAACAATCTTGGTCAGAACTAGCCTCATTGTTTGTTTGGCCCCTGGTCATCATGCTCTTTCTAGGCGCTAATGGTCGATTACTCGCCAATACCGTCATCGTTAGCCGCAGCTTTGCTTATCAACAAGTGCAAAGCGTTTTGGAAGCCCAATTAGGAGAACTCACTTTTAGAGATGCAATTACTAACGTTACCCTGAGCAGTATTGGTAAACAGCAGCTTGAAAATCTCTATAGTGAATGTCGAAACCAAGTCGGGGAAGAACTCGTAACCTGTTGGAATTCTAAACGCGAAGCGGCTCAAAAAATTGTTGATGAAGCTGAAAGACAAGCGGCTGGTTCTGTTCCTTTACAAGCATTGCGAACCTTTGGACAAATGCTTTGGAATCGTACCTTATTCGGTGCTGCTGAAGATGCCGTTACTTTCGTCACTGACCCGGGTTCCGTGTTTCGAGAAAAAGCCATACCCATTCTTCGTTTTATTTTGTACAGCATTCAATGGGCCTTCGTCAACGTTCTTGAAGCTGCTTTACTGCTGACTGGTTTGTTTGCACCGATCGCAATGGGGTTGTCTCTCCTGCCGCTGCAAGGTCGTCCGATTTGGGCTTGGGTAACAGGTTTTCTCAGCTTATTTGGTGTCCAGCTTGGTTACAACATTATCGTTGGACTGGCTGCCGTTGTTCTGGTCAACTCAGGAGCAGAACTGGCCAGTGATGTTGCTTTCCTCTTCTTCATCAGTATTTTTGCCCCTGCACTAGCTCTTCTCATCGCCGGAGGAGGGGGAATTGCTTTATACAACGGCATTGCGGGTCATGCTAAACAACTGGTCGATTTATTCAGCAATGCTCTTGGAGCCACAACTAATCTGATTATTTACAAAGGATTCAGATAATATGAAGCTTCAAAAATTAACACACCCTGCGCTACTTCCCGAAGCTAAAAATTGGCTTGCCTTGTGTTTTGTGATTTTAACATCTATCAATTTTTTCACGCTAATTCTGCATTTATTTATTGCCTCCCGCATGAATTCATTGGCTAGTTTAAGAACAACCCAAGTTCAACTAATCAATGGTCAAACTTATTATGTTTCTGAACGAGACCAACGGTTCCGCTATCCATCAGTTATTCAAAATTTCGTCAAGACTTGGGCTGAGTTAACCTTTAATTGGGATAGTAAACTTCCGGGTACGAATGAAACTGACTCAGGGATCAAAGTCAATTCAAAACGAGTTCCAACCAGTACCTACTTTGCTTCTTTATTAATGGAACCTGAATTTGGCAAGGCTTCTCTTGATAAAATTGCTGATTTGGTTCCAAGTACCGTTTTTTCGGGTCAAGTCCGCTCAACAATTATTATTTCGTTTCTTTCTGAACCCAGAGAAATTCGCCCTGGAGAATGGGAAATTGATATGATTGCCACTCGACTAATTGTTGATCGGAGTTTAGGAAAAGATGAAAGAATTCCGTTCAATCGAACCTTTAGAATTAAAGCCGTTGAGATTCAAACGGCGACATTAGGAGACCAAGCGTCCGCATTTGAGCAAAAAGTTTATGAAATCCGCTCTGCGGGGTTAGAAATTAATAAGATTACTGAATTCAATCTCCAATAAAGTGAGGTCAAAATCATGAGTAATAATGGTTTTCAACATCAACCTGATTTTAATTCTGAACCTGATACGATTGAAGAAGGATTAACTACGTCTAATTTGAAGCAGCAAAATTCCTCTAAAACATCGATCTCTAGCTTTTCAGAGACAATTGATGAACTTAGCCCTGATGAAGAAAGATTATTAGCGGGCTATGATCAAGATGCTTTAGAATTGTTAGCTTCTGAATACAGAATTAAACAGGATGATGAACAAGTAGAAAGTCGAGAAATTTCTCAAAAACCATCCGTTCGGATGTTTTCTGTTTTGACTGCTACAGGTTTTGTTTTAGGCGTTTTTGGCTTTTTATGGTTTGTCTTTTTTGCTCCTAAACCCGTTGCTCAACAACCGAAAACCTCAAAACCCGAAGTGACAACATTTTCCCCTAAAAATGAATCAGGCGAACTGAAAAGTCAATTGGCTTTTCAAGATCAGCAACGCACCCTAAACGCTCAATCTCCAACACCTAAAAAACCGCCTACTTCAAATGCAGCGCCACCTTCTAAACCCAAACCTACACCTGCATCTAATTCTGCAACCCCCCAACCTGTAAGACCTGTTCAAGCGACACCACCACCCAGACCCAGAACAGTACAAGTTGTTCCTCCCCCTGTACGGCCTGCACCTGCCCCCCGTCCTGCACCGACCGTAGCGTCTCGACCTTCAAATCCCCCATTAGAAGATCGAGACCCCTATCAACGCTGGGCGGAGTTAGCGTCTTTAGGACAAAGCCAAGCCGATGTTACAGACTATCCAGCTATCGCCCGCAATTCCATTACACCTCCACCTTTTGGGATGACAACGGCCGTAGCAGCGCCAACATCTATTCCTCAAACTGAACAATTTATGCAGATCAGTTCACCCACCATCCCTTCTCCCAAACAATCTGAACAACATCAAGAAATCAAAACGGTTGTTATTGGTAATCCTAGCCCAGAACGTTTAACTTCTGCTTCAAGGGTTGATGAAATGAGTGCCGGAGAAATTGGTATTCTTAACCGCACAACGCTTGACGAGAAAGGAACTGACTATACTTCTCCTAAACAGATTGCAATTGGTTCATCTGTTAAGGGAAAAGTGATTGTGCCGATGATTTGGGATGAAACCAACCAAAGCCCAACGGCGGGAAGATTTGCAGTAGAATTAACTGAGAATTTGTTAGCTAGTGATGGGGCGATCGCTTTACCCACAGGAACTATTTTAATTACCGAAGTTGATAATGTTACGCCTGGTAATCGCTTGGTTTCTCAAAGTGCTGTCGCAATAGTTTATCCCGATTCTACAGGCAATATTCAGCAGATGCCTATCCCTGAAGAAAGCTTACTGATTCGAGGTTCAAATAACAAACCGTTGATTGCTCAAGGATTATTTGATCGGGGTTCTGCAATTGCTAAAACCGATATTTTAGTTGGTGTATTAAGTAGTTTAGGACGGGTTGGACAAATTATTAATCAACCTACTCAACGCACATTAAGTCAACACAGTGGACTATTGGGAAGTAGCAGTGTGGAAACTCTTACCGGACGCGCTCAACCCAATATTTTAGCCGCCGCTTTGGAAGGTTTCTTTACACCTACGGCTCAACGTTTACGCGAACGCTCAGATCAAACTTTAGAAGAACTGATGAAGCGAGGTAATGTGGCAATTGTGCCAGAAGGAACGGAAGTTTCAATTTTTGTTAATGCTTTTATTACGGTCAATTAATCACTGAATTTAATTCGAGGTTATTGCATCATGAAAAAACTTCTTCAAAAGATGGGTCTAATTGTACTTTCTCCTGTTCTCTCAACAATTCTGATCACCAGTTTATCTTCCCAAAGTTCTGCTCAAAATCCAGCTTTACAACCGATGAGTCGGGATACGGCAACTCGTACAACCACCAATCTCCCAGTCTGGCCAGGTCGCTTTAGCGTGATTGACTTTAGCCAAACCGATGAAATTGTTACTTATATTCGATTAGCTGACCCTTCTAAAGCAGTTTTTAATACTGATATAGAATTAAAAAGTAATCAAGCTCGGATGGTATTAGTTCAACCCATTCAACCCTTAAATTTTCCAGGGGCAACTACTACTTCTATTACTAATCTTGTCATTAAAACTCGCTCTAGTCAAGGTATTGAACGCCTCTATTTGTTTAATATTATTCCCCATTCAGGACAGCCAATTAGTAATGGAATTGCGATGACTACGAGTACACTTGGGCAGGAATCGACAGTATTTGTAGATCGTCATCGTGTTGCTACACTCCAAGATATTGAACAAGGTTTAAAGATTGCTATTCAAAAAGGTTATACCCCTGCCACAGATCCGGTTGTTTTCAAAGTTCGAGAGTTTCTAACGTTGGTTAGAAATGGCATGGGAATTCCTGAAGCATCAGCCCAAACTCAACTGTCTATGCCGATTCTTATTTCCTTGGGAAAACTGGGGCTTGAGAAGCTATAAATTTGATAGAGCTACAATTACTGATTGTAATAAATGGGTAAATTCTTCTTATTCTCTCTAAACAAACCAGTTTTCAATGGTCAGTCCTTCAAAGTCGGCAAAGTCTGAAACATTACGAGTCACCAGAATCAAATGATTGACTTTAGCGATCGCTGCGATCTGCCCATCCGGGTATGACGGCATTCGACCCAAAGCAGTCAGTCTAGCCCGTTCCACCGCAAACCATCCGGCGGCAGCATGACAGTACGGCAAGATGATCATTTTTTCTTGGATCACCTGGGTTAAGTAATCAGATAAATTCTTTTTTCGCCGAGACTCCGGCAATCGATATAACCCATAAAGAAGTTCATGCCATGTCACCGATGCGATCGCCGATTCTTCAAGATTCTGTCGAAAATGTTCCAGAAAAATATCATTAGGCTGTAGTTTGATACTTTCGGAAATGATGTTAGTATCCAGGAGAAATTTCACGCTCATCACCAGCAAGGTTTTTCGGGAGTCGGGGTGCAGTCCCGAACATCAGCAAAGATTTCATCACTATCCAAATCAATTCCTTCTGAAACGATTTTGGAGCGAAAAGCATCGAAAGCCTCTAAAACACCCTCAGATTTAGCCGAAATAATTTTAGCAATCGGTTGGTCTGCTTGAAAAATCACAAAACTTTCTCCAGCTTTAGCCCGTTGAAGATAGTTGATCAAATCTTGAGTAATTTCTTCTAGGGTAATTTTATTCATGGGTTAATCTCCCGACAAAATTGTACGACTGGTCTAGTCTAGTTATATCTTAAATCAAAGCCAAATAGCCCGCAGGCAAAAGGTTCACTCAACAAGAAAATAGAAAATTGAGCACTATGGGGAGGAGGTACTAACGAGGCTTAAACAGTTCCCATAAGCCAACGGTGCCAACGAAAAAAGTATAAGCACCATATTGAATAGGCTGGTGTTTGAAAGCAGGTGCATAAGTAGCCGCTTCGGACTGCCTCAATTGAATGAATGGTGATCGCAAAATGCCCCAACCAAAGAATTGGCATAACTCATTGGGAATTGCGATAGAGTATTTCACAGCTAACGCTGAATCCAATTAGTAGTCAACAAAAACCTAATCGTTATGACACAAAATTGGGTTCAACCATCTTTTCAACTCACCTCTCAACAAGATCAAGCTTTAAAACAAATTGAGCAATTTCTCAACAGTCCTCAACAAATATTTGGATTATTTGGATATGCAGGCACAGGAAAATCAACGATTATTAATTTAATTGCTCAACAGCTTGTCAATACAGGAAAACGAGTTGCATTTACCGCTCCTACAAATAAAGCTGTGGGAGTTTTGCAACGCATGGCAACTGAGAAAAAAGTTAGAGGAGTAGATTTTATGACAATTCATCAACTCTTAGGATTAGCTCCTGTTAAACAAGGACAACATAAAATCCTCAAACAAGTTTTACCTTCATTACTGCATTTATACGATACAATTTTTCTGGATGAATGCAGTATGGTGACAACCGAATTGTGGAATATTATTCAACACCGAATCCAGAATACTTTACTTATTGGTAAAAATCGCCAACTCATAGTCATGGGAGATCCCGCTCAATTATCCCCAGTTAACGAGGATAACCATGAACGAAGATCACCATCTTTTAACGTAGAAAATAAAGTTGTTTTAACCGAAGTTGTTCGCCAAGGAAAAGATAGTCCTCTCCTAGAATTTGTAACCGCTTGTCGAACTGCTGTTAAAAGCAAAACCGTTTTCCAACCCTTCTCCAAATTTGACTTAGATCGCAAAAATGGAGCCTTCATGGTTCGAGAAGAAAGGTTTCTCAAATATGCACTAAAAAAATTCTCTGCAACCTTTCCTTCAGATCCAGATTGCTTCCGAATTCTCTGCTACACTAATAAACGAGTTGCTTACTGGAACCATAAAATTCGAGCCAAACTCTACGGAAAAAATGCACCTAGATTTGTGGTGGGAGAAAGACTCATTAGTAAAGCTCCTGTGATTGCTCCTGACAAAAAAACCGTTATTCTTCCTACCTCAACAGAAGTAGAAGTGATGGAAGTGGCAGAAGATCGCTATTCTGGTTATAAAGCTTGGAAACTGAAGGTTAAAATCGAGAATAATGGGAGTTTTTATGCTTCCGAAGATTTGCGTCAAATCTATCTTCTTCATGAAGACGATGCTCAAAAGTTTCACAAAGATAATATCAAATTATTACGAAACGCTAAAACTAATCCTAGCCTTTGGAAATCTTGGTATAATCATTGTGAAATCTTTGCGGATCTGCGAAATTGTTGGGCTTTAACTGTTCATAACGCTCAAGGCTCTACTTTCCGAGAAGTCGGAATTGATAGCAATGACATCTCCAAAAAAGTTGCGACCAAGTTTTTGTATTTAGCCCAACATCTTCCTAAGCAAAAACTTGAATTTATGAGGGACTATCGCAACAGTGTGTTAGCGTGTAACCAACTTTATTATGTCAGTTGTAGCCGAGCTAAAAATCGAGTTTTCATTATTCGCTAATTAGAAGTCAACTACCCAATAGTTTGCAACCAACCAAGCACCCAGTCCTGAACCAATCCAACCCAATAAAGCCATTGCAATCAATGCCATGATTGCTTGACCTAACCCTCCCAACGACCCCGCTTCAGATGGGCCTGTTTGACGCTCATGAAGCTCGAAGTTGTAGTTGCACAAATACATCGCAGCGATCGCCATCAGCACAAACCCAACGATTCCACCGACCGGAATCAACAGTAGCCTCCAAGTCAACCCAAATCGCGCAACAGCACCCCAGAGAATCAAAAGGGTTGGACTCAGCAATATTATCAAACCCACCATCCAAGGCAATAAAACTCCAATAAAAGCAAGGATAGAGTCAGCCCCGACCGTAACCACCCACTTCCAGGCCGGATGCACAACTGGGGCTGTGTCAATCTTTGAGTTAGGACGATCTCCTATTGTTTCTAGTGTTTCGGGGCTAGAATCAAACTTACCAAACCAGCCTCCGGTGTCCCCTCCAGCCCATCCTTCAACGCCAAACGTCTTACGACATAACGCTTTGAATTCTGGAGCTACACTGATGTCTTGATTTAAGTAGCCTTCGGGGTGAAAAATTCTGCCGATATATCGACCCTTAAGCCGAACTTGTCCCACCACATAAATTCCTCCCCCGACTGAATACACAGCCTTGGCCGGATCTCGCGAATAAAACGCCACATATCCACCGTCTGCACCCTTGTACTGATTGACGGTCGGTAAAATTCGCGGCTCAACTCCCTGCCCCTCACCCCTTGAAGTGCCAAATATACCCTGATTATCCATAAAGATGGGGAAATCTTCTGGTAGCCAGTAGGGAATGAGATCCGATTGCGATGGTTTTTCTGGGATTAAGCTAGGAATCATCGCATCAGGCTGCGGTAGGGGATTGGCGGTTTGTGAAGGTACTTTGGAGCGTGTCCCCATTTCTACAAACTGACTCCCACTCATGAACAAACTCCCATCTTCTTGTACAAGAAGGGTTTCAGTGAAGGGATCAGTTATCCAAGCCAGCAAAACCGAGCGACCATCGGGTAAGATGGTGTACTGACCTCGGCGATCTGTGCTTAACAATCGATAAGAGCCATCGACTTCAAATAAATAACAGTATTTGTCCCTGTGCAGCCAGATTGAGCGGATCAGTTTCTCCCGCAGACTGTTTTCTGGCTCTGTTATGAATGAATGTGAGGAATTGCTAGGCATAGACGACTTGCGCTTTTTTCTCCTCAAATCTAGCTCAAACTCAATTCACGGTATTCTAAAATGTTTTTGAATCGATAACGTTTCTTCCTCATAGCCATTAAAAATCATTATCCTAATGCTTCTTTATCTAGGATTTATCAAGAATTCATCAGAAGGCACTTAGGCTCAGAATGGCTAACCGTTTTAAGATTAAAAACAACAGAATTTGAAGAAAAATTTAGGATTGAAGATCCTTTAGAAGCAGAAATTCTTCAAGTTCAATCTCTTTTAGAGTTAGCTTTACAACAAGCAGGGTTATAAAAAATAATAATAATGCCTCAGTTTGTAAGCAGCTATCGCTGCTAGGTTTTGATCAATATATTAATGGGAAAAATGCCAACTAAAACCCGACGTTCGGCAACTCAAAGCCGAATTAAAAAGACCAAATCCTCTGACCTTCAAACTGTTCCTTCTAAAACCTCCAAAATTTTAACAGAAGAAAAAAGCCAAGTTGTTAACACCTCTAAAACTTCCCCATCTTCCTCAACTTCAGATGCTACTCTGCAACTGCTTTGCACACAAAATGATTTAGCAACTCACCTCGAACTGGTTAGCCATGCTGTTCCTGCTAAACCAACCCATCCCATATTAGGTAATGTTCTGTTAGCAGCTTGCTCTAAAACTCAGCGTGTTTACTTAAGCGTATTTAATCTGAGTTTAGCCATTCAAACTTCCTTTGAAGCTAAGGTTAACACTCCAGGGGAAACGACAATTCCCGCCGAACTTTTAAGTGAAATTGTCCGTAAGTTTTCTTCCGGTGATCTCCAATTAAGTAACTCAATCTCCTTGAACGCTGAAAATAACCAAGATCACCCTTTAAGTACAGTTAAACCCGAACAAAATCCAATTTTAACTTTAGTTTCCGCCAGTGGACGTTACCAAGTTCGAGGTTTATCAAGCGATGAATTCCCCTCAATTCCTGAAGTCAACCCTTGCCAAAATCTGGCTATGGCTGCGGAAGCTCTAAAAAGTGGTATTAAAGGAGCATTATTTGCAACAGCGACCGATGAAACGAAGCAGATATTAACCGGAGTTCATCTAAAAATTAACTCTAATACCTTAGAATTAGCTGCAACGGACGGTCATCGGTTAGCTGTGGTAGAAACCTCCATTCAAGGGTTCAAGAAAAAGAAAGAAACGGAGAATACAGAACCTTTGCAATTTACCCTTCCCGCTAAATCTCTATTGGAATTAGAGCGAATTTTAGCGAGTCGGACTTCTGCTGAACCTGTACAACTATCTTATAATCTGACCACGGGTTATGTAGAATTTTCTTGGGGCGTGCAACGGCTAATCACTCGTTGTTTAGAAGGAGAATATCCCGCCTACCAAGAGCTATTAAACCACGAGTTCAAACATCAAGTTTACCTGGAAAAATTACCTTTTGTGAAAGCACTGGAACGGCTCTCGGTCTTGGCGGATAAAAAAGAAAAAATCATCAACATTGACTTTAGCCCTGAAAACCAGCAAGTTTCCTTATCCTTATTAAGGGAGTTTGGGAATGGCAGAGAAGAACTGACAGCAATTATCAACTTTAGTCATTCTTTTTCCATTTCTTTCAATATTAAGTATTTGTTGGAAGGGATTAAAGCGATCGCTAGTTCTGAAATTTCAATTCACCTCATTGATAGTGCTCATCCGGCTATCTTAAAACCCTTTGGTAATCGAGAACAACCCCATCTTTTAATCGATAGCCAATACTTGTTAATGCCTGTTGTCAAATCATAACTTTTCTTGTCATTATGTACACTCCATTTCCTCAGAAATATCGTCCCCGTACCCTATCTCAATTAACCGGACAGGAGTACATTCAAAGAACCCTTTCTAACGCCATTCAAGCGAACAAAATTGCTCCTGCTTATTTGTTTACAGGAGAACGGGGGACTGGAAAAACTTCAACAGCCCGAATTTTAGCAAAGTCCTTAAATTGCACCGCTACCGACCAACCCACTGTTACTCCCTGCGGTCAATGTCAGTCCTGTCATTCTATCGAAAAAGGAAGCAGTTTAGATGTCATGGAAATTGATGCAGCTTCCCACAACGGAGTTGAAGACGCTCGGAATTTGATTGAACGAGTCCACTTTGCTCCAGCCATCGGTCGTTACCGAATTTTTGTTTTAGACGAAGTTCATTGTCTCAGTTCCCAAGCCTTTAACGCCCTTCTCAAGTGTCTTGAAGAACCACCCGCTCATGTTGTCTTCATTCTCTGCACAACAGAAGCACATAAAGTGCTACCTACTATTGTCAGCCGATGTCAAGTGTTTCGGTTTCAGCCGCTTTCTGTTGCTGCGATTGTTCAGCATTTAACCATTATTGCCGAAAAAGAAGCTATTTCTATTACCTCATCGGGTAAAATTGCGATCGCTCGCGCCTGTGGGGGTGGACTGCGAGACGCCTTGCAATTACTGGGTCAGTTAAGCTTGTTGGGAGAAGAAATTACCCATTCTCAGGTTCTAGCACTATCGGGTCGCGTTTCAGAGTCCGACTTAGTAACAATACTGCACTCCATTAACACTGGAGACACCCTGAAGCTGCTACAACTGTCTCGTGAACTCCTTGATAGTGGAAAAACACCCCTGACTCTGCTAACCTGCTTACTGAGTTGTTATCGAGACTTGTTGCTAGTCGCCAACGTCCCTGACTGTTCATCCTTACTCACCAGTGGTGTTTCCTATTCAAAACTCAAGGCGATCGCAAAAACTTGGAGTCAATCTTCAATTCATCAAGGTTTTGAACAGTTAAGCACTTCAGAATGGCAGCTTAATAAAAGTGTGCAACCGAGTTTATGGCTAGAAGTTTGTTTACTGGGATTAATTCCTAAATCTGCTAAAAATAAACCCCGTAATCATCAAACTCATAAGCGAAATTCAACCTCTGTTTCCTCCTCAAAACCCATTGATCTAAAAAACACCATTTGGGAAACCGTGCTGTCAAAAGCATCTGAAAAGAATCGAGTTTTCCTGTCGGTTGCTTTCCTTGCGGAACTAACCGAGCAAAAAGCCATCTTAGCTGTACCTTCCCCATATCTTAACAAATTTAACCGCAATATTCGGAAGGTACAAAAACTATTTTTGACAGCAACAGGAATTAACTATCAAGTCTTAATTCAGGAGGGAAATCAATGATTAGCTTGTTAGTTGGCGATGATCGGTATGCAATTTCCAAAAAACTCTTGGCTTTCAAAAAAAGCCTTAACCCCGCTTGGCTTAGTTTCAACTATCATCGCTTTCATGCTTCTGCTGTAGATGAAGCCATTTATTGCGCTTTAACTCCGGCTTTTGGTTCGGTTAAAGCTAAATTAGTAATTGTGGAGGACTGCAACTTTAAACAGTTTGATCAAGCCGTGATGGATATTCTTCAATTGCTCCCAAAAGTTCCCCAATCAACTGATTTGATTTTTGTAGCTTCCAGCATTGACAAACGATTGAAAGTCTCAAAATTTCTACTCTCCCAAAGCCAACTGTTTGAATTCAATTTGATTGCGCCTTGGCGAATTGATCTTATTGCCCAATATATCCGTACCCAAAGCCTTCGCATCGGTTTATCATTGGATCAAAATAGTAGAGAATATTTAGCTGATGCTATTGGCAATGATTCAGCCCGAATTGAATCTGAACTGCAACTTCTAGCTCTCTACAGTAATGGCGCAAAGCTGAGTTTAAAACAAGTGCGTTCTCTTATCCCTTCTACCACCCAAAATAGCCTGCAATTAGCTAAAGCAATTCGAGAAAATAATGCCCAAAAAGCGGTTGATTTACTCCAAGAACTCTTGACAAAAGAAACATTTCCTGTTGCGATTTGTGCGACTCTTATTACCCAATTTAGAACTTGGCTATGGGTCAAAGCAACAATTGTTAAGGGGGTTAAATCTGATTCGGAAATTGCCAAGATTTGCCAAATTGCTAATTTTAAACGAGTCTATTTTCTTAAACAAGAGGTACAAACGATTCCTTTGCAATCTTTAGTAAAGGCTGTATCTTTGTTACTGGATTTAGAAATAGCTTTAAAACAGGGAAAACGAAACTTGCTGCTGTCTTCTATTCTGGCAATTACCCAACTTTTTGCAAGCCAACCTGTTAAAACAGCAGCTAAATCGTTTGAATGATTAATAGTCCCTTTATCAATCTCAGGATTTTGTTAGCTAAGAACTAACAAAACTCTGGGATTATTTTTTTTATTAATATCAAATTTAATAGAACTTGAAAGTTGATTGCTCAAACATCAACTGGAAACGGATTGAGCAAAATTATGCTCTGGGGGATAGTGCTTGATCAAGATTCTCTCCACCTCATTACTGATTTTGCGGTCATCTTTTTGTGCCGCTTGTTTGATTCGTTCCAGCAAATCTTCATCTAAAGATAAGGTAATTCGTTTTCTTGCCATTGCATCCTCCTTGCGAATCCTCTGTTACTATATTGCACTTTCTGAGGCATTTTCGCGACATTTCCTGTAGAGACGCGCCATGGCACGTCTCTAACCGTAACGATCACCCTAATTCGCCTAAAAGTATGATCTTTATGAAACGTATGATTATTATGCTATCTTAAGGAGAGACTGGCAGCAAGCTCAATCCCAGATAAACGTCAGGGCGATATCATGAATACAAGCCAAACGCAATCGCTGAAAAGCTTTGAGGTGATTGAGTACGTTCCGCTTAATCACCTCAAACCCCATCCCCGCAATGAGGCGATTTACGGTCGCAACGAGAATCTGACGGACTTGATGGAGGCGATCGCCCTCAAAGGTTATGTCCGTCCGTTACTGATCAAAACCGATGGGACGATTATTAGCGGTCATCGGCGTTGGCGAACCTTGCTGGCATTGGGGTGGGAAAAAGCTCCGGTTCAAGTCTGTCACTTTGAAAGCGAAGACGAGGAACTATTCGTCTTGATTGCAGAAAACCGTCAGCGACAACAGACAACGGTGCAGAAAATTCGAGAAGGTATGATTGTAGAACCCCTCGCCCGCAAACTCAGAAATTGTTAAGCTGTTAAGCATCTAAATAGGGTATAATGAAAAACTAAGTTTAGAAAAATCAATAAAAATATGCCTGCTAAAAATCACTTAAATGAAAAGCAAGTAGAGAAACTACAGAAAAGATTGAAAGAGGAAGAAAATGGACAAATTAGAGAAAGAATCTTGATTCTACTATTGCTAAATGATGGTAAAAAACAAAGTGAAATTGCCAATTTTTTGGGATGTTCAATAAATAAAGTATGTTATTGGTGTGTACATGGAGATCCGGACAAGTTAGAAAGCCTAAAAGATGAAAGAATGAAAGGAAATTATAGAAAAGCCACAGATAAATATATAGAGATATTATTAGAAACTGTAGAAAAAGAACCGGAAGAATTAGGATATGAATTTGGGAGATGGACAGGAGAAAGATTGGCAACTTATTTAGAACAAATCACAGAAATAAAATTAAGTGGTTCACAAGTGAGAAGGATATTAAAGAAAAAAAAGTATGTTTACTTGTGGGCAAAGTATAGCTTGGAAGAGAAAAGAGATCCAGAAAAAAGGAAATTATTTAAAAATAAAATAGAAGAGTATTTAAAAATAACAAAAGAAAGTCCAGAACAATTACAGGTATGGTTTTGGGATGAAAGTGGATTTAATTTAAGAGTAATAAAAAGAAAGAACTGGTGTAAAAAAGGAAAGAGGAGAAAGATTAGAGGAGACAGAAGAAAAGGAAAAGTTAATGTTATGGGAGGATTGAGGTACTCGGACAAAAAAAGATTTGTAGAATTTCTGGATAAAGGGAATGCAAATAATTTTTATCAAGTGTTAAAAAGTTTTTATCAAGAGCTAATTCATGAGTGGGTATTAGCGGGAAATCAAGCAGAAGAATTTGTAGAAAAAGGAGCCAAGATTGTCATTATTCTTGATAATGCAAGTTTTCACAAAAAAGAAGAATACCTAGAAAAAATCAAAGCAGAAATGCCGAATATCTATTTAGAATTTCTTCCAGAATATAGTCCAGATTATAATTTAATTGAATTGGTCTGGCATTCAGCTAAAGAATATATTGCTAATCGACTCTTTAAATCAGTTGATGAGCTAGAGTGTTTATTGCATCAGCTTTTAAATGAGGGACAGTTATCTATTAAATGGGGACGTAAACTTAAAAACAAAGGTAATGCTATAATCACAGTTTAAATGCACAACAGCTTACGCTTTTCAAACTACGCCACGCACTTCCGACTCAGAAATGACAGTTTCATCCCAGAATCCTCAACACCCTTCAATGGAAAATTTTCCATTGGGGAGGTTTAATCTGAATTTGAATGGAAAACAAATGCAACTAACTGAGAATATTGTGGCAGCTATTGTTGGGTTAGGTTGTGGCAGAACTTACCGAAAAGGGCGTGTGGCGATTCAATCGGCGGATCTCCTCCACATCGATGAACCCAAACTCGCAGAGGTTTGGCTGGAGATGATGAATCAGCAAAGTATTGATGCGGGGTATCAGTTGGCGANCTTTTTTCTTTGTAATATTCTCCTGACTTGAGAGCCACTCAACTTAATTCCTGTTGCTTGCTCTAAATATGTTGCTAATCTATTTCCTGTCCATCTCCCAAATTCATATCCGTATTCTGATGGTTCTTTTTCTACTACTTTTAGTAACATTTCTTCATATTCAGCCGTAGCTTTCCGAAAGTTTCCTTGGCTTCTTCCATCTATAAAACTCTCCATTTTATCGGGATCACCATGAACAGCCCAGTACGCTACTGTCGGATAGGAAATTTCTAAAAAATTGGCTATCTTTTGATAGGTTTTTCCCTCATTCATTAATAATAAAATTAAAATCCTTTCTCTAATTTGAGCATTTTGATTTTCTTTCATTTCTTTAAGTAATCTTTCTTTTTGCTCTTTAGACAGATGATTTTTGGCTGGCATTGGGGGTTATATCCCTAAAAATACTTAATCTTCTATTATACAATCAAGCTGCGTAGCAGCTTACCAGAGGAGAAACGGAAAATGATTCTTGATGCGATCGCCACAGGTGCAGCAAAAACCCCCAAACAAGCTAAAATTTTGCTCAAAGAACAGACAATTTTTAACCCCATTGATATGAAGGCAGAACCCGATTCGCAATCCCCAACTTCCGCAGAAAATCAATCCCTAACAGACGAACCAGATGATATTAAAACAACTCAACAAGAATTTACTCCCGCCATTGGAACTTGGGTGATCATTAAAATTCCTTTAGTACCCAAAGAGAGAATTCCTCAACGGAAATGGAATGGATTTTGGGGTCGAATTACAGCCGTAGGAATGACCGTCAAGGTTGATATGGGAAGCGAGATTTTATCGCTACTTTTATCCGATGTCGAAGTGATTGAAAATCCCCAGCCAGATTTTTGCCAAGTTGCAGAGCGAATTCTCAGATTGCAACGCTTTGATACTGTGCATGAGTTTGGAAAAATGATCTTAAACCGAATACAAAAACGGTTATCCTGGAATGCAGCCACTTTAACTTATCTTGATGCAGTCGAACAAATTGAATTAGCGCATCGAGCTATTGAACAAGCTTTTTAGATATAATAAAAGGCAAAAGCAAGCTAATCTATAGACTAATTTCTCTATTCTTCGAGCATTCTTTCCATCATCCAACCTACAATATCTGCAATTAAATTGGGTTGACTTGGTGAAAAAGTTTGCAACGGAATATCCACTTTTTCTGATACTACACAAATCGCGCCATCAAATTTGCTCAATGCTGTCAAAAAAGGAAGGCTAAATCCTGTGGGTGTGGCTGTGAGTGCTGTGGAATCGTAGCAGATGAAAAAGAGGGGATTTTTGCTATTGCGATGCAGGGAATTCCAATAAAGTTTGAGTTTTTGCATTGTTTCTGGATACCCATTCTGCCACTCTGGACATTTTTGATTTAGCATCAGGTCGTAAATTTCTGGAGCGGGATTTTCGGGGTCGATGAATTGGTGTGTGTCGATGCAAATTAGCTTTACTTTGCTGCATAATTCGGGTTGATTGTTAATAGCTTCGGCAAGGACTTGAGGTAAGTTTGCTATGTTGAGATTTTCTGTTGCGGTGTTGGTAAGGGTGTCTTGATGCCAAGATTGGTAGAAGTCGGGGTAGGTTAGATTTTGGGCGTAGTGCCAAATTAATTCGTAGCAGTAATCATCAATTTCCTGAGATTTATTGAAATTGGCTTTTAAGGTTTTGATGACGGCAAACTGCTTGTCTTTTTGGATTTTCTTCAAACTTTCTGTTATTTCCTCATGAGTTTCATAATCAAAATAATCAAAAATATCGGGTGAACTGAGGCATTGCACCAAAGTATCTATTGCATTTTGATTACCTGGATCGATTTCTCTTAAGATTTTTGCTAATTTACAACGGTCATATTCATCAAGTTTAGATGAATTAAGTAGTTCCATTAAAGTGTCAATAGCTTTTTGATTGCCTGGATCAATTTTCCCTAAGCTTTCTGCTACTCGCCTACGAGTCTGATTATCAAGATGGGGGAAATTGAGTAGTTCCATTAAAGTATCTCTAGCTTTTTGATTGCCTGGGTCAATTTTCCCTAAGCTTTCTGCTACTCGCCTACGGGTATCATCATCAAGATGGGGGAAATTGAGTAGTTCCATTAAAGTATCAACAGCTTTTTGATTGCCAAAACCAAATTTCTCAAAGTTTACTACCACTCGCCAATGGATGTAATTACTAATATGGGATGAGTGAAGCAATAGTACCAAAGAATCGATGGCATTTTGATTACCTGGATCAATTTCTCTTAATTTTTCTGCTAGTCTGCAACGGTTATTATCATCAAGTTTGGGTGAATTTAGCACTTCCACCAAAAAATCGATAAGCTGCTACGCAGCTTGATTTAATAAATAGCATTTCCTTTGTTTTTAATTTTGCGAGACCAATTAATGATTAAATCTCCTTCGTTTAACAATTTATTCAATAATTCTTCTAACTGCTCTACTGATTCAAATAGCCGATGAGCAATATATTCTTTAGCTGAGTGCCAAACCAATTCAATTAAATTAAAGTCAGGGCTGTAAGGGGGCAAAAACTCTAACCTAATATTCGGCATTTCTGCTTCTATTCTCTCTAAAATCTCTTTCTTTTTATGAAAACTAGCATTGTCTAAAATTATTACTAATTTAGGCCCAGTTTCTAAAAATTCTTCGGCTAATTTTCCCGACTCTATCCATTCTTCAACAATCCAATTATGTAAAGCTTTGATTTGTTGATAAAAGGTCTCCGATTCTCCTTTCTTAATCACAAAATTTATTCTTTTTTTATCGCTATACCTTAACCCTCCCATTAGATTTACTCTTCCTTTCCTTCTTTGTCCTGTTACTTTTTTTCGGCTTCCCTTTTTCCCCCAGGTTTTTCTTCTTATTACTCTCAAACTAAATCCTACTTCATCCCAAAACCATACTTGCAAGCGTTCAGGTGATTCTTTTTCTATTTTTAAATACTCTAACAATTTCTCTTTAAATGCTTTCCTGTGTACCGGATTTTGTTTGTCCTCTAAGCTGTACTTTGCCCAAAGGTAAACGTACTTTTTTCTTTGTAATATTCTCCTGACTTGAGAGCCACTCAACTTAATTCCTGTTGCTTGCTCTAAATATGTTGCTAATCTATTTCCTGTCCATCTCCCAAATTCATATCCGTATTCTGATGGTTCTTTTTCTACTACTTTTAGTAACATTTCTTCATATTCAGCCGTAGCTTTCCGAAAGTTTCCTTGGCTTCTTCCATCTATAAAACTCTCCATTTTATCGGGATCACCATGAACAGCCCAGTACGCTACTGTCGGATAGGAAATTTCTAAAAAATTGGCTATCTTTTGATAGGTTTTTCCCTCATTCATTAATAATAAAATTAAAATCCTTTCTCTAATTTGAGCATTTTGATTTTCTTTCATTTCTTTAAGTAATCTTTCTTTTTGCTCTTTAGACAGATGATTTTTGGCTGGCATTGGGGGTTATATCCCTAAAAATACTTAATCTTCTATTATACAATCAAGCTGCGTAGCAGCTTAGCTGTTTTATTGCCTGGGTCAATTTTTCCTAAGTTTTCTGCGACTTGCCAACGGGTATCATCATCAAGTTTAGGTGAATTTAGCAATTGCATCAAAGCATTGATCGCTTTTTGATTTTGATTGCCTTGAGATATTTGTCCTAAGCTTTCTAGAACTAGCCAAAGGGTATCATCATCAAGTTCGGATGAATTTAGCACTTCCACCAAAGAGTCGATGGCTGTTTTATTGCCTGGATCAATTTCTTTTAAGCTTTCTGCAATTTGCCAACGGATATCATCATCAAGTTCGGGTGAGATGAACAGTTCGACTAAAGCATCAATTACTTTTTGATTCCCTTGAGCAATTTGCCCTAAGCTTACTACTCCTTGCCAAAGGATGTCATCATCAAGTTCGGGTGAGTTGAGCAGTTGCACCAAAGTATGAATAGCTATTTGATTACCTGGGTCTATTGTTCCTAAACTTTCTGCCACTTGCCAACGAGTTAAATTAACTTGCCAAGGGGTTAAGTTAGAAAGATGCAGTGAGTTGAGAAGTTGCACCAAAGCATTGATCGCTTTTGGGTGCTGAGTCTGCTCTAATGCTTGCCTAGCTTCATTAATAATTAAATAGAAAAAATTTACCCTCTTTTTTTTTTTATTATCAAAATCATTAAATGACCACTTAAAAATTTGCACAATCACTTCATCTACTTTGGAATAATCTTTAAATTCGGCAATTCCTTCGGAAGCTAAAAAGTAGGCTCGATATTCATAAAAGCCTCTATCTACTTTATCTTGCTTGCCCCATTCTCCACATCCATCCTCAAAATTAACCAAAGCATCAATAAATTCCTCTTTCTGTTTTCCTTCTATCTTCCTTCGCCCCAACCACAGCAAAATTACCTCTTTCCACTGCCTCTCAAAAATGCGGTAACTGCAAGAAGAAACAGGGGGAATTTGATGATTTAAGAAAAAGTGCCAATCCTCAATTGCACAAGCAGCGAAATATTCTTGAAACGTCGGATGGAAGAAAGCGTAAACAGGCTTTTTCGTGCGGGTATCCCTGTCAACTAAAACCAACCATCCCAATTCATCTGCTAAATTAAACCACTCTTCCTCCATCTGCTCAACGGCAAAATCTTGCTCAATCCGAAACCGATTAACGCTTTCCATTGCCGCTAAAGCCAACTTTGCCAAAGCTTGTTGAATCTGTTTTTTATCCGGCTCTTCTAATACCCTCTGATGCTTCTTCTCGAATTCCTCTTGTTTCCACTCAAAAAAATAAGTGGTAAACTGCTCGTAAAGTGCCGCCTTCGTTTCGGGCAATTCCGGTTTGGGTACGCACCAAGACTGACACAACATCGACAACCGCAGGGGATTGCATACCATTCTCCTAATGTTCTCTTTTTCCGGTGATTTTAACTCTTGCTGCAAGCGTTTGCCCTGTTCTAGCCAAAAAGTTTCATTGCCAGAATTGCGCCGTTTTTCATCCTGACTTGCCTCTTCAAACCACTGACGAATAAACTCATCCACATCATCGGGTTCAAATTCCAAAGTTTTATAAGTATCAAAATTTGTCAGGGTATTGCTAATCGTGGCATCCCAAACATTCAAACGGCAAGTTAGCACCACCCGCGCCTTACCCACCCAGTCTGTCAGTTGTTCCCGAATTCTCGCTAACGCCTCGATAGGGGAAGCAGCCGCCATTTCATCCACCCCATCCAACAGCAACCACACTTTACCTTCAGCGAAAAGTTGCTTGAGTGCTTTTCTAATTTCTGGGGTGACATTTTCTGCTTCAACATCGATAAATTGCAGCGCTTTTGAAAGCCAATTATTGAGTAAATAATCGGCAATTGTGCTATCCCGTAAATCTGCCAATCGAATACAAATCGGAAAATTCGGGGAATTTTTTGACAAACGTTCCGCCAGTTCTCCTAACAGCGTAGTTTTCCCCGCACCTGGTTCGCCAATAATGGCGATATGCTTACGTTTTTCGGTGTGATTTTCGGCAATAACTTTCTGGAAAAAAGCATCATCTTTATAAGTTTGGACGATTTGCAGTTCTGGTTCTTTCTGCGGTGGCGAGTCTTCCCCTGTGGGGTTTCTTCTGGGATTTGGTGTTTTGGGACGTTCCATTAATCCCAAGGGAACGTAAATATTTAATTCATATTGTTGTGCTGTTGCTTGGCGACGGAGTTGTTGAGTTGCTACAACTTTGTCGCAGATATCGCGCCATTTAACTTCGATATTCTCGGTGAGATTCGACTTTGCCCCGTTCTCAAAGGACGGATGCAGTCAGAAATTGTTAGTCTGGTTCTCGATATTACCTTGATTGATAACTCCCTTTTCTTGCAACTTCGACCAGTTCAGGTTTTGGATGGATGGTTGTTGGGACTGGAGCTTGTTCATTTCCGCTTGGATATATTCGGCAAGTCTGGGATTTGGATCTGCCTGTGCTGCTGCTAGCAATTGGATTAATATTTGTTTGAATTCGTCATTTCGAGCAGCTACTGATTGCACTTCCAGCATTGCTTGACCGTAATCTAAAGGTTGCTCAGGCGCAAGTTCAATCGCACTCGCCGTATCTGGAGACTCGTGTTTGAGCAATGACCAAAATTTTTCAACCCATTGAGTCACCGCATCTCCAAGGTTTTCTCCAATTTTTTCCCAAGCTTTTGTTGCCAGTACGGTTGCGAGCGCGGTTGCTACAGTAGTAGGTTCCATTTGTAAGTTCGAGCGAGAATTGATTACTTATTTCAGAGCATAGCAAGACCTGTCAGGGGTTACAACCCCTAGCTAATATTTCAGTCCGCGTTCTTCAGATTCTCAAACATCTTAGCCAAATTGCTCTTAACTAATCCCCAACCTCAATGGAAAATTTTCCATCAGTGAAAGATCAATCGTCTCGTTTCCCAATAATTCCCCCAGTGGAAAAAACTCGTTTGGAACGTCCTGTCTGATGAGCGATCGCATCTAAAGGATCTGAGCCGTAATTGCGGTTTGTCCCCGATGCGTCTGGCGATTGCGGGGGAACATTTCCCCCCGGATCGGGTAACGGTAACATCCGTTCAGCCTCCTCAATACGCTCGTATAATGCGGCGGTAAGTCCCTCAAGATTAGTCAGTTTAACCCGACTTTCCAAACGAGGTCTAACTTGTTCATCCCACAACGCCTCACTTTCATCTTTGCGCTTCAAATCCGCTTTAGGAATGGGGATTGTCAGTGCGTAAGGAATCGACCCTTCGCCACCGGAACTGTAACCGGGATTGGTAATCACACATCGTCCTTGGGGAAATCGCAAAATTTCGTCAATGGAAAATAAAGGCATTTTTTGCAGAGATTCGTTCCAACTAATCGAGCGATTACTGGCAGATTGACCGCCAAAAGAGCGACTGGTAGACTTACTTTTGATCAAAATTTCTTGATCACCATAACGCTCTGAATATTTTTTTGCCGTGTCCGTATTCCCAGGGTTAAATAGAATGTGGGTGCTGCACGCAGAAGCGATCGCCGCTCCCATTTTCTCCCCATACCCTTCATAAAGTTGTTCCAAACTTTGAATTCCTAACAGAAAACAAGCTCCATTAGAACGATATTCATTAATCCATTGTGGCATCCGTTCTAATCGAATTGATGGAAATTCATCTAATGAAATAATCAACGGATCTTTTCGGGGACGACTTAAATTAGAAACCACCAACAAGTGAATCGCCGCCGCCAACAAAGGCCCAACAACAGAGCGTCGCTCATCATCAAGTTTAAAAATAATCATTTGACGACCTTCAAGCCGAGTCGGAATATCCGATTTCCCCAAAAAAGCTCGCAGTAAATCAGCTTGAATAAAATTACTAAACGTTCCGGCAGCGGTTGTTAGAATTCCTGAGATGGTTTTTTCAGCATCTTTCGCGCTCAAAAATTGATTAAAACTCGTAGCTACCCACTCATCAATTTGCCGAGATTGAATCGCATAATCAAGCCGTTTCACTAAATTCGGCAACCTCAAAATTGCATACAGCATTGCCATATCAGGATACTTTGAACCTTTCACTAATTGCAGTAAAGCTTTAGCTAATAAATCTCCAGCTTTTGAGAAAAACTCATCTGCATAGCTATCCTTTCCTGCAATCTACTAACATCAAGTCTCCTCTAATCAATCTCAGGAATTATTACCTGATCAGTCTTGGCAATCTCTTGATATCTTTCCATCGCTATACTTAATACTGAACGGCTATAAGACCCAGGTTTTCTTAGAATTTTTTCCAGTAGCTTACGCCACATTAAATGCTTTTCTTCAGCCATATAAATTTCTTGTAAAAATTCATTCCAAGCTGTCTCTTCTTCATCAGTTTGGGGCTGCTTCAAATTATTTAGAATTAGATTTTGACATTTGACCTTTTCCACTGGATAATCCGAAGATAAAGTAAAGAGAGTAATACCTATCAGACGGCGTTTGCTGTCTTCGTCATTAATAAAACTCATTCCTAAACTTGAATCTATCAGAATATTTTTTAACTCTTTCAATTCAGGTTTTCTAGATCCAGGATATTGCTCTATTGAGCTTATAATAGCTTTTAAAAGAAGCGTGCTTCCCGCACTAACCAAGTCTTCGTCGTGCTGTGTTAATGCTTGCAGTACAGATAGATATTTGGGGGAAACTTCACTGATAACAGCACGAAGAGGCCAAGGTCTTCTAATGTCCAAAAGTTCAGTCAGTGGCAGAATTGTAAATAAACGTGGTGCTATTTCTTGTATGTGAGTGTCATAAGCCAATAGCTTGAGGAAGAGAAGAGCAGCTAGCTCGGCAATTGGAAATTCTGAAGATTCCGAGTAATTGTCAAGAATTAGTTCTAAGAGTTGTCGTGCCTGTTCTATAACTACTGGATCAGATGGCCATGAGAATTCAAAGATAGTCCACAATGATGTTATTGGTTTATTAGCCTGTTGTATGATATCTTTGGCAGTTATCAGCAACTTTTGAAGTTGATCAACGGTATATTGATATCCCAAAGAACTAGAGTAACCATAACGGCGGTAAACTGTAATGTAGGCTCCTACCAAATCATCAACAGTTACACCCATTGATTGGGATAACTCCTTTAACTCAGGCAGTATTTCATCTAGCCCAATCTGAGTTTCTAGAGCTATAAACAATTGTTGTTTTTGGTTGTCGTCTGATTCTTTCAAATAGTCTTCAACTATCTTAACCAATTGGCTGTGAATAGATATCTGAATATTAGCATCTAGAAATGGTAGGAATCGATTAACAACATCCTCACTTGTAATTTTTTGTTGCTCTATAGCTAGGGCTAAAATTGGCCAAATTTCTCTTAAGCTAGAATAAAACCATAGCTTTGTTGAGACTACTAGACTTATTTCGATTGACCTCATTCTATCAAAAAATCTAGAAACATTGATTTGATTAGGCTGATTAATTAGCCAGAAAATCATCCACAAGATTACTTGAAGCTCCGGCATCAAATCCGAATCTTGCAACAGATATTCAACACTTACCCTTAGATTTTCAGCATCATCAAGAATAGATAATTGAGGATTCATGATTGTTCGGATAAAGAATGGAGTATTTTTGTCTATTCTTATCTGTAAGTTCTGTAAGTGATAATTGGGAAATTCCATTCTAAAGCGAACTATTAGGCGAAGACATCTCAAAAGCAATACTAATTGGTCTGAAAATGTCTTTGGTTCAGGCAATTCCCATATCACTCCTTCACTTGAGTTAATAGACTTATATACCCAAGAAAGATCAAAAATTGCTTCCGCTAGTTCTGTTACTTGCTTGTGAGAAAGCGACCAGGAATTAAGCAATTTTTCGGTATATTTATTTGAACTTGAAAATATCTTTTGTGCATCTTCTTTCCAGTATGACCAGTAATTTTCTAGTCGTTCTACCATCCATAAAGGCTCTGATTCATAGCGCAATGCCAGATTCAATGCACAAAGCACAAAATTTTTCTCTTTAGTTTCAATTAAATCATCAATTTTATTCTGAAAGAATTGTGTTGAACCAAAATGTTTCCCATAAAGATTTAAGGCAATTTCCCAACAAGTTTCTGGTAAATGCTTAGAGTTAAGTTTAGCTTCCAAAGCAGGTCGAAGAAGATCGCGCTTGTCTTCTTCAGAAAGTTGTCCCATTAATGAACCTAGCTTATTCTGCTGTCCTCGCGTCAAACCTGTTTCCAAAACCTCCAAACCATAATCAATAGCTTCTCGCTGAAGATCACGGTACCCTTTACTTAGAGATCCGTCGGCTGCAACTTCCAGAGCAAACCAAGCTCCAGGTCGTAAGTAATGATTTGCAACTTCTTCATCTATAGGTTGATCAACTTGGCGACAGACATCTCTGACGATACAATCTGCATCCTCACCCAACAAACGAATAATGCGACCTGCTAGGATTAAAGCAACATACAGCCAGTGTTCTGAACCCAGAATAGATTTCAAATGTTCAAAACGCTCTCGTTTCTTGAATAAGTAAACTGACGCAAAGAATTCTTGAAAAGATCTCAATTCAAAACCAAAAAAACCTGGTCTTGGTGAAACGATTAATACCAATCTGTCTTTAGCATCACTGACAAACTGTTCTACTCTTAAAGTAATATCTTTTTCGGAAGATTGACTGTCTTTTTTTTGCAGAAATTTAATTAGTGATCTCTTAAATTCTTCTTCGGGTAAAAGAGATTGAACATTTTCATTGGAAGCTCGACGGTGTAGTAAATAACCAACGTAAGCATTAAGATCTAACAAGGTAGTATCATCTACCTTAATGATATCTTTATCTTTACTTTTTTCTCGCTTAAGGATTGTATTCCAGTATTCATCAAATAAAGCTTCTCTTTCTCCAGGGGGTCGTCCTTCATTTTTGATAATTAATAAAATTATAGTTACTTGTAAAGGCGTTTTTAATAAAGTAGATACTCTTTGATCTTGCTGGCATTCTTCGAGCGTCCGAATAATCTTGTCTTGTTTTTCTTTCGGCAAATCTCTTCTAGCTACCCACTTATGAGCATATTTATTAACCTGATCGGAGGAAAGAGGCAATAATTCTAAATGTATAAAACTTTTAGGATCAAATTGGTCTTCATATATATTAGGGCGGGAAGTAGCTACAACTTTTAGATTAATATTTGAGTGTTTTGTCCAGTCTAGAAAACTATAAATACTTGAAAGCATTTGTTCTTGTAAATTAGGGTCTACAACTTCATCCAATCCATCTAAAATTAGTAAGCATTCTTTACACTCAAAAATCTCGTGGATATTTTTAGAAGATATCTCCCCAGGTTGTGAAGCTACGTCGCCTATATTTTTAGCAAGGTAAGCTTCGAGGCTATCAGAATCAGGTTTATTCACCAGCCATTGGGCAAAATACTTGAGTACAATCCGAAATGGAATGCGTTTCACTTTAGCTTGATCTACAAATTCATAAGACTCTCCAAGCCACTTAGCACGATAAACTTGAGCAAGCTGTTGTCCTAGTGTAGATTTTCCCTGACCTGGGCCACCAATTATCACAAATTTAAGCCGTTTCTCACCAAGAAGACATCGCATTGCAAAAAGATTATCACTTCCTTCAATAAAGAAGCCATCGTCATCCAGTGATGAGACTCTACTTACGGGCTGTGTAAGTTCCTCTCGCCTCCAGTCAGGAGGGTTTATACTCTCACAAGGTTTAACTTTAAGGTCAATAAAAACTTCTTTGAGTTGTGTGCGTCGCTCTCCACCTGTGTCACGTTCACCAGCTTGATCTAATTCAGCAAATTTATCAGCATTAAAAGATTTAGAAAGGTAAGTTTTAATAGTTCGTTCAAGTTGTAGGCTTAGTTCTTTTTTAGCAACATCAGATTTTGCTGAATTGCTTACTAATGAAGTTTGTTCACCTTTAGCCTTTTCTGTTTTAGGGCGGTTTACCCATGCTAACTCCAACTGTATGCAGTTATTCTCTGGGCTGCTTGTGTGCCAAAGAATAAACGTGAAGTGTCGTATACCTTTACTTTTACCTTGGTAGCTACTCTCTTCTTTGACAACTCCCAATTTTTTTAGGCGAGTAATAATATCTCGGATTTTTTCACCTTCTACCTTAGCCTTGGGATCACGATTAGACTTGATGTGTTTTTCGTCAAGCAACCATGCTATATCTACCAGGGTTGTCCTTACCTCTAGCTCAGGGCGAACGCTATTTTCATTTCGCCACTCTGCTGATAAATGATCCCTATTGGTATTGTTATAACGCACTAGAAATTTAATCAAGTGCTTCGCCTGCTTTAGTGCCGTGTCTCCCCAATCACCTGCGCGCCCCATAATTTTAATTACTGACAAAGGTTTTCTGTATCGGTTTGGGTTAACCCAAGCTTACCCCAAACCACATACACTTATTCTAAACAATATCCGATAAAAAAGTTTGGGTTAACCCCAAACTGTTCCCAAGCTACATAGCCAGATTTTATAGGAGTTTCAGACTTAAATAGATACCTCTTGCCTTGGGGTAGTAGGGGGAAATTATTCTAAATTCAGTAACTTAAATTCCTAAAAGGATTTGAAAATGACCCTCATTAACTACATCCAAACAGCTAAAGACTTTGCCGATTCTTACGGTGTTGATCGCTTAGATCGTCTGATGACTCTAGCTCAAGCCTCAGAAAATTCTCTCATCACTCAACCCAGTGGGATGAATGGGAACCGAGGTGACATCTTGCAGGAGGTAGAAGCAGTAGGGTTTCAACTTAATGCTTGGCTTAAAAATTTGATTCTAAGCACCCCCATTGAGGTGGTACGGAATGCTATGGCGGTCGTTGAGGAAAATGAGCGTTGGAGAATTGTAAAAAATCGTGAAGGGCTTTTAGTTGAGGCGATTCGCAATCAATGGAAACCTAACATTTCTGCATAAACGCTTCTTTTTTTTAGGGCTTACACAGCAATTGCCAGAGGTAACGTTCAAGTTAACAAGCTGTATAAGCCCTAAATCACTCACAGAATTGGGAAAATCAGACAGAGGTAAGGTGTTCAGTTGAATCCCCCCTTTTCTACTTCTAAAGTTCGGGGAATTGATTTAGATATGATTCAACGCGCATATCACCTGTTTTTAGCGTCTTCTGGTCGGTTGGTTAGCGTTGTCAGTAATTCAATGAATATCAAAAACGATGAGCGATCGCAAACTTTCCGAGGATTTCTTAAACAAACGAAAGCCAACGTAATCAAACTCCCTTTAGAAATTTTTTGGGGTACTCTTCGTCCGGTTACAGTTGAAACTTATCTCATTGTAATTGATAAAGCTTCTGAATTCTAATTTGTTACCCTTTTCTTATCAACCACCTGCTTATGAACTATAACTTTATTACTAATCATGATCAGCTTAAAAAGGCTTTATTTCCTTTAATGAAAGCTCCTGTTCTGGCTATTGATACTGAAACAACAGGACTAGATCCATTCATAGATCGGATTTGCCTGATTCAAATTGCTGTTCCTCAACACCCGATTCTAATTATTGATTTAACTTCTATGGAAACGAGGGGGTGTCAACTTTTAAAAAAACTCCTCAATAGCCGTGCGCTGAAAATTTTCCAAAATGCTAAGTTTGATTGGAAAATGCTAGAAATGGCAAATCTCCGTCCATCAGGGCCTTTTTTTGATGTGATGTTAGCCAGTCAAGTGTTACGTTCAGGACTCAAGAAAGATCATGATCTTCAATCTTTAGCTCGGGAATTTTTAAAGGTTAAACTTGATAAAAGTTTACAGTTTAGTAATTTTGCGGGTAAACTTTCAACGGCTCAGTTAGAATATGCAGCATTAGATGCGGCTGTCTTACTGAAACCAAAAACTCGACTGCATTCTAAACTTCAAAAGGCAGGATTATTAGAAACGGCTCAAATCGAGTTTGATGCGTTGCCCGCCGTTGCCCAAATGGAACTGAATGGAATGCAACTTGATGCAATAGCATGGTAGCAGGTAGGTTCTGAGTTAAAAGCTCAAGAACAGAGGGTATTAACTCAATTAATCAATGCGGGTTTAAAGCCAGCCCCTAGCCCCCAATTATCTCTATTTCCCGAATTAACAGAAACGCTTAATCCTCGTTCTACTTCCCAAGTTTTACAAGCTCTTCGTGCCCTTAATATTCCGGTTCAATCAACTCGTAAAAATGAATTAATTCCTAAAGCTCGTGAATATCCAATTCTGCAATTTCTCCTCAACTATCGAAAGTTAGCGTCTTTGTGTTCTAACTTTGTGGAAGCTTTGCCTAAACATATTCACCCCAAAACAGGGAGAATTCACCCCAGTTATCGGCAGTGTGGAGCGCGTTCAGGTCGTTTTAGTTGTCAACAACCTAATCTACAAAATATTCCCAGAAATTGTACGGCTAAAGGAATGCGAACCTGCTTTATTTCAGCACCAGGCTATCAAATTATTAAAGCAGATTATAGCCAAATTGAACTCAGAATTGTTGCTGAAATATCGAGCGATCGCCGAATGTTAAATGCTTACTCTAAAGGGGAGGATTTACACGCTTTAACGGCATCTTTAATTACAGGGAAATTGTTAGAACAGATTACGCCTGAAGATCGGCAAATTGCTAAATCTGTAAATTTTGGCTTAATTTATGGAATGGGGGCGGCTAAATTGCAAGCTTATGCTGAGGAAAAATATGATGTTTTGTTGACGTTGGAGGAAGCTAAACTTTTTAGAAAAAGGTTTTTTACGGCTTATCAAGGGGTTAAGAATTGGCATGAACAAGTAAGGAAAACGGTGTATGCTCAAGGACAAAGAGAGATTCGCACAATTGGCGGACGTCGAAGACGATGGGCCTCTAAACCCCGTCTGTGTGAGTTGCTCAATCATCCGGTTCAGGGTACTTCAGCCGATTTGTTGAAAGTGGCGATCGCTCGTTTGTTTGAGGTTTTACCGGATACAGAAGCTAAGTTGATTGGTGTAGTCCATGATGAAATTCTCTTAGAATGTCCCCAACAAACTCTTGAAAAAACAACTCGCCTTCTTAAAACCGTAATGATTGAGGCAGGACAACAATATTTGCAGCAAGTTCCCATTGAAGTGGATGTGAATACTGCTTTGAGTTGGGGTTAAGGATAGTAAAGAGCTAAATTTGACAAGGAACATAGTGGAAAATTTTCCACTATGTTTCCCACCCACAAAAATCGTCCCTCAATCATATTTTTCCGCAGGTTCCGGTTTCGTTAATTCCGTAGAGCATCAGTTGGCTTTTAGGGCAGTAAATCTTCACTCTCCAGACTAAACACTCCCAATTTGAATCTAGCAAATAATAACCGCTTTCAGGCTCAATGGCAACACACCAATTATAATGGGTTTCAAGCAAACGATTCCGAATTTTTTCAAAGTGTTTATAGCATTGTTGATCCAAATCTTCTTTTTCAGCTTCCCTTCTGTTGATTTCTTCAGGTGTAAAGGAATCGAAATCAAAAATCCGAGACATAGCACGAGCAGTACGTTTGGCAACTAGAGGAGCCATATCGGTAACGAGTAAGATGTTGGGACAGGGACAGTTCTATTATAATTGTCATCTACCAATGAAACTCGTGTTCATTAAATCTCTTAAAAAATTATTAAGGAAATTTGGAACGAATGAAATTTTTAGACTTATCACAACAAACCCTAGAAAAAATAAACACTTTGCGCTGGGATAGAATTATTGAAAAGCATGAAGGCCCTGAAAGTTGGGAATCGGTTTTGCGCTGGCAGACCGTTGAAATTCTTGAAATTGATGGTCGTTCAGTTCTTCTGCCTATAGATCAATCTCAGCATGACAATCTAACAATTTTAAGAACGATTTGGAGTGCGGATGGGAATTCGGTTACGCTCTTTCTAAAAGATACTACCTATTATGATGATGATTTTATGTCAGGATATTTAGCAATTTGTGATCAACTTAAAGAAGACAATTTATTTGTTGCTATCGTCTATCATGAATGGTTTATTATCGATAATAAAGAAGTTTTAGCCGGAGATTAACTCTCAATTACTTCCTTAAGTATTGATTGTAATTCTGACTGATAAGTCCTAGCTCCAGATTTAATCTTATGGCTCAAATTCTTCCTAAATTTACAATCAAACCGGGCTATCGACCTCAATCTCAAGATACAACACCAGAAGTTGATTTATTAGGATTCTGGCTATTAAAACAACGAACACCCCAACAGCGACTGTTGATGGGAAGCTCGATGAACCAAAATGCTCGTCGCTTTGCCATTAACTGCTTCCGCCAACGCTTTTTTGATTTAAAAGAACCAGAATTTGCTCGAAAACTCGCTCAAGCTTGGTTAGGTGAAGATTGTCCACAACATTATATTCCCACCGGAGATGAAATGACTTGGGTTCAAGATTCCATTAGTCTGGCTGAAATTCTCCACCCAATTTTTGAATCCCTTAATATTCCTTATTATATTACAGGCGGGGTTGCTGCTATTGCTTATGGAGAAGTCCGAACAACCCGTGATTTAGATATTGTCATCTCAATTATTCCTCAATATTTAAGTGCATTAATTTTAGAATTAGAACAAGTGGGATTTTATGTTTCCGGTGTAGATGATGTGGTTTCTGGTCGAATGCAAACCTTGCAAATTACTCATATAGAAACCATTTCCCGGGCTGATTTAATCATTGCCGAAGATTCAGAATTTGAGAGTCTGAAGTTTGAGCGACGACAACAATATCAAATTCCTACTGGGGCAACTGTTTTTCTCGCCTCACCTGAAGATCTAATCCTTAATAAGTTGCAGTGGCGGAATTTCAATCAGTCTCAAAAGCAATGGCGGGATGTATTGGGAATATTAAAAGTGCAAGGAGACTCTTTAGATAAAATTTACCTCAAGAATAAAGCTGAATCTCTGGGGTTAGTTGAGGATTTAAACCGAGCTTTAATTGAAGCCGGACTTGAATAAATAAGCGCAAAACTTCAGTGTTCAATTTGGAATTAGGATAATTTTAAGTTAAGGGATAACTGTCCTGGAGAAATATTTCCTCGACTGCGGCGATGACAAGCTAAATGACAACTACTACACAAAGGAACCAAATTTTCTAAACGATTATCAGCCGGGTTATGATTCCAGTGATGCACTTGCAGTGTATAAGCTCGGCGTCGCGATTTCATAGCATTTGATAATGGTTCTCCCGGCTTGATACAGAATAAACCACATTTTTGACATTGCCAATTCGCTGTTTCTTTAACTGCCAATGCCAGTTCCTTCCAATTTTCAGGATAACGCTCTGAAGCCATGAATAGATTGATTGATTTGCTGAAAACCGAGTTTAATTTTAACACTGAATATCGACTTTAAACCATCCCCATCAATCATGCTGGACGTTAATCAAATACAATCCATCGCTCAATCTTATTCCCCTCAAGAACTCTTTGCCGCTTTGGTTTGGCATCGGATACGCTTCTGAATGAGAGTTGAGGTCGCGATCGCTAAAATCTACCCAATGAGGAATACTCCCACACCGTAAATTACGTTACGTTGGACTGGTAAAATACTTTGCCTTCGTAACATGAATATCCACCCTCAACCCGAACCCCCTTTTTCTGAAACGAATCAGGATACACCGGAAATTGGGGGAGGATTGCCCGTCATTGAGTACTGGGCAGAGCATACGCTATCGCCAGAAGGTCTAAAGCTGTGGAAAACGTTATTGCACCACAGTGCTTGTCTGTCCTGTTCCTGGGGCACTGGCGGACAAAAGGGCGGGTTTACGAACGAAGAAGGCGAAAAACTGCAACGCTGCATGAAAAGCGTTGAGGCAATTTCAGCCGAGATTAAACCTGCCATACGAGAAGAATTCTTTGATACTCACTCGATCACCCAATTACAACGGTTAACTTCTATGGAAGCGGATCGCCTGGGACGGTGGAGTTTTCCAGTAATTCATCGAGCAGGCAGCGATCGCTACGAGCGGATTTCCTGGGAGGAGATCTATACCATTGCCACGGCTGCGTTCCAAAAACCACCAGAACAAGTCGCCTCTTATAGTTCCGGGCGTGGCTCCAACGAAGCGGCGTTTCTACTGCAACTTATGTTGCGAACCTTGGGTTCCAATAACTTGGCGGATTGTTCGGATCTATGCCATGCACCTTCCACCACAGCACTCAAAGAGATGTTTGGTACGAATACCTCGATCGTCAGTCTGGAGAGCCTGAAGCAGGCAGATTGTGTTGTATTAGCGGGAGCCAATTCTTCCTATAACCATCCCCGGTTGATGAATGAGTTGATTAAACTGCGCGAGCGCGGTGGCAGGGTGATTGTGATTAATCCCGTGATGGAAATTGGCTTGGTCAAATTTGGCTCTCCCGCGTTTCCCATCAAATCTTTAATTCCCGGTTCAGATATTGCTTCGCTGTATCTTCAGCCGATTCCGGGTAGTGATGTGGCATTGTTTGTCGGCATTCAAAAAGCACTGATGGAACAGGGTTATGTGAATCAGGCTTTCTTGCAAGCGCACACTGAAGGCTGGCAATCTGTATTGGAGCAAGCGCGAGCGCTCGACTGGGACACCCTGACTGCAACTTGCGGTGTTTCCCAATCGGAAATTGAAACCGCGGCCGAGATAATTGGCACATCTAAAGGGGTTGTCTTTGGATGGGCGATGGGCATCACACAACACACCAATGGGGTTGATAACGTTTACAGCATTGCCAATACCGCCTTAATCAGTGGACAGATCGCCAAAATGGGAGCCGGAGTGATGCCAGTGCGGGGACATTCCAACGTGCAGGGCTTTGGCTCGATGGGTGTGACGGTGAAGCTCAAAAAAGAGATCCTTCAAGCATTAGAGCAGTTGTTGGGGCGATCGCTCAACTTGCCGAAAGGCTACCACACCCGCGACCTGATTGAAGCAGCAGTTGCCGGGAAAGTGGATAGTTTGCTGTGTGTGGGCGGCAATCTCTATGGTGCCAATCCCGATTCGGCACAGGCCAAACGAGCGTTGGGCAATATTGAAACTATTATCTATCTGGCGACTAAACCCAACATCGGGCACTTTCATGGACTGGCAAAAACCAATACGATCATTATTCCCGTCCTGAATCGATTTGAAAACCCACACAAAACGACGGTGGAATCGGGTAATAACTTTGTGCGGCTCAATGATGAAGGCACAACCCACTTGCAAGATGCCGATTTGATTTCCGAAGTTGAATTTCTCACAGAATTGGCCTATCGGTTGCTAGGTGAGTATCCCGTCGAGTGGCGCAAACTACAGGATACTCGTTACGTGCGGCAGTTGATTGCCAGAACTATTCCCGGTTATGAAAAGATTGGGGAGATCGATGATACGAAAGAAGAGTTTACTATCTCTGGACGCATTGTCACCGAACCCCACTTCAAAACGCCATCGGGCAAGGCGAAAATGTTTACGACTCCATTGCCAACACTGACTTTACCAGACGTTAGCGAGTTTGGTATGGAAGAACCTGCAAATATTCTGGTTCTAGCATTGATGACTGGACGCAGCTATTCTCAACACAATACGGTAGTTTACAAAATTGGCGACAAGTATCGAGGGATGCCACACCGTCACTGCATTTTAATGAATCGCTTGGATGCAGAGAAAATTGGCTTGGCGGAACACGATCGCGTTACTGTAAAGGGTGATGTTGACAAACTGGACAATATCGAAGTGATTTACGGTGCTGTGCGCGAAGGTGCAGCGTTGATGTTTTATCCCGAAGTGAATGTCATTTTTAAGGCAAAAACAGAAACACGCTCTGGTACGCCTGCTTACAAACGGGTACCTGTGCTGGTTTATAACAAGGAGCGATCGCCCAGATTAGACTAATCATAAACACATTCATCTAAGTAAAAACTGTCTCCTTGATTCATTTCGTTCAGTGAAGCGATCGCTTAAAATGGCGAGTATACTTAATCCCAAATCATTAAACTGTCAACGAACTATCCCACTTGTCCTCTCTACCCGATGCCCACTCCACTGTAACAACCGTAGACCCCAAACTCCTCAAACCCCATCCCCGTTACCTAAAAATCTATGGTCGGATGAACATCGAGGAATTGGTCGAACAAATTCAATTGTCCAATTGGATTAACCCCATTCTCATCACCCCAAAACAGATAATTGTTAGTGGTCATCGACGCTGGCAAGCTGCCCTACAATTAAAGTGGAGCGCCATTCCCGTTGAAATTCGAGCCTTTCCCAACCGACTCTGTGAACTCGAAGCCCTCCTGAGTGAAAATCTCGCCCGACCCAAAACCCGGGAACAAAAAGTTCGAGAAGCCAACTCTTGGAAAGAAATTGAATCGTCGCGCGCCAAACAACGCCAGGAAGCCGGACTGAAAATTGATGAACCCGACAACCTTATGGATATATTTTCAGAAGGTCGGAAGGGAACTACCCGTGATTTAGTTGCTGCTAAGGTGGGTTTGGGTTCGGGTGTCACTTACACTAAAGCGGCTAAAGTTGTCACTCAAATTGATACAGAAACAAAAGCCGGAAACGACGAATGGGCTGATGCTTGGCGTTCAATTCTCAACACTGTCAGTATTCAAGCGGCTTATTCCTTACTGAAACTGCCTCGAAAACAACAAAAACAAATCTTAGATTTAATTGCCACAGGTGCTGCTCGGACTCCCAAAGAAGCTGCCCTACTGCTGGCCGAAGAAGCCAGTCTCGATGACCCCCGCTTATTTGTATCGGGGGATTTCGCCGTTGTCAACATTGACCCGAACTTAACCTTTGCTCCCTCTGACAATCGCTGGAATGGTTATTGGGGAAGAGTGGAAGGCACAGGAACTTCTGGGTTAATTGTGCTGAACTTAGGCAGTGAAATGCTGCAATTTTACAGTCGAGATTTAGTAGAAATTGATGAGCCTAGTGATGAATTATTACAGGTCGCTTCCAAAGTGTTGCGACTGCGGAGTTTAGACTTAGATGAACTGGAAATCGCCTTGCTGGATGTGTTGCAACAGCGTTTAGAATTTACGCCTCGACAACTGCTATATCTGGAATATTTGGAAAAAGTTTTAACGTTACCTCGGCTTTCCGGGTCTTAATTTCTCAACCGGTGTGAAAACAGCCTTCCCCAGAAGATGAAAGCTGTGTTGCTTGCGTAATAATGATTAGGGAGAGTTAGGTTAAGATAATGCAGATTCTCTGACGCTTAGTTTTTCATTTGAAATTGGCGTTTGAAGGGGGAATGAAAACCAATCATAATATCTGAAGTGGGTACACCCATCTCGACATGATCTCATTCAGGATTAATCGTTTTGAGTCTGCAAATAGGCACTTAGATATTCCACAGAGTCAAAATCGAGGACAGCTATACTTAAGTCTTCAAGTTGTTCAATCGATAGAGCCTCCACCTGGGCTTGTACCTCTGGCGGTAGCCCATTTGCGAGTAAAGAAAAATCTTGTAATTTATGGTAGAGTTGATTAAGAATAATAGCCAAAGTCGCTTCTTTACGAACAGTAAGCCTCGTTTGAGTAATCAACGCTTTGATATCGGCATTGAAAGAAATCTCTTGGGCAGCAATACTCGCCTCTTCAACAATCCTATTGCCCAGACGAATATTATGGCAAGCATCCCACTCCGTTTCTGCCGTCAACTCGGTTTCATAATGGACAACAATCCAATAGCGTTTCAACTCACTCATACAACTTCACAATTTCAAGGGTTTATATTCAAGGAGATGTAGCAATGACATCAAACCTGTTCAACGAATTTATCGACGCCGGCCCAGAAGCCAAACTAGAATTGATCGAATCCAAGCTAATTGTCGGTAATACCCTAGTTGGCAGCCGTCTGCTACTCAAACAAATTCTCGCCGGATGGGGAGCGCGGGCCGCCATCGCCCTAGCCCCCATACAACAATGGCTAGAAGCTCTCCGTCTTACCTATAACGCGCCCATTCCAGACAGTACAGAAGCCATCACCACCACCTTACAAACCTGGGCAGCCAGTTTCCACTACCAACCAGAAGACCTACTACCCGGCTCTAGAGGAGAAGAAAACCATCACAATCCCATCCGCAGTTATATCAGCCACTCCTTGTGGGAAATCGCAGAAAGACTAGGAGGACAATCATTCAGCCGCGATTTTGTCATGCGCCTAGGCAACAATGGCTTCACCCCAGACATCCTATTATTTTTAGGGCCCCCGCGCAACACACTCAGAGAATACTACCTGGAAGGGCCAGCCGAAATTGTCATCGAAATACTGCGACCCGGACATGAATACGCAGACCGCATCATCAAACGAGACTATTACGCCGCAGGTGGAGTGCCAGAGTACATCATTCTCAATCCGGCCCAAAAAGAAATCGAATTTTGGCGCTTAATCAACGGAAAATACGAGCGAATGGCTCCTGACCCATCAGGATGCTACCGACCGCAAAGCGTACCGGGGTTAGTTTTTGTCCCCGACAATTTGTGGAGAGAAGATGAAGACTGGTATAGCTGGCCCCACGACCCCGCAATTGTTTATATTGAAGGCACACAGCCAGAAGGTCGAAGACTGCGAGCGGTAGAGAATGGTTTGGGTTGGGGATGTTTACCATTTAATCCCCAATTGCAGTTAGAGCCAGTACCGATTTCTTTTGAACAATACATTGCTTGGTGTCCAGAAGCCAAGTTTGAGTTTTGGGACGGGAAACCTCAAATTGGCAGTAAAGAAGGCATTCGTAACCTGATTGGGATGTTACTGATGACTTTTGGTTTAGCAGATGCTTTAAAGGTCTTGCCACCCGTTGAGTGGGTAACAGCGTTATTAGAAACAGAAACTCTAAGCTGGCAAGATGCCCAACGGAAAGCAGTTTGGTGGGATTTAGCTCGTCAAGCAGCTAATCTATTGCGTTCTAAATATGGGGTAACTCGCTTGGGAGTCATTGGAGATTTAGTCAAACCTGAGCCCTTAAATTTTTGGTCAGAAATTACGTTGGTTGTTTGGGATTTACCCGGGAGGAAAGATTACGAGATTTACCAGGATTTGTCTAATTTAAGCAAGGAACCTGAGATTAACTTTATTGAGGCAGATAGTAAGTATGCTACGCTGGCTCAACAGCAGGCGATTTCTCAATACGTGGTTGAGATTTAGTTCCCATCGATTTCTGGTGTAAGTGTTTGACCAGGAAATTGGGATAAAATCAAACCTACATACTATTTTTGTCTTCCTTAACTCTATCTAAATCGCACTCCGCACCCCGCACCCTCCACTCCGCACTCTGGATAGCCCCTATGAACACCCTCCCGTCTAATTCTGCTGTTGAAATTGTTCCAGCTTCTGTTGTGGGGACATTAGCTGAACGCAATGTGATGGAGGATTTATTAGCTACCAAGCGTTCTGAAAATACCCGGAAGGCTTATAGTCGAGATTTGAAGGATTTCTTTTGGGCAGTAGCTCATCAAGAACCCACCGCTCAGTTAGTGATTGAGTTTTTACAGTTATCCAAGGAACAAGCCTTAAGTTTGGTATTAGGTTATAAGCAGCAATTGTTATCTAAAAAGTTATCAGAAGCAACAATAAATCGACGTTTAGCCGCGATTAAAGCGTTAGTGGCATTTGCTTATCGGATTGGACAATGTGCTTGGACGTTGGCGGAATTAAAGGGGGAGAAGGTTAAGACTTATCGGGATACGACGGGAATTCCCCCAGTGGCGTTTAAGAGGATGTTGCAAATTCCCAATCGTCGTACAGTTAAGGGAAAGCGAGATTATGCTTTGTTACGGTTGCTGTGGGATAATGTCTTGCGGCGGGAAGAGGTATGTCAAGCTAATCTTGAGGATTTGGATTTGGAGGGGAAGACACTCAAGATTTTGGGGAAGGGGAAGGGAACACAGAAGGAAGCGGTAACGTTATCGAAGCCGACGGTGGAAGCTTTGCAAGATTGGTTGGTAGCTAGACGAGAATTAAAACGGTCTAAACCTTTGTTTATTGCCTTGGATAGAGCGAGTTATGGACATCGGCTGACGGGGACGGGGGTTTATAAAATTGTTAGTCAAATTGCCAGAGAAGCGGGGATTAATAAGCCGTTATCGCCTCATCGGATTCGTCATTCGGGGATAACGGCGGCATTAGAAGCAACGAATGGAGATGTGCGAAAGGTGCAGAAATTGAGCCGCCATTCGGATTTGAATACGTTGATGATTTATGACGATAATCGGAAAAATCAGCAGGGGGAAGTCACGGATTTGTTGGCGGATTTGGTTTGATGAAAGCCAACAACTAATACCATTTCTCTATACTCGGTTTCTAGCAAAAACCGGGTTTCTACCCAAAAGCTGTACCTCACAGAACTGAAAACCGCTATATCTACGGAAGAAGTTGAGGGTGATCGCACCGCCTTATCAAAACAGTTAAGCTTGAAGTTCAGAGCAATCATTGAATTTTGATGTCTTAGGTGGCTGGCTATGCGATCGCCACAAATCTTAGCTTAATTGATTTTGCCAGTTTATGGCATAAGTTTGAATCTGTTCTGCCTTATCATTGCCATTGATGATTTTACGGGCTTTCAAGAAATCAACATGATTGTTGGAAATACAGTCATCGAGTTTTATCCCCGTAAATACACCCGATTTCATTCCATGAATTAAAACAAAGACTGCAATATCGGGACGCATGACCAGATCGGGAGCATTGACCAAATCTAAGCCTAAAATATTTGAATATTCCCGATAGTTGTCAAGGTGAGTAAGTTGTACATAACCCCGTCCATAGTAAGGATAGTAGGGTAGGGTTTGGCGATGATTTTCTCCTTCGACTTCGCCTAAATAATACCCTTCTCGTACCGGTTGAAAAGTATCTCCTGTCTCATGTTCAACGGTTGCCAAAATATAAGCAATTTGAGCTTGAGACGTAATGCCTTGACGATTCGCTTCTTGAATAATTACCTTAACTGTGGCTTGTTTATCACCCCCTTGCCACTTGGGTAATAATCCAGCACCGGGTTTGGCATCCAGTAACGCTTTAGCGGTGGTTGGCCCTAACACATCTCCGCCATCAAGTTGACGATTTGTTTTAAAATTTCTTAAGGCTTCTTGGGTTTTAAGGCCGTAAATTCCATCAACACTTTCTAACAGATGATTCGCGCGTAAAATGGTTTGAATTTCTGCACAGAAGAGTTGATCTTTAACTAACACCCCAGAGTCAATATTATCAAAAGGAATGGATTGGTTTTGGTCAATGACATCTTGGAGTGTCAGACCCGATGGTTGGTCGGAAACCCCACGAGATTGTCCAGAGATTAACTGTTCTAATTTAGTTTGGGTCACAAATCCAGCAATTCCATCCACCTGTAAACTCTGTTGAGCTTGAAATTTACGAACAGCGGCATCCGTTTGTTTTCCAAAGATACCATCTGCTGTTATTGTAATTCCAACGTTCGCTAAACTTTCTTGAAGTTGACGAACTCGTTCTCCCTGCATTGGCGGAATAACTAATCGCAAATCCCCGTCTTGGTCGCTGCTATAGGGGGCTGAATCAATCCCTGGTGAAAGGAAACTAACATGAAGATGATTGTCGTGTCCTACGTAACGTTCTACCCGTGTAATATCTGGATCATTGAAGAGAATTCTCCGAATCCCCAAAATTGGATTACTGTAAAATAAATCCACCAATTCCTGAGTACGTTGGCGAGAGTATTTACTATCCTGCCAAGTCAGCCCAATTTCTTCATTGGTGTTAGCAACGGGTGCAATATCAACATCAAGTCCATGTTGATGAGAGCTATGGGGTGGCATTGGCCCTCCATTGGCAAGGCTAATGTTTCCGATGCTAACACGAGGCCCTTGGGGATAGCGTTTTTCCCACTCAACACAGATGTATTTCAAAGCTTGAAGGACTTCTGGACGACCATAGCACTTCTCTGGATACTGTGCATAGCGTTCATACCCGGCTCCACTGGCAGTCTTATCAGACTTTTCTGAGGTAGCTTTTTGACTGCTGTTATCCCTTAATAATGGAATGAGTCCTGCTTTGACTATGCTTGACTTACCTGAACCCGATGCGCCAGTTAAAATAGTAAACTTTTGCTTATGAACACGATTAAACAATTCAGTTACCAACTCATCCCGACCACAAAATATAGGATGATCTTTTTCTTCATAGGCAAATAAACCTTTGTACGGCTTCTCTAAACCTTCAATCTTCTCCAACAGATTTGGATTAAACTTAGGAAGTAAGAAAAAATATTGTCCTAATATTGTTATTTGTTCTGTGGGAAAAAATATCTCAGGGTGTTGATTTTTCTTAATACGATTATCGCCTACAATATAATTATAAACTTCCTGAACGGTAAGGATATTGTCGTTATTGGAATCGACTTTTCTATCATAAAAACCATCCTCTAAAGCCTCGAACAATACCTCTGCAAAAGGAGAATGATGGGATGTCGAGTTTGTCAGGTCTGGTACGGGTCTATAGCCTCCTGAACTAATTACTGTAAAGGTTGGTCTTTGCAAGCATTCATAATCTTGGCTATAGACTTTTTTACCATTATCTATCTGGGGTGTCCTAGAAGCTGCTTTTTCGTTAGTAAAAGTTTCTCTTACTCCTGCTGAGAAACAACAGTCCAGAATCAGAAGCGTGTGTATGCAAGGTAGCTTCTCCAAAGTTTTTACTAAATCATCAACTGGAAAATCTTTTTCATCTTGAGATAGCAACTTTAGGGATCGCAAACTGCTGTGACCATTGTTTTCAGTTTGATCATTTGTTTTTAACTGACCATGACCTGCAAAGTAGAACAAAAGACGTGAGTCCTTTGTTAATAACACTTTTTCTTCTGAAGTTTGAATGACTTGATCTTTATATTTAATTTCTTGCCCTTTCAAATGAATTTTTCCGTTTTTTGACTCTGTCAATAAATTAGTCAGTTTCTCAAATGTTGCTTCGCTATCTTGTAATAATAAAACTTGATACCATTCATCCCCGTCACAGTGATTCTTGCGCTCCTCACTCGCAAGAAATGTAGCTAGTCGTTTTGCATCGTTGACTGCACCATTCAAATGATTTGCCTTACTTTGATATTCATTAATGCCAATGATAATGGCAAAGTTTTTAGTAAAATTGTGTCGTTTCTTTTGATTAATCTCTTGATTAAATAAATTCATTGCTCAAATTCCTCAAAAAAAGTACGGTGAACAGATGTGATAGTGGAGTTTTGCCTTGACTAGAGTTTGAATCAAGGCAATTATCATTTTTGGTAATCCGTGACTCCTCACTGTTCAAGTGAATAAATGAACTATGCGGAGCCGTTAAAATTACTAGGTCGGTAATACACTTGTCAGGATGACTTGTTGCGTATACCAGTCGTCGTAGGTTTCTGAGGAAGAAACTTGAGGAGATCGAGTTTGAGCGCGATTCATTAAGCGATTGAGTGGGCTTTGTTTGAATAAGCCCCGATATAAACAACGAGGTTGGTCTAGGGCATCCTGAAGACTTAATCGGGCATCAAATTCAGACTTACTCACAATCAACTTCAATACATCCTTGGTCTCTCGAATTCCTAGCTGCATCAATTCTGGATCAATTGACCATTTAATATAGTCTCCGTCGGCTGCCCATGCCCATTGTCCTGGTTCGAGCCGCACATAACCTGCTTCAAAAAATGGAGCCACTATAGCAAATCGATCAGTGAAACATAGTATCGTGCAGTAGAGGGTTTTGTGACTGTTATTTGTTAGTTTAATTGTGCATTTGGGAGGCTGCGGTGTTCCATTTTGAGGCTTCTTGTATTCTCGGCGAATCTCCTTCTCAATGGGAGAAGTATTCTCACCCTCAAACAAAAGTTCCATCTCAATATCGTTAGGTTGAATTCGGCTTGCCGGAGGGCTGGGAAGCTCACGAATCGTCAACCAACGTGCAATATGCTCCAAACGTTCAATCGCCAGTTTGGCATTATCTAATGTAAAACCTTGAATCGGAGCAACTAAAGGGCGATTATCCCCTTTAACCTGAATGGAATATTCTTGATTGCGACACTGCAAGTACAACTGGGCTTGGTCGCGGTTCTCAACTTTCCGAATATAGGCAGAAGGACGGTTGCCCATCGTAGCGGACTGAATAGCTTGAGAAGCCAACTTAACCCCTGTGGCATCACCCTCAATATAAACGCCTTGTGCTGGCAAAGGCACAGCGATCGTTATAGCTTTATATATGCTCCCAGTTGACAAATTCTTACTGTTGCTGATGATTTCTAACTGGCTCAATTGAGGCAATACCTTCGTGACTTTGGCTTGACCAATGGATTTATTAGGATCTTTAAAGTCATTAACATTGCAGTTGAAATCAAACAACGCCAATACGGTTGTTTCCTCTCCCGCAGGAGGTTGAACCCCGTGAACTCCTCCTCCATCAATAACCCAGCCTAATTTGTTGTCATGACGAACTGTGAAGTAAGATGGTCGTTCTGCGATCGCCCCGTCCAGAAATAGTAAATTACCATGATCTGGAGGTGTCACTTCGAGTTGCGGACATTGGCTACTTGATATTTTTTTAAGTTCTATGGAAACCGTGTTTTTAGTTTCTTGCCACAGTTCCCGATAAGTTAATTTACCGGGTCGCTCTAAAGCTTTTAACAAGCTGTAGGTGAAAATTCCTCGTTTTTGTTTCTCATCACCAATTGTTAGTTCCTTGGCTGTGTCATGGGGTTCACAAGCTGCCATCAGAATGTTTCGTCCTTGAGGCAATTCCCATTTTTTAGAACCCGAACGTAAACTTTCCAACTCCTTAGCACTGAAGATGTAGCTTTCTAAGGGTCGAGGGCGATCATCATCAGCAGCACGACGTTCTACGACCTCTAAAGATGGATCTTTTACACCACCACCGGAATGACAGCAATCAAGGATAACGCAAATATGAGGGTTTTTGACTGCAACTTCCGAGATCAGTTTAGCAAGTTCTTTGTCTGCTAAATGCCATTTACCAGGTTCACTACTATCGTAACAATACAACGTTTCATTTTTTTTATCTGGCTCAAAACGCAAAAACACTTTGTTTATGTTATTTTCTTGGGAGCCATGACCACTGTAGTAAAAGAGAACAACATCGTTGCTGTTTGCTTGAGATAAATGCTCCCGAAAACCTTTAATAATACCGTCACGGGTTGCTTTTTCGTTGAAAAGGGTTTTGATCTGAAGTTTGTAGCTAAGCTGTTGAGCATTTAAACTGTATATTTTAGAGGCTGAAACCCCTTACTGGCTTGGATCGTCTCGAAAATT
>NZ_LT797704.1 GCF_900009135.1 Planktothrix sp. PCC 11201 | reverse complement strand
CTATCAATAGTAGGGGTAATTCATGAATTACCCCTACATCTAGGGTTACATCCCCAAATTTGCGTAAGTCCTGTTTATATTGAGATAGAAAAGTTTCTAGTGTCACCCACTCTACATTTAACTACTCGGTGCGTTAGTTCTAAAAATTTTAGGTGTTATTTTTTTCCCTCATAAATCGGTAAAGTTTCTCCACCTAAACAGGCGATCGCATTTTTATCTTCATGCTCCAAAACAATTCGGGCTGTCAAACAAGAGCGTAAAGCCTGTTCTTGAAGAGTGGTTAATTGTCCAGTTAGTACGATTTCTAGTTCTTCTGTTACATCTAATTCAGTCTCCATTAATAAATTCATGATCATGCTAGACAGGATTAAATTAGCATCTTCATCGGAGATATTCTTACTATTAATATATAGGATGATCTCGCTTTTATTGGGTAGAGTAGTGATCGCTTGAAATACATCAGCTAACTCTAAATATAGGGTTTCTTCAGGCTGTTTCCAATCGGGAAATACAATATAATTTTGTTCTCTGAGTTTCCACAATTCCCAAGTCCCATTTTTTAACTCAAGACCTCGCCAATCTAGCAATGTTTCCAAGGAAAATTCTGGAATTAGATCTCCATTAAACCTTTCAATAATAGCTAAGTTTTCCAGATCTAAACTAATTTTACCTTGGACAATAGAAAGCAAATTCAACCACTGGGGTTGCGTTAACTCCCCGATGAGTGAAATATCCGGCTCTTGTTCGATATCTAATTCCTCCTCCATTAATAAATTCATGACCACACTCGATAAAATCAGATCCGCTTCTTCATCGGCAATATTCTGATGATCAATAAGTAGTTTAATATAGCGTTTATCGGGATGGTTAATCAGTGCTTTAATTACACGCATTAATTCTGAACAAACCGATTCTTCAGGCTGTTTCCAGTCAGGAAAGATAATAAGATTAATCTCTTTTAATTCCAGATGAGTTACATCAGAGACTAATAACGCTTGCAAACGCTGGAGCATTTCTTGAGCATCGGTAAAATTGGGAACAAAACCTAATACTTGATTCACAGCGTTTTCAGCTAAACCAATATTTTGAACCTGCTCTGCCGATTGAGCTAGATACCAGAAAACCCGCCAATGATTACATCCTAAATTAATCGCATTTTGAAATTCAGAAATAGCTTGATGATTTCGATTCTGATTTCTGAGAACTAATCCTAACCACATTCTTAAATAACCATCATTGAGATAATGATCTCGATAGTGATTAACTCCTCCCTCTCCTAAACCCAATAAAATAGATGAGTCAGAAATTTGTTGTTCTGCTGTTAATAAATGTTCAATATGATCGGATGTCAAACTAACGGTAAAAGGTTTTGCTTGATGTCCTAAAGATTGAATAAAAGCCCTAGCCCCTATAAACTTCTCAGGGGGTACAAGTACATCTAATAAAGATAAGGGTTGGTCTAATAAAGTCGAACCAATCGGTATTCCCCATTCTCTTTTTTGCTTGGGTAATTGCATCAATTTTTGATAAATGGGATTAAGCTGTTTCGCAGCATTTTCTGCCCCAAATAATTGTTGGGAATATTCTTTGGCATTACGCCCTAGTCTAGCTTTTTCTTCAGGATGATGATACAGATATTCAAGAGCTTGGGTATACTCAGATTCACTCTGAGCCACTAACCCGGTATAATTATTAATCACTAATCGTTTAATTCCCCCATGGGGAAAAACAACCGGGGGAATCCCTGCATACATCACTTCTTGTAAATTCAATTCTGCGGCTGCATAGGTATCTTCACACAAAGGATAGCCGTAGATATCTAAAGTTTCAATCACAGATTTAATATCTTCAACAAATCCCCGAAAGTCGAATTTTTCAACAGCACCGAGTTCCTGGGCTTGTTTTTTGAGATAATCTTCCGCACCCCCGCCACAAACAATAAACTGTACCTTGGGAATATTAACAGCAGCACTTATGGATACATAATTTTGGTGCATTTTGCTAAAGTTAACGCTGCCAATGTAGCCAACATTAAAGGTATCATGGGGTTGGGGTTTAACATCTACAACGCGCTCAAAATCGGCAGCATCGTACACCATGCCAATTTTTTTGACTCGGACTTCATTGGGGAGTTTTTGAAATACAGGAAGTTCGTAGGAATAAGGATTACAAGGAATGGCAAAATCCGCATAATCTACTAACTCCTTAGTAATGACCTGGGGAGGGTATTCTCCTGCAACATGAAACCAGATTAATAACCTCATTTCCGGGAGTTCTGATTGCAAAAACTCAAAAAGTTTGGGAGTATTCCAATAATGAATTTGGACAATATCAACATTCTCTATGGCTTTTAAAATAGAAGCATGACCCGAGGTGGGTAAAAACTTCATCCCCGAACTTTCCGCCAATTCTAAAGCCATCGGATCAGGAGATTTGAGAGAAATCAAACGATGCTCAAATTGACCTAACCTGGCTGAATATTTGGAGGTTGCTATCATAGCCCGAGCAGCACCGCCTAAACACAACCAATCGATAATATGAAGAACCTTAATCATGAATTGAACTCCTACTATTAGTTAATAGATTTACGATAAACTCGAATGGTAGAAAATACTCCTGGAATAATGGGGAGATAGGCTTGGGTTTGAGTCGGATCAGTAGGATATAAGAGTGGAACTTCTATGAGTTGACAGTCATAGGTTTCCTCCATTAATTCCTGACAAGCCTGACGAATTCCTGGCTCATTCCCCCCATGATGAGATAATATTGCACTGCGATTTTCGTTATTTAGAGGGGGTAAATAGTCGTGAAACATCATGATTCCACCAGGTTTTAGGAGAGGAAAATAATTGATAATATCTTGTTTCACACCCTCATAACTATGATCCCCATCCACAAAAATAAAGGGTGGAAAATTACCATCTTCCTCAAATTGCCGTTGCAGTTGCATCACCGCATCATGGGAGAACATTTGCAGATGGTTGACCTCTTTTTTGACCTGTTGCAGTACCGTTTTTAACTGGGGATGTAAACCTGGGTCTATAGCAAATCCTTCTAACTTTTGTTCAATCCGTCTTAAGGCTTTGCAAGTTAAAAAGAGTGAGCTTCCTGCAAATGAGCCAATTTCAATAAATCGTAACGGAGAACTCGAAAGTTCAGGAATCAGTTGCCGCAACACATAATACAATTGAAATCGTTCATTCTTCGACATTTGACTTTGAATCCCATAAACGACGGGATCATCCTGATTAAATTCTTGGAGTAAGTTTTCTTCAACAGTTGGGTTTAGGGGAAATTGATTGGGTGTTGTAAACCAAACGCCTGTGTAATCAATTTTATTTAAGTTAAATTGCAGATGGTTTTGTGCTTCAAATTCATGCAACGCTTTTTTACAGCCCTCCCAATGACCATAATCATCAACTTGGATGAATCCATCATTGACAACCCGATCAAAAAACTGTTCTAAAATCACTTTTGTTGATTCATACCAATCACCATCGGCGTGTAAAAGTGCAATCACTCCCACGGGATTTCTAAATTGAGGTAAGGTGTCTTGAAAATAGCCTTTGACCGTCCGAACAACATCGGAAACTCCTAATTGGGTACAGAGATTTAAAACCTTTGATTCTGGTGCTGCACAACTGCCTTTCCCCCAACCGGCTAATTCCGCCGCCACTCCGTTAGATTTATCTTCTTCTGTGGGTTCAGGTAATCCTTCAAAGGAATCAAACGCATATAAGATTCGGGGCTGTTTACTATAGCGTTTCATAACAGCAGCCATCAACGCAGTTGACCCCCCATCGGCAACGCCACATTCTACAAAATTTCCTGGAATATTATCGACACAAACCTTTTTTGCTAAAGAAAACAGAGAATATAAGCGTTGTTCACTCAGTCCTGTATTATTCCGAACTAGCTGGAATAATTGTTGAAATTCTGAATAGTCTGGCGGGGTTGATTTTACTTCAACGGAGGTAAATTGTTGAGGTATAGACTGAGGTTTTGATAGGGATATCTCAGCCTTAGTCAGCTTTTTCAAATAACCATTGGTTCCCCAAGTTAAGTTATAGCCAAAAAAGTCACAATATTCTCCATCAATTTCATATTCACCGCTATGTTCTGATAAGAAGGCTTTTAAGGCTTTATGGGGGCCACTATTATAGGAGGCATCCTGCACAATATCAGAAATAATTCCATCTTCAACAACAATATATTCTCCTTGATCTAAATAAGGATGAAAGAAATCTAAAACCGCTTTACTGGTAGTAAATGAATGATCAGCATCCTCAATGATTAACAAAGGTCGGGGCAAGGATTTAAGCAATTCTGGAGATAAAGTTTCCCCTAAATTGCTCCCATCCCCCTCTAAAAAGGTAACGCGAGGGTGAGACACTTTAGTGACTTTAACAATATCAATCGAATAAACATGACCTTCAATGCCAAAGTTATTCATTAAATCTCCAAACCACACACCACTTCCGCCACTTTTAGAACCGATTTCAATAATCGTCTGAGGTTTAATATTCCAAATTAAAATGGGATAAAGTGAAAAATCAAACGGATTTTTTTGTAAAGGGACTCCTTTATAAGAAAAATTATGTAAAGCATTTTGAATGGACATCATCAAGTCATAGGACAAAGCCGTATTCCAAGGCCGTTCGTGGGTAGGAATTGGTGCTTTTTTGGGTCGAATCAACGATTGAGTTAAGGATTGTACTTGTGCTTGAGCTTCAGGATGAGAAGGATTATTTTCAAGTTCTTGTTGTGCAGCTTCTAAGGCTTCTTCATATCGACCGACCTGACCTAGACAAATGGCTCTAAGATAGTGCATTCCTGGGATAAATAACTCCCATTCTGTGGTTTTTTCAGCTAACCGTAAAGCGGCTACTTTTTCGCCTTTATTTAATAAATTAATAGCTATTTCAATTTGGCTTTTAATTTCTTGTTTTGCCTCTAACGATAACGCTTCTAAAAGTTGCTGTCCTCGTTGGTGATTGGATTGAAAATTTAAGAGTTTTTTGAGAGAATGAATGGATTCAAATAGTTGACCAAGACGAGCTTGAGCTAAAGCCTGAGCATAATAAACTCCTGATTTTTCGGGAGAGATTGCTAGGATCTCTTTGAATAGATTCAGAGCTTCTAAATTCTGATTATGATTAAGATATTCAATCCCTTGGGATAAGATCGTCACCTCATCTTGATTTTCTTGAAATTGAGCTTGAGATACAGCAGAACTAAACATAATAGCCTCAGTAAAGTTATCAGCTTGAGAGTTACGCATCACAACAGTAGGATGTTGTAGTGGAAAACCCATCGGTTTTGTAGGTAAATTGGCGAGTTGAGATTCTCCTCGTGTATGGGTTGCATCTTCTCTAAAACCGATATTTGAAACTAGATTAGCATTAGGAAGAATTGTTAATCCCCCATTAATCCAACAAGCAAATATCCAGGCACAATCCCAGGTGTAAAATCCCTCATAAGCACCCTGAAAGATTCTTGACCAATGGGAAACTACTTCTGGATTTTCTAGGATCTTTTCTAAGTCTTTATGATCTCTTGTTGACGGCCATAATTTCATATCTAAATCATAGAGTTTCCAAGCTCTGCGCCAAGTAGCCCACCCCCAAATATGATTGTATCGAGAAAAATAGTAACTTGCCTGTTGATAATTGTGTTTGAATTGAAAGTTATTCCCTGAGATTGCCATGATTTTTGGATCATGGCGATAGCGTTCTAATAATTCTTCACAAAATTGGAAAAATGTAATGTCGGGTAAGCAATCGTCTTCAAGAATAATGGCTTCTTCAACGGTATTAAATACCCAAGTTAATCCACTCGAAACCCGATGACGACAGCCCAAGTTAATCTCAGAATATTGGGTTAAAACTTCACAATCCCAATCCACTTGATTAATAATTGATCGAGTCGCCGCACATTTTTCGGATTCACCCTTTACATTGAATCGAGGGCCATCAGCAATTACTAGAAGTTTTTCTGGTTTAACCTGACGAATCACATTAAATACTTGCTGTGTTGTATCAGGTCTGTTAAAAATCATTAAACAAACAGGAGTTTTTAGTTTGGGGTCTTGTTCACTTTCACTTTTAAAGATAGCTGTTACTGGATAACTCACCCCTGGTTTGATTGCTTCTGCATAAATTGACTCATGCTTTCTGGATTCTAAATCTAACCCGGTTTCAAAATCTCTGAGTTTTACTTTTTCAAATCCACCATGAGCAATGACTTTTGGTAAATTTTCTTCATCAAAAAGATAACGATGATGACCGTCCATATAAGCAATATAGTTAATAAAATCTATTTTGGAATGATAGTGATAAGCCGGTGTATAAACACAATATTTTTGTGGATCAAATTGTTCTGGATTTTGATAGGATTCTATATAAATTCTTGCATTAGGAACAGCAATTTTAAAAATTCCTCCTGGTTTCAATATTCGATAGCATTCGGACAGCAAATTTAGCATCGGATAAGGAAAAGAAAAGTGTTCAAATAGATGGGATGAATAAATTTCTTCTACACAGTTATCAGGAAAAGGTAAGGGCTGTGATAAATCCATACATAAATCACTTTTGGGATCTAAATCCATTGTGATCCACCCCTCCATCCTTTTTTGTGAAGAACCAAGCTCAATTTTAATGGGTCTTCCACTTTCCAAAAGAAACTGAATTAGATGTTGGTTTTTTGAAGCAATCTGTGATAAAAATTTACTCATCAGTTAAACCCTCTTTACAATTTATAAATCTAATAATTAGAATGGGATCTGAATTTTATTTATATTTATCCGGTTTTGGATTCATGACGTGAAAAAATCCTTTACCCAAAATAGATTTTTTCTGGCTGGGAAGTTCCCGATCATCTAAAATATCAAATTTTTTAAAGAATAGTGAAGTACAGTTTTTATAGGTATAACAGGGAATTATCCCCCAGAAATCTAGGCGTTTATAACCTTTAGATGCTAATAGTTGAACTGAGGAATCATAATTATAATCATCTGTGTTATCAAAAATGATTAAACCTGTTTCTTTGATATGATTTAAACTAAGTTCTAAGCAGTGGTTTCGATTGGCTCCATCCACAATAATAACATCAAAATAATCTAGGGGAAATTGTTTGATCATTTTTGCATACTCCGTTTCATTCTTTTTCAAAAAGAGTTGCACATTATTAGGCATTTTAGAGTTGATTTCTTGAAACCAATTGGGATCATTTTCAATGGAAATCACTTCTGAAACTCGCTCAGACCACCATAAGGTAGATTGACCTGCTCCAAATTCAAACACTTTGAAATCCGGCTTGACTTTATCTTCCAAAAATTCAATCGCTGGATAAGTATACCAAGGAAGCGGTCGATTATCTTGGGTTACAGGTTTGCTCTGATGCAGCGAATTAAGCCATCCTGATGTCAGGATATAATTAATTCCTGGGGGAAGATTGGCTGCAACTTCATACCAATTTAGAGATAAAATTAGGCTGTGAGCTACATGAATTGAGAAACCTCTTTCCACTAAATCTGGATAATCTAGGAGTAAATTTCTCCCCAAATTAGCTGCTTCTGTAAATCTTTGAGCATGAAAACATTGGTGTGCCATTTGTAACTTAAAGATTTTTTGTTCCTCATTGACAGTAGACAATAATTTATATTTTTCTGCATTTCTAATTGTTTCTAATGTAATTGAAGGGATGATTTTTAACCATTCATTGAGTTGATTTTCGTCAACATTACTTCCTAAAACTTTGTAATTAACCGTTATAATAGCGTTAAACCATTCTTCAAAATTTTCTGTACTAATTAGGTTAATGTCTAGCTGTGTTTCTAATTGTTCATCTCCTTCTAACAGTAAGTTCATCATTACACCTGATAAACACAGGTCAACCTCTTGACTAGAAATACCATTGTAGTCAATGAAGACAGATAGATTACCTCTATCATGATGTTGGAGAAATACTTTTGTTATTGTTTCCAGTTCCAACAAAAGATCTGATTCTGCTTGTGTCCAGTTTAACAGAACTAAAAAATTCATAGACTAGGAGGCTTTTAAGGATCGCTGTTTAAAGTATACCCTGTTGTTTTCGGAAAATGATCATTTTAGTTTTATGATCGTTTTAAGGCAACAAAACCCTGCACTCTCTTATAGCAGTTTTGGCGATCGCTTGTATGAATTAGGGAATTATCAAGGCGCGATCGCCCAATATCAAAAACTACTCAATTTACAACAGGGAGATGTTAATACTTATGAAAAACTCCATCACTGTTACTGGAATTTGGGAGAATATGATAGTGCAATTAATATTTTAAAAACAGCCCTAGAGCTTTATTCCCAATTTGCACCTCTCCACTTTACCCTAATTACAAATCTTCTCTATCAGGGAAGAACAGAGGAAGCCACTACACAAGCGGAAATAGCCTCGGAATGTTTACCTAAAGATTATACTTTTATATTACTAAAAAATTTAATAGTTCCGATGTTCTATCACTCCGTTGAGGAAATTAGTGATTATCAAGAACAGTTTAAAAAAGGATTAAAAACCTTAATTAAAACCACGGATTTTAATAATCCTGAAACCTTAGAACAGGCGTTTTTAGGAATGGGACGATTTACTAATTTTTACCTAGGTTATCAAGCGAGAAATATTATAGAAGAACAACGCATTTATGGTGATTTCCTCCATCGGATGATGTCAGCAAAATATCCCCAATGGGTGCAACCGTTAACCCTACCAACAGTTGAAGATAAAATCAGGGTAGGATATGTTTCTAATTATTTGCATTGTTATAGTGGGTCACTTTGGTTAACAGGTTGGTTGCGCTATGCTAATCATAATCAGTTTGAAATTTACTCTTATTATACTGGCAATTCTCCCGATCCAGTTACGGAACAGTTTCGACAATATAGTGATCAGTTCTATCATATTCCCGACAATTTAGAAGCAGTTGCCGAACAAATTTTTAACGATAAACTGCATATTTTAGTCTATCCAGAAATTGGCATGAACCCCCCAACAATGGAACTGGCCGCCTTGCGTTTAGCGCCTATTCAATGCACCGCTTGGGGTCATCCCGTAACCTCGGGACTACCAACAATTGATTATTTTCTTTCTAGTCAATTAATGGAACCGGAAAAGCCCCAGGAACACTATTCAGAAAGCCTAATTTTATTACCTAATATTGGGGTTGCTTATCCCCAACCGCAAGATATTCCAGCCTTAGTTAAAACCCGCTCAGATTATGATTTACCCGAGGATGCGGTGATTTATTTATGTTGTCAAGCACCGTTTAAATATTTGCCTCAATATGATTATATTTTACCAGAAATTGCAGTAAAAGTTCCTAATGCTAGGTTTTTATTCTTCCGAGGAACCCTATTAAATGATCGGTTAAAACAAGCATTTGCTAATTATGGGTTAAATAATCAAGATTATTGTTTACATCGAAACGTCCCTGAGCGGTTTGATTATTTGATGTTAAATTTGCTTTCTGATGTGTTTTTAGATACCTTTACTTGGTCGGGGGGAAATACGTCTTTAGAAGCGATCGCTTGTAATTTACCCATTGTAACTTGTCCTGGGGAATTCATGCGCGGACGTCATGCGGATAGTTTCTTAAAAATGATCAACTTAACAGAAACCATTGCACAAAATGAAGCCGAATATATTAAAATTGCGGTTAAATTAGGATTAGATCCCTTATGGCGAAAAACACTTTCTCAACAAATGAGCGATCGCCATCATCTGATTTTTGATGATCAAGTTTGTGTCGCTGCATTAGAGGAATTTTATCAAACCGTTGTTGGGCTTTAGCCCTCTCCTATTGGGACACTCATCCCAATAACTTTCATACTTCAAGAAACCCTGTTTCTGCATAACTCCTGATTATTCTAACTGTTCAGCGAGTTGTCTAAGCCAATTGATAAATTCTCTGAGTTCAAAGTTGACTTGATGCCAAACTAAAGGGTAATTTTCAACAAGTTTTTCTAGCCTGTTAGGATCTAATTCAAAACCATACAAATTTCTAACAATATGCCTAAAACCTAGATACTCATTTAACAGAATAACTGTGTCTGGAGTCAAAATCGCTGGCAACCCTTCTCTTTCTATACTCATTCTATTTAAAAGTCTTTTATGCCAATCAAAACTTGAGGGTAAAGAACCATTTAATTCAGAAACAATGAGTTGAAAAATCCGCTCACAACCTGTATAAAAGTTATGTAACTTTAAGGCTAGACTTTCATGAAAAATTGTAGCCCGGTCTGGATCATTTTGAACTTCCTGATAGACTTGAGCGATCGCTAATTCCAACCTTCCTAAACGTTCTAACTCAATTTCAATATCAGTTGCTAGTTCTCTAATTTTACTCGCTGACATTGGCTTCATAAACACATTCTCCTGTGGCTAAAACCCTTTCTCGAAAGTGGGGTTCTAAGTCTTCTAGGGGTTTCAAATCAACCCATCGGGATGTTAAGTTATTAGCGATCGCAACGGCTGTAAAATAATCCCTGGTTGGCACTCCTTCTACCGCTAAATCAATATCAGAGTTTTGATTAAATTTTCCCCGAACCAAAGAACCAAACAAAATAACTTTTTTAATAGAAAATTTTTCTATTAATGCTTGAACAATCGCTTGAACTTCTGTTCTGGCTTGTTCCGCTCTAATTTGATCCTCTAACTGTTGCTGTTTTTGCTGTTTTAGCCAGTAGTCTAAAAAATATTTCATAACTGGAATTTATTTTTTATTTTTCTGTTTTAATTCAGTTAATGAATTTTGATAATCCTGCCTATCTGGATATAATTTGACCAACTTTTCTAAGGGTTCAATTGCTCCTTGAATATCATTTTGTTGCAACCGAACATTCACTAAACCTTCTAATGCTGTTGGGTTATTTGGTTCCCGTTTTAATACGGTTTCATAACCTTTTTCTTGCTTTTGTAATAAAGCACTTGCAGATTGTTGTTCTGTCGTTTGAGTCGCTTCAGGTTTTTTTTCAAATGCACCTTTGAACACTTTTCCTAATCCAAATATACTCGTACCAAAAAAAGACAGCAGTGATAGGAACATAATCACTTTTTGTACCTGCTTAGAGCGTTCCATTTTACGGATACGCTCGGCTCCATATTGTTTTTCTAATGATTGTTTCTCGGCGGGATTCATTGCTTATACCTTCCTCTTATTTTCGATTATTGGGCTTTAATAGTACCTATTCTCAGAATACCCAATTTGATCTCAAAACTAATCAGAACTAGATTCAGGTAATTCCCCAAACTGTTGACGGTAGCGGCTGAGTAAGGTTTCTAACTCTTGGGAACGCTTTTGAGCTTGTTCAGCTTGGTGTTGGGCTTGTTCAGCTTGAAGTTGGGAGGCTTCAGCTTGGCGTTGAGCTTGTTCAGCTTGAAGTTGAGCTTCTTCGGCTTTTTGTGCGGATAATTCATCGGGTGTGGGCAGAATTTCACCTTCTGAAGTTGCCCATCTTAACCATACTGTTTCAACGGTTTTATAAACCCCTGACCATCGTACTAATGATAAGCCTAATTGTTGACTGAATAATCGATTAAATTGATCGGGAAAAATTGGTTCATAACTGCCATTTTTTAAAGTAAAACCTGCCAATTCATCGGAGTTAAAAGGATCATACCAGAAATATTCGGGAACCCGAACTTGATTTTGATAGATGATTTTTTTGTTAGTTTTATCCTCTTGGGCGGTACTAGGGGATAATAGTTCAATAATCACATCGGGGGCTTTTCCCTCTTCCCAAACTACCCAACTTTTTCGTTCTTTTTTGGGAACTCCTAATACGGCAAAAAAATCGGGGCCTTTGAAGTCTTGGTTCCGCACTTGGGCTAAACTAAAGTAGAGGAACATATTGCCCCCAACATAACCATCTTCTCGCGGTTCTAACCAAGGAATTAACGGATCAATGAGTAAATCCATTTGCATTTTATGGCGTTGGGTTTCCATAGGGACTCCATCGTCATAGGGTAGTTCGTCTTGAGTGGGCGGTAATATGACCCCAAAAGGGATTGTTTCTGATGATAGTGACATTGCCCTCAATTAATCAATAGATTAATGATTTTAGAGATATCCTATCATAGCCATTTACCATTTTGGTAAGTAGGGTAACCGTTCAAGTCACAACAAAGATTATAAAACCCTACAATTCTTAATTTTTTCTAACTCAGAGGCCGGGTTTAGATAATTTGTTGGTAGGTATTCAAGATTGACTCGAACCCGCCCCTACAACTGCGATAAATCTTGAATACCTTAATCTTTTCTTAGTGTCTTCGTGACGAGTGTGGTTACTTCAAAAATCCCATAAAATTGTAAGTTTTGGTGATGGGCATAGCCTATTCTACGTTGGGTTAGATTGTTTTTGACTTTTAATTAATACATTCGCAAACCAAGGACTAATTAATAAGATCAATAACATTCGAGTCATTTGCATAGCTAATACAATTCCGGCATCTCCTCCGAGTTGAATTACCGTTGCGATCATCGCTGTAATTCCTCCGGGGGTGGAACCCAATATCGCCGTCATGGTATCAACTTGGGTAATTTGATGGAAAATATAACCCGCACCCAAACAAAATAGAATTAATATGATAACTAAAAATAATTCAATTAAAACGGCTTTCCAGAGTCTTTTGGCATTCTGCCAGTCAAACTTTAAACCCACCGAAAATCCCACAAATAATAGCCCAATTGTAAACAGCAAAGGGGGCATTTTAATCGAATAGGGAAATGTCCAAAATACAATTAAACTAACTATAAACGGCCCAAGAAACAAGGCTGAAGGTAAACTAAACTTTTTCCCTAAAACGATTCCTAATGCCGCACAAACCCCCATAATTCCTAGGTTGTAAAGCATTGGTAAAGCAGGTGAAGTGTCCATGGGAATAGAGACCACAGACCCGACAGCCACATCCCCCGCAAACCAGAACCCGACGAGGGCAGGAACAATTAATGCTACTAATAGAATCCGCAGATATTGTAACAGGGCAACGGCGATCGCATCAGCCCCCATTTCCTCACTCATGGCAATTAAACTGTAACTCGCCCCAGGAACACAACTGAGGAACCCGGTCGCCCGGTCAATTCCGCCCCAGCGTCCTAAAAAATAACCATTCAAAATACTCATACCCCCGGTCACCAAAATACAGAGCATCAGGGGGAAGGCGTAAGTCCCCATTAACCCTATAGTACTAAGTGAAAAGCCCGTAGCCGTTGCGATCGCCACAATAGCTTGACCCACAATAAAAAAGATCGGGGGTAGGGGCTGAGGTTTGCCCTGAAACACCGCATAAATAATCCCCGCCACCATTGGGCCAATTAGCCAGGCAACGGGAACGTGCAACCAATTGAACAGATAACCGACGCCCACAGCTAACATAAATAGAGGTAGAAGATGGGCAAGTTGGGGCAAAGTTTGATATAACTCTTGCCCCAAGTTGGTGAGGGTATTTTTATAGTCTGTATTCATTGAATAGGGGCGATTTTTGATTAAAATTCTATGAAGTTGGAATCGATTTCAGGGTGGTCAACGCTTCCTCAACGTGACGCGAAAAATCTAGCATAGAATCAAACAGATGTCGCACTACGCCGTCCTTATCAATCACATAGGTAACGCGGCCCGGGAGCACCCACATCGTCGCTGGAACACCATAGAGTTGACGCACTTTATTCCCGGTATCGCTCAACAAAATAAACGGCAGATTGTATTTTGTGGCAAACTGTTGATGAGATTGGGCCGAATCCGAACTAATGCCAATCACTTCCGCCCCCGCATCTGTAAAAACTTGATAACTGTCTCTAAAGGCACAGGCTTCGGCGGTACAGCCCGGGGTATCATCCTTGGGATAGAAGTAGAGGACAATAGATTTTTTTCCCCGAAAGTCTTTGATGCTCACTGATTCGCCCGTTTGCGAAGTTAAGGTGAAATCAGGAGCCATATCCCCTATTTTAACAGCCATATTGGTGATAACCCTGTATGATTTGGTTAAATGTTAACGTTTGTATCATAGCGCCAACAATGAGAGATCCAGAGATCCGGCGATTGAAATCGCAGCTACACAACCCAAACCCGCCTGCGCGGGTTGAAGATAAAATCAGAGAACATTATGTTAATCTGTTAATTAGTCCGCGCACCATCCGGACTTCGTTTGTGTAGCCGCGATTTCAATCGCTGGGTGAAAAATTCTGGGTGAAAAATTCATTTGTACTATTTAACCAATTCTCTAAAATAATATTAACTCAACATTACCATTTTTACCATGAAAACATTATTAATTTATCCTCAATTCCCGTCTACATTTTGGTCGTATGAAAAAATCCTAGAATTAGTTGATCGTAAAGTGCTGTTACCGCCCTTGGGATTAATTACGGTAGCGGCAATTTTGCCTCAAACTTGGGAATTCAAATTGGTTGATCGTAATATTACTGCGGTAACTGAAGCGGAATGGGAATGGGCAGAATTAGTCATCCTTTCGGGAATGATTGTGCAAAAATCCGATTTTATTGCCCAAATTCAAGAAGCCAAAAGACGCGGGAAATTAGTCGCCGTGGGTGGCCCCTATCCCACTTCTGTCCCCCATGAAATTGAAGATTCCGGGGCAGATTTTCTGATTTTAGATGAAGGGGAAATTACCCTACCCATGTTTGTAGAAGCCTTGGAAAAAGGTGAAACTTCCGGGGTATTCCGCACGGAAGAAAAACCCAGTGTCACCTCAACTCCTATTCCCCGTTACGATTTATTAGAATTAGATGCCTATGATTCTATGTCGGTACAATTCTCCCGGGGATGTCCGTTTCAATGTGAATTCTGTGACATTATTGTACTGTATGGTCGCAAACCCCGCACCAAAACTCCAGAACAATTGTTAAAGGAATTAGACTATCTTTATGAATTGGGATGGCGACGATCAATATTCATGGTAGATGATAATTTTATCGGGAATAAACGTAATGTCAAATTACTGTTAAAAGCCCTAAAAGTTTGGCAAGCTGACCATCAATATCCCTTCCGATTTAATACCGAAGCCTCTATTGATTTAGCCGATGATGGTGAATTAATGGACTTGATGGTGGAGTGTTATTTTGATGCGGTATTTTTAGGGATTGAAACCCCTGATACCAGTAGTTTAGAAATGACTAAAAAATATCAAAATAACCGCAGTCCGTTATTAGAAGCCGTTGATAAAATTATCCGCGCTGGCTTACGTCCGATGGCAGGATTTATTCTGGGATTTGATGGGGAAAAACCAGGGGCGGGATCTCGAATTATTGAATTTGTCGAACAATCTGCAATTCCCACGGCCTTATTTAGTATGTTACAAGCCTTACCCAATACGGCTTTATGGCATCGTTTAGAGAAAGAAGGACGGTTAATTAATCCTAAAAAGTTTGATATTAACCAAACTACATTAATTAACTTTGTTCCTACCCGTCCGGTGGAAGAAATTGCTCAAGAATATATTGAAACCTTCTGGCAATTATATGATCCTGAACGCTATTTAGAACGCACCTATCGCTGTTTCCTCAAGTTGGGCGCGCCGAAATGTCATCCTCCGGGTAAATTCCCCAGTTGGATTGATTTAAAAGCCTTAGCAACTGTGATTTGGCGACAGGGAATTAAACGCCAAACTCGCTGGAAATTCTGGGGATATTTGTTTAGTATTATCAAATATAATCCCGCCGTCTGGGATCAATATTTAACCCTCTGCGCCCATAACGAACATTTCTTAGAATACCGCCAAATTGTCAAAACTGAAATTGAACAACAGTTGGCAGAATATCAAGCTCAAAAAGCCCAACTTCCCGCCAAAATTCCCGCATAATTTAATCATCAACCCGTAGGGTGTGGCCATTAATGCCCACGCACTATTGATGTTAACTTAAACCTAAAATCCTGTTTTTATCCTAGACTAGATCCCCCCTAACCCCCCTTAAAAAGGGGGGAATTAGATCCCCACTAACCCCCCTGTAGAGAATAAGCATGGCTAGTCTCTACAGGGGGGAATTAGATTTCAAAGTCCCCCTTTTTAAGGGGGATTTAGGGGGATCAAATCTCAGCAATAATCAGGGGTTTTCAGTTTAGGTTAACACCAATGCTTACCCATCCCCTGATTATTGATAAATTTATTTTAAAAACCTGACATCATAAATGATATTTATAGAAAAATGATATTTTTTATGATTTCTTAACAATTTATCGAAGGTTTTATTAAATTTTTCTAAATTTGCTAGATATGACACCAAAATTGATCAATTTTATGGTAGGTTGCAACAGCAACTTATCAGGATTAAAACTGATAGTTCAATTCAAGTGCATTCTCAAGAGGTTTAATAATGCCACTGACTAAGAAATGTCTTGCTGAGTTCATGGGAACATTTTGGCTAGTTTTTGGAGGGTGTGGATCTGCTGTTTTTGCCGCTGCATTTCCCGATCCAACTAAAGATCCAACTAATCCCTTTGGGATTGGATTTGCTGGGGTTGCATTAGCTTTTGGTTTAACAGTTTTAACTATGGCCTATGCCATAGGTCATATTTCCGGTTGCCATCTCAATCCGGCGGTTTCCTTTGGATTATGGGCGGGTAAACGCTTCTCTGGAGGCAAAGATTTAGCACTTTATATTGGTTCTCAAGTTGCCGGAGCAATTTTAGCCTCTTTAGTGCTTTATTTAATCGTTAGTGGGAAAACCGGATTTGATCCAGTGGCTTTTAGAAGTGGTTCTAACCCCTTTGCTACCAATGGATATGGAGATCATTCTCCCGGCGGTTACAACTTATTTGCGGCAGTGCTGCATGAATTTGTGTTGACATTTATGTTCTTGATGGTGATTATGGGATCAACCGATAGTCGTGCACCTCAAGGGTTTGCCCCCATTGCCATTGGTTTAGGATTAACCTTAATTCACTTAATCGGCATTCCAGTCACCAATGTATCTGTAAATCCGGCCCGTAGCACAGGCCCGGCATTGTTTATTGGCGGTTGGGCAATTCAGCAATTATGGTTATTCTGGGTCGTTCCGATTTTGGGAGGAATTGCCGCCGCCCTCACCTATAACAATTTATTTGGTGAATCCCCATCTGATCCCAATTCTTAATCAATAAAAGTTTTAAATTCATCCTCGTTTTGTGTTTAATATCTTTCTTTCTAGGTAGGTGGTCAAAAAGCTAATTGTTGCGCCTTAGCGGACTAACGCAGTGCGCTGAAGCGCAACAATAAGTTAAACTTTATATGGGTTTATTTTTGACCACCTACTTACTCTAAACAGAGGGAGAAAATTAATCAAGGATCAATATTCAAGCCTTATTCTTCCTCTCCCGATTCAAAGGGTTGAATTGAAACCACCGGAGCAATAGAAGTTAGTTTTAACTCAGGATGATCGGCTTCCGCTTGACGACAATTCCATTCATTTTTAAACAGCAAAACTGGACGATCCCAACTATCTTTAACCACCGCCGCGTTAAAAATTCGTCCCACTTTATTTAAAACCTCCCAACCTCCCGTGACCCAACGGGCCACAGTATAGGGGAGAGGTTCTAATAGGGTTTCAGCCCCATATTCATTTTGCAATCTAAACTGCACCACCTCAAATTGCAGTTGACCCACCGCCGCTAAAATCGGGTCACGTTTAGATTGATCCACAGAAAACATAATTTGTACCGCCCCTTCCTCTCGTAATTCTAAAACTCCCTTATGGAATTGTTTAAACTTAGAAGGATTGGGATTTTTTAAATAGGCAAATAACTCCGGGGTAAAACAGGGAATCCCTTCATATTCTAATTTTTTGCCCATATAAATGGTATCCCCAATGGCAAAAACCCCCGGATTATTTAATCCAATCACATCCCCAGGATAGGCCGTTTCAATCGATTGTCTTTCCTGGGCAAAGAGTTTTTGCGGACGGGAAAGACGGACAACTTTTCCAGTCCGGGCATGATTCACCGTCATATCCTTTTCAAATTTTCCCGTACAAACGCGCACAAACGCCACCCGATCTCGGTGTTTGGCATCCATATTCGCTTGTAGCTTAAAAACAAAGCCCGTAAACTCTGGATATTCGGGTTCCATATCCCCCAAGGTACTCAGATGGGAACCGGGTTTTAAGGCATAATCTAAGAAGGAATCTAAGAATAATTGCACCCCAAAGTTAGTCATGGCACTGCCAAAGAAAACCGGGGTCATTTTTCCAGCATGAACTAAATCTAAATCAAATTCGGAACCGACGTGTTCTAGGAGTTCTAATTCTTCTTTTAATTGTGCATAAAGATCGGGATCTAAAAATTCCTGAAGGCGGGGATCATCTAAATCAAAAACCGTATCTAACGCTTCTCGACTTCCGTGGGCACTGCGTTCAAATAAATGAATTTTTTGTTTACGACGATCAAATACTCCTTTAAAGCGATCTCCCGTACCAATCGGCCAATTTATGGGATAGGTTTTTAACCCTAATTCTTTTTCTATTTCATCCAGTAATTCTAAGGGTTCTTGACCCGGACGATCCATTTTATTAATAAAAGTAAAAATAGGCAGACCCCGCATTTTGCAGACTTCAAAAAGTTTGCGAGTTTGCGGCTCTAAACCCTTGGCGGCATCTTCTAACATCACCGCATTATCAGCAGCAGCTAAGGTGCGGTAGGTATCTTCACTAAAATCTTGGTGTCCGGGTGTATCTAGTAGATTAATTTGACAGTTGTTATACTCAAACTGCAAAACCGTTGAGGTAATCGAAATTCCCCGTTGTTGCTCCATTGCCATCCAGTCTGAGGTAGCATGACGTTGGGCCTTCCGTACTTTAACAGCACCAGCTTCGTGAATGGCACCTCCGTAGAGGAGTAATTTTTCGGTCAGGGTGGTTTTTCCAGCATCAGGGTGAGAAATAATCGCAAAGTTGCGACGTCGCTCAACCTCCGTTTGAATTTCCGTTTGAATTTCTGTAGTCATTAAAGCCTAAATCGGGAATTTGTATCACAAGTATAATTATAAAGGTTAAAGGTGATTTTTGCTGCGGGCGATCGCATCACCCTATTACTGTTGGTGCTATTATCAATTGTTAATCCCCTTTTTTTGAACCCAAATTCAAACTTTTATTGTATCTTTAATTTCCAATGATAAATTCTAAATTGTCATGAATTTCACCTGGATGATTTCACAACAACTGGTTGCAATGACCTCCTGGATGCCTCATGGTTCCTGCTACCTTTGGCAATCTCAATTAATGGGGCTACATCTGGTTTCGGATTTATTGACTACGATCGCTTATTTTTCTATTCCCCTTGGCTTACTTTACTTTGCTCGTCGGAGTCAAGATATACCCTTCTCTAATATTTTAATCCTATTTAGTACGTTTATTTTTGCTTGCGGACTCACCCATTTGATGTCAATTATCACCCTTTGGTATCCTTTGTATTGGCTATCCGGTGGATTAAAGGCAATTACTGCAATAGTTTCAATTTTTACCGCCTGTTCCATTATTCCTTTAGTTCCTAAACTGTTACAGTTTAAAAGTCCCAAAGAACTTGAAAAAGTTAATGAGTTATTAAATAAAAATCAACAACATTATCAAAATTTAATGGATGCTTGTCCAGTGGGTTTGTTTGAAACCGATGCAACGGGACAGTGTTTATTTATTAATCAATATGGCTACAAAATTACGGGAACTCAACCTGCGGATGCGTTGAATAAAAATTGGGTCTATGGAATTTATCAGGAAGATCGCGAAAGGTTAATTCAAGAATGGTTAACTGCGATTGAAAATCAACAACCCTTTTATTCAGAATATCGTTTACAGGCTGCCGATCAAAATGGGTTTTGGGTATTGGGTCAAGCGATTCCGATGAAAGATGAAGTGGGACAGGTGACCGGCTATATTGGCACAATTACAGATATTAATGACCGCAAAATAATAGAGGAAAATTTACAAAAATCTCAACAAATGTTGCAATTAATTATGAATACGATCCCGCAAAGAGTTTTTTGGAAGGATCGAAATTCAGTCTTTCAAGGGTGTAATTTACAATTAGCTTTGGATGTGGGATTAAAGTCTTCTGAAAATATTATTGGTAAGACAGATTACGATTTAAGTTGGACTTTGGATGAAGCTGAATTGTATCGACAAGTTGATCGAGAGGTCATGGAAACGAATACCCCTCGTTATCGGATTATCGAAACTCAATTACAAGCAAATGGAAAACAATGTTGGTTAGAAACTAATAAAATTCCTCTCCATGATCCAGAGGGGAATGTAGTGGGAATATTAGGAACCTATGAAGATATTACAGAGCGAAAATTAGCGGAAGAATTATTAGCAGAATCTGAAATCCGATTTCGACAACTGGCTCAACAGGAAAAACTAATTAATCATTTAGCCAATCAAATTCGCAATTCCTTGGATTTAAAAACAATTTTAGAAACAACAGTGTTGCAGGTTTGGGAGTTAATGAAGGTTGACCGATGCTATTTTTGTTGGTATCGACGGTCAGAAATGAGTTTCAATTCAGATTACCAAAATTTATCTCAATCCCATTCTAATTCAGTCTATTGGGAAATAGTAGCCGAAGCCAAAGATCCGGCAATTCCTGATATTATTGGTCGATATTATTTAGAAGATGTTGGTATTTGGTCGGAGAAGTATTTGGATTTAGAAATGGGACGAATTGATCATATTGATCATGTCCCCGAATCTGAAAGAAAGTCATTTTTGCTCAAGTTTGGCTTGGTATCTGTGCTGTCTCTCCCCATCCAAACTCAAATGGGAGAAATCGGGGTTTTAGTTTGTGGAAATCATCAAGAACCCCGTTGTTGGAGTGATTCTGAAGTAGAATTATTACAGGCTGTCACCGCGCAAGTGGCGATCGCCATTAATCAAGCCCAACTTTATAACCAAACCCGAGAAGCAGCGACTTTAGCTAAGGCTCAAACCCTGGAATTAGAAGCGACTTTAAATAAATTACGACAAACTCAAGCCCATTTAATTCAAACCGAAAAGATGTCTTCTTTAGGTCAGTTAGTGGCGGGAGTCGCCCATGAAATTAATAATCCAATTAATTTTATTTATGGAAATGTTAATTACGCGACCCAATATCTGGAGGATTTATTAAGTTTAGTAGCACTATATCAAGCTCATTATCCTGAACCAATTTCTGATATTAAAGAAGTAATTGAAACCGTAGATTTAGAATTTTTGCAACGAGATTTTCCCAAAATATTAAGTTCAATGAAAGTTGGGGCGAGTCGCATTCAACAAATTGTTTTATCCCTGAGAAATTTTTCTCGTTTGGATGAAGCAGATGTCAAACAAGTTAATTTACATGAGGGCTTAGAAAATACATTATTGATCTTACAAAATCGCTTATCAGAAACTGGAGAAAGACAAAAAATTCAGGTGATCAAAAATTATGGGGAATTGCCCTTAGTGCATTGTTATGCAGGTCAGATTAATCAAGTCTTTATGAATTTACTCACTAATGCTATTGATGCCATTCAGGAGCGAATCGTAGAACAAAATCAACAAATTATTTCTAATCTAAATCCCAATGATGTAGAGTTATATGCCGAAGATGATATCGGTTTTAATTCATTGAATTGCTGGAAACCAACTATTACGATTACTACAGAAGTTATTGAGAATAATCAGGTTTTAATCAGAATTGCTGATAATGGGATGGGAATAACGGAAACCGTTAAAAATAAATTATTTGATCCATTTTTTACCACAAAACCTGTAGGTAAAGGAACTGGTTTAGGATTAGCCATCAGCTATCAAATTGTGGTAGAAAGACATCTAGGTCAGTTAAAATGTTCTTCTCAAGTTAGGGTCGGATCGGAATTTACAATTGAGATTCCCATTCAACAACACAAAAATTTTACTCCTGATCAAAGATAATTCCTTCATATAAAAGCTCAATCGGACATTCAAATTCTATGCTTTGTAATGCGATCGCATCTCCATTTGTGTATTCATAATAATACCACATTTTTCCTTCTCCCCGATGATAAATCTCAACACTCATCGATTCTGAATCAATTAACACATACTCTTGTAAACTAGGAATCTGGCGATAATATTTGAGTTTTTTTGTGCAATCATAACTAGCGGTACTGGGGGAAAGAACCTCAACAATAACTTTAGGGTTTTGAATAAACTTACGAGATTTTAAATCTTCAGGATCACAAGTTATGACTAAATCTGGATAAAAATAACGACTGTTTTGATTAGCCTGAACTTTCACATCGGAGACATTAACTCGACATCCTCTTTGACGTAAATGGGGTCTGAGTGAGGTATATAAGTTAAGAGCAATGTCATTATGAGGAATACTCCCTCCGGTCATTGCCACAATTTCACCATCGACATATTCATGGCGCATTTCCTGTGTGGCTTCCCATTTTAGGTATTCTTCTGATGTCATTTTTGGAGAATCTTGAAAATTAGCAATCATGATTTTTTCCTGTATTAATCTAGGCTATTGAATGGCTATCTACTGACAATATTAACATTAATTAGATAAATTGTCATCTATATTTAGCCATAATATTATACTCAATTTCCTCTTCTTCAGTCCATTGTCTATATTTAAACTGATAATTTATTCCCTTAATTGCCAAGGTTGCTAGATAGTTTTCTGCGGTTTCAATTCTTTGTAACGTCCAATTTTTAGCTAATTCCGAATCCTGGGAAATTTTTAAAATTTTTAAGTCTGAATCCAGAGGAGTTGCAATTTCAATATCCTCTAACCCAACTAAACCTTCTCCCGTGGCTTTTAAATAGGCTTCTTTGCAAGTCCAGAGTTGAAAAAATGCCGAATATTGTTTTTCTGAATTAAGGGAATTCAACCACTGGTATTCAGAGTCACAAAAAAAGCGTTTTGCCAGAGATAGAACTTCAATTTCCCGAATATATTCTATATCTATGCCGATATTTTCTTCAAGGGCGATCGCATACATCGCTTTCCCATAGGCATGAGATAAATTAAACTTTAGGGGTAAGGAAGCTTGATCTAAACTCGGTTTTCCATTAGAACTGTACTTAAAGTAAATCTGTTTTGGAGAAAGGTTTAAATAGCGGCTGAGAATCATTCTTAATGTTCCCCTGGCAATCGTAAATGCCTGTTGATCTCGTTCAAACTTAAACCGTCTCGCTCGTTTTAGCTCATCATCAGCCAGAATACTTTGATAAAATTCTAGGTGTTGAGGCGATCGTGTTAGATTGGTTTGCCAAATATGAACCGTCTGGGAAGATAACTGAAAATCCGATAAAACCATTGTCCTGATTAATCTTATTAATGGAGTCAACAATTTCACTTGTTTTGTCTGATTCTGGTGCGGATCACCCCAAAAATTAACAGATCTGAGACTATCAAGGGTGAACAGATCAGATATTATTAGATAATCAAGGTAGACCGCCCACCCTAACCCGAGATGATCACTATGGAATCCTCAAAAAATCAGCGAAAAAAGCAAGTAAAGCGAGCGCTGGAAAAAACACCCACTCCGAAATATGTCGATCACTATATTACCTTAGCTAACCTCAGCTATTACCTGCAACTCCAGCAGCAGTATTAAAAAAATTCGATATATAGCAGCATTACCCATTATCTATTACCCCTTACCCCCTCGTAATTCATAATTCGTAATTCCCCCTTGCCCATTACCCATTTCTATATGTCATGCTTCAACTACAGACTGATCTTGATCTGCGGTGATATCATACCCAATGGACAGCTAATTAATACTAAATATGGTTAACTTAACACCGAATCCTAGTTATAGCGTTACAATTCGTCTGGAACTGCCTAACCGTGCCGGAATGTTGGCTAGTGTTTTTCAAGCGATCGCCACCGTCGGGGGAAATTTAGGCCAAATTGATTTAATTGAACAAACTCTGCACAAAACCATTCGGGAAATCAGTGTGGACGCCTCTAGTGAGGAACACGCAGAACAAATTGTCCAAGCGGTAAAAGATTTAACTGAGTTAAAAGTATTAGCGGTTTATGACCGAACATTTAATCTCCATCGTGCCGGAAAAATCAGTATTCAAAGTAAAATTCCGCTCAAATCTCAATCGGATTTAGCCATGGCCTATACTCCCGGGGTAGGTCGAATTTGTAAAGCGATCGCAGAAGATCCAGAACAAATTTATCAACTGACCATTAAACAAAATACCGTCGCGATTGTGACCGATGGTAGTGCAGTTTTAGGCTTGGGAAATTTAGGGCCCGGCGCAGCTTTACCCGTGATGGAAGGGAAAGCCATGCTATTTAAAGAATTTGGAGATGTTGATGCCTTTCCGATTTGTTTAGATACCCAAGATACTGACAAAATTATCGAAACGGTTAAATATCTGGCCCCAGTTTTCGGCGGCATAAATTTAGAAGATATCGCCGCTCCTCGCTGTTTTGAAATTGAAGCCAGGCTGCGAGAATCTTTAGATATTCCGATTTTTCATGATGATCAACATGGCACGGCAATTGTTAGTTTAGCCGCGTTAATTAATTCCCTAAAATTAGTCAAAAAATCCCGGGAAGATATCCACCTGGTTTTAAACGGGGCGGGTGCTGCGGGGGTTGCCATGGCCCGTTTATTTAAAAAAGCCGGAGTGCGGAATATTACCCTCTGTGATTCTAAGGGAATTATTAGTCATAATCGCACCGATATTAACGCACAAAAACGGGAATTTGCCGTTAACTTATCGGGAACTTTAGCGGATGCGATGAAGGATGCGGATGTGTTTATGGGAGTTAGTGCCCCTGGGGTGGTAACTCCCGAAATGGTGCGATCTATGGCGAAAAATCCTATTGTTTTTGCTATGGCTAATCCGATTCCTGAAATTCAACCGGAATTAATTCTAAATGATGTCGCAGTCGTAGCAACCGGACGCAGTGATTATCCCAATCAAATTAATAATGTTTTAGCCTTTCCCGGTCTATTTCGAGGGGTGTTAGATTGTGGAGCTAGAAGTTTAACCATTTCCATGTATTTAGAAGCCGCAAATGCGATCGCCTCTTTAGTTTCTCCCACGGATTTAGATCGGGAATATGTTGTGCCTTCGGTATTTGATAAACGGGTTGCGACAGCCGTCGCCAGTGCCGTTACCCATACCGCCCGTCAAGAAGGTTTAGCCCGCAATTAAATAATCGTAGTGAGTCCTGAAGGACTCTCTTAAGGGTGTGAAAGACTCACTACGATTTTTTATATAAAAAATTTGTTTGAGATAAACAACCATGTCTAAAATTCTGGTTATTGAGGATGAAGACTTAATTAGAGATAACATTATCGAATTACTAGAAACAGAAAAATTTGAAGTTTTTAATGCCGGAAATGGCAAAATTGGTTTACAATTGGCAATTCAGCATCAACCAGATTTAATTTTGTGTGATGTGGCGATGCCGGAAATCGACGGTTATGGGGTTCTCGTTGCTTTACAAAAAAATCCGGTCACGGCAACTATTCCCTTCATCTTCTTAACAGCAAACTCCGATGTCGGCGACCTGCGAAAAGGAATGCAGCTTGGGGCTGATGATTATCTAACCAAGCCTTTCACCCCCACAGAATTACTCAAAGCCATTGTGATTCGTTTGAAAAAAAATGCCACTTTAAAAGCTAATTATACTCACCAATTAAAAATAGCTGAATCTAAACTTAATCAATTAATTTATCAAGATAGCCCCACTAACTTACCCAACCGTTTATCCCTGTTGGAATATTTTCAACAAAGGTTGGATGAGTTTTCATTGCTGTCTGTTGCTAATCAAAATTGGCAACAAAATGGGATGATACCGATTATCTATTTAGGGATAGATCGGTTTGGTAGAATTAACGATATTTTAGGTTATGAAGGGGGAGATTCCCTTTTGAAAGCGGTGGCCGAGCGGTTAAGAAAAAGTTTACCTGCTGATAATATTATTATTCATATTGATAGCAATCAATTTGCAATTTTACTCCCACCAATTTTGGAGCAACAACAGATTAAGACCGTAATTGAAAACTTACAACAGCAGATCTCTGATCCCTTTGTGTTAACAAATCGAGAAGTTTTGATCACCGTTAGTGCTGGAGTTTCCCTTTATCCCCAAGATGGTCGGGATATTCAACACCTGCTGCGGGAGGCCAAACAAGCCATGAATCAAGTTAAACAACAAGGAGGAAATCATTATAGTTTTTATATTCCTGCTTCGGAACATCAACTGTCGGAAAGGATTGATTTAGAAGTTGCTTTGCGGTATGCTTTAGAAAGAGAAGAATTGGAACTTTACTATCAACCGCAAGTCAGTTTGAAAACGGGAAATATTATTGGTGCGGAGGCCTTACTTCGCTGGAAACATCCCCAAAAGGGCAGGATTTCCCCAATAAAATTTATTCCTATTGCGGAAGAAACGGGTTTAATTGAATCCATTGGCGAATGGGTTTTATCTCAAGCCTGTCAACATAGTCAAGCCTGGCGATCTCAAGGTTTAGGAAGTTTGCGCGTGGCGGTAAATTTATCGGGGCGGCAATTCCAAACACCTAATTTATGCCAAAAGTTAATGGAGATTTTACTCACTACGGGCTGTGAACCGGATTATTTAGAATTAGAATTAACCGAAAGTTTATTAATTCGAGATGCTGAATTATCCATCCAACAGTTACAGGCTTTAAAAGCCTTGGGAGTAACCATAGCTATTGATGATTTTGGGACGGGATATTCTTCCCTAAGCTATCTGCAAAAATTCCCCTTTGATGTGCTGAAAATAGATCAATCTTTTGTCCGCAATCTCCATACTAATAAAATCAATGCCACCATCACGCAATCTTTAATTTCAATGGCTCATCTGTTAAATTTAAAAGTGATTGCTGAAGGGGTAGAAACTCAAGAAGAATTAAATATCTTGCAGAGCTTTCAATGTGATGAAATTCAGGGGTATCTATTTAGTCGTCCGCTCAATTTAGAGGATTTTCAAACTTTAGTTAAAAGTGGAAGTCAATTAAATATTTCTCAACCTCATCCATCATAATCCTGAATCAAAATTATTGAGGAAATCAAAATGACCAGAATTTTAGTAATTGAAAATGAACAATTAATTCGGGATAGCATTTTAGAACTGTTAGAAATTGAAGAATTTGAAACCCTTTCTGCCGAGAATGGAAAGATCGGTTTACAAGTTGCCCAAAAATTTAATCCTGATTTAATTTTATGTGATGTGGTGATGCCGGAAATGGACGGTCATGGGGTATTAGAGGCCCTGAGAAAAGCACCAGAAACTAAGATAGTTCCGTTTATTTTTCTAACTTCTAAAGCCGATAAATTAGACTTACGAAAGGGCATGGAACTGGGAGCAGATGATTATTTAATTAAACCCTTTACCCCCAAAGAATTACTAAAAGCGATCGCCACTCAACTAGAAAAAAAAGCCTCAGTTCAAAAATTTTCCCAGCAAAAATTAGATGAACTTCGCAACAATATTACCCATTCCTTGCCCCATGAATTAAGAACTCCTTTAAATGGAATTTTGGCATCAACGGAACTTTTACTCGATGAGTTAGATTTTATGGAAACTCATGAGATCCGTGAAATTGTCGAGCAAATTTCCCTATCGGGTAAACGTTTGTATCGGTTGACAATGAATTTTCTGCTCTATGCTGAATTAGAACTAATTGCCACCGATCCCAAAAAGATTGCCAGCTTACGTCAGGATAAAACCCGATCCTCGCAAACAGTAATTACGGAAAAAGTAATGGCTCAAGTTCAAGAGGAAAAACGGGAGGCAGATTTATTTCTCAATCTACAAGATGTGGCGATCGCGATGGCAGAAATGAGAGTAGAAAAACTGGTTGAAGAATTAGTTGATAATGCCATGAAATTTTCCGCCCCCGGACAACCGATTGAAATTAACGGATTTGTTAAAGACAATCAATTTGTTTTATCAGTTAAAAACTATGGACGAGAGATCACCCCTCAACAAATAGCTCAAATTGGAGCCCATGTTCAGTTTGAACGCAAATTGTATGAACAACAGGGTTCGGGATTAGGATTAGCCATTGTCCAAAAACTGATAGGACTTCATCAAGGTCAACTGATCATAGAAAGTCCCAGCGATCACCAAACTCTTGTAACCGTTTATTTACCTTTGTCTGCTTGACGGTTGACTATGGCTTTTTTTCTTTGAAAAATAACTATAATATCCGGTGATTTATGACAAAAAATAATAAAAAAGCAGAGAGGCAACACCTCCTTGACCAACAGGAACAAATCATTGAACAACGGGTACAACAACGCCTGCGGGAACTCCAACTCCCCCTCGACTCCAGCGCGCAACCAACCATAGAAGCTAAATTAGAACAAGCCCATCAACAGTTAATCTTTCACGTCGAAAATTCTCCTTTAGCTGTGATTGAGTGGGATGAGCAGTTTCGGGTCAAACGGTGGTCGCCCCAAGCCGAAAAAATCTTTGGATGGAAGGCAGAAGAACTTCTGAATCGCCATTGGAATAACTGGGAATTTGTATATCCAGAGGATTTAGAACAGGTAAATGCGATCTCGTCGCGGTTGCTCAATGGTGAGGAAAACCGGAATATCTGTTGCAATCGGAACTACACAAAACAGGGGAATTTAGTATATTGTGAATGGTACAATTCTGCTTTAAAAAATGAAAATGGGCGAGTTATTTCTCTTTTATCTTTAGTGCAGGATGTCACTATTCGTGAAACAGCCCAACAGGAACTCAAGCGTCGCGCCCGACAACAACAGGTGATTGCCGAATTAGGTCAATATGCCCTCTCACAAACCAACTTAGGGCACCTGGCCAAAAAGGTTGTGACCTTGGTGGGAAAAACATTAGGGATCAAATATGTTCAAATTTGGGAATTACTCCCCAACCAAAGCACATTTTTGTTAACGGCGGGATTAGGTTGGCGGCCTCGTTCGGTGGGGCGAGTTACTCTGAGCAATAGCCCCCAGTCCCAACCGGGCTATACATTATTAATGAAACAACCGATTATCACTGAGGATTTGCGGGTTGAAACCCGCTTTAACGGTTCGGCATTTTTTTCCAATCATCATATTGTTAGTGGGGTAACAGTTTTAATTTCTGGAAAAGAAAAGCCCGTTGGGGTGTTAGGAATTCATTCTCAGGAGCAACGAACCTTTAGCGCCGATGAAATTAATTTTTTACAAGCCGTTGCTAATATTATTGCCTCTGGTGTAGAGCGTCAACAAGCCGAAGCGGAGTTAAAAACCCTAAATCAAGATTTAGAAGTTCGAGTGGCTGACCGGACAACAGAACTAATTTTCATGAATGAAAAACTCCAGCGCCAAGTTGTCGAGTTAAAAAAAATAGAGTCTCAATTAGAAAATAAGACTAATCAACAAGCGATTATTGTCAAATTAGGTCAAAAAGCCCTATCAGAAATGAATTTAGTTTCCCTAATTAATGAAGTAGTGATTCAGATTGCTAACAATTTAAACGTTGAGTATTGCAAAGTTTTAGAATATTATTCCGGGGAAAATTTTCTCACCTTAGCAGTTTGGGATGAACCCTTGGAAAATTATATCCTTCTGAGTCACGAGCCCCTAGTTTTACCATCCTTGAACAGAAATCCAGACCCCGACAATCAGGAGGATTTAACATCTAACTTATTTTCTGGTAGCTGCAAATATAGGCAGAATTTACAGCCAACAGAACTTAATTATGGCAAGTTTAATTTTCTCAATCAAGGAATTTGTGTTCCGATTATGGGGCAAAATTATCAGCACTTAGGACAGTTAGACATTTATGGTAAAAAAAATCAACTGTTTAGCGAAGATGATGTAAATTATTTGCAAACTGTGGCGAATATTCTAGCAACGGCAATTGAAAGAAAACAAACGGAAGCGGCTCTACGGTTTAGTGAAGAACGATTTAAAATTACGCTAAAAAATTCGCCTATTGTTGTGTTTAATCAGGATGTAGAGTTACGCTACACTTGGATTTATAATCCGGCGGGAGGATATGAACCAGAAGCAATTATTGGTAAATTTGATTTTGATATTTTTTCTGTGGAAAATGCGATTCAACTCACCCAACTTAAACAACAGGTTTTGAACACAAAAGTTGGTTTGCGAAAAGAGGTGACTACTAATTTGGAGGAAGATTTTCAATGCCATGATTTAACCATTGATCCTTTATTGGATTTAGAAGGAAATATTATCGGAATTACTGGCGCGGCATTAGATATTACGGATCGCAAAAAAGCTGAATTAGAGTTACAAGAAAGTCAACGGTTTATTCAACGAATTACTGATGCTATTCCTAATATTTTATATATTTATGATTTAATTGAAACTCGCAATATTTATGTGAATCAAGAAATTATTAAAATTTTAGGATATACGCCAGAACAAACTTTAGAAAAAGGTTCAAATTTCCTCTCTGAAGTGATTCATCCAGAGGATTATATAAGGTTAGCAAAACATTATCAGAAAATTGCCACCGCCAATGACGATGAAATTTTAGAGTTTGAATACCGCATCAAAGATACTCAGGGAAATTGGCATTGGTTGGTCAGTCGAGATACAATTTTTGCTCGGACTTCCGACGGTAAACCTAAACAAATTCTAGGAACCGCAACGGATATTACAGAACGGAAAAAGGTAGAAGAACAATTGCGGCTGAGTGAACGAGCGATCGCCTATAGTAGTAATGGGATTGTGATTACTGATGCTCGACAACCGGATAATCCCATTGTTTTTGTCAACCCGGCTTTTGAAAAAGTGACTGGATATTCTGCCGCAGAAGCCCTGGGGAAAAATAGCCGTTTTCTTCAAGGTAAGGATCATAATCAGCCCGAGTTACAACAAATTAAAAATTCATTAAAACAGACAAAAAATTGTAATGTCGTATTAAGAAATTACCGAAAAGATGGATCTCTATTTTGGAATGAACTCAATATTTCTCCCATTTATGATCAGGAGGGAAATCTCACCCATTATTTAGGAATCCAGAATGATATTACTGAAAATAAATTAGCCGAGGAACGTTTAGCTCAACAAGTGATTCGAGAACGATTAATTGCCACTATTACCCAACGAATTCGAGAATCTTTAGATCTAAAATCTATTTTATCAACAATGGTGACGGAAGTTAAACAATTTTTGAAAACCGACCGGGTATTAGTTTATCGCATTTACAATGATTACACAGGTTGTGTTATTTCTGAAGCCGTTAGTCCTGAGTGGTGTTCCCTTTCAGAACAAACTTTTTCTGAAGAAATCTTTCCCTCAGAATGTCATAACCATTATATTCAAGGCAAAATTTGCTCGATTGCTAATATTAACAATGGTCATATTTTACCCTGTTTAGTTGAATTTTTAACTCGATTTCAAGTGCAAGCTAAACTAGCGGTTCCTATTGTTGAAAATGGGACGTTATGGGGTTTATTAATTGCCCATCAATGCAGTCAAACTCGACAATGGGAAGAATTGGAAATTTCCCTACTAGAACAAATTACCAGTCAACTCGCCATTGCGATTCAACAATCTGAACTTTATGAACAATTACAAACAGAATTAAAAGAAAGATCTCTCGCTCAACAATCTTTATTAGTCAGTCAAGAACGATTAAAATATTTGCTATTTTCTAGCCCAGGAATTATTTATAGTGCCAAACCAGGAGGAGACTATCAAACCACATTTATTAGTGATAATATCAAGACTCTTTTAGGATATGATGTTTCCGAATTTACTCAACCTGGATTTTGGTTAAGTCATATTCATCCAGAGGATATTGAGAAAATTATAAATCAATTATCTCCGTTATCTCCGTTGTTTGAGCAAGGATATTGTAGTTATGAATATCGTTTTCAACACCGGGATGGTAGCTATCGTTGGATGTATGATCAAGCCAAATTAATCCTCGATGCCCAAGGAAATCCTTTAGAAATAGTTGGATATTGGATTGATATTAGCGATCGCAAAAGAATTGAAGAACAATTATGGGCAACTACATCCCGGTTAAGCACATTGATTGAGAATTTACAATTAGGGGTTTTAGTTAAGGATGAATTTCAGAGAATTGTATTAATTAATCAAGCCTTTTGCGATTTATTTAAGATTAAAGAATCCTCCGATCAACTGATCGGTATAGATGGCAAAACATTTTCCATTGAATATCAAAATCTCTTTAGCGATCCCGCACAATTTATTATTAGAAATAAAGAAGTCATGGGCAGAAAGCGAGTGATCACGAATGAAGAAATCTCTTTAGTTGATGGACGGACTTTTGAACGAGATTATGTTCCGATTATCATTCAAGGAGTCTCTCAAGGTCATTTGTGGATGTATCGAGACGTTACTGAACGCAAAAAAGCAGAAGATACCCTGGTGACATCATTGCGAGAAAAAGAAGTTTTACTCAAAGAAATTCACCACCGGGTCAAAAATAACTTGCTGGTGGTTTCTAATCTTTTAGAATTTCAATCGGATTATATTCAGGAACCCGGATTAATTAAGGTTTTGGACGATAGCCGCAATCGGATCTATTCCATGGCTTTAATTCATGAAAAACTCTATCGTTCAACTAATTTAGAAAAAATTAATTTTGGAGATTATTTAGAAGATTTAATTGATAATTTATTTGAATCTTATAATATCCAAGCTGGTCGAATTGAGTTTGAACTCGATATTGAACCCGTGGGTTTGAATATTGAAACTGCTCAACCCTGCGGTTTAATTGTGAATGAATTAGTATCTAATACCTTAAAACACGCCTTTCCCAATGGTCGCTCAGGCATTGTTTATCTGGGACTACATCAAAACCCCGAAGATAAAATTATTCTAACGGTTCGAGATAATGGCATCGGTTTTCCCGCTGGAGTAGACTTTAGAAATGTTGAATCCTTGGGAATGGAATTAGTTTGCACTCTCACCGAGCAACTTGAAGGAACTATCACCCTCAACCGAGAAAACGGAACCTTATTTACCGTTAGTTTTTCCGAACTTCAATATCGACATCGGTTTTAATCGGAAGCAATTTTCGAGGGCCTGTATAGCTACTCCCCGTCACCCACAGATGATTTGTATACAGCTAAACTGGATCAAATAAAAAAATGTTAATATAGTTAATAGGGAAAGGAGGGAGAACAATGGCAGCCATTAAAATTTTAATTGTCGAAGATGAATTGATTATTGCTAAAGGATTGGCAAGAAAATTAGAAAAACTAGAATATGTGGTGGTGGGGATTGCGTCCTCTAGTGTATCGGCATTACAAAAAGTGACAGAAACCCAACCGGATTTAATTTTAATGGATATTGTAATTAAGGGGGATTTAGATGGAATTGAAACGGCAAAAATTATTCAAGAAAAGTTTAATATTCCGGTGATCTATGTAACAGCTTATGCTGATGATGAAACCTTAGAACGGGCTGAAAAAACGCAATCCTATGGATATATTCTGAAACCGTTTAAGGAGCGAGAAGTTCATGCCGCGATTAAAATTGCCTTAAAAAAGCATCAAGCCTCCTTACAAATGCAGCATTCTTTGGAAGAAGCCCAATCGGTTAACGATGATAAATCGCGGTTTTTCTCCATTGCTTCCCATGATTTAAAAACCCCATTAACAGCGATTCAAATGTCCGCCGGAATGTTGAAAGATTATAGTGATAAATGGCCGGAAGATAAAAAGCAAAAACATTTAGATAGGATTCAAACCTCGGTGCAGAATATGAACAATCTTTTAGAGGATTTGTTAATATTAAGTCAGGCGGAATCTGGGAAACTAATCTTTAGTCCTGAACCCTTAGAAATTGTTGAATTTTGTCAAGCCATTATCGAAGAAATTAAACCTATTGCTAATACTACAAATCCTCTGGTATTAATCACTTCTCCAGACGTTATTCGGGGAAATTTAGATAAACATTTACTGCGTCATATTTTATTAAATTTGTTATCTAATGCGATCAAATATTCTCCTGATGGGGGTAAAATTAGCCTGACAATTCACCAAGAGGGTCAATTTGTCCGGTGTGAAGTGGCTGATCAAGGAATTGGTTTACCAAAAGATTATCAAAATAAACTATTTCAACAATTTGAACGCGCTAGTAACGTAGGAAATATTAAAGGGACGGGGTTAGGATTATCAATTGTTAAACAATCTGTTGATTTACATCAAGGTAAAATCACAGTTAAAAGTGAACCAGGAGAGGGAACAATATTTACCGTAATTTTGCCTTTGTAGACCCTAATTTTTTTAACGTAGTGAGTCCTTTAGGACTCTCACAGAGGCGTGAACGCCTCACTACGGTTTTAACGACGGCGTAAAATTTCTAAAAGGGTTTTTAAGGAATGGGGCATCGGGGCGATCGCTTCAATTATTTCTCCTGAAATCGGATGGTTTAAGGTCAGTTTCCAAGCATGAAGCGCCTGTCCGGGTAAATTCACACCAATCGCTTTTCCGCGACTATATTCAGGGTCGCCCACAATCGGATTTCCCATGAAAGCACTATGCACCCGAATTTGATGGGTGCGCCCGGTTTCTAAGGTAAATAACATTAACGTATAGTTCCCAATTCGTTCTTGTATTTGCCAATGGGTAATCGCTTCCCGACCACTATTTTCTATGGGAACAATTGCCATTTTTTTGCGATCAATCGGATGGCGACCAATGGGTTGATTAATGGTTCCTGATTCGGTTTTAGGAACCCCATAAACCACCCCTAAATATTGCCGACGGGCGGTTTTAGATTTAATTTGAGCTTGTAAACTTTGCAGGGCAAAATCCGTTTTAGCCACCACTATTGCCCCGGTGGTATCCTTATCTAAACGATGCACAATTCCGGGTCTTTGTACCCCGCCAATTCCTGATAAGTGATCACAATGGGCTAATAAACGATTAACGAGGGTATCATTCTGATGTCCTGGTGAGGGATGAACGACTAATCCCGCAGGTTTATTCAGAATTAACAGACAATCATCTTCATATAAAATATCCAGGGGAATATCTACTGCTTCTAAGTCTAAGGGTTCCGGGGGTGGGAGAATAATTTCTAAGCGATCGCCACCTTGCACAGATACTTTTTTAGTGGTACAAACCTGTTGATTAATTTTTACCCATCCAGCACCAATTAAAGTTTGAATCCGCGATCGAGATAGATCAGGAATCTGTTGAGATAACCACACATCTAACCGTCGATGCTGTTTATCCTGGGGTAAATTTTCCTTGTCTACGGTTAACTCAATCAGAGCGGAATCATTCATTATTTTGTTCAGGTTGTTGTTCTAGGATAATCCCCAAGGTATCTAAGGTGATTCCCAAGTTTTTTTCTAAATTGGTCAAGGCATTCAGATACTCTATTTTAGCATTTAATTCGTTATTTTTGGCTGCATCTAAGTCAGTTTGAAACCGGACGAGATCTAAAAGTGTCGCCCCCTCTACACCCAACTTAATTTTCTCTACTTGGTTCAACAGTTGCTGTTGAGCTAACTCTTTTGCCCGTTGATATAATTCAACTTGTTTAAGGTTCAATTCAATATCTTGTAAATTTTTAGTCACCTCAGTATTAACGTTTTGGATAGTTTCTTTTAAATCGTTTTCTGCTTTTAAAACGTTAACTCGACTTCGTTGAAAATCACGCTCTATACTTCGATCGCCCAGAGCTTTACTAAAAGTCAATCCGGCACTTAATTCCGTTCTATTATCAATAATATTTGGTGCAGGATCATGTCTAACCACTGTTTCTAAATCAATATTCCAACGGCGGTTATTTTCAGCAACAATCGATAGTGTTTTTGCATTTTCCAAATTCAATTTTGCTTTTAAATAAATGGGTTGATGCTCAAAAATAGACTGTCTAATCCGATCAATATCTAAGGTTGGGGGCTGAATTTCCAAGTTTGCAGATGCCATGATATTAACATCTTCATCAATATCTAATAATTCCAATAAATCCAGTCGTCGTTGCTTTAAATTATTTCGAGAACTTAATAAAGCTATTTCTCGATCAGCAACCTGAGATTCTACCGTAATTAAATCGGCTCTGGGTTTGCGTCCAGCATCAATAAAAACCTGAGTATTTTCGACTTCTTTTTTAGCATTTATTAAAGATTGCAAAGCAATTTTAACTTGTTCTTGAGCTTGTAATACACTACGATAGGATATAATTATTTCGGTGATTTTATTAATCAAAGTAAATTTTAAATCCAGTAAATTAATGGTTTCTGTTATGCGGGCAATTTCAATATCAGCACGGTTAACCCTTTGACCAGCTCCCCTTAATAAAGGTTGTTTAAAAGTTAATTCTAAATTTTGTCTTAAAACATCTCGATCCGAACCTCCTGAACCTTGATAATTTTGTTGTTGTCGCTGTCCAACCCAACCCATATTCAACTCTCCCCCCGTGGGAATTTTAATTACTAATCCTGCTGACAACCTTAAACCATTGCTCATCACGGTTGAATTTCTTTGACTAATATCACTCCAGTTAATTGATAAACTCGGAGTAAAATTCGGATTAAATTTATCCTCAGCCACGATTAAATCCTGACGTTGGACAATGCGTTCTAAATATTGATTTTTAATCGTCCGGTTATTTTCTAAACCCAAAATAATCACATCATTTAAGGTCAATTCAACGCCATCAGTTTCAGTAACAACCGGAACCAGGGGGGAAGGTTGAACCTCTGGAGGTTGTTGAGTTATCCTCTGATATTGGGGACGATTAGCGGTTAAATTTAGAGAGGTCATACTATTTTCTATCATTTCCCTAGGATTTGGTTCCTCTGGCTCAACTTTAAACGAATAATTATCTATATTGAAAGATTCAGGATCAGGAGTTAAATATATATTTTGTTCCAAATTCTTTGATTCAATAACTGAATTATTATTCGGGTTGATATTTTCTAAAATTCCAAAAATATCGTTAGATTTGATAGAAGGTGGAGCCATTAAATTTCCTGTGGTAAAATTAATCGGAGCAGGGGGAGGAACAGGATTAAAATTAGTTGGAGGTTGCACCAAAGGAATTAGAGGAGAGAATAATTCTAACTTTGTAGAGGATGAATTATTAATCGGTTGAGAGGGAAGGGCCATAAAAATTATCCCACCTACACCGGAGATTAAAGTTATAATAATTCCTAAAGGCAAAAAATTGAACGATTCAGATTCAGTTAAATTTTCCGAGTTAACTGCTGACTCAAACTCGAAATTATGCTGTTCTTCCATAACCCTTAATCCCTGATTTTGTGTTCAATTGTTAATTCTTACCTATTCTCCTTTTAAGGCTTTTACGGGGTCAAGTTGACTGGCGCGTAAAGCAGGGAAAAATCCGGCTCCTACCCCGACTAATATAGCTGAACTCAGAGCCAGTATAGCCGTTCTATTTTCAAATTCATAGGGTAACTTAAATTGTTTAGCTACAACAACTGTTGCACCATGAACGGTGACAATAGCAATAGTTCCCCCAACAAAACTTAAAATAGCGGCTTCTAAAATAAATTGCAACAAAATATCTAATTGAGTCGCACCCACCGCCCGTCTTAATCCAATTTCTGGGGTACGTTCTATCACCGAAGCAATAGTAATATTGGCAATACCAACTCCTCCTACAATTAAAGAAATTGCACCTACAACTAATAACGCTTTAGAAACAGAATCTAGGGTTTTTTGCTGTTCTAAAATTCTCCTAACCGTGTTAGCAACATAAAATTTTTCTCCGGTAAACCGTTGTTCTAATATTTTTTTAGATTGTTTACCCATAGGCTCTAAATCTTCAATTTTATAGGGGCGTAACCACAAATTATTGATGTTTTTTACCCCTGTAATTGCACTATAAATTGCCATGGGAAGATAAACTTCACCTTTTGGTTCTTCCTGTTGAGTTTCTTGACTTTCAATAATTCCAATCACAATATAAGGCCTGAAATCAAGATAAACAGTTTTTCCTATTGGCTTGATTTCCTCAAATAGTTTATCCCTTAAAACTTTGTCAATAATAATGACAGGTTGATAGGTTTCAAAATCATTGGTGGTAAAAGAACGTCCAGCAATTAATTTACGTCCTGATGTATTTAAAAAATCGATAGTTGTAGCTCTAACAGAAGGACTAGCGTCTTGATTCTGGAAAACAATCTGCGAGGAATCCATCCAACTCATACCACTAATGGATTTCAACCCTTTTAACTGTTTTTTTAAAGCAGTAAGGTCATCTAAACTCAGTTTGGCGGAAGTTTTTGTGATTGGGTTCCACATTGGAAATATGAGAATTCGCGGAGCATCTCGTTCAGCTAATTGTTGCTCAATCACCGCAGTGCTAATATTTTTAACTTGCAAGGTTGCACTCACCGCAGCTACCCCCATAAATACCCCAATTCCTGATAGAAAAGAACGGACTGGACTCCCTAACAAGGAACTACAACTTAATTTAATTAAACTTAGACCAGAAAGACTCATAATGCGGTGTTTCTAATAGTTTTTTATTCTCCTCTTAACGCTTTTACCGGGTCAAGTTGACTGGCGCGTAAAGCGGGGAAAAATCCGGCTCCTACCCCAACTAATATCGCGGAACTTAGAGCCAGTGCTGCCGTTTTCTGTTCAAATTCATAGGGCAACTTAAATTGTTTAGCCACAACAACTGTCGCGCCATGAACCGTAATAATCGCAATAGTTCCTCCCACAAAACTCAAAATAGCTGCTTCTAAAATAAACTGTAACATAATATCTAATTGGGTCGCACCCACCGCCCGCCTCAGTCCAATTTCTGGGGTACGTTCTATTACCGAGGCGATGGTAATATTAGCAATTCCAACTCCACCCACAATTAAAGAAATTGCACCGACTACTAATAACGCTTTAGAAACAGAATCTAGGGTTTTTTGCCGTTCTAAAATGTCTTCAGCCGTCTTTAAAAAATCAAATTCATAGCCGATAAACCTTTTTTCTAATATTTTTTTAGCCTGTTTACCCATCGGGTCTAAATTTTCAATTTTAGAAGGACGTAAAAGTAAACTATCAATTCCTTTTTGTCCTGTAACTGCACTATAAATAGCCATGGGAAGATAAACAACACCTGTGGGTTCTTGCCCATTCCATAGCGGTTTAGTCACAACAATTCCAACCACAACATAGGGCCTAAAATTAATATAAATAGTTTTTCCTAAAGGATCTATACTTCCAAAGAGTTTATCGGCTAAAAATTGATCAATAATGACTACGGGTTGATAGGTTTCAAAGTCACTGGAATTAAAAGATCTTCCAGCAATTAATTTACGTCCTAATGTGTTTAAAAAATCTATAGTTGTAGCGAAAGAAAAAGGATTAGCTTGCTGATTTTCAAAAGAAACTGATAGGGAACCTATCCAATTATTGGCACTGATAGATTTTAACCCTTTCAACTGTTTTTGCAAAACTGTCAGATCTTCTAAACCGACTTTTGCCTGATCTTTTGTAATCGGGCTCCAGGGTGTATATATTTCGATTTGTGGTGCATCTCGTTCATCTAATTGTTGCTTAATCACCGCCGTGCTAATATTTTTAACCTGCAAGGTTGCACTCACCGCCGCTACCCCCATAAATACCCCGATTCCCGATAGAAAAGAACGAACGGGATTACCTAATAAGGAACTGCAACTTAACCGAATTAAACTTAGAATAGAAAGACCCATGATGTTGTTTATCCAACTGCTAAATCAACGATCTAATAGAGGCGTAAACGCCTCACTACGATTATTACCCATTGATTAATTCATTCAATTTATGATTAACTTTCTGAATATCTTGCCACATTAACCATTTCGGAGATCCGGGTTCCTTAGCAGGATTTCTTAATAAATAAGCCGGGTGAAAAATGGGCATACATAATCGCCCTTCCCACTCCATCCATTGCCCCCTGATTTTAGTGATACCCCGTTTATCTCCTAACAAGGATTTAACCGCCGTTGCTCCAGTTAATAAAATAATTTTAGGATTAACTAAACGAATTTGTTCTAATAAATACGGTTTACAGGCTTCGATTTCTGCTGGGGTTGGGGTGCGATTATTGGGCGGACGACAGCGAATGGCATTAGAAATATAAACCTCTTTTTCTGTACTCAAACCCACGGATTCCAAAATTTTTTCTAATAGTTGTCCCGACCGACCGACAAAGGGCAAACCCTGTTCATCTTCATTTTGCCCGGGTGCTTCTCCAATAATCATAATTGGCGCTTGAATATTGCCTCGACCAATGACCGCATGGGTACGATTTTGTCCTAATTCACATCGATAACAATGATTACAATGGTTAGCAATTTCTTCTAAGGTTTGATAAGTTCCTACAGGAATCGCAATTTTGGCATCAGTCGGAATTAAATCTCGATTCAAATTTGTTGACGGAGCAGCAGGTTCAGTATTTTTAAAATCAAATAAACTCAATTGTTCGTGATCAGACATAATTAAAGGGAGTAGGATTTAGAGTATTGACGATTAACCGATACCCAATTTACAACTATTTTCCATCCCGTGGGAATTTCTCAAGTTGCAACTCTCAACGGCAACAGTCATCATAGAGATGATGCGATGGTCGGGGGCAAGCAGATCATGTTATTCACACCAATATTTAAAGATCGGACTCAAGCGGGTGAGGAACTGGCAAAAGAAATTTTGTTACAGATGAGTTTAGAACATCCGAGTCGGGACATAAGAATTGTTGTCTATGCCTTACCCCGTGGGGGTGTACCCGTGGCTGTGCCTATTGCTCAAGGGTTGCACGCTCCTTTGAGTGTGATTGTGGCCAAAAAAATCACCTTTCCCGATAACCCCGAATTGGCCTTGGGTGCGGTCACCTCCGATGGCCATGTGTTATGGTCGAAACGCAAACCCCTGGATCTGGAGCTTCAACAGAGGATGTTGGAACAGGCTCAGACCAAAGCCCAGCAGGGGTGGGAACGGCTTTCTCCGGCCTGTCCTGAGATTAACCCCCATGGAGCTTTAGCCCTGATTGTCGATGATGGTATTGCCACGGGAATGACCATGGCCGTGGCGGCAAAGGCATTGAAAGCTCATCACCCCCTGGCAATTTGGATTTGTGTTCCCGTGGCGCCGCTAGAATTAATTCCCTCTATGCAGCTATGGGGCGATCGCGTTATTGTCTTAGAAACTCCCCATCCTTTTTTTAATGTTAGTCGGTTTTATCAACAATTTGAACAGGTAGAGACAGAAACAGCTTTATCCGATTTACAAAAACAAACCTGGCTCAGATAATTATTAATCATGATCAGACGTTGGAATTTTTGGTGGCAAACTTTAGTGTTATCAACCCAATATAACCCCCCTCAATTTATTGAGTTACTAATGTTAATATTAGGGTTTTTTTTACTCTTGATTTGGATGGGAAATCAACAATGGCCCTATTTGGTGCTGTCCATGAGTTATGTCGCGGGATCATCTACTTCGATTTTAGTGAGGGAAGCGATGATTCCTTCCTCCAGTATACAACTCACCCAAAAACTGGCAATATTATTGTTAATTCTGAGCCTTTACACCCTCTTGGATTTAATTGGGTGAATAATTCGCCTAAATTTGATATAAAATTAAACGGTTTCCCATGGGATCATAAGCATAAATTTCTCGACCATGGGCAGCCGTGATGATTTCTCCCGGGGGCGGATATCCCAGATTTTTTAAATGGGCGATCGCTTGTTCTAAATCTAGGACTTCTAAACACAAACTCATCCCAGTTTTACCCGTCGGAGAAAATTCAGAAATATCGGTGGCTTTAGGTTGAAAAATTCCTAATTTCAAACTCGGTAACTGAAATTCTGCATAACGATTAGGAATATAATTTAACGGTTGTATTCCCAACAATTGAGCATAAAACTCAACCAAAATTTCCATTTTTGGATCACCGAGGGTGACAAATACCTGATTACAGTGTAAAACCATAAAGGGAATTAAAATATTTAACCTTAATATTAAACTTAAAATTGAGAGCATAAACTAATGACAAGAATTTTTTTATCCGCAGGTCATGGAGGATTTGAAAATGGTGTAAGAGACCCAGGTACAATTGCCGGGGGGACAACCGAAGCCCAAGAAATGATTCGGATTCGGGATTTAGTCATCGGTGAATTGCGCTCTCGGGGTGTACAAGTGATTGCGGTTCCTGATGATTTGAGTCAAACTCAAACCATTGATTGGATTAATACCCATTCCCGCTCTGGAGATAGGGCTTTAGAATTGCAAATGGGAGGCTCATCAAACCCTCTAATTCGAGGGGCTACAGCTTTTTATATTGCCAACAATCAATCTCGAAAACAAGACGCCGAATCCCTATTATTATCCCTGCTTCAACAAGTGCCTCAACTCCCCAACCGAGGGACAAAACCGGACACCGAAACTGGCTTAGGAAGTTTAATTTTTTGCCGTTGGATTGCTATTCCTTCCCTCTATCTGGAATTGGGATTTCTAACCAATCCCACCGATCGGGCTTTGATTCAAACTCGACGTCAAGATATGGCGATTGGCATTGCTAATGGACTGACAGATTGGTTAGGAAATAGTTCAACAAATCCTATTCCAACCGTTCCCCCAGGTACACCAGTTTATGGTTCTATTGGGATTAATATTAATGGTCGTCGCTATGGGGAAAATGGAATTTTAGTCAATGGAAATGCTTATATTCCCATTGATATAGTCGATAAATTTGGATTGAATTTATCACAAATTTCTGCTCGGGTAAGAAGAATTAGATATAATAATATTGTTTATATTCGGGCTGTTGATTTCAAGAGTTTTGGAATTTCTGTGGGCTGGGATAATCCCAATCGAAGTGTGGTTTTTCGTTCTAATATTCGTCCCTATAATAGTCAAATGGATCAGATTATGGGCAATGGTTTAACCACAGAAGTTCAACTAATTATGTTTATCAAAACTCAAGATTATCAGATGCTTAATACCGTGCCTGAAATTGCTAAATTTTATCGAGAAGAAGCGGCTATAGAAGGTGTGAATCATGATATTGCGTTCTCTCAAATGTGTTTGGAAACTAACTTTCTACAATTTGGCGGCACTCTCAAACCCGAACAAAATAATTTTGGAGGTTTAGGAAGTTTGGGTGGATCTGCCGAAAGTGCTTCTTTCCAGACAATTCAAATCGGAGTTAGAGCCCATATTCAACATCTAAAAGCTTATGCAAGTTATGAACCTTTAGTCCAAGATATTGTTGATCCTCGCTTTGAATTTGTTACCCGAGGAATTGCTCCTTTTGTTCAGCAATTAAGCGGGAGATGGTCAGATGATTCCACCTACGGCGATCAAATTTTAGCCTTGCTAAGAAGACTGTATGAAATTTAAGGAAATACAAAGACACAAAAAAAGGAGAAGGTTGATTATTTTCCTTTCTCCCCTCAATCTTTAGGCTTCTTTTACAAATCGAATAATTTCTCTAACATGATTAAGGAATTGTCCATCGGTGGTTAATTGAGCGATCGCATTTTTAGCCTCTTTTTCTAAACGCTCATGTTCGGATAAATTAGTGGATTTTAAGGATTCTAAATTCGCCGTTAGTCGGGTGAAATCTTGACGAGTTGCTTGCCATCTTTGTTCCTGTTGAGAAGCCCAAGAATCCGCATATTTAAGATTCAATTGGCTTTGTAATTCTTTCAAGGTTAATTCTACAGTTTCAAAGCGATTTCGCAGTTCTACCACGTCCTCGCGGGGATAGGAAATTTGACGGCGAACCATGGATAATCGGATTGATAAATATTGGTAAGCTCGCACCGATGGCCGTAAAATAGTTAATAATAAAGCCGCCCCCGCACCCAAATAACCTACCAGACTAATTCCCGACCAAGCTAACCCATAAAGTCCTAAAGTAGATATCAAATGTAAACCCAAAGCCACTCCCAGGGAACGTCGGGCTAACTGGGTGACATATTCCACTTGTTTCGGTTCAACGGGAATCCCTTTTTTTTTCGATTCCTCGGCTTCGGCTAAAACTTCTTTAGCTTCAAAATGAATATTCCAAGGAACGGTTACAATTAATAATAACCACCAAAAAATGGCACAGGCAATCACCCAATCTAAAAAGGTTCCCGCCGAAATTTGCAACCATTGTAACACACTAAACAAAATTAACAAAAGGATGGTTAATCCCAAACCAAAAAAACCATAATTAAACTGAACTCTCATGATGATTAATCCTAATTAATGATATGGCAATCCGTATAGGATTTGTGATAACAACCCGCAGGGTTTGGAAGACCCAACCCTATTTGCGCTTTCTATTTAAAAGTCGGATTTCCCTGTTCTCTTTTAATCCCGATTATGGATAAAAATATTCAGATCGCGATCGCCCCTGTGACACTTCTTAAAGTTTCACACCCTGAAATTAGGATAAAATTAGATTTGAACCCAAATTTTTATGAAATTTATCAATGATTAACCCAACTGGAAAAGTTTATTTAATGGGGGCTGGGCTAGGGGAAATTGCCTATCTTACCCTACAAGCACAACAATTACTTTCCCAAGCAGAAGTCATAATTTATGATGCTTTAGTCGATGATTCTATTTTAACTTTAGTTCCGGCAAATTGTTTGAAATTAGAAGTCGGAAAACGAGGTGGGAAACCCAGCACTCTCCAAACTGAAATCAATCAATTATTAGTTCAATATTGTCAATTAGGAAAACAAGTAATTCGTTTAAAAGGAGGTGATCCTTTTATTTTTGGACGAACAACATCGGAAATTCAAGCCTTAATTGAATCGGAATGTAAATTTGAAGTAATCCCCGGACTTTCTTCGGCTTTGGCGGCTCCAACCCTCGCCCATATTCCCCTAACTGACCAGGTAATGAGTCGTTGTTTTGCCGTCCTAACTGCCCATGATTTAGAAGCCTTAGATTGGCAAATTGTTTCTCAGATAGAAACCCTAGTTATTCTAATGGGAGGACGGAATTTAGCTGAAATTGTTCATCAACTCTTACGCCATGAACGACTCCCTCAAACCCCAATTGCTATTATTCAATCCGGCGGTTGTCCACAACAAAAAGTTTGGGTTGGCAGATTAAATGATATTGTAGAAATAACAGCCAATCAATCCCTATCTCCCTGTGTGATTGTGGTGGGTGAAGTCGTCCGTTTACGCGATTTTATCAACCCGGATCAATACCCTTGGCAACGGGAAAAACTGCCTCAAAATTCTATTTTAAATTCGGCTACTATGAACCAACCCCTATTTGGTAAAACTATATTATTAACTCGTTCCGTCGAACAATCCAGTCTCCAAAGTGACTTATTAAAAGCTCAAGGAGCAATTGTTATTGAAATGCCCGCTTTAGTGATTACCCCTCCGTCGAGTTGGGAGAGTTTAGATCAAGCGATTGAACAATTAGAAAATAGTTTTGATTGGTTAATTTTGACATCTTCTAATGGAGTAGAATACTTTTTTAACCGCTTAATTGCCTTGGGGAAAGATACCCGCAGTTTAGGTCAAACCAAAATCGCCGTAGTCGGTAAAAAAACCGCCGCTAGTTTACAAGAACGTTATTTAAAACCTGATTTTATTCCGCCGGATTTTATTGCGGATTCCCTAGTTGAATATTTCCCCGATTCCCTAGCAGGAAAAAGAATTTTATTCCCCCGAGTTGAAACCGGAGGACGGGAAATTTTAGTACAGGAATTAACGGCAAAAGGAGCAATTATTACAGAAGTTGCTGCCTATGAATCCGGTTGTCCTGAGAGGATTTCGCCTGAAGTTTTAGAGGCATTACAAACTCAAAAAATTGATGTGATTACTTTTGCCAGTTCCAAAACCGTTAAGAATTTCTGTCAACTGATTCAAGCCCTACCGGAACAAGCTTTAACCCCGGATTATTTAGATACAATTTGTATTGCTTCGATTGGCCCCCAAACCTCTAAAAGCTGCATGAATCTGTTGGGACGGGTAGACATCGAAGCGCGAGAATATACCCTAGAAGGATTAACTCAAGCAATTATTAATCACTTGTCCCTATTTCAATTAAAATTGACTGATTAGTCGTTAATTCCTGTTGAGTAATTCCACTTTTGAGACAAATTAGGATAAAATAGTTTTCAGAAGTTTGGAGAATGATAGATCTATTAGAGAATAGCTACTGATATGAAATATCTCAATATACAGGAAATTGATCTCTCCCTAAATACGATTGTTGACGAGGTGACGACAAACCAATCTGAAGTTGTAATTACTCGCGATGGTTTACCCATTGTTAGAATTGTCCCCTGTCAAACTACACCGATAACAAAACATTATCCACTTAGGGGAAAACCAATTACTATTGCCAGTGATTTTGATGAACCTATGCCTGAGATCAGTTAGCACAAACTCATTCGGGGGTTGTGATCGAACCTTTATCACCCATAGATGCCATAGCGAGTACACAACTACCAGAGGTTTTTCACAAAGATCCAGCCGATAGAATTTTAGTAGCGATCGCACGACGCTATGAAATTTCCCTTGTCACCTGCGATGCTAAGATTCTTAATTATCCATTTGTCAAAACAATTTGGTAAGTATTTTTTGATTTAGGAATTTTGAGCAAGTGGGTGATTCTCCTTTGAGGTAATCTTTTCCCGACTTGCAAGCTCGTCTAATTGGGATTAACTTAAGATAGAAGTCAAAAAAATGATGAACAAAATCCAGTGAATTTGCGTCTATTGATCAAATTGTCCTCTGATGAATTTTGTCCCAGTTTTTAACGGGTAACGGGTAATGGCAAATCAAGGGAATTTATATCTAGGAGTTAAATTATGGGTTTAGGGTCGTTTTCATCTGATTCCCTTCTTTATCTGCTAACGGGCACAGCAACGGTTGTCACCCTGGTGGTGAGTCAATCTGCAATTGTCCTGGCAAAAACGGCGCAACAGGTGGCAGAAATCGCCGAACCCATTACCGTACAAATTAATAGTCCGTTAGGGGATGGGTCTGGGGTCATTATTGCTAAAAATAACAGGGTTTATACGGTTTTGACGGTGAATCATGTTGTAGAAGATCCAAATGTTAAATATAGTGTGCGAACCTCCGATGGAAATAGTCATCCGCAGATAAAAATTGTTCGGCTACAAAATGATGATAAAGAACCGGATTTAGCTATTATTCAATTTGAAAGTTCTCAAAACTACCCAATTGCCACATTAGGTAATTCTGAACAGGCGGTTATTGGTGCTCAGATTTATGTTTATGGATATCCGGCAACCGGGGGATTAACTGGAGTGGAAAGGGAACCGGAATTATCCCCGGGATTAGTTACCAGTCGCCCGAAAAGTCGTCCAGAAGGCTATAATTTACGCTATCAAGCGGTGACTTGGAGTGGCATGAGTGGGGGGCCGGTTTTCGATTCTGAAGGCCGGGTAGTGGGGTTACATGGCCAGGGGGAATTTGGCTTTGCCCAAACCAGTTCTGGTGATGTAGCTCCGATTAAAACGGGATTCAATGCGGCTATTCCCATTAATTTATTTATCGCAAAACTATTAGAAACAGGCTTAAAATCATCGGATTTAGTCATTGATGAAAAACTACCGGAAGCTAACCCAGTTTCCTTGGATTTTCCCCGAACCTATCAGGCGTTTTATTTTCAAGGTTTAACTTTATTAGATCAAGGTGAAACCTGGGATGCGATTTATGCTTTCAATCATGCGATTGAATTAAATCCTAACACTCCTGAAGCCTATTTTAATCGGGGAATTGCCCGGACTCTTTTAGCCACTAATATTGGTGAACCCACTCGTGGCCTTAATCCAATTGAGGATTATACCGAAGCCATTCGTTTAAATCCTGGTTTTGCGGATGCCTATTATAATCGAGCTTTGGCTTATCTGAAATTGAAGAATAAAATTAACGCGAGATCGGATTTTCAAAAAGCAGCTGAACTTTATGATAAATTAGGTCGAAAAGCTGCCTATCAAGAGGTGTTAGATCGTCTCAAAGAACTTGAATAGGCTACTTTATTTTTGGGGTTCTATATTCAATTTGATCATCTCCATAGGGTATAATAAATTTATAACCCAGAGTAGGAGGAGTTCTCCTTCCCGACCCAGGGTTTTTCTAACTTAAATCCTCTGTTATCTAATATTGGAATAGTTGACGGTGGGATGTTAAATTAATAACTGATTTACTGAGAGAGGAAAAAAACATGGATGCCAATACTATTAGAGAAAGAGTTGCTTTAATTGAAGGTAAACGAGAATCCCTCGTTAAGCTATTGGAAAAACCCAATTTAGGAACTCTTAGAATAGACGTTAATCAAGCCTTAGAAGAAATTGACGAATTAATCGAAGAATTTAAGCGGACTTTTCCGAATTCCGATCATAATTAACGGTCAATTATTTTCTATGGGGAATGGGGAATGGGCAATAGGCAATAAAATACTTTCCTATTGACCATTACCTCGTCCCTATTCACCTTAAATGGGTGTTTTTATCCTAGAGTAAATTCCCCTAAATTTCTCCAAACTTGACCGACCGTTCTTTGTTAAAATCCTGAATATTCATGAGCTTAAATAATACAAAAATAGAAACAACTGTTTCTTCAGAATGGGCCGAACAACTCCATCAATTATCCCTGGAAACCGGACATTCCTTAGAAGAATTAGTTCAAGAAGCCATTGGTCAGTATTTAGATAAAACCCGAGTTTTTTTGAGTAGTCAGTCCGTCGATTTGGAATATTTTAATCTCCAAAAAGAATTATTAGATTTACAGGGAAAAGTTGAATCTTTAAAACCATTATTAAATAAAGTTGCCAAGTTAGAAGCCAAAATAGTCGCTCTGGAAAAAATAGTTATCCCGGAACTTTCGCTTTCCCCTAGTTCTACTTTTTCCCAACTGTTAACCGATGACAATGATCAGGATGAGCCGGATGAAGTTCTGACGGATTTTTTAGTGGATTAGTTAGCCCTAAAGGGCTGACTACAGGTCTAGGGGAGGCATTATTCCTAGTTTTTCTTCTAATAAAATTTTGAGGAGAACTTGGGTAATCAAAACCAAACCTAGTCTGGCTTGAGCTAACTCAGGTTGGCTTTGTTTGACTTCTCCCCAAATTTGACAATAACGATAAAATTGTTGAAAATGTTGGCTAAATTGTTCAGCAATTTTTTGCCAATTTTGAGGAATAGCTGAACAGAATAGAAGATCGACCAGATTCACCGATTGGGTCAATAATTGATATTCATAACTTTGGGTAAAGTGTAGTTTTCCTTGGGGATTTAACCAGGGAATCGGCGGAGAATTGGGATTAATTTTCAAGGGTAATGTAGCAATTAAATTAGATGATTCTAGGGTAATTAACTGATCGCGATCGCCTAAACGCAATAAGGAACAACAGCGAGCATGACTATATTGAATCCCAAATAGATCGGGCAGAATTTGCCGCTCCTGAATCGGAGTGGGTGTCCAGGGATGGCGGATCATTTGTTCTAACCAAGCGGCAATTCCGAGATCGGTGAACTCAAACTGCAATAGTCCCGAGGGTAATACCCGAATCGTGACATCCGGTAATTTACCCAAGTTGAGGGTTTGGAACTTCAGACCGATGGACGTGGCCAGATCCAAAGGGGATTGATGCAAACGGGAGGCTAATTTCAGGGCGATCGCCGATCCATAGATTACCCTGGTATTATTTTTAATCCAATTTACGAGAATTTCCTGAGAGTCCGCCGTATCAATTCCTAAAGAATCTAAAGTTCGTCTCAGTTGTACCCTTAACCTACCTGCTAGAGTTAGCATGAGTGATCAAACGACCTTGGCAAGTTGCTCAAATCTGATATTACCAGCACACCCGGTCAAAGCACGATCCCAATTTTTTGAAATTTATTTTTGAAAAGAATTGATTATTGATTCCCAAAGGGATGTGTTTTTTGCTACATTGGTTAAAATATCTTAAACCCGTTTACCTCAAGCACCAAATACACCGTTTAACCCCTAGGTGTCTTAACCGCCCTCTCGCCTTTGATTTTGATTGAAAATTTCTAATTACCCGATCTAATGATGCAGTCTTCCCCGATTCCAACCGATTCTAACCGACCGTTTTTAACCTGGCAACGGATTACCGACTGGGCTCAGGAACATTACCGTTGTCGTAGTTTCACTAAAGATGAACGGATTCCAGCCCGTCCTGGGTTACTGTATTTAGTGCAACGAGGGGCTGTCCGGTTAGTGGGTAGCGCTGAACTCCAATATGCCGAGAGCAGACCCAAATCCAGACCGCGTAATCGCAATTTAGACGAAGCCTTTTTGGGTTTTGTGGGTGCGGGTCAACCCTTTGAATTGATTGCCCAGTCGCCTTTTAGCTTGCAAGCCTATAGTCACGCCGATGATACAACGGTTTTATGGATGTATTGGCATGACTTGGATAACTGGCCCCATTTTCGTCGGGAAGTCCTTGATGCCTTTCGTTACCAGCATCAACGGAAATTACTGTGGTTAAGTACATTGGGTCAACGACGTACCATTGACCGACTTCTGGGATTTTTAACCTTACTGATTGAAGAATACGGCGAATATTATACCAGTGGCGATGGAGAAGATGGGTTTAAGGGTTACCGTCTCCCTTGGTCATTAACTCACTCTCAAATTGGTAGTGCGATCGGGACTACACGGGTTACGGTAACCCGGCTGATGGGAAAACTCCGTCAACAAAACCTGATTTATACTCAGGATGATAACTTCATTTGTATCCCCATTGACCCGGAAACCGACAATCAAACCCCAGATTTAACAGCAGAATCAGGCTTTGAGGAAGAATAATAATCAGTCATCAGTTAACAGTTAACAGTTAGGAGTTAACAGTTAACTGTTAGGAGTTAACTGTTATCCCTCTATTTAGCGACATTGTCCAACCACTGTTGCTATTTTGGTTAATTTATCCCTGGCTAGATATTTTTCCCAATTCCGATTTATTGCTGGGATTCAATCGTCTCATTAGTGCCATGAATGGATTTAAACCCTTTTATTCTTCTGGATAATTTAGTTGATTTACTACTTGCTTAATTCGGAGAGTGACAGAAGAGGGATAAAATCAGATATTCTTCTGGAGTTAATGTTTCAATAATTTGCAAGAGCGCACTAATGAGTTTATTATTCATAATATTTGGAACATAAAAATGAGTAAAATCTCAAAAAATACCCAGATCATTTGTAGGGGCAAGGCGTGCCTCGACCCTACAGTTTTTGTGATCTTAGGAAATTGATAAAAGCGATTCAAATTTTATTGGGTTAACCCTTTTATTAAAACTTAAACTGCAACTTTTTGGCTGAGTTTTTCAGAGGCTGCAATTACTTCTTGTCTTGACCAACGATCTGCTTCTATAATATTTTCTAATGTAGGATCTTGACGATTATCAATTTGATGGCGATCGCAAGTTGATTCTATAACCTTGGGAATATCTAAAAACTCAATTTTTTCTTCTAAAAATAAAGCAACAGCTTGTTCATTTGCCGCATTTAAAACCGCAGGCATTGAACCTCCTGCCCGTCCTGCTGCATAGGCTAAAGACATACAAGGATATTTTTGATCATCCGGTGCTTTAAACGTTAAACTTCCGGCTTTAACCAGATCCAAACGTTCCCAACTCGTATAAATTCGTTCTGGCCAAGACATGGCATATAAAATCGGTAAACGCATATCCGGCCAACCTAATTGCGCTAAAACAGACGTATCTTGTAATTCAATTAAAGAATGAATAATACTCTGGGGATGAATCACAATTTCTATATCATCATAATCTAATCCAAACAAGAAATGCGCTTCAATTACTTCTAAACCTTTGTTCATCATTGTGGCTGAATCAACGGTGATTTTTTTGCCCATTGACCAGTTAGGATGGGTAATGGCATCGGCTACTTTGACTTCTTTTAATTTTTCGACAGGCCAATCTCTAAAAGCACCCCCAGAAGCTGTTAGAATAATTCGTCTTAATCCCGCTTGGGGAACTCCTTGTAAACATTGAAAAATAGCTGAATGTTCCGAGTCCGCAGGTAATAATTTAACTCCATGTTTTTCAATTAAAGGGTTGACAACCGGCCCCCCAGCAATTAAGGTTTCTTTATTAGCCAGAGCGATATCTTTTCCGGCTTCAATCGCAGCAATGGTGGGTAATAATCCCGCACAACCGACGATTCCGGTAACAACAACTTCTGAGTCCCCATAGCGTGCAACTTCGATAATTCCTTGCTCTCCCGCGATTAAAATTGGTTGGGGGTCAATGTCGGCAATCAGGGCTTTCAATTCGGGTAACTGGTCGGGATTAGAAATAGCAACAATACTGGGGTTAAAGGCGCGAATTTGTTGGGCTAACAGGGTAATATTCCGTCCGGCGGTTAACCCCACAATCCGAAACTGTTCGGGATATTCTGCTACAATGTCCAAGGTTTGAGTCCCGATGGAACCTGTAGAACCCAGAAGTGTAATTGCTTTCATCTTTTCTTAAGAACTATTTGATATAACCATAGTACGATGGTTGATCCCCATTGCCCAATTCCTGCTCAAATCGGTTTGGGAATGTCATCTATGAGTTAAAAGATTCGGGTGCAATCAAAGATTCGACTGTTCATAAGATTCACACTCAGGTAGACTGAATTTTGTTGTGAGTATTGAACAAAATGCAAACCCATCCAGACCATCCCGAACCTTCAACATCGATAGAGACTAACAGCCTATTTTCCGTTTCTATCTGGAGAGTTATGGGAATTGGCACAGTTATTTTATTTTTTTATAGTAGTTTACGTCATTTTTTATTTCAGTCTACTGCCTATGACTTAGGCATTTATGACCAAATTATATACTTAATTAGTATAGGAAGGCAACCTATTTCTTCTTTTTTAGGGTTTCATTTTTTGGGAGATCATGCCGCGATCGCTATTTATCCTTTATCATTATTATATAAGATTTATCCTACTGTTTATTGGTTGTTTTTAGTCCAAGCAATTTGTTTGAGTTCCGCCGCCGGATTGACTTGGAAATTAGCTCAATTAGCTGGATTAAACCAACGGTTATCTTTGGCAGTTGCGATCGCTTATCTACTCTACCCTGAAATTTTTAATATTAATTTATTTGATTTCCATCCCGATGTTTTAGCCGTTCCCGCTATTTTTGGAGCAGTTTTAGCAGCAAAACAGAAAAAAATCATCTGGTTTATTATAGCAATTATTTGGATATTAGCCTGTAAAGCAGTTTTAGCTTTAACTGTGATTGCGATTGGATTTTGGTTGATATTTTTTGAACAACGGCGTCTCTATGGAATGATAGCAATAGCGCTAGGAATCACCTGGTTTTTAATTGCAACTCAGGTTATGATTCCTCTTTATAGTGGTCAAGAAGCCGCCGGAGTATCTCGATATGATTATTTAGGGGATTCGGTTTTCGGGGTGATTTTCAATACAATTATTAAACCCCAATTAATTTTAGGGAAACTATTTTCTATCAATACCTTTGTTTATCTGCTGGAATTTAGTGTGGGGGTGATTTGGTGGTTAAATCCTCAAAAGTTTATTGTATTAGTTCCCGCCATCCCTACTTTATTACTCAATATATTATCCATTGACCCCATGCAACGCAGTTTAATCTATCAATATTCTCTCCCGGCGTTACCATTTTTATTATTAGTTATGATTCAAACTTTAGCAGCAGAAAAGCCAGGACTTGCTAATAGTTTATGGGGTTTATGGAATAAATTTCAGACCCCCACCGTCCCCCCCTTGCTAATGGAGGGGAAAGAAGCAGGTGAAAATGTATCCTCTGACTCCTCTTTACCCTCGGAAGAAATTGATTACCAGTCTTCATCTTTTCACCCCCCCTTAGCAAAGGAGGAACGGGGGGGGTCTTCTTCTCATCTATTTACAATTCCCCATCAAAAACTACCGAAATGGATCATACTTTGGTCAAGTTTAGTATTCTTATTATGGGCAGATCATACACAAGTTTTAGGCTATTTTACTAGAATTAATAATTGGTCAGCAACCCAAAAAGCTGTCAGCCAAATTCACACCAAGGGAGGAGTTCTAACCGATAACCGACTTGCCCCCCATTTTACCCATCGTAAAACTATTAAATTACTCAATCAAGTGTCACCAGACTTTAATTTAAGAGAATTTGATTATGTGATTTTAAATTTACGTCATCCTTGGCCAGATACGAAAGATTTAGGGGAAAAATATGCCACTCAATTAAAAGCAAAACCCAATTTTAAATTATCATATCAAAAGAATGGTGTATTAGTTTTTAAACGAATTTAATTAGATTTAAAGCGACCAGAAATAGGGAAACACAAAAATACTCTTGTCACAAATAAAGGGGATTAAATTATAATTTTTGTGATATTACTAATGGTATCTAATCGAAATTCATTGACTAATATGTTCAGAATTTCTGCTAGTTCTACTTGAGAATCAGGGATTTGTTGAATCAACTCTTTTACCTTGGCATCATCTCCACTTAGCGCCATCTGATGCAATTGTTTTACCCATGCTAAGGGCATTTCTTTAAAATTTTCTGGTGTCAAGGATTGAGTTGGGTTTATAGGTGAGGAATCCTGAATATTTTCGTTTTCATAAACATATTTAATCCCCAAATATTTAGCCATTTTACTAAACAATTGAGCCTCTTTAAACGGCTTTCTAAGGATATCGTCACATCCAGCTTCAAAAATAATATGTTCTTCCTCCTGTAACACATTAGCGGTTAAAGCAATAATCACTGTATTTTTACCTTTGGGTTTTTCTTTAATCTGGCGAGTTGCTGTATATCCATCCATCACAGGCATTCGCATATCCATCCAAATTAAATCAGGTTGATATTGTTCCCAAACTTGAATCGCTTCTAAACCATTTTCGGCTTCAAAAACTTCAAATCCTATGGAGTTTAACAATTGTTTTATTAATAAACGATTTTCAAAAACTTTATCGACTACTAATATTTTATAAGCAGTTTGATTAGGGAATAAACCAATAACTTTTCCTAAAGGTTGTTGGTGTGAAATTTCAGAAGATTCTGCCTTAGTTGTTACTATTGTGAACTGAAAAATACTCCCCTTTTCAAAGATACTATTAACGGTGATATTTCCTCCTAGTATATGCACGATTTTTTGACTAATAGCTAACCCTAAACCAGTACCCTGTTGAGTTTTTTTTCCTGATTCAGTTTGGACAAACGGGTTAAATAAATCCTGAATTTCCTCTGTTTTTATTCCTATGCCTGTATCTTCTACTTCAAAATTAAGATCTAGTTTAGATTTAGTAGTTTCAACTGTTTTATTTTCTAAAAGTGGTATGGTTTTTATTCGTAAAATGACTCGACCTTTTGTCGTAAATTTAATAGCATTTCCCAGCAAATTAATTAATACTTGACGTAATTTTTTCTCATCGCTAATAATAAATTGAGGAACCTCATCATCATGCTGAATAATAAACTGAATTCCCTTGGAAGTCGCCTTAATTTTTAACATTGCCTCCAAGTTGTCTAAGAATTGATAAAAGTCAAAACTTTGTTCATTTAATATAATTTTACCCGCTTCTATTTTGGACAAATCTAAAATATCATTAATCAGTTCTAATAGATGTTCAGCACTGCGATTAATAATCCCTAACTCTTGATAACTTTTGATAAAAATAGGGTCGCGTGACATTAATTGACTAAATCCTAAAATTGAATGTAATGGCGTTCTTAACTCATGACTTATATTAGCTAAAAAGGTACTCTTAGCCAGATTAGCAGCATCAGCAGCTTCTCTTGCTTCTTCTAATTCATGGGTTCTTTCTGCCACTTTATGTTCCAAACTTTTGGAATATTCTTCTAATTGTTGATAAGATTTTTTTAACTGAATTCGCATTTGATTAAATGCTTTTGCCAAAGTTCTTAATTCATAAATTGGTTCGCACTTAACTGGTGTTCCCCAGTTTCCTTTAGATAATTCATTCGCGGATTGACTTAGTTCAAAAATAGGTTTAGTTACCCAACGACTGGTAATTATTCCAAAAATAGTAGCTAATCCTAAAGCACCTAAACATAATAAAATAGTCGTCCGATTATTGCCATGAATCTGTTCCATAAAATCCGATTCAGGAATTACTACCACCACGAACCAACTTAGACCATAATCATCTTTATAGGGAAGCACTTGCACAAAATATTTTTGTCCATTCCAATTAAATTCTAATTGCTCTAACTTCTGAATTTGATTAAATTGACCAAAAGTTTGCATTAAGTATTTTACCGTTAATTGAGTTAATTTATTAGAACTTTCAACGGCTTTTAACGATTTTCTAAATTTATTTTTTCCTTGTTCAATATAGGGTTTTTCTCCAGTTGAAGTCGCAACTAATTGCCCTGACGCATCTAAAATAAAAGTCTGAGTGGCAGGACTAATCTTAATATTTTGTAAAAAATTACTGATTAATTCTAATAGTAAATCAATACCTATAAATCCTTGAAATTCTCCATTATCATAATAAATACGAGTAATTAAAGTAATTCCGACATCCCCTCTGGAAAAAGTATAAATATCACTCCATTGCGTGTGATTAGCTTCCATAGCTTTTTGATACCAAGGTCGAATTTTAGCATCATAAAAATCCGTTTCAATTCGTTTAGTTCGATTCCCATTTTGATCTAATTTATAAACTGCTCGTTTGGGGAAATCTTCACTAATCAAGGTAAGAAACCCCTGAGAAGGACTGTGATGGACTAAAATAATTTCTCCTTGAGGATTAGTAAAATAAATCCCTTGGACTGACTTCAATAATTGAATTTGTTTAAAAAAATGTCGCTCTAAATCTTCCGGGTTGTTTGGATCCAAAAGCCCCATTTCAATGGCTTCTACATTAATTTGATTTAAAAAATAAGGTCTGGCTAAATAGTTATCTAAACGTTCTTTAATTCGATGAGCAATTTCTGCTTGTAATTGCGCGACTAAATCATTAATTGCTTGCTGTCCATTCTGATAAGATAAATACCCGGTTAATCCGACGGCAAGAATAATTTGCAGCAAAAATGGAATAATCAAAACTGTTTGCAACCGTACTTTTTTAGATAGATGCCTGATATAATATTTCAAATAGTTCATGGTTAGCCCTCATGGGGGATTCCTCTGATGGTATCATGTTATGGACAAGGAATTTCAATAATAAACTCTGTTCCTTGCTTTTCTTTGCTATTAACTTCTAGTTTGCCACCATGAGCTTTAACAATCACTTGATAACAAATTGCCAGTCCCATTCCTGTCCCTTGACCCACGGGTTTTGTTGTAAAGAATGGATCAAAAATTCGGGATTTAATTTCATCGGGAATTCCCAATCCATTATCCTTAATTTTAATTCTGATAAAATCTGGACTGTGATCTTCTGTAGTTAGGGTCACTTGTCCACCTTCAGTAGAATATTTAACCGCATCAATGGCATTACTTAAAATCTGGAAAAATACTTGATTAATTTGACTAGGGAAACAATTAATTTTGGGAATAGTTTGATAATTTTTATTAACTTTAACTTGACTCATTCGATGTTCCAACAAAGCCAAACTACTGTCCAAACCTTCGGTTAAATCAACGGATTTCCATTCAGATTCGTTTAAATGGGAGAAATCTTTTAAGCTGTCAACAATAGAACGAATTCTCACACTTCCCTGTTCCATAGAATCAATTAACTGGGGAAAGTCTTCTCTAATAAAATCTAGTTCTATTTCCTCACCAATTTGATTTAAAAACTCTCCTACTTCTGGGCTAAACTCTCGACATTTGTTCACAACTTCTAGCAAGTTTTGAACGTAATTTCTGGCATGGGAAATGTTAGCATAAATAAAGTTATTGGGATTATTAATTTCATGGGCAATTCCGGCTACCATTTGACCTAAACTTGATAGTTTTTCACTTTGAATTAATTGAATTTGGGTGGTTTTTAATTCTTTTAATGTGGTTTGTAACTCTTGAGTTTGGAGTTGATATTGGCAAGCTGTTTCTTTAACTTGTGTATAAAGTTGTGCTTGTTTAATGGCGATCGCTAATTGATCAGCAAGTTGTTTTAATCCATCAATTTCCCAGTTTTTCCAAGAACGAGGATTACTGCATTCATGAGCAATTAATAATCCCCAAAGTTGACCATCTATCTGCGGTTGATGATCTTCTATTTCTGCTCCCATGATAATCGGGACAACTAAATTGGCTCGAACTTGTAACATATCTAAGAAATTCAGATGACAGGGATCTAAATCAGATTTATGAATATCATCAATTGCCCGAACTCGTCCATTTTTATAGAGTTGCCCATGTTGTTCGGGAAAGCAATTATCGGTAATTTTATCTCCAAAAATTGATGGCCAAGGGACTCGATAATTCTCTACTTTAATTTCTCCTTCCCAACCATTAATAAACTGATAAATCACAACTCGATCTGTATTCAGAACTTGCCGAACTCCCGCCACTGCGGTGTTTAAAATTGCCGTCAAATCTAAACTACTCCGAATTTGATTAATCACTAATCTTAATAATGCTTCTTGTTCCCCCTTAGCACGGCTTTCTTGATAGAGTTGTGCATGATGAATTGCGATCGCTAAGGAAGAAGCAATACCCTCTAAAAGTTGAATTTCCCAGTCCTGCCATTCCCGTTCATGATTGCATTGATGCAGTCCAATAATCCCTTTGACTTCCCCTTGATAGCGCACAGCCACCGCTAACATAGATTTAATATCTAATTGATCAATTAAGGCTTTTATCGTTTCCCCAAAACCAGGAAATTCTTGAAATTTTGTTACTGCTAAAGGTTGAGATTGAGATAATAAGGCTTGTAAATGGGGGTTATCATCAACATTGAGTTTAATCCCTAACTGACTTAAATATTCACCTTGATTATATTCATTTTTAGTGGTAAATTCATGGTCAGAATGAGATTCTTTAACTAAAATACTGACTCGACTACAGTTAATAATTCGCCCCAAATGTTGACAAGCAGAACTCAATACCTGATCTAAATCCAACGTACTAATAATTTCTTTATTAATCTGATTGACTAGATCATAAAACTGCATCCGGTGTGCTTCTGTATCCCCTTCAGAGGCGGTAACTGATGATAAGTTTTCAGAATTGCTAAAAAGAGAATTTTTAGGTAATGAACAGTATGGAGAATCTAAATCAAGTATAGACATAAAATTGTACCCAATAACTATTCAATAAAATTTGATCAACTTTATAAATCAGATATTTCTTAGCTTGAGGCGAAGAAAAAGTTTTGGGTTAAGCGGGTTAATATCAGGATGGTCACTGATCCATGAAAATAGAGTTTGCAGATGCACTGTCAACCCTGAAACCTGAATGTAAAGATATTTTACAATATTCTCGATAAAATTGAAAGTATTCCTAAAGATAGATGTGTCAATCCCCTCAATTATACTCATTCCGAAATCGTCCCTGGTTAGGGTTAATGCTGGGAAATTCTCGGCGACATTGGGCTAAGTTATCAGGTAAAACGGTATTAGAGACTTGGGATGAGGACAATACCGAGCCACTCCCCACCCTCAAAGATGATTTGCCTTTAATTGTTGCTTCAGTGGTCTGCGAACCCACCGAATATTTGGCAACATTCCCCCAAGTTCGGGTTTTGACCTTAGCTGATATTCCCCTGAACGGAATGTACTCAACCCTAGGTATTGATCGCGCCTTAGCGGTCTTAGGAGCGGGAATAAAGTATGGATGGCCAATTTTAGTGATTGATGCCGGGACTGCCCTGACCTTCACCGCCGCCGATGCCGATCAAAAGTTAGTGGGAGGGGCTATCTTACCCGGTTTAGGGCTACAACGGTCTTCCCTGGTTCAGAAAACCGCCGCCTTACCTGGAATTGAATTTCCCCCCGAACTGCCACCACGCTGGGCTACGGAAACCCCAGAGGCAATTCAGAGCGGAATTATTTATACCCTGTTGGCGGGAATACGCGATTTTATCGAAGCCTGGCAAAAACAATATCCCCAGGGGGCGATGGTGATCACCGGAGGCGATCGCAATTTGTTACTTTCCTACTTTACCAAGCAGTTTCCCGATAGGGGTATTCATCCTGTGGCTGACCCTGATCTAATATTTCGGGGGATGGCGGCTCTGAAAACTGAACCTGATGGGTAATAAATTCCCGAATATATTGGGCGATAACCTCCGGCATTTGTAGGGGTAAATTCGGTTTTCCCCCCTCAATCATCTGATATTGAGCCATCGGTGCGATCTCGGAGAAAGTTTTACTCTGGTTCAAGGCGGTGGCGGTATCCTCATCTCCTTGTAAAACCAAAGTGGGCAACTTCAACCATTCCAGAGGTTGATTCAACATTTCCTCTTGAATTTCCTTCCATCGACGACAGTACAAGAGTTTACTGGCAACCGGCCACTCCCGCATAATTTGGCGATCGCTAAACCAAGCCTTCATTTTTTTGCCTTGTCCCAATAGAAACCCTAGGGGATAAATCAGTTTCAAAAACAAAAATAACGGGGAAAAATGAGCAGCTAATTGTCGCTTCCATCCCCATTCTTTTTTATAGTTTTTAAAGGTTATTCCCTCCGGGGCAATTACCACTAAACCCTTAACCGTTTCGGGATATTTCAAGGCATAACGGGTTGCTATCCAAGCCCCCAACCCATTACCGACTAAACAAACTTCTTTAATTTTGAGGGTTTGAATATATTCAGCTAAACACTCAACTTCTAAATTAATCGAAGGGTGAATTTTTGTAACCGTTCGAGACTCTCCAGATCCCAAGGTATCCGGTGCAAAACAATGATGATCCAGGCTTAAATGCTGCATCAACGGCACCCATTGACTGCTATCCGTCCAAGACCCATGGAGAAAAATAATTGCTGGGCCATCACCGACTTCACGCCAGAAAATCTGTCCCTGGGACACTTGAATTCGGAAGTGATGAAATAATTGATACATCCTAAATTTTTAATATCGTGGACAAAACCTTACGCTAAGGTGGTTAAACCCTGTAAATAGTCCTGAAGATGTCGTTCACAGTCATGGCTGAAACCGGAGGGGAGAGATGTAATAGGAAAGGCTTTGACCTCCGTAATTTCCTGGATGTCCTGAACTTGAAAGTTACCTTGAACATCCGCTTCGACGACAACACAAATAGAATGAACTCGCGGATCTCGATCAGGTGCAGAATAGACCCCCACTAGACGGCGAATTTTAACCAATTCTAACCCAGTTTCCTCTGCCAGTTCTCGTTTAATTGTGGTGGGGATATCTTCACCCCAATCTACCATGCCTCCGGGTAAGGCCCATTTGCCATTATCTCGACGGCGCACCAGCACAATTTTGCCATCGGGTAGAATTGGGATAATACTGGTTCCGGGAATAGGATGACGAAAAATAATCCCTAATACCGTTTGTCCAAACTTCCAAACATATTTGGCAAATGATACAACCAAAGTGTTTTTTTCTCCTCTAATTCAAAGAATATGGGCGTTTTTAAGTTTTTGCCACTAACCAGCCTATCCCTATCATAAGTACAAAATCAGGAAAATCCTATGGTTTATCAAGGGTTTGCAGAATTTCTAGGCTATGGGTTTCTGGTTTAACTTTGCGATAAATAGTTTTTATCAGACCTTCAGTATCAATCACAAAAGTATGACGAAATACCCCCATAAATTCTTTCCCCATAAATTTTTTCAGTCCGTAACTGCCATATTCAGTTGCTACTTTTCCTCCTTCATCAACTAATAGAGGAAAGGGTAACTGATATTTATTAATAAATTTACGATGGGCAGCCGAATTATCCGTACTAATCCCTAAAACAATTATATTTTTTTCTTGGTATTCTCCGTAATTATCCCGAAACCCACAGGCTTCTTTTGTACATCCCGGGGTATTATCCCGGGGGTAAAAGTATAAAACCACCGTTTTCCCGCGAAAATCACTCAGACCCACGGGGTTGCCATCGCTATCGGGTAGAACAAAGTCCGGGGCTAAGTCACCGGGATTTAGGGTGATGTCCATGTTTAAATAATTTTAATATGGGGTGATTGGGATACAAAAACCTTTAAATAATGATAAAGCCCTAAAGGGCTTACTACGAGAGTGAAGCTCTTTAAGGCTTTGAAGTGGGCGGGAAGAGACTTGAACTCTTATGACCGAAGCCGCCGCATTTTGAGTGCGGTGCGTCTACCAATTCCGCCACCCGCCCTTTCGGTTGGCTTCACCATCATACACCATAAACTTTCTTTTTAGCAAGTCCTGATAATTCGGACTACTTGACCAACGATCAATTTCCCTCGCCCGTAGCACTGGCAGGGGATGGCTTAATTGGGCTGTTTGGGCTTGTTTAAGCAGTTCTCCCAGTTCCGTACTACTAATTTGATCATAGGTTCTAGCTTGGGCGACAAAGGCATCTAAGTTGAGTTGCGGGGCTAAACTGGGAGAGCCTCCCGATAGTTTCATTAATACCGACATGACTATTCTAGGATTTTGGGTAGCCAGTAATGCCGCCCGATCACAAGTAAATTCTGCACAACGTACCCATTCCATTAACTGGGTCTGTAAACCCTGGGTCAACATTGTTCCCCAGGGAGATAATTGATTAGCCGCTAATATCACTAAATTCGCCAGGGTTAAATAAACCCCATGTTCACACTTTAAATGTCCCAACTCATGGGCAATCACCGCTTGAATTTCATCTGGGGTTAATAATTCAATTAAGGAGGTATGAATTACAATAAACGGCTGTTTTCCCCGCATGGCAAAGGTATAGGCATTGGGAACAGGATTTTGGCGAATATACAGTTGCGGAGGTTCTAAATCCAATATTTTGCAAGCGTCTAATAATAATTGATGCAAATGAGGTAACTGTTTTTCACTCACCAAAATACTGGAAGCAATATTTTCTAAATAAAAAAACTGTTCTCCCAGACCTCCTAACAATTGTCGCACTAACAAATCTAAACCCGGAAATTGTTTTAAGGTATTCGTGGCTTGTAAATCCAAAGGATGACGGAAATGATCAGCCCGCAGCCCAATTAAAGGAATCGGAGAAAATGTCATAAGGGTTAAGGGGTAATGGGTTTTGGGTTTTGGGTTTTGGGTTTTGGGTAATAAAAATCATGAATGTGAAAACATGATAACATTATATTTTATGGGAAATTGGATTGAAGCTGCCCAGTTATTGTAACAAAAAAGATAGCAAGAACCAGAGAAACCCCAGGAAAGAATAACCCAACGACGCTGGGACTGCGATTAAGCTGTGCTAGGTTCTATCCGAGTTAGGAGGGAAGTTAAATTATGGGTTTTTCAAGGATTAACTAATAATATATAAAACCGCAATATTATTAGAATAATATCATGATTTTCGCAATTTATAGAATTGATTTTAGCTAGTCTTCCTCAAACAACCACTCTTAAGATGTTACAAAAATCTTTAACTTGGCGATTGATGGTATTGATAGGCTTTTGGAGTTTTCAGGCTTGTCAGTTTGGGGGTCAACAGCCTAAACCCGATCCAGTCTTTAATTTGACCTCCTATACCAATATAAACTATCAACCCCTAAAACAGTTGTTAACTGAAAATCGCTGGAAAGAAGCCGATCAAGAAACCTTTCAGATTTTACTTAAATTGAGTAACCGACAAGCAGAAGGTTGGTTGGGAAAAAAGGATGGGTCGGGTTTAGCCTGTGAGGATTTACAAACAATTAATCGCTTGTGGAATTACTATAGTGATGGTCGTTTTGGATTTAGCCAACAGGAAAAAATTTGGACATCTCTGGGGGGGATAATCGGTGAGTATACCCCCGATATAGCTGAGAAATTTGGCGATCGCGTCGGTTGGCGCAAAGGGGGCCAGTGGCTAAAATATGAACAACTGAATTTTTCCCCCCGCGCCCCCCAAGGACATTTACCCGCCACCACGGGCAACGGGGTGAGTGGGGGGGTGTGGAATGGGGTCGCCTCCATCACCCATCGGGTTAAATATTGTGCGGTGATTGATGCGTTAGCGACGGGTCAATGGATCAAAGCGGACTGGAAAACTCTGGAACTCTTTGAAGCCTATCGAATTCCGATGGAAAATCGCCCTCATGTTCCGGCGCCCCTGGTAATTTCTGAGATTCCCTGTTCAGAACTCCAGGGGGTTGATCGGTTATGGGTAAAATACTCCGGTGGGCGGTTTGGTTTGAGTGTTCAGGGCAAGATTTTTAAAGCCATGGGTAATTCCTCGGAGAAACTCGAAGACCGTTATCAAAGGTTTGAAAAAGCGGTGGGCTGGGGTATTGATCCTCGGGAAATGATTTATGAGAAAGGTAATCCTAAAACGATGCCCTTGGGACATTTTCCCTATCGTTTAGGTTACAGTTATGATACCTTTGGTTCAGGTTTTGACCGAACTTGGCGACTTTCCATTAACCCTGATTGTGGGTTTTAGATTTAACGGGACTGACGGGAATTTGGGGATTTCACCCCAGATGTAGGGGAATTCATTAATTCCCCCTACCATTTATAGTTTGGGTCTATTATCGTCTTTTTCGGCTACGACTGCGACTCGAACTCCTAGAACTCCCAGAATAACTAGAATAATTATTTTTCTTCCGTCTTAACCTTTGATAATCATTGTTATCCTCTGTTTCTACAACTATGACCGGACGAGAGGCTTCTAATTCTTGGACAATAGATAGGGTTAATTGTTGTGTTTTAATATCCCCATCATTTCCCAATAATTCTGAGGCTTTTTTAAAGTCAGCAATAGCCTTTTCTGGCTGATTTAATTCTCGATAAATATAACCCCGATCTAAATAAGCATTGGTATGATTAGGATTCAATTTAATCACTTGATTATAGTCCCATAACGCCAGGCCATAATCTCCCATTCCTAAATATTGTTCTCCTCTCAATAAATAGGCTTCTGGACTTTCAGGATTAATTTTAAGGGCTTGATCAAAATTAGCGATCGCAGATTGATGACTATTTAATCGAACATAAACAGCACCTCGATTCAAATAGGATTCGATTAACCCTGGATTGATTTTTGTGGCTTGGTTTAAAGTTTGAATCGCCTGTTGATATGCACCCAATTCTATTTGTTTTAGAGCTTTATTATTAAGTTGAACAGCTTGATTTGCTTGTGTAGCTCGCATACTAATAATCTCATAATTTTCCCCATAACTGATCATTTTTTTTTGAGCTTCAAGGTAAGCATAGGTATTCTTAGAAATCCCCTTTAATAAATTAATGGCTTGCTCCCATTGTTGTTGAGCATCTAGCCAAACTTGGGTGGGGTGAGGGGGATTTTGAACCAGCACAGAAGCTGACATGGCTAATTTTTGAGCCGATTCTAAATTCTCTAATGCCTGGGTTTCTGGTTTCAACTGTGCTGCAATTTTTTCTAACTTTGAATCCAGGGTTTGCAGTTCAAAGGGTTCGGGAAAAATCGGTAAATTGGGTATATTATCTAAACGAATATTCACCGCTTCTAGTTGATTTTTTTTAGCCTTTAAAGTATTCAAATCCGACACTTTTCTGGATTCAAGTTCAGAGATTTGAGTTTGGACTTGAGCAATAGCTTCTTGTTGTTGGGAGTTAATCCATTGCATCCCTAAAAATGCACCCACACCCAAAATACCTAATCCTCCCAAGATTAGTTTGCCTATACCCATATTTCCCCCTGGAATTAAAATGAAATATACAACAATAGGCTGATAAAATGTTACCAAAGTCTATCAGTCTTTTCAGACGTTGAAAGATGTGTGGTTGTTGGGTAGCAGGTCGAAAATGGTGGAGTCAACTCATGGAAGTATATTATCATTATTCGTGTCTTTGTGTCTTTGTGTTTATATCAGGCTTCCCCCCGTAAAAACAACAATTAATTCCAACTAACGTCTTTTCCACCACACAAACACCGCCATCCCAAACCCAAATATCGGTAAAACCAATAACGCCAACCAACTCAAAGTTTGTCCTAAAGTTGGGGTCATAGCAATTCGGCGACTGGTGGCTAATTTCGGACGAATAGATAAAGTTTCTTGGTCGGACTGACTCAACCAACTGACAGAATTAAGAAACACATCGGCATTCAGTTGCTGACCAAACCATCCATTGGTGGCAAATTGCGAATTTCCGAACACCACTAACCGGGCTTCGGGTTTCTCTGGAGAGGGTTGGGAGGATGGTTTCGTTGGCGACTTTTCAGCCTGTTTCTGGGGACGACTCAAGGCAACTCCCAGGGATAGGGGGCCTGGTCGGTCTACTTGCGGGTTAAGCTTGAGTTCAGGACTTTTGAGATCGCTTTCCGCCCAGGTTTGATCATTTGTCCAAATTAACGGACTCTCGGTAATCCCATCAATGGTGCGGGTTTCCACCGGACTAGCGTAGGGATAAATCGAAATTCCATTACCAAAATCTTGAGTAATCGGATGTTTACCATATTCTCGCACAATCGGAACTGTCGGCCCTAACCCCACTAAACGGCCACCCCCCGACCCATCAATAGCTAGGCGCGGATCAACCTTAACTCCCCATTTTTCTAGGAGTTCATCTAAACCATGATTAGTTTGCGGGTCTAATAATAATAAAACACTACCCCCTTGATCCAAATAGGTTTCTAGGGCCTTAACTTCTCCTTCAAATAATTTACGTTGGGGACTAGCCAGAATAATCACATCCGCATCTGCTGGAACAGCCGTTTGTTCGGCTAAATTTAAAGGTTCGGCGATAAAATTCTTTTCGGTTAAACTTTTTATTGCCTCTGATAATCCTCCCTGTCCCTCGGTTAAGGGTCGTTCTCCATGACCTTGGATAAAGTAAAGTTTGGGAGTCCGGTTACTGAATAATTGTTCAATATTATTGGTCAGTTTTAATTCGGTTAAAGGTTCTAAGGCTTCTTTCCTGACCCGTTGTCGTTTTTTTCCTGACTCTAAATAGATTTCGCCAAACTCTTTCACCCCAAATTGTTGCGCCAGTCCGGGTTGAGCTTGGGGGTCTATAAATTCATACTGAAAATTTTTACCGCCAATGCGTTGATAGTTGGTTAATAATTCTTGAATTTGGGGATTTTTTCCTCGATCAAAAACCCAAACTTTTACAGGTTGTTCAACGGTTTTAACTAAGTTTTGAGTTTGGGGAGATAGGGTAAATTGTTGATTTTCGGTTAAATCAATGCGGAAGTTATTTCTAATGGCGACAAAATTAATTAATCCTAAAATTAGGAATACAGAAACCGTAGAAGCTAAAGCATTAGTTCCAGCTTGGGTAGATCGGCGAGTCCAGTAGGGAGTTTGAGACTGATCCTGGGGTTTAAAATAGGCTTGGAATAAAAACCATAATCCTAAAATTACAACTCCGGTAATAATTAAGATTAAAGGAATTGGTTCCCAACTTCCGATCACGACCCCCGCAGATAATCCCATGACGATTAAACTAGGGCCAAGCCAGAATAGGAATTGTATAAATTGACGATTGAGTTTAAATTGGGTTTTGATCATATTTATTATTAAGAACGTTGGAAACGTAAAGCATCAATGGACTGTGCTGTTAGAAATACTCCTAAAATAATATAACTGGCTAACAGGACTATACTACTACTATCCACAATTCCTCGGATAAAGTTAGTGTAACTAGAAATTAGAGATAATTGTTTTAACCCCTCTCCTAATACTCCTCCCAGACTTCCACCAATTAGGTCAATTACCCAGAGAAATAAAACCAGCGCGAAGGTAAATACCGCCGACAAAATTGTACTATCGGTCAGGGAAGAAATAAACATCCCCAGGGATAAAATTCCCGCCGCCAATAAAATTAACCCTAAATGAGCTAATAAAAATAACCCAGGAGAAACCGGGGGTTGAGATGCGCTGAATGCTAAGGCTTGCAATCCCATTAAGGGTAAAATCATTGTGATATAAAACGTCAGTACCCCTAACAATTTTCCCGTGGCGATCGCCCAATTTGTGATCGGAGAAGTGGCTAACAATTCTAAAGTTCCCAGTTTCCGTTCTTCTGCATATAAACCCATGGACAACATCGGTAACACAAATAACGATAAGGTGCCAATCAAGCGCAAATAAACTTGTAAAAATTCATAGGGTAAATCAATGGGAGGTTCGGTTATTCCCATCTGATCTCGGTAGGCAACCTGTTGAATTAACCCCTCTGGCCCTAATAAAATCTCAATAAAAAAGTATCCGGTAATTAGCCAAAACACTCCAGCAATGGCATAGGCCAAGGGAGAGGCAAAATACCCCTGTAATTCCTTACGATAAATTGCCATAATATTGTTCAAAATTATTAGCATAATTATTCTTCCTCCCGATCTAATGTGGAATTTTTAGGTTGAGAATCAGGATCTTCTCTATTTTTAGATTCCTCATTCCCCAATTCTGAACTAATATTTTTCTCGGTTTCTATATCCTCTAGGGTCTGGGAATCTGCTGTTGTGATCACCTCTGTTTTTTCGGGCTGAGTTTGGGTGGTTAACTCTAAAAATACATCTTCCAAACTCGCACGAGTCCGCCGCAGTTCATACACTTTCAAATCCGATGCCAGTAACATCGCTAAAATTTCCGGCGCCGGTTCTTGATCGAGTTCACAACCCAATCGCCATATCCCTCGGTTTGACTCCCCTAAATCACCCACTTTTTCAATAACCTTTACCCCCGATATCTGTTTCAACCTGGCTAATTTTTCCGCCTCTATTTCTGCGTCGAGTTCTACTTCATATCCCGAACCTCCTGTCAACTGTTCCATCAGGGTTTCCGGTGTCCCCGTTGCCACAATTTCACCTCGATTAATAATCGCCACTTGGCTACAGGTCATACTCACTTCAGGTAAAATATGAGTTGACAAAATAATCGTATGATTCCCGGCTAAACTCTTAATTAAATTTCGGACTTCAATAATTTGTCGCGGGTCTAACCCGACCGTGGGTTCATCTAATACAATTACAGGTGGATCATGGACAATGGCTTGAGCAATTCCCACCCGTTGACGGTAGCCTTTCGATAATTTTTTAATCAGGGATTTTCGCCTGTCCCATAATCCGCATTTTCTCATCGCCGTTTCTACATTGGTTTGGCGATCGCCCGCCGAAACTCGTTTAATCTGGGCCACAAAATACAAATAACTTTCCACGGTCATATCGGGATACAACGGCGGATTTTCCGGCAAATAACCAATCCGTTGTCGCACATCCATGGATTTTTCATGCACATCAAACCCGGCAATTCTCGCCGTTCCACTGGTCGCCGGAAGATAAGCCGATAAAATTCTCAGGGTGGTGGTTTTTCCCGCCCCATTCGGCCCTAAAAATCCCAAGATTGCCCCAGGTTCCACCGCAAAGGAAACATCCCGCAGCGCTACAGTAGAACCGTAGGTTTTACACAACTTTTCGACTTCAATCATGCTGACCGCTAGAGCAACGTCTCTTACTTTAGCTTGAAACGGACATTCAATTATCGACTATTATTTTTAACTCTATTATCTCCCATCCCCAAGGAAAAACAAATAAGTAAAAATAATAAATCTGTACAGATGATTTTAAAATTTCAAACACTCAGAATTGTAAACAACTGTAAACTGCCAAATTATTGAGAATAATTCTCATATTTTTGACCAAAAATTAGGGGGTTGACAGGTTGAGCCCGAAGATGTAGAATTTTTGTCAAGATACCATAATGCGTTTTTTATGTAAAAAATACAAAATAGTGGCTACAAATCCCAATTTATTGTTGATTTAAGCAATTTTATGCTGAGTTTAGGCAGCATTTCTGCCAAAAAACTCCGGGCTTAATCCCCCTCGTGAAATATTTTTGATTATTACAAAATGTAAATATTTGTAATTTATATTGACAAAATCAAATAACTATGTATGTTTTTGAGATCAAGGATTAAGTATTCTTTTTCCTGCGTGCTAGAATAGCAAAATAATTAAAAGTCATAAACTCAATTAATGGAGCATCTGGATCTCAGAATTCTCCCGAATTTATGAAACCGTCGGTGAAGTCAAAATCAAATTACACCCCGAATAAAAATGCGATTAATTATTACTCACACAACCCTGTTAAAATTGCATCCTGTTGATTCCTCAACCTTAACAGAGGCTCAAAAAATCAATTTTCCGCTCGGGAGTCGCTTAATTCTAAGTAGTTACGAAGATCACAACCCCGATCATTACAAACTTACATTAGTTGCATCATTAGGAAGTGGCAAAGATAAAAGTATGGTTTGGTATGTCTATAAACCCCACGCCTTAGTTCTACTTTCTGATCGAGAATTTGCAACTGTTAGTTTGTCAACGGACACCAATCTTAATGTACGTTCATCTCCCAATGCTGTTTCTGATAATATAATTTATAAAATCCCAAATCATGTTGATGTCGAATTAATTGAATGTTGCTTTAATCAGCAATTATGGTGGTTAGGAAAACCGTTAGGTGATGATAAAAAAGCCTATGGTTGGATATCAGGAAAATATTTAAACCTTTATACTCCAGAAGGGTGTTCGCTGTAGTGGTTTTCCTAATTAATCCAATTTTCAATCTAGGCTTAAAAAGCGGTCAGTCTTTAAATTAGGCGATCGCTTTTTGCGACTATCTAATATTGAGTTAGCCTGCCCGAAACCAACCATTGAGGGTGAAGCGTCCATCCTCAAACCGTTGGGAGGGACAACTAACAGGCATGACCTCATGTTTGCAACGACTATCAAAAAAAACAATACTATTATTATGGGGTTCAATATCAATAAATTCCCCTTCATTCAAGGCATAACCATTTTGCCATTCCGTAGCATACAGTCTTAAATTTCCCCCCGAAAAGTTTTTAGGTTCTTGATAAAAATAATAGACATAAGTAATTATGCGAGTATTGGTTTCGGGACTACCCGAATCATTATGAATTTTATAAAAACACCCGTCATTATGGGCGGTTAGTTGCATTTCCACCTGAGAAACGGTAAAGGGCGAAAGGTTTAACTGAGTCAGAATAGAAGGAATTGTAGCAATTAGTTTTTTACGCAGTAATTCATAGAAATCAGGAAACAAAGTGGCATATAGAATGGAAGATTTTCGATAATTACTGGCTTGAGTAGTTGTTTTAGAACCCACAAATTTATCCGGTTGTTTGAAAGCAATTTTTAAGGCTTCTTTGTGTTCTTGAGGTTTTAAAAAATTTTCAATCTGCACATAATTGGCAGGTAAAATTTCCAGATTGTTCTCCGCTACAATTGGGGCGGAAGGAGGGAGAAGTTCAATGGTGGTTGTAGCGGGTTGGGAAATAGAAGAAGCGTTAAAATTTGTGGATGAAGCTAGTAAGGATGGAGAGTGTGGAACTTGCAGGGGAGTAACGGAAGAACATCCCGACATTTCTAATATTTTTAAGGCAATATTCGCTCGTTCAGTCGGAGAAACTGCTGGGTCTTGAAGTAGGGTTTCTAGGGTGGTAATGGATTGATTAATTAAATGTTTGAGTCTTTCTATCGGAATTAGAGCAGCGGTTGTGGGACGGATAGTATTCATACGGAGTTTGAGCAAAAACCATTAGAAAGCTATTTTCTCTATGGTGACACAAATTTTAGGATTGGGGTAGAGAAATGCAACAGAGCCACAAGAGAGACGCGCCATGGCACGTCTCTACGATGGGTTAGATTTCGTCCCAACCACTGACCCCAGAAGACATCACATAGCTGGTGACGCTGGCTTCAAAGAAGTTAGCTTTAGTATGGGCTTCTTTTTTGGTATCCGAGAAGCGTTCTAAATGGGTATAGGGACTTTTACTGTACTTTTTATCGGGATAAAGGGGCTCTAAACCGATAGACCGTAACCGAATATTGGCTAGATATTTGGTGTATTGTTCCGTACTATATTCCGTGATTCCCAAGATATTATTTCCGACAATATGATTCGTCCATTTACATTCATGTTCAACGGCGGTATTGAACATTTCATAAATCTGATCAACGGAGTGGGTAAACACTTCCATGGCTTCAGGAATTAATTTTTGGAATAACCGAACATGAGAAAGTTCATCCTTAATATTCAACAAGGGTCGTTACTCCTTGCCCGTTCTCTTAAGAACTGCTGAAAGTTACCTTTCAGAATAGACTATATCATCTTCCTAATAGGAAGCCCCCCGTTTCGGTTCACTTGAACCTACGCTTTTATTGCTAGTCGTTGCACCTTTAGAATCAATAACTTCCCAAGCATCAATCCAAATGACAGGGGAAAGTTAATTTTTCTACTTGGCTCAGGATTGTCTCAATTGAGAGTTTCCCTGAATTAGAGGGGTTTTCGATCCACGTTACCGTGAAAAGCCGCTATGAATTTAACGGTTAATCATTTTGAAAATATCAGCAGATCCCGGCATTAACATCCGTGAAGCTAAATTGTAGAAGTAGATAACGCTACTACCCATCCTTTCAGTAGGGGCTAGAACATACCATTATCTTTAACCTTGTGCCCTTTCCGAGAATCAACCGATCTAATCGGATAACATTCTTTAGGTAATGGACTGATGTTGTATGTACCATTATTAATTTTTCTTAAAACGGCTTCACTTGACCACCCATATCTTTCAGTAATTTGTTTAAAAGATAGTGTCTGATCACGCAGCAATTCATAAATCTGGTGAATATCATTCTCAGAAAGTTTTTTCCTTTTAATAGTCCGCTTTCTCAAGGGATACTCGGCAGATTCATCTAGCCATGCGCGACCAAGATTTATATCAGCGATTGCATCAGGTGAGATACTGTACATATCAGCAATTTCTAGGAATTTAAGATTTGTACTGATAATTAAATCTTTAATCTCCCAAATATTGTGTTCCGTTAGTTTCTCATTTCCATTAAAAATGACTTGATTATAGCCATTGACTGTAGATTGAAAAAAATGAATCCAGTGTGACTCTCTTTTTCTCAAATCACGACAGGGGATGTTATCTTCAATAACACAAAAAGAAAAATCCTTAATGTCTTTTTTCATATCATCATATAGGTCTGTTTTAATTTGCCCTATACTACGGATATGTTGCGCCAGTCTATTGCCAAAATTAATCGTTGTGCAACCGATATAAATCTTGCCGTTTTTAAGATTTTTAATCTGATAGACAACACCTGTTAAACTTGCCATACAGATCACTATTAAATCAGATGATACATCCATTATAAAAGTCAATCCCCTTATGGTCAAGTCGGTTAAAGATACTCACCCTCTGTTCGTTGAACCTTCTCCTTTTATGAGGAGCTTGGCTGCTGATTGCCCATTGTAAAGATTAGATCCCTTGCGGCTTCCAATCAATCCTTTAACTTTTTTCTGCTCTCGCACCTGGCGCGCTAATCATTTCTAATTTCGCTTTGGTATAAAGGCTTTAGGGGGTTCCAGCAATTTGATGAGTTTTCACTAACATCTCGCGGTGCTAGGGGGCCACTAATTTAACCCATTGTAGAAGTAAATCCCTTCTAACATATAGTCTGCTAACAGGGAAATAAAGTAATTTTCCAGGGTGGGATTATCCATATATTGTTGATAAATCCCGGCAATGAATTCACAGCGATCGCGCAAGACACTATCGGTTTTCCAAAATTCATAAACAAAGGTTCTCCGATCAGATGGAATAATCGTTTCAATCATGTATTGATAACTTTGATTGTGCATCGCCTCCTGAGAAGTTTGTTCCGCCATACAAAGACTGATTTCTGGAGCAGTTACACAACTTTTCAGATGAGGAATATTGCAGGTTTGAACAGAATCTAAGAAGGTTAAATAACTTAAAATTCCATCAAATGCCCAACGTTCATCGGGAGTTAAGTTAACATAGTTAGAGTCGATAGGAGCGTTACCACTCCGACCTCTCCTTCAGAACCGTGCATGAAACTTTCGCCTCACACGGCTCCTTGATAATTCCATCCTTGTTATGGATACGATTCAAAACGGACTCTTGTCATAGTTCTCAACTATTGGTAATTGCTTATTTTTCGTTAAAGAACCATCATGAGCCGTTTTTATGTCGTGGCAATGTTTGTGTAGAAGTTGTAAATTATCATAGATGTCTTTACCACCTAATGATGTTGGTTTAATATGGTCAACTTCTACAATGTCTGTACTTGTGAAATACAAACCACAGTGGGGACAAATACCCTTTTGTTTTTTGATTAATTTAGAAACTCTGTTAGGAGTTTCAGGATATTCGCCTCTTCGTTTACTCCAATAAATCCAGTTACCATCAAATGGACTAGCTTCACCTTTAACCTTTGTATGCCTGATGATTGGCGTACTGGCGTGTTTGATTAGTTCTATTCCATCTTCTGTACTGAAACACCAATTTTTGTCGCCTACTGTTCTCCAGTATTTGTCTTTATTGATGTCCCCTTTCCCCCTCGTTCTTGCCCAAGCTCTCAACTTGTCATAAGTTAGATGGTCAACTCTTGAGAAAGTCTCCTTACTAACTTTAGTTGAGTAATAGTTTGACCAACCTCTAATAATTGGATTCAGCTTGTTAATTAAAGCCGCTTGAGGTGCATTTTTATGGGTATCTATTACTTCAGCTATTTTGGCAAGATGTGTTTTGATTTTGACTTTAGAGGGTGTGATTAATGTTTTAAAACCTAGTGGTATTCCGTATGCACTATAAGCACCTCTGTAGTTTCCTACTTTGTACTGCTGTATATAGAATCCTAAGAACTCAAACCCGACTTTTCCATCAATTTCATTGAGTGTGTGGGTTAATTTTGTTTTACTTGGTTTTAATTCCAATCCCATATCACTTAACCAATCAACGATTATCTCTTGACACTTTTTGACAACGTTTAAATCCTCATGGATTATTACGAAGTCATCAGCGTAACGGATTAAACTAAGGGCTTGACGATTTTTTACTTTTGACCCTTTCAGAGTTTCTGCATATTGCATGACTCTTTCTTCCATACCATGTAAGGCAATATTCGCAAGTAAGGGTGAAATTACCCCTCCTTGTGGTGTACCATCATGGGTAGGAAAAAGTTCTTTTCCGTCACAGTACCCTGCCTTGAGCCATGTTTTTACTAAACGGCTTAATGTAGGGTATGTGTGTATTTTTGAAATTAATGCTTTGTGATTGATTTTATCGAAACATTTTGAGATATCAGCATCAAGCACATATTTGGCTTTTTTATTGATACTGACATATATTGCTTCGATTGCATCGTGACAGGAACGTCCTGGTCTGAAACCATAACTGTTTGGCTCAAAGAGCGCCTCCCATTCTGGTTCTAACGCTAGTTTAACTAACGCTTGCAATGCGCGGTCGTTGATTGTGGGTATTCCTAGTGGTCTAGTTTCCGTTGCTCCAGGTTTGGGGATATTAACTCTACGAGTTGGTTTTACCTTATTGGTTAACTTCAACTTTCCTACCAGGTTTATACGTTGCTTCGGGTTCAGAGATTTTACTCCGTCCACACCCGCCGTATTTTTACCTTGGTTATCTTGTGTTACCCGACGTACCGCGATACATTTTGCCGACCAAGACCTAATCAGGGTCTTTTGAAGTTTACGAACTGCTTTAACATCGCCTCGTTTACTCGCTTGAAATATTCGCTTTTGCAACTTGAACGTCAATCTTTCAGCTTTACGCCAATTGATTTGGTTCCATTCCACCGTCAGATTGTTCTGCGTTTTAGACATATAAATTGCTACTTGTTCTATTTCTTTGGAATTACCGAGCATCTGTCAGCATATCCTTGTCATTACAACAAGGCATTCGCTTTTGACACCATCCCTTCCCTACATATCATTCGTTAGCTACTTACTGGATTTTCGACCTTTTTCCAGAGATATATAGGGGTTACTTCGTTCCGATTACACATTTGTTTGAGGTCTTTAGCGTGATGCTTTCCACCGGATTTATTGGCGGTGCTTATAAGTCGAGTAGATAATCGCTTATGCCTTATTCTTGCCTTTTGGCTTGGTGTTAATCAAGTTTTGTCTTGATTTAGCCATTACACCATTAGATGTAACGATGGTTTAGACACATCTTTGCTTGCGCTACGCATGGACTTCTTGCTCGATAGTTACCAGATTTGGCTTCCAGTAGTTCTACCTTTTAACCCCGCTTTAATCTGTTGGTTGCTACCCAGTCAAACTAGGGGTTATGCTTTCACCTCAGCACTTGAGGGGTGGGACTTAATTCACGGAATTTCACCCACAAATGTAATCAGTTATCACCAGTTTTAACAACTGGGTTAACCGTCCCATAAACCTTTCAGCTTATTTTAGGTTAAACGAATCGCACATCCACGACATCCTGAGTAATATCTAATTTTTCAGGTACCCAGTTAGAGTCGATGGTAATGTTGCCATTAACCATCTCTCCTCCGAAACCGTGCATGAGACTTTCACCTCACACGGCTACTCAATACGCTTACTGAAATATCAGACTTCCTGACAAGATTGTTTATCCAATCTTGTCTTCTGATGATGGCAATGGCGATGAAGGGCTTGAAGATTTTTATATTCATCTTTTCCGCCTTGTGATTTAGGTGTAATATGGTCAATTTCAATCACATCTTCATCGTAAAAATAATGTCCGCAATGGTTACATTTACCCTTTTGATACTTTAAGATTTTTGCTAATCTTTGAGGTACGTTAGGGTTTTTACCTAATTTTGCGCTCCAGTAAGCCCAATCTCCGTCATAAGGACTTTTATCACCCTTGACTTTGTTGTAAACTAAAGGATTGCTTGTGGTTTCAAAGTCAACATGGAAAAATAATTTAGCTTCATTGGATATAAACACCCAATTTCTTGTGCCATCTCTTTTCCAATATTTTCTTGAAGCCTTCCCTATCGTTTTACATCTTTTCTTAGCCCATCTTCTAAGTTTTAGATAAGTCAAATTATCTTGCCCTTTAAAAATTCCTAATGTTTGAGCATCGGAAAATGAATAATAGCGACTCCATCCGATAATTACAGGATTTAATTCTTTAATTAAGACGGATTGGGGGCTACTTTCATGTTTAAGGATAATTGACTTGATTTTTTCTTGATGAGCTTTGAGATTGTCTTGGGTTGGAGTCAGGTAGGTTTTAAATTCAACCTTTTTATTTCCGGCTTTATGTTGATGATGTTTACCAACTTTGTACTGTTGTACATGGTAGCCAAGGAAATCAAACCCAGCTTTCCCATTAGAGAATAAATTTGTCTCTAAACTATGAGAAATACTGGTTTTTTCAGGTTTGAGTTCTAAACCAATGTCACTCAGCCACTCAATAATAATTTCTTGGCATTTCTCAATGACAAACTTTTCCTTATGAAGAACTACAAAATCATCGGCATATCGGATAAATCCCAATGAACTTATCCTTCTTTCTTTGCTTTTTACAAGCCATTTATTTTGCGTCTGATTCCAGTCCTTTAGAGGAACAGTTTTGATATATTCGTTTAGTCGTTCCTCTAATCCATGAAGGGCGATATTAGCCAGTAAGGGCGATATAACTCCCCCTTGTGGTGTTCCTTCAATGGTTTCATGAAATTTTCTGTTATCGAGAACTCCAGATTTCAGCCAAGCTTTAATTTGATGCTTGACTTTACCTTTCATGCCAAGTTTATTGAGTAATTTTTGATGGTCAATTTTATCGAAGCATTTGGCTATATCTGCATCTAGTACATATTTAGCTTCATGCTTTAGGTGATTTTTAATTTGACACATCGCATCGTGACAAGAACGTCCTGGTCTAAAGCCATAGCTATTGGGTTCAAATTTCGCCTCCCATTCGGGTTCTAGGGCTAATTTAACCAATGCTTGTGCTGCGCGGTCGTACATTGTGGGTATTCCTAACGGACGTTTTTCTTTTTGATTCCTTTTGGGTATCCATACTCTTTTTGTTGGTTTGGCTTTCCCTGTCATCTGAAGTCGTCCTGCAAGGTGTAAACGAGCTTCTGGGGATAAAGATTTAACTCCATCCACTTCTGCTGTTTTCTTCCCTTGATTATCTTGAGTAACCCGTCGTACCGCTAAGACTCGGCTTGACCATGACCTCATGAGTGTTCTTTGAAACTGGCGGACTTTTTTCACATCGCCATCTCGTGAAGCTGCGTAGATTCGTTTTTGTAAGCGGAAGACATATCTCTCGACTTTACGCCAATCGATGTTTCTCCATTCCTCACTATTGGGTTTAATTTCCGAATGTGAATTAGACATTTAACCTACTACTTCCAAAATCTAGCTATCAGCATATTGCGAGATACGTCTGCTTATCTCGGGCATTACCCCATCCCTTTTTAGGCATTCCATGTCAATTCATGGTGAGCGTTTGCTTCTTATCCCATCCTTCCCAATTTCAGCCTAGTTTCCTAGATTTTTGTCTTGACTGACTTCTTAATATTTCGACCTGATATTAAGAGCTTGAAATTGGGTTATCTCGTTCCTTTGTATCCATTGGTTTGAACGTTTTAGGGCGTACCTTTCCACCGGAGGTATGAGAAGTGCAAATCCAGAAAATTTCGATATCGGATTTCTCTACTCTTGTCGGTTATTTCCGACGCAGGGCGTGTCCATAACACAAGCTTATATTCCCTGCTGCGCGATAACGATGGCTCAACGGTACTTCGTTTGTTCTACCCATGACGTTCCTGCCACTTCTTAACTGTTTTCAGCAATTATCAGTTTTGAAACTGTCCCCGCTTTACTAAATTGATAATCAGTCGCCTTAGTAGGGGCTATCCAAGATGGATATGTCAGGGCGTTTCCTCTTGCACTCAGAGGCTAGGACTTGCTTAAATTAAGCTCACCTAGATGGATACAAAAGTTATTCCTAAACTATTCAGGAACTAACCGTCCCGATGCTTTATAACACAAGGGTTTGAGCATCTTTAGGCTAAAACGAGTCGCACGAAATTCTCGCGCATTTGTTTATACAAACCCACGGCCCAGGAATAACGCACATCATTTAACTGCATTAAATTTGTGGTTTCCCCAAACCAAATAGAACGATGATTAATATCATCATTTCCATTCGGATTGAAAATCGGATTGATCGGCATCGTTAAGGGCTTTTTATGCCCATTTTTGTCCCGGGCTGGGGATGAAGCAAAGTCTAAAGTCATACTCGTAAAGTCAAGGAATTTAAGATAACTTTCCTCCACCAGTATGACATAGTTCTATAAAGTTAGCCTGTTAGCCTTTAATTAGCGCAAGCAACGCAGCCATCATCGGCTTCTTTGAAACTATCACGCTGTACCGTTCTGACATAATAAACCGCCTTACAGCCTTCTTGCCAAGCTAAGATTAAGGTATCAAAAATATCCTTAGCTTTGATAGCCCGATCGGGTTCATCTGGAAAATACACGCCCTCATTCAAATTAAACATTAATTCCATGGAAATTCCGGTATCAATCCACTTTTGAACCGTCGCCACCGCCTTAACAACAATTTGTTGATTGAGGCTTTTATTTTCCGGGTAAAACCAAAAATGATCCTGAAGAAATGGCGGAGCAATGGGAACCGTTCCTTTTGCCCATTTGTCATAGAAAAAACGACTATAACAGGGTAAAATACTAGCGGTACATCCTTGAACTAAGGAAGAAGATGTGTTAGGCGCGATCGCGGTAATATGAGAATTGCGAATCCCATATTTTTGAATATCTAAACTCAATTGTTGCCAGCGTTCTTTCTGGGCTGCGTGTTGCAAAAACCACTCTACAGATTTCGCCCCAATTAACTTTCCTTGACTCCAAGCACTGCCTTGAAAAGCTGGATAATACCCCCGTTCCTTAGCGAGTTCCATAGAGGTTTGAGTGCAATAAAAACCAATATCCTCAAACAGATGACTAATTTCGTTTAAATGGTTATAGGTTAAGCGATTTTTGGCTAACCAATCGGCTAATCCCATCGCCCCGACCCCAATTGTCCGATATTTTTGGTTATGGTTTTTACTGGCTTCAAAAGGAGTGTTAGTAATTTCAATCGTATTATCTAACATTCGCACCGCAATTTCACAGACTTCTGGTAGTTCTTCCTGTTCAATATTTGCCAAATTTAACGAATCTAAATTGCAAGTATGGGCTTCCTCTCCGGGCTTGACATTTGACCAGCTTTCCTGACATAAATTCCCCCCGGGAATATAGCCTTCATGTTGATTCGGATTCGCCCGATTTGAGGTATCCTTAAACCATAAATAGGGCATTCCGGTTTCCACTTGGGAACGCATAATCAACTTAAATAAATCCCGGGCATTAACCTTTTTATAAAGGGTGATTTCCGTATCTAAGTTGGCTTCTATTTTTTGATAAACACTTTCAAAGGATTCTCCCCAAGTCGTAGCCAATTCAATGCCCAGTTTTTCCCTAACTTCATAGGGATCAACCAGTGTCCAATCCTCTCGACTGATTACCCGACGCATGAACTCATCAGGAATCACTAATTGAGGAAAAATATCATAGGCTTTGCGACGTTGATCGCCATTTTCCGTCTGCATTTCCAGAAATTCAGGAACGTCCAAATGCCAGACATCTAAACTCACCGTAATCGCCCCCGCTCGACGTCCGCCTTGATTCACTGCGATCGCCGTATCATTTAATAATTTAATCCAAGGAATCACACCCCCCGAGGTGTTTTGTTTCCCCATCACCCAACTGCCCGTTGCCCGGACTCGGCTGACATTTGTACCCACACCCCCGCCATTTTTAGAAATTCTAGCGGCATCTTTAATCGTGTCAAAAATACTTTCTAAATTATCATCCATTGCCGTAATAAAACAGCTACTTAAGGAGCCGTGAGGAATCCTTAAATTTGCTAAAATTGGGGTGGCTAAGGAAACTTTCCGCCCGGCGATCGCTTGATAAAACTTTCTAGCCCAAAATAACCGATTTTCGGGTTTTTCCACAATTGCTAATAGCAATGCACAGGTTAATAGAGCTTCCTGGGGTAATTCATCCGTTAATAAATAGCGTTTATTTAACAAAACAGCCCCAGCATAATCATAATCCTTATCCCATTCGGGGTTGATCCAACTGCCGGCTTCTTGAAGTTCCTCGGCGGTGTAGGTCAGAATCCGAACGTCATATTGTCCCTGTTCCACTTTATTATGAACCGTTCTGCAATAGTCGCCGTATTCATAACCCCGACGGACTAAGGTATCCTTCCATAAACTCCAAATCTGTAGTCTTCCCGCCACATAACGCCAGTTTGGGTCGGAGGGGCTGCATAACTCCAAGGCGCAATTAATTAAATTATCCTGAATTTCTCGGGTGGTCACACCATGGCGCAGACGGGTGGTGAGTCCCGCTTCTAGGGTAATCGGATTCGCCTCCATTCCCTCACAAGCCCAGTTAACGACTTCTCGAATTTTAGAGACATCTAATGGGGCCAGACTACCATCTCGTTTAATAACTTTAATATTTTTATTAGGGGTGATGGTAAGGGATGGTGATGTTGATTGCATAGTCAATATTTTTACCCAATGCTATAATGAATTGACGCCTTACCACTGTACTCTAATTCCATATTTAGTGACAGGGATTGACAAAAATCTTATTTCCCGCTATATTTAGCGTTATATTTGGTTACTTTACTTAAAATAGGATTTATTACTATTATTAAGTTGCCCAAAAAGCCAACTCCAACGTTGCAGGTTTGGGGCTTAATGCGCTTATTTAGATTAGATAAATTGATACTTAAAGACTGATTGGCGATCGCAACTTACCACTCACTTTAAATTTCCTTAACCACCAAAACCGAACAATTCGCCTCTGAAACCACCTGAGAACTCACCGATCCTTCCAAGATTCGCTTGACTCCCGTTAATCCTCGATTTCCAATAATAATCAGATCCGCCTGATAAATATTGGCCAATCGAATGATTTCTTCCGCCGGATCACCCGCTACGATCTCAATTTCCGTCTCACAATCTAACTGATCTTGATAAACCCGTAGTTGCTTTTCCAGATGACCATAGGGAAATTCATCCGTCCGGTGGCCGGGCCGATCCGCCACCAGATCAAAATCCGATTCCACCGTCGGAACAACATGAGAGAAGATCACGTTGGTTGTGGGCTGCAATTGCAGTTGACCCAGCGCCTTAATCACAAACTTAGCAGTTGGTGAATCATCCACAGCAACCAAAATCGTATTTAGCACAAAAACGTCTCCTTTAAACAACTGGAAAATCACCGCGCCTTGAAATCCTACCACTTCAAACCCTTATTCTAAAGGTAAGACCTCAAAGTTAACAGCCATCACTCACAGTGAAGGTTCCGTTCTCAACCTTACCGAGTCCCCATGGGAAGGTAAACCCTCAGCCAGCGTCAACACCTGAATAGCGCCTGCAACCTTCTGTAAAGCCGTGGGGGAATACTGAATTAAACTCGAATGTTTCATAAACGTTTCTACCCCCAGGGCCGAGGCATAACGGGCTGCCCCCGATGTCGGTAAAGTATGGTTAGGGCCAGCTAAATAATCCCCAACCGCTTCTGGGGTAGAACAACCCAAAAATATTGCCCCGGCATGGCGAATTTTCTCCAGTAAGTCCCAGGGTTCGGCTACTTCTAATTCCAAATGTTCCGGGGCAAACTCATTGGACAACTCCGCCGCGGCCTCTAAGGAATCGACAACCACCACCACCCCATAGTGGGCGATCGCTTTTTCCGTCAACGTGCGTCGGGGATGGTTCACCAACTGTCGTTCCACCTCCGCCACCACCTGCCGGGCTAAGGCCGAATCCGTTGTTAATAAAATTGCCGCCGCCAGGGTATCATGTTCAGCCTGGGCTAATAAATCCGCCGCCACATGAACCGGGTTCGCCACCCCATCAGCAATAATCAGAACTTCCGATGGCCCAGCCAGGGAATCAATCCCCACCGTGCCATAAACCAATTTTTTTGCCAAGGTGACATAAATATTGCCCGGGCCAGCAATCACATCCACCTTCGGGATCGTTTCCGTACCATAGGCCAAAGCTGCGATCGCCTGCGCCCCACCGACCCGATAAATCTCCTGAATTCCCGCCTCTTGAGCCGCCACCAACACCGCCGGGTTCACCTTAGAATCTGGCCCTGGGGGAGTCACCATCACAATTCGGGGAACCTTGGCTACCTGAGCCGGAACCGCATTCATCAAAACCGTACTGGGGTACGAAGCTTTTCCCCCAGGTACATATAAACCCGCCCGGTCAACGGGAGTAAACCGTTTGCCCAGGACAATATCATCCTCTCCAAACTGCACCCAGGACTTAGGTGTGCGCTGGCGGTGAAAGGCTTCAATTTGTTGGCGGGCAAATTGGATCGCATCCAACAATTCCTTCGATACTTGCTGGTAAGCTGCGTCCAACTCCGAACCACTCACCCGCAACTCATCTAATGTCAATATTTTTTGATCGAATTCTTCCGTATAGTGCAGAAGTGCCTTATCCCCTTGACGCCGAACCGTTTGCAAGACTTCCCGCACGGTTGCTTCTTTATGGATCATCGCGTCATCATGGGTACGGTCAGAGATCCGTCGCAATTCAGCTTGTGCTTCAACCCACTGAGTAATAATTCGCAGCATGGTGATTCGGAGTGCCAACCTTAAAAAACACACACAGAAGCAGATACGGAACAGACAACCGGGATGAACCTCTACCCCTGGTTTCCCTGTCCATACCCAGACTTTGTATCCTTAAGCGATACTTTAGAGTTCTAGCCACTGGGGCAACACTCTGGGGATTCATACCTGGTTCAGTATAGCACAAAAAGCTATCCTAGATGGTTACGGGGCTTGTTGAACCAAGAACAGAGCGTTAAACCCTTTTTTTTTTGCTACAATGACTGGAGTCCATAATTTTTGTGATGCTTCCTGTAGGTGAATAGGAAGTTTGGTTAAATTTGACAAAATAAATGTTATATTGGTATGTCTGTAACTTAGTATCTCTAATCGGAATACCTGCGTCTTCTTCAATCAGAACCTATGGCTAATATTAAATCTGCTGTCAAACGAGTCGAAATCGCAGAGCGCAATCGGTTGCGTAATAAATCTTACAAGTCAGCCGTCAAGACTTTAATGAAAAAATGTCTGACCTCTGTTGATAAATTCGGGACTGACCCTACAACCGATAATCTCACCGCCGTCAATCAACAAATGTCGGCTGCCTTTAGTAAAATCGACAAAGCCGTGAAAAAGGGCGTGCTGCATCCTAACAATGGTGCTCGGAAAAAATCTCGCTTGGCTAGAGCTTTAAAGCGCCACCAAACTGTTGCAGCCTAGCTCATCAGTGATCAGTCAACGGTAATCAGTAATCAGTTATGAGTAAACAGCTAATAGGAATAGAAAGGAGTCGGCGAGGACGCTGGCACGAAAAAACCAATAACTGATTACGGACGCGCCAATCGCCTAACAGCATGGCTCGATATCGGCACGTCTTGATCCTGATCACTGATTGCTGATCAATCTGAGTAAAGGGACTATGCAACTGATCGATACCCACGTCCATATTAACTTCAAAGCCTTGGCATCGGATTTAGACGCAATTCGGCAGAGATGGCAAGAGGCGGGAGTAGTCCGTTTGGTGCATTCCTGTGTTCACCCTGGAGAATTTCAGGAAATACAGGAAATTGCCAATCAAGTCCCGGAACTCAGCTTTGCTGTTGGGTTGCATCCCTTGGATGCTAAACTCTGGGATTCTACCTCGGCCCAAACCATTACCCAACTTGCCCAATCCGATGATAGAGTCGTTGCGATTGGGGAAATGGGGCTGGATTTCTATAAAGCCGATAACCGAGATCAACAAATCCAGGTTTTTACCGAACAGCTAGAAATTGCCTATCGTTTGCATAAACCTGTGATTATCCATTGTCGGGAGGCGGCAGAAACCATGATTCCTCTACTAAGGCAATTTTGGCAACAACGGGGCAAAGTTTCCGGGGTCATGCACTGTTGGGGAGGCACTCCCGAGGAACAACAGTCGTTTTTAGAATTGGGACTGTATATCAGCTTTAGCGGAACCGTGACCTTTAAAAATGCGATCGCCATTCAGGAATGCGCCCGTCTAGTTCCGTCTGATCGAATTTTAATCGAAACGGACTGTCCTTTTCTAGCGCCTGTTCCCCAACGGGGAAAACGGAACGAACCCGCCTTTGTGCGCCATGTTGCCGAAACCGTTGCCCGACTACGGGACATTTCCCTAGAAACCCTATCTCAACAAACCACCGATAACGCCTGTCAACTCTTTCAGTTATCAGTTAACAGTTAACAGTTATCAGTTGAGGAGTTATCAGTTGAGGAGTTAATAAATTAACTGTAAACTTCTTAACGATTAACTGATGACTGATGACTGATAACTGATTATTGATAACTGATAACAATTAACTCAATCACTGATTACTGATAACTGATTACTGATAACTGATAAATGGCAAGTCTAACCCATAACGAACCCACTTTTTTACTTCCTGACTTAATTGAAATTCAACGGTCAAGTTTCCGTTGGTTTTTAGAAGCCGGGTTGATTGAAGAATTAGAAAGTTTTTCCCCTATTACCGACTATACAGGGAAACTAGAACTGCATTTTTTAGCTAAAGACTATAAACTTAAACGTCCTAAATATGACGTTGATGAAGCCAAACGACGGGATAGTACCTATGCCGTTCAAATGTACGTTCCGACTCGTTTAATTAATAAAGAAACTGGAGAAATTAAAGAACAAGAAGTCTTTATTGGGGACTTACCCCTAATGACAGAACGGGGAACTTTTATTATCAATGGGGCTGAACGAGTCATCGTCAACCAAATTGTCAGAAGTCCCGGGGTTTATTATAAATCTGAAATTGATAAAAACGGGCGACGGACGTATAGTGCGTCCCTAATTCCCAACCGAGGCGCCTGGTTAAAATTTGAAACCGATAAAAATGACCTAGTGTGGGTCAGAATTGATAAAACCCGCAAACTATCCGCCCAGGTCTTATTAAAAGCCTTGGGACTCACCAATAACGAAATTTTCGATGCCCTGCGTCACCCCGAATACTTTGAAAAAACCATTGAACGGGAAGGGGAATTTACCGAAGATGACGCCTTAATGGAACTGTACCGCAAACTCCGTCCCGGGGAACCCCCGACGGTAGCTGGTGGGGAACAGTTACTTAATAACCGCTTCTTCGATGCCAAACGCTATGACCTAGGCCGGGTCGGACGTTATAAACTGAATAAAAAGCTGCGACTCACCATTCCCGATACTACCCGGGTGTTAACCTCCGTTGATATTCTCTCGGCGATTGATTATTTGATTAACCTAGAATTTGATATTGGTGAAACCGACGATATTGACCACTTAGGAAATCGTCGGGTACGGTCAGTGGGCGAACTGCTGCAAAACCAAATTCGGGTCGGTTTAAACCGCTTAGAAAGAATTATCCGAGAACGGATGACCGTAAGTGATGCCGATGCCTTAACCCCGGCCTCCCTGGTCAACCCCAAACCCCTAGTGGCTGCCATTAAAGAATTCTTCGGTAGTTCCCAATTATCGCAGTTTATGGATCAGACCAATCCCTTAGCGGAACTAACCCATAAACGCCGTTTATCCGCCCTTGGCCCCGGGGGACTAACCCGGGAACGGGCTGGTTTTGCTGTCCGAGATATTCACCCCAGCCACTACGGTCGGATTTGTCCGATTGAAACCCCAGAGGGGCCAAACGCCGGATTAATTGGGTCTTTGGCAACCTTAGCCCGGGTCAACCCCTACGGATTTATTGCCACCCCCTACAATAAAGTCGAAAATGGTAAAGTCCGCCGGGACTTACCTGCGGTGTACATGACCGCCGACGAAGAAGACGACCTGCGGGTTGCCCCAGGGGATATTAGAACCGATGCCGAGGGGACAATTTTAGGGGATATTGTGCCGGTGCGCTATCGCCAGGAATTCACCACCACAACTCCGATGCAGGTGGACTATGCCGCCGTATCTCCGGTACAGATTGTCTCCGTCGCCACCTCCTTGATTCCCTTCTTGGAACACGACGACGCCAACCGGGCCTTGATGGGGTCTAATATGCAACGGCAAGCCGTCCCCCTGCTCCGTCCACAACGGCCCTTAGTCGGAACCGGACTAGAAGCCCAAGCCGCCCGGGATAGCGGGATGGTGATTGTCTCCCGTACCGATGGGGAAGTTAGCTATATTGACGGGTCTTGTATCCGGGTCATGGATACCACGGGCAAAGAACATGAATATGAGTTACAAAAATATCAACGTTCTAACCAAGATACTTGTTTAAACCAGCGCCCCTTGGTTTATGAAGGAGATCAGGTGGTAGCGGGTCAGGTGTTAGCCGATGGTTCCTCCACCGAAGGGGCTGAACTGGCTTTAGGTCATAATATTCTGGTGACTTATATGCCCTGGGAGGGATATAACTACGAAGACGCGATTTTAATTAGTGAGCGTCTAGTCCAAGAGGATATTTATACCTCCATCCACGTTGAAAAATACGAAATTGAAGCCCGACAAACCAAACTCGGCCCGGAAGAAATTACCCGGGAAATTCCCAACGTCGGGGAAGATTCCCTACGACAACTCGATGGAAACGGGATTATTCGAGTCGGGGCTTGGGTGGAATCAGGGGATATTTTAGTCGGGAAAGTCACCCCCAAAGGGGAATCCGACCAACCCCCGGAAGAAAAATTACTGCGGGCAATTTTCGGAGAAAAAGCCCGGGATGTGCGGGATAACTCCCTGCGGGTTCCCAATGGAGAAAAAGGTCGGGTTGTGGATGTGCGCGTCTTCACCCGGGAACAGGGGGATGAGTTACCGCCTGGGGCGAATATGGTGGTGCGGGTTTATGTAGCGCAAAAACGCAAAATCCAAGTCGGGGACAAAATGGCCGGACGCCACGGGAATAAAGGGATTGTGTCTCGGATTCTGCCGATTGAGGATATGCCCTATCTCCCCGATGGTCGGGCTGTGGATATTGTCTTGAATCCCTTGGGTGTACCCAGTCGGATGAACGTCGGCCAAATCTTTGAATGTTTATTAGGGTGGGCGGGTCAAAACCTGAAAAAACGCTTCAAAGTGGTTCCCTTTGATGAAATGCACGGCCCCGAAATGTCCCGGGAAACCGTGCACGGGAAGTTAAAAGAAGCCCGGGAGAAAACCAAGAAAGATTGGTTGTTTAACGAAAATTATCCTGGGAAAAGCATCGTTTATGACGGCCGTACCGGAGAACCCTTTGACCAACCCGTCACCGTGGGGATTGCCTATATGTTGAAACTAGTTCACTTGGTTGATGATAAGATTCACGCCCGGTCTACTGGCCCCTACTCTTTGGTAACTCAGCAACCCTTGGGAGGAAAAGCCCAACAAGGAGGACAACGGTTTGGAGAAATGGAGGTTTGGGCCTTGGAAGCCTTCGGAGCCGCTTATACCTTGCAGGAGTTGTTAACGGTCAAATCCGACGATATGCAGGGACGCAACGAAGCCCTCAACGCTATTGTTAAGGGTAAAGCCATTCCCCGTCCTGGGACACCGGAGTCCTTCAAGGTGTTGATGCGAGAGTTGCAGTCGTTGTGTTTGGATATTGCGGTGCATAAAGTGGAAACCACCGACGAAGGTGGAAGCCGAGATGTGGAAGTAGACCTGATGGCTGATATTCCAGCTACCCGGATGACCTACACCTCCAATAACTTTGCCCCCGCTAAACCTACTTATGATTTAAGTAGTTCAGTCGAAGAAGACGAGTAATCAGTTATCAGTCATCAGTCATCAGTTAACAGTTATCAGTCATCAGTTAACAGTTATCAGTTATCAGTCATCAGTTAACAGTTAACAGTTGAGGAGTTATCAGTTGAGAAGTTAACCAACTGTTGAATTCTTTACTATTCCCTGTTCCCCGTTCCCTGTTCCCTATTCCCTGAATAAAATGGCTAAAATTGAACAACGGTTTGATTACGTTAAAATTGGAATCGCTTCTCCAGAACGCATTCGCCAGTGGGGAGAAAGAGCCCTACCGAATGGTCAGGTGGTTGGAGAGGTCACAAAACCTGAAACCATCAATTACAGAACCCTGAAACCGGAGATGGACGGGTTATTTTGTGAACGAATTTTTGGCCCGGCAAAGGATTGGGAATGTCATTGTGGGAAATATAAACGGGTAAGACATCGTGGAATTGTCTGTGAACGCTGCGGGGTGGAGGTAACAGAATCCCGGGTTCGTCGTCACCGTATGGGTTTTATTAAACTAGCCGCTCCTGTGACCCATGTTTGGTATCTGAAAGGGATTCCTAGTTATATGGCTATTTTATTAGATATGCCATTGCGGGATGTAGAACAGGTCGTTTATTTTAATGCCTATGTAGTGTTAAATCCGGGTAACTATGATGGCCTATCCTATAAACAGTTATTAACCGAAGATACTTGGTTAGAAATTGAAGACCAAATTTATAGTGAGGATTCCACCTTAACCGGAATTGAAGTCGGAATTGGAGCCGAAGCCATTTCCCGTTTGCTCGAAGATATTCCCTTAGAAGAAGAAGCCGAAAGATTACGCGAAGAAATTGCCGTTGCTAAGGGACAAAAACGCGCCAAATTAATTAAACGATTGCGGGTAATTGATAACTTTGTGGCGACAGGTTCCAAACCAGATTGGATGGTTTTGAATGTGATTCCCGTCATTCCTCCCGATTTACGGCCAATGGTGCAGTTAGATGGGGGTCGATTTGCCACCTCCGACTTAAACGACCTATATCGTCGGGTGATTAACCGAAATAATCGGTTAGCCCGGTTGCAGGAAATTCTCGCCCCAGAAATTATTATCCGTAACGAAAAACGGATGTTACAGGAAGCTGTTGATGCCTTAATTGATAACGGTCGCCGGGGTCGGACGGTGGTGGGGGCGAATAATCGACCCTTAAAATCCCTCTCCGATATTATCGAAGGAAAACAAGGACGATTCCGTCAAAACCTATTAGGAAAACGGGTCGATTATTCTGGACGTTCGGTTATCGTGGTGGGGCCAAAATTAAGAATGCACCAGTGCGGTTTACCACGGGAAATGGCAATTGAATTGTTCCAACCCTTTGTAATTAACCGCCTAATTCGTCAAGGATTAGTGAACAATATTAAAGCGGCGAAAAAACTGATTCAACGGAATGATGCCAGCATTTGGGAAGTCTTACAAGAAGTCATCCAAGGACATCCGGTGATGCTAAACCGCGCCCCAACCTTGCACCGTTTAGGGATTCAAGCCTTTGAACCGATTTTAGTCGATGGTCGGGCGATTCAACTGCATCCGTTAGTTTGTCCCGCCTTTAACGCTGACTTTGACGGTGACCAAATGGCTGTTCACGTCCCCCTATCGATTGAATCCCAGGCTGAAGCTCGGTTATTGATGTTAGCCTCGAATAATATCCTATCCCCAGCCACGGGTAGACCGATTGTGACACCCAGTCAGGATATGGTGTTGGGATGTTATTATTTAACCGCAGAAAACCCCAAATTAGAGGATCAAAGTCACCGCTATTTTGCTGATTTAGAAGACGTAATCTTAGCCTATAAACAGGGTGCTTTGGGTTTACATTCCTATGTTATGGTGCGATTTGATGGGGAGATTTTATCGGATGAAACAGAACAGATAGGAGTCGAACATACAGACGACTTAACTGGAGTGATCACTAAAACTTATGTGGGCAAAAAAACAGGGAAACTAATGCGACGAGTTCGAGAAGATTCCGAGGGTAATATTCTAGCTCAATATATCCGTACTACCCCGGGACGTGTCATTTTCAATAAAACCGTTCAAGACACACTAATACAGTAATCAGTGTAGAGACGTTGCATGCAACGTCTCTACATTGATTAATCTTGCACTGGTAACTGATAACTGATAACTGATAACTGATTTACATCATGACTAACAAAAAAATCTTTCGGAATCAAGTTATTGATAAAGGACAATTAAAGAAAATCATGTCCTGGGCTTTTATGAATTATGGCACGGCTCGTACCGCCCAAATTGCCGATGAATTAAAGGAATTAGGGTTTACCTATGCCACAAAAGCCGGGGTTTCTATTAGTGTTGATGACTTACAGATTCCCCCTTCCAAAAAAGCCTTATTAGAAGAAGCGGAAGAAGAAATTAGAAATACAGAACGCCGTTATATTAAAGGGGAAATTACCGAAGTTGAACGGTTCCAAAAAGTTATTGATACTTGGAATGGGACGTCCGAAGCCCTGAAAGATCGGGTGGTGGAAAACTTTAAAGCCAGTAACCCCCTGAACTCCGTTTATATGATGGCCTTCTCCGGCGCCCGGGGGAATATTTCCCAAGTCCGTCAGTTAGTAGGAATGCGGGGATTAATGGCCGATCCCCAAGGGGAGATTATTGATTTACCGATTAAAACCAACTTCCGGGAAGGCTTAACCGTTACGGAATATATTATTTCCTCCTATGGGGCGCGTAAAGGTCTAGTAGATACGGCCCTACGAACCGCCGACTCAGGGTATTTAACCCGCCGTTTAGTAGACGTTTCCCAGGATGTGATCCTGCGGGAAATTGACTGCGGAACCAGCAAGGGGATTTGGACTCGCAGTATGACCGATGGGGAACGGGTGTTAATTCCGATCAAAGATCGGTTAATGGGCCGGGTGTTAGGGGAAGATGTTCGCCACCCGGAAACCGGAGAAATTGTCACATATCAGTCAGAACAGGCGGTGAAAAATCACTCCGTGAGTGAGGAGTTAGCCCTAGCTATTCAGGAAGCCGGGGTTGAGGAAGTGCTATTGCGATCGCCTCTAACCTGTGAAGCCAATCGTTCCGTCTGTCAACATTGCTATGGCTGGAGTTTAGCCCATGGTCATAACGTTAACCTGGGGGAAGCGGTGGGAATTATTGCCGCCCAGAGTATCGGCGAACCCGGAACCCAGTTAACCATGCGGACATTCCACACTGGAGGGGTATTCACCGCCGAAGCCGCCGGAATGATCCGAGCTCGAATTGATGGGGTAGTCAAGTTCTCCAAATCCCTGCGAGTCCGTCCCTTCCGTACCCGTCACGGGGATGATGCCTTTATCGTGGAAAGCACCGGCCAGATTATTGTCGAAGGTGGCGGAAAAAACACCGAAAAACACAGTATCGCCCAAGGAACAACGATTATTGTTCAAGAAGGCCAAAGGGTCAAAGCTGACGAAATCCTAGCGGAAATTGCCGCTGGGGGTCGGACAGCCCGGAAAACCACGGAAAAAGCCACCAAGGACGTGGCCACGGACTTAGCTGGGGAAGTCAAATTTGCTGACGTAGTTCCCGAAGAAAAAACCGACCGTCAAGGGAACATGACCCGCATCGCCCAACGGGGGGGGCTGATTTGGGTTCTCGGAGGAGAAGTGTATAACCTGCCCCCGGCGGCGGAACCATTGGTCAAAAATGGTGACCAGGTGCATCCAGGAAGCGTTCTCGCCCAAACCAAACTGGTTTCTGAGCATGGGGGATTAGTCCGAATTCGGGAACAGTTTGCTCCCGATGAGCTACCTCGGGAAATTGAGATTATTACCGCTTCGGTATTGCTGGATCAAGCCTTAGTTCGCTTAGTACAGATGCAGGGACGGGAACAACATATTATTGAAACCAATAGTAACCATCGCTTCATGCTCAAAGTCAGTCCGGGTTCCAAAGTGGAAAACCACGATGTGATTGCGGAACTGATGGATGATAGCTACCGCACCAAAACCGGGGGGATTATTAAATACGCCGGGGTGGAAGTCGCCAAACGGGGTAAGGGAAAACAGGGTTATGAAGTCACCCAGGGAGGCACTTTATTATGGATTCCCGAAGAATGCCATGAGGTGAATAAGGATATTTCCCTACTGTTAACTGAGGATGGACAGTATGTGGAAGCGGGGATGGAAGTGGTTAAGGATATCTTCTGTCAGAGTAATGGGGTGATTGAAGTTACTCAGAAAAATGATATTCTGCGAGAAATCGTCATCAAACCCGGGGAACTGCATCTGGTGGATGACCCGGAAATGGTGATGGCGATTGATGGCCAGATTGTCAATCCCGGCCAAGAGGTGATTCCGGGAATTGTGTCTCAGGACTTGCATTATGTGGAATATGTGGAAACTCCCGAAGGCCCAGCCTTGCTGTTGCGCCCTGTGGTGGAGTTTAGCGTTCCCGAAAATCCTACCGTACCTTCTCAGGAATCTCTGAACGAATCTATTGTCCTGCGAGCCGTGCAACGTTTAACCTATAAAGATGGGGAACGGGTACGGTCTGTGGAAGGGGTGGAACTGCTACGAACCCAGTTAGTGATTAGTATTGGCATCGAAGCCCCGCAGTTAGCGGCCGATATTGAGTTACTTCCCGATGAGAATGACCCCGATGTCAGGAAGTTACAGTTAGTGATTTTGGAATCCTTGGTGATTCGTCGGGATGTGATCGCTGATGCCACCCAGGGCAGTACCCGCACCCGGTTACTGGTCAAGGATGGAGATGAAATAGAAAAAGGCGCCGTGGTCACCCGCACGGAAATCATGTGTAAGGAAGACGGGATTATTCAGGGGATTCGGTCGGGGTCGGAAATTCTGCGCCGTTGTTTAGTGGTACGAGATATTGACCAAATGACCATTGAGTTGCCCGAAGGCGTTAAACCGACGGTGAAATTGGGTCAACTGTTGGTAGAAGGGATTGAAATTGCTGAAGGGGTTAAGCTATCGGAGTCCGGTCAAGTCATTGCCGTTGGTGACAAAATCGTGGGTCAGGGGACTATCCCGGTCACGGGAAATCAGATTACCCTGCGTCGGGGTCGGCCCTATCGGGTGTCTTCCGGTGCCATTCTCCACGTTAAGGACGGAGACTTGGTACAACGGGGGGATAACTTGGTGTTGCTGGTGTTTGAACGGGCCAAAACCGGAGATATTATTCAAGGGTTGCCCCGAATTGAAGAATTATTAGAAGCCCGCAAACCCAAGGAAGCCTGCGTTTTAGCCCGACGTCCGGGAACGGCCCAGGTGACGATGGATGATGACGTCACCGAACTACGGGTGATTGAAAATGATGGCACGGTTACGGATTATCCCCTGGGTTCGGGTCAATCCCCAATTGTCTCCGATGGTCACAAAGTAGAAGCCGGACAAACCCTGACCGATGGCCCTAGCAATCCCCATGAAATCCTAGAAGTGTTCTATGACCATTATCTGGAACAGGGGGAAGGAATGTATGATGCGGCTTTGGGCAGTTTCCGCCAGTGTCAAGCGTTCCTGGTCAACGAGGTGCAGTCGGTGTATCAGTCCCAGGGGATTGATATTTCCGATAAGCATATTGAGGTGATTGTCCGTCAGATGACCTCTAAGGTGCGGATTGATGATGGGGGCGATACGACTATGTTACCTGGGGAATTGGTGGAACTGCGCCAGGTGGAACAGGTGAATGATGCCATGTCGATTACCGGAAGTGCCCCCGCCAAATATACCCCCGTGTTATTGGGGATTACCAAAGCCTCCTTAAATACCGATAGCTTTATCTCGGCGGCTAGTTTCCAAGAAACCACCCGGGTCTTGACCGAAGCGGCGATTGAGGGCAAATCCGACTGGTTACGCGGTCTCAAGGAAAACGTGATTATCGGACGCCTGATTCCGGCGGGAACGGGATTCAATGCCTATGAGGAATCCGGTAATGCCGAGTATGGCTTCGATAACGGGACGTTGTATTTGGATGAGGAAGACGAGGACGAACTGCGGGATGTGGTCTTGGATGATAAAACCGCCCGGGTCTATAACAGTTTTGAACGGGAATTACCCCCAGAACCCAAAGCAGCAACCTCTAGTTTCGGCAAAGGCAGCAAAGTCCTATTTGAAGATAGTGAAGATGATCCTTTATTATCGGCTATCCTCGATGATGAGTTAATTGATGACGAATACGAAGACGACGAGGACGAAGACGAATAAAATCAGTTATCAGTCATCAGTAAACAGTTATCAGTTAGGAAGTTTACAGTTAATTTTTTATTAACTGTAAACACTGATAAATCTTACACTGATAACTGATATAGCAGTCTCTACATCTATTAGGACATTCTTGAAAGCTAAAAGCTGCTCACAGTAAGTATTTACCTATAGCGAGATTGCCTATTCCCTATTGCCTCTTGCTATAACTGTTTACTGTTTACCGATTTTGATTTATGTCTGAAACCATTAAACTCGATCAATTTCTAAAATTTATGGGTGAAGTCTCCACCGGGGGACAAGCCAAAATCCTAATTAAATTTGGTGATGTTGAAGTCAATGGTGAGGTTGAAACTCGCAGGGGACGAAAGTTAGTCACAGGGGATAAAGTGTTGGTTAATGGAAAAACCTTAACGGTTAATTTATCGGAAAAATGGGTTTAAAACCCCTAAGTTCTACTTAGGCTTTTTATTGTAAACCTTTGTTGCAATATCAACCAATCTTGTACCCAAAAATATAGGATAAGAAATCAGGCTAGAGGTAAGGCAATGTTAGTGNCCTTTGTTAAAATATCAGCCAATCTTGTGCCCAAAGATATAGTATAAAAAATCAGGCGAGAGGTAAGGCAATGTTAGTATTTGAGTTCAAAACTTACGGAAAAGCCAGTCAGATTGAAGCAGTAAAGGAAGCAATTCGTACAGCACAATTTGTCCGCAATAGCTGTTTACGCTATTGGATGGATAATCAAAAAATAGATAAGTATGATTTAAATAAATATTGCGCCGTGCTTGCGAAGAATTTTCCGTTTGCTAATGAACTCAATTCTCAAGCCAGACAATCTTGTGCTGAACGAGCCTGGTCTGCTATTTCCCGTTTTTACGAGAACTGCAAAAAGTCAATTCCGGGTAAAAAAGGATATCCCCAATTCCAGAAAAACTGCCGTTCTGTTGAGTATAAATCAACGGGTTGGAAACTTGCAGATGATAGAAAATCCATAAAGTTTACCGATAAAAAAAATATTGGTAAACTCAAGTTAAAAGGCACACGCGACTTACACTTTTACCAAATTAGCCAAATAAAACGGGTGAGATTAGTAAAACGTGCAGACGGCGTGTATGTTCAATTCTGTGTCGATGTTGACCGGAAAGAAAATACAAAACCTTCTGGAAATACTATTGGACTAGATGTGGGCTTGAAGGAATACTACACCGATTCAAATGGAGTCACGGTTGAGAATCCTAAATTTCTCCGTCAAGGTCAAAAGGTTCTTAAACGTTCACAACGTCGGATTTCCCGAAAAGTCAAAGGTTCAAAAAATCGAGGCAAAGCTAGACAGATTTTAGGGAAACGCCACCTCAAAATAAGTAGGCAACGTAAAGACCATGCTGTGAAATTAGCACGGTGCGTAGTTCAGTCTAACGACTTGATAGCCTACGAAGATTTGAGAATTAAAAATCTGGTAAAAAATCATTGTTTAGCTAAGTCTATTAATGACGCATCTTGGTATCAGTTTCGGGTCTGGATTGAATATTTTGGGAAAGTATTTGAAAGAGTCACGGTAGCGGTAAATCCGCAATATACCAGCTCATATTGCTCTAGTTGCGGTGAAATTGTTAAGAAAACGCTATCCACTAGAACCCATGTTTGTAGGTGCGGTTGTGTCATGGATAGAGATGAAAATGCAGCTAGAAATATCCTTAGTCGAGGATTGAGTACCGTAGGGCATACGGGAACTTTCATGCTAGACATGAGCAACGCTTTGGGAGAATCGACCTCTACTCGGGCTGGAGAAATCCTGTTCGAGCAAGTTGGCTCTATGAACAAAGAATCCCCACGCCTTTAGGCACAGGGAGTGTCAAAACATTGATAATAGGACTTGACCATTGGGCATAATCGTATTGTAAATCATGGCATCTTCATGATTAAACCCGATGGCATCGGTTAGGTTAGCATCGGTTAAATTAGCGGCTTTAAAATTGGCTTTGTGTAAATCGGTATCGCGTAAATCTGCCCCCACTAACCAGGCATTTTCTAAATTACATTCATATAAAGTTGCATCGCTTAAATCTGCTTGATAAAGATTAGTATAACTTAAATTAGCTTGAGTTAAATTCGCTCCATTGAGATTAATATGGGAAAGATTTGCCCCCATCATTTGGGTGCTATATAAACTGGTTTGTTTCAAAATGGCATAACTCAAATTCGCCCCCATTAAGTTGGCCCCGCGCAACGAAGCTCGACTTAAATTTGCGTAACTGAGATTTGACCCACTCAAGTCCGCCCCGATAAAGACTAACTTACTTAGATCACAAGTTTGCAAATCTGCCCCTCTTAAATCCACCCCTTTAAAACTCCATTCTCCTTTTGCCTTTCGCTGCAATAATTCCAACCCATCCATAATATTCAGCCTAAATCCCATTCATTTCATTTTGTCTGATGAATTGCCAATCTAGGCTCTCTAAATCTTGTGATTTATACTTCATCGAGTTTACCATAACAAATTTTAATTTGCTCTGCTAAGTCAAAAAGCAAAGAAAGTAGAGTGATTTCATATCTCTTAAGCAATAAGAATTAAAGTTAGATGTTAAGAATCCCTGAAAGAATAAAGAATTGAGTATTTTCGATGCCGAATGTTTGACAGAATGTAAAGTTAAATTACAACTGTGATTAAAATGTTGAGAAATTTTCCAAAATTGAATCAATCCTTTAACCTGGAAGTTTAAAGTAATATTATCGAGAGAGAACCAATGCAAGATCTGAAAAAGTATCGTATTCGATGCACACTAACCTATGGCGATATCTATAGCCAAATCATCGTTTGGTTAATTGTCATCTTTATCGCCTTAGCAACTTCCCTAGCCCTGTGGAGTACAACCCGTCAAATTTATGCTTTAGCGACGGTTGGCCTAATTGTTGTGCTGTCTTTACCTTTCCTGCTCTTTGCATTCGTCACCACTTTATTTAACCATATTGAAATTTTATCCGTAGATCCCTTGATTGAAGACGAACCCAGTCGTGCTGAATTTCCGGCTTCCTAAACAAATCAGTTATCAGTGTAGGGGCGGGTTCATCAAAATTTAGGTGATTAACAAAAATCTAAAAGAACCCGCCCGTACCAGTTATCAGTTAATAGTTAAGAAGTTTACAGTTAATTGATTAACTCTTATGCTGATAACTCTTATGCTGATAACTCCTTAACTGATAACTCCTTAACTGATAACTCCTTAACTGATGACTGATAACTGATTAAGATGCTAGAACATGATGTGATTATTGTTGGGGGCGGGTTGGCAGGATGTCGGGCGGCGGTAGAAATTGCCCGGACTAACCCCAGCTTAAATATAGCCATTGTTGCCAAAACTCACCCCATCCGCTCCCATTCCGTGGCCGCCCAAGGGGGTATTGCGGCTACTTTAAAAAATATTGATGAAAGTGATAGTTGGGAAGCCCACGCCTTTGATACGGTCAAGGGTTCAGACTATTTAGCTGACCAAGATGCCGTCGAAATTTTAGCCAAAGAAGCCCCGGATGTCATTATTGATTTAGAACATTTAGGCGTCTTATTTTCCCGTCTTCCCGATGGTCGCATCGCTCAACGCGCCTTCGGCGGCCATTCCCATAATCGCACCTGTTACGCCGCCGATAAAACTGGTCATGCGATTTTACACGAACTGGTGAACAACCTGCGACGCTATGGTGTGCAGATTTATGATGAATGGTACGTCCTGCGTCTGATCTTAGAAGATGGACAGGCGAAGGGTGTGGTCATGTTCCGCATTAATGACGGACAGTTAACCGTTGTGCGGGCTAAGGCGGTGATGTTCGCCACCGGGGGGTATGGTAGGGCATTTAATACGACTTCCAATGATTACGCCTCAACGGGGGACGGGTTGGCGATGTCGGCAATGGCGGGAGTTCCCCTGCAAGATATGGAGTTTGTCCAGTTCCATCCCACGGGTTTATATCCGGTGGGGGTATTAATTTCCGAGGCTGTGCGGGGGGAAGGCGCCTATTTAATTAATAGTAATGGGGAACGGTTCATGGCGACCTACGCCCCGAGTCGGATGGAATTAGCACCCAGAGATATTACCTCTCGGGCGATTACTTTAGAAATTCGAGCCGGACGAGGAATTAACCCCGATGGCAGTTCTGGGGGGCCTTATATTTATTTAGATTTGCGACATTTGGGACGGGAAAAAATCATGAGTCGGATTCCCTTTTGTTGGGAAGAAGCCCACCGTTTATTAGGAATTGATGCGGCAGTGGAACCCATGCCTGTGCGTCCAACAGTTCACTATTCTATGGGAGGTATTCCGACTAATATTAATGGGCAAGTTTTAAGCGGTATTGATAGTTTTGTGGATGGCTTATTTGCCGCAGGGGAAGCCGCCTGTGTGTCGGTACATGGAGCCAATCGTTTAGGCAGTAATTCCTTATTAGAATGTGTGGTTTATGGAAAAAGAACCGGGGCGGCTATTGCCCAATTTGTGCAAAATCGCAAGTTACCAACAATTGATGAACAGCGTTATTTGAAAGAATCCCAAACGCAATTACAAGGGTTATTAGATCAGTCAGGAGACTATCGAATTGCGAAACTGCGCCAAGAGTTCCAAGATGCCATGACCTCTCATGGTGGTGTGTTTAGAACTGATCATATTATGCAAGAAGGGTTAAGTCAAATTAAAGAATTGCAAAATCGTTATCAACGGATTTATTTAGATGATAAAGGCAAATGTTGGAATACAGAATTAATTGAAGCGTTGGAGTTAAAAAGTCTGATGATCGTAGGAAATATGATTTTAACTTCTGCCTTAAACCGCCAGGAAAGTCGAGGTGCCCATAGTCGAGAAGATTATCCTCAACGCAATGATGAAAGTTTCCTCAAACATACTTTGGCTTATTATTCTCCGGCGGGTATTGATTTAGCCTATCGTCCGGTAAAAATTACCCTATTTGAACCCCAAGAACGCAAATATTAAAGTAGTGAGGCGTTCACGCCTCCTAGCCCTAAAGGGCTTACTACAATCGAGATATAATAGTAACAATATGGTAACTTAATATGACCACAGTTCAAAAAATAGTAGATATTAGTGTAGCACAAATGAGTGTACAAGAATTATTACACCTGGTTAATGAAGGGACAGAGATTTTACTGACAGATGGTAATAACCCGTTGGCTCGTCTAGTTCCTATTTCTCAACAAAATGTACCTCGAATAGCCGGACTACACCGGGGAGAAATATGGACAAGTAATGATTTTGATGCACCATTACCAGATTTTGGGGAAGATAGAAATGTGCGATCACACTTTGGGGAAGAAAGGGGCGAAACAATTATTCAAGGGTTAGAATAGTAAAAAAATAGTTGAGAGATGATATGCTTGGAAAAAATTGCAGCAAGTAATGTCTGTGCTGATATTAGTGATCCGGTGAAATGGCAGCGAGAGTTACGTCAAGATCGATTGACAGAATCAGTTATTACCCCAATGTGAGAACTCCCGCCAAAAAATTCACCGCCAACGGCAAGATTGTTAACCATCTCGAACCGAGTAAAACTTCAGGAATCTCATCACCTGCAAAAACTGGAATCTCGAATTCTTGTTCACCTAATAGACATCTCCGAAATAAAAATGGGGAGGGATAGCAAGATGGTAAAATTTGATTTTACCCCAAGGAGAGATGACTAAATTAAGAGGCTATCTGGACAAGAATCCCCAGCAAACAAAAAGGCTATTAGGGATGGAATATGAACAGTTGATAGAACTAATTCAAGCCGCGGAGTTATTAGAACAAGAAAAACGACAAGAACGAGAAAAAGCTAAGATCAGGTTGATTAAAGCAGGTGGGGGTCGTCACCAGAAATTATCTGTGGAGGAACAAATCTTACTAACTCTAATTTATCTGCATCAGATGCCCACATTTCAAATGTTAGGGTTACAGTTTGAAGTGAGTGAATCAACAGCGAATGATATTTTCCATAACGGGATAAAAATATTGAGAGAATTACTGCCAGCCAGTTTACTTGAGCAAGTAAAAAAAAACGAGAGTGATTGGGAGTGGGTAGAAAAAATTCTGCTGGAATATGAGTTAGTAGTAGATAGCTATGAACAGCCCATGCAAAGACCAACAGACAATGAAGAGCAGAAAAAATATTACTCAGGAAAGAAAAAAACACATACCTTTAAAAATCAAGTCATTGTCATGCCGAGCGGGAAAGAAATAGTGGATGTAGCTGTGGGTTATACCGGAGCAACAAGCGATCTGAAATTGTGGAGAGAAAGAAGGGAGGAATTGGGGAATCATCAAAAATACAGGGGGGATAAAGCTTATGTAGGGGAAACAGCAATTAATACACCACATAAGAAACCGAGGAATCAAGAAATATCCCTTGAAAATCGAGAAGAAAATCGGTTAAAAGCCAAACAAAGGATTGTAGTCGAACATTTAATAAGACTGATAAAAATTTATCGAGTTGCTTCAGAAAGATTTCGGTTAAAGAGCCAAAATTATGAAGCAGTAATCTTGACAGTATGTGGACTAATAAGATGGCGAATAGGAGCGATTGTATTATCATCTAAGAATTGCCCAGAATACTTTTGAAAAATGATTGAATATCAGAAATAAAATTCATTAATTATTATTAATGTAACTGAAAAAGCCTATGAATCCGTTACTTTAGGAGAAACCGGCACAGGAGTGCTAGAGACTCAAAAAGTAGCGATAGAGGGCATTTGAGGATTTTCGGAGATGTCTAATAGTATTTTGCCAGCATAAACATCAAAAGTGCTTTCTCCTTGTGCTGTGATCATTTCATTTTGCCGGATGAATTGCCAATCCAGACCATCTAAATCTTGTTTATTAATTGCCAGAAATTCTGTAAATCCCGTATCTAGCATTGCCTCCACAGTTAGATTTAAGCCATCAGCAGCAATCAAATCAATTTCAAAAAACAGTTCACCCCTACTTCCAAAAGTACCCTGAATCATATTTTGCCAGTAGCTCCACTTTCATTTAAGCAAAACATACAGTGTACGGCATCAGGGTGTTTATGACGTGCTTCTTGACTAGCTACTTCTTGATCTTTGTTAATGAAATAATCGCGGCTGTCAGGTTCAATGGCAATATACCAGCCATAGTGTTCTGCGATGAGATCGGGGCGAACTTGCTCAAAAATTGCTCGACAACGCTTATGAAATACTTCGCGTTCAGCTTTGCGTCGAGCTAGTGCTTCGGGTGATAAGGTGTGTTCTGGGAATATTCTGCCGCGAGGTGGGCTTTTTTTTGGTAGTGATTGAGTCATGGAGTTAAATCTTCAGGACTTATACCTCTTAGATCCTAACATACTTTTGTATTTCCTTTTAAAAGTATATTAAATCCATTTGATTAGGTAAAAGAAGGGTGATCGCATTTTTGAAAACGAAGTGCGATCGCATTTCCCTCCATCCTAAATTGCTATAATAACAACCAACAAAAAAAATCTCAACATCAAGCATAATGTCTACTTACAGCGAGGTACTGAGTCAGGCTCAAAATCTCACTCCTGACGAGCAACAAAAACTTTTAGAAGTATTGTTAGCATTGATGCGCGATCGGGTAACAACCCAAACTCAGGGTAAACGATCAGAAATTGATGCAGCACTGATTGAAATGACACAAGATCCAGAGTATCAATCTCAAGTGCTACAGATGGAGGCTGAGTTTGCGGTAGCGAGTTGGGAAGCGTTGCAATTGGGGGAATCCTCAGTATAAACACAGGGAGAAGTCTATGATGCTCGACTTGAACCTGTTGAGGGTTCTGAACAAGGAGGAACCCGTCCTGTTATTATCGTTAGTCGAGCTACAATCAATACATATAGCCCTGTAGTTTTAGCTATTCCCTGCACTACTTATCAAACTGGTAAACGAGTTTATCCGACTCAAGTATTAATTAAAGCTCCCGACGGTGGATTAACCAACGATTCTATAGCTATGGCAGATCAAGTACGGGTATTATCTAAATCTCGTTTATTGAGTTTACGAGGAATACTTAGTGATGAAGCAATACTTCTGCTGAATCAAGCTCTATTAATTGCGTTGGATTTGCCTGGTCAAGTTTAATCGCATTTTGGAGAAGATCAGAGTGCGATCACATTTTTGGGGAAGATAGAAATGTGCGATCACCGTTTGGGGAAGACAGGGACGAAACAGTCATTCAAGAGTTAGAATAGTAAAAAAATAGTTGAGAGATGGTATGCAGAGAATATATGAAGCTATATTGAAGGGAAACCTTTTAGAATGGGCGCGGGAGGTTCCCAAACAGAGCGATCACCCGATCAGAGTTTACGTTACTTTACAAGAAGATCGATCAAGTCTAAGTGCTGAGTTTCGCCGCCAAAAAACAGTTGAAATATTGGAAAAAATTGCAGCAAGTAATGTCTGTGCTGATATTAGCGATCCTGTGGAATGGCAGCGAGAATTGCGTCAAGATCGTCCACTTCCAAGTAGGGATGAATAATGCTACTTGATAGTAATATTATTATCTACGCTTCCCAACTGGAAAACTCGAAGATTAGGCAGTTTATTGGCGAACATGACATAGTTGTATCGGCAATAAGTTACGTTGAAGTCTTGGGCTAAGCTGTTGTGCATTTAAACTGTGATTATAGCATTACCTTTGTTTTTAAGTTTACGTCCCCATTTAATAGATAACTGTCCCTCATTTAAAAGCTGATGCAATAAACACTCTAGCTCATCAACTGATTTAAAGAGTCGATTAGCAATATATTCTTTAGCTGAATGCCAGACCAATTCAATTAAATTATAATCTGGACTATATTCTGGAAGAAATTCTAAATAGATATTCGGCATTTCTGCTTTGATTTTTTCTAGGTATTCTTCTTTTTTGTGAAAACTTGCATTATCAAGAATAATGACAATCTTGGCTCCTTTTTCTACAAATTCTTCTGCTTGATTTCCCGCTAATACCCACTCATGAATTAGCTCTTGATAAAAACTTTTTAACACTTGATAAAAATTATTTGCATTCCCTTTATCCAGAAATTCTACAAATCTTTTTTTGTCCGAGTACCTCAATCCTCCCATAACATTAACTTTTCCTTTTCTTCTGTCTCCTCTAATCTTTCTCCTCTTTCCTTTTTTACACCAGTTCTTTCTTTTTATTACTCTTAAATTAAATCCACTTTCATCCCAAAACCATACCTGTAATTGTTCTGGACTTTCTTTTGTTATTTTTAAATACTCTTCTATTTTATTTTTAAATAATTTCCTTTTTTCTGGATCTCTTTTCTCTTCCAAGCTATACTTTGCCCACAAGTAAACATACTTTTTTTTCTTTAATATCCTTCTCACTTGTGAACCACTTAATTTTATTTCTGTGATTTGTTCTAAATAAGTTGCCAATCTTTCTCCTGTCCATCTCCCAAATTCATATCCTAATTCTTCCGGTTCTTTTTCTACAGTTTCTAATAATATCTCTATATATTTATCTGTGGCTTTTCTATAATTTCCTTTCATTCTTTCATCTTTTAGGCTTTCTAACTTGTCCGGATCTCCATGTACACACCAATAACATACTTTATTTATTGAACATCCCAAAAAATTGGCAATTTCACTTTGTTTTTTACCATCATTTAGCAATAGTAGAATCAAGATTCTTTCTCTAATTTGTCCATTTTCTTCCTCTTTCAATCTTTTCTGTAGTTTCTCTACTTGCTTTTCATTTAAGTGATTTTTAGCAGGCATCTTTTTATTGATTTTTCTAAACTTAGTTTTTTATTATACCCTATTTAGATGCTTAACAGCTTATCACCGACTAACTGAAGATTATAGATTGTATTTTGAGGAGTTTTTTGATGTTGTGGAGGTTTTACCGATTTCTAACACTGTACTTGATCAAGCAGTGGCGTTGCGACAGATAAGGAGAATGACTCTTGGGGATGCTATTATTGCGGCAACAGCTTTGGTTTATGGCATAACTTTAGTGACAAGAAATATAGACGATTTTCGGTGGATTGCTGAGATCACATTGATTAACCCGTTTGAGGCTTAAGAAAGATGGGCGATCGCACTTCGGAAAATTAAGGGCGATCGCATTTCCCTCTATCGTAAATTGCTATAATAACAACCAGTAAAAAAATCTCAACATCAAGCATAATGTCTACTTATAGCAGCGTACTGACTGAGGTTCTAAGACTTACACCAGATGAGCAACTGCGACTTATCTCTGAATTATTAGTATATGTTCGTCACCGATTTCAGCCTAAACCTAAACGGAGTATTTTAGAATTAGAAGGATTGGGTGAGGAAATTTGGCATGGGATTGATGCTCAAGAATATGTGAATCACGAACGAAATTCATGGAATGGATAGCCCGGTTACAGGGAAAAGTTGTGGGATTAGACACCGCGCCTTTGATTTACTTTATGGAGCGAAATCCCAAGTATATAGAGATGATGCGGCTTTTCTTTAAATCGTTTGATCGCGGTGATTTTAGGCTGGTGACATCAACAGTAACGCTCTTTAGAAGTGCTAGTTCATCCCCTGCAACAAAAAAACACTATCTTGGCTCAAGAATATCGTGAAATATTGCTCAATCAAGAAGGTTTAACTGTGGTTGAATTAACTCCAGATATTGCTGAAAAAGCAGCACAACTGAGGGCAATTTATAGTTTGCGATCGCCCGATGCTATTTTAATGGCTACAGCTATCTGTGAGGGTGCTTCATTTTTTTTGACAAATGATGCCCGGTTGCCTTCTTTACCGGAGTTAACGGTTTTAGTGTTGGAGAATTTGAGAATTTGAGGGAGTATTTTTGGAAGGGAAAAGAAAGGTGATCGCATTTCCCTCGATCCTAAATTGCTATAATAACAATTAACCCAAAAACCTCAACATCAAGCATGAAGATCAGAGTGCGATCGCATATTTATTAACTGTTCTTTATATGATGTTCAACATAAGAGCGCAGCACGGCATTCATTAGAGATTGATAACCTTTTCCTTGGTTTTTAAACCAATCTAATACATCGCTATCAACTTTTAAAGAAATAGCTTGTTTTGTCAGTGGTGTTACAAGTTTTGCTTTTTCCCAGAAATTCGCATCTAATTCAGGAATATCAGAGGTATCGATCGCAGATTCTGGAATATTTTCTAATTCCTCAAGTCGTTTGGGCGAGATAGTCATAGTAGGTATTTTTTTCTCGACGAGTGGCTTTTCTTGCACCAGATGATGCGGATAACTCCATTTTTTTCAGTATGCGCTACGGTGACGATAACGACACCTTGTATGGCACCAATACTGATTTCTCGGATTTCTCCGTAGTCAAAACGCTCATCAATGGCATTAAAAACGATTCCATCAAAGATTTCTTGAGCTTCTTCAAAGCTAATGCCATGTTTTTTGAGATTTTGGGCGTTTTTATTTTCATCCCATTCAAACTGCATGATATTGTATATACAAAACGCACTTATAATATAGCATAACCAGATCGCACTTTAGGCAAAAAAGGAAGTTGATCATAAAAATCGCACTTTAGGAAAGAAAAGGGCGATCGCATTTTTAACAATGCAGTGCGATCGCATTTCCTACGATCCTAAATTGCTATAATAACAATTAACCCAAAAATCTCAAGATCAAGTAAGCATTGGTGGGGTTGGGCGGGTTTATTAAGATTATCTGTGAGATTTGAAAGATTTTGTCGAACCCGCCCCTACAGATTTTGTGAGATGTAGGGGCGGGTTCGAGTCAATTTTTGTTATGATCATTAACCCAAATAAACCCGCCCTATCTGTCCACAAATGCAGGGGCGGGTTGTCTGGGAACGAGAAAAAAAGTTACACCGTTATCACGACATTGGAGAAGTAAGATGTGAATTCATTGTAAGAAAGATCAATGAATCCATCGAATCCATCCTGATCACCATCTCTTTTTACATACTTTTTAGTTGCGACATTATATCCGTCATAACCCCAAGGATTACGAACAATAATTCGTTGTTCACTTGATGAGTTAACGTAAGCATTGGTTACAGAATAAGCATGGGTTCCTCCTGAAGAACCGGAAATCAAAGAGCTTGAGTTTTTCTCAGCTTCGTTATTACTACCTACAGCAACAAACTTGCCATTATTTAACGCTGATTGTATTTGATCAAAAGGTGTTGAAGATACTGGGGATGGGGGATTGTTAACAGAAAGTCCCGTAATTCTAGGAAATACATCGTTTATAGATGCCCCGTTACCAATACCGTTATAACCATTAGTAACACCCTGACTATCTTGATACCACTGTGCATAAGCCTTTTCAACTAATGGTACCCAGATTGCACCATTGTTAGGGTTATTAGGATCTAATTTACCATCACCAGTTGCGGCTCCATAGAGTTGTCCATTTTGGGTTACAACCTGACGATCAACTGTTACATACTCTGAACTACTGCCGTTATAAAAACGAATAGTATAGGTGCCATCTCCATTATCCTCAATCATATTTTGGATAATGGAACTAGCACGATTATCAGCATCACTGGTCTGGGAACCAAAGGTTGCTCCCAGAATAGCTAGTGGGACACAATCACCAAATTGTCTTTGATCAATATGTTTGATTCGAGCTTCTCCATCACTACCAAACAAGGAACCCTGTAAAGTTGTGTATTGCAGAGAAACTGTTGGATTATATTCTCTTTTCCCATCTTTTACAGTAAATGAAGTAAATGAAGCAGGAGGTCTGTCCGTTCCTTTAAACCATTTATCAATTGCAGTAGTAATACTCTTGGTTTTTACATCTTCAACCACTTTATCTGAGAGATACCAAGTCGAATCTTTCATGGTAAAGGGTGTGGAATTGCTAACTCGATCCGTTATTTTCTGTAAGTCTTGTAACTCGTTAGCATCAACAGTACCTCCATCTTGGGCATCGGCAAAAATATCTAACATATCTTGTCGGCTTAATTCCCCATCGGATGCTTTATCACGGGAGATTGCTTCTAATTGATCATCGGTGAAGGTGGAGAAAAAGTCCGAGGGTACGGGGGTAGGTGTTGAACTTGTTGCAGTTAGGGTATAGTTTCCTGTCGTATTTTCTGCCGAACTGGTGACACGAACAATATATTCAACCCCGGCTTCTGGAGTAAAGTTGATTTGAGAATCGTCTGTGGGTGGAGAAGCGTTTAAAACATCATTATTTTCGGTAACAACTTGCCCCGTTTGACGATTAATCAGTTGCAGATAGGTGTCAAAATTACCGGAGTTTAAGTTAATCGCAACTTCTTCACCAGAAGGAAGATTGGTTAAACGGAAATCTTCACTAAAGCTACGGTTACGCAACGGGTTTTCGATGTCATCCGTCCCACTCAAATCAGCATTAATGGTCTGATTTAAAGCCAGTTCTCCCACGGGTCGCTGTGAGGTAGAAGTGGTAAGGGTATAGTTGCCACTCTGTCCATTTTCACTGACTACAACAATGTCATATTTTTGACCGAGTTGTGCCTTGAAAGACAGTTCTGAATTGGTATCGGTACTACTGATATCGCTATTTTCAGCAATAACATTTCCTGTCAAACGATCCACAATTTGCAACTTCGGATCAAATCCCGTTGAGTTCAACTGAACTGTTACCGTTTGATTGGCCAGCACACCGGATAAGACAAAATTCTCATTAGTTCCGTTTACAAGACTTCCTTCAAGGGTGTCATTCCCAGAAATCCCTTGTAATAGTCCCGTAACAGGTACAGATACAGGTGGCGGCATATCTAGACCTATCACTTCAAATGTAGGTTGGGGCATTTCTTCAAGTGGGGGTCTTAATTTTGCTAAAATTGCACCGGATTGTTGATTTTTAACTAACGTTCCATCGGAAGTTACTTCTAAAGTAATATCGGCTTTACCGATTCCACCCGCTAAAGCAACACTATCAGAAGCATTATCAAAATCAATCACATCCACAGTTGTTGCTGTTGCACCTGCATCTTCCTCTAGGATAAAGACATCTGCACCATCGCCCCCGGTTAAGGTATCCTGACCCGCACCACCCTCTAAGGTATCCTGACCTGCACCACCCTCTAGGATATCGTTACCCAAATCGCCAAAAATCTGATCATTGCCATCATTACCGATAATAAAATCATCACCCTGGCCACCGAAAAGGTTATCGTTGCCTAAACCCCCATCAATAAGATCATTCTCTTTGTTTCCAAACAGGAGATCATCATCATCTCCCCCATCGAGGGTATCGTTATTCTGTCCGCCATAGAGGGTATCTGCACCTCCTTGTCCAAGGATGAGGTCATCTCCTTGATTTCCGTTGATGATTTCTGGAGAAACTGAACCCGTGATATTATCGTTTCCGGCCAGTCCTAGTAACCCACCAGGGTAGGGGGTTAAAAAATTAGGTTGTAGGGAAAAAGTATTGGACTGGTCATCTAAAATGTATAAAGATCCGTCATTACTGGGGCCAAACATCCTGATCTCCTGGTTATCTATGGGTTAAATTTATATGAGTCTGATGGCTAGAATCCTGAATATATCTGGTTTTTAGCTGTTACTGGCTGTAAGGTAGAGTGCGATCGCTCACAGTTGTTTTAAAACTGTAGCAACTCAACGGTTGATTGCACAGTGAGAAAAAGTAACAAAAAGTGATAAAAAGTAGCTAATTTTGGCGAGTGCTGCTAAGATATATACTGACCCCAATATCACAGAGGCTCTAGCCGGAAACCCTGGGAGTTTGATTTTTAATCACTCGTCCAAACCCGTATTTCCCTTGTGTACTGAATCTGTGGTTGTGTAAAAAACCATTCATCCCATATTATTGATATGAATATTGATGAAGCACTGGCTATCATCGAAACTGTTTTAGACGATGATGAACAGTTAAATGATGTGCAGGAGTTAATATTTAAGCAGTGTTGGCTAGGTCGAGAATCCTACGAAGAAATTGCCAAACAGGGAAATTATGATAATGAATATATAAAATCGACGGCGGCGAAATTGTGGAAGCAACTTTCAGAGGTTTTTGAAGAAAAGGTTAAAAGAAATAATCTAAAATCCGTTTTAAAGCGGTATTTACGAAGGCAAAGTTTAACAATTCATAAAACTAAAATTATTGGAGTTAATGTTAGTGGAAAAACCGGTGATAAAGTCTTTAGAAATGTAAGATTATATTCTTGCTTTAATGAATCTCATAAATCATTTATAAAAGAAAATGAATCAGAACTAAGTGAAACAATAGATGATTTTGAAGAAAAACAGCTATCAGAGACTTTAACTCATTTACAGAAAACCGAATATTTTTGGAAAAAATGGCGTTTTCATTCCTTAGAACAAGTTAAAATAGCGGAAGCGTTGGATAGAGCGGGAGTGCTATTTTTTCCTAACTCTAAAGCTCAATTACCAAATTTTGAAGATCAACCCTATAAACAGGTAGATTTTTTAATTTGTTATAATAGCAAATTAGGTGTTTTAGAGATTCAATATTCCGATACTGAAAAACAGGAACAACGAGATTATTTTTTATCAAAACAGGGAATTTTTTTGATTGAATACTGTGATCCAGTTCAATGTTTAGAAGATCCAGATCAGATTGTGCAGGAATTTATAATTAAGTTCATTTAGGATCAAATAGGATGAATTCACTAACAGAAGTTGAAGCGGCTATTCAAAAATTATCTGCTATTGAAGTCCGTCAACTGGCAGAATGGTTACAAACTTATTTGAATACTGAAGGGAATACAGAACACGAAAAAGAAACCGAGCAAAAGATAACTTTTGTTCAAAATCAACAAAATGCTTGGGATGTCTTAGAATCAGTGATGGGAACTGTTGAGGCTCCTCCAGATTGGTCAATCAATCACGATCATTACTTATATGGAACAGCAAAACGTTATCCAGATAATTCTCAATGAGCAATTCCCGTTTACTGCTAGATACGGTTTTTATTCAAGCCTTATTAAATCCTCGTGATCAGTATCATGATCAAGCTAAAAAATGGTTAAATCCCGTTAGAAATGCAGATGAAGTATGGGTAACAGAAGCAGTTTTAACGGAAGTTGCTAATGCGTTGAGTGCTATTAATCGGAATCCGGCTGTTAGATTTATTCAACAATGTTATCAGACAGACAATATTTATGTTGTTACTGTAGATACAAATTTACTAACTCGTGCGCTTCAACTTTATCAAGCACGCCCTGATAAAACTTGGGGTTTAACAGACTGTATTTCATTTATTGTTATGGCAGATAAAGGTTTAATCAATGCAGTAACGGCTGACCTTCATTTTATACAAGCTGGTTTTAGAGCTTTATTATTAGAAAATCCTTAATATCTACTCCCCATTATCTATCAAGGATTTAAGAGGATTACGGAGATTAACCCTGCCCTCGACTTGATTGGGGGACAGATTAAAATCCGTGAAATCCGTGAAATCTTCTTAAATCCGTGATCCCCATTAATATATTATTTAGCCACTTTAATCGGCCCATCAATACTACCACTAAAAAACTGTTTTACGATCGCGCTATCGGTGGTAAATGCTTCCTGAATTGTTCCTTGCCATTGCACTAAACCTTGATATAGAAAAACAATCCGATCCGCTGTGCGTCGAATCGTACTATCTTGATGGGTGACAATACTATAGGTACTGCAACCTTTTCCACTATGTTGTAAATCCCTAATTAAATCTTCAATAACCGTTGATGCAATCGGATCTAACCCGGCGGTAGGTTCGTCATATAAAATCACCTCTGGAGTCTCCCGAGGATTTTCTGGATTTGGCATAATTGCCCGGGCAAAACTCACCCGTTTTCGCATTCCTCCCGATAATTCGGCGGGATAGCGATCGCCAATATTAGGCAACCCGACCATTTCCAATTTCTCATTCACGAATTCCCTGATTTTTTTAGTAGGTAATTTCGTATGTTGATAGAGTAAAAAACCGATATTTTCCGTCACCGTTAAAGAATCAAATAAAGCCGCCTGTTGAAATACCATAGCAATTCCAATCGGATCAGTAATATCATCTACCCATCCTTGCCGTTTTTTTCCTAACACATAAACTTCCCCTTCATCGGGGGGCAAAAGTCCAGCAATAATTCGCAAAATCGTTGATTTTCCCGTTCCTGAAGGGCCGATAATTCCCAAGGCTTCTCCCCGATAAATCGTTAAATCAACCCGATCTAAAATCCGTTGCGAACCAAAGGCTTTACTCACTCCTTTTAATTCAATTAAAGGTTCTAAAGATTCTGATTGCTTTGATAAAACCAAGTTATCCTTAAAATCGACGGGTTCAACTTTAATCCTTGGAGTTTTTCCCTTGTTACCGTCTTTGATCATTTCGCTAAACCCTTCTTATCATGTAACTTCTACCCGATACGGTTGTTAAGCAAACGATTTAATCGTTATCATCACTTTGATCTCCCTCGTTGAGAAAAATTAAAAACACCGATAGCCCGATGGGATTAACCTCTAGTCCGTTATTTTACGATCAGTACAACCTCGCGTAGTCTAAATTGTCTGTAAAAGCCTGTATATCAGAGTAAAACACTATCTATGTCAACTGGTTTGTTCAAACACACCCTCCGCAGAATTATGAAACTCAGACTCCATCTTGGCCTATCGAACTATCGTTCTCCCCGGATGATTAACCAATGGTTTAAATGGTTATCTCCTGGGTTGTTTATCAAGCGGTGGATGGCGGTTAGCGCCACGGGGGTGTTAGTGGCTAGTTTAGGGTTGGCAATCTCGACGGGAATGACTCCGATTTATTACATCCTACAACTGCTGAAAAATTTATTAGGATGGATTACCACCGTTGTGCCAAATTATATCTCGGGGCCATTAATGATTGCCTTGGGGGTTGTCCTAGTTCTTTGGAGTCAAACCCGCAGTCTCAATTCCATTAGCGAAGCCTTTTATCCGGTCGGAGATGAACAATTAGTCGATCGTTTGTTGAGTCATCGCCGATTATTACGGGGGCCGAAAATCGTGGGGATTGGGGGCGGAACTGGGTTATCGACTCTATTGCGGGGATTGAAGGAATATAGTGCGAATATTACCGCCATTGTTACTGTGGCAGATGACGGCGGATCTTCAGGACGGTTACGTCGAGAAATGGGGGTATTGCCGCCGGGAGATATTAGGAATTGTATCGCCGCCCTAGCTGATGAAGAACGATTATTAACGGAATTATTTCAATACCGATTTACCGCCGGAGATGGATTAACCGGACATAGTTTCGGAAATTTATTCTTAACTGCAATGAGTGAAATTGAAGGAGATTTAGAACAGGCAATTGCCGCTAGTTCTAAGGTATTAGCCATTAGAGGTCAAGTCCTACCCGCCACATTAACAGATGTTAATTTATGGGCAAAATTAGCCGATGGTCGCCGAATTCATGGGGAATCTAGTATTACTGAAGCTAAGGGAAAAATTTTGACAATTGGTTGTATTCCCCCCAACCCTCCCGCCCTACCGAAAGCAGTGCAAGCGATTTTAGAGGCAGATTTGATTATTATTGGCCCTGGTAGTTTATATACAAGTGTAATTCCTAATTTATTAGTTCCAGAAATCGCCGCTGCCATTGCTTCTCGAAATGTTCCTCGAATTTATATTTGTAATATTATGACGCAACCAGGGGAAACCGATGGTTATACCGTTTCCGATCATATTAAAGCCATTGATAAAGCCTGCGGTTATCAATTATTTGATGCGGTGTTAACTCAAGGAACAGTTCCCCCAGCTAATGCTTTAATTCGCTATGCTCAAGAGGACTCTCATCCAGTTATTTTAGATCGAGATCTGGTTAAACAATTGGGTCGCAGAATTGTGATGAGTAATGTTATGGATGTTGATCCCGATACCGGATATTTACGCCATGATCCCTATCGGTTAGCCCAAGTTTTATTAAGATGGTTTGGCAAAACTAACCCATAGGTTAGAGAGTCCTAAAGGACTCACTACAAAGTAGTAAGCCCTTTAGGGCTTAATCTTTTCTAAACTATTCATATAAAATTATGACTCAATTCCATTTACCCAATGCCCAAGCAACCCATGAATTAGGGAAACAATTAGGGCGATCGCTCCCAGCCAATAGTGTGCTATTATTAGAAGGGAATTTAGGAGCCGGAAAAACAACTTTTGTTCAAGGTTTAGCAGCAGGTTTAGACATTTCTGACTGCGTTGAAAGTCCGACATTTACTTTGATTAATGAATATCTAAATGGCAGGATTCCTCTCTACCATTTAGACTTATATCGATTAGAAGCATCGGAAATTGAACACTTGAACTTAGAACAATATTGGGAAGGAATCGAAGTAGAACCCGGAATTATTGCCATTGAATGGGCGGATCGTTTGCCCTATAAACCGGAAAGTTATCTAAAAATAGAATTAACTTATACAGAAAAAGGTGATCGTCTTGCCACTTTATTTAATATCGGTCAGGAGAATTTTAATCTGGATTTAGATCAGATTGAATTTCTAAATTGAGTATGAATTGGAGGCGATCGCCAAACAAAACAACTTTACAAAACCATTGAATTATGGGATAATTTAAACAGACTAATCCCCGTTCAACCCATTTCCTAAAATCCCCCAATGATTCAATCTACAAAACCCTTAATGTTTCTGACTTCTTTCCTTTTCGTCAGTATTTTTTCCGTTTCTGTTAATGTTCAAGCTCAAACCAAAAGTAAAATAACCCTGACTATTGATGGGTTTAAAAATAAAAATGGACAAGTTTGTGCGAGTTTATTTGCGAGTAATAAAGGCTTCCCCAGTAATGGAGATGATGCCATAAAAAGCGGTTGTGTGAGTATTACAGAAGTTCCTGTGGTGATGAATTTTGATAATTTACAACCTGGTAGTTATGCTATTGCCGTTATTCATGATGCGAATAACGATAAAACGGCTAACCGAAATGCTTTAGGAATTCCCACCGAAGGATTTGGTTTTTCTAAAAATCCCACCATTCTCACCGGGCCCCCCAAATTCAGTGATGCGGCGGTGGTGGTAGCGGGGGAAAACACTAAGATTAATATTAAATTACAGTATTTTTTAGGGGGTTAGGGTTGACACCCCCCCGCCGTGAATGGGCGGGGATTTCATCTACTTCAACAAATCAAAAATGGATAATTTTTGAAATTTTGGGTGGGATAAATTTAGCCTTAATCTTAATAGACTTGAATCCAGGCTTTAACATCATATTCCGTCCAAATCCCATTTTGCCAATAGGGGTCAGACTCAATTAACTGACGCACGGTTGCTTCATCCTCCGCCTCATAAATCCCAAATATTTTAGTAACATCCTGAGTCGGGCCAATGGTTAATAAAACTCCCGATTCTTTTTGTTGTTTTAATCGTTCTAAATGTTCCGCCCGATAGGGTTCTCGTTTCTCAAGAACGTTCTCACAATAGCTTCCGAACATGACATATTTTGGCATAATTGTTGCTGATTGATTGTTGATTGTTGACTAATATCTAACTTCTGAGACTGACGTTAAATTGTTGCACTAAAGCATCTCGGACTTTTTGTTGGCAGGGATCAATATCGCTATCAGTTAAGGTGCGATCACTCACACGATAAACTAAACGAAAAGCCAAACTCCGTTGACCTTCAGGTACATTTTTACCCCGATATTCGTCGAAAACCTCCACCGATTCTAATAAATTTCCGGCGGCTTTGGTAATACAGCGTTGAATATCTGCGACCGCTACCTCGACGGGGACGAAAAAAGCAATATCGCGATCGGAAGCGGGGAAAGCTGAAAAAGGTTTGAACTTACGAACTAAATTAGAGGGGCGATTCATCCCTTCTAATAATACCGATAACTGGAATTCAAAGGCATAAACTTGATTCGGTAAATCCTGTTTTTGACACAGTTGCGGATGCAATTGTCCGAAAATTCCTAACCGTTTTCCCTGTAACCATAAAGAAGCGGTGCGTCCGGGGTGTAACAATTCTAGGGTAGATTCCGGTTTATATTCAACGGTTAAATTCAAGCGCTGAAATACCGCTTCTAAAATCCCTTTAGCTTCAAACCAAGTTAGGGGTTGCTCTTGACCACTGCGAACCCAACGGCCAAAACTGCGATCGCCTCCCATAATCCCAGCAACAGCATCTTGTTCTTTATATTCATCTCCTTCTTTCCAGAAAATTCGACCGATTTCAAAGCCATTTAACGGCCCATTGCCATTTTCTAAATTATAGACAAAGGCATCAATTAATCCGGTTAACATTTCGGTGCGTAAAGCCGAATATTCCACAAACAAAGGATTATCTAAAACCACTTGATTATCCCCCTCTGTTTTGACTAGGGAATAGTGCATTAATTCCGTTAATCCTTCCCCGCGAAAAGCCGCCCGAATTTGTCGGGTTGCCACCTGTTCTAAGGGGAGATAACCCGATACTCCTTGACGGGGTAAAGTGTCACGGAATTGATCATATCCGTAGAGACGGGCAACTTCTTCAATTAAGTCAATTTCCCGTTCTAAATCTCGATAACGATAGGGGGGAACCGTAACTTGCCAAACCACAGAATTATTGGGAGACTCCGTACGGGCGGGTTCTGTGATATCTTTGCTCATTGCCGGAATTTGAATGAACCCGCCCCTACATTTACATCCTAAAGCCGTCAGGGTTTTCTCTACTTCTTCGGGTAATAAATAGGGAGATTCGGCTCGTTTCAGTTGTCCCAAAATAGCATTAATTCTATCTAACCTTAATGTAATTTCAGGAGTCTGAATTTCTAGGGAACTGCGATCGCTTTCTTGACGAGTTGGAGTCCCAGAAGCCAACTCTTTTAGTAATAAAATAGCCCGCCGACAAGCGACTTCTAATTCCGCCTGATTTACCCCACGTTCATAACGGGTAGAAGACTCACTGCGTAAACCTTGCGCCCGGGCGGAACGACGAATAGTGATGGGGGAAAAAATAGCTGCTTCTAACAATATATTTTGAGTTTGGGCAAAAACTTCTGTTTCTTCCCCTCCCATAACTCCAGCTAAAGCTACCGGATAATCATTAGCCGTGATTAACAGATTTTGCTCTTGTAATTTCCGAGTTTGACCATCTAAGGTTTTAATGGATTCATCGGATTTAGCAAACCGCACACCCACGGTTAAATCTTGAGAGTGAGTTACCTGTTTTAGCCGATCTAAATCAAAGGCATGAAGCGGTTGTCCCCATTCCAATAAAATATAATTCGTGACATCTACCACATTATTAATTGGACGCACTCCCGCGGCTTGTAAACGCCGTTGTAACCAATCGGGAGAAGGAGCAATTTTCACTCCTTTAATCATCGTGCCAATATAGATGGGACAGGCGGTTTTATCGGCAATTTCAATTGCTAAATATTCCGATTCATCTGGCTGTGTAATTAACAACTCCGGCGGTTCAGGAATTCTTAAATTTGCCCCGGTTAATGCGGCAATTTCCCGGGCAATTCCTACCATACTTAAACCATCGGCGCGGTTAGCCGTGGCGGTGACATCTAAAATGACATCATCTAACCCTAATAAGGGTCTAATATCACTGCCTAATATTGGATTTTCTAGGTTAAAACTGTGGATTCCCGAGGACTCTTTTTCTAATCCCAATTCAGCTAAAGAACAAATCATCCCCTCGGAGGAAACTCCCCGCAATTTAGTTTTTTTCAGGGTTAAATTAATTTTAGGTAAATAAGTTCCTAGGGTTGCTACAGCCACAACCATTCCTGCTGCTGCATTGGGTGCTCCACAGACAATATTCAGGGGTTCTGAACCCCCAATATCCACTAGACAAACCCTTAATTTATCGGCATTGGGGTGTTGTTCGGCCTGAATAATTCTTCCCAGGACAACCCCATCAGCCCAGGAACGCCAATCTTCAATATCTTCTACTTCAAACCCCGCCACCGTTAGGGTTTCTGCCAAATTTTGGGGGGTCATCTGGATATCTACCAGTTCTTGTAACCAATTTAGAGAAATACGCATCGTGATTCGCTTTCAATGTTCCTAATCCATTGTTGCATCAAGTCGGGTGTTAAGTGTTGATTATTAAGGTGTTGAAGCTCAACCACTGAAACTCTAAGGATTTTGTGTTATAATCGGGGTGTCAATGCGTTCAAATATTGCTACAAGAGCAAGATTAATAGAAAACGAATGTTTATGCTTCAAGGGTGGCATAGTCGTTGAGGAATAAGTAAAACACAAATCCAGTATCATATCGTCCGTCCTGTGGGTTTTGCAAGTTCCCCGTTCACTGGTAAAAAGCAATCTCAAACATCATGAGCTACTGTGTTAATCCAGCCTGCCCTCAACCTGAAAATTTAGATGATGCCCTCAAGTGCAAGGCTTGTGGTTCAAAATTGCTGCTGAGAAATCGCTATCAGGTGATTCAACCTTTGGGCAAAGGAGGATTTGGGGCAACGTTTCTGGCTGCTGATATGTCCCTACCCGAACAGCCGAATTGTGTGGTCAAACAACTGCGACCCACGGCGACATCGGCTCGAATTTTAGAAATGGCACGGGAGTTATTTCAACGGGAAGCAAAAACCCTGGGTAAAATTGGTGATCATCTTCAGATTCCTAGCCTGATTGATTATTTTGTCGGGGGAAAACAATTTTATCTGGTACAAGAATATGTGGATGGCTGTACCTTAAAACAAGAGGTCAAGGAAAAGGGTATTTTTGACGAGGCAGAAGCCAAAAAATTTCTGCGGGAAATTCTTCCCATATTAGATTATATTCACAGTCAAGAAGTGATTCACCGAGATATTAAACCTGCTAATATTTTACGTCGGCGAATTGATCAAAATCTGGTTTTAATTGACTTTGGAGCCGTTAAAGATCAAGTTAACCAAGCCACAATGATGGGAACTGGACAAACGGCTTTTACTAATTTTGCCATCGGCACATCGGGGTTTGCTCCTCCCGAACAGATGGCTTTGCGTCCGGTTTATGCCAGTGATATTTATGCGGTGGGAATGACCTGCGTTTATTTGATGACCGGGAAGTCTCCTAATTCCTTTGAAAGTAATCAAATTACGGGGGAAATTTTGTGGCAACCCCATCTGGATGTGAGTGATTCTTTTTGCAGTATATTGCAACGAATGTTAGAATTTTCGGTGCAGTATCGCTATCAATCGGCGCAAGATGTTCTGCGAGCATTAGATTCTGAATTTAGTTATGGAGGTCTTTCAGAAGGCATGGTAATGCAGCAGAAGTCTAACTCAACTTCTAACTCGAAATTACCAACTTCTACGAATGAACCTACTGTTTTCAATGAAAATACCGGGTTGATGTTGACTTCAGAAAAAATAGGTGCACAAATTCGGGAAAGGAAACAACGGTTAGCTAAGAAAAAACCAGGAAACCTGGGAGGAGATCAGGATATTCATGATCAAACTGCTCTAATCAGTAGTTTCAGTTCCAATCAAGGCGCTCCAGTCAGCATGATCTCTGATTCTAGTGCAAGTAATAAATTTAATTCTGCTTCTGTCCCGGTAAATTCAGCCCCAAAATGGAATGAAAACACATTAAAAACTGCATATATAAAGGGCAGACGGGATTTTGCAGACTGTGAATTAAGTGGTTTAAATTTAGAAAATTTTGATGGGTCTGGAGCTAATTTTTACGAATCCCGTTTAAGTAATACGAATTTTCAAGGAGCCGATTTAACAGAAGTTAATTTTGGTCGGGCAAGATTAACTTCTGTTAATTTCAGAAATGCTAAATTAGTTAAAGCCTATATGAGTAATGCTAATTTGGAACGGGCGGATCTTCGGGGTGCAAATTTGAGAAATGCCTGTTTAAATCGGGCTAATTTGCGAGGGGTGAATCTCTGTGGTGCTAATCTGACCGATGCCATTGTCACCGATGAACAATTAGCCACGGCTAAAATGAATGGGCGTACGATTAGACCGAATGGAAAACGAAAAAGTTGGTGGTGGTTCTGGTTTTAAAGCTGGGTAAGCTGCACAAATATTTTAACAATATTCAAATTTCTGATACTATATAAGATGTCTTACCCCCTAAATTGAAAACAATAGAAGTATGAGTTCCACGATCACAGAAAACCCCCTATTAATTGGTCAGGGATTACCCCCTTTTCCACAGATTACACCCGATCAGGTTGTCCCTGGGATCACGCAACTGTTAACAGAATTAGAACAGGATCTAACTCAGTTAGAAACTAATGTCAAACCCACTTGGAAGGATTTAGTTGAACCCTTAGAAAAACTACAGGAACGGTTAACCTGGAGTTGGGGAATTGTCGGTCATTTAATGGGAGTTAAAAATAGTCCTGAATTGAGAACAGCCCATGCAACGGTTCAGCCTAATATTGTTCAATTTATCAATAAACTCAATCAAAGTAAAGCAATTTATCAGGCTTTTAAACAATTAAGAAATAGCGATGAATGGGATAATTTAGATTCGGCTCAACAACGAATTGTGAATACGGCTTTACGAGATGCTGAATTATCTGGAGTTGGATTAGAAGGAGAAGATCGCGATCGCTTTAATGCCATTCAGTTAGAATTAGCCGAGCTTTCAACTAAGTTTTCTAATCACGTTTTAGATGCGACAAAAGCCTTTAGTTTAACCTTAACAACACCGGAAGAAATTGCCGGATTACCCCCAAGTTTACTCAGTTTAGCTGCTCAAGCTGCCCGTTCATCGGGGTCGGAAAATGCCACCGCCGAAAACGGCCCCTGGCAGATTACTTTAGATTTACCCAGTTTTAGCCCCTTCTTAAAATACAGTCAGAGGAGAGACCTGCGAGAACAAGTTTATCGCGGTTATATTAGTCGGGCATCGAGTGGGGAATGGAATAATTTTCCCTTAATTGAACGGATTTTAGAACTCAAAAAACAGAAAGCCAATATTCTCGGTTTCAATAGTTTTGCCGAACTGAGTTTAAAGAGCAAAATGGCTCCCAATGTGGAAGCCGTAGAAGCCTTATTAGAAGAATTACGCCTTGTCAGTTATGACGCAACTCAACAGGAATTTGAAGATTTAAAAGCCTTTGCGCGGTCAAAAGGAGCCACAGAAGCCGAGAATTTACAACATTGGGATATTAGTTTTTGGTCAGAGCGACAACGGGAAGAAAAATTTGCCTTTACCGATGAAGAATTACGGCCTTATTTTGCCTTACCCCAAGTCCTAGATGGGTTATTTGGATTAGTTCAACGTATCTTTGGAATTATAATTACTCCCGCCGATGGTCAAGCTCCCATTTGGCATCCAGAAGTGCGCTATTTTCAAGTGGCTAATTCAAGCGGAAATCCCATCGCATTTTTCTATTTAGATGCCTATAGTCGCCCCGCAGAAAAACGGGGAGGGGCATGGATGGATGACTGTATTAACCGGGCTAAATTCGTCGAAAATGGCGAAACTAAAGTCCGATTACCTGTGGCTTATTTACAATGTAATCAAACGCCCCCGGTGGATGATAAACCCAGTTTAATGACCTTTGGAGAGGTAGAAACCTTATTTCATGAATTTGGTCACGGCCTGCAACATATGTTAACCATCGTTGACTATCCTGGAGCGGCGGGAATTAATAACGTGGAATGGGATGCGGTGGAATTGCCTAGCCAATTTATGGAAAATTGGTGTTATGACCAAGCCACATTATTTGGCATGGCAAAACATTATCAAACCGGAGAAACTTTACCCGAACATTATTATCAAAAGTTATTAGCGGCTAAAACCTACATGAGCGGGACAGCCATGTTAAGACAGCTACATTTTGCCTTTGTGGATATCGAATTACATCACCGTTATCAACCCGGAGGAAATGAAACCGTTAATGATGTTCGTAACCGGATTGCCGAGAATACTATGGTTTTAAAACCAATAGTTGAAGATGCGTTTTTATGCGCCTTTGGTCATATTTTTGCCGGGGGTTATGCGGCTGGATATTATAGTTATAAATGGGCAGAAGTATTAAGTGCTGATGCCTTTGCCGCCTTTGAAGAAGCCGGATTAGATAATGAAAATGCGGTGTCTGAAACTGGGCAACGCTTCCGAGATACGGTATTAGCCCTAGGGGGAAGTTTGCATCCCATGGAAGTATTTAAAGCCTTCCGAGGACGGGAACCGAGTACAAAACCTTTATTAATTCATAGTGGTTTAGTTGCGGCTTAATTATTAGGTTGGATTCGCCTACGAGTAGAGACCGACCATGATCGGTCTCTACTCCAAGAATAAATTAGGATCGGGTGCATTATTTCCACCACTAGGGGCAGGTTCAGCCGGGGCGGGTTCTGGTGCGGGTTCAGCCGGGGCGGGTGCAATCTCCTGAGCCGGAGGTGCTGCGGGTTCGGAATAGCTAGGTTGTGAATAACTAGGTGGTTCGGAATAACTAGGTTCGGAATAGCTAGGTGCTTCGGAATTGTTAGAATAGCCCGAATCATTTGAATAGCTGGGTTCGGAATAGCTGGGTTCGGAATTGTTAGAATAACCCGAATCATTCGAGTAGGAATCTTGATACGCGGGACGAGCGGGTTCTGTGGGGGCTTGTTGTACCGCAAGCGCCGCATCTCTTTCGGCTGCCCAACCTGCCACCGCCCCTTGAGCTTCAGAATATAATGCCCGACCATAGCGAATTTGAGCAGCTTCGGCGATCGCCCCACTCAGATTTCCCTTTTTCGCTAAATTATAAGCTCGATCCAAAATTGGCCGATCTTCGGCGGTTTGAACTGTAGCCACCCAACCGGAAACTTTATCCTGTGCCTGCTTATACAACGCTCGACGGCTGCCAATTTTGGAGGCTTTGTCAATCGCCGCACTGAGGTTACCTGCCTTGGCTAAGGCTAAAGCTTCATTCAGGACAGGTTGATCCTCAATAATCTCAATCCGTTTGTTCCATTCAGCAATTAAGGTTTGAGCCTCCACCCGCAGGGGACTCCCCAAAGCCACCTGAAGGGCTTGTTGTATCGCCAGGGAATATCCTTGCGGGGTTTCCGTCTGGGCCAACCGTTGTGCTAAAGCCAGATAGGGTCGATCCTCAAGACGCTGAATTTCCTTACGCCAATGGGCGACTAAGGTTTGAGCATGAACCCGCCGAGGCTGTTGGGGGGTAATCATCTGAGCTTGATCAATCGCCAGTTGTAAGGCAAAAGGATGCTGAATAGTTGCCACCGCCGTCGCCAACTGTAAATTGATCAGATCCTGGATTTGTCCTGAGACTTCTTTGGAGGTGACTTTGGCTTCCTCATAGGGCAGGGACTGATTGCCCATTTGATCGAGGGTTGCTTGTCCTTCCCACAGAATCGCCATTTGTTGCCAAATGGGTTTGCTACTAGCTTGATTCCAACTGAGGGCTTTCACTTGGGCCATTAAAATTAAATTTTGTGCTTCTGAATATAAAGGAGAATAGTTAGGAACTAAACCCGCAATTTTTGTCAGACCGTCTATATTTTTTTCCTTTAATTGTTTAGCGGCTAAATCGAGTAAAGATCGACTCCAATTTTTAATTTCTTTAATTGCACCCGCTTGAATATAAAGTTTTTTATCAATTTGATTAGCTAAGGCGATCGCTTCCGCTAACTTTTCCGGGGTGTTGTCTTTAGCCAACTCCCGGGCTTCATTCAGTCGTTGATTCCCTTGACGCTCTAAGCTCAAACGATCCATGATTTCATCAAACCGTTTTTCACTCCAATGACTATTATTTAACTTAGATAAAGCCTGGGCATATTCAAAGGCTTTACTCCAATCTAATGCCTTCATTGCTGCTTGGGCTTTGTCATAAATTTTTTGCCCTTGATCCCAATTATTTTTCCATCCCTCAATGGCAACGGCAACCGACTCATAGGCGGGGGTATTTTTCGGGACAATATTAACAATGGCTAAGGCATCTTCTAAATTTCCCGTTTCAATCTTCTGCTCTGCAATGGTAATTAAAGCCTGTGACCACTCTTTCATTTTTTGCTGGGCGAGTCCCTGGAGGGGATGGTCAGCCGGCCAACTAGCAACCAGGGCAAAGGCTTGACGTAAGGGTTCAATTTTGCCCGACTTTGTAGCCATATCGGCACAATACAAATGTTCGCTATCGGGAGATAGGGACGAAATATCCTCACAGTTTGGGACGGGTGGCATCGTCAATAACCACAACAACGCCCCTGTCCCCATCGTCCCAAACCCCAGTAAGACAATCAGCCACAGAAACGGCCATCCCCAAAACCAAGCCGGAAGTTTCAACGGGATTTTTTTCTGGGTCTTGGTGTTTTCCTCTACCGGGGTTTCTAAAGCATTTTCCGATAGGGTGGGACTCGAAACTTCCTCGTTGGGTTCCGATGGAGAGACATGGGTTTTGTCAAACTGTGGCATTGTCATGAATTCGCCTTATTCGGTACGATCTTTCAAAGTTGCCTTATTGACACCCTCACCGCCCTAAAAGTGCGACGATTCCTAAACCTCAAGATTTAGGTTTGGTGCTTCTTTGCAACTGCCTCCACATTCTAATTTGACACTCCCTTTGCCTAAAGGCGTGGGGATTCTTGGTTCAGCGAAACCACTTAATCTAAAGTACCTTTGGGTGCTCTGACCAGAGGTGGGATTCTCCCCAAGCGTAAATTCGGGTATGCCCTACCCTATTCGCAGTGAGCCTGTTGAACTGCTGCGAGTTCTTTTTTAACTTGAAACAAATTTGTTTCAAAAAACTGGTTGTTTAGCTCCCATGAATCTTTTACCCACTGCTGGGGAGAGCTAGAACTTTGCAGTAGAACCCTATAGATTCCAACTGTCAAGGTGAGCGCGTTTTGCCGTTAGGCGACTAGGTTTTTAGACAGGTTTTTTACCTTTCGGTGTTATGGGAAATAGTAGCACCATCAGATGCCAATAGACAACCCACCAATATAAAGCCGTCCTAGAAGCCGTGTACTGAGCCTGCCGAAGTGGAACCCATTTTCTTGATAAAGCCTAACTACGAAGTTAGGGATTTTAAACCCAATTTTTCGATCATGGTGGGAAGCGTTGATATATCCCTGAGTAGTTGTCGTGCTGGTGTTCAAAACTCTGTTTGCCCTAGAGTAGCTTAGACTAAGAATATATATCCCCTAAATACCCATCTTTATATTATCAGTGGTGACAATGATCACAACTCCATGCAATCCGATTCTTTCAATTCCTCTGGTTATCCTATCGATTCCGATTTCAATTGAAAGTGTTATACCAGACGTTTTCAATATCCTATTTAATGGGTCTAGTTTTATTCCCCATGGTCATTGTTTTCTGTGGAAACCCGGACTGGTATGGATGCACGTTAGTTCCGATCTGATGATTGCTTTAGCCTATCTTTCGATTTCCATTACATTGGTTTATTTTGTTCATAAATCCCGTCGAGAAATTCCTTTTCATTGGATGTTTTTAGCCTTTGGAACCTTTATTATTGCCTGTGGAATTACTCATGTTATGGAGGTCTGGACACTCTGGAATCCGATGTATTGGTTATCAGGGATGATTAAAGTGATTACGGCTTTTGTTTCTGTCGTTACTGCTTTAGCATTACCTCCTTTAGTTCCCCAAGCCCTAGGCTTAATTGAAACGGCTCATCTGTCAGAAAAACGTCATCAAAATTTAGAGGTTGCTAATCAAAAATTAGAAAGTATTTACGGTCAACTCAAGGAATTAGACCACCTAAAAACTCAGTTTTTTGCCAATATGAGTCATGAACTGAGGACTCCTTTAACCTTGATTCTGGGGCCAACGGAACAACTATTAAGCTCACCAGAAATTACTCCAAAACATCATAAAGATCTTAAAATTATTGAACAAAATGCTCGCTTATTACTGAAACAAGTTAATGATTTATTAGATGTTTCAAAATTAGCAGAAGGTCAAATGCAGCTTCACTATAGTTCGGTGGATGTTGCTCAGTTAGTGCGAGTAATGGCAGCAAATTTTGAGGGTTTAGCACAGCAAAAAAATATAGAATTTGTTGTGAATACACCCGATGAGATTTTAGTAGAAATAGACGGAGAAAAAATAGAAAGAGTTTTATTGAATTTACTTTCAAATGCCTTTAAATTTACACCCCAAGGCGGTAGAATTTATTGCGGTTTATCCCTGTCTGAGAAAAATAATTCTCCTTGGGCAATTTTACAGGTTCAAGATACTGGATTTGGTATTCCTCCTGAACTGAGACAGGCAATTTTTGAACGGTTTCGTCAAGTTGATACGGGTTTGAGTCGGCAATTTGGGGGGACGGGATTAGGATTAGCCATTGTTAAGGAATTTGTGGAGCTTCAAGGAGGGAATGTTACCGTTGAGGAAGCACCCCAGGGAGGTGCATTGTTTATCGTGGAGTTTCCCTTAAAAACAACCTCTGAAACGGTAGATGAATCTTTGATTTTTACTCCGAATATAGATAATAACAAGAAGGTTCAACCTTGGTTAGATGAACTCAAAACTTTGGGATCTGATCCACCCCTATCAATGTTTTCCCAACCGGAAAAACCTTTGGTATTAGTGGTAGAAGATAATCCAACCATGAGTCATTTTGTCTGTACAACTTTAGCCTCGGACTATAACACCGCAATTGCGACGAATGGAGAGGAAGGTTTATATCAAGCACTCGCCCTCCATCCCGATTTAATTATTAGTGATATTATGATGCCGGGCATGAGTGGGGATGAAATGGTGCAGAAAGTTCGCACTTATCCAGAATTGAATATTACTCCCATTGTGATCTTAACTGCTAAAACAGATGATGAATCTCGGGTACAATTGTTACGAGAAGGGGCGCAAGATTATTTGATGAAACCCTTTTCTGTGGAAGAATTACGGGCAAGGGTGAGTAATTGGATTATTATTAAACGGACAAGAGATTTATTGCAGCAGGAATTAACCACTCAAAGTGTTGATTTAGAAACCTTAGCCCAGGAATTAGCATTAAGAAAACGAGAATTACAACTAGCTTTAACCGGACTGCAACAACAAACGGAAGAATTAGCTAAAGCTAATCAGTTAAAAAATGAATTTTTAGCTATTGTTTCCCATGAATTAAGAACGCCTTTAAATGTTATTTTGGGTTGGTTATATCTCTTGCGTACCCGTTCTTTAACCCCGGAACGTTCCCAAATCGCTTTAGAAACCATGGAACGTAATGCTAAAGCTTTGACGAAATTAATTGAAGATTTATTAGATATTTCTAATTTATTACAAGGGAAAACTAAGATTAATTTGAGTTCAGTTAATTTACGGTCGGTGATTCAATCGGTTTTACAAATGTTTGAACCTTTGGCAATAACTAAAGGAATTGAACTACAAATAAAAATAGATGAATCTGTTGATAGTGTGGCTGGAGATCCAGAACGAGTACAACAAATTATAGAGCATCTTTTGGATAATGCAATTAAATTTACACCCCCAGGAGGAGCGGTAACCATCAGTTTAACTGCTAATTCAACTCAAGCTTGTATTCAAGTTCAGGATACGGGTCAAGGGATTCTCCAGGATTCCTTATCATCTATTTTTGAATCTTTTCGACAAGCAGATAGTTCCATCACTCGACAACATGGAGGATTAGGGTTAGGATTAGCGATTGTCAAACAGTTAGTGACATTGCAGCAAGGAACGGTTAAAGCTGAAAGTGAAGGGGAGGGAAAAGGAGCTACTTTTACTATTAATTTTCCCTTGCAAAAATTTTCCTATTTAGCCTCGTTTAATTCAAGTCATTAGGAACTTTAATCATGAATCGCTTAGAACAATATACCACTAAACGTCCTCAAGAAGTTTTAATTGTTAAAATTGAAATCGATGGCGAATTCGATGAAATTGCCATTTTTAAAGGATTTTCTAGTTCCTTAATGCGTCCCACAGCTTTTGATCCTGATATTCCTGTTATTCCTAATACGGCCAAAATCCTGGAAATTGATCGTCTATTAAGTCCTTACAATCCCACCGAACCCCATTATATTCAACAGGGATTAACCTGGGAAATGATGCAGGAATTATTAACAGAATTGGGACTATAAAATGTTAGAAGTTGCCGGAAGAACAGAGGCGGGAATGTTAAGACCTGAAGATATTGATAATTTTCCCTAAGATTTATGACATCGATTGAATGTAGGGGCGGGTTCGCCGGGATTTTTGTTAATAATAATTAACCTAAATAAACCCGCCCAACCCCTGAATGTAGGGGCGGGTTCGCCGGGATTTTTGTTAATAATAATTAACCTAAATAAACCCGCCCAACCCCATAATAGAAATCAATATAAACCCGGTTTTATTAACGTTAAATTTTGGTGGGGTGGAGCGGGTTTATCAAGATTATTTGTCAGATTTGAAAGATTTTGTCGAACCCGCCCCTACGGGTTTTATTTCAATAATTGGCATACCTGGCACGGCTCAGAAACCGGGTTTCTTAATTGAGCTTTCTGTTAGTAGCAAAGGTTAAGGTAGAAACCCGGTTTCTTGTTTGTCACTCGACGCTACCACCAGCCGCTTGTAACCGCGCTCTGGCTCTTTTAATTGCTTTTGTCGCTTTAATTTTGGCTTTTTTAGAATCACCAGTTTCAGCCGCTTCTAAATCAGCTTGAGCCTTGGTGTAGGCAGTACGGGCTGCTTCTAAATCAATAGTATCACCCCGTTCTGCACCATTCACCAAGATGGTGACTTCATTGGCTTCCACTTCAGCAAACCCACCCATCAAGGCAATGGGAGTCCATTTGTTTTTCGACCGAACCCGCAGAACCCCGGTATCTAAGGCGGTTAGCAGGGGAGCGTGACCCGTCAGAATACCCACTTGACCCGTTGTACTCGGAAGAATCACCTCATCAGCATTTTCATCCCAGACCGTCCGATCCGGGGCGATTACACGCACAGTTAATGTCATTTGTCAAGAGTTAATAAAATATTATCGAGATCAAAAAATAACGGTTGTTGGGCCGTTGTTGGGCTTTAGCCCTCCCAATCCTAGCCCAACAACAGTCGGTCAACCTTAGCCTTTGAGTTTTTCGGCTTTAGCAATCACTTGGTCAATGTCGCCCACCATGTAGAAAGCTTGTTCGGGCAGGTCATCGAGTTCCCCAGCCAGAATCATATTGAAGCCTTTGATGGTTTTTTCCAGGGTGACATACTGACCGGGAGAACCTGTGAACACTTCCGCCACGAAGAAGGGTTGAGACAGGAACTTCTCAATTTTCCGAGCGCGAGCCACGGTCATCCGATCTTCTTCCGACAGTTCATCTAACCCTAAAATGGCGATGATGTCTTGCAGTTCTTTATAGCGTTGCAGGGTGGATTGCACAGCCCGGGCGGTGTTATAGTGTTCGCTACCGACAATCGACGGCTGTAACATCGTCGAGGTGGAATCCAGGGGATCAACCGCCGGATAGATTCCTTTAGAAGCCAAACCCCGGGATAATACGGTGGTGGCGTCTAAGTGAGCAAAGGTGGTAGCTGGAGCGGGGTCAGTTAAGTCATCCGCAGGCACATACACCGCTTGAATCGAAGTAATAGAGCCTTCTTTGGTAGAAGTGATCCGCTCTTGCAGTTCACCCATTTCCGTTCCCAGAGTGGGCTGATATCCCACCGCCGAGGGCATCCGACCTAACAGAGCCGATACTTCAGAACCCGCTTGCACAAACCGGAAGATATTATCAATAAACAGGAGCACGTCTTGTTTGCTGATATCGCGGAAATATTCAGCCATGGTTAGAGCCGACAGACCCACCCGCATTCTAGCTCCGGGGGGTTCGTTCATCTGGCCATAAACCAGAGCCACTTTCGATTGGGTCAAGTCTTTGGTATTGATCACCCCAGACTCGATCATTTCATTGTAAAGATCGTTCCCTTCCCGGGTACGTTCGCCCACACCGCCGAACACGGACACTCCCCCGTGCGCCTTAGCGATGTTGTTAATCAGTTCCATAATAATAACGGTTTTGCCGACTCCGGCTCCACCGAACAGACCAATTTTGCCACCCCGACGATAGGGAGCTAACAGGTCTACCACTTTAATCCCCGTTTCAAACACGGAGGGTTTTGTTTCTAACTGAGTAAAAGCTGGGGCGGGACGGTGAATGGAAGATGTTTCCTGGGTTTGCACCGGGCCTAAATTATCGACGGTTTCACCGATAACGTTAAAAATCCGTCCTAGGGTTGCTGGGCCAACGGGAACACTAATCGGAGCGCCCGTATCAACAACTTCCATTCCCCGGACTAAACCATCGGTGGTACTCATGGATACGGAACGGATTTGACCATCCCCTAGAAGTTGTTGGACTTCGCAAACAATAGAAATATCTTGACCAACTTCGTTTTTGCCACTAATTTTGAGGGCATTGTAGATTTCCGGCAGGTGACCACTGGGAAATTTGATATCTACAACCGGGCCAATGATTTGAGTGACGTGGCCTACATTTGTTTTTTCTGCGGTGCTGACCATGGGTTTGCTTATGGGTTAATACAAGTTGATTCCGATTTGTCTCGGAAAGCTTTAGAAGAATTTAATATTGCCATCTTTCAGGGTATCACTCAAGCGTGATCACTGATCATGACTGCCCTTTGATTCTATTGAAAATCCGATCCTAATAATTCTACAACCCGATTCAGTTGCACCGAATGGGAAGCTTTAAATAAAATCCGATCCCCGGGCTGAATTAAGGCTTTTAACTGTTGTGCCATTTGGTGGTGAGCATCGGCGGTTTGACTATCTACAATGGCGACTAAGGGTATGCCCCCTGCCCCTTTTGCTAAGGCATTGGCTTCTTCAAACTCTGCCAAAATCAATAATCCGTCCAAATTCAGTTCCCGCACCTTGCGCCCCACTTGTTCATGGAATTCTAGCGATCGCGCCCCTAACTCTTTCATCGTCCCTAATACCGCAATATGGCGTTTTCCTGGAGTTTGAGCTAGTAACCGCAAAGCCGCCAACATTGATTCCAACCCGGCATTATAGGTTTCATCTAAAATCACAATATCTTCCCCCCACTGATAGCGTTTCGCCCGGCCATCGGGTAACTGTACGGCTATTCCCGCCTCAAAAGGTGCATAGGAGGTTTGCGACCCATAAATTCCCCGGAATACGGCTAATGCAGCCAGGAAATTAGAGGCGTTATGTTCTCCGGGTAGGGGTAAGGGTAAATCTACTCCTTCGACTCGTAGGGTTTGGGTGTCTATTAATTCTCCTCGCAGATCTCCCCCTGCCAAACCATAGGTCATAGTATTTCCCGACCAAACTTTAGCGGCGGTCTTGATCAAACGTTCTTGATCCTGATTTAATACCGCCAAACTGGTTTTCGGCATTTCCGCTAAGAGTTCACATTTGGCCCGAGCGATCGCATCTTCTGACCCCAACAGTCCAATATGAGCCGTCCCCACATTAGTAATTACCCCAATTGTGGGTTGCGCAATTTGGGTTAATTCGGCAATTTGTCCGGCTCCCCGCATGGCCATTTCGATGACCGCAAAATCATGATCGGCCGTGAGTTGTAATAGGGTTTTAGGAACCCCAATTTCATTGTTATAGTTAGCTTGGGTTTTTAAAACCTTGCCCTGAGTTCCAAGTACGGCGGCGATTAATTCTTTGGTTGTGGTTTTCCCCACCGACCCAGTAACCCCGATAATCGGAATCTGAAATTGATCCCGCCACCATCGGGCAATCTGTTGATAGGCTTTTAAAGGGTTAGGAACGGGGAAAAGGGGTAAATCCGGGTGATTTTGGGCAAAATCCGTGTTCACAATCGCAGCAATAGCTCCCTGGTTAATTGCCTGTTCCACGAAGTTATGGCCATCAAAGTGTTCCCCCTGTAAAGCCAAAAAAACCTCTCCGGGTTGAATGCTGCGGGTATCGGTTGTGATTCCGATCACGGTTGTAGGATCGTTGAAATCACAGTAAAATGGTGAGTTAATCGCTAGAATTTTAGCAACCTGACCGAGAGTGAGGAGATTAGACATTCTCTGGCTCTTAAAAATAGATTGTTGTTGATTACCCAGTTATGATATTCTAAAATATCTCGGGTTTTGTAGCGATTTTTATTGAGATTTCAACCCTAGTTGTTGAAAATAGCATAACAAGCACAGAAAATATATTATTAGTTGCAACTATTCCCCCTAATAGTTCTTTTATAAATCTGTTAAACTGAATAGCGGTGTTAGTCTTTGATCTCGGGTCAGGATAACCGAGATATTCTAGGAAGTATCTGCCCAGAATATCAAGGGTTCAACTTCTTTTTAAAAACTTTTTTTGCATAGTTTTTAATCTAAGTTCTATCATCTGTAATCCGACCCAATATTCCTGTCTCTACACTGCTATTTTAGGGTTGATTTTAAAATTTAATCAGGGTCAAAATCATAGATTTATAGTGATCAGAAAACCTAACCAGACAATCACACTCAAATTGAGTAGATGGGTAATCAAAAATGAACAACAATCTAGCCAATCCTTTTAACCGAGCCACCCTCAAAGAAGAACAAATTCTCTATGATCATTTGCTCGAAAAGGTAGAAATAGAGGAGCCTAAGCAACTGATCGAAAGGCTGAATGTATTATTTATTGAAGGAACGGAATATCCAGATTTAGAGGTTTCTAAAGCCTTAAATAAATTAGTGGTATCAAAATTAGAGGTTCAGGACTTTAATCATATCCTGAATCGCTGTTTTTATATTTTAGTGAATCGCTGGCATACTTCTCCCCAACGGAAAACAGCAATTAATAAATTAATTCAACTTTTTGATGAATCTATTCCTAAAATTCGCAAAGTTTATTCCTATGCTCGAAATATTCGTCAGTTGGGAGATTTAGTTTATGAATTTACCAAAAGTGAGCAGTATCTCGCCTTAAAACGATTTGCAGAAGTCATTAACCAGCCGGCTGAATTAGATTATAAAACCCAATCTTCCGAACCATTGAGAGTTTTAATTCCTCGCTATCCCTATCTTTATAAACATTGTTTACTCAGTGATGATAGTTCCTATGAACATCAACAAATGATTCAACTAATTCAAGTTCAGAAACAACGGAAATACGAACTGGATTTATCCCAGTATGCAGCCCATCAAATGCGACTCGCCACCATCGCCCGACGGACATCCCTAGAAGAAGCCAGAAAAATTGTTTCTCCCGTTCCTAATCCCACTTTTTTAAATAATAGAGAACTGTTTGCAGCCTTGAAACAATTTGTGGGCAAAATAGAAGGGACACAAACCTATAAAGATTTAGCTCAAAATTTTTTATCCCACACTCAAACCAATCAATCTTTTCGAGAATTTAAAGACAGTTTATATGAATATATCAGCCCAACATCTATTGATTCATCCTATATCCGTAATCAATTCAATGATAAATTATACAAACAGTTACAGAATACCATTCCCCATAGTGATGATGAAAATTTTAATGAATTTCTCCTCCTGAGAACTTGTAACCAAATATTAAACTTTCTGGTGGTTGAAAGTTCCCAAAAACCCAATCATTTTGTCTTTATCGATTTGATTGCCAACGTGGGGCCAACCATGACCGTAGGTTTATTACTCAAAATAGTTTTAATTTGTCGAAAAGTCAAACCCTACCTAGAAAAACGATTCGCCATTTTATTTAATCATTACGAGTCCTGTTCTCAAGATGGAGTTCTCTGGTTAGTAAAAGTCTTAGAAAACTTAAATATTGCTTTAAGTACCAACTTTGGCGGGGTTGATTTGTCTTTCATCAGATAAACTTGAAAAAATTAAAATGGTCAATAAGAATGGAGAACAGTTTCATCAGCAGAGGTAAAATCTTCTGACAGCAAAATTTTTTTATTGACCCAATAACTGACTTTTTTGCCACAATAAGAACAGATACTTTCTTGAAAGACCGATGACTTCAGCCCAAACCGAACCCAAAATCTACAGCTTTGATGAATTTATCAACTGGTATCCCGAAAACTCAGAAGTTCGTTATGAACTGCATGAAGGAGTAATTATTGAAATGCCCAAACCCAGGGGAAAACATTCAAATCTAACAGGTTCCCTGATGGAACAATTATTAATTATAATTAGGCAGATGGGCAAAGGTGGTATATGGACTATTCCTAGAGAATCGATTATCAAACCCAAGCGTGGACAATCTGGTTATGAACCGGATATTATTGTTTTAAATCAAGAAGTTTTAGGGTCTGAACCTCGATGGGAAAGCGAATCAATTATCGAAAATTATGATTCAGTGAAATTAATTGTCGAAGTGGTTTCAACGAATTGGCGTGATGATTATTATAATAAATTTCGAGATTATGAAGAAATGGGAATTGAAGAATATTGGATTCTGGATTACGCAGCATTGGGGCCGAGAAAGCTTATTGGTAGCCCCAAGCAACCTACATTATTTGTTTGTAATTTAGAGGATGGAGAATATCAAATGAATCCATTTAGAGAGAACACAACCCTTATTTCCCCGACCTTTCCCCAGTTCAACTTATCCGCACAGCAGATTTTTAATATGTAGAAAGGTTGAAACAAAATTGGGATATATTCTCAACCCATAAAACCAATTTAGAATTGATTTTTATTTAACTCCCATTACCCATTACCCATTACCCATTACCCATTACCCATTACCCATTACCCATTACCCATTACCCATTACCCATTACCTATTACCCATTCCCCATTCCCCATTCCCCATTCCCCATTAAACGAGGTTTTTATGACTTTAGATGACGAACTTAATACAACTCTACTGAGTTTCACCGACCTACAAGCGGAATTAAATTTACGTCATGCCCAAGACGCCCTACGGGAGATTGTAGACCATCTTGACTTAACTCCCACAGAAAGAGAAGGTTTAGAACCCGATATTGGGGGGTTGCAAAGAATGATGGATAAATTAGACCGTACCTGTGTACAAATTGCCGTATTTGGAATGGTAGGACGGGGAAAATCTTCGGTATTAAATGCGTTATTAGGTCAAGAAGTATTTATCACTGGCCCAATTCATGGGGTCACCCAAACTACTCAAATTCAGCCATGGGAAATGACCGATAACCAGACATCTAATATTCCTACGGTTTCCTATAAAATTTCTCAAATTGAACTGATTGATACCCCAGGAATTGACGAAGTAGATGGGGAAACCAGGGAACAAATTGCTCGTCAGGTGGCGCAACAAGTGGATTTATTATTATTTGTCATCGCCGGGGATATTACCCAAGTTGAATATGATGCCCTTTCGCAATTACGAGAAGCGGGAAAACCAATGTTATTAGTCTTTAATAAAATTGATCAATATCCCGAAGCGGATCGACAGGCAATTTATGAAAAAATTAGAGATGAAAGAGTTAAAGAATTGTTATCTCCCGATGAAATTGTGATGGCGGCGGCTTCTCCTTTAGTCGCTAAAGCTATTCGTCGCCCCGATGGAACTTTAAGTGCCGAAATTACCCGAGGAGAACCTCAAATTGAGGAATTAAAGTTAAAAATTTTAGAGATTTTGGATCAGGAAGGGAAATCATTAGTCGCCTTAAATACCATGTTATATGCCGGGGATGTGAATGAAAAATTAGTCCGGCGAAAAATGGAAATTCGAGGATCTAGTGCTAACCGAATAATTTGGAATGGGGTGATGACTAAATCAATTGCGATCGCCTTAAATCCCATGATGATGATTGATTTATTAAGCGGGGCGGTGATCGATGTGGCGTTAATATTAACCCTATCTAAATTATATGGAATTTCCATGACTCAACAGGGGGCGGTGGAATTATTACAAAAAATTGCCTTAAGTATGGGAGGAATTACTGCTAGTGAATTAGTGGCAAATTTTGGTTTAAGTTCTTTAAAAAGTCTATTAGGATTAACCGCTCCAGCAACCGGGGGATTATCATTAATTCCCTATCTATCTGTTGCTATTCCCCAAGCTGCGATCGCCGGGGTTTCTGGTTATGCTATTGGACAGGTGACAAAAGCTTATTTAGCCAATGGTGCATCCTGGGGAGAAGAAGGGCCAAAAGCGGTGGTTCAACATATTTTAGAAACCTTAGATGAAACTTCAATTCTCAACCGAATTAAACAGGAATTATGGAAGAAAATTAATGTTCAAAAAAGAATTGGGGAAATTTAATTCTGTTGGAAATTCAAATTATATATTTTAGCATTCACCCCAGTAGAGACGTTGCCTGTAAGGTTTCTACTGGGGGGTTAGGGATTGTCCTTAATCGCTTACAATAATTACAGGATTACGCAGATTAACCCTGCCCTCGACTTGATTGGGGGACAGATTAAAATCCGTGAAATCCATGAAATCCTCTTAAATCCGTGATCCCTATTCCCTTCTAATATGTCTTTAGATACCCCAACATCTGAACCAATAATAACTGAATCTGAATCTCCTGTAATTTCACCTGAGATTGATCCTAATTTACAAGTTCGGTTCAAAACTGAAGCGGGACGGTTATTGTTATTTTTACCTCCAGAAAACAACCGTGAAGATACCGAGACTAATGCTAACCTTAATAATACCTGGACAGAACTCTGGCAACAGTTAAAACATCGCCTGAACGGGGGTGAACACGCAGAACAAGATTATACGGAAGTTTATCTAATGGCGGAAAATAGGTTATTAGATGGGCGTCAACTCCAAGATATTGCTGAGGCACTAACGGAAGTCCAACTCCAACTCAAACGGGTTAAAACCAGCCGTCGCCAAACCGCAGTAGCAGCAGCTATGGCGGGCTATAGCGTTGATCAGGATATGGAACGAGAAACCTTGGCTCAACCCGTGTTAGAGACGACTACAGAGCCCTTAGCAGAACCATTATATTTGAAAATGACCGTGCGCTCTGGGGTGGATATTCGTCACCCAGGAACCATTGTAATTGTCGGGGATGTCAACCCAGGTAGTTCAGTGATTGCCGATGGAGATATTATTATTTGGGGACGGTTACGGGGAAACGCCCACGCCGGGGCAAAAGGCAACCGGAATAGTTTAATTATGGCTTTGCAAATGGAACCTAAGTTAATTCGGATTGCGGATCAAGTGGCGCGCGGCCCAGAAACCTCCCCCGAACAGTTTTACCCGGAAGTCGCCTATATCAATAGTACCGGGATTAGGATTAGTCCCGCGAAGGAAGTGGCCAAGGCTAGAGTTTTGACCCTGGATATAAATGGGTAATGGGTGATGGGTGATGCGCCAAGTGTCAATAAAATAGGTTATTCTGAACACCGGATCGATTATTGCTGAATACAAATTTTTAAAATATGAGTCGTGTTATTGTGATTACCTCTGGAAAAGGAGGGGTGGGAAAAACTACTTGTACCGCTAATGTGGGCATGAGTTTGGCAAAACGGGGCCACAGTGTTGTGGTGATTGATGCGGATTTTGGTCTGAGAAATTTAGACTTACTTCTAGGTTTAGAAAATCGGATTGTATATACCGCAATGGAGGTTTTATCGGGAGAATGTCGCCTGGAACAAGCTTTAGTGAAAGATAAACGAGAATCCCGCTTGGTTTTATTACCTGCGGCTCAAAATCGCATGAAAGAAGCCGTTACACCCGATCAAATGAAGCAATTAGTGGCGATGTTAGAGGGGAAATATGACTATATTATTATTGATTGTCCGGCGGGAATTGAACAGGGGTTTCAAAATGCGATCGCCCCTGCTAAAGAAGCAATTATTGTCACTACTCCCGAAGTTTCAGCCGTTAGAGATGCGGATCGGGTGATTGGTTTATTAGAGGCAAATTCGGTGAAAAAAATTCGGTTATTAATTAATCGGATTAAGCCCTTAATGGTGGAAGCTAACGATATGATGTCGGTACAGGATGTGGAGGAAATTTTAGCGATTCCTTTAATTGGGGTGGTTCCCGATGATGAAAATGTGATTGTTTCTACCAATAAAGGAGAACCTTTGGTGTTATCAGAAACCCCATCCCAAGCAGCCCAAGCGTTCACGAATGTGGTGCGTCGAATTGAAGGAGAAAAAGTAGCGTTCCTTGACCTTAACCCCCGTCCAGAAGGTTTTTTTGCCAAACTGCGTCGCTTGCTTTCCTCTAAAGTTGGCTAAAAATATATCTTGAAATTGTTGATCTGACTGCTTCTGTATTCATCCTCCAAACCCCCATGAAAATTAATGAACTCATAGAACGACTTTTTCCTCGAACTCATCAAACCAGTCGAGAGGAGGCCAAACGACGCCTGAAGTTGGTATTAGCCCATGACCGGGCTGATTTATCGGCGGAAATGGTCGAAGCCATGCGAAAAGAAATTATGGAAGTGGTATCTCGTTATGTAGAAATAGATACCGATGATTCGGAATTTAACTTAGAAAGTGATAACCGAGCTACCGCATTAGTGGCTAATTTATTGATTCGTCGGGTTAAACAAAGGGGATTAGTCATGGCTGAATCTTCTCCCCCGGAAGTGGAAACCGAATCTCCCAAAGATGAGGAGACTGAGGAAACCCCGCCGTCCCCAACCCCAACCCCCGAACCACCAACTCCAGTTAAATCCAAGTTAAAATCNACCCCGCCGTCCCCAACCCCAACCCCCGAACCACCAACTCCAGTTAAATCCAAGTTAAAATCCCCCCCCACCCAACCGGAGAAAAGCCTAGAAAACCCATAGAAACTCGTGATGTTATCATCTTTTATAGTAGGGGTTTGGTCTTCAAACCCTCCTCTGAGTTTGGTTGATTTACGACTTTTCCTATTCCCTATTTCCCAAATATTTAATCATTTTAATATGGGCAATTCCGGCTTCTTGAAAAGGTTCTCCTATTGTTTCAAATCCTAATTTTAAATAGAGATTTTTAATATAAACTTGAGCATTAACAATCACTATTTTAATCGAAGTTTGAGCGATCGCTTCTAGGGCACATTCCATTAATTGTTGACCAATGCCCATTCCCCTAGCGGTCGCCAGAACAGCTAACCGTTCGATTTTAGCTTTTTCCGGGTATAAATAACGGATACGCAGGGTTCCAATCGGATAATCATCTAAATAGGCTAATAAATGTTGGGCTGATTCATCCTTCCCATCAAATTCTAATCCAAGATTAATTCCTTGTTCAAGTTCAAAAACTTGATGTCGAATTGCTTTAATTTCTATAAAATATTCAGAATAGTTAACTGTTTGAATGCGAATCATTGGGGGAATTAAGAATTAAGAATTACGAATTACGAATGGGTAGGTAGGGGCGGGTTCTTTTATATCTTTGTTAATCGCCTAAATCTTGATGAACCCGCCCCTACGATTGATAACTGATTATTATTCCTTAACCTATTATAGAACGATCTGTTAAAATTTCGTAGCCGGTTTCTGTGACTAAAACCGTATGTTCAAATTGAGCAGATAAGGCATTATCAATGGTTACGGCTGTCCATTTGTCCGATAAAATTTTTGTAAATCGAGAGCCTGCATTCAGAATCGGTTCAATAGCTAAAGTCATTCCCGCTTTCAATTTAACATTAGGTAAAGAATGGGTACGGGCATTAAAAACCGAGGGTTCTTCGTGTAGATTTCTTCCCACTCCATGACCTGTAAATTCTTCTACAATTTTATAACCATTGGCTTCTGTATAGTCTTGAACCGCTCCCGCAATATCGAGTAAATAAGCTCCCGCTTTGACCTGTTCAATGCCTTTATATAAGGCTTCTTCAGCCACTTTAATTAATTTTTTTGCCTCTGGAGAAACTTCACCCACCCCAATAGTAATACAAGAATCGCCATGAAATTCTTGATAATAAGCACCCGTATCGACTTTTAAAACATCTCCGGTACGAATGACTTTTCTACGATTAGGAATGCCATGAACAACTTCATTATTAATAGAAGCACAAATAGAAGCCGGAAATCCATGATATCCCTTAAAACTTGGGGTTGCTCCCATGTCTCGAATCCGTTTTTCTGCATAAGCATCCAAATCCGCCGTGGTCATCCCTGGTTCAACCCGTTCTGAAATTTCTTTTAATACCGTAGCCACAATCTTTGCAGCTTGTCGCATAGTTTCTATTTCTTGAGGTGATTTAATATAGATTCCTCTACCACTTTTTTTAACTTGAGGGGAATTAGTTTGAGTTGGTTTAGATAGAAAATCAGCAAGAATATTCATCGTGTTCGGAGTTAAGTGTGTTCAGACAAAATACCTTTAATAAATTACCCTAAAATCTCAAGTTTTGGGTTACAGTTCCAGAATAAAACTCCAACCATGCTGTTTAAACCCTAAAGACTCATAGAATTGATGGGCGTTAGTCCGTTTTAAATTAGACGACAGCATGGCTTTATAGCATCCCGCCTCCCGGCTGAGTTTGAGAGCTTCGTGCATCATGGCTTTACCTATTCCTTGGTTTCTGTAACCAGAAGTGACAATCACGGCATCAATAACCGCAGATTTGCTGTGATGCAAAATCATCGGAATAAATAATAAGCTGAATGTACCCACTGGTTCACCGTTCAGCCATGCAATATAAATATTGTAGTTGGGAACTTGCTGAATTTGCTCAAAAATTTGTTCAACCTCCGATAGAGACAGAGGAGATTCTCCATCTATTTCTGTATATAATTGGTTTAATAAACCTAAATCGCTAGATGTTACCCGTTTAATTTCTAATGATAATGCCATGATTCCCCTCAATATTCAAAGAGAGAAAAAGAGACGCGCCTTTGCACGTCTCTAGGGGTGGGAATGATTTTAGTTCGTGAACCCGTCTAAATTGAAGACTTTTTCTTCAGAACTACTTCCTAAATCTGTGTTTTCGTTCTCATTCAAATTAGGATTTTCTTCTGTTAAACGAGCGGGGGTTTCGGGAAGCAACGATTCACTATTCAAAGCTGTCCAAGTTGTTTGATTAACTTGATTACTGCTTTCTAAGCCTTGGGCAATTTGAAATTCATGCAGCGCCGCCAGGGTGCGAGAACCCAAAATCCCATCAACCGGGCCGGGACGATAGCCTTTAGCCATTAAACGTTCCTGTAATACACGAACATCCGTTCCCCGGGAACCTCTGGATAAAACACCCTCCTGATTAACCGGAACTGAACTAGCCACTTGGGGCTCCGCCGATAGAGCTTGCCAGGTATCGCGGTCTACAACACCCGTCACTTCTAATCCCTTAGCCTGCTGAAACGCCTGCACCGATGCCGTTGTCCGTGGGCCAAAAACACTATCAATTTTACCCGGGGTGAACCCATGGGCTTTTAACCGTTGTTGTAACCCCGTGACTTGGGAGCCTTGAGTGCCTTGGGATAATACCCGTTCCCGATGGCGAGGGGGCTGAGGTTCAGATTGATAAAAGGGTTCAGAAAACAGTTCCCGTTTAGCCGTTTCTGTGTCTGTAACGCTGGAGTTTACCCCGGAATTACCGTTTTCCTGCCAGGATTCTGTGATTCCTGAACCAGAATTCGATGTTGCGAAAGCAACGGGAACAAATACAGGAAGAACTAAAGAAAACAAGCCAGCAATAATAGCAGTTTTAATCCCCATGGCTTTTACCCTATTTTTATAAAGTTTAACTTTACTAAATTCAAGTTTCTGAATTGAATCTTAGCATCAGGAGGCGATGAAGAAAAGAGTAAGTTGTTAAATTTTTACATAAAATTAACCCTCTCGATCATCAAGGGGGGTAATAATATAGAAAAATCCGATCAAATTCAGATTAATGAAATCCAATTATAGATGCTACAGATTATCCCTCTACCCACGGTGTAGAGACGTTGCATGCAACGTCTCTACACTGGGGAATCTGTAGCAAACATTTCATGATGGAATATTAGACCGTTGCTAACTCAGGGCTAGGACGTTTACTATGGCGAATTCCTTCAATAGCTTTAGCATAATCAGGGGCATTGAATACCGCCGAACCCGCCACAATAGCGTTAGCCCCGGCTTCCAAGACTTGCCAAGTATTATCGACTTTCAGACCGCCATCGACTTCAATCCAGGGATTTAAACCTCGTTCGTCGCACATTTGACGGAGGGCGCGAATTTTCGGCACCATTCCGGGGATAAATTTCTGACCACCAAAACCGGGGTTAACACTCATGATTAACACCAAGTCACAAAGTTCTAAGACATATTCAATTAATTCTAAGGGAGTAGAAGGATTCAGAACCACACCCGCTTGTTTACCCAGTTCTCGAATTTGACCCAGGGTTCGGTGTAAGTGGGGAGAAGCGTTGTGTTCGGCGTGAACCGAAATAATATCAGCGCCAGCTTTGGCAAAACCTTCGACATATTTTTCCGGTTCCACAATCATTAAGTGGACATCCAGGGGTTTTTTCGTTACCGGACGAATAGCTTCCACAATTAATGGCCCAATGGTAATATTGGGAACGAAGCGACCATCCATCACATCAACATGAATCCAATCGGCGCCAGCTTCATCCACCGCCCGAATTTCTTCACCAAGACGACTAAAATCTGCTGATAATATGGAGGGGGAAATAACAATCGGTTTCTGGGTTGCGATCATGGGGTAATCTGTTCTCCTGCATCTCAAGTTGTCACCATTGTATCAGAATCGGGGTATTGGGTTTGCTGGTTTTAGAGGTTGAGAAAATATTTTCTGTTTTCGGTGCTTACTTTATTTTCTATTTTATGAAAACCAATCCCCTGTATGAGAATCCTGAACATGAACGGTTGCAGTTATTTGTTTATCTAATTCCCATATTGGGTTTCTTCCCGGCATTGTGGACACTATATCGACGGTCAGGAACAAAACAACAACAAGCCGTCAGTCGATTAGTGATTGTGTTAGCGTTCAGTTGGTTAACAGCACTGATATTGTTAGAAACTGGAGCTTATAGTGCGGAATCGATCACCCTGCCGATGTTATTAACCAGTAGTCTATTGACAAGCAGTTATTTTATTGTCAGCTTAGGCTTAATGATTAAAGTCTGGAAACGTCAACCGCTATGGCTTCCTGGAATTAGCCGCCTAGCTGAACAAGTATTAGGCAAACATCTGCCATAATAGGTTGGTTCTAAAACAATCCCCGATTTCGCCATCAGTGTATTCTCTCTAAAAATTATTTATTGATTGTGTGAGGAAGTCCGTGTCAGCACCAAGATATCAGAGTCAAAAACCATTGCCAAACCCGTCAAAACCCAATCTCAGGAAATTAGCTCAATCTAGTCCTGGACGGTGGTTAGGACTGGGTTTAGGTTTGGCTGGAGTCGCCATGATTTCGGCCACCGCCGGAGCTTTATTAGCCGTGTCTCTATCGACAACACCTCTATTACAGCAAAAACTAACCCCCGAAGAAGCGGCGGTTTTTTCTAAAGGTCAAATGGCGACCACCAACATGAGACTGCCAGAATTAACCCGCCCGGTGAATATTCTGGTGATGGGGGTAAAGGTTTTAACCTCAGATTTGGAAGATGATTCCCACCCGCAAGCGGGATACCATGCCTTGGTGGATTCCTTTAAAGGGTTATCGGATACAATGCTATTGATCCGCTTTGATCCGGCTAATAAACAGTTAAAAGTATTATCCATTCCCCGGGATACTCGGACGTATGTAGAAGGTCGGGGAATGACTAAAATTAATGATGCTAACTATTATGGCGGCCCGGCGTTAAGTGCAAAAGCCACCAGTGAGTTATTAGGCGGTGTGGGAATAGACCGTTATGTGCGGGTGAATGTGCAAGGGGTGGAAAAATTAATTGACGCCATGGGAGGCGTGAGTATTTACGTTCCCAAAGATATGCACTATCAAGATGATAGCCAACATCTCTATATTAATTTAAAACAAGGGGAACAACACCTGAATGGAGCGCAAGCCTTACAGTTTTTACGCTTCCGTTATGATGCTTTAGGCGATATCGGACGGGTACAACGTCAACAAATGCTAATTCGGGAGTTCATGGAACAAGCATTAAGTGTGAGTACCATTTCTAAACTGCCTCAAGTTATGTCAATTGTTCAGTCTCATATTGATACCAATTTAAGTTTAGAAGAATTAGTCGCCTTAGTTGATTTTGCCACCAATATTAAACGGGAAAATGTACAAATGCTAATGGTTCCAGGGGAATTTAGTGACCCGAAAGAATATCGAGCCAGCTATTGGTTACCCGATGCAGCCCGTTTAGAAAATATAGTGGCTCAACATTTTGATTTTGGTCAGGATGTTTGGAAATTTGATAATATTGATCCCAAAGATTTAAGAATTGCCATTCAAGATAGTAATGATAGTTCTGAGGCTATTGATAAATTGGTTGGAACTTTAAATGATCAGGGATTTTGGAATGTCAAAATTTCTAAACCTTGGACAGAACCCTTAGAAGAAACCAAAATTGTCGCTCAGGATGGCGATATTAAGAGTGCTGAATCTTTACAAAAATCTCTAGGTTTTGGTAAGGTTGTCGTCGAAAGTACGGGATTTTTAGAATCTGACTTAACCATTCAAGTCGGGAAAGATTGGTTGAAAAAATATAATCAACCCAGTCCTTCTGCGTCTCCAGGGCTTCAATTAACTCCTAATTCCACAAAAAAATGATTGTCGGGGTTGGGTCTCCAAACCCTCTTAGGCGTTGGTGCGTTCGCTGGGCTTACCCACCCTACGATATTTATTTTGAGTTTCAGATCAAAAAGTTTAAATCATCCCATCAACCCGTGGGGTGTGGCTATCAACGCCTACGCACCTAAACCAGAATAATAATAATTCCCCTTAATTTTACCTCAATTCGATGGAAGTATGTTATAATCTTACGAGGCTAATTTTCCCGTTACCATCGGTTTATTATGTCTATTACCGTCATTCAAGAACATATTGAAATTACCCCTGGAATTTGTGGGGGAAAACCCCGTATTGCTGGACATCGAATTAGAGTTCAGGATATTGTTATCTGGCATGAACAAATGGGAATGTCGCCTGATGAAATTCTTTATCATTATCCCAGTATTACCTTATCTGATATTTATGCAGCTTTAGCCTATTATCATGATCATCGAGATGAAATCCGATCTGCCATCAAAGCTGACGAAGAATTTGCCCGTCAATTGCAAACTGAAACCCCATCACTATTGCAACAAAAATTAAAAAATCGTCAGCATGGGTAAAATTAAATTTCATTTAGATGAAAATATAACTCTTGCTATAGCAAGTGGGTTGCGAAGACGTAGAATTGATGTTAGTACGACTCCAGAAGAAGAAATGATCGGGAAATCTGACGAACAACAATTAGAATTTGCCCGGTCTCAAGAGCGAGTTGTTTTTACTCAGGATACGGATTTTTTGAGACTACATCATGCTGGTTTTACCCATTCGGGTATTGTTTACTGTCCACAAAGCAGTAAATCTATTGGGCAAATTTTGCAAGGGTTAGTATTAATTTGGGAGATACTGAATGCCGAGGAAATGAAGAATCATTTGGAGTATTTATAGAAGCAGGCAATCGCCAACCCGCAGGGTGTGTGAGCAAAGCGCACGCACCAAAACCACAATAATAATTATCCTCCTTAATTTTACTTCAATTCGATATCAATAGATCAGAATATTTGGCAGATTCAAAATTACTACTATAGCAAGAGGCAATAGGGAATGGGCAATGGGCAATAGGTAAATACTTACTATAAGTAGCTTTTAGCTTTCAAGAATGTCCTAATAGATGTGGCAACTGCTATATCAGATTTTTCTCTGATTATATTATAGCATTATTATCATTTTGTGTAACAAACAATTATTGGGTTTTTATTACCCTATTTATTTATTTCTGCTTCTTCCTTTAATTCTGATATAAAAGCGAATGGGGAATAGGGAATGGGTAATGGGGGGAATTGGTCAGTTTGCAACCCCATATCAAAATTACGGGTGTCCTCACTGCACGTTTGACCAAATAACGTTACATTAGATTGTAGTATCTCAATAAAAGTTTACATCGGGACATTAAAACCTATCATCGTCTCCCCACCAGGGATGACAACTCCATAAAAATAAACGTTATATAGGGAGTGAGCAGAAAAAATGTTTGAATACTTCTCGGATAAGGCAATTAAGGCGGTGATGTTAGCTCAGGAAGAAGCCCGACGCCTGGGACATAACTTTGTAGGAACAGAACAAATTCTTGTGGGCTTAATGAGCGAAGGAACCAGTGTCGCCGCCAAAACCTTGAAGGCACAAGGGTTAAGCCTGCGGGAAGTCCAAAAAGAAGTCGAGGCCATTATTGGTCGCGGGTCAGGTTTCCTCCCGGTAGAAATTCCCTTTACCCCTAGGGCCAAACGCATCTTTGAAACCGCGATGAAGGAAGCGCGACAAATGGGGAATAACTACATTGGCCCCGAACATATCTTACTCGGACTCCTCCAAGATAATGAAGGAGTCGCCGCCAAAGTCCTCGAAAATCTAGGGGTTGACCGTTCTCAAGTGCGGACTGAGGTAATTCGATCCCTTGGGGAAGAAGCCACCGTCGCCCCCGGAGGAGGCGGTCGCAGCAAGTCCACCAAAACCGCCACCCTCGACGAATTCGGCACCAACCTCACCCAACTAGCCGCCGAAGGCAAACTTGACCCGATGATCGGTCGTCAACGGGAAATTGAGCGGGTAATTCAAATTCTGGGACGCCGCACCAAAAATAACCCGGTGTTGGTGGGTGAACCGGGGGTGGGAAAAACCGCCATTGCGGAAGGCTTGGCCCAACGCATTGTCAATAACGATGTTCCCGACGTCCTCGAAAATAAACAAGTGATCAGCTTGAGCATGGGAACTTTAATTGCTGGAACTCGTTTTCGGGGGGAATTTGAAGAACGCCTAAAAACCATTGTCGAAGAAATTCGTACCGCCGGAAATATCATTTTAGTGATTGATGAAATTCATACCATTGTGGGTGCGGGTTCCATTGAAGGGACTATGGATGCCTCTAATATGCTCAAACCCGCCCTCGCCCGGGGTGAGTTGCAATGTTTAGGGGCGACTACCCTGGATGAATACCGCAAATATATTGAACGGGATGCGGCCCTGGAACGGCGGTTCCAACCGGTGATGGTCGGCGAACCCACCGTGGAAGAAACCGTGGAAATTCTGTTCGGGTTGCGTCGCGCATACGAACAACACCATCAATTAACGATTTCCGATCAGGCATTGTACGCGGCGGCGACCTTATCCGATCGCTATATTAGTGATCGCTTTTTACCCGATAAAGCCATTGATTTAATTGATGAAGCGGGTTCGCGAGTTCGGGTGATGAATTCCAAAGTTCCCCCCGAATTGCGGGAATTAAAACGGGAATTAACTAAAGTTATTGCCGAAAAAGAAACGGCTGTTAAACTCCAAGATTTCGATCAAGCCAGTGAACTGCGCGATCGGGAATTGGAAATTAAAGATAAACTGGAAACCCCCGCTCAAAAAACCGATATCGCGGGTACGGGTTTAGTCGTAACTGAAGACGATATTGCCGAAATTTTAGCTGCATGGACGGGTATTAATGTCAATAAATTAACCGAATCGGAATCGGTAAAATTATTGAAACTCGAAGATATCTTACATGAACGTTTAATTGGTCAAAATGAAGCGGTAGGGGCCGTTTCTCGCGCCATTCGTCGTGCCCGGGTAGGATTAAAAAATCCCGATCGCCCCATTGCCAGTTTCATTTTTTCTGGCCCCACGGGAGTCGGAAAAACCGAATTAACTAAAGCCCTAGCGACCTATTTCTTTGGGGCAGAAGACGCGATGATTCGTTTAGATATGTCGGAATATATGGAACGACATACGGTGTCTAAATTAATCGGTTCTCCCCCGGGATTTGTGGGTTACGACGAAGGCGGACAATTAACTGAAGCTGTCCGTCGTCGTCCCTATACGGTGGTGCTATTTGATGAAATTGAAAAAGCCCATCCCGATGTCTTCAATTTGTTATTACAAATCTTAGAAGATGGACGTTTAACCGATGCCAAAGGTCGCACGGTCAGTTTCAAAAATACCTTAATTATTATGACCTCGAACGTCGGTTCTAAGGTAATTGAAAAAGGTGGTGGCGGTTTAGGATTTGAATGGGCTGCAACTTCTCAAGAAGATCAGCAATATAACCGGATTAAAAATTTAGTCCATGAGGAACTCAAACAATATTTCCGGCCAGAATTTCTTAACCGTTTGGATGAAATTATTGTCTTCCGTCAATTGCAAAAATCCGAAGTTAGACAAATTGCCGAAATTCTACTTCGAGATCTGCTGGCTCGGTTAACCGAAAGAGATATTACTTTAACCGTCAGTGAAGGGTTCAAAGATCATTTAGTTAATGTGGGTTTTGACCCGAATTATGGCGCCAGACCCTTACGTCGAGCCTTAATGAATCTGTTAGAAGATGCCTTAGCTGAAGCTTTATTAGCCGGAACAATTAAGGATGGCGATCGGGCATTTATTGATGTGGATCAACAGGGAAAAGTTACAATTTCACCCGGAGATCATGCCCTGAATTCTCTAAATGAATACGCCGTTACCCATTCCTAATTTACTCTAATTCTCATCCCACCCGTCTTACTCCGGTAGGGCGGGTTTTGTAGATCAAGTTCACTGTCTTAGTTGCAGATCAATAATTGAGCCCTGAAGGGCTCACTACGATTTGCGACTTGCAGATCAATAATTGAGGCGTGAAGGGCTCACTACGATGTTAGGATACAATACAAATCAATTAACAAGAATCATTCAGGATACTGTTGTGACAGAAGCCAAATCCTATAAAGATAGCGTCAACTTGCCCCAAACAAAATTTGATATGCGGGCAAACGCCGTGAAGCGAGAACCGGAAATCCAAGCCTTTTGGGCTGAACAGGAAATTTATCAACGCCTGTCACAAAATAACCCCGGTGAATTATTTATTTTACATGATGGCCCCCCCTATGCGAACGGGACGCTGCATATTGGTCATGCTCTCAATAAAATTCTTAAAGATATTATTAATCGCTATCAAATTTTACAGGGTCGTAAAGTTCGTTATGTTCCCGGGTGGGACTGTCATGGTTTACCCATTGAATTGAAAGTATTACAAAACATGAAAGCCGGGGAAAGGGAACAATTAACCCCCTTAACTTTGCGTCACAAAGCCAGAGATTTCGCCTTACAAGCCGTTGAACAACAGAAAACCGGTTTCAAACGGTATGGGGTTTGGGGCGACTGGGAACACCCCTATTTAACCTTAAAACCCGAATATGAAGCCGCCCAAATTGGTGTATTTGGCAAGATGTTTTTAGAGGGATATATTTACCGAGGACACAAACCCGTGCACTGGAGTCCCAGTTCAAAAACCGCCTTAGCTGAAGCGGAATTAGAATATCCAGAAGGTCACATTTCCCGCAGTTTATTTGCCGCCTTTAAACTATTAACCGTATCTGAACCTTTGCGGGAATTATTAATGCCCTTTCTATCGGAATTAGGGGTCGCCATTTGGACAACAACTCCTTGGACAATTCCGGGTAATTTAGCCGTTGCGGTTAATCCCGCTTTAAATTATGCGGTTGTGGAAGTGGGGGAAAGTGAAAACCCCCCGGCGTTTAAATATTTAATTGTGGCGGCGGATTTAGCTGAACAATTATCAGTAACCTTGGGTTATTCGTTAACCATTAAAGCCACTTTTAAAGGTCAGGATTTAGAAAATTCTACCTATAAACATCCCCTATTTAATCGGAGAAGTCCGATAGTTATTGGGGGAGATTATATTACCACCGAATCCGGTACGGGATTAGTTCATACCGCCCCCGGTCATGGTCAAGAAGACTATATTGTCGGTCAAAAATATGGTTTGCCGATTTTATCCCCTGTGGATGATCAAGGAAACTTTACCGATGAAGCTGGAAAATTTGAAGGATTAAATGTTTTAGGTGAGGGAAATGGGGCAATTATTCAGGCTTTAACGGAAGTTAATTCCCTATTAAAAGAAGAACCCTATCAACATAAATATCCCTACGATTGGCGCACGAAAAAACCCACAATTTTTCGGGCTACTGAACAATGGTTTGCCTCCGTTGAAGGGTTCCGAGATGCGGCTTTAAAAGCAATTTCTGAGGTGCAATGGATTCCCGCCCAAGGAGAAAATCGGATTACTTCCATGGTAGCTGATCGCAGTGATTGGTGTATTTCTCGACAACGGAGTTGGGGGGTTCCGATTCCGGTTTTTTATGAGGAAGAAACCAACGAACCGTTATTAAATGAAAGCACAATTAATCACGTTCAAACTATTATTGCCGAAAAGGGTTCGGATGCTTGGTGGGAGTTATCCATTCAGGAATTATTACCCCCAGAATACCGCAATAATGGCAAGACCTACCGCAAGGGAACCGATACCATGGATGTGTGGTTTGATTCGGGTTCTTCTTGGGCGGCTGTTGTTAATCAACGTCCCGAATTAAAGTATCCGGCGGATATGTATTTAGAAGGTTCTGATCAACATCGGGGCTGGTTTCAATCAAGTTTATTAACCAGTGTAGCTAATTCTGGTCATGCTCCCTATAAAACCGTATTAACCCATGGATTTGTCCTCGATGAAAAGGGGATGAAAATGAGTAAATCCATCGGAAATGTGGTTGATCCGGCAATTGTGATTGAAGGGGGGAAAAATCAACAGCAGGAGCCGCCTTATGGGGCTGATATTCTGCGGTTGTGGGTGTCCTCGGTCGATTATTCTTCGGATGTTCCTTTGGGGAAAAATATCCTGAAACAGATGGGGGATGTTTACCGCAAAATTAGAAATACTGCCCGATTTTTATTGGGGAATTTGCATGATTTTGATCCGAGTAAAGATACGGTTAAATACGAAGAATTACCGGAATTGGATCAGTATATGTTACACCGGATTACGGAGGTTTTTACTGAAATAACAGAGTCCTTTGAAAGTTATCAATTCTTCCGATTCTTCCAGGTGATTCAGAATTTCTGTGTGGTGGATTTATCTAATTTCTATTTGGATATTGCCAAAGATCGGTTATATATTAGTGGGGCTGATGGGTTTCGGCGTCGCAGTTGTCAAACGGTTTTAGCCGTGGCGTTAGAGAATTTGGCGAAGGCGATCGCCCCCGTATTATGCCATACAGCCGAGGATATTTGGCAAAATATTCCCTATTCTCCGCCCCAGACTTCGGTTTTTGAAGCGGGTTGGGTAAGGTTAGAAAAACACTGGGAAAAGCCAGAATTAGGGACGTTATGGCAACAGTTACGACAAATTAGAAGTGATGTTAATGTTGTCTTGGAAAAAGCCCGTCAGGATAAAATCATTGGTGCCTCCTTAGAAGCCAAAGTATTGTTATATATTGCGGATGAGGATCTGCGTCAACAGTTGCAACAAATGAACCCCAAAACTACAGAATTAAAAGATAATAATGGGGTGGATGAATTGCGTTATCTGTTTATTTGTTCCCAGGTTGAACTATTAGATACTCCCGAACCTTTAAACGGTTTACCCTATAATCAACAGTTTGAAGATTTGGGAATTGGTGTTGTCAAAGCCGATGGGGAAAAATGCGATCGCTGTTGGAATTATTCCGTCCATATTGGGGAATCAAAAGAAGATCCTACTATTTGTGAACGTTGTGTGGAGGCATTAGCGGGAACTTTTTAAAACTATTTCTAAAAGTAGTAAGCCCTTTAGGGCTTTCTTCCCCAGAAGACTAAGCCCCAAAGGGCTTACTACAAAGTGGTTGATAAATCTTGTTTTCTGATATTAAAGATGCGATTCTCAAAAATATTAATTGCCAATCGAGGGGAAATAGCTTTACGGATTCTTCGCACCTGCGAGGAAATGGGTATTGCGACGGTTGCTGTTCATTCAACGGTTGATCGCCACGCCCTTCATGTCCAACTGGCCGATGAAGCCGTTTGTATCGGCGAACCCAGCAGCAGTAAAAGCTATTTGAATATTCCCAATATTATCGCCGCTGCCCTGACTCGTAACGCCACGGCCATTCATCCGGGGTATGGATTTTTGGCTGAAAACGCCCGATTTGCCGAAATTTGTGCCGATCATGATATTGCCTTTATTGGCCCCACACCCCACGCCATGCGGTCAATGGGAGACAAATCAACGGCTAAGGAAACCATGCAACGGGTCGGAGTTCCCACCGTACCGGGCAGTGATGGACTCCTGAGTGATGACAAAGAAGCCCTACAACTGGCCCGGAAAATCGGTTATCCGGTGATTATTAAGGCCACCGCCGGGGGTGGAGGTCGGGGAATGCGGTTAGTGAGGGAAGATTCGGAACTCCCTAAACTTTTTGCCGCGGCCCAAGGGGAAGCAGAAGCCGCTTTTGGAAATCCGGGGGTTTATTTAGAGAAATTTATTGAACGTCCTCGCCATATCGAAATTCAGATTTTAGCTGATAATTATGGTAATGTAATTTACTTGGGAGAACGGGATTGTTCGATTCAACGACGTCACCAAAAACTATTAGAAGAAGCCCCCAGTTCTTTTATTACTCCTAAACTGCGTCAAAAGATGGGAAACGCGGCGGTAAAAGCAGCTAAATCGATTAATTATACCGGGGCGGGAACCGTTGAATTTCTAGTTGATCAGTCGGGCAATTTCTATTTTATGGAAATGAATACCCGGATTCAAGTGGAACATCCGGTTACGGAAATGATCACCGGATTAGATTTAATTGCTGAACAAATTCGCATTGCTCAAGGGGAAAGGTTATTATTAACTCAAAATCAAGTAATTTTACGCGGTCATTCCATTGAATGTCGGATTAACGCCGAAGATCCCGAACATAATTTCCGTCCCCATCCTGGAAAGATTAGTGGTTATTTACCGCCGGGGGGAAATGGGGTGAGAATTGATTCCCATGTCTATACGGATTATGAAATTCCTCCTTATTATGATTCTTTAATTGGCAAGTTAATTGTTTGGGGGCCAGACCGTCCGACGGCAATTTTAAGAATGAAACGGGCGTTACGGGAATTTGCGATTACGGGAGTTCCCACAACCATCGGATTTCATCAAAAAATATTAGAAAATCCCGAATTTATCAGGGGAGAAATTTATACTAATTTTGTGGAAAAAATGATGAAAAAAGGAGAATAGAAAACCTAACTCCCCCGAATCAGGAATAGATTATAACCTGGGGTGAGCGTCCCGAGTACGGGAGAGCCTCAATCATCATTCAACCAGGGATGGGGTTTAAGCTGATGCGCCCTACTGGAATCGAACCAGTCTGAAGGCGAATTATGAGTTCGCTGCCTCCCCAATCGGCCAAGGGCGCTTCCAATAGTACAATATCATACTCTCACCCAAAATTGTTAACCGCGATCGCTAATTTTGGCTAAATTTTGAATAAGCTGTGTAGGTGATAGCATATCCTATAGGCATTAGCCGTTAAAATAGCAAGTTAAATCATATCTAAATTTTGAGATGGGACTAAATTCAACTGTTGTTCTGACTGTCGTTTTACTAACCATGATGTTTGGCGCTGGCTTTACCAGTTCCGTTTGGGGCTATGGTCTGGGTCGTTCGGCGTTGAAAGAAATTACACAACCCGATGTGCGTCCAAACAACTTAGCCAATAAAAATAAAAATGGAAACCGCCATGATGGGGTGCTGTTGCTGAAAGAGAAGGATATCCTAGCAACGGTCAAGAAGCGCATGGAAGGGAAGGAAGAAGTGGCGAGTGCATCGGCTAAAGTGGCCAATAAGCCCACCTCTACCCAAGCCCAAAAACCGAAAACTGAAAGTTCCCCCGCCCCGGTAGTAAATAATAAATCAGTTTTTCCCATTGTTAGCCGTGATGGAGGGGTAAGTTTAGAAGTGGTAGAAGCGACTCGTAAAGGGAATTCTTTGGTTTTAAATGTCAACCTAAAAAATGAAGGTCAAGAATCTGTTAGATTTCTCTATAGTTTTTTAAATGTTACCGATGACAAGGGTCGTGCTTTGAGCGCCAGTGTGGAAGAATTACCTGGCCAATTGCCTCCTAGTGGCAAAGTTTATCAAGGAACGGTCACAATTCCTACGGCATTAGTGGAAAATTCCAAGGAATTAACCATGAGTTTAACTGATTATCCTGACCAAAAAATGCAATTGCAGATGTCAGGAATTCCAGTGGCGCAATAGACATCTGGATTTTCTGAAAAGGTAATCATGACCCTTACAACGGGCGATGTGCTGGGGCGATTGTTCTCAGTGCTATTTTTAATTACGATTAATGCCTTTTTTGTCACGGCCGAATTCCCTATAGTTTCGGTATGGAGTTGTTGATAAATTTGGAGGGACAGTCGGATTAGTAACAATTCAAGATGTGATTGCTGAAATTATTGGTGATCATTTCAATTCCACTAACTGATTACTGATTACTGATAGAGGAACTTCCTCAACGGCGGGATGTTTTTCTAGGATTAAATTAGATTTTTGAGAACCGGATAAACGTTTGAGTAAGGTTGGTTTAGGATCATGAAGCAGATAAATAATTTGATCTCCGACTTGCCAAGATTCTGAGGCGGCTAAAACTTGAAAATTGCCATCTCTTTCTATTAATAAAGGAATTAATTCCCCTGAGCGAATTAACGCCTGTAGATGGGCTATTTGAAATTCTAACTCTGGTTGACGTAAAACCGTTTCCCCTAATTTTACTTCCTTGTCTTCCAGATAGGTATTCCACTGTTTTAAAGAAACATCGGGAATAAAAGCCTGTTGAATTTTATCACGATTAACAGTTATTTTAGTTTGAGGTTCCCTGGGAAATAAAGCCAATACCCGGGGCGGTTTAAATTCCGTATCTGCACGTTCAGCGAGTACCACATTTACTTCCCCATTACTCGTCATCGCCAGGAATGTTCCCATCAATTCTAATCCCGCTTCTTCCAAAACATTAGGATCTAAGGCACTACTTTGATAAACCCGTAACCCTTGCTGTCGGGCTTTTTCACAGGCGACCGGATCAGTATCAATCATCACCACTAACTCATCCCGTTCTTGGAACAATCGGCTAATTAATCGACTCAAAGGATTTGAACCCACAATCACCGCTCCGGTTACCGAATGGGAAGTTACTCCTAATTTTTCAGCCATCCATCGGGCAGTTAATCCTTGAATTACCACCGTCATAATAATAGTTAGGAAGACTAAAGCTTTAATTGAGTCTCCCCCATTAATTCCCCGTTGGGTGAGTAAAATCGCAAACAAAGAAGCAACCGAAGCCGATACAATTCCCCTAGGTGAAATCCAAGAAGCAAATAATTTTTGTCGCCAATTCAGGTTACTATTTAAAGTACAAAGCCAAATATTAATCGGACGCACCACCCACATTAAAGCTAAAACCGTTAATACACTGCCCCATCCCAAAGCTACTATACTTTCTAAGGATAAATCCGCCGCTAATAAAATAAATAAAACTGACACCGCCAACATGGTTAACTGCCCTTTAAATCGGAGTAACTGACGCATATCAGGAACATCGACATAACGCACCATCATTCCGGTAACAACTGTGGTCATTAACCCCGATTCACTCATTAGTAATTCAGCCGTATCAAATAATCCCCATAGAGCCGCTAATACCACTAAATTCTTTAATTCTTCCGACATAAATTGGGCAGTTTTTAATAACCATCCCAAAATTCCACCCCCAATTAACCCAATTCCTGCGCCAATACTTAAACGCAATAGCAATTGTCCCATAATTTCTAGGGGGTCAGTATTGCCATTCAGGACAACGTTGAGGACTAAAACCGCTAAAATCGCCCCCACTGGGTCAATTAAAACCCCTTCACCCTCTAACAGCGCGGAAACTTGACGGTCTACGGAAACCTGTTTCAGCAATGGCCCGATTACCGTTGGGCCTGTAACCACCACCAAAGCTGCATACAGAAAGGCGATTGGCCAAGGAAATTCCCCCAACCAGTGGGCCGCGATTCCCGCCCCCATTAGGGTGATTAAAGTGCCAAAGGTGACTAAATTGCGAACACTCCCAGAGACTTGACCCAGTGCCCGCAGGTCTAAACTTAATCCCCCCTCAAACAGAATTAAGGCTACCGATAGGGAGACAATCACTTCTAAACCACTTCCTAAAAGATTGGGCTGCACTAAACTCAAGCCATCATTCCCCGCCAGAATGCCGAATAATAGCAGAAACACGATGGCAGGAACTTTCAGGTAGTCTGCCAAGACTTGAGCCGAAATCCCCGCCATGACCGTAATGACGATTAACAGGGTGATTTGAAAAGATGATGTTTCCATAGGCGCTATTGTTGCAGACTACCCACTGAATTGAAAATAGTTGTATTCTGTTCCACTATACCTGCTGTCCAACCAGTAGGGTGGGTAAGCTCCGTCCCCGTACCCTCTTTAGGAATGAAAAATTACCTATTTTTAACAGTTAATCGTATTTTTAAAGGTTTGAATTTTGAATAAAAATTCTCTATTTTAAAGAACACTAAAACTATGCTAAGCTGTTGAGCATTTAAACTGTATATTTTAGAGGCTGAAACCCCTTACTGGCTTGGATCGTCTCGAAAATTTAGATAATTAACAGCTTAAGACGCTTGAACAGTTTCGTCAATATTTACTGAATTAACAGAATAACCATAAAAATTAATTTGATAATCTGTAATTTTAACGCCAGTTTGTTGTTCAACTTGGGCTAATAATTCCGGGGGTAATTCGATATGAATATCTAAAATTTTATCGGTATCTAAACAATTAACATGGGAATGGGAATCACTAATATGTCCATATAAACGCCCCTCCGAACGTTCTACACATTCAATCACATTTTCCCGCGATAATGCTTCTAAATTTTGATAGACTGATGTATGACCAACGGATTTCCCCTGTTGATTTAATCGATCATAAATGTCCCGGGCTGATAAATGTTCTTGAACTTGCCAAAGCAATTCCAAAACTAAACGGCGCTGACGACTCAGCCGCATTCCTTTAGCTTGACAATAATTGATTGCATCTTCTAAAGAACGAATTGGTTTCACTATTCTCGCCTCGGTTTATGTATCAAATTTTAATAGTTTTGGGATCACCGATCCCATACCTAGACTATACTTTCTATTGTATCTTAGGGATTTTATAGTAAACAGTGGTTTCTATCTGCAAAGGTTGACATTGAATGGCAATTATCATCAAGCTGAATTCTGAGCAAGTAAATCGTTTAGATTTGTCCCCTGTACAAAGGGTAATCGATCCTATCCCCGAAAATACCGATATTACAGCTTATGAACAGCAAATTAGCTTCGATATCGACTATTCCCGTGACCCAGAAGACCCCAGAGAAATTTCAGAAGTTCCTGAAATCCGATTATGGTTTATTCGCCTAGACGCCCAATATCCTTGGCTCCCCTTCTTTCTGGACTGGAAATCTGGGGAATTAGCCCGTTATGTGGCAATGCTCGTCCCCCATCAATTCCATCGCACCGAAGGCATCCAATATAACCCCGAAGCCCTAGAAATCTTTTTAATGCAAAAGATCTTTATTCTCGACCACTGGCTCGTCCAACAGAATATCCCCAACAAATCCCGCCTGATGGCTATGGCTCAAATGCTCGGTTATGACCTTGATGATACCTTCTTTGAAACCTATACCCAGAAAGGTTTAACTGATGACTGATTTCGGGTAGGGGCGGGTTCTTTTAGATCTTTGTTAATCACCGCGCATCTCGATAAACCCGCCCCTACAACTGATGACTGATGACTGTTAACTGTTAACTGATGACTGATTCAAATATCTTTCAATTAACACAATCGCCACAATATCATCAATCGGACGGGGTGGGGTTCGCATTCCTTTGGGAATTAAACAAGTTAACCCTTTAGGGGGATAAATTTGCCAATAGCGATCGCGCGCTTCTAAGGTAGAATATCGTTCATTCACTTGAATAATAGAAAGGGATTCCGGTAAAATTTCAGTTAGTTTTTGTTTCCACATTTTTGAAGTAGTTTGATCTCCCATCACCACCGTTTCAATAGTAAATTGTTGACAAAGAGATTGAATTATTGTAGGAACATCCGCCGCTAAAATCACCTCATGATAATATAACTGTGAACCATCACCCATCACCGCAATTCCACATTTTTCTCGCCCGGGATCAAACCCTAAAATCATTTTATTTTTGATCATCGTATTGAGTATAATTAGATTGAGAGGTTGGATTTCCTATATTATTCTGTCTCTGAGTAGATGGATTATCTAATGGATTAGAATTATTAAGCTGTTCCTGTTGTTGTCGGGTACTAAAGATCACTGCTCCATCGCGAAGTGCCAATAAATCCAGTCGCAATGGCCCAATAGTATAGGCATCTTCAGCAGCAACAGCTTGAATTTCCAAGGGTTGATTATGTTCTTGGACTTGTTGGAAAAAACGAATTAATGTATCCATTCTATCATTTCCAATTTGTACTGTTCCACCCACAATTCCAACAAAACGCGCCCGGAAACTGGAGGCATCTAAAAGTTGTTGCATTTGCTTTCTCAATTGATCATTAGATAAAGCAGAAGGATTCAATGTTGTTCCCGCAATAATTTCTCCAGTGGTAAATAATAATCGATTCGGTTCAGCTTTAGTAAAAACCGATACTTTTGTTTCTCCAACTAAATAATTAGCAGCCGAAATCACTTGTACCACATAATCTCGACCATCATCAATTTGATTAATTAAATCTTCAACTTCTACTTTTGTAATTTGAATGACTTGAACCTGACCCGCTTTTGTATTTCCCAATTGTACAGACTCAAGGGCATAATTATTCGCTTCTTTTAACAGAGTATTAACCGCCTGAATTGCAGTTTTTGGATCACTAATTCTGACTAAACTACTGGATAAAACCTGTCCTCTTTCTAAAACAACACTTCCTTCTCGTAATAATTGAAAATCCCGTCCAATCAGTTCAACCTGTTGACTTAAAACTTGTTTTTGCTGTTCTAATTTTTTCTGTTCTGTTTCCAATTCTTCCAAACGAGATTCCCGTTTCACAATAATTTGATCCTGTTTTTTGATCCGTTGTTCCTGTTGTTCAATTTCCCGATCCTGCTGTTTCATTTCCTCTGAACGTTTAGCAATTTCCTGATCGCGATTCTGAATTTGAGCTTTGACCTGTTCTTGTTGCCAAATCAAATTTTGACGTTCAGTTCTGAGTTTTTGAATTTCTGATTGTAAACTTTTTTTTTGTTTAAATACTTCTTGGAGTCGATTTTCTCTATTTTTCAGTTCGGCTTCCGTTGCCGTTCTTTCCACCTGAATATTCCGTAATTGTTTCCGAAGATCTCCCAATTGATTCTGAGTTCTTTCCAATTCTTCTGCTGTTTTAACAGCTTGAGATTGAGCCGTTTGTAGGGATTGATTGATCATATTTAACTGTGCCATAGCGGTGTTGATTTCCGTTTTAGCTCTTGTTAAATCCTTTTCTACTCGCCTTTTTTCATCTTCTGCCCGAGTTAAATCCTTCCGAGCATCATTCAATCTACTTTGAATTTGATCAATTTGAAACACACCCCGACGCAGGGGCTTACTCGAAGCAAATAAAATCCCCAAAGTCAATGCCGAAAGCACACTGCCAGTTAAAATGGTCACAACCATAGCAGTGTTGCGGGGGCGGAGATTAAATAAACTCAGCCTGGCTTTTCCAACTTTAGTTCCCAGGCGATCACTAACCGTTGCAATCACGCCACCCAAAACTAAGATGGATATAACCAGGATAATTCCTGCGGTCATAAAGATAAGAAAAATCTGGGAGAGTGGAAACTCAGGATTTTAAGACCTGAGAATCTAAAAATTTAATTATCTAGTTAATGCAGTTTGCTCAATTTTCTCTCATTATATCTATGAGCAAGTTTCCTAGATCTTTTCTGGGTTAATCTAGGAAACCTAACCGTAGATTAAGTAAATTGTTGACCTAGGGTAACGGGATTATGGACTGTGATCTTTTTCTTATAAATTGAGATCATGTTTTTTTGTCGTAAATCTCCTAATAAACGAGTAACCGTAACTCGCGTGGAACCTATTGCTTCTGCGATCGCTTGATGGGAAAGTTTCAAATCAATCCGAATTCCATCTTTACCCGGTACGCCAAAATCTCGACAAAGAATCAGCAGAAAACTAACTAATCTTGATCCCATATCCCGGTGAGCTAAGGTTTCAATCATCATCTCCGTTTGTAAAATCCGAGACGATAATCCGCGCAACATCACCATCGGCAGTTCGGGATCGCTTTTCAAGGCTTTCTCTACCTGTTCAATTGGAACTGAGAGTAATTCTACAGAGGTAAAGGCAACGGCATGGTAAAACCGATCCGACCGATGACCTGTAATTAACGATAAAACACCAAATACACTATTTTCTCGAAGTAAAGCGACAGTAATTTCTTCTCCAGCTTCATAGACTCTGGATAATTTCACCGCACCTTTGATCAGAACATAGACGCGCTCCGCCGGATCGCCGGGAAAGAAGATCGTCTTACCCCGTTCAAAGCTTTCCACGACGGGAGGGAACGCCCCTCCGCCGATGCTGCGGAACACTTCTGCTAACGGTCTATCATACGTCACGACCCGATCCCTTGCACTAACAATGCTCTAATATATCTTCCGTATTTCAGTTTACGCTAATTACGCTAATTGCATCATTTATCTGTTGAATCAACCGATGATTGTCCGATCCATGTTTTATCCCTGGTAGAAATGGGTAAATCCATGGCTTTGATTAGGATACCAATTGCTTATAGAATAATCTATTATGCTAAATTTGAACGGAAAAAACGCACTTGTTACCGGCATTGCCAATAATCGCTCCATTGCGTGGGGCATTGCCCAACAGCTTCACCAAGCTGGAGCTAATCTTGGAATCACCTACCTTCCCGATGAGAAAGGTCGTTTTGAAAAAAAGGTGCAAGAATTAGTTGAACCCCTCAACCCTAGTTTATTTCTGCCCTGTGATGTCCAGAATGATGCTCAAATCGAGGAGTTATTTACGGCTATCCGTGACCAATGGGGACGAATTGATATTCTGATCCATTGTCTGGCCTTCGCAGGAAAAGAGGAACTTTCTGGAGACTTTAGCAATGTATCCCGGGCCGGATTTACCCGCGCCCTGGATATTAGTGCCTATTCTCTAGTTCAACTGAGTGCGGCGGCTAAACCTTTAATGACCCAAGGGGGGAGTATTATCACCCTAACCTATCTGGGAGGGGTGCGAGTGATTCCTAATTATAATGTGATGGGAATTGCTAAAGCAGCCCTAGAAATGAATGTTCGTTACCTGGCGGCGGAGTTGGGGCCCTTGGGAGTTCGGGTGAATGGCATTTCGGCTGGCCCGATTCGGACTTTGGCATCTTCAGCCGTGGGTGGGATTTTAGACATGATCCATCACGTTGAGTCCATGGCTCCCCTAAGACGGACGGTGACCCAAACGGAAGTGGGCAATACGGCTGCGTTTCTCTGTAGCGATTTATCCAGTGGCATTACAGGTCAAATTCTGTATGTCGATTCGGGTTATTGCATCATGGGAATGTAGGGCTTGAAGATGAGCAGGGGGAGCAGGGGGAGAAGATGAGGAATCGTTAACTTCTGAGTCCGAACTCTGCACCCCAGACCTTAAACCCCACTGCCTTCTTCCTCCTGACATCTAACTCCCTATTTAAACTTTAAAATAGATTCTATAGTTTCTTACCTTAATTATTATGCAAATTAGCGATCGCCCTTCTATTAATACTGCAAATTCTAATGATCTGCTCCCGAGAATTGCCACGGTATACCGCAAAACAGGGGAAACAGAAGTTAATGTTACGGTGAATTTAGATGGAACTGGAATCTGCAAAGTTTCTACAGGAGTTCCCTTTTTAGATCATATGTTGCACCAAATTTCATCCCATGGCTTAATTGATTTAGAAATTCAAGCCACTGGAGATATTGAAATTGATGATCACCATACCAATGAAGATGTGGGAATTACATTAGGTTTGGCTTTAGCTAAAGCTTTAGGCGATCGCAAAGGAATTGTCCGGTTTGGTCATTTTATTGCCCCTTTAGATGAAGCCTTAGTTCAAGTTGCTTTAGATTTTTCCGGTCGTCCTCACCTCACCTATGGTTTAGAAATTCCGACCCAACGAGTGGGAACCTATGACACTCAGTTAGTCCGAGAATTCTTTGTGGCGATTGTTAATAACAGTCAGCTAACATTGCATTTACGTCAGTTAGATGGAATTAATTCCCATCATATTATTGAAGCCGGGTTTAAAGCCTTTGCTAGAGCCTTAAGAATGGCAGTTGAAATTGATTCCCGTCGGGCAAACACTATCCCCAGTTCCAAAGGGGTTTTGTAAGTAGGTTGGTATTAATAAACCTTACCCATTACCGATCGCGGATTTAAGAGGATTTCACGGATTTCACGGATTTTAATCTGTCCCCCAATCAAGTCGAGGGCAGGGTTAATCTGCGTAATCCTCTTCAATCCGTGATCCCTATTCCAAATACTTCTGTAACATTTGTTCCAACTGCATAACCGACATTCGAGGCGAAGGACGGGGAATAGGTTGGTCAGGTTCACCAGACTTAAACAGGACAGGAATCGAATATTGATAGGCTTGAAACCAATCTTCCCGGGTAGTAATATCTCGGATTTCTAATTGAAATTCTCCTGATTTTTGGGGTGAGGTTTGAATTTTCTCCAATTTTTCCTGGAGTCCTTCGCATAAATGACAGCCCGGTTTACTGTATAAAATTAGTGTGATCATTGGATTTCTTTAACCTCCGATAGTAATAGTTGGGTCGCTTGTTCGGCTTCTAGGGGTTTAGCGAATAAATAACCCTGTCCGAATGGACAGCCTAATTCCTGCAAAATTCTCCTTTGTTCGCGGGTTTCTATCCCTTCAGCAATCACATCTAAGTCTAAATTTTGCGCTAAAGAAATAATGGCTTTAACGATTTGTAAGGGTTGGCTTTTTTTACCGCTAAAGGTTTTGTTTTTATGATCTAAACGATTAATAAATGAACGATCAATTTTTAAACTATTTAAGGGAAATTGATGTAAATAACTCAAGGATGAATAACCTGTCCCGAAGTCATCAATTGATAGATGAATTTTGCGAGATCTTAGTTGAGCCAGGATCATAAAGGAAGTAGCTAAATTTTCCATAATCACACTTTCGGTAATTTCCAGTTTTAAATCACTGGGATTACAAGCCGTTTCTGTTAATATCTGATCAATTTGTTCTAATAGATTCGATTGACAAAGCTGTTTACTCGATAGGTTAACACTCATGGTTAGGGGATAAATATTACTATTAGATTTTTGTTTTTGAGAATCAGATTTTTCCGTAGAGGCTGTATTAACTAAAACAAACTTTTGGGTTAATTTTTGTTTCCAAACTCGCAATTGCTCACAAGCTTCTCGTAATACCCAAGCCCCTAATGGAATAATTAAACCCGTTTCTTCTGCAACTGGAATAAACTCTATTGGCGATACTAAACCCCTGGTGGGATGCAACCAACGGACTAGGGCTTCAAATCCAGTAATTCTACCACTAGATAAAGAAACAATTGGCTGATAATAGACTTTAAAACCCTTGAGATTTGAAGGTTGAGTGATTGAGCTTTCTAATAGATGTTCTGTGGTTTTTAATCCATTGAAATTGTGGATTTCTTTATGAGTTACGAACTCTGAGTGCTGTGGATTTCCAATTTGGATTCTTCCATAAATAGCTTGTCGTAAATCAGTTTCAAGCTGCAATATAGACAGGGTTTGACTATGTATATTTAAATCAAAAACTTCATATCGAGCTTTGCCTTTAGCTTTGGCTCTATACATAGCAATATCAGCATCTCGTAAAAAGTCTTCAGGATTATTATACAATAAACATTGATGGGATTCACTATTATTTTCCGATTGCTGATTATGGTCTTGACTGGGAACAATTCCAATACTAACGGTGGTAAAAATTTCATGTCCTTGAATATAAAAAGGTTGGGTTAATTCATAGTGAATTTTCTCTGCCATTGCCGTTGCATCGGCGATGCTTTGAACCCGATTAATCAAAATTGTAAATTCATCTCCCCCTAAACGAGCGACGGTATCTAATGGGTTGACGCAATATAAAAGACGATGGGAAATTTCAATTAATAGTTGATCTCCAATTAAATGTCCTAAACTATCATTAACAACTTTAAATCTATCTAAGTCTAAAAATAAGACTGCAAACTCATAATTAGGTTCTTGTTTAGATCGTTTTAATACCTGTGCTAAACGTTCATTAAAAAAGCTCCGGTTAGGTAATTGAGTCAGAGCATCATGTAAGGCTTCATACATGAGTTGGGCTTCAAATCGTTTACGTTCAGTAATATCCCGAATAATAATTTGAATCGCAGATTGACCTTGATAGGTAGCTGGAATTCCGACAATTTCTACATCAATAACTTCTCCATTTAATCGAGTTAATTTTTGTTCTATTAACGACCGAGGTTGCTGTTCATTGTGATCATCTTGAATTTGAGTATGAATGGAATTAAAATAATCAGGAGGCAGAAAATCAAAAATAGAGCGACCGATTAAATCTTGAGGGCGATTTGCTCCTAATAGTTTAGCTCCAGCCAGATTAATATAAACTAATTGTTCTCCATTGTGAATGGCAATAGTTTCAGGAGATAATTCAACTAAACGGCGATAGCGCTCCTCACTTTCTCGCAGACCTAATTCGGCTTTAACTCGTTGTTTTTCTGTTTGATTGGCCGCAATAAATCGACCAATACTTTGAGCCATTAACTCTAAAATTTCCACTTCATAGGATTTGTAATCTACGGTTTTAACCTCTAAAGCAGCAAAAGCTAATGTCCCATAAATTTCACCATTGACCCAAATCGGAGTTCCTAAACAGGTTTCGAGATGAAACCTTTGATAGCTTTGGAGTCGATTGAATTCAGGATTTTGCCCGATTTCGGTATGAACTTGAGTCATTTGGGTCTGAATGACTTTAACACAGTAACTTTCCTCACAAGGCAAGGTCATACCTGGTTGAATTATATCTAAATCGGAATCAACGGTATCAATAATAATATTATTATTTTCTAATCGGCTAATGAAACCAATTGATAGTTGAAAAATCTCGCATCCAACTTGGAGATAATCTCGAAAAAGTTCATCTAAATTTTGATGATTATAGGTTGTAATCCGATGCAAATGTTTGAGATTAGAACTAAACTGAGCTAAGGCTTGGGATTGTGAAACCAGGGCTTGTTCAGATTGTTTCCGTTTAGTTATATCTGCTTGAATCCCAATAAAATGAGTCAAATATCCTTTGGAACTATATACTGGAGCAATGGAAAGTTCATTCCAGAAAAACTCCCCATCTTTCCGATAATTCTGTAGTTCGACATGACACTCTTTTCCTTCTAATACCGCACGACGAATTTCGTCAATGGCTGCATAGTTGGAATGATTCCCCTGTAAAAATCGACAATTTTCTCCTAAAATGTCTCTGCTGCTATATCCTGTAATTCGTTCAAATCCATTATTCACAAAAATAATCGGATTATCCGGTTGTGTCGCATCGGTAATTACAATCCCATTACTACTACTATTAATAGCTCGTTCCATCAATTGTAAACGTTCTTGGGCGCGATGACTTTCAATCGCCGCCGCTAACACATTCGCGATCGCTTCTAAAAAATGTACATCTTCTAGGGTAAACTGGCGATGGATAGTGCTATGGACACTTAAAACCCCCCAAGCCTTTGAAATAGGGGACTCTACCTGTTTTTTACTCAAGCCCGAATCCTGTCCCCAACGGGCAATTACCACACTCATACCACTAATTACCCGATGATTATGCAGCAGGGGAGTTCCAGAAAATCGAGTTTCCACGCGTAAATCATCTACCACAATGGGTTCATTCTTGAGTAAGGTATACCCGGCTTGGGAGTTAATATGGGCACTCACCCTAGCATTGCCGACCAGTCCCTTTTGCCAACCCACCCCCGCCCTCAACCAAAAAGCATGACCTCCGGGCATGAGTTCCAGAAGTTTACAGTATTCCACATCCAAGGTTTTCGCTACGGCACCGACAACTTCATTGACTAAGACGGAGAGGTCAGAATGAATCAGGGCCTGTTGACCGAGGTAGGCGACCGTGGCTTGCTGGCTGACCCTAGACTGCAAGGTGGCTAAAAGCGGGTCTATCGGTGCCAGGGCGGGAACTTCTTCCGTGATGGCTTGGGTGCTAATTAAGGTGGCAACTAACTGACCCAATTGATTCCTAAGCGGTAAAAAAGTAGCACAACAGTAATCCAATCTCCCATCCCGACGGTGGAAGGGAATTTCGCGGGTGCAGTCGGAATATTCATCGGCAAGCTCAGAGTTACATAGGTCAATAGCTAAATCATGTAACGGTGATAAATTCAAGGCTGCAAGAGTTTGACCCAAAACTTGGGATTTATCATAACCAAACATTTGTTCTGCGACGGTATTCCAATCAATAATTTGGTGTTCTGCACCCACCAGAATCACCCCCTGTTGCCAGTGGTCAAAGCTGGGAATATAGCCAGGTGGTAGGGGTTGAGTGGGTGAATTGGGGAGAAGTTCGGAGTAGGTGGATAGAATCAACTTTTCCCCATTTACTGTTAGCAGACGCATGGATACTAATGTCCACCAGAGCGTTCCATCTAACCGTTTTACTTGTAGAGTTTGTTGTGTGACATCCTGTTTTTGCAACTTCTCTAGCAGAATTTCTCTATCCGCGAGGTTAGCAAAGATATCGGATTCAGCAAAGTTCGATATTTCTGATTGAGGCAATCCAAAGGTCTGTTGGAAACGAGAATTACAATAAAAAACCCGACCATCACCCAGATGACTGACAATCAAGGCAACTTGCAGTAGGTCTGCAATCACCCGAATCAGTATGGGGCTGTCTAGTAATCCAACTTCTTGATTCGCATCTATCACCCACCCCTGATCAATAGATGCAATAGGATAAAGTTGGTCTTGATCTGCTTGTGTCTTGTGTTTGTTGAGCATCAACTAGTTTCTGTGCATTATCTATCCGATTACTCGTAGTTATCGTACTTTTTGCAGAGTGTTTGACACACCAAGAGTTTTTTGTCTGCCCCTCCCTATACATTTTACGATTATTACCCTGAAATTTTGACATTTTTTAATGAAAATTAAAAAAAGGTTAACAAACCTCCGGCATAGATTTTCGGTGGATGTCAGTTTGGGAGAAAAATTGATGTCCTAAGGAATATCCTAAGACCAGGATATTTATTTTTTAAAAAGGAATATTAGCATTATTATCAATATTCTAATGGAGTTTACCCAGGCTGTTATCGGAGAGTACCTGACTCGAATTCGAGTAGGATCGGATTTATCTTAAAGGGGATCAATCTAATTAAGGGCTTTTGATTGGTTTAAAACATGGGTTGGGCTGATCACACTTTTTCCCTCTATCCCAAAAATAAGCTGTTTTTTTTTGATGTTCAATAATAATTAATTATTTGTTATTGAACTGTATGCTAAATTTAATTATGTAAAAATATTCTTGTTGATAACTAGACAAATTACCCTTGATTCTGATATGATGGAGTCGGTATCAGCTTGAAATTCTGTATTTACCAAATTTGTTCTAGGTTTAAGATAAACTGGGGCAAGATATCCTCTCCTGATAAGGTTAAGGAATTTTCTAATATTTCCACTTCTTGATTGAGTCGATAAATTTCTACCGTTTTTGTTTGAGGGTCGATTAACCATCCTAAACGAGTTCCATTTTCTTGATATTCCTTCATTTTATTTTGAAGGGTTTTAATATTATCACTGGGAGAACGTAACTCGATCACAAAATCAGGACATAAGGGTAAAAACTTTTCCTGTTCTTCGGGGGTTAAGTTCTGCCATTTTTCTAAAGAGATCCATGACGCATCAGGAGAACGATCTGAACCATTAGGCAGTTTAAATCCTGTAGAGGAATCAAAAGCAATTCCGAATGGATTTTGGCGACTCCACCTTTGCAGTTGATAGGCAATTTCAATATTCCGATGCCCGGTTTTTCCTCCTGCGGGTGACATAATTACTAATTCTCCGTTAAAATTCCGTTCAAATCTTAAATTTCGGTTATTTTGACAAAGTTTAAAAAACTGTTCATCTGTCAGATCAATAGTTTCTAAGTTTAAGGTGAATTGGTTCATAATTATTTATTTTAGGGTAATTTTAAATTAAAACTATTATAGCGGGAATGAATATAATCCTAGCAAATTAAATCTATTTTAGCCATTTTCTATGAATCATAAAAAAAGAGTCTTGATTTTAGGAGGAACGACCGAAGCGGTGGCAATAGCAACTCAAATTAATCAAATTCCAGGTGTGGAAGCGATCGCTTCTTTAGCAGGTCGAACTCAGCAACCCGTCACTCAAACTAACCCGGTTTCTTTTCGGATCGGAGGATTTGGGGGAATAGCTGGATTAGCAAACTATCTACGCCAGGAACACATTGATTTGGTAATTGATGCCACCCATCCCTTTGCCGCTCAAATTTCCTTTAATGCTGCTCAAGCCGCCTCCGAATGCGGTATTCCCCGATTAATGCTAATTCGTCCCCCTTGGCAAGAAGTATTAGGAGATGATTGGATTGAGGTAGACACGAATCAATTGGCGGCAAAGACTTTACCAGGGTTAGCTGAACGCATATTTCTCACCATTGGTCGGCAAGAACTCCCTGCTTATGCCCATATAAAAAATATCTGGTTTTTGATGCGGATGATTGACCCTCCTGAAACCGATTTGCCCATCCCCCCCGGACAGTTAATCCTGCAACGGGGGCCGTTTTCTTTAGAGTCAGAGCGATCGCTTTTACAAAAATATCAAATCGGGGCAATTGTTAGTAAAAATAGCGGGGGTAATGCCACCTATGCCAAAATTATTGCCGCCCGGGAGTTAGGATTACCCGTTGTCATGGTAAAACGTCCCCCTGTTCCTGAAGGGGAGACCGTTACAGATGTAGAAAGTGTTCTCTCCTGGGTGAAAAACCAATAATCAAACTCAATTAAATTATATCTGTCAATAACGTTTGTGAATCGATTTACATTCCCAAAAAAGTCCGGGTTCAACCGTCAAAACTTGCTCAGTTGGTATGAACAATTCCCATGCTCTTTTCTTCTCCAATAAATATGCCAAAAGGATTCCTGAATTCCCCTGTGATATAAAATTCTTTAGCGATCGCATCAACCTATTTAAGATATCTTTTTCTGCCCATGAATACATAGAAACCAGAATTATTCCCAATTTAGGATATATACAATTTAAGATAATTATATAGCAAGTCTAAATGGATTGTACAAAAGGACTCGCGGTGATTATTAATCCCAAAAAATATCTATATTCCCCTAGAGGGGCGAGGCACGCCTCGCCCCTACGATGAATTGGATGTCAAACTATTTATACAATTGATTTAGACTTGCTATAACATTTTCTTCAGTTAATTAAAAGAACAAACCACCAAAGATGTCAATAAGGTTTTAAAACAACCCATTGAGTTACGGGAGCCATGGCTTTCCAGCCTAAAAATTTACCTACAGGTTCAGCCCTTTGAATCCCAATGCGGATCAGTTCTCCCCCTAATTGACTGTACCACTGAAAGATCATTAATTCGCTTTCTACGGTAACAGCATTGGCAACCAAACGACCGCCCGATGGTAATGCTTGCCAACAGGTTTCTAAGAGTTCGGGGACTGTAATCCCCCCACCGATAAAAATAGCGTCGGGTTGGGGCAAATCTTGGAGAGCACTCGGCGCTTTTCCCGCCACAATTTTGAGGTGGGGAGTTCCCAATGCCGTTGCATTATCAGCAATATATTGTAATCGGGTCGGGTGCTGTTCGATCGCAATACTTTGGCAAAGGCGATCGCTCCGCATCCACTCAATCCCAATGGAGCCACAACCCGCCCCCACGTCCCACAGTAGTTGTCTGGGTAGGGGAGCTAGAGCCGCCAGGGTAATCGCTCGCACTTCTCTTTTAGTTAACTGTCCGTCATGGCGATAGGCAAGATCGGGCAGTCCGGGGAGGCGAGGGGGGAGGGGGACGGGTTGGGAGGAAATACAGGTAATCGCGATCGCATTCAAATCCGCGATATCCGTGGCATTCCAACCACAGGCAGTCCCCTCAATGCAGCGTTCTCGGGTTCCCCCTAGATGTTCTAATACCACCATCTGACTCTCCCCAAAGCCCTGTTGGGTTAGCAGTTGGGCGACGATGGCGGGAGTCTGTCGATTAGCACTGAGCACCAATAATTTAGCTCTCGGATAAAGTACCGCATTTAACAAAGCTAACGGACGACCACATAAACTTAATGTTTCTACCTCCGTGAGCGACCAACCCAAACGACTACAGGCGAGGCTAAAGGTAGATGGAGATGGAATAATTGTGATTTCGTTGATCGGAAGGTGACGAGTCAGGGTCACACCAATGCCATAACACATCGGATCACCACTAGCTAAAACACAGACGGCTTGACCGCGACGACGAATAATCTCATAAATAGAATCTTCAATTGGCGAATCCCAGAGGAGTTTTTCTCGTTTATCTTCTTGGGGTAGCATAGCAAGATGACGTTCACCCCCAACAATCACAGAGGCATGGGAAAGGAGAATTCGTCCCACGGAGGTTAATTCTTCGAGTCCATTTTCTCCGATTCCCACAATCGATAGCCATGGATGCAGCTGATCCCTACCAATCATAATAAAAAAAGATTGATGTTATAAAGACTGATACTGAAACCTTTTCCTCATTTGTTTTTCATTCCTAACATCCCCAAAAACACCAAAAAACGCCCCCCTCGCGGAGAGCGTCTTTTGGAATATTGAGGTTAAAAATTAACCATTAATTTGAGGAGCAACCAAAGCCACAGGAGCCGATTCACCAGAAGCTAAGTCTAAGGGGAAGTTGTGAGCGTTGCGCTCGTGCATGACTTCCATACCCAGGTTAGCGCGGTTTAACACATCCGCCCAGGTGTTGATCACGCGACCGGTAGAGTCGATGATTGACTGGTTGAAGTTGAAACCGTTCAGGTTGAAGGCCATGGTGGATACACCCAAAGCGGTGAACCAAATCCCGATCACGGGCCATGCACCTAATAAGAAGTGTAAGCTACGGCTGTTGTTGAAGCTGGCATATTGGAAGATTAAACGACCAAAGTAACCGTGGGCTGCAACGATGTTGTAGGTTTCTTCTTCTTGACCGAATTTGTAACCGTAGTTTTGGGACTCGACTTCGGTGGTTTCACGCACCAAAGAGGAGGTAACTAAGGAACCGTGCATGGCGGAGAATAAACTACCACCAAACACCCCAGCAACGCCTAACATATGGAAGGGGTGCATCAGGATGTTGTGTTCGGCTTGGAACACTAACATGAAGTTGAAGGTTCCAGAAATTCCTAAAGGCATACCATCAGAGAAGGAACCTTGACCGATGGGGTAAATCAGGAACACGGCGGCTGCTGCTGCAACAGGTGCAGAGTAGGCGACGCAAATCCAAGGACGCATCCCTAAACGGTAGGATAATTCCCATTCCCGACCCATGTAGCACAGGATACCAATGAAGAAGTGGAAAATCACTAATTGGTAAGGGCCACCGTTGTACAGCCATTCGTCTAAGCTGGCTGCTTCCCAAATCGGGTAGAAGTGTAAACCGATGGCGTTCGAGGAAGGAACAACCGCACCAGAGATGATGTTGTTTCCGTATAACAGTGAACCAGCTACGGGTTCACGGATGCCATCGATGTCCACTGGGGGGGCTGCGACAAAGGCGATGATGTAGCAGATGGTGGCGGTTAACAGGGTGGGGATCATCAGAACACCGAACCAGCCCACATAAATGCGGTTGTTGGTGGATGTCACCCAATTACAGAACCGTTCCCAGATAGAGGCGCTTTCGCGCTGCTGAATCGTGGTTGTCATGTTAGGTATGATTGCTATGTATTTGTCGAGGTTCGTTGGTAGTTATTTTACTACCTTGACTACTAATATGACACAGATGATTGCGTTTTGTAAAGAGGTTTTAATAAAATTTTTCCCAATGTATGTAATCAGGAAATCTTATCTTTTGATTTCTGCTGTGTCGGGGTGGGGCGAGATCAACTCGCCCAAAGAATTTAACCAGGGGGCCATTGCAGTTGACGGCCACCAAGAATATGAAAATGAAGATGATCTACAGTTTGTCCGCCATCTTCGCCAGTATTAATGACAACCCGATAGCCGCCGTCCAGTCCCGCATCCTGAGCAACCTGTTTCACCTTCAACATTAGATGTCCCATAAGTGCATGGTCTTCTGGTGTAGCATCAGCCAGTTGCGGAATAGTTTTTTTAGGAATCAACAGGATGTGAACTGGGGCCTGGGGGGCAATATCCCGAAAGGCCAGACACAAATCATCCTCATAAACAATATCAGATGGAATCTCCCGACGGATTATTTTGTTAAAAATCGTATCAGCCATAGATTTATCCTAGGGTGAAAAAATTACACTCCTATTTAATTTAAGGATTTATTGTCTTTTGGGAGCAAATTCGAGACAATCTTTATAATATTTTTCTAAACCCCTCCCCATTGATGGCTGATCGGTCAGACATCCTGAATATATAAGTAATATTAGGGTACGGAGGCAGAGCGCTTTTGAAAATCGTTATCCTGAGTTAGAAACTGCTAAAAAAGGTAAGTTTGACATTCTCCATAGTCACCTCAAACAAGAATATCGCCAATCTCAAAAACAACAACAATCTTCACCTCAACCCCAAACAATAGTATCCCCAATTCCTGATATTAACTGGCATCAAATCTGTGAATCTCGCCTCGACGCCTACGAAGAACGCTTTTTCAAGAATAACCCGTTAACAGGGATCGATTTTTATGTTCCCTTGGGGTTAGTGGAACCGAAACGGGAACAGGAAAAACGACAAAAACAGGAAGTGAACCCAGAGGACGGGTCACAATTTTATCAATTAGCGGAAACGGAAATAACGAAAACCTATAACGAACCTAATCAATTTTTTGAGGACATTTTACGACAGGGAAATAGTAAAAGTAAAGGTCAACGGTTAGCAATTATTGGGGAACCAGGGGCGGGAAAAACAACCTTATTATATCAAATTGCTCGATGGATTTTACAGGAAAATTTAGGTTATCCGATTTTAATTCGCTTGGCGGATGTTGATAAACCCATACGAGATTATTTAACTCAAAATTGGTTACGCGATGCGACGGGAAGTTTAACGGGAGTTTCGCCGGAATGGGTTGCTGGGTTTGAGATGTTGATTACAAAAAAACAAAATTCTTCGGCGGTTGAAACCGCGTCTGTCCGCGAAGGCGGACATCGTTTGTGTAGTCGCGAATTCCATTCGCCGGATACTTATTCGCCTTCTTCGACGTATTATTCGGCGGTTGAAACCGCGTCTACACAGACAAAACCCGCCTTCGCGGGTTCGCAAATTGTGCCATTTTCCCAACAGATTCAGGAATTTATTGAACAATGGTTTAATGATAAAACCCAGAGTCAGGAATTATTAAAACAGTTAAAAGAACCCAACCAAACCCGCATTAATGATTTAATTAAAAATCCCCTGCGGTTAGCGTTATTATGTCGGACTTGGAAACGGGGGCAAAAATTACCGGAAACCCAAGCGGGACTTTATCAACGGTTGGTTAATAGTCATTATCAATGGAAGGATGAACAGAAACCGTTTCAAATTCCATTGGAGGTGCAAGAATGTCTCCATGAACAGCATCACAACACCCTGACCCCCCATCCTGAAATTTCCGATATTACCCCCGTTGGCAATACTCCAACCGTGCGACAATTAGAACAACAAATCACCGATATTTGTAGCCAACTTCCTCACCTTCCCCTCCACTGCATCAACGTCAACAAACTACTAACCCTCAACACCAAAAACGAATTTATCCAAGCATTTTGTAACCGTCTTTATCAAAAACTCTTACCCCATGTAACTCCCCCCGAAGTGCAGACGCCCGCTAACCTAGAAACCAAAATTATCCACCTGAAACAGCAACTCCAAACCTATCTGTTCATTCTGTTACTCGCAGATGGGACACCCACCCCCGAAGTTATCGACTGTTGCGACTATCTCACGGACGTCTTACACCTCGGTTGGATAACTCCCGACCCCCTACCCTTACCACCCCCGCAACGTTCTTTTGTGGCGTCACAGGAGAATTTGTTAGAAGCAGTTGAAAGTTGGGTTGCGGAATATTAATCAACTCCAGAAAGTCAGAAACCCGGTTTCTCGGAGAAACCGGGTTTCTGGATCATCCTCAAGACTGAGATAAATTTGGCGAGATTATGTTACTATTTTAGCATATAAATAAAGTCTAAAAATAATTTAATGGATCAGCACTATGGCAACTAAAAAGCTTTATATCCCTTCCGAAGAATATCGTCAGATGTTAGTCCGTGATGGCGATCGCCGTTTTAAAGAATGGCATGACAAATTCTTGAAATATCAACAGCTATTTCTGGCAGATATGAACAAACGCAAAGTAGGATAATTTTTAGTCTAATTATTATTTTTTTAATATAGCAATCCTATTTGAGTTTTGTTCTTAATTCTTGAGAAATAGGGAACAGGGAACAGGGATAATACTTCTGGATGTTTTAAAGTTAGGTCAGCTTAACCCAAATTAGCCCGTTAAAAAGCGTTTGTAGGGGCGAGGTGACCTCGCCCTTATCTATTACCAACTAGACTTAACAACACCGGGCAATAACCCAGCATGGGCCATTTCGCGGATGACGTTACGAGATAATCCAAAATCCCGATAGAACCCTCTGGGGCGTCCAGTTAACCAGCAACGGTTTCTGACACGGGTTCTGGAACTATCCCGGGGGAGTTGTTGGATTTTGCGGTGAATTTCCATTTTTTCTAATTGAGACCCAGCTTGCTCGAACTGGTCTTTCAGATCAGCGCGTTTTTCCGCATATTTTTCTACCGTTCTTTTGCGCTTATTATTGCGCTCAATCATGCTTTTTTTAGCCATATTAAGGCTGTTCTCCTTGTAAATAATTATTTATGCTTTAGCAAGTTTTTTTCCTGCGCTGGGGACGGTTGATCCTTGAGCAGAGGGGCATAAATCAGACAATTCACAATTATAACACATTGGACTACGCGCTGTACAGACGGCCCGACCATGATAAATTAAGCGAATTGACCAGTTTTCCCAGTCTTCCTGGGGAATTAAAGGCATCAGATCCCGTTCAATCCGAATTGGATCACTGTGGGAAGTCAGTCCTAGCCGTTGACTCAGCCGTTTAACATGGGTATCCACCGTCACCCCCATATTAATCCCGTAACCATGGGCTAACACCACGTTAGCGGTCTTTCGAGCCACCCCAGGGAGTTCTAAAAGTTGTTCCATCACTTTTGGTGGTTGTCCCCCGTATTTTTCCGCCAACAGTTGACAGGAGCCTTGTATATGGCGGGCTTTGTTCCGATAGAACCCCGTTGACCTGACTAGGGTTTCCAGTTCCGTAATATCGGCTTGGGCTAAACTTTGGGCGTCGGGAAATCGAGCAAATAGGGCCGGAGTGACTTGATTTACCCGTTCATCTGTGCATTGGGCTGATAGAATTGTGGCGACTAATAATTGCACTGGAGTTTGATAATTTAAACTACAGGTGGCATCGGGATACAAGCGTTTGAGTCGCAATAAAATTTCCAGGGCTCGTTGTTTGGGGCTGCGCTTTTTCTGAGTCACCATATTGATGTTTATTGTTGAAAGAGCGATCGCACCCAACCTAAATCCGTGAGATTAATCGTATCTCGAATAATCAAGAAAACCCCTAATCCCAATAACAACATCAAACCCGTTTGCATCACATTTTCTTGAATTTTCTCAGGTAAGGGTTTACCGCTAATTGCTTCAAATAACAAAAAGGCTAATTGACCGCCATCTAAAGCCGGAAGGGGTAAAATATTAATGAAGGCTAAGTTAATACTAATTAACGCCGCAAATTGCAACAAATTCCATGGATCGGAACGGGCAATATCCGCCCCAAATTTGACAATTCCCACCGGGCCAGATAGCTGTTCTGCGGTTTCACTAAATCGACTAATTAATTGTCCAAAACCAGATGCAGTTAAGTTAATAATCCGTTGAAATTCCGTTGCACCCTTGCTTAATGCTTCAATTGGGTTCGCAGCCCGATGACGAACAATTGCTCCATTTGCGGTTAACTGTACCCCAATTCGACCTTTCCCATCACTTCCTAAATCGGGAACCACATTCACCGATAACACCTGATCCTGTCTTTTAATCTGTACGGATAAAGGTTGATTCGGATGGGTTTGAATAACTTCAATCAGAGTTTTAATTGAAGTTTCAGAAGCCCCTAATTCCTGACCTTCTACGGCTAAAATAATATCTTGAGATTCAATTCCGGCTCGGTTGGCCGCAGAATTCGCATTTTGAGTGACTTCTGCCACTTTTACCCCCGGTTCCGGGTTAAAACTGGGAACCCCAATAATTCCAATTTGAGTTACCAATAAAAAATAGGCAAAAATCAAATTAGCAATTACCCCCGCACTAATCACAATCGCCCGATCTAAAACGGGACGATTACTGAGTAAATTCGGATCATTTTTCGGAATGGTACTCTCAGGATCATCATCGGGAAACCCCACATATCCCCCCAGGGGTAAACCTCGAATTGCATACTCGGTTTCTGGCCCTTGATATTTCCATAATATCGGGCCGAAGCCAATGGAAAAACGATTAACATGGATATGTTGGAGACGGGCGGCTAAAAAATGCCCCAGTTCATGAACAAAAATTAAGACTGCAAGAACAGCGATCGCTGCCAATATTGACATGAATAAATCCTATAAAACGACAATTGAGCGGTTCTAACCATTCTAATATCACAACTCAGGTGTTGGGTATTGAGAGTTCAACGGTAGTATGATAATCACACGGGAGAAATTCAACGACTGACCCAAAACCCGAACACTGAAACCCGACAACCCCTATGACAACTACCCTTTCTCATACTCCCCTGTATAACGTCTCCGTTGAACTCAATGGCCGCATGGTGCCCTTTGCAGGTTGGGAAATGGCGGTTCAATTTAGCGGAATTAACCCAGAACATCAAGCTGTCCGCCAAGCGGTGGGAATGTTTGATATCTCCCACATGGGCAAATTTGTTCTACGCGGGGAAAACCTGATTAATGCCTTACAATCTCTTGTCCCTTCAGATTTGAGCCGTTTACAACCGGGTGAGGCCCAATATAGCGCCCTCTTAAATGCCCAGGGGGGAATTTTAGACGATATCATTTTTTATGATCAGGGGATTGATCAGGTAACGAATCTGCCCCAAGGGGTAATGATTGTGAATGCGGCGACTAAATCCCGTGATAAAGCTTGGATTAGTGCCCATATCGAGGATCAGGGGATAATATTAGAAGACCTATCCCGAGATAAAGTATTATTAGCCGTTCAAGGGCCCCAAGCTGAAGCCACATTACAGCCTTTTGTCAGCGATAATCTTTCTGAAGTTAAGTTTTTTGGTCATATCACCACAACAGTATTAGGAAAAACTGCCTTTATTGCCCGCACAGGATATACCGGAGAAGACGGTTTTGAGGTGATGGTGGCTCCTTCTGTTGGGGTGGAATTATGGCAAAGTTTAGCCGCCGCCGGGGTGACGCCCTGTGGTTTGGGGGCCAGAGATACCCTGCGTTTAGAAGCGGCCATGGCTTTATATGGACAAGATATTGGTTTAACCACTACTCCCCTAGAAGCGGGTTTAAATTGGATTATTCATTGGGACACCAAGGGAAAATTTATTGGTCGTCAGGCCTTAGAACAGCAAAAAGCCGCCGGAGTGAGCCAAAAATTAGTCGGGTTAGAAATGCAAGGACGCCATATTGCCCGTCACGGATATCCGGTTTTATTTAATGGTGAAACCGTCGGAGAAATTACCAGTGGAACCCTATCACCCACATTAGGAAAAGCCATTTCTATGGCCTATATTCCCACCGCCTTATCTAAAGTGGGTCAATCTTTAGAGATTGAAATTCGGGGCAAAACCTACCCCGCAACAGTAGTTAAACGTCCCTTTTATCGTTCTCCCAATCGGCCACAAAAATAAGGGCAGGGGGAGCAGGGGGAGCAGGGGAGGCAGGGGGGTGTCCTCGCTCGTTAACTATCAACTATTAACTAAAGTACGTTGTTGCGCTTGGGCGCTCTGAAGAATGGGCTAAAGCCTAACAACAAATTATGAGTAAAACCAAATTATTAACAATTGGATGGCGGGAGTGGGTGGCCTTACCTGGTTTGGGAATTGGAGAAATTAAAGCTAAAATTGATACGGGGGCGCGGTCATCAAGTTTGCACGCTTTTGATATTCATATTTTGGAATTTAAGGATAAACAACGGGTGCGGTTTAAAGTCCATCCAATTCAACGGGATACCCTGAATACGGTCAGCGCTGAAGTGGACTTAATAGAATATCGAACTGTCCGTAATTCCGGTGGACTTATGGAGTCAAGACCCGTGATTTTAACAGATATTGAACTGATGGGAAAACAATGGTTAATTGAGTTAACTTTAACCAATCGGGATGCCATGGGATTTCGGATGTTATTAGGAAGACAAGCGATTAAAGGACGGTTTTTAATTGACTGTCATCAATCCTTTTTAAGTCATTCTTAATAGCAGAAAACCCCAGCATTTAAGACAAAGTTTATTTATGAAAATTGCGATATTATCCCAAGACGGTTCCCTTTATTCAACTAGAAGAATCAGACAAGCCGGGGAACAACGGGGGCATGAGATAGAGATTATTGATTATTTAAGATGTCATATTTCGCTGAGTTCTCAGAGTCCAACTGTGATTTGTGAAGGCAGATATTTAACAGAATTTGATGCTATTATTCCTAGAATTGGCGCGTCAAAAACCTTTTATGGAACCGTGATTGTTCGTCAATTTGAACTGATGGGAATATTTACCTTAAATGAATCCCAAGCTATTGCCCGTTCTCGGGATAAATTAAATGCGTTGCAAAGTTTAGCTAAAGAAAAAATTAGTTTACCTAAAACTGCGTTTGCTAATTCTGTTAAAGATATTGATAGTTTAATTGAACAGGTGGGAGGTGCACCTTTAATTATTAAATTGTTAGAGGGAACTCAAGGAATGGGGGTAATTTTAGCTGAAAGTTATCAATCAGCTAAATCTATTATTGAAGCGTTTCAAGGGTTAAATATTGATATTTTAGTTCAGGAATTTATTCATGAGTCTAATGGTGAAGATTTACGCTGTTTGGTGATTGGGGATAAGGTGGTGGCGGCGATGAAACGCATTAGTAACCCGGGAGAATTTCGCGCGAATTTACATCGAGGCGGGAGAGCAGAAAATGTTAAACTAACAACAGAAGAACGGAATATGGCGATTAAATCGGCAAAAGTGATGGGGTTAAAATTAGCAGGGGTTGATTTAATTCGTTCCCATCAAGGGCCATTAGTTTTAGAGGTAAATTCATCCCCTGGACTGGAGGGCATTGAAACAATTACAGGTATTGATGTTTCCGATAAAATTATTGAATGTTTGGAGAAAAATATGATAAAAAGAAAAACACAAAAAATGCAGGATAAAATTTAAACGTGATTATTTTTTTCTGCCTTTTTTATAAAACTGCGATCGCCTTGCTATAATTCAGATGATGACAGCATCGACTCTAACATCAACAACTGCGTTATTTTAGTCCAGAAGGTGAATTAATTGCCACCCCAACCGAAACCGCACTCCAAGCCCAAACCTTAGCAAACTTGGAACAGCAACAGACCAAAGGGTTAGCCGAATAACTCAAAAATCACCGAAAGACACGCCGTGGCAAGTCTCTACAGAGGTGTTTTTGCCCAAATAAAACCCTTAAGATGAGGAAGGCAGGTTATAATTTGTTACCGAAGTTAGCAAAACTTAAGTTTTATGAGTAAACCCACCGTGAATTCGTTTTTTGTAGGCCGTGCCTTAGCTGAAGGACTGTACGAACAACTGGGAAATAGTCTGACCAACGCTTTGAGTGAACTAGGAAAATTTGAGGCTGAACAGAAAGAAAATCTACGACAGTTTACCCAACAGGTGATGGAACGCGCTGCCCAAGAAGTGGCAACCGTTGTTGGCGACAGTAGCTTTCCCGCATCTAACAGTGAACCCGTAGACTTACAGGCCACCATTGACGAACTGCGGGCCGAAGTTGCGGAATTACGCTCCGAACTGCAAAAATATCGTAATCGTACCGTTTAAACTCTTTTGTAGTCAAAATAAGCGCTTATTGGGTTAACTTCATTGTGGAAACGGTTGTGTCAGTTCCTGTTGATCATTCGATTCGGGGTTCAGAACCAGAACCCCGAATTAATCCGCCTTTAGTCACTCCTCCAGGCAAAAATTATGGAGGCAAAGCCTACCGTTGGAACCGCAAAAATTATTCCCGTCAACGACGTTTTATAGACATTTGGACGTTTGTTTTGACGTGGTTAACTTGGTTGTGGGTCGATGGTAAAAAATGGAGTTACTGGGGCGGTTTTACCGAAGATAAAAAAAATGCTCGTCGTCGAGCGCAAGCAATTTGGGTGAGGGAAACCTTTTTAGATTTAGGGCCAACTTTTATTAAAGTCGGACAATTGTTTTCCACCAGGGCGGATTTATTCCCCTTTGAATATGTAGAAGAACTTTCCAAACTTCAAGATAAAGTTCCCGCTTTTAGCTATGAACAAAGCGAAGAAATTATTCAAGAAGATCTGGGTAAAACCGTTCACGATTTATTCCAGAATTTTGATCCAATTCCCTTAGCTGCCGCGAGTCTAGGTCAGGTTCACAAAGCCCAACTCCATTCGGGTGCGGATGTGGTGGTAAAGGTTCAGCGCCCAGGACTAAAAAAATTATTTGAAATTGACTTAGCAATTTTGCGAGGCATTGCTCGTTATTTCCAAAATCATCCCCGTTGGGGAAAAGGTCGAGATTGGGTGGGAATTTATGACGAATGTTGTCGGATTTTATGGTTAGAAATTGACTATCTGAATGAAGGTCGAAATGCCGATACCTTTAGGCGGAATTTCCGTAATTTTGATTGGGTGAAAGTGCCGAGGGTTTCTTGGCAATATACCTCCCCCCGAGTTCTGACCTTAGAATATCTTCCCGGGATTAAAATTAGCAATTATGAAGCCTTAGAAGCATCGGGACTTGATCGTAAAGAACTGGCACAAATGGGGGCAAAAGCCTATTTAGAACAACTCCTCAACCATGGCTTTTTCCATGCTGACCCCCATCCGGGTAATATTGCGGTGAGTCCCGGGGGAGAATTGATTTTCTATGATTTTGGCATGATGGGACAAATTACCTCCAATCTGCGGGAAAAACTCATGGAAACCCTATTTGGCATCACTCAAAAAGATGGCGACCGGGTGGTTAAATCCTTAATTGCCATGGGAGCGATCGCACCTACGGGGGATATCGGCCCGGTACGTCGGTCAGTTCAGTATATGCTGGACAACTTTATGGATCAACCCTTTGAAAATCAATCCATTGCCTCCATCAGTGATGATTTGTATGAAATTGCTTATGACCAACCCTTTCGTTTTCCCGCAACCTTTACCTTTGTGATGCGGGCATTTTCGACTTTAGAAGGAGTCGGAAAAGGACTCGACCCCGAATTCAACTTTATGGAGGTGGCACAGCCGTTTGCCATGCAGCTTATGTCTAATGGAAATCTTCCCAATACTGCCAATAGTATTTTTAATGAATTCAGTCGCCAAGCGGTTCAAGTCGGTTCCTCGGCCTTTGGTTTACCCGGACGCATTGAAGATACCCTAGAGAAACTCGAACAGGGAGACCTGCGAATGCGGGTTCGTCTGGCGGAAACCGACCGGGCGTTAAGACGAATGAGTAATGTGCAAATGGGGACGAATTACACCGTCTTAATCGCCGCCTTGACTCTATCGGCGACACTCTTATTCATTAGTGATAAAGTGGGATTAGCTCTGTTTGTAGTATTCTTAGCTGTTGCTCTGGGGATTGCTTTCTTGAGGCTGTTACGACGGATTGATCGTTTGGATCGGATGATGTAAATATCTCCGTGGCTGGTCATCTATTTTGTAACACTTCTTAATGATCCTCCGGGGTGGATATAGGAAAATTTAAGAGCCCAACCTGCTTGGGAGTTAGAGGTCAATCTTTACTTGTTTATGAAACGTTATTTTGCTGGAATGACGGATACGGGCAATGTTCGTAACGTCAACCAAGATGCTTACTATATTGATCCCGATGGCCGTTTTTTTATTGTCGCCGATGGCATGGGTGGACACGCGGGCGGCCAGGAAGCCAGTCTGATTGCTGCTGAAACCATTAAAGAACACATTCTTGAATATTGGGATAGTTCTGAAGCATCCCAAACTATCCTCAAAAATGCGTTTGTCGCCGCCAACCAGGCACTTTTAGAGGATCAGCAACAACATCCTGAACGCTCGGATATGGGAACCACAGCGGTTGTGGCTCTATTCCGAGATCTCGATAGTCCTTGGTTTGCGAATGTGGGGGATTCCCGGTTATATCGTTTACGGGGACATCAGTTAGAACAAATTACAGAGGATCAGACTTGGGTGGCTCAAGCGGTTAAATCCTCCCGTCTCACCCAAGATGAAGCTCGCACCCATCCTTGGCGTCATGTTTTGTCCCAGTGTTTGGGACGCGAAGATCTCTCGGAAATTGCGATTGACCAGATGAATGTCCAGTCTGGAGATCGCCTATTATTATGTAGTGATGGTTTGACCGAGGAACTCTCAGACGGGATTATTGCTTCCCATCTAAAATCAATTCGAGCTTGCGATACCGCAGCGACAACCCTAATCAAAGCTGCCAAAGATCGGGAGGGTAAGGACAATATTACGGTGATTGTGGTCGCGATTGATTAAATACCAGAGTTAGTCCCATGCGTGTGATTGGTTTGATTAGTGGAACTTCGGTGGATGGGATTGACGGGGCCCTGGTGGAGATTTCGGGTTTCCCTGGGGATTGGCAGTTGGAATTCCTGGCTGGGACAACCTTTCCCTATCCGGTGGAGTTGCGATCGCAAATTTTGGACTTATGCGGTGGAAAGCCTCTATCCATGCCCGAACTAGCCGAATTAGATGATGCGATCGCCACGGTTTTTGCCCATGCTGCTTTAACTCTACAACAGTCCTGTGAACCCGCCGAACTGATTGGCTCCCACGGTCAAACGGTGTTTCATCGTCCCCCCCAAGGCAATCAACTGGGTTACAGTCTGCAACTGGGACGGGGAGAGCTAATCGCCCAGTTAACGGGTTTAACCACCGTCAGTAACTTTCGGGTCGCGGATATCGCCGCTGGGGGTCACGGCGCGCCCCTAGTTCCAATTCTCGATGCCTATTTCCTCCGCCATCCCCAATACCATCGCTGCATTCAAAATCTGGGGGGTATTGGCAATGTGACTTATCTTCCAAAAACCGATCACCCCATTTTAGGCTGGGACACCGGGCCGGGAAATGCTTTAATAGATTTGGCTGTACAGTATTTCTCTAAAGGTGCTCAAACCTATGACCGGGACGGAGCTTGGGCGGCGACGGGAACTCCCTGCGTCGCCATGGTTGAGGGGTGGTTACAGCAGGATTTTTTTCAGCAACCGCCCCCAAAATCAACGGGACGGGAATTATTTGGGGTGGACTATTGGCAACGCTGTTTAAGAGAAGCTGAACCCTATAATTTAAGTCCTGCGGATATTTTAGCCACCTTAACGGAATTAACCGCCGTTTCAATTCATCACAGTTATCATCAATTCTTACCCCAGTTACCAGAGCAGATCCTATTATGTGGGGGGGGTAGCCATAACCACTATTTACAACAGCGTTTACAAACTTTATTTACCCCAATTCCAGTTTTTTCCACTTCAGAACTAGGCTTAAATGCTGATTTTAAAGAAGCGATCACTTTTGCCGTTTTAGCCTATTGGCGACTATTAGAAATTCCGGGAAATTTACCTTCGGTAACGGGCGCGGTTTCCGAAGTTTTATTGGGAGAAATTCACCCTGTCTTGACTCCCAATATGATAGGATCAAAACCAGTGACTTAAATCGATAAGATTTTTTCAATCTTGGTGCAAATAAGGATAGCACTGTGGCTCACACATTTTTGATGGAATCTGGTCAATGGTTAATAGAAGGAAATTGGATTGATCGGAGTCAAATGCCAATTGCCCTTCGCGGAAAAACAGTTATTGCCTGGCATCAAAGCGACTGGTTCAGTATGGTGACAAAATTAGTTTTTCCGAACAGCGATCATGAAGATATTATCCTACAGTATCGGGGACGATTAGATGGCAATGAGAGAGAATATACCTTTGTTTTACAACATAGTCAACTCGGAAAAATCGAAGGCGAAGGTTTAATTAGCCCCGAATCGATTGTCCAACGTTATCGGGTTTTAGGAGATGAACGCCAACGTCGGAATGGCTTTGAAACCATTAGAAAAGTCGATTCTGCCCACTACTATTATTGCGGTGGAATCATGGCGGGGCATTCTTTGAATTTAATTAGTGTGATGGAAGCGACCCTAGAACGTAAATAATAAATAAGAGTTCCGGGCTGATCTGGAATCAAAATTTAACCCCAAGTGAGTTGAAATCAGCAGTTTGACGCCCCATTACCTTAACTTGTTTCCGAGCGACGGAAAAAAGTGAAAGATAGAGGTCGCCGACTGTAAACGCTTCAAGGTCTACTCCTGGGCAAAATTGGGTTCGAGTCCCCAATGGTGTTTGAGAAAATGTTGATACATATTTTCCCTGACCATCATGTGTTCATAGAGATTAATCAAAAACTCCTGAGCCTGTTCTGGACTCATTTGACCGACTTGCATCTTGAAGGAGGTGAGGCTGAATTGTTGCTCAAGAGATAACTCTGCGGGTTGGTTCATGGCTGACTCCTTACGGGTTCTCCAGTATTGTTAACAAGTGTAACAAGTATTTGACAAATTGTCCACTACCTTCTAGGAAGATATGTGTTGTTATGAAGATAGCAAATATTTTTAGACATGGTGTAGCACAGGATACGAGTTTTGACTACAACCCCTCAAGATCCCAAGACTCAAGGGGAATTGAAGACTTATTAATTGCGGAATCTTTTAATTTGGATGTGTTAAAGTAATATAGGGGATTTGAAAATCTTATAAGGTTTTATCTTTGACTCCTAAGGATGTGTAATTCAATATGACTCTTTCTAAGACTAATCAACCCAAGCCCTTGTGGAGTCGATTCCGTTTCCTGTCCTACGGTGTACTGGGTCTTCTGATTTTTTATTTCAATTCGACTTGGGATTCTAATATTTTTGTTAAGGGATATTTAACACTCATAGAAGTACAAACTTCTATGGTTTTGTTATACTTTATGATAGCTAGGCTTTCCAAAAGCCCCACCCGCAAAATTGATCTCTAATTCCCACTGATTTAACTTAGATTAGTCTTTTGAATATTTTAAATTCAGGAGAAAACCTCATGAAAAATAAATTTTTAGCTGCCTTACTCGCTTTCTTTTTAGGTGCATTTGGAATTCATAAGTTTTATTTAGGGGAAAACTTTGGCGGAATTCTCTATTTCCTATTTTCCTGGACTTTTATTCCCGCTATTCTTGCCTTCTTTGATTTTCTGGGTTTATTATTAATGTCCGATCAAGCCTTTGATGGTAAATTTAATCCCGGTGTAAATACCGCAGTTTTAAATGGGAGCCATTCTCGACAGGATGTCACTACCGCCATTGCTCAACTGAAAAAACTCTATGACCAAGATGCGATTACCGCCGAAGAATATGAAGAAAAACGTCGCAAATTATTAAATGAATTGTAAATATTAATAGGAGTGACATTCAAGGTGTCTAATCTATCCCAATGGTTTCAGAAAACCCCGCAGTGGTTATACTGGTCTTTGTTTCCCGTATTAGGAGGATTAGCCATTGTTTATGCGGGGAGTAAAACCAAAACCCAATCCTGGGTTTACACTGGTTTAGGGTTTGTGGCGGCAGCTTTTATCCTATCAAATAGTTCTTGGAGCGGAATTATTTGGATTGCTCAAATTGCCACGGCGATCGCCCTGAAAAAAGAATTTTTAGCCAAAACCTATCCTAATTCTTTAACCAACTCCCATGAATCCCACCTGATTAAATTAATCGCTAAACATCGAGATCAAATTGATATTAATAATTGTTCTAAACATGACTTAGTTCATGGCTTAGATTTACCAATTGTTTATGCTAATGAAATTGAAGAAATGAAACGGGAAGGCTATAATTTCACGAGTTTAGAAGAACTTTCCGAATTAATTGGAATTCCTGAAGCCACGTTAAAAAGGATTGAGCCTTTAGTTTCATTTGGGTTTGATATTAATAGAGAAATTCATCATTCATGGCGACGGTTAAATGTTTTATCCATGGATGAATTAGTGAGTTTAGGATTGCATCTCAATGCAGCTAAAATTATTGTTTTAGAACGTCAACAGCGCGGAAGTTATAAGTCTTTTCTCGATTTTAAAAAACGGTCAAAACTCCCGTTACATCTCTATCGCCATATTTTATAATTATAGATATAGTATACAAATGCCAGCCAAAGATATTTACCATGACACCGTTAAAAATGCACTTATTAAAGATGGCTGGATCATTATCCATGATCATCTAAGTCTGAAAATAGGTAATAAAGATATTTTCATTGACTTAGCCGCCGATAAGTTATTAATTGCTGAAAAGCTGGAACAAAAAATAGCCGTCGAAGTGAAAAGTTTCATTAGTCCATCTGAAATAGAAGATTTAAAAAATGCCCTAGGTCAATACATTTTATACGAGAAAGTTTTAAGCCGTCTGGGTTGTGAAAGAATACTTTATCTAGCAATTCGTGAACCTGTATTTAATCGTTTATTTACAGAAGAAATTGGAAAAATATTGTTAGAAGATAAAACAATCAAATTACTTGTTTTTGAACCAGAACAGGAGGTTGTGATTCAATGGATAAACTAAACCATTACCGCCAAATTATTGTCTCAGTTCTCGACCCTTATAGTCAGATTGCTTATGCTAATGTGAATATCAGAAATTGCAAAGTCTTTGATCTAATTAATGATCAATACTTAATCCTTTCAGAAGGTTGGGAAAATCAACGCCACATTCATAGTTGTTTAATTCATGTTGAAATCCTCAATCATAAAGTTTGGATTCAGTGTGATAATACAGAATATGGGATTACTAACGACCTCTTAAAAGCCGGGATATCTCAAGAAGACATTGTTTTAGGATTTCACGAACCTGGGGTTAGAAAATATACAGGCTTTGGCGTTGCTTGAAACCCTAAAATCACAAGTCAAAAACCTCTATAAATGCAAAGGATCAATATCAATTGTAATATAAACAGAACCGGAATTAAAATCAGAAAATTTAGGTAAAATAATAGAAGAATCTTGAGCAGTTTTAATTAAAATTTGCCAGCGATAACGGTTAGCGACCCTAAGAATTGGAGCCGGAGCCGGGCCCAATAATTCAAAATCAGAATTAGGATTATTTTCCAATAAAAACTCTGCTAATCTTTGGGCAGTTTGTTCAACATCTTGCTGATTAAAACTACTCAAACGTAACAATATTAAACGACCATAGGGCGGATAATTTAACTCCTGTCGCTGTTGTAATTCCGTAGCAACAAAAGACTCATAATCATGACGTTGTACCGCTTGAATCACCGGATGTTCGGGGGTGTAGGTTTGTAAAATTACTCGCCCGGGATCATTGCCCCGTCCCGCCCGTCCCGCTACCTGGACTAAGGTTTGAAAAGCCCGTTCACTAGCTCGATAATCTGATAAATGTAATAACCCATCTGCGGATACAATTCCCACTAAACTAACGGACTCTAAATCTAATCCTTTAGTTAACATTTGGGTTCCCACTAATAAATCCGCTTCTCCATTGGCAAACTGAGTTAATAGGGTGCGATGGGCATTTTTTCGAGAGGTAGTATCACTATCAAATCGAATACATTTCAACTCAGGAAATAACCGATTTAATTCTTCTGTAACCCGTTGCGTTCCACTGCCAAAATGTTTAAAATAAGGAGAGTCACAATCGGGACAGCGTTGGGGATAGAGTTGGCTATAATTACAATAATGACATCTTAAAAGTTGGGCGGCATTTTGATGTTCATGATGATAGGCTAAGGATACATCACAATGGGGACATTCCATTACATAACCGCAACTCCGACAGGAAACAAAGGTACTATGTCCGCGACGATGAATAAATAATATTCCTTGTTGACGAGTTGCTTTTAATTGATGTAGGGCGGTTTGTAAATCATCACTAAAAATAGAGCGATTTCCTTGACGCAATTCTTGGCGCAGATCAACTATTTTTATTGGCGGCATGGGTCGCGCTTGAATACGTTCGGGAAGGGATAAATAAAACCGATTTTGTTGAGTTTTTTGTTTAATTTCTAACCAACTTTCTAAGGAGGGAGTTGCCGATCCTAAAATTAAGGGACAATTTTCTAATTCCGCCCGCCATTGGGCAACTTTTCGGGCATGATAACAGGGAGAAGGTTGATCTTGTTTGAAACTGCTATCATGTTCTTCATCTAAAATAATTAATCCTAATTTCGGTAAAGGTGCGAAAATAGCCGAACGAGTTCCGATAATAATTTGGGGTAAACCGAGGGTCATATTCCGCCAAGTATCATACCGTTCTCCCACGGAAAGAGCGCTATGATAGACAAAGACTTGCTCGCCAAAACGGGCGCGAAATCGGTCAGTTAATTGAGGAGTCAAGCCAATTTCAGGAACTAAGACTAGGGCGGATTTTCCGATGTTTAGAATAGGGGCGATCGCTTGTAAATAAACTTCGGTTTTTCCCGAACCCGTAACCCCGTGTAATAAAATTTGAGCATAGCTGGATAAACAGTTAATTGCTTGTAAAGATTCCGTTTGATATTGATTTAAAAGTTTAGGCTGATCGGAAGTTTGAAAAATTCCTTGATCCTGTCTGAGAACTTCTCTTTCAGTAATTACAATACAGCCTTTTTCAGCTAAGTTTTTTAACAGACTAGAACTGGTACTACAAATTTTAATTAAATCATTCAACCACAGTTCTCCCCCCTGTTGCTTGAGAACTTTAATCACCAGAATTAAAACTTCCTGTTGACGGGAGGTTAAATCTAAGGGGATAATATCATCAACTAACGTAACCGCCTGTTTTAATTTGGGACGGGGAGGACTGGGGGGTTCTAAATAACTTTCGATCCAGTTTCGTTGTAATAAATCTTTTAACCCCCGTTGAGAATTAATCACATTTTGTTTTAAATATTTCCAAGTACAATCTCCTGTAACTGAAGATTGCAAAAGTTTTAAAATAGAATTCGCCGCCGGATTTAAAAATAATTGAGCATCCCGGGGAATAGCTTCAGGAATTAAACGGATACGACGTTGACTTTTCCCTAATAATCCCGGGGGTAAAGCCGTCCGAATCACTTGAATTAAAGGGGTTTGATAATAATTAGAAACTTGCTGTAATAGTTGCCAATAGGTTGAAGGGAAGAAACCATTACAAATAATATCTTCAACAGCTTTAACTTTATTTTCAGGTAAATCTGGAGGCAGTTTATTCATTAACTGGATCACAATTCCACCTAATTGTTGATTCCCAAAAGGAACACTAACAATATCTCCAGGTTTGATGATTAAATCTTGAGAAACTCGATATGTAAATAGTTTTTGTTCTTCTTGTTCGTCTGTATTAAAACCATAAGGAACATCTACTAATACTTCAACAAATGATCCTGAACCCACAGAAAAATCACCCGAATCATCCTGATAGTAAGATGCACCCGATTCAGCAACAATAAACTTAGATTGATCGTAAATCAAAGAAGACATCAGCAGTTTTTGTTGAGTGTTAATTCCGGTGGCGGGTAACGGAGCAGGAAAACCGAACACCGACACCGCTTAGATTAAGTATTATCTAATAAATCGACGATTGCTTGTCGTTCAGAAGATTGATTATTAAAAACTTGACGGGTATCCGTAATTAACCAATCAAGTGCCGCCGCTTGTACATCAATAGAAGCCCCTAGCTTATCCACACAATAGCGCCCAAATACCAATTTATCCACTAAACGGACTCCCTGCCCCAAACGGGAATATTCAAAAATCACGCTATTATCCACATAGGCATCGCTACAAACCCAGCAATTTGGGCCAATCATTGTCGGGCCAATAATCGTCGCTCCATCCTCAATCTGAGTCATTCCGCCAATATAAACCGGGCCTTGGATATTGACTTTATCCCAATTTACCGCCACATTCAGCCCCGTATATATCCCCGGACGCACCTGTTGACCAGGAATAGAAACATTTTTAATATATCCTAATAGCACACTGCGAATGGCTTGCCAATAGTCAGGGACTTTCCCAATATCTACCCATTCAAAATCCATAGAAATCCCATAAAAAGGAGCATCAATTTCTACTAAATGGGGAAATAATTCACTCCCAATATCATACTCACACCCCGAAGGAATATATTTAAAAATCTCTGGCTCAAAAATATAAATCCCCGTATTAATATCTGTACTGAGGGCTTCATTCACCGGGGGTTTTTCCTGGAAAGCTTTAACCCGACCTGTTTCATCAGTGACCACAACCCCATAACTAGAAACTTCATTTTTAGGAACAGATTTCATCACAATAGTGGCAATGGCTCCCTTTTCTTTATGCCATTTTACCGCCGCGCTTAAATCTAAATCAATTAAAGCATCGCCACATAAAACCACAAAAGTATCATCAAAAAAGGGATTAAAATCTTGAATTCGTTTCATCCCTCCGGCCGAACCTAATGCTTCTCCAATTAAATTTCCGTCTTCAATTCGTCCCTCAAAAGAATAGGCGATATGAACGCCAAACTTTTGACCATCACGAAAATAGTTTTCAATTTCATCAGCTAAATGACTGACATTGACCATAATTTGGTCAAAACCGTGCGTTCGTAGTAATTCTACCAAAAATTCCATCACTGGTTTTTGCAGGATCGGAATTAAAGGTTTAGGAATGGTATAAGTAATTGGACGGATACGAGTTCCTTTTCCGGCTGCTAAAATCATGGCTTTCATGTTCACTTCCTCACAACCCTAAGCTATGTTTAAAATTATTCACTCAGACGCAAATCATTGATCAAAATCAGCAATTGCTTTGTATTCACGAAGCAGTTGCACAGCAGAACTGCTCCATTCTACAATCTGAGTTTTGAGTATGCTCGTCAATTAATAGCCTATCAAGGTTCATGGTGCTTAATCCGTAAGATCCCAGAAAAGTTCAAATCCCTTGATTTCAAGACTTTGCAGGTGGTTCTGTCAAAGAACGAACTTTTAGGTCTTGATAAAATTCCTCTTGAGCGAGTTCCACTTTAGATTGGGCCGATAATAATAATAGAGCCCAAAACACCCCCACCCGATCATGATTGGGGCCATGCTGAATGGGAATTTCTTCTGGGGGCGGAGGCTGTTCCGGTTGCTTCATCTCCAACCACAGGCTCAGTAACTGCTCCAAATCAAACCATTCTGGACTCTGTTGTGATCCTTGGTTTAAGAGTCGCTCAACTTCTGAGGCCATTTCGACTAAATTTTCTTGGTGGGCCAACTCAGCGATCGCCTTTGCGGTAGTGGCTCTGCTTTTGGCCGTATTCGCCCGGGGACGGGGACGGGCTTTTTGGGCGGCAATGGTAGCAGCCATCAGTTGCAACTGTTCAATCAGTTCTTGCAACGTCACTTGCCGTTTTTGGGGAATTTTGGCAACAGCCCGCCGCCGGATTTGTTTTTCCAGTTGTTGGGGGCGCTGAATCCCATTTCCCTCATCTTCAGGGTCAAGGAATTCTTCCCCCTCGATTAAGCCCGCACTAGGGTCGAGGGTTTCCGTCGCCATTAAACTATCAGCCTTGAGCAAGACTAACATGGAGGCATACAAAAACGCCTGACCTGACTGGGACAACTCAGCAAAATTGTTGCTGGAGCTTGATTCCTCTGGGGGGGTCAGTTTACTTAAATAACGATCAATTACATCAATTACCTGCACATCCCAAGGATCAATTTCCCCCCGTTGTGCCAGGTCAATTAGAAGCGCAATCCCCTCTGAGAGAGCCGTTAACGCATCTTGAGGGGTGGCAAGGGGTGGGGGAATGGGTTCGATGGGGTTAGGGCTATAAATTGCGGAATCGCCTGAAATCACTGAAGGTTCAAAACTCAGTAGTTCGCTGCATATCTAAACTATTGTAGACCAAAACCCTGATTAATTACGAATTACGAATTACGAATGGGGAATGGGTTTGGGGTAATACTTCGACTTCGCTCAGTAACAGTTTTCAAGTATATTGAATGGAGAGACGCGCCGTGGCACGTCTCTACGAGGGACTTTATCGCTACTTGCGACTTTGAAATTAGGTTAAGCACGAGTGGGAATTGGGGATTGTCCGGCTTTGAATTTGGGAATAAAAGTATATTTGAGATAAATTCCTAAAGCCGTGATTAGGATAATTATAACTGTCCCAATCCCAATCGGACTGGGAACCCAGAAAATCGCTTCTAATTGATTAATTTCTCCGGGTTTAAGTGTCCAGATCACCTGTTTTCCCTCCAGATTAACATTGAATAATAGAGGTGCTTGTGATCCTTCAGGAATACCGATGGGATTAATCACAGTTGCACCCCAGGGAGTGGTTAAGGCAAATTCTAATTTCAATAGATTCCCCGAACTAATTAGTACATTTTCTGAGGTGGAGAGTAGGGAAAGCGATCGCAAATCTAATTCTAAGTTGAGATGATTGCGTAGGGCAAAAAAACAATTATTTTGTTTAAGGTTTAAATTTGCAGAAAATTTAGGAAGTTCGATATCTGATTTTTTCTGGGATTTTTTATTGTTGAATTCAGCAGGATTAAAAAATTGATTAAATTTTGTCTCTAAATCCTGACCATTATTAAAAGGAATAGTAACTAATATTTCCTGTTGAGACAGTCGTTTTGTTTTTCCTCTTAACTGTTTAACCCGTCCTTCTAAACTAGATATCCATTCATCTACTACATCATGACTAAATTTGGTTAATTGTTCCCCCAATTGAATTTTTTGAACAATTTGACCATGGGTTTGATCCTGAAATGTCACTCCCACATCATATTTAACACAGCCACTCAACAGAAAAATGGCAGAAAAAATAATACTGAGTCGTTTGATAATTTTGATCATGATTTTGTTCCTAGCCGTTAAAATTCAATTTAGTCCATTCTCCCGGTGTAGAAGAATTATTAAAGTCTATAATTGCATTCTACTCTTGAGACTAATACCAATTACCTTTATTCACTCACTTCCTCAAAAAGCGACCTAAATCGGGTTGTGATCCTCTGCGCTGGCCATCAGTACGGAAATTGCCACCTGTGGGAGTGTGAGTAACCCCCTCTCAAAAGGTTAAAATAGGAGAGAATCTTTCCAGTCTATGAAACTCAAACCCCCTACTAGTAAAAAAAATCGAGAAACTATGGGATTCTTTGATTCAGACATCGTTCAACAAGAAGCTAAACAGCTATTTGAAGATTATCAATCCATGATCAAACTCGGGAGTGATTATGGCAAGTTTGATCGGGCGGGGAAAAAACTCTATATTGAGCAAATGGAAGCGGTGATGGATCGTTACCGGATTTTCATGAAGCGGTTTGAACTCTCCGAGGATTTCATGGCCCAAATGACCGTTGAACAGTTACGCACCCAACTCGGTCAGTTTGGAATTACCCCCGACCAAATGTTTGAACAGATGCACCGTACCCTAGAACGGATGAAGTCGGAATTAGAAAAACAGCCCTAATCCCCTCTATTTCCCTGAAAAAATCGGTGTTCCTGGGTTTATTTTGTTAAAATAGATGAAGTAGACCCTCGTTAGTTTAACGGGAGTCTCCCCTATTATGCCTGTGAATATCATTTTATGACTAACGTTCCAGTTTCTCGAATTCGTAATTTTTCTATTATTGCTCATATTGATCATGGGAAATCTACCCTGGCGGATCGGCTTTTGGAAGCAACGGGTGCGGTTCAAAAACGAGAAATGAAAGAACAATTTCTCGACTCCATGGACTTAGAGCGAGAACGGGGAATTACGATTAAATTGCAAGCCGCCCGCATGAACTACAAAGCCGATGACGGTGAAGAATATGTCTTAAATTTAATCGACACTCCGGGTCACGTTGACTTTTCCTATGAAGTGTCTCGGTCTTTAGCGGCTTGTGAAGGGGCGTTATTGGTGGTGGATGCGTCTCAAGGAGTGGAGGCCCAGACTTTAGCTAATGTTTATCTCGCCTTAGATAATAACTTAGAAATTATTCCGGTTTTAAATAAAATTGATTTACCCGGAGCGGAGCCAGATCGGATTAAAAGTGAAATTGAAGAAATTATTGGGTTAGATTGTTCCGGGGCGGTGTTAGCTTCGGCGAAAGAAGGGGTGGGAATTCATCAAATTTTAGAGTCTATTGTGCATTTAGTTCCCCCACCCCAGGATACGGTTGATCAGAAATTACGCGCATTAATTTTTGATAGTTATTATGACAGTTATCGCGGGGTCGTGGTTTATTTTCGGGTGATGGATGGCCGACTAAAAAAAGGTGATCGCGTCCGCTTAATGGCTTCGGGAAAAGAATATGAAATTGATGAAATTGGCGTATTATCTCCAACTCAAATCCCGGTTGATGAACTCCACGCTGGAGAAGTGGGATATTTTTCTGCTGCGATTAAAGCCGTTGAAGATGCCCGGGTTGGGGATACGATTACTTTAGCAAATAGCCAAGCCGAACAAGCCCTTCCTGGCTATACAGAAGCAAAACCAATGGTGTTTTGTGGCTTATTTCCCACGGATTCTGACGAATATCCTAACCTAAAAGAAGCCTTAGAAAAGCTGAAATTAAATGACGCGGCGTTATCCTATGAACCGGAAACTTCTAGTGCGATGGGATTTGGTTTTCGGTGTGGGTTTTTAGGGTTACTGCACATGGAAATTGTGCAAGAACGTTTGGAACGGGAATATGATTTAGACTTAATTGTGACCTCTCCTTCGGTGGTTTATCAAGTTACAACTCAAAAGGGAGAAGTGATGATGATTGATAACCCCAGTCGTTTACCTGAACCCAACCACAGGGAAAAAATCGAAGAACCCTATGTACGAGTAGAAATGATTACTCCTGAAGCTTATGTAGGGAGTTTAATGGAGTTAGCCCAAGGTCGTCGGGGTGAATTTAAGGATATGCGATATTTAGCCCAGGGACGGACAACCTTAGTTTATGAAGTGCCATTAGCGGAGGTAGTAACGGACTTTTTTGATCAGATGAAATCCCGTTCTCGTGGTTATGCGAGTATGGAATATCATATTATTGGATATCGAGAAAATACTTTAGTTAAACTCGATATTATGATTAATAAAGATCCGATCGATTCCTTGGCGATGATTGTTCACCGAGATAAGGCCTATCACGTTGGACGGGCAATGGTGGAAAAACTGAAAGAATTGATTCCCCGTCATCAATTTAAAGTTCCCATTCAAGCCACAATTGGCTCTAAAGTGATTGCCAGTGAAAGTATTCCGGCGTTAAGAAAAGATGTTTTAGCCAAATGTTATGGGGGAGATATTAGTCGGAAGAAAAAACTCTTACAGAAGCAAGCCAAAGGTAAAAAACGGATGAAATCCTTGGGGTCTGTGGATGTTCCTCAAGAGGCATTTATGGCGGTATTACGCTTAAATCAAGAATCCTAAATTGTTGTAGTAGAGACGTTAAATTTATTGTAGTAGAGACGTTAAATTTAACGTCTCTACTACAAAGATCAATTATAAAAATACTTAAAACTCTATGTCATATAAGGTTAGTGTGATTATTGAAAAAGACGATTGCAGTTATTATGCCTATGCTCCTGAACTTCCAGGTTGTCAATCTCAGGGTGATTCATTTGATGAGATTAAAGTTAATATTAAGGAGGCAATTGAATTATATTTAGAGACATTATCAGAGTCAGAAAAAAGAAGTTTATTAAGCTCATAAATTTCGAGTTCATCCAGGTCATGATCTTTCACCAACACTGTTAAGAAAAATTGCCATTGATATTAATTTAACTGTAGAATAAATATTAAATAATCGCTAAAAATCTAAAATCGAGTAGGATAGATGTTGGAACAGACAGCAACATATCAATGTTGTGGGGTATAGCTAGGGTGTGTCCAAAGCCAAGTCTTAACTTTAATCAACCGATAGTGGATTCAGCTTACCTACGATTGATTGTTGTCCATCCAAGTTTAACTCTCTACAATTTCTGAGTGAGTGTAAGCATGAGAATTTTAGTTACAGGTGGCGCGGGTTTTCTAGGTTCACACCTGATTGATCGCTTAATGGAACAAGGCCATGAAGTGATTTGTTTGGATAACTTTTTTACGGGGACAAAACGAAATATCCTGAAATGGATCGGTAATCCCTATTTTGAACTGATCCGTCATGATATTACCGAACCCATTCGGTTGGAAGCCGATCAAATCTACCATTTAGCCTGTCCCGCCTCTCCGGTTCACTACCAATACAACCCGGTCAAAACCATCAAAACCAATGTATTGGGAACCATGAATATGTTGGGGTTAGCCAAACGGATCAAAGCTCGGTTTTTCCTCGCCTCCACTTCTGAAGTCTACGGTGATCCTGATGTCCACCCCCAAACGGAAGACTATCGAGGAAACGTCAATTGTATTGGGGTTCGATCCTGTTACGACGAAGGAAAGCGGGTGGCGGAAACCTTAGCCTTTGACTATCATCGTCAAAATAGGGTAGACATTCGGGTGGTACGGATTTTTAATACCTATGGCCCCCGAATGTTAGAAAATGATGGGCGTGTGGTCAGTAACTTTATTGTCCAAGCCCTGCGAGGGATTCCCTTAACGGTTTATGGGGATGGTTCCCAAACTCGGAGTTTCTGTTATGTGTCAGACTTGGTAGAGGGATTCATCCGCTTAATGAATAGCGATCAGACTGGCCCTATTAATATCGGGAATCCGGGGGAATATACCATTTTGGAACTGGCCCAAAAAATTCAGAATATGATTAACCCGGATGCTGAAATTCAATTTAAACCTCTACCGGAGGATGATCCTAAACAGCGACAACCCGATATTACTCGCGCTAAAACCTATCTAAATTGGGAACCGACCATCCCACTGGATCAAGGATTAGAATTGACAGTGAAAGATTTTCGGGAACGCATCTACAACAGTTGAAAAGAGTGGAATCCTGGTTAACGGTCAATTGTTCAGCGTTAATAAGATTGTTAATGTTTCGGTCAAAAAATTGAGGATAGATTTATGCGTGTTTGTGTGATTGGGACGGGATATGTGGGTCTAGTAACCGGAGTGTGTCTGGCACAAATCGGACATGATGTTATTTGTATTGATAATAATGAGGAAAAAGTCAAATTAATGAAGTCGGGACAGTCCCCGATTTATGAACCCGGACTCCCGGAATTAATGAAATCCTGTATGGAATCTGGACGTCTGGATTTTTCTTCGGATTTAAGTGCAGGTGTAGAACATGGTGAGGTGTTATTTATTGCCGTGGGAACTCCACCCTTACCCACAGGGGAAAGTGATACCCGTTATGTGGAAGCCGTTGCCCGGGGAATTGGTTCCAACCTGACCAAAGGTTATAAAGTGATTGTGAATAAATCCACTGTACCGATTGGTTCCGGGGACTGGGTGCGGATGATTGTTTTAGATGGTGTTTCCGAGCAACAAAAAGAAAAAGGGTTAGCAGGATCACCCATTGAAGTTGAATTTGATGTGGTGAGTAACCCGGAATTTTTACGCGAAGGTTCGGCGGTTTATGACACCTTTAATCCCGATCGGATTGTGTTAGGAAGCAACAACAAAAAAGCCTTGGAGGTGATGCAGGAATTGTATGCACCTTTAGTATCGAGAAAACATTCTGATCATCCGTCCTTACCCCCAGTTCCGATTGTGTTAACGGATCTGAGTTCGGCAGAAATGATTAAATATGCGGCTAACTCGTTCTTAGCAACTAAAATTAGCTTTATTAACGAAATTGCTAATATTTGCGATCGCGTCGGTGCGGATGTGACCCAGGTGGCTCAAGGAATTGGCTTGGATTCTCGGATTGGGAATAAGTTTTTACAAGCAGGAATTGGTTGGGGGGGTTCCTGTTTTCCGAAAGATGTTTCGGCTTTAATTCATACGGCCGATGACTATAATTATGACGCCCAATTATTAAAAGCCGCGGTGGAAGTTAATAACCGTCAGCGCACTATTGCCATTGACAAATTACAGCAAGTGCTGAAAATTCTCAAAGGCAAAACCGTTGGATTATTAGGGTTAACCTTTAAAGCTGATACGGACGATTTACGCGATGCTCCGGCCTTAGATATTATCCAAGAATTGAACCGTTTAGGGGCAAAGGTGAAAGCCTACGATCCGATTATTTCCCAAAGTGGAATGCGTCATGGGTTAACGGGTGTCATCGTTGAAACCGATCCTGAATTGTTAGCTGATGGTTGTGATGCGTTAATTTTAATTACAGACTGGACACAATTCCAAAACCTCGATTATGCGAAAATGGCGAAAAAAATGCACTCGGCATTTATGATTGATGGCCGAAATTTCTTAGATCGAAAACAATTAGAAGCCGCCGGTTTCCAATATGTCGGTATTGGACATTAATCTGTAGGTTAATGTAAGATTAGGGTGGGCATTGCTCACCCAAGTTCTTTGTAGTGAGGCGTTCACGCCTCAGAGTCCTAAAGGAATCACTACAATATCAGAGGAAGCCTCAGAACCCAGTGTTAGTCCCCTCCCCTACAAGCTGTTGAATTAAATCAAACCATCATGGAGCCAAATTCACTACCAACGGAATTGATTCTAACACAATCCCATCAATCCCTTGGACGTATTTGTTTAGATTGGACACCCCAACCGGGTCATTATCTAAATTTCCAGGGTCAAACCTATACTGTTTTAGAACGTCGTCATCGCTATCAACTCAAATCCGGTCGTTACCGACTACATAAAATTTCCTTGTATGTGCAATCGGTACAACGACCTGAAGATAGAATATTAATCGATGGACATTGGATTCTGGGAGATGCAAACTGTCGTTTTAATGCCCATTCTGAACTGATACGCTGTGCGGTGAATCCCCTTGGCCCCTGTCAAGATTGCCGTTTTTTTGCATCGATTTCAGCCGATTAAAGATGGAAATGCTCAAATCATTTCCGCCCGATATTCTTCGCTAGAAAGCAGACGCCATTTTTGATCTCCCATGAGTTCTAAAACATTGTCATGGTAGCGCAATAAACTGATTCGATGCCCAACACTAATATAAGTTGTTCCGGTTTCATGTAGTTTTTTATAAAGTAGTTCTTCATTTTTTAAATCTAAGGCGCTGGTGGCTTCATCTAAAATGGCGTAGCGAGGTTTACTAATTAATAATCGCGCAAAAGCTAACCGTTGCTGTTCTCCCACAGAAAGAACATTAGCCCAATCTAATTCCGTATCAAAACCACTAACTCGTTCGGGTAAATCGGCTAAATTCACTAACTGCAATATTTGATGTAATTCCGTTTCACTCACCTCTCGATTACTATTAGGATAAAGTAATTGTTGACGCAAGGTTCCCAAAATCATATAGGGACGTTGAGGTAGGAATAATATCGACGAGAGTTCAGGACGAACTAACCGCCCAGTCCCTGATGTCCATAACCCGGCAATGGTGCGTAATAAAGAACTTTTTCCGACTCCACTTTGACCCATAATTAATAATCCTTGACCTTCGGGTAAGCTCAGAGATAGGTCTTTAACCAGGATTTTTTGATAGTTGGGTGTGTTGACAGTAACGTGTTCTAAGGCTAGGGAATAATCAACTTTCATATCAATTTGTGTCTGACCTTCCTCCATAGACTTAGGAGATTCTAAAAATTCCGAGAAGGTTGATAAACGGTTAATTCCAGCGGCAAAAGCACTTAACACTCCAATCTGACTTACTACAATTGAAAAAGCCCCTAAAACTTGACTAAAGGCAAAACCAGCTTGGGTAATATCCCCATATTTAATTGTTTGGGCAAAATAAATAGGAGCTAAGATCAGCGAAGGAATAATCACCACAGCATATCCATAGCTTGTAGTAAAATAATCAACATTTCTCTGCCAACCAATTAATAAATTAAAGTTCTCAAAGGCTTTGAAAAATCGTTGTTTGACTTGGATTAGTTCCTGTTCTTCCCCTTGATAAAAGGCAATGGATTCAGCATTGTCTCGGACATGAACTAATCCATAACGAAAATCCGCTTCTCGTTTTAACTGATTGAAGTTTAGAGGAATTAAACGCCGTCCAATAAAAACCGTGATGATCGTACCAACAGAAGCGTAAATCAAGAGAAATATGGAAAGAGATTTAGAAATAGACCAGAGGATTCCAGTAAAAGAAATTACATCAATAATTGAACTTAGAATAATTAGTAAAAATCTTAAACTGGTAATCGTAAATGCCTTAATATCCTCTGTAATTCGTTGATCTGGGTTATCAAGTTTATTTTCCGATTCTATTTTATAAAATGCTCGCTGACTTAAATATTGGTCTAAAAATTTATCCGTTAACCATTTCCGCCAATAGTTTCCCAAGCGATCGCGGGTATAAGAATACATGACAATAATGGGAGTTCCTACTACAAACACACTGGCATAAACATAGAGAAAACGCCAAAAATTATCCTGATTTCTTTCGGCTAAAGCCGTCGTAAAAAAGTTACTCACATAGCTAAGAATTACATTCAATCCACTGACAGATAGGGATATAAATAAAAGCACACTTAAAAATGCCCAAGGTTGCCAACGGGTTTTAATTTGGTTTCTGTACAATAAAAATGTTCCGATGGGAACGACAAGCATTAAAAGAATGATAATAATATAACGAGAATAGATAATCCTGGCGATCAATTCATACAAACCTGGAGCAATGCTATTAAAGAACTCGGGAAAAATAGATTGACTGATAACAGCAACGGCACTCACCAAAACAAATACCGTAGCAGACAGAAAGATTAATAATAACAATAATAAACTCAAAAAAACCTTGCCACTTCCTGGTTCTACAGGATAAAAGAAAGGTTGGGCAATTATTAAAAAACGTTGCCAAAGTTTAGTATCAAATCTATTCATATTTTCCATTATTTTTAGCACAGGTGCTCTATCCTATCAAAGTTCTGTATTTTATAACTAGCGTTCACAGACTAAACTCTGTGAAAAAGGCTACATTTTATTCCAATTATTCCAACGAGCTACAAAATTGGCACAGGAGAGTGAGGAGATTAACCGTCGTTGACGAGAGAAATCTAACCTCAACAACTGTAACACATTGGTTTCAACTCTTAGTAGGCACGCCGAAAAATTTTAACCGTAAAACTCAATATGATCTTGCCTAGTTGATATTTTTGTAATATATATCTTAGGATGGATGACAAAAGTTGATTTAGTTTGTCTGGCTAATTTAATGTCTCTTTGAACAACAAGGAAGGCTCAATACTCAGATCGACTGCACTCAAGGATACAATGGTTCAGGGTCTAATAAGAATACGATGTCTCAAACCTATACAGTTGAATTTCACAATCAAGGAAACGTCCAAACAGTCGAGGTTCCAGAGGATAAACACATCCTCCAAGCTGCCTTGGATGCCGGAATTAAGTTGCCCAATTCTTGCAATGCCGGAGTTTGTACCACCTGTGCAGCCAAAATTATCGAAGGTAAAGTTGATCAAACTGAGGGTATGGGATTAAGTCTTGACCTTCAGGCCGAAGGTTATGTCCTTCTCTGTATTGCCTATCCCCGTTCTAATTTGAAACTGGTTGCCGGAAAAGAAGATGAAGTTTATGATCGTCAATTTGGTCAGAGATCTTAGTTAGAAGTAGTGCGAGCTTCCTCCCTCACTGGCTAACAACATTTGAATATTGACAATAAAAAACATCGAGGATTAAACACAAACATGACCACCCATTTTATTACGGCTGAAATTGATCTGCTGGAGTCTCCAACGCAGTTAAATCAAGCTATTGAAGCGGAATTAAAAAAACGGGGTGAACCCCTGCGTTGGGCAATTAGCAGTATTGATCCAGAACAACAAAAAGCCCATGTTGAAGCCGTTGTAACAGTTGAGAAAACCTCTGATGGTTTGATGGTTAATCGTTAACTTTTCTGGTGGGTGTTTCCCCCGATCTTCTATGCCTCGTCCTTATGCGGTTGTTTTAATTATCCCAACAGGAATTGGTGCGGCCATTGGTGGATATGCGGGGGATGGTTTACCTGTAGCGCGGGCGATCGCCCAAGTGGCCGATACCCTGATTACCCATCCTAACGTTCTCAATGGTGCCCAACTGTATTGGCCGATGCCCAATACCCTCTATGTGGAAGGGTTTGCCCTGGATAAATGGGCGGCTCGAAATTGGGGACTGCAACCTGTCCACCGGAACCGGGTGGGGTTACTCCTGGATCAAGCTATGGAGCCGGAATTGCGCCTCAGACATTTACAAGTGGCGGACGCAGCTAGGGCAACCCTGGGCCTAACTTTAACGGACTATGTGGTCACCGATGCCCCCCTGAACGTGGAATTGAGAACCTCCGAGTCGGGGGCTTCCTGGGGAACGATTGGCAACCCAGACAGCCTGTTACGGGCCGCAGAACGCTTAATTAAGGATGCTAAAGCCGAGGCGATCGCCGTGGTAGCCCGTTTTCCTGAACCGGAAAATAGCCAGGTTTTAGAGGCTTATCGTCATGGACAGGGGGTTGATCCTTTGGCTGGGGCGGAAGCGGTGATCAGCCATCTAATTGTCCGCACCTTTCAAATTCCGGCAGCCCACGCTCCGGCCCTTTCTCCCCTGGCCATTGACCCGGAATTATCCCCACGGTCGGCGGCGGAGGAATTGGGCTATACGTTTCTACCCTGTGTGTTAGTGGGGTTGAGTCGCGCCCCCCAGTTCGTCACAACTGCTACGGCGGGGACAATTTGGGCTGATCAGGTGGATGCGGTTGTGGTTCCAGCTACAGCCTGTGGGGGGTCTGCGGTGCTTAGTTTTAGCCAAACTACGACTCAAATTATTGCCGTCGGGGAAAATCACACCCGCATGCAAGTTACCCCAGAACAATTAGGAATTAAGGCAATACAGGTAAACTCTTATTTAGAGGCTTTGGGGGTTTTAGTGGCGCATAAAGCTGGACTTGATCCGAACTCCCTGCGTCCGAATATATTATCCTTGAATCAACTTCAATCCTATTAATTTTTAACTCCCGTGGTAGAACAAAAAACACCCAACAATTTTGAACTCGAATCTTTAACCCGGACTCAGGTTTTGATAGCCATGGGGGGGACGGCTATTATATTATTAGCGATCGCAAAAGCTTGGTTATATTTGAGTCATGTTACCCTGTTACCAATTAACTTAACTTGGGTTAGTTTGGGGTTGGGGTTAGGTGTGGGATTAATAATTACAGTGGCTAGTTTTGTCATGTATAGAATCTGGCCTGCCTATAGTCGCAGTGCAGATACCTATTTAAAATTAGTCTTAACTCCTTTATTGTGGCCGGATTTAATTTGGTTAGGCTTATTACCTGGACTAAGTGAGGAATTATTATTCCGAGGAGTTATGTTATCGGATTTGGGATTAGGAACTCTGGCTTTAGTGGTTTCTAGTATTGCCTTTGGGGTGCTACATTTTAGTGGTTCTCAACAATGGCCTTATGTGATTTGGGCAACGGTTGTTGGGTTTATTTTGGGGTATAGTGCGATCGCCACAGGTAATTTATTAGTTCCAATTATAGCTCATATTTTTACTAATTTTATGTCTGGTTGTTTATGGAAATTAAACTATATTGGGGGTAAATTATAGTAGGGAATAGGGAATAGGGAACAGGTAATAGTAAGTAAAATCAACTTACTGCATGGCAGCTATTATTATTTTCCCACAAACACAAACTTCAAAATAAAAATAACCGCTAAAATCCACATAGAAATATTGGTTTCATGAAACTTGCCTTGACAGGATTTAATCAAAGGATAAGTAATTAAACCAACGGCTAGACCATCGGCGATGGAATAACTTAAAGGCATCATAAAAATTGTTAAAAACGCCGGAATAGATTCTGCCGGGTCATCCCAGCGAATATATTGAACACTCCCCATCATTAACACCCCCACAATAATTAAAGCCGGGGCTGTAGCAAAACTGGGAATAGCTGATAATAGGGGAATAAAAAATATCGAAATTGTGAATAATATTGCCACAACTACAGCCGTAAATCCACTTCTTCCCCCTTCAGAAATTCCCGATGCGGATTCAATATAAGTAGTTACCGTTGAAGTCCCAAAAATTGCCCCTGTGGTAGTTCCCACCGCATCGGCCATAAATGCTTCTGTAACCCTAGGAAATTCCCCCTGTTGATTAATATAACCTGCTTTCATTCCTAACCCCGTTAGAGTGCCTACCGTATCAAATAAATCTACAAAGAAAAATACAAAAGTAATTGTAAATATCTGGAAAAAATTCACTTCTAAAACTTGTTTTAACCCAATAATTCCCTGACCGAATAAATCCACAGGTAATTGAGGTAAACCGATAATTCCTTGGGGCCAAGGAACAATTCCTAGAATCCATCCTAACCCGGCTGTGGCTAAAATTCCTAGTAATAACGCCCCGGTAACTCGACGGACAATTAAAGCAGAAGTAATCAAAATTCCGGCAATTGTAATTAATACAATCGGATCATTTAAGTTTCCTAATGTGGTGGTGGTGGCTACATCAGTCACAATAATTTTTGCACCCGTCAAGGCAATATAGGCAATAAATAAACCAATTCCGGCGGCGACGGCGTGTTTAATTCCTTCAGGAATAGCGGTGATAATTTTAGTTCTAAATTGACTCAGGGTTAAGGCGATAAAAATTAAGCCTTCAATTAAAATAGCAGCTAACGCCACCCGCCAAGGAATGCCTAATTTTAACACCACCGAAAAGGCAAAATAGGCGTTTAATCCCATTCCTGGGGCTAAAGCAAAGGGATATTTAGCATATAATCCCATAACTAACGTTGCTAAGGCAGAAGCCAGGGCGGTTGCTATCGCTAATTCTCCAAATAAATCCCCCGATGTTTGTAGGAAAATAGCATTGGATAAAATAGCAGGATTGACAATTAAAATATAAGCCATGGTCATAAAAGTTGTGAACCCGGCTATAATTTCAATCCTAAAATTAGTCTGAAGTTCTCGAAAGTTGAAAAAACGGGCAATTGCTTCTAAAGTGGAAGAATTAGAGTTCATATTATCCCCGAATCAAAAATAAATTATGGATATTAAAGCTGCTGTGGCTTGGGAAGCTGGAAAACCTTTAACCTTGGAAACTGTTCAACTTGAAGGCCCAAAAGAGGGAGAAGTCTTAGTGGAAATTAAGGCGACAGGGATTTGTCATACCGACGCCTATACCCTTTCCGGTGCCGATCCTGAAGGATTATTTCCCGCTATTTTAGGTCATGAAGGAGCCGGAGTTGTAGTTGAAGTTGGTTATGGGGTAAAAAGTCTTAAACCCGGAGATCATGTTATTCCTTTGTATATTCCAGAATGTCGTCAATGTCAATATTGTTTAAGTTTTAAGACAAATTTATGTCAAGCAATTCGCGGGACTCAGGGCCAAGGTTTAATGCCCGATGGTAGTAGTCGATTTTCTAAAAATGGTCGGATGATTCATCATTATATGGGAACTTCTACCTTTGCTAACTATACGGTTTTACCGGAAATTGCCTTAGCAAAAATTCGAGAAGATGCTCCATTTGAAAAGGTTTGTTATATAGGTTGTGGGGTGACAACGGGCATCGGTGCGGTGATTAATACGGCTAAAGTTGAACCCGGATCAAATGTGGTGGTTTTTGGCTTAGGAGGGATTGGATTAAATGTGATTCAAGGGGCAAAAATGGTGGGGGCGAATAAAATTATTGGGGTTGATCTTAATTCTAATAAAAAAGCCATGGCGGAAAAATTTGGTATGACCCATTTTGTGAATCCGAAAGAAATTGAAGGAGATTTGGTATCCTATTTAGTGGAATTAACTGACGGTGGCGCGGATTATAGTTTTGAATGTATTGGGAATGTTAAAGTCATGCGTCAAGCCCTGGAATGTTGTCATAAAGGTTGGGGGGTTAGTGTGATTATTGGAGTCGCCGGGGCGGGGGAAGAAATTAGTACCCGTCCCTTTCAATTAGTCACGGGAAGGGTTTGGAAAGGCACGGCTTTTGGTGGGGCAAAAAGTCGGACGGATGTGCCTAAAATTGTCGATTGGTATATGGATGGGAAAATTAATATTGATGATTTAATTACCCATGTGATGCCAATTGAAAAAATCAATGAAGCCTTTGATTTGATGCAACAAGGAGAATCAATTCGGACGGTGGTAACGTTTTAAATCGGACAGGATCAAAAAGTATTTCTATGGGGAGCAAATAGAATCACAATTGTACCCACCAGACAAATTATTGCCCCCATTAAGTCCCATCGGTCAGGTTTTACTCCTTCAACTATCCATAGCCAAAAGATAGATGAAAGGATATAAATTCCACCATAAGCTGCATAGGTTCGGCCCGCATAGGAAGCATCAACCCTAGTCAAAGCTGAGGCAAAAATAATCAATGCTATTCCGCCAGGAATCAGCCAGAAAATGCTTTTTCCCAGGCGTAGCCATGCCCAAAAAGTATAGCAGCCAGAGATTTCTCCCAAAGCTGCTACTAAAAAGAAAACAAGTGATTGCATTCAATATTTCAAAATTTTTGTTGTTCTCAAGTGTACTCATAATTTGAAGTACAAATGATCGGTTGATCTTCAGGGTCTGATATTTTAGGAGCAGAAAATACAGGTTGATTGGGATGTGGATTTTTTAGAAGGACAGGTTAAATGATTGGAACCAAACCAAGGATAAAAGTTAGCATCCCAATCCGCAGCTGGGACAAATTCAACAAACAAATCCATCAGAATTTGATTTACCACCTTGGCAATAAATTGATTAACTAACCAATTATAGGTTTTCTCAAAATCTCGATCCCACTCTAAATAAATCGCACCCACTAAGGCTTCAAACATTTCTGACAATATTTTTTGTTGTTCAAACTCCGGTTTTAAAGGATAGTTTTTTCCCAAATCACTCCCTTGATCAATCTTGATTTTTAACGCCAATTTTGCTAGAATTATGGGACTAACTAAATCACTTTTTAAAAGTGTCCGGGTTGCTTCTCCTAAGTGGGAATAGTGCAGATGTAAATAATCACTCACCATCTGGCTAAACAAGTTAGAACCCAAGTGAGTAATTCCCCAATATTCCAAGGTTCGGAGTTTCCTTTCCTTGGGTGTTAAATCTAGGTTTTCTCCAATCGCATCGGGATGGGTTAGGGCAATTTCCAATAACTCTTGATGAGTAAAGGAATTAATTTCAATTTGGTGTTTGATAAAGTTTGGATTAATCATGATTGAAAAAGATTTTAAGGTTTAATTAAAAGGGGTCTACAGGATTTTAAAAGGAGATTACGGAAAACCAGAGATTGCTTTTCCGATTGATAAAATAAGTTGATAAATTGAAAGTTTACAGAGGATCTTGGAACCTAATCAGTGAAAGTTTATGCTTTGGCGGTAAAGTCGGCTTCCATCGCCATTTTTGCTGCAAGTTGTCATAGCCAGATGGAATCCTCCGTCTACCGATCAGCCCAAGTTCAATCCCACCCTGTTCTCGTACTTTACTACCTTTCGGGGTCAACCTGTCGGTCAGAAAACTTTAAGATTTAAGCCAATGTCCAACATTTTCCCGTCATCCCCCGTAAAACAGGAATTTTCAGTCATTTTATGGGAGGACATAGAGCACTGGTCGTTTAACTAAGCCAGAGAGTCTGGGAATGTAGAGCGTCCACAACAGCGTTCAATTCCTAAGCTATCTAATAACAAATCGCTGACCGCATTGGCGATCACAAATTCCCCAAAAAAACTTTTAGAAAAATCAAAAGATTCCATTTCAGTCACAATCGCCAGCACCAAAGAACCCACATCATTTTCCCCTTCCATCCGTTGACGAACATAAATTTGAGCAGCCCGCTGTGCAATAGTTTCATTCACTACTTCAGGGATAAATTGTTCATCCAACCAACGATTTAAGGTTTGTTTTAACCATTCCCCTTCCTGTTGCAAATTCTCACTGGGGGGTAAGGTGATGGGTGCAATCGGTTCATTCATAAGTTTGTTAAGGATTTTTCAATTTTATTTAACCTGTTTTTATGCTGTTTTCAAAATTGGGTTCGGGCGGGTTTTATTGAGTTTTCTGTGAGTAGGATAGATTGGGGAAAACCTGCCCCCACAAATATACACTCTGATTCTAGTCTTGAACTAGGGTAATAATCGGAGAATCTTTACTCTTATATTCTTCTGATATTTTGGTTTTAATTAATTCGGCAAATAACCGATTAATTGAGGATTCAATGGGATTAGCTTCTTTTTTAAAACAAATCTGAAAACTCTTAGCTTTGTCGTAGGTCTTTGTTTCTCTCCTATAGGTTTTTTGGACTTTTGCCTCTACAAAGACTGAAGGATCGGGACGTTTATACCAATATAATTGATAGGAATAGGTGGAATCATTACCTCTGAATTTTAGAATATCGTCTCCATATCCGGGGATGGTGAGATAATATAATTCTCCTCTTTGATAGACTTGGAGATAACCCCAGGTTTTCTCGGTTTTGTTGAGAAGTTTTGTTAAGGTACTCTCTAACATAAAGGATGAGTTAAGGTTTAGCATAGATGAGACAATACTCCTTAGTATATTAACCAAAGTATAGCAAAGTTTGTCACCTATGCAATATGATGTCAACGCAATTATTCAAGGGTATGCAGCAGGATACTTTTTGATGGCAAATGATGGGGAACATAGCTTGGAATGGTATTCTAGTCGAGAACGGGCTCTAATTCCCTTAGATGGACGATTTCGCTATCCGAGTTCTTTGCAACGGGTTTTGAATCAAAATCGGTTTACTGTCGCCATTAATCGAGATTTTACTGGCGTTGTAGAAGGCTGCGCCAATCGAGAAGAAACTTGGATTTCATCAGAATTAAAAGAAATTTATCATGCCTTAAACGAGGCTGGATTTGCCCATAGTTTCGAAACTTGGCAAGGAGATCAATTAGCTGGAGGCATATTAGGAATTGTCATTGGTGGGGCTTTTATTGGAGAATCAATGTTTTTTAGAATCCCCGATGGTTCCAAAGTGGCAATGGTTAAGTTAGTTGAACGGTTAAGAGAGAAAAAGTTTATTTTATTTGATGCTCAAATGAATAATCCTCACCTCGAAAGATTTGGCTCTTATATTATTAAAAATAAAGAGTATAAAACTCTCTTAAAAAAAGCAATTAATCAACCCTGTTCTCTGATTTAATTATTACTCAAGTAGTGAGTCCTGAAGGACTCAATTAAATCTTTGTTAATTACCTCACTTGGGATGAACTCGCCCCTGGGAATGAAGCCTATTCAGGCAATATGAAATCGGTATTTAAAATTCTATCCCAGGTTGAGCTTTAATACCTTGTTCCCGAAAAGGATGTTTAATTAAAGACATTTCTGTCACCAAATCTGCCTGTTCAATTAAAGCCTGGGGAGCGCCTCGACCCGTTAAAATAATGTGGGTATCCTCAGCCTTTTCTGCAATTCCAGACAAGACATCTTCAACGGGTAAATAACCTAGTTTAATGGCGATATTAATTTCATCGAGTAAAATTAATTTAAACTCAGAATTTCTAATAAAAGTTAGGGCTAAATTCCAGGCTTCCCGGGTTTTTTCCATATCTCGATCTCGATCTTGGGTTTCCCAAGTAAAGCCCTCTCCTAACGCATGAAATTCTAATTGTTCCGGCCATTTACTAAAAACCGCCTTTTCTGCGGGTTCCCAGGCGCCTTTAATAAACTGAATAATAGCCACCCGATAGCCATGACCCAAAGACCGTAAAACCATCCCTAAAGCGGCGGTGGTTTTTCCTTTTCCATTTCCGGTATTAACAATAATTAATCCTTTAGTTTGACTGCGTTCTGCCACTCGTTGATCCTGAATTTCTTTGCGCCGTTGCATTTTTAAACGGTGTTGTTCGGCGGTGAGAGTTGATTCAGTAGTTGTGTTGTTTTCCATGATGATGATTTGATTGGTTTGTATTAAAATCCTAACTTTTTATCGTTAGGGGGACTTGAATAACTGCTATTTTAGATTTCCCCAATATATTGCCATCCGACTTTAAGAACTAGATAAAATAATCGGGGGTGTTTTAATTGTAGGTTGATTTAAAGCCAAATCATATTGAATTTGTAAATTCATCCAAAACTCAGGAGAAGTTTGGAAAGATTGAGCCAATAACCAAGCTGTTTCCGGTGTAATCCCTTGTTTTCCTTTGACAATTTCATTAATTTGCTGCACCGGAACCCTCAAATGTTCCGCTAAAGCCACTGGAGTTAAGTTTAAGGGAATAATAAATTCTTCCGATAAAATTTTCCCAGGATGGGCGGGAATTCGGTTTTGAGGTAACATAGACAACAAAAACCCACAGATGGATATAATTTACCCAATTATACGATGATTAACGAGAAGATTTACACCGATCGCAATGACCACATCCTGGAAACTGATTTTCTAAATTAAACCCAAACGCTTGTAATAAAAACTTCCACCGACAATCACGGGTTTTTAAGTATTGATTCATTTGTTTAATGGCTTTACTATTTTGATCTTGATGCAATTTTGCAGGTTGGGATATAATTTCATAATCAAAGGGATTTCGCCAGATTAATCGTCCTTGAGCGTGTAAAATAGAAAGGGCGATCGCACTATTTTTAAATTGTTCAGATAGGGTTTCTATGTTTCCCGTTGCTGGGAGTTTTTTAATTAATTGATTTGCCGATTGATATTGTTTTTCTAGATTTTCGATTAAATATTTTTGTCGTTGTTTATCTTCGGGATAGAAAAAACCCGTCGGTTCGCTAATAATAGTTAAAGCGATCGCCGGTTTACCATCTCTCCCCGCCCGTCCCACTTCTTGAATATATTCTGATAATAAAAAAGGGGCTTGAAAATGGCATACCCATCTCACGTTACTCTTATTAATTCCCATGCCAAAGGCACTACTACAAACCACAAATTTAATCTTTTCCTGTAACCAATCTTTTTCAATTTTTCGGCGTTCTTCTGAACTTAACCCAGCATGATAAGCAACAGTTGAATATTGTTCTGTTTGCAACCATTGAGCTAATTGTTCACAGTCTTTACGAGTCCTAGCATAAATCAAACCTGTTTGATGTTTTCTGGGTTGAATAAATTGGATTAACTGTTGTTGTCGTCCTCTAGGAGTCCAAACTATTTTAATATTTAATTCTAAATTAGATCGATAAGGACTCAGGAGAAATTTCTGAGGTTTTTGTAGTTGTAAAACCCTTTGAATTGTTGCTTGAGCATCAAGATCAGCGGTGGCGGTAAAAGCCGCGATCGCAATTTTTGTCCCCGAGGGTTTAAGTTTTAATAAAGTCGAACGAATTGCCCCTAACCGTCGATAAGCAGGGCGAAAGGTATCCCCCCATTGAACTAAACAATGGGCTTCATCTAATATTAAACCATTGATTTGAACCGTGGGTTGAGAAATTACATTCCAGACGGGATGACTTAATAGAGTTTCAGGGGAAAGATAGAGGAGTCTTAATTGATTTTTTTCAACTAAATTTAAAGTTTTTCGTCGTTGTTGGGGCATTAATTGACTATGAATTAAGGCGGCGGGAAGTTGCAGATCTTGAAGTTCCTGAACCTGATTTTCCATTAATGCCACCAGGGGAGATATAATTAAAGTTAATCCAGTTTGTAATAGTGCCGGAAGCTGAAAACAGATGGATTTTCCCCCTCCAGTCGGCATGACAATTAAGGCATCTTTTTTATCTAATAAGCTCTTAATAATTTCCCCTTGGGGCGGTCGAAAATCATCATAACCCCAAATTTTCTTAAAAGATGCCTTAACCTGTTGCCAGTCTGTAGATGCTTCCATATTGCATTTCCAAATTTGACAAAATTAACCGAGTTCGTTGTTGCGCTTTAGCGCAAAAGCCGGGGGCTAGAGCATCGACAACGTTTTATAGATGTGAATAATTACGAACACCCAACTGTCAGGATATCATATTCTAACTTAATATTATAAAAGTTTGGGTGACTTTTTCACAAACCTTTATAATAAAACATAGTGATTTTTGATCGCAAAAACCTATATTAGAGTCAGCGTCCGCAATTTGATGGTATAGCAGTCGCCACATCTATTAGGACATTCTTGAAAGCTAAAAGCTGCTCACAGTAAGTATTTACCTATAGCG
>NZ_LT797703.1:98165-216542 GCF_900009135.1 Planktothrix sp. PCC 11201 | reverse complement strand
ACTGTATATTTTAGAGGCTGAAACCCCTTACTGGCTTGGATCGTCTCGAAAATTTAGATAATTAACAGCTTATCTTACTTGAGGCAAGAGAATCAGAGGCATCGGAAATATGTAATGATCTTGATATAAAAGACAATGCTTCTTTAGATGATGATGAAAAGGTGGTTAAGGATTTAATAAACAAACCGATGGTTGTACCATTCCCACTTCCTCACCCTCATGACTATAATTGGTTCCAAGAAATACTCCGTAATGGTATGAATCCTGACTTCGGAAAAATCGCTTGGATTGTGATTATAGCCTGCTCACTTGTTGGATTCCTTGTCTGTAGCCAATACATAAATAAACGTAAACAAAAGTCAACAGGTAATACAACAAAGTTGCCACCTAGTTCTCCGTCTTCACAAGAGCTTCCACCAATTACTGCTGCTTTATGTCTTGTTGTTCAAGCCTCTGTATTTATTGATTTAAAAAATAAGCATCCAAATGCTTTGGAAGATAACCGCCTAAGCTGCTCTGATGTTAAAATGCTCATAGATTATTCCTCACATTTTTTATGTATAAGACGTGAAGAGGTTCCATTAATAGAGGAGGATTTAGAAATAATAAGAAAAGAAATTACCGATGATAGCGATCAAGAAGTTTATATCCGAATTCACATTAGTAATGGGCAAAATATAATAGGAAAAGAAGTTCCTTACATCCTCAAAAGAGACCTACCCTCTGATGGACAACGGATTATTCAACGGTATTTTTGTCTAAAAAATCTATCTGGATTAGAACAGTTTAACCATATTTAAGGAGTAAAAAAATGGATTGGAAAACAGCATCTTCTTACTATGAAGCACGTCTTACCGACGCTCTAAACGTGCAACGACACGCGGTAAATTTAGCTAATTTACCCCAAGCACAAGTTCCGACTCGATTAAAAGACATACTTTTACAAGAAGCAGAACCAACTCGTCGCCAACTTGAAAGACTCAAAAAACGTGAGTTTCGTATTGCTGTTGTGGGACTAGAAAAAGCTGGAAAAAGCACCTTTATTAATGCTTGGTTAGAATGTGATTTACTTCCCGCAAAAGCAGGTAGATGTACCTTTACAACGACTCAACTTTATTCAGTTAAAAATGAGTCTGAACAAAGTTTAGAAGTTCAAGCAAGAACCGAAGAAGAGTTTATCAATTTACTCAAGGAACTTGAAAAAATAGGAGCGAAAGAAGACCTAAAAACTATAAAAGTAAACGAGATAACTTTGCAACAGGTCAGAAGCGAACCTAAGCGTGTTTTTCCATTCACGAGATTGGAAGATATTAGAGAGCCACTTAAGAAGTATGTAGCAGATGAAAAATATGCTCACGCAGTTTTAGAAGCTAGACTTTATACTAACAAACTGGCTCAGGCTGAAGGGATTGTTTTTTATGATGTTCCTGGTTTAGATTCCGGTTTAGCAAAGCACGTTGATGAAGCACAAGCAATGCTGTCTGACTGTGATGCTGTGATATTGGTACAACGTGATCCTAATCTCAAAGAGAAAGAACAGGAAATAATAAAATTTACGGAACTTGGCGATAAAAATGTTACTGTTGCTGATAAGCTTTTTGTTTTTTTAAGTCGGATTGATTCATTGGCAACTCCAGAAGCTCTAAAAACACATATTGAAGAAGCATCCCAAGATTGGTTAAGACGCGCAAAACTTCCTCCTGAGCGTATTGTCTCAGGTTCAGCCGGAGCTTACCTAAGCTTGAATAATTTAGCAGGAGAACAGACTAAGTTAGAGATTGGGGATGCTAGTGATATTAAAGCTAAGTTGCAGAAATTAACTGGAATTACTGATGAAGAAACTCTTCGGACAAAAGCAACTGGTATTCCAGTCATTAAAGATAAAATATTTAACTATATTAACACAAAACGGGTTGATATTTTAACGAAAAGATGCGAAGCTTCTATCAATAAAATCATGAGTAGTTCTGAAGAAATTTATCGGATAGTTAGTAAAAATTATCCTGAAAATCCTGAAGAAGCAAAGCTTTTTGAAGAAAATAATCAGCTAGTCTTATTTACAGAGTGGTGGGATCAAAAATGGCAAACTATTAAAGCTGATTTACAAAAATACTATCAAGATTCTATTGCTAATGAATCTTTAGAAAGTTCAGAATCTAAATCATTGGCTCAAATAGAAAAATTTAGAGAGCGATATTTACAAATCGTTGATGTCGAAATGAAAAAACTTCGAGAGGAAACATTTAAAAAGAAAGATACGATTTTTTTGGCTAATGCTTTTCCAGTCTTTGCTCAAATGAAAGCTAATTTTGCTTGGCGTGAGGATTTGTATAGTGATATTACCAAACTTCTTTCTTCAATTGCTCATCAACTTGCTGTAGAACTTAAAGATGAAGCCTTAGAATTAGTTGAATACATGACCCATCTATTATGGGGAAGTAATCAAGTAAAATCCAGACTCATTCAAAATTCAGAGGAGTATTTTTTAGAAAAACTAGAGAATAGCTTAAGTGTATTATTTTTACGCTTTGCTCGTCCTGTTGCAGAGGCACTGATTCGTTGCCCTCTTAAGAGTGATATTCGCCATAAAATTATCAAAACTTTAGGAGTAGATATTGAAATTATTGATAACTACTATACGGGTGAGGAAATTGCATTTAAAGTCCTTAAAAAATATGCAAAACATGGTTCTGATTTGCTATTTAATCCTGAACTTCGGCAACAAGTATTAGGAGTTAAAGAAGTAGCACCACAAATTTCTGATCTATTAAAGCAAATCGTAGTAGATGTTTCTAATGAGCTAGAATTTCCACAAGAAAGAGAAGAAGCTGAAGCGGTAGTTTTTGAGGTACAACACGATATTAATGCGCTTGAGGAATATTTACGCTATGCAATTTTTGATGCAGCAGGCTTTGAGTCTTACTGTATTCAAGAATTAAAAGGTTTAATTGATAGTTTTAGAGATAAAAAAGGAACTTGGAATGGGGTTGCTATCAATGAATGGAGGCAAGAAAATTCACTTCTATTTGCTGAAATTCCTGATAACTTGAAGTCACAAGAATCGAATTTAGAAGTTAGCGAACGATTAAGACAATTATCTATTGCCTTAAAAAGAAATCCTTCACTAGAGGTATAATCATTTGTAGTTTTAATAACTCTAAACCGCAGAATTTATGCGATAGTAAACCCATAAAATTGTTTATTTTACCTAGAAGTAAAAATGTAAAAGCTACGATGAAATGACTTTTTCTTTGGAAGCACTGGAAGGTCATCTTCCCCGTCTAAATCAACTTGCAAACTGTAGGTTAATATGAGAGTTTGAGAAGGTAGACGGACTTAGGAGGGATGAATTTATCTCCTGGGTTAGTTACTATAGAAATAGATCAACAAAATTGGCTGATTTAAGGTTGGAGCGATCGCATTATGCCCATCTCTCGTTATTTACTTTTAATTTTTGGAATTTGCTTAATTCTAGGGTTAATGATTTGGCTGGTTAGTTCCCTATCGGCTCTTTATACCCAAGTTATTTGGTCAGCTAATCCAATTTTAGCAAATTTGCTACTTTTGTTATTAATTATCTTGTTGGGATTAGCGATCTTTGCCTTTTTTTATTATACTCGATTCTTCCAAAAATCAGGGAAATCTCGCAAAAAACGGCGACCTTTAAAAATACCTTTAGACAAGATAGAAGCGGCGGAAGCATCGATCAAATCTGTACAAGAACAGGTGACCCAAATTCAAGATGAAATTGCTAAAAAAGCGTTATTAAGTCGCTCCCAAGATATGGCTTCAGAATTAGCAAAAGGCAATATTCAAGTGGTTGTATTTGGTACGGGTTCGGCGGGAAAAACCTCTTTAGTTAATGCTTTAATGGGTCGGATGGTGGGGAAAGTAAATGCACCCATGGGAACTACCGAAGTTGGCGAAACCTATCACTTAAAATTAGATGGAATTGAACGAGAAATTTTAATTACCGATACCCCGGGAATTTTAGAAGCGGGAATAGCCGGGTCTGAGCGGGGAAAATTAGCGCGTTCGGTGGCGATGGATGCTAATTTATTATTATTTGTTTTAGATAATGATTTAAGACAATCGGAATATCAATCTTTACAAGTTTTGGTTGAAATTGGCAAGCGATCACTTATTATTTTAAATAAAAAAGATTTGTACACAGTAGCAGATCAAAATATTATTTTAGCTAAACTTAAAGATAGAGTCAAACTATTTTTAGATGCCAATGATGTGATTTCTATTGCCGCAAATCCGCAATTAATTAAATTAGAAACGGGAGAAATAATTCAACCGGAATCGGATATTATGCCCTTAATTCGACGCATCGCCCTAATTTTAAGATCCGAAGGAGAAGAATTAATTGCTGATAATATTTTATTACAATCCCAACGCTTAGGAGAAGAAGCCAGACTCTTAATTGATAGTCAAAGAAAACGGGAAGCTGAAAAAATTGTTGAGCGATTTCAATGGATAGGTGCGGGGGTAATTGCAGTAACACCTTTACCCGTAATTGATTTAATTGCTACAGCAGCCGTTAATACCCAAATGGTGATAGAAATTGGTAAAATCTATGGATGTGAATTAAATGCTGATCGCGGTCGAGAATTAGCCCTATCCTTAGCGAAAACCTTGGGAAGTTTAGGAGTAGTTAAAGGGGTAATTCAGTTAGTCTCAACCGCCCTACAATTAAATTTAGCAACCTTAGTGGTAGGGCGGGCAATTCAAGCGGTGAGTGCGGCCTATTTAACCCGAATTGCAGGTAAAAGTTTTATTGAATATTTCCGCCAAGATCAAGACTGGGGAGATGGAGGGATGACAGAAGTAGTACAACGACAATTTCAGTTAACCCGTCGGGATGAATTTGTCAAGCAATTTGTTCAGGATGCCTTTGCTAAAATTATTGAACCCCTGAATTTTAATTCTACGGAATTTGAGGAAGAAGAACAACCCATCGAAGCAGATATTAAACCGTTATTAAAGCGTTATTTAGATGATTGGGAAGATGAGAATACGGTTGATCGTCCTGATTGGTAATTAGTCATTAGTCATCAGTGTAGAGAAGCGCCATGGCAAGTCTCTACGAGTTATCAGTTTAGAAATTAACTGGTAACTAAAATTATATCCCTATTCCCTATTCCCAATTTGTAATTCGTAATTCGTAATTCGTAATTCCCTATTCCCTATTGAATTTCCAGTTGATTTTGAGTTTTAACTAAAGTGCGATCGCCTCGAATTAATTGATATTCTGCTTTCCAAGTTCCAGCAGTTAAAGGTTGTTGAGAATTATTTTTTTTCCCAACATAACCAATCCAAGCTTTACTGGAATCATTCACAAAATTCTCATTATTTAAAACTTTTTGTCCCTGGGGATCATAGAGATTAAAAACCATTTTATCCCCAGTCAATACCCCATAAACCTGTACCCAAAATAACAACGCTGGACTGTCTTGGGGCAAGGTAGTTTGATTAAATTTCCCCTGCCATAATTCATCCATAGTTGGAGGTTGAGCAGAAAATCCAGCCCGAATTAATCCCGTGGGAATATAGGCAAAAGACTGTTCCCAAATCGGGTTACGGGTCACATTACATCCGGCCGTTGCTGCTGGCCCCACAAAGGGATCAACTACTTGCCCCTGATAATTAATGGTGAGATGAACATGGGGAAAGGATGCCAAACCCGAAGCTCCCACCGCCCCTAAAACCGTCCCTTTTTCGACCTTATCCCCGGGTTTGACCTGGACACTGCCCCGGCGTAAATGACAATATTGAGTTTCCCACCCCGCCCCATTGGGAATAGAACTATGGTCAATCACCACACCATTGCCACATTCCGTGCCTTCCACGGTCTTTTTATCCGCTTCCGTTTGAATTCGTCGATCTGCTATCCCGTCCCGTACACGCAACACCGTCCCCCCCTGGGAGGCTAAGACCGGAACCCCTCTGGCCATGGCTTGCTCATCGGGTATGGCGAAATCCGTGCCCTTATGCCCATCGTAGGTTTGCCGTCCACAGCCAAAATCAACGGCATTGGGAGTTGGATCGCGATCGGGATATAACAAAATAAAGCAATCCTGACCCAATTGACAATCAATGGGTTGAGCAAAACGGGGATTTTGGGTTTGGCTGATGAGTTGTTGGGAGATGCCTTTGGCCAGGGTCTGAGCTTGTTGTAGGGAAGACTCAGCCGTTTGGGTGACTTTAGGACTCCAACAACTGACTAATGCCGTTAACCCCAAAGTTAGGCAGAATGCGATCGCGTATTTTTTAACCGTGGACATCCTCATAAGTAGTAAGCCCTTCAGGGCTATCTTGATAAGTAGTAAGCCCTTTAGGGCTATCTTGGAAGAAGGAACCCTAAAGGGCTCACTACGGTTTATCAGGCTATCTGGAAAGAAGGAGGCGTGAACGCCTCACTACGATTTAACGGAAGATAATATCCGATTGTACGGTTAAACTGAGGTCTTGACTCGGATTAATCACCACCACATCCACTTTACTCCGTCCCACAAAGACTCCAGTAATGGCGCCGAGTCCCGCACCGACTAAAACTTCTTCCGTGGCGATCGCATTATCCCCAGCCACCGCACCAATAGCTGCTGCGGCTGCGGCTCCAATGGCTGCCCCACCAATAACAGATTTCGCCGAGGCTCCTTTGCGGACGGTTTCGGTGTGGGTTACAACTTGAGAATTTGCATCCAGGCGAAACCGTTTTCCGGCACTAATAATGACTTCACTCGCCACAAATTGAGACCCCCCAGAAGCAGGTTGTAATTGTCCAACAATTTCAGCACCCGCCGGAATCCAAACCCGTCCCTGGCTGGTAACAACATCCTGTGCTACCGTGATCGTTAGGGAAACGGTTTCATTCGGCATAACCACGATTTTTTCAGCTTGGGAGTATTCCACCGGAATTTGGGTTCCTGCTAAAATTCTATCCCGTTGTAAGGTATTGGGAAAGGCTTGGGCGGTGGCGGGAATAGCTTGTAGCAGAGGTGTAGCCACGGCTGTTGTTAAGCCCAAGGCTAGGAAAACTGACAGTCCTGAACGGGATAATTTAGAAGTTAACATACACTCAAACATCCTTATTTTTTCAAGTTCTGAATTTAACTCTTATAACCTAAGAGTCGATAGAATCCCTTTATTGTTCCTCATTATGTGATTAAATCTTTGAGGATAACAACTGGCAAACTAGGAAGATTCCGTAAACCGGAATCATTAGTTAGAAAGATTGTACAACCTAGATTTAGGGCTGTCGCTGCATGAATTGCATCAGGAGTTCTAATATTTGTAGTAGAGCGAATATTTGCAGCTTGCTTGAGAATCGTTTGACTGACGGGAATTAGAGAGATTTCAGAAGATAGAAGCAATGCTTCATATCGCTCAATTAAATCTTTATGCTGATTTCGCATTGGCATTACCAGGGTTTCCATTAAAGTCAATTCACTGGTGATCACTCTAATCTCTGATTTTTGTAGCTGTTTCCACATGGGTTCTAATAGTGGAAAATAATCAGGGAATCTCTCAATACTATAGATCAATATGGCTGTATCCACATACACGATACTAGCAATTGGAATCTCTAGTTGTCCCATGTAGATCGCTCCTGTTGTAGATAACAATCAACTTCTTCTGGGGTTGGGAAAAGTTGTGGCGTGGGAGATTGGTTAAGTATGTCGATCACGGATTGTCTAACGGTATAATTTTCTGGTTTAGTGGTTAATGGATCAGCTAGAAGGCGCGATCGCAATAAAATCTGCTCGGCGGGTGAGAGGGAATGGATCGCTTGAAGTAAGGATTCTACAAGTTGCAAATTAATGTTTGTACTGTTTACCGCGCTATTCATGGTTCCTCCTGTTTATATAATTAAAATCAAGTGATCGTACTTTGATAAATCAGGGATAATCTTCCCTGTTAATCAAGTAATTGATTCCTAAAATATACTCGATAAAGTTCACAACTATGGGCAACAGAATCTCCTTTCAGGGTGACAATTCCCATACTATCTAATTTGTACGTTACCACAGAAGCTAATTTAATCGGTTGATCGGCATAAATCACTTGTTTAAATGCTTTTTCAAGTTGCGGGTCTGCCTGTAAAACCGCTAAAATTCGTCGCAGGTGGCTACTATAAATTCCCGTTTCTGTTACCGCTTCTTGTAACAGTTGTTTTAGGGTTAATTCCCCTCGACATAAATAGTATAATCCCAGTCTAACTAAAAAAGGATGACCACCAACCATTGCCATGAGTTGCTTGGTTTGGGTGGGAGTCCAGTCCAACCCATGACGCAGGGCTAAGGATAAAACCTGTTCAGCATCAAAAGCAGGTAATTTTAAGGGTAATCCCACATTAAAAGGGGATTGATTAATATTTAAGGGAATATAAATTTCCGTTGAATAGGTTAAAACTAAACGTAACTTTTTCCAGGTATTATTACTTTTGGCTTGCTCATACCAAGACCGGAGAAGTGAAAAAAATTCTTCGGCAATATCAGGATATTCAAAGAGACGATTAACTTCATTTAATCCTAAAACTAAATTTGTCTCAATTTGTTGTAAGAGATAAGCCTCAAAATAAATAGTACAACTGACCTTACTACCCATATCTTCATCCCAATAGTCACCAAGATTGGGAGGAATTTTCAACTTCCAACTAATATTTCGACTAAACCAACGAAAAAATTTATCTACACTCGAAAAAATAGTTTTTTCTGCCTGTTGAAAATCAATATTAACGGTGCTATAATGATGGGATTCAGCTTGATTAATAATTCTTAAAAGTAAAGAAGTTTTGCCCATTTTCCAAGGGGCTTTAATCCGAATAATACTGCCAGGTTTGGTGATTTCTTCATAGGCAAGGGTTTCAATCGGAGGACGTTCAATATATAATTTGGAGTCTAAGCCCACGGGCGCACCAGGGAACTCTAAAACAGAGATCAAGGTTTGACATTGAAACTGTTCGAGGAGTTGTCGTTGGGCTTTAGTTAACGGACGGGACTCGAACACCAGGCGTAAATTATTTTTGCCAATGGGTTCCTCCCAGAAATCACTTAGGGTTGACCAAAGTTCCGACGCCGCCCGACTTAGGTATTCTTTGACATAGTTAGTTTCCGAAGCCATTAACGCATAGGTTTTACCATCCCAAGAAGAACGTAAAATCATTTCTTGGAGGGATGTCAGACCCTCGGGTAAACTGACTTTGAGAATATCAATGAGTTGATCAATGGTCATTCAGTCAGGTGTTGTGTTCTTGAAGCAATGGCTTACTGGTTCCATCTAGCAGGCAACACCCCAAAGGGTGAGAAAGACTTGTAATGTCCTAATTGCCTTGGTACTGCTATAACTCCCATGTCAATATCCTTGCATAGACTTAACCATTTTTGCAAAATTCAAGCAGAAGAAAGTTACAAGAGGTTAACTTTAGGGTATTGACAAAAATTGATTTTTATGAAACATCTATGAATATTGGGTTTTAGGAATTTGTTAGAGAAAAATTCAAGCATTTAACTCTGAATTTTGGTATTAAATTATACTAAATCAATACTAAATCTTGATAGATAGGATTCAAAAACCTACTTTTTTATTCACTATTCTCTAAACCTTCCTCTGAATTTCAACAAAATGTTTACTTTAGGAGTTGGGGCGATGTCGATATAATAAAGTCAACAATCTGATGATTTCCCCCTCATGTGCTATGGAAAAAATTCTATATAAAATCAAAGAAAACCCTTTAAATTCAGGTTTTATTATCGATAATCAAGCCGGGTTATCAATCATTAGTTCAACTTCTAAAATATGAAATTATTAATCACTATGACGGTTATTCACAACCATTATCAACCCTTTTTAGTTGCTTTCTCCTTCTTAATCGCGGTGATTGCCTCCTATACCGCTTTAGATCTCGCCACACGAGTCACCCCCGAATCACCCCCCCAAAGTCGCCTACTGTGGACGTTAGGCGGTGCTGTTGCCATGGGAACAGGCATTTGGTCAATGCACTTTATCGGGATGTTAGCCCTAAAACTCCCCCTGCCCGTGACCTACAACCTGGTGATTACCCTGGTCTCCTGGGGGGTAGCTATTATCGCCTCGGGACTAGCTTTATTACTATTCAGTCGGCCGAAACTCAGTTTGGGGGTGTTTTCCGGCGGTGTGGTCATGGGATTAGCGATCGCCTCCATGCACTATCTAGGCATGGCCGGAATGACCGTTGCTGGGGCGATGATGGAATACAATTTAGGGCGAGTTTTGCTGTCGGTGGCGATCGCAATTATTGCCTCCATGGTAGCCTTGGGTTTGGCATTTTACCTGCGAAACGCCCCCTCATCGGCGTTTAATCCCTGGAAGGTTTGCAGTGCCGGGGTAATGGGCATTGGGATTAGTGGAATGCACTACACGGGAATGTGGGCGATGTCCATGGTCGAACAGTCTTCTGTTCCCGTCAACTTAATGGAAACCAATGCTAATTCCGGGTTAGCGGTACAAATTGGAATTGTTACCTTAATTCTGCTGATTGGAACCTTAGTAATATCGGTTTTTGATCAACGGTATACCAGTCAATTAGTCTATCAAAATGCTCTGCAAGAAAGTGAAAAACGCTTCCGTTCTCTAATTCGAGAAATGCCCGTTGGTGTATTACTTTTATCTCCCCAAGGAACAATTATTTTGAGTAACCAAGTCTCTCAAGATTTATTAGTACAAACCGAACCGGAATTAGAGGGAAAAAATATATTTTCCCTATCTTGGAAATTTCTCGATGAAGAAGGGAATCCCTTAACCCAGAAAATGCAGCCCATTCATCAAGCAATTTCCCAAGGGAAACCCATCCACAATTTAATTTTGGGACTGACTCAAAGCCAGTCCTCTCAACTCAGGGCTTGGTTATTATTGAATATTGATCCTCAGTTCAATAGTGCAGGTAAATTAGAACGAATTGTTTGCACTTTTAATAATATTACCGAACGGAAAAAACTGGATCAAAAACTTGCCGAATCTCAACAATTTTTAAATACAATTATTGAAAATATTCCCTTAGCCATCTATGTAAAAAATATTGAAAATGATTTTAGATTTGAACTCTGGAATAAATCCAGTGAAACCATATTTGGAGTCAAAAGAGATGAAATTTTAGGCAAAAATATTTATAGTCTTCTACCTCAGAAGCAAGCGGATTATTTTCGATCCCATATTTTAGAAATTTTAAATCACAAAAAAGCCGTAGAAATCCCGGAATTTATGATTCATAATCTAGCCGATCAAGACCTAATATTAAAAACACAAAAAATCCCGATTATTAACCATCAAAAAATCACCCATATGTTGTGTATTTCTGAAGATATCACCGACAGCAAAAATACCCAAATTGCTTTAGAAGAAAGTTTAAAACGGGAACAAGCCCTAGCAAAAGCAATTCAAAGAATCCGCCAAACCTTAGACATAAAAACAATTTTTTCCACCACTGCTTTAGAATTAAGACGAGTGCTTAATTGTGAACGGGTTGTGGTGTACCAGTTCCGCCCGGACTGGAGTGGAGAATTCATCGCCGAATCCGTTAGTCCGGGTTGGATGTCTTTATTTGAAGAACAAAATACTAATCCCTCATTACAGGAAAATACCACAGAAAATGAACGGTGTACCGTTAAACTATTTGAAAATAATTCTTCTAGCAATTCCTCTGTGCTCCAAGATACTTATTTGAAAGATACCCAAGGAGGTCTATATAGTCAGGGAGCTAACTATCGTGCGGTTACTGATATTTATAACGCTGGATTTAATCAATGTTATATCAACTTATTAGAGAGTTTTCAGGCTAGAGCCTATATTATTACTCCGATTTTTTCTAACAATCAATTATGGGGTTTACTCGCCACTTACCAAAACTCTAGTCCTCGTCAGTGGAAGGAAGTAGAAATTAATATTGCCATCCAAATTAGTAATCAGTTGGGCGTCGCTTTACAACAAACTGAATTATTAGAAACCACACAAAAACAATCGATTCAGCTACAAAAAGCAGTCGTAGCAGCTGATACAGCCAATCAAGCTAAATCAGAATTTTTAGCGAGTATGAGTCATGAGTTAAGAACACCCTTGAATGCAATTTTAGGGTTTACTCAATTAATGAATGAAGATCCTTTATTGTCTTCCAAACATCATAAATATGTGGGGATTATCAATCAAGCAGGGGAACATTTATTAACCTTGATTAATGACGTTTTGGAAATGTCTAAAATTGAAGCCGGAAGAACTACCCTCAACCAACATCAGTTTGATTTAATTAGTCTCCTAGAGGGGTTAAGAAAAATGATGCAAATGCGGGCAGAATCCCAAGGCTTAGAATTAAAATTTGAGTACGCACCCGACCTACCCCGTTATTTAGAAACTGATGAAGGAAAATTACGACAGGTTTTATTAAATTTGTTAAGCAATGCCATTAAATTTACCACTCAAGGGGAAATTCGAGTCAGGGTAAAACGGGAATATCAAATTGTTCAACCCGAATCTTCCTTAGCTTGTAATTTAGAGGATTTAGATGGGGAAAATTTGGCTATTGATTCCGCGAATCAGCAGAAATTAGAGTTTATTTTATTTGAAGTCGAAGACACGGGGGCGGGAATTGCTCCCGAAGAAATTGACCTGCTCTTTGAACCCTTTAAACAAACTGAATCAGGACGAAATTCTAATCAGGGAACCGGATTAGGATTAGCCATTAGTCGAAAATATATACAACTTATGGGCGGAGATATTCACGTCAGAAGTCAGTTAGGAATCGGAACTTTATTTAGCTTTGAAATTCCGACCCATTCTTTGGAGTATTATCCATTGCCTGTGAATACAACTAAAGCTAAAGCAATTTATCTTGCACCCGGACAGCCAGACTATAAAATTTTAGTCGTCGATGACCGTTTAGATAGTCGTTTATTATTGAATGAATTATTATCAAGTCTGGGGTTTAAAATTGAGAATGCAGAAAATGGTCAAGAAGCCATTGATTGTTGGAAAACTTGGCAACCAGACTTAATTTTAATGGATGTCAGAATGCCCGTCCTAGATGGGTTAACCGCCACTAAATTAATTAAAGGTACACCCCTAGGACAACAAACTAAAATTATCATTTTAACCGCCAGTGTCTTTCAGGAGGATCAAGAACAAATTTTAGCCTGTGGTTGTGATGATTTCGTTACTAAACCCCTAGAAGTTGACAATTTACTGGAAAAAATTAGCCAGCATTTAGGTGTACAATATACCTATCAAGAAAATGAAACTCAGTCAGAACAATCAAGTTCTAATTTCCCTACGAATTCAGAAGAAAGTTTAAGTTTTCTCCTCACTACTATGTCCCCACAATGGCAAGGAGAACTCTATTATGCGGCGGCTCAAGGAAGTGATGAGAAAATTGCAGATTTGATTGCTCAAATTCCCCCTGAAAATCAGGAATTAATGACTATTCTAAATCGGTTAAACATGAATTTTGAATTTCAAACTATTTTAGAACTCACAAGTGACCAGATTACGAAGGGACAACCCTAACCCCATCAAACCATCCCCTGCGTCAAAGTTCCCGCTATCCTACTCCGTCATTAAGTTAGTTATTTATGAATATTAATACCGATCAATTTAAAGCCGATATTCTGATTGTTGATGACAATGTTGACAACATTCGTTTTTTATCCGATTTCCTCGTCCAGCAAGGATATCAAGTGCGGAAAGCGATTAATGGAAATGTGGCTTTAATGGCTGCGAGAACCGTAATTCCCGATCTGATTCTTCTGGATATTAATATGCCCCAAATTACCGGTTATGAGGTCTGTAAAATCTTAAAATCCGATCCCAAAACCAGTTCTGTACCCGTTATATTTTTAAGTGCTGGAGATGATGTCAAGGATAAAGTCCAAGCTTTTGAAGTCGGAGGAATAGATTATATTACTAAACCCTTTCAAATCGAAGAAGTTCTCATTCGAGTTCAAACCCAATTAAAACTTCAAGTCCTTCAGAAAACCCTGAAAACTCAAAATCAAGCCTTAGAAAAATCCGAGGCGGAAGTTAACGCTTTATTTAAAGCGATGAAGGAATCAATTGTGGTTTTTGATGCGGATGGGCATTATCTAAAAGTGGTTACCCCCAATACCCAATTATTATATAAGCCGGAACAGGAAAGAATCGGTCAAACGATTCATGATATTCTCCCCCAAAAACAAGCCGATATTTTGTTAGCAGGGATTAAAACTGCTTTAGAAACCCAGGAGACCATTGAAGTTGAATATAGTTTAATTCTCGAAAATAAAAAAACAGATTTATCCGTTAATATTTCTCCTATTTCCTCTAATTCAGTCTTGACTGTGATGCGGGATATTAGCGATCGCAAACGTCGGGAAGAAGCCCTAAAATTAATTGTAGAGGGAACAGCTTCTAAAACCGGAGATGATTTTTTTCGCTCCTGTGTTCAGCACTTAGCTGAAATTTTAGGTGTTCGTTATACATTTGTAACCGAATGTACCAATCCCCAAAAAACCAGAGTTCGCACCTTAGCATTTTGGCTTCATAGAAGTTTTGTTGATAATATTGAATATGACTTAAAAGGAACACCTTGCCATGAAGTTATTGAAAATGGGGAATATTGTTGTTATCCCGATAATATTATTAATCGGTTTCCAGAAGATCAAGATTTAGTGGAGTTAAAAGCCCGTAGTTATGCGGGAATTCCCCTGATTGATTCATCAGAAAATGTCATTGGTCATATTGCTGTTTTGGATACCAACTGTATGCAAGATGACCAAACTAGAGAACTGGTTTTAAAAGTATTTGCAGCCCGGGCTGGCGCCGAATTAGAACGGAAAAATACCGACAAAGCACTCCAGGAAAGCCGGGAACGTTCAGAAAAACTATTACTGAATATTTTGCCTCCATCGATTGCAGAACGTCTCAAATATGATAGCAGTTCTATTGCCGAAAAATTTGATGAAGTCACCATTTTATTTGCCGATATTGTTGGGTTTACGCCCCTTTCAACTCGCATTCAACCCGATGAATTAGTGGAGCGATTAAATCAAGTGTTTTCGGTGTTTGATCAACTGACAGAAAAGCATGGTTTAGAAAAAATTAAAACCATTGGGGATGCCTATATGGTGGTCGGAGGTTTACCCCTAGCCAAGCCCGATCATGCTGAAGCTGTGGCTCAAATCGCTTTAGATATGCAAAGAGCGATCGCCAATTTTCAAACCCAATATAACGAACCTTTACAAATTAGAATTGGCATCAATAGCGGATCAGTTATTGCGGGAGTAATTGGGGTGAAAAAATTTATTTATGACTTATGGGGGGATGCGGTTAATGTCGCTTCTCGGATGGAATCCTCCGGTTTACCGGGGAAAATTCAAGTCACTGAAGCTACCTATGAACGCTTAAAAAATTCCTACATCTTGGAAAAACGCGGACAAATTGAAGTCAAAGGTAGGGGGGAAATGACTACCTATTGGTTAATTCAAGAAACGGTTAACTCTAGGAATCAGGAATAAACTATATTCATCAATCATGAAGATCACTTAATTCCTGACCATTACCAATTGTTCACTCCATAATTGCCTTAAATATGAACTCATCTACCCTCAACTTCACTACTGTTATGACAGACTCTATCGATGAAATTCTTAATAATGCACCCTGCGGTTTTTTGTCATTTACCGATGATAAGATGATCGCCATAATCAATAATACATTATTAAAATTACTCGGCTATGAAACCCACGAACTCCAGGGAAAATCCATGAACTCAATTTTACCATTGGCCGTGCGTATTTTTTGCCAAACCCATTTTTTTCCCTTATTAAAATTTTATGGAAAAGCAGAAGAAATCTATTTTTCTTTACGTTCAAAAGATGGAACCGATATTCCCATGCTGGTGAATGCAGTTAGGAGAGAACACCAAGAAAAATTTTTTAATGATTGTATTTTTACCCCAATTAATCAGCATACTCAAATCACAGAAATCTTAAAAAAATTAGCGGAATGGGGTATGGGAAGTCATGTCGTCAATGCGGCAATTAATAATCCCGAACAATTAAAATTTCAACGGTTTGATCGGACTATTTTATTTATGGATATTCGAGGATTTACCGCCTGGTGCGAACAGAGAGAACCCGATCATGTGGCTACGGTATTAAATAACTATTATCGTCATGTGGAACCCATAGCAGCCCAATTTAACCCCCTAAAAGTTAGTTTTACGGCCGATGAAATTATGGCAATTTATGCCACACCCCAACAGGGAGTAAAAGCAGCGATCGCCATGCAAAAAGCAGCCTCAGACATCCTCAAACCCGAAAATATTAGTACGGGTTGTGCCGTCCATTGTGGTAATGTAATTGAAGGATTATTTGGTGGAACTGGGGTGAGAACTTATACTGTAATTGGTGATGTTGTGAATACTGCTAAACGTTTAGAAGGTGCAACTCCTGCCGAAGAAATTACGATTTCTGATACAGTTTATCAAAGTATGAGTCATTTATTAGAAGTAGAAGCAAAAAAGCCCATTGATCTTAAAGGAAAAGCCAATTCTTTAATAGCATGGAAATTGATTAAATTTCATATCATAGAATAGGGAATCGCTCAAACTTTTGATAACGGTTAATTAAAATTAAGAAAACAAAACAGATGATAGTGACTGAAAATATTCTGAAAAGAAACAACGTAAAAATTTTGGGACAAGGAACACAACCCCTATTATTTGCCCATGGGTTTGGCTGTGATCAAAATATGTGGCGTTTCATCACACCTGCTTTTGAAAATGACTATAAAATTATTGTTTTTGACTATGTAGGGTCAGGAAAATCAGATATGAATGCTTATAGTGTAGAAAGATATGCTGATCTCCAGGGTTATGTTCAGGATGTTCTGGATATTATTACAGCTTTGTCCTTAGAAAATATATTTTTTGTCGGTCATTCTGTGAGTAGTATGGTGGGTCTTTTAGCCTCAATTAAAGCTCCCGAATTATTTAAAAAGATGGTTTTGATTTGTCCTTCTCCCTGTTATATTAATGATTCATCGGATGATTATATCGGTGGATTTGAGCGTTCAGATATTGAAGATTTACTCGATCTAATGGGGAAAAATTATATCGGTTGGGCGAGTTTTTTGGCTCCCATTGTCATGCAAAATCAGGATCACCCGGAGCTCATTCAGGAGCTAGAAGCCAGTTTTTGTTCAACTAATGCGGTGGTGGCTAGTTGTTTTGCTAGGGCAACTTTTTACTCCGATAATCGCCCGGATTTACTGAAAGTTAGAACACCCTCATTGATTTTACAATGTACCGATGATGCGATCGCTCCTGTAGAAGTGGGATACTATCTTCAGCGCTACCTTTATGAAGGTACCTTAAAATTAATGGAAGCTACCGGGCATTGTCCCCAGATGAGTCATCCCCAGGAAACGATTAATTTAATCAAAGACTATTTATCCCAACCGGGGTAAAGTCCTCAATTACCAATGCTACCCCCAAATCTTGTCAACGATTGGGATCATAGACGCGGTTAAATTTTATCAACCGCCGGGCCGTAATTGGTAGGATCGGCTTCATAATTAGGAGCAAAAATCCGAATTCCGGCTGTGGCACAACAATCTCGGATATTTTCATTCAATTGGGAGTAAGCTTGTTCAATTCCTTTTGAAGTTTTGCCCTGAAAATACTCCACATTCATATAGGCATTGAGCAAATAGGTAACGTAAACTTCGTTTAGTTCCCCTTGTAGTACGAAAGGTGGCGGAGACTCCAGCATTCCTTCCGTACGCAGTGCCGCTTGGATCAAAGCCTGGTAAGCTTCGCGCCAGGGGACTTCATACCCTAAATACACCGTCGTCCGTAGGATCAAGGGCTGGTTTAATTCTCGATGGCTAAAACTGAAGTTTTCAATAGAACTGGTGCTCATTTGAGAATTGGGAATACTAACGACGACATTCGTAGGAGTCAGGATACGAGTTACCAGCAGGGTAGTTTCCAGAACTTTCCCAGAGATGTCGCCAATTTTAATCCGATCACCCACCCGAAATGCCCGAGTATAGATCAGAACACTACCAGAAACCAGATTAGAAATAACAGAGGTAGAGCCCAGAGAAATCAGCAGCCCTAAAAACACAGATATCCCTTGAAACGCAGGAGACTGGAATCCCGGCAATAACGGAAAGATAATCACTGCCGCCAAAGCAATAATTAAAAAATTAACCAGCTTTTGGGTAGCATCGGCCCACTCGCTATAGAAGCCCGGTAAAGAAAATGTCCCGGTACTCAATTCTCGGAAGAAAGGTTTGGATAAGCTCAGAAGAAATTGGGTCGCAACAATGACGAGGATAATTGTCAACAAACTAGGCAAATAATTGATAAAAGCTTGCCACCCCGTTTGTAATGTGGCGACCAAATAGCCCTCCAAGGTTTTGGCTAATTCCCTCGTCCAAGGAAATTGTCTCAGGACAAAGGGAAAATAGGCAGCCAATAGCCCTAGAATCATCCCCACCTGCACCAGCCGAACCAGCCAAAGAATGATATTGTCTAATTGGTTGGCACGAATCAGTTCCCAATTGCCAAACCGCACGGGGCGAATATAAGATTCTTCCCAAATTTTGAGTCTTTGGTCAATTCTGGCAAAGACGTTATTAGTAATCAATAAAATAATAATCAGAGCCACGGTGGCTAAAACACTCCACAAACTAGCACGCAGCAAATATTCCAGACTCCTTTGCTCTCGGTAGCGACTGACTCCCGCCTTGATTTTTTCTAAATACAATGTGGCTAATTCGGGGCGCGGTTTGCCCGCTATTTGGGCATCGGCGCTGGAGATTGTGGTTAAAAAAAGATTGCCAGCACGAATTACCGTTAAGGGAATGCCGTCCTTGTCCCCCGTATAGATTTCAAGTTCGTTCAGAGATAGGGCTTGGTTGTCAGCAAAATCCTTCAAGCTTTGGCTCATGCGTTGAGAACGTTCTGAAGGAGACGAACCGCCTAATTCAGTTTCAATCACAAATAAAGTTTCGTTGTCTAGTATTACAGACCCACGGTTAGACTCAATTGCGGGTACATTGGGTTTAGGGGATGGAGAATTCTGTGCCACCACTAGAGGAATGGCGGTGACCATCAGAAAGGTAACTAGCAGCCAGGTGATAAAAGTTTGTCCAATTTTTTTCATAACAGATATTTAGCCCATAATTTGTAGGTCAACCTGGGTAAAATCCTCAATTACAAATGTTACCCCCAAATCTTTTAAACGATTAGGATCATGGGTAGAAGCAACCCCAATGGTTTTAATCCCCGCAGCAATGGCAGAACGAATCCCAGAGGGAGAATCTTCAAAAGCGATCGCTTCTTCTGGTAGAATATCTAACTGTTCTAAACAATATTGATAGGGAGTCGGATCGGGTTTACCGATGCCAATTTCATCGGACAAAACCACACTATCAAAATAATCTGATAACTTTAGAATTTCTAGGATAAAATCTGTATTTTCCCGAGGCGCGTTCGTGACTAAACCTGTTTTAAACTCTTGCTGATTTACCCAAGCCAAAAAGTCCATCAACCCGGGTAAGGGCTGTAAATCAATAGCTAGTTCTCGAAATTTTAATTCTTTTAAATCTACCATCTTTAAGATATCTTCATCGGAAAATTCAGGAAATAAATCCCCCACAATTTCCGCATTAGTTCTGCCACTAATCCGAGTTTGATAAAAATGATGATCAATGGTCAATTTATAAATTTCTAAAACCTTTGCCCAAGTCCGATAATGTAATGGGTCACTATTAACCAGAGTTCCATCTAAATCAAATAAAATCGCTTTGAGCATAATGATATTATATCGAGTATAAAACTTAAATAGGACTGCTATAGCAATCCTATTTATTGCCTATTCCCTATTCCCTATTCCCTATTCCCTGTTCCCTTCTATACATTATTTCTGAATCGAACCATCCGGCATAATTGCCCCTTGAAAATTAGCGCCTTTCTGGTCTGCTCCCGTTAAATCGGCTGAGTTCAAATCCGCATCTTTAAAGGTGGCTCCATTCAGTTTAGCATTATTCAGTTTAGCCCCTCGAATAAATGCCCCGGTCAGATTTGCTTGACTCAGGTTAGCATTTGTTAAATTAGCTTGATTTAAAGTAGTTTCACTTAAATCTGCTCCGGTTAAATTAGCTCCGGTAAAATCAACAGTATCTAAAAATGCTCCCTTGAGATTCACACCTTTTAAATCCGCTTGACTAAAATTAGAATTATTCAATTTAGCCCCGGTTAAATTTTGCCCTTGCAAACTTTTTCCACTAAAATCACATCCAAAACATTCTTGATCTTGACCTAACTGAACTTGAGCGGCAGGCTTTTGGCAACCCGTAATAGTTAATAATAAAAGACTAAAACCGATAATCGTTGCCCGGGTAAAAGGTTGTATTTTTTGAACTTTCATGTTAGACATTTTTGGTTTATTAAAGATCCTATATCCTTCCCATTGCCCATTGCCCATTGCCTATTCCCTCTTAATTTCCCCAATATCGTCGCCAATGAAATAGATTTTCTGTCCAATCAAATAATACCCTATTTTGACAACGGCGTTGATGTGTCCAGGCGATCGCACTTTGATGATAAACCTCGGAAAAGCTGGGAAAAATCGGGGGAAATTCAGCTAAGGTTTTCAGGTTTACCCCTTGACGAATTGCCAAAGCTAGGGTATTAATCAACTCACTCCCCTGGGAACCGACCACCGTAGCCCCTAAAAGTTTACCATCGGCTAGACCCACGAGTTTACAAAATCCCGTGATTTCCCCCGCAATTTGCGCCTGGGCGATCAGGTTTAGGGATTGTCGCGATACAATCACTTGAGTTCCATACCGTCGTTTCGCCTGGGTTTCTGTTAACCCCACCTGTGCCAATTTAGGATCGGAAAAAATAGCCCAAGGAATGCCTTGATAATCAACCCGAAACCTCGGCCAGTATAGGGCATTTTTCAGGGCAATTTGTGCTTCATATTGGCCGATGTGTTCAAAGGGATATCCCCCTAAAATCTGTCCACATCCATAAATTCTAGGATTAGTGGTTTGTAATTTTTGATTCACCCATAAATTATTCCCTTTAAACTCAACCCCGACCCTGCTTAAATTCCAAGATTCTATATCAGTTTGAGAACCGCAACTTACTAAAATTTCATCCACTTCTAAAGCCGTATTTCCCGCTTGAATCCATTTTTTATCAGCAATTTTTTTAACCTGAATAATTGGAGTTTGGGTTAAAATCTTGACTCCTTCGGCTTCTAATTGACCTTGAATCAACTGCACCGCCTCGGGATCTGCTTGGGATAAAAGTTGAGTCGCTGAGGTAATTAGGATCACTTCTAAACCTAAACGAGCGAAATATTGGGCTAATTCAATGGCTTTGGGATCACCTCCAATAATTGCCAATCTTTGGGGTATTGTTTCTGATAAAGTTGGCAATTTTTCTAAAAACAAATCTAGGGTTTCTGAGGTCAGAAATCCTGTGGATAATAACCCTTCAATGGTGGGAATTTTAGGGATAGAAGCGGGGGCTAATAAATAGTTGCGCGATCGCAATATCCGATTATTAACTTTAAATCCCAAACGGGGAGATTTGATAAATTCACCCTCACCCACAATTACATCCACACCCCCAGCCCCTAACCGTTGATGGGAATAAATTTCCTCGCAATTGTTTTTCACCCAATCTACCCCAGGTTTGATCGGTTTTCTGTTAATATTCGACCCGTCCCACACCGATATAGGATCAAGTTTCGGGAGAGATAAAACCCTGGAAAACAACCCGTAATACCCCGTTTTTTCCGGTTCGACTAAAGCAATTCGCCCCTGCATTTGACTCCCCAATAAGGCAGCATAGCGTCCCGTTAAACTCCCTCCTAAAATCACCAAATCATAATCCAACATACAAAAATCAGTTATCAGTTATCAGTCATCAGTCATCAGTTGTAGGGGCGGGTTCATTAAGATTTAAGTGATTAACAAAGATCTAAAAGAACCCGCCCGTACCAGTCATCAGTCCAAAAATCATTCCCTATTCCCTATTCCCTATTCCCCATTATTTCTGAGCCACCACAAATTGAGAAGATAGCAATTCCAAAGCCGCTTGATATTGGTGATCGGCTTCCGTTGCGACTTGACTTCTAAGTAAGGGCTCCGAAGGAATTACCCGATCGGGCATAATTCCTAATTTGTTAATATCAGTATGATTAGGCGTTTCATACTTAGCCACCGTCACTGCTAATCCCGAACCATCGGATAAATCAAATAAGGATTGAATTAACCCCTTTCCAAAGGTTTTTTCCCCTACTAAAATTGCTCGATGATTGTCATGTAAAGCCCCGGCTAAAATTTCACTGGCACTGGCAGTTCCTGGGTTCACTAATACCACTAAAGGAGCTTGAGTTAAAGCCGAACCCACCGCTTCAAAACTTCCCAGTAACCCTTGACGATTGACGGTATAAACAATCGTTCCTTCATCTAACCAAAGCCGGGCTATTTCTATGCCCGATTGTAATAATCCCCCCGGATTATTTCTGAGATCCAAAATATAGGCTTTTGCCCCTTTTTTTTCTAAAGATTGAATCCCTTGGGCTACTTCTTCGGTGGCATTGGCACTAAATTGACTTAAACGAATATAACCTAATGGAGTATTTCCCAAATCAGAACGGAGTTCGGTAATGACGGGGTTGAGGGCAATGCGATCGCGAACTAAAATAATATTTTTCGGGGTTTTGTCATCAGGGCGTAATACAGTTAAAGTCACTTGACTGCCCCTGGGCCCCCGCATCCGAGCCGCCGCTTCATCCAGAGTTAACTCAGAGGTTGCAAAGCCATCAATTTTCAAAATCCGATCCTGGGGTTGAATACCCGCGGCTTCTGCGGGAGAACCATCAATGGGGGCAATGACGGTCAAATTTCCCGTTTCCCCGTCCTGGGAGATTTGTAATCCCACCCCCATCAATTCCCCGGAGGTACTCACCTGTAAACTGCGATATTGATCTGGTCGTAATAACCGGGTAAACGGGTCATCCAAGGTGGCTAACATCTTCTCAATGGCATCATAGGTCTCCTCGCGGTTTTTGAAGGGTTGTCGGACTAGTTTCTCGCGGATAGACCACCAGTTTTGATGGTTGAAACTTTCATCCACATAAGCGCGATTAATAATTCGCCAACTTTCACTCAAGATTTTTTGATCTTCGGTCAAGGCCAGAACCGGATTTGTCCAAGTGATCCAGATTAAGCTAACTTGCAGAATGATTAGAAATGCTATGGGAAAAACTCGCTTTTGCATGGTGGTAATTTAACGATGCTTGCAGATTGGGTTTAGGAATCAACGGGTTTAAGACCCTTCTTGGCTTGATTTTTAGCCTCAGCCCTGGGGGATTCTATCCCGGACAGGTTGATTGCCGAGTTTTGTGAAAATTGAGTTGAAGTTATCGGAAAATTGGGTCTAAAACCCCGTCCTTACTTCGACAGGCTCAGTAACCATCTAGGACGGCTTTATATGGATGTAGCAATATTGTATAGTTAGGGAGTTGGTGCGATTCGTTTAACCTAAAATAAGTTGAAAGACTTATGGGACGGTTAACCCAGAACACTGGTGATAACTGATTACATTTATGGGTGAAATTCCGTGAATTAAGTCCCATCCCTCAAGTGCTGAGGTGAAAGCATAACCCCTAGTTTGCTTGGATAGCAACCATCAGATTAAAGCGGGGTTAAAAGGTAGAACTACTGGAAGCCAAATTTGGTAACTACCAAGCAAGAAGTCCATGCGTAGCATAAGCAAAGATGTGTTTGAACCATCGTTAGAATTGATGGTGTAATGGCTAAAATCAATATAAAAACTTGATTAACACCAAGCCAAAAGGCAAGGGACGCGGGCATAAGCAGTTCAACTTCTGACTTATAAGCACCGCCTAAGAAACCCGGTGGATAGCATCACGCTAAAGATTTCAAACCAATGTGTAATCGGAACGAAGTAACCCCTATATATCTCTGGAAAAGGTCGAAAACCAGTAAGTAGCTAACGAATGATATATAGGGGAGGGATGGTATCAAAAGCGAATGCCCTTGGTAATGCAAGGGATATGCTGACAGATGCTCGGTAATTCCAAAGAAATAGAACAAGTAGCAATGAATATATCTAAAACGCAGAACAATCTGACGGTGGAGTGGAAAGACCTTAATTGGCGCAAGCTAGAAAAGGTAACTTTTAAGTTGCAAAAGCGAATATTTCAAGCGAGTGAACGAGGCGATGTTAAAGCAGTTCGTAAACTTCAGAAGACCCTGATTAGGTCTTGGTCAGCAAAATGTATAGCGGTTCGCAGGGTAACACAAGATAACCAAGGTAAAAATACGGCAGGTGTGGATGGAATTAAATCTCTGACCCCAAAGCAACGTATAAACCTTGTAGGACGATTAAAGTTAACCAATAAAGTTAAACCAACTCGTAGAGTTGAAATACCTAAACCTGGTACAACCGAAACCCGTCCATTAGGAATACCCACAATTAATGACCGCGCATTGCAAGCGTTAGTCAAACTAGCGTTAGAGCCAGAATGGGAGGCTAAATTCGAGCCAAACAGTTATGGTTTTAGACCAGGACGTTCCTGTCACGATGCAATCGGAGCAATATTTAGCAGCATTAAGCAGAAAGAAAAATATATATTAGATGCTGACATTGCTAAATGCTTTGACCGCATTGACCACAAAGCGTTACTCTCCAAAATACACACATACCCTACATTAAGCCATCTACTGAAAACGTGGCTCAAAGCAGGGTACATGGACGGAAAAGAACTTTTTCCTACCAATGATGGTACACCACCGTGGGTCATTTCACCTCTACTTGCGAATATTGCCTTACATGGTATGGAAGAAAGAGTTAAGCAATACGCCGAAACTCTAAAAGGGGCAAAAACGATAAATCGTCAAGCCCTTAGTTTAATCCGATATGCTGACGACTTTGTAATAATCCATGAGGATATAAAAGTTGTCAAAAAATGTCAAGAGATAATTGCTGACTGGTTGAGTGATATGGGATTGGAGTTAAAACCAAGTAAAACAAAATTAACCCACACCCTCAATGAAATTGAGGGAAATGTTGGGTTTGAGTTCTTAGGGTTCCATGTTCAACAACATAAAATAGGTAACTACCGAAGTTCAAAAAAAACGAATGGAACACCGCTAGGTTTTACAACATTAATCACACCCTCAAAAGCTAAAATTAAAGCTCATCTTGTAAAAATAGCTGAAGTAATAGACACCCACAAGACCTCCCCACAAGCTGCTTTAATTAGCAAGCTGAATCCAATTATTAGAGGTTGGTCAAACTATTACTCAACAGTGGTTAGTAAAGAAACTTTCTCGAAAGTTGACAATCTAACCTATGATAAGTTAAGAGCGTGGGCAAGAACGAGGGGAAAAGGGAACATCAATAAAGACAAATACTGGCGAACAGTAAATGACAGGAATTGGTGTTTTAGTACAGAAAACGGATTAAAATTAATCGCTCATACTGATACGCCAATCGTAAGGCATATTAAAGTTAAAAGTGAAGCTAGTCCGTTTGATGGTAACTGGATTTACTGGAGTAAACGACGAGGCGAATATCCAGAAACTCCCAAAAGAGTGGCAACACTTATCAAGAAACAAAAGGGTATTTGTCTTCACTGTGGTTTGTATTTTACAAGTACAGACAAGGTAGAAATTGACCATATTAAACCAACAACATTAGGTGGAAAAGACACTTATGAGAACTGGCAACTTCTACACAAACATTGTCACGACACAAAAACGGCAAACGATGGTTCTTTAACTAAAAGTAATACAATTACCAATAGTTGAGAATTATGAAAATAACCCGTTTTGAATCGTACCTATAACAAAGGTGGTATTATCAAGGAGCCGTGTGAAGCGAAAGTTTCATGCACGGTTCTGAAGGAGAGGTTAGGGGGTAACTCCCTAATCGACTCTAACAGAGCAATAACCAAGTTTTCAGCAAAAAAAAATTTTTGAATACCGCAGGGCTTGCGGAAAGGCATAAGCCTAAAGTCTGTGGAGCGAACATAAGACCAAAAAACTCCTTGAGGGTAGAGGCAGTTGCGAAACCCCAGCAATGGGAAGAAACAGAAACCTAAGTCGTGAGTCTTAGGAATCCCCGTCGCTTCAGCGCGGGGTGGATGTCAACGAAAAAATGGGTAGAAACCCCGTCGTTCTACGACGGCTTTGTGTTAGAATTGTAGATGGTCACTGGCCCACCCGTGACGATGGATTCAGACAGCCTAACGAGCGAAGCCCAGTTGTACTGGCGGCGCAGAAAAATCGGTAGACCGGGAAAATGAGGATAGGGCAATGGGCAGTCCACCCCTAGAATCAACACAAACTTCAGAATTCTCTTTTTGAGACTTCGACATATAAGAACCGCAGGGCTTGCGGGGATAGTCTGTGGAGCGAACATAAGACCAGAAAACTCCTTGTGGGTAGAGGCAGTTGCTAAGAAGCAGAAACCTGAATTGTGAAGTTTAGGAATCATCGTCCGTTTTACGGCGGTGAGGATGTCAAGATGTCTTAAAGCAATAATAATAGGCAGCCATTTATTTTTAGGAATTCTAGCTTCATGTTTTCTAAGGGAATCAAAGAATCTCAGACTTTCAAGTGGTTTGATGAACGGCTGGATATCCAAGCACTGGATGATGACATTTCGAGTAAGTATGTACCCCCTCATGTCAACATCTTTTATTGCTTGGGTGGAGTTACTTTAGTTTGCTTTTTAATCCAGTTTGCCACTGGATTTGCGATGACGTTTTATTACAGACCGACCGTCACAGAAGCCTTCACTTCCGTTCAATACATTATGACGGATGTGAGCTTTGGTTGGTTAATTCGCTCCATCCATCGCTGGTCTGCCAGCATGATGGTGTTAATGATGATCCTGCACGTTTTCCGCGTTTATCTCACCGGCGGTTTCAAAAAGCCCCGGGAATTAACCTGGATCACGGGTGTGATTTTAGGCGTAATCACAGTTTCCTTTGGGGTAACTGGTTATTCTCTGCCTTGGGATCAGGTTGGTTACTGGGCGGTGAAAATTGTATCTGGGGTTCCTGAAGCGATTCCCGTTGTCGGTTCAACTATTGTGGAACTGATGCGGGGTGGTACAGCCGTGGGTCAAGGTACTCTTAGCCGTTTCTACAGCTTACATACCTTTGTCCTACCTTGGCTGATTGCCGTCTTTATGTTAGCCCACTTCTTGATGATTCGGAAGCAAGGGATTTCTGGCCCCCTCTAAATTCCAGGGACGGGCTAGGGTTGGGTTTATCGCTACTCCTGCATCGGTGATCATTTCGAGAAAGTTAACTTTTCTCTAACGGTTTGGGAGTAGCTTTTGTTAAACTCAAAAGACTAGCAATCATCGGTTAAATTTTCCCAGAAGGAGCGTATTTTAATTATGTCCATCTTAAAAAAGCCGGATCTCAGTGATCCAGTTCTGCGCGCTAAACTGGCTCAAGGCATGGGTCACAACTATTATGGTGAACCCGCTTGGCCAAATGATTTGTTATATACGTTCCCTGTTGTAATTTTAGGAACTTTCGGTTTAGTGGTAGCATTATCGGTTCTTGACCCCGCCATGATGGGAGAACCCTCTAATCCTTTTGCCACCCCGTTAGAAATTTTACCCGAATGGTATCTCTGGCCAACCTTCCAAATTTTGCGGGTCGTTCCCAATAAATTGTTAGGAATTATGTTGATGTCTTCGATTCCTTTGGGCTTAATTGCGGTTCCTTTAATTGAGAACGTTAACAAGTTCCAAAACCCCTTCCGTCGTCCTGTGGCAACGGCTGTTTTCTTATTTGGAACTTTAGTAACCCTGTGGTTAGGAATTGGGGCCGCCCTTCCCATTGATAAGTCTTTAACTTTGGGATTTTAGACGACATCCTCCTAAAATTTTTGATGATATGATACCTGTGGATTCACCGGGATAGCGTGTTAGGCTAGGTCTGGGAGCATCACAGGTATCCTTTTTTATGGGAACAATTGGAAAAGGCGGAATACAAAACAATATTATTCTTGAAACCCAGATATGTTATTAAAAAAATACCCAAACTTAGATCAAAATCGATTAATTTGGTGCTTTTTAGCTGTTTTTTCTTGTGAAGGTGGGATTCAATCCTATGTTAAAGATATTTTAGACGCTTCCCAAACGATTAAACCTATTTCTCCCTCCTCAAACCTTAATATTAATCCCCAGAATCAGGTTTTAATTTTACGCGATGATCCCGGATGTCCTAACCCTTTGGAAACTTTATCCAGTTCGTTTCAATTTGGGTATTTTAAATCTCAAAATCCTCTCTGGGGACGAATTAAATTAGCGATCGCTTTACTCACCTATGCCTTCCAATACCGACCACGACGGGTGCTGTGTGGTCATATTAATTTAGCCCATTTAGTGCAAACTATTTGTCAACCCTTGGCCATTCCTTACACCGTATTAACCTATGGTAAAGAAGTCTGGGAACCTCTACCCAAAAAATATCAAAAAGCTCTACAAAATGCTGATCAAATTTGGACAATTAGCCGCTATAGTCGCGATCAAGCCTGTGCTGCCAATCAGTTAAATCCGAATCAGTTTCAAATGTTACCCTGTATGGTGGATGGGGAAAAATTTACCCCCGGCCCCAAACCCCAGGACTTAATCCAGCGCTATCATTTACAGGATGCCCGGGTATTGATGACCGTGGCCCGTTTATGGAAAGGTGATCCCTATAAGGGAGTGGATGTCACCATTCGCGCCCTCTCCCAAATTGCCCTAGTCTTTCCCGATGTTAAATATTTAGTCATTGGTCGGGGGGATGATCAACCCAGATTACAACAGTTGGCGCAGGATTTGGGGATGAGTGATCGGGTCGTTTTTGCCGGATTTATTCCTACCGAGGAATTAGTCGATCATTATCGGGTGTGTGATGGTTATGTTATGCCCTCTCAAGAAGGGTTTGGGATTGTTTATTTAGAGGCGATGGCCTGTGAGAAACCCGTTATTGCTGGGGATAACGATGGGTCAGCCGATCCCTTACAGGATGGAAAATTGGGTTGGCAAGTGCCTCACCGCGATGTAGGAGCCGTGGCAGAGGCTTGTATTCAACTGCTTCGGGGTGAGGATCAACGCTGCAATGGGCCTTGGTTACGCGAGCAATGTTTGGCCCATTTCGGAAAACCTGCCTTTGAGAGCCGAGTCCAAGAGTTGCTGGATCAAAACCAGGGGCAAGCTTGATTGAACCACAAAGACACAAAGAAGTTGTGAATACTAACCTGCTGGTTGCTATAATATCATAGAAATTAAAATATCAAAGTTCAAATTTTTAAGAGTTCCATCAGATTAAATCTGGCTTGAATAATTAAGGAGATAGCTGTGAACCAAGAGCGGTTCAAAACTCTACAAATCAGACTTTCCGGTTTGACTAACTGGCTGGTTACATTAGCTGTAATTGGCATTTTAATCTCTATTGGTTTGGGTTGGTTAGTCAAGGGGGTTCTGATTTTAATTGCGGTAATTGCGATTACTCCGATTTTGGTGATTTTGGGTGTCCAGTGGTGGTTGAAACGCAATCTAATTCAAGATCAATGTCCGGTTTGTAGCCATGAATTTCCGGCTTTTAATACCACTCAATTTCAATGTCCTAACTGTGGAGAACCGTTAAAAATTGAACAGGGGCGTTTTAGTCGGTTAACTCCTCCTGGAACCATTGATGTGCAAGCAGTTGATGTTTCAGTTCAACGGCTAGAAGATTAATTTAAATTCATTCAATAAAACAAAGGAGCATACATTTATGTCTGAAGATAAAACCACTATTTTAGTTACCGGAGGAGCGGGTTATATTGGTTCCCATGCTGTCCTAGCACTAAAGCGTTCGGGTTATGAAGTTATTATTCTCGATAATTTAGTTTATGGACATCAAGACTTAGTAGAAACGGTATTAAAAACCGAATTAATTATTGGGGATACGAATGATCGTCCGTTGCTCGATCAGTTATTTTCCAGTCGTAAAATTGATGCCGTGATGCACTTTTCTGCCTATGCTTATGTGGGGGAATCTGTTAGTCATCCTGATAAATATTATCGCAATAATGTGGTGGGAACTTTAACGCTTTTAGAAGCGATGCAAGAGGCAGGAATTAATAAGTTTGTGTTTTCCTCAACCTGCGCCACCTATGGGGTTCCTGATAGTGTTCCCATTCCTGAAGATCATCCCCAAAATCCAATTAATCCCTATGGGGCGACTAAATTAATGGTCGAACGGATTTTATCGGATTTTGATGTCGCCTATGATTTTAAATCGGTACGTTTCCGCTATTTTAATGCCGCTGGAGCCGACCCAGATGGGTTATTAGGAGAAGATCATAATCCCGAAACCCATTTGATTCCCTTAACGTTATTAGCGGCATTAGGAAAACGAGATTCTATTTCTATTTTTGGAACCGATTATCCCACACCCGATGGCACTTGTATTCGAGATTATATTCATGTTACCGATTTAGCAACCGCTCATATTTTAGGGTTAGAATATTTATTGAATGGCGGAAAAACAGATGTTTTTAATTTAGGAAATGGCAAAGGATTTTCCGTGAAAGAGGTGATAGAAACCGCTAGGGAAGTTACGGGAAAAGAGATTAAAGTGATAGAATGCGATCGCCGCCCCGGAGATCCACCCAGTTTAGTTGGAAGCGGAGAAAAAGCCCGAACCATATTAGGTTGGAATCCTGAATATCCCGATATTGAAAATATTATCACCCACGCTTGGAATTGGCATCAAAAACGACACACCTAACCGTAGTAAGCCCTTCAGGGCTTTCTTTCTAATACTACGATCACAAACCCTGTTTCTAACAAAATATGTCTATCTTTAATAAAAACTATCTCAAAAACTCGGTTTCTCAATGGGATGACTAGGACTAAGCCCTGAAGGGCTTACTACAATTGTTGTTAAACCAATACATCCGTGAAGAACGCCGTGATGAGATATATGATAACTTCAAGTTAGCGCAGGTAGAACAGCAAAAAGGTGAACTGAAGTTTTCCTCTAATATTAACGAACTCAGACAATTAATAGAGGAATAATCGTGGAAGTTAGTTTTAGTTCAGCTTTTAAACGTGCCTTTAAAAAGCGGATTAAAGGTAATACAGATTTAGAGGAGGCTTAACCATGCTCACACTTAACCTTGATGACGAAGCTGAAAAATATCTGATTGAGATATTATCTCAGGAAAAAACTACTAGCCAAGAATTAGTGAAAAAACTCTTGCGTAACCATTTGACTAATTTAAAGCCATCTCAAACTATTTTGGAAAGAATGGGAGGTTATCCCGAATATTTATTAGAAGGCACAAAGGATTTATCAGATAGAGAGACTCGCAAACAAATCCTGGGAGAAAATATCAAAAAAAGACATGAAGAACGCCAAAAATTATGACTAATTATTATCCTTTAATTCTAATTGATAGTGGAATTATGGTCGCCTTTTATAATCGCCAAGACCGCTACCATCAACAAGTTGTTCAATTCTTTAGCACTTCGACCAGCCAGTTAATTACAACGGTTAGTTGTATCACAGAGGTTATGTGGTTACTTGCACCCAATATTCAAGTACAAAATGAATTTTTATCGGCAGTGGAAAAAGGAGTTTTTCTAGCTGAACATTTAATCTGTGAAGATTATAAACGCATGGCAGAACTAAACTTAAATTATCAAGATTTACCAGGAGATTTTAGCGATTTATCATTGGTGGCAATTTCTGAGCGTTTAAATATTCCCGCGATCGCCACATTAGATAAAGATTTTGATATTTACCGTCGTTATCGCAATCAACCTTTTATTCGTGTTTTTTATCCTCAATAACTCATTCACGTTTCTAAAATAGTCCGTTGTAGCCAAGTCATAATAGTTTGAATTAGGTGCGGGTCTTGGGGTGAGAAGGTGGGAATGGTGGCATGGGGTGAGTCGGTGATAAGGCAAATTGTCGCATCAAAACGAGTGAGAAAATCGAGAAAAGTTTGGCTAAAACTTTGGGGTATCGCATCTTCATAGAAAATGAGAATAGGGTGTTTATCCGGTGTCTAGGAGTTGCCAGTAGATTTTGAGTTCCGTGAGGGTGCGGGGTGTGCCTTCTGTGGATTTGGGGCAGTGGTGTTTTTTGACGAGTTGCAGGTAGATATCGGCGGCGGGGTTATCGCGGTTATCGAATTTGCTGCCGTCGATGCAGAGGAGTTGGAGGGTTTGGTGGAGGTTGGTTTCGGTGAGTTGGGTTTGCAGGAGTTGGGGGAGTTGGGCGAGGTTGAGAGTTTGGGTTTCGGTTAAACCGTGCCATGCGCGGTAGAAGTCGGGGTAGGGGAGGTTTTGGGCGCAGTGCAAGATTATATCATAGATATAACGATTGCGGCGAATTTTATATGGCTCAAATTCCCTTTGGTAATTAATACAGTCTTTTAAGTTATTGACTAGGTTAGGCATCTCAATTTTTGTGGTAATTTCTTTTAAGACAATAGTTGATTCTCTTGCTAAATAATGATTATTTTTGATTATATTCAAGAATATTTTGATTGTCGATATATGTCCTTTCGGTGTAATCTTGAGTAAACTCTCTAAAGCATCTATACGAACTTTCCATTCAATCGAATTTTCTATAGCGTAGATTAAAGCTCTAATTGCTTCTTCATGTCCTTGGGGAGCAATTTCTCCTAACTCATAGACAGCACTTCTAGCAATAGATTTGTCGTCAACATAAGTTTCTATTGAATAGATCAATTGGCTAATTTCTTCCTGATTATATTTATGACTTTCAATGATTCCAGAGCTATCAAATTTAATCAATTTATTTTGATGCTCTTCTGTGATTTTACTTAAAGTCCGTAAAGCTAACTTACGAGTCAATAGATTAGGCGAATGTTGGACTAAGTGGGTTAAATCACCAGTTACTTTGTCCAAATAAAATTTGATTTCTTGGGATGAAATTAAGGATAAAGTAGAATCACCTCCCAGGCGAAAATATTTATTAGGTGAATTTTGCAGTAAGTTGATTAAAGCTGAAATTGCTTCTTGATTGCCTCCGGCAATTTTTCCTAAAATTTTACCAATTTGCTCAAGAATATCTGGAGAATTGACTTGATTAATAAGTTCAATTAAAGCTAAAATTGCCTCTTTATCTCCTTCAGCAATTTCCCCTAAACTTTTAATGATTTGCTGAATAGTATCTTGATCAGTAGCTTGATTAAGAAGATTAATTAAAGCTAAAATTGCATTTTTATTCCCTTCAGCAATTTCTCCTAAACACAAAATTAACCACTGATAAAATGTTGTGGATAAGTCATCAGTAATTATCTGTAATCTTTGAATTACAGCCAAAATCCACTTAGGATTACCTATTGCTATTTCGCGCAGATAGAGAGCAATATTATTTTTAGGAATTTCTTCATAAGTATTATTCTGCACAAATTGAATTAATGCTGTGATTACTTGTTCATCTCCTATGTCAATTCGCATCAAGATATTAACAATTTCTATACGAGTATTTTTATTTTCAGTTTTATTTAGGAGTTGGATTAAAGTTGTGATCGCCTTTTTATATCCTCCTGCAATATTTTCTAAAATTTTAGCAGCCATCCAAGAAATATCTTCATCTACAGAAGTTTCGAGAAGATGGATTAATTCTGCGATAGCTTTTTCATTTCCTACTGCTATTTCTTTTAAAATATGAGAAACACCTCTACGAATAGATATCTCTTGATTATTATTTTTAATAAGAAAGAGCAATTTTAAAATTACTTTTTCTCTATTTATTTCTGGCAATATTTTGATAATTTCTTTTTTAATTGAATGAAACCAAGTTAGTAAGCCGTCGTGTTTAACCTTGAAATAATCAACGCCCCATTTGACCATTTTGGAAACTATTTGATCGGCAACGGAACAGGTTTTAAACTCACTTGTTCCAGATGCTGCGAGAAAATAGGCGCGATATTCATAAAATCCTCTATCTATTTCCTCAAAATATGCACGATATTCATAAAATCCTCTATTTACTTTCTCAAAATTCCACTCTCCACACCCATCATCAAAACTCACCAACTTCTCAATAAACCCCTCCTTCTCCTCATCCGCAACATCCCCACGCCCCAACCACAACAAAATTACCTGCTTCCACTGCGGTTCAAAAATCCGATATTCCTTCCCCGGCACCGGAAAATTAACATGATTTCGAGGTAAAAAATAATCCCAATCATCCACCGCTAACGCTGCAAAATACTCCTGAAACGTCGCATGATAAAACACGCAAATCGCCTCTGGAAACCGTTCCACCCGATTCAACCACCCCAACTTCATCACCGCCTGAAAAATCGGGCGACTTCCCAAAACCTTCAACACCCAACTTTCGGGCAACCGCGATCGCGAAACCTCATCTTTCTGTTCCATCGCCGCCAACGCCAACCGCGCCAAGGCTTTATCAATTGGCTCCCGTTGGTCTAAAATCTCCTCATCCGCCTTCCAGTCATACACCCAATCCACAAACTGCCCGTATAAACCCGCCTGCGTTTCCGGCAAACCGCCCCCCATCTGCCAAATTTGACACAACATCCACAACCGCAAGGGATTCTGAATCAACTCCTTGAGACGGAAATTTTCCGACTGTGCTAACGCCGCCTCTAAACTCTCCCCCGTCGCCACATCTCCTATCCCCGCAAACCAACGGCGAATATAGTCTGTCACCTGTTCCGAGTTAAACTCCAAATTGCGAAATACATCAAATCCCAAAAAAGCATTCTTATCCGCTTCCCAGACATTCACCCGACAAGTTACCACCACCCGCGCCCCTTGCACCCATCCCCCCAACAGTGCCGAAACATGGCGCATTTCCACCTTAGATGTCATTTCATCTAACCCATCCAACAATAACCAAATCCGTTCTTTCTGTTGCGTGAGTTCCTCAATAGTGAGGCTTTTACCTGTTTGTTTCAGCCAGATTTCTTCGATATATTGGGTAATTGTTGGTTGGGTTAAATCTGCCAAAGATACCCAAATCGGCAACCCCAAATTTTCCTCTAAAATCCAATCAGCAATCTTTTGTAACCGTGTAGTTTTCCCTGAACCCGGTTCGCCAATAATCGCTATTTTTCGCCCTTGACTAATAACGCTTTTCCCTTGTCGTAATACATCCTCAAAAAATCGTTCTTCCGCAATAGGAATAAGTTTTTCTTCTTCCTTTTCTTCTTCCTGCTGATTTCTTGAGGGTGGTTTGGGCGGTTTGCGTTCAACAATCGCTAAAGGAACATAAATCTCATCCAGTTGTAGTTCTGCCCCATGACGCTGAAACTCTTTTGTGGTGAATTTCTTTTGTTCAGCGAGGTTTTGATAACAGATTTCTTGCCAGTCTTCTAACGTCAATGATTTTGGCTTGAGAATCTCAATAATTTTTTGCACATTTTGATCAGTACGATTAACAACGGAGAACATATCTGTCATCGTCAAAGCAACTTGCTCTTGTCCAACCCCAATCTCTGTTAAACTTGCATTTATTGTTGGTAAATATTCTAATTCAAAAGCTCTGTAAGCACGGTCATTAATTTTTAACTGCTCAACAAAATGATCGTAGATTCTGGCAAATAAACCCGTCTGCACTTGATTTTGGTAATCTGCTGGCAGATCAGCAATTCCTTGTAATGCTTGGCTAATTAATCGGGTTTCTAATTCTTGGAGGCGATCGCCGATCGGTTTCCCATGAGACAATAAGAGTTGCTCAATTTCTGCCGTATTCTGTAAGGGAGATGATATTTCTGTCTCGTCTTTAGCATTTTTTACTTGTTTTAACTCAGTTTTCCATTGTGCAATCTTTTGATCAAGTTCTGTCGGTAAATAGAGGCGAAATGGTTGAATTCTTCCCTCTTTTAACTCTTGAGCAATTTCTATTAACGCTTGCAAGTAAGCAATCTTAATTGCCTTTTGTAAATCATGGTTAATAGGCTTTGGAGCATCTTTAAACTTGTTGATCAGATTTTTTGGCCAATCATAAATATTTATTGGCCCTGTGGCTAAGTTAGTCACAATAGATAGCAAAAGACCTAAAATAGAGGGATCCATACACTTATTAACAAGGATTGTTGATCATCAAGGGCAGCAGAATCATGGAAAAAAGATCGATAACCATATCGCAAGGGATGTTTAGAGTCAACGGTTATTTTAGCATTTAACCATTAACAAAATTGTGCTAGTTAAGGTTGATTTAATTAAAATCAAAAAATTGATCAGACGAGACAAAATCGCCCATAATAGAGCATAGACATCTTGGTTTAGGTTTAATTAGTAACCGTATATAAAATTACTGCAATATTGGCTGATGGCAAAACTTTACTATCGTGGCATGGCAGACCAAAATGGTAAACCCAAAATAGGTCGCAGTGCTAGATTACTAGGAATTAGACCGGGTATTGATATAGATATTGAGCAAATGCCCATAGGTCATCTCAATGAGCAAGGCTATTTATTAGCAGAATCAGAACGTGATTTTCGAGGAGAAATTGTTACTGTTGCCATCAGGAATACAAAGGGAATGTCCGTTTCTCTTGCAATTGAAAGTTTACCAGCATTTCGCCGACCTGCAAAATTTGGTGGAACTGGAAAAGACCCTATATGGCAAATAGATGATAAAAACATTATGGGAGACTTGCAGGCTGTCCAAGATAGCCCGATGCACGTTAGCATCTTACCAAGAGTTACAATGTCTCTGGAAAGGTACGAGACAGCATTAGCAAATACCCAAAATGATTGGGAAAGAGTTGATTAATTTAATATATCATAGGAGTCTATAACAATGGCGTGGATATTCAGTTTATCAGCAGAGTGTGGCTCTGATCAAAGCAATGTCAATAAATTTGCTCAACACTTTGAGGGAATAGAATGGTTACTCTCAAATGGTCGCCAATGCCAATGTCGCACAGACACTTTTCAAGACATGGAGCAAAATTGGTGGTGTCGGGTTTATCCCAATAATATTAGTGAAGTGGGAATAGATAGTTCTGAAATTCCTTATGTAATGACAGAGTTAGGTATTCCATTATTCTATAAACCTCTCAGGGTTTATCCTTCGTTTCGTTATCCTATGGAGCAAAATTGGTGGAGTCGGGTTGATCCAAATAATATTAGTGAACGGGGAATGGATAGTCCTGAAAGTGCTTATGTAATGACAGAATTAGGTATTTTATTCTATCAAACTCTCTGGTCTGCTCCTTCGTTTCGTTATGCTTTGGTGGGTGTTGAAGTTGATGAATTTAGAACCTATAGTGAACTTATGGAAGATTTACCTAATTTATTTATGCCCGGATTAGTTTTAGCAAAAGAACTTACTCTTATGCTAGAAATATTGCCAGGTTTTCGACCGTTTAGTTCTAATTATATTTGGCAACCCTACGCGGGGGAAATCTATAATCCATTAATAGCATCCCCAGACTTAAAAAATAAGCTGAATGAGCTTCTCGCTGGGAGTTGAATTTAATTCATCTGTCGAAATTAACACCGGATAAATTTACCAGCAAATATGGATTAAGCCCTTCAGGGCTTACTAGGATAGATATTGGGCAATGCGACGACTCGCACCTGGTTGTCCGAGGCGACGTTTTCCGTTTTCTGCAATTAATTTTAATTGATCGGAGTTAAGCAGAAGCGATCGCAATATTTCAGGAATTTCTATCGGATTTTCTACTATAATTAATGATCGCCCTAATAGACGCTGTTGATTATTAGCAAAGGTGGGGGTAAATTGTGGCCCCTCGCCGGGAATTGCGATCGCAGGTTTCCCTAAACCGACAAATTGTTCTGTTGCAGTTCCAGCCATGGCGATCGCAATATTCCCTAAAGCTAAACAATCATTAAATGCTTGATTTGTCAAGATTAATATAGCATTTTTTTGAGAAAAAATTAATTCTCCATGACCCCAAGGAAAGTTAAGATTAGGTAATCTTAAATCTGGGGTTTCTTGCCATTGGTGAAGCAAGAGAGATTGACAAAAGGGTTGCAGGTCTAAACTGGAGGCGATCGCACCTAAAAATACCAATTGTTGATAGCTAGGAAGGGAATTTTCTGTTGATCGGATCGAGCTTTGAATAATTGCATCTACTCCTTGTAAAATTATATCCCAATTTCGATTAACTTCGGGAGAACGAGAACCAGGTAATATTGTAATGAATAGCGATCGCTGTGTTTCAATCTGGAGTTGATCAATAGTATAATTATAAATATTGGGTTCTAAATTATCCATCATGGGATTTCCTAAATCAATAGCTGGAATTCCATATTTTTGTAAGGTTTGAGTTGTTATAGTATCCCTGGGAAATACCCCTAAACATCGAGAATGATTCATTAACCAACGTTCCCAAGGGAAATAAATTGAATCACAATATTTATACCATTTCCACATTCCAGTTAGGGGTAATTTTTCCTGTTCATCCCGGAGATAATAGTCGGATTTTGCGGTTCCAATAAAAGCATAATTTCCCCCACTTAACCAAGCTAAAAATAAAGGAACAATATCCCCAACGGCGAGAATTATTCCCCCTTGTTTTACCCACTGGCGAATAGTTTGATATTGCTGAATAATTAAGGGAAATAACCCCGCTTGTAGATCCCGCCAGAGTTGGTGTTTATCCATATAAATAAATCCCCCAGAGGGTAGGGATTTTACTGATCCCATAATGGGAACGTTGTCTAGTTGAGTGTAAGCTTGTCCTAGTCCCACTAAGGGTAAAGCGGCAATTTCTGGGGGATGGGGCTGTTTTTGGAGTTCTCGTAAAATCCTAACGGCGATCGCATCCTCCCCATGACCATTACTCACCGATAGAATTTTGACAGTCATGGTCTAACTTCCTCAATAGGTTGTAATATTTTATCAGTTATCAGTTAAATCAATAAAGTCAAGGTTTCTACTGATAAAAAAACTGTGATTTATTCTTGACTGATTATGCGGATACTTGATGAAGCAATTCTGTTTTTGAACCTTATTTCATCCGATTAAATTATATGATTTTACCTACCCAAAAAATTCCCCCATTGGATTGTTTAATTATTGATTCTGATGATCAGAATGTACAAATTTTATCGCAAATTTTGGGTGAGCAAGGGTATCAAATCAGAAGATCTTTAAATGCAAATGTGGCTTTAGAATATTTACAGACTAAGATTCCTGATATTATTTTTTGGGATTTTTCAGAACTTGAAGATCAAAGATTAAATCTTAACTATTTTTCTCGATATTGTGAAAATAATCAACAAAATGTTGCTATTTTTTTATTGATTTCATATTCTGATCATAGCTATTCCATTCCCTTAGACTATGACGGCTATTGTGACTACATCAGAAAACCGTTTCATCCTCCAGAAATTATTCTGAGAATCCAGAATAGCCAGCATTATCGTCAAAGTCAGAAAATTTTAAGCGAATCTTTACTTCAACTGGAACAGGAAATATCCGCCCGTCATACCGCCGAAAGTCAACTGGAGCAAATCAGTCAACAGTTACAAACGACAACGCAGCAACTCAAGCATTTGAGTCGCCTTGACCCCCTAACTCAATTAGTCCATCGTCCCTACTTTGATGAATATTTATTAAGAGAATGGCAACGTTTAGCCCGGGAAAGAATACATTTATCCTTGATTATTGGAGACATTGATCGGTTTAGGGACTATAACGACTTTTATGGATTTGATCAAGGAGATATCTGTTTACAAACCATCGCCCAAACCATGGCCGCCTGTATTAAACGTCCGGCGGATTTAGTGGGGCGTTATAGTGGGGAAAAATTTGCAATTTTGCTTCCCCATACAGCCCGGGCTGGGGCGATCGAAGTAGCCAAACTGATCCGAGCTAAGATTCAACAACTGGAAATCCCTAACCCCAAATCGGAGATCAGTCCCCACCTGACTCTAAGTTTAGGGGTAGCCACAGCGATTCCCACACCGGAGTTGCCCCCCTATCCGTTGATCGCCATTGCCGAAGAAGCACTACAGGAGGCCAAACAGCAAGGGGGTGATCGGATTGGGGTGGGAGTCCGTTGGCGTTAGAAACAGCTTCAATAGGAATTAAGATTTTTTAGTATCGATTTGTTCTGTGTCTCCATCCTCATTTTTCCCTGTGTAACTCAGTGTTGTCCAATGATCGAGGGTGGTTTGATTTACCTGGGATTTGGACGGGACTGCATGGGCAGAAGGTACGGAAAACACGGTAAAACTTGTAGACGCAACAAGTCCTAATAAAACAATAATATTTTTCATGAGATGACCCCTGATGGCTATTAAAATCGATGCCCTGATTGAACAGAATAGGAACATAACAAGGTGGTGACAACCCGATCACACCCTGGAGAATTGCACGAGGGATATGGGAAGCGGCTCCGGTCGATGCACATAAGAATTAGCCGCTTCTGGATTTGACACTCCGAGTAAATAGGCTATGCGCCCCTTCACCGAGATTTTTAAAAGTCCAAATACGGACTCTTAAAGGCTTAGTCAATGAGCCTGTATAAACTTCACTAAGGTTTACACCCTATGTTGTCGATGCTCTTGTGTTTTATCTTCGCTCTATTTTGAGGATTTGGGGAGCGGGGAGTCACCCATCAGGGGGGGTATTCTAAAACTTCACCTTCTAGTTAAATAAAGACTGTGAAACATCTGACGGAAAAAACTCAAGAGCGATGCACCAGCAGATGTGACTAACTGCATCACTCTTTTTTTGATTAGTTTTCCAGTAGGGATTCAAAAGTATTGCGGAGGAATTTGATATCGGCAACTCTAGCCACTAATAGATTTTGCTGTCCAGCGTCCTCTAGGCGCGTTTTCCAATATTGGATGCTGTCGGCGTTATTCATCCAGAAGTGAATTACCGTATCGACCACTTGATCGACATTCCAACCCCGTTGAGGAGAAACCGTTTGCACAGACTCAATAAAAGTATCGAGGGTACACTTATGATTTCCCAAGTATTCAACCCCTGGGGCGGGTTGTTGGTTTAATTCCTGTTGTTCATAAAAAAAGGCAAGAATGGGAGAAACACCCACTAGATCAAAGGTGTATACCATCGGTTCCTCCTGTCCATTTTTAAGTATTTGTTGGTTATAGCAGGTAAATTGGCTGAAGAAAGTAAATTTACTTACAACTTACCCAGATTTTTGGGATTTTGGATCGGATTTTGCAAAAATTCACAAGTAGGGAAAACCCCACCTCAAACATCAAAAAAAGATTTAATTTTGATAACAATATTTAATTAATAATTTAATTATTTTTTAAGGTTTTAAGTCGTCGGGTCTATTGCAATTTAATAACATTTCTGATTCTGCTTCCGATAGCTCAATGGCTTCTACAGGAATTTGACTTAACCAGCGTTGAAATGATCGGCCCCCGGGAGCCATAAACCCTTGTAAATGGTCATAGGCGGAACGGCGATAAAACCCACATAAAGGTTCCCAACGGGACTGGGTTTGAGGAACAACGGCTAAAATTGTATCGGGGAGAAGGGTTAAACGGGTTTGCCACTGTTGAATAATAGCGGGTTCTAATCGAGGCAAATCACAGGCTAATAACCAAATCCAATCAAAGGGAATTTGTGATAATCCTTGGGATAGGGCGATTAACGGCCCTTGGTTCGGTTCCGTCTCTAATATAACTTCGTAATCCTCGGTTAATAGAGTTTCATACCGTTTGGGCCAAGGGGTAGCAATATATACTTTTTGGCTACAGACCGCCGCCACTTGATAAACTCGCTGAAGCAGGGGTTTTCCTTCATAAAGAACAAAAGCCTTATCCTCACCCATGCGAGAACTTTGTCCCCCAGCTAGAATTAAAGCCGCAATTGATAGATCTTTGTCCATCATTTCAAATCCCCATGCAAAAAATAATGTTGAAGCTCCCGTAATTTAGCCTGAACTTTCCCCTGGGTTAGTAGAGATTCAGCCATTGATAATCCCGATTCTAAATTTTGACACACCCCAGAACGCCAGAGATAAAAACCCCCATTCCAGAGGGCGGCTTTCATAAATTCACTACTTTGACCCGTTAAAACCGTTTGAATTTGTTCAATTAAAATCGGAGTGGAGGACAGAGGAACTTCCCGACCTTCAAACCCGTAATCCCGGGGATGTAATAATAATCGTTCAAAACAAATATCATCGAGTTGTGCTGGTATTTTTGTCGGGTTTTTCAAGGCTTGAGTATGTTGACTAGGTTGACGTAGCCCAATAATACAAGTGCGATCGCGGGGTAAATCACAACTGCCTTCTAAACCTTTAACCGTAATAAATTCCGTCTCCCCCCGCCAACGAAACGCCTCCCTAAACATAGTTTCTGTCGGGGGATGCACATACCCACAGACCACCGTTGCTGGCCCTAGATAGGGTTTCCAGATCAATTCCATTGTCGCTAGAGGCGGACGTTTCCCAATTTCCCGACGATAGGTAACTAACTTTTCGGCGGCCAAAAAATGTTGGGGAAGATAAACAAACCCCAAACCCAATTCGGCAAATACCTTTTGTACTTGTGTTAAGGATAATTTAGACCAGTCCAACCCCAACCCCTGCCAAATTTCAATTAAAGGAATTCCCTCCTTTGTGGGCATTCGCTGACCCCCGTGTAAAATTACCCGCACCCCGGCGGTGACTAAAATTAAGGCCGTTAAGGGGGCCATGGGAGCCGTGCGAGACCGACCATCGTATGGACAACCCAATACAAACGGCGCGGAAGTAACGGACTGAAGTTGAGGGCCGATTTCTTCATAGGCATCTAACATTCCAGCCAATTCTTCCCCCGTCGGGCGTCGGATGCGATGGGCAATCAAAAATGCACCAATTTGAGCCGGAGTTGCTTCCTCTAATAGCATTAATTTCATAGCTTCGGCTGCTTGAGAACGGGTTAATGCTTCACTGGTATGGGTACCACTGCCCACTTGACGAAGTAAGTCCCTAAATCGATCACTCATGTTTATAAGTTTTAAATGTAAGATTATCCACTATAGCAATCAACGCTAAGGTTATTTCAACAAAGTAATTTGAGGATTTACAGAACTAATTGATCCATTTCTTTGATGGGGAATACAGTCATGAACTAATTGCCAAAAATAGGCGATCGGAGGAATTTGCATTCGATCGGGTGTGGTTACAATTACCACTTCACGAGTCCAATTTGTATCTACATCCTCAGCAATTAAATCAGAAGAAGCCGAAGGTTTGGAAGGGGAAGCTAATTCCCTAACCGCCAAAGTCGGATCGGTTTTAGCTTCTACCAGGGCGGAATAGGGTAATAATGCAATTAGTTCTCCTTGACGAATGACACCGCGAAACCCATCTAATGTATTTAACTCTAAAACGGCATTCAGTTTTGCCCCGGCTTTATTAAAGTTTTCTTGAACTAAACGCTGCATTCCATAACCATCTTTAAAAACAACTTGGGGATAACGAATTAATTCATCCCAAGGAACTTGAGCATATTGGGTTAAAGGATGGTTACTTGCCATTAATACTTGAATCGATTCTTGATATAGAATATCAACTAAAAGTTCTCCACTGACGGTAAAAGAACGATTATTCATAATAATGGCAATATCTACTAATCCATCTTTCAGAACTTTTAAAGCTCGATCACTTCCCAGGGAGGTTACTCTTAACTGAACCTCTGGATAAGCATAACAAAACTTCTGTAAAACCGGGGGTAAATAGGAGGAACAAACCGAATGAATCACCGCTACACAAAGCTCCGGTTGTTTGCCCATCAACAAAGATGCGATTTCCTCTTTAGCACTATCCCAGGTTTGGCAAATTTTACGAGCATAGGGCCAAAAACGTTCACCTCCAATTGTTAATTTAACTTGACTTGTGCGGTGAAACAAGGGTAAACCGAGTTCTTCTTCTAGTCCTTGTACCTGTCTACTAATTGTTGATTGAGTTAGACCCGATTTCCGTGCTGCTTGTTGAAAACTTCCGGTCTCAGCAACGGACAGAAAAGATTGCAGTTGCTCTAAACGCATAAATACAGTTATCAGTTATCAGTAAACAGTAAACAGTTATTAGTCATTAGTAAACAGTAAACAGTAGACCGTAAAAAGTTATAGGTAAACATTTATCATTAATCATTTACACTGATAACTGGTAACCGATGACTGATTTTAGGTACGGGCGGGTTCTTTTAGATCTTTGTTAATTACCTAAATCTCGATGAACCCGCCCCTACAAATTTCTGATAAAGCCATGAGAACTGCCTGTTTAATATCAGAACTAATATTTTCTTGCTGGGATAAATTTTGTAAATGTTGATAGGTTTGTTCTGGTTCAATTTGTTTTAAGGCTGAAATACAATGGAATCTTACTGAGGGATTCGGATCAACCAAAAGGTTAATTAAGGGATTGATTGCTTCTATTAACCCTAGTTTTCCCAATCCTAATGCAATCAATTGTTTTATTTTGGGATCGGAAACTGCGGGATGATTACTATTAATCAAATTGATTAAAATTTGAGTAGCTTGTTCCTGCAATTCCCTGGTTTCAATTCGTCCTATACACTGAACAGTTTCTTGAATTAGGGTAATTTCTTCTATTGTTATTGGGTTTAAATTTAGATTGAATTGAGGATCAAAAGTCAAGAAAATTTCCTGTAAATAATCTAAACTTTTAGCGGTTTCGATCCATCCCAAGGAACGAACCCCATCTATTTTTAAGGCAAGGGGAACACTTTGAGATTGCACCTGTTCAAAGATGGCAGTAGCAGCTTCATCGGTTTTTAAACGGGCTAAAGCGAGTTGAGTTTGTTGACAAACTTCCGGTCTAATATCCCATAATAAGGGTTTCAGTTTTTCGACTAAATTGATATTTTCTAATAAATCTAATCTTACTCCTAATCCAATTACGGCTTGTTTTCTCACATCAGCAACGGGATCATTTAAAGCTGCTAATAAAATCGGGATAACTCTAGGATCACGAAAACTCCCTAATGCCTCAATTGCCATTGCTCTAATTTGAGAATTTGGGTCATCAACAACGGTTAATAAGGGAGGAATAGTTTCAGAATGACGAATTTGAGCCAGGGTTTGGGTTGCTAATAATTTGGAATCGGGTTTTTCTAATAATTGAGTTAAAGGTGCGATCGCTGAAATTCCAAAACCTGCTAAGGTAACTGTAGTTATTTCGTGCAGAGATATTTCTGCTTCTGTCGCTTCAATTTTAGCATTTTTAAGTAGATTAATTAAGGGCTCAATAATTAATTCTGATTTAAAATTCCCCAAAATTCGAGCCACAAACCAACGCATTTCTACATCGGCTGTTTCATCTTGTAAAATATTAAGCAGTGGCTCTAGGGCAATGGTGCCTAAATCGGGTAAAATCTTACTAATTTCCCATCTTTGTTGAAAATCTCCCCGTTCTAACTGAGTTAAAACTAAATTCAGTAATGCTTTTGGATCTTGTTGTGAAAAATCAATCTCTGAATTTTCCATAATTTTTTTTAAGAAAGGGAACAGGGAACAGGGAACAGGAAACAGGGAACAGGGTAATACTTCCGGCTGTTTCATATCATTATTAAAATGTTACAATCCATTTATACTTGCTATAGTTATAAATTATCTTAATTTTAGAATGTTATGCAACACTTTAAATATTCTTCGATTATTCATGCCCCTGTAGAAGTAGTTTGGGAGTTTCATACCCGCCCCGATATTTTACAAGTGTTAACTCCTCCTTGGCAACCTGTAGAAATCCTGCGACGGGAAGGGGGATTAGAAATAGGGGCAATTTCTGAATTTCGGATAGGATTATGGTTAATTTCGGTGCGATGGGTTGCAGTTCATACTGAATATAAACCCTATGAGTTATTTACCGATGAACAACAGGAAGGACTGGTCGAAAGTTGGGTACATCGACATCAATTTGTGGCTGAAAATGGTCATACCCGTCTAACGGATGCGATCGCATTTTCCCTACCCGGTGGAATATTAGTCGAACAACTATTAGGAAATTGGGTTAATAGTCGTTTACAAGATATGTTTGATTATCGTCATCAAATCACAAAAAAGGAATGTGAAACCTAAAACCCATTCGTAATTCGTAATTCGTAATTAGAATTGCTATTTTTTTTCAACAGGTTTAACTAAATAGTCAGAGGAAATTGGTTCTGCTTTTTTTTGATAGACTAACCCTTGGTAAATCATTGAGGTCACTTCCCCATAAGTTGCCGATTGGTTTGGATTCAAAGTATTTTTATCAGGATAATTAACCACTAATCCGGCTTCCGTTGCCGCCGCCACACCTTCAATTGCCCAAGGAGGAATTTGATCCGCATCCTGAAATATTTTTAGGGTTTCTTGGGAATTAGTCGCAGGTTTTAAGCCTAACCCACTGGCTAAAGCTACTAAAACTTGAACCCGAGGAATTGACTGTTGGGGTTGAAATATATCCTTGGGATATCCGGCTAAAAAACCCGATTGATTAGCGGATTTCAGAGCAGATTTAGTTGCCGAGTTTCGGGGAATATCTTTAAATTGAATAGCAGGTTGTTCCGGTTTAGGATTAAACGCCTTTTGTAGTTCGGTGGCAAATTGTTCTCGGGTAATTTTTTCATCGGGTTTAAACTGTTTTTGATCCGATCTAACGGCCCCATTTTGATTAGCAAAATACAGGATAAATGGAGTCGCCCAATGGGATTCGGTCGTTGTTGTGGAAGATGGGACGATGGCAGAAGCTAAAGGGGTTGTACAAATATTTCCTGCTGTGGGTTGAACCGAACAAGCGGTTTTTGTTTTTGTTGGAGTTGTGTTCTGGGACGGAGGAAGAACTGGGATAACTTGGGGTTTAAGGGAGGGCTGAATTGGTTTTTGTGCTGGGATTAAAAAGGCTAATCCCAAAATAGCTGAGGTCGGTTGTTTCACCTGTGGGGTCGGTGAAATGGGGGTTGTTGTTGCTGGGGTGGGAGTTTCGGACGCAGGGGAAACCGCATCGGGAAAGGAATCCTCTGGGTTTTTGGCGACGGTGGGATTGGTGGAAGGGATGAGGGTTGTGGGGGAGGTTAAATCGGGGTTGAGAACTAATTTTCGGTTGGGTTGAGTTAAAACCCAATATAAAATTGTCCCAATTGTGGCTAGGGCAACAACAATGGCGATGATCTCATCTAGGGGGAGATTAGACCGAGGATTGGGGGGATAGGATTGTGACATGGATTACTGGCAAAATAAAGTGGAAGAATAATAAAGCACCCCTTAATTGGGATTAAAGAGTGCCTTTCAAATAGACAAAAAACGAGGGGAATTTAGGGGATAAAATTCACCTGGTTTTAACGGACTCAAAGATTAATTGATAACTCGCAATCCGGCGGCTTCTGGGTTATATCCACCCATTTCTACGGGGACGGATTTAACGTTCCAGATTTCTTTACAATATTCGCCAATGGTGCGATCGCTGGAGAATTTACCCATCCGCAGAGCATTGAGAATCGACATTCTCGTCCATTTTTTGGAATCTTGAAATGCCACACTGACTTCCCGTTGACAATCAATATAGGATTGATAATCGGCGAAAAGCATATATTCATCGTGGTACATCAAGGAATCCACCAAAGGTTTAAACATTTCCTGATCGCCATGGGAGAAATAACCCGATGAAATTCGATCGATCACCGCTTTTAATTCAGCATTGTGATTGTAGTAATCCATGGGTTTATAGCCCTGGGATCTTAATTTATAAACTTCTTCGGCGGTTAATCCAAACAGGAAGAAATTCTCAAACCCGGCTTCTTCACGGATTTCAATATTGGCTCCATCGAGAGTTCCAATGGTTAAGGAACCATTCATGGCAAATTTCATATTTCCGGTTCCAGAGGCTTCTTTTCCAGCCGTAGAAATTTGTTCGGATAAATCCGCCGCTGGATAGATGCGTTGACCCAAAGAAGCGTTAAAGTTCGCCAAGAATACCACTTTCAAACGGCCGCGCACATCGGGATCTTTATTCACCACTTCAGCAACGGCATTAATCAATTTAATGATTAATTTCGCCATGAAATAACCGGGAGCCGCCTTTCCTCCAAAGATAAAAGTCCGGGGACAAATATGGGTATTGGGGTTCTGTTTGATCCGGTTATAGAGGGTAATAATATGCAGGACATCCAGATGTTGGCGTTTGTATTCGTGAATCCGTTTCACCTGAATATCAAAAATAGAATGGGGGTCAACTTCAATCCCATTAAATTTCCAGATATAATCGGCTAACAGTTTCTTGTTGTACAGTTTAATTTGATGCCACTGTTCGCAGAATTCGGGATCATCAACGTAGGCCTCTAATTGACGCAGTTTGTCTAAATCTTTCAGCCAACCGTCCCCAATTTTAGAACTATAAAACTCGGACAAGGTGGGATTACTTAATAAAATCCACCGTCGAGGGGTGACACCATTGGTTTTATTGAAAAACTTCTCGGGCCAGAGTTTATAGAAGTCCCGCAGGGTATCTTGTTTCAATAACTCCGTATGCAGGGCCGCCACACCATTCACCGCATGACTACCGACGCAGGCTAAATGGGCCATCCGCACAAATTTTTCCTGCCCATCTTCAATTAAAGATAATCGTCTGATTAAGTCATCATCATTGGGATACCAACGCTGCACATCATCAATAAAACGGCGGTTAATTTCATAGATGACTTGCAAATGACGGGGTAACAAATACTCAAATAAACCCACAGACCATTTTTCTAGGGCTTCGGGTAAGAGGGTATGGTTGGTGTAGGCAAAGGTTTTTTGGGTGACGCGCCAAGCGGAATCCCAATCGATGCCATATTCATCCAACAATAATCGCATTAATTCCGCGATCGCAATCGCCGGATGGGTGTCATTTAACTGAATGGCGGCGGTTTCATTCAGGTTATAAAGACTACTGTTGTGTTTGAGATGGCGTTTGATAATATCCCGCAGAGAACAGGCGACAAAGAAATATTGTTGTTCCAGGCGCAATTGTTTCCCTTGGGGGGTATTGTCATTGGGATAGAGGACTTTAGAGATAGTTTCCGATCGCATTTTATCGGCCACCGCCCCATCATAATTTCCGGCGTTGAAGGCGTCAAAGTTAAAGGCATCACTGGCTTCGGCTTTCCACAGTCGCAGGGGGTTGACGGTGTTGGTATCATAGCCGGGAACCGGGGTATCGTAGGGAATCCCGATCACGGTTTTAGCAGGAATCCAGCGAATCCGTTCCCGGCCTTTTTCGTCGTGATAGGTTTCGGTATGGCCCCCAAAGTTGACATCAATCGCCTGGTCAGGGCGAGGAATTTCCCAAGGATTACCAAATCTTAACCATTTATCAGGGATTTCGGCTTGCCAGCCATCCTGCATGATTTGGTGAAAAATCCCAAATTCATAGCGAATTCCGTAGCCCACGGCGGGAATTTCCAAGGTGGCGAGGGAGTCGAGGAAACAGGCGGCCAATCGTCCTAAACCCCCATTTCCTAAGCCGGGATCGGGTTCTTGTTCGAGAAGTTCATCTAAATCTAGTCCCGATTCTTCGACGGCCTGACGGATGCGATCGTACAGATGCAGGTTAATTAAACTGTTCCCCAGGTGTCGCCCCATCAGGAATTCGGCCGATAGGTAGTAAACGATTTTGACGTTATTGTCATCGTAGGTTTTAAAGGTTTTTAACCAGCGGCTTAACAGGCGATCGCGCAGGGTATAGGCTAAGGCCATATAAAAATCTTCCTTGGAGGCAATGGCTTCATATTTGCCAAGCTCATAGAATAGATTATCGGCAAACGCCCGTTTCAGCGTTTCCACACTGGTTCCAGTCCGATCATCCTCGATTTGGATGGGACATTCATTAATCGGAATTAACGATTCAGTCATTTATTCTCCTTGGGTGGGCATCAATCAATGGTAAAGGATCATCCAGGTATATAGAATACAGACTCGCGCTGAGTTCGTGATGTTGTATTGATGACGGTTTGCTGATATTTTCCCTCTGGATGTTTCCGATGGCGGAAAACTTAATAAGAACTTAGGGTTGATCAAGTTGGGACATATTTTAGCCTGTTTGTCCTGGCCCGATCATCCCTCTGGGGAAATTTTGATATGGGGTGTGGGGAAAAGGGCGATCGCATTTTTAAAAATAGAACAACTTTTCTATAATATGGTTATGATTTTATCGAGTAAACAATGGAACCTATGGAAATCACAAAACTATCTGGTCAGGGTTTAGTTCAAATCCCGGCATCTTTACAAACGATCTATGGTTGGCAAGAAGGGCAAGAAATTCTAGTCATAGACACAGGAGAAGGTATTTTATTAAAAGCAAAAAAACCGTTTCCAGAAACACAATTAGAGCAGGTGGCAGGTTGTTTAAAGTATCAAGGTGAACCCCAATCTATTGAAGCATTTAATGATGCAATTCGTCAGGGTATTGAGGAAGTATGGTATGATCGCGGATGCTTTTCATTTAGCAGCTAGTCAAGACTGTTTGGAGTTCTATACTTTTGATGAAAAGTTTATCAAAAAAGCTCAAGAATTAAGGCGAAATTTTGTTAAAAATCCAAACTTAATTGATAGTCCTGAATAATTATCAGTTTTTAAAGCTAGACTAGGGCTTATAGAAACAAGGCGATCATCTTTAATAAATTAACTAATGATAGAAAAATACATTCAAAATATCAATAAGCGTTATCAATTAGGTAATGCAACTGAACATACGTTTCGGGGCGATTTACAACAACTGATTGAAAATTTGGTTCCTGCTATTAGTGCGACCAACGAACCTAAACGGCAATCTTGTGGAGCGCCGGATTATATTTTAACCCAAAAAGATATACCCGTTGGTTTTATAGAAGCCAAAGATATTGGGGATAAAGACCTTAAAGGGGCTAAAAAAACTGGGAATAAAGAACAATTTGATCGTTATAAAACTTCTTTAAATAATTTAATATTTACCGATTATCTTGACTTTCATTTATATAGAGAGGGTGAATTTATTACTAAAATTGCCATAGGAGAAGTAACAGAAACAGGGATTAAATCTTTACCCGAAAATTTTTTAACATTTACTAACCTAATTAGAGATTTTTGTACTCACATCGGACAAACGATCAAAAGTCCTAAAAAACTAGCAGAAATGATGGCAGGGAAAGCTCGTCTTCTTTCTGGAGTCATTGAAAAAGCCTTAATGAGTGACGAAATTAACCAAGAAAATAGTACGCTTAAAGACCAAATGGGTGCTTTTAAGAAAATCCTAATTCACGATATTACCCCTAAAGAATTTGCTGATGTATATGCTCAAACTATTGCTTATGGGATGTTTGCGGCTCGATTACATGACCCGGATTTAGAAACTTTTAGCCGACAGGAAGCTGCGGAACTGATTCCTAAATCAAATCCGTTTTTAAGAAAGCTATTTGGATACATTGCTGGGCCAGATATTGATGATCGAATTAAATGGATAGTCGATAATTTAGTAGAAATATTTTTGGCTTGTAATGTCGGAGAAATTTTAAAGAATTACGGTAAATCTACAAAAATGGAAGACCCAATTATCCATTTTTACGAAACCTTTTTAAGTGAATACGACCCAAAATTGCGTAAAGCTCGTGGTGTTTGGTACACACCTGCACCCGTTGTAAATTTTATAGTTAGAGCGGTTGATGATATTTTAAAAACCGAATTTGATTTACCCCAAGGACTGGCGGACTCTAGCAAAACTAAAATCAAAGTTGATGTGCAGGGAAAACTGGTTGAGCAGGAAGTTCACAAAGTCCAAATCCTTGACCCCGCCGCCGGAACTGGAACTTTTCTAGCGGAAGTTATTAAACATATTCATAACAAATTTGCCGGACAACAAGGGATTTGGAGCAATTATGTAGAAACCCATTTATTGCCCCGTCTCAACGGTTTTGAGTTGCTGATGGCGAGTTATGCAATGGCACATCTTCAATTAGATTTACTATTAACAGAAACAGGCTACAAACCCACCACAAATCAACGTTTTAGAGTTTACCTTACTAACAGTTTAGAAGAACAGCACCCCGACACGGGAACGCTGTTTGCAAGTTGGTTAAGTGCCGAAGCTAATGAAGCGAATTATATTAAAAGAGATACGCCTGTAATGTGTATTATTGGGAATCCACCTTATAGCGGAGAAAGTGCCAATAAGGGTGAATGGATTATGAGCTTAATGGAAGATTATAAAAAAGAACCAGGCGGAAAACAAAAACTGAAAGAACAAAACTCAAAATTCATTAACGATGATTATGTAAAGTTTTTGCGTTACGGACAGCACTTTATAGAAAAAAATGGAAGTGGTGTTTTGGCTTTTATTAATCCTCACGGTTTTTTAGATAATCCAACTTTCAGGGGTATGCGTTGGAACTTGCTAAAGACGTATGACAAAATTTATACAATAGATTTACACGGAAATGCAAAGAAAAAAGAAACTGCACCTGATGGAAGTGCAGACGTAAATGTATTTGATATTGAGCAAGGCGTTTCAATAAATATTTTTGTAAAAACTGGTAAAAAGAAAGCAAACGAATTGGGCAAAGTATTTCACTATGACTTATTTGGAAAAAGAGAATTAAAGTATGATTTTATTGCCGAAAATTCTCTTAAATCAATCTCATTTAATGACTTCACTCCTTTTAAAAACAGTTTTCTTTTCAAACGCATTGATGAAACTAAACTATTGAAATATAACGAAGGAATTAATCCAGTAAATTTATTTCAAGTAAACGTAATGGGCTTTCAGACCCATAGAGACGAATTTGCCATTGATTTTGAAATGAATGAAATTAAAAAACGTGCAAAAGACTTAATCAACAAAGAATTATCAAACGAAGACATTTTTAAAAAATATCCAATTAGCGATAATCGTGATTGGAAATTGGCAAAAGCAAGAACAGAAATTCAGTCAGATATTGATTGGGAAAAGAAAGCAATACATTGCGGTTATAGACCATTTGATAATAGACCTTGCTATTTCAGTTATGTAATGATGGATTATCCCAGAAAAGAGTTAATCCAAAATGTTTTAGGAAAAGAAAATTTGTTAATTGGTATTGGCAGACAAGGTTTGGCAATTGGAGATATTGAATGGTGTTTAACAACTGTTTCTAAAAATCCAGTTGATGCAAATATGTTTAGACGTGGTGGTGTAAATTTATTTCCTCTTTATCTCTATCCCGAAACCAACGGACAACAAATCATCTGGCAAACACCAGAGAAAACACCAAACCTAAACACAGAAATTGTAAAGCAAATAGCAAAAAAATTAGGATTAACTTTTACCAACGAGAAAGAAACCACAGAAAACACATTTGCACCCCTAGATATTTTAGACTATATCTATGCAGTTTTACACTCGCCAAATTACCGAGAAAAATATAAAGAGTTTCTAAAAATTGATTTTCCCAGAGTCCCCTATCCCAAAGACCAAAACACTTTTTGGCAATTGGTCAAATTAGGTGGGGAAATTAGACAAATCCATTTATTAGAAAGCCCAACTGTTGAAAAATATATTACACAATATCCTATAGACGGAGATAATATTGTCACAAAACCAAAGTATCAAGACGGTAAAGTTTATATCAACAACACCCAGTATTTTAATTCTGTTCCAGAAATAGCTTATAACTTTTATATTGGTGGCTATCAACCCGCTCAAAAATGGCTCAAAGACCGCAAAGATCGAAAATTAGAAATTGAAGACATATTCCATTATCAAAAAATTATTGTTGCCTTAATGGAAACCGATAGACTAATGAAAGAGATTGATAAAATTGCCATCGAGTAGTGCGAGCGTCCTCACTCGGTGGGGTAATAGTAATACTATTAAAAGAATATTGTACCGCCGTCACAGTTAAAATAGATGTAGGCCAAGTTGATCTTCCCTAACCCTAGAAACCACCATGACACAAATTACCCTTGCTGAACTTCCCGAAACCCTCCAAACTCTAATTAACCAAGCAAAAAAAACAGGCGAAACCCTCACCATCATCCAAGACGGTATCCCGTTCGCTATTATTTCCCCCGTCCAGAAAAAATCCCTCCTACAAACCCTTTCTACCCTTGAACCCTTAGACGAAGACTTTGCAGACGTGGACGAAGGATTATTACCCTTAAGCGAGAAACCGGGTTTCTGATGTTTCAACCTAATGTATATAATCCCCCATCTCGTCCACAAATCATCACCTGACCATTCCAAACTATAGGAGTTGACTCGAAGGAAACTTCGGGTTTAAATCTTCCCTTTTGTTCGACTCTTAACCGATAATATTCCCCCCGTTGGTTAGGAATAGCCTTGCTTTGATTTGCTCTGGCTTCCTCCCAATATAAATTAAATAAATAAACCCCATTATATCCCGCCGTTATTAATTTATAACCATCGGTAAAAATAGGTGTTGAAATCGACGCTCCGATTTTTTCCTGGACTAAGATTAAAGGAGTTTTATATTCTCCCTTTCCTAATGGCCCCGAAACCTTTTTATCCGTTGTGATCATTTGAGAACCAATATATAAATAACCATCAATTGCATTGGTGGCAAAAATAGCCGGAAATCCATCGGGGTTATATTCATCATTTAAGGCGACAGAACCAATTATACCGCCATCCCAGGTATTGAATTTTCGATTTTGGGTGGGTAAAAACCATTCCACACTCTCTTGAGGTTCTCGGTTAGGATTGAGTTTAAGCACACCTCCATTTCCCGGAATATATTGTTTTTCAATTGCACAAAATAACTTCCCCTCCTGAGAAATAACCGCCGACCCATCAATATCAGAACCCGTATAAAAATCCCAAATAATTTTTCTAGTTTTTAAATCAATTCCATAAATATGTCCCGAACCCGATGCCATAAAAATTCGATTATCTAACCGAGATGGTGAGGATTCACTAACTAAATTTCCTCCATGTCTGCTACTATCTCCATCCTCATAAAGTTTGACTTCTGATAGAATTTGAGGTTGTAAGAAACCCGATTTTTTTTCGGCTGTTTTAACCGAACTATTGAGAAAATAACCGATCGCATTTTCCCCCGCATTAAAAATAACTCCATCCCCTAAATATAACGGCGAACTATCATTATCTCGACTATAACTTGGGGTAGAACGTAAATTTAACTTCCAGAGTTCTTTTCCCGTCCTAAAGGAAATTGCCCGAAAACTTGTCGCTAATCCTCCTTTAGACAGACTGCTCCGACTTCCTTGTAAAACGACAATTCGGTTCTCATCTTTTGCCGTTTGATCAATATAAATACTTGAAGTTCCTTTAACCACATCATCAAATTTATATCTCCAAATTTCCTTTTGAGTGTCTAATTCTATTTTTCTTAAATAATGGTCAAAAGCTCCTATAATTAAATAGGTTTTGCCGCGATCGCGGGTAATAGTCGGTTGTCCTGTCCATCCCGCCCCACTCCAAACTTTACGGGTACGTCCCACATAAGTTACCCCTGTTCCTAATGGAAATTTATGAATTTCTTTCAGATTTTCTGGCACTCCTCGCCCATAAAAACGCCGTTGATCATTACCCAAATAAGTGGGAATTAATAACTCAATTTCTGGATCTAAAATTGATAATAAAGTTTTAAATTTCTCTTGAACTTCTGCCTCAGATGTGTTAAAATTAAAGAATTGAGAAACACCCGAAGGCAGTAGAGATCCCAAAGAAAAATAAGCAGCAAGTTGATTAAAGCGTCGTCGAGAAACCATAATTTTAAAATTTTGATATAATCAATAATCCCCGTAGAGACGTTTCATGCAACGTCTCTACTTAATATTAAACCATGAATTGCTAATCAAAAAATCCGTACCCAGATTTGATATAATTAATAATCCCCGTAGAGACGTTGCATGAAACGTCTCTACTCAAAACATCTTTAGGTATTTCTAATGGTTAATCGTCTTTCTGAATCCAAAAGTCTCTATCTTCGCAAACACGCAGAAAATCCGATTGATTGGTGGCCCTGGTGTGACGAGGCTTTAGCAACAGCAAATCAGCAAAATAAACCCATATTTCTTTCAATTGGTTATTCTAGTTGTCATTGGTGTACTGTCATGGAAGGAGAGGCATTTTCCGACCCTGGAATTGCTCAATATATGAATCAACATTTTCTCCCCATTAAAGTTGATCGAGAAGAACGTCCAGAAATTGATAGTATTTATATGCAAGCCTTACAAATGATGACGGGTCAAGGGGGATGGCCGTTAAATATATTCCTAACTCCCGATGAAAGAATCCCCTTTTATGGCGGAACTTATTTTCCCTTAGAACCCCGTTATGGTAGACCCGGATTTTTAGAAGTTTTACAAGCTATTCGTCGATTTTATGACTTAGAAAAAACTAAATTGCAAGCGTTTAAAGATGAAATCATGACGAACTTGCAACGGTCTACAATTTTACCCATTTCTGAATTAACTGAAGATTTATTAAAAATAGGATTAGACGCTAATACTGGAGTTATTAGTCGCAATGAATATGGGGGGCCAAGGTTTCCCATGATTCCCTATTCCGAGATGGCATTACGAACAATTCGGTTTAATATTGAGTCAAAATATGATGGAAAAGAAGCCTGTACCCAACGGGGTTTAGACTTAGCATTAGGGGGAATTTATGATCACGTTGCCGGGGGATTTCATCGGTATACCGTTGACCCGACCTGGACAGTTCCCCACTTTGAAAAAATGCTCTATGATAACGGGCAAATTGTTGAATATTTAGCGGATTTATGGAGTGCTGGGATGCAAAAACCTGCCTTTAAACGTTCAATTCAGGGAACTGTTGAATGGTTAAAACGGGAAATGATCGCCCCGGAAGGTTATTTTTATGCTTCCCAAGATGCGGATAATTTTACGACTCCCGAGGAGTTAGAACCGGAAGAAGGAGCTTTTTATGTTTGGAATAATAGTGAATTAGAAAAAATATTAACTTCTGAAGAATATGCCGCCCTACAAGAACAATTTACGATTACAAAATCGGGAAATTTTGAAGGTAAAAATGTCTTGCAACGGTGCAATGCAGATGGGTTAAGTGATACGATTGAATCGGGTTTAAAAAAACTGTTTAAAGTTCGTTATGGGGAAATACCAGAAACCTTGAAACTGTTTCCCCCCGCCCGCAATAATCAGGAGGCAAAAACCCATCATTGGTTAGGTAGAATTCCTCCGGTTACAGATACTAAAATGATTGTGGCTTGGAATAGTTTAATGATTTCCGGTTTAGCCAAAGCTGCAAAGGTTTTTGGAGAAGTTGAATATTTAGAATTAGCCACAAAAGCGGCTCAATTTATCCTAAATCATCAATGGTTAGAGGGACGTTTACATCGAGTCAATTATGAAGGAGAACCGGATGTTGTAGCTCAATCTGAAGATTATGCCTTATTAGTTAAATCTTTGATTGATTTACACCAAGCTAGTTTAATATTAACCCCCAGTTTAGTATCACCCGATTACTGGTTAGAACAGGCGAAAAAAGTTCAAGAAGAATTTAATAATTTACTCTGGAGTGTGGAATTAGGAGGTTATTTTAATACCGCCCAAGATACCGGAAAAGATTTATTAGTTCGAGAACGCAGTTATATTGATAATGCCACTCCCTCGGCGAATGGGGTCGCTATTGCTAATTTAGTGCGTCTGTTTTTATTAACAGAAAATCTGGAATTTTTAGACCAGGCAGAAAAGGGATTAACCGCCTTTAGTTCCGTGATGCAGAAATCCCCCCAAGCTTGTCCTAGTTTATTTACGGCGTTGGACTGGTATCGAAATAATACCCTAGTTCGGACTTCTCCCGAACAAATTTTAGGGTTAGGTGTGCAGTATTTTCCCTCGACTATTTTTAAAGTTGATAACACGCTTTCCGATGATATTATCGGCTTAGTTTGTCAGGGATTAAAATGTAATAAACCTGCCAAAAACCATGAAGAACTGTTACAACAGTTGCAAGCTAGTCAAACTCGTTCTTAACTTAAATTATTGGCTGTGTAGGGGCGAGGCGCGCCTCGCCCCTACGATTATTCGGATTTCTGACATTGAATTAAATATGATATAATTAAGATTAGGTAAAATCACGGTTGATTCTGAATCCCATGCTCAATATTTCTCAAATTCTCGCTCAAGAACTGTCCCTTAAACCCTTTCAGGTAGAAAACGCACTACAACTGTTTTCCGAGGGTGCAACCATTCCTTTTGTAGCGCGATATCGCAAGGAAATAACGGGTTCCTTAGATGAAATTCAACTGCGGGATCTTTCAGAACGTTATACCTATTTAACGGAATTGGAAGACCGGAAAAAAAGTATTTTAGAAGCGATCGCATCCCAAGAAAAACTCACCGATGAACTTCGAGAAAAAATCGAAACCTGTTTACAAAAAACCGAATTAGAAGATTTATATTTACCCTATAAACCTAAACGCCGAACCCGCGCCACCATTGCTAAAGAAAAGGGATTAGAACCCCTAGCCCAATTTATTGCTAATTTTAATCAACCCAATTCCCCTACCCCGGATTTAGAATCAGAAGCGGAAAAATATATTTCCGCAGAAAAAGGCGTTAAAACCATTGAAGAAGCATTAAATGGAGCTTCTGATATTTTAGCAGAAATTGTATCCGAAAAAGCTAATTTACGAGCCTATTTAAGAGAATATTTAATGAATCGAGGGGTATTTGTTTCCCTAGTAAAAGAGGACTATCCCGAAGGGTCAACTAAATTTGAAATGTACCGCCAATATCGAGAAAATGTACAGGATATTAAACCCCATAATTTGTTGGCATTATTGCGAGGAGAAACGGAGGGAATCTTAAAAGTTGAGATTGAATTTGATCAAGATTTTGTTCAGTCCTATTTAGAATCTCAGGAAATTAAAACTAAAAATCCTATTATTAGAAAATTCTATCAGCCGATGTTAAAAGATGCCTTTAATCGGTTAATGAAAACCTCTTTAATCAGTGAAGTTAGAGGCGATCGCAAAACCTACGCTGATTTGGAATCAATTAAAACCTTTGAATCGAATTTAAGAGAATTATTACTCGCTTCCCCGGCGGGAATGAAACCTACCTTAGCCATTGACCCTGGATTTAGAACTGGGTGCAAAGTTTCCGTATTATCAGAAACCGGAAAATTCTGTGAATATCATACGATTTTCCCCCATCAAGCGACGGGTCAACGTCAAGAAGCTGCGCAAAAAGTTAAACAATTAATTGATAAATATAAAATCGAATTAATCGCCATCGGAAATGGCACCGCCGGACGAGAAACCGATGAATTTGTAACGGAAATTATTGCTAAATTAGACCGAAAACCGATAAAAGTTATGGTGAATGAATCCGGTGCATCAATTTATTCTGCTAGTGATGTAGCCCGACAGGAATTTCCCGATTTAGACTTAACGGTGCGGGGCGCTATTAGTATCGGAAGACGGTTACAAGATCCCCTAGCAGAATTAGTTAAAATTGATCCCAAGTCCATTGGTGTCGGACAATATCAACATGATGTAGATCAGAAATTACTGAAGAAAAAACTCGATGATACTGTTGAAAGTTGTGTTAATTATGTGGGAGTGGAATTAAATACCGCCTCCAAGGAATTATTAACCTTTGTATCAGGAATTACCCCAACAGTTGCCCAGAATATTGTCAATTATCGCAATGAAAATGGAGCCTTTAAAACTCGAAAAGAACTGTTAAAAGTTGCTAAATTAGGCCCTAAAGCCTTTCAACAGGCGGCGGGATTTTTAAGAATTAGAGGGGGTGTTAATCCTTTAGACAATACCGCAGTTCACCCCGAAAGTTATCCCGTTGTGGAAATTATGGCGAAGGATGTAGGAGTTACCTTAAATAATATCAGTCAATTTAAGGATAAAATTAAATCCGTTAAACTGGATAAATATGTTACTGATACCATCGGAATTCCTACCTTAAAAGATATTATTAGCGAATTAGAAAAACCCGGACGCGATCCCCGGGCTGAGTTTAAATATGCCACCTTTAAAGAGGGAATTAAAGAAATATCCGATCTAAAAATCGGCATGGAATTAGAAGGAAGTGTGACTAATGTAGTTGCTTTTGGCGCATTTGTTGATATTGGTGTGCATCAAGATGGGTTAGTTCATATTTCCCAAATCGCCGATCAATTTGTCGATGATCCGAATAAATTTGTTAAGGTTGGACAAGTAGTTAAGGTGCGGGTAATGGAAATTAATGAGAAGTTAAAACGGATTAGTTTAACGATGAAATTGTAAAGAATTAGTGTAAAATAGAGTAAATGACATACTAAAGAATCGTTTTTAATGGGGAGTTATCAACTTTGCAAGAACAGTTAAAAGGCATCAATATTTATTTAATTGGGATGATGGGGTCAGGGAAAAGCACCATTGGTCGATTATTAGCCAAACAGTTAGGGTATCGATTCATAGATACCGATGACCTAATTAGCCAAACCACCCATCGGTCTATTACTGATATCTTTGCCACGGAAGGAGAAGCGGTTTTTAGAGAGTTAGAATCTCAAGTTTTATCGGAAATTTGTGCCTATAAAAAATTTGTGGTGGCGACGGGAGGAGGAATTATTCTTAAACAAATGAATTGGAGTTATCTCAGACATGGAATGATTATTTGGCTGAATGTTCCCGTGGAAGAACTCTATAACCGTTTAAAAGAAGATCAGACTCGACCCTTATTACAACATCCCGACCCGTTACAACAATTACAAACCCTGTTAAAACAACGTCAATCCCTGTACAATCAAGCCGATCTCGAAATTACAATTAATGCTGGCGGTATCCCGCAACAGGTTGTTATCCAAATCTTAGAAAAAATTCCCACTATTTTAAAACCTCAATCCCATGGTTTAAATTAAACTGTAAAATCTTAAACTGATAACTGGTACGGGCGGATTCTTTTAGATATGAGTGAATCACCGCGCATCTCGATGAACCCGCCCCTACAACTGATAACTGATAACTGATAACTGATGACTGATTATCGCAATCCTGCTCCCACCGTTGATATTATTATTGAATTAAGCGATCGCCCGGCTAGACCCATTGTATTAATTGAACGCAAAAATCCGCCCTTTGGATGGGCAATTCCTGGGGGATTTGTGGATTATGGAGAATCCGTTGAAACCGCCGCCATTCGGGAAGCAAAAGAAGAAACGGGATTAGATATCGAGTTAATTGAACAATTTTATGTGTATTCCGATCCGAGTCGAGATCCGCGTCAACATACCCTTAGCGTTGTTTTTTTAGCCACAGCAATTGGCGAACCCCAGGCGGCGGATGATGCGAAACATTTAGAACTTTTTGAACCCTGGAGAATCCCCCAAAACCTCTGTTTTGACCATGATCGGATTCTCAAAGACTATTGGCGTTATCGCCATTACAAAATTAGACCGCCACTGAGTTGATCAGTAACGGTCTAATTTTTCAGGATGCCAGGAGGGAGACTTGAACTCCCGACACGAGGATTTTCAGTCCTCTGCTCTACCAACTGAGCTATCCCGGCTTGTTTTCACTTTCACTAATCTAGCAAATAGAATTGAGTTTGGCAACCCCCCGGCGAAGAAATTTTTTCTGATCGGCATCGATCATAGTATTTTATTCTAGGGGTTTGGTCTTCAAACCCTCTGATTAATTGACTTTGGAGATTCAGCCCTCTGGTTTGGGTTCACAAATCTTATTAGGAAGCACAACGATGAAGCACAACAAACCCCCCGCAGAGCTCATTGGGGTTGGCTTAATTTGGTTGGTGGTGGCGGTGAGCGATCGCCTCTGGTTTAGGATGGATTGGTCTGTTCCCGCTTGGGATCAGGCGGATTATCTGAATGAGGCTTTAAATTATTGGCAAGTTTGGCAACACCCCCAATGGTTTTCCGGGGACTGGTGGACTCAGATGTGGATGATGTCCCCTAAAATTCCCCCCTTGACCTATTTATTAACTATTCCCTTTCAGAATTTATTAGGAACTGGATCGGATCAAACTAATGCAGTTCATCTATTATTTAGTGCTATTTTATTCGCTTCAGTTTATGGTTTAGGAACCCTATTATTTAACCGTTCCGTAGGATTTTGGGCAACGGCTATCTGTGCAATTTTACCCGGACTTTATCACCATCGGTTACAATTTTTGCTCGATTATCCGTTAACAGCTATGGTGACATTAAGTTTCTATAGCTTGACTTTATGGTGGTTTTCTGGTCTTGATAATTCCGATAAAAAACCAACTTATTCTTGGCGGTGGGCTATTCTATTTGGGTTCACCTTTGGGCTGGCTCTTTTAACCAAACAAACGGCTCTTTTTTTCCTATTTACTCCCCTATTGTTGGTGACGGTAGGAGTTTTAAAAAAACGCCAATGGCAGCGATTTTTACAATTATTCGTAGGATTATTATTATCAATAGCGATTATTTTTCCTTGGGCGAGAACCAATTGGTTATTAATGTTAACATCGGGAAAACGAGCGACGCTTGATTCGGCGATCGCCGAAGGTGATCCGGCTTTAACCAGTTTAGATGCTTGGACATATTATTTTAAATTACTGCCCGCCCATGTTTCTTTCCCCCTATTAATTATTCCGATTATTGGTCTTTTATTCTATATTATTAAACACTATTCTTTGTCTTGGAATCAACAGCATCATCCCTTTGAACATTTCTCAAAGTTAGAATTAAACTGGATATCCTTAAAATGGTTAGCAATATTTTGGTTTGGGGGATATCTCCTCTGCTCCCTAAACCCTAACAAAGATTTCCGCTATAGTTTACCCTTACTCCCGGTTTTAGCGATTGTTTTAGCCTATTTTTTAACCTTATTTCCTCAAGGTTGGGGGCGCCAAATTCGGTGGGGAACCTTGGGTTTAGGGATAATATTAATGATGTTTAATTTATGGCCAATTGGCAGTTATCCGGTTAGACAGGTAATTAGAACTTTCAACCCGGGAAATGAACATCATGTTTATTTAGGAAACCCTTGGCCCCATGAACAAGTAATTACTGCTATGATTGCATCACAACCCTATTTAAAAAGCAATTTAGGAGTATTACCTTCAACGCCAGAAATTAATCAACATAACTTAAACTATTATGGTTCATTACAAGGTTCTCAGGTTCACGGGAGACAGGTGGGAACGAATAAAAATCATGTTTTACAAGATGTGCGATCAATGTCTTGGTTTGTGACTAAAACCGGACAACAGGGTTCAGTAAATCGGGTACAGGATGCTCAACAAATGACGATGCAAACCTTAGAAACCAGTCCCGAATTTAAGCTGAATCAACAATGGCTATTACCCGATAATAGTTTTTTGAATTTATATGAAAGAATTATTCCCTTTGTAGAAGTTTTACCTATAAAAGAATCGATTCCCAAAATAGAGTTAGAACGGGTTTTAATTCCGACTCAAGCCCCTCCTGGTCTTCCGGTTCCTGTTACTTATCAATGGCGAGGATCGTTACAGGATTTGCAGCAGGGAATTGTGATTTTAAATTGGAAGTTAACTCCTTCTAACCCCAAAGGTTTATCATCTTGGATTCATGATCATGGGATAGGAACAGGACAATTATATGGGGATGCACCGAATCAAAGTTATCAAGTCACGGAACGAATGGCGATGTTTCCTCCGGTTGATTTGATTCCAGGAAATTATCAATTAGAAGCCACTTATTTGAACCGAGAAACGGGGAAAAACTATAAAATTAACACCCCTAATATTACCTTAAAAATTGATCCTAAAACGCCTCCCGTCGCCGCCCCCGAGTTAGATTTAGTGACGCAGTTAAGACTATTAACCGTTAATTTACCCGCAGGAATTAAGGGGTTAGATCCGATTTTTGCTCAGGTGGGAAGAATTAATCAATATGATCCGACTCAAGACTATACAATTCAAGCGGAAAAAGCCTTAGAATATCGCTTAAAACAGGAGCCTAATCGATTAGATTTTGCTTATAATTTGGCTTTGGCTAATGTTTTACAACAGGATGCTGAAGGTGCGATCGCAGCCTTAAAAATAGTAACTCAACTTGATAGTAAAAATCCCAATGCTCACGCCTATTTAGGGTTTGTTTATCTGTATAATTTACAAGCAAAATTAGCAGAACAGGCCCTAAAACCAGCTTTAGAGTTAAACCCCAATCAACCTGAATTTAAGGTTTTAGTCGGGGTTTCTCAACTCCTACAGGGGAACTTTATTCAAGCTTGGCAGAATTTACAAGTCTTGAATAAAATTAAAAGTTAGGTAGAGATTGCTCAGGAGTAAATTAATTCCTAATCTAAGATAGCCCCGCGTTGTTTGAGGTTGAGTTTAGCTTCAGGAGAAAGTCCCACCACACCGACAAATTTAGCGTTTTCGATAATAGTATCGGTGAGATAAATTCCACTTAAATTAGAACCGCTTAAATCTGCATGACTTAAATTAGCCCGGGTTAAATTGGCTCCAATTAAGTTAGTTTCTTTCAAATCTGCATAACGTAAATCCCGTTCTATTCCCCCTTGGGTGACAATTTCTTGAACCAGTCGCCATTTGTCACTCAGTTGGGTAGTTTCATCAATTAAGGTTCCACTTAAATTTGCTCCCCTGAGATCAGCCCCTAAAAGGTTAGCACTTTTGAGATCAGCCCCAATTAAATTAACTCCGGTGAGATTAGCATTGGTCAAAACTGCTCGAGTCAAATTCGCATTAATTAATTTAACATTAGTGAGATTAGCCCCGGTTAAATTTGCCCCAATTAGTTTAGTATAAATTAAATTGGCTCCACTTAAATAGGTATTAATTAAATGGGTGCGGTTGAGATAAGCACCAACTAATTTAGCTCCATTCAGATAGGCACGGCTTAGATCCGAACCACTTAAATCAGCACCACTTAAGTTAGCATTAATTAGGTTGACTCCGGTCAAATCGGCTTCGCTTAAATCCGCTTCTTGCAAGTCGGCATTAATCAGATTTGCTCCACTTAAATCGACACTACTTAAATCAACGCCATTGAGTTGAATCCCAATTAAAATAGCGCCTCGAAAATCCCTTTCCCCGTGGGTGTATTTTTCTAGTAATTGTTTAATATCCATTGTTTAATGTTTAATCTAATTCTTGTTAGCCTGACTCGACAATAAATTGGCTATTGATGAACAAAGATATCGGGGGTAAAATCTATAATTTATTACGATTCCGACGAGCAGAACGTAATAATTTCACCCGATAAGGATCGGCATCTGTACGCCAGTAGACACGATAACCCCTGATTTGAGCACAATGATCTTCTAAACATTTTAACCAACCCAGGCGCGTTTGAATCAATCCAAAGTTATCGAACAGTCCCCATTTTTCCTCTTGGTCAGAGAGTTTTACCAACTGTTGATGGTGGGGATAGTCTGGGGTGACCAAGGTGTGTTTGCGATGCAAAATTGGGGGGTTGGGGCCATCATAGGTTTGATAGCTGACATGAAGATCCCGCAGGTCAATTTGCATACAGTTACTCAGGGTCGGATGGGTTTCGAGATCAAAATCGGGGGAAAATAAATAGGAAATTTTGGGAGTTTTGATATGAAACTTAATTAAGTTTGCCCCTTCAGGACGACCCAGGGTTTGACTAGCACATCCTTCATAGAGTCGCAGTAATGGAGATAGTTTTTCCAGTGCGCAAATATGAATCCAGAGGGAATTGGCTCGTTTTTGACCCACTTCACTGTTTTGGCAATGGTTGGCAATGATTTTAGGATCACCCAGAGTATATAACATTAAATCTGCTAAATCACAAGATTTTCTATAACTACCGAATAAACCTTTTATATCATTTTTCATTGCTTCTGAAAGTTGAAACAGTTTCGGACGGCGACTAAATCGACTTAAGGCAATATAAACCAGTAAATCCTGACGGCGTTTATGGGCAATTACGTCCCATTCTTCGGGATTTGTAACTTGTAAAATAATTTGAAAAGCTCGTTTCAAACTGCCAAATTCCTGTTGCAGTTGTTCGGCTTCTGGAAGTTCGGTTTCCACGGGTAAACGACCGCGATCGCTGATAAATTCAATTAACGGTTGAAGTAATTCTTGATAATCTTCAAACCGTTTCAAAGTTAAACGAATTCGGGGAGAAGTTAACCGAGATCGGAAGCGAGAGGCTCGAAATTTTTCGGCTTCGCTCTCATCCCGAAACACAATATAAATCCCTAAATCTAAGGGAATTGCATCAACATTTAAGACTTGATCAATATAAACTTTGAGTTCTTCCTGTTGATAATATTTTTGAAAGGTATTGCGACTGGTAATCACCCCATCCCCATACACCATAATCCCTTTTTCTTGAGCATCTACTAATACTTGGGCTGCAACAATTAGGACTTTTTGAGCTAAATTCCAGGCTTGAATTAAGGCTTCCCGTCGTTCGTTTTGACATTCAATCACATTAATCACATACCCCAAATTCACAATATCGGATTCTATTTGGGGAGTTTGGGGAGAATAATAAGGATCCCATCCGCTCCCTGTATACCCCTGTTCTGTTAATCGTTGAATATCCCCCCCATATCCACAACCATAATCAAAAAAAGTGCTATGTTCTTGAAACACTTCCGCTTCTAGGGCTAAACGCACCGGACGGGATAAATGTTTACGGGGAATGGCGGCGCGATGACGTTCAATTTTGGGTGAAAAATGTAAGGCATTTTCCGAATTAAATTCGGTTAAATTATTGGTAATTTCTGAAAGTTTCATCACCCGATGATCATGGATTTCTACCCCATGTTTATGTAGGTGTTGTTGCCAACCTTTGCGAGTTCCAATGGTTCGGTATAAACGAGTTTCTGAGTGAATAAATTCCTGAAGGGATGAAAGTTTAGGTATTTCTAATAATCCTAATCTTTCTTCGGTTTTGGTGAGTTGTTTAAACTTTTGATAATTGGGATAATTAGGCGTAATAAAGGTTTCTTTTCGATGCAGAATCGGAGGATTATCACTATTAGAATAATCCATAATATTTACCTGTCCGGTTTTAACATTCACTTGAAAACTAGCTGTTAAGGCAGGATGGGGATCTTGATCAAAATCAGGATAAAATAAATAAGAAATCAATGATTGATTGGTATGAAATTTAATTAGAGTAAAGGGTTTTAATGATGGTAAATAAAAACGACTTAATTGTTCGTATAGTCTTAATACAATATTTAACTCATTTAAGGCTGAACGATGAATATATAAAGCGTTGGGTAGTTTTTTCCCTAGGGGACTTTGCTGGCAATATTGAGTGATAATATTCAGATTTTCAACGGTTATTAATAATTGATTGATCAAAATACAAGTCTGTTGATAACTGCCAAAATAGTTGGAGATTTCCCGTTGAATTTCGGGAGCAAAATCATCAAAAGCTTTGAGACGGGGGGGAACTTGTCTTTGTAGAGCTTGTATAGCCAAAAACATCAGCAAATCATTCCCAACAGCAAAATCCCGGTTAGGAGAATTCAGTTGAGTTAAAACCTCAGAGGTGGTAAGGGATTCCCCAGAGTAAGTCCGGGGAGGAAAAACAAGATGATGACTACTACTCATTCATCTGACCCCCATGAAAACGTGGCAGTTTGTTCTGATTTTAAGGCAAGAAACCGGAATTAAGAATTAAGAATAATAAAGTTTAATCTAAGAATTTCTTAACTATGGCTAACGAATCTCTGTTTCCGTCTAAATCTCCATATCTGACAATCCCAGCCCAACAAAATTCAATAATCCAACGTCGTAGGACTCATAAAGGGGTAATTTTATTATTGTTAATTGGGTGTTTTTTTGGAGGTTTAGGAATTAAACTGGTACAGTTACAATTAATTGAAGGAGAATATCATCGTATTCGGGCGGAAAATAACCGTTTACGCCTGATTCCTGTCCCGGCTAAACGGGGGCAAATTTTAGATCGAAACGGGGATTTATTAGCGGGAAGTCAACTCTCGCGCTCCGTATATTTATGGCCCCAGGAACAGTCTCCTGAACAATGGAAAATTACAGTAGAACAACTCCATGCTATTTTAAATGTTCCCGCTGCTGAGATTCTGCAAAAATTAGAAAAAACCGGATATCGATCTCGAATTCCGGTGAGAGTTAGTCCGAATCTTTCGGCTAAAATGTTTATTGGTTTAGCGGAAAAAGTCGAAAATTTACGCGGTGTTGAAGTGCGAGCAGAATCTCGGCGTCATTATCCCAATGGAAAATTAGCGGCTCATATTTTAGGTTATATTGGGGAGGCGACATCAGAAGAATTAAAAGCAAATCCTCATGATCCGATGGGAATGATGGCTGGAAAAATGGGAGTTGAAAAATTAGTAAATTCCCAAATTAAAGGCATTTGGGGGAATCGATTACTGGAAGTCGATGCCAAAGGTCAGGAAATTCAAGAGTTAGGGTTGCAATCTCCTAAACCGGGTCAATCAGTTCAGCTAACATTAGATTTAGCCTTACAAAAAACTGCCGAAAAAGCCTTGGCAAATCGTCGGGGGGCGGTGGTGGTTTTAGATGTCAAAACCGGAGCGATTTTAGCCTTAGCTAGTGGCCCAACTTTTGATCCTAATTTATTTACAAATCAGGTAACAAATCAGGACTGGAAAAAGCTACAAAGTGCTGAACAACCGTTATTAAATCGAGCTTTACAGGGATATCCCCCAGGGAGTACATTTAAGATTGTGACCACTGCGGCGGGAATTGAATCGGGGAATTTTTCCATTACTTCTAAAATCCCGACTGCTGCATCAATTAAAATTGGGGGGATTTCCTTTAATGAACATGGAAAGGGTTATGGTGTAATTGGATTTAAAGAAGCTTTAGCTTTTAGTAGTAATACCTTTTTCTATCAAGTTGGGGTGAAAACGGGAGCAGAAAATATTGCCAAATGGGGCAAAGAATTAGGAATTGCCGGGACAATTAATTTGGATTTATTGGGGTTAGATGGCGCCAATCATGGGCAAATTCCTACTCCTCAAGAGAAAGAAAAATTATATGGCGAACCTTGGTATATTGGGGATACGGTGACCATGGCAATTGGTCAGGGTTTAGTCTTAGTTACCCCGTTAGAATTAGCTGTGATGGTTTCTACCGTGGCTAATAGTGGTTGGCGAGTTCAACCCCATTTATTAATATCTCAAACTAATACAATTCAAACAAAACCGATTAAAACTAAGATTTCTGCATCTACTTTAAATCTGATTCGGGCTGGGTTAATTGATGTTGTAAAAAAAGGAACTGGACGGAGTTTAAATGATGGTTCAATTCCTTTAACGGGAGGAAAAACCGGAACCGTGGAAATCCCTGGACAGCCTGATAATGCGATGTATGTGGGGTTTGGGCCTGCGAATAAACCGGAAATTGCGATCGCCGTTATCGTCGAAGCCGGGGGATATGGGGCGGTTTCTGCGGCTCCAATTGCTCAAGATATTTTTAAAACCTATTTTAGCAAACATAGCAATAGGAAATAGGGATTTTTTTATGGGGTATTAATATCCGACTACCAATCATTTTATAAAAGGCTTCAATAATGATTTGTGAAACCCGTAGGGGTTGGGTCTTCCAACCCTCTTTAAGCCTGGGTTGGAAGACCCAACCCCTACAATAAAATATTACAACCTATTTAGGATTGCTATATGTTGTTTTAACACTTGTTTTAAATAAATTCCCGTATAAGATTTAGTGTTTTTAGCAATATCTTCCGGGGTTCCTTCGGCAATTAATTCTCCTCCTTTATCTCCTCCCTCTGGCCCTAAATCAATTACCCAATCTGCACAACGAATCACATCTAAATTATGTTCAATCACTAAAATAGAATTGCCTTTATCCACCAAACGTTGCAATACATTTAATAATTGATGCACGTCATAAAACGATAAACCCGTTGTCGGTTCATCAATTAAATATAACGTTTTTCCCGTGGCTCTTTTGGATAATTCTGATGCTAATTTAACCCGTTGGGCCTCCCCTCCTGATAAGGTTGGCGCGGGTTGTCCTAAACGAATATAGCCCAAACCCACATCCGCTAAAGTTTGTAAACGACTCGCCGCCCGGGGGATATTTTGAAACACTTCTAACGCGGTTTCTACGGGCATATTTAACACATCTGCAATCGAATATCCTTTATATTTCACCTGTAAAGTTTCTCGATTATATCGGGCTCCTTTGCACACTTCACACTGCACATAAACATCGGGCAAAAAGTTCATTTCAATCACATTAACACCCTGTCCGCCGCAGGCTTCACACCGCCCTCCTTTCACATTAAACGAAAATTGTCCGGCTTTATAACCTCTGGCTTTAGCTTCAATAGTTTCGGTAAAAACCTCTCGAATAATATCAAAAACTCCGGTATAAGTTGCGGGGTTAGATCTGGGTGTTCGACCAATGGGAGATTGATCAATTACAATTACTTTATCTAATGCGTCTAACCCTTCTATTTGTTTTAAATCCTTGGGAAAAGGGACTTTCCGTGTGAAATGATGTTGTAAAGCCGGATACAGTAATTCATTCATTAAAGTTGATTTTCCCGAACCGGAAACCCCCGTAATACTCACCAGTTTTCCTAACGGAATTTCCACGGTAATTTTGTTTAAGTTATTGCGGGTAGCGTTAATTAATTTAATGGTTTTTCCATTGCCTTTTCTTCTTTCAGTAGGGGTTTCGATTTGCTTTCTTCCTGATAAATAAGCCCCCGTTAAGGAGGTTTCAGAATTTAATAAAACCTCTATATTTCCCTGGGCGACAATTTCACCGCCATGTACTCCCGCCCCCGGCCCAATATCTACTAAATGATCCGCCGCCCGAATAGTTTCTTCATCATGTTCAACCACAATTAAAGTATTTCCTAAATCCCGTAATTTGATCAGGGTATTTAAGAGTTTTGTATTATCCCGTTGATGTAATCCAATACTGGGTTCATCTAAGACATATAAAACCCCCGTTAAACCCGCTCCAATTTGGGTCGCTAACCGAATCCGTTGGGCTTCTCCTCCTGATAGGGTGGATGCGGTTCTAGCTAGGGTTAAATAGTCTAATCCCACATCTAGTAAAAATTGCAATCTAGCTTTAATTTCCCGCAGGACTAATTCCGCTATTTTGGCTTGTCTTTCGGTTAGGTTTAACTGATTAATTCGGTTTAAACAATCCTGAATTGAAACTCCTGTTAGTTCATCGATTTGATATTGTCCCACTCGCACCGCTAGGGCTTCGGGTTTGAGTCTTTTTCCCAGACAAACTTCGCAGGGTTGATCAATTAAATATTGTTCTAATTTTTGTTTTTGTAATTCGGAAGCACTGTCTTGATATTGACGTTGTAATAAAGGCAGTACCCCGGCGTAGGGTCGATAATATCCTTTATTTTCTCGATAGCGAGAATCTGTTTCAATTAAAATAGGTTCCTCTGAACCATAAAGGATAATATGTTGTTGTTCTTTTGTGAGTTGATTCCAATGGGTTGTAATCTCAAAACCAAAGGCTTGACCCACACTATGTAAGATGGATAAATAATAGGAATTATCCTTATCTGACCAAGGGGCAATGGCCGTATAAACGGGTTGAGTTAAGTCGGGAATTACTAACTCCGGGGAAAAGGTTTTAAGATGTCCTAAACCATGACAATTCGGACAAGCCCCAAAGGGAGAATTAAAGGAAAATAACCGAGGAGAAAGTTCTTCCATCACCGCCCCGTGTTCGGGACAAGCGAAGTTTTCAGAAAAGACTAATTGTGAAGATTCTACTTCTTTAATTGAGGAGGGTTCAAAGTGATCGGACTCTAACGGATCGCGATATTCTGGATCTTTTTTATCTTCAGAATTATCATCTAAGAGTTTTATAATTGCAATTCCATTCGATTGTTTTAAACAGGTGGTTAAGGAATCCGCCAGACGTTCTTGTAGTCCTGGTTTTTTAATTAAGCGGTCAATAACAATTTCAATAGTGTGGGTATGGTTTTTATCTAATTCAATATTTTCTGAGAGTTCCAAAACCTCATTGTTCACCCTAACCCGCACAAATCCCTGGGAGGCTAAACTCGATAATAGCTTGCGGTGGGTTCCTTTTTTTCCCCTAACAACCGGAGCCAGGATCATGAATTTGGTGCGGTCTGGGAGTTCCATGATCCGATCGCACATCTCATCGATGGTCTGGGGGGCAATATTGCGATCGCACATCGGACAATGGGGCTGTCCCGCCCGACCAAACAGCAACCGTAAATAATCATAAATTTCCGTCACCGTCCCAACGGTAGACCGGGGGTTATGGGAGGTGGATTTTTGGTCAATGGAAATGGCGGGACTCAAGCCATCGATCGCATCGACGTCGGGTTTATCCAGTTGTCCGAGGAATTGGCGGGCGTAGGCGCTCAGGGACTCCACATAGCGGCGCTGACCTTCGGCGAAGATGGTATCAAAGGCCAGGGACGATTTCCCAGAGCCGGAAACCCCGGTAAAAACGATGAGGCGATCGCGGGGTAATTCCAAATCAACATTTTTCAAGTTATGTTGTTTCGCCCCCCGAATGCGGATGGTGTTGGGGGTGTTGTTGGGATAGGGTAGGGGGTCAGAGAGCAATTTTGAGTTCACTACATTTCGAGTGGTACAGTCCTTAATTATCTTAGCGTTATCGTAGATTTACTGAATACGGGAATTTTAGGTTATGTTCAATAATTGAAGATTTGGTGAAATTGTGTTAGCATAAAATATGACAAATTTGGAATAAAAGATCTGATATTTTAGATAAAATCGTAACGGAAACAAATTTGTATGAATTACGATTAGATAATACACCCAATAATCCGCGAATTTTTCTTTGTGCTTTTGTTGGAAGGCGTTTTGTCCTATTACATGGGTTTAAAAAGAAAAGTCGCAAAACACCTAAAGCAGAAATTAGTATTGCGGTTAGACGACGCGATTGCATCATTCAACAACAGGAGGGAAATTAATGACAGAAACAAATATTCAAGATGTTCTGGCTTTCCTTGAGCAAATTATTCCTGATACCCCAGAAATGCAACTCATCGAAAGACAGGAATTATTTAGATTAACCTTAACTCAAGTGATGCGAAATTTGCGAAAAAAATCAGGTTTAACCCAAGCGGAATTAGCTGAAAAAATGGGAGTAGGTCAAAGTTGGGTTTCTAAGTTAGAAAGTGCTAATAATGATCATGCTTTTGAATCGGTTTTAGCTTATTTAGATGCTTTGGGTGCAGATTTCGAGGTAACGATTTTACTTAAGGGTAAAAAAGTAGCAGTTATTCCAGCGTTGTTGAGAATGACACCAGAAGAATTTGAAGCATCACTATCAACAGTATTAGATGTTTCTGAAGAATTAGAAAACAATCATCAAGATATAAATAAAATACCCCTAAACAGAATAAAATTACCTATAGGTTGAACTCACTATATGACCGAGATCAAGATTAATAGTGCAATGGATGAAGAAAAAAAGAAACGCTTAGAAGCTAAAGGCTGGAAAGTAGGAACTGTGGCTGAGTTTTTAGAACTAACGCCCGAAGAAGTGTTATTAGTTGAAATTAAATTAGTATTAAGTCGTAAGTTAAAAGAACGTCGTCAAAATTTGATGACACAATCAGAGTTAGCTGAAAAAATTCATTCTAGTCAACCGCTTATTGCTAAAGCAGAAAATGGGGATGGTTCGGTTTCTATTGAGTTGTTAATTAAGGCTATTTTAGCTACAGGTGCTACCCCTCAAGAGATCGGAGATTTAATTTCTAGTATAGGATAGTTAACAATAACCTGTAGATTGAGATAGCGATCGCATTTAAGCATTTGTAAGATCAATTAAATGCAGTGTTATGGACTTAGAATTGTTATAAATTGGTATCAATATCAATATCCCTTTCTTTTTAAACATGAATCCAGTCGTTCAATATCTCCTGGATTTACTGTACTACCCATCCCTGTTTCAGCAGCACATTCATTTACATCTGCCTCTCTATCTCTATTTGTATCCTGATAATTCGAGGAATCACTAAATACATTAGAACAGAAATTTAGAATAAATAGTAAAATCATTGCAATTACAAAGATTACCATTGCGTTTTGGGTTACTTCATACTTATCGGCAGGTATTATAGATACTTCCGAAATAGAAATCCGTTTTTTTAATATAGTCTTTAGCTTATTTTGTATTTCATGATCAATTTCTTTCGCAGTATCAAATAAATAAAAGCTATGTTCTTGTTTTGACTTTAATATAATTTTTATTCCATTTTTAGCGATAATTATTTTTTCTACTTCCCCTAAAACACAATCAAAATTATCATCAAGTCCAATACCTTGATAATTATTTTTCATTTGTATTAAGCTGTGAGCAAAAATATATATTAATATTTTTTCTTTTCTAATCAATAAAAAAGCTATTTTTGTTTTATATCTTCCACCAATTATAATTTCAATATCAGAATAATTATTTTGATCATTAAAGATATGTTACAAGTTGAGATAACCCAGCCAAATAAACAGGTTCCCCCATCCCAACATGAGGGAAATAACTAATTTTATAAAGTAAGTTCCTTAAATCTTCTTCACATTTAATTTGTTCTTCTACACATTCCTTTTTATTAAGATAATAGTTGAGATTGAATAAAACTTAATCCTTGATTAAATTGTGATATCATTCTGCAATTCAAGCGATTTAATTCTGCTTTAATTTCGGGGGTATCAAAATCTCGTGAATTTCGATTTAAAAAACAAGCGATCGCAGGTTTATGTAGATTGAGATGAAATAGAATTGAAGTATAAACTAAGGCATCTTGAGGCATCAAACCATAACAATCTTCATGGGTTGTGGCTTCAGAGATAATATCCGCAGTCAGTGGAATAATATCTGCATGACTCAATAATCGATTTCTATATTCTGCAAATCGTCTTTTTTCTTGAACATCAATATCAACTAATAACCGGAAAAGTTCTCTAATATTATTCTGAATCAAATTTTGGTATGAAGCTGTCCGTTCAAGCTGTTTAAATTCCCGATCCAGATGTTGCTGTAAAGCTTTACGGTTTCTATCTTGACGAATTAATTTTTCATGAGGTTCAGCTAAACTATAGGCAGGAATGATCAGTTCTGCACGTCCTCCTTCACAAAGTAACAGAATTTCTTCACAGCTTTGAAACTGTTCTTGTTCAAAAACTAATTCTAGGAAAAAATTAGTCTCAACGTAGATCTTCACGCAATATCCTCATATTGAAAGTAACCTCCTGCTATCGCTTTCCCTAGTCCTGAATCAACTAACCATTGTTGAGATTGATCACTCACATTAGGAAAGATTGAAGAATGAATAATTTCTCTTAACCAAGAAGCCACAATCATTTCAAAGCTTTGACCACTAATTTTATTCGCCGTAACTCCGACTTGTTCAAAGTAAGGTTGAAAAATAGGAGTTGCATCAATAATATAAGAAGGTTCTGCGATTTGTTTTTGATGGTTGAGATTAGACCATAAATAGATTGAATCAGTGAAAACTAACATCAGATAAGGACATCTGGGAAAATTTTGACTCTCAAAAATCTTCTGGCTTAATTCTATAACCCAATCTAGTGAAGGCTTGGATCTACGCTTAACTTCAACAATTAATATCAGTTGGTTATCCCGATTATAAACTGATAAATCTACCTCCCAACGAGACTGAAAAACTTGTGATGCAGATTGATCTCGCTCAAAGGTAGTAATTTGAGGATTGTCTTTAGTATTTTTGACCTGAAGTTCTACTAACAAACGAGATGCGATCGCCTTTTGTTCCTCCTCTGGGAGTTTTTCTAGTTCTTCTATTACTTGCTGAAGTAATTTATTCATGGTTTAATTTATCCTATTCTCTGTGTTGCTTAATCCCTATCTTCTAACCCTCGTTTAATTCCCTCAATTGCTTTTTCAGTATCATCCGCTTCCCATGTTAAGATTTGATTGAGAAGTTCAGTGACAACATAATTGATATCCTGTCCTTGCTTGGTGGCTTTTTCTCGTAGTTTTGCTTCCAGTTCGGGAGTCAGTGTTACAACAATTGACATAAATATTTTTTGAGTGTTGTTAACCTTTACAGCGTATTATAGCAAGAAATTAGAGCGATCGCTGCTTAACTTCAACAATTAATATCAGGATGAGATCGCATTTTGTTCCTCCTCTGGGAGTTTTTCTAATTCTTCTATTACTTGCTGAAGTAATTTATTCATGGTTTAATTTTTCCTATTCCCGTTGTTCTTTAACCGCCATGCTATCTCTTTAATAAGCATACTTTTATTCGATTTTTTACCCCAAACCTGAGAGTGTCAAACCCAATCTTCTTCTTCGTCATTAGAATTCTGATTTTTGGGTTCAGTATCAGCTTGAATTTTCGTTTTCGGAGGCGGGGTAATAATTCGATAATCAGCATCATAAACCGTTTCCACTTTCCCGACTCCGGTACTACTAGAATCTCGATCCTCGTAGGAATAAGAATAAGATGAATCCGATGCAGTTAGGGGTTGTTTTTCTGGAGAATTTCCTCTCCCATCATCTCCTTCCCAAGTGGGGTTAAAAGGTTTAACTTCCGTTTCCCAATCATCATCATCTGCAAAACCACTCCGACGGGGTTCCGGTTCGGAAGAACTAACAGGACTAACGGAACCATAGGCGGTATAAACCGATTCTGGAGTTGGTTCGACGGGTTCGGGAGTATAACCCCAAGAAGAAGGATTAACAGGGTCTAAGGGGGCTTTAGCAGCAGGCTCAGAAGCCGTTTTAGAGGGAGAAAAAGGTGTAACCCTCTGAGGGGTAACTTGAAATAAATTATAAATGATGGAATAGGTTAATATTCCCATTGCGATCGCTATTAAAATCCAAATTGAAAGGGGCAAAGTTGGCAGTTGATTACCTAAAAAAATTAAAGATAGAGAAGGGGATAGATTTTGGATCGTAAAGATCGCTAAACCTCCCACAAGCACCAGTAAACTAATTAATTGTGTAATAGACATTTTAGGAATTAAGAATTAAGAATTACGAATGAGGATCACGAATTCAAGAGGATTACGCAGATTAACACAGATGAAAATCCGTGAAATCCGTGAAATCCTCTTAAATCCGCGTTAAGATTTAGGAAAAATAGGGTTCGTCGTTATCCTCTGAGGCTTCACTACCACCACCGACTGCAACTAAATCAATTTGTTGACGATAGTAGTCTACACTTTTCACCTGGACTTCGACATTATCCCCGAGACGGTATTGGTTGCGATTTTTGCGACCGACTAAAGTTTGTTGACGAGAACGGTATTCATACCAGTCATCCTTGAGGGAGGAAACATGAACCAGTCCTTCCACCCGTAAAACCGTACCGCCGGGGGACTTCACCTCAATTTCCACAAAGAATCCATAGGACTGAACCCCAGTAATCAACCCAATGAAGTTTTGGCCCGTGCGTTCCTTCATGAACCCGGTTTTCTTGAGTCCCTCTAAGTCCTCCTCCGCATCCACCGCCACGCTTTCCCGTTCACTCAGATGAATCACTAACTGGTTAAACTGACTTTCCAACTCATGCTGAATTTCCGGGGGGAGCACATTCCAGGTAATTTTCCCATGACAGGAAGAATGACCCAAATCCACCCGTTCCTTAGCGCGGGTGGAACGGCGATCGCGTCCTTCCTCAAACACGCTTTTGAGTACCCGCAAAATCTGTAAATCGCAATAGCGAGACAGGGGGGAGGTGCAATGGGTATAACAGGGAAGGGCCAAGCCAAAATGAAGTTTAGCGGTGGTGCTATAAACCGCCGGTTTGAGAGTTTCCTCCAATAAATAACTCAAAACCCTTTCCGCCCTGCTGTTTGCCAATTCTTCAGTAAATTGTTGAAATGTACCCGGTTCTACCTCCTCATCTTCCTCCAAAAATAATTCCGTCCCCAAATGGGTTGCTAATTTGGCTAACTCCGAGACATCAGAAGCTTCTGGAGGCGGTTGGACGCGGTAAATAGCTGGAACACCCAAGGTGTTTAAATGACTGCCAACAATTTGATTAGCCAATACCACCAACTCAGAAATCATCGACCGGGCTGGAGACAAAGAAGATAGGACAATTGGCCCTAGTTCTCCTTCATCATTAAAGTGGCAATGGGTATCGGGTAAATTGAGTTCAAAACTGCCCCTTTCTAGGCGAATTTGGCGTACCGCCCGACTGAGTTCCAGTAGGTTTTCTAGGACATTAGCAAAGGGGGAGGGTTCACCATCGAGAACGGCTTGGGTTTGGTCAAAGGTGAGTTGATGATCTACCCGGATCACACTGGGTTGGATCTCGTATTCTATGACCCGTCCGGCCATATCTAAGGTGATCATAATCGATATTGCCAATCGTTCTTCGTCGGGAACTAGGGCCAAGCGATCGCAAGAAATTGTTTCTGGATAAATCGGAATCAATTTATCCGCTAAATAAATCGCCGTTCCCCGTTTGCGGGCTTCTCGGTCAAGATCACTATCGGGGAGAATATAGTGGGCAGCATCGGCTAAATGAATTCCTAATTGCCAAAGATCGGATTTAGTTTGTTCAATACTAAAAGCATGATCGATGCAGGGGCGACGCTTGGCCCGTTCTTCATCTTCTAAAACCGAAAATTCAGGATTACCTAAATCCGGTTCAAAACTCATGGTTAAGACATTGCGAATATCAGCCCGATTTTTTAAATCGCTTTTTTTCAAGGTACGGTCAATTGCCTCGGCTTCGCGTAAAGCTCCGGCGGGCCATTTGCGGGGTAAATCGTGTTTACAACAAACAATATCTAAATCATCGGCATCTTCAGCATCGGAACCGAGAATTTGGACAACGTGACCGAGGGGACGATGGACACCAATGGGATAACGCAGGACTTCGACATGAACTAAATGATCCACCGCCTCGGCTAGTTCAGAAGGGTCATTAATTAAATCTAATTCAAATAACAACCGATCATCTAAAGGAACTGCCCGATACCCGGTTTTTGATTGTTTAATTCGAGCTAAAACTGAAGGATTAGCCCGTTCTAAAATCACATAAACTTCTCCTTCAGGGGAACGGCGACGACTACCTTCTTTAATGATTCTAACGAGAACCCGATCGCCATTCCAAGCGGTACTCAGATGACTTTCGCGAATATAAACATCTTCGGCTCCTTCAGCATCTTGAATAGCAAAACAGAAGCCTTTACTCGAACATCGTAGTTTCGCCTCCACAATTCCTTCCTCGGGAACCCGGCGATAACGACCTTTATCTTTTTCCAGAATGCCAATTCGTTCCAAAGCATCCAAAGCAATTTGAAACCTTCGGAGACTTTCCTCGTCGGGGGCGAGTTTTTTCTCTAAAGCCTTGGGGGTGACTAATTTATCATCGGAAAAATAGGCTAACAGTGTAGCGATTGAAAATTCCATGTAGCGATTAATCCTCTTTGTCAGAATCAGGTTTCGGGTATTAGGGATGGGTATTTAGTGTTAAATGGGTGAAGGTTGAGCAAAGAAGTGATTTCTGCTTTCCACACATCGGACACTCAACACCCAACCCCCAAAACCCCATCTTTAAAACACCTGGGGGGAACTTCTCACGGGCTGATTTTACCAACCCCATAAGGACAGTGTTACAATCCACGGATGCACAGAAGCCTTCCGTTAGATAGGTCGGCTAAAGGCAAACCAGAGGATACCCTAGTATCTATTCCCTTGGGCAATGCTAACTTCGAGCTTGTGGAATAGCACCCAATGTTGATTCCCTTGGTGCTTGTGAGATAGGGTATAGAATTTGTGACGTTTAGCTTCGTGAATGACTAATCTTTAAGTATATCGTAGTTTGTTTAGGAATTATTGATTATGTTGGCTCAATTGCGATCACGTTATCCGACGGGAAGTTTAATTTCTGAGCTACTCACCATTTATCTGGGAAAATATGTGGTGCGGGCGGTGGTCGAAATAGACGGGGTGATCCTAACAACGGGATTAGCCGCCGCTGATACCGTGGAGTTAGCAGAAGATCAAGCCAAAAAACGGGCGATTCAATCCCTAGATCTCGATACCACCCGACCCCAACCTTCTATCCCTAGGGAACTTTTAAAACCGACACCCCCGGAACTCAAACCGGAGGTTTCCACTGCTGTTTCTGTTCCCGCAGTCCCTCCCACCCTTGAGAGTCCGCCCCCCTTCGCCCCATCTTCTATCCCCGATGAAGATTCCGGGGGAATTCCCTCCGGGTCTCTCACCTCCGATGATTGGTTATCAGCCACCTATATTCAGCCTAAAACCGACAAGACCCCGGACAATGAGACGGAGAGCAAATCCAAGGGTTCTAAAGGACGTAGTGCTTCCTTGCCTCCGGTTCCTGCAAGTCCCGAAGGTGTCCCCACCTATCCCGATGAACCCGAATTTAGTCAAGCCTCGGCGGGTTCTGGTCGTTCTTTGGAAACAACGGATTTTTCCTCGGATATTGCTAAAACGGATATTGAATTAAAACGGCTACGGTGGACGCAGGAACAGGGTCGCGCCCATTTACAAAAAACCTACGGGAAGCGGTCTCGCCAGCATTTAACCGATAATGAATTATTGGATTTTCTGCACTATTTAGAGTCCCTTTCCACACCGACCGAATCCCCCTAAAATCGGTTTTATTCTCCCATAATATGGACGACTAATTCCCTGGTATGACGATGACGTCGATGTTCCCAGAGATAAATTCCTTGCCAGGTTCCTAATAGTAACCGTCCCTGGGAAATCGGAATTTGTTCAGAAGTATGGGTCAGAATAGTGCGAATATGGGCGGGCATATCATCGGGCCCTTCGGCATCATGGATATAATAATTGCCTTCGGGAACTAACTTAGATAAAAAGTTCTCTAAATCCCTGAGAACATCGGGATCGGCATTTTCTTGGATAATTAAACTGGCGGAAGTATGACGTAAAAATAGATGGCAAATTCCTGTTTTTATCCCAGAATTTTTAACTACTTCCTGTACATAAGCCGTAATTGTAGAAAAGGATTTTCCACTGGTTTGTACTTCCAAAATTTCTTGATAATGCGCCATAGTTAATTCGTAGTAAGCCCTTCAGGGCTTAATGATCCTTAAATATTAAAGTCAACCCATAAGATAGTCAATCACAGATTGAGCGATCGCTTCATTCCCATTTTTATCTAAGGTTTGAGATAAACGGGGTTTGATCAAAGGTTGGTTCAGAAAATTCCAATCCTGTTGAAAAAATTCCGTCGTTGTAATAATCTGGTGAGTCCCATAATTTTGTAACCATTCTAATAAAACGGGAGCTTCGGCAAATCCATCTCTAGTTAAAGAAACTACAGGAATATCTAATCTTAATGCCTCCGCAAAGGTACTATAACCGGGTTTAGAAATTACCTGACTACAAAGAGGCATTAAATCCACCGGACGCACATGGAAGGGACGGGATTTGTGATCCGGTAATTTCTGAGAATTACTGACTTGAATTAAATTGGGAAAGGGGGGTAAATGCTGATCAAAGGTAATAAACGTATAATCCGATAACCGTTCAATATTATGGTGGGGAATTGCTGATAATCCCAAACCGCCAAAAGTTAATAATATGGTTTTTTCCGGTGGGGTTTTAATTCCTAACTTTTCCCGCAGATAGTCTAAATCAAACCGAGGATTTCCCCCGGTTAAACCCACATCAATTTGATGGGGAAAAGCCGTCATCGGTTCATGGAGAGGAAACCGAAACAGGCGATCGCACCGACTAAAACAACCGCAAATCCAATCTGCTAACTCCATAAATTCTTCCCCCCAATCTCGATAGATAAAATCCCAGCCAAAATTCCCCATCATCCAACAGGGAATCCCCGCAGCTTTAGCAATTTCCGTAGCCAGGGGAGAAATATCAGCTAAGATTAAATCAACTTTATTTTGTTTAATAAAACTCACTTCCCCGGCAATAATCGCCCGTTGCTGTTGACGGATTTTTTGCCATTGTTCCAGGGTTGCTGCCTTATCCATGGTCAAACTATCGGACTGTACTACCCCCACATCAAAGCCTCGGGGACGGATAATAAAATCCCCATCCAAATAAGATTCTAATAACCATCGGGGGGCTGTTGTGACTAAAATTAATAACACATCAGGAAAACGCCTTTGAATTTCATTGGCAACCGCAGAGGTTCTAACCGCATGACCAAAGCCATGATTGGTAATCGCTAAATATACAGTAGGTCTTGACATTATGGAAAAAATTTAGTTTGGATTAGATTAACAGAAATTCAATTTTGGTGATTTGATCAAATAATCATACTTAAGATAGATAAAAATTAAGCCGATTTCACCTAAAGTCACTAAAATTAGAAACTAAAAATCCATGAAAGTATTGCTGATCTATCCTCAATTTCCTCAATCTTTCTGGTCTTATGATCGCTTCATGGAAATTGCTGGTCTCAAAGCAGTGATTCCACCGTTAGGTATTATTACAGTTGCAGCCCTATTACCGCAAGACTGGGAGATGAGATTTCGCGATCGCAATGTCGCCTATGAAACCCAAGCCGACTGGGACTGGTGCGATCTGGTGATTCTTTCTGCCATGCTAGTGCAAAAACCTGACTTTCAAGGCTTAATTCAAAAAGCGGTGCGTCTGGGTAAAACCGTAGCTGTCGGTGGCCCCTACCCCACCTCCGTCCCCCAGGATGCCCTCGACGCCGGGGCTGATTTCCTGATTCTCGATGAAGGGGAAATGACCATTCCCTTATTCCTAGAAGCTCTGAGTCGAGGCCAAACCCAGGGGATCTTTCGCTCGACGGAAAAGCCCGATGTTAGCTACAGTCCCATCCCCCGTTTTGACCTGCTGCACCGGGAGAGTTACTTGATGATGGCGATGCAGTTTTCCCGGGGCTGTCCCTTCAACTGCGAATTCTGTGACATTATTTCCCTTTATGGCCGCAAACCCCGCACCAAAGAGCCGTCCCAAGCCCTAAAGGAGTTACAAACCCTCTATGATTTGGGTTGGCGCGGTTCTCTGTTTATTGTAGATGACAACTTTATTGGCAATCAGAAGAACGTTAAATCCTTTCTGCGGGAATTGATTCCCTGGATGGAGCAACACAACCATCCCTTCACCTTTATTACCGAAGCCTCGGTCAATTTAGCCGAAGATGATGAACTCCTACAACTGATGGGAGAAGCGGGTTTTTATGCGGTTTTCCTGGGAATTGAAACTCCTGACCAAGATAGCCTCAAATTCACCCGCAAACAGCAAAATACCCGTAGTCCCCTATCCGAAGCCTGTCGTAAAATTAACCAGGCGGGGCTACTGATTTATGCCGGGTTTATCCTGGGTTTTGATGGAGAGAAGGCGGGAGCCGGCGATCGGATTCAGGCTTTCATTGAAGAAACCAGTATTCCTCAACCGATGCTGGGTATCCTTCAAGCTCTCCCCAATACAGCCCTTTGGGATCGGCTGAAACAAGAAAAACGCTTAATGGAGGAAAATGGTCACCCCACCGGCGACCAAAATACCCTGATGAATTTTATCCCCACTCGCCCCATGGCTGATATCGCCCGGGAATATGTAGAAGGGTTTTGGACGTTATACGAGCCAGAGAATTATCTGCGACGCTGTTTGCAACAATGCTTAAAAATTAACTGCTCCCCAACTAAAAAACAAACCATGCAGTTTCCCCTGGGTAAAGGGTTAAGATTAGTCGCCCAGGTCATTTGGCATCAGGGAATACGCCGACCTGAGCTTCGGGGACAGTTTTGGCGTCAACTTTGGATCATCCTGCGGAAAAAACCCCAACTGCTGAATCTGTATCTGGGGCTATGTGCGGCTGGGGAACATTTCTGGGAATATCGCGCCTTGGCTAAAGAACGGATTGAGCAACAGATTAATCTTCACCCCTTAGCAACCCCTGAAGTCAAGATCCTCACCTCCTCACCCCTACAGGTCTAAAAGGATTCAGAACTTGGGCAAATTTGGGGATTTAAGCTCATAAGTAGGGGTAATTCACGCATTACCCCTACTTTCTATGGAAGTGATGGGTAAGTCCCGTTTGGGAATCACTGAAATTGAGTCAGCCGTTAAGTTGGGTCTCAACTCAATCTTCCAAATTACACGGGAGGTTTTTATAATTCAGAGATTGAATATACTATTAATTCAGGAAACGTGCCGAATTATTGAGCAAAAAGGGTGCAGAAGCTCTAAGGTAAGTCTTGAGGGAACAAGGAGCCACCAAGTCAGTAGCAAAGTCTTTCCTGGCTTCATCGACCACCAGGTGTGTGTGAGTTTTGTGTTGTACCTGAGAAACTTAAGTTGTGACCAGTGATCAAGGGCAAATTGAATGAAATTCTGGACAAAAAGCCTGATGTCCAGGCTTGTGATCTATTTTTTACTGCTATCTATGGTCACTGTCCTTGGGGTGGCGGCGGTCGCATTTCAATGTGCTAAAACCTCCATGCAGCAACTCATCTTTGAGCAGTTGGAAGTCACGGCTACCCTGAAGGAAAGAGCTTTGAATTTATGGGTGGAAAACCAAAAAAATGCGACTTTTTCCTTAGCACAGTTACCCGATATTAAAACAGCTACCAAAATTTTAGTGACTGATGATCCGAGTTCCCAAGCATGGCAGGATTCTCATACTCAAATTCGGCAATATATGGCTTCGGTATTAGCTACCAAACCGGACTTTCAGGAAGTTCAGATTTTGAGGGCAACTGGGGGACAAATTGTTTTTTCTACTAATCCCCAATCGGAAGGTAAATATCGGGATCAGGAAAAATATTTTCAAGCGGGTATTTATAAGACTTTTGTGCAAAATCTTGATGTTTCATCTATTACAAATAAACCAACTTTAACGATCTCGACACCGATTAAGGGATCTAATCAGGATGTATTTGGGGTGTTAGTATTACACCTTAATATGAAAAGAATGGAAGAAATTATTTTTGATAAAACGGGTTTAAAAACCACGGGAGAAACCTATTTATTTGATCGATCTCAGATATTTTTTACCGCCAAACAATTTGATCGGTATGACTTTCCAGAAAAAGTCAATAGTCCAGGGATTAGAGATGCTTTATCGGGAAAAAATGGCTATAAAACTTATATCAACCATGCCGGGATTCCAGTGATTGCAGTCTATCGTTGGCTGGATAGACAGCAATTAGGATTATTAGTGGAAATGCACCAATCAGAAGCTAATCAACCGGCTAAAAGATTGGCTTGGATTATTTTATTAATGGGATTAACTTCGGCTTTTATTTTAGCAGTGGGAGTTTATATTTTAGCCCTAAAAATTACTCGCCCAATTGTCAATATTACTAAAATGGCAACTCAAGTCTCCGATGGAGATTTGACGTTAGTGGCTCCAGTGGTTACTGATGATGAAGTCGGACAATTGGCAATTTCATTTAACCAAATGACTCAACAATTACGCCTTCTATATACGGGTTTAGAAGAAAAGATTTCTCTCCTTCAGCAAAAAGAAATCGAATTAAAAAATAGTTTAAATCAGCTAAAAGCCGAAAGGAAAGTGAGTGAAGTTCAGGAAAATCAATTAACTCAAGCCTATCAAGAAATTAGTCTGCTCAATGAAAGGCTAAAAACTGAAAATTTGGATTTAATGTCAGAACTAAAGACCCAAAATCGACGACTCTATCAATTTTTAGAAGCAATTCCTTTAGGTGTTGTAGTTGTGGATGCCCTGGGAAATTTATATTATAGCAATAAAGTGGCTCAAGAGTTGTTGGGAGTTGAGGTTTTATTTTCTAATCCTCCGTTACAATTGAACGTTTATTCAAATTCATCATCAACCACAAAAACACCTTACCTTTTAGAGAATCTACCCATTTTTAGAGCCTTAAATGAGGGGTTTTGCTGCATTGATACATTAGACTTTCAATACTTAGATAAGACAATTCCGTTGCAAATGTGGGGAACCCCAATTTATGATGAATTTAGAGAAATAGCCTATGCCATTGGTGTGTTTCAAGATGTTACTGAACGCCGAAAAGCCGAGGAAGAACGTCAACAGTTTATTGAGGAAATGTTTGAGATTAATTGTAATTTAGAATTGGCTTTAGATCAAGAGGAACAATTGACAGATGCGGCAGGGCGATTTGTTCCGAATCAGTTTTTGGCTTTTTTAGGATATGAAAGTTTAGTGGATGTAAAATCTGGGGATGCGGTGCAGAAACAAATGTCGATTTTGTTCTCAGATATTCGCAGTTTTACCCAAATGTCTGAACGGATGACACCCGAAGATAACTTTAAATTTATTAATGCTTATTTGTCTCGCATGGAACCTGCTATTACTGAAAATCGAGGCTTTATTGATAAGTATATCGGCGATGCAATTATGGCTTTATTTGGAGGAAGTGCTGATGATGCGGTGAAAGCAGGAATTTCTATGTTACAAAGATTAGCAGAATATAACCTCACTCGTCAACGTCCCGATCGCCCTCCAATTAACATTGGGATCGGAATTAATACCGGGGATTTAATGTTAGGAATTGTAGGTGGACAACACAGAATGGATAGTACCGTGATTAGTGATGCGGTTAATTTAGGATCTCGCTTAGAGGAATTAAGTAAAAGGTATGGCATTCCCTTATTAATTAGTGAACATACTTTTTTATCCCTTGAAGATCCTAATATTTACTCCTTCCGAGTGATTGATAGAGTTAGGGTGAAAGGGAAATCAGAAATGGTCTCAGTTTTTGAAGTTTTTGATGCCGATCCGCCCTTGCTCTATCGAAAAAAAGTAGAAACAAAAACCTTGTTTGAGCAAGCCTTAACCCTATATCATCTGGAAGCCTTTCCCGAATCTGCTCAGTGCTTTGAAGCCTGTCTGCAAGAAAATCCCTCGGATCAAGTGGCTCAAATTTACTTACAGCGTGTGATTCAATCCTTATCAAGTAATTAAAAAGAGTCCCAATTAGATTTTTATTGCATGAGTAAATATTTTTACCCTAACATGATATAATGAGCTACTGGAGTTTTTAGAATCAGGCGATCATGGAGCAGTTAACAAAAAGTTTTTGGCTCTGATTGAGTTAAATTTTATCCTCTACTCCAGTAGCCTAAAAATACTCCAGTTTCCCATTTTTTAGTGCCTTTTCCCGATTTTTTACTGTTTCTCCCCTGAGTTATTTTTTGTAAAAAAAGCACAGTAGCCCAAATAACTTTTTATGTATCCTCACTCAAAGGATTTATGACACAAATTTTTGGTGACTTTGTTGAAGTTCCTCCAACAAGCAATGAATTTCTCGTCATTGGTTTCTCTCCGAGTTCGATTCCCCTGAAACACCGTTGGCGCAATAATGGATTATCCGCTAATTTTATGGCTGATTATGTCACGACCTTTTTTCCTAAAAGTGAAGATGATCCCACGACGGCAAATTTACAAAATGAAATCAAAAGTGCCGTGAGCTTTATCGCCAATGAATTATTAGAAAATGCGATGAAGTTTAGTGATTATAATGTCAATTATCCGATCAGCATCCAACTGTATTTAAAAACTGATCGATTAATCTTTGTTGTGGTCAATAGTATTAACCAGGAAAAATTTGAATCCTTCCAACTCTTTATTGAAAAACTGATTCATTCTGACTCTCAAGAATTTTATATTGAGCAAATAGAAAAAAGTTTGGACAGTGAGAATAGTTCTGGTTTAGGCTATTTGACCATGATCAATGATTACCTAGCCCGATTGGGCTGGAAATTTGAGGATCTTCAAACAGAACCTAAAGTTATGACTGTCACAACCATGGTTCAGCTTTTCATTTAACATTTAAAATTGATTGATCAACAGTAAAATATTAGGATTATAACAATGGTAACCAAAGCAATTAAAGCCGAAGACTATGAAGTCATGTATGAGAGTAACACAACTACAGTAACTTTATCAGGCTCCTTACGTTTAAGTGGACTAGAAGACACTAACCCTGTGATTAAATTGCTCAATGAAATTTTGGAAGAAAACCCATGCCTGATTACTGTTAATCTCCAAGAATTAGAGTTTTTAAATAGTTCTGGTATTAATATGCTATCTAAATTTGTAATTAAAGTTCGCCAGAAAAAAGAGACTAGCTTAACAGTTTTAGCCTCTACAAAAATTCCCTGGCAAGGAAAATCTCTGAGGAATTTACAAAAACTTATGCCCTCTTTAGAGCTAAAGATTGAATAGTAAACTTTATCCCTATTTAGGATGGAATTTTAAATCTAAACTGGATATTTATAGAATATATAAACAGTACAAAGATGCAGAATCCTCTCCCAAAATCGAATACCGAACTATTATTGGAAACCGAAAAACTTTGCCGAAAACTAGAACAGTTAAAACGGGAAAAGTTTGATTTAGAAATTTTGCTGGAAACAACAATATTTCATGCAGATTTAGTTGAAGATCAATTACACGAATCCAATCTACAACTTCAATTAGAAATCCGAGAGCGAAAAGTGGCTGAAGCTAAATTAAAAGCATCAGAAATTCAACTGAAAGCCTTACTAAAAACCGTCACTCAAGCTAATTATGATCTGAAAATAATCCTAGAAACTACAACAGTTCATGGAGATTTTATCGAGGAGTATACCCACAACCTGAGTATTCGAGACCCTTTGACGGGTTTGTTTAATCGGCGTTATCAAGAAAAATCCTTAGAACGTCACCTGAAACACGCAAAGAAACATCAGCAAAATCTAAGTATTATTATGGGTGATATTGATCATTTTAAAAATTTTAATGACCAATGGGGACATCAGGCTGGAGATGTGGTTTTAGTAGAAATTAGTAAATTTTTAATTTACAATATTCGTCAATCGGATATTGCTTGTCGTTATGGGGGTGAGGAGCTAATCTTGATTTTACCTAGGACTTCATTGGAAGAAGCTAAAAATTTAGCAGAACAACTGCGCTTAGGAATTGAAAAATTAAGCCTAGACAAACCGCATCAATTTTTACAAAAAGTGACGATTTCTTTAGGGGTTGCCAGTTTTCCTGAACATGGATTATCGAGTCTTGGAATTACTCAATCGGCTGATCTAGCTTTATATCAAGCTAAGGCTAATGGACGAAACTGTGTCGTTACAGCCCATGAACTTTTGCGTTAGGAGATTGTTTTTTTTTTCAACATTATCAATTAATTTTTGAGTTACTATTAAATCAATAGCATTCTGAATCTGATCTCATCCTTTAAGGTAAATATAAGTTAATGGAAAATGAGCATCTTTCTCAAAAGCAACTGTTAGACTATATCAGCCAACTTCGCCAGGATATTGACATTCTTAAACAGGAAAAAGCTGATCTGGAAATCCTATTAGAAATTATCATTGATCATGGAGATTTAGTTGAAGCTCAGTTACATGAATCCCATGAAAAACTCAAAGCTGAAATCCAACAACGCTATTTAACCCAACTTAAATTCCAAGCCTCTCAAGAACATTTACAATCCTTAGTCGCTTTATTAACTCAGGAAAAAAATGACTTAGAGTTAATCCTAGAAACAACCATCGAACATAGTAATATTGTCGAGGAATCCCTACATTATGACAGTATTCATGATCCCCTCACAGGATTATTTAATCGGAGATATGGTTCTTCAGTATCTAGTATGCTAAAGATTTAGTTAAAATGCCAATTCAGTAAACATCTTGATTGAAAGTTTTTAAAATTTCTGAATCCATAAGCCGAACGTTTAATCAGTTTCAGCTTGTTATTAATTCCCTCAACTACCCCACTGGTTGTTCTATGATCAAAGTAGGCAATAATTTCATCTAGCCATCGAATCATTGTCTTTTGACTTTTCGGGAAATACTTTCTAGCTTCATCTAACCACATCCCCAATTGCCATAATCCCCCTAACCAATCATTTTTTTCCTCAAAAATTTGACGGATTTTTTCTTTGAATTCGTGCATACTTTTTAGGGTAGGAGAAACCTCTTTCACTTCGGCTAGTTTCTGGCTTTGTTGTTCATTCAAATCTTTTTCATTCTTCAAGAGAGCGTATTTACTCTTCTTCAATCCTGCTAAAATTTTTTCGGAATTGGCTTTTTCTGATTCGGACTTTGCTGTTTTTAGTAAATTTTCTTCCTTCAGCCTTTCTTGTTTTCTTTGCCCATCTAACTCCTGATTGATTTGTACCATTACATGAAATCTATCCGCTACCACTTGAGCATTTGGCATGATTTCTAAGACTAAGCTTTTGTATCCTTTCCACAGATCTATACTGACTTCTTCTATCTTTTCTAACACTTCTCTTCCCCACCCCATCAACACTTTTTTGATTTCTTCTTGTGTTCTTTTTTCGAGGATAGCAATTAATTCCGCTTTCTCTAAATCTATTAAAACTGCACAATAATTTCCTTTTCCTTTAATCAATGCTATTTCATCAATTCCTAGCCTTTTTAAATGGCTGGGTTTAAACTCTGCTAATTCTGATGATGCGTCTTTTAACATCCTTTCTATTTCTTCTGTTGTGACCAGCCCTTTTTGGGCGACACTGTTTATATCCTTTTCTAAAACTTCTTGTAGGATTCTATCAGCCAATCTTTTTGTATAAGTCCTTCTTTTTCCGACAAAATCTAAATCCTCACTAAACGGCTTTTTACATTTCTTACATTTGAACTGTCGTCTATTTATTTCCAAAAATACTGGAGATTCTCCCCAAGGTAAATCTTTAATTAGATATCGATGATTTTGATGTAATCTATGGCTTTTTTCCCCACAACGAGGACAGATACTTTCCTGATGGATTGTCTCTATCTCTAAAATTATTCCAATCCCTTTATGCTGATGGCGTGCTCCCACTTTTACTCCTTCTAGCCCCAGAAGTTCTGTGAGCATTTTAATTTCCCTGTTTGAAGCCATTGTTACCCATTTACTCTAAATTTACTCTTTTTCTGATTTCACTTAACAGTACATATCGCTCAACTCTCAACTGGAAAAAGATTTTCAGCTATTGTTGGATATATTTTTCTTCTTTCTTGATCTTATTAACTATAATTTTAGCATACTAGATACTGAAGAACCGGAGATATTTAGATCTCGTATTACCCCAGGTCTTTAACTCAGCCCAAAAAACACAAGAGTGTTTAAGCATTTTAATTGCAGATATTGATTATTTCAAGCAATTTAACGACAATTTCGGTCATAAAGCTGGAGATATTGTTTTAAAATTAGTCTCTCAAGCGGTACAAAGTGTGATGCGAACTTCCGATCTAGCTTATCGTTATGGGGGGGAAGAATTAGTATTTATTTTACCCAATACAAATATTGAAGTTGCTGAAATTATTGCGGAGGAAATCCGTCAAAAGATTAAAAACTTACAGTATGAGTATTCCTATAATTTCTTAACAGGAGTGACTATATCAATTGGGGTCGCGGGGTTTCCTGAACATACTCAATCCTGTGATGATTTATTACAATTTGCAGACCGGGCATTATATCAAGCTAAAGCCCAGGGACGCGATCAGGTTGTTGTTATTGATCCTAATGCTATTCACCTATTTTAAATTGATATTTCCACTCTAATAAAATCCCGCGACACTGAAAACAAACCAAATCCTGGAGTAAATCTTCAATGCCTAAAATATTCGTAGGATAGGTCGCGCCCAAATAGTTCTGATCTACTAAAATATTGGGCAACAGTTCCGCTACAAACCCATACAATTTTTGATTAGAAAATGAACTATTAATCAGCCAACCCTCATGATTTAGAGGAGTAATTTTATCAAGATCACAGGGTTTAATTCCCAACTCCTTTTGCAGAATAATTGGAACCGTTTCTAAAGGAGTTTTTTCTGGGGAAACCCTTCCCCCTGGGAAATCCAAGGTGGTTTTTCCTACCCCTGGACGATACATCGGTCTAGGGAACAGGAAATGCTGATTTTGAATTGTTAAAATTACAACAGAATCGGCTTTTTCAACCCGCCAATAGTCTAAAATTTCGCCTTGATGATTTTCTAATTGTTCTGCAATAATCGTAACCCAAGGAGACGGTATTTCTAGTAACTTTTGAACCACTCGCCAAGGATTAGAGGGGTAATCATTTTTGCTCATTTCATCTTTTTATGTTATACTAAAGCCAAGGATTTAAGTATTAAATCCTTGGCTTGAATTTAATCTTAACTTACCGATCCTTTTCTTGCTAACTTTGACATCAAAACCATGAAATTCAATGCTCGTTTTTTATTACCCATCCTCGGGCTTCCTATTACCTTGATTTTGGGAGCTTGTACAATGGTTAAATCCGATTCTAAATCCATGGTTTCTGAATCAGCAACTCCCGTTAGTTCGGAAACAGTTCTGACCCAAAATAACGGGATGATGCCAGGAAATCATAGCATGATGATGGATTTAGGGCCGGCTGATGCCGAGTATGATTTACGCTTTATTGATGGGATGATTCCCCATCATCAAGGCGCGATTAAAATGGCTGAACAGGTACTGCAAAAATCTAATAATCCTGAACTTAAAAAATTAGCAGAAGAAATTATTAAAGCCCAGAAAAAAGAAATTGCTCAGATGCAGGAATGGCGGAAAACATGGTATCCCCAAGCGAAGGGTGCTGTCATGTATCATGCGGCTATGGGTCACAGTATGTCCATGTCTGCTGAACAGATGGAATCAATGATGATGATGGCTGATTTAGGTGCTGCTGATGCAGGTTTTGATCAACGATTTGTTCAGGCGATGATTCCTCACCATGAAGGGGCATTAACTATGGCAAAAGATGCTCAATTGAAGTCAAAACGACCTGAAATTCAGCAACTTTCCCAAGCTATTTTAACTTCCCAAGCAGCAGAAATTAAGCTGATGAAACAATGGTTAAAACCAGGATCTAATTAATCATAAATTTTCCCTTAACCGTCATCCTTTAAATCTTGGGGATTTAGGGATGATGGCAATTAAAGATTTGGTAAATTGAGGTATAATATCTAATATCTATATTGACCTTAGAGACTTTAAAATTAATAACCAATCAATTACCCATCAACCATTATGAGCAAGGATAAAACCTCACAACCGATCTTGAATACAGAATCGACAACTCGGACACCGCCTTGGGGTCAGGTTAGCTTACTCGAGGAAGGTGAGCGCTATCGGATTAATCGAATTGTGGTAAATCCGGGTTATCATATCAGTACCCAAATGCACTATCATCGCAGTGAACACTGGATTGTTGTGGCAGGAACCGCTAAAGTGATCTGTGGCGGAGAGGAAATTTTACTACTTCCCAAACAGTCCACCTATGTTCCCATGAATACCCCCCACCGCCTAGAAAATCCTGGGGTAATTCCGTTAGTCATGATTGAAGTCCAAAATGGCGAATATTTAGGGGATGATGATATTACTCGTTTTCCCGAAGAAGATGTCAAAAGCCAGACTAAAAAATAACTCGACAGAAGGCACAAAATGAGAGACAATTGCCCTGAGTCAATCGATCTTCGCCTTTACTAAAATACTCATGGATTTAAAGTCTCTCATTCGCAATATTCCCGATTTTCCTAAGCCTGGAATTTTATTTCGAGATATTACTACCCTGTTACAAGACCCCCAGGGACTTCGATATACCATTGATTGTTTAACAGAAAAATGTCGTCCTTTGTCTCCTGACTATATTCTCGGGATGGAGTCCAGGGGGTTTTTATTTGGAATGCCCTTAGCTTATCAATTAGAAGTAGGTTTTATTCCGATTCGTAAGCCCAAAAAATTACCCGCAGCCGTCTATCGGGCAGAATATGAATTAGAATATGGGACAGATTGTTTAGAGATGCACCAAGATGCCATTTCATCGGGGCATAAAGTCTTAATTGTTGATGATTTAATTGCCACTGGAGGCACAGCCAAAGCCACGGCAGAATTAGTTCAACAAGCCGGGGCTACGGTGGCAGGATTTTGTTTTGTGGTTGAACTTAACGGTTTAAAAGGACGGGAACAATTGCCCGATGTTCCGGTAATTAGTTTGTTACAATATGATTAATAGTTTTAGAGTTTTTCCGGGAGAAATTTGTTAGTTATCAAGGGGTAAAATTAAGATTATGAGTGAAACATTAGTCTATATTGGTAAGCGCTTATTACAGGCACTTTTAACTCTACTTTTAGCATCGGCTTTATGTTTTACCATTACTCAACTTGCCCCCGGAGACTATTTAGATAACCTCTCCAATAATCCTCAAATTTCCCCCGAAACCTTGGAACAATTGCGACAGCAATTTCACCTAGATCAATCTCCCCTAGAACAATATTGGTATTGGTTAACCCAAATTATCACTAGGGGAAATTTTGGCTTTAGTTTTGCCAATCAACGTTCTGTGACTTCCCTACTGATAGAACGAGTTCCTGCTACCTTATTATTAGCGTTTTCATCGTTAATTTTAACCTGGGTCATCGGGATTCCATTAGGGATAATTGGGGCGGTGAATCAGAATCGTTTTACTGACCGATTTTTGCAAGTGATTAGTTACACCGGACAGGGTTTTCCCAGTTTTATCACGGCTTTATTATTATTATTTTTCGCTCAAAAAACCTCCCCTTTATTTCCCGTTGGCGGCATGACCAGTATTAATTTTCCCGATTTATCACCCCTGGGAAAAATAGCCGATATTGCTTGGCATAGTATTTTACCGACCTTAGCATTAAGTATTACCAGTTTTGCCGGGTTACAACGATTAATGCGGGGGCAACTTTTAGATGTTTTACGTCAGGATTATATTCAAACAGCGAGGGCGAAAGGACTGCCAGAAAATCGGGTGATTTATATTCACGCCCTGCGGAATGCGATTAACCCTTTAATTACATTATTGGGCTTTGAATTTGCCAGTTTATTAGGGGGAGCTTTTATTGCCGAAACCTTTTTTAACTGGCCGGGATTGGGTAAATTAATTTTACAAGCGGTACAACAACAGGATTTATATTTAGTTATGGCGAGTTTAATGATGGGGGCGGTGATGTTAATTATTGGTAATTTATTAGCGGATTTACTCTTAAAAGCCGTTGACCCCCGAATTAAATTAGAAGATTTACGATGAAATTTTAGAGTTAAAATAGAGGTAATAGAATCAAAATAAATTGGGGTAAGCCTAATTTGCAATTTTAAGGAGACGGTTTAAATGCTCTCTGAAGTTTATTATATTCTGCGCTCGAAAGCTGATGGACGGTATGTGACTGCCCATCCTGACCCCGATAGTCCATCGACTTATTTGTTATTATTTTCAGAAAATTTTGATGCTTTGAGTTATTTAAACAAACACGCTACGGATGTTAAAGATCGGTTTGCGGTAGAATCGGTTACGGGTTATCAAATTAAACCGATTTTACAGCGCTGGGGATTTACGGGTATTGCGATGGTTAAAGATCCCCTTTTACCGCAGATTGAATTTATCCAAATTAAATAAAATTAAGCGGGTAACAAAACAAAGTAAACTGATAGCGATCGCTATTTTCTCTTTGGTCAATTAGAACCGCTTCAAAATATTTGCTAGGGTTTTTATCCCTAGAAAACCTCTATCTGTACCAGCGACTCAGGACGCTTGCACTACTTTTTGAGCAATTTTCTATATTAGTTTCTAAATTAATCTAGTCTAAATGACGGGCTCCTTTACCTCGATTGCAGTCAATACAAAGCGTCTGCAAGTTATTCATCTCATGGCTTCCTCCTTGTGAAAAAGGCTTAATATGATCAACTTCTAGCTGTATTTGTGTAGAGCTTCGACCACAAAAACGACATTTATAATTGTCTCTAGTTAAAACAGAAACTCTGATTGAAGCCGGAATATAACGAGAGCGTTTGTTCTTTTTAGATTTCTGATGTAGGTTCAATTCTTACCATCCAAGGAACTTTTGCAAATACATCATTCCATCCTGTAATGGGTACAATAACCTTTAACCTAAGAACACCAATGTCGTCATTGCTGACAATTACACAAGGGCGAGTTTTACCGATTTCTAGGTTTGATCCGGTTCTGACCATTGAATTAAAATACTATATTGGGAGCGCATTTTTTATCCTCCTATTGTAAATTTTCCAAGGATTTCAAGGCTTTTTTAACATCTTTAGTAGAACTTAGGGGTTTTAAACCCATTTTTTCGATAAGATAGAGAAAGCATTACATGACACCATGGCGAGTTTAAGCAATTCGTTGTGCCGCACCATCGAAACTGGTGAAACTACCCCAAGATTAAGATTAATTTGATGGCAACTCTGAATCACTCAACCGTTCGTAGGCTCAAAAATTTGCCCCAAATTCCCAGTGTGTGGGAAGGAGATCGGCGTCCAATGGCGACCGATGCCAGTCCTAGTATCGATACAGACTCCGAAACTGCGGGCGAATGTATTATTTGGGTAGATGGTTCCCAGGGGATGGTGCGAGCAATGGATATGGTTGCACCGGATATGGGGCCAGAGGCAATTGTCCGCACCCTACTCAGGGCGATCGAACATCCCCAAAGTCCCGCGCCTGTAGCCCGTCCCCAAAAAATAGTGGTCAAAGATCGGGAAATTCAATTTTTTCTGCGAGGGGTTCTGCAAAATTTAGATATTGTCATTGAATATGTCCCGGATTTACCTCTGATTGATGAAATTTTTCGGGGGTTGCAGGAAGTAGCCCAGAGTCGGCCGCCCCAACTCCCCCCCCAATATGCGAAAGTGGTGACGGAAAAAGCCTATCAAATTTGGCAAGATGCTCCTTGGGAACATTTAGGGGATCATCAGATTATTTCGATTGAATTAAACTTATTTGGCATTAATACCTTATATGTTTCCACTTTGGGGAAATTGGGGATGGATTATGGGGTATTGTTATATCGTTCTTTGGATTCGTTAAAGCGGTTTCGAGAAAGAATTGTTCGCAATAAATCCTATGAAAATTTAGAGGAAGCCTTTTTAACTCAGGACTGTTTATTTGTTACTTTTGATCGCACCGATGGTTTTGATGAGGATGAGGACGAGGATGATGATGATTTTGTCACGATCACTAATTTATCCCCCTCGGAAATTGAACCCAATTTTGGCAATCTTCATCCCTTAGAAGGATTACGTTCAATTTTGTATGATGAAGAAGCGGCGATTGTTTTAATCGCTTTAGAGGCCTTACATAGATTTTTACGCGATCATCGTCAAAAATTAGCCCGATATGAATTTCCCAGTCTAAACCGTCGGTATCGAATTCCGGTCGATTTGCCCGATGGGGAAAAAAAACAGGTCTCGGTGAAGGTGGAAACTTTACCCGATATTGCCTCGGAGTTGGCGTCAATGGTGGCGGATGATGATGATGATGATGACGAGGATATGGACGTCGATGCTCCACGGTTACGCGACGATTTAGTCCCGCCTAAATCTTTCTTGAGTTTGGGAGTTGTCCCTTGGGAAACGGCCAAATATTTGCGAAGTAATACCCAATTTCACCAAGCCGCAGAAACAGAAATTCCCGAACTCGGAGAGGGTTTACCAGTGGTTGTAATTCAAACGACTAAACCGAAAGCTGAGATATTAATTCGCAGTTTACAGGATGCTGGAGGACTGCAAGGAATTGGTTTTAATCCAGGTGAAGATCCGATGGCGGGTTCTAATTATGACTTGGGAATTTTGAAGACAGAAGATGGAGATTTACATTTATTTGGAGAGTTTATTGAAGATGATCCGGTGCATCAAGAAGCGCGAAAAAAATGGGAACAACGCTGTAAAAAAACTAAGGGTTGGTGTGGTTTAATTATTGCCATGGGATTAACGGGTGCTTCCCGAGGTAAACCCCAATTTAAGGATATGATGGCTTTATTAGAAGTTCATTTTATTCCTTCTGAAGATTTAGATTTAGGGCGATTACAGTTAATTCCATCGGAATTTTAAAAGATTTCCCCTCAACTAAAAAAAGGGGGGAATCATTCCATAGTTCAGGGTATAGCTTTTATCTCAAACTCTATAGCAATCCTATTTGAGTTGTGTTAAAATTCCTGATCAAAAGGGAACAGGGAACGCCGGATCTGGGAACAGGGGTAATAATTCTGACTGTTTCATATCAGTATTGAAATGTTACAACCTATTTGGGATTGCTATATTGTATTAACTTTGAAATTCTGATAACAACCAAGCACTAACTTTCCCATGATTGGTTTGACGACTACGACGAAATGCTTCCTCTAATATCCCCATTTGTAACCCCGGTAAAACGTGAGATTCTTTAATTCTATAACTCCCTAGATTTTCAACTTTAAACGCAATTACCTTAACCGCTTGAACATCAATAATCCAATATTCCTGTACCCCTAAAGATTCATAAAGTAGTCGTTTTTCCCCTTGATCATCTGCTAAAGAAGAATAGGCAACTTCGATGACTAAATCAGGCGCGGGAAACTGATCTAAATCAATAATTGTGGTTTCCCAAGGAATGATTTCTGCATTGTCAGCAATATAAAAAGAAGCATCGGGTTGGGCTTCGTCAAACCCGGTTTTACGGTAGGTGCAGTTGTCATGAGCATCTAAATCAATATTCCGCAATGCTGCAAATAGATACAGCACGGCAATAACGGTGGCATGATCACGAGAATGGGGATTTCCTAGGGGTGACATTTCTAACCTCATGCGTCCATTAAAATAATAACCTCTGGCATTAGAATAGATGGGATTATCTAATGCTGCTAAGTATTCATCCCAAGTTACTGTTACCCAGGTATCGGTCGGGAGTAGAGTTTGAATAGGACTCATAACGGTATCATTGATGAGCGATCGCTTTTATTTTAACAAATTCAAACACAACTTACCAAGTGCTGTTAAATAATTTTTTTCCCCTGCTAAGGGAGTTTATAATAATAAAATTTTACCAGAATTAAACTTAATTGGATGGTATCATACAATAAATATCAATAACAAAAAGCCCAAGGATAACCGAGGCGCTTTCAACCCATTTTTTTTTGTGAACTAGGAGGATTATTATTTATGGAACAGACTCACGAAATCTTAAAACAACAACTGAGTGCCCTATCCCAACGCTATCCCGATTTAGGCAACCGTCTGGCCGAAACTGCACAGAAACTCAAAACCGCAGGAATTCCACCGACAAAAACCTTAGTAGATGAACTGATAGCCTACTCCCAAGACTTTAGCAAGATTCAACAAACCCTACTCAGCCAAGGACAACCAACGGCTAGTCAAGCCACCTCCGTACAAGAGTTAGAGACTTTATTGCTAAATCTAACACCCGCTCCGGCTCATCAAAAAACGCACCAACAGGCCTTACAAACTTTAGAGCGAGTTCTCTCCCTAACCCACAACGAACAAAAAGAGTTTCCCCCGTTACAAACGGCTCAAAATCAGGCTCGGGAATTGCAAACTGCGATTTCTCAACAAACAAATCAACTCCATTCTGGGGCGGAAGCCTTAGCTACAGGAAATCATCCCTTGGTGGCCTTAGTGAATTTAGTCGAAAAACAAGAGAGTTTAGACGATAATCAATGGGCAGTTTTAGAAGAACAAATTACGAGCGCCTTTGGTAAATCTTTGGGTGTGGCAATTTCCAGAGGAAAAATTAATTTTACCATGCCAGCCGTCGCCCCATCTGCTGTTGCTGCTCCGAAACCAGCCATTCCTGATATTGTAATTTTAGATGAACCTCAAGGATCAAGAACTCCTGAATTAATTATTGTTCCTAGTATAGATGTCACGAAATTACCTCCAACAATTGATGGTAAAAATATTTTCTTTGGCAATGCTCCCCTAGCAGGTAAAACTCAAGAAAAAGCCAGTCTTTCTAATATTAACTTAAAGATTTTAGTCCATTTACAAGGATTAGGCGATCGCACTTTTGCCGCCAGGGAATATGCCGGAACTCGGGGACAGGGAAGACGTTTAGAAGCCTTTCAAATTAATATTGATCCCGCTATAGCAGGTTTAAGTCTGCGCTATATGGCTCATATCGCAGCCCTTGGGGACACACCCCTAACTCCCGAAGGTGAACTGGTGGGAGAGCGGGGCAAAAACCGACAAATCGAAGGATTAGCGATTGAACTAATCGGCCCCCAAGCCCCTAACTACAGTGTTTTTTATACCGCCCATATCCAAAATAAAGGAGATGTTCCCGTCTGCACCAACGGCCAATACTGCGGCACCAAGGGTCAAGGGTTAAGAATTGAAGGGATTAAAATTTGGATTGAAGCCAAGTGAGAAGGGGTAATGGGTAATGGGTAATGGGTAATAGTTGGCTTCCCCTGCCTCCCCTGCCTCCCCTGCCTCCCCTGCTCCCCCTGCTCCCTCTGCCTCCCCTGCTTCCCCTGCTCCCCCTGCTCCCCCTGCCTCCCCTGCCTCCCCTACCCCTGAAGTGCCACAACTAACACCAATAAAAAGGCTTCTGTCCATTCAACCACAGCCCCATAGGTATCTCCGGTGTGTCCTCCCAGACGGGCGTTAAACCAAGCCCCAATTAAAATAGCGATCGCACTTCCCCCCAAGGCTAGACCCACGGCCACTAACCAGTGTTGGGGATGGAGGATCACTAAAACCCCACTTAAAGCCATCAGCATCAGCACACCGGGAATTAAATCCCAGGAGGAATAGGGGGTATCTTTATGAAAAGCCCCCTTTCCCGTGGCTTTCAAATAGGGATAACGGGCGATCGCCACCAACTGTCCCCACCGTCCCCAACCCGCGACGGCCATTAAAATTAATCCCCGGTTAGCCGTCACATCCTGTAAAGCCGCGACCTTCAATAAAACGATCGCGATCGCAGCCATTACCCCAAAAGCTCCCGTAACACTATCCGCCATCACCTCTAACCGTCGATTCGGGTCAGCCACCGCTAAACCATCGGCCGCATCCATCGCCCCGTCTAAATGCAATCCTCCGGTTATTGCAATTCCGGTGACAATCACCAAAACCGAGCGAGTCCAGACCGGACACCCTAAAAGAGATAATCCCCCATCCATTAATCCTAAAATCCCCCCAATCAATATCCCGACCACCGGAGCTAAACGGGCGATGCCCCTAAACTCCAGCGTCCAAGACAGGGGAATGGGAAAACAGGTATAAAATGCGATCGCGGCGGCTAAGGCGGCTCCCTGTCGTTGGCAGAATTGGGAGAGCGATCGAAAGTAATCCTCTGGCATGGTAAAAAATTAAATTGGCATAGATGTATAAATATTTTCTAGGTTATGCCAGAATTGAAATAACAACTCAGGTTTTGTCTGAAAGTCAAAATACCTGGCACCAGAGTTCACCAACTCCAGGGTTGTTAAATCGCCGATCCAAAAACAAATCCATCCTTTTTGATTAATTTCAACGATCAAAGATTAGAGAAGGAATAGAGGAACAAGAGATTGAAGGTTTACCCATTAGCAGGTGTATGGTCGCTCTTCTACCTGTATAGCCAGATGCCTTTATTTACAATTCCTCAAGACCTCGGGATGGGAAAATTTCAAACCTACAAATTTCATTCAACAGAATCATCGCCATTCTGTAATTCACAGATTACATCTGAGGCTTTTGTTCCATGAGTTATGATCAATTAGACTACAGGGTGTCTGCTCCTTGCATTATTGATACGGGGATCATTGTTAACAAGCGGGATATGCAGAAACTGCTTGTTGATTTGGGTCGCGTCCGTTATCTTAATATTCAAGACGGACAAGTGTACAGCGAAGCAGAAGGATACATCCTAGAAGTTTTTGCCAATCCTCAACAGGCGACTTTAGTTGCCAATCATTCGTTGTATTTGAATGTTTATAGTTTCGATTACTTAGAACTCAAACAATCTCCTGAGCAAGAAACTTATTTTGATCTAGTTCAAGAAGGAGGGAGATTATTACGATTAATTCCCTTAACAAATCCCTTACAAGAACAATTTAATCGTAACTTTAATACAGCGGCTCTTGATGCGGTCATGGATCAAGTTTTGTCATCAAATTGGGAGAATCCCCTTGATGATGAAGACTGCCCATTCTAAGTAATTAAGCCGTTTTCTATTGTTTTATGTCACATCCTTTTTCCTTTGAAGTTCAGGCGTGCTGTAGTCAAACTAAAGCCCGTGTTGGCTTATTTCATACTCCCCATGGTTGGGTAGAAACCCCGCGATTTATGCCCGTGGGAACCCTCGCCAATGTCAAAACTCTGACTCCAGCACATCTCAAGGATGCGGGCGCCCAGATGGTGTTATCTAATACCTATCACCTGCATTTACAACCCGGGGAAAAGATTGTGGCCGGGGCGGGGGGACTCCATCGGTTTATGGGCTGGGATGGCCCCATGCTGACGGACTCCGGCGGGTTTCAAGTTTTTAGTTTAAGTAAAATTAATACTATTACCGAAGAAGGTGTTACCTTTCGTTCCCCCCATGATGGACGCCTGATTAACTTTACCCCGGAACTTTCGATCCAAATTCAAAACGAATTAGGGGCCGATGTGATTATGGCCTTTGATGAATGTCCCCCCTATCCGGCGACCCGGGAGGCGGTTGTCAAGGCCACGGAACGGACAAAACGCTGGTTAGAACGCTGTATTAAAGCCCATAAACGGCCTGACCAAGCGTTATTTGGGATTGTTCAGGGGGGCGTTCATGCGGATTTACGACAACAGGCGGCGCGAGATTTAGTGGAATTTGATCTCCCCGGATATGCCATTGGTGGGGTGAGTGTGGGGGAACCTTCGGCCTTAATTGAAAAGATTGTGCAGGTGACAACCCCCATTTTACCGTTTAATAAACCCCGTTATCTCATGGGAATCGGAACCTATCGAGAAATGGCCCAAGCGATCGCGGCTGGGGTAGATGTGTTTGATTGTGTGATTCCCACTCGTTTGGGCCGTCACGGGGCGGCGTTGGTTCAAGGAGAACGATGGAATTTAAAAAATGCTCAATTTCGGGAGGATTATCGCCCCTTAGATGCCACTTGCCCCTGTTATACTTGTCAAAATTTTAGTCGAGCTTATCTGAGTCATTTGGTACGGGCAAAGGAAGTTTTGAGTTATACCCTAATTGCCATTCATAATGTTACCGAATTAATTCGGTTTACCCAACGCATTCGAGAGTCGATTTTAAATCATCGGTTTGCGGATGAGTTTAAATTTTGGCTCACCTCAACGGATGCCGAAGCCACCTTAGAGGACTACGAAATTGACAAACGTTCCGATCATTAACCTTCCCCCGTAGTAAGCCCTTCAGGGCTTCTTCATTGATTTTTGACATTTTTAGTATCTTAACAATGGCAAGGTTTAATTTAACCACAAAGACACAAAGTTTAACCCCCCTGTTTTTTCTCTAATTCCTCAATTCTGAGTTGGGTTTCCTGGGCTGCTTTTTGATTTCCGGTTTTTTCCAGAATGGCTAAGACTTCTTTCCAGGTTTGGAGGGCTTGGGAATATTCCCCTTGAGCATAATAAAGCGTTGCTAAATTATTCAAAGCGGTGCTTAAATTATTTTGATCATTGGCTAATTTTGCAAGTTCAATTGCTTTTTGATAGGAGCTTAAAGCCTGATCAGGTTGTTTTAATTTTTCCTGAATTTCTCCGATCAAATTATGAATTTTCGCCGCCCCAGTATGATCCGCAATTCGAGTCATGAATTCTGACGCTTGTTTTAAATAGACTAAAGCCTGGGTATCGTCTCCTAATTGACGATATAATAACGCCATATTACCTAATAGCCGCCCGACTCCAGCTTGATCGCCAATTTGACGCCGCAGGGCTAGGGCTTGTTGATAGATTTCTAAGGCTTTTTGGGTATCTCCTTGAACTAAATATAACGCCCCTAAATTATTTAATGTGCGACTGAGATCCCGTTTATCCCCCACTTCTTCCCGAACTTTTCGGGCGTCTTGATAGAATTTTAGGGCTTGATCATATTGTTTTAAACTGCTATAATCATAGGCTAAATTATGTAAGGCTTCGGCAATATTTGGTCGATCATTAATAGACTGAGCAATTTGTAAAGCTTCTTGATGAAGTTTTAATGCTTCTGAGACTTTGTTTTGATTGCGATAGGAAAATCCGATTAAATTTAAACTCCGACTGATTCCTGTTTGATACTCTGGATTTTTGTTTTCCGCTTGTTGATTTAATTGTCGATAGGACGTGAGAGCTTGTTGTAGGACTTTTAAGGCTTCTGTATCGTTGCCTAAATTGCTATAAACCTCTCCAATATAAGTGAGAGTTTCCGCAATTTCTTCGGGTTTACCTTGTTTTTGTTGTTGTTCTAAAACCGTTTTAAATGTAGCTAAGGCTTCGGGAAATAACCCTTGACGAAATTGTTCAATTCCGCTTTTAAATAAAGCATTAATATCAGGTTTTACTGGGGTTTGAGCTAGAACTATCATTGATTGTCCCCCGATAAAAGTGAAAGGGGGTGTATGGAGCAACAACAAACCGACTCCTACGCCGAGGGAAACTGGCAAGACTCCCGCACTAGCCGTTAAAATACCCAGGGATTTTAATAAAAAAAATCGGTTTTGAAACAATAACGAATTATTCATGGCAATATTTAAGAATAAACACCGGATATGAGAGAAAAAATAAGGGAATGGGGAAACACAAAGAATTGATATTCGGTGATTTCTCCTATCCCACCCGCGATTAAGTTCACCTCTATTTAATATTGATCAAAATGCTCCTAAATTTAACTGTTGATACCATTCTTAACCGTGCCTTAGCAGGTGATGACCTATCCCCGGAGAAGGGAGTGATTTTGCTCGAACAAACTGATCCAGCTATTCTGGAGAATATTCGGGTGGTGAGTGACACTTTGCGATCGCAACAAGCTGGGGAAACGGTAACTTATATTATTAATCGCAATATCAATTTTACGAATATTTGTGAACAGCATTGCAGCTTTTGTGCCTTTCGTCGAGATGCGGGGCAGGAGGGAGCTTTTTGGTTAGAAATTGAGCAAATTTTGGAAAAAACAGCCGATGCAGTTGTAAGGGAGGCGACGGAAATTTGTATGCAGGGGGGGTTGAACTTAGAAGCAAAAATTCAAGGAAAATCCTTACCCTATTATTTGAATTTAGTCCAAGCCATTAAGACGGAATTTCCTCACCTACATTTTCATGGTTTTTCACCCCAAGAAGTCCAATTTATCGCCCGAGAAGATGATCTTAGTTATGCGGATGTGATTATAGCTTTGAAAGATGGGGGGGTGGGTTCGATGCCGGGAACGGCTGCGGAAATTCTAGCAGATTCAGTCCGAAATATTATTTGTCCTGAAAAAATTAATACCGCCACTTGGTTAGAAATTGTGGAAACAGCCCACCGTTTGGGGGTTCCGACCACGAGTACCATGTTATCGGGTCATATTGAAACACCTCAACAGCAAATGCACCATTTAGATCAGTTGCGATCGCTACAACAAAAGGCCCAGAATTATCCCGCTAGAATTACGGAATTTATTATTTTACCGTTTGTGGGAGAAATGGCTCCAGCCCCTTTGCGACGACGGGTGGGACGGGATCAACCGATTTTAGCCGATACCCTGTTATTAACAGCCGTGGCTCGAATTTTTCTGGGAAATTGGATTTCTAATCATCAACCCAGTTGGGTGAAATTAGGGTTAGAAGGGGCGAAGGAAGCCTTGCGATGGGGTTGTAATGATATCGGTGGTACTTTAATGGAGGAACACATTACTACCATGGCGGGTGCTAAAGGTGGCACTTGCATGGAACCCGAAACCTTGAAAAATGCGATCGCCTCCCTGGGGCGTCCCTATCAACAACGGGATACGCTTTATAATTACGAATTACGAATTACGAATGGGTAATGGGTAATGGGTAATGGGTAATGGGTAATGGGTAATGGGTAATGGGTAATGGGTAATGGGTAATGGGTAATAGAAAAGACTCGCCGGGATGAAGATTAAATCATCTTGACGAGTCGGAAGGACAAAACAGAAACTTTGATTTTTAGGCGACAGAACTACCATTTAATTCTTCAGTTAATTCTTCGATGGAACTACCATTTAATTCTTCAGTTAAGTAATCTAAAACCGTATCAAGGGTTTGCTGTTTTACCCAACCCTTCATCACTGCAACTTCTCCAAATCGCAGGTTCAATCGGCCTTGTTCTTCTAGGATTGAGTCTATTTGAGATTCGTCTAACAATTTAGCTTTATAGAGATAGTAACCTAAAGGATGTCGATGTTTAGAAAGTCCTAATTCGGGCAAGAAGTCGGCGAAGAAATCGACAGTTTCCTGTTCCAGCCATCCTAACTCTACGACGAAAGCACCGAAGCGTTTTTCCGGTTGTTTCTTTTGTAATTCTAAAATCTTCTTTACTTGTTCAGCAGATAATAAACCAGCTTTACTAAGCAATTGTCCTAAGCGGGGAGATTCCCAATTCACAAATTCTTGTCGGGTGGAAAACGGAGGGTTATACAGTTTTAACTTTTGTAATATTAGTAGCCAGAAAAAAGGAAAATCCTCAACTAGATACCGCTTCCACATCCGTCCGGGTTCTGAAAATAGGCGGTATAACCATTCGATTCCTAGATCGCTCATCCATTTGGGAGAGCGTTTTTTTTCTCCCGCTTCAAAGTCAATTGTTGCACCAATCGCCAGAAAAACTTTGACGTTTTTGAGTTGATTTCGGTATTTAGCAATCCATTTTTCTTGTTTGGGGGCGCCGACACCAATGGCTAATACGGTAGCTCCAGACTCGTTAATGCGAGTGACAATCCGTTGGCATTCTACCTCATCTTTCTCAAACCCAAAGGAAGGAGAATAGGACTCTACAATCATTTCTCTACCGACTTTGGCATTGATTTTTTCCTGAGCACGTTTAGCGACTCCCTCGGCGGCTCCCATCAAAAAGATGGTCATTTCTTTATTGTCTTTATAGTAGTCGTAGAATGCTGGAAATAAATCTGACCCTGAAATTTTTTCTTTGATGGGTTGACCTAAAAATTTGGAAGCATAAATCAGGATTTTACTATCACAAACTCGGTAGGTTGAACCCTTATAGATCTCGTAGAATTCTGGATCTTTTTGCAACTTCATCAAGTGATCAACATTAGGCGTAACGACAGTACCACCCTCGGAACCCAGTCGTTCCAGAAGCTCGATGATGGTAATGTTATGAATCCGTACATTGAGGATGTTAATTTCGTCATCCATAGGGTTTTTCCGTCCTGTCCTAAAAAATAATGGGATTAGCTCAATTTAGCGATAGCCCAGTCGAAATCATACCACGACACTCGACTCCGCTATTGGCTACGACCTGATGGTGAAACGATTGAATTGTTAACTTGTGTTTCTTTTAGATTTTCTTGATTTTGCCACCCGTTTCTTCGATTCAGAGACTTAGCTCTATCTGTTACTAACCTATTAGTGTAGCTAATCGATCAATGAGGAGCTACGACTTGGTAGTTATATTAAGTAGAGGAAAGCGGTCATGAATACATCAATTCTACAACAAAATCCGGCATTTCAGCTAACTTTTTTTGTAAAAATTCATGAGAATTTATGTAAAGATTTGGTAAAAATCCCCTCCGGTTGAAAATTTTGTTATAGAATCACATCTTACTGGTATATTTACCTTAAAATCGCTGAGTGTATTCTGACTCCTGCTAACAATTATCTGTAAAATAATCAGGCCAGTTAAGGTTTCGAAGGTGGACAATGATTGATGAAGGCATCGTCAAATATTCCTGTGAATGGGTTTTGGGGGAAGCAGTTGCCCTTGAATCGATCAAATCTTTAATCCAATGGCGGAATCGCATTCATAAATTAGGATTAATTGGAGTTTATGACAATGGCATTGGATTTGGAAACATCAGTATCCGTATTCCTCATACTTTACAATTTATTATTTCCGGGAGTCAAACCGGACATTTAGCTCAATCGGAACCCGAACATTATACCGTTGTGACGGATTTTGATATTCAACATAATCATCTCACCTGTTGCGGGCCAATTCAAGCCTCCTCTGAATCCCTAACCCATGCCGCAATTTATAGTTATCAACCCCAGATTAATGCCATTATTCATGTTCATCACCCCCAACTTTGGCACAATCTATTATATCAAGTTCCAACTACCCTTAAACAAGTTCAATATGGAACCCCAGAAATGGCCAAGGAAATGTTTAGATTGTTTGATCAAGAAAATTTAAGTCAGCAAAAAATATTAGTGATGGCTGGACACGAAGATGGATTTTTAACCTTGGGAAAAGATTTGGATGAAGCGGGAGAAATATTAATGAACTATAGCAATCCTATTTGAGTTGTATCCAAAATTTAGGCTTAAAAGAGAGCACCGGAACACCAGATAACAATGTCAAGCCTAATTTAACGACATAGAAGGGGATAATGAAGACACAACATATTGATTACGTCCTTGAGCTTTAGCTTGATAGAGTCCTTGATCCGCGATTTCGATTAATTGTTTAGAATTCATATTTTGCGAGGGAATAACCATGCCAATTCCTAAGCTACAGGTCATATAATAACCCACCGATGAACCCGAGTGAATAATCTGCAATTTTTCAATCTGTTTTTGAATATTTTGGGCGATTAAAATAGCTTCTGCTACCCCGGTTTTGGGTAAAATAACGGCAAATTCTTCCCCCCCATATCGAGCGACGAGATCCGTAGGATATCTCATGGCTTTACAAATAGCCTGAGCTACCTCTCGCAAAGCCTGATCCCCTGCTAAATGTCCATAGGTATCGTTATAGGGTTTAAAGAAATCTAAATCGCAGAGAATCACCGATAAGGGGGCTTGTTCCTGAGATAATTGATACCACTGAATTTGTAAATATTCATCAAAATAACGGCGGTTAGCAATTCCGGTTAAACTATCAAAAGTTGCCAAATATTTTAATTCATGATTGACAATTTTTAACTGATGATAAAGTTCTGATTGTTGAATGGCGATCGCCAGTTGTGCAGCTAAAGAAACTAATAATTCCTGTTCCCAAACCTGCCATTTTCGAGGACTTGAACATTGATGAGCGACTAGCAACCCCCACATTTTTTGTCCATGCAAAATCGGAGTGACTAAATAAGCTCGAATTTTAAGTTTAATTAATAGTTCTTGATCACAACAACTTAAATTATCTGTGTAAATATCGGCAACGGATTTAACTTGATCGGTCTTTTCCAGACTCAAAGTTTCCTTAATGCAACAATCCTTATATCGATTACCTAATAGAGAAAAACACCCCTGAGCACAGGATTCTGTTAAGACTTCTCCCTCTTTATCGCTATCAAAACGAAAAATAATCACCCGTTCATTCTGTAGAGCCTGACGAACTTCTGTAACGGTAGTATTGAGAATTTGACTTAATTCTAGGGATTCGTGTATGCGTTGGGTGAGTCGGGTATTCAGTCGTTCTCGTTCCGCTTGCTGTTTGAGTTGTTGTTCAATTTCTAAGCGATCGCTAATATCCCGAGCCAAAGTATGAATTAATTGTTGTTCCCCAACTTGAATTAACCCCAGGCGCACTTCCACCGGAAAAGTGGTTTGATCTTGGCGACGGTAAGTTCGTTGTAGGGTTATGGGTTGACCCTGGACTAAACTTTGAAAAAATATTAGCGGCAGCGGATCGACTTCTATCTGTTGAAGGGATAAACTTAAAAGTTCCTTTCTGTTATAGCCCAAACTCTGACAAGCAAATTCATTCACATCCAAAATCCGGCCATTAAAATCATGCAACAGAAATCCATCCGCCGCCTGTTCCACTAACGCCCGAAAACGAGTTTCACTTTGCATCAGGGCGATTTCCGTTTGTTGTAACCGTTGGGACGCCAGACGCAAATCCAACTGTTCTATCACCAATTCCCCCAGAGATTGCAGGGTTTGCACTTCCAATTCACTTAATTCATGGGGGTGATGATCCATCACACAAAGGGTTCCTAAGCGTTGTCCATCGGACGTACACAAAGGAGCCGCCGCATAAAACCGCAGACCAAACTCTCCCGTGACTAAGGGATGATCACACCATTGGGGATCAATTAGGGTGTCATTGATGCAGTAAACGCCCTGATTATACATGGCAAAACCACAGAAACTGCCTTCTCGATCAACTTGAGGACAATCAAGTCCCTGGCGGGATTTAAACCAAATTCGATCTTGATCAACTAAACTGACCAAGGAAATCGGAACCCCGAGCAACCGAGAGGCTAAAAGCGTAATTCGGTCAAATGCTGCTTCAGAAGCCGTATCTAGGATGTTGTAATGATAAAGTGCTTCTAATCGTTGATTTTCCTGAAGACTCGGAGATGGAGACATACCTTAAGGTAACCTGGAATAACTACCGATTATATTTGGTTTGAATTAGCACACAAGCAAGAAGATGGTAAATTGGGATTCAATTGATACAAGTGGGTTGAGAGGCTAAGAATCTAGGAACTTGATTGGGATGCGATTCTAAACATATCTATAACACATTTTTGGTGTTGAATTTTTGTAAAATATGATACCGTGGACAGGCATAAAATTTGAAACTCAGTTATTGCCCGCATTCTAACACTCTCCATCGTCAGTTGGGGTTTTTAACAGAAAGTAAAAAATTAGACAAGATTACACAAACTTAGACATATAATCTGATATAATGGCAATGTGTATAATTGATTATCAGTAACAGAAGCGGCACAACTTAATTACTGATTAAAATGAAGCGTCATTCTTTAATAGGACTGGTTTTAACAACATTTTTTATAGTTTTAATCAGTCAAATCTCAACTATTGCAACCGATGACAAAATTCCATTTCAACCTCACCCTTTACCAGAAAGTTTAGAACATTGGCAAGACTCAAATAACCAAGGTGATTATTTTGATAAAATTGAAGCCCCTAATTTTGGTTATTTAGTTTTTTCAAACTTTCCGATCAAAGTTTATATTGAAAATCCCGTTTCCGATCAAAACTGGAAAGAAAGTATTACATCTGCTATTTTTAAATGGGATAATTATTTGCCTTTAAATCTTGTTGAAGAACCGCAAAATGCTGATATTGAAATTATCAGAAAAAATCCTCCCCTAGACCCCCAGAAAAAACGCGCCAGTTCCGCAGAAACCCGTTACAAAACTTCGGTTAAATATACCCCCCAAGGGTTTCCCTATTTATCCCACCGCTTTACGATTTGGTTAAGTCCCACCCAAACCGGAAAATATATTCAAGCCGCCGTCCTTCATGAATTTGGTCATGCTTTAGGAATTTGGGGTCATAGTCCTGAACCCACAGATGTCATGTATTTTTCCCAAGTTCGAGAACCCCCGCCTATTTCTGCTAGAGATATTAATACTTTAAAACGGATTTATCAGCAACCGACTCGCTTGGGATGGCCTGTATTGTAGTGGGTAATTACGAATTACGAATTATGAATTACGAATTATGAATAGGTAATAGGTAATAGGGAGGAAAGAATTAACAGTCAGATTTGCTGGATCAGTCTTAATCAAATACCATCAAAAGCGCGACTGCTATAACGCAAAAATCCAGTCCCAATGACTAAGGTCTGGTACAGAACAACCAGACCTTAATCGTTATAAAACAAACTAAGTTGACTCAAGCAAATTTCAGATAAGTTAACGAAAAAAGCAAAACACTAAACTAAGGTGGACAACAGATTGCAACTTTATCCAATCAGAAGTATTGCACTAGGAAAGTCGATACAGACCTTTGTTCTGATATTGACCCCAAAGCCAACTCAATCGTTATCGTTTGGAAGCTCCAGGCGAGTTCTTGACCCTCTACAATATCAACAGTTGGGTAGTTCACAGTGCCACTGACGGCGTTGCAATGGGATTAAAGCGGAACGGACACAGGCATTTAATCCGGCGGGGTTGTTATCAACAGTTGCGTTTTGTTGAGTGGTGTCCTATACCTATTAAGTTAGCATGACTTTTGCGATCACCAACCCCAAATTTACTAAAATTTACACAGTTTAATATTTTGCAATAATTAATAACAGCAATTTCAATTAGTTAGTATAAATAACGCTTTAATCTATGACTTTTAACCATCCGTTGTTTAAACGATTAATAATTTCACTGATTTGTTTGCATTCGCGTAACCCCAAAACTTGGTCAGAAAAAACTAAAGCCATTAACCCGTTTTGGTCGGCGCGGGTAATTTTGCCTGTGGCGTAAATTTTGCTAACGATACCCTGGATATCAATAGATGTTCCCGATAATGCCTTGTTCATGCTTCCATCCGGTCAGGTCAATTTGTAATCTATACAGACCCGTTGACTTGGGATCAGGATGATTGAGTACCAATATGATTATCGGGATGGGTAAATTGTTGAGAATTAAAGGACAAATCCTCCAGTTAAACTGATTAAATCAGAGATTAATTAGTAGAAACGTAAGTCGCCAATCCTCTGAATTTAAGTCCTAAAATAATGTCATTCCATTCTGAACCTAAATAGTTTCCTGTTTTGGTAATAGCATTAATAAAGTAGAATCCATCTAAATCTGTTGCTTGTTCTGCCCAATTATTAATATCAAAATAGCCAATTTTATTAAACTCTGTTACAGCTTTATTATGGTTTTCATCGGGTAATACATAGAGATGATCACCTGATTTCTCAACAATGGTTACACCACTAGCTTTGCGAATTTTTAGTGGGGAAGCAGGCTGTAACGGGTTATATCCTTGAATGATTTTCATGTCGTCAACCTCTACTTTAGTTTGATGATTATATCGGATGTTTGGAAGTAGGATACGATTGATCTTGATATGATCAGTATCTCTAGTAAAGTCGATTTTTACAGGAGAAATTGTTCCAGTTTTTTCCCCGTTATCAAAATCTTCCCTACCTATACGCCGAAAGACGGAATCTAATTATGTAACGGATGTGACAGTTGAGCAAGTGGTTTTGCTGTTATCGTTATTTTTTGTAAAATTTCCGGTTAATGATTATCCTTTCCTGAATAAAAAACCCCTCTCCGGTATGGAGAAGGGATAGGAGGCGGTTAAAGGGATTTGGGGTTTTAGTGGACTGCTACGGCGGGTTCTTCCAATATAATTTCGCAGGTATCGCCGTTATATCCCCGTTTGGGCTGGACAAAAACTTGATCACCCGCTTGCAGTTCCAGTTTGTTCAACTGTTCTTTACTTAAATGGGCAACAATTTCACCGCCATCGGCTAGGGTTAAATCCACTTGAATATCCCAGCCCAAATGAGTCAACCGTTTCACCTGGGCAACAGCACTAAGTTGTTGATAATTACTGGTATGTAATTCCAGATCATGGGGACGAACAAAAATATTAGCAGCAGTAGAATCTAAATCAAAATCTTGAAAGAGTGTTGTATGACGGGGTAACAGATTCACGCTACCGATAAATTGCATAACAAAGGGGGTCGCCGGGTGATCATAAATTTCTGAGGGGCTTCCCACCTGTTCAATTCTGCCTTTATTCATCACCACAATCTCATCCGCCACCGCCATGGCTTCTTCTTGGTCATGGGTGACAAAAACGCTGGTAACGTGAACTTCATCATGCAATTGACGTAACCAACTGCGCAATTCTAAGCGAACTTTGGCATCTAAGGCCCCAAAGGGTTCATCGAGTAATAAAACCTGGGGTTGCACGGCTAAAGCCCGGGCTAAGGCCACTCGTTGACGTTGACCACCAGAAAGTTGAGAGGGATAACGATTTCCTAATCCAGTTAACTGAATTAAGTCTAATAATTCTTCGACTCTGGCTTTAATTTTTTGCCGAGGATGTTTGCGAATTTCTAAACCAAAGGCGATATTTTGACGGACAGTGAGATGTTTAAATAGGGCATAATGTTGGAATACAAATCCAATATTGCGACGTCGGACATCTAAGTGGGTTTGATCCTGACCATGAATAATAATTTGTCCACCAGTAGGAGGTTCTAATCCGGCGATCGCTCTTAATAAAGTAGACTTTCCTGAACCAGAAGGCCCTAATAAGGCGACTAAGGTGCCATCTTTAATTTCCAAGTTAATATTATCTAAAGCTTGAAAATTACCGAATACTTGAGAAACGTTGTTAACTAGAATACCCATAGTACCTCACAATAAAATAGTGGAATTAGAATCGGTCAAAAATGTCTTAACCATGACTGGTTTTTCTCTCTAATATCTCCTTGAGAACTAAAGTTACTAAAGCCAATAAAGCTAAAATAGTGGCAGCACCAAAAGCGGCTTCGGTTTGATAGTTTTTGTAAGCTTGTTCCACAAAAGTTGGTAAGGTTAAAGTCCGACCTGCAATTAATCCCGAAACAACGGCTACGGCTCCAAATTCACCCATAGCTCTAGCATTAGTTAAGAGAACACCATAGAGCAAACCCCATTTAATATTCGGGAGGGTAACACGCCAGAAAATTTGGAAATCCTGAGCCCCTAAAGTGCGGGCGGCTTCTTCCTGTTCTGAACCTAATTCTTCTAAAACTGGAATCACTTCTCTAGCCACAAAAGGTAAAGAAACAAATAGTGTGGCGAGCACCATTCCTGGGAGGGAGAATAACACCTTAATATCCAGGTTTTCTAACGCTGGCCCAAACCAACCGTTGCGACCATATAACAGCACAATCATTAACCCTGCTACCACGGGAGAAATAGCAAAGGGCAGGTCAATAATACTAATTAATAAGGTACGACCTCTAAATTGATTTCTAGCAATCACCCAAGCGGCGCAGAGTCCAAAAACCGTATTGGTCGGAACAACAATCAAAGCAATGATTAAAGTTAGTTGCATTGCTTTTTGAAAGTCGCTGGTATTTATAGCCGTGATAAACTCTTGGGTGCCTTTATGAAAGGCTTCGTAAAAAACGGCTACGGCTGGAATAAATAAAACCAGAGCCAGATAGAGTAAAGCAATGCCAATCAGCAGCCATTTAACCCAAGGGAATGACTGAGATTGAGCAGAATTTGGTTGCGAAGATGCCATAAAAGGTAAACAATTAAAGAGTTAAAAATCTTAACTTTTCAGAGAATAACGGCGTCCCCACTGTTGCAACGCATTGATTAATACTAATAAGAACAATGAGATAATTAAGAGGACTGTACCCACGACCGTCGCACCTACATAATCATATTGTTCTAAGCGCTGAAATACTAAAATTGGGGCAATTAAATCTTTAAAGGGAATACTCGAAGAAATAATTACTACTGAACCGTATTCTCCTACAGCCCGGGAAAATCCCAGGGCAATTCCGGTTAAAATTGGTGGCATTAAGGGCGGCAGTAAAACCCTGACAAAAGTTTGGAATTCCGATGCACCCAATGACCAAGCTGCTTCCTCCGTTTCCCGTTCCATTTCTTGCATAACCGGTTGTAAAGTTCGTACCACAAAGGGTAAGGAAATAAACAACATGGCAACAAAAACCCCTAAACGGGTGAAGGCAATTTTAATCCCAAAGGGGGCAAAAAATTGTCCAATCCAACCGTTATCACTATAAACCGTTGCTAAGACTAAACCAGCAACCGAAGTGGGTAAGGCAAAGGGTAAATCAACGGCGGCATCGATTAATTTTTTCCCAGGAAAGCTATAACGAACTAACACCCAAGCGATTAAGGTTCCCATGATTCCATTAATTGCCCCAGCGGCTAAACCGGTTACAAAAGTAACGTTATAAGCGCTCATGGCAACAGGACTAAAGGCAATTTTCCAAAATTCCTGGGGGGATATGGTTAAGGATTTTGTAATTAATGCTGCAAAGGGCAGAATTAACATGAAAATCAGATAGGAAAAGGTAAAAACCCAAGGAAAAGAAAGCCGCCCCCAAAATTCCTTTAAAGGGTTATTAAAAGCGGGTTTCTGGGTTTTAAACGGGTCTACAGAGGTCACCATTAATGTTTAATACTCTACGGGGAATAGGAATTGAATTGATTGTTTACCAACCATCTACTTCTGATTGGGAATCCCGCCAAATTTCAACATCCAAATCGGAAAGATAAATCAGGGCGCTATCAATTTGTTGGGGAGTTCCTTTCAGGAGTAAATCAAACCAACCATCTTCCCTGGCATTCTGACCTAAAATTGCTCCAATAATGTTCACTTGTAAACCATAATCGGAAGCTAGGCGAGAAATCACGGGTTCTTGGTGGTATTCCTTGGGAATTCTGACTCTAATTCGGGAATCAGATTGATATTTTTCTCTAGCATTTAATCCAGATAAATCTGTATTTTCTTGATCAATATTCGGAGAATTTAAAGACATTTTAATCTCCTCAAATCAATGACTAGAATTTTAGGGACTGAATCAATCTCTATTTAGATTGGGAAATTTTGGCTTGGATTTGATCAAAAATTGCTCCATCCGCAAAAAACTGAGTATCCACCTCTTTCCAACCTCCTAAATCCTTAATGGTGAACAGTTTTTCAACTTTAGGAAATTGGGTAGCAAATTCGGCTTCTACTGTGGGTTCAACGGGTCGAAATCCGACTTTGGCAAACTCTTTTTGAGCTTCCGGTGTAAACAAGAACTTGGTAAAAGCTTCTGCCACCTGACGGGTTCCATGTTTGTCCACATTTTTATCGACAACCGCAACGGGGTTATCAATGGAAATGTTATAATCCGTCGGCACAATATAGGGTTGTTTATCCCCTTTTTGAGCAGCTAAAATCACCTCGTTTTCATAATTAATTAAAACATTGCCTTGACCCTGTTTGTAGAAGACATCACTGGCTTCCCTGGCATCTTTTGGCAGCACCGGAACTCGACGAAAGACACTTTCTACAAAGGTTTGAGCTTCTTCTGGAGTGCCTCCGGCTTGGGTGACGGAACCCCACAAAGCCAGGACATTCCACTTAGCTCCACCGGAGGTTTTGGGGTTGGCTGTAATGACTTGAACATCATCCCGGGTCAAATCCGACCATCCCTTAACGTTGGTATTGCCATCCCTAAGCACCAAAGCCGCGACGGATTTATGCACAATTGACTCATTGGGAAGTTCCTGTTCCCAACCGGGTTGGATGAGTCCAGCCTTCTCTATTTTGGCGGTATCTCCAGCTAGGGCTAAAGCCACCACATCGGCATCGAGTCCATCGATAACCGCACGGGTTTGGGAGCCTGAACCCCCATAACTTTGTTCAAACTCTACAGTTTGTCCAGTTTGGGCTTTCCACTGTTCTACGAACTTAGGAATGATGTTCTCATAGGCAGTTTTAGTGACTGCGTAGGATACGAGGGTGAGTTTAATCGGTTTATCCGTTTGGGCGGCTTGGGGCGCGGGACTATTCGTGGCGTTAGGAGAGGGATTGTTGGCGGTATTGTTGGGTGAGGAGCAAGCTACCACCATGCAGTTGAGTGCAAGTCCAGTCAGGACATAGCCAATAGACTTAGCAGAGAAACGTTTTGGGGGTAACGGTGAACTGATTCGCATTATCACACTCCTGAAATCCGTCTGGAATTTATTTACACAGTCTTTTGTTTTTGACTGCCTTTGGATTCTATACTAAGTTAGTTTGAATTTCAATACATCTGCATTACAAAAATTAAAAACTTAAATTTATCAATCAATGTCTTTACCATGTCAAAATACATATAGGTTGACCCAACAGCCCCATCAAAGGCAGTCCAATCGATGCTATCGTGCTCTGGTGTTCAGCCCCAAAAAATGGTGTTCTAGGAAATGTACGTCCGGCATTGCCACCCCTAGACCAGCCACAACTATTCAATCCGGTGGAGTCAAACTAGGGAAGTAAAATATGCCAGCACAATTGCCCTCAGCAGATGAAGCAGAGTTAGCCAAACTTTTGATTCAGAGTAACTACCTATTCCGAGACTTGGAAGTTAAGTGGCTGGCTCCGTATCTTTCCCCAGTCCTGACTATAGAAAAACTGTATTCTAATCGTCCTGTCTACACGGCTTTTCGTCCCAATATCTTTTTAGATGTTCTCTATATTATTATTAATGGCGGGCCTATTATTACTCGGAGTACACCCCTAGACCGGATTATCGCCATCAGCTACCCGGGGGGATGTTTCGGGATGAGAAATCTTCCCTTTGGTTTTGGCCAGATGAGTCGAGCCTTTCCTAGTTTAGTCGAAGCCTATAAAACCACCGATGTGATTAAACTTCCCCTGGATACCCTGAAAGAAATTTATCAGGATAGCCCAGTGGTGCGGGAACGTTATGATAAATTCTTTGAACTGCGGGAAAAATTTCAGTATCATCTGCTCAATTGTAGTTCCTATCCTCCTCAAGCCGTGGCGGCGCTATTCAGGGCATTGGTCTATCAAGAACGCAGTCTGGGAAATCAACCCCAGTCCGACGGAGTTTATATCTTCGATTTGCCTATTGATGTGATTGCCCGTTCCTGTCAGTTAAACCACCGCACCGTTGAACAAGTTCTCAAGGGAATGCAGAAAGTTAAATTAATTGAAGCGGCTAAATCCAATGATTCTTCAGAAGATACGATTCGAGTCATTGACCCCGAAAGACTTAAAGAAACCTATAGTGCCACCCGGGATAAGGTTTCGTGGTGGCCGTTGAAGTAGTTACGGAGCAGGGGAGGCAGGGGAGGC
>NZ_LT797703.1:89111-97765 GCF_900009135.1 Planktothrix sp. PCC 11201 | reverse complement strand
AGGGGAGGCAGGGGGAGTAGGGGAGGCAGGGGAAGCAGGGGAGGTAGGGGAGGCAGGGGGAGTAGGGGAGAGATAATTAGTGTCTGATTTTTGGGTTTTGAGGGGTGAGTCCTAATTGGGCAAGGGGCTTGAATAGGGCGCCGCCCAGGAGTCCCAGGGCAACACTAAAGGCGAGAATCAAACCGATGGGAAGTTGAACAGACTCGAAAAATAGGAACCTCAGAGCAATCGGTGTGGCGTTTTGGACTGCAAGAATGGCAATCGTACTAATCCAGAAAGCTAGGATAAAACTGGTGACAATGGCGGGGGCATTAGGCATAAATGATCACAATGTATCCAACGAAAAAACCTATTGTTTATTCTAATCAATTTTCCCGTTGCCTGATAGATATAAAATACCCTAGCTTTTATTTTTCGGGGTAAAAAGCCAGGGTGAGCGGTTATCAAAAAATATCAATGTTTTCAATAATTAGAGTTGAACATTAACATCATTAGAGTGGGTGGTATCTTGGAAATCCCGACGTCCGCCGCCTCTGTCGGGTTCGTAGGGGCCATTAAGTCCCGTGCGGGCGGAAAGTAATTGTGAGGTGCTAACAACATCTGATAATTGATTAGAAGCAGAACTCGCTGCTAAAGCGTTAGTAGTAAGACCAACCAATAAACAAACTGATAAAACTAAAGATGTATAGGTTTGCATAATAAAGTGTCCCTGTAAGTCTGTCCACTTCCTTATACAAACCGTTAATATTTAGATCAGGATAACTGTTAAAAGTTTTTGTTATATCCGGCTATAACCCCTCTAAAATTAACCATTGACCGGAGAAATTTAAACGTCCATAAACTTTTAGGGGGGAAGGACTGGGAATATTTTGTAATTGTTGGTTAATTTCCGGGTATAGGGTGACTAATTTCCAGCTTTGACCGATAAACTGTCCTTGAGTTAGGGTGAAACTATAGTCTTGGTGACTCTGACGCTGAAAAATACCCTCGAAGGCGTGACTATCTTTAGAAAGATGACAGGGGTTTGAGGATGCCGGACAATTACCATCAATGGGATATAATTTGGGATGATCTAAATAATAATATTGCCAGTATAACCAATCGGGATGATCGGGTGGTAAATTAAATAAAGGAATCACGGCTTGCGGGGCAATTATATCAGTTAATAGGGCATTTTGTAAGGTTCTAACGGATAATTCCTGGGGTTGTATTCCCTGTTCAATACATAAAGCTGCGGCCATTCCTGCGGCTTGTCCAATTCCTAAAACCACAGGTTGCAAACGAGTCGCACCGTTAGCAATATGGGAAACGGAAATATTTTTTTCACAGACTAATAAATTCTCGATACTAATAGGAATTAATGCTCGATAGGGAATAGTAAAGGGGGTTCCTGTCCACCGTCCACCCCAACGTAAACTTTTGGGTTGCAGGGTTAATTGAAATTGGGTATAATGATGATCGTTAGCGTAATTTCCGATCGCGATCGCTTCACATTCTCCAGTTTCATTGAAAGGTAAGGTCGCAGTATAACCCTTTTCAATCGGTAAAATATCTGGTTCTATTATTGTTGTTAATCCTTCAATTCGGCGACTTTCTCGATAGTAGGGATGGAGAGCAAAAGCCGATAAAATATCAGGATTACTATTAAAATAAGGTCGATTTTCCAGGGGAAAAGTTTCTGTTGCCAACCCATATCTCCGTCCTAATTTTATTTGAATAAACCGGGCAAAACTGAGACTGTGCCAGAAACTTTCCTGCCAAAATTGCAGCCGTTCAGAGTTTGAACTGATTAATCGATCTAAATTTTGATCATAATCATTGCCCTGTATCGGCCAGTTAATCATAAACTTATTGTCGGGTAATCTACCATAATTAAGAAAGGATTCTATATCATAATTTTTCCAAGCATTAGTAAATAATTCCGGGGTATGAATGGGGGGAAGGGGAATTTCTGGGGCTATGTTACCTTCTCCAAAATCCTCCATAATAAAAACCCAGGTGGGAGCTTGAACCGGAGTCGTTTTCATTAATGTTGATAGTTCAATTGGGGCGCTGGGTTCTTGCCATTGCCCTTGCAATTCCCATCCCCAACGATAGGGAATTTCTGCGAGTTCTAAAAGATCGCCTAATTCCGTTCCATCTATAATAATTTTAGCTTGAATAGTACAGGAATTAAATCTAACCTCTGTAATAATATTCCCTTTTTTAATAACTTCCAAAGGTTGTTCTTCCGGTATCCATAATAAATTGGGTTCTGATTTCACCCAATCGGCAAAAATATTCGCCCCTATTTGGGGATGATAAGTAAAGAAACTCACCCAAGCATTATCTAAACCTTGGGGTTGACGGTGGTTTAATTCGCGTAAAAATGCTCCCCAAATTCCGGTTTGAAAGGCTACTAATTCATTGCCATCCGGTGCAACAACGCCCCCAGAAGTTAACATTCCTCCTAACATTGACCATTGACTAACTAAAATCGTCTTTGCCCCCTGACGGGCGGCTTGCAAGGCGGCGGCTGTCCCTCCCGTCCCGCCTCCAATGACTAAAACATCCGCTTGTAAATAATTCATAGCCATTTGTTAACAAAAAAAACAATCCAAAAATTATCGGTTAAAATAGAACCCAGTAGTAAGCCCGACCGGGCTTAATCTGATAAAAGTAATCACCGACGGCATCTATATAACTAATGTTTTTTGAATAATCCTTGGGAAGAAGCCCTGAAGGGCTTACTACTTTTATATTTATTGGGATGCAATGGCAAAGATTCTATCTTCAAATTCTAAAATAACTGCTAATTTCCTCTGTTTATGGGGGGTTTGGCTTCCGGTTGTCGTGATTCTGGGATATCTCCCCGAAGCCCTTGCCCAAGGGCCAGTGCTTCAACCGATGATGAATCTTCCTACGAGCGATACGGGTTATACCCTTGGCCCTGGGGATTTGCTACAACTCGATATTTTTAATGTTCCTGAATATAGTGGTAATAATGGTCATCATCAAGTCTCAATTGATGGTTCTGTGAATTTGCCTTTAATTGGTAATATTTCAGTTCAAGGAATGACGGTAGACCAATTAACAGCAATAATTCAACAGCGCTATGGGGAATATTTACAACGGCCGATTTTAGCCCTTAAATTAATCGCCGCCCGTCCTCTGCAAGTAGCGGTGACGGGAGAAGTTCAACGTCCGGGGTCTTATATCGTCTCCCCATCGGCGGCCACGACCCCGAATAACCCCCTGATGGGAACCCCAGAAGTCTCAGGAACCGGGGGACGTTTACCGACAATTACAAGGGTATTGCAACTGGCCGGGGGAATTACCCCCAGTGCGGATATGCGACAAGTAAAAATTCGGCGCTCAAGTGGAACAGGGAGGGAAAAAATTATCAATTTGGATTTGTGGGAACTCCTGCAAACGGGAGATTTACGCCAGGATATTACCCTGCGTGACGGCGATACGATTTATATTCCCACCAGTACCGAAAACAATGCGGCGGAATCTTCTCAATTAATTACGGCTAATTTTGCCAGTAATAATAATCAACCCATAAATGTTGCTGTTGTTGGTGCGGTAAATCGCCCCGGAACCCATACCCTAACCTTAGAAATCATTCCCAGAGTTTCCCCGGAACCCGGTCAACCCGCCGAGGGTTCAGTGGCGGCGACTGGGGGACTATTTACGGTGACCAAAGCCCTGAAAATGGCGGGGGGAATTACTCCGGGCGCGGATATCCGTAATATTCAGGTGCGACGCCTAACCCGCACCGGAACTGAACAACAGATTACAGTGGATTTATGGAAACTTTTACAAGAAGGAGATTTGAGTCAAGATGCGATGTTACAACAGGGCGATACGATTGTAGTTCCAACGGCGACAACAGCCGAAAGTCAACAAAATGCTGAGGTGGCGACGGCGAGTTTTTCCCCCGATACCCTGAAAATTAGTCTGGTGGGTGAGGTGGTATCCCCAGGGGCGAAAACTCTCCCTCCCAATACCGCTTTGAATCAAGCTTTGGTGGAAGCGGGGGGATTTAATGAATCTCGGGCGAATAAAAAACAAGTGGAATTAATCCGCATCCATCCTAACGGAACGGTTTCTAGACGCCAGATTTCCATTAATCTATCGGCGGCTGTGAATGAGGAAACTAACCCTATCCTCAGAAATAATGATGTAATTGTTGTTGGTCGTTCTGGTGCGGCTAGTTTCCGAGATGGTTTAGGAACTGTGTTAAATTCATTAAGTCCCCTGAATAACTTTTTAGGACTTTTTCGATTTGTTAATATTTTGAACTAAAAAGACCATGAAAAATCGAAAATTATCTCAAATCTCTGTTATTAAAAATACTAGGAAACCTTTACATTCTTCGGAAGAAACCTTATATTATGATGCTGATTTATACCCGGGATATGATGAAGAAAAATCGGATTTCTTTAAAATTTTAGGGAAGCGAGCGCTCGCAGTTTTAGGCGTCACTACCGCCGTCACCGCTGGGGTATATCTATGGACAATTAATCAAACTCCTGAATATAAAGGGTCATTTCAAATTTTAGTCGAAACTACTCCTGCAAAAGATAGTTTACCCTTAGACTCCAATTCAGAAAAAAAATCAGACCTCGATTATTATTCCCAACTGGAAATTTTACAAAGTCCCAAATTAATGTCGGGAATTTTAAAAGGGATTCAAACGCGCTATCCTGAAGTTACCTATGATTCTCTATTTAACCAAAAAACTGGACAAACATTTTGGGAAAAGGATACCCTGGCGATTAAACCATTAAAACAGACTCGGATTTTTGAAGTGAGTTATCAAGGTTCTGAACCTCAAAAAGTCCAATTTATTTTAGAAAAAATAGCTGAAGGTTACTTAAAATATAGTCTACCCAAAGATGTCAAGGATCAACAACAAGAACAACAATTAAAATTAATTCATGGGCAAATTGCCACCTTAGAGAAAAAACTTCTCCCGATTAAACAAGAAATCCAGAAACTCCAACAACAATATAATTTTATTGATCCGAAACTACAAACTGAATATTTATTCAAACAAAAGAGTGAATTACAAGCTCAAAAATTAGAAGCTCAATCCCAACTTTTTCAACAGCAATCTCAATATCAAGCCTTACAAAAACAGTTAGGATTAAAACCCGAACAAGCCCTGTTAGCATCCGCCTTAACTCAATCCCCGAACTATCAAGGGTTACTTCAAGAGTTATTAAAGTTAGAAACAGAGATAGCGATTGAATCCGCCCGTTTTAAGGGGACAGCACCGCAAATTCAGGCATTATTAGATCAGCGATCACAAATACTTCCCTTATTAGAAAAAGAAGCTAAAAATGTATTAGGATCAAATAGCAATCAAGTCGATCCTAATATTATCCGGTTTCAAGATTCGATCCGAATGGGAATGATTCAGCAGTTAGTTGTGGCGGCGAATAATATTGAAATGCTGAAGGTGAGAAATGAAGTTTTAGAAAAAGCCACCCAAGAATTCAACCAATATTACCAAGTATTTCCCAAGGTTTTAGGTCGATATAATGATTTACAACAACAGTTGAAAACTATTACCAATCAACTCACAGAACTGACTAATAAATCTCAAGAAATACAACTCAAATTTGTTCCCAAAGTCAAGTCAGAACCCTGGGAATTAATTGCCCCTCCTCGGATTCCTAGTAATATTAATGGAGAATTAATCACCGTTTCTCCTAATGTTCCTTTAAATCTCGCCCTAGGGGGATTAGCTGGATTATTCTTGGGGGTAATTACGGCTCAAATTTTGGAACGATTTAACAATGTTTACCGCACTACCCACGAAGTTACAGATAGTATTTCCTTACCATTATTAGGGGTAATTCCAGCTAGTAATGAAGGCTTAATCCTTCCAAATTCAGTTGCACCAACTATTGATATTTCTGATATCACCTACCCCGCTTGTAGTCCATTCCAAGAGGCATTCCGAGCCTTAAATACCAATTTACGCCTATTAAACCCTGAAGGTTCTGTGCGGTCTTGTGTGATTACTTCCGCCACTCCAGCCGATGGAAAATCAACCATTGCTATGAATTTAGCCCAAGGAGCCGCCGCCATGGGTCAACGGGTTTTATTAGTGGATGCTGACCTACGTTGTCCCCGGATTCATACCCTGTTAGAAATCACAAATCAGTTGGGATTAACTAACATTTTAACTCAAAAATTAGAGTTTAAAACCGTAATTAAAAAAGTTGCTTCTGAGGAAAACCTATATGTTTTAACCGCCGGAAAATTTTATCCCGATCCGACTCGGTTATTATCCTCAAAACCCATGCAGGAGTTAATGAAACAATTGCGGGAATCCTTCGATTTAATTATCTACGATACCGCCCCAATTTTAGGGTTAGCCGATGCGAATTTGTTAGCCCCCCATACCGACGGATTAATGATGGTTGTCGGACTAGGAAAAACCGACCGAGAAGCCTTTAGTTTGGCCCTGCGGGAAATTAGCACCGCCGGGGTTCCCGTATTAGGAATGGTCGCTAACGGGGATAAACGGGAAACCCATTATTATCGAGATTATTAGAATCCCTTATTAGCTAGGATTGGAAATCAAAAAGCTGCTTATCGGACTTGAACCGACTAATAAAGTTAGAATACCGATTCTATCGTCGTTCATCTTCCCTCAATCTATATCGTAAAATAAACGCGAGGGAAAAGTGAGGGAACAAAAAACAGGAACTTTCAAGGATTACGGCGACTTGGTTGCATTTTTTAACAGGAAGCAACCCGAATGTCCAAAAGGGGTCGCACTCAAGTTAGAGAAAAGAAAATACCTTAGCTTGCAGTTTGTCCATCCGGGGACAAACAAACGACTTCCCAAATCTTGTAACGCGCAATTTACCGAGAAGGGCATCCGTAACATTTCTAGAAGAACCCGGATATTTGCTAGGGTAATAACTAGCGGGGTCGTCCCCTCTCCCTGTGGTTTCGTATCCCTCGCTATTTAAAAGACAGACAATACCCTCTAATAAACGACGTACTGCTTTGCTGTCAGAAGTGAGTCTAATTTCAACCTCTCCCTCTCTAGGTTCACCACGATACCCTGTTTGTCTTTTTGACCACCAAGACACCGCAGTATTCCAGTAATATCCTTTGGAGTGCAAATATTCATACAATTCGGTACGTTTTTCGTGATGGTATTCAGGAGCCATCTTTTTTGCTAGTTCGTATTTGTCTGAACGCATTTTTTTGTCCGTAATATAACGACACCCTCTGTGTTTAACAGCTAAACACAGAGGTATTTGTTTTCTAAAGTTGGGCCATCAAAGACGCGATCGCTTGGTCTGCTAATTGTTCAGACTTTTCTAAACCTTTACCCATGGCTGCATAACGGGGCAGGGCTGTTTCAAAGTCGGGTGAAAAAGAGTAAAGAAAGAGCGATAGCCACCTGATAAAATGGAAAGCGATCGCCATTTTTTCTAAAAAAAGATGCTAACGAGTTTAATAGAAAATTTAAAAAAAGTCAAGGACTTCAGAAAAAGTCAGGGAAAAAGGTATGAGTTATGGGAAGTGCTATTTCAACAATAAGAAGGGTAATGAGAGGAGTAGATGAGAAAGATTTAAGTAAAATAGTAAAAGAATGGTCAAGAGATAATTCTCCTAAATTAAAGGGAATAGAGGGATTAGCAATAGATGGAAAAAGTTTAAGAAGTACGGTAAAAGACCCCGGAAATCAGCAGCAAAACATGGGAATAATGGTATCTATATTTAGTCAAGAAACAGGATTAGTATTAGCGACGGAAAAGTTCGAGAGTAAAACCGGTTCAGAACAAGCTGTAGCCCAAAGGATGATAGGAGAATGTGGTCTAAAAGGAAAGTTGATAACTGCGGATACGTTACATTGTAATGTCACCACAGTCCGAAAGATTATCGAGAGTGAAAACGATTATTTAATTGCGGTTAAGAAGAATCAAATCAAACTGTATAATCAAATCGAAAAAATCATAAAAACGACGAAAGCTGAAAGTATAGATACTCAAAAAGAGCGGGGTCATGGACGAGAAATAACTCGTCGGGTATCAGTGTTTAAAAAATCAATAAAAATTGAAAGCCTTTGGGAACATATTCAAAGTATAATTCAGGTAGAACGGTGGGGATACAGAGGAAAAAAGTCTGATAAAGAAACGGTTTATTATATAAGTAGTATCTGGGAAAAGGCAGAATTTTTTTCCCAAAAGATTAAAGGGCATTGGGGGATTGAAAATCAAGTTCATTGGGTAAAAGATGTGTTATTTAAAGAGGATAGTATGAAAATTCATCAAGTACGAGCGGCGACTAATTTGGCATTGCTCAACACCCTAGGATTGAATATTTTCAGAGGTTTAGGATTTTTATCAATAACAGAGGGAAGAAGGTGGTTAGGAAATCAGTGGGAGAAATTAGTGGCTATCTCTTCATCCCCAAGTTAAGAATAGAGCGATTAGTTTAGGAAAAATAGAGAAAAATCACAAACGTAAGTCTTACTCCGTAGGGAATAGGAATATTTATGCTATTTAGATAACTATTTCATATAATTAATATTATATAGCCCTTATAGGAAATATTAATTCTTCCGAAAATAGCTATTATGTTTGAGAATTATGGCTAAAAAGTAAGCTATAATTTTCAAACATGAAACAGCCCTG
>NZ_LT797703.1:0-88022 GCF_900009135.1 Planktothrix sp. PCC 11201 | reverse complement strand
TTTATCCAGAGCTTTTCTGATTTCCTTTTTGATAGCACCCCCTGTGTTAGCAGGTAGGGTTAGGGCGTGGGTTAATGTGTCAATGGCGGCGGCTAATTCAGCTTGACGGTCATAACTACCCATGTCCAATTTGTGGGCATATTCTAAAACTTTGGGTGCAATCGCTTCTGGTAGTCGGTAGACTTTTACGGGTTTATTAACCCATTTTGGTTGACTTAATCCTTCAGTATTTGGATTGTAGTTAGGCATAACTTTTCTCAGTGTTTGCTACTGTTTACTGATATCAGTGTAACACTGATTCACTAGAGTAGTGTACTAAGTCTATCTTTCTATTTCTACAGTGTAGATTCTACTCTAGAGAATTTTATATTATCTACTGGTACTACCTATTCATGAGTCATAAGTTCTACTACTGCGATCGCCCCCAAACTTATAACAATTATCTATATAACCAAGTAGTGTTATTACTCAATATTCCCATTAGACTATAAGGGATATGAGTAAGTATTGAGTAGTTTGTGGGTAATGCGTTAAGCTAACACGCTACAAACTAGACTACAAGGGATCTTTTGTAACGAGTATGGAGGGACTCGAACCCCCGAAAAGACCTCAAAACCTTATTCTATCGTTCAGCAGTCTATCCAAAAATCAAACCCTAGAAAGGAATGGATAGAAAATGGATAGACCGGATAATGTCACTGTAGGGGGCTTTGTAACGTATGGGGATGTCTTAAAGCATTGGTTAGCTATTGAGCCATTAATACCTAAAGGTGTTGCCCAACGGGTTGAAACCAGACTCAATTTCAAATTTATTGAGCCATGGCAGGGGGGTAAACGAACAAGCCTAGCGTCAGGATGTGAATGGAGTATCTCAGGGATTAATGAGTTCCTGGATAAGTGCCTGAAGTTAAGACAGAAACTCAATGAGTGTAAACGAGATGGGATTAATGCCTCTGACTGGGAAACATGGTTCAACCAAAATATTATTCCCATCAAGGGAGCAGGAGCGGATGACCGCCTGACTTACCGTCAAATTTTCGAGATTATTGAAAATGAGTATTACTCAGGACGGCATAAGTTTACGGGTGAAAAACGTGTTAAATGTGCATCTACAGAAATGAGTTTTAATACTTCATATCAAAGATTTTTTGTTAAATGTCCTGACTGGGATGCGTTCCCAGACTGGGAAAATACAAAAGCATTCTGGGATGCGTCCCCAGACAATTCTAAAAAATATGAAGCATTGGGCAAAATTAAAAAGATAATTAGTTATTGTCCTGATAATGTCAAAAAGCAAATCTTACCCAAACTAGAAAGAATAAGAGTCGAAAAACCTAGACCTAAAAACAAACAAGCTATCGATTGGGAGCAATTCTTTAAATGGTTACAAGAACAGGAAAAATTAATCGAACAAATGCCAGAAAGTCAAGCTATAGCACGATTGGGGTGGTTATGGGTATTTAAAGTGTCCATAGTTTACGGTCTACGCCCGGCTGAAGTCATGAGTGTAATTAATTTGCACAAACCCATTACCGATAATGAAGTTAAAGCCCTATGGGGTGAAAAAGGCAAACAATACGGTGATTCTAAAAACCTAAACCCTGCTTTCAGTGATAAAATTAATAATCCTAAAATGTTATTAATTTTAGGCAATGGTTTCACTGTTACCGATACAGAAGGTAACAAGCATTTTATTACTAATAAAACAGGCGGTCGTTTTTGCTATCCCCTATGTCGGAATCGAGAGATACTTGAGTTGTTGGACATCCAGAATGTCCCAAAAATACCAGAGTATCAACCGGACGCTAAATCGAAGCCGGATACTATAGCGGGAGGTTTCGCTAAAGGCTTTGGAAAAAACCTTGAACGATGGGGATGTCCAACAACTCAAGGTTATAGCTTCAGACATTTAGGTAAAATGCTAGGCAAGCTATCCGGTTTACCAGAAGGTTTAATTGCTGATATTATGGGACACTCTTTAAGTGCATCTGAACAGCATTACAACCGAAAAACTATAGGTTTAGCTAATGAATTAGCATCTCAAGCTAGTAGCTATCCTCTGCCCTATCAGGTAGCTATAGGAGAATTAAAAGCTAACGGGATCAATACTGATGATGATGAAGTGAAACGGCTAATCAAAATCATCTACCAGCTAGACGATTAGAACCCAACCAATCTAAATATTTATCAGGCAACCTTTACCCCGGGTTGCTTTTTTATTGGGCCAGTGTCGGTAGGGATTGGGAGTGATGAGCGTGTATCTTCCCAAGGTATGTATAAAGGGAAGATAGAAAATATTTCTACAGAACCGTAAAAAAGTAGACACTTAAAACCCCCCTGGATTACCTACTACCGATTTCCATTAAGTTGCAACCGGGTATCTGTTCAGGAGGGTTAATAGTAGTTTTGATTTTTTTAAGAAGCGAGATTTACTAAACTCAAGCTCAAACTTATATTAACAGTATCCCCCCCCTAACCGTCAACCTCTATTTTATTTCGCTTGTTCACTTGTCAAGAGACGTTTCACTGAGTACCTCTTGACAACTTTACTACGCTTCATTTAAGAGGTTTTGTCCGGTTGGGGGGGATACTGTTTTTACGAAAATTGTTTTACTTTTTTAACTTCCCACCAATAATCATCTTTTTTTACATCATAACTCCCTCTGGCATAGCCGTATTTTTTACAGTGTTTTTCGATGGAATCCCATGTCCAGAACCCACATTCTACATCATGGTCAGCATAATTAAGAAAACAACTATTATTCATTGCTTCTTTTAGTGTTTCGGTATAAGTGGCATATTCTCCAAATTGATAAGTTATCTGCCATATATACCTAGAAAATGGTTTGATTTGATGATTCATTGTTTAATCTCCTAATAAGTAGTTGCACAAAATAAATTACCGATGTTTAAATTTACCCGGTGGCAACTCCTTCCATAGTTCAAATCTTTGGCTTAAATACCCCGACTTGCCGTTAGATGCTAACCAGACCAACGCTTCTATAGTTTCGCTCATCTTATTACCCCTATTACTTAGAAACTCACGGGATGATTTAGATAGGGTTAGCGTGGTTCGTACCTTTTCCAAATCATCATTAAATATTTTTTGCCTACCTTTTTCTAGGTTGTCAATTTTGCCCATAATGTCCAGCATTCCTTCTATGTGTAGCTAATTATTTTCTATAGCCGCAATGGATAGCGGCTATAAAAGGAAATTAGAGGTCAATCAGCCAACTACTATTAAGANTATTATCTTGATACAGTCGAAAAACTTCTAACGGGATTATTTCACTTTTCAATCGGGCAAGCCCCCGTTTTTTTTGGTTAAAGCTCGTTCTATTTTCTTGGATGTGCCAGAATTGTTCAAATTCGCTATTTAATCCATTGAAGTTAATATCTTCTACAGAGAGTAGGTTAACTTCTACACTTGAATAATCTTGGATTTTAGAGAATAAAAACGGTATTAAACGGCGTTTTAATTCAGTTAGCTTAGGGTTATCCCAGAACGGATTAACGGTACTAACCAGCTTTGGCGAGAACGGGTAAAACTCCATGTTTATCCCCATCTTGTCAGCAATAGTGATAACTGATTTTCGATTAATACCGCTTTTAAACATTGAAAACATTTGTTCTGAATCGGTAAAAACCTTTTCGTTGATATCATCCCAAACCAATAAAAAATTTTTCTCAAACTCTTTATCGCTATCATAATAGCGGCTATTTGAAATCAGGTTACGGATACTCGCGAACGTACTCGCTGCGGTCTGCATAGGGGTGTTGTGTAATGTTGCGATAAATTTTGCTGTCTCACTTTTGCCGCTACCGCTTGCACCGTATAGCACCCCTATGGGTAAGTTATTTGACATTGCACTCGGTGTTAACAGGAACGAGATTAACGGGATTGTCTGCAAGTCACTGGACGGTAAAATCACTATCTGAGACAGAAGGGAGTCGATTCTTGAATAAAAATTATCTTTTGGATCGCAGAGGTCACGATAATCTATGCCGTCCTCCTCTCTGTCAAGTCGATAATCAACAAAGTCTAAATGTTCCATATTCCTTTCGTGTGGTTAGGTTTTCTGTCTATAGCCGCTATCCATTGCGGCTATAGAAAATAATTAGAGCTTGTTACTACTAAGAAAGGATATTTTTAAGAATGTCTGTCATATACTGACATCCACTTTGTCCTAAGTCGTGAGAGCGTCCATCCCAGAGGGTTAAGCAACTATCAAATGTAATCACAGAGAAATCTTTGGTTTTGTCCCAGTCATCAGCTAAGAATCGTTTAGCGAACTCGGCACGGGCATTGAGTCGCTCTGATTCTGTCTCCTTGGGAGCATAAGTTTTGCCGCCATATCCTCCGTTTTTATTCTCTCCACTGCCACCACCCGTAGCCAGCAGGATTTCATTAGTGATGACTGTTAAGGTGTCAATCTTAGAAATCTCGTAAAATTCAGATAATACCTTGTTGGCTTTGGGCATTCCCATTTCGCCAAGTGCTATATACTCCTCGTATTTTTCAATTCGGCTTTTGTCGATTCCGAGGTCAATCATCCCTTCAAAGGCTCCATTATCTCCAAAGTCCTCTAATAGCTTTTTAGCGATAAATTCTTCACTCACAGAAGGGTTGATATCCTTACCTTTATCGTTAGTGAATGATTTTAAGGGAATCTGAATCATTACTAACGGCATGGGGTTAGCTTCTAATCCTTCTACTGGAAACTTAAAGTCAGGGTCGTTACCCCATTTCCCATCATCTAATTTTTTTGGTTTGGTAATGTTTGAAAACTTCCCACTTATTCCTGGCAGGATTGCGCCGTAAATAGTTAAAAAGTTTTCACTCTTAACTATTTTAGCTTCTACAAACGTCAGTTCGGAGTCTTGTCTGTTATACCCATCAAGGGTCAATTTACTCAGTTTTTCACTGATTTTATTGTAGCGATACATACTCTCACCTACTTACTAAAGTTTTAATCCTGATAGCCAATAACTGATGGGTAGCTTAACGACGTTTCGGTCAAGCAATTAATTATTGTGTGAATTATATTCTTGCCATTGAAGTGCCACAGCCATTTTAGAAACATTTACTAACTCTTGAGTTTTGGCTTTATCAATTTTATCAGTCGCTTCAATAGCTACATCTATCAGGTTCATCATTGCATCCTCTCTTGCTTCCCCTGCGATGGCTTCCACCGCTACCGTTAAAGCGACTAATAGAGTTGTTGTGAATTTTTCGTCTGTTAATTGGTTAATTTCCATGGGTCACCTTTTAGTTGTTTTGAAACAATCTTTAATTCCGCCTGTAACTGTGTTGGATTAAGAGAAGTAAAGCATTCATCAATTTTTGTTGATTGCTGTTGAACGATTCTGATTTTGCCAATCAATGTAGGTTCAAAGGCATCTAACAACTGTAGTTGCCTCAAAAATTCTCTTGTAGGCATACCCTTCGCTTCAACTAGTAGCAGGGGGTTATCAAAATCATCTTTGATAATGAAGTCACAATTCCAATATCTCGCACGATAATTTTTAGTCGTAGGCTTGATTAACACTCTTTCGTGAACAGAAATATAGCTTGGGGGAATTATAGACTTGATAAGTCTATAAACTTCACACTCCCACTTAGAATCAAACTGTATCCCGTACATTATTACAGGACTATTCTGATACTTCATTAGCATCACCCCTGGAATTAATTTCGTGGATCACTAATTCAAAAACCTCTCTTAGTTTTTCTTCATCACATGACTTAAAGTCTTTTAAAACGTTAGCGATTCTCCAAACTACAAAGTGAATATCATGCTTAACCCTTAAAGGTCTAACAATCCCGTCCTTACCTTCCCTTTTTAATCGGGTTTTACGGGTAAGAATGTGATGTTTTAGATAAACCATTCTGGGTGTAGGGGTGATCATGTTGTTTCCCATCACTTCTGTCCAGTCGTAGATGTCATTATCCATCGTGTTAGTGGTTAGGTTTTCTGTCTATAGCCGCTATCCATTGCGGCTATAGAAAATAATTAGAGGTCAACTAGAGAGAATTTTGGGCTTGAGCCAACTCAATTTTCTGCTCAATTTTTGACTTAAAACTAGATGTGTTATTGAGTCTTAACTCGTTACTCAGAATGGATAACATCTCAATCCCTGCGTACAAAAATTGTTGTTCATGGGGGCTTAAATCCCAATTGTCGTTTTGTAATTTATCGTGCAAAGTTAAAGCTGGAAACCCTGGATATAATGGACTAATCGACATAATCAATTGAGTCAAATGGGGAATTACTTTTGTTAACTCTGCGTCATTAGCAGTTGTTAAGCTAACGGTCTTTTTATGTCTAGGCATTTTGTTTTCCTTATGCGCTCATTGTTTACTTAACTTTATTGATGTTTCATCTATAGCAATTGATGTTTCACCAATAAACCTACAGTAGCAACAAAAAAAAGAATCCGTCAATAGGATTCCTGTAAAGTAATATTACGAAAGATTATTAAGTATGGGTTTAAGTCAATAGCTTATAACAATACTTGGATTAATCGCGGTAATACCATTTTCCATCATCGGCTTGATACACTTTTCCTGATTCAACATCTCGGTTTTCTAGCTCCTTAGCATATTCCTGGCAAGCGCGATGATAGGGCTTGGGGATTCTTACAGTAGGACAGCTTAACCGAAAATCAATATCGCTCTTGGTATTTCCACCTTTTCCAGCCATAAAACTCACTCCAAAACAAATAACCCTTTATTGTACCATTTTCAATTAATCCTTAATATCGAAATCATCCATAGTAGGTGGTTGGTAATCACTCGTTTTTTCAATAAACTTAATAAGGGTATTAAGTTTAATTCCCATTAAATAATCTCGTCTACGCATTTCGGAGCGCAAAGATTCTAACCCACAATTAATATCTTTTTTATTTTCATTAATTTGATGCTGTAATCTTTCTTCCCATTGAGATAATCTCCATACAGCTAAACCTAAAGCGATAATATTGCTAACAAATAAAAATAATAGATTATAATTTATATTCATGGGATATCTTCTAAACTCTTTCTAAATTATTACATATGGATAATCAAGATTGGAAACAATTATTAATCGAACAGTTAAAAGAAGCAAGAAAGGTCACTAAAGCGCGTGACCCAAAACAAAGGGCGTGGAGCTACGACGAGTCACCTAACTACAGGGTGTTTGAGACTACGCCAAGCAATAAACTTGACAGGGATAAAACTTATTTAATCAGTGGAACGGAATCCCAGATTCTGTTACAAGGTAGTTTGATTAAAGCGTTACATGAAATACTGGGACAAAGATTAGGGTTCACAATAGATTTTAAAACGTGGTTTACAGACTTTGAATATGAATTTAAAAAAAATCCGATAACGGGACAGAATAGGGGGTATGTAAATGAAGCCGAAGAAAGTATTAAATATTGGGGGGTATTGAAAGACGCTCGTCCTTCATTTGAGTGGATACTACCGAGGGAGGATGCGACAGAACTAGAATTAGAGTCTTTTCATTCACTGGGATATTACGTTATTAAATTTTGGAAAAATAGAAAAAATAAAGATGAATTTATTTATATAACAGGTACGATGATTGAATTGCGTCAACAATGTTTAGATGCAATGAGAGTTATTGGCGCGGACTCAAAAGGTTCTATAGGCTTTGGGGGATTTGTAAGTAATAAAGGTAAACCCAAGGTAGTTTTGCATTTCATCGAACCATTAGCAGATGTAGAAGCGGGTTACCAACAAATAGAAGCAAGGTTAAGTTTTAGATTAAACGAATTAACAGAAAAATGGGATAGTCCTAATTTAACTAATCTAACCTTAACTGATATTGAACAGTTAGCTATACGGATTAAAACAGAGTTTAATACACCAACACCCTTTAAAATCCGTAAAGGTAAAACAACCGTTAGTTATCGAGATAAAGCTAATGGATTAGAAAGTTATAGTTACTTTTATAATAAACAGGATGGAATAGAATTTTATCGTAAAATGTGTTTAGTAGCACAAAAGGAATTTAACCTCAAATTCTGTAAAGTAACTGAGTGTCAGGACGAACAAACTGCATACCCGATAATTCCACCAATGGAAAAGGTACTAGGGGAAGACGTGAGATCAGAACGAATTAGGCCCGTGGGTGATGTGTACTTTAGTTTCGCGACTTTATCACTAGCAAGCCTAAAAAATAACATTACCTTACTTGGCAGCAATGGGGCATTATTCACTTCTAGTGGATTCGATATAACTAAATTAAGATAATCATGCTGTATGTACTGGAAACTCTTATAATGTTTACACTTAGTTTTTTGCTGTATGTTAGTTTTTTTGTTAAGGTTTAAAAGTAATCAATTAAAGTAAAAACTAAGTTATGCAGTTTAAAAAATTTCTTAGCAAATTAAGCGACCCTGAAAAAGCCCATTTTTTGGGTGTTTACGCAAGCGGGACGAGTAAAATTGAGCATCCGCGTAAACCCGCATCTACCGAATTAAACACTGTTAATGTGGCTATCATCCCTTTTGGGATTAGCGCAGCCACTCCGGTAACGATTGCTGATTACCGTCTAGCTAGTATAACAGTGCAGGCTATTAAAATCGGTAAATTATTTGATGCTAACTTAACTAAATTTGGAATCAAATTAGACCCTCTTACAGCAAGTGCAGAAGCCGGACTATTAAAACCTGCAATCTGTCGTATTACAATGTCTTCGGCTACTGCCGTGCCTACTAATAAAGTTTCAGCCCGGACTTCTAGATCGTATAAATCTAAACCTACTCGCTCCGGAAGTATCCCCTTTGGGCGTAATGAAACCGTTGCTCAAGTCACTGATGCAAAAGATAAAGTCGCTGAAACTGTTGTCGCAAATATTGACTATGAAGATATGCGATCAACTATTGAAAAATTAGTAAGAGACACTACGGTAGCCGGGTTAAATGTATCTGTAGGATTTAAGCCAGAGATTTGGAAACTAGGTAAAGGCGCTACCGGAAAAGGTTCTGATTTTGCCGATGGTACATTTGCAATGAGTTAATCAAAAAAATGATTGGGGACATTGAGACTTACTCAGAGTTATCTGATATTTTCCTTCTGAATATCCCATTGGATCAACCAGAGGAATTATTAGAGCAAGCTTTTCAAAGAGCTAGAACCATTGAGGCGGCGACTACAAGAATGCTAAACGGTATTATTGACGTTCAAACATTCTTAGACATTGTAGAACCCTGTCAAGATGATATGGATGGTTTTCTTGCTGATGTTGAATCACAGATTGAAGGTATCAATTTAATATGTATACCAACTCAATAGGCGACTGGCAAGAATTAAGCGTTGCAGGTAGTATCACAGATGATTGGAAAATTTATCAAGATTCTTGTACATCTGCAACGCTTTTTGATTTAAGATTTATCACTGATTGGGATGATTGGAATAATAAAAAAGGGTGGCATTCATACGGGTTGATCAGGTCTGTTTATTCAGATTTATCGAATAATACTTGGTACGGAAAAGCTCAAAAAATCTACCCTTCAGAATTGCCGACTTTTTTAGAATTTCCTATCTTCCCGTCGTTGGTAGGGAAGACAATTTTAAGGAATATTTCAGTAAAACGTATCTGGCAAAAGTACCCAATACCAGAGACGCCTAACGGTAATATTCAATGGGACGCTATACACCCAAACACTCTTGATTGGTCATTATCAATCGCTCATCTATTAACTTAATTTTGCCCTTGTTAATGGTATGATTGCCAATCATTAATACCATAAAGGGTTCCCATGAAACAAAAGCCACCCACACCCCCTAAACGGACATTACCAACAGACATGGAATGGATAAGATTAATGCTCCTTGCAATCTTTTTCGTATTGTTATTAAACGTAGTTATGTCAACTAAAATCTTAGAAATAATTACTAACAACGAATTCGATTTTCCTTTTTTCTAATGATCATAACCCCTTCCCTATACCCACAATTCCCAGCTACTACCCTAGAGGAACTAACACTCCAACTGTGTCGAAAAGTGTTAGAGGTTCAAAATAACCCTGACTTAAATTTGACTAATGAAAGGGTTATTACTATTACTGAAAATATTACCGAGGAAATTGCTACAATTAATTTAACGGAATTAGAGGGAACTATTGTTAATGGAACCATATCAATTAAGGATTACTACAATTTTGACTTTACTCCTGGTACTGGAGTCTATCCTTACGATAGAGAAACTTTACTCGACGCTTTATTTCACGTTTTAGCTTACCAACATAAGCAGGAATTAGTCATTGCTAAAAACCCTGGTAGTAAAATGTGTTGTGATTTTTCGATTGAATCAGTTACCGAGATGAGTACATCTCAACAACTTTTAATTAGTTGTTCATTAACTGATTACCCTATTACCATTAATGGTAATACTCGAACCTCTAAACCCTATTTGAATTAAAGGAGTTAACCCACATGGGATTTTTAATTACACCGCCCCCAGTATCGGTTTTTGATGGAAATGTAACTCAATTAAAGTTAGACAGTACCGTTAGTTCTACGAGTACATTAATTGCTAATACCGCAAGTACATTAATTCCCTTAGATGGAACTGCTACTAACGGTAGAAAAATTTATTCAATTGTAAACACTTCTACTTCTGCAATCGTTAAAATAGCGTTAGGGAGAACTGCAACTGCTACCGATTACGATTATGTACTTTACCCAGAGAACATTATTGGGGATTTTGATTTTTCAAAGGAGTTAATTTCTGTAATTAGCACAGGAACACCTACCGTTAACGCTAGTTACGCTAAATATGTAGAGGTGTAGCAAAATGATTTTAATTGCACCACCCAAAAACAATAACTGGGATTCTTTACAGAATAAACCCGCTATTTTTTCAGACAACCAAATTCACTGGAGCGAGATACAGGGAATCCCTGAAAGAATTAGCTTTTTAGCCACTAATATTCCAGGGAATTGGCAACCCTGGATTTTAAGCGATTTCTATAGCCAAAGGCTTGAATGGATGGGGCTAACATCCTCACCCAATGCTTGGACTATGGTACAACGTGACGGAAATGGCAAAATCAATGGCACTAGCTTTAAAGCGACGGCTCTGCCGCTTGTGCCGGATGGATTGAGTGCTGGTAATTTCTATCGTGATACCAATGGATTTGTAAAGGTTGTAATGTGAACCCAATAATTAAACTGAAAAAATTAATCAACTGGGACATTGAGCGATGGAGATTACCACCCAGAAAACCTAAGCCCAAAAAACCAACTAACCCATAGAAGATTATTTTCTATAGCCGCAATGGATAGCGGCTATAGAAATATATTAGGAGTACCTCATCTCAAAATATTCTTCAACGTCGTCAAAAACTACGTCCTTAACTCCATCCAAAAATCCCTCTACAAAGGATTTAATCCGAGGGTCTGCAATCCCCTCGATTTTTGCTTCAACCCAAGTAGATATTTTCCAGTCTTTAACTTCTTTCTCCTTAGTTTTTTCGTCTTCCTCATCTCCCCAACCTTCGACCAGCTTGACAAAATCAGGATTAAGTTCCTTTAACCCAGGGGCGTTGGCAATTGCTAACTTAATCGCACTCCGACCATTTAAAAACGCAAATAAAAACCCGATACGCTTGGCTGCATTTAGTCCCACCCAAGCGAAATTACTGATTCCCTGCAATAACTCCTTACGTTTATCCTCTGCGTATTCACTATAGGCGAGTGCCAACCCCCGCACGTCAATCACAACTTTTGGCGGGGATAAAATCCCTGTCATTACAAACCGTGCAAAGCTACTGCCTAAAAACTGACCAGCTTGACCATATAGCCCATCAACAATTGAATTAATTTGCTTCCATATCTCGCTATCAGGGATATCAAAGTTAAAGTCATAAACCGTTTCACCAAAGTTCAACAAACTTGATATTAATTGGGGGATTGTAACCCCGGTTGTCATTGAAATTGCCGCGCTCCCAGCTAGGGCGGCACCTGCCAACCCTGCGTTTTTGGCTACCTCTAAAGCGCCATAAACTTGAGCTACTGGATTCCCATTTTGTAGAAGATATCCGGCTAAAAAAGTCCCTGCTCCGGCTGCGGCTCCCCCGGCAGCTGCACCTATAACTATTCCTGGAAGTCCTGCAAACGCTCCAATCCTTGCCCCTATAAATGCCCCTCCGGCAATATTATTAATCATGGTGGTTCCCTTTATCAGTTTCGCCCACCAAGCGGAAGAATTAGCAACCGCCCTAGCCGCATCTACAAAAAACGAGCTAATCCCACTAAAAAAGTTAGGGTCAGGGACTCTCTCTTTATCTGTTAACGCTGTCGATAAAGTATTCCCTTTTATTTTGGCAATATCTTCTGTTTTTAGTTCTGTTGCTGCCATATAATAATAACAAGATTACTACATCTAGTATTATATGCCAATAATTCCGAGTAATTGGACAGGACAACAAACTATTAACGCTATTGGTATATCGGGGGGTAGTGGGTTTCCTGTTTATCAATTTGTTAGTTCTAATGAACTAACAATTAATGAGATAGATACTTACATTGACTTGGTTGTTTCAATCCCTGAAACTGTTAATAGGGAAATATCCTTAGATATCATTTCCGGTAGATGTAGACTGTTTTGGAAAAATAAAGACGATAGCTATAGACCAGTTTCACCAAGCAATTTTAATTTTTTACCCGGTAGTAATTTTGTAGATGTAACTCTAGGACAATTAGGATTATCCATTAAAGTTAGTGAACCTACAGAAATTTTTTTAATAATCCGTTCCGATAAAGATATAATTGATAAAAATACAGAGGAACTTATGATACCTGTTGAACTTCGATTAGTATTGCCTACAGGAACAAATTATACAGCTTGGGAACCGTATGATATTTATGCAGGTGAAACATACACCTATGCCGATAATCTGAACAAGTTAAAAAATAGTGATAGTGGTACTACAGGCTTTAAATTATTTGATATTTACAGTTTTTATCCTGGCAAGAAAATTGACTTTAACGTTCTAATAACAAATCCGATTAATTACGGTTCGATTCATTTACAGCTATTTGACCCTTTAGATATCGCTCAAACCGCGTTTGATATCGCATCTGATTTAGTCAATCCAGAGTTAGAATCCCTTCCAAACAGCTTTGTAGGGCGATTAACCCGCAATGCTTGGTATAAAGACGTAGTATCGGGTTTGGTGCAGGTTAAGCCAGATTTTAGCCGTCATGTAGGTAGATTTGTAGCTCAAAATATTAATAATTCCAACGCATTTGATACCTGCATTATTGAGTCTTATGCGCCCAATGCAGACCCCTATAAAGGCGGTACTTTTGTATTAACAGGGGATTTTTAAATGACTTTTTACAGCAAGACGTTTGCCGGAGAAGTACCTCCGGTTGTTATCGATAAAAATACTTATTCAGATTCATCTGATTATCAAGAAATTAAGCTAATTTCTTGGCGCGATATTATTTTAAAACATTTACCGAGTAACGCTAATCTATCAACAGTCCAATGTGAATTAAAATTAGAGTATCTACACTTTGATTATTTAATCCCATCCCGAGCTTTAGTGCCTAGTGACAAAATACCTGTATATGCGAGACGGGAATCAGATTTATCAAAACAAGTTAAAACGATTAATTTTAAAAATGTTTATAACCATAATTCTAATTACGCTTTTGAATTTCGATTGATAAAACATTACGATATCGATTACGCTTTAGGGGACGTTTATTTTACTAATGATATCCCTTATAATGAGGAGTTAGGATACCCAATAGCTGATTTGATTTATAACAATAGATTACCTGGTTTTATTGACTTAATGCCCTACTTGACCAAAACTACACCTTTAGTTTTTGGTGACATTAAGCAAGAATTAAAACTACAGATATATCCCAAATTATCTACAGATGATTTAATTCTTGTTGGAGGCGGTTATTCAGGTAGTGTTACTTTTGAACTTCTGCCTAGAGAATTATTGATAACCAAATCGGAGAATGTGGTTATCAATAATATTCCTAAGCAATTATTACCGATAAACCCTAAACGTTTAAGTTTTTATTTATGCAATAACGGAGCGACTGATATTATTTACAATTTTGGATTAACTACAGGTGAAAATTCAGCTAAATTAAAATTATCACCTGGTAAAACTTTAGTTTATGAAGATAAAACTTTAATTATCGATAATCAAGAGATAGATACAGGTGATAGTAGGGCAACTATGAACTTACCCTTATGGAGTCGCTGTGAAGTAGGAAGCAATGTAGTTGCGATAGAAGAAGTAAGCTATGTGTAATTTCCTTTTATAGCCGCTATCCATTGCGGCTATAGAAAATAATTAGAGACAAAAAATGACTACATACGGAACAGCGACAAGAATAGGGAACTCTGGGACAGCTATCTCAGGTCAGACTCAACCGCTCAATTTTGGAAATGGGGCAACAAGTACCATTAAACCCTTTTCGAGAAACCCATCATCTATTGCTAAATCACCAACTACCCCACAACAAGGAAAAAGTACGATACAACCGACTAACGGACAATTAAGACAAGCTCAAAGAACAGCCGGATTAAGGGGAGCCATTGCTACAGGTAGGGGTTTTGGAGCGAGTAATCTTGCTCAAGGTACAGCCAGGACAGCAGGTAGAGCTACACCGGGTGTAGGTATCAACGCCAAAGGTGATGTAGAAATCGGACTGAGGGTTGGTGGTGCGGGTATAGCATTATCTGTGAAGGGTGACTTATCTCTGGGTGTTCCTGGATTATCAGTAGTAATTGATCCCAAGAATTTAAGCAATACTACAGTTGATCTAGGTTTTGGAACTGCTACAGTTGAGCAAACCCGAGAAGGTTGTGATATTACTGTCACTGTGACAATGTTCGGGAAAATCGTTAATCAAGACACAAGAAAAGCTGATAACTGTAGCGAACCCGAACCTACCCCTACTCCAACCCCTACTCCCACACCACCCCCTAAACCGCCCGACCCGGGGGAATACTCACCTAAAATACCGCCTAAGTCTGGTAACCCACCAAGGTTAAACGATACGGGTACAAAGCCAGGGTGGGTAATTCTAGAATTACCAGGACGGATATCCTATCAGTGGAATGGGAGCTTTATTGTTGGAGTTTACTTGCAAGGAGAAGATTCTAGTTTTTGGGATCACGTCCCTGAATACAAAGCATTTCTTCAGGGCATCCCATCGACAAGCTATTACGACACCAGTTGGGAGTTAGACATTAAAGTATCTAACACGCAATTATTGATAGGAGCAACAGAAACAACATACCTACCAACTGTTCCTAAAAATAGTCCTAAATGGGTCACAATGGAGGCGTTAAGAAGCGTCCAACAACGAATTAAAGACAGAAAAACAGATAACACTTTAGAAGATTTATCTAATAAAAAAATATCTAAAATATCTCAACCTTCAATCATTAAAGGCAGTGGGCAAACGTCGGGGTATTCAGCAGGTTTAGACGCTAATTTTATTGATTACTTCAAAGATAATAATATTGTTAACCTTAATGATAATTTTATTGATTTTACTTTTATGGATTTTTTAGCAACATCTCAAGGAGATATTTTAGACTGGAGTATTTTTAATTATTCAACTAAATTTTTTTATTATAATATAATGGGAACAACTTACAAAGCTGTATATAAAGGTGACGGTATTATTTTATTGGGTACTAGTAACCTGCAAGATTTATTAGAAAGAATTGAAACAATTCCAGAGATTAATGCGCCTATTCAGCATGATTATACCCAACGTCAATGGAGAAATAACACAAAAGAACCTGTTTTGGGTCGGGTTACGGATTTTTATACCAAACCCAGAATTGTTCAAACTATAGAGCTAAAATATAGGAACATACCAAACAAAAAAACTGAATTTGAAACCCCACCTAGGAGTATTCCACCAATTATGGATAATGAATGCTGTGATTTGATTGAGGATATTTATGATATGTTAGGTGGCGATAACTTTAAAGAAAACGGATTAGAAATTCCCAATCATCTTTATATCCCTGGTGGAAAGGGTGAGACCAAGGGGATGACCTATAACGCTTTAATGAATCTAGTATTCAGAACACTTGACCATAGAACGTGTGGAGAAGTTGAGATTGCAGTCAAGGATAATAACCCTATGAAAGAAGGGGAGCAAGGATACACTTTTAAAGCGATTAATAATACTGCTGCAATAGGTAAAATAATGGAATTATCACAGAAACAGGATTCTGATATATCGGCACTATTAAATCTAATCATTAGACTTAATTGGATAGCTGTACAGATACTGAAAGTGTCAATTATTGCGAGTGAATCGGCTAAAGCAATAATTGGATTCTTTGGGATACCAACCAGAGATAAGATTGAAAGTGTTGAAATTCCTGTTGACCCATCTCTAGGGGGAAAAGTTGGGTTTGACCCTAAGAAACCTACCGATGACCAGTTAATTAAACTTCTTGATTTAGATGACCCTGAGAAAACAATTAAAATCCTTGATAAATTTATGAATTATTCTAAAATACCCGTTACTATCAGAAAGTTTATTGGGGACGCTAAGGGTGGGAACTTCTGGTGGATGATGGACAAAAAAGGAAAATAAATATAAGGATGCAATAGGTTAAAATAATGAAATTTGATATCAATGGTAACGAAGGTAGCTATCAGTTTTGGGATAGATTTAATAACGAATATCTTGTACCTCTACTACATGAATTAGCAGAAGCATTAGAAACATCTGATATATCTAGTAGCTCTAAAATTAGATGGTATGTACTTCATAAATTGTTAACAATAATTATTGAGGATACAGTAAACCATGAATACTACTCAGATAATGCTCATTATCGAGAAATTAATGAGATACTTTAATTAAACACTTAGGATAGGAGATTAATTAAAAGTTATGGCTAAACGTCCTAATTTAAGGAAAAAAGATGATGTTTTGGAGTCCCTTGGAAAAGCAAAGGGGAAAAATATTAATTTATCTAAAAAACAAGACCCAAAGGAGAAATTAACCTTTAGGCTTGAAAATGAAATTAAGGAAATGGCACTCAAAATCGAAAAGGAACGGGCTAATACTCGGGATGATGTAGCAATCGTTCAGGGTAAAGGAGGAGGAGAGAATCTGGAGTTTTATTGTGAAGATATCCAGAATAACTACGAATTCACTGTTAAGGATTCTAAAACCGAAAAGGAAAAGTCTAAAACAGACTTTATTTTGCGACCCGTGTCTGAATTGACGGAATACAAACAGGAGAAGGAGAGGTGATTTCTATTTATAGCCGCTATCCATTGCGGCTATAGAAAATAATCTTCTATGGGCTAGGGAAAAATTTACCCGCAATCCGAGGGAAGATTTACAAACTTCCCATTGTATGCAGCTTGGGAAGATAACCAGAAAGTTTTAGGAACGGCAGAAAGTTACACGGCCTACACAGCCTACACGGTGAAAACTAAAATTTGTGGCGCTCGCACATTATCAAGGTAATTGGGCGAGTGATAGGGCAGGGTGATTTTAAAGGGTGAAACACTACCCTCCCCCTAACCCCTGACAAATATTGATTGGAGGTTTCAGGTAGCAGTCAAGGTGTCTTCAACGTAGTGTGCCTTGACGGGTAACTGAACCGACATAGAATCAATAGTCAGGTTAGGGGGAGGTAACCTTGTAGGAATAGTTGTAGGGGTTATTCCTTATATATAATTTTCTATTTATCCCATTTGACACTTTTAAATTTATGTGTTAATGGGATTTTTAAGTTTTGAGGGTATAAGTAAAAATTAATTATTTAGGGTTTTAGATTAAATGTTTGTATGGATAGGTAAAAAGTAATCTATCCAGAATCCTATCGAATATCATGGGAATGGATAGATTCTGGATAACTCAGTGGATAGAGCATCAGGTTTTGATGCTGAGGGTCGGGGTGAGAATCCCTCTGTATACGAGTTACAAGCGACTTTAAAAAAACGAGTATGGAGGGACTCGAACCCCCGACCCTCAGGACCGGAACCTGATGCTCTATCCACTGAGCTACATACCCACACTTTTATTAATGTAGCATATTCTTGAGAAAATATCATTTTATTTTGGGAATTATGGACTCAATCCACATTTCAGGGATTCGCAGCTACGGTTATACCGGATATTTACCCGAAGAACAGGTTTTGGGACAATGGTTTGAAGCCGATATCACCCTGTGGTTAGATCTAAGACCCGTGGGGAGTAGTGATGCGATCGCCGATACCCTCGACTATCGCCAGACCATCAGAACCGTTGAGAACGTGATTAAAACCAGCAAATTCGCCCTCTTAGAACGATTAGCCACAGAAATTACCGACACCCTATTACAACAACCCCGAGTGGAAAAAGTGCGGGTACAGTTAACCAAACCCGCCCCCCCCATTCCCGATTTTAGTGGCAAAATCCAAATTGATATCACCCGTTAGTCCCTGGTAGAGAGGTGCTATGGCACGTCCCTACGGGAGTCAAGGGATATTAAAAGGGCTTAACCTGAAACTGACTGGCAATAAAGGGTTCAGAACTCAGAATCGGGTTAGGATTGGCTAAAAGTTGAGCTTCGCTGTAAGGATTAACCCCATAGCTAGTAACGGTTAAAACACCCGTATTAGGGGCAATCTCAAACTCCGTCCAACCGTAGGTATGGGTGTTAACGTAGCTCCCCTGTAGTAAGGTTTCATCAATCGGGGAATTTTCCAAACCCATCGGATCGTAATTTAACAGGGTTTCGGTGCGATAGTCCAAAACATCCCGCACATATTGATCCTTTTCTTCTCGGTCGGTCAATGCTAAATATTCCGCCTGGGATTTCGATTGTTTGGCTAATAAACTCGCGGGTGTAAACCCAATCGTCGCGGGGCCAAAGGGTGCTGCAAAGGTTTGATTAAAGGGTGCAGGAAGAAACGGAACCGTTAACTGAATTCCCACGGGGCCAATCATCACATCAAACACCCCCGTTGGGGTTACGGGTTGATCCACCGCCTGTTGATTCATGACATTATTCACCACATTGCCATGAAAATCTCCGGTGACAAACACGACATTTTTAATCTGATTTTCTTGAATAAAATTGAGTAAATCTCGTCTTTCGGTGGCAAACCCTTCCCAACGTTCTCCAATAGTCGGAATCCCAAATTGCTGCATGGGAACCGTTGACATCACGAATTTCCAGGTCACTCCGTCATTTTGAGCCACGAGTAAATCATCCTTTAACTGTTTAAACTGAGCTTCTCCTAACATCGTCCGGTTAGGATCAAAAGCATCACTCAAGGTTTGATCAATTTTGGTTTGATCCGCATCTTCAGCTACAAAGGGTAAGGGTGCATCCCGAAACGATCGCACATCTAAAACAAAAGTAGCCGCATCACTGCCAAAGTTATTGTTACGATAGAGTTTCCGTTCTTCTGCGGTGCGAGGATCGTTGGTATTGCCATAATATTCATTTCGCACGGGGAAATAGTTTTGGAAGCTCTGTAACGCAGCATCAAACACGGGAGTATCGTTTACATATCCAGTGGTCTCCTTACCAAAAATATCCTGTTTCTGGGGGGATTTTGCCGGGGTAGCACCACCTGCGAAATCATTGGTTAATTCGTGATCATCCCAGGTGGCATAAACCGACGTACTGGCCCGTAAATCAGCCCAAGGGTTTAACCCATAGCGTTGAGAGTAGATTTCATTTTGTTTGAGGTGAAACTCCTCTAGGGTTTTGGCTTGAGTGACCCCGGGGATAGCGGAGGAAACTGCATCTGCCTCCGACATATCTCCGAGTTGGACAAAAAAGTCTAAATTGCGTTGATCGGCATTTTTCAGAGAAACAAAGGGGGCTAAATTGCCCTGTAGGTCGCCGGATACCCCAAACCGTAAACCATTGCGGGTTCCTAGGGGATCGGAGGTTTGAAATTTACCCGAGAGTTGATTTTGACTGGCATCCGTAACTTGATATTGACACTCTCAGGTCTGAATACACTGAGATTCTAACTTCAACCTGGACACTTGCTCGACCAGACTTTCATCAAGAGGAGTAGAGGTTTCCNTAGCCGTCATGTAGGTAGATTTGTAGCTCAAAATATTAATAATTCCAACGCATTTGATACCTGCATTATTGAGTCTTATGCGCCTAATACAAATCCCTTGTTAGGTGGCACATTTACACTCACCGGACAATTTTAAGGACAATTTTAAAATGAATAGCAATAATGTTTTATATAACAAGGTTTTCACGGGTGAGATCCCCCCTGTAGTAATTAATGACATATCACCATTCTCGGTATCTGGTAGTATTGAATTTAACGAAGTACCCTTAATCCGATGGAGGGATATTGTTTTAAAACATTTACCGAGTAATGTCAATTTATCAACGGTTGAATGCGAATTAAAATTAGAGTATTTGCACTGTGACTACCTTATCCCTAGTAGGGTAGTAGTACCTAATACTGCTATTCCTATTTATGGCAGACGTGAAACAGATAATGAAAAAGTTGTTAAGACTTTAGAATTTAAAAACAAGTATAACCGTAATGGTAATTATGCCTTTGAATTTAGATTGCTCAAGATGTATGATTCCCTTTATACATTAAATAGCCTAACTCCTTATACCAATCAAATCCCCTATAATGCCGAACTAGATTATCCTATAGCCGATCTACTCTATAACAATAGATTACCTGGGTTCATTGACTTACTACCATATCTAATTAAGAATGGTACGTTAATCTTTGCTGATATTAAACAAGAATTAAAAATACAGATAATCCCTAAAGTATCTACTAATGATTTATTGATTTTTGGAGGTGGTTATTCAGGTAGTGTTACCTATGGATTATTACCCCCTTCAGTAGAAGTTACTAAAAGTGAAACTATAACTCTAACAGGTACAACCCCTAACATGGTATTAGAGAATAATCCTGATAGGTACGGTTTTTATTTGTGTAACAATTCAGTTAATAATGTTTATTATAATTTTGGTAGTCAACCGGATAATGTAAATAGTAGTAAATTGATACTCAAAACTGGTGAAACACTTATTTATGAAGATAATAAATTAATCCTGAATAACTCACCAATAGATCCAGGTGATAATAGATTTATGCTAGGTAGTCCTTTATGGGTAAGAAGTAGTGTTACTACAGGATTTAATCAGGTGAGTATAGAAGAAATTAGTTATGTTTAATACTATTTCTTTGCAGCTAAGGATTGCAGCTAACAAATTATGTTACTAACTTAAAACTTTTAAAATAATGACTACCTATGCCAGAGATATAAGAGTAGGGAATAAAAACCCTGTAACAGTAGATTATAAGCAACCTAGACAGGGTTTAGGCATTAGTAACGATACAGGGGGGAGTTTAGCTAATAGAGGTAGAACGCCTAGGAGTTCATCGGGTGGTACAAGTAACGCACAGCCTAACCAAATAGGGGGGAGTAACCCTCAAGGTAATTGGGGTAGAGATTCGTGGGCAAGATCGCCTAAAGGTACAACTACTAGAACCGCTTTAGATGTAACGGCTAAAACCGTAGGGAGATCAGAGCGTACCGCAAGTGATAGAGCTAGGGTAGGCTTAGGTAATGCAGCTAGGGATTTAGGGAAAGCGGCTAAAACCGTAGGCAAAGTCGGAGGGAAGTTAACGCCAGGTGTCGGTATTAACTCTAAGGGTGATGTAGAAGTCGGACTGAGGGTTGGTGGTGCGGGTATAGCATTATCTGTGAAGGGTGACTTATCTCTGGGTGTTCCTGGATTATCAGTAGTAATTGATCCCAAGAATTTAAGCAATACTACAGTTGATCTAGGTTTTGGAACTGCTACAGTTGAGCAAACCCGAGAAGGTTGTGATATTACTGTCACTGTGACAATGTTCGGGAAAATCGTTAATCAAGACACAAGAAAAGCTGATAACTGTAGCGAACCCGAACCTACCCCTACTCCAACACCAAGTCCAACACCTGGCCCCCCTGATCCATCAAATAATAGTGATGGTGAGAATAGACAACCTAGATCATCCCCTTTAGCTCCCGATGGTTTTTATGGGATATACACTCAAACAGCATCATCATTTAGAAAAACATCAGGTAATACAGATCCTAGATTTAACTACCAAATTTCTGGATCAACAGCTTATCACGCTACTAGATTAGATTTACACGACGATCCTTATAGTGATATCTGGAAAATAAGTTACACAACAAATAGTGTTACAACGTATCCTGATTATCCAAGTATTAACGGTAGTTTTAGTGATAGTCGTTTTATTTATTTCTGTCAATATCCCTCTAGTTTAGTTAATCAGGGTATTGTTTCTAATCCAAGTGGATACAATAACTGGTATTTTTATCAAAACTCAAGGATAATAACATACCCGCTTAGTATGAATACATACTATAATCCTAGTAAATTTGATGGCACTGTTTATGTTACGAGATTTGGTAACTCTCAATTAACATTTGACGCTGGAATTATTACAGGGGACGCTTCAGCTATTAATTGGTATTTGGGGGGGTAGAAGCAATCCCTTATCTACTGGTTTTGGGGAAGGATACAATATGTTAGAAGTTAATCAGCTTATCAATTTCAATGTTGATGCTTTACCCCCCATAGTAGAATTTAAGAATAAACCTAGGAGCTTAAAAGATATGTCAGATAAAGATTGTGACTGTGAGTTATTAGAAGATATCTATGAAATGTTAGGTGGCGATGATTTCTTTAAGGATGGTTTAGAAATTCCCAATCATCTTTATATCCCTGGTGGAAAGGGCGCAACCAAGGGGATGACCTATAACGCTTTAATGAATCTAGTATTCAGAACACTTGACCATAGAACGTGTGGAGAAGTTGAGATTGCAGTCAAGGATAATAACCCTATGAAAGAAGGGGAGCAAGGATACACTTTTAAAGCGATTAATAATACTGCTGCAATAGGTAAAATAATGGAATTATCACAGAAACAGGATTCTGATATATCGGCACTATTAAATCTAATCATTAGACTTAATTGGATAGCTGTACAGATACTGAAAGTGTCAATTATTGCGAGTGAATCGGCTAAAGCAATAATTGGATTCTTTGGGATACCAACCAGAGATAAGATTGAAAGTGTTGAAATTCCTGTTGACCCATCTCTAGGGGGAAAAGTTGGGTTTGACCCTAAGAAACCTACCGATGACCAGTTAATTAAACTTCTTGATTTAGATGACCCTGAGAAAACAATTAAAATCCTTGATAAATTTATGAATTATTCTAAAATACCCGTTACTATCAGAAAGTTTATTGGGGACGCTAAGGGTGGGAACTTCTGGTGGATGATGGACAAAAAAGGAAAATAAATATAAGGATGCAATAGGTTAAAATAATGAAATTTGATATCAATGGTAACGAAGGTAGCTATCAGTTTTGGGATAGATTTAATAACGAATATCTTGTACCTCTACTACATGAATTAGCAGAAGCATTAGAAACATCTGATATATCTAGTAGCTCTAAAATTAGATGGTATGTACTTCATAAATTGTTAACAATAATTATTGAGGATACAGTAAACCATGAATACTACTCAGATAATGCTCATTATCGAGAAATTAATGAGATACTTTAATTAAACACTTAGGATAGGAGATTAATTAAAAGTTATGGCTAAACGTCCTAATTTAAGGAAAAAAGATGATGTTTTGGAGTCCCTTGGAAAAGCAAAGGGGAAAAATATTAATTTATCTAAAAAACAAGACCCAAAGGAGAAATTAACCTTTAGGCTTGAAAATGAAATTAAGGAAATGGCACTCAAAATCGAAAAGGAACGGGCTAATACTCGGGATGATGTAGCAATCGTTCAGGGTAAAGGAGGAGGAGAGAATCTGGAGTTTTATTGTGAAGATATCCAGAATAACTACGAATTCACTGTTAAGGATTCTAAAACCGAAAAGGAAAAGTCTAAAACAGACTTTATTTTGCGACCCGTGTCTGAATTGACGGAATACAAACAGGAGAAGGAGAGGTGATTTCTATTTATAGCCGCTATCCATTGCGGCTATAGAAAATAATCTTCTATGGGCTAGGGAAAAATTTACCCGCAATCCGAGGGAAGATTTACAAACTTCCCATTGTATGCAGCTTGGGAAGATAACCAGAAAGTTTTAGGAACGGCAGAAAGTTACACGGCCTACACAGCCTACACGGTGAAAACTAAAATTTGTGGCGCTCGCACATTATCAAGGTAATTGGGCGAGTGATAGGGCAGGGAGGTAGATAATTGATGTTAAAAGGGTAAACACTACCCTCCCCCTAACCCCTGACAAGTATTGATTGGAGGTTTCAGGTAGCAGTCAAGGTGTCTTCAGTGAAACGTGCCTTGACGGGTAACTGAACCGACTTAGAATCAATAGTCAGGTTAGGGGGAGGTAACCTTGTAGAGATAGTTTATAGGGANTATATAATTTTCTATTTATCCCATTTGACACTTTTAAATTTATGTGTTAATGGGATTTTTAAGTTTTGAGGGTATAAGTAAAAATTAATTATTTAGGGTTTTAGATTAAATGTTTGTATGGATAGGTAAAAAGTAATCTATCCAGAATCCTATCGAATATCATGGGAATGGATAGATTCTGGATAACTCAGTGGATAGAGCATCAGGTTTTGATGCTGAGGGTCGGGGTGAGAATCCCTCTGTATACGAGTTACAAGCGACTTTAAAAAAACGAGTATGGAGGGACTCGAACCCCCGACCCTCAGGACCGGAACCTGATGCTCTATCCACTGAGCTACATACCCACACTTTTATTAATGTAGCATATTCTTGAGAAAATATCATTTTATTTTGGGAATTATGGACTCAATCCACATTTCAGGGATTCGCAGCTACGGTTATACCGGATATTTACCCGAAGAACAGGTTTTGGGACAATGGTTTGAAGCCGATATCACCCTGTGGTTAGATCTAAGACCCGTGGGGAGTAGTGATGCGATCGCCGATACCCTCGACTATCGCCAGACCATCAGAACCGTTGAGAACGTGATTAAAACCAGCAAATTCGCCCTCTTAGAACGATTAGCCACAGAAATTACCGACACCCTATTACAACAACCCCGAGTGGAAAAAGTGCGGGTACAGTTAACCAAACCCGCCCCCCCCATTCCCGATTTTAGTGGCAAAATCCAAATTGATATCACCCGTTAGTCCCTGGTAGAGAGGTGCTATGGCACGTCCCTACGGGAGTCAAGGGATATTAAAAGGGCTTAACCTGAAACTGACTGGCAATAAAGGGTTCAGAACTCAGAATCGGGTTAGGATTGGCTAAAAGTTGAGCTTCGCTGTAAGGATTAACCCCATAGCTAGTAACGGTTAAAACACCCGTATTAGGGGCAATCTCAAACTCCGTCCAACCGTAGGTATGGGTGTTAACGTAGCTCCCCTGTAGTAAGGTTTCATCAATCGGGGAATTTTCCAAACCCATCGGATCGTAATTTAACAGGGTTTCGGTGCGATAGTCCAAAACATCCCGCACATATTGATCCTTTTCTTCTCGGTCGGTCAATGCTAAATATTCCGCCTGGGATTTCGATTGTTTGGCTAATAAACTCGCGGGTGTAAACCCAATCGTCGCGGGGCCAAAGGGTGCTGCAAAGGTTTGATTAAAGGGTGCAGGAAGAAACGGAACCGTTAACTGAATTCCCACGGGGCCAATCATCACATCAAACACCCCCGTTGGGGTTACGGGTTGATCCACCGCCTGTTGATTCATGACATTATTCACCACATTGCCATGAAAATCTCCGGTGACAAACACGACATTTTTAATCTGATTTTCTTGAATAAAATTGAGTAAATCTCGTCTTTCGGTGGCAAACCCTTCCCAACGTTCTCCAATAGTCGGAATCCCAAATTGCTGCATGGGAACCGTTGACATCACGAATTTCCAGGTCACTCCGTCATTTTGAGCCACGAGTAAATCATCCTTTAACTGTTTAAACTGAGCTTCTCCTAACATCGTCCGGTTAGGATCAAAAGCATCACTCAAGGTTTGATCAATTTTGGTTTGATCCGCATCTTCAGCTACAAAGGGTAAGGGTGCATCCCGAAACGATCGCACATCTAAAACAAAAGTAGCCGCATCACTGCCAAAGTTATTGTTACGATAGAGTTTCCGTTCTTCTGCGGTGCGAGGATCGTTGGTATTGCCATAATATTCATTTCGCACGGGGAAATAGTTTTGGAAGCTCTGTAACGCAGCATCAAACACGGGAGTATCGTTTACATATCCAGTGGTCTCCTTACCAAAAATATCCTGTTTCTGGGGGGATTTTGCCGGGGTAGCACCACCTGCGAAATCATTGGTTAATTCGTGATCATCCCAGGTGGCATAAACCGACGTACTGGCCCGTAAATCAGCCCAAGGGTTTAACCCATAGCGTTGAGAGTAGATTTCATTTTGTTTGAGGTGAAACTCCTCTAGGGTTTTGGCTTGAGTGACCCCGGGGATAGCGGAGGAAACTGCATCTGCCTCCGACATATCTCCGAGTTGGACAAAAAAGTCTAAATTGCGTTGATCGGCATTTTTCAGAGAAACAAAGGGGGCTAAATTGCCCTGTAGGTCGCCGGATACCCCAAACCGTAAACCATTGCGGGTTCCTAGGGGATCGGAGGTTTGAAATTTACCCGAGAGTTGATTTTGACTGGCATCCGTAACTTGATATTGACACTCTCAGGTCTGAATACACTGAGATTCTAACTTCAACCTGGACACTTGCTCGACCAGACTTTCATCAAGAGGAGTAGAGGTTTCCAGTCCATTAGCGTTACTTTGGGGATGCCCTCCCCTAGCTTGTTTACCAAGATTTAGAATATTAATTGCAGCATTTGTATCTCTATGCAACTCACATCCACAATTACAAACATGGGTGCGGGTTGATAGAGATTTTTTCACTATTACCCCACAATTAGAACATTTCTGTGAAGTGTAATGGGGTGCAACCGGAATTGCTAATTTATCAAATTTAGACGCAAAATATTCTATCCATAGCCGAAATAAATACCAACTTGCGTCGCTAATTGATTTAGCTAAACAATGGTTTTTAACCATATTTCTAACACTTAAATCTTCATAGACTACTACATCGTTAGATGTGCATACGTTACGCGCAATTCTCTTTGCGTGTTCATTCCGTTGTCTACTTACTTTTAAGTGTTTTTTTGCATAAACTTTTCTAGCTTTCCGTCTCCCCGATGAACCTTTAACTTTTTTATAGATTTGTTTCTGAGATTGCTTAATTGATTGTTCAGCTTTTCTCAAAAACTTAGGATTAACTTCTTGATATCCATTGGAGTCTGTGTAAAACGACTCAATACCAACATCAAGTCCTATTTCCTTTCCGGTTTTGGGTTGAATATCGGTGACATTAATATTCAGACAAAATTGTGCGTAATATCCATCGGCACGACGAATTAAACGCACCCGTTTTATGTCCTTAATATTGTAGGTTTGGATATCCCATTTACCCAATAATTTGAGTTTACCAATCCCGTTTTTATCCGTTAAGGTAATTTGTCTTTTGGTTGGGTGTAATTTCCATCCCGATGTTTTATATTCAACGGAACGGCAATCTTTTTGGAATTTGGGATATCCTTTTTTGCCGGAAATGTTTTTCTTACAATTGTCGTAAAAACGACTAATGGCAGACCATCCTCGCTCGGTGGCGGATTGGACTGCCATTGAATTTAAGTCGGCAACAAAGGGGAATTCATTTCTAAGAGTTGTAGAATATTTATTTAAGGCAAATCTATCAATCTTTAATTCTCTTGAATTATCCATCCAATATCTAATTGCTTTATTGCGAATGAATTGGGTGGTGCGAATTGCTTCATCAATCGCTTTATATTGATTGGGTTTGCCTTGGCACTTATATTCCAGAACTATCATAGAAATCTCCTTTTTTCGACCTACCTTATGTTAGCATAAATTGGAGAAATATTCACGGGGAATAAATTCCCCAGACTTTACAGTTATTAGTTATCAGTTATCAGTGTAAGAGTTGATCAATGATCGGTCAACCATAATCAGTGATCAGTATCAGAGTTGATAGTAATTACTAATTACTAATTAGGAACAGACTGATAAATTTTACCTTCTACACTGATGACTGATCACTGATTACTGATCACCGATTACCATTGGGGCGATGATAGGAGTAGGTTAACAGCTTGTTCCGGGTTGAGTGGGGCGCAGAAGAAATAACCCTGGCCAAAATCACAATTTAACTGTCTTAATTTTTTTAGTTGTTGGGCGGTTTCTATGCCTTCTGCAATAACATTCATTCCCATTTTTTGAGCAATATTAATAATCACGGGAACCAGGCCAAATTGTTGAGGATCTTCGTCTAATTCCCCAATAAAAGAACGGTCAATTTTCAAGGTATCAACGGGAAATGAATGCAGATAACTCAAAGAAGAATATCCCGTGCCAAAATCATCTAAACTGATTTGAATTTCCCGTTGTCGTAACTGATTTAATATAATTTGTGCGGTTTTAACATTATTCATAATGGCACTTTCTTTGATTTCCAATTTTAAACAGTTATAATTCAGATGGGTTTGTTCAACAATTTGATCCAGTTGAGAAATTAAGTTGTTTTGGCTAAATTGTCGAGGGGTGAGATTAATACTAATAGTTAAGGGAATTTCCGAAAATCGTTGTTGCCAATGATAGATCTGTTCTCCAGCTTGTCGCAAAACAAAATTACCAATTTCCGTAATTAAACCCGTTTCTTCAGCTACAGGAATAAACTCATTAGGAGAGATTAAACCCCGTTGGGGGTGCTCCCAACAAACCAAGGCTTCAAATCCCACAATTTTACCGGTTTTCAACGCAATAATCGGCTGATAATTGACTCCCAGTTGTTGTTCTTTGATTGCCGTGCGTAAATCCGCATCAAGCTGTAAAAAAGATAGGGCATTTTTATACATACTAGGATCAAAAACTTGATAACAGGAAATACCTCGGGATTTTGCCCGATACATAGCCGTATCCACATCGCGTAAAATTTGTTCCGGTCGGGTATATTCCGGTTGACTATAAGCCACTCCAATACTGGCATTAATATAAATTGGATAGGATAGAATAGAAAAGGGTTCCGCCAAAATAGCAATAATTTTCTCCGCCGTTTGAATAGGGATTTCAGGTTCGGTTAAATCCGTTAATAAAATCGCAAATTCATCTCCCCCAAACCGGGATAAAATATCAGTATGGGATAGGGTAGATTTTAACCGTTGGGCAATAGCAACTAATAATTGATCCCCAACGGAATGTCCCAAAGAATCATTAATCACTTTAAACCGATCGCAATCCAAAAATAACACCGCAAAGAGATGATTGGGATGATCTTGTAATTGTTTAATAGTCGATTCCAAATGTTGAATAAATAGGACTCGATTGGGCAGGGTCGTCAACTCATCATAAAGGGCTTTTTTCAGTAATTGAGCATGAACATTTTCCAGTTCTTGGGTACGTTCTTTCACCCGTTGTTCTAATTCTGTGTTCAATTTCACAATTCTTTGTCGAGCAAATTGTAACGATAATTGATTTTGAACCCGGACTAAAACCTCATCAAATTGAAACGGTTTAGTAATATAATCAGCCCCCCCAGCCGCAAAGCCTTTAATTTTATTTTGAACTTCATCTAAAGCACTTAAAAAAATCACTGGAATATCGGCGGTTTCAGGATTATTTTTAATCTGTTTACACACCTCATACCCATCCATCTGGGGCATCATAATATCTAATAAAACAATATCAGGTAGTTGAATTTCAATCGCCCTCAAGGCAATGATTCCATTTAAAGCTTGACGGACTTCATAGCCGCGGCGGATCAACATTCTCGATAGTAAACGCAAATTTTCAGGATTATCGTCGATAATCAAAATATTGCCTTTATAAATCTCAGTTTGGTTCTCAATCATTGTATGTTTTTCGCAGAATCTTCAGGTTTTTTTGCCCATTCCATCACTTGATCAAAGCGAAAATTATCCACTAAATGGTTCAAATATTCAGCCGTTGCTTCATATTCAGGAGGGATTTGACTAATTAACTGGAGTAGTAAGCGATCGCTACATTGAGCCGCCGCATGATAGAGTTGTTCCACCCATTCGAGCGGCATCATCTGTGAGGGAGTGGCAGAAACCGGAGGTTGAGTCATAGTAGCACTATCGGACTGGGTAAGTAATCCCGATGATTGAGATAAAAATGGGGGCGCATATTGATACTGCACCTTTAAATATTCACCTATTTTGTCTAAAAGTTCATCCTCTGGAAAAGGAGTATATAAAAAGTCATCACAACCCACCGATAAAGCCAACTGTTTATCCGTCTCCGACCCCGATGGAATCATCCCTAGAATAATCGTTTGATGGGGGTTGACACCCTCGAATTCGGCGTCAGAATTGATCGACCCCTCCACGGGATTTTCCCAGGGAAATTCCTCCTGACGAATTTTTTGAATCGCCTCATAACCATTCAAAATCGGCATCCGCATTTTGATCAAAATTAAGTGAGGTTTCCACACCCGCCAAAGGGTCAAAGCTTGATCCCCGTTTTCTGCTTCCTGGACGGTAAAACCCATCTGTTCCAAAAATTCAGTCAGATGGGCAGCCGTGGAAATTTGATCCTCAGCCACCAACAGACGATAGTTGAGTTGATTCGGGGATAGACCTATAATTTTTCCCGAGGAAAATACCGGAGATTGCGGTGAAATTTCGGGGAGTTGGACAGGAATTACCAACTTTAATTTTATCCCCTGATTTGAGGAATGTTCTATCATAATTGTTCCTTCCATCAGGTGCAGAAATTGTTGGCTAATGGGTAAACTTAATTGTTCTGTATGGTGGAAGGTGAGACTGCGTTGAATCGATGTAAAGGGTTTAAATAAATCCTGAACTTCCCAGGATTGTCTATTTGATACAGTGGTTTCAATTTCAAATTCCAGTCGAATATTTTGGGTAGAATAATTGGACTCCAAACCCGAGGATTCCCAAGGGGGGAATAAGGGTTTAACTCGAAATCGAAGCGTCCCCGATTCTGTCCAACTCATCAAATGTCCCAAACAATTCAACAGAATTTGTCTGAGTTTATTTTCATCGGTAATAATCCATTGAGGAAGATTTTCAGCCCGTTCTAATTCAAATCCTAATCCTAATGCTTTAATTTTTGTTTTGAGTAAATCTTGAATATAATCTAACCCTTGAAATAAATCAAAGCGAGTCGGATTTAAGCTGATCTGGTCGGCTTCTAGCTTAGACATCTCCAGAATATCATTAATTAAGGCTAATAAATGTTTACCACTCCGATGAATAATCCCAATCTGTTCTTGTTGTTCAGAACCTAGGCTAGAATCAAGATTCATCAGTTGTGTAAATCCCAAAATTGCATTCAGAGGAGTGCGTAATTCATGACTCATATTTGCTAAAAATTCACTTTTAGCCCGGTTCGCAGCATCGGCAGCTTCCTTAGCTTGAGAAAGTTCTTCTGATTGTTGTTGAGTATGGGTTAATAAAGCCACTTGTTGCAATGCCACTCCCAATTGGGCACCAATTTGTACCACTAAATTAATTTCTGATGCTTGCCACTGACGGGGACTTGAATGTTGATAGACCGCTAACAGTCCCCATAATTTTAACTTAGCCCGAACCGTGGTAGAACTTTCGAGTGTAACGTCCACCGTAGGTGACACCATTTGACAAAAAATCGGGACAATTAAATAGGCTTTAACCTGCATCTGTTCCAATAAATGTAAATAACAATCGGGAAATCCAGCTTGGTAAATATCAGAAATACACAAATAACTCAAGCCATCACGATGCACTCCTTCTTGAATATCTCGAAGATAGGTATCTTGAATTTTATCTTCCTGATTTAAACTCGATAAAACGCAATTTTCCGGTTCAAAACTGCTCGGATCAAAGTGTAAGTCTTGAATCGATTGATAGATTAAGGGTTGATAACCTGATGTCAAGGATTCTGCCACAAATTGACCTTGACCATCGGAATTAAACTGATAAATTCCCACACGATCACTATTTAGTTCATAACGGAGTTCCTGAGTCGCCGTGGCAAAAATTGTCTCCGCATCCAGAGTTTGACGCATTCGACCAATAATTCGCGCTTGGGTTTGTTGACGCTGGGCTGTTTCCCGCAGTATGGTTTCTGCCTGTTTAGTTTGGGTAATATCAATAATTAAACCATCCCATAAAACGCTGCCATCTGGTTGAGATTCAGGACGGGCATTTCCCTGCAACCATTTAATTTGACCATCCTGATTAATAATCCGCCAGGTATAACTCCATGGCTTTAAACTTTCAGCCGAATCACAGATGGAATTGAACACTCCTTGAAAATCTTCAGGATGAACTTTTTCAAATAATTGATGCACATTAATCATCGCCTGGGCGGGAGATAAACCATATAAATCCCAACATCCTGAACTGGCATAGGGTAAACTCATAGAACCGTCAGGATGTAAGACAAATTGATAAATCATCCCGGGTATATTATCCGCTAAATTTTGATAGCGGGTTTTACTCCGTTCTAATGCCTGTTGGGTTTCTTCCGTGGTTTGACGAATGGCAATTAATTCCCCCACCAGTTTCAACCAATTCTGGATTTCTAATGTCCATTCAGTACATCGATGGAAGTTCATAATCCCCATAAATCCCTTAGCTTTTCCACCTTTAATTAAGGGAATGAAAATCAGGGATTGACAATTGAGACGCCTTAGAGTTCTTTGATCCTGGGAAAGTAAATCGGGAAACTGATCCAGATCGGAAATTGCTAGAATTTCAGTTTTTTTCAGTTGTAATTTTTGATGAATAGCTGGAATAGTTTGACCGGATAAAACTGGACAATAATTCTGTTCACTTTGTTGTTCCGTTTGCCACCATTGGGCCGTGATTTTCCAAGGCACAAATTCAGAGTTAGAATTAAAAATAAATGCCCAATCACAGTCAAGGAACTGACAAACTTCTTGCAGGGTATAACGAATGGCATTTTCTATAGTATCATTAATAAATAGCCGAGAAATATGGGTCAGCAGGTTATCCATGCGGGATCGATATTGCAGTAATTCCTCTGCTAATTGCCTCTCTAGTTCGGCACCCGCCCGCTCTGCAAAAATTTTTAAAATGGATTCTTGACTCAGATTCAGTTGTTTATTTTGGGTATCTATTATTACTAATATCCCAATCACGTCTCGATTAGAATCAAATAAAGGAATTCCCCAATAGCTTTGAGCTTGTAATTCAGCTAACTCTGGATCATTCGGAAATAAAATCTGGACATTTTCACTAAAATGACAGGGTTGAGCCATTTTAATCACCTGATCACAAGGGGTTCCCGATAATTCATAAACCCTATGATCTTGCCAGTTTTTTCCATTCCAAAACGCCAAGGTAGTTAATTGGGGCGGGGATGATTTTAAAAGTTTAAAAACGCCAGCATAATTCACTTGTAAAACTTCAGCTAAATAGTAAACACAGGAACGAAAAAATTCTTGACCTGTTTTTGCAGCCGTTCCTTCTACAATTAGTTGTAAAGCTCGTTCCGTTGTTTTGTGTTCCGTAATATCCGATGCTGTACCTCTGATCCCAATTAAATCTCCCTCGGAACTATAAACAGGAAAAGCATTCACTAATAAATGCACCCATTTTCCCTCTTTAGATATACTAATCACATGATTTCTAACTAAGGATTGACCTGCTAAAATAGGTTGAAATATCTTTTGAACATAAGAGACTTGATCCAGGGGGACAAAATAGGAAAATAGTTTCCCGATCACTTCTTCCGGTTCATATCCCATAATTGTTTTCACCGCCGGACTCACAAAGGTATAATATCCTTGTAAATTCACTGACCAAATAATATCCTGAGACGTTTCAACTAAATTCCGATATTTATTTTCACTTTTGATTAATGCTTCTTCAATTTTTTTCTTGTCTTTTTGCGATATTTTCTTTTCGCTGATATCATTAAAAATTGATAAAATATAAGTTTTTGTTTCTAAAACAATCAGTTCTTCTGACAATAATAATTGTTTAATTTCCCCGGTTTTGGTTCGTTGCCCAACGACCTGATTATGAATGGGTTTTCCCTGTTGAATTTTTTGGATTAACTCCTGTTCATCTTGAGGATTCAGCCACAAATTTAAGTCTATCGCTCGTTTACCAATCACTTCAGATTCTTGATAGCCAAAGGTCTTGAGAAAACTAGGGTTAACATCTAAAAAACATCCCTCTTTGTATGTTCTTAAGGTAATTGGATTCGGACTGTTTAAAAAAACTTTAGAAAATTTTTCTGACCGTTGTTGACGAGCTTCTATTTCAGCTTTCAGTTGAAGATTTTGAATTTTGAATTGATGATGTAAACCTTGGATTGTTAGTTGATGGTGAATTCGAGCTAGAACTTCATCTTTTTGTAACGGTTTGGTGATATAGTCCGCCGCGCCCCTTTGAAACGCTTTTACTTTTTCCGATACTTCCTCAATTACACTCACAAAAATAACGGGAATATGCTGAGTAGTCATATCCGCTTTCAAGCGTTGACAGACTTCATACCCATCCAAACCCGGCATCATAATATCCAATATGATTAAATTGGGCAAAGTCTCTACAGCCATCTTTAATCCCAATTCCCCAGAATTCGCCAATTGAACTTGATACCCCTGCAACGTTAGAAGTTTCCCCAAATATTTCAGGTTAATCGGAGAATCGTCAATAATTAAGATATTAAGTGCTTGATATTCAGTAGCATCCATAATCGGTTATCAGTCATCGGTTATCAGTTATCAGTTGGACGTGCGGTGAGGGTGGCAATGTTGCTGCTTCTGCTATTGGCGCATCTGTGCCAGTCATCAGGTATCAGTGATCGACTCTGGAACTGATAACTGTTGACTGATAACCGATAACTGATTCTAGGCTTTTTTTAAGAGTTCTGCCCGAATTGAGCCGCCTTTCCATGTCCAGTCCTCCCGTTCTTCGGTGGGGACAAAACAGGCCCATAGGCTTCCCGGAGAAACTTCATAGAAATTTTGAATTTCTGCGATCGCCACGTCTCCCCAAGGCGCTCTCACCTCAATCAGATCCCCCAAATGAAACACTTCACCCCCTTGATTTTGAGCTTCTTCGAGTTCAACCCAAGGTTTAGGCGGGGTCACATCGGGGCGACGGGGCCTACTAAACGAAGGTTTATCCCGATCAGATGGCGAATTAGCGCGGCGGACTGACTTTTCACTTCCGGCGGGTGTGAGTCGAATCTCCGCCACCGGTTTCGGTCTAATAATTGCCGGAGTTTTCTCATCCATGAATAAACGGCTCCATCCAAATTGAATATCACGGGTTCAGATCAACATTCTAATCCAACAGACATCAGAGTAACACGGACAACAAAAAGCTCAATTGTTAAGAAATCGAGGATTTTTCCCCTCGCCCTTACCCCCAATTGGATATCGGTATCATCTTGAAATACCCACAAAATGAATTTGCCCTGATAAACGTGCTAGGTTAGTTTTAGGCAATATGCTTGTTCCTATTTCCCTAGCCTTGCTGTTCCCCGACCGTTGTATCTTTCGGAATCTGAGTTAATCGGGTTGTTTTTTGTAGCAGCAAAGATTCACCGTTTCAGGAGTCACCCCGTCATGAATCAAAAACCCCAGGATCTTCGTCGTAGTGCCGCCGAAAAATTTATTGAGTCTTTTGATCAAGAATTATTACGCGCATTCCAAGAGTCGGAGGCAGTGACTCCTAACCCACAGCCTGCACCTCCAGAACAAAAGGTCTCCGTTCCCCCTCCCCCCAAAGTCCGCGAAGCCATTAGCTTATCGGATTTGGAAGCTGCGATCTCGGATATTGAACAATATCTACATGATCAACATATTGCAACTTCGGACGAGTCCCCAGAATGACTTGTTCTAAATAGTTTGGCGTTGGGCTTCATAGAGCATCAGGGCGACGGAAATCCCCACATTCAGGGATTCCACCCCTCCCTGTAATGGAATTTGAACCTGATGGTCTGCTAGGGCTTGAATATCGGGAGAAAGTCCAGCCCCTTCATTCCCAAATACCAGGAGAGTTGGCCGGGTCAGATCTAATTGCCAATAGGACATCGAAGCCTGGGGAACTGTCGCTACAATTTGTAATCCTTGTTGCTGAAAATGGCTGATATCCCTGGCTAAGTTAGGGCTAACGGTTTTATTTAAACGAAACCAAGCCCCCGCAGAAGCCCTTAATACTTTCGGGTGGTCTAAATCGACACTATCGGCACTCAACCACAACCCCTCTACCCCCGTGGCCGCAGCTGTCCGAATAATGGTTCCCAAGTTACCTGGGTCTTGCAGGGTTTCTAAAGCAATGCCTAAACCTTGAAGGGTTTGGGGTTTAGAAGGAATTCGAGGTGCGAGGGCAATCACGCCATCGGGATGAACGGTTGTCGCCATTGCCTCCAATACTTCAGGACTCACCCATTCGCATCGGGGGGTATCTTGGCTTAAACGTTCAAGCAGCGGTTGATGACGCCCTTGCCAGGAGGAGGTATAACACACCGTGGTTAGGGGATAACCTACCTCACAGGCGGCTTCTACTAAGTGGGTTCCTTCGATTAAAAATAACTGGTGTTCTTTGCGTCCCTTGGCTTGATGCAGTTTGCGAATTTGCTTTACCAATGGATTTTGCAGACTCGTTAACATAAGACCTGATGGATAAACAACAATAGGGGCGCGAAAATCACACCCCTAACCGTTCAATGCGGAACCCGGGACTTGAACCCGGAAGTCTTTGCAAACACTAGAACCTGAATCTAGCGCGTCTACCAATTCCGCCAGTTCCGCTTTTTTATTTAATTGCACAATTATTAATCCTGCCATAGATTCTAAAACTTGTCAATCCCCCAGGATTGAGAATTTGACAGGCAACACTGGAGGAAAAGATCAAAAATTGTGGCTATTGCCGTTCATTTAGGGGATAATCAGGATCGCCGAGTCCACCCATCCGGTCAGGGGGCCAAAACCGCACCGTTGCCCGACCAATAATATTCTCCCGGGGGACAAAACCCCAATAGTGGCTATCGTAGCTATTGTTGCGGTTATCTCCTAAAACCAAATACTGGCCTTCGGGAACTGTTCCCGGCCCCCAGTTATATTCGGGTCGTTCCGCAATATACTTTTCCGGGAGAGGTTGACCATTGATAAATACGGAACCGTTTTTCACCTCTACCGTTTCACCAGGTAAACCGATAATTCGTTTGATGAAGGCGTCCTTATATTGTTTTTTCAGTTCATCTGTGGGGTTAAAGACCACGACATCCCCCCGATGGGGGCTAACCAACTTATAGCCGACCTTATCAATAATCAATCGATCATTAATTTCTAAAGTCGGTAACATTGACCCAGAGGGAATATAGCGGGCTTCGGCAACGAATGTCCGAATCCCCAGGGCTAAAAAGATGCTCAAACTAATGGTTTTCAGGATTTCTACCCAGGGGTTTTCTTCCGGTTGAGAGGAAGATTTAACGGGATCTGGTTCTTGATTGGGTAGGCTGCTCATAAGCGGGTGGTCACAGAACAAAAAACTACATTCATCATATCAAATTTGTCTACAATTGGGGGTTGATAGTTCCCTGCGGTGACAAATTTGCGGTTAAATAGTTTTATAGCAGATTAGATCAAGGTAATTATGTCTGAATTTTATAGTGTATTAATTAATCAAGCCCGAATTTTGTTACCCAATGGTGATTTTTTACTCGGAGATGTTGCTATTATTCATGGTAAAATTGTTGAGATAGCTCCAGAAATTGATCATCATACCCTAGGGGAAGATGACTGGGAAATTATTGATGCCCAAGGGTTGACTTTATTGCCAGGTGTGATTGATCCCCAGGTGCATTTTAGAGAACCGGGTTTAGAATATAAAGAAGATTTATATACAGCTAGTTGTGCCTGTGCCAAAGGGGGAGTGACTTCTTTTTTAGAAATGCCAAATACCCGCCCCTTAACCACCACCCAAGCCCTTTTAGATGATAAATTAAGACGGGCGGCGGAAAAATGTATTGTTAATTATGGCTTTTTTATTGGGGCGACGGCGGAAAATTTACCGGATTTATTAGAAGCTAATCCCACCCCGGGAATTAAAATTTTTATGGGGTCGATGCACGGAGATTTATTAATTGATCAAGAAGAAATATTAGAGAGTATTTTTGCGAAAGGCGATCGGTTAATTGCGGTTCATGCGGAAAATCAAGCTCGAATTAATCAACGTCGTCAAGAATTTGCGGAAATCACAGATCCGGCAATTCATTCTACCATTCAAGATAATCAAGCGGCATTAGAAGCCACTCAACTCGCGTTAAAACTTTCTAAAAAATATCAACGACGGTTACATATTCTGCATCTGTCAACGGGGGAAGAAGCGGAGTTATTACGTCAAGAAAAACCAGACTGGGTAACAGCAGAAGTCACACCTCAGCATTTGTTATTAAATATAACAGATTATGATAAAATTGGCACCTTAGCCCAAATGAATCCCCCCTTGCGATCGCCCCAAGATAATCAGATATTATGGCAAGCATTATTAGATGGAGTAATTGATTTTATCGCTACCGATCACGCCCCCCATACCTTAGAAGAAAAGGCGAAAGGCTATCCGAATACACCCTCGGGAATGCCAGGAGTTGAGACTTCTTTACCCTTAATGTTAACACAAGCGATCGCCGGAAAATGTACGGTTCAACAGGTATCAAATTGGATGTCTACCGCCGTGGCAAAAGCCTATAAAATTCCCAATAAAGGGAAAATAGAAGTGGGTTATGATGCGGATTTAGTGTTAGTAGATTTAAGCAATTATCGTCCGGTTTTGCGAGAAGAAATATTAAGTAAATGTGGTTGGAGTTCCTTTGAAGGATGGGAGTTAACTGGATGGCCAGAATATACCCTAGTTGGGGGAAAAGTGGTTTATGGAAATGGAAAAGTTAATTCAGAAGTTCGCGGTCAGGCGTTAAGGTTTGATGCTTCTTAAAAAAAAACTGTAGTAAGCCCTTTAGGGCTTTGTCTATTAGGATATAGGATAATAACATATTTCCAATAAAAAAGCACACCCTATGTTTAAATTGTAGGGTGTGTGCTGGTTGATAATTATATTGTGAAATTCAATTAGTAGACTTTTAACTGACTAATTTCTTAGCTAATTCCGTTGCTTGACGATAGGCTTTAATCGCTTCTTTCAGATCACCCTGTTCTCGTAAAGCATCACCTAATTTATGGTAAACTTGCCAAGCATTCGGTTCTAATTGGATAATTTGGCGATAACAATTAATCGCAGATTCCCAGTCTTGAGATTCAAACCAAATATCCCCTAATGTTTCTTGAATTGAAACTAATTTAGGATTTAATTTCACCGCTTCTTGATAGCAGATAATCGCTGCTTGCCATTGTTGCTGTTGTAAGTAAATATCTCCCAATAACGCTTGAGTTTCTGCTAACCAACCTGTTTCATTCGAGGCTGAAAAATCAGTATTTCCCGATAATAAATGGGTGGGATTGAGTTGTTGAATTGCCACTTGATAGGCTTGCTTATAATGGGCGATCGCCGCTTCTAATTGATTTTGCTGTTGTAACCCCTGGGCTAACCGTTGATGGGCAATAACGTGCTGGGGGTCACGCTCCAATACCCGCCGATAACAGATCATCGCTTGACTAATTTGTCCCCGTTTCCAGAGGGCATTTCCCAAACTGAAATAATCCTCTAAGGTGGCTTTTTCTGGGGCTAATTGCAGGGCTTCATACAGACAATCTTCAGCATTTTCTGAACGTCCTACTGTTTGCCACAGGTGAGAAAGTTGATGGTAAGCTTGGGGCTGGGGTTGAATTAAAATGGCTTGTTGATAACAGGCGATCGCTTGTTGCCATTGTTGTTGTTGAGCAAAAATATCCCCTAATTCTAAATACAATCTTTCGTTTTTGGGCTGTTGAGAAATTGCTTTTTGGTAACAAAATTTAGCTTTTTCCCAGTTTTTTTGTTCAACAAATACCTTGGCTAACAGTTGATAAATAGCCACATCTTTAGGAGTTTGTTGTAAAAGTTTTTGACATAAACGCAAACAGGATTCATATTTTTGTTGCTGATAATAAATCTGGGCTTGTTGTAGAGAAATCGGTTCGGTTATGGTAGGATTAACAGGATTTTCTGAAATTATAGTTGCAGAAGATACTCCCATTGTTAGGACAGATTGAGTGGGTAAATTCCCCGCCATTAATAAGAGAATTTGCCGATAGTCAGAACTTCCCGTAATGCCTTTACTCTGATGTAAAAGGGCTTGAGTTAGGTTCTGTAATGCTAATAGTAACCGAGGGTTTAATTCCAATGCTTGACGATAGCAAGAAACTACCTGTTCCCATTTTCCCTGGGAGACTAATACCTTTCCTAAACTATTATAGGATTCAAAGAATTTAGGATTTAAATGAATCGCTTGTTGATAAAAACTTTCCGCTTCTACTAATTTTCCTTGGGCTGCGAATAATTCTCCCAAATTATGATAGACTTCAATGGGGTTAGAATTGCCTTCCAGGGCGCGACGATAACTAATTTCGGCTTGATCAATTCTGCCTTGACGGAATAGAATATTACCCAGGGAAAGATGTTCCTCTGGTTTGATATTTTGAGGTTCTAAACTAAAGGCTTGATACCAGCAAGAAGCCGCTAGTTCTGGTTTACCAATTTTACTCCAAACCTTTCCTAAATTTCGATGAGCTAGGGCTAAATCGGGTTGTAATTTTATCGCTTTTTGATAGGAATGAATAGCAGGTTTCCACTGTTTGAGTTGGGCATATAAATTCCCTAAATTGGCATGAACAATAGCTTCATTCGGTTTAAAATTAACAATATATTGATACCATTTTAAGGCTTCTTCCGGTTTACCTAAACCCTGTAAAGCTTTTCCTAACAAGTGATAAGCCTCAACGGTATTCGGGTAAAGTTGAATCACTTTTTGACATTCCTGAACAACCTGTTGATAGTTTTTCTGTTCAAAGTAAGTTTCAGCTGTTTTAATGCTATTTTCTATTTCAATTAAATTGGATGCTTCAATTGTTGTATTTTCCTGTTTAGAGAGGCGAAATAACTCTAAAGAAGTCGGATTTTTACCGAAAGAATTAGCTTCGATCACCGTCAATTCTCCCGAGGGGTGATGATGTCCATTTTTATGAGAAGAAGTAGTAACCATATTAACTCTCGAACTCCTGTGATGATTGGGGGATGGAATTTGTTGTAGTTTTAACGAAATTTCAGCGGGATTAATTAAGGGTTGATCTCTGGCTTTAATTGGGGGAGAAGCAGAGGAGATTGCGGTTTGATTCTGAAGTTCAAAATCCAAGATTTTGAGGATTTTTTCTAACTGATTTATTTTAACATAAATATCCTCAATTAAGGGAGATTGATACATTAACTTTCGCAAAGGATAACATTTAAAAACTTCCCCCGTGATATAATAATGTTTGAGTTTTAATTGTTGACTAATTACCCAGTAATAGTGACGAATATAATGGGGAGAAACCAGTTCAATAACAATGGTTTCAGGAGAACAAAACATCAAATTTGTCAACCCCGCACCATGGGGAGCAATAATAACTTTAGCATGGGCAAATAAACGGGCTTGTTCTGCAACAGATAGGGTTTCTAATTCAACAGGAACAACTCCCCATTCACTTAAATAAGTAATCACATCATTTTCATTCAAAACCTGCCGATATTTGGCTTGGTTTCGACGAATAAAAATGCGTTCTGGATAGGGATTATTAGAGGGTATAATCACTTCAGTAAATAACTGACGGTTAAAGTTGATTACTTCAGGAGTAACCCATCCCACCGACCCGGTAAAGGACGGAATAATCAGTTGTTTGGCTTGGATATAAGGATGGCGATCGCTTTCTATAATTTTAGATGCAGGAATCCCTAACTTTTGTAAGGTTTCTCGCTGAAAAGCAGCTTTAATACTATTAATTAAAAACCAATCAATTCCTTGCCAATTTGGTTTTTCCTGCTGTAAAATTGCAAAGCGAGGCATGATATCAACCATCCAATGAAAATAGACATTTCCTGATAATCCCGATAACACAGCAACGGAACCGGAAACTTTTTCTAAAGGCGGAAATTCCTCTAAAGAAAAGACTTGATGTTGTTTCCAATCAATTGGATCTGATCCGGGTAAGGGAGTGGGATAAAATCGGGATAAATCGGTTAAAAGTTCATTTTTGGAGTTGAGAATTGCAATCGCATTACAAACATTCCACCAACTTTTCTGAGGGGCAATCCATGCTTTTCCATGGGGGATAATAGTAATAGATGGGGGTGGACTATCCCTGGGCAGATCTCTGGGTTGAGAACAGTCATAAATTCCATCATCTAAACGAGTGGGATTTAAAAGTTTGAACACTCGATTTAAACAGATCGGACAGTCTAAACCCTGACATTGGGGATGGTTAGAATCCGATTGATCAAAATTAGCATTTAGTTTAACTTTTAAACCCGCTAATTTCTGCTTTTTGTGGTCTGGTTTTTGCTGTTCTAATACCCACGTTAACCGTTGATAGATTTCCGGCTGTTCTGGATTAATTCCTAATGCTTGATGATAATAAATTGCCGCAGAAACAAACTTTTTTTGCTGGACAAAGGATTCTGCTAATTGTAAATAGGGATTAAGCTGTTAATTATCTAAATTTTCGAGGCTATCCAAGCCAGCAAGGGGTTTCAGCCTCTAAAATATGCAGTTTAAATGCACAACAGCTTAATCCAATTCGGGTCGGCTTTAATAGACTGTTGATAATAATATTCTGCTTGCGAATAATTGCGATATTCTGCTAAAGTATTTCCCAGATGAAAATGAACCTTAGCAAAATCGTGATAAACCTCTAGGGATTGGGGATTCTGTTGTAAACCCTCAATTAATTTTCCACAGGTAATTCTCGCTTGATCAAGTTCGTTATCCCCTTTTAACTGTTTAACATTCTGACAGTAAGCAGTCATAAAAGGTTGTTCTAACTCAATAATTCTTTGCAAATGAAATAGGGATTCTGCCAGTTGATCCTGTTTTAAGAGTGAGTTTACACATTCACTATGGGCAGAAATTGATTCCGGTTCAAACTGAATCAGTTGTTTAAAATACTGAATAGCTACTTCATGCAACCCTTGTTTCTGAAAAGCCTTACCTAAATTTAAGTAGGCTTCTTTTAAATCCGGTTGCAGTTGAATCGCTTGTAAATAACCGGCGATCGCTCCATCAAAATTGCCTTGTTTAAAATAAGTATGGGCAAGGTTATGATAGAGTTTGGCTGACTGTGGACAATGAATTAACCCCTGTTTAAAGGTTTGAATCGCGGCTTCCCAATTCTCTTTCTGAACCCAAATTAATCCCAAATTAATATAGGCATTAGGAGCTTCAGGATTCAGTCGAATCGCGATTTGATAGCTTTCCTCGGCTGCATCGATTAAGTCCTGTTTTTGTAGCGCAACCGCTAGATTATAATAGGCTAAATCGGAATCAGGATCTTGAATCACGTCCTGTTGATAGCGTTCAATTTCCCTCCGTAATTGGTGATTTGAAATCCCTATTGTTGACAGGGCTAGGGATGAACCTTGACTTCCCGCAGATGGATGTATTTTCTTGACATCAAAAGATAGTAACACAGGAGGATTGTCCGATAATTTTGTGTTATTAATAGGACGATTATTCATGGGAGATGGGATGAGCACAAATGGGTTAATTCTTGCTTAAATTAAGCGGAAGTTATTGTCATTAAGGTTCAAGTTTGCACCCATTTGAATCATAGGAGTTGCTTGTCCTTGTTTATCGAGGTAATACAATGTTCCCGTTACATTGTCATAGACTAGGTTGGCGCTACCTGCTACTAAAGTATTATTCGGATCAAAGTTTCCAATGACAGTCAGTTCTCCAGACTCAAGAGAGCCATCTGTTTTTGTACTGATAGCATTAAATAAATCTGCATCTAGGAAAATTTTGTCTTCTGTCACGCTAAAGTCGGTGAGGGTATCTAGCCCAAATTCGTCTGTAATGCTATTGGGTGTTGATTGACCTGTAAAGACAAAGCTGAAAGTATCTGAACCTAAACCGCCAATCAAACTATCATTACCTTTATCCCCACTTAGGTAGTCATTTCCATCTCCACCGATGATCGTGTCATTGTCTTGACCACCATAGAAGGTGTCCTCCCCATCTCCACCGATGAGACTATCCTGACCTAAACCTCCGTAGATCAAATCATTTCCGACTCCACCGGAAACAACATCATCACCGAGATCTCCAAATAACCAGTCATCGCCTTCTCCCCCATCTACGGTGTCATTGTCTTGTCCAGCGTAGACGGTATCATTGCCCGAACCAGCGATAATGGAATCATTGCCTTGGTTACCAAACAGAACATCATTGCCAGTTCCGCCAAATATCAGGTCGTCTCCTTCATCTCCAAAGATAAGATCATCTCCTCCACCGCCATCGACCGTATCGTTACCTTTTCCGGCATAGATGGTATCGTTTCCCTCTCCTCCGTATAGGAGATCATTCCCTTGGTACGCCAGGATAACATCATCTCCATCACCAGCACAGACTCCATCATCCTGATTACCCAGAATAATTTTATCGCTGCCATTAGAACCAATTAGACTATTAGATTTATCGGCAAACCCTTCTATAATAAACCCTCCATCTTTGGAGTCAGGGATGGGTTGTATTAGGTTGGGTTCCGTTGGATTTTGACAGGGTAAAGACATAGTAATAACCTAATGTGTGATGATGGGGCGATAAACCAATAGGTTTTTGAAGTTGAAATTTCGACCTTTTAAAGTTTCAACCCTGAGCCTTTTAGAGAGAGACTGGAGACAAGTCAAAGATAAGGGTATTAGCTTGTCTTTGGTTAGGGGGCAAATTATGAGGATCATGATTAATTTCGGGGGGTTAAGTTGTTGTCGTTGTTCAGTAACTCTTGATCCCCCTGGAAGCCCTATCGTTATTTGGGATCTCAGGTTAGAGTTTTCTGAAAACTGCTACCCCTACATACCAGTATTTAAACAAAGATCAGGATTGCCACCAAAACAATTTATATAAACAAATACCCAAGAATAATGAAAATTTATGGTTTTGTATAAATGAACAGTAATCCGATCTATAACTTGTTGCAAACAAGACTAAAAATCTTGATTAATTAAGAATAATTTTCAGGAAATCCGTGATGATCAGGTATTCTATTTTTAGGTAATCTTCCTGATCTGACTGGATAGGGCAAACTTAGTTTAAATGACTCCTGAACCGGATTAAAGATGAAAAAAAGATTAATTTTTTCTTAACTTATTTGTAAAAATATAGGCATCAAAAACCAACCTTAACCCAAAGAATCTTCCGCCACAGACTGAATTAATTCCAATTAGTTCCCCAATCATCTTAACTTATTGTCTTATTGTCTTTGTGGTTACTTTAATAAAGGATTTAACCAATACAAAATTTGTTTTTTAAGTTGGTTTAAATCTTGATAAACCGCTTGTTTAATCCACTGACCAATAGCATCTAAGGGGGTAAAGGTTTCTCCCACTGACCAGCTAACATTTTGACCCAGGGGAGTTTGATGATCGCCATTTAATTTTTGTAAGGTGGTTAACCCGGGGAACTTTTGATCTAAAATATGATGTAAATTAGAAGTTTGATCGAGAGTATCTTTAGAGAATTTAATTAAAAGATTTCTTCTAATTCGATAGCGATCGCTGACTAAAATATTAGTTTCTTCGGGAGAGGGTGTAAACTCTACATCCATAATTTGAGACAGTTGTTCCACTAAAGGAATTGACCGACGGGCGGGATAATTATTAAAAGACATTAAAATATTTCCCGAACGTTCTATGGGAAATAAAGAACCGATTAATAAATGAACTTTACACCCCATACTATGTCCTAATCCATAAATGGGTAAGCCTCGCCGTTTTAATAATTGCAAATCATATAAATCATATAATCCATCTTCAAATATCTCGAAAACTTCTTGAGCGATCGCAGTATGATCTAGGGTATTGATAAAAGGAGTCGCCACAATTGCATAACCCTGATGAGCCAGTTCTTCAAGTAACCAACGATAGGTTAAATGGGGTGCAGTTGCCACAAAAGCCCCCCCCAAAAAATGCACAATTGCTTGAGGGCGGGGAGGAAGCAACACCCAATTTCCTGAAATAGAAAGCCAGTCCATTTAATTTTTTATAATTGTTATTTTGACATAAAATTAATACCCTCTATGAGCAGAATTTTGACCCTGTTATAGAGGGATTTATACTAATTATACCTAAATTTAGGAATTTTGGGCAGGTCTAATTATGCTTTATTTCGATAGGATTTGGCAAGCATTTGTGCAGCGAAGACACCACCGATAAATCCAAATAAATGTCCCTGCCAAGAAATCCCATATTGTGAGGGAAAAACACCCCAAATTAAGCCCCCATAAAGCCAACCGACAACTAAGGATAAGGCAATAGAAGCAAAACTGCGTTCAAAAAATCCTCTTAATAGGAGAAATCCTAAATATCCAAAAATAACTCCACTTGCTCCAATATGAATTGTGTTAGGCGAACCAAATAACCACACCCCCAAACCACTGAAAATCATGGTGATGAATGTGACAATAAAAAAGTCTTTAACATCCCGCAACATCACAAACCAACCTAGTATAATCAAGGGTAAGGTATTAGCAGCTAAATGGTTGAAATTTCCATGTAAAAAAGGAGCAAAGAAAATACCTTGTAACCCTTGAATATGATGGGGACGAATTCCTAAGCGATTTAAACTACCTCTAAATACAAAAAAATCAATAATTTCCATTATCCACAGGAAAGCAACAATTCCCCCTAAAATTAGGATATGGCTTTTGAGTTCCTGAGTCAGTGATGTTTCAGTTCGGTTAGACATAATCGTTTAGGGTTGGAAGATAACGTGATTTTAGTTAACTACAAAACTAGCTCCCGTCGTTTCGGATTCGGCTAAGATTAATTATATGATAGTCAAAATTCTAGTCAATTGTCTATGAAAAATGTTAAATTAGGAAAATATCTTAGCTTAAATGATTTTTGTACTTGTACAAACACTTATCAAAAATATTCCGATAAAATTAATCCCTATCCTAATTCAGCAGCATCTATTCAGGCATTAAAAAACCTAAATTATTATATTGTTGATCCGGTTATTGATTATTTTGGTTTGGCTAAATTTAAACTTACCTATGGTTTTTGTTCTGATGAATTAAGGATTTATTTAGACAGAAAAGATCCGACTACCGGAATAAAAAATGGTCGCGTAGCCCCTAAATTGGATCAACATATTGCCCATGAAGTTAAAAAAAATGGAGAATATTACTGTCAAAGGTTAGGTGCGGCTTGTGATTTCCTAATTTTAGATTTAGATAGTGATCAATTAGTGGATTGGATTTTAAAACAACGTCTTCCCTTTGATTCTCTTTATTTTTATGGTAAAAATCGACCGATTCATATTAGTTATGGCCTCCAACATAAACGCGATATTTGGACATTTACTACCACAGGGAAACCGACTCAAAAAGGAATTGAACTTTGGATTAAAACCGCAAAGGAGTTTTTGTAGATTCTCTGGTTTTAAAAGAAAACTTCCGATGTTGTTTGTGAACACCAGAAGTATTGAATAGAGTTAAATTAAACCGTTAATTGACACTGGGGACAATTACATCCTGTAATGGGGGTTTTACTGTGATCTGTTGTCCAATTTGAGGCTAAGACTGGGGATATTTGATTGAGATTCAAGGCAGGTTTAATCAGGGTTTGAGGAGAAATTTTAGGGGTTAAAAATGCAATTCTAGTAGGAATAATGGGGGTCAATTGAGCGATTAACCTATGGGTCTGGCGAGAGACAAACATCGGTTGTGTGAGTGTCAAAACCGAGATCATAAAAACACTCAATGCTAGAATAAAAATCGGGAATTTTTTGAGCAATTTCATAGCTAAAAAGATCACAATATTGTGTTTTAACCTGTTACCTATTTGGGAAAATCGGATCAGGATGATACATTTATTATAGAACAAGTTTCAATATTCCATCCTGAAATTGAAAATTTAGCTTAAACTGGGTTAGATCAACTGATCATAAATTTTGTAAATATTAAAGGAAAATGAATCATGAAAGCAACTGTATCCCGTTTGATCATCTTACTACTTGCTATTGGTGAAGTGTTTACAGGTTTATCGGCGATCGCCTTAGCAGGTGGCCCCCCTCCAGGTAAGCCAGCACGACCTCAAGCCGCACCCGCAACCACCCAACCTAATCCTAACTCTAATTCAGAAAAAGATGATCTTCCCCCTCGATTTCCCCTACCAAGTGCAAGAGTTGGTGCGGTGAATGGAATCGTCACTATTAAATTAATTAATAATAGTAATGTCCCGATTCAATATCAACTAATTGGAGGAACTCGTCAAGAATTATTAGCCAAAAATGCCACAATTCAAGTCCAAGGTTCACCCCCAATTACTCTTACCTATCAACGCCAGGATGGGGGATCATTATTGGTCAGACCTAAGCAAACTTCCCCTGGAGTTTTAGAAGTGCAATTTGAGGTAACAAATAATTTTAGTCTCGATACAAGATCCCTGAATATTACGGAAGCGGGATCGGTATTTTTAAATTAATTTTAATTCGACTACCGCACCTCTAAATTTAAGGCTTTAAAATCTGTTGATCGACATCTGGATCTAATCCAGAAACTAAGCCATTTTCATTGAAATAAATTTGACGAATATCAGCAGGTAAATTCTCCTCTAAAGTGCGATATGCTCCTTTTAATAGTTCTTTTACTTCATTCGGAGAAACCGACTCTCCCTCGGCTTGTAAATAAGCAGAAATTCGAGTTTCACTCCAATGAAATGTTTGGGCCATCACCAGAATTAACCTCAATAAAGGTTCCATCCGATCTAATACTAATCCCACATAACACCACAGAGGAGGAGGCGCTGCTGATAAGGAATATTGGATAGATTCAACCGGGGGTAAATCCGCTTGATTAATACAAACTGCGGTAATATTAATTAACCAATTTTGTAGCGTATTTCCCCCCTCTGTGCTGTCTTGTTCTCTTAAATTTAACGGGCGCATTTCATAAAAAATATGTCGCCAGGTTTGAGAGAATAAATAATCCGCTTGTACAGGCGATCGCACTGAATGACGAATTAAAGTATAGACAATTAAACCATAACGGCAGAAAATAGCAACAAAGTATTTCCCCTGATCAGGATAATTCTGAAACAGAGTTAACAATTCCTGGTCTTTATGATGAAATAGGGATTTGACCAGTGTATGGCCTGATTCGGGTATTTGAAGCGTTTGCACGGCAACTCACAGCAAATTTTAGCTGGATAGTGTTTTCCGGTTGCATCATAGCTGATCTTGGATCTAAAATCAACTCTTGAACCTTTATTCATTATTTGTTGAGATCCCAGCCCATTTAATTCAATATTATTTATTTTAATTTATGGATTTTTTACAAAAAAAACAGTCCCTTTATACCCTAGAAACTCGAAAGGCCAGAAACCTATTAATCCTATTACTTCCGGCTACAATTTGGTTACTAATTTTCTTTATTATTCCTCTGATTATTGTCTTAGTTTATAGTTTTTTAGAACGGGGAACCTATGGGGGAGTTACCTGGGAATTTACCCTAAAAAATTATCAACGATTAGCTAATGATTTATACCTAAATATTTTTTGGCGATCGCTAGGACTTGCCTCTTTAACTACCTTAATTTGTTTAATTATTGGTTATCCCTTAGCATTTTTTATTGCCACATCTACGGCCCGTTGGCGAAACCTGTTATTGTTTTTAGTAATTATTCCCTTTTGGACAAACTTTCTAGTTAGAACCTATGCGTGGATGATTATTCTTCGTTCTGAAGGTATGATTAATACTTTTTTACAAAGTTTGAATTTAATTTCAGAACCTCTGAATTTACTATTTACTCCCTTTGCCGTTATTGTCGGTTTAATTTATGGTTATTTACCCTTTATGATTCTACCATTATATGCCACCATTGAACGATTAAACTTTTCTTTAGTCGAAGCGGCTCAAGATTTAGGTGCAAACCATATTAGAACGTTTTTCAGAATTATTTTACCCTTAACTTTACCTGGAATTATTGCCGGATCTATTCTGGTTTTTATTCCGGCTTTAGGTGCATTTATTACCCCAGATATTCTCGGAGGCGCAAAAACAGTTATGGTGGGAAACTTAATTCAAAATCAATTTTTACAAGCCCGGGATTGGCCTTTTGGCTCGGCGTTATCAATGGGATTAATGGGATTAGTATTAATTCCTGTTATGATTTATTTTAGAAGTTCTAATACTGATAATTTATATTAAAACCATGAACATTAAAACCCTAGATAATTTTATTCATACTTGGGGAAAAACCGGATTAAAAATACAGGCTACCTTGGTTTTTTCCTTTCTTTATTTACCGATTTTAATTTTAATCATTTATTCCTTTAATTCTTCTCGATTTAATTCAAATTGGACGGGATTTACGTTAAAATGGTATCAAAAGTTATTTAGTGGCTTAACAGAAAGTACCGCCGATATTTCTACCCAAAGTCTCTGGAATTCCTTACAAAATAGCTTGATTATTGCGATCGCTTCCACCTTAATAGCCTCCATTTTAGGAACCATGGTAGCCTTAGCTTTAGAGCGCTTTCGGTTTCCAGGATCTAAATTACTAGAAGCATTATTATTATTACCTATTATTATTCCTGAAATTACATTAGGCGTTTCCCTATTAGTCTTTTTTACCTTAATTTTTAGAATCCTAGAAAATCTCACCGGAATTCGCTTGACTTTAGGCTTACCATCGGTAATTATTAGTCATGCCACCTTTAGTATTGCCTTCATTACTATTACGGTCAGAGCGCGTTTATCCGACTTAGATCCAGCTTTAGAAGAAGCCGCATTAGATTTAGGAGCAAATGAATGGAAAACCTTTTGGCGAATTACCTTTCCCTTAATTTTTCCCGCTATTTTAAGTGGCGCATTATTAGCTTTTACCCTCTCCTTGGATGATTTTGTTGTTACCTTTTTTACCACTGGAGTAGGCGCAACTACCCTACCTTTATTTGTATATGGAATGATTAAATTATCCGTCAGTCCAGTTATCAATGCCATTTCAACCTTAATGTTACTCGCTTCTCTTTTTTTGGTAATATCATCTTTAAAATTACAAGATGGAGTTAAGCTAAAATAGCGAGCGGTGACCCTCGCACTACTTGTATTTATAACCGATTAAGTTTAAAATTAATCAATCCATAACTCACCCTAAACTTTGATATTAATTTATAGAACATGAAACGAATTTTAACCTTAATTCTGCTATTCTGTTTGGGTGTATTTTTACCCTTTGGGTGCACAGAAAATCAGTCTAACACACCCCCGACCACGCCTACAGCAAATGTTCTGAATCTTTATAACTGGTCAACCTATATTGACCCCGAAGTGCTTAAAGCCTTTGAGGAAAAATATCAAGTTAAAATTAATTATGATACCTATGATAGTGCCGAAAGTCTTTATGCTAAATTGAAAGCCGGAAACCCAGGTTATGATGTGGCATTTCCCCCGGATTATATGGTTAAAATCATGGCTACAGAACAAATGTTAGAAGAATTAGATCCGGCTAATATTGCTAATATTAAAAACATTGAGCCTAAATTTCTAAATCCTCCCTATGACCCAGGAAATAAATATAGTATTCCCTATCAATGGATCACTTTAGGAATTGGCTATAATCTTAAAAAAACCGGAGAAGAAATTAATAGTTGGTCAGCCTTAATTGATCCTAAATATAAAGGTAAAGTGGCTTTATTAGATGATATGCGCCATACAATGGGGGCAGTTTTAATGTATTTAGGCTATAGTCCCAATACAAAAAACCCTGAAGAAATCAAAAAAGCCCAAGATTTCCTAATTAAAAATAAAGATAATATTGCCGCTTTTGCTCCCGACACAGGTCAACAATTGTTAAATCAAGGTGAAGTTAATTTAACCATGGAATATAGTGGCGATATTTTTCAAGTTATGGCAGAAAATCCTGATTTACGATATGTTATTCCCAAAGAAGGCAGTATTATTGGTATGGATAATATGGTGATTCCCAAAGGCGCGCCTAATAAAAAACTCGCAGAAACCTTTATTAACTTTATTTTGGAACCAGAAAATAGTGCCAAAATCTCTAATTTTATCGATTTTGCTTCCCCAAATAAAGTTGCTATTGATCAGAAATTAATTGACGCTGAAAACTTAAAAAATCCCGGTATTTATCCCCCTCCAGAAGTTTTTGAAAAACTCCAATATCTCCAAGATGTAGGAGAAGCCACCCAATTATATGATCAAGCTTGGACAGAAATTAAAGCGGGTGTGGGGAATGGGTAATAGGTAATAGGTAATGGGTAATGGGTAACATGAATGCTGCTGTTGAATTATTGAACGTTTCTAAATTATTTAAAGGATTAAATAGCCAGGATTTTTTGGCTGTTAATCAACTGAATTTACAAATCAAAACTGGAGAATTTTTCTCCTTATTAGGGCCATCTGGTTGTGGAAAAACCACAACATTAAGAATGATTGCTGGATTTGAACATCCGACTTCAGGGGAAATTTTAATTCATCAACAACCGATGAAAAATTATCCTCCCTTTCATCGTCCCGTTAATACCGTCTTTCAAAATTATGCCTTATTTCCCCATTTAACTATTGCGGAAAATGTTGCCTTTGGACTAGAAATGGAAAATTTGCCCCGTCCCCAAATTAAAAGTAGAGTTTTAGAAGTATTATCCTTAGTTAAATTAACCGATTTTCAAACTCGTTATCCCCGTCAACTATCCGGTGGACAACAACAACGGGTAGCTTTAGCTAGAGCATTAGTTAAACAACCAAAAGTGTTATTATTTGATGAACCTTTGGGGGCTTTAGATTTAAAATTGCGAAAAGAAATGCAGTTAGAACTCAAAAAAATGCAGAAACAATTAGGGATTACTTTTGTTTATGTCACCCATGATCAAGAAGAAGCTCTAACCATGTCTGATCGAATTGGGATTATGAATTATGGAGAATTATTACAAGTAGGAAACCCGATGGAAATTTATGAATATCCTCAGACTAAATTCGTCGCTGATTTTATTGGAGAAACCAACTTTTTAAAGGCAAAAGTAACCGAAACCCAAGGACAAGAAATTACCCTTTTAATTGATGAAAAACTCCCGATTCATCTGACAGCATCTCAACCTATTATACTAGGACAAATAATCAATTTAGTCATCCGTCCAGAAAAATTAACTATCTATCCTAAGACCCATGAAAATCTGGGAAATTATCAAAATGCACAAACCTGGGAAGGAACTATTGAAGAATCTGTTTATTTGGGAACTGATACCCGTTATGGAGTGCGTTTAACTGATAAAATTTTAATCATTATTCGCCTGCAAAATTGGTATCAAGATGATTTGCAACAATTTAAAATTGGCGACCGGGTTAACGTCGTTATTTCACCGAATAGTATTCGGATAATTGACAATTAAAAACTGAATTATTATATATAGCAAGAGGCAATAGGGAATAGGCAATCTCGCTATAGGTAAATACTTACCATGAGCAGCTTTTAGCTTTCAAGAATGTTCTAATAGATGCGGCAACTGCTATATTTTAATCTTAAAAAATATTTAAAAACAAAAAAACGCCCATCCTAATGGGCGCTAAATCAGGGTGCAATACCATCAATATTCTGATATCATATTATAGTTGATCATAACCATATCGGATCGGGATTTTTAATAAAAATTAACAATAATATTCTCCAAAACTTTTAATTGTGACTTCCATGACTCCAACATTAATCGGACGGTGTCAAACTCGTCTATTTCTATTTGCAACTATTGGTATTTTAGTAACCTTAGCCTTTTTGGGGTTAAAAATTAATGATCAACCCCGATCAATTTATTTTTGGGTTTTAGGATATATTACCTGTTTTGGCTTTTTTTGGGATATTCTGTATATCAAAATGCAACAATTTCGCTGGGATCGAGATTGGCCAGGTGTTTTTCAACTCTTAGCCGGAATTTGGGAAGGCTTATTTTTAGTAACTCTGATCAAAACAATCGGTTTACCCGGTCTTTCTGCTTCAGAATTTAATTTGGGACTATTTATTTTCCACTATAGTTGCGTTTGGGTTGCTATTTTTATTGCTTCCCAAAGTATAATGAGAATTTTATTTCCTTACTGGCGTTTTCGAGGGGGACAATTATTTTAAGTTTTAGGGTGCATAAGAGCTTCTCTCCCGCACCCTTTTCAATATCTTAAAACACCCGCCGATCAACCTTCAACTATCTCAATTTCCTTTAAAATTTTCAGGGAAGGAATATTAATTGGAATCATTTCTCGCCTAGCTTGGTTTAAATCATGAAAACTCCCACATAATAATAAGCGATCGCCTGCTTCTAAATCCAAACTTCGATTCGGCCAGCGATAAAATTTATCCTCTCGACGTAGGGCTTGAATTTGTACCCGAAACCGATTTGCTAAATCTAATTTAGATAAAGATTTACCAATTACCGGACTATTTTCGGGAATATTTAACCATTGACAAGAAATACTTTCCGCCGGAATCGTCACTTCTCCTTTTGCCAATTGATCTAAAGTTTCTAAGGCGGCTGCTTCTCCCACCACTAATAACTTATCATCCTTTTCTAAACGAACTTGACCATCGGGATAATCAATTTCTTCTCCTGTAAACCGTCGAATAGCCATCACACTAATTCCCGTCATCGGACGGATATTACTTTCTTCTAACGTCATTCCTATCAAGGGAGAAATCACAGGTAAAGTATACCATTTACTATTCATTTCTTGAGTAGCCTGCTGTAAATCCCGCGCCACTTCTTGAGCCGATTGTTTCAGGCGAAAATCAGAATACTGACTTTGACGAATTTTCTGTATTTCCTGTTGAATTTTATCCCCTCCTAACCCCATTTTTGTTAATACATGATTTGATAATTCTAAGCTGGCTTCAAATTCTGGTTGCACTACCTCTTTCGCCCCTAATTGATATAGTAATTCAATATCCTTATCCCGATCTGCTATGACAATTACATCTAAATTTGGTGAAAATTCTAAGGATCTTCTTAAACATAATCGGGTACTCATGGGGTCAGGAAGGGCGATCGCCATGGATGCTGCCCGATCCACCCCGGCAGCTTCTAAAACGTGCAAACTAGCTGCATTTCCATATAAATAAGGAATCTGATTATTTCTTAATTCCTGTACTGTTTGTTCAGATTGATCAATCACAACCACCGCATAATTATGAGCTTGTAAAAGCTGAACTAAATTACGACCAACCCGACCATATCCACAGACAATAATATGGTTTTGTTGAGGTAAATCTTCGGAAATATTCGTGATTTTTTTACTGTTTTCTAAAAGATTAGATAAATCCCATTTTTCCTCAATCCAATCTAATAATTTCGGAGCAAATTGCAAAATAAACGGGGTAATCATTAATGTTAAAGCTGTCGTCCCCACAATTAATAAATAAACCCGTCGAGAAACCAACCCTAATCCCTGTCCAGCACTGGCTAAAACAAAAGAAAACTCTCCTATTTGAGCTAATCCTAATCCGGTGATAATTGAGGTTCGCCAAGAATAGCCAAATAATTTAACTATCGGAATAATAATTAAGGTTTTTCCAGCTACAATCAGCAACATTAAACCAATAATCAATTCTAAATGTTCCCAGAGAAAGATCGGATCAATTAACATCCCTACCGCCACAAAAAATAAAGCGGCAAAAATATCCCTGATCGGTTCAACATAGGTTAAGGTTTGATCGGCATATTCCACTTCAGAAATCATTAACCCGGCCACAAATGCTCCCATTTCAATCGAAAAACCCAAATGTTCTGTTAACAGAGCAATTCCCAAACATAAGGCGACAACCCCCAATAAAAATAGTTCTTTACTTTCAGTTTTTGCTAAAAATTGTAATAACTTAGGAATTACCCAAATTCCGGCAATAACTGCCCCTAATGCAAATAATCCAATTAATAAAAGCGATCGTCCCACCGCTTCAAAAATCACCCCGCCCTGGGGTTGATTTAAAGCCGGTAATACCGCCAACATTAATCCCAAAGCCAAATCCTGTACCACTAAAATCCCTAACATTACCTGTCCTTGAGGACTCGCCATTTCATTGCGTTCCATCAAACATTTCAGAACAACGGCTGTCGAAGATAGGGATAAAATTGCTCCTAAAAATATGCCTTGAATTGGAGAAGTATCCCAACCTAAAATCCCCATAGTTAGGGCGGTAATTAATATCGTAAATATAATTTGTAACCCGCCACCTCCTAAACTAATTCCCTGGACTTTTTTTAACTCCGCAAAAGAGAATTCTACCCCCAAAGCAAAAAGCAGAAATGCTACTCCAAATTGAGCGAGGGTTTCGACTTGAATTAACTCTTTAATCACCCCTAATCCACCCGGGCCAACAATGATCCCACCAATCAAATACCCTAAAATCGCCGGTTGTCGCAGTAAGGAGGCTAAAAGTCCTCCAACAGTCGCAGCGGCAAGGACAAGGACTAAATCTACAATTAAACGAAAGTCTTCTGGCACGGTTAATTTTAGGTTAAATAACTCAATGTAAAATTATATTACTAATTCTTAAGATACTAGAATTGTTAAGATTCTGGGATTAGTCCTAAAATTTTAGGGGGGTGACCCCTCAACATTGGAGACAAAACAGAAGATGAGAATAAAAATCCCTCGGGGGATCAAATCGTTGGTTTTAGCCCTAATCACCGTTGGGGTGGTTCTTGCCGTGCCAGGAATGGCTGCCCAGGTAAGGGTCAATCCTACCGCCCCGGAGTTGGGGAATACCTTGTCTGTGGTTTTGGAGTCCCCCACTTCCGCCACCCCCACGGTTACTTGGCAGGGCAAAACCTACCCGATGTTTACCACTGCCCCAAACCGGATGCGGGCCTTATTACCGACGACACCTTTGGATCAGCCGGGAACTAAATCCCTACAAATTAATGATGGGACACAGGGACAGAACTTAACGGTACAGTTGCGCGATCGCTCCTTTCCCACCCAGTCCATTTGGCTTCCCCCCGATAAAGAAGAACTCAACGGTACGGATAAGGAATTTGATCGGGTGGATGCGTTTAAAGCCTTGGTGACTCCCGAAAAATACTGGAAAGGCCCATTTTTACGTCCCAATGCCGGAGAAATTACTACCATTTATGGCGTCCGCCGTTACTACAATGGCGAGTTTGCCAAAGACTATTACCATCGGGGCGTAGATTATGCAGGGGAAATGGGATCGCCCGTAGTTGCCCCAGCAGCCGGACGAGTTGCCCTGGTGGGACGAGAATCCGAGGGATTTGAAATTCACGGCAATGTCATTGGTTTGGATCACGGTCAGGGGGTGGCAAGTATTTTCATGCACCTCAGCCGGATTGATGTGCGGGAGGGGGATTTTGTCCAACCCGGTCAAGTGATTGGGGCGGTGGGAGCAACGGGAGCATCAACTGGGCCGCACCTACATTGGGGTCTCTATGTTCAGGGCCAAGCTGTTGATCCGGTTCCCTGGCGCTATGCAGCCATTGAGTGAACGGATGTGTCGAAAACCATAAACTGATTGTGGGTGGGTTAGGCTTAATTCCCTCAGTATTGTAAAACTTCACTCAACTTCTGGTTGAATATTCTCAGGAATAGTATTTTGTTAACAAAAGAGATTAGCGAAACGGATTGCCTCGGCTTTCCCTATGGAGTAGTATGGAGTATGACTTAAAAGCCAAAGACGGTTAAAAAGCCCTTGAAAATCCGGTCACACAAGCGTCCTTACCTAATCGGTTACTAAAAGGACTGCGCCTATTGTCTAGGACAAGCAAAAGGGTTTAACAAGAGGTAATTAAAAAAGAGTTGAAGGAAAAAAGCAGTCCCAAATGCTTTACAGCTATGGGATAGGGGGTGTTGTAGTTCACCCAGTCCGGTTCACCCCGGCCAAGTAAGACCTGAGATATTTGTCTATGGTTTTTCTAACTATTTAAAGATTTAGGAGACTCTCGTTTTCCCGCTTTATTGCTGTGAATTGCAGTGGTGAAGAAACCAAAAAGCCTTTTTGGCGGGAATATTGAGGCGCATAGTCGTTAAAAATAAAAATTATACGAAGTGCAATAGCATTATGAGTATTGAAAAGATTGTTGAGCAAGCGTTAGGAGACGGGTATCTGACCCCTTCGATGGAGGCAGAGGTTGGAAGAATTTGTAACACCGCTTCAGAACTGTCTATTGAAGAATATATGGCTTTGGATCGGTTGATGGGTGCTTTGTTAACGGGTGAAGTCGTTGTTTTGCCCCGCAAACAATTTATTAATGTCATGGAGGAATTAGTCCTCAGTGAAGCGATCGCCAAGGTGGCAGAAATCGAAGAAAACAGCGAGCAAACCCTAGATGTGGGAGATATTGCCGCCTATGCCCTCAACCGTCTTCCACCCCTTTATGCCACCACGGAAGAAGGGGCGCAATTCCAACGTTCAAGGGCTAAAGAAGAACTGCAAGCCCTGATTTCTGGTCAGATCAAAGCTGCTATTGAACGCAACATTAACAGCGTTGCCCAACATCAAACCGTTCTGGGTAAGGCCGGTGGCGACACAGTATTAACCCAAGTGAGTGCCTTGTTACAAACCTATGCCCAAAACTACGAACGCACCAGCAGTTAGAACCACCGATTAAGACCGATAGTTCTGGTCAAGACTCCCCCGCTTCCCTTGAGGGTACAGCAGGGGATTTCTATTTTTGCGCTTATTGATAGATGCTTTGAATCTCAGCCCTAATCAGTCTCACACACTCTCCAATGGCTTAAAAACCTCAAGGATATCAGGTATCTTGTTGGGAAATCCCGACGGCTTGATTGGCACGCTGTTCCCGCTTCTTGCGTTCGGCCTGGGTCATTTCTTCTATCATAATCCGAGCTTGGGCTAGTTTTTCCAGATTGCTGCGATAGAGATCTAAATCCTTGAGCAGTTTGTCTTGGGGTAAATTTAGGACTTCGGCCATTTGACCTAAAATTTGTTCCCTGGTCGCCTTGTCCTGAATGCTTTTGGGATCAGCCTGTTCTAAAAGGGTAAATAAACCAATGGCAAATAAACGACTGTATTTGAACTTGGAATTATTGATAATCCTTTGAAAATGCCCTTGTAACTCCTGATCTGACTCCCCATAATTAGGAGATTTTAAACTGGCAATTAAGTCTTTAATCGATAGATTTTGGGCCAATGCCTGTAAGCGTTCAGCATCACCCCGATACCGTTGGGGGTCATCTTGTTCAGCTTTGATCAGAGCATTATAAATCGATTCTTGATCAGATAAGGGATGATACCCCTGCATGAAGCGATCAAAAGCCGTTACAACACCCAGGGCATAAATGGGGTCATAGCTAAAATCAACATTGACCGAGAGCAAGTGCATTTCCACCATCAACTCCTCAACCACACGACGATAGATCGAGTTGATGGGACGAGTATGTAGACTGTAAAAAGTACGCTTTGTATCTGAAACCGTGCGGATGTTGTTCACAAGCCAATCTTAAAAGGGACTAAATATTATTCTAATTTTTGGCGGTCGGATTGTAACGCTTTCCCGTCACTCATGCTAATTCGTTGAAGTCGGGAATTAGATTCGACTATCGTGGAAAAAAACACTATAGCAAGAGGCAATAGGGAATAGGCAATGGGCAATAGGTAAATACTTACTGTGAGCAGCTTTTAGCTTTCAGGTTGAATTGGGCTTTGAAGCTACGGCGGATCATTTTTTCAGCTATGACAAAGGGATTGACCCTGGCACGGGAAAGGCATTATGGGGAGCTCTGTTAGGGCCATTTCAATTTCAAAAACGCTGTTGTTTTGCGACAATGTTACCTGAAAATCCCACTTAAACCCCAAAACCTACCGGTCAGCCCCGGGTAGAGACGCACCCAAGCACGTCCCCACCGATGAAAGGTGACCTTTGGGGTGAGAAACCCAGGATATTTTAACTTCAACTGGCTCTTACCCCGCCTTCAAGGGCTTCATCTTCTGCCTCAAAAATCTCAAATACAGAATCCATCATGGTCACCTCAAATACCAACTTGGCTTCGGGATGAACATTACAAATTCGGAAGCTGCCCTTCACTTTGTCAGCATCTCGCATTCCAGCAACCAGTGAAGTCAGACCTGAACTATCAATAAAGTTCACTTGACCTAGATTTACCACGACATGGCGACTCAATTTAGATATACATTCCTGCAACTTGAGGCGGAATTGCCAAGCTGTTGTGATGTCTAGGCGTCCTGTTGGTGCCAAGACAATGACCTTTGTGCCATCCTGGGTCGTATGTTCTTTTTGATCGATATGAATCACTGACCGTCCCCTCGGAATTTTTGATATTGCTTTGGTTGCTTATCTGATCTGTAGTTTAACTCAGACCTGTGAGTTGGGAGCAGTCCAGTTCACCCAATCTTGAGGCTTCAAGAAAGTATCATACAGTTCTGCTTCTGGAGTCCCTGGTTTTGGCTCATAGCCATATTCCCATCTTACCAGAGGCGGTAAAGACATGAGAATTGACTCAGTACGACCATTGGTTTGTAGACCAAAAATTGTTCCCCGATCATAAACCAAATTGAATTCCACATATCGACCCCGCCGATATAATTGGAACTGCCGTTCTCGATCTCCATAGTCATTAGAACGCCTGCGTTCTACAATCGGCCCATAAGCGGGTAGAAAAGCTCCTCCACAGTCTTGTGCAAAACTGAACAAAGAGTCCCAATCTTTTGGATTAGGGATTCCCACCTTATCACTATACAGGGCGGCTGCTCCTTTCGGATCAGGGCCTTTATAGAGTTGGCTTTGTCCATCTTGATAGTCAAAAAAGATACCGCCTACCCCCCGGGTTTCTTGCCGATGTTTCAGATAGAAATATTCATCGCACCAAGATTTAAATACAGGATAATAGTGTGGATCGTGGCGATCGCAAGTTTCTTTTAAGGTTTGATGGAAATGGTGGGCATCTTCGGCAAAGGGATAATAGGGGGTTAAATCAATACCGCCCCCAAACCACCACACGGGCCCGGCTTCAAAATAGCGATAATTCAGGTGTACCGTGGGAATATAGGGATTGCGAGGATGCAAGACCATGGAAGTTCCCGTGGCATAAAATCCATATCCGGCGGCTTCTGGGCGTTGGGCCAGAATCGAGGGGGGCAATGTTTCGCCCCAAACCTCGGAGAAGTTCACCCCGCCTTGTTCAAAGACATCGCCCTCTCGGATCACACGAGATCGACCGCCACCTCCTTCGGGACGCTCCCAAGCGTCCTCTCTAAACTTGCCCAGGCCATCAAGCTGTTCTAAGCCTTGACAAATTTCATCCTGGAGTTGTTTCATAAACTGACTGACACGGGTTTGAGAGTCAGTCGCAGGGATCAAGTGGGGCGTAGTAGTTTCCGATACCTGAGAAGCTGTCATAATTTTTTTTAACCTATTTCGCGATCGCAAACAATTGGTTGTAATCTCACCAAGCGTTATGATCATGTCTGCATTGTGTCCCCTGAGTCAAGTGACTAACGGGAACTTCTGCAATCAAACCCTAATAGTGTAAATCTTGTTTACATTAATTTTAAGTTACCTTAAGCTTTTTTCAGACTTCTCCCCAAAATATTAAGAACTTTTGAATCACCCAATTCTTTAATAATAAGGGGGAGGGATAAATGCTCTATTCGCCAAAATAGCCTTCCGTCCATTGCTCAAACTGGGAACACTCTTATCCAATATGCTTGATATCAATACAGTATTAGAGGTATTACGACCTGTACAAGACCCCGAACTCCAAAAGAGTTTGGTGGAGTTAAACATGATTCGTAACATTCAGATCAAAGGAGGGGAGATTAGTTTTACCTTAGTTCTCACTACCCCCGCCTGTCCCTTGCGGGAATTTATCGTTGAAGATTGTCAAAAAGCAGTTAAACAGCTACCTGGGGTGGAAACGGTTGTTGTTGATGTTACGGCCGAAACTCCTCAACAAAAGGCTTTACCAGACCGTCAAGGCATTCCAGGGGTTAAAAATATTCTGGCTATTTCTAGTGGCAAAGGGGGCGTGGGAAAAAGTACCGTGGCGGTGAATGTGGCCGTTGCCCTGGCTAGAATGGGGGCTAAAGTTGGGTTAATTGATGCCGATATTTATGGCCCTAATGACCCCACGATGTTAGGGTTAGCCGATGCTCAGGTTGTGGTACAGCAAAGTCCCCAGGGAGAATTCCTAGAACCTGCTTTTAATCATGGGGTGAAGTTGGTTTCTATGGCCTTCTTGATTGATAAAGACCAACCTGTAATTTGGCGAGGCCCGATGTTAAATGGGGTTATTCGTCAATTTCTCTATCAAGTCAATTGGGGTGAATTAGACTATTTACTGGTGGATATGCCGCCCGGCACCGGAGATGCTCAACTCACCCTCGCCCAAGCTGTTCCCATGTCCGGGGTCGTAATTGTCACCACGCCCCAGTTAGTGTCCCTGCTAGACTCCCGTAAGGGGTTAAAAATGTTCCAACAGTTGGGGGTTTCGGTGTTGGGAATTGTGGAAAATATGAGTTATTTTATCCCTCCCGATGCCCCGGAGAAAAAATACGATATTTTTGGTTCCGGGGGCGGGGCAAAAACGGCCCAGGAGTTAGGTGTTCCTTTACTGGGGTCTATTCCTTTGGAAATGCCCGTCCGAGAAGGGGGAGATATCGGGGTTCCCATTGTCATCTCTGATCCTAACTCTGCGGCTGCTTTAGAGTTAACGGCGATCGCCCAACGCATCGCCGGAAAAGTCTCTGTTTTCGCTTTAACTTAGGTTTTGATTGTTAAGAGGTAGGGGTGGAGGCGACCCCTATTACTGTCAACTTATAGACTGTAGTGGCGGGTTCTAATAGCTCTAAAAAATCCTACCCTAAATCTTAATAAACCCGTCCTCTTTCTATTAACATATTTTGGCAAAGATGGGCGGGTTTAGAGCGGGTTTAGAGAGGTTATTGGTGGGATGTCAAAGATTGACCCGAACCCGCCCCTACATTTTGGGATAATTTTAATATTTTAATCACAGCCAGATAGAATATAGTTTTGCATCACAGAATCAACTGTAAAAACCATTTCATTATCTAAATTTTGTTTTTCAATTAATCCCCGTCTTTCTAAGGAAAGCAGCACTTTAAATAGTTGATTTGGAGTATCAGAAAATTGTCCTAATAATTGTGATAGTAGAACAGGTTGAGGGTGGGAAGACAGAAAAGCGATCGCTTCTTTTTCTAATTCCGATAATCGCTGATACTGTTGTTGTAAAATTTGGGTTAATTCATCTCCTAAACATACAGGTTTATAACTGATATATTGACTGATTTTACCTCCAAATAATTGCTTGATCAAATGATTAGCTAATTTTAAATAAAGGGGATTTCCTCGAAATAGATTAATTAATTCTGGGTAATTTTCCTCATTCTGTAATCCTTGGTTTTTCAATATTTGCGTTGCTTTTTGTCCTAAACCTGTTAAGGAGAAAATTTGAGTTAAACCACTCTCTCCACTCAAGGTAACGACTTCTAAGGGCGGTTCCCAACTATTGAATAGTAAACAACTATTATGGGTTAATTTTCCGATCAGTTTAAAGAATTTACTATAGTTTTGATATTCCGGTTGATAATTGCCCACCAGTTGACCGTCTTTAAATAGACACTGAACATCATCTAAGATAATTAAACAACGGCGATCGCGTAAACATTCTAATAAAATTGCTAATTGACCATCGAGATCATCAGGAAGATTTAATTCCGTGTGGTTTGATAAAAATTGAATCAACTCTTTTAAGGTTGTTTCTAAACAAGAAAAGCTACGAAGACTCCGCCAAATAATACAATCAAATTCTGTTTTTATCTGTTCAACTAGATGACGGGCGATCGCACTTTTTCCCATTCCGCTTATTCCTAAAATAGCAATCATTCGAGATTGTTTTTCTAGGATTGATTGTTTTAGAGTATTGAGTTCAGAAGTGCGATTATCAAATGTTGCTAATTCCGGTGCATCTCTTAAATCAATTTGCGGTTTTATAATCGAATATTGTTGATTTTTTGTTGCTGTTGGTGGGGCGTTTTGTTTCGCTTTTGGGGGTTTTGTTGAGTTTCCACAATAACTAATATTTTCGATTTTAACATCCTTCCAAAAGTAAGCAGAATGAATACTATTATTTAATTGAATTCTTCCAAATGTAGAGCGTAAATTAGATTTATTAACAACTTCCCCAACTTCCTCCGATATCACCTGCCATAATTCCGATGCAGCTTTTCTAACATGAGGTTCGGTACAGTTGTATTGGTTAGCAATATCTCCGTATTTCTGACTACTCAACACCCCCATTAAAATTGCTTCTTGCAGACTACTTAAGTGTTTCCCGGTTTTTTCAAATACCACTTGGTCAGCCCATGTCAGCATTTCATCAAAGTCCATCTGACTTAAATATTACAAATGATTAACTATTATTTCACATTTTCCGATTTTTTGCAACTTTTTCCTACAAAATTATATTTATATACTCATTTTAGGTTTTACCTTGAATAAATATTAACATATATTGTACAAAATCCTATATTTTGCACCTTGCAAAAATCAGAAAGATGCTCTATAGTAATAAAATCAAATACTCACTATGTAAAAAGTATAACAACTGTTAAAACTCAAAGCCAAATAAATAATTAAGGTTAAGTTATCATGGTCTCACAAAAAACTTTGTATTTTAGTCTAACTATTTTATCCTTTTTGCCGTTTTTTAACTTCAAATTTACAAATAATATGGTGTTGCCATCCGGTTCAAAATGGCTGATGGCGGAAGAAACACCAGCAGAATTGGTAGATGATTTAAACAAAGCTACACAGATTTTTCAAGAAAGGGCAAATCAAGCTAAACAGTCTGAAGCAAAACAGTATCTCTCGTCAATGAGCAAAGGGCAGCAAGTATTTTATGTGGAAAACTCTTTCTTTGCATCTAGGTTAGAAGGGTTACAATACTTAGGTATAGGTCTAAAATCAGAAACAGATAACTATTCTTACAGCATTATTGAGATTAATAAAGAGAAATTTGTTCAAATGGTAGCTTTAAGCAAAAGAGATGAGTTAAGAACTTACACAGCAATCGTTGGTTTGCAAGGGACATCAGGGAACTATTCTTCAACATCGATACTTTGTGAAAGTAATCAACCTACGAGAGATTTTCCCCCAAGACACGAAGATGCTAATAGTTGTCCCCCTGGTTATTCAGAGGTTGAAAGATAATAGATGTGTAAGGTTGGTAACAATAAAAAAGATGAGGATCTTAATCGAAAGTTGAGCAATAATCATGTCCGGTGTAGGGGCGAGGCGCGCCTCGCCCCTACGGGGAATTGAGGATCAGCAATAGTTTCATAAAAGATTAAAACCCCATCAATATAATTCGGGATGATCAAAATTTAAAAGGGAAGATCAATCAGTAATTCACTTTTAATTTTATTTAAAGGCGGATGTTCTGGATCATCTTCCCAACGTAAGGGATTTTCAATAATGTATTTTCTAATTGCATTTAAAGCGGTTTCATCTCTGATAATTTCTTCATAATAATCTCGTTGCCAAATTAATCCTTGACCGGAATTATTACAAATTCTATTAATAGATTTAGACACAGAAGATTTATACCAACCCACAACAGCACCCAAGGATTTTGGAGCAGCACCATGAGGTCGTTGTGTTGATTCTGAAGATATTTCTTGTTCTGATAATGATGTTTGGTGTAGGGGGACGGCGCGCCTCGCCCCTACGGGGAATTGAGGATCGGCAATGATTTCATGGAAAATTAAAATCCCATGAATATGATTCGGCATGATGATAAAATAGTCTAATTCAACATGAGGGAATTTTTCAGCAATTTGTTGCCAGGTATTAAAAGCGATCGCCCCTAAAGAATTAAATCGCATTTCCCTTTGAACAATATCTCCAAATAAACATTGTTTTTCTTTCGTGCAAATCGTAACAAAATATCCTCCAGGTTGAGTATAATCGTATCCTTTTAAACGAATAGAACGCCGATGATGAATTTGTGGATTATAGGGCATATTTTTTTGATGATAAAAATAGATAATCTACATTCGAGGTTTAAGTTGAAAGTATTCGCACCCGTAGGGGCGAGGCGCGCCTCGCCCCTACACCGGAGGATTGAGGATAATCAAATTTACTATAATTAAATAGATTACCCCCTGAACTCAAATATAGTCATGACGATCATACCCATTTAACTCCCCCAAACTGTGTTTTCTGCACTCCGTAGCTCGACAAATATCTTGACTTTGAGAACTATTGTAACAACACCTCGAAGCAGATGGGTCGGGGGAGAGGTCACAGCCGTTTTTGGAGAAAATCAAACGGCCCTGTCCCGATTCCCGCCACTGGGTGCTATAGTTTAAAATTGTCTGATGTTAAGTGGCTGTTTATTTTTAAACCCGAATTATGCTACTGATTACCCTATTACTCTATGCTGCCTTGGCAGGTGCTTATTTGTTAGTGCTTCCGGCTGCCTTATATGCCTATATGAATGCTCGTTGGTATGTGGCCAGTTCTTTTGAACGCGCATTTATGTACTTTTTAGTCTTCTTCTTTTTCCCTGGATTAATTCTTCTAGCTCCCTTCTTTAATTTCCGTCCTCAACCTAGAAAAATTGCCAGCTAATGCGACGAATTGATGTTATTGCTATTGGAATGCTCGTCTTTTTGATAGGTGGATCGATCTACCTAATTTTACAATGGGCGGGTCTGAATAGCGTTGATGCTGGCATCTGGAGTCAGACTTTTTTAGTCGGTGGTTTATTTATTTGGTTACTCACTTATTTATTCCGGGTGGGAAGTCGAAATATGACCTATAACCAACAACTGAAAAACTACGAAGATGCGGTTTTTCAAAAACGACTGGAAGAAATGACTCCAGAAGAATTGGCTCAATTGCAAGCGGAAGTTGAAGCAGAAAAAAATAATTGAAAATTTTACTTTTTTTCTGCTTAATTATTGGATAATTAGTTAGTCTATTTGAGTTTAATTTTAATGATTTCTGTTTCTCAGTGCTTTGAATCCTTAAGAACTTCGGACAAAAAAAACTGTGCTTTAATCCCTTTTATTACCGCCGGTGATCCGAACTTAGAAACAACCGCGAAAGCCTTACAAATTCTGGATCAAAATGGGGCTGATTTAATTGAATTGGGAGTTCCTTATTCTGACCCCTTAGCCGATGGCCCGGTAATTCAAGCCGCAGCCACTCGCGCTTTACAAAAGGGAACCCGTTTAGATCAAGTATTAGAAATGGTGACAACGGTTAGCCCAACCTTGAAAGCCCCAATTATTTTATTCACTTACTATAATCCCATTTTACATCGAGGGATTAAACCCTTTTTAGAACAGATTTATCAAGCCGGGGCGAGGGGTTTAGTTGTCCCAGATTTACCCTTGGAAGAAGCGGAAACTTTATTGGAACCCGCCCGTCAAATTGGCATAGAAGTGACGTTGTTAGTGGCGCCAACCAGTCCGAAAGAACGGATTGAGTTAATCGCCCGTCAGTCCCAGGGGTTCATTTATTTAGTGAGTGTTACCGGGGTTACGGGGATGCGTACCCAAGTCCAAACCCGGGTTGAAGATATCCTCAAGGAAATGCGAGGTCTAACGGATAAACCCATTGGGGTTGGGTTCGGGATTTCTCAACCGGAACAAGCGACCCAAATGCGAGACTGGGGTGCAGATGCGGTGATTGTCGGGAGTGCTTTCGTTAAACGATTGGCGGAAGGAACACCGGAACAGGGTTTGGCGGATATTGGTCAGTTTTGTCAATCCCTAAAATCGGCAATTCAACACTAAAATACAGGACTTGTATGCCAAGTCCCCCGTTTGGGTATTAAATGTAACTATTTCCGTAATTTTTCAAGGACGATATAGCCTTTTAAACAATTGTTGTGTATAATTTATTTAGCTGAGTGTGTTTGTGATCAATTCACACTTGAGTCTATTCAATCTTTAGAACTTCCAGAGTGAGAACACTCGGTTGTTTTTTGGGGTTTCCTTAAAAGAAAGCAAGAACGCTGGAGGTATGGTGCTCCCATAAACACATTACCTCCAGCTCCTTGAAACCCTCGTAATGTGCCTTTCTGTTTATTATTATTGCAACCTTGCCAACCGATTGCAAGAGGTCTTTTGCAATCACCCACTTTTAAGGTTAGATGGGTCTACAAGTCTCTTGGTAAGCGGGTTGTTGGGCTTTAGACTACAAGATTGCGCTGAAGCGCAACAACGGCGCAAGAATGAAAAGACGCGGCCATCAGTAATAGTTATTTATGACCGCGTTATTGGTGGGAAAAATTCAGGAAAAACAGAACAAACCTAACTGTATTGCTGACCCGAATTCTTTTCCGGTTCTAAGTTGAATAGGGTTTGTAGGGTTTGCATGGCGCGACGTCGGGCTTCTATATCCTGTTGGGCGCGCAGTTGTACCATGGGGTCATGGAGAATTTTATTGACAATTCCCCGGGTTAGGGCTTCAATTACTTCTTGATGTTTGTCGGCGAATTCTGAACCTAAGCGAGATAGGGCTTTTTCTAATTCCTGTTCTCGAATCGTTTCAATTTTATCGCGTAAACAGTTGATCACAGGAACAGTTTCTAAGCTGCGCCACCAGACCTCAAAAGCTTGGACTTCTTCTTCTAATAAAACTTCGGCTTCCTGTGCCATTTTACGACGACTTTCATGGTTTTGGGCTACAACCGCTTTTAAATCATCGACGTTATAGGCTTGAACATTGGCTAATTCGGTGACATCGGTAGCGATATTTCGAGGTACAGAAATATCCACTAACATTAGGGGTTGAGATGGGGTTAAAATCGTTTCTAATTTAGCTCGGTCTATAATGGGTTCCGTAGCGGAGGTACTGGTAAATACAATATCAGAATTTGCCATTACAGACATCATTTCCGACATGGTATAAATCCGTAAATCAGCATCGGGAAATTGATTTGCTAATTCTTTCGCCCGTCCTAGTGTCCGATTTAAAATAGAAATTTGGTTCGCACCTTTTGATAACAAATGCTGAACCAATAACCGAGACATTTTGCCCGCGCCTAAAATGGCAACTCGATAATTACTTAAGTTCTGGACTTTCATCTGCACTAATTCCACCGCAGCCGAACTAATAGAAACCGCCCCTGTACCAATGCTGGTCTCGGTTCTCACCCGTTTTCCGGCGGTTAAGGCTTGGGTAAATAAACGGTTGAGAATGCGACTAATCCCTTTATGTTGTTGGCTTAATTTATGGGTTTGTTTAACTTGGGATAAAATTTGTCCCTCCCCTAAAACTAGGCTATCTAACCCGGCGGCAACTCGCATTAAGTGCATGATGGCATCATCATGAATCAGGGTAAATAAATGGGGGCGTAATTGTTGTAAAGGTAATTTACTTTTTTCTGATAAAAATTGAGTAACTTCCCTGATTCCAGGTTGAGTTTCTGTTGCTACTAAATAAATTTCTAAGCGGTTACAGGTGCTAAGAATCGCAACTTCTTCGAGATGGGGATAACTTAATAAATGAGCGATCGCAGCCTCTAATTGGGGTTCGGGAATACTCAATTTTTCACGAACTTCAACGGGTGCGGTCTTATGACTCAGACCTACAACAGCAATATTCATAGAACAGTTGTTATAAATATGGTTTCAAAAATCAGTAATTGGTAATCAGTAATCAGTAAATTGCTAATAGTTTTCAAGTGTTAGCCAAAAAAACCAAAATCTAAAACTGATTACTGATTACTGATCGCTTAAATTTTAGTGCAACTGAATATTTTTGGGTGCGCCAAACATATGAACAGTATCGACAAAACGAGCAGTTTTAGACAGAGAAGAAATGACTAAACTTTGTGTCCGAGCGCCACCACTAAAGAAGCGCACTCCTTCCATCAAGGTACCTGGTGTGATCCCACAAGCCGCAAACAACACCGTTTCACCGGAGGCTAATTCATGGGCATCATAGACCTTATCAGCATCATTGATTCCCATTTCTTTGAGGCGATTCAGATTACCTTCTCTGCTTTCCCCAATCAATCCGGTTTTCACCACTTCGGGATCATAGATTAACTGACCTTGGAAGTGACCACCTAAAGCCCGCATCGCAGCAGCAGAAATCACCCCTTCTGGTGCAGCCCCAATTCCCATGAGTGCGTGAATATTGGTTCCTGAAAAGGCACAGGAAATCGCGGCAGAAACATCTCCATCACTGATCAAACGCACCCGGGCGCCGGCGGTGCGAATTTCATTGATCAGGTCTTTGTGGCGGGGACGATCCATCACCACCACCACTAAGTCCTCAATGGCGCGGTTCATGCAGTCAGAGAGAATTTTCAGGTTTTCGGTGGCGGATTTGTTAATATCAACGTGATTCTTCGCCACCGCCGGGGCTGCTAATTTCTTCATGTAGAAATCAGGAGCCGCAAATAAACCACCTTTTTCGGAAATCGCTAAGACAGCCATGGAGCCATTTTGACCATAGGCGACTAAGTTAGTTCCTTCGCAGGGGTCAACGGCGATATCAATTTCCAGCAGTTCGTCGGGGTTACAGAATTTAGCTGCATCTTCCTGGGTACAGATCCCCACTTCCTCACCGATATAAAGCATGGGGGCTTCGTCTCTTTCCCCTTCCCCAATTACGATCCGACCTCTCATGTGAATTTGGTTCATGCGTTTACGCATGGCTTCCACGGCCACATGGTCGGCTTCATTTTTGTCGCCTTTCCCCATTAAACGAGCCGATGCGATCGCAGCTTGCTCGACGACTTCAATAATCTCTAACCCAATAACATTATCCACAGAATTATTTCCTCCCAAGAACTGAGATTGCCGAATTATTAGACACTCCCAGTGTTTTAGTCTATCAGAGGGGGGGATACGGTTTGCATTTGGGGGAGTTTAGTTTTTGTTAATTTTTACTGCGAGTCAGGGGAGTCAGCATCTATATACACTTCCTCTGGACTAAAAAATCGCTTCGGTCAACCGACAGGCTTCTAAATCCAGAATTGCCAATTTGTCGTAGGCTTGATTAATCAAACGTTCTCCCCGTAAGGCTCCGGTATTAGCCCCCGGACAAATATAGTTCAGGGTATGGGAATTAAAGCGCTCCAAGATTAATCGAATACTGTTTAATTGTCGGGGCCAATGGAAGGTTTTGGCCGTGCGTAGGGGAACCGGTTGGCCTTGGAGATTGGGTAATAGATGGCGTCCGGTGAACAATACCCCCCCATGCCCACTAAAATAAAGACAGGATGAACCAGGGGAATGTCCAGGTGTCCAAAAAACTGAACTCTGGGAACTCAATTTTAACTCAGTCTCAAAAGTGGTTACCTTGGACTCGGGTAGTAAGTAAGCTTCTTGTTCCTGGATCAGAATATTGCATCCGGTGGGTTTTTGAATTTCTCGGGATGACCCAATAGCCGCCCGATGGGTAATCAATAACCACTGAACGCCCCCTAACTGCTCGATAAACTGCTGATTCGTCGGATTCCAAGGTGGAGCATCAATCAAGATGTTTGTCTGGTTCTCCACAATGAAATAGGCTGTTCCGCCCAAGGTTTCCCTGTTAGGCGGGAAAGCATAAATATTTTCCAGCACAAGCCGGGGGGATTTGGGAACAGAACGCTCCTGTGACATATTATTAGATTAATTTTTACGGTGTAATTGTCGATTTTAGCCAATAAAAACTGCCGATGATCATGTTATTTTGGTTAATAATTTTGGGGTTGATGACCTACTGGCTACTACAAAGGGGTGTAGCTCAAATTACCCGGACTCCGGTTTGGTTGCTGTGGTTGGTGATGATGACTCCGGCGTTCATTTGGGGGACTTGGATCTGGATCTACGATCAAAAACCCATTCCCGCCGGGTTAGTGATTATTCCCTTTATTGTTTGTCCCTGTTTATATTGGTTTTTAGTGCAGTGGGGTCGTCTCCCTCCACCATCACCGGAATCAGATATCGCCACTGCAACAAAACCGATTCTTCCCCTGGAAAAACCCAGTTTCCCCCGCCCTCTGGATCAACAGGAAGAAGACATTCTTCGCAGTTGTTTTCCTTGGACAGTCTTTCCCTTACATAATATTGAATATCGCTTACAAGCGGTGATTTGTCGGGGTCAGTTACGGTCTAATCCTGATCGGGCTTATCAGACGATTCGAGATAATATTCAGGCTAAATTTAGCGATCGCTTTTTAATTGCTTTTCAACAGGATCTTCAAGATAAACCGTTCTTTGCTTTAGTCCCCAATCCCTATAAAGAAAAGGCTGATAATCCCCTTCAATCTGAACCCTTAACCCGTCCTATTTTGGCTTTCTGTTTATTTTTAATTACCCTATTTACAACCACGGCGGCGGGTGTCGAAATGGCAAATATTCCTCTGGATGCTTGGCAAGATCACCCAGGTTTATTATTAGCAGGATTACCCTATAGTATCGCTTTAATGGGAATTTTAGGAATTCATGTATCGGTTCATTATTTGGCGGTTCGTCGGTATCAAATGCAGACGACTTTACCTTATTTTATCCCAATTCCTTTTTGGTTAGGAACTTTGGGTGCTTTTATTCAAATGCGCTCGCCTTTTCCCCATCGCCAAGCATTATTTGATATTAGTGTTGTTAGAGTTTTAGCTGGATTGATCATGAGCTTACCGCTATTGATTTGGGGGTTAAGTCAGTCAACGGTTGTTCCCTTTGATCCCAAAACTTCAGGATTTCTAAATTTTGAATCTTTGAATCCTAGTTTTTCATTTTTACTAACGGTATTGAGTAAGTTGATATTAGGTGCTGGGTTAACTTCTGAACACGCTATCCATTTACATCCGGTGGCGATCGCGGGATATTTAGGATTAATGATAACAGCATTTAATTTAATCCCCATCGGACAACTAGATGGCGGTCATATTGTTCATGCTATGTTCGGTCAAAAAATCAGTCTAATCATCGGTCAAGTAGCTCGATTTTTAATCTTAATTTTAGCCTTAATTCACAGTGAATTTATCATCTTAGCCCTATTATTATTCTTTTTTCCCTTACAGGACGAACCCGCCTTAAATGATGTCAGTGAACTCAATAATATTCGAGATGTTATTGGGTTATCAACCTTGGGATTATTATTATTATTAATCCTCCCGATGCCTTCGGTTGTTGCTCAATGGTTTAATTATTAAGTAAGTAATGGGTAATGGGGAAGATATAAGCTGTTAAGCATCTTAGAACACTTGAAAAATCAATCACTATTGCCCATTACCTATTTCCCCTTTGAAATATTATCGCAAAAATGCCCGCGAAGCTGGATAATAGAATAGGGATTGAAATTTTGCTTGTCTTTCATTGGCAGGTTCAGGTGCTTCATCCCATAAACTTTCATAGAAAAAGAACGAAAACCCTAAGCCATTTTGACGCGCTGCTTGTATCTTAGCTTGAATTTGTTGCATCCCTATCGGTCGATTTCTTAACCCTGTTAGAATTCCTACTCCGGTCGGAATTTTGCCCCGCGCCTCTTGAATTTCTGGTTTAACTAATTCTCTCACAAAACTTGGTAAATCGGGTCGATAAATCTGCACAATTAACTCATCAACTAGATTTTTTTTCACCCAACTTACCCAGTCTTGAAGATGACTATTATAAGCGGTATGATAGGGATTAGGAGCAACAGAAAAAATCGCTTTGGGATTTTTTGCTTTTACGGTTTTATGCAATTTTTCCACAAATTCTGTAATTTTATTCGCACGCCAACGCACCCAAGCAGGATCTTTTGGGTCTTTCGGGGGGAGTGAATTCGTTTGTTGCTGATACAACTTAACCGTATAGGGATCATAACCAAATTCAATCGGTAAACTCAAATGATCATCAAATTGAATACCATCACCTTGATATTGGGTCATGACTTCTAACACTAAATTAGTAATTAATTGTTGGACTTCTGGATGAAAGGGATTTAACCAAACTACCTCTCCGGCGGCGCCTTCCCAGGTCTGAATTCCATCTTGGCGGCTAGTTAACCACTGGGGATGATTTAAGGCTAATTCCGAAGATGGCGAGGTCATAAATCCAAATTCAAACCAAGGAATTACTAATAACCCTTTTTGATGACTCAAATTAATTAAATCTGCTAAAATATCTTGTCCCTGTAATCCTTTACGAATAAACGGTTGAAACCCTCCTGCTTGAGCTACTCTACTTGGATAAAACACATAACCCGAATTCCAAACCACCGGATAAATTGTATTAAAATTGAGTCGTGCTAGTTGATTAACTGCTTCCTGTAATTTAGCATGATCTCTAACAATATCTGTATCATTTGTTGTCACCCAAACCCCTCTAATTTCTGGAAAGATTTTGGGAGTATTCGCCATACCAGGGTGGGCGGATAACAAAACTATTAATCCCAGACCTAAAATCATCAGAGAAATTGATTTTAGTATTTGTTTTGTGCTTTTTGAAAGACCATATCGCCACGAACTTTTCGCCATGAAACCCAAGTGTATAAGTTTAAAACAGAAATCAGCAATTTAGCAGATAATCCTGTATTTTTAGAATATTTTAGTAATCTACCAAATTTTGCTGACTTTCTAACCTTGAATCTCAATTTCAGAGTAGACTCACGGTTTGAGTCGGAGTAAAGTCGGGAAAAACTCGACCTATCTGCTGAGAATTGAGTTTAAACTGACTCGCTAAAATCTGAGAGATCGCCTCTCTAAAATCCGTTGTCACCTTTAAATCCCGTTGTTCAAATAACTCCGACTTAGCTAAACCCGGCCATTTACCATAAACTTTTCCCCCTTGGATCGCCCCGCCCAAGAGCCACATCACGTTCCCATAGCCGTGATCCGTCCCCCCATTACCATTTTCCTGAACTGTGCGGCCGAATTCCGACATCACCACAATTGTTGTATCCCCATAAACATCCCCCAACCGTTCCACCAGTGCCACTAAACCCTCTGATAAAAAAGCTAAACGATTCGCTAACAGTCCGGTAGATCCCCCCTGACCAACGTGGGTATCCCAGCCCCCCAGATTCATGAATGCCAGTTGAATACTCGGATCTCGCACCAACAAACTACCCAATTGTCGAGCTTCCCCCGCAAATCCCTTGGGTAAGGGTGCTCCTTGGTTGGCGGCTTGCATTTCCGCGTCTAATTCCTTCAGGAGTTGTTCTCGGGCGGTTCTCCCTTCTCGGTAGGCTAAACTGAGGGCATCGTTACTGGCATAAAGTTGGTCAAAGGCGGCTTTAACTTGATCCCCATCAATGGGGAGTTCCCTGGTACTATTGGAATTGAGGGTAATATTGGCGACGGACTGGGAACCGGACAAGATCCGGGGGATCACCATACCCACGCTGACGGCCTCAACGGGAGTTTTTCCGGGCAAAACACCCAATAAACGGTTCATCCAGCCATCAGAGGTTTTCTGAGTATTGGGGGTTCCAGCTTCTATCTGATCTTGGGCTTCAAAGTGGGAACGGTTGGAAATCGGAGAACCGACTGCATGAACAAAGGCTAAATTACTTTGCTTCCAAAGAGGTATTAGGGGGGATAAAGCTGGGTGAACCCCAAAAAAACCATCTAAATCTAACGCCCCTTTTTCGGTTCCGGGTTTGGGAATGGCAATTATCGGACGGGCGGCATAATATCCGGGTTCAGCATAAGGAACTACCACATTTAAACCATCAATTCCACCTCGGAGAAAAACCACAATTAAGCGTTTTGAGCAGGGGGAAGCAGCCAGGCTTTTGGCAATCCATCCGTGAGTGCCTAAAGTTGCGATCGCTGATGTACCTGAAATTCCTACAAATTTTAAAAATTGCCGTCTATCCATTGTGTTAACCTGATTGATAGAACTAAAAATAGGGATACATCTTGTTAACTGAGTCGAGAGAATGATTTAATATTAAGGGTTATTTAGTATTCCTATAGGTTAACATAAAACCGGAAGATTGAGAGGAGAAGTTAAACATGATTTTAAAACGTGGTGAACCTGGGGCTAAGGTTCGAGAAATTCAAGGTCAGTTAGAACAGTTGGGCTATAATATTGGTCGGTTGGGAATGCCTTTTGATCAGAATTTGGAAACTATTATTAAAGCTTTTCAAGAGGAAATGGAATTACCGATTGATGGGGTAATTGGGGAGGCTACTGTCCTGAAAATCAAACAAGCAATAGCGGCGATTAAAAGTTCTAATCCCATTCAATCTGAACCGTCTCCCAGTCCCAATGAATTAGGGGATTTTATTAATGGAAATTGGCAACAATGGCAAGTAATTTCTGCTAAAAAATTAAATGCTCGTAGCGGCCCAGGATTTAATTATAATATTGATACGAGTTTTCCCACGGGTACGGTATTAATCCCCCATCCTGAGTATCGTTATCCGATTAAATTTGATCAAGTCGGTAAACCTTGGTTAGTGGTTTCCTATCAGGGGGGAGCGTTTTTTGTTCGAGCGAATCAACGCTTTATTGAACCCGTTGTTTAATTAAGATTACTAACGTTAATTTTAAATTAAAATAGGGATATTAAAACAATGATTGCTCTTTCTGACCCTAATTATCTAACTCCAGAACAATACCTAGAAATCGAAACTAAAAACACCATCAAACATGAATATATTAAGGGTGAAATCTATGCAATGGCGGGAACAACCGACACCCATATAAAAGAGGCGGAGCCTCCATGAAAGAATTGCAAACGACGGAGAGAAATCACCAAGCTATTGTTTGCAAGTTATTAACTTCTTGAAAATGGGCATCCCGTGTTACTAAAATCAACTGATGTTGTAGTGCAAGGGCAGCAATCCAAATATCATTTTCAGGCAAAGGACGACCTTTAAGTCTTAACCTGTTTTTAATATCGCCATATTTCTGAGCAGTTTCACTATCACATACCAGCACTGTACTGCTGGAAACTAACTGCTCAATTCTGATCAAATTTGCTTGAATTCGTCCTGATTTTCTAGCACCATAATACAATTCGCCAATAGTAATACTGGCAATAAAAACCTCATTGGATTGAGCCAGGTTATTTTTGATTACAGTTTCATCGGCAAAAAGAGCAATAATGATATTAGTATCCAACAAATATCTACCACTCATTAATATCTACCCTTTCACAATCTTGCTCAATAGCTTGACGCATAAATTCAAGGTCATCAAGAGGAATAGAGCCAGCAAAACACAGCAATTTCTGCCCTGTTGTCCCTCGAAGTTCTGTTTTTACTAATGTTCGCGCAAATTCCAGTACCTGCCATTGCAAATCCTCCGGCATGACTTTTAGCTGTTCAACAACTTCATCGATGATAGAAATGTTCATCTTGTGTTCCTCCTTTCTACCATTCTACACTGTTACTTTATGTTCTTATCACCTTAGTTCTCTGACCAACAATATCCTTTTTCTCCTGTTCCATCACCAACCCATTCTAGCGGTCTATCAAATTCTTTTACATAAAAAATGATTCTGCCTCCGTCACCGTCATAGTGTTCCCAACGTTCAATTATTCCTTGTTTATAAGATGAACTGTTTTTATGGTCGTGAAGTGCTAAATAGAGTGCGGTATTAGCCGTTTCTTCCGATACTTTCCAATCCCCACTTTTGAATCGACCGTCTCCTAATTCTTCAATATTAAGCCCATTTCTACAAACAAAATGAATACCTAAGACTTTTCGAGCCATGATTGATATTATCCTTAATTCAAGTATTTATTGGATATCAGAGGACTACTATCGGCAATAATAATCTGATTAATCATCCCGTAATTCGTCAGCAATTTGGTCATCATCTAGGTTGATTACTGGAACTTGTAATCGTCCGATTTCGTACATAAATTGCAGTTTATTCATTCGACAAAATTCGGCGGCTTTTCCGAGAGATAGTCGCCGTAACTCAAATAGCTTTACTGCCAGCAAAAAGAGCAATTCAGCTTCTAAGCTTTCGGGAGATTTACCAGAAGTAACGAGCAAATCATCGGGATAGGGAAGGGACAGATTGGGCATGGTCGTATTGGGATTTAATAACTGTCAATAATCAGCTAAAATGGTCGATATTTTAGGCAGCTTTTCCCGGGTAAATCGTGCGTTCTCCTTTAGGAATAGAAATCCAACCTAATTCCTGTAAACGATTGGTTAAATTAGAAATACTCACCCCCAACTCATCTTTAATGGTATAAAGATGTTGCCAATTAGTTAAATCTCGGCCGACTCGTTTGGCTTCTAAAATCGGGCGAGGCATTAATAAACAACTGGCAAAATATTGGGCTTGCCATTCAATAGATGCTAAATGGGTATCTTCAATAGTAGCTCGACAAACAAAGGGTTCATCTAATAGATTGTCCGCAGTTTCTGACCCTCCAGACTCTAATTGATCATGATTAATATGTAAGACCCAATGACCGATTTCATGGGCAATAGTAGACTCAATAAAGCCCTTGGGTTTCTCTTGAATTTCTTCATTAATTTCGATTAGTCGTTCTGTTGGCAAAATTCGAGCTGCGATCGCTCCCTGCTCATCGGGTTGAATGCAATCCCAAACCACCCCTAAATCCAGGAAATCTGCCACCAAAGAAGCCTCAAACGGCCACTCTGGGGCAAAATTGGGTGTGGCTTGCATCCGTCGCAAAATCTCATTTGCCCGCCGCTCAATCGACTCTCGACGATAAAAGCGATAGGGTTTCAGGATACTCACTTATTCAACCTCCCGCGCTGCCTCAAAGATTTGCTGGGCAAAGTTTGGATTTTCTTGCATTCGGCGGAATAGTGCCGTCATACTCTTATTATTTTCTTTGAGAAATGTCTCATAATGCTGAGGTATTCGCCCCGCCAAAAAGATTAATTCCTCCTCATCTAAACCCAAATTTCTTGCTAAACCCCTAATTACATCTTCTTTAGGAGAGTAGTCTGCGCGGTCATTCTCTAGCTTGGATAAATAGGTGAAATCCACTTCCAGCAATGCCGCTAACTGACGCTGTGAGTAGAATTTCTCTTTCCGCGCTTGGCGAATTAGATTTCCAAAGGTTTGTTCCATAGTACATTCCTCCCGATTCCGATAATACTCTGGTTTGAATAAAATTTCAACCCACTACCACCAGTCTACTCCTTACGAGTCACCAAGGGGTAGAGATGGGGAAATCGGGATCAAAAAAATTTTTCCTCTGGGACTTGACGATTACATCAACATTGGCTAAGATAGGGGAAGTTGAATAAAAGTTCAATACCCAAAAGCCACAAACCGCTTTTGTCGTAAAGGTCTAATGATTCAACCTGAATTGAGTGATTAAAACACCCGATTAATTAGGGATTGAGGTTTTAGTAAAAAAACCAAAATCCATACCGGAGGAAAATGCCATGCTCAGAACTTGGACAGATACTCACTACAAATTAGAAGACGAGGATTGGCTTTATATTGCCATCCATGAAGAACAAAGTTCTGCATCCTTAGTCTGTCCAGGTTATGCCAGGGATGGGGAAGGATTTAGTATTCATTTTACCACCGCCCATACCCATTTGTTAGAGCATTTGTTAGGAGTTTTAAACCTTCTCAAAGCTCAACAACAGCCTTTATATACCTATCCCGAACCGGAAAAACAATCCCATTTAATTCGATAGGATATTTTCCAAATTAATTAAAATTTAGGCGAGAAAATTGAGATCCTTCTCAACTCGCCTTGATAGGGAAAATTAGTGCAAAAATTCTGAATTATTAAGGAAAAGAAAATGACTAAAACCTTAGAAAGAGCGACGTTTACTGTCTTTGGTGCAAAACCGAAAGAAGCCCTATTAGTGCCTGAAATTCCAATTGCTGTTCGCAATAATTGTCAGTCGGGACAGTGGACAATTGGAGACACGGATTATGGTTCTAAATGTTCCATGACTATCTTGAAATTTAGCAAATTTTTTGGCAGTTTAGGACAAACAGAACACACTTTATGGGGACAAATTTGGTGGGTTGCTGAATCGGGAGAATTACCGAAAGGTGTCGTCATGGTCACTTATTTAAAATCTCGGGGATTAAGTGATTTCAACCGTTTAGTGGCTTCGGTTCAAGCCCGAGGGGTGGAACCTGCAACGGGAATTTTTATCCCTGAATTCAGCAAACATTCCGGCCAGAAACCTGATGAAAATGGAGTTGTAAAACCCATTAATTATTATAGTTTAAAATGGTCTTGGCAGGAACGCACGGATTGGTCGATTGTCGAACAAGCGGCGGCGGTTTTATCCGATCCGAGTAATTTATCACGGATGATTGACTTAGAAGGAACTCGAAAAATGGTCTGTTTAGATAATTTACCTCCCCATGAAATTGCCTGTTTAATGGCGGCTTATGCGAAAGGAGAGGAACATTCTAAATTAATGTTAAATTCCGTGCAAGAGGTAGCATTACCTCCGGCTGTAGATGCCGTTTCTGTGTAAGTTATTGAGGGCGGGTGAATATCTGGATATTTTCCCGCCTCCTATTTTTTTGTTCTAGGAAAATATGAAAAAAATAATTCACTTGAAACCTGGTGATTCACTTGAACATCAATTTATTCAAACCGGAGAATTAACCTATCAAGTTCGTCAAGATACGATGCACGATTTGGAAAATATCGGTGAAGATATTAAGCATTTATCTTTAGTAATTCAATCGGTTCAGCGCAATTATCAGGCGTTGTTAGACCAAAATCAACACCTGCAAAGTTTATTGCTAAACTCAGTTAAAAATTGCTATTGTTGGGAAGGAAATCGTTGTCAGAATTGTCAAAAGATTCTACAAGCGATCGCTAAAAATCCCACCCATCTTGATCCAGTACCGACTGAAAAATATCAAGATATTGTTACTCAACTACGAAAACAAAATTAACCTTTAACGGGATATCTACTCATTCTTGTTAGTCTAGCTGATGTTGTAAATGGAGAAACTGATCATGACCCATTCCCCTTTTGTCCCCACTAGCAAAACCCAACTTTTAGCCGCCTTTCAACAAATTTTAGCTGAACAAAAACGCATCGAGTCAAAAGTTGCCACCAAGGAACAGGAAGCGGAGCAAGAAAAGGGCAAACAAATTTTAGAAACTGCGGCAACTTATACCGTCGATAGTATTGTTAAAGGGTTGGCGGATTTACAATTAGATTTTGGCTCTATTATCCTAGAATTAACGGAAAAATTACGAACGGAATCAACAAAATTAGAGGAATTAAACCGAGGAATTGAGGTCGAAAATCAGCACTTTAAGCAAATTCATAAAATTCGGATTGTGGCTGATGCTTTACATATTTTAACCCAAGAACATCAGGAAAAATTAAGTTTATTAGAACAGAATGCCACCCTGGGTCAAGAAGTTTTACAAAAAGATATTACTACAAAACGCAAAATCTGGGAAAAAGAACAGCAGGAATTTGATACTACGGTTGAGGAAGAAACCGAACGTTTAACCCGCAATCGTGAACAAGGGGAAGCTGATTATAATTATGAGTTAGAAAGAACTCGAAGAATTGAAACGGATGAATATGAAGATGTCAGACGTAAATTAGAACGGGACTTATTAGAATTAAACGAAGAAAAAGATAAAAATTGGACAGAAAGAGAACAAATTATAACGGGAAATCAGGCTGAATTTGAAGCAAATCAACAGCAAGTTTCCGGCTATGAAGATCAACTGAAACGAACCCATGATCAGGCGAAGGAAGAAGCGATTCAAGAAGCCACAAGAGAAGCAAAAGTTAAATCAGATTTATTGGCTAAAGAATGGGAATCTAATAAACAGGGTTATGAGTTACAAGTTCAATCTTTGGAGCAAACCATTCAACGACAAAATGAACAAATCACTCAAATTACTACTCAGTTACAAGAAACATTAAAACAAGCTCAAGATTTAGCAATGCGGGCTTTTTCGAGTTCAAATAGTTCTAATAGTGGGACGAAATAAACCCTAGAATTTAGCTGATTTTAGTTCTTACCCGTACCTCAAATAAAGGAAAATAAAATGACTAAAAAAGTAAGCGATCGCAATACTAAAGCCGAACTATTAGAAGCCTATCAAGAGTTAGCTCAAGAAAAAAATGATTTAGAAACCCAGATTAAACAACTGAGTTCTACCCCCAAAGAAGTTAAACCTATTAGTGAAGAAAAGACTAAACCCATGACCCCTACACCCGTTGTCCAAAAACCTAAAATGCAGCAAACTATTGATCATTTATTGCTATTACAAACTGGGTTTGGGAGTGCGATCAATGAATTATCAGAACAACTAACCTCTGAAGCGATAAAACTGGGAGAATTGCGTCAAAATGTGACCCAGGAATTGCAACAATTGGCAGAATTACATGATTTAGAAACCGTTGAAGATGATACCTTAGACACTTTAGTTCAACGCTATGAAACCAGTGCAAAAACCTTTGATCAGGAGTTAAGTCTACGACGAGAAACCTTAGAACAGGAATTTCAAGAACAGCAAAAAGCATGGCAAAAAGAACAGGAAGAATATCAACGGACAATTAAGGAACGCAATGAAACTTATAAGAAATCGCGATCGCGGGATCAAGAAACCTACAATTATAACTTAGAATTACAACGAAATATTGATAGCGATACCTATTCCCAAACCCAGAAAACCCTGTATAAACAGCTTGAAGATTTACAAAAAGAACAGGAAAAACAATGGTCAGAACGAGAAAAAACCATTGCTGAACGAGAAAAACTTTATGCAGAAGTTAAAGCAAAAGTAGCAGAATTTCCTCAAAAGTTGGAAGATAATATCAAACGGGGGAAAGACCTGGGAAGGAATATTGGCAATTATCAAGCTAAAATTAAATCAGATTTACTGGCAAAAGAAGTAGAAGGTCAGAAACAATATTATGAATTGCGGGTTAAGTCCTTAATAGAAACCATCCAAAGTCAAGATACTCGTCTACAAACCCTATCAAAACAATTGGATTCTGCCTTAAAACAGGTTCAAGATTTAGCAGTAAAAGCTATAGAAGGAGCTTCTAATGTGAGTTCGTTCCAAGCGGTAAAAGAAATTGCTTTAGAACAGGCTAAAAACCCCAATAAGGGCAAATAGGCAATCTTGCTATGGGGAGAAAGTCTGAATTTGATTGAGTTTGACTAACGGAGGAATTTATTATTGGCATTTTTGAGCAATTTTTGATACTCTAGGATGAAAATATCTTTGTCAATCTTAGTCAGGATACCGATTGCTATGAAATCTCAACAGATGATTACCTTTTTTTCTGAAATTGTCACCCAAAAACCCGAACTATTTTCGGCAGAAGTTTTAAATGATTTAACTCGATTAGAAATGGTTTTGGATAACTCCGAGACGGAATCGGATTCTGATCGAATTGAATCTATATCGGAAGCTATTATTGAGTTTTGTGATGTCAACCCTCAAATCAATTCTAAATTAACAGAAATTGCCTCGGAACCTGAACTTAATGCGGCTGAAAACTTGGAGGAAAATCAAATTCAAATCTTAAGTGATTCTGTTAAAAAAGTTTTAGATTCACACTTTTTGAACCGCTCCAATGTTTAAATGTATCGCAGTTATATGTAAGGGTAATTCATGAATTTACCCCTACATATAATTCATTCACGAGGTGTGCAAAAAGCACAACAACGGGCAAAAACATAAAAAATAACGCGAGATTTGCCGATCCCGCGTTACCCGAGTTTAATTGAACAGCTAACCGCTAAAAACTAGACCGCTGCTGCAACTTTTTCGTTAGCCCCGACTAAGCGCTCGTAGGTCGCTCGCATTTTCAGACCAACTAACACCTGGAATAATCCGCTACCATTATTGGAACCGGGATACTCTTGGCGTTCACGGAGGAGATGGGTCATTTCTCCATAGTATTTCGTAGACAAATTGCTTAAGTGTCCTTCGACGTAGATCATTTCATCGAGGTTATCGAATTGACCATCAACTTCGAGGATAGACACTTCGTTTCCGTAGTAGTTATCGGGGCCATAATACATTTTCAGACCCGGATAGGAACAGGTCAGTTTACGTCCGCAAGGTGTCCAGTAAATGGTTGATCCTTGATCAAATAAGTAGGCGGGTTCGAGTCCTTCCACACCTTCTTTCTGTACCAAACGCACTCGCAGGACTTTATGTTCCTTGTCTTCAGCAATCAGGTTCGTGGGCAGAATTTGAATCACCACATCAGCATATTGCTTTTGAGGGTCAATATAGGCTTCAAAATCGGGACGGCGAGCATTAATTGCCGCCAAAACATCTTCATAACGATGTCCCCGTTCCGCCATGTCGCGCTGAATTTTCCAGGAAATTTTAACTTCGTCGCTGATATCCAAATAAACACTAAAATCAAGCAGCGATCGCACCCGTTCGTCATATAACGGATGTAACCCTTCAATCACAATAATATGATTGGGATCGATCCGTTCGGGGGGATCTAACTCGCCAGTTTCATGATTATAAATGGGTTTATCAACGGATATACCATTTTTAAGAGCGTTAACTTGCTGATACATTAAATCGAAATTATTAGCTCTAGGATCAAGAGCAGTAATTCCGGTTTCTTTGCGTTGCTTACGATCTAAACAATGGTAGTCATCTAAACAGATAACCGTCACAAAATCTTTTCCAAAGATGTCTGTTATCCGACGTAAAAATGTTGATTTTCCGCACCCAGAATCTCCAGCAACACCAATTAAAACCACGCGATTCGGCTTATTTCCCATCTTCCTCTACCCTAAAAGAAACTGTTGACAACTTAGATCATTGAATTTAGAGCATTAAAACCTTGACCAATGCCAGAACCGTCGAGTCTTCACCTGATCCGAAGGTGGAGTAAACCTCAACTTTGTGGTAGTGAACAGACTCCCAACTGACAGAAGGCCTTGCACTTAGGCAAGCTAAGTATTTAATACTAACTTTTGTTTCTGATTTTACCAGAAGGGGATCATCCCTACAAGCATTAATTTCAATATATGGCAATCCTATTTGAGTTATATCCAAAATTTAGGATCAAAAGGGAACACCGGAACGGGCGACACCACAACACCGCAACACCGCAACAAAAGATAATCAACGGCGTGTTACAGATTCGGGGAAGGAGGGGGTTATGTGAAATCCCAGTAGTATTATTATACAATAAAAGTTATGGCTTGTTTCAGGAAAATATTATGGCATCTTTACCGACGGAATTGCGGAAATGGTACGGGCTTCAAAACAGAGAAGAAAAGGATTGGATACCAAATTAAAATATATTAGAACAATTGGGTCAGAAATTGTGCTATATCCAGTCAACTGATTAATGATTTTAAGAGGATAAAACATGAGTTGTGTTAGAAAAAATTTATCGTTATCAAAAATAAATTTATCTTATTTAGAATGGAATTCTGTTATTGAAAGTTCCTCGGATACCAATATTTTGTTATTACATGGGTTAGCAGATCAGGCATTAGTCTGGAAAAAATTAGGGGAAAAATTAAGCGATCACTATCATATTATAGCACCTGATATGCGCGGACATGGGGAAAGTAGTAAACCCGACCACGGCTATACTTTCACCGAAGTTATTGAAGATTTAGCAGCCTTAATGGAGCATCTAAACTGGTCAAAAGCCCATATTTTAGGGCATTCTTGGACAGGGAAACTGGCAGCAATTTGGGCAAAACAAAATCCTGAACGGTTTAATAGTCTGATCTTAGTTGATCCAATTTTTATTATGAAACTTCCGGGTTTGTTTAAATTAACTCTACCAATTCTATATCGTCAGTTAGATTGCTTAAAATTAATGGGGCCATTTACCAGTTTTGAACAGGCGGAAAATCTGGCTAAACAATTAGCTCAATTTTCGGGATGGAGTGATTTACAACAGGAATTATTTATATCGGGAATGGAACAAAAACCCGATGGAAGTTGGGGAAGTAAATTTGGAAGTGCTGCTAGAAATGAAATTTTTGAACAGGTGATGGAAGTTCCTGGGTTAACCGAAAATATTGATATTCCTACATTATTAATTCAACCGGAAAAAGGTGTAAATCGTATGGACTGGCAATTAAAACCCTATAAACAGTATTTAACTCGATTAGAAATTCAGCGTGTGGCGGGAAATCATTGGTCATTTCTAGTCGAAGCTGAACATTTTAATCAAACGGTTGAAAGGTTTTTAAATAATCAAATTGTGGTAAAATGACAATAATAAAAATAGAGGTAAAATTATGGATTTAGAAATTATTGCCCATAGGGGTTTTTCGGTGATGGCACCTGAAAATACTCTGGTCGCGTTTAATGCTGCGTTGCAACAGGGGGCAAATTCCCTAGAATTTGATTTACAAATTTCTGCGGATGGAATTCCGGTTATTTTTCATGATCAAGAGTTAAACCGAATCACCGGAGTATTGGGTAAAGTTTCTGAAAAAACCGTTGCGCAATTAAAAGAATTAGATGCGGGTGGGTGGTTTGCAGAAAGATTTGCGGGGGAAAGTATTCCGACCTTAGAAGATGCGATCGCAACCTTTCAAGCGGTTAAAGATTTTTTATATTTTGATGTTAAACCCGATCATCAATGGTCAGATCAGGAAATCCAACAGTTAGGAGAATTATTAATTCAAAATAACCTCCTAAAAAAATCTATTATGACTTCCTTTAATCAAGGATTTTTAGACCAAATTCGGAATTATTGTCCCGAAATCACCTTGGGATATTTTTTAATTGATTTTAAGGAATTTGAACAACAATTACAAACAGCAATTAATCAGGGAAATGCTATTTTAACCGTAGATTATCCTGTGATTTTAGAACATCCCGAAATAATTACCCAGAGTCGAAATCAGGGGGTAGATATTGTGGCTTGGACGGTGGATGATTTAGAGGATTTTAAAAAGTTAGTTAATCTGGGGGTAAAACGGATTATTACTAATTCATTAATTGGGAATCTTGAAATCAATCAACATAAAACCTAAATTCCAGTTACCACTTCCCAAAAATGGGTTTTAAAAGTTTTTAAATCAACAGTAATTTGCATTTCCTTTCCCCAAGTATAGACCTTGAAATTAATCAAGTTACTGTTTTGATTAATCTCTATTTCACCTAATAATGCCACCCAATGATTAGGATAGGAAAAAACGGGCGGTTGATTTAGGAGTAAACCAGAATCATTAATTAAAGCAAAGGCAACACCACCGGATTGAATCATCTGATTTGCCGTTTCAATGGCTTCTAAATCTCCAAATAAGTAAGCATTTCTATAATTAACGGTTTGATAGCCTAAAATTTCTTTAATCCATCCTGCAATTTCCCAAGGTTTAGTCATTCCAGCTAAATTTCTTAAGAGTTGAGGGGAATTCGGATCAACAGGAAAAATCATATTTTCCGACTCTCTGAGGGTAGATAATACCATCCAATCTACTTGCGGAATTTGTAAATTTAAGGGACTTTCTTGTAACCATTGAGGCGGAGAAATCCAGCGATTGGTTTGGGTATGAAATCCTCCAATTTGAAACAGATTTCGACAAAGTTGAATATAAGCTAGAGGATTTTTTCTAATCAGTTCAAAAATAATTGCAGCCGGGCCACAAAAGGGTTGAGTGCCTTGATTAATATTAAACGGATTAACCAGACGCGATCGCAATTCCGTAATAATTTGTTGTTGATCTAATCCCGTCCAAACTCCAGAAATTTTTGAATCTTCAAACTCAGTAATTGCTATTTCTGCTCGTCTTAAAATATCAGAATTTGCTGTCATATTTTATATAGCAAGAGGCAATAGGGAATAGGCAATGGGCAATAGGTAAATACTTACTGTGAGCAGCTTTTAGCTTTCAA
>NZ_LT797702.1 GCF_900009135.1 Planktothrix sp. PCC 11201 | reverse complement strand
GAAAGCTAAAAGCTGCTCACAGTAAGTATTTACCTATAGCGAGATTGCCTATTCCCTATTGCCTCTTGCTATAAGTGATAACTGCGATCGCACAATAATAATATCTATCAACCCAGGATTCATTTAATTAAGGAAAAAAATGAAAAAAACTTTAGACTTAATGGGTTCAAATCGGAGTTTTAAGACATTATTTTCTTCTGATTTTAGACGATATTTAAAAGTTATAAAAACCGGGGTTTTAGATCGGTTATCAGGACAAAGGTGGCGGTTTGTTAAACAAAAAATTATGACTGTTGAAGAACAGCAAGATTTTAAAGAACAAATTAAAATCGTTCAAAGGGTTAAAAAAACTAGCTATTTTGAGAATAAAAGACATAATTTAGCAACGGCGATCGCTCAAATTGAAAATATTTTAATTCCCCCAGGCGAAATTTTTTCCTTTTGGTATTTAGTCGGAGAACCTAGTATAAAAAATGGCTATCGAGAAGGACGAGCTATTGTTAATAATCAACTAAAATCCGATGTCGGTGGCGGTTTGTGTCAACTCTCTGGACTGATTTATTATTTAATCTTAAAAGCGGGTCTCATACCTTTAGAAAGATATCCCCATTCCCAAGATATTTATACGGAGGAAACTCGGTTTGCTCCCCTAGGGTCGGACGCAACAGTTGTTTATGGATATAAAGATCTGCGGTTTAAAAATAATTTATCTATTCCTATCTGTTTTCGATTTTATTTGTTTGAGGAAGAAATCATCGGATGCTTATGTTCTTCAGAAACCCTGGAAGAATTTAATATTGAATTTAGAATTGAAGCGCAACAAGAATTAAAAAAAGTGGATACAATTCGTTGGGTTAAAACTAGAGATCAATTAACTTTAATTACTTCTAATTTTTACCCTAGTTTAATAGCTAAAGATTAACAATGATATTTGAACACAACTCAAATAGGATTGCTATAGGTATAGGTGAATTATTTTTAGATTTTTAGTCTAAGTTTCATAAGGAAATAGGGATAAAAATATTCGCACAATTGTTGTTTTTCCAGGAATGCTTTCAATTTCCATATCTCCTTGATAAAACTCAACTAAACGCTTCACCAGAATTAATCCCAATCCAGAACCTTGCTGCTCATAAATATGGCGTTCAAATTGTTGATAAGCGCCTATTCTGGCAATTTGTTCTGCGGTCATTCCTCGTCCTGAATTAATTAATTCAAGACAATAACGATTCATGATTTTATACCCTTTCACCGAGATTAGGTCATTAAAATCAGAGAATTTGATAGCATTATCAATTAATTCTTCTATAATTTTATTAAAAATTTCTTCAGGAATATTAAGGGCTAATTTTTCTATTTCAAAATATAATTCATGATCAATGTAACTACTTTCTTTTCTTTTATTTTCAACCACATTTTTAATTAAAATTTCTGGATCTGATATCACGCCTTTAGGAAAATATTTAAGTCGTTGCGGATCTCGGTTGAGTAATTCTAAATCCGCATAGAGAAGAAAATTACAGGTCAGTCGATACAGACGAGTTGCAGAGATACTAATATTTTCTAACATCTCTTGAATTTCATCCGGTGACATTTCCTCAAAATCCGACATTAATAGTTGTGTTGTCCCGATGATTCCATTCAAAGGAGTTCTTAACTCATGGGGGAGAGATAGGGTAATATTATTACGCAATTCATCCAATTGTTTTTTGTTTTTTTGTTCAAAGGTTTCATGTTTTTGAATTCGACTGTGAATAGCTGCTAATAAATCCTGATGCGTAAAGGGTTTTGTTAAATAATCATCTGCCCCTAAATTCATACCTTGGCGTAAATCAGCCGAGGTTGATTTCGCCGTTAAAAAAATAAAAGGAATGGTTGCTGTAGCTTGATAACTCCTTAATTCTTCTAATACTTGATACCCGTCTAATGCTGGCATCATCACATCACAAATAATTAAATTAGGTAAAATTTCTTTAGCCAGTTTGACCCCGGTTTCTCCATCTTCCGCACCCACTCCTAAAAATTCTTCAGCTTCGAGAATATCTAAAATAATAGATCGAACATTCAGATCATCTTCAATCACTAATATTTTTTTCATAGGGGAAAATGACGGTTATCGTTGTACCTACGTTAATTTTACTCTGGACTTGAATCATCCCACCTTGAATCTCAACTGATTTTTTGACAATGGTTAACCCTAAACCTGTACCTGGAATTACACCCACGTTTTTAGCCCGATAAAAGGGTTCAAATAAATGTTGTTGGTCTTCTTGAGGAATACCGATACCTTGATCTTTTAGGATTAAAATTAATTGATTTTGATTATAATTTAAGTTTAATTCTATATTCCCCTCTTGAGGAGAGTATTTAATCGCATTACTAATTAAGTTATATAAAATATGTCGTAATAGTCTTTCATCTAAATAAACTTGAATGGGTAAGTTAGAGGTATTTATAGCCTGATTTTCAGAATAAATAAAGCATAAGTGTTGTTTGTCTTTTAAACTTAGTTTCATTTCTTCAATCATACTATAACAAAAACTTTCTAAATTAATTAAACTCGGTTGAAAAGGGATTTTTTGGGCTTCTCCTTGACCAATAAATAACACTTGATTTAAAAGTTCTGTCAGATGATGAACGGTTGTTTGAATTCGTTGTAGATAGATTAATTTTTTTTCTTCATCCCATTTATAACCATAATATTCTAAGGCTTCTGCTGAGGCTAAAATCGTGGTTAAAGGAGTACGAAATTCATGGGAAATCATGGAGACAAAACGGGATTTAAGTTGATTTAATTCTTTTTCTTGGTCTAGTGATTTTTGAATTTCTGCTTCAGAATATTTACGTTGAGTAATATCTTTAACATCTCCTTCATAGGCAATAATTTTTCCTTTAAAATCTCTAATAACTCTGGCATTTTCAGAAATCCAAACAATACTCCCATCACAACGATAAACCTCAGACTCAAATCCTAAAACCGTTCCTTGTTCACTCATCAGACGAACAAATTCCTCTCGACGTTGAGGATTAACATAAATTTGATCTGGGATATAGGAAAGATTTTGCATCAAATCTTCCGGGGATGAATAGCCATAGATACGGGCTAGGGCTGGATTTGCACTAATAAAACGTCCAGCAGGAGTAGATTGAAATAACCCCTCTAGGGAATTTTCAAAAATGCTGCGATATTTTGCTTCTGTTAGTGCAAGTTGTTCATAAGCCTGTTCTAATTTCTGTCGCGAGTTAAACCAAGTTCGTTGTAAATGTTCATACAGATAAACCGATAGGTTACAAATTAAACAAGTCCAGAATAAAAATAATAATAACATTAGGGAATCATAGTTAGGAGGAATAACTTCATAGCCGAGTAATTTATTGATTCCAAAGTAATATCCTAAGATAATTAATTGTGATGTTAAATGCCAAATTAAACGCACTGGAATTAATGTGGCTTGACTGACAAAGGTTAATACCCAAGCAAATAAATCAGGCTTGACATTATTATGGACGGTTTGAATAATTTGTTTACTGAGTTCCAGGGAAATTCCTAATCCTAAAAACAGCCATTTTAAATGGTAATATCCCCAGGATGTTTTTAATAATTTCAAACAAGTTAATAAACCTAAAGAGGCAAATATTTGTAAATATAAATTTTGATCAAAAAAAGGCTCTTCCCAAAAAAATAAGCGTAAAAAATTAATAAAAATAGCACTAAAATAAATACATATTCCCACAGAAAATACAAGCTGTAACCGCACCAGCAAAAAATGATGTCGCCACCGTTCATAGGACAAATGGTTAAGATTATTTTCATATTCAGGGACAACATTAACAGATCTTAAATAATTCAAAAAACGTTGAATAACCTGTAAATAGATCAGTTGATTCCTAAGTGCTTTAAACATTGATAAATTTCGGGGTTAATGCTACATTGTCCATTTAACCCTCTTTTGCCACTTTTAGGGAAAACCCCGATTTTCCGTAGGCTAAAAAGTCGTAACTGTGTTCAAATACCCCAAAATGAAAAAAAATGGCATATATATAGCAAGAGGCAATAGGGAATGGGCAATGGGCAATAGGTAAATACTTACTATAAGTAGCTTTTAGCTTT
>NZ_LT797701.1:686828-921973 GCF_900009135.1 Planktothrix sp. PCC 11201 | reverse complement strand
GGCAATAGGTAAATACTTACTATAAGTAGCTTTTAGCTTTCAAGAATGTCCTAATAGATGTGGCAACTGCTATAACCCAGATTAGAACCCCCTAAACTACCGTTAAAAAGGGGGATTAGGGGGTTCTATTCCCCCTGCTATATTGGCCAGATTATCAAGCCGCCAAGGACGCGAAAGAAAAGCTAGAAACAGAAATTAAAGCATTGAATAGCCAAACAAATCCTACGAGTCAGAGGGATGATGCTTCTTCTCAATAGGATTTTAGAGTTTAATTAATCCGATTGCCAATTGACTCGCTCGGCGTGACCCCAGAATGCCTCTAATTTATAGAAATCTCGTCCTTCAGGTAACAGAATATGGACAATCACATCACCATAATCCATTAACACCCAGTTGCCCTCGCTTTGGCCTTCGACTCTCAGGGGAAGTCGTTCTAATTCTATTTCTACTTGGTCTGAAATGGCTTGAGAAGTTGCCCGCAGTTGAGCTTGGGAAAAGCCGGTTACAATTACAAAATAATCCGCTAAATAGGAGACTTCTGACACACGCAGAACCAGAATATCATCCGCTTTCCGGTCGTCTGCGGCTCGGGCTGCGACTAGGGCAGTTTCCAGACTGGTATACTCATCAACATTGGCGCCAGATATCATTTGCTTAGAAGCATATTGGGTTTGGGAATGATTAACCATTCAGTTTTTTTTCCTCGTGTGAAATCCAGGGTAACAATCAAATTAAGATCTAGTGATTATTTTAATCATTATTTTCGATTTTGGAGGATTCAGTTTTGGGAAAGAACCCAATAGGAGCCAAATAAAATAGGCTATTCGGGGGATAATACCTGTGTAAATAACTGTTCATACCGGTCTAACGCCTGTTCAATGCTATAATGTTTCTCAGCATATTTTCGCCCGTAATTACCCAAGGTTTCTAACTGCTCTGGATTTTTGTGAAGCTCAGTAATCGCCTGGGCTAAACTCTCCGCATCTTCGGGAGGTACCACAATTCCCCCGCCACTTTTAAGAATCACATCTTTTGCCGTTCCCGTATCAGGAACAGAGCCGATAATAGCACAACCACTAGCCAATAAAACCGGAATTTTTGAAGGTAGATTAAAAACCGTTACTCGTCTTTTTTGCACCACTAATCCCACATCCGCCGCCGCTAACATCTCGGGTAATTTTTCCCTGGGTTCGAGGGGAATTAATAAAACATTTTCCGTTTGATATTCCTGACAGACCTTTTCTAACTGTTGTAAAGCCTCGTGTTCTCCAGCAATGACAAAAGAGATTTCAGGAATAGACCGTAATAACTTGGCTGCTTTAATGACCGTTTCTAAACCTTGAGTTAAAGCAATATTCCCAGAATAAAGAACGACAAACTGATCTTGAAGTTGATACTTAATTTTAAAGGAATTATTCGTTTTTGATGAAGGTTTAATAAAATTAGTATCTACCCAATTCGGAATACAAACAATTTTATTTTTTGGGATGCCTAGTTCTACTAATTTATCAACAAAACCATCCGCAATTACACTAATCCGATTTACCTTTTCATAGGTCAACTTTTCCACAAATTTAGCAGTTTTAATCACAATACCATCGGGATTAACCAACTTCACCCGCAAGGCAGCTTCCGAAACAATATCCTGAATATTCAAGATCACCGGACAACAGAGCACCGAGGCATAAATACTCACCGGAATACTCACCAATAAAGGTGGAACCGTAGCAAAAATAATATCAGGTCGCCAACCGTTAAACGCCTGAACCATGCTTGTGACCATAAAACTACTATCCAGCAGCAGACGATCCAATAATCCAGGTTTCGGGCCACGCACCCAAATATAGCTGCGCTGAATCATCACCCCATTTCGTTCTTCTGTCAGATATAACTTATTCCGGTATCCCTCATAAATCCGGCGTTCTGGATAATTGGGCATTCCCGTTACCACCCGCACCTCATGGCCGCGCCTCACCAGACCCTCTGCGAGTTCTGTCATCAGAGGAGCAATACCAATCGGTTCAGGATAATAGTTATAGGAGTAAATCAGTATACGCATACGCTTTAAATCAGTTATCAGTTATCAGTGATTAGTTATCGCTAATTTAGGCAGATTACAATGATTTCGCAAATTTAGTTTTGTTGCTTTTTAAACCGTGTAATCTGTGTAATCCTTTAAATCCGTGATTAAGTTTTGGGTTTGAGTACCAATAGCATCTCTACCTCAACCTTCGAAGGATCGGGAAAACTAGCACTAATTCCCACACCTCGAATCGAATTTAGCATAGTCATTCTATTTGGTTGAAGGGCGATCGCCGGGGATGCTAATAGATATCCCATTGCCCAAGACGTCATTTTTTCAATATCTAAATAGACATAACTATGATGAGAACTCGGTAGGGATTTGCTAATTTCCTGAAACCGTTGGCTTCGATTCAGGGGATCGGTGGGGTTCTGAGTTATCGCTTCCACTACTGGCCCACCAAAGGCAACAAACATCACATTAGGACTTAACCATCCATGTCCAAATAGTGTTCCCTGTTTGGGATCATTCCATTCCGTCACCTCAATTCCAGATAAACTCCGTTGTTCAATATTAATCGGAGGATTGCCCCCGGCAACCAGAGTATTGAGTTTATTTAACATTGTTTCTGCGGCGGGGCGATCGCTAGTTTCAATTAATACCACTCCCCCCAACCCCAAGGAGGCTAATACTCCTTTTTCAGAAGCGATCGCAGCCAGGGCAAACTCCCCGTCCATCCAGCCAAACACCTCCCTATCCGCGTCTAAATTAATCGCTTGCAGTCCCAAACGAATTTGACTAATTATCTTCTTCAAATCCCGGTTATTTTCCCCCAAAGTTAAAAACTCTAACCAAAATTGATGCAGATCATGACTATTTACCAGAGCCAGGGTGTTACTGGGGAAACGATCGATCATTTTCCCAAATTCCGGCAGTTGTTGGGATACTGTGCCATTGGGACGTAACTGAGCCATCGCTTTTAAGCGAATCCCATCCCCCTCTACCCCGACTCCAATGACCATCGATTGAATCGGTTTCACCGAAGATAGGGATTGACCGGATAAACTCAAAACTTCTGGCCAAGTGCTGCTCAAATCCTGTGTTAACCGATCATAATCGGCAATAAACACCGTCACTAGAGGATTAGCAAGATTGGCACTTTTAAAAAATAGGTCGGATTTTCCCGATAAACTGACCAAAGAAGGAGAACCCCTGAAGGTATCGATCGCCCGTTTCACGGTTTCAGGATTAGCCGCGATTACTGCCTGATCGTTAATAACTGCCACGTTATATTGTTTTCCGGTTTTTTCGGTATAACTCGATAGAGTCACCCCTCGATATTGACTCTGTTGAGATTTAACATCCGATGAGGCATTTAATTTTTGGGCAAATTGCCAAGCTTTCCATTTATTTTTAATTCCCACAACCATTAATAATTGGGGGTCTGTTACGGGTTTAATTCCATCAGCAGGAAGTAAAGCCACCATCACCCCGCCGATCCAAGGTTGAATATCCCGGTTAAAATTAATCGTGGCCCCTGCTAAACTCTGTTGTTGAAAAATTTTGATTCCCCGACTCACTAATGCTTGAGCTTCCGGTGTGCCAAAATTTTCTAATTCTGATAGGACGTGAGGCGTTACCGACAGATAAGTTGCCATGATTGCCCTATCCGGCACCAGTTTGCCACTTTCTAAGGGACTATAGGCTTTGTACCGCTCGGTGGTTAAGTAAAGGGCTGCGGCGACACTCCCACATACAGTCAGCGCCGCCACAGCCAAAAGTAGCTTAGATTTTTTTCGGGTCAGCATGATGATTTTTTAGCGGGGGTTGGGATGATCACCCAGGGTTTCGGTTAATTTTCTCCATGTTAGCTTGTTACCCTATCGGGGAAGGGGACGAAGATTTGTTAATCTAAAGACAAAGGTGCGACTATTCAGCCATTACGAGTCATTTCAATGAAAGTAGCAGTTACAGGAGCCACAGGTTTTGTCGGCAGTCGTTTAGTGGAGCGACTCCAACGGTCAGGACATTCGGTATTAGTTCTCACCCGTCATCGGGAACGGGCCAAACGGGTGTTTCCCAGTTCTGTCTATTCCCAGTTAGAAATTGTCGGTTACACTCCCACGATATCCGGTGCTTGGCAACAGGCCATTTCTGGATGTGATGGGGTGGTGAATTTAGCCGGGGCGGGAATTGCCGATGAAAGATGGACACCGCAACGCAAACAGGAAATTTTAGAAAGTCGGGCTACGGCTACCCAGAAATTAGTTGAAGCGATCGCACAAGCTAATTCTAAACCTAGTGTCCTGGTTAGTGCTTCAGCGATCGGCTATTACGGAACCAGCGAAACCGCCCTCTTTGACGAACATAGCCCCTCTGGACAGGACTTTCTAGCTAATGTCTGTCTAGCTTGGGAAACCGCAGCCCAACAGGTTAAGGAAACAGGAACTCGTTTAGTAATTTTAAGATTGGGGATTGTTTTAGCCATGGGGGGAGCTTTGGGAAAAATGCTCACTCCCTTTAAACTATTTGCCGGGGGGCCATTAGGTTCGGGGGAACAATGGTTTTCTTGGATTCATCGAGAGGATTTAGTTAATTTAATCCTATTAAGTTTAACCAATTCCCAAATTGAAGGGGTGCTTAATGCTACCGCCCCTAACCCGGTTAGAATGGGGCAGTTATGTCATGCTTTAGGGGAAGTTCTCCATCGTCCCTCCTGGCTTCCGGTTCCTGATTTTGCCCTGGAAATGTTATTAGGGGATGCGGCCCAAGTTATCCTCCAAGGTCAACAAGTCCTACCCAAACGTACCCTATCCTACAATTTTAATTATCAATATCCCACCGTTAAACCTGCCCTAGAAGATATTTTATCTTCCTCCTAAATTGGGTATTTTTTAAACACGGATTTAAGAGGATTACGCAGATTAACACAGATTAAAATCCGTGAAATCCTCTTAAATCCGTGATCCCCATTCCCCATTAATAATGAATCATTTTAATCAAGCTCGTTCTAGTTTAAAACAAACTTTATCCCGTTATCACCATTTACAACGGGGGCGCAGGAGTTCCCATCCTGAATTACAAGCGACATTACAAAAACAGTTAGAAATTCTATCAACTAATTTAGAAAAGCTCGAACAAGGAATTATTAGAATTGCGGTTTTTGGTTTAGTTAGTCGGGGAAAATCGGCGGTTTTAAATGCTTTATTAGGGGAAAAAATTCTCCAAACCGGGCCGTTAAATGGGGTAACTCAATGGCCCCGTTCTATTCGTTGGAGTGTGCCTTTATCTCAGATTGAAGAACCGAATCGAATTGATAATATTGACGAATCAAATCCGATTCAAGTGGAGTTAATTGATACCCCTGGATTAGATGAAGTCGCCGGACAGGTACGGGGGGATATGGCTCATGAAGTCACTCGTCAAGCGGATTTAATTTTATTTGTGGTAGCGGGGGATTTAACCAGAACCGAATATGAGGCTTTATTAGAACTACAAAATGCCCATAAACCATTAATTATTGTTTTTAATAAAATTGATTTATATACGGAAATAGAACGGGAAAAAATATATCAAAATTTACAAAAACTCGCTCAAACTCAAGATGTTTCTACTGTTGAATCTTCCAATAACTCCCAACCATTTGAGATTGTCAAAGTATCCGCAGAACCCGCACCCATTCAGTTAAGAATTGAATGGCCGGATGGTCGAATAACTTATGAATGGGAAGCTCCCGCATCTCAAATTGATGAATTAAAACAGATTATTTTAAAGCTATTAAATCGAGAAGGACGCTCACTTTTAGCGTTAAATGCTTTAGTTCAAGGGAGAGAAGCAGAAAGAATTATTGCTCGTCAAAGTATTCAATTGCAAGCGGCGGAAGCCGAGGAATTAATCTGGAAATTTACTCGCTATAAGGCCCTAGCGGTAGCCCTAAATCCGATTGCGATTTTAGATGTATTGGGTGCAACCATTAGCGATTTAATTTTAATTCGGTCTTTGGCGCGTTTATATGGTTTACCCATGACCAGTTATCAAGCGGGGAAATTATGGAAAAAAATTCTATTAAGTTCGGGAGGATTACTATTAGCTGAAATGGGTAGTGGTTGGATATTAGGATTTGGTAAAAGTGCCGCCGGGTTAGCGACAGATATCGCTAATTATGCCGGAATTGCTATTACTCAAGCCTCGATTTCTGCCTATTTTACCTATACTGTGGGTCAGGCGGCACAAGTCTATTTAGAAAAAGGCTGTAGTTGGGGTGAACAGGGGATTGATACCGCTATTCAAGAGATTTTGAATCAAGTTAACCGAGATAGTTTTATCCTGCGATTAAAGTCGGAAATTGATCAAACTTCCTAATTTAATTTTTTGGCGGTAGATTTAGAAGAATTTGGATCTTTTGTCGGAAAGGTCATAAAATTACCAAATCCCCCTAATGTTTGATATTTATATCCGGCAACTTCGGTGGTATAAACACTAAATAAAATCGCATTTTGTCGGGTTGTGGATTTATCTACCGTGTCTTTAATTAAGTTGCGTTGGGTGGTTACTAAGCTATTACAAGTATTTACTAATGCACTAGAAAATCCTTTTAAAAATTCCGGGACTTGGGATTCTTTACAAATGGATTTTTTAATTTCGGCGGATAATTGATCAGAAGCATAATTAATATATTCTTCTCGTTGGGGATTGGTAAACGCCATGGTTCCAGCTAAAATAGTCAGTAGGATAGCACCTTTTCCCAGATAACCCGAAGATGATTGAGATGGAACGTAATCAAGTCTCGCCATGGCATTTCCTAAAAATAACAGACTATCTTGATTATATCTTTCCAGGGTTCCTCTGTCGCTTCAGGATTTCGCTAGAAGCAGAAAAACCAGGTTTTGGAGTAACCGCCTGGAATTGCGACTCTAAAGTCACAAAATAGAGTTCCACATCCAAACTCGGATACCGCTCACGAATTGCTGTATAAGCTTGGTTTAAATAATTAACATGGGCTTGATATTCCCGTTCGGGATTTTCATGTAGGTTAGGGTCAATTAAACTAGCATAGGCTCCACAATCTTGATGATCTAAAATGATCACTTTTTCAATAGCATGGAGTTTATAGGATAACTCTAATTGATCCCAAAAAACCGTTGATTCTGCTTGATGGGGAAAACCAGAAATTGCTAAGGAAGCTCCGGCTAGGGCTGTCCAGTCATATTGTTGGGGTAAAATATTAGACAGAAATTGCTGTTCCGCGCTCATAAACCGAAAATCAATACAACTTAAGACTAAAGCCTTAGCGTGATGATTTGCAGACAGAGCGGGTTTAGCAAATTCCAACAGAGGAATAGAAACAATAGTTGTTAAAAGCGATCGCATAAACCAACGACGACTTAACAAATGGGAACAATTTCCCTGACAGCCACATCCCTGAATTCCCTGAAAATTATGGTTCATGTTTGAAATTCCAACTCTTTTTCTTTAATAGGTTCTTGCAAGGAGCGAATGGCTGCATCAGTGGTTTCAAAACAGTTATTTTGACCAATTTTTTCCAACAGACCACTCCGTTCTAAACGTTGCTGAACTTGAGGTTGTAGACCACTTAAAATCAAACGACAACCCCGACGTTTGAGGTCTTGATAGATGTCTTCAAGAGCCACTAACGCTGTGGTATCAATATTAGGAACAAACCGCAGTCGTAAAATTAAATACTTGACTTGAGGTTCTTCCCTTAAGAAGGTAGCAAATCGTTCCGCCGCCCCAAAAAACAGGGGGCCATCAACCCGATACACGGCAATTTCTTTAGTCAATTCCAGAGGAATTCCAGGAGGAAAAGCTTCTTCTTGAGGAACTTTAGCCATTTCCAGTTCACTCATTCGTTTGATAAATAAAACACTTGCTGCAATCAAACCCACTTCCACCGCCAGAATTAAATCAAAACCAATTGTAATCCCCCAAGTCAGTAACATCACCCCAAAATCAGCGTAATCTGCCCTCAACAGTAAGCCAATGGTTTCCCATTCAATCATTCTGACACTGGTGACCATCAGAATTCCCGCTAAGGCAGCTAAGGGAATTTGAGCGGCTAGAGGCGCGAATATAACTACAATTAGGGCCAGAGCCACACCGTGAATCACCCCCGAAAGACGGGTTTTCCCGCCAGAGCGGACGTTAACAGCAGTGCGGGCGATGGCTCCCGTCGCTGGAATCCCCCCAAAAAAGGGAACAATTATATTAGCTAATCCTTGACCAATCAGTTCTCGGTTGCTATTGTGTTTATCGCTAACGGTCATCCCATCAGCGACCACCGCCGACAGCAAGGATTCAATACTCCCTAAAGCTGCTAATGCTAAGGCGGGATTAATTAATTCTCGGAGTAAACCCCAATCTTGCCAATGGGGAATACCATGGGGAAGGGGTAAAGATTGGGGAATTTCGCCAATCATTTGAATATTCAGGTGAAAATAGGCCGTTAGTCCGGTTGCTAAAATTAACCCTACCAAAGAACCGGGAATTAGACGGGTGATTTTGACCCAAAATAGTTTGGTGACAATCACAACGCTGGCGATACTAACCGTTGCCCAATTAATATTTTCTAAATGGCTAAAAGTTTCTAATAATCCAGGAAAAAAGTGTTCACTTCGAGGTAAATCTAGGCCGAAAAAATTATTCAGTTGGCTACAAAAAATAATCACCGCAATCCCATTTGTAAAGCCACTGGTGACCGGATAGGGAATAAATTTCACCATTTGGCCTAATTTAGTCACTCCCAGAGCCACCTGAATGATTCCGGCCATGACCCCGGCTATCCAAACTTTCTCAATCCCGTATTTACTGACAATTCCAATCAGAATTACGGCCATGGCTCCGGTGGGCCCGGTAATTTGTACCTGTGACCCCCCACAGATAGCCGCGACAATCCCGGCGATAATGGCGGTATACAGTCCGGCTTGGGGTTCGACTCCACTGGCTACCGCAAAGGCTAAGGCTAGGGGTAAGGCTACAATGGCGGCGGTAATTCCCCCGGTTAAATCACCTCGCCAAGAGCCAAAAATCCCACCTAAGCCCAGGTTTTGTTTGATTACTTCTTCTGTCATAGCAGTGATTTTATGTATTTAATATTGTTAGGATGATCGATTTTCTGAGTTCGGATCTTCGAGATTTTCTAAAGCATCACGCACTTCTACGAGATGGTTATTAAAAACTTCTAGGGCGGCATCGAGAACTTTGAAAATTGCTGGGTCACGGATGCAGTAAAAGATGTAGTTTCCCTGTCGTCGGGCTTTCACCAAGTTATGGCGACGTAGAATCGATAACTGCTGAGAGACTGAAGATGCCTCAACTTCAATCCATTGGGCGATATAGTTAACGCTCTTTTCCCCCAAGCGCAAGGCGTCTAAAATCTGGATACGCACCGGGTTAGACAGGACTTTGAAGAAATCGGCTTTGAAGTAGCTGGGCTGGAATGTCATTTCATTAGGTTTCTATCTGAGTATCTTCAAATATATTCAGATAGTTTAGCATTCTTCGGCAGTTATTAGTGCATATTGGTAAAGCTGCTTGCTAATTCTTGTGCCATTTTCAATAAGCTGATCAAGAATCTGTTTAACAGATGTGATCAATCCCCGTTGTTTTGCTAACAAGAGAACACCAACCATACCAATAATTTTTATATTCATTAATAGAGCCAATTGTCTTGCAGAACGTTCATCAATGAGGAGTAAATCAGCATTCAATTCCTGAGCTAAGACAATTGCTGCACATTCTCCTAAATCCAAATCATATTCTAATTGAAACTGATTAACTTGTTGAGGATTTTTAACCCTAATAATTTCTAACCAATTGGCTTCTTGAACAAGCTCGGTTGCGGGATGAAAGCCTGTGTTTATTTCATTGTAGACTTCTTGAGGAATAATTACCTGACCAAAAACATCTCTTAGTAAATTCATCTGTCCGACCTTAGCTAATTCACTAAAAGCCGTTGTATCAGAAATAATAATCACTTGTTATATTGTTTCAAAATTGTGTTTGCCTGTTCTACTTCTTGTTGAAATTCTTCTAAACTCATACTATCATCTAAAATAGACAATCCATATTGACTCATTAAATTAATCAGCGCTAAACGAGAAATTCCTAACAATTTTTCTGCTCGACTATTGCTAATAATTTGATGCTCTAATAAAGTCATAATATAGGCTGTTTTAGCTTTTAATTCTGCTTGTTGATGAATTTCTGTAGAAGGAGGAGAAATATCTAGGGTAAATTGGACTTTGGTTGGGAGTTGTTGAGTTTCCATAAAACTTAACCAATGTTAATTAATTGATTGAATATCTCAGCAATGGAAATCGCTTATCTTCAGATAGTTTAACACACAAAAAACTTGTTGTTGGGCTTCAGCCCCTCTTAAGATGGGCTGAAGCCCAACAACGGGGGGGTTTTTGGGGTTGATAATCTTAAACTACTGTTTTCCGCAAAAATAATATTAGGGCTTCACTAATTTCTTTTGGCCAATGTTCTTGGGGATAATGTCCGGCTTTTTCTAAGGTGACAATTTCAATATCAGAAATCCCTTTGGCAAAGGTTTCTACGTCGGCAAAATTTAACCAAGGATCAATTAATCCCCAAATAATTTGAGTTGGGCGATCCCAATTTTTAAAGCCAGATTCTATTTCAATCATAGCATCTTTTAAACGTAAGTTTTTTAAGGTTGCTAAGAGCGATCGCCCGGCGGCAGAGGCTTTTAAAAACGGACTCCGATAAACTTCTAAAACCTTATCCTCAATCACATATTTACTGCCACCTTCTAAAGTTCTATCTACTAATAAAGGATCTTGAGTAATCATATCTCCCACAAAAGGTAAGGCCATTTGTTGTAATTTCCAGGGGAGTTTAGCCGAGGTAGAAATCGGGGTGTTCAGGATAATTAATTTTTCAATTTGTTCAGGATGACGGAGGGCATATTGTAATCCGACCGAACCTAAAAACCCTTGAACAACTAAATAAAATTTTTCTATTTTTAATTGTTCTAAAAATTCTCCTAACCCTTGAATAAAGGCATCGGGAGTATAGTCAAAATCCCGTTTATCTGGTTTTCCTGAATATCCAGAACCGATCCAGTCCGGTGCGATCGCCCGATATCCCTGTTTTTCTAATTCATCTAAAATCACCAACCAACTATAACTCTGAGAAACTAATCCATGCAAAAATACCACGGGAATTTTATCATTAGTTTCGGGATTTGTTTCCCGATAAAACCAATCTAAAGATCCGACTTTAATCTCGTTTTTAGTAATTGACATAATATTTTCAAGCCTAATTTAACCACAAAGATACAAAGACACAAAGAAGAATAAAAACAGTTGTAGAGACGCTAAATTTAACGTCTCTACAAAGGTTGAAAGCATCAAAATGATTCAAAAGTTAGAAATTCATTTCAGCCGCTTGCACTTTCTCAATTTGTTTCTTCTTCATCACCAGCATCACTTGAGCTAACATCACCAAAGCGATAAAGGCAATTAAGCCAGTAACACGAGTAGAACTTTGCAGAACAATTTCGGTATCATGTTGACCAAAACCGCCCACGTTGGGGTTATTGGTTAACAGATCACCGACTGCAACGGTTTGACCTTCAGAAACAATCACAGAAGGGCCAAGGGGAATTTCATCGACAACGGTTTGACCGTCAGCCTTTTGAATGGTCACTTGAGAACCCGATTCTGCGTCCGTTGTTACCTGGGTAACGGTTCCAGCAGCAGAGGCTTTATAAACGGTATTATTGCTAGAGTTTCCGGCCGGATAGACTTGACCGCGACCTCGGTTTCCACCGACATGAATAGCAAATTTACCATAGTGAACGGATTTATCCGTTTCGGGGTTAGGAGACAACACTGGGAAGATAATTTCTTGATGTTCTTCTCCAGGTAATGGCCCAACAATCACCACATTTTCTTGATCTTCCCGATAGGGTTGGAAGTACAAATCACCAATTTCTTCCTTCCATTCTTCAGGAATCCGATCTTCAGGAGCAATTTTAAAGCCTTCGGGCAGCATTAACACCGCACCGACGTTTAAACCACCTTTGCTACCATCAGCCGTGACCTGCTGAATGTTGGTATCGTAGGGGATTTTAACAACCGCTTTAAAAACAGTATCCGGTAAAACCGAATGGGGAACTTCAATTTCTGTAGATTTTGCGGCTAAGTGACAGTTGGCACAAACAATCCGTCCTGTGGCTTCCCGGGGAGTTAGGGGAGCGGTTTCTTGCGCCCAAAATGGATAGGCCGCCGCTGACTGGGGTAGGGCAAAATCACTGGTTAGGAAGAAAGCAACCGTTGCTACGGCAACCCAAAGGATTTTCCAAGCCCGCAAACGAGGCATTTTTACTAATTGATCAATTGGTTGCATTACTAATGTTCTATTTCTGGTTAAAGTCAACAGAATCAATGATCACAGAGTTTAGATTTCAGGTATTTATCTAAAATCTAAAATCCTAGAATTTAAAATTTATTAAGACCACCAGGGATTTTCACCCGTGCGGAAATCGGTTTCTGTCCAGGTTGTAAAGCTCAATTTGTCATCCGTAACCGTGGCGTGAACCAGGGGTAAGGATAACGGTGCTGGCCCGCGAACAACTTTGCCTTCGGCGTTATATTGAGAGCCGTGACAGGGACACATAAATTTGTTTTCGCTGGCATTCCAGGGGACAACGCACCCTAAGTGGGTACAAACCGCATTGATTCCATATTCGGCTAAGGTGGAATCGGATTCAATCACCATATAGGTGGGGTCGCCTTTTAATCCTTGGGCTAAAACCCGGTCGCCGGGTTTATGGCTGGATAAAAATTCACTGACGATAACATCGTTACCCAGAGCATCTTTAGCCGTGACGCCACCACCAGCCGCACCGCTAGAAGGAGGCAGAAAATATTTGATCACCGGATACAGCGCCCCGACAGCAACGCCTGTAACTGTACCGAAGGTCAGTAAGTTCATGAATTGACGACGCCCCATACTGGGAGCATCGGAGGTTACTGAAATTTGAGTCATAACTGACGCAGCTTGTCTGTGTGATTGTTACTTATATACTGGGCAAAGAAGCCGTTAATCTACTGAATTTAGTTGAACATCTGACTCACTCGATTGAATGACGGCAAGCCCGATCTTCCTTCAATAAGCATTATCACATTATTTGCGCCCATGTTTATTGGGTGTCTTCCTTTGTTTCAGTCCCGCAAGCGGGATTATTATAATTGAAAGTCAGAATGGGCCGGAGGCTCTATTTCATTTGGGACGCGTTTCCGTCCCGCAAGCGGGATTAAATTAGTCTCAATTCATGAGTTTTAAAGCTCAATAAATTTTAGCTTTAAAAACGGATATTTAAATATATTATTGACGATGCACGAGTTCGATTTTTGAAGAAAACCTTTTGTCTAATTGCTTTTGTACATGGACACATTACAAACAATAGATCGGGCAGAAGAAATGCTAAATTTTGCTTTGGCAAATATTGACTATCTCCCTCCTCCCTCACTGTAATAGGGTAATTATTTTTTATTTTGGGTGAATTGTAAGTTTATTGATCCAGAGGCTTTACTATAAGTATAAAGTGATTTTTAGTCGATTATGTCTCGTTCTAAAGCTTTACAATATTACGTTTTTAGTCGTTTACTATTAGCCCCTTTAATGTTGTGGACAATTACCACGGTGGTTTTTTTGCTGTTACGCGCCACGCCTGGTGACCCGGTGGATGCAATTCTTGGCCCCAGGGCTCCGGCCGCCGCCAAGGAAGCCCTGCGATCGCAATTGGGGTTAAATGGTTCCCTGTCGCAACAATATTTTGATTATATGGGGAAACTCCTGCATCTGGATTTGGGCACCTCCCTGACCAGTCGCGGGGAAACGGTTTGGCAAATTATTCAAAATCACTTTCCCGCAACGGTTGAACTGGCTTTATTTAGCATGATCGTGGCCTTGGCCGTGGGAATTACCGTGGGGGCGGTGGCGGCGTCCCATCCCGATACGATTTGGGACACGGGGGGCCGTTTATTCGGAATTATTACCTATGCAATTCCGCCTTTTTGGGCGGGGATGTTGTTGCAATTAATTTTTGCCGTGCAGTTGGGTTGGTTTCCCCTGGGCACTCGATTTCCGGTGACTATTCCTACTCCTGAAGGTTGGAGTGGTTTATATACCTTGGATAGTTTATTTACAGGAAATTTAATGCAGTTAGGAGTCGCACTTTATTACCTCTGTTTACCTTCTTTAACCTTGGGGTTATTATTAAGTGGTATTTTTGAAAGAATTGTGCGAGTTAACCTCAAACAAACCTTAAAAGCGGATTATGTGGAAGCGGCTAGAGCTAGAGGAATTCCCGAATTAAGAATTGTTTTAGCCCATGCTTTAAAAAATGCCATGATTCCGGTAATTACGGTGTTAGGTTTAACTTTTGCAGCGTTATTAGGGGGCGCAATTTTAACGGAAGTAACCTTTTCTTGGCCGGGATTAGCTAATCGGTTATATGAAGCCATTAGTTTCCGAGATTATCCCACAGTGCAGGGAATTGTTGTCTTTTTTGCGGCAATTGTTGTGGTTGCGAGTATTCTAATTGATGTTCTGAATGCCTGTATTGATCCGAGAATTAGATATTAGGACAATTGGGGTGATGACGGAATAGAATTTTGATTCAATTCGATGGAATCTAGGGGCAATTGCAACTGGAATCCATCGAATTTTTCAATCCGATTTCTCGCCATTTCACAGTATTCTGGACTCATATCAATCCCAATAAAATTTCTCCCCATTTGTTGAGCAACTTTGCAAGTTGTCCCACTTCCACACATCGGATCAAGAATTAAATCCCCAGTATTTGACCAAGAATAAATATGATCCCGAGCTAATTCACAGGGAAAGGGCGCGGGGTGATTTTTTGCTTCTTGATCTTCGAGATTTTTTCCCACCACATATTCCCAAATATTCCCTTTAATTTTTTGATTCTTTACAGGTTTTGCCATTTTTGAACGTTTTTGATCATCTTTTGAATAATTTTTATAGGTTGTGCCATTCAGTTCTAATCCGGCGTGCAAACAGTCTACCATTAGGGCGTTATGGGTGGCAACCTGACCTTTACTAAAAACAAACATATATTCAAATTCATTACTATATCTCCGTCGATAAATTTGAGGAATAGGATTTCTTTTTCTAAAAATCATGGTATCATGAAGATTGAAACCAATTTCTTTAAAAAAGATCGCCTGTTTAAAGCTAGTTGCGGTTTCACTTCCCTCAATCGTGGCGTCAGCAACCACCCAAACTATAACGCCTCCTGGTTTAATTACACGGTATAGTTCTCTAGCAATATCTTCAAAGGGAAAGACAAAACCTTTATATTTTCTCAGGTTATCATAAGGAGGGGACGTTAAGACCATATCAATACAGTCATTCTCGAAGTTTTTCATCACTTCTATACAATCTCCTTGAACTATTTTATTAATAAATTCAGTTATACTCATTGATTAGTTACCTGATTTCAAGAATTTTGCTATCTGTGACAGAGTTGATTATTTTGATTTTATTTTCAATTTTATAAACTTTTATAAGTTCCCGCAGAGCTTCTTCATGGGTCATCCGCATTATTTTCTCTCTTTCATCGGCAAGAAATTTGAGAGCTTCTTGTTTCGCAACCTCAATAGACTCAACGGCTGCTTGCTTTTCTTCTTTCCATAGATTTTCTATGATTTGGGAAGAATTTAAGATGGTTTTATTGACGGCAAGCCAATAATTAGACGCATTTTTAGATGGATTTAAGGTTGTAATTATTTGGAATACTTCTTGAATGATATTTTCTATATTTGGTTCTTTTTGAACTAGAGAAAATCGAAGCAACATAGCTAAATGAGAGTATGTAAATATGCACACATTTACTGAGCTAGATTGTTCATAAATTTGGCTAGATTGGTTTGGCAATTGATAAATTGGACAAACCACCATGGCATAGTTTTTACCATGCTTCCAGCGATCCATGTTCTGGATTTTAAAATCCTTTTGGTTTTTAGCAGTTCTACTAAGTCGGAAAGACTTTGCATCTGCTACAAAACTATAGGATTTAGCAAAAACTTCGACATCTGCTGCATCTGCTCTTTCTGTTATAACGTGACTTCTTAGACCTACAGCTTTAAATACTTCAGCCAACAATGAGTCAGTATATTTTGCATATAATTTTTCTTCACTGGAATCATGGGCATACAACTCTGGAATATTTCCGCAAAGACGCAAGTGATCAATAAGGGCTGAAACTCCCTCTTGTTTTATTTCATTACTAAGATCTTGTTTTAAATTCTCATAATAATCACTAAACTTACCACTCAATTGTTGAATCTTTTCAACCCATTGAGTCCGCCTATTAATTGCAATTTTACTTATCAATTTTTCCACAAATATCCTTTATACTTTCCATGTAACTCTGAATAGCTAACTCAATATTTATTTCGTATTGGTGCTATCAACAGGTACTCCTAATTATACCTGATATTTAATTTCCTGTCAATAATATATAAACCAAACTATAAGAGCTAGTTCGCGTCAATCTTCGTTATTTTAGATTCTTATCTAAAATAACTCGCTTTTGTTATCAACACAGAAATTAGATCTCAAAATTTGCCTCAAAAATGGATAGTTTTGATAAAATGGGGGATGAGCGATCGCGATAATGATCATTATGGAAAGTCAACCTAGGGAGATTCAACTTTATCAGGACTTACGCAATTACGCTATATATAGCGCATAGAAAATCTGGCGATTTTCGGCGATTTAGCCCAGAGAATCGTCAGACACCCGGATTAAATTAGTCTCAATTCATGAGTTTAAAGCTCAATAAATTTGAGCTTTTGGGGATAATCTGTTGTTGCGCTTAAGCGCATCCTAGAGAGCCCTGAAGGGCTCACTACTAGGGTATGGTAATTGTCCTTAATAACTGTTCAATAATTGTTTTTGCCCGCCTTCCCCCCGCCGGAATTAAACGATGGGATAAGACATGGGGCGCTAAGTATTTAACGTCATCCGGTGTGCCATAATCTCTACCTAATAAAAAGGCTAAGGCTTGAGTGGCTCGATGTAAAGAAATAGCACCCCGAGGACTCACTCCTAAAGTGATTTCATCTGATTCTCTTGTAGCTCTAACTAAATTTAGAATATACTGTTGTAATGGGGTTTCAATCTTAATTTGACGACACCAATTTTGAATTTCTAATACCTCATCCTGAGAAATACAAGGTTTTAAATCATCTACCGTTATCCCATCCGATAACCGTTGTAACATTTGCAATTCTTCCGCTTCGCTGGGATATCCTAAAGTTAAGGATAATAAAAATCTATCCATTTGGGCTTCGGGTAAGGGAAAGGTTCCTTGATATTCAATGGGGTTTTGAGTTGCGATGACAAAAAACGGTTTAGGAACTAACCGAGAAACCCCATCAACGGTGACTTGTCTTTCTTCCATTACTTCTAATAATGCCGACTGAGTTCGAGGTGTCGCCCGGTTAATTTCATCGGTTAATAAAATATTAGTAAAAATCGGCCCGGGTAAAAATTCAAATTCCCCAGTGCGGGGATTCCAAATATTAGTTCCGGTGATATCTGTAGGTAATAAATCCGGTGTACATTGTATCCGATGAAATTGTCCTGCTATCGAACGGGCTAGGGATTTTGCGAGTAAGGTTTTACCCACACCCGGAACATCTTCTAATAAGGCATGACCCCCGGCTAATAACGCGACTAACGTTAACCGAATAGCGTCTTCTTTGCCTACAATTGTCCGGCTTAAATTTTGTTTTAGATGTTCAATTCTTTGTTTCATGGGATATTTTTATTGATAGTAAGACAAAATGCAATGATGTCAATTATAATCCTGGGTGAAAGAGAGAAAGACCAGACGCGCCGTGGCTCGTCTCTACATTGGGTCTAGTATTTCCTTAGCTTGTAAACAATCCGCCTTAATTTGAGTTTTGAGGGCTTCTAAAGAGGAGAATTTCTGTTCTGGTCGCAGGAATTCTTCTAGGCTAACATTTAAGGTTTTACCATATAAATCCCCCGACCAATCTAACAGATGAACCTCCACGGTGACTTTTTGACCTGCGACCGTTGGACGACAGCCAATATTCATCACCCCCGGATGATTCACTAACTCAAAATTAGCATCACCTCCGGTTTCTGTGAGTGATTTCATCCCCATTTCCGATACTTTTACGGCATAAACCCCATAGCGAGGTAAGAATTTTTCCGGGGGTAATTGTAAATTAGCAGTGGGAAATCCGATAGTTCGTCCCAACTGTTGACCCTGAACCACCGACCCAACTACATGATAGGATCTGCCTAATAACTGATTGGCTCGAATAATCGCACCTTGTTCTAAGGATATACGAATTTCTGAACTACTAATTCGCTCGCCGTTTTCACATAAATATAAAGGAACCGTTTGTACCTTAATTCCATAATTTGTGGCAATTTTTTCTAAATCCTTAACAGTTCCAGCCCGTTTTTTCCCAAAGTGAAAATCAATCCCCACACTAATATAATTAGGTTGTAACTTTTGAATTAAAATCTTTTCCACAAATTCTACTGGAGATAAAGCCGCCATTTGTTCATCAAACGGTAATAAAACTAACTGTTTTACCCCCATTCTTTTCAACCATTCCGCTTTTTCATCTAGGGGAGTGAGTAACTTTTTGGGTTGACCTGTAAAAAATTCTTGAGGATGGGGATGAAAGGTGACGACCGTACTATAACCGAGTTCCGATTCTCCCAAATTACTATCCAATAGGAATGTATCCCGCGTCAAATGGGCGACGGGGTTAGCTAAAAGCATCTCTGTCCGTGGTCGGGAATCAATTGGCGGCCTTACACTTAAAATCGGCTGAATCACCTGTTGGTGGCCCCGATGTAAGCCATCAAAGTTTCCTAAAGCAACGGCAGTGGGCGTTAATATGGTATCGAGCGATGATGTTATCCACACACTTCACATTTTGACATAATTTTGAAATTGGCGATCGCCAGGTCAGAAAATTTTGTGAAATCAACCCTAGAGTTAGACTTAATGGGAGAGAGGAGGAATAGAATTGGAAGGAGAACTTAACTGAATCGATAATCCTTCCCTGGCGATTAAACTATTCGGAAACTGTTCGGCCACCTGTTCCCCGGTTTTATCCATAAAATCATCATTATGCAGGGGGTCATGATGGAAAATCACTAACCGTTTCACCTTGGCAGCTTTGGCTATTTTGACCGCTTCTTGCCAAGTTGAATGCCCCCATCCCACCTTACTGGTTTTTTCAGCATAATATTCTTCATTCGTATAGGTAGCATCGTAAATTAAAACATCCGCATTCCGAGCTAAAAATAACACATTTTCGTCTAGGCGATCGGGAAAATGTTCCGTATCACTGACATAGGCCGCGGCATAATTTCGCCAATTGACGCGATAGCCCACCGCTTCCCCCGGATGGTTTAATAGGGCCGTTTCCACCACAACTTCATCCCCAATTTCAATCGACTTGCCCACATTAATATCAACAAACTTTAAATCTGCTCCCATAATTTGTAAAGGAACCGGAAAATTAGGATGGAGCATTTGATCATTCAAACGATGCTGCACCGTTGAACCATCGGGGGCAATCGTACCATAAATATAAAAAGTATTAATTTTAATAAAAGCGGGAACAAAAAATGGAAATCCCTGAATATGATCCCAATGATAGTGACTAAAAAATAAATGCCCGGTTACAGGCATTTGAGACAGCAAAGATTGTCCGAGAACTCGTAAACCCGTACCCCCATCAAAAATCAACCGTTCTGAGCCCACTCGCATTTCAACACAGGGAGTATTTCCACCGTAGCGCACCGTTTCCGACCCCGGACAAGCGATGCTCCCTCTGACTCCCCAAAAGTGAACCGTAAATTGGTTTTGTAAATTAGACATAGGTGTTAATTGCTAGTTGGAGTTAGGCAATTGAGTGGGTTAGGTTGATTATAATTAAGTTTTGGCTGGAAAACTTAATCGTAACCGATAGAGATGTAAGTTTATCTCGGATCAATATTAGCTAATGTGACAAAATGCCATAAAATATCCATAATGCCATTTTAATTTTAGCTCAAACTTGAGATCACAAAACACAAGACTTAACTTGGGATCGTCAGAATGGATAAACTCAGTAAAACCCTTGATCATCTTGAGCTAATTCGGATTAGCCTATCAATCGGGACTCAGCAACTCCGGCATCAAGTTCAAACACTATTATATTCCAGGGATGCAAAGGTCAATTCTTCTAAGTCTTTCCTCGCTACATCCCTACTTCCATATTTTCACCGGGTTCAACCCAGAAAAAGATTGAGCCGCCGTCGGTATCAACGTTTGAGAAGTTGGTTGTTTTTCCTAATTCTATTCGGAATTTGGGGCTGGTGGAATAGTAAACTTTTATTTTCAACCGCTTTCGGTGCGCTGGTGATGAGTTGGGTTTACCGTCACAGGGAACTTCCCGTTAACCTCAACCAATGGGACTGGTATCGAAGACTAGAAAGGTCTCAACGTCAATTTTTATTTGCCTTTGGAAGTGGGGTAAGTTCCTGTATATTCCTGTATATTTCTTTATCGATTTGGACAAGCTCCCAGAGTCCAGAAATGGCTTTAAGTCTGATTGGGCAGAATTTAGGTATTCTGGGAATTTTAATCTTTATTATCTGGCAATGGTATCAACAAAAATTCAATATAGGTAAATCTCAACTTAACCGATGGTTAGGAGATTTAACCCAAGAGAATTGCCTAAAACGCTTGATTGCTGTGCGTCAACTCACCACAGCTTTTAAAAATTTTCCCCAACATTCGGGAAATCCACAGTTACTATTAGAAGCTAAACGTTGGCAACCCTTACCGCCCATAGAGTTCTTTCAAGAAATTGATCAGACTCATATTGTTGAGTATTTTCAGTTGATGTTATATCAAGAAAATGAACCCATCGTCCGTGAAGCCCTATTAGAAGGGTTACAAATTCTGCAACAGGATTACAAAAATTATTCTTAGAAATTAAACTTTAAAATTCAACTCGAAAATGATGTAAAATTAATTGACCATCAAAGGTTCCAAAGGTAACTTTTTTAAGATTACAACCACTTAGTTTTAGTTGAGCATTAGGGAAGTTAAGAGCATCAGAACTCATATGATGGGAAACGCTCATTCCGGTTTCTGCTACTTTTTTACCTTCGATATCATAAGCTGATAAAACCGTAGCACTAGAACTGGTAACCATTCCACAGACTTTCTGAACGGGATATTTAAAGTTGATTTCTAAATGTCCCCCTTTGGGCGCACCCATGATTACAGTGGTTGTGGGTTTAATCACAAAAGCTGGATTAGACGGTTGGAGAGCGATCGCATTTTTAAAAGTAATGCCCCAATGTTGAAACTGATTTTCGATCACTTCAAAACAATATAATTCTTCTAAGGCTAACCTAATTTTTGTTGAGGTTTTAATGGTAAGTTCTTGCTCTAAATTAAGTTCTTCCCGTTGAGGATAAACCGTAATTTCAGTAGAATTAAACTCAGAATTAATAGGATTTTTTAACTCAAAGAGCCCAATTCCATCAACCGCCGGAAAGTCTTCGTCTATCATAAGATTTTTCATAGTGACCCACAACCAAATTAGTGATACTACAGGGTTGATTCGACCATTCTGGTGTCAAACTACTATCTTTTGGGAGGACATTCACAAAAAGATGGGCTTAACCCATGAGGGGTATCACCCCCTATTATAAACAAGTGGAGATGATTTGCAAACACTGGTTTAGGATTAACAAGATCCTACAAAGGTTCTGAGGGGGAATCGGGAAGATTGGGCAGGGGGAGCAGGGGGAGCAGGGCAGGGCTGTTTCATGTTTGAAAATTATAGCTTACTTTTTAGCCATAATTCTCAAACATAATAGCTATTTTCGGAAGAATTAATATTTCCTATAAGGGCTATATAATATTAATTATATGAAATAGTTATCTAAATAGCATAAATATTCCTATTCCCTACGGAGTAAGACTTACGTTTGTGATTTTTCTCTATTTTTCCTAAACTAATCGCTCTATTCTTAACTTGGGGATGAAGAGATAGCCACTAATTTCTCCCACTGATTTCCTAACCACCTTCTTCCCTCTGTTATTGATAAAAATCCTAAACCTCTGAAAATATTCAATCCTAGGGTGTTGAGCAATGCCAAATTAGTCGCCGCTCGTACTTGATGAATTTTCATACTATCCTCTTTAAATAACACATCTTTTACCCAATGAACTTGATTTTCAATCCCCCAATGCCCTTTAATCTTTTGGGAAAAAAATTCTGCCTTTTCCCAGATACTACTTATATAATAAACCGTTTCTTTATCAGACTTTTTTCCTCTGTATCCCCACCGTTCTACCTGAATTATACTTTGAATATGTTCCCAAAGGCTTTCAATTTTTATTGATTTTTTAAACACTGATACCCGACGAGTTATTTCTCGTCCATGACCCCGCTCTTTTTGAGTATCTATACTTTCAGCTTTCGTCGTTTTTATGATTTTTTCGATTTGATTATACAGTTTGATTTGATTCTTCTTAACCGCAATTAAATAATCGTTTTCACTCTCGATAATCTTTCGGACTGTGGTGACATTACAATGTAACGTATCCGCAGTTATCAACTTTCCTTTTAGACCACATTCTCCTATCATCCTTTGGGCTACAGCTTGTTCTGAACCGGTTTTACTCTCGAACTTTTCCGTCGCTAATACTAATCCTGTTTCTTGACTAAATATAGATACCATTATTCCCATGTTTTGCTGCTGATTTCCGGGGTCTTTTACCGTACTTCTTAAACTTTTTCCATCTATTGCTAATCCCTCTATTCCCTTTAATTTAGGAGAATTATCTCTTGACCATTCTTTTACTATTTTACTTAAATCTTTCTCATCTACTCCTCTCATTACCCTTCTTATTGTTGAAATAGCACTTCCCATAACTCATACCTTTTTCCCTGACTTTTTCTGAAGTCCTTGACTTTTTTTAAATTTTCTATTAAACTCGTTAGCATCTTTTTTTAGAAAAAATGGCGATCGCTTTCCATTTTATCAGGTGGCTATCGCTCTTTCTTTACTCTTTTTCACCCGACTTTGAAACAGCCCTGCCCTGCTCCCCCTGACCCCCCTGCTCCCCCTGATCCCTGCTATAACTGATTACTGATGACTGATTACGGGTAAGCTGATCACAAAGGTACTCCCCTCTCCGGGTGTAGAGGTGCATAGGAGTTGACCTTGATGTTTTTCCACAATAATTTGATAACTAATGGCTAAACCCATTCCGGTGCCTTGACCGACGGGTTTAGTGGTGAAAAATGGTTCAAAAATTCTACTGCGAACGGTTTCAATCATTCCCAAACCATTGTCAGAAATTTCAATTTTTACCCATTGTTTTTGTTCTGAATCAGTCAGGATATCTGTATGAATAGAAATTTGTGGCGGGCTGTTTTTTTGGGCTGTTTCTAGGGCATCAATAGCATTCATAAAAATATTCATAAAGACTTGATTCAGTTGACCAACATAGCAGTGAATTAAGGGAATCTTTCCATAATTTTTGATCACTTTAATTTCCGGTCGAGACGCTTGGGCTTTGAGACGATGCTTTAAAATCATCAGGGTATTATCCAGATTTTCATGTAAATCAACGGTTTTAATATCGGCTTCATCTAAACGGGAAAATGAACGCAAGGATAGGACAATATCAGCGATTCTTTGACTTCCAACTCGCATGGACTGGAAAATTTTCTGTAAATCAGATTCCAAAAATTCTAAATCCAAATCATCAATTTCGGTTTGAATTTCTGTGACAGGTTGGGAATAATAGGTTTGATACAATGAAATTAAATTCAGTAAGCTATCTGTGTATTCTTTAGCATAGGTGATATTGCCAAAGATAAAACTCACTGGATTATTAATTTCATGGGCAATTCCAGCTACTAATTGTCCCAAACTAGACATTTTTTCACTTTGTAATAATTGAGCTTGAGTTTGTTTGAGTTGGGTGAGAGCTTTTTCTAATTCGGTGGCTTTTTGTTGTAATTCGATTTGAGATTCCTGTAAAATATAGGTATCCTGTTCAATTTTCTCCGCCATTTGATCAAAAGCCGCAGAAATTTGAGCTAATTCATCTGACCCTTCAAGACGGCTGCGATCGCTTAAATTTCCCTGAGCTAAATTCTGACTAACTAATACTAACCGCGAGACTCTTTTGGTTAAAGTTAATTCAAAAAATAACCACACTAATAAACAAATAATCAGTACCACTGCATTCATTTGTAAAGAACGGTTTAAAGCATCTCGATAGGCTTGTTTTTTGATTTGAGTCAGATCATAAATTGAGAGTAGAGTTCCCACTTGAGGACGCAATTGATTGGGTTTGGGGGGAAGTATGACCGGGGTAATCACCTTTAAAATTAGCTGATTATCTGACCAAACTTTTTCTCTAACTTTGGTTTGTTTAGCCTTTTGAATCTGGGGGTAAAGATAGGAAAAACTTGTATTAATTATGGGTTTTTGTTGTAATTGATAATAATTGGAAAAAACAACAACATTATTTTCATCTAAGAAAGCTGATAATTTTAAGTTAGGTTCTTCTCCCATTTCACCAATCACCAGCTTTGCCCCATCTAAACTTTTACTATCCATGTTAGCCCGTCGTAAAACAAATTCTAAGAGGGTAACAGTTTTTTCACTATAAAAATCTGCCTGTTCTAAAACTCTATTTTCCTGACGTTTGTAGGTTGCGTTTACTTCTGTTATAAAACTACAGAAACCTAGTCCACTACTTAAAAATAGAAGTAAACTGGGAATAGTAATGCGCAGAGGTAGACTAAAAGCAAAACGTTTCATGGATTAGATTGATTCAATTGAGTGAAAAAACGAGCATCTAACAAAGATGAAAAATCTATATTTGACTGTAGTAGTTCCTTGTTTTGCATTAATTTAGATAATTTTTTAGCAGAATTAACCAGACTCGGATCGGTTTGGGAGAGAAGTTTTTTATTTTCTATGGGTGTAAAAAAACTCAATAGTTTCAGAGAAGACAAAAATTCCTTCGCTGTGATTCCTCCCCGTTTTGCCATAATTTCAGCCGCATTTTCCGGTTCTTTTTTGAAATAATCTAATGCCATAAACCAGCCCCGCACCAACTGCTCTAAATTCTTAGATTGAGTTTCTAAGATATCCTGACGTACCACCAACATATCCACTACTTCCCCCGGTATTTTGCTGCTATCAAATAAGACTTTAGCACCCGTTGCCAGTAAGTTAGACCGAACCGGTTCAAAGGTAACAACAGCATCAACTTCACCCTGTTTAAACGCGGCTTCATGTTCCGAGTAACCCAGGGAAACAACAGTAATATCCTGTAGAGAAAGTCCCGCTTTATCGAGTCCCCGACTCAGTATATAAGCCCCTAATGCGGTGTTTTCCACCCCGACTTTTTTTCCTTTAATATCTGCTAGGGTTTTTAACTCCGGTTTCCCCAGGATTACATCTGCACCATTGGATACATCTATCAACATAATTGCCCGAACCTCTGGAAAGGTTTCCGCCAGGATTAAGGTTTCATCAATGCTCATCCCTCCTGCTTGTAAATTCCCACTACGCAGCCCGCTACTAACTTCGGTTGTAGAGGGATAATCAACAATATGAATCGAACTATTTTGATAGTAACCCAACTGCTCGGCTAAATATAAAGGGGCGAAACCCGGCCAATTATTAACGCCTACAAGCAGGGGAGTTATCGGTTGTTCAAAACAACTGATTAATATTCCCAAACTGATACAGATTAAAATGCCCAGGGAAAAGAAATGGATCAGGGATTTTTTGGCTGAAATTGTACGATTATTCATGGAAATTCCTCTGACTTTCAAATAGAAAATTCTGAATCAACTGAACTAACTGCCGGATTTGTACGGGTTTAGGCAGATATTCATTTGCCCCGGCAGCCAAACATTGTTCCCTGTCCCCGGCCATCGCGAAGGCTGTTAAGGCAATTATCGGTAGGGTGGCCATTTGTGGATCAGCCCGAATCTGGCGCATGGCTTCCAAACCATCTATTTCTGGCATGGAAATATCCATTAAAATCAAATCTGGATGTAAACTATTCGCTTTTTGAACTGCTTCGATCCCATTTCTAGCCACTTCCAAATCAAACCCCTTAGCTTGTAAGTAGTTAAGCAAGGTCTGAATATTATCGGGATTATCTTCAGCCAGCAGAATTAGAGGACGTTTTGACCCACTCGGAGCGATCCAAGACAGGGCTGATCTATCCAAAAGTTCGGCTGGAGTTAACCTCAGAGATTCTCCCCACGGGGCCTGAGTCCAAGGTAGGGCAACGGTAAAGCAACTGCCTTTTCCGGGTTGGCTATCGAGGGTAACTGTCCCCCCGTGCATTTCCACCAATTTTTTTACCAACACTAATCCTAAACCTGTGCCTTCATAACGTCGGGATAAACGGCTATCAATTTGAACAAAGACTTGAAATAATTGCGCTTGATCTTCGAGAGCAATGCCAATGCCATTATCAATTACAGAAAAACGAACTTTTTTTTCATCAGGATCTCCCCTGACTTCCAGGCGCACCTGTCCACCCTCGGGGGTAAATTTTACCGCATTATTGAGCAAATTAATTAAAACCTGACGCATTCGACGTTCATCTACATTCAGGGCTTCGGTGACGTCTTCAATTTGATAACTGAGTCGAATATTTTTTTGGTAGGCCTGTTGTTTGACAAAACTTAAACTGTGTTGACAAAGTTCATTAGCAGAAACGGGAGAGCATTCTAGGTTTAATTTTCCGGCTTCAATTTTGGAGAGATCGAGAATATCGTTAATTAGTTCGAGTAGGTGTTTTCCATTTCTATAAATTAGCCTTAGTGCTTGATTTTGTTGTTCATTGAGTTCTCCAAAGGTTTGTTCCTGTAGGACTTCTGACATTCCTAAAATTGAGTTGAGGGGAGTCCTAAGTTCGTGACTCATATTGGCTAGAAATTCATCCTTGAGACGGGAAGCCATGGCAAGTTCGGCGTTGGCGATCGCTAATTGTTCATTGGTTTGACGCAGTTGAATTTCAGCTTGTTGGCGTTCATATAAGGCAGCTTGACGTTCACTAATATCTTGAGAAATACAAATATAATCCCCATCTTCTGTAACGGTAAAGGAAACTTCTTGATTAAAAGTTGTGCCATCTTTTCTTAAACCGATGGTTTCTCCCCGCCAGAATTTTTGTTGTTGTAACAGGGGAAATATATCTTTTTCAAACCATTTTACCACATCCAATGTATAAAGAACTCGCCAATTTTTAGTTAATAATTCTTCGGGATTACTATAACCAAATAGTTTTAAGTGGGCATTATTAACATAAATATATTCTTCATTTTTTAAAATAGAAATTCCATCAATAGAAGCCTCTACCGCCGCCAATTGACGTTTAAGATTATCTTCAGCCTGTTTGCGATCGCTAATATTTTGAGCCACGCCTAAAATTTGTTGGGTGTTCCCCGATGAATCTCGTTTAAATACAGTAGCATGACTCGAAAACCATAACCATTCTCCATTTTTATGCTGGATGCGATATTCAACATAACTAATCTCTCGATCACTCATTTGAGCCGTTTCTTCTAGGTGTTTAATGACTGTTTCTTGATCATCAGGATGAAAAAGGATTGAAAAGTTATCCCCTATTATCGATAATTCTAGCGAGGTATATCCTAAAATGGTCGTTAAGGATCGGCTATTATAAATACTGCGATTCTGCTCTACATCGTAGAGATATAAAATATTAGGACTACTATCGGCAATACTTTCAATAAATTGTTCTCGTTCTCGCAGGGTTTCTACTAATTGAGCTTGTTCTAAAGCCACACCCACTTGATCGGCAATTTCTCGCATCAGTTCAATCTCAAAATCCGTCCATTTTCGCGGGGAAACACATTGATGAGCAATCATAAATCCCCAAAAACTATGATTTTGAATAATCGGAACAATCAATTTTGCTTTAATCTTCCATGCTTGTAAAAATTCAACTAAACAGGGGGTAATATCTTGATATTGTTGGTGAATGTTTGCAATGGCTTTTACGGTTCTATTAGAATAAAGTTGTTGATATTCTAGGGGAAAAACTTCTTCAGGAAAGTCAAAATTGAGAATCGAATCCCATCCAGGTAATACACTTTCTGCGATCGTTTTTCCTGTCCCATTGTCAAAAACTCGATAAATTAACAGGCGATCGCACCCTAAAATATTTTGAACTTCTGTAACAGTAGTTTGTAAAATTTGGTCAATATCTAAAGATTGACGAATCTTTAAAGCGATTTCTGCAAAGAGACGGGATTTGCGTTCTTGACGCTCTAATTTAGCCGTTCGATCCAAAATTCTAGTTTCTAATTCTTGATTCAAAAGTCTTAATTCTTGCTCAATTTTTTGTCGTTCCTGAATTTCTGTTTCAGCCTTTTGATAAAGCTGGGATTGTTGAATACCAATAGAAAGTTGCACCGCAATTTCATCTAATAATTCTAATTCACTCGAATGCCAATTGCGAGGAGAAAAACATTGATGGGCGATTAATAATCCCCAAATAAAATTCCCATTTTCTTGATTATGATCTTGAATTGAAATTGGAACGACTAAATTGGCTTTAACCTGAAATTGAGTTAAGAATTGTTGATAACATTCTGATAAATTTGCTTCTTCAATATTATTAATAGCGGTTTTTTTACCCTTTAAACAATGAAAAGCACCTCGGGTTTTAAAACAAGTATCTTCTAAATACATCCCTAAGCATGAAGTCCAGCCCTCTCCCACGGATTCTGCCACAATTGTTCCATTAAATGTCGAATCAAATTCATAGACTAAAACCCGATCACAATGGAGAATTTCTCGAATATCCACCACGGCATTATTCAGAATATCCGTTAAATTCAAAGATTGACGAATATGGAGGGCGGTTTGGTAAAATAGCCGCTCCCGTTGAACTTGTTGGTGTAATTGTTGTTCGGCTTTTTTCCGTTCGCTAATATCAAAACTAATTCCCACTAAACCCATGGGATTTCCCTCCCGATCTCGAATTAAGGTATCAAAAACATGAATTGGTAAAGTGCTACTATCTTTACGCGAGGTGGTAAATTCTCCTTCCCAATATCCTGTGTTGATAACTTCATAAACAATTTCCTCGGCTAAATTTTGTTGATCCAGAGGAACAACAAAATCAATAATATTATTACCTAGGGCATCTTCGGCTGTCCACTGATACAAAGTTTGAGCATAGTGATTCCAATAAATGATAGTTCCCTCTAAATCTGTCGCAATAATAGCATTTTTGACCTGCTCTAAAAGGGAAGCCTGTAACGCTATTTTTGATTCAATCAAACTTCGTTCTTGGATCTCCGCTTGTAGTCGTTGATTTGCGCGTTTTAAAGCCTCTGTGCGTCCCTGAATTTTTTCTTCAAGTTTGGTATTTTGAATTTGAAGTAATTGCACTTTTTCTGCTTCTAAATGATTAATTTTTTGTCGTAATAAATCTACTAATTCTAATAAATCAATCGGGTTAATGGCTTGTAAAATACTCGTTGGAGTAATAATACCAAGCAGTTCCCCGCGATCGCCCACAATCGGGATTCGATGAATATTGTATTGCTGCATTAACAGATGAGCCGCTAATAATGTATCATTGGGTTTGAGGCAAAATAGGGGGGTAGTCATGACGGTTTGAGCCTCTAAATTCCAATCTAAATCTAAGGCTTGAAACTTGAGAATATCTCCTTCCGTCATCAGACCCACCGGAATTTTAAATCGTTCTTGATTGTCAATTCTTTCCTCAACTAAAACGACACAACTAACCAGAGCAGAATTCATTAATTCCGCTAATTTTAATAAAGAAATTGTAGCGGGTGCTTGTACAACGGTTGAATTCATCACCTCCTCAATGGTTCTTAGTTTCAATAAATCCGTCGGTTCTAGGGAATTTTTTAAATCTCGATGGCTGAGTAAACCGACTAATTTACCCTGGGTATTTACCAGGGGTAAATGACGAATATTATGCTGTTGTAATAGGTTTAAAGTTGTACTTAAATGGGTAAATTCTGTCTCTTGAAGGGTAATCACCGGTTGGGTCATGACTGCGCCTACGGTCAAATTTTGTAGATCAACTCGTCGAGCAATTAAACGCACAATATCTCGATGGGTTAATATTCCCACAGGTCGATGATCTACAGTAATAATTATACAGGTTTTACCCTGACTGATTGCCAAGGAATTAGGAGTTAATAAACAGGTGGTTTGAGATTGGTTAAAAATTGCGATCGCATCAATTAATATGGTTTCTGGGGTCACAGTCAAAGGATCGGTCGTGATAGCCTTCTGTAAAGGAGAAACAAAATAATTATCAGAATTATTAGACATAAAATTAAGATTTTGGGTAATAGGTAGTAAACCGATAACTGTTAACTGATTACTTTTAACTGATTATTTCGCTTTTAGTTCAATGGTAAAAATCGATCCTTTTGGTTGATTATCGGTAATTGAAAGACAGCCATGATGGGCATCAATCACCATTTTGCAAAATGCTAGTCCTAACCCAGTTTGAGCCACACCTTCAAAGCGTTGACCCGTTTCATATTTTTTAAAAATGCTTTGTTTGAGTTCATCTTTTACACCATTTCCTGAATCTTGAAAGTGAACCTTAACAGTATTTTGATCAATTGGATATTCAACTTCTATTAAAATTTCACTATTGGAAGGGGAAAATTTAATCCCATTATCCAGTAAATTTTCTAATACTCGCTTAATTAAATCATAATCAGCAATCACAAACCTTTGTACCTGGGGAATTATAGTATTAATTTTAATTTTCTTTTTAATAACTTGAGCTTCAAACTCATCAACAACGGCTTCAACCATCAGAGATAAATTTACCGGTTTAGGATTCAGTAATTCCTTCCCTGATTCGAGTTTTGCCATCAGTAGTAAGGAATCAATTAGTTTGTTTAACTGCTGTCCTGAAGTGGCAATTTGATTGATTTTTTGGGATTGTTTTTCTGTTAAATTAGTTAAGTTTAGAAGTTCACAAGTTAATGAAATTACAAATATGGGATTTCTCAGATCGTGAATAATAGTATAGGTCATATCTTCGCGTAATTGCAGCAATTGTTCTAGTTTTTGTTGAGACTTTTCTAACTCATCATGCTGTTTTTTGAGTCGGAGCATTGAACGAACTCTAGCTCTAACTTCTAAGGCACTAACCGGTTTTCCAATAAAATCTTCTGCCCCAGCTTCTAAACATTGAGCTAAGGTTTCTTTAGAATTCAGTGCCGTGATCATAATAATAGGAATTGGTTGCCATGCCGGAATTTGTTTGATTTTGCGACAGATATCCACACCATCAATATCGGGCATCATCACATCTAATAAAATCAGATCCGGTAAACTGGATTCTAAAAATTTAAATACCTCAAATCCATTGGAAGCATAATGGAGTTGATATCCTTCTCGGAATAAAATTCCCTCGAAAACATCGAAGACATCCGGTTCATCATCCACAATTAGAATTGAATCAGACTTAATCATATAGCAATCTTATTTGAGTTGTTAGGCTGAAAAGGTAACAGGGAACACCGAGTAATATTTCTGATTGTTTCATATTAGTATTAAAATATTACAACCTCGGCGCGGGTTGCTATAGTTATTGGTATGAATTAAATTCATCAAAAATGGTCAATCTTAACTAAAAATAGGATTGTCCCTACCATTAATAATACAGGCATTAGCCAATCCCCCCAACGGACATAAAGGGTTTGAGTCCGATCGCGATAAATTGTATCAGCATAGACTTGATAGGTATTCTGATTGGAAATCCACTGAGTCCTTCCATGGGGGTCAATAAAGGCTGAATATCCTGTATTTGTAGCCCGAATTGTCCAACGATGATTTTCAATCGCTCGCATCACATCGAGGGCATGATGTTGAGCTAAAATTGCGACGGAATAGTAAGCATCATTAGAAGCCGTAATCAAAAATTCTCCCCCCTGGAGGGTTTGGCGGCGGAAATGATCTGCAAAGGCTGAATCATAACAAATTCCGACGGTGGCTTGACCGAAAAGGGTCTGGAATTGTTGAGTGGGTTTTCCATGAATTAATGTAGCTTCTAAGGGAGATAATTTTCTGATAAATCTGCCTAAAACTTCACTAAAGGGGATAAATTCTCCCAAAGGAACTAAATTAACTTTATCATATTGACCAATAATATTTCCTTCCCCATCCATGGAAAATAAACTATTCGTATATCCATTTTTTTTCAAGGCAAAACTTCCCACAATAGCCGGAACTTTTTGCTGTAAAACGGCTTGATAAAAAGAACTATTTTGTCGTTGATTCGAGTCAGTCCAGAAAAAAGGTAGGGCGGTTTCTGGGGTGAGTACCAAGTCTACTCCTTGATTAGCTAAGGTAATATATCCGGTTGTATAGCCATTTAAGGCTTGTAGAAATCCCGAATAATTTAATTTAACTTCATTAGCAATATTTCCTTGAATAATTCCTACTTTTAACGCCTGTTCTGGATTTTTTTGTGAAGGAATGCTATATAGAATCAACCCTAATCCATGAGCAGCAATCAAAAACAATACCGCTAAAATCAATAATAAATAGGATTTTTGATCTTGAGTCTGAGAATAATATTTATCCCGATTTAAAATAAAACTTTCTGCTATTAACCCATTCACAATTAATAAGGTGGCGGTAATAGTTGTGGGGCCAGAAATTTGACCTAGGTGCAAAATAATTAAATTCCCAAAACTTTGAGTATAGGATAAAGAAGACCACCATAACGCCGTAGAACTCCACAAAAATTCTAACCCACACCATAAAACCGTTGCAATTAAAACTCGGGCTAAGGCTAGGGAAATCTTAGAGAATCTTTGAGCTAATTGATCCGATAAAATCACAAATAATCCCGTCCAAATTATCACCAAAGCACCGCCCCAAAGGGTGAGAAAACTCCAACAAAATATAGTAATGGCTAAACTGGCTAACCAGGGAACTCCTAACCAGGTCATCGGATGAATTCCGGTAATCCAAAATAAGGCGGTTCCGTAATAGCCGATTCCCCAAACTAAAGCTAATATTAAGGGAGTTTTAAATACCGCCAAACTTCCCACCATGAACAGGGGGGGTTTAGGGGGGATAAAATTCGATAAAACATTAACCCATAAAGGAACTAATGCTACCCAAGCTAACCCCCACAGTCCCCAGGGTTCCGCAGCAATACCCATTAAAACCCCAGCCATTGCTGTTAATAATAAAGGCGCAATCAGTTCTTGTTTTTTCATAAATGATGACCCGATCTAGGATTAATTTAAACTATAAATATCCTTGGCTTGACCCAAAGCAAATTTGAAAGAAAGGGGAATTGTTTTACTAGAAAAAGTAGCGAAAGCAATTAAAGCAATTAAAGCTAAACCCGCATCTAAGGCAAACATAACTGAATATCCTAATTGTTCGGCAAAGATGCCAAAAATAGGGCCAGCAACGGCAATTCCCACGTCAAATCCGGTTAAACATAAGGAGAAAAATTGACCCCGTTGTTCCGGTAAACATCGATCAGTAATTAAGGTGATCATCATCGGAAGCACAACCCCCGCCCCCATTCCTTCGAGTAATGCCGCCAATAAAATAATATTACTGTGCATAGTTTTTGATAGGAGTAACATCGCTAAAAAATAACAAATTAATCCCCCAGTAATAAACAAACCTCGACCATAACGATCAGAAGCTCGACCCGTAGGAATTCTAATTAAAAAACTAGCGATCGCGGCGGTACTATAAAATAATCCCGCATTAAAATTCAACCCCGATTCCTTCACCGCTAAAGGCAAAAATGTGACTAAAGTTCCAAAGATTAAACCTACCATTAACATCACAAAAGCGGGAACCCTTAAAGGGGGACTCCATAACATTTTGAACAACCATAAACCCTTTTCTAATAAAGAAGTAGAAACCACTTTTTTTGTTGATTTATTGTGTTGGGGTTCCCAAACTTGACAAATCCCTAAAAATGCTAAAAACGCAAATCCGCTACTCGATAAAAAGATCGGGTCATACCCCACCATCGCTTGCATTGATCCCCCCACCGCCGGGCCAATCGCCATCCCAATCGGAGCCACTAAACTCATATATCCAATTACTTCTCCCCGGCGTTCAACGGGGGCAATATCGGCAACTAAGGCACTGTAACCGATGGTAAATGCGGCGACACTCACCCCATGAAAGGCCCGTAAACTCAGTAGTACGGGGATAGACTCCGCAAACAGATATCCTAAAGGTGCGATAGTCCCCACTAGGGTTCCGATTAATAAGACTAATTTGCGACTTTTGCGATCGGCCAAGGGGCCAAACCAAAATCGAGACGGCAATAAACCCAAGGCAAAAGCCCCCATGACCCAACCAATTTGTTGTGTGGTTCCGCCCAGAGATTCAATATATAATGGTAGGGTTGGTAATAGTGTGGTTATCCCTGTCCAGAAACATAAACCTGCGATAAATAAAGCCAGTAAACTGCGTTGACGTTTGGGATCAAAGCTGCGAAAAGTGTTCAAAATATCTATTCCTTAATATTAATATTAGCAATTTGTTGATTAAACCAGAGAGCCGCCAAACCATTCTCTACTTGGGTTAATTGTTCTAAAGTTTGCTCTAAAAGTATAATCGGTAAACCCGCAAGAGCTATAGAATATTCTATCTGTTCATATTTGCCATTTTCTTGTAAACGAAAGGCAATCACCTGTTTTCCTTTAACATCTGTTACCCAATATTCAGAAATCCCTAATGCTGCATAAAGTTGTTTTTTTTCATCTAAATCAGTGGCTAATGTTGTATCAGAAACTTCCCCCACTAAATCAGGAACCCGCCAACGATTTAAGTCAACCCGACGAGGTTCTCCCTGTTGCCAACGGGGTGAATTTTCACCAATATATAAAACCTGATCCGGTGCTAAAGCACAATGGTTTGCTTTTTCCAGTTGACAGCGACCTAATGAACTAAAACTAACAACGGGAAAACGAGTAAACCAAAATGCAAAAACCATGGTAAATAAATCGCTAATACTAGCGTGATTAATTCCTTCTGCACCCATTTCAATTAATAAATAACCTTCTTGATAAAATAACTTAACTCGCTCTAAACTGGGATGATCTCGATAGGCTAAATAATCATCCCAGGTTGCAGTCTGCCATTTTGAACTTGTAGAATTGAGCAATACTGTAACCGAAGATAAACTCATCATAGCATGAAAAATGTAAAAAATTCAGAAATCAGATCAAGATGACGGGAGAAACAAGAACAACGTTGCTGTTAATTATAGCACATTATTTTCAATTTCAGGAAAATCATAAAAAATAATAAACCCATTCTTTTAAACTCCATTCATTCTACCTTAAAGCTGAACTTACCCATCTTTTTTCGTGTCTTTGTGCCTTTGTGGTTTATGCAAAAATCCCCCATCCTTCACTAAACTAAAAACTGTCATAAAAAAACAAAAATCTTTCTTGGGATAGACGTAAAAAATCAAAAAGATTACAAACATTAAGATAGTCATAAAATTAAATAGGAGTCGGTTAATGTTACTCAAAGATAAAGTTGCCGTAATTACGGGAGCGGGTTCGGGAATTGGGAAAGAAACTGCGTTTTTATTAGCAAAAGAAGGGGCAAAAATAGCCACCCTTGATCGAACACCCGAAAAAGGTCAAAAAACGATTGATCAGATTAAACAAGCCGGTGGAGAAGCGATGATGACTACTGCGGATATTTCCTACCCCGAACAGGTGCAACAGTCCATGGATAAAATAGCAGAAACTTGGGGAAAAATTGATATTGTTTTTGCTAATGCGGGTATTAATGGAGTGTGGGCTCCTTTAGAGGAACTTTCCCCCGAGGAATGGAAAGCGACCATTTCTATTAATTTAGATGGAACTTTTTACACCTTAAAATATGCCTTACCCTATCTGAAGAAACAAGGGGGAAGTGTGGTAATTAATTCTTCTGTAAATGGAACTCGAATGTTTAGTAATACTGGAGCCACAGCCTACGCTTGTACCAAAGCTGCCCAGGTGACTTTTGCTAAAATGACCGCCCTAGAATTAGCCAGATATAAAATTAGAGTGAATGTCATTTGTCCGGGGGCAATTACTACCGAAATTGATCAGAATACTGAACGACAATACTTAGAAAAAACTCAAGAACTCGTTGAATTTCCTGAAGGTAAGATTCCCTTAACCCAGGGTCAACCCGGAACCTCTGAACAAGTTGCACAACTGGTGTTATTTTTAGTTTCTGATGCTTCGAGTCATATTACTGGAACAGAAGTTTGGATCGATGGCGGACAATCTTTATTACAAGGATAAATAGTTGGATTGGATATGATAATATAGAGTTAAAATAAAAATCCTATTTATATGCCCCAATATTTCGGACAATTACAATCTTTACACCCTAATTTGTCAACAATTGAAGCGGTGCAAAGTGTAGAAATAGGCGATCGCCATCTTCTCTTTAACTGCGGCAATGTCCATGTTAAAATTAGTATATTAGCTGATAATTTAATTAGAATTCGCTATTCTACTTCTGGTAATTTTCTTCCCCGTCGATCTTGGGCGGTTAACTTAGATGATAGTGAATGGCAACCCACTCGCTTTAAAACCCAACAAACCGAAGAAACCACAGAAATTATTACTGAAAAAATCAGAATATCCGTGCAACATCACCCTTGCCGAATTCAATGTTATGATCTACAAAATCAACCCTTTGCCACCGATGCAGAATTAGGGTTTAGATGGCAACCAGGGTTAACAGCAGTTGAGAAAAAAATTGAACCGGAAGAACATTTTTATGGCTTTGGAGAACGCACGGGATTTTTAGATAAAACGGGAGAAATCAAAACCAATTGGACGGAGAATTGTCGCAAGTATGATGCCTTAACTGATGCCATGTATCAAGCCATTCCTGTCTTTATATCCTTACGACCGGAATTAAGTTATGGCATTTTTTTAAATAGTACCCACTGGAGTCGCTTCGATATTGGAGTGAAAAAACCTGGGATTTTGCAGATGGAAACCCACGCCCCAGAATTAGATTATTATATTATTTATGGCCCTAAACCGGAGCAAATTCTAAATACCTATACCCAACTAACCGGACGAATGCCCTTACCTCCCCGTTGGGCATTAGGCTATCATCAATGTCGCTGGAGTTATGAATCAGAAACCGTTGTTCAAGAACTAACAAAACAATTTAGAACCCGCAAACTTCCCTGTGATGTAATTCATTTAGATATTGATTATATGCAGGGATATCGAGTTTTTACCTGGAGTGAAAAACGGTTTCCAAATCCAGAGAATTTGATTCAAAATCTATCTAAAAATGGCTTTAAAACCGTGACAATTATTGACCCAGGAGTTAAATATGAACCCGAAGCCAATTATACTATTTTTGATCAAGGATTAAAACAGAATTATTTTATTAGAAAACCTAACGGAGAACTGTTTCATGGTTATGTTTGGCCGGATAAAGCGGTGTTTCCCGATTTTTTAAATCCCCAGGTGCAACAATGGTGGGGAAAATGCCATCAAACCCTAATGGATATGGGCGTGGCGGGCATTTGGAATGATATGAATGAACCCGCTATTGATGACCGTCCCTTGGGGGATAAGGGAACTAAAATTACCTTTCCTTTAGAGAGTTTACAGGGGCCAATAGAAGAACAAACAACCCACGCGGAAGCCCATAATTTATATGGGTTAATGATGGCAAAATCTAGTGCCCAAGGGTTGTTAAAATTGCGACCGAAACAGCGATCTTTTGTCTTAACTCGGTCAGGATATGCGGGGATTCAACGCTGGTCATCGGTGTGGATGGGGGATAACCATTCGATTTGGGAACATTTAGAAATGTCTCTACCGATGTTATGTAATATGGGGTTATCTGGGGTAGGATTTGTAGGTTCTGATATTGGGGGTTTTGGGGGCAATGCTACACCGGAATTATTCGCCCGTTGGATGCAATTGGGAATCTTATATCCCTTGATGCGAGGTCATTCTGCTTTGTCAACTTCCCAACATGAACCCTGGGCATTTGGAGAACGGGTTGAACGCATTTGTCGGGAGTATTTAGAATTACGCTATCGTCTTTTACCCTATCTTTATACCTTATTTTGGGAAGCGACACAAACGGGTGCGCCAATTATTCGTCCCCTATTTTATCACTATCCAAATGATAGCAAAACCTATACTTTATCCGATCAAGTTTTATTAGGTTCGGCAATTTTAGCGGCTCCCATTTATCGCCCAGGAATTGAGTCTCGGGCGGTGTATTTACCCACAGGAATTTGGTATGATTGGTGGACGGGAAAACCCTATGCTGGATCACAATATATTTTAGCAGAGGCTCCTTTAGAACGGATGCCCCTTTATGTGAAAGCCGGGTCAATTATTCCCTTACAACCAGTGATGCAATATGTGGATGAAAAACCGATTGATTGTTTGACCTTTAAGGTTTTTCCAGGGACAGGAGAGGGAATTTTATATGAAGATGATGGTGATTCTTTTGAATATATTCAGGGAGTTTATTCAACAATCAAATATCGAGTATATCCAGAAAATCAGGAGTTAATTATTGAAATTGAACCCCGTCAAGGAGAATGGATTCCTCCTGATCGTGAGATTATTATTGATGTTGTGGGAGTCGGAGAACAGCGTTTTCAAGATAATGGTCGGGGGAAAATATTCAGGTTTGGTTATGAACCCGTTGTTGGGTTTTAGTCCTTAGAAGATGCGCTGAAGCGCAACAACGGGGGTAATATAAATTAAGGGTTTAATTGGGTTCCACAGCGTTTACAGAAGTGGGCATCTTTGTCATGAATTGACCACCCACACCCGGAACAAATAGTTTCTATTTGATTAGTTGTTTTGAGTAATTGTTTAATTAAATCTCCTAATTGCCAAGGAATTAAAGCAATTCCAGTTAATATCATTAAAATGGTTAAAAATCTTCCCATATCTGATATCGGGGTGACATCCCCAAACCCTACGGTGGTCATGGTAACGACGGAAAAATAAACCGCGTCTAAAAAGGTTTTAAAAACCTCTGGGTTAACGGGATGTTCGACTTGATAAATTAAGCCAGAAAAGATAAAAATAATAGTTAATAGGGTAAAAATAATTCGAGCTAAAATGACTCCATCTTCGCTTTTAATCCTGAAAATTGAGATTTTAACATCAATAAATCTAATTAATCGTAGGATTCTAAACCAACGAAAAATCCTCAAATAACTAATATTTAAAAATCTTAAATAACCTTGTAGAATAATAAATAAATCAATAATTGATAAAGGATTGAATATAAATTCTTTTTTATTATCAGCCGCCCAAAATCGAATTAAATACTCAATTGTAAAACAAATTAAAATTACAAAATCTAGCAATTCTAACCGAGAATGAACTAAATCAGAAAGAGGATAGGTTTGGGCGATAAAACTTGTTAAGGAAATTAAAATTAATCCGGTTAAACTTAAATTAACCATTTTCCCGATGGGGGTGTTAATATCTTCTAAATAAAACGCTATTTTCTTTCGTTGGGTTTCCCAAAAACCGACTTGAGATGGGGATGAAATTGGCTCTCCCATAAATTTAGATAGGTTATAAAATAAGTTAAAAGACATGACCCGAGGAGAGAGAATTTATTCTATAGATTTTAATAATAACTCTAGGATTTCTTGGCGGTCTTTCTGCTCTGTTTTGGGTTGTTCATCTAACCAATTAATCGCTCGATTTCTCCCATTTTCCGCCGCAATCATTAAAGTTCCCCAGGTTTTTAATTCCAATTGTTCAGGATTTTCTAATAACGCTGCGTTCAGACGATTTTTAATCCGTCCGCTATTTGATCTTAATAAATTAGCAATTTCCTGTTGATTTCCTGGACTATTTTTTAAGGTTTCTAAGGCTTCAGTCCAGCGTCCATCAATCAAACTGGCTAATACTTGTTGACTCGGACTTGCCCAGGCTGCAACCGCTTGAGCCTTAGTAATTTTAGCATGAAATTCAATTAAATCTAACTGAGCTTGAACAGCCGTTGACCATTTCAAATTAGGACTATTTCCCGAGACTATATTTTTTTTCAACGGTTTAATTAAATTCAATGCTGGCGACCATAACCCACTACGAGCTAATCTTAAAGCCTGTCGATAATTATAATCATCTAAAAAGGTTTCATCTAAAGAAATAGCGGTCAATTGAATCGGGTTAGGAATAAATTGCAAAGGTTGGACTTGATAAATACTAAACTGAGGTTCTAAACCAATTGTTTGTTCAATTAATAATTCTGGATCTTTGCCTCCGGTCACTTCCTGCCAGATGGGTTGTTGTCCGGCGGCACTTTTCCATTCCAACATCATACTTAAATAATGGCGACTCGGATTATAATGAAGAATCTGTCCATAGGGAACGGTTTTATCTCCCACGACTCGCTCACTATTCAGATTAAACCAGACCCCCCCGTGAGGAACTTTTCCTTTAAATTGTGTGAGTCGAGTTAGGGGTGAGGGCTTATTAGAACCCTGTTGATTAGATTCGGTTCCAATTAGGGAAGCAATCACAAAGGATTCGGCTGGCCCCTGGGTATCGAGTTGCTGCATTAACCGATAATACTGAGTGCTACCCTGGCGTTGATAGGGGGTTTGAACGGCTTCATAAACCCGCACCTGCACAATTTCTTGACAAGTCCCTTCGCAGCGATGGGCAACGCTAGAGTCACGGGTTTTTAAAATAGGAATTAATAAATCATTTGACTGTTGAACCGCAGCATTTGAATTGACTAATAAAGAGTTAAATGGGACTGTGGATTTTTGCTCATTCGCTGTTTTTGAAATAGAATCAACCGTCGGTAAAGTTAGGGATTTTCCCACCATAAATCCTTCAGTTTTGAGAGCCTGATTAATTTCATCTAAGGTAACAATCGAGTCTCGGCGTTGTAGAGGAATTTGTGTCCAACTGGGTAACAATTGATTTAACCAAACTCCAATATCAGGATTCACAATTAATTGATAACTAAACCAGGCACAGCCACCAATTAAGGTGGTTCCTCCGAATAGTAAAGTAAAGGCAACCCCATCGGCGATCCATTTTTTCCAAAATCGGCTAAGAGGCTGAGACGGTTTAGATTTCGCAGGTTGGGGGGCGGTTTTTTTGCCCGCAGGTAAAACAGCCGTTTGGGAACGTCGAGCTTGACGACGCTGTTGGCCTGATTTGGCGGGGGTTTTAGCCGTTTGAGGCTGAGGTTTTCGGGGCTGACTCTTTTTTCGAGGAGAGGGTTGATGACCTGTCCCTAAAGGATTCATCATGGATTCAGATTAGGATGGGATTAGGCTAACGACGCAGCAAAACTTGTTCATAAAGCTCACCGGCTCGTTCCCAAGTATATTCAGTTTCAATTAATAATCTCCCATTTTGCGACAATTGTTCCCTCAGATGGGGATGTTCAAACAGTCGGCTAATGGTTTCTACATATTCTGCCACGGTATTTGCCCGCAGAGCCCGATGGGGGTCATTCGGCCCATCAACGGCTAATCCTTCTAAACCGCGATCGCTGGCCACCACCGGCACCCCGGCGGCCATGGCTTCGAGGGTTTTATTTTTGATTCCGTAGCCACTGCGCAGGGGGGTGACACAGACCGTCCCCTGATGTAAATAATCGACGACCTGGGGAACTCCTCCGGTGACGATCACACCTGGATAGTTCGCTAATTGTAGAACCTCCGGTACGGGTCGCGCTCCGATGATGGTAAAGGTGGTATCGGGATAGGAATTTTGCAGGATGGGTAAGACCTCTAGGGTGAAAAATCGGGCGGCGTCGATATTATGGGAGGCGTCCATTGCCCCCACAAATACTAAGTTATGATTATTCGGATCAAAAGATCGCATGGGAAATAATTCTAAATCCACCCCATTCGCAACTACATGAATTTCTCCCTGGGGTTGAAATTGACGGAATTGTTTTTCATCATCTGCGGTGGTAACGACTAAATCATGAAATTTAGCCGCATAACGTTTTTCATAGCGTTCTAAGAGTAATTGTAAATAAATCTGATCGCGTTGGGGATGGGGAGAAGCCCCCATTTCTAAATGATTACGAGTCCAACCTACTACAGAACTATGAATATTAACAACGGTATGAACCTGCTTTAAATAGGACGGTCGAATATAAATTTCATTAACACTATGTTCGCAAGTAATTACATCAACTTTGCCCTGTTCAACGGCTTGATCGATCCAAGTTTGCATTTCTTGGGAATATCGATAAAGGACATTGGGAGGGGTACTTTGGACGAGGGAATTAATAAAGCGACCCACCTTAGCAACGGCCCCAGTCGGAGGTTCGGGAGGGAGGGGAAAAACCACCAGTTGACTCACCCACTGACGCAATTCCTCTACATCCTGATCACTAACCCCCGAATGTCTTTGGGTGATTAGAGTAACATGATGGCGAGAATGAAGATATTTGAGCAAGTTAAAGGTTCTAATCTCCGTTCCGCCTCGACTGGGTGGATAGGGAAACGTAGAGGAGATGATTACAATATTCATCAGAAAAATGGGTAGAAACCCCGTCCTTGATAGGACGGCTTTATATTTCCCCTTTCAGGGAGGAGGGTATGGTTGCCCTCCTAACTCCTATTTCTAGGGTAAAGTTAGCTTCGCCAAGGTTTTAAGAGCTTGTTAGGCTAGTAGCACTGTCTTACCCCTCGTAAAACTGTTTAACTACTAACGACAGAGCCAGGAACTAGCTTCGCATCCAACAGGGTGTCTTGACTCAAAAAACGTAGTCAGTTAAGACTTAGGCTGGTCAACTAACTGAAGTTAGAGGCACGAAGCCCCGTCACTTCAGTGCGGGGTGCTGACGGGGTTAAACCAGAATTAAACAATAGATAACCCAATTACCTGAAAAGCAGGACTTGGACTATTGCGGATCAATTTTTTTCAAAATATACTATGATTATACTACTTTAATTCAGCTTGACAACCCATTCAGGAGTTAACCGCTAGATGAATTTATGTTCTCATCAAATGCTGGCAATACCGAGCCGATTTTATCTATTATTATGGCAACATTCGGCAAATTTTTTAATTATTGGTTAGAATTTTTATTGCATATTAACCGGATTAATCAAAATGTTAGAGAGTTTGATTCTTGTGACAATTTGAGAACTAGCACAAGGGTACACTCAAAGCGGAATCCCGATCTGTTATGGTGCGGGGTAGATAACACCCATAACACCCCCAATGCACCGATCTCGCTTCAGATCGGTGTTTTTGTAGAGGTTGTTGGGGGTGGATTGATGGCTTAAAACCTTCAGATATCGGTGTTTTGGGTTCACGGGTTGCTCTAAGGTGGAGATGTAAACAACCCCCACTGACTTGAGTACAAGTACAGTGGAGGCTTTTAAAGAAGTCGATAGTTTACCAGCCTAAGTCTTAACTGACTACGTTTTTTGAGTCATGACACCCTGTGGATGCGAAGCTAGTCCCCGGCTCTGTCTCTAGTGATTAAACATCTTTATCGGGTTAAGGAAGTGTTACTGGATTAAAAAGCTCTTAAAACCTTGGCGAAGCTAACTTTACCCTAGCAATAGGAGTGATAGAAATGTCAAATTATGTTCTAGCTATTGATGCCAGCAAACAACCTTTAAGTCCTTGCCACCCATCGGTAGCCAGGAAACTTTTAAATCAAGGTAGAGCATTGGTTTACAGGAAGTATCCTTTCACAATTATTATTACTAAAACTGTTGAAAATCCTAATCCTGAACCTATTCAAATCAAATTAGATCCAGGTTCTAAAACTACTGGTATCGCCTTGGTACAAGGTAATAAATTGCTCTGGGGTGCGGAATTAACCCATCGGGGTCAAGGGATAAAAGCTAGTTTGGAATCCCGTCGCTCACTACGTCGCTCTCGGAAGAATCGTCATACTCGTTATCGTCAGGCCAGGTTTTTAAATCGCACCCGACATAAAGGATGGTTAGCTCCTAGTCTTCAACATCGAGTAGAAACGACCTGGACTTGGGTTAAGAAACTGATGAAGTTTGCACCAATTAAAGGTATTGATCAGGAGTTAGTAAGATTTGACTTACAACAACTTGAAAATCCTGAAATCTCAGGCGTTGAATATCAACAAGGGGAATTAGCTGGGTATGAAGTTCGGGAATATCTACTGAATAAATGGGAGAGAAAATGTGCTTATTGTGGGATTGAAAATGTTTGCCTTCAGGTAGAACATATTCATCCTAAAGCCAAAGGAGGTTCCAACCGAGTCAGCAATTTATGTTTAGCTTGTGAAAAGTGTAATATCAAGAAAGGGACTAAAAATATTGAGCAATTTCTAGCTAAAAAACCTGATGTTTTGAAGCGGATTCTTTCTCAAGCTAAACGTCCACTCCAAGATGCTACAGCAGTTAATTCAACGCGATGGACATTGTTTAATCGACTCAAAGAAACTGGTTTACCTGTTTCCACTGGCAGTGGTGGTTTAACTAAGTTTAATCGAACCCGCTTAAATCTTCCTAAAACCCACTGGTTAGATGCGGCTTGTGTTGGGCAGGTTGAATCTTTGGAAGTTCTAACCCGTAAACCTTTGTTAATTAAAGCAACAGGACATGGCACTCGTCAAATGTGCCGGACTGACAAGTTTGGGTTTCCATCTCGATATGTTCCCAGGCTGAAATTTGTTAAAGGTTTTCAAACAGGCGATATTGTTAGAGCAATTGTTACCTCGGGCAAGAAAATTGGAACTTATATTGGGCGAGTTGCTGTTCGGACAACGGGGAGTTTCAATATTTCCTTGAAGGAAACACTTGTACAAGGTATTAGTCACAAATATTGTTCACTTATTCACAGAAAAGATGGTTATTTGTATGCAACATAAATCTCTACCCCCTTTTCCTCTCACCACTGACCTGATTACAGGTTCAGTGGGAGTCTCCAAGGGGGAAGAAAGATGAATACGGATTTCACAAATTCCTTACCAGAGTGGCTAAGGTTTATTCAACGTCATCGAGCCAGTCTGATTACTGGAATTCCCATATCTAGTTTAATCATTGGTCTGGCGATCGCAGCGATTTTTCAATACCAAGCCGAAGAAGCTAGAAACCAAGCCCGCGATAGCTATCTGATTCGCAATCAGGCTCAGGAATTAATGACACAGATTTTGACCGCAGAAATTGCGGTGAAAGATTATGCGTTAACCCGTCAAACCAATCATTTAAATACCTACGAAAAAGCCACTAAAAATTTATATATTTCCCTCAATCAAGTTAAACATTTAGCCATTAATCATCCTAACCGGATTCAGAAACTGACAACCCTCGAAACCACCCTAAATCAATCTGACCAACTTTTAAAAACTTACTTAAATACAATTCAATCCCCTAAACCTTCTACAAATTTATCCGAAGTTCTGCTACAAAATAGCAAACAAATGCAGATAAACCGTCAAGAAATTAGTCAATTTATTCAAGAAGAAGAACAACTTATCGAACAACGCCGAAAAATTCAAAATGAACAAATTAAACTGACATGGTTGTCCATGTTTGCGGTGACAGGGATGGGGATTTTAGGATCGATTTTAGCCCTGTATTTAATGAAAAAATTAGACCAAAAGTTGGCTTTACAAATTGCCCAAACCCATGCCCAAGAACGTCTATTCAGAGATACCTTTGAACAAGCTGCTGTTGGAATTGGTCATGTTTCTCTCTCCAAACAATGGTTAAAAGTGAATCAAAAATTTTGTGAGATTGTCGGTTATTCCCGCGAACAACTATTAAGATATAAGTTGTCGGATTTTACCCACCCCGATGATAAAAATAAAGATTTATTTTTATTTCAAAAATTAATTAATCAAGAAATTCCTAGCTATTCTATTGAGAAACGCTATATTCATAAAAATGGAGCAATTGTTTGGATTAACTTGACGCTTTCTTTAGGATCATGGTTAGATGAATTTCCCTATTGTCCCAGGGAAGAAAAACGCTATGGAATTGCTGTGATTGAAGATATTACTACTCGTAAACAATTAGAATTAGAACGCGATCGCTTTTTTGAATTATCCGTTGATATACTAATTATTGTAGATCGAGATCTCCGATTTAAACGGGTGAGTCCCTCCGTAGAAAAAATTCTTGGCTTTACTCCTGAACAACTGCAAAAAACCTCCTTTATCTCCCTGGTTCATCCTGATAATTTAAGTTCCGTTGAACAATCCATTAGTGAAGAAAATACCCAAGAAGCTCTCATTTTTTCCTTTGAAGCTCGACTGCGTTGTCAAGATAATTCCTATAAGTGGATTGCTTGGAATTGCGTGAGAATTGCCCAGACTGGATTAATGTATGGCACGGGTCGAAATATTACGGAACGTAAACAAGTAGAAGATGCTATTGAAAGAGAAAGTCAACAACTCAGACAAATTATTACCCATGCCCCCGTTGCCATGGCAATGTTTAACCGAGAAATGTGTTATATTGCCTATAGTGATAAATGGTTTTCCGATTTTGGTTTAGTCCGATTAAAACAACAACTGCTTTCCCTTCAGCAATCTGATAGAAAAGTTTTTCCTCAAATGCCCTATAGTTGGAAAAAAGCCTTTAAACAAGGATTAAAGGGGAAAATTATTTCTAATTCTGAAGATGTGTTTTATGACATCAATGGCAAAAAAAGTATTATTCGCTGGGCGATTCATCCTTGGTATGAACCCAATCAACAAATTGGGGGTGTGGTGATTGCGGCGGATCGAATTGATGAATTAGTAGAAGCTCGGGAAGCCGCTTTAGAAAATGCCCGAATTAAGTCCCAATTTCTGGCAAATATGAGTCATGAAATCCGCACACCGATGAATGGCATTTTGGGCATGGCAGGATTATTATTAAAAACCGAACTAACCCCTAAACAACAGGATTTTGTGCGCGGGATTCGCGTGAGTGCCGAACATTTATTAGCTATTATTAATGATATTCTCGACTTCTCTAAATTAGAAGCCATAGAAGTTAAACTAGAAACCTTGGATTTTGATTTAGAACATTGTTTAGAAACCGTTGTCGATTTAGTGGCAACTCAGGCGGAAGAAAAAAGATTAGAACTGGCTATTATTGTTGATACAAATGTACCCCGTCAGTTACGCGGAGATCCGGGTCGTTTACGTCAAATTCTATTAAACTTATTAGGAAATGGAATTAAATTTACCTCTGCTGGAGAAGTGGTAGTCCGGGTGAATCAACTATCTAGTACCTCCCATACAACCCGATTACGATTTGAAATTTCCGATACGGGGATTGGGATTTCTTCAGAAGACAAGGATAAACTTTTCCAGTGTTTTTCCCAACTTGATGCTTCTACAACCCGTCAATATGGCGGCACGGGATTAGGGTTAGTCATTTCCAAACAATTAGTTCATTTAATGAGCGGTGATATTGGGGTTGAAAGTACAGTAGGTAAAGGATCAACATTTTGGTTTACGGCTCAATTTTTACTGGGAGAAGCCAAACAAAATCGAGTAGCTCCTGCCAGTTTAAGAAATTTAAAGCTATTAGTAGCTGATAACAATATTACCATTCGCCAATCAATTCGTTATTTAACTCAATCCTGGGGAATACAGTTAGATGAAGCCATAGATGGAGAATCGGCCTTAACTTTATTGCGCCAAGCTGCAACCCGAGGAGAACCCTACCCGATCGCAATTTTTGATCAACCGTTATTAACTATTAACTCAGCTAATCTAGCTGATATCATCAACTCCGATCGCCATTTATCCCAAACAAAGTTAGTCTTAATGACCCGGACAAATCAACGAGATCTGATTGAAAAAATGTTAGATCATGGAATAGATAGTTATTTAACTAAACCCATAAGAGCTTCTCGTTTATTTGATGCGATCTTAAAAGCTATGACCATCCAGAACGCATCAAATATCCAACAACAATCTTCAGTCAAAATCTCCAATGATCAAAATATTTTAACCCCATCTCATCCACCATTAAGGATTCTTTTGGCAGAAGATCATCTGATTAATCAAGAGGTGATTTTAAATCAACTCAACCTCTTAGGATATGAAGCCGATCTAGCGAATAATGGTCTGGAGGCCCTAGAACTTTTGAACCAAAAAAAATATGATATCGTGTTTATGGATTGTCAGATGCCACAATTAGACGGCTATGCCACAACTCAACAAATCAGACAAAAAGAAACCGATCACCATATTATTATTATCGCTCTCACGGCCCATGCCTTAACGACTGATCGAGAAAAATGTCTCGCCGTTGGCATGGACGATTATCTGAGTAAACCCGTCGAAGCGGAAGAATTAGAAGCCGTTTTAATGAAATGGACTTATATTATTGATCAAAAAAATCAGAATACCAACCTTTCAGTCGATTCCGAATTAGCCCCCCCAAAAACATTAGGGGATAACCCTAATAATTCTCCCTTAAATATAGAACGAATACAAAAAATTTCGGGAGGGAAAAAAGAGTTTCAACAAAAGCTATTAAAGGTTTATATAGAACGCAGTGAACAGGATTTTATTGAAATTCAAGCTGCGCTCACAGCCAAAAACTTCACGATCCTACAACAATATGCCCATCGCTTCAAGGGTTCTAGTGCTAATGTGGGGGCAACGATTATTTCTCAATTGGCTGAACAACTCGAAAATGCCATACAACAGGAAAATATTACACTCTGTTCAGAACAGGTGGCAAAAATTCAACACAATTTAGGAACTCTAAAAGTTTATATTGAACAGTATTTCCATCAGATCTAACAGATTTTACCAAGATTTAGATAAAATACTAAAATCAATAATTGCCCGATTTTTTATTTTTCCCAGTTCTATGACCCAGGATGTTCGGCAGTGGCTTGATGAAATTAAACGCTTAAAACAACAGTTGGCACAAACCCAACGGGATCTTAACGCGGCGGTCGAAAGTTCCGACCAATGGCGACAACGCTACAATACTGAAGCCCAACAACGACGCCAAGAAGCCGGGCGGTATTTAGAACAAGTGGGAGAATTGCGGGGGGAGTTGGAACGATGGCAACGCCTGTCTCCCCTACCCAATGAGTTACAGGTACGGGTCGCCGTTCGTCAAGAGATTGACCCGTTGAAAACTTTGGATGAAGTTAAGGCAAAATTAATTGAAGTGATGTTAGAACGCGATCGCTCCCGGGAACAAATTCATCAACTCATTGAAGCCCTCGAAGCAGAAAAAGCTGCCCATCTGGAAACTCGCAATAGTTTAACCATGGCTTTAGGGGATACGGTCGATTTACTCACCAAAGCCCAAAATCAAGCCCAGTCTGGAACGTCAATCTTCACAACCCTAAACCCCGAGTATTCCCCTACAACTCCCCAACTTCCCGAGTCCCAACCCCTACCCCAACTGCCATCAATTGAAGACAGTTAAAACAGTCACCAGTTGTAGGGGCGGGTTCATCGAGATGCGCGGTGATTAACCTAGATCTAAAAGAACCCGCCCGTACCAGTTCTCAGTTTATTACCCATTACCTATTACCCATTACCCATTACCCATTACCCATTACCTATTTTCCCTATTTTATGACCTTAAATTTTGATCAACAAATGATGCAGCATTGCTTGAAATTAGCCCGTCAAGCATTAGGAAAAACTGCACCTAATCCCCTAGTCGGTTGTGTGATTGTTCAGGACGGAAAAATTATTGGAGAAGGGTTTCATCCGGGGGCGGGTCAACCCCACGCCGAAGTTTTTGCCTTGAAAAATGCCGGAGAACAAGCAAGGGGAGCAACGGTATATATTAATTTAGAACCCTGTAATCATTTTGGTCGGACTCCCCCCTGCACAGAAGCTCTAATTGCAGCAAAAGTAGCTAAAGTGGTAGTGGGAATGGTTGACCCCAATCCCTTAGTTTCCGGCACAGGAATTCAACGCTTAAAAGATGCGGGAATTGAGGTAATTGTTGGCATAGAAACGGCCGATTGTCAACAGTTAAATGAAGCATTTACTCATCAAATTTTGCATCATCAACCCCTAGGAATTTGGAAATATGCGATGACCTTAGATGGAAAAATTGCCACCACAACGGGTCATAGTTATTGGGTGACGGGAACAGAAGCCCGACAAAAAGTTCATCAGTTACGAGTCACCTGTGATGCGGTAATTGTTGGCGGAAATACCGTCCGACGAGATAATCCCTTGCTTACAACCCACGATGCCGGGGAACCCAACCCCTTGCGGGTGGTCATGAGTCGTACCTTAGATTTACCCAAACAAGCCCATTTATGGGACACTCAAGAGGCGAAAACTTTAGTTATAACAGAGGAGGGTGTTAATCCAGATTTCCAACATTTTCTACGGAATAAGGGGGTAGAGGTCGCGGAATTGTCGCCCTTGACACCCGCCCAAGTCATGACTTATTTCTATGAACGTCAATTTTTATCAGTGTTGTGGGAATGTGGGGGAACTCTAGCCACCAATGCACTCAAAGATGGCAGCATTCATAAAATTTTAGCCTTTATTGCCCCTAAAATTATCGGGGGCAGTGGGGCGCCTTCTCCAGTGGGAGATTTGGGTTTTACTCAAATGACAGAGGCACTTTTATTAGAAAGAATGACTTGGGGTTCTGTGGGTTGTGATTTGTGGATTGAAGGTTATTTATCTCCAGCTTAATTATGAGCGAAATTGCCCTATTAAGTCTGATGGTCAGTAGTCTAGGGATTGATGCGGTTTTACTCGCTAACTGGCTCTGTTCCATCCAAATCAATTTAGAATTAGAACAGGAGGAGGAAGAAACATTGACTCGCTACGACTCAGAAGATATCAAAAAAATGCGCGCAAAATCCGTACAATCTAACGGCTATTCTAATGCCGAATCTCCTGAACCTTTAGTCAGGGAATGGGAATACAAGATTGTCCGCGCCAGTCAAGATGTATTTCGCAATCCCACTGTTTTTAAACGGTTATGTCAGGAAGAAGCGGTAACAGGTTGGATTTTAGTGGAAAAATTAGATGACCGACGGGTTAGATTTAAACGTTTAAGAGGATTAGAAACTCAAGAAAACCCCTATCAAATTAAGCAAGATCCCTATCGTTCTACCTATGGAAAATCGAATAATTTAGGGTCTTGGTTAACGGTTTTGGCTTTTATTACTGCGATTATTTTACCCGCTTATTTGGGATTTTCATTAGTTGCCATGAGCTTTAATAAATCCTATCAAAACTCTCCTACAATGATGCCATCTCCCGAACCCGAACTGGCTCCATCTTCTCGTCAAAACTGAACTAAAAGTAAGCTGTTGTGTATTTAAACCCTATATTCTAGGAGGAGATCCAATTCCCCCTTTTTAATGCCGTACCCTGAGCTTGCCGAAGGGGGGATTTAGGGGGATCTAATCTTGACTATAATCACAGATTTTCGGCTTAAGTTGACACCAATGGGTATCCCCTGACTATTATTAATAGTTATTATAAAAATAATGTTACTTCCACCCCCGAATCAATTACTAACCAAAACCATCGGTAAACTCCCCTTAAGAACGGTTTTAATCTTACCGTTTGTCATACAAATTACCGCTACAGTAGGATTAGTGGGTTATTTTTCCTTTAAAAATGGACAAAAAGACGTTGAAAATTTAGCCCAACAATTAATCAATCAAGTCAGTACACGGGTTCAGGAAAATTTACAGTTTTTCTTAGAAACTCCCGAACAGATCAACCAAACTAATTCTAATCAAATTAAATTAGGTTTTTTAAACACAAATAATTTATATCCTTGGGAAAAATATCTTTGGCGACAGGTTCAACTTTATCCCGATATTACCTTTATTGGCATTGCGACCAATCAAAATAAACAACGGTCGGGGCAAAAACTCATAAATGGGGATCTTCAAGTTAATGTTGTCGGAGATGAGGTGGGCAATAATTTCTATACTTTCAAGCTCGATGCTCAGGGAAATCGAAATCAAGGTAAATTAATTAAAAAAGATTATAATTTACGTCAGCATCCCACTTACTTAAAGGTTTTACGAGAAGGTCGATCTAGTTGGAGTGATGTCTTTGTTTCTATGTTAGAACCCAGCTTATTAATTAGTGCATTAGAACCGATCTATAATCAGAACAAAGAAATCGAAGGTATCTTATTAGCAACCCTCCGACTAGATCAAATTATTGCTTTTCTTAAAGGCTTAAATATCGGAAAAACCGGACAGGTTTTTATTATTGATCCTCAAGGTCATTTGTTAGCAAGTTCCACGGGAGAGCAACCCTTTAGAAAAGTTGGAGATCAAAATCAACTGTTTTTAGCAACAGCCAGCCACAATCAAGTCACTAAAGCCGCAACAGAACATTTATTAACAAAATTTAAAAATATTAATGATATTTCTATTCCCACAAAATTTGATTTTTCTATTAATCAAGAAAAACATTTTCTCAATGTTATTCCTTTCGCTAACAACAAAAAATTGGGCTGGTTAATCATTTTAGTTGTTCCTGAAAATGATTTTTTAGACCAAATTAAAGCCAATAATCGTACTACTTTATTATTATGTTTATTAACTTTAATGATGGCAATTATTATTGGTATTTTAACCGCGAGATGGGTGACATTACCCATTATTCGACTGAATCAGTCCTCAAAAAATATTGCCGCCGGACAATGGGATCAACCCTTAGAAACCAATCGCCAAGATGAATTAGGAGAACTGACTCGCTCTTTTAATAATATGATCAAGCAATTGCAAACCACTTTAACTCAAATGCAACAACTGAATCAATCCTTACAAATTAGTGAACAGCGTTATGCCAGTTTAGCAAAAGCGGCACCTGTAGGAATTTTTCGCACAGATATTAAAGGAAATTGTATTTATGGCAATGACCAAAGCTTTGAAATGATCGGTCTTAGTCCAGAGGAAGCGACGGGGATGGGCTGGACAAAAACAATTCATCCCGAAGATCGAGATCATACCCTTTCGAGTTGGTTAGCATTTCTCCAAGAAGGGGTGACTTTTCAGTGCGAATATCGTTTTATTAGACCGGATGGAAGTAGTATTTGGGTCTATGGAAAAGCCTTAGCTGAACGCAATAATCAAGGAGAAATTACCGGATATGTGGGCACAATTACTGATATTACCTCCAGCAAAGAAGCCGAACAAATTTTAGCTAAATATAACCAAACCTTAGAACGTCAAGTCAAAGAACGAACCAAGGAATTATCCCAAACACTGCAACAGTTACAAACGGCTCAAAGTCAACTGATTCAATCGGAAAAAATGGCAGCTTTAGGACAATTGGTAGCAGGCATCGCCCATGAAATTAATACGCCATTAGGGGCAATTCAAGCCTCTATCAATAATAATAATCAAGCTCTAATTGAATCTTTAGTTGAACTACCTAAACTCTCTCAAAAACTCAATCCTGACCTACAATTTGTGTTTTTTAGTTTATTAGAGCGATCGCGAAATAATTCTCAACAAGTTTCTACCCGGCAACAGCGCGAATATAAACGTCAATTAACTCAAATACTAAAAGATTATCACATCGAATCCTATCGAAAAATGGCGGATATCTTAGTGGATATTGGGATTTATGATCATCCAGAATCATTTTTACCCATTCTGCAACATCCTGAACAAGAATGGTTATTAAATTTAACTTATAATCTCGCGCGACTTCAACGCAATAATCAAACGATGATTACGGCCATAGAACGAGCTTCTAAAGTCGTTTTTGCCCTCAAAAATTATGCCCGTTATGATAATAGTGAAAAAAAGCAATCCGTATTAATTACAGAAGGAATTGATACGGTTTTAGAACTTTATCATAATCAGCTTAAACGGGGAATAGAAGTAACTCGAATCTATCAAATTAACCATCCCTTTAACTGTTATCCCGATGAATTAATGCAGGTTTGGACAAATTTAATTCATAATAGTATTCAAGCCATGAATGGTCAGGGAACCCTGAAAATTTTAGTTGAGGAAAAAGAAACCGAGTTTATAATTAAAATTACGGATTCTGGTTGTGGGATTCCCTCTGAAATTCAAGGGCGAATTTTTCAACCCTTTTTTACCACTAAACCCCTAGGAGAAGGGAGCGGTTTAGGATTAGATATTGTTAAAAAAATTATTAGTAAACATCAAGGAGAGATCGCTGTTGAAAGCCAACCTGGAACTACAACTTTTACCCTCTGTTTGCCTCGATCTGAAGCTGATAACGGCCTAGTTTCATAATTTATTAGGACTTACGCAGAATACCCAATTATACACCATCTGTAGGGGCGAACGGCCGTTCGCCCCTACTAGATAGGGTTGTTTTGCGTAAGTCCTGTTTATGTTAGAATCGACCCATGCCGATACCCGTTTGAAAATTAATACCAAAACTCTTAATTAAAATCAAGGATATAAAAACATGGTAGAAAAAGCAATTATTTGTGTAGATGATGAAGGGTTTATTTTAGAAAGTATCCTAGAACAACTTAAACGTAAATTTGGTAATGAGTATATCTATGAAGGGGCAGAAAGTGCCCCGGAAGCCTTAGATATTATAGAAGATTTACAACAAGAAGCCATTGAAGTCTTAATTATTGTTTCTGATTGGTTAATGCCAGAAATGCGAGGCGATGAATTTTTAATTGAAGTTCATCGTCGCTTTCCTAAAATTATCAAAGTGATGTTAACTGGACAAGCGGATGAAGAAGCCATCAAACGGGCTCAAAAATACGCTAATTTATATCGCTGTATTTATAAACCTTGGACAGAAGAAGAATTAGCCCAAACCATTGCATCAGCATTAGGATAAGTCAGGTTATTACCCATTCGTAATTCGTAATTCGTAATTCGTAATTCTCACTTCCCTTTTTATGAATAAACAATTGGCAATTTTATGTGTAGATGACGAACCCGTTATTTTAGAAAGTCTCAAAGAACAACTCAAACGGCATTTACCTCAAAATTATGAATTAGAATCAGCAGAAAGTGGCGAAGAAGCCTTAGAAGTGATTGCCGAATTATACCAGGAAGGGTTGGAAGTCGCATTAGTCATTTCCGATCAAATCATGTCAGGATTGCAGGGAGATGAGTTATTAATTGAATTGCATCAAAACTATCCTCAAATGTTAAAAATAATGTTAACCGGACAAGCGGATATTCAATCGGTGGGTAACGTAGTAAATCAAGCAAGTTTGTATCGTTATATTAGCAAACCTTGGGATGAAACCGACCTAATTTTAACGGTTCAAGAAGCATTAAGACGCTATACTCAAGAACAACAACTTTTAGAACAAAATCAAAAATTACAAGAATTAAATATAGAATTACAACAATTAAATATCTCCCTAGAACACAAAGTTACTGAACGAACCGCAGAATTAGAACAGGCAAAACAGGCTGCTGAAGTTGCAAACCAGTCTAAAAGTACCTTTTTAGCAAATATGAGTCATGAATTGCGATCGCCCCTGAATGCAATTTTAGGCTTTGCTCAATTAATGAATCGAAGCACAACCCTTTCTCCCGAACATCAAGAACAAGTGAAGATCATTTTACAAAGTGGTGAACACTTATTAAATTTAATTAACCAACTATTAGATTTAGCTAAAATTGAAGCGGGCAAAATAACCTTAAATGAGACTAACTTTAATTTGTATCATTTGTTTCAAGATTTAGAGGATATGTTTTCCCTGAAAGCGGAAAATGAGAACTTATTTTTAAAATTCACCTGTGCCGAAACCGTCCCTGAATATATCTGTACGGATCAAATCAAACTGCGTCAGATTTTAATTAATTTACTCAATAATGCTCTCAAGTTTACCTCAAAAGGTGGCATAGATTTAAGTGTTGCTTGTGAGCCAATTGCATCCCCACAAATTCGACTTATTTTTGTCGTCAAAGATACGGGAGTTGGAATTGAACCCGAAGAAATGAATCAGCTTTTTCAAGCCTTTACACAGACCCAAACGGGAAAAAAAGCCGATGAAGGAACCGGATTAGGTCTATCAATTACTCAGAAATTTGTCCAACTGATGGGGGGAGAAATTCAAGTTAATTCTAAAGTTGGTATTGGGACAACCTTTACCTTTGATATTAAAGCTAAATCCATTGAAAATATTGATTTATCCCATCAACTTTATCCCAAGCAAGTCATCGGTTTAGTTGCCGATCAACCCGTCTATAAAATATTAATTGTTGATGATAAAATTTCTAACCGTAAATTATTAATCCAATTGCTTCAACCCTTGGGATTTCAATTAAAAGAAGCTGCCAATGGAAGGGAAGCTGTAGAAATTTTTCAAGGGTGGAAACCGAATTTAATTTTTATGGATATGATTATGCCGATTATGAGTGGTTCAGAAGCTACAAAACAGATTAAAAGTGATTCCCAGGGCAGTTCCACGGTGATTATTGCGGTTACGGCGAGTGTTTTAGAAGAACAAACAGCCCAGGTTCTTGCGATGGGTTGTGATGATTTTATCAGAAAACCCTTTCGGGAATTTCATATTTTTGAGATGATGGAAAAATATCTAGGTCTTGAGTACATTTATACAGGTGAACCCGCCCCAAACCTGTTCAAACCCCCCAATTCTATTCTCACCCATGAGAGCTTTAACAAAATGCCCTCCGTTTGGGTTGAGGAACTGTATCAAGCGAGTATTGATTTAGATTATGATTTAGTTTTAGATTTAATTCAAGAAATCCCTTCGGAACAGGCAGGTCTATCCCAGGCTTTAACCGATTTAGTCTGTAATTATAGGATTGACCAAATTTTTAATCTTATTCAAAAAATCAAAGCTAATGAATATTAGAGACCAAAAAAAATATCACGGTGGAATCTTAATTATAGACGATAAACTTGAAAATTTAAGAGTTTTATCAGAAATTCTTAAACACCAAGGCTATAAAATTCGTCAAGCGATTAATGGAACGTCAGCCTTAAGAGCCATACAATCTTCACCACCGGATTTAATTTTATTAGATATTAAAATGCCGGATATGGATGGGTATGAAGTGTGTCACAAACTCAAAAGTGATCCTCAGACTGAGGAAATTCCAATTATTTTTATTAGTGGTTTAAACGAAGTCTGGGATAAAGTCAAAGCCTTTGAAGTAGGGGGGGTTGATTATATTAGTAAACCCTTTCAAGTCGAAGAAGTTATTGCCCGGATTGAAACTCAGTTTACCATTCAAAGACAAAAACAACAGTTACAAGCCGAAATTAGATACCGTCAAGCCCAGGAACATCGCTTAAAAATCGAAATTCAACAACGTTTAGTTAAAGAACAAGAATTACAAGCAGAAATTATCCGACGCAAAGAAACCGAGGAAATTTTATATCAATCTCGCGCTTTAATTCAAAGTGTTTTAAATACTTCCATGGATGGAATTGCAGCCTTTCAGTCGGTGAGAGAACCCACAAATGGAGAAATTATGGATTTTCGGTGTTTAGTCATTAATCCGGTTATTAGCCAACTTTTGAGCAGAGAACGATATAATTTACAGGGTAAAATTATTTTAAAAAAAATGTTAAAACAAATAGATATTAATCTATTTCAAAAATTTGTTAATTTAGTAGAAACTGGAGTCCCTCTGATTGAGGATATTTTTTATAAAGGCAAAAATAATCAAGGTTGGTATCATTTTATTGCCGTAAAACTTGGGGATGGATTTTCTATTGCGATTCGAGATATCACCGAACGAAAACAGATGGAAATAGACCTATCTCGTTTAGCTAGATTAGATGGGTTAACTCAAATTGCTAACCGTCATTGTTTTGAGCAGTTTTTAAATCAAGAATGGCTGAGAAATAAACAGGATAAGCAACCAATTTCCTTAATTTTATCTGATGTGGATTATTTCAAAGCCTACAATGATACCTATGGTCATTTAGAAGGAGATGATTGTCTTAAAAAAGTCGCTAAAGCTATTAACCAAGTGATTCAATCCCACGGAAATCTACTCGCCCGTTATGGGGGAGAAGAATTTGTGGTGATTATGACCCGAAGCCGTTTAGTCGAAGCCTTACAAATAGCCACAAAAATTCAGAACGCCATTCGGGAGTTAAATATTCCCCACTCCCAATCCCAAGTCAGTGAATTTCTCACCCTTAGTTTAGGAATATCAACTTTAGTTCCAACGGAAAAAAACTCCTCACAATTATTAATTAAATTGGCAGATGATGCCTTATATCAAGCCAAACAACAAGGGAGAAATCGGATTGTGACTCAATCGATTTAAGGAATTAAGAATTACGAATTAAGAATTACGAATAAGCAATAGGGAATAAATTGATTACCGATTACTATAGAATAGAGATGTCGTAATTTTAGGATTGTCCCTTGTCTCAACTGAATCATCCCTTAAAACGGTTTCTAGTTTATGCTCGTCCCTATCAAAAAACGATTGGGTTAGCAACGGTTTATTCGGTTTTAAATAAAGTCTTTGATTTAGCCCCTCCGGTATTAATTGGATGGGCCGTTGATGTGGTAATTAACCCCCAGGTTTCCTTCCTGTCCCAGTGGGGGATTCAAGGGGCGTTTAATCAATTGTTAATGTTATCGTTTTTGAGCTTAATTATCTGGAGTTTAGAATCGGTTTTTGAATATGCCTATAAAGTATTGTGGCGAAATTTAGCCCAAACCTTACAACATAATCTCAGATTAGATGCCTATGGACATTTACAAAACTTAGAATTAGCCTATTTTGAAGAACGCAGTAGTGGCGGTTTAATGTCAATTTTAAATGATGACATTAACCAGTTAGAAAGGTTTTTGGATATGGGGGCGAATGAAATTATCCAAGTCATTACCACGGTAATTGTAATTGGAGCAGCCTTCTTTATTTTAGCACCAACTGTGGCTTGGTGGGCAATGTTACCGATGCCGTTTATTGTTTGGGGTTCGGTTTGGTTCCAGAAATTACTCGCCCCCCGTTATGCCGATGTCCGGGAAAAAGTGGGGTTACTGAATGGACAACTGGCAAATAATTTGGGTGGTATTACGACTATTAAAAGTTTTACCGCCGAACAGTATGAAATCCAAAGAATTACCGAACATAGTGAAGCCTATCGCCAAAGTAATCGCCGAGCAATTACCCTATCTTCTGCCTATGTTCCGGTAATTAGAAGTTTAATTTTATTTGGATTTATTGCTACTTTACTATTAGGCGGTTTACAGGTCACTTCTGGGGCTTTAGCCGTCGGAACCTATAGCGTTTTAGTATTTATTACCCAACGGTTATTATGGCCATTAACCCGCCTGGGAGATACCTTTGATCAATATCAACGGGCGATGGCTTCTATTAACCGGGTGATGAATTTATTGGATACTCCGATAGAAATTCATCCGGGGGATATTGCCCTACCTGTCGTTTCAGTTAGAGGAGAAATAGAATTTAAAAACGTATATTTTTCCTATCAAAATCGCAATCAGATTATTCAAGATTTATCCCTGAAAATTCCCGCCGGAAAAACCATTGCCATTGTGGGTGCTACGGGGTCGGGAAAAAGTACCTTGGTGAAATTATTATTGCGGTTATATGAAATTAATGCTGGGGTAATTACGATAGATGGCATCGAATTAAACCGTTTGAAATTAGAGGATTTACGCAAAGCTATTGGGTTAGTCAGTCAGGATGTTTTTCTGTTTCATGGAACCGTTGCCGAAAATATTGCCTATGGTAGTTTTGATGCGTCCTTAACTGATATTATTGAAGCCGCAAAAATCGCCGAAGCCGATGAATTTATTCGGGATTTACCCAATAGATATGAGACCATTGTCGGAGAACGAGGTCAGAAACTATCCGGGGGACAGCGACAAAGAATTGCTATAGCCCGGGCTGTCTTAAAAAACCCTCCCATCTTAATCTTAGATGAAGCCACATCGGCCGTAGATAATGAAACCGAAGCCGCCATTCAACGCTCCTTAGAAAAGATTACCAAAAATCGAACAACAATTGCGATCGCCCATCGGCTTTCAACGGTTAGAAATGCCGACTGTATTTATGTAATGGAACAGGGAAAATTAGTTGAGTCAGGAACCCATGAAAACCTCTTAGAAGCACCGGGTATTTATGCGGGTTTATGGCGGGTACAGTCCGGCTTAAATTAGGGCCTTCAGTGTCAGGTGAACCAGATGCAGCCAGGAAATGCTAGAATCAACAATGATTTATTCAAAACTATAAATTTTCGTAACCATATCCTGCTCTTGCCATGTTAAAAGCTCTGTTAGGTGATCCGAATGCGCGTAAACTTAAAAAATATCAGCCTCTTGTCACGGATATCAACATTTTAGAGGAAGAAATTCAAAGCCTCTCGGATGAACAATTGCGGGCCAAGACAGGAGAATTTAAAGAAAAATTAGCCAAAGCCAAAAACCGAGACGAGGAAAACCTAATCCTGGATGAAATTCTCCCAGAAGCGTTTGCCGTTGTCAGGGAAGCCGGAAAGAGAGTTTTGGGGATGCGACACTTTGACGTCCAACTCCTAGGGGGGATTATTCTCCATACAGGGCAAATTGCCGAGATGAAAACCGGGGAGGGAAAAACCCTAGTTTCCACCCTTCCGGCCTACCTGAACGCCTTGGCTGGAAAGGGGGTTCACGTCATCACCGTTAACGATTATCTCGCCCGACGGGATGCGGAATGGATGGGACAAATCCATCGCTTCCTGGGGCTGAGTGTGGGGCTGATTCAGCAAGAAATGAGTCCCGACCAACGGCAGAAAAACTATAACTGTGATATTACCTACGGGACAAACAGTGAAATGGGGTTTGACTACCTGCGGGACAACATGGCGACCTCCATGGATGAAGTGGTGCAACGGGTGTTTAACTATTGCATTATTGACGAAGTGGACTCGGTGTTAGTCGATGAAGCCCGCACTCCTTTAATTATTTCTGGTCAGGTGGAACGTCCCAGCCAAAAATATATGCGGGCGGCAGAAGTTGCCCAAATGATGCAAAAAGAAGAACATTATGAAGTCGATGAAAAAGGCCGTAATGTTTTGATGACCGATGAAGGGTTTGCCCGGGCGGAAGAACTATTTGGAGTTCAAGATTTATATGACCCGAATGATCCTTGGGCGCACTTTGTTTTTAATGCCTTAAAAGCCAAAGAATTATTTATTAAAGACGTCAACTATATTATCGGTAATGGGGAAGTCATTATCGTGGATGAATTTACCGGACGGGTGATGCCCGGACGTCGTTGGAGTGACGGGTTACACCAAGCCATTGAAGCTAAAGAACGGGTGGATATTCAACCGGAAACCCAAACTTTAGCCACCATTACCTATCAGAATTTCTTCCTGTTATATCCGAAATTATCGGGGATGACCGGAACCGCCAAAACCGAAGAAGCCGAATTTGAGCGCATCTATAAGCTGCAAGTTACGATTATTCCCACCAACCGCATTACCGGACGGGAAGATTTACCCGATGTGGTGTATAAAACTGAAGAAGGAAAATGGACTTCCATTGCTGAAGAATGTGCGGATTTACATAAAGAAGGGCGCCCGGTTTTAGTCGGAACAACGAGTGTCGAAAAATCAGAAATTCTCTCGAATTTATTACAACAACGCAAAATTCCCCATAATTTATTAAATGCTAAACCGGAAAACGTAGAACGGGAATCGGAAATTATTGCTCAAGCCGGACGCAAAGGGGCTGTGACCATTTCTACGAATATGGCCGGACGGGGAACAGATATTATTTTGGGGGGAAATGCGGAATTTATGGGACGGCTAAAAATGCGCGAGTATTTGATGCCGAAAATTGTTAAACCCGATGATGAAAGGGAATTAGTAATTGCTGGAGTATCGGGTAGCCGTCGCCCCGCCGCCCAGGGATTTGATCAGAGTAAAAAATCCAAAACCTGGAAAGTTTCGACCCAATTATTCCCCACCGAATTATCCAAATCCACCGAACAAAAACTAAAAGATGCGGTTGATTTTGCCGTGGGAGTTCATGGAGAACGCAGTTTACCCGAGTTACAGGCGGAGGATTTATTAGCGGTGGCTTCGGAAAAAGCTCCCACCACTGACCCGGTGATTCAAAAATTGCGCGAGGTCTATAACTTGATCGTTCATGAGTACGAAAACTTCACTAAACGGGAACATAACGAGGTGGTGGAATATGGTGGACTCCATGTGATCGGAACCGAACGCCATGAGTCCCGCCGGATTGATAATCAATTGCGAGGACGGGCTGGACGACAGGGTGATCCGGGTTCCACGCGGTTTTTCCTGAGTTTACAGGATAATTTATTACGGATTTTTGGGGGCGATCGAGTTGCCGGATTAATGGATGCTTTTAATGTGGATGAAGATATGCCCATTGAGTCTAAATTATTAACCCGATCGCTGGAAAATGCCCAACGAAAAGTTGAAACCTACTATTACGATATCCGTAAACAGGTATTTGAATATGACGAGGTAATGAACAACCAACGGCGGGCAATTTATGCTGAACGGCGACGGGTTTTGGAAGGGCAAGATTTGAAAGAACAAGTGATTAAATACGGCGAACAAACCATGGATGATATCGTGGAAGCCTATATTAATCCTGACTTACCTTCGGAAGAATGGGATTTAGAAAATTTGGTGGTGAAAGCCAAGGAATTTGTTTATCTTTTAGCGGATTTGACCGCCGAACAATTGATGGATTTATCCGTAGATGAAATTAAAACCTTCCTGCATGAACAGTTACGCAATGCCTATGATCTCAAGGAAAACCAAGTCAATCAAATTCGAGCCGGGTTAATGCGCGAAGCGGAGCGCTTCTTCATTCTCCAACAAATTGATACCTTATGGCGGGAACATTTACAACAAATGGACGCGCTGCGGGAGTCCGTCGGTTTACGGAGTTATGGACAAAAAGATCCCTTAATTGAATATAAGAGCGAGGGATATGAATTGTTCTTAGATATGATGACCGATATTCGCCGAAACGTCATCTATTCCATGTTCCAATTCCAGCCTCAACCGTCTGTTGTCTAAGGATTTGAAGTGTTTTTGATCCTGGCTGGAAATTTTATTTTTCAGTTTTTCCTTGACATCCCCAAATAATCGTGTATATTTGAGGAGTGTGAGGAGTGAGATTAATAAAGAAAAAGCACTTGGGGTCGAAACTCGGCCAGACTCCCAGGTGTTTTTTCTATTTAGAATTCAGGGAAAAGTGATCCAGATTAAAGAATTTTAATCCCTGATTAAGTCGGAAACAATTCAGGTAAGAGTTTACTTAGAAAACAGCCCGCTTCACAATGAATATGACAGAATAATAAGATTAACAATTGAGATTATTTATTAATAGTATGGTTGCTCAACAGCAAGTCGGGACAGGCATGGGTAAAATCCCCCATATCACTGCACTCTTTTGGATTATGAAAATATGTGCAACGACTTTGGGAGAAACAGCAGGTGATCTTTTATCCATGACACTTAATGTGGGCTATGCGGCTAGTTCTTTGATCTTGATTGGGATATTTTTAGTCACTCTTGTGATTCAATTAGTATCGAAAAGCTATAACCCATTATTGTATTGGACGGTCATCCTTTCAACTAGCACCGCTGGTACAACGATATCAGATTACATGGATCGGACGTTAGGGCTCGGCTACGCCACGGGATCTCTAATTTTAATTACCATTCTCTTAGCTATTTTTGCGTTCTGGAAATTTAGTTTTGGCACTCTATCCGTTAACAATATCAATACCCTTAAAGTTGAAATATTGTATTGGACTGCTATTCTCATTTCAAATACTTTAGGTACGGCTTTGGGGGATTTTCTTGCCGATAGTTCCGGTCTCGGCTTTGCCGGAGGGGCACTCTTAATTGGTAGTTTGATTGGCTTGGTGTTAGCAGCGAATTATTTTACCGACATCTCCAAAGTTGCGTTGTTTTGGATTGCCTTTGTTCTCACCCGACCCTTTGGTGCAACCTTGGGAGATTTTCTGACCAAATCTCACGAAAAAGGTGGCCTCGGTTATGGAACCATCGGCTCATCCATCGTTCTTTTATCAATACTGGCAGCCTGTATTCTGTACACAACCCTCAAGCATAGAGGAATAACCTGGGCGAAGCTATCTAATAATGAGTAACAATACAATTATTTTGTCCTTGGGTAAGTCCTAATATCAAGAAAGGCTGTTTTTACACGGCAAAGGAAAGCCATACTCGTTTTCCCCTTGCCGTGTTATCCTATATTTCTAGTTCTCTCTGAGAGCAACCGTTAACCGATCAGACTGATCTGGGTTCAGTACCTTAAATTAATAACGAAATCTATATTTTCAGGTTGTATCAATAATTATTTTTTAGGTATATTAACATTCTGATTGATCACCAAAGCTTAACCAACTCAGCCTAAATCAGTGCAGAAGGAAACAAACATGATTGCCTTGCCAGGATATCAGATCTTAGCACAAATCTACGAAAGTGTTAACTCCGTTGTTTACCGAGCCATCCGGGAACAGGATCGTTCTCCCGTGATTTTAAAAGTGCTACAGGGGGAATTTCCGCCCCAATCTGATATTCAAAAATATGAGCGAGAATATAAAATCCTGCGCAACTTTAATTTGAACAGTGTGATTAAAGTTTATGAACTTCAAACCTACCAAAATACTTTAGTCATGACCTTAGAAGATTTTGGCGGAGAATCGTTAAAAATCTTGTTAGCTACTCAGAAATTTACTCTATTAGGATTTTTAACCCTCGGGATTAAAATTGCCCAAGGATTACGAGAAATTCATGCAGCTAACCTCATTCACAAAGATATTAACCCGTCTAATATTGTTTTTAATCCCGCCACCGGACAGGTTAAATTAATTGATTTTAGTATTTCTAGTGGATTAACTCAGGAATCTTTACGGCTCCATCCCCCGCAAAATTTAGAAGGAACCCTCCCCTATATTTCTCCCGAACAAACCGGAAGAATGAACCGATCCGTAGACTATCGAACGGATTTTTATTCCTTGGGAGCAACGTTCTATGAATTATTAACCCAACAGGTTCCGTTTCCCACCACCGATCCGATGGAGTTAGTTCACGCCCACCTGGCAAAACAACCGATTCCTCCCCATGAAATCAACCCAGAAATTCCCCCAATTATTTCTCGAATTGTCCTGAAATTACTATCTAAAACCCCCGAAGAACGCTATCAGAGTGCCTGGGGATTAATAGCTGATTTAGAAGATAGTTTTAAACAAGTTCAAGCCACAGGAACTGTTAGCGAATTTGCCTTGGGAATGCAGGATATTTCCGATCAGTTTAAGATTCCCCAAAAGCTCTATGGCCGAGAAAATGAGATTGATACCCTAATTCAAGCCTTTGACCGGGTGAGTCAAGGCAAAACCGAAATTATGCTAATTGCCGGATATTCGGGGATTGGAAAATCCGTATTAGTCCAAGAAATTTGTAAATCAATTGTTGAAAAAAAAGGTTATTTTATTAGCGGGAAATTTGACCAATTTCAACGCGGTATTCCCTATTCTGCTTTGGTAAATGCCTTGTCTGAATTAGCCAGATTACTCTTGAGTGAAAGTCAAGAGAAGTTAGATCAATGGCGAGAAAAATTATTAAGAGTTTTGGGGCCGAATGGACAAATTATTATTGATGTAATTCCCGAAATTGAACTAATTATCGGCCCGCAACCGGCGGTATTAGAATTGGGTGCAGCCGAATCTCAAAATCGGTTTAATTTGGTCTTTCAGAACTTTATTCGTCTGTTTTGTCAACCAGAACATCCCTTAGTTATTTTTCTTGATGATTTACAGTGGGCTGACTCTGCCACCCTGAAATTAATCAAATTAATGTTAACGGATGATGCTACCCAATATTTATTTTTAATTGGAGCCTATCGGGATAACGAAGTCAGTCCCACCCATCCTTTAATGATGATGTTAGAAGGGTTAAAATCCGAATCTTTTACCCCAGAAGCGGGTTCGGAAGGATTAATTCATGAAATTCATCTCACCGCCTTAAATTTGGCACAGGTGACAGAACTTGTGGCAGATACCCTTCATAGCGATCGCCATACCGTTCTCCCTTTAGCCGAATTAGTGATCAAAAAAACGGAGGGAAATCCTTTTTTTGTGAATGAATTTCTCAAAACTTTATATCAAGAAAAACTCCTAAATTTTAACTCGGAAAAAATTGCTTGGCAATGGAATGTTGCCGAAATTAAAGCCTTAGATATCACGGATAATGTCGTTGAATTGATGATTGGTAAGCTCCAAAAACTCCCCCAGAAAACTCAACAGGTTTTACAATTAGTTGCCTGTGTGGGGAATCAATTTGACTTAAATACCTTATCCTTAATTTATAGTAAGGAATCCGTTGATACCTTCCAAGATTTATTACCCGCTTTAAAAGAAGGTTTAATTAAACCCCTACTAGATGCCGATAATTTGGAACCGGAACAAATTAATCCCTATCTAGTTCTGAATTATCGATTTCTCCATGACCGCGTTCAACAAGCTGCTTATTCCTTAATTGCAGACTCTCAAAAACAATCGGTTCACCTAACTATCGGTCGGTTACTATTAGCTAATACACCGCCCCAATATTGGTTAGAAAAAGTATTTGATTTAGTCGATCACCTGAATGTGGGTCGATCTTTAATTACCGATGAACAAGAACAACTACAATTAGCCAGTTTAAACTTAGAAGCGGGAAAAAAAGCTAAGGATGCCACCGCCTATGGTGCTGCCCGGGAATATTTAATCGCCGGAATTGGAGTTCTACCCGATAATAGTTGGGGTGAACATTATTCTTTAACCTTTGGATTGTATCGAGAACTAGCCGAGATAGAATATCTGAATGGAAATTTTGCCGAAAGTGAAACCCTAATTCAATTAATTTTAAAACAGTCTCAATCTACTTTAGAAAAAGCCGAAGTTTATAATCTACTTTTAATTCAATATACCTTACAATTAAAATATGAAGCCTCTATTAATGCTGGCATTAAAGCCTTAGCTTTATTTGGCTTGGATTTACCCACGGAAAATCTACAAACGGTCATTCCCCAGGAATTAGAGTCCCTGCAAAAATTGATCAATATTAATAATCTATCGACGTTCTTGGAGCAAAACCCAATTGTTGAACCCGAGAAAAAAATCACCTTAAAAATTCTCCATAATTTAGCCCCCTCCGCCTATGTCAGTAATCCTAGTTTATGGACAGTGGTGATTCTCAAGGGTGTAAAAGTTGCGATCAAATCGGGATATTCTCCAGAATCTGGATTTTTCTATGCGACCTATGGGATTCTAGTTGCTACCATTTTTAATCAATATCAAACCGCCTATGAGTTAGGTCAATTGGCTTTAAAACTGAATAAAAAGTGGAATTATCCCGTCTATAAAGTATCTGCATCCTTAATTAGTTGTCTCAACTATTGGTTAGAACCGATTAAGAATTCAAATGCTTTAGGTCATGAAGGTTATCAATCCGCTTTAGACTCAGGAGATTTGCAATATGCTGGTTATTTATTAAATAATCAATCTCTAAATTTAATGGCGCAGGGTGTAAACTTGCCTAAGTTTTTAATTGAAGTTAAAAACTATTTAAAATTCGCCTATAAAACTGACAATCATCTAGTGATTGATACCTTAACAGGACTCCGAGGAATTCTGCTGAATTTAATCGGTGAAACCCCGGATTTCTTATCTTTTGACGCTCCAGAAATCACAGAAGCTGATTATCTGGAGAGTAGCCAACAAAATCAGAAATTCTATTCTCTATGTCTTTACAAAATTTATAAACTGCAAGTTCTATACCTATATGGTGAGGTAGAATCAGCCTTAAAACTTACCTTAGAAGTCGAAGAATTACTCCAATTTATTCTAGGGTTAATTCCCGTCACAGAATATTATTTTTATTCCTCTTTAATTTTAATTGCAAATTTAGAAAGAGTTTCAGAATCGCAACAACAGCAGTTTTTAGAAAAGATTAAAAATAATCAGGAAAAAATTAAAACTTGGTCAGATAACTGTCCCAGCAATTTCCTATCTAAATATCTTTTAGTCGAAGCAGAATTGGCTCGGATTTCTCAACGTTCCTTTGAAGCTATTGATTTATATGAACAAGCAATATCAACGACACAGGAAGCCGGATTTATTCAAAATGTTGCCCTCAGTCACGAACTCACGGCTAAATTTTGGATGAATCATCATAAACCCAAATATGCCAATATTCACCTGCGAGAAGCCTATTATAGCTATCAACGCTGGGGTGCAGTTCGTAAAGTCGAACAGTTAGAAACCCAATATCCTCAACTCAAATATTTAGCCAATCTTAAACCCTCCTTATTTGAAGCGGAATCAATTACTCTCAGTACCTCCCATGGTAGTAGTTTAGCACTGTTAGATTTAAGCACGGTCATTAAGGCTTCTCAAGCCATCTCGCGAGAAATTGTTTTAGAGAAATTATTAGCCAATTTAATGAAAATTGTAATTGAAAATGCCGGGGCGCAAAAAGGATTTTTAATTTTATACAACGATGATAAATTAGTAATTGAAGCGGAGGCTTCAACGGATAACGAAGAAGTTATTGTTCATCCTAAAATCAATGTTGAAAATGGCTCTAATTTACCTTTAACTGTTATTTATTATGTGGAAAGAACGGGTCAAGATGTGGTTTTAATGAATGCTACTTTAGAAGGGCAATTTACTCATGATCCCTATATTAATAAGCATAAAATTAAATCTATTTTATGTACTCCGATTATTAGCCAGGGCAAAATTTTAGGAATTTTATATTTAGAAAACAACCTAACAGCCGGAGCCTTTACTTCAGAACGAATTGAAGTTTTAAGTCTACTATCTTCCCAAGCGGCGGTATCTTTAGAAAATGCCCTGTTATATGCCTCCGTGGAAAATAAAGTTCAAGAACGTACCCAACAACTCAACGAGAAAAATTTACGTTTAGAACAAACTTTAAACCAACTAAAACATACCCAAGCCCAATTAATTCAAAGCGAAAAAATGTCCTCTCTAGGACAAATGGTAGCCGGAGTCGCCCATGAAATTAATAATCCCGTGAGTTTTATTTATGGAAATCTTACCCCCGCCAGTGAATATGTTCGAGATTTACTCCGACTGATTCAAGTCTATCAACAGGAATATCCTCAACCTCAACCTTTAATTACAGAAACCATTTCCGAGATTGATTTAGACTTTTTGGTCACAGATTTACAAAAACTATTAGTTTCCATGAAAGTCGGAGCCGAACGAATTCGGAATATTGTTTTGAGTTTGCGAAACTTCTCCCGTTTGGATGAAGCAGAAATGAAACCTGTTGATATTCATGAAGGGATTGATAGCACCTTAATGATTTTACAAACTAGATTCCGAGGCTCTACCCACAGTACGGAAATTGAAGTGATTAAAAACTATGGTCAACTGCCAAAAGTGAACTGTTATGTTTCGCAACTGAATCAAGTTTTTATGAATATTATTAGTAATGCTATTGATGCCTTAGAACATCGTCGCCATCTGATGAATCAGGCTGATTATCCCCCCATGATTACCATTTCCACCCATAAAACACAAGATAATCAGGTTAAAATTTCGATTGCAGATAATGGTTTAGGAATGAATTCAGAAGTGCTACAACGAATTTTTGATCCCTTTTTCACCACAAAACCCGTCGGTAGTGGGACGGGTTTGGGTCTATCGATTAGTTACTCAATTGTTGTTGAACGTCATCAGGGTCAGATGAGTTGCAATTCCAAACCCGGAGAAGGAGCAGAATTCACTATCCTAATCCCAATTAATCAAAATTTTGGGGACTGAACGCTTCAAACAACTATAGCAGGGAAGGGGGAATAGGGAATAGGAAACGAGAAAAAGTGATGAAAAATCCCCAGCTTTTGGTTGACTGGGGAAAGCGCGAATTGAGAACGTGCGATAGTTGTTACAATCTAACTCTATGGGATTTGTGGACACATCTGCCTTTAGATAGATATGGCAACTAAGTCGATAATTTAGCCAATTGATCAGGATTTTTGGATCTGCCGTTGAAAATCTCCGGCTTTATCTTTGACTTCTCCAGCGCCTTTAGAAGCCTGGCGTTTAATATCCGTTGAGGTTTTTTCCGCCGCCTTCTGGGCTTGATTTAGGGCTTGTTTGGTGTTATCTTCGGCCTTCTGAATGTTCTTTTGGCTTCCTTTCATCAAATCCCCTGCCATTTCACTGGCAGATTTACTAACTTTTTCCGATACATCTTTGACCCGTTCCACGATATCTTGGTCAGTGTTGTTATAGGCGTACATATCCGCTTTTTGCTTAGATTTAACGGGGCTAGGAAGTTCACTGGTTAATCCCTTAGCTTGATTGGGACTGCCCTCTGCCGATGACTCAGCCGTGGGAGGATTATTACTACAAGCGGTACTGATCAACATTAATAATCCGGCAAAAAAAACACCTAAAATATTTTTGAAGGATATAGACCTTAGAGCTTGAATTAATTTCTGCATTTTGATGATTCCTAAACTTTGATTAAATTAATTGAATTTGCCTTTATTGCTCACTCAGTTTAAAAGAAATCAATTATTTTACCCTCTAGCGCAAGGAATATATTAGTTGATTTAATTAACTTATTTTCTATTCATTTCGGTTAAAAAAAGTCGCAAATTGCTATAATTAATCATAACCCTTAGATGTTCAACCCAATAATTTGCTAAATTGAAAACATGACTAAAAACAGCGAAGGATATAAAATTGTCAGCGACAACCGCAAAGCCCGCTATCTTTACGAGATTTTAGAGACCTATCAGGCGGGCATCGCCCTTGAGGGAACGGAAGTCAAATCGATTCGGGCGGGTAAAGTCAACCTGCAAGATGCCTATGCCTTAATTCGGGGGGGTGAAGCCTGGCTATTAAATGCCCATATCTCACCCTTTGAGAAGGCCAGTGTTTATTTTAACCATGATCCTCGGCGCACCCGCAAATTATTGCTGCATAAAGAACAAATTAATAAACTATTGGGACAGGTCGAACAAAAGGGGTTAACATTAGTTCCCCTAAAAATGTACCTCAAGGGAGGACGGGTGAAAGTTGATATTGCCGTTGGCCGAGGCAAAAAACTCCATGATAAACGGGATGATATTCGTCAAAAAGATGATAAACGGGCGATGGAAAGGGCAATGAAACGGTATTAAATTGGGTTTTAGGCAGTTTTGGTCTTAGGTGAAAAACAGGTAATCTCTCTACCCCAGGTTTAGGAAAGAGAAATTGTTAATCTTAAATTCTCCCCCGTCCCTCACATTGAAAAGAGGTTGGGGGAGTCGGTTTTAAGATTTATAATCGAGTAATATAGTGAATTGCCTAGAATTGGGAGAACTCTGAACATGACAACAGAACAACCGACCCGCAAAGAACGCGATAGTATGGGAGAAATTGAGGTGAAAAGCGATCGCTATTGGGGGGCTCAAACTCAACGTTCTATCTATTATTTTAATATAGGCAATGACTTAATGCCCAAAGAAGTGATCACCGCCTTTGGCATTCTGAAAAAAGCCGCGGCTATCACCAATCAAGAATTAGGAAAACTCCCCGCAGACAAGGCTCAATTAATCGTTCAAGCCGCCGATGAAGTGATTGATGGCAAACTGGATGATCACTTCCCTTTGCGGGTTTGGATGACCGGAAGTGGCACCCAGTCTAATATGAATATTAATGAGGTAATTGCTAATCGAGGGATTGAAATTTTCGGCGGAATTTTAGGGAGTAAAACCCCGATTCATCCCAATGATCATGTTAATATGTCCCAATCTTCTAATGATACTTTTCCGACGGCAATGCACATTGCGGCGGCGATGGCGGTGACCCAACGGTTAATTCCCAGTGTCAAAAAAATGCGGGATGAGTTACAAAAAAAAGTCGATGAATTTGCCGATATTGTGAAAATTGGCAGAACCCATTTACAAGATGCCGTTCCCTTAACTTTAGGTCAAGAATTTTCCGGTTATGTGGCTCAACTCGATGCAGATTTAAAGCGTCTTGAACTTATTTTACCCGATTTATATGAATTAGCCATTGGCGGAACCGCCGTGGGAACGGGATTAAATACCCCGAAAGGATTTGCAGAAAAAGTCTCCAATCAGATTAGTCAATTAACCGGATTACCCTTTATTTCTGCTCCCAATAAATTCGCAGCCATGGCCGCCCATGATGGTCTAGTTATGGCCAGTGGTGCGTTAAAAACCCTAGCCTGTTCGTTGATGAAAATTGCCAATGATATTCGATTTTTAGGCAGTGGCCCCCGTTGTGGTTTAGGGGAATTAATCTTACCTGAAAATGAACCCGGTTCATCAATTATGCCCGGGAAAGTTAACCCAACCCAATGCGAAGCGATGACCATGGTAGCCGCCCAGGTAATAGGTTATGATACTGCTATTACTATTGCTGGTTCCCAAGGGCATTTTGAGTTAAATGTGTTCAAACCGATGATCATTTTTAACTTCATTCAATCGGTAGCTATTTTATCTGATAGTTGTCATAATTTTACAGATTTCTTATTAACTGGATTAAAAGTTAATCGAAATAAAATTAACAGCTATGTTGAACAATCCTTAATGTTAGTAACAGCTTTAGCTCCAAAAATTGGCTATGATCATGCCGCCGAAGTTGCCCATATTGCCCTGGAAAAAGATCTAACTTTAAAAGAAGTTTGTTTGGAATTAGGGTACATTTCCAGTGAAGAATTTGACCAGATTGTCAATCCCTATAAAATGGCTTATCCTGATGTCTAAGTTGTGATTTTAGCTGATTATTATCCCTCTACCCCCTGTAGAGACGTTGCATGCAACGTCTCTACAGGGGGTAATGTGTAGAAATTGTATTTTTTGTAACATTAGTTTTGATTTAGCCCATCATCGGCGTGCGGGCTTTCTATTGATTGGTATTTTGGGAAATCTATTGAATTTCAAGAATTAAGGATCTATACTAATTAAAGTCTATATTTTAATTAGCATCCTTTTTTTAAACCTAATTTGATTTCCAGATTTAATCTCAACCCATGTAATAGTTTATGCCTTTACAAAACAAAATGTTACCAAAAAATACATTAATATTTCCTGACCGCCCTCTCGCCTTAAATTCTCCCTTCTATATTAATCGCTCTCCTAGCGAAGAATTAGCCTATACGGAACTTGAAAAATCTGGGAGCTTATTGCGAGTCAAAGCCGCTAGAAAAATGGGAAAAAGTTCCTTAATGTTAAGGTTAATAGATTATGCAGAAACCTTGGGATACCGTACCGTTTTGATTGATTTCTTGCAAGTTGATCAAGAAATTTTTAAAAATACGGATAAATTTCTTCGGTGGCTGTGTATTAATGTGGCTCGAAAATTAGAAATTGATCCCAAATTAGACGATTATTGGGATGAAGATATGGGAAGTAAAGTGAGTTGTACGCTCTATTTTGAAATCTATATTTTCCCACAAATTAATTGCCCACTATTCCTAGTCTTTAATGAGTTAAATATTGTATTTGAATATACAAATATTAGTCAAAATTTTCTGCCTTTAATTCGATTTTGGTATGAACAATCCCGACATAACCTAGCCTGGAAAAATCTACACTTATTTTTGGTTCAATCGACAGAAGTTTATATATCTTTAAATATTCATCAATCTCCTTTTAATATTGGATTATCCATTGAACTTCCCCCATTTACAGTTACTCAAGTTCAAAATCTAGCTGAACGTTATCACCTAAGTTTAAGCGATACTCAAATTCAAAAATTAACCTGTTTAGTCGGGGGACATCCCTATTTAGTGCATCTTGCTATTTATCATCTAGCCAATAATTTAATCAGCCTAGAAGACTTATTAAAAAAAGCTCCGACCCTAGAGGGAATTTACAAAGAACACCTACAATCTCTTTGGCTGTTTCTACATAACAAACCCGAACTTGTGATCGCCATGCAACGGGTTGCTACCTCTAAAATAGGTATACAACTGGAACCAATTATTGCCTATCAATTATATAGTTTAGGCATTGTTAATTTGAAGGAAAACTACTGTACACTATCCTGTGAACTCTATCATCTCTATTTTAGCACCCAAATTCTTAGTGAAAACCCTAATGCTCCGATTAATTTAAAACAGCTACAGGAAGAAAATAGACTCTTAAAATCCCTAGTTTATATTGACACCCTGACACAAGTTTTTAACCGCAGACAATTTGATCGCTCCGTAGACATTGAGTGGAAACGAATGATGCGGGAAATTGCCCCATTGTCTTTGATTTTATGTGATATTGATCATTTTAAAATTTATAATGACACCTATGGTCATCAAGCCGGAGATCAATGTTTACGGGCCGTAGCGCAGGCTATTCGTGATGGAGTTCAACGTCCGGCTGATTTAGTTGCTCGTTATGGGGGTGAAGAATTTGTGATTGTTCTCCCTCAAACCGATGCCAAAGGTGCAATGTACATTGCGGAATCTGTTCGTAAGAATATCAAGACCTTAGCTCTACCTTTTAACACTGATCAATTGCCAAACCGTCGGGTACCAATTATTACCATTAGTTTAGGAGTTGCTACTGCGATTCCTGGTGTAGATGCGATGGATATTAAAACTTTATTTTCAGCAACTGATGAAGCTCTATATGAAGCGAAAAAAAATGGTAAAGATCAAGTTAAATTGAGTTCATTTCTACGATTTCAATATTAATTTAATCTAAGATTCATGAAAATAATCAGCTTTTTTCAACCCGCTATTTCCCTCATTAACAAACTCAAATATCCCCAAAAATTTCTTTTAATTAGTTGTATTTTTATCATTCCTTTGAGTTTGATGATATATCTTCTGGTTTCGGAAGTCCAAAGTCTGATTGATTTTGCTGCTCAGGAAAAGTTAGGGAATATCTATCTCCGTCCCCTGCGCCAACTCTATCCTAAAGTTTATCAAGCTCAATTGTTAATGGCTAATCTTAATTTGAGTCCTGAAGATAAAACTCAGTTAGAAAAAATTAAAGTAGAGATTCAAGAGCAGATTAAAATTTTAGACGAAATTGATCAAAAAACAGGAGAAATATTATCAACAACAGAACTTTTTCAAGAAATTAAAGATAGTTGGAGAACGTTACAAGACAATCATAATATCTGGAGTTTACAGACTCAAAAAGTTTATTATTATGTTATTTTAGAGCAAATCAATCAACTTAGATTTCAAGTAGGTGACGAATCCAACTTAATTCTTGACCCGGATTTAGATACTTATTATTTAATGGATGCCACTCTTTTGAAATTACCAGAAATCAATAAGATTTTAGCAGATATTCGGTTAATTAGTCAAGATATTAGTCAACGTCAACAACAGGAGCTAACTCAAAAAGAATATTGGGAAATCACAACTATTTCAGGACTTTTAAATGACTATAATGAAAAACTCAAACGAACATTTGAAGTCTCTTTTAATCATGACTCTGGGGGTAATCTTCGACCCAAATTAACCCAGGACTTGAATTTGCTCACTGATAATCTTAAAAATCTCACTGATGGACTGAGTGATGTAATTAGAACTGGAGACACCCGCCCCATGAAACAATATTTCACAGAAGCGGAAGCTAATATAGAACAAAGTTGGATTTTATGGGATAAAACCATTGATGAATTAGATGTTTTATTACAGCACCGAATTAACGGATTTCTGCACAAACAAATCTTTTTATCTATCCTAGTTCTGATTTCATTATTAATGGTAATTTATATCTTTATTGGATTTTATCGATCCGTGATGCAAACGGTTAATAGTTTGAGTATTGCTTCTCAAAAAATGATCGCGGGAGAAATGAATGAAACCCTACATCTGGACAATCAAGATGAACTAGCAGAAGTCGCTAAATCCTTTAATAATATGGCTTTTGCTTTGGTGAAAGCTAATCAGGAAATTACCTCCCTCAACCAACAATTAACCTCAGAAAATATTCGGATGAGTGCGGAGTTACAAGTGACTCGTCAGTTACAAACAATGATTTTACCCAATGAAGGAGAACTTTCAGAAATTGTTCATTTAGATATTGCGGGTTATATGGAACCTGCGGATGAAGTTGGAGGAGATTATTATGATGTTTTACAACATAGTAATGGCATGGTAAAAATTGGCATTGGAGATGTGACCGGACATGGGTTAGAATCGGGGGTTTTAATGTTAATGGTACAAACGGCAGTCAGAACTTTAATTACCTGTAATGAAACAGATCCAATTATTTTTTTAACCACCCTAAATCGAGTGATTTATGATAATGTTCAACGGATGAAATCCGATAAAAATTTGACATTTTCTTTGATAGATTATTATAATGGATTTCTAAGTATTTGTGGTCAACATGAGGAAATGATTTTAGTGCGATCGCCATTAGACTGTGATCCAAAATTCGATCCAGAATGTTATCCCCTAGTGGAAACCATTGATACCATAGATTTAGGATTTCCTATTGGTTTAGAAGCGGATATTACAGATTTTATTGGTTCTATTAATATTAAATTAAATCCCAGGGATGGTGTTGTTTTATATACTGATGGCATTACGGAAGCTGAAAATAATCAAGGTAAATTTTATTCTTTAGAAAGACTCTGTGAAATTGTGAAAAAACATTGGCATTTAACAGCCGGAGAAATTCGGAAAGCCGTGATTGATGATGTGCGATCGCATATTGGTAAACATAAGGTTTATGATGATATTACTTTAATTGTTTTAAAACAAAGATAAGTCAGATCATGTCTTGCCCCTTTAAACTAATAAAATTTTATTTGTGCATTCCTTTGATAGTCTTTATGAAAAAATTAAAGCCCAAGAAAACGAGAATTAAACCGCAATTATTTTTTAGTTATATGAAGTTTTTATTATAGCGGATAATTCCCTTGTAAAAATGCTTCCGCAGAAGCGCGATCGCCAATTTCACCATCTAACGTCAGCGTTAATAAATCATCCAAAATTTGCTTAAATTGATGACTAGGTTTATATCCCATGGCTTTTAAATCATGACCATTTAAGGGGGGTTTAACCTCTAGCCATTGGGTTAAATATTGCCAAATTCGCTTTCTGACTTCCCGAGGAGATTGCACCGCGATTAAAATTAAAATTGATAAACTATAAGGTTTAAATAACCAGAAAAACTGACTATTATTTTCAAATTTATATATGTTTTCAATCATCTGACTTTTAGCTAATTCTAAACTGTTTAACCGTTCAATAGTTCCCGCCTGTAGCTGAAGATTCTGGGCAACTTTTTCCCGATATTCTGGGGATAAATAGGCTACTAATACCTCCAAACGAACCTCCCAATGGTTTAAAGTTTTTTGGGGATCGAAGCGTTGTAAACAGCGATCTACAGATCGAATTTGTCGCCATAAATGCGGACTTAACTCTAAAGTAGGATGAATACACCGCAATGCTTTTAACTCCCCTAAAAGTTGCAGTGACCGTTTCCAATAGGGAGATTGTAAAATATATTTTAACTCACTTTTTAACCGTGTTTCTAAAGCAGGAACCCGACGATTTTGGTCAAAGGATTTATTACTTTCTTCCCGTTGTTTCTCATAAATTCCACTACTAATCGCATAACCAATATACTCTTGTGTTTGAGCTTCAATTTCAAATCCTAAACGCACTGCAAACCGCACCGCCCGATAAATTCGAGTCGGATCTTCAATAAAACTATTGGGGTGTAAAACCCGAATTTTTCCAGATTCTAAATCCGATACTCCCCCAAAAAAGTCCAATAATTCCCCTACCTTGGGAGAAGTTAACCGTAATGCTAAGGCATTAATCGTAAAATCCCGTCTATATAAATCCTGACGAATGGAACTCGCTTCTACTTGAGGATTTGCCGCCGGATAGGGATAAAATTCCGTTCTCGCTGTGGCAATATCAATCCAAAGAGAATCTAAAATTGGGTCATTATGCCATAATAAAGCGGCGGTTTGAAATTGCCCATGAACATCTAATCTTGCTGCGGGATAATGTTTTTGTAAATCCTGTGCTAATTCCACCGCCGGAGAAACAGGTGATAAAATATCTGGGTTAAAATTGGCATTTTTATAACATCCATCCACCACAATATCAATATCATTAAGTAATACCGTTGTTTCCGATTCTGCTAACAATAAATCTCGCACTGCACCCCCGACTAAATAGACTTGCCAGCCCCGTTTTTCTGCCAACAATGATAGACGATTCAGTAAGGCTAATAGGGAGGTGGCTAATTTTTCTTCTAATAATTCTTCCACACTGGTACAAGTCAACCCAGGAATACATCCTTTAAACACTGATTTTTGAGGCCGTTGTTGTTGATGGAGTAACCTTAAAACATCGGTTCGGGTCACAATTCCGACTAAATTTTTATCTTGTAAAACGGGTAATCTACCAATATCATAGGTAACCATCAAGGCTTCAATTTCGGGTAAAGTGGTTTCGGGAGTAATGGTTTTTAATTGGGGGGTCATGTAGCCCTTAACCGGGGCGTGACTAAAGCCATGGTGCAGGGCAATATCTAAGTCTCGACGGGAAATAATTCCCACTAATTGATCCTGTTCATCTACTACCGAAAGACCGGAATGATCATAACGTAATAAAATCCGATGGGCTTCTTCTACGGAGGTATCGGGGCGAATGGTTCTCACGGGAGAAGACATCAATTCTAGGGCTGTTGGTGGGTGGGGAATTTGTGCTTTTAATTGTTCAACTAACTGTTCCAAAATCTCGATAAAATTGCCTTCTTTTAAAACCACGGAAGCCGCCCGGGTATGACCCCCACCCCCGTAGGGTTTAAATAGTTCATTTAAGTTGGTTTTTTCAATTCGAGACCGTCCAATAATACTTAACCGATCTCCTTCTCCCCGGCCATATTGATTAGCTAAGAGTAAAGCATCACTTTCGGTTAAATCAATTAATTCCGATGCCAAAGTTGATAACCCCGGCACATATTCATCGGTTTTAAATATAATCCAAGCGACGGTATAACCTCTAATTGTTGATTTTTGTAACTGTTCTAATGCTAAACTTAATAACTCTTGTAATTTTTGGGGTAAACCGGGTTCTACATACTCGGCAATCACGGGTAAATTAGCACCTTGCTCCATTAACCAAGCGAGGGCTATGGCGTCTCTGGCGGTGGAATGGGGGAAGGTTAGGGAACCCGTATCTAAATGGATTCCTAATGCCATTACCGTCGCTTCTGCGGTGGTTAAAACTGTTTTTTGGCGTTGATTTCTTAACAGTTCTACAATTAATGTAGTAGTTGCCCCCACTTCTTCAATATAGGTTTCTGTGGCGGGAATATCAGATATGATATCAGGATGATGATCGTATATTCTAATAGCGGATAAATTGGCTAACTTCAACCATTCGGCACTTTTTCCTAAGCGATCGCAACTTTGGGTATCAACCACACTAATGGAATGAATTTTATTGGGATTGACAGATCGGCGTTCAATTAAAGCAAATTCATCTCGATATAAGGCTAAAAAATCCCTCACCGCTGGATGACTTCCCCCCGCCAATACAATCCGACTTCCTGGGTAAATTCGAGTTAATCCCACCGCCGCCCCCAAGGCATCAAAATCAACAGTTGTATGGCATAAAATTAGGTGCATAAAGTTAATAATAATTAAGTTTGATTTTTAATTAATTTTACCATAAAAAATCCATCCATATTCTGTCTATGGGGCCAAATTTTAATCCAGCCTTCAGATTCAGGAGTTAAACCCAAACTTTCCGGCGGAGTTTGAATTTTCCAGTTAGAATGTTGACTTAAAAACTTTTGAATTATGGTTTCATTTTCTTGAGGATGGAGAGTGCAGGTAGCATAGACTAAACAGCCACCCGGTTTAACCCAATTTTGAGTGGTTTCTAAGAGTTCTAATTGCAATTGAGACAGGTCTTGGATATTTTTAGGATCATGTCGCCATCGTCCATCCGCCCGTCGATGTAAGGTTCCCAAACCCGAACAAGGAGCATCTAATAATAGTCGATCTGCGCTCTCGAAATAGCCCTCTAATTTCCGAGCGTCGCCCGCTTTAATTTGAATCGAATTAAGTTGTAATCGAGTTAAATTTTGCTTGATTTTCTTGAGTCGGGATTTCATAGAATCAAAGGCTAAAACTTGACCTTGATCTTGCATTAATTCGGCAATATGGGTGGTTTTTCCCCCGGGGGCGGCACAGGCATCAATAATAGTTTCTCCGGGTTGGGGATCTAATAAATAGCTAACCCATTGGGCACTACTATCTTGAATTGACCACCAACCTTGATTATAACCGGGTAAATCTTTAATTGATCCGATACTACCAGTTAATCTTAATCCTAGAGGTAAACCCGCAATTCGACTCACGGAAATTCCCCGAGATTGAAATTCTAATTCTACGGTTTCTAAAGTTGTTTGTAAGGGATTAATTCTTAAATCAATGGCGGGAGATTGATTAAACCAAGTGCAAAGCTGTTCGGTTTCTGCTAATCCTAAAGTATCTAACCAAAATTGAATTAGCCAGTCAGGAAAGCTATAGATAATTCCCAATCTTTCTATGGGATTTTTGGGTAATTTAAAGGGCGTAAAAACAGAGTTAAAAGAATTAGCAGTTTCTACCGGACATTTTTCCGATTCTCGAATATATTGTCTCAAGATACCATTGACAAATCCACTAAAATGGGTTAATTTATTGTGTTTAACTAATTCAACGCTCGTATCGACCGCCGCCGAATTGGGAACTTGATTCAGATAGCAAATTTGATAAAAACCGAGATGTAGTATAGTACGAATATCCGGGTGCTGTTGATGGGATTTTTTCGGGGCTAAGTAATCGATTAAACTATCAAGCGATCGCCGTCTACGCACACAACCATAGACTAATTCTGTGGTTAAGCGTCGGTTAATCTCTGATAGCTCAGATTCACGAAGCCATTGGTCTAAAACCACATCTGCGAGTCCCCCCCGTCGGTTAATGTCTCGGAGTGCTAAAAATGCAACTTGGCGTGGATTATTATTCACAGTTATTATCAAATTCAATTCCAGGTAATTGGAAAATAATTGATCCTCATAAGATTGTATGAACCCCCTTCAGGAAACCCAAGTAACCCATGACTACAACTGAATCAAGACTATCAGAACTTGGTGCATTTATTCGCACAAAATTGAAGATCTTTTCTTCCGGTTTTGTTTTATCTCAGGCTCCGACTTATGATAGTTGGCGAAAGCATTTCATTCAAAAACGCTTAAATTTAGGGTTTAGCCTAGCCCTGGTTTCCTATTTTACCTTTAGTGTTTCAGAAATCAACAACTTTTTCTTTAATCCTGAGCATTTTCAACCCTCTTGGTTAGCGACACAAATTGTCGTCGAGGGCGGTTTAATTATCGGTTTATTGATTCTGAGAACTCCCCTGGGTCATCAACATCCAGCCTCAATGTTTCTGCTATTTTCTTGGTTGGTGACCATTACCCCCCAAATTCGAGAAACCTTAAGTGGAGTCGCCCGGGCTTCAATCATTGAATGGCCCCTGATGTTTTTTTCCCAAGCCACCTTAATTCCGGTGTATTGGCCGTTGCATTTAATTTCGCAATTAGGGGTGTTTGTTTATTATCAGGGAAGTCAAATTTTACTCAATCTAAAAGTTGAGCTTCCCGCCGATTGGATGACAGCCGATTTCCTATTTCTTTATCTGTTTTGGATTTGTTTAATTTGTAATTTTTCGGTGTATTTGTATGACCGTTTAGCTCGATCGGAATTTAATTCTCGTAAAGCCCTAGAACGAGCCTATACTCAAGTCAAAGAAGAACAGGAACGCTCAGAAAGTTTACTCCTAAATATTCTACCCCATTCCATTGCCCAACGGTTAAAACTGCAACCCAGTACCATTGCTGATAGTTTCACCGATGCCGGGGTTTTATTTGGTGATATTGTCGGTTTTACTGAACTTTCAGGACGTTTTGATCCGCCGCAATTAGTTGATTTACTGAATCAAATCTTTTCTGAATTTGATCATTTAGCCGAACTCCATGGGTTAGAAAAAATTAAAACTATCGGCGATTCTTATATGGTGGTTTCGGGTTTACCCATTCCCCACGATGATTATGCAGAAGCGATCGCCAATATGGCATTAGATATGCAAAAAACCTTGAGAGAATTCAATCTCAAAACCCAACAAAATTTTCATATTAGAATTGGGATTGCCACTGGCCCAGTTGTGGCTGGAGTCATTGGAATTAAGAAATTTATTTATGATTTATGGGGAGATACGGTTAATATTGCCAGTCGAATGGAGTCCCATGGAATTGCCGATGAAATTCAAGTTACAGAAACCACCTACTTAGTATTAAAACAAAACTATCGACTTGAAAAGCGAGGAATCATTGACGTTAAAGGTAAAGGACAAATGACCACCTATTTATTAAAGGGAAAACAAACCTAAGCATCCTGAAAAAAGTTTGTTGTTGCGGCTCAAGCCCTGACTAAGAGTGCTGAAGCGCAACAACGGTTTTTTCAAAGATTTTTTCTAAGAAATCGGAGATAATAATTCGACTGCATCCCGTCCATCCAGATCTTCTAAATAGACCTTCACCTGTTCTTCCTTGGCGGTGGGGAGTTTTTTACCCGTAAAATCAGGATGAATCGGCAGTTGACGATGACCTCGATCCACCAGAACCGCTAACCCAATAGTTTCAGGACGTCCATAATCGATTACCGCATTCAGAGCCGCCCGAATCGTTCTACCTTTATAAATCACATCATCCACCACAACCACCGTTTTCCCCGTCAAGTCAAAGGGAATTTTAGTTTTTTCTGGGGTTCGCATTCCCACTTGGTCTAAATCATCCCGATAAAACGTAATATCTAACGCCCCCACTGGAACCCGTACCTGTTCCAAGACTTCAATTTGATGAGCCAAAAGTTCCGCTAACAGCACCCCCCTGGTGTAGATTCCGAGTAAGACTAAATTATCTAAATCCCCATGTTTTTCCACAATTTGGGAAGCCATCCGGGTGAGCGTTCGCCGGATTTCAGCCGCAGACAGAATTTCAACAATTTTTGTCATTTTAGATTAAAAATTAACAATCTTGAGTTTTTTTAAGATATTCGGGATTAGTTCGCACCGTTCAAAAGGATAAATCCCCCTGTAAATAATCCTAACGTAATTAAAAAACTGTATCGAGTCAGTTGCAATGCTTTTTTAATGGTAGTAGATGTAATCGGTTGTTGGGGATCTCCCAAGAAAGGTTTCTGTTTAATCACCCCCCGATAGGAATTTTCTCCCCCCAGTTGTACCCCCAAAGCGGCAGCATAAGCACATTCACTCCATCCGGCATTGGGACTCGGATCAAAAACAGCATCCCGTTGACAAATGCTGAAAACATAACTAGGTTTTCCTGATAATATGGCAATCATGCTCACCGTTAATCGACAGGGAAGCCAGGTTAAAATATCCTCTAATTTGGCACTAAACCATCCGATATCCCCATAAGGTGCTTCTCGATAACCCACCATAGAATCGAGGGTACTAGCGGCTTTGTAGGCAAAAGTCAGAGGGACACTACCGACCCCCGGCAATACCGCACCAATTAAGGCATAAAATAAAGGAGCCATCACACCATCAGTAGCATTTTCTGTCACGGTTTCTAAAACCGCTCTAAGGATTTCTGACTCCGATAGGGTTTCGGTATCTCGACCTACATAACGACTTAATCGTTGACGAGCCGTGACTAAATCTCCTTGATCAATCCAATAGAGAACATCCTCGGCGGAATCCCTTAAACTGCGACCCGCAAAACAACTGGCCAAGAGAATACTTTCTACTGCAATGCTCAAAATTTCAGGCCCCGAAAATTTGACAACTAGCACCTGTACCCCATCTCTAATTAACGTCACTGTCAAGGCACTCCCCAATACCACAATTAGGGTCAGAAATACCCCCGCCACCCGCAAAATTCTCGGTTGATTCAAGTATTTAAAGAAAATTTGAGTATAGTAAGTAATTACCCACCCCATCACCTGTACCGGATGTAACCAACTTTTGGGATCTCCAATCAGATAATCACCGACAGCAGCAATCAATAAAATGATCAGGGAATTAAAATCCGTCATGGAAAATCGATAAATAGAAAAGGACAATCAATCCTGAACTCAACTTCCGTGGTGCAAAATTCCCTAAACCACAAAACTTGTTTCTTCCCCCTGGGCGGCTTGCCAACTGCGAGCATCATAATAGAGATCTTCGAGGGAAATCCCATAGAGTGCTTCTTTCAGCTTTTGATGTAACCGATTCCATAGGGTAAAAGTTACCCAGTCTTCTGCTTGTTCAATATCCGCTTGATGGCGGGGTAAAGGTTCAATAGTTTCTCCCACTGCTTCTAATATTTGTCCCAGGGAGATTTGGGCTGGAGATTTGGCTAATTGATAGCCTCCTTGAGCACCCCGAACTGATTCAACTAACCCCGATCGTCGCATCTCGATCAGGAGTTTTTCCAGATAGGGTGCAGGAATATTTTGGCGCCGTGCGATCGCCTGCACAGAAGTCGGCCCTATCCCCCGTTGTAAGGATAGATCAAGCAAGGCTTTAACGCTATAGTGTCCCCGTGTAGTTAACTTCATTCTGGGTAATAAAATAGATAACTTGGCAATGGAGTTTCAAAGGACAAAGATGGTCTTGAGGTAATTCTACCAAGTTGAGCATACTTAAACGGAATTCGCTACAACTCTCACCCATACCACGGCAATATCCTCCCCTCAAGAGTTTAGTCTGGAGTTGATAACTTCTCATCAGTCTGGACAGGTGAGTTTTGGGTTTAAAGGTGGTTAGAGTTGATGGGATGGGGATTGATACTATTGCTAAAAAGCTGATAGCTGAACCCGATCCTGAGTTGTTGGATGTCCCACCCTTCCACTCAACTCCTTGACCGGAATTAGATCTAATAAAAAATTTAAAAAATAGGTGAATAATTTCCTTAATTAGTGTAATATAGTTTCTCAAGCAAGGATCTAGCTAAACAATCTGGGTGATCTATCACCCACCCACGATAAAAGTCAAGACCTTTTGTAAAACATTTACAGGCACAGTTAATGGTTAAAAAGAAAAGTTCTGATCCCCAACCTCAGCCTCTAACCGGAGAAGCCTTACTCGATAAAGTCAAAGGACTTGAACATCTGAGCAAAGAAGAAAAGGCTAGAGAATGTGGTTACTACACCCTGACGAAGAATGGTGTTGAGCGCGTCAATATGATGAAGTTCCTCAATGCTCTAATTGATGCTGAGGGAATTGAGTTAGATGGCAAACAACAAGGAAATGGCCGGGGTGGACGCTCCGCTAGTTATAGAATTAGTGTGCAATCAAATGGAAACTTGTTGATTGGTGCAGCCTATACAAAACAAATGGATTTAACGGCTGGTGATGAGTTTGAAATTTCCCTCGGACGTAAGCATATTCACCTCAAACAAGTTGAAGCTGGAGACGACGAAGAATAATCCCAGGGATATTGTTTTTAACTAAATCCTGAGACTAAATTTGAATGTACACACTTTAGACTGGCAATGGCTATTTTTGAGTCACTGCCAGCTATTGTTGTGTTAAAATAACCACAAAGGTACTAAGACACAAAGAAAGAGAGAAAGATAATCAAGGGGCGATTACAGATAGAAACATGGCGAAGCCATACCTTATTCTTTAGGAGAGTAGTAGTTTTACACATAGCGTTTAAGTTGTAGTTAAGATGAATACTTAATACTAACAAAACCATATTAGCTTGATATTGAGTCAATTTTTATGATAATTACTTGACATGATTAATTAGTAAGTTTATTATAAATACATAAATGTCACAAAAAAATCCATGAAAGCCAGTGATTAATCTTACTTATCAGTTCAGGTTAGATTTAAACAGACGGCAAGAGTTAGAGATAGAGCATATCTTAGATGTCTGCCGATCTGTTTATAACTACGCCTTGGCTGAACGTAAGCACTGGTTACGCAGTAGAAAATCACCTATTAATAGTTGTTCGCTTGTGTCAGAGTTCATTATACCGGCTGACCAGCCTTACCCCAATTACAATGTACAAGCCAAGAATTTAACCATAGCCAAACAAAAAAATCAGGATTTAAAGTCAGTTAATGCTCAAGTGTTACAACAAACGTTGAAAACATTAGATAAAGCCTTTACTGATATGAAATCTCAAGGTCGTGGTTTTCCACGATATAAAAAGAAAATGCGTAGTTTTGTTTTTCCGGCTATGTTAAAAAATTGTTTAGCAATAGGCAAGGTAAAACTACCACAATTAGGCTGGTTAAAGATTAGACAATCAAGGGAATATCCCACAGGTTTTGTGCCGAAGCAAGCTCGGATTGTAAAAAAAGCGAGTGGATATTATTTACTAATTGTGTTTCAGTCACAAGAGGTATGTCCTGATATACCAATAGGCAAGACCAGTTTAGGACTAGATGCGGGTATTGAATCATTTCTGGCAACAAGTACAGGCGAATTAATCAAAGCACCGAAGTTTTTGTTAAAGGCACAGAGTCAGCTGAAATCGCTACAAAGACGCTTAAAACATAAAAATAAGGGGTCAAACAATTGGTTAAAATTGCAAAACAAAATCGGAAGATTACATGAAAAAGTATCTAATACAAGGAAAAATTGGCACTTTAAACTAGCTCATAATCTGTGTGACTTAGGAGAAAATATATTCATAGAGGACATCAATTACACATCTTGGAGTCGTGGGATTGTGAGAAAGCCATCTTTAGACTCAGGGATAGGTGGATTTATGAATCAGGTGTTACCTTATGTCTGCTGGAAAAGAGATGGATTTTATCTAAAAGTAGATAAAAATGGTACATCTCAAGAATGTCCTAATTGTGGAAAACATACTGGCAAAAAGCAGTTAAGTGAAAGAGTGCATAATTGTCAGTATTGTGGTCATACAGAACAAAGAGACATAGCTAGTGCCAAAGTAATTAGAAATAGAGGCTTAATTGCGGTAGGACATACCGTGAGTGAAAATGCTTGTGAAGTACCCTTAATCGGGTCAGACGTACTGGCGGGGTTTGAACAGTTAACACTGTTTGAGCTAGTTAAGTGTCATTAAGCAAGAATCTCCCGTTACAGCCGCCTAACGGTGAGAGTGTCAAGGCCTATTGTTTGAATCCCCAATGTGCTAAACCCTATAATCCCGCTCAAAGTCAATTTTGTTTAACCTGTGGGAATCAACTGTGGTTAAAAGACCGATATCAAGCTATAGATATCATTGGACAAGGGGGATTTGGTAAAACATTTTTAGCCGTGGATGAGGATAAACCGTCTAAACCGCGCTGTGTCATCAAACAATTTTTTCCCCAATCTCAAGATGCTGATACCTGGCAAAAAGCATCGGAATTATTTGCACAGGAGGCTATTAGGTTAGATGAATTAGGGAAACACCCTCACATTCCTGAGCTTTTAGCTTATATTACGATTAATCAACAACAATATTTAATCCAAGAATTCATCGAAGGGGAAAATTTAGCCAAAATTCTAGTGCAGGAAGGAGCATTTAATTCAACTCAGATTCAATATCTTTTAATCTGTTTACTTCCTTTATTAGATTTTATCCATCATAAAAATGTGATTCACAGGGATATTAAACCCGCTAATATTATTCGTCGTCCTAACGGAAAGTTTGTTTTAGTCGATTTTGGTTCAGCTAAATTTACCCAAAAAACCGCATTTACCGTCACCGGAACAATTATTGGGACTTCTGATTATATTGCCCCCGAACAAGCGAAGGGAAAGGGTATTTTTGCCAGTGATATTTATAGTTTGGGCGTGACTTGTCTGCATTTATTAACCCAAGTGGAACCGATAGATTTGTTTGATGATGAGGAGGGTATTTGGGTTTGGCGAGAACATTTAAAACATCCAGTCAGTGAGGAATTAGGGTTGATTTTGGATAAAATGATTGAAAGTGCCATTAAACGACGCTATCAGTCAGCGAGGGATATTTTAACGGATTTAAACAATTCTTTATCTAATTTTAGGGAAGAATTAGCAATTGATAATTTAGATATATTAGACAATAATAATTTAGAGATATTAGAAAGCGAGACCCTTGCACTACCTTTGAAAAATCAAGCTCAAAAGTGGGAATGTGTTAAAACATTAATTGGTCATACTTGGGTAATTTATGGAGTTGCTATTACTCCTGATGGTAAAAATATTGTGAGTTGTAGTGAAGACCAAACCATAAAAATTTGGAATTTAGAAACAGGAGAATTAGAGAAAACGTTAATAGGACATACTGGAGAAGTCAGATCAATTGCTATTAATTATGATGGTAAAATGATTGTTAGTGGAAGTTGTGATGGAACAGTGCGACTATGGAATTTAGAAACAGGAGAAGAACTATCTATTATTGATCAATGGAAGTCGAAACGTCACTGTATAGCTATTCATCCCGATAAAAATATTGTTGCCATTCCTTGTATTTATCATAGAAAATCGTATCTTGTTTGGGTTATGATTAAAAATATAGATACTAACCAAATTATAGATCCTGGAGGACACAAAGTTGCAGTTGGATTAAGAATTAATGCAGTTACTTTTGCTCCTAATAGCCCTTTCTTTGCCTATGAACATCCGAAAGGCAGTATTATTATTGCTCATATAAATACTGGCCAAACCACCCGTGAGCTTGAAATTCCTGAAACTTCTTATCGTTTTTTGTCACTTGCTTTTAGTTCTGATAGTCAAATTTTAGCAAGTGGAAGTGAAGATAATACGATTATATTGTGGCAACCTGCAACGGGAAATCTAATTAGAACTTTAGAAGGGCATACAGGAAGTGTACATTCTGTTGCTATTACTTCAGACAATAAAATATTAGTCAGTGGGAGTGAAGACCAAACCATTAAACTATGGGAGATAGAAACAGGAGAAGAAATTTGTACATTAACCGGACATAGGGGTATTGTTTATTCCATTGCCATTAGTCCCGATAATCAAACAATAGTTAGCGGGAGTCAAGACGGAACAATTAAAATATGGCGTCCGTTGTTGCGCTTAAGCGCATCCTAAAGAGGCGTGAAGGGCTCACTACTAGGGTATGGCAATTGTCCTTAATAACTAACTTATTGTTGGGCTGTCCGCCGCATTTGAATAGTTATGCCATGCTATAACTTGCCAATCAACTTGTCATATTCTGCATGGGTTCCAATCCAGAACCAAGAAATACCATTCTCGACTTCAACACCCAAAGCTCGATAACTTAACCCTGCCCGAACTGACCAATACTTCTTGCCCAACTTCTTGAAATGCAAAGATGGATGGGCGGGGTCAACTCTAAGCAACTCGTAACACTCATCTGCCGTTCGTTGAACACTTTCAGATAATGTGTCGTAGTATTGCCAAAACTTCCGGGTTGTATAGTGCATCAAATTTCTCGGCAATGACCCGCCTCAAACTCAGCGAGCGCTTCCTGAGCAAGTGCCTCTAATTTACCGTCTTCAATATCTTGCTCTATCTGTTTATCCCAGCGTTCGTAGTCTAAATCAAGGAACCACAACCTTAACTGATCAAACTCACTGGATGGCAATGAAAGAATTGCTGTTTCAATTTGCTCAAGATTTGACATAGCCAATTGTACCTCTGTGCCCTTAAGAAAATTATAGCTTCACCTGAACTGAAGACCAGGTGGAAGTTTTTCAAAAGGATCTTCATTGAATACTTTCTCCGCGTTAATTTTAGGACATCTTTTTCCATTATCCCACATAGAATTTTAGGGTAGTGTCCTCACGGAGGATTTAGCAAGCTCACTATACAGAACTTACGCAAGCAGGCTATATATAGCGTGTCAAAAGTAGGCGATCGCATACCAATGATAATATAGCAAGAGGCAATAGGGAATAGGCAATGGGCAATAGGCAATAGGTAAATACTTACTGTGAGCAGCTTTTAGCTTTCAAGAATGTCCTAAGTAGGTGGTCATAATTAAATTTAAAATACCAAATGCTGTGGCGATGGCAGTACCGCCGCCTGTCGGCATCGCTAACTCATTAGTACGCTACATATAGCGTACTAATGAGTCCTGTCTATAACAACTTCTTTCAACTTGATTTTCCCGCCTCAATGCTGCAAGAAAATTCCGTAAAAATAATGGTTTACGATATTGAATTGGAGCAAATTTCACGATGGAAGGAGTAACGGATAAATTAACGAATTATCAGCAAATTGTGCAGCAATTGTTGATGGGTTACGCAGAATTTAAGCCCGCTTATGGGGATTTTGAGGTGGAGACTATTTTTGATACGCAGCGAAATCATTATCAAATTGTGCATCTAGGTTGGCAGCATAAGCGCTGGGTACATCATTGTATAATACATCTGGATATTCGGCATGAGAAAATCTGGATTTTTTACAATTCAACGGAACATGATATTGCGGCAGATTTAGTCGATTTGGGCGTACCAAAACAAGATATTGTGTTAGGTTTTTATCCTCCTTTCATGCGGGAAATGAGCGACTATGCTGTGGGCTAAAAGTTTTTCGTTTCTAAGCTAAATCAAGTTCTTATTTTTAGTTTTAACTCGTTCATAAAACTCCTCCATAACCTGAATAAAAGAATGTTCTTTCTTCCAAAAAGCCGGAAAATCTCCTTGTTTTTTAATTAAAATAGCAGGTAAACTCACAGAAGATGGTTCTTCAACCACTTGAGGAAGTCGATGGGTTCCTAACCAAAACTCTCGCGCACTCATTTTCTCTGGTACGCCTTCTGTTTCAACAGTTGTATAGAAAGATGTTGAAGGTTGTACAGAAACTTCCTGGGTTGTCAATTCTTGAGATAAAATCTTCCCTAAAGGAGATTGAGATAACTCAGCTTTGAGGACATCTTTAGATAAACCCCTCAATTGAAAAAGCAAAAAAGGATCATCATCTAATTGGGATGCTACTAAATAATAAACCCCCGCAATATGTTTACAAGGATTTGACCAATCTGGACAAGAACAAGTCGTTTTAAAATCTTTTTCGCTTTGGGGAAGTAAATGTAAACCTAACTCTGAAAACACATCCTCAATATTATCAGGAACTTCATTCATTAATAACTTAGATACAAAACTTGCTTTTGAAGACAAATGTTGAATCGCTTTCGACCAATCACTAGAACTAATCGGTGTAATTTCAATAGTCGTATCATATCGAGGTTCCTTATAAACCCCAAAGTAGGGATTAATTGAACCTTTAACCGTTGCCGTAATTCGATTCTGATCAATACTCGACTTGAGAATCTTACCATTCCTTGCATAAGAACGTCCTCGACCCAAGCGTGCCGGGTCGCTAAAAGCTTCTAATGCTTCAATAAATTGTTTTCCCCACCAAGTCCGACTAAATTGAGCCATAATAGATCATACTCCTTTTAAATACGACAAAATTAACTACTCCAATAAAGCGACCTTATTCAATTGAATAAGCTGTTTAAACGCTTCATTATCTAATTCCGTTAACCAGGATTCATCACTACCAATAACCTGAGAAGAAAGTTTTTTCTTATCTTCTATCATCTGGTCAATTTTTTCTTCTAAAGTTCCCAAAGCCACAAATTTATGAACAAATACATTTTTAGTTTGACCAATCCGAAAAGCTCGATCCGTTGCTTGATCCTCCACCGCCGGATTCCACCAGCGATCAAAGTGAAATACATGATTTGCTTTGGTTAAAGTAATTCCCACACCTCCGGCTTTCAAAGAGAGAATAAAGACAGAAGGTTCGGTTTCAGGATTTTGGAATTGAGTAATCATTTGTTCGCGTTTCGTGCGATTTGTACCCCCATGAATATAATAGGTATTATAATGATAATGATGTTTAAAATGTCGTTCTAAACCATCACAAACTTCTGTAAACTGGCTAAAAACTAATAAACTTTCTCCTTCGGAAATAGCTTCTTCTGCCATATCTGCTAATCGTTGTAATTTCTGCGATCGCGCCGCCGAAAATTCACTTCCATCCTGTAAAAACTGAGCCGGATGGTTACAAATTTGTTTTAACTTCATCAGCGTCGATAAAATTAATCCTTTTCGTTTAATCCCTTCAACTTCATTAATTTTTTCAGCCACATCTTTCACTAACGCTTCATACAGAGATGCTTGCTCTTTGGTTAAGTTACAATACACTTTTTGCTCCACTTTATCAGGTAAATCATTAATAATTAAAGGGTCAGTCTTCACTCGTCTCAAAATTAACGGCTCTACCAATTTCTTTAAAGTTGCAGATTTCATCCGGTCATTATCTTTTTGAATAGGAATTTCAAAGGATTTGCGAAATTGAGCTTCTTTTCCCAAATAACCGGGATTCAAAAAATTAAAGATTGACCATAGATCTAGGAGACGATTTTCAACGGGAGTTCCCGTTAAAGCTAATCGATATTGCGCCGAAAGTTTTAAGATTGCACGAGTTTGAGCGGTTTTAGGATTTTTAATATTTTGAGCTTCATCAACAACAATTCGTCGCCATTCAAAATGATTGAATAATTTTTCATCTTGACGAACTAAGGTAAAAGACGTGATCACAACATCACAGTTAAGACAAGTCGATTTAAAGGCTTCTAGCTCTTGAATTCGACCGCTACCATGATGTATAATAGCTTGCAAATGGGGTGCAAACTTTTCAATCTCTTTTTGCCAATTCCCAATGACTGAAGTGGGTGCTATTAATAACGTGGGTAAAGTAGAATCTGTTGTTTCTTTTTCCTGAACTAATCGAGCAATCACCTGAACGGATTTTCCTAATCCCATATCATCCGCTAAACAGCCATTCAACCCTAAATTTTCTAAGTATTGTAACCAGGATACTCCCCGTTTTTGATAATCCCTTAACGTTCCTTGCAATAGGGGAATATCACCCACCATCGTAAGTTGACTTTTATCTTGCAATTTCCCCATCAAATCAGATATCATTGAGTCATGTTCGATTTCTAATTCATCTTCTAAGGAAGCCGACATTTTGACGAAATCTAACAGCTTGATTTCCGGTTGTTCTTCGGTGTGTTTTTGCCAAAATTCCAGCATCTGCTGCATTTTCTGTGTTCCTAATTCCATCCACTGACCCCGAAATTGAATCAGAGGTGTTTTAGCATTAACAAGTTGTTCCCATTCTTTGGGTGTAACAACTTCACCGCCAATGGATAGGGAATATTGATATTGAATTAATGTATCTAAATTAAAAAATCCTTGACTCGCCGATGCTTTTCCTGAAGAACGAGAGNAAAGGATGGGTCTTGTTTCGAGGAAACTGAAAAATGAATCAGCCAATTATCTTGTTCGTGAGTGGCTTCTTGGAGTTGAAAGCAAAGGTCAAAGGCGGCTGCGGTTTGGCTGTGGGTGAGTTTTTCCTTCCAAGCTAACCATTGTTGATATTCTTTCAAATCGGCCGGACTGGTTCTGGGATTTTGGGGATTTGGATGAATACAATGATGTACTAAAGTATCAGCAATTTGTTGATTAAACTTAGCTGTTAAAGGAGTATGGGTGACAATTTGATGCAGTAAGGATTCAGAAAAGTGGCGCAGTAGGGTTTCTGGGTTATAAAATTTAATCGGATTTTGAGAAACCAGAGAACCCGATACACAGGCTAAAGGCATTGAGTTGATAGATTGAGTGATTAAGGATTGATATTGTTCTGATATAATTTCCCAGCCGGAATAAATTTCAAATAACGGAGTTTGAGTTGCACGTTTGCCTTTGGTTTTAGCAGCAGCAAGCTGACGATATTTAAGAGCGGGTATATATTGATCTTTGTAAAGAATTTGTTTAAATAATTGGGTATAGTGATACCAAAAGAAGAGGTCAGAACCGAGGCTCATTTCTGAGGGTTTTTGTTGAGCGAAGAAGTGAATCTCTTTAAGAAGTTTTATAATTGTGTTGAGGGAATTAAATTTATTCCGACTAGATACCAATTGATAAGTTGTAATTTCCCATGTAGCAAATTCTTCAAATTCTAAGTTTAGGTCAGTTTCTAAGTATTTTGCTAATTCCGGTGAAGGAAGCGGTTGCTGATTAAGGGTTGGCAGGGCAAAGTATTTAAGGGAAATCCGATTCGAGATTAAACGCGAATAATCTTCAGAAATCCCGATTTCATTTTGCACAAATGCTTCTAAACTCGATGCTTTCAGATGTTGGGGATGGAGTGTGTCCGGGTTTGACTTTGTTTTGCGGGTCGAAGTTTCAACCCAAAGGTAAAATGCACCTTGTTCGATGAAATCACCTGTTGTTTCAGGAATCCAGGTTCCGTGCAGGATTTTCATGGTGAGATGTTATTTTAATTTGCTTATATTTTATATCGGGTTGGTGAACTACGGTACACCGAACTTGTTAAAGGTCAAACTATTTCGGGTGACTGTTTCTGCCAACAGAACGGAATATGTAGCTACAAATGATTTAAATCAGTCTTCAATAGATGAAAGTCAAATCTCAATGTAAACACCGTAGACATTACAAATGTTTTAAAGTATTACGGCTAGTTTAGAACCAGGTTTAGCGTTATATGTTGTGCATTTAAACTGTAAAAAACCCGGTTTCTTTGGTTGGGTGCGTAAGTCCTGAACTATTGCTGTGGTATTTTTGGGGGATTTCGTATTACAACAATCCTACACTCAAACCTAGAGAGTGAACTCTTGTTTCTGGTGTTGCCCGATCCAAGGTTGCCGATTCCCTACTATACCCGTGACCTAGCTTGAGGGTGGCTGTTCTTGTTTCGGTTGGGTCTGGAGACTAAACCCCTAGGTTTTTTGTGCACAAATCCTAGTAGGATAGAAAAATTCAGAAGATTAAATAATTGTTATTTTTGTAGTTAGCAGCAGAGAGGTATCCTTGAGTCAATCACTAGACGCCATTGCTCCCCACGGTGGACATCTGATTAATCGTATCGCAACTCCTGACCAACGGCAGGAATTTTTGGGCAAAGGGGAATATTTACCCCGAGTTCAGTTGGATGAGCGATCGCTTTCTGATTTAGAATTAATCGCCATTGGGGGTTTTAGTCCCCTAACTGGGTTTATGGAACAGGCGGACTATAAAACCGTTGTTGACCAAATGCACCTGAGCAATGGTTTACCTTGGTCAATTCCGATTACTTTGTCCGTATCGGAGGAAGTCGCCTCAACCCTGAAAGAAGGGGGTTTGGTGCGTTTAGATTCCCCCACGGGTGAGTTTGTTGGGGTTTTGGAACTGACCGAAAAATATTCCTACGACAAGGAAACTGAAGCCCTGAAGGTTTATCGCACCACGGACGAAAAACATCCTGGGGTGAAGGTGGTTTATGATCAAGGGGGAATTAATCTCGCTGGCCCGGTGTGGTTATTAGAGCGTCAGTCCCATCCCTACTTCCCGAAATATCAAATTGACCCCGCAGAATCACGGGCAATGTTTCGAGAAAAAGGCTGGAAAACTATTGTCGGATTTCAAACCCGAAATCCCATCCATCGCGCCCATGAGTATATTCAAAAATGTGCTTTAGAAACCGTTGATGGCTTGTTTTTGCATCCCTTAGTTGGAGCAACAAAATCCGATGATATTCCGGCGGATGTGCGGATGCGCTGCTATGAAATTTTGATTGATCATTACTATCCTAAACAACGGGTTATTTTAGCAATTAATCCCGCCGCCATGCGTTATGCTGGCCCCCGGGAAGCAATTTTTCATGCGCTGGTGCGGAAAAATTATGGCTGTACTCATTTTATTGTGGGTCGAGATCATGCCGGGGTAGGTGATTATTATGGCACCTACGATGCTCAATATATTTTCGATGAGTTTGAACCAGGGGAATTAGGTATTACTCCGATGATGTTTGAACACGCTTTTTACTGTAAGGTGACCGAAGGAATGGCAACCAGCAAAACCAGTCCCAGTTCACCAGAACAGCGAGTTCATTTATCAGGAACTAAGGTAAGAGAATTACTCAGTCGGGGAGAACTTCCACCCCCGGAATTTTCCCGCCCGGAAGTTGCTAACGAATTGATTAAAGCCATGAAAACGAATAATCAGTAATCAGTTATTGGTAATCAGTTATCAGTGTCAGAGTTAATATGATAGTTAATAGTTTATTAGCTGTTTTTCAATTCTAACCTGATCACTGATAAGGGTTATAGACGAGCCGTGGCAAGTCTAACCACTGATAACTGATAACTGATCACTGATCACTGATTTTTGGTAATGGGACTAAAACGACGGGAATTTTTACAACGGGCTGGCTTACTTCTGGCGGCGCTGGGGATTAATGAAAGACTGTATTATCGTTCTTATCAAGCCTTGGCACAGCCAACCCGACGGAAGTTAGCCCTATTAGTTGGAATTAATCAATATCCAACTGCAAATCGCATTGAAGAACCGTTGCAAGGCTGTTTAACGGATGTGGAATTACAACGGAATTTGTTAATTTATAAATTCGGTTTTCAACCCGATGATATTTTAACTTTAACCAACGAAACAGCTACTAGAAATCAAATTGAATCGGGATTTATTTCCCATTTAATTGAACAGGCTAAAACCGAGGATTTAGTGCTGTTTCACTTTAGTGGTTATGGCAGTTGTATTCCCAGGGATAATTCGGTTGATCATCAATCTCAAATTCAATATTCTTACCTTCCTGTTGATGTGGCATTATCAGAACCGGAAGCTATTAATGATATTTTAGAGGATACCTTGTGGTTGTTATTGCGATCGCTAAAAACTTCTAATATAATTAATATTTTAGATACAAGCTTTATTTATCCAGGATATCATCAACAAGGGACTCTAAAAATTCGCGCTATTCCCAGTCCCACAACTGTGGAAATTAATCCCGCAGAATTAGATTTACAAAATCAACTATTATCTAGTTTAGGTATTTCCCGTCAAGAATTAGAAAAACGAAAACCTGGTTTACCAGGGATAGTTTTATCCGCATCCAAACCTTCCCAAATCTCTACAGAAGGTCGATGGGACGGCTTTAATGCGGGATTATTCACTTACATCTTAACCCAAACCCTCTGGGGGGCAAGTTCACCCCGGAATTTATCTGCTCAAATCCGTCGAGTGGCGGGAGAAGTAGAACAAATTGTGGGATCATGTCAACAACCCCAACTACGCCGCACATTAACCGGGTCTAATCCTCAAACTGAATCAGAATTTTCTTTAGGGAATTTATTAGTTAATTATCCTCCGGTTGATGGTGTAATTACCGGAGTTGAAGATAACGGCAAAATAGCCAAAATTTTATTAACTGGTCTGCCAGCTTTTGTGTTAGATTCCTATAGTTTAAATAGTGTATTAACGATTATACCAGAGTCTGATTCTTTAGAAAATCCTATCTATTTACAACTGCGTTCTCGCACAGGATTAAATGCCAAAACCCAAATAAAAAACAATAATTTAACGTCATTTTCGGGGTTGGGAATTGGACAAAAAGTGCAAGAATCAATTCGGATTTTACCTCGAAAAATTGATTTAAAAATCGCCTTAGATCCGAAATTATCTCGCATTGAACGGGTCGATGCAACCAGCGCGTTTTCCGATTCTCCTCGGATGACTATTGTAGCAGGTGATCAACCTGCGGATTATGTCCTTAGTCGCGTTACCGATACCACTATTGCTCAAGCATTGAACCCACCTTTATCACCTTTATTTCAGGGCAGATATGGGTTATTTTCTAAGGGTTTAGTCTTACTTCCCGATACCGTTGGCGAAGGAGGAGAAGCGGTAAAAGTGGCGGTGAATAGGTTAATTCCTCAACTGAAAACCCGTTTAGCAATTAAGTTATTAAGATCAACAGAAAATGAACGTTCCTCATCTTTAAAAGTGAGAGCGTCTTTAAATTTATTAGCCCCCCAATCTCAAGTTTTAATTAAACGAAAAACCACAGGAGTTTTTAATACTATCAATCGAGAAAATACTAATAATATTAATTCTCAGTCTAGTTTAAATAAACCCACGATTACCGCTTCAGAAAATATCGGCATTGTCACCTTAACTCTAGGAAGTCGTTTACAATATCAACTCCAAAATCAAGGGGAATTTCCCGTTTATTTCCTAGTGTTTTCTATGAATAGTGAAGGAGAAACTTATATTTTTAATTCAGGTTTTGACCCCCAACAACAACAAATTGCACCCGGCAAATCCTTGAGTTTACCGACCGCTAACATTTATAGTGGAAATTCTTCTACAGAAATGATAGGAGAAATGGTCAAAGGGTCAACCGGATTAGTAGAAACCCACGTTATTTTAAGTCATAATCCCTTCTTAGAAACATTAGAAATTTCAGATAGAAATGTTAATAAGAATGAAGGTATTTTAAAATTTAATCGAGTTTCTAATCCTTTGAATATTGCGGATGCAATTTTACAAGATTTGAATAGAGGTAGTCAACCAACCTTAGAAAAAATGGGGATTATCACTGATGATTTAGCCCTCGATATTAATAGTTGGGCGACGTTTAATTTTGTTTATCGAGTTGTGGGATAGAATTAACAAAAAATTATGTGAATTAGCGTTGAAATTATCCATCTTTATATAATACCTCGTCCTAATACTTTTCTCTTTAATGCTAACACACGGGGACGCGCTCCTGTGCCGGAAAAACCCAACCCTTCTCGAAATATTTCTGGCATATAAAAACGAGCTATATCTTCTTTTTCTTTATCTTCATAAATCACTCCCATGTCCTCTAATATTCTAACGGTTTTTGGTTCCATACCAAACTTTTCTACAGCAAAAGGAATGCTGCGTAGTTCAACAGAATATTGTCGTAGTGTCTCAACCCATTTTTCAAACTCTGGATATTCTTCTTTTGCTTCCTCTACTTTCTTTTCACTACAAGGTTTTAAAGCTTTACGGATTGATTGGGGCGGTAAAAGTCTGCTAGTAGACCATTTTTCAAATTGAATATTGTTGGATTGTTCCACTGTAATTTTTGCCGCATTATACAAAAATCTGACAATATCTCTAGCTTGCAATCTGCCATTAAAATCAGTTAAAGCAGCAAATATCCAAGAATAGGAAATAATCACTACGATGTTTTTTTGTTCTTTTCATATACATTGCTTTCAAACCACATTCAACAGCGTAAAATAAGAGTAACCTATGAGCATTAGTTTTAGGATTTTCATAACCATAAGCTGACCTATTTTCTCTCCATGCTCTCTGCATTTCTCTATCGGTAAATGCTATAGCCATTAACCTGTTATTACCCCCTAGATTATAGAAATTAATTAACTGAGATTGATATAGATAATCCCCCCTGATTAACAGGGGAGATTGAATAATCTAAATACCAACAATAGAATGATTATAAACCTGTTCAATCACCGTTGCCAACCGTTTCATTCCTTCTGTAATCTCCTCGTTCGTAGCTGTTAAACTAATCCGAATACATTGGTTTTTATGATTCCATTCTCCTTGTAAACCAGGAAAAAATGAACTGCCGGGAACTACAATCAAACCCACTTCTTTTAACTGTTGATACAATTCCCAGTCGGTTATCGGTAAATCTTTAAACCACATCCAGGCAAAAATTGCTCCTTCACCGCGATGTAAAAACCAGGGTAAATTTTGAGGCATGGCTTGATTTAATGCGGTTTCAACAACGGTGAATTTCTGTTGATAATAGGGACGAATTACCTCAGTCGCAATTTCTGATAACGCTCCAGAACCGATGGCCCGCGCCGCAATTGCCTGTCCATAACGGGGGGAATGAATACACATATTAGTTTGAAATGCTTCTAATACTTGAATTGTGCTTTCATTTCCTATGGCAATTCCTAATCGTTCCCCAGGTAAACCAGCTTTTGATAAACTAATACAATGAATAATATTATCACCAAAAACGGGTTTCATTTCGGTAAAATTCAAGGCAGGAAATGGGGGAGCGTAGGCAGAATCAATGAATACGGGAACGTTAAAATCAACAGCTAAATTGGCAATTTTTTTAACTTCTTCTTCTGTTAAAACATTTCCACTGGGGTTACAGGGACGGGAGAAAATGACACATCCGGTGGTTTCATCAATAATTAATTGACTAAAATCAGGACGATATTTAAAATAATGATTGACTTCATCAATATCTAGGGTGGGTTGATAAGCAAAAACGGCTTCAGGAATTAAACTCACACCTCCATATCCGGTATAATCAGGACTCAAAGGAAGAACAATTTTTTTCAGTTTACCATCGGTGGTATATCCGCCAAAAGCATTGGTAGCATAGAAATAAATTGATTGACTACCAGGTGTAATTAATACATTTCGGTCGGTTAAATTTAACCCATAACGAGAATTAAAATCCTCAACAATGACATCAATAAAAGGTTTATATCCCTGACTAGAACCATACCGACAAACAACTTCCCCATATTCAGGACTCGATAGTAATTGTGCGGTACAATCTCGCCACAATTGTTCAACTTCAGGCAAAATTACCGGATTTCCTGCACTTAAGTTAATAAAATCCTTGCCTTTTCCTAATCTTAAAGTTTCAATAATATCTTTCATAATAGCACGAACTCCCGTTAAATGAGACATCCGTTCGCCAAATTGTGTCAAAGCAGGATTCATAGTTTTATAACCCAATTAATTAACATCATCCCCCTATAATTAGGAGGTAGTAGGTAGGAGCTAGAATCATAACCAGAAATCCGATACCCACAACCGGGAGCGATGGAATCCGACATCTGTTCATCATCATTTGATCAATCTTAACCTTAGAATTGAACATATAGAACAGTTTTCAACCAGAATATTAGGATTTTTTGTGTTTATGGTAATTTGGCAAGCTGATTTTTATTCTCGCCCCCTCAAGGATGCAAGCGGACAACCCCTGTGGGAGTTGTTAGTCTGTGACCAGACTCGCAAGGTTGAGTTTATGGCGATGTGTCCTCAGTCGCAAGCAAATTCAACTTGGTTAATTGAACAGTTGCAGCAAATAATTGTTACTGAAAAACCCGATAAAATTAAAGTGTTTCGTCCGCAGTCTTTAAGTTTATTAGAAAAAGCAGGAAAAGTATTAGGAATTGTTGTGGAACCAGATCGAAATACCGAGACCTTAAAACAATGGTTAACTGAACGTTCAACACAATATTCTCAGTCAGAATATTATACGGGAGAACCATATAATCCCGTGAAATTAGATCAACTGCCACCTTTACCATTACCTGATAAATTATGGGGTGATAACTGGCAATTTGCTAGTATTTCTGCCGGAAATTTACAAGATTTTTTTGCTGACCGTCCGATTCCAATTCTACAAATACCAGATAATTTTTTACCTATAAATATAGGTTTAGCGTCGGTAGTAGCGATTCCTGGAATTATTATTAACGGAGGCAAAAAATCTATGCTTTTAGCTAGATGGTTAGAGGAAATTCGACCCTTTGCTTTCAATTATATTCCTGGTTCTCCTAATGGATTGATCTTAGAATCAGGTTTAGTTGAGCGTTGGGTGATGGCAACCTTTGAAGATGCGGAAGTTATGGATGCTGCCAAAACTTTTGAAGTCAGAAAACAGTTAGCAAAAGGATTACATTTTCTATTAGTACAACCGGATGATTCCGGGATGACTTTTAGTGGATTTTGGCTATTAAAAGGGGAAATAAAAAACTAAAATCAATAGTAGAAATCGGGTTTCTTGAATAAACTCGATTTCTGAAATTCTATAGTCTAAATTCTACAGTTTCAGCAACAGATTCTAGTGTGGAATTCGGTTCGGAATTAACTATAACAGTTAAAGTTAGTCCTAAAGATTGTAGCCAACTGGATAAACGATAAATTGCTTGGCTTCCTGGTTAGTCGAGAAATTGATTCAAACGCAATAAATGTTCTTGAAGTTGTTCTGGAGACATTTTTTCTTGTCCTAGTGCCATTGCAACATCTTGAAGGGCAGATAATAATAATTCAGGTTCAGGATCTTTTTCTTATAAAATTGCCCAAAGATATAAGTGCTTGTGCAAAATAAATTACCTAGTTGGGATAGGGAACAGGTTAGAGGATTTGTAATTAATTTTGTTTAGGTACTTAATGCGGCTTCAGATGGATCTTTGAGAGATTCAACTAAATAGTCTTGATAATTTCTATAGCAATCCCAAATAGGTTGTAACATTTCAATACTGATATGAAACAGTCAGAATTATTACCCCTGTTCCCAGATCCGGCGTTCCCTGTTCCCTTTTGATCAGGAATTTTGAACACAACTCAAATAGGATTACTATAGATAAATTTAATTAGAAAAAATACTTTTACGTTTATATTATAAATTGTTTATTGTAAAATGAATAGGTCAGATGATTGGGGAGGAATAATCCGGGGTGTTTGACAGTATTTGCAAGTTTCTGGCAGAAAATTTTTCTGAAGATTTGGCGAGTTGGTTGTTGGGTTCTCCCGTTGCATTAACTGAGTTGAGTCCCCAAGAGTTATCATTGGAACCAATTCGGGCTGATTCTCTGATCTTACTGCAATCGGATGATCTGGTTTTGCACACAGAATTTCAAACCGAACCCGATGTTAAAATCCCCTTTCGGATGTTAGATTATCGGGTAAGGGTCTATCGTCGTTTTCCCAACAAAGTCATGCGTCAGGTGGTGATTTATCTGGGTCAAACTAATTCTCCTTTAGTCCAAGAAAATAATTTTCGTCTGGAGAATACCTTTCATCAGTTTGAGGTGATTCGTCTTTGGGAACAACCGCCGGAACGGTTTTTAAATGTAACAGGATTGTTACCCTTTGCGGTACTGAGTCAGACCGATGATCCGACCATGATATTAAGTCAAGTAGCTGAAGTAATTGAGGGAATTACCGATCAACAGGTTCAAAGTAATCTCGTTGCTGCTTCGGCAATTTTGGCGGGTTTGGTTTTAAATAAAGATATAGTGAAAAGACTTTTAAGGAGTGATCTTATGCGAAATTCAGTCATTTATCAAGAAATTCTACAAGAAGGGAAACTGGAGGGGAAACTGGAAGGAAAATTGGAAGGAAAATTGGAAGGAAAATTGGAAGGAAAATTGGAAGGAAAACTGGAAGGAAAACTGGAAGGAAAACTGGAAGGAAAGGAAGAAGTTGCTTTAAATTTATTACGAATGGGTTTTAGTTTAGAGCAAGTTGTTCAGGCAACTGGATTAAGTGTTGAAGAAATTCCATCTTTGTAAATTAGCTTTTGCAGCATTAAGGATTAATGAAGGGAGGTTAACAAGATGCAAATTTATTCTATTGAATCAGGATAATAAATAGCTCCACAAAAATTAGGAGGTAAAAAATATAGCAATCCGTGTAGGGATTGTAATATTTTATCGTAGGGGTTGGGTCTCCCAACCCACTTTGCGCCTGGATTGGGAGACCCAACCCCTACAGGTTTTGATCACCAATCATTGAGGATTGCTATATTGCTTTTGGGATGTTATTTTAGTCTAAATTAAGAGATAATAGATCTTGTCTAAACTCAATAAAAAATTACAATTACCTCAACGCCATGCTGTCTTTTCTTCGCAACGACCTCAACCAACTTCACGCCTATGCTCCTCACCCGGGAGGCAATTCTGGCAGTCCTATCGAGACTCAAATATTAGATCGTTTAGATACTAATGAATGTCCCTATGATTTACCTGAAGAATTAAAACAAAAGCTGGCGTGGACGTATCAACATGAAATTGAAACGAATCGTTATCCTGATGGCAGTCATTTTCCGTTAAAAATTGCGATCGCTAGTTATATTAACGAGATTATTTCTAATTATGAAGCCTTTGTCAATCCTGAGAATATTTCCGTTGGCAATGGGTCAGATGAGTTAATTAGATCTATCTTAATTGCGACTTGTTTAGGGGGAGAAGGCTCAATTTTAGTGGCTAATCCTACCTTTTCAATGTATGGAATTATTGCTCAAACTTTAGGGATGACCGTTGTTAGTATAGAAAGGCATCAAGACACCTTTGAAATGGATTTAAACGGGGCTAAAACTGCGATTGAAACAACACAAAACCCTCCTATTCGAGTTGTATTTGTAGTTCATCCCAATTCCCCCACAGCCAATGCGTTAACAGAAGATGAATTAAACTGGCTGCGTGGTTTACCGGAACAGATTTTAGTGGTAATTGATGAAGCCTATTTTGAGTTTAGTCAAACCAGCGTTATCGAGGAGTTAAAACAGCATCCCAATTGGGTGATTTTACGAACATTTTCTAAAGCATTTCGTTTAGCTTCCTTACGCGCTGGATATGCGATCGCCCATCCCGAATTAATCACCGCTTTAGAAAAAGTTCGGCTTCCCTATAATCTTCCCAGTTTCACACAAACCGCAGCTTTATTAGCCTTAAATAATCGTCAAGATTTACTCGCTGTAATTCCTGAAATTTTAGGAGAACGGACTCGTTTAATTAATGCTTTAACTGAAAATAAACAGTTAAAAATTTGGCGAAGTGATGCTAATTTTATTTATATTAGACTCGCTGACAAACAAAATTCCGATCAAGCCTTAAACCAGATTATGCAACAATTAAAAACCAAAGGAACATTAGTGCGTCATACTGGAGGAGGACTGCGAATTACCATTGGTCGTCCTGACGAAAATGAACGCACGATTGAACGATTATTTTCTGTTCTATAGTAAAGTAAAAAAACAGGTTTGGGCGGGTTTATATAGAAGTTTAACATTTGGGTGAACCCGCCCCTACAATGGATTTGTTGTTAATTTTGTATGAATTATGCAACGCTATTTTAAGATTTTAATGTTATTTTGGGAAACTGCGATCGCAGCAGAACTCGAATATCGGATTAACTTTCTGATTTCTGCCATCACCAGTTTAGGAAGTTTAATTGGCAGTATTTTTAGCCTATTTTTATTTTATCGAACGGGTTACAGTTTTGAAGGATGGAGTTGGGAAGAAGTCTTAGTTGTTTTGGGAATATTTACAATATTACAAGGATTTTCCACAACAATATTAGTTCCCAATTTAAACAGAATTGTCACCCATGTTCAAGATGGAACCTTAGATTTTGTATTGCTTAAACCCCTCGGCAGTCAATTTTGGCTATCGACTCGTATGGTTTCTCCTTGGGGAACACCTGACCTAATTTTTGGGTGTTCAATTGTCGCTTATCAAGGTAGTAAACTGGGCTTAACCTGGAGAGATTATTTAGCCAGTTTATTACCTCTTTCCTTTGGAATGATCAGTTTATATAGTATCTGGTTTATCCTGGGAGCGACCAGTATTTGGTTTGTAAAAATTTATAATGTGACGGAAGTATTGCAGGGATTATTAGAAGCCGGAAGATATCCAATGGTGGCTTATCCTATGGCTTATCGTTTCTTTTTTACCTTTATTGTTCCCGTCGCTTTTTTAACAACAATTCCAGCAGAATCAATCCTAGGAAAAACTGACATATCCTGGGTGATTGGATCAGGATTTTTAGCCCTGGGATTATTATTTATTTCGGCTAGATTTTGGCAATTTGCCTTAAAATTTTATACCAGTGCATCAAGTTAATATTAAGAATAAAGACTAGCAACATATTCACCATAACCGTTATAGGGTAAAGTTGGCTGTTTTTCCCAAGAAAAACTAGGCTTACTGCTAACAATTCTTTCCGTGGCTTGTGACCAACGGGGATGGGGTTTGTTGGGATTAACATTCGCCTCGAAACCATATTCATCCGGGCCCAAAGTATTCCAAAACGTCGCGGGTTTTTGATTTAAAAATTCAATTTTAACAATGGATTTTGCTCCTTTAAATCCATATTTCCAAGGGAGTACCATCCGTAAAGGAGCGCCGTTTTGTTTCGGGAGGGTTTTTCCATACATTCCTACGGCAAAAAAGGCTAAATCATTTGCCATTTCCTCAATTCGTAATCCTTCTGTATAAGGCCAAGGATAACCATTAGCCCAAAATCCTGGCCCGGTGGTAATTTTAGGATCATAAAAAGAGGTAAACCGGACAAATTTAGCCTCGGAATTAGGTTCAACCGCCGCCATTAATGCCCGCATCGGAAACCCCAACCAAGGCACAACCATCGCCCAGGCTTCCACACAACGAAACCGATAAATTCGTTCTTCTAAGGGGAATTTTTTCTGAAGATCCTCTAAATCATAGGTTTTCGGATTTTTCACTAATCCTGAAACCTCAACTTTCCAATCTTCTAACGGTAAGGCTTGGGCGGCTTGCCAAATAGACTTGGTTCCGCCATATTCATAAAAATTATTATATTTTGTCGCTAAATCTTCCGCCGTAACGGGACGATTAACCGTGGCAAAATTGGGATTGGTTTTGAAATCGGAAATCCCCTGTACTGAATTATTTTGTGTTTTTGAAGTTGCTTGACAACCCACTAAAGATAAAGCCGATGCAGTTAATCCTGCCCCAATTAAACTTTTCATGAACCGACGACGATTGAGAAAAACAGATTCCGGTGTAATCTGATGTTCCGAAATTTCCCAGGAGGGAACAATACGAATTAAAGCCATAGGTTAAAAATAATAGGAGAATGGGCAATGGGCAATATATAAGATAATAGGCGATCGCCTTCCCTGAATTAACCTAAAGTTTCAGAAAGACTTATCATAGAAAAATATACTAAAAAATTCTGGTTATGAGTTACTGCATCAACCCCCAATGTCAGAACCCCCAGAACCCGACTCACGCCATTTCCTGTCAGAGTTGTGGATCAGAACTGCGCCTCAAAAATCGCTATAGTATGATTCGAGTTTTGGGCCAAAACCATTGTAACCGAACATTTTTGGCAATTGATGAAGATAAACCCGCCAAACCGCGCTGTGTAATTAAACAATCTCTTGATTCTCCCCTATCTACTCCCGAAGCCCGGGTAGAATTTCGTCTGTATAGCCAAACCCTAGACCAGATTAGTCAGCATCCGGCCCTGCCTGAATTATTAGCCTGCTTTGAAGAAAATAGCTATAGTTATCTTGTACAAGATTATATTCCCGGACGCAATTTAGCCGAAGAACTAGAACAAGAGGGTGTGTTTTCAGAATTGCAAATTTGGGATTTATTGAGTGCAATTCTACCGATTCTGGAATCCATTCACCATAAAAATAGAGTTCATGGGGATATTAAACCGGAAAATATTATTCGTCGTCCCGTTTCCCATCCGAATTCTCCGATCAAAAAACAACTGGTTTTAGTTGATTTTGCTGGAGTAAACCCCCTACAAGGTGCAGCCGAATATGTTTCCCCCGAACAACTGCAAGGAGAAATTAGTCCCAAAAATGATCTCTATAGTTTAGGGGTGACTTGTTTGCATCTACTGACTCAAATGAGCCCCTTTGATTTATGGAATATTAAAACCAATGCTTGGGTCTGGAAGGATTATCTCAAAACCCCCATTAGTCATCGCCTAACCCGAATTTTGAATCGATTAATTGAACGTGACCCGGCTCAACGCTATACTTCGGCGGTCGAGGTAATCCGAGACTTAAAATCCGGGCCGATTCCAATTAAACTCCCTCGGGTTAGTCAACATCCATGGACGTTAACCGCTTTGGGGGGTGCAGCTTTGGCAATGTTATCCCTATTCCTGAGTTCACGAATTCCTCAATCGCACTTTGAGCCCATGGAACCCGTAGAACCCATTTATCAGATTCCTGAGATTTCGGTTTCCCCCCCGGAGACTTTTACCCCCATTCTCCCCAAACCCAGCCCAGCGATGCGGACATTGGTACAGAACATTGGCCCAGTGTGGTCGATGGCCGTCAGTCCCGATGGTCAATTTGTGGTCTATGGGAATACCGATGGGTCAATTCGGATTATCGATGCGGAAACTGGCGGATTAATTAACACGCTGTTGGGACATTCTCAACCCGTGGGAACCTTGGCTATCAGTGGTGATGGTCGGACTTTAGTGAGTGGAAGTGGTGATAAAACGATTTTAGTTTGGGATTTGTGGACTGGCCGTCAGAAAAAAATGCTCTACGGTCATCAAGGATGGGTCTATGCCGTTGCCATCAGTCCCGATGGCAAGCAGGTGGCCAGTGCCGGGCGTGACCAAACCATTCGGCTATGGGATATATCCACCGGACAAACCCTAAAAACCTTACCAGGGTATGGCACAGAGGTAGAGTCCCTGGCTTTTAGTCAGGATAATCAAACCTTGGTTAGTGGCGGAAGTAACGGGATTGTGGATCTTTGGAACTGGCACACGGGACAGTTATTGCGGACATTTAAGGCCCATTCTGAGGCGATTTGGTCGGTGGCGATCAGTCCTGATGGTCAAACTTTGGCTACGGGTAGTTGGGATCATTCGATTAAGTTATGGGATTTAAAAGAATTAGAGTCTCAATATTTTAGTAATACCCCGGCGCAAATTCTTCTGGGTCATGGAGATAAGGTGCAGTCCGTTGCCTTTAGTCCCGATAGCCAAACCCTTGCCAGTGGGGATTTTGCGGGGACGGTGAAACTCTGGCAAGTAGATAATGGAGAATTATTTGGAACCTTCAAAGGACATCGAGCTTGGGTAAATGTGGCATTCAACCCTCAAAATCATACTTTAGTGAGTGGAAGTTTTGATGATACGCTGAAGGTTTGGCAGTTGTTACCCAGCCATTAGGACAGGAAACAGCTTTGAAAACCTGCCCAAATATGGTGTGGGAAACAGTCAGAAGTATTATCCCTGTTGCGGTGTTCCCTTTTGATCAGGAATTTTGAACACAACTCAAATAGGATTGCTATAGATGCACCAATTTGCAATCTGTCCCGGATGAATTAGCTCCTTTTTAGGGCTGAGTCTTGAATACTAAAAATTTACGTAGCTGTAAAACACTCGTTTCACATTCTCAGCAGCGATGATATAGAACACCACGATCGCCACCAGAACCAGCATAAAACTCAACGGCAACGCTTGAAATCCGAGCAGGGTTCCCAAAGGTGTCCAGGGAATAATCATTGTCACTCCCATAGTTGCCAGCGTTGCCATCAATAAGTATTTTCCTGGCTTACTATTGAGAATAGATTGCCTGGTACGAACGACTAACACAACCATCGAAGCTGAGATTACAGACTCCAAAAACCACCCTGTTCTAAACTGTTCTGGTTGAGCGTGCAGTAGCAACAAAAGTGCTCCAAAAGTCAGGTAATCAAATATGGAACTCAGTAAACCAAACACGATCATGAAGTTGCGGATAAACTGAATATCCATCCGACGGGGTTTGCTGACTAACTCTCGGTCTACGCGATCGGTCGCGATCGTCAATTCAGGGAAATCAGTTAATAGGTTCGTCAGCAAAATCTGACTGGGTAGCAGAGGCAAAAAGGGCAAAAACAAAGAAATTCCCGCCATGCTAAACATATTGCCAAAATTGGCGCTAGTTGCCATAAAGACATACTTTAAAGTATTAGCAAATGTCACCCGTCCTTCCTTTACGCCTTGGACAAGAACATTCAAATCCTTTGCCATCAACACAATGTCCGCGGCTTCCTTGGCAACATCAACAGCACTCTCAACTGAGATACCAACATCAGCCGCATGAAGCGCAGAGGCATCATTAATGCCATCTCCCAGATATCCAACTACATTCCCCGCTTTTTTGAGAGCAATAATAATGCGCTCTTTTTGGTTTGGCTCTACCTCAGCAAAAACATTAGTATATTGTACTCGATGGAGCAAAGCTTCATCACTGAGCTTATCTAGTTCGGAGCCTGTCAAAATTTTGGGTTCAGGTAGTCCTATCTGCTGAATAATACTAATAGCAACTGCCTGGCTGTCTCCGGTAATCATCTTGGTAGTGACTCCCAACTGTTCCAACTCTTTAAGGGTGTCTGCGATGCCAGCTTTGGGGGGATCAAACAGCGCAAGATAGCCCAGAAATGTCATGTCGGTTTCATCATCTTTGCTGAAGGAATCTTGATTAAAATCACGATAAGCCACACCTAAAACTCTAAATCCTTTACTACCCAAGTCCACCGCCTCTTGGTGGAGTTTTTTTTGCTGGTCTACAATGTCTATCTTTTTACCGTCAGCAGTTTCAACACTTGAGCAAACATCGAGAATATTTTTCAGTGCGCCTTTAGTAACAATCAGATGTGTATTCTCTTTTTTAAACAGAATGCTAAGACGTTTGCGGTTAAAATCATAAGGCACTTCATCCAGCTTTTGATAGCTAGAAATGTCGAAAGTTTTGTATTCACGAATCGCTTTATCGATCGGATTTACATAACCCGACTCAGATGCGGCATTCAAATACGCGTAAAGGAGAACGCGATTCGCCTGCGTCGAGGATTCGTGATCGCGATCGCTTTCTTGACCCGACCCATCAACCCCAGAGTGAATTTTTACCTCTCCTTCCGTCAGCGTACCCGTCTTATCGGTGCAAAACACATTCATACTGCCAAAGTTTTCGATCGCGGGTAAACGCTTCACAATCACCTGCTTTTGAGCCATTTTCTTGGCCCCACGAGCCAGGTTAACACTAACAATTGCAGGTAACAATTGGGGAGTTAAACCAACCGCGAGCGCCAAAGAAAACATAAAAGATTCCAGCACTGGACGATGGAGGTAGACGTTGGCGACAAAAATTAGAACTACCAAAATTAGTGTTACTTCCATCAGAAAGTAGCCAAACTTGCTGAGTCCATGTTCAAATTCCGTTTCGGGAGGTCTGAGTTTCAAGCGTTCCGATACTTTGCCAAATTCAGTTTCTTTTCCGGTATGAACGACTATTGCTTTCGCCGTTCCACTAATAACATTAGTTCCCATATAGAGAGAATTAGTGCGTTGGCTGAGTCCTGTTTCAGCAGGTAATACACCACTGAATTTATCAACGGGATAAGTTTCTCCTGTCAGTGCAGCTTCATCCACCGATAAATCTTGCGACTCTAAAACTAGACAGTCGCCCGGAATATTTTTACCTGCACAAAGCAAGACAATATCACCCGGCACTATTTCCTTATTGGAGATTTCTTGAGATTGACCATCTCTCAAAACAGTGGCTTTAACTTGCACTAATGCCAATAATTTTTCGACCGCGTTCGAGGCGCCTCGCTCTTGCCAAAATCCTAATAGCCCACTGATGAGGACGATCGTCAAAATGATAATGGCATCTGTCGCATCTTGAACAAAAATTGATAGGATCGCGGCAAAAATCAGAATCAAGATAATCGGACTCTTGAACTGATTGAACAACAGCATCAATGCGCTGGTTTTTTGTGTTTTTTTGAGGCTGTTTGCGCCGTACTGGCTCAGGCGTTGTTTCGCATCTTGACCGCTTAATCCTGCGGTTGTAGAGTGCGTCTGCTGAAGCACTTGATCTGTAGATAAGTTCCAAAATGTGGACTGTGGATTCATTATTTTTTCCGTTATTTTTAATAGAACAAATAAAGTAGTCTTTATTGCTGGATCTCCAGCATCCCTATAGATTTTCTTAGACAGGTCTTCCTGGTTTAGATTTAATAACTCCTTGGGGTTGATTAAGTAACTTTAACTGTTCAAACCAGACTAAACTAATCCCGCCACCAAGTAGACAAATAGCAATATCAATTGGATGCAGAAAAGAGAAGCTAAACAATTGACGCAAGAAGGGAACATAAAGCACCATCGCCAGAAAAAATATTCCTCCACCCATAACCCACCAAAGGGCAGTATTAGGGGATTTCAGTATTTTTAAGCTCAGGGGCAGCGAAGAACTTTCACTCAAAATTAGTCCTAAATTTGCCAAAATTAATGCCGTAAACGTTAACGCCCGGGCATCAAGTTCCCCTTGTCCGCGATATAGCGAAATCACAAAAATTACGAGAACAATCGTTAAAATTGCTCCCCCTTGTAACATCGCCAAACCCACAGTTTTCCTACCAAATAAAGGATCTTTAGAATTGCGAGGAGGACGCTTCATTACGTTTTCTTCTGCGGGTTCAGCTTCTAACACAATTGAACAAGCTGGATCAATAATTAAATGTAAAAAGGCAACGTGAACCGGAAGTAATACTAATGGCAACTTAAACAATACTGGAATTAAAGACATCCCAGCAATCGGAATATGAATTGCTAAAAGATAAGCCATGGCTTTGCGAAGATTATCAAAAATTCGCCGCCCCAGTTTTACCGCTTGCACAATTGACGAAAAATCATCATCTAATAACACTAACGCCGCCGATTCCCTAGCCACATCCGTGCCTCTTTCACCCATCGCAATCCCGATTTGGGCTGATTTTAAAGCCGGGGCATCATTGACGCCATCTCCGGTCATGGCAACGACTTCTCCTTTGGATTTTAAAGCATTAACTATCCGTAATTTTTGTTCGGGAATTGCCCTGGCAAAGATATTTGTACTTTGAATCCGCTCCTGAAGTTCAGCGTCACTCATCCCATCCAATTCCGCCCCAGTCAAAATCGCCCCCATTTGCATCAATCCAATCTGACGGGCAATGGTTTGAGCCGTGGCCGGATAATCCCCGGTAATCATCACGACTCGAATCCCGGCGGTATAACATTCTTGAATCGCCGCCGCCACGGTTGGACGCACTGGGTCGGAAAGTCCCACTAATCCTAGAAATTGAAAGGGAAAGTCATGTTGCTGATCGGGTAAATGATCGGGATTCACCAGAGGATGGGGAGGTAAAAATGGGGGTGGCGCATCAAGTAAAGATGATGCGGCAACACCTAATACCCGCAATCCTTGCTCTGCCATTTTAGTAATTTGCCCTACCAGAATTTGCTGTTGTTCGGGGGTAAAATGACAGAGATCGGCGATCGCTTCTGGCGCTCCTTTGGCAGCAATTTCATATTGTTTACCATCGGCTGATTGCCAAACATGAGACATTGCTAATAGATCCGGTGAGAGGGGATATTCTCGCAACAGTTTCCAATCGTTATGTAAATGTTCGGTATTAGCCAGAGAGCGCTCGCCCAATTGTTTAAAGGCTTTTTCCATCGGATCAAAGGGATCTCTTTGACTTGCTAGAATGGAAAATTCTACTAATTCATGCACCGATTCAGGAAGTGGCTCTTTTGAATGAGATTCTAAATTATATGGCTGAGGGTTTTCTTCCTGGTTATAGGCAAATAGTTGTTGCACCGCCATAATATTCTGAGTCAGCGTCCCAGTTTTATCCACACATAAAACCGTTGCGGAACCCAAGGTTTCCACCGCAGAAGTGCGACGAGCTAAGACCTGATTCTGAGAAATTCGCCAAGCTCCTAATGCTAAAAAGATGGTGACAACAACCGGAAATTCATTCGGCAAAATTGCCATAGCCAAGGTAATTCCAGCCAGAAATCCTTTCAGCCAATCTCCTCGCGTCAGTCCATAAATTACTACAATCACCACACACAGGGATAAAGCGATACCAAACAAACGGCTGACTAACTGATTCATTTCCCGTTGCAAGGGGGTTGCTTCTGGCTTGACTGTTTGTAAAGCCTTGCCAATCTTGCCCATCTCCGTTTGAGCGCCGATGGCTTGGACTTGAATAATTCCCTGTCCCTGAACTACCAACGTGCCAGAATATACAAAGGGTAACTCATCTCCCCCCGGACGCGCCATCTCCACGTTACCCACGGCGGCAACTTTGCGTACAGGTAGGGATTCCCCAGTTAATAATGACTCATCGGTGGAGAGGTTTGAGCAAGAAAGCACAATGGCGTCCGCAGGTACGCGATCGCCTTCTGCTAAGACTAAAGTATCTCCCCGAACCACTTCTCGCCCGGCAATCCGTTTTCGCTCCCCATCTCGAATTACCAAGGCGCGAGGACTGGAAAGATCCCGTAAGGCTTCTAAGGCGTGTTCGGTTTTACCTTCTTGGTAGAGACTAATTCCGGTGATAAAAAAGACAAAACCCAATAAAATCAGAGCTTCCTGTAGGTCACCTAAAACCCAATAAATGACTCCGCCCCCCACTAGCAATAGGAAGATCGGATCTTGGATAATTTCCCAAGCGATCGAGAAAAGATTACGAGATCCCGCCGAGGGGAGTTCATTGTAGCCCTCCTCTTTCAGTCGCGCGATCGCATCTTGTTCAGATAGGCCAGTAACGGTATTAATATCAAGTGGTGAAACCATAATCCCGTTTTTTCCTATGCGATATAAAAGGCAGAGCAATTTCAGACTGATGTTAATTGCCAAATTTGAGGAAATCGTGAAGTCATATAAATTTTTATTCTGTTTATGAGCATCTTTTATTCTAAGTTATTCTTTTGTTTAGGTGACTTCCTTCAAGTATTCAATCAGACTTTCAGGTGTCTCTGCATATCCTGAAAATGTATTTATTGCTTGCTCGTTACTTATTGTATCGCTAAAAGTGAACTTTATTTTATCTGTTAAGTATTTTTGGGATTTCTTTGAATCCTGTAAAATCAATTGAATAAGGATGAGTAAAAATTCCATTTCATACTTACCTCTAAATACTTTATGTTGTTCACAGTTTGAGAAATCAACAAGTTTTTGATCTAGCAATTCCTGTGTAACTTCTGTAGCGTTTGGGAAAGTCTGTTTGATTTTTTCCAAATCATACTTTGATGAAACTGAATCTAAGGTAAGCTCTATAAAGCCTTTAGGTAAATTATCGTCTAAATCTACACCTGTTTGTCTGCCTGTTGTATTTCTTATTGCTATCAAACAAGCATACCAAGCATTTAACAGCTTAACTGCCAAATGAAACTCTTGTTGTCTTTCAATGAAAAGCTTTAAGCAAACTTTATAAGCGTCATCACGCACTTCTGATAAGGAAAATTCATTTTTCAGAATTTCCTTAAATACATCTACTGAAACATATAGGTTTTCAATAGAATAACACGGCGTTTCAAAAATTGGCGGATTATGATTTGGTAAAGAACTATTAAAATCCCTATCTATGAAAAATGCCTTTTTATACTGATCATATTCCCTATGATTTTTAATCAGGTTGTAAACCTGCAATACTTTTTCTCTACCACCACATCTAATTGGGTGATAATTTTCTACAAACTGCTTGATTCTTGGAACATAATAAGCATTATCTTTGCCTTCAAAAAAACAAAATAAACCATCCTTACCTTGTTTGGTATGAAGAGCAAATTCTTGATAAGCAACTTGGGCTTTATCACGACTTTTTCTAAGTTCATCTATGTATAGCATTAGGCAGTAAGAGTTTTTGCAGGTTTAACATATTCATTCAAGCCAACAGCATACCGATCTAACTCATTATCAAAAATGAAAGGTGAATGAGTTACGGCTAATAGAAAATCACATTTATTTGAGTTGAGTATATCAGGAAGTAATTGCCTTTGCCAAATCATACTTAATGATAATTCCGGTTCATCAAAAAGTAGGATAAACCTCTGTTTATCCTCAGCTAAGTAAATTTTAGAAAGAATCGATATGATTTGCTTTTCACCTGATGAGAGTTTACTTAATTGTATTTCTTCACCCGATAAGTCTGACTTGACAAAAATTCTAATCGCACTTTCATCATAAAATACTTTTTTGTCGATCAGGTACTTATTACAAATATCTCTATATACTTTAATAAAGTTGTCTAACGGTTTCTGTTTTTCATAGATTTCAATCAACTTTTGTAAAAAATATAATAGCGAGTCATTTTTTATTTCTTGATTTACCACAATATTTCTGATTTCATTTTTATCTGCCTCTGAAAGTTGCTCACCTACTCTCGCTAAAATGATTTCAATATCATTTTGATCAATGCGACTCAAAATGCTTGTATCTGTATCTGTAAATCCCTTAACTAATTGACTTAAAATTTCCCCCGAAATTTTAGAAAACCCTTCTTTTAAAAGCTTATCAATTGTATTTTCAATTTCATCAAAACGTTTCCGTACATCAGTCATTCCAAAATGAATTAATCTATTATCTTCTTTATGAAACTGTTCTTCATCATAACCCAGGTTTCTTAAATCTTCTTCAACCCGTCTATAAGTAGGGAAATACATAATTTCACTCTGATTCAACCTTTCTGTGATTGTTTTTCTACTCTGTTGTAAATTTGCTGAAAAATTTTCTTCATTTTCATCAGATAATCTTCGTAAAGTTTCTAAAATCATTCCCATTGAAAAGGGTAGATCTTCTAGGATTTGTATAATTTTAGGATTGTTTCTAACTTGATAGCTAGAAAGACTTTTATTAGCAAATTCTTCTTTGAGGTCAATAAATTTCCGAACTCCAATTTGATTAATTAATTCTATGGCAACGGGATGTTTAAAAAATGTCTGTTCAATTTCGTTTTTACTGATGGAAATAGTCTCGCCATCAAAAAATTCTAACTCTAGCTTATCAAAGCAGTAATCAATTAGGTTTTCAAATTTTTTACAAAGAGTATAATAAAACATATTTAAGACTTGGGTTTTGCCAAGTCCATTTTCACCAATCAAAATCTTAATATTTTCATCAAAAGGAATATGTACGTCATTTGTTCCGAAAAGTCCGTACACCGAAAAAGATTTTAAGCTACTTGATATCATATTCATACAGAGATAGAAATTATAACTTTGGGTACATAGCTACAACTTATCTTGAAGGCTAATCATGATAAGTATAGTATAGGTTAGATTGATTAGAACCCGCCCCTGCGGTAAAGCCGTCCCGACGTTCAACCGTCCACCCCCAACACCCCGCACCGGAATTTTTGACTTGGTTTCCTTTGAATGTAACAAGATGTAACGTATAATCAGAAAAAACATTAAGAAAACATTTACCAAGGGTTATTGATGCGAGTTGCGATCGCTGGAGCAGGTTTAGCGGGACTGGCTTGTGCCAAGTATCTCACCGATCTTGGTCACACTCCCATCGTGTTAGAACGACGGGACGTTTTGGGGGGGAAAGTTGCAGCCTGGAAAGACAAAGACGGCGACTGGTACGAAACCGGATTACATATTTTCTTCGGCGCCTATCCGAATATGTTGCAGTTATTCAAAGAATTGGACATCGAAGATCGGCTGCAATGGAAAGAACATTCCATGATCTTCAACCAACCGGAGAAACCTGGAACTTATTCTCGGTTTGATTTTCCTGATCTTCCCGCCCCGATTAACGGGATGGTTGCTATTCTTCGTAATAATGATATGTTGACCTGGCTGGAGAAAATCCGGTTTGGTTTGGGATTAATTCCCGCCATGCTCCAGGGTCAGAAATACGTCGAGGAAATGGATAAATATTCTTTTTCCGAATGGCTGAAACTTCAGAATGTTCCGCCCAGGGTTGAGAAAGAAGTGTTTATTGCCATGTCCAAAGCCCTGAATTTTATCAATCCCGATGAAATCTCCTCAACGGTAATTTTAACCGCCCTAAACCGTTTTCTCCAAGAAAAAAACGGCTCTAAAATGGCATTTTTAGATGGCTCTCCTACGGAACGTTTGTGTCAACCTTTGGTAGATTACATCACCGAACGGGGGGGGGAAGTGCGTTTGAATGCTCCGATCAAGGAATTTTTACTCAACCCAGATGGAACTGTTGCCGGGTTCTTAATTCGCGGGTTAGAGGATACCGCCGACGAGGTATTAACGGCCGATCTCTACGTTTGCGCCATGCCCGTTGACCCCCTGAAGGTGATGTTACCCCAGCCTTGGCAACAAATGGACTATTTTAAACAGCTAGAGGGCTTAGAAGGGGTTCCGGTGATTAACGTGCATTTGTGGTTTGATCGGAAGTTAACAAATGTTGACCATTTGCTGTTTTCCCGTTCTCCCCTACTCAGCGTCTATGCGGATATGAGTAATACCTGTAAAGAGTATTCCCATCCTGACCGTTCTATGTTGGAATTGGTATTGGCTCCGGCAAAGGATTGGATTAGTAAATCGGATCAGGAAATCGTGGCCGCGACGATGGCGGAGTTGGAAACACTCTTTCCCGAGGAAATTCCCCACAAAGCCAAATTGCTGAAATCCCACGTTGTGAAAACCCCCCGTTCGGTTTATAAAGCCACCCCGGGACGGCAAGCCCATCGTCCCTCCCAAAGAACGCCAATCCCTAATTTCTATTTGAGTGGAGATTACACGATGCAGCGTTATCTCGCCAGTATGGAAGGGGCTGTGCTTTCTGGTAAGCTAACTGCACAGGCGATTCAAGAAGATCTCACTTCTGATCGTTTTCCGGCTTTAGCGACCCCCGAGGCTGATGTTGCTTCCCCAACTCCTATCCCTTCCTAGCTTATCCACTGTCGGTCAGCAGAACAACGAATGCTACAACTTTCTAAAACTCCGTGCATGAGAACTCTGGCATCTTTGGAAGACTCCTATGAACTCTGCCGTCAGGTTACTGCGGAGTATGCCAAAACGTTTTATTTAGGAACTCAATTGATGCCAGAGGCCAAGCGTCGGGCTATCTGGGCCATCTATGTTTGGTGTCGTCGAACTGATGAGTTAGTCGATGGGCCAATGGCAGCGACAACGACGGAGGAAACCTTAGATCGTTGGGAAGAACACCTAGAAGCAGTATTTGCTGGACATCCAAAGGATGATGTGGATGTGGCTTTGGTGGATACCCTCCATCGTTTTCCTTTGGATATTCAACCCTTTAGAGATATGATTGCGGGTCAACGGATGGATTTATACCGCAACCGCTATCAGACGTTTCAGGAGTTGGAACTCTATTGTTATCGGGTGGCGGGGACGGTGGGGTTAATGTCAACGGCGGTGATGGGTATAGAACCTCCTCTGGCGACTCCTTGGAATCCTAACCCAGAAATTATAATTCCGAATCAAGAAGCGATTGCTTTAGGAATTGCTAATCAACTCACCAATATTCTGCGGGATGTGGGGGAAGATGCGCGACGGGGCCGAATTTATTTACCCTTAGATGATTTAGCGTTATTTAATTATACAGAAGCGGATTTATTAAAGGGGATTGTGGATGAGCGTTGGCAGGGATTAATGCGCTTTGAAATTCAGAGGGCGCGGAAATTCTACGCGGAAGCAGAAAGAGGAATTAGTGTTTTAAATCAGGATATTCGCTGGCCAGTTTGGACGGCGTTAATTTTATATCGACAAATTTTAGATGCGATTGAACGCAATCACTATGATGTATTTAGTAAACGGGCTTATGTTCCTAAAGTTCGTAAAATGATCTCACTACCCATTGCATTATTAAGGGCTAAGGTGTTATAAGTTGCTTTTTACCGCGTAGGTTTGATCCTGCACTGAATCGGGATTCTGACGATTTGAGAATGGAAAATATAGAGCAGAAGGCAATAGGAAACCAGCAATCTTAGAATACTTTTATTGCCCATTCACTATAAGGAATATTCTTAAACCTCGAACCCAAAACCAATGAAAACTATTGCTGAAATTAATGATAAAATTATTCAAAATCGTGCCGTTGTTTGGACGGTAGAAGAACTCAAAGCCCGAGTTACCCCGGACAATATAGCCCAAATTGCTGAACAGGTTGATGTGATTACTACTGGAACCTTTGAACCGATGGAAGGCTCCGGTGCTGTGATTAACTTAGGTCATACCGACCCCCCAATTAATATTAAAACCTGTTGGTTAGATGGAGTTCCGGCCTATAGTGGTTTTGGAGCGGTAGATTTATATTTGGGTGCGGCGCAAATGATCGAAGACTTGGAGGAGACCCGAGAACGCGGTGGAGGTCATGTGATTGAAGATTTAATTGCGGGAAAATCGATTCATCTGAAAGCCTCTGGGGTGGTTTCTGACTGTTATCCTCGTAACTCCTTTGAAACCACAATCACCCGAGATACAATTAACCAGTTTTACCTATTTAATCCCCGCAATCTCTATCAAAATTTTATTGTGGGGGTGAATGGAGGAGATCGCCCTCTATATACTTATCTCGGCCCCCTACAACCCTATTTAGGAAATGCGGTTTATTCTAATCCTGGCGCCTTAAACCCCCTGCTCAATGATCCTGATTTACAACTAATTGGCATTGGAACTAAAATTTTTATCGGAGGAGGAATTGGCTATATTACTTGGGAAGGAACCCAACATTTTCCCCTACAAAAACGCTTAGAAAATCGGACTCCCATCGGCCCGGCGGCGACCCTAGCATTAATTGGAGATGCAAAACAAATGAATCCCTATTGGGTACGGGGTTGTTATTTCAAAAACTACGGCCCTTCATTAATGTTAGGGGTAGGAATTCCTTTCCCTGTGTTGAATCAAGACGTTATCGCTCGTTGTGCCGTTTCCGATCAAGATATTGTGGCACCTGTGATTGATTTTGCGATTCCTCGGCGGGTGCGTCCTACCTTTGGTTTAGTGACTTATAGCCAACTGAAAAAAGGCAGAATTGACCTAGAAGGCAAAACCATCAAAACCGCCCCCCTCGCCAGTATTTCCCGTTCCCGTGAAGTTGCCCAAGAGTTAAAAAAATGGATTGAATCCGGCAATTTTACCCTCACAGAACCCGTGGCTCCCATCTCTGACAATCGTTCCTTTATTCCCCAAAATACTTGGGGTTCTCAAATTAGTTTAGAGTGAATTACTGATAACGGGTAAGGGCGGGTTCTGTTAGATTTTTGTTAATTACCGCGCCTTTTGATGAACCCGCCCCTACAACTGATAACTGATAACTGATAACTGATTTTAGCTTTCTTCCGGGGAAGATTTGCGTTTTAACGGTTTAGGAATTGGTTCTCGACGCGCCGGGGGCGGAGCATCATCCGATGGGAATTTGGGTTTATAGGGAGGATGAGAAGATCCAGCGTTAAACTGACCTTGACCGGATGGTCTTCTCGGGCCTCCTTTTTGAAACGGAGGTCGGCGTTTTTTAGTCGGAATCATGCCGATATCATGGCTTTCTTGGATGACTAAATAATCTTCTTGTAACTGAACGTGTAAATCCCAGAAATGACCAACGGCTCTCATCCCAGCAATCCCTAGGAGTTTCAGCTTAAAAAACTTAGGTTTATCATTATCTTTGCGGGGAGCTTGGCGAATTTTAACAATCACATACTTCTCAACTTCTTGAGACTGATAAACCACTTCACCCCGAATGGAAAAATAGCCCGGCTGAACATTCGCCAAAGCTCCCGTTTTCTCCTCTGATGCTGCTAATTGAGTTTCAGAAGTAACGGCGGTGGAATCCTCGGGTGATTCATCGGATCTCAGGGTTTGGGGTTCCCAAACCCCCATAATTTGAACGTGCAGATTATCTTCTTCTTGGCGGGTACGGGGATAAACCACCCAAAGATGATCTTGATCTAAGTCAATATGTTTTTTCACTAAACTCATGACCCGACCCAATAACACGGCATCGAGTAGTTTCCCTTCACTGGTGAGTAAAGTTCCCTGGGTAAACTGATCCGCAGAAGCAATATATCGGCCATGAACCAATCCAATGGCTCGATATTGACGGGCTTCGCTGGGGGGCGGAATCGGATGTTGCCAGAGTCGCTCGATCGAGTCGAGAGCATCTGGCTCTGATTCTGCGGTTTCATCGATTTGATCCGGCTCAGACGTGCCAAGGCTCGTCTGGGGCAGATCTTCTGGCGTTTCTGGCGTTTCTACAATTACACTTTCACTTTCGTTCGGTGTATCAATGGAGACATCTTGAGACATATTCACGGCGGGCTCACTGGCTGGAGTTGAGCTTGAAGAACGTTTGGATCGAGAGGAACGATTCGGAGAAGGACTCATAACACCTCTTAGCGGAGACATATCCCTTATGGGAGCAAGGACACGGCGAGTAAAAACCCTTTTTCTTTAAAAATTGATCCGGGGCTTTATACTAAACTTAAATCAAGGATCAACACTATCAGGACATTTCAACATTTGCACCCCTGCTTGAGCAGGAGGCGGCCGTTGCAATCAAAATTGATACGGGTTAACTTGCTTATTGTACTGAATCCCCATGCGGATTGGATAAACCCAGGACTTTCTACAGGAACTGTTTCTGTTAACATATTAGCTGCAAGGAAGTTGGCCTCATAGGTACAGGATTGAGTTTCATGGTAGATAAACGTCGTGGGTTAATTAGTGTGGTCTTGGTTTTAGCGGTGATTGCCTTTGTGGGATTTTCTATGGGGCCACTGATTAGTGGGATTGTCCAGAACAATCAGTCGAAACAACAACCGACTCCCACTCCCACACAATCGGCTCAAGCGGGTAAACAATCGGATTTACAAGCACAAGCCCGGGGTTATGAGTTAGTATTGCAGCGAGAACCCGATAATGAAACGGCTTTGAAGGGTCTATTACAAGCCAGGTTAGAACTGATTCGGTTTAAGCAGGCCGAAATGAAGGATGTGATTGAACCTTTAGAGAAACTGGCGAAAAAACATCCTGAAGATACACGCTACAGTATTTTATTGGCACAGGCGAAAGCCTATACCGGAGATCAAGAAGGAGCGGCTCAAACCTATCGCACGGTTTTAGCCAGTCAACCTGGAGATATTCAAGCTTTGCAAGGTTTAGCAAATTTATTCTTACAACAAAAACGTCCAGAAGCGGCGATTGGATTATTACAGGATACCCTCAAAGCGGCGGCGAATGCGAATCAAACTGTACCTAATACGATTGATGAAATGTCGGTGCAGTTAATTTTGGGACAGGTTTATGCTGAAGATAAACGCTATGATGAGGCGATCGCTATTTATGATGAAGCGATCAAAAATGATGAAAAAGATTTTCGTCCAGTTTTTGCTAAAGCTCTAGTTTTAAAAGAACAGGGAAATTCGGGAGAAGCGGAACCTTTATTCGCTAAGGCGGTGGATTTAGCCCCAGCAGTTTATAAAGATCAAATTCAAAAACAAGCTGGTATTGGTATAGCTCCAGCTAAGTCGGTTGAACCGGTTTCTCCTAATGCTTTAGAAACTAAACCGGAAGCTAATTCCGCACCTAAAAAACCGGCGGAGTAAACTGGTGGCTTTCTCCTCCAAAATCTAGTTATAATTCCCTAGAATAGAGTTAGGGAAACATTAATTTTTTCAATCTAATCATGAACTTGAAACGTCTAGGCCATGTTGCCATTTGTGTAAATGATATTGACTTGTCCGTGGCATTTTATCAAAACTTAGGGATGGATTTGGTTTGGAAGGATGCAGACTGGGCTTATTTAAAAGCGGGTGAGGACGGATTAGCTTTACTGAGTCCGGGTTATGACCAGGCTGGCCCTCACTTTGGTTTTGTATTTAGTGATCGCACTGAAATGGAAAGTGCCTATCACAGCCTAAAGGCCCAAGGGATTCCCGTTACAACGATTCATGAACATCGGGATGGTACGGCCTCCTTTTATGGGCGAGATCTTGACGGAAATGGCTTTGAATACCTGTATGAACCCATTAAATAAGTAATAGTGTTTTAAGTAAAAACTATGTTTCAAAAAATTCGATGGGGAAGTCGCCGGAGTTCAATGTTTTATGCCTGGGCGGAGGCGGATTTGTGGCTGATGGGAGCCTGTCTTCTCCTCACCGTATTTGCGGGAATTATGATCCGCAGTGTGGAGTTAAACCAAGGTTTAACTGATTGGTGGCAACATTGGGTGACGGGAGCGATTGGTTTTACTTTAGCTTTAATTTTTTCCCGTTGTCGTTATGAACGTCTAATTCAGTGGAAATGGGTGATTTATGGAATCACAAATTTGTTGTTGATTGCGGTACAAATTATTGGGACAACGGCATTAGGGGCGCAACGATGGATTAATATTGCGGGTTTTCATGTCCAACCCTCGGAGTTTGCTAAAGTGGGAATTATTATTACTTTAGCGGCTTTACTTCAAGAGTTAAAAACTCCAAATTTGAGGGATATGATTCGGATTTTAGCGATCGCTGCTGTTCCTTGGGGGCTGGTTTTTATTGAACCTAACTTGGGAACTTCTTTGGTGTTTGGTGCGATTACTTTGGGGATGATGTATTGGGGTAATATTCATCCGGGTTGGCTAATTTTGCTGCTTTCTCCGGTAATCACGGCAGTTGTTTTTAATATCTATTTTCCAGCGGGAATTGTCTGGGCTATATTAATGGGTTTTGTCGGTTGGTGGAGTCTTCCCTGGCGATGGCTCACTGGCCCTTTAGCCCTATTAGTGAATTTAGCAGCCGGGGAGTTAAGCCATATCCTCTGGAATGTGTTGCAAGATTATCAAAAAATGCGACTGATTGGGTTTTTGAATCCTGAGCAAGATCCTTTGGGGAGTGGTTATCATTTAATTCAGTCTCGAATTGCGATTGGTGCCGGACAATTATATGGACGGGGACTTAATCATGGGACTCAAACTCAATTGAATTTTATTCCTGAACAACATACGGATTTTATCTTTTCCGCCGTGGGTGAGGAGTTGGGCTTGATCGGTTGCATTGCAGTATTAGCTATTTTTTGGTTTATCTGTTTACGCTTAGTGATTATTGCCCAAACTGCTAAGGATTCTTTTGGGTCTTTGATTGCTATTGGAGTCCTTTGTATGTTATTATTTCAGGTATTTGTTAACATTGGGATGAATATTGGTATAGCACCTGTTACCGGAATTCCTTTGCCTTTCTTAAGTTATGGTCGATCTTCATTATTGAGTAATTGGATAGCCATTGGAATTGTACAATCGGTCGCCAACTATCGACAAAGGATTAAGTTTTAAGCAATTTTACCTTTGACACCTATAGGAATTATTGTCTTAATTTAATACTTTTTTGTTTAAACAACATTTTTTTTAACCCTATGAGAAAAATATTACAAGTTTATTTTCTATTGTTTATAATTGCTAACTTTACGGTTTTTGTATATCCGAGTTTAGCTGCACCTGAAATATTAATTGCCCAAACTGTTCAGTGTCGGCCCGATGGCAATACTTTAGAAATGCGAAAATGTGCCTCTGATCAATATCAAATAGCGGATCAAAAGCTGAATCAAACTTACCAAAAACTTATCGGTCAATTATCCCCAGAACGGAAAAAACGTTTAACTGAAGCGCAAAAGGCTTGGATTTCCTTTCGAGACAAAACCTGTAGTTTTGAATCGAGTCAAGTGTTAGGAGGTACGGCAGAACCTTTATTTTTAACCCAATGTTTAGCAAAAGTGACTCAGCAAAGAGTTCAAGATTTACAAAACTATTTAGCTGAAATTAAGTAATGTCCACCAGTTCCTGGTTAAATTCCGAGATGAATCGAATGCGTAAGATTGTGCCTTCTATTCTCGGCTTTTTTCTATTTTGTCTCTCGATTTGGGCCATTAGCCAAAAGCTGGAAAAATATTCTATAGATGATGTTTTGATTAGTCTATCTAATCTTCCTAAAATTAATAGGTTAGGCGCAATTGCCCTGATGATACTCAGTTATTTGATGACCACAGCCTATGATATTTTAGCGTTTATTTATATCGGTTTTTCACTGAATTACGTTAAGATCGGCATCGGTGCATTTATCAGTTATGCCATTAGTAATAATGTGGGGTTTGCCCTATTAACAGGGAGTGCTGTTCGTTATCGCTTATATTCAAGGTGGCGTGTTCCTCCAGGTGTAATTGCCCAGGTAATTGCTTTTACTAACTTAACATTTTGGTTGGGATTATTGGGAGTCTGTGGATTAGTTTTTCTATTAACCCCCTTAAAAGTTCCCAGTATTTTAGATTTACCATTTGTATCAGTTCGTCCTGTGGGAATCATCTTTCTCCTAATTATTGGAGTCTATCTATTATGGGCGAGTTTTAATCATAAACCTATCAAATTTGGACAATTAGAATTAAACTTTCCTACCGTGAGTGTTTCACTGGCTTTAATTGCTTTTGCCTCCGTAGATTGGGGAGCCGCCGCCGGGGTTTTATATGTATTATTACCCGAAGGTAGCACCGCTTCTTATCTGAGTTGTTTTAGCATTTATTTATTAGCAATGACGGCTAGTATGGTTAGTAATATTCCCGGAGGTTTAGGGGTCTTTGAAACCGTTGTTTTAACCTTGGTTTCTTCAGAAGTAAATCCAGCTAATGTTTTAGGATCTTTATTAGCCTATCGCGCTATTTATTATCTACTTCCCATGATTGTAGCAACTGTGTTACTAGGAATTAATGAACTAAAAAAGCATCACTAAGCCGTTTAAAATTTACTCGCTACAGGTGACTATGACGACGAAATTTGAACCCCCAATTTCTACTCAACGCACAGGTTTATCTCTCCTCGTCGCTAGAATTTTAGCTCTGATTGTTACAGCTAATTTTTGTTTAGTTGTTTTTGATTTAAGTTATATTAAACTTCGTCGATTTTATTTACAATGGAGTCAACATCAAACCCAATCTGAAAATACACCTAAAAATCAATATTTGCAGCAAGTTGATCAACTGGAAAAAACCATTAATCAGTTTGGAATTGAGTCTGAAGAAGTTAAGTTAGCATTAACCGATATTCGTGAGTCTAGTTTAGAATTATTGATAGAAAATCCCCCGTTTCGGGTTCTCAATTCCTATGGAACTTTAGCAGAAATTCAAAATCGCTTTCAGAATCATGTCAAAATTAATAATTTTCAGCAAGCGTTAGAAAAATTCTGGAGTCCCAGTTTTTTCAATCAAAAACAATGGCAAAAAGAGTTAGATTTTTTTAATAAAAATATCAGGTTTTTAATTTTATTTAATGAACCCAGTTTAACCTATGATATCATTAAAGGGATTGAACCCGATCGATTAACTCAAAGTTATTTAGTTAAAGTTTCAGAATTAAAAGTTTATTTAAAATACAATGGTTTGGATACACCTAAATCCCAGGCTTTACTTAAAGAACTTCGAGAATCAAGTGCTAAGATTATTGACCGCAGTTATTTCTTACAATTAGAACATAATTTGGGGCCATTAACCGCAGCGAAATATCGCATGATTGATCATATCTATAGCCGAGATCCCAAAGTAACAACCCGGCTAACACCGACTCTAAAATTTTTATATAAAATTAAACTGTTAAATTTTTTAGCCCCTGAGTTAATTTGGTCAGATCGATCCTCCAGACAGGCTTTTTATGTCTTTTGGAGTGTGGAAAATTTAGAAAAACAAGGATGGGAAAAAGAACTCGAATTTTTTGAAAATGACATTCAAGATTTAATGGAGTCATTCTATTTTCGACAATTGAGTTTAAATGGTCAATTTGTGAATCGATTTTGGTTGATTGATTTACCTTGGATCAACCTGTTTTTCTTAATATTTTTAATGGAAATATATGTCCTCCGGTCTCGCCAACCTCAACTAACACTAAGGGAGGCAATTTTAAAATTATGGTATTATGTATTTTTGTTAATTCCTAAATTATTATTTTTGCGTTTTATTTCAGCCATTTATCACTTAAATCGAGCCAATTTTCCGAGTTTACAACCGACGATTGATTACCTAAAATTAAAAATAATCTATAGTTTTGCTCAAGAATTAGTTCAGGTTTTAGTCAATCAAGGGGTTGATAAAATTCAAAATTTTGTTAAACAAGGAAGCCTGAAAAAGTTAGTTAATCCGCCTTCCTCCTATCAATCGATTTCCTTAGAAGCTATTGAACTTGAATCCCAGTCTCCCCCCGGAATTTCCAACCAAATTGTTGAGATTACAATTTCTAAAGTTTTACCCACCATTCGTCCTGAATTAGAGGCTTACCTACACTATCAAGTCACTAACTCTATTCAACAGTCTCTGATTTATAAAGGATTAAATAAAATTCCTTTGATCGGACATTTGCCTCAACAAGTTGCTGATAGTGTTGTGAAAAAGATTGCAATTACCATTTCAGAAAGTCCTAAAAAATCTCTGGAAGCCGGGAAAAATAAACCCCCTGATTTTATCGCTATGCAGTTACAAAAACGCTTAACACGACAGTTTGTAGATACATTAAGAATGGAATTACAAAAAGAACAAATTGTTGATGATGCCGAACTAATTTTAGTTAAGTGGTTAGAAGGTTTAAAATCTAATCGCGTTAAAGATTTAGCAGCAAAACAAATTATTAAAACGGCTAATATTGAAGAAATTCAACAGATTTCTCCTAGTCCAGATTGAAGGATTATATTAATGATTTTTAATTGATCGGAGTTGCGAAAGGGAAGCGCACTCACCATACTACTTTTTTTGTTTGATTTTCATTAATTAATATGAAGTTAAATTTTAAAGCTGGACAAGTTTGACGGCCTGTCTTTTGACAAGGGGAAAACCCTTTTGCACCATAGAATAATTGATTAAATTTCCTCACAGGAGAATATTGATGAAAAAGTTAATCTCAGCCTTGTTAATCATTGCTGTAACTGTTTTAAGTTTTGTTCCTAATGCCTTCGCCGCCGATTTAGCAAGTGGGGCTAAAGTATTTTCAGCAAATTGCGCTTCTTGTCATGCTGGGGGTAAAAACCTGATCAATGCTGCGAAAAGTTTGAAAAAAGCCGATCTCGAAAAATATGGGATGTATGATGTCGAGAAAATCAAAACCCAAGTGACAAATGGTAAAGCTGCAATGCCCAGTTTCAAAGGTCGTTTAAAAGACGATCAAATTGCTGATGTTGCAGCTTATGTATTAGCTCAAGCGGATAAAGAATGGAAAAAGTAATATAAATTAACCCTGAATTTTAATACAGTTAAACCTCTTACTCTCTATAATTAATTAGAGTTTGGGGGGTTTTCTGTTTTTAGATATTGAGTGGAGAAATCAGAACAACTTGATTTTTATTCAAATCATCTATTACACTAATTCAATAATAGTATTTTTATGGATTCTCTATGGCTCCTCTGCCTAATTATCGTCCTCGGCAACTTTCCCTCGGCCCTTTAGAAACCGAAATCCTAGAAATAGTCTGGGAATTGGGTATAACCACGGTGAAAGATGTCCATGAACGGATTTTATCTGACCCGAACCGAGAATTAGCCTATACTTCAGTAACCACCGTATTGCGTCGTTTAACAGATAAGGGTTGGTTAGTTTGCAATAAACAGGAACGGGCTTTTTATTGGCAAGCTTTAGTCACCCGTGAACAAGCCCAGGCTATTTTAGCTTATGATCGTTTAAATCGATTTTTAGCCATAGGTAATCCCGATATAGTTGCTTCTTTTGCTGATAGTTTGGATACCGCAAGTTTAGATCAAATTGATGCCATTGCCTCACGCCTTGATGCTATTCGTCGCCAACGGGAGGGACAACAATAATGCACTTAATGATTATTTTATTCGCCCTAGGATGCGCGGTTGGTTTGCGACTTATCCCCTTACCTCAAGGGGGAAGTTGGCATCAACGCTGGCAAAAATCTCTATTTTTGTTTGTCTGTCCGCCTTTGGTTTTATTAATGACAGCCTTGGCGGTATTATCGATGGGAACAAAGGGGGAAATGTTGGGACTTGAAGCCAGTTGGTTTAGTTATTTTTTGGCTTTGGGATTTGTCGGTTGGGGAATATTAACGGTTATTCAGTTAATCGGTCAATTGTGGCAATCTCAATGCCGAATTCATCGCTTATCTCAACAGGTTGTTATGGGAAAAACAGCGAGAATTTTAGAAGATGATTTTCCCTATAGTGCTCAGATTGGATTTTGGCAACCGGAATTGGTAGTCAGCCAAGGATTATTAAACCTCTTAGATGAGACTCATTTAGAAGCAGTAATTGCCCATGAACAAGCCCATTTAAACTATCGAGATACTTTTTGGTTTTTTACCTTGGGTTGGCTACAAACTTTAACCTGTTGGCTTCCTAATACCAACCAACTCTGGCAAGAATTACTATTATTAAGGGAAATGCGGGCTGACCGTTACGCAACCCAACAAGTTGACGCTTTAGTATTAGCAGAATCCCTATTATATCTCGCCAAAGCTCCGTTTAAATCCCCTGATTATGGCAATTTATCCTTTAGTTGTTCGATTCGGAGTAGTCGTTTAGAGGAAAGAATAGATGCAATTTTAACGGAAGATTCTGTTCCTTTAACCTGGGGATGGTGGGTCTGGATATTACTATTTTGGGTCTGTTTACCTTGGATTACCGTCCCCTTCCATTATTCCTAATTACACCAATTATTTGAATACCCTGAACCTCCTCCTTTAACCTTGGAGGACAGGGATTTTAGTTTGTTGACGATAGCGATAATAGGCGGCACAAGCGCCTTCAGAGGAAACCATTGGCGCCCCTAAAGGATGTTCGGGAGTACAACGGGTTGCAAAAACCGGACATTCCTGGGGTTTTTTAATCCCTTGGAGAATTTCACCACTAATACAATCTTGGCAGGGGGAAGAAACGGGAATTAACTGTTGAGAATTAAAGCGTTTTTGAGCATCAAAATTAATATATTTTTGTTTAATTCCTAACCCACTTTGGGGAATTTCTCCCAGTCCTCGCCATTCCCTGGGGACAATTTCAAATACTTCTTGAATAATCGTTTGAGCGGTTTCATTTCCCCCTCGACGCACGGAACGATTATATTGATTTTCTAATTTATATTCTCCTTTTTCCAGTTGTTGAATACATAAATAAATTCCTTGTAAAATATCAATGGGTTCAAACCCTGTCACCACAATTGGAATCTTATATTTATCAACAATCGGTTCATATTCCTTATATCCCATGACGGTACAAACATGACCCGCGGCTAAAAACCCTTGCACCTGACAATTCGGACTCGATAAGAGGGCTTCCATCGCCGGAGGCACCAGAACATGGGAGACTAAAAGGGAGAAGTTATTAATATTTTGTTGCTGGGCTTGATAGACTGCCATGGCGGTGATTGGGGCAGTGGTTTCAAAGCCAACGGCAAAGAAAATTACCTGTTTTGTGGGGTTTTGTTGGGCAATTTTTAAACAGTCTAAGGGATTATAAATAATTCGGATATCTCCCCCGGTAGCTTTAACACTTAATAGGTCTTTTTCACTCCCCGGAACTCGCAACATATCTCCAAAGGAACAAAAAATAATATTAGGTAAGGAAGCGAGGGCAATAGCTTGATCAATAATATTAATATCGGTGACACAAACGGGGCAACCAGGGCCATGAATTAAGGTAATTTCTGAGGGGAGAAGTTCATCAATTCCGTATTTAACAATAGAATGGGTTTGGCCTCCACAAATCTCCATAATTTTCCAGGGTTTTGTGGTGATTGATGTGATCGCTTTGGCATAATCCTGAGCGAGTTTTCCATCCCGGTATTCGTCAACAAATTTCATAATATTTTTTATAACTAATCAATCAATTATCGTTATATTAACACTTGTTCCCTGGCTCTGCCACGGAATGAAAGCTAACATCTTTGCAAATACAGATAATCCTGATTTTCGATGCACTTGCGGAGTTCTTGCAGGATTTTTAAGCGGTATGTCGCCTGTTGATACTCCTGTTTCGAGGGAGAATCGCCAAGTTGAGTTAGCACTTGATCACTTTCTTGGGTGATCACATCTCGAAAAAAATTCTTGAACTTTTTGCGAGTGTCTTTCCCTAACTTAACCAAAAATAGTTTTTCTGTTTCTCCATCAATCTCCATTTTTCGCAATACCGACTTCCCAATTTTAGAGAATTCGGATTTCGCTAACCATTGATAAATTTCTTCTGAAACATCAACAGAATAAGATAACTCACCATTAGCAGGATAGAACACAATATCTAACATTATCCTTCCTCCTCTACTTCAGATTCCATGAACTCGCTTTCAGGGATTTCTGCATAGGCAATTCATTTTTAGTTGTTTCTTGACAATTTATTCCTTGTTCTTTTAACTTTTTTATAACAAATCTCTTTAAATTTCTATGTTTAATATATATTTCTATCATTCTATCTTCATCGGACATGAAATTAGACATTTAAGACCCCCTTTAGTGTTTTATCTAAATTTTAAAGACGGTCGAATTTTCGATTAAATATGGACAAAAGCAGTTTTAGATGTAGCTCTAACCTGAAAAAAGTATTCCCCGGCCGAAACCAGGGAATCACAAAAAAAGATATTAACCGCCAACGGTGATGGGTTGTCCATCTGCGTCTAATAGCGCCCGTTTCGGGCCGTGAATCGGATCTTCGACAATAATAGTTTGATCTCGACTCGCACCTAAAGAAACAATCGCGATCGGAACTTTCATTAATTCCGCCAAAAATTTCAAATAACTGAGTGCGGCTGGAGGTAAATCTTCTAATTTCCGACAGTCTGCGGTGGATTCTTTCCAACCTGGAACCGTTTCATAAATGGGTTCGCACCGGGCAAAGGTTCGCGCACTACTGGGGAAATGTTCACACCGTTTTCCATCAATATCATAGGCGATGCAAACCTTAATTTCATCTAAGCCATCCAAAACATCTAATTTAGTAATGGCTAAACAGTCTAAACCATTAATTCTGACAGCATAACGGCCAATCACCGCATCAAACCAACCGCAACGGCGTTGACGTCCGGTGGTGGTTCCAAATTCTGCACCGCGATCGCACAAGACCTGGCCAATTCCATCCACCATTTCCGTCGGGAATGGCCCCTCTCCGACCCGGGTAGTATAGGCTTTCGCCACCCCAATCACCCGGTCAATCATTGTCGGGCCAACTCCCGTACCCACACAGGCGCCACCTGCAACCGGGTTAGAAGATGTGACATAGGGGTACGTCCCATGATCTAAATCTAACAGGGTTCCTTGTGCCCCTTCAAATAAAATATTCCGTCGATCCTGCACCGCCGCGTAGATTTTTAGTGACGCATCAACAACATGGGGACGCAAGCGTTCTGCATAGCGCAAATACTCCGCAATCACCGCTTCCGGGTCGAGGGGCGGGAGATTATAGAGTTTTTCGAGAATAACGTTTTTATTGCTAATCGTCCAGCGCAACTGATCGGGTAAACTCTCGGTTTCCATCAAATCAATGATCCGAATACCCGTGCGTTCAGACTTATCGGCGTAGGTCGGGCCAATTCCCCGGCCCGTTGTCCCAATCTTTTGAGATCCCCGTTGTTCTTCCGATGCTTGATCCAGGAGGCGATGGTAGGGCATCGTCACATGGGCTGTCTGGGAAATCATCAAATTTTTGGTGGAAATCTTCAGAGACTCCAGTTGATCCAGTTCTTCAATTAAAATTTTGGGATCAATGACGGTTCCTGAACCGATAATGCACTCGGTATCGGGATATAAGATGCCTGAAGGAATCAAGTGCAGTTTGAAGGTTTGATTGTCCACAACAACTGTGTGACCTGCATTTACGCCACCTTGGTAGCGGACAACCACATCTGCTGAACCACTGAGCAGATCGGTTATTTTGCCTTTTCCTTCATCGCCCCACTGGGCACCGATAACAACTACGTTAGCCAAGAGAGTTTTCACTCCGACAGTTTACACAAATCCTGATTATCTGTGATTACAGGCACTCTGTCAAATTAAGTTTTGTGAAATATAGGGCTATGCTATGGTTAATGGTCAATATCATCATCATTCTATTATGCCGTTACACGCCGAGTTACATCGCCATTTAGGGGGTTCAGTTGTACCGCGCATTCTGTGGCGGTATTTCCAACGTCATAACCCTCAGTTTACCCAAGGTTTTGCAGAATATGAACGGTTTGAAGATTTTTATACCAAACCCCGCAATACCTTAGATGAATATTTAGAACTGCATACCATGGTGGAAAGTGTGCAGACCGTTGAAACCCTCCCCTATTTTATTTATCGGTTGATGCGCGGCGCTTATACTTTTGAAAATTTAGCTTATTTAGAATTACGTTATACACCCTATTTACGCACCCCAGAACATCTGAGTCAGTCCCAAAGAATTGACTGTATGGCTGAAATTGTGGAGGTGGTGGGAAAAGCCAGTCAACTGAGTGATACCCCCATTATCACCAGCCAAATTTTGTGTATGCACACCCGACTTCCGTTTGAAGTCAATCAAGCGATTATTAATTTGGCTGCCCAAATGCCCCAATATGTCTGTGCAGTTGATATCGCCGGAGGGGATAATCATTATGCTCAACGGTTGGATGAATTTATCAATTTGTACAAATATGCCCTATCCTTGGGCTTGAAAACCACCGGACATTTATATGAAACCCCGGAAGGTTGTTATCCTGAATTATTACCCTATTTAATGCGAATTGGCCATGGCATCCAAATTCCGTTATTACATCCAGAATTATTACCGGAATTAGCCAGAAATAATCAATGTTTAGAAGTTTGTCCCACCACCTATATTAAAACGGGAACCCTCAAGGATATTCAGCAGTTAAAAATTGTCTTTGAACGCTGTTTTGAGGCCGGGGTTGATATTGCGATTTGTACCGATAATGCGGGGTTACATAATGTTCGTTTACCTTTTGAATACGAGAATTTATTAACCCTCGATATTATCGAGTTTGAACAATTAGAAGCCTGTCAACAAGCCGCCTTTCGCCATGCCTTTGCCTGGCCCCATCAAAACCCGCCTACACAAATTCTTCATGGCTTATTAAAACCCGAACCAATAATCAGTTATCAGTAATCAGTAATCAGTAATCAGTTATCAGTTTAAAATTGCTTAATAATTAATAGACAATTGCGTCCATCTTCACCGTGTTCATAACTTAAATAGTCCGCAATATCGCGCATTAATAGTAAGCCTCTTGTGCCACCCCCACCTAAAGGAGGATCACTATCCGTTGGAGTATCCTTGATTTCTTTCGTTATATCCTTGATTTTCTTCATTAAATCAAAAGGTACGCCAAAATCCCAGATCCGAATTTCAATTTGCCGATCTAAAATAGTAACTTCTAAATCAATATATAAATCAGAAGAAAGTCCTTGGTGGGCGTGACGAACTGCATTAGTAAACCCCTCGGCTAAAGCTAACTGACAGCGTAACCAAACGGATTTAGGAATAAAGGACTGATACAGTTGATCAAACCAGGACAAGACCTTAGCTAGACTGTCTAGGCTAGAGGGAACTTGCAGTTGGGTAATTTGGGGTAATGGCAATGGTTTTAAACCCTCTTATTCAATCACAATAAGTTTATGATCATAAAATGAAAGTTCAAGCTCCAGTGATCTCGGTTGAACCTCTGAGACAGCTTGGGACTAACGATCTGATTATTCCGACTGAAATCAGTAATCGCTCGTTGAGTCTCCCTATACTTTACTGCATTTTTAGAAAGTTTTGCAGTTGGATTGAACCGTAGTTGTGCCAAATCAAGTAAAATACTTCTTTCCACCGCGAGAGATCGCCCCCGACTTGTTGTAACCTTTAAGCAAAATCAACCTATTTAGGAGTTAAAACACCTTCCTTGGAAATTAAACTGACCTTCTATGGATGAACATTAATATTGCACAAAATTATTGCTCTAAAATTCCAGAGGATTAATCAGAACTTTTATGGGACAAACTGTATGAATCTTCAATATTAACTGAACATCATCCTAAATTCCTTCAATCTTAAATTCAGTCAACCCTCCAATTAGACTATACTCAAAGAGCATTCATAGAAAAGTCTTAACTTAGCCTTGATTACCCTCATCTGGTGTACCAACGTACCTCAACACTCATGTTTAAAATTCTGGTTATTGATGATGATGTTGCCATTTTAGAACTTCTTAAAAGAACGCTGAAGAAACAGGGTTATGATGTCAGTGTGGCAACTAATGGTGAAGAAGGCATAGAACAGGCTAAACAGCTATGTCCGGCATTAATTATTTGTGATTGGATCATGCCCAGGCTAACGGGGATTGAGGTCTGTCGTCAAGTTAAGGCTACCCCGGAATTATCAACCACACAGTTTTTCCTATTAACTTCCTTGGGTTCGGTTTCTGATCGGGTTACGGGGCTGGATGCGGGGGCTGATGATTTTATTTCTAAACCCATTGAAATGAATGAACTCTATGCTAGAGTTCGGGCTGGATTAAGATTACATCAACTTAGTCAAGATTTACAAACCCAAAAACAACTAATTGAAGCCGAACTAGCCGAAGCCGCTGAGTATGTGCGATCGCTCCTTCCCGAACCCTTAATGGAACCGATCAGAATTGATACTAAATTCATTCCTTCTCGTCAATTAGGCGGTGACTCCTTTGACTATTTTTGGCTAGATTCTGACCATTTATCAATTTATTTATTAGATACATCAGGACATGGTTTAAAAGCGGCTCTCCCTTCAGTTTCCGTGCTGAATTTACTCCGATCTAGGGCAATTCCTAATATTAATTACTATCAACCCAGTAACGTTTTAAAAGCCTTAAATACTACCTTTCAAATGACCTACCAAAACGATAAATATTTTACGATTTGGTATGGGGTTTATGATTTTTCCACTCGAAAATTATTGTATTCTAGCGCCGGTCATCCCCCCGCTATTTTGTTAACTGGCAAAGATCCAAAAAATCTCAAAATTGAAATGTTAAAAACCCGAGGAATGCCCGTCGGAATGTTTTTAGACGCTGAATATATAGATGCAACCCACGATATTGCAGAATTCAGTAATCTTTATATTTTTAGTGACGGAGTTTATGAAATCCAACCACCAGAGAATAATACGATGTTGGGTTTAGATGGATTTATCTCTATTTTAACAGAATATAATCATTTACAATCAGATACTTTAGAATTGGTATTAAATACGGTTAAAAAATATAATTCCAACAATCCCTTTGATGATGATTTCTCACTCCTAAAAGTAAGTTTTGATTAACTTTTGATCAAGAATAGAATTGAGGGTGAAATTGGGAAACACCAATCTGCATAAATTCAGATCAACCCCCGTTTTCACCCCGTCTTAGTGACCCAATAGCACCAGGTTAGCTTTCAACAAATTCCAAAAATTTCTCTTGGCTTTCAAAAATCTCGAACACCCGATCCATGCTGGTAAGTTCAAACAAAATCCTAATTTGCTCATTAATAGAACAAACAAATAATCGACTTCCAGCCGCTCTGACTGCTTTCAAAGCTAATACTAATGCACCCAAACCAGAACTATCCATAAACGTGACATCTTGGAAGTCAATTAATATGGTCTTGGCTCCTTTCTCAACTAAAGCAACAATATCCTGCCGAAATTGACTCGCTTTAGTGCCATCCAAAATCCCGTTAGGTTTAAGAATTTTAACATCAGAACTCATAGTTTTTTAGGGGTTGAACCCTCCATAAGACTCGCTCGACTCCGTTAGTATAGCTTTGAGTTGAACTCCATGCCAAATCTATCCATTTAACTTGAACAGGCCTATACTGGACTGACCTTAGCGCGATAGAGCAGTTTACTTCCCTGTCGGTATCCAGTATATCGCACAATCACCGGTTCTCCTGGTTGAGCCGTTCCCTCCAAAAGCTGGTGAAGATGGGGATCATAAGCAACTTCTGCCCCAACAGGTGCGATCGCTTCTACTCCCCATTCTCCCATAAGCTGTTCCACCGGACTTACAAAGCGTAATAATTTGACCGCCGGGAGTTGGGGATTTTCTTGAACTCGATAGACCACCGTTGGCCATTGTAAGAGCCAAGACTCCAAGGTGTGCAGACTTTCCCGTTTCCATTCCTCCAGCAATACAGAACGTTGCTGTTCCATCTGGGTTTGTAAGTGTTGATATTCCTGTGCCAAATTCCCTGGAGAGGCTTTTTCTTCATCTGGGACAGCACCCGCAGCAAACACCGATAGGAGTTCGGTCAGGGAAATCTTTAAACCCTGGCTAATTTTCAGCAAAATACCCACAGGGGTTTGCAGCGCCAGTCCCCGTCGCAGTCGAATAATCTGTAACGGGGAAACCCCAGCATTTTGACTGAGTTCTTCTAAGCTAGAAACCCCCGCCCGTTGCATTAATTCCTGCAATTGGGAAGTACAATCAGGCAACGCAGATTCACTCATTTTAATTTTTAGTTCACGAGTTATCTGCCATTGACGGCTCTTTAATTGCCTTGTAAATGGGATTCTAAGAACCACAAGCGCTGATCAATGGCGCGGGAAATTCCAGTATACAAATCGGTGGTATCCGCGTCGCCCAATGCGCTTGTTTTATCAATGGCTTCTCGAACTATTTTGCCATAAGGAGCATAGCGATCGGCTAAAGCCACCACATAATCTTTATCATTAGCGAGATCCAAGGGAAATTCAGGTAAAATTGTATCGGCAACCGCCATCCGAGCCGTTCCCATGGCTGTCCCGCCCAAAGCCGTCGCTCGTTCCGCAATTAAATCCACATATCCTTCTAATTCCGTTGCCATTTCATCAAACAGCAAATGCAACTGATAGAAATTAATCCCTTTGACATTCCAGTGGGCTTGTTTGACTTGGGTTTTTAAGTCTAATGTTGTCGCTAAACTGTAATTAAGAATCTCAATAATTTTGGCGCGGGTGGCTTCGGGTAAATCAATTCGAGTTGCATAAAGACGTTGTTTACGATTTGTTGTTACCATGATTAAAAAAGCTCCTTTAAAGGTTTTATTGGATGAATAGAAAATTTCAAAACAGACAGGAAACTAGGGGTACTATATCGGATTTTAAACCTTTCTAAATCTACCTCAAGCCAGATGTTTTTGCAGAATAGAACGGGGCGCTTTTCGCACATTACAGCGAATGGTTTCTAACCCTAATTTTGTACAGGCTTCATAGCGATGACACCCAGAAAAACCGTAATATTCCCCCTCTACTTCTAAAACATCAATCGGTTCTTGCAACCCAATTTCTTGAATCGATTGCATTAATAGTTCTACTTTAGCTTGATCAGTCTGCCGGGGCAGGGGACGACGAATCTGCCGGAGAGGAATTTCTTTAACCTGCATGGAGTCTATTCTCCTTGTTCTTGTCTTTTTAGATCATACTCGTAATGACTTCGACTTACAACCCATGGAGCTCAAAAATTGAGCCGTTGGGTTTCCGGCATCGGTGATTGAATCGCGAGAAGTAATGCAGTAGGGTAGGTCGGGGCAAGGATACTTGGCTTTAAACCGTCGATAGACTTGACAACTGAGCTATCCACCCTCGATAAAAGACAATCAAAGACAGATTTTTAACCCATGACAACGGACAATCGACAAAAAAGAATCGCAATATTTGATAGTGGTGTGGGGGGATTAACGGTTTTAAGGGAACTGTACCGCCAACTTCCGAATGAATCCGTTCTTTACTTTGGAGATACGGCGCACTTGCCCTATGGAACCCGTTCACGAGAGGAAATCTTGCAGTTTGTCCGTCCGATTATTCTTTGGGCGATGCAACAGGACGCCAAAATGATTCTCATGGCCTGTAATACCAGTTCCGCCCTGGCCTTAGAAACAGTTCAAGATGAATTTGATATCCCCATACTAGGACTTATTCTTCCGGGTGCTCAAGCAGCAGTTCGACAAGGAAAACGGATTGGAGTAATTGCCACCCCCGCCACGGCCGCCAGTAATGCCTACCGCCATGCGATTCAAGAAACCGATCCGTCGGTTCAGGTTTGGCAAGTGGGGTGTCCAGAATTTGTTCCCCTCATTGAACAAAACCGAATTCATGATCCTTATACCTATCAAGTGGCACGGGAATATTTAACTCCGTTAATTCAGCAGCAAATTGATACTCTGATTTATGGCTGTACCCATTATCCTCATTTAGCCCCGGTGTTGCGCTCAATCCTTCCGGCTCAGGTTCGGTTGGTTGACCCGGCGGTTTCTTTAGTTAAAGCTACTGCTAAGGAATTAGAACTATTAGGAATGCAGAACACCCAGTCTCCTAAACCGACGCGGTTTTGTGTGAGTGGCTGCCCTCAACAGTTTGCCGATCTTTCGGTGCAGTGGTTGGGATTTACTCCCGCAGTAGAAGCCACCACCTTACCCACGATGGAACCCGTAACCGTCAGTAATCAGTAATCAGTTATCGACCATCCGTAAAACGGTGGCGCGGCGAGGAATCACCGCACTTCTAGGGCGGTGAGGATGTCAACAAATTACACTGACACCGTAATGGGCGAGGAGACCTCGCCCCTACGATCAGGAGATGTTTGTCGTATACTTAGCAAGGGCTAAGAGTAAATAAATCATTAAAACATAACCCGCGGCCAGGAGCGGGATGGTTAAAGGCATATCGTTATAGAACATCATGAGTCAGCCCGAAGAAATAGGAGGAGGAGCATCACAGAAGTTTAAGACCCGCTACATCAGGTCAACACGCGATCGCTAACGCCTGCGCTCTTGATGACCCACAAATAGAAAATCTCCGAGGGAAATTCTCATTTCCCCGAAATATTGCTTATACCGAAACTCAGCAGAGGATTCCCTACTTTAAAACCCAGGATTCTCTCATCAAACCCTAAATAGAGACTCCCCTCACCGATATTGTGGACAGCCTAATGACCAGAATGAAGTTAGAAGCTCGTCGAGAAGTCCTAACGGCTATCCTTAAGCCAATAGATTAATTAGGTGGCGATAGATTCTCCTGAACCCAGTCGCTAGACCTGTTGTCCCTAATGTATAGAATTCCTTAAACTCCTGCTTCCAAGATAACATAAAAATTAGAGAATGGAGGCTATTCACGGAAATTTTTTTCAGTATTTAATCCGCCCACCGAGCCTAAAAAATAGAGTAGGGGAAAGGGGGCGCAAAAGCACCAGAAGCGACCTTTTTCAAGGGTTAACGGTGTTTAAATTTTTGAGGACTGCTTCCGGCTACGGAGAGTTCTCGATACAATATTTTAGCAAAAATGCGATCCCCTGAGCCGAAACAGCTTAGAATCAGACTATAATATGTAAAATTTTGTTAACTCAATGCCTGAGTTGGCTAATCCATGACATCGCAAACTTTTTTATTTTCGCCAGTTGAAGCAGACCTGCGGCAGTTAACCGATAACTTAAAACAGCTTGTCGGTGCACGACATCCGATTTTGTATGCCGCCGCAGAACACCTGTTTAGTGTCAAAGGGAAACGGGTACGTCCTGCGATTGTCCTGTTAATTTCCCGAATGACAATGCCCGATCAAAATATTACCCTCAAGCACCGGAGGTTAGCAGAAATCACGGAAATGATCCATACCGCCAGTCTTGTCCATGATGATGTCGTGGACGATTCTGAAATGCGTCGGGGAGTTCCCACGGTTCATAGTTTGTTTAATAACCGAGTTGCGGTATTAGCAGGAGACTTTCTCTTTGCCCAATCTTCTTGGTATTTAGCCAATTTGGATAACCTGGAAGTGGTGAAATTGTTGTCCCAGGTGATTATGAATTTAGCAGAAGGAGAAATTCAACAGGGTCTGAATCGGTTTGATACAGGGTTATCCATTGAAGCCTACCTAGAAAAAAGTTATTATAAAACGGCTTCTTTGATTGCCAATAGTTCTAAAGCGGCAGGTGTTTTGAGTGAAGTTTCTCCGCAACAAACCGAAGATTTATATAACTATGGTCGTTATCTAGGTTTAGCCTTTCAAATTGTTGATGATATTTTGGATTTTACGGGTTTAACCGAGGAATTAGGGAAACCCGCAGCGTCTGATCTCAAAAGTGGAAATTTAACTGCACCCACCCTTTATGCTTTAGAAGAAAAACCCTACCTGGAAACTTTAATTGAGCGGGAATTTACTGCTGATGGAGATTTAGAACAGGCTTTGACCTTAATTAAAGATAGCTCCGGGATTCAACGCTCTAGGGAATTAGCCTCTTATCATGCCCAACAAGCGGTCAAGTATTTGGAATCTTTTCAAACTTGTGAATCTCGACAGGCGTTAATTGGTTTAGCAGATTATGTTTTAAGTCGGCTGTATTAAAAGGAGTTGACAGTTGACTGATGACAGTTAACTGTTAACTAACAAGGCAGTTATTGTTTGCATCCCGAAATCAATTAAGCTACATTTTCAGAAAAGAAAAATACCTTTCCGCCATAGGCTTGTTGTAGATAATCTTCTTTCAAAACTTGTTGACGATTGCCCATAGCAATGACTTCTTGATTGAGAAGAACCAAATCATCAAAATTAACAATGGATTCCCCCAAATCATGGTTAATCACAATTACAATTTTACCCGATTCGGCTAACTCTCGAAATAAACTAAAAATCACCGCTTCGGTTTTTTGATCAATCCCGACAAAGGGTTCATCAAAACAAAAAATCTCCGCTTCCTGGGCTAAAGATCGGGCTAAAAATACGCGCTGTTGTTGACCGCCCGACAGTTGACCAATGGGGCGATGTTTATATTCAACCATTCCTACCCTTTCTAACGCTTGGGTGGCGATGCGACGACTGACTCCAGAAAAAGGACGCAACCACCCGGTTTTCCGCACTCTCCCCATCATCACAATATCCCAAACTGTTGCTGGATAGTTCCAGTCAATTTGCGATCGCTGAGGAACATAGGCGACCCGTTGACGTTGCTGAATTAGGGGTTTTCCGTCATAGACCACCGCACCCTTGCCCATGGGAATTAACCCCAACATCGCCTTCATTAAGGTACTTTTCCCCGCCCCATTCGGCCCAATAATCCCGGTTAGTCGTCTGGGTTGGATGTTTAAACAGATATCTCGCAATGCTTCTACCCCGCGATAGTTGACGCTAAGGTGGTCGATAGTTAAGGCTGGGTTAGGATGGGGGAAGTCTATAATGTTCATCGGCGTTTGCTGTGTTTTTTATTCCCTTTTGGGGGAGGATGATGTTTCTAGTCTATCATGAAAATGAAAAGATTATGAAAATCATAAAATGATGTTGCCAATAATTGCTCAAAAGTCCTTTTCTATAAGGTTTAGGGGTATTTTTTTCGGGATTCTGTTAACGGGATTAAGTAGTTGTACTCAAGGGAAAACCGACCTTTCTGTTAATAGCAATCAACCAAAAGTAGTATCTACGAGTACCATTATTGCTGATTTAACTGAACAAATTGCTGGGGATGAAATTGAACATCTAGGAATTTTAAAGCCGGGTACAGATCCCCATGTTTATGAACCTGTTCCTCAAGATAGTATTGCTTTAGAAAAGGCGGATTTAATTTTTTATAATGGTTATAATTTAGAACCGGGATTAATTAAGTTAATTAGGGCGGCGGGAACTCAAGGAAAAAAAGTGGCTGTGGGGGAGGTAGTTAAACCTTTGGATTTTCAATATAAAGGACAAAAACAACCCGATCCTCATGTTTGGGGAACGGCTAAAAATGCTATTTTAATGGCGAATAAAATTAGGGATGAGTTGATTATTTTATCTCCTGAAGATCGGGAGATTTTCAATAAAAATGCAGCAAAATTGACACGGGAGTTAACTCAATTAGATACTTGGATTCAAGAACAAATCGCAACTATTCCCCCTAAAAATAGAAAGTTAGTGACAACCCATGATGCGTTTCAATATTATGCCCATGACTATAAATTAGAGGTTATTGGTACATTAATTGGGATTAGTACGGAAGAACAACCGAGTGCAAAAACTGTTAAAACTTTAGCGAGTTCGATTCAACAAGCGGGAGTTCCAGCTATTTTTGCGGAAACCACTATTAACCCGCAATTAATTACAACGGTTGCGGAAGAATCGGGAGTTAAATTAGCTCCAGAGCAGTTATATTCTGATTCGATTGGAATTCCAGGAAGTGCGGGAGAAACCTATATTAAAATGTTGGTTAAAAATACTAAAACTATTGTGGAAGCATTGGGGGGAAAATATACTCCTTTTAATCCTAATTAAAAGTTTGTTGTTGCGCTTCAGCGCAATCTTTATGAGGGCACTGAAGCACAACAACAAATGTTTTTGGTTGTTGGGATGAACACTCTGATCAAGAGTGCGCTGAAGCGCAACAACGGGCAACAACGCCATAATTTTAATCATTCAGGACTTGATAAATATTAATTAACTGTTGACGTCCATGTAATTGAACCCGACCAACATAACAGGTAGGAAACCTACTATCAATTTGTTTATGGGTTTCTTCATTAATTAATATCCGACAGATTCCTTGATTATAAAACGATTTATCATAACTTTCTAAGCGAGCCGCAATATTAACACTATCCCCTAAAGTTGTGTATTCCATTCGTTGAGAACTTCCTAAACTTCCGGTTACGACAATTCCGGTCGCAATCCCAATTCTCATAGAAATTATGGGTTGATTTTGTTGTTTCCAATGTTGATTTAGAGAGCGCAATTTTTCCCCCATTGCTAAAGCACAGGATACCGCCGATGTGGCATCTTGAGCAATTTCTTGATCGGAATTTCTAGGAATAGGAACTCCAAAAACCGCCATCACAGCATCCCCCATAAATTTATCCACAACTCCATCATGTTCAAACACAGTATTAGCCATAGCATTCATATATTCATTTAACCAACCCATTAACATAGCTGGTTCCATTTGTTCAGCAATGGTACTAAATCCTCTAATATCAGTAAATAGGACAGTAGCAATCATTTTCTGTCCCATGATTTGACCTTTTTCTAATAAATCCTCTCGATTTTGCCAAATTGTTTCGGCAATTTTAGGAGTCACATAACGTTGAAATAAAGTCATTACCATTTTCCGGTCTTGACGTTCAACATTAGCAATATAAGCTGTGACCACCATTCCCGAACTAACTAATGCTAATAGAGGAGAAATTAAGGGGAGCCACCATCCACTTAAAAAAGCCCAGTAGGAAATCAGAATTAAACTCCCGGTCGCTAAAATCAAACAATAGGCAGTCCAACGGGTTCCCCCATAAACCCAGCCTAAGCTACTTCCTAAAGTTGACCAAACAAATACCCAAAACCACTCCATTCGATCTGACCAAACATAAATTAAAGGCCGTCCATCTAAGGCGCTACTAATGATTTTACTGGCAATATTGGCATGAATAATCACCCCAGGAGTTCGATCGCTGATACTAAATAAATTACTGGTATAGGGAGTAAAAAATAAATCATTTAAACTTTGAGCAAAGGGGCCAATTAATACAATTTTATTTTTAAAAAAATCTGGAGGAATTTGATTATTTAAAACCTCCGTTATCGAAATTTTATTAAAATTATCCTGCGATCCTCGATAATTTAATAGGATTTGATACCCCTTATCATCAGCACGAACATAACCGCCATCATTTTTAGTAAATCTAATGAATTCGGCTTTTCCTAATTTCACCTGATGATTTGCCGTCATTTCCGGTGTCACTCCTTGAGCTTCTAAATACATCAGAGCAACCCGCGCCCCCAAATTAAGAATTGTAGGACTATTCGGGGGTTTTATGGATAATAATGCCCGACGAATTTTGCCATCGGCATCTAAAATTAAATCCGCAGCCCCCACTTGATCTTTCTCTTTTAAGATGGGTGGGGGTTCAATAGAAGCTCGATTTTGATCCTCAACAACTTTTTCTACACCAATTAAATTGGGAGTAGTTTTAAAAACAGTAACTAAGTCCTTATTCCCTGGTTCAACGGGTAAGTTTCTATAAATATCTAAGCCAATGGCAACGGGGTGTTGTTGCTTGATTTTCTTAATTAATTTTGCTAAAATAGCATCAGGAATTGGCCATTGTCCGAGCTTTTTTAAATCCGGTTCATCAATCGTAACAATAACGATTCGAGGGTCGGGAGCTTCCAGGGGTCGCCAACGGACAAATTGATCAAAAGTTGCCCAATCTAAAAGTTGTAAAAAACCTGTACTTTGCAAGGCAATGACTGAAGCGGTTATCAATGGACTTAACCATAAATAACGGAATAACTTCAGCCCTTGCCAAGAAACTCGCATTCTTAAAGTATGAAGTCTGAAGGCGGTTTTTTTTGATTTCATAACTTCATACTGCATGGGAGTTTAACCTTAATTAATGATCAAGGGTATTTACAAATGGTTGATTGGCAATCGTTTCTAAACCAACGGATTCCAAAAGTTGTTTCCATTCTTGAGTTAAATTGCTATCGGTTGGTTGAGTTTGACGCAATTTGGCTAAGGTGGTTAAACTCTCAAACCAAATCCCATTTTCAGCATAAATTTTAGCCTGTTCCAAGGGTTTAGCTTGTTGCAATTTTGCCTTTAAGCTGGCATCGGGTTCGGTTCTTTTGATTTCCCCAGTCACAAACACAACTTTAGGTTCGGTGGTATTTTCCGCACTACAAATTACCCCAAATGACCAACGATAGGTTTGACCAACTTTTAAGGGCGGGGTGTCTTTGGGAATTTCAATACTAACAATTCCCTGTTGATCAGAAATCGCCACATTGGTTTGGTAAATGTCGTTGTTGTTTTGATCTTTCAGACTAAAAGCGGCTTTGGTTGCCGGAATTGGGGGAACATAAAAAAAGAAGGTCGGAGTTGCTGCCACCGTCAACCCTTTAATATCCGTTTGTTTGCTATTCGGCTGAGTCGAAAAAGCCGGAACTAAAGCCATTAAGGGGGGGTTGATTCCCTGGGCAACATTAGGGCATTGACCGCGAGAACCTCCCCCGGCGGTGCGGCTGGGCATTCCTTCCCCGGCTGGGGGTTCAAAAGCCATACTGATTCGGATGCCCTCAGCACTGTTAGGCTGGGCGATAACAGACAGTTGGGGAACAAAAGCTCCTCCCACAAGGGTAAGGAGAGACAGGCTAATCCAATGTTGGTGCAAATGTTTCCGAGGCATAAAAGTATAAGTCTCCAAAGAATACCAATAAATCATGGAATCAGATTCAACGGGACTGGTCTGAGATGAATTTGTCCCGGGTGATGCACTAATATTTTAATTTTATCAAAAACCTATCTAAAAACCAGGATAGCAAACGCAATTAAATCTTTAATAACCTACGGTCAGAGTCACAAATTCACTGCCAATTTCCTACTAAAACAAAGGGAGCCCAATAATAGGGATCTTGATATTCAGGCTGCTGTAACAGTTTTAACTGGGCTTGGCGCAGGGCTTGGGATTTAGTGACTTGGGGCCGTATTAATTCTTGATAGAATTGTGCCATCAAGGAGGCGGTGGAGGTATCATTAACTTGCCATAAGGTCGCCAAGGTACTCCGCGCCCCCGAACGCACGGCTACCCCCGCTAACCCTAAAGCGGCTCGTTGATCTCCGGTGGCGGTTTCGCAGGCACTCAAAACCAGTAATTCCACAGGGTTTTGTTCTCCGGGTTGGCGACTACGAAGCAGATAATCTAAATCTTTAACATTAATTCGACTTTCCCAAGTTAATAAAAATGTATCTTCGGCTTTAGAACTAAATTGTCCATGGGTGGCTAAATGTACGATAGGAAAGGCGTTTTTTTGAATTTGTTGTTCAACGGCATCCCGGGTAAATTGTTGATTCAATAAAACTTTTGTGGGAATATTTTCCTGAATTTGTTGAATTTCCGAGGCAACCGCAGGTAAGGCGGAAAATCCTTGGCGAGCTTCACTTAATCCGACGGTTAAGGTTTGTAGTTGATTCGGTTTTAGGGAGCGAGAAGCCAGGAGTTGTAAACCGGGGGTTAGGGCTAGATTATAGTTTTCAACGAGATATTTTTTACCATCATATAGGGCAGCCATGGGGATATTCCGCAGGGAACCATCTAAGACAAAAACCAAGGTTTTAATCGAATTATTTTTGAGATCCTGTTCGGCTGAACGAATCAGCCATTCATAAACCTGTTGAGATAATTCTATCCGCTCTTTTGTGGAAAAAATCGGTTGGAAAGATAGTCGTAATTTCCGCAGGATATTTTCAACTTGTTCTTGAGGAATTGTGGTGGAATACTGTTGTAAGGGTTTACCAGGAATTGAGATAATTACTTCTAATCGATTCGCTAAAATAATCGGATAAATTACGGCGGCTTGGGAATCGATTTGATCAATTTGTTGGGGTTTAATTTTTTGATCTAAACAGGCTTCTTGGAAAAAGTTATCGAGTTCTGCGACCTGTAGGGATTCTATCAGTTCCCGGGCGATTTTCAGGTTTTCCTGGGTGGGAGATTGTAAAATTAAATCGACTAATTCTCGATAGACAGGTTCCACACTTTCCCGAAAGGAAAACTGCACATTTTGGTCAATGGATACTAGGTCTTTTCTCAGGGATTTTAGGTTATTAACGGCTTCTGTATAGGCGGTGATCGCTTCGTTTTTGTGATTTTGTTGTTTGAGCAGTCTTCCTAACTGCCATTGCCATTGATAGGCAATATCGGAGGCATTAATAGATTGGGCAATTAGCAATGCTTTTTCCGTTAACTCTTGGGCTTTTAAGGGTTGTTGATTTTGTTCATAAAACTTGCCCAAACTTCCTAATGCGTAGGATTCTGCTCGCAAATCCTGTAGATTTTTAGCATCTTGAATTGCCGTATTAATCAGGGCAATCACTTCAGAAAAATTACCCTCTGATTTTTTTTCAGCTTTGATTAAATAATTACTAAAATTAACTTTAGCATAAATTGAACTCCGACTGACGGGAACTTGTGGCAGAAAAGATTGAATTTGATTTGACAAAGTTTCAGCTTCCGTTTGTTTGTTTAAGTCAATCAGTAAACTATATTGATTAATTAGGGCTTGGATTTTTCCCGAGGCATCGGGAGCAATTTTGGTGGCATTTTGATAATAGTTTAAAGCCAGATCCAAATTATTTTGACTGCGATTAAGATTGGCTAAACTCAAATAAACTTGACTTAATAACTGCCAGTTATTTAAGGTTTTAGCTAATTCTAAACTTTGTTTTAAAACCTTTTCAGAAGTTGTTAAATCTCCCACCTGTTTTAAGGTATTTCCCAAACTCAATAAAGCCGTTGCTTTAATTAAAGAATCCGGTTGTGATTTTAGAGTTTCGTTGACTTCTGTTAAGGTTTTTAAAGATTGTCGATAAAGTCCTAAACTTTGTAAAGCAATTGATTGATTAATTTGATTGGTAATTTTTCCTAACCAATTTCCTGCTTCAGCATAGAGTTTAAAGGCTTGTTTCCAGGTTTTAATAGCTTGTTCAGGCTGTCCTGTTGTTAGTTGTAATTGACCTTGAATATCTAAGATTTGAGCTAGAATTAAAGGTTGTTTAGAAAAAGATGAATCCTGAATCAATCCCAAACTTTCTTCCAGGGTTTTTTCGGCTTTCTGCCATTGTCCTAATTGCTGAAAGACCAAAGAGAGGTTACTTAAAGCGATCGCTTGATTCACCCGATCTCCCTGTTGAGAAAAACCTAAAATTGCCCGTTGTAAAATTTCAGCCGCGTCAATATATTGTCCCTGATTGTAATATTGTTTTCCCTGTTGAAATAAAGCCGTTGTATCCTGGGTATTATTTTGAACAATAGTGTTATTTGTTGGCGGTTGAAAATTGCCCAAATTCAGGGTAAAATTATTGAATAATACAATGGGTAAAATTCCTAAACTCATTAAACCTTTATTTAACATAATTAACCTCTTTCTCTATTTCCCGTTCTCTGCTATACTACAATAATGAATTGATTCTAACAGGATCAGTTATTGTTTTTCTTTTCGTTATTGAAGTTTATATGGGGAAAAATGGCTAACTTATTAGTGACCGGGGTGGCGGGATTTATTGGATTTCACCTGTGTCAACGTTTGTTAGACCGAGGGGACACCATCATCGGAATTGATAATCTCAGTGATTATTATGATGTTTCTCTGAAACAAGCCCGTTTAGAACAGTTAAAAAACCGAACAGGATTTTCCTTTCAAAAACTAGATTTAGCGGATAGAGAGGGAATCAATCAGTTATTTGTTCAGGGAAATTTTGAACAAGTTGCCCATCTTGCTGCCCAAGCCGGGGTAAGATATTCTTTAAAAAATCCCTATGCTTATATTAATAGTAACCTAGTGGGGTTTATCAATATTTTAGAAGGGTGTCGCTATTCCCCAATTAAACATTTAGTTTATGCGTCTTCCAGTTCCGTTTATGGGGCAAATAAAAAAATACCGTTTTCAGTAGAAGATAATGTAGATTATCCGATTAGTTTATATGCAGCAACCAAAAAATCTAATGAATTAATCGCCCACAGCTACAGTCATTTATATCATATTCCGATGACAGGATTACGATTTTTCACTGTTTATGGGCCTTGGTATCGTCCTGATATGGCGATGTTTATTTTCACCAAAGCCATTCTCGAAGAAAAACCCATTGATGTGTTTAACTATGGCAAAATGCAGCGGGATTTTACCTATATTGACGATATCGTAGAAGGAGTAATTAGAACATTAGATAGAATTCCCCAATCCGGTGAAAACCCACATACAAACGCACCCTATAAACTTTATAATATCGGGAATAATCAACCGATTGAATTATTACATTTGATTGAAGTCTTAGAAACGGCATTGGGTAAACCCGCAATCAAAAATTTCATGCCCATTCAACCCGGAGATGTCCCTATAACCTATGCGGATGTCGATGCTTTAATTCAAGATATCAACTTTCAACCCAATACTTCTATAGAAGTCGGAGTCCAACGCTTTGTAGAATGGTATCGCTCCTATTATCAGGTTTAAGTCGAAAATTACTGTAGCGTTATTCGCGAGTATGCTGTTTTACCCAAAATGGCAAGATTTTTCACGAATAGTTGCAATACTTCAATATAGAATGCTATTATGGAAGTGCCTGCACTTTTCTATACTCTGGGAATAGTGCATAGAAAAAGATGCCAACTCTGAATGTCATTGCAAGGAACCTTTAAACCAAGTGACTACAATAATAGAGCGGGAAAACGAACTCCAAAAGATTCCAAAATCTTTGATAGATTTGTTTGAGCGTTGTTTTAACTCTAATGTTGTTGAAGCAGAAGATCATCAGTGCATAACAGAACTAGCTGCAAACCCTGGTGTGTATAGAAAAAAAATAAAAGAGGTTGAACCCTTTTTTAAGAAAAGAAATCGCTTACTAGCTCTTCAAACCGAGCTTTGCAGAAGTATCCGCCCTCTTAGAACAAAAAATATTCGTAAAATCAATAAAAAGCTTAAGCGTCAACTTGAAATACTGGTGGCTATTAATTTAATTTTGATAGAAATTGTTGAACAGTATTGGTGCGATCTTCCCTGTAAACAGAGAGAAAACTTTGAGGAACTAACTACCTCACTGGCATTACTTAAACCAGATATTTTAGTCGAAGGTTTGCTTAACGATAAGAAAAACTCTGGTTATTTACCTCCCTTTAAGAAAGTTTATTTTCATTTATTTAAAACTGCTTCAAAGTTTATAAATGCTGTGGTTAACGCTGATGATCCTGAAGACGAAAAGTTATTTTTAGATGATGGTCATTGTCGCGAATTTCTTAACTTTATAAATGAGGATGTTAAAAAAAATCATGATAATTTGGTTCCTTATACAGAGGAAATGAATTTGGAGTTGAATCAACTTCTTAAGGGGATTTAAGCAGATCAAACACTATGAACTTTCTACTTTGTAATGGGTGTAAAATCTACTTTCATCCCGCTTTTTTAGGATATTATAATGAATTAGTTTCTAGGGTAAAGAAGTTAGAATCAAAGCGAAACCCAGATGAATTTGCTAAACACCCGGAAGTCAAGTTGCTAAAATCATTAATAAGACTAATAACAGAGATCATTCCCGCAGATCCAACTGCCACCTATTTTCAACTACATGGTGATTTGTCTAATTATAAACGGGTGAAAAAGATGGGCCTAGAGAAGCGACATAGGTTATTTTTTAAGTATAATGAAGATGAAAAAGAAATTGTTATTTTATGGTTAGGGTTTCCTCGAAAACAAGGAGATAAAAAGGATTGCTATACGGTTTTTACTAAAATGGTTGAAAGTGGAAAGTTTCCAGATAGTTTTAAAGAACTTGTAGAAGATTCCTCTATTGGAAACTTTGAAGAATTTTGAAGAATAAAGATAGTGACGGTATTGTAAAAGCGGAAAACCGTACTTGATAGGTTGGTATATACAACCTAGAGGAGATTGCCAAGTTTGTTTACAATTCGTTACAATAGGTTTATAAAAGACCAGAGGTTGAATCTACTTCTGGATAATTAATAAGAGGTAGCCAACATGAATGGCTCTATTCGCGTCGGTAATTTATTCGGTATCCCATTTTATATTAACCTTTCTTGGTTTCTGATTCTGGGATTAATGACCCTCAGTTATGGGGGGAATTTGGGGTCTCAATTTCCCCAATTAGGTTTAGGACTGTCATTATTCCTCGGATTAATTGCCGCATTACTCCTATTTGCTTCGGTTTTAGCCCATGAATTAGGACATAGTTTTGTAGCAATCAAACAAGGAATTCAGGTTAAATCTATTACGTTATTTTTATTTGGGGGATTAGCCGGGTTAGACCAAGAAGCGAAAACACCCGCCGGGGCTTTTTGGATTGCCATTGCCGGGCCTTTAGTCAGTTTATTATTATTTTTGGGGTTGCATTTTATTGGCTCCTATTTGATAGTAACGGGTGCTTTAAGCTGTTGTGCATTTAAACTGTGATTATAGCATTACCTTTGTTTTTAAGTTTACGTCCCCATTTAATAGATAACTGTCCCTCATTTAAAAGCTGATGCAATAAACACTCTAGCTCATCAACTGATTTAAAGAGTCGATTAGCAATATATTCTTTAGCTGAATGCCAGACCAATTCAATTAAATTATAATCTGGACTATATTCTGGAAGAAATTCTAAATAGATATTCGGCATTTCTGCTTTGATTTTTTCTAGGTATTCTTCTTTTTTGTGAAAACTTGCATTATCAAGAATAATGACAATCTTGGCTCCTTTTTCTACAAATTCTTCTGCTTGATTTCCCGCTAATACCCACTCATGAATTAGCTCTTGATAAAAACTTTTTAACACTTGATAAAAATTATTTGCATTCCCTTTATCCAGAAATTCTACAAATCTTTTTTTGTCCGAGTACCTCAATCCTCCCATAACATTAACTTTTCCTTTTCTTCTGTCTCCTCTAATCTTTCTCCTCTTTCCTTTTTTACACCAGTTCTTTCTTTTTATTACTCTTAAATTAAATCCACTTTCATCCCAAAACCATACCTGTAATTGTTCTGGACTTTCTTTTGTTATTTTTAAATACTCTTCTATTTTATTTTTAAATAATTTCCTTTTTTCTGGATCTCTTTTCTCTTCCAAGCTATACTTTGCCCACAAGTAAACATACTTTTTTTTCTTTAATATCCTTCTCACTTGTGAACCACTTAATTTTATTTCTGTGATTTGTTCTAAATAAGTTGCCAATCTTTCTCCTGTCCATCTCCCAAATTCATATCCTAATTCTTCCGGTTCTTTTTCTACAGTTTCTAATAATATCTCTATATATTTATCTGTGGCTTTTCTATAATTTCCTTTCATTCTTTCATCTTTTAGGCTTTCTAACTTGTCCGGATCTCCATGTACACACCAATAACATACTTTATTTATTGAACATCCCAAAAAATTGGCAATTTCACTTTGTTTTTTACCATCATTTAGCAATAGTAGAATCAAGATTCTTTCTCTAATTTGTCCATTTTCTTCCTCTTTCAATCTTTTCTGTAGTTTCTCTACTTGCTTTTCATTTAAGTGATTTTTAGCAGGCATATTTTTATTGATTTTTCTAAACTTAGTTTTTCATTATACCCTATTTAGATGCTTAACAGCTTATCGGCTTTAGTAAATCTTTTAGCTTATGTTAATTTAGCCTTAGCGGTCTTTAATTTAATTCCTGGTTTACCCCTTGATGGTGGGAATATTCTCAAGGCGTTGGTTTGGAAAATTACCGGGAATCAATATCAGGGGACTATCTTTGCCAGTCGGGCGGGTCAAGGATTAGGTTTAATCGGAATTTCCTTGGGATTTTTACCTCTGTTAACCTCCGGTGGGTCTCCTAATTTCTGGACAATTTTGATTGGGTGGTTTGTATTTAGTAATGCCGGGATTTTAGCCAAAGATGCCAAGCTGCGGAATAAATTATCGGGTTTTACCGCCGAGGATGCTTTAGTGAATCAAAATTCCGTGGTTTCTCAAGACATTTCATTAAGAAACTTTGTCAATGATTATATTATTGGGAAACCTGCAATTCAACAATTTTTAGTCATCAATGAAGTAGGCAAATTAGTCGGTCAAATTAGCGGAGATGACCTTAAACTTATTCCCACCGCGCAATGGCCGTTAACTCATATTGAAACAGTCATGAAACCCGTTGAATTCACAACAATCATTGATGCTAAACAATCCCTATTAGAAGTCGTGAATTTACTGGAACAACAACAGTTAAATGAAGTCCCAGTTGTTCGGAATGGGGTGTTAGTGGGGTTTATTGAAAAAGCATCAATTCGTCGTCTGTTAGATGAATCTTTGCAAGCTAATCCCGCTTAGATATTAACCGATTTATCATCGTCATTGTAGGGGCGAGGTTTTCTCGCCCTTATATTTATCACCAATCATTTAGGATTGCTATAGGGATCTAAAGTAACCAAGTGCTATCAGAAAAATCCTCACCGGAAACGGGTTGAGATGTGGAAGAATAGGGACGACGGGCTAATGGATGGGCTTTGGGTTTTTCGATCGCTTTCGGGGGCAAAGGTAAAGGTTGAGCTTTGGGTTCCAAGGCTGTTTTCAACGATTCATTTTCTTGTTTTAGGGTTTTCAATTCCGCAATTAATTTAGAATTCACCTCAGATAATTGTAAGGCTGCATCTTGAGCTTTTTGTAATTTTCCTTTTAAATCCGCTTCTTGAATTTCAGTTTTCATCCGAGCAATAAATTGATTTCTGTCGTTTAATTCCGCTTGTAATTGTAATATTTTTTCTTGAAGCGATCGCTCTTGATTTTGAACCGTTTCTAAAGCCGATTTCAACTCAACAATTTTCTCCTCTAAGTCCGGTTGTATCACCGATGTTGTAGGTGAGGCGGTTGATTCAGTCACCACCACACTTTCATTCGGGACAATTTCCACTTCAGCCGTTGAACTTTTTTCCGTTTCCTGGCGTACCATATCGGAAAGACGTTTCCGCACCATCATTCTTCCCCTTGAATGAGTATTGATTTCCAAATCATAACCCTAATCTGCCCTTGAGAGACAATAAAAAAAGGAATCAGGAGAGACTTTAACATTCCCTGATTCCCCAAAATCTCAATAATATCTAAACTAGATTAAGGTTCAACAATAACCGGAGTTCCGACATCAACCTGTTCAAATAAGGCAACAACATCCTCATTTCGCATCCGCACACAGCCATGGGAAGCTGCCTGTCCGATGGAGTTTACCGTGGGGGTGCCATGGAATCCAATTGAATCTTTTCCATCTGTCCAGAAGCCAATCCAACGCAATCCCAAGGCTGTATTTGGCCCGGGAGAACGGACTTCTCCCGTCCAGGGATCTTGCCAAACCGGGTTTTCAATTTTTTGCATGACTTTAAAATTCCCGGTTGGGGTTTCCCATCCCTCTTTCCCCACTGCCACCGGATAACTGGCAATCACCTGTTCTCCTTGATAGAGATAAACCCGGCGCTGACCTAACCGTAAAATTACACGCTTGGGCTGTTCTAAGGAGGGCAAAAACAAGCCCGGGTTATCCAAGGGGGGAACCATGGGGTTGAGGGACTGACTCGGAATAATCGGCATGGGGGTAGAGGAAGCCGCACTCAGGGTTTCCGTGGCAGGGGCGGTTTGGGCGGTACCGGGTTGCTGTCCCCCTAAAAATAACGTGGCTATTGCGATACCAGCGCTAATCAAATATTGAGATAAACTTTGAGCGCTGACTTTGATGGTCATATTTGACTCCTCACTTAGAAATAATATTTAGTATTTACAAAATACGACTGGGTAAAAATCAAACTGTTCCTTAATTGAAAAGTATCATAGCAGGGCAGCAGCGAGTTACTGCCCCGGTTTTCTATTTACTTTTTCTTTTGCAATTCCTTTAAGGCAGCTTGGGCTTTTTGCACCCCTTCAGTATTTCCTTGTTGTTGATAAAGTTCCAGGGCTTTTTGGAAAAATGTGATCGCCTGTGACTCCCGACTTCCCCGACCTTTGAGGGCCATTCCCATATTAAAGTGGGCTCCGGCATCCTCGGGATTATTTTCAATCACCCGACGATAACTAATAATTGCCCCGACATAATCTTCTTTCGCCAGTTGAATTTCCCCTAGGGCTGCATTGGCTGCCATCAGGGTCGGTTTTAAGGCTAAAGCCCGTTCATAGGCTTGGCTGGCGGCTTCAAAGTTCTGTTCCACCTTGAAAATTTCACCGATTTGGAATTGCACATCGCCATCCCGGGGGGCGAGTTGGGCGGCTTTTTCAAAGGCTGCAATTCCGCCATTGCGATCGCCATATTTGAGTAAAGCGGCCCCCAATTTAATCTGGATACTGGCTTCATTCGGGGCTAACATCTCCGCCTGTTGTAGCACTTCTAAAGCCTTCATCACATTCTCTTGCTTCAGAAACGCCATGCCCATGGCGGAATAGGCTTGCCAATTCCTCGGATCAACGGTCAGGAGGGTTTGATAGGCTCGGATTGCCCCGGCATAGTCCCCTTTGCGAAATAGGGTGGCTGCTAATCCCTGGTGAGCTTGGATATTGTCTCGTTTGAGCATTGTGGCTCGACGATAGGCGTCCGCCGCCGCATCATATTGTTGTAAATTGGCGAGGGTAAACCCTAAACCGTACTGAAAATCAGCATTATTGGGTTCTAGGATTAAGGCGTTTTGATAATATTGGGCTGCTACTTGGAAGTTACCGCGTAATGCTTCTAGGTAGGCAATCCCAGAATAAATTTTCGGGTTTCTAGGATCTAAAGTAACGGCCTGGGTATAGATGCTAATGGCATTTTCCACATCTCCCGAATCCACCAACTTCCGACCCTGTTCTAACAAATCATTAAGCTGTTTGTTAGCTTGGGGGTTGGCTTGAGCTACAATTTCCGTAGCTTGAGCAATTTGGGGTGTACTTATGGCAATCACAGCCATAAATACACTACTGATTAATAATTGAGTTCGATTTGACACGGCCTATTTTGTGTGAGAAGTTGAGCGAGTTGTCACAGGAGTTCCTAACCGATGGTTAGGGGTGAAATTGATACTGACATACTTCGGGCCATTTGTGAAGCTATCCGGTTGATCGGATTTCCCCATTCGTAATTCGTAATTCCTTTTATTTAATTATTTATATGCGATCGCCCCAACCCCGCAAACAATTCGCTCAACATTGGTTACGCAGTGAAAAAGCCCTGAGTAAAATTGTTAAATCTGCCCTATTATCCCCATCGGATTGTCTCTTGGAAATTGGCCCAGGAACTGGGATTTTAACCACGCAATTATTATCGGTAGCTCGGTCGGTTGTGGCGGTGGAAATTGATCGGGATTTATCTCAAAATCTAGTTAAAAGATTCGGTAATCGGGATAATTTTTTATTACTAGAAGGGGATATTTTGACCTTAGATATTCAGGGTCAACTCCAGGGTTTTCCTAAGTTTCAAAATCCGAATAAAGTCGTTGCCAATATTCCCTATAATATTACTGGGCCGATTGTTGAACAATTGTTAGGAACGATTTCTGAGCCTAATCCTCACCCTTATGAATTAATTGTCCTGTTAGTTCAAAAAGAAGTCGCCCAACGAATCACGGCCAATGCTGGGTCTAAAACCTTTGGGGCGTTGTCGGTGCGAGTCCAATATTTGGCTAACTGTGAATATATCTGTGATGTCCCCGCCAAGGCCTTTTATCCAGCCCCAAAAGTCGATTCTGCGGTGTTGCGTTTAAGTCCCCGTGCCATTGCCCATCCCGCCACCAACCCCCAATATTTGGAAACCTTACTCAAATTAGGATTTTCCAGTAAACGAAAAATGTTAAGAAATAATTTACAAAGTGTGATCAGTCGAGATCAATTAACCCAATTACTGGAACAATTAGAGATTAACCCCCAAGTTCGCGCCGAAGACCTCAGCGTTGAACAATGGGTTAATTTAGCTAACTTGATGGAAATAACGGATTTAGTCACTGATTAAAAACAGTCTATCTATTTCCTTCCCCCCTGTAGAGACGTGCCACGGCGCGTCTATCTATCCTAATTCCGAATAAAAATGCGTTCCTATTCTTTAATTGCTCCGGCAAAAATCAACCTTTACTTAGAGATTATAGGCGATCGCCCCGACGGATATCACGAACTGGCGATGGTGTTACAAAGTATCAGTTTAGCTGATCAAATTGATATTCAATCGATTGGAATTGACACCATTAGTGTCCGTTGTGATCATGCAGAAGTTCCTAATGATCACACCAATTTAGCCTATCGAGCGGCGGCGTTATTAGCTAAACAATTCCCCGAGGCTATGGCACAATTTGGGGGAGTAGAAATTAACATCAAAAAAAATATTCCCATTGCCGCAGGGTTAGCCGGAGGTTCCACCGATGCAGCGGCGGTTTTAGTAGGTTTAGATCTGATGTGGCAATTGGGCTTAACTCAAAGCGAATTAGAAGTATTAGGGGCTCAAATTGGTTCCGATGTTCCCTTTTGTATTCAAGGAGGAACAGCCTTAGCTACCGGACGGGGGGAAGAACTTTCTCCCCTGAAAAATTTAGATCATTTGTATGTGGTTTTAGCCAAATATCGGAACTTGGGAATTTCTACGATTTGGGCCTATAAAACCTATCGTCAACAGTTTAGCCAGACCTATATTTCCCAAGCTGAAGATTTAGAAACTCGTCAACACCGAGTCCATTCGGGGCCAATGGTTTCTGCCATTATGCACGGAAATGGCGCGGAAATTGGTAAATTACTGCACAATGATTTAGAGAAAGTTGCCTTACCCGAACATCCCCAAGTCCTGGAACTGCGACAAGCCTTTGAGTCCCAGGGGGTTCTGGGAACCATGATGTCCGGTTCCGGGCCAACGGTTTTCGCCTTAACCGAATCTGAAGCCGAAGCATTACGGGTTTTAGAAGCAGTTAAAACCCAAATAGCTAACCCGGAATTAGAGTTTTGGACTGCAAAATTTGTCTCCACTGGTATTCGTTTAGCCCAATTATAAACCATGACTCAAAATACTCCTAAAACCTCCGAAATTTCCTCAAAAACGGATTCAGTTAATTTATTCCGTTGTATTAGTAATGCGGGGATTTATGCCGCCATTGCCTTCGGTCTTTATAATTTAACCCATAATATTTCTGGAAAGTTTGCAGCCAAACCTATCCATTCTGAGAATTTTACCGTGATCCAAATGTCAGCAGCCGTTAGGACTCTGGTGGTTGGTGTATTGACGATGGGAACGGTTTTATTTTCTTTCCTGGCCGTAGGATTAATCGGATTAGCTTTTTACGTTAGTATTCAACGGTTAATTAAACCTAAGATTCCTTCCTCTAATGGTTGAAAAATAGTATAGAAGGGAACAGGGAATAGGGAATAAGATTATCGACAACTGAGTGCGGCTTTTGGATAAGCAATCCGTTTATGATTAACTTGTTCCCAAACCCGCACAAAGATTTCAGCAATTTTTGCCATTTCTGCCCGGGTTAAACCCGAATCAATTAATTGATTATCTTGCCATCGAGCCTTTAATATTTTATTCACCATATTTAATGCTTCTTCGTGGGTGGCATCTTTGAGCGATCGCAATGCCGCCTCACAGGAATCTGCTAACATGACAATACCCGTTTCTTTCGATTGGGGAATCGGCCCATCATAGCGAAAATCATCTTCCCGGACTTCCAATTCAGGATTTTCTTTAGCCAGTTGTTGGGCGTGATAATAGAAATAGGCAATCTGCATACTGCCTTGATGTTCAGGAATAAACGCTTGAATTGCTTTGGGTAAACGATATTTTTTCGCCATTACTAACCCCTCACTAACGTGCTTTTTAATAATTTTGGCACTTTTCCAAGGGTCATCAATCGTATCATGTTTATTCGTTCCCCCCATTTGATTTTCAATAAATCCTAAAGGGTCGTGCATTTTTCCAATATCATGATATAAAGTTCCCGTTCTGACCAATTCCACATTACAGCCCAATTCTTGAGCGGCGGCTTCGGCTAAAGTTGCCACAAACATTGTATGTTGAAACGTTCCAGGCGCTACGGTCGCTAATTTTTTTAATAACGGTCGATTGGGATTTGCTAACTCCGCTAATCGAATCGGGGTAATTAAATCAAACAGATGTTCTAAATAGGGACTTAACCCCAAGGCAACAATACTCCAAGCCACTCCTTCTAATACTTGTAATCCCACAATCTTGAGCATGATATACCAAATTGATCCGGCCGTGGCACTCGCCATCAAATTAAAAATTAAGTAAACAGCACCTTGAGCAATTCCCACCTCTAATCCTAGTAACGCTAATTCTTCTCGACTCCGAGATTGTCCCGCCAAAAGACTTCCGACTAATCCCCCTACAACACTTGCTAACAAATGAAAGCTATCAATTTCCATCCCAATCGGCAATAAAATTGAAAGTAAACCCACAACCGTTACCCCCACAGCCGAGCCATAAAAACTGCCCACCAATAACCCCACCGCAGGTAAATTAATCAGAGGTAATTTCAACAAAATAATAATCGGCGTACTCAGGGTTAGCAGTAATAATAAAAGCCGATCTCGACGACGTAAGCCCCGATGAAATCTCCACTCAACCAATAAAACAATTCCAACTCCGGCACTAACTAACCCCACTAACTTAATTAATCCTTTTGAATTAATTCCCCGTTCACTCAAACCAAAATAATCCAGTAAGACAAAATCCCGTTGAGTAATTTTTTGTCCTTTGTTAACAATAACTTCTCCCTTATTAATATTGACTAAAACAGGTTCAATTTTTTGTGCAACCAACTCTGCTCGACGACGGGTGGCTTCGGGATCTTTAACTAAATTTGCTTTCAAAACTTGATCTAACAAATTAGTCGCAAATAATTGAGTTTCTAAAGGAATCGTATATTTAACATGGACTTCAATGGCTTTTTTCAGAATTTCATCGGGTACGCCAGGAGCAATCCCCTGGGCTAACATCTCCTCGGTAATTTGAGCAATTCCTTGTTGGGTTTGTAACCAAATTTGCTCAGACCAGCTAAAGATGGACTCACTATAAAAGACTGTTTGATCAATAGAGGATTCCTGAGAAAAGGCATTTAATGATGCGGCATATTGCCAACGGGCTTGGGTCACATCGGATAATAATTGTGAAAATTCAACCGGGGTGGTTCCCTGACGGTAAGCCTGTAATTGTGTGAGGGTGTGTTGGCGAATTTCGACTAAATTGGCTTCTTGCCAATCGGTAAATTTTGTCGGGTTTTTTTTATTTGGAGTTTTTGGTGGGGTAGTTGAGGGAATTTGTACACTCACCTGTTCAACTTGGGCGATTAAATCTTGCCATTCTCGTTCTGGAACCCCGCGCAAGTAATGCTGAACTTCCGTGGATAAAATTCCCGTATTCACAAATGGAAAAGGTTCGGCGATATTGCGGATAGATGTCCCCTGGGCTAATACCTTTTGAATGGTTTGCTCAATATCTTGATTAACGGCACCGTCAATCACTAAAACGGGAATGGCACCAATTTCAGAGGCTTTGCGTTTTTCATCGGTGGTTTTCAGGTCAGGAACACTGGCATCCCAGGGGGCGTTAATGGTTTCCTCGGCAATGCGACCGACATCTAATTTGGGTTGGTTGTAAAATCGAACGCCGATAACGCTGGTTAGGGAAACCACACTCACCAGAAAAAAGCTTGGACTGGTGAGGGAACTAAATTTTTTTTTGACTTTTCGGGGTTGACGATTTAACAATGAAGGGTTGGAACCAGATAGCTTCGTGGGTGAAGGCTGTGTAGGAGGCGAGGCGAAATGGGCGCGGCGACAAAGCCGTTCAATCTGTTGCGTCAGACTATGGAGCGTATTCATCTGCTTGGAAACTAGATCAAGGGGTTTAGCAGCCGTTTGAATTTAATTGTATAGTATTGCTTTGAGTTTTTAAGGAAAGCCAGTGACCATTGGTTTGAAAGGGCGATATATCCCTGACCAAAGGGCAAACAGATTCTGAGCCAACTGTAGCAGTTCTTCCTGGGTGGGGTTGAGTTTTACAGGATTATTTTCGGTTTCTGGAGCAGTTGAAGGCCAAATAGAGTGGTCTTGAAACTCCAAACGCCATTTGACTGGAATTGCGATTAAGCCCTGATAGGCACCGGATAAAGCCCCACTAATGGCTGCGGTGATTTCAGGGTGGTATCTGGTTTGTAGCGATCTCAAAACCGTTAAAGAATAGTCTTCTGGGGTGCTGAGGAAACAATAGAAGCCCAGGGCTAAGGCCGTCCAATTCTGTGGATCAAAATCGGTCGGAATAGTCGGTTGAGGAGAACGACTCAGTTTTGGGGTCTGGGTCAGTTGACGAACGGCCGTTTCCAAGCTGGCTTTTTGCTGTAGGAGGGTTTGAACTTGGTCTAATTGAGCCGTTAAAGCGGATTCGGTAGGTAACAGCTTTAACAAATTGGGAATGAGTTGGGGGAGTTCTGGATTTTGAGTTAGGGTCTGTGCGATCGCAACCGCCATGACCAAAACCCCATCCCAGACACTGGCAAACTGTTCCGGGCTATTCGATCTTAACTTTTGTAAGCAACTCAAATTATCGTGAAAAAATAGGGCTAGTGGAAAGCCAACAATAGCCACCTCACTGCCTGAATTTAACCCCTGGGGCAATGTGATCGCGGGTTTTTGAGATATTTCCCATTTTAGAGGTTCTTCCCTCTGGTTCGTTACTAACGACCAGTAATCAAGGGGATGAAATCCCTGATGTTGAATTAAGCTTTGAGCGAGTCCGGGAATCAGTCCCCCCCCATTTAGGGACGAACCGGGAGATCGGGTTTCAGACCTGAGTTTCATCAGTTGACCCAACCGATAACCAAGGACTATTCCTAGAAAAGACCCTTGAAATTGGCCAGATAGTGAATAGGGTTTCATGGAGAGGATTCTAAAGGTTTTTGCCCCTGCAAATGATGAACCAAAGCCTGTAGTCCCAAGCGGTAACTTTCTGCTCCAAATCCACTAATTTGTCCAATCGCCACTGCTGCAATGAAAGAATGATGCCGGAACGCTTCTCGACGGTAAATATTGCTTAGATGTACTTCAACGGTCGGAATTCCGACTCCTGAGATAGCATCTCGCAGGGCAATACTGGTGTGAGTATAGGCTCCGGCATTAATTAACAAGCCCTGGTGTTGCCCGAATGCGGAGTGTATTGCATCCACCAAAACCCCTTCGTGGTTAGACTGGATGATCGAGAGTTTAACCAGGAGTAACTGAGCTTCCTGTTCCAACAATCGATTAATTCCTTCTAACGTTGTTTTCCCGTAAATTTCGGGTTCTCGCTGACCCAAGAGATTCAGATTGGGGCCATGCAATACTAAAAGACTTAGCAACGGAGTAACCTTAATCAAATGTTAAATTAACTACCTCCGACGGCGGGGCTCATCCACGGGTACAGGAATTGGCTCTGCTTCGGGTTGAGTCGCCGGGCCCAATAGGGCATCAATAAGCTCCCGCGCCCATTCTTTTAACTTTTCCAGTATTCTATCAATGTATTCCATTGAACAAAAAGCTCCTCGCTGTAAACTAGCTACGCAACTGGACTGGGGGTTAAGGTCAACCGAATGGTTAGCCCAATCACCGCATAAAGCTGAAAACCAAGGCTTGCTATGGGTTAGCAAGTTTTATCCTTAACAGATATCTCCTCTATATTTCCTATTCTATTATATTACTCCGATTCTGGCTTAAAATTCTATAAAAGTTTCTAAAATTTTAAGCATTTGGTAATAGAACATCCTAGAATAATCTCTTTAATTTAGGGGATTTTTACAGCCCTAACCATCTCCTAGAGCCAGGGCATTTAGGATTAATTGAAAATTGGTTTGATCAGGGTCGCTAATCCGCAACTGCCTGACTCAAACAAACCTAGAGAGACACTGTACTAGCTTCATCTTAACAATTTTGGCAATTATGATTAGGCATGATATTGAACAATACCACCTCCAGCATAACGAATCTTTACAAATTTAGGCAATAGCTTGACAATTTCTTGTTTCCCCCAACCATTCATTAACCCTTACCGATCAGATGACGACGCAGAAGGTCGAGGGCCGTACTGCTACTGACCCGCCGTATCCAGTCCCGACTCCGTTTTTCCCCAAAACGACATTCCAGACTCTCTACCTGGCCCTGGGGCGTCGCTAAACCAATGTAAACCAGTCCGACGGGTTTGGTCGCTGTCCCTCCCCCTGGCCCGGCAATCCCGGTAATACTTAAACCCCAAGTGGTTTGTAGGAGATTTTTTACACCGATGGCCATTTGTTCGGCGACGACCGCACTCACGGCCCCGTGTTCGGCTAAATCATCGGGGTTGACCTGGAGGACAGCAGCCTTCACCCGATTATTATAGGCAATTACACCGCCTAGAAAATATTCAGAACTGCCGGGAATTTGGGTCAGGATGTGTCCTAAACCTCCTCCAGTACAGGATTCTGCCACACTCAAGGTGGCTTGATGTTGTTGCAATAATTCCCCCACCACCGAGGCTAGGGTTTGATCATTTGCCCCATAACAATCGAGTCCAGAAATTTCTCGGAGTTGGGTTTCAATGGGGGTAATTAATTGTTGAGCAATTTCTGGAGAGTCTGCCCGGGCGGAAATTCTTAATTTCACCTCTCCATGATTAGCATAGGGGGCAACGGTGGGATTTTTTAGATCTAGGAAATCAGCGGCTTTTTCGGCCAAAGTGGATTCGGCTATGCCCCAAAATTTTAGGGTACAACTTTGAATAATTCCTTGACACCAACCCTGATTTTTTAGATAGGGAATTGCCACATCTGACCACATTTGATATAGTTCGGCGGGAACTCCGGGAAAGGTTAAAATTGTCAGCCCATCTCCCCTGGGTTTCCAGATAATTCCCGGTGCAGTTCCAGTTAAGTTAGCCAGAATTTCTGCCCCTTGAGGAATTAGGGCTTGTTTGCGATTACTCGCCGACATTACCCTTCCCCGTTGACTAAATTTTTGAGTGATATCTTCAATAATTTCCGATCTTTCTATCAGGGGAAATCCAAAAAAATCAGCGATGGTTTCAACGGTTAAATCATCAGGAGTCGGCCCTAAACCTCCGGTAAAAATCAATAATTGAGAGCGTTCAGATGCGATCGCAATTACTTTTTTTAGGCGTTCTCGATTATCTCCGACGACACTTTGATAATAATGGGGAATGCCTAATTGAGCCAATTGTTGCCCTAAAAACTGAGCATTGCTATTGAGAATATCACCCAAAAGCAATTCCGTACCGACACAAATAATTTCAGCAACCATATTTTCTCTAAAAATTGTAGGATTCAAAGGTTAGTTTGGATTTAATCTAAAGCTGGAGGCGAGATATCCTCACCCTGATAAACCCTGAATTATTCAGGATTTAAACGTTTGCGTTTGGCTTTATAGCTACGAACTGTGGTGACAATTAAGGTGATAATGGTAATGGGAATTACAAAACCGATCATCACAAAATTAAACAGAGGAAGCTCAGAATGTTTGGAAGAATCGAGGATTAAATAGATGGCATAGGCAAAATAATATGCTAAAAAAAGTACACCTTCCCAACGGTCAATAGATTTGCCCGTATAAAAAATCGGGAAACAGGAAATTGCCACTGCAATCATCACCGGAATATCAAAATTTAAAGCTGCCGGGGAAACATTAATTCCTTCTGGGGAAATAGCAGAGGATAGTCCTAACACCGCCAGGATATTAAAAATATTGCTTCCAATGACATTCCCAACGGCAATATCCCGTTCTCCTTTAATTGTAGCCACAACAGAACTGGCTAATTCTGGCAGGGAAGTTCCTGCGGCTACAATAGTTAATCCGATGACTAATTCACTAACTCCAATAGCTCTAGCAATAGAAATTGAACTTTCAACCAACCAATTAGACCCTTGAACCAGTAACACTAATCCAATCACAATTAAACTAATATTAATCAGCCAGTTTTTGGGTGTATTTTCAACTATATTCTGGGATTCATCCGAGTCGGGTTCATCATTTTTTTGTTTCTTGGCTTCATAAATTAAAAACAGAGTATAAACAATTGCCCCAATAAATAAAATCGTGCCATCAACCCGACTAATTTTGCCATCACTGCCAAACATTAAGGTTAAAACAGATACGCCAATCATAATCGGAACATCTAACCGAATTAACTGATTGGCTACCATTAAAGGAGCAATTAAAGCCGAAATCCCTAATATGATTAACACATTAAAAATATTACTTCCAACTACATTTCCCAAGGCGATATCCGCTTGACCGACTAAACTTGATTGAATACTGACGGACATTTCTGGAGAACTGGTTCCATAAGCAACAATTGTTAGCCCCACAAGTAAGGAAGGAATTCCCAAAATTGAAGCAATGGTTGAAGCACCACGAACTAATAGTTCTGCTCCCAAAACCAGCAAGACTAAACCCGCTATCAGCAACAAAATCACGCTCAAGCTCATACAATAAAAATCCTTAACCGTTAAGACTGGGATTCTTTGTTTAGAATGAAATATCACAACCCCTTTTGTCAATTTATCATGGTTTTAATCGACTTTGTTATTGGGGGTGTGGTAAAATGGAGGGGTTGGGATTTCGGCCCCTATAAACCTAATTTGTTTAAACCATAAATTTTGAGGAATAAAACATGACTTATTCAGAAGATTTAACAACGTTGGTTGTTGTCGCTTACCCGGAACAAGAAAAAGCTAAAGAAGTTTTAAAAGAACTCAAGGAATTGCAAACACAAGGGATTATTTCCATTGTGAATGCTGCGGTCATGGTTAAGAATGAAAAAGGCAAAGTTGCTATTAGTGAAACTGGAGATACGGACGCGAAAGGGGGGGCAATTATTGGCGGGATTACGGCGGGATTAATTGCCCTGTTTAACCCGATTGGAGCTTTGGGAGTCATTGCTTTAACCGCAGGTGGGGCAGGAGTTGGAGCTTTAATTACTCATTTTATGGATTTAGGATTTCCCCAGGAAGATCTTAAAGAACTGTCGGAATCTTTAACCCCGGGAAGTTCGGCGATTATTGCCTTAGTTGAGCATACTTGGGTCGATAAATTAACGGAAACTTTAGAGGAGTATGCCGGAAAATTGTATAAACGTTCGATTAAATCGGATATTGCGTCTCAACTAGAAACAACGGCAAAAACCATCAGTGCTGAGGCTGAATCTACGCCCCCGGAAGCCTAATTAATCTCAATAAAAATAGGTGGAACTCTCCACCTATTTAATTTTTTGATTCAGAGCATTCTGGGAAATTTTTGTGATATAAATTGTAACAATTACCGTTATGATTAATCCTATTCCATAGAATAACCATTCTACCGTGGTACGCGATCGCCCTCCCATTCCTAACTGAGCTAAACTTCCGATTAAAGATCCCACATAAACATATAAAATTGTACCTGGTAACATCCCAATCCAAGAGGCTAGAAAATAATCTTTTAAGGAAATATTCGTCAGTCCAAAAGCATAATTAAGTAAATTAAACGGAAAAATTGGGGAAAGACGAGTTAGACCCACTATTTTCCATCCCTCTTGACTTACCGCTTGATCAATGGCTTTAAACTGTTCATGATTTTCTAGTTTTTTAGCAACCCAATTCCTGGCAAAATATCGTCCAATTAAAAAGGCAAAAGTAGCCCCAATCACCGAACCAATAGAAACATAAATTGAACCCCAAACTATCCCAAAAATAACGCCAGCGCCCAAGGTCAATAAAGAACCTGGAACAAATAATATTGTGGCTAAATTGTAGATAATAATAAAAGCAACTGGCCCCCAAAATCCCAAATTAGCAACCCAATCTAAGAGATTTTTTAATAAGTCTTGAACGCCCATTTTATTCTCCCAAGTCTTTAAAAGTATATCCCGGAGCAGGTTGGTCTTGAAAACTTCTTTGTGTCTTTGTGGTTAAATTTGGCTTTACCCTTGTTAAGATCAACTATAATTTCAAACTAAAGATCCCCCACAACTAGAACCACATCCGGCGGTACATCCATAACAATAGGGTGCTGTTTTTACGGTGTCAATTAAATCTAAATTATTAGCATCTAATAAATCACTAACGGTTAATAATTGTCCCGAAGCATTCCGGGCTGGAATATTTTCCATTTGGTTAAAGTCACAATCATAAATATAGCCTTGATAATCAATTGATAATTGATTTCGACACATTAAATTAGATACTGTTTTAGGATTATAGTTAGATTCTAAAAACTCCAAATAGGAAGATTCTAATTTTTTCTGCTGTAAATAAGATTTTGTGCGCCCGATGGGTAAATTGGTAATCGTTAATAGCTGATTAAAATGAATATCAAACTGTTGTTTTAAATAATCTTTATAGGTTTTTTCAAGTTGAGATTGTTCAGGGGGTAAGGTAAATTTTTCAGTCGTTGGTAAGGCGGGGTTATAAACCAAATCCAAGATTAATTCCGGTATTTTACCATAGCCCAAATGGTTTAACCCTTGGATGGCTTGAATGGAATCCTGATAGACACCATTTCCTCGCATTTTATCCACATTATTTTCTAAATAACAGGGCAAAGATGCAATAATTCTTAACTGATGATTGGCACAATATTCGGGTATATCTTCATAACCAGGGACAAAATAAAGGGTTAAATTAGACCTAACAATTACTTGTTTTTCAAGGTTTCTGGCTGCTTCGACTAAAGGTTTAAATCCATAATTCATTTCTGGAGCCCCTCCGGTTAAATCCACCGTTTGAATTTGGGGAAAACGATTAATTAATTCAATCAATTGTAAACTAATCTCTAGGTCTAGTTCTTCGGTACGTTTTGGCCCAGCTTCGACATGACAATGGTGACACGCTAAATTACACCGTTTTCCTAAATTAATTTGTAATATTGTAATCGGTTGTTTTGTGAGGGGAAAACCGAGTTTTTGTGAAAACGGGGTCAACGTTGTTTGAATCATAAGTTAAGTGGGGATTAACTGTAATATTTAGCTTGTGCTAATTTTAGCATAAGAATAGCGATACAATCTGATTGAAGACTCAATTTTTCATTTCAATGTTACCTTTCCTCACTCGTATCCCGTCTTTACATCCAGAATCAAAATTCTTAACAATCTGGGAATCATTACTGGTTTTTGTTACCCTATATAACTGTTTTATTATTCCCTTTCGGATGGCGTTTAATGCCATAATTTTTGATTTTTGGTTTCTGATAGATTGTCTGGCAGATTTTATTTTGATTTCAGATATTTTTTTAAGATTTCATATTGGCTATATTGATGAGGGAGAAGTCGTTAAAGATAAACAAAAAATTAGCTATTATTATCGCAATACAGACTTTAAATCTAATCTATTAGCGAGTTTACCGATCAATATATTTGTTCATTTATTTTTACCTAATACTTCTTTGTTTTTTATTGGATTATGTAGAATACCTAGGCTTTTAAGGTTTTCTCAATGTCTTTTGATATTTAGAAAATGGGATAATAATGTTTATTTTAATTCGGCTATTGTCCGAATGTTTGAGTTATTAATTGTTGTGTTTTTAATTGATCATTGGATAGCTTGTCTGTGGTTTCTTATTGGGAATATAACTGGACAATCGGGAGAATCTTGGCTACAAATTAATGATTTATATTTAGAAAATACAACAACACAATATTTGCATTCCTTATATTGGTCAATCACAACTTTAACAACGGTAGGTTATGGTGATATTACGCCTCAAAATAATGTCGAACTTATCTTTACATTTACAGTCATGTTTTTGGGTGTATCATTGTATGCCTTTATTATCGGGAATGTAGCGGCAATAATTGCTAATTTAGATGCTAGTAAAAACCGATTTCGAGATAAATTAGGTCAAATTCAATCCTATATGTGGGAAAGAAAAATCCCCCGCTCTTTACAAAAAAATGTTTTAGATTATTACCAATATATGTGGGAATATAATCGGGATGTTTCCATAGATTTTGATTTATTGGATGAACTTCCTCACTCTATTAAAACCCAAATGTATTGTTATCTCTATCAAGAACTTTTAGAAAAAGTTCCACTATTTCAAAATGCTGAACCCGGTTTTATTGAAGACTTAGTAATTAAATTAAAACCCAGAATTCTCCCCCCTAATGACTATGTAATTCGGGAAGAACAAATGGGTCATGAAATGTACTTTGTCAAACGGGGAAAATTACAAGCCTTTTCTGAAAAAACCGGAAAAGTTTATACCATTATGGTGGCGGGTTCATTTTTTGGTGAAATTGCCTTACTTTATAATAGTCCTCGTACTGCTTCGGTGAAAACCTTAACTTACTGTGAGTTATTTGTTTTGTACAAGGAAGATTTCGATAAAGTCCTAGAAAATTATCCAAAATTCTCAGAAAAAGTTAAACAAATTGCCCAAAAACGGTATCAGTCCCGGGAATAATTTTGATCCAGTGATTAGCCCCATCAATGAGATAAAAAATGCTAATCACTGATCATTTATCGATTGATTGGCTGTTCCAATTGTGCTGGATGTCCGGTAATATTAAATCTCTGCATTAAATACAAAACCCCCGCCGCCATAAACACCCCAAAAACCAACCCAATTACCGTTAAAATAATAAACGAACGTTGAATAATTTCTACGGTTCTAGGGTCATGTTTTATCCCTTTAACATCTTCGATTTCTTCAGAAACTTCACTGGGTTCGGGTTGGGGAAAGTGCAGTTTATTGGCGTTGCCATTTTGATGAAACGGGTCGGGATTATTGGAAGGAAAATTCATAATCGAATCCAAAATGATTTAAACCGTTAACTCATTCTATTATAGAGATACTCGAACTTGCAGAATTTGTTCCCTTGTAACCATGACTGTTCTTTCCGCCGAACTAAAACACCGTTTATCCACACCCCTGAAAATTGGCACTGTAGAAGTCAACAGTCGTGTCCTCCAATCCCCCCTATCCGGTGTCACCGATTTGGTTTTTCGGCGTTTAGTGCGTCGCTACGCCCCTGATTCCATGATGTACACTGAAATGGTTCATGCCAGCGAAGTTTGTCATGTGCGGGGACTTCCAAAAATCATGGAAGTTGACCCCAACGAACGGCCAATTAGTATTCAATTATTCGACTGTCGCCCCGATTTTTTAGCCGAAGCTGCCCAAAAAGCCGTCCAGGAAGGAGCCGATACTATTGATATTAATATGGGTTGTCCTGTTAATAAAATTACTAAAAATGGCGGCGGGTCTTCGTTATTGCGACAACCGGAAATGGCGGAAACTATTATTCGGTCAGTGGTGGCGGCGGTGGATGTGCCTGTCACCGTAAAAACTCGGATTGGTTGGAGTGATGAAGAAATCACGATTTTAGATTTTGCCCGTAGAATCCAGGATGCGGGAGCAAAAATGATTACTATTCACGCCCGCACCCGCGCCCAGGGTTATCACGGTCAGGCAAAATGGGATTGGATTCGACAGGTTAAGGAACAGTTAAGGATTCCCGTGATTGCCAATGGCGATATTTTTTCTGTAGAAACGGCGATTCAATGTTTACAAGAAACCGGGGCTGATGGGGTGATGTGTTCCCGGGGAACTCTGGGTTATCCGTTTTTAGTGGGAGAAATTGACTATTTTTTGAAAACGGGAGAATTTAAAACCCTTCCCTCCGTAATTGAACGGTTGCAATGTGCAAAAGAACACCTACAAGCGTTGTGGGAATATAAGGGTGAACGGGGGATTTATCAATCTCGAAAACATTTAACCTGGTATGCCAAAGGGTTTCCTGGGGCCCATGAATTGCGGGATCATTTGGCCAGAATTGAAACCGTTGCTCAGGGATGGGAATTATTAGATGATGCCATAAATCAGTTATCCCGGAACAGTTTTGTGGCTTAGAAAACTTTAGAATTAGAACAGCGTTGATCTCTTTCAATCTTTGACTTGGGTTTGAAATCCCCCTAAATCCCCCTAAAAAGGGGGACTTTGAAGTCCGGTTTCCCTCCTTAAAAAAGGATAACTTTTAACTCCGGTTCCCCCTTTTCTAAGGGGGGTTAGGGGGGATCAACATAATTGTTAGTAACTTAGGACAAATCATGGAAACATTAAAAGGACGGGATTTTTTAAGTTTGGCGGATGTTAGTATTGAGGAACTCTATTTTTTATTAGATTTGGCGACCAAATTAAAATCAGGAATGGTTAAATTGCGTCGTAATAAAGTATTAGGATTAATATTTTCTAAGGCTTCAACCCGAACCCGGGTTAGTTTTACCGTTGCTATGTATCAATTGGGGGGTCAAGTGATTGATTTAAACCCGAATGTTACCCAGGTAAGTCGCGGAGAACCATTAATAGATACGGCTAGGGTATTAGATCGATATTTAGATATTACGGCTATTCGTACCTTTGAACAAAAGGATTTAGAAACCTTTGCTAATTATGCCGAAATTCCGGTAATTAATGCGTTAACAGATTGGGAACATCCCTGTCAAGTATTAGCGGATTTAATGACAGTTAAAGAATGTTTTGGCACCTTAGAAGGTTTGACTTTAAGTTATTTTGGCGATGGGGCTAATAATATGGCGCATTCTTTATTGTTAGGCTGTGCCATGGTGGGAATGAATGTTAGAATTGCTACCCCGGCTAACTATTTACCCAATGCAGATATTGTTGAACAAGCTAAAGATATTGCTCAGGGAAAAACCGAGGTAATTGTTACCGAAGATCCTATTAAAGCGGCAAAAGATGCAAATGTTGTTTATACCGATGTTTGGGCAAGTATGGGACAGGAAGAAGAAGCCCGAGCTAGAATTCCTCTGTTTCAACCCTATCAAGTGAATACTAAATTAATGGAAAAAACCGCCGATAATTCGATTGTTTTACATTGTTTACCCGCCCATCGGGATGAAGAAATTACCGATGAAGTTATTGAGGGATCTCGTTCAAAAGTTTGGGATGAAGCGGAAAACAGAATGCACGTTCAAAAGGCATTATTAGCCGTATTATTAGGGGATGATTAACCTTTAGATCCTAAGAAATAAGCGATCGCTTACTTCTTCAATCCCCCCTTCTCAATCGGGGGTTGGGGGGATCTCCACCCTTATTACCCGAAAAATATCCCCCCTAGCCCATTAAAAAGGGGGGAACAAGATGTTAAGATAAATTTGTGTTAAAGAGGGCGATCGCTTTTTGATTGCAGTTATGGCACTCATCTCCGAAGCTGATTACTTTCTCTCCCCAACTACGCAAAAGCAGAATATAATACAATCGGTAAAAGCGATCATCTTAAAGAGATCCAAACCATGAAAGTTATTTCCTTGTCCGCACATTTTGATGGGCAGTCTATTCAGCTAGATGAACCCTACAAGTTTGAACCAAACACAAAACTTATTATCACAATTCTCCCGGAACAATCAGCAGAATACGAAGCCTGGTTGTACCTGTCAAAGCATCAACTAAACAATGCTTATAGTCAGGATGACGAGTATCCACTGGATGCAATTAAAATAGCAAATCCTGACTATGAAGGAAGCTGATATTGTTCTAACCCCAATTCCCCAAACTGACGGGAAAATCAAGAATCGTCCAGTCATCCTACTCAGGGAATTACCCCCTTATAAAGATTTCTTAGTCTGTGGTGTTAGTACCCAACTACATCAACAAGTGCAGGGTTTTGACGATATTATTTCTCCTTCTGACCCAGATTTTGCGGCTAGTGGTTTACCGGAAATTTTGGGTTTAAAGCCCCTAAGTTCCACTTAGGCTTTTTATTCTATTTTAGTGTATACTAAAGAAGTGATCGTGAGCAACAAAAGCATGAAAGCCAGATATCGTTATAGATGCTATCCAACACCTTCCCAAAAATTGGCATTAGCCAAATTATTTGGTTGTGTGCGGGTAGTGTGGAACGATACACTGGCTTTTTGTATTTCTGAGTACAAAGGAGGTAAAAAGAAGCCCAAAAATGCTGAACTTCAGAAACAATTCATCACCCAAGCTAAGAAACTAGAAGAACGGGAATGGTTATCGGAAGTTTCAGCAATTCCCCTGCAACAATCGTTAAACAACCTAGAACAAGCCTATCAAAATTTCTTCAATTCCTGTAAAGGAACACGGAAAGGTCAACGGGTTAAACCTCCAAAATTCAAGAAACGAAAATCACAACAGTCTGCCCATTTCACTAAGTTGGGATTTTCCTTTAAAGGCGAGAAAGTTTATCTCGCTAAAATTGGTAAGATTGATGTAGTTTGGTCAAGGCAACTACCCTCTGAACCCAGTTCGGTCACAATTATTAAAGACAGTGCTGATCGATATTTCCTGAGTTTTGTAGTGGAAATTCAACCCGAAATATTGCCACAATCCGAAAACTCAGTTGCCATTGATTTGGGAATAACCACCTTTGCCACATTAAGTAATGGGCAAAAAATAAAAGCCCCTAAACCGCTAAAACAGCGAATTAAGAAGCTTCGTAAATTTTCTAAGCAATTGTCTCGGAAAACCAAGGGGTCTAAGCGTTATGAAAAAGCCAGAAAAAGATTAGCTAAGATTCACGCTAAAGTTTCTGATACCCGTACCGATTTCCTACATAAGTTATCTACACAGATTGTTCGTGAAAACCAAACAATAGTCTTGGAAGATTTGAATGTGTCAGGGATGATTAAGAACCGGAAATTATCAAGAGCTATTTCTGATTTAGGATGGAGAAGTTTTAGAACTTTCCTAGAAGCTAAATCGGAAAAATATGGTAGAGATTTCCGAGTGATAGACCGATGGGAGCCTACGTCAAAGACTTGCTCTTGTTGTGGATTTAAAATCGGTAAATTAGATTTGTCTGTAAGAAATTGGATTTGTTTGAATTGTGGCACTTCTCATGATCGAGATGTTAATGCTGCAATTAATATTAAAGTCGCCGGAGGGATGCACGGAGACTTTAAACGGACGTGGAGAGAAGGTTAGACTTTCCAAGGAAAGCGCATCTCGGCGAAGCGTCAACCCACCAGCATTTCAACAGCTATCAATTTTTGATTTGTTGAAATAGATGGAATCCCCATCCGTTTACGGCGGGGCGGATGTCAAGCTCTCAATCTTTGATTCGGTTAGGTTTTCTTGCTGTATTGCCTCGTAATCAAATTATCGGTTCTATTTGAGCTATTTCATCAGAGCGACATCGACACTTACTCAAAACTCTGAGTGATTATCTTGTGAATTAGAGAAAGGGGCAATTGCTTTTGTCAGCAATGTTTTTGTACAGGATAGCGATCGCTGTTTATTCTCTAATTATAAATACTAGCTTTGCTTTTCCTTTCACCGCATAAAGTTTTTCTAGGTTCTATTCTAAACCTGCGTAAGTGGTTGTTGGTTCCTCCGTTGATTCTGCTATGGTGCTTGGAGGTTTTTCTAAGAAAATAATCGGCTTTTGAGTGGGATCAATTCGGTTCCCCTGTTCCTGCATAATACTTTTAGTTTGCTGGGGATCAAAATAGCGAGTAAATTCTTCCCTTTCTTTGGTCACTCTTTCTTCTGTGATTTTCACCTCAGCTCGAATATCCTGAAGTTTTTCTGAGGCAGAACGATGTTGGGGCAAAATCTGAATTAAGGCAGAGAGGGCAAACGCAGATAAAATCAGATTGACACCTAACTTGACGGTTGTTTCCACCGTAAGTAGACCGGGGTTATGAATCGGTCGGCGCTTGGAGGTTCGACGCGCACGGGGACGGCGAGAAGGGGAAACGGGTGGAATAATTTGGGGAACAGGTCGAATCGCAGACATGATCTTTTCACTAACGTCACAACGCACGGAACACCAACAGTAGTAGCGGGTTTTAGCTTTCCCTAAAACGGGTAAAGAATTAACATCCGATGCAGATCCCTATAAAAAACTGTCCCGACACCTTTACCGAGTTAACACACAATACTTTATCCCATTTGGGGTTAATTGTCTGCTATTTGGGTTATTTTTGTCGAGACAGATTTAGAAATTGACCAGTTACCAGTGAATTTTCACTAATAAGTTCGAAATTTTCTATTTATACAGTTCGGTCGCCAAACGGAAGGCCAAAATTCCAGGGATCAAGGCAACAACCAGGGCAATATACACCTGAGTATCTGTTAATGCCATTCTTGAATAGCTCCTTCATAAATTGAGATAATCGTTAACCAATGTCAACTAATTTGGGCATTTTGGGAAGGGTATCGTAACAAAAAGTTGAAAAGCGAAGGGTTTTGACAGTTAATGCTTGACTGTTGTTAATAACCGAGGACACCCTGCCTCCCCTGCTCCCCCTACTCCCCCTGCCCCCCATCCTGAGCAATCGGCGACAAAGATGGCAAACTCTAATATAATCAAAAATTAGGACACTATAGGAATCATCAATCGTTAATGTTAGATCTTGATAACGTTCTTGAATTTTCTCGAAATATAGAGTTAAATCTTCTCGTATTACTGCCGATTTTAATTGCCCTAGAAGCAGTATTATCAGCTGATAATGCTATTGCTCTTGCTTCTATTTCCTGTGGATTGGAAGATCCAAAACTTCAAAACAAAGCTTTAAATATTGGTTTATTTTTAGCTTTTATTTTACGAATTATCTTGATCATTACTGCAACTTGGGTGATTAAGTATTGGCAGTTTGAATTATTAGGAGCTTTATATTTACTTTGGTTAGTATTTCGATATTTTTTCAATAAAAGTCAGGAAGATGATTCAGAAAAAGTATTGCGTTATAAGTCTTTTTGGCAAGTTCTCCCCCTGATTGCCGTAACGGATCTGGCTTTTTCTCTTGATAGTGTCACTGCCGCGATTGCCATTTCAGATCGAGCTTGGCTAGTAATTACAGGGGCAACCATCGGAATTATTATTTTGCGATTTATGGCGAGTTTATTTATTAAGTGGTTAAAGGAATATGTCTATTTAGAAACTGCTGGATATTTAACCGTTGGTTTAGTGGGGTTACGATTATTAATGCGGGTGATTGATTCGGCTTTAGTCCCGCCGGAATGGTTAATGGTTGTTCTCACTCTGAGTTTATTTGCTTGGGGATTTTCCCAACGAGTTGCGGATGCCCCGAATAATAGTTAATCGTTAACGGTTAACCGATAATTGTTAACCGCTAACACCATTAAAACTACTCAACTAACCAAGGTTTAATCGTCGATTCCCAGTTGGCTAATTCAGCATCGGTAAACCAGAGACTAATTTCCCGTTGTGCGGTTTCAATGGCATCGGAACCATGGATAATATTACGGCCAATACTAATCGCAAAATCTCCCCGAATTGTACCCGGTTCGGCGGTTAAGGGGTTGGTTGCTCCAATAATTCTCCGGGCAGAAGCTACAACGCCATCCCCTTCCCAGACCATGGCTACTAAGGGGCCGGAGGTAATAAAAGACACTAAATCCTTGAAAAAAGGTCTTTCTTTGTGGATATCATAGTGGCGTTCGGCTAACTCCTGGCTGGCAATCACCAACTTTAAACCAATCAGGGTAAAGCCTTTGGCTTCAAAGCGCCCAATAATTTCTCCCACCAGTCCACGCTGGACGCCATCGGGTTTAATTGCAATAAATGTCCGTTCCAAGGGAATCTCCTTAACTGTGATTCAAGTTCACAATTTAGATTACCGTATCCTTGGTAACAGATGGCTGGTCAAGATTAACTTAAACCGCTACACTGTCTGATGGTTGCTCAACGGCAAGGATAGAAAAAGATGGATGTCAATGCACTCGCCCCTAAAACCCAGACACCCGAGGTGACAATGGAGTCCCCCCAGGTGACGGTGAAAAAGACCTGGACAATTGAAGATAGCGAAAAACTCTATCGGATTCAGGGATGGGGTGATCCTTATTTTTCGATTAATGCTGTGGGTAATATTACGGTTTCCCCGAAAGCGAACCGAGGGGGATCTTTAGATTTATTAAAATTAGTCGAATCTCTGAAAAGTCGCAATATTGAATTACCTTTATTAATTCGTTTTCCTGATATTCTTGAAGACCGAATTGAACGATTAAATGCTTGTTTTGCTAAGGCGATCGCCCGTTATAGTTATCCGGGGGTTTATCGGGGGGTTTATCCGGTTAAATGTAATCAAGAACGACATTTACTGGAAGATTTAGTCCGGTTTGGTCAGCCCTATAATTTTGGTTTAGAAGCGGGTTCAAAGCCAGAATTACTCATCGCTTTAGCATTACTAAAAAATCCTGAATCCCTATTAATTTGTAATGGTTATAAAGATCAAGAATATATTGATACTGCCCTATTGGCTCAACGCTTGGGACAGACGGCAATTATTGTTTTAGAACAAATTGAAGAAGTGAATTTAGTCATCGCTGCGAGTCAACAATTAGGCATTCGTCCGATTGTGGGAGTGCGGGCTAAATTAAGTACCAGGGGGATGGGACGTTGGGGCGGTTCAACGGGCGATCGGGCTAAATTTGGCCTAACTATTCCTGAAATTATGGAAGTGGTTGAAAAGCTGAAAAAAGCCGAAATGTTAGATAGTTTGCAACTGTTACATTTTCATATTGGTTCTCAAATTTCTTCGATTAGTGTGATTAAAGATGCCCTACAAGAAGCCAGTCAAATTTATGTGGAATTGGCGAAAATAGGGGCAAATATGAAATATTTGGATGTGGGGGGCGGTTTAGGTGTCGATTATGATGGGTCTAAAACCAATTTCCACGCCTCTAAAAACTACAATATGCAGAATTATGCTAATGATGTTGTTGCCGAGGTTAAAGAAGCCTGTGAGGAGCGAAAATTACCGGTTCCCACATTAATTAGTGAAAGTGGACGGGCGATCGCTTCCCATCAATCTGTTTTAGTATTTGATGTGTTAGGAAGTAGTGATATTCCGATGGATGAACCCCCGGCTATTGCTGAAAAAGATCATCTAATTTTAAGGAATTTGGATGACACTTATCAATCTATTAATGAGGATAATTACCAAGAAGCCTATCACGATGCTACTCAATTTAAGGGGGAAGCGATTAGTTTATTTGGGTTTGGTTATTTAAGTTTAAGCGATCGCGCTAAAGCTGAAAAAATTCACTGGGCCTGTTGTCGAAAAATCCTAGAAATTGTTAGAAATTCCGATTATATTCCCGATGAATTAGAAGACTTGGAAAAGATTATGGCTTCAATTTATTATGTCAATCTTTCCGTCTTCAAATCCGCCCCTGATACTTGGGCGATTGATCAATTATTCCCCATAATGCCGATTCATCGATTAGATGAAGAACCGACAAAACGGGCAACTTTAGCGGATTTAACCTGTGATAGTGATGGCAAAATTGATCAGTTTATTGATTTACGAGATGTGAAATACGTTTTAGAATTACATTCTTTAGAACAGAGTGACGATTTATCTCAAAATCCCAATGAAAAACAACCCTATTATTTGGGAATGTTTTTAGCGGGTGCCTATCAAGAAATTATGGGAAATCTACATAATTTATTTGGGGATACGAATGTTGTTCATATTAAACTTACTCCTCAAGGATATCAAATTGAATCCGTGATTAAAGGAGATACTATGCACGAAGTTTTGGGTTATGTTCATTATGATACGGAGGATTTAATTGAAAGTATTCGTCGCCAGACCGAACAAGCATTAGAACACAGTCGGATTAGTTTAGAAGAAGCTCAACTGCTATTACAAAACTATGAACGCAGTTTGCGACGTTATACTTATCTGCATTAATTTCACGAAAAGATAGTATTTTCAGATATTGGGACTTGTCTTAATACTTCTGGATTAATGGGACTTTGAATATTTGGCATTGATGCAAACTTTTAACTGTTCGGCTAAAACTTGAACATGAGGTTCTGCCATAATAGTGATATGATTACCCAATACATAATGAATATCTACTGGTTCCGTAGAAAATTCACTCCAGCCTAAAGATAAATCCTGTGAACATTCAGAAACTAACTCACTATTGGGATCTTCTGGCAAATCTTCGTTAGCGCGTAGAATTGTAAGTTGACCCGGATAAATCTGTTCTGGTAAATAATCAACCAGACATAAACAGCTAGTTTTATAGGCTTGTACGATATTTTCCAGTTCGGTAGTTTCGGCATGGGGAGGCAACATATTAGCCATTTTAAAATAGGTTAAAACATATTTTAATTGTTCCTCCACAGCTAAAGGTTGCAGGGTATTGTAGGAAATATCTACATTCTTGTCTAAATAAACTTCTATACCTTTGCTAACTTCAGCTAACCATCTTGCATGATCCCAATTAATATAATCAATCAGCATTTGCTTATCTTTATAGGTCGGTGCTGAAGAATCAATAATTGCTACCAAAGCAACCTCCTGTCCCAGTTTTTGCAACTGTTGAGCCATTTCAAACGCGACGTTTCCTCCATAGGAATGTCCGCCCAAAAAGTAGGGGCCTTGGGGCTGAAAATCTTGGATAGCTTTAATATAAATACTAGCTATATCTTCAATGCTAGTAATCGATCCTAATTCCCGATACAGATCATTTTCAAAACTGTATAAGGGTTGATCTGCTGCTGCCAAATAACGTCCTAAATGATATAAATAAAATGGTCGTCCCCCCGCTCCTGGAACACAAAAGAAAGGTGGATTTGAACCATTAGGTTGAATAGCGACTAAACAGGACTGATGATTGTGATCTGAATCTGTTTGGATAATTGTTGCTAACTGTTCAATAGTTGGATTTTGAAAAAGCGTAGTTAACGGAATATCTTTGTTAAATTGCTGTTTAATTTCGGTCATTAAATAGGGAGCCAAAAGGGAATGACCACCTAGATCAAAAAAGTTATCCTGCACACCAATTTTGTCAATTTTTATCACTTTTGACCAGATTTGCACCAATTTTAATTCTAATTGGTTCCGCGCTTCAATAAATCTCTCTGAATCACTGGTATTATCAGGAGCTTTCAAAGCTCTGCGATCAACTTTGCCGTTGGCAGTTAGGGGCAAAGACTCCAGAATCACAAAAGCACTGGGAATCATGTAGCTAGGCAGTTTATGGGTAAGAAACTGACGCAAATCCCTAGTTGTTGGTGTCATATCAGGTTGTGGTACAACATAAGCGACTAGGCGTTTATCCCCAGGATGATCTTCCCTGATAATCACACAAGCTACTTTAACAACCTCATTCTGACTCAGTACGGCTTCGATTTCCCCCAACTCAATCCGAAAGCCCCGAATTTTCACCTGATGATCAATCCGTCCAATATACTCAATATTCCCATCGGGTAAATATCGGCCTAAATCCCCGGTTTTATATAGTTTACTAGCCCCGGCTTTGACCCCCCCTAGCCCCCCCTTACCAAGGGGGGGAAAATTGCTCTTTAGCCCCCCCTCGGTAATGGGGGGGAAATTGCTGTTTAGTTCTCCCTTGGTAATCGGGGGGAAATTGCTGTTTAGTTCTCTCTTGGTAATCGGAGGGAAATTACTCTTGAGCCCCCCATTAGTAAGGGGGGGTTGGGGGGGGTCAAAGGAGTCAAGGGGAGAGCCAAAGGGATTAGAAATAAACTTCTCTTGTGTCAATTCCGGGCGGTTAAGATAGCCCCGGGCTACCCCCGCCCCACCAATATGCAATTCCCCCGGAACACCAATGGGCACGGGCTGTAAGTGCGAGTCTAAAATATAAACCTGGACATTAGAAATCGGACGACCAATGGTGACTTTTGAATCAAAAGCACTAAATTTTGCCACCGTTGCACAGACACTGGCCTCCGTTGGCCCATAGGCGTTAAAGAAATTTCGTCCCACTGACCATTGTTTGACCAGTTCGGGAGCACAGGCTTCCCCTGCAACAATAATAGTTTGTAAAGTAAGTAAATTTTCTAAGGGCAGAACTGCTAAGGCAGACGGTGGGAGAGTAATATGGGTAATGCCATACGCTTGTAATCGCTCCATTAAAGGTGTACCCGGCATCAGAGCGTCTTTAGTTCCCAGGTAAAGTGTAGCTCCAGATCCCAGTGCCATCAAGATTTCCGAGATACAAGCATCAAAACTGAAGGAGGCAAACTGGAGAACGCGACTATTAGAGTTCAAGCTAAAAGCCTGAATTTGAGCTTGAGCTAAGTTATACAAGCCTTGATGTTCCACCATCACCCCTTTGGGTTTACCCGTGGAGCCAGAAGTGTAAATCACATTAGCTAAATTAGAAGCTGTTACGGCTGTAGTCAGATTTTCCTGGGGATTTTGGCTAATTTCTTCCCAGAGTTTGTCTAAAAAGACGGATTTTGCTTGATGTTGCGGTAACTTCTCAATTAGTGTTTGTTCGGTTAGTAGTAACGCCACTTGACTGTCTTCCAACATAAAGCTCAGACGCTCCATGGGATACTCCGGGTCAAGGGGTACATAAGCTCCCCCCGCCTTGAGAATTCCTAATAATACCACTATCATTAAGGGCGATCGGTCTACACAAATACCGACAAGCTGATCGGCTCCCACACCCAAAGACCGTAAATAATGGGCTAACTGATTAGCCCGACTATTCAATTGAGCGTAGGTCAACTGTTGATTTTCAAAGACCACCGCCACCGATGACGGGGTAAGTTGTGCCTGTTTTTCAAATAACTGGTGAATACACTTGTTATAGGGATAATCGGCTTCTGTATTGTTCCACGCTTCTAATAATTGCTGGCGATCGCCCGGATTCAGTAAGGGTAGTAGGGCCACCGATTGCTGGGGATTCTCAACAATTGCTGCTAACAAAGTCTGGAAATGTTCCATCATCCGGGAGATGGTCTCAGGATCAAATAAATCACGGTTGTAAGAGCAGTAGCCACTTAATCCATCGGGTAAATCCCATAGATAGACCTCCAGGTCAACCCGCACCGAATCTAGTCCCGATGCCATATCTTCAACTTTGACCCCGGGCAAATCCCAGGCGGAATCGGGAGCATTCTGGAGAGCAAAGACAATTTGTACTAAAGGATTACGATCCAAATGTCGTTCTAATTGCAATTCTTCGACTAACATCTCGAAGGGCAAATCCTGATGGTCATAGGCGTTTTGGGTAGTTTGTCGTACCTGGGCCAGAAAAGCCTCAAAACTTGGTTCCTTGGACAGATCAAACCTTAAAGCCAGAGTATTGACAAAAAAGCCAATTAATCCCTCAATGTCTGTACGGTTACGATTAGCGATCGGTGAGCCAACCACCAGATCCGTTTGTCCACTATAGCGAGACAGTAAGACGGCAAAACCCGCCAACAAAGTCATAAACAGGGTAGTGCCAGACTTTTGACTCAGCTGTTTAAGTTGTTGTGTAAGCTGATTATCGAGTTGCAGTCGCTCCGTAGCGCCTCGAAAACTCTGTATAGCTGGACGGGGGCGGTCTGTGGGGAGTTGGTGCAGAAGTGGCACTCCGGTTAACTGTTGTTCCCAGTAACTTAATTGACGCTCTAATATCTCATTTGTCAACCACTGGCGTTGCCATACCGCAAAGTCGGCATATTGTATTGGTAGAGGGGGTAAATCGGCTACTGTTTCTGTGGAGAAACTTCGATAATAGGCTGATAATTCACTGATTAAAACCCCCAACGACCAACCATCCGCCGCGATATGGTGAATGGCTAATAACAGGACATACTCGTTGTTTGCCACTTGCCATAATTTGACTCGCAAAACGGAACCATTGGCTAAATCGAAGGGTTCACAGACGGCTGCTGTTAACAGAGTTTCTAATTGTTGTCCAGGCTGAATATTAACGACAGGCAATGTGAAATTTATACTAGGAGCGATCGCCTGGATGGGTTTATTATCCTTGAGTTTAAACTGAGTCCGTAGAGGTTCATGGCGTTGGACAAGGGTTTTAAAAGCCTGTTCTAAGGCTTTTATATTGAGATCGCCTACCAAACGTAGGGTTAAATCAATGGTGTAGGCTCCACTTTCTCCCTCTAATTGATTCACAAACCACAGACGTTCCTGCGCCCAGGATAGGGGAATATCTTGGTCTCGATCAACAGGCACAATCGCCGGAACCTTTAGACCTAATCCAGTTTGCAATTCATCTAAAATTATATTACTTAACTGAGAAATTTTTGGATATTCAAACAGATAACGTAACGGCAAGGCAATATCAAAAGCCTGTTGACAGCGAGAAATAACTTGGGTAGCTAACAGAGAATGACCTCCTATTTCAAAGAAGTTATCTTCAATGCTGACCCGTTCTAATTTCAGGACTTCAGACCAAATCTGGGCTAGTTTTTCTTCAATGGGATTACGGGGAGCCAGATATTCACCTTGGCCCTGGGAATCGGGGGCGGGTAGGGCGGCGCGATCAATTTTGCCATTGGGAGTCAAAGGTAGAGCTTCGAGCATCACAAAAGCACTGGGAATCATGTAATCGGGCAATTTAGCCTTGAGGAATTGACGTATTACATCTATTTCCAGCGTTACCTCTGGTTTTGGGACAACATAAGCGACTAGACGTTTATCCCCTGGTGTATCTTCCCTGACAATCACACAAGCTGATTGGACACCAACCTGTTGACTCAGTATGGCTTCGATTTCCCCCAACTCAATCCGAAAGCCCCGTATTTTCACCTGATGATCAATACGTCCAATATACTCAATATTCCCATCGGGTAAATATCGAGCTAAATCCCCGGTTTTATATAGTTTACTAGCCCCGGCTTTGACCCCCCCTAGCCCCCCCTTACCAAGGGGGATTTTCCCCCCCTTGGTAAGATTGCTCTTTAGCCCCCCATTAGTAAGGGGGGGTTGGGGGGGTTCAAAGGAGTCAAGGGGAGAGCCAAAGGGATTAGAAATAAATTTCTCTTGTGTCAATTCCGGTCGGTTAAGATAGCCCCGGGCTAACCCAGCCCCGCCAATATGTAATTCTCCTGGTACACCTACAGGAACTGGTTGCAAATAATTATCTAAAATGTAAACTTGGGTATTAGCGATCGCCTTCCCAATGGGAATTGACTTTATAGTGGTCTCAAGTTGTCTAGGAATAGGATAACAACAAGTAAAAGTTGTACTTTCTGTCGGGCCATATCCATTAATGATTTGCGTAAATGGTAGGGCTTCCAGGGCTTTCTGAACATGAGCAACCGAAAGCACTTCTCCACCAATTAGTAGCTGTTTAATTCCTGATAATGCTTGGGGGTGATCATCAATTATGGCGTTAAATAAAGCCGCCGTCAGCCATAAAATAGTAATCCCATGTTGCTCTATTTCATCCCTGAGACCATTCGCTGTAGGCATATTTCCCGGGAAAAGAACACATCTACCCCCATGCAATAAAGCTCCCCAAATCTCAAAGGTGGAAGCATCAAACGCCATAGTTGCTATTTGTAGAAATCTTTGTTTGGCATCGAGATTAACGTAATTTACGCCAAACAAAAGACGATTAACGCTACGATGAACAATTTCAACGCCTTTGGGTTTACCCGTAGAACCAGAGGTATAAATTATGTATGCTAGGTTATCCGCAGAAACCGTAATATTAAGATGATCTTGACTTTGCTGGTTAATGGTCTCCCAATCTTTATCTAAACAGATGACACGGGCTGGATGGGTTGGAAAAGAAGAAACCAAAGACTCCTGAGTTAACAGGACTTTTACCTGAGTATCCGTCAGCATAAAGCTTAGACGTTCTTGGGGATAATCTGGATCGAGGGGTACATAGGCTCCACCCGCCTTGAGAATACCCAATAATCCTATAATCATTTCTAAAGAACGTTCCACACAAATCCCGACCAAGCTGTCAATTTCTACTCCTAAAGATTTTAGGTAATGGGATAATTGATTAGCGCGATTATTCAATTGTTGGTAAGTCAGTTGTTGATTTTCAAATACTACTGCTACGGCATCGGGTGTGAGTTCTGCCTGTTTTTCAAATAACTGATGAATACACTGATCTTGGGGATATTCGGTTGGAGTTTGGTGACTTTCAATTAATAATTGATCCCGCTCGGTTTGACTCAATAAAGGCAACTCAAAAATTCCGATTCTGGGATTAACTGCGATCGCTTCTAATAAAGTTTGAAAATGCCCACCCATCCGTGTAATCGTGCCCTGAGCAAATAAATCCGTGCTATAACACCAAACCGCTTCCAGACAGTCGGAAACTTCCCAGAAGTTCACTTCCAGGTCAAATCTGGCTTGAATATCAATAGATAAAGGCAAATTTTGGATACTTAAACCCGACAATTTGCTATCGGATTGAGGGGTATTTTGGAGAGAAAATATCACCTGTACTAGAGGATTCCGGCTCAAATCCCGGTCTAGCTGCAACTTTTCCACCAACATCTCAAAGGGCAAATCCTGATGAGCGTAGGCTGCTAGAGTTGTTTGCTTCACCCGTGCTAATAAGTCCAGAAAGCTAGGGTTTCCAGAGAGATCGCCCCTTAAAGCTAGGGTATTCGCAAAAAATCCCATCAGTTGCTCGATGGCGGAACTATTGCGGTTGGCGATCGGAGAACCAATAACAATATCTAACTGACGACTATAACGAGAAATTAAGACGAAAAAAGCTGCCAATAGGGTCATAAACAGAGTTGCCCCTGACTCCTGGCTCAACTGCTTGAGCCGTTGGCTTAAGGCTCGATCAAGTCGAAAAACCTCACCATTACCTCGGAAACTCTGAACTGCGGGGCGGGGATAATCTGTTGGGAGTTCTAAAACGGTCGGTGTCCCGGCTAACTGTTCCCGCCAGTAGTTGAGTTGTCGGTCGAGGACTTCACCCGTTAACCATTGACGTTGCCAAACCGCAAAATCAGCGTACTGGATCGGCAATTCCGCCAGGGGAGAGGGTAAACCTTGAACAAAAGACTCATATAAACAAGATAGTTCGCGAAAAAAGATACTCAAAGACCAGCCATCATAGATAATGTGGTGCATCTTCAACAGCAGTACATACTCCTCGGAACTCAGTTGAAGGAGTGTAAATTGTACCAATGATTCCCCAGCGAGATCTAAAGGTTTTAAGGAAGTTGCGATCGCCACTTCTCGAAGACGCTCGGTTTGTTCCTCCGTCGATAACCCCTGTAAATCCTGAATCGGCAAAGTTACTATTGAGGGGGGAGCAATTCGCTGAATTGGTTTTCCTTCTACCATGGGAAAAGTAGTTCTTAAAACCTCATGACGGCGAATCAATTCAGTTAGACTTTTTTCCAATGCTACCAGATTTAAGGGGCCTGCTAACCGCAAAGCTTCTAAGAGATTATAGGAATGACTATCGGGTGAAAGTTGGTGCAGAAACCAGAGTCGCTGTTGAGCAAAGGAAAGGGGTAAATCCCGATCCCGTGAAACCGGAATAATCGCTAATTCAACAGCACTGGAAGGTTTTTTGGCGTCTTTTAAAAATTCCAGAATTTCAGCTTTTCTTGTCCCTATTTCTGCTTTAATTTCCGGTGTCATTGCGCCCTTGGGAGCATGATAGCGTAACTTATCTTCCTCAAGCCAAAGTTTAATTTCTAAACCATTCAAATAAGATAAAAATTCTAATACTTTCACTGGCAAATTACCTTTTTAATTAGTNATGAAATGGGGAATGGGAAATGGGGAATGGGGAATGGGGAATGGGGAATGGGGAATGGGGAATGGGGAATGGGGAATGGGGAATAAGGATTTATAATTCTCCTTCTTCATAATCTTCTGAGGTTTCGGTAATAGCTAGTTGACCATCCTGTGCAACCGTAAGTACCTGAATAATTTGGGCTAAATTAGCGATTGTTGGGTACTCCAGCAAATTTTGTAAGGACAATTCCACCGAGAAAATATCGCGGGAACGAGAGACAACTTGAGTCGCCAATAGAGAATGTCCTCCTATTTCAAAGAAATTGTCCTTAATTCCAATCCGTTCTAATCCCAAAACCTCACTCCAGATTTGCACCATTTGAGCTTCAATATCGGTTCGAGGAGAAACAAAGCCTGTGGAAAGACTGATAGAAGCTGTATTAGGTGTGGGCAATACCCGCCGATCTACTTTACCATTGGGGGTCAAGGGCAAAGCGTTGAGCAGGACAAAAGCCTGGGGAACCATATAACTTGGTAGTTTTTGTTGGATAAATTCCCTCACTTGTGGTACTAGCTTCTGAACCAACTTACCGTATAGGGGATTGTTGGTGTAGTCAGTCCAGGGTTTAGCCGTAACTGTCTGATTATCCCAAAAAGCGATCGCTTCATAATCGTCAGGTTCTTCGACTTCGCTCAGGACAGGTTTCGGCGTTGAACCGTTGCGACAGAAAACCGCATCGTATGAACCATTCTGACTGCTTTCCCACCAACTCAGGTGGACTGTATAGCCCAAATCCTGCCCCAGTTGCCAAAACTGCTCAGGATTGATCCCTACTTCCCCCCTTACTAAGGGGGGGCTAGGGGGGGTCTGTTGTCCTAACAGTTGTCGCAGTTGTCCCACCGTCTCGACGGCTGGGGGATTTTCCAACCAGGTCAAAATTTGTAGGGCTGGCTGTACCCGTTGATTCGGTACATCCCTGATCCCCAAACGTTCTGGCTGTTCCGATTTCAGCTTATCTTGCAGTTGAGCGTATGAAAGTTGGTCGAGTTGCCAATTTAGCCAGGTAACTGCCGAATTTTGCACATTGCCACCCAGATGCAGGGTGACATCATAGCGGAATTGGGTTAACTCATTTTCAGCATGACCGCGTTTGGGCTGAATTTCCACCCAAGCAATTTGGGGAAAGTGCTGTTTCAAGGCGATGAAAAATCTGGGATCGATCAGAAGTTCTTCCTCGGCGGCGACACTCTGATGTACCTGTCTTTGCCATTGCTCAAGGGTTTTTTCCGACTCGGCCCGGGCTAACTGTACGGCGGCATGGTATGGCTCTAGCAACGGTAGACTGCGGACATCCCCCAGGAAAATCTGACCGTGATCGCCGATCGCCGCTATTGCTCCTTCTATTACCTGTAACAGATAATCCACACTGGGGAAATACTGGACTACGGAGTTGATCACCACCGTATCAAAGGCTTGGGAGGGGATATTTTCAAAGTTATCTGCCGTTTGGTGTAATAGCCGCACTGTTCCTAGACCTTCAACCGTGCCACATAACCGCTCCAGATTGCGAATAGTAGCCAAGGAATAATCAGCCCCCCAATATTCCTGGCAATGTTGAGCGACACGGAATAGCAGCAACCCACTACCGCAACCAATTTCTAACACTCGCTGCGGTTTCCCTGCCAAAATTCGGCCCACCGTGCTTTCAACCCACTCCCGCATTTCCAGAGCCGGAATAGGTTGCCCGGTATAACTACTATTCCAACCACTAATATTAAAAGTTGGATCATCCGTTGCTGCTTGGGATTGGCTATAGGAATCTTCATAGAGTTTTTGCCAATCACTAACGTACTCGCTCTGCCATTCGGCCAGTTGTTCAGGTAGGACTTGACCCTTGAGGGCCGGAACTAAGTAGGCCACCAGACCTGTATTCATGGCCGTTGTTGAGGAGTGTTCACCATGACTATCAGCCCGGGCGATCACAACTGCTGACTGTACTAAGGGGTGTTGGTTCAAAACCGCTTCAATTTCCCCCAACTCGATCCGAAAGCCGCGGACTTTCACCTGATTGTCGATGCGTCCAATATACTCAATATTCCCATCGGGTAAATATCGGCCTAAATCCCCGGTTTTATATAGTTTACTAGCCCCGGCTTTGACCCCCCCTAGCCCCCCCTTACCAAGGGGGGGAAATTTGCTCTCTAGCCCCTCCTTGGTAAGCGAGGGGAAATTGCTCTCTACCTCCCCCTTGGTAAGATTGCTCTTTAGCCCCCCATTAGTAAGGGGGGGTTGGGGGGGTTCAAAGGAGTCAAGGGGAGAGCCAAAGGGATTAGAAATAAACTTCTCTTGTGTCAATTCCGGGCGATTCAGATAGCCCCGGGCTACCCCCGCCCCACCAATATGCAATTCTCCTGCAACCCCAATTGGCAGGGGCTGTAAGTGCGAGTCTAAAATATAAACCTGGACATTAGCAATCGGACGACCAATGGTAACTTTAGAATCAAAAGCACTACATTTTGCCAGCGTGGCACAGACACTGGCCTCCGTTGGCCCATAGGCGTTAAAGAAGTTTCGTCCCGTTGACCATTGTTTGACCAGTTCGGGATCACAGGCTTCTCCGGCAACAATAATAGTTTGTAAACCAGGTAAATTTTCTAAGGGCAGAACCGCTAAGGCTGACGGTGGGAGAGTAACATGGGTAATGCGATCATCGCGTAATCGCTCCATTAAAGGTGTACCCGGCATCAGAGCGTCTTTAGTTCCCAGATAAAGTGTAGCTCCTGATCCCACAGCCATTAAGATTTCCCAGATACAAGCATCAAAACTGAGGGAAGCAAACTGGAGAACGCGACTATCAGAATTCAAGCTAAAAGCCTGAATTTGAGCCTGAGCTAAGTTATACAAACCTTGATGTTCAACCATCACCCCTTTGGGTTTACCTGTGGAGCCGGAAGTGTAAATCACATTAGCTAAATTAGAAGCTGTTACGGCTGTAGTCAGATTATCCTGGGAATTTTGGCCAATTTCCTCCCAGAGTTCATCTAAAAAAACAGATTTTGCTTGATGTTCTGGTAAGCGATTAATAACTCGCTTTTGGGTCAGTAACAGAGAAACTAAGGCATCTTCGATCACAAATTTTAAGCGCTCGGTGGGATAATCTGGATCGAGAGGTACATAAGCTCCTCCCGCCTTGAGAATACCCAATAATCCCACAATCATTTCTAAAGAACGTTCTACACAAATCCCGACTAAGCTGTCAGTTTCTACTCCTAAAGATTTCAGGTGATGGGCTAATTGATTAGCGCGAATATTCAATTGCTGGTAAGTCAGTTGTTGATTTTCAAATACTACTGCTACGGCATCGGGTGTGAGTTCTGCTTGTTTTTCAAATAGCTGATGAATACAATGATCTTGGGGATATTCGGTTTGAGTATTATTCCAATCAACTAATAACTGTTGCTGTTCAATTTCTGTTAATAAAGGCAATTGGGAAATTTGCTCTTGAGGATTCGCCACAATACCTTCTAACAAGGTAATAAAATGACCCGCCAATCGCTCAATAGTGCTGCGATCAAACAAGTCCGTATTATATTCCCATACACCCCCTAATCCCTTAGCTGTATTCCCGATCGCCAAAGTCAAATCAAACTTGGCTGTAGCATTTTCTATGGGTAAATCACTAACGGTTAACCCGATCATTTCTACTTCAGACCAGGGCGCATTCTGAAGTACAAACGCCACTTGAAATAGCGGTGTATGACTAAGATCTCGTTCGGGTTGTAAGGCTTCTACTAACATTTCAAAGGGCAAATCCTGATGACTATAGGCATCCATCGCCACTTCTCGAACCCGAGTTAGTAATTCGCTAAAACTAGGATTGTCTGATAAATCAGTCCGCAGGACTAAAGTATTAGCAAAAAAGCCAATCAAGCCCTCAATTTCACTGCGATTACGGTTAGCAATGGGTGTCCCCACCAAAATATCTGATTGTCCTGTATAGCGATAAAGCAAGGTATCAAAAGCCGCCAACAGAGTCATAAACAATGTTACTCCTTGTTGCTGACTCAGTTTGATCAGGGACTGGGAGAGTTCCGAGGTCATAGCAAACTCTTGATACGAGCCCACAAAGGTTTGTACTGGTGGTCGGGGTCGGTCTGTGGGTAGGGATAACAGAGCCGGGGCGTTTGTTAACTGTTGTTGCCAGTAACTTAACTGATTTTCTAGTATCTCCCCTTGCAACCACTGTCTTTGCCAAAGGGCGAAATCGGCGTACTGAATCGGTAGGGGAGCTAAGTTAGCTGACTGACCTTGACTGTAGGCGTTGTACAGGGTTGTCAGTTCGTGGATAAATACCCCCATTGACCAACCATCACTGACAATATGGTGCATGAACACTAATAAAAGATGTTCGGTCTCCGATACCACTACTAAGGTGGCTCTGATTAGGGTTTGATTGGCTAGGTCAAAGGGTTGAGTTGCTTGGCTAATTACGAATTGTTCAAGGGTTTCTTGGAGGTGTCGGCCATCGACTATTGCTAATTTCCAATTTGTTTGACTCTGAATAACTTGAGTTGCTTGACCATCAACAGCAATGAAATTAGTGAGTAATACCTGATGGCGATCGCAAATTGCTACCAAACTTTGTTCTAAAGCCGACTGATTTAGAGTTCCTACTAGACGCAAAGCCAGGGGGATATTATATAAAGCACTATGCGGCTGCAACTGATCTAAAAACCATAAACGCTGTTGAGCAAAGGATAGGGGTAATTCCGCATCTTTCGCCCTTGGTAAAATAGGTGTAATTGGTGATAAATTTTCTTGTTTTAATTGTTCAATCAAATGAGCTAGTTCTGCCACTGTCGCCGCCCCAAATAAACTTCTTAAAGGAAGTTCTACTTTAAACAGACTCCGAATTCGGGAAACCAGTTGGGTCGCTAATAGGGAATGGCCCCCAATTTCAAAGAAATTATCATAAATGCCCACAGCATCGACTTTAAGCACCTGTGTCCAAATTTGAGCCAGCATTTCCTCCATCGGATTACGAGGAGCCACATAGCGGTCACGACGGTTACTGTACAAATCCGGTGCCGGGAGAGCCGCCCGATCAACCTTACGGTTCGTGGTCAGGGGCAAGGACTCCATAAACACGAAAGCCTGGGGAACCATATACAGGGGCAAATTACTAGCGAGAAACTGACGGAGTTCACTAATCATCGGTATCCGTTCGGATACCACATAGGCGACTAAATATTTATCTCCTGGGGTATCCTCGCGGATGATCACGCAGGAAATCTGGACATCAATATGTTGGTTTAGTACCGCCTCAATTTCTCCTAACTCAATGCGGAAGCCCCGAATTTTGACCTGATTGTCAATCCGTCCAAAACACTCAATCCGGCCATCGGCTAGATAACGAGCTAAATCCCCCGTCTTATATAAACGATCAAAGGGTGATTTATCAAAGGGATTATTCAGGAATTTTTTCTCGGTTAAATCTGGGCGATTCAAATAACCCCGGGCTAAACGAACTCCGCAAAGGTGCAATTCCCCTTTGACACCAATGGGGACGGGTTGAAGGTTACGATCAAGGATATAAGCCTTAGTATTGGCAATCGGACGACCAATCAGCACCGAATTCATTTTTTCTGACTGCGGATCAAGCAAATCATGGACGATGGCTGTCACCGAAGCCTCCGTGGGGCCATAAACATTCAGACAACTCACCCGGTCGCCGACGAGTCGCTGCCATAGGCTAACGGTTTCTGGTAAAACCGCATCTCCCCCCACCGCCACTAAACGTAAACTGGTGGGCACGGTAGCGAAGCCTTGAGATACCGAGATCGCCCATTCATGCCAATAGGCGGGAGTAATATTCAATAGAGTTAGGCTTTCTTCTTCGATAAAATTGGCAAAATCCGCCAAGGTCGGGAACATTTGAGCGGGTCTTAATACCACCGTTCCACCTTTTAACCAGGTGGGAAAAATTTCCTCTGCTGCTACATCAAAACCAAAGGAGGCAAACTGTAAAACACGATCACGGCTAGTCAGACCAAAGACTTCACTAATCCCCCAACTGTGGTTAACTAATGCCTCGTGAGTCAGCATTACCCCCTTGGGTTTTCCGGTGGAGCCGGAGGTATATAACACACAAAGCAAATTAGACGCGCCATGGCCCCGTAGAGACGTTCCATGGAACGTCTCTACATGGGGATTTTCTTGACTTTGAACAGTCCACACCTCCGATGACCCATCTAGGACAACCACTTCAACTCCTTCTATGGGCAAGGAATTTAGTAACGTTTCCTGAGTCAGCAATACGGAAATCTGGGAGTCTGCACACATATCCGCTAATCGCTGTTGGGGATAATCGGGATCTAAAGGCACATAGGCTCCACCCGCTTTCAGGACGGCTAATAATCCCACAATCACAAATAGCGATCGCTCCAGATAAATACCAACTAATACCTCTGGTTTCACACCAATAGATTGGAGGTAATGAGCTAACTGATTAGCCTGAACATTCAATTGTTGATAGGTTAACTCTTGATCCTCAAAAACAACGGCCACCGCATCGGGGGTAAGTTTAGCCTGGTCTTCAAATAGATGATGAACACATTGATCAAAGGGATAATCAACTTGAGTATTATTCCACTCAATTAATAACTGTTGTTGTTCAATTTCTGTTAGTAAAGGTAACTGGGAAATTTGCTGTTGTGGATTAGCAACAATTGCTTCTAGTAACCTGACAAAATGCCCCGTCATTCGCTCAATAGTGCTGCTATCAAATAAATCGGTATTGTATTCCCATCCCCCTAACAATTGGTGTCCTGTATTTTCAATTCCCAAGGTTAGGTCAAATTTAGCTGTAGCATTTTCCGTGGCTAAAGGGTTAGCAGTTAAACCCGTTAGTTCCAACTGAGATATTGGCCCATTCTGAAGCAGAAAATCCACCTGAAACAAGGGAGCGTGGCTCAGATCCCGTTCTGGCTGTAAGGCTTCCACTAACATTTCAAAGGGTAAATCCTGATGGGCATAAGCAGCGATCGCCATTTCCCGAATCCGAGTTAGTAATTCGCTAAAAGTCGGATTGCCTGATAAATCCGTTCTTAATACTAAGGTATTGACAAAAAAGCCGATTAACCCCTCAAGTTCACTGCGATTACGGTTAGCAATGGGAGTTCCTACTAAAATATCCTCCTGTTCCGTATAACGGTAAAGCAAAATATCAAAAGCGGCTAATAGGGTCATAAATAATGTTACCCCTTGATCCTGACTCAGCTTGATCAGCTTTTGAGTGAGTTCAGAGGAAAGGGAAAACTGTTGATGAGCCCCTGAAAAAGTCTGTACGGCGGGGCGGGGTCGGTCTGTGGGTAGGGATAATAGGGCGGGCGCCCCGGCTAATTGTTTTTGCCAGTAATCTAACTGATTTTGCAGTACCTCTCCCTGAAGCCACTGTCTTTGCCAGAGGGTAAAATCACCATACTGAATCGGTAACGGTTTTAAAGGTGAAGGTAAGTCTTGAATGTATGCGTTATAGAGTGCTGTTAATTCCTGAACAAACACCCCCATTGACCAACCATCAGAAACAATGTGGTGCATACACACTAAAAGAATATGCTCTGTATCTGATAAAACCACCAAAGTTGCTTTGATTAGAGAACCATTCGCTAAGTCAAAAGTTTGAACAGCCTCTTTTTGTGCTAACTCCCGTGCAGCAATTTCCTGTTCACTGCCCGATAAATCCTGCAAGTCAACAACGGCTAATCTCCAATGCGTTGACCTTTGAATAACTTGACTAGCGACACCATCAACGGTAATAAAATTAGTGCGGAGAGCTTCATGGCGATCGCAAATTTCCGCCAAACTTTTGGCCAAAGCCGCTTGATTCAGAGTTCCTTCCAAACGCAAAGCCAAAGGAATATTATAAAAAGAACTATTCGACTCGAACTGATCCAAAAACCAAAGGCGAGTTTGGGCAAAAGATAGGGGGAGTTCGGCATCTGTAGCCCTCGGTAAAATAGGCGGGGCACTCAGTTCTAATTTTTGTTGCTGTAACTGCGAAACAACTTGCGTCAATTGGGCGATTGTTGGGGCGGTAAACAACTCACGCAACGGTAATTCCACTTTCAAAGCCTTGCGGATGCGCGAAACCAATTGAGTTGCGAGTAGGGAGTGTCCCCCCAGTTCAAAGAAATTATCATAAATGCCCAAGCTCGTTTCTACTTTCAGGACTTTTGCCCAAATTTGGGACATAATTTCTTCAATCGGGTTGCGCGGAGCTACATATTTGTCTGGGCTGTGTAAATCAGGAGCAGGTAAGGCCGCGCGATCAACTTTTCCGTTGGTAGTTAGGGGCAAAGACTCCAAGATCACAAAAGCACTAGGTACCATATATTCAGGTAACTGAGCTTTTACAAACTCCCGTAGAGACGTTCCATGGAACGTCTCTACGGCCCCCCCTTGCCGATGGTTTGGGGTTTCTCGGCTCTGCGCCCCCCCTTGATAAGGGGGGGTTGGGGGGGGTTCCGAATGCGGCACTATGTAAGCCACCAGGCGTTTCTCGTTTATCCCATCTTCACGGGCAACCACAACAACCGTTTTAACTTCACTATGTTGACTTAATACCGCTTCAATTTCTCCCAACTCAATTCGGAAACCCCGTATTTTCACCTGATTGTCAATCCGTCCCAAATACTCAATATTCCCGTTAGGTAAATAACGTGCCAAGTCTCCAGTCCGATACAAACGAGAATCTGGATCGGGATTAAACGGATTGGGGATAAACTTTTCCTGTGTTAATTCTGGGCGGTTAAGATAGCCCAGGGCTAATCCCGCACCACCAATTAGTAACTCCCCGGCCACGCCAATGGGTACTGGTTGTAGGTATTGATCCAGAATATAGATTTGAGTATTACTAATGGGTCGGCCAATTAAAACATCGGTAGCCACCGAATCGAACCGATGCAGAGTAACCGCAACCGTCGCTTCTGTTGGCCCGTAAGCATTAAATAATTGGGGTGGATTGGGGAAATGGGCAACACTATCGTACCAATCCTCGACCTTTGACCGTTGAGCTTCTTCTCCCCCAATAATCATCATTCTCAGATGTTGAGGAATACGGGAATCCTGGGGTTTAAGTTCCGCCACCAACTGATGCCAAAAAGCAGTGGTCAGACTCAAAACCGTTAATTTCCAGTCCCGACAACGCTGCCAAAAAACCTGATCATCTTCTAAGATTTCCTCAGTCCGCAGCACCAACCCCGCACCAACTATCAGACAGGAAAATATCTCCTTAACTGATACATCAAAACAGATAGAAGCAAATTGCAGAATCCGATCATTGGGTTTTAAACCGTATTTTCGACTGACAGTTAGGACAAAATTAATCAGCGACCGATGTTCAATCATCACCCCTTTGGGTGTACCCGTCGAACCCGATGTATAGATAATATAGGCGAGGTGATGGGGCTGAACTTCGGTAATCGGGTTATCTGTAATCTGTTCGGCAATTCTTGACCAGTCCCTATCCAAACAGATTGTTTTTTCAACTTCTGGTAAGTGAAGCAATAGTCTTTCTTGAGTCAGTAAAATCCTGAGTTGAGTATCTTCGAGAATATAAGCGATACGCTCTTGGGGATAATTCGGATCAATCGGAATATAGGCTCCACCCGCTTTGAGAATTGCCAATATTCCCACAATCATTTCTAGGGAACGTTCCACACAAATTCCCACCAAACTATCAACTTTTACCCCCAAAGACCGTAAATAATAGCCTAATTGGTTAGCGCGACTATTCAACTCACTGTATGTCAGTTGTTGAGCTTCAAAACTTACGGCTACAGCATCGGGTGTGAGTTTTACCTGTTTTTCAAATAACTGATGAATCAATAAATCTTGAGGATAATCAACTTGAGTATTATTCCACTCAATTAATAATTGCTGACGCTCACGTTCCGCCAATAATGGTAACTGGGAAATAGGTTGTTTAGGATTGGCAATAATTCCTTCTAATAAATTAATAAAATGCCCCGACAATCGCTCAATTGTGCTATGATTAAACAAATCCGTATTATATTCCCAGATTCCGATTATTCCTGCACCTGGCGGATTTCCAGGACTGGTTTCCTCCATTCCCAAACTTAAATCAAATTTAGCCGTTCTACTTTCTAGGGGATAGGGGCTAACCGTTAATCCCCTTAATTCCAAAGCAGATAAAGGATTATTCTGGAGGCTAAACATAACCTGAAATAGAGGATTGTGGCTCAGATTCCGTTCCGGCTGCAAGGCTTCTACTAACATTTCAAAGGGCAAATTCTGATGGGCATAAGCATCCATCGCCATTTCTCGAACTCGTTTCAATAACTCCTGAAAGCTAGGATTCCCTGAAAGATCGGTACGCAATACCAAAGTATTAACAAAAAAGCCGATTAAGCCTTCTAATTCCCGTTGCTCCCGATTAGCAATAGGAGAACCCACCAGAATATCTTCTTGACCTGTATAGCGGTAAAGCAGAATATCAAAAGCGGTCAAGAGGGTCATAAATAAAGTCACCCCCTGTTTTTGACTCATTTGAGTGAGGGCTTGGGTCAGTTCCGGGGAAAGGGAAAATTCGTGGCGAGAACCCTTTAAACCCGGCACTGCCGATCTGGGCCTATCCGTTGGCAGAGGTAACAAAGTCGGAGCATTAGCCAGTTGTTGCCGCCAATAACTCAATTGTTGATCGAGTACCTCCCCCTGTAACCAGTCTATGAGCCAAAGGGCGAAGTCGGCATACTGAATCTCTAGCGGAGCCAGAGGTGAGGGTAAACCTTGGGAATAAGCATTATAAAGAGCCGTTAATTCCTGAATAAAAATACCCATTGACCAGCCGTCACTGACGACGTGGTGCATACAGATCAATAACAGATGTTCGTCGGGTGATAGTTTGACTAAACTAGCCCGGATTAAGGGATCTTTGGCTAGATCAAAAGGTTGTGCCGCCTGATTTGTGATCCACTCCTGACTCCTTTGTTTTTGCTGATTCTCTGTGGTCAGCTTTGTTGAAATACTGGGTAACTCTTGCCCATCTACCTGAGTTATTTTCCAAGGAATCTGACTATGAATAACCTGTCTAGGCTCGCCATCAATCACAATAAAATTAGTCCGTAGAACTTCGTGACGCTGAATAATTTCCCCTAAGCTTTGTTCTAGGGCTTGGTGATCAAGTTTTCCTTCTAGGTGTAGGGCTAAAGGAATATTGTACAGAGAACTATTCGGGTCTAATTGGTCTAAGAACCATAAACGTTGTTGAGGATATGATAGGGGGAGTTCGTCAAAGCTCATCGTTTTCTTCTGGGTAGGATCGGTGGAGTCTTTAAAATAGTTGGGTCTGAACCTTCTTGCTGCAACTGGGTGATCGATCCTGCCAAATCAGCTAAGGTCGTCGAGTTAAACAAAGTCCGTAGGGTGAGCTTCACCTTGAGAAGCTCACCGATACGCGAAACTACTTGGGTCGCTAGAAGGGAATGTCCTCCCAGTTCAAAGAAGTTGTCCTGGATACCGACCTGTTCTACTTTCAGAACTTCTTGCCAAATTTGTGCTAGGGTCTGCTCTATGGGAGTGCGGGGGGGGATAAAATTGTCTGTCCGTTCATTAGGTAGATGGGTTGTAGGTAAATTGCGGCGATCAACTTTGCCGCTGGGGGTCAAGGGTAAAGACTCCAAAAAAACGATCGCATTTGGGATCATGTAATCAGGTAGCCTTTCCTTGAGAAAACTGCGTAATTCACTGACGGAGGGCGATTCTCCTGATAGGGGTACGACGTAAGCAACCAAGCGTTGATCTTGATCTTCGGGCACCGTGACCACGCATTCCCAGACCATCGGATGTTGTGCCAGTAAAGCCTCGATTTCTCCCAATTCAATCCGAAATCCCCGAATCTTCACTTGATTGTCAATGCGTCCCAAGTATTTTAATTCACCATTGGGCAGATAACAAGCTAAATCTCCGGTTTTGTATAACCTAGATTCTGCCAGTTCGGAACTAAAAGGATCACGGATAAACCGTTCCGCCGTCAGTTCAGGACGATTCAGATAACCACGAGTTACCCCCGCCCCGCCAACGTATATTTCCCCTGGAATACCAACGGGTACAGGTTGCAAATACCGATCCAATAGATAAACCTGTAAGTCGGAAATCGGACGTCCAATCACACTGGCGGTGCTTTGCAAATCCGCTTGAGTCAGGGGACGATAGGTGACGTGGACGGTGGTTTCCGTAATCCCGTACATATTCACTAACTGCGGATGTCGATCGCCGTGTCGTTCAAACCAGGGCTGTAAACCCTTTATTTCTAAGGCTTCTCCCCCAAAAATCACCAAACGCAACCTTAAATCATCTTCCATTCCCTGCTCCCCTGCTCCCTCTGCTCCCCCTGCTCCCTCTGCCCCCCTGCTCCCCATTCCCTGTTCCAGTTGAATTAACTGACGGAAGGCGGAAGGGGTTTGATTAAGAATTGTTACTTGCTCTTGACATAACAACTGATAAAAGGATTCGGGCGATCGCGTCACCCAATAAGGCACAATTACCAATCGTCCACCATAAAGTAAGGCTCCCCATATTTCCCAAACTGAGAAATCGAAGGCGTAGGAGTGAAATAACGTCCAAACATCTTGGTTATTAAAGTGATAGCAAGATTCCGTTGCTTTGAACAAACGGACAACCTGAGCATGACTGACTAAAACTCCTTTGGGTTTACCCGTAGAACCGGAAGTATAGATCACATAAGCCAGATTACTCGCCTTAACTGCATTTTCCAAATTAGAGTCACTTTTTTGAGCAATTTTTCCCCAATCTTTATCCAAACAAATAATCTCTGGGATGGGTGTCTTGTCCGTCATCGAATGTTTAGGAATAGACTCTAGTAATTGCTCCTGAGTTAATAAAATCGCAAGTTGGGCATCTTCGACCATGAAGTTTAAACGGTCACTGGGATAGGCGGGATCAAGCGGTACATAAGCTCCTCCAGCTTTGAGGATGCCTAAAATAGCTACAATCATCAGAGGCGATCGCTCGACAGAAAGACCAACCAAGCTATCAGCTTTTACTCCTAAAGATTGCAAATAATGGGCTAGTTGGTTAGCACGGATATTTAATTCACGATAGGTTAATAGTTGATCTTCAAATACCACAGCGATCGCATCGGGTGTAAGTTTAACCTGTTCTTCAAATAACTGATGAATACAATGATCTTGGGAATAATCAACTTGAGTATTATTCCAATCAATTAATAATTGGCGTTGTTCAATTTCTGTTAATAAAGGTAGCTGGGAGATTCGTTGCTTAGGATTGGCGATAATACCTTCCAATAGAGTAACAAAATGTCCTGTCATGCGTTCAATTGTGGAAGCATCGAACAAGTCAGTATTGTATTCCCAAACTCCGACTAATCCCTGATTAGTGTTATCTAATGATAGGGTCAAATCAAACTTAGCCGTAGCATTTTCCCTCGGTAAATAACTCATTGTTAAACCCGTCATTTCTAGGGCGGATTCCGTGGCATTCTGAAGCGCAAACATTACCTGAAATAGCGGTGTATAGCTAAGATCCCGTTGGGGTTGCAATGCTTCTACTAGCATTTCAAAGGGTAAATCTTGATGGGAATAGGCTGCGATCGCCACTTCTCGAAGGCGAATTAATAACTGCTCAAAACTGGGATTACCCGAAAGATCAACCCGCAAAACTAAGGTATTAACAAAGAAGCCGATTAAGCCTTCAATTTCCCTGCGATTACGGTTAGCAATAGGACAGCCAACTACAATATCTTCCTGGTCAGTATAGCGGTACAACAGCGTATCAAAAGCAGCCAACAGGGTCATAAACAGTGTTACCCCCTGCCCACGACTTAGGTGGTTTAATTTTTGGCTTAACTCCGTCGAAAGGGCGAACTCTTGATGTAACCCACGGAAGCTCTGCATTGCCGGACGAGGGCGGTCTGTGGGCAGCGATAATAAAGCGGGGGCGTCTGTGAGTTGCTTTTGCCAATAATTAAGTTGAGTTTGCAGGACTTCTCCTTGTAGCCACTGTCTTTGCCAAATAGCGAAATCCGCGTACTGAATATCTAAGTTATTTAAAGGAGAAAGCAACCCTTGGCAATAGGCATTATACAGAGTGGCTAACTCCGCCCCCAATACTCCCCCTGACCAACCATCGCTGATAATATGGTGCATGGAAATCAGCAACACCTTTTCTGTTTCCGACAACACGACTAAAGTTGTTCTTAGTAGGGAATCTTCTGCTAAATTAAAGGGTTGAATGGCTTGCTGTAGGGCAAAATCCTGAACAGCTTTTTCCCTTTCCGTTGTTGGTAAATAGCTCAAATCCACCAGTGATAATATCGGGCTTTTTTCTCCTAATTTTGATTCGGGTTGAATAACTTGAATTGGTTGTCCATCAACAGTAATAAAGTTAGTCCGTAGTACCTCATGGCGACGAATTATTTCTCCTAAACTTTGTTCTAATGCTTCAAGATTGAGAGTTCCTTCTAAACGGAGGGCAAGGGGAACATTATATAAAGCGCTGTTCGGCTCAAATTGATCTAAAAACCAGAGTCTAGTTTGGGCGAAAGATAGGGGAAGTTCGGCATTTTGGGGTCGGGGTAAAATGGGGATTTCAACCAGAGAAGATCCCAGGGAAGAAGTTAATTCTAATTCCTTCCCTGATGTTATTTGAAGTGTTTGTTGCTGTTTTAACTGTTTAATTAATTGCCCTAATTCAGCTATAGTTGGAGCCGTAAAAAGATGACGCAGGGGTAATTCCACTTGAAAATTAGAACGAATCCGCGACACCAGTTGTGTTGCTAATAACGAGTGACCTCCCAGGTCAAAAAAGTTATCGTGAATGCCAATTTTTTCTACTTTTAGTATCTGTATCCAAACTTCAGTTAACATTTCCTCAATAGCATTCCGTGCAGCCACATATTCATCTGTTTTTTGACTCTGTAAATCAGGAATAGGTAGGACACGGCGATCTACTTTTCCATTAGGAGTTAGGGGCAAAGATTCCAGAATCACAAAGGCATTGGGAATCATGTAATCTGGCAGTTTTGTCTTGAGAAATTGCCGTAATTCACTCACCATTGAGTTACTGATGGAAGTCGAAATATCTCCTTCTAGCTTGGGTACAATGTAAGCAACAAGTAATTGATTTCCCGGATGATCTTCCCGCACAATCACACAGGCAGTTTGCACTTCATCTGGTTGATTTAATACGGCTTCAATTTCTCCTAATTCAATCCGAAATCCCCGAATTTTTACCTGATGATCAATACGTCCTAAATATTCAATGTTTCCATCAGGTAAATAGCGGGCTAAGTCCCCAGTTTTGTAAAGTCTAGCCTCAGAATCGGGACTAAAAGGATTGGAAACAAATTTCTCTTGGGTTAATTCAGGACGGTTAAGATAGCCTCGCGCTAATCCTGCACCACCAATATGCAATTCCCCTGCTACACCAACGGGAACAGGTTGTAGATAGGGGTCAAGTAGATAGATTTTGCTATGGGGTAGGGGACGACCTAAAGGAACGGTTTGACTGGGATAGAAACTGTTAGCTTCTGGATCAGAATTTACATCAAAGGTTAATACTCCCACTGTCGTTTCTGTGGGCCCGTAATGGTTAAAAACTCGGCATTGGGGAGCATGAATTGACAGTTTTTCAATTAAATTCCAATTAGCAGCTTCTCCCCCTAAAATTAATCGTTGCCAGGGTAATTGAGTGTGAGATTGAGCCGAGGATAGGAGAGCAGTTAAATGGGAAGGAACAATTTTGAGATAATCAAGGGAATTTTCTTGGCAATAGGTGAGAAATGCTTGGGAATCTGAGGCTGTTTCTGTGGAGAGAATATGTAGAGAACCGCCATTAGTTAAACAGGGAAAGATCACTGTATTCCCTAAATCCGCCGCCAAAGTAGAGGCTAAAGCGTATTGACCTTCTGGTTCGGGGAGAAGTTTTTCTTGAATAGCCTGTACATAGTTGATTAATTGTCGGTGTTCAACGGCTACACCTTTAGGTTGCCCGGTAGAACCGGAGGTAAAAATTACATAAACTAAATTCTGGGGTTCGGCAATATTTTCTAAATTTTTTGTTTCTAAATGGGCAACTTTTTGCCAATCTGTATCCAGACAAACAACGGTAATAGCTGGTTCTCCTATGCTTTGTAGCCGGGAATGTTGGGTTAATAGAATTTTAGCCTGGGTATCTTTAAGCATGAAACTAACACGCTCGGTGGGGATATCAGGATCAATCGGTATGTATGCTCCACCTGCTTTGAGAATGCCCAACAATCCCACTATCATTTCTAAAGAACGTTCTACACAAATCCCGACTAAATCATCATTTCCGACTCCTAAAGATTGCAAATAATAGGCTAACTGATTAGCACGACTATTCAGTTCAGTGTATGTTAATTGTTGACCTTCAAACACTAAGGCTACATGATCAGGAGTCCGTTTAACCTGTTCTTCAAATAACTGATGAATACATTGATCCTGGCGATAGTTAACTTGAATATTATTCTCGGTTTCTAATAACTGCTGTGCTTCAGTTTTTGTTAGAATTGGTATCTGGGAAATTGGCTGTTTAGGATTAGTCACAATGCCTTCAAGCAAGGTGACAAAATGCCCGGATAGGCGGGCAATTGTAGTAGCCTCAAATAAGTCAGTATTGTATTGCCAACAGAGTTGGAAAACTTCCTCAGCTTCCATTACCATTAAATTCAAGTCTAAGTCTGCACCTCTTTGAAGTCCGAGGGGATAGTGAATCATATCCAATAAAGATTCAGACCTATTTTGTGACTGCCAAGTAAAACCTAATTGCCAAGTAAAACCCACTTGACACAAAGGAGAATAACCTGGATATTGCGGTTTCTGAAGTTTTCCTACTAATAAAGAAAAAGGATAATATTGATGTCTCTGGGCTGCTTTTACCATAAGACCCACTTGAGTAATTAATTGTTCAAAGGTGGTGTTTTCCTCTAGGGAAGTTCGCAGGATGACACGGTTAACAAAATATCCAATAGACCCTTGAAAATCTCTCCCACTCCGACCTCTCATGGGAGTTGCTACTAGGATATCTTTTTGATTGCTATAGCGGTAAATTAATACATAGAATGCTGTTAGTAGAAGATTATAAAGACTGATTCCATAAACTAGAGCTAGATGATTGATTTTGTCAATCAATACTTGATCTAACTTCAGAATATGGGTAGTTCCTTGATAGGTTTTTACGGGTGGACGAGGTTTGTCTGTGGGCAAATTCAAAACTGGCAATTCCCCGGCTAATTTTTCCTGCCAGTATTGCCAAAGTTTTTCTCCCTTTGCACTAGACAGCATTTCTAACTGCCAGTTAACAAATTCTATATAGGATTTGTAAGAATTATTTTTTTTCAAAGCAGATTCACTGAACGCAGTCTGCCCTTGACTAACTTTTTTGATCTCAAAGGCATAGGCAGATTGAAATTCACAAATCAGTAAATCAGCAGTCCGTAAATCCCCGGTAATGTGGTGCAGTGTTAGGAGGAAAATGTGTTCTTTTACTGTTCGAGTAAATAAATTAATTCTGATAACTGAATCGGTTTCTAAGTTAAAAGGTCGGTCGGTTTCAGCAAATATTTTTTCTTTTAATTGATCTTCACTCCAACAGGAGGCATCGGTTATCTGAACATTAAATGGCTGTTGCTGATTAATTTGCTGCCTCGGTTTACCTTCATGAACAGTATAGACAGTTCTAAGAATAGAATGGCGTTGAACAATCTGATTCCAGACATCGATAAAAGTATTAATATCTAAATTTGAATTAATTTTTACTGTAATAAATATATTATAAGCAACGCTCTCTGGAGCCATTTGGTAGATAAACCACATAGCTTTTTGACCCATGGAAAGTGGGTAACTTTTTTCGGCAGTTTCGTTCATCTGGGCTTCCTTAGAATTGTTACGGACACACAGCAGCAGGACATCCCTCCAAAATTTTGATCGGAAACTTGCTATGATCACTTGTGCCGTGGCTTGATCTGTTAATTATCCCTACCACTTATATACCATTCTTAGAGAATACTAGCAATTGAATTATTATAATTTCTGATAATAGCTAATCCAACTATAATCAGAATGTATTTGACAAAAGAACAGTGATTGTTGAAACCTATTCTTTTTATCAATTTACTTTTCTGCACAATTAAGGATTATACTTTACTGGTCAGAGATTTACGTTTATTACTAGGATATGGCAACCGAAGTTGTTCAAGGTCAATCCATGATGAATGTCGCTTCAACTTTTACTCAATTTTGGGAAAGTGTAAAAGCGATTGCCGGGCCTTATTGGTATCCGACTAAACCTGGAGGAAGGGCATTTTCCGATGTAATTCGTGCTTGGGCAATGCTGATTCTTTTAATTATATTAATCATTGCTCTAGTAAGTTTAACAGCCTTTAATAGTTTCGTGAGTAACTATTTGGTCGATGTGATTATCGCTAAAGAAGATTTTAATAAATTTGTTGAAACCCTATCTATTTTCGCCGCGGGATTAATCTGTGTAACAATCCTGGTAGGATTTGTTAAATTTATTAGAAAAAGAATTGCGCTTGATTGGTACGAATGGCTAAACGCTTGGATTTTAGCAAAATATTTTAGCAATCGTGCCTATTATAAAATTAATTTTAAATCCGATCTTGAGAACCCGGATCAACGTCTATCCCAGGAAATTGAACCGATTACCAGTAATGCCATGAGTTTTCTAGCAACTTTACTAGAAAAGGCGCTGGAAATGGTAGTTTTTTTAATTGTTCTTTGGTCAATTTCCCAATCAGTTGCCCTAATTCTAGTAGTTTGGACAATCGTCGGAAATTTGATTGCTGTTTACTTAACCCAAGAACTAAATAAGATTAATCAAGAGGAACTTGAAACTAAAGCTAACTATAGTTATGCTCTAACTCATGTTCGCAATCATGCCGAATCCATCGCTTTTTTTCAGGGGGAAAACCAAGAATCAAATATCATTCAGCGTCGATTTAGTAATCTTGTAAACACTGTTAAACGTAAGATTGATGCTGAAAGAGGTACGGAAATTTTTAATCGGGGCTATCAATCTGCTATCCAAATATTTACTTTTGTAGTCCTTGGGCCTTTATATATTAATAACAACGAAGGTATTAGTTTTGGACAGGTAGGTCAAGCCTGTTTAGCCGCTAATTTGTTTGCCAGTGCCCTAGGAGAATTAATCGCTGAATTTGGTAAGTCTGGAAGATTTTCCAGTTACGTTGAACGTCTATCTGAATTTTCAAATGCTTTAGAAGAAATAACCAAAGAACCGGAAAATGTACATACTATTAAAACCCTAGAAGAAAACCATCTGGCTTTTGATCATGTGACTTTACAAACCCCCAATTATGAACAGGTAATCGTTGAAGATTTATCGCTAATTGTTCAACCGGGAGAAGGTTTATTGATTGTCGGGCCCAGTGGTCGCGGCAAAAGTTCCCTCCTGCGGGCGATAGCGGGTCTGTGGAATGCGGGAACAGGTCGTTTAATTCGGCCGCCTTTAGAAGAAGTTTTATTTTTGCCCCAACGCCCTTATATCATATTAGGAACTTTACGCGAACAGTTACTTTATCCTAATCAGAATTTGGCAAAAACTGATGCGGAATTACAAGAAATTTTGCAACAAGTTAACCTGCAAAACTTACTGAGTCGCGTCGATGGTTTTGATACAGAAGTGTCCTGGGAAAACGTTCTATCCCTGGGAGAACAACAACGTTTGGCTTTTGCCCGAATATTAGTTACTCGTCCTAGCTTTATCATTTTAGATGAAGCTACCAGCGCTTTAGACTTAAACAATGAAGGTAATTTATATCAACAGTTACAAGAAACAAAAACCACCTTTATTAGTGTGGGACATCGAGAAAGTCTTTTTGATTACCACCAATGGGTTTTGGAACTCTCGGCCGATTCTAGTTGGCAACTGTTAACCGTACAGGATTATCGACGGCAAAAAACTAAAGAAATTATCAATATTCCCATTGACAATACTCAAATCACCATAGACAATCTTTCTAGTAATCAATCCCCAACTCAACCCATACCTGAAATAGCGGTATTAACTGACGAATTTGAGGGATTTTCCCATAAAGAAATGGAGGTTTTGACCAACTACTCAATAGGCACTATCAGAAGTAGAGCCAGCCTTGGTAAGTCTATCACTGACAAAGATGGCTTTACCTATCGCTATAACAAAGATTCCCGGGTCTCGAAGTGGCTAAGGGTTTAGCGATCAATCAGAATATATAGCAAATCTAAATGGATTGCAAAAAAATCATGAGCAAGATTACTAATCTTAAAAAATATCGGGATTTCTGTGTAGGGGCAAGGCGCACCTCGCCTCTAATATTATTCTTTAGACAATAAAAATATTAAATTTTGCATAAATTCAGGATGGATGAAAAATGACAATAGCCCTCGTAGACGAACCAGATTTAATCAAACAAGTAGTTCAAGATATCCAGCAAAATGAAATTACTATTGCCGCTCAAAAACTGCGTCAACAGGCAAAAAAATTTTGTGAACTTCCCCCCGAATGGCTACTAAAAACAGCAGATGCTTTAGAAAATAACGACTGGAGTATTTTGGCTGAAGATTTTATCAATATGGATTTTATTGGTAAAAATGGTTATTTCTTAATTATTGCCCCTTATAAAATTAATAGACAATGCCAGAGTCAGGTAACTTTAAGTGCGATTTCTGGGAAAATATACGATAATTCTCAACCCTCTATTGAACAATTAGAAAATCTCAGTCGGGAAAAATTTGGCACTTTGGGTCAACCTGTTCCCAGAAACCTTTCCTTTAGCGAAATTGCCAGTTGTGGTCATCTCAGTGGAGAAAAAGGTGAAGCCTTCATTGTTCCCAATGGCTGGCCCTTTCCTAACAGTATTGACGGCCCGGCATTAAACAACACCAGTGAACAGCGACGACGTTTTTTAGGTTCCAGCTATGAATGTATCCAAACAATTTTTGAACCGGAAACTGCTAATTTATTATTGGGCCCCTTAGAAGATGAAATCAATAGTGAACGCTATCGCCACATGGACACTCAAGTACATGAAGCTGGCCATGCAAGCGGTTTAGGATTTGATTTCAAGGCAAACCAGAACCTTTTTCAAAATTATACCTATGCGGGTGTTGAAGAATGGCGATCGGATAGTCTCGGATTTGAGTTTGCCGCTTGTACTTTACCTGCTGAAGAAGCTGGGAAGTTGGTAGCGGTTAATTTCTGTATTCGCTTTGGTTTAGATGCTCACCGTTTAGGCGGCGTGGAAAAAGATACGGATGTTCATGCTAGTTTGATCAGCTTAGAGTATCTTTTTCAAAATGATGCTATTTATATTACTAAAAATGGTCAATTAGCTCTGCGTAATTTGAGTTATCCTGGTTTATTACAAGCGGTGGAACTCCATCGAGCGCAAGCATTATCTATTACTCGCAGGGAGTTAAACATGAAAAGTCCTACAGGTATTTTCTCGCTGTACAAAATAGACATTCACCCAGCAACTTTGTCAGTTTTTCAAGGACTAATTGTGGAACGTTGTCAGGGAATATGGAGACAGTTACAGTAGCATACTGATGACATAATTGTAGGGTAGAAAAAAGCCTTGCAGATCAATCAAAGATCAAAACCGGAGATTAAAAATGGATAAAAATGAATGGATTAGTAAATTTGATAGTTTAATTCTCAATCCTTCAACTCGGGAATTCTACGGTCAAAAAGAGTTTTTTAATGTGGGTTACTGGCAATCAGATACCCAAAATCAACAGGAATCTTGTTTTAATTTGATGGAAAAACTTTTAGAATTTATTCCTGAAAAGCAGGGAAATATTCTTGATGTTGGCTCCGGTTTGGGCGCAACAACCAGTTACCTCCTCAAGTATTATTCCTCGGCGGCAATTGTGGGAATTAATATTTCCCCTGCACAAATTGAAAGAAGTATTTTAAACGCTCCTGACTGCAAATTCCTGTTGATGGATGCGGTCAATATGGAATTTGAGGATAATTTTTTTGATACTATTATTTGTGTAGAAGCAGCTTTCTATTTTAATACCAGAGAAAAGTTTCTAAAAGAGGCTTGGCGGGTGTTGAAACCGGGGGGAAATTTAATTCTCTCAGATATGAGTTTTGCCACGACCGAATATTTAGGTGATTGGACTGTTCCCCAAGCTAATACGGTTAAAAATATTGCCGAATATCAAAATCTTTACCAACAGTTAGGATTTCAACAGTTACAATTCGTGGAGGCGACGGAGGAATGTTGGTTCAAACATTTTCGACATCTAAAATCTTGGCTGGGAGAAGAATTTCAAGCAGAAAAGATGGACGAAGCCACCTATAATGCTAATATTACTGCTATAGATCGTTTATTAAGTTCTTCAGCAATAACTTATTTATTGGTAGCAGCAAAGAAACCATTTGGAGTTAGTTAAGTTAAATAATTTATAACTTATCCGGTGTCAATAATTACCAGTTTTTTAGGATATGCAAACTCAAGTTCCCCCTGACCAAACCATCACTAATCCCCTTTCATCTTTGACTCGATTTTTGCAAGATCTTAAAATTATTGCTCAACCTTACTGGTATCCCACAGAGTTAAATGGACGGGCATTTTCCGATGTGATTTGTTCCTGGGGGATGCTGTTTCTAATGGTTTTAAGCATAATTTTGCTAGTGAGTGTTGATGCTTTTGCCAGCTTCTGGAATCGCCATGTCCTAGATATTGTTATTGAACAAAGAGACCTTTCTAAGTATCTTGATACTCTCTGGCTATCTAGCTTTTTGATTGTGCTGATCACCTGTTTAGTCGCCTTGGCTCAATTTGTGAGAAAAAAAGTTGCTCTTGATTGGTATAAGTGGCTCAGTAGTAACACCTTAAAACAATATTTGAGCGATCGCGCCTATTATAAAATTAATTTTACATCGGGTTTAGAAAATCCTGACCAACGTTTATCCCAAGAAATTGAACCGATTACCACCATAACCTTGAGGTTTTTAACAACCTTATTAGAAAAGAGTCTGCAAATGATCACTTTTCTGGTTATTCTTTGGACAATTTCCCAAGAGATTACCATTTATCTAGTTATCTATACCATTGCTGGTAACTTTATTGCGGTGTATTTAACCCAACAGTTAAATAAGATTAATCAGGCGGAACTTAACTCTAAAGCTGAATATAATTATGCCCTAACCCATGTCCGATCTCATGCGGAATCCATTGCTTTTTTCCGAGGAGAGGAACAGGAAGAAAAAATCATCGAACGCAGATTTAATAATATTCTCAAGAATGCGGAAGAAAGAATCAATTGGGAGAGATTTCAGGATCTTTTTAATCGTGGTTATCAGTCTGCGATTAGTGTTTTTTCGATGTTTATTCTGACACCAATGTTCATTCAAGATAAAATTGATTTTGGAGAAATTAGTCAAGCCAGTTTGTGCTGTTTTCTCTTTTCTAATTCCTTGGGACAATTGGTAAGTGAGTGGGGAACGTCAGCAAAATTATCTAATTATATTGAGCGTTTAGCCTCCTTTTCTGATGGCTTAAAAAGAGTCACCCTAGAACCCAAAAACCTCGCTAGGATTACAACAGTAGAAGACAACCGTTTAGCCTTTGAGAATTTTACTCTACAAACCCCAGATTATGAGAAAGTAATTGTTGAAAATTTATCCCTATCAGTTCCATCGGGAAAAGGTTTATTAATTGTTGGCCCTAGTGGTCGTGGTAAAAGTTCTTTGCTGCGGGCGATCGCCGGTTTATGGAATGCGGGAACCGGGCGTTTAGTGCGTCCTGCTCTCGAAGAAATGCTATTTTTGCCCCAGCGTCCTTATATTATTTTGGGCACTCTGCGTGACCAACTCCTTTATCCCCATACCACTGATCAAATTACTGATCGAGAACTTGAAAAAATCCTAGAAAAAGTCAACCTGCAACATTTATTAACTCAAACTAATGTTTTTGATAAAGAAGTAAATTGGGAAAATATTTTATCATTGGGAGAACAACAGCGACTAGCCTTTGCCCGAATGTTAGTTACCCGTCCCAGTTTCACCATATTAGATGAAGCCACCAGTGCTTTAGATTTAATTAATGAAGAAAGTTTGTATCAACAATTAAAGCAAACCCAGACAACTTTTATCAGTGTAGGACATCGGGAAAGTCTATTTAATTATCATCAATGGGTACTAGAACTTGCAGAAAATTCTCGTTGGCAACTTTTGACCGTTGAGGACTACCAACAGCAAAAATTCGCGGCGATCAATTTTATTAAAAAATCTTAAACTTCCAGATAATAATTCCCTGTATGTTGTAATGTTCTATCGTAGGGGTTGGGTTTCCCAACCCTCTTTGCGCCTGGGTTTGGAGACCAAACCCCTACAGGTTTTTATCACCAATCATTTAGAATTACTATATAACATGGGTGATCTTGTTACCAAACGATTACGTTTAGTGCCTTTTAAATTGCCAATTGTACAAGCGGCAATGATTGGCGATACTGAATTAGGAAAAGTTCTGGACGTTACAGTTGTACCTAACTGGATTGATCAAGAATTTTATGATAACTTGCCAGAAATTGCCAATATACTGAACAAAAGTCCATTGCAAGGAGAATGGGGATGGGGAAATTTAGTGATTCAACAAGCAGAAAATACCCTAATTGGTCACGTTATGCTTAAAATTATTCCAGATATCCCCGATCCCACAGGTTCCCCCACAGGATCACTGGAAATTGGCTATCAAATCGCTCCCTCCTATCGACGACGGGGATACGGATCTGAAGCGACAAAAGCAGTGTTAGACTGGGCATTTTCTCAACCTTCTGTGGAAAAAGTGACGGCTGGCTGCGATGCTGATAATATTGGTTCCCAAAGATTGCTAGAAAAAATCGGAATGCAGCACACACAAACCCGAGCCAATGGTCAAGTATTAGTTTGGGAATTATCGCGTTCTTCTTAGTTTAAAATTTTCCCTTTTAAAGCTATTCTTTACGCAAAACTCAAAAGCTAAATTACGGAGAAAATAGTTCTATGTCTTTGTCTCGTGATGTTGTTTTATTAATTACTCATAGTGGAGATTTTTTTACTATTGATCGGGTCATGGAAGCCCTATTAAAAAAAGGCGTGCAACCCTTTCGTTTTGATACGGATCAATTTCCCCTCAATGTCCAATTAACTGCCAATTTTGGCAAATCAAAAAGCGATCATCAACTGGAATATAATGGTCATTCTATTAGCACAGAACAGGTACAAGCGGTTTGGCTACGACGGATCTGGGAGCCTGATTTTCAGGAATTAGACCCCCAATACCAACAGGCTTGTGCAAAGGAATCAAAGGCAACTTTAAACGGCTTTTGGGACAGTCTGAGGCAGGCTAATTGGGTTGATCATTTAGCACAAATTGAGTCGGCGAGTAATAAACTACTGCAATTAAGATTAGCCTCAGAAGTAGGTTTTACTATTCCGCAAACATTGATCACAAATAAAGCCGAAGCCGCACGGGAATTTTTTCAACAAGTTAACGGCAAAATGGTGAGTAAGCTATTAACGGCTCTTTCTCGTAGTATGGAAAGCACTTCTTTTTTCCTTTATACTAGCCTGGTTAAAGAGGAAGATTTACAAGATGCGGAGTCATTGCGTTATTGTCCAATGGTTTTCCAAGAACAAATTTCTAAGCAACAGGAATTGCGAGTCATTTATGTGAATGGTCAGGTATTTGTGGGGGCGTTAAATGCTTCTGTTTATGAAGATTCTACCGTAGATTGGCGCGCCCCTGGTATCGAGGTTGGTGCTTGGCAAAATCATCAACTTCCTGAAGAATTAATCCGTCGTCTTCAAACTTTTATGGGTCAATTGGGGCTCCTATTTGGAGCTTTTGATTTTATTCTCACGCCGTCGGGAGATTATGTTTTTTTAGAAGTTAATCCTGGTGGCGAATGGGGAATGTTGGAAAGGGATTTAGATTTGCCAATTTCTCAAGCGATCGCCGATACTCTGATTCCCTAAAATTTACTATTTAACCATTATTTAGGAGATTTATGACGGTTTTAATTTTCACTTTCAGCAACGATAATGAAAGTATTCCCCTGGTTGTTAAAGCTATTGAAGCTAAGGGTGAAAAAGCCTTTCGTTTTGATACCGATCGCTTTCCTACGGAAGTAAAACTCGATATTTATTCGGGTGATTTTGAGGGGGGAATAGTTACCGATGGAGAACAGAAATTAGACTTAAGTGAAGTCTCCTCTGTTTGGTATCGGCGCATGAGATATGGCGCCAAACTTCCTGATAGTATGGATCAGCAATTTCGGGAAGCGTCTCTCAAAGAATGTCGTGTTACCGTCCGAGGATTAATTGCTAGTCTACCAGGTTTCCATTTTGATCCAATGATTAACGTTGATCGGGCTAATAATAAGCAACTGCAATTACAAATTGCCCGACAACTGGGTTTATCAATTCCCCGTACTTTGACCTCAAATAATCCCGAAGCTGTCAAACAATTTGCCCAGGACTGTAAAGAGCAAGGAATTGTTACTAAAATGCTCTCTCAATTTGCAATTTATGGTGAAAATAAAGAAGAAAATGTCGTGTTTACCAGTCCTGTGACTGATGATGATTTAGAGAATTTGGAAGGGCTAAGTTTTTGTCCGATGACTTTTCAAGAAAATGTACCTAAAGCCCTAGAATTAAGGACAATTATTGTGGGAAAACAGGTATTTACTGCCGCCATTGACTCTCAAAAATTAGACGGAGCTACCTATGATTGGCGGAAAGAAGGAAGGGCTTTAACTGAAAAATGGCAAGCCTATAATTTACCCGAAGATATCGAGAAAAAACTACTGCAACTAACGGCTTATTTCGGCTTAAACTATGGAGCTATTGATATTATTGTCACTCCCGATGGTCGGCACATTTTCCTAGAAATCAATCCCGTTGGCGAGTTTTTCTGGTTGGAATTATTTGCTCCCTATTTCCCTATTTCCCCGGCGATCGCTGAAATTCTGCTTACTCCTACAAACCAGAAACCATCTTAGTGATTCAGGATACTTTTTTAATAAAAGTTAATCATTTGTGCTGGATTTCCCTTGACATATCCTGTTAGTTAGTAGTATCTTGGTCGCAGGTCAATATTGCAAAATGAACTTAACTCATGTCCAAAAACGTTAAAGTCTCTGCGCCCAAAGCCGTCCCCTTCTTTGCTCGTTTCTTAGCAGAGCAAGCCGTGGAAGCTAAAAGTTCTAATTCTGCTCCTTATGAAACTCGCAAGTATCCTTCCGATTGGGAAGAATTTTAAATAGATAAGAGCAATCTTAATCCACAATTTAAGAGAGTAGCAGTTATTTAATAACTGAAAGCTACTCCCTATTTGATGGCTTAACTTTTTTAACATTGGATATTAAACTACTTATAAGCACCCAAACATAATTATTTACATATTTCTAATTCCCTGTTCCCTGTTCCCTCTCCCAACTAGGTAATTTATTTTGCACAAGCACTTACAATTGATTGAGACTTGCGATATCGGGTTGATTAGTGATATAATCCCAGCAATTAGCTTTCTGAAAAGTAAACTACTATGTCTAAAAATATCAAAGTATCGACCGACTTAGCCGTCCCCTTCTTTGCTCGTTTCTTGGCAGAGCAAGACACAGAAAGTGGTGATTCTACTTCTACCGATATCCCCCCAGTCTGGACTTTGAAGTGGCCTTCCGATTGGGAAGATAGTTAAGTAGACCAGAGCCATCTTGATCGAAAATTAAGGGAGTGGCAGTTATTCAATAACTAAAAGCTACTCCCGATTTTTTTTAAAATATTAATTTAAAGCAATTTTATATTTTGATACCAGGGAGAAAATAATGTTTGAGTCGTTATCAGGAAAAAAGGTAATTATTATTGGCATGAATTCAGGAGTTGACCTGGCGATCGCCAATAAGATATTAGAATTGGGGGCAAAAGTTGTACTTTCCCACCCATCTCCAGAAAAATTAAATCAGGCGATCGGATTAATTTCGGTCGAGATTGAAGCTAAAACCGTTAACATTTTGGATGAAGATTCAGTTAATACTTTTTTTGAGGAAGTGGGAAACTTTGATCATTTAGTCGTAACGGCGATCGGAGACAGAAATATGCCCCGATCGCTATTAGCAGAAATGACCACAGAAACGGCTCAAGGTGGCATGGACAAGTTCTGGGGAACGTTTTTTGCTGTCCGTGCCGGGTTGAAAACCATAGCTACTGATGGCTCCATTACCCTAACCTCCAGTGTCTCTATGTTTAAATCTTCAAAACTGGGAGGGATTTCTGTGATCGCCGCCGCCAATAGTGCCGTTGCCGCATTTGGGCGCTCACTGGCATTAGAAATCGCACCCATTCGGGTTAACGTGATTGCTCCTGGACTGATAGAGGATACCAGCATCTGGAGCAGTCAAAGCGAGTCTGAACGTTCAGACCTCAGCAAGTGGGCGATCGCAGCCTTACCCGTGGCCCATTTGGGGCAACCCGAGGCACTAGCGCAGGCGGTATTAAGTTTGATGACTAATCCCTATATGACCGGGGTGATTTTGCCTGTTGAGGGCGGAGTAACTCTGATCTAATCGACTCTAGCAGTAGTCATCAAAATTTTCATTCATCCAGGTTAAAATTTCCCCATTTACCCGCTCTGGACATTCATCATGGGCGCAATGTCCGGCATTTTCCAATTCCACTAATTTTAATTGAGAGTAATATTGTAAATATTGACGAGGGTTGGCAAATTTAACTGGAATTAAACGATCCTGTAAACCACAAACTAACAAAATAGGAACCGTTAACTGGGGAAATAGACTTTTAACCGTTGGGCCAAGACGGGGATTTCCCATCATTTTTAAAATCGAACAAAAAGCCCGCGCCGCCCCCCTTTCCAGGGCTGGAGTCACCAAAATATCAACTAATTCATCGGTAATCGCATCGGGATTATTATAGGCTAACTTTACCCAACGCCGGATAAAACTCGGACGACGCGCTAAGGCAAAAAATAACCTTAAAACCGGAGGAGAAGCCACAACATTTTGTACTTTTTCCACCACAGGAATTGCCCAAGGCGGTAACATTTCTAATTGTAATCCCGGGTCAGGAAGACTAATTAAAACTAATCCCTTTGCCAATTTAGGGTCTTGGGATGCCACCATTAAACTCACCAAAGACCCAATCGAATTTCCGACTAAAATTACAGGTTCTCGGATAAACGTTTTCCAAAAGTCATAGACTAAATCTACCCATAACTGAGTATTGTAGGGGGCGATCGCTTTTTCCGAACCGCCGAAACCCAATAAATCTAAAGCATAAACCGTATGGGTTTGACTCAACACAGCCAAATTGTATCGCCAGTGTCCAATCGAAGCCCCAAATCCATGTAAAAATAACATCGGGTAACTGGGACGAGAAGATAGGGACAAACCGGGCCGACTATAGGCGTAACGAATCCGCCAACCCCGCCAAATCCAATCCCGTTGACAACCTACTTGGTCTTGCCAGCTTGCGGAACTTAACAAATGTCCTCCGATCACAACATAACTTTATATCGATCATCTTAACCTTTATGGAATTTAGGTTAAATTTGGAACAGAATATCGATGGGAATGAGTACAATAGGAAACTGTAGAACCATATCACCATCATATTTAATCGCTTGCAAACTTCTTTAATGCCTGTGACCGATAAAAAAATCAATCGCAATTTGCCTCCAATTAACGAAAATATCCGGTTTCCTAAAATCCGGGTTATAGACGCAGATGGCTCTCAGTTGGGGATTCTCACCCCCCGGGAAGCCTCGCGGATGGCGGAGGAAAAAGAACTCGACTTAGTATTGGTTAGTGACAAAGCCGACCCCCCGGTGTGTCGGATTATGGACTACGGCAAATACAAGTACGAACAGGAAAAGAAAGTTCGAGAAGCCAAGAAAAAACAACACACCGTTGATGTTAAGGAAGTCAAGATGCGCTACATCATTGACGAACACGATTACAAAGTGCGCGTCAATCAAGCCAAACGCTTCCTGCAATCGGGGGATAAAGTCAAAGCCACCATTATGTTCCGTGGTCGGGAAATTCAACACAGTCACCTCGCCAAAAGCCTCCTGGAACGTATGGCCTCTGAGTTACAAGAATTGGCTGAGGTGCAACAGGAACCCAAACAAGAAGGACGCAGCATGATGATGTTGCTCTCACCCAAAAAGTAGAATTCAGGTGTTGAATGGCTGACTTCTCAGGGTTCGGTTGCCTTGGGGTGTAGGCTTCAACACCAAACCTCTAATGACAGCCGAAACTGGAAATCCTTCCATCCCCCTTGCTAACAAGGGGGACTTTAACTGTGAATGCTTAAAGCACTACCAATTAAGGTGTTTGACAATAATAAACCTTGTAACCTAGTTATAATTTACTGTTCCCTGTTCCCTAGCGCTATAACATCTGCGACCAGGTTTGTAATTTTTGTAACTCTGTAATCTGGGTAAGGTTATATTGTAGGGGGGTAATGGTGATCAGATTTTGACGTAAAGCATGAACATCCGTGATCCATTCATCCAAGTCTGAGGGTTCATTTAAGAGTTCTACATCTTCCATTAATTCTCCAGTTAACCAATAATAGGTTTTTCCCCGGGGGTCAATGCGTTTTTCCAAAATATCCAAATAACGACGAATTCCTTGGCGGGTAATCTTCACCCCCTGAATATCTTGAGATGGAACACCGGGAACATTAACATTCAGTAACATTGCTTCGGGTAGGGGATGTTTTTCTAAGGTGTGAATTAACTGTTGGGCAAATTCCACCGCCGCTTGAAAGTCCCGGGAGGAATAACTCCCTAAACTAAATGCAATACTGGGAATACCTTGGATTAACCCTTCCATGGCTGCTGAAACCGTACCGGAGTACAGAATATCCGTGGCCACATTCGGCCCATGATTAATTCCGGCTAAAACCAAATCCGGCGGGGTTTCCATCACCCCAAATAGCCCCACTTTTACGGAGTCGGCGGGGGTTCCAGAACAGGCCCAAGCCGTTACGGACGGGGCAAACACATCCTCTACCTGTTCAGCGCGGATGGGATGGTGTAAGGTTAAACCATGACCCGTTGCCGAGCGTTCTTGATCGGGACAAACCACGGTAACATCATGCCCGACTTGGGCTAAACCATTGGCTAAACTGCGAATTCCTTGGGCAAAAACCCCATCATCATTACTAATTAATAGTTTCATTGAGTTAAATTGATTAAGAGAGGAAAAATATACTTTCAGGACAATTTTGAGGGTGAATCAAGATTAGTTTTTTATTCAGTATCCTGATATCCACCCCGCCGATTTGCTTTTTCTATTTCTACATTTTCTGCACTCAATAATGGAACACCAGAGTCAATAATTTTTTCTCGGATTTGTTGCAATTTTATTCCTAAATATGATGAGGCTTTTGGCGTTTCTGTTTGTTCTGTGTCAACCGAATTTAATGGGCTTTGATCGGATAAACTTGGGTTATTTAAAAGGATTATTTTAGTCGTCAAAAAATCTACAAAATCAATCACCTCTTGTTGTTTTTCTTGAGGTAAAGAACGCCACTTTTCTAATAATTTTTGTTCCTGAATCATGGGATTTTGGATTTACAACTTCAAATATTATAGCAGTTTATCCTCAAGATGTGTTAAATATAGCCAGCCTAAATCATAGGTATAAATCCCAAGATTCTCCTCGCCCTGACCGGAGAATCTTGGCCCGGGGTTAGAATTAATCTCGGAATTATTTGTAGTTACAATCCATTTAGACTTACTAACAAAACCTAAGATAGTAGCTATCCAATGTTGCCCAAACTTATATTTGAAAATGGTTTAATCAAACAACTAGATTTTTGGATATAGCCGAATAAACGAGTAAATTGGTGGAATGAATCGGGATGGGAAGTAACTTTATCTCCCGCTCAAAATTCTGCTTCTAGCCATTGTAAAAATTAGAGCATTATCAAGTTAAAATCCGACCTAAAGCCTTGGTTTTAATTCCCTTTGTTCAAGGGATTTTTTCAAAATTATTGTCGGTATCATTAGGCAAAAAATAAAAATCGAAGATAATTTTCTATTTTTTGAACCGCTTTTTTAACAAAAGACTACTGAGAAAAAGGGAACAAATTAAGCTACACTCAGCAAAAGCAGGAAAATTTAATCCTCTACCCCATTTAAACCGTCTATTAATCATGCTATGGCAACTCAACTTAGTGAATTAGAAACCCAACTCGAAGACCTGCGCATTGAGGGAACAGAGGCGATCGCCACTTCTCAAACCCTAGAAGAATTAGAACAGTTGCGAATTAACTATTTAGGCAAAAAAGGCAAAGTTTCCGTCGTACTCGGGGCCATGGGAAAACTCGACCCCAGCGATCGCCCTCGCATTGGATCGGTAGCCAACGAGGTCAAAAAAGCCCTAGAAACAGGTTTAGAGGATAAACGCACCGCCCTCCAACGCGCCCAACTCGAAGCCCAACTGCAATCAGAAACCCTAGATGTTACCATGCCGGGGGTCTATCATTCTCAGGGCAGAATTCACCCCCTGAATGGCATTATTGATCGGGCTTTGGATATATTTGTTGGGTTGGGATATACCGTTGCTTCTGGCCCGGAAATGGAAACGGACTATTATAATTTTGAAGCCCTAAATACTCCCCCCGACCACCCCGCCCGGGATATGCAGGATACCTTCTATTTACCCGATGGTAATTTATTAAGAACCCATACTTCATCGGTGCAAATTCGCTACATGGAAGAACACCAACCCCCCATCCGCATTGTCGCCCCGGGTCGGGTTTATCGTCGGGATACGGTGGATGCGACCCATGCGGCCGTGTTCCATCAAATTGAACTGTTAGCCATTGAAGAAGGCCTACAATTTACCGATTTAAAAGGCACAATTAAAGAGTTTTTGCGCCAAATGTTCGGGGATTTACCCGTGCGGTTTCGGGCGAGTTATTTCCCCTTTACTGAACCCTCGGCTGAAGTGGATTTACAATGGCAGGGAAAATGGTTAGAAGTGTTAGGATGTGGCATGGTTGATCCAAATGTGTTAAAAGCGGCTGGCTATGACCCGGAAAAATATACGGGATTTGCGGCGGGTTTTGGTGTTGAACGGTTTGCCATGGTTTTACATCAAATTGATGATATTCGGCGGGTTTATGCCAGCGATTTACGCTTTTTACGTCAGTTCTAATTGTTAAAATAGTGTGGGATTAAATGAGGAGTGAAATCAATGAATAATTTTGTATTGAGGAGTCGGTCTTTTCGGGTTTTAGCATTAGTTGTATTAGCGGTGATGGGGAGTCAATTACCCACTTTAGCAACGATACATACTAAACCCCCGACAACAAATTCTGAAACACAAATCGCTCAAAACCGTTCTAGTTTGTGTCGCGTTATTGGAGAACAACAGGGGTTAGCAGTTCATTCTCGCCCGACTCCGACTTCTCCGGTGGTCGGGGGTGTGGGGTTTAAAACGGAAGTAACTTTAGCCAATAATTCTGGCGGGACTCGTGGCCCGGATGGTCGCACTTGGGTAGAAATTTCTGCCCCAATTAAGGGTTATATTTCTAATGGTTTTCCTGATAGAAGTGGAAATTTACAGGACTGTTCAGGTCAAGTCGAACAACCCAAACCCCCAACAACAACACCCGTAGGTCTGTGTCGTCAAGTCGATTTCGCCGCCGCACCGAATGGGGTTGTGGTACGGGAAAAACCCTCGCGATTTTCTGACCGAGTTGGGAGTGTGGCTTCAGGAGCCAGAGTTAGACTGATGCAGAATTATAAGTTAATTCCTGATCCGAATGGGGAAAAACGCGATTGGGTGGGAATTAGTGAGCCTGTGGATGGATATATCTCGGCTAATACTTTAATTATGTGTCGATAATAGTAGAGACGTGCCATGGCGCGTCTCTCTATATTTAACTCTATTTAACCAGAAAGGCACAAAGAGGTTATAACGGGATTCAAGTTTTTTGAAGAAGTTGAAAAAAATGACCTAATAAATACAATGATCCACAGAGAATTGGTAAGGTATTTTCATCTTGAATGGCAGTATCTAAAGCTGAAATTAATGTGGGATAGGTTTGATAAAACTTTAAATCGGGACATAAACTTTTAGCTAGGGTTGCTAACTGTTGGGGGTCTGCATGGGGGTGATTAGGAATAGGAACTAAATATAATTGATCACCGGGTCTTAATAGGGCTTGAAAAATATTAGTATGATCTTTTGTCGATAACATTCCCATCACCCAACTAATAGATGAAACCTCTAAACTATCTACATATTGACGTAAGGCAATGGCGGCGGCAGGGTTATGGGCTCCATCAATTAATAGGCGATGCTGTTTCCAGGTCATCCATTGCAGGCGTCCTGGCCATTGGGCTTTTTCTAGGCCTTGAATTAGGGAATTTTCGGAAATTTGCCATCCTTTTTGACGGATGATTTGGATAGTAGCGATCGCGATCGCCGAATTAATTAATTGTATATTTCCTAATAGGGGTAAAGGGTATTCTAACCCTTGATAATTAGCCGTTTGTTGCCCACCATTTGCCTTGACCCAAACCGCAGGTTTAACCCAAGTTACCGGAGCGTTTAATTCCGTCGCTCGTTGTTGAATGACTTGTTGAGCATCTGAGGGTAAAATCCCCCCAACCACCGGACAGTTAGGTTTAATAATTCCCGCCTTTTCAAAGGCAATTTCTGCTATCGTTGACCCCAGGTATTCTTGATGGTCTAAACCAATGGAAGTAATCACACTAACCAAGGGATGATCACAAACATTGGTGGCGTCTAAACGTCCCCCTAAACCTACTTCCATGACTGCTATATCTACTTTTTGTTGAGCAAAATAGACCCAAGCTGCAACGGTGACAATTTCAAATAAAGTGGGGGGAACTTCATCGGGGAGAATGGCATTTTCTACCTGTTGTAAAACTTGTAAAAAATCCGCTTGTGCAATCGGTTGTTGATTAATTGATAAACGTTCTGTCCAATCAACTAAATGGGGAGAAATATAGCGTCCAACCCGATAACCCGCTTGTGATAAAATAGAAGATAGGTAAGCACAAACCGAACCTTTACCATTCGTTCCGGCTACATGAATAATCGGAACATTTAGGTGCGGATTTCCTAAGCGTTCTAGTAGGTTTTTAATCCGTTCCAAACCGAGATGAATACTAAATTGTTGATATTTTTGTAAAAACTTTTCCATATTATTTAGATCTCATCAGCAATTATTAAATCAATTATTTCCTGCTGATTTTTGCGATAAATTCTAAAATCACTATCTAAGGTTAATATCGAACTTCCTGGAATTAATTCACTCATTCGGACTAAACAAGCATCGGCTAAAGACATCGGTACATTCTGATAACGCTGCATTAAATTTCCAATAGCTTCAATTTCTTCTGTTAAATGAAAGGGAATTTTAATCACTCCCGATTTTAATAAAGCAATGACAGCTTCCTCTCCTCCATAGGTTCTATGGAGCAAAAAACACGCTTCAGAAATAACTGCTTCACAAGTGAATAATGGCAATTGACTTTTTCCCCATTCAGTCACTGCCCAACTATGATATTGATCTTGGCGTTTTAGATAAGATACTAATGGCCCTGTATCTAACAAAATCTTATTTCTCATTTTTTACCAATTCCCCTGTAAATACTTTTTATTAGTCGAAAGGTCAGAAGGGCCACCATCTAAACAACCTGCAAACTCTTTAGCCGCTTCATAGGCTGAAATCGGTTGTTGTTCTGCTTCTGGAGGTTGAATTTCTGGTTTTTGGGCTTTAAAATGCAAAAATTCAATAAAATTAATCACTTCCTCCTGTTGTGGAAGCGATAAGGTTTTAATTATCTCGATAATGGCTTCTGCTTGAGTAATAGTTTGAGTCATGATTTTCTCCTGTAGTTGATAATAATATAAAATTCCTATATTGAATTTATTATAACATATCTCCACTAGAAAATCACTCAATCTAAATAAACTCGTTAATTGAATCGGGGAGAAAATCACTATCGAGGGTGGCTTCTGGTGTAGACGGACAAACCAGAGGAAATACTTCTAAAGTTAAACCCGTTTCTAAGGCTGCTTCTTGTCTGGCATCTTGATAACATTCCTCAAATACTTCTGTATAGTAAGGTTTTAAGCTGGGACTACTTTTTAATGCTTTTCTCAGTCTTCTACGATGTTCATAAATCGAAGATAACCAACTGTTAGAACGTTGTTCGGGTTGATATTTATATTTCAATAGATGTAGTAAAACAATAATTAAATTACTTTCTAGTGCTTGCTTTTCACTGCGTCCCATAGATTCGATTTCTTCAATTAAATTTCCCCAATCAACCTCTAATAATTGCCCTGTTTTTAACTGATTTACCGTATTTTCAATCCATAAGTAAAAATCTTGTTCATACAGGCTTGAATTTTGTGTTGATTCTAATTGAGGGTGCTTGGAGCTTACCATTGATACCTCCTTTGAGAGTTGAGAGGATTAGGGCCTATTCTATTGATTTATAACCAAAAAAGGCGCGTAAAACGCACCCTATGTTAGAGTCGATTAGGGAGTTACCCCCTAACCTCTCCTTCAGAACCGTGCATGAAACTTTCGCTTCACACGGCTCCTTGATAATACCACCTTTGTTATAGGTACGATTCAAAACGGGTTATTTTCATAATTCTCAACTATTGGTAATTGTATTACTTTTAGTTAAAGAACCATCGTTTGCCGTTTTTGTGTCGTGACAATGTTTGTGTAGAAGTTGCCAGTTCTCATAAGTGTCTTTTCCACCTAATGTTGTTGGTTTAATATGGTCAATTTCTACCTTGTCTGTACTTGTAAAATACAAACCACAGTGAAGACAAATACCCTTTTGTTTCTTGATAAGTGTTGCCACTCTTTTGGGAGTTTCTGGATATTCGCCTCGTCGTTTACTCCAGTAAATCCAGTTACCATCAAACGGACTAGCTTCACTTTTAACTTTAATATGCCTTACGATTGGCGTATCAGTATGAGCGATTAATTTTAATCCGTTTTCTGTACTAAAACACCAATTCCTGTCATTTACTGTTCGCCAGTATTTGTCTTTATTGATGTTCCCTTTTCCCCTCGTTCTTGCCCACGCTCTTAACTTATCATAGGTTAGATTGTCAACTTTCGAGAAAGTTTCTTTACTAACCACTGTTGAGTAATAGTTTGACCAACCTCTAATAATTGGATTCAGCTTGCTAATTAAAGCAGCTTGTGGGGAGGTCTTGTGGGTGTCTATTACTTCAGCTATTTTTACAAGATGAGCTTTAATTTTAGCTTTTGAGGGTGTGATTAATGTTGTAAAACCTAGCGGTGTTCCATTCGTTTTTTTTGAACTTCGGTAGTTACCTATTTTATGTTGTTGAACATGGAACCCTAAGAACTCAAACCCAACATTTCCCTCAATTTCATTGAGGGTGTGGGTTAATTTTGTTTTACTTGGTTTTAACTCCAATCCCATATCACTCAACCAGTCAGCAATTATCTCTTGACATTTTTTGACAACTTTTATATCCTCATGGATTATTACAAAGTCGTCAGCATATCGGATTAAACTAAGGGCTTGACGATTTATCGTTTTTGCCCCTTTTAGAGTTTCGGCGTATTGCTTAACTCTTTCTTCCATACCATGTAAGGCAATATTCGCAAGTAGAGGTGAAATGACCCACGGTGGTGTACCATCATTGGTAGGAAAAAGTTCTTTTCCGTCCATGTACCCTGCTTTGAGCCACGTTTTCAGTAGATGGCTTAATGTAGGGTATGTGTGTATTTTGGAGAGTAACGCTTTGTGGTCAATGCGGTCAAAGCATTTAGCAATGTCAGCATCTAATATATATTTTTCTTTCTGCTTAATGCTGCTAAATATTGCTCCGATTGCATCGTGACAGGAACGTCCTGGTCTAAAACCATAACTGTTTGGCTCGAATTTAGCCTCCCATTCTGGCTCTAACGCTAGTTTGACTAACGCTTGCAATGCGCGGTCATTAATTGTGGGTATTCCTAATGGACGGGTTTCGGTTGTACCAGGTTTAGGTATTTCAACTCTACGAGTTGGTTTAACTTTATTGGTTAACTTTAATCGTCCTACAAGGTTTATACGTTGCTTTGGGGTCAGAGATTTAATTCCATCCACACCTGCCGTATTTTTACCTTGGTTATCTTGTGTTACCCTGCGAACCGCTATACATTTTGCTGACCAAGACCTAATCAGGGTCTTCTGAAGTTTACGAACTGCTTTAACATCGCCTCGTTCACTCGCTTGAAATATTCGCTTTTGCAACTTAAAAGTTACCTTTTCTAGCTTGCGCCAATTAAGGTCTTTCCACTCCACCGTCAGATTGTTCTGCGTTTTAGATATATTCATTGCTACTTGTTCTATTTCTTTGGAATTACCGAGCATCTGTCAGCATATCCCTTGCATTACCAAGGGCATTCGCTTTTGATACCATCCCTCCCCTATATATCATTCGTTAGCTACTTACTGGTTTTCGACCTTTTCCAGAGATATATAGGGGTTACTTCGTTCCGATTACACATTGGTTTGAAATCTTTAGCGTGATGCTATCCACCGGGTTTCTTAGGCGGTGCTTATAAGTCAGAAGTTGAACTGCTTATGCCCGCGTCCCTTGCCTTTTGGCTTGGTGTTAATCAAGTTTTTATATTGATTTTAGCCATTACACCATCAATTCTAACGATGGTTCAAACACATCTTTGCTTATGCTACGCATGGACTTCTTGCTTGGTAGTTACCAAATTTGGCTTCCAGTAGTTCTACCTTTTAACCCCGCTTTAATCTGATGGTTGCTATCCAAGCAAACTAGGGGTTATGCTTTCACCTCAGCACTTGAGGGATGGGACTTAATTCACGGAATTTCACCCATAAATGTAATCAGTTATCACCAGTGTTCTGGGTTAACCGTCCCATAAGTCTTTCAACTTATTTTAGGTTAAACGAATCGCACCAACTTATAATTTTTACAGCACAGTACATAAGATTATACTCAAATCCAGAGAGTGAAGTCTTTTCTTACCTGTTGCCTGCTATAGCAATCCGTGTATGGGTTATAATATTTTATCCTAGGGGTTGGGAGACTTAACCAAAGCACCAAGAGGGTTGGAAGACCCAACCCCTACAGATTTTTATCACAACTCAAATAGGATTGCTATATCATATTTAACTTTTAGGTATGGGGGCGGTGGGACTTGAACCCTAGGTATGGTCTGAAACCCTTATAACTACGTTATCAATATTTACTCAGTTTTTAACCTATATAAAGGACTGAGTAACTAATGAGTAGCGATAATACCGGAGTCTATAACCAGTTAAGCGATCTGATCACCTTCTACAACCGCAAGCGTAAGGAATGCCCTAAAGGTGTATCTCTCAAACTGCAAGACAATAACCTGTATATCCAGTTCAACAACCCCGATACTGGGAACCGTACAACCAAAAGCATAGGTGTAGCGTTTACTGAAAAGGGTATCTTAGAGGCTGTGGACGTAGCCTACAAGGTAGCAGAAGCCCTAAAACGGTACAATACGTCATCAGATTTCTGGGACTGGTACGAAGATAATATAAAGGTCAAAACCAATACCCTAGAGAGTGACAGGTTAACTTATAAGCAAATATTCGAGATTATCAAGGATAACTATTTTAAAGGTAAGCACAGGAACACTGGGAGGCAACGTACTAGCGATCAAAGTACACCGGGTGGCGTAAATGATTGGAATAGCTTTAACCGTGTCTATGGTGTGGTATTTCATCGGTTTCCAGATTGGAGTAAGTACCCTAGTTGGGAAGATATAAAAACCGTTTGGGATAGTTTTACTCCTGGTACTAAATCATATAAGGATGCTAAGTCGGTAATGTTAGCTATAGCTGAATTAACCCCAAATAATATTAAATTAATTAAACAGATTAAAAGCGTTAATTCACAGCAAACGGTTTTTAATGAAAAACAATCTATCAGCTTAGATGATTTTTTAAGTTGGTATAAAGAAGCGTATAAAAGTATTGAATCATTAGAGAGAGAGGATCGAATATTTCCTAAACGTAGTTGGTTGTGGGTTGCATCATGTTGCGTATTATACGGGTTAAGACCTTCTGAAATTGCTGCAAGTTTAAATTTAACTGAATCATTCACTAAAGACAATGTAACGGTTTACCCGATAACTGATGAAGTTAATAATCCTGAGTGTACTTTAGTTATCGGTGAGTTTACTTATTTTGGAACTAGTACAAAAACAGGATTAAGAGTGATTAACCCAGTGCCTTTAAAGTATCTCTGGGATGATTTAAAAATACGTGATCCGTTATTACCGATTTATAATCCTAAAAGTGATAAGCTGTTGAGCATTTAAACTGTATATTTTAGAGGCTGAAACCCCTTACTGGCTTGGATCGTCTCGAAAATTTAGATAATTAACAGCTTAGTAAACCAGAAACTATAACTAATGGTTTTGATGGTAATTTTAGTAAACGTATGAAAAATTATAAATGTCCGATAACTCAAAAGTACGCTTTCAGACATCTTTATAATCAATTATTAGAAATGTGTGGAATTAATACTACTATCAGAAGTAGATTAATGGGTCATAGTGAAACCACTAATACAGGTACATATAAAAAGCGCAGAAACTTAAAAACAGAGTTAGATATTATTAATAATCACAATAAAAAACACAACCAATGTTTAGATATAGATACAGCTAAACAACGGTTATTGGATAATGGTTTTAGTTTAACTGATGTTGATAATATTTTAAGGATTATTTATCAGTAGTCTTGATAGAGTAGTTTAAACAGTGTAACACCGTTTCAGGGGGATTCACTCCCCCTGTATTTGTTAACCTTGATGGAGTTCTATCTGATGTTCGTACACATTATTCATTAACTCAGAGATTGGGGCGTTATCCCACATAACCTTATAGATACCCCCCATGTCTCCCCTTCTGGGTTCCTCTATCGTGACAACGACACCAAACCACTTATACCCATCAACAGTCTTTTGAGTCACCTCTATCACCTTGTCACCAACCTTAAACCCTTCTGGTTTTGGTTTAGATTTTATATTTATATTATCTACCTCTAAAGCTGGTATAGCTGGTAAAGACTCCCCCTCTGTCTGACTTTGAGCAGGTACATCATCTGGTACTGAACTGGTATCTGACCTGGTATTGCCCGGTGAAGCCTTAGCGTTTTGCTTGCTTTGTTCGGACTGCTTGGCCTGCTCCTCTAACTGTTCTTCATAGGTCAACGTCTCCTCTGATTCCCGTCTCAAACGGATACCGTACCAAGTTACGCGGTTAGCCTTGCTTTTCTTCTCAACATTCACCCCTAGGACGCGCAGTAACTCACTAAACCTTTCGGGGAATTTGTTGTTAGCCAATGGTTTTAACCCGTTCTCGTCACAATACCCTCTATAAGCACCTTTATAGAGGTCAGCACCGGAAACGCTGCCGTCAGGGTCAACGACAATCATCTCGTTAAAAAAGGACGCAACACTATCAGATAGAAGTTTTAGCCTCCACTTGTGCAATTCAAACGATGGAATATCTGCGCCCCCAATACCTCTGATTAGCGTCGTTACTTCGGAGTCAGATAACATTAACGAAACCGCTATTAATTGTGCAATTTCAGCATCCATCAAGTCTTCAATACTGCCATCTCTTTTGTTGTCAGGGATTGCATTATTGAATGAAACCATACAGGTTCGTCTATCTAACCCAACCGTGTCACCCGCGAAAAGAGGGGTGTTAGAGCTTACTACAACAGAACCGAGAAATATCCCCGATGCACCCTGTTTAAATAACTGACGGTAAGACATTTCATCATTACCTGTTAAACCCAGTATTGCATCTACTGTTGTATCTGTTCTCTCATCAGGTAAAACAACTAATTGCTTGTCAATAATATTAGCAATTTCGTCAGGTTTAGACAGACTTTTAATGTTTGACCCTTTGTAATTATTCTTTCCTACGCACTTTTGAATTAACCGAGTCATCGTACCTTTACCCGTACCTGGTAAACCGCAGAAATGAACAAACATCTGTAGTTTAGAAAGTTTAAAGGTAATGACAGAATTAATAACAGCTAAGAGTTTTTTAACCCCTATTTCATCACCATTCATTGCTGTTGTCATGAATTGGTAAGTAGCAGGGCATTCAGTTTTTAACGCTTCTATTACTGACTGATATGTCTCCACTGGTTTAAGCGGGTTGTATTCGTAAGGCAAAACAGATACAAACCCGTAACCCTGAGAGTGTGGTAATAACTTCTTGGTTTCAACTTCTAAAACTCCGTTATCAAAAGCGATATATTTTGACCTATCAAATGTTTCCCACTTAAATGTAGTTAAATCCAGTTTAATCAGTTTAACTACATCGGTAATAAATGCCGAACGCTTGTACTCTATTTCCCGACTGTCTAGGATTGCTTTAACGCTGGTTTCAACATAAGAATCTGATTTTTTCTCCCAGTATTTACCATTCCAAAAACGCCATACCTGCTCTTTATCCGAGAATCTCCAGTTAGGCTGATATTCCTCAGCAATCTCTTTAGCGATAGTTTGGGGTGTAGGTTTACCTGTGCGAGTACCTTCTTTTTTAAACTGTTGTTCAATCCTTTCTAACCATTTTTCAGTAGGCTCGGCACGTCTTAGAACGTTCTGTCTAAAAGCGTTTATACCGTGTTTCTGGATATAGTCACCTATACCTTTATCACTTTTATCTGGCATCATATCCCACAAGGCTGTAACGGAGTAAGTTGGAGTATCAAATAATTGTAACTTCTTAACTAAAGTTTTTTGTGCGTTAATTACATTTTTGTTATTTTTGCTATCAGCATCAAAACCGATAATAAGACCAAATCCTAGCTCTGCAAAAGATCGCAATACGGGTACTAAATAGCGTTTACCCTCTTTATCGTGTTTACTTCCCGTTAACCCGTTCTCAACGCCTGTTAACGCTACTGTAGGGATACCTTGAGACGTAGGAATTAAAGCATCAATAAAACCCTCTGTAATGAGTAAACAAGGATGATCGTCTATTTTCCAGCAATGATCCTTGAGTCTCTCTGTATCAGTCCAGAAGTTAGGGTGATCAGGATGGATGGGTAACATTGCGTCAATTTCACAACCGAACGGAGTGACATACTTAATAACCCGTTCCGTACCGTCAGCTTTTTTCTCTACTTTTGGCTTGTTCGGTCTAAATTGACTCTGAAGGCTAGGTAGTGCCGATTTCAAGAGGATACCGTCAGACGGCGCACTGAAACCCATCTCTTTAGCTTCTTTCTGTTTCAAACTCTCAAAATTAGCTTTTATCCATTTAGCGGGGAGATTGCGCTCATCAAGTAGATATTCAAGATGTTCAAGAGTAAGAACATCGTTAGCTACTTTTTCTTGTTGCGCTTTTTGGTGAGTTGTACTATAATTATTTGTATCAGCACTACTCATCGGTGTTTTGTTTACATTCTTGGTGAAGGCGTTCATATCATCAATATTCCTTTATATGGTCAATCTATTTGAATTGTTATTTGTATCTTCAAAGAGGTAGCTTTTACGGGTTGCCTCTTTTTCGCTTGTAGAAGGTACTCCCTGTGAAAATAGCATAACTATCGAGAGAATTTCAACAATAAAAAAGTTTATTTTTGAACGGGTAAACCCTAGGGTTTAGGCATTCTGTATCAACACTTTAGGGGGTGTAAGTTTAGGGAACGGAAAGCCAAACCTTAAAGGTTTCCTATTACACTCTGGTTAACTACACTTACTGTACACTTTCAACTTTTAATTAAATGACAACTGATAACTGATTTAGAGTAAAAAACTAATTAATGGGTTTTTGCGAAAAATGATTAATCGTTTAACTCAATAAAACGTTTAATCTCGTTTAATACGTTTTTACCCTTTTTGTAACTTCTCCCTTTATACCCCATTAACTCCTCAACTATTTTGGTATCTGAGTAACCATCCTCTAAGGCATCAATTACAAGTTCAAACATTTCCTCAGCTTCTACACTTAACACTACTTCCGGTTTACTTCCACTTACAGGAAGGTCGGAAGTGGGTACTTCCGGTGTCTGGGAAGTATCGGAAGTTTCCTCTTTAAAAGCGGTAGTATCGGCTTCTAGTGTCACTTCCGGGTCACTTACACCTTGGGAAGTTAGGGAAGTAGTCCGGTCGGTAAGGATGAACTGTGCGATAGCGGTATTTGTCCCTTGAGCCAAGAATAAATCACTAGCTAAACTGTGTTTGAATTCGGCTTGTTCACGCTTTTTAATCGCGTCAATTTTAGGCTTAATTTCTCCTAACTTTGTTGTTAAGTAGAGCGAAGTGCCACTCGCTAAAACTGCGTAGGTTATAGAAGTAAATCTAAAAAACTTATGCCAATTGTTAGCGTTTACGTCACGAGTTAAAAACGGGGTAGTAATCCAGAATGGGAGTGAAGTAGTTAGCAGGAAAATGTTAATTAAGTGGTGAGTTTTCCAGTTCTGTTTTATTGCTTCTACGTTACTAGACGGATTGATCACTGAGTAACCCATTGAATGACACCCCCTAATAATAAAGCGGTAGCCAAACCGATAATAAACACCAAACCCAAGACCCATTCTTTATCATCGGTTTTACGGTAATAGATAACCGTCCCTGCAATTCCTAAACCGATAGAACACAGTAAGGAAATAATAAAAAAGAGTTCTCTCAATTGGGTGATTAATAATGCCAGTAAACTAACTAAACTTGCACCACTAGCTACTAATAGAAAGAACCCGATAACGCGATAAAATTGGATCATTTTGGTTAAGGTTCCAATAGCCACATATCTTCAGGGTTGACCCATTCAATACCTTGACCGCTACAGTTTAGAAATTGAACTTGATAACTCCACTTGCTGTAACTGTGTTCCATACCTGTCACCCTTGCTGGGAACCAACGCTTTTCGCTAGGGTTATCCAAACTAACTGATGAAAAAACTTCTACCAGTTGACCGATACGATATTCGGGTAATGGGATATCTGTTGACACAAAAAGCTCAATTTTGCGCCTTTCAATTTGTGTTACAATCATGTTACAATCCTTTTTAGTTAGTGTAGNCAACTAACTGAGTTTTTTATTCGTTGGTAGATCTACCAAAAAATATTTATTTTAAACTGGGGCAGATGATCAAGACTCTCTGGTAAAAGTCGGTCAACGGAAATTTCACACTATTTTAGGTGTTTGGTTTTTATCGTTTTCACCATAAGTTGAAACCGATCTTACGGGTCAAAAATAGTAAAATTTCAGGTTCAAACAGTCTTTTAGTCCAGTTTGGCTTTGACTTCATCTTTCACATCTTCAATGGTGTGAATCACCTTTGCCTCAGCTTGTTTTTCCTTGCCTTCTGCCTGATCTTTAGGATCTCCCGTCACGTTACCTACGGCTTCTTGAACCTTACCCGCGATATTTTTAGCGGTGGCTTTTTCTCTATTTTTTAAGCTCATATCGGCTCCTAGTTACGGGTTTTAAATTTGATATTTATTAATTCGAGCAGACTTAACAACTCTATTAACAAATTTCATACTTTTATTGTAGTTGCCTTTTTATAAATTGATTCCGTTTTTATCAATTCATACGAAAGATATACCATTAGGAATAGAATTTCATCCCTTCCCAGATGGAACCCAAATTCCAAGGTCTCAAGGCAGCCGATATTATTTATAACAGTGCAACAGGAGGATTATTTTACAATCAAAATGGCACAGTCGCAGATTTTCTTATCAGAGGTCAATTCCTAACCTTAACCAATAAACCTGCCTTAACAGCTAGTCAATTTCTCATTCAAGCCTAAATCTAACTCTTTTGTGTAACGTTTAGTAACAAGAACTGGTAAGAATCAAGATCAGACTAGATAATAATACCTAGAAGCTCAGAAAAATAGTTGGGCATAACCTAAGTAGGTAGGCAGGAAGAAACGAAAGTATGTAAAGATAAATAAAGAGGAAGAAGAAATCTACCGAGGTCATGAAAATATGGGTGCTCGTTTAAGGGTATTTCTAACTCGTGAGCAAGACAAAACCCTGTTCAACCTGAGAACAGCAGATATACCACAGAAAGTTAAAGACCGAGCCGAAGTGATTCGCTTAAACTCACAAGGTTGGTACGTCGAAAAAATAGCAACTTATTTCAATTGGACGGCACAGACTGTCAGAGAAGTGTTGCACAAATGGGAAAAGTTGGGGCTAGAAGGGTTATGGGAAAAACCAGGTCGCGGGGGGAAAGCCAAGTGGAAAGAAGAGGACTTAGTATTTTTAGAAGAATGTCTCAGAAGAGAACCCCGGACATACAACTCTGAGCAATTAGCCCAAAAATTAGAACAAGAACGGTCGATTAAATTGAGTCCCGATAGATTAAGACGGGTGCTCAAAAAAAGGGGGTGAATTGGAAGCGAGCCAGAAAGAGCCACAAAGGAAAACAAGATCCGATAGTCCGTGCTCAGAAACAGGCAGATTTAGAGATGTTGGAATTATCGGCTGCGGCTGGAGAAATTGACTTAAAGTATTTAGATGAATCGGGTTTTTGTCTGTGGAGTGAACCGGGTTACACCTATTATTTTAGAGGGGAACAAAAACGTTTAGAACAAACACATCGTCGGGGTCGAAGATTAAGTATTATTGGGTTTTTGCAACAGCAAATCAGTTTTGTTTACGGCTTGGTGATTGGAGGTGTGAATCGCAAGTGTTATATCCAAATGATGGAACAAGAAGCAACAGAGGCTGAAAAAGCCGGACGGATGAGAGTTATTGTCCAAGATAATAGCCCGATACATCAATGCCATGAGGTGAAAAAACTCTGGCCAAAATGGGAAAGTATGGGTTTGTATATTTTCTGTTTACCTAAATATTGTTCCGAAATGAATCCGATTGAATTAGAGTGGCAACATCTCAAAAAAGATGAACTATCAGGACAAACATTTGAGGATGAATTAGACCTAGCTTATGCGGTAATTAATGGTATTCAAGCTAGGGCAGAAAGAGGAAACTACACCACACAACGGATGAAATTTCACTCGGAGCAACAACCAAGTTAACTTTTCGTTACATACTTGTTGATTTTCTCGCCCACCTACTTAATTAAAAATGCTCCTAATAACTAGGGGTGAGTACCCGTTAGTAGGGAAGTTTGGCGACTTGGAACTACTAACGGGTTTTGTTATTTCGTTAATATAACACTAATACACGTTGTACGCAACCCTTATTTGTGTTAAAGTATGTAAACAACACGAATACATGACAAAATAGGAACTGATAAGCTATGCAAACTAAAGTTGTGACAAAGCGGGTAACGGCATATATGGCAGATGCTATATACAAAAAATTAGAGGAGTGGGCGGAACTAGAGGGGCGATCATTGTCGTCCCTTGCTACCTACATCCTTGAAACTGCGGTTAGAGAAAAAAATAATCAGAATGTAATCACAGTAAAAAAGGATAACTAACCCACCATCACCCCAAACATTAAAACCCCTGACTAACTATCAAGGGGTTCTTTTTTGATTATTTTCACTGTGTAGGCTGTGTAAATGCTGTAATGCTTACGGGATAATGGTTACAAGCTATTTAGGATAAAACTGGTTAGGGGGATTGTGTTGGGTTGTGTAAGGGGGTTGTGTAAGGTTATAACCCTTATATATCAATACTTTCAATTTTCTTACACGGCCTACACAGCTATTTTAGTTAAATTTATTTTTTTTACCAGCTTTACCCAGGTTAGTTACCAGCTTGTTAGGGGGTAGTGTACCAGCTTGAACCCTTACATAGAGGGAGTCTTTACCAGCTATACCAGCTTTTATTTATTTATCGCATGAAAAATTTATAGACTATTGAGTTCTACCAGTTTATCCAGAGCTTTTCTGATTTCCTTTTTGATAGCACCCCCTGTGTTAGCAGGTAGGGTTAGGGCTTGGGTTAGGGTGTCAATGGCGG
>NZ_LT797701.1:600169-686295 GCF_900009135.1 Planktothrix sp. PCC 11201 | reverse complement strand
CCCCTGCCTCCCCTGCTCCCCCTGCCTCCCCTCCCCTCTCTTATGCGTCTTCCCTTCCCCACCTTCTCAACTGCTGCCCGTTCTCAACAACATATTGGTGAGGTAATTGAAACGGCGACGACGGAATATTTAGCCCAATGTTTGGAACCGGAGGATTTGAGTTTTCCGGTGATGCCTGCCTTTGGCAGTTGGGTGAAATCTAGGGATGAGGAGTCGGGAAATCAGGTTTATGGGGTGGTTTATCATGCTACGACTAGCCCGATTGATTCCGTACATCGGGCGAGGGCGTTAGGATTAAGTTTAGAGGAATTGCGAGAACAGCAACCCCAAATTTTTGCCATGTTAAAAACGGAATTTCGGGTGGCAATTGTGGGGTTTGAGTTGGCGAGTGAAGATAATAGTTCGCAACCGCAACGGGGCAAAATTTATCAATATATTCCGCCCCGTCCGCCTCAAATTCATCAAGCGGTGTATGAATGCGAACCGGATGAAATTGTGGATTTTAGTCAGGAATTAGATTTTTTAAGAACTTTATTAGATGTAGGTAATGCTCCGGTTGATTCTTTGGTAGCAGCAGCAATTCGAGAAGTTTATAAGTTTAAAACCTCAGATAGAGCTTGGTTAGTAGAAGCGGGACGAACCCTGAGTATTTTATTAAAAGATGACTATGATCGCTTGCGAGTAATTCTCAAGCAAATTCATCCTTGATTATCGGAGACTTAAATTGATCCAGCTTCTGTCACTTTCCGAATTAAGCAAGTATTAAATAAACTAATTTAGCCAAATGTTATAGCAAGAGGCAATAGGGAATAGGCAATCTCGCCATAGGTAAATACTTACTGTGAGCAGCTTTTAGCTTTCAAGAATGTCCTTATAGATGTGGCGACTGCTATATCATCTATAGGTTTGATTGGGTTAAATTTAACAAGTCTAAACAAGAACAGAAAATCTCAGTTTGTTGCTGAAAAATTTCTTCAGCCGTCAAATTTGATTGAGACTCAGAAATAAAATTAACTTGATCAGAAGCACTTTGATATGTTGTTTGAATTGTCAACATTAGTTTGATAAAATCATCCAAGTTATCTTTATCTTTGAGTGCAGGGATAATTACATTGCTGGGTAAAGACTCAAGTATTTTAATAAAATCGGCATCTTTTAAGTTTAAGAATGCAGCCCGAAGTTTCCTGTATTTTTGGTTAATCTCCATGGCATCATTGTGTCTATATTCATTAAGCCAATCAGGTTTTACTGACTGTTTTTTCTGAAGAATAGCCAGGTGATGTCCTGATTCAATAATTTCTATATTAAAACTATCAGGATATACTGACAACCAATTTTTTAAAATAATCTTTTCACTTTCTCGATTGAAATCATCCAAAATGACAATACCACCAATACGGAGTTGGTTATAGACTTGATATAAACAGGCTTCTCTTCCTCTTAAGGTATAGAATGGTGGCCCATCTATAATTACGCAGTCAAAACTAAGGTTGTTTAAGGAAGTATCTTGAGTATAAGCAAAAATCGTACCCAAACCATATTCTTGAAAACTCAAAGGCTGATATTTTAACTCAAAGAGAGATTCTGGTTGAAGAAATTCTTTAGCAAGCTCTTGAGTTTGATGATAACAGTCTAAATCTGCATCTATTGAGATTATTTTGGTTTGAGGAAAACTTAAAGCTAGACGGATGGAACTTGCACCGCTACCAAATTCTAAAATATAATTTGGCAAATTAACTTTCTCATTGATCAAGTCAACAATTTTCAGGAATCCTTCTTCCCCAATTCGCCAAGCCAAATTAAGATTTAACTGATGATTATCAAAATTCATTAATGTATGGGATCATTAGATCATAAATAATTGCTTAATTGTATACAAAAAACCTAAATCGGTAATTTTATGGCAATTTTGGCGACAAGCTTTGATTAAAGCTTCCATTATGTTAACATGGATTCGTCTATTTTGGATAAAAATCTTGAATATCCTGTGCTGTTAGTTGTTGTTCTCCGATTCACTTGGGGTGATCAGCATCTGTGGCTCAATACTTCTACCTTTTTCAAAGCCAAAGATAACTTTATTTCGATAGATTAAATCAAGTTCTTACCGATAACCAACAAATCAAATGCCATGAAAAATCCTTTAATTTCTATTATTACTCCCGCTTATAAGGCAGAAAACACTATCAAGAGAGCCGTGAGCAGTGTCATACATCAAGATTTTATGGATTGGGAAATGATTATTATTAGCGATGATTACCAAAATTATTCTCAAATTCTTAAAGAAGATCATATCGTGGATGAACGCTTACAATTTATTTCAACAAATAAATTTGGTTCGGGTTCAAGTAATGCCAGAAATAAAGGGTTAGAGGTTGCTAGAGGACAGTACATGGCAACCCTAGATGCGGACGATGAATTTAAACCTCAAAAATTATCAAAGATGATCCCTTTGGTTGAGAGGTATGGTGCGGCTATTTCTGATATTGAAATTCGAGATCATGATTCTGATCTTTTACTAGAAAAATTCAATAAGTTACCTAATTATGAGTTTCTTTCTCCAAAAGACTTACCATGGGTTTCTCTTCATAGCTCTAGTATTTATTTATATGATGCCACCAAAATACCCAATTTATATTATGATACTGATTTTCCCAGAATGCAGGATTTTGTTTTTTTAATGTCCTTTTTTAATGACATTGAGTGTATTGGTTTTGAACATGAGCCTTTGCATATTTACTATAAGCGTAAGGGATCTGCTTGTAACTCTGCCGATACCCATGAAACGTTTCATAAATCTAGAAATAAATTGCTTGAAAAAATAAATAATGGTCAAATATCTATTCAAAACAATTTAGCCAAAGCTGAGTGCATAAAAATCATAAATTTCATATCGGAAACAGATAATATTTACGATATGGAAATTCTGAAAAATCCCCAAACTGATTGGCTGGAAATTTTTAAAACTAAAATTCAAGATCGGGATTTTTTAGGATATGTAAATTTTTTGAGAAACGAGGTTTAAAAAAGGCACAAGAACGGTGAAAATCGTGTTTTTTTACATCAACTTGACACTATTACTTTACCATGATAACTTTAGCTTTGGTTGCAAATTCAGCACAATTTACTTTTTAAATGAGAAAAAATTCAATGATTAAAACCTATGTAAGTAATGCTTTCTTAAAAATTGAAGATTCCCAACTTTATGCTATTTTTGCTTGGAGTCAACGCACAGCAGAAATTATTACTAACAAATCCTGGTTAACAATATTAGAAATATTTGTTCACGAACATTCTTTAGAAAAAGCTTACCTAATCTTTGAACAAATTCAATCAGCTTCAGTCCTAGAGAAGACGGAGGAGCTAGAACAATATCAACATCTGCTGGAAAATGCCATCGTGTTTTTAGCCGATGGAAAAATTACAATTTTCGGTAAGGGATTTCGCAGCTTTATCGAAAAGGAAATGTTATTTGAACTGGGTGATATCAGTCAAAAAAGTTACCAATTTCTGACACAATTATTTTTTAACTATCAATTAAAAGATGATTTCCAATCCATTAATACCCTAGAAGAATTTCGTAATTTAGTGGAACATTTAGAAAAACTGGGGTTGCTATCTCCTGCTACAAATTCCATAAATTGGGGGGATTTAAAAAAGACTGTTCCTATTTGTCAAGCATTTGGTTTAACCAGAGGTACACCAGTAGATAGATACTATCTCAGCCAATATTTAAAAGAAATTCAAACGCAAATTTATGGTAATATCCTAGAAATAGGAGGCATACCCAAAGATAAAGACTTCTATGAAGTCAATCCTGGAACATCCTATCAAATTATGAATATAGAACCCGGTTTGGGAATAGATATAGTCGGTGATGCTCACGATCCATCTATAATTAAACCGGAATCCTTTGATTCCATCGTAATTTTTAATGTTCTGGAACACTGTTATGCACCTTGGCAAGTAGTAGAAAATATTTATACTTGGTTAAAACCAGGGGGTAAATGTTTTGCCATGGTTCCCAGTTCTATCAGACTCCATGCTACACCCATGGACTATTGGCGGCCTTTACCTGATGCTTTTGCTTGGATGTTTAGAAATTTCTCTGACCAAAAGCTCTATATTTATGGTAATCCTATTACTGTTATTGCTAGTTATCATGGCATCGCCACTGAAGAACTAACAACCGCAGAACTAGACGCATATCATCCAGATTATCCTGTGGCTACCTGTATCGTAGCCCAGAAATAAAATTCACTTTTTATAACTCTTTATCAATTGCCATGAGTCCGATTAATTTTGATATCCAACCCGAAGTTAGCATCATTTTATGTACATACAATCGAGCCCAATATTTAAGTCAATGTATTGATAGTGTTATCGGTCAAACTTTTAAAAATTGGGAATTGCTAGTTGTCGATGATGGCAGCAATGATCAGACTTTTGAAATTGTCAACCCCTATTTACAAAACACTCAAAATATCCGTTATTTGAAACATAAAAATCGCAAGTTAGCCTACTCTAAAAATGTCGGTATTCAAGCCTCATTTAGCTCCTATATTACATTTTTAGATAGTGATGATACCTATGCCCCTCATCATATAGAATCTCGTTTTAATTATCTAAAATCTCATCCTGAAATTGATTTAATACAAGGCGGATTTTTTTCTGAGGAAGATATTATAGTAGCTGATTATTATAAACCTGGGAAAACCATTAATTTAAAAGAATGTGTTTTAGGCCCTACCTTTTTTGGTAAACGTCAAGTATTTTTTGAATTAAAAGGATTTGATAATATCGCCTATGGTGAAGATACAGATTTTTGGCAACGAGCAGAAAAAGTATTCAAAACTCAAAACATTACCAAACCAGAAACCTATATTTACACAAGAGCAGAAACAAGTATTACTAAGAGTGTTTTAGCAAATATTTATTTACATGAAAATTAATACTTTGTTTTGCCAAATTAGCTAAAAGCTAATAACATAAATCAACGAATTTTACCATTTTCAAAGGTTTTTATATGAAAAATAGAGGAGTTATCTATTGTGCAACAGGAAATGTTTTATATCTGGAAGCAACTTTTGATTTCGGCTATTATACTTTTATTTTGTATTACTTTTTTATCTGGCTGTCAAGAATATGTAAATAAAAATAACGGGGTAATTCATCTGACACTATGGCAATCAATTAATCCCCCTAAAAACCGCGATGTTTTTGAAAGATTGGTAGAAAAATTCAATCAAAAACATACTGATATTCAGGTAGAATCTATTTACGCAGAAGGATTACCAAAAGTATTAACGGCTGTCGTTGGTAATGCCTCTCCAGATATTCTGTCATTTTATCCTCAACTTACGGGTCAGTTTGTCGAATTGGGCGCAATTGTTCCCCTAGAAGAATGGTTTGACCAATTACCCGGGAAATCTGAAATTATTCCTAACACATTGGAGGAATTAAAATTAGATGGTCACTTGTGGTCAATTCCTCTTTCTACAAGTAATCTGGCTATTTTTTATCGTCCTACACTTTTTGAAGCTGCGGGAATAAAAGAAACCCCGAAAACTTGGGAAGAATTACGCCAAGTTGCTAAAAAATTGACAATCGATAAAAATGGCGATCAACTACCCGAACAACATGGAATATTACTGCCTTTAGGTAAAGGAGAATGGACTGTTTTTAGTTGGTTTCCGTTTTTATTAAGTGCCCCCGGTGAAATAGTAACTAATGGCTATCCCAATTTAACTAATGCTGGAGCTATTACCGCTTTAAAATTCTGGCAAGACTTAATTAAAGATGGTTCAGCCATTCTTTCTAGTCCAGAACGGGGTTATGAGGAGGATAATTTTCTGGCGGGTCGTGTGGCAATGCAAATCACTGGCCCCTGGACTTATATTACTAAATCTAATGTTGATTATCAAGTATTTCCTATCCCTGCTAATATTAAGAAAGCTACGGTGATTGGGGGTGGAAATCTTTATGTGATGAAGACTAAGCCAGAAAGAGAGAAGGCAGCACTGAGGTTTTTAGAATTTGTTTTAAGTGAAGAATTTCAAACAGAATGGGCTATAGGGACTGGTTTTTTACCCGTTAATATTAATTCTGTTCAAAGTCCGGCCTATCAACAATTCCTCAACTCCCAACCTTGGTTAAAAGTGTTTGTAGACCAAATGCCTGTAGCCCGCGCTCGACCCATTATTGCTGGATATAATCGTTTATCTAATAGTTTGGGTCGAGCCATTGAGTCCACATTACTAGGTAAATCTTCTGCTGAGGAAGCACTCAAAGAAGCTCAAGCCCGTTTAGAACTAATTTGGAATAGTAATTAATTACTGACAAATTCCCGTGATCTTTTAATTCTTTGATTCAAAATCCTCACGATATGGTATATTGGAAAGGTTGTCTAAAAATCACACATCCAGGGATTCGGGTGTTTCTAGGGTTAAAACCCTTAGCTGATACGCCTGGATGGAGGATTAACCCGAATTAGGAGTTATAAAGAATGGGCGTTATTAGTTTGGCAGAAATGCTGGAGTCTGGAGTTCACTTTGGACATCAGACCCGCCGTTGGAATCCAAAAATGTCTCCCTATATCTACACGGAGCGTAACGGGGTTCATATTATTGATTTAGTTCAAACCGCAGAACTAATGGAGGAGGCCTATGATTATGTCAGAAGTTCCTCTGAAGATGGGAAGAAGTTTCTGTTTGTCGGTACTAAACGTCAAGCTGCTGGAATTATCGCCAGCGAAGCCGCCCGTTGCGGGGGATATTATGTCAACCAACGTTGGTTGGGGGGAATGCTGACCAACTGGGCGACGATTAAAACCCGGGTTGACCGTCTGAAAACTTTGGAAGACCGCGAGTCCAGTGGTTATTTTGATTATCTTCCTAAAAAAGAAGCTTCGGTTTTACGTCGAGAATTGACGAAATTACGGAAGTATTTAGGCGGAATTAAAGCCATGCGTCGTGTTCCTGATGTGGTGATTTTAGTTGACCAACGCCGGGAATATAATGCGGTGATGGAATGTCGGAAATTAGATATTCCCATTGTGTCTTTATTAGATACCAATTGTGATCCTGATTTGGCAGATATTCATATTCCAGCTAATGATGACGCTATTCGTTCAATTAAGTTGATTGTCGGTAAGTTAGCCGATGCAATTTATGAAGGACGTCATGGTCAAGGTGCAGAAGCACCCGAAGACTTTGAAGATTACGAAGCCGAGTATGAAGACGATGAAGAAGTTGAAGATATCGGCGATTTAGATTCTGATTCGGAGTCGGAAGAATAAAACCTAAAACAAGTTCTCAGGAGTCTTTTTTTTGGACGGGTTTAAACTAAATTATCCCCTCGGGACTCCTGGAATATTAATCTGGAAAAACGCTCTTATTCATTTGTTATACTGGTGGTTAACAGATGGATGATAGCTGTAGCAAACCTAGAATAAATCTGAGGAAAAGATGGCGGAAATCTCAGCAAAAGTTGTGAAGGAACTGCGCGATAAAACGGGCGCGGGGATGATGGACTGTAAAAAAGCCCTGATTGAAAATGATGGGGATATCACTAAGTCCATAGAATGGTTGCGTCAAAAGGGAATTAGTTCTGCGGATAAAAAGACCTCTCGCAGCGCTACCGAAGGCTTGGTGGGAAGTTATATTCACACTGGCGGACGGGTTGGAGTGATGGTGGAAGTCAACTGCGAAACAGACTTTGTGGCGCGTCGGGAGGAATTTAAGGCATTAGTGAATAATATTGCCATGCAAATTGCAGCTTGTCCTAATGTGGAATATGTTTCTATTGATGATATTCCCCCCAGCATTACCGCTAAGGAAAAAGAGATTGAAATGAAGCGGGATGATTTAGGAAATAAACCTGATAATATTAAGGAAAAAATTGTTCAAGGACGAATTGATAAGCGTCTTCAAGAGCTATCTTTAGTTGATCAACCTTACATTCGCAATCAAGATATTACGGTGGCGGAGTTGGTAAAACAAAGTATTGCTCTGTTAGGAGAAAACATTAAAATTCGTCGCTTTGCTCGTTTTGTTTTGGGCGAAGGGTTAGAGAAGGAAGAAAAGAATTTTGCGGATGAAGTGGCTGAACAAATGGGTAAAGCCTAGGTTACTTCTGAAGTTAATTGATAGTTGGAACTCCGATCTGATAGGAATTTAATTATGATCGGAGTTCATTAATTCGTAATTCGTAATTCGTAATTCCTTTATGGCTGGATCAATAAATCGCGTTGATCAGGATATCGCTGCTTTGGAAGAAGCGATCGCTAAAATTGCCCAAGAGTTTCATCAGGCTTATGAAGTCTATTTGGTAGCCCTGGGGCAAGGGGTACGTCAACAATTAATTTTGGCGAGTTATCATCTCTGTACTCAAACCTATCCTCAAGCATTTTTAGAGTTATCGGTTTCACAACGACAAAAATTACAACAGGAGCTAAGAAATTTAGCCCGACAAATGCAGACGGATTTGTGCGATTCTCTGCACATTCTAGTTTCGTTTGAACTTGTAGATGGAGAGGAGGAGGATTTTACCTCTGAGCAGGGGGAGGCACAGCCCGAGGAAAATTTGCAGGTTTCTCGGACTCCACAACCGTTGGATTTATTGGCTTGGCAAGAAGGGATTGAAACTGAAATTGTGCGGCTGTTGAAATTGCTATCTAAGGATGCTAACTTGCTGTTACAACGGTTTGGACTGTTACCGAAAAAATTACCGGAAGCGATTTTGGAAGTGGCTTCTAAAGCTCAAGCGTCGAGTGATATGGTGGCTGGGCCAGCGAATTTGCTCCAGATCATGATTGAGACGGAGGATGATGACGAGTCCCAAACCTCTATGATGACCAAGTTAACGGCTATTCATTTGCGCCTGGGGGAAATTGAGTTTGCGGATGCTAATGTGATGGCGCGACGTCACCAACTCCGCCATTTATCGGGACAGTTGAGTGGTATCCGTCGGGACTATCAAAAAAAGTTACGGGAGAGGGCTATACTTCAGGCGGAAGACGCTTGGCGAGCCAGTTGGTATGAGGATTAAAAAGGGTTGTAATACTTGTGGGTTAAGGTTTTAGGGGTTTTGATTGACTAAAAAATCAAGAGTAGGGACGAACGACCCCCAGTAGCATCTACTCAAATTATAGCACCCGAAAACTATTCGTGTCAACCTTCTTTAAAATTCGCTTTGATTTTCCCCGAAAATTGAGGGGTGGGGAAATTCGAAAAGTCTGTAAGGCTATGGATAAAGGCTTTTAAGATTTATTGCTTAAAAAATCAAGTGCAAGTCCACAACCCCGCCACTAGCATTTGCTAAAATTATAGCAAAATCGATTTGTTATTGTCAACCCCTCTGAAATTGGCGTTAATTCCTATTATTAAAAAGCCGAGTAGAGCGGTTAAAGAAAAGCAAAGAAAATCTCTGTTCTGCTGACAATACAATATATTATAATAGGCTGTGGTGAGTCACAAAGACAGGGTAATTAGGAACTGAGATTAAGATGAAATCTTATCAACCGGACTGGTGGAGATTTAGTAAAGCGTTGTGCGTGGAAGCAGAACGGGGTTTTACGAATTTACAGGGGAGTCAATATCAGTTCCATGAATTTTTTTATGTGAGTTTAAAGGAATTGTTTGAAAATGCACCGCCGGAGACCCAACAACGGTGTCAAGATTTGGCGGAGGAGTTTTTACGCTATCCTGAATTAGCCATAGAAGACCGACAACATTTAATTGCCGATACGAGACGTTTTTTATTGCAATTACAACGGTTATTTGACTGTAGAAATAAGGTATCGGATATTCGGGAAAAAGAACACAATCGAAACCCCCAGGCTCGTAGTGCTGGAATGGCGGAAAAAGCCAAAAGTGTTGAGATTTCCTTAGAACAATCCTTAGAAAAAATTATCGGGCCGAGAAATAGCGATCGCATCGCTAAATTAGGAATTTTAACCGTATTTGATTTACTGTATTATTATCCCCGGGATCATATTGACTACGCCCGACAGGTAAAAATCAAAGAACTCGAACCTGGGGAAACCGTAACCCTAATTGCTCAGGTAAAACGGTGTAGTTGTTTTAGTAGTCCGCGCAATAAAAAATTAACCATATTAGAATTAGTATTAAGCGATAATACCGGACAGCTTAAAATTAGTCGATTTTATGCCGGAAATCGATATAGTAGTAAAGGTTGGCAACATCAACAAAAAAATAATTATGCTCCCGGGGCGTTGATTGCCGCATCGGGTTTAGTCAAAAAAAATCAATATGGGATTACCTTAGATAACCCGGAATTAGAGGTTTTAGATGATGCCGATGGTCAAATTGAATCGATGAAAATTGGGCGACTTTTGCCCGTGTATCCGTTAGCAGATGGCATCGGGGCGGATGTGGTGAGAAAAGCGGTAATTGCAGCCTTACCGGCGGCGAAACAATTAAAAGATGCCTTACCCCAAGAAGTATTAAATCAATATCAATTAATTGGGTTAACTAATGCCATTGAGAATATCCATTTCCCTCCAGACCGAGATTGTTTATCGGCGGCTAGACGGCGGTTAGTTTTTGATGAATTTTTCTATTTACAGTTAGGATTATTAACCCGAAGACAACAGCAGAAACAAGTGGAAACCAGTGCAGTTTTAGCCCCAAAAGGCAAATTAATGGATGAATTTTATCAAATTCTACCCTTTCAATTAACCAATGCTCAAGATCGGGTAATTCAAGAAATTCTCCAAGATTTATATTCCCCTGAACCGATGAATCGATTAGTACAAGGAGATGTGGGAGCCGGAAAAACCGTGGTGGCGGTGGTGGCAATGTTAGCGGCAATTCAAGCCGGATATCAAGCCGCTTTAATGGCGCCAACGGAAGTTTTAGCCGAACAACATTATCGAAAATTAGTCAGTTGGTTTAATTTAATGCACCTGCCTGTAGAATTATTAACGGGTTCAACGAAAGTGGGAAAACGGCGTCAAATTCATGCCCATTTAGAAACGGGAGAATTGCCAGTTTTAGTCGGAACCCATGCCTTAATTCAAGATAAGGTAAATTTTCATCGTTTGGGATTGGTGGTGATAGATGAACAACATCGATTTGGGGTTCAACAACGGGCTAGATTACAACAAAAAGGCGAATCTCCCCATGTTTTAACCATGACCGCCACTCCCATTCCCCGCACCTTAGCCCTAACCTTACATGGGGATTTAGATGTGAGTCAAATTGATGAACTTCCCCCCGGTCGCCAACCCATTCAAACCACTATTTTAACCGGAAAACAACGACGGGATGCCTATGATTTAATTCAACGGGAGGTAGCCAAAGGTAGACAGGTTTATGTGGTATTACCCTTAATTGAAGAATCAGAAAAATTAGATGTTAAATCGGCGGTGGAGGAACATCAAAAATTACAGTCTAAGATTTTTCCCGAGTTTAAAATTGGGTTGCTCCATGGTCGAATGAGTAGCGCGGAAAAAGATGAAGCTATTACTCTATTTCGGGATAAAGAAACTCAGATTCTGGTGTCAACAACGGTGGTGGAAGTGGGGGTGGATGTTCCGAATGCCACGGTGATGTTAATTGAAAATGCCGAGCGGTTTGGATTATCTCAAGTGCATCAATTACGCGGTAGGGTGGGTCGAGGAAAGGATAAATCCTATTGTTTATTAATGTTAGGAGGTTCTACCCCTGAAGCGCGACAACGGTTACAGGTTTTAGAACAATCTCAGGATGGGTTTTTGATTGCCGAAATGGATTTACAATTGCGGGGGCCAGGACAGGTTTTAGGCACTCGTCAGTCAGGTTTACCGGATTTTGCTTTAGCCAGTTTAGTTGAGGATCAGGAGGTGTTACAATTAGCCAGGGATGCTGCCCAAAATGTATTAGAAAAAGATCCAAAGTTACAGGGTTTACCTTTAATGCGAGATGAATTAAATCGTCGTTATATTAAGATTATGGGAGGCAGTATTTTAACCTAGTTCTCATTACCTATCGCAGATTTAAACGGATTACGCAGATTAACACAGATTAAAATCCGTGAAATCCGTGAAATCCGTGAAATCCTCTTAAATCCGTGTTCCCTATTCCCTTAAAAAATGAAAATAGTATTAACAAATGATGATGGTATTGATGCACCAGGAATTAAAGCATTAGGGAAGGCAATTTCTGGGGAAAAAATTTTGATTGCTCCCCAAAAAGAATATTCTCAATGTGGACATCAAGTCACAACTAATCAAGGCATTCATGTTGAAAAACGTTCGGAAATAGAATATGCGATCGGGGGAACTCCCGCCGATTGTATTCGGTTAGCAGTATCCCATCTTTGTCCTGATTTAAGTTGGGTGATTTCGGGAATTAATCCGGGGGGAAATATGGGGGTTGATGTGTATATTTCCGGGACGGTGGCGGCGGTGAGGGAGGCGGCAATTCAGGGAATTCCGGGGATAGCTTTATCGCAATATCGCAAAAAAGGAAAACCCGTGAATTGGAAAAGGGCAACCCGTTGGGCAAATTTAGTGTTAAATGAATTAATGCAGCATCCTCCGCAACGGGGGTGTTTTTGGAATGTTAATTTTCCCGACTTGGAACCGGAAGATCCTGAGCCAGATCTGGTATTTTGTAAATTAGGAATTCAATCTTTGCCGATTAATTATAGAGTAGAAGGAGATTATTTTCATTATCATGGAAATTATAGCGATCGCACCTACGAAGTCGGAACGGATGTAGAGGTGTGTTTTCGGGGTAAAATAGCTGTGAGTTTAATTAGATTGTAGGTGAGGGGTCAAGATTAATTTAAACACCCAGACACCCAGACATAAAGAGGTTGTAAATATAACTAGCCGATTGGTGTCAGGGGTGGATGTGACAATTCTTAACACCATTTCTCATGAAATTAGTTTAGTATCAGGAATTAGGCGGTTTTTCTTGGTGCTGTGATTAGCAAGACGCCTATTGTTGAATTTAGCTTTGGGATTAAAACTTTAGTATGAGCGTTAACTTAGCAACCCAACTGCGAGAAGGCACAAAGAAGTCTCACACAATGGCGGAAAACGTTGGTTTTATTAAGTGCTTTTTAAAGGGTACAGTAGAAAAGACGTCTTACCGAAAATTGGCAGGAAATCTCTATTTTGTCTACTCCGCAATGGAAGAAGAAATGGAGCGCCACCGTAACCATCCAATTTTATCTAAATTGTATTTTCCTGAACTGAATCGCAAACAAAGTTTAGAGCAGGATTTATGCTTTTATCATGGTGCAAATTGGAAAGAAGAAGTACAACCTTCTGAAGCCACAAAAGCCTATGTTGCTCGAATTCGAGAAATCTCTAATTCTGAACCCGAATTGTTAATTGCCCATCTCTATACTCGCTATTTAGGGGATTTGTCCGGGGGGCAAATTCTGAAGGGAATTGCTCAAAACGCGATGAACTTACAGGATGGACAGGGAACTCAGTTTTACGAGTTTAATGATATTCCCGACGAAAAAGCATTTAAGGTCAATTATCGTCAACAAATGGATAGCGTTGATATTGACCAAGAAATGGCAACTCGCATTGTCGATGAAGCCAATGATGCCTTTGGGATGAACATGAAAATGTTCAATGAATTAGAAGGGAATTTAGTCAAAGCTATTGGTCAAATGTTGTTTAATACCTTAACTCGTCGCCGGACAAAGGGCGCAACGGAAGGGTTAGCAACCGCCGCCGAATAATCAGTTATAGCAGGCAACAGGTAACGTCAGGTTTGCGAGATCAGTCCTTGTGCTAACCTTTCTGGAAACTGCTATAAAATACTATAAAACAAATTAGTCCTGAATGCAAGGATTTGTCTTGTGTTCAGGATTTTGTATTTTTATAGGGGAATGAAAGATCCATAAGAGGGTTGGAAGACCCAACCCCTACGATATATAGCACTACGCATTACGGTTAGGACATTTTTAAACCCTGAAACCCTTTCAATTCTGTTCCCTGTTCCGGTGTTCCCTTGCGCGTAGCGCTATGCTATTTAGGATTGCTATATTGGCTTACTGACTAACCACTTGCTGGGCGTTTTTTTGTCGATGGAGGGCATAGAGTTGGAAGAACACAATCATCCCTACAATAAAACTACCCGTCACAGCAATAGCTGTATTGATGGGTAAATTATTTTTGAATACTGCTAGTAAAACAATCACCAATAAAAGCACCGTTGGTACTTCATTTAGACTGCGGAATTGTTGACTGGTGAACATCACCTTATGGGTAGCTAATTGTCGCATAATCCGACCACAATAAAAATGATAGGCGACTAAAACCGCAACTAATCCTAATTTAATATGCAGCCACATATCTTGTAACAGGCTGGGTTGTGTAATTAAAAGGGCGATCGCCATTACCACCGTCACCACCATTCCTGGGGTTGTGATGATGCCATAAAGACGCTTTTCCATCAATTCATATTGTTCTTTTAAAATGCTACGGGCGGGTTCGGGTTTTTCTTCGGCTTCGGCGTGATAAACAAATAATCTCACCAGATAAAATAAACCTGCAAACCAGACAACCATTCCGATGATATGAAAGGATTTAAACCAAAAATAAGTCATAGATCCAATAAAATCCTCAACAATAAAGGTGGTATAAACCACCTTACTGGATTCTGGACAATCTGGCAATTAAATCGCCCTTGATAATCTTTGTTCCTGTTGGGCTAGAGTATGGGTATCAAATAAAAAGGCAATATTTCTCACTAAGAGTCTGCCTAAATTGGTGACGACAATAGAATCATAATTAGACTGAACTAACCCATCAGCGATTAAAGGACGCATGGCGATTAATTCCGGGGCAAAGTAACTGTCAAAATCGAGATGATATTTAGCTTCGATTTGAGATTTATCTAAGTAGAAACTAGACATAATTTGCATAATCACATCTCGTCTGAGAATATCATCCTTACTCAATTTAAACCCTTTACTTACGGGTAAAATTCCCTGATCAATGGCTTGATAATACTCTTTTAATCGCTTATGGTTTTGAGCGTAGGTATCTTCTAACATACTAATAGAGGTTAACCCAAAGCCATAAAGTTCGGCTTCCGGTTGGGTTGTATACCCTTGAAAATTTCGTTTTAAGGATGAATTTCGTTGGGCGATCGCTAATTCATCATTGGGTTTTGCAAAGTGATCCATGCCAATAAAAACATAGCCATTATCGGTCAATTCTTGGATTGACATTTGCCAAATTTCTAACTTTTCATGGGGTTGGGGTAGGGCAGATTCGGGAATATTTTTCTGGACTGGTTTCATCCAGGGAACATAGGCAAAGTTAAAAATAGCAATCCGATCAGGATCGAGTTTAATCGTCTTTTTAATGGTTTCTTTAAAGCTAGACAAAGTTTGATAGGGTAAGCCATAAATTAAGTCCACATTCACACTTTCAAATCCGGCTTCTTTAATCCAATCCATTACATCAAATAACAGAGCTTCCGGCTGGACTCTATTAACCGCTTCTTGCACCTGGGGATTAAAGTCTTGAATCCCAAAACTAATCCGATTAAACCCCATTTGTTTCAGGAAAAAGATATAGTTTCTATCGACGTATCGGGGATTAATTTCTATGGAAATTTCGGCTTTATCATCAAAGATAAACTGTTTATTAATGGTTTCCCATAAATAATCAACCTGTTCTAAGGATAAGTAATTCGGCGTACCACCGCCCCAATGCAGTTGGGTAACGGGGCGTCGAGTATCAATAAAACCAGAAGTGAATTCAATTTCTTTTGACAAATATTCGACATAAGTTTTAGCTGCATTTTTATTATTAGAAACAATCACATTACAGCCGCAGAAATAGCAAGCTGTTTGGCAAAAGGGGATATGGAAATAGAGAGATAAGGGAGATTGGCGTCGATTCGATTCAGTCAGGGAAAATTCCCAATCTAAAGGGGTAAATTCATCTTTTAATTCTGTGGCTGGTGGATAACTGGTATAACGAGGAACTGCATTACCGTATTTTTCAATTAAATCAAAATCAAACGCCACATTGGCAACTGAAAAAACCATTGATTTGTTCTCCCTAATCAGTTATAATTGTAGATAATAAATAGACAAAATTAAACCGTAGCTGGAGTTGGGGCTTCTCCCAAATCTCGCAACATAGCAATATTCAGGACAAAAGCGTTATTGGCTTCGGCAACAATTTGATCTTGGAGTTGTTCACTGAGGACTAATTCATTCAATCTTTGACGATAGAGATTTTTAAATTCATTGACATCTAAGATTTGATCGAATTCATAAAAACAAATTCCTTGATGTTCTTCTAAATGAAATACAGATTGGACAATTTTTTTCAAACTTTGTCCTCCCGATAAATCACCCATATAGCGAGTATAGGAGTGAGCAATTAATAAGGTGGGTTCGGTAGCAGAAAGTTCGTGAAGTCGAGAAACATAAGCTTGGGCGGCGGGAGAAGCGGTAATATTATCTGGCCAATGTTCTCCATAATAAAAGTTTAAGTCTTTCTCTAAATTGGCTTTTCGGTTGAGTTCGGGGAAATAAATTTTGCTAATATTGGGATGGGTTTGATGGGCTTGTAATTCTGCTTCTAATTGGCTATAAACAAAATATAAATTACTCAGAAGTTGACAAAAAGATTCTCTACTGATACCCCCGGATAAAAAGTTTCTCATAAATCCGGTATGTTCGGCATTACTATGAGATTGTTGGGTTCCGATTTTGAGTTTTTCAGCTAAGTTTGTCATAATTTTAGAGATGAATTAAGATTAAATTTTTCCTCAGACTAAAAACAGGGGAAATAGCAAGCCCGAGGTTCGGTTTTTCCTACTCGAATGAATCTATCACTATATCGCTGGTTAGTTATATAGTTGTTACAATTCTTTACTAACGCAGGAAATTTAGGGGAACCCCTAGACAAAATAAAAATTATATAGTTCAATAACTAGATAGTAATATTTAAGGAATCGCAGCGATGGTAAACACTATCCAAAACCCCGAAACTCAAGGACTGCGGCCCGGGATTAAAAATCCGGTTCAAGAGACATTGCTGACCCCTCGCTTCTACACAACGGACTTTGACGCGATGGCGAATATCAATTTATCCACTTGTGAGGAGGAATTTTCGGCGGTTTTACAGGAGTTGCGGGCGGACTATAACCGCCATCATTTTGTACGGGATGAACAATTTGACCAAAGTTGGGAACAAATTGATGAGAGAACCCGCTTGGCGTTTGTTGACTTTTTAGAACGGTCTTGTACTTCTGAATTTTCTGGATTTTTATTATTTAAAGAGTTATCACGTCAACTGAAAAATCGCAACCCTTTATTATCAGAAGCGTTTCATTTATTAGCCAGAGATGAAGCCCGTCATGCGGGGTTTATTAATAAGGCGATGTCAGATTTTAATTTATCGTTAGACTTAGGCTATTTAACTAAAAACCGGACTTATACTTTCTTCAAACCCGAGTGGATTATTTTCGCGGTTTATTTATCGGAAAAAATTGGGTATTGGCGTTATATTACGGTGTTTCGTCATTTAGAAAAACATCCCGAACATGAATATTATCCTTTATTCCGTTATTTTGAAAATTGGTGTCAGGATGAAAACCGTCATGGTGATTTCTTTAAGGTTTTATTGCGATCGCAGCCCAATATGTGGCAAAGTTGGAAAGGTAGACTGTGGGCACGGTTTTTCCTATTAACGGTGTTTGCTACCCATACTTTAACCGTTAATGAAAGAGAAGATTTCTATGAAACCTTGGGGTTAGATGCTAAGGAATATAATCGTCATGTGGTGAGGAAAACTAATGAAACTTCTTTAAGAGCATTTCCCGAAGTTTTAGATACAGAACACCCAGACTTTTTCCGTCGTTTAGAACAATGTTCTGAGAATAATGTCAAGAATCAAAAAATTGATGCTACCGAAAAACCAAAATGGGTTAAATTCCTATTAAAATTGCCCACAAATTGTTCAACTTTGTGGCATTTACTAAGAATTTATTTAGCTAAACCTATTGATGCAGAAGCATTACGGGCGGAAGTTCATTAATATTTTTGTATAAAAACGGGGTTTTACAATAATTTATAAAACCCTGTTTTTTAATTATAAATTAATCATGAATTGTGCCATCGGGCATCACCGCCCCATGAAGATTAGCGTGGGTTAAAATTGTCCGAGTTAAGTCCGCCCCTTGTAAATTAGCTCTGGATAAATTCGCCCCACTAAAATCGGCATAACTTAAATCGGCATCTTTGAAATTTACGCCACTGAGGTTAGTCTTATAGCTTTGTTCAGAGCTTAAAACCCCTAACCCTGAAACTCCAAAAATGGCATGACAGAGTTTAGCTTTTTCAAAGTTAGCCTGTTCTAAAATTGCTCCACTAAAATTAGCATAACTCAAATCAGCTTCCACTAGAATTGCATCAGTTAAATCCGTTTGTTGATTCTGGTTAGGGCGAAAATTAGCTTCAAAAATAATAGCTTGGGAAAGGTTGGCATTTTTTAAATTACATCCCGATAAACACGCTTTGATGAGTTTAGTTTCTTCTAAGGATGTGTGAATCAGTTTTGCTCCGGTTAAATCGGCTTCTCGTAACTGAGCTTGATATAAATTCGCTTCGCTTAAATCAGCCCCCCAAAGAATGGTTTCACTGAGGTTAGCATGAAATAAATTAGCTTGAGAAAGCTTAGCTTTTCCTAATCTTGCTTCTCGCAAATCGGCATAACTTAAATTGGCTCGGGTTAGGTTTAAATTAACTAAATTCGCTTCTTGTAAATCAACATAAGATAGGTCAATATCGGGAAAATTCCGCTCGGCGGCGGCATATCTGCGGAGAAATTCATCAACATTCATGATAATATTAAGTTAAATCAAGGATTAAAAAATAAACTAAACAGCAGATTTAACCGCTCGAAGTTGTTCTAACTGTTGGTTTTGTTGCTGCATTTGAACCACTAAAGATTCACAGACTAAATCACAAACTTCAAATAAAAGGGGATTAGCAATTTCATAGTAAACGCTGACACCTTGTTGGGTGCGGGTAACAATTCCTGCCTGGGCTAGTAGTTTTAAATGTTTAGAAACATTCGCCTGTCCTAACCCGGTGGCTTCAATAATTTGGGTGACATTTTTAGCCCCAGATTTTAAGCAGCAAATAATTTGTAATCGACTGACTTCTGATAATACTTTAAAAAAGTCTGCCATTAATGCTAGGGCGGCGGGAGATAATTGTAAATAATCGCAGTTTGAAGTCGATTGCATGGATTTTAGACTGGGGTGGGTGATGGGCAGTAGGACTGAATCGGATTATTAATATTACTTGTCTATTATATTACCACATTATCTAATCATTTAGGGAATGGGGAATGGGGAACAGACAGGAAAAGAGTTCTCTGTGCCCGGTTTTAGCATTAGTCTCTGGGCGACTGCTATAATATCTCTAATTGGGTTTTAATTGAGATTTTTGTTTCGTTTTCTCTCGCTCAGTCGCAGTAAAATATCGGTGTGAACCTCTTTTGTAATCGGATATAAAAAAGTAAAAATCATCCCAATTATGAGAACAAGGGTGGGTAAGGGGCCAATAGCAAACCGGACGGCTAACAGGGCTGAGTCTGGTTGAATGGGGGCGGGTTGACCGGGAACTGTAGAAAGAAATCCAGCAAAACTTAAGGCTTGTCCGACCAAAAATAACCCCACGGCTAACCCAATTTTTTGCAATAAAACCATAAAAGAATAGAAGACTCCTTCTCGTCTTTGTCCGGTATTTAATTCATCTAAATCGATGACATCAGGAATCATTGACCAGGGAACTAAATAGGCCGTTGAGACCCCACATCCAGCTAAAATTGCCAGAATATACATTAATCCAACCTGTCCGGGTTGGAGGAAAAACAAACCCGCTTGGGCAATAATCCACACCCCCATTCCCATAAAATAAACTGACTTTTTCCCATAGCGTTTACTAACAGAACTCCAGACAAATAACATCACTAAAGCGGTTCCCTGAACTGCGATTGCCACCTGGGGAAAAGCTGCTTCCGGCATCTGCATCCAATTGACTACAAAATAAGGTAAAATTGAAGCGGTGAGTTGAACTCCTAACCAGGAACAAAGATAAATTCCAATCACCAATAAAAAAGGCCGATTACTCAAGGCAATTTTGATTTGTTCTGCCAGGGGAATACTATCGGAATTATCCTGACTATCTGCGACTGAATTTCCCGACCATACCCGCTTTCGAGTTCCCAAGAAACACCAAAATATGGGAAGAACTGATAGAATCGCACAAACTGCCCCTAAAACTAAATATTTTTGATAGGGAGAATCAGGAAATAAACTAAAAATAATTTGTGCTAAAATCAAGGAGAAAATACTACCACTGATGGAAAAAGAAAAGCGAAAACTATTGAGACTGGTGCGTTCATTATAGTCCGATGTTAATTCGGGAGTTAGGGCAGTGTAAGGTAAATTAACGGCGGTGTAAGCGGTATTAAATAAAATCCCAATAATCACATAATACCCAAACAAAAACCATTGATTATTACTCGGAACAATCCACTGTAAAAAAAACAGAATCCCAAAGGGAATTGCACCAAAAACCATCCAAGGATAACGTCTTCCCCAAGGATGAACCGTGCGATCACTTAATACTCCCACAATCGGATCATTAATCGCATCCCAAATTTTTCCCACCATTAATACACTTCCGGCTAATCCAGCAGGTAAACCCGCAACATTAGTCAGAAAAACCATCACAAAAAATACAGAAATATTAGCGGTAATTGCCGGGCCTAAATCCCCTGCACCAAAGGCTAATTTAGTTGATAAATTTAGCTTTTCTCGAGGAGAAACTGTTGGAGAAGGAGTGGAGTTCATCTGTATTGATATTAAAGAGTATTGCCAACTTAGAACCAAAACCCGATGGCTAACAACAGGATAGCTTAAAACGATATGCTGATTAAATACCAATAATCATTCAGGAGTAATGTAATTATGGCTGCTCTAGGCGATCGCTTTAATCGGATGATGGGGAAAACCCGATTTGTCGTTAGTCGTTTGTTTCTACATTTGGGAGGAGATCAGGTCGCGCCCCTGCTGGGAATACTTAACCAAGCCGCCAGGGACGTGATTGATGCTGAGGGCGATTTACCAGTCACAGGAGAAGCCTTAGTAGAAGTCTGCCAAGGTCTGCTTCAGTATGACACCTATTGGCTCTCAGGCTCCAATGAAGGGGATGTGGTCTGGAGTGAGGGCGAGGCGGCGGACTACTTTAACGAACTGTTCACGGATTCGGGCCAACGGTATTTGAGTCAACCGGATTTTTCTCAACCCCTAGATGAAAGTTCATACCTATCTTTACCCATTACCCACAATTTAATTGTGATGATTACCATAGTTAGTGAAGGAGAAGTTCCTGAATTAGAAACGGATTTAGCTAGTTTGGAAGCCATGAATCAGGGGTTAAAAACATTAATTAATCTGCATTATCAACACCGACTCCGAGGGATTCAAGTGCATTTTTCCCCGGCTGTTTTAGGAGATGAATTAACCAACGACCAATTATTAGAGAACTTTCCCGAACTGATTCCCCTTTAGGGAATATTATCGGTTGATCTGGAAGTTAAAAAATAGTTACCAATTGAGGATTTTTTTGTTACAATAGGAGACACAAATGTTGACAAAAGTGAATGGATTTATGTGGAAAAAAATTTTAATTCTGTTGATTTCGGTAACGTTTTGTTGGACAACGGTTGCCTGTGGGTCTGCCACAACTTCATCGATTCCCCAACAATCGGCCCGCACCACGTCTGCCCCCCAAAATCAAGTGATGGAGGGTAAATATCCGGTTCAGCAAGCCCAATATAATGACGTCGATGGGGAGTATACCCTGATGTTATTAAATACTCCGGCGGGGAAATCTGCCACCTATCGGACGACGGATTTACAAATGGCGCAGTTAAGCGATGAACAAATTAAAGCCGGAGAAAAAAGCACCTTAAATATTACCAATGGTCAACCCATTTTGTATTTAACCGAAGACTTTCGGATTGAATATGTTCATAATGTTACCGAAACTCAAACCAACCCCGCCACGGGTCAACCGCAAACCGTTGTCGTGCGACAAGAATCGAGTTTCTGGACACCCTTTGCCGCATCTTTCGCCGGAAGTGCGATCGCTAATAGCTTATTTGCCCCCCGCTATTATGTCCCTCCGATGTATCAACCTGGCGGTATGATGACCGGATATGGCGGTTACGGTTCCAATTATAATCAAGCCGTCAACGACTATCGGACTCGATACAATAGCCCCCCAGCGGCGGTAAAAAATAGCACCACCCTCCGCACCACCGGAAATATTCGCAACTCCAACCGGAATTCCTCCGTCAACCGTCCCAACTCCCCCAATTCCAGCCGTTCAACGGGTTCGGGGTTCGGAGCAACGGATTTACGCACCTCCCCGAATAAAGGTTCAACTCAACAACGCAAACCCAGTTTCGGCAGTGGTTCCCGCAGTCGTTCCTCCTCTGGCAGTGGCAGCAGAAGACGCCGTTAAACCGTAGTGAGCCCGACCGGGCTCCTTCTTCCTTTCAACAAGTTGATTCGAGATCATTACAACTGATAGAGTTTGATTGGGAAAAAGCGATCGCTTCTTTGGAGAGTTACATTGAGTATTCACCCCCCAGAATTAAAACTAATATCAAATCCTAATCAGCAGGAGATAATTACCTCTGAAAAAGATTGGTACAACACAATTATTTTAGGTGATTGCTCAAAAGTTTTGCAGCAAATTCCTTCTAATATAGCCGATCTGATTGTAACATCTCCTCCCTATGCAGATAGCAGGAAAAAAACCTATGGCGGGATTAATCCAGATGATTATGTCCAATGGTTTCTTCCTATTTCTCTGGAATTGTACAGAGTTTTAAAAGAAGATGGAACCTTTATTATTAATATCAAAGAAAAAGTTGTTAATGGAGAAAGGCATAACTACGTTATTAAGTTAATTTTAGAAATGCAACAACAAGGATGGTTATGGACTGAAGAATATATTTGGCATAAAAAGAGAGGAATAACTCAGGAAATTGTGGCTGTAAATGGTTGTATGTATGGAAAAGATAAAAACCCTTTGAAAGCGGATTAAGATCCAGATAAAGTCTATTTTAAATATGCTGGCCAAGATTTTTGGAATTTTATCTCAGAAGATGATAATTTCTACCAGGAGATGATTGTACCCATTGACATAGAAGCCAAGAAAAAAGATGAAATTTTTAAAGCAACTTATTCTGCTAAAATCAATGAAATGACGCAAGAATTTATGCGTTATTTTATGAAAAATAATCAGATTGACTGGATTAAATTAGTTGATTATGTTTCCAAGCGGGAAGATGTGAAGTTAGAATCAGTAGAAGCCCAGTTGTCTTTAGAATTAGAATTAGAAGAATCCTTTGATTTAGAGGAATAAGCGATCGCATAACTCCATTTCAACCTTTATTTAAAAGGCAGAAGAATCGCTAGTAAAATAAATATGACCTAAAGTTTTTCCCTGATAAACTCGTTTGGTTAAACGCCAACCGGGTTCTAAAATTATTTTAGCGAAACCACTGGTAAATCCATAGGTTCTACCAATAATAATCGGTGGCGCGTAGGCATCGGCCCGGGACTGGGCAACTAACAAAATATCACTAGGCGTACTTTGAACACTCAAAGCATGGGACAGCACCAAATCCGTTCCAGCCATTCTCACCGAATAACCATTACTATCGGTAGCCCGTCCACAAATCCCAGTAAAATCAAAATTCAGCAGTAACGGATCAACAATCGTGGGCTGACTACCGCTTTCACTCCAACAGGGGCGACTATCCGAGACCTGTTCCACAATGACTAAAGTATGTCCAAAGGCGCGAGGCACAGCGATCGCCACAAATCGATCCTGATCTACCTCTTTTTGGTCAAAATTAACTGCGATCGCATTTAAGCTAAAACTCAGGACTGATATCCCGATTACCAAAGCAACTATAATTGGTTTTAGTGCTGATTTCATATGAATTTGCACCGTCTAATGGTGGCAGGAATTTACTTAATCGATTCTCTAAAATCCCACGGGAACCACTAACCCTTCCCGTGCCATAATTGCTTGGGGAGATATGGCCTGGACTTCCTTTTCTATCTGATCCAAAAAGTCATCGCTATGGCTAGGGTCATGGTGAAAAATCACCACTCGCTTGACTCCTGCGGCTTTAGCCATCTTTACGGCTTCTTGCCAAGTGGAATGTCCCCAACCGATTTTCGGAGATTTAGGATTATGATACTCCTCATCGCTATACATAGCATCGTAGATCAAAATATCGGCATTTTGAGACAGATTTAAGACATTCTCATCTAAGCCATCGGGGAGATGTTCGGTATCGGAGCAATAAACCGCCGTGCGTCCCTTCCAAGTCACCCGATATCCCATAGCCGTATTCGGATGGTTCAGTTGTCCGGTTTCAATCAGAATATCATCCAACATCATCGAGTCTCCGGGCTTAAGTGTATAGAATCTCAAGTCACCTTGCAGTCCCGTCAGGGGAACTGGAGAATTAGGATGCAAAATCCGGTCAATAAAATGTTGTTTCATCGACTCCCCATCCGGCGGAATTGCCCCATAGATATGAAAGCAATTGCCCCGCATAAAAGCCGGGGTAAACAGGGGAAATCCTTGAATATGATCCCAGTGGTAGTGCGTAAAGAACATATACGCCTCCACCGGGGCTTCTTTGAGTAAATCATCTCCTAGGAGTCGCAGGCCAGTTCCGCCATCAAAAATCAAGCGTTTACCAGCCACTCGCATTTCCAAACAGGAGGTATTGCCCCCATAACGAATCGTCTCTTTTCCAGGGGTGGGAATACTGCCCCTAACCCCCCAGAACTGGATCACAAAATCCTCGGGTTTAGAGTCGGGAGCAGATAAATTAGAGAGCTTCTGAGGGTTAGCCCCCACAGACGATAGGCTGGTTTCCATTTTATTCTTCAGGCTTCAAAGTTCCACACTGACCATGATGACGCAGCAAATGATCGCACAATACAAGGGCAACCATTGCTTCCACCATTGGCACAGCCCGAGGTAAAACACAGGGGTCATGCCGTCCTTTCGCCGATAACAACGTTTCCTCTCCCTCCTGGGTGACGGTGCGTTGCTCCTTCCGAATTGTAGCAGTTGGCTTAAATGCTACTCGGATAATAATATTTTCTCCATTGGAAATGCCACCCTGAATTCCACCCGATCGATTGGTTACGGTTCGGACGCCACCCACAGGATCAATATAAAATTCATCATTATGTTGACTGCCTGTGAGCAGAGTGCCAGCAAAGCCAGAGCCAATTTCAAATCCTTTACTCGCGGGTAAGGACATTACCCCTTTCGCTAGATCTGCTTCTAGTTTATCAAATACTGGAGATCCAAGTCCTAAAGGAACATTTCGAGCCACACATTCCACCACCCCACCAATGGAGTCCCCCTGATCTCGAACCTGTTCAATCCGTTCTATCATGGTTTCGGCACAATTGCCATCGGGACAACGGACAATATTACTTTCTACTTGATCTAGGGTAACGGTATTGGGATCAATCACTCCTTCGATATCTTGAATCCGTTTCACATAACCAATAATTTCTACCCCGGCATATTGTTTGAGAATTTGTTTAGCGATCGCCCCGGCAGCCACCCGTCCAATGGTTTCCCGGGCTGAGGATCGTCCCCCTCCTTGCCAATTTCTAATCCCATATTTCGCATCATAGGTGGCATCGGCATGGGAAGGGCGATATTTTACCGCCATATCACTGTAATCTTGGGGGCGAGTATCCTGGTTTCGTACCATAATCATAATCGGGGTTCCCAAGGTTCGCCCCTCAAACACGCCGCTGAGGATATCGCAGGTATCGGTTTCTTTGCGAGGAGTGGTAATCTTGCTTTGTCCGGGGCGACGTCGATCCAGTTCCGCCTGAATGTCTGTAATATCAAGTTTTAATCGGGGAGGGCAACCATCGATCACAACTCCCACCGCCCCACCGTGGGATTCTCCAAAGGTCGTGATCCGAAATAAATGCCCAAATGTGTTGCCCATAATGGTTGTGTTTATTTTGCCAAACTTTCTATTCTACCCCAGACGCGCTATTAAAATCCTCAATTCCCCTCCCCCATTCTCAACTGTTGGGTTTGGAGGGACGCCACCCCTACGATAAAAGATTACAACCTCGTTACCGATTGCTGGTAGGGGCGAGGTCTTCTCGCCCATATAGTTGCTGTTTATATCTGTATCACAGGTATATTATGCCAAGGCGAGGTTTCCTAGCCCATTTAGTCCTCGTGTTCTTCAAAGGGGTCGCGCAGGTCGGTAGAAGCGGGGCCGAAAGCGGTGTAAATTGCATATCCCGTCAGGGCGATCACAACCACAGCGATAGAAATACTCAGAGTTAATGCGGGTTCCATGATGATTAGTCCCTTGTTATTCGTATGCTTCTATAATAAAATACTCAGAAAACTTAAGACAATTTAACAATTGTTTGGGTACTGGAGCCAGGATATTATGTTTAACCCGAGATGGGGACACCTAAATCGGGTAACATTAGCCTAAGCCTCCCATCTCTTCCCTGGCTTGAAGCGGTGAGAGTGTCCAAAATCCAGAAAAAATTTTGTTGACGTAAAAAATTTAGGTGAACTATGGCACAACGGACTTGGTTAGGAGATTTACTAAGACCTTTAAATTCCGAGTATGGTAAAGTTTCTCCAGGTTGGGGAACTACCTCTTTAATGGCAGTGTTTATGGGTCTGTTTTTCGTGTTTCTGTTAATTATTTTACAGATTTATAATTCCTCACTGCTACTCGAAAATGTGGATGTGAACTGGGCTAATTTAACCCGCTAATCAAGTTTAAAATCCAGTTAATCGTGAACTGTGAGGAGTAATTTAGGCAATGAGTTTTAAGTATAATAACTAAAAATACTTAACTCAAGTCCTAGATTTCTACTTCTGGAAAGTTAAAAATCACAGTTCACGGTTTTCTATTGGTAACAACTATCGATTATTTTTTTGTAATTTAGGAGACTATTTTAGTGAATATATTTGGCATTGGTTTACCCGAGATGGCAGTAATTTTGGTACTGGCACTGTTGATTTTTGGCCCGAAAAAACTACCGGAAATTGGCAGTAGTTTAGGCAAAGCCCTAAAAGGGTTTCAACAGGCTTCTAAAGAGTTTGAAGATGAATTTAAAAAAGAGGCTCAAAAGTTAGAAGAAACGGCTAAAATTAAACCAGAAAATAACTCAACTGTCGCATCCACTTCTCAAGAAAATTCCATCAAAAATACCCTTGATTAATTAATGGGTAACATAGAGAAATTAACGTTATTTAGTTATATTAATGATTATGATTACGGAGGTTACACCTGCTAAAACATTAATTGTGCCTCAATTAATTGTGGGTTTAGGAAATCCTGAGAACAAATATGAACAAACCCGACATAATATTGGTTTTGAGGCGATAGATGCTTTAGCCAAGGCTTGGCGAATTCCCGTTTCAGAAAATCGCAAATTTAAAGGTAAATTTGGGGAAGGGGTAACATCTTCTGGCGAAAAAATTAGATTATTAAAGCCTCTGACCTATATGAATTTGTCGGGACAGGCAATTCGGGCTGTCGTTGATTGGTATAAACTTCCTCCGACATCGGTATTAGTGATTTATGATGATATGGATTTACCCCTAGGACGGTTACGACTGCGGTTGTCCGGTTCCGCAGGAGGTCATAATGGGATGAAATCTACGATTTCCCATTTAGGAACCCAAAATTTTCCTCGGTTGCGAATTGGCATTGGTAAACCTAAGTCAATATCTGGAACAATGGAACGGGAAACGGTTTCCTATGTGTTGGGAAAATTTTCTGCAACGGAAATGCAAATCATGGAACAAGTTCTAAAATGGGTGGGAGAAGCGATCGATTTAAGTTTGCATCAAGGTGTGGAAAAAGCCATGAGTTTATATAATAATCGCAGTCTTGTTGATAACCCAGAGTGAGTTCTAAAAGTTTACCTGAAACAACAGCGTATGTGCGAATTACGCGACAATCTTGGCACCAGGGTCTACTCGAAGGGGAGGTGAGTGCTGGGGATTATGAGTGGCGATTTCAGTGGCGATTTCGACATACCAAAAAACTCACGATTCAACCATCCCAAGGACGAGCTTTAATTCAAGAACCCCTAGGACGGTTTTTAGAAAAGTATGATTATCAATTAGAACCGGGTGGAGATTATTGCTTTACGGTTCGCGCTCAATTGTAGCAGTAGCAGTACCAATTTCTAGCGATTAAAATCGCAGCTACACAAACAAAGTCCGCCTACGCGGACTAATTTTAATCAAAATTCACCAGTATTGTCTCAAGTTAATTCTATCATTTAGGAAGCATTTTTTGAGTTGGTTTGCGTCAATTATCTTGCACTTTATTTTCTGGTTTAGGAGTTGGGGATTTGTGTGGATTTGCCCAGTTTTGAAAGCCTCGGAAGATATCAGTATAGCTGATTATTCCGTCTAAGGTAAAATTCCCACCATTAGGGTCTTCTGTGCAAACTACAAGAGCCGTAGGTCTATCCTTGGAATTAGGTGGAACAAATGTTTCAATCACCCTAGATGTCACAGTCCCAGGACTTACACTATTCCTCTTATTTAGCGGAAGCATAATATGTTTCAACGGCAATTCTGAGTATAGATCAAAAATTTTATCGTGTAAGAAAGTATTAACAATCACATCATCAACTATTCCTGTCACAAATCTACCATCTGGTGTTGTGATAGGAATATGAGTGAAGTCATTGTCGTTCAAAATCTTTCGGGCTTGGAGCAAATCTTCATCCTCAGTTAATACGATAAGATCCGCTCTTTTCTTAAATAGGCTATTTTGATCTATAGTTTCCATTAAGAACTGTGTACGACTTGGAGCTGGATCGTTGATTTCACGCAATACATCCGTGTAAGATATTGTTCCTACAATAAGCTGATTGTGCCCATATACACATAGAGTCCGATATCGTCGAGTAAAATTTTGTCCTTCGGGTTTTACAGGATTGATTAAAGCGTCAAATACATTACCAACTGTACTATTGCCAAGAGAAAGAGTTTTAACAGGTATCGTCATAAGTTGTACAAACTCTGGAATTTGATTAATACGTTTTGCACTAATATCTTTACTAAAGCTTGCTACTGCCAATTTTTCTTGAGGTGTAAGAGGAAATTGGGGCGGATATAGTTCATTAGGAGGAGTGAAAATTTTTACTAAATCTGTTTTGTTAATAACAGTTAATAACTCTCCTCTTGGTTGAACGCTTTGATCAATAGGCTCAATAATGGGGACGTGTCTGATATTCCGTATATCCATCATAGCATCTAACTTGGCCACTTTGTCAGTTGGCTTTAACCAGTATAATGGTCTATTCTGTGAAAGTCTAGGAAAAACCTGACTAATAAGTGAGTTCATATTATTAATAGACATGATTAAAATCCTCCATTATTGTTTAACTTTGACGGTAAACTTGTAAGCGTAATTGTAAAATCTCAATTGGCGTTACTACCATTTTTGGGTAAAATTTTTCTGCCAATTGTTCAATAATAACTACTTCCTTAAATGCCAAATTTAAGCAAGCATTAATACACTCTTGCAACGGTTGACTTTTATCGACCAAACATAATTTAGTTAAAGGTTTCATTATTTTCAATAATGATATACCCATTAAACTAAAATACATCGGATGAGTCAGTTTCGTCACCTGCTTTTTATCAACTATTCCTAGCAAATTGCCATCTTTATCGCAGATAGTTATATAGTCTATCGGCAAATATTTCATCGCAAATCGAGCTTGAGCTAGGGTATCTGATGGTAATAGAGTATATGGTTGTTCCATACCACTCTCTTCCGGTAACGCTAAAAAGCGTTCGGCTTTCAATTGACAAAATTTTTGATTAGATTTAATGTGACTTAAGATGGTTTCGGGAGAAGCTACGCCATAAACTGTTTCGTCCTCATTGATAATAGGTAAAACTCTGATTGCTGAAGTTGATTTATAGGATTCGACCAATTTATCCATCGCATAAATTAACCTCTGATTTTTAGATGTATAAGGCTTAATTTTTTCTAGTTCAAATACCTCTTTTATCGGCTTTTTTAAACTATTAACTAATTCCTCATTTAATTGTTTGCGAAATTTAGGGTTTTTAATTCTAAACTTAACAGGTACATCTAAAACTGGCGGTGGTAATGATTGTAAAATTGATAAGTCAGTTAGGATACCCGCAAATTTTTTATCCTCATCGACAATGACAATTTCACTTGCATTTTGCACAGTAACTAGAGCTAATGCTTCTGCTACTGTATCTGTGTCTTTCAAGATACAAAAATCATGAGTTATGACTTTCGTATCTTCTAAACTGACTGCATCGCTATTTTCCATATTGACATTGATTTCAAGAGTTGATTCGATAGTTTGAGACTCCGACTTACTTTTGTTTTCTAGGTTAGAATTTTCTGTTTGTGTTTCTGATAAAAAATCATCAACCCAAATAACAACTTGGCCAAAAATTGACTTAAATTGTTCAAATATTACATATAAGTTACAGATTGAGATAGTTTTTGAATCACTTTCCAGTCATCACTATTTTTGATTTTGCCATCCTTATAGTAGGTAACTATAAAGTCTATTAAATTTCGATCTTCTAAGAATTGTGCAAATATTGGATATTCATCCTTAAACTTGATTAAATTATCTATGCCATTATCTATGTCATTATCTGTTCCACCTTTACTTTTCCAAGCCGTGTATATTTGATCCATAAGTTTATGATTGTTAGCTAAACGATCATAAAACTCAGGAAAATTTAACTGGAGTAAAATTATTTTGCAAAATTTATACTTGTTATCTGTATTCCAGTCTATTTTTGTCTTTTCAATTATGCTTTTCTCCTCGGTGGTTAATCGTTTTTCCTCCAGCTTATTGGCAAGGGTAGAGTTGTGTTTTTTCACAATCTCTTGAATCATGTAAAAAGCTGTAATAAATTGCTGCATTTTACGGATATTTGAATTAGTAGCTTTAGCAACCATTCCCCATATTTGATCAGCATTATTATACTCGAAAGTTAAATCACCTTGAAGCAGTCTCTTTTTAACTTCCTCTTGATCTTTATCAGAGAGAAAAAAGTTAAGATTGATGATTTTTTCTATATATTCTCTACCAGTAATACCAAGCTCTTTAGGATATCTTTGTCCCACCGCTTGCTCAATAATTCTTTTATCAATTCCAATGACAAAAATACAGTTAGACTGATCTAAATGTAATTTCAAGCATTCTAGGACAGATAAAGCATTTTCTGGTAAGCAACGATCCAAATCATCAATAAATATCATCAATCGACCATCGTTACCCACATAACTTTGCACTGCATTTTTAAAGACATTTTCAAAGTTATTGATAAATTGATAAGGATTAATGAGGTGAGGGTTTTCATCAGGATTAACTACCATTTCAAATTGTTTAGCTATGGCTTGTGTATTAATAAAACCTGCTGTTTGAGCATTAACATATCCTCTTGCTAAAATTCCCGCTAATTTAATAGCGCAAACTGAATAGGTTAAAGCCGCTTTTCTAATATTTTTACGATCTTCTAAAGCAATAGTTTTGTCTTCACATATTTGACTAAGAATGGTCTGGATCAGAGCATTTTTAATATCCAGTTTATCGTCATATTTCCAAGCATTAAACCAAACGGTTTTATATTTTTGGTTCTGAGTTGCTAATTTTTCAAAATCCCCTTTCATCCGCGCCATAAGGCTGGTTTTTCCGCTCCCCCAAGAACCAAAAATACCAATGGTAAAAGCGCCTTCTTTATGATGTGAATTTTGATTTTGTTGGTCAAGTGGTTGTGTAGCCTTGATCGCCATATCACACAGTAATTCAGCGTAAATATCATAATTAAGCTGACTGCTACTTCCTGGGCCGCCGCGAATGATATTTCTATCGGCTTGATTAAAAGACATAACTTGTTTACGCCTTGATTTATTAATTAGGACTTAGTGGACTTTTTTACTTCTGACAAAACCTCTTTAATTGCTGATGTAACTGCCTCTTTAGACATAAAACCATTGATGGTTTCTAGCAACAACCACTCACTATATAAGTTGATTAAAGGTGCAGTTTCTTCCTGAAAAATTTGGATGCGCCGCCGAATAACTTCTGGTGTATCATCTGTACGATTTTCCTTGATAGCCCTCTTTCTCAGTCGCTGAACTAAAACTGAGTCTGGCACGTCAAAGTTGATAACGCAATCACAACCTGCCTGATCTAAATCCCTTAATAATTTATCTAACGCCCCTACTTGAGCGACGTTCCGAGGAAATCCGTCTAATATCCAACCTGGTTTTGCTTCTTTTTTAGTCAATTGTTCTCTGACAATATCTAGCACAATGCTATCAGGGACTAATGCCCCTTTATCTATATAAGATTGTGCTTTTTGGCCTATCTCTGTTTTGGCCTTTCGCTCCTCGCGCAGTAGTTCGCCCGTTGAAATGTGATGAATTCCGAAGTCCTTGGCTACGATCGCAGCTTGAGTACCTTTGCCTGCCCCATTCGGGCCTAAAAATATAATTCGCATACTTTTTATGATTCAACAGTCTATCGCTTTACTCATCAATATCCTAAACGATCGCTCCAAAACTAAAAAGCGGAAAAAGACGGATCTTTTTAACTTTTAGTTACAAGTCGGATCGAGACGGATAAAGTCGGATAAAGTCGGATATAATAACTTCAGTTCTCTCACATACCTGGCTGATGGACATTCGCGAAGTATTGCAATTTGTAGAGCAAGTTGTTTATGCTAAGACAGGCCAACATCTAAATGACTTGCAGCGGCGCATTATCGAGGGAACACTGAAACGACAGAAATATATGGACATTGCAGAAAATTATGGTTGTTCTTTCGGTCATGCTAAGGATGTAGGTTACGAGCTTTTACAAATGTTATCAGATGTTTTTGATGAACCTGTTGATAAATATAATCTTAAATCAGTCTTAGAACGACAGGGAAATTTGAATATTAATTTTGGTAATAATAGTATTAATAGCAATAGTATTGGATACATTAATGTTTGCTTCGATCAGCGTGGTGATACCCCAGATAAAAGTCAGCCTGTAACTCCCGACTTCCAGCAAGGTAAGTATCAAACTAAGATTGAAACAGTTGGTAAGTTACGGCAATTTGGCTTGAGCGATGAGCAAATTGCAGAATTGCTAGGGTTAAGCTTAGATGAAGTTAAGCAGGTAGACTCTGATTTTTATTAATATCATATTATTATTCTATTTATGGGAACTATGGAAAATTTAAGAACATTGAAATTGCTGACAAACAAATCAAGCTGGGAAAACACACGATTGATGTTTCTGTTGAGTTAATACCGAAAATTGGCGATCATAAAGTAAGTTTATTGATTCGGGTAAAAACAAGAGAAACAGAAGGGGGCGGTCATTCTCATCTGTTTACTCGTGACAGCTTAATATATTTAATCTACTTTCTTAACCTCTGATGATTGCTACGAAAGAAAAACAGATGATTTCAAAATAATACAATGACGACCCGGACGTTGAATTAATTCATCCTGTTCAAGTTTAATCATCATGCGGGTGACACTGACCCGAGTCATCCCAATTAAATCAGAAATATCAGCATGGGTTAAACGTAAATCAATTAATAATCCTTCGGGTGTTAAACGACCAAATTTTTTTCCCAGCCATTTTAAACAATTTAATAAACGCTGCTCTGTCCCTTGGGTATGGAAAATAGTTTGCAATTCCTCGATTTGGCGCAGATGGGTCAAAATTCCATCGGTATAATCTGACCAAAGAGTTGAGGGGATAACGCTAACTTCAACGGAGCTAACACATTCAATTTGATATGGGTCAAGTTGAGACAGGGGTCTACCGACAATATCATTCTGTCCCCAATATCCTAAACTAATTAAGGTTCCGTCTTCTTTCCAGGTGAGGGTACGCACGACACCCCGTTCGATTTTCCATAGGGTATTAGACCAGAGGGGGATTTGTTCCCGGGGGTTAAAGGTACGGGGTCTGGAGGTTAACGCAGGATTAACAAGGGTTGAAATATTCACAGGAGATTCCTTGAATGCTTACTCCCAGCCTAAAGGCTTGAGGTTAAATTTAGGTTTAGTCTCGATTAAAATTCTCCGACATTTCTAGGAATACTGCACTACAATACAACCTGATTGCCTAAAAAATAATCGGGTACAATCCAATACATTAATTAACTATCAATTTGATATAATGTTAGAATTATCTGCCCTCGGACTATTACAACAAGAACCTTTACATGGCTACCGACTTAAACAACAGCTGGAGTTATTTCTCAGTAGTTGTATGAGTGTTAACTATGGAGCGATTTACCCCTTGCTCAAACGTTTAGAAGAACGGGGTCAAGTCCAGGTGTTGTTGGAGGAGTCTGGGCGTGCAGGAGCGAGTCGCAGAATTTATGCCGTTACTGCCGCTGGATGCGCTCGTTGGCGGGAAAAAATGTTGGAACATCCGCAAGAAAGCTGGGTTAAAAGTCGCGCTCGATTTTTAGTGAAGTATTTCTTTTTCGGAAGTTTAGAACCTGGGGAACGAGTCCAACTGATTCAGATCCGTTTAAGGGTTTGTCACCAACGACAAACTTATTTAGATAGTCAAGAAATGGAAAAGTTAGTAACGGACTCTTTTCAATCCGCCACTTGGGAACGGGCCAAGTTCATGCTAAAGTCAGAAATGGATTGGCTTCAGGAATGTTTAGAAAAAGAACAATCTAGTGCTTTTGCATCTACCTCTGGAAAGATGTTAACTGAGTTTAATATATTGTAACTTTAGACTATAACCCTAATTTTGTCTCAATTTAATGGTCATTTTGCTCCGTAAAAACAACCTCAATCTTGGCTGAAAAATGTCTGATTTACAATTCCCTAAATCTACGGTGAAAGAACAGGATCAAGAATGGATTGAGTCGGAAAATCAACAAGAAATAACTGATTTTCCAGCTAAATCTTTACCCATAAAAGTTGCTCCAGAACCCTCGGCTTATAAAACCGGAGGGTTCCAAATTTTACTGGTTACTTTAATGGCGTTGGGGGTGGGTTTCGTCGGAGGACAATGGTGGCAAGCTACCCCTGAAAATAGGGATAACCCAACCTCGGAAAAAGCTAGTAAGCCGAGGGGAAATGCTGTTAAAATCGCTGCGGTAGAAACTTTTGATTTTGAAGAAACCTCTGATTTTGTTGGGACATTAGAGGCAAAACGGGCAGTGGATATTAAGCCAGAAATTGAAGGTAGAATTACCCAGATTTTAGTGGAATCGGGGCAGGTGATTGAACAGGGAGACGCGATCGCTCGCCTCAAAAGTGATAGTGTAGAATCAAGTTTAAATCAAGCTAAAGCCAATTTAGTTCGGACTCAAGCCCGTTTATCAGAATTACAAGCCGGAAGTCGTCCTGAAGAAATTGCTCAAGGAAGGGCAAAATTAGCCGAAGCAAAAGCTAGATTAGCCGATGCGGAATCCGGTAGTTTATTAGCAGAAATTAATCAAGCCAAATCTCAAATTGATTCAATTCAAGCCGATGCCGAATTAGCTCAAAATCGAGTGAATCGCTTTCAAGATTTAAGCGAATCCGGGGCAATTTCCCAAGATCAATTTGATGCGTTATCGTCTCAAAGAAATAGTGCTAATGCGAATTTGCAAGCCGCTAAACGCCGTTTAGAACAATTACAAAAAAATCGACAATCAGAAATTAATCTCCGTCAAGCCGTTATTGAACAGGAACAACAGGCTTTAAATCAATTAGAAAGTGGCACTCGTATCCAAGAAATACAACAGGCGGAAGCCCAGGTTGCTGAAGCAGTGGCTCAGGTGCGGAATATTGAATTGGATTTACAAGAAACAGCCGTTTTAGCACCCTTTACTGGGGTTGTTGGTGATGTGGGAATTAAAGTAGGAGATTATGTTAGTAAAGGAGATATTCTCACCCGTTTAACTGCGAATGATCAGTTAGAATTGCGCTTACCAATAGCTTTAGAACGTAAAGAGGATTTAAAGTTAGGATTATCGGTACAAATGGTTGATCCTCAAGGTAAAATATTAGGAACAGGACGAATTAGTTTTATCTCGCCTTCGGTAAATCAAGACTCCCAAACTATTTTAGCAAAGGCTAGTTTTGATAATAGTCAAGGATTATTTAAAGATGGTCAATTTGTGCGGGCTGAAGTAGTTTGGAAACAAAAACTAAATGCCGTTGTGATTCCGATGACCGCCGTTAAATTTGAAGGTGATCAGCGATTTGTATTTATTGCGGAAGGGGAAGAAAAATTAACGGCTAAAAAACAGACGATTAAATTAGGTTTAATTCAAAATGATCGCGCCGAAATTTTAGAAGGACTTAAACCAGGACAGAAATTGATTATTTCCGGTACACAAAAACTATCCGATGGTGCGGCTATTAATATTTTACCTGCTAATTCCGATCAGACTTCAAAGGGTAAACGTTAGGGAGGGGTGTTTACTGCTGATTGAAGCCTTGAAGGGCTTACTACAAACATTCAATAACCTAATAATATGTTTACTCATTTTTTTATTAAAAGACCTGTTTTTGCTTCGGTTTGTTCGTTGCTAATTATTATTTTAGGAATAGTCGGTTTTACTCGGCTTCCGGTGCAGGAATATCCTAAAATTGATCCGCCCATTGTTACTGTTAGTACCAGCTATCCGGGGGCAAGTCCCCAAGTAGTAGAAACAGAAGTTACGGAGATTTTAGAAGCACAAATTAACGGTATTGCTGGGATTAAAACCCTAACTTCTAGTAGTCGAGAAGGAAGCAGTTCTATTTCTGTTCAATTTGAATTAAATCGAGATTTAGAAGTAGCTGCCCAAGAAGTTAGAAGTCGGGTGGCGAGGGGGGCGGGAAAATTACCCGATGATGTTGATATTCCAGTGGTAGAAAAACGATCTGGAGATGATGAACGAATTTTATGGATCGCCTTTTTTAGTCAAACTTTATCAGCTTTAGAGTTAAGTAATTACGCCGATCTTTATATTAAAAATGCTTTAGAAACGGTTGATGGTGTTAATAGTGTTTCTATTTCAGGAGAACGCCGTTATGCCATGCGATTATGGTTAGATACCCTGAAAATGGCAGCCCGTCAAATTACCGCTTTAGATGTTGAACAAGCCCTAAGACGACAAAATATTGAAATTCCCAGTGGTCGAATTGAAGGAAAAGAAACAGAATATCCCGTGAGAACTTTGGGAAGACTGCAAACTCCCCAAGATTATGAAGACTTAATTATTAAACGTAATGATAATGGCTCGCAAGTTAAAATTAGAGATATTGGACGGGCAGAAATTGGGGCAAAAGATGATCAGGTAATTGCCCGTTTTAATGGCAATCCTGCCGTGGGATTAGGAATTAGTAAACTTGCCGATGCGAATTTAATAGAAGTTGCCCACGGAATTAAAGCTAAATTAGCGGAACTCAAAAAAAGTTTTCCTGAAGGACTCAGCTATGAAATTGCGGTAGATTATTCCGAGTTTGTAGAACTTGCGATTGAAGAAGTTTGGATCAGTCTGTTAATTTCGATTGGACTGGTGGTTTTAATTATCTTTTTATTCTTGAGAAATTGGAGAGCTACTTTAATTCCAGCCGTCACGATTCCCATTTCTTTAATTGGGGCATTTAGTGTGATGTTTTTTCTGGGATTTTCGATTAATACCTTAACCCTATTTGCCTTAACTTTAGCCACGGGTTTAGTCGTGGATGATACGATTGTAGTCTTAGAAAATATCATCCGTTATATGGAAGAAAAACGGCTAGATGCCTTTCCAGCGACCTATGCCGCCGTTGGAGAGGTGGTATTTGCTGTGATTGCCACAACGGTTGTTTTAGTAGCAGTATTTGTTCCCGTTGCCTTTGCCGGGGGAACCAGTGGACGATTATTCAATGAATTTGCCTTAACTTTAGCCGCTTCTGTGGTTTTTTCAAGTATCGTTGCCCTAACTTTAGCCCCTCCTCTTTCCGCCCGTTTATTGCGTCACGAAACCCAGCCCCAAGGATTGATGAAAATTCTATCTTTCCCCTTGGATTTATTTGAATGGGTTTTGCATAAAATTACGGCTATTTATGGTTGGACATTACGGCTATTAATGACAATTAAACCCGTCGTTATTTTAGGATTTATTGCCAGTTTAGGATTAACAGTTTGGTTGTTTTTACAGTTACCCCAGGGCTTTTTACCGAGTGAAGATCGGGGTCGGATTTTTACTACGATTACGGCTCCAGATGGGGTAAGTATTAACTATACTAACCGGGTGGTTAAACAGGTTGAAAATATCTTCAATCAAGTACCGGAAATTACCAGTTATTTTGCGATCGCAGGTTCTAGTCGAGGGGCATCCCAAGCTAATACAGGATTCTCTTTTGCCCGTTTAAAACCTTGGTCTGAACGCCCGGAACCCGAACAAACTCAACAATCTCTTGTTAAGAAATTATTGGGTAAATTTTCAACAATTACCGATGCCTTAGTCTTCGCTACAAATCCAGGGGGATTACCCGGAGGCGGTCAAGGTCAACCCATACAATTTGTCTTACAAGGTAATGATTTAGAACAATTGGCACAAGTTTCCCAAGACTTTGTAATTCGCGCTAGAGATTTACCAGAGTTAGTTAATATTGACACCAATTTAAAACTGAATAAACCGGAATTAACCATCAGTGTAGATCGTTCTCAAGCCGGAAATTTAGGGGTTTCTGTACAAGATATTGCCCGAACCTTACAAATTTTAGTGGGCGGTCAGGAAATTACCAGTTTTAATCAGGGAAATCAACGTTATGAAGTTGTAGTTCGCGCCGATGAGAAATATCGAGCAAATCCCGAGGATTTAAAGCAATTATATGTGCGTTCCCAACAGGGAGAAATGATTGCTTTAAGTAATTTAGTCACCATTTCCACCGCCACCACACCCCCTCAAATTAACCATTTTAATCGCTTTCGTTCTGCCACTTTAGAAGGCAGTCCAGCCCCGGGAGTTAGTTTAGGCGTGGCGTTAAATGCCTTGGAAAATTTAGCTAAAGAAATTCTACCCCCGGATATGCGTACCGCTTTTTCTGGGGAATCTTTAGAATTTAAAGAAGCGGGTCAAGCAACTAATTTTATTTTTGCCCTTGCCTTAGTGTTTATTTTCCTAACCTTAGCTGCCCAATTTGAAAGTTATATTGACCCTGTGATTATTCTATTAGCGGTTCCTCTGTCTTTATTAGGGGCATTTGGGGCGTTATGGATAGCACAATTAGAGTTAAATGCGTTTAGTCGGATTGGGTTGATTATGTTAATAGGATTAGCAACAAAAAACTCGATTTTAATTGTGGAATTTGCTAACCAATTACGGGAACAGGGATTATCAATTCAAAAGGCAGCCATTGAAGCCTGTCGGTTACGATTTCGCCCGATTATGATGACGGCTTTATCAACGATTTTAGGGGTGATGCCCCTAGCTTTTGCCACGGGGGCAGGGGCCGCGAGTCGGGTCGCCATTGGTATGGCGGTAATGGGTGGAATGTTTGTTTCTACGCTTCTAAGTTTGTATATTATTCCAGTTTTTTATGTGATTGCCACCAGTATTCAATCCCGTTTGATGGGGCACAATTCTCCAAAACAACATTTAGAAAATGTCGCTTTGAATACAGACAACGGATCTTATTCTAATGGAAATGGTCATAATAATGGTAAGAGCACTGTCCCACCCCATGGGGATCAACTTACAAAAGCTTTACAAAGTTCTGATAAAAGTCGGGATTTGTAAAGGCATCCTATAGATAATTCGGGTAACGGACTTTTGGTTGTAACTGAGATAATGGGTGTATAATTGAGTTAACATAACTTAATTTATAAATTGTTAAGTTATGATGATTTGATAACATTACCAGATTAATGATTCTTATGGAGGTTGCACAGAAGTATCAGGAAAAGTCTATCTAACGTCAGAAAGATAGATTACTGACCCAGTGCCCCAACCCTTAGCTGAAAAGTTAAGAAATTTCCAAATAGTTCTTTAAAACCTAACTTTAATAAAACATCATGCAAACTGTAAACTTGTCTGTAGATTCGATGAAGACTGAAATTTTATGCAGCTATAAAAACCCCACTAAACAGGTGCAAATTCTGCGGATGGAAACCACAGTTCGAGGTTATTTTGAACGAGTTATTTTTCCAGGGGAGTATTGCTTATTTGTCGGAGAATCTAATATGGATTTGGAGGTTTATTCTAGTGGAGATCCTACTCGGATAGAACTAGAAAAAATCCCTTGTGATGCGTTAAGAGTTGAAGAAACTGAATAATTTTCTAACTTCGTAGTAAGGCGTTTACGCCTCAATTCTTACTCAAAGATCAAGATGAGGCGTGAGCACCTAACTACGCGGCGTTTACGCCTCAATATCTTACTCAAAGATCAAGATGGGGCATAAACGCCTGACTACGGAGAAATGGGGTTATATTATAAAAGTTGATATTTTGAGCGAGCAAATTGATAAAGTCTGCGCCAAACTAAACGATTGGTTAAAACAACTAATAAAGACATGACCACAGTAGAAGCAAACAACAGAGGATAGTTCCCTGTTTCTGTTGCTTGAGAAATTAGTGATCCTAACCCTGGTGTTGTTAAAGTTTGGCTTTGAAACTGAACATATTCGCTGACAATACTAGCATTCCAGGCTCCACCAACTGCCGTAATCATCCCGGTAATTAAATAGGGAAAAATTCCAGGTAAAATCACTGTTTTCCATCGCTGTACTAAAGAGAGTTTATAAATACTGGCTGCTTCAAATAACTCTGAGGGAATAGCCTGGGCACCCGCAATTACATTGAATAAAATATACCACATCGTTCCTAACATCATCAGTGCCACAGAACCAATTTGTAAACCCCCTCCTAAACGGGCTAAAAATAGTAATAAAACGGGAAATAAAGCCGTTGCTGGAACTGATGCCGCAATTTGAACTAAGGGTTGTAAACTTTGGGCAAGTCGAGGATTTCTCCCAATGGCAACTCCCACAGGGACAGTCCATAATAGGGATAGACATAGGGCGATAACTACTCGTAAAGCGGTTAAAATAGCACCGATCATGATGTGTTTCCAGTCTTGAAACTCTAATTTCTGTAAGAGTAAAACCGATTCCCAAGTTCCCCATACAATCATAAATCCAAACCCCGTTAACAATAGGCGATTCCACCAACGTTTATTGGGTTTTACTGATAAATTTAAGGTTGAATTACGATGGGATTTTCCGATAGGCTTATCAATTTTTTCTGACCAAAAATATCCCAAGCGTTCCGTTAAAATTCTCAGAGTTGGAGAACGTCGCAGGAAATCTAATACAATAGATTGGGGAACATTTTGGGATTCAACGGTTTCTAACTTGAATTTTTCCGCCCAAGCAATTAAGGGCTTCCATACCAAAAAATCGAGGATGATAATAATTCCAATTAAAACCGCTACTCCCCAAGCAATGGCAGTGAAATCTCCCTGATCGGAAGCTTGGGCTAAAAATGATCCCAGCCCGGGAAGTCGAAAACTGCGATCGCCCAGGGTAAAGGATTCAATTGCCATCAAAAAAAACCAACCTCCGGCAACGGACATGACACTATTCCAAACTAATCCTAAGATTCCCGAAGGTAATTCTACCGACCAAAACCGTTGCCAAAAACTGAGATTATAGACCCGAGCGACTTCTAATAATTCTTGGGGAATACTCAATAAAGATTGATAAAAACTAAAAACTAAATTCCAAGTCATTCCGGTAAAAATCAAGATAATAGCAGCAAATTCAACTCCAATTCTTTGACCGGGAAATAAAGCAATCAAAGCCAGAACAACCCCGGGTAAAAAAGATAAAACCGGAATCGATTGTAAAATATCTAATAGGGGAATTAAAATTTTTGCCGCCCATGCAGAACGATAGGCAAAATAGGCATAACCTAAACTAAAAATCAAGGATAAAAAATAAGCTAACCCCATTCTTAATAGAGTTTGGGCTGTATAACTTGGCAGTTGATCTAAATTCGTAGAGATGATCACATCGGGTTCATAATCCCCGACTAATTGAGAAGCAGTGCGAATAATCACTAAAATTACTGTAATAATGGCTAAAATCAATAAGCCATCCTGCCAGGTCAAGCGAGAGCGATCTAAGGTTTTATTTTCAGGAATCAAAGGACGAGCCATGCTATTTATTCCTCCGGTATAGTTAAATTAAAATCAGATGTTTCTAAAAAGATTTCGCCACTGGGTTCATCATAGGCATAGAGTTCTGCATAACGTCCCCAGTCAATGGCAGTGTTTAACTGTCTTTGAGCTTCTTTTGGACTAAAATGATTATTCAAAATATCTAAGACTAAATCTTCAGGAATCCGATGATTTTGTTTGGATTGACAAAGAGTATAGATTTGTTGAACAAGACGAATATGACTGAGTAATTGTTGTCGAATAATTTGTTTTCGATCATCAATATTTCCCTGAATAAATGCTAGGGCGATCGCCGTCAGACTCAAATCTCCCTCTCTAATTTTGATTAAAGCCATGAATTCTGCCGCTTCAACAATGGGGAGTAAATCATCAACTTCCAGTTGTAGTTCTTGTCCCAAACGGTATAAATCAGGGTTTTGTCTTCCTTCTAAAAGTTCTAATAAGCCGGCAACAGAGCCGATACGAACATGGGGTAAAGATTGATATTTACTGGGAGTATTAGTAACGTTTTTTTGAGGTTCTAAGGTTTCTAACTCGGGGTTAGTTAGAATTTTATAAACTTGATCGACTAAGGCTTGAAAACTGGGACTTTTCCGATCGCGATAATGGCTTAATTTAATCGGTAAATTTGCTCGAATTCGTCCGGGATTTCTACCTAAAACAATCACTCTATCCGCTAGGGTAATCGCTTCTTCAATCCCATGGGTCACAATTAAAATTCCCTGGGTAGGAATCCGTTTTTCTAACCACAAATCTAATAGTTCAATTCGCAGGTTTTCTGCGGTTAAAACGTCCAGGGCAGAGAAGGGTTCATCCATACATAATAATTCCGGTTCAACGGCTAAAGCCCGGGCAAAGCCAACCCGTTGTCGCATTCCCCCGGATAGTTCTTTAGGATAGGCATTTTCAAATCCATCTAAACCAATAATATCAATCATTTTTAAGGCTCTTTGTCGTCGCCAGTCTACGGGAAATCCCCTGGCTTTTAATCCTAATTCAACATTTTCTAAAACAGTTAACCAAGGGTAAAGGGCAAAACTTTGGAAGACAATTGCCACCCCTGGATTAATTCCAATTAATGGTTTTCCATGACAGAGAACCTGTCCTTGGGTGGGAGAAATTAACCCGGCAATAATTCGCATTAGAGTGGATTTTCCTGAACCAGAAGGCCCTAATAGGGCAATGATTTCACCTTGGCGCAATTCTAAGTTGATATTATTGAGAATTGGAATTTCTTGACCATTGGGCTGTTGATAGGATTTACCAACGTCTTGAAGGATGATCAAAGGTTCTGTTTTGGAATCACGCATATCTCAATAATTCCTGTTGAAATTTCTTTTATTGTGGCATTTTTGTTAACTGGAGAATCATCTTAACATGAATTATGATCCTTGAAAAATATTTTTAAGTTAATAATAGGTTAGGTCTACTAATAATGTTAATTGATTAAAAAAAGTTAATTAAATGTTTTTTGTTTTAGATTTTATTGAAAGGATATAACTGGTGATAGTTGTCTGATTAAGAAAGCCCTCGTCTTAGGCAATAGATAACAATTAAGATAGACTCTCCCTAATGCTTGATTCAAAAAATATTATTCATCGATAAAATTATTAGGGATAATCAAAAGGGGAAAACTGAATCGGGATGATTACAACCTTGCCTGATTCCCCTAATAATGGGAGAGTCAATCTTGTTGATTTTTAGCTTTAAACCTGAGAAAGTTTTTGTGCAAAAATTCTTTCAATCACTTCTTCTACGACTTTATCAGGGGTTGATGCACCGGAAGTAATTCCGACTATAATCTCCCCATCAGGAAGCCAGTTTTCTTGAATTTTTAAAGACTTGCCTAACGGTTTATGTTCAATCTGGTTATTATTTGAAATTCGTTCAGCACAGTCAATATGATAAGAAGGAATCCCCTTTTCTACCGACATTTCTTGTAAATGGGTCGTATTGGAAGAATTAAAGCCCCCGATCACAACCATTAAATCTAACGGTTGATCTAATATCCCAATCATGGCATCTTGACGTTCTTGGGTAGCATCACAAATGGTATTAAAACTTTGAAAATGAGCATTTAATTGATCGGGGCCATATTTTTTGATCATTGTATGCTCTAACAGTTTGCCGATTTGTTCGGTTTCACTTTTTAGCATGGTGGTTTGGTTAGCAATCCCAATTTGTTTTAAATCTTGATCGGGATCAAAACCTGCGGAATAGGATCGACTAAATTTCGCTAAAAACTCTTGACGATCGCCTCCATTCAGAATATAATTAGACACATATTCTGCTTCTTTGTAGTTCAAAATCACTAAATATTTATCGGCAAAGGAAATGGTAGCAACGGTTTCTTCATGGTTATATTTTCCATGAATAATAGAGGTATAATCTCTTTTTTTATGTTTCTCAACGCTATTCCAAACTTTAGACACCCAAGGGCAAGTGGTATCAACAATTTTACAGCCTTTTTCATTCAAGGTTTGCATTTCTTGAATACTCGCCCCAAACGCAGGTAAAATTACCACATCCCCAGAATTCACCACTGAAAAATCCTTATTCCCATTTTCGACAGGAATAAACTCAACTTTCATATCCTTTAAATGTTGATTCACCGAAGGATTATGAATAATTTCGTTGGTAATCCAAATATTTTCCGTGGGAAAATGTTGACGAGTTTCATAGGCCATGGCTACAGCCCTTTCTACACCCCAACAAAACCCAAAGGATTGAGCCATTTGAATCGTAACATTTCCCCGTTTAATACTATAGTTATTCTCTCTAATTTCTCGAATTAAAGAACTTTGATAGGCTGAGTGCATGACATTTGCCACTTCCTCCTGATGACCAAAGCCTTTGCGATGATAGGTTTCTGAATGTTGCAAGGAACGTCTAAATGCTTTTGTATCCATTTTTTTAATCTTCAACTCGGGTGCATTATCATTGATGATCTTAAACTACCACGGTCTCAGAAAACACGCCCCAATGGGTTGAATACTCAGCTTCAATGGTCTGCAATTCCGTATCTGAGAGGGCTTGTATCACCCATTCTCCCCCGAAGCAACAACGCGCTGCTACCCCCAAAGCATCGATAACCGTTGAAACCAACTCCTCTGCTGACGGTAAAGTGGTTAAGTTGGGTGCGGGCATTTCCAGACCAAACACCTGACGAAATAGTTCCGCATCAGGAGTTAACCGAATGGAGCCATGTTGTAGAATTGTCCCATTTCCCTTGAGTTGGGCACTCCCAATTAATTTAGTGCCATCGGATAGGACTAAATCGGCGGCGGTGGCGGTGGCAAAACAGTTGGGGCTGTGAATATATCCCCGTTCAGCAGAACCATAGTGGAGTTCATAGCCGAGCGATCGCCATCCTTCAATTAAAAATTGGCATAATGTTTGATAGGCTGCCCTAGAATTTTCAGGCAATCCCGAAGCAATCACCGCATAGGTTAAATCCCCTTGATGTAAAACCGCCCGACCTCCGGTGGGACGTTTAACTAACTCTAAAGGTTGGTTTTGCCAAGTTAACCGTTGCCAATGTTCTGGCCAAGATTTCTGATGATAACCTAAAGAAATACTCGCAGGTTCCCAAAGATAAAACCGTAAAGTGGGGGGATGTTTTCCCTGTTGATGTTGACGAAACAACCAATGGTCAATTGCCATTTGTAAATGTCCCGAGGCTTTAAATACAGGAATTAAACGCCAAATATTAGACTCCGAACTCGGCTTGTAAGCTATCATCGTTATTATCGGCAATTGTCGCCACAATAGTAATCAGGCGGGAGATTTCAGTGGCAGATATTTCTGCTAAAGTGCGGTTCGATAAAACTACAACTTGATCATTCGTAATTGCAAAATGGGATTCTAAAGTAGATAACCAGTTCATTTCTAATAATTTTCGCATTAACTGGTTTTCATTTTTAACGGGAAATTTTAGTACCGTCGCCCAAACCGTCAAGGTATCTTCATCGGTTTCTCCGGTGAGTTGCACAAAAACTTCCACACTACCATATTCAAACTGCCAAACCCTACCCGCTTCAGACTGTCCGACCATTACCTTTTGGTCTTGAGCTAACCCAACGAGGACGTTTTCAATTTCTTCTGAGGGTCGGACGGTGGCCATAGCATTATCAATCAGTTCTGCGTCAGTCTCGGTCGTTAATGGTGCTTGTTCTGTAGTTGTCATAATACTTGATACTAGCTTTTAATTGAATTGTATCGTAACTAGCCCTGCCTTTGTGAAGATTATTTAACTCAGTAATCTTTCAACAGATATCTCAATATCTGGAAAAGCCAAGGAGGTAATCATCCCTTGATTAATCATTTGTTGACTCAAATAGGTGTTATTTTCAGGATTTATAAATACAATTAATTGTTTTTGGGATAAATCTAAAACCCAATATTCCTCAATTATAGCTTGAGCATAAATTGATAATTTTAATTCTAAATCTTTTTTTAAACTACTTTTAGCCACTTCTATGAGCCAAAAAATATCCTCAGCATAGGGATGATGATCTTGATAAGTTGACTCTGGTAGTCGGACAATAGCAATATCTGGTTCGGGTTCAGAATCAGATAAGGTAATGGGGCCATTAAAACGAATATCAGCTTTACCCGTTAACAAGGTTTCTAAGTATTTTGTACCTTGCTTGGCAGTATAATAATGAATGGGACTTTCGGGACTCATTTCAATAATTTCACCTGCTAATAGTTCAACTTGGCGATCGCACAAAATCCCCGCATTAATCATTTGGTGATAATCCTCTACAGACCATTTTACTAAGGTTTTCATGGCAGAATTACCTATTTTAATTATAGAGTTGAGTTATTCCTATATTAACATTTTTTAGAGAGTTGCCACAAAATAGAGTAAAATTTTATGTGATCATTTACTCTGGTAAAAATTCATCGGATAAAATCTCTGTTAAGGTATAGAGACAAGTTTCAGGAAATAAAGATAACCCGGTTTCTCTTTCCGCGCTCAGAGTCGCCAAAGGATACACATCTTCTATCGCTTCAGTCAAATTAGGTTGAAGACTAGGGTTTTTTTGTAGAAGCTTTTCTAACCGGAGGCGTTGCTCTTTAATCGTTAATTGCCAACTCCGAGAGCGTAGGTTTGGCTGAAATTGCCATTTTAATAAGTGCATAATTAAGACTTCTAATCGGCTTTCTAATTGTCGTTGTTCCGAGCGTCCCATGTCCTCTATTTCTTCAGCAATGTTTTGCCAATCAATTTGATTAAGTTGTCCGGTTTTTAATAGCTGTACCTGTTCCTGTGTCCAAGCATAAAAGTCTGTTTCATGGGTGGTTGAGTTCATGGGTTCTCCTGTAATTCAAGATACTATTTACTTTGTTTTTTAAAATGAATCGGACTTTCTGGACTCATTTCAATGATTTCACCTGATTAATAGTTTAACTTGGCGATCGCACAAAATCCCAGCATCAATCACATCTGGTGATAATCCTCTACAGACCATTTTGCTAACGTCTTCATGGCAGAATTACCTGTTTTCGTGATAGAATTGAGTTGTTACTATATTAACATTTTTTAGAGAGTTGTCACAAATCTGATAAGCTGTTAATTATCTAAATTTTCGAGACGATCCAAGCCAGTAAGGGGTTTCAGCCTCTAAAATATACAGTTTAAATGCTCAACAGCTTAACCGTCTTACAATTAAAGTAAGTTTAGAATCTTAATTAACTGATCATGCAGCAACTTTCTATATCGTTCAAAAATATTGATCAATTTCCTTATCACAACTATATTTCTAATCAATCAGATCAAAAACCTTGCTTTATTTCAAAACAGGGAGTGCTTTTTGAAGAAGATTGTCTAACGCTTTTAAAACAGATCAATAACAGTGTAGCTGATGTTATTTTTGCTGATCCTCCCTTTAATTTAGGGAAAAAATATGGCAAAAAGCATGATGATAGTCTCGAAGATAGCGAAAACATCCAGCAAGAACTCAGTCAGTAGAGTAAAAAAGCCAGCAATCTCCCAGATATTTGAGTGGACTTACCCGAATATAACCCTGTAATGTTGAACTGACTGTAAATTGTCCGATTGTATAAGCAGCAACAGCTTGCGTTCTCGCTATCGGGGATATTTATACAGGCGGTGCGTGCGAAGAATGCTTACACACCCTAAAACTTCAGAAGATTGAATGGTAGTATAAGATTGTAAGGGATAGAAGGATTATCCCGATCAACATGGTATATCTTGTAACGGTGAAATAATTACGTCTTCAAATGAAACTGCCTGATTACCTGCGAGTTATTTATCAGCGCACTCCCTTGATCGAGGTTGTGGGACAATTACGCTTCCCTACAATCCTCAAAATCAATAATCAAGAGCCTTATGAATTTCAGGAGAGAATTAGTTCTGATTACCCGATTTTTCAACGATCTCAATCTCTAAATCTCCCACCTGAAATAGTCTCATTATTGCCACAAATAAGCTCTATTTTGCCCAAACATAACACTTATAACTTTCTATCTGAAAATTCAAAATGGAAGTTATCTTTAGACCAAGAAAATCTAATATTAGCCACCTTTGAATACAAGCGATATGAAGAATTTAAAGAAAAATTATTCAACATTGTTAATATATTTAAAGATGTATATAATCCCTCTTTTTACCTAAGATTAGGATTAAGGTATAAGAATTTGATACTTCGCTCTAAATTGAAAATGGAGGATAAAGACAAACCTTGGTCAGCATTAATCAGTCCACAAATTGCTTCAGAGCTACATAGTAGCGAGTTATCTGGTTCGATTTTGACTTCAGTTAAAAATCTGGAAATTGAACTAGAAACAGGCAGAGTTAATTTTAATCATGGTTTAGTCATATCACAAGATCCGTCAAGAGGTAATGTTCAGGAACCTGGTTATTTGTTTGATGCTGATTTTTTTGTAGAAAGCAAAATCAATAAGGAGGAGATTGGGAATGTCTTTGACACCTTTAATCGAACGGGAGGACAGTTATTCCGGTGGAGCATTACAGACGAACTCCACAGAGCAATGGAACCTATTCCGATCACCAATGATTAATTTACTGACTTTTTCTAGTCTGCAAAATACAACTGTAACCATAAAAAGCTCATACCAAAATATTGATGATACTGCCTTTGTTTCAGCAACAATAAAACCTAATATTTTTCAGGAATATCTATATAATTTATCTCCCAGAATAGAGTCGAATGATCAGTCATATCAGAAAATAGCCTGCTTGTTACAGTGCATCTTAATCTTAACTACACTTTCTCAAAATGGTTTGGAGGAAGCTTATCAGAAGTTGGAGTCTATTCAGCAAATAGACAAAATTACTACCGATAATTACTCCATCGAAAGTAAGCTAGAACTCGAAGCCAAATTTAATACCCTCGCAGAAGAATGGCGTGCCGAGACAAGAATGCTGTCATTAGTTACACAGAAGTCAATGCACTCCGCTTATCAGAGAATTATTGGCATGGGGCAGCCTGTTGTACCGTTAATTTTGCGCGATCTGGAACAAAAACCTGACCATTGGTTTTGGGCGTTGAGGGCAATTACTGGTGATAATCCAGTAAAATCTGAACAGTGCGGTCGAATGAAACTTATGGCTCAAGCGTGGATACAATGGGGAAAAGAACACGGTTATGAGTGGTAGACTGGAATACCGCAAAATCTTCAGATTTCCTAATTTAGAGCGTAGTGAATATGAAGTCACAAGTGAAGAAACTGTGGATTATAATTGCTTTGCTTTCGCTGCTGATGAAGATGAATGTAGATGGGATCCGGTAGACCCTGATGGCTACTGGCCTGATGGCGTGCCAAGAGAGTTAACGCTGGACGCTTTTATCAAGGCTTATCAAACTATGGGATATGAATGTTGTGATAATTGCAACCTTGAACCGGGTTTTCAAAAGATAGCAATATACACCTATAATGGTGAGCCACAGCACGCCGCCAGACAAGAAGAAGATGGTATGTGGAAAAGTAAATTAGGAGATTGGGAAGATATAAAACATGAATTACAAGGGTTAGAAAATCCTAATTATTATGGGGTTGTTGAACAAATTTTAAAACGACCGATAAGTTAAGTAATAGAAACCTTAGTCTAAGATGATATTAATTTTAACCGCTAAAATCAAAAAATAAATCTATAAAACCTTAACCTAACCCATGACCCTAACACCCTCAGTAGAATTTTTAGATGAATTTGACATTATTGTAGTCGGGGCCGGACATTCGGGCTGTGAAGCAGCACTAGCAACGGCCCGCTTGGGATGTCGTACTCTGCTCCTAACCCTCAACCTGGATAAAATCGCTTGGCAACCCTGCAACCCGGCCGTTGGAGGCCCTGCTAAGTCCCAACTCGTCCATGAAGTCGATGCTTTGGGCGGGGAAATTGGCAAAATGGCCGACCGCACCTATTTGCAAAAACGGGTGCTGAACATTTCCCGTGGCCCGGCGGTGTGGGCTTTGCGCGCCCAAACTGATAAACGGGAATATGCCGCCGTGATGAAAAATATTGTGGAAAATCAGGATAATTTGACTGTCCGAGAAGGGATGGTAACGGATTTAATTTTAGGTAAAAATCAAGAAATTATTGGGGTTGAAACTTATTTTGGAGTGGCTTTTAAATGTCAAGCGGTAATATTAACAACTGGGACATTTTTAGGGGGAATAATTTGGGTTGGTAATAAATCAATGGCGGCGGGACGGGCGGGAGAATTTGCCGCCGTTGGGTTAACAGAAACCCTCAACCGTTTAGGCTTTGAAACTGGACGCTTAAAAACCGGAACTCCGGCGAGAGTGGATAAACGTTCTGTGGATTATTCTAAGTTAGAACCGCAACCGGGAGATACAGAAGTTCGGTGGTTTAGTTTCGACCCAGAAGTACAAATTGAACGGGAACAAATGTGTTGTCATTTGACTCGAACTACGGCGGAAACCCATCGAATTATTCGAGAAAATTTGCATTTATCTCCGGTTTATGGTGGCTGGGTGGATGCGAAAGGCCCCCGATATTGTCCGAGTATTGAAGATAAAATTGTTCGATTTGCGGATAAAGAAAGTCATCAAATTTTTATTGAGCCGGAAGGTCGAGATATTCCTGAGTTGTATATTCAAGGATTTTCTACGGGCTTACCAGAAACCTTGCAATTGCAAATGTTAAGAAGTCTTCCCGGGTTAGAAAATTGTGCCATGTTGCGTCCGGCTTATGCGGTGGAATATGATTATTTACCTGCAACTCAATGTTATCCCACCTTGATGACGAAGAAAATTGAGGGGCTATTTTGTGCCGGACAAATTAATGGTACAACCGGATATGAAGAAGCCGCAGCCCAGGGTTTAGTGGCGGGAATTAATGCGGTGAGATTTGTTAAACATCAAGAGATGATTGTCTTTTCCCGGGAACAAAGTTACATCGGAACATTAATTGATGATTTATGTACAAAAGACCTGCGAGAACCCTATCGAGTGTTAACCAGTCGGTCGGAATATCGCTTATTATTACGGTCAGATAATGCCGATGAACGGTTAACGCCCTTGGGTCGAGAAATTGGGTTAATTGATGATCGTCGCTGGGAGTTATTTGAACAGAAACAAGAGAATATTATTGCGGAAAAGGAACGATTATATGCTACTCGAATTAAGGAGAATGATCAAGTAGGAATGGCGATTGTTAATGATACCCAACAAAAAATTAAAGGGTCAATTACCCTGGCGGATTTGTTGCGCCGTCCTGGGTTCCATTACGTTGATTTAGAACGGTATAATTTAGGGAATATTCTTTTAAATCAAGTGGAAAAAGAAGGGGCAGAAATTGAGATTAAATATTCAGGATATCTGCAAAGGCAACAAAACCAAGTTGACCAAATTAGTCGCCAATCTAATCGGCTTTTATCGGAAGATTTGAACTATCTCAAAATCGAAACTTTGTCAATGGAAGCGCGAGAAAAGTTAATGAAAGTTAAACCATTAACCATTGGTCAAGCGTCGAGAATTGGGGGAGTAAATCCGGCGGATATTAATGCGTTATTGATTTATTTGGAGGTGAGAAATCGTCAAGAAACGGTGAGTCTTAATTCCCAATCTTAATTGATGTTTGTGGGTTGAGTTAAGCGATTGCTCCACTCAACCCAGGAATATTCTATATTAAGTAGGTAGGCAGGAAGAAACGAAAGTATGTAAAGATAAATAAAGAGGAAGAAGAAATCTACCGAGGTCATGAAAATATGGGTGCTCGTTTAAGGGTATTTCTAACTCGTGAGCAAGACAAAACCCTGTTCAACCTGAGAACAGCAGATATACCACAGAAAGTTAAAGACCGAGCCGAAGTGATTCGCTTAAACTCACAAGGTTGGTACGTCGAAAAAATAGCAACTTATTTCAATTGGACGGCACAGACTGTCAGAGAAGTGTTGCACAAATGGGAAAAGTTGGGGCTAGAAGGGTTATGGGAAAAACCAGGTCGCGGGGGGAAAGCCAAGTGGAAAGAAGAGGACTTAGTATTTTTAGAAGAATGTCTCAGAAGAGAACCCCGGACATACAACTCTGAGCAATTAGCCCAAAAATTAGAACAAGAACGGTCGATTAAATTGAGTCCCGATAGATTAAGACGGGTGCTCAAAAAAAGGGGGTGAATTGGAAGCGAGCCAGAAAGAGCCACAAAGGAAAACAAGATCCGATAGTCCGTGCTCAGAAACAGGCAGATTTAGAGATGTTGGAATTATCGGCTGCGGCTGGAGAAATTGACTTAAAGTATTTAGATGAATCGGGTTTTTGTCTGTGGAGTGAACCGGGTTACACCTATTATTTTAGAGGGGAACAAAAACGTTTAGAACAAACACATCGTCGGGGTCGAAGATTAAGTATTATTGGGTTTTTGCAACAGCAAATCAGTTTTGTTTACGGCTTGGTGATTGGAGGTGTGAATCGCAAGTGTTATATCCAAATGATGGAACAAGAAGCAACAGAGGCTGAAAAAGCCGGACGGATGAGAGTTATTGTCCAAGATAATAGCCCGATACATCAATGCCATGAGGTGAAAAAACTCTGGCCAAAATGGGAAAGTATGGGTTTGTATATTTTCTGTTTACCTAAATATTGTTCCGAAATGAATCCGATTGAATTAGAGTGGCAACATCTCAAAAAAGATGAACTATCAGGACAAACATTTGAGGATGAATTAGACCTAGCTTATGCGGTAATTAATGGTATTCAAGCTAGGGCAGAAAGAGGAAACTACACCACACAACGGATGAAATTTCACTCGGAGCAACAACCAAGTTAACTTTTCGTTACATACTTGTTGATTTTCTCGCCCACCTACTTAATCATCTGCCTAACTCTACGAGGGGGAGGATGTCAATGTTAAGATCAAGGAATTATTGAATTAGGGATTTAAGCCCATCGCAGCTTAGACTATTGTAATGGGACAAGCCTATCTTGTTGATTCTATTAAGGGTAAAGGATTTGAAGGTGCAGCTATCTTACCCGCAGTTTAAAGTTTAGTTCTACCAGCCGTTAATCAACTATGCCAGGTGTACGAGTCGGGTTACTGCATTCTCTGAGTGGAGCGATGGCTTATAGGGAAAAGCCGTTGCTAGAAGCAGAATTAATGACCATTGCCCAAATCAATGATCAGGGGGGGGTTTTAGGGCAAATCATTGAACCCATGATTGAGGATGGTGCCTCAGACTGCTTCACCTTTGAACAAAAAGCCCAAAAATTAATTCAACAGGATGGTGTTACGACCCTGTTTGGCTGTTGGACTTCGGCCAGTCGTCACGGGGTTAGACCGGTACTTGAAGCCTTTAATGCTCAACTTTGGTATCCGGCTTCCTACGAAGGGTTAGAAAATTGTAGCCAAATTTTCTACACGGGGTTTTGTGCGAATCAACAGGTTGAATTAACGATTAGTTGGTTATTGCGAAACCAGAAAACCCGATGTTATTTATTGGGTTGGGATCAGGTGTTTTCCCATACCATGAATAAATTGATGAAAGTCCACCTCAAACATCATGGTGGGGAGGTAGTTGGAGAAGCCTATGTTCCGTCTTCAACGATGGATTTTGAACCTATTATTACTCGGATTCGACAGGCACAACCGGATATTATTATTAATACCCTCAGAGGCGATCGCAATTTAAGTTTTTATCGCCAGTTTTATGAAAGTGGAATTAGGGCTTCTGATTTACCGATTTTAGCCACCTCTTTCTCGGAATCTGAAGCGCAAAGACTTCAAGAAGCCGCCGTTGGTCACTTCAGTTGTTTTCATTATTTTCAAAGTTTAAATACCCCAGAAAATCATCAATTTGTTCAATCTTTTAAACGCTTTTATGGAGAAGAACGGGTTATCAATAACTCTATGGCAACCGCCCATACTCAAATTCATCTCTGGAAACAAGCCGTTGAATTAGCTGAATCTTTTGATGTAGAACGGGTGAGAATTGCAGCCTATGGACAGCGTTTTTTGTCTCCTGGAGGGTTAGTTCGTTTAGAATCCAATCATCATGTTGCTAAGGTTTGTCGTATTGGTCAGGTATTACCCAATCAGCAATTTGAGGTTTTATATACCAGCGAAAAACTGATTAAACCGTTGCCTTGGTTGGGGTTTAATGAAGATAATTTTAATGCCTCTGGCATTGTTTTTGAGTTATTATCTGAACTGAGTCAAGGCATTGAAAGAGCCGAACAATTAGAACAAAAATCCATTGAGTTGCAAGCGACAAAGGCGCAACTCCAGCAGGAAATTGAAACTCGCAAACAGTTTGAATTAGCACTCCAAAAGGCTAATGAACAATTAGAAAAAAAGGTAGAAGAACGCACCGCGGCATTAAAAGAATCGAATGATAATTTAGTCCAAGAAATTGTCCAGCATCAACAATCAGAAAATGCCCTGCGCATGGCTAGAGATCAACTGCAAACGGTTTTAGATGCGGTTCCAGGAACGGTTTCTTGGATTGACTCAGACTTGTGTTATATCGAAGTGAATCAACGATTAGCGGATATGCTTAACCTTCCTAGGGAGCGTTTTATCGGTCAACATATTGGATTTTTAGGAACCAGTTTAGAATTCCAAGATTTTGTTCAAGATTTATTTGATAGTCCTGAAATTGACGCCTATCGAGAAGTCAGGAATCAGGTGAATGGAGAGTGGCGATATTATTTAATTGTGGCTCAAAAGTATAATTATAATCGAGCAGCTTTTGTGGTGGGAATTGATATCACCGAACGCAAACAAGCTGAAGAATCTTTGAAAAATGCTAAAAATCAATTGCAAACAGTATTAGAAGCTGTTCCGGGGACGGTTTCTTGGATTGATTCCGATTTGTGTTATATCGAAGTAAATCAGCGATTAGCCAATATGTTAAACCTCCCTCGGGAGCGTTTTATCGGTCAACATATTGGATTTTTAGGAACCAGTTCGGAATTCCAAGATTTTGTTCAAGATTTATTTGATAGTCCTGAAATTGACACCTATCGAGAAGTTAGAAATCAGGTGAACGGGGAATGGCGACATTATTTAATTGTGGCTCAAAAGTATAATTATAATCGAGCAGCTTTTGTGGTCGGAATTGACATTACTGATCGCAAACAGGCTGAAGAATCTTTGAGAAATGCCAAGAATCAATTACAAACAGTATTAGAAGCAGTTCCAGGGACAGTTTCTTGGATTAATTCAGATTTACGTTATATCGAAGTTAATCAACGCTTGGCAGATATGTTTAGTATGCCTAGAGAAACTTTTATTGATCAAGATATTGGTTTTTTAGGCAATCATTCAGGGTTTACCGAATTTATCCAGGATTTATTTAATAGTCCTGCGATTGATGCCTTTCAAGAGGTTTCATTTTTCCTGAATGAAAAGTTACGATATTATTTAATTGTTGCTCAAAAATATAATGATAATCAAGCTGCCTTTGTCGTCGGAATTGATATTACAGAACGCCGGGATGCCGAAGAAGCATTAAGACTCACCCAAGATCAATTAGAAGCGGTATTAGATGTGGTTCCAGGGACAGTTTCTTGGATTAGTTCAGATTTACGTTATTTGGGAGTCAATCGTTATTTGGCATCAACTTTTGACCTCAAACCCGAAGATTTTGTTAATCAAGATATTGGGTTTTTAAAAGCAAGTTTTCAGTTTAATAATTTCGTCCAAAACTTTTTTGATCATCCCGAAAAAGACTCCTATCAAGAAGTCATGTCTGTAATTCAAGGTAAACCTCGGAATTATTTAATTGTTGCCCATAAATATAACCAAAATCAAGCGGCTTTCTTTGTGGGCATTGATATTACAGAACGTAAACAAGCAGAAGAAGCCCTAAAACAAGCAGAAGCTAACTATCGGAGTATTTTTGAGAATGCTGTTGAAGGCATATTTCAAACCACACCTACAGGGATTTATTTAAGTGCAAATCCGGCTTTAGCTCGAATTTATGGTTATCAATCTCCTGAAGAATTAATCCAAAATCTAACTAATATTCAAGACCAACTCTATGTTCAACCTCAGCGTCGCCAAGAGTTTCTTAAACTATTAGCAGAACAGGGTGCAATTGTCGGATTTGAGTCTCAAATTCGACGCTTAGATGGACAGTTAACTTGGATTTCAGAAAATGCTTTTGCTGTCCGAGATGAAGCCGGAAACCTACTCCATTATGAAGGAACCGTCGAAGATATTAACGAGCGAAAACAAGCAGAAGCCGCCCTACAAAGGGCTATGGAACAGTTGGAAATTCGGGTGGAAGAACGCACCGCTGCCCTGAAGGAAGCCAACCATCAATTAGTCAGAGAAGTTGCCGAAAGAACCAGAATTGAAAATGCCTTACGAGAGTCGGAAGCCGAACTGAGAGCTTTATTTGCTGCGATGACGGATGTAATTACAGTGTTTGATGCAGAAGGAAGATATAAAAAGATTGTCACCACAAATTCAGAGGTTTTATATAGTCCCACAGAAGAACTGCTTGGGAAAACTGTGTTTGAAGTTTTTCCAGCTAGTCATGCCACTTTATTTTATAATCAAATTCAAGAAGTATTAAACACCAGGCAAACTTTAAATATTGAATATAGTTTAGTTTCTGCTGAATATCAACCCGGACATCATGGAACTAATTCATCTCCTTTGAATCCGGGAGATGAAGTTTGGTTTGCGGCAACGGTGTCTCCAATGCCGGATAATTGTGTGATTTGGGTGGCGAGAAATACAACCGAAAGACGCCGGGTTTTAGAAGCATTACAAGCAGAAAGAGAAAAATCGGAACGGTTATTACTGAATATTCTCCCTCCGTCCATTGCCGAACAACTGAAACAGAATCAGCATTCTATTGCTGAACGTTTTGAAAAAGCTACGATTATGTTTGCGGATATTGTAGATTTTACCGGATTTTCTGCTCGCATTTCTCCCTCAGAATTAGTTAATTTCCTGAATCAAATTTTTTCCGCTTTTGATGAATTAGCCGAAAAACATCATTTAGAAAAAATCAAAACCATTGGAGATTCCTATATGGTGGCGGGCGGTTTACCCACTCCTCGCCATGACCATGTGGAAGCTATTGCAGAAATGGCTTTAGATATGCAGGCAGAAATTCGCCGATTTCAAGGACAAATGGGTCAATCTTGTAATTTAAGAATTGGGATTAATACCGGGCCAGTGGTGGCGGGTGTAATTGGCACGAAAAAATTTATCTATGATTTATGGGGAGACGCCGTTAATATTGCGTCGCGCATGGAATCCCAAGGAGAAGTGGGTAAAATTCAGGTGACAGCTGCTACTAAAAACCTTTTAAATGGCAAATATGATTTTGAAGAACGGGGTTTAATTGATGTTAAAGGTCGAGGAGAAATGCTGACCTATTGGTTAACTAAACGCCGATTGTCATAGAATTTGAAAACTTCCAACTCTCTGCCTAAAACCGCCTGGTTTATGGGGTATTTTTTCTCAAAAATTAGTTTTCAGATTCAACTTTTTCTGTGTTTCCACCTTTAATCCATCCCGTGCGATCTCTATCAGTAATAACCCGCACTTTTTGCCATTGTTTATCATCACTTTCTCCCAAGACAACCACTTTTTCTTGATAGGCAATGCCACCAATTCGGTTAGCCTCCGTACTGGGAGTATCGCGTAAAATCAAACCAATCGGCTGGGTGACAATCGCCTGATAAGCACCGGGTTCAAGTTTTTCTGCCTCTGGAGTTGGGATCGGGGTTGGCGTGACCGCTGCTTGGGGAGTAACTGGATTTGCTGCTATTTTTGTTTGGGGGTTATCATTGGGAAAGGTCGGACGTTCTGGAAGTTCTGATAAACGGGCTGCAAAATATAAGGCGGTAGCGACCGTTGCACCCGCTAAAATCAAAATTGCCAGGAAAAAACCCACAATAAATTTAAAAACACCATAAAGACTCATAGTTTTTGGAACCGTTCTATACATAGGTTTTAAACCCCGATCAAAGATACCTATAATACCATCAACCGGTTGACACTCTCAGATCTGAAGACGCTGAGTTTTCAATCTCCCAGACCTGTCTTATAAGCGACGATGTAAACTACTCTGTCGAGAAGCTAAACGGGCTTTCCCCGCCGCCGCCCACTCTTGCAGAAACTCAATTTGTTCTTTAGCAGTTCTGGCTAAGGGGACAATTTGACTCGCTGCTTCTAAAATATCATCGGTTGTGAAATCTCGGTTTTGACTAAAACCAATGTGCATGGCTTCAATTAAGGTCTGTTCAATTTCTGCCCCAGAAAAATCCGGGGTTTCATAGGCTAATCGTTCTGTATCATAGTTTCTAATATTTTGGGGACGTAGTTTAGACAAATGCACTTCAAAAATGGCTTTTCGTTCTTCTTGATAGGGTAATCCCACAAAGAAAATTTCGTCAAATCGTCCCTTTCTTAACATTTCCGGGGGCAAAGATTGAATATTATTTGCCGTTGCGACCACAAAAACCGGGGAGGTTTTTTCAGCTAACCAAGTAATAAATGTTCCAAACACTCGATTACTGGTTCCTGAATCTCCTCTACCATCTAATCCCGAAAAGGCTTTATCAATTTCATCAATCCATAACACACAAGGGGCTAGGGCTTCGGCTAATTGAATCATTTGTCGGGTGCGAGATTCCGATTCTCCAACCAGTCCCGCAAATAAACGCCCCACATCTAATCTTAATAGGGGCAAATGCCAATGATGGGCGATCGCTTTTGCCGTTAAGGATTTTCCCGTTCCTTGAATTCCTACTAATAATAACCCTCTGGGATAGGGTAAGCCATATTGTCTGGCCCGTTCTGAAAAGGCTCCTCCCCGGAGTAATAACCAATCTTTTAAATTATCTAATCCCCCAATATCCGAGATATTTTCCTGGGCAGAATAGAAGTCTAAAATTTGAGTTTGACGAATGGTTTGGCGTTTTTCTTCTAATATTAATTCAATATCATCAGCCTGTAATTCTCCATGGGTAGCGATCGCCTTAGCCAAAATTCGGCGAATCCTTTCCATCGAAAGTCCTTGACACGAACGCACCATTTCATCTAACAAACGAGGATCTAAAGGATTTCCTGTTGTGATTAATAGCCGTTCAACTTCCGTTTTAATTTCTGCTAGATTAGGTAGGGGAAATTCTAAAACCGTTAACACTTCACTCAAATCAGAAGGAATCGAAATTTGGGGAGAAATAATCACCAAATTCTTAGGTTGAGATTTTAATTTTTTCGCCAAATTTCTTAATTTTCGCGAAATAGCAATATCTTCTAAAAATCGATGAAAGTCTCTTAAAATCAAGACAGCTGGCATCGCCTCGGGTAGTTTTTCTACAAATTCTAAGGCTTGTAACGGATTGCGTTTTCCGGCTCCTAAATCATTGGGATTTCCCTCCTGATATCCTTCCACAAAATCCCAGACATAAACCCCACGGTTGCCCTGATCTTTTGCGGCTTGTTTAATTAGGGTTTCGACTCGTTCTTCTTCTAAAGTCGGAATATAGATAATAGCGTAGCGCGATCGCAATAGCAGTTTCAATTCTTCATTGAATTTACTCATAGAAAGGGGGAGTAGGGAGGCAGGGGGGGCAGGGGGGGCAGGGGCAGGGCTGTTTCAAAGTCGGGTGAAAAAGAGTAAAGAAAGAGCGATCGCCACCTGATAAAATGGAGAGAGATCGCCATTTTTTTCTAAAATAAAGATGCTAACAAGTTTAATAGAAAATTCAAAAGAAGTCAAGGATTTCCGAAAAAGTCAGGGAAAAAGATATAGTTTAAGAGCAATTAATTTAGGAAAAATAGACAAAAATCGGGTATGCAAGTCTTACTCAGTAGGGAATAAGAATATTTATGCTACTTAAATGATATCTCCTGTAATTAATATTAATATAGCAATTATATGAAATATTAATTATTCAGAAAATAGCTATCATGTTTGAGAATTATGGCCCAAAAGTAGGCTATAATTTTCAAACATGAAACAGCCCTGCCCTGCTCCCCATTCAACTGAATACAAAATCAAAGACCAATTACATACTTTTGCCACTCTTTATTCATACCGCTTTTAACGTGCCGAGTCACCTCAAAATAGAGGCTGCTATGGGGTTTACGCGGTGGGGTACGCAAAGTCATTCCCGCCTCTTTGGGGGTGCGACTGCCCTTTCTGACATTACAGCAAACACAGGCGGAAACCAAGTTTTCCCAGGTATCCCCGCCCCCACGAGATCGGGGAATAATGTGATCTAGGGTTAAATCCTCGCCGCCGTGACCACAGTATTGACAAGAGTGGCTATCTCGGTGCAATATATTCCTTCGGGTGAGGGGAATGTCTTTATAGGGAACCCGAACATAGTGGCGCAGTCTAATCACGGTGGGCAGTGGAAAATCGGGGAGAAGGAATTTTCCATTATGCTCAACCTGCTCGGCTTTTTCTTTGAGTAATAAGACAACCGCCCGTCGCCAAGTCGTAATATTGAGTGGCTCATAGGAGGCGTTCAATACCAAAACACTACCCATTGGCTGGATTTTGCGATAAGATTTGACCGATATTAACACAGCTTAACGCCTTCAGGGGTTAAACGGCAAAAATATGGTGAGTGGAAAATCTATTTCTATTGGAAACACGACTTTGCTCAATTCGGAGATAGAAGTTGGGATTCGTCAACGGGCGTGGGTGGAAGTGGATTTAGAGGCGATCGCCGAAAATATCCGTCAGCTTAAACGGTTATTATCCCCCCAAACAAAATTGATGGCGGTGGTCAAAGCCGACGCCTACGGACATGGGGCGGTTTCCGTGGCGAAAACCGTTGGTCAGGCGGGGGCGGAGTGGTTAGCCGTTGCCACCCTCCCAGAAGGGATAGAATTGCGGGAAGCGGGTATTAAGCAACCGATATTACTCTTGGGGGCGATCCATACGGCCGAAGAAGTGCAAGCGATCGCCCATTGGCAACTTCAACCCACTTTATGCACACCCCAACAAGCATTATTATTTTCAGAAACTTTAAATCAATTAGAGCAATCTTTAGCAGTTCAAATTAAGATTGATACCGGAATGTCACGGTTAGGAACTCCTTGGCAACAAGGGTTAGAATTTTTTAAATTAGTTCAACGATTACCTAATTTAGAATTAGCTGGAATTTATTCCCACTTTGCCACAGCCGATAGTCCCGATCCCACGGTGATGCGCCAACAACATTATCGTTATGAAAATGTAATTAATGAAATACGAGATCATTGGCAATCGGATTCCGATCTGAAATTCCCTTTATTACATATTGCCAACTCGGCGGCGACCTTAGCCGATCAGAATTTGCATTATGATATGGTGCGAATTGGATTAAGTCTTTATGGTCTTTATCCTGCAACTCATTTAGCATCTGTAGTTACTTTAAAACCCGCGATGCAAATTAAAGCCCGGGTCACACAAGTTAAAACCATCGAAGCCGGAACAGGAGTCAGTTATGGCTATCAATTTATTGCCAAAAAACAAACCAAAATTGCCGTGATTGGAATTGGTTATGCCGACGGAATTCCTCGCAATCTTTCTAATAAAATTAAAGTTTTAATTCGGGGTCAATGGGTTAATCAAATCGGCACAATTACCATGGATCAAATTATGTTAGATGTGAGTGAAATTCCCAATTTACAAGTCGGGGAAGTTGTCACCCTATTAGGTCAAGATGGAGAATATGCGATTTCTGCCGATGATTGGGCGAACACCATTGGTACAATTTCATGGGAAATTCTTTGTGGATTTAAACATCGACTTCCCCGTGTTAATATTATGAATAAATAGTCATTTAGGATATCTGTTGTGGTTCATCATCACTCCCATGATCATTCCCACAGTCATGCTCCAAAAACCTATACCCGGGCGTTTCAAATCGGTATTGGTTTAAATATTGGCTTTGTGTTGATAGAGGTTGCCTTTGGATTAATTACCCAATCCCTGGCACTACTAGCCGATGCCGGACACAACCTGAGTGATGTTTTGGGGCTGTTACTGGCCTGGGGTGCTAGTTACCTGGCCCAGCGTCCGCCCAATCAAACCTATACCTATGGTTGGCGGCGATCATCAATTTTAGCCGCCCTACTCAATGGAATTCTGCTGCTGCTGGCGATGGGAGGCATTACCTGGGAAGCCCTGCGCCGACTCCAAGAACCCACTCCCGTGCCGGGTATGACCCTAATTTGGGTCGCTGGGGTGGGGGTCGTGATCAATACCCTGACCGCCCTCTTGTTTTTCTCCGGGGGTAAGAAAGACATTAATATTCGGGGTGCGTTTCTGCACATGGCGGCTGATGCGCTGGTTTCCGTGGGGGTGGTGTTCGCGGGCATAGCTATTTTACTCACGGGGTGGCTATGGTTCGATCCCGCCATCAGTTTAGTGATTGTGGTCGTGATTGTGGCAGGGACTTGGAATCTACTACGGGATGCCCTAGGATTAATTTTAGATCGGGTTCCCAAGCACATCGAACCCCTGGCAGTACGGACTTTTCTGCAAGAGTTACCTGGGGTAGCACAAGTCCATGATCTTCATATTTGGGGCATGAGTACCACAGAAACAGCCCTGACTGCCCATTTGGTGATGCCCGAAGGCTGTCCAGGAGATGGCTTTTTAGCCCATATCAGTGAGGAATTGCATCATCACTTTGATATCGACCATCCTACCCTACAAGTGGAAACCGGGGATGAGCAGTATCCCTGTCCCCTGGAGCCTGACAATCTTGTTTGAGGGTAATGGGTAATTACGAATTACGAATTACGAATTACGAATGGGTAAGAGGTAATGGGTAATGGTAGGGACTTGAGTTATGGCAGTTGCTCCATCTGTCTATGTCTTTACCGTTTTAAATGGGGTTGATTTTGTAACCAATTTGCGGCATCTATTCCCGATTTTAACGACCCTTCAATTTGATTTCCGCCACACCAGTCCCCCGCACAAACTAAGGGTAATGGAGTTGTATTGGTTAAGCAAGAAATGCTTAAAGGTGTTCGACAAAAAGCATAACGCCAGCGATGAATTTGCATCCATTCAGGAGTATCTAACCATGGTAACAAGGTATTTGCAGCTTGATCAATTAATTTTTGTCCGACGGCGTTTAAATCACTTGCTTCTAAATATTGTTGAGCAAAATTACTATTGCTTTGAATAACAAAAACAGGCTGGGTAGGATGCAAGCGTTTACTGCTATCTATTCCCACCCAAGCTAATATAGGATCATCGGATAAAGTCACTGCTTTCCAATCTGGAATATCTGGATTATGTTCTTTAGAATAACCTGCTATTACCGTAATACAAGGCTCATAATCAACGGATTTTATCAGATTTAAAAAAATAGATTTAAACTCAATATTAGAGGATTCTAATAACATCAATGCTTGGGGGGCAGGAATGGCAATAACCAGAGATTTTGCCGTTACTATTTCAGGTAATTCTGGATTGTTTTTATCCGTTAATTCTATATGACATTGCCAATTATTTTCCGTTGTAATTGTCACAGATTCAACTCGACTATTCAACTGAATATTTAAGCCATCAGCCATAATTTTGCCAACGGTACTCATACCAGAAGGCATGATATAATATGGTTGAGAAATAGCTTGAGGTTGGAGTTGATTTTGTTTAAACTCATAGAGAGTATTTGTCCAAACTTGTAACTTATTTTCTAAGGGTTCACAGGTGATTAATTGTTGAATTAACTCTTGTAATAGTTCTCCTTTCGGTTCCAAATAACGCACCCCATGATCTGCACGAGTTCCTGATACTCGTCGAGTCGCCATCCGTCCTCCCACCCCCCTTGATTTATCTAAAACTATAACGTTATATCCGGCTTTTTGTAATTGTTGAGCGCAGGTTAAACCCGAAACTCCCGCACCAATGACCGCGACATCAAATATTATTGAATTCATGGGTATTGTTAATTCCTTATATCCCTCTTTAGAACTTATATCTATTACCCTATATTCCATAGTAGAAGGGAAAAGCTAAAAACAAATACTTCCCCCTCACTTCTAGGTTTAACCCGGAAAGTTTGTGAAGGAGGAAATAATCCCTTGATGCCTTCCCTCCTCCATTTATTAGCCTCTTAATTTCTTTGTGTTTATTCTTATTTCACTAGATTTGTGGGGGTATTTTATCCCCTAAAGTTATAACTGAGCCCGAGCTTCTTTAGCAACAATCTCGACTTCATCCTCTGCTAATTGTTTTAACAGAGTTTCAACTTCCCTCCCCCCTAAACGACTCAACGCTTGAGCGACCCGATAACGAATTTGCCAGTCTGAATTGGTGATATAGGGAACTAATAAAGGAACTGCCCGTCGGTCACCTAATTCTCCTAATGCACTAATAGCAACGGTTTGAATTAAAGTATTATCATCTTGAAGGGCTATTTCTAATAAGTCAAAAGCCCGAGGTTCTTCTATGACTCCCACCGCCGCCACAATACTCAGTTTAACTAACCATTCTGGCGTAGTATTATAGAGGTTTTGTAAATCATCAAAGGCATCCTTAAGTTTTAAAGCCCCTAACGCATCCGCCGCCGCTGCTTGCACATCAATTTCAGGATCATTTAATAGGTGATGGTGTAGGATTTGATAGGAGGTTTCTAAATTCTGCTCTCCCAAAGTTGCCATCTGACTCACCGCAGCATATCGTACCCGACTATTACTATCTTTAATCGGGACTTGAATTAACTCAAAAGCGATCACCGGAGGCAGTTCTCGGAGTTGATTGACACCGCGTAAGCGATCGCCAAAATCGTCAGAACTTAACAACTGCTGAACAGATTCAGGGGTAATTGTCATAAAAATTAAGGTTTTGAAATGAAGACTCTAAATAGTTTTGAAATGATCAGGATAATATCATATTTTTTGATATGAATAGATCAATATTTTCTTGAAAACTTGGCAAAAACCAATATCAAGCCGGAGTCGAAACCTCCTGTCCCGACCAGCCCTGTTTTTATTAACGAAATCCGATTAAATTTTAACTCTGTGCCGTTGCCATCACCCGCATAATATCGCCACAGGTAAGAATCCCAATCACTTGACCGGAATCATCCACCACAGGTAAACGATGAATGCGCTTTTCATTCAATAACCGGGCGGCATCGGATAAAGATTTATGGGGGGTAATCGTAATAATCGGGGCAGGAGTCATCACTTCCCCGACGGTTTGGCCTAATGCCTTATGCAATTCCTGTTCATACCGGGAAAAGTTTTCCAGGTAGATAATACTATCAAGGAACGTAATATAAGTAGGTGGAGTCACACCACTTTCTTGCCACATCAAATCCGTTCCCGAGATAAAACCCACCAAATGACCGGATTCATTTACCACAGGTAAACAACCAATATGTCTTTCCACCATCAGTTGCAGCGCTTCTCTGAGTGGCATCTCTGGCTTAACCAGGATGGGATTCAGGGTCATCACCTCAGCAACAGTCTTGGGCATGATTTCTGCGTGTTTGTTAAACTTTCCAATCCCCATCATATCAGTTATTAGCTGCAACCGCCGCATCCCAAGCTAAGACAAAAATCCGCCCCATCAAGCCACTAAGCCTGTCGAGATAAGGACGGAGCTTTATTCCCCCATTTTTGGGAAATTGGATTGAACAAAAATTGTCCAACCTATTCAGGACTAGATTCGGAAGTCGGATTACGAATTTGTTCCGCTTCGGGGCAGTCTTCAGAAATGGGCAGATCAAAATAGCACTTGGGAACAGAGGCTAATTTCTGACTCACTGATCCAATACTATCTATGCGGATCATTTCTTCCCAAGAACAGACCTCATCCTCCTCATCTGTTTCATAACGTAGCGTGACTAGATCTCCCTCAATGTCTGTAATTCGAGCTTTCTCAATCCAACGTTGCTGATCTCGTAAGAAAATGGAGATTTCCCGACCGTCACAACAAAGTTGATAAATCTTGCGATGTAGCATTTTTTACTTTTCCTGAGAAGTTCGCTGGCTGATCTGAATTTTACTTGTGAACCTAAATATTTAAAAGGTTTAGCAGGATACCCAAGCACCTGGAAGTATACCGGATTACAAGGTGATCAGTCTAGACTTCATTAAAGATAATTATAAACCATTTCCTGTTCCCTAGCGCCATAACACACTCTACGGATCTAATTTTTGAACACCATGCACACAGAAACCGAATTTGAATCGGTCATAAATTTTCCTCATTTCTCGCTATTTACCAAATAAGCTCAATTTCTAAATCCAAGGAAGGGAGATCCAAATAATCATTTTATAAGGATAAATCCCTTGAGAATTAAGTCGAATCTTCCCAAGGGTTCACCGAGGGAAGTCAAGGACAATAAATTTCTACCCTGAAATATTACAATCTTGGCACAGATTATCCTATACAGGGTTTAAAATAGGGATTGTATTGCAGTTGGTAGGAAAATGGTGTTGGAATATCCCCTTTTGCTTTTAGTTGATGGTCATTCGTTGGCGTTTCGTTCCTATTATGCCTTTGGCAAAAGTCGCCAGGGGGGGTTACGAACTTCGACGGGTATTCCCACCAGTGTTTGTTTTGGGTTTTTTAAGTCCTTATTGGATGTGATGGCGAGTCATAAACCCGATTATTTAGCGATCGCATTTGACTTAAAACAGCCCACTTTTCGCCATGAATCTGATGAAAATTACAAAGCAGATCGGACAGAAACTCCTCAAGATTTTATTGAGGATGTAGAGAATTTAAAACTATTATTACAAGCCTTTGATCTAACAATTATTACCGCCCCAGGTTATGAAGCCGATGATATTTTAGGGACGTTATCTTATAGGGGAAGTCGGGAAAACTATCGAGTTAAAATCCTATCGGGAGATCAGGATTTATTTCAGTTAATTGATATTGAAAAAAATATTAGTGTTTTACATTTAGAACCAGGTAAAGGTAGCAACCCTACGGAATTTTTAGCTGAACAGGTCTATCAGAAATTACAAATTTATCCCCATCAAGTGATTGATTATAAGGCATTATGTGGGGATAAATCCGATAATATTCCGGGGGTAAAAGGTATTGGGAAAACTACGGCGGTTAAGTTATTAGGAGAATATGGGTCTTTAGAAAATATCTATGCCCATATTGAAGATATTAAAGGAGCGACTCGCAAGAAATTAGAGGAAGGAAAACCGGATGCGGATCATTCTCAAACCTTAGCGCGAATTATTCAAGATGTTCCCTTAGAAGTGGGTTTAGAAGATTTTAAATTACAAGGGTTTGATCAAGCTAAAATTCAACCGATTTTAGAACATTTACAATTACAAACTTTTTTAGATAAAGTTAATCAAATTCAAAAACAATTTAAAGGAAATATTCCAGTACAAACATCAGAAATTTCAGTTGATACCGACGAAGATGCCAGTTTTTTTACCCGGGAAGAAACCGAAATTGATCAACAACAAAAAATAGCCAATCATCCCGTATCTCAACTTCAACTGCGTTTAATTCAAACCCCAGAAGCCCTAAAACAATTAGTTGATATTTTACAAGATCATACTGATATTAATTATCCCGTGGCTTGGGATACGGAAACCACCTCTTTAGAGCCTAGAAAAGCGGAATTAGTCGGAATAGGTTGTTGTTGGGGAACAGCACCAACAGAGGTGGCTTATATTCCTTTAAATCATACCCAAGGAACCAATTTAGATAAAGCCGAAACCTTAAATATTTTACGTCCAATTTTAGAAAGCGATCGCTATCCGAAAACCTTTCAAAATGCCAAATATGATCGATTAATTTTTAGAGTTCAGGGAATAGAATTAAAAGGCGTGGTTTTTGATCCGATGTTAGCAAGTTACGTCTTAAATCCTGAAAACACGCATAATTTAATTGATTTAACTCGTAATTATTTAGGTTCAGAATTAATCGCCCCAAGTTACACGGAATTAGTTCCTAAAGGAAAAACCATTGCTGATATTAATATTGCTCAAGTGGCCGAATATTGCGGAATGCAGGTGTATGTTACCTTTCAATTAGTCGATAAAATTAAAGCAAAATTGAGCGATAAACCCCAATTAATGAAACTTTTAATAGAAGTTGAACAGCCCTTAGAACCGGTTTTAGCCGATATGGAATATTGGGGTGTACATCTGGATATTGACTATTTACACACCTTAGCCGAACAATTAGATAAACAGTTAGAAATTACCGAAACTCAAGCCTATCAAGTGGCGGGAGAACAATTTAATTTAGCTTCTCCCAAGCAACTGAGTAAACTGTTATTTGAAACCCTAGAATTAAGTACAAAAAAAACCCGACAAATTAAAACCGGATATTCAACGGATGTGAATGTTTTAGAAAAATTACAAGGAGATCATCCGATTATTGATATTATATTAGAACATCGAACCCTAGCCAAACTCAAGTCCACTTATGTCGATGCTTTACCCACATTAGTCGATGCAAACCAACGCATTCATACCAGTTTTAACCAAACTATTACCGCCACGGGACGGCTATCTTCTTCTAATCCTAATTTACAAAATATTCCGATTAAAACCGAATTTTCGAGTAAAATTAGAAAAGCCTTTATTACTCAACCCAACTGGCTATTAGTTGCAGCCGACTATTCTCAAATTGAACTGAGAATTTTAGCTCATTTAAGTCAAGAACCGATTTTATTAGAAGCCTATCAAAATAATCAAGATGTTCATACTGTTACCGCTAAATTATTATTTGAAAAAGAAACTGTTACCCCAGAAGAAAGACGGTTAGGAAAAACCATTAATTTTGGGGTAATTTATGGAATGGGGGCGCAAAGGTTCGCCCGGGAAGCTAAAGTTAGTAGTGCGGAGGGTAAGATATTTATTGAACGATTTAACCAACGGTATTCTCGGGTTTTTGACTATTTAGAACGGGTCAAAAAACAAGCCATTGCTCAAGGATATGTCGAAACAATATTAGGACGAAGACGCTATTTTAATTTTCAAGGCGAGAGTCTACAAACCTTAAAAGGAGTTGATATTAATGAAATTGATTTAACCCAATTGAAGAAAAAAATAGGTCAAAATGATTCCCAACTCTTGAGATCCGCCGCTAATGCCCCCATACAGGGTTCTAGTGCTGATATTATTAAAATGGCGATGGTACAAGTTCATCAACTTTTAAACCCCTATAAATCTCAATTAGTGTTACAAGTTCATGATGAATTAGTTTTTGAAATTCCTGAAACGGAATGGGAAGAACTTCAACCCAAAATTAAGACTATTATGGAACAAGTGCTGCCCTTAAGTGTGCCTTTGGTTGTGGATATTCATGCTGGACAGAATTGGAAGGAAGCCAAATAAATTGAATACAGGACTGACCTATATAGGAATAATTCATGAATTACCCCTACGGATAGGATTATATTCCGAAATTTACGGAAGTAATGAAGTAGGAATTGTTGTTAGGTGTTAGCCCTTATATCTTGGGAATAAGGTCTAATCACCCAATCACAACTTTTAAAACCATGAAAAAACCCGCTAAAAAACCTTGGCAAGTTGCCTTTCTTCTCTATTTTCTGTTATTATTTTTAATTGTAATTACAGCCAATGGGGGAAATTTACCCTACAATTTCTTAGGGAAAATTCCCAATTATGATATTTATGGACATTTTATTTTATATGGAATAGCCTCTTTTTTAAGCCATTTAGCCTTGGGAGGAAAAAAGATTGTAACTGCTCAGATTTTCATTCCCCTAGGGCCGTTTTTATTTACCCTGGTAACCATTGCTGAAGAAATCTCACAAATTCATTTACCCCATCGTACCTTCAGTATCATTGATTTGAATGCCAGTTTAATTGGGATTATTCTATTTTATTATTTGGCAGAATTATGGATTTTTTATCATAAAAAAAGACTGAGGGAATAAAATTACCCTTGCTTATTCAACTTAATTGTGAGAAAATTCAAAACATCCCAACCGGGGAATTTAGTTTTATTAAAATAGCATTATCCCTTAACCCCATGACCCATTCTAGCCCGATTAACAATATTCCTGAGTCTACCTGGAGTCGCCCCATTGGTTTAGGGTGGGAAAAACCATATACCGTCCGCTACGCCAGTAATTTAGATGATGGCCCTTGGCACGGAATGCCTCTGGGGGGGTTGGGTGCGGGTTGTATTGGACGCTCCTCTCGGGGGGATTTTAACCTTTGGCATTTGGACGGGGGAGAACATATTTTTCAGACACTTCCTGCTTGTCAATTTAGCGTTTATGAAGAAATAAATGGCAAGAAAAAAGCATATTCCTTATCAACAGAATCCCCAGAAGATGGTAGTTTATCGGCTTGGAATTGGTATCCTAAAACCACAACTTCTGGAGAATCAACGGGAACTTATAATGCTTTATATCCTCGCAGTTGGTTTGTCTATGAAAATGTCTTTTCCGCCCAATTAACTTGTGAACAATTCTCTCCCGTTTGGGCAAAAAATTATCAAGAAAGTAGTTATCCGATCGCAATTTTTGAATGGACTGCCCACAACCCCACGGATGAACCGATTACCTTAAGTATATTATTAACTTGGGAAAATACTATCGGCTGGTTTACTAATACTTTATCGAGTCCTGAAGTAAAGGTTAGAGATGATGGAAGTCCGGTATATGAATATGAACCAAATTGGGGAAATAGTGTCGGATGTTGTAATCATTTAGTTGAAGACTTTCATCGGATTGGGTGTTTGATGACTCGCCTCAGTGTCAATGAAGAAATCCAAGAAGGAGACGGACAAATTGCGATCGCAACGATTACAAATCCCGCCGTTGAAGTGTATGATCAAACCCGTTGGAATTCGACCGGAAATGGGGAAGATATTTGGCAATGTTTCTCAGAAGATGGCACACTTTTAGATCAAGAAAGTGATCAACCCGCCAAAGAAGGCGAACGAATTGCGGTGGCTTTAGCAGTTAAATTTACCATTAGACCAGGGAAAACCAGAAAGATTCCCTTTTATTTAGCTTGGGATTTACCGATTACTCAATTTGCATCGGGAGTTAATTATTATCGTCGTTATACTGACTTTTTTGGTCGCAATGGTCGCAATGCTTGGTCAATGATTCGTACAGCGATGAAACATTCTGACACCTGGCGAGAAAATATTCAAGCATGGCAAAACCCCATTTTACAGCGTCAAGATTTACCGAATTGGTTTAAAATGGCACTATTTAATGAGTTATATTTATTAACCGATGGGGGCGCAATTTGGAGCGCGGCGGATGAGCGAGATCCCATGGGACAATTTGGGGTTTTAGAATGTTTAGATTATCGCTGGTATGAAAGTTTAGATGTGCGATTATATGGATCATTTTCTCTATTAATGTTGTGGCCGGAGTTGGAAAAATCTATCTTAATTGCCTATGCCCGGGCTGTTTCTCAAGGGGATGATACCCCCCGAATTATTGGTTATAATCAGGCTTCAGCTATTAGAAAAGCCGCAGGTGCAACCCCCCATGATTTAGGTGCGCCCAATGAACATCCCTGGGAGAAAACAAACTACACCAGTTATCAAGATTGTAATTTATGGAAGGATTTACCCTGTGATTTTGTACTACAAGTTTATCGAGATTTTCTATTAACAGGGGCAACGGATTTTGAGTTTTTAAGCGATTGTTGGCCAGCAATGGTTGAAACCCTCAATTATCTCAAAACTTTTGATTTAGATCAAGATTCAATTCCCGAAAATAGTGGCGCACCGGATCAAACTTTTGATGATTGGAAATTACAGGGAATTAGTGCTTATTGTGGGGGCTTATGGTTAGCGGCATTAGAAGCCATGATTGCCATGGGAAGACTCTTAGAAAAAGAAGCGGTTACACCCCATCCTAATACGGTTATTCCTATCTATAAAACATGGTTAGAAACGGCAAAACCCTTGTATCAAAAAACCCTCTGGAATGGTGAATATTATCGTTTAGATAGTGGGAGCGGTTCCGATGTGGTAATGACTGATCAACTCTGTGGTCAATTTTATGCTAAACTATTAGGATTACCCGATATTGTTCCCCCAGATTGTACGATTTCAGCTTTAAAAACCGTTTATAATTCCTGTTTCAAAAAGTTTCATAACGGACAATTTGGAGCCGCCAATGGAGTCAGACCCAATGGAGAAGCGGTTAATCCCAAAGATACCCACCCCTTAGAAGTTTGGACAGGAATTAATTTTGGTTTAGCTGCCTTTTTTCTGCAAATGGGAATGGAAGCCGAAGCCTGGGAATTAACCGAAGTTGTGGTTAAACAAATTTATGATAATGGCTTACAATTTCGTACCCCCGAAGCCATAACCGCCGCCGGAACTTTTCGCGCCAGTCACTATTTAAGGGCGATGGCAATTTGGGCAATTTATAATCAATATAACAATCCTAATTGAGTTTAAAAAACTGTAGGGGTTTGGTCTCCAAACCCAACGCCGAATAGGGTTTAGAGACCAAACCCCTACGATAAATAAATCTTTTTCGAGATGAGGTTTTCCTATGATTCAAGCTATCCCCAAAACCGTAACCTTTGATGAGTTTATTAATTGGTATCCAGAAAGTTCAGGATGTCACTATGAATTACATAATGGAGCTATTATAGAAATGCCTAAACCCACGGGCAAACATTCACGAATTGCTGGTTTTTTGATAGCTGAACTTAACTTTGAAATCAGACGGCTCCAACTTCCCTATTTCATTCCTAAAGAATGTGTGATTAAATCTGTCCGTGATCAGTCTGGGTATGAACCAGATTTGATTATTATTGATGAAAAACGGGTTAATAATAATTCTCGCTGGGAAAAAGAATCGATTATTACTCAAGGTAATTCTATCCCTTTAGTTGTGGAGGTAGTTTCAACTAATTGGAGTGATGATTATGCGTTAAAACTAGAAGAATATGAAATCTTGGGGATTGATGAATACTGGATTGTGGATTATTTGGGGCTGGGGGGAAGACGATTTATTGGTAATCCTAAACAACCGACTCTTTCTGTTTACCAGCTTAGGGAAGGAGAGTATCAAGTCCAACAATTTCGAGACCATCAACGGATTGAATCGCTAATTTTTCCAGAATTAAGTTTAACTGCTTCGCAGGTTTTTCAGGCGGGTCAGCTTTAAATAAAATTATGAAAATGTTGTGCAAAAATATGATAAGTTAAAAAAAGTATTTTGGCGATCGCAACTTGAAACAGAAACAACCCTCTAGTTACAAAAAATTAATTCCCTATATTCGTACCCAAGGTCAAACGATTACTAAAGCCTTAATTTGTACGATTGCTTTTACTGTATTTTGGCCGTTATTAGCCTGGTTAGCCGGACAAATGGCGGGTTATATTGCTAGGGGAGATGTGAACGCTATTGCTCAATTAGCAGGAGTAGCTGCGGTGGTTTTCTTCGTCCGAGGAACGGTACAATATGGTCAAGATACCCTAATGGCGAGAGCCGCCCTCACGATTTCTTTAGAATTAAGAAAACAAGTTTATCGTCATTTACAACAACTGAATATTGGGTATTTTGAAACCGCCAAAACCGGGGATCTTTCCTATCGCCTCACGGAAGATATTGACCGCATTGGGGAAGTGATTAATAAATTTTTTCATCAATTTATTCCCTGTATTTTGCAGTTAATTGTGGTTTTGGGATATATGATTTATCTCAACTGGCAATTAACCTTAGCAACTCTAATTATAGCCCCATTTATGGCGGTCTTAATTGGTTGGTTTGGGGAAAAATTATTAACCTTTACTCGCCATAGTCAAAACCGAGTTTCTAATTTAGCCTCTTTATTAACGGAAGTCTTTAGTGGTATTCGCTTAGTCCAAGCATTTGCCGCCGAAGAATATGAAATTCATCGCTTTAGTCTTGAAGCCGAACAAAACCGCAAAGCTAAATATTTAGCCGAACAAATTAAGGCTTTACAATTTGTAGTCGTGGGCTTTTTAGAAGCCATGAGTGTGATTTTATTATTCTTTTTGGGGGGATGGCAAATTTCCCAAGGGAATTTAACGGGAGGGGGATTTATTAGCTATATTGCGGCGGTAGCATTATTAATTGATCCGATCTCATTAACTACCAGTAATTATAGTGATTTTAAACAGGGTCAGGCTTCGTGCGATCGCATTTTTGAACTCTTAGACGTGCAACCAACGGTTTTAGAAAAACCCGATGCTTTTGTTTTACCCCATGTCACCGGAAAAGTTGAATATGCTAACGTCAGTTTTACCTATCCTAAAACCGATTTTTCCCAAAGCTCAGAGGAGAATAAACCTGTTTTAGAAAATTTGAATCTATTCGTTAAATCGGGGGAAATGGTCGCCTTAGTGGGGCCATCAGGAGCCGGAAAAACGACTTTAGTAACCCTATTACCTCGATTTTATGATCGCCAATCGGGAACCATTAAAATTGATGATATTGATATTCAAGATGTCACCTTAAAAAGCCTGCGGCGACAAATTGGCATTGTCCCCCAAGATATTACTTTATTCTCAGGAACTATCGCCCAAAATATTGCCTTTGGTCAATCCTATTATGAATTAAATGACGTGGAAAATGCCGCTAAAATTGCTAATGCCCATGCCTTTATTATGCAGTTTCCTAATGGATATCAGACCTTAGTGGGGGAAAGGGGCGTTAATTTATCGGGGGGACAAAGACAACGAATTGCGATCGCCAGAGCCGTATTATTAGACCCTAGAATTTTAATCTTAGATGAAGCCACATCCGCCTTAGATTCCGAGTCAGAAGCCCTAGTTCAAGAAGCCTTAGAACGACTAATGCAGGATCGAACCGTATTTATTATTGCCCACCGTTTAGCCACCGTCAGACGGGCGACTCGCATTCTTGTCTTAGAACAGGGTAAAATTGTGGAATCAGGAACCCATCAAGATCTCTTAGAAAAAGGTGATCGCTATGCTCAATTTTATGCTCAACAATTTGATTCATCAATTTAAAATAGGAGCCATAAATGGAACAAAATCCTGCGCCGGATGATTCAAAGTTTAAGAATCAAGTACAAAAATTACATCAAATTACCGTTGGCACGCGATGGCTGGTAATTGGACTTTTGTGGATAACCGTTGCACCCTTAAGTTTGTGGGGACTGCGGGAAGAAATCGCCCTTTGGCAAATCTATTTTACCTGGAGTGCGGTGCGCTATGGTTTAGCCTATAACCGTTTTGCGGCGATGGGTTTAGGGTTATGTATTGGTACAACAACAGCCACATTAGTTTGGCATAGTCGTAACATTTTATTCGGGGTTTCTCCTGCCTATCAAAAACGTTTAGAACAGCAGATTTTTAAAATCTTGAAACAGGGGCCAAGTCATCCGCTTTGGAAGTGGATTATGGTGACAGAGAATCACTAATCGCCTCTGTATCAAATTAAATCAGTAATTCCTATTCCTTTTATTTAAAACTTTGAACCAACCAGTTAAACTTCGCTTGAGCTAGGGCTAGAAATTCCTGTGTTTGTGAACTTAATTCATCGGGTTCCGGTTCATATTCCATCAGATCTTCGTAACCCAAACGCCGAATTGTTCCTCGCATCCGACTAGCTAAACACAGGGATAAACCTTGATAAAATCGGGCAGCAAATTTAGAATCACTGTGTATTTTACTATTAAGTTCAAATCGAGAAATAGCTAAAACCCGAGTAGTTTCTAAGGCTTTAACCGTTGCCAAAGGAGGCCGACTATCAATAAAAGAAATTTCTCCCACCACTTCCCCCTTTGTAATTTGGGCTAATTCTCGATCTTCATTCGTACCGATCACCACACTTAACAATCCACTTAATACAAAATATAACGCATTAATCGGACGGCCTTCATAAATTAGCCTTTCCCCGGGGGGAATTTTTTCTACCTTGGCTTTATGGACAACCCAATGTAGATCATCATCGCTTAATCCACCGATAAGAAACAGTGCTTTTTCTGTTTTGTGAGTCATTTTTTAATGATATTTATAGTGTCTTTTATGAAGTAGATACAACCCGTTTTTTCTCAGAAAATAGTCTGCCCACTTAACATAAAATGTTAAGGTAACGCGAGATAATCCCACGGAACAATTCTATCATTACTTTCCCTAGATCGCGACTATCAGATAATAAATTTATGGCACATCTTCTGATATCTAAGGTCTTGTGAATCGGAGAAATAGCCATAAATTCCCTTAAACGGTCTAAAGAAGAATCCGTTCCATTATAATCTTAGATTAGAGTTTTGTCTAAACTTTAATCGGAATTGTCAAAGATTAGTTTTCCCCTTTTGTTGTACCAACTCATATTCTATGAAAAGTAGTGATTCCTCGGATCAATTGCCCTCTACCGATACCCTGAATGCTCAACCCCTACCTTCGATTAACGTATTGACCATGTTTCGGTTAGGTCTGTTTCAAATGGGGTTAGGGATTATGTCTTTGTTGACCCTGGGGGTAATTAACCGGATCATGATTGATGAGTTAAAAGTTCCGGCGCTGGTGGCAGCAGGGGCGATCGCTATGCACCAATTTGTTTCTCCTGCTAGGGTATGGTTTGGTCAGATGTCCGATGCAAAACCCCTATGGGGATATCATCGCAGTAGTTATGTTTGGATTGGGTTAATTTTATTTACCAGTATGGCATTTTTAGCCCTGCAAGTAGTTTGGCCATTAGGTGCAAGTATTCAAAGCAATGGATTCAATGGGATTGCCTATTTATGGGCGGGTTTATTGGCATTAATTTTTGCCGGATATGGTTTAGCTTTAAGCGCGAGTTCCACCCCCTTTACTGCCCTATTATTTGATATTTCCGATGAAAATAATCGCTCTAAATTAGTCAGTATTGTTTGGTCAATGCTAATGGTAGGAATTGTGATTGGGGCGATTATTAGTTCTAAAATTCTCCATCGTCCCGAACTCTGTGGTGCAGATCTTTTAGTTGATAATCCCATCACCACACCAACCACTACAAATTTAACCCAATTACAAACCTCTGTTAATCTGTTATTTATTGTTATCCCATTAATAGTCATTGGTTTATCTTTTCTGGCAACAATTGGTATTGAACGCAAGTTTTCTCGCTACAAATTGCGCTCAATTATTGTTGAACGAGAAGATCAAATTACCTTTAGTCGTGCCCTTAAAGTTCTCACCGCCAGCCGACAAACCGGATTATTTTTTAGCTTTTTATTGGTGATGACTGTTAGTTTATTTATGCAGGATGCTGTATTAGAACCCTATGGCGGTGAAGTGTTTGGAATGTGTGTCTCTGAAACCACCAAATTAAATGCGTTTTTTGGCATCGGAACTTTAATTGGGATTGCCTCAACGGGATTTTTAATTATTCCTCGGTTTGGTAAAAAAAATACGGTCAAAATTGGGTGTGTTGGAGTCGCAATTTGTTTATTGTTTTTTATTGTGGCGGGTTTTTATGCTAATGCTGGATTTTTAAAAGGAGCGTTATTATTGTTTGGTTTAAATTCGGGTATTTTGACGGCAGGGGCGATTAATTTAATGTTAGATTTAACCTTAGCTGAAACTGCCGGAACGTTTATTGGAGCCTGGGGTTTGGCACAGGCCATGGCGCGGGGGTTAGCCACGGTTTTAGGGGGAGCTATTTTAGATTTAGGACGGGCAATATTTCAGGTTCCTTTCCTAGCCTATGGTTCAGTTTTTGCGGTACAAGCTGTTGGTATGATTCTGGCAATTGTATTATTAAATCGGGTGAATATTCGAGAATTCAACGAAACAGCCAAACAAGCGATCGCCAATGTATTACAACAGGAAATGGATTAATCAGTTAACAGTTGTTAGTTAACTGTTAACTGATAACTGTTAACTGTTAACTGATAACTGATTCTTACCATAACCCTCGTACGGGTTTCTCTCCTCCTACCTGGCGACAGTTACCATAGAGGACTTTACAAACATCGTTAATTTTATCTTGATGGAGCAGAGGAGTTTTAAACCCTTGGAATAATGGCCCTATAATGATTGCCTCATATTCTTGTTTCGTCATTTTTTCAATCGAAATTTGGGACAAGGTTAAATCAGGCGTTAAACTGGAAACTTTTTGTCCGGCTTCAATAGTGAGCGGGTTAGGATTATTCAGATCATTTTTTGATAATAATTTAATTTTACCTTCTAAAACCCGAATCGTTCCCGTACTAACATTGGTTTGATTATTTTTATCGACATTTAACACATAAGTTGTCCCTTGAACTCCGGTGGCAAACCCTAAAATACAACCATTAGCAGGGCCAGAAGCAATTAAAACCCCTTCTTGGACTTCCGCACATTGACCAACCGTAATCTTAGAATTTTCTCCCATTCTGCCATTAGCACCCGTATTAAAATCAATTTGAGCGCGGGCTTTTTCGGTTCTAATTTCCTGTCCTAATGTCGCTTTTTCGTTGACTTCAGCCACTTGATCTTCAATAAATACTTGATTATTATTACCAATAATATCCGTCAAAATAGCCAGATTAATTTGCGCTAAAGCTGGAAAATTAACTAAATAAAGTCCTCCAATTAAGCTCACAATTTTGCATAGCTCTAACAGCCGATTATGATGATTAACTTCTGGTTTTAAATCCAACTTGAACTTCATTTTTCTAGTCCTTGATTCAAAAATACATTACTTTTAGTCAACCATCCATAGCCTTTAAATTAACCCCTTCACCCGATTAAGAATAAAAGGAGCAATATCATTGACCGATAGAATATGTTGGGCTGCCCCTAAAGCGATCGCCTCTGCGGGCATTCCAAAGACTACACAACTATCCTGATTTTGGGCAATCGTTAATCCACCCTGATCGGAAATAGCTTTCATTCCATCGGCTCCATCCCGGCCCATTCCGGTTAACAAAACTCCCATCGCACTGGCTCCATAACAGTCAGCAACAGACTTTAAAGTAGTTGTCACCGCCGGACGATGACCCGCCAGTGGAGGGGCATTAGAATAGGCAAAGCGACCCGTATGGCTAAATTCTAAATGGTGTCCGTCTGGGGCAAAATAAACCGATCCCGCCTGGGGAAGTTCACCGACCATGGCGATTTTAATGGATAAATGACATTCCCCATTTAACCAACTGACTAACCCGGGCAGAAATCCTTCACTAATATGCTGAACACAAACAATAGGAACGGGAAAATTACTGGGAAATTGTGTCAAAATTGTATGTAAAGCTTGGGGGCCACCCGTAGAAGCACCAATTGCCAGAATTTTAATTGTTTGAGAAGATGCACCGAAAACCCTTGAGGGTTCTACTACAACTTTGGGCTGGGGTGAGGACAAAAGAGTTTTACTGATTAGTGGAGGTGAGGTGATCGACAAATAGTTATTGCTGACATTGGGTTGGGATTTACGATGTTTAGTAAAAACTTTGACACCCGCAAGCACTTTGATTTTTTGAATTAATTCCTGTCCGATCAATTCATAATCGGAGGCTAAACCCGTTTTCGGTTTAGGAAATACATCAACGGCCCCAGCATTTAACAGTTGAAAAACATTTTGAGTATCATCGGATTGAACCGAAGCGCTGATCACCAAAATCGGACGAGGATAAAGTACCATGACTTCCTGGATAAATTCCAGTCCGTTCATTTGGGGCATATGAAAATCTGTACAAACAACATCCGGTTGGACAGTGGGAACTAATGTTAATGCTTCCTTACCTGTTCGAGCAGTTCCCACAATAGTAATGTCTGGAGATGTCGATAAAATTCGTTTCAGAATAATTAAAGCAACGGCGGAATCTTCAACTAGGAGAACTCGAATTGGCATTTTACAGTGAGTAACTTGTTAGATGTGGGATAACTACTATTAAAATTAAGAATATCTGATTAAGACGGTGCAAGGGTTTGTACTAAAATTTGATGGCAATTCGCACTGCAATTATTTTTTATTAGATTAACTTTTAATGAAATCTTGATGATCAACAGTAGCAATTCCCTGTTGTAATATAGTTAAAACCTGCGCCATATTTCCAGTTAATAATGATTGTTCATCTAACCATAAACCCGGAAATATTTCACTTTTTAGGATGCCTTCTGAATCTGCTAAAAGTTTAATATATTGTCCTTCTCTTAATCTAAACCAGTCTAATTGTTGTTCATAAACTCGCCAAATTAAATATTCTTGGACATGATTACGACGATAAACCTTTAACTTTTGATGATAGTCAATAGAAGCACTAGAAGCGGCAATTTCAACAATTAATTCCGGCGCACCTTCGACATAATCATCTTCACTAATTATAGATTGTCCCCCCTGTTCAATTCTTAATAAAGCATCCGGTTGAAGTTCATTATCATTATCCAGACGAACAGTTGTATTATCTGCTAAACCGACGCCTGGTGTTGCGGCTTCATAAGTTCCCAACCAAGTCATAATAGAAGCATGGGGTTTTCCATGACTTTTGTAACGTAATGCAGCCGCCATATAGACAATTCCTTCAATTAATTCTGCTTTTTTTACATCAGACATCGCTGCACAACGACGTTCAAATTCAATCCGAGTCAATTGATCACCGTTTTCTAACGGTAGATTTATTAAGGAGGATACCATACTATCAGAGATAAGTATTCACAATATAAACAAGTTTAGCATATTTTAGAAAAATCCTTACGTCTTTTGATACAAAATTTAATTATTTTGCTATAATTAGATTGATTCAATTTTTTCTATATCCTCCAGGCAAGAAATGAATTTAACAGAAATGTACCATTTTACATAATCAATACTGATCAGTTTAAACCCACTAAAGCCACTTTTTAAGTTATTATTATTCTTGTAGGTATAGATTAAAGCTATTTAACAATGAGTCCTCAACACAAAATTCCTCGTCAACCCGGAATTTATGGAATTATTAATCAATTGACAAAAAAATTTTATATCGGTCAAACAGCCAATTTATATAATGCTTATAAAAATCATGCTCGTGCTTTTGAAAATAATGGCAATCCTGGCAATCGATACCTAGTTAAAGATGTTATTAAGTATGGCAAAGAAAATTTTGTTTTCCAAGTTTTTGAAATTATTCCCTCAGAAGAAATAGTTGATAATCAATATTTGAATGATTTAAAAGATATTTATCTTACTTGCGTTTATTTTGGAGTCTATAACCATAGCCATCGCAAGCGGTTAAAAGCTAAAGGAATTCACTTTACATTCGATCAAGAAACAGGATTATATTCGTGGTCAAGAAATCCTGAGACAGAAAACACTAAAAAAGTAAATCCTGATAAAATTCCTTCACAATTAGTAGAAAAACAAAAAAAATTAGAACTTCCTATTACTCCAGAAGCTAGAGAAAAATTAGTTAATTCTTTGCAAACTTCTAAAGGAGGATGGACAAGAAAAGACCTAGAAATAATAGGTGTAGATTGGCCTCCTCCGAGTGGATGGAAAGCTGCTTTTATCAAGTATGGTGAAAATTGGAAAAACTTCTTATAAATTTTTTATAGGAAGTTTATGAAATAAATTAATCCTAATTGATTTACAGATGTTACCGAATACGTTGGGACGATTTTTCCCTCGTTTCTAGGTTCTACCTAGAAATGATATTAAGGAGGCTCTGCCTCCTGATATAATTTGAGGCAGAGCCTCAAAATTAGCATTCCAATGCAGACCATTAGAACGAGGAAAAATTAAGGTGTTTGTACTAAGATCTGATTGCGATTTGGATCACCAATCCCCGGACGACGACCATCAATATGAGGTTGAATTAATTCTGGCAAGCTATCAGGAGAACCCCATTTACTCAACAATTGCTGTAATAATAAATCCTGATCCGCCCTTAACCCATCTAAATCCGTTCCCCGATTAATAATAGCAAACCAAACTAAACCTCGGTCACGGGTTGGTAGAACACCCGCTAACGCACTCACATCCGATAAAGTTCCAGTTTTCACTGGAGTAGAAACGGGAATTTTGCGATCTTCTAATGTACCTTGAGTGTCTATCCCGGCAATCGGAAATAAATCAGCAACGGTAATATTTGTATCTTGTAAATATCGGGCTAAGGCCATAAACATTCCTACAACTGCCCTGGGAGAAATTTGATTTTCCGGTTCTAAACCCGAACCATTAATTAACCGAATTTCATCGATAGGAACTCCCGCCGCTTGTGATGCTAATTGTCTAACATTCGCAGCCCCGCCTATATTGGCAGCTAAAATTTCAGCCATGAGATTATTACTATAAATATTCATTTGTTTGATAATTTCAACTAAAGCCAAAGACTGATGACGAATAATTGGGGTTGAATTTACCGCCCCAGGTTGAGCAATAATATTTCCTGAAATCACAACTTGAGGTTTAGCTGTTCCGGGTGCCATCCGAGAATGCTGACCAATAATTTCTTCCTTCCAAGATTGAGAATTGAATGCCTCTTTTAATAATTGACCCACTTTCAGCGGCTCAACTTCATAATTCATATAAAAACGATCCGTAATAATTAAATTCCCCGCGACCCCACGAATTCCCATTTGATTTAAACTATTTCCCAAAGCGATCGCTTCTTCCCAAATAAAAAACGGATCACCATTTCCCGTAACTACTAAATCCCCCTGTACCACACCCCCAACAATCGGCCCAGTCACCCCTATAATCGTCTCAAACCGATGTTCAGGGGGAAAAACCTGTAAACAAGCCAAAGAAGTGGCTATCTTCGTTAGAGAAGCCGCAGGCAGGGGTGTAGTCCCGGAATTCTTTGCCAAAGGAACCCAACTTGACTGAACCCAAACCCCTTGGACATCCTTAGAAAGTCCCTTAGCCGCTAACCGATTCAAATATTGCTGCACCACCGCTTCCGCCACGGGATCAGGCTGTTGGGGAAACACCACCTGGGATAACTCCGTTTCCAAATTCTCCAATACAGAAGTATTGAGTCCCGCCCGATCCATCCCCGCCATTTGCAACCAAACACTAACTAATCCCGAACTCAGAATATCAATCATTGTAAATCGCTAAACACTATCAAATAAACCCAGATTGATCGTACCAGTGCCAGATCAAGATTGACTTGATCACGCCAATTAAAAAGCCATCCCCCGCATAAGCGAGGAAAAGACAGGGCTTTAGAGCCGTTTTTTTGGTAAAATCCTGAAGGTTTCTCAAAAGTTGGTCAATGAGTTCAACTCGCGCACGAATTGCAATTGACGCTATGGGCGGAGATCATGCTCCCGCCGAAATCGTTGCTGGAGCGCTAATGGCCCAGGAAAAATGGGATGTGGAAGTCTTTTTGGTTGGCGACCCCGATCAAATTGAAGCAGCCCTCAAACACCACCATAGCAAGCTCCCTCTGTCTCAAATTATTCCGGCTGAAGGCACGATCGAAATGCACGAAGAAGCCTTGGGAGCCTTAAAACGCAAACCCAAAGCTTCAATTAACGTGGCTATGAATCTAGTTAAGCAAAAAAAAGCCGATGCCGTCGTCTCGGCGGGTCATTCCGGTGCAGCCATGGCCTCAGCCCTGTTGCGTTTAGGACGTCTGCCGGGGATTGATCGTCCGGCGATCGGAGCCGTTTTACCCACCATGAGGCCCGACTCCCCGGTTCTGGTGTTAGATGTGGGGGCAAATGTCGATTGTCGCCCTAAATTTTTAGAACAGTTTGCCGTGATGGGAACGATTTACAGTCGTTATGTTCTGGGAACATCTGAACCCAAAGTGGGGTTACTCAATATTGGTGAAGAATCCTGTAAAGGTAATGATCTAGCCATTCGCACCTATCAACTCCTAGAAAATCATCCTGAAATTGCCTTTGCCGGAAACGCCGAAGGGCGGGATGTCCTAACGGGGAAATTTGATGTGATTGTCTGCGATGGTTTCGTGGGGAATGTGCTTTTGAAATTTGCCGAAGGAGTGGGAGAAGCGGTTTTACAAATGCTCAAGGAGGAATTAACATCGGGATTACAGGCTAAATTAGGGACTACTCTGCTCAAACCCAGTTTAATGCGGTTTAAACAACGGGTGGATCATGTTGAACATGGGGGCGCCTTACTCCTTGGGGTGGCGGGGGTTTGCATTATTAGTCATGGATCTTCTAAAGCGGCAACGATTGCGAATGCGGTTCGTTTGGCAAAAGAAGCGATCGATAACCAAGTCCTAGAAAGGATTCAATCCCAATATCAAAAACACCCGCAACCGGATGAAAAGGTGATCAGTGGTTAATCTCTATTTCAGGGAATAGGGAACACCGGAACACTGGATGCAGCCTATCGGTTTGGGCATTAGTCCATGTTCTAACCGTGTTTCCACGACTGCTATAAAACAGCAAAATGTTCTTGTTTTCAGCTTTTTCCTGGTTACTGCTCGCTATTTTTAAGATCAAGACAAAGAACAGAGCATCAATGATAACAACAGGCATTGCAATTACGGGTTGCGGATCGGCTACACCCTCGGTTTTACTTGATAATTATGGACTCTCTCAACGGGTCGAAACCTCCGATGAATGGATTACTTCCCGCACCGGAATTTCTCAACGACGTTTAGCTGATTCTGATACCTCGTTGAGTCAATTAGCAATAGCGGCGGCTCAAAATGCGATCGCCATGGCAGCCATTGACCCGGTGGATATTGATTTGATTATCTTAGCCACATCAACGGCCGATGATTTGTTTGGTAGTGCCAGTTTTATTCAATTTCAACTGGGTGCAACCAAAGCGGTGGCTTTTGATATGACGGCGGCCTGTTCGGGATTTGTGTTTGGGTTAGTCACCGCCTCCCAATTTATTCGCACTGGAGTTTATCAAAATGTTCTTTTAATTGGGGCGGATGTCCTCTCTCGTTGGGTTGATTGGTCGGATCGCAGAACCTGTATTTTATTTGGGGACGGAGCCGGGGCGGTGGTTTTACAAGCGGATGAACGTGATCGCTTTTTAGGGTTTGAAATTAGAAGTGATGGCAGACAAAATCAGTCTTTAAATTTATCTTATCAACCCCAACCCCTGGAAATAGTACCCGGTGTTACCATTGGTCAAGGCACCTATCATCCGATTACGATGAATGGTCAAGAAATCTATAAATTTGCGGTTAAAAAGGTTCCAGAAGTCATTGAAAAAGCATTATTTAGGGCAAATTTAACCGTTGATCAAATTGATTGGTTAATTCTGCATCAAGCCAATCAACGCATCTTAAATGCGGTCGCAGAACGATTAAATATTCCCCATGAAAAGGTGATTAGTAATTTAGCAAAATATGGTAATACTTCTGCGGCTTCGATTCCCTTAGCTCTTGATGAAGCGGTGCGAGAGGGAAAAATTAAACCGGGCGATCGGATTATGACCTCCGGTTTTGGCGCAGGACTAACCTGGGGGGCGGCTTTGTTTGAATGGGGGAGATAAGGGTACTGGGAGCAGGGGGAGCAGGGGAGGCAGGGGAGGCAGGGGGAGCAGGGGA
>NZ_LT797701.1:472523-599885 GCF_900009135.1 Planktothrix sp. PCC 11201 | reverse complement strand
GGGGGGGGGGGGGGGGCGGGGGGGGCAGGGGAGGCAGGGGGAGCGTCCTCAATTAACCATTAACCATTGACAATTGACAATTGACAATTAACTAATAAAAATGACAACAACAGCATGGATTTTTCCGGGTCAGGGTTCACAAAAAATTGGCATGGGATCGAATTTATTTGAACAGTCTGAACATCAAGAACGATTAAAATTAGCTGAAAAAATTCTGGGTTGGTCTGTTCCTGAAATTTGTCAACATCCCGAAGATAAAATATCTCAAACTTTATATACTCAACCTAGTTTATATGTCCTTGAAAGCCTACTAGTTGATCAGTTAAAACAACAAGGACAATCTCCCGATTATGTCGCGGGTCATAGCTTGGGGGAATATGTGGCTTTGTATGCGGCGGGAGTCTTTGATTTTGAAACGGGTTTAAAATTAGTTCAATGTCGCGCTGAATTAATGAGTAGTGCGGCGGGGGGACAAATGGCAGCGTTAATTGGGTTTGATCGAGAACAACTGGATCAACAAATTCAACAAACCCCCAATATTGTTCTGGCAAATGATAATAGTACCGCCCAGGTGGTAATTTCTGGAACCCCAGAAGCGGTTGATCAAGTCTTAGCTAATATTAAAGTCAAACGGGCGGTAAAATTAAACGTTTCCGGTGCATTTCACTCCCCCTTAATGCAGGAATCTGCCACACAATTTCAACAGATTTTAGACGGAATTTCCTTTAATAATGCCCAAATTCCGGTTATATCCAATGTTGATCCCACACCGACCACCGATGCAACGCTATTAAAACAACGCCTCACCCAACAAATGACGGGTTCTGTGCGATGGCGAGAAATTTGTTTACAATTATCAACATTAGGGGTGGCACAAGTTGTAGAAATTGGCCCTGGAAACGTCCTCACGGGTTTAATGAAACGGACTTGTCCCGAAATTCTGTTACAAAATATCTAGCAACCGTTGTTGCCGTTGTTGCGCTTCAGCGCAATCTTAACAGCCTTAGCAGCAACAAAGAAAGACAATATACTAAGGTTTGTTGTTACACTTGAGCACCTCTAAGATGGCGCTGAAGCGCAACAACGGGGAATATTAACCAGACTCACCTAAAATACCTTGAATTTTCTTAAACCCACTGCCCCCAGACCCGATTTGCCCCTATTCCTATTTTTCCCTGGAATGGATGGAACAGGTCAACTATTCACAGTTCAAATTCCTCGGTTAATGGATGGGTTTGAAATTCGTTGTTTAACCATTCCCCAAACCGATCAATCGGACTGGGAAACCTTAGTTAAAAAAACCATAGATTTAATTGAAATAGAACGTAAAACCAACCCCAAACGGGAAATTTATTTATGTGGAGAATCCTTTGGGGGATGTTTAGCTTTATTAGTGGCAATTTTTGCCCCCCATTGGTTTAGTCGTTTAATTTTAGTTAATCCCGCATCATCGATTAAACAACAACCTTGGTTACAATGGGGTTCCTATTTAACCCAATGGGTTCCCGATTGGTTTTATCCCAGTTCTGTTGTCGTTTTATTGCCTTTTTTAGCCGCTTTAGGACGGATTGAAGCCTCAGAACGTCAAGCTTTATTAATGGCAATGAAGTCCATTCCTCAAAAAACTTCAGTTTGGCGATTAGAATTATTACGATTATTTCAACCCACTGAATCCGAGCTAAATCGAGTTAATATTCCGGTTTTAGTGATTGCCAGTGGTGCGGATAGATTATTACCTTCGGTATTAGAAGCTCGATTTTTAACCCAAACTTTACCTAATTCTCAAATGGTGGTTTTACCCGATAGCGGTCATGCCTGTTTATTAGAAAGAGATACTGATTTATACACACTAATTCAGGCTTATTGTGTTTCGGAGGAAAGCGATCGCATCGGTTCAATATCAGAGGTAACCGCTCTTTGAACACTACAGAATAGAGATCTCAAGAGTTATTGGTCTTTCCTATAGCTTGAGTAATCCGGTCAAGCAGGATTGCCAACAAAACAATTGCGAGTCCTCCCACTGCCGCCATCCCCACATCCAAACGCCCCATTCCTTGTAATACCGTTAAACCCAGTCCCGGAACTGCAATCATCGAAGCAATTACCGACATTCCCAAAGCAAACAACACCGTTTGATTCACTCCCGCCAGAATCGTTGGTATGGCTAGAGGAATTTGCACTTCCCACAGAATTTGTCCGGGGGTTGAACCAAAAGCATAGGCCGCCTCCACCACTTCGGTTGAGACTTGTCGAATGCCCAAATTCGTGAAGCGAATTAAGGGGGGAAGGGCGTAGATAATTGTAGCAATTACCCCCGGAACTTCTCCAATCCCAAAGAGCATGACGACGGGAACCAGATAGACAAAAGTGGGCAGGGTTTGCATGGCATCGAGCAGGGGTCTAAAGGCTTGCTCAAAGCGATCGCTCCGCGCACAGGCTACACCCAAGGGAATGCCGACTATGATACAAAATATAACCGCCGTAACCACTAGGGCAAGGGAAACCATCGCGGCTTCCCACAGCCCAACAAAACCAATTAACGTTAGGGCAAGCAGGCTATAAATGCCCAAACCTTTTCCGGCAATTTTCCAGGTCATCAAGCTAATTAAAAGTAGAGAAATCAGAGGGGGAATAGCCAACAATAAACCGCGAACTTCTGTTAGTAACCAATTAATAGGAATACGAAAAGATTGGAAAAAGGGACGAAAGTTGTCTACCAGGAAATTAATGCCGCCTGTAATCCACTTATCTAGTGGAATGGTGTAAAGCCCGAAGGGATTTAGTAAGATATTCAGTCCTTCTAAACTTTTGTTAGTAGTATTGTTTATTATACTTGAGGGTTTTTCCCCTAGCTGGTTGCTGGTCTGATTGATTTGGGCTAACCACCCATCAAAAAGGTCTTGATTTTGCCTCACCCATTCTTCCGCATGACGACGAATATCTTGGGGTTTATCTTCACCCTTTTTAATCCGATAGCTTTCCTGAATCATATCTTCATAAGGAATCTTAACCCGTTCCAAGAAATGTTTAACCGATGGATGGGCGGCTAAAAATTTCCGGTTAGCAATCACTCGATATTTACCCAGAACCATCCCCAGATTTTTCCCATTTACAGATGTATCTTTAGCGGTAAGATTTCCAATATTAGAGGTGGTAAAAGGAACTTCTAACCAAATAACATCTTGATCGACCTTCAGCACCTGACCGAGCCAGAAAGGACTATAAACATAGGAAAAAAACGGTTTTCCTTGTTTGTAACGAGTTAAGGCATCGGCAATTAAGGCAGTATAATTTCCCTGATTGATTTCCACCGTATCCCGCAGTTTGTAAGCATCCATTTGATGTTCTATTTCTAACTCACAACTCCAACCGGGATCACAACCAACCAGATCGGCTTTGCCATCTCCATCGCTATCAAATAGCTGGGCAATTTTTGGATCTTGAAATTGTTGTAAGTTAGTAATTCCATATTTGTCGGCAGTCTTTTTATCAATCTGATAGCCCTGTATCAGAGGAAAAAGTAGACCGACTTTCTCCAACTTTTTTTCACCGCCAGCATTTTGATAAAATTCATTATGTCCGGGGTCTCCAAAGACGGGAGCAATATCTAAATCACCATTAGCGACGGCGGTATACAAGGCTGGATATGCCACCGCTACCAGTGGTGCTGTTTTGTAACCGAGTCTCTCCAAGCCGATATTAACAATCTCAGTTTGAAACCGATCCTCAATCCAATCGCTTGTCCCTGAACGAACAGTTACTGTTTTTCCAGACAAAGCAGAATCAGTTGTTGTTTGGGCGCGGGAGGAAAAACTGATTAAACCGATCAGAAATAGAGTGGCCAGAACTAGCAAAGTTGATTGTTTCAGGCGTTTTTTAATCATAGATTTTCTCCTGCAATATTGATGCTGAGGGGTTCTTTTTGGGGGTCAAAAACTTCGCCAAACCGACTAAGACTAGCAAGGACATCTGCCTGTTCTAAAACTCCCTGAAACTTTCCGGTTTCATCAACCACAACTAGGCTTGGTTCGTTGCGGTAAAGGTGAAAAATATCTTCTAAAGGAGCGGTTGCTTTCACCTGGGAAAAGTTGGTTTGTATCAATTGATTGGTAATGTCTTTAAGGTCTTGCTGAATTTCCAGATCAAGCTGTTGTGGATCAATAAAACCTATCGGTTCTTGGTCAGGATTGAGTATATAAATTCGCTGGAGGTTTTGGTTTTGTATCTGTTGGAGTTTGACTTGATCTAAATCTTGACCGAGAATTAGACAAATAGTTGGACGGGCAATCGTGCCAGCTTTGAGGATTTGCCCTCGATTAACATCTTGAATAAAATCACGGATATAGTCATTAGTCGGTTGATTTAACAGTTCTTTTGGTGTCCCCAGTTGAACAATCACCCCCTCTTTCATCACCGCAATCCGATCGCCTAATTTTAAGGCTTCGGGAGTGTCGTGAGTAATAAAAACTATGGTTTTATTCAACTCTTTCTGAAGTCGTAATAATTCATTCTGCATCTCTCTACGAGTTAAGGGATCGAGGGCACTAAACGGTTCATCCATCAGCAAAATCTCGGCATCCGTTGCCAAAGCACGAGCCAGCCCCACCCTTTGCTGCATTCCCCCACTCAGAGCCGAGGGTCGATAGTCTGCCCATGGAGCCAGCCCAACCACTTCCAAGGTCGCCAACGCTTTTCTCCGACGTTGGGTTTTACTCATTCCCAGTAACTTTAGCCCGTATTCTACGTTATTCACGACAGTTCGATGGGGAAATAACCCAAAATGCTGAAATACCATCGATACTTTAGTGAGGCGAATTTGACGAATTCGTTTTTCATCTATATAAGCAATATCCTCATCATCAATATAAATGTGTCCCCTGGTTGGGGCAATCAAACGATTAATACAACGAATCAGAGTCGATTTACCAGAACCGGACAAACCCATCACCACAAAAATTTCGCCGGGGTTAATGGTCAAAGATACATCGGCAATACCGAGAACCTGACCTGTGGCCTGTAAGATAGCTTCTCGGCTGGCTCCCTGGGAAAACAACTTCAGGGCAGCACCACAATTCTCTCCATAGATCTTGATCAGATGTTCGATACGAATTTTGGGTTTAGGATCACTCATGCTTTTTTGATCAAAAAAATAAAGGCTTTTGGGTTGAACCAGTGCAAATTATTGATTTTTTATTCTTTATAAATTGCCTTTTAGTTGATCAAAAAGCTGATCGGGAATGGCGTGTTCTTTTGAATAAACAAAGTTATATTTTTGTTCTAGGGTCTGCCAATCTATAGAAGTGTCTGAAATAATTTCTTGAGTAAATATTTCCAACGCTTTACCTGATAAACCTTTCTCGAAACATTTTTTCATCAGCAAACGGCTTTCATATAGCCCCAGGGCGGGTACTTCCACGAGTCCAATTGTCGGAGCCTTTTTTGAGGGTGATTTCATAACAATATCCTGGCTACTTGTTAATAAATTTGGGACAAAATTACCGAGGTGGGATACTATTTTGGGTTAGCTAATGCCAATCTTTGTGATCTTTATGCAGGACTAGATTAGTGATTGTAGTTCCTGCGAATAATCATACTACAAAATTGATCGCTATATTTTAAGATTTATAACACCCCCCAATCATGCTAAATTAGTCTTCACTACTTTCAGGGTGAGCCGGAAGTAGAATTCCTTCCTTTAACAAGGTATCCATAAAATTCTTTCGCAAAATCCGCTGAATCTGAAGATGTTTTCCGGGCTTAACTTTGGTTAATGTTCGTAACAATAAGTTAGACTCGCTCAGATTTTCTACGCCATCAATTTGTGTGGGTTCCAGTATATCTGTAGAATTGGCTTTTAACTGTTGTCCTACCTCCTCAATGACTTGATAAATATAAGCTAAATTAGAATCATAAGGGACGCTAACATCTACTACGGCAAAAACATATTGTTTGGAGTAATTGGTAATGGAACCCATATCGCCATTGCGAATAATTTGTAATTGACCATTGGGATGTCGGATGCGGGTTGTTCTGAGTTCAATGGCTTCAACAATCCCTTCTACTGTTGTTTCTTCAGCTTTTCTCAACTCAACATAATCACCCACTAAATAGTAGTTTTCAAACAGAATAAAAAACCCACTGACGATATCGTTAATTAGGGTCTGGGCTCCTAAACCGATAGCAATACCGACAATCCCCGCACCCGCTAATATGGGAGTGGGATTAATATCAAGGGTATAAAGAATGAAAATTCCAACGGTGAAATATATTAAATATTGCAATAAACTCCGAAACAACGGAATCAATGTTAAGCGTCTACTTCTTTGGATGTCTGTCAAATTCTGCTCTTTAAATACCACTTCTTCAATCAATAAGTGAACAACTTCAAATAACACCTGACTCAAGAAGATTAGGGCAATAATTTTAATAATTCGTAGACCAAAAGTAGAAAGTTGGGCGATTAATTGGATCTGTTGTGTTACTAATGTGGCGATGCAAACATAGATGACAAATTCCAGACACCGTTTTAATAAAGGTATGAGGTGTTGCAGACGAGCATAAAATCGCAACAGGTTATCCGAGTTAGAGTATTTGAGGGTGAGAACATCTAGGGTATCGACAATGGCGGCGGCGGCTTTTAAAACCAGTAATCCGACTGCTATAATCAGATAGATCCGTAGTGCGATATAGAGATATTCAGAAACGATGGCGGGTAATTTGAGAAATTGAGTACAGGAAATGATTACCCACAGCCATATTCCGCCTCGGATTCTTTGATAAAGGGCGGTAAAAAAAGCATCAATACTTTCATCATCGGCGGTGCTTCTTTCGATGTTTTTGGCACGAGTGCTGGCTATTTTTAGCCAATATTTCAGCAGTTTAAGAGCGATTAATGCTACAACAACAGCACCAATACTTTGACCAATACCGATTCCGAGGTTAATCCAAAATTCTGGGGGAATACGGCTAATTAAATCGAGTGTATATTGTTGAATATTTTCACCTTGATAGAGTAAAAAACCATTCACCCCGACAATCAAAATACACAGCACTAAGCCAACTAATACCAACAATCTTGTGATGTTTTGGCGCAGGGTTTTGATTCGGGAATCGTTGCTTTTAAAGAGGGAAAATTTAATTAAAAGTTGGGATGAATTTCTAACCAGACCAATCAAGAATAGAAAAACAATGATTACTAGGCTAACTTCAGCCAAGATAATTAATAGGTTGCTCATTTTATTGTAAGAGTCAAAAGTTTAATAGACTATTTACTGATAACTGCTAACTGATAACTGTTAAGTAAGGGCGGGTTTAGTCAGATCTTTGTTGATTAATAAAATTTTGATGAACCCGCCCCTACAAACTGATAACTATATTAACTAAATATCTTGAGCGATCTGAAAACCAACGTGTTGATAGAAATAATGAATGTTTTCTCAAAATAAAGTCCGAAAATCGGGCTTTATCCCTCTTTTGTTATTCTCCAAGTATAATAATATAGAAGAATCAAAAGATCAAACTCTACAAGATAGGTGGGGTAATGGATGTAGAATTACAAATCCTGAAGCATTTGGCGAGAGAGGCTCAGCCAACAGTTGCCATCATAGATGAATATTGTGCCGAGTATAAAGACTTATTTCAAGAAGCCAGAAATTATGAATGCTTCAAATATTTACACTTAGGAATAATTTCAAGGTCACAATTTATTTCCTTTTGTGATAACTGAGATTTTTTATTGTTTAGCGATCATGTCATCAACAACTAGACATTGCAAGTTTTCAACTCATTGATGATTCCTTGATATTCTTGAATTTTTTGCCGGGTTTTATCGTTGTTTTTTTATTGATAATTAAGGAGATGGGGGAACATCACCCTTAATTATCCGATTGTTAGCGTTGCTAGTTTGAGGGTTTTGAAATAATATTTAACAATTTTCTAAAGGAATTTTTTCAAGCAGTAGTCAGGGTTGCTCAAATGTCATCTCATCTGTGTTAATTCTTAGTGGAGCAGAAAAGATACAAAGAAATTGACATTGGCTACGAGCCTAGAACCAGGGGGATTTGTGTATGATACAATCCCCCGAACGTAGTCCTAAATTTACGGTTTCGGTGACTTCCTAAGAAAGATTTCAGGAATTTTTACTCATAAGGTTCATACTCTATGTCAAAATTATCAACAGTTTTGGCAAGTTCATTAAGAACTATAAAGTTGACATAGTTATGGAACCTCTCTATCAATACGCCTGGTTAATTCCCGTGTTGCCCCTATTAGGTGCAACCCTGGTTGGAATTGGGCTGATTTCCTTCAACACCGCCACTAACAATTTGAGACAAGTTTGTTCAACCTTCCTCGTCTCAACCTTAGGGGCATCCATGGTCTTATCTTTTGCCCTGCTTTGGAGTCAACTCAGCGGTCATGCTCCCTACACCTATATTATTGACTGGGCAGCGGCCGGAGACTTTAGACTAACGATGGGTTATACCATTGACCATCTAGCGGTCGTGATGCTGGCTATTGTGGCTACCGTCGCCTTCCTGGTCATGATCTACACCGATGGTTATATGGCCCATGACCCCGGATATGTACGCTTTTATGCCTATCTGAGTTTATTTAGTTCTTCCATGTTAGGGCTAGTAATTTGCCCAAACTTAATTCAGGTTTATATTTTCTGGGAACTGGTGGGGATGTGTTCCTACCTGTTAATTGGGTTCTGGTACGATCGCAAACCCGCAGCCGATGCTTGCCAGAAGGCCTTTGTCACCAACCGGGTTGGTGACTTCGGTTTACTCTTAGGAATATTAGGCATCTATTGGGCTACCAATACCTTTGATTTTGACTTAATGGGGGAACGCTTGGAACAAGCGGTAGAAACGGGTTCCCTGAGTGTGATTTTAGCCACTTTATTAGGAGTATTAGTTTTTCTGGGCCCGGTGGCTAAGTCGGCCCAATTCCCCCTGCACGTTTGGCTTCCCGATGCCATGGAAGGCCCAACCCCAATTTCTGCTTTAATTCACGCCGCCACGATGGTGGCCGCCGGAGTGTTTTTAGTGGCTCGGATGTACCCTGTATTTGAAGGGTTGCCGATAGTGATGAATATTATTGCCTTTACCGGATGTTTTACGGCATTCTTGGGGGCCACTATCGCCCTCACCCAAAATGACATTAAAAAAGGACTGGCCTATTCGACAATTTCCCAATTGGGTTACATGGTGATGGCCATGGGAGTTGGAGCTTACAGTGCCGGACTATTCCACCTGATGACCCACGCCTATTTTAAAGCCATGTTATTCCTGTGTTCGGGTTCGGTGATTCACGGGATGGAAGCTGTGGTCGGCCATGAACCAGTTTTGGCCCAGGATATGCGTCTGATGGGCGGGTTACGCAAATATATGCCCGTGACCTCCGCCTGTTTCCTGGTGGGAACTTTAGCGATTTGCGGTATTCCGCCCTTTGCGGGTTTTTGGTCAAAGGATGAAATTCTCAGTAATGCCTTTGCCGCCAACCCGATATTATGGTTAGTCGGCTGGTTAACGGCCGGAATGACTGCCTTTTATATGTTCCGAATGTATTTCATGACCTTTGAAGGCAAATTCCGAGGGAATGACACCACCATTCAACAAAATCTGTTAACGGAAGCTAATGGCCCTCAATTTGCCTTTGGCCCTGGGGCGATGAATCCCGAGGAACTCGAAGACGATCATGATCACGGCCATAGCCACGATCCCCATGAATCCCCGATTACGATGATTTTACCGTTAATGGTTTTAGCGGTTCCTTCGGTATTTATTGGGTTAGTGGGGACTCCGTTTAATAATATTTTTGAACTGTTTATTCACGCCCCCGGGGAAAGTTTGAAACAGGTTCAAGAACATTTGGCGGAATTTGAATTGACGGAATTTTTGATTATGGCAGGAAGTTCCGTTGGTATTGCTTTAATTGGAATTAGTGTCGCCTATTTAATGTATTTGGCGGGTAAAATTGACCCCGTGGCGATCGCTACAAAATACCCAGCCCTTTACAATTTTTCTAAGAACAAATGGTATCTGGATGATATTAACGAGGTGCTATTTGTTCGGGGAAGTCGTCGATTAGCACGACAAGTGATGGAAGTAGACTATCGGGTTGTCGATGGCGCCGTTAACCTCACCGGGTTAGTCACCTTAGTCACCGGAGAAGGCTTAAAATACCTCGAAAATGGTCGCGCCCAATTCTACGCCCTGATTGTATTTGTAGCCGTTCTCGGCTTCGTAGTCTTCTCAGGAATTACTGGGTAAATTCATCAGTTATCATTTGTAGGGGCGGGTTCATCAAGATTTATATAATTAACAAATATCTAATGGAACCCGCCCGTACCAGTTGACAGTGGTTAGACGTGCTAACTGATTGTAGCTTAATTTTAATTCCTTCATTTAGTGCTTGATCTATGGAACATTTTCCTTGGCTAACAATTACCATCTTATTTCCAGTTATCGCGGCATTATTCATTCCAATTATTCCCGATAAAGATGGAAAAACGGTGAGATGGTACGCTTTAATTGTGGGGCTGATCAATTTTGCTATTCTGATTTATGGTTTTAATACGGGATACGATTTTCAGACCCCAGGGTTACAACTGGTAGAAAAATATGCTTGGGTTCCCCAAATAGACTTAAATTGGTCGGTGGGAGCCGATGGGTTATCCATGCCCTTAATTATTTTGACCGGATTTATCACCACTTTAGCGACTTTAGCCGCTTGGCCGGTCACCCTCAAACCCAAATTATTCTATTTTCTGATGTTATTAATGTACGGCGGACAGATTGCTGTCTTTGCGGTACAGGATATGTTGCTGTTCTTTTTAGTTTGGGAATTGGAATTAGTTCCAGTTTACCTAATTCTATCAATTTGGGGTGGGAAAAAACGCCTCTATGCTGCTACAAAATTTATTCTTTATACAGCAGGAGGTTCTCTTTTTATCCTGGTCGGGGCTTTAGCCATGGCCTTCTTTGGGGATACGGTCACTTTTGATATGCAGGCGATCGCTTCTAAACACTATCCCCTGAATTTACAACTGTTATTATATGGTGGGTTTCTCATTGCCTATGGAGTGAAATTACCGATTTTCCCCCTGCATACTTGGCTTCCCGATGCCCATGGAGAAGCCACTGCCCCCGCCCATATGTTACTCGCAGGCATTCTGTTAAAAATGGGGGGATATGCCTTACTAAGAATGAACGTCGGAATGTTACCCGATGCCCATGCGACTTTTGCCCCGATTTTAGTAATTTTGGGGGTGGTAAATATTGTCTATGCCGCCTTTACCTCCTTTGCCCAAAGAAACCTCAAGCGCAAAATCGCCTATTCCTCAATTTCCCATATGGGGTTTGTATTAATTGGGATGGCATCCTTCACCGATATTGGTATGAGTGGGGCGATGTTACAAATGGTTTCCCACGGGTTAATTGGGGCAAGTTTATTCTTTTTAGTCGGCTGTACCTACGACCGCACCCATACCTTGATGTTGGATGAAATGGGTGGGGTTGGCGTCAAGATGAAAAAGGTCTTCGCCATGTGGACAGCTTGCAGTATGGCTTCCCTAGCCTTACCTGGAATGAGTGGATTTGTGGCTGAATTAATGGTGTTTATTGGGTTTGCCACTAGCGATGCCTATAACCCAACTTTTAAAGTCATTGTGATTTTATTAGCCGCCATTGGAGTGGTTTTAACTCCAATTTATCTGCTGTCGATGTTGCGTGAAATTCTCTACGGCCCCGAGAATAAAGAGTTAGTTAAAAACGAAAAACTGGTGGATGCCGAACCCCGGGAAGTGTTCATCATTGCCTGTTTATTGGTGCCGATTATTGGGATTGGATTATATCCCAAAATATTAACCCAGGTCTATGATTCTACCACCACACAGTTAACAGCATTAATGCGGCATTCCGTTCCGACTTTAGCGCAAAAAACGCCAGAAGTTAAACCGAGTAGATGGAAATTCCTGTCTGTGACCGCGCCTAAAATTGGCAATTAGTTAATTATCAAATATTAGTGATTCGCTGAAACCTGATTTCTTGAAGAAATTGGGTTTCTTTTTATTGCTTATTATTGAGACGGGTGAAAGATGATGGAGTTAGTTTAATTATAAGCGATCGCACCCAATCCCGGTAAAAATGGTTAAACTAGAAAATAAATCTCTATCTGAGGGATTAATATTAACTAATGGATTTCCAACTGTTAGTAGAGAACAAATTATTGCCTTGCTAGAAGAAGCTAAAAAACAACTGTTCAGCAGGGTAGCCTAATATGAAGATTCTCTTGGATGAGTGTATAGATCGTAGGTTGGCTAGAGAATTTGTTGGTTATGAGGTCAAAACAGTTCCCCAAATGGGATGGTCAGGAATTAAAAATGGTCAACTCCTTGGTTTAGCAGAGACAGAGTTTGATGTTTTTATTACCGTTGATCGTAACTTGTCATTTCAGCAAAATTTGCCACAGTTCAATATTGCTAATGAAGAACTAGCTATACTTAGAGATTGAATATCAAAAGCATAAAACAGAACTTTATCCTCACCAAGAGCAATCCTTATTAAAACTGCATGACTTAGCAGTTAAAGGTGAATTAAACCCAAAACGTAGTCAAGGGAGAAAGTCAGCTTTTCTGTTAATTGGTGTTGGATGTGGTAAAACAGTAATTCTACAATCTGCACCTTATATTTTAGGTCAGCGTCATAGAATAAATGATTGAATTTGTAACTAATCTGGAATAAAATCAAACTAACAGAAAAAAAGGGTTGGGTTAAACTTCGAGAAACCCAACCGACAGAATCCTTGATTTTAAAATAGCAAAAATAGAATCATTCCCCCCGATAAAATCACGATATTTGCGATTAAAAACCATCGGTCAAGTTTCTTGACTCGGACAATGGATTCGGGATGTTCACTTTTGATCCAATCTGCGGTAATAATAGTTTCTAAAATCCCGGCAATAATTAAAACATAGACTAAGGCATAGATTTTATCTAATAAAACCAAATACCCAACATCAGGTAAAGCATCGGAATAGGACTGTTGCAGAAATACAATCGTTAATAAAGCGGTGACGGGAAGAATAATTCGAGAGTCAATATAGATGGGATAAAGTAATAAGGAACCCCAACTAGAAAACAAAACTACAAATAACGGGAGTAATAATTTCCAGGTAAAGAAACTCAGGGGACGGGAAATGTGCATTTCAAACCGCAGGGTAGAATAAATCGAGTTATTTTTTCCTTCGTCTAAATCACCAAAATTAGAGGGATAGGGATGGGATAAAGTCTTAATTGCAGAATTTCTAATTTTCCATCCGGGAACAGTTAAATCGGCGGCATAACCGGATTCTTTTGTATCTGCGACATAGACTAACTGATTTAATGGATAAACGGCATTTTCAATTGTTACCCCTAACCGTTGTTCATCTAGGGGATAACGGGAAAATTCAAAGGGTTCTCGAAATCGACTTTCTACCCGCATAATTTGATATAAACTGCCATCTTTGAGTTTTTTGGGTTCGGGATAGGCGGGCTCGATGATTCTTCCCCAGTCTTCAACACCGTTCATAAATTCTAAGTTAGCAATGGGGTCAATTTTGCCTTTCCAACGTAACCATAAATAGAAATCCATATAATAAGTATTGCTCGAAGCATTCAGTTCATAAATATTTTGAGCAAAAACCCCAACGGTGACTTTTTGGGCGGTGGCGGGAATTTCGGTTAGGGGTTGATAAACGGATGAGTTTTTGGGCGGGGTCGGGGTACGGAAATGTTTCCCGATCTGTAAAATCAAGATTAGGGCAACAATACCCAAAGCGGGGAATAGAAATTTACGACTATTTTTTTTAAGGTCAATCCAGTGGGATAGAATGGGTGATGGCATAATATTTCTGACGGTTTGAGTCGTTTTGAGGGGTGAATCGCCCATACAGCAAGTGTTGGCTAAAGTTTATCCCAAACAAATGACTCGGTTGTTGAAAAATAGCTTACAATCCATAGAGAAGTGTTTTGCATCAATAATGATCAAACTGCGTTTAAAGAGATTCGGAAAAAAGCGGGAAGCTAGTTACCGCATTGTGGCGATGAATAGTTTGTCTCGCCGAGATGGTCGTCCCCTAGAAGAACTGGGCTTCTACAATCCCAGAACCGACGAAGTTCGATTGGATAAGGCTGGCATTATCCGTCGCCTACAGCAAGGGGCACAACCGACTGATACTGTGCGTGACATCCTGAGAAAAGAAAATGTTTTTGAACTACTCAAGTCTGGAGTCCAACCCGAAGCCACTGTCGCAGAATCCGCAGTCTAGTCCCAGTTATGACGAACTGGTGCGGTTTTTACTCAAGCCGTTTTTGGAATTTCCAGAATCCCTGAAGGTCGATTGTGAACGTTTTTCTGGCCTACGCAGAACTTGGATTCGGTTAGCTGTAGAAGCCGAAGATAAGGGACGGGTTTATGGTCGCGGAGGACGCAATATTCAAGCGATTCGGATGGTTTTAACGGCCCTGGCTGCATCTTCTGGTGAAACGGTCTATTTGGATATCTACAACAATGGCGAGTCCGATGAGCCCGCGAGTCCTAGGGAACCCAGGGAGAGCTTTAATCAGCGCTCCCCTGGTCAATATTCGGATCAAGCTCGTCCAGTCCGTTCAGCCCCTTCTAAGCCTCGTTTGAACCGAAGATATGAAGAATGAGGTGATCTTAATTTTGTTCTTAGCAGTGAAGCCCTAACCATTGCTCAAGGCGGGTTAAGTCGTTGGATTAGTTTTCTCCTGTTGGGCAGAATTGGGTTTAACCAACCCTAACAATTTTGCCCAACGTCTTCTCTTGCGAATTACGAATTGCGAATGGGTAGTGGTAATTTGGTTTTCAATTTTTATAATAAAAGTCATCATATTTTAGCTATATTTATACTTTATACCTTTTTACCCAACTTTTAAGTCTTGAAAATTAGTACCAAAAAAACCAATTTTGTAATATCTAATGACTGAGCGATTCACCCTTGGGTTACCCAGTATGGAAAGTGCCATGGCGCTTTCTGGTTATCAAGAAGATAATCTTAAAGTTCTATCTCAACAAACGGGGGCTGAACTAGTTATGCGAGGACAGGAATTGCTAATCAGTGGTACCGCCAGTCAGATTCAATTGTGTCAAAAATTAGTTACATCTTTGAGCGAGTTATGGAAAGATGGAAAACCGATTAGTTCTGTGGATATCCTGACGGCGCGCCATGCAATTAATACTCATCAAGAGGATGTTTTTAAAGATATTCAGCGTGATGTTTTGGCGAAGACCAGGCGAGGAGTAGAAATTCGGGCAAAAACTTTTCGTCAACGCCAATATATCCAGGCGATGCGTAGCAATGATTTAGTCTTTTGTATTGGCCCGGCGGGAACAGGAAAGACCTATTTGGCGGCAATTTTAGCGTTACAAGCCCTATTATCTGATCAGTATGAACGGTTAATTTTAACTCGCCCGGCGGTGGAAGCTGGGGAAAGATTGGGGTTTTTACCTGGAGATTTACAACAAAAAGTTAATCCCTATTTACGACCATTATATGATGCGTTGTATGAATTAATTGACCCGGAAAAAACGGCAAATTTAATGGAACGCGGGGTAATTGAAGTGGCTCCCATTGCTTATATGCGGGGTCGGACGTTAAACAATTCCTTTGTGATTTTAGATGAAGCCCAAAATACTACCCCGGGTCAGATGAAAATGGTATTAACTCGCTTAGGGTTTGGTTCTCGAATGGTGGTCACCGGAGATATTACCCAAACGGATTTATTACCCAATCAAACATCGGGATTAACAACGGCTTTAAAAATATTAAAAAATGTTGAGGGAATTGCGTTTTGTGAATTTTCTCAAGCGGATGTGGTGCGTCATTCCTTGGTACAGAGGATTGTGGCGGCTTATGAAAAGCATGAAAAGCCTAAGTAAAAATATATCTCAAAAAGATTTAAGTTGAAGTTCCCAAAAATCTAGTAAAATTAAGTCTTAAAAACTAATTAAATTGGGAACTTGAACCATGGGTAATCTCAAAGCGTTTTTAGAAGATTGTGAAAGTTTAGGAACTTTACGGTTAATTGTAACCAGTAGTTCGGCTGTATTAGAAGTACGGGGAAAGATTGAAAAACTATTTTATGCAGAATTACCCAAAGGAAAATATGCGAATATGCACACCGAGGGTTTTGAATTTCATCTAAATATGGATCATATTAAACAGGTAAAATTTGAAACCGGAGAAGCGAAACGGGGCAATTTTACTACCTATGCTATTCGGTTCCTGAATGAACAAAATGAAGTAGCGTTAAGTGCCTTTTTACAATGGGGAAAACCCGGAGAATATGAGCCAGGACAGGTGGAAAATTGGCAAGGTTTAAAAGAACAATATGGGGAAGTTTGGGAACCAACTCCCCTGGAAAGTTTGTAGGATTAATCATCCAAATTTTGGGATGTTTAAAAACGGCTATGGTTTTGGGCGAGAAAACCTCGCCCCTACAGATTATATGTTTCCTATTCCTTATAAAAAAATGAAAAAATTAATTCTGATTCTTAGTTTAATTGTGGGTTTAATCGTTGGAGAAACCCAAGCTCAAGCGGGACAGTTGGCAGACCGTTTGTCGGCGTTTCCCAATTGGAATCATAAACCGATGGTACAAGCGGTGAAAGAAGATTTGTATTATCCCGCATGGATGGAGGGGGAATGGGAGGTGACGAGTACGTTAGTAGATAAAGTGGCTCCCCTCGCGCCTAAAATTACCACTCCTGGGTTTAAAAATGGTTCCGAATTTCTGAATCAACCGCTTCAGTTTCAGGTTCGGTTTAAACGGGTGGAATCCTTACCTAAGTTACAGATTTTTCCCCTAACTTTATTTTTTCCACAACTAGGTTTAGACTCAGAAAATAATGATAAAATCTCTCTTAAGATAGTGGGCGATCGCGCTTTTAATAGCTTTAATATTGGCAAGGCAACTTTGGGAGAAAATGGGATTTTATCGGTTAGGATCGATCCAACTAATCCTAATCGTCAACTTACGGTTTTACCTGGAAATCTGGAATTAACTTCAACGGTGACGGGTCGAAGTAGTGAAATTCCCAGTGAGGATCGGTTTATTGCAACAGAAATCAGTCAACAATTGTTTGAAAGTTCCTCTCAAATTTATTTGAATGAAGTCGAAACCACCACAGCTTATCAAGTAAAATCGGAAGTGGGATCAATTGTTGCAGATCAGGTAACGGCGGTTTATTTATCCCCTAAAGATCCCAATTTCTTTGAGGCAAGTGGTCATCCGGTGGCGTTATATCGATATCAACTTAAGTTAGTTAAGAGGTAGGGAAATATGAAATTTAAAGTGGGTTGTCAACTAGAGTATGAAGTCAGGGACTATAGTACATTTATTTTTAATATTAATGTTGCTAAAACCCGCAATCAACGGATATTAGAAGAATCTCTAAAGTTAGATCCCCATCTCTATTATGAGGAATATTTGAATCCGGTTTTAGGCAATCGTTATCTGCGGATTAATGTATCCTCGGGAACCTTTTGCCTATCCTATCAAGCCCTTGTTGATGTGATTTATGAAGAAACCAATCCCACAACGATTCATGAAGTTCCGATCGCTCAACTTCCCCTAGAAATCCTACAATATATTTATCCCAGCCGCTATTGTCAATCTGACCGATTAATGCGGTTAGCTCAATCGGAATTTGGCTATTTACTCCCCGATTATTCCCGAATTACGGCAATTTGTAATTGGATTTATGATAATGTTATTTATTTGTCAGGGAGTAGTGATCAACATACTTCTGCCTTTGATACGGTAACTGAACGGGCGGGGGTTTGTCGAGATTTTGCCCATTTAGGAATTGCCTTTTGTCGAGCTTTAAATATTCCGGCTCGGTTTTCCTCGGGTTATGCTTATAAACTGCAACCGCCGGATTTTCATGCTTATTTTGAAGCCTATTTAGGCGATCGCTGGTATTTATTTGACGCAACCCGTCTAGCACCCCGCAATGGATTAATTAAAATAGGGACGGGACGAGATGCGGCTGATACGGCTTTTGCGACGATTTTTGGAGATGTGGAAATGACACAAATGAATGTCAATGTTGAGTGTTTAGAAACACTTTCTGACCATGATTCTTCTGAATATACGACTCAAGCTATTAGCCATTAAGATCACTTTTCTAGTATAATATCTCCTGAATAAACTTAAAATACTGTCAAAAATAACCGAAAAAATTATGGCTAAAAAACGATTTGTGATTGAAATGGGAATGGGTGTGGATCAACACGGACAGGAGCCCACCGTTGCCGCGGCGAGGGCGGTAAGAAATGCGATCGCCCATAATGCTTTACCCGGAATTTGGGAAGTTGCCGGGTTAGATCATCCGAATCAAATGATTGTAGAAGTGCAAGTGGCCGTTCCCTATCCTGAACAAGTAAGAACCGAAGAAGTGTTAGCAGTTTTACCCTTTGGACAGAAAACTCTTACCGTTGAAAATGGGGGAATGGTGGTACAGGGACGGGCAATTGAAGAATTTCAAGACAAAAATGATGAAATGTTGATTGCTGTTGCTGCGGTTACGGTTTGGGTAGAAATAGAGGATTAATAATCAGTTATGGTGTTACCTAAAATCAAAGGATTTTGACCACAAATTAATCTTTTAAGGCAATTATAAGGTTTAGTTGATCAGGGTGCAAACCCTAAACTTTGGCTACACCCTAATCATTCAAACAACTCATAATTTAATATTCCTAGTGGTAGCAGGTTATCAGAAAAAAATGCGAGTATGATGTGATTATTTAGACAGGATAGTACAAACCATCGCCCCGTCTGTGCCAACCAATACCACTGGGATCTTTTTGTTGACTCCAATGACTAAAATGTTCTGCACCTTTAGAAAATTCTTTGGCAACATTTCCTGTATTTACCCCTAAGCGACGAGTGAGTTCTTCCTCTGTTTTTGGTGTTAACCTCAATAAACTTCTGGGATGATTACTATTCACAGAATTTGAGGATCGACGGTTAGTTTCGCTGGAGTTTTTTTTGTCTAATAACTGCTGCATTAAAGACATTTGATCTTTTAAAAGATCAATATCTTCTTTGAACAGTTTCAGTTGCTCTTGTACAATTTCTTCGACCTCAGTTTTTAATTCAGAATTGAATTGAGGTTGTTCCCCATCAAAGAACTGTTTAATCATCTGAACTAAAGCGGCACTTTCAGTTAAGTTGTGCCGTTTCATGTACTGACGCAGTTTTTTATGATAGTCCGGTGGAACGTAAGTAACGGCTCTGATATTCTTTGTTACCATGAGTATAATTAAATTATGCTACCTCAACATTAACACTACTTGTAAACAAGTACGCTACCATTAGCATACTATTAATATTAAACCGATTAGCTCTATTTGGAAAATATCAGATCCAACCTATGACTGAAACCCCGGATACCCAACCCTCTAATCAACCGACATCGGCTAATCTCCCTCGGATCAATGGGGGTTGGCGTCGGACAACCCAACAATTAAAAAGACTATTCCCCACTGACCGAATCGCTAAAACCTTTGTCCAATGGTTTAATGTCAATGAAACACAAATTGCTGAGATTTTAGAAACAATTCGGGCAGAACTCCCCACGACAGAAGCCCTATTAATTGGTAAACCTCAAGCGGGTAAAAGCTCAATTGTTCGGGGATTAACGGGAGTTTCAGCCGAAATTATTGGTCAAGGATTTCGGCCCCATACCCAAAATACAGAACGTTATGCTTATCCGTCTAATGATTTACCTTTACTCATTTTTAAAGATACCGTTGGTTTAGGAGATATCAACCAAGATACTTCCATCATAATTGAAGAATTAATCGGCGATTTGCAGAAAGAAAGTCAAGGGGCTAGGGTTCTAATTTTAACGGTTAAAATCAATGATTTTGCTACCGATACCCTCCGCACAATTGCCGAAAGCTTACGCAAAACCTATCCTAATATTCCCTGTCTATTAGTGGTTACTTGCCTCCATGAAATTTATCCGCCCCAAACTGAAAATCATCCGATTTATCCCCCGGATTTTGAGGATATTATTCGGGCTTTTGCAGCCTTAAAAATAGCGTTTAAAGGCTTGTATGATCAGGCGGTTTTAATTGATTTTACTCTGGAAGAAGATGGTTATAATCCTGTACTTTATGGCTTAGAATCTCTACGGGATACCTTAGCTGATTTGCTTCCTGAAGCCGAAGCTCGAACGATTCATGAATTATTAAATGGAGAGGTTAATAATCAACTGGGAAACATCTATCGAGATGTGGGACGACGGTATATTTTAGCCTTTAGTATTATGGCGGCGACCGTTGCAGCAGTTCCCCTTCCTTTTGCCACTATGCCTGTCTTAACAGCCTTACAAGTTTCTCTAGTGGTGTTATTAGGAAATCTCTATGGAAAAATCTTAAATATTTCTCAAGCTGGAGGTTTAGTTAGTGCGATCGCTGGAGGGTTTTTCGCCCAAATGATCGGTCGGGAACTAATTAAATTTATCCCCGGTTTTGGGAGTGTTATTGCTGCGTCTTGGGCTGCCGCCTATACTTGGGCATTAGGGGAAGGAGCTTGTGTTTATTTCGGGGATTTAATGGGAGGGAAAAAACCTGATTCGCAAAAAATTCAAGCGGTGATGAAAGAGGCTTTTAGCACAGCAAAAGAAAGGTTTAAAGGGATCAATTCATCAAAATAAAGGAGGAAATATGACGGATTTATATGAAACCGATTTTTATGGTTGGATTCAAAATCAAGTTAATTTGCTTAAAACTAAACAATGGCAACAGTTAGATCATCTAAATTTAATTGAGGAAATAGAAGCTTTGGGCAGGAAAGAACGGCAAGAACTTAGAAATAGATTAGGGATTCTCTTAGGACATTTATTAAAATGGCAATTTCAACCTAATAAACGAACCAATAGCTGGTTAGGAACAATTCGAGAACAACGAGTACAAATTAAGTTTTTATTACAAGATAGTCCCAGTTTAAAGCCCTATTTGAATCAAGTTTTACCCGATGCTTATGAATTAGGATTAGCCTTAGCTATTCGAGAAACAAAACTCGGTGAACAAATCTTTCCCGAAGTTTGTCCCTATACCTTAGAACAAACCTTAGATCTTCAATTTTTACCAATTTAATTTCCTTATATCCGCCCGCACAAATACCGACAGAGTTTCGATGCAACCCAGAAACCTGGTTTTGCAATAAATCTTAATTGCAGAAGTCAAGCTAACAACAAAAACCCGGTTTCTATTTCTAACTCCGTCTTATTTTCTCAATCATACTATTTTCCCTAAAACTTGATCAACGCTAATACTAAAATCAGGAAAAAATTGTCTGCTTTTCGGAACCGTGCTGCTTAACAGTGGAATTTTTGATATCTTCAATTCTACAAATATCCAAGCGGGAAATAATCGCAGAACTTAAATTTTGTTGATCATTTTGCCAACTCATGATTTTATTTCTAAAATGAATAGTTCCCTGGGTATAAGGATGCCAAATTTTTTCTATTTTCCTTAAATCTTCACAGGGAAGTTTAGCAATATCTCGTTTTTTTAACTTAATTGGATCAGAATATTTCGGATTTTTTCCTAAAACCAACAGCATGATTCTATAGGTTTGTAGTTCAGCTTTTGTAAATTGTTTTGCTAATAATAAATGCTCCAATCGCTGATAATCCGGTTTCACCATAGTTTTTTCCGATACCGTAGCTGTCCTTGCCATCCCAATTATCAAAGATGTAATTGATGCAATTACACCCAGTGAAACAATAACTTTTTCTCGATGACCCATTTTTCATTCAAATTAATTTGTTATTGGGCTTTAGCCCTAATTCCCCAAATTATAAACCTTCAATCCCTTGCTGACATATAACCCGCTCCATATCGAGTTAAAGTTCTTGTAACTTTTGATAACGACCTAATGCTAATAATGGAAAATAATGTTGATAGTAATGATATTTTATATAAAAATGTCCCGGAAATCCAGTTCCCGTAAATTCCGATTCATCCCAGCGACCATCGGAAAGTTGTGTTGAAATTAAATAGTTAATTCCTGCTGTAATTATCTCCATTTCATAGCTTCCTGTTACTTGTCCCGTTGCCATTAAACCAATTAATGCCCAAGCAGTTTGTGAGGCGGTACTAACCCCTTTTCCTTTCAATTTAGGATTATTATAACTGTGGCAGGTTTCTCCCCAACCTCCATCAATATTTTGACAACTAACTAACCAATTTGCCCCTCGTTTCATCAAGGGTTGAAGACAACCATGACCCCACTGTTTATAAATAGGATTAATTACCGCTAATGCTGATAATACCCCACTGGTTCCATAAATATAATTCACGCCCCAACGTCCGAACCAACTACCATCGGTTTCTTGTTCCTGTTTTAAATAGGAAATTGCCCGTTCAATTGATGGTTTCAACGATTGAATTTTCAATTGAAATTCTGAGGAATTAGGATCTAATTCTCCTAACATTTCAATCACTCTCGCTGTAACATCCGCCGTATTAGGATCAATCATGGCTTTTAAATCCCCATAGGGAACTGCATTAATCCAATCCTGATCATTATCCATATCAAAAGCTGCCCAACCTCCGGCTTTGCACTGCATTGAAATCATCCAATCAATCCCTCTAGTTATCGTTGCTGTTTTCAAGGATTCATCGGCAATTTTAGCTTGATTTAATGCCATAACGACCACAGCAGAATCATCTAAATCAGGATAAAATTGATTCATAAATTCAAACGCCCATCCCCCAGGTTTTCCCTGTTTATTTTTAATATTCCAATCTCCATAGTCTAAGATTTGTTGACGAATTAACCACTCTGAACTTTGAGTAATAGCAGGATGATCAGGGTTAATTCCTGATTCAATTAAAGCTCGAATAACCCAAGCCGTATCCCAAACAGGAGATACACAGGCTTGCATCCGATAAGTTTCTTCTGTTTCTATAGCAAAATTATCTATAGCTTCTAAACCCCGTTGAACAATTGGATCAGATACCGAATAATTCAAGCATTTTAACGCCAATAAAGAATTTAACATGGCTGGGATAATTCCCGCCCAATCCCCAGTTATTTCTTGTCGTTCTAAAATCCATTTTTCGGCTGCTTTTAACCCCTGTTCTCGTAAAGGAATAATATTAAATAATTCGGAAAATTTGAAAATATGATCTAACCCGATAAATATATCTGTCCAATCATTATTTTTAGACAGTTCAAAGATGGCATTTTGTCGTCCTTCAGTATATAATTCATCTAAATTTAGACTAGAATCAAACCGAAAAATAGGTTTTTTATCAAATACAATCAACAAAGGGACGGTACTACTTCTAGCCCAACTCGACATTTCATAAATCGTAAATGGAGAACCTTCGGGTAACAACATAATCCAAGGGGGAATTGAGGGAATTCCTCGCCATTCATAACACCCAATTAAGGCTAAATGTAGCTTAGTAAAAATCCTGGTTTTGGTGATTCCACCCCGTTCTAAAATAAATTTTTTAGCTTTAATTAAGGCGTGATCTGTTTCAGATACCCCTAATATTTTTAATGCCATATAGGCTTCAACGGTGGTACTGAGTTCCCCGCCATCTCCATAAAATAATTCCCAACCTCCATGATCTCGTTGTTGGGAACGTAAGTAGGTTTCGGCTTTAGATAAAGGGCGAGTTTGATCGATTCCCCAAATCTTGTATAAAAGGATAATTTCTGATATAATTGTTACATTAGATTCTAATTCTGCCCACCAATAACCGTCGGGATTTTGTTGAGAGAATAGAAAGTTTTGACTGGCTGCGATCGCATCTTTTAATTGAGTTACAGAGACTTGATTTTCTATTTTCATTGTTATCTGTTTAACTCCTGCTACTGTTTTTGAGAATATCATTTTTTAATTGGTTACAGATATTATATCATATTTTTTGTTGAATTAATCAGAGTTTTATTATATAATAAATTTTAAAGCTAATTTTGTAATTTTTTGTTTAGTGCCGATTTAATGTTGTTATCGAGAAGGTGTTTATGCCAGAAATTAGCCGATTTTTTGGGGCTGTAATTACATTAATTTTAAAATGGAAAATTTAATTTTAACTTTAACGCTATTCTCTTTAATAATATGGATAATATTATTAGGATTTAGAGGTCAATTTTGGCAAGGAGATCAACGGCTTTCTGAGGTTCAAGAACCGTTATTAAATTATCCTTCTGTTGCTATAATTGTTCCGGCTAGAAATGAAGCCGAGTTAATTTCTACGAGTTTGCGATCGCTTCTCAATCAAAACTATCCTGGTTCATTTTCTATTATTTTAGTTGATGATCAAAGTAATGATGAAACAGCAAATATTGCCCAGGAAACTGCTCAAAGTTTAAATCAAACAGACAGATTAAATATTATTACCTCTCAACCTTTACCTGCGGGATGGACTGGGAAACTTTGGGCGATGGAACAGGGAGTTAAATATATTTCTATGTTAAATTATATCCCCCAATATATTTTATTTACCGATGCTGATATTGAACATTCTCCCGATAATTTAAAGCAATTAGTTGAAAAAGCCGAAACCGAAAACTTACAATTGGTTTCCTTAATGGTTTTATTACGTTGTCAAAGTTTTTGGGAAAAATTATTAATTCCAGCTTTTGTATTTTTCTTTCAAAAATTATATCCTTTTCGTTGGGTAAATCACCCTCAAAGTCAACTGGCGGCGGCGGCGGGAGGATGTATTTTAATTCGTCAGGAAGCATTAACTCGCATTGGGGGTTTATCTATTTTAAAACAAGCATTAATTGATGATTGTTCCTTAGCGCAAGCGGTGAAGAATACCCCCCCAACTCTCCTTGGTAAAGGGGGAGAAGAAGGGGAATTACTAACACCCGTAAATCAGGGTTTTTCTATAGGGAGTTTTATCTTTCCTTTTACATCAAAATCCTATTATCCGATTTGGTTAGGGTTAACAGAAACAACCCACAGTTTAAGACCCTATCCTAATTTATCAAGTATTTGGGATATGGTAGCCAGAACAGCATTTAGTCAACTGAATTTTTCGACTCTGTTATTAGGATCAACCCTAGTCGGTATGGTTTTAATTTATTTCATATCACCTCTAAGTTTAATCTGGGGAATGGTTCAGGGAAATGGGTTAATTATAGTCTTAGCTTTATTAACGGGGTTATTGATGGAAACCGCCTATTATCCTACCCTAAAACTCTATCAGCTTTCTCCAATTTGGGGATTAACTTTACCATTTATTGGATTTTTATATGCCTTAATGACTTTAGATTCCGCCTTGAGATATTGGCGAGGAAAAGGAGGAAGTTGGAAGGGAAGAACTTATTAAAAAACCCGGTTTCTAGGTCAGGTTTTAGCTTCAAGAGAATCTTTATTCCCTTCTTTAGATTGCATTTCTTCAATATCTAATAAATTAACAATCACGCCCGCAATAGGAACGGATAGAAATACGCCTAAAATCCCAGCAATTCTAGCCCCAATCATCAAAGCAAAAAACAAAACTACAGGGTTAATATTCACAGAACTTTGCATAATTTTAGGGCCAATAAAATTATCCTGAATTTGCTGTAAAATCACACTGACAACGACTACTTGTAACATCACAAACCAACCACTTTGAATTAAAATAATTAAACTAATGATTAAAATTCCCAAAGTTGCCCCAATTCCTGGGATGAAATCAAATAAGCTAATAATAATCGCTAGAGACAAAGAAAAAGGTATTCCCAAGATACTATAGACTATAAAACTAGATACTCCTAAAAAAACTGATAGTAAAAGTTGACCTCGAAAGAAGCCCAGAAAACTTCTTTGAACAGCTAAAGAAAATTGGTTACGATAGCTATAAGGAACTGTTTTTAATAATAAAAACCATAGTCTTTCACCATCAATTAGCATAAAAAATGAAATAACAAAAATGATAACGAATGAAAGGAATGTATTCGGTAAAGAAGAAAAAGTACCGACAAGAATACTCGCGAGTGTGACTAAAGACTTATTAAATTCAGCTTCTAGGGGAGCGAGATTAATATTAACTTTCCGATTGGTAAAAAACTCTTGTAAATTGTCAAAAGGATTATCTGTTGAGGTTAAATTTTCAACAACAAGAGAGAGAAGCTGTTGAAACTGATTGAAAAACATCGTTCCCAGGGCTAATCCTGTTGCAACTACGATGAATAGACTCAAAAATAGAACAATTCCTAACGCAAACCCTCGACCCAAATAGCGTTCTAAATATCGCACAGGATAGTTGAGAAGAAACGCAAAAATGGCAGCTAAAACAAAGGTAAAAAAGATACTTTCAAAATAGTTAAAAATTAAAATTAATGCCCATCCAGAGGCAAAAAACAATAAAAATCGCACTAAACCATTCGTGCTAATCTGGTTCCAAAAAGCACTATCTTGAGAATCTGGGGGTAAATTATCCATTGGAACGACTCAATTTTAGCCAACCTTAACATTTTAGCGGATCTTGTTGACTTACAATCGCACTTTCTTAATCGGTTAAATTCTGATTGAATGATCTATCTTTAACAATAGTCTATGAATTTTGAGGAAGCAACGATGATTAGACTCAAACTATGGCAATGGATGGTATTGATCGCACCGATGGCAATGATTGTGATTTTTTTGCTAACGGCGGCGGGGGTCACGATTCATGATTGGGGAATGAATTGGATTTGGGCGGTATTTACCTTGATTTTTGTGGGTTGGCGTTGGTTATTAGTCCAATGGACTCAACCAATGCTGAAAGAGATGGAAACCGTCACAGCCAAATTTAATGAGGAACTAGAATTATCCTTGGATCAATCGAGATTACAACCTTCTATAAATTCCAATATTACTCAAGTTGAAACAGCCCTACAAGAAATTTTAAAAGCAGCCCAGAATGATCCGCCAATTTGGGAAGATAGTTCGATTTTTTGGAAACGCTGTCAAGATGTTGTGACAACCGTAGCTAATATTTATCATCCTGAAGTTCAATATCCTATTTTGAGTATTTATATTCCCCAAGCCTATCAATTAATGCGGGGAACTATGGATGATTTGGATCAATTAATCCAAAAGTTATCTCCAGCTTTAAATCAAGTAACCGTTGGACAAGCCTATCAAACCTATCAAGTTTATCAGAAGTTAGAACCCTCGGCTCGTAAATTTTTAAAAGTCTGGAATTGGGCGCAATGGCTGTTAAATCCAGTATCCGCTTTAGCGCGGGTTTCGACCCAAAAAACTACCAATCAAGCCACACAACAATTATTAGTTAATTTGAGTCAATCTTTACGAGAAGTGGCTTTAAGAAATTTGTGTTGTCAAGCGATCACCCTTTATAGTGGAGACACCTTACCCGTAACGGAATTTTCTGTTAATAATCTTTCCTTTCCTCAAGCAAAAACCCAAGCCCTCCGGGATATTTTAACAACGACAGAACCGATTAAAACCTTAGAACAAAAACCCGTTAATTTGCTCTTGGTTGGACGTACAGGGGCAGGAAAAAGTAGTTTGATTAATACCCTATTTCAAATGGATCAAGCCATCGTCGATGTCTTACCCAGTACCGATCAGATTCAAAATTATCAGTGGCAAACAGACACCGGAGAGAGCCTGAATTTATGGGATACTCCGGGTTATGAACAGGTGAATCGTCCTGAATTACGAGAACAGGTTTTAGACTATGCAACTAACGCAGATTTATTATTATTAGTCACCCCTGCCCTTGACCCAGCTTTGCAGATGGATGTGGATTTTTTACGCGAGATCAAACAGCAGGAATTAGAGTTACCCATTATTACAATTATTACCCAAGTTGATCGCTTACGTCCCATCCGCGAATGGCAACCGCCCTATGATTGGCAATGGGGAAATCGTCCCAAAGAAAAAGCGATTCGAGAGGCTACAGAATATCGGTTAGAACAGTTAGGAGAATATTGCGATCGCGTGTTACCAATTGTTACCCAGGATAGTCAAACCCAGCGCCAACCTTGGGGAGTAAATGGGTTATCTATTGCTATTTTAGAAACGATTAATCCCGCTAAACAAATGCGTTTAGCTCGATTTTTACAAAATCAAGAAGCTCGAATTGTTGCCACGGCTAAAATCATTGATCATTATACCTTTCAAATGGCAACAACTCAAGGATTAGCGGCGTTATTAAAAAGTCCAATTCTGAGTTTTATTTCTACCTTAGCCACAGGATCTCCGACTTTAGCCTTGTTACTCGCAGAAAAAATTCCCGTCGAACAATTACCCGTTGTCATTGGTAAATTACAGATGGCCTATGACTTATTTTTATTATTAAATTCAGGAGAGTCTGATCCGATGAATTTTGATTTACTAATTCTCTGGCCGTTGCTTTTAGAAAATCCCAATCCCCCGGAAAAAAATGCTTGGGCATTTGGTCATGCTTTGGTGGAATATTGGACACAAAAACTAACCATAGAACAAATGCAGCAACGGTTTCAATTTTATTTAAAGTAGGGAAAAGTTTAACGGGTTAAACTTCAGAGATATTTCTCTCAAATAATCTGGTTCTAAAAGATTAGGTCAGGTGGGAAAAATAGTGAGACAATAGGGAAAGGTTAAGGTGATCGGACACATATTATGCAATCTTTTGATTTAACAACATTAATCGCCAGTTGTTGTGAACTGCGGCAAAACTGGCTTCCGGCGCGGTTAGAACAGGTGTATCAACGCGATCGCTTTACGATTTCTTTGGGCTTACGCACCCTAAAAAGTCGAGGCTGGCTTGATATTTCTTGCCATCCCCAAGCGGCTAGAATTTGCATCGGTGATCCTCCTCCTCGCATTCCTGATACCTTTACTTTTAGTGATCAACTTCGTCATCAATTGGCGGGATTAGCATTAGTTGAAATTCGGCAAGTTGACCCCTGGGAAAGAATTTTAGATCTGCAATTTGCCCAACGTCCGGGGGATACTCCCCTCTGGCATTTGTATGTGGAAATTATGGGGAAATATAGTAATGTAATTTTAACGGGATCGGACAATATTATTGTGACGGCTGCCCATCAAGTGAATCTACAACAATCAAGTGTTCGACCGATTTTAACCAATCAATTCTATGAACTTCCCCCCAAATTAACCGAACCAATTCCGAGTTTAAATGAAGATCAATCCCGTTGGCAAGAGCGGGTTAGTTTGATTCCCAGTGCTTTAAAACAACAACTATTAAAAAACTATCGAGGTTTAAGTTCTGGGCTAGTTCAAGCCATGATTGAAACTGCGAGTTTAGATCCAACTCAACCCACTAATAGTTTAAATTCAGAAGACTGGAATCGATTATTTAAAAGTTGGCAAACTTGGCTAAAAACCCTAGAAAATCAAGATTTTATTCCCAATTATACTACAAAAGGCTATGATGTTATCCCTTGGAATTTAGAAAATATTTCTGAAGTTAAATCGGTTCAAATTTTACTCAATACTTATTATACAAATCAGTTAAATCAACAGGAATTTCAGCAACTGCGTCATCAAGTCAGTCAAAAACTTAATAGTGTTTTAACTAAATTACAAGTTAAAGCGGATCAATTTATTCAACGGTTACAACAATCCGATGAAGCTGACAATTATCGGGCAAAAGCGGATTTATTAATGGCTTTTCTGCACGAATGGAAACCAGGCATGAAAGAGATTCATTTACCGGATTTTGAGACGGGAAACCCGGTTAAAATACCCTTAAATCCCGAGAGTAATGCCGTCCAAAACGCTCAAAGTTTATATAAACGACATCAAAAGTTAAAACGGGCGAGAATTGCCGTTGAACCCCTATTAAATGAAGTTAAAACCGAAATTAACTATTTAGAACAAGTCGAGTCAGCAATTAGTTTAGTTGAAACCTATCAAACCGCCGAAGATTTACAAACCTTGGCCGAAATTCGAGAGGAGTTAATTCAACAAGGGTATATTAATATTCCTGATTATCGCAGTCCTAATGCTACTTTATCTACAGAATTTCATCGCTATCAAACCCCTAACGGAATTGAGGTTTTAATTGGCAGAAATAATCGTCAAAATGATCAGTTAACCTCTAAATTAGCGACGGACTATGATTTGTGGTTTCATACTCAAGAAATCCCCGGAAGTCATGTTTTATTACGGTTAAACCCCGGACAGGTTGCTGATGATATTGATTTACAATTTACGGCTAATTTAGCAGCCTATTATAGTCGAGCTAGAAATAGTGAACAAGTTCCGGTTATTTATACTAAACCTAAGCACGTTTATAAACCTAAAGGGGCTAAACCGGGGATGGTGATTTATAAACATGAAACCGTGATTTGGGGGAACCCTCACCAGGCAAAAATCCCATTGTGATATTAATATTTTTGTGATTGTTTTTAATTGGAGTTTAACCAATTTTCTACTTGTAAATTAGGAATATTTTCAAAATGTCGAATATTATCTGTGATCAGAATAAACTGACGAGAACGAGCGACTGCTGCAATTATAGCATCCAGTTCTCCGGTCGGTTTTCCAATTTTTCTTAATTCAGCCTGTATCTTCCCAAATTCTAAGGAAGCTGGTAAATCAAATTCAATAATTGGGATTAAACTGATAAATTCATTTAAGGTTTTTAAATTATCCTCAACTCGACGAGAACAATACACCCCTTTATATAATTCGGCAATCACAATTGTAGACAAGTAGGATGTCTCTGTTTTGACAGTAAACTCAGAAACAGCCAGAGGATTATTTTTTAATAAAGCAATACAAATATTAGTATCTAGTAAATACATAATTTTAATCAAAATCAATCATTTTTCTACCTTGATAGTGATGGCGTTCTTGATCTATTTCTGAAAAAATCTCATCGAGTTCGGGTTGATTTTGCCACGCTCCAAAAATAGCTCTTAAACGGTTCAGGCGTTCCGATAAACTTAAAATTGGTACTGTTTTAACTTCAACGGTAATTTCTACGCCGTCAGGTAGGTCAATATCTTGAAATAATTCAATGGTCTTGCCTCTTTTTATCCCTTTAACTTGCATAGTATCCTTAAAAAGTTTTGTGGTTCAAAATTAGCTGTTCTCTGTTCTCTGTTCTCTGTTCTCTGTTCCCTGTTCCCTGCTATAACTATTTTAATTCAGATAGGCAGATTGACAACTAATCATAATTTCCTGAGTCCGGGGTATTGATTGTAAATATTGCGAAAACAGTTGAGCATCAAAACTTCTAGGATCTCGCCTTTCTCCCGAACGGTCAACCGCCGCATGGGTTGTAATTCGGGCATCAGGAACTCCGGTTTTTGCTATTAACCAGGCTAAAGATTGATATTGTGCGGTGGTATAACCACTGTGAGAATTGGCATTATTTCGACCATCTACAGGGGTTTCTAAAGAAACATGATAGGCAAAATTATTCACCGAAGGCGGACGTTTAGGATGGGTTTTTACGGTTTCCGTTCCCGTTGAACTAGCAAACACCGAATTTCCCGCACCAAAAGCTCTTAAATCCGGGGGAACAATATAAACAATATCCCCGGTTAACATAATTAAAGTATGATAACTGGCTTGATTATCCTCCGAAGCTTGGGCATTTTGGAACAAATTTACCGCACTATAAACATCCGATACCGTTTCATGGATGACCACAATCGGGGCATTATTCACCGCTTGGCCGTTAATATCATATAAAAACCGTTGTCCGTAATTCGTCCCATTCGCCATGGCTTGATACTCATTCGGAGTGTAACCCGCCCCCCCTGGAAGATTGGCCGTTTGCACATCCGTTGGTCGGCGAAACCGATATAACGTTACTGGATTAACGGGTGGCCCAGGTCTACCATTAACTGGGGGGTTCGGGTCGGGTTGTAGGGCGCAGGTTCCCGGCACAGGAATATTATTAACATTAACCAGGGTTTCTGGTTGTGGCTCCTTCACCTTGGGCGGTTCTGGGGGTTTCTCATCCGCTACCAGTTTAGTCTCTGCGGGTTCCGGGGGTGGAGAGACCGTTTCCGCCATCACCCGCTCCAAGGGCAAAGGGGCAGGCTGTTGTTGCCATAATGTCATCCCCTGTGCCACAATCCAATCTCGATTTTTCAGTCCAATTGTCGCCCCCACCGCTAGTAAATAGAGGGTTAACAGTAGAATCGGAGTCCATTTTCTCATGGGTGAGTTTAGCCAGGTTTAAGTGCAGTGTTTTCCAGTGTACTACGACAAATAATCAAGCAAAAAAAATCCACTGGTGATGAGCCAGTGGTGAGGAACGAAACGTGATTTGGGTGTGAGGAGTTAACTTGCCTTTGATTTATAGATTATCGTCAGGATATGAAGTTAATGTGTCAATCCGATGACATTAATATGAAGTTTTGCCCATCTAAGCCGGACAATGAATGGGAGAAGTTTCTAATACTTGACGAATTATATCAGAAGTGACAATATCTGTTACCGTTGCGGCTCCGATGCGGGTCGGTAAAACAAATCGGACTTTTCCAGCTTTAACTTTTTTATCCGTTTGTAGACTCTCTAAAATTTCATCAATCTTGAGTCCGGGGGGGAGTTGGGTCGGTAATTTTGCCTTTTCAATGATCTCAAATTGACGGCGATCGCTATCTTCATCCCATAATCCTAATTTAAGCGCAATTTGACTGGCGGCGACCATACCAATTCCCACCGCCTCCCCATGAATTACCACGGTATATCCGGTTAAACTTTCAACGGCATGACCAATGGTATGACCATAATTCAAAATTGCTCTTAACCCCGATTCTTTTTCATCTTGACTCACCACATCAGCCTTACTTTGACAGGAACGGGTTAAAATTTCTTGTAACAATCCACTATCTAAAGATTGAATATTATCTAAGTTTTGGGATTGTTCCAATTTATCAAATAATTTATGATCCCAAATCACACCATATTTAATCACTTCTGCCATTCCCGCCCGAAATTCTCGCTCAGGAAGGGTTTGCAAAACATCGGGATCAATTAAGACTAATTTCGGCTGATGAAACGCCCCAATTAAATTTTTTCCTTGGGGATGATTTACCCCGGTTTTACCCCCAATAGACGCATCAACCATCGCTAATAAAGAGGTGGGAACCTGCACCACATTAATTCCGCGTAACCACGTCGCCGCCGCAAACCCGGTCATATCTCCAATAATTCCTCCCCCTAAAGCAAGCATCGTGGAGGAACGTTCTAGTCTATTTTTTAACGCTGCATCATAAATTGTTTGCAGGGTTTGGGGGGTTTTGTATTCCTCTCCGGCGGGAAGGGTACAAATAGCCAGATCAAACCCGGCTTTTTCTAAAGCTGTGCAGGTGCGTTCTCCATAATAATTAAAGATTTCCGGGTTAGAAACTAATAATACTTTTTTGCCTAAATTTAAGGAGGTCATCTCCTCCCCTAATCTGTCTAAATTTCCAGCACCGATGGCAATATTATAGGATAATAAACCTAAATTTACCCGAATCAACGACTCCATATTTTTCCTTGATTAACTCACTCTTAAAAATTGTATGCCATTTTTAACCCGTTACGGATAGTCACAGAATGATCACTCATGATTCAATAGAGTAATGTTTATGGAGATGTCTAATGATTACAGCCGATGGTGCGATCGCTTACTTGGTCATCTATGCGGGTGCTTTAGTCACAGCAGTGGGAATCCTATTTACCCTGCGTGCAGTTAAACTCATCTAATTCTACCCTGTAGAGACGAGCCACGGCGCGTCTCTACCCGTTGTTGCGCTTCAGCGCATCTTCTCTTAATGAGAGCCGGTGAAGGGCTCACTACGTTGTTGCGCTTAAGCACATCTTATCGGCGTAAAGGGCTCACTACGTTGTTTAATTAAATCTCCTCCCCCTTCAAGAAAATTCGAGTTTGATCCGATAATCCCGCATTGTTCCCTAATTTAACCCCTACAATTTGTGCCTGGGAAATCCCACTGCGAAATAGATTAGCACCCTGTAAATCTGCATATAATAAAATAGCATCTTTGAGATTAGTATGACGAACAATTGCATCTCTTAAAGACGCATAAGTGAAGTCAACCTGCATTAAATTAGCCCGAGTTAAATCTACTTTAGTTAAATCAGCATAACTCAAATTACTTTGAGCTAAATTGGTATCTCTCAGTTGGGCATTAATTAAAATCGCTTGATTTAAATTGGCTTGATTAACCATTGCACCCATGAGATTTACATTAGATAAATTCGTGGATTGCAAGTTAGCTTGAGATAAAATTGCTCGCTCTAAATTAGCTCCTTCCAGATTCGCCCCTTCCAGATTCGCCCCTCCCAGATTCGCCCCTTCCAGATTCGCCCCTTCCAGATTGACTTCTTCGAGATTAGCTCCTTTTAAATTAGCTCCTTTTAAATTAGCTCCTTTTAAATTAGCTCCTTTTAAATTAGCTCTATTCAGGTTAGCCCATTGTAAATTTGATGCCGATAAATCTACCTCAGTTAAATCAGTATTTTCTAAATTCGCTTCTTGTAAATTCGCTTTTGTGATAATTGCTCCTCTTAAATCAGCACGATTAAAATTAGCGTTTTGCAAATCCGTAGCGGTTAAATTAGCGTGCTTCAATTCAGCCCGACGAAAATCTGTTTTAATTAAATTAGCATCCGTGAGATTCGTATAATTAAGATTAGAAATAAAGAATTTAGTTTCTGTAAAAATTCCTCGACTTAAATCTGCATGGCTGAGTTTAGCCAGACTCAAATCTACTCGAATGAGTTTAATAGATTTCAAATCCATATCGCGCAAATCTGCACCGCGTAAATCCCGACCTTTTAACTCAATTTCTTTGAGATTGGTATGGCGTAAATCTGGCCCCTTAAATTGACAAAATAAACGATAGGTGTCTAATTCTGTGTCCGACCGAGTTCCGGGGTCTAAATCTTTAGTTTTGACTAAAAAATATTGGACATTTTCTGTAAATAAGGTAAAGACCAAATTAAAGATTTCTAAAAATTGAATTAAGCCCTGACACCGGAATTCCGCATGGTCTTGATAGAATTGAACCAAATTGGAAATACAAATCTCTAAATAGGTTCGACAGGGACTCCCTAATAATACCAATTTCAGCAGTAAAATCACTAAAGTTAGTTGACTTCCCTGACGAATCATTAAATTAAATAAAAATGAGGGGGCTTTCCCATGTTCAATCAGTAAAAACTCTAGCAGTCGGTTACAGGTTCTAATAATTAGAGCCTTATTAACAGTTTTCTCATCATGGAGACGGTACAGAAATTGCAATTTTTCTTCGATTTTTTCCCTCAGAATATTTGCCGGATATTGCTGACTTAGATTAAACATCAAATATTGTGGCAAACATTGTTTGAATTTTTGATAATTAAAATCTTGAGTATTTTGTAAAAACAAGTTAGCCTGAGTACCATAATTAAACACACGCTGAGTAGAAATCGTTTGTTTAATTAAATTTATGACTTCATCCCCGAGTTGGGTGGGATTATTCAGTTTACGATTTTTACCCGTGGGAGAGTCTAAACGGGTAATATACATCGCCAAATCAAATTTATATTTATCTTTAAGCTGTTTTGCTAAATTGCGAGCGACTTCTTTTTGTTCCCTGGAACTGCGAGGATTAAGATATTGAGGAACTAATAAATAGGATTGATAACGGCTACTCCAATTATTGCGATCAAAATTCGCACATTGGAGTAAATTTTGATAATCTTCACTATTTAAAAATTGGTTCACCCATAGAATTAGTCGGCTTTCTTGAATGGATAAACAAGTTTGATCAACATTGGGAGGGTTTGATAATCTTTGAATCAGGTTTTTAATTAACTTTTGTTGACGTCTCAGTAGCCAATTATTAATTAGAATATAGCAACATCTTTGAATTGTCGAGTGAAAGCAAGATTCCCCGGTTTCCACACTCAGAATAGTCTCTAAAGCCCTTTGCACTTTGGGCTGGCTTGGACACAGCAGGTAAAAGAATAGTTGTTCAAAGCTATCTAAAACAGCTTCTGGACTGGAGGTTTGTACCCCATGTAGGAAAAACTCATAGATCACTTCTGCTGTCACTCCCAAAGAAGCAGAAAAGGAGTGACCCGTGGAAAGGTCGGAAGTGTGATAAGATTTGCTAATCAATTTTTTCCTGACCCAATAAACTGTTAGATGCCCTGAGTAATAACACTCCTGGCTCGATTATAGCTTGATTTCAGATAATTGGCAATATTTGATCATTGCTTTACGTTAATTTTACAATTACATAACAGCCCCTTTATATAAACACTAGATTTGTGAAGATCATCAAATATTAGCAAGAAATTTTCCTCTTTAATTTAATAATCTCCTCCTGTACCGCCTCTCCCTACTATAGTGCTACGCACTCTTAAAACACTAAAATATCGGAACGCCGGAACAGTAAGCATTAAAAAACGAGTCTAAAAATAAATTCCAGATGATTCCTAAGATTGTAGATATTATTAATAATTTAAACCTGTATATCTGAATTATCTCCCCGGGAGCTATCATATTTTAGCTACATCTATTCCCGCCAAAATATAACAAATCATTAAGAAATTCAAACTTTTATTGGCTTCCCGAGTTTTTATTGACAATTTTTCGGTTTAAACTAAATAAATTTGCTTGAAAAATCTACTCCGGTTTAATCTTGGAGAATGATTAACTTTGCTTGTGTTCAGAACAGATTGAGATAGAATAAATAAAACCAGGGTCTCTAATCTGGGTATAATAGAGAGTAATCTCAGACCAGCGGATTAATGACAGTTTAATCTGAGGTTTATTATGTTAGCTGAACTAGCGCGAATGTATGTATCTTATAATTTTACACCTAGGGCAGATTTGCTAGTTATTGATGATACACTAGCGAATTTGAGGCTGTTAGTCAATCTCCTTCGAGAAAATGGCTATAAAGTTCGAGCTGTTAGTAATGGTTACGAGGCTCTGGAGACCATTCAAAAGAGTCCTCCCGACTTGATTTTACTAGATATTCTTATGCCCGATTTGTCGGGTTATCAAGTGTGTCAAATCTTAAAGGAGGATATTATAACTCGGGATATTCCGATTATCTTTCTCAGTGCTTTGAGTGATGGCTTAGATAAAGTCAAAGCATTTAGTGTAGGAGGTTCAGATTATATTACTAAACCTTTTCAGGTTGAAGAAGTGTTGGCTCGGGTAAAAAATCAACTCACCATTCAATGGCACAAAAAACAACTGGAGCTAGAAATTTTAGAACGGGAACAGGCTCAAGAGGCTTTAAGGTTACAATATCAACGGGAACAAGCCTTGAATCGAGTCATTCGGGCGATTCGTAATTCCCTCGAAATATCAACCGTATTTTCCACGGCGGTCACCGAAATTGGTCAACTGTTACAAGCCGACTGGGTGGCGATTGTTCAATATTTATCTCAATCCAATAGCTGGCAACCCGTTGTTGAATATTCCCCCAATTCTGATCTGGCTAAATTAATCAATAATAAATTATCTAATTCTAGTTGTTTATTAACAGAACGTCTACAATTATTACAAACCTTTTGTGTTAAAGATCCAGAAACAGTTATTGATCCCTTTAATCAGGATTTAATAGAACAATATTCCAGGATTTGGTTGCCAATTCCTGTCTATTCTGATGGAGATGCTTGGGGAAGTTTAAGTATTGTTCGACATTACTCTATTCCCTGGTCAGAAACCGATGTAGAATTAGCTGTAGTGGTCACGGATCAATTAGCGATCGCGATCGAACAATCCCAACTCTATCAACAACTACACCAAGTTAATCAAGAATTAGAAAATCTAGCTAATTTAGACGGTTTAACTCAAGTAGCAAATCGGCGAAGATTTGATCAAGTTTTAGAACAAGAATGGCTAAGACTTCGACGGGAAAAACTGCCCCTCTCTCTGATTTTAGCTGATATTGACTATTTCAAATTATATAACGATACCTATGGTCATTTAGCCGGGGATGATTGTTTAAAACAAGTTGCCCGTGCCCTTCATCAAACTCTCAAACGTCCTGCGGATTTAGTAGCCCGTTATGGGGGGGAAGAATTTGCCGTGATTCTTCCGAATACCTCCCTAACCGGGGCGATACAAGTGGCAGAAACCATTCGAGACTCCGTTTATAATTTGCAATTATGCCATGAAACATCCCCTGGACAGGGTGTAATTACCCTAAGTTTAGGGGTTAGTAGTTTAATTCCTCTGGAGGCTGAAGCGCCACAAATATTAATTAAAAAGGCAGATCAAGCCCTATATCAAGCCAAAAATAAAGGTAAAAATATTGTCTGTTATTTTTAATTTTAACGGATTTTTTCACTCAGATAATTCTAACCATAATCACCAAAAATGGCAGGTGTTCTGATGAGTAATAAACGATCATTTTCATCAAATCCTACTCAGTTTTTAGCAGATCTAAAAGTTTTTCATATCCCGATTAATGTATTAATTTTTTGTTTAGGATTTATGATCTTTGCCAGTGGTATTAGTCAATTTATTTTTACCGATTATATTCTAGTTTATCTGATTTATAACATTATTATTTTAATTTTGAGTGGCTTAATTTTATTCATCTATAAACGAGAAACCCATCTGCGCCAAAGTGAAGAACAATTTAGAAGTACCTTTGAAAGTGCCTCAATTGGTATGGCAATTTTGGGTCTAAATGGTCAGTGGTTACGGGTTAATCAAGCCCTATGTGAAATTGTCGGCTATACTCAATCAGAATTACTAAATTTAAGTTTTCAAACCGTTACCCATCCCGATGATTTAGTGACAAATACCCAGTATCTTCATAGCCTATTAAATAATCAAATCCAAACCTATCAGATTGAGAAACGATATATTCATAAACAAGGACAGATTATTTGGACTTTACTTAATGCCACTATTGTTCGAGATCATCAAGCAAATCCCTTATATTTTATTACCCAAGTTCAAGATATCACTCACCGTAAAAAACTGGAAGAAGAATTACTCCAAAAACAACAATTATTAGATGCTTTTATTACCAGCGCACCCGTAGGAATGACCATTCTGGATACGGAACTCAAGTTTACTTTTATTAATCAAGCCCTGGCAGATATTAACGGGGTTTGCGTGGCAGATCATATTGGTAAAACCCCCTTAGATATCATACCTCAAATCGCCATTCAACAAGAAAAGATATTCCAAGAAGTTTTGAATACCGGGAAAACAATTTTGTCCGTTGAAATCACCGGAGAAACCCCCAAACAACCCGGGATTAATCGCACCTGGTTAGTCTCCTATTTTCCGATCAATTCACACTCTCAAAAACCCATGGCTCTAGGAGTAGTGGTGGCTGAAATTACTGACCGCAAACAGGCAGAAGCAGCCCTCAGAGACAGTGAAACCCGTTTTCGAGGGATTTTTAATCAAACCTTCCAATTCATGGGACTATTAACCTGTGAAGGCGTGATTTTAGAACTTAATCAAACTGCTTTAGACTTTTCCGGTTTACAACTGCAAGAGGTCGTAAATCGACCCTTTTGGGAAGAACACTGGTGGACAATTTCCCCCGATGTTCAAACCCAACTCCAAGACACAATTGTTCGGGCTGCTAGGGGAGAATTTATTCGCTATGAAATTGATATTTTAGGTCAAGGAAATCAAATTACAACCATTGATTTTTCCCTCCGTCCCTTATTAGATGGAGCCGGAAATATTAAACTTTTAATTGCCGAAGCACGAGATATTACGGAACGCCAAATCCTAGAACAAGAATTAGCTCAACGAGAATCCTGGTTGGATGCTTTTTTTGCTTGCGCTCCCGCCGGATTATTAATTTTAGATGATCAAAAAAAGTTTATTAAAGTTAATGATTCAATCGCCAAAATGCACCGAATTCCGGCTCATACTCATATTGGTCAATCGATTCAAGATGTATTTTCTGAATATACCACAATTTTAGAATTTGTCTGTGATGAAGTATTAAGTAAAGGAGAGCCAATTTTAGATTTAGAAATTAGTGGTGAATATACTTATTCCGGGGTTCGTAGTTATTGGATGGCTTCATTTTTTCCCCTATCTACTAATATTAATAGTAGTGCTTCTGGTGTTGGTGGAGTGTTATTAGATATTACTGAACGGAAACGAGTGGAATTGGAATTACGGTCTGTAAGTGAGCGGTTACAATATTTACTTACCGTTAGTCCGGCTGTGATTTTTAGTTGTCAACAAGAGGGAGAGTATCAAATTACTTTTATCGGTGATAATGTCCATCGTTTATTGGGTTATTACGCCCATGAATTTATCAGAAATCCTGGTTTTTGGTTACACCATGTCCATCCTGATGATATCAAACTTTTACGTTCAGGATTAGAGCATATTTTAAAGCGGGATGTCTTTAATTATGAATATCGATTTCTACACGCAGATCATACCTATCATTGGTTAGATATGCAAATGCGATTAGTTAGAGATAAAAAAGGTCAACCCTTAGAAATTGTGGGATATTGGGTTGATATTAATGATCGCAAAAAAGCCCAATCTGAACTTCAAATTACCCAAAGACGCTTACAAACGGTGATTGAAACTATTGGCAACGGGATTACATTAAGTAATTCTAAAGGAGAATTTTTAATCTTTAATTCTCAAATGGAAATAATCACTGGATATGGTTTAGAAGACACGGAAAGTCATCCCGATTTTATGCGGTTACTTTATCCTAATAATCTAGCTTATCAACGGGCGGGGGAACGGTTACAACAGGTGATTCATCAAGGGAATTTACATAATATTGAAACCACGATTATTACTAAACTAGGAGAAACCAAAACCCTGTTGATTTCAACAGTATTATTAGAAGATGAATGGGGAGAACTATTTTTAACAGTTTATCAAGATATTACGGAACGTAAACAAACTGAAGCCACTTTACAAGCGATTAATGACTTATTACAAGCAACCATTCAAGCGGCTCCCGTTGCGATTGATGTCATTGATCATAATGGTAATATATTAGTCTGGAATCCGGCGGCGGAAAAGATTTTTGGTTGGAATTTTCAGGAAGTAATGGGCAAAAAATTACCGATGATTCCGATGGATTCTCAAGAAGAATTTCAACAAATAGTGGAAAATACTTTTTTAACTAATACTTTAAGCCAAGTGGAAACCAAACGTCTACGCAAAGATGGATCTTTAATTGATATTAGTTTATCGACCGCTTTAGTGAGGAATTCCCAAGGTCAAATTATTGCCGCTATGGGAATTTGTGAAGATATTAGTGAACGCAAACGGACGGAGGAAGCCTTACGCCGTTATGAGAGAATTGTGGCGGCAACAACGGATCAAATTTGTTTAATTGATCGGAATTATAGCTATCAGTTAGCAAACCCGGCTTATTTGAATCTTTATCATCAAGTTTTAGAAGCATTAATGGGTCGTCCAGTGATGGATTTTGTCGGTCAAGACCAATTTGAACAGATTATGAAACCCAACTTAGAAAAGTGTTTAGAAGGAGAAGTGATTCACTACCATTGTTGGTCAGATTTACCCTGTCTAAAACATCAATTTTTGAGTATTACTTACGCACCTTATTATGAATTAAATCAGAATATTTCTGGAGTTGTGATTAGTATTAGAAATTTAACAGAACTAAAAATTGCTGAAGAAAAATTGCGACAAAGTGAGGAAGCATTAGTGGAAGCTCAACGCATTGCTCATATTGGCAATTGGAAATTTGATGTCGCCACTCAGAAAATGAGTTGGTCAGAGGAAATGTTAAGGATTTTCGGATTGGAAAAATCCCAGACTGAATCGAGTTATGTGGAGTATTTACAGTATGTTCATCCTGAAGATCTTCGGAATATTGAACATCATGTTAAACAAGCCATTCAATCGGGAATTTCCTATGAACTCGATTATCGTATTATTCGCACCGATGGTTCAATTCGATATTTAGAAGTTCGGGGAGAAGGAGTCAGAGATGAGCAAGGAAATATTGTACAACTGTTTGGTACGGTTTTAGATATTAGCGATCGCAAACAAGTAGAATTAGAACTGCAAAAAGCCAAAGAATCCGCCGAAGTTGCGAATAAAACTAAAAGTATTTTTATTGCCAATATGAGTCATGAGTTAAGAACTCCTTTAAATGCAATTTTGGGATTTGCTCAACTAATGAGCCATGATTCCGCCCTTCCTACCTATCAACAAGAAAATTTAGAAATTATTCGTCGCAGTGGTGATTATCTGCTCCATTTAATCAATAATGTTTTAGATTTATCCAAAATAGAAGCTGGGCGGATGACCTTCGACGAAAGTACCTTTGATCTGAATTATTTAATTTTATCCATTTGGGAGATGTTCCGTTTACGAGTAGAAACCAAAGGATTAAAATTTTGTCTGAATATTCAACCGAATGTTCCTCAATATATCATCACAGATCCCAATAAACTTCGCCAAATTTTAATTAATATTTTAGGAAATGCGATTAAATTTACCCAGAAAGGTAGTGTGAATTTAACTGTATCTTGGGTTCAGGGGGGAGTAGGGGAGCAGGGGAGAAGGGGGGGCAGGGGAGCAGGGGGAGTAGGGAAGGCAGGGGGATATCAATCTTCAATCGCTAGAGTTCAAAGGTCAATAGTAAATAGCCAACCCTCACTCCTCAACGGTCAAGGTCAAAACCTAATTCTTAGATTTGAAATTGAGGATACGGGAGTGGGAATTGCTGAAGCGGAATTGAATCATATTTTTGATGCTTTTATTCAAAGTCAATCGGGTAAGAAAGCCCTAGAAGGGACAGGTTTAGGATTAACAATTACGCGGAAATTCGTTGAGTTAATCGGGGGAAATTTGGGGGTGAAAAGTACCCAGGGGGTCGGGAGTATATTTTGGTTTGAAATTCCCATCTTAGTGACCCAGAGAAGCCAAATTCAATCCCCAGAAATTAGTCGCCAGGTCTTAAGTTTAGCTCCAGGTCAACCAGAATATAAAATTTTAGTGGTGGATGATCAACCCGAAAATCGCCAACTGATGATCAAATTATTAACTCAAATCGGTCTACAGGTTAAAGAGGCTGAAAATGGACAAGAAGCTCTGCATTTATGGCAAGAATGGCAGCCCCATTTGATTTGGATGGATATTAGAATGCCGATTATGAATGGTTATGAGGCGACTCAACGAATTCGTGCCAGTGTAAAGGGTGAAAATACTGTGATTATTGCCTTAACCGCCTATGCTTCCAAAACTGATCGCAACTTAGCTTTATCGGCGGGATGTAATGACTACTTGAGTAAACCTTTCCAAGAAGATGAACTATTCAGTACAATGGCTGAATATTTGAAATTAAAATATGTCTATGCAGACTCCACCACTTCTGCTCCCGGTTCCTCTATTCTTTCATCTTCGGTTAACCAGCCCTTAACCCCTGAAAGTCTGTTAGTGATGTCGAAGGAATGGATTATCGCCCTACAGGAAGCCTGTCTCCTCTGTGATGAAGAAGAAGTTCTGCATTTAGTCCAACAAATTCCCTCCGAACATCAAGCCTTAGCCACCAGTCTGAGGACTTTAGCCCGGGATTTTCAATTTCAACAGATTCGACAGTTGACCTTTGGTCATTGATCTCCCCATCAAGATAGATCGCGGCAAAGACCCAAAAGACCGATAATCGTTAATAATAGGAAAAAGAAACACCCAAGAAAAAAAGGAGACTGGACGCTCTGTGTTCCAACGCTTGAAGCAGGACTTAAAAAATGACTTAATTGCAGGTCTGTTAGTCGTGATTCCCCTAGCAACCACGATTTGGTTAACCATCACCATCTCCAGTTCCGTAATTGAGTTTCTGACCCGTATTCCTAAGCAAATTAATCCCTTTGATGGTTTGCATCCGATTTTAGTTAACCTACTAAATGTTTTGGTCGGGTTAGCTGTACCCCTATCGGGGATTTTATTTATTGGTTTGATGGCCCGGAATATCGCGGGACAATGGCTTTTGGGCTTTGGTGAAAAAATCTTACAAGCCATTCCCCTAGCGGGTTCGGTTTACAAAACCCTGAAACAACTTTTAGAAACCCTTTTACGAGATTCTAATGATAAATTCAGTCGTGTTGTCTTAGTAGAATATCCCCGTCGAGGTCTTTGGTCACTGGCTTTTGTTACCGGGTCGGTGAGCGATGATATGCGGTCTAAATTGTCTGAGGAAGTGGTTAGTGTGTTTATTCCCACGACCCCGAACCCCACCAGTGGATGGTATGCTATTGTTCCACAGCGCGAGATCATCAACCTGACCCTCTCGGTAGAAGATGCGTTTAAAATTATCGTATCGGGTGGAATTGTCAATACAACGTCTTCAACGACGGTGAAAGCCCTTAGCCCTAAATCTGAACTCCCATTAGAATCGATGGTTAACGGCGAAAATAAAATTCCAGTTATTGTCCTGGAAGATGAGGGCATTGGGGTCAGCGAAAATTAAACGGACAATCTTTATTCTTAAATTCTTAAACTTATGCAAGCCCGTCGTACTGCTCGTGAACTCGCTTTACTTGGAATTAGCCAACTTCCTGCGACTTCAGAGCGCCTAGAAACTCAAGAATTACATGATGTTTTAATTGCCGCCGTCAGGACGTTAACGGCTGAAGGTCAGGAGTCTTTAGAAACGGCGGTTTCTGAACTACAACGGAGTAGCGATCGCCTTTTAAGTAGCCAAATTCGAGCCAATGATTTACAAAGTGCCAGAACAATGGTTTATGAAGCCATTGAATTAGTTCAAGGGGCAATTAATCGTTTAAGTACCGCCATTGAATTACCGGAATTGGTACAATTAGCCAATCAACAAGAAGTCTGTAATTATGCCCTTGATATTCTGATTCAAGTTAATACCCATAAAGCTGAAATTGATCAGTTATTAACCGATGTCTTGGTAGATTGGCAACTCAACCGACTCCCCCGCATAGATCGCGATATTCTCCGCATCGCCGTTGCCGAATTAATGTATTTAGATTTAAAAGAACAAGTGGCAATTAATGAAGCTATTGAACTGGCAAAACGCTACAGCGATGAAGAAAGTTATCGCTTTGTTAATGGCGTTCTCCGTCGATTTGTCGATAAATTAAAAGCTGAGGAACAGGGAACAGGGAACAGGGAACAGGTAATAGGTAATGGGTAATAAGTAATGGGTAATGGGTTTAGAAAGAGTTTACCTCCCCTGCCTCCCGGTGCTCCTTAATAACTAATATTTAAAAAAACTATGGTATTCAATTGGTTTCGTCGTCAATTTAATGAAAAAAACGATCAGAATCAAGAACCGGAAAAGGAGGTTCAATCTGAACCCGTCAAGGTAGATCAACCGGCGGAAATTGCTGATATTTCTGAAGAAAAACCTCAAATTTCTGAGGATTATTTACAGTGGGCAAAAGCAGCTTATAAAAATATTCAAAAACAACAACAACTGGAACCCGAAGTTGAACCCGAAGTTGAACAGACGGTTTTAACCGATGAAACTCCAGAGGTGGAAACGGCTGTAGAAACCCCTGTAGAAGCCANGCCTCCCCTGCCTCCCCTGCTCCCCCTGCCTCCCCTGCTCCCCCTGCTCCCTTCTGGGCTGCATCCACCACAGAACGTCAAACCCGCCTAGAACGACTGAAAGAAACCGCCATTGAACCGGAACCCGAAACCAGCGAAACAGCCTCTGGGGAAGCGGGAATGGTGTTTGATGAGATCTTTATGTGGTCGGCTCAGGTCTTAGCTGATCAAGGTCGGCGTCCCGATCAAGTGGCCCTAGAAGAAATTACCTGGTTACAAAAACTCTGGAAAGCCCTAGGACGGACACGGCGCAACTTACTCAACCAATTAAAAGCCATTGTCGGTCAGGGGCCATTAAATCAACAGGCCGTTGATGAAATTGAATCCATGCTCTTACAGGCCGATGTCGGGGTGGCAGCAACTGATCGCGTCATTGAAGCCCTACAAAATAAACTCCGTCAAGAAGCCCTGCCCCCAGAACAGGCGATCGCCTATCTGAAACAAATATTAAGAGGAATTTTAGAAGAACCCTTTTCCCAGGGCTATCCTATCAGCTTCGCACCGGAAAAAGATACCTTAAATATTTGGTTAATTACTGGAGTCAATGGGGCGGGTAAAACCACTACAATTGGCAAAATCGCACATTTAGCCCAAAAATCCGGTTATCGTTGTTTAATCGCCGCCGGGGATACTTTTCGGGCGGCGGCCGTTGATCAGGTGAAGGTCTGGGGAGAACGCACGGGTGTAGAAGTCGTGGCGAACCCGGGAAAAAATACCGACCCGGCGGCGGTGGTTTATGATGCGATCGAAGCGGCCCGCTCTCGCAATACGGAATTGTTAATTATTGATACAGCCGGGCGCTTGCAAAATAAAAAGAATTTAATGGAGGAACTCAATAAAATTCGTCGAGTCATTGATAAGCGCGCTCCATCCGCCAAAATCCAATCTTTGTTAGTATTGGATTCTACCCTGGGTCAAAATGGTTTACGCCAAGCCGAAGTTTTTTCAGAAGTGGCTCAATTAAGTGGGGTAGTCTTGACAAAACTCGATGGAACTGCTAAAGGTGGTGTTGCCCTAGCGATTGTCCAGCAACTCGGCTTACCGATTCGGTTTATCGGAGTTGGGGAAAGTATCGAAGATTTACGTCCCTTTTCCAGCTACGAGTTTATCGAAGCCCTCCTCAGTGGCTAAATCGCAAATACCCCCCGTCCTTTATTTATCCGAACACCGGAATAGGGAATAGGGAATCGGGAATCGGGAATCGGGAATCGGGAATCGGGAATCGGGAATCGGGAACAGGGAACAGGGAATCGGGAATCGGGAATCGGGAATCGGGAATCGGGAATCGGGAATCGGGAATCGTTTGCCTCCCCTGCCTCCCCTGCCTCCCCTGCCCCCCCTGCTCCCCTTCCTTTCCCCCGTGAGGTTTTAGATGACAGCCTTGCCCCTCCCTAGACGCTCTGATCAATTTGCTGACTCGATTACGGGTTCTGCAACACCAGAAACGACGCCAGTTTTTGCCCTCAAGGAAATGGTGGCGCGTTTGCATCGAGAACAGCAAAATGTGAACGAGTTGTTAAGTTCCTTGGGGTATGCCCTGCGTAGCTTCAACAACCTGAATCAATTTTTAGAGTTAACTCCCCTGGTCGCTAGTCGGGTGACGGATTCCGATGGGGGGGCTTTGGTATTATTTAAACCTAATGGACAAGTCCGGTTTCAACGGCTCCATTGTCAGGAAGGACGCCAATGTCAGGATATTCGGCAAGCGATCGAAGCCGTAACCCGACAAATTACCGCCTTCTCAACCACAGGAAGGTTAGAAGACCTCTCGGAATCTGCCTTACAAACCTATACAGCCAATTTAGATTATCAAGTTAGTCGCTATCTTGGCCCCGATGTACAGTTATTCGGGACACCGATTTTGGTGAATAATATCGAGCGGGGACGGTTATATGTTTTTAGTCATGATGTCAATTATGTTTGGACACCGACCCGACAAAAATTAATCCGGTTGGTGGCGGATCAAACGGCTGTTGCCATTGCCAATGATGAGTTAGCAACTTCCCTACGGGAAAAAGAACGGTTAGATCGGGAATTAGAAATTGGGGCGGAAATTCAGTTACAATTATTTCCTCGAAAATGCCCCACCATTCCAGGTTTAGATATTGCCGCCAAATGTCAAACCGCGAACCGAGTGGGCGGGGATTATTATGATTTTATTCCCTCTAATTTTGACAAACGTAGTGATCATCTTTCTGTCTATACCGATGAACGCTGGAGTATTGTGATTGGCGATGTCATGGGTAAAGGCGTTCCGGCGGGTTTGATTATGACCATGACCAGGGGAATGTTAAGGGCAGAGGTGTTAAACCGCCATTCTCCCTCCTTGATTTTGGGACATTTGAATCAGGTTATGTATGCGGATTTGGAAAATTCTAACCGCTTTGTGACGTTATTTTATTCGGAATATGATCCGGCAACTCGAATGTTGTCCTATAGCAACGCAGCCCACCATCCCCCGTTATTATGGCACAGGGCAACGAATACGATTAGAAGGTTGGATACATTGGGAATGTTGATTGGGTTAGATGCGGATAGTCGCTACTATGAAGATAAAATCCAACTTTATCCCGGGGATACAATTATTTATTATACCGATGGATTTACGGATGCGATGAATCAACGGGGCGATCGCTTCGATGAGGAAAATCTTAGTCAAGCATTTCATTGGGCGTGTCAGAATTGTAGAAATCCCCAGGCGATTTTGGATTATTTATTTGAACAAGTTCAACAATTTATTGGTGCAGAAAACCGAAATGGGGATGATATGACCCTCGTGGTATTGCAAGTAAAATCTAGCAAGGTCGGCGATAATGATGATTGTTCTAATACTGAATCCTCTTGACGGGTTTCATTTTCTTGATCACGGTTTAAATTTGTTCGCCCACGGAACAATTTTAGCTCAACAAGTGAATGTGGATATTATTGGCGATTTCGTCAGAACCTGGAACCATATCGTTAAAAGCGGGCAAATTTGGGCATTTTTTGCCGGTGTTTTTGCGGGATGGGGAATTAGAAGTTTGTTACCCTGAACTATCGGGTTAAGAAACCTAGCTAATAACCTTTGAATAATCTCAAAATCTCTATGTTTTAAGGGGATTAATTCAGATTATCCCAGAATCGATCTAAAAAAGTTTCAACTTCTGTTAAGTTGGGTTGGGCTGAAATAGCACCTGGTTTTGTTGTGGTTAATGCTCCTACGGCACTAGCAAACCTAACTATTTGTTCAGCTATTTTGGCATGATTAATTGATTCTATTCCTAATTTACAGAATTGATGAAGAATTCCGGCGGTAAAACCATCTCCGGCTCCGGTTGTATCGACCACATTAACAGAAAATGCGGGTATTTTCCCATAATTTCCCGCTAAATAATAGGTACAACCCCTTTCTCCGGCGGTGACAAATACTCCTTGAATTTGTAACTGTTTAGCGATCGCTACTGGATCTATGGTATTAAATAATAGTTCTGCTTCTTCGCCGGTTAATTTCAAAAAATCGGCATTTTGAACAAAGTTTAAAATGAGTTCTATTGCTTGATCGCAATCTTGCCAAAACATCGGTCGCCAGTTAATATCAATAAATAATTTAACGTTATAATTTTTAGCTAATTCAAGGGCTGTTAATATAGCCTCTTGACTGTGTTGATAGGCTAATTCTAATGTCCCTAAAACCAGAAATTGTGCAGTTTTAAATAAGTCTCTTGGAAGTTGTTCTAATTGTAAATAAGTATCAGCAAATTCTGTGGTTTTTCGCGCTCCAAATCCTGCAAAACTGCGATCGCCCTTTTCATCTCTAACCACATAAACAATCCGAGTCGGCGCGTTAGAATGACGTTGAACTCCGACAATATTAACCCCAGTTTGAGTTAATAATTCTACTAATTGACCTCCAGGTGCATCTTCCCCAATACAGCCTATAAAAGCCGTAGGAATCCCTAATTTCACTAATCCACAAGCCGTATTTGCCGGAGCACCGCCGGGGTAATCTGTCCAAAATTTAACGGTTTCTAAGGGTTTTCCTAATTCATTTGATAACCGATCAAACAATATTTCACCAATACAAATCACTTGAGGATGAGTCATAATTTTTCACAATAATAGACATTCTAAACTATTGTAGGGTGAGTCAGCAACGCGCACGAACTAGCATCCACACTTACATTTTCTTATAAAAATAACAGAGAGTTTGACTCATTCCATCCAGGTTATAATAAGTTGTCACTTGACAATTTTATCAGAATAAACTATAGTGAATACAAGCTCGGAATTTTATGTCTAGGAAAAAACATTCTAAGCCAGAAATTGAAGCAGCCTTGAAGTATGCTGAACAAAATGGATGGCGTATTGTAGAGGGTGGCTCTCATGCGTGGGGAAAGATTTACTGCCCTTATAATAACAATGATTGTCGCTGCGGAGAATTTTGTATTGCCAGTGTTTGGAGTACCCCTAAAAATCCAGGCAATCATGCTAAACTAATCCGTCGTGTTATCGATAACTGCACTATTCATAATCAAACAAAACAGAAAGAGGAGAAATAAAAAGATGTCAGAATATGATTTTATTTTAAACTTTAATCTCCCAGATACTCACGTCAATCTCGATAATTACCTAGAGAGTTTGGCAACAGAAGGCTGTGATGATGCCTTAATTGGAATTGGTAAAAAGGGGAAAATTGCCCTCAATTTTATCCGTGAATCTTCATCTGCTAGGAAAGCAGTTTATAGCGCAATTCAGGATGTTAAACGGGCTATTCCCCAGGCAGTTTTGACTGAAGTTAGCCCGGATTTTGTTAGTTTAACCGAGGTTGCTAAATTGCTCGGATGTACACGGCAAAATATTCGCAATTTGTTGGTCAAAAATGAACTAAAATCTCCAAAACCTATCTATAGTGGGACTCCTTCTATCTGGCACTTGTCGGATATATTGAACTGGTTATATGAGGAAAAAAAATATAGAAATAGAATTGATCCGACTTTATTAGAGTTATCTAAGGTTAGTAAGGATTTTAATATTGTTAGGGAGTTGGAAACAGTTGATTCTAAAGAGAAGGAAAAGATTCAATTATTATTAGAATTGGATACAGGCGGAAGACTGAAAACAACGAAAATACACATCTAAAGATATAATTAAACTTTGTCGCGTCATCTGGGGAATCGTTCAATGCCTCCCAAAAACCCACTATTCCAAAAGTGTCTTGCCTACCTTGAATCATTACCTAATATTAAGGCAACTCTAGGAGAATCTTATTTTTCTAGTGAGGTTTTGGCAGATGGAGAGCTAACAATTAGCAACTCTCATAATACTGTCAATTATGTCTGTGAAATTAAAACGGGTGTCACAAATGATGTCGTTGAACAAGTTGCAGATTATTTGACTCATTTAGGTGGCAGACTAAAGCCCGGTCAAAAACCTCTACTTGTGACACGCAGTTTGTCTAATCTAGTTGTGGATCAACTCTTAGAAAGAAATATTGAATTTATTGATGTTGATGGAAATATTTATCTTAATAGCCCAGGAATTTATGTAGTAGTTCGTAACCAGACTTCAAAAGATAGTAAAAATAAGTCTTTAGAAATTACTAGCACTGCTTTGCAAGTTATGTATGCCTTACTCAGCCAGCCCAATACTTTAAAGGGGGATGATATTGAACAAATTTCTTACATTTCTGGTGTTAGTACAAAAACGGTGAAAAGCACCCTAAAAAAACTTCACGAGTTAGATTACATAACTTACAAACACGGAAGATACGAAATCATTGATTATGTCAAACTTCTTGAAAGGTGGGAGTTAGGATACTCTGAAACATTACGTTCAAAATTACTAATCGGAACATTTAGTCCCATTGGAAAACGGAATTTTTCAGAAATCGAAGATGACCTTAAAAAATACGCAGATCAATATGGCTATCTAATCGGTGGTGAGCTTGCCGCCTCAATTCTAACTGAATATCTTCGTCCCATTAGTGCAATACTGCATCTTGGTGAAAATGTTGATTACCGCCAGATAGCAGTTAAATTAAAGCTAAAACCTGATCCTGAAGGAAGTATTGCGTTGCTTGAAAGTTTTGGACATGACAAGTATGATCAAAACGAATTTGGAGGATTGAAGAATATTGTTCATCCATTATTAATTCACGCCGAGTTAGTACGGACGGGTAATAGCCGATTAAAAGAAACTGCTCAACTGATTTATGATCGATATATTGACGAGATAGCGCAAAAGAATGATTGGTTCTAAAGAGAAGCAGGTTTTGGCTGATTTAGTAAATATAGTCAGTGCATTAGAGTTACCTATGATTCTGGTTGGCGCGGGAGCTAGGTTATTGATCTTTGACCAGAAATTCGGGGAAGGTAGGGGAACTAAGGATTGGGATGTGGCGATATCTATAGAGAGTTGGGAAGCCTATGAAAAACTTCAGAACAATCTAATCGGTGGTAATTCTCCTCGTTTTAAACCCACAAAAAATGCTCATAAATTTATTCATATAGAAACCAATATTGAGGTTGATATAGTCCCCTTTGGAGAAATTGGTGAGCCTAATCAAGAAATTGTTTGGCCTGATAGTCGTAACCCCATGAATGTTTTAGGTTTTTCTGAAGCTCTCTTATCTGCAACAACCGCTCGTATTGATGACTTAGAAATTCCAGTGATTGATACGCCAGCTTTTATCGTTCTCAAAGTTTTTGCTTGGGGAGATCGGGGAGAACGTACTAACAAAGATTTAGAAGACATTGAATTTATCTTATCAAGGTACGAAGATGAAGATCGTGTATATACAGAATTAGTGGATGAACTTGCAGGGGGAGTAATTGACTTTCTTGATGCCAACATCTACTTACTGGGGCAAGATATTAATAGAATACTTCAAGAAAAAACTAGAGTTGAGTTAAATTTATTGTTGGACAAACTGATTGAAAGTTTAGAGGTTGATCAACCAGGAACTTTGGGTTATAGGCTAAAGGTATTACAGCAAGGAATTAGGTCTTTATCCTCAGAAACGTAATCTAAGAATACGTTTCTGCGGGCAGTCTGAATTACCAAATTAATGAAAGATTTAAAACAAATCCAGGTAAAATATCTTCTCCTGATAATGTGGTTGGATTTTCTAAAATTTCTTTTTCTCTGCCTTGATGATAAATTTCGACTTGACGGTTTTGGCGGTTAATTAACCAACCTAAACGAGAACCATTATCAATATATTCCTGCATTTTATCTTGTAGGGGCTTTAAAGAATCACTAGGCGATCGCAATTCTATGACAAAATCGGGGCAAATGGGCAGAAATTTCTCTTGCTGTTCGGGGGTGAGAGATTCCCATTTTGCTAGAGGTATCCAAGCTGCATCTGGAGAACGATCTCCACCATGAGGAAGTTTAAAACAAGTAGAAGAATCAAAGACAATTCCTAATTGAGTTTGTCGATTCCACAAACCCAAATCTAGGTTAATATCTGAGTTTCGTTTTCCAGTTCCCCCTCCGGTGGGTGGCATAATAATTAAGTCTCCTTTGGCGGTTCGTTCTAATTTTAATTCGCGGTTGGCAACACAAATTTGATAAAATTGCTCATCGGTAATCGGGGCAGTTTCTGGATTATTTAAAATTAGTGCTGCCATATTTTTATCTCCTTGATTTAACCTTATTTATCTACACAGTTGTGTTAGAAACTGGGTTTCTGTTAGAAACCCAGTTTCTAGGAATTAAACAATATAAGGAGAATCCACAGCTTGCGCCCGATTAACGGCCACTAAAGTTTGATAGAAAATCGCCGCAATTTCCCCACGGGTGACATCTTTTAACGGGTTAAAAACCTCCTTTTTCGGGTAATTAACCACTATATTTAATTCCGTCGCCGTAATTACTGCATTAGTAGCAAAAGCCGGAATTTGAGCACGGTCAGTATAAACGCCCAAACTATTAGATGTTCCCCCGGTTAATTTCAACCCATTAATTAAGGAAACAACCGCTTGAGACCGAGTTAAATTTTGATTTGGTCGGAAAGTTTTATCGGGATAACCTGATAGGAAACCCGCCCGATTTGCTTTATCAATTGCCTCTTTTCCCCAAAAATCCGCCGCCACATCAGTAAACACAATTCCTTCCCGAATGGGTGTTAATTCAAACGCCGACTTTAACATCGCCGCGTGTTGGGCGCGGGTTAAGGTGGCATCGGGTTTAAACGAACCATCGGGGAAACCGCTAATAATCCCCATATCCGCTAACCTTTCTATAAAAGTTCTCGCCCAATGGGAGCCAATATCGGTGAATTTCGCCCCTCCGGGAACCGGAGTTGGTGTGGGGGTGGGAGTAGAGCCGCCGGGGGTTGGGGTTGGGCTGGGACTTGGGCCAGGAGTTGGGGTTTGATTGGCGGTAAACTCAATACTTCCCAAAGTTCGGGTCGGGTTAATTTGATTTCCCACGGAAACTAAGGTAAATTTACTGGCATTCTGCACATCATATTTGCCATTATCAACAAATATATTCCCCCCATTATCTTGAGGGCTACCCATATCGGGGGCAGAATCCGCAATTACCGTTAAACCATCTTGCAGGTTTTTCTTAATTTGATTTTTTCGTAATACCGGTTTAGACTGTCCTGATAACACAATCCCAGACCGATTTTCCAGAATTTCGTTTTCAATAATTAAGGGCGACGCTTGGGCTTGGACAGAAATTGCATATCCGGTATTTTGGAATTTATTTCCCCGAATTTCTCCCTTAGCATTCCCCCCTAAAGCAATTCCATTACCCACATTTTCGATAAAATCACTATTCGTCACCGCAGCAATGGCCGTTCCGGTGGCAAAAACCCCTTCCCGTTTGGATTTGGTCAGGGTACAACTACCGATATTACAGTAAACCGATTCCACCCAAATTCCCGTTCCTCGGGTTTGGTCATTGGTAACGCTTAACCCCTTCACCGTTGAGTTATTTTCCATCAAAATCGTCACATTCTGGGCCGCCGAACTGGGACTACTGAAGCGACCACTTCCCAGAATCACCACATCTTTGCCCTTGGTCGTCTCATTCCCAACAATGGTGACTCCTGAGCGCACAATCAGGGGAAATACTTCTCCCGTAGTGGCGTTATAGCTTCCGGGAGCGACTTGAATCAGGGTTCCCGACTGGGCTTGACTAATAGCTTTGGCAATGGTTTTTAGGGGGGTAGATTGCCCGCCAGAGGCTGAATCATTCCCTGTGGCCGAATTAACAAACAGAGTTGCAGAGGCGGCGGTTGGTACGCTTTGAGTCACGACTTGTATATTTCCTTTAACGCGAGTAGGACTAAGAAGATTTCCAAAGGAGGTTAAGCTGGCAGTTCCAGCATTCTGGACATCAAAACCGCCATTATTGCGAATCGTATTTCCCCCGGGGGTTTGGGCGGTTCCTAAATCCGGTGTGGCTTGATTCATAATTACCACCCCATCCCCGCTATTGCGTTCGATTAAGTTTTGACGCAGAATCGGTTGGGAGTCCCCGGCAATTAATATCCCGGAACGGTTTTCGACAATGGCATTATCCCGAATTAACGGAGCGGCCTGATTTTTCAGGGAAATCCCATATCCGGTATTTTCAAAGGTATTTCCTCCGATTTCTCCTTTGATATCCCCTTCAATGGAAACTCCATAGCCTTCATTTTGCACAAAAATACTATTGAGAATTTGAGGATTTCCCGAACCTACGGCATAAATCCCTTCTCGTTTGCATCGGGTAAAGGTAGAATTAGCAATGATTGGAGATTGGGATTCAATCCAAACTCCCGTCCCTCGGGTTTGGATATTGGTAACGGTGACGCCTCGCAATTGGGCGTTATCTTCCATCAAAATCGTAATGTTTTGACTCCCCGCACTACTACTGCTATGGAGTCCATTGCCTTCGATTAAAATGCCACTCCCTTTACCGGACTCATTGCCAATGACGATGACTCCAGAAGCGACAGTCAGGGGAAACACTTCACCACTTAAACTACTATAGGTTCCGGGTTCGAGATAAATTGTGGTTCCCGACTGAGCTTGGGAAAGGGCTTTTTTTAGGGTTTTAAAGGGTTTATTCGACTCCCCGGAACTAAAATCATTGCCAGTGGCGGGGTTGACGTAAAGAGCTACCATAATTTTGTTTGTGATGAAACCATCTGCGCTTTATTCTAAACTTTAGTTACACCTCCCGGGTTAGGGATTCGGTCGGAAAACCGGAAAATTTTAATTTATTTTAATAATAAGCACCCAAACATAATTATTTACATATTTCTAATTCCCTGTTCCCTGTTCCCTTTTTTAACTCGGTAATTTATTTTGCACAAGCACTTATTAGTTTGGGAGTTCTGTCTTTAGAGGGTGAAACCCTTGGGGGGTTTTGGGGTCAAGATGGGCATAGCCCATCCTAAATTGTTGGCTTTGATTTTAACCGTTGAAGGTACGATTTCGCCATTTAGAGAGTTGAGATTCTCCAAAGGAAGCTAACCCTTGCAGTTCTGAAACCCGTTTTTGCAAAACGTTAATTAAATCATCCTGTTCTTGCAAATAGTTTTTTAGGGCATCATAATTAGCCGTTTCTTGATGTTGAGTTTTAGTGGAAATTAAACTTGCTAATTTTTGTTCAAGAGTTGCCATTTGTGTCTTTTGAGCCGCACAGAGATATTCTAAGTTATGATAATTTTCTTCTGAAATCCCGTTAGCTAATTTTACTTCTAATTCGGCAATTCTCTCTTGTTTAACTTGCATTTGAACTAGAGCACTATTGCTTTTTTCCACTTCTTTTTCCAGGGTTTCAATACGCTGATTGAGTTGGGCTATGGTTTTTTGTTCCTGTTCTAACTGGCTTTGTAAGGCCTGGTGGGTTTCTGCGGAAATAGTTGCTGTTAATTGTTGCTCTAACTCAGGAATTCGATTTAATTGAGTCTGTAATTGAGCAATTGTTGATTCTTGTTGTTTAGAGGTTTCTTGTAAAGCCTGATACGTTTTAGGATCAATAGTTTGTGTTACCTTTTGTTCTGCTTCTTGTTTTAAGGCTTCATGGGTTTGGGCTAGTTGCTGTTTTAACTCTTGAATCGTATTGGCTTGGGCTTCAATCTGCTGTTTTAAGGTTGTATCATCGGTGGCTGGAGTTTCCGAGGACGTTTTTTCCCCCTGGGTTGGCTGATTTAACTGGGATGCTGCCAAACGTTCAAATAATTCTGATTTTGATACTCCTAATTCCTTAGCGAGTGCTTCCACCTGTTGAGCAACATCAGCCGTTAAAGAAACCGTAACTTTTACTTTGTCACTAATGGCAGAAGCGGGACGGGTAGCAGGAGTCGTGCGTTTTTTTCTATTAGTGGCCATGAGAATATATTCCTTATAAATTTCACTGAGAATGCAAGGATTTAGGATTGGGGATGTTCTATGAACTAAACCCGAAATTTAAAATCATTTATCCTAAATTAATTTGAGGGTTGTAGACTTTCCATCATGAGGGGGTCTGGCTCACTTTTGGGGAGGATAGATGTTTCTAAGGGTTTCAGCTTTCATCTGCTACTAAATTTAACCCTCTAAAGTCTTTAACGGGTGAATACCCAGTTAATACCGAGGGTTAGGTTAGATTGGGTTGTGGCGGGATGTTACAGTATCCTTTTGCCTGCTGGTTCAAAACGTTCACGCTTTGAATTCCTGTTCAACATTATCCTGCAATAGCCTACATTTAGCAGTATAGGTTGGTGCAAACACAAAAAATTGTAAATTTTGTAAAGAATGAAGAAGGTGGTCTCTGGAGCGGGTGTCGTCGCTTGCTAAGGGTGTAGGGAAGATTATAGCAATCCGTGTATGAAAAAACCATGTCGGGTAATGCTTTGGAGGAACGCCACCCCGATGATAAAATATTACCACCTCGGCGGGGATTGCTATATAATTATTAGTCTAGGCTTCTTGTGGGGACTCACCAGAATTATCAACTTATTAATTAGTGAAAAAATCATGCTAAAAACTTTCAATGCTATTTTAAAAAACAATTCTATTCAATGGCTGGATCAAACTCCAGATATCAACTTAGATAATTCAGTTGAAGTTAAAATTACTTTTTTAGAAGAAGAAATATCAACGAATCCAACTAAATCTAATGGTCAAAAAATGTCTGAAGCCTTAAATAAATTAGCAAAAATGAATAATTTTAGTTTTTACAAAAGTTTCTGACATATTCCCCAAAAACAGAAGATAATTTAAACATAATCTGATCGTGTTTTATTTTAGTTACTAAATACCGTTGTTGTAAAGATTGTAACCCATTAATTAAATCCGTTGATGATAACTCTACACTTTCTCGCAATGTTTCTCTGGATAAGGGTTGCTCAAATTGACTTAATTTTAAAACGATTTGTTGTTCAATAGGTGAAAGTCTGTGAAATAGCTGGTTAAAGTGCGATCGCATTTCTTGAGTAATGACTAATTCATTCTCAGCTAAAAACTCAGCAACATCACCATCAAATATATTTTTAATTAAAATAGCAATACTTTTTAAATAAACGGGATTTCCTTCATATAAATTAATTAAATTTAACCAAGATTCGTGATTTTTTAATCCTTTATTATTCATGATTTCCAGATCATATAAACCTGATAACTCTAAACATTTAATCGGATATAATTCGTTTTCCCAACCTTCCATTTCTGGACATTTTTCTTGACCAATTAAAATCAAACTGCTCTGATGTTCAATTTCTGTTACCAGGGTAAAAAAGTTTTGATAACTTTGATATTCCGGTTGATATTGTCCCGCAAATTGACCCGGAGTAAAGATATTCTGCACATCATCAAGGATAATTAAACATTTTTTATTAATGAGTATATCTAATAATTGTTTGACTTGATCATCTATAGTTTGTTTGTCTTCTGGTTTAATAATATTCAATAAATCCTTAACCAGCAAATCTAAAGGTTTAGGATATTTTAAACTTCTCCAGATAATAACTTCAAATTCATCTAAATTTAAATCAATAAATCTTTTAACCAAGGCGGTTTTACCCATTCCCGATAATCCTAATATTGAGATTAAACGAGTATTTTGTTTGAATATCCAATTAGAAAGGGTTTCAAGTTCTGTTTCTCGGTTATAAAAATTTATAATTTGAGGAGCTAGGGTTAAATCATATTCAGGTTTTTTGAAGTTATCAATATTAGTGCTTTGTTGATGTTCTGGCTGATTTGATGATGCGTAGTTGGGACACCAGTTGATATTATTGTTTTTAAAATTATTTTCAAAATTAACTATTTTAGCAATGCTAGAATTTGTAAATCTTTCTATAGTCCAACAAAAATTAGATTTATTAATATTTTCACCTAACTGTTCAGATAAAATTTTAAATAACTTCCTACATTCATCACCAATATAACCCTCATCATAATCATAAATGTCTGCAATTTGCTTATAAGTTTTACCTTTAAATACTTCTTCAACAATCTTTTTTTGCAAATCATCTAAATGCTTTTCTGTCTCAGTAAATACTAAGCTATCTACAAATTGTAAAATTTCTGTAACAGTCATAAAAGTTAGACGAGGTAACACTTTTCGTCATTATAACTCAATTTTATTCCAGATTATCAGGTTTTTTCAGATATTGTATTAATACTTCTTAATAAAATATCAGGTAATATCAGATATTATCCGCCATGACAAAAAATCAATTTAGTATAAAAATGATTAATCAAGTTTAACTCAAGCAAAATAATTTGCTAAAAATAATGGTTAATCAACTTTATTATGGCGATAATTTAGAAGTTTTAAGACGTTACATTAAAGATGAATCAGTTGACCTATGTTATATTGATCCTCCTTTTAATTCTAAACGCAATTATAATCAAATCTATAATAATATTGGTGGCGATGATAAAGCTCAAGCACAAGCATTTATTGATACTTGGGAATGGGATGATCACGCTATTCATGGAATAGAGGAAATTACGACTAATTATCATGGTTTATTTACTCAGCAATGTATTGATTTAATTATAGGTTTAAGGAATGTTTTAAAAACAGGAAGTTTACTTGCTTATTTAGTAAGTATGACTTTAAGGATAACAGAAATTCATCGAATTTTAAAACCTACAGGTAGTTTTTATTTACATTGTGATCCGAGTGCTAGTCATTATTTAAAGTTAATATTAGATGCTGTTTTTTGTTCTCAGGGTGGAGATTATAAAAATGAGATTATTTGGTGTTATGGTTCAGGGGGAGCTAGTAAATATCATTTTTCTAAAAAACATGATATAATACTATATTATTGTAAATCAAATAATAACTTTACTTTTAATGTTGATTTAGTAAGAGAAGCTTATTCTTCTCCAGAAAAAGTTGAACACAAAATTATCAATGGTAAAGCATATCAAAGAAAACATGAACTTGGACGTATACCTTTTGATTGGTGGCAAATACCAATTTTAACTAATACTGCGAAAGAAAGATTAGGTTATCCAACACAGAAGCCAGAAGCGTTATTAGAAAAAATAATTAAAGCCAGTTCTAACGAAAATGATATAATATTAGATGCTTATTGTGGATGTGGTACTACTGTTGCAGTTTGCCAAAGATTAGACCGAAAATGGATAGGAATTGATATTACTTATCAAAGTATTAGTTTAATTTTAAAAAGATTAGAAGATAGCTTTGGAAAAGAGGTTTTACAAACCATTAAACTCCATGGTATTCCTAGAGATATAGAAAGTGCAACAGCATTAGCAAATAAAGCAGACGATCGCACTCGAAAAGAATTTGAAAAATGGGCAATCTTAACTTATACTGATAACAAAGGAATCATTAACACTAAAAAGGGTTCAGATCAAGGTGTAGACGGAATTGCTTACTTTCAAGGGGATCAAAATGAACCTGAAAAGATAATTTTTCAAGTCAAATCAGGAAAAGTAAAATCAGGAGATATCCGAGATTTAATAGGAACAATGACCCTAGAAAATGCCAGTATAGCCATATTTATAACTTTAGAAAATCCCACTAAAGATATGATCAAAACGGCAAAATCTGCTGGTTTTTATCAGAGTAAATTTATGAGTCAAAGTTGTGATAAGATTCAAATTGTTACAGTACAAGATATTATTGAAAATCAAAAAAGATTAAATATTCGTTTGAGTTTTGAAGTTGTTAAAAGTGCTGATAAACAAAAAGAAGTGAAAGTTAATCAGATGGAGTTATTTGATAATTAGTGTAGGAGTGTTGAAGGTGCGATCACTTTTTATTCTAGGATAATTGAGGGTGCGATCGCTTCTTGGGGTGTAAGGGAGTTAGGAGTGCGATCGCTCATTTTAAATCTCTGAATGGATTGATAATCTGTAAACTATCTTCGATGATTAAACTATCTTGCATATCTTCTGAATATAGAACAGTTATATCGCCTAAAATTGCACTAGCAATGATTATACTATCCCAAAAAGAAAATAAATAGCAATCCCGCAATTTTACAGCATACTGAATTGTTGCAAAGGAAACAGGTAAAATTTCACAGCCCGATCCCAAATCCTCAATTAGACTTTGAATCTGTGAATTATCAAATTTGGCTTTGCGAATTAAATTTGAGCAGACTTCATTGACAACCTGCGTGCTAATAACTAGGTTTTCTTGACTGGTAATACTTGTAGCTATTTGTTGTTTTGCTCTAGCATCTGAATCATTAGGATTAACGATAAAACGATAGAGCCAAATATTAGAATCAACAAAAAAACGTTGAGGTTTACCAACGCTCATTCGCTTCCTCTCTTGTCAAGGAATGAAAGTTAGGAATCACAATAGGATTTGCTGTTAGTTTAGCAATAATTCCCGTTGTAGGAAAGCCTTTCATTTTTTTCATAGATTCCGATTCTATAATCAGTTTTACGGTTTGACCTTCTGTTAATTGAAAATCAGCTAAGGGGCGAAAAACCCCGTTTTCAAAAATTGCATCAAAACTTTGTTGTTGCATAATGAATTAGGTGATTATTTAACTGCTTTCTATTGTAACCTATTTTATTGTAGGGTTGTTGAGGGTGCGATCGCTTTTGCTATTTTGTGCTAACATTAAATTTAATGCAAATTTAGTGCTAAGTCCCCAACCATGATTAATCTAAATCGAGATATTCAATCCCTCTCAACCTTTAAACGGAATACCAATGAAATGATTACCCAGATGAAAGAAACAGGTAATCCTATCGTTTTAACTATTAATGGGAAAGCCGAATTAGTAGTACAAGATGCTGGATCTTATCAAAAATTACTAGATTTTATCGAGAAATTAGAAACTATTATTGGGATTAAAAAAGGATTAGAAGATATAGCAACAGGTGACACACAACCCCTAAATCAATTCATCGAAGAAATGCAGCATAAACATGGAATTTCAAGTTAAATTAACCCAGAATGCTAAACTGGAAATAGAATCTGCTTATCTTTGGTTAAAAAATCTTAACCATAATTATGCTGATCAATGGTTTAGAGATTTAATGAATACTATTGCTACTTTGCAATATAAGCCTAAACGTTTTGCTTTAGCTAGAGAAAACGATGATTTTCCTGAAGAAATCAGACAAATTATTTATGGGAAATCAAGGAATAAATACCGGATTATTTTCACCATTCGAGAGAATATCGTTTATATTATTTATCTTCGTCATAGCGCACAATCTTCAATTACTTTTAATCCCCTTGATTTGGAGTAAAATTATTAATGCGATCGCTTTTTATTTTAGGGTTGTTTAGGGTGCGATCACTATATAACACCTCCAACAAAACTTTAACTTATCACTCTACCCAATTCTATAAATTTAATCATTCAACTCTCAATCAATCACTGTCAGTCGTGTTGATGAACAAAAAATGGTGCGTGGGGCAAATTGTTAATTATTGGATTTCCCAATAAATTAATTACGCCTTACGCACCCTACAAATTATGGGAGCAATAATATGGATGGGGACTTTATTTTGACCTTAATCCTCATCCCAATAAGATTGGTTATAACCGAGTTTTGTTGCTGCATCACGTTCCTTTTCGGTTAATTCCTCCCAATATTTCTCATTAGAATCGGGAGCGTCAGAGTCTTCTTCCCAACTGGCTTGATTCCAGCCTAAAGTAGCCCACAACGCTTGCTCATCGTTGTTCAGATCTGTCCAACTTAAATCATCCCAAGTGTCCCCTGGATTCCCTAAAATTTTCCGAATATTTGACATACATTACCTCTTATAAATTATGTCGAAACAACACTAAGTTAACCCAAACTGGCTGAGTACAAAAATTCGGGGTTGCTTTAATTTAGATTGTAACAAAAAAGGTGGGCATAGCCCACCCTAAAATTAAGCTCCTACGGCTTCTTTGGCCGCATACATCACTTCTAAGGAAATTTCGTTTAAACCTCGTTCACGGGCAAATTTTTCGGTATTGCGTTTAACTTTACCGCGCACAAACCCAGGAATTTTATTCAGTTCGGTTTGAGCTTCTCTTGTCCAATTCAAATCAGAACCCGCCGAAATTCCTTTGGTAATCACTTCTTTGGTATCATGTCCACCAAAGATTTCCAAGAGGTGATCTTCCATTCCCAAGGTAAAGGAATTATAGATTAAATCGGTAATTTGATTGGTTCCTTCATAGCCTAAAAATGGTTTATAACCAATGGGGAAATTCTGAATATGAATCGGAGATGCAATCACACCACAGGGAATATCTAAACGTTTCCCAACGTGGCGTTCCATTTGGGTTCCAAAAATAGCAGAAGGTTCAATCCGGGCAATCATATCTCCAATTTGACCGTTATCTTCACTAATCAGAACTTCATCGCAATATTCACTGACTTGTTCCTTGAACCAATCACCATCATATTTGCAATAGGTTCCGGCACAAACGACATGAATTCCCATTTCTCGCGCCAGAATTTTTGTCATCGCGGCGGCGTGGGTATTATCCCCAAAGACAACGGCTTTTTTTCCGGTTAAATTCTGACAGTCAATGGAACGGGAAAACCAAGCGGCTTGAGACACATACAGGGTTTGATTATCAATATATTCACTATAATCAACATTCGCCCCTTGAGCATTAATTACTTGTTGAATTTTGCGAATACAACGGGCGGTTTCCACCACTCCCATCGGCGTAATATCAACTATAGGTGTCCCAAATTCTTCTTCTAAATACTTGGCTGCCATTAACCCTAATTCTCGATAGGGAACCAGGTTAAACCAAGCGCGAGGCAGGTTTTTTAAGTTGTGAACCGATGCCCCTTCGGGAATCACTTCATTAACTTCAATTCCTAAATCTACCATTAGCCGTTTTAATTCGGTGCAGTCATGGTGGTGATGGAAACCGAGGGTAGAGATTCCAATAATATTAACGGAAGGTTTTGCGGTTTTGCCTTCAGGAATATCGCCTTTTTTCTTGGCTTTTTCCAGATAAAACTGAACCACTTGTTGTAATGTCCGGTCAGCCGCTTGCAATTCATTAAAGCGATAATGATTAACGTCCGCTAACATGACATCGCCTTTAGCATCGAGTTGGGCGCGTTCCACAAAATTGTGTAAATCTTCTTGTAAAATACTGGAAGTACAGGTAGGAGTTAATAAAATTAAATCGGGATGTTCTTCTCGATCTTTTCTAACAATATTGTCAACCACTTTTTCTTGGGAACCCCGGGCTAAAACGTTCCGGTCTACGACACTAGCGGTCACAGGTGTATAGTCTCGTTCCCTTTCTAACATAGACCGCATGACGTTGAAGTAGTCATCTCCTAAAGGGGCGTGCATGATGGCGTGAACGTTTTTGAAGGAACTGGCAATTCTCAGGGTACCAATATGGGCGGGGCCAGCATACATCCAATAAGCTAATTTCATAGCGTGTTTCTCCGTTGATAGGTGATGAGGACAGCTTGTTTTATGTTCTCAGAAATTGTGCCAATCGCTAGGAGTATTTATACATAGCGATCGCAATTTAATCTCTATTTTAGAATTCATTTTGACACTAAAACAATAATAACATTGTTTAACTGTAATGATTCTTAAATTTTAAGCAATATTTTGTTAAATTAAATAGAAATGTTAAGTTGAGTTCCCAAAACTTGACATAAAATTAAAAGTATGATCTCAGTTATTTTTTGTTGAGGTAAAAATGAGAACATCAGAAGATTGGGAATGGTTGGCGGCGAGTTCTGAATATTTAGCCGCGGTGGCCGTTCAAGAGTTATTAGAGGAGCAAAAATTAATGGAAGCCGGAGAAGGGTTAGCGGTTTTAATTGAATCCATGGGAAAATCAAAGAAATTAGCTTTAAAAAGTCAATTAACCCGGTTAATGATGCACATTATTAAATGGAAATGTCAACCGGAAAAACGGACTTCCAGTTGGGAAACTACGATTATTTCCACCAGAGATGAAATTGCTGATATTCAGGAGGAAGTTCCCAGTTTAAATCGAAACTACCTTGAATCAATTTGGGAAACTTCTTTTAAAAAAGCCATCAGACAAGCAGAAAGTGAAATGGGAAAGAAATGTCAATTAACTGCCTTATCTTGGCAGGAGGTATTTGAGGAAGAATATACTTTATTTGATTATAATTAAACTTATAGCAAGAGGCAATAGGGAATAGGCAATGGGCAATAGGTAAATACTTACTGTGAGCAGCTTTTAGCTTTTAAGAATGTCCTAATAGATGTGGCGACTGCTATAGAAGTTATTATGGAAACTGGAAAAGATTGGGAATGGTTGGCGGCGAGTTCTGAATATTTAGCCGCGATCGCAATTCAAGAGTTATTAGAGGAGCAAAAATTTATGGAAGCCGGATCTGGGTTAGCGGTTTTAATTGAATCTATGGGAAAATCCAAGAAATTAGCTTTAAAAAGTCAGTTAACCCGGTTAATGATGCACATTATTAAATGGAAATGTCAACCGAAAAAACGGAGTGGTAGTTGGTCTATTAGTATTCGTTCAGCGCGTCAAGAAATTGCTGATATTCAAGAAGAAGTTCCCAGTTTAAACCAAAATTTTATTGATTCAATTTGGGAACAATGTTTTCAACGGGCTGTCAAGGATGCTGAGGATGAAATGGGAAAAAAAATCTCATTAATATCTTTATCTTGGCAAGAAGTATTTGAAGAAAAATACACTTTATTTGATGATTATAATTAAATGTAGTGCGAGCGTCATCGCTTACTGATTTTACAACCCTACTCTAAATATCCACTTGTCTACAATTAAAAATAGTTGTATAATTCAGATTATCTCTTGAGTTAAAAACAACTCACTATTTTTATATAATTTTACTGCCATGATTAAAAGAAAACAATTTATCCCTCTATTGTTATCAGGAATAACCGGGGCTTTAGTATTAGCCTGTAGTCCCTCTCAACCTTCGGGAAATAACACCGCTTCCAATCCTAATTCCACGACAAATACCGTTGAAAATTCTAAAGGAATTCCGATTGGAGTCGTTCTCGCCCAAACCAGTAACGCCGCCTTATTAGGACAAGAACAGGTGATTGGCGCCAAAATGGCTGAACAATATTTTAATCAACAAGGAGGCGTGAATGGAACCCCAATTAAATTAGCCCTTCAAGATGGGGGAGGCGATGAACAAAGTGCAATTAATGCCTTTAATACCCTAATTACTCAACAGAAAGTTGTCGGCATTTTAGGCCCTTCTTTATCTCAACAAGCCTTTGCCGCTGACCCCATTGCAGAGCGGGCAAAAGTTCCGGTTTTGGGCCCTTCTAATACCGCGAAGGGAGTGCCTCAAATTGGTGATTATATTGCCCGGGTTTCTGCCCCGGTTGCAGTTGTCGCCCCGAATGCTGTAAAAGCGGCATTAAAAATCAATCCTGATATTAAAAAAGTAGCGGTTTTCTACGCTCAAAATGATGCCTTTAGTAAATCAGAAACCGAGACTTTTCAACAAACAGTTAAAGATTTAAACCTGGATTTGGTGACAGTTCAAAAGTTCCAAACCACCGACACCGATTTTCAAAATCAAGCCACCGCTACGATTAACTTAAACCCAGATTTAATTATTATTTCGGGACTGGCTGCGGATGGAGGAAATTTAATCAAACAGTTACGACAATTGGGCTATCAAGGATTAATTATTGGAGGGAATGGTTTAAATACCTCTAATATTTTTTCCGTCTGTCAAAAAGAATGTGATGGAGTAATTATTGCCCAAGCCTATAGTCCTGAAATTGATAATCCGATTAATAAAACCTTTCGGGAAACCTACGCAGCCCAAAATAAAAAAGAACCTCCGCAATTTACCGCCCAAGCCTTCGCCGGAGTTCAAGTCTTTGTGGATGCTTTAAAAGCGGTTGACCAGAAAAATAAACTCGATAGTTTATCCTTAGAACAGGTAAGAGAACAATTAAATCAAGCAATTTTATCGGGAAAATATGAAACGGTTTTAGGTAATATTGCTTTTACTCCCGAAGGTGAAGTGGTGCAAGAAAAGTTTTATGTTGCCCAAATTAAAATGGATGAAACGGGAAAAAATGGTAAGTTCACCTATTTAAAATAGAAAAAAAATGGGTCACTTTTATTTAGGCTGTGCGGTTTGGTCGTATAAAAATTGGGTGGGAGAATTATATCCTTTAGGAAGTCGTCCGGCGGATTTTCTCTCCCTCTATAGTCGTCGCTTTACCGCAGTAGAAGGAAATACTACATTTTATGCCATTCCTAATGCAGAAACGGTAACTCGTTGGATACAACAAACACCATCGGATTTTAAATTTTGTTTAAAATTACCCCAGGAATTAACCCATCAAGGGTCACTAAACCTGGCTATTCCAGGGGCGTTAAAGTTTGTTGAACAAATGCAGTGTTTAGGAACTCGTTTCGGCCCTATTTTTGCTCAATTACCGCCGAGTTATTCTCCCCATTTATTAGAAGATTTGCAAGATTTTCTTCAAGTTTGGCCGCATCAAATCGTGCCTTTAGCAGTAGAAGTGCGTCATCCCGATTGGTTTCAGCCAGATAATTTTAAGCGGTTAAAACAGCTTTTAGAATCCTTTAATGTTGGACGAGTGATTTTAGATTCCCGTCCTATTTATAGCGGTGAGGATGACCCGCAACTACATTCAGAACGAAAAAAACCTCAAGTTCCGGTAGAATTTAGTGTCACAGCTTCCTTGGCTTTAATTCGGTTTATTTCCCATCCTCAATTATCGAGGAACCAACCCTTTTTAGAAGATTGGATTACACCGATTCATCATTGGTTAAATCAGGGCAAAGATGTTTATTTCTTTGTGCATTGTCCTTTGGAGGAGCGATCGCCTTCTACGGCAAAATATGTGCAACAATTGTTAGAATCCCATCATCTGCCCATTTCTCCCCTACCCTGGAATCAGTTGGAACCCATCCCCACCCAATTAACATTATGGTAAATTAGCGTAACGGAAAACAGGGTTGAGTATTAAATCCCGAGTTATTATTAACTTCAATGGAACAAGAATACTCTAGTTTTCCGCTTTGGTTTCCTCTATTTCCTGAAATTTCATTCCCCTGACCGCCTAAACTGGCTTTCACCAGAATATTCCCAGAAACTTGATTATTAATAATTTTAACCTGATTCATTCCATAGGGTTGATTATTTGTATCTGCCATGACAAAAATATCAGAATTCAGGACTTGATTATTTTCAATAGTTGTATGATTAATTTCTTGAACTTTATAGAGTCCAATATAAGCATTTCCCTGATTGTTTTTAATCATAACATTTTTAACCGTTGTTCCCCCACAACATTCTTGCATTAACATCCCTTCTCCATCCACACTTAAATATTTTGTATCTCCAATTTGATGTCGATAAACTTGATAATTATTCCCCTCAACTAAAACATTCCATCCTGAAAAGTCAATTCCTCTATTTTCTAAGGTAACTGCCCCCGTTGCTTCTCGAGTACCCGTGGGGTCTGTCCACCATTTTTTATTGGGTTGGTCTTGAATATCATTATTTTGGATAATTAAACCATCTCCCGCCGCATGAATTCCCACTCGCATGGTATGGTAAACCCAATTATCTCGAATCACAATGCCTTTTCTAAAAAGTCCGGGTTCAGTGGTGGGAGTCCCAGCTAATTTAAACCCGCCTTGTTTCCCACCTCTATTAACAACAATTCCATAATGATTGCTATAATTAAAGGGAACTTTACTACCCTCTTGATAGGTTAAAATTGTCTTTTTATCTTTGGACTGTAACTTGTATCCAGGTTGTTCATAATTATCAGTAATATTATCATTAATTCGATTATTAGCAACTAAAATATTTTCATACCCAGTAAGTTCAATATTAGAAGCAAAGCGATGACTATAGCGTTGCCAAGGGTTCTGAAATTCGAGTTTTGGAACTTGTGGGTCGGGTTTTGCTACGTTATTACTACGAACCCCAAAAATGATAATATTACTATTTTTATGGGTATCTATATTTCCCACAATATTAATTGCAGCCCGATTAATCTCTAGGTTAATAATTCCAATATTGCTATCTTGGTCGGGGGTCAAGGTTTGAATACTTTTGAAGGCGGTTTCATTCGGGGTTCCGTCTCCTGAAAGTTGGGGTTCATATTTAGGAAAAACTAATTTTGAGGAGGGATTATAATTACTGGCTTTTGCCGATTTAACCGCAGGAGTTTCTCCGCGAATGACTACACCAGACCTAAGTTTTATGCTATCATTAAAAACATAGGTTCCTGATGGAAAATAAACTATTCCTCCACCATGCTTAAAGGCTGCATCTCGCGCAGCATTGAACTGTTCTACTAAATTTGAACCGGAGAAATCTTTAATATTATAAACACAATTCCACTGGATTTTATTAACCCAGGTAGGGGCGAGGAAACCTCGCCCACTGTTGCCATAAAAAGTTGCAATCGCATTATCCTTTTCGCCTCCCTTGGGACTCCCACAGTCAGCTAAACCAATCGGGGATTCTGTTGTAAGAGTATTAGATAAAAATAGGGTTGTAAAGGCATAACCAGCTACGGTTAATCCCATAACAATTAGAGTTCCCAGGAAAAAAATAATAAACCGTTTAATTCGTTGTTGACTCAGCATAAATTCACTCCATTAATTTTTAACTAAATCTTCTATCTCCTGAATAGATGTGGGTAAACTTTTGGTTAAAATTTCTGTTCCTGTTTCCGTGACTAAGACATCATCTTCTATTCTAATGCCTCGAACATCAGCAAACTGTTCTAAACGTTCCCAATTAACAATATTTTGATATTGTTCTCGATTTTTAGGATCATTTAAAATAGCCGGAACTTGATAAAAACCTGGTTCTATTGTTACTAACATTCTGGGTTTTAAGGGACGATTTAACCGCAGAAAACACCAGCCAAACCGTTGACTTCTCACCCGTCCCAGTTCATATCCAGCTAAATCTCCCAAATCCTCCATGTCATGCACATCTAACCCTAATAAATGCCCGATTCCGTGAGGAAAAAATAAGGCATGGGCATCCTGTTCTACTAAATCCTCGGGATTCCCTCTTAATATTCCTAAATCTACTAATCCTTCGGCAATTATTGTTGCGGCAATTCGATGAATCTCTTGATATTCTATCCCTGGTTTGATAGAATTAATACAGCTATCATGAGCCTTTAAAACCACTTCATAAATATCTCGTTGCGTCGGGGAAAATATTCCCGAAACTGGCCAAGTTCGAGTAATATCCGCCGCCCATCCCATCGCCGTTTCTGCCCCCACATCAGCTAATAGTAAATCCCCTGGTCGTAAGGGATTATGATAATGTTGATTATGTAAAACTTCTCCCTGTATTGTCACAATACTATTATAGGAACAGGTCATATTATGACTAATAATTACCCCTTCCATCGCCCCGCGAACCTCCGCTTCTAACCGGGCTGTTTTTGTTACTTGCATCCCCCTTTTATGGGCTTTAATACTAACTTTTGTGGCTTGGCGTAACTCCTGTAACGCCAAATCATCATGGGTTAGACGCAAATAAATAATTGCCTGTGTTAATTCTAAATCAATTCCTTCGGGCTCTTGTGCTGATCTCAAAGGACAATTCAATAATTGACGTTGTTCGTTGGCAGTAATGGGATTTTGTACCACAATAGTCGCCGCATCTTCAAGATGATTAGATAATTCTGATAAGGGATAGGAAATATCTGCACCCATGAGTTCTGCAATTTGATTTCTGTGGGGGATTTCGACATGCCAAAGGGTACTACCTTGGGGGGCATCATCCATAAATAATTCTAAGCGACCTTCATACAAACGAATCGCTGCATTTTCTAAGGGAAATCCGGCAAAATAAAGAAAATGACTACTGGCACGAAAGGGATAAATATTAGCGGGAAAATTGCGAGAACTGGCACAACCCGACCACAAAATCGCCGGAAAATCAATTAAATAGCTGAGTTTTTGGCGTCGTTGGCGAAGGGTATCAATCAGAAATTGGGAATAATTAAATAACATGATTAAATCGAAATTTGGGTGATTTTAATTTAAGCGATGGTAGTGCTAGTATCATCGTTATCTCAAGTATAGGGTTTAAATCCTTAACAGCCTACCCTGAATTTTAGAAAAAAATAGGTTAGAATCAAACAGCACAAATTGAGGAGGATTAGACCGCCTCAACCTGAAACTAACAATAGCAAAACGATGACATCTTTTAAACCCAACTCCCATAACTCTATTCAAGGGGTTGATTGGCCGATTTCTCAACTGCCGGGCTTGAATTCGGACAATCAAACCCAATTAAACAATTATGGCATTAAAACCACCAGTCAACTGTTAAAACAAGGCAAAACTCCAGCCGAAAAAATGATTTTAGCCAATTTGCTCCAGATTAATATTAGAGATATTAACAAATGGATAGCAATGGCGGACTTAGCTAGAATTCCTGGCGTCGGTTGTCAATATTGTGGACTTTTGCTTCATGCGGGGGTGAGTTCAGTCAACCATTTAACCAAATTACCAATTCATCGTTTACATCAACAAATATTACGCTTTTATGTCGTTAATTTACAGCGTCGAGATCTATGTCCATCTGTTAATAAAATTCAAGAATGGGTACAACAAGCAAAATTTTTGTAATCTGTTTTTATTCTTTTGCTAACACTCCATTCAAGAAAATATCGGCTAATCCTTCAGCCATTTCTTTCATTTCTTGGGGGGAAGCATTGGGTTCAAGGAGAGTATTATAACTAAATCCGGCGATCGCAAACATTCCTAAAAAAACTTGGGCAACAATTTTAGGATTCATCGGACGATAAACTCCTTTTTGGATTGCCGTTTCAAAAAAAGCCTCGGTTACATCGATCATTTTATTAATAATTTCTGATTGAAGGCGATCGCGTAATTCTGGATGAAACTGAGCTTCTAAAAAACAAATTCGCATGATATCTGCATTTTTCTGTAGATTAATTAGACGTCGATGTAACAATTGTGCCACGGCTTTATAGTTACTCATCTCACTCAATTCTGTTAGTAAATCCGTTAAAATTTCCACCCATCCCTCAATCACAATGGCAGTCAAAATCGCTTTTTTATTAGCAAAATGTCGAAACAAAGTAGCTTCGGCGACCCCGGCGGCCGTCGCTAAATCACGAGTAGTGGTACTATCATAGCCTTTCTGGGCAAATAACCCCCGGGCTGCCAGTAGAATCTGGTTTTCTAATTCCGATGCTGTAGAGGAATGGAGATGCGACATAACTTTATTTATCTTATGTGGCTCTAATTTGAGCCTATCATTCATCTGGGAAGACTGATCGGAAACGATATAACTCTTAATGCTTTGATATTTTTTACGGTTAAAATTCTGATTTTGTGATATTTTAAGATAGATTAGACCTTAGTTGTTCTCGCATTTTTGTCAAGTTATACCGCTAAAAACCTATGTTTTGGGATTATTTTTTCCGAGGGAAACAAAGAACTCACAAACTATCCCCTGTGGGGAAACGTTTGTCCGTTGTGCTGTTAAGTCTATGTTTATTTTGGGTAATGGGATTTCAAGCCGTTTGGGGAGATGAAATTGCCCCTGCAAATTCTTCAATTCAACCGTATTTAAAACGAGTGCAGCGAGAAATTACCGAATTTACTCTTGATAATGGCATGAGATTTATTGTCTTAGAAAGACATCGAGCACCGGTTATTTCTTTCTTAATTTATGCCGATGTTGGAGGAGCCAATGAACCCGACGGACAAACGGGAGTCGCCCATTATTTAGAACATTTAGCTTTTAAAGGAACTCAACATATTGGTACAACCAATTATCAAGCCGAACAACCTCTTTTAGAAAAGCAAGATCAGATTTTTGCACAAATTAAACAAGCTAAAGCCGAAGGAAACCAGGAAAAATTAAAACAATTAATCATTGATTTAGAAACAGTAAGTCGCGAAGCCAATCAATATGTCAAGCAAAATGAGTTTGGTAGAATTGTAGAACAAGCTGGAGGTGTAGGACTCAATGCCACAACCTCCGCCGATGCTACCTCTTATTTTTATAGCCTTCCTGCTAACAAATTAGAACTGTGGATGTCCCTAGAATCTGAGCGATTTTTAGAACCCGTATTTCGGGAATTTTACAAAGAAAAACAGGTCATTTTAGAAGAACGTCGCTTGCGAACAGAAAATTCTCCCATTGGTCAAATGATCGAGGCATTTTCCGCCACAGCATTCAAAGCTCATCCCTACCGTCGTCCTGTGATTGGCTATGTACAAGACTTAGAAAATTTAACTCGTGAAAATGTTAAAAATTTCTTTGAAACCTACTATGTTCCTAATAATTTAACCGTAGCAATTGTTGGGGATGTTAACCCCACGGAAGTCAAACGTTTAGCAGAAATTTATTTTGGTCGTTATCCCGCCAGACCGAAACCCCCTGAATTGAATATTATTGAGCCACCTCAAACCGAAACTAGGGAAGTGACTTTAACCTTAAAAACTCAACCTTGGTATTTGGAAGGGTATCCCAGTCCGGCGGCTAATCATCCTGATTCTGTGATTTATGATATGATTTCCAGTCTTCTGAGTGATGGTCGAACTTCTCGTTTGTATAAATCCTTAGTTGAAGAACAACAAATTGCTTTAACCGCCCAAGGATCAAGTGGATATCCGGGTAATAAATACACCAATTTAATGTTATTTTATGCCATGCCCGCACCCGGTCATACCGTTGATGAAGTGGCAATTTCCCTCCGCAAAGAAATTGAACGACTGAAAACAGAATTGGTGTCTGAAACCGAATTAGACAGGGTTAAAACTCAAGCTAAAGCCAGTTTGTTAAGATCCTTAGATTCTAATATGGGAATGGCATTTGCTTTAGTGGGATATGAAGTCAAAACTGGATCTTGGATCAACTTATTTGAGGAATTAGAAAAAATTGATGCCATTACTCCCCAAGATATTCAACGGGTGGCTCAAGACGTATTTATTCCGCAAAAACGCACCATTGGCCGCCTATTATCCGAGGAATAAACTTTAACATCACCTAATTTTATCCTGACTCATTCTATCTTGATTAACCTTTCCATTCACTATGTTGACTTTGAAAACCCTAAACTTGAAAAAATCCACACTTTTTTTGGCTGGATTATTGCTAACGACCTTCTTTTTTACCGCGTTTAGCCATATTCCGGCAATTGCTTCTACGCCCAAACATTACACCGATTTAACTTTTTCTCCCTTACCAACCCTTAAACTTCCTGATTATGAACGCTATCAATTAGACAATGGAATTACAGTTTATTTAGTCGAAGATCATGAACTTCCCTTAGTAGGAGGAAGTGCGTTATTTCACACCGGAGATCGATTTGAACCTGCGGATAAGGTGGGTTTAGCAAGTATTACCGCCGAGGTGATGCGAAATGGAGGAACTCGTCAACATTCCGGCGATCAATTGAATCAATTATTAGAACAAAAAGCCGCCTCCGTTGAAGCCGGAATTTCTACAACTTCTGGTAGTGTTGGATTTTCAGGATTAACAGAAGATTTAGACTTGGTGTTTGGATTGTTTACGGATGTTATTCGCAATCCCCTGTTTCCGCAGGATCAATTAGACTTAGCAAAAACTCAAGCTAAAGGCGGAATTGCCCGTCGGAATGATAACCCAGGAGACATTGCTTCACGGGAGTTTGTTAAGGTGATTTATGGTGCAGATAGTCCCTACGCCCGCATCGCAGAATATGCCACCTTGAATAATATTAAGCGTGAGAGTTTAGTTGATTTTTATGAAAAATATTTTCATCCTGAAACTATGATTTTGGGAATTGTAGGGGATTTTGATCGAGCAAAAATGAAGGCGTTAATTGATGAAAAATTAGGAACTTGGAAACCGAGTCAAAAAGCCGTTATCCCTCCCCTTCCTGCGGTTTCTCAAGCTAATTTGGGCGGTATTTTCTTTGTTGATCAACCGCAACTTAATCAAAGTTATGTGGAAATGGGTCATTTAGGCGGGTTATTAAATGATCCCGATTATCCCAAATTGGCGGTTATGAATGGGGTGTTAAACGGGTTCGGTGGACGGTTATTTAATAATCTGCGATCGCGCCAAGGGTTAGCCTATTCTGTTTATGGATATTGGGGTGCAAGTTATGATTATCCCGGGGTTTTTAATGCCGGAGGACAAACCCGTTCTGAAGCAACAGTTCCATTCATTCAAGGGGTTAAAACTGAAATTGAACGGTTAAAAAAAGAACCAATTAAGTTGGAAGAATTAACCTATGCAAAAGAATCTACCTTGAATTCTTTTATTTTCAAGTTTGAAGATCCGGCTCAAACTTTATCCCGTTTAATGCAGTATGAATATTATGGCTATCCCAAAGATTTTATCTTTGATTATCAACGTCAAGTCCAAGCAACAACCATCGAAGATGTTCAACGAGTCGCTCAACAATATCTTAATTTCGACAAGTTGGTGATTTTAGTTGTCGGAAATAAAGCGTTGATTAGTCCAGATTTAAGTAGTTTAGATAATCAATCAAAAGTCACTACAATTGATGTGACAATTCCGGGTAGTTAATGTTAATATAAGGTGGGTTTTACCCACCTTAATCTCGTATAAGTCAAAATCTAAACTTTCTTTAATCTCAACATCATCATCATATCGTTCAATTATAAGACTTTTAGCAATTTCAGCAAAGTCAGAATCATCCTGAAAAACACCCGCAAATTTCAACCAAGGGTTTTCCAATTGTTGAGTAGATACTTCTTCAATTTCAAAAGGAATAATTTCTAGTTTATCAGAATAAGTATACAACAACGTTTTTAAATTTTCTAGGGCTTCTTCCTGTGTTGAAGCTTCAACCTGCTAGTTAGGAAGTTCTATAAAAGATGCGCGTATTTGCGTTGCATTTGAACGATCAAGCAAAATATGAAATTTCACAGGAAGCGACGGAGATAATTTCAGAGAGGAAAGATTAAGATTCATAGCATTTTTATTGAATATTTTTTAGTTCAATCATAGCATTTTTCTGTCACCTTGGGAAAATAAAGCAAATTTTCAAGATTATTTCACCCATCCTCAAGAATAGCTTGCCAAACCTGATCTAATAAATTAGAACTATCAGCATCAAACCATTGAATTTCAGAAACAGCCCGAAACCAAGTTCTTTGGCGTTTGGCAAATTGTCGGGTATGTAATACGATTAATTCCTGGGCTGTTTCTAAAGAAATATCTCCCGCTAAATATTGTTTAATTTCCTGATATCCTAAAGTTTCTAATAACGATAAATCAGTGCCATATTTCTGACATAACTGTTCAACTTCCTGCACAAATCCCCTTTCCATCATGTTTTCTGTCCGCTTTTTAATCCGATGAATTAATGCTTCTGGTTCACAATTTAAACCAATTTGTAAAATCGGATAATCGGGAGGATTTTCTCCTTGCTGTTCAGAAATCGGACGACCGGTGATATAATAAACCTCTAAGGCTCGTAGAGTTCTAAACTGATCATTGGCATGAATTTTCTGTGCCGCGATCGCATCGATTTGTTTCAACATCTGATAACATTGTACTTGCCCTAAACCTTCAAGTTGCGATCGCAATTCTGGATTAGGAGCAACCCGAGGAATTTTCATTCCCCGCACAATGGATTTAATATATAATCCCGTCCCCCCAACTAATAATATAGGAGCAGAATTAGAAGTATGATTAATCAATTCTCGCGCTTGATCCTGATAATCTGCTACGGTTAAAGTCTCCGTTGGTTCACAAATATCAATCAAATAATGGGGAACCCCCCGACGTTCTTCCAGGGTAGGTTTAGCCGTCCCAATATCAAACCCTCGATAGACCAAACGGGAGTCCGCACTCAAAACCACCGACCCCAAACGCTCCGCTAACTGAATCGCCAAACCCGATTTCCCCGTAGCCGTCGCACCACAGATGACGATTAACTGGGGTGACTGTGGTATTGTACAAATAGTCAACTTTCCTTCTCCTTGTGCCCATCACCAATAACCGGATATATCAACCCTGTCCAAATTTGATTTGAGAATGCCCTACGATCCTCTCTAACCTATTTGTGCTACAATTTTTGAAAGTTTTATCATTTTACTGTAAGAACGTCATAAGGGACGTTTTTACTCAACCAATACTGGAGTCGTGATCAAATGACCAGCAATTACAGCGCCGACCAAATTCAAGTCCTTGAAGGTTTGGAAGCCGTTCGCAAACGCCCCGGAATGTACATTGGTTCCACAGGGCCAAGAGGACTCCACCATTTAGTATACGAGGTTGTAGATAACGCGATCGATGAGGCGCTGGCTGGCTATTGCACCCACATCGAAATCGATTTCAACGCCAATGGTTCCGTCACCGTCACCGATGATGGTCGCGGTATCCCCGTCGATACCCATTCTAAAACCGGAAAGTCCGCTTTAGAAACGGTTTTAACCGTTCTCCACGCCGGGGGTAAATTTGGGGGTGGCGGTTATAAAGTTTCGGGGGGTTTACATGGGGTCGGGGTTTCTGTTGTTAACGCTTTATCAGAATGGTTAGAAGTTACGGTTTTTCGGGATAAAAAAGAATATTCCCAACGCTTTGAACGGGGGACTCCCGCCACGGAACTCACCTCAAAACCGATTAAAGAAGCCCGCACCGGAACTTCCGTTTCCTTTTTACCCGATACTTCAATTTTTACCACCGGAATTGAGTTTGATTGTGATACGATTGCCTCCCGTTTACGCGAACTCGCCTATTTGAATGCGGGAGTTAAAATTACTCTGACAGATAGTCGTTTAGAACTCTTAAATCGCGAAAATCCCCGGATAGAAACCTACCGTTATGAAGGCGGAATTCGGGAGTATATCGCCTACATGAACAACGATAAACAACCCCTCCATGAAGATATTATTTATACTTGTGGAGAACGGAGTAATGTTCAAATAGAAGTGGCTTTGCAGTGGTGTACCGATGCCTATAGTGATACGGTTTTAGGTTTTGCGAATAATATTAGAACCATCGATGGGGGAACCCATTTAGAAGGGTTAAAAACCGTTTTGACTCGAACTTTAAATGCGATCGCCCGTAAACGGAATAAACTCAAAGAAGGCGAGGCAAATTTAGGCGGGGAAAATATTAGAGAAGGTCTAACCGCCGTTATTTCTGCGAAAGTTCCCGACCCTGAATTTGAAGGACAAACCAAAACCCGATTAGGAAATCCAGAAGTTCGGGGAATTGTTGACTCCTTGGTGGGGGAAGCCTTAACCGAATATTTAGAATTTAATCCCGGGGTTGCCGATGCGATCATTGAGAAAGCCATTCAAGCCTTTAAAGCCGCAGAAGCCGCTCGACGAGCACGGGATTTAGTCCGTCGGAAATCGGTCTTAGAATCCTCTCCATTGCCAGGTAAATTAGCCGATTGTAGTACCCGAGATCCCCATGAATCGGAGATTTTCTTAGTCGAAGGGGACAGCGCCGGCGGTTGTTTGTTTAGTTTTACTTATATATCTCTTGCTGATGGATCAGAAAAAACTATCAAAGAAATTGTTGATGAGCAGGCTGAGGGGAAAGAGCATTTTTGCTACACCATTAATCAAAGTGGCAATATCGCCATTGAACACATCACCAATGCACGACTCACGAAGAAAAATGCCCAAGTCGTGAAATTAACTTTAGATAATGGAGAAACCCTGATTTGTACTCCCGATCACCCGTTTATGTTGCGTGATCGTACTTATAAAGCAGCCGCAGAATTAACCCCAGAAGATTCCTTAATGCCGTTTCATTACTTAGAAAATAATGGGGAATTAAAGGGAAATCAAAAGGTTTGGAATCCAGGTTCTGATCAATGGATTGATACCCATGTATTAGCTAATACCTATCAATTAAAACAACGGGAAGATCAAGAGCGTTTAGAATCTCAGTATCAAGCATCAAATCAAAGCGATTATGCTCGAACCCTAGCCTCACTTTATCAAATATATAACCCTTCAAACTCTCTTAAACCGCAAAAAGATCCGACCTTTAAAACCTTTTGCGATTGCTATTTTCAAGGAGATGAAGTCGCCACCAGAACTGCTATTCGGAACTACAATCATCGGGTCGTTTCTATCGAATGGTTAGAAGAACGACATGATGTTTATGATATTGAAGTTCCCCATAGTCATAACTTCGCATTATCGGCGGGTATATTTGTGCATAATAGCGCCAAACAAGGACGCGATCGCCGTACCCAAGCCATTCTTCCTTTACGCGGAAAAATCCTGAATATCGAGAAAACCGATGACGCCAAAATCTACAAAAATAATGAAATTCAATCCTTAATTACGGCATTAGGATTAGGAATTAAGGGAGAAGAATTCGATGCCGCCGGGTTGCGCTATCATAAAGTCATAATTATGAGCGTTGCGGGTGATGAACCCACGCTAGTAATGGAAGATACCGGAAAAACCGAATTTGTAGAAATTGGCAAGTTTATTGATGAGTGTATCGAAGGGAAACGCACCCCGGAACGCTATCAAGTGATTGCTTTTGATCCCGTAACCCATGCCACCCGTTTTCGTCCGATTAAAGCCGTAATTCGTCACGGGCATGAAGAACCCATGTATCAACTGACGACTCGCTATAATCGTCAAATTAAGGTCACATCTTCCCATAGTGTTTTTGTGTATGAAAATGGGGAAGTTAAACTCAAAAAAGGCAATGAAATTAAACCCGGAGATTGGTTAGTTGCCAGTCGTCGTTTACCCCGTTCAACTGAACCCCAAACCCGGATTGATTTACTCCGAACCTTCTATGAAGCGGGTGTGACTCAATCCTTATATTTACAAGGAGAAGATGTTCGTAAAATTGCCAGTCGGCGAATTTTAGCCAAAGTTGACAAACCGGAATTATTCAGTGAAACCCGGGTTGAATTAGATGCCGAAGGATGGCAAGAATTAATTGCCCAACGTCAAGCATTAGGCATGACTCAAAAACAATTAGCCACTGCTATTGGAGTCAAACAACCGATTACGATTAGTCACTGGGAACGGGGAATTAATCGACCCATTTTGTCTAATTTCTTAGATTATTTAGAGACAATTGGAGGTAACGAAAATATTGTTTACCAAACCCTTCCCTCTAAAATTGATCAACTCCTGACTCAAGATGACAGCAGTAAAAACGCCCGTTGGCGAGAAGTTAGTAATTATAAACCCATTGAATATTTCACACCCAGCGAGTTAATTCAGTTGGGGGATAACCTAAAAATTGTTCCTCAAGCCCACCAGAATAAAGCCTTTGATCGCTATTTACCCATTACTTCAGAATTGATGTGGTTTTTGGGTTGGTATGTGGCGGAAGGAAGCCTATCAAAACATCAAGTCAGCCTGAATTTAGGCACAAAAGATGAGCGATTTATTCCTGAGTTAATTGCAGCCATTCAAGAGGTATTTGGGGAAACACCACGCAGCTATAATGATCCCGAAAGTCAGGGGATTAAACTCTACTTTAATAGTGTAGTCGCTGCCCGACTGTTACAGGCTTGGGGATTAGGAAAAAAATCCCATGAAAAACAAATTCCCGATCTGGTTTTCTCGGTGACTGAACCTTTACAACTTGCCTTTTTAGAGGGGTATTTCTTAGGGGATGGAACAACCAGTGAGGCGAATATTTCTTGGACAACTAACTCCAATTCAATTAAGAATGGATTACTCTATTTATTCGGACAATTGGGATTAATTGCTAGTACCAGTGAACATCAACCTCAATTGAATCACACAGCCCCAATTCAAACCCGTTATCCCTACTATACCCTGACCCTTTGTGGCAAACAACAACTCGAAAGTTGTCGTTTAATTTGGCAACGTCATTTAGGGGCAGAAAAACTTAACACCTATCTACAACTTCCCACTCAAAAACCGATGGATTATTTACCCATTAGTGAAGATTTAATGGGATTAAAAGTTGTCAAGGCAGAGGAAATTGAATTAGTCGGAGAGTATGTTTATGACTTCTCCGTTGATGGGGATGAAAACTTTGTTTGTGGAACCGGAGGACTCTGCTGTCATAATACCGACGCGGACGTTGATGGAGCCCATATTCGGACTTTATTGCTCACTTTTTTCTATCGTTATCAACGGGAATTAGTGGATCAAGGCTATATTTATATTGCCTGTCCTCCCCTGTACAAAGTGGAACGGGGACGGAACCATCAATACTGTTACAATGAACAAGAATTGCAGGAGCATTTGAGAAGTCTACCCGCCAATGCTAACTACAATATTCAACGGTTTAAAGGGTTAGGGGAAATGATGCCCGAACAACTTTGGACAACTACTATGAACCCAGAAACTCGGATGATTAAACGGGTGGAAGTGGAAGATGCTGCCGAAGCTGATCGGATTTTCACTATATTAATGGGCGATCGGGTGGCCCCCCGTCGGGAGTTCATCGAAACCCACGCTCCCCGCTTAAATTTGACGGATTTAGATATCTAAGGGGTTTGGGATTACTTGAGGTATGCCCTAAAAACCCGATTTCGTGAAAGTTATCGGGTTTTTAATGTCTCTCCAATTGAAAACCACTATATTTTAGGCGATTAGTCATCGTCCAATAACGCATTTGCGATCGCGCTTTCTTTGCTAAATCGCTCTAAAGCTTTAGCTTATCTGGGGAAATAATTATCTGGAAGTTCAATAATGATTTATCTGATTGAAGAGCGTGGGACTAAAGAGCAAATAGAAGAAATGCTAGAAACTCTTGGCAGTTATATTAAACTGGCAGTGGATATTGAACGGCAAATTCTGACAGGTGGTGGAGAACTTCACGCCGATTGCGAAGCTGTTCTGTTGGAATACGGGAGCAAGCAGGTCGATATCTGGGGAGCAGACTGGTATCCGCTTACACAAGAGATAGGTTATGAATCTTTAATCAATATCCGTCCGCGTCAGAACAATCGCTCAATGGAAATTCAAGACCCGGTTATCAGAGAAAGGGTTGCTCAAATCGTTCAACGGTCATTAGGAGGATTATGAGAAATTGGAATGTTTTAAAGTCACGTTATTTGCAAGACGAACTACCCATTCGTTTAGGAAATTTGGCATCAAATTTAGCACGGATTAAATCTCGCTGTCAAAATTCAGCTAATGGCGAACTGGTTGAAAGTCTGCTGCAAGAAAGTAAGCTATTTATTGAGTGGACGGCTAAAGATGCAGAGGTAGAAATAGCTGCTGAGTTAGTTGAGCTACAAGTTCAGTTAGCTTGCTGGCAGTATTCTTGGGTAAGGATTTGGGATGATGCAGAACAACGAATGAGAATGGCGGAAGTAGCAAAGATTTGGTCTGAAAAAGTGCTGAATATGTCTGGTTTGTTGGCTGTGAATTAGATAAGGGCGATCGCTCTTTCATTTTAGGTGATCGCTCATCAGAAACAAGAAAGCGCGATCGCATATTGCTTAAACAATTCCTTTTTCCCTTGGGTAAAGCTCAAAAGCTAATTCGTGACGAAAAAAACAGACATTAAACTCCGAGAAAAAGTTGAGGTGTCCAAGGATTACAGGTGCATCTGTCGAACGAGTCCAAGCGAATGCCAGCAAGAGCGACGAAAACTGAGCAACTGTACCCGAAAGCACCAATCCCCGCGCCTCACTATGAGCTAAATTCCCACTCAATTGAATAGGAACGGTTTGCTGTTCCCATGTTGCCTCTAGTTGTAGACCAATCTGATAAGGCAAAACGTTGACACTTGCACCCGTATCCAACAATGCCATCACTTCTACGGAGTTGCTGCCGTTGGAGAGAGTGATTGGCAAATATGGCATGATACTTGATCGCCCAAGGGTATCAATTCGCTCTATAAATGGAAATCGCTGACTATTAAGCATGGGCTGATTGTTGAGCGGTAGCAAGAAGTTCTGATAATGCTTGAATTGATTCGGGATCTGCCTGTGGAGACCATACAACTGCACTCGTTGATGCTAGTTGATTCAAAAGTATATTTTCTGAATTAGTATCTTCAGCCGGTTCTAGGCTGCATCCTTGTTCCTTGGCAACTGCAAGTAGGAGAAAGTGAATAAGTCGCAGTTTATCTTGATGAGATAATTGACTAAGAGTGGGTAAAAGTTCGCTGAGAGGCATATCGCTTGTTTAAGAGTATATATATTTATTTTAACCTTTAAAATTGTGTTTTAACGGCGATCGCGCTTTCTTTTGGAGGGGCGATCGCGTGGGGGTGAGAAACCCGGTTTCTTAAGAAAATCGCGTTTTACTAAAGTCACATTAAATGCCGATGAATGTTGGGTTGACGGAGGAAATCTAAATGCGGGAGAGTATTGATGCCTTACCCTGGGTTCGCCTACGCACTAAATCAATACCAATATGCTTTCTACTTCGCTATTCCCAAATAGAATTATAGTGTCAAAATTATCTCTCAATATCTGAACAATCTTGGATGTTGGACTGTTACCAATACGAAGGTAAATAAATTTGGGTGGATGACCATAGAGCAAACTACGTTGATGAAAATCAGAATCCTTAGAAACAATTACGAAATCATTTGTATTAGCATATTCCCAAATAATTGAATCATCAGTATTGGTAAGTGCTAAAATTTTGACATGAGCAGAATCGGGATACAAGTCGATAATCCTGTGAATAATCCGGTCTGATAGGTTTTCATCCAGTAGTAGTTTCACAACGATACCACAAATAATTTTTTCTCTCGCTCAGCTGCAAAGGTAAGGCAAGCTTTGATGTCTTCTGAAGTTAGTTCCGAAAAATCTTCTAAAATTTCTGCCTCTGTCATACCACCTGCGAGATACTCTAGGATATCGTACACAGTGATTCGCATTCCCCGAATACACGGCTTGCCACTGCGTTTTCCAGGTTCAATCGTGATGATGTTATGGTATTCCATAATGTTTTTGAGAGTATTGCTTAAATCAACAATAGGTCTTATTTGCCTCAATCTCAACTGTTTTGACGAGGTTGTTAGCTAGTGAAGGAGGAAATCTAAGCTATGGGAGAGGTGCGATCGCGCTTTCTTTTGGTGGTGCGATCGCGTGGGGGTGAGAAACTGGGTTTCTGAATAAAATCTCGGCACAGACGGTTTAGTGATCTCAGAAACCCGGTTTTTTAAGAAAGACAATGCTTTACGAAAGTCACACTCTACCGCCTAAAGTCCTTTAAAAAGACTCTGAGCCAATTAACATCTTTTTCCACAAGCTTAGTGTGCGTGTACAACTTCCCTGAATCCTTTAAGAATTATTTGGGTTACTCCCGTACCTTCCGCAACTGTAGCAGTAGTCGTCAAAGATGGGCAAAAAGCTGCTAAAGTCGCAGCCGGAGCAAAAATTGGTGTAGCCAATGTAAGGGAGTAGCAAACCAAAATTCCTCCTATCATTACTCCAGCTCCATTCTTTATTCCTTCTATGAAGGAATCAGAATTTACAGGAACCTCGATTGGAGAAACCGATACTATATTTGAATCACCTGAGTAAGCATAGGCAGGCTTGGCGGTTCCTGCTATAGTAATAGCAAATGCAAGAAAAACAGCCATCAAAGCTCGTAACATTTTGACCTTCCTTTTAAATATCTACAAGTTACTTTTTATACTTCTTCTATAGTATTTAAAATTTACAGCATTGCCCACCCCAAAAATGTTCAATTTTGTTCCCATCGCAGTCCCCCACCTACCCGATTTTATCTACATTTTGTACAAAAAGGTGGGAAAATGTACTAAACTGTTCCTAAATGTGAACTATAATACAAAAAAACCTGTCCTGACCCCAATGAACTTAAAAGAAGCCTTAAAACTTGCTGATAAGATAGTCTTCGAGAAAACGGGTCAGCACCTTGACGACTTACAAGAAGCAATACTGCAAGGAACTATACAACGCGAGACATACAAAGAAATAGCTAAGGATTTTGACTGTTCAGAAAGTAGTGCCAGGAAAGTGGGATCGGCATTATGGGAAATACTTTCAGAAGAATTAGGGGAAGAAGTAAGTAAATCGAATGTTAGATCGGTAATGGGAAGGTTTATATTTGAAAATGTTTCTAATTTTGAAAACGTTGCAATTAGTAGTTTTAACACTTGTGAACAACCTAGACACCCCCCAAATACACCAAACTCACCCCCACCAAATCAAGAAACATCCAACACAAAACAACCTGAAACTCCACATCAAGATTTAAGCGAGATGCCTGATTTGGGTGCTTTTTACGATCGCACTCCTGAACTAGAAACCCTGACCACCTGGATTTTACAAGCACAATGTCGCCTGATTGCTATTACGGGTATTAGCGGTATTGGGAAAACATCCCTAGCAGTACAACTCGTACAACAAATAAAAAATCAATTTGATTACATAATTTGGCGCACTATAAACGTATCCCACACCCTAGACGAATTTCAACAGGAACTAATTCAGCTTTTCTCCCAGTCAGAAAAACTAGACTCCCCTACAACTAAACCGAAACCCTTATCCCTAATTAAGTATTTACAAAAGCATCGCTGTTTAATCATATTAGATGATGTTCACAATCTTTTCAGTAGTGGCGAATTGGCAGGAAAGTATAAACCAGAATATGAAGAATATCGCTTATTTTTTAAACAGATAGAAAAATTATCCCATCAAAGTTGCTTTGTTTTAATCGGTTGGGAACAACCCAGAGAAATCTCTCAAATTGAAAGCCAAAATAATCCTATTCGTACCTTACAAATCACAGGTTTAGATATTGTAGCCGCACAGGAAATACTCAGGGATTACGGGTTAGCAGAAATCGACTACTCAATACTTATTCACCGTTACCAAGGCAACCCTTTATGGTTAAAAAGTGTTGCAACTCTGATTCAAGAATTAGGAGTCAATGTTACTGATTTATTACAAAATGATACCATCTTATTACCCGAAGATGTTAAAGATATTTTACGGCAACAGTGCGATCGCCTGTCCGATAGAGAAAAACAAATATTGTCCATACTGGCTAGGGAAACTCAACCCCTAAAACTGGCAAAATTAATAGACAAACAACCCAATTTAGACTTAGAATTAGTTAATGTCTTACAATCTTTACAACGGCGTTGTTTAGTAGAAAAAATCGAGAATAGTTTCTGGTTATCACCTCTAATTAAGCAGTATTTACTCCTATAAAAAAGATGAAAATTAGAAAAATACCCAGGTTTAAATATCCCCTAGGATTAATCAGACAAGATTCATCTTGGGGCGAATTTTAAAATAACTAGGACTTACGCAGAATAACTAATTATACACCATCAGTAGGGGCGAACGGCCGTTCGCCCCTACTGGATATGGTTGTTTTGCGTAAGTCCTGATAACTTCTGTTTCCCAGAGATAAATTTTATTAACCCGCCAATTTTCCCGAAATTCAATCCGAGCAAACGTATCCTTTAATACAATGATGACCCGAATTTGATGAGAAATTTTTCATGACAAAGGGCAAAACTTCCACTAATATAAGGGAAAAACACCCGTTAGGTGAAAAAGCTCATCTCTAGCCCTGGTATCCTAACTAACAAGTTTGAACCCAGGAACACTATCAATCCGGGTCGCGTCAACCCTTAACGGAATCTTTCATCAACCAAGTTCCACCCATGAGCCAATCTATCCCCATCTCCTGGTCTAATGCTGAAGTCTCTATCCCCCTAGAGCAACTTCCCCTTGAACAACTCCCCAATACCGATTTAGTTCTGCGGTGTCAAGAGGGAGTCTGTCCAGATAAAGCAGCCTTTACAGAACTGCTTCGTCGGTATCAGTCCCATGTTGATAAGATTCTCTACCACCTCGCCCCAGACTGGCAGGATCGGGCCGACCTCGCCCAAGAAATCTGGATTCGGGTCTATCGTAATATTAAACGCCTACAGGAACCCGTCAAATTTCGGGGCTGGTTAAGTCGAATTGCCACTAATTTATTTTACGATGAACTCCGCAAGCGCAAACGGGTCAAACCCCCCCTGTCTTTAGATGCCCCTCGCAATATAGAAGATGGGGAAATGGATTGGGAAATCGCCGCCGATGGCCCAGGCCCGGATGAGGATATGGCAACCCGTGAATTTTATAGTCATCTTCATGAAGCGATCGCCGATTTACCCGAAGCCTTCCGCACCACAATTGTTCTGCGGGAAATTGAAGGATTAGCTTATGAAGAAATTGCCGAAATTACCGGGGTTTCCCTGGGAACCGTAAAGTCAAGAATCGCCAGAGCGCGTCAACGCTTACAAACCGATCTGCAAGTGTATCTCAATCCCTAAACTCTGGGTAGACGAGCGGGTGAAATTCCCCTTAATAGGGATATAATAGTTCTATAGGTTAAACCCCAATTTCTCATGTCTGATTTGATATTTGGTCAACGGGGGTGTTCCGATGAAGCATAATTTTGAGCCAGAACCACAAACTCACTTAACCATCGGGGGACATCTATCTGAGGAATACTCGGATCTTGACCCTAAAATCCAATTACTCAGTGCCTACCTGGACAATGAAGCGACGGTGACAGAACGCCGTCAGGTTCAGCTTTGGCTGGATACTGATCCTAAGATTAAAGCAACTTATCTACAACTCCTGCACCTGCGTTCGGGCTTACAAAACGCTCCTGTTCCTGCTTCTGGTACTTCGGTGCAGCAACTGACCACCCTGGTTTTCCAAAGGTTAAATCAGAGAACCCGTAGGATGGTGACTTGGGGAGGAACTGCGATCGCGGCTTTATTAGTCATGACCTTTTCTAGTGCTATCCCAGGCAATTCTGGGCGTTTTCCGATGTTTGCCCAGTCTGAAACAATGAACAATTCGGAACCCTTAGAAATTGCCTTAAATGAACCCTTGATCCCGATTATTACTCCGAATGCGGTTAGTATTAGCGTGGATCAACCGATTATTCCGATTCCGAAAGCTGCGGTTTCAAGACCGATAAATTAAAATAAGATAACCCCAGGGAAACTGAAATACAATATCCTTGGGGTTTATTTTAAGCTCAATATTGATTTTTCCAACAGCCATCAGGAATTAAAACCCCGGAATAAAACTCAACGGTTTTAATATCCATCAAATAAACCCAAACTAAGCCTAAAGGTTGATGCTTAAGATCAAAAACCGGAATCTGTTGTCGCTGATATTCGTTTTCTTCAGCCGGGCGATGGGGTTGGTAATCTTCTAATTGATCTAAATCCCAAAAAATATTAGGGTTTGCAAAGGATAAAATCACCCCCTGTACGATACCATCCCCAGCTACCATCCCCGGATAACCTAAAGATAGAGCATAGAGTTTTCCCAAGGCAAGGGCCCGACGCTGGGCTATGACTTGCCCCTGACAATAGCGTTGATAGTTATATCCCCCTGGCTTGAGCGTACCATAGACAAACACATCAATCTGATTATTCATAGTTCGATAGCAATGTCTAGTCTAAAAAGACATGATTGTACAGGAGTTGTCAAAACTTTTTGTTAACATAATCACTAGCAGATCGTCTCAGTCTTTGGGATGGCAGCGATTATTGGTTCCCTAGTCCTGAATCTATTCATGCTGATAGCCGTTAATTTTATGAATTTTCCATTTCATTTTTTACCGTTAAGTGCGTTTTTCCCTGAATTTCCGATTTTTGACGGGATTTTTTCCACTCAGGGGGTGATGGTGATGCTACTGGCAGCCTATGCCGTGGCTATGTGGATGTTTCTCACCAGCGCACCGAAGGTTCACACGATTATGGTTTCTGATTTGAATGTAGCCCGGGATTTTTATGAAGGTTTATTAGGACTGTCCGTGGCAGATGTGCCTTTACATTATTACTATAACTATGAACAAACATTAGGGGCTGGAATTGATCCCCTTTATCTTTCTGCTCCTGCGGGGAATGCTGTAACGTCTAAAATGCAAGGCACGGAGGGATTATGGTATCAACTGATGAAAAACACTCAGTTACATATTATTAGCGGGGCTAGTTATGGTTCAAAAGATCAAGAACGTCATGTTTGTTTTGATAAAGACTGTTTAGAACAAATTTTAATGCGGGTACAATTGCGTGGGGTAAAACATAAAATTCGCAGCGAAAGACCGTTAAATTTTTTAGTTAAAGATTTAGATGACCGTGTTATTGAAATGACGGAAGTTAAGAGTTAACAGGGGGGAGCAGGGGAGCAGGGGGAGCAGGGGAGCAGGGGAGGTAAAGTCTTTCTATTACCCATAACCTATTACCTATTGCCTATTCCCTATTGCCTATTCCCTATTCCCTCAAAAAAAACACAACGTTCTCCTGTAATTTTAGCTTGTTGTAGGGCTTGATTTATTCGGTCAATGCAGGCGCGATAGTGTTCATTGGGTTGAGCTTTTGTATATCCAATATAGATAGAACACTGAGTAGAACAGTTATTTTCAAGGGATTCTTCTTGATTAACCAAACGATCTAAAATTCGGTTGAGTGCTATTTTTGTTCCGGGCAATTCCGAGAAAATAGCTAATAGAAATTCATCCTTTTTCCAATGGGCGACCCAATCACTTTCTCGCAAAATTTGTTTTAATTCCTGCATTAGATGAATAATTTGGGAGGATGGAGTTGCTAAAAAATCTGAGTTTTCAGTTAACGTGCTGTCTTCGACACTAATTAGAGCAACGCATAGGGGTAAATGATGACGGTTGGCTATACTTAAACATTGGCGAAGATGAATTTCTGCGGTTTCTCGTTCCAGAACAATTTGCAGGGATTCTTCTCGATGGGATAGAATAATATTTTCGAGATCTAAAATCTTTTGTTCATTACTTTGAATGGCAAATTTAATCGCTTTGTAGAGTTGATTAATTTCCTGATAATGGCTCGGAGTAAATTCTGGAATTTCTCCTTGATTAAAATACACATTCAAGGATTTTGTTACTAACAATATAGACTGTTTAACCGAGTCAATATGTCGGTATAATAAAAAAACACCTGCGATTGTACCGATAAAAATAATAGTAAAAATATCCCCACTTAAAAAGGAATGAGCATAAAAAATTAGATAAAGTATATAAAAGATTAGGGGAAGGTTAACAGCCAAAATTCCGATGGAAAGGAGTCTGGTTTTATAAAAGTTTCTTTTTCCCCAAATATTGAACTTTTTGATGTGTCTAAAACCTTTGTTCATTTTAGTATAAATTGAAATATTTGCAATTAGATAGGAGGAGGTGAACTATAGCACTACCAACTAAGGTGTTTGACAATACTAAACCTTGTAACCTGCTCTGTTGCCCATTCCCGTTCGACAGGGTTCTCCTGAGCGGAGTCGAAGCCTGTCATGAGTTTGTAGAATGGGGGTTCATGACGCGGCCTGTTCCGGTATTCCCTGTTCCCTAGCGCGCAGTGCTACACCATAAAACCCAGTCATCGAGGGACAGCGTACCTTGAAAACTAGGGTTATGGGGTTTTGCATTACTTCAGCATACTATCTACTAAAGAACCAAACTAAGTTTGATCTGAAATTAAAGCAACATCAATCTGTTCTTCTCGGGGTTGGGTAATTTGAACCTGTAAATTAGGGCCAAAAAACTTAGCTATTTTATCTTGTTTTTTTTGCCAATTTTCCAAAGACATAAAGGGAGAATCAAACTCTAAAATCAAAGAATAGGAATCATTAATCAGGGTTTCTCGAATACCCTGGAGGAGGGGACGTTCTTCACGATTGGGGCTAAGTCCCAGACGTTCTAGGACATCGGATAAATGGGCTTCTTGGCCATAGCGATACCGGGTGACATCCTTGCGGACTTGATTTTGGGTGTCTGTAGCCTGTTGTTCTCGGCGGGCCAAGACCTCAGAGGATGTCGCTTGAGTAAATGGGATGGGTTTGAGTTCTGCCGCTTTTAGGGCTAACCCTCCTAATAATACGGGAATTCCATAGAAAAATCCAGCTAAGTTTAAGGTGGCATTATCCGCAAAATAGGCAGCAAAACCCACTACAGTTAAGATTCCACCCACCACTAAACCTAGGGCGCCCAAAGAAGTTTGACGTAACATATTAATCAAAAGTATTCTGCTAGAACTCACTCTGTTGATTCTAAACTGCTACGCCATTTTATTAAACGTTCAATATGACCACCAACGATGAAGATCAATCGATTTCTAGTATAAAACGCAAGCTCCTAGAACAGATTAATACTCTCAAGTGCGAAGATGAACGAATGTACAACATCCTAGCCATTGATGTTTGGGCTTTAGCGAAAACGATGGATGAGTTTCAACCCGGGTTTTGGGGGGCGTTTATGAAAAACCGTGAAAAAGCCTTAAAACGTTTCCTAGCTGAGTCGGCTAAAAATAAAACCGACACGGATACTAAACGCCCTCCGTTTTTGCGTTAGTCTGTTTAATTTCTAATTAAAATGGGTTTGAATATTAACGCCCCGTTGATTCAAGCCAGCTTCAAATAAGGGAGTCGAAAGTACCTGTTCTACTGGCCAAACTCCGGGCTTTTGTAGTTCACCCTTTAAGCAAAGTTTCGCAATTGTTCCGGTGCCAATTCCGGCAATTTTAGCGGTATTTTCATGAACAATGGTAGAACAAAAATCAACGGTTTTTCCCTGTTTAATTCCGGTCACACAGGAACGCACTGCTACTCCGATACCACTCCAAATATCGGTTACATTGGTCATCCGATAACTGACCTGGGATAAGAACTCAATCACGGCGGGATTTTTTAGCCAACTTTCTGGCCACCAATGGGCGACACTCCAAGTTAAATAATTATAAAAATCGGGAATAGTGCCAAATTTGGTAATCACAGTTTTAACGGGAAAAGAGTCTACTAAGGTGAAACATTCTGGCATATCAAACCAATAAACCCCGGTTTTTCCGTAGGGAGGAGGAAATTCAATGGTTTCTCGTTCGCTATAGGGTTTAATCGTTTGCCATTGTCCGTTTATCCACACTGGAAACGGAGATTGTAACCCGAGAAAGGTGGTTCTCATGACGGTGATTCCCGCCCCTCCAGACCCGCCAACTACATAACTTAAGTGGATTTTTTCCACCTGATCAAATTGTTCTGCACCTTGACGCACCATGCTATTAGAAATACCGGGGAAAATACCCGTATTAATAATAGCGGTAACTCCGGCTTTTTTAGCGGCTTCAGAATGGTCTAAAATCCGGCGGGTAAAGTCTCGATTATCACTGACATCAATATAGTTAACCTGATGTTGAATACAGGTTTTTAAAACTCCTAAATCTCGAGATTGAAATGGCCCGGCACAGTGGATGACTAAATCGGAATTAGCGATCGCAGTTTCTAATTTAGCTTGATCATTGAGATCTAATTCTAACTGCTGAAATCGGGGATTAATTCCTATATTTTCCGTCAGATTCCGTCCGGTAATGGTAATCTCGGCGGCGGTATGTTGGGCTAGATCTTCGGCAACACTATTGCCAATTCTTCCTCGGCCTCCTAGGATTAAAACTCGTTGACTCATGGGATGATCTCCTGTGCTTAATCAATTTTATTCTAAATACTGAAAAATGGCATTTGCCGTTAATAAATTAGTTGCAAATAAAACCTGTTGTAAGTCACATAATCGAGATAAGGCTTCAACGGATGCGGGGTTAGATTCGACTTTTACCGGATCTCGGAGGTACATAATGGCTTTAACTTGATCTAACAGAATTTGATGACCAATAGCTGTTTCACCCAAAATCAAACTCTGGGGTTCAATGACTTGACTAATGGTTAAATTTGTGTTTTTTTCTAAGATTATTTTTAATTTTTCGGAGGTGAAGATGGAAAATTTATTGATAATATGAAGATGATCTTTGATTAAATTAATCAAGTCTGAAAATAAATGATCATCGGCTAATAATACTAGGATTTCTGTATTGTCTTTTTTGTCATTTTTGCGTAAATTATTAACAAGATTATGGGTAACAAAATCAACTAATTTAACTGCTAAATAAGGGTGTTTGAGTTTGAGCTTTTCAATATCATCAAAGGTCATAATCGCGATCGCCCCATCACTCGCCGCAATAAAATCCGATCGAAAGCCATGAATAAATGCCATTTCCCCTAAGATATCCCCTTTAGTCCGACTGGAATTTTCTATTTTGTCATCACTGATGCTGACTTCCCCAGATAAAATAATCCCAAAGGAGGAATCCTGACCTGTTTGGGGCATAATCACCTGTAAATCAAAGAACTTATGAATCGAAAAATATTCGCTAATGGTTTCGATTTCTTCTGTATAAAATTCTTTAAGAATATCGAGTTTTAATAATAGTTCTGTTCTCTGATCCATTATAGATGCTCCGCCTTTTTACCTAAAATAAAAATTGACAACTGGCTCAAAATTTTGGGTCTGTTTAAGGATGCCCCCATACCCGATAATTGTATAAATAGGAGTTTTTTCCATTAATGATCATCAAAGAAACAATTTCTCTATCTTAATCGATTACTGTTACCTAATGAGTTTTTCCCCATGGCAGAAGATGGTAAGATTTGATACTCCTAAAACTCCGTGGTTTCCCAAGCTATTGTGGGTCGGTGTCGGTTGTGGACGGTTAACCCCTAGAAGTCTAATTGAAACCGCCATTCAGCAGGTTTTACAACAGTATAATTTAGAGGAAAATGCGATCGCCGGCATTGCCACTTTAGATAGCAAAGGGAATGAACCCGGGTTAGTAGAATTGTGCGAAGCCAAAAATTGGCCCTTACGCACCTTCTCGTCGGAGTTATTGCGGTCTGTGCAGGTTCCTAACCCTTCTGCTCGGGTGGGAACAGCAGTCGGAACACCGAGTGTAGCTGAAGCCGCCGCCTTACAAGCTGCTGGAGTCAAAACCTTACTGGTTTCTAAGCAAATTTATCGAGGGTCAACAGTGGCTATTGCTCAAGCCCAACCGAAAACCCCAGGGGTATTTTGATAAAGTTTGGTTAAATATTTTAGCAAAATGTGAAGCTTAACGAGTTTCACAATATCCCTATTGTTAAAGTCAGGTAAGGGTTTAGACCCTTTCAGGGTTTAATTCGGTTTGGGTGGGGAAGATCGGAACTTGGTACAATGCAACCAGCGAATGATTCTTGGAATTCTGAACCTTTTAATTTTTATGACAACTGCAACAGCTTATCCTAACGCCCCTGATCTCTCGACTGATGATTATGTCGTCATTGGTTTAGCGACCTGTTTTGTGAAAGAAGATGGGGAAGTTCATCAAGTAAAAGTGGTTGAACCCATTCCCTCAGCGGCTTTAGAAGCAATTCTTAAAGGAGTTCCGACTTCCTATGAAGTGGCTTTAGCGGTGACATTAGGTTCTATTTTGATGAACGCAGAGGCTAAAATTCCCGCAGAATTAACAACAGATGCCCATTTTTGTGAGAATTTTAGCGATCGCGCGATCGCCGCTACTCGCACTTACAAGAATCGACCCCAAGCTAAACTTCATATTCCTTTAGGAACCAGTTTTAAAGAATTTAATTACTCCTTAGAACGAAAACGGGTTTTAAATTCCGAGCGCATGATTCGGACGGAAGATAATGTCAAACAACACGCTTATACCCACCAAGTTCTGTAATTCTATTTAAGGGATTTTCATGGGGGCAAAATCCCTTAATGTTAGCTTGATTTTCAAGAAATTGCCTCCCATTTTTGTTTAATTATTTTGATTGTCCTGTTCTTGGGTTTGTTGTAACTCTTGAATTTGAGGAACAGTTAATTGTGTTGTTTCAGCAATTTGTTCTAAACCCATGCCCATTTTGAGTAATAGAATTGCCACTTGTTTTAAGGCGTCCGCGCGACCCTCAACACGACCCTGTTCTTTCCCTTGTCGTAAAATTTCTTGATACATGGTAGATTCTTGCATAATATCACTCCTGATAATCCGTTGAATGACTTCTGGTTCTAACACTAATCCGGCGAGAATTGCAGATGCAGCCATTAAATTACTTTGAACTCGCCGATCTGCAATTTGTTGAGTTATTTGGGAGATTTGAGTTAAGACCAGGGCGGGATCATTAGTCTGGCTTAATACCGCAAAAGGTAATAACCCAGGGATTCTCAAAAACTCCTCTGTGGGTTGTTCCCAAAGACGAATGACCTCAAATTCATGGGAGGTTTTTTCTAATCTAAAGGTATTTTGTTGAACTAAAGGGGATTTTGTTGGCTGTAAATAAATCACCACCTGACGCATTGACTTTTGCGGAAACCGTCGATATACCCTCACTCGATAATCTAACATCCGAAAGGGCATCATTACATCCGGTTGAGTTTGGAATTCCGTATGCAATACCAACTCATCAGATTGGAGTAAAATTAAGGAATCTGCGCGAATCGGTTCTAAGGATAACTCCGTTGGGCTCAGTTGTGCTAACTGAATCGGAAAACCTAATAACCAACTGGCTAAATCCTCGGAAAAATTCTCCGCTAGAAATTTGCAGATATTATCGAACACGTTTCTTTTTACTGGGTCTGGATATTAATTCTGTTTTATCTTTCTACTTTTATGATAAACTTTTTTAGAAAGTTCTCATCTTAAAAAAGGATAAAGATTCATGTTAAAACTGTATGGTGGTGCTCGCAGTCGGGCTTCAATTGTTCAATGGTATTTAGAAGAAATTGGGGTTCCCTACGAGTTTATTTTATTAGATATGGCGGCGGGAGAACACCTACAACCTGAATTTTTATCGATTAATCCGATTGGTAAAGTTCCGGCTATTGTGGAAGATGATTTTCAACTGTGGGAGTCGGGCGCAATTTTATTATATTTAGCCGAAAAACATGGTAAATTGCCCAATTCTGTTGAAGAAAGAGCCACAGTTACACAATGGGTATTATTTGGAAATGCTACCTTGGGAACGGGGATTTTTATAGAAGCGAATCGGGAAAAAGAAACCCCTCGTTTACTCAATCCTTTAAATAAAATTTTGAGTCAACAACCCTTTTTAATGGGTGATGAATTGAACGTGGCTGATATTGCTGTAGGTTCGATTTTGGCTTATATTCCCCTGATGTTGCAGTTGGATTTGAGCCCCTATCCGGCGGTTTTAGACTATATTCAACGCTTAAACGAAAGACCCGCTTTCCAAAAAACAATTGGGGGAAAAAAATAATATTAACGGGAACAGGCTATCAGCGTGAAGTTAAAAACATGGGGAGGTTAAACCCTAGATCGGGTTGAGAAAACCCCACAGGTTTCTAACTGGACGCTGATAGCTTAAACTTGTTTTCTTATTTGAATCCCACGGAGGCTTGCCAAACGAAAGCCAACAGCAGGAAAAATACGGGGATCACGGGCAGAATGTCAACAACCGGGCTAAAAATAGAGTAAGCTTCGGGTAACTTTGCTAACAGCAGTATTGCTTCCATGAATTAATATACCTCGGGGAAAAATTATGTGGGCGAATTTTTACACATTTTACCACGCCCGGTCATGGCAACTCACGAATTTTAAAAGTTGTCGCTCAGGCCTAATTTTGGCGATCGCCACGGTCAATTTCAGATCGGATCGGCCCGGAATGGCGGTGGCTATTGAAACCGAGGGTTTGAAAGTCTTGAGGGTTGCACCCGAGCCAAATCACCGAAGGGGATGGATCACCGAACTCCCTTGAGTCTGAGTCTGGACAAAGGGACTAACCACCGGTTTCAGGGCAAAAAAATCTTCATAAATTTGCTCACCAACATGATTCATCCGATTTTGTAAATCATCTAAAAATTCATGAATTCCCCTTTGCATAATTTCTTCAATAGTCAGATAATCGAGTTCAGAACGTAGCCGTCCTAACTCCCGTTCGGCAGGGTTTTGCCAGGTTCCGGGGCTGGTTCCGGTAATACATTGAAGCGATCGCTCCGCCTGTAATAAACAATATTCAATTGAACGGGGAAACTCCCGATCTAAGATTAAAAATTCCACCACCCGAGAGGGGGTAATTCGGTGTTGTTTGCGTTTCCGATACATTTCATAAGCACTGGCAGATTTTAACAAGGCAATCCACTGAATTTCATCAATTGTTGTTCCCACATCCTGTACTGAAGGTAACAGAATATAATACTTGACGTCTAAAATTCGAGAGGTTTTATCCGCCCGTTCTAATAATCTCCCCATATTGCCAAAATGCCACCCTTCATTATGGGACATCGTAGCATCCATCACCCCCGCAAACAGGTGTCCGCGCATTTTCACTTGATAGAAGAAATCCGCGAGTTGATAGGAACTATCTCCTAAAGCCGCATCTCTCACCATCATATAAAATTCATTCACCTGTTCCCACATTTCCGAGGAAATAATTTCTCGAACTGAACGAGCATTTTCCCGGGCGGCTCGCAGACAAGATAAAATAGAACTGGGATAATTACTATCAAAGGTCAAAAATCGAATCACATTTTCTGCCGTCGCTTCTCCATAGCGTTCTTTAAAGATTTCTAAGTCTCCTGTCGTAACAACAATTGGTTTCCACTGTTGTTGAACACCGGAGGGAGAATCTAATAATAAATTTTGATTAACGTCAATAAAACGCGCAATATTTTCCGCCCGTTCTACATAACGATTTAACCAATAAATAGAATCTGCAACACGACTTAACATATTAAAAATTGTTAACGGTTTACCGTTGAATATGATGAACCCGCCCCAAAAAAATCCGTGAAATCCGTGAAATCCGATCACAGATTTAAGAGGATTACGCAGATTAACACAGATTATATCAGTCGCGCCTGGGGTGTTAGGACATAGACTGATGCTAAAACCGTGCGCCGTACACCCATCTTTTCCTGCGGTGTTCCCTGTTCCCTGCTATAACACAGATTAAAATCCGTGAAATCCTCTTAAATCCGTGATCCAGATTTATTCACATAAAACCCAAGTATCCTTACTCCCGCCTCCTTGTGAAGAATTAACCACTAATGACCCTTTTTTCATCGCCACTCGGGTTAATCCCCCCGGATGAACATAGATATCTTCACCATATAAAATATAGGGTCTTAAATCAACGTGACACCCCTCAAAAGTATCTCCGAGTAAGGTGGGAACTCGGGATAAAGATAATGTCGGTTGTGCAATATAATTTCGGGGATTCGCCTTAATTTTTTCAGCAAATTCTTGACGTTCTATTTCGGTAGATTGGGTTCCGACTAACATCCCATATCCCCCCGCTTCATTGGCGGCTTTAACGACTAATTTATCGAGATTATTTAGCACATATTCCAGTTGTTTAGGTTCCCAACATAAATAGGTGGGAACATTGGATAAAATTTGTTCTTCTCCTAAATAATATTGAGTCATTTGGGGAACATAAGCATAAATCACTTTATCATCTGCAATTCCAGTTCCCAAGGCATTCGCCAGAGCAACTCGACCATTGCGATAGACTTCCGTTAACCCAGGAACTCCTAACATTGATTCGGGATTGAAAACTAATGGATCAATAAAAGTATCATCAATTCTGCGATAAATCACATCCACCCGTTTTAATCCCTTAGTGGTGCGCATTTGCACATAGCCATCACTCACCACTAAATCCCGTCCTTCGACCAATTCTACCCCCATTTGTTGGGCTAAAAAGGAATGTTCAAAGTAAGCAGAATTGTACATCCCCGGAGTTAAAACCACTACCGTCGGATTACTAATATGATCCCCGACTAAATTAAGCAAGGTATCTAATAAATGACTGGGGTATTCATCAACGGGTTGAATCCCTAATTTTGCAAAAAGTTGGGGAAATGTGCTTTTCATCACCCGGCGATTTTCCAAAACATAGGAAACCCCCGATGGACAGCGCAAATTATCTTCGAGAACGTACCATTTTCCCCCTTGATCTCTAACTAAATCTGTCCCTGTAATATGACACCAAATTCCTTGAGGTGGCTTTAACCCCATACAAGGTTTAAGAAATCCTTTAGAAGATAAAATTAATTCTTCGGGAATAATTCCATCTTTAACAATTTTTTGCTCCCCATAAATATCATCAATAAATAGATTTAATACATGAATACGTTGCTTTAATCCTCGTTCTAAATGAGCCCATTCTGAAGCAGAAACAATTCTAGGAATTAAGTCAAAAGGTAATATTCTTTCCGTGCCTTGACTATCATTATAAACGTTAAAAGTTGCTCCCAATTTCATCATTGCTGTTTTAGCCGCTTCCTGTCGAATTTCTAAATCTCCTGGGGATAAAGAATTAATTCGATCAATTAATTGGGCTGCGTAGGGACGAGGTTGTCCTTTCGCCACAAACAGTTCATCGTAGAATTCACCTGGATCGTAAGATTGAAATCGCACAGCCTTTTGCCCCTATTTTTTTTAAGGTAATTGAGATATAAGATTTTTAGAGAACGGTTAACTGTAACTTTTGATACTAATTTATCAGCCTTCATTTTAACTCACCGTCGCAAAGACTTCACCGTCGGGTTTTCTGGATGAGTATGAGTCAAATACCATGAGTCGTGCGACCGCTATACCCATAAAATTAAACCGCCCCATCATGTTTTCATTTCCTGGGGCGGCGGTTGATTTAGAGATGTCTAATATTAACTAATTCAAAAGATAGGTCTTATTGAGCTTTTTTGCGACGAGACATAGCTAAAGCAGCACCCACTAAACCTAATCCCAAAACAGTCGTGGGTTCAGGAACGGCCGTATTTAGACCCACCACTTTAAAATCAGGGCCAACATAACTAGATTTGCTGATTAACCGTAGACCACCAAAAGATTTGGCATCGGTCACTCCTAAATCAAACAAACTGACTCCTAAAGAACCTACTATTTGAGCTTCATCGATTTCTGTGGTATCGAGGCTATAACCCGCTCCCTGCCATTCTGATGAATATAGTTTAATGGAGTCTCCACCAATCAAAGCACCACTTTTATCAAAGGCCTGAACTCTGAGTTGACTGTTCTTGCCCCGTTCAAAAAACAGGAAATTATCCACAGGTTTACCAAAGAACAAGTCTAGGGTAAACTCGCCACTGTCTTCGGTATCAATAATATTGCTGAGGTTTAAATTGCCCAGAGAGGCTGCTAAATTACTTGCCGTTGGATTTTCTGCCTTAACCCCAGAAGCATTATCCCCTCTATCGCTACTGGCTGCGCCTGTATTGTCACCTGTCCAGAGATCGTTTTGGATGATGTTAACATCTTTGACCAGGGAGAAATTGCTGTAGGTTTTATTCTCAATTTTAACTGAATTTAACCAGATGTCACTTTTCCACTGACTTGTATCCGATGTGGTGTAGTTGGTTGTGAAGGTAAACGCTTGGGCCGAGGTCGCGCAAATCCCGGTTAAAGCTAGGGTTGAGATTAAGGTTGTGAGGAATGTGGTTTTCATTGGAACTCCTGTGTGTGAATATCCTACTGGTCACTTTGACCCCGAACTCGTGACTCTGTTTTCCTGAGTGTCTCTTTAGCAAGGGACATCTTAGCAACCAGAGTTATTACATACAAGTCGTTGATAACACAATAACAATATGGGTAGGATACGTCATCGGTATTGATCAAAATTTCTAAAAGTTTTACAGAACTTTTATACAGATCAGCTTTTATTTAAAGAATTGATGAAATCCCTATAAAAAAATAGGGTTGGTCTCTTATATGTATATTATATGGAATTCGGGTTGATTTAGGGGAGTTGGAGTGAATAGCTAAATAGTCCTGTTCTGATATTCCTTCCCATAATCTACCGACCGCCCCATCCACAAGGAGATAGGGTTTTCTCGGCAAATTTTATAAAATCTAACCCGCCCCATCCTACTTTTGTTTCCTGGGGCGGTAGTTAATTAAAGATGTCTAATGTTGGTTTTCTTCAATGGATATGCCTTATTGAGCTTTTTTGCGACGAGACATAGCTAAAGCAGCACCGACTAAACCTAATCCCAAAACCGTCGTGGGTTCAGGAACGGCCACATTTAGACCCACCACTTTAAAATCAGGGCCCACATAACTAGATTTGCTGATTAACCGTAGACCACCAAAAGATTTGGCATCGGTCACTCCTAAATCAAACAAACTGACTCCTAAAGAACCTACTATTTGAGATCCATCGATTTCTGTGGTATCAAGGCGATAACCCGCTCCCTGCCATTCTGATGAATATAGTTTAATGGAGTCTCCACCAATCAACTTACCACTTTTATCAAAGGCCTGAACTCTGAGTTGACTGTTCTTGCCCCGTTCAAAAAACAGGAAATTATCCACAGGTTTACCAAAGAACAAGTCTAGGGTAAACTTGCCACTGTCTTCGGTATCAATAATATTACTGAGGTTTAAATTGCCCAGAGAGGCTGCTAAATTACTTGCCGTTGGATTTTCTGCCTTAACCCCTGAAGCATTATCTCCTCTATCGCTACTGGCTGCGCCTGTATTGCCACCTGTCCAGGTATCGTTTTGGACAATATTAACACCTTTGACCAGGGAGAAATTGCTGTAGGTTTTATTCTCAATTTTAACTGAATTTAACCAGATGTCGCTTTTCCACTGAGTTGTATCCGATGTGGTGTAGTTGGTTGTGAAGGTAAACGCTTGGGCCGAGGTCGCGCAAATCCCGGTTAAAGCTAGGGTTGAGATTAAGGTTGTGAGGAATGTGGTTTTCATTGGAACTCCTGTGTGTGAATATCCTACTGGTCACTTTGACCCCGAACTCGTGACTCTGTTTTCCTGAGTGTCTCTTTAGCAAGGGACATCTTAGCAACCAGAGTTATTACATACAAGTCGTTGATAACACAATAACAATATGGGTAGGATACGTCATCGGTATTGATCAAAATTTCTAAAAGTTTTACAGAACTTTTATACAGATCAGCTTTTATTTAAAGAATTGATGAAATCCCTATAAAAAAATAGGGTTGGTCTCTTATATGTATATTATATGGAATTCGGGTTGATTTAGGGGAGTTGGAGTGAATAGCTAAATAGTCCTGTTCTGATATTCCTTCCCATAATCTACCGACCGCCCCATCCACAAGGAGATAGGGTTTTCTCGGCAAATTTTATAAAATCTAACCCGCCCCATCCTACTTTTGTTTCCTGGGGCGGTAGTTAATTAAAGATGTCTAATGTTGGTTTTCTTCAATGGATATGCCTTATTGAGCTTTTTTGCGACGAGACATAGCTAAAGCAGCACCGACTAAACCTAATCCCAAAACCGTCGTGGGTTCAGGAACGGCCACATTTAGACCCACCACTTTAAAATCAGGGCCCACATAACTAGATTTGCTGATTAACCGTAGACCACCAAAAGATTTGGCATCGGTCACTCCTAAATCAAACAAACTGACTCCTAAAGAACCTACTATTTGAGCTTCATCGATTTCTGTGGTATCGAGGCTATAACCCGCTCCCTGCCATTCTGATGAATATAGTTTAATGGAGTCTCCACCAATCAAAGCACCACTTTTATCAAAGGCCTGAACTCTGAGTTGACTGTTCTTGCCCCGTTCAAAAAACAGGAAATTATCCACAGGTTTACCAAAGAACAAGTCTAGGGTAAACTTGCCACTGTCTTCGGTATCAATAATATTACTGAGGTTTAAATTGCCCAGAGAGGCTGCTAAATTACTTGCCGTTGGATTTTCTGCCTTAACCCCTGAAGCATTATCTCCTCTATCGCTACTGGCTGCGCCTGTATTGCCACCTGTCCAGGTATCGTTTTGGACAATATTAACACCTTTGACCAGGGAGAAATTGCTGTAGGTTTTATTCTCAATTTTAACTGAATTTAACCAGATGTCGCTTTTCCACTGAGTTGTATCCGATGTGGTGTAGTTGGTTGTGAAGGTAAACGCTTGGGCCGAGGTCGCGCAAATCCCGGTTAAAGCTAGGGTTGAGATTAAGGTTGTGAAGAATGTAGTTTTCATTGGAACTCCTGTGTGTGAATATCCTACTGGTTACTGTGACCCTGAACTCGTAACTCTGTTTCCCTGTCTGTCTCCTTAGAGTGGGACATCTCAGCAACCAGAGTGATTACATACAAGCTGTTAATAACTACAATAGCAAACTTTATTGGTTTGTCACGCCTCTTTATAAAAAATCCTGGAAGTTTTACAGAACCTTTATAGAGATCAGTCTTTATTTAAAGCATTGACCCAATTCCCTATAGAGAGAGGGATAAACCTATATATAAATTATAGGAAATCTGGGCAGAGTTGGGGAATGATGTTGTTAATATTATCGAGTTTGAATCTCCGTAAGATCACGGGGTTTTGAAAATTACGCCACAATTTAGCACCGGGGCATCTCCAATCAGGAAGGAGGATTGGCTAAAACCGTCGTTGTATAACGGTTATGCTGAACAGGTCTCCTATTTGGGACGGATAAAAGCAATCGAATGTCGCCAAACCAATATTTGTAGGTTGTTTGGGTCTTGTAAACAAATACAGTTGGGATCTTGCCAGATAATCGTTCCTACGAGAAGATCATTCGTTAGCAGTTTAACTTCCACTAAGTTTTTATCCTTGGTATACCCTTGAACTTTGCGAATACTGGGTAAATCGGTATTAAATTCAGACATAATAGAGTTGTTTTTAATTCAACATTAAAACGATAATAGATAAGGTGTGAGGGATTTTCAACTTTTTGATTCACTCTCGCCCAAACGCCCAAATCACCCTAACGATAAAAGTGGAGGAATTCATGACCATTGCATTTACGAAATATCACGGTTTAGGGAATGATTTCATTCTGATTGATAATCGTCATCAGTCAGAACCCCTAATCACCCCAGAACAGGCCATAGAAATGTGCGATCGCAATTTTGGCATTGGTGCTGACGGCGTGATATTCGCGAACGGAGGAACCTCCAACACTGACTATACCATGCGAATTTTCAACTCCGATGGTTCGGAACCTCAGATGTGTGGAAACGGAATTCGCTGTCTGGCTAAATTTATCGCTGAACTGGAAAACCGCGATCAAATTACATCCCCCGTAAGCTACAAAATCCATACCTTAGCGGGTGTGATTACTCCGGTATTACAAGCCAACGGCCAAGTTAAAGTGGATATGGGAGTTCCGCGACTTTTAGCCCAGGAAATTCCTACCACCCTCGCCGCCACCGATGAGAAAGTGGTTGATGTTCCCCTATTGGTGGCCGGACAATCTTGGAATGTCACCTGTGTGAGTATGGGAAACCCCCATTGTATTACCTTTGTAGAGGATGTTGAGGAAATTAAACTCGCAGAAATCGGCCCCTTATTTGAGCATCATGCCGTTTTCCCTGAACGCACCAATACGGAATTTATTCAAGTGATTAACCGCAATTATCTCAAAATGCGGGTATGGGAACGGGGTGCTGGTGCAACTCTAGCCTGTGGAACTGGAGCTTGTGCTTCTGTTGTTGCCGGAATTTTAACGGGAAATTGCGATTTTGTTGTTACAGTGGAACTACCCGGAGGTTGTCTGGAGATTGAATGGTCGAATCAAGATCAACATTTGTATATGACCGGGCCAGCAGAACGGGTGTTTACGGGAAATTATCAATAACCATTAGAAATCACCGAATCTAGGAATTAAACAGGTAAATAATATGGGTGGAGGGATTTATCTCATTCAGGATGATGATCGGCTAGTTGAAATGATGGAACAGCCCTACGATTCTGAAGACCAAATACAGGAATTATTAGAGACTTATCCCAATCTTTTAGCCGGGGATGGAATGGAGCAAGTACATACGCGCCATGGTACGTCTGCACGACGGTGGTTATTAATTTCCCGGGACGTAACCCTTCCAGCTGAGGAAGATAATGGGAGTCGCTGGTCAATCGATCATTTATTTTTGGATCAAAATTCTATTCCTACACTGGTCACAGTTAAACGCAGCCGCAATGTGGAAACTCGACAAAAAATGATTGGTCAGATGTTAGATAATGCGGCAAATTTAGGATTATATTGGCCGATGGAATCAATTATTTCTCAATTTGAAGCCAATTGTCGAGATCAAGGTCGAGATCCTGAACAAGTGTTTGAAGAATTTCTGGGCTCGGATCTGAGTGAAGATGGATTTTGGCAAAAAGTTAAAACTAATCTGCAAGCGGGAAAACTGCGTTTAGTCTTTGTTGCAGATGATATTAATAGTTCCTTAAGACGGGTGGTAGAATTTCTGAATAAACAAACGGATTTAGTCGAGGTTTTGGCTTTAGAAATTAAACAATATGTCAGTCAAGATGGCTTAAAAACCTTAGTTCCTCGGTTAATTGGTCAGACGGCGGAAGCCCAACAAAAAAAATCTAGTGCGACGGGAGAACGCCGTCGTTGGGATGAAGTTTCCTTTTTTGAAGAACTCCAACTGCGTCGGGGAGAGGATGAAACACAAATAGCTCAAGAAATCCATAACTGGGTAAAACTTCAGGAACCAGAGGTTATTATACAGTGGGGAACGGGAGATGTTTATGGTGGGTTTACGGCTTTATTACAACAGAAAGAAAAAGGTCGAAAACAGTTAAAGTTATTTACCGTTGATATTTCAGGACGTTTAGAAATTTCTTCTAATAAATATGGTTCTCAACCTCCTTTTGACCAACGGGAAAAATGGTTAGAACTCCGAAATAAATTGAGTGCGATTGGTTTATCTCTCCCTTTAGAACCTACGGAATATCGAGAGCCAACATTACAGTTATCTAATTTAGAAGATCAAACCGTATTACAACAAGTCCTAAAAACCTTTGATTGGGTGATTTCGATTATTAAAGCCTGAAGGAGTAAACCCACCAAGGCCAAAAATTATCGAGAGTTAGAGAGACGCGCCGTGGCACGTCTCTACATTAATGACTGTTATCCGAAAACAAAATTGAATATTTTGTAGCCTAGAGTCCTTCTAGCAAGGCTTGTGGGCAAAAAAATTAAGTGCGTGACAGCTTATCATTGCCCTCATTTCCATCTACAAGGTCATTGGCTTGACCGCCATAGAGAGTGTCATTATCTATTCGGGGCGGGGAGAATTAGGATATGTGGATTTAGACACAGGGAAATTTGAAGCGATCGCCTTTTGTCCAGGCTATTTACGAGGACTAGCATTTTGGCAAAATTGGGCCATAGTCGGACTTTCCAAACCCAGAGGAAATGACAAAACATTTGGAGGTTTAGAATTAGATGAATTACTCACCAAAAAAGATGCCGAACCGCGTTGTGGTATGATGGTAATTGATCTTAATACTGGGGCAATTGTTCACTGGTTGCGTTTAGAAGGAATAGTCACAGAACTCTATGATGTGCAGATAATTCCCGAAGCACAAAAACCAACGGCTTTAGGTTTTCAAACCGAAGAAATTGCCCAATTAATTACTTTGGAATTGTAACCAATGATGGGGGCGAATATCCGCAGATAAATGCGGATGAGTGTTGATTTTGATTTAAGGGAGAGTGGCTTTTGTGTTACCTATAGTTTGTAAACTGCAATGCAGCCGGATAATCTTCTTCTTTCAGACGTTGAATTACTAATTGTAAGTCATCCTTAGATTTAGCTGAAATCCTAACCGAATCTCCCTGAATAGAGGCTTGTAATTTTTTAAATTCATCCTTAATCAATTTAGTGATTTGTTTTGATACTTCTTGAGTTAAACCCTTTCTGAGTTTAATTTCCTGTCTAACTCGATTCCCACTCGCAGATTCCACTTTTCCATAATCAAAAATCTTTAAAGAAAGATTACGTTTAGCCGATTTAGTTTGCAAAATCGTATGAATAGCATCTAGGGTAAACTCGCTATCGGTATTAACAATAATCGCCGTTTCCCCTAATTCCAAGGTAGTCTTAGTATCTTTCAAATCATAACGGCTTTTAATTTCCCGTTCGGTTTGATCAACAGCATTGACTAATTCCTGTCGGTCAAAATCACTAACAATATCAAATGAATAAGTAGAAGCCATAGTCAATTGCAATTATTTAATAAAAAATCTATCAGCGTAGAGACGTGCCAAGAGCGCGTCTGTACGAGTGACCGATTCAACATGGGTATTAACGGCTAATCCAAATAGAATAGAGTCACAATTTTGCGCTGATTTTCAGCTTCCTCGCAGGTACTTAGGAGGGTGACACTATCATGGTAGGCAAAACAGATTAACTGTTGGCACCGAGAAATAATCTCTTGGTTGCACAACCCACTGGCTTCGGCTAGGGATAAATCATCGCCCTTGGCATTTTCTACAACATGAATCACCTGTTCCAACTGCTGGCGAGATTCCCTGGGCTGACGTTTCATGCTTTGGGGCAAAATCACCGTCAACAAGTTGGGGTTAGCCCGCATTGCACCTCGAATGGCCGCCGCGTTCGTTCCCGTTGAACCCGATGTAATCAAATGATTCCCTTCTAAAACCAAGGCATAACTCATCATCTCAATCAAGTTTTGATGGGTTAGGGGAATATGGCGGGAACCCAACAAGGCAACACGCTTGGAGCCAGTTTGTTGAATGGCTGCCAATTCTTCTAAAAAGTCATCTACTTTCGGCAGATTGATAGATTGGTTCAAGGATAATTACAAAATATAATCAGGACAATCCTGTAGATTCTAGCAAATTCGGCGACAATTATTCGGGGTGCAACTAAAGTTTTTATCTAATTTGATTGACTGTGATTGTTATGAGAGCAACAACCGCCCAACCGACCTGGGGGAAACAGTTTACAACCCCTGGCACAGAATTCTCCCATACCCTGATCGATTTTGTTTGGACAAATCCCCCCGTTTAAGGGAATCTCTGGATCTGAATGGCCCGGAACTACGGAGATGGGGCTTGATAATTATAGCGCAAATGTCTATATTTGTCCATATTATCGTGGTTTAAATGCTATGATACGGGGGTTATTGATACAAAGGAACTGTAAATGTAACCGTTGATCCTAATCCTTCCCCAAGGCTATAAAACTTAATCGTTCCTCCCATGGTTTGGACTAATTTTTGGGAAATTACTAATCCTAAACCCGTTCCCCCATATTGACGAGTATAGCCCCCGTCCACCTGAGAAAAGGCTTTAAATAGTCGATCTTGTTTTTCAATCGGAACCCCAATTCCGGTATCCGCCACCCGAAATTCCACCACTCCTGGAAACTCTTGATTTTGAAATACAAAAGTTTGTTTAAGAATTCCCAAACTAATATTAATTCCCCCTTCATGGGTAAATTTAATTGCATTTCCAACTAAATTCAACATTACCTGTAGTAACCGTTGATAATTTCCATAGACAATGACTTCATCGTCATAAGCTGCTTTTTGGATGGTAAAAGTCAATCCTTTTTCTTGAATTTGCGCGCGGGTAAAATGTTCAACTTCATCTAAAAGTTCATTTACCTTAATTAAAGCTAAGTCAATCTCCATTCTCCCAGCTTCAATTTTAGCAATATCTAAAACATCATTAATCAAGTTTAGTAAGTGTAAAGCGGCTCGATGGGCTTCTTGAATAAATTCTTCTTCTTCTTCGGGATCATCCACCATCCCATCTAAAACTAACTTTAAAAACCCAATAATTCCATTTAAAGGCGTGCGTAATTCATGGGAAGTATTCGCCAGAAATTCACTTTTTAACCGAGAAAGAGCCACCGCCTCCATGCGAGCTTCTTCTAGTTCTTGATAGAGGGTAGCATGGGCAATAGCAGTTCCGACATGGGTGGCTAATTCTCGGATAAATTCCACTTCAGCCGATATCCATTGTCGAAAGCGATCGCACTGTTGCAAACTAATAATCCCATTGGGCTGATCTTGATAGGACGTGGCGATGACTAAAATAGAATAGCGTTTATAGGGGTCTTGATCCGGGGAGGTGCGTTCGACCACCACTGGTTCTAAGGTCGCTAAAGCCTGCGTCCAACCCAACTCATTGGCAATGGCTAAATCCAAACCCAACATCATAGGAAATTCTGATCGGCGATATTCAGCCACCACCTGGGTTTGTTTTAAACTCCAATTATCCTCTTTTTCAACTCGATAGGGACATAAAATACAACGACTTACCCCTAAAACCTGCCCTAAACTATTAACCGTTTGTTGCCAAATTTGCTTTAAATCTAAGGTTCGACGAATTTTTTGGGCAATTTGACTTAATAACCTTTGATAAATATGGGAACTGGGAGAAACTGCGCGACACATCGTTCCAGCAATTTGGATCAGCATTTTTTGGGGGATTTCCAAATTGGAAGGAAGGGAACGATAGGCAACAATCTCCGACATACTCAGGTCTAAATTTTCTTCGGGTTGTTCCAGAACACAGCCCATAACCAATACTCTATCTGGTTTTCCATTAGAGACTAAAACGGGAGTCATTGTCAGTTCTAATGGAATATATTGATCTTCATAAGCAAATGAATAAATAAATCTCTCAGGAATTAAACTGGTTAACACCCGGGTGATTCGCTCCTGATAGGGAGAAAGGATAACAGGTTTAAAGTATTCTCCCATAGACGATCCGACAATGGTATCCACAGGTAAAGAATAGCGATCATCTCGTTGCCAATGAAATGATAAATAATCACCCGTGGCATTTTGAATAAAAACCAAATCAGCACCCAAGTTCTGCCAGATCGGGTCAGCCGAAGTCGAACTTGCAAAATGAGAGTTCTCGTCTAAGTTCATTCGGATTAGCGACTACATAGTGAACTTGACACTCTCAGGTCTGAAGACACTGAGATTCTAACTTCAACCTAGATACTTACTCAACCAGACTTTCATCAAGCAGAGCAGAGGTTTCTAGTCCATTAGCGTTACTTCGGAGATGCCCTCTCCTAGCTTGTTGACCAAGATTCAGAATATTAATAGCGGCATTTGTATCTCTATGTAACTCACATCCACAACTACAAACATGGGTGCGCGTTGATAGAGATTTTTTTACTATTACCCCACAATTACTACATTTTTGCGAAGTGTAATGAGGTGTAACAGGAATTGCTAATTTATCAAATTTAGTCGCAAAATATTCTATCCATTGTCGAAATAAATACCAACTTGCGTCGCTAATTGATTTAGCCAAACAATGGTTTTTAACCAGATTCCTAACACTTAAATCTTCGTAGACGACTACATCGTTAGATGTGCATACGTTACGCGCTACTCTCTTTGCGTGTTCATTCCGTTGTCTACTTACTTTTAAGTGTTTTTTAGCATAAACTTTTCTCGTTTTCCGTCGCCCCGATGAACCCTTAACCTTTTTGTAAATTTGTCTCTGAGATTGCTTAATTGATTGTTCAGCTTTTCTCAAAAACTTGGGATTGGGTTCTTGATAGCCGTTAGAGTCTGTGTAAAACGACTCAATACCAACATCAAGACCAATTTCCCTTCCAGTTTTCGGTTGAATATCAGTGACATTAATATTCAGACAAAACTGTGCGTAATATCCATCGGCACGACGAATTAAACGCAGCCGTTTTATGTCTTTAACATTATAAGTTTGGATATCCCACTTCCCCAATAACTTGAGTTTGCCAATTCCGTTTTTGTCGGTAAAGGTAATCTGTCTTTTAGTTGAGTGTAGTTTCCATCCCGATGTTTTATATTCAACGGAACGACAATCTTTCTGGAATCGGGGATATCCTTTTTTGCCAGAAATTTGTTTCTTGCAGTTATCGTAAAAACGACTAATGGCAGACCATCCTCGCTCGGCGGCGGATTGGACTGCCATTGAATTTAGGTCGGCAACAAAGGGAAATTCTTTTCTGAGAGTCGTAGAATATTTATTTAAGGCAAATTTATCAATTTTTTCCTCTCTGGGTGCATCCATCCAATATCTAATCGCTTTGTTGCGAATAAATTGGGTGGTGCAAATGGCTTGATCAATCGCTTTGTATTGATCTATTTTACCTTTAATTTTGTATTCCAGAACTATCATTCGGATTTCCTTCTGTTTATTTTTCGACCCACTGATATACTAACATGAATTAATGAAATATTCACGGGGGTTTTAACCCCTTGAATCGCTTTTCCTCTCAAGTCTGAAGACACTGAGTTTTCAATCTCTCAGATGCTTCCGATAAATAGTTAATCAACTATTCACTTCTTGACTGATAACTGCTAGAGACGCGCCATGGCACGTCTCTACATTGATAACTGATTTAATCGTTCCATTCCCCTCGAGGCGGAACCGGAGGGTTTCGTTGGAGTGTCAAAGCTAGTTCATCCTCTGGACGCTCTCCTCTAAGCCATTGGCGCAGGGCTGTTTCAATCACCTTGCTAGGGTCATTGGTGAGATGTTTGATTTGATCGAGTAACTCAGAATCAATGTGAATTGAAACTTCCACTTTCTGAGTCACATTTGGCGAAGAAAATGTATTCTTTTCCATAACAAATTAGATCCTAACGTATAAAAAAAATTTCCAACAAGTAGGGAATAGTGACTAAAGCCAATTCCCAGACACTTATATAGCAGGCAATAGGGAACACCGCAACAGGCAGCGCCGTGAGCGTTAGTCGAACGACAACAGGGGGGAAAGACTTCGCCGTCAGATTTGCTGGGTCAATCTTTGTCCTAACCGTTGGGCGCGACTGCTATATCAAAAATTAAAGGAATAACTTTTCAGCCCATTCCCACAGAGCCAGACACAGGCATACTTAGCGAGTAGTGCTGCCTTCATTCTACTCTCCTCCAGGGAAAAATTATTGACCTGGGTCAAAACCCCATTCAGAATTAAGGTTTGGTATAGGCCGAAGGCGGTTTAAAAGAAGTTACCGGTTTTCCATCTAAGGCTTGTGACATAAAGTCACGCCAGATGGGAGCCACAATGGTTCCTCCGGTTGCTCCATAGGTTAGGGGAGTATAATCATCATTTCCCACCCAAACGGCCGTGGCTAAATCGGGAGTATATCCGGCAAACCAGATATCCCGTTCAGAAGAAGTGGTTCCAGTTTTTCCCGCCGCCGGACGTCCAATTTGGGCTCGGGTTGCTGTCCCCCGACTAATCACTCCTTGTAACACACTATTTAGGGATGCCACAGCCCATTGATCCAAGACTAATCGAGGTTTCGGGGTATTATCCAGTAGAATGTTGCCCTGACTATCGGTAACCTGGACAATAAACGTGGGTTCAGAGTGCCAGCCATCATTGGCAAAGGTGGCATAGGCTCCGGCCATTTCCATCGGGGTTAAATCCACCGACCCCAAAGGTAGGGAGATAACCGGTTCAATTGGACTCTTAATCCCCAGGACTCGACAAACCTCAATCACCTGATTTAGTCCCACCTCCTGACCCAGTTTGACCGCCGGAACATTTAAGGAATGTTCCAAAGCCGTGCGAATACTCACCGCCCCGGAGAAACCGCCTCCGTAGTTTTGCGGAGAATAATAGCCATAGCCATCGGGATAACTCACCGGGCTATCATAAACCGTGGAATCTGGCCCATATTTGCCAGTGGCAAAGGCTGCATAATAAACAAAGGGTTTGAAGGCAGAGCCGGGTTGACGGAGGGCTTGAATCGCCCGATTATACTGACTGGTTTTATAATCGGCCCCCCCCACCATTGCCTTGACAAAATGGGTGCGGGGGTCAATGGCTACCAGGGCAATTTGACCATTTTGTAAACTGTTATAAACCCCTTGATAGTACAAGTTCTCATGCCACTCACTGACGGTTTTCTCTGCCATCCGTTGAAAATTCATATCAATGGTGGTTTGAATCCGCATTCCGCCCTTGAGAACGGCCTCCCGACCAAAGCGTTCGGAAAGCTCCTGGACAACTGCCTCCGTCACATAGGGAAGACGGCTGCTGCTAAAGGAGGTAATTTTGCCCACCAGTAGGGTTTGTTTTTTGGCTTCGGCTTCTTCTTGGGGGGTAATCCATTGAAGTTCTCGCATCCGCTTCAAAACCGTTAACTGTCTCTGTTTGGCTTTCTTGTAATCCACAAAGGGACTATAATCCTCCGGTGCTGGAATCAGACCCGCCATCATTGCTGATTCCGCCAGGGTTAAGTCCTTCGCCGATTTATTAAAATAACTACGGGCTGCGGTTTCCACCCCATAAAGGTTATGACCCCAATAGACCTGATTTAGATACAGTTCTAAAATTTCGTCTTTTGATAAAATCTGCTCTAAACGAATCGCCATCACCGCTTCCGCGGCTTTCCGGCTCATGGTACGATTCGGGGATAAAAATAGGTTTTTCACCAACTGCATGGTCAGGGTAGAACCCCCCTCCACGGTGGAACCCCGTTCAAAGTTAGCGATAAACGCCCGTACAATCCCCGTCGGGTTAATTCCCTTGTGATAGAAGAAATTGCTATCTTCAATCGCGATTACAGCCCGTTTCAGATGGGGAGATATCTCGTTGAGGGAGACTACTTCACGATTGGCCTCATCATGGAGGCTGGCCAAAGGAACCCCCTTAATATCGTAGATATGGGTGGTTTCCGTGGGCACATAGTTCTGTAATACCCGCACATCGGGAAGGTTACGGAAACTGACCGCTAAACCGACTAACCCTCCAGCCACGACCGAACTGGTTAACATCGTAACGCCGAGCAAGGTTCCGGCCGTTACTTTGCTGACCGACTGCACAAAGTCAAACAACGTTGAAGGGTTGTTGACCCTAACATCGCGTGGGATTGCATTAGTTGATGACACGTTTAATTTACTCCCTCAATGAAAACAGGGCTACACAACATTTAGGGCTTGCAGACAGAAATATAACTTTTTTTAGCTGACAGTGATAGCATATAACATTAACATTATGCGGTTAAACCCTAAATGCACATTTTGTGCAAGTTGTGGATGGATCGGATTTGGTCTCTACGACCGTAGGAAATCATAAGAATCCTAGCCGGAAGATCAAAATTTCTAGTCCGGGATCAAGGTTAACGGATTTTACCCTAATTGGCAAAAAATTTTTAAGATCATGGCATTGAGTCAACCTTCTGTACCCCTGGAATCGGCGCTATCTCTACAGGATTCTCCCTCCCTTCGCCGCGGCGTGACTGAAATTTTCCCTGAAATTATCAACTCTGGGAACCCAGATGAAAATTTAGGTCAACGATTATTAACCACCAATCGACCCCTCAGAGTTAAATTTGGCATTGACCCCACGGCATCGGATATTCATTTGGGACATAGCATTCCGATTCGCAAGTTACGCGCTTTTCAAGATGCGGGTCATATCGCTGTATTGATTATTGGGGATTTTACCGCTAGAATTGGTGACCCCACGGGAAAATCCGAAGTCCGCCGCCAATTAACCTCGGAAGATGTACAGAAAAATGCTCAAACTTATTTAGAACAACTGCGTCCGATTTTAGATTTTGATACCCCTGGACGCTTGGAAATTCGCTACAATTCGGAATGGTTATCAAAATTAAATTTGCCTAAAATATTAGAATTATTGGCAACCATGACCGTCGGACAAATGTTAGCAAAAGAGGGTTTTTCCTTGCGGTTTGAACAGGAAAATCCGATCTATTTGCATGAATTTCTCTATCCGTTAATGCAGGGTTATGATTCCGTGGCGGTGGAGGCGGATATTGAAATCGGCGGCACGGATCAAAAGTTTAATTTAGCCGTGGGACGAGATTTACAAAGGCATTTCGGACAAAAACCTCAATTTGGTTTATTAATGCCAATTTTGATTGGGACAGATGGGGTACAAAAAATGTCGAAGTCCCTAGGAAATTATGTGGCGTTATCGGAAGATCCCTTAGCCATGTATTCTAAATTAGAGAAGGTTCAGGATAATCTATTAAACCAATATTTTGAACTGCTCACTAATCTTCCTTTGGATGAATTACCGGAGAATCCTCGGGAAAAACAAAAGTTATTAGGGTTGGAAATCGCGTCTCAATTTCATGGAAAAGAAGCCGCATTAGAGGCTCAAAAAGCGTCTTTAACCTTAGTTCAAGGGGATGCTAAAACCGCAGAAGCAGTCCCGGAGTTTTCCCTGGCTGAGATTCAATTTCCCGCTAAGTTATTCTATATTCTTAGTGCGAGTAAGTTGTGTAAAACCAGCAGTGAAGCGCGGCGAGAAATTCAAGGCGGGGCGGTTAAATTAGATGGCGATCGCATTTCTGAAATTGATTTAATATTTAATTCTAGTGATGAATTAAAGGGTAAAGTTCTGCAAGTTGGCAAAAAGAAATTTATCCGTTTAGTTCAGTAGGATATCAATATTATTTGTTGTAGTGCAAGAGGGCGGGTTGATTTTTGTTAATGATAATTAACGAAAATTCCGGCGAAATTCTAACGCCCTGGCCTGCATTACCGAAGGCTCAACGGGCTATCCTGGGGGAAATGGGAATATTCCGTTTGAAAACGGTTTTCTTTCAGAAATTTTACTCCAGAAGGGTTATAACACCTACGCCCTGGGAAAATGGCATTTAACCCCCTCAGAGCAACTTTCTGCCGCTGGCCCCTATGATCGCTGGCCCATTGGTCGTGGTTTTGAACGTTTTTATGGTTTTTTGGGCGGAGAAACCCACCAATATTATCCAGAATTGGTTTATGATAACCACTCCGTATCACGGCTGATGTGGAAATTCCCACGGGGGGAGCCGAAGGAATATTACTCGCCCATGGGGGAAATGATAGTGGCTATTCCTTCTATGTCCAAGATGGTAAACTCCACTGGGTTCATAACTATGTCGGGCGATCGCTGTATCATGTCCATTCTGTAGAGCCTGTCCCAGAGGGTCGTCACCAGTTACACTTTGAGTTTGAAGTGACAGGTCAACCCGATTTCTTGTTTAATTGATCAGAGGAAGTGGGTGAGCGATCGCCAACTTCCTCTTGATTTAATTTTTGAACCTATGGCGACTTAAACAAAAATTAATTCCAAAATCTGATACCCACTCCCCTCAACAGCGGTGTTGATTTCCCCATCTGTCAGTGACTCCTAAAAAATGTAGTGCTTCATGGCAAAGAATCGAGTTAAATTAGATACAACAGGTGCATTAATCAAACTGACTCAGAACATCCGCCAGGAGAATTAATCCCCTATAACTTGAATCCACCAAAGAAAGGGGCAAGAGGCAAGAGGTATACCCCTGTTCCCTATTCCGGTGTTCCCTACTGTTTGTCAGTCCTAGGTTGAGAAATTTGACCCCAATTTTGAACCCTGTAGATTAAAAAGGAGTATGCAGCTAATGGCTTCAAGCGCCGCCCCTCAACATCCTGTTGAGCATCAGTCCAAACTCAAAATAAGTAATCCTAAAGCCCATAATCATTATCGATTTCAAGATTTCTTCAGCTTTGATCCGTCTATGGGTACGGTCACGGACTGGAATCAAATGCGAAATATCTTTACCAGTGAAGATTTTATCATCGGTTTGGTCGAAGGATTAGAGGAAGAAGTCGGTAGTGCCTCCTCGGTGATCATGTATACCATTGGCAAGGAATGGGGCGTTAAGGATGCTGCCTTTTTCCAGCAGTGGTATGAAGCCGAATTTGGTCAAAGTATTCGACAGTCTAACCTGATGTTTCTCCTGGAAACTTGGTGGTGGCCTTTCACTGCCCAAGGTTGGGGACGCTGGGAAGTAGATATGAGCGATCGCAAACATGGCTGTATCTTTATTAACCTATTTGACTCAGCTGTTGCCCGGACGTTAGGGGATGTGGGAAAACCCGTTTGTCATATTTACGCCGGATTATTTGCCGGATTTTTTAGCAATTTGGTTAAGAAAAGCCTAAGTTGTATCGAACTGCAATGTTATTCCATGGGAGAAACCTATTGTAAGTTTCTTTTGGGAAACCCAGACCGGATCGATGCTGCGGGTTTTTGGCTGAATGAAGGAGCCACCGCCCGGGATATTCAGCGAAAATTACAGGATGGAGTGGTGTTGCGATGAACAATCCCCCGGGTTGGCTCAGTAATTCTGTTCAAGACTTTTTCAGTAACTTAAACTGGTTAGGCACACCCATCAGGGAGGAAAAGAGTCATGCAACTGCTTCATCACAGTCCAATTTAACCCTATCCGTCGCTGATTTTTTTCAACGGATTGATTGGGAAGGAGTTCCCCAGGTCGGAGTTATGCCGATTGTACCTGCTTCGGCTTCTAATACCCCGGATCAACTTGATGTCACCATCGACGATTTAATGGGTTTATTTTAAATCAGTCATCAGTTAACAGTCAACAGTTATCAGTTAAGAAGTTTACAGTTAATTTATTAACTCCTCAACTGATGACTGATGACTAGTAACTGATGACTGATGACTAATAACTGATTACTGATTACTAATTACCATGCAAGCTGAATTAAATGAATTATTAGTCAAAGCGGAAAATCGCTATCTTCAAACCGAAGAATTGTTGGGTTTTAAGAGCTATTCAGAAACTTTAGCCCAACGATTAAAAATTTACGAATTTCTTCGCGATCGAGAAGTGGTTATTTTTCAGCCCATTGCCGATCAAATTTCAGTTATATTTCCCCAGGAAAAACAAGAACGTTTAGAACAGATTTTACAACAATGGATTCTGATTTTGCGCCATAGTGCGATGGCGATGTTATTAAATGATTCAGAATACCTTCAGCGACGAGTGATTGATTGGTTATCAGGTATAGTTGAAGCCCATAATAGTCAAGCTATTGATACTCAAGTCTACCAGTTGCTTAATACCCGTTTAAATGAATTACTCTCAGCAAAGGCAATGGTTTTTATCCAACCCTTCCTGGAACAAGTTAAAAGTTACTTGCTAAAACCTTGAATCAAAAAGAGTTAATCAATTCTGATTAGCACTTTTATAGAAACCCTTGTAAAAAAATATCTGTTCATCACAACCGCGATTCGGTTAACCATCAACCGTCAATATCACCTGTTTAAATCATGATTGAAATCAACAATTTACTCATTAAACCTCAACTTCCAGGCAACTATTTTGCTTATGATGCCTATGTGAAAGGGGATCTGGAATTAGGGTTACTAGAAAATCGCCTCGGAGGTCGTCTACTGGGTCTTCCCTTAACCTTCCTTGAAGCAATTTATACCGGATTGGAACAAGAAACAGGTCAAGCTGCCCGCTTAGTCTTATTCAATTGTGGTCGCTGGTGGGGAAAAAATTTTTATGTCCGTTTTTGTGAAGAAATCAGCGAATATTATGACAAAACTGTGGCGCAAATGGAAATGATCGAATTCATTCAATGTTTACAACAATGTTGGAAAACCCATGGTTGGGGAACATTTGATTTAGATGCTCAATATACTAACACGGGATTTTTGATCCTGATTACCAAAAATTCACCTTTTGCTAGTATTGCTAAAGACTGGAACCGACCCGTTTGTTTTTTGGAAGCTGGAATTTTTAGCTCCTTTTTTAGTCAATTAACCGGACGAGATCTCCATTGTATTCAAACAACCTGTGAGTCAATGGGTGCAGATTCTAACCAATTTATTCTAGGTTTGAGTAATCGTTTACAATCAGTCGAAGCTTTAGTAGATCAAGGGAAAGATCATGACACTATTCTGAAAGCACTGGTATGAAATGTTAATTAGTTATCGGTAAACTAATAACTCACATAGACTCACCAATCGCCTGATCATAATATCCCTTGCGCCTTTGGTAAGTCTCCACACTGATTACTGATTGCTGATTAAAGCCAGTTATAAAAATATTCAAAGGAGATTGTTTGGGTTCATTGGAGACTCTCAACTTAGGTTTAACCCATGGATGCGATTGAACTACTGAGTCGATATGGAGATGGAGAACGGGATTTTAAGGGCGTGAGTCTGCGAGGTATGATTCTGAGTACCAACTCTTATCGACCCAATACCATAACAACTATGGGTTTAGCTAATATTCGAGAACCCCAAAATCGACCACATTTAATTGGTGTCGATTTAAGTCATGCTGACTTAAGCGAGGCCCATCTCAGTTTAGTTAATCTCAGTAAGGCTAATTTGACTGGAGCCAATTTAACCGGGGCTAATCTCAGTGGAGCTAGTCTCAGTGGTACGATTCTGACTGGAGCTAACCTGAGTCGGGTTAACCTCGAAGGCGCCCACCTGAATTGGGCAAATTTGCAAGAGGCGGATCTGAATCATTGCAATCTCAAAAGTGCTGATTTTAGTTCTGCAATTCTCATAGAGGCGATTTTGACTCAAGCTTCCTTAGTTAAGGCCTATTTAATTAAGGCAAATCTTCGCCAAGCTATCTTGAAAAATACGGATTTAACCCAGGCTAATTTGAAAGATGTAGACCTATCCGGTGCAAATTTAACTCAAGCTACTATTGTCCGAGCTAATTTAAGTGGAGCTAATTGCACCGGGGCTGATTTAACCAAAGCCCAAATGTTAAAAACTAATTTAAGACACGCTGATTTAACCGATGCTTTTCTTAATTCTGCAACTTTATTAGAAGCCGATCTGAATGAAGCTAACTTAACTCGTGCTAATCTGAGTAAAGCCAATTTGAGCAAAACCTATCTGAGAAATGTCTGTTTAAATGGTGCCCATTTAAGTGGAATTAATTTAAGTGGGGCTGATTTGGGTGGCATTGATTTAAGACAAAAATTATTAACGGGAATTAATTTAGCAGGGGCATATTTAAGTGAAGCCAACTTGGAGGGAGCTTTATTAATGGATGCTAACTTAAATGCCAGTAATTTAAGTTCTGCTAACTTGAGTAAATCTTGTTTAATTAATGCCGATTTAAGAAATACTCATCTGGGCAATGCTAACTTAGCCGATGCAAATTTAATGGGGGCTAATTTGAGTGGGGCTGATTTAAGAGGGGCAACTTTAAAAGGGGCAATTCTAGCCAATGCCGAAATTAAGGGTGCAAAGTTACATGGAGCTACATTACCGAATGGAAAAATTTATAATTAATTAAAAAAAGGGATTTTATAAAGGTCTTTTTTTACATAAAGTATTGGAAGTCAGTTCAATCAGAGGTAAAAATAGATGGTTTTCTTCTGGGGTTAAATAGCTTATAATCACATCGGTCATGGTTTTATAAGTTAATTGAGTTAGAGCTTGAACTTTAAAGGCTTGTAAAATTGTTGAAAACCAAATTAATAGGCGTTGTTGCAAATATTCGGGATCATCGATTAATAACGCCATGGCTGAATATCTTAAAACTCTGAGTGTATCTAAATGCCATTTTGATTTTAAATTAACTGAACCTTGTATAAAGATATCCGGGTTCATTTTTTCCAAATTCTCTTGAATTTGATTCATAATCGCTGATTCATTATTTTTAATTTTTTGATAGGCACTGATCCGATATTTAAACGTGCCAAAATAGGATTTTAAAAAATCCAGTTCTTCTGATGTTGCATAACGACCATCAACTTCCACACTCAAACGTTCTAAATTAGTAAACATAAATCAGTTATAGTAGGGAATAAGCAATAGGCAACAGGGAGAAAAAGACATCACTGTCTATGTCAGTGAACAGCTAAGGATTGAAACAAGCTATTAACTTTCAACTCTTATACTGATAACGGTTGACTGATAACTGATAACTGATAACTGTTTATTATTCATCTTTAGCATTCCGAGTTCGAGCTAAATATTCGCCCACTTGTAAACGAGTTTCTTTCAATTGATTCAGAATTGATCGGGTAATCAGTTTTCCAGTTTCAACCACAACTTGCCCAGTAATCGGATGCAGAAGTTCTTGTTCGGCTCGTCGCCCGACTAATGATTCTATATCTTCGATGGCATCAATATACATCCCAGAGGGTAATTCGACAACAATACCCTCCCCAAGAACATGAGCTTGACACGCCAAACGGGAATTGGGTTTAGCCGTTGTGATCACTTCCAAAGTTCTTTGTTCACGACGGCTGACTTTAGATAAACCATCCATGCCATCCTTAATAAAAACATGGCAGGTGGCACACATTCCCCGCCCCCCGCATTCTTTTAGGACGTGAAGTTCCTTAGTCATTAATGCCGAAAGCAAGTTAGAATTAGTCTTAACTGCCATTTCTTCCGCAATCGGTTCTAGTCGAAGTATTTTAGCCATTTGTAGTAAAAATTAGATTAGATAATCAATAGATCGCAAACAATGTAGATTGCACAAGTTAGCAGTTAGATTCAAGATTTCAGGGACATTAACATCCCATTATTGCGGCACATTGACACTTTCAGTATCCTTAGACACGCCTATTTTCTATCTCCCCTGTTATTTTCATAACAAATTTAGGCCTCAAGAACGATGAAGTTGAGCATTAGGCTCTTGCACCCAAATTGCATAACCTTTTGGAGTTTTGGTAATGACGGTGCTGTCTCCGACCTTTCCCAGTTTAGCAACGATTTCTAACGTTTTCTCAGCATCCTCTACCGCCTTAAAAAAACTGTAGTATTCCTGATCAACACAAACCGCAGCAATAGGTTGATCCAAATCCGGCACCTTGATCCGACAAGTGCGATATTGGTTTTGAGATTGAATGATTTTAGTTGGGGCTGGCCCTGTAACTGGTGTTGTAGAGTCTGATTCAACGGTCGAAAACATAAACACCCCTGGTCGCTGGATAAGGTTAATTTGTCAGTAATGCCCATATTTTAGGTATACTTCAATACTATCGGCAATAGCATTAACGAGGTGGTCTAAAATACACCATGCAGGCTTCTCGATACCGAATTTTAGGGTTAGTAGGACAAGGCCAGTTTGGTAAAGTTTACTGTGCTAGCGATCGCCGTACGGGACAACTGGTCGCGCTCAAAGAACTTAGTCATCAAAACGCCCCTACTCACCAATTTTTGCAAGAACTATGGTTTATTATCAGTTTACAACATCCTAATATCGCTGCTTGTTTAGGTCTTGAACATATCCAGACCGGACGCTATTTAGTCATGGAGTATTGTGAAGGAGGAACACTACGTCATCTTGTCGAACAACAAAACTCCCTACGTCTACAAGAAGCATTAGACCTGATCATCGGCGTTTTAGAGGGTTTAGACTACGCCCATCAACGGGGTATTATTCACTGTGATATTAAACCTGAAAATATCCTACTCACCCTCAAATCCCAAGGGTGGCAGCCAAAATTATCAGACTTTGGCATTGCTCGCCGTCTTCCCCTGGCTGGAAAACTGTCCCCTTCAGAAAGGCCCTCCACTTTTACCGGAGGATCTCCTGCTTACATGGCTCCAGAACGATTTTATGGCATTTATTCCCCTAGATCAGATATTTATGCGGTGGGGGTTGTCTTATTTGAACTATTAGTAGGGGATCGCCCCTTTCATGGCTTACCCGGTGAGTTGATGTCAGCCCACTTAAATCAACGGTTGCAGATCCCGACAGAAATTCCTGAAGCCCTAAAAACAATCATTCAAAAAGCCCTAGAAAAACTCCCAGCCCGTCGCTACAAAACCGCAGCAGAGATGGTAGAAGCATTGCGAAAAGCCATAGTTAATCCTCAAATTCAAAGTCTGGCTGACTCTATTATTTTGGGAAAACTTCCCGATGTCCCCGAAGACGAACAATTCTCCAAAGTTCGGGTTTCTAATTTGACTCTATCAGTTGATCATTCTATTCCGTTACCTGCGGTGGGAAATTCCAAATTCCCCTTAAATTGTATTACTAATTTTCCCTATCTTTACACAGGGTTTGGTCAAACATTAAAAATTTGGTCTCCCCCCAATAATTCTTCTCCGTCGCTTGAAGAAACTCAGGTTATTGCTCAAGCTCCAATTCATTTTCCCGAACCGATTTTAGCCATGCAAATGATGGGAAATGGGTGTTGTGTAATGACCAAAAATAAAATTTATTATGCAACTAATTTTCAAGACAATCCTCAATCTTTATTGAATTTAAGTGGGATTCAATCTCGTACATCTAATCATCAGGAATCACAAAACTCTGATCAAGTTAAAGCGGAAAAAAACAATCCTTTAACTCCTTTAAATCTAGCCTCATATAAAGATTTGTTATACAGAGTTGCCATTGAACCAAAGGGTGGTTATATGGCTTTAGCCTTTTCGGGACAATTGCGATTTTATTCCCTCACCGATAAACAGGGTTCTCCCGCTTTAAAACTGATTAAAAAATTATCTCTTTCTGTTCCTCAAATTCCAGAACTTATATTTTTAGACCGGAGATATTTACTCGGAGTTTGGCTAAACTTCAAACAAAAAAACTGCAATATGCTCAGGGTTTATACCCGCCGCGGAACCCCTATTGGCAACCTTAAATTATTCATTCCTTTAAAACAAATTATTCCCACTCCTCAACCCTATACTGTATTGGGTATTGGATGCGATGATCAACCTCAGCTTATTCTTTTACACTTAAAGCCCTTAAGTATTATTCGCATCTCTTTAAGCTCTCCACCCATAATCGCTTGCGCTACCTCTTGGGGATATGTTATAGCGGATCAACAGGGAAAATACACCTTCTTGAATTTAGAAGGAAAATTTTTAGGAGATTACCTTGGCCCAGTTAATTCTCAAGCCATAACTTCCTGGGGAAAAACAGGTTTAGCAATTCTTACCGCTTCCGAACCCCAGAGTTACCTACATTTTGTAAAATCTATTAATCTTGAGCAAGACCTATGAATAACAATCCATTAATAGGATCAATTGATTCCATAGAAGTTACGACAATAAATACTATCGAAAAATCATCGACAACTCAACCTCAAAAATTAGATGATTTTCTCGATCAAACCCTAATTAAATTTATTGATTCAGTTTCCTTTAATTCTATCTCTCACTCTCCTGAAATTCCCGCTAATTTAGTCCAAGCCATGCAAGAATTGATTCAAATTATTGCCCATTTGCGATCGCCTAATGGAGCCTGGCCAAGCAATTTACCCCAAACCCCTGAAAACCTAATTCCTTATGTTATAGAAGAAGTTTCTGAAGTTTTAACAGCTTATCAAGCTCACTCTGTTTCTACATCGGAGATTTTTCCTAATTCATCAGATCAGAAAGACTCAAATATTCAACCCCCAGTTATTTTATTTCTTAGTACATTAGTTCCTCAATTATTATGGAATTTATCACAGACTTCCTATCAATTTATGCGACTATTGACTGGAATTAATGCTGAAATTTTATTACCTAATCAAGATTGGACACCCGGAAAATTAAGATTAGTTGCCAGTTTAATCATTAAAACAGAGGATCTACAGAATTCAATCGATCTGGCAACCAGTTTTTTCCCTCCTCCTTTTATTCCGACTGAAGCCTATGTTCAATCTAATGAATGTTCCCTATGTCAGCATCCTTTAGAAGTTCAATCTTTGTTAACACAAATTACCCATCATATTCAAGATAATTTTAATCAGATTGATTTTTTGACTGATCCCGTAAATACTGAAATTATTTATCCTAAAAGTCAATGGGAACCAAGTCAAATCCATATAAAAATGGGATTTCAATTCATTTCTGATCCTGAAACATCAGAAGTTAGTCCCTTTTGTTATTCGTTAGAAAATGACCAAAAAGACGAAGAATTTTTTATCCCTACACCGATTCAAGATGTTGAATATTCGATCTTAGCTTCCGTTTCTCAAGCGTCTTTATTAAAAACACAAATTCGACTCACTGACCCAGGCATCATTCAACCTTATATTCAGAACCAAATTCAAAATTATGGTTTACACTGGCTTAAACAACAAAAACAATCCCATAATCTGAACCTTTCCGCCGAAACCATCTCAACCCTCGATCTTCAAGCCAAACAGTCCTCTTTAATCGACTTAATTCAAATTGCAGATGAATTAGTTGATATTATTTATAGCCCCCAATCTCCTTCCAGTTTGATGCGTCTTCAACCTGAAATGCCACTAATAGAATTATCCCTAAGATTACTATGGCAGATGGTTAAAAGCAATTATAATATTATGCAACTTATTAGTGGAATTAAAGTCAAAGTCCTACAACCTGGATTAGTTTGGCAAACCGGACACCTGAGATTATTAGCAGTTTTAAATGCAGAATTTCCCAACGATTCTTGGGAAGTAGATATTGCCAGTAGCCAACCGCTCAAATTTGACGTAAATCTCCTTATCCCTAACTCGATTATCCAGTCAGATAGCCATGAATGGTGTCGATTTCCTCAATTAATAGAATTTTTAAAACTGCAAATCATTAATTTATTAGAAACTACCCCTGAACTTAAAAGTTGGATCAAAGGAGTCAAAATAGATTGGGATAATTCCCCTGAAAATTTAAAACTATCTATTCCTTGGAAATCTGGATTTGCTCAACTTAGCTTTGATTTTGAATGGATTCCCGATCAGTTATCAGTAAAAAATCAGTTTTAATTCGTTTCTGATCAACAATGATTCTGAAACAATTAAGACTTAATTTATAATCATTAACTTTCAAATTAAACTCTTACACACTGATAACCTAAATGTATACCTATGCTTTTTTCAAAACACCCACATCACCCCTTAAACTACCTTCTGGGATTAGGGGTTGTTTAGAAATTATCAGTTTTCAAGGATTATCCGCCTTAGTAGAACCCGAATTAAAAGCTCAAGACCTTCCAGATACCGATGAACAATTAATACAAGCCGTTTTAATTCATGATCAAATTATCCGTTCTGTTTTTGAACAAATCACCCTCTTACCGCTACGCTTCGGAATTTGTTTTCGTTCTACCATCGCACTTTCCGAGCATTTAGCCCGGCATCAACAGGACTATTTACAAAAACTAGAGCAATTCCAAGGGAAGACCGAGTATTGTTTACAAGGCATTCCCCTCGAACCCACTCCAGTTCGTACTCCCCCCAACCCCATAAACTCATTCTCCCAGGGAGGACGAGAATACTTTTTAGCCAAAAAACAACTCCATCAGCTTCAAATCGACCATCAGCAGCAGCAAGCCCAGGAATGGCAACAGCTAGTTAACACCATTAGCCAAACCTACACAGAAATCCATTTCGCCCAGAGTCAACCCAACCGAGAACGCATATATATATTGACTCACCGAACCCAATCGCCCCAACTTCAAGAGAAACTCGAACAATGGCAAAATCAATCCCCCCATTGGCAATTAACCATTGGGGATGCCATACCCCCCTATCATTTTCTATAAACACAACTTTGAATGGCTTACCTGGAACAATATTCGTCCCTGCCATCTACATTGTTAAAGGGTGAGTCGTCTAAAAGGCTGATTATAGAAGGGATTCCCACACAAGGAAAAAAAGATGGAAAAAAGGGTTGACAAACCCTAGGAGGTTAGATATATTGGTAAATGCGCTCGAGAAACGAAAGCGACGAGGGCGCACCGAACCTAGAAAAAAGAATACGTTTGAAAGTCGAATTTACAAACTCCTAGTCAAAAAAACTAACAGAGGAGTCAACTGTAAAGTTGGTGAATCAAAAATAACATGACTAATTAAATTAGTCAAGATAAGAGCTAACAGATTCTTCAAAATGGAGAGTTTGATCCTGGCTCAGGATGAACGCTGGCGGTCTGCTTAACACATGCAAGTCGAACGGAATCCCTCGGGATTTAGTGGCGGACGGGTGAGTAACACGTAAGAACCTGCCTCTAGGACGGGGACAACAGTTGGAAACGACTGCTAAACCCGGATGAGCCGAAAGGTAAAAGATTTATCGCCTAGAGAGGGGCTTGCGTCTGATTAGCTAGTTGGTAAGGTAAAGGCTTACCAAGGCGACGATCAGTAGCTGGTCTGAGAGGATGATCAGCCACACTGGGACTGAGACACGGCCCAGACTCCTACGGGAGGCAGCAGTGGGGAATTTTCCGCAATGGGCGAAAGCCTGACGGAGCAAGACCGCGTGGGGGAGGAAGGTTCTTGGATTGTCAACCCCTTTTCTCAGGGAAGAACTCAATGACGGTACCTGAGGAAAAAGCATCGGCTAACTCCGTGCCAGCAGCCGCGGTAATACGGGGGATGCAAGCGTTATCCGGAATGATTGGGCGTAAAGAGTCCGTAGGTAGTCAATCAAGTCTGCTGTTAAAGAGCGAGGCTTAACTTCGTAAAGGCAGTGGAAACTGTAAGACTAGAGTGTAGTAGGGGCAGAGGGAATTCCTGGTGTAGCGGTGAAATGCGTAGAGATCAGGAAGAACACCGGTGGCGAAGGCGCTCTGCTGGGCTATAACTGACACTGAGGGACGAAAGCTAGGGGAGCGAATGGGATTAGATACCCCAGTAGTCCTAGCGGTAAACGATGGAAACTAGGTGTGGCCTGTATCGACCCGGGCCGTGCCGAAGCTAACGCGTTAAGTTTCCCGCCTGGGGAGTACGCACGCAAGTGTGAAACTCAAAGGAATTGACGGGGGCCCGCACAAGCGGTGGAGTATGTGGTTTAATTCGATGCAACGCGAAGAACCTTACCAGGACTTGACATCTCTGGAATCCTGCTGAAAGGTGGGAGTGCCGAAAGGAACCAGAAGACAGGTGCTGCATGGCTGTCGTCAGCTCGTGTCGTGAGATGTTGGGTTAAGTCCCGCAACGAGCGCAACCCTCGTCGTTAGTTGCCATCATTAAGTTGGGAACTCTAGCGAGACTGCCGGTGACAAACCGGAGGAAGGTGAGGATGACGTCAAGTCAGCATGGCCCTTACGTCCTGGGCGACACACGTACTACAATGCGAGGGACAGAGAGCAGCCAACCCGCGAGGGAGAGCGAACCTCTTAAACCCTGGCACAGTTCAGATTGCAGGCTGCAACTCGCCTGCATGAAGGAGGAATCGCTAGTAATCGCAGG
>NZ_LT797701.1:442523-467523 GCF_900009135.1 Planktothrix sp. PCC 11201 | reverse complement strand
ATAACACAATTCCCAAATATCGACACTAACGTGCTGACCATTATGCTCTAATTCCAACCGATATCCAGGGAAAGGATCTTGGACTTCCTGATAACTTCCTGTCCAGATAGATTCGTCTAATTGTTTACGGATGTTGTCTAGGAGGCGAATCAAAGCAGGCTGCATCAGGAGTTCAGCCTGTTGCCAAGCTACGGGATCTTTAATTTTAGGTTTCATATATCTGAATTTTCCAGGGATTTTTTTATTGTCTGATGTTTATGCGGAAAGTGCTAAACCTTCTTAAAATTAGAAGAAATCAATACTGCTCAGATATTCTTCAATGATCATTAACTCTAAAAGTCTTCTTCACTGCTGTTTCCTACGGGTTGATAAGAGGGCAAAAATAAAACGGGTTTCCCGCTAATCAGGCGATTAATTTCAGCTAGGGTTTCTGTTCGAGATAGTCCATCTCTGGTGATTAAAAGTTTTAAAATATCAAAGCTGGTGGTGTTTGTAAAGGAATAACCCCCATGAATATCAACTTTCCCAGCAATAAAAAACAAGGTATTGATCAGATCAATAATCATGCTTGTCCAAACATTTAAGGGAAGGGAGATACAATTTAATCCTGGCATTTGCGAACAATCAATATAGTTAAATTTTTCAAATAAATCATAGGCTGAAGTGGGTTGTACTGCCGATTGAGAACTAATCATCACTCGAATATAGGGCTGATAATCAATTTGATTTTTGGGATTTTTGAAGGGTTTTAAATAAACATTTCCCAATCGTAATCCTGACATTTCTATACTGGGTTCACTAAACCAATTGCCCAAAATAGAAAGATAGCGAAGGATCAAATCTCGATCGCTAGAAAATAAATAAATTTCCCGACATCGCAAAATAGCAGAACGAACATAATTATTCCGACCTTCTCGAAGAAATTCTAAAGGAATATCAGGGGAAGTTAAAATGAGTTTGTCTAGTTGCAGGTAATCACCCATGTTGTTTTTTTCATATTCTAAGCGATCTTCTTTGCCAAACCGATCAGAGAGAATTCTCAGGACATTGACAATGACTAACCCCCCCATACTATGTCCGATTAAATTAACATTCATTGGGGGGAAGTTTTGGTTATAATAATTAGCAATAGCCGTTTCCTTTTCCGGTTCGTAAAAGGGCATCGAGGTATAGGGATTTTCGCCTAAAACTTTATCTAATCTCCAAAAAAATTCTGCTAAATCTGGTGCGCCATAGTGAATTGCTCGATAGCGATCACGTTGATAAACAGAAATTCTTAAAATCTGCATTAATAATAACCACAGGACAAAAACCGTTAGAGTGACTCCATTCCATTGAGTTATTAAATCAGAAATTTTATGCCAATTAAACCAATACCAAAAGGGAGATAAAGGTTGTTCTATCCCTAATAAATTAACTAGGGGAACGACAATTAAGGTTAATAGAATATAAAATCCCGTACCAAACATCCAAGCTAACAGAGCAACAATAAATAAAAACTTTAATGAAAGACCTTTTTGTTCGGTCATATCGCTCCATAATCCAGGATGAATTAAGGGCATTTCACTCGGCCAATGATAACCAATATAAACACTGCGATTTTCTAAGGTTCCAATTTGATTAATCGGCCCCTTCACGGATAAGGATTCTATTTCTGCGATAAATTCTTGATAAAATTTAGAAGCTGGACTAGCATAACCATGGGTTTTCAAGGTGAGACGCTCAAAGTTTGCTATCCGCATTAGTCGTCCCATTTCAGCAATATTAAATAAGGGGCGAAATCTTGCTAAAGGGGGCAATTGTCGATCAACATTTAATGAAGTTCTGGCGGTACTAACGACTAAAAAACTATTGGAATATTGACGATCAACATAAATTTCAAAATTACGACTTACCGCTTTAGCAAATTGTTTATTATGCCAACTATTTAGGGCTTTAATTACATAATCTTCATTAACTTGGGTATCAAAATCGGGGTATTCTTCCAAATTGCAGGTAGAACGTAATGCTTCTGCGATTTCTAATTCAGAACGATAACTACCATAGAGGGGCAAATTATAGAGGGTTTGGGTCTTCCTTCCTTTGGGAACAGAATAGGCGAGTTGGACAATACGAGCTTTTGTCCAAGCATCAGAAAAGGGTGCTGTATTGCGAACAATCGACTCTAACCAACCATGGTCATTTTCCATGGTTTCTTGATGCCAGTACAGGGGTAAACCTTTGTATATCCGATTAGTACCCATAGTGCTTTTAATCAGTTACCAGTAATCAGTGATCAGTTATCAGTGTAAGAGTAATCGGTAATCCGTTGTCAGTAAATATAAAGAACCAGTTTTAAGTGATCTGCAATAAGCACTGAATTGGAAACAGCTAAAACTCAGTCGGTAATCAGTAGCTTTCAAATTAAAATCTTACACCGATAACTGATCACTGATTACTGATAACTGATTACAGCGATCACATAACCCAAAAAACTCTAAGGTATGGTAGTAAATTTTAAAATTGTGGGATTGTTGAAGTTCAATTTCCAGGTGGTGAACAGGACATTCATCAAGGGGAATCGAACGTCCACATTCAACACAGGTGAGATGATGTTCGTCTTGCTGCATACAACTATAAACCGCTTCCCCCGTTGTTAAGGTGCGGACATTAATTAACCCTTCCCGTTTTAAAGCATCCAAGGAGCGATAAACCGTGGCTAACCCCATCATTTGGTTTGTTTTCCGCAACTCCAAATAAAGGTCTTGAGCAGAAACCGATCGTTTTAGGGTTTTCAATTTAGTGAGAATCCGGTCTTGACTACGGGTGCGACGAGGTTTCATTATTAATGATTTGCAAATCTTAGCCTGTTTGGTGCGGCTATTTTACCAGAATACAACACAGAAGCCCCGACCTGTATAAACAGCTGACGGATGGGAGGAGATTATTTCTCATCGTCCAACGGATGAAGTGATGGTTTCTTAAATAAAGATTTGACTTGAGCAATCCCAGATTGGAGTTTTTTTAGCGGTTTAATCTGTTGAAAGACCATCACCCCGCCGGTTACTAACATCCAGAGCAAGCCTAGGCCATTGAGCAACACATACAGTGGCTCTAAGGTCTGTCCTAAATACTCGCCTTCGTGGATACTCATGAGGAGATGTACTTGGTCGCGGGATAGTCCCAACCAACTTTTCCCCAGCCGATAGGAAACACCTGTGGTGACGGTAACGAACAAAGGCAGCAAAGCAATCGGTGCCAAGGTACGATGCCATTTTCTCAGGTGTTGATTCAGGTTCATGATGTTGCTCAGTCAAAATTCAACGGGACTGGGCGGATTTGAACCGCCGACCTAGCGCTTCAGATTTGTGTGAGTTTCCCCACTCTCTGGACTATTCCTTCACCGTAGGCGGATGTCGCCCGTAGGTGGTGGCCGTTTGTCTAAGGAATAAAATCATTATTCCCTAGAGCCAGTCTCTGCACCTTCTTTCCTTGTTTAGAGGGAAAGCTTGGCTCAAGATTACCTTATCGGTTTCCCGACTTAGGCTTCCTTGAGTTTGACCACATTCACTCACGGGGTTTCCCCACATGGTGCCCGATTCTTCAGGAGGCGCTTGCTCTATCCACCTGAGCCACAGCCCCAAATTTACACTATTTCTATGGTAGCATGATTTGGTCTCAATTTTATGATCACTAAGGAAAGATTTTAGAGACCTCTTTGAACTTGGCTCTCAAATGACGTTTAATTCCGTGACAACGCTGTTTTCCAGTCAAAAAATATAAACAACAAAACACTACTGATAACTGCTGCAAAAAAACACCAAACTGAAATGAAAGTGGCTTGATAAAATCGGTCTGCTAGAATGAAAGAAAAGATAATCAAAATTCCAAATACAGCTAATAATCTTTGACTTGATATCAAAAAAGGAACACTAATCACTAGCAAATATAAATATTTACAAATATCATAAAAGAAGGCAAATTTAAAATCATATAATAAATTAAGGTTGTAAAATAAATTACCTAAATTATTAGTTGCCATCACTTCTTGTCTCACCACACAACTCACAAGATAAATCCCTAAAATAGCTCCTATTACCGCTATTCCTAAAATAGTTTTCTTGCGAAGGGGATGATCTTCTAATAAATAAACTGAGATGGGGCAAAAAATCAACCAAAATCCCGTAGCAAAAACTAAAAAAACGTAGATTCCGATAAAGTATATGGGTGATGATTTATCCTCTAAATTTAACCAGACCACTCCCTCAAAAAATTGCTGAGTTGCAAATAACAATGGAAAAGTTGCTAATAAAAGCTGCTTTTTCGAGGTCGTTTGTTTCAGAGTGGCAATTCCTAAAACAGATAAGGATAAACTGGCGGTAAAACTTGCCGTTGCTGAAAAGCACATAAAAACACTAGACTCGGTGAGTTCTCAAAACCGTAGATTGTTTACCATTTCCTGGGTTTTGGAACCTCCTCAACCTCGGCACTGTATGTGTTCAATCTCATTCCACCTTTGTTAATATTTTGGTAGGAGACCGAGGAGGCCTGGAAATTTTCAGACTTTTCCTGATCAATTAGATCAACAAGATTGTTTATTATACAGCATTGAGAGGAAATAATATTCGTGGTAGCCGTGAATCAACCGATTACAGTGAATGATCAAAATCTGATTGAAAAAGCACTTTTACTCAAAGTGAAACGACTGACCTCAGCCCGGGGACAACTGGTTCTCCCTTGTGCACCTGCTTTGATCGATGAATACATGACTCAGTTTAACGCTCTGCTGGCGGCCTTGGGGCAAAATTTCACCCCAGAGGAAATGAAGGGGTTACGTCAGCTTGTCGAACGTAAACTGCATGAAGGATATCAGGCTTCCCCCCATGCCCGTTTAATCTTTAGATATGAACCCCCTGAACCCACTCAAGGCTTAACCAGTGGCCTTAAACTAACCGTAACCACCGAGGTTGCCTCTTTAGAAAACAAATATCAACGCTGGTTAACCACCCGGGAGGGGCCATTATTTGGGGCGCACCCTGATACTAAATTAATGGCCGTGGTGTCCGAATTTTCTGACCCAGCCCGAACTCCGATTTTAGATGTGGGGGCGGGGGTGGGTCGCAATACCCTACCTTTAGCCCGCAAGGGACATCCGGTGGATGCGGTGGAACTCACCCCAGACTTTGCTCAAATTATTGCCAAGGAAGCCAAAGACGCCAGCCTACCAATTCGGGTGATCCAAAGCAATATTCTCAACCCGGCCTTAGTCCTCCCGGCTAATTATTATCGGTTAGGGTTAATTGCAGAAGTGATTTCCCATTTTCGCAATTTGGATGATGTCCAAACCCTCTTAAGCAAAGTCTGTGATGCCGTAGCGACAGGGGGTTTAATTTTATTCAGTACGTTTATCACCGATGCCGATTTTGAGCCGGATGATAAAATTCGAGAAATGGGTCAAATTCAATGGTCTTATGTGATTACTCCGGGTGAAATGAATTCGCTGCTCCAGGGTTTACCGCTACAATTGATTTCCAATGAGTCGGTGTATGAGTATGAACGCACTCACCTCCCCCCGGAAGCCTGGCCACCGACGGGTTGGTTTGAACATTGGTCACAGGGTCGAGATGTGGTTCCGATCCAAAACCCCCCGATGTCCTTGCGTTGGTTATTATGTCGGGTGAATAAGTAGAATATTAGAGTCGGGCGGTTCAGAGGAGGTGGCGGGTTTCTTCCGTAGGGTTGAAAACACAAAGCCACCCCTAAAAATATCCGTTGAAATTAATCCTATTCTATTCCCTTTCTAAACATCGATCATGATTAAGCGACGAATCTCTAAAGTATGGATTTTGCCCGTGATCGCATCTGGGGCTTTGTTGGTGGGTGTGTTCTTTCCGATGGCGGTATTTCGGGGATGGAAACAGTCCGTTGAACAGAACTATTTGGCCGATCAACAAATCCCGCAGTCGAAAGTATTACAACTGGCTTTATCCCCCGTTTCCCAACGTCAAGGGGAATTAGAAGCGATCGCCCAAGACCGAAATGCTTCTTTAGAAAGAAGTCGGGCACGATATTTATTGGCTAGTGATTCTTTAGCCGAAAATCCTAACACAGCCCTTCAATTATTACAGGGATTAGAACAGGATTATCCCCTCTTAGGGGGTCATATTTTAGTCAAACGGGCGCGGGCTTATGAACAAATTGGAGATCTGGAAAAAGCCCAAAAAACTTGGCAGGAATTGTTAAAAAATTATAGCACTCAACCCGTTGTAGTCGAAGCCTTATATACGTTAGGAAAAACCAATTCTGAATATTGGGATCAAGCGATCGCCCAATTTCCCAGTCATCCCAAAACCATAGAAATTATTCAAAGTAAACTTAAACAAAATCCCAATCAACCGGAATTATTATTTCTAATTGCGAAACATGGATTGTATTTAAAAGACTATGGAACCTATTTAGAACAATTAAAAGCAAAATTTGGCAATCAACTCACCCCGGAACAATGGGAAATTGTAGCTTTTGGCTATTGGGAAAAACAGGATTATGGGAAAGCTGCCATTGCCTATTCTAAAGCACCCAAGACCCCTAAAAACCTTTACCGTCAAGCCAGAGGATTGTGGTTAAATGATAAAATTCCTGAGTCTCGAATTGCCTATAAACAATTAATTAATACCTTTCCCCAGGAAATAGATCCTCAAGGAGAAGATGCAGGATTTGGTTTATTGCGGTTATCACGGCTGGTTGAGAAAAAAGAGGCTTTAGGGTATTTAGATCAAGTGATTGCTAAATTTCCCCGTCATGCAGCCGAGGCTTTATTAGATAAATCTAAACTCTTAGATCAAATGGGATCGGAAAAATTAGCCTCCGAAACTCGTCAACAATTACTGAGTAAATATAGCGATTCTGAAGCTGCGGCTCAATTGCGTTGGGAACTCGCCCAACAAGCCTTAAAAGCGGGAAATTTAAAATCCGCCTCCGACTGGGCAAAACAAGTTTCCACGAAAAATCCCGATAGTGAATTTGCCCCAGAAGCGACGTTTTGGGTAGGGAAATGGGCGGAAAAAAACGGCAATTCCCAAGAGGCTAAAAAAGCCTTTGAATATTTAATTGTTCGTTATCCTTCTTCCTATTATGCTTGGCGTTCTGCGGTGCATTTAGGCTGGCCTGTAGGGGATTTTACCACCGTTCGACCCCTATCTCCCCATGTCGAACATCCTGAGATTCGAGAAGTGCCTCCGGCTGGTTCTGAAACCTTACAAGAACTGTATGGGTTAGGACAAAATCAAGAAGCTTGGAAACTATGGCAAACAGAGTTTAAAAATCTCAACCAGCCTTCAGTTGCTGAACAATATACTGATGGGTTAATGCGGATGGGAATAGGGGATAATTTAGAAGGAATTTGGATGTTATCGAGTTTAAATCGCCGGGATGATCCTCAAGAGCGATCACAATATTTAGAAATCAAACAAAAACCGGCTTATTGGGAAGCATTATATCCATTTCCCTACTTAGAAACTATTGTTAATTGGTCAAAAGAACGGCAATTAAATCCGGTATTAGTAACAGCATTAATTCGTCAAGAATCGCGGTTTATGCCAGGGATTAAATCCATTGTCGGCGCTACGGGATTAATGCAGGTGATGCCGGACACGGGGGCGGATGTGGCCAAACAAATTAAATTGACAAATTATTCCTTGGAAAACGTCAATGATAATATTAATTTAGGAACCTATTATCTGGATTTTACCCATCGGGAATATAACAATAATTCGATGTTGGCAGTAGCTAGTTATAATGCCGGGCCGGGGGCTGTTTCTGGGTGGTTACAGCGCTTTGGATTTCAAGATCCCGATGAATTTGTAGTTAAAATTCCCTATCCTGAAACTCAAGATTATGTGAAATCTGTATTTGAGAATTACTGGAATTATCTTAGAATTTATAACCCCGATGTTGCCAAATTAATGCAAGAACATACGGCTAATTATAAGAATTAAGGAGAAGTTATGGAATCTGCATCTTATTCAACCTTAGCCGTCGCTCAAAAGGGCTTTGATCTATTGCAGCAGGGTTTAACGACCGGACAGTGGGAACCTTTTTTAGAAATGCTGACGGATGATTGTACCTTTTCCTTTCCCGCCGGATCTTATAAAGGCTTACATCAAGGAAAAACAATGTTAGCAAAGTTCTTAAATTATGCTACTGAATCCGTGTTTAAAAATGGGTTATTACTAACATTAAAACGGATAACCAATAATGAAACTACGGTTGTCTTTGAAGTTTATTCGGAAGGGGAAATGTGGGGGAAACCCTATGAAAATCAAGCAGCAATTGCCTTTGATATTCAAGGGGATAAGATTTGCAGTTACCGAGAATACTTAGCGGTGGTTTTCACCTTATATAGCAATCCCAAATAGGTTATAACATTTTAATACTGACATAAAACAGCCAGAAGTATTACCCCTGTTCCGGTGTTCTAAGAGTGCGTAGCGCTATAACAGTGAGTTGCGCGACTGCTATACCTTAAACCTATTTTGGGATGATTGATATTATAGCAAGAGGCAATAGGGAATAGGCAATGGGCAATAGGTAAATACTTACTGTGAGCAGCTTTTAGCTTTCAAGAATGTCCTAACAGATGCGGCAACTGCTATAACTAATCACTCTTTTCTGTTGAAAAAACTAAACGAATAAACTGGCAAGGATAACCCGAAATATTGCTGTTAAAAGTGCCAATTTCTTGAAATCCAGATTTTTTATAAAATGCGATTGCCCGTTGATTTCCTGCCATCACAATGGTATAAATAGGAGAAGCAATTAGTTTTAAAGATAAATCTAATAACCGTTTACCAATGCCTTGATTTTGATAATCGGGATCAACATATAATAAAGCAATACAGTGAGAATCAAGGGCAATAAAAGCGACGACTTTTTTCCCTTCACAGGCTACGAATTTGTCATAAGTATAGCGAATGTGATGAACATTGGGATTTTGTTCCAGAGGTCTCATCGCCCTTAAATCACAAGATCCTTTAAATTCATCGGGTTGGGAGCGATTATGCACTCGACAAATAGCCGACCAATCTCTTTCTAAATAAGGACGAATATTAATTGTTTTCATTCATGTTTAGACAAATTGTGGACGTTCTAAAATCTGAGAAAATAGGGTTTTAAATTCATTTTTTTGGGTTTCTGATTCCATCATTTGTTTCCATGTTTCATAAAAGAAAAATGTGGTTCCGGCAAATTGGCGATCGCGCGTCAGTTGAATTTGTTCTTTAACAGTTAGAAAAGAAATTGGCTTAATTCTTAACCCGGTTAAAATACCAATACTAACAGGAATATGACTCTTAGCTTCCAAAAGTTCAGGACGTTTTAAATCTGCTAAAAATCCATTAATATCATCCCGATATAATTGTAAAACTAATTCTTCTAAATAACCTTCTTGTTCCCAGGTTTTCCAATCTTGTAAAAATTGAGAATAGGCATAAAGATAAGGATTTGGAGATAAAGAAAGAATACAATTCGGTTTATAATCTTTGATCACCCAGAACACTCTACTGACAAATTCTGTGATTTTTTTCGCTCTCCAACTTACCCAATTTGCTTCTTGAAAGTCTGTGGGGGGTTGGGAATTTCCCGTTTCTTTCCGATATAATTGGATTGTAAACTCATCATAGCCTAAATCGACAGGTAAACCAAAATGATCATCAAATTGAATCCCATCAACCTCATAGTTTTTGACCACTTCAATGATTAAACCCAGAAGAAACTGTTGGACTTGGGGATGGAAGGGATTTAACCAGACTTGATTAACTTGACTTTCTTTATATACTTTCGTACCATCTTGACGACAGGTAATCCAATGGGGACGCAGTTCAACAATTTTAGAATCAGGGGGAACCATAAACCCATATTCAAACCAAGGAATCACACTAATCTTTTTTTCTTTGGCTAAGGGAATCATTTCCTTGAGAATATCTCGGTCTTTTAATTCAGGAATCGGATACATTTGAGTTCCGGTAAACCGTTCCATTAAAACACTTGGATAAAGGGTATAACCGTTATTCCAAATGGTAGGATAAACGGTATTAAAGTTACATTCTGCCAATAAATTTAGAGCGTTGGTTAAGGTGTTTTTAGAGAACAAAACATCACTATCAATATTGGTTAACCAAACTCCTCTTAATTCTCCGGTCGGAACTGGAATGATCGGCGGTTTAACAATATACTGTTCAGCAATAGTTAAGGGTTCATCAACTTGGCGCAACGCTTGACAGAAAAATACAGCTACTTCGGCGCGAGTTGCAGGTTTATTCGGGTTTAAAAGTTTCACCTCTGGATAATTAACAACTAAGCCAAATTCAATCGCCGCCGCGATCGCATTCTTAGCATAATTGGGAATATCTTTCCCATCATTTAAACTTTGATTTAGGGTTTTAATAATAGATTGACTGGGTTCATAATTTAACCCCTTGACTAAGGAAACTAATGCTTGAACTCTAGGGATATTTTGTTGGGGTTTAAAACTTTGGTCTTCATAACCACTCATAAACCCCGTACTATAGGTTTTTTGAATTACACTATAAGCCCAAAAATTCGACGGAACATCCTTAAATTGGAGCGGTTCTCGACTGTCTAAAAGTTGGGGAAAGGCTTTAATCAGCATAGTAGCAAACTCAGCACGAGTCAAAGGAGCATCGGGCTTAAAGGTTCCATCTCGATAGCCACTAATCATGCCTTTATTTGCCAGAGTTTCTATACTATTTTTGGCCCAATGATTGGTTATATCTGTAAAGTTTACCATGAAGTTTAAAAGGGGTAAAATGGGTTCAAGATTTCTGTTTAATTGTTAATATTTTTGAACAAAACGATACAATCTATTAACTTTGCCTCTAATTAGATTCAGAAAGAATATAATAGCAGTATGAATTGTACCCCAAAGTAGGATCAGTTGCAATCTTTAAAAAATGTCAACTTGTCCATATTTTTTAAATCCTTGTTTAGAGGTTTCGAGCTAAATTATGAAACTCATTTCTACCTTGTTTTCTGGAATTACCGCCTCCCTTGCCACCCTAACCTTGGTAACAGGTTTAGCCATGGCTCAAATGGCTGAAGTACCTAAACCCAATATGAAAGGAGATTTTATTACAGCAAAAGTTCAAGGAAATCGAGGACTTTATAATAATATAAACTGGTTGGTTGTCGATCCTGAATATCTGAACTGTCGCAATACTCCCGAAGGAACGGTTAGGACTCGCTTAGAGTCTGGCGCAATTATGACAGCCCTGTTTTCTAATGATGGAAAAGGCGATGCTATTGTGCTTAAAAATGGTCAATCTTGGTTAAAAGTAGAAAGTATTCATCCCTATGGGCCACGATTAAATTCTGGAGTCTGTTATGTTCGGGCTAATTTGAAATATATTGCCCCGATTAATGGTGATTATCTCGATATGTTTAAAAGGAAATAAAAGCTATGCGTTTTATCAATCCCAAAACTGATTTTGCCTTTAAAAAAATATTTGGTTCCTCGGAAAGTAAGGATATTTTAATCAGTTTCTTGAATGCTCTGGTTTATAATTCTGAGCTAGTTATTCAGGATTTAGAGATTATTGATCCTTACCTTGCTCCCAAAGTCACCGGGCTTAAAGATACTTATTTAGACGTTAAAGCCCAACTAAATACGGGCGAAATTGTTATTATTGAGATGCAGGTGATTAATGTAGAAGCCTTTACAAAGCGAGTCTTATATAATGCGGCTAAAACCTATTCTCTGCAATTAGATGTGGGACAGGGCTATCGGTTTTTAAAACCTGTTATTGCTTTAACAATTACGGATTTTATTCAATTTGAAAATACGGATTCTTGGATTTCTCACTTTGTTTTTAAGGAGAAAAATCAAAACTTTAATTATTCCGACAATGAATTAGAGTTAGTGTTTGTGGAATTACCTAAATTTCAAAAATCCTTAGAACAATTAGAAACCTTAACGGATAAATGGATTTATTTTATGCAAAGTGCTAGAACTTTAGAAACCGTTCCTGAAACCTTAGAAACTGTCCCTCAAATTCAACGGGCTTTTCAAATTGCTAATCAAACTAATTTAACCCGTGAGGAACTCGATGAAGTTGAAAAAGTGGAACTGTTTTTACAAGATCAAAGAAATGCGATTAGTTTTGCAGAAAGTCAAGCTAGACAAGAAAAAGCGATAGAAATTGCTCGTCAACTCCTGAATATTTTAGATGATCAAACTATTAGTCGCACCACGGGGTTAAGTTTAGAAGAAATTCAAAACTTAAAATCTTAGTCTTTCTTAGTAATTAAGAGGAATATCGACCGTATTTGGCGATCGCATTTTCTTTTGGATTTTGTTGATTTGTTAACCACGCCCAAAGTTGATCACCCTGGGAAAAATGCCACCATTCATTCGGATGTTGCTGAAATCCTGTTGATAGCATAACCTGGGATAAAATCAGACGATTTCGCTGATATTCTTTCTCTATTTGATCAGAACTATGCTCAAAATAATTAGGATAGGATCGAGGAGAAATCTGATCAATTTCCGAACCCATATTTAAGATTTCTCCCCTATGATCAACTAAAGTAATATCCAAAGCCGCACCCGTACTATGGGGCGGAGGAGTGGCAGGATCTAAGCTCGGAGCCGCCCAAAATTGGTCAACTTCTGTTAATATAGATTGGTGTTGTTCGGCGGAAAGATTGTGTGGCGTTAATCCCCGTTCTTCTAATAGTTGTTTGTATGAATAATTGACCATAAATTGTTGCACTTCTACGGGACGATAGGCGTCAAAAACTAATATCTTCCAACTAGGATAATTATTCTCTAATTGTCGTTGTGCTGCGAGGAGACGTTCTAAAACACCTTGTCTTAAATAATAGGGAGAATCTACCGAAGAAAAATGATAGGGTGCTCCTAATTTTTGATAAGCATGGGGAGTTTCTATTACAAATTTTTCCAGGGGTATATTAACTAAAGGTTCACCACAGTCTTGAATCAAAATTTCTTGATAAGGTTTCATAATATTTGTTGTTTTTAATTAGTAAGCCCTTCAGGGCTTAGAAATACAGTTAAGATTGTCGGGATGCAATTAAAGCATAAAATGGGTCGCTTCCTCCCATTCCCAACATTTGCATAAATAGAGGGGTTTTAGATTGACTAGCAATAACTTTGGGGCTATTAAATCCAGGTAATTTATTAATTTTAACGGAATTAATATAGCCTTTAACTAATTCTAGTCTATCAGTTTCTGTTGCTTCTCGCCAGGCGGAGATCGCTTTTTGATAAAACATTCGATTAGAAAAGCTTACAATGGTAATTCCGCCAGGTTTTAAAATCCGATGAATTTCCGCAAAAATGGCTTCAGGATATTGTAAATATTGGATGGAAACACAAATTAAAACCGCATCAAAATCTTGATCGGGTAGGGGAAGTTTGAGATTTTGATTTAAGTCTTGAATAAAATAATGATCGAGTTGAGAATTTTTAGCTAATTCCTCCTCATTCATTCCATGTCCTTCTATATGGGAAAATTGAATTTCAGGGGGAAGGTGAGATACCCAACTACTCATTAAATCTAAAATCCGAGTTTGGGGTTTAAGATGCTTTTGATACAGAGTTGTTAACTGATCAATAAACCCCTGATCAACGTGGGTCACAAAGCGAGGAAACGAGTAAAATAGTGAGTCCTCTGTCTCGTCTAATTTAATCCGTTCATGGCGTTGGAGTAACATAATTCTATTGATCCTGATAGATGCTATGGGTTTGTCAATCTGAATATGAAGAATTGTATACTAATTTTGATCCAATGGGTATAATCATTCTAATATTGATTAATAAGTCAAAGATATCATGATTCAAAATCGCTATTAAAAATACCCTAGAAACCCATGCCTCGCACGCCTACATTATCCTTTGATCGAGGTACACTTTTATTACATCCTCCCCCAAAAGGGAAAACTTGGATTGATTTTGTTACCTGGGATGATCGGGTAGAAAAATTCAGAAGTCCAGCTTTTTATTATCGAAATTTAGTAGAAACTTTACGCAAAAATCAAGTAGATTTTATTGATCAAGCCCATAATTTTAATCGATTAGAATTAACTCCCAGTTTTGAAATGCCTCCCTATCTTCATCAACAGGAGGCATTAGCAGCCTGGCAAGCAGTAGGAAGTCAAGGAGTGGTGGTTTTACCAACAGCTTCGGGTAAAACCTATTTAGCTCAATTGGCGATGCAAGTAACAGGATATAGTAGCTTAATTGTTGTGCCAACCTTGGATTTAATGCACCAATGGTATGCCCATTTATTGGCAGCTTTTCCAGATATTGAAATTGGATTATTGGGGGGAGGATCGAAGGATAGAACCCCGATTTTAGTGGCAACCTATGATAGCGCAACGATTAATTCCGAAACCTTGGGAAATAAATATGGACTGTTAATTTTTGATGAATGTCATCATTTACCTACGGACTTTTATCGAGTTATTGCGGAATATTCCCTCGCTCCTTATCGTTTGGGACTAACAGCAACTCCTGAACGTTCAGATGGTAGACATAGTGATTTATCGTTGTTAATTGGGTCTACAGTTTATCGCAAAACCCCAGAAGATTTAGCAGGATCGGCATTAGCAAATCATCGAGTTGTACAAATTTTAGTTAAACTTTCTCCCAAGGAAAGAGAGACTTATCAAGAACAAATGAAAGTCAGAAATGAGTTTATTAAGGAGAATAATATTAAATTATCGAGTTTAGAAGGTTGGAAACAATTTGTGATGTTAAGTGCGCGATCGCCTTTAGGAAGACGAGCCATGTTAGCCCACCGACAAGCGAAGGAAATATCATTATGTACTAACGGAAAATTGAGGATATTAGCCGATTTATTGAGTCAACATCATCTGGAAAAGACCCTAATTTTTACCGCCGACAATTCAACGGTTTATAAAATTTCTCAAAGTTTTTTAATTCCAGCTATTACCCATCAAACCCCCGTAAAAGAACGCCATGAAATCTTAACTAAATTCCGAGCAGGAGACTATAAAACCCTAGTTGCATCCCATGTTTTAAATGAAGGGGTGGATGTTCCCGATGCTAAGATAGCAATTATTTTGTCAGGGACAGGCTCAGAAAGAGAATATATTCAACGGTTAGGGCGAGTTTTACGCAAAGGAAATACCCCCAATAAACAGGCGATTTTGTATGAAGTTGTGACAGAAGATACCAGCGAAGAACGCACATCCCAACGTCGCAAAGGCGAAACATCATCTAAACCCCAACCGCCCAATAAATCTTCTAATTCTGATTACCAACAGTTAGATATATTTCAACCTAAACCGTTATATGGGATTCCAAATATCCCAAGTAAACGGGTTGCAGAATCTTCAGAAAAATGGAATAATTCAGAAGAATCTGAATAGAACAAGGCAATGAGCAATAGATTTTATACAAAAAGGGAATAGGGAAGGTATATTATTTTTGATAAACGATCTAAAATTAGAAACTAGAATAACTATTCCCCATTACTCATCACGGATTTAAGAGGATTACGCAGATTAACACAGATTAAAATCCGTGAAATCTGTGAAATCCTATTAAATCTGTGATCCCCATTACCCATTCCCCTTCTTATGCTACCTTCTGAACTTTTAAGTTATAAACAACAGGGAGAAACAGTAATTCCCCTGCGACTAAATATTGATCCAAAACATATCAATTTAGCAACGGATGTGATTCAATGTTTTGAAGAATCTGTGAATAAAACCCAAGGAGAATTAAACAAACGCTTACAGGAATTTGAAGGGGATAGTCCCGACTATCGGTTAAAAAGAGGGTTAGCCCATTTATTAAGAAGTGGTTTTTGTACTTTCGAGATAGTTAGTCCCCTAGAACCTGTGGAATTACGACAAAAAGTATTTGCATTATCGGCGAAAAATGTACCGAGTTTAGCCGCAACAGAACAGACCTTAGAACAGTTAGCAACTCAACTGAGTCAAGACTTAAATCGAGAGGTTTTACCCCATCAAATTTTATCGGGTCTTTATGCAGATTTACAGGAAAATCGGATTTTAACGCAATTAGATTCTCCGACTCCAGAAGCGTTATTACATCGGTATAATTTATCTCAAGTTCAGGGGATTTTCTATCAAGCTAGTCAAATTATTATTAACGCCTATCGTAATGATCCAGGGGAATATAAACTCTTATTTCGCTATTTAAAATTGTTCCAATTAATGACTTATATTGAGGGAGATGCGGATCAAGGTTTTACTTTAACTATTGACGGGCCAACGAGTTTATTTAAAGCCAGTACCCGCTATGGTTTATCCTTAGCTAAAATGATTCCCGCCTTACTTCATGTGACCAAATGGAGTTTAAAAGCTAAATTACAACAACGTGACCCCTATACTCGGGTGGTAAAAACAGGTTATTTTAGTTTAAATTCTGATTGCGGTTTAGTCAGTCATTATCCCCCAGGTAAACCCTATGATAGTATGATTGAACAGTCTTTCGCCGAGCGCTGGACTAGCTTAAAAACCGAGTGGAAATTAGAGCGAGAAGTCGATTTAATTCCGATTCCAGGGAGTGTAATGATTCCTGATTTTCGCTTAGTTCATCCCGATGGTAGAATGTTTTTATTAGAGATTATTGGTTATTGGCGACCGGAATATTTACAGAAAAAGTTTTATCAAGTTCAATCTTCTGGCTGTGATTATTTAATATTAGCGATTTCTGAACGATTGAATTTAGAAAATGCCGGAATTAATATTAATCGTCTCCCGGTTCCTGTGGTTTGGTTTAAGGATAAATTATCTCCCAAGGCGGTATTAGAAATTTTGGAAAATCAGGTTGACAATTTTAACAAAAATTAGCTAAGCTGTTAATTATCTAAATTTTCGAGACGATCCAAGCCAGTAAGGGGTTTCAGCCTCTAAAATATACAGTTTAAATGCTCAACAGCTTATAGATCAGAAGTTCGTTATTGGGCTTTAGAGGGCTGAAGCCCAACAACGATGAGGAATTATCACTTAAATTCAAGAGATCTGAGCAGTTGCGAGTGAAATTATTGCTCAATTTCAATGACCTTGGGTTGATCATCAATTTGAGTCTGTTGATCGCTGCTACTATTGTTTGAACTGAGTTGATTTTTAAGTTTAAGTTTTAGTGGCCATGTAATGGGCAAACTTTCAATTTCTTGAAAGAGAGACTGCACCGATTCTTGTTTGCTACGTTCTGCATAAATAGCATGGAGAACTGCTTCAATTCCATATTCGGCTACCGCATCTCCTAAAACCGCTATTAGTCCCAGCATCGCTATACTTCCTAGGACAATAAATGGCTCTCCCAGGGTGAGAATTGCGACAATAGTAGCCATGGCCGCAGAACTTAAATACAAACTAGCAATCTTTTTAGCAATTGTGTCAATGTCCATGGGAATTACCTAACATCCTTACACTGTAGTTTGAAACATTAATTAAGGGTATCAAAATTCGTTGTCAATTCTATTTTATGATTCGGTTTCGATCAAATCATTGAGCATCGGATTGAGATTTTTGGGCCGATAATCGGGATAGGCTTTAAGTCGTTTGACAACACTATGATGAATAATAACTTTTGCAGATTTTAGCGATCGCCATTCCTCACCACCCAGAGAATAAACCCCCTTAACACGATTATCAAATTTAGCCATTATATCTGGCTTAATCTGGAATTCTTCACTTTCATTTTCAGGGGAACAAAACTCTAATCCTAATTTTTTAGCTTGGTTTAGCATCCATTCTAAAGGATAATCCGATAGTCCTTGATATTCTTTAATTCCTCCACCGATACAGTTATGTTCACCAGAAAACCAGACTTCTTTGACTATTTGGTCAGGATTTTTTTCATTTCCTTCCATGACAGCCACAGGAAAACTTTTACATTTCTCATCAATGGCAACCGCATGAAAGGCATTTTCTACAATGGGACTCAATCTAGCATCAAAAAACTGATATTTCTGATTCCAGGGTTTGGCAATCGGTAGCCAAGGTGTTAAATCAGGAATACCTAATGTTCCCACCGTATCCCAACAGCCTAACATTTTAATCGGGACACGATACTGTAGATAGTCTTTTTCGGTGTCGATCTTTTGGGAATTTTCTTCACGGAATTTTTGGGCTTTTAGATCATTGGGACTAATTTTGGCATCTCGATAAAGCTGATATGCTTTAGAAATTTCCCGAATCTTGGAACGTTTTAACAAACCACACTTATAGATCATACCCGCTAAAGAGCGAACAATATAGGCTCCACGACTAAAACCAAGGAGGTAGATTTCGTCGTGGGCATCTACATCATAGTTCATACACAAAAACCGATAAGTCTCTTGAATGATTCTGTCAATTCCCCATCCAAAAGCACCTTCGCCTAAACGTTTGATTAAATGATCTAAATCTTCTTCTTCTGATGTGCCATATCCTGATAAATATAAGACAATTTGCGGTGTTTGATCATCGGCTGTATATTTAACTGATTGGGCAAATTTGATCACATTAGTTGGATAGGAACTTGCAGGTTGATTCCAAGTTCCATCACAGCAAATCACTAATCGTTTTTTCCGATTTCCAGAATCAAGTTGATTGGATTCGGGTCTTTCATCCTTAGAGATTTGTTCAGTAATTATGGGTTGAGTTGATTCTGAAATCGGTTCTAAGATTTCCGATGCTGATGTTAGTGCGTCGGTAATAATTGGTTCAACGGTTTCTAATATCGGTTCTGAGATTTCCGATTCTGATGTTAGTTCATCGGTAATAATTGGTTCAACGGTTTCTAATATCGGTTCTAAGATTTCCGATTCTGATGTTAGTTCATCGGTAATAATCGGTTCAACGGTTTCTAATATCGGTTCTAAGATTTCCGATTCTGATAAGGGTTCATTAGTATTCATTGGTTGACTGGATTTTTTAGTTTTGGTTCTGGTTTTAGTTTTATTTTTAATCCTAGGAGCTTGTTCAATTTTTTTGGCAGGCAATTTCTCTAATTTCCAACTCGTTCCATACATTATGCCATCGTTAGCATAGCTGGTTTTGTCATTAACATCCCCATTTAGAGGTAAATAAGTTGATAATCCTAGTTCATCACCCATTAAACGCCGATTCATGTCCTGTTTAATTTCTTCTTGGGTGCGAGCTTGATTCCAAATATATAATTCAGCAAGGGAACCCTTCCAATAATGAGAACCATTGACAGAAGAACCAATGACCAGTTTTTTGATGCCCGTTAATAGTCTATTATGCCCGTTCCCTCGATGCCAAACTCCTCCATTTCGATAAATATACATTCGCCCGGTGGTGGCATTTTTCACAAAAGCCCAATGAGTCCACCCATTATATTCTCTGAGTCTGACTATTTTATCGATGCGATCAAAGCCATCCTGATTCCCAGCGTCCCAAAAAATACGAGTATCTGTTTCATCCCACCAAGGCAAACTAATTTGTAAGACCCGAGTATTTTGATTATTATAAGCTTCAAGAATACTGGTTTGTTCAGTCAAACTGTTTCCGCCCTTAGCCCAAAATTCGATAGTTATGGCTTTGTCCAGGTCGGGAAAACTTTTGGATAATTCTATTTGGTCATCGATACCATCAAAAACTAGGACTGATTTTTGTTCAGACATTAATTTTATCCTAAGAACATTATTAAAGGGTTCTGCACGGGTTTTGATATATTTTACTTGTTTTTATCGCATCTGGCTACCAATTTTTGACTCTTTAACCCCCTTCCTATCGGCTTTTTCTTATTATTCAGTCGGCCATAATTAGCAATAATTCCTTGACAATAATCCAGACAAGAGATTTATCAAGCCATTGAATAATTCTCGGAAAAACCCTATGATCACCTCCCCAGATTAGCAAATAAATTGCTATAATCTAGTTAAATGAAGTCGTTATGAGTTTGAAATAAAAATGACTAACCCAACCGTTGAAAACCTTGTAATTATTGGTTCTGGGCCTGCGGGCTATACGGCTGCCATTTATGCCGGACGGGCGAATTTGAAACCCGTGGTCTTTGAAGGCTATCAAATCGGGGGGATTCCCGGGGGTCAGTTAATGACCACCACAGAAGTTGAGAACTTCCCAGGTTTTCCCGAAGGTATTACCGGGCCAGAACTTATGGATCGAATCAAAGCCCAGGCCCAACGGTGGGGGGCGGAACTCTTTACCGAGGATGTGATTACTGTTGATTTGAGTCAACGTCCCTTTACCGTTAAATCGGAAGACAGGGAAATCAGAACCCATACGATTGTAATTGCGACTGGGGCGACGGCAAAACGGCTGCATTTACCCCAGGAAGAAACCTTTTGGAATGCGGGAATTTCCGCCTGTGCCATTTGTGATGGGGCTAGTCCGATTTTCAAAGGGGTGGAATTAGCGGTAATTGGGGGAGGAGATACGGCGACGGAGGAAGCGGTTTATCTAACAAAATATGCCACCCATGTTCATCTGTTGGTCAGACGGGGAGAACTGCGGGCGAGTAAAACCATGCAGCAACGGGTGATTAACCATCCTAAAATTACCGTACATTGGTATACCGAGGCGCTTGATGTGTATGGGAATGGCAAATTAGGCGGGATTAAAATTAAGAATACTCAGACGGGAGAACAGCAAGATTTACCCGTTCAGGGATTATTTTACGCCATTGGTCATACCCCCAATACCCAAATATTCCAAGGACAGTTAGAACTGGATCAGGTGGGGTATATTGTTACGAAACACGGGACTCCAGAAACCAGCGTGGAAGGAGTTTATGCCGTGGGGGATGTCCAGGATCATGAATTCCGTCAAGCAATTACAGCCGCCGGAAGTGGTTGTATGGGGGCGATGTTAGCAGAACGTTGGTTATCGCTAAATGGGTTAGGGGAGGAATTTCAACAGACGGAAACCCCAGAAGTGGAAACCCCGAAACCCACCTCACCTCAGATTACGACTTCGGAGAATTTCGATATCCAGAATACTCGCCATATCGGGGGTTATGCGTTGCGGAAACTCTACCATGATAGCGATCGCTTAATTATGGTAAAATATTCTTCGCCGACCTGTGGGCCTTGCCATGCTCTGAAACCGATTTTAGATAAAGTCGTGGCTGAATTTGAGGGCAGGATTCATTATATTGAAATTGACATTGAGGAAGATCCTGAAATTGCCCAAAATGCCGGGGTAGTTGGGACTCCAACGGTGCAGTTTTTCAAAAATAAGGATTTAATTGAAAACCTCAAAGGTGTCAAAGCTAAGAGTTTATATCGAGAATTAATTGAGAAAAATTCATAGAACTATGTAGTGAGTCCTAAAGGACTCCTAACCCAATGGGGAAGAAATAAGCCCTGAAGGGCTTACTACGTTCGTAGTGAGTCCTTCAGGACTCCTAACTCAATGGGGAAGAAATAAGCCCTAAAGGGCTTACTACGTTTGTAGTGAGTCCTTTAGGACTCCTAACTCAATTGGGAAGAAATAAGCCCTGAAGGGCTTACTACGTTTGAGTTAGAATACTTGTTGCATACTTCCTAATAAAGCGATAATTAGTTGAGAACCAAATTGTAAGGCAAAAATCGCAATAATTGCTGAAAAATCAATTCCACCTAAAGGGGGAATAAAAGAACGAAATAGGTTGAGGTAGGGATCAGTTAATTGGCTTAAGATGGAAAAGGGTGGATCATACCAATTAATTGTAGGAAACCAGCTTAATAGAATCCTAACAAATAGGATCAACATATAAATGTTCAGGAACTGTGCCAGGGTACTAGCGAGTAAATTTAAAGGAAGTGCCATAAAATTCTTTTGATGTTTGACTGAATTTGACATAAAGTTATGTTCCCCAGTGTACCACATTTGAAACCCGGGGATAGATTCAAACCAGCAGCTAGAATCGATTAATTTTCGATTTCCGACCCACCATTGCCATTGACACTACCTAACTGTTGACGGACATCATCAATGGCTTGATTGAGTTGAGCTATTTTATCCTCCAAACTCAAACGGGAAGTTTCCATATTTTCTCCGGTCAATTTAGCCGTCTTGCCCGATTTTCCCTGTATTTCTAACAGAGGTTCAATCCGATCTTGATTACTGATGCGGTTAGCAAGTACCACCCCTAATACCCCCCCAACCAAACCTCCGAGGGTTGCACCCAGAAAAAAGCCACTGGTAAAGCCGTCTCGATTACCCATAATTTAACCACTATGTCACAATAGCTTGATTTTACTGTGATTGGGTAGGCAGACGGTCAAAAGTACCAAAGGTGCGATCGCCCGCATCCCCTAACCCTGGTATAATGAATCCCTGTTCATTAACTTCGGGATCGATAATAGCGGTATACACTTGCAAACTGGGATAGGCTTGACTTAACTTTTGTAACGCTGGGGGGGAGGCGACAATGGAGATAATTCTAATTAAAGCCGGGTCAAGATGACGTTGGGTAAGTTCGGCCATCACTGCCATAATTGTTCCCCCGGTTGCTAACATCGGTTCACTGATGATCACCCTGGTTTGGGGATCAAATTGGGTGGGTAATTTATTTAAGTAGCAACTGACTTCTAAGGTTTCTTCGTTGCGTACCATGCCTAAATGATAGACGGAAGATAGCGGTACAACGCTTTGAATACCCTCCATTAACGCTAAACCCGCGCGTAAAATCGGAATCACAATTAAGGGAACTTCAGGATTCACAAAAGTAGCATGACATTCGGCTAAGGGGGTTTGTACCGTTGTTTCCAGGGTCGGTAACCAGTCCCTCGCCGCTTCATAAGTTAACCAACGTCCCAACTCCGTCATCGCCGTCCGAAACAAACCCGGAGGAGTCGCTTGATCTCTTGCAACCCCTAACCAGTGTTTAATCAGAGGATGGGGGGGGACATAAATACGCAGTTGAGGAGCCATATCAAAACCGTTCTTCATTTCTCAACTATCATCCCATACCGTTGCCAGGGTCGAGTTGAAGGTTTGTAACCTCACCCTGACCGATTAAAATATTATTCTATCTTTAGAGTGATTACAAATGAAAGCAATTATGATTGTGGGAACGACTTCCCACGCCGGAAAATCGATGATGGTTACGGCTATTTGTCGCATCCTACATCGTCGCGGGGTGCGAGTTGCACCGTTTAAGGGACAAAATATGGCCCTCAATTCCTATGTTTCTCCCGGGGGGTCAGAAATGGGTTATGCTCAAGCGGTGCAGGCGTGGGCGGCGGGAGTTATTCCGTCGGTGACGATGAATCCGATTTTATTGAAACCCCAAGGGAATATGACCTCTCAGGTGATTTTTAAGGGGAAACCTGTGGGGGTGGTGAAAGCTAGTGATTATTATGAACAATATTTTGATCGGGGCTGGAAAGCTATTACCGAATGTTTAGATTATTTAACTCAAGAATTTGATATTTTAGTTTGTGAAGGTGCGGGAAGTCCGGCTGAAATTAATCTCAAACATCGAGATTTAACTAATATGCGGGTGGCTAAATACTTAAATGCGAAAACTTTATTAGTAGTTGATATTGATCGGGGTGGGGCTTTTGCCCATGTTGTGGGAACTTTACAATTATTAGAACCCGATGAACGAGCGTTAATTTGTGGTATTATTATTAATAAGTTTAGGGGACAGCGATCGCTCTTAGAATCTGGGATAAAATGGTTAGAGGAATATACAAAAATTCCCGTTGTTGCCGTGATTCCTTGGATTGATAATCCGTTTCCCGCAGAGGATTCTTTAAGTTTATTAGATCGGGCTTCTAGTTCTCCCCAAACGGAATTAACCATTGCCGTGATCCGTTTTCCTCGGATTTCTAATTTCACCGATTTTGATCCTTTAGACTCGGAATCAACGGTCAGTATTAAGTATGTTAACCCGGCGGAATATTTAGGACATCCCGATGCCGTAATTCTTCCCGGTTCTAAAACTACTATATCGGATTTGCAAGTCTTAAAAGAATCGGGAATGGCCGATCAAATTAAAAATTATATTAAAGCCGGGGGTCAAGTTATGGGAATTTGTGGCGGTTATCAAATGTTAGGAAAAGTTGTATCTGATCCCTATGGTTTAGAAGGGGAGCAAGGAGATTATGAAGGGTTAGGATTATTAGCCCTAAAAACAGTAATTTCTAATCAAAAAACCTCCCGTCAACGGTTAGTAACTTCTAATTATCCCCAGAAAAATTTACCCGTTGAAGGCTATGAAATTCATCAGGGACGCACTCAAATCCTAGATGCTAATGATATTTTTCCTTTATTTGATGACCAAAATTTAGGATATGTCAATGGTCAAAAATCCATTTGGGGGCATTATTTACATGGAATTTTTGATAATGGATCTTGGAGACGAACTTGGCTGAATCATCTCAGAAAAGCCAGGGGTTTAAATCCTTTACCCACTGGTATTGCTAATTATCGAGAACAGCGAGAAATATTATTAGATGTATTAGCAGATACGGTGGAATCTCATTTAGATCTGAAATCTATTTTGAGTTGAGTTGTAAAAAAATCTAATTCTTAATGATGAAAATTGATTATGAAAATTCATTTTTTGCCCGACGAAGTTACTATTGAAGCCGAACCAGGAGAACCCTTATTAGACGTCGCCAAACGAGCAGGTGTGATTATTCCTACCGGGTGTTTAATGGGGTCTTGTCATGCTTGTGAAGTAGAAATAGACACAGATAATTTTATCTGTGCTTGTATTTCTGCTGTTCCCCCTGGGAAAAGTGAAATGACTATTAATATTTATAGTGATCCGACTTGGTAGGATATTAGGGAATGGGTCATGGGTCANAGTTCATCGGTAATAATTGGTTCAACGGTTTCTAATATCGGTTCTAAGATTTCCGATTCTGATGTTAGTTCATCGGTAATAATCTGTTCAACGGTTTCTAATATCGGTTCTAAGATTTCCGATTCTGATGTTAGTTCATCGGTAATAATTGGTTCAACGGTTTCTAATATCGGTTCTAAGATTTCCGATTCTGATGTTAGTTCATCGGTAATAATC
>NZ_LT797701.1:368241-442447 GCF_900009135.1 Planktothrix sp. PCC 11201 | reverse complement strand
TGCCTCCCCTGCTCCCCCTGCTCCCCTTGCCTCCCCTGCCTCCCCTGCCTCCCCTGCCTCCCCTGCCTCCCCTGCTCCCCTTGCCTCCCCTGCTCCCCCTGCCTCCCCTGCTCCCTAGTGTCCTATCAAAAAAATAGGGATTGGGAAACCCAACCCCTACAGGCGTCTTTTCAACTATTAACTAACTAGCCAAATATTCTCGAACTTGAGCTTTACGACGGCGCAGGTGGTTCAACGCTTGGCTTTCCAGTTGACGAACCCGTTCACGACTGATGCTCATTTGCACCCCCACTTTAGATAGGGACATCTCCTTACCATCTTCGAGCCCGTAACGCAGGGTAATTACTTCCCGTTGTTGGGCGGTTAAGTCCGCCAGTAAATTTTTCAAGTCCTGACGCAGTAACTCTTGAGTCACAAAAGCGTCGGCGGAGGTATTATGATCTTCCAGGAGATCCTGCAATTCCGTATCTTGATTATCCCCCACCCGCAAATCCAAAGATACGGGATGACGAGACGCCAACAGATAATCCCGAATTTGAGCCGGGTCTAACTCTAACGCTTGAGCAATCTCCCCCGGAGTGGCGTTGCGTCCTAATTTTTGGACTAACTCCCGTTGAACTTTTTTAATTTTGTTGAGTTTTTCAGTAATATGGATGGGCAAACGAATGGTGCGAGAAGTTTGGGCAATGGCACGGGTAATCGCTTGACGAATCCACCAGTAAGCATAGGTCGAGAATTTATATCCCCGCATGGGGTCGAATTTTTCCACACCCCTTTCTAAACCCAGGGTTCCTTCTTGGATTAAATCCAAAAATTCCATGTTGCGTTTTTGATATTTCTTAGCAATGGAAACGACTAAACGCAAGTTAGCTTCGATCATTTTTTGCTTGGCGCGGCGTCCTTTTTGCAGCAGGGTTTGAAGTTCCTCTGGACTCATTTCTAACGCCTCAGACCACTCTTGCTGACTCGGTTCTCGACCCAGTTGTTCTGCGAGGGTGTTTTTCACTTCCAACTGTTGCATCATGGTCTGTACCTGCTTACCGTAGGTAATCTCCTGTTCTCGGGTGAGTAAGGGAACGCGCCCAATTTCATGCAAATAGGTACGAACTGCGTCGGTGGTTGCAGGTCGAGTGCTTCTGGAAGCCACTTGCTCTTTGTATGTAGTATTGACAGTTGGCATGACTATGAATTACACTCCTAAAAACAGAATTTATAGCGGTAGCAAATTTTTTTCATCTCTCTACAGGAGGTTCCACAGGAATCGACTACAAATGATCCCCACACTTTGGTTCGGGGAATGATTCCAATTTTTGTCTGTCTCCGTAAAGACGAATTCTGTCCTATCTTTATTTTTCGTTGCGATTAAATAGAGGGTTGCTCTCCATGGCCTGGGGCTAATAAACGTCCTTACAAGATTATGACATATAACTAGGGTTAAAAGTCAAGGGCTTCATGGCAAGACCTCCCATCTTAGCCGATTTTATTGACATATTTTCATCATGCCCTGATTGTTTCGATAATACAACTGTAGTAATTGAGTAATAACCGAACTTTCGGGTATCGGTTGCGGGGTGTATAGGTTTTCCCACACCCCTTAACCGAACTTTTGACAGTCAGTCAGTTAGACTACAGCGAGATTCGGACTAATTACGGAGAAAGTTTCGGTAAATTGAGTATCACCCAATAGAGGCGGCGTATAAGAAGTAATCCCAATGGGTCGATTTAGGCGAGAATCTGGGCCAACAAAGATATTATAATTGGGGTTATTAGGATTAGGAATAGGAACACCTGTGAGGGGATTATAAGCTAAAATTGCTCCGATATTATTAGCACCTTCTCGGGTATCAAAACCCACGGTATAAACATTCCCATCATTCCCAAATGTTAACCCACCCAAAAAGTTACTACTGGGGGAAGTTGCTAAATAATTTGTGGAAATGCTATTTAATAATTCTCCCGTTAATAAATCATAATTTTTGATTCCTCCGGCGAAATCACTAACCGCTAAACTACCATTATTCGGGTTTAAAGCTAACCCTAATAAACTCACAAAACCCGCCCCATCACTAGCGGCTTTCGGTGTGGCAAAAACACTTCCCTGTCCCATCGAATTGTAACGCAAAATTTGACTGGGTAACCCTTGGCTAAAATCGGGTTTTCCATTCACTGCGACACTGCCTTGAGTGGTAACATATAAATTACCATCGGGTGCAAATAATAATCCATTGGGGCCATTTAATCCCCCAGGTTGTTGATTTCCAAAGGCAAATACATCTAAAAACTCCCCGGTTTGTCCGTCGTAGCGAAGAATTTGATCTGTTAAAAAACTGGCGACATAAAAATATCCATCGGGGCCAAATACAGCCCCATAAGGACGGAATAAACCTGCGGTTTCATCAATTGTTGTATTGGGATGATCTCCAATAAATTTATCGATAAAAGTTCCGGTGATCCCATCATATCTGAAAACCGCAGATGCTCCTAATTCTAAGGAAGTTGCGGGTTTATCTCCACTGGTGACATAAATATCATTAATAAAATCTCCATTCCCATCGGGCCCAATAACTGCGGTATCAGGTTTGAATAATCCGCCACTTCCAGCCGCAATCAATTCCCCTAAATAATTGCCCGTTATCCCATCATAACGCACAATATTATTGCCATCACTATTCGTGACTAAAAAACTTTGAAGATCGGGAATAAAGTTAGGTTGAGTTTGGGTAATATTACTAATAAAGCTATAACCCGGATTAGTAATCGGTAATACTTCTAAATTTATCGTAATTTCCGATAAATTAGGATTGAGTGTGAGAATTTTTTCTGTTAAATTACGATTTAGAACTCGCCAAGAATCACTTTCATTCGGATATTTAATTAAAGTCTGATCAATTTGTTGAATCAGGAGAGGCGAAAGATTAGGAGAATTATTGCTTTGATCCGTATAAATAACATTAATATTTAACCGATTTAATCCTTGATGCTCGATTAGATAATCCTTTAAAAAAAAATCGGATTTGCTCAAATTAGGTTCGACTACGGGAAGCAGATCAGCTATCGGGGATGTTTCTACCATGATTAATCTTTATAGTAATATTGCAGACAGAGAAAATATCAATTAAGATTTTTAGATCTTAACACTATATAGTTTGATTTTCAATGACAAATATTAAAAATGTCTTGATTTCTTGATAGATTTTTGTTATAATAGATAACTATAGTTCCAAATTGTAATTTTTTTCACTTTCGATCTTTTTAAAACCCCAAATCATCCTTAGCTAAAGCCGCCGCTTTTAAGACTTTTTCATCGGATTGTTGTGTCCAGTCAGTTTCCCCAACTTCTCGATAAAATGTTTCATCATAGGGACGGGTGCGAACTACAACGGGCATCGGGACAGCATGACCTAATACTAATGCTTGTTGTTTAGAATCTAATTTTGATAACACCGACCGCAAACTTTGCCCCCCAGAAACTCCGGTAAAAATTGCATCAATATCTTTATCATCGTTTAATAAAGCGGTAATTCGAGTGCCCACTTGAGACATGACTTCTGCATCAATACCAGAGGGACGTTGATCAACAATTAATAGGGTAACAAAATATTTTCGCATCTCCCGGGCAATCGTTCCAAAAATAGTAGAGCGTACAATAGCCGGATCTAAAAAACGGTGAGCTTCTTCAATCGTAATGACTAATTGTGTCGGACGGTCTACGGGATTTTTAGAGGCTAAAAAATTCTCGGCTTTTTTAACATAGGCGTGATGAATTCGGCGAGTAATCATGTTAGTTACTAACATATAGGATAACATATCCGATTGCGATCCAAACTCCACCACGACATTTTTTCCCGCGTCCAAAGATTGTAATATTCTATCTACATAATTAAACTGACAATTGGGACGCATATATTTTAAATTATCCATCCGTAGTAATTTCCGTTGGAGTGCCATAATTGACCCTTTATGTCCGCGACGTTCATCACAAAACAGTTGAATTTCTTCATTAGTCATGGATAACAATTGAGAAATCCAAGAGGAGCCAAATTCACTGCGGAGAATATTAGCATTATCAATACTAGCTTCGGAAAGATTTAATTCCCGTTGCACTAACATAATATCTTCTACCTCAATTTGAGCATAGCTTAAATATAATTCCTGTGCATCTTTAATCCCTCGCCGTCGGCTAGATTCTGGATCAAGGGTATACACTTCTACCTGACCAGGAAACAGTTGTCTTAACCCTTTAACGGTACTAAATTGTTTGCCCTCCGATACCGCTTCCCAGCCATATTCGGAGTGCATATCAAAGATTAAATTAACGGCGGCTTTTTTCTTAATAATTCCTGATAATAATAACCGGGTTAAAAAAGATTTTCCGGTTCCAGATTTTCCGAAAACTCCGTTACTGCGTTCTACAAATCGATCTAAATCTAAACAAATTGGCACATCCATATCCAGGGGTTTCCCGATCGCAAAATTCCGCCGGGTGGGGTCATCTTCCCAACCAAAAATGATTCTAAAATCTCGTTCACTGGCTTCATAAACCTGGGAAAAATGCACGGGAATGGTTTTTACTGGTAATAGTTCAATTTCACTGTTATTGGTTTGGGTTTGGAATGATGCGATGCTCGCGGATTTTCCATTATTAAGGGGGCGAGAAGACCTCGCCCCTACATTTTGTTGGGCGACAACACGAATTATTTCTTCTTCTCGTTCTGAAACTTCCCGACTTAACATTAACATTGGACTGAGTTCAATGGTTCCGTAGGTGCTATTTCCGGCTAAAATTGCCTGTAAAAAATCATCATCGGGGTGAGGGGGGTTAGCGATAATTCGCAAGCTGGATGTTCCTAATGAGACATCGGTTAATAAACAGAAAAAATGCGATCGCTTTCCCCGCACGACTAAAAATTTTCCCACCCGCATTTCTTCTACAGACACATCGGGATGTAAGCGAACTTCTAAACCTTTTGTTAAGGAACCTTGAATGACAGAACCCAGGGGTTTTTCAATGGTCATAGGGGAGTTTTTTTGAGGTGAGCAATGGGGAACTATCGCCACGCATTCGGGGTTTATAGCGGGTTGTTGTATTGTTCATACTTCAACATTTTCCTATAAAATCAATTGCAACTTACAATTTCCCTATCCATAATATCTACTGTTTGTTGTTTTTCGTCAAGAACTTTAGCCCCAATAGGATGGGCTAAAGCCCAACAACGAGAGGATTTTTTGATAGTTGTTGATTTTTTCCTATTATTTTAGGAGGAAAAACTATAAATGGTTTGGGGTTGTAACTGTTGACAAATAGAGGAAGGGAGTTGAGTTAGGGGAAATTGTTCCCGATGGAGTTGTACCTGTAAATTGGTCAGGGGATCAGCCCCGGAAGAAACAATAAATTGTAGTTTTTGGAGATGGGGCCATTGGGTAATTTGATCTAAAATTTGGGTAACAGCTTTGAGGTAGGGATGATCTAGTTGTTGATACCAATGGGGATCGGCGACTCCGGCTTGATCAAAGCCTAAATTAACAATTAATTGTGCTTGATCAAATAAAGCAGTTGCTACGGGTCGAGCTTCTTCTTGTAATAACAAATCATGGGTTTTTGCTAAGAATCTCAACTTTTCTAACCGTTCATAACTGCTCAGAATTGAAGTTTTATTGCGTTTTGACTCCATGTATTCTGCTTCTGGATTTTCAACTAAAGGTTGAGATTCATCCCAATTAATAGCCACGGTGATTAAGTAGGTTTGTAATAATAAATGACCTAATTTTTCGGCTTTTGTAGCTAAATAAACTGTGTTATAATCCGTGGCTTCAATAATCAAAGGAACCCGATCTACGATTTCAATTCCATAGCCTTTTAACCCGGCAATTTTACGCGGATTATTCGTAATTAAACGGATTTGACGCACCCCTAAATCATTCAGCATTTGCGCCCCCATGCCATAATCCCGTAGGTCAGGAGCAAATCCTAACCTTTCATTAGCTTCAACGGTATCGAATCCAATATCCTGCAAAGAATAGGCTTTAATCTTATTAATTAATCCAATCCCGCGTCCTTCTTGGCGGAGATAAATAATCACTCCCACCCCTGCATAATCAATCATTTTCATTGCTGTTTGTAACTGCATTCGACAGTCACAACGCAAAGATCCAAAGGAATCTCCGGTTAAACATTCGGAGTGAACCCGTACCATTACAGGCATTTCTTTTAATTTTTCAATATCACCTTTAACTAAAGCAATATGTTCCGTATTATCTAAGGAATTACGATAGGCATAAATTTTAAAATCCCCGAATTGGGTGGGCAATTGAGCCACGGTTTCCCGATACACAAAACGGTCATGTTTGAGGCGATAACTAATTAAATCGGCGATCGTAATTAATTTTAAATGGTGAACTTTAGCATATTCAATTAATTCGGGAAGTCGCGCCATTGACCCATCGGGATTTTGAATTTCACAAATCACTCCTCCAGGATACAACCCCGCTAACCGAGATAAATCAACGGCGGCTTCTGTATGTCCCGCCCGTTTTAATACGCCGCCATCCTTAGCCCGCAGGGGGAAAATATGGCCCGGACGCCGTAAATCTTCGGGATGACTGGCGGGGTTAATGGCAATTTGAATCGTGCGGGCGCGGTCATCGGCGGAAATTCCCGTAGAAACTCCCATTTGAGGGGACGCATCAATACTAACGGTGAAGGCGGTTTGGTTGGCGTCGGTGTTTTTGGTGACCATCAGGGGCAAGTCTAGCTGATCCAGACGTTCTCCGGTCATGGCCAAACAAATTAATCCCCGGGCATACACCGCCATGAAGTTAATCATATCGGGGGTGGCAAATTGGGCGGCACAAATTAAGTCGCCTTCGTTTTCGCGGTGTTCATCGTCCACCACTACAATACAGTGCCCGGCTTTGAGGTCGGCTAAGGCGGCTTCAATGGTGTCGAATGGGTAGGGGTTTGTCGGTAGCACGGACTCGTTCAAAATCGTTTTCTCATCAACGCTGATTCATTAATTGTAACGCCGTTGATGAATTGAGATCGCATTCTAACTAAAAATGCTGGCTTATTTTATTATGTCTTCCAATATTTCCACAGCCTTTTTAATATTATTATAGTATGTCTGAATCCTGGCGTAAGTGATACCAACATTTCCACCATGAGCTATGGTATGTCGATTAGTAATTACACTATCAATTGAATTTTTAATTTCATCTGTTTTATCACTCCTCTCTTGAATTTTAATAGTAAACTCCTCAGCCCACTATGGATTCATCTGTTAAGTATTTTTGTAAATCTCTCTAGTTAATTCCAGCCTCTTGATCAGGTTCTTTTTACTTGTTGTAGAGGAGCGAGATAATAACCAAAAATCTTGGTCATGAATGAGAGAGTTATAAAACTTTTTAAAACGTTCACATTCTGATTTTTCTGTTAATTCTCTGGCAACTGTCACCATAACACTCTCGAAAAGAGTTGTACTAAATCCATTATTATGAAAGAATACCTTCTCACCAATGCAATCTTTCAGAAACCGAACTGTATTCAAAAAAATATGTTTTATTTCAGCTTTTGAAATTACATCTAAGTTTTTATTTTTAAGCATAAAATCATTCAGGAAATCAACCATGTTCCCTTTATACTTATCTAAGTCATAGTGCAAAGCTAAAAATCTCAGGATTAACTCTTGATCTGCTGCTCGATCATCATCTTTTTTATTATAAAGTTGCTTCCATGTTTCATGACTCGATAATTCTTGAATTAACTCACTGAATAAACCATGATAAATTGCGTTTCTAATCTCTTGCGAATTCAAGGAAGTACCTGTTGTATTCAGCCTCTCGAATAGGTAATATATTCCTATTGAATCATAGTTTTCCGATATGATGATGCAATGAATGATTGCATTATCTAAAGCACGACGTTGAGACAGTGACAGACTAGAATAGGTTAGACCATTGAAGGCAGGTATAACTTCTTTAAGTTTAAATATTTTTCCATCTGAAAAAGATTCTTGATAAAAATACTGTAGTGTTTTTAATCTTTGTTGTCCATCAATAACAATATATTGATTAGAAAATTTATCCTTAGCCAGAAAAAGAGCAGGAGTTGGAAGCCCAATTAATAGAGATTCAATAAAGCGAGATGCTTCTTCCTCTTTCCAGACATATTTTCTCTGGAAACCCGGAATGATAAAATCCCCATCCTCCATTCTTTTGACTAATACATCGACAGGGAAATCGGCTCCATAGTAATCTACATTAAGCCTAGTATTCTCAGCTTCTACAAACTCATGATTGATCATCGTCTTAGTACCTGTATCTGCTATAGCCATCTATAAAAATCCTAAATAGGTTGTAATATTTTATCGTAGGGGTTTGGTCTCCAAACCCTCTTTGTGCCTGGGTTTGGAGACCAAACCCTACAGGTTTTGATCACAAATCCTACAAGGATTGCTATATATAAGCTGATCGTCAGTAGTCAACATTCTTAAATCTTAGCTTATAGATTGTCAATCAATCTAAAAACTAACGGAACTTTTATATGATTCTACTACAAATATCTAACTCTACACCCCTTTTCCTCCCTGAAAGGCAAGTAACGCGCTACCATAGTCGGCTTCTGTATGAATAGAATTAACCAACAGATAGAAGCTCATAAACCTGTTAATTTATAGCAAGCGAGGACGCTGGCACTACTCTAATATATAGCCTGGTTTGAGATTTTTAATCCTTCTGAATAATATATACAAATTGACCAATAGAGCCAGAATTTTTGTTTGGATCTTGCATTTTTGAAACCGTGATATTTTTTAAATCTGATAAAAGTGTGTTTAATTTATAGGTTTTATTAGGCTTGAAATCTTGAACCTGTTCAAAACTCCAGTTTTGCCACCATTTAGGGGTTTGGAAATCCTTAACTTTGACATTAATAATTAATTGATAAACACCGGGTTCTGTTAATGTGCTAAAATCAGGAGAAATGACTAACTTTGTACCATCAGATTTTTCCTGATTAACTTGAATTTTAGGGAGATTTTCACGGGAATATTTACAACCTTTTCCTACTTTTTCTAATTTTGTTAATTCTGGCTCAAACTCAAATTCTGGGGGTAAAGTGTCAGGAAGGAGTGAATAGGGAATTTCCCATTGCATTTTTTCATTTTGATAATCTTTTGTTAATACTATGCGTTCCACTAATTGACGGTTTTTAGGTGTCACTTGCACGGCTCCATTATTAATATTAACATTTCGTTGTACTCCTTTAGCTAAGGAGCTTTTATCTTTATCATTAATATTTAAAAATAACGGTTTTTCCAAAGGATGTGGAGAGAGAATCACCGATTTTTGGGGTTTAATGCTACTATTCTGTTGAAAAAAATCAAAGAATTTATGAACTAAATCATAATCCCCTAACACCAGAATATAAAAAGGACGGAAGGTTTTTGGATCTTTGGAATTGGTTGTATAATTTTGTTCTTGATCCCCTAAACCAATATCAAAAATCGTGCCATCAAATTGACTGCGAAATGCCAAAATACCAACAGCATAGTTAGAGTTGGGACTAAAATTATTCTTAATTGGATCTAAAATTTGATTGATTTGAGACTGTTGGGGATCGGTATACAAATCAGTGACAATAATAGACAGTTGATTGGCTTGATGCGGATTGGGAATTACGGTTTTGAGGTTTGTCTCAAATAAATTCTTATTAAACAAGTCATAAAAACCAGGGGAGCGAGCTGCAATCGCACCGTTATTGCCTGCAATTAGCTCTTTTGTTTTCCCAAAACGGTAATATTTTCGAGTGATTTGATCGGATAAACCAATGGCGGCTCGATCAATTAGTTCTAGGGTTTCATTATACTCACTATTCAAATTTGTATTGATGAACAAAATACAGTTAACCTCAATAGTAGCAATTTAGGAGATTATCGCAAGCGAGAGGGATATTTATTTGCTGATAAAATCTTTAACGAAGATTGCTGTTTATTGAAAACCGATCAAAAAGAGTTACCTGGTGCATTATCAATTGAGGGAGAAGATATCAAGTATAACTGGGAGGGAAATACACATATCCTGACCCCCCTGTTACCTATTAATCCAAAACTACTGACCGGAATTAGCCCTGCGGAACTGATTAAAAAAATAACCGCCACTCAAGAGAGTAAAGGCGGGGAAGTTTTGGTTAAATTCACCCTCAAGTTGACTCTTTCTGGTCATGAAAAAGACTATGAAATTACCAAAAACTATCTCATCAAAAAAGACAATATCTTAACAGCGATTCCTACGTTGGAAATTTGGCCAAATTTCCAAGCCAAAGGCTGGAGTGAATATTATGGGTTTTATGCAGATACTTCCGAGCAGGGAAAAACATTTCGAGTTAAATTTCCTCACCCACCCAACGCAGAAGATATTCGCACTATTCAGGATGGAGCCTACCTCTATGAAATTATGAGCCTGGAAGAGTTTCCAGCTTATGGAATTTGTCAGGAAAAAGAAACAGATAAAGACTGTGGGTTACTGTTGTTTAAACAACCTGCATCTCTCAAGCCCGATTTGAATAGTACCTGGAAAGTTGGCATTGACTTTGGAAGCTCTTTCACTAACATTTATTATAGTAATGGCACCAGTTCTCAAAAGTTAACTCTGCCTAATCTTCGCTATTCTCTAGGTACTAAGTCCAAAGAAGACAAAGAGGTTGAGAACCTTCTTTTTGACTATTTCTTGTCAGGAAATCAAGAAGCAGATATTTTGCCCCTATCCTCAATTTTAACAACCAAATCACAAACCAATGAAAACAAGTATATCCTCGATGGACGGATTTATCTAGTTGGCGGTGTTCCTAAGTTTGATCCCGGTCCAGCCCATATTCATACGAATTTAAAATGGTCAAAGGCAAGAGTTCAAACTGAAAAATTTTTGTATCAGTTAACTTTGCAAATTACGGCTCAAGCTGTCTCTGAAAAAGTCTCAAAAGTTGAGTGGATTTTTTCCTATCCTTCTGCACTTTCTGATGATGACCAAGGTGAGTATTTAAAAACTTGGAAACACATATTAGCACAACTAACCGAAAAAACAGGTATAACACACCAATGGCAACAGCAAAATCAAGATGGTGGTATTTGTCACTGGCAAACAGAAAGTTTAGCCTTTGCTTATTATTTTAACCAGAAACATCAAGATGCTTCGACATTTATTTGCATTGATATTGGGGGAACTACATCTGATATTTCAATTTGGCAACAGTATCAATTAGTTCACCAATGTTCAGTCAGGTTAGCCGGAAAACAATTATTTGATGGTGTCGTCAGGAAAAAACCAAAAGTTTTAGAGGTTTTGCAGAAAGAATTAAAATTAAACGGTGAACTTGAAAAGTTGGCTAACAATGTAGAAGGGAATCAAAATCAGGAAATTGATGGCTTTAGCGCTAAACTTGCCGCTTCTTTACGTTGTTCTAATCGGCAGAAGTTAATGCGTAATATTGGGGACATCGACGATCAAAGTCAAAAGCGGGCTTTGGGGGAAATGCGACAGATTAGTCGATTAGGGATAGCAGGACTTTATTATTATATTGGTCTGATCCTTCAAGTTTTGCAATCCCGTGCGGGTGGAGGGGTTTGGAGTGAACCTAGATTAGCTACTGTTTATATTGGAGGTAATGGCAGTCAAGCTTTTCATTGGTTAGTTGCAACTGGAGAATTTGATGAAAATAACCCAGCTTCTAATTCGTTAAATCGGTTATTCAAGGAAATGTTGAATAAAGGTTCGGGCTTTCAATATCAGAATTCAGTCTTGACCCGCCTCAGTTCTCAACCCAAAGATGAAGTTGCCTATGGTTTAATTTTAAGTGCTGAACAAAATCAATTGCAGATTCCTGACAACTTAGATAATTGGTTAATTGCTGGCGAAGATTATAAATATACCGAAACAGGTATACTCAAAACTGGGGACTATAGTTCCAGATTGAGTTTCCAACAAAATTCTACTATCCAAGGGTTTCAGATTGAGAATTTAACCAATCTCAAACAATTTTTCCAAGATTACCATGAGGCGATCATAACCCTAAATAGTTCTAGTATTCAACCCTTTGCCAAATATTCTGATTCGACATGGCAAGATCGACTTTGGGATAAGGTGACTGAACGTCTAAATGATGTTTATTTACCTGGTAATATGAATGGAAATTCTAGCAATATTCGTCTTGAACCTCCCTTTATTATGGGATTAAAAGTGTTGCTGGACGTTTTAATCGATCCTAATCAACTGGAGAACTGAGAATTTATGAAACTCCCTTCTTTTAGTCGAGATAGTTGGCTGATTGCTATTGCTATTGCTATCGGGGGTTTATGCCTTTTTGCCCTACCGAATTCACCAGCACCAGCAACTTCTCCGTCTGCTTCTCCATCATCCCAAGCGTCATCCTCACCAACAAGTCCACCAGCACCAAAATTACCCTTGTTGGATGAGTTGCAAAGTAACTTACCGATGTTAAACTCTAAACTGGACGCGGTGATCAAGGCTCTTGGTGGTGTTAAAACAGAGCTAACTCCTGAGCAGTTGAGATTAGCTTGGACTAATGTTGATGCTCAGGTTGATCAACTTTGTACTAGCACTGTTTCGCCGTTAAAACAACAAATTGAACAGCAAAGCAACAATGACAAAACCTATAAAACGATTGTCGATTTGTTCAATCAAATAGAAGAAACTTGCAAGAATATCAATCTCGATACTGATCGGTTAAAAGCTAATAATCAGCCATCTTCTGATACTCAACAAACGGTTGATAGTCCTGAAACCAAGATTAGGCAAGAGTTACAGAATATTAAACAACTGTTGAACCAAGTTAAGGAGTGGGTTAGTCAAGAACAGGAGAAGAAGTACCGAGAGGGTTTAGACAAACGATTAGACTTTCAACAAAATTTACAATATTCGATTTTAGGATTATTATTGGTATTATTATTGGGATTATTTATTACAGTTGTTTTGTACAAAAAAGGAGATAGAACAGTGGATGGTGCAGATCAAGATCAATTGAGCGATAGTAGCAAAAAAAAGCAAACATTTGTGGGACTAAAAGAAAGTGAAGCATTAAGCAAAATCTTGCAATATTTTGATGAGTTTCTAAAAAAACAAACAGAAGCATTATCAAATATTGAAATTAAACTTCAAGAAACCTTGCTTGAAAAAATAGATCAATTAATAACAACAAAAATTGATGCAAATAATGATCAAATAAAAGACTATTTTAAACAAGATTTAGAACATAATTTTCATATATTATGGAAAGATATAAAAAAACAAATAGAAAAAATCTCTATTAATACTGGTAATTCTCAACAGGAATATTCTCATGAGCATATTAAAGAAATAAACCAACAATTAGCTGAAATTCCTGATCTTATTAAGGATCAAGTTGATCAGTCTTTCAATAGCTGCATGGAGACAAAGCTGATTCCCTTAATAAAGCGGGAGTATGAGTCTCAAAAATCAAATCTAATTGCAAATCAGAATGAATTAGTTGCAACTGGAAAAGATGATAAAAGTAATTCTCATGAATTAAATAATGAGCAAATTCAAGAATTGCGATCGCAATTAGAACAAGTACAAAATGATTGGAAAACAGCCAAAGATTCTGTTCAAGAATTGGAACAAAAATTGGAATCAGAACAAAGTAAAGCACAAGCAAATATTCAACAACTAAACATAACATTACAGGCAGAACAAGAAACAATTCGCCAGCTACAATCAGATTTACAAGAAAAGCAAAATAGACTAGCTACTTTGGAACAACAGATTGAAATTAAAGATAGTAAAATCAATTCCCTACAATCTGAAAAGGGGAATGCAAAACCAAAAAATGAAGCTGAAGAAACAAACATAAAACCAAATAAAACCCAAGGAATTTCTCAAGAATTACAGAGTTTAGTTTATAAATATAATCAAAATAATGGTAACTTGAATGTTCTGAATGATTTTATACCCGTCAAAGATAATTCAAATAGATTTAACGACGACTACAAATTGGAAAAAACAGATCAAGATAAGGCTAAATTTTATATTGTCTCATGTCAAGACAAACATTACTTATTTCCCAAGTTAAGTATTCCTAGTGAAGTAGCCTGTGACATACTTAGATACCACTTTGAAGTTCCTCAAATAAACACATATCCAGTATTTATTAACTTAATACAACCTTCTGAAGTTAAGCAGATATCAGAACAAGATAATTGGAAACTGGTTGATAAATATTCTAAAGGAAAAGTCAAATAAGCGGTTAAGCATCTAAATGGGTGATTAGACATCCAAATAATCGTAGGGGCGAGGCGCGCCTCGCCCCTACACAACGAATGTAGATATTTTTTGGGGTTAATAATCTTGATTATTATGAGTGTACAATTCATTTAGACTTGCTATACAGTTTAAATGCAGTACAGCTTAATTCCTCCCTCAAGGGCAAGTAACGCACTTCCATAAGCGGCTTCTGTATGAATAGAATTAACCATGTTAACGTTTAAATAGTGCTGACGAATAGCTGTCCAAGTCGGATTTTTTGCCCCACCTCCAGCGGTATAAACTTGGGTGAGGGGAGTGGCTCCGAGTTGTTGTAAAAGTTGATAACCTTGGGCTTCAATTTTGGCAATTCCTTCTAATAAACCCTGTAAAAACTCAACCGGATGATCGGGACGAGGTTGCAGACGGGGAAGTAATTCGGGGTCGTTAATCGGGAAGCGATCGCCTTTTTTAATTAAAGGATAATAATCTAAGTTACTATTACAATTAGGGTTAATTTGACGGCTGAAATTTTCCAGTGACCGATCACTAAAAAATTGCCGTAAGACCGCACCCCCGGTATTAGAAGCACCTCCTGTTAACCATAAATCTCCTAAGCGATGGCTATAAATACCATATTTAGCATTATTTACAGGAGTATGACTGAGAAGTTTTAAGACTAAAGTGGAACCTAAAGATGTTACTGCTTCCCCTGGAATCTTGGCACCACTGGCTAAAAACGCTGCTATACTATCGGTAGTTCCCGCACAGATAACACAGGTTTTAGGTAATTTTAACTGTTCTGCCATTTCGGGGGTAATGGTGGCAATTGGGGTTCCAGGAGCAACTATATCAGGCAGTTTCAATAATTCTAAATCAGTCAGAGGTTGTAAACCATTAATTAACCAATCGGGATAGGTCAAATTCTCGACATCGTAGCCTAATTTTAAGCTATTATGATAATCACTAATCCCTAATTTTCCATGTAATAAAAATGCTAACCAATCGGCTTGATGGAGAAAATAGCGGGGCGCAGATTTTTGTGGTTTAGTGTTGGCAGTTTCAACGGTTAACCACCAGATAAGTTTGGCTAAACTAGAAGTGGCACTGTTAACAATATTATCGGGAGGGGCGATTTTTTTTAACAGTTCTAAGACGGTAACAGCCCGACTATCATTATATAGAATTGGGGATTGTACTGGAATGCCATTAGGATCACAAAGTAGCACGGTGGCAGAGGTTCCATTAATAGCGATCGCATCAACTTGATGGCGAAAATGTAACGGAATTTGTTGGATTACATCAAACAGAGACGTTTTCCAAAGACCAACCCATTCAGAGGAGGAAGCTGACGAGGGGAAAGGAAATTGAGTTTGGGCTACCACTGTCCCTTGAGAATTAATGGTAATCGAACGAGCACCGGATGTCCCAAAATCAATCCCGATATAAAAATTAACCATTGTTTCCATCTAAGTTCAATTCATATTTTTTTATTTATTGTACAATTGTAGGTTTGTGAATTATAAGATGATCAGTTATTTTGTTAAGTTTTAATAAAAATTGCGGAAAACATAAAATTTATCTGGACGTTTATTGCTTACAAAGTTATAAATTAAGAGTCGGTAGTTGAACTTTAATCGGATTAACTGCTGGCAATCGTACTGTTAATGCGTTAATCAAGGATTTTATGGATACTCTTGCCTACAATCATTTAGTTTCTGCCTATGAGTCCCCTCGGAAAGCCGATTTCAATGGGGATTTGGTACTATTCCGATGTGTGAATTGGAGTAAAATATCAACCGCTTGCTGGTTGCCCATTGTAGCAACGGCTATTGGCTTGTCTGTGCTGAGTGTAAGCCAACCCGCCAGTGCTGCCCTCACCCGTGGCGATAGCGGTCAGGGTGTGAAAAGTGTTCAGTATGCGTTGCAGAATTACGGCTATTTTAACGGCAGAGCAACGGGTTACTTTGGGTCGGTGACAAAACACGCCGTCATCGCCTTTCAACAAGATTATGGCTTAAATCCCGATGGAATTGTTGGCTGGAAAACGGCAAGAGCGTTAGGGGTAGGAAGCTCTCAGGTTAGTGATAGCTATGGCGGTGGCTGTAGTCATCGTTGTGGCGGTGGCGGTGGAGCTCTGTCCCGGGGTGACAGTGGCCGTAATGTCAAACACCTGCAAAATCGTTTAGCAGACCTGGGTTATTTTAATGCTAACTCCACAGGTTACTATGGCAAATTAACCGCTAGTGCTGTTAAATCCTTTCAATATAACTGTGGACTCTCGGCTGATGGTATTGCTGGCCCGGCAACCCTAGCAGCATTAGGAATTTAGCTTTTTTTGTAGAGACGTTGCATGCAACGTCTCTACAAAAAAAGAGACGTTGTATACAACGTCTCTACGGGGTTGATATTAACGCAACCACAATTTAATAGTTTTGTCCTTACTTCCACTGACTAAACTATTCCCATCGGGACTAAATTTAATCGAATAAATCTCATCTTGATGTCCGGTTAGGGTATTTAATAATTCTCCCGTTTTTAAATTCCATAGTTTAATAGTTTTATCTCGGCTACTACTAGCAATAATAAGGTTATCAGGACTAATGGCGACGGATAAGACATCGTTAGAATGTCCGGTTAAAGTCTGAATTAACGCGCCAGTTTCTCGGTTCCAAACTTTAACGGTATCATCCAAGCTACCACTGACAATAATTTTACCATCGGAACTAATTGCCAGCGATCGCACCCCTTCTAAATGTCCGGTAAGCGTATTTAATAATTCTCCGGTTGCCACCTGCCAAATTTTAATAGTTTTATCCTGAGAAGCTGTAACTAATAGTTGACCATCGGGACTAAAAACAACCGCATAAACCTGATCTTGATGGTCAGTTAAATTATGTAAAATAGCCCCCGTTTGTCGATCCCAAATTTTCACAGTTTTATCCGCACTCGCACTGGCAATTTTTTGATTATCAGGACTAACATCAACTGACCAAATAGTTGCTAAATGTTCTAGGGGAGGATAGGCTTTTCCAGTAGTCAGATTCCATTCTAAAATCCGCCATAACCCACTCCCAGAGGATATTTCTGTACCATCGGAGTTAAAATCTACAGCATAAATTGGGGAGAAATCTCCAACTAAACTTTTAGTTTCATTTCTACTTTTAATATCCCATAATTTCAAAGTTGTGTCCTGACTCCCACTAGCAATAGTTTGACCATCGGGACTAAAGGTAACAGCCCAAACCGCATCAGCATTTTGGGCAAATTCTTCAGGCGTTACGGTTTTCCAAAATAGTTTATCCTGACATTTTTGGATGAGGTTTTTAATGGCTTGATTTTTTAAAGCGGTTTCGGTAATATTGTCCGCTTCATTTAAACATTGCTCATATTTTCCTGTGACTAATAATTCTTGGATAGCATTAATTTTTTGGGTTTGAAATTGTTGTAAATTTCTCCATTTTTGATATTCAGATAGTGCCAGAATTATTCCCAATAAACTCGCCAGTCCCAAACCCAACCAAAGCAGTTGATCAAGACGAATTTTTTTTAAGAACTTAGACTCTATATTTTGAGATTTAGCTAGAGTAGGAATGGGGCGAAAATTTTGGATAAATTTAGAAAATTGAGTTAAAATAGATTGGGGTAAAACCTGTTTTTCAATAGTGGCAATATCCTGATCATTTAACCCTAAAAGTTGTTGAAATCGTTTGAGTTCTTCCCTAGTTTCAGGACTAAAAGGATATTCCTGCTGCATTGTGGCAATTAAAGCTTGTTCATAACGTTCTCCCTTTTCATGATATTTACGATAGGGATTTAAGATTTCATCTTCAATAGCTTCTGCATCTTCGGGTAACAGTTCTAAACTTAGGCGTAACTCCTCTAAAATTTGCCGACCGATAATCGAAATTTCACCCCGATGATGGTTGGCACACCGTTGAACTTCTTCCCGATAGATTTCTAGTTTGGAAAGATTAGGCGCGGAGGCGGAACGCAGAGTTTTCAGAACAGATAAAACGTCATCAACAGATTGATAACGTTGGTGATAATCAGACCGCACCATCTTATCAATGAGATCACCAAATTCCACACTAACAATTGCTAAATGTCGCCAAAATATTTCCCCTGTATCTGAACCATTATTTCTTCGCAATTTTGACAATTCTGATGCTGGCAAACCCGTTAATGCTTGAATGGCAACCATTCCCAAGGCATAAATATCACTGTTAAAATGGGGATGACATTGAAACTGTTCAATGGGCATATATTCCAGGGTTCCCACCCGACTACTGGGGGAATCTTGATCGGAATTCAAATTAATTTCTTGAACCGCTCCAAAATCCAGTAAAATAATTTTTCCATCGGTTTGACGACGGATTAAATTACTCGGTTTAATATCCCGATGAATCACTCCCTGTTGATGCACAAATCGGAGTATTCCTAATACATCGGTAAGTAAATTAATGACTTGATTTTCTGTTAAGGGCTTACCTGGTAAAATCTCATCCATTAATGAGTGACCCGAAACATAGGATTCAACTAAATAAAATTCTCGATTTTCTTCAAAATAAGCCAACAGTTGGGGAATTTGATCATGTTGGGAGAGTTTTTCTAAAACCTTGGCTTCCTGTTGAAAACGCTGACGGGCTACATTAACAAGTTTGGCATCTGCTGGGGTCAGATGCAAATGTTTAACAAAACATAACGACTCACCGGGTCGGCGAGTGTCTTTAGCGAGATAGGTTTTCCCGAAATCCGTTGACTCAATCACGTCTATGACTTGATAGCGTCCGTCTAAAAGCTGACCAACCATAGCAAAAATATTGACCCTATTTTGTTTGATTATGGCATTAATCGTGAATAAACTTATAAAAACCCGTAGGGGTTGGGTCTTCCAACCCTCTTTGCGCTTGGGTTGAGTCTCCCAACCCCTACGATAAAATGCTACAACCTATTTAGGATTGCTATATTGATTTTAACCCCTCGAATTGAATAATCTAGTAATTCCATCGGGTGCATTAAATTAATATCTTTTCCTTGCAATTGTAAGTGTTTTTTAATTTGCAAAGAACAACCGGGATTAGAAGAAGCAATTAATTCTGCCCCGGTATTTGTCAAATTATCTACTTTTTGCTGTCCTAATTCTTCGGCAATTTCCGGTTGCAACAAATTGTAAATCCCGGCACTTCCACAACACAAGGAAGCATCTATTGGTTCTCGTAATTTTACCCCCGGAATTTGTTGCAGCAGTTGACGGGGTTGGGAACTAATTTTTTGTCCATGTAATAAATGACAAGCATCTTGATAAACTAGGGTTAATTCCCCGGTTTCTGTTAAGGGAAATAGGGGTGTTGTTAACCCAATTTCGACTAAAAATTCCTGAATATCTTTAACTTTTGCCGAAAATTCTTGTGCTGCTTCTCGATATTGGGGATCATCTTTTAAGATATGTCCATATTCTTTTAAGGTATGACCACAGCCCGCCGCATTAATAATAATAGCATCTAAACGAGTCCCGGAAAATCTGTCAATCATTTGTTTAATTAAGGTATGGGACTGTTCCGTTTGTCCCTGATGTTCGGGTAAAGCTCCACAACAGCCTTGATTTCTCGGAATCACAACTTCACACCCATTGGCGGTTAAAACCCTGACCGTGGCTTCATTAACGGGGTTAAATAATAACCTTTGAACACAGCCCAAAATTACCCCGACTCGATAGCGTTTTTCTCCTTGGGTGGGAATAATAACCGGAAAATCTTCTCGAAAAGCGTCTTTAGGAATAGCAGGTAAAATTGATTCCATTGCAGCTAAACGAGGAGATATTTTTGGTAATAAACCTGTTTTTCTGACTATTTTTTGTATTCCTAATTTTTGATAGATGAAAAGCGGTATTAAAAATGCCTGTAGACGTTTAGGGTAGGGGAATAAATTAAAAATTAATCCTCGAATTAAACGGTCAGATAAACTTCTGGGAACATTTCTTTCAACTTGAGGACGAGTGGCGGCAATTAATTGATCATATTTAACACCTGAAGGACAAGTGGTGACACAGGCTAAACATCCTAAACAGCTATCAAAATGTTGGGCGGTTGTTTCCCCCAAGGAAGCATCATTTTTAGAAATGGCATCCATTAAATAAATCCGCCCTCTTGGGGAGTCCATTTCTGTTCCTAAAACCCGATAACTGGGACAAGTGGACAAACAAAACCCGCAGTGAACACAGGTACTTATTAAATTAGGATTAGGGGGATTTGTGGAGTCAAAACCAGGAATTTCAGTCGGGTTTAAATGGGGATTTTGTCCTAAAAAGTTACTTTGTTTAGCAGGAAGTGATTGAGGGTCAATAATTTGATCAGATGTTTGCATTTTAACTAAATTCTCCCAAAATAATTGATTAATTAAATTCCACCGACAAAACGATTGGGACTAAACTGATTTTGAGGGTCAAATTGTTGTTTAATTTGACGCATCAAATTCAAAGCATTTCCTGCATATCCCCAAACTTCTAACTTTTGTTTTAGGTCTACAGGTGCTTTTAAAATTGATAAAAACCCCCCTTGGGACTCACACCAATTTCTTAATTTTAACAGGGTTTCTGGGGAAATGCTGTCAAACCTTAATACCCCTAAACCAACTCCAGCATGAATCATTCCCAGGGTTTGATATTGGATTAAGGTTTTGACCGCCGAGGTAGGGGTGATTCCGACTTTACAAATAATAGAATCTTGAGATTCAGATTGCCAAATTTGCTGTTTTAATTGTTGCCATAAATTATCCTCATCGGAATCAATATAAATTGCTTTTAACCCTATTTTTTCTCCCAACTCTATTAATCGTTGAGATTGTTGTTTAATACCTTCTGCAATACTTTGGAACCGAACCATTAAACCAATATTATCTCCCAATCCTAATATTTTTGATAGGTCAGACGAGATTAAATCCACAGCGACAGGAGTTAAAGCAGAAGCTAATAAAATTTGATTGACTTGAGAAATAGCTTCAGCTTCTCCTGTTAATATTACCGTCCCGGAAACTTCAGCTTGGGGATAAACTCGTAGGGTAATTTGACTAATAATTCCTAAAGTTCCATAGGAACCTGTAAATAGTTTCATTAAGTCATAACCGGCTACATTTTTAACCACTCGACCCCCAGCTTTAGCGATTTTTCCATCATAACGAATAATGGAAATCCCCAGGATTAAATCTCGAATACTTCGATAACGTTGGCGCAGGGAACCTGTATCTCCCGTGGCAATAATTCCGCCAATTGTTGCGGTTTCAGGATAACTCGGATCAAATCCTAAAACTTGATTTTTCTGAGCTAAAATAGCTTGCAACTGGGAAAATTTCATCCCTGCTTCTACGGTAACGGTTAAATCGCCAACGGCGTGTTCAATCAGTTGATTCATGCCCTGGGTACTGACAGCAAAATCAATATTTTTGACCAGTCCCCCCCAATCAATTTTACTACAAAAACCGCAGGGTAAAACCTTTAATTGCTGTTGGTTAGTATAGGCAATAACCTCTGCTAATTGTTGTTGAGTTTGAGGATAAATTAGCCCTTGAATTGGGGTTTCTGGTGCTAAACATTGAATGATTTGTTGTTGTCGCACGGATTCAATTTTGTCCCAGGGTTGGACATTCCCTACCCCCACAATTTTTTCTAATTCCTGTTGGTTTTTAGGGTTGGTGCTAGAAATCGCGTTCATTTAAAAAATTCAGAGATTGATTGAGGCAAAATTAAGTTATAACTATTCTATAACAAAAAACACCAGAATCTGGAATAGGGAAAAGGGGATTCAAGCAATGGGTGGTAATTTTTTCTAGGAGACCGTTATGGAATTTAAGGATATTATTGGATTAATCCACCCCGTGTTGGCGGTGGTTTTTGTGTTTCCCTTAATCGGGATTTCTGTATATATGGCATGGCAAACCCGTCAACGCCGTTTACATCGTTCTGAATCAGAGAATAAAACTAAAATTCCGGCGAATGTTGGACAAGAACATTTAAAAATAGGTCGGTGGTTAACGGGTTCGGTGGTGGGAATTACGTTAGTTGCTTTAGGGTATTCAATTTATTTTAAGGGGGTTTTTAAAGATTTATCCCCTGAGAAAATGCCTCAAGCTATTTTTATTATTTTTATGTTTGTACTCACGATTGCTTCACTAATTTTACTCTATCGAGCTAAACCCAATCAACGGATTTGGCGAGGAGTTTTTGCCACTTTAGCCGGAATGGGAATTGTGCTTATCGGATGTCAGGAAGGGGTGTTTAGACGGGGTTATGAGTGGCAATTCTCCCATTACTATTACGGGGTAGCAGCAGCGTTATTAATGATTTTTTCCTTGGCAATTGTCCCGGATATTTATCAATCAAATCGCTGGAGAATTACCCATACGGTTTTAAATTGTATTGCTTTATTATTGTTTCTAGGTCAAGGAATGACGGGAACCAGAGATTTACTAGAAATTCCCCTCAGTTGGCAAGAACAACATCTCTATCAATGTGACTGGAATCAGAGAACTTGTCCTCAACCGCCTAAAGGTTAAGAGTTCAAGTTTTGTCCCCCAGATTCATCTTATAGCAATAGGGAATAGGCAATCTCGCTATAGGTAAATACTTACTGTGAGCAGCTTTTAACTTTCAAGAATGTCCTAATAGATGTGGCGACTGCTTTATAACCATGAGTGGTACTCGTGTATTATAGCCACACCACTTATGATTATTTTCGTCTTGATTCTAATTTTTGATAAACATTTCTTAACTCAACATTGTGATAAGCTAAGGCGACTAAGGTATGATAGAATAAATCCGCAACTTCCCCGGCGATCGCATCTTTTTCATTATCCTTACAAGCCATAACTACTTCAGCCGATTCTTCTCCAATTTTTTTGAGAATTTTATTATCTCCCCCCGCTAATAATTTACAGGTATAGGATTCTAATTGTGGATAATCCCGGCGATCGCAAATTATATCAAATAACCCTGATAACGTATTTCCTGATAACTCCTGATGCCGTTCTTCCACCCCAATAATCACCATCGGACTATCATCATGGTAACGAATTTCCTTTACCATTATTTCCGACTTCCATAACACAATCGATGTTTCTTGACAAGACCAAATCTGTTTTGATGTAATCGTTTTTTCTAGGGCTTCTGGATTCATCCAAACCCAATTTAACACCGTTCCTTCTAAACAATCTTGGATGATCGCCAGAAGTAATCCGTTTTCGTTGTAACGAATTGTATCAATTTCACTCGACAGGCTTAACTCTAAGGGTTTTAAGGTTGACATAAATTTACCGAATACAACGAGATCCCTAACTTGATTACAATATCATCTGGTTGGTTGGGCTATACCCAGTAAAAGTGATCGGAATATTGCTTTTTGTCCATTAACCCAAACTATATACAGTTCAAGGAGATTATCTCAGAGTGACCCTACCCTTAACAACTACAAAATCAGAAGAAATCTTTGCCGCCGCCCAAAAAATCATGCCGGGGGGTGTGAATTCTCCCGTGCGGGCGTTTAAGTCCGTCGGGGGACAACCCATTGTTTTTGATCGCGTCAAAGGCGCCTATGCTTGGGATGTGGACGGCAATCAGTATATTGATTATGTTGGCTCTTGGGGGCCGGCTATTTGCGGTCATGCCCATCCCGAGGTGATCAACGCCCTGAAAGAAGCCTTAGAAAAAGGTACCAGTTTCGGGGCTCCCTGCCTATTAGAGAATATTTTGGCAGAAATGGTGATTGATGCGGTTCCCAGCGTGGAAATGGTACGATTTGTCAATTCAGGAACCGAAGCCTGTTTATCGGTCTTGCGCTTGATGCGTGCCTTCACTGGACGGGAGAAACTGATTAAATTTGAAGGTTGCTATCACGGGCACGGGGATATGTTCCTGGTAAAAGCTGGTTCCGGGGTCGCCACATTAGGTTTACCGGATTCTCCTGGGGTTCCTAAATCCGTTACTATTAGTACCCTCACCGCCCCCTACAATGACCTAGAAGCCGTCAAACAGCTATTTAAGGAAAATCCAGGTGAAATTGCCGGAGTCATCCTAGAACCGATTGTAGGCAACGCTGGCTTTATTCCTCCCGATGGCGGATTTTTGGAAGGGTTGCGGGTGCTAACTCGGGAAAATGGGGCTTTATTGGTGTTTGACGAGGTGATGACCGGGTTTCGCATTGCCTATGGCGGGGTGCAGGAGAAATTCGGGGTGATACCAGACTTAACGACCTTGGGAAAAGTCATTGGTGGCGGTTTACCCGTGGGGGCCTATGGCGGACGGCGGGATATTATGTCCATGGTGGCTCCGGCTGGCCCGATGTATCAAGCGGGAACCCTATCGGGAAATCCCTTAGCGATGACCGCAGGCATCAAAACCTTGGAGTTATTGCAAAAACAGGGAACCTATGAATATTTGGATAAAATCACCAAAAAATTAAGTGTTGGTTTGTTACAAATAGCCAAAGAAACTGGTCATGCAGCCTGTGGAGGTCAAATTAGTGGAATGTTTGGTTTATTCTTTACTCCAGGGCCAGTCCACAATTATGAAGATGCTAAAAAATCTGATTTAGCCAAATTTAGTCGTTTTCATCGGGGAATGTTAGAGCGAGGAATCTATTTAGCCCCCTCTCAATTTGAAGCCGGGTTTACCTCTTTAGCCCATACGGATGAAGACATTGATCAAACCTTAGCAGCGGCTAGAGAAGTCATGTCTAGTTTATAATTTTTTCTGCCCCTACAAATTGAATTGAATGTAGGGGCGATTTTGTTTTTAAAACACAAGAATTATGAAAGTTCAGACCTCTGTTTTTGCAGCACTCCTGTCTTTGACCATTCTGGGTACCGCCATGGTTGCCAAAGCAGACACCGTAAAGGCGCGCTGTGATGTTTACCCCAAAGGAGAAGATAAAGCCTCATCTTCCGGGCTATGTACCTTTTCTCAGCGTCAGGGCGCTGTCGGTATTCAACTCAAAGATGGCAAACGCTATGACCTTCGCCCCGTAAAGAATAAACCGGGTAACTATGTAGACCAAAATGGTCAAGCCGCCTATCGTCAAGCTGGTTTGGACGACAAAGGGCAAATTTATCGGTTAGCCCAGGAGTCAATTTATGTCTATTGGGATACGGCTCCCTACTAGATAACGTTCAAAACCGATGGATTAGTTCACAAATGTTAGCAAAAAAGGATCGGAATAACCTATCATTTTGAACAATTTTCTGTTTAAATTTTGAACAATCACTTTACTATCCTTCAGGAAAAAACAATTATGAGCATAGAAGATAGAATCAAAGCTGCGGCTACAGATGTCGAAGGCAAATTAAAAACCGCTGCGGGTGATTTAACGGGTGACAACCAACTCAAAGCGGAAGGGGAAGCCAAACAAATACAAGCAGAAGCTATGAATGCAGCAGCCGATCTCAAAGATAAGGCTAAAAACCTAATTGATGGGGTGAAAAATGCGACTAACGATGCACTCGATGGCGTGAAAAAAAAATTGGACTAAACCAGAAAATCAAATTATATTATCGTAGGGGTTGGGTCTCCCAACCCTCTTTTTACTTGAGCAGGACTTATAATCAATCACTGAATAGTATGACGAAGTAATAGAAATAACGCATTTATCTTTAGATTATTTTTTTTGACCAGTCACAATAAAACCTGGAAAACCTGCTAAAAAACTCCCTTGGTTGTGCAGTTTTTTTAACTGATTTACCCATTGATTTAATTCGGATTCTGATATGACTTTTTGGTGAATCGCTTGCTCTAAAAGTCCATGACAAACCCACATAAAGAAATCGTATGGTGCCAGATTAGTGTGGGGAACAAAAGTGATGTTGGTTAAACCTAATTCGGCAAATATTTCTGGGAGTTTACAACCTATTAATCCATTGGGAAAACTGTCCGATATGAAGCCTACAATTTTGCGAGTTAAAGCGGGAAAAGCCGAGTTAACAAAAGTGCCGTCTAAGTAAAAATCAAAGATGGCAATTTTTCCGCCAGGACGCAATACACGAATCATTTCCTCAACTGCATTCTTGGGGTTTTCTAGGAATAATAAAACTCGTTCTGCCCGACAAGCATCAAAGCTATTATCATTCATCTGGAGAGAGTTGGCATCAGCTACAGAATACTTGACTGACAGATTTAATTTATCTGCTCTTTTCTTGGCCTCCTCAATCATTAACTCACTTTTATCGACTCCCACAACCAAACCATTCTTCCCAACAATTTGTTTTATACGTTGTACTTCCTGACCGATTCCGCACCCTACATCTAAAACGCAATCACCTTCTTTAATGTCTAAATAATTAATGATTTTCTGCTTGCATACACGCACAGAATCTATTTCGTCACATTTATCTAGAAAGTCAAATAAAAATTTTTGTTCGGTGATTTTTTCGGGAGATTGAAATCCCAGGGCTATATTTTGCATAACGTTTTTAGAAGATACTATAGCAATCCTAAATAGGTTGTAACATTTTAATACTGATATGAAAGAGCCAGAAGTATTATTTCTGTTCCCAGATCCGGCGTTCCCTATTCCCTGTCATGAATGGCTGGGATTGATTAATACTTTAATACCAGACAGCATAACATGGTGTTCATTTTGTTAACAGACTCCATGTACTCTTGTTCCGGGAGTGATTCTGCTACTATACCTGCTCCAGCATTTAGGTAAATCCAGTCATCATATTGATAGACGGAGCGGATGGCGATCGCTAAATCTACTAGTCCAGCGCTGTTTATCCAACCAATAGCACCTGCATAAATACCTCGTGGCTCGTCTTCTAGGCGAGCTATCCATTCCAACGCCTCACTTTTATCAATACCGGACACAGTAATGCCTGGAAATAAAACCTTCAGAGCATCCCATAAAGTTTTCTTTGGTTTTAACTGACCGCTCACTCGCGATGACAAATGCTGTACATAGCGGTATTTCTTGACCTGCATAAAATCAAATATTTTAACTGTTCCAGGTACAGAAAGTTTGGCTATCTCTTGTTGAGCAAGTTCGACGGAGAGCGCGTGTTCCTTAACCTCTTTAGCATTGGTAAATAATTCACTATACAGGCGAGCATCTTCTTGCGAGTTTTCACCCCGTCGCCGGGTGCCTGCCAACGGATTAGTAGTAACAAATCCTTGATTGTCTATTTGCATCAATATTTCGGGACTAAATCCTACAGCACTTACATCTCCTATATTCAGACAATATGAACGGGCAGAGTTATTAAGTTTCGTTCCGGCTATATAAGTTTTAATAACATCCAGATCTCCTTTGAGCTTTACATAACGAGAAAGTATGGCTTTTTGTAATTTACCTGCTTGAATAGCTTGAATGAGAACATCTACTTTACTTTGATAACATTCCTGCTCGTTATCAGTAACATTAATCGATATGGGTGTGGGAACGAACTCTGTTAATTGGCTATTAACCAATAACGTTTTTTTGATTTTATCTAGGGATTTTATGCTTTTAATTTTTACTTTTTGTTTAGTAATGTGAATTTCAGTTTCTGGCACAATAAAACATAAAAGTGGTTGCTGTATTGCTTTGGAGTAGCTTGAGTAGAAGCGAACTATATCAAAAGCAATATAGCCATAAGCCGTCCAATCTCTAATTGGCAAAGATGCTAATAAGGATTCTACTTGTTTAAATGGATCGCTAATAGGGACTGACAGCTTTTTTTCTGTATCTTCTAATGAGACAGCCTCGCAGCTTACTGATACTTTAAATAAGATATTGCCAGCAATACGCACTTCGTCCTGATCTTGATAAAGAATATAGTCAGAAATAATACCTTCTTGAAGCAAATTTTGCAACACAATAATAGGATGAATTTCCCCTGTTACAAACACTTCTTCGTACTCATATATTTGTGTTTCGCTCATTATATTTTCTAGCAATTTATAGTTACGAGAACAAGCACCCATTTATTCTATACTATTTTACAACTTAAATGAAACTGAACAGGGGTGCAATTGACAGTATTGACTAACTTCAGGTATTCAATTATACTGTTTAACGTGAATTTTTTAAAACTAAATAAAAGTGATCTATTTTTGATTTTACCGAAAGAAGATCACTTTTATTTTCTTTTTTACCCCGACAATGAAAACGCCCTGGCCCCAAATGGGAACTCTATTTTGAGCAACGACGCTTTCGTAGAGTGGCGGATGCGTTACCTCGTCGTCCAAAGTTACTGACCTTAATTCATTTAACTCGACAAGGAGAATATCTCTTATGAACATTTCACCATTTCTCAATAAAAAGCTCGCTCGACGTTTTAAAGGATACGACTTTGATGGCAATGGCTACGTCGAGAAAACAGATTTCGAGCAGGCTGTTGCCAGGATGTGCGAGGCATTTGGTCATGGGCCTGATTCCGCAGCGCGACAGAGGTTATATGACCTCACCATGCAACTTTGGCAGCGTCTTGTCACCACTGCCGATGTCGATGGCGATGGTCGGATCAGCGAAGCCGAATACAAGAATGCATTTTCCAACAGTATGCTTGTAACCCCTGAAAACTTTGAGCAAGGCTATCGTCCGTTTTGCGAGGCGGTCATGGAAATCGCCGATGTCGATGGCGATGGTCGTCAAAGTTTAGAGGAATATGAACTTTGGATGCATACGTTGATCAACGTGCCAAAGGCCGATACACTTGTGGCTTTCCGCCTGGTCGATAAGGATGGCAGCGGCTATATCACCACCGATGAAATGGTGGAGGCTATCCGCGAATACTACTTCAACGAAGACCCGCAATCGATTGGAAGCTTGTTGCTAGGCCCGCTTGATTCCTAACCGGCACAAGATAGACTAGTACACAGCGGCAGAAGTAACGCCAAAACGGGGTAAAGACAAGATACGCGCAAAATTTATCACGACGTAAAGTTTTGTAAAGTAGCAATGTATTTATGTCTTTCAAACATTGCCTAGTTGGGTTCAATTTAGGCAATGTTTGATGGAGAGAGAAACAGATCATAATATATATAGCGTCCTTGCGTAAGTCCTGTTGAGTTTGGAGACTTTTAAGCCTTAATTTTTAATCTTTTCTACATAACCCCATAAACTATAATCTCGACTTAACCAACCGTGAAAAAATGCCATTTGACTGGGATTTTCTTGAACCCGTTTATAACGATATAAAATTCGTTCATTAATAATTTGTAGGGCTGTGTATTGGTTATTTCCGCGTTCTAAGGCTTCCCTGGTTTCTGGATCAAATACTCCGGTTTGTGGTAATCCTAATGCTTGTTGTAAAAACGTAATTGAGTTATTAATTCCGAAGTTAACAGAAGTATCAAACATCACAATAGCGAGGGATGGGTGCATTTTTGCAGCCTCACTTCCTTGCCAATAGCTATTATAAATTTCAATTAATTCTGTCTCAGACATTTGACTCACATCTAAGCCGGGTAATCCTCGATTAGAACGATAGACATTATATTCCGCCTGGGTAATTCCTCGATAGGTTCTGCCCCCAATATCGGAGGGATGATCACTGAATCCTCCTTCAAAATACAGGGTAAATCCTAAAGCTGCATTAAATAATTTGGTTTCATAATCACTTCTAATTTTATTTCTTGCCCAACTTTGGCTACCAATCACAACCGAAAATGCTAGGGTTAATAACACCATTCCGGCGATCACCTGGGGCTTGAGTTGGGTCTTTAGTTTTCCAGGGAGCATTTGCTGCCAATTCATAGGTTTAGAGGGGATGAAATTTACCGTAGGGCTATTTAGCGCACTAGGGACTAACAAGCCAAAGTCTAGGATAGCAGATATGGTTAATAGTTGAGGCTTAGTTATTCACCCCAGCAAGGATGTCTCCCCTCCCCCACCGCTCTAAGGGGTAAACTCACCCCTAGGGAGTTCGGTTCTACGAATGTACGAATCAGGCAAATGTCGCTATGGTGAAGGGATAACAAACCGCCTTTGTCGGGGAGTGAGACTTTACTTATTTCTAAAAGTTATTTCTAAATTCTATAATTCGTTTTAGGGGGACGATGATGAACCAAATATTATTACCAACACTCAGTCAGATTTTGGCAGAAGATGAAACCCATAAATTAGGTTATTCCTATTCGTCTCAATTTCTGTGTCATTCAGAACATCATTCTAATATTTCTTCTGAGGTTAAACGATATTTAAAGGCAGAGGAAGAATGGTATAGTGGCGTTAAATCCATGAATTGTTTATTAGAAGAACTCCAATCTAATATCAATTCAATATCGGAAAATTCGATTTCAAGTTCAGACGCACTATCCCATTTAGGATTAATTATTTCCGGGCCAGTTCCGGTTTTAATTCATCCCGATTTAGCGATTCATTTTGCGACTCAAATTTTTACCCATGACCTGTCTAAATTAGGAGATGAATTAGTTTTAAAATTACGCCATCCTAAAGCCTTACTTCCGGCATCGGAGGAATTCTATAATTCTATGCCTGAAACAGAAGCCTGTCCTTTACATGGGAAAGATCCTTTAGTTAAAGAACAGTTTTGTTTAGTTTTAACAAGTCAGTTTAGTTTAGTTATGGTATTGGGTCAGGATTTAATTGGAAGTCCGGCTTTTCTGTTTTCCTTTGATCCTGATATTGTGGAAAAAGCATTATTAATTCTGCGTGATCGCATGGAATTAATTAAAGCCACAGCAAACCGAGATTTAGGAATGGAAGTAGCTAGACAAAAAGCCAAATTAGAGGAGAGCATTGCCCGGTTTATTCCGATTGAACCCAATTATAAAACGGTGATGCAATTTAGTCGTTTATTATTAAATAATTTATCCTTAGAAGTAGAAAAAAAATCAGAAATTGAACCTTTAAAAAATAAGTTAAAAACCGTTGGCATTGCCGTCAAAAAAAATTCCAATTTAGATAAAAACAAGAGTTCAAAATCTTTTCCTCCCGAGCCAGAAACGACTATTCTGGAAAATCCAATCCAAACGGCAGAAGTTGAATTATTACAAGCGATCGCCCATGAAGTTCGGACACCCTTAGCGACAATTCGCACATTAACAAGGTTACTATTAAAACGGCCAAATTTACCAGCCGAAGTAATTCATAAACGTTTAGAAATGATCGATCAAGAATGTACAACCCAAATTGATCGGTTTAACTTAATTTTCCGGGCTGTTGAATTAGAAATAGAACAAAGCCGACAAAATAGTCGAGGAAATAGTGAGGAGAAATCCCTACCATTAACGGCAATGTCATTAGGAGATGTGTTTCAAAGTAGTCTATCTCAATGGCAAAAACAAGCGAGTCAGCGTAACCAAACCTTAGAGGTAATTTTGCCCCATAAACTACCGACAGTCATCAGCGATCCGACTATGCTTGATCAAGTCTTAACGGGAGTGATTGATAATTTTACCCGCAGTCTTCCCTGTGGTAGCCATATTAAAGTCGGGGTGAGATTAGCAGGACATCAGTTAAAGTTACAATTAGAATCCCAACCCGGAAAAGAAGTTAATTCCCCCTTTGCCGTGTCTCCCCAATCTCCATTAAAATCAATAGGGCCGTTATTAATGTTCCAACCGGAAACCGGAAGTTTAAGCCTAAATATGGCGGTAACAAAAAATCTATTTCATGCGTTGGGGGGGAAACTGGTAATTAAACAGCGCCCGCAACAAAGGAACATCATGACGATTTATTTACCATTACAAAATACCTCGGAAACTGAATGAAAAAAAATTGGATCAAACAACATTTTCTATTAGTTAGTGCTTCTGTTCTCGTCCTTGAAGGTTTAATGGCCGGGGTCGCCCTAGCTCAACCCGATCGTTATGGAGCGATCGCCACCTCCATATCGGGAGGTTGGGGTTATGGTTACGATTATCCGACTCGACAAGAAGCCGAACAAAAGGCATTAAAAGAATGTGCTAAATCCGATTGTAAAGTCCAGGTTTGGTTTAAAAATGCCTGTGGTGCGGTAGCCAAGAGTCCAGAAGGAATTATCGGTTGGGGTTGGGCGATCACAAAAGAACAAGCCCAAGCAAATGCTCTAATTGAATGTGGTACCGGGACTTGCAAAATTGAAACCTGGGCTTGTACAACCCGATAATTAAGTTCAATGCTGTTTATTAGTTCATGTATCAACAAGAACTGCGAGAGTATAATGGGGGCATTGCCCACCTAACTCAATTACAAGGAGGGACAATGCCAGCAAAAGATGTTTACCATGATGCGGTTAAAAATGCTCTAATTAAGGATGGTTGGACAATCACAGCCGATCCCTATCCTCTGGAATATGAAGATGTTGAACTTTATCCTGATTTAGCAGTAGAAAAGGTCATTTCAGAAGAACAAAAACAACGTAAAATTATTATTGAGATTAAAAGTTTTATTAGTTCTTCATTAATGAAAGATTTTGAATTAGCTTTAGGACAATATATACTGTATCGTAATTTAATTCAATGAGCTTCGAGATGAATACCAAGAAATTTACTTAGCTATTAAAGATGAAATTTATGACACTTTTTTTCAAAGAAAATCAATTAAAGCTGTAGTAAAATTAAATCAAGTTGCTTTACTTGTTATTAATACGGATAAGGAGGAAATAGTAGAATGGATAAATTAACTAATTATCGTCAAACTATTAAAAAGATATTAACAGAACATGATTATCTTGCTAATCGTTCATCTAAGAAAAAATATGAAACTTGTTTAGTTTTTGATGAAACTCATGATCATTATTTATGGATGTCTGTAGATTGGGTTAATCACAAGAGAATTAATAATACTCATGTTCATATTCGCATTAAAAATGATAAAATTTATATTGAGGAAGATTGGACAGAAGAAGGAATTGCTAATGAGTTATTAACTGAAGGTGTACCAAAAGAGGATATTGTTTTAGCTTTTTATGATCCTGAAACTCGTCAATTTACTGAGTTTGCTGTGGCTTAATAGTTTTTGTTTATAATGGTAGAATTAGTGACAAAGGAGGATAATGCAAGGAGGATAATGCCAAGAAAAGATATTTACCATGATTCTTTTAAAAATGCTTTAATTAAGGATGGTTGGACAATTCTAGCCGATCCTTATACAGTTGAATATGAAGATGATAACCTTTATGCTGATTTATTAGCAGAAAAGAGTTTATTGCCAGAACAACAAAAGCGTATAATTGTAGTGGAAATCAAAAGTTTTATTAATCCTTCGCCAATGAATGATTTTCAAAACGCTTTAGGGCAATATCTTCTATATCGTGATTTTCTTGAATTTTCTCATAAGGATTATGAACTTTATTTAGCAGTAAGAAGTGCTGTTTTTAATTCTTTCTTTCAAAGAAAATCAATCCAACCTGTAATTAAACGTCATCAACTTCACTTGATTGTTTTTAATGATAAAAAAGAGGAGATTGTATCATGGATAAAATCGTAAAATATCGAGAGTTAATTAAAAGTATTTTAACAGAATATGATCAGTTAGTTCATAAATCACCTGATTATAATACTGAAACTTGTTTAGTTTTTGATGAAACTCACGATCATTATCTTTGGTTAACAGTTGATTGGAAAGAGGATAAACGACTAAAATCAACTCATGTTCATATTCGCATTAAAAATGAGAAAATTTATATTGAGGAAGATTGGACAGAGGAAGGTATTGCTAATGAGTTATTAACTGAAGGCGTACCCAAAGAGGATATTGTTTTGGCTTTTTATGATCCAGAAACTCGTAAATTAACTGAGTTTGCTGTGGCTTGATTGTATGGTTAAGTTTAACTTTGCTGTTTTTTGTCTTTTCCTAAGATTAAAAATTTTTAACGAAAAGAAACACTTGAGTTCTAGTTTAGATTTTAGGAATCAAGTGGGGGTTTTTGTACCTCTACCTCCTCTAATAACATCGCGTAGGGGGATTAGCCAGAAACTTGACTTTCAGTCTAAACACTGTGTACGATTGAAAATTATGGCTTAAACGCCTAAAAAACATAACCAGTAGGATTAAAGATATGTCGCAAGCAGTATTTGAACGTACCAAACCGCATATTAACCTTATTACTATCGGTCATACAGGTCACGGTAAAACCACACTTACCGCAGCCCTATCCAGGGTAATTACTCGTACCTATGGTGGTGAAGAAAACTCTTTTGAGCAAATTGCCACTTCTCATCATGCAGAGTACGATACTCCAACACGTCACTATGCACACGCTGACTACCCAAGTGATGATTTAAACACTAGGCTTACAGGTGATGTTAAGTTCGATGGTGCAATCCTAGTTGTTGCAGTAACTGAGGGTCTAATGCCACAAACCAGCGAGCACATTCAGATGGCAAGACAAGCTGGCGTTCCCTATATCGCTGTATTTCTGAATCAATTCGAGGATGTTGATGAAGAAGCATTAGAGTTGCTTAAAATGGAAGTGTGTGAACTGTTGTCTAACAATGACTATCCAGGTGATGATGTCTATGACCATATTGTCTGTGGTTCATCTCTAAAAGCCCTGGAAGGTGACGGGTTTGAGGAGGTAAAAATTCGAGATATTTCTGCGGTACTCGATAGCATTCCACTACCTTAAGGTGAGTGTCATGTTTCTGTGTTGTTAAACAGGGTTCCCGCCTAAAAAATACACGGATTACACAGTGAACATTTCAAGTTTAAGTGCGATCGCTTTTCTAGGGGAGGTTGAGGTGCGATCGCTCTTTGAGGTGTAGGAGAGTTATGGTGCGATCGCTTATTATAAATTATTGATATCTCTATTGCCTGGAATCATGACTGAACTCCTCAAGCAAGTTATTGCAGAAATCCAAGAACTTCCTGCCGACCAGCAAGATGCGATCGCATTGCGTCTTATGGCTGAACTGAAAGATCAACAGAGATGGACAAAGCAGTTTGAATCAACCACAGACGAGCAGTGGGATCGATTAGCTGACATGGTTCGGCAGGAAATCGCAGACGGTGACACCGTTGCGATCGCGGAAAAAATTTCAGCCTTGATGACAGAAAATTATCTCAAAGAAAGAGCAAAAAGAGGCAGTAGGGCAAAGTATGAAGCAATTTTGGCAAAAGTTCCCGATGTGAAGCCAGAAACGTATGATAAGCTGCTACGCAGCTTGATTTAATAAATAGCATTTCCTTTGTTTTTAATTTTGCGAGACCAATTAATGATTAAATCTCCTTCGTTTAACAATTTATTCAATAATTCTTCTAACTGCTCTACTGATTCAAATAGCCGATGAGCAATATATTCTTTAGCTGAGTGCCAAACCAATTCAATTAAATTAAAGTCAGGGCTGTAAGGGGGCAAAAACTCTAACCTAATATTCGGCATTTCTGCTTCTATTCTCTCTAAAATCTCTTTCTTTTTATGAAAACTAGCATTGTCTAAAATTATTACTAATTTAGGCCCAGTTTCTAAAAATTCTTCGGCTAATTTTCCCGACTCTATCCATTCTTCAACAATCCAATTATGTAAAGCTTTGATTTGTTGATAAAAGGTCTCCGATTCTCCTTTCTTAATCACAAAATTTATTCTTTTTTTATCGCTATACCTTAACCCTCCCATTAGATTTACTCTTCCTTTCCTTCTTTGTCCTGTTACTTTTTTTCGGCTTCCCTTTTTCCCCCAGGTTTTTCTTCTTATTACTCTCAAACTAAATCCTACTTCATCCCAAAACCATACTTGCAAGCGTTCAGGTGATTCTTTTTCTATTTTTAAATACTCTAACAATTTCTCTTTAAATGCTTTCCTGTGTACCGGATTTTGTTTGTCCTCTAAGCTGTACTTTGCCCAAAGGTAAACGTACTTTTTTCTTTGTAATATTCTCCTGACTTGAGAGCCACTCAACTTAATTCCTGTTGCTTGCTCTAAATATGTTGCTAATCTATTTCCTGTCCATCTCCCAAATTCATATCCGTATTCTGATGGTTCTTTTTCTACTACTTTTAGTAACATTTCTTCATATTCAGCCGTAGCTTTCCGAAAGTTTCCTTGGCTTCTTCCATCTATAAAACTCTCCATTTTATCGGGATCACCATGAACAGCCCAGTACGCTACTGTCGGATAGGAAATTTCTAAAAAATTGGCTATCTTTTGATAGGTTTTTCCCTCATTCATTAATAATAAAATTAAAATCCTTTCTCTAATTTGAGCATTTTGATTTTCTTTCATTTCTTTAAGTAATCTTTCTTTTTGCTCTTTAGACAGATGATTTTTGGCTGGCATTGGGGGTTATATCCCTAAAAATACTTAATCTTCTATTATACAATCAAGCTGCGTAGCAGCTTATCATACCCACTGTCTAACACTGCTTTGGAACCGACCGTTCAAGGTTCTGTAAAAGCCAATATTTGACTGCGGCGTCTGAACTTCACCGTTAAGGGGAAATTGAGGTGCGATCGCTTTTTAGATGTAGAGGAGTTTAAGGTGCGATCGCTTTTGTGGGGAGGTTGAGATGCGATCGCTCTTATTCGTTTTTTCCACTGTTGAGGATCACGCTTAACATGAAAACAAGTGATATCATATATTAATCTATTGCTTCCTTTCTAAATTAAACAAAGATTCTTGATAAACTATAAATATTTTTTCACAAAAGATTCAGGCGTTAAACATTCAAAATCTGCAATAGCTTTGATTAATTCCCTATTCCCTGAGATAAAACAATTTGCTTTTCCATATTTTGCCGTTAGAAAAATCTCCATATCTTCTAAAGGAATATTGCCCTTAATCCTCATTTCTATTAATAATTGATACCATTCTTGATTAGGAGTAACATAGTGAATATCTAATCTAGTAAAAATCAAGCTCAAAACTAAACCTGCTTGATCTTTATTCCATAAATATTTACCAACTCGTCGTATTTGATCAATTAACTCTGCTGAAAAAATGATTTGACTTTCTAGTTGACGATCTTGTTTTCCATAATAACCAATCGCCGTTAAAATTTTAGCTTCATCTGAATTAATATCTTGAGTTCCTATAATATAAATATTAGTATCAAGGAATAATCTATTTAATTCAAGCATTTTTAAATTAGTCCTTTCTCTGTTAACATTTCTCTTTTAACTTGCTTAATTAAATCAAGGATTTTTTCTTTAGAATCATAACCTTTCTCCCTAGCAATTTGACGCATAAATTCGAGTTCATCAGGTTCATTTTCAGCTAAAATCACTAAATCAACTTCTCCATTACTAAAATCAGTGGGGATTGTAGCTGTTACTTTCCCATTGTTGACTATTCCTTTTGTTTGGATAATTCTCATTGGACATTCCTTTTTAATAATAAACTCCAGATCATTATAACATTTTTGGATAGCTTGTAACCTTGTTACACTGATAAGCCTTATCTAATTAATGATTGGAGATCGCACGCCAAGAGCGATCTTCGCAGCTTACCGTAGGTATCCGCTTTTTGATGTGTAGAGACGTTTGGGGTGTGGAGATGGGAGGTTGAGGTGTGGGGGAGTTATGGTGCGATCGCTTATTATCAGGTATTTTTAGTTAGTATTATTATTGTGGGGTTCTTTATGGCTCACCTACTCAATTACAAAATTACAAGGAGGAGATTTTACAATAGCTCAATTATAAAAATACCGTAATTCTATTAAAAAGGTATTGTAACACATTAATTCTACAAACCTATTATAACTTACCAGATTCGGCATTGTCTTTGACCAATATGGGGTCAATTGTAATTGGTAAAAGTCTTTACTTGAAGATTTTTAAACATTATTAGTAATATTAAAATCCCCTCAAATACCTATCAATCCATGATATAGTTTCCCTGTTCAATATATTACTATCAACAAGATGGCTAAACTCAATAAATTTAAGGCTTTTTCCCTATCTACCCTACTCTATGGGATAGCAGCATTAACCTTTTTACCCATTCCCAAAGCAGAAGCCGCAACAAATTTTAACTGTCCGGGCCAATTTCCCCAAAACAGAATGCAGTTTTCTGTGAGTTATCTTGATGGCCGATTTACAACCATTACGTTAACCCCTCAAAGTGGCCCACCTCGCACCAATCAATTAAAATATGATCGACCCAACGAGCGGGGAGAATTAGTTTATCGGGGGGGTGATATGGGCGGTGCTGATATCATTGTCATCGACTTATCAAAAGGAGCCGTCCAACCTGGGACACAGGTTTCTGTCTCACTGGATGGACAGTGGGCGAGGGGAACTTGTCGGCTCTAATTCAGTTAACTTTTGACATAGGGATGATACGGAAACCGAGTTTCTGAATGATAAACACGGTTTCCGGGAAAAATATTCTGATTCTAAAAGAGTATATAATAAAGATAGATTTTAATTTAGATAAAATCAGGAGTAACAAATGGAAGCAATTACGATTAAAGTTGATAATGAAGTAGCGAAGCTTTACCAGGAAGCAGATAGTAATAAACAAGAAAAAGCAATTTGGGTTTGTAGCCTGATTCTGAAAGAATTATTAAAATCATCTGATTTTGATGAGATTGTTAAACAAGTAAGAGAAGAAGCTAAAGTTAATGGTTTAACTCCCGAAATTTTAGCCGAGTTATTAGAAGATTAATAAACTTAGAACTGTATTAGATACAAATATTTTTATTAGTGGTTTATTGTTATCAGCATCAAAAGCCCAACAGGTTTTTGATCAAGTTACTGAAAGCCAAATTCTCTTGATATCTGACAGCACTTTTGTCGAAATTTATCAAACTTTTATTCGTCCTAAATTTGATAAATATGTATCTTTAGAAAAAAGGTTGAATTTTATTGGGAGTTTAAGGCAAAAAGCAGAAATAGTGAATGTTACTGAAACAATTACTATTTGTCGAGATGCTAAAGACAATAAATTCTTGGAATTAGCAGTAAGTGGGAAAGCTGACTTGATTATTACAGGAGATCAAGATTTATTGGTATTAAATCCTTTTGAAAATATTGAAATTATTACTGTTAATGAGTTTTTAATAAGGTTTAATTAATGATCTTAGTAACTCTCTGATCACTTACCCTCCAATTATAACACTTATAAATCTATTTTTCCAACAAAATATTTTAATTTAATCAAATATGATTTGTCATTTTATGGTCGGTATTCCGGGTTCGGGAAAGTCAACGGTTGCTAAACAGCTTGCGGATCTCAACCGGGGTTTAATTATTTCGACGGATCGGATTCGGGAACAACTTTATAAAGATGAAATTATTCAGGGGAATTGGTTAGAAATTGAAGGGGAAGTCTTGCGAGAAATGGAACAGGCGATCGCATCTTCTCAACCAATTATTTATGATGCGACTAATGCTTATCGACCTTGGCGACTCGATATATTAGAAAAAATTGCTCTAATTTATCCTGAAATCCCTCGATATTGGATTGCTTGGGTGTTAGAAACTCCCATAGAAACTTGCAAACTGCGGAATCAAAATCGCCAACGTCAAGTTCCTGAATCTGTGATTGAACAAATGGGAAAAGCGATCGCAGATTTTCCTCCCACTACCTCAGAAGGATTTATCAAAGTTTATAGTTTAAAACCAGACTATTTTGACTTAAAAACTTTGATTGATTTTTAACCATCAAAACTCCTTAAAATCTCGTTTCATACTCAAACCGAACTTCACTTTCATTCCTAAAATTTGTAACTCCCCGCAACAGTATATTATCATTGAGGCGATAATTAATATTAAATTGAAACGGTTGATCAGCGGCTAAAACCCGACTCAAGGAAACATAAGCATTATCAGTCACATCTAAACCCACTTCAATTCCTACTCCTAAAGCGGAAGCTGTGCCCTTAGAACCGCGTTCGGCTACCCGCGAGGGATAAATCCTAAATTCCGTTAATCCCGTGGCGTTAATCACCTTCTGTTGGAGTTTACCAAATAATCCGGTACTGGCAATATTTGCTAATACTAATGTACTATCATCTTGGATTCCTTGAATCACACTTCCCCCCAATAAAGCAACCAATTCATTTTGAGAACGGGACGGAGAACTTTGTAACTTAATAATATCATTAATTTCCGAAGCTGGGCCGCGAACAATGGCGGTAATTCGGATCGTCCTAACGGTTCCAAATCGAGAAGGACTTAAGGCTTCCGTTTGTTCCGCCGGAAACGCTGAAGGGGGAGAAACAAACCTTAAAGTTTCAGGAACACGGGTGACTAAACGGACATCTAAAATTGGATCTAATCCCTCTGAAGGGACAAATATTGCCCGTTGGGGATAACCTCGATCTAACCTTAATTGACTGGTATAAAGATTCACTTGCCCCCCGGTTAATTCAATCGTTCCTTGAGGACGAATATCATCAAGACTGGCTAAACTTCCATTTAATTCAATCGTTCCTTGGGCATTAAAATTAATTAAAGGTGCATTTAAAATCGGGGGAGTCATGACTTGAATATTGTCACCTAAAGTCAGTTTTAATCCGTTCAAACTGACATCCACAGAAGGTTGAGTTGTATTCGTAGTATCTGTGGGTAATTTAGCGGTTTCTTGCGAAGGTAAGGTCACTTTTCCCTGACTTAATATGACTTCTCCTCCTAATTTTGGTTTCAATAATGTTCCTGTAAGAAGAATAGCACCATCAGCATTTCCTTTATAGAGTTCGGGTAAATTAAGTGTTAGTTTTTCCAGGTCTAATTGTAGAGGAGTTTGCAGATCTGGGTCATTTTCATCTAAGGGACGAGACACGGGTAAAACACCACTTAACCGGATATGTCCGGTTCCTTTATCTCCTTGTAAATCTCCTTGAATATCTTTTACTTGAATGCGATCGCCGATAAATATAGCTGTTCCACTTAATCCGACAATTGATTGTTCTAAACTGCGAGCAATTAAAACGGCATCTTGGATTTTAAATAATCCTTCTGGTTTCAGATCGAGTTTAATTCCTCCAGTTTCTGGTTGTTGTAAACTACCACTAATTCTTAATTGAACTAATCCTTTTCCTTCCTGCCAATTTAATTCAGGATTGAGCAAATTGATCACCGCTAATCCTTGATCTTTAATATCAACTCGAACATCCACTACATCACTTTCTGGGGAAACTGTTGCAAAGGGTAATTGAAAAGGTAAAGTCCCTCTAAAATTAATCGGATCGGTTTCGGTAACTAACAAACTCCCGCCAAATCTTAGTCGAGAATTATTATAACTAAAACTGCTTTGCGCTTCTTGAATTGGTTCATCATTAACCGTTGCTTCTAATAAGGTTAATTCCCCCGATGATTGGGGATTCTCTAAAGTTCCAGCAATACTCGCCCGCACATTCAATTGTCCGGTTAAATCCACATTCGGCAAATCAACAATTTTTTCAATTTCTTCTAAGCGGATATTTTTGCCCCGAAACTGACCTGATGTTTGTTGATTAGCTAAATTCAACTGTCCGCGAAAATCATATAATGCCGATCCAGCACGCAATTGTATCGGTTCAACTCGCACTACATTATCTGCAAAATTAGCTTCTAATAAAAACTGATCGGCGGTATATCTGCCATAATTCCAATCTTGACCTTTGATGGTTGCTGTTGCATTAATTCCCCCTGAAATTGAACCTTGAAATGCCATTTCCCCGGTAAATTTTCCATCTAAATCCTGTAAAGGAGGTAAGGGCTCCGCCGCGATTTCTGCCAGGGATTCTTGTAGGATTCGTCTAATTTCTTCTAGGCGTTGTAACTGTTCAAATAACGTAGCAGTAGGGGGTAAACCGACGGGAACAGGCTTTACATCGGCGGCTATTCCATAGTTTGGAGGGGTTAATCCTCTGCCTAAATCTGCTAAATTAAAGATTTTTAGGGCGGTTAAAATATCCTGTAAACTTCCTTGAGGGATTTTAATTGTACCTTCAAATTGATTTGGCACGGGGGATGAATTTGGGGTTTGAGGTGTAGAAAGACTCGCTAAAATATCAGAAACATTGGCTTGACCTTGAATAAAAATCTGAGTTATTCCTTTGCTCAGTTCAGCATCGGTTAACTTAGCAATCCCATTTTGATAACTAAAATTTCCTAAGAATAAATCGGTTTCAATATGACCTAAAATTAGTTTCTGAACTGCAATATTTCCGACTACCCCTATTTTATTAATATCAAAACTAGCTAAATTAGAGACGGTTAATTTTCCCGATGCAATGCCTTTTAATTGTCCAATATCTAGTTCAGCTAAGGGAGATAAACTTAAAGTTTGTAGAGGAAAGTCGTCTAAATTAATCTCTAAATTATTCCCTTGGGAATTTCCGACCAATAGACTATCATTCCGTTTTACTAAAAACGAAGTAGGCAAATATTGATCATCTAAAGCTAATTCTATTTTATCCCGTTCTCCCGCCAAGGCAATATTAACCTTTTGATTTGGAATAATATTCACAGTTCCTGCTAAAATGGGTTCAAAGGTGACATCTCGAACAGCAAAGTTATTTAATCTTAAATTTCCGTTTAGGTTTAAAGCAGAAGGAGTTCCAGTTAACTTACCATTAAAATCAACAATTCCAGCCACTAAAGGACTATCTCCGTTTCTAATTTCCAAGGGTAAAGCAGTTAAGAAACTTTGAACTAATGGAGATTGTAAATCAAAATTATCAGCCCGAACATTTAGGTTTAAATTAGATAATTGGGGCATACCATTTCCTTGAAATTCAACTCCAATTAAGCCATCGGTTGAAAATCCCTGGGTTTCAGCTTTTTTAATATTAATTTCCCGACCATTCCAACTGGCAATGGCTTCAAAAGGTTGTTTAATAATCGGTAATTCTGTTAGTCTTAATTGACCTAATGCCTGTATAGTGTTAGGATTAAAGGAGGCAACATTTCCTTCTCCGGTGATTTCAGTGTTTAATAATCCTCGCAATAAAGGCATATTTTCAGCTTGCTGTAATAGTCCATTTTGACGTAAACTATTTGGCATTTGAGATTCGACTAATTGGGAGAAACGACCTAAAGCAATTTGATCTCCTTTAAGGGTTGTTTTCCATTGTCCTTGGCGGGTTTCTCCGGTTGCTAAAATGACTCCTCCATCTCTACCTAAATTGACTTGACTATCGAGGAAAGCGATCAGGTTATTTGGGGAAAAATTAGTGAGATTTCCCTTGAATTTTGCTAACCCTTGTAGAAATCCGCCTGGGAAATTTAAGGCGTTAATTTCAGCTACTAAACTAGGTTGTAAATTGGCCAAGGGTAATCCTAAATTAATCAGGGGTTGTAGAGGAATTTGAGCGGTGATTACTTGACCTGTTAATTGATTATTGGCTAATTGTCCTTCCGCGTTAATAATTCCACCAAAATTCCCTAAATTAACCTGTGCTAATCCCGTAGCAATCAGAGTATTAAGATTAAAATTAGTTAAATTTCCGGTAACATTTCCTTCTCCGGTTAAACGACTATTACGAAAGTCTAAGGTCTGAATTTGATTCTGAAGGTTTGCAGGTAAATTAGCCAGGGGTAAACCTAAATTAATCCAAGGATTTAACTGGAGTTCTTTGGCATTAAATTGTCCTTTAAATTGCCCCTGATTTAGTTGACTATTGGCGGTAATTATTCCCCCTAATTGACCTAAATTAATAATTGTTTTCGCATTTCCTATAAAGTTATTTGGGCTAAAATTATCGATTTTACCCGATAGAGATCCATCAATTTGTAAAATTCCTTGACTGATATCTAAACTCTGAATTTGGGAGGTGAGAGCATCGGTTAAGTTGGCAAAGGGTAATCCAATATTAATTAACCGAGGTAGGGCTAAATTGTTGCTAGAAAAATCCGTTTGTAGGAGTCCGTTTTGGAGTTGGGCGATCGCCTTAATTGTGCTATTCTGAAAGTTAAGTTGAATTTGACTATCTGCTTTTAAGCTATTGAGGGAAAAATTTTGCAAATTTGCTGATAACTTAGCGGCTAAATCTAACTGACCATCGGTTAAATCAATGGATTGAATTTGTTGTTTAGTCTCATCAGGAATTGCAGCAAATAATAGCCCCAAATCAACTAACGGAGTCAGGGAAAGTTGATTGGCTATGACTTCAGCATTCCAAATGTTATTATTAGTTTGTTGAGCGATAAGATTAAGATTACCTTCAGCAATTTTAATCTGTGCTTTCGCCGTATTTCCTGAAAATTGAGCTTCCCCTAAAATTGGATAAATAGCTGAAGGTAAGGAGAATTGAGTCTGGGCTTTTAAGTTATCTAAATTCCCAGAAATTTGACCATTTGCAGATAGGTTTCCCATCTGAAAACTGGTGATAAATCCATAGGATTTAGCGATCGCGTCCACAGGAATATCATTAATATTAAAATCTAATTTAACAATCGGATTAAGTTCGGTTTTAGGTTGTGAAATCTGGGGATTTGGGGGTAATTTCGGCAAAGTTTTTTGGTCAACCGTAGGCTGAGGTTTTATTGGGGGTGCTAATAACCCCGTCAGTCCTGCTAATTTAATTTCTCCTTTTCCTGCGACTGACCCCCCAAGGGAAGGTTTAATTAATAGGTTTTGAATTTCAATAATTGGATCATCTGAAATCTTGAAATTTGGATCAAGTTTAGTTAAGATATTAAAATCCGTTTGAATTGTATCAAAATAAACGCGATCTAATAAGGTTTTTTGGGTTGTGGCGATAGTCCCGGAAATTTGAGGGGCGTTTAAATTTCCCTTTAAGTTAAGATTAGCTTTCAATTCTCCCGTTACCGGAAAGGGAAGGGTAACAGGTTTTCCCTGAATAGTTTCTCCGGTTTTTAGTAGGGTAGAAACTTGAACTGGTTGTAAATTTGCTAATAAATTAACTTGAGTTTTAGCCAAGTCTAAGTTAGAATTAGTTAAAACCGATCCAGTTAACCCCAGTGCTAAATCTCCCATGGTGGTATTCAACTGATCAATGATCAATTGAGTTCCCGAAAAGCGCAATTTAGCTTGACTCAAATTAACGGGTTGAGGAAGACTATCAACAGCAACTTTAACTTGATCTAAATTCAGCGTTCCCCGGATATTTAAGGGTTGATAGTTATTTAATTTAACGTTTAAATTTGTATTGAGTTTTCCCTGTTTGATCGAAATACCAGGAGTTTCTACAAACCAAGCTAAATGGCTTAAATTCAAACTATTAGCTTGAATTTGAGCATTAATTTTTCCTGTTTCTAATAAAGCATCACCTTTGATGGCAAAAGTACCTGTTTCTGCAAATTTACCCCTTAAATCCGCTTGAATCCGCTGCTGATCTTCGGTTAAATTAGCTTTGATTTGATCCACCGCAATGACAATCGGCTTTTCTTTGGCTTTCAAAAGCGCGTAGGGCGTTAAACTAATTTGAGCATTTTCAATTCCAATCGTTCTAAAAACCAATGTAACCGGAGGATTTGGATCTAACTTAAGTTGAGTATCAATCCAGTTTCCTGATGAATTTTGTTCAATATAAATATTAGGATTAACTAAGGTAATATCCAGTTGAACCTTGGGTTTAAACAAGGATAAAACAGAGAAATGAACCTCTACCGCCGTCGCTTCCCCCCTATCGGTATCCGTGGCTGTGGCGGGGATGGACGAATGACCAAAACGAATACTATTCAGGGTAAATCGTTCAAGGGGGCCAACATCAACGGGCCGTTGTAGTATCCCCTCTAAGACATTACTAATTATGGGGGCTAACCGATATCTAATCAACCAACTAGCGGTTGTTCCCACGGTTAACAGCGTAATTCCGCATCCTACACCCCCCCAAATCAGGATGCGCTTTAACCGTCGTCGGGGACGTACTATCGATTCAGAATTGGGATTCGGTGAATTAGGCATCTCAAATCTGGCTCTAAGTGAATCAACACAATATTATAGAAGTAATTCAGACTTAGAGAACCTGCTCCAAAACCCACAAGACTCCCACCTTAGAGATAATACTTGACAGGTCTGGCAGTGACCATTCTATTGATTTGCAGGGTATTATGGAGGGGTTAGAACAGGTAATGTAGCGATTGGGAGTCAACTTATGCAAGCTATCCTTTTAAGCCGCGAAGAAGTTGCTCAACGTGCAGAGCAACTGTACGAAAGCAGAATCCGCCAAGAAGTGGAAGTTGAAGAAAATATTGGCAAGATGGTCATCATAGACATTGAGACAGGTGACTATAGGATTGATGCAAATGGCTTACGCGCTGCTGACTTCTTGAGCGAGAAGCACCCCCATGCTCGACTCTTTGGGATTAAAATTGGGTACAACGTTGCTGCCGCTTTTGGTGGGGGTGTTATGGAGCGTGTAGTCAAGTGATTTCAGGGATTGTGGCTGATGGACACCCGATTATTACCATCCCATTTCGGATTCCTAATCGCGCTGACTTCCCCATTGAATTCGTGATAGACACAGGATTTACCGATGAGCTTTGTTTACCACCTGAAGCAGTGGCACTACTGAATCTCCCCTTCAGATACGATATCCGTGTGAATTTGGCAGACAACAGCCGAGTGATGTTGCCTCTTCATAGAGCAATTATTGTCTGGAACGGAGAGGAGCGAGAAGCTCGTGTACTTGCGACAGGGCGACGACCTCTAGTTGGAACTGCTTTATTGGATAGCCATGAGCTTGTGATCCAATTTACGGAAGGTGGGTTGATAACGATTGATGAGTTGTAGTCCTCAGCATCGGCACAAACGCAGGCTAACAAGTCGATGAAGCGGACGGGCGAGACATTTGGATTGTGATGCAAAGGTTATCTGCCACCGCTTATCTTGGTCGTTATGCCAATACCTCTAAGTCCGTTAAGGTTATCTGTTTCTAGCTAAGATTAGGCAAGCAAAGATGGTCGGCTTCGTTGTTGAGTCCCCAAAGGTAATCAGCGATCGCAAAGCTTAAGTAATATATAGGTGATCGGGGCATAAACCCACATTCCGCAGATATTTAAGCCAATTGAATTTCCAATTAAATTGGAATAAATAAAAGCCCAAATGACTGTCATGTAATAATTGGGGCTATTTTTAATGTAGAATAATAATTGGAATAGCTCAAAAAAGAAAAAGGGGAAAATAGTTGTAAATAAATCTAAGTTATGAGTCAAGATGAGAACTCTTGGCTGGAACGAACTTGGTTATAAAATACAAATTTGTTAAAAAAGAGGATTCTATTTCTATGAAAAAATAACAATTATTTTGGTTTAGTTAAATAACGGTAAATTAGCTATACAATCTGATAATAAAGCCTCGGAAATTGAACGAAAAACTGTAAAGGTTTTCAATTTTTTAGAATTAGTGGAAAATTTAGCCCCCATCTGCCGAATGTGGGTTTCAACATCAAAACCACCGAATTTTTCTACTAAATGGGGTGGATTTACCTTTGGCAAATCTTGATGCAGTTCTTGGTCACTATTGGAGAATATACCGAAAGTTTCTGCCTATTATTTTCTATGAGGCAAATATACCGAAAATTTCGGCTTTTTGTCCCCTAGTGGTTGATAAGACAGAAAGTTTCAGTATAATAAATAGTTAGACTGCAAACTCTTGAACAGTTGAAGATAACTTTTATGCTGAGTTAAGCTCGAAGAATTTGAAGTTATGGATTTGGAAACACAGAGATTAGTGGTGAGGCAGTTTTACGAAGAGAACCATGTGCACTTATTTGAAACAATCTGGTATGGGAGATGTGAGGGGTTCGCTCCACCATTTGAAAGGATTGCAAGCGTTACTTTAGGAGAGCTAAGTCCTTTGCAAGTAGAAATCGAGAGAATCAACCAAAATGTTCCTCAATCTGTTTCCGATGCTTTCGCTCGCCACCTCTGGTATTCTCAATGGAATTTTGCCCATCTGTTTCTTATAAAAGTTCCCATTGATGAGCAAAACTTCTTTTTTCTATTTCACCAAGGAGTCAGTGAGGATGCTTGGGATAACGACACTAGCTTGGTTGAGGTTTTTACTGAACAAGGTGAGTTTGTTGGTGCAACACATTTTAGCGATGACAAACCTGTGAAGTGGATCGAGAGACAATTTACTCACCAAGACTGTAGAGACGGCAAAAGAGGCGACCCTCCTCCTCCTTGGTCTGGAGATGATCCTAATGCTGTGTACTATAACGAACCTTTGTGGACTGAAGAGATGCTGATACGATAGGGTGCGAAGGTTGAGGAGAAAGAGACTGTTATTCGCTACGTTTGGCGTTAGTGAATTAACTCGGAAAAACCTTATGTTATTTGATTTCCAGTTTGATTGTGTTGTCCGATTAGCAATGATATTGATAGGATAGAAGGGGATAAGTCAAGTTAAGAAAACCCAGGGATTTTAATGACAATATAATCTGGCTATCAAGACTAAAGATTGGTAGATTCCTAGAGTATGGAGACTCAAAATTATGTTAAACCAAAAACGCTTTTGGGGATTATTTCTAACGATTGTCCTAGTGATGATCGGGTTCAAAAGTTTTGCCCAAACACCGCCCCCGGACTATTTCCCTTTACCTGTGGGGGGAGTGTGGGAATATCAAGCAAAAACAGCCGATGGGAAGCAATCTAAACTAACAATTAAAGTTGAAGGATTAGAAACGCAATCCGATGGAACAAACCTTTATAAAACCGAAAATAATTTAGGATTTGCACCCTTTTATATTTGGTATAGCAAACCCAGTGGATTAGTCAAAGAACATCAACAACTATATACTTTTGGAGGAAATAACACAGAATATCGCTTAGAACCTGCCAAAACTATCCTTAAAAATCCCCCTACGTCTGGGGATAGTTGGACTTGGGAGGGTAAAGAAATTGCGGTGATGACCACAGAAGTTAAAGAAAATTATCGGGTTGTCGGAATAGAAGATATTGAAGTTCCCGCCGGGAAATTTTCAACGTTTAAACTAGAAATTGAGGGAACCAAAGCCGGAAAACCCTTTAAAAAAGTGGCTTGGTATGGTAACTTTATCGGGCCGATTAAATGGCAAATTTTTGATGATCAAGGCACTTTAAAAACGACAACGGAATTAGGAAAATATACCTTTCCTCCTAATTAAATTAAGAGGCGATCGCACCTTCAAAACCCATTGATAATTTTCTAGTTTTTCAAGGGAATAGTTAAAGGAGAATAGGGAAGACTAGGCTCTATTCCATCGTTAGGTGCGGAGTTGATCGGGGCGGTTTCTTCTGAAAGAATAGGAGATTGTACTTCTACCGGAGGGGTTGGTTCTGTGTAGTAATTAGGAGCAGATTCTTCAGAAACATAACCTCCTCCTGCGGCGGATGGAACCTCTGGCGGTAGAGTTTCAGCCCCAGATTGAGAGTAATTAGGGTCAGTTGGAATATCGGGTTGAACCGTTGGATCACCAGAATAACTATTAACAGGGGTAGAAACCGAGTAATCTGTAGTAGGAGGTTCCGGTTTTACCTCGGAAGGAGAGAGTAAATATTCATCTATTTTAGATTCATCCGTTGACGGACTTTGTTCCTGGGTTTCAGCCACAACACCAGAATTATTATATTGATCAACGGGCGATTCTTCTGCGGTTTTTGCTTCTAAATCCGCAGATTTTGGTATTGGGTAATCTCCATTTTCTAAGGGTTCTTCAACCGAACGTTGAGGGGCTACTTCACTTGGAGCTTGAGTTTGAATGGAGGGATTTTCAAACATCGGTTCCGTGGAATCTAAATTGGCAAAAGGATGATTGATCTGAATCTTGGTTTTCTGACTAACAATATATCCATAACGACGGGTCAAATCAAAACCAACCCAACCAAAAAATAAAGAGGTAACTAAGAATAAAATCGGAACTAAAAAACCCAAGGAAGGGGTATATTCTACGGGTTCCCATTGGGGAATTGAGACAGGAACAGGCGGAATTTTAGGTTGGGGATGGGGCGGGGTAACGGTTACAAATACGGGGGTTTCCACAACAGGTTTCACCGCCACAGGTTCAGGGGGGATAATAACCGGATTAGGTTGAATTAAAGTATTAGGAGATTGAATTACCGTAGTAGTTGCTTCAATCGGTAAAAAAGCGATCCACTGATCAACATTTTGAGGCCGTCGTGCAGGTTCAATTTCTAATCCCCAATAGATCAACCTTTCCACCACAACACTCAGGGTGGGTTGAATTCTCCTTAAACTCGGTTTAGTCGCGTTGAGTAACTCCTGTGTGGCTTCATTGACTCGTAGAGGGGCTTCTAAGGGCGGTTCACCCGTTAATAAATAATAGAGTGTAGCCGACAAACTATAAATATCCGTTGCCGGAGTTAATTGTTGATGGGGAAGATAATGTTCTAGGGGTGCGTAACCCACGGATAAAACCCGGTTACGGATGGGAAACTCCGGGTGATACTGGATGAAGCCATTAGTTAAACCAAAATCAACTAAGGTGAGGGTATTTCCATGACATCGGATATTTTTGGGTTGGAGATTACAGTGGAGTAAACCCTGTTGATGGAGTTTTCGCAACGCCGCAGAAATCTGACTAATATAGTTTATGGCTTGACCCACCGATAGCCTGGGACTCGATTGTAGGGTTTCTTCTAGGGTTTTCCCAGGAATATAACTCATTACCAGATAGGGTAAACCCTGTTCTTCAAATAGGTCTAGGACACGCACAATATTCGGATGGTGACAGTGACTTAAACCCTGAGCAAAGGTGATAAATTGTCGCCTAATTTTGGGAAAATCAACGGAGGTCATGAATTTCGGATGGAGGGTTTTAATCACCACCGTTTGATTTGTCAGGGGGTGAGTCCCTTGGTAAGTTACACCAAACTCCCCGCGACCAAGAACCGCATCAATTCGATATTTGCCGTTCTGGAGAACCATTTCCTGCGTTAGATTCATTGCTTAATCACCAACTCCCCACCGTTTATTATCTGCCCATACCAGAACGAAACCATCGTTTTAGCACAGTCTACCTTCAGTTCTGGGATTGTAGCGCCTCTATGGGATGATCGCCAACTCTCCCCAGGGGTTAGACTAGAACTCCTCCACCATCCATTCCGAAGATCTCCCTCCTAAATCGAGGGGAATACTCACGGCTTTTCCTAAACGGGGTTTTTCTCGGGTATTTAGAATATAATGTCTTACCTGTTCCGTACTTCCCCAACTATTCAAATAGTTAGCGATCGCATTCAAATGGGCGATATAATCGGCTTCATTCAAGGGAAAGGATAATTGTTCCAAATATTTCCACATAATTTGTAGAAATATTTTACCCCTTGTCCGGCGCAGTTGAATATCGTAGGACACTCCCCATTTATTTAATAACAATTGACGAATATCTTCACCAGTCATAGTTGCGATTAACTCCCTAAATACAGATCCATTAACCGCCAATTCCTAACCCGGTGGCTAAGGCGGGGGTGAGGGGAAACAGGGTTAAAATCATCAACAAGAAAACCAATAATCCCCAGGCGGCACGGGTATCATTGGGTTCAGTTAATTCATTTGAACTCGGTCTTTCTAAATTTCGTTGTAAAATTAAAATTACTAAGGCCCAATAAAGAGCTAACGGATTAGATAAAGAAGCGATCGCTAAAACAATAAAGGTAGCAATAGTTGAACGTCCGGCAATTTTCCGGCCATAAATCGCCTGCATCATTCGTCCCCCATCTAACTGTCCGGCTGGCATTAAATTCAAAGCCGTAATCACTAACCCAAACCAACCGATTAAGGTTAGCAGATGCACGTCAACGCTGGCTTGGTGCAGTTGGGAACCTAAAATTAATCGGGATAAAGTTCCGACTAAGACCGATCCCTGAAAAAATTCCGTTGGCACTTGAAAAGCACTGCCTGGATGGGATAAAAACAACCCCGTAATTAATAGGAATAACGATAATGCTCCGGCGGCCGCCGGGCCAGCAAAAGCCACATCAAATAACACCGTCCGGTTAGGTAATACGGATTCAAAGCGATTAAAGGCTCCAAAACTTCCGATTTGAACCGTAGGAATAAAAAACGGCCAACTAAACTTAATATCATAACGTTTTGCTATTACTTGATGGGCGATTTCATGGAGAAATAAAACCGCTAAAATTCCGAGGGCGATGGGGATAATTTCCGGGTAACGGGTTAAATTTTCAGAAAAATCGAATCCTAATAATAAACCTCCCGCTTCAAAAATTGTTCCTACCGTCATTAAAAATAAAATAATCGCTAAAATTTTTTGAGGAATTGAAGTGGTTAAGGGTTCATTCGTCTGGGGTAGAACAATCACAACGGGTTTGCCATCGGGATTATCTACTAAAAATAATCGTAAGCGATCGCCAATTCTTTTTTTTAAATTTGCCGATAATTGTTGATAAGCAATTTCTGGATCACTGCGAAGATTTCCTTTAAAAATCACCCCGTCTTGATAGGGAATGGTTTCCGTGGCAAAAAAGGTATCAATGCCAAAAATACCCTGAATAATTTTCAGGTCTTCTGGGGATAATGGCACCGAGCGCAGGTTCAAAACCGGATCGGAGGTTGGGGAAGGTTGAGGCTCCGGCGACCGGGGGGGTGGATTTTCTGACAGTTCGGGTTTCGGCCCAGAGACCGAATCTTGATTCGCCACTTCCCTAAGTCGTCGGCCAATCATAATATATAATCCGGTCGAAGCCACGAATAAAAATAAAAGACTCACCAAATTGAGGTAAATTCCCGCCGCCGCCAAGCAGAAAAACAGTAACCCAGGAGACATTAAGGCCACCGATTGCAACCAGGACAACAAACCCAGTTTCCCATAAGGCAAGGCTCGATAATACCCCCAACCCAGGATACCCAGGGCTACAAGGAGGACGAGAATAGTGGTGTTATCAGATGCAGTAAACATTATTGACCTTGATTTTGAGCTTGAAAGGCGATCACCTTGAGAATTCATTGTAGCCCAGTCCATTCCACCCAACTCCAATCAGACCAGTAATCAAGGCATTGTCGGAATGATATCTAGGTCTTTGGGGTGGGTATTGATATCCCCCTGGGAAATGAAATCGGGATTTGTCGCTAAAATTGCTTTAGCTTCTGCCATATCTCGGCGGGTTGCTTCGCGCAGTTGTTCTCGCAGGGCGGGCATGGCGGCCAAAGCCCTTGTCCAGTCGGGAATTTCAGCCGTGACCGGATTTTGAAAGAATTCCTGACCCGCTTCGGCGATCACTTTTTCAAAGACATCAATAATCGCTTCTTCGTGATGACGGTCATACTGCATATTATTAAACCGAGCATCGACAAAATATTGGCGGGTAAAATCCTGGGCTTCCCGTTTGAATTTAATTCGCAAGGTATGAATTTGTTCCCTAGTCACCACCACCCGTTCGGTTTCGATTAAGGTACGCAAAATCGACCGCAGAATATCAGCGCACATTTTGCGTAATCCTTCGGTGGGAGATTGACCAATAGTTTGATGTTTATGGTCGAAGTTACCTAAATCAATTTGAGCAATTCTTTGGGGAACAACATTGCGATAAACCTCCGCTAATAAACCAATTTCTAGGCCCCAATTGCTGGGAATTCGAGTATTAAGGGCGATATCATTGGTTAGGGCAAATTCCCCAGATAGGGGATAACGATAGGCACTTAAATAGCGCAGATAATTGTTATAGCCATATAAATCCATCAGTGCCACCAATAACGGGGTGACAAATAGACGCATCACCCGACCATGGAAACTTCTAGGTTCGCCGCCCAATCGGGCATAATAGGCTTTATTAAAGGAAATCCCTAGTTCTTTTTCCAGCAGGGGAAATAATAGTTTCAGGGGATAGGATTTATCGTAGGTAATAATATCAGCATCGTGAAGCGCAATCACTTCGGCTTGCAGGGATACCACCCCCAAACCAATCCAAACCGCCCGACCTTTGCCTTTGAAGCTCATCAGGTCTAGGCCTTTTTCCCGCAATTTTTCTAAAAGTTGGTTGACTCTTGGGCTATTTTCCCAAATCACCAGGGTGGGTTGGGGTAGAACACTAAAAAAATGAACCGCTTTTGTATATTCTTCTAGGGTTTTAGCATACAAACAGACCACAATGGTATTAACGAAATGACAGTCTTTGAGGCAATCTCGAATCCGGGTCAGAGCGGGTCTTTCCAGTTCTTCGTATAGGGCTGGAATCAAGACCGCCGTGGGGCAAGTTTCACAAAGTTGGATAAGTCGGGCTTCTAATAAGTCGAGATCGCAACCAAAGTCGTGAATTGTGGTAATTAATTCTTGTTTATAGTCCATTATGGTGACCCAACTCCCAAGATAGCCAGCGACTTACAAAGTCCATCTATGCTAACACTCAATGACAAAAAAGGATAGAATTTTTTACAGAAAAATCAACGCCGTGGCGGCTCCTTGATTTATTAATCAGAATAAAAGGTTAACAGAGGATGTGTCAGATGGGGTCGAACTTACCCCTACAATTTTAGAATGCCTAATCACTTGGCTGCTAAAATGAGGGTAAAATCAGTTCCTTCACCTAAGACGGAATTGACTTGAATCTCTCCCCCATGTTTTTCTACCACAATTTGACGGGCGATCGCTAGTCCTAAACCTGTCCCTTTCCCCACTAATTTCGTTGTGAATAAATGGTCAAATATTTTTTGTTTAACATCTTCAGTCATCCCCTGAGCATTATCAGCAATATTAATCTTCACTTGGTTATCTACTAAAGCAGTTGTAATGGTAATCCGATTAGGATTTGCCTGAATTTCTGCCAAACTGCGATGGGTATTTGACTCATCTAAAGCATCGAGCGCATTGGCCAAAATATTCATAAATACCTGATTCAGTTGACCTGGAAAACAATTGATTTTGGGTAAATCACCATAGTTAGTAATTACTTCAATTGCCGGACGTTTTTCGTTAGCTTTGAGGCGATGTTTCAGAATTAAAATTGTACTATCAATCCCTTCATGAATGTTAAATGGTACTTTGTAATCTCGATCAGCCCGGGAAAAAGTGCGGAGCGAAGTGCTAATATTTTTCAGGCGATCGCAAGCCATTACCATGGAATTTAATATGTTTGGCAAGTCTTCTAAACTAGAATTTAAGTCAATTTCTTCGGCATGGCGTTGAATTTCTGCACCAGGATTTGGGAAAGTTTGTTGATAGAGTTTTAAATGTTCAACTAGGTCAAAAAAAGTCGGTTTAGCTTGTTGTAGACTAGCATAAATAAACCCTAAAGGATTATTCATTTCATGACCAACACCCGCAACCAAATTACCCAAAGCCGACATCTTCTCATTTTGTACAAGTTGTAAATGAGCGTTTTTCAGATCGTTTAGTGCGTCTTCCAAGGCTTGGGATTTTTGCTGTTCTCGCTCATACAGTCGGGCATTTTCCAGAGAAATTGCCACCTGAGTACAGATTAAATTCAGAAGTTCAACCCGATCACGGGTAAATGCTCCGATCGTCAAATTATTTTCCAGATATAAAACTCCAATCAAATTTCCCTGATTCAAAATCGGGCTACAAAGGATACTTTTTGGCTGATATTTGTGAATATAAGAATCAGCAATAAATCGGTAATTTATCGCCGCATTAGCTAATACTAAAGGTTCCCTGGTTCGCTCAACGGTATTAACTAAACTAATTGCTACATCTAAACTTGATTCTAGGGGAATTGAGGGTAAGAGTTGCGGTGGTTTTCCCTCCTCTACCAAAGCAACTAATTCTAACGAACTATCTTGTTTAAGTAGTAACACACACTTACTCGCTCCGGCATTAGCAATCACCATTTTTAGGAGAGTAGTGATTAATTGATCCCGTTCAATTTCCCGAGAAATCGCTTGAGAGGCTTTGATCAAAGTTGCCAAATCTAGGGCTTCAGAGATACTGGTGGAGGTTTTAGTCCCAGAAATCGTTCCCCCGGTGATCGTTTCCTGAACAGAGTCCATAACCCGAGGTTGTTGCAGGATGGGTGTTAGGAGTTGGGGATAGGATTGTTCTAAATTAGCAATTTTAGCTTTGGCTCCCCAACGGGCATAGCAGTAGTAGGCTTCTTGCATATATCCGGCGGCGATTTTCTGTTTGTCCCATTCCCAATAAAACCTGGCGGCGAGTTCGTTGGCCAGTGCTTCTTCTTGAATAAAGCCATGGGTTTTAGCCCCGGCAATCGCCCGATCATAAAACTCCATCGCCTCGGCTTTGTGACCTAAAATCCGCTCCTGTTCCGCCCGAATTAAATCACATTTGTGGGCAAAATTCATCGGTGCTAGAGTCGCCCAGTTGATCAGCCGATCCAGATCCTGAGTCACCGCTTCACTGATGGGCAAGGTCTTGGTATTAGCCAGTAACGTCAGGGCATGATAGAAATAAAACACGCCATAGAACACCGTCCCAATAATACTACCAATAGTTTTCTCAGAAATTTCTGCCCTTTCTAGGGCGTTTTCTGGTTGGCCAAAATGGTAAGCTAGAACCAATTTATGGGCATTAACACTGCCGATGGAGTAGGTATCTCCAGCTAATTGATGTTGAGGAAATCGGGTGGTTTCATCGTAAGCGCTGCCCACGAGTTGCTGCGGATCATCGGCTTCACCCGTCCAATTTAAGACGGCCTGTTGATGAATTTGATGAAAGTTCAGAGCGGTTGTTTGATTGAGTTGGGCGATCGCCTCGCCATAGGTTTGCATTTCTTCCCGGAGTTGGAGCAGTTCATTTCCCGTCGCATAAGCAAGCTCACATCGGTTATGGACACAGTAGGCTGCGAACTCCAAATCTCCCGATGCCAAACCCGCTTGATAACCTTCAATTAAAGGCATCAATACCGTGTGAATGGGCTGTTGCCAAATCCGCACAAAGGGATAAACTAAATTGATAATTTTGGCTTTAAAACTCGATGCTTTCAAGGTTTCCATCAAGGCGATCGCAATATCCGCCGCCCGATTTCCAGCGACAATTTCTCCCCCATAGGCACAAAGAATTAGTCCATAGGTGGAATAGGCATAGGGGGTTTGAATTGCATTGCCAAACTCCAGGGATAACTCAATTTGTTTGAGGACAATTAACGGATAAAGTTCTGGGGAACCCATGTAGGCAGCCGAGGCCATACTGCTAAGAATATTCATCGCAGCCAGATGTTTAGGATCGCTCATCGGGGGTAAATTCATCACATTCTCAATCCTGAGTCCCTCGCCAATGGCCTCCAGAGCCTCTGGAATCATGTCTGGGGTGGGATGGGCGGGTAACTCCACATCCAACTGTTTCAGGGTTGTGCGGGCGACCTGAATAGCCTCTGATAATTGATTCTGGGCGATTAAGGATTGAATTTGAATTTCTAAAATTTTGACCTGTTCTAGGGGGCTGGAGGTATGCTGGAGAACTGCTTTTACCCAAGCCTCTACCCGCTCAAATTCCCCAATCAGACAGGCTGAATTAGCGGCTTCGGTATGCAATTCTAAAGTGAGAATCGGCTGTCTGTTCCATGGGTCAGAATTGTCAGTGTCTAACAGTTGTAGCCCCAGGTCACAATATTGGGCTGCTGCCGGGTAAGCCGCCGAGATTCGGGCTTTTCGCCCCGCTATCAGATTTAGATTAGCCAGATGATCTCGTTGTTCGGTGTTAGTTATTCGGTCGAGGCCTAGGTTAAATTGACTAACAATGGCAAAAATTTTCTCATCGAGTTGCTCCGGTGCGGTTTGAGCTAATAGCAATTGACCAATTTGTAAATGCAGGGCTGGTTTTTGGTCGTCGGGAATTAGGGAATAAGCCGCTTGTTGGACGCGATCGTGCAGGAATTTATAATGGGCATTAGCAGTGGGGTTGACGCTGGAAATCCCGTCAGATTGGGTAAAGAATTTATAGACTTCCGTAATCGGAAAAATTAACCCTTCTTGTAAGGCTTTCCATAGTTTATCCGCCATTGAGGTCAGAGATTGAGAGGTTTCTGAAACGATGGCTAAAGTGGCTAAATCAAACTGCGCTCCAATACAAGCTGCTAATTTTACCACCTCCTGAGTTTCTATTGGTAACTTCTGTAATTGCAATGCCATGAATTCCACGATATCATCGGTAATTGCTAAGGCTTTGACTTGGGAAAGATCACATTGCCAATGCCAAATATCCCAATTGAAGCTAATCAGTTTTTCATCATATAATGCTTTCAGAAACTGGGTGATAAAAAAGGGGTTTCCTTGAGTTTTTTGATGGACTAATTTTGTTAAAGGTTGCGTCAGAGATGATTCACTATGCAGTGTATCTACCACTAAGCAATTTAGATCTGATTCACTTAAAGGGAGCAAAGTCATTGTATTCACAATCGCCCCGGTTTTCCCGATTTCATCTAAGGTTAATATCAAGGGATGAACGGGGTAAACTTCATTATCTCGATAGGCTCCTAATATTAATAAATGTCCGGTATCTTGGATTAATAGTTTGAGTAAATTCAGTGACGCTAAATCTGCCCATTGCAAATCATCTAAAAACATGACTAAGGGATGTTCAATGCTGGTAAAGACTTGCATAAACTGGGAAAATAGGAGGTTAAACCGATGTTGGGCGGCGCTTCCTGATAGTTCCGGTGCTGGTGGTTGTTGACCGATGATATTTTCTAATTCGGGAATCACATCAATTAAGACTTGTCCGTTATCTCCTACTGCTGCTAATATTTGAGTTTTCCAAGTTTGCAGTTGACTCTGGGATTCTGATAATAATTGTCCGATTAAATCACGGAAAGCTTGTACAAAAGCACTGAAGGGAATGTTTCGTTGGAATTGATCATATTTGCCTTTGATAAAATAACCCCGTTGACGGACAATGGGTTTATGGACTTCATTAATTAGGGCAGTTTTCCCAATCCCAGAAAAACCTGCAACTAGCATTATTTCGGGGTTTCCGGTGCTGACTCTTTCAAAAGCTGCTAAGAGTTGAGTTACTTCTGGTTCTCGACCGTAGAGTTTTTCGGGAATTAAAAAGCGATCGCACAGATCCCGTTGTCCAATTTTAAAGGTTTTTATTTTACCCGTTTCTTGCAGTTGAGTTAAACAATTTTCTAAATCATATTTCAGCCCTAAAGCACTTTGATAGCGGTCTTCTGCATTTTTATCCATCAATTTATTAACGATTTCCGAGAGTACCTGGGGAATTTTTGAATTGATTTTATGGACTAAGGGTGGTACTTTGGCAATGTGACAATGGACTAACTCCATCGGGTCATTGGATTGAAAAGGTAATTTTTTTGTGAGTAATTTGTAGAAAGTTACACCTAATGAATAAAAGTCAGTTCGATAGTCAACTCCCCGATTCATTCGTCCGGTTTGTTCGGGAGAAATATAGGTCAGTGTTCCTTCTAATACGTTAGGATTAAGCAGTATTTGTGTTTCTCTAGGTAGCAAGGAAGCAATACTAAAATCAGTTAATTTTATTTGTTTGGTTTCGGGATTAATTAAAATATTACTGGGTTTAATATCTTTATGAATAATCCGCTCTCGGTAGAGTATATCTAAGATATTGCAAAGGGTAATTGCTATCTGTAAAAAATCACTTAAAGAGAGGATATTTTTCCCTTTAACTACCCATTCTTGCAGAGACATCCCCCCAAAATCTTCCATGACTAACACATAGCCATTTTTGTAAACTTCTAGGCTATAGGTTTCGATGATTAGAGGGGATTTGAGATGTTTAGTAATCGTGTATTGATTGCCAAACTGTACCAATTCGCTAAAGGTGGGATAATCGTTTTTCAGCCGTTTAATGATCACAGATAATTGGTCACTGTTACGAATAGCCCGATAAACTAAAGTGCGACTTCCTGAATAAACTGTTTCGACAATTTGATAGTCAAGAATTTGAACGGTTGTGTGAGGGTTGCCGTTTTTTAGGGAGTGATCCATAGCTGTATTTAAAAATTGATTGATGTGAGGTTGGTTAAATGTGTATTTAATAAAGTTTTGTGATTAATTTTTTCACAATTGATGGCTGTTTACTTGATTTTTTGGTAGTTTTATTAGAATTTTATAAAAAAAGTCTGGGAGATTGAAAACTCAGAGGCTTCAGCCCACCAGATGAAAAGCGACCCAAGGGAATTTATTCCCCGTGAATATTCTCATGGATTTATGCTACCATTTACGGTAACAGGAAAAGGTAAACAACCTGTCTAAAAACCTAGTCGCCTAACGGCAAAACGCGCTCACCTTGACAATTGAATCTATAGGGTTCTACTGCACAGTTCTAGTTTTCCCCCAGCAGTGGGTAAAAGATTCATGGGAGCTAGACGAACAGTTTTCAAGTAAAAAAGAACTCGCAGCAGTTCGACAGGCTCACTGCGAATAGGGTAGGGCATACCCGAATTCACGCTTGGGGAGAATCCCACCTCTGGTTGAAGTACTGCAAGGTACTTTGATTAAGTGGTTTCGTTGAACCAAGAATCTCAGTGTTTTTAAACCTGAGAGTGTCAACACGATCATTAGGGAATAACCCAAAATTTGCCCAATTTTTGAACAGACAAATGATCAGTTGGTCTAGGTACTTAAACTGGTGATCTGGTGATCACCAAGCTCAAAAGTATTTCCCTAATCGTCGGAAAATTATTATTTATTGGTTAGATTAAATCCATTCATCTACTCAACAACTGGATTGAATTCTGCAATGACGGGAAAATGATCCGACGGCCAAATATAATTAATTTGATTAACGTCAATGTTCACAGATTTTAATAACATCCGATAATCATAATAAATCGTATCAACGGCGGCGATCGCTTCACCTGTAAAATTATGAAAGGTTTGTTGAAATTCTAAAGGAATATCGGATAAACTATCTAGTAATTGAATCCCATTAGCAAGGGGTTTTAATAAAGTTTGACGTTCTTCACTATGGGGTTCGGCGTTAAAATCTCCGGTCAATATTAATAAGGAATGCTCCAGATTAACTTGATTTAAGTATTTTTGAATTAACGGAATACTCAATTTTCGAGATTGTTGACTATAATAATCTAAATGGGTATTAAAAACGGTGATTTGTTGTTGGGTTTCTCTGGAAATAAACACCCCGCAACTCACGGATTTAGGGGTAGAATTTCCCCATTCTGAACTGATACTTCCGACCAATTTAGGAGTATTACTTAACCAGAAATCTTTTGATTCAATACATTGGAACGTTTTAGTTTGATAAAAAATAGCACAATGTTCTCCAGTTCCATTGCCAATTTGATCCGTGCCAATACTTTGATATTGGGGTAATAATCTGTGTAAATCTAAGAGTTGATGGGCTGTTCCTTCCTGGGTTCCAATAATATCAGGGTTGTGTTTTTCAATTAATTTAGCAATCGCATAACGGCGAAACTTCCAGTCATTGTTACCTTGATCGGGTTTATCATAACGAAGATTTAAAGTGATAATTTTCATAGGGTAAGATTAAAGCGATCGCCTCCAATTAAAAAATCGTTCTAAAAGCGTTTGTTGCCAAGTATTCGCTGCATATTTTTGTTTTTTTAACAATAATGCTGCTTTACTATTAACTTCAGATAAAGTCGGATAAATATGAATCCCAGTCAAAGCGGAAACCTTCAAACCATGAGACATGGCCAAAACAATTTCATGAATTAACTCTCCGGCGGATGCACCCACTAAATGAGCACCTAATATCTCACCATTCCTCCGAGTAATAATTTTAGCAAATCCTAGGGTTTTTGCTTCAGCAATGGCACGATCAACTCCCCCAAAAGGTTGTTTTAAAACACAAATATCCTCCCCATACTGTTCCTTTGCTTGTTGTTCTGTTAACCCGACTCTAGCTAATTCAGGATCGGTAAAAGTCGCCCAAGGTATGACCCGATAGTTAACTTTACTAATCGGAAAAAATAGCGCATTCGTTAACACCACAACAGCCTCATAACCCGCAACATGAGTAAATTGATACCCGCCAATGACATCTCCGCAAGCGTAAATATACGGATTAGTGGTTTGGAGTTTATCATTAACTTGAATCCCCGATGGATTTATTATAACACCCGCCGCTTCCAAATTTAAGGATTCAATATTAGGTACTCGTCCCACGGAAACTAAAATTTCATCGGCTAAAATAATATGGTTCCCGGCAATAATTTTCTTTTTGCTATTTTCTATTTCAATCCGTTCGGCTTTGGTATTATTTAAAATCACAATATTTTCCGATAATAATTGATCCTGAACTACCTTTGCCACTTCGGGATCTTCTTTCGGTAAAATTTGATTTCGACTCGATAAAATTGTCACCTTTGACCCTAACCGAGAAAAGGCTTGTCCCAGTTCACAGCCTATGGGCCCTCCTCCAAAAATTGCTAAGGATTCAGGACAATCTTGTAGAGAAAAAACCTGTTCATTGGTGAGAAAACCTGCTTGATTTAACCCTGGAATATTAGGAATAGCTGCCCGGGAACCCGTGGCAATTACAAAGGCTCTAGCGGTTAGTTTACGCCCATTAATACCGAAGGTTTTGTTATCTAAAAATTCACCATCTCCAAAAATAACCTCAACTCCTAAAGATTCAAACCGCTCGGGAGAATCATGGGGCTGAATAGTAGAAATAACCTGTTGAACATGACTTGCGGCTTTAGCGAAATTAATGTTATAATTATCGGTATAAATCCCAAATTTTGCTGCATTTTTAACTTCATAAGCCACCCGAGAGGCATGAATTAAAGACTTGCTAGGAACACAACCAAACCATAAACAATCTCCCCCTAGGCGATCGCGTTCTACTAAAGCAACTTTTGCCTTTAATTGGGCAGCGGCACTGGCAACCACTAACCCCCCAGAACCACCTCCAATCACCACCAAGTCATACTCAACGGCCATAATTTTACCTTTAAATTGTAGAAGCTGGATTTCTTCAGCTATCTTTCTATTATGCAGCAAAAAATGCCTTGGTTAAAGATGGCTGGACGATTACGAATGATCCATTACGTTTTGTTTGTTGTATCTGGCTGTTCGTAAAACAACCTATCAGGCAATTTTTTCTGAGCCAATTGGACAGTTAGTGATTAACAAATATCGAGTTAATTTATTGATTTTTGAAAGTCAAAAGGAGGAAATTGTTCAATGGATAGTTTAGTTCAATATCGAGAAGTTATTCAAGAAAAACTTAAAGAATATACAGAAATTCCCTATGCTTACGGGGATTTACAATGTCGTTTGATTGTGAGTGAAGATAGAAACAACTTTTTATTGATTACTTTGGGATGGGAAGATGATGTACAGGTTCATGGATGTTTGGTTCATATAGAGGTGCTTGGCGATAAAATTTGGATACATCGAGATGGATTAGAGGATGGAATTGCCAATGAGTTAGTCAAGGCAGGAATTCCCAAAACTCAAATTGTCTTAGGGTTTCATCCCCCTAATATTCGTCCTTACACGGAGTTTGCTGTTAATTGATAATAAAAAGGGGCGGGTTTAGTGAAATTTCTAGCAGGTATTCGAGATATTGGCGAACCCGCCCCTACGGGAATTGTGTTGAATTAAGCGGAGAGAAAATCGGATCGTGCTATTAGCTACAGCTGATGATTTTTCATGCAAGTTTATTCCTATGTTCTCCTACTTAGGATCACAAGAATAGCAACCGTCTTTTGTCTGTTCGCAGCAAACTGTACTAGCAGATGCAATACCCAAAGATCTCCACCCCAAACTAGGGGTTAAAAATAATAAAATTAGGCTAAATATAATTAGCTTGAATGGTTTATTCATGGTGTTTAAAGATTGCTTTATGGTGTTTGTAATTACCAGATTAAAACTTACTTGTTTAATTGTCTGTAGATGAAAGTTAGTGATTTAAAAGTTAATTTAGGTAAGGGAAAACTTTGTTTGAAGGATGCAAAGTTAATTAAAGTCAATCAAAGTGAGTTATAGTTATTATTTCAAGCTGTAACTTACCACCAGATAGACTAATGGACATTAATGCGGCTTTGGATTTTATCAGTTCACAACTGATGGCTAAGAAGCTCAAAACCTTGAGTACCCTGGAAACTACTATCTTGAAAGAAGCGTGGAAGGGTAAAGATGGCAAAAGTTATGACGAAATTGGAAATAGCGAGTACCTTGATGGTGGAAGTGTTAAGACGGCTGCATACAAACTTTGGCAGAGATTGTCAAACCTATGTGGAGAAAAGGTAAATCGGGATAATGTGCAAGCGGTAGTAGAGCGTTACTATAATAAAATTGGTTTAGCCGAGGCTACTGTGCCGATTAATAGCTCATTAACTGTTAATATTGAAACAATTGATTCAGAAGATCACAGAGAATGCCATCAAATTGAAATTACTTTAAGAGAGAAAACAAATTGGGAGCAAAAAAAGTTATTTGGAATTAATACAATCCTTGAGCAACTCAGAGATCATCTCCAAACTCGTGATGATTATTGGTTGATGAGTATTACGGGTGCTGGGGGAATCGGAAAAACTTCTTTGACGGAAAAATTAGTGGGTGAATATGCTGCTGATGCAGGTTTTTTTAAGTTAGCTTGGACTATGGCTAAAAGGACTTATTATTTAGAACCCAATATGTCAGTTAAAAAAGACAACAATAAAAAAGATATCAATACAGATTACATGATCTATGATATCGCTTCACAATTAGACATTAATTTACCTCCTGCAAATCAAGATTATTTTTTAGCCCTGCAAAGAAAATTAACATCCGAACCTTATTTAATTGTTATTGATAATTTGGAAACATTACCCGAATATCAAAAGCTTTTAGCTAGATTTAACCCTTTTGACCCAATGTGCAATATTAGACCCAGTAAAGTCATATTTACTTCTCGTAAAGATCTAAAAGCTAATAATTGTGCAGTGAGAGAAATTAAGTTACCTGGTATAGATAAGTCAGCGACTTTAGAGATGATTCGACACCAAGGTCAAGAATTAGATATTGTCAAACAAGCATTAGATGAAGAATTAGAGCCAATTTATCAAAAAACAGAGGGTAATCCTTTGATGATTTCATTGGTGATGAACTTATTAAGAATCTATGACGACCCTTTATTAAAAATTTTTGAACGATTTGAACAAGATCAAGATATTCAAGAGTTTTTATATGAAGAATCTTTAAATTCACTTTCAGATAATGCTCTACTGATTTTAAACTTAATGATTAAGTATGCTGCGGGCTATTTAATTCCTAGTTCCGACCTGCAAAAACCATCGGGTTTGAATAATGATGAATTTAGACAAGCAATAACAGAGTGCAGTCAATTTAACCTTTTAGATAGCAGTCGCAGTCTGAAAGACGAATCCCGATATTCAATTCATAGCTTACTTTATGAATTTTTAAGGAGAATTCAAGATGAACATTAAAACAAAAAATCAATCGATTAATCGTCGAGAAAGTCTAAGAAATAGATTACGTCGAAATGATCTGGAAAATGATCATCATTTGAATCTTCTTTTAGAAAAATCTGAGGATGAAATAGATTTAGCTAATGTGATTACGGCTTTAAAAGATAACTCTAAAAATATCCAATATTTACCACTTTGTTCCCAATTGTTAACTAAATTTACCAATAAAGCCCTACAAATTTTAGAGAGAACTCAAGAATGGTCTTATGAAATTAAACTTATTCTAAAAGAGTATGAAATCAATTATAAAAATCCACCTTATAGTCTATATTTTGCACAATTCAAATGTTTAACACATTTATCAGTTTCTGATCCGGAAGCGGAATTATCTATCAATAAAGCAATCGCTTTAGAAACAGATGAATCTAAACAAATTGACTTGAAATTGGAATTGGCAACTTACTATGAAAATAGTAGCCAATATCAAAAAATGAAAAAAATTCTTGATCAGTCTGAAATCCTATGTAAGCGAAATCCTAATTTAGATCAACAGTTAGCAATGACTTGGCTTTTTTTAGGGCATTACTATTTTTATAGATTCCAATTTCAGGAAGCCAGAGATTATATGAATCAAGCTAAAAATCTTTTAGAGATTATCTGCAAACAGGAAAAAAAAGAAAATATAAAAATTTTAGGATTGTTTGGAAATTGCTTACATTATTTAGGTCGAGTTTATTTTGCACAGTATGATTTTGTGACGGCGGCTCAACTCTATATTAAAAGTCAACAGATGCTGGAAATCGAAAATTTTCCTACTAACAAATCTACTTTAGCTGATAGCAACCCAGCAGCAACTGGATTTTATCATCTAAGATTAGGTCAAGTTTTAGAAGCGTGTCAATTGATTGAAAGTGCAGATTATCACTATCAGCAAAGCCAGAAATTATTTCTTGAGTGTGGTGCTGCTTCGGGTCTAATGCAAGTATCTTTGATTCGAGCAAATTTGATAGGTAGTTATGTAGATAACTCGACCTTTAACAAAAAAAGTATCTTGGAAAAACAAGTAGAACAAATTAAGAATGCAGCGAAAGATGCACAGGCTATAGGTTATAATCGGGGCTATCTTGAAGCCTTATTACGTCTATTATTTCTGTATCTAAAATATGGGAAAATATTGGATTTAATTAAAGTATGTTTTGCTATTGTTACAGCCTCTGAATTTTATCAACTTATTAATCCAAATACTTTTATGTCTGGATTCCAACTAGCAATAGGGCTATATGGTATGGGGCCTTATTACATCGCTAAATTATACCAAAAGCAAAAGCACAAACCTAGGACTATTCTCAAAGTTTGCCCTTGCCACGATCCTGAATGTAGGAAACTTAGATGAAAAATATCAGGTATTCCACCTTAAAATAAACTACAATTTGCCCCGTCACCACAATCCGTGATAAAGCAAAATGAAACTTCACAAATTCCTGCTAAAATATCTTCAGGTTTGCATTGACAGTTTTGATTAATTAAGTTCTGACACGGACGCTGTTTTTTTTGTGTTTCACTATAGAGAATCAGAGCGGCAGTTTTACAAGATTTGAAGCGTTGATTGGCTAAGGGAATAGCATCAATTATACCATATTTTTTAATCAATTTTTTAATATATTGGGAGCAAGAATCAGTCTTGTGTAAAACTCGGTATGCACAGGAGAATCCTTTACGCGGTGAAAGATATTTTTGATATCCTGTAATTGCTGCGATCGCCATGATGCAGGCATCAACAAAATCAATTCTACTATCGATATATTGTTCTAAACCGATCAAATATGCAATTTCAACCAATGCGACCTGGGGAAGAAAAATCTGTTGATACTGTAAGTAAATGGGCGTTACGTCAGCATGGCGTTGATCCAAACGATTAACGAGAGCGACAACAAAACCAGTATCGGCGATTACTCTTTCCATGTAAAACCAGAGGTTGAGTTCAGTTCTCGATTCAAGATTTCCTCAGACTGGGTTGCCAAATCGGGTGAACCTGCAAAAAGACCAATTAGGGGGTCTTTTGACTGGGGAATTGGGGCAATTTCTCCTGTCGAGGGTAGCATTTTTTGTTCGACTAACTGCATAATTTGACTGGCTAGATGAACCTGATCGGATAAGCTCAATTGTTGAGCCGCCTTGAGGAGTTCTTGAACGTTCATAAGAGATTTTTTAACAAATTTTATTGAGGGGTTAGATCATACTTTCTATTATATATTCCCAGAGTGTTTGGGCTAATTTATAACAAAATTACCAAATCTAACCAACAACAGATAGCCTGTCTGAACTGGACACAACGCCCCCAGAAGAACTCCAGAGGTTCCCGAATTGTGCAATAATGATCCGGGCAGTCTCCCAACCCAACGTGCGTCCAATGGCCGACAGTCCCCAAATCCCCGATGAACTGATCCAGGTTTTAGCTGAATTTCAGGATCTGCATTTTGAACTCCCTGATCCAGAAGCGGAAATTCCTGAATTGGATTTTGAACACCAAATTGATGTCGCTTGGAAAGTTTGCGATCGCTTTGACTTGCAAACCGAAATCTGGCGCGGCAGAATATTAAGAGTTGTTAGAGATCGAGAAAAAAAAGGCGGAGAAGGACGGGGTACAGGGTTTTTAAATTGGTTAAAAGAACGGGAAATTAGCAAAAGTCAAGCCTATGCTTTAATTGAATTAGCTAATAGCGCTGATGCCCTATTACTTCAAGGTCATCTTAACCCCGATGCGATTAATAACTTTAGTAAAAGGGCATTTATCGAAACCGCAAAAGCCCCCGCAGAAGTTCAACAAATGGTGAGTGATGCGGCTTGCAATGGCGATCGAATTACTCGCCGTGAAGTCCGACAATTAAATGATGAATGGACGGCAATGAGCTCCGATTTAATTCCCGATAGTATTCGAGAAAAAGCCACGGAAGGGGCTATGCCACCTCGCTATTTAGCGCCTTTAGTGCGAGAAATGGAAAAACTACCAGAAGTTCATATTACGGAATTACAACGGGAAATGATCGAAAATCCCGATGTAGATACGATTAAACAGTTAACATCAGAAGCCAAAAATTTATCAAAATATTTGGATGCGGCGGGTCAAGTTCAAGCCTTAAATCAATCTTCTGTGGATATGGAAATGGCATTAGAAGAAGCGTTGCGGGTGGGATGTTTAAATACGGCTTCTGATTTAGTGAAACAAGCCACCGTCCTCGAACAAACCATGGTTAGACTGCATAGCAGTTGGAAACGAGTGGGTAGTTTAGCGGATAGATTATATGTGGATACCGGAGCAAGTACCCCCCATTTGCGATCGCTTTTAGGCTGTTTAGAACAGTTAGCGGGTCAAATTATTGAAGTACAATTAGGCGATGGTAGTGAGGGCAAAATTCGCCTACAAATTCTATCGGATAACGATTAAAACCAAGTAGTGGGTTGGCGTCAGCCCTATGGTAGCAGCACGCCATCGCCCGCTATGATTTCCTAAACTATAATTTCCTAAACTATTAAGCATTTTAACCATAGATTCCAATGTAAAATATAAATCCTAGCGATCAAAGACGCACAAAATCACCCAGGGCTTTGTCAGCGCACCCCCCAAATATTAATTAAAAACTTAGTTATTATAGAGGATAACTGATCTGATGTAAGATTCTGGAGATCTGAATCAGTTACAAGATCATCTCTTTACAAACATCATCAAAATTGTATGCTAAGTTGCAACGGATTTGAGCTATACAACCTGTTCCCGAGTTCTACTGCTATTTCCTATCCTAATCTATCATCAACCCTGCAAGATCAATGTTTATATGATTGTCAGGTAGATACTTCGGAAACTGGAGAAGTAGTTGCTAATTATTTTAACTCTAACCCTTTATTACCTGGGGTAATTTTAACAGAAAATAACAATTTTTTTGGGATGATTTCTCGACAACGATTTTTAGAACGGTTAAGCCGTCCCTACGGCATTGAACTATTTTTAAAACGTCCTTTAAAAGTATTATATCGCTGGGAAAATAAAGAAATCTTAGTTCTAGCGGGTTCTACACCAATTTTAGAAGCCACTCAAACCGCTTTACAACGCTTACCCGATTTAGTTTATGAACCTATTGTGGTTGAACTTTCTCCCCAGATTTATCGACTGATTGATATGTACCAACTGTTACTAGCTCAGTCCAAAATTCATCAATTATCGAATCAAGTTCTCCACAAATTATATCAGGAATTACAAATTCAAGCCAGCCTAGATGGATTAACTCAAGTCCCCAACCGTCGGTTTTTCGACCAATATTTTGATCAACAATGGTCACAACTAAAATCCACTGAATTTCCCCTATCTCTGATTTTTATTGATGTCGATTACTTCAAAAAGTATAATGATACCTACGGACATCAAGTGGGAGATGATTGTCTTAAACAAGTGGCTCAAGTCATCGCCCAAACTTTAACATTAAAACCGGGTTTAGTGGCTCGATATGGAGGGGAAGAATTTGTGGTTGTGTTACCCAAAATCGATCAAAATGAAGCGGTTTCAATAGCCGAAAAAATCCGAGATAATCTCAAATTTATTCAACTTGATCATCAAAGTTCTTCGGTGAGTTCCTATGTCACATTGAGTTTGGGAATTGCTACCGCAGAATTTGGAAATCCAGAAACCATGAAAACGATTAAAACACCCGGAGATTTAATTGTTATAGCCGATCAAGCCTTATATCAAGCTAAAAATCAAGGACGCGATCGGGTGATTTGTTCGAGTTTAAGACATCCCTATCTTTGGGTAACAAATCCCGCAATTTCACTTCAAAATTCCCGGAAAGATAGCTAAAATTACACAATCATATTGTTGTTTTTTAAACCTGTATCGCGGGTGATAGGAGTATGTATCCCCATTAGTTTAAGAACAGGTAAATAGATTAATAATAGGTTAAATTTAAAATTTTGCTTCAAATTATAAATTATAGAATAAAATGGAGTAAAGGCTTTTCAGGGTGAAACGGTATCCTTTAAGCTGTTAAGGATTTGAAAGACACTACCCCAGTCATCAATATGACTAAATTGTGAAGATTTTACGGTTTTTGAATCGGTAATTTAGATGCAGCAACAGCTATCCAATCAATTGAAATTCAATCTATTTATTTTGACATGATTATGCTCACTACTTACTCTATGGAAACGTCATCCTTAATGCCTGCTTTTTCATCAATTAATGAGTTAAATTTAGGGTCAACCCTGAAAGATTTATCTTTGTATGATGCTCAAGTTGATGTCAATCAACCGGGAATAATTCTGACTCAGAAGTTAGAAGAAAATCCCCTGATTCCCGGGGTGATGCTAACTCAAAATGGTCAGTTTAGCGGAATGATTTCTCGACGAATATTTTTAGAATGTTTAAGTCGTCCCTATGGACGGGAATTGTTTTTACAACGGTCTATTCGTTCATTACAAAGGTTTGCTCAAAGCCAATTATTAGTTTTATCAGGAGACACCTTAATTGTAGAAGCAGCCCATCGAGTTGTCAAGCGATCGCCTGAATTATTATATGAACCCATTGTAGTTCAGTTAACAGAAAATCGTCATCAACTTCTCGATATTCAACAATTATTAGTTGCTCAATCCCATATTCATCAATTAGCAACTGAATTATTACGTCAACAGGCTCAATCCCAACTGATTCAAACTGAAAAATTAGCCAGTTTAGGAAAAATGGTCGCTGGAGTTGCCCATGAAATCCGAAATCCTGTCAGTTGTATTTTAGGAAATTCTAGCTGTCTGTTAAATTATTATCAAGATTTAATTAAGTTAATTCAAACCTATGAAGACAATATCCAAAAACCTTGTCCTGCGATTGATGATGTTAAAGCCGAAATTGATTTTGAATTTTTGCAGCAAGACTTAGGAGAAGCAGTTAAAAGTATTTTAGTCAGTTCAGAACGTCTGAGTCAACTGGTTAATAGTTTGCATAGTTTTTCCCACATGGATGGTAGTCAACGGCGGGAAATCAATATTCATGATTGTCTGGATGGAACATTATTAATTTTAAAAAATCGTCTAAAACAGGGAATTGAAGTCGTCAAAAACTATGGTGATATTCCCTTAATTAAGTGTTATTCGGGTCAACTGAGTCAAGTGTTTATGAACCTAATTTCTAATGCCATTGATGCGTTAGAAGAAACTGATCAACAGTCTCTCAAAATTGAGATTAATACCCAGGTTAAAACCCTATCTGAAGATCAAATATATCCGGCGCAGTTAGCCCAACTTTCTCAGGGAAATCGATTATTATATTGTTTACCCACTGACAAAAAAATTGATATGCTTGATATTGATGTGAACTCAGAATGGCTATCAGTTTCTATTCGGGACAATGGAATGGGTATTCCCCCAGAAATTCAAGCTCGAATTTTTGATACTTTTTTCACCACTAAACCCGCCGGAAAAGGAACCGGATTAGGATTAGCGATTAGCTACCAAATTATTAGTGAAAAACATGGGGGTCAACTCAATTTTATTTCTAATTTAGGATTGGGGACGGAATTTGAGATTTTACTCCCGATTATTTAAAAACTGATCACTGATTGTTTCAGTAGTTCTAATAAACTTAGAGGTAAATTAAACTGATTAATTTCTCCGATTCCATGATAATCACTCCCCCCCGTTTTTAATAGATTATATTCTTCACAAAGGTTTTCTAACCGTTGAATTTGTGATAAACTATGGTGAGGATGATAAACTTCTAAACCCATTAATCCGGCTTCTAATAATTCTTGAAAAACTGTTTCAATTTTTCCCCCTTGATATAAATAAGGATGAGCCCAAACCGGAATCGCGCCGCAGGATTTTAATAATTTAATCCCATCAATACTCGAAAATCTGTCATACTGAACAAATGCAGGTTTATAATCTCCTAACCATCGGTCAAAGGCTTCTTTAGTAGACTTAACATAACCCGCTTTGACCATCGCCATGGCAATATGGGGACGCGCAACTGCCATCCCTTCTCCCATGGGTTCTAACTCAATTGGATAACCCAGCTCAGCCAGTTTTTCTATGATCTGAGTAGCTCTATTTTTGCGTCCATTTAAACGTTCTTTTAGGGGAGTTTCCAATTTATTTCTATTAGGATAAAATCCCAAAATATGCAATGATCTTTCATTATGAACGGTTGACAATTCCACACCCGGGACAATTTCTATACCGTAGAATTGTGCCGCCTGAAACGCTTCTTCCCAACCGGATAAAGTATCATGATCGGTAATCGCTAATGCCTTAACTCCAGCCTCGGCGGCGACCTTCACCAGTTCCGTTGGAGTCAGTTGACCATCGGAGTAGGTGGTATGACAGTGTAGTTCTAACATCGGTTAATTAATCTCCCAGGGATTCCTTGCTTAGAGTATAGTCTGAAGAATCCCGAATCAGAATTAATCCGCCTGAAGATTTCTTTTCCTCCGGTATTCCCTGTCATACCGTATTTCTTAAGATTAAGGTGCGGATAATGTTAATAAAAAAGCCAAATTAGACTCTGCTTTTAAAGCATGGGGGGCGTTAGCAGCCATGATAATAAAAATCCCAGGTTCTAATCTAATATCTTCCCCATTTAAGGTAAAAATTCCTTCTCCTTCTAATACCTGAACTGTAGCATTTCGACTTGAGGTATGTTCAGAAATATCGGTTCCTTTTGCCAAACAAAATAGGGTATATTGGCAGATGTCATTTTTCCAGAGCACTGAACTGAAAATTCCCGATTCTGAATAGTTGATTTTGTCTTTTAGATTTAAGATAGTTTGAGTCATGGTTGAATCCTTTTACCAAAGTTGATGGGTTTGCAAGAAATCCTGAATAGTTTGATAGAGTAAATGGGCCTGTGCTGGAGAAAATCCCCCGTGACCTGCCCCTGGTATTGTTAATAATTGATTAGATACCCCTAATTCATCTAGCTTGAGATGGAGTTTAACCGCTTGTTGGTGGGGAACTAATCCATCTTGATTCCCATGAATGGTTAAAATCGGAGGTAGTCCCGGGCGAACGTAATTAATCGGGGAAATTTTAGTCGCTAATTCCTGAATATTAGGTTGTTGACCGAACCACATCAGAGCATAATCTTGGCGGTTAACTCCAAATAAAACATCATTAACATCCATAATCCCAAATAGATTAATAATCGCCGCAACTTTTAATTCAGGTGGGTTTATATCTTCACCCGTTTCTGCTAATAAATCAAATCCGGCAGAATTAGGTAAAATACTACATAACGTGGCTAAATGTCCCCCGGCTGAACCACCAATAACGACAATTTTATTGAGATCAAATTGATATTCAAAACCATGGGAAAAGACCCAACGCAAAGCACACCTAACATCTTCAACCGCCGCCGGAGCTAACGCCACATTCCTTAAACGATACTCAACATTAACAATCGACCATCCTTGGGTTAAAAATGGGAACAGTTGGGGCAGGACTTCCTCTTTGCTTCCTGATATCCAACCACCACCATGAACCGCCACCAAAGTTTTATTGACTCCCTTGAGGTTCCGTGGTTTGTAGATATCCAGATGAACTGTAACATCATTAATCCGGCGATAGGGAATATTGGGCAAAACTTCAATTCCTTCAAATAGGAAACGTCCCAGTTCAGCAAAATTGAACATAAATTTTAGTTAGGCGTTAAGGCCATGATAAGGGGTGGCAACGATCCGATACAATAAGCCTTAACTATCATAAATGGAGATGAAATACATGACTGGCGAAATTTTCTCAACCGCGTTCCTGTGCTTTTCCCTAATTCTGGTGGGTCTGGGTGGTGGCTTTCTGTTACTGAAAATCCAAGGCGGAGAATAGGGAGCAGGGGAGCAGGGGAG
>NZ_LT797701.1:347855-368214 GCF_900009135.1 Planktothrix sp. PCC 11201 | reverse complement strand
CGCAACAGTCAACAGTCTAACTGGGATAGTGAGCATTGCTCGGTGGGTGGCAAATATATTGATAAAACCCCCCACCCAGTCAATAACCTGGCATACTTCAGCAATTATCGCCTTTACTGCGTCTAAATCTTCTGCTTGAGACGCATGATAGTGCGCCCTGATTAGTGGTTTAATATCATCAATATTTTGCCATTCAGATTTAGGTTTGAGCGGAATATTAATATAATAACTATAGGCTTGATGATGCGCTCTCCTAACATTTTCAGGGTTTTGATTCAACAAGCGATCGCCTTTTTCTTGGACTAGGGGATGCAATTTATAGGATTCGCGTTGGCAATCATAATATAGCAGTTGCCGACGCTTGAGAGCCAGGATAATATTTTCTTTGAGTTCATATTTACTCACTTCTAGTATTTGAGTAGCAATTGCAGCAAAAGATAGGGGATATTCTGATCTGCCATGGCTGTGTTCATGAGTCACATCTACACTCAAAGGATTTTCACTTTTTATTACGGCTTCAACTTGCTCATATAGCTTTTTTTGATTTTTCTTTAAAGCCATTATATAATCATTTCCACCCGACTTTGAAACAGCCCTGCCCCCGTTCCCCATTCTCCCAGGTTCACGGACAATCCTTTGGCTCGATTGTGATAGTCTAATTAGAAATAGAGTCTTGGGAACACATACAAGAGTGGATATTGTAATTGGTCGGGGCAAGGTTGCCCGCAGAGCTTATGGCATTGACGAAATTGCGTTAGTCCCTGGACAACGCACCCTTGACCCGGGTTTAGCAGATACAACTTGGACAATTGGTGGCATTCAACGAGAAATTCCGATTATTGCCAGTGCCATGGATGGGGTAGTTGATGTGCGTATGGCTGTGGAATTATCGAAATTGGGAGCATTGGGGGTATTGAACCTAGAAGGGATTCAAACCCGTTATCAAGACCCAGAACCGATTTTAGACCGCATCACTTCAGTCGGAAAAGAAGGGTTTGTCACCCTGATGCAAGAATTATATGCAGAACCGATTAAACCAGAATTAATTACCCAACGCATTCAGGAAATCAAGAATGGGGGCGGAATTGCTGCGGTGAGTGCGACACCAGTTGGAGCGAGTAAATATGGTTTGGTGGTGGCTGAAGCCGGGGCTGATTTATTCTTTGTGCAAGCCACAGTAGTGTCAACTACCTTCTTATCTCCAGAATCTGTGATTCCTCTGGATTTAGTTAAGTTTTGCCAAGAAATGCCGATTCCGGTGATTTTGGGTAACTGTGTCACCTACGATATCACCCTAGAATTACTCAAAGCGGGAGCGGCGGGAATTTTAGTTGGGATTGGCCCTGGTGCGGCTTGTACCTCCCGGGGGGTTTTAGGGGTGGGAGTTCCCCAAGCGACGGCCGTGGCTGACTGTGCGGCGGCTCGCAATGACTATTATCAAGAAACCGGACGTTATGTACCGATTATTGCCGATGGGGGCCTAATTACCGGAGGAGATATCTGTAAATGTATCGCCTGTGGTGCTGATGGCGTGATGATTGGTTCCCCCTTTGCCCGGGCTAAAGAAGCACCCGGACGGGGTTATCATTGGGGAATGGCAACGCCCAGTCCGGTGTTACCCAGGGGAACTCGGATTCGGGTGGGGACAACCGGAACCTTAGAACAAATTCTGCGGGGCCCGGCTCAACTTGATGACGGGACTCATAATTTATTGGGGGCGTTAAAAACCAGTATGGGAACCCTGGGAGCGCAGACGATTCCAGAAATGCAACAAGTGGAAGTTGTGATTGCTCCTTCGCTGCTGACCGAAGGAAAAGTCTATCAAAAAGCCCAACAGTTAGGGATGGGTAAGTGAACTACCTACACTGAACTGAGTACAGGTATAGTGTGAGCCTTCTTGCTGTTTAAGGTAAATTTACGGAGGTTGGGTTTCAGGATTCTTGACGAAACTTGTTAAATCGTTGTAAAACTTACGACTCAACCTGGAATTATATGAAATAAAATGGCACAATAGAAGAAGCGGAGACGTATGTTTCCGTTCACTCCTCACACCACACTCCGCCTGGACTTTTGTTCGGGCGGTTTCTTTAGGAGATCATATTGAAATATAATCGGGAGTTATTGCTTTGTAGAAAGCTTGCTCAAATTAAGGGTAGAATAGACAAAAAGGTCTTTTATATTATCAAGGATGTATAGAGATGTCCAACGCCTTACCAGTTACTGATGCTAGTTTTAAACAAGATGTGCTTGAGAGTCCGATCCCGGTATTAGTGGATTTTTGGGCGCCTTGGTGTGGGCCTTGTCGTATGGTTGCACCGGTTGTAGAAGAAATTGCAGCGCAATATGTTGGACAACTCAAAGTAGTCAAGCTCAACACAGATGAAAATCCTAATACTGCTAGTCAGTACGGAATTCGCAGTATCCCAACTCTGATGATTTTCAAAGATGGTCAAAGGGTGGATATGGTTGTAGGTGCTGTCCCTAAAACGACTTTAGCATCTACTTTGGAGGGTTATATTAATTCTCCAAAGAGTAGCCAGTAGAATACTTTAATCATTGTTACCTGGGTTGATTACTGAACTCAAAAACGGGCTGAAAAAAAGAGTAGGTTTGAGTCGGTTAATAAAAGTGGTTTTCAATTCCTAGGAAAGTGATACTTGAATCTCAAGCTGATTATTCACGGGTATTGCGCCTTGGAACCTTGGATCTGAGGCGCTTTGTTTTAGGTGATGAATTTTATGGACTCCTCAGATATTAGTTTGGCGGTAGATCCTCTACAAGCAGATATTATCCAGTTAGTGGCTAAATTGCCGAATTTGAAGCATAAAAAATGGATTTCACGATCGCTTTCCAGTCTAGTTCGGATGGCTGGAGAGGAATTTGAAACCCTAGACTGGAAAATTATTTCGGCTTCTTTATTGGACTTAGAGCGGGGTTTTCAAATTTTTTATCCCTATCGCCATGTTCGCAAAATTTGTATTTTTGGTTCGGCTCGAATTCCTGCGGATACCCCGGAATATCAAATGGCGGCGGATTTTGCCCAATGTGTCACCCAGCAAGGTTTTATGGTGTTAACCGGGGGTGGAGGTGGGATTATGCAGGCGGGAAATGAGGGCGCGGGTCTGGATTTATCGTTTGGTTTAAATATTCAACTTCCCTTTGAACAATCTTCAAATCCTTATATTCACGGGAATAAAAAAGCGATTATGTTTAAGTATTTTTTCACGCGCAAATTATTCTTTCTGCGTGAAAGTGATGCTTTAGCGATGTTTCCCGGGGGGTTTGGCACTTTAGATGAAACCTTTGAATGTTTAACTTTAATTCAAACGGGAAAGTTCGGCCCAGCCCCGTTAATTTTGGTGGATCGTCCGGGGGGAGATTATTGGTATGATCTCAACCAATTTATTGAGAAACAATTGCTCAATCGAGGATTAATTTCACCTGATGATCCGAGTTTTTATACAATTACGGATGATCTGTCTGTGGCTTGTGAAGCGATCGCCAGTTTCTATCGTGTTTATCATTCTAGCCGCTATGTTAAAGATAAATATGTGATGCGGTTAAAGTCCGAATTGTCTGATCAACAAGTGGAACAACTGAATACGGAGTTTCACGATATGTTATCTAAAGGAAGGATTGAGACAACTACAGCCCTCCCAGAAGAAATAGGCGACGATACGGAGAAATTACCCCGTTTAACCTTCCATTTTAATCAACGTCGAGTAGGGAGATTGTATCAAATGATTTATACAATTAATCAAATGGGGGCTACTTCCCCAGAGGCTGCTCATCCAGAGCAGAAATAGCAGGGGAGGCAGGGGAGGCAGGGGGAGCAGGGGAGGCAGGGGAGGCAGGGGAAGTATCATTACCCATTACCTATTACCCATTACCTGTTCCCTGTTCCCTTTTGATAAAGAATTTTGAACACAACTCAAATAGGATTGCTATATATGAATAATTTGTTTGAATTTGAACAGGATTTTGTGGAATCTTTGCGATGTATTCCGATGGTTGTGCGGTATAAGTTAGATAGTTGTGGGGTTAAGTTAAAATTGGAACATTGGAATAAATTTAGTCAGGAGGCTCGTCAACAGTTAGTTAGCAATTCGATTAATACACCGGAAGAAATCGCGGCTTATAGGAGTTTATTATATGAATTAGCAGAACAATATACGAATCTTCCTCTCAAGGATTTACCGATTGAGGATCAACCGCTTTGGTTAGAAACAAAAAAATTACCCGATGACGTACAGCAAAAAGCAGGGGAAATCGGGGTTAAGATTACCTTAAAACAATGGCAAGACTTAAGCCCGTTACAACGATTTGCTTTACTAAAGTTAAGCCATCCTAGTCATGAAAATAAAAACTTTTTACCTGCTTTAAAGGAATTTAAAATCTTAGAAAACAGCCTATAGATTTTTTTATTAAAATATAAACTCCCTTGTGAACTTCATCTGTTAAACTTGGATTAGTTTTGCGACTCCCAAACCCATTCCATTAACTTTCAGGGCAGTTTTTTATGGCACACAGTATAAAATCTACGATGCCCCCGCTCGATTCTGCTATTGATGAAGATGAGGAAGAATCCAAATTAGATTATTTCTATGATGATCCGGGAACTATCCCTGGAACATTGGATGTGGAAGCCGATGATCCCCCCCCGGAAATGGTATTAATTGATTATAGTGACGAAATGGCAACTCGTTTAACCTTAAAAACACCGGAGGAATGTGCACCTTATTTAGATACCCATTCTGTCTCTTGGTTGGATATTTTAGGGTTAGGAAATCAAGACACTTGGGATCGGATGGCGAAGGTATTTAATTTACATCCGATTGCCTTAGAAGATGTGGTGAATGTTCCCCAACGTCCTAAAGTTGTGGAATATGAGGGTCAATTGGTGATTGTGGCCTGGATGATCATGATCAAACCTGGCGCAGAGCCCCTGCATAAAGAACAGGTTAGTATTATTTTAGGGAAAAATTATTTACTGACGGTGCAGGAAGAAGCGGAATATGATTGTTTGCAACCAGTGCGCGATCGCATTCGTTATAATCAAGGAATTATCCGTAAACAAGGGGCTGATTATTTAGCCTATGCGATTTTAGATGCCATTATTGATGGTTTTTTCCCGGTATTAGAAGAATATGGAGAGATTTTAGAAGATTTAGAAGACAAGGTTGTCTTTAATCCTGTCCCTAAAGATCTAGCTAGAATTTATAGTATTCGTCGGGATTTATTTACCCTGCGCCGGGCAATTTGGGCGCAACGGGAAGCGATTAATGTATTAATTCGAGATGGAAGCGATTTAATTAGTCCAGAAGTTAGGATATATTTACGAGACTGTTATGATCATACCATTTTAGTTCGGGATATGGTAGAAACCTATCGAGAATTATCCTCGGATTTAATGGGAATTTATATGTCTACGATGAGTAATAAAATGAATGAAATCATGAAATTGCTCACCGTTATTTCGACTATTTTTATTCCCCTGACCTTTGTAGCTGGAGTCTATGGAATGAACTTTAATACGGAAATTTCTGCTTTGAATATGCCCGAACTTAATTGGTATTGGGGTTATCCAGTCTGTTTGGGAATGATGTTTTTCATCGCTTTAGGGTTATTTTTCTTCTTCTGGAAACGCGGTTGGTTTAATAGTATTTCCGAGCCCGAAGATCAAGAACCCCTGTGATCAATTTGCAAAGTGTGACCCCCTGGGTTAAAATCTCCCTCGATATCGAATTAATTAGTCTACTGGTTGTCTAAAGCCATCCTTGCCATTCATGATCCAAAAAATTAAACCCAATCTAGTTTTGACTGTGGGAGTTGCGACGCTGCTGGTTGGAGGGGGAATTGCAGCCTACTACAGTCTAGTTTCGCGTAAATTTTTAGAAGGTGTTCCCCTGGGTGCGAATGTTGTCCCCCAAGAAGCAATGGTGGCTGTATCCCTCTCTACAAATGGCCAACAATGGGATAAATTAAAGCAATACGGCACAGTCCAATCTCAGGCGGCGTTGCAGGAAATTCTCAAGGGTTGGCAAAATCGGGTCTTTACAGACAATGGCTATGATTATCAAAAGGATATCCAGCCCTGGGTCGGTCAAGAAGTGATGATGGCTGCTTTACCGAATTCTAGCTTGATTTCTGGGACTGCTCCTACCCCGGATGCTTCTACAACCCTAAATCAACAGGCAATGGTGATGGTATTTCCCATTGCTAACCCCGCCAAAGCAAAGGAATTATTATCGCAACCGAGAACAGTACAACCGGGTCAAACCACCCAGCGCTCCTATCGAGGAGTTGATATTATTGAAACCCAGGGAAATCCTAAACAGAATTATTCGATTTCTGTCCTGGGACAAGATTTTTTAGTTGTTACCACCGATCCGAATGCAACTGAACGGGTAATTGATACTTATAGAGGTTCGGATTCCTTAGCGAAAACCCCTGGATATGCTGCTAGTTTAAAGACGATTAAAACTACTAATCCTTTTGCTCAAGTTTACCTAAATATTCCCGTAGCTACAAAGATTGCCTCCTATCGTTCTCCTAATCCGATTCCTGATAAAAATTTGGAACAGGTACAACAGCATCAAGGATTAGCTACTAATATTAATTTAGAAGCTCAGGGCGTAGGTCTAAAAGCCGTATCTTGGTTAAAACCTAATAGTCAGAAAAAATTTACCGTTGAAAATAAGGCTCAAGAGATTCTACCTCGGATTCCAGAAAATACATTAATGATGGTTTCTGGAAGTAATTTAAAACGGGTTTGGGAAGATTATACTCAAGGGGCAAATGCTAATCCGATAGCGCCCTTGAATCCTCAAGTTTTGAGTTCGAGTTTTAAATCGGCGACGGGGATGGAGTTAGAAAAAGATGTTTTGAATTGGATGGGGGGGGAGTTTTCTTTATCTTTAGTTCCGGCTAATCCTAATCCTAGGGCGTTAGAACGATTTGTGGCGGGGTTAGTATTAATGGTGAAGGTTTCCGATCGCAGTGCGGCGGATAAGGCTTTAACCCAGTTAGATGAGGTGATGAAGAATAAGAAATTTAAGGTGAGTGAAACTAAAGTTAAGGATCAATCGGCGGTGCAATGGGTATCTCCCTTTGGGGGATTTATGGTAACTCGGGGTTGGTTAGAATCCGATGTGGCTTTTGTCACTTTGGGGGGAGCGATCGCGGATCAAGTTGTGCCTTCACCTCAAGCTGCAATCACCTCTAATCCGCTATTTCAGCAAACTATTCCGATGGGACTCAACCCCAATAATGGCAACTTTTTTATGAATCTTGAACGGGTGTTTGATCCGAATGTTAGAACTCTATCTTTACCCCAACTTCCTCCAGATCAAAGGCTATGGATTGATGCGATTCAATCAATTGGATTAACTACTGCAATTATCGGCGATCGCACCAGCCGTTATGATATTTTTGTGAAAATCAAAACGCCTAGCACTCAACTTCCTCCAACCGCAACCCCTAAAACAGAACCTTAAAGGGCAGGGGGAGTAGGGGAGCAGGGGGAGCAGGGGAGGTAAACTCTTTCTAAACCCATTGCCCATTGCCTATTCCCCATTCCCCCTCTTTCTAAACCCATTGCCCATTGCCTATTCCCCATTCCCCCTCTTTCTAAACCCATTGCCCATTACCCATTTCTATAACTGGATTCAGTAATTCTAAGCGAAATTCTTGGCGATTTTCAGGCTTTAAATAACGCTGTTGAAGTTCTTGCCATTTTTGCCAAGATTTATACTGACTTTCTGCTAAAAGATTGATCAAAGTCGGGAGTTTAGAGTTGATTTTTGATGGTATTTTGTCTGCTATTTTTTTTATTAACACCATACCATCTTGTATATCTCCTAAATGTTCTTGAATGGCTTTGATATCTTCTAAATAAGCTAGATATTTAGAACTATAAAAATGAGTAAATAAACTCATTTGATAACGGATTTTCTTCGCTTGCTTTCTTAAATCATGCAAAGATTCTCCCTGTTTCTCTAAAATGATTTTTAAGGTTTCTGGAGTGATTTCAGAAGCATTAACTAAATCTTGAGTGATTCCCACTTGCCAACCCGGATGCAAGAATAAATGACTAATTTGGGGAAGTAATAAATCCGGTAAAACTTCATCAATAGGGAGTTTTTCTAGCATTGTAAAATTAGGTTCTTTCACCCAATCCTGTAAATCTTCTTTCAAACTTTGATATATTTTATGTTCTAAAGTCCATTCCACAACTCTAAAGGCTTTGTGACGTTGTTTGACCCAATCCATTAATACTTTATCTACAATTTCTTGTTCCGATGGTGGTAATTGGGAATAATAACTATTTTGTAATAGTTCTAATAAAACATCCAAATCCCGCAATTTTCCCAAACGACGGGCAATTTTACCGATTTTTTCATCCTCGGCAGATTCTGGTAATTTTAATACTGGAGCAAACCCAACCACCGCAGACCTTAACCGTCGCATTCCCACCCGCATTTGATGTAATTCTTCAGGATCATGATCTTTTAAAACTTCAGACTCATGACTAATAACTTTTTCTAGGTGTTTCTGAATCGCTTGTACTGCCCAATATCCTAAAGTTTCGGTTTGAGGATTAGTTGTTGTTTCCATGATAAACACCCCAAAATTTTAATTAATACTTGTTTGATTATAACAATCTTAAATAGTTTTTTACAGAGAATTTAAGATTGTTATAATATGGGATTTAGTCATTAATTACACTGTTTTGTAATTCCGTGACTAGCCGCTTAATCTGGTTATAGGCTTGCCCAGAAGATAGTGTTCCTTGGGTTTCTAAGCTAAAAATTTGGCTAATATCCATCACAAAATCTTGCAATTGAACTTGATCAGATACAGGAAGAATCCGAGTTTCCCAATGATCAATCTGAGTCTGATCAAAAAAATCTGGGGCTGATCTCATAGTTATATCCAAACCCTGCGAATTCTAGGAATATTGTTTATTCTACTATTAAATTGTAATCTTAAACCAAAAATTAATTAAAGTCAAGGGATTAAATTATTAGATTTTTTTTACAAAAGTTATAATATTACCGTTCAAATCTTTATTCTAAAAAGTTAAACAAAAATTAACTCTGAGATCAACTAGATTTAACTAACTTTATATAGTCAAATCCTGAACAGCTTGATCATTTTGGGAAATAAGCTGTTGAGCATTTAAACTGTATATTTTAGAGGCTGAAACCCCTTACTGGCTTGGATCGTCTCGAAAATTTAGATAATTAACAGCTTAGGCGATAAACTGATAACTGGTACAAACGCGCCCGGGCGCAGCCATGCCTAAGGCATCTAGCCCACTGATATTTATGAACCTTGCTTCAAATGTCCGTCCAGAAACTCCCTCAGACTATCCTAGAATTACCCAAATTCATAAATTAGCATTTAACCGACCCAATGAAGCCGATTTAATTGATTTAATTCGTCAATCTAATCGCTATATTCCTGGGTTAACATTAGTGGCAGAAATTGACGAAATGATTGTCGGTCATATTGTCTATAGTGAGATTAATTTAGTCAATCAAGAAACCATTTCTGTCCTAGGATTAGCTCCTTTAGCTGTGCATCCAGAGTTCCAAAATCGAGGAATTGGTAGCCAATTAGTGCAAGTTAGTTTGACACTTGCTAAAATTAGACAATATCCTTTAATTATTGTTTTAGGTGATCCTAAATTTTATGCTAAATTTGGTTTTCAGCCTTCTGTAGACTATCAAATTCACTCTCCTTTTCCTGTTCCTGAAGAATATTTTATGGTTAAGGTTTTTAACGATAAAATTCAACACCAAGGAAATATTATCTATCCTCAAGCATTTAGTCAAGTTTAAACCAAAATTATGTAAAAATAGAAATAAATCAAATCCATATGTCACTCAATGAATTTATTGTTTATGCTTGTCCCAGGGGAGAATTAGCGGAACAAATTGAAGCATTTTATCAAGAAAGCCTGGAATTGTGCGGATTAAATGCGGCTCATAATTATATGCCCCATTGTACCTTAACTGGCTTTTTTCAAGATCAAGAATCTCAAATTTCCCTCTATATTCAAGCCCTAGAAACCGCTTACAAGACCGCACAATTAACCGCGATTCCTTTAAAGATTAATGTGACCCAAATGACTTTTCAATCCACTTGGTATGGTTTGGAATTACAAGCCCAAGGCATTCCCTTGTTAATGATTCATTTTGGTCAATTGGTTAATTCACCAACTCGCTTAGAAGCTTTGCGATTAAAAACTTGGCTCCATTTGAGTTTAGCTTATGAATTTCAACCTCAACACGCTCGAAAATTAAAAGATTTAGCTCAAAACCGAATTAATCCCTCCGCCCAAGTGGATTGGGAATTAAGGTTTTATCAGAGACATCCCGATCATTCCTGGACTTGTCATCAATCTTGGCAATTAACATCCTAGACTCAATTGATTTTTCATCGAATTCCAGACCATTTTGACCCCTTGATTTATCCGTCAATTTGATTCATAATAACTACAATGCTTTATCCCTTGACCAATGCCCAACTTTAGAAAAATTACCCACGTTATTTACGATTTAGACGGTTTACTGTTAGATACGGAACCCCTTCATACTAAAGTTAATCAAATGGTTGCCAACTATTATGGCAAAACCATTGATCATGCCCTCGGTTGCAAAGTTAGGGGTAGAAAATCCCATGATTCTGTTAAACTCTTAACTCAAGAGTTGGAATTGTCAGTCACGGTAGAAGAATTCTTAGAACGAAAAGATGCAATTATTTACCAATTGTATCCCCATGTTTTGCCGTTAGATGGAGCCGTTTTTCTAACTCAACATCTGGCTAATCATAATATTCCTCAAGCGATCGCTACCAGTTCAGGGAATCGTCCCTTTACCGCTAAAACCCAAAGTCATCAACAATGGTTTTCTCTGTTTCAATCTATTGTTAGAGGAGATGATCCTGAACTTAAAAATGGCAAACCCGCACCGGATATTTTCTTATTAGTGGCGCAACGTTTAGGAGCAAAACCTGAAGAATGTTTAGTATTTGAAGATGCTTTAGCGGGGGTTTCTGCGGCAAGGGCGGCGGGAATGTCCGTAATAGCAGTTCCCGCGTCGGATATGGATAAATCCCTTTATCAAGAAGCCGATCAAATTCTTAATTCTCTCAGTGAATTTGAACCAGAATTATGGCAGTTACCAAGGTTTTAATTAATAAATCAAAGATTAGATATTAGGGGGAAATTAGCGATCATAATTTTCCTCTTTTCCATAGTTTTTCTCGGACTAATTCAGTATTTTTAGATAATCTAAAAGAATCTTAACCTTTTTTTGACTTGACATATCAATTTTTTTTGATATGATTCAGATATCCCTAACCATAAATATCACGGGGGATATTTTATGACTCCTAGACTACTAAAATTGCTCAGTTCTCTCAAAATCTTGGTTTTATCGGTTGGGACTGCTACTTTACTTTTAGCTTGCAGTCAGGGTCAGACACAGCAGGTAAAACAGACAAAACCTATTCGTATTGATGGTTCTAGTACCGTTTATCCCATTACAGCAACCATTGTTAAAGAATACAGTGCTCAGAGTCCTTCTACTCTGGATGTAAAGGTTGATTTTTCGGGAACTGGAGGAGGTTTTAGAAAATTTTGTGCTGGAGAAACCGATATTAATAATGCGTCTCGACCCATTTTAAAAGCAGAAATAGAAGCTTGTAAAAACAACAAGATTTCTTATCTGGAATTACCTATTGCGTTTGATGCCTTAACGATAGTTGTTAATCCCCAAAATACCTGGGCAAAGGATATCACCGTTGCCGAATTAAAGAAACTTTGGGAACCTCAAGCTGAGGGAAAAATTAAAACTTGGAATCAAATTCGTGCCTCCTGGCCTAATCAACCAATTAATCTCTATGGCCCAGGGAGAGATTCAGGAACCTTTGATTATTTTACCGCGGCAATTGTTGGGGAAGAAAAAGCCAGCCGAAATGATTATCAAGCCAGTGAAGATGATGAAGTGATTGCAAAAGGAGTGATAAATGATCCCAATGGACTTGGCTATTTTGGCTATGCTTATTATCAGGAAAGACCTGGGGATTTAAAAGCCTTAGCTGTGGATAATCAAAAAGGTTCAGGGCCAATGATTCCATCGGTAAATGCAACGGAAATTGAAAAATATCGACCCTTAGCTCGCCCTCTGTTTATCTATGTGAATGCGGTGGCGGCTCAAGATAATCCGGCGATGAATAATTTTCTGGATTTCTATATGCAAAAAGCCCCTAAAGTAGTTCAAAATGTGGGTTATATTGCCTTTGAACCCGATGACTATACCAAACTCTATCGTAACTTTCATAAAACCAAAGTGGGGACGGTATTCGGGGGAACATCGGAGTTTAACTTAACTCTGGATGAAGTGTTAACAAAACGGGCAGAATACTAATTTTTTTAGGAGGTTTAATGAGTCTAAATTCACCTCAAGTTAATCCATCGGCGGTGCAAGCGGGGGGGAAACTGAGTGTTTTTGAAAAATACCTAACGGTTTGGGTGTTTTTATGTATTATTGGTGGGATTATTTTAGGGCGTTTATTCCCGGGAGTTGCGGTTACTTTGGACTCGATGAGCGTCCATCAAATCTCGATTCCCATTGCCATTTGCCTGTTTTTTATGATGTATCCCATCATGGTAAAAATTGATTTTACCCAGGCTGCTAACGCCGTCCGCGCCCCTAAACCCGTATTACTAACTTTAGTTGTAAATTGGTTAATTAAACCCTTTACAATGGTAGCCTTTTCTCAGTTCTTTTTAGGCTGGTTATTTCTTCCTTTAATCACCGGAACAGAACTGATCGGAGGTCAGGAAGTTTCCTTAGCTAATTCCTATATTGCGGGAACTATTTTATTAGGAATTGCTCCCTGTACAGCGATGGTTTTGATGTGGGGTTATCTGTGTTATGGAAATCAAGGCCATACTTTAGTGATGGTGGCGGTTAATTCCTTGGCGATGTTATTTTTATATGCACCGTTAGGGCGTTGGTTACTCGCGGCTAATGATTTAACTGTGCCTTGGTTAACGATTTTTTTATCGGTGATCATTTATGTGGCATTACCTTTAGCGGCTGGAGTGTATACTCGCCAGTGGATTTTTAAAAACAAAGGTAAGGCTTGGTTTGAACGGGAATTTCTGCATTATTTAAGCCCCGTTGCTACATCGGCATTGTTGATTACTTTGGTGTTACTCTTTGCCTTTAAAGGGGAATTAATTGTTAATAATCCCTTTCATATTCTGTTAATTGCAGTGCCTTTATTTATCCAAACCAATTTTATCTTTCTGATTAGCTATGTAATCGCTTTAAAAATGAAAATGTCCTATGAAGATGCGGCTCCGGCGGCATTAATTGGGGCGAGTAATCATTTTGAAGTCGCGATCGCCACAGCAGTCACCTTATTTGGTTTGAATTCCGGTGCAGCTTTAGCAACAGTTGTGGGGGTATTAATTGAAGTTCCAGTGATGTTAATGTTGGTTGAAGTTTGCAAAAAAACTGCCTTTTGGTTCCCGAGAGAACCGGAAAAAGCCAGTTTATTTGATCCGCGTTGTGTTAAGAGTTAAATCCATAAATACCCGGATTTATTAGATCATTTAGCTATTCTAAACATTGGAGATTGACGATGAAAAAAGTGATGTTTGTTTGCAAAAGAAATTCTTGCCGTTCTCAAATGGCAGAAGGATTTGCTAGAACTTTAGGAGCCGGAAAAATAGCCGTTACCAGTTCCGGTTTAGAAGCCAGTCGGGTGCATCCTACGGCAATTCAAGTGATGGATGAAATTGGGATTGATATTACTAATCAAACTTCTAACCCTTTAAGTGATTTCCAAGCAGAAGATTATGATGCGGTGATTTCTCTGTGTGGTTGTGGGGTAAACTTACCCGAAGCCTGGGTAGTTCAAGAGGTATTTGAAGATTGGCAATTAGACGATCCTGACGGACAACCTTTAGAAACTTTTCATCGAGTCAGAGATGAAATTAAAGACAGAGTTCAAACCTTAATTGATAGTTTGAGTTAACAATTTTTGCAATAATCAGTTGTAGGGGCGGGTTCATCGAGATACGCGGTAATTAACAAAGATCTAAAAGAACCCGCCCGTACCAGTTATTAGTCTAAAACCCATTACCCATTACCTATTACCTATTACTAATATATGTTCGATCATCCACCCCGAATTCTATTTTTATACGGTTCTCTCCGGGTAAGGTCTTATAGTCGTTTCTTAGCAGAAGAAGCCGCCCTAATTATTCAGGATTTTGGTGCAGAAGTGCGGTTTTTTGACCCCCGAGAATTACCGATTTATGGAAGCGTACCCGACACTCACCCCAAAGTTCAGGAGCTACGGGAATTGAGTTTATGGTCTGAGGGCCAGGTCTGGTCGAGTCCCGAACTTCATGGTCAAATTAGTGGGATCATGAAAAATCAAATTGATTGGATTCCTCTGACCATGGGGGCGATCCGACCGACCCAGGGCCGAACTTTGGCCGTGATGCAGGTCTGTGGCGGTTCCCAGTCTTTCAATGCGGTGAATACCCTGCGGATTCTGGGGCGCTGGATGCGGATGTTTACGATTCCCAATCAATCTTCGGTGGCCAAAGCCTATCAGGAGTTCGATGAAGATGGGGTGATGAAGGATTCCCCCTATCGCGATCGCGTGGTTGATGTGATGGAGGAACTCTATAAATTTACATTGTTATTAAGAGGACAGGCTGATTATTTAAGCGATCGCTATAGTGAAAGAAAGGAAAAAGGAGTTCAGGAAACGATGATTGATATTGGTAAAACAATTAATGGGGTTTATGGTAATAAGTTCTAAATTGTAAAGAATTGAAACGTTTACTTGTGACTCGCCGTAAGAGAACTTAGTATAAATCCTGTGGTTTTCGTGAACCTAAGCGGGAGCTAAAACCTGGGGGGTTCACGAAAAACCCTAGAACCTTGACAAATAAATAGTTTATTTGACTTTCAATAACAATAATCCCGCTTGCGGGACTGAAACATATCCGAGTAGAATCAAAAACAATCTACTGGGAATTTTTAAATTGTCTATGCCGAAAGTTCATATTATTGGTTTAGGAAGATCGGGAAATGCCGCCGCCCGGTTGTTAAAATTGCAAGGATGGGATGTGATTTTGAGCGATCGCAATTCCTCCTCAACCCTAGAAACCCAAAAACAACAACTAGAAACCGAAGGAATTCAAGTTGAATTAGGACATACTTTTCAACCCGATATCTCCCTGGATTTAATTGTGGTCAGTCCTGGAGTTCCTTGGGATAGTCCGGGGTTAAAAGCCGCCCGAAATTTAGGCATAGAAACCATCGGAGAACTAGAATTAGCTTGGCGAAATCTGCGACATTTGCCCTGGGTTTGTATTACTGGAACCAACGGCAAAACCACAACCACCGCCCTCACTACCGCAATTTTTCAAGCCGCAGGTTTAAACGCTCCCGCCTGTGGAAATATTGGGTATGCCGCCTGTGAATTAGCCTTACAAGAATATCAAGGAATAGAAAAACCCCTAGATTGGGTAATTGCAGAAGTCAGTAGTTATCAAATCGAATCCTCCTCAACTTTAAGCCCTAAAATTGCCATTTGGACGACCTTTACCCCGGATCATTTGAGTCGCCATTACACCTTAGAACGCTATTATGATATTAAAGCTAAATTACTCTATCAATCCCAAATTCAAATTATTAATGGGGATGATCCCTATTTAAGAGAAACCGCGAATCAACGCTGGCTTTCTGCCTCTTGGACAAGTGTTTTAGGGCGAGAAAAATTAGTTGCCAATCCCGAATTAGGATTTTATATTGATCATAATTGGGTAATGCAAAATGGAGAAAAAATAGTTCAAGCCGATGCCTTAAAAATGGTCGGAAGTCATAATCAACAAAATCTCCTGATGTCCGTTGCCGCCGCTCGATTAGCAGGCATAGAAACCCCAGCCATTAGTCAGGCAGTTTCTGATTTTCCCGGGGTTGCCCATCGTTTAGAACAGATAATGAATTGGCAAGGAATTGACTGGATTAATGATAGTAAAGCCACCAATTATGACGCGGCTGAAGTGGGATTATCGGCCGTTAATGCTCCTGTGATTTTAATAGCTGGAGGAGAAGCCAAACAAGGAGACGATACGGCTTGGATCAATCAAATTAAAGCAAAAGCCGTTTCAGTATTATTAATTGGAGATGCGGCCGAAGCCTTTGCCAAACGGTTAATAGAAGAAAATTACTCTGATTTTGAAATCGTGGAAACCCTGGAAAAAGCAATCATTAGATCCTCTAAAATTGCTCCAAAATTAGGCGCAAAAGTGGTACTATTATCTCCTGCCTGTGCCAGTTTTGATCAATATCAAAGTTTTGAACATCGGGGTGATCATTTCCGCCAGTTGTGTTTAGAATTACAATCAGGGCAGGTTTAGATTATCCGTTAGAGAGGATTCAAAATTAATACATAATCCGCCCATATTTATTGATAATCTTCTTCGTGTCTTTGTGCCTTTGTGGTTGTTTAAATATCCCTATTTTGCAAAACAATTTTGAACGATTCTAACTCCTTAGAAAAACCCAGTTTATCCAGTAAAATCACATTATCAACAGCAATTTCTCTTGTAGTTGCTAATATGATTGGAACCGGTGTATTTACCAGTTTAGGGTTTCAAGTCCTTGATATTCAGTCGGGTTTTGCCATTTTATTTTTGTGGTTGATTGGCGGTATTTTTGCCCTTTCTGGAGCCCTATGTTATGGAGAATTAGGGGCGGCCATGCCCCGCTCTGGGGGAGAATATCATTATCTGTCGGAAATTTATCATCCGGTGATTGGTTTCCTCTCAGGATGGGTGTCTGTAACCGTTGGTTTTGCGGCTCCTATTGCCGCCGCTGCCATGGCATTAGGGAAATATATTTCCAGTGTATTTCCTAGTTTAAATTATCCCACCATAATTGCTTTAATTGCAGTAATATTAGTTTCTCTAATTCATACCCAAACCCTGAAAATTAGTAGTGTGTTTCAACAGGGATTTACGGTTTTAAAAGTTGTTTTAATTATTGTTTTTATTCTGAGTGGGTTAACTTTAGGCACCCCTCAACCCATTGAATTTATACCACGTTTTAGCGATATTCCGGTAATTTTCAGTTCATCTTTTGCCGTTTCTTTAGTTTATGTGACCTATTCCTATTCCGGTTGGAATGCTGCGGTTTATTTAGCGAGCGAAATTAAAGAACCTGAGAAAAACTTGCCGAAATCCCTTTTAATGGGTACGTTAATTGTTACAATTTTATATCTACTTTTGAACTTTGTTTTTCTCTATACAACACCCATTGAACAATTAGCCGGACAATTAGAAATTGGTTATATTGTCGCCCAACAAATTTTTGGTAATCTGGGAGCAAAAATCATGGGACTATTAATTGGATTTGGCTTAATTTCTTCCATTAGTTCCATGGTATTAGCTGGGCCAAGAGTTACCCAAGTCATCGGGGAAGATATTCCCTTATTTAAAATTTTGGCTCAAAAAAATCAACATGGAATCCCCTATTATGCCCTATATTTACAACTGGCGATCGTGATTATATTAATCATCACCGCCAGCTTTCAAGCCGTAATTACCTATTTAGCGTTTACCCTGACCCTATCTTCATTAATCACGGTTTTAGGGGTGTTTGTCCATCGTTTTCGCCGTCCTGACGTACCCCGTCCCTATAAAACTTGGGGATATCCAATCACTCCGATCATTTTTTTAGGAATTAGCCTTTGGATGCTAATATTTATTTTTCAGGATAAACCCCTAGAATCCTTAGCCGGATTAGGAACAATTGCCCTTGGTTTACCCTTCTATTTTATCGGTATTCGGAATAAATTGGTGTAATTTATGAAATTCTCAGCCCTATTACTGATCCTTTTAAGTGTTGTTGGTTTGCAGTCCTGTGTTCAAACTGAACCTCAAGAAAAGACTGAAAAATCCCCAGGAATTGAAACCCCCAAAACCTCCCCAGAAACCCCTCCTTCTCCGCTTGATCCCTTAACCCTATATGATCAAAAACAAGCGGATTATTTAACAGATACCGCTAAATTAATTGCGGGAATGAAAGTTGATCCTAAAAGTCGGTTTTATTCCCTAACCCAATCTAAATTTTGGGTGAATTATCATGGTTTTATTGAGCCAGCTTGGTCAAAACTAGAAAAACAACAACTGGCAAAAGTTAGCGACTGGTCAAAACAGGAATTAGCTACGATTAATCAATCTAATCCTCGAATTTTTTATCCCTTTAGTGGGCCGGATTTCTTATATGCTAATTTATTTTTCCCGACGGCTCAAGAATATGTGCTGGTGGCTTTAGAACCCGTGGGAACTATTCCTAATTTTAATGAATTATCCGAAAGTCAGCGTAATCAAAAATTGGGAGATGTGAAAAACTCCCTTTATTCTTTACTTCAGTTTAGCTTTTTTCAGACCAAAGAAATGAAGTCTGATTTATCTAATCAAGGAGTTTTACCTTTAATTTTATTATTTATGGCGAGAACAAATAACAGAATTTTAGACTTACAATATATTGGATTAGACAAAGATGCTAAAATTCAAAAATTTGAAAAAGGCATGATTCCCGGGGTGAAAATTGATTTTGTTTCTCAAGGGGAAAAAGAACCTCGAACTTTATATTATTTTTCCGCCGATATTTCCGATGAGGGCTTGAAAAAAATACCCCAATTCAGCAAATTTATCAAACAAATTGAGCAACCCGTTACCTATCTTAAAGCCGCATCCTATTTAATGCACAGACCCGCCTTTGCTGGAATTCGAGAGTTAATTCTGGCTCAAAGTCAAGCGATTTTACAGGATGATTCGGGGATTCCCCTGAACTTTTTTGCCGAAAAACAATGGAATTTAAACTTTTTTGGAACCTATACCGCCCCCATTTCTTTATTTAGTGTTCGCTATCAACCGGATTTAAGGAAAGTTTATCAAAGCAATGCTGCTGTGAAACCGCTTAATTTTGGGGTGGGTTATAAGTTTGGGGTGAATCAATCTAATATGATGTTAGCAACCAAAAAGCAAAAACCTTAATCCTACATGGAATATTGATAGGGTTCGAGGCTATCAGGTTCTACATTACGTTCTTTAAAAAAGATAAACAAAAGTTTATTCAGCATCAGTGAAGTTCACCCCCGTTAGGCGTTTTGCCTAACGAGAGTTTCTTAAAGTCACTGTTTATTGTGGGGAATTATTCTCGAAAAAGTCCGCCGCCGTAATTAAAGAGCTATTAACGCCCAAAAGTTTAGCAACTTGTTGTTGAGTGCTAGTAACGGTCAGAATCGTATTGCCATTCACAGAAGTAATTTGTAACTGAGCAAAAGTCAATCCCCCCGTGAACACAATTCGGTCTAACCCATCTTGGAAATCCGTAATGGTTTCCGTATCAAACTGAGTCGCAATATAGAATTCATCATTGCCGCCGCCTCCGGTTAGAGTATCAAGACCCTCAGCACCGACGAGGATGTCATTGCCCTCACCGCCAAAAAGTTGGTCTTCTTCGGTACCACCATCGAGAAGATCATCTCCTAAATCGCCCCAGAGCAGATCATTACCTTCATTACCATCAAGTAGATCGGTTTCCTTACCCCCATAGGTTGTATCATTGCCCGTGCCTCCAGAAACGATGTCAGTACCTTCATCCCCAAATAGGACATCATCACCCTCATTTCCTTTGAGAAAATCAGTGCTCTTGCCACCAAAAACCAGATCATTGCCTTCATTCCCCTCTAAGACATCGATATCTTCACCGCCCAAAAGCAGGTCATCTCCTTGATTGCCGTGGAGAAGATCATTCCCTTGAGTGCCGAAAACCGTATCGTTACCACCTCCGCTTTGAATTAAGTCATCTCCTAAATCACCGAAGATTAGGTCATTATCCTGACCTCCCAGGACAGTATCATTGCCCTGACCGCCATAGGCCGTGTTATTCCCCGATTCCAGAGTAATAAAGTCATCTCCTTTAAAAGCCGATGCCTGGTCATTACCCCCACCTGATGAAATCAGATCCTGATTGTCCGTAGCTTCCAAATCATCGGTATTACCCGTACCGTTAACTGGGTTGGCACTCGCCGGAGGCGTCAGGGCATCGGCGTTAATTTGGAGTTTCTGGTATAACACGGTGGGGTCAAATATATACACCGCCATGGGTTCTGGCGTGGGCTGGGGTGAAACGGTAACAGGCAAGGATTTGAGAGCATCCTCCAAAGCCTTAAAGTCCGGTATGGGAATTTGGGTCGGTGCGGGTGTGGGTACGGGTGTGGGCTCCGGTGTAGGTGCGAGTGTGGG
>NZ_LT797701.1:216675-347205 GCF_900009135.1 Planktothrix sp. PCC 11201 | reverse complement strand
GGGTGGCGGGGACGGTTGCCTCGGCGGTGTTACTGCTGGTGAAACTGAAGCTGACATCGGCGGTGGGTTGGGTTTTGAGGCGGATACCAAAGTTGGCAGTCCCCCCGGATTCGCTGGTATGGCCACTGATGGCTTGCAGTTCAAATCCAGCCGTATCGTTGTCGGTAATGGTGATATTGCCTGTGGTGGTTGGCCCTAAAACAATGCCCGCACTGGGGTTACTGATAGCGAGGTTGGCAGTTTCGTCAATTTCGTCGATGCTGTCGTCAGTAATCGTAAAGGTGACTTGTCCGGTGGTGCTGCCGTCGGTTATGGTGATTTTGTTGGGGATAGTGCCCGCAAAATCCGCAGATGTGGCATTTCCAGTTAATGCTAAATCAACGGTTTGGTTCCCAACAACGGGCAGGGCGGCGGTGGCGGTGACGGTAATACTGGTGGTGTTGGCTTCTGTCCCGGTGGTCGGGGTTATCGACAGGTTAACGGCATCGGAGACAGTTGTGAAATTCCATTGCGTACTCCCACTAATTCCAATAAAGGAATTTGCGGCTAAATCAGCAATAGTTATGGGAGCAATTTCTACATAATATTCTGTACCCGGAGCTAAATTAGCAGTGGGGTTAATAGTGAGTTGATTGCCATTAGTAGTCAGATTAGGTGAACTAACCGCTAGGGTTTCAACAATTGAACCATCGGATAATTTTTTAATCGTGACATTGCCCGTATTACTTTTCTGAATAGCTTCATTGAAGGTGACAATTAAATTATCTCCTAGGGCAACTCCTGTAGCATTATCCGTTGGTGATAAACTGGTCAGGAGTGGAGGAGTCCGATCTGGAGTTTTGAAATTCCAGGGAGTATTTCCACTCAGGCCGGCAAAGGCATTGCCACTCAAATCTTTAAAGGCTGTATTATCAATTTCAACGTAATATTCTGTTTCCGATACCAAATCGTTTGTGGGGTTGATAAATACCTGAAGACTAGATCCACCAGCCGTCAAAAAACTGATATTGGGTGATGTAACTGGTATCGTTTCAAAAATAGAATTATCCGAGAGTCTTTTGATAACAATATTACCAGTCCCTTTAGAAACGGGTTCATTGAATGTGATATCTAAGTTGCCAAACAATGCTATCTGGCCGATGCTATCATCGGCGGGACTTAGTTTCGTAATGGTGGGGGGAATATTATCAAGGGTTGTAAAACTCCAGTCTTTAGCAGTTGTTGCTTTAGAGGGTAATAATCCACCTGAACTTACAAGCGCGCCTGGAGAAATTTCAACGCTGTATCGTGTTTGTCCTGCTAAATCATTGGTGGGGTTAATAACAAGTTCATAACTATTAATTGTAATATTAGGTGAATTTATATCTAGGATTTCAAAAATATTTCCCGCAGCATTCTTAATAACAATATTGCCAGTGCCTTTGAGAATCTGTTGGTTGTAATAGACTGTTAAGTCATTCGCCACCGGAACTTGTACCCCATTATTAATAGGCAGTACAGCGTTAATCACAAGTTCTATAGGTAGAGGCGTGGTGTTCTGAAAATATTGGATCGTACCCTGGGAGTTCCCAACAAAAGCATCCAAGTTTCCATCCTTGTTAAAATCGGCAAAAGTGGGGGAACTATTACTTCCAAAATTTACGGCACTGAAGGGGTTTGCCGTACCCGTCTGCCGGGTGAAAATTCCGTTGTCGTTTTGAAAGTATTCGGGAGTACCCTGATTAGTGCCAATAACGGCATCCACGTCCCCATCCTTGTCAATATCGGCAAGATTGGGCTTACTAAGCCCAAAAATTCCAACACTATTTAATGGGTTGGCTGCACCCGTCTGCTCAGTAAAAATTCCGTTGTTGTTCTGGAAATAGTTGATCGTGCCGAGGGAGTTCCCAATCGCAGCATCTAAGTCCCCATCACCGTCAAGATCGCCAAAGCTGGGGGCACTATTACGCTGACCCTGGAAACTATTGAAGGGGTTAGTCGCACCCGTCTGCTGAGTGAAAATTCCGTTGTTGTTCTGCAAATAGGAGATCGTGCCGGAGTTGTTCCCAGTAAAAACATCCAAGTCCCCATCCTTGTCAATATCGGCAAGGGCGGGGGTAGTATAAAGGAAGCTCCTGAAACCATTGAAGGGGTTGGCCGCACCCGTCTGCTGAGTGAAAATTCCGTTGTTGTTCTGGAAATAGTTGAGCGTACCGGAGTAGCTACCAAGCACAGCATCTAAGTCCCCATCATTGTCAAGATCGGCAACGCTGGGGGCGCTAACATTACCAACATCGAAACCATTCAGGGGGTTGTCAGCACCCGTTTTTTCTTGGAAAGTAGCCATATTGATCAATCCTTTCTTGACTTGTGATGGTTAAAAGGGTTTCAGGTTTTAGAAGTGTCAAACACTTATGGGCGTAGCGCTATAGCCCTCTTGTCACCCCACTAGGGGATAAACTGATTTTAGGGAGCGTCGCCGCTCCCATGACAAGGAGGGGGCTATTTGCTAATCACAACTAAAGACTGAACAGCTTATAAAAAAATTCGGGGGACAGAAAATCAAATCCCCTGGGTGCTTAATAAGGGAGAATTATTAGTGAAAAAGTCCTCCGCAGTAATTAAATTAGGATTCACCCCTAAAAGTATAGCCACTTGTTGTTGAGTGCTCCCTACCGTCAGAATAGTATTGCCATTTTCAGACGTAATTTGTAACTGAGCAAAAGTCAATCCCCCCGTGAACACAATTCGGTCTAACCCATCTTGGAAATCCGTAATGGTTTCCGTATCAAACTGAGTCGCAATATAGAAATTATCATTGCCCTCGCCTCCGGTCAGGATATCCAGACCCTCAGCACCGACGAGGATGTCATTGCCCTCACCGCCGAGAAGTTGGTCTTCTCCGGTACCACCATCGAGAAGATCATCTCCTAAATCGCCCCAGAGCAGATCATTACCTTCATTACCATCAACTAGATCGGTTTCTTTACCCCCATAGATTGTCTCATTGCCTGTACCCCCAGCAACGATGTCAAAGCCTTGGTTACCAAACAGGACATCATCTCCTTCATTTCCATTGACAAAATCCATGCCTTGGCCACCGAAGACAAGATCATTCCCTTCATTCCCTTCTAAGACATCCGTGTCTTCACCGCCTAAGAGTAGGTCATCTCCTGAATTCCCATGCAGAATATCACTACCTTGACTGCCGAACACCGTATCTTTACCGTCTCCGCTTTGAATCAGGTCATCTCCTAAATCACCAAAAATCAGATCATCGCCGTCACCGCTAACGACAGTATCATTACCCTGACCCCCATACGCTGTGTTATTTCCCGATTCGAGAGTAATAAAGTCATTTTCTTTAAAGCCCAAGGCTCGATCATCGCCACCCCCGGAGGAAATGACATCCTGATTGTCTGTGGCTTCCAAATTATCGGTATTACCCGTACCATTAAGCGGATTGGCGGTTGCTGGTGGCGTGAGGGCATCTGCGTTGATGTTGATTCCCAGGTATAACACGGTGGGGTCAAATATATACACCGCCGTGGGTTCTGGGGTGGGCTGGGGTGAAACGGTAACAGGCAAGGATTTGAGAGCATCCTCCAAAGCCTTAAAGTCCGGTATGGGAATTTGGGTCGGTGCGGGTGTGGGTACGGGTGTAGGCTCTGGTGTGGGTGCGGGTGTGGGCTCCGGTGTAGGTGCGGGCGTGGGTCTTGGTGTGGGCGTGGGTATCGGTACAGGTATAGGTATAGGTGCGGATGTTGGTACGGGTGTGGGTACGGGTGTGGGTACGGATGTTGGTGCAGGTGTGGGTACGGGTGTGGGTACGGGTGTGGGTACGGGTGTGGGTATAATTTCTCGGTCATCATTTTGAATGGAGAGACTCAGGGGAGAACCCGTAACCGTGGCTGTGCCAGCAGCCGTAGCTTGACTCAGACTAAGTTCTAGGGTTTCGTTCGGTTCAACAACAGTATCACCCAGGATTTCGACCGCAATCGTCGCAGTGGTGGCATTGGGGGCAAAATTAATCTTACTGCCCGTAGCACTAACTCCACTACCACTGACCAAAACGTTATTGTAATCTGTACCAACGCTGGCGGTGCCTCCTAAGCTGAAATCAACACTACTGGCCTGTTGAGTCTCACCGTCTCGACTAATAGTAAAACTGACAACCTGGCTACCCGTATTCCCTTCTGTGATAGTGGTGGTACTCCCAATCAAATTATAGGTAATATCGTTATCCACTATTTGGGCATTCACCGAGCCAATGGGTCGGGTGGTGGGATAGTTGGGGGCTGTGCTATTGGTAATCCGGTGGGTAATAGCACTGCTGTGATTATGTTCGGCAACTCCATCATCTATCGCCCTGACTGTAATAGTTTGGGGAGTGATGCCCGTGGTGGGTGTGAAGTTAACGATTTGAGATGGGGCAAAGTTAACCCCATCTAAGCTGATTTCGGCTTGGATATCGGCGGTTAATGTTACTTCAACATTCCCCAGGGGTTGCGTATTTAATTGTATCTCATAAGTATCTGTTTTTCCCGCTTCTGTGAGATTGGTACTCCCGCCCGATTGGGTAATGGTGACTCCCGGGATGTCGTTGTCGGTGTTGGTGACATCGACATCGGCGGGTTTGAGGCTGTTATAGTTGCTGTCGGTGCTGGTGAGAGCACTGAGAATTTCGTAGGAGACATCTCCGTCGGCGACTAAATCATCTACTCCTGTGGCGGTGACAGTTTGGTAGCTATTCCAGTTACCGGGGGTAAAGGTGATAGTGGTGGGGGCAACTGTCCCTTCGGCGATGTTACTACTGCTGAAACTGAGACTGACATCTGCTGTGGGTTGGGAGGTTAAACGGATGTCAAAGCTGGCTTGACCTCCGGCTTCGCTGGTATTACCACTGATGGGTTGAAGTTGAAATCCGGCTGTGTCGTTGTCGATAATGGTGAAACTGTCTGTAATGTCTGGGCCTAGGACAATTCCGGCACTGGGGTTACTCAGGGTGAGCGTTGCGGTTTCGTCGATTTCGTCGAGTTTGTCGTCGGTGATGGTGAAGGTGACTTGTCCACTGCTGCTACCGTTGGGGATGGTGATTTTGTTGGGGACGGGGGCGACGAAATCGGCAGAGTTGGCATCTCCGCTTAGGGTCAGGTCAAGGGTTTGGTCGCCCACAACGGCTGCTGCTGCGGTGACGGTGACGGTAATACTGGTTGTCCCGGCTTCGCTGCCTGTGGTTTGGGATAGGGAGAGGTTGACGGGGGGAATGGCTGGGGACGCATCAACGGTTTTGAAGTTCCAAGTTGTACTGCCACTGATACCAGTATAGGGATTTCCGGCTTTGTCTTGAATGGCTGTGGGGTCGATTTCTACATAATAGTCTGTACTGAGGGCTAAGTCGGCTGTGGGGTTGAGGATAAGTAGACTGGCGACTTTATCCTTTTTGTTTGTCCCGATGCTGACTTTGGGGGAATTGACATTCAGGGTTTCGACAATGGAGTTATCGGATAGTTTCTTGATGACGATATTACCACTGCCAATCTGAATGGCTTCACTGAATTTAATGATTAAGTTATCCCCTACGGCTACTCCCGTGGCATCATCGGTTGGGGTTAAACTCACCACTACTGGTGGGGTGGTATCGACGGGGAGGATATCGTTATCGCTATTGATAACGGCAATATCGTTGGAGTTAATACCATTAAATCGGGGGTCGGTACTGGTAGAGGCTCCGGTGACAATATTATAGGGTTTATCGCCATCAACAATGGTGTCATCGACTCCAGTGACAGTGACGGTTTGGGGGGTATTCCAGTTGGTGGAATTGAAGGTGACGGCTGCGGGTAAGACTGTGCCTTCAGCCAGGTTGTCACTGGTTAACCCAAAAGTAACGTCGGCGGTGGGTTGACCGTTGAGTTGGACGGTAAAATTGGCTTGACCTCCGGCTTCTGTGGTATTGCCACTGATGGGGGAGATGATAAACGCGGGGATGTCGTTGTCGGTATTGGTGAAGGGAATATCGTTAGGGTTAATCCCGTTAAATCGGATATCGGTACTGGTAGAGGCTCCGGTAACAATATTATAGGCTTTATCCCCATCCACAATCGGATCATCGACTGGTAGAACTGTAACGGTTTGGGGGATATCCCAGTTACTGGCATTAAAAGTAACGGCTGCGGGGGTTACAGTGCCTTCATTGGTGTTATCACTACTGAGGGGAAGGGTGACATCGCCTGTAGGTTGACCGTTGAGATAAATGACAAATCCTCCGGTACCTCCAGCTTCTGTAGTATTGCTGACGACGGGTATTACGATGAACCCAGGACTGTCGTTGTCGGTATTGGTGACGGCAATATCGCTAGGATTAATCCCGTTATAACTGGGATCTTGACTGCTGATGGCTGTGGTAACAATATTATAGGGTTTATCGCCATCAAAGAAAATATCATCAATTCCGGTGACGGTGACGGTTTGGGGTTGATTCCAGTTAGTTGAATTAAAGGTGAGGCTCTTAGCAGAAATAGACCCTTCTGCGGGATTATCACTACTTAAATTAAAGCTAACATCAGTCGTAGGTTGACTCTTGAGTTGAACGGTAAAGGTGGCTGTACCTGCTGCTTCTGTGGTATTCCCACTAATAGCAGAAATTGTGACCCCGGCAACGTCGTTATCAATATTAGCAATCCCAATATCGTTGGGGTTAATGCCGTTATAGTTGGTGTCGGTACTGGTGGTGGCTCCAGTGACAATATTATAGTTTTGATTTCCGTCGGCAATACTATCATCAACTCCGGTAACAGTAACGGTTTGGGGTTGATTCCAGTTAGTTGAATTAAAGGTAACAGAAGCGGGTAAAGCAGTCCCTTCGGCAGTGTTATCGCTACTTAAAGGAAGGGTGACGTCGGCGGTGGGTTGGGTTTTGAGTTGGATGGTAAAGGTACTCGTCCCCCCGACTTCTGTGGTATTGCCACTAATAGCCGAAATTGTGAACCCGGCCAAGTCGTTATCGAGGTTGTTAACACCGATATCGTTAGAGTCTAAGCCGCTATAGTTAGTGTCGGTGCTGGTGGCTTTGGCGGTGACAATTTTATAGGCTTTATTCCCATCAATAATATTATCATCGACTCCAGTGACAGTAACAGCTTGAGCGGTATTCCAGTTACTAGGGGTGAAGGTGACGCTGTTGGCTGATAATGTGCCTTCGGCGGTGTTATCACTGGTTAACCCAATGGTGACGTCGGCACTGGGTTGGCTGCTTAACCGGACAGTAAAGCTATCGGTGGCGGTGGCTTCGGTGGTGGTTAATCCGTTTTTGGGTTTGAGGACAATTCCGGCGGTGTCGTCGTTGGTTAGGGTGACATTCAGGGGCGAACCTGTAATGGTAGCTGTCCCTGCGGGTGTGCCGTTGCTGAGGGTGAGGCTGAGGGTTTCATCGGGTTCAACTTGGGCATCCCCTAGGATTTCAACGGCGATGGTGGCGGTGGTGGCGTTGGCGGCAAAGCTAATGGTGCTGTTTGTAGCACTCACTCCCGTACCCGTCACGTTAACGTTATTGTAGTCTGTTCCGGTACTGGCGGTTCCCCCGAAACTGAAATCAATACTACTGGGTTGTTGGGTTTCGCCCCCACGAGTAATCGTAAAACTAATAACTTGGTTGCCCGTATTCCCTTCTGTAATCGTGGTAGTGCTACCAACTACATTGTAGGTAATATCGTTATCGGTAATTTGGGCATTCACCGGGCCGATGGGCATGGTGGTGGGATAGTTGATGGGAGTGGCACTGGCAGTAATCGCGTGGGTAATACTGCTGGTATGGTTATGTTCGGCGACGGTATCATCTACGGCTTTGACGGTGATAATTTTAGCCGCCGTACCATTGGCAGGGGTGAAGGTGACGGTTTGGCTGTTGCCAAAGGTAGTACCATCGGTGCTGACTTGGGATTGGGCATCGGAGGTGACGGTAACGGTGACATCACCTAGAGGTGCGGTATCTAATTGTATTGTATAAGTATCATTTGCTCCCCCTTCGGTAACGGCTGTACTGCCTCCACTTTGGGTAATAGTAACTCTGGGGCTGTCGTTGTCGGTGTTGATCCCAATCAAATCGGAGGGTTTGATGCTGCTGTAGTTGGGGTCGGTGCTAGTAACGGCGCTGCTAACAATTTGGTAGGTTTTGTCTCCATCGACCACCGGAGGTGCATCGTCTACGCCCGTTACAGTGACGGTTTGATAAACGTTCCAGTTAGCGGGGGTAAAGGTGATGGGGGTGGCGGGGACGGTTGCCTCGGCGGTGTTACTGCTGGTGAAACTGAAGCTGACATCGGCGGTGGGTTGGGTTTTGAGGCGGATACCAAAGTTGGCAGTCCCCCCGGATTCGCTGGTATGGCCACTGATGGCTTGCAGTTCAAATCCAGCCGTATCGTTGTCGGTAATGGTGATATTGCCTGTGGTGGTTGGCCCTAAAACAATGCCCGCACTGGGGTTACTGATAGCGAGGTTGGCAGTTTCGTCAATTTCGTCGATGCTGTCGTCAGTAATCGTAAAGGTGACTTGTCCGGTGGTGCTGCCGTCGGTTATGGTGATTTTGTTGGGGATAGTGCCCGCAAAATCCGCAGATGTGGCATTTCCAGTTAATGCTAAATCAACGGTTTGGTTCCCAACAACGGGCAGGGCGGCGGTGGCGGTGACGGTAATACTGGTGGTGTTGGCTTCTGTCCCGGTGGTCGGGGTTATCGACAGGTTAACGGCATCGGAGACAGTTGTGAAATTCCATTGCGTACTCCCACTAATTCCAATAAAGGAATTTGCGGCTAAATCAGCAATAGTTATGGGAGCAATTTCTACATAATATTCTGTACCCGGAGCTAAATTAGCAGTGGGGTTAATAGTGAGTTGATTGCCATTAGTAGTCAGATTAGGTGAACTAACCGCTAGGGTTTCAACAATTGAACCATCGGATAATTTTTTAATCGTGACATTGCCCGTATTACTTTTCTGAATAGCTTCATTGAAGGTGACAATTAAATTATCTCCTAGGGCAACTCCTGTAGCATTATCCGTTGGTGATAAACTGGTCAGGAGTGGAGGAGTCCGATCTGGAGTTTTGAAATTCCAGGGAGTATTTCCACTCAGGCCGGCAAAGGCATTGCCACTCAAATCTTTAAAGGCTGTATTATCAATTTCAACGTAATATTCTGTTTCCGATACCAAATCGTTTGTGGGGTTGATAAATACCTGAAGACTAGATCCACCAGCCGTCAAAAAACTGATATTGGGTGATGTAACTGGTATCGTTTCAAAAATAGAATTATCCGAGAGTCTTTTGATAACAATATTACCAGTCCCTTTAGAAACGGGTTCATTGAATGTGATATCTAAGTTGCCAAACAATGCTATCTGGCCGATGCTATCATCGGCGGGACTTAGTTTCGTAATGGTGGGGGGAATATTATCAAGGGTTGTAAAACTCCAGTCTTTAGCAGTTGTTGCTTTAGAGGGTAATAATCCACCTGAACTTACAAGCGCGCCTGGAGAAATTTCAACGCTGTATCGTGTTTGTCCTGCTAAATCATTGGTGGGGTTAATAACAAGTTCATAACTATTAATTGTAATATTAGGTGAATTTATATCTAGGATTTCAAAAATATTTCCCGCAGCATTCTTAATAACAATATTGCCAGTGCCTTTGAGAATCTGTTGGTTGTAATAGACTGTTAAGTCATTCGCAAGCGGAACTTGTTGCTGATTATTAAAAGGCAGTAAAGCGTTAATCAGAAGTTCTGGAGGTAGAGGCGTAGTGTTCTGAAAATATTGGATTGTGCCCTGGGCGTTCCCAACAAAAGCATCCAAGTTTCCATCCTTGTTAAAATCGGCAAAAGTGGCGGAGTTATTTTGCCCAAAATTTAAGGCACTGAAGGGGTTTGCCGTACCCGTCTGCCGGGTGAAAATTCCGTTGTCGTTTTGAAAGTATTCGAGCGTACCCCCAGAAGTGGCAATAACAGCATCCACGTCCCCATCCTTGTCAATATCGGCAAGATTGGGCTCAATAAGCCCCCCAATATTGACAATATTTAAGGGGTTAGCCGCACCCGTCTGCTCAGTAAAAATTCCGTTGTTGTTCTGGAAATAGTTGATCTTACCCGAGTTGCTCCCAATCGCAGCATCTAAGTCCCCATCACCGTCAAGATCGCCAAATCTGGGTCTAGCATTCTGACCAGCCCTGAAACCATTGAAGGGGTTAGTCGCACCCGTCTGCTGAGTGAAAATTCCGTTGTTGTTCTGGAAATAGGAGATCGTGCCGGAGCTGTCCCCAACAAAAAGATCCAAGTCCCCATCCTTGTCAATATCGGCAAGGGCGGGGTCACTATTAACGATCAGCCTGAAACCATTGAAGGGGTTGGCGGCACCCGTCTGCTGAGTGAAAATTCCGTTGTTGTTCTGTAAATATTTGAGCCCATTCGAGTAGGTACCAACCACAGCATCTAAGTCCCCATCATTGTCAAGATCGGCAAGGTAGGGGGTGCTAGCATTACCAACAGTGATATTATTCAGGGGGTTATCAGCACCCGTTTTTTCTTGAAAAGTAGCCATGGGGATTAATCCTTTATTGCTTGTGATGGTTAGTTGGGGACTGTGGACTTGGGTTGTTTGTCTAACCCGATTGATAGGACGATTATATCGTAAGAAGTGTTCCCTTGAAAATCCTTGAGAGAGAAAAGATCTCACCGTCTAGGTTTGAGCATGAGTCTTTGTAAAATAAGGTGTTTGTGCCACTACTGTAAAAATAAATGATTTGTGAAAAAACCCTACAATAAAACATTATGACCTAAGAGAAAAAAAGTTTTTAACGAGTCTGAGTTTCTCCAGAAATCCAGCTTAAATAACTTACCGAACCTTTGATAATCGGTAAAGCAATAATTTCCGGCACTTCATAGGAGTGCAGTTGTTTAATTCTTATTTCTAAATGTTCAAACTGTCTAAGATTGGTTTTAATGATTAATTGCCATTCATCCTCCCGACATAATTCTGATCTCCAGGTATAAATAGAATGAATTGGGATTAAACTCACACAGGCTGCCAGTTTTTCTTCCACTAACACTTGAGCAATTTTTTCTGCTTCTAAACGAGAACTTGCCGTAACCAAAACTACAGTACAATCTGTTGCCATTAATCTTCTGTTCAATCTTAATTTAAATTATCTTAACTCAACTGCACACTTTTGAGTATGACCTTGATATAAATTAGAGCAGGTTATTGCTAAATCCAGATAAAGTTTTAAAGATTGCGGCAATTGTGCCCCTTGGAATTGAGTATTTTCCAGGGTGGCTCCCAATAATGAGGCATCTCTCAAATCCGCATCTCTCAAGTCCGCTTGTGATAATTTTGCCCAGTTTAAATTTGCCCACATCAGACTCGCCTGTTCTAAATTAGCTCCGGTTAAATCGGCTTTTGTTAACCGGATACCCCGCATTTGAGCTTGACTGAGATTGGCATTCATTAGGGTTGCTCCTTCTAAATCAGCCCCATTTAGTCGGGCTTCATGCAGATTCACCCCATCCAAATTAACTCGACTTAATTTAATCCCATTTAAGTAGGCTTTTTGTAAATTAACTCCCGTTAATTCTGCCCCAAATAAATTAGCACCACTGAGTTTTGCCGAAACTAAATTCGCCCATTTCAAGTTAACTCCGGTTAAATTTGTTTCTCTTAAATTCGAGAATTGCAAATTTGCCGAACATAAATTAGCATTCGGTAAGCTGGCACGTCTTAAGTTGGCTCCGGCTAAAATTGCACCGCTTAAATTAGCATTGGGAAGTTTAGCTTTAACCAAAAAAGTCCCCGTCAAATTGGCTTTGGTTAAGTTCGCATCCCCTAATTTTGCCTCATTCATTTTGGCATAACTCAAATTAGCTCGATGCAAACACGCCCCATTGAGTTTAACCCGACTTAGGAAGGCTCGACTCAAGTTGACTCCAGTTAAATTGGCTCTGGAAAGGTTAACCCCAATCAAAATTACTCCCGATAGGTCTGCTCCTTCCAGGTCTACTTCCGTAAAGTCTCTTTCCCCTTCTTCGTATTCCCTCAACAGGTGATTAACTTGCATGGGCGTATTACTCCGGTTGTTTTGGCTTGTATTTTCAATATAACCGTAAATCTTAAGAAAGTTTTTATATTTTTGTGTTTAACATTTTTTAATAATTGCATTTTGGCAATCGGGTTTCATTATTTCTGATTAAGTCTAAATAAAGTAGGGGCGAATGGCCATTCGCCCCTACCACATAATTAATGATCAAATGATTTGAGATATTCTAAATGATTCGTGTGCTGTACTTACATAACCTACTATTAACGGTTGTAACCCCCATTAGGATAGGGTTGATTGTTACGATTATAACGATCATAACGATCACTGCCATTATAGTTTCCCGAATCATACTGACCATTATAATTCCCGTTATTGTTACCCTGTTGCCAAGTCGCATACTCCTGATCTAAACGTTGATCCAAATTACTATGAGCATCTCGAATCATTTGGGCTTTTTGGGCTGCGGATAAGTTGCGATATTGAGGCTGATTTACCTCTTGTCGCATTTGTTGTTCTAACTGTGCATGACGCTGTTGACGATATTGGTCAAAATTATTTTGAGCCAGAATTAAATCTTGAGAGGGTTGTCTGGCGGAATCCGTGTTAATCCGGTTATTAAGCATCACAGCACGGGCTGGGAGCATTGAACTGGCTAATAATACTAATGTTGTTAAGGTTAATGTCGGTTTCATAGGTCAACTCAACTTAATAAAATTTTTAATCCCTTTATTTATTTTAGGCTAACATCTTTTGAGGGACTTGGCATCATCCCAAAAGATAATTTTCAAGGTCTTGAACAGACTTTTTAAGTTGTCTGGGGTAGATGGGAGTTAGTCGTTTTTATACTCCTGACTTACTCTAATAGTCGATATAAATTGTCAAAGGTTCCCCACTGATGACTGATAACTGGTGCAGACGCGCCAATAGCCTACGGCATCGCTGCGCTTGGGCACATCTCTACTCTGATGACTGATAACTGTACTGCACAGGCTTTTAATTCCGGTTGGCGAGAGTCAGGACAGGCGTGGGGATGGGTTAAATTATTGGCTTCTGCATCTGCGGCCCACAACGCCCCCCAGTGCATCGGGACAAATACGGTTCCCGGGACAATAAAGGCGGTGACTTTAGCGGGAAATTGACAACTTCCCCGCCGAGAACGGACTTGCACAAGATCGCCATTTTCAATCCCCAAATTAGCCGCATCCTGGGGATGAATTTCAATAAAGGGGTCGGGGTGCATTTGTTGGGTTTTTGCCGTTCTCCCTGTGCGGGTGAGGGTGTGCCAGTGACCATATAAACGCCCCGTTGTCAACACATAGGGATAATTAGGATCACTGGGTTCGGCTAACCCCTGGGAATGGTAGGAGCCAAAAATCGCTCGACCGTCGGGGGTAGCAAAATAACTATTGGTGTAGAGGCGTTTGGAGGAAATACTAGAATCAACTTCCCCTGCTGGACAAGGCCATTGGGTCGGCCCCTGCTGTTGCAAACGGTCATGACTTAACCCCGACAGATCACAGGGACGACCTTTAGTCAGTCGCACAAATTCAGCATAGACATCCGCCGAGGTTTGGAAAGCAAATTGTTCTTTAAACCCTAAACGCCTCCCAACTTCGGCAAAAATCTCCCAGTCATGGCGGGCTTCTCCTAAAGGGACATCAAACCCCGGACAGTAGGTTACACGCCTTTCGGAGTTGGTCATCACCCCGGTTTTTTCACTCCATTGGGTCGCGGGGAGTAAAATATGGGCATAAGCCGAGGTTTCCGTGGGATAGTAGGCTTCTTGATAGACGGTAAAAGGTGATTTTAATAGGGCGGCTTTGGTGCGCTCCAGGTCGGGCATACTTACGGCCGGGTTGGTAGCGGCGATCCAGAGAAACTGTACTTCATCCTGTTCTAAACCGATAATCATATCCCAAACGGTGCGTCCAATGTCGGGAGAAATGCCACCCTCGGGAATACCCCAAAACTGTTCAACTTCGGCCCGATGTTGGGGGTTAGTCACAGACCGATAGCCAGGTAATAAATGGGCCAGTCCTCCGGCTTCCCGTCCGCCCATGGCGTTGGGTTGTCCGGTGAGGGAAAAGGGGCCACAACCGGGTTTACCAATTTGACCGGTCATCAGGTGTAGATTAATGAGCGATCGCACTTTTGCCGTACCCTCGGAGGATTGATTTAATCCCATTGACCACAGGGATAAAATCCGTTTTGATTCTTGCCAATAACGAGCCGCGGTTTCTAATTTTTCAATAGTAATTCCACAGGTTTCGGCAACTTTTTCGGGAGGATAAGATTGTAAAAGTTGAGCATATTCTTTAAAATTACGGGTACATTCATCCACAAAAAGTGTATCAATATCACCCGATTTTAATAGTAAATGACCGATGCCATTAAACAGGTCAATATCAGTTCCGGGGCGAATCGGTAAATGCAGGTCGGCGGCTTCGGCGGTTTGGGTATAGCGAGGGTCAGCCACAATTAGTTTAACGTGGGGATTTTTTTTATGATATTTGGCTAAACGATTAAAGATAATTGGATGACATTCGGCGGTATTACTACCCACAATAAAGGCACAATCAGTTAATTCCAAATCATCATAACAACAGGGAGGCCCATCAGCCCCCAAGCTCTGAACATAACCCGATACAGCCGATGACATACATAAACGAGAATTAGCATCAAAGTTATTGGTTCCTAAACAACCTTTGAATAGTTTTTGAGCTACATAATAATCTTCGGTAACAAACTGACCAGAACCGTACATACATAGGGCATCGGAACCATATTCACTGCGAACGGTTTTGATCCGATCCACGATCAGAGTTAGGGCTTCCTCCCAACTCCCCTGGCGGAAGGGTTGGTCTAGGGTTTCTCGAATCATCGGGTATAAAAGCCGATCTCGGTGAATCGATTCGGTGACGGTGGCTCCTTTAACACAGACCATTCCCAAACTAGACGGATGTTGGCGATCGCCTCTCACCTTCCAAATCGGGTTTCCCTGTTCATCTCGTTTAATATCTTGATCAGCCGTTGCTGTAGATAGAATTTCCAAACCACAACCGACACCACAGAAAGGGCAAAGGGTTTTAATCGATTCCATTGTTTTATGAAAGAGTTGTCAAGCTAGTTGTTGGGATGATTGCCCACGAATATGGAGGGCTAAAGCCCAACAACGAATTCCAGAATTTATTTAATATAAAAATTGTTAAATCAGAGTGAGAAATTGGGATAATAATTAACTCCCAATTCCTCTTAAAATATTCCCTATGGAACCGGTTTTAAATCCAAGGTTCCTACGGGGGTAAATGTTACCTCAAATTGCGTATAGGGAGTTTGGGTCACATCCGACTTCACTAAATTGGGCAGGGGGGTATTATTCAGATTTTGAGTTGCGTCGGCAGATTTAGCTTCATAACTCAAAATCTCCCCCTTTTGACTCACCTTAACTAAATAAACAGAAACTGCGGTCACTGGAGTATTTGTCCAAGCCTCATTAATTTGGGCAAAAACCTCTTGATTTAACTTTTCTAAATCAGCAGCACTAGGGGTTTTTGCCGTCGCACTACTAGGGGCAGTTGCCACGGAAGCAGGAGAGGACGTTGGCGATGCCGTTGTTGTTGGTGATGTTGTCGGTGATGTTGTCGGTGATGTTGTCGGTGATGTTGCTGTTGTAGCAGGGGAAGGAGAAGCAGAAGCAGGGGCTAAACTCCCTGGGGTTGGGGCGGTTGTAGCCACGGAAGACGGAGAAACCGTTGGCGACGCCTTTGTGGTAGGTGCGATCGCCGTTGTTGTCGTTGTCGTCGTAGTAGATGCAACGCTATTGGGACTAGGAGAAGTCGTCGCCACGACATTAGGAGAGGCGGTTGGCGTGGCCCCCAGGGAGGCAGAGGGACTGGCAGAGGGACTGACAGAAGGACTGATAGAGGGACTGACAGAGGGTGATAAGGTAGCAGTGGGAGTAGGGGTCAAGGTGGGAGAGGCTATAGTTACCGGAGTCGTGGTTTCCGCAACGGGGGTAGTTGCTGTTTCTCCCATCGTCGCCGAGGAAGACTCTGGGGTTTCCGCCTCTTTATTTGCGGTGGTGGTAGAATTGAAAACTAATGATCCGATTAAGGTAGCCAGAATTACTCCCCACAGAGCAAATAACACCTTGGTTTTCGTTTCAGGTGACATTTCTTCTTCGGTCGTTGCGGGGTCAACCCCATGGGTTAATTCAGGTTCAGAACGTTGAGCATAGGGATTGTCTTTGGGGCTAAGGTTAGGGTTAGGGTTAGGGTTAGGGTTATCGGGTTGCATATTCAGCACCTCTATTGCTATAGGACTATAACTGGGTGCTATTGTAGTGCTTTGTGCTGATCCGATGTTGGAGGTTGTATCTTCAGTTGTATCTTGATCTTCCTCATGGTGAGCAAAGCGCCGGAATAGGAAATCTAGGGCATAGTTGCGTAATTCATAATATCGGGGATCTTCGGTGATTTTGGCGCGGTCGCGGGGACGGGAGAAGGGAATATCTAATATTTCGCCAATTTGGGCTGCCGGGCCATTAGTCATCATCACCAAACGATCAGCTAAAAATAGGGCTTCATCAATATCATGGGTAATCATTAACACAGTAATCCGATGATCTTGCCAAATATTCAGAAGTTCTTCCTGTAATTCTTCCCGGGTAATGGGATCTAAGGCACCAAATGGTTCGTCTAAAATTAGCATTTGGGGACGGGTAGCTAAGGCTCTAGCGATGGAAACCCGTTGTTTCATTCCTCCTGAGAGTTGAGCGGGTTTTTTATTCGCCGCTTCCGATAACCCAACTAACTCTAAATTTTCGTTAACAATTGCCTTATGTTCGGCGGTGGATTTGTCAGGATATACTGACTCAACCCCTAACTGAATATTTTCTTTAGCGGTCAACCAAGGTAACAGGGAATAGTTTTGAAATACTACCATCCTTTCTGGCCCTGGTTCGGTGATAGTTTGTCCTTGAACTGATACTATCCCGGTGGTGGGTTGATTAAACCCCGCCACCATATTTAATAGGGTAGATTTTCCGCAACCTGAGTGACCAATAATGCAAATAAACTCCCCTTCTTGCACCTGAAGATTGACATTTTCAAGTACAACATATTCACCTTTTGCTGTGTTATAGACTTTAGAAACTTGATCAATCAGCAAAAAAGCATCGGATTTTGAGGATGGCATTGGTTTAGAAGAAATACTATCTAAAATTTGCATAATTTTTTAGGCTAAACAACGGTTGACGATGAGACTGTTTTAGGCTGCTATGGGATCGAGGATAATTTCTTCAATCCGAATTTCCTGTTTAATTTTGAGATTTTTGAGATATTTAATCGGATCGTTAGGACTAAAAATAGTGCCATCAAATAGCTTAATGCTTTGGCGATCGCGTCCTGTCTCGGACAATCCTAATTCCCGGGCGGCTTGGCCATAAACATCAGTTCTTAATACCCTTTCTATGATAGAAACCCAGTTTTTGGGAAAGGGTGTAATCCCCCAACGAGCCATTTCTGCCATGATCCAGAGAAATTCTGTAGCATCAGGGCAATTAGTTTTATCCACATAAAACTGATTGTAATTCACCAATAATTGTGGGGGTTGACCATTACCCCGGTCAACGGGGTCAATAAATCCTAAGCGGGTATATTCTGGTGCCGATCCGACATATTCATCCCGACATAATATCTCTAAAATTTCTTCTCGATTTCGCCGATCATCACAATAATCACAGGCATCAATTAATGCTTTGACTAGAGCAACATGGGTTTTGGGATAGCGATTTGCCCAGGCTTCGGTTACGCCTAAAACTTTCTCCGTATGTCCATTGGGGAAAATATCAAAACTATTAGCAATAACAAATCCTAACCCCTCATGAACAGACCGGGCATTCCAGGGCCCTCCCACACAATAGCCATCAATATTTCCGGCTTTTAAATTCGCTTGCATTTGGGGGGGTGGAATCACCGTTAAATTCACATCTTGATCGGGGTTAATATTTCCGGCTGCTAACCAATACCGTAACATTAAATTGTGCATGGAACTCGGGTGAACCATCCCCAATGTATGCACTTTGTCAAGGTGATTTTCGATATAAATTTTAAAATCTTCTAGGGTTTTAACCCCATTTTCATATAGGTTTTTACTCAGGGTAATCCCATTGCCATTTCGAGAGAGAGTCATGGCCGTAACAATCGGAATAGGTAAATTTTTACCGAATCCTAATGTCATCGCCAAAGGCATTCCTGCCACCATTTGGGCCGCATCTAAACGACCTTCTACGACTCCTTGACCTAAGAGTTTCCAACTGGTTTCTCGACTGAGGGTGACTTCACTTAATCCATATTCCTCAAAAATACCTTTTTCTTTGGCAATAATTAGGGGGGCGCAGTCGGTTAAGGGAATAAAACCTAGGTCTAAATTAACTTTTTCTAAGCCATTTTTGGCAACCACCATAGGGGCTTTTTTCGTTGCAGATTTTTTGGCTTTTTTCTGTTGGTTGAGAAAATAAACAATTTCATTCCGTAGGGCATAATAGCTGGGATGATTTACCACTTCCATCCGTTGACGGGGACGGGGAATATTCACCTCTAAAATTTGCCCAATATGCGCTTCTGGGCCGTTGGTTAACATCACAATCCGATCGGATAATAACAAGGCTTCATCGACATCATGGGTCACCATGACGGCGCTGACTTGGTTGGCTTCACAGATTTTCATTAACTGCTCTTGTAACCCACCTCTAGTTAAAGCATCTAAGGCTCCAAAGGGTTCATCTAGGAGTAATAATTGGGGACGAATGGATAGGGCGCGAGCGATCGCCACTCGCTGTTTCATCCCTCCCGAAAGTTCCCCTGGTCGTTTATCCGCAGCCTGTCTTAAACCGACTAATTTAATATGTTTTTCAACAATTTCTTTTCGTTCGGTTTTCGGCAGTTTACGATAGACTTCATCAACGGCTAAGGCGATATTTTCCCTCACAGTTAACCAAGGTAATAGGGAATAATTTTGAAATACCACCATCCGATCTGGCCCTGGTTCGCGCACTTCTCGCCCTTCTAAAATAATCCCCCCTTCTGATGCTTGATCTAACCCGGCGATAATATTTAATAGGGTGGATTTTCCACAGCCAGAATGTCCAATTAAGGTAATAAATTCACCTTTATTGATTTTGAGTTCAATGTTTTTCAGGGCTATATATCGTTCTCCATTGGGGAGATTAAAAACGCGATGAACGTGGTCAACTTGTACGAATACAGACATAATTTAATATCAGATGGGTTAGGGGGTTTACGGGTACTATTTCAAATTTATTTTTGTTCAGTAGGAACAACTTTAGAAGCAATAAAACCAATAGTTCTATCTAGGATTAAACCGACAACTCCGACATAAATTAAAGCCACGATAATCGCACTCATTCGAGAACTATTATAGGCATCCCAAATAAAGAAACCGATCCCGACTCCACCCACTAACATTTCCGCCGCAATAATCGCTAACCAAGATAGACCGATCCCAATTCTTAATCCGGTAAAAATATAGGGAACTGCGGAGGGAAATAACACTTTAAAGAAGTATTTATGTTTGGGTAAACGTAACACTCTAGCCACGTTTTTATAGTCTTGCGGAATTTGTTGTACGCCGACGGTGGTATTAATAATAATCGGCCAAACTGCTGTAATAAAGATGACGAAAATAGCCGCCGGATTAGATTGTTGTAAGGCAGCTAAGGCAATGGGTAACCAAGCCAGGGGCGGAATTGTTCTAAGAATTTGAAATAGGGGATCTAAGGCATCATACATAAAAGTATTACTCCCGACTAAAATCCCTAGGGAAATTCCTACAATCACCGATAAGCTAAAGCCAACCGCCACCCGTTGTAAACTGGCAATAACTTGCCAACCCAACCCTTTATCCGTGCCTCCATTATCGAAAAATGGGTTAATAATTAATTCCCAAGATTCTTTAACCGTTGTAATGGGAGATGGTAAATTAGAATTTTCTCCTGAACATAATAGTTGCCAAATTGCTAGAAAAATAAAAACCCCAATCAAAGGACGGATTACTTTATTCCGATTATTATTAAACCAATTGAACACAGAATTTAGAAGATTATTACTATCAGGATTGGCTTTGGTGCTAGTCGTCATGATAATTACAAATTAGTTAGTTTTTTCTCTTTAAGTTCCCCTTTACCAACGGGGTTTGGGGGGGAATATTGGTATCAACTTAAACCGAAAAGTCGTTAGGTCGATCCCCCTAAATCCCCATTAAAAAGGGGGACTTTGATGATCCGATTTCCCTAAATCCCCCTGACTTTAATTCTCCAATTCCCCCCTTATCAATGGGGTTAGGGGGGATCATTTCCACAGTCAGGGCGGGTTTATTAATATCATCTGTAGGAATTATTGGCTCTGGAAGAACCCGCCCCTACAGGAAACAGGGAAGAATTAGACTTTTTTGATTGCTAAACTATTGAGATAGGCTTTAGGATCATCGGGGTTAAATTGTATGCCATCAAAGAAGGTTTCAATCCCGCGAGAGGGTGTTGCTGGAATTTCGGCGGCGGGAACATTTAAAGACTTCGCCGCTTCCCGCCATAAATCTTCGCGGTTGACCTTATCAACGGTGGCTTTAATATCTAAATCGGCGGGTAAATATCCCCAGCGAATATCTTCGGTTAAGAACCAACTATCATGGCTCTTATAGGGATAAGACGCATTATCTCTCCAGAATTTCATCGCCAAGGGACTAGCGGTGATTACCCGACCATCCCCAAAATCAATATTTCCCCTAGAGCGCTCAATAATATCTTTAAAAGGCACTTTAAACCATTTATCTTGGGAGACAATTTGACACATTTCCTCGATATTTTCGGGTTTATCACACCATTGTTGCGCTTCTAATACGGCCATGGTTAAAGCTTTAGCCGCTTTGGGGTTTTTATCCACCCAATCTGCTCGCATACTAAAGGCTTTTTCTGGGTGATCTTTCCATAATTCTCCGGTAATTAATGCCGTATATCCGGCTTTTTGATTGACTAATTGGGCATTCCAAGGTTCACCGACACAGAACCCTTCCATATTTCCGACTTTCATATTGGCTACCATTTGAGGAGGTGGCACCGGAATAATTGAAATATCAGTATCAGGAACTGTACCCCCGGCTGCTAACCAATATCGCATCCATAAATCGTGAGTTCCTCCAGGGAATGTAACCGCAGCTTTGACTTCTTTTCCTGCATTTTTAGCAGTTAATAAAATATCTTTGAATTTGGCACTATCGTTAACAGTAATTTTAGCATCCAGATAGTCTTTACCTAAAGAAATTGCCTGACCATTGGTATTTAATCGGGCTAAAAGATACATCGGAACGGGTTGTTTGGTAATCGTTCCTAATGTCATTAAATAGGGCATGGGGGATAAAATATGTGCCCCATCAATTCCACCGCCACCGGAACCTAATTCTAGGTTATCCCGAGTGACCGGCCAAGAAGCCTGTTTAACCACCTTAACGTCAGACATTCCATACTTAGCAAAGAGACCCTTTTCTAAGGCAATAATTAGGGGAGCGGAGTCGGTTAAGGCAATAAATCCTAAGGTTGCTGTTGGTATTTCCGGTGCATCGGCGGGATTAATATTAACTGCCGGGGCTGGAGTAGAGGTTGTTGTGGGGGTTGTGGAAGGATTATTATTAGAAGCACAACCATGAATGATTAGAGTTCCAGCCGCCGTTGCACCAGCCGTGAACAGGAATTTCCGTCGTGAAAGTTTACTCATATTCTATGTTTTGACTCTGTATTAGTAGGGTGTTGATGTGGATTTTGAGATGGATTATTCTTTGACGCGAGCGCCAAATTGTTCCACCAGAATTTGTCGCAAAACGGGTTTGAGATCCTCACAGGGAATGGATTTTTGAACACATTCACCCAGTTGGGCATCTTTACCGACTTTTCCGCCCATATAGAGGTTCACCCCTTCAACGGTTTTGCCGTCTTTACGGGCTTTAGTTCCCATTAATCCAATGTCGGCTACTTGGGGTTGTCCGCAGGAATTGGGGCAACCTGTCCAGTGAATTCTTACGGGTTTTTCTAAGGTTAATTCCGATTCCAATTGTTTAACTAATTCTACAGCCCGATTTTTAGTTTCAACTAAAGCAAAGTTACAGAATTGTGATCCGGTACAGGAAACTAATCCTCGACTTAAGGCTGATGGATTAACTGAGAATTTTTCCAAAATCGGTTCGGTTAAAAACGCCTCTAACCGACTATCAGAAATATTGGGAATAATCACATTCTGTTCAACGGTTAAGCGAAGTTCTCCGATCCCATAAACTTCAGCAATCCGGGATAATTCTAACATTTCGTTAGCAGATAACCGACCAACGGGAATATTTAATCCCACATAGTTATATCCGGGTTGTTTTTGTTGATAAATTCCCAGATGATCCCGTTTTTCCCAAAGAATTTCGTCTTTTTCCGCTTCAGATTCCAAAGCATAACCGATTTGTTTTTCGACTTCAGAACGAAACTTTTCAATTCCCCATTCATCAATTAACCACATTAACCGAGTTTTTTGGCGAACTCCCCTGGGCCCATTGTCTCGAAAGACTTCTAAAATTCCTCGACAAAGACCGACAACTTGCTCGGGTTTAACCCAAACATTTAGGGGAATAGCAGCTTCACAACGGGTTGCGGAAAAGAATCCTCCCACTAACACATTGAAGCCAAAAGTTTCCTGTTTAAATGCAGGAATAAAGGCAATATCATTAATTTCAGCGTGAATCGAATTATCCCGACATCCTGCGATCGCAATATTGAATTTTCGAGGTAAATTACTAAACTCTGGATTCCCTTTTCCTTGGTTTGTAATCATATCTTGAACTTGTTGCACCAACTCCCGGGTATCATAGAGTTCATCGGCATCTAACCCGGCAACGGGTGAACCCGTGATATTACGGACATTATCCATTCCCGACTGAATGCTGGTGAGTCCCACCCTTTCAAACCGCCGAAAAATATCACTCAGATCTTCAATCCGAATTCCTCTTAACTGAAGGTTCTGTCTTGTGGTAATATCAGCACTACCGTCATCACCGTAGCGTTGCACGATTTCCCCCAAAACCCGCATCTGCTCACTGGTGATGACCCCATTCGGTAAACGCAACCGCATCATGAATTTACCTGGAGTCACCGGACGGAAAAACACCCCTAGCCATTTGAGGCGGTGATCTCGGTCGGTTTCGTCCATTGCTTCCCAACCTAATTGGGCGAAGGTTTCTAGTTCGTCTTTAACCGTTAAACCGTCTTTTTCAGCTTTGAATTTTTCAAATTTGTTTGTGGCTGTTTTTTGCGGGACTGTGCTGGTCATAGCGGATTCCTCAGTGTTGCTATGTCTCGAATTTGTCGGGCGAATGACAAATGGATCAAATTTGGCCAAACAGTAACAGGTCTGTGGGACACAAACCGTATCATGGAAGACTCAAATCTAAAATTAGAGTATTGACCTCTTGTGTTTGAACTGGGAGGTTCTTGACCTCAACCCAAAGGTTAAGCAATGTGAATAAGTTAGACCCCTATACCCGATGCAATCGTAGCTAATGTTACAAAACTTAAAACTTTATGAAGATTTTGCATTCTTATCATACATTTTTTACATAATCTGAAATTTTTAGCTAGAATTATGATTCCAAATACTTCTTGTTACGGGTTGAAAAATGTTCGAGTTCCGGTTTGTGTACTGACCAATATTGATGGGGCGATCGCAGCTTCAGCTAATACGGATGGTATGGCTTTAGTTGATATTAAAATCACCTCGGGAATCATTAATCAGATGGCTGTTGTCGGAGGTGTTGAGTTAGAAAATATCCCCTCGGTGGATTTACAGGGGAAACAAATTTGGCCCTGTTTTGTAGATGTTCATACTCATTTAGATAAGGGTCATATTTGGGAGCGATCGCCCAATAAAACAGGAACTTTTCAGGATGCGTTATTAGCAATATTTAAAGATGAAAAAACCTGGACTACCGAAGATATTTACCGACGAATGGAATTTGGGTTAAAGTGTAGTTATGTCCATGGAACCAAAGCCATTAGAACCCATTTAGATTCGGCGGGAAAATTAATAGATATAAATTGGGATGTTTTTAATACCTTAAAAAAAGCATGGGAAGATCGCTTAATTTTGCAAGGTGTTTCCTTAGCGACTTTAGACTATTATTCAACGGCGGAAGGGGAAAAATTAGTCAATAAAGTAGCTGAATCTGGCGGGATTTTAGGGGGTGTTGCCTATATTAATCCTGATTTAGATCAACAAATTGAGCGAATTTTTGCTATTGCTAAAGACCGGAATTTGAACTTAGATTTCCATGTCGATGAAAATGGAGAAGCCGAATCAATTTGTTTATCTAAAATTGCCGAAGCGGCATTAAAATATCAATTTGAGGGGAAAATTATTTGCGGACATTGTTGTAGTTTAGCCGTACAACCGGAGGATATTGTTCAAAAAACCTTAGAATTAGTTAAAGCTGCAAACATTGGAATTGTCAGTTTACCGATGTGTAATCTCTATTTACAAGATCGTCAATATGATCAATCTCAATCTCCTAAAACCCCCCGTTGGCGGGGAACAACCTTAGTCCATGAATTGAAACAAACGGGAATTTCCGTGGCTTTTGCCAGTGATAATTGTCGTGATCCGTTTTATGGATTTGGCGACCATGATGGGTTAGAAGTCTTTAAAATGGCGGTGAGAACTTGTCATTTAGATCGACCGTTTCAAGATTGGTTATCGAGTGTCACAACCATCCCGGCGGATTTTATGGGTTTACCCGATACCGGATGCCTTGGCGTGGGAATGGTGGCGGATTTTATTATTTTTCAAGGACGGTATTTGAGTGAAATATTATCTCGTTGTCAGAGCGATCGGATGGTGATTAGAAAGGGTAAAATCTTAAAAGAAAAATTACCTGATTATGCGGAATTAGATTAGCTTATTTGTGATAACTATTAATTACATCCCAGATATGATCCCCCTAAATCCCCCTTAAAAATGGGGACTTTGAAGTCTTGTTCCCCCCTTTTTTTAAGGGGGGTTAGGGGGGATCAACAATTTTTGTATTAGGCAAATTGTTGATTCTTTAAATAATCAAAAACGCTTTTATCCCCAATATCTCCTGGAATTCCTTGGAATATTTTCCGACCTGCAAAAATAATAAATTGAATCGCCCAAAATGCCAGGAAAATTCTTTGAGCATCAACTGACCAAAAACCCGCCATAAATCCTAATAAAAAAATTGGGACTAAAGGAGTTAAGAGTTTAGTTTCCACGCGATTAAAACAGAAGGCTTCTTTAAAATAAATTCCTGTTAAGGCTACAAAGGTAAATCCCACCCCAAATAAGCTATAAGGATGGTGATAAATGGTTAATGCTAAGGGTTCTGGATCGACCACAGCAAACACCACCGAAGCAATTCCACCAATTAACCAAAACAGTTCTAGCAGTTGATGTAACTGAATTAAATAGATATGAATGGTGAATAAACTCACCCCCAAAGCCAACCAAAAACAGAAGTAGATGGGGGTTAATGCTTGTAGAACCCCGGGGGTATTGAGTTGGAATAAAACTAATCCAGCAGCAACGGTGAAGCACAGGGCTGCTATAATTAGGCCTGTACGGTAAATGATCACACCTTGGCGATCGCGATCATTAATTGTATAATTGCCGAACTGTCCTTGATAAATAACGGGTATAGAGTCCTGTTGTGTTTGTACCATAATTGTCTCTCCTTGAGAATATCAAAAATACCTGTAGCACGATATACTAAATTCTACTCCCTTCCCCATAGAAAAATCTTAAGGCTGAAAGTAGATAGAGGTGTAAACCAATCACGTCTCTATAACTATCAACCTTAAACCAGATTAATTAAAATCATCTAGGGTTGAGACGAAGAACTACTGTGCTTGGTGTAACGGAATGTCTAAACCATATCAAAACAAAAACAAAAAAAAATTACAGCCCCCCGGGGATGATTTGAAACCAATTCAAATTGATGAAACCATTATGTCGGGTTTATTGAGTAAGCGACGAAATAGCCTAGACCACTCCGATCCCAGAATGATACTAAAAAGTATGATTGAACAAATGGAGTCATTGGGATTAATTAATAAAAATTTCTTTGATGTTGAAGATGACGATGAGGATGAAACATTTGATGTAGAAGAATTTGAAGAAAAAGTCAAGAAAATTTTAGGTAATAGCCGGATCAAGGTTAATCAAAAAACTTTAAATAAATATTTTAAGTATTTGAAAGAAAATCTTGAATTACCTTGTTATTTAAGTGGCTCAGAAGAATTTTTATGGGAAGAAGAATATCTTTACGGTTCAGGAAAAATCAAAGAATATGAAGAACTGAAAAAAACTAATCCCTCTTACACCGATGTTTTTGTATTAGAAAATTTTCAGCCTAAATTTGATGATACGGATGGGATTATGGTGGATGTTAAACGGGTCAGCGATAATCGACAATTTACCCTTCCTTTAGCAGAATTAGAAGTATCAGACGAAGATTCCCCCAACCATAGTTTGATAGAAGATTATTTAGCTTGGTTTATAACTTATTCATAGGTTTTTAGACTTAAATCCTGTAGAGACGTGCTATAGCCCGTCCCTACACCCGATCATAACTCCAAATTAGGCGTAAACTCGGTTGGCTTTCACCGTGGCTAAGGCTTCCACTAAACTCCGAACCACCGCCACCATCGCCACTTCGTTATCGAGGCGGTTAATAGCTGAACCCACGCCCACCCCGGCGGCTCCGGCTGCAATCGCCATGGGAGCGGTAATATTAGAAATACCCGAAGCGCATAATACGGGGACGGACACAGCACGAGAAATTTCCCAGGCGGCGGCTAAGGTGGGGGCTGCTTTTTCAATTAGTCCTAATGTCCCGCCATGAACCGGGGAAGAACTGGTTCCACCTTCGGTTTGGATGATATCTGCACCCGCTTTCACGAGTTCGAGGGCGAGTTCAACCTGCTGGTCAAGTTCCAGGATATGGGGAACGGTGACCGATAGGGTAATATGGGGCAGTAAGGCGCGGGTTTCGTGGGTTAGTTGCAACACTTCCGCCGCTTCAAACCGCCGTCCTTGAGTATAGAAGGCGTCGAAGTTACCAATTTCAATCAGGTCTACACCCGCTTCTACGCAGGTCACAAATTTTTCCGGTTCAACCGCAGAAACACAGATGGGGAGATGGGTTAATTCACGAACAATTTGCACTAAGTTGGGGTCGGCGGCAATATCCACAAAGGTTGCGCCCCCTTGGGTTGCGGCTTTGACCACAGAAGCGACCCGCCCAACGTTAAAATTGGTTAAACCGCTAATTACTTTCAGGGCGTTGCCTTGGTCGAATGCTCGTTGTAAGGATGAATTCATCATAATTTTAGTATTGATGTAGTGAGGCGTTCACGCCTCTGACTATCTTAGGTAAAAACATTGTCCCATAAGTTATGACATTCGGGTAATTGTAATCATAAAAATTATTTGTTATCTAAAATTATAGGATTTTTATTTCAGTCCTCTGTAGGGGCGAGGCGCGCCTCGCCCCTACGATTATTTGGATTTTAAGCCATGTTAATATTTAATTAATCCCTAAATCTTTGGGGTTGTTGAAATTTATATAAATCCTCAATAACTTGTACCCAACTATTTACTAAAGAGGCTAAAATGCGATCGCCTTTTTCTTTTGTTGCCACCGTTGCATCCCCTAAAACCCCGGTTTTGGTTAAATCTTTTGTTACCCAAGCAAAGGGTAAGTTTCCTTCCATACTTAATAAACTATTTTCGGGTAAATTATGGGGATATTCACAAACCGCTTGTTCCATTTTAACTTGTTCTGGAAGTAAGGATAACATTAAACTGGTTTCGGCATCTCCGGCGTGAATTCCGAGTTCTAATTCCTTCGGGGTTAATAATTCTGAGGCTAGATTGGGAACTCGCCAAACAAACAGGGGAAACACGGAAAAATCTTCATAGTTTTGATGTAAGTCCCGCGCCACTAGTTCTAAAATTTGGGGTTGTCCGCCGTGACCATTAATAAAGGCTAATTTTCTAAACCCAGCCCGATAAAGACTTGCGCCTAATTCCATTAATACCGCTATTAAAGTTTGGGAATTCAGGGTTATTGTTCCAGGGAAATGCCAATGTTCATTGGATTTTCCATAATAAATTGTTGGCAAAGCATAGGCAGGAATGTTATCATTAAGTTGGGCTAAGGCGTGACCTGTTACAGCCGTTGCGATCGCTGCATCAACAATTAACGGTAAATGGGGGCCATGTTGTTCAATGGAGCCAATCGGTTGTAAAATAACCACATTACTTTTATCGGCCATTGATGCAATTTCTCTCCAGGTTAAATAGGGGAAAAACCGTTTTGGGGGTATAAAGTTGTGCATGATTAATTTATGATTATTCTACATCAGGGTAAATACTGACAGAATTCATTTTATAGAAAATAGCGATCGCATTTTCCTCACCTTCCGAGTTCTATCAGATTTTTAATCACGATCTCGATATTGTTTGATTAATTCCACAACCTCTGTATGTTGCTCCGAAGATGCCCAAATTAAAGCCGTCCAACTATTCTGATCTTTTGTAGTTAAATCTGCGCCACTCTTTAATAATAACTCCACAATCGGTTTATGCCCGCTTCCAGCCGCACCCATTAACGCCGTTAACCCAAAATTAGTTTGAGCCTGAATATCCGCCCCGGTATCTAATAATAACTGCACGATTTCTAAGTAACCACTTGCCGCCGCTTCCATCAAAGGAGTCCAATGATCATTATCAGGTACATTGACATCTGCTCCCGCTTCTATTAAGAGTTTTACTATATCTTTTTTGCCTAAAGTAATCGCCGTAATTAATCCCGTATTTCCCTGTTCGTTTTGAGCATTAATATCAGGGTTTTGACTTAAAGCCGTTTTAACCCGATCTATTTCTCCCGTTTCAATTGCCTTAATTAACTCAGTCACTGGTTTCCCTCCTATTGAATTCGTTTATTTAAAAGTATCGATACGCAGTTAATGCTACTTCAAAAATAATAGCATTTATCACCTGATTATTAATCCCTGATCTGAGATTTTCCCCCTCGGAAATTGACAGTTTTTCCAAATTAGGGTAATATTGTCAATAGACTATCATTGGGGATTTTATGTCTAATCCGTTCCTGCACCTCGACTATGAACCCGCATTTGAGGCGTTAGGCGGTGAATATTCCGATATAGTAACGGCGGCGGAGTTCCCGAGGCACCAACTCCGGTTCCGCAATGATTTCGTATTAACCCAGTTAGGACTCAACCCCGAAACCGTTACCGACGACCATTTTATCGAAGCCTTTGGCAAATTTGAAGCCGTGCGTCCCCTGTTAGCGATGCGTTACCACGGCTATCAGTTTGGAGAATATAACCCCTATTTGGGGGATGGACGGGGGTTTTTGTATGGTCAAACCAGGGGAATAGACGGGGAATTATACGATTTCGGGACAAAGGGATCGGGAAGAACTCCCTACTCTCGAAATGCCGATGGTAGATTAACCTTAAAAGGTGGCGTGCGGGAAGTTTTAGCCGCCGAAATGTTGCATCGAATGCGGGTAAAAACCTCTCGGTGTTTAAGCTTAATTGAAACTGGGGAACAACTGTGGCGAGGAGATGAACCTTCCCCCACCCGTTCTTCCGTTATGATCCGGTTTAGTCGCTCCCATATTCGCTTCGGAACCTTTGAACGGTTGCACTATTTTAAACGAAAAGATCTAATCGAAATTCTCTTAGATCACGTCATTACCTATTATTATTCTAACCTGAAATTAGAGAGCGATCGCTATATTTTATTTTACGCCGAATTAGTCAAAAGAGTCGCCGAATTAGTCGCCCAATGGATGGCTTCCGGGTTTTGTCACGGGGTCTTAAATACCGATAATATGTCCATTACCGGGGAAAGTTTTGATTATGGCCCCTACGCCTTTATACCCGATTATAACCTGCAATTCACCGCCGCCTATTTTGATTATGGCAGGTTATATTGTTATGGAAATCAACCCTTTATCTGTGAAGGAAACTTAGAATTATTGCAAAAACCGTTATCTTTAGTTATACCTTTAGAAGAACTCAAAAAAGCCTTAGACCCTTTTCAACAGTATTACCGAGAATTCTATCGTCAACGGATGATTAATCGTTTAGGGTTTGCACAACTTCCCACCCCAGAAGCAGAGGAATTATTGCAAATTACGATTAATTTACTCAAAAATAATCGAATTAGCTATCCCGATTTTTTTATGCAACTGCGAGAACAATTTTGTCAGCAATGGCAAGACCAACCCCAGAATATTTTAAAAGATGCTGAACCCCTGGAACATTTAGACGCTTGGAGACAGCAATATTATCATCATTTACAAACCCTATCCTATCCTGAATTAGAGCAAATTAAACAGCGATTAAACTATTATAATCCTCAAATGGTGATTATTCGTCCTGAAATTGAAACAGTTTGGGAACAAATTACCCTTGAAGATAATTGGCAACCTTTCAATGATTTATTAACACAAATTCAAACAGAATAGCATCGTTTTTTGAGAGAGATAAAACATCGCTCCTACCGGAAAACAAAAGATTTATTGATACTAAGATAGCATCATAAATCCCCGCTAGAGCTACATCTTCTGAGAGATTTAGCCAGATCTAATCTAATTTTCAGTAAATTCAGTTAAAATACAGAAGTAAGACCCTGGGCGTTAACCTTAAATTGGGCTTAACCTCAGCAGCAATTATTTTAAAGGAAAGATCTGATGACGGAAAATCAACCTGCGAATACACAAACCCCGATAACAACATCCATCCTAGACAGTATTAAAGGATTTATCGGCAAGATTCTGAGTAATTGGAAAGTCAGAATCACCCTACTAGGAATTGTGCTTTTAGGAGGAGTAATTTTCACCTTCTTTTATCAACATATTGTAGCAGAAATCGGAATGAAAATGTGGACAAGTAGTTCTGGTGCCAGACCCATTGAATGTGTTTTGAAAGATAGTAATAATGATAATTATGTTAGCTGTAGTGCCTTATTAGGAGATCAAGTTGTCCCGTTAGAATGTAGTTCTAGTTTATTTAATTTGGGTTGTCGAGTTAATTATGGCTCTGCTGTACCCAATGTCAAGGCCTCAAGACCGTAGTCAGCCCTTCAGGGCTGTCTTAATCCAATACCAAGAGAGTCCTAAAGGACTCACTACATAAACCGTAGTCAGCCCTTCAGGGCTGTCTTAATCCAATATTAAGAGAGTCCTAAAGGACTCACTACGATTTTAATTTTTATCAACTATTTTATGATAATTTTAAATAGGTTTAGATTGTTTATTTTATAATTTTGATGTTTAATTTTAATCGTCAACAAAACCCTTTACAAACCCCCCATAGTGGCTATCATTGGGATGGCAGCGATCGCCGTTTTTTTGAAGGCTGGTACTATCGAGTCACATTACCCCAAGAAAAACAGACCTTTGCCTTCATGTATTCTATCGAAGATCCCATCGGAAATCAACCCCAAAGTGGGGGCGGAGCGCAAATTTTAGGGCCAGATGATGGGTATTTGTGTCGCACCTTTCCCGACGTCAAAACCTTTTGGGCAACCTCCGATCAACTGGGGTTAGGACATTGGGGAAAAACCGATTTAACCGCCACTCCTGGCTATTTAGAACCCGCAATTTTTGAAAATTCGATTCAACAAGGCTATCAAGGAACAGCCACCTTACATCAAGGAAAATTAGCCGATCCGGGTACATCCCAATATTGCCGTTGGCACTATACCATTCAACCGATTTATGGTTGGGGAAATCCTGATCAACCGCAACAATCAACCGCCGGGTGGTTATCTTTTTTACAAATATTTGAACCCGGATGGCAAATTTTAATGGCTCATGGTTTAGCCACAGGTTGGATTGATTGGAATGGCAAAATTTATGAGTTTGAAAACGCCCCCGCCTATGGCGAAAAAAATTGGGGTGGGAGTTTTCCTAAACAATGGTTTTGGGTCAATTGTAATAGTTTTGACCAAGAAACAGATTTAGCCTTAACAGCCGGAGGTGGGATTCGAGATGTGTTATTTTGGTCAGAATCCGTAGCTTTAATTGGCATTCATTATCAGGGAAAATTCTATGAATTTGTCCCCTGGAATTCAGAAGTTACTTGGCAAATTGAACCCTGGGGAAAATGGCAAATAGCAGCCAAAAATCAACACTATCAAGTCTGTTTAACCGCCACCACCGAACACCCGGGAACTTTATTAAGAGCACCAACTAAAGATGGATTAATCTTTCGTTGTCGAGATACCATGCAAGGAAAAATTCACTTGCAATTAAAAGCAGGAAATCGTATAATCTTAGAAGCCACCAGTTCCCTAGGTGGAGTCGAAGTGGGGGGAAACTTCTGGCAAGAAACCTGGACAAAATAAATTATATTTCATCCTCACCCCATTAAAATTTTTCAAACAGAGTCACACCAGGGACTTTTTCCTAACTCTTGAACTCAAAAAAGGTTTATACTTTTTATAGTCACTCAAACACCAACAACAATGGACTTTAAAACCACTAACACCTCCTTCTTGAACTGGTCGGGAGATATCCTCGCCCTGGGTTTATTTGAAGATCAGATAGAATTAACCGCAGACTTAGCTATCCTAGATAATCAACTTGCCGGAACTCTAAAAGAACTGATTGAGGAAACCGAATTTAAGGGAAAAGCAGATAGCAATATTTCAACTCGTGTAGGGGGAAATAGCCCCATTCGCAAAGTAATTTTAGTCGGTTTAGGTCAATCCGATACTCTAAAATTAGACAGCTTACGCCGCGCCGCCGCCAGTATTGCCAAAACCGCAAAATCCCTCAAAGGCAAAACTCTTGCGGTGAGCTTACCTATTTTTGAAACCCCAGAAACCACCGCCCAAGCTATTACCGAAGGCCTAGAATTAGCCCTCCATCAAGATACCCGATTTAAGTCAGAAACCGACGAAAAAGGTCACGGCATTGAACAGATTGAATTATTAGGTTTACCCGGCACAGAATCCGCTATTACCCGCGCCCAACAAATTTGTTCTGGGGTCATTTTAGCCCGGGAATTAGTCGCCGCCCCCGCCAATGAAGTCACCCCAATTACTATGGCAGAAATGGCTCAATCCCTAGCCCAAGAATACGGGTTAGAATTGAATATTTTAGAAAAAGAAGATTGCGAAAAATTGGGCATGGGGGCTTTTTTAGGCGTTGCCCAAGCCTCGGATTTACCCCCTAAATTTATCCATTTAATCTATCGTCCCTCGGGCACTCCCCGGCGCAAATTAGCTATTATTGGAAAAGGCTTAACCTTTGATTCCGGTGGGTTGAATATTAAACCCAGTGGTAGCGGCATTGAAATGATGAAAGTCGATATGGGCGGCGCCGGGGCCACCTTTGGGGCAGCTAAAGCCATTGGTCAGTTAAAACCCGATGTAGAAGTGCATTTTATTAGTGCGGTAACAGAAAATATGATTAGCGGCCGCGCCATGCACCCGGGGGACTTTCTAAAAGCCTCTAATGGCAAAACTATTGAAGTGAATAATACCGATGCTGAAGGACGATTAACCCTAGCTGATGCCCTAGTTTTTGCTGATAAATTAGGGGTGGATGCCATGATTGATTTAGCCACCTTAACCGGCGCCTGTGTAATTGCTTTAGGAGATGATATTGCCGGGTTATGGAGTCCCGATGATCAGTTGGCAATGGAGTTAGAAACCGCCTCCAAAACATCCGGGGAAAAACTCTGGCGGATGCCCTTAGAAGAAAAATATTTTGAAGGTTTAAAAGCCATCCACGCCGACATGAAAAATACCGGGCCAAGGGCAGGAGGGTCAATCACAGCTACCTTATTCCTGAAACAATTTGTGGAAAAAACTCCCTGGGCCCATTTAGATGTGGCTGGCCCGGTGTGGGCGGATAAAGACAACGGTTATAATAACGCCGGGGCAACGGGTTATGGAGTGCGAATGTTGGTTAACTGGGTCTTGAGTTAGGGTCGGTTTGACGTCCTAATTCCCTTGACTATTGCTATACCCCCTAACCTTCGGTGAGAAGGGGAAAATCAATCTGGAGATTATGCCCCTTCTTGATCGGAATTTCGGGATATCCAAGACAGATCAGTGAGCAATAATTAGGCCAAGTTAAATAAAACTATAGGAAACTTTAAATAAATATATAAAACAACAACAATTTTTAGCAATTTGTAGAATAACATTAAATAATTTCTTACAATTGAGCTAGACTAGCCAAATCTATAAGTTCAGGGTGACAGAAGATCGGCCAGCGCTGTGAACAATAAATCTAATCATTAACCCTTGATGGCAAGTGTAGGTCAAAGGGTATCGGGCTACAAAATTACCAAGCCCAGACTTTGCCGCGTTTGTCAGTGTGGGTCGTTCACCTTCAATCCCTAACTCTATCTTAATCGGATTGAAAGCTGCGATCAAACGGATGTTTAAAATTTTTTTAAGCCTTTTTTTAAAATCCCATGACTTTACTCGGATTATCACCCCTGTGTTCCCCTAATCCCATCAGCAACAGTCCCCTGGAGTTTCTGACTTTTAGTTCAGAATTGCTGATCATTTTGATTCACTATGCTTTGGCTTTTTTACTGATTAATCATTTATTTACCCCCCCTCGGTTAAAACCTTCTTTTCTGTCTAAGGTGGTAAAATCTTTAAACATTAATTGGGCTGATTCTCAACCCTTAATCAAAATTTTGGGGTTTTTAGGATTAGCTTTGATTGCCAATGGAACCCTACATCTAATCCATTTATTAATGTGGAAATATCCTCTCAACCCAGCGTTAAGAGGCAGTCAATTCATCGTAGCCTTAATCTTTTTCTTGGGAATGGGGGGATTAATTCAGATCATTAATTCTCACCGAGTTAAAAAACCCTTGATTGCATCCTTAACCCCCGATCAAATTGAGGATAAAGTTTCTCCCTCCCATTCCACATTAGATAAACTGCGATCTAATTTTAATAATTTGTTTAAACTGGACGCCACGTTTCCCTTTAAATTGGATTCCCAGCAACCCATTGAAGAAGTTTTAAAACTGACTAAATTCTCCATTGATAAAGCGGCGGATGCTATTTTATGGGTGGGAGAAGATGGAGAAATTTTATATGTTAATGACGCCGCCTGTCGTTCCCTGGGTTATGCACCCGAAGAATTATTGAGTTTAACCATTCATGATATTAACCCCGACTTTCCCGCCACCTCCTGGTCATTACATTGGAAGATTTTAAGACGTTGTGGTTCTTTGAATATTGAAGCCCGTCATCGCACCAAACATAATCGAATTTTTCCCGTGGAAATTATGATTAATCATCTGAATTTTAATGGGAGAGAATATCAATGTGCCTTTGCCCGAGATATTAGTGATCGCAAACAAATTGAACGGACATTACGAGAACGCCAAGGAGAATATCGCTCCCTAGTGGCTAATATTCCGGGTGCAGTTTATCGAGGGGTTTTAGAAGAAGATCGGATGATGGTGTTTTTAAGTCAAGGAATTGAAGTAATTACCGGATATCCGGCGGCGGATTTTATTCAAAATCGAGTCCGCTCCTTTAATAGTATTATTCATCCCGATGATCTGGCGAAAGTTAAACGCAAAATTAGGGTCAGTTTTGAATCTCGACAGCCCTATATTTTAGAATACCGTTTAATCAAAGTCGATGGAAAGATTCGTTGGGTCTATGAAAAAGGACAGGTTATTTTTACAGAAGAAGATGCAATTTGTTGGTTAAATGGAGCCATTTTTGATATTACTGAAAAACGCCAAGCCTCTGAAGCCTTAAAAGCCAGTGAAGAACGGTTAAAATTAGCTTTAGCCGGAACCGATCAAGGATTATGGGATTGGAATTTAGTCACCGGAGAGGTTTATTTTAGTCCCCAATGGAGTTCAATGTTGGGATATGAAACCAACAAAATTCAGGGAAAAGCCCGCTCTTGGTTAAAGTTAGTTCATCCAGAAGATCGGGAGCAAGTCGTTGAAGTTCTCAAACAACATTTAGAGGGACAAACCCCCTTTTGTCAAATTGAACATCGGATGTTAAGCCGTTCTGGGGAATGGAAATGGATTCTGAATCAGGGTAAAGTCGTGGTGCGGGATGAACAGCAACAACCCCTAAGAATGACCGGAACGGTTAAAGATATTGGCGATCGCCGAAAAGCCGAAGAAGCCCTGCGTCAATCGGAGGCCCGAGAACGAGCCAAAGCCCAACAATTAGAACTAACATTAAGGGAATTAGGACAGGCTCAAGCCCAACTGATTCAAACCGAAAAATTATCCAGTTTAGGTCAATTAGTCGCCGGAATTGCCCATGAAATTAATAATCCGATTACCTTTATTTATGGTAACATTAACTACGCCAATCAATATATCCAAGACTTGTTGGAATTAATCGCCCTTTATGAACAGCATTATCCCCAACCCCATGCCGAAATTAAACAGCATCAAGAAACTATTGAGTTAGAGTTTATTCTCGATGATTTGCCCAAAATTTTATCCTCAATGAAAGTCGGAGCCAACCGAATTCGAGAAATTGTGCTCTCACTCCGCAACTTTTCTCGATTAGATGAAGCCGACATGAAACCCGTTAATATTCATGATGGCTTAGAAAACACCTTATTGATTTTGCAACATCGACTACGCCCCCAAGCAAATAACCCCCGGGATAAACGCAATCCTCCCATTCAAATCATTAAAGAATATGGAAACCTACCCAAAACCGAATGTTATCCGGGTCAGTTAAATCAAGTGTTTATGAATCTCTTAAATAATGCCATTGACGCGGTATTAGAAGAAGAATCTAAGTTTTTGCACCCCCTTCCCCATCCCCATTCTCCCACCCCCGGATGGCAAATTTCCGCTACCTCCCCCACAATTCGGATTCGGACAGAATTGAATGAAGCGAACCGAGTCGTGATCCGAATTACTGATAATGGAAATGGCATGACAGAACGGGTCAAACACCGTTTATTTGAACCATTTTTTACCACCAAACCCGTCGGGAAAGGGACAGGTTTAGGATTAGCCATTAGTTATCAAATTATTGCCAAACATCATGGTAAACTTTTCTGTGCTTCTGAAGTCGGAAAGGGCACGGAATTTGTGATAGAATTGCCCTTAAAACAAGAGTTTAGACGCAATTCCAATCGTCTTTTAGAAGTCCATTCCTCCACCGCCTAACCCATTACCCATTACCCATTCCCTATTCCCTGTTCCCTGTTCCCTATCCCTTAACATGAACTGGAAGCCAAACACTAAAAACCGAACCCTGATCCATCACACTTTCCACCGTAATTACCCCCCCGAGAATTTGACATAAACGCTGACTAATAGCCAGTCCCAACCCAGTACCGCCAAATCGTTTGGTTGTAGAAGGATCAGCTTGAATAAACGGTTTAAAAATATGTTGTAATTGATCTTCGGTCATCCCAATCCCCGAATCTTTAACCCGGAACACTAAATATTGAGACGAATTAGCCACCATTCCATACATAAATTCATCATCTTCTGGAATCGGGGGTTTTTCTTGGGTGCGTTCAGCAATTAAATAAATCGTTCCTTTTTCGGTAAACTTAGAAGCATTGCTGAGTAAATTTAACAGAATTTGTCGAACTTTTGGCATATCAGCATACATAGTTCCAATATTCGGTTTGGTCTTGACCTTCAAAATATTATTATTTTTTTCTGCTAAAGGTGTCGCCGTGGTAATCACATCTTCTATGAGTTTATCAACGGGGAAATTTTCTAAATAGAGAGTAACATGACCAGCCTCAATTTTAGAAATATCTAAGATATCACTAATCATATCTCGCAGATGTTTTCCGGCGGTTTGAATTCGTTCTAAGTCGGGTAAAAAGTCCGTATACCCTAAATCTTCCGATTCATCATGCAGCATTTCACTATAGCCAATAATCGCATTTAACGGCGTGCGAAGTTCATGACTCATATTGGCTAAAAACACACTTTTAGAACGGTTAGCTGCTTCCGCCATAATTTTGGCTTTCTGTAATTCTTCCGTATATTCAGCTACCCGTTGAATCAGATGATTTAAAGATTCGGTTAGCACCCCAATTTCATCGGAACTGGTCACAGGAGCTTGTAGGGCAAAATCCGATTCCTCACTCACCTGTTCTGCGACCTTAATCATAATATCTAAGGGAGTTGCAATCATGTGACCCGTAAAAATTGCAAATACGATGGCCAATCCACTGGAAATAACGACAGTGGTAACAATAATAATGTTGCCAATCAATTCAATTTTTTCATAATCTTTTAGAGCCGTTTCAGCCCGCTTTCTGAATCTATTTTCTAGTTGAGTTGTTTCAGCATAAACCGGATAAACTTGAATAATCCCAGTTGTCCGATTTAAGTTAATCAAGGATTTTTGAACCGACTGTAAAATTTGAGGATTCAGATTCGGTTTTTCCGTAGTTTGAATCAGGATTTCAAACTGTTCTGAATAGTTAGTCAACCGTTCTTTATAGCGTTGGGTTAAGTCCTGTAGGGCTTGATAATCCTGTTGAATTTTAATATCCGTGGTTTCAGGAATATCTTGCAGTTGTTGCAATTGATTATTCATCACAAAGATATTTGAACGCAGGGCGGAAACTCCCCGTTCAATTTTTTCCGTGTCCTTGCTATCGCTAAGGAACTGCGCGAGGTTATCCTGATTATGCTTTAACTGGAGTAGACTTTGGCTGAGTCCATCGAGAACTTTTGCCTTTTGTTGGTCAATTTCTAATTGGGTACGCAAAGGTCGCACCGAATAGGTCGCCACCAAGAAGGCCGAGGTCACACCCATAAGGACGACCCCGATTACCACCCCATAACCCCAGCCAATTTTTTGCCGAATGCTTAAACGATTAAACATAGACAGGACAATGCCAGGAGAATTTTTACTTTTGGTTAAGTTATGTTGAGACGAAATTAGAGACATCCGTGAGGTCGCTCTTAGCCAGGAAGTTTATACTATATTCTATGCCAGGTTACGAGGATATTCTTTAATAATATTTTAGGCAGTTATATTCCATTCAATTTCTTCCATTCAATTTCAGCGAAATTAGTGACATTTTTGACTGATCATAGAATCCTTAACACTTTTTTAACATTTTGTCAATTGCAAATGTGACACTTTCACATCTGGTACAAACTGAATCAATCCCTCCAACCCACGCATCTACACTTGAGGGAAAGTGTAAATTGCGATGCCTTTTTTCTGCTTAATGCTAAGAGTATCACAGAAGTGTATCGATTTCCATCAGGTGCAGATTCAAGTTTTAGTTAACCCATATATTTGTTTAAAAACTAGCCAAATCAAGGAAATTTAGGGTATGTTATCTCACCAGAATTCTATTCAAGACCCCCTGAAAACAGTCGTTTTCATGGATTCTAATGTCGAAAACTACGAGACATTACTGCAAGGGGTTGATCCAAACGCAGAAGTTATTATACTCGATCCTAATCAAGATGGAATCGCTCAAATTAGTTATATTCTTTCTACACAAAAAGATATCGATGCCCTCCATATTATTTCTCATGGTGAAAGTGGGAGTTTACAGTTAGGCAATACACTTTTAGATCAAAATACCCTCACTAAATATACTGAACAGTTCCAAAAATGGCAAACCGGATTAAGTGAAAATGCTGATATTTTATTATATGGATGTAATGTTGCGTCTGGAAGTTTAGGAGAATCTTTCGTTACAAATTTATCCCAACTGACTCAAGCCGATATCGCCGCATCCGAGAATTTAACTGGTAGTATTCAGTTTGGCCGAGATTGGAATTTAGAATATGCAACCGGAACAATTGAAGCAGGTTCAGCCTTTGACAATCAAACCTTATTCAACTATGAAGGGGTATTACTGAAAACATTAGTCGATGAATCTTTTAGGAATAGTGCACTCACACCTCAACCCCCAGGAAGTCCTTCACCCACCATTAATTGGCTGTCCGGAAGTGGTCTGACAAATCCAACCCCGGATAACCTTCCTTTCTTAACAGCAAGAAGTAATAGCACTCCACAACCTGGAGGGATTCCAGGCGTTCCTACAGGAACAAATCCTACACCGATTGATAGCGAAGGTAATGGTGCATTAAGACTAACTCAATCCACCAAAGATCAGTCCGGTTTTGTCATTTACAATACACCTATTTCTTCTGCCTCTGGACTAACTATATTATTTGATTATTACTCTTATGGAGGAACTGATGACGGAATAAATAAAGGGGATGGATTAAGCTTTTTCTTAATTGATGGTACCAAATCTCCAACCCAGGCAGGGGCTTTCCGTGGTTCCTTGGGATATGCTCAAAACCGCACTAATAATACAAACGGCATCGCTGGAGGTTATGTTGGTATTGGATTTGATGAGTATGGAAGCTTTGCTACAGAGGTCAATAGCAACAATCAGACTATTCGCGTAGATGGCAGTCCACAAACAGAGGATACTAGCACACCGCCAAAGCTAAAACTCCCTCTTCCCGACTCAATTACAATTCGTGGGAAAGAATTTCTTAATGTAGCACAAACTCAACAAGATCGCAACACGTCTTATCCCTGGATTGCTACTTATAATACCCTACCCGCGGGCGTGAATGGAATTGATGGGCCAACTACCGCAACAAAAAGAACTGACGCAGGTGTTAAAAGAAAAGTAGGAATTCAACTATCTAACGATGGAAAATTACGCATTTTCTTCGATACTAATTCTAATGGAGTTGGAGATGCGGATGAATATGTATTTCCAGGTGTTTTGGATATCAAAATACCCAATGGAGGGACTTTACCTTCTACCTTCAAATTTGGCTTTGCGGCTTCCACAGGTTCGGCGACAAATATTCATGAAGTTGCGAACTTAAAAGTATTAACCCTGGGTTCTCCCCCCGTTGTTGATTTGAATGGCGGTACTACCGATATAAATGATAATACCACAACCTCTTATGCCACAACCTTCACCGAAGGCAATGGTCAGGTTTATATTGCTAGTAATATTGCCACCGTTAGCGATCCCGATGGAATTGATCCCAATCAGGATATTATTAGTCTTACCCTGGGGATTTCTGGTGTATTAAATGGAGCCTCAGAAGTTTTAACAATTGGGGGTACAGGGGGTACACAGTTTCCCCTGAATCTAACTCAAATAGCAACAGTTACAGTAGGCACTACTAGCTTCACGGTCAAATACGATGATATTACAAAGCAAGTTACAATCACTAAACCCGATGTTAATAACGTTTTAACTAATATTAAAACGGCTGACTTACAGAGTTTATTACAGAGCATTACCTACGAGAATACTTCACAAAATCCCACTGCTGGCTCTCGTATCATTAAGGTAATTGCTAATGATGGTGTTAATGTTAGTAATACTGCTGTTAGTACAATTACAGTTGTACCCGTCAACGACGCTCCATCAGGAACAGACAAAACCGTCATCACCAATGAAGATACGGCTTATACCTTCACAACAAATGACTTTGGTTTCAGCGATATTCTCGATAACAATAACTTCGCTCAAGTCAAAATTACCACCCTACCAACAACCGGAAGCCTGACTTTAAACGGTACACCCGTCACCGCAGGAAGTTTTGTCACCGTCAATGACATTACAACGGGAAACCTAAAATTTACCCCGGCTCCCAACCAAAACGGTAATAACTACGCCAACTTTACCTTCCAAGTTCAAGATGATGGCGGGACAGCCAATAATGGGGATGTCAACCTTGACCAATCACCCAATACCTTAACCATCAATGTGACTCCGGTTAACGATGAGCCATCAGGAACAGACAAAACCGTCACCACCAATGAGGACATCGCTTATACCTTCACAACAAATGACTTTGGTTTCAGCGATAGTCTCGATAACAATAACTTCGCTCAAGTCAAAATTACCACCCTACCAACAACCGGAAGCCTGACTTTAAACGGTACACCCGTCACCGCAGGAAGTTTTGTCACCGTCAATGACATTACAACTGGAAACCTAAAATTTACCCCGGCTCCCAACCAAAACGGCAATAACTACGCCAACTTTACCTTCCAAGTTCAAGATGATGGAGGGATAGCTAATAACGGTGTCAACCTTGACCAATCACCCAATACCTTAACCATCAATGTAACTCCGGTTAACGATGAGCCATCAGGAACAGACAAAACCGTCACCACCAATGAGGACATCGCTTATACCTTCACAACAAATGACTTTGGTTTCAGCGATAGTCTCGATAACAATAACTTCGCTCAAGTCAAAATTACCACCCTACCAACAACCGGAAGCCTGACTTTAAACGGTACACCCGTCACCGCAGGAAGTTTTGTCACCGTCAATGACATTACAACTGGAAACCTAAAATTTACCCCGGCTCCCAACCAAAACGGCAATAACTACGCCAACTTTACCTTCCAAGTTCAAGATGATGGAGGGATAGCTAATAACGGTGTCAACCTTGACCAATCACCCAATACCTTAACCATCAATGTGACACCAACTCCAGCACCAACTCCAGCACCAACTCCAGCACCAACTCCAGCACCAACTCCAGCACCAACTCCCGCACCGACTCCAGCACCAACTCCCGCACCAACTCCCGCACCAACTCCCGCACCAACTCCCGCACCAACTCCCGCACCACCAGCACCAACACCAACACCCGCACCAGAGAATATTTCTCCGGTGGCTGATAACCTGAATGCTGCGGTTTTACCGAATAGTAAGATTCCTATCTCACTATCAGGAACTGACCCGGATGGTAGTATTGCCAGTTTTACGATTACCAGCTTACCGGATATCGCTGATGGAGTGTTACTGCTCAATGGTCAACCCGTAACACTCAATCAGGTTTTAACGCCTCAAGAAGCCTCTCAACTGCAATTCCAAGCCATAGGAACCTTTAATGGGGGTAGTTTTGGTTATACGGTTACGGATAATCAAGGAGCCACTGACTCCACCCCAGCAACGGTAACTTTGATTCAGCCGACCGTGGTGAATCAACCTCCGAATGCTAATAATATCAACCTGGTTTTAACTCCGAATAGTACGACAACAGTTCTATTATCTGGACAAGATCCTGATGGAACGGTAGCGAGTATCACGATTAGTAGCTTACCAGATGCAGCCGATGGCGTATTACTGCTTAATGGTCAACCCGTGCAGGTGAATCAGGTTTTAACCCCTCAAGAAGCTGCTCAACTGCAATTCCAAACCACAGGCAACTTTAATGGTGGTAGTTTTACTTATACGGTTACGGATAATCAAGGTTTAATTTCCCCAAGTCCTGCCGTTGTTAGCTTAATTGCGCCTGCGGTGAATCAACCGCCTGTAGCGAATAACCTGAATGTTTCTGTCACCCCCAATACCACTGTGCCCGTGAGCTTATCTGGAAGTGATCCCGATGGCACAGTCGCCAGCTTTACGATTACTAGCTTACCAGATATAGCTGATGGGGTGCTGCTCCTCGATGGTCAACCTGTAACCGCGAATCAGGTTTTAACCCCCGAAGAAGCGACTCGTCTACAATTTCAATCTACGGGTAGTTTTAATGGCAGTGGCTTTAGTTACACAGTCACGGATAATCAAGGTTTGACTTCTACCGGAGCCGGAACTATTGGCTTGATTGAACCTCCGGTTAATCAACCTCCGATTCCCAATAATTTAAGTACCCTAGTTATTCCGAATAGCACCGTAAATCTACCGAGTCTATCAGGGACAGATACCGATGGAAACATAGCAAATTATACGATTACAGCTTTACCCGAGCAGACGGATGGGGTGTTATTACTGAATGGAAACCCTGTCACCCTGACTCAAACTATTACACCCGAACAGGCTTCTCAACTGCAATTTAAAGCTACAGGAAACTTTGACGGAGGTGGCTTTAGTTACACTGCTACGGATAATCAAGGGACGGTTTCGGTGCAGTCGGCAATAGTTGATTTAGTCCTGGTGGATGTTAACCAACCTCCGACGGCTAATAACCTTAACGTCCCCTTCTTGCCCAATAGTACCTCCTTGATTCCCCCGTTATCGGGTACGGATGCCGATGGTACGATCGCTAATTTTACCATCACTCAACTGCCCAATCCTGCCGATGGTGTGTTGCTGTTGAATGGAAAACCCGTCGAACTGAATCAAATCCTCACCCCCGAAGAAGCAGCGCAACTGCAATTTCAATCTACAGGTTCTTCAAACGAGGTTGTTTTTGCCTATAAAACCATAGATAACGAAGGATTAATTTCTCCGACAGCAGCTACGGTATCTTTAGTTCCCCTGGATGTGAATTTGCCACCCGTTGCCAACAATTTGGATCTGCCTGTACAACCCAATAGCACCGTCAACGTGCCTCCGCTTTCGGGAACAGATGCCGATGGTACGATCGCTAGTTTTACGATAACTCAACTACCCGATCCGGCCGATGGCATACTGCTCCTCAATGGTCAACCTGTAACAGCCAATCAGGTTTTGACTCCAGAAGAAGCCTCTCAACTGCAATTTCAATCTACGGGTAACTTCGATGGCGGTGGTTTTAGTTACACGGTCACGGATGATAAAGGAGCAACATCGACTGGGACAACTGTCAACTTAAACTTTGAACCCATACCCAATCAGCCGCCAGTTGCGACAGATCAAAGTCTGGAAACTTCCCCCAATACCCCAATTACCTTTAATATTGCCGATCAAGCCACCGACCTCGATGGCACACTCAATCTGGCTACGGTCGATCTTGATCCGAATACTCCAGGCCAACAAAAAACACTCACCCTGGAGAATCAAGGGACTTTCCAAGTTGATGATCAGGGTAATATCACCTTTACCCCCGTTGCTGGGTTTGCGGGAGTTGCGACCCTCAGTTATACCGTCGAAGATGATCAAGGCACAGTCTCTAATCCAGCCAAAGTTGAGATCACCCTGCCGAATCAACCCCCCGTTGCTGAAAATGTCACCCTTGAGGGAGTTGTTAATAATTCTGGTGCGGTAGAATTACCGGATTTATTAGTAACGGATTTGACGGGAACCGTTGTTAGCTATGATCTAACCAACTTGCCAACGGCTGAAGAAGGAACATTATTCCTCGGTGAAACCCCCATTACCGATCCCAGTCAAGCACAAGGACTTACCCCCGAACAAGTCCAAACCCTAACCTTCACCCCCAATCCTAACTTTACGGGTTCCTTTGTTCTGAATTATCAAGCAACCGATAGTTTTGGTGCAACCTCCAATGTGGCAACCCTCACCATTTCTGTCGTTGCTGCACCATCGGTAACACCCAGTCCCACGCCCAGTCCCACACCCAGTCCCGTTCCGACTCCCACCCCGGAACCAATACCCAGTCCCACACCCGTACCCAGCCCGGAACCCACACCCGTACCTACTTCTGCGCCCACCTCAACACCCGTACCCGCAGCAAACCGGGAGTGTGGTATTTGTCTCCCGGCTCCTAAACTCCTAGACGTGGTATTCCCCGAACCCCCTGTACTGGGTTTAATTTCTCCTAACCCAACCTCGAATATCCTTAACGGCACAGAGAATAACGATACTCTGACGGGAACGGTTCTGAATCAAAGTATCTTTGCCTTTGGTGGAGATGATTGGATTACCGCCTTTACAGGGAATGACAATATCTATGCTGGCGAGGGGAATGACACCGTTGATGCCACATCGGGCAATGACTTAGTAGAAGGTGGACTAGGTAATGATTACCTTCGGGGTAGTTATGGCAACGATACCCTGCAAGGTCAAGAGGGAAATGATACCCTGTTAGCCGGAATTGATGATCCTTCACTTCCCAAGGACTTAGAAGGACAGGATTTACTCCTGGGGGGTCAAGGAGATGATTTTCTCTCGGGTAACGAAAACAACGATACCCTGCTGGGGGGAGACGGTAACGATATTGGATATGGCGGTCAGAATAATGACCTGATATTTGGAGACCACGGCAACGATACCCTGTATGGCGACGAAGGCAACGATACCTTAATTGGCAGTCCTAGTGATGGTTCGGCGATCGCAGCCCAGGAACAGGACGTCCTCTATGGCTACACCGGAGAGGATTTACTCCACGGAGGCATCGGCAACGATACGGTCTATGGTGGTACGGGCAATGATTTTATCTTTGGTGGCCAAGACGACGACTTACTGCGAGGGGAGTTGGGGGCGGATACCATTTATGGGGATGAAGGCAATGACACCCTCTTTGGTGACAACCTAAATATCAACGGTGAAACCGATCCTCTGAGTAACGAAGGAGATGGCCCCGATCTGCTCTGGGGTGGAGCCGGAGATGATGCTATCTATGGCAACCGCAACAACGACACCCTTATGGGGGGTGAGGGTAGCGATACTGTCTATGGTGGTGAACAGGATGATGTCCTCTATGGGGATGCCGGAAATGATCTGCTGTTTGGTGACCAAGGCACGGATATCATCTGCGCTAGCGATGGGGATGACACGATTTATGGGGGTGTCGGAGGCCATAATATCGTGGGTAATAGTTCCGACCGAGATCAACTCAGTGGCGGGGCGGGCAATGACCTAATCTTAGCTAACGAGGGAGAAAATCTACTCTGTGGCGGTGATGGCAATGATACCCTCTACAGTGGACAACAGAACGATACCTTAAACGGCGGGGCTGGGGATGATTGGTTATTTGGGGATCTCGGTGATGATCTGATCACCGGAGGTACGGGTAAAGATCGCTTTGTCATCGGTGCTGATACTGGTTTCGACCAGATTACGGATTTCCGGGTGGGAGAAGATTTCTTGGTCTTGTCAAAGAGCTTAACGTTAAACCAACTGACTATTATCCAAGAGGGAACTTCTACCTTAATTAGTCTTGGAGAGCAGCCCCTAGTGCGTCTGGCGGGTGTACAGGCTAATTTAATTCTTTCTAATAGCTTTGAGGTCTTAGGTTAAGCTAGATCCGTAGCGTCTTCAAGTCTGTAATATTTGTGACTCGATCTCCTGATTCTCAAAAGTTAATTTTTTCCTACCTATTTGCGTCTATAACGGGTCTACTGGTCTTGTTATGGACGCTTAGAGGTCTATCTGTTTTAGCGTTTATCCCGGGTTATGTGATTTGGATTTTGCTATTTCTGTCTATTGCGACTGGAATTCTAAGTTCGGTAAGCAGATAAACTTGAGTTTCTAGGTTCTACATCCCAATATTGTCAGCGTTGTAGCCATTGCAAGATGGACTAGATATTGCCCCTTGCTGTAATATTGCATGAAGGGGGTTTAAAACTCACAAAAGATTTTCAAATGTTGTTGTAGACCATTCAAGGAGAGGACATGACCCAAGTTATTCTGGGTGAAAATGAACAGCTAGAGTCAGCTTTAAGGCGTTTTAAGAGGGAAGTTTCTAAGGCTGGTATTTTGGCCGATGTTAGAAAAAACCGTCACTTTGAAACCCCTCCAGAGAAGCGTAAGCGCAAGGCGATCGCTAATCAACGTCAAAGACGTGCTTTCCGCAAACAACGGACATCGTAGCTCTAGTTTTGGTGATTTTCAAAACCTGAAAACTGCTTTTATATCTACCGCGCCCCAACTCCCGCTTAATGCCTGATGGATGAAGCAGGGAGTAACGTCGCGGATTTTGCTTTTTATGGGAATCTTTAATTTTAACGTTTCAATTCTGATTGTTAAGTGCTTTGAATTTGAACAGAAATCTCTGTTACATAATCCACTAATTTCTGCTGATCTTGTTGATTAAAACGTTCACCATCTAAACGATTCAAAACCATTAAAGCACCCCAAAGTTGACCTTGGGAAAATAAAGGCATCGCTAAAGCACTTTCAATTCCCCAGGCTTGTGCAGTATCTTGGCGAACCCGAAGATCTCCCTTGGTATTTTCGACTAAAACAGGACATGAACCTTTAAACACTATTCCAGGCAAACCGGATATCGCTGCATCTCCTCGTTTTCCCACAACATCTGCTGCATATTTTCCTACGGCGGCTGCATAATAAACTTGCTCACCAGAGGATTCAGCGAGGGCGACAACAGCCGTTTCAGCTTGTAGTAATTCTTGAACTTGTTCAGCAATGGTTTGTAAAGATAATGGCATATTCATGTTTGTACTTTGCTCAGAGATTTAATTCGATTTAAACACTTATCTTTTAATTCTCATTTCATCTCCCACAATAACATTAAGTTGAGCCCCTACCAGCATAATTAAGGAACTAATTTGCAGCCAGAGTAACAACACTACAAACGCGCCAATTGTGCCGTAGGTAATATTAAATTTGCCAAAATAGTAAACATATAAACGAAATAAATTAGATACTAAAGCCCAAAATACAGCAGCTAAAATTGCTCCGGGCATCAGAGGAGTTCCATGTTTTCGGTAATTAGGAGCATAGCGATAAATAAAAGCATAGTTAGTAGAAACAATTCCCAAAGTAATCGGCCAGCGTAGTTTTTGCCAGGTTTCTAATAGGCTTGATTCTAATAAACAATTTTGTACTGGCGGTTGAATCATGCAAATAGCTAAATCTTCTAAAGCACAGTTTCCGATGGTTTCAATCATACAACTTTGACGGGCAATTCCTTCAACAATGATGTCACTGACTAATACTAATGCGGAAGCTAAAATTAATAATAATAGGGTTCCTAATGCTAGGGAGAGGGCAATTAATTTATTTTTCCAAAATGGTCTAATATGAGTCTTTTCCACGCCATGAATATGATTTAAGGCGGTCATCGCCGCACCAATTACACCGGAAAAAACCCACAAAGAAGCGATAAAACTCACCGAGAGTAAACCCGAACTTGGCGTTAGAGATAAATGATCAATTCCATTTCCGATTAAATTCTGAACATCTTCCGGGACAATTTGACTCAGTAAAGTTGCCATTCGGTAGACTTCCGTTTGCAATAATTCAAAAGAACTTAAGGCAATTAATAGGGCTAATACCGCCGGAAATAATGCTAGGGTAGCATGATAAGCCATTTCCGCCGCAAAACCAGGTAAACGTTGTTCTAGGGTAGCCTGAATCAGTTTTTTAAAGGTTGTGGGATTCAAATATAGAAAAAAACGGCAGAAACGAATCATCCGTCGCTGAGTTCTTTTAATCTGTTTTATGAGGATAGGAAACAGGACAATTAATTGATCCGCGACGAGATCAGCACCGCGCTGAATCAGTTTAACAAAATGGGTATGAATAGAACAAGGTCGCCACTTAAACGATTTCAGATTTCGCCAGAACATCAAAAAGCTGGCTATGCTCATAAATATTGAGGATTGATACGGTATTCCTAATTTACTAGACTTGGGAAAGATTTTATCAAAAAATAAGATTTTTTTAAGTTCAGAATTGGTTTAGGATCAAATAGTTGTTAATTTAATCAAACATGAAAAACACTATTTTAAACACTAAACCTGAGTATTCTCCCTTTTTTCGATATTGGTTATTTGATCCAGAAATCACTTTTCTGAATCATGGTGCTTTTGGTGCTTGTCCAATTCCGGTGTTAGATGCTCAATCTCAATTTCGCCAACAACTTGAACAACAACCTTGTCATTTTTATGCCCGAGAATATGAAATTTTACTCGATCAGGCTAGGGTTGAATTAGCTCATTTTTTCGGAGCAAATCCAGAGGAGTTAGTATTTGTTCCCAATGCAACAACGGGAGTCAATACGGTTTTGCGATCGCTGATTTTTTCAGAACAAGATGAATTACTGACAACCAATCACGAATATAATGCCTGTCGGAATGTATTAGATTTTGTTGCCAGTCGCACCGGGGCTAAAATTATTATAGCAGATATTCCTTTTCCTGTCCATTCATCGGAACAAATTATTGATGCAATTATGGAAAAAGTTTCTCCTCGAACAAAATTAGTTTTAATCGATCATATTACCAGCCAAACTGGGTTAATTTTCCCGATTCAAGCACTGATCAAAAAATTAACTCATTTAGGAATAGATACTTTGGTTGATGGTGCCCACGCCCCCGGAATGTTAGAGCTAAATTTACAAGCAATTGGAGCAACTTACTATACGGGAAATTGTCATAAATGGTTATCTGCACCCAAGGGAGCCGCATTTTTATCGGTACAAAGGGATAGACAATCATTAATTCGTCCAGTAACAATTAGTCACGGAGCTAATTCGACCCGCAGCGATCGCTCTCGATTTTTATTAGAATTTGACTGGACAGGAACCCCCGACCCCAGTGCTTATTTATGTATTCCTGAAGCAATTAAATTTATGGGTTCTCTGTTACCTGGAGGTTGGTCAGAATTAATTAAAACTAATCATAATTTAGTGGTAAATGCCCGAAAATTATTATCAGAAAAAATAGAAATAATTTCACCCTGTCCCGATGATATGATCGGTTCAATGGCGGTTTTACCGTTAGGGAAAAGATGGCAAAATTATTCCGATTTGAATAAACAACTTTGGCAAGACTATCAAATTGAAGTTCCAATTATGCCTTGGGAAGATCAAACGAAACAGTTAATGAGAATTTCGGCTCAAATTTATAATCATTTATCTCAATATGAATATTTGGCAGAAATTTTGTTAAGATGCGCTTAAGCGCAACAACGGCGCAACAACGGCTTATGATGGTCGAGTGAATTGAAGTTGAGAGAAAGATCATGCAAGAAGCCAAAAATGTTTTAGGCGGAAAACTGGAAATGTGTTGCTCCGATCCGATGACCGGATTTTATCGGGATGGGTTTTGTTATACTGGGGGACAGGATTTTGGCGTTCATGTAATTTGTGCCCAAGTGACCCCAGCATTTCTGGAATATACAAAAGCCCAAGGAAATGACCTGAGCACCCCTGTCCCGGCTTTTGGGTTTCCGGGGTTAAAATCGGGGGATCGGTGGTGTTTGTGTGCCTCCCGTTGGCAAGAAGCCCTGGATGCAGGAGTCGCGCCCCCGGTGGTGTTAGAATCAACCCATGCCAGGGCGTTGGAAGTAGTTTCTCTGAATCAGTTACAACAATATGCCGTTCAGGGTTAGCTGAAAACGATATAGTAAGAAATTGAAATTATTAACGGTTTTTGAGATCCTATGTTCACCGTAGACATTATTGTTAAATACACTCCCACCCCTTTATCCATTCAAAAAAAATCTGCTGAGGATGCCCAAGGAGCTTACAATCAGATTTTAGACGCACTCCGGGGAGGCAATGCCCAGGTCTTAGAATTTACTTGCGATAAAATTACAGATAAGAAACTGGCAATTCTCAGTAGTGAGATTTCTGCGGTACAAATTTCCGATAAAACCGGAGGAAATGCCACGGGAAGATCTCCGGGTTTTGTGGGTGCAACGGCCGAATAGAGGAAACAACAACGAGCATGGAATCTTCAAGTCCAGCGATACGGGTAAAAGAACTATGCTTTAGTTGGCCAAGCGGGGCGCAGGTCTTAAAATCCTGTTCCCTGGATGTTCCTCAAGGTGAGTTTTGGATGCTTTTAGGGACTAATGGCAGTGGAAAATCCACCCTATTGAGATTATTAGCGGGGTTATTACCATCGAAATCGGGAGAAATCCAACTCCAAGGACGGGTGGGGTTTGTGTTTCAAAATCCCGATCATCAATTAGTTATGCCAACGGTAGGGGCGGATGTGGCCTTTGGATTAGTGGAGGATAAGTTACCCTGGGTTGAAGTCAAACAACGGGTAGAAGACGCTTTAACGGCGGTGAAATTATTGGAGTTACAGCGACGTCCGATTTATGCCTTAAGTGGGGGGCAAAAACAAAGAATTGCGATCGCTGGAGCCTTAGCCCGACATTGCCAGGTATTATTATTAGATGAACCTACAGCATTATTAGATCCCGATAGTCAAAATGATTTAGTGATTGAAGTCCAACGGTTAGTAAAAACCCGCGGCATCACCGCCCTATGGGTAACACACCGTTTAGAGGAATTAAACTATAGTGATGGGGCGTTTTTATTAGAAAATGGTCAGGTGGTAGGTCGGGGTGATCCTGAACCCTTGAAACAACGATTAATGCAAAAAGAATTAAAAAGTTAAGAAATTGATTGAGACACACCGATAAAATCAATCATTTGATGTAACGATCCCGGTTTAGTCACAATTAATACAGTAGACCCGGGTTCTAAAACCGTACTGCCATTCGGGATCACCAAATCATCGTGGGGGTGAGGTTGATAACCTACAATCAAAGAACTCTCGGGAAACCGTGCATCCTGAGCAATTTCGGCCACACTGCGACCCGCAACACGACAACGATCAGGAATCGGCAGCTTGAGTACCTCAATTTGTCCCTGCTCAAAGTGCATCATCGATTCCACTTGCGGATACTCAATGGCATTCACCATCGTAGATACCCCTAATTCCACGGTACTCACAATATGATTCGCCCCCGACAAACGCAACGGCTCGGCAAAATCAGGGTGGCGCATCCGACTTAAAATATGGGGAACTCCGTAATGTTTTGCTAGGGTGACCATGGCTAAATTAAGGGCATCACTTCTGAGCATCGCCGCCAAGGAAGTCGCCTTCCGAATTCCAGCTTCCAATAATACATCCGTACTCACCGCACTGCCTTCAAAGGCCATGGCCCCAATTTTTTCCCGAGCATAGCGACAGGCGATGGGGTCAACATCAATCACCGCCACCGTATGCCCAAGTTCTAGTAACTTTTGGGCTAAACTTAGCCCCACTAATCCCCCACCACCGATGAGAACATACATAGCAATGCCTTAATTTTGGGTTGACAATTAATCTTAGCGTCTGGCAAGGTTAATTGTTAATATAAGACTTATTATTCAGCAGGATTGAGAGTGGATGTTACCGAATTAGTCAGGATTTCAATTATTCTCCTACTGGTTTCGACGGGAGTGGCGCTATTTTCCCGCAAGATTGGGATTCCCTACGTTACAGGTTTAGTGCTGGCCGGTTTGCCCTTCTCGAAATTTCTCTCTCAATCCGTGGGTTTAGACCCGGTTTTAGTGTTGAATCTATTTTTACCCATTCTCCTCTTTGAAGCCGGGATTAATACCGATGTCAGTCGTCTCCGCAGCACCTTTAAACCCATTGCCCTGTTAGCTGGCCCCGGGGCGATTTGTTCCAGTGCCATTATTGCCGTTTTATTAAAATTTGGCCTGGGACTCGATTGGATACCCGCCTTTTTTATGGGTGTGATGTTAGCCAATACCGATACGGTTTCCATGATTGCCGTTTTTAAGGAAATTCCCGTCCCTTCCCGATTGTCTACCATTGTGGAGGGGGAAACCCTATTTAACGATGCGGCGGCTCTGGTGTGCTTTAATCTGATTGCACAACTTTATGCCACGGGTTCCCTCACTGTCCTAGAGAGCTTCCAACAACTGCTGTTTACCTCTGTTGGCGGTGGTCTGGTGGGGTTAGTCCTAGGCTACTTAACTATCCCCATCTTTGCCCGGTTAGATGATCCCCTCAATAGTCTATTACTGACCGTGGCCGTGGCATTGGGAACCTTTCAGGTCGGGCACTTGCTGGGGGTATCCGGTGCGGTGGCGGTGGTGGTAGCGGGATTAATTTTTGGCAATCTGGGACTGTCTCGCCAAACCACAGCCTCCAGTCGGATTACCCTATTGAGTTTCTGGGAATATGCCGGTTTTACCGTTAATACCTTTATTTTTCTATTAATTGGGGTAGAAATCGACCTAGTAACCTTCTGGCAAACCTTACCTGCGGTTTTGTTAGCGGTTTTAGTTTACCAAGTCGCCCGGGGTTTAACGGTCTATCCCCTGTTAGCGGTGGCGAGTCGGTTTGACCGGGTAATTCCTCTGCGTTGGCAACATTTGTTATTTTTTGGGAATATCAAAGGCTCCCTATCCATGGCTTTGGCTTTAAGTTTACCGACCACCCTGCCGGGGCGGGATATTTTAATTACCTTGGTTTTTGGTAGTGTTTTGGTCTCCTTAGTTGGGCAGGGTTTAAGTTTACCTTGGGTGGTTAAACGTTTGAATTTATCAACGGTTTCCTTGATGCAGCAACGGGTGGAAGAATGGCAAGCGGAATTAATTACCGCCAAAGCCGCCCAGGATGAACTGGATAGTTTATTAAAGTCTGGAATTTTACCTAAATCGGTCTATGAAGAAATGCGTTCTACTTATCAAGTGAAAATAGCGGGAGCCGAAAGGTCTTTGCGAGAATTTTATAATCGGCGTCCGGCGGATTTTGAACAGTCTAAGGGAGATTATATTAGTAAATTAGACGCGATTCGGCGGCGTTTACTTTTAGCGGAAAAAGGGGTTCTCAATGAAGCAATGCGGAAGCGAATTTTATCGGAAACCGTTGCCCAAAAGCGTATCCAACTCCTTGACCAGCAATTACTGAAACTGGAGGATGATTAATCAATTATTGACAAAATTTCAGCAATTTTTGAGCTAAACTTACACTTCAATCCACAAGCAATCAAAATAATGACTGATTTAATTATACTATTTGCAGCGGCGCAGCCATTGGAGGTTTACTCGCTTCCATATTTAGGCAACCTGTTATTTTAGGCTACCTATTAGCTGGGATTATAAGTATATAGCAATCCTTGTAGGGGTTGGGTCTGGTCAACCCTCTTTGCACCTGGGTTTGGAGACCCAACTATTGCCTATTTCAAATATACATATATTTAGTATAAATAGCCGCCTGTCCACAATATTGATCTTGTTCATCTAAAACATTCCAGATGAAAACATCTTGAATTAAAAAGCGTTTTCCACTACTAGAAATTCTCACCCCTTGATAGTTTTTAACAAATCCTTTTGCCGTAGTTTCAGCTAACAAGCGATCTCGTTCCTCCTGTACCATGGGTTCGGCGGTTTTGCGAGAGGGCATTTGGGTGAATTCATCCCAGGTTAACTCCCACATTTTTAAAGCTCTTTGATTCCCATAATTCAAAATTGGATCTGGTTCAATTCCGTGGGAAACTAACACAAATGGCGCGTAAAATAAGGTTTCTGCAACTTCCTCCGGGGTGTCATTGACATTTAACAGGATTTCCCCCGTCCAATGTTGATAACTCCTCAAAAGTCTTTGAGTATGAATTATAATTCTGTCTTGTTTCCAGGGTGAAATCATCTATGATATAAAGATAGTATTTACAAATCTTAATAAAATGACAACCACAACGCCCCCCCAAATAACAACCTCCTTTGAACCCTTAACCTGGACATGGAGAGATCATCAAATCCAGTATACCGCCACCGGGAGCGGACAGCCCTTAGTTTTGATTCATGGGTTCGGTGCATCCATTGGACATTGGCGTCATAATATTCCTATTTTAGCCCAAGGAGGATACCGGGTTTTTGCTTTAGATTTATTGGGATTTGGGGCATCTGCAAAACCCAATCTCGATTATAGTTTAGAATTGTGGGAAGAATTGTTAACGGATTTCTGGGCAGAAAAGATTAAACAACCTGCTATTTTTATTGGCAATTCTATCGGGGCATTATTGGGTTTAATGATGGTTGCTAACCATCCTGAAATATCAACAGGGGCGGTATTAATTAATTGTGCAGGAGGGTTAAATCATCGCCCCGAAGAATTAAATTTTCCCCTCCGGTTAATTATGGGATTATTTGCAAAAGTTGTGAATAATCCTATTATTGGGCCGTTTATGTTCAATCAAATTCGACAAAAACACCGGATTCGGAATACCCTACATCAAGTTTATGGCAACAAACAAGCCATTACCGATGAGTTAGTAGACCTATTATATACTCCTTCTAATGATATGGGTGCTCAACAGGTCTTTGCTTCAATTTTAACTGCCCCTCCCGGCCCTCAACCCTCGGAATTATTACCCCAAATTCAACAACCCTTATTAATTATTTGGGGAGAAACTGACCCGTGGACACCCATTTCTGGAGCAAAAATTTATCAAGATTTAGCTAAAATTAACCCATCGGTTGAATTTATTTCGATTCCCGATACGGGTCATTGTCCCCATGATGAACGTCCTGAACAGGTAAACTCTATGATTTTGAATTGGTTAAATAAATTAAGTTTAAAATAAATTTTTGTAAGGGATAGGGAATGGATAATAGGAAATAGGCAATATAGCAATCCGCGTCGAGGTTGTAACATTTTAATACTAATATGAAACAACCGGAAGTATTACCCTATATTCCCTATTCCCTTTTGCTCAAGAATTTTGAACACAACTCAAATAGGATTGCTATATTCCCTGTCATACTATCTAATGAAGAACTAATCTTATGGGTATAGGAAACTACGAACGTCAAAGTAAATACTTTAATTATCCTGAAATTAACCAATCCCGGGAAGAAATTTATTCAGATTTAGATGGCAGGACAAATGAAATTTTGGAACAGAATGCTGATCAGTTTGAGAACGTGAATTTCTCTGTTTTACTCCCTCCCTTATTTTATCAAGGTCAATTTATTAAAGGATTATATTTTAGTGAATCTGTAGATTTGTTAAATAAACTTTTACCCCAACTTTCTGAGGTTTTTTTGTCAATTGCTGATTCCCTTTGGTGTGCCTATCCTTGGTCTAATACGGCTGATGCCTATTTTTGTTTATACGATAATCCCTCCCGGGCAGATTGGTTTAGAAAAACCTATCCCCAACGGGCAAATAAAATTTTAATTCCCGGTTCTAATGCCGATTTTATTAATGAATATTTGATTGCTCCTCAGCCTATTAATATTAAAGATATTGATGTTTTATGTGTGGCTAATTTATCTCCTGTTCATAATTTACCCATGATGGCAAAGGCGTTAAAAATTTATCATAAAAAATATAATAAACCCTTAAAAACGACCTTGATTTTAGAGGATCATTTTGATCCAAGTTATGTTGATTTACTCACGGGTGAAGCTCAATTAGAATGGCAAAAAATTAAAACTATTTTAGCGAATAATTTAGATGATATTCAGGTTGTTTCTCAAGTTGACTATTATCAAGAAAAGCCCCTGTATTATTCTCGATCTAAAGTTTGTCTCGTAGGTTCGCTTTTAGAAGGAAAAAATCGCAGTCTTTCCGAAGCAATGAGTTGCAATACTCCGGTAATTTGTTTTAGGCAATTCAATCAATATGTCAGAGGTAAAGCTGAATTATTCCCTCCAGGATCGGGGTTATTATCGGAATTTGATCCTGAAGCTCTGGCCGATACTATCCACACTGCTTTAGATAATTTAACGGTTTTTCAACCCCGTTTTAATTATTTAAAATACCAAGGTCGTAAAAACTTTTTTAATACTTGTTTAGATAGTTTTTCCTATTATTATAACACAGTTCCTGATTATATTAAAGGACAAGCCTATAATAATTTATGGTTGGATTTAGCCCTACAATATAATTATCAAATCAGTCTCCATGATTTTTTATATGGACGTTCTCCGCGATCGCATTTACAAGGATTAGTTAATATTTATAAAATTCTGAATCAATGGATCACAATTAAATCTTAATAGTAGGAGCGGGTTCGAGTTATCCTATTAATATGCACAAAAAATATCTCTCAACCCGCCCCTCACGGGTTGGATAATTATAACCATGAAAACGATTAATTACCGCAGAATTATTGATTTAACTCATAAAATTCATCCTAATATTCCTTTATGGCCCGGTGATCCAGTTGTGGAGTTAGAAACGGTTGCTGATTTTGCGACATCGGGATATTATTTAAGGCGGTTTTCCCTGGGAGAACATAGTGGAACTCATTTGAATTCCCCTAAAAGTTTTTATCAAGATGGAATGGGAATTGATGATTATTCTCCAGAGTCTTGTATTCTTCCTGCCGTGGTAATTAATATTAGAGAAAAATCCAGTCAAAATCCCGACGCTATTTTAACGGTAAGTGATATTGAATTATGGGAGAAACAGTATCATATTATTCCTGAAAATAGTATGGTTTTACTTTATACCGGTTGGCAGGAAAAATGGCATGATCCCGTTGCTTTTTTAAATATTGATACCGAGGGAAAACTGCACTTTCCGGGGTTTGGGAGTGAAGCAACTCAATTTTTAATCGAACAGCGCAATATTAAGGGAGTGGGAATTGATACCCATGGCATTGATCCGGGTTTTGATGATAGTTTTAATACTAATAAACTGATTTTAAAAAATAACGGTTTTGTCTTAGAGAACTTGACCAATCTGGATCAACTTCCCGCCACTAAAATTACCTTAATGATCGGGATTTTAAAATTAACAGGCGGTTCGGGTTCACCTGTTTCTGTGTTAGCCTTAATTTAAGCTGTCTTAATAAATACCTTTTTAAACTATTAATTTTGGAATTGTTTTATGGGTCTTGATATTTCCACAATGTCCGTGATGGTAAGTGCCTCATTAATTCTACAATCAATTACCTTAATTTACTTCTTTTTTCTAGCCAATAAATATCCAGGGGTCGGGATTTATGCTATCGGAACTTTGTTATCAGCAATCGGATTTTTGATTATTCCGATTTGTCCCTTTATATCTGATCAATTCATTGAATTTAATCTTAAATTTTTGTCAAATTTATTGCTTATATCCTCTCAAATTCTTTACACTATTGGGATTATACAATTTTTAAATAAAAAAGTTAATTCCTTTTTTTTTATTGCTTTAACCTCTGCCTCCTTAGTGATCCAATTTTATTCTATCTATATTAAAAATGATTTTATTATCCGAAATATGGGTATAATTTTTACATCTATCACTGCTTATTTTTGGGCTATTTATTTTTTAATCAAATTCCGAGAAAGATATCTCTATGCGTCATCTATTTTTATTTGCATTTCATTTGTTTTTAATATAATTTTTTTGCTCTTTAGAGCTATTATGATTCCCCTAACTCATACAAAAGCCTTACTAGACCCAAATGTGGTTAATCTAACCACATTTGGGTCTATGTTTTTGTTTGACTACCTGCGAAATGCGGGTTTTATTATGATGATTTGTCAACGTTTGTACCATCAAATTCATCAATTAGCGACTCTCGATTTTTTGACAAACGCATTCAATCGTAGGGCAATGCAACAGTGTTTAGATCAGGAAATAGCCAAATTTAATCGAAGTAAAATCCCCTTTTCTCTGATTATGCTTGATGTTGATCGCTTCAAATTAATTAATGATACCTATGGCCATGATCGGGGTGATTTGGTTTTGCAACACCTGACCACAATACTAAAACAAAACCTTCGGTCAGAAGATATTCTTAGTCGTTGGGGTGGGGAAGAATTTCTAATTTTGTTACCCAATACAGATATTCAGGAATCATTCCTGGTGGCGAATAGACTGCGAGCTACCGTGGAGGAAAACCCCGCCAATAATAGATTAATTTACTATACAATTAGTTTGGGTGTAGGAACGTTTAATCAAGAATATACTGGAAAATTAGATTCCCTATTAATCGCCATTGATCAAGCCCTTTATCAAGCAAAAGAAAATGGCAGAAATCAGGTTATTATTGCTAAAAATTTATAATAATTTATGGTTAGCTAGTCGCTCAACTCTTGAATTCTGACGACTTCAGCCATAATTTCCCCATCGGAGCGTTAAACTAGATAGAAATGAGCGTAGCAACGGGAAAAGGTAGAATGAATAGGTCTTGGATCAAAACCTGGATGGGAGGATCAAATCCTAAACAGATAGTCCCCCAGAAAACGAAGATCGGAAAACGACTGGGACGGCTTTTGGGGACTTGGATCATCGCCCAGGGGGTGCTTTTGGGAACTCCCTCCTTTGCCGATAACACCCCAAAAACCATAACCTATAGTCAACTGTTGCAGAAAATTCAAGCTGGGGAAGTCCAAAAAATTGAAGAAGACCCTTCGCGACAAATGGCGAAAGTCACCTTGAAGGGGGAGAAAGATAAAAAGCCTGGGTCGGTGTATTTTGTCTCCCTATTTGCCCAAAACCCAGAATTGATGCGGGAAATTCGGGATAATAATGTTGAGTATGGAGTTAGCCCTTCGGCGGATAATAGCATGGCCATGGGGCTGATTGTGAATATGCTGATTATTTTTGGCTTATTGGCTATTTTATTAATGATTCTGCGACGGTCTACCCAAGCCTCGGGCCAAGCCATGAATTTTGGCAAATCCAAAGCCAGATTTCAAATGGAGGCGAAAACCGGAATCCTATTTGAAGATGTGGCGGGAATTGAGGAAGCTAAGGAAGAATTACAGGAAGTTGTCACCTTCTTGAAGCAACCCGAACGTTTTACCGCCATTGGGGCTAAAATTCCCCGGGGAGTCTTGTTAATTGGGCCGCCAGGGACGGGAAAAACCCTCTTAGCCCGGGCGGTGGCTGGAGAGGCGGGAGTACCGTTTTTTAGTATTTCTGGGTCGGAATTTGTGGAAATGTTCGTCGGCGTCGGGGCTTCCCGGGTCAGGGATTTATTTAGAAAGGCGAAGGAAAATGCCCCTTGTTTGGTGTTTATTGATGAAATTGATGCGGTCGGACGTCAACGGGGCGCAGGTATTGGTGGGGGAAATGATGAGCGCGAACAAACCCTAAACCAATTATTAACGGAAATGGACGGGTTTGAAGGCAATACGGGTATTATTGTGATTGCGGCGACTAACCGCCCCGATGTTCTGGATGCGGCGTTATTACGTCCAGGTAGATTTGATCGACAGGTAATGGTGGATTTACCGAGTTTTAATGGCCGCTTGGGGATTTTGGAAGTTCATGCTCGGAATAAGAAGTTATCCGAGGAGGTTTCTTTGGATGCGATCGCCCGTCGCACCCCGGGATTATCGGGGGCCGATTTAGCGAATTTACTGAATGAAGCGGCGATTTTAACCGCCCGACGTCGCAAGGAAGCGATTACTCCTTTAGAAATTGATGATGCCATTGATCGGATTACGATTGGGTTAGCTTTAACACCGTTATTAGATAGTAAGAAAAAGCGTCTGATTGCCTATCATGAAATCGGACACGCTTTGTTAATGACATTGTTGAAGAATTCCGATCCTTTAAATAAAGTTACCATTATTCCCCGTTCTGGAGGAATTGGCGGTTTTGCTCAACAAATGTTTAATGAAGAAATGGTCGATAGTGGATTATATACAAAATCCTGGTTAATTGATCAAATTACGATTTGTTTGGGCGGACGGGCGGCGGAAATGGAGGTTTTTGGGGATTCGGAAGTTACGGTTGGAGCCAGTAATGATATTCAAACGGTGACGAATTTAGCCCGGGAAATGGTAACTCGTTATGGAATGTCAGAGTTAGGTTTAGTAGCTTTAGAAAGTCCCTCGGCGGAAGTATTTTTAGGTCGAGGATTTCCCTCTCAATCGGAATATTCGGAGGAAGTAGCTACCCAAATTGATCATCTAATTCGAGATCTGGCTTTTGAGTGTTATGAACAAGCCCGAAAACTGGTTCGTGAAAACCGAATGTTAATTGATCAGTTGGTGGAATTACTGTTAGAAATTGAAACTTTGGAGGGAGAACAATTTCGGAAATTAGTGGCAGAATATACTCCTTCGGCCGTTAAGGTTAGTTAAGCTGTTTAGCACCTAGATTTAGGTTTTTTTGTTCTCTGGCTTCCCTGTTTGATAAAAAAGCGATCGCCCCTGATAAAATTAGCAAGCGATCGCCATCTTCTCACTTTAGTTGATTACTTTGGTTGTGAGCTAATCCATTCCAGAATTTGATCAACCTTCTGTTGTAAATTGGCAACATCAACAATGACCTTACCAATTCCCACATTTTCATCCCGAACTTTAAACTGACGCACATCCCGGCCAAAGCCCATCAGCGCCGGACGTTCCACATAAGTCACCCGGTGCAACACCCGCCAGGTTTTATTGGGTTTTCCGGCTTGAGTTTGACGCAGAGCCCGGGCTTCCTCATCATTACTGCGTAACCATTCAGGGTCAACCACATAATTAAAGAAGTCTTGGAAATGTTGCGTACTCGATTCGAGATAGAAACTCATAAACCGATAACGGTCAACCTTTTCCCCTGGAATAATGGGGTTATCATTGTAGTCCGTCACCCCTTTATTTTCCATGCCACTCAAGTCGATATTCAACTGAAAACCCTTGCTGCGAGATTGGGTTTTACTCATGGTTTGAGTTAGGTTAACGGTGACTTGGGCGGTTAATTCTGAAGCCAAACTAAAAATGCTACCTTTCTTTTCCAATCCTAACGAGGCAGTCATCTCAAACGATCCACCAATGGTATGTTCGACGGTATTGGCAAAACTTTGAGCTTCAGTTCGCAGTCCACCGTCAGCATCCCAAACGTAGGTGTTGACAATGTTGCGTTTCCCAGAGCGAACTTGGATATTTTCCATGTTTTGCTGCCAGCCCTCAAGACTTGCCATTGCGTGTACTTGTTTATTCTGGTCGGTAATTTTACTTTGGATTTCTGCCTGTTTAACCTTGGCAGCGGCACTGGTTTCCTGAGAAGCTGCCCCAGTTTGAGCTTTAAATTCTTCAGCCTGTGCAGTTTGTTGCTCCGCAGTTGCTTCGATAGTCGGTTTGTTTTCTTCCCGTTGAACTCCAATAGTGGTGGGTGCATCGCCACTGTTGATGTCCCGATTCAAAGAAATTTCATCAATAAAGCGCACATTAAAGTTATTGAAGTAAGATTCCCTGCGCTTGTCCTCCGCTTCGATTTGGCGTTTGATTTCGTAAGCTTCTTGCAAACGATAGTAACTGGCAGGATAGAGAGAACCATACTGCGCCCGCATTTCGGGAACGTGCTTAAAGAAGCGATTGCTGGTGGCAGAGCTTCCCGTCATACCATCCAAACTGCCATTCATCGTATAAGCCGGATTCATCAAAAAGGTGATGGTGTTGACATCTGGGGGAATGCCATCTACAGGAAGCACTTGGTAGCCCACCATTTTCTTACTGCGAGCCAGTCGGCTGACAAACACATCTGCCAATGCTGAAACCACCAACGCATAGCCGATATTTTTGGGAATAAATCGATTGCCTAAATGGGGGAATTTGGGATCGTCTTCAAATGTACCGCGCAATTCCAGTTTATCGGTCATACTCTGGGATGAGCTAGAGGTAATACTACTTTCGTTTTGGGCTTTGTAGGTTGTCTCTAACTCACCTTTGAAACCGAAACGCATACCTCCTACTTTTTGGATAATTCCCATCCCCATCTCCATTTCGCTATCGCCACCTAAAAACAATTCGGCCTTAGAACCGCCACCAGCTTCTTGGTTTCGCGTCCACTTAAACTCCACATCTTCAGTCATGGTTAATTCCACTGAAGTTGCACCGTTATAATCATCCGCTAAGGTGAGGTTTTCACTGGGTACGGGGGGCGCTCCTTCGATATAACCGAGCAAAGTGGGAGCAAATTGGGCATTACCAATCCATTTTAATTCCAAGGTTTCCAGGGGTTTGTCAGATAATAGGTTGACCCCGTTGAGAGTCGGAGCCGCAAACAACCGTCGCATCATCGCGGTTTTTTGCCCCGTCGTTGGGTCGATGTCAATGGTGCTATATTCTGCACTCACCACAGAACTGCTAATTCCTCCCCAGGGGGTATTACTTTCTTCGACGATCGTAGCGGCGGTGACAGTGCCATCATTAGCGCCAACGTAATCTAAGACTTTGTTGGTCGAAATTATGCCATCTAAAGGCAAATAGATTGCCAAACCCGGCTCTTGACCCGTCAGACGTTTATTCAAATCCGCCTTAATTTCGACTTCGGTACGGGCTTTGTTCCACAAGCGAAATTCAGCCATTTGCCCGTCAAAATAGGCATCACCTGTCCAGTTACTCCGTCCGATGTAATTAATTGTGCGGTTAAGACTATTGGGAAGTTGACAAGTGCCTGATTGGACTAACTGACCATTCTTGTAAATTTTCGTATTACCAGAAGGATCTTGGGTGACAGCAATGTGTGTCCATTTTCCCAGGTCTAGGAAACCAGCAACTTGTATATTCTGGGGAGAAGTTCCCCGATGGATCTGGAACAGCAGTGTATTACCCGTGCCTGGATTAAGCAAGAGAATATTATCTGCAGGAGCTCCATTCCCAAAATCGACGATTCTCGACCAATTTTTAAAGCTGTTGTAACGCACCCAGACTTCTAGGCTAAATCCTTGTGCGTAATTAATGTTCATCGTAGGTAACGAGATGTGACCGTTGGCTCCATCAAATTTCGTCACCAGATTACTAGGTTTGAGATAACTCAGTTCACCAATGGGAGCCACACAAGCCCACCAAATGGGGTTAGTCAGCGTCCCGTTTTTGCCGTTACCTGAATTATCCCGAATTTCTGTTCCGTTGGCTTCATTGAGGGGATAGTAAGCCAATAATCCTGATTCATTCCCACTGAGGATAGTTCGACTATTTGCTTCAATTTCCTCATCACTGAGAACTATTCCCCAAATACGGACTTCTGCGACTTTACCAAATTGTTCGCCTTGGGGCATGGGGGTGAGAGGGAGGGTTTGATCCGTAACATTGGTGGCTTCAAACACAGTGGCATAATTATTAGTCACTAAGTCTAAAACTTTGCCACTTTCGATCTTATTCAAGGGATAATAGGCAACTAAGTTCGGTTCTTTGCCAGTTAGTCGCTGTCTCATATCCGCCTGAATTTCTATGTCGGTACGAGCTTTATTCCAAATGCGGAAATCCGACACCGTGCCATCGTAGCAATAGTTAGCACTGACATATTTTCCTAAATGGCAGATCTCGGCTTTGGTCAGAGGTTTTTTCATCCCAGTCCCACTATGCCAGAGTGTGCCATTGCGATAGATTTTCATTTCTCCGGTCGTGGCATTTTTGGTAAAGGCCCAGTGAACCCATACCCCTTTATACTCGGTGGTTTGGGCAGCTTTGGAGATTCGATCAGCCCCAGTGGTATCCGCTCCACAATCAAAGTAAATGACACCATCGCTCCAAGGAAAATGGATGTTCAAAACTGTCTGATTACTAGCATTAGTGGCACAAATAATCGAAGTCATTTTCGGGAGGGAAACTCCCCCTTTTGCCCAAAAACTAACCGTGATTTCATTGCTGATGGGGATACTTGTAGACGGAAGTGCCACATAATCATTGACCCCATCAAAATTCACCACCCCATAGTCAATGGGTTTTTGAGGAGAAAGATGATTATTCCCGATCGCATAAACATCACCGATGGGTTTTAAGATGGCTTGTTTGATATCTTCTAGCTTTTGCTTGAGTGTGGCATTATTGGGATCAACACTGAGATTAACCTGAGCATCTAATAGGGCTTTAGCTTTGATATCGCCCACTTCCTTACCATCAATGTAGAAGCGGGTCGTGTCTCCTTCACCAACAACGGTAAGATGATGCCAACCTGTGGATAATGCTCCCATACTGAAACCACAGTCGTAGAAGTATTGTTTCAGGGGGTCATTGGTCAGGTAAATCCCTAACTTTTTGCTACGACTGACGACAATGTGCTGATCTGTATTTTGCCCTCGGATCAGAGTATTCCATTCTGCTGTTGCGGGTAAAGGATAACAGAACCAAGTTTCAATGCTCCAGTCTTGAGTCAGAGACAGGGGTTGATTTAACTTAACCACGCTGTTGTCATTACTAAAGTTCAAGCAGGGGCGTTGAGAGTTAGGAATCCACTGCTCAAAAGCCGTATTCAGGCTGTCGGCTGTGGCATCATAGTTAGTGCGCCGCATCCGTCCTTGTTTGTCAAAGTAACTCAATTGCACATTGCCTTCGCAGGTTTCCAGGGCATTAAGTCCACTAGCTGGACGTACAAAGCCTAATAATGCTCCTTGTGTCACCAAACCCTTAGCATCTTTGGCAATTTGGGGCATAGTTTGGGGCGTTTGCTGAACTGTTCTCACAGCATTGAGAAAGTCATTGTTTAAGGTGTTGATCTCCGTCTGAATGGCGGTAACTAGAGCGATAACCTGTTGCAGACGAGTTTGCAGTGCGGTCTTCTGTGCCGCGAGGTCAGTGGTAGGGGTTTGTAGGATTTTCAGTTCATTTTGCAACTGAGTTAACTTTTCTTGCGCTCGTTGTAACTCAATGCTTTTATTGTTCAAAGCTTGTTGAGCATTGGCAATATTATTATTGCTGACTCGGCCGAGACTGACAATTTTCCACTCTTGTCGCCATGAATAATAAGCTGGCCAACTCACAATCCGGTAGTCGTAACTCCCATTGGAAAAGTCAGCAACCATAGTATTGTTTTCCCGACTCCGAAGACTCCAGTAACCATCAGTATTTTTCTCCAATTTCCAATGGTAAATCGCCGAGTTAGGGTCAGCATTGAGATCCCCTATAATTGGCTGTTGTTGGGGAGGAAATTTGAGAAGTCGATTCTCGTAGGAACTAACAATACGATAGTAACCGGGGGCTACAGCTTCAAATTTCAAGTCAATGGCTTGGTCAGCGATCTTATCACTAGCGCGTAATATTTTAGTGTCACGATCTAAAAAGACCGTCCATTGTTCACCCCAGTCTCGAACGAGAATTTTACACCAGTAGTTAAACAAGTTGTTAACTTCAGTTTGGTAATTCGTCTGGCATTGATTCAGTTGATTTTGTAAACTACTGATCAGACTTTGTTGGTTTGTGATTTCCGTTTGTTTCGCACTAATTAATTGAGGAAGTTGGGTGGCGGAAATTTGTTCTTGAGCAATAATCGCGGCAAGTTTGCTTTCTATATCCCGTTTTTCGACTATTAAACTTCCTTCTTGTTGCTCTTTGACTTCTAATAGGGTTACTTTCCCTTCCAAGGATGATTGATTATCCGCCAAAGTTGTCAAGTTAACTGTATCGGTGTATCGGGCTTCGGTAATGACATCAGATATTAACTGAATGCTTTGTTTGCGAATATCTAAAGTCGTCCAAGTGCCTTTGAGATTACCAATCCCAAAAGAGCGGACTAAAGACACACCATCAGGAACAACAAAACGACATTTAGCTTGATACCATCCGCCTCCAATATCGATAAATTCGGTAGCACTGGGCGTAATATTAATCCAGTCTAAAGAACTGCGATTATTTTTGCCTTTGTAGGTAATCGCAAAAATCTTGCCATTGGCTCCATCAACATTATTAGGGTTTACTGTCGGAGTGACTTTAAACTCAAATTCTTCTGTGTAAGTCGCCCCTTCAGAAACCGCAAAAAGTTCCTCATTTTCGTATTTGAACGCGGGAGTTGTTGTCCCTGGTATGTTACGAGATAGGGACACCGCACTCACATAAGCACCGCCATAAACAATGCCATCATTGTTATTCACAGAAAAATCGAGGACTTGACGATCTTTCCCTTCTTCGACAACCGCACCCAATCGCCAGTAACCCATTAAACCGACTTCTTTACCCGTCATTTGCAGGTACATGGTATCTCGGATCTGTGCTTCTGTACGAGCGACTTTCCAGATACAGAGTTCCGACACCGTGCCATCGTAGTAAAAATTGTTCTCTGGGGCAATTTTTCCTAAATGTAAGATCGCGGTTTTGGGCAGAGTTCTTTTCAAGCCCGTCCCACTATGCCAGAGTGTGCCATTGCGATAGACTTTCATTTCTCCGGTTTTGGCATTTTTGGTAAATGCCCAGTGAACCCATTGATCTTTATACTCCGCAGGTTGGGCAGCTTTAGATATCCGATCAAACCCACTGGTATCCCCTCCACAATCAAAGTGAATTGTGCCGTCGCTCCAAGGGAAATGAATGTTTAAAACTCGCTCATTATTAGCACCAGTGGCATAAATAACCGAATTTTGTTTGGGTAGAGAATTTCCCCCTTTTGCCCAAAAACTAACAGTAATTTCATTGCCAATGGGCATACTTTCGGGGGGAAGTTGCACATAATCATCTACCCCATCTAACACCAAACCTCGCCGTTTTTGCGATTGCATTTTCAGGTTAACGGCGGTTCCGGTTTGCCATTTAATATCTTCTAGGCTGAAGGTTTTATCATCAATTTTCTTGACAATGTAAGTGCCGTTATAATCTCTGGTATCGACAACCTGTACACCTTCCCCAGTATTTAAACCGTGATTTAAGGCGGTAATTCTTAATTTCCCGGTACTGGTGGTTTCACAAGCGGTAACTGCACCATTAAAAATTAACCCGGTTTGTTCTTCGGGGATGACTTCCCAGTTCCCTAATACTGGACTTGGGGGAGTGACTTCAAAGACATTATTATCAATTTTGGTGATACCTTGTTGGAAACTATTGTAATGACGAGTGCCACTAATTTTAACTTGGTTAATTTTCGTGGCATCCAGATTAGTCACCGTTGAGGAAACGACATTGACTGCATCTTCTTCTCCCTGTTCTAAACGAGTAATTTGTCCCTGGGGAGGGGGTGTGGTTGTGCCAATAATTTTGACGTTATCTAAGGTGTTTAAGGGTAATAACACTTGACGAGCGGTATTACGCCAAATTTTTTCGGTAGCGGTCGGAGCAATTTGCGATAATGTTCCATCTCCAGCCACCGCGAAACTGAACGCGGCTACATTCCCCGTATTAGTGGGAATAGCTAACATGACTTTGGTACTATCGCGTAATAACTGCATCCCGTCTTCGGTTTGCTGTTCCCGTTGTACATCGTATTTCGTAGCGGTTAAACCGTTAACAACAGTCAGAGTTCCTAACTCTAAAGTGCGTTTAATAATCCCCGGAAGGCTACGAGGAATCCGATTATCATTTGATTCTTCAAAAACGGTGTAATCTTGCACATCAAACAGCCCTTCTTCTGACATCAAAAGTGTGGTTAATTCCACTTTCTTAGTTTGGCTGTTGTAGGCAAAAATATGCCAGCGATGGACATCATTTTCGATAGTGGGAACTAAGACAACGGAAAACCAACCGTTTTGCAGGTTATTGACTATACTTAATTCGGTGGTGGGTTCGTAGAAAAAGTTACCGTTGATATCACGGAAGTCCAGGGTGTCAATATTAGTGAGTCCACTAGCCCCCTTCTTCATGTTTTTACTGGCTTCGTGCTTCTGGCGACTGCGCTTAAACCGGACTTCTAGCTTACGATTGAGCTTATTGGTCATGCCATCTAAGACAAAGCGATCGCACAGGAGGGTATTGGTTTTAGATTGACGGAATATATAGACGTGACCCGAAGCTGAAACCAGTTGTACAGGATTCACCGCCGTTTGGTCAAAGGTTTTGTAGCGAGAACGCAGAACAAAATTACCCACATTAGCCACATCGGTTAATTCTGCGGTTTCTTGGTCGATGACCGACTGATCATCATCTTCATTGGGTAATTCTAACTGTTGCCAACCTTCCCAGCCCGTTCTTTGCTCAGGGGGTATGTTCAGGTAGCTGTCTTCAAAGCCGTCTTGTTTGATGGTGTACCAAATTTTGCCGTCGGTATCGGTAGAAACTACTACTACTTTACCTTCATGGGCGATCGTATTGATATGTTGAAGTTTTTCTTTGGTTAGGTACATATCTGGGTCTCTGGTTGGGAAAAAAATTCATCCCTCTATTTAATAGAAAAAAGCGATGTCTTGTTAATATTCTTAATGTTTATTAATGTTTTTTCCCATAACATGAATTTATGTAAAATTACATGAAATTGCAAAAAAATAATGCTACAAGAGGCAATGGGGAATAGGAAAATTTATTAGCCACCAAATGATAAATGCTCTGTAGCAAACATTTAGTGATTTTATCTAAACCTCGGCTTTAAACGGGATAAATCTATTATTGGTGCGCTAGAATTTTACCCTGAAATTGAGATAAATTGAGTTTTTAGGTTTTAAAATATGGCGTTTGAGGTTTTCCCATCCCATCGGTTAAAGCATAACTTGTTGTTAATAACCACATCCAAAGTTTAGGATAACGTGGTTCTAACCAGGGTTGAATTTTGCGACTGAAATTAGGAAGCCAACCGCAAAGGAAACTAATAATAGATAACACCATAAATTGAATAAAGTTCTTCAGCCACCTAAAAACTTCTCCGACAGTTACAAAGTCTAAGATCCAAACTAATAATAAAGGGTTTATCCAGGCCGCTTTTAGAGCTAACTTTGTAAAAATCCACCAAGTTGTTCGATCTTTAATAAAGGTTTCGGCAATTTCTTGAGATTCCGTGGCTAAAACCCCAAAAAAAGTATTTAAAATGGAGTTAATTTTTTGCGGGGGTAAATATTTCCCCATGGGCACCATCATCCCTTTAGAAAATAACCAAGTTACAGAAATATTAGTTTGATACGCCCGAATTTGATCTAGGGAATCTGCGGTTAATAAATCATGTTTTAAAGCCGTATTTAATAAGTCCGTTAATCGAGATAAATTCCGCACTAAAGACCCAAATCCGGTAAAGACTAAGGGAGATTGTAAAGAGGCAGCATCCCCAATTAAAATTAACCGATCGACACTAATTTTGCGATCGCGACTGCCATTACTAAAATGCCCCGGAATATAACCAAAGGTCGGTTTTTTCCAAACTAATTTATCCATATCGCAGCGACGATATTCGGGTAAAATAGTGAAAAAATCCTCATACATTTCTAACAGAGAACCTGGGTTTTTAGGATTCACTTGATGATAGTGAAACAGATAAAATGTTAACTCATTGCCCGCCCCGGGAAACAGTTCCCAAATTAACTGTCTACCCCTAGAAATATCCCCGTGACTATTTAAAACATCCCCATAGGTGGCATCCCAAACCCCCGGTTCAAACCCGCCATCAATTACCGCCCCCACCGTCGGACAGACGCTATCAAAAGCCCGTCCTCCGTTCAATTGCCAAGCAATGGGGGACGCTGTTCCCATGGCATCAATTAATAGCCGTCCCGTGGCGGTGCGTTCAGTTTGGCCGGGAATATGAAGGGATTTAATAGTAACTTGATCGGGATTAATATTGGCTTGTAAAAACTCCGTTTCATCCCAAATTTCTCCCCCAGCTTGTGTGAGTTTTTCCCCGGATAATTTTAATAAAACTTCAGCATCTAAGGCAACATTTAAAACCCTGGGGGTATGGAGAATTTCAGCTTGAGCAATTTTAGGATTATAAGCATCAAAAAACTTATGAAATCCATCTTTATATTCTCGGGCGATGAAACTTTCAATTTCCGTCGGGGTAAATAATTTTAAATCAATTAAACTTTTTAACTCACTGCGAGAAATATTCCATTCTCGGTTCATACGACCAAAAGGCAACCGTTCAATTAATAAAACTTTATAGCCTAATCTTGCCATCACCGCCGCATGAATCACCCCTAAAGCACCCCCGATATAAATTAAGTCATAATTTGGGGAATCATTGGTCTGGGAATCATCAGTTTTAAAAATAACTTGCTTCGGAGTTTGGGGATTTCTGACTCCTTCCCGCCAACGTTTTTCCCACCAATAAACCCGTTGGAGATCAAATTCTCCATTAGGCATTTTTTTGAAGTATTTAACCGTTAGGGGATAGTCTTTTTCTAATCCTTCAAAAATGGATTGTTGAGATAAATCAATCTCTGGAGGTTCGGGATATTGATGGGGAAATGCGGTTCTAATTTCGGTTTTTAAATTCTTTAAAAATAGTTTTTCTTGGATTTTAGGCGGTTGACCAACGCGAAAAACTTTTAAATAGGTTGTCCGTTGAACTGACCAAACAAAAGTTGAAAATTCATTCCATTCTGTGCTGTTTTCCTGCTGGGGAGAGAATCGCAACCGAAACCCGTCGGGGGTGATCAATTTTTCCCCATTCGGCGCTTGAAAGTTTTCTTGCAACCAAGTACAAACCTGTTGAGTGCCGGGAGTGGGAACTTCAAGATATAAAATTTCTTTAATATTTGCCATTCTCAGCTTGACCTCAGTTGCAATAACTTTACTAGATCAAGTTGTACCATAAAAGGGTATCAAGGAATTTTGGAAAAGCAAAAATGAGTGAAAAAACAGCAATTCAAGGTTTAATCCAGCAACAGCGAGACTTTTTTGCCACGGGACAAACCCAGGATATCCAGTTTCGCCTCGCCCAACTTCAGCGCTTGAAACAGGCGATCGCATTCCATGAAACAGCGATTATTAACGCCATAAAAGCCGATTTATGCCGTCCTGACCTGGAATCATGTTTTGAGTTTTCCCCTGTTGCTGAACTCAATTATGCCCTTAAACATCTCAAATCTTGGGTTAAACCCCAAAAAATTCCCGCCTCTTTGGGTCAACTTCCCGCCTCAACCTTTATTTATCCCCAACCTTTAGGAATTATCCTAATTATTGGCCCTTGGAATTATCCGTTTCAACTCTTGATTTCTCCTTTAATTGGGGCGATCGCGGCGGGGAATTGTGCTATTTTAAAACCTTCAGAAATTTCTGTCAATACCTCTAAAATCATTAAAGATATTATTAGTAAAAATTTTGATTCTGAATATATTACCGTTGTTGAAGGGGGAATAGAAACTAGTCAAGAATTATTAGCCGAAAAGTTTGATCATATTTTCTTTACAGGCGGAACAAAAGTCGGGCAAATTGTCATGGAAGCCGCCGCCAAATACTTAACACCCGTCACCCTAGAGTTGGGCGGAAAAAGCCCCTGCATTGTGGATGATGATATCCAATTAGATTATACCGCAAAACGAATTATTTGGGGTAAATTAATTAACGCCGGTCAAACCTGTATCGCTCCCGATTATTTGTTAGTGAATTGTCTAATAAAATCAGAATTAATTATGGCATTGCAAAAATGGATTAAAACTTTTTTGGGTGATAACCCCGAAACCAGTCCCGATTATTCACGGATTATTAATCAATTTCATTTTAACCGATTACAGCAATTATTAAAAGCGGGTAATATTATTACCGGAGGCAAAACCAACCCCGAAACCCGATATATTGCTCCCACTTTAATTGATAATATTTCCTGGGATGACTTAATTATGCAGGAGGAAATTTTTGGGCCGATTTTACCGATTTTAGAATATCAGGATTTAGGAGAAGCGATCGCCAAAATCAACAGTCGTCCTAAACCTTTAGCATTATATTTATTTTCTCATGATAAAAATAAACAAAACCGAATATTACAAGAAACATCATCAGGAACCCTCTGTTTTAATGATACAGTATTACAAATTGGGGGAAAATCTTTACCCTTTGGTGGCGTAGGAGAAAGTGGAATAGGAAGTTATCATGGAAAAACCACCTTTGATCGATTTTCCCATTATCGCAGTGTATTAAAACAAACATTTTTATTAGATTTACCTTTACGTTATGCACCCTATAAAGGCAAGGAATGGTTAATTAAAAAAATTCTAATGCACTAAGCTGTTAAGCAGCTAAACCAACACAGATTCAGGACTTACGCAAGCAGGCTATATATAGCGTGTCAAAAATAGGCGATCGCATACCAATTATAATAGCTAATTATTTGTTTTCCCCCCAATGTTGGGGGCTAGGGGGCTAGATGGCTTGAAATGTATAGGGTTTAGACAGATTTCTCAATCGGCAATATTTGCCCCCTAAATCCCCCAAAATTGGGGGACTTTAAGAGGTTGTCCTGTTAAAGCGATCTCGTTTGAGTTACGAGCGAGATCGCTAACTCATTATTACGCTACATATAGCGTATCCTGAGATTGCTATATTGGTGCGGGCGCTGTGATGGAACACCCTACCAATTCAGGTTCATTAATAAGGCGTAAAAGTTTAACGGTTTCGATAGTTTCCATTGCAAAGGTATTACCTTCTTGATCTGTAAAGTCAATTAAAAATGCTTTTTGATCAAAAGACATCAAAACTGTTCCCATTTGCCCTCGACGGAGTAGAATTTGCTGATGGGTGACTTTGTGGGTAGCGATCGCATCTTCGGTTAGAGCAACCAGATCGTATTCTTGAATTTCGTTCATAATCAGTTAGTTATTCAATAGGATAAGTATTGGTCAGGCGGGGAAAATCTTCGGTAGTTTTGATGATCCAACAGCTTAAAACTAGAGATTCTCCAAAATCGGTAAGAAGTGAAAATACTAGGTCATAATGAGTGCCATATTGATCAACTTTGTAAAGTTCTGCCTCTCCTTCAATAGCAGCTTTCTGTAAAGCTTTTTCCAAAATTTCTTTGTTGGCTAGGGTAATACCAAGTCGTTTTTCAAAAAGGAGAGCTTTATGTTTGCCTTTTGAATGTTTGGAGTTGAGGGAATAGCGCTCAAGTTTGTCTCCTAGTTGGGCTTTGTCACCGTTGGGAAGTTTCATCGGTTTGAAGCTATGGGGTTACTCAGAATATCGACATAAATATAGTTCTCAGGATGTTTAAGTGATTCTACAGCTTCTTTTAGATGGTGGCGATTAGCTTCTGTAGATAGTAGATAATCTGTTTCATCGGTTTCAGTTGATTTGCCAATTAATAAAATTGCCTCAATAACAGTTCCTTCTGGCAAATCGAGGGAGGGTAAATCGAGTTTACCATTTTTAATAGTTGTCTTGTATTTAAGGGTATTCATAACATCTGATGTTTGAGAGATTTTTTAATTATACCCAATTCAACTGGGGTTGGGGTGGGAGATAGAGAAACCGGGTTTCTATTGGAAATTATTTACTAAAAAACAAAGTTTATGCAGAAACCCGGTTTCTGGGTTGGGGGAACAATATCCCAAAGTCCGTCAACTTAACGCCAAAAGCCCGGAACTAAAGTTCGGGCTAAGAGCTAAAGTCATCTAAAGATGACTCAAAACTGGTCTTTCTTAACCCGTTTTAACGGGTTTTAGCTTTGAGCCTGAAATTTATTTCAAGGCTTTTAGCCTTAAGTTGACACTTAAATCTATTATAATCATCAATAACAGCCAGACCCAACCCCAACCCACCCTCACCATGAACGACGCCTACTTACAACTATTACTCAAAATACTAAAAGCAATTGCCGAGAATAGAGATAATCCTGAAGCTGTCTATCGCTTACTCGAAGAAAATAGCGATAAATTAGATCAAACCTTTATTCTCACCTTGCAAGAATGGGCAAAAGAACAACTGCAAGATGCCGACCCCGACCAATCAAATTGCATCAAATTTATCAAGAGTTAATAGAAACTATGGAAGAAGCTTATCTCAACGCTATTGATCAAGCATCCCTAGAGGTTTCGGAAGGAATTTATGAAGCTAAAGAATTAGAAAAGTTAGCCAACAAAGAAGAAATATTAAATCAAGCGATGGAGTTAATTAAAGATAAATAAATCATAACAGAAATCAGGTTTCTAATCTTTATTTATGGGATGAAATCAACATTTTTGATTGAGAAACCCGATTTCTAGGAGTTGGTAGTTAAAGATGTTTTTCTCTTTCTAACCAAGCTCTCATTTTTCCGGGATTTAATAACCCATAGGGATCAACTTTTTGTTTAAATTGTAATTGTTCTAAATTAATCATTTTCATTCCTCCATCCTCTAAAATATAGGTATGGGGATTAAAAATAATTGCCCCCCGTTCTTCATGATAACGAATAATTTCATTTAACCTTTCCTCTGTGGTAAATCGCACTAATTGTAAAGAAGCGGGGTGCATTTCTCCATGTAGTCTTAAAAACTCTAAATGCTGCATCACTTCATCCCCAAAATGATCATAGAGATGTTCCAGTAGTTCTAATTTGCGATCCGCAGGTAAGAGGGTTTGTAAATAGGTAATAGAGGGATCAACACTGCGAGCGTGTAGGGTAGTATGGTTCCAACTATATTCTATTATTGTTGTTCCTTTCCCCGTTTCTTGGGATGATTTTTGATAACAAATTTCTCCCTGATACTCCTTGACTAATTCTTGGAATGGTTCTAAGCTAGTTTCCGATACTATTAACAAAGCTGCGGGTTTTCCCGTAGGAATTATATCTTTAAAAGCCGCAAAATAAGCCGGAATAGGAGACGCACAAACGGAGATTAATTTTTTAATAATTCCATCGGATAAAGCTAAATCTTGACCAAACCGAGCCGAGGTCATAAAATCATTAAAGGTAACAATTATTTCCGTCCAAGGATAGACGGGAGCTAGGGGTATTTCTAACTCCGTAATAATCCCATTTGTCCCATAGGCGTGATTGACTTTTTGTACGTCATCTCCCCTTAATTCAATAATGCGAGGTTCATCTTCTAGGGTTACTACTCGTGCGGCTTGTAAGTTACCGCGATCGCGTAATTGTCCATAATTAATCGAACCAATTCCCCCACTTCCTCCCTCAATAAATCCGCCAATAGTTGCGGTACGATAGGTAGAAGGAACCATGCGTAATTCCCAGCCGATTTCCCGTGCTTGTTTATCAAAAGCTGCCATTTTTACCCCCGGTTCCACACAAGCTAAACCGGGTTTTATCCACTTAATATTATTCAATTTAGAAATATCTAAAATCACCCCTCCTTCCAAGGGAATACACTGTCCATAATTTCCCGTTCCCGCTCCCCGAACCGTGAGAGGAATTTTATATTTTACACAAACTTTAGCCACTTGTAAAATTTCCGCTTCCGTTGCGGGACGTACCACAATATCTCCGGTTTTATCCTTGAGTTCATGTTGCAAAATTGGGCTAAAATGATAATAGTCTTGGGATAGTTTTTTAACTTGAGTTTGATCCGTAATCATTTCAATTCCTGAGAGTTCAGCACATAAGTTATCCCAGTTAATATCAGTTGTCATAATTTTTCAAGCCAATTTGTTTAAATTATAGGATAACCGCTCTCAAAATGGTCTAAAATCTGAAAAGATTCGGTAAACAGCCAAAATATGACCACAAATCAACCTCTTTCTGGATATACTCTACCCGTTTTTGCTTGCGCGGCGGCGGTAGCGGCTTTGGAATATTTAAAAACCAGAAATCAGTCTATTGAACAGGTATCTATTGATTTAATTGATCCGGCGGAAACCGCTAATATTCCGATTGAACAAATAGCGATTTTAACCGATAATTCTGCTTTAGCAATTACCCGTTCCGATCCTGGAGATAATTTAGATTTAACCCGAAATACTCCGATTTGGGCGATGGTGGAATGGTTGGATAGTTCAGAACTCCCCCCCACCGCTTACCAAGAGGGGGCCAGGGGCAATCAACTTTCTGATACTATTTTTATTAAAGGAGGAGAAGGAATTGGTCATGATCAAAAGACCGGACAAACAGCAATCTATCGTTATGCTAAAACTTTATTATTAGCCAATATTGAGAAAATATTACCTCCCAACAAATCTATTTTAATTACCTTTATTTTACCCCAAGGAAAACGACTAGCAACCCGAACTTCTAACGCAGCTTTTGGCATAGTTGAAGGATTATCTTTACTGGGAACCACAGGAATTTCTCAACCCTTAACGGTTCCAGAGCAATTAGAACAATATAAAATTCAACTCCAAGAAAAAGCAAAAAAATTTGATTCTTTGGTATTTTGTATTGGTGAAAACGGATTAGAATTAGCTGCAAGAATGGGGATTTCTCCTCAACGCATGATTAAAACTGCCAATTGGTTAGGGCCGATGTTAGTCTGTGCCGCCCTAGCAGAAGTTAAGTCAATCTTATTATTTGGTTATCATGGTAAACTCATCAAATTAGCCGGAGGAATTTTCCATACCCATCATCATATTGCCGATGGACGATTAGAAATATTAACCGCCTATTGTGCTAACTTAGGATTACCCACCTTCGATCTACAAAGAATTTTTAATTGTTCAACGGCCGAGGATGCTTTACAATATTTGCGAGAATTAGATGCAATCAAAGGGGAAAATTGGGTCAGTCGGGTATATGGAGAAATAGCAAAGACGATTGATCAACGATCCCAGAACTATATTTACACCCATTGTGAAAAAAATATCAAGGTTGGTTCGGTAATGTTCGACCGCCAGCGTAAAATTATCATTAAAAGTGAAAATGCTGATATAATTTTGGGGTAAATTTGTTATTCTAATCGGATACAACAATCAGGTTTATCCTTGGTTGACAATTAAAATTAAAACCCATTAAACTCAATATGTCTCCTCAGACTCAAACCCCAACTCCAACCGAAAATACCGATACGACCGGTGAAAAATTGAACCGACAAATGATCGTTATTCTCGATTTCGGTTCCCAATATTCCGAGTTAATCGCCCGTCGCATTCGGGAAACCGAGGTTTATTCCGAAGTCATTTCCTACCGCACCACCGCCGAAAAACTCAAGGAACTCGACCCCAAAGGCATTATCCTTTCCGGTGGCCCCAATTCCGTCTATGATGACGGGGCCCCCGAATGTGACCCGAAACTCTGGGAGTTAGGAATTCCCGTTTTTGGGGTGTGCTACGGAATGCAGCTAATGGTCAAACAGCTAGGAGGCACGGTAGAACGGGCTAAACGGGCCGAATATGGCAAAGCCTCCCTGCACATTGATGACCCCACCGACCTGCTAACCAACGTGGAACAGGGGGCGACCATGTGGATGAGTCACGCCGACTCTTGCACCCAGTTACCCAAGGGATTTGAGATTTTAGCCCATACCGAGAATACCCCCTGTGCGGCAATTGCTGACCACGAGCAAAAATTATATGGGGTACAATTCCATCCCGAAGTCGTTCATTCTATTGGCGGTCAAGCCCTAATTCGGAATTTTGTTTATCATATTTGTCGCTGTCATCCTACCTGGACAACGGAAGCTTTTGTAGAGGAATCTATTCGAGAAATTCGGAACCAAGTGGGGGATAAACGGGTTTTATTAGCCCTTTCTGGAGGCGTTGATTCTTCAACTTTAGCGTTTTTACTGCACCGTGCCATCGGTGATAAGTTAACCTGTATGTTTATCGATCAAGGGTTTATGCGCAAGCTAGAACCGGAACGATTAGTTAAACTATTCCATGAACAATTTCACATTCCCGTTGAGTATGTAAACGCTCGGGAACGGTTTTTAAAACAACTCGAAGGAATTACCGACCCGGAAGAAAAACGCAAACGAATTGGTGCGGAATTTATTCGGGTTTTTGAAGAAGAATCCGTGCGTTTAGGGCCCTTTGATTATTTAGCTCAAGGTACCTTATATCCTGATGTAATTGAGTCCGCCGATACCAATGTTGACCCGAAAAGTGGGGAACGGGTGGCAGTTAAAATTAAAAGTCATCATAATGTGGGGGGATTACCCAAAGATTTACGGTTTAAATTAGTAGAACCCCTGAGAAAACTGTTTAAAGATGAAGTCAGAAAAGTCGGACGTTCGATTGGTTTACCCGAAGAAATTGTCCGACGTCATCCTTTTCCCGGCCCGGGTTTAGCCATTCGGATATTAGGAGAAGTCACGGCGGAGAAGTTAAATATCCTGCGAGATGCGGATTTAATTGTCCGAGAAGAAATCAATAGACGTGGGGTTTATCACGATTATTGGCAAGCTTTTGCCGTATTACTTCCGGTGCGAAGTGTGGGAGTCATGGGAGATCATCGTACCTATGCCTATCCTATTGTCCTACGATTTGTGAGTAGTGAAGATGGAATGACCGCCGATTGGTCACGGGTTCCCTATGACTTATTAGAATTAATTTCTAATCGGATTGTGAATGAAGTTCGGGGCGTGAATCGAGTCGTTTATGATATTACTTCTAAACCCCCTGGAACCATTGAATGGGAATAGAATAAACCTGCCATAAACTGCCCGTAGAGACGTGCCACGGCGCGTCTCTATTGTTATTATTTGTGTTGAATTAAAGCCCGTCTCTTGTCGTTATTTTTGTTCAATTAAAATAATATGAACCCACAAATTTGTCTAGTTACCGGAGGAAGTTCTGGAATCGGTTTAATGACAGCCTTAGAACTCGCCAAACAGGGAAATCATGTTTTTATTGCCTGTCGTTCCGAACGAAAAGCCCAGCAAGCAATTAATTATATTATAGCACAAACAAATCAAGGAAAAGTTGAATTTTTACCTTTAGATTTAGCCTCTTTCGATTCAATTCGTACCTGTGTTAATTTATTCTTAGAACGTCAACTTTCTTTAAATATATTAATTAATAATGCCGGAATTTTTAATCAATCTGGAACCACTCAAGAAGGATTTGAATTAATTTGGGGAACTAATTATTTAGGGCATTTTTTACTAACTTATTTACTATTAGACAGACTCAAAACTTCAAAATCTAGTCAAATTTTATTCATCGCTTCAGATATGGCGTTATGGTCAAAAAATCTAGGATGGAAATTATGGATACAAAAAACCCCCTTGAACTTTCTCAAACTCTATGCAGATTCTAAGGTTTGTTTATTATTATTCATGCGACATCTGCTAGAAAATAGCTTAAATCAAACCTCCGTCAGAGTTAACGCTGTGCATCCCGGTTTTGTCCGGTCAAATATTAGTTTATCCCATCGTTTAAGCCAAATTTTAAGAGTGGGAAACTCTCCCCAAAAAGTGAGTCGGAATCTGATTAAATTTTTAACAACCCCCGAATATAAATTAATTAATGGTCAATTTTTAAATCTGAATTTTCAACCCATGCCCTTAACCGACCTGGCACAAAATGATCATTTATCCCAGGAATTATGTCAAAAAAGTTTATTCTGGACAGGACTATCTAACCCCATTTCCCAAAATCCAACTACTTATAATTCAGAGGATGGAATCTGGGGGCCCTATTCTTTAAATTTAACAGAAACTGAACTCCAAGAGATTCAAAAACAGATCTTTACAACGGTTTTACCCCGTTCTCCGATTCATGTATTTTCTAATAGTTATCAATTTATAAAAAAAAGAGATTTTGGATCATTAATATTACTATTAATTCAAGGCTATAAACGACAATTTAATATGGAAAGACACCTAGATTCTCCCGTAATTTTAGAACTTTGTAAAAATCCCTATTTACTCCAAAAAGCCAGGGAATATTTAGGCGAATCTCCCTTTCTTTGGCGTTCAGAATTATGGGCTAATTATCCCGCAAAACAATTAATTCCCCTTTGGCATCAAGATCAATATCCTCAGTTATTAACTAAAACTGGAAAAACCATACATATTTATATTGCCTTAACCGAAGTTAATGCCGGAAATGGGTTTGAATATTTACCTAAAAAATATCATAATTTATGTCCTATAAAAATGAATGATCCCTTTAGTGGAAATCCTTTTTTTGAAGTCAAATCAGAAATCGAAAAATCCGCTTTACCCGTAACTCTAAAACCCGGAGAATTTATCTTTTTTACCGATGATTTAATCCATCGCTCTATCTGTAATATTAGTGGTCAAGTACGTCTATCTTTAACCTTACGTTTAGCTGAATCTACCGTCAAAATCCAAGGAAATTATAGTTCTCATCTCCAATCCCCAATTTTACTTTTATAATCATTTTATGAAATAAAATACTGTTGCCTATCCCCTATTATATCAATAGGCAAGTGATGGTTTACAACTTCTTTGTGTCTTCGTGTCTTTGTGGTTAAATTAGGCTTTATTGCTATAGAATTTGACTGTAGACAACTTCACAAATTAATTGCAATGGACTACAAAACAGCCTATAATTTTTTAATTGACCAAGGCATGGCATTAGAAACCCAAAAAAACCCCGATGCTTTTTTAATTCGTTTGAAACAGGGCCAACCCCCGATTCCCGGTCAAGTCACCTCTATTTTATTATCCTTAAAAATTGCTTATGATACCTTAAAAGACAATTCAAACTTTGAGAAAATTTTAGTCTTAGCCTTACATCAGTTAGTTATAGAAAGTCAGCAACAATTTGCCGCGGGTCGGAATCGAGGCATTGAATGGCCTCCGTTATTACAAGAAGATTTACAGCGTATTTCCCTAGGGGTTAAAAGCATTTTTTCCGGTCAATGGTTGGTCGAAAAATAAATCGGGGGTTGACGGTTAACTTTGAATCATCAACCGTCAACTATTCTAGCAATAAGCCGAAATATCTTCTCCACATTCATCCGCCAAATAACATAATGCCTGAAACCGGAGATAGACTAATTCTTCATAAAAAGGATTGAGTTTACACAAAGGTGGAATATGAAACAAAACACGACCCCCGACTGTAATATTTCGTTCAAATGGACATTGAGCCGGAATCAGTTGACACAAACGGTGGGCTAATTGGGGGTCTTGGATTTTAATGCTTTCTAGCCAATGGCGAAGGGGACGTAGGGGCGTAAATCGACGTTGTGGGGGGAAAGAGCCAGACGGGGACAGGGGAGCGGGTTCAACGGATGTGATGCCGCGAATCAGGAAAGTGAGGTAGGACATGGTAGCATTAACCTTATTCATTATTTTCATTTGGAATAAAAACCAAACGTGGGTAACCGCTCATGTAGTGTCTACGAAACACTGTTGTAAGTTCCCGTAAAAGATTTGTAGTTTACCACAGAGATTAAAGGTTTCAAAGCCTAAGCAACAAGATATCTGGCCAGAATCAAGTCCTTAGCAAAGGTTTGTACCTTCTGTGATCATGATGCCCTAAATTTACAGAGTTTTCTCATAAGTTTTATTTAAATCAAAAATTTTTAATATAATAAATACAAATAATTGATTACAACCTAAGACTTGACAAAATTCTTAGAATTTGATAAGGGAAGAAACATTGCAACAGTCAGACTGGAACCCTAGTAGAATTGAACTATTAGCACTCAATGGTCAGGAGTCAACCATCCCATGTCGGAAGAATTAACCTCCTCCTTATTTCCTGTGGAAGCCTCCCCACAAACTCCCCCCGCTTCGGGATTAGGGTTTTTAGGCATTTTTAAAGCATGGCCACAATATAATCAAGGCAATCGATTCTATAAATTAGGACGCTATGAATTTGCCTTTGAACGTTATGATCAAGCTGTTAATTTTAAACCCAATTGGTATTCCGCCTGGTTACGACGGGGAAATAGTTTAAGAAAACTCAAACGTTATAAAGATGCCCTAGCTTCCTATGACCGAGCGATTAAAATTAAACCCGAAGATTATTGGGCTTGGACATTTCGAGGCATTGCTTTAGCTAAATTAGAACGATTTGAAGAAGCAGTTGCCTCCTTTGATAAAGCGATTACGATTGAACCCGAAAATTTTGAATCTTGGTATGAACGGGGGTTGGCATTAGAAGCCCTATTTCAATATAAAGCGGCGGCGGCTTCTTATAAACGGGCTATTGAAATTAAACCCAATATTTCCGCAATTTGGTATCATCAAGGCAATGCTTTAATGAATGAAGAACGCTATGCCGATGCCGTGGCTTCCTATGATCGTTCAATTCAACTGCAACCTGCCAATTATGAAGCCTGGTTTAATCGGGGTGAAATGCTATTAAGTCAACAAAAATATGCCGATGCTGTTAACTCCTATGACCAAGCGATTAAACTGCAACCCAAAAGTTATCAAGCCTGGTTTAATCGAGGAATTGCCTTACAAAAAATCCGCCGCTATTCAGAAGCCATTATCTCCTATGATACGGTAATTCAACTGCAACCCCAGGATTATGAAGTTTGGTTTTATAAAGGTATGGCTTTGTTAAATAGTCAACAGCATCAAGAAGCCTTAACCTGCTTAAATCAAGCCTTACAAATCAATCCCGATTTAGCGGCTATTTGGATTAGTCGCGCTCAAACTTTATTAGAACTGAAACAATATCAAGCCGCGATCGCATCTTTTGATAAAGCCACTCAATTAAACTCTAATTTTCCCGAAGCTTGGTTAGGTCGAGGGAAAGCCCTGTGTGAATTAAGACAATATCAAGAAGCAATTATCGCCTATGATAATGCCCTACAAATTCAACCGGACTTCATGGATGCTTGGAATGGTCGAGGGGAAGCCTTAGAAAAATTAGATCGATTTGAAGAAGCCTTAATTGCCTATGATAAAGTGGTACAAATGACCACAGAAGATACAGCATTAGCCACAAAAGCCGGACTGCAACGAGGGGAAGCCTTAGAAAAATTAGAACGTTATGATGAGGCGATTATTGCTTATAAAAAAGTGATTCGAGTCCAACCGGATAATTTTGAAGCCTGGGTACATTTAGGGAAAACCTTAGAAGCGGTTCAAAAATATTCCGAAGCCGCAGAAGCCTTTAATCAAGCGGTTAAAATTTGGCCAGATTCCTATGGGACTTGGTTACAGTGGGGACTCGCCTTAGAATCAGCCCAACGCTATCAGGATGCCTTAAGTGTTTATGATAAAATTGTTCAAAGAAAACCCGATTATTATGCAGCTTGGATTCGTCGAGGCATGACTTTTGAACAGATGAATTGCTATCAGGATGCTAACCGTTCCTATGGTGTCGCGTTAGAAATGCAACCCAATTCTGCGGAAGCAGTTATTCATCGAAATCGAGTCAATTTAAAGTTAAAAAATAATCCACACTGACTCCCGTAGTGAGCCCTTCAGGGCTCTCTTAACTCAATTGGGAAAAGAGAGCCCTGAAGGGCTTACTACGTTTGTAGTGAGCCCTTCAGGGCTCTCTTAACTCAATTAGGAAAAGATAGCCCTGAAGGGCTTACTACCTTGGGTTATCAAAAAGTCTTGCTTCTGGGGTTCCTTTTTGGCAAAATAGAGCATTCAGTCCAAGCTCCGCCCAGTGCAGTCATACCCAGTTCACGAATGAATCCCCGCGAAAAGGCTCTTTTTTTCTTTCAATTAGCAACCTTGTTAAACTCCGGTTTAACTGTAGAACAGAGCTTAACTTTGGTGGGGAAAGATAGCTACCCGCAACTCGGACGCTATCTCAACAAAATGACAGCAGCCACATCAAGGGGGAGCGATTTAGCTTCAGCCTTGGCTTTAGCATCCCGATATTTTGATCGGTGGACAATTGGTCTAATTTCCTTGGGCGAATCTCAAGGAATGTTACCCGAAATTTGCTATCGAATTTCCGAGATCGAAGAACGAAAAGCTCGCCATCAAAATCTATATCGGTCTGTAACCCTGGCGGCAATTACCACAGGTATTAGTATTATCCTGTTGATTCTCACCCTTTGTTACTTATCGGGTTTATCGGGTAGAGGGTGGTTTTTAGTATTAGGAATTTTCGCGATCACTATATTAGCTATTCCTAAAATTTTGCCTCGGCTATCAATGATTAAAAAAATTTCCACCGCCCGGATGATGTTGTATTTGGGAGAATTAAAACTACCCTTAAGTTGTGGGATGTCCTTGTTAGCTGGATTAGAATTGGTTCGCGCTCATATTCCTAAATCGGAAATGAAAGCTACTATTACCATTGCATTAGGTCAAATTCCCGCCGAAAAAACCCTCAGTCAAAGCCTAGAAGGTCGTTTACCTGCGGTAGCCCTGCAAATGTTACGGACAGGGGAAGCTACAGGACAATTAGATTTAGCCCTGCAAAAACTGACAAATTACTATGAGGAGGAACTTGAACAAACCCTGCGCCGTCTACAAGCTGTTTTAGTTCCCGCCACAATTCTGATTGCAGGTACAGTTGTCCTGCTGTTAGCAATGCAAGCTCTGAAATCCCTATTAATTTTGTTACCCTAGTTGATCTGGGGAATTAACTTTCTTGTTGCCTACACCCCCCACCCACAGAGAATTTTCGATGTCCGATTCCCAATTTTTGATAAAAAATTCGACTTTGCCCTTGTGAAACTGAGCAACACCCTTTAAGCTATTAAGTCAAAACACGAAAGTAAGCGCAATTGCAATACTGGGTTTTTCCCGTCGTTGTTTTGAGCGTCTAGTGGGATATTTGACTATCTCTTTTAAGCATAGATGAAAATACCAAAACCTCAAAGACCACAACCAAAATGGATTTTGGGGGTACTGGCTGGAGCATTGATTAGCAACGCTGCTGTACCCATTCCCCAAGCCCAAGCTCACCATCCGGGAGCCTGTCCGCCATCATCGGATTATGCCAAAGTTCCTTCACCGATTGCCGACTTTCCTAACCCGGATCGTACGGTATTCTGTGGGGAAGATCGCGTAATTCTGACTTACGGCCCCTTCCAAGTCCCGATCTTGGTCAGTGAATTAAAGAATTTCGCTGAAACCGGGGAAATGACCAAAACGATTAGCCAAATCGTTAAGGCTTCCAAAATTGAGCCGGATACCCTTCGCGGTCTGATGACCTTAGAAGTCGGCTTTGATTTAGTTCCCTTTGCTTGCATTCTCTATTCCCCAGAAGGTCAAGAGTTAACCAATACCGTTGGGACAACAATTAGAACCCATCGTGGAAAACCAGGAATCCCAAACAGCACCGAAGCGGTTAATGGTAAAGCGATTCGGGCGGCTCTAATCAATGCCCTGAGTGAAGATGGTAAGCTCTCCTTCTTAGATATTGTCAGTTACTATCCCGTCCCGGGAATGTATATTGATGTCGCTAATATTCCCGATACCGTTGATAAAGTCAAAGGCCTAGCGGGGAATCTCGATTCTCTGTTTAAGAAGGCTTCTCAATTTGGCAAAGGTGGCTGTTCTCTACAAGANCTCCCACCCCCACCCCCACCCCTGCCACCAGCACCACCCCCAGTCCGTGGTTTGTGGTAAGCGCGTGAGTCGGAGAATCATCCTTTGATTCTGGTGATGCCATCTATATCAACGGGTGGCATCACTTTGTTTGTTGGCTAAAGTTCAGAAAGTTTCAGGATTTCACCCCATCAATATACTGGCTATCAATTAAAAAGGCTCCTTTCTCAAATAAAACCCCCCAATAGCCACCGGGTCGTCTGTCAATTACAATGCCAACTTCACCGAGTTTAATCACGTTGGATGGACGTAAAATCGGCATGGGTTCTGCTGTTTTCACAAAGGGAGGAATCGCTATCACCCTGACTTTTTGTCGGATTTCAAACTCTTTTTCCATTGATCAACCTAAAAATTAATTTTCTTGTAAGATATCACGGGGCTTTGTCCCTTCATTCATCGGGATTTTGTCGTGAAAAAGAGAAATAACCACGTTAAACTTGAGAGTATGCAAGAAAAAGACCGTTTGAGGGGGTAGTAATTATGGCTACAGATCGCCGAGTTTCCCGGGTGGCTGCACAAATTAAACGGGAGGTCAGCCAGATATTACTGGATGGGATCAAAGATGACCGGGTTGGAATCGGAATGGTGAGTATTACCGATGTCGATGTTTCCGGCGACCTCCAACACGCCAAAATTTTTGTCAGTATTTATGGCACCGAAGAAGCCAGACGAGAGACGATGGAAGGCTTAAAATCAGCAACGGGTTATGTTCGTTCTTCTCTAGGTCAACGTGTCCGTCTGCGTCGGACTCCAGAAGTGGTTTTTTTAGAAGATCGTTCTCTGGAACGGGGCGACAAAATGTTAACTCTATTAAACGAACTCTCCCAGAACCGGAAACCGGATGAGGAGGGGGAGGGGGAGGAGGAGTAGGGGAGCAGGGGAGCAGGGGGAGCAGGGGAGGCAGGGGAGGCAGGGGAGGCAGGGGAGGCAGGGGGGGTAAACTCTTGCTATTACCTATTACCCATTACCCATTACCCATTACCCATTACCCATTGTTATAACTGATAACTGATAACTGATTACTGATCACTGAATATGACTCTTTCTCTCGCTGAACAAGTTGCCCAGATGGTTGTGGTTCGTGCCTCTGGTTTTTTGTTTGATCATCAAATTCGTTACTCCCTTTGGGAACCTCCAGCACAGAGATTAGAGCATTGGTTACATGACTTGGGTGTGGGTGGGGTGATTTTGGTCGATGGTAGTGCGGCGGAGTTGGCGATTAGAACTCAGTTGTTGCAGTCCTGGGCTAAATTTCCCCTATTGGTGGCGGCCGATGTGGAGGAAGGGGTCGGTCAGCGCTTTGCCGGGGCGACTTGGTTTCCGCCCTTAATGGCGATTGGTGCATTAGCGGATCAATCCCGGTCACAAGCGGAATTTTATGCCGAAAAAATGGGGGCAATTACAGCCCAAGAAGCCCTAATGGTGGGCTTAAATTGGGTTTTGGCTCCGGTGGTTGATGTGAATAATAATCCTAAAAATCCGGTGATTAATGTCCGTTCTTTTGGGGAAACCCCGGAACGAGTCAGTAACTTAGCGACGGCTTTTATTCGGGGATGTCAAGGATATCCGGTGTTAACTACGGCGAAACATTTCCCCGGTCATGGGGATACAGCGATTGATTCCCATTTGGAATTACCTGTAATTCCCCATAGTGATCCCCGTTTAGCTGAAGTCGAATTACCTCCGTTTGTGGCCAGTATTGCTGCGGGTGTGGATTCGGTGATGATGGCTCATTTGTTGATCCCGGCTTGGGATAGTAAAAATCCCGCTACTTTATCCCCGGTGATTGTTCAGGAACAGTTAAGGCAACGGTTGGGCTTTCAGGGGTTAGTGGTGACGGATGCTTTGGTGATGGGGGCGATCGCAAAACTTTATACTCCCGAAGAAGCCGCAATTTTAGCTGTAGAAGCCGGGGCTGATGTTTTATTAATGCCCCTTGATCCCCAAGTCACCATTGATGCGGTCTGTGCCGCGGTGAAGGAGGGCAGGATTTCCCGGGAACGGATTGAAGCCTCCGTACAGCGAATTAGGCAGGCGAAGGCGAAGGTATTCCCCGACTGGCGCCCTGATCAACCCTATTCTCCCCCTAGTCAAGATCCCCAGATATTATTTTATTCTCTATCTCAACCATCTTCTCAAGCTCTGGTTCAAACCATTTTGCAGGATTCTCTCAAACAGGGGGGAATTTTGCCTTTAGGGGTTCCGAACCCACCTCAACCCTTACGAAATTTAGTGATTGTGGATGATTTACTTAATTGTTCTATTTTAGGAAATCATACCCCAGCGATCGCCCGTCCAACTCAGTTGGGTTATCGCTTACAACTAATTGATTGTCATGATCAAACCGTTGGAGATCTAGGCAATGAATCCTTATTTAGCATTAATTCTGAACCCACCTTGCTGCAAATTTTTATTCGAGCTAATGCCTTCCGTGATAGTTCAGGATTAACACAAATTGCTCAGAATTGGTTAAGTATTCTCTTAAAACAGAATCATTTACAAGCTTTGGTGATTTATGGGAGTCCCTACACCCTGGAACAGTTTTTGCCCCAAATTTCCCCCAAAACTCCTTATGTTTTCTCCTATGGTCAGACTCCCGCAGCCCAGGAGATTGCCTTAAAAGTCCTTTGGGGAATTTAATCGGAATTTAAGAATAACCCAGTATCTTGAATGAAGACTTGATGCTTAACCTATGTCATGGGCTTCCGTCCAGTGACTTTGCATATTGTTATGGGAAAACCCCAGGTATTTGTATTGGCCTATACTGAAAAAAAAATATTTCCTAAAATCAATTTTTAGATTACACTGAATGTGATGCCAAAAACTTCTCCGGCAACGCCAAAGAGGGCGAATTATGACTTACACAACTGTCCAATTTTCATTAGATGTGATCAAAGACGAAGCCCGCCAACTCGTCAATAAGGGGGTTGTGAGCCGTCAGCAACCCATCTATACACTCTGCCAATATATTCCCGCGCGGGAATGGGCTTGTGTAGAGTGTGAGTTAGAAGAATGCGACTTCTTACTCCGAGACCGAATTGGCGACCTGATTGGTCATGAAACCTGGGATAACGACTAAAATCCCAATGAAATTTGAAAACAAAAAAAATCTTTCAGACATTATTAAGTTTGCTCAGTGCTGACTCCTGCGGTTGAGAACTGATTTGCCTGCCGATTCAGGTAGATTGAGGGACTAGAATCGCGATCCTTTAAAGCCCTTTCCCGGCTGTTTTAAGTTCAAAATATCTTAAATGCTTGAAATAAAAGAACTTAGGACTGCTTCTACCGATTGGTCTGATTTCAGAGGGTTTATCCTTCTGGCCTAAATAAAGGAAAGTGACTCTGAGATGCCGGGGTCAAGAATAAAGTTAAAATTTAAGTGCGTGCGATGGGATATCGGTTGCAACATGAAGTTGAACAATTTCGGGATGGGTTCTGCAATTAGATATCAATAAATATAGCTATAACGATAAACCCGCCCCACAATTTTGAACCCGATTCATGTCGATTCTGATTTCCATCAGTTGGGTTGTGGAAGCGTAGTTTATCGGAAATCTAGGTTTAAAACCCCGTCGTTCTGCGACGGCTTTTCCTGGTTTTTTCTCGTCCCAATTAGTCAAAAGTATTGGATTCTCGCAGACGTCTTAATTCATCTCGTAACTCGGAAATTTGGGTTGTAAGTTCTTGAATTTCTTTGACGGGCCCTGGGTCTGACACAGGGGGAATCGTGGAGGTAACAACTTCAGTTTCTGTGATTACGGTTATTGTTTCTGTATTAAGATTCTGCGAACCCTGGGAGAGAATTGTATCCACAAAATTTCGAGCTTCCTGTTCAGTAGTTTTTCCTTTTTCAGCCCATTCTTGGACTAACTCGCTAAACTGGGACTGAATTTTCCCGAAATTCTCATGGCGCTTATCAGGATTTTGTAGGATCTCGATGAGGGAAGATGTCGCACCCAGGGTAACTTGAAATCCCTGATGGCATAAGTCGGTTAATTGTTCAGCATTCATATAGTTAAAAAATTCTTCAAGTAGAGCAGGACGGCAATCTTGCCATCTTGCTATGGGGATTTTTGGGAGAAAGTCTGAAGTAGACCGATTTTTCCCGTATATTCTAACAGCTTATTCCCTCACTTGGTCGAGGTATTGATTCACGTCATCAATAATCCGGGTGAGTTCGGCTTCCGTGGTCAGTTTAATCCGTTCATCCCGGACAGTAATTAAGACTTTCGCTGCAAAAGGACTCGGCCAAATATTAGGATTACAGAAAACCTCTAAAAACACATCTCCGGTATATTGATATTCCATTGGCTTTTGAGGGGTGGGTTTACCGCCACCTGAAGCAGTTTTTGCCGCCACCATTTTGAGTTTTTGCATTAATTCATCCAGTACCCCTTTTAAATTCTGAGCCGCTGCGGGGGTAAAACGCAGGGAAACAGAACCCTGAGTTAAATTAATTGTGAGTGGAGGAATAGACATAGAATAACGATTTAAAACGATAATTGAAATCCTTTAATCTAATTTTACCGTGAAATTAACCTCAATTAACTTTTATATTTTTAGTGAAAATTAATCTCAATAGTCAGATTAATACAAACAGGGTGATATATTAAAAAAAGTTTTTGATCACCGTCAAAACTTAAAAGGAAAAATTTTATGGTTCAGGATAATCGTTCAAAAATTCAATTTGTTTTATTGCTAACACTGGGTTTAAACCTGTTAGTAATGATGATTAAAGTGATTGTAGGCAACATGACAGGTTCTTTGAGCTTACTCGCTGATGCCCTGCATAGTGTCACCGATAGTGCTAATAATGTTTTAGGATTAGTTACCAACCATTTTGCCTCTCCCCACCCCGATCGTGAACATCCCTATGGACATCAAAAATTCGATGCTTTGGGAGCATTGGGAATTGGTGTATTTTTAGGAATAGCCTGTTTTGAAATTTTCAGTAGCGCCATAAAACGGGTGTTTAAAGGTGGTGAACCAGTGACAATTTCTCCTAATGAATTATGGATTTTATTAATTGTTTTAGGAATTAATATTTTCGTAACTTATTATGAGCGAGCGGCGGGAAAGCGTTTAGGCAGTGCGATTTTAATAGCAGATGCTAAACATACAATGAGTGATGTTTGGGTGACAATTATGGTGATTGCTGGATTAATTGGGATTTGGCAAGGAACCGTGTGGAATTTGCCAAAATTACAATATTTAGATGTGATTTTAGCCTTTCCTGTGGCATTATTAGTATTTAAAAGTGGTTGGAGTGTCTTAAAGGAAAATTTGCCTTGGTTGGTAGATCAAATGGTGATTGCACCGGAAACCATTAAAGAAATTGTGATGTCTGTTCCGGGGGTGATAAACTGCCATGATATTGCCTCCCGTGGGATGATTGGACGACAGGTTTTTATTGAAATGCACTTAATTGTGGAAGCAACGGATGTAGAAACGGCCCACAGTATTACAGAAGCAGTAGAAGCAGCATTAGGACAAGAATTTAGCCCCGTCAGAATTCTAATTCACGTTGAACCCCCCCAATATAAATCGGAGCAAATTACTTATGAGTCGTGAAAAATTCCCCCCCTAATTCATAGGAGAGGAAATCAATTTTAACCCCTTAAAATCATTTCTCCTATTTTTTGGGAGCAGGAGCGGGGGTAGCAGGGGCGGGAGCGGGAGCCGCCGGAGGGGGAGTTGTGGCTGCGGGAGAAGGAGTAGTTTCTTTGGGAGCGCCGCCACAAGCAGTTAATAAGCTGGAAGAAGCTATGGCTAAACCTGCAAACACTAGAGCTAACTTTTTCATAGGAGATCTCAAGAAAATTGAAAGTAGGTGAGTAACAAGATTGAGAAAAAATATACCCTAATCTCAGGAATGTTCCTAAATGGTAAGTTAGAAATTCAACCAGAATAGAGATTTAACTATTCAAGTTTGCACCACAACAGTTTGAACTGAGTTGCAGTCATTCAGTTGCAGACTTTTGATTTCTATACCATTGAGAAAGCAGAACCTTCCCTTGCTTATTAAGGCAGGTTTAAGATTTCTCATTGTTCGTCTTCAATATAATACAGGTTTTTCTTAAAAATGGAAGATCCTCTAAGGAAAATTACTTAAACCGATTATTATTACTATTTCTCCCCGACCGCAAATGGGTGGATATCTAGGGCTTTAATTGTTACATCCCCTTTTCCGTAGGTCTTCCCTGTGATCCCTAGACCCTAAGAGCCAAATTTATTCATTCCTCTAAGCTTCATCCGCTAAAATCTGAGGCTTGGGTTGATAATAGCTGGCAATTAAAGCGATCATTAACCACCATAAAGTATTCACTTGGGGACGATATAAAACCGTATCAACGAAACCATGACCTATCAGTCCTATTAAGGTAGAAATGGCTGCGATCAACCAAAATCCTTGGGTATTTCCTAAAGCTCGGAGTTGTTTTAATTGCACCCATCCTTGATTAAAGGTTACGGTTAATAACCAGAGAAAACAACTTAAACCGATAATTCCAGTTTCAACTGCCACTTCTAACATCACGGAATAGGCACTCAAAGCCGTATAACGAGGCTGCATATAAAGAGGATAAATCTTATTGAAAGCCACGTTTCCCGGGCCAATTCCTAAGATCGGACGATCTTTAATCATTTCAATGACTGCCATCCAAACATTAATTCTAAAATTATTACTACTATCTCCCCGTCCAACAAACATACTCGCCACCCGATCGCGCACAGGAGGAACAAATGCCACTGCTAAGACGAGAAAAAGGGTTAATCCTGTTAATCCCATCGGTAAAGCCCACTGTCGCCAAAAGGGAGGAAAACTAATACTTAACCAATATAATAATAAGACTGAAAAAGTAAACATTAATAGCACTAATCCAATCCAGCCTCCTCGACTAAAGGTTAAGACTAAACAGGAGGAGTTGACAATAATCATGGTTAATGCTAGGGCTTTCGGTAAAATGCCTTGCCAAACAAAGAATGCAGCCAAACTTAGACCGACTGCGGGTAACAAATAGGCGGCTAATAAATTCGGGTTATCTAAATAACTATAAACCCGGGTTAAGTTAGATTGGGCAGAGGTGGGGTCAACCCAAGTAGCTAAGGCTTCTGCACCCGAAAACCACTGTCTTAAACCATAGACACTCACGAATAAAGCTGTGTGTAAAAATAGGGTAATAAAAATTGAGCGAACTTTCGGCGATCGCAATATTCTCGACATGAAAGCGAATAAAATTAAATAAAGAGTTAATTTCGTCCAGCCACTAAAGGCAGCTATTTTAACCGGAGATAAAGCCGTGGCAACGGTGGCAATTCCCCAATATAATAAAACGATTAAATGTATGGGAGTAAAGGCAGTTTGTGAGGGTTCATCCGTTAGGGTTAATAATAACCACCATCCGGCACAAGCAATTAATAAAACCCCGATTAATGCCGTTCCCACAAACGGAGCCAAACAAAATACAATACTAATTAATAATGCCCCCAAGGGTTCCCCCCACTGTAATAACCAACTTCCCTGTCGCCATTGGTGCAAAAATCCTGTGATCTGGTAGAGAAAACTACTATTACGCCATTGGTAGAGTAGTAGATTTTGTAGGGTAAATTGTTGCCAAATAGTGTTGAGGGTGGTCATGGGCTTTAATGGGTTTTGCGATCGCAGGGGTGAAAACTCAGATGTTAGTATACATTAGTTCAAGGTTAAATTCAAACAAACACTAAGGGTTTATCTTTTAAGGGGGCAAAAGCTTGTGCATCAAATCGATATAAACTTGCTGGTCTACCCGCCCCTCGGGATGTTTTCACCCCGGTATCATAGAGAAATCCTAACTTGAGTAACCTGGTTCTAAAATTAGAATAATCGGAAAATCCTTCTCCTAAAATAGTAGTATAAAATTGGTATAAATCCCCTAATGTAAATAATTCAGGTAACACCTCAAAAGCCACAGGACTATATTCTAATTTATTTTTTAATCGACGATAACCATAGTCTAAAATTTGATTATGATCAAAAGCTAAATGAGGAATTTGATCAATGGGATACCAAGCAATTCCGGTTACTCTATCGGTAATTAATTCGGCTTCTTCAAACCGAACGATCGCAAAATAACTCACGGATAAGTAACGAATATTATAGGAATCTGGGGCTTCTCTGGGGTCACGTTCTGGCCCTCCAAAGGTATATAATTGTTCCAAATATAAATTCTCAACCCGAATTTTTTCCGCTAAAATTCGATAGGCTGCATCCTCTAAAGATTCTCTTTTTTGAACTAAAGTTCCGGGTAAACTCCAAGTCTCGATAAAGGGTTCTTCTTTTCGTTTGACCAATAAAACTAATAGGCGATTTTGTCCGGTATCAACGGAAAAAATTACATTATCAACACCCACTTTAAAATCTTCTAAGATCAAAGTTTTATTCATATAATTTTTCTCGGTTAATATAATCTTGTACCGGGGTCGTTAAAACTTCTATATTACCCGTTTGGCGATAGTGACTGGAGGAAACTGGTAAACCTGTGATGGTAGCAATAGTTAAGGTCGCACCTAATTTTTTGAGGTGATCTAAGTCCATTTCTATCACCTGATAACCCGGTCGCGGGATAATTAATAATTCTACCTGTTTTAATAGGGTTTCTATCTGATACCACTGGGGAATTTGTTGAACTAAATCCGAACCCACGACTAAAGTATAATCCGCATCAGACCAGTAATTTTTAGCCCCTTTTAGGGTTTCCAAGGTGCGGCGACTACTGAGTTCAGGATGCAAAGCAATATTTTTTTTCGGGGCGTTAATTTCCGCAATTAATAATGATAACATTGCCATTCGATGTTCTAATAAAGTTTGGTGGGTTTTAAAGGGATTATCCGATGCCCAAACCACAACTTTATCGAACCGTTGAGACAACCAAAGCAGAATCGCTTGATGTCCTGAAGTGGGAGGATCTGCACTGGTTCCAAAGAGGGCAATTTGAGTCATTTTTAATCAGAGTTAATATTATTTTAGAGCATCACTCAAGGGTTTGTTCTAATCGATTAGCTAGGGCAATAATATCATCTTTTCGGGCTATTTGTTCTACCCATTCTGAAGGAATATTGTTCAACCCATAATAAATTCCGGCTAAACCTCCTGTGACGGCGGCTGTGGTGTCGGTATCTTCCCCTAAATTAACGGCTTTAAGAACCGCTTCCGGGTATGAAGATGTTGTTAATAAACACCATAATGAGGCTTCTAAAGTATGAATCACATAACCCCCCGATTGAATTTCATCGGTTGATAACTGGTCAATATTACCCCTCAAAACCCGGTCAAACCGAGAAGATTCTATGGTTAAACTGGGATGATAATAAATGGGTTTTATGGCTTCTATTCCTTGAAGATAGGCGGATTTTAGATCTAATCCTTGGAGTAATTTAACCGCAATACTAATATAAATTCCGCAGGCAATTTGGGAACGGAGATGACCATGGGTTAAACAGGAACATTCATGCACCCACTGGATTAATTGATAGAATGATACCGAAGAATATAAATAGGCCATAGGTAAAATTCGCATTAAGGAACCATTACCATTACTGCGTTCATCGGTTTCTCCAGCTTCTACGGGATTAACCTCATTTTGCAGGTTTTTAATTGCGTTATTGGTGGTTCCTCCAATATCAAATACAAGCCCATTTGCTGCCCATTCTTGATGATAGCGCCAACGACAAAAAGAGGCTGCGATCGCTTTTAAATTATAGCCCTGACAAAGACTATCTGCTAAACACAACATTAAGGAACTATCATCCGACCAAGTACCCGGCGGTTGTCGATGGGTTCCATAGCCAGTCATCGTTGTAATGGGGTTTTTTAGACGGTCTTGGCGACTGGTAAATTCCACCGGAACACCCAACGCATCCCCCACACAAACCCCGATTAAACCCGACAAAATTGCTGATTTTTTCATATTAAAATCCTTTTATAGTAATCCTAATTTATACTCAAAAGGCAATAGGAAAAACCGTTAGCCCTGAAGGGCTTACTACTATAATCCATACAGCCAAATAATTAATAAGGGGGTAACTATAGCTAAAATTATACTCAGGGGAGCACCCACCCGGGTAAAATCGAAGAACTTATAGCCCCCAGGACTATAAACCATTGTATTCGTCTGATAACCAATGGGAGTCATATAACTATTAGAAGCGGCAAAAGTTACCGCATACATAAAAGCAAAGGGATTTAAACTTAATGCAACCGCAACTTTTACCGCAATGGGAAGCATTAAAACCACCGTGGCATTATTTGAAAGAATTTCTGTCAGAATAGATGTAGCAATATAGAATAATAATAATATCCAATACCCGGATAAATCTCCTCCCAAACCAACTAAAGTATCCGCTAACCATTGAGTTGCACCGGACTTATTCATGGCTATTCCTAAAGGAATTAATCCTGCTAATAGAAAGATCACATCCCAACGGACAGAGCCATAAATTTCTCCGGGTTTGAGACATCCGGTAATAACCATTAAAATTACACCTGCTAAAGCACTCACTAAAATAGGCATAATTTCAAAAGCCGCCAGAACAATAACCCCCAAAACGATCGCCAGGGCAATCCAGGCTTTATCCTGTCTCAGTGTTTCCACATCTCGTTCTTCTAAAACCAGAAGTTCTCGGGTGGTTTGTAACCCAATAAAACTTTGTTTTGGCCCTTGAAGTAATAGTAAATCTCCAAATCGGAGGGTTACTTTTCCTAATCGCCCTTGAACTAATTCCGAACCTCGACGAATGGCTAAAACCGTGGCGTTATAGCGTTGACGGAATCTTAAATCTTTTAAAGTAGTGCCGATTAATCGAGAATTGGATAAAATCAAAACCTCAGCTATTTTTTCCTGTCCAGAACTCAAAATAGTTTCTAAAGATTCTTCCTTAAATTTAACATCAGGCAGAATATCTAACCCTTTTTCATCTCTAATTTTGAGTAAATCCTCGCGACTGCTTCTAACAATTAAAATATCTCCGACCTTTAATATTCTATCTGCTAAAGGTTGAGCAAACCGGATATTATTTTGAATGATTTCCAACACATCTAAGTCAAATTTGCGTTGAATTTCACTTTCTTTAAGCGTTTGTCCGACCAAGCTAGAACGGGGGGTAATGACTAATTCGCTTACATAATCTTTTAACCCATATTCGGTTTGCAAAATATCAAAATTTGCGGGTTTGCGGTCAGGTAAGAGTCGAGGAGCAATCACCGCCAGATAAATAATCCCAATTGTAAAAGTAATAATTCCTAATACGGTAAACTGAAATAACTGAAATTCCCCATATCCCATTTGTTTGGAAATACCACTGGCTAAAACGTTTGTTGAAGTTCCAATCACCGTAATCATCCCCCCCAAAACCGTCGAATAGGATAGGGGAATTAATAACTTAGAGGGGGAAATTTTTTGCTTGCGACACCAATCTTCGATAATCGGTAAGAAAATTGCAACAACAGCCGTATTATTAATAAAAGCCGTAATCGGGCCAACAATTAATCCCATGACTAAAATTTGTTGACTAGCTGTAGTTCCTCCCCATTTCAATAACCAATCTCGAACAGTTTGTACGACCCCAGTTCTTGTAATTCCAGCACTTAAAATAAACATTGCCATCACCGTAATGGTGGCGGAGTTACCAAACCCAGAAATTCCTTCATCGGGTGTGACTAACTTTAAAACCATTAAAATAACAGTAACGGTAAGGGCTGTTAAATCAACGGGAAGCCACTCAAAAATAAAGGCAATTAAGGCCAGAATAACAATACTAAGGGTGAGAACAATGTTCGTCATGTAAGTGAAATCAGGTGTTAATGTTGTGTTTTTGGTTAGGGTTAGGGAACAGGGAACAGGGAACGGGGAATAGGTTATAGGGAATAGGGAATAGGGAATAGGTTATACTCTGCTCCCCCTGCTCCCCCTGCCCCCCCTGCCCCCCCTGCTCCCCTGCTCCCTTGCTGTATTAAGATCTAGGAGAGGGAGAAGGGGTCGGTTTAGGAGAAGGACTGACCGTTGGGGCTGCTGTCGGGGCGGGAGTTGGGGCTGGGGAAACCGTGGTATTTGGGGCGGCGGGGGTACTGACGGCCGGAGGAGTCGCCGCCGGTTCTCCCATGATGCTAGGATTGCCGTTATCGTAGAATCCAGCTAAACAGGCAATCATCATCGTGGCTAAGGTTCCCCCAAATAGGGCTTTCCAACCCAGTTGGGAAATATCTTTCCGGCGCGAAGGAACTAAACCCACCATTCCGCCGACGAAAATTCCCACGGAAGCAACGTGAGCAAAACCGGATAAAGCATAACTAACTATTAACACTGTTCTAGGAGTAATTAACCCGGCTTTCGCGGCTTCTGCTAAGGCTTGATAGGGGGGAATGGCTGTTTCTAATAAACGACGACCAATAATCACAGAAGCTGTCCAAGAGTCATCAAAGGAAATTCCCGTTAAAATGGTCAAGGGATAGAAAATAAATCCTAAAATATTGGCTAAAGTGACAACTTGAAAAAAGTCTCCGACTGGACTGGGTAATAAACCCAACCAAGCTGAAAATTGATTAACTAAGGACAGTAATCCCAAAATTAAGATTAAAATGGCAGCAATGGCGACGGACATTTTTACACCATCTAATGCCCCAATAATGGCTGAATCTAAAGGGCTAATTTGATCAATTAATTCTCCGCCAACGGTTTGTAATTCATGGTTTTCATCTTCATGGGTGATTAAGTTTTCTTCTGGTTTTTCCTCCGGTAGCATCCCTAAAGTGAGGGGTCTTTCGGTTTCAGGAACTAATATTTTAGAGATCACAAAACAGGCGGGAATTGCCATAATTGAAGCGGAAACTAAATGTCCTAAAATATTAGGAAAAACTGGCTTTAAAAAACTTACATAAATGGCAAGAGTGGAGGAAGCTGCCGTTCCGAAACAACAGGTTAAAATCGCACAGAGTTCGGAACGGGTCATCTTTTCTAAATAGGGCTTAACCACAATGGCGGCTTCAATTCCCACAAAAATATTAGCTGCTCCGCTTAGGGCTTCTGCTCCACTTAAGCGCATGGTCTTATAAAATAACTTAGCAAAAACATTCGTGATGACTTGAATCACCCCTAAGTTATATAATAGCGCCATTAAACCCGAGAAAAAGATCACCGTGGGTAAGGCTCTAAAGGCAAAAATATAACCTATATTGACATCGGGAGTTTGCCCGGGAATGGGAACAATATTTTTTCCAAATACGAATCTAGCCCCGGTATCAGCGGCATAAAACAAACTATCGAGAAGACTACTAAACCATTCTAAGCCCGTTCTTGTAGGTGGAAATAGAAAGACTAGAAAGGCTAAAACTAATTGTAGGCCAATGCCTAAACCCATGGTTCGCCAGGGGACGACTCGTCTATCTTCTGAAAATAACCAAGCAATAAAGCAAAGGCCAAAAATTCCCAAAAATGAAATCAGATTCAAGTAAGTCATAAGTATTTTTGGAGGGATTTATGGTAGGGGACAGGAAACACTAAAACACAGGAATAGAAATTCCTGATGGAATGTTCTAGTTCGATAATTTGGAATAAGCTGTTACGCACTTAAATTTTATATCTTAGGGAGCAGGGACGCTCGCACTGCAATGATTCCACGATTTTGTACTATACACTTTAGGCGCCCAACAGCTTACTAGGATAGTAGATTTGAGTCTGGCGATAGACCATTACTTCACACCGAAAGCGAGGATAGGAAGTTCCCAACTCAGGACTACACCAAAGGGGATGGGAATAAACGGCACTGGATACTATTTATCCCCACTGTATTGATTGTTGGCTGATTTCGGTGTGCCTTTTGTTCTTGTGCAAACCTACCACTAACCCCGTCAAACGTCAATCTGGGTCAATACGGATTTTATTTTTCACATCAATTAGCGACGATTGATCCACCACTTATAAACCAGTTTTTCCATTTCAATCCAGATAAACATTAAGGCACTAAAACCAAGACAAATTGATAATTCAGTGAAGTTTAAAAAGTGAGTTCCAAAGAAACTTTGGAAGGGAGGAAAATAAATTAAGAGCAACTGAAGCACTGTTGTTAATCCTACAGCACCCCACAAATAGGGGTTAGTTTTAGGATTCATTTGGATGGTTAATTGAGTATCAGAACGAACGGCGATCGCATGACCCATTTGGGCTAAACATAAAGTCGTAAAGACCATGGTTTTCCAACGTTCAGGATTCCCACTACTTTCCGCTTCGCCATAGGCCCACAGCATCAAAACAATGGTTAAAATAGCAAAAATAATTCCAATTCTAATCATATATAACCCTAATCCTCGCGCAAAAATACTTTCTCGAGGGCTATAGGGAGGACGCTGCATGACCGCAGGTTCAGCCGGTTCCATGGCTAAGGCTAAAGCGGGTAAACCATCGGTAACAAGATTCATCCATAAAATTTGTAAAGGGGTTAAGGGAACACCCCCTAAACCCAATAAGGGAGAAGAAGCAATCACTAACACTTCCCCAATATTACTACCAAGAATATATTTAATAAAACGGCGAATATTACTATAAACAACTCGCCCTTCTTCGGTCGCCGCGACAATGGTAGCAAAGTTATCATCCAATAAAATCATATCACTGGCTTCTTTGCTCACATCGGTTCCGGTAATTCCCATGGCAATACCGATATCTGCTTGTTTCAAAGCCGGAGCATCATTCACCCCGTCCCCGGTCATCGCCACGAATTCGCCGTTTTTTTGTAACGCTTGAACAATCCGCAGTTTATGTTCAGGAGAAACTCGGGCGTAAACACTCACCTGTTCAACTTTTTGCTCTAATTCAGTTTGAGTTAATTTCTGTAATTCTTGACCGGTTAAACTTAAACTCTCTAATTCAGCAATGCCTAAATCTTGAGCAATTACTTTTGCAGTTAATTGATGATCTCCAGTAATCATCACTGGACGAATGCCCGCTTCTTTACAGAGTTTAACCGCTTCTCGAACTTCAGGACGGGGCGCATCTAACATTCCGACTAACCCTAACCAAACTAATTCCTGTTCGGCGGTTTCTTCCTCCCCTTCGAGGGGTAATAGTGTTAAAGATCGGGTGGCAAATCCCAAAACCCGTAAACCTTTCCCCGCCATTTCGTTATTTTGTTCGAGAATTCGTTGACGGTCTGCTTCTGCTAAAAAAACACTTTGATTACCAACTAAAACAGAAGTACATTGAGCTAAAATCAACTCCGGTGAGCCTTTCGTGAACATCACACATTCTGAATGTTCAGCGTCTGGAAGTTGACAAATGACACTCATCCGCTTACGTTCTGAGGAGAAAGGAATTTCAGCAACACGAGGGTTTTTGTGATTTTGAATCTCTCTAAATAAACCAGCTTTTCCGGCTAAGGATAATAACGCTCCTTCCGTGGGATCTCCTAGAATCATCCATTTATGATCATCTTGTTGTAATTGAGCATCATTGCACAAAACACAAGCTGTTAAAAGAGGCTCTAAAATCCTATACTCTGAGGAAATTGTGTTATTTTGTTCCGAGGTTATCGGTATTAATTCCCCCACCGGATCATACCCTTCTCCCGTGACTTGAAACACTTGATCAAAGGTCTGAATCGATTGCACCACCATTTTATTTTGGGTGAGAGTTCCGGTTTTATCCGAACAAATTGTTGTTACAGAACCCAAGGTTTCCACCGCCGGGAGTTTCCGAATTAAAGCATGGCGTTTGACCATTCTTTGTGTCCCAATCGCCAAAGTAACTGTTACCACCGCCGGTAAACCCTCGGGAACAACGGCCACCGCCATACTCAAGGACACTTCTAATAAATCTTCTAAACTCTGAAAACTGCCCGTTCTGATCACGCCACCAACTACTACCAAAGCAACTAAAGCTAAAGACCCACTCACTAAGACATTTCCTAACTGGGTCATCCGTTGTTGTAGGGGAGTCGGTTCACTTTCTACCCCCTGGATCATTTCCGCGATGCGTCCGAGTTCCGTGGTCATTCCCGTATTGGTGACGACGACTTGTCCCCGTCCCTGGATCACTTCCGTCCCCATGAATACCATATTAAGCCGATCGCCTAGAGGGGCATCTTCAGCTAATTCCATACTCGGTTTTTTAATTACCGCTTCTGCTTCCCCCGTTAAGGCGGCTTCTCGCACCTGCAAATTTTGGGCTTCCACTAGGCGACCATCGGCTGGAATTTGCACCCCAGCCTCCAGAAACATGATATCTCCTGGAACCAGTTCTTTCGCGGCCAGTTCCAGCATTTTATCGTCCCGCATCACCCGAACTCTAGGGGAAGACATTCGTTTTAGGGCGGCTAGAGCCTGTTCTGCCCGGCTTTCTTGGAAGTAGCCCAACATCCCATTCAAAATCACAATTGAAAAAATAGCAACGGCGTCTTTGGGAAAGTTGCCTTTGCGAAAATCAATCACGGCGGATACAATGGCTACGGCAATCAGCATCACGAGCATAATATTCGTGAACTGATCCCATAAAATCTCCAAGGTACTGCGACCCGGAGCTTCTTTTAATTCATTCAGACCATACTGTTGTTGGCGTCGAGTCACCTGTTGTGGCGTTAACCCGGTTTCACTATCGGTATCTAGGATCTGGAGAGCTTTGTCAGCACTCAAGGTATGCCAGGTTTTGAGGGGTGCTAAGGTTGAATCTGAAGACATTGATGAGGATTCGGGAGATACCATTGTCTAAGTCCTAAAAGTTCCAGCTAATCTACTCTGATTCAATCATAGATGATTTGGAGAATGTCTGAAAATTGTCAGGGAATAAGTAATGGGTAATGGGTAATGGGTAATTTTTCAGGGGAGAAACAGTTGTGATTAATGCTGAAATATTAAGAAAAATTGAGGAGTGAAGTGCAACAACAAGAGTGAAACCGAATTAATCAAATAAATGAATATTAAAATAGAGAATAACTAAATAGGAAATGAGCCAGATGATTAAACTCCATTTAATCGTCGGGTCTTGAATTAAAATCCGGCTAGGTTCTTCTCCATCGGCTAAAACCGTCACTAACCATTTATAGTGCATCACCGCATAATAAACAATGGGAACCGTAATCACTAAAGAGGGATTTTTACCCGATTTTATTGTAAACAAAGCATAGCACATAATCGTCATAGTTGCCGTACTATTCAGGAGAGAATCTAAATAGGGTAAGGTATATTGAGAAAGAACTGGACGTTGTTGGTTTTTGCTTCCCCGTTGATAGAATAACTCTAAATAAGAAGGTTCGGAATTAGGTGATTTTAGCTCGGGCTGTAGGGATGTTTCAGAATAAAAACTTTCTTGATTGATTTGAAGATGTAATAAAGATAATAATTCCGAACGCCGTTTAGAAAATCCTAAAAATAGAGTCAGAAAAAACGTACATAAAACAATCCAAGCCGTCGGCATATCTCCCAACGCATAAATTCCAGCTAATAGCCTCAGAACAAAGCCAAAGGCAATACAACTAACATCAAATAGGGGTATGTTTTTGAGTTTAATAGAATAAATAATATTATTAATCCCATAGAGTAAAACACAGATTAATGTGGGGATTCCTAACCCATAAGCACCTAAAAGGGAAACCGTTGTTAAACAGAATGCGATCGCTAATCCGGTTTTAATAGAAACTTGACCACTGGCAATGGGACGATACTTTTTTTTCGGATGTAGGCGATCGCGTTCCCGATCTTGAATATCATTAAAAATATAAACTGCCGATGCCATAGCTGAGAAAAAAATTACCGTTAATATTGATAACAGAATTGCCTGGGGTTGTAACAGTCTTCCCCCAAATAAAAGTCCCGCCAAACAAAATAGATTTTTTGTCCATTGATGGGGGCGAATTAGTTTAATTAGGGGGAGCAAAGTTGAGGATTTCACAGGAACAAATTCTGGATTGGTTTGATGATCATGGGTTTCTAATATTGATGGAGAATCCTCTGATTTTGGTATTTTCATGGTATTGAAAACAATCAATTATTTAACGAGACATAACAATAATTCCAGTAACAATTAAACCTAATCCGATCATTTGATTCAAGCCAAAACGCTCTCCCAATAGAAGATTTCCGATTAATGCCACTAAGCTAAAACCAATGGCTGCAAATACCGGATAGGCGGTAGAAACGGGTAAACTATCAAGAGCTTTGGCAAACACAATTAAATTAATCCCATAAACGATAATAGCTGCCATAAACCAAGGAGATAATAACAGGGTTAATAAACTTGGGTCGGGAGCTTCTAGGCGAGATTTTTTCAGTAATAAGTTACCGATTCCGCTATTAATAGCCGCAATTAAAACTAAACTCCAGGAAATCCAGTTGATTGAGTTAATGTTATTCACAGTGTATAATTAAGAGAGTTGTTTTAATACCCAAAGTAATTTTTCTTTCACCGGGCGACGATGGGCAGATCCCGCTTTTTCCGCTTGTAGTTGATTATAGTTTTGTTTAAACCAATCATAACTTTCACGGAACATTTCATCATTAGAATATTTGGGTTTCCAGCCTAATTTTAGCAGGGGATCGACATCAAAATAAAATTCTTTGTGATAGGTTAAGTAATGCCAAGGAGCGAGGGGACTTAATCCCATCCAGTCTAACAGTTGTAATGTGCCAATGGTTAATCCTGTGGGTAAACTTTTGACTTGAGAATCGGTTTCGGCATATTCAATTAAATGTTCTAATCCTTCTCGTAATGTGCCAAAGCGATCGCTTCCCACATTATAGATTCCGGGCTGACCTAAATCCAATGCTAAAAGATAGGCGTCCATCAAATCATGGGCATGGACAAATTGAAATTTAACGTCACCACTGCCAATTACATAAACATTTTTTCCCTCTTGAATCCATTCAAATAATATCTGAAAAATCCCTAATCTGCCTTCGCCTAAAATCGTCCGAGGACGAATTACAATTAAGGGTAAACCCGCTTGATCACAAATCTCTCTAACGGCTAATTCCCCCGCTAATTTTGCCCGTCCATAAATTTCAACGGCTTTAGTAGGGGTATTATTATTAATCGGACATTTAGCCTCCCCAAATAGGGCGCTAGAACTCATGTGAATAAAACTTTTAACTCCGGCTTTTGTTGCTGCTTCGGCTGCGATTTTACTGCCTTCTACGTTAACTTCCCAAAACTTATTCCCCGATTTTGTTAAGGGAACTAAAGCCACGTTATGATGGACAATATCAATGCCTTTCATGGCTTTTTCTACCCCATCGCGATCGCAAATATCACAGCTAATAAATTCAATCTCTGGGGGACGAGTCGGATCTTCCCAAATATCTAAAATTTTGACATCTTCCCCCCGTTGATATAATCGTCTGGCAATTAAATTGCCTAAAAATCCCGATCCTCCGGTAATTAAATGTTTCATGGTTTTATTGTTAATTTTTAAATTTATTTTTTGATTTATAGAATCTAATTAAATTATAAATCAAAGCTCCCCATTCGTAAAGTAAATGAGCGGGTAAATAATGATAAAATACAAGACGTAGTGGCATTGTTCGATTCGCTAATTCAGGATAAGAAGTCATCACCTTTTGAACCTTATATCCACAAAGTTTAAACATTAATTGACTCCGAAGTGCATGGGGTTTGTTACAATATAAAATCACTTCTTCTAAGGGCCACTGTTCCTGTTGTTCTAACCATTTTCTTAATAATCTAGCATTATCAAAAGTATCCAAATAGGGGCGGTCTTTAACGTTTTCAGGGACAAAAATCTGGAGTTCGGGACGATGTTTTAGGAGATATTTTGCAGCATACTGTTCTTCTGATTCAGGACATTCAAAACAATTCCCTGGAGAAATATACACTTTTTCGTTTTCAGAAACCTGCTTTAAAACTTGTTTTAAAACTTCTTCAAAATAATTGGATAAAAAATAATTTTGGGCAAAGTTTTCTCTAAAAACCAATCCTTCTGTCACCACAATATGGCTAACCATAGTTAATCTAGTCCCCCATAATTCTCAAAAATCCATTTTAGGCTTTTTCTCATTCCTGCTTCTAAAGCAATTGTCGGATTATAACCTAATTCCCGTTGAGCTTTAGCAATAGAGCAAGCAATGGTTTTATTCATTTCTGAGAGAACATGGATTTTTTGATGATAAAATCCTAAACTTTGTAATGTTCCATCAACAACTAAAGCAATTTCACTGACTAAACCGGGTAATTTTAATCGTTGATGGCTACAGGATTGCTGAAATTCTGTTTCTAATAAATGTTCTATAGTATCGATAATATGATTCATAGAATAGGGTTTTTCATCCGCTATCCAATAGGTTTCTCCGTTGGCTTTTTCGGTGATAGCTGCTAATATTAATCCTTGACAAATATTATCCACATAAGCCATAGATCGTAAATTATTCCCATCTCCAACAATTGGCCCTTTTCCATCTCGAATCATCTTAAAAAATAGGGTTTGACGTTGGGGTTGATGGGGGCCATAAAACCAAGGGGGACGGATAATCACGGTTTCAATTTTTCCCTGTTGCTGATAGTTATTTATGGCTAATTCCATCAACATTTTTGAACGTCCATAGTTCATATAGGGATGATAGGGGGAGGTTTCATCAAATAAATGATCGGGATGGGGATTACAACCACAGGGAGAATTTGAAGATACAATAATCGCTCGTTTTATCTTAGCAGAAATCGCCGAATTTAATAGATTTTTTGTTCCTTCTACATTGATTTGATAGAATTGGGATATTTTTTGAGGATGAATAATTCCGGCGGTATGAAATAAAATAGCATTTTCGGCATTTTCACAAAAGCGATCGCAATCTTGGGAATTTCTCAGATCTCCTTGATAAATTTCTATTTGATCGGATATTTTTTTTAATACTGTTGGGTCTTGATTCGGTAAAATTAAACAGCGAATTTTTAAATCTTTTTGAGGTTGATTTAGGGGTTCAAAATCTCCTAATCCTTTAACTAAAGATTCGACTAAATTAATTCCTAACCAACCTAATGCACCTGTTATTAAAACTAAATTTGTGTTGAGTTCTATCATAATTTTATTTGTTGTTGTGCTTTAGCACTATCATAGGTTGATAAGATGCGCTTAAGCGCAACAACGGCGCAACAACTTAGGGATTTAAGAATTTTAACGCATTTCGACGGGCGATCGCCATAATTGAACCTTGGGGATTGACTCCAGGGGCGGTACAAAGTAAACTGGCATCAGCAATATACAAATTATTAAATCCATGAACTTTACCAAAGGAATTAACGGCACATTTTTGTAAATTTTCTCCCATTGGACAAGAAGAAAAAACGTGAACTGTCATTAAATTAGTTTGTTTTATAGGAAGTTGTTCTGGGATTTTAGCTAAATCCTGGGGATGGGTCAAGGGGAAACTATTGGAAATACTAGGATAAAGAATTTTAGCATTCGCTTCAAATAATAATTGGGCTAATTTTTGTAATGCTTCTGATAATTTTTTTAAGTCTTGAGATGTTAATTGATAACGAACCAAAGGATCACGATAAAAGGGAATATTTCGCACTGTACCATAACCTTCTCCTGTAATCATAGCATAATAAATTGCCATTTTTTGCCAATTTTTTTGCACTTCTTCTGTATATTCAGGATGATCAGTCATTGACACAGATAAATAGGGAGGAGAACTAATTGAACAACCAAAACTAAATTTAGGGGAAAATTCCTTAACTTGATGGACAGGAACTCCCATATCTAAGGTGTTAATCTCTTGATCAAATTGAGCAATTATTTTAACCGTTGGGTGCATTCTTAAAGCATTACCAATATTATTTTTAATTCCACTTTTTCTTAATAAGGCTGGAGTTTGAATTGCTCCACAACAAACAAATACTGTTTCCGCTTGAATTGTGATCAGTTGTTTATTATAGTTATTGACTTGATCATAACCTGTTAAAATCCAGTTTTTGTCGCTTTGATTAATCTTTTTTATCCAAGTATTTGCTAATAATTTACATCCGGCTTTTAAAGCTCTGGGAATAAAGGTTTCGGTCATCGACTGTCGCGTTCCTTTTAAAATCTTATCTGATGATTCTTGATAACGAAACCAGCGAGGAACTTCTAAAGATTGCCAATTTAAACGAGTTGAACCTTCCTGTAATTTTAAGGAAGCAGCAGGAGCTTTTCCAGTTAAATAACAGACATTAACCGCTTTTTCGCAGGCTTCAAAATGGGGAATTAAATCGGCTTCTGTTAAAGCATCTACTTCAAATTCTCGACTCCATTGTGCTAAAATATCAGAGGGTGTGCGGTGATATAAACCACTATTAATTTCACTTCCTCCCCCCACACATCGACCTTCCACATATTGAATTTTGGGCTGTCCAAAAGCGGCAGTTAATCCCCCATTTCGATACTTTTGGCTCATTTCTTCAACGGAAAAAGGTTGACAGGATTCTAAGGATAAATAGGCTCCTTCTTCAATTAATAAAACATCCCGTCCGGCTTCAGCTAATAAACAGGCGGTAATCGCTCCTCCTGGGCCAGAACCAATCACGGCAATTTCAACTTTTATAGGAGATTCGGAGGGGGAAATTAGGTTGTATTCAGACATAATAATTATGAGATATAATTCAGGGAATTGATATAATCAGATTGCCAATATAATACAACTAGACTTTCATAAAATCGCATCAAATCTCGGCAAATTTGAAAAGGGGAATTTTTCCAAGATGCAATTTGAATTTGACGCATAGATGGCGACTGAGAATGAAAAAATGAACCTGTACGCAGCAAGCCCCAAATATCAAAAATTAATGTTAAAATCAATAAAGGTAATTTCAGATAATCCGGCATTCGATTCTGTTGTTCGATGACAAAATTAACCACTGAATTATTAGGGAAATACTGGAGAATTGGAGAATCTTTAAAACGATAATCAATCAAAGAATAACATAGGGCGGAGACTGTAGTTGTAAAAAATCGTTTAATCATTGTTAACCTATATAAAAATCAACCCTAAAAGTTTAAAATAGAAAATAGATTCAATTCCTAAGATGAACTTTTAAATTTTATGCAACAACATAGTGAAATTATTCTAATCGGTGGTGGTTTGATTGGCTTATCCCTGGCAGTTGAGTTAAGATTGCGGGGAGCAACGGTAACAGTTTTGAGTCGGGACATCCAAGAAGCGGCGGGTTTAGTCGGGGCGGGAATGTTAGCCCCCCAAGCCGAACAACTTCCCCCTGGCCCTATGCTAGAATTGTGTTTACGCAGTCGCGCCCTCTACAATGACTGGACGCGCAAACTGGAGGAAATCACGGGGTTAGATACGGGATATTGGCCCTGTGGTATCTTAGCTCCGGTTTATGAACGTCCCCACTGTACCAGTTTAGAAACGACTCCAGACACCCCCAACCATTGGTTAGAGCCCGAAGCAATTTTACAACAACAACCCGGGTTAGGGGATGATGTTGTCGGGGGTTGGTGGTTTCCCCTGGATGGTCAAGTCGATAACCGTCGGGGGTTAATCAACATATTGCAAAGGGCGGCTCAAGAATTAGGAGTTAAAATAGTTGAGGGAGTTACGGTAGAAAAATTGGTAAATTCTCCTAATCAAATTATCACAGAAATTCAGACAAATCAAGGTAATTTTAGGGCGGATAATTATATTTTAACGGCGGGTGCTTGGTCGGGACAATTGTTATCAATTCCCGTCTATCCCAGAAAGGGACAAATGTTATCGGTGCGGGTTCCAGACCCGATTAAACCCTTACCTTTGAAACAGGTTTTATTCGGTTCAGATATTTATATTGTACCGCGTCGAGATGGTTTAATTGTGATTGGAGCTACATCAGAACAGGTGGGTTTTACCTCCGGTTTAACCCCGAATGGAATTGAACATTTATTATCAGGAGCTATTCGATTATATCCGGTTTTAAAAGAGTTTGAAATTGAAGAATTTTGGTGGGGATTTCGACCGGAAACCCCTGATTTATTCCCAATATTAGGGCCTAGTTGTTGGCAAAACTTAACTTTAGCAACAGGTCATTATCGCAATGGGATTCTATTGGCTCCGGTTACGGCTCAATTAATTTCTAATTGGGTATTAAATCAACAATATGATCCGTTATTAAATCATTTTAGAGGCGATCGCTTTCAATATAGCAAGTCTAAATCAGTGTAGTAAGTCCTTTAGGACTCTGAGGCGTGAACGAGCAGAAAAAATTGTAGTAAGTCCTTTAGGACTCTGAGGCGTGAACGCCTCACTACAAGCGGCATAATGATATAATTTTTGTAGGAGGATCATTAGCCTTAGAAATAATGAAAATTAAAGATGTCATTAAAAGACTAGAAAAAAAACGCTAAACTATAAAAAATTAGGGGGTTGATTATTGAATTAAATATATCAAACCCGTAGGGGCGGGTTCAACAAAATCTAACAAATCCCACAAATAATCTTTCTAAACCCGCCCCAACCCCAGAAAGAGAAAGACGGCGGGTTTATTTAGGTTTATTATTATTAACAAATATTCGGGTGAACCCGCCCCTACATTCGGGAAAACCCGTAGGGGCGGGTTCTGTACAATCTAACAAATCCCACAAATAATCTTTCTAAACCCGCCCCAACCCCAGAAAGAGAAAGACGGCGGGTTTATAAAGGTTAATTATTATTAACAAATATTCTGGCGAACCCGCCCCTACATTCGAGAAAACCAGTAGGGGCGGGTTCTGTACAATCTAACAAATCCCACAAATAATCTTTCTAAACCCGCCCCAACCCCAGAAAGAGAAAGACGGCGGGTTTATAAAGGTTAATTATTATTAACAAATATTCGGGTGAACCCGCCCTTACATTCAAAAAAAAAAAAAAAAAGAAAGAAGGGAAAAGAAGAAAGAAGGGTAAAGGGCTAAAGGGCTAAAGGGTAAAGGGCTAAGGAGTCCACGCAGGCGGGAGGGAAACAACACGAAATCCGTAGTTGCTGTTCCGACTGTCCGGCACGTCCCTGCCACGATTGGCACTGCGGCAATTCCTGGGATTGTTGACCCACGAACCTCCGCGAATCACCCGGTATTGCGTATTTCCCCCAAACTCCCAAACACTGCCATCCGTGGGCGCACTATTATAATTTTCATGCCAAGGGTCGGCGCACCATTCCCAAAGATTGCCGTGCATATCGTATAATCCAAAAGCGTTAGGGGGAAAACTGCCGACAACCGTTGTCTTTTTCCGATAAATCCCTTTAGGCCCGGAGCCGTAGGTATAGTTGCCGTCATAGTTGACTAAATCGGGGGTGATGGTTTCACCGAAATAGAAGGGGGTGGTGGTTGCAGCGCGACAGGCATATTCCCATTCTGCCTCACTGGGTAAACGATGGGTACGTCCGGTAAATTGAGAGAGGCGATCGCAAAATTCTACGGCTTCAAACCAAGTTACACTCTCAACAGGTAAGTTATCTCCTTTAAAACTGGAGGGGTCGGGCTTGAGATCAATCTGACGTTTGGGTAAACCAGCTACCGCCCGCCATTGGGCTTGAGTCACGGCATATTGACCGATCAAAAAAGAGTTTATATTAACAGTACGTTGTGGCCCTTCATTGTCTGATCGTGATAGTTCACTGCTAGGGGAACCCATGCGGAAAGTTCCGGCGGGAATTACTGCTAAATCTAATATTATCCCATTGATATTTTCAGTTAACACTTGGGCTTGGGCTTGCCTACGGTTGGTAATTTTTCCGGTGGAGTTGACGGTTACGGTTTCAAAACTAACGGTTTTTAAAGAGGGTGTCGGTTTAATGGTTAATTGTTGTAATCCTGGTAATTTGAAGGGATTGGAGGCGGGGGCCGATTTAACGGTTAATTGTAATGCTTCTAAGACTTCTTGAGCCGTTTGAAAACGTTTTTCAGTTCCCTTTTGTAAAAGTTTATCTAAGACTTGACCCAAAGTATTATTGATTTTAACCGTTAAATAATTTCGCCACACCCAATCATCTTTACCAAAATCAAATAAACACCCAGGGTCATCAATATTCGTTAATAAATGAATACAAGTTACCCCTAAACTATATAAATCACTAGCAAAGATCGGTTTTCTTGCCCATTGTTCTGGTGCGAAATATCCGGGTGAACCAAGCTGAGTTGCTATACCCGCTAACGCCGTGTGGGTGGCTACTTTAGCTGTTCCAAAATCCACTAAAAATAATTTATTATCGCTTTTTCTTCTAATAATATTTTCCGGTTTAATATCTCGATGAATTACCTGTTTTTGATGAATAAATGCTAAAACAGGCAATAAATCTCCTAACAAATTAACAATTTTAGCTTCTGAAAATGCCCCATTTTGATCTAATTCTTGTAATAAATTTTGTCCTTCAACATATTCTTGAACTAGATATTGACGGTTATCTTGGATTAAATAGGCGAATAATTCAGGAATTTGGGAATGTTTGCCTAAATGTTCTAATTGTACGGCTTCTTGTTTAAAAAGTTCTCCGGCTTTTTCTTGATTATTCGTGCCTTGAGCTTGGGGTAAAAATTGTTTAATTACACAATAGGGTTGAGACGGTTTATCTTCATCCACCGCTAGAAACGTTCGACCAAACCCCCCTTGTCCTAATATTTTTAAAGCTCGATATCGTTCCCTTAATAGTAATTTAGAACCGCATTTTTGACAAAAAATTGTAGTTTTAGAGTTGAGTTGGAGGCAATCAGGATTAAGACATTGACTCATGGTTAAGGACTGGGGTGAGGATGGGACGATGCAATTAATTCAATATTATCACAACTGAATTCTAAGATTATCAACTATTATTTTATTGAGATTTTAGCGATCGCTTTTTCCCCTCGTAGTGAGTCCTTTAGGACTCAGCCCTAAAGGGCTTACTACAATTCGTCGGAAACTACAACCTAAAATATACGGTTAGCCACAATACCAAAACCGATCGCACTCCCTACAGTAGTAGATGTGAACCACAAAGGGCAGCCGTCCAAAGTTGAAGTCAAACCGTCCAAATAGGTTCGGTAAACACACCTTCAAGGAATGGACAAACCGCCCCCAGTATAGAGATAAGCAATCGTATCTTAAAAACTGTATGGAAATTGGACTCGCCGAGTCCAGAAGTCGAATTAAAACGACTAACCTCAAACAGAATCTAACTTTTTTGTAGTAAATTGGAGAACAATTAAAGAATATGGGAAAAGTAGTAGGCATTGACTTAGGAACCACTAACTCTTGCGTCGCCGTGATGGAAGGGGGAAAACCCACCGTTATCGCTAACGCCGAAGGGTTACGCACCACACCTTCAGTGGTAGCTTTTGCTAAAAATGGTGACGAACTGGTAGGTCAAATTGCCAAACGTCAGTCGGTGATGAACCCCGAAAATACCTTTTATTCGGTCAAACGGTTTATCGGACGTAAATCAGAAGAAGTTAACAACGAATCTAAAGAAGTTTCTTATAAAGTCCTGCGCGATAGCAGTGGTAATGTTAAATTAGATTCCCCCGCCCGCAATAAACAATTTGCCCCGGAAGAAATATCTGCCAAAGTGTTGAGAAAACTGGTTGATGATGCCAGTAAATATTTAGGCGAAACCGTTAAAGAAGCTGTTATTACCGTTCCTGCTTATTTTAACGACTCCCAACGTCAAGCGACTAAAGACGCGGGTAGAATTGCGGGAATTGAAGTTAAACGGATTATTAACGAACCTACCGCGGCTTCCTTGGCCTATGGTTTGGAACAAAAAAGTAACGAAACTATTTTAGTTTTTGACCTAGGGGGCGGTACCTTTGATGTCTCAATTTTAGAAGTCGGGGATGGGGTATTTGAAGTATTATCAACTTCTGGAGATACTCACCTGGGAGGAGATGATTTTGATAAGAAAATCGTTGACTACCTGGCGGAAGAATTCCAGAAAAATGAAGGAGTTGACCTGCGCAAAGATAAACAAGCCCTGCAACGGTTAACTGAAGCTTCGGAAAAAGCGAAACAGGAACTATCTAGCGTTACCCAAACTGAGATTAACCTGCCTTTTATTACGGCAACCCAAGATGGCCCGAAACATCTGGACATCACCTTAACCCGGGCAAAATTTGAACAGTTATGTTCTGATTTAATTGACCGTTGTTTGACGCCCGTAGAAAAAGCCATCACTGATTCTAAACTCAAAAAGTCTGATATTGATGAAGTGGTGTTGGTGGGCGGTTCTACCCGTATTCCCGCGATTCAAAAATTAGTTCGGGACGCCCTGGGTAAAGAACCCAACCAAACCGTTAACCCCGATGAAGTGGTGGCTTTAGGCGCTGCGATTCAAGCTGGGGTATTATCGGGTGAAGTCAAAGACATTCTGCTGTTAGACGTGACGCCGCTGTCCTTGGGTGTGGAAACCCTGGGTGGGGTGATGACTAAAATTATTCCGCGTAACACGACTATTCCTACTAAGAAATCGGAGGTATTCTCAACGGCGGTGGATGGTCAAACTAACGTAGAAATCCATGTTCTCCAAGGAGAACGGGAAATGTCGAACGATAACAAGAGTTTGGGAACTTTCCGCCTCGATGGTATTCCCCCCTCGCCCCGGGGTGTTCCTCAAATTGAAGTGATTTTTGATATCGACGCCAACGGGATTTTGAACGTGACCGCCAAGGATAAGGGGACTGGAAAAGAACAGTCCATCAGTATCACAGGCGCGTCTACCCTCCCCGATGATGAAGTACAACGGATGGTACGGGAAGCCGAACAAAATGCCGCCACGGACAAAGAACGTCGGGAACGCATTGAACGCAAAAACCAAGCCGATACCCTTTCCTATCAGGCAGAAAAACAGCTTCAAGAGTTGGGTGATAAGGTTCCCGAAGCTGACAAAACCAAGATTGAAGGGATGGTGAAGGAACTGCGGGAAGCGATCGCCCAGGATGATGATGACAAGATTAAAACCCTAACCACGGATTTACAACAAGCCCTATTTGCGGTGGGTTCTAATCTCTATCAGCAAGGAGGGGGCGGTGTTCCACCTGAAGACGGTGGCCCTAGTGCTGGCGGTTCCACACCTCCAGGTGGCGGTGATGATGTGATTGATGCTGACTTCACCGAATCTAAATAATTTCGTTGTTGTGATGCGGCACCATCCTAGTTGTTGTGCTTCAGCACAATTATTCCTCCCTCCTTGAGTTTAAGTAGGGGGGAATTTTTATTATTAAAGGCAAACAAAATGAAATCTATAAAACCCTCAAATTCTGATCTTGAAAGAGTTATTATTGTCCGCAGAATGCGACGTCTGAGCACTCTTTTAGATAATGCGATTCGGGTTCCTGGTACATCTATTGGGTTGGGAATTGATCCAATTTTGGGATTAATTCCCGGGGGTGGCGATATATTAGGAGGAGTGTTATCGATTTATATTGTATTTGAGGCGTTTAAGTTGGGTTTACCCCAGGAAACTTTAGTTACAATGGTATCCAATATTGCCCTAGAAACTATTACCGGAACTGTTCCTGTATTTGGAGATATTTTTGATGTTGCTTGGAAAGCCAATGTTAAAAACGTTGAACTTTTAGAAGATTACGTTAATTCCCCTGAAGTGGGGGAAAAAGCCGATCCTTGGTTTATTATTTTATTATTAGGGGGATTGTTATTATTAATTATATTAATTTCTCTAATCGGTATTGCCGTTTTAGCATTTATTTTTCAGAGATTAAGTGCTATGTTTTAATCGATTTAGTTGCGGATTTTTGCCATAAACTAATTTCCTGCTTCTGTTTGATACTATTGATAACTGCGTCTTAATCCTGCCTCTAGTAAAGCTAGAATAATCTAAAAAATAATTAAAATCTTAGAAATTCCACCGAGATCATCTTTGTTATCGGATCAGCTATCAGGTATAATGGGTTAAGGGTAGGTTTTGACCTACAGCAGAGCAAACCCGAAAAACTAATGGCACGGAATCCGCATCCAAACCCTTAGAAATTGTAGAGTAATCTGTATATTTAACAGTTAAAACTGAAATTCGCTATTAGCATGACATCTGAACATATCCGCCAACGCTCCGAAATTCTCGGCACTCAAGTTATCACCCGTGACAGAGGTAGACGACTTGGGATCGTCAGCCAATTATGGGTAGACATAGATCAGCGTGAAATTGTGGCGATCGGAATCCGTAATAATATTCTAGCGATCGCTGGAATGCCAAAATTTATGTACCTGAGTAGTGTCCGCGAAATCGGGGACGTAATTTTGGTGGACGATGATACCGTCCTGGAAGAAGACGTGGATGTAGAGAGCTACAGTACCCTGATCAACAGTGAAGTGATCACCGAAACCGGGGAACCTCTGGGACGGGTACGGGGCTTCAAATTTGATACCCGGGATGGCAAGTTAGAATCTTTAATTATCGCCTCCATTGGTCTGCCTCAAATTCCTGAACAAGTGATCAGCACATATCAATTGTCCATTGAGGAAGTTGTCAGCAGTGGCCCAAATCGATTAATTGTCTTTGAAGGATCAGAAGATCGACTCCAACAGTTGTCCGTCGGTGTGTTAGAACGTTTGGGTTTAGGAGAAGCACCTTGGGAAAAAGAAGAGGAGGGAATGTATTATCCCCCAACGGTTAAACCTGCTAACCAGTTAGGAACCGGACTTCCCCAAACCACGCCACAACGGGCGGGTCGCGCCCCGGCGGTGGCCCAGGAAGAATCCTGGGATGAAAATGACGCCTGGGAAGAACATCCCGCCCCAGTTCAGCCTTTACGTCAACCCCAACCGATTTATAATGACTATGAGGAAGAAGATAATTGGGGCGATGTGGAACGAGATGAGGATGAGCGCTATCGAGAACGGGAATTAGTTCCAATTGAACCCACTCCCCGTAAAGAACAAAAGCTCTATGCCAGAGAATTAGACTATGAATATGAAGATGAGGTAGATTCCGATGCTTGGGATGAGGGCGAAAATCCCAAACCCTATCAACCGCCCCGAATTAATATTCCAGAGAAGACAAAAATGCCCGAATACGAGGAGTGACATACTCTCACGCTAACCTAGCGGTATAGCGTGAGCTTCTTTTCTTCACAGATAAAGATTCCTGCTTCACAAGCTGAGTAACCTCGCTTGCTTCCACAGGCTGACACCGTAAGTCCGACGGCGTTAAGAGCTAAATTTTTGATATTAATTGCCGCATTGTGATCACGGTCTAAGACGGTGCCACAGTGCGGACATTCATGGGTGCGAACTGACAGAGCTTTAGGAACATTTTTGCCACAGCCAGAACATCTTTGAGAAGTACCATAGGGATTTACTTTCACAATCCAGTTGCCGCGTTTTACCGCCACTGCTTCTAGGATTTGCGAAAACTGTCCCCATGCTGCATCAAGGATTGACTTAGCTAAACGAGTCTTAGCCAAGCCTTTGATATTGATATCTTCCAAGCCAATCAGATCATATTTCTCGCATAACTTATGAGCAACTTGATAGTGAGTATCAAGAGATAATGGCGATGGTACACTTGCATCTTCAATTACGATTGAGGCATACCAGCCATCAGCTTTTTTGATTAGAGTGCAAGTCTTAGGCGTAAATCCATCAGGGATAGGACGATGCACAACCACTGGCATAACGCCAATTTTACTAAGCTTTAAATTATCGCCAATAATATGCGCTCCTGCTTTCTCACTATTAGTTTGTGGAAAAGTGAAAGAGCGTAACCCACCAGACTTTTTAAACCTCGGTCTGCCACCTGGTTTGCCTGTTTTGTCAGGCACCATCCATCGTTGCCATGCTTTATCCAAACGCATCAGATTTTGCTGTTGTACTTGAGCATAAATATCTTTGTACTCAGGAAACAAAACCTTAGTTTGCTTAAGTTCACCAGATTGGCGGTGATAGTTAGGACGTTCTGGAATATCACCAATTGGCTCAAACTTAATTGAGCATCGATCAACCCGGTTTTCACACAAGTGGCTACCAAGCTCTGAGGGTTTTTGTGTTTTAGGATACAGAATCATTGTTGGAATCAATGAGCAAAATACAGATTCAATCTTTGGATATTGGTTATAGGGAAAGAATAGTAGCGATGCTCAAAAAATTAGGAATTATTGGATTACTTACATTCATTCTGTTAGCTGGCCCTCTGACGGGAACAGCTTGGGCGCAAGCGGCAGAAGAAAATCCGATTAATACCGGAGATACTGCCTTTATGTTGGTTTCGGCTGCCTTAGTGCTGTTTATGACACCCGGTTTAGCCTTCTTTTACGGTGGCTTAGTGCGCTCTAGGAACGTCCTGAATACCATGATGATGAGTTTCATCTTAATGGGCATTGTCGGCGTTACCTGGGTATTCTGGGGATATAGCCTCGCCTTTGATGTCTCAACTCCCGTCTCGGAAGGCTTTGGCCAAGGCATTGAACAGTTCATTGGCGGATTAGATTGGGTATTTTTAAATAAAGTCACCGCCGAAGCCCCTGATCCGATTGGCTATGCGGCCACCATTCCTCACCAGTTGTTTATGGTGTATCAGATGATGTTTGCGATCATCACCCCAGCCTTAATTTCTGGGGCGATTGTGGAACGCATCACCTTTAAGGCTTACTTTTGGTTTGTCCTACTCTGGTCTACATTTATTTACTCTCCCTTAGCCCATTGGGTTTGGGGTCGGGGTTGGTTACAAGCCATTGGTGCTTTAGACTTTGCCGGGGGAACCGTTGTCCATATTAGTTCCGGGGTGTCGGCGGTAGTTATAGTTTGGATAATTGGCTCGCGGAAAAATTTTATGGTAGTTCCCCATGCCCCCCATAATGTTCCTTTTGTCCTATTAGGAATTGGGATGTTATGGTTTGGCTGGTTTGGCTTTAATGCTGGTAGTGCTTTAAGTGCAGGTTCTTTAGCTACCGTTGCTTTTGTCGCCACCATGGTTTCAACATCAGCCGGAGGATTGACTTGGGCGATTGTGGAATGGTATTTACGCGGTAAACCAACGGCCGTTGGGATTGCTAGTGGTTTCCTCGCCGGGTTAGTCGGAATCACTCCCGCAGCAGGATTTGTTACCCCCGTTGGTGCAATTTTAATTGGTTCTATCACCGCCGTTTGCTGTTTCTATGCCGTCAGTTGGCGGGTGAAATTAGAATTTGATGATTCTTTAGATACCTATTCTATTCATGGTGTGGGTGGAACCATTGGGGCTATTTTAACCGGAGTTTTTGCGACAAAAAGTGTCAATCCGGCTGGATTTGATGGACTTTTGTATGGAAATCCAGGACAATTAATTCCTCAAATTGTTGGGGTAGTTGCTACCTACATTTTTGCCGGGGCTGGAACTTTTGTGATTATCAAAATTCTTAGTTCCTTGATGGAAGTGCGAGTTAAACCGATGGTTGAAGAACAAGGTTTAGATATTGATCAACATGGAGAAGAAGCCTATGGCGAAGATTTTGCTTCCGGTTTAAGTTTTGCAACTGGAAGCTTTGCTGGAAAGGAAAGGTAATTTTAGGGATGTAGGGGTTTCGTTCCTAAAATGAAACTCCTATAAATCTCATTTTTAGAAACAAATTATCCGGCGGTTGAAACCGCAGCTAAACAAACAAAACCCGCCGACGCGGGTTAAAGATTCTGGAAGCGGATTTTTCCTACCCACATACCCCCTTTGTCCGCGCAGGCGGACATCGTTTGTGTAGCCGCGATTTCAATCGCTGAAATCGCTGTATGCCATTTTATACCTCTATTGAGTTTTAATGTTTGGTGCTATGGTCATGGTTAGCTCTCATTTAGCTATATCTTTAAAACTATTCGCTAACCATTTTAACATATTTTTTTAATATCGGTTGAATGGTGAAAACAGTTTCATTTTCATAGCTGAATTTTTCGATCATTCCCCGTCTTACTAAAGATTGAATTGCTTTAAATAATTCGCCTTGTGACCCTTGACATTTTGCCATTAATTGGGTAATTGAAACGGTTTTACTTTCGTTACTGAGTTGCGCGATCGCGTGTTTCTCGGACTCCGACAACCGCTGATAATGCTGCTGTAATATCGGTGTCAATTCATCGTTTAACAATACTGCTTGATAACTCAAATATTGAGATACTCTACCGCTAAATAAGTTATTAATAGTTTGAGCGACTAGTTTTAACCAGAGGGGATTACCTTGATAAAGGTTAATCAATTCTGGCCAGCGATCTTCATCTAATAAACCTTTTTCTCTAATAATTTCTGTTGCGGCTTCACCTAATCCAGTTAATTGTAATAAACATACCGCTGAATTATCATCTGTAAATGTTAAAATATCTGAAGGGGGTTCCCAACTATTGAGGATTAGGCAGCTATGATGAGGAATTTCGCCGATAAGTTTAAATAGGGTTCCATAATTTTCATATCCGGGTTTATAATTGCCTGCAAGTTGGCCGCTGTTGAGGATTTGTTGCACGTCATCTAGGATAATGAGACAGCGATGGGTGCGTAAAGATTCTATTAGTATTTCTAGTTGGGTATCAATATTTTCTGGTAAGGTAATTTCGGGTTGATTTGAGAGAAATTGAATCAGGTTTTTGAGGGTTGTTTCTAGGGGTGGGGAAGTGCGGAGACTGCGCCAAATAATTCGATCGAATTGAGTTTGAATTAGGGGGATGAGGTGACGTACAATCGCGCTTTTGCCGATGCCACTCATACCTGTGATGGTGAGGAGGCGACAGTTTTGGTGTGCGATCGCATTTTCGAGGGTGGTGAGGGGTGAGGAGGGGTAGTTGTAGAAGGTTTTGATATCTGGTGCGTCTCTTAAATCGAGTTTTTGTTGGGTGTTGTTTTCGTTTGAGTTTTGTGTTGGGGGTGAGTTTTGTGTAGGTTTGGGAGGGTGTGGGGTTTCTGTGCAGAAATTATTTATATTACCTTGTTCTATAAATATAAAATTTAAGTTAAGGAAATTAGAATATTGAGAAATTTGATATCTTTCCATTGTGGAGTGGAAGTTAGATTTATTGACATTTTCTTCTAATATTTCTGACATGATTTTCCATAATTTTGAGGCAATATCTCTGAGATGACCATCACTATAGCCGAATTCCTCTGCAATTTCGGTATATGTTTGACCTTGCCAAGCACCCTGCAATATAGCCTCTTGCACGTTGTCAAGGTGTTTTCCAGTCTTGGCAAATACTAGGTCGTCAGCAAATTTTAACACTTCCTTAACGTCCATTTTTTGGGTAGGTGGGGGTATTTTTTGATTATATCCGACAAAATCTTACAAAATCCTACATTTTTTGGATGAGCGGTGAAAAACCGCGCTTTGCCGACTCAGAGTAATTGTGAAAGTTCAGACATTTTCCGATATTTTCCGACTAGACAAATTTTAATTTTACCCTGAACATACATATAAATAGCTTAAATCCCCTAAAAAAATAGATAGTGGAAGATGGCTAAACTCACTAAGTCAAACTTAATCCTTCACAAGTTCAGCGAAGGCTTTACCTTAATTGAACTGCTTGTTGTTCTACTAATTGTTGGTATTTTATCAGCAATTGCTTTGCCTATATATTTGGAGCAGATTCAGAAGGCAAAACTGGTCGAACCAAAAGTATTCACGGCAAGTTGCCTCCGAGTACAGCAAGCGAATTATGAAGGCTACGGAACTCTGGCTGGAGAAGAAAATTCTCAATTAGAAGAAACTCTCTTCAGCCAAACGAACAAATACACAGTCAATGCTAGTTTGTACAAATCTCAAAATCCAGAGGAGTTCATTCAAGCAGTAGTCTGCTGTGTCGCAGCTTCAAATCAGAAAGGTAATCCTTCCTACGCACAAGCGTTGGTTTATACCAATACAAATGAAGTCGTTTCAACAACTTGTGAAAAAGTTGCATCTATCAAACCATGATTCAAAAAAAATTCTTGACTGCTGCTCTTATTGCAGCGAGCTTGTCTCTTGAATCTTTACCAGTTAATGCAGGAGTTCTTGGCGGAATTAATATGACAAAAGCCTGCCAACAACAAACTCTTGTTTACAATGTAGATGCTGTATTGGTTGGAAACCCACAAAACGCTTACTCATGGCGTTGTCGTGTTTACTTCATGTCATTTGGTAAACTTTGGCCCTGGTGGGATTATTCCGTTGATATGACAGCAGCTTGCAGAAAACAATACAATAATCCACGTGCATTTGCTGAAACAACTAATTGGCAAAGTCCCTATTCATGGCGTTGTCGTGTAAATTAAGATTTTGCTTTTTATTGCCAATTACTGATTGAGTATTGCTAAAAAGTGAGCAATAAGTTTACTGACTGATCACCTTTTATTTCACCTCATTCCCACAAGCGATCGCCCTTCCTTGAGTCCTTCCTTGAGTAAACGTGCGATCGCTCTTTATAAGTGACTACTGATACTTTACTACCGCCGCGATACCCTTCCTTAGCCTTCCAAAGCGCGGATCGCTTCTGCACTACTGACTCGTGGTAATTTAGGCACTCAATACCTCAAATGTAGTTAGCAGGCGAGGCGAAGTTTTAGGTAGAGGGAATTCTTCTAAATAAAGTTCCGTTGCTTCTTTGAGATTGGCGATCGCCTCTTCTATCGTATCTCCTTGACTAGCTGTTCCCACTTCAGGACACTCGGCTACATAAACATCCTCTTCCCAATAAACAATTGCCGTGAAAGTATAAGACATTTTTTTGCCAAATTCTTTTTACTCAATATAGCTATTCTTAGAAGGAAAACTACAGAATTGTCAAGTAAGTATCTACTGATTCTGAGGGTAAAACCTTTAAAGTTTGGTTGCGTAGGTCGGGTTCTAATCCCAAAGCTTCCAGAGGAATTACGCCGATTAAAGCATCTCTGCCTCCTGGTAATTCTAAACATTCAAAAGTGCCTTCTCGACCGCATAAAGATATTTTGGCATCTTGAAATATTCGTGCTTTGCTGATGCCTGTGGTAGTGGCGACATCAACTTCTTTGAGGAGTTCAAGACCCAGTTGTGAGATCGCCACTGGAGGCAAGCATAATGTAGTTGCACCCGTGTCTACCAAAACGTTATCTAGCGTGAGGGAACGTATTTGTTCAGTTGGAATGAATCCTCGTGCAGCAGCAGATTGGTCGGCACGATTGGTAATCGTCAGCGTTGTTAAAACTTTACCGATTGATTTGTCGGAAGTTGCGTACATTGTGATCAATCCTCCGAGTTACTGTATCTTAAATTATGACACATTTGGCATCTGGCACAAAAGAACTTTATCATGTTCTCGACCAGAGAATTTATCTGCATTATCTTCTAATGGTAAAGCCGCGATCTCTGCGAGAATATCGGCATGACTTTTATGCTGAGAATCAGACGTTTTCGGAATAACAATTATTTCAACGCTGGTTCCCTCTGGAAGTTCGATTGGCTGCATGAGCCGCAACACTCCCTTTTCATCGGAAATTTGGGTAGAAACCCCGTCCTTTTAGGACGGCTTTACATTTAGAGGTTTTCGCTATATACTAGAGAAATAGTGAAACACCTGAGAAGATGTACGCCACTCAAAAAAACCAACTTAGACGACTTAGCCAGCAGGAATTTAACGCCCTGACTGTTTTGTGTCGTTTGAGCAAGAATCTTTTTAATATGGCGTTGTATGAATGTAGGCAGTATTTCTTTACTCAAAGAAAGCGACTGACCTATGAATCTAACTACCATATTTGCAAGTCTAATGAGAACTATCGGCTTCTTAATACCGATATTGCTCAACAGACAATGAAGGTGGTAGATAGAAGTATGCGGTCTTTCTTGGGACTTCTTCAAGCCATCAGTATAGGACGTTGTGAACAAAAACCACAACTGCCTAAATACTTGCCCAAAGATGGTTATTTCCCTTTGATTATTCCGAGAATTAAAGTTAAAAATGGGGTGTTTAATATCCCCATGTCTCAACAATTTAAACAGGAATATGGGGAAGTGAAAATCCCACTCCCAGAAAGACTGAAAGACAAGAAGATTAAGGAGGTACGAATACATCCGAAATACTCGGCTCGATGGTTTGAGATTGAGTATATTTATGAAGATGAAAAAATCGAAACATCTGTTGATTCCGAAAAAGCGATAGCTATTGACTTGGGGGTTAATAATCTGGCAGCTTGTTTTGACACTGATGGGCATCAATTTTTGATTGATGGCAAANTAAGCTGTTGTGCATTTAAACTGTGATTATAGCATTACCTTTGTTTTTAAGTTTACGTCCCCATTTAATAGATAACTGTCCCTCATTTAAAAGCTGATGCAATAAACACTCTAGCTCATCAACTGATTTAAAGAGTCGATTAGCAATATATTCTTTAGCTGAATGCCAGACCAATTCAATTAAATTATAATCTGGACTATATTCTGGAAGAAATTCTAAATAGATATTCGGCATTTCTGCTTTGATTTTTTCTAGGTATTCTTCTTTTTTGTGAAAACTTGCATTATCAAGAATAATGACAATCTTGGCTCCTTTTTCTACAAATTCTTCTGCTTGATTTCCCGCTAATACCCACTCATGAATTAGCTCTTGATAAAAACTTTTTAACACTTGATAAAAATTATTTGCATTCCCTTTATCCAGAAATTCTACAAATCTTTTTTTGTCCGAGTACCTCAATCCTCCCATAACATTAACTTTTCCTTTTCTTCTGTCTCCTCTAATCTTTCTCCTCTTTCCTTTTTTACACCAGTTCTTTCTTTTTATTACTCTTAAATTAAATCCACTTTCATCCCAAAACCATACCTGTAATTGTTCTGGACTTTCTTTTGTTATTTTTAAATACTCTTCTATTTTATTTTTAAATAATTTCCTTTTTTCTGGATCTCTTTTCTCTTCCAAGCTATACTTTGCCCACAAGTAAACATACTTTTTTTTCTTTAATATCCTTCTCACTTGTGAACCACTTAATTTTATTTCTGTGATTTGTTCTAAATAAGTTGCCAATCTTTCTCCTGTCCATCTCCCAAATTCATATCCTAATTCTTCCGGTTCTTTTTCTACAGTTTCTAATAATATCTCTATATATTTATCTGTGGCTTTTCTATAATTTCCTTTCATTCTTTCATCTTTTAGGCTTTCTAACTTGTCCGGATCTCCATGTACACACCAATAACATACTTTATTTATTGAACATCCCAAAAAATTGGCAATTTCACTTTGTTTTTTACCATCATTTAGCAATAGTAGAATCAAGATTCTTTCTCTGATTTGTCCATTTTCTTCCTCTTTCAATCTTTTCTGTAGTTTCTCTACTTGCTTTTCATTTAAGTGATTTTTAGCAGGCATCTTTTTATTGATTTTTCTAAACTTAGTTTTTCATTATACCCTATTTAGATGCTTAACAGCTNGCCAATATTTTGGTTAAAAGTAAGCACAGACTTGATTTTGAGCGAGTGTCTAGCGGGTTTTTGGCTAACCCTTTAAGGATTTACATCTCTTAAGAATCCGCGCCGTTTTACGGCGCGGGAGTGTCAATTGATTATCCTCTCTTAAACTTTAACAACATAACATTTAGCAAGGATGATTCGCGATCGCGTTTCCTTGAGGTCTTTCTTGAGTCAACGCGCTCTTATAGAAACCCCTTGTTTGAGGGTGAAGAAACCGGGTTTCTGATAGTTTTGCTATTTTTGGGAGTTTTGCTCTACCTATTAGCTTAAGCTACACAAACAAAACCCGCCGACCCGGGTTGGAGATTCTGGGGGTGGATTTTTCCTCCCCACATACCCCCTTTGTCCGCGCAGGCGGACATCGTTTGTGTAGCCGCGATTTCAATCGCCGAGGGCTTTATTTCTTATGGGGAATGTCACATTACATTAAAGTCACATTACATCAAAGTCACATTATATCAAAGTCACATTATATCAAAGTCACATTATATCAAAGTCACATTATATCAAAGGCGGTTGAAACCGCATCTACACAAACAAAACCCGCCGACGCGGGTTAAAGATTCTGGCTGCAATTTCAATCGCCGAGGGCTTTTTACCCATGGGAAATGTCAGATCAAATCAAAGTATTTTCATCGCTTCCACAACTTTTTGAGAAATAAAAGGTAAAATTTCCTCGTTTTTACTTTGGGCTTTTCCTTCCGTAAATACTACTAATAAATAGGATTGAGTTGCATCAAGTTCAATATAAGCCGCATCATGGCGAACTTGGCTAGTATGTCCGGCTTTTGACCAGAGTTTTGCCGTTTTAGGTAATCCACCTCCGAGAAAACCTGCGACTTGATTCTCTGGATTTTCCGCTAAATCTTTGGGGTCAAGACTGCGTTGAATTAATGTCATCATCTGACCCGAAGCAACGGAAGAAACCGCCACTCCACCAATAATACTATGCAATAATCGAGCGGTGGCATTAGTGGTTAACATATTGCGATTTTCCATTAATTCCCCTAAAAAAATCCGTTCTCGACCATAGGCTCCATCACCCCAAGTTTTTTGATTCACATTAATTGATTCAAATTCCGGCCAGTTAAGGGTTTGTAAATAACGATTAACTAAATTACGCTGACTTTTCCAGGTTTCAAACGGCCCTGTGGATAATTCTGGCCCGCTGGTAGTTCCGGTTAATACATCAACTACTAAACTGGTAGCATCGTTACTAGAATTAATCATCATATCTCTAGTGGCTCTTTCTAATTCTGGGGTTGTCCGTAACATTCCCTTCTCTTTCCACTCAAAAACAGCCAGTAAATAAAATAATTTCACAATACTAGCCGGATAAATTCGTTCAATTCCCCGATAGTTAAATCCCCGCACGGGATATTTCCAAAAGTCTTCCGGGGTTAAGGCACCCCCGGTATTAACAGAAATAGGCGGGTCATATACTAACCAAGTCATAGCCACTTGATTGGCGGCTAAACCTGGAAATTGGGTGCGAGTTGCATTTATAATGCCAATGCCTTGGGTTTCTAATTGTTCATCGGAATGGAAAAAAGTCATTTCAGGTGTCAGTGTCAGGTTTGCTGGTTTTGGCTAAGTGTCAAAAGTCAACCCTCAACCGTCAATATCCATTAAATTAATATCCATTAAATTAATTATGATTGCCAAACCCTTATCAGATATGATTGAGTATTGCTGTAAAGAGAATTTAGATCTCTATGATGGAGCGGACTGCCAAACTTTAGCAACGCAAGCAGCTGCCTCTCGTCATTTACGTCTACTTCCCAAACCCACAAATCACACAGATAATTCCCCTAATATTCTAGTTCAATTATGTGAAGATAATTATACCGCTTGGCTACGCACTGGCGATCAAAAGCATTTAGAGATGGCGACTCAACCTTATCTTCCTCCGATTTGGTCAGAGGCTCAAATTCAAGCTGCAATTCCCCAGATTATTCAGTTTACTCAAGCCGCAATGGCAACCCCCAATTATTATTTTTGGGGCGGAACAATCGGCCCTAATTATGATTGTTCGGGTTTAATCCAAGCTGCCTTTGCTGATGCCGGAATTTGGATTCCTAGAGACGCCTATCAACAGGAAGCCTTTGCCAAACCAATCACTTTTAATCGAGAACAATTAGATTTTTCGAGTCTTCTCCCTGGGGATTTAATATTTTTTGGAACCGTTGAAAAAGCGACTCATGTTGGATTATATCTCGGAGACCAACAATATATTCATAGTTCGGGTAGCGAACATGGTCGTAACGGCATAAAAATTGATGTATTATCATCAAAAGGAGATGCTTGTATTCAGTATTATTTTAAACAGTTACGGGGAGCAGGACGAATAATTTCTAGTTATCAAACTGCTTCTTAATTCCATCTCAAGTGAAGTCATCTGCTGCTTAACGGGGGTAGTTTGTCAGCGAATCAATATAGTTTGGGATTAAGATTGGATATCGATATCCCTAGAAAACTCATACAAATTTTTTCCCGTGGTCTTAGCCCGATACATAGCCGTATCTGCTAACTTAATTAAGGTTTCTATATCTTGAGCATCCGCTGGATATAAACTAATGCCGATGCTAGTAGTAATTGAGATTTTGTTTCCTTCTAAAACCGTATCTTGAGTAATGGTATCAAGGATTTTTTGGGCTACCCTGGCAACATCCGACTTACTGGGAATACCCGGGAGAATCACGGTAAACTCATCCCCACCCAATCGAGAAACCGTATCACTCCCCCTTAAACACCCCTTCAGTCTGTCCCCAATGGTTTTGAGGAGTAAATCTCCAATCTGATGACCGAGGCTATCGTTGACGTGCTTAAAGTCATTGAGGTCTAAAAATAACAGCGCAACCATGCGATTTTGACGATTAGCCCATTCTAGGGATTGAGTTAAACGTTCTTGGAATAAAATTCGGTTGGGAAGTCCGGTGAGGGGGTCATGTTCGGCGGAAACCCGCAATTGGGCATTAGACCGCTTCAGTTCAGCAGCAATTTGTTTTAAATTGTCTTCTAACAGTTTACGTTCGGTAATATCTCGAATCACTCCCACTAAATAGAGATTTCCCGCCGCATCTCGGTGGAGCGATCGCTTTGTGGCAATATAATGGGTAATCCCATTAATATCGGTCAACTGTTCTTCATTTTCCTGTTCCCAAGTCGTATTAAATGCCATTTCATCCTGTTGACGAAACAGTTCGGCTTCATGTTTAGGAAAAAGTTGGTCATCACTCTTTTCCATCAACACATTTAACGGATAACCCACAAACTTACAATAGGCTTGATTTAACACAATTTTCTGATGCTCTTTATTTTTCACAAAAATCGGGTCGGGAATCGTATTAATAATACTTTGTAAAAATTCGGTAGACCGTTTTAACTCTCCTTGTAAATGCGCTAAATAAGCAATAATTACCCCCGCAGACCCGATTAAAGCCAAGTGAGCCGGAACCACGGGAATCCACCACCCTTGCAGAAAAGCCAGGTAAGTAACCCCGGTAATCCCAATACTAATTAAAATGATTAAGGACACCGAACGTCGGGGGGATTGAAGTTTCCAACTCAAAGCAGCCCCTACCCAAGACCATCCAAAAATCCACAGCCATTCTAAGGGTTCTGGCCAGACTTTGATTAACGTTCGACCATCTAAAACTGAACTAATAATTTGACTGGTTAATTGGGCTTGTAGTTCAACGCCATACATCGGTTGAGAAGACTTAAATATCCCATCACTATAGGAGGTAAATTCTGAATCTTTAATACTCGGAGCCGTAGAACCAATAATCACAATTCGATTTTTAATTAAATCAGGAGAAACTCGATTTTCTAAAATATCTCGCATCGGAATGGAGGGGAATGTTCCCGCCGGCCCTCGCAAATTAATTAAGAATTGATAACCGCCATCATCGGCCCTAATATAAGAGCCATCATTGGGTTGAAACCGACGAAATACTGTATTTTTAAATTGTAATTCATTAGGATTTTGGGGAGAAGGTTTAGCTTCAATTCCTTTGTTTTTTAAATGAATTGAAGCTAGTTGTAAAGCAAAACTTTTGCGAAATTTTTGCTTGTTTTCTGTGTCGGTAAGATAGAGTAATCCCCTGCGAGCCTTGCTGTCAGCATCTCGAGGTACATTATTAAAACCAATTTTATTTTTATTTTCTAAAATCTCAGGAGGGCGCACCCCAGATTTCCCACTACTTTCTACTAATTCAATGCCAATTAAATTGGGAATCGTTTTGAAAGCCTTGGCTAATTCTGACTGTCCGGGTTCAATGGGTAAATCTCTGTAAATATCTAAACCAATAGCTTGTGGTTTAGCCGCATTAACTTTTTGTAAAAGTCGAGCTAAAGTTCTATCGGAAATGGGAAACCCATACTCTTGTAAATCCTGCTCATCAATCCCAATAATTAAAATCCGATCATCTACAGATTCTAAGGGACGTGCTCGAAAATATTGATCATAAAGCGTCCATTCCGACGGTTGCAAAATTCCTAAAAATCGAATAAAAATCACCACGACCGTCACACCGGAAGCGGTGAATAATACTCGACCTTCTTGAGATAACCAGTGCTTGAGCGGAATTTGACGGCAATACTCTTTAAATATTTTGAACATCGGTCGCAACGATCCTATTTATTTATCTGTTCAAAGTCACTGTCTTACGAATTACGAATTACGAATGGGTTTTGGGTGATATTCAGCGAGCAAGGACGCACTGCTACGCAGGGCTAACGCCAACGCACTGCTTGGTGCTCCCCCTGCCTCCCCTGCTCCCCCTGCTTCCCCTGCT
>NZ_LT797701.1:135274-216542 GCF_900009135.1 Planktothrix sp. PCC 11201 | reverse complement strand
CCCCTGCTCCCCCTGCTTCCCCTGCTTCCCCTGCCTCCCCTGCTTCCCCTGCTCCCCCTGCTCTCTTTACTTCCCCTGCTCCCGTTGCCCCTGATAGTCGGATAATTCAGCTAATTTTTCTAAAGGTTGGATTCCCGGGTATAATTTACCCCCTATTTCCCAAGTCGGGAAACCCTGAATACCAGCTTTTTTGCAAAGTTGGGTTTGAGAATTTTTGCCGTCAGTAGTGCACTCAATATAATTAATTATAGCAAACGCCTCTTTCCCAAAGAGTTGTTTTTGATCGTAACAGTGAGGACACCAATAGGCTCCATATTCCTTGGCTCCAATTTGGGTCAAGTGACGAGCTAAAGCGATTTCTGCTGGCCCGGATGTGGTAGTAATCGCTAACCCCGTGTTACCACCACTACTATCACTGAAAGAGTTGGGAGTATTGATGTCGCCAACGCTATTGTATAAACCCAGAGCTACAATTGCGGTAATCATCCCGACCCCAAGACCCGATAACCAAAGTTGACCCCGATCTTCCCAATGGGTGCCTATTAAAGTTATAACAAATAGACTCACACAGAAAAAAGCCGAGGCAATACAGTAGGGGCATATTGCCTGAATTCTGAAAAATAGCAGAAACATTAAGTAACTACTGAAACAGACCATGGCAGTAGTTACAAGAAATAGAAGAAACCTCGTCTGAGTTTCCACCGCTTGGCGACGGGCTTTTTGGGTCGTAGGGTTAAAAACCAAAGGAGCAATAGCTAACAGCAAAACCGTCGTATAGGCCAAAAACCCAAATAGAGTTAAGGGTAAACCCAAGACCGTCGCATAAGGACTATTGAGAACTTCTTCACAGCCAGAAGTGGGACAAACCGCCGTCCCACCCAGGAGTTTAATACTGGTTAAATAGACATTTTCGATCACACCGATTAGAGCGATCGCCACAATAATCGGCCGTGACCAGTGATGAATCCAAGGGGTAGAACGTCCCATAAATCAGTTATCGGTAAACAGTTATCAGTTATCAGTGTAAGAGTGAACAGTTAGGAGTCAAGACAATCAACTCGCTATTTCACTGATTATTTCTTGCTTTGACTAATCACCGATAACTGATGACTGATCACTGATAACTGATTCAAGTTCCGGCGGGTTGTTTCTACAAACTGACTGACCCGACTGGGATCAATCGGTTGATGAATCTGTCCATGGCGTTTTAGGGAACTGGACACAATCACCCCATCGGCTGCTTGGATTAAGGTTCCCACATTTTCCCAACTGGCACCACTGCCGATAAAGACAGGAGTTCCCATCGCCGCCGCCCGGGCTAGTTCTAAATCTTCTAAACTGGGGGGACTGCCCGTAGACCAACCGGACAGAATTACCCCATCGGCCAAGGCCCGCTCAATCGTTTCTTGGACAGCCGTTGTCAGGTTAGGAGATCCCAAGGGACGACCATGTTTGACCAAAACATCGGCTAGAATTTTGACATCACTGCCTAATTCTCGCCGATAGCGCAGGATCTCATGGGCGTGACCTTCGATAATCCCTTGATCTGTGGCCATAACGCCATTCAAGACATTAACGCGGATAAATTTAGCCCCCGTACAGGCGGCAATGGCTAAGGAACTGTGAGCGTCGTTACGCAGTACATTAATCCCAATTGGCAGTGTCACTAAGTTCATAATCCGCTGCACAATCAGGGTCATGGCGCTGACAACGGCCGGATCAACTTGATCCTTAGCAAAGGGAGCATCAAAAAAATTCTCGACGATGATGCCGTTGACCCCGCCCGAAGCCAGGGCTGTTGCCTCTTGTTCAGCGCGGTCAATAACCGTTTTGAGATTTCCTCCCCAACGGGGAGAAGTCGGTAGGGGCAACAGATGTACAACACCGATAATAGGATTGGGAGTTTTAAAGATTTGATCTAAGTCCACAGATTTACCTACGACCACCAAAGTTTTACAGCCTCACCTCTATGCCCAAGGCTAAGGCAGAGCATGGGTAGTCTGAAAATGAATAAAGACATTACATTATACAGTTATCAGTTATCAGTTATCAGTTATCAGTGCAAGAATTAACAGTCTTCTGTTGTACTGATTAGGTGTTTACTGATTAGGTGATAGACTATAATCAGCAGTCTATCATATTACCAGTTACCAGTAATCAGTTATCAGTTATCAGTAAAGAATTGAATAGTCGATTAACTTTTAACTCGTACAGACGCGCTCAGGTAAATCTCTACACTGATAACTGATCACTGATTACTGATGAAAATTGTTCTAGTCCTGTTGGAAATATTGCTCGTTGTTTTGATGGTGGTGGAGATTGGGTTGCGTCTGCGTTTTGGGCTGGGCTCTCCCGTCTTGTATTTGGGGGACTCGGACATCGGTTATTTATTAGCCCCAAACCAGAAAACCCGTCGTTATGGCAACCAGATTGAAATTAATCAATATTCAATGCGAAGTGCCTCTATTACTCCCCTTCCCATTTCTGGAACGCGGCGGGTGATGTTGTTAGGGGATTCTTTGGTGAATGGGGGATGGTGGACAGACCAATCTCAAACTCTGTCGGCGTTGATTGGCCAACAGCTAGGTCGTCAGGGGCAGGGGGAAGTCCTGAATGTGTCGGCTAATTCCTGGGGGCCACCGAACCAACTGGCCTATTTACAACGGTTTGGACTGTTTGGGTCAGAGGTGATTGTGTTATTGATCAATACCGATGATTTATTCACTGGGCCGCCGAATCCCGGCGTTGTAGGACGCGATCGCAACTACCCTAATACATCACCTCGTTTAGCGTTAGTGGAGGTGTTTAATCGCCGTTTAAAACCCTCTGAACCGATTCCGACCGCCCAACAACCCCAACCTTCTGACCCGGTGGGATATAATTTGGAGAAGATCCAAGGGATTGAAGCGATCGCTCGGCAAAATAATGCTAACTTTATATTAGCCATGACCCCCTTATTGCGAGAAGTCGGTGAACCCGGATCCCGGGATTATGAAATTAAAGCCCGTCAACGATTGACGGAATTCACCCAGGCTCAAAATTGGATTTATATTGATTTTTTGCCGATCTTTAAAGCCACTTCTCAACCCGAAACTCTGTATCGAGATCATATTCATTTGAGTCCCTCTGGGAATCAATTGGTCAGTGAAAAGATTAGTCAAAGGTTAGAAGAAGAATTGAGGGTTAAAAATAAAAATAAATGAAATAGACAGGTTGAATCAGGTGAAAATATTAACTATGCAAGGTACTTTAATTAATCGATATGCTCCAGATTTTGAATTACCAGGAATTGATGATGAAGTTCACCATTTGGCTCGTTATTTAGAAGAATATAGAGCCGTTGTCGTGATTTTTATGTGTAACCATTGTCCCTATGTTCATTCATACTTACATCGCCTGAAACAGTTACAACAAGACTATCAGGAACAGGGTGTAATTTTAGTTGGTATTAATGCCAATGATGCCACTCAATACCCCGATGATAGTTTTGAGAATATGAAAATCTTTGCTAGAGAACAGGGATTGAATTTTCCTTATATTCGAGATATTACCCAGGATGTAGCCCATTGTTTTGGGGCAACTAACACCCCGGAAACGTTTTTATTAGATCGGTCAGGAATTGTGCGCTATCAGGGCTTAATTGATGATAGTCCCCAACTGGCTGAAAATGTCACTGTTCCCTATTTAAAAAATGCGATCGCCCAACTCCTGAACCACGAACCGATTACGACCGAATGCACCGATGCGATCGGTTGCTCGATTAAATGGAGACATTGATAGCTCGGAAAACCATAGACAAATATCTCAGGTCTTAATTGGATCTAAATCCAAAAAACTGAAACAATAGAGGTAAATTTATAACTGATAATGCGGATACTTGATGACTGATGACTGAATATATCCTGATATGATAACCCCGAGGTCTAAGCGACGGGTAACGATAAACCTAATCCGTTCACGAAAATTGGCGATCTTGATGAATACAAAGGCTATGGGGGTATAGATGGGAACAGCGTACAAACGCATTTTACTCAAATTAAGTGGCGAAGCCCTGATGGGAGATTTGGGCTATGGCATTGATCCATCGGTGGTTCAAGAGATCGCTCAAGAAGTCGCCGAAGTGGTAAATCAAGGAGTACAAGTCGCCATTGTGGTCGGGGGCGGTAACATTTTTCGGGGGGTGAAGGCCGCCGCCGGGGGCATGGATCGAGCCACAGCCGATTATGTCGGTATGATTGCTACGGTGATGAATTCCATTACCTTACAAGATGCCTTAGAACAAATTGGGGTTCCAACCCGGGTACAAACGGCGATCGCCATGCAGGAAATCGCTGAACCCTATATTAGACGCAAAGCCATTCGCCACCTAGAACTCAATCGGGTGGTGATTTTTGGGGCGGGTTCGGGAAATCCTTTTTTCACCACGGACACCACCGCAGCGTTAAGGGCGGCGGAGATTGATGCGGAAGTGATTTTCAAAGCGACCAAGGTAGACGGCATCTATGATAGCGATCCGAAACATAACCCGGACGCCAAACGCTACCAAACATTGACATACAGCTACGTTCTCACCCATGATTTACGGGTGATGGATAGTACAGCGATCGCGCTGTGCAAAGAAAATAATATCCCGATTATTGTATTTGATCTCACTGTGCGGGGAAATATCAGCCGGGCGGTGAGTGGTGAACCTGTTGGAACCTTAGTTGGAGGTTTGTGTGAAGTTAGCTGAAGTTGAAGATCACATGGTTAAAGCATTGGAGGCGGCTCAGCGCTCCTTCAATACTATTCGGACTGGACGAGCAAATACCAGTTTATTAGATCGAATCATCGTGGAATATTACGGGAGTCAAATGCACTTAAAAGCATTGGCGAACATTAGCACCCCCGACTCCACCACCATTGCCATTCAGCCGTTTGATCGCAACACCCTGAATATTATTGAGAAAGCGATTTTGATGTCGGATATTGGGTTAACACCGAATAATGACGGTTCTGTGATCCGTCTGAATATCCCCCCTTTAACCAGCGATCGCCGAAAAGAATTAGTCAAACAAGTGGCTAAATTGGCCGAAGATGGCAAAGTCGCCGTCAGAAATATTCGTCGGGATGCAATTGATTCGATTCGGAAACAGGAAAAAAGTAGTGAATTCTCAAAAGATGAATCTGCTGATTTACAAGATTCCGTTCAGAAACTAACAGACAAGTACATCGCTAAAATCGATGAAGCCTTGGCGGTCAAAGAAAAAGACATCACCACTGTTTAACACCAGGGTGAGAGTTGAAGTTGGGGATTTGTTATTAACAGTTAATCCCCGCTTCATCCTTAAGCGAAAAAACCATCAAAAATAGGCAATAGTCAACAATTATCAGTACAAGAGTTCATAGGTGAATCAATACACTCTTGGCTGATAACTCTGATAACTGATAACTAATTAGTAGTTCTTATGACAACAATATTTGACTGTATTATTGTTGGTGCTGGCCCAGCCGGAGGAGCAGCAGCCTATCATTTAGCCAAACGCGGACGTTCGGTTTTAATTCTGGAAAGAGAAACTTTTCCCCGCTTAAAACCCTGTGGAGGGGGAGTTTCTCCGGCGATCGCCCAATGGTTTGATTTTGATTTTAGCCCGGCAATTTCGACAACGGTGGAACGAATTCGCTATACCTGGCAATTAAATGATGCGGTAGAATCCGATATTCCCGTTCCGATGTGGATGGTGCGACGGGATGTATTTGATCAATTTCTCATCCAACAGGCTAAGGGTCAGGGGGCGCAACTCCAGGACAATACAGAAGTTACCGGGATTGAATTTAAAAGCGATCGTTGGCAAGTGAATACCACCACTGAACCCCTAACCGCTAAATATTTAATTGGGGCTGATGGGGCTAAAGGTTCAATGGCAAAATGGTTAGGACTGAAACAGTCTAAACTGCGTCAAAGTCAATTTATGGAAGTGGTAACGGATCAACCGTTATTACCCAGTTTTGAATTTGGCATGGTAAAAAATGGTAGTATTTGGGGATTCCCCAAGGCCGATGGTTACTCCTTGAGTATTGCTACTTTTATCGGGGGAGAACCTAAAAATCTGAAGCAGGACTTACTGGATTATGCCAGTAAAGCGAGTTTAGGCAGTGCAACTATTTATGACCATCCTCTGTGTCTCTGGGATGGAGATAAAACTTTACATACCCAAAATGCTCTAATTGCCGGAGAAGCAGCCAGTTTAGTTGATCCATTATCAGCCGAGGGCATTCGTCCTTCAATCCTGAGTGGAGTTAAAGCCGCAGAGGCGATTGATCAAGCCTTAGGCGGTGTCGGTAATGCTTTAGAAGGCTACACCCAAGTCATGAAAGATGAATGGGGCGCAGATATGGTCTGGGCCGGACGTCTAGGCGGTGCATTCTATCGTTTTCCGAAAGTTGCTTATAAGGCTGGAGTAAAAATGCCCGCCGCCACAAAGATTATGAGTAAAATTTTCTGTGGTCAACTGCGCTACGGAGATATTGCCAGTAAAGCCATTAAACAATTAATGCCCTTTTAATCAGTTATCAGTTATCATTTATCAGTTATCATTTATCAGCTATTAGTCATTGGTTATCATTTATCAAAGAAGAAAATAAGTAGGGACGAGATCTCCTCCATCAGTGTCAACTTAACGCCAAAAGCTCGGAAATAAATTTCGGGCTAAGATAACTAATAACTGATAACTGATAACTAATAACTGATTAGGATATTATTATGAATCGGTTGGATAATACACAACAACTTCAATCTAAATTGGATCAACAGGTCTTACTACATCGGATGACGAACCGTATTCGTCAATCCCTGGAATTACCGGGAATTTTAACCGCCACCGTTGCCGAAATTCGTTCATTTTTGGGAACGGATCGGATTATGATTTATCAATTTAGTCCCGATGGTAGTGGGGAAGTGGTGGCCGAATCTCGCGATCGCGATCGCGATCGCCTTCCCTCCTTGTTGGGATTACATTTTCCCGTCGATGATATTCCCCCCCATGCTCGGGAAATGTTTTGTTCCCTGCGTCAACGCACCATTATCAATGTCGGTGAGGGAAAATTTGGGATTAGCAACGACTCGGGAGAAGCCCAAACCCCATCAGGGATAGACTATCGCAGCCTTGATCCTTGCCACCAAGCCTATTTAACCGCGATGGGGGTAGAGTCTTCCCTGGCGATTCCGATTTTGCTCAACTCCCCCAATAACCTAGTCGGTGAAACTCCGCTACTCTGGGGATTATTAGTTTCTCACCACGCCGAACCCCAAACCCTTGCTGAAACAGATATCCAAGTGATCCAGTTATTAGTGGATCAATTGGCAATTGCGATCACCCAGACTAATTTATTAAGCCAAACTCAACAAAAAGCCCAACAGGAAGCCACCATCAATAGTATTGCTTCTCTACTCCATGAACGCCCGACGATTGAACTACAAGAGGCATTAGAAGCCACCGTTAAAGCCCTGGCTGGAGTGGGGGGACGGCTCTATGTTCCGGCCTATTCCCTGAGTCCGGTGGAGGTGTTCACGGCGGGTAAACAGCCCCATGCTCCTATGGGTAGTGCTTCAGGTATTTTAGAGGAACATCCCCTGTGGCAACATTGGTTAAGTCAAGGTTATGAAACGCCCTCCCATCATTCAGGTATACCGAATCAATCCTTATCTCCTTGGGTGATCACCGATGTTTATAAGGAATATCAATGGCGGGTTTTAATCTCAGCCTTTCAGTCCACATTAATCCGAGGATTATTAGTTTTACCGATTCAATCTCGTCAGCAATTATTAGGGGTACTGACCATTTTTCGGGAAGAAATTGATACAGAAACTTTGTGGGCGGGAGAATTTGATCCGAGTATTAAACAGATGATGCCCCGGCAGTCTTTTGAAATTTGGCGAGAGTCTAAACAGGGACAAGCTCAACCTTGGACAGAAGAGGAGTTAACTTTAGCCACAGCATTAAGTCGTAAATTTGCGATGGCGATTCAACAATATCGATTATATCAAGAAGTTCAAATTTTAAATATTAATTTAGAGCAGCAAATTGCGGAAAGAACCTCTCAACTTCAACGCTCCTTAGATTTTGCTAAAACCCTAGAACGAATTACCGATCAAATTCGTCGGACGCTGGATTTAAACGCCACTTTATCTTGTTTAGTGCGGGAAGTTAGAGTTTTATTAGATACGGATCGGGTGGTGATTTATCAACTGATTAGTGGACAGGCGGGAGAAGTTGTATTTGAAGATCGACGGAAATCAATTGGCTCGATTTTGGGGATTAAAACACCCGATGATTGTTTTCCCAAGGAGATGGCGGATCTTTATCGAGAAGGAAGAATGCGGGCTATTTCCGATGTTTATAAGGAAAATTTAGCCCTTTGTCATCAAGAATTTTTAGAAAGTTTGTGCGTGAAGGCAAATTTAATTGTGCCGATTAATCAAGAGTCTAAATTGTGGGGATTATTAATTGCCCATGAATGTACCCAGACTCGCAATTGGGAAGTTGAGGAATTAGATATTTTACAACAATTAGCAGATCAAGCAGCGATCGCCATTTATCAAACGGAATTGTATCAACAAAGTCTAAAATCCGCCCAAAATGAACAGGCGAAAGCGGAACAACTCACCCAAACTTTAAATGAGTTACAAAAAACCCAAAGTCAACTAATTCAAACGGAAAAAATGTTAAGTTTGGGGCGGTTAGTCGCGGGAGTTGCCCATGAAATCAATAATCCGATTAATTTTATCTTTGGCAACTTAATCTATGCCAGTGAATATAGCCAAAATTTATTAACTCTAATTCAACTTTATCAACACCATTATCCCTGTCCTCAACCGGAAATTGTTAAATATATTAGCACCATTGAGTTGGATTTTATTACCCAAGATTTACCTAAAATTGTGGAATCGATGCAAAGTGGGGCCGATCGCATTCGTCAATTAGTTCTCTCTTTACGCAATTTTGCCCGACTAGATCAAGCGGATTTAAAATTTGTTGATATTCATGAAGGAATTGAAAGTACATTATTGCTGTTACAACATCGCCTGAATATTGATTCAGACACGACCTCTCCATCCATTCAAGTGAAACGACAGTATGGCGACCTTCCCCCCGTGGAATGTTACGCCAGCTTACTCAATCAAGTATTTATGAATCTTCTTAGTAATGCCCTAGATGCGTTAGGATTACAAGTGCAGGGAGCAAATCAGTCGCCGTCCTATCCAGAACAGACACAACCCTCTTTAGAAATCCGTACAGCCTTGAGGGATGAAATTACAGCAGCACCTAAAATTGTGATCTCGATCATTGACAATGGTACGGGTGTTCCTAATGCCTTACTTCCCCATATCTTTGATCCGTTTTTTACCACAAAACCTGTGGGTCAGGGGACGGGATTAGGGTTATCAATTAGTTATCAAATCATTGTTGAAAAACATCAGGGATCGCTCCAATGCCTCTCTCACTGGGGAATAGGAACGGAATTTAGAATAGAAATTCCTTTGAGACAATCTTTACCTGATGTGGCTCTCGATTCGTAAACGGTAAAATTCATATCCAAGATTATAAGTGATGTTTTATACTGTAGATAGGTTGGCAAACTGATAGTATTAGGCACTTGTATATGATCGTAAATCAGCATCAATGGGAGCAATTACGAAAATGCTGTCTAAATGACAGTACCTTTGCCCAATTGCAGGGAATTTTAAACCTGAAACTCTTACCTTATGAACTAGAATTATCTAGTTTGACGAGTTGGGAAGATTTACAGGATCTTGCTGACAATAGCGAGGATATTTTTGTCGAAGATGTTACCCATTTAAGGCAACTACAAGACACTTCAAATTCTCTCTTAATTCAAGCTCAATTGCAATCTCAGCGTTACAAATCCATATCAAAAATAATTGGGCAAATCAATCAATGTTTAGACCTGGAAACCCTGTTAAAAAATACGACGGAACAACTCCAGCAATATCTCAAAGTTGATCGGGTGGCAATTGTAAAATGGTATAGGGATACTGAAAATATCAAAGGAAAATATATTGCTGAAACAGTATTACCTGAGTTTAGATCCTTGTTGAATTTTGAGATCAAAACAGAAGAATTATTGGGTTTTAATCCCACCGCACAAAATCATCAACCCCTAGTAATCTCAGATATTTATTATAGCGGATTTAATCCCTTAATGTTCCAATGGATGAGGGATTATCAAGTTAGAGCAAAATTAGGGGTTTGTTTATATAAAAATCAACAATTATGGGGATGTTTATGGGTGTATGATTGTCACCAACGCCGAGATTGGCAACCCGATGAAATTGAATTTGTTACAGAAATTGCTCAACATCTAGGAACCGCAATTGGGCAACGGGAGTTAGGTCAAGCAATATCCCAAGAATTAGAACAACGAAAAACATTAACCAGGGTGATTAGTCGAATTCGAGAAACATTAAATCTTAATCAGCTTTTTCAAGCTACTGTAACAGAGGTTAGACAGCTTTTAAATGCGGATCGAGTAGGTGTTTTTCGCTTTAATCCCAATTCGGGATATGGGGAAGGAGAATTTATCTCCGAAGATGTAGTTGCGGGATTTAATTCGGCTTTAGCTCAAAAAGTAGAAGATCATTGTTTTTCGGATCAGTTTTATAATCTGTATCAACAGGGTAAAATTAATGCGATTCCTGACATTTATCAGGCTAATTTACAAGAGTGTCATCATCAAATTTTAGCCCAGTTTCAAATTCGAGCTAACTTAGTTGTTCCTCTGCTTAAATCCCAAAATCTTTGGGGTTTACTGTGTATTCATCAATGTGATTATCCTCGCCATTGGCAACCCGAAGAAATAGAATTTGTCAGTCAAATTGCTCAAAATTTAGAAGTTGCTTTACAACAAATTGATTATATTGAACAGGTACAAGAACAGGCAAAAACAGTAGCGCAGTTAACTGAAAGACAAAAAGCCAATGAACAGCAAAAATTGTTATATCAAGTTATTGAAAAAATTAGAAATTCTTTAGATATTTCTACTGTTTTTAATACTACTGCCGCCGAAGTTAGAGCGTTTTTAAATGCCGAGCGAGTTGTGGTTTATCGCTTTAGTTCCGATTGGTCGGGTTATTTTGTGGCTGAGTCTGTGACGGAAGGATGGAACTCGTTACTAGATACGGTTCCCATGATTCAAGATACCTATTTACAAGAAACTTTAGGAGGACGGTATCGAGATAATAAAACCTATGCCGTTGATGATATTTATACCGCCGGACATAATCCTTGTCATATTCAATTACTTGAACAATTACAGGCTAGATCCTATATCATTGTTCCAATTTTACAAGGACAATCCCTTTGGGGATTACTCGCAGCTTATCAAAATTCCTATCCCCGTCATTGGCAAGAGGAAGAAATTAAGTTACTAGCTCAAATTGGGACTCAATTCGGAGTCGCTTTACTCCAAGCAGAACTCTATGCAGGGATTCAAAAAAAAGCGGAGGAATTAGCTCAAGATTTACAACAAACCCAAAGTCAGTTGGTACAAAGTGAAAAGATGTCGAGTTTAGGGCAGCTAGTGGCTGGAGTCGCGCATGAAATTAATAACCCTGTTAATTTTATTTATGGAAATCTGAGTTATGCTACGGACTACACCAGAGATTTATTAGAGTTAGTTCAATTATATCAAAAACAGTATCCTGATATTTCTGAGGAGATTGAAGATAAAATTGAAGAAATAGAATTTGAGTTTATTCAAGAGGATCTCCCCAAGATTTTATCTTCGATGAAAGTTGGTGCTGACCGGATTCGGCAGTTAGTTTTATCTTTAAGAAATTTCTCCCGTTTAGATGAGTCTGAGGTGAAAGCGGTTGATATTCATGAGGGGATTGATAGCACCCTATTAATTCTACAACATCGCTTAAAATCTAAACCCGATCGTCCGACGATTGAGATTATTAAGAAATATGGGAAACTTCCTAAAGTGGAGTGCTATGCAGCCCAATTGAATCAAGTGTTTATGAATATTATTAGTAATGCTATTGATGAATTGGAATCCTTGTCTAAGGAGTCTTTAGACACTAGATATTTAGCCATTTCAATTCAAACCCAGTTAGTGCCACCGAGCCAAGAACAACCGATAGAAAGGGTTAGAATTATTATTCAAGATAATGGTCATGGCATTCCTGAATCAGTTAAAAATCGGGTTTTTGACCCATTTTTTACCACTAAACCTGCGGGTAAAGGCACGGGATTAGGGTTATCGATCAGTTATCAAATTGTAGTGGAAAAACATAAGGGAATGATTGAATGTCAGCCTTTACCCGAAGAAGGGACAGAATTTATTGTGGAAATTCCGGTTCATCAAATCGGATAAATTACGTTCCAAATCTCACCCCAATAGAGTAAAGTTTCTTTGCACCCACCTACTACCCATTCCCCATTCCCCATTCCCCATTCCCCATTCCCCATTCCCCATTCCCCATTCCCCATTCCCTATTCTATTGAGTTTTACTAACCCATTCTACGATGCCATCGGCTAAGGTTATTGCTAGTTTTTGTTGTTCTTGGGGATTAACAATCCATTCAAATTCTTCGGGATTAATCATAAATCCCAATTCTAATAACAAAGATGGGGCAACCGTAGGACGAGTCAATGCCAAATTATTCCAAAATACGCCATAGGAAGGACGGTTAAGTTTATTCACTAAATATTCATGTAAAAAGACGGCTAAATCGTGGGCTTGAGGGTTATACCAAAAGGTACTTACTCCTTTGGTTTTGATGGCATCTCCATTATCGGGTAAGGCATTATAATGAATAGAAAGGGATAAATCCGGTTCCTGTTGATTAATCATTTTTACCCGATCTTGAGGGTACAAATCTTCATCGCCGTTGCGGGTCATAAATACCGATGCACCGCGTTTAATTAGTTCGGTTTCTAATAGTTTAGAAACTACTAAATTGACATCTTTTTCAGGATATCCTGTCGGCCCTTTTGACCCTAAATCATTGGGGCTGCCATGACCGGGATCAATTAAAATTTTTAACCCCGATAAGGGTAAATTTGATTGGAGGTGTGGGGGATTTTTCAGAGATAAAACTAAAGTTGTGCCATCATAACGGAGTTTATAACCCCATTGTTGTTTGGTTTTAAAATGAAATGTATATTGCACCGCATTTTGTGATTCTCCCAGGGGAGATAAAATCGGTTGCCAATCCATACGCGAAATTAAAGGATTATCATTAAACCGAATCGTATCGGTTTTTGCCGTTGTGTTATGGAGGGTTAAGGTTAAACTCTGATCTTCTTGTTTAACGGTGATGGGAACTGCCACTTGTAGAGGAAAAGAAACCTCTAACCAATCCCCAACTTGACGAGAACTAGCACTTCTAATTAAGGAATTCGGCGGGACTGACTCGGTGGTTATCCGGGTTTCATTGGCTTTAATCCAGCCCCCATAATCAAGACGTAAATAATCTCCTTGTCGTCCGATAATGGTGGCACGGGTTCCCTTGGGTAAAGGAGTTAAACGGGAATGATCGCTACTCGGGCCAGTGCGGGCTACGCCTTCATCGACGATGACTTCAGCCACTTCAAATTGAGTCGGAGAGAGAATAGAAATTTTCCCCGTTGCCCGTTGGGTAATGGTTTGATTATTCAGGGTTAATTGATATTTTGCTTGACCTAAATCTAAGGATTTTTGGGGATCGGAAAATGGCAAATTCTCGGCGATTTTCCCACATCCTTGATATTTTACTGTATCAGATTTTATCGGTTGATTGGTTCCAGTTAAAACCGCTTTGTTATCGGGTAATTCTAAGCTCTGGGACTGGGGGGATAAAGATAGGATTTGTCCGGCTAATTCAACAGAAACCGTTGATTTTTCTGGGGCGATCGCACTAAAACAAATTAACTCCCCGGGGAGGATAGCCAGATTCTCAGAGGGAGTCAATGAATCCTTTAAAAAGCTGACATTATTCCCAGGGCTCGCTTCAGTGGAAATTCGAGTAATATTAAGTTTGATTTTTTGATCTTTGTAGCGTAAAATGAAATTGTTTTCCCCAAGTTGCAATGGAAATGTGGGTGCAAAGTGACCAGCTTGGCTTCGGGGAACCACTTGACCATTAATCGAAACTTCTCCATCGGGTGTTGCTGTTCCAATCAAAAAAATACGGTCAGAGGTGGTTTTGTGATCTGGCGGCGGATAGGCAACATATAAAGGTTGTTCGGCCGATGTTGAGGATACCAAGACCATACTGATTAGCGTTGTTAGTCCCAGAATTCGTTTCATGAGTGTCATTTGAATTGGTGTTAAACCCATTGTATCGATTTAGGGAGTATGGGTATTACCCCCCATGTTTTCCGGGTTTTAGCTACGATTAATTTTTATTGCCATTAGACAATAGGAATTGATTGCCACTGAGTTTTTGAATTAGGGTATTAGGGTGCAGCCAGTACCAATAGCCACAAGGAATCCATACTATGAACCGTGAGTTTTTTAGCTTAACCGAAAATGATTATATTGTTAAGTTAGGTAAAGATGCCTTCACCATTTCACGATTAAAAGAATTAATTGCCCTACAGTTGGAGGAGCATATCATTAATTATGGAGACTTTTTTAATTTGACTTTTTCTCCTGCTAAACATAATGATTTTTGCTTTGATATGCGTAGTGTTCAATTAATGTTTCCCTTCGAGGGGATGAGCGGTTATTTACTTCCCCTGGGTTCTAAGGATTGGATTCCGGGTCAGGTTAGAATTCAAGCCAATTTAAAACTAGATCCTGAAACTTTGGAACAAAGTTTTTCCGTTGATATTCAGTTTGCTACGGATGAACCTCGATTAATGGATATTTTTCACTATCCCAGCAATTTTAAGGAAGATCAAATTACTAATCACGGGCTTTCTTCCTGCCATTTGCTCCATCAATCTTAAATTTTGATCAATTTAGAGGCTCTAATTTTTGGACACCCCACAGTCAGATAGGATTCACTTCTATCTGACTGTGGAGTGCTGTTTTAAAGCATACCCCGGTTTTTGTTTTTTTAAAAGGCAAATCGCAACCAACGATTGAGGGTATTGATAGAGCGATCGCACACAGAAGGTTGGGGTATGCCCTGATTTTGACTTTCCCATTGGTCGATTAATTGTCGCCCCAGGGGAGTGAGGCGAAAACTATCCGTAATCCCCTGACCATCAACTTCTCGACGCAGTACCCCCACCTGAATCAGCCATAACAGGGTATTTTCTGCGGCTAGTTCCGTTAGAGCCACACGGGTATAGGCACAACTGACCCCAGACTCCCCTGCAATTACAGTCAGACTGACACTGTTAAACCGGATCGTTTGGAACAGTAGCAGTTGAAAGGGAGAACACCGGATTGCCCGTTCTGCCCGTTTTAAAGTGCGTTCAGAATATTGAATTGAAGACTTACCGGGAGATTCCAAAACGGTCATAACGCTCTTAATGGGATAACGTTCTTTTTTGTACTGTATCCCAGATCAAGGGTTAAGAGCGAAAGAATTGATGGCAATATAATACCATCTCACCGTGGTCAGGAACCCAAGCCACCCACTCATCCTCAGTCACTTGGCATAGGAGCAACGCTTGATCATGGCTATAGGGATTGGGTTTTTCCCGCATCTGTACCCAGGTAGAGGGATTAAATTCCGAGGTATACCCAACAATAGGTTGCCATTGGGGTTGAATCCCTGTATCCGCTTGTTTGAGATTAAGTTTCATAATTTTTTGTCCCTTGTCAACCGTTGATGCTCAAGTTCTAGGAGTCTGAACCTGATCAATAAAATTATTTCTGTATTCAGAGTTACATAATTATCAATACAATCCAAGATTCTGTTGCAGAACTTAACGGTTGCGATGTATTATCAGGGCTGAATTTAACAACATGAACGCCGAGGATTCCAATATCGGGATGAAACTTCCCCAAGTTGACGGGCTAACTTTCTTTAGCAAACACAAAAAACAATCAATTTGTTATCCCGAAAGTTGCTCAATCAAAGAAAACGGCGTAAAACTTCCCAAGCTAGGGGTTGTTAAAGCCAGAATCCTAAAAACAATTAGCAGTAAAATTAAATCTGTTACTGGTGCGGGTCTTCTGACTCCCACTTTTGATAAAAATATTTTTTCCAAAACATAACGATTATTAATTATAGACCAGACTGCAAGTCATCAAGAGGATCAGAGAAGTTGTCAATAATTTTTCCTGAGAACTCAGTGTAATTACGGAATATAGTTGATATACTTGAACTACAAAGGCAGTTTTGTTATCGTTGGCTGCCCTGGTTGAAGAATTCGAGGTTTAATTAGGGGGTAAAACGATTATGGTTTCTAGCCTAACATTAAAAAAAACAATCCCATGGGTCAACTGTTTGCCCTTAAGTATAGCCCTAATTTTCACCTTGGGGGTAAGGTTCGAGGCAGCTGTCCAGGTCAGTTTCACTCAGCTGTATAAACAGCTTGACACCTCGCATTTAATCTGTGAATATGTTCCTCCCGACACGGGAAAACCCCCGGCTGGAGACGGTTCAGGTTCTCGAACCTAATCTAAAACAGGCGGAGATTTCCAGATGCGGTTTTCTTGAATTAAGGTATGAACTTGCCAGTTTGGGTCTGACTGTGGGTAGTCTTGTCGAAAATGCCCCCCACGACTTTCGAGACGAAACGCTGCACTCTTCAAAATCAACTCCCCAATACTCAGTAAGTTATGGGTTTCTCCCCACTGTTTCAAGTCGCTGTGGGCGATTTTTTGTATTTCCAGTTCAGCCGAAAAATTGGGATGTAGAGTCGATAAAAATTGGCTGATAGGTAGGGCTAAAAATTCTTCAGACCATGCTCTTACTTGCATTAATCCCTCCTGCAAATGATCGGACTGGCGACAGATACCCGCACTACGCCAAAGAACATCGGGTAACTGTGATCGAATTGTTTTAATGGTAGCATATTGTTCTTCCCATTGGGTGGCGGGTGATACTGAGTTAGGTACGGGAGCAGACCCCACCCCACCCGATTCAGTTTCAGTAAAACCGAGATCTTCAATCGATGCCATTTGGGCGCCGAATACTAAACATTCTAGCAAAGAATTACTCGCTAAACGGTTTGCCCCGTGAACTCCCGTACTTGCAGTTTCACCGACGGCATAAAGTCCAGGGATAGACGTTTGACTTTGGGTATTGGTAACAATACCTCCCATCCAATAATGGGCGGCGGGAGTGACAGGAATGGGCTCATGGAGAATATCAACCCCCCATTGTTGGCAAACCTGAATAATATTCGGAAACCGATACTGGATTTTCTCGGCTGGAATTGAGCGTAAATCTAACCAAACCCGTTCACTATTGGCTCCTGCAATTTGCCGTAATTTTTGTAAATGGCTAAAAATCGCCCGACTTACAATATCTCTGGGGGCTAATTCTCCCCGCTCGTCATAATCAAATACAAATCTGTGTCCCTGGGAATCAATTAGGTGGGCTCCTTCTCCTCGCACCGCCTCACTAATTAAAAATCGAGGAGCCCCGGGTTGGGTTAGGGCCGTGGGGTGAAATTGGAAAAACTCTAAATCTCGGAGTAATGCTCCCGCTCTCCAAGCCATCGCCACCCCGTCCCCCGTACTCACACCGGGGTTGGTCGTGTGAGCAAAGACTTGACCTCCTCCCCCCGTTGCCAGGACAACGGCCTTGGCTTTCACCCAACAAATATGGCTGTTATGAATTAGGCTGACTCCCTGACACCGTTGACCCGAGGCATCCATCCATAAATCCAGGGCAAAGGCGGGGGAAATAATTTTAATATTCGGTCTTTCTAAAACTCGTTCTGTCAGGGTTGTGATCACTGCCCGTCCGGTTGTGTCGGCGGCGTGTAGAACGCGGTGACGGGAGTGGGCGGCTTCTAAGGTTAGGGCTAACTGGCTTTGATGGCGGTCAAAGGCCACGCCTAATTCTACTAAACGCTGAATACACTCGGGGGCGTGATTAACCAAAAATTCTACCGCCGACCGTTCACATAATCCGGCTCCCGCTTTTAAGGTATCTTCCAAATGCAGACTGGGAGAGTCATCGGTTGAAATCGCTGCCGCAATGCCTCCCTGGGCCCAATCACTCGCGGACAGGGGCAAAACATCTTTACTGACTAAGCCAATGCTCAAATGTTCGGGTAAACAAAGGGCGGTATATAATCCAGCGGCTCCGGTTCCCACTACCAATACATCAAAGGTTAGGGGAAACTCGGACGGGAGGGAAAGATCAATGGAGGTCATGGGTCAGTGCCAGAATCAAGGGTTGGTTTCAAGTCCAGACGGATTTCAACAGATTAGACTAACTTTAAGGATTATGTTAGATTTTTAAGTCTATTGGCATAATCCTAGCATTCTGACCTGAGAATCAAAGGATGCAAGCCCTAAATTCATTCATGGGGCAGGGACGCGCCAATCGCCTAAGGGCATCGCTTCGCACTTGGCACGTCTCTACACTAAATCCCACCAAATGGTCTAGTCGTAAGCCCCAACATTTAACCGTTGGTCGCCTTCAATAAATACGGATTCTGGAGGCGTTACGGTAAAGTTATCTAAATTCTTTTGCAGAATTTCCTTTTGTTTTTCTGTCAAACCAGAAATTTTCAATACATCTTCCACGGAATTATAGGGAGCATTCTTAATAATGACTGACCCTAATTTCGGAAACATTCCTTTATATTGACGAAAATCTCGCAGGTCGCTATTATTTAAGTCCAATTTATTGCGAACGGTGGCCATTTTCTCGTCAACCCGATTTTTCCGAGGGGCTTCCGTTGCTAAGATCGGGGAAATCAACCCATACTGCATTACATTGACGTTTGCAGCTAAAACATTTTGATCTCCAGTCCATGCGAAGCAACCGACTATCAAAACCAACAAAGCCAACAGGCGACTTAATCGTTTCATCAACGCTTTTCTCCCAACTGACATAAACAGCATTTACAAGAATTTGATATTTTCAGGCGAATCGACTAGCAGACTGTATTTTACCATCTTAAGAACTTCTACTTCAGTCCCCTAGCTCAATGGAAAAACGGGCTACTCCCCTAGCCAAAAACCCCAGATTTGCAATCACAGTTCAGTTTATGCTGTTGTCAACCTTTTCCGATTTAATGTAAATTTTCTTAAAATTTGTTAACAGTTGGGGGGCGCAATTAAAATTCAGCCGTCCATCTCTACAAAATAGCTAATTATAAGTTTAAATTATCCTTAATTGGTTATAGTTTTAAATTTTAAAATTAAAATCATTTTTTTCGGCTAATTTTGTCAAGAGGTTATTGACTTCCATTCGCAACTATTGACGAAATTCCGGGGTTTGGTGCTATAATACAAAAAAAATAGTCTGGGGAAGTTTGGCTTATTCAAAAAATAGGGGTGAAAAAACCCTATCTTTCGTGTAATCCTAATACTACAGCCCTGAATCTTACCCAATCTGTTGTACAAATTTTTCAGAGGCTAGATCCAGAACCCCAGAGTCGAGCTTGACAAAAATACAGTTTTGTGTATTATGTCCATTTTCGCTGTTTCAAGCGTTTCCAATGGGATGATTTTAAATTGATTAATAATTGTCGCATTTGTTTGAGATTCACCGACTTTCCGCCATAGCGCCAACTGATATAAGCCTGGGAGATTTCATCAATTACTTCAACTTCGGAAATCGAGTGATATTGGTGTAACCAAGACACATATTCTAAAGGGGTTTGGGTAGGAGATTTGGGGTATCCTTTACTCGCTAAAACCTGTAAAAGTTGTTGATAGAGACTTTCTTCCGGGGGTAACTTGGCTAACCAGCGACGATAGCGCCAACCTCGCCAAATATCCCAACTTAACCAGCCGAAAAATGCCATAATTGTTGTGACAATTAATCCGCTAAAAATCCCTAACCATCCTTGGGTAAAGAGACTAAAAAACCAGCGAATTACTTGGAATATCCCTAAAATTAAACGGCCTAAAATCGCTTGTAATCCATTGGCAAGTGGAGAAGGGAGCCAACCCGCCACCCAATCCCAAAAGGCTTTTAAGGCACTAAAGGTTTGATCTTCTTCCACTGAGGGAGGAATTAAATCCATCCCCGGAATGGGGTTAAAGGCAAACCAGCCATATTCGGGAAAATATACCTCCGTCATCGCAAAAGCATCGGTATTTTTAACCACATATAATCCTGTAAAGGGATTAAATTCCCCGGGGTTAAACCCGGCCACCAGACGGGCCGGAATCCCAATTGAACGTAACATCATAGTTAAAACCGTAGAAAAATGATCGGGGTAGCCTCCGGTAATTTTTTTTCCGGCGGGACTGTCTTGATACCCAAAGAGAAAGGCTTCTACTAAGTCTTCATTTTTTCTTAAAAACGGCGGTTCTTCTTGTAGTTTATAATTGGGGTTTTGTTTGAGATACTGGGCTAAATATAAGGCTTTTTCATAATCGGAATCTAAGGGTTTTTTGTTCTGGGCGACCTGATGCACACTGGCAAGAATTTCTTCGGTTTTTTTTCTGACTTTTTCTTGAATTTGATCGGGAACTTGTAAATAGTATTTTTTGATTCCTTCAGGATAGTTTTTAGAAGCGGCTTGTAACTGCGCCCGATTGCGCAGGGGAACTTGAGAAACCACCGTATAGGTCATCCCCTCTCGTAATTCTAAAGGCGATCGCAAATTCCCATCGGGATCAATAGCAATTTCCTCCGTCGGGAAATAGACTTCTTTCGGTTTATTCATCGCCGGAATTAAACTCGGAAGTTGTTGAAGTACGGTATAACTTTGAATCACTTCCTGAGTTTTTGCATTAGTGATGGGCGGAAAAAGATTAAATTCATACGACCAACGGGGACGTCTTAAAGTCATGGTTCTATTATTTCGAGAAATTTCCCATCCCTGTCCGGTATATTGGTCAAAAGCTACCACCCGCCAAAATCCCCTGGCTTGCGATCGCACCCTTAATACTTCTTGGGGTTTTAAATTTCCCCGTAAATTCTGATTAATTTTGGTATTAAATCCATAATAGAAGGTATCATTGAGAGTCCCTGCCCCCGTTTCCTGATTTAATCCGGTGCCACCTGCACCCGAATTATTATTATTATTATTTCCCGAAGACACATAACCCGGATTTAAAATTCGTTGTCCATCAAATTGTCCGGGGGGCATATCAATCGGAGAACTGACCGGAAAAGTTCTTAACTGATAGCTGGGAAACCGAGGGAGAACCATAAAAATAGTTAATCCCAACCCAACAACCACTAAAAAAATAATTCCTAAAGACTTAAAATTGACCCCGCTTCCTGGAGCTTGGGGCGTTTTTTTGGCGTTAAATTGAATCTCCCCCAATCCCAAACGAGAGCGATAATCTAAAATTAATGTTGGTAAAGCTAAAGCCAAAAATACTAAAACCACAGGCCCAAAAGCCAGGGTTTGACTGAGAGTTCCCGCTACTCCCATCAAAATTAATCCAATCACCATCGAATAGCCTAAATCTTTCCGCCGGGGTAAATCAAAACTGTGTAAAACCTGTAATTCTATTAATAATCTCGCTAACGCCAACCGTGTATCATTCATTTCCCCAAACAGTCGCCCAAAAAATGCAGCGAGGGCAACTAACATCCCAATAGCAATACAAAATTTAACAGGCACATTGCGATGGTAACGACGAAACCAACTCCAAGTTGCGCCAACCATGCTGACCGGAATTGCCCATAAATTCAGGGGTTCTTCAATAGCAACGTCCGTGGCAATAATCCCGGCAATCACTAATAACTGTACCAATACCCGCAACCCAAGGGAATCTTCTGGTATGGGCTTGGGCATGGCTTCAATCCGTCGCCATAATTGACTAATCACAGGGATTGAATTTGTCATCGTTTCGGCTTGCTCGGCTAGGGGGGTTCAAAGTTCCACCCTACTCTAACTCAATCTAACCTAAACTTCCAACCCAACCCGCGGTTGGGGACAAATAGCAAAACAGAGGGGATTCTGCTCCTCACTATCCAATAAAACGTGAAGTTGATAAATCTGGTTCGGTTCAGGGTTAATCAATTCCAGGGGTAAACATCCGGGGGAATTACGTTTTTTCGTTACTGATCTGTCATTTCCTAAGAGTTGTAACCGTCCGCCATCGGGAAGTCTGCCCCAGATTTTTAAGATTGTACCAGACTCAGTTTCCACATAGTCTACATCAACGGTAAATGGCCCTAAAGTTGTTAACCATTCCTGATGAACCGTCGATTGATTCAAATGACAATTGAGGGTTAAAGTATGCAGAAGTTCCTGAGTGGCTAACAATAACAACACCATTTGTTGTTCGAGGGTAGCCGTTTCATAACGGGGTTGGGACTCCCTTAAATCTAAAGATCCCCTTAAAGATCCTCGAATTACTAAACCCGCTAATTCATTTAAGGGTTGGGACTCGTTGGGAAATAAAGTTTCCACCGCCTGAACTAATTTAGCTCCTTCTTGTAGGCCAGATTTTAGCAGGGTAAATACAGGAGCCAGTAACTGGGCAAAAACCTGATCGGGTAGGGGCATCGACCATCTCAATTGTTGTCGGTGAGCCATCCACAAATGAGTAGCAGGAACCTGTTCTTCTCTAAATACGTCGGGGTACTCATTCAGTAAGTCAGTGCCGATCGGTTCCCACGGAAACAGGGGTGGGTTCATTTCAATCCTGGCTCTAAGTTTTTCTCTTAACACGGTCTCAAATCGGTTTTTCACAATTTCTATCTCTCCTACGGGTGAATATTGAATTTCCGGGCGGAAAACCTGCTCCTGGGGAGCGAGGGGAGCGAATTCATCCCATTCTAGGTTTTCCACCTCAGAAATCTGATCGGGCTGTGTATGGGGGTTTAATCCCTCCTCAGCCGAATCAGAGGTATGGACGGGGGTGTCCCGCCCATACCAGTGTTGTTGTAACAACCTGTCAAAAAATCGGCGTTCAAACCCTTGCTCGTCTTGGTTTGTTTCGTTATTCATCACTAGATGCCCCTGCTCCGGATACCGAATGATTCCTGATTTCCCAAGCCAATTCTAACAACTTAAACCAGCGTTTTTGAATCTGAGCAGTTTTGCAATTTAAAATCTTAGCAATTTCGACCTCGGGTAATCCCTGCTGTTTTAAACTTAATAAACGCTGCTGATTTGCACCGATTTGATTTAAGAATTCTTGCCATTGATGGGGTAATAACCCTAAATCCCGTTCTAAATCTGCTTCTAACCATTGGTGAACTAATTCCCAACGGTGGCTTAAAGCAAATCGCAGTAGATGGTACTTAAATCGTTGCTGTAAATAATCGCGCTGACGAGGCGTTAATCCGAGAATTTCCTCAATTTCACGGGTTGGTAAATCCTGTAACCGCAAGACAAAATAGTCAGCACAATCTTTTTGTTTGTGTTCTTCTAAATAAGCAATCAGTTCTCCTACTACAGTTTCCCTGAGAGAGTCGGACTCTGATTCGTTGGACTCGATGACCATAGCAGCCCGAACTTGTCCGAGGGAGGAATCATGATTACTCGTGTCTGATTCACTCCCTCCGCCCTGGGCGGCTAATTCTAAATCGACAAAACTTTCTTTAGGCTGTTGTTGAGAGAAGGTTTGCGCTCTTAAAATAATCAATTGTTGACTCCGACCTCGGGCTAAAGGAATTCGCCGTTTACCGTAGCGTTCCGTAAATGCCAGATATTCCGCTAGTTCTAACAGGGTTCGAGGACGGTAAGTCGCAGGTAACTGTGCTTCTTTGCGAAAGGCATTGAGGGTTTCTAAATAAAAGGCTTGTAAAAAATCCCTGATTAATTCCAATCGAGCTTGATAACTGGATTGGACTTGAGGAGGAGTAATATATCGATAAACAATCGCGCTCAAGGTACTATGTAATTCTAAAGACCCTTGTTTTGACCCTAGCTGATAATATTGAATACATTGCTGTAAACGATGTTGGGCTAGTGTCATTGCCCAGGTTTCTACATCCCCGGAATCTTGAATCCGTTTGCTTTCTGTACAAATGCGGGTGGCTTCTTCGGTAATTCGTTCGGCGACATCCCGACAATTTTGTTCAGATGCACGGGTGGATAGACTCAGTTCTCTCAATAGCTTTTGGAAAATGGTTTCGCCCCAGCAGATTTCCCCCATGATGTCTAGTTACTACAATGACCCTAACACAGTGATTCTGTGAGTTAGCTTGGATTTCCGGATCATTTTTTGTAGGGGCGGGTTCATCGAGATTGAGGTGATTCACAAAGATCTAAAAGAACCCGCCCGTACCCCTGTTAATATTCTTGATATTTATTTTTTTTAAACCTATGAATTTAGACCCACAAATTCAGTCTTTAATTGATCACGCGCCTCAAGATGGAACCACTCCTCAAATTGTGGAAGCGATCGCTCCAGCGTTAAAATTATTAGCGGAACAATTAGAACATCCCGAATATTATATTTTACAAACTTTAGACCAAAGTTGGGTGGTGCAACCGTTTATTAATGTAGATCAACCGCAGATTAAAAAACGAGTGATTTATGCTTTTTCTACCTTAGAAGATGCTTTGAGTTATACGAATCCTGATGCGGATTCTCGGGTTTTAGCGATTCCTTTACCTGTGACCCATATTTTATTTCAAATGGTTGTTTTAGAAATGCCGGATAGTTTATGCTTTTTTGAAACGCCGAATAATTTTCAGTCGGCTACGGAAATTAAACGTAGTGAAATCCAAGAGTTAATTCAGGTTTATTTACAGGACTATCAACAACGGCGTCAGTTAAAATCGCGTAAAATTCCGCCTAATATTGCTTAAGGAGGGAACAGGGAACAGGGCACAGGGGTAATACTTCTGGCTGTTTCCTAAACCTGGAAATGTTTCAATCCCTGAAAGGGATTATAAGGCATTTCAACACCCACGCCCCCGGCTGGGAATGGGAAGTTAATTGCGATTATGTTTCAATCCCTGAAAGGGATTATAAGGCATTTCAACCATTAATGACTATATTACTACAAAAGAATACTGCTCGTTTCAATCCCTGAAAGGGATTATAAGGCATTTCAACGTCTTATTGTATGTTCAATATTCAACAAATGGAGTTTCAATCCCTGAAAGGGATTATAAGGCATTTCAACAATCACTTCCTGATTAGCGGGCAGGGTGGTATCTACCGTTTCAATCCCTGAAAGGGATTATAAGGCATTTCAACCTCCAAAAGGTCGATCATCGCCATAATCATCCTGTTTCAATCCCTGAAAGGGATTATAAGGCATTTCAACTCCTGCTGTATTTCGGCATTGATGCCAGTCAAATCGAGGTTTCAATCCCTGAAAGGGATTATAAGGCATTTCAACACCAGTTCAGCCACGTTTGTAAATCAATTTCCGCCTACGTTTCAATCCCTGAAAGGGATTATAAGGCATTTCAACGATTTTTTCAGGAATCGAATTATTATCCCAATTCGTTTCAATCCCTGAAAGGGATTATAAGGCATTTCAACTCAATTAACAACAATTAGGAGACAAATCAAATGTGTTTCAATCCCTGAAAGGGATTATAAGGCATTTCAACCATTCGTTGTTGACGGATTTTGACGCACTTTTTCATTGTTTCAATCCCTGAAAGGGATTATAAGGCATTTCAACATCCTAGACCACAATTTGATCCCTCTAAAAATGGGTTTCAATCCCTGAAAGGGATTATAAGGCATTTCAACTAGAACAGTTCAGATCGTCTTACCGCTTAAGATGGTTTCAATCCCTGAAAGGGATTATAAGGCATTTCAACATATTTTTCTCTACAGGGGATTTATCAAATTGAATGTTTCAATCCCTGAAAGGGATTATAAGGCATTTCAACGAAGGGAAACTCGTAGATCCCAATACTGGAGATTTATTGCGTTTCAATCCCTGAAAGGGATTATAAGGCATTTCAACAAGGAATTGGGAAAAAACGCAGTTATGGCTATGGAGTTTCAATCCCTGAAAGGGATTATAAGGCATTTCAACCATCGTTTGTGGCGATCGCTCCCTTGAAAAGCCCAGTTTCAATCCCTGAAAGGGATTATAAGGCATTTCAACATCAGGATGTTGTTGCTTAGAGAATCTAGTTTTGCGTTGTTTCAATCCCTGAAAGGGATTATAAGGCATTTCAACCTCTTGATATTCTTCAAGACATCTATAATATTCTTGTTTCAATCCCTGAAAGGGATTATAAGGCATTTCAACACAATATAGGAAACTTCCATCGGGAGTAGGTTTATAGTTTCAATCCCTGAAAGGGATTATAAGGCATTTCAACGGGATTACCGTTGGCATCTTTCTTGGTTGAAAAGAATGTTTCAATCCCTGAAAGGGATTATAAGGCATTTCAACGATAAGCGGTTCGTTTTTCCATCCTGGATTTTTTCGTTTCAATCCCTGAAAGGGATTATAAGGCATTTCAACCTGTTTGTGTCATCTTGATTAATAAGTTGTTAATGTTTCAATCCCTGAAAGGGATTATAAGGCATTTCAACGAAGATATTTTAGCGGGAATTATTGAGAGTTCGTTTCAATCCCTGAAAGGGATTATAAGGCATTTCAACCTATTTGAAGGGGCTGATTCAAAATCTTCTAGGATGTTTCAATCCCTGAAAGGGATTATAAGGCATTTCAACAATCTTATCACCTTGAGGTCTGACAGGCTTGCATCTAGTTTCAATCCCTGAAAGGGATTATAAGGCATTTCAACTAATAGTTTTTGAAGGAATTGATCGCAGTGGGAAGTTTCAATCCCTGAAAGGGATTATAAGGCATTTCAACAAATCCGAGGGGGTGAAAATCCCCCTCAAGATAACTGTTTCAATCCCTGAAAGGGATTATAAGGCATTTCAACACACAGGCACTATAAAGTTTGATGTCAGGAAGATGGTTTCAATCCCTGAAAGGGATTATAAGGCATTTCAACTCATAGCTTTTGGAAGTAATCAAGGAGAAAATAATGTTTCAATCCCTGAAAGGGATTATAAGGCATTTCAACGACAATATCAATCAAGAATCCTTTTGCCTACACCCGTTTCAATCCCTGAAAGGGATTATAAGGCATTTCAACGAAACTGTGAGTTCATTGAAGTAAGCCTCTTCGCTTAATGTTGGTTTCAATCCCTGAAAGGGATTATAAGGCATTTCAACCAAACAAACAGCATTAAAACAAATTTAATCAAGTGTTTCAATCCCTGAAAGGGATTATAAGGCATTTCAACGCAGAGTTCTTCCTTTAGCTGATCGTCAGGAGGTGTTTCAATCCCTGAAAGGGATTATAAGGCATTTCAACACATATTCCTTGGCTAAAGATTCGTGAACTGAGAGCCGTTTCAATCCCTGAAAGGGATTATAAGGCATTTCAACCGTTGCTGTTCAGGGTTTTTTCTATTATGACCATGTTTCAATCCCTGAAAGGGATTATAAGGCATTTCAACAAATGACAGCAGAAGCGGTTGATGAATTTTTTGCCGATGAGTTTCAATCCCTGAAAGGGATTATAAGGCATTTCAACGAGAACTCCAAGCCGCCCTCAAACCCTACAAACAAGTTTCAATCCCTGAAAGGGATTATAAGGCATTTCAACAAACCAGTAAAAAGAGAATGGTTTATGGACTTAAACGTTTCAATCCCTGAAAGGGATTATAAGGCATTTCAACAAGCCCCGACAATTCCTGTTCTAATCCAAAGTCCGTTTCAATCCCTGAAAGGGATTATAAGGCATTTCAACCCTTGCGAGTGGATATTGATATAAGATTGTTAATGTTTCAATCCCTGAAAGGGATTATAAGGCATTTCAACCAGAAAACCGGGCGGGGTGATTTGGCTCCGCAATTATGGCAAGTTTCAATCCCTGAAAGGGATTATAAGGCATTTCAACAGTTCAGGATTTGAGTTTTGCTTCTGTTAAAGAGGTTTCAATCCCTGAAAGGGATTATAAGGCATTTCAACCCTGTTCGGGTTTGGCTCGAAAACTCCAAAGCACGTTTCAATCCCTGAAAGGGATTATAAGGCATTTCAACAATTTGATTAGCTTGTTCACAGCTAAAAGGATCTGTTTCAATCCCTGAAAGGGATTATAAGGCATTTCAACAAAGAGCAAATCAAAGCGATGGGCTGCAAATGGGTTTCAATCCCTGAAAGGGATTATAAGGCATTTCAACAGTTACCTGTTACCTCACCGGGGCAGTGGCCGGTTTCAATCCCTGAAAGGGATTATAAGGCATTTCAACTCCGAAATGAAGAAAAAGGCTCAAAAATTGCAAGCCGGTTTCAATCCCTGAAAGGGATTATAAGGCATTTCAACCTAAATCAGTAAGCTGGACAGTTTGGGGTATTGGTTTCAATCCCTGAAAGGGATTATAAGGCATTTCAACCTGTATAAGGAAAGGAACGCGATCCACCCCCCTGGGGTTTCAATCCCTGAAAGGGATTATAAGGCATTTCAACTCCAATTAATTTTGTCGGCTGAACTCGGATTTTTTTGGTTTCAATCCCTGAAAGGGATTATAAGGCATTTCAACAAGATAAGTTATTTTCTCCCCTAAATCGTACTGATTAGTTTCAATCCCTGAAAGGGATTATAAGGCATTTCAACGTTTTGATGGTAGCGCTAATGTTTCGGCTGCAATGTTTCAATCCCTGAAAGGGATTATAAGGCATTTCAACTAGATATCCTATCATTGCAGCTATGGTATGCAGCAATGTTTCAATCCCTGAAAGGGATTATAAGGCATTTCAACTCACGATTACAAGGTTCTCTGGTGATATAAAACCCGTTTCAATCCCTGAAAGGGATTATAAGGCATTTCAACGGAACAAGCCAGACAGGAATTTGAATTAGTAACGTTTCAATCCCTGAAAGGGATTATAAGGCATTTCAACTACTCCAATCACAGCGATCACATATTTTGTCAGATGTTTCAATCCCTGAAAGGGATTATAAGGCATTTCAACCTCATAATTGATATATTCATTTGTTGCATAAAGTAGTTTCAATCCCTGAAAGGGATTATAAGGCATTTCAACTTTTGGGATCTTGGCATTTGAATCCAAGGTAGCGTTTCAATCCCTGAAAGGGATTATAAGGCATTTCAACCAAAAAGGCGATCGCCAAATGATTATTGGGGAGTGTTTCAATCCCTGAAAGGGATTATAAGGCATTTCAACTGAGTTATTAGAATATACTTCCCCTGTTCGTTCATGGCGTTTCAATCCCTGAAAGGGATTATAAGGCATTTCAACCCCTGATTCTTTTCGGGAACTTTGTCACCAAACTGAATGTTTCAATCCCTGAAAGGGATTATAAGGCATTTCAACGTCCGGTCTTTAATCCGGAAGTGGGGTTTTGAGCTGTTTCAATCCCTGAAAGGGATTATAAGGCATTTCAACCAGAAATTCTGACCAGTTATTGCGGGGATTGGTTGTTTCAATCCCTGAAAGGGATTATAAGGCATTTCAACCTAAATCCCTTCCCTGCTGTGAAGGTTGGGACTCTGTTTCAATCCCTGAAAGGGATTATAAGGCATTTCAACCTCTGAACCCGACCATTTTGCCTTGCGCTTTCCCCGTTTCAATCCCTGAAAGGGATTATAAGGCATTTCAACGCCAATCAAGGAATCCAAACTCACTTCGGTTGGCACGTTTCAATCCCTGAAAGGGATTATAAGGCATTTCAACTAAGGAGAGGGTTTGTAATCTGACTGAATTTGCTGGTTTCAATCCCTGAAAGGGATTATAAGGCATTTCAACTTTATATTCCCTGTATGTTAGTTGTCTGCATTCCGTTTCAATCCCTGAAAGGGATTATAAGGCATTTCAACAATGCAGCAATGCTTGGATCTTCTTTGAGATTAAGTTTCAATCCCTGAAAGGGATTATAAGGCATTTCAACAGATATAGCAGTTCCCTTACCTGGTAGCCAAGGGGTGTTTCAATCCCTGAAAGGGATTATAAGGCATTTCAACTTTTTGCCAAATTTCCCGCCATCTATAATGTTGGTTTCAATCCCTGAAAGGGATTATAAGGCATTTCAACCGGATTCTGGAAGGAGTTGGAGGCGATCGCAGCTGTTTCAATCCCTGAAAGGGATTATAAGGCATTTCAACTTTAATTTCTGCTTATCATTTACCCCCGTCTGTATTTGGTTTCAATCCCTGAAAGGGATTATAAGGCATTTCAACAGCGGGCTTCTGGAACCCTTGATATATTTAGTTTTCGAGGTACGATTCCGACAACCTGAATCGAATATATCATTTCAGCCATCAACTTGTCAACGGGCAAAAACAAAAAAAGGCTGAAACCCTCTTCCCATAAAGCATTCAGGAATTCTGACAACCTCCTTACCGCCTTAAGACATCTCAAACCCATAACAGATAAACCTTTCAGACCCAAAATTTCCCCTTCTATTTTGAACAGCTATAGGTTGTCGGAAATTGGGCCCCATCAGCGTGTCTGAGTGGGTTGACTGGGAATGGATTGCAGTTGAGACTGACGAATTTGCCACCAAATCGCAAAACCCCCGGCAATAAATATCACAAATAAACTCAAAATAAAAACTACCTCCTTCCACTTAGACATTGACTTGGAGGGGGGCTGAACCTCTGGCTCAGGAATAGATTCATCATATAATAAAACCTTAGATGCTGCCGTAGGTTCAGACTCCAAAGATTCCATTTTTGTCGGTAGATGAGGCGTTTCTAGTAATACTAATTTTTGCGGAGATACCCCACAATAGGTGAGTACAACCGAGATATTATCATGACCATTCTTATCATTGGCAATGTCAATCCATCCCTGTACCGCCGATTCTAAAGATTGTTCTCCATTTAACACTGAAGCCGAAAAATCTTGCCAACATTGTTCCACCCGTTGATTATCACTTAATCCGTCGGAACATAATAATAATAATCCATCTTCCTCAATAATAAATCGTTGTACCGTTGGTCGTAAAAACTCCGCTTCCCGGGTTCCTAAAGCCTGGGTTAAAGCTCCCGAACCTGACCGTTGAGCAGCATCCCAATATAAGCTCCGACCGTGACAAACCTCCCGATTTGCCACATCATCATCAACAGTTAATTGTTGACAGGAATTCTGAGTAATCCAATAGGCGCGACTATCCCCCACATTCACCAGATATAATTCATGGCAATTGGTTAACTCAATACCTTCGGGGGTTTTTACTTTCTGAGGTAACTGTAAAGCCATGACTAAGGTTGTTCCCATCCGTTGTCTAAATTCTCGCCTCTGCTCATTATTTTGGGCAGCAATAACGTTATTAACAACTCGGGTAATTTCTTGCAGTTGTTCAATAATTAATTCCGGTGGGGCTAACTCCTCTTGCTGGGAAATTTCTGCCATCAAACTATGAATTAAAGGCTTTAAAGACTGTACTGCTAATTGACTCGCCACCTCACCACCATCATGACCGCCCACCCCATCACAAACAATGCTTAAATGGGGAATTAATTTATCATTTGGATAAAGATGAAAATTCCGCACATCAGAAATAGTTGGATAACAACTATCCTCATTCTCTGAACGTCTGACCCCCACATCCGTTAGTCCCGTTACCGCCAAATGTAAGGGGAGTTGAGCCGCCTGTTCCATCAATAATTGATTCAGTTGACTCGCCACCTCTTTTAAGCAGTCCTCCTGGCGACGCATTAATTGGTGAATAGTTTGTAAACGATACTGTATAGTCGGATGGGCTGTTTCTATCAATGCCACCCAAGATTCTGCTAAATCTCGTTGGGTCGGTTGCACCTTGCCCTGATGTAATTCTCGCAACCGCACCCGCCAACCGTCCACCCGCAGGTTCTCCTTGACAAACAAACTATAAGCCGCCCCCTGTTCGGTTAAGGGTATCCACAGTTGCAGCATTTGCCATAACCAATAGACCTGACGCACGGCGGAGGATTTCGGCCAAACTTCCACCAAAGTCGGAAGGAGTTGACCCCGACTATCGACGGGAATGTTATCTAATAGTAGGGTTTCCGTCGCTTCTGGGGGAATACCCAAGGGATAAACCCCAAACACCCCAGGAATATGCAAATGATGGGGATATAAATATAAATAGGATAATATCGATTCTGAAAGAATATCGGGCAAAATCGGTGGGGCACCAGGTTTAGTATCTAACCAAACCTGGGGGAAAGTAACATAATAGCGATTTCCCACTAACTGACCGGGTTGAATTTGACTCGCCCCCGAACCTGTCGCCCACAAATATCGATAGGTGAGGGGGGTTTGGCAAGTTTCACAAATTCGATGCCCCAAGGAGTTAGGCGGTTGGGGACAGGCGGGGTTAGTGCAATGAATCGGCGGCGGCGCCGAGGTGCTAATTTGAAATAATTTTTCTAAGGACACGGCTAAGACAGTTAATAGGGGACTTAATCGTAGAAAGGTTAATAATATAAGGGGATTGTAGCTTTTATGGATTTATAGAAATAAACGGGAAGACTTAAAATTCACTATCTTCAAAAAGTGAGAACGGCAACAAAGTTTTATAATACATAGAAAGTACCAATTATTAAAACCTTAACATTGATGAACACAGAATCTTATATTTTTGTTGCGGGTGCAAGTCGCGGTGTCGGGCGAGAAGTGGTCAAATTCCTCCGCCACCAACAGATAAACGTCAAAGCCCTATTGAGAACACCGGATACTCGCCCAGAATTGGAGGCCCTGGGGGTGCGGGTGGTGATGGGGGATGCCCTGGATATAACTGCCGTTGAACAGGCTATATTCGGCCCAGAACCAATTTCGGCGGTGATTAGTACCATTGGCGGTTTACCCAAAGATGGGGAGCGGGCGGACTATTTAGGGAATCTACATTTAATTGACGCGGCGGTGAAAGCTGGCGTCGGGAAGTTTATTCTTGTATCTTCGATTGGCAGTGGAGAAAGTGTGGTAGCCCTGCCTCCCCAAGCCCTAGAAACCTTAAAATCGGTTTTGGTGGAAAAGGAAAAAGCAGAACAGCATTTAATTAATAGTGGGCTGAATTACACGATTATTCGTCCGGGGGGGCTGAAGTCTGAACCCGCCACCGGAAACGGCGTATTAACGGAAAATTACCGGATAGCGGGAACAATTCATCGGGCTGATGTGGCTCAATTGGTCTGTGATTGTTTATGTTCAGAGGTAGCCAATCATAGGATTCTCTCAGCTATTGACCGGAATATGACCTACGGACAATCGGATTTTGAAATTTTGAATTTGAGTTAAATCTAAATTCAGTAATTCTAAGTGTTATGGTAACTACCATAATTTAATACCAAATTTAGATTTAGGCGGTAAAATTTGTAAGTCTGTCATTGCGGGTGAAACGAAGCAATCACAGGGTTTTTGAGAAGTTTATTAGTTTTTTAAATCTAAATTAACCTGGATTCTCGTTTCATCCCAACTATTTTTAACTTGCCAATTTGAATCTTGATTATTTTCCAAATTGGCATTAATATTTTCCGCAACTTGATCGAGTTTATCCTGAGATAAACTTTCGGAATTAGAAGTTTTTGCTTGCAGTTCATCGATACTAATACTAACAATTTCTAAACCATCTCCAGACTGAGCGGAATTGGAGGGATTTTTAGGGTCGGACTTAGACATCTTCACTCTTTTATAAATCAGGATATAGCTCTATTATAACCTGAATTCTTAAAAAGGCAAATCATCTTCAAAATCTGGATTGTTTTCTAAAGGTTGTACTTGAGGCGCAATCATTTTTTCAGCTTGTTTAATTCTTTCAAATAAAGAAGAACGAGATTGTTGGCGTTTTTGAATCAGGTGATCAATATGATATTTAGCTTTTAATTCTTCTTTTTTATCTGGGGGTAAAGGTTGATAATCGGGTAAAAAATCCGCCGCCGTCACAACAGGAACCCTAGGGCCTAATTTTTCGATGGGAATTTGGGGAAGACGGGCTAGAAAATAGTCTTTTCTGTTTCTAATTTGTTCCGATTTATTATTAATTTCGGTGATAATTCCGATAATTTGACTCAAATGATGGTTAGACAAAGCCCTCTGAATATCCAGACTTTCCCAGGGAATTTCTAAACTTTCTATTTGTTTTAAAATCTCGGGAGGAATATGATCTAAATTCGGGGGATTGTCCGTTGTTTTTAAGCTAATTAATGCCTGATTTAATTGACTTTCAATCTGGTTAATCACCTCATGGTGATGGTCTTGGGAAACCGGGTTTTGTAACAGGTCTTGCAGGTTTTGGGTCGCTTGTTGCAAAAGCTCAAGGGTCGCCTGAAGTTGGGGGGAAGGGGTGGATTTAAAGTGATTCAAGGTCTTCTAATTCCTGGGTAGACTGCCATCCGGGTTGCCATAAAGCCCGGTCTTGAAGTTGTTGGGCATTTAACCAAAATCTCACCTTGGGGTCACAGGATGCCACCATTTCGGCAAATACCCATTTGCCTTGATTTTTGCGGTTTGCGACTTGGAAATGCCTCCAACCCCAGGTTTTTTGATTTGCTGTCCATTTAGACCCTAATAGATAGGGGAATTTTTGCTTTTTTGCCATTGTTGAGATTGGGGCACGGGACGATAACAGTAATTGTTAAAGATTGTGACAGATTTTTTGCCCACTTGCCAAGGTTGTTTTTCAATACGACAGGTTGTCATAGTTTATGGTAGGATGTTCCTTAACGCTTAGAAAGTTATATTTTTTAGAGGCAAGTTATGAATCAGATGGTTTCAGTGTCCAAGCGGGTCGCCCTAGTTTTGTCTGTGGCCTTTTTAATGATTAGCACCTTTGTTTTTGGTGTGGGTCAAGCCTCCGCAGAAACCTTTACTGTTAAAATGGGTGCTGATTCGGGGATGTTAAAATTTGATCCGAGCAAAGTAGAAGTCAAACCGGGTGATGTTGTTAAATTTGTCAATAACAAACTCCCTCCCCATAATGCAGTTTTTGATAAATCCAAATCTCCCGATGCAGATGTGGCGGTGAAACTTTCCCATAAAGCATTACTTCAAAAACCGGGTGAGTCCTTTGAAGTTGCCTTCACCGATGATATGCCTGCTGGTGTCTATTCCTACTACTGTGAACCCCACCGTGGCGCGGGTATGACCGGTGAAATTGTTCTGAAAAAATAATTAGAGTCCAGTTACTTTAATTCTTGAATTAATCATTAATTTTGGGTGGTTTTTTGTTAGTAATCAAACTAACAAGAGACTGCCCAAATGTCTTTATATTTTTGTAGGGGCGCGGGTTCGCCTAAATCTCAATGCACCTAACCAAAACATCTATAAACCCGCCCAATTTTACCAAAATTTAACTGTGGGGTTGGGCGGGTTTATTTCGGTTAATTGTTATTGGCTAAAATTTAGGTGAACCCGCCCCTACAGTTTTTTTTATATATAGCACCGGAATGGGGAGGAAAACAAAAAACTTCAAGTTTTTTTCCTACAGGCGGTGCACGGGATTTCTATAGTTATAGTCCCTTAAAACTTTAGACTTTAGATTTTAAATTTAAGATAATTTTGCTTGAGTTGCGCCACCTGTTATAGAGATAGCTAAAACCTTAAAATCATCCCTAACCTAAAACCTAAAGTCTAAAACTGTCAACGATTAACTGATGTTAGCGCAGGTATTTACCACCACCCCATTGTTCAGGACGAACTTTGGGTTCTAATAATAGATATCCAGCCAGATTATATAAATCATCTTCCGTCAGATTTCGCATGACAACGAAAATATCTGAACTCTTGGTACTGGGGTGGGTTTCAGAAATTTCTTCCAGCCCATCATAGGTCGTGGGATTTTTGATAAAGTCGATCAGGGCGACAATATTATCGCGGGAAGGGGATGCCCCGGCTAAGGTTGCAGGACTGAGGTTAATATCAGGATTGGTTTTGGTCATCCCTAAAGCGTGACAGGAAGCGCAGGCCTTATTAAATAGGTTTTTGCCCTTCTTCAGTTGTTTTTCACTTAGAACAACGGTTTGGCCCTGGTCATTTAGGGGCAAAGTCCGAAGTTCTTGGGTCAAGTCTACCGCATTGGCATTAGTGACAAACAGTTGAAAGGTGAAAAATACAGTGGCTATTGCCAGCCAAAAGTATCTTTTTAGCATAGTTCTCCTTATGACTAAGTTAGTGATTAAAAGCTAAATCCAGTCTTGGCTTGATCCGCGAACAGAAGTTAGTTTAGTTTTGGTTCAGGTATTGAATGTCCCTGAACCCAGTGATTAGCTGATCGGCATTTGTCAATCGTCTATTGTTATTTACCACTTTTCACCGTTTCCGAAATATAATTTCACAGAGGGTTAACCGGTGATTGAACTATTGGGACTCTGGGGACTGACGTTGGGCTGTGATTTTAGACATCAAAGCCTTGGCATCCTCCAGGGCTAAACGGGTTTGAGAATGTTGATAGTCAATTCCCAATTGGTCACACAGTTGGAGTACAGCCTCAACGGGGAGATTGTAGTCCTCTGCTATTTCTGTGATGGACAGGTCGGCAAAACCCATAGGTCTGTTTAAACAATAGGTCTTGATCAAAAATTATCAGAAAAATGGGTTTAAAACCCCGTCTTTCTACGACGGCTTTTTATTCTATTTTAGAGTATACTAAAGAAGTGATCGTGAGCAACAAAAACAATGAAAGTCAGGTATCGGTACAGAATCTACCCAACTGACCAACAAAAGGGCCTGATATCCCAATTGTTCGGTTGCTGTCGGGTGGTTTTTAACGATGCCTTAGCATATTGCCAACAAGAGTATCAAAACGGAAACAAAAAACCTTCTAGTAATGAACTTTCTAAAAGACTTACAGAACTCAAGAAAACCGAGGAAAAGCAATGGTTAACAGAAGTTTCCTCTATTCCCTTGCAGCAGTCTTTAAGAGATTTAGAGCAGGCTTATTCAAATTTTTTTAAATCCTGTAAAGGGCAAAGAAAAGGTAAAAAAGTTAAACCTCCTAAATTCAAGAAACGTAAATCTAAGCAATCAGCTAGATTTATGGATAACGGTTTTAAACTCTATCCTAATTCTGATTACATTCACCTAGCTAAAATAGGTGATATCAAAGTGATTTGGAGTAGAGAATTACCCGCAGCCCCTTCTAGTTCTACCCTAATTAAAGATAGTGCTGATCGATACTTTGTTAGCTTTGTAGTTGAGTTTAATCCTCAACAATTACCTGAAAATCAAAATTCCGTAGGAATTGATTTAGGAATCACTGATTTTGCTACACTAAGTAACGGTAAAAAAGTTAAATCACCTAAACCTTTAAAAAAACAGTTAAAGCGTTTAAGGAGATTACAGCGTAATTTGTCAAGGAAACAGAAGGCCTGTACTGAGCGGAGTCGAAGTAGCAGTAAAAGGAGGGAAGTTGCTAGAAAGAAACTAGCTAAACTTCATGCTAAAATTTCTGATACCAGGAATGATTTTTTACATAAACTGTCAACTAAGATTATTCGTGAAAATCAAACAATAGTCTTAGAAGATTTGAATGTGTCAGGGATGATTAAGAACCGAAAACTATCCCGTGCTATTAGCGATTTAGGTTGGCGTAGTTTTAGAACTATGTTAGAAGCTAAATCAGTCATGTACGGGCGGGATTTTCGAGTGATTGATAGATGGATTCCTACTTCTCAAACTTGCTCTTGTTGTGGTTTTAAAGGTGGCAAAAAAGAGCTAAATGTTAGAGAGTGGATTTGTTTGAATTGCGGCACTTTTCATGATCGAGATATTAACGCTGCAATTAATATTTTAGTCGCCGGAGGGATGCACGGAGACTCTAAACGGACGTGGAGAGAAGGTAAGACTTTCTGCAAAGAAAGCACATCTCGGCGAAGCGTCAACCCGTCCAGAATTTCAGCAGTTGTCTCCTGAGCCGTGAGCCAGTCGAACGGTCGAAGGGTTGATTTGTTGAAATAGATGGAATCCCCGCCTGTTTTACGGCGGGGTGGATGTCAAAGGAACCTTTGGTATCTTATGAAAACCAACAATTTGATCGCGATCGCCACGGAACACCGATCAACAGTTGCCGCTAGACAGACTTAGAGGGTGAGACACCCTGAGATAAATCTACGGGTGCATGACCCGAAGTTAGGGGGATAACTTCAGCCGTATGGGATAAAGGCCCAGACGTTTGGGGAAGACGATGCAGACGAATCAATTGGGCCAGGGTTTTTTTGAGTTGGGTACGGGGAACAATAGCGTCCACAAACCCATAATTCAATAGGTATTCTGAGGTTTGGAAGTCATCGGGTAACTTCTCTCTTAGGGTTTGTTCAATGACCCGTCTTCCGGCAAAACCAATAGTTGCTTTCGGCTCGGCTAAAATCATATCCCCTAACATGGCAAAACTAGCGGTCACCCCGCCGGTGGTGGGATGGGTGAGGACGGGAATATACAGCAGTCGGGATTTGCGGTGGCGGTGCAAGGCGGCGGAGATTTTCGCCATCTGCATCAGACTTAACATTCCCTCCTGCATCCTCGCGCCTCCAGAGGCACAAATAATCACCACAGGGTAGTTTTCATTAGTGCCATGTTCAATCAGTCGGGTGAGTTTTTCCCCAACCACTGAACCCATACTGCCGCCCATAAACCGGAAGTCCATGACTCCCAGGGCTACGGGTTCACCTTCGAGTAACCCAATTCCAGTTTGTACCGCATCGGATAATCCGGTTTTTTCCCGGGTTTCTCGCAGTCGGTCACTGTAGGATTTGCGATCGCGGAATTTTAGGGGATCAACCGCATACATTTCGGCATCTAAGGCCATCCAGGTATTCGGATCAATCAATTGCCCAATTCGCTCGTCGCTATTGACCATGAAATGATGACCGCATTCTAAACAAACCTTATTATTGGCTTGTAGGTCTTTGGCATAAGTTAAAGCATTGCACTTTTCGCACTTAACCCATAGCCCATCAGCAATTTCCCGTTCCTGGGGTTCAGGATTGCTCGGTAATAATTTGCGCCGATTTGCGAACCAATCAAATAGGGACATTAAAAATTGTTTTGACTTTTGCTGTTTCTAATTTTAAGACTGCGAGGCCTTGGGAAATTGGGGGATTTCCGTTCGCCCCAGGATTAAATTCAAAATCTATACCATGATAGAACGATAGATAGCAAGTCTTAACGTTTAATCTACGGATTCTAATTCTTCATCGATGGGACTTAATAGGAGTAATGCCTCCCATCGATGGGCTAGGGGGACTTGTAGCCCTACCGGGCTGCCCATCCCCAGGGAAGAACATACCCCTAAGCCAATCACCCGGGTGGGAATATCCTGGGCTTCTAGGACTTGCTGCATTAATTCGGCTTCCCATCGCAGAGCCGTTGTTTGAATGGTGATCCAAGACATGGTATTTCAATTGACAAGGGGAAAAAATAGACCCAGATAGGTGGAGAGGATTTGAGGCCCCCAGAGGGCCGTAATAGTCGCACCCAGGGCGAGAAAGGGGCCGAAGGGGATGGGTTGACGGCGACTGATCAAACCGAATGCGATCGCTCCTCCTCCCACCACAGCCCCGAATAAGCAGGCTATAAATCCGGCTACGAGTAAATATTTCCACCCTAGCCAAGCCCCCATCATCGCTGCTAGTTTACTATCTCCGGCTCCCATGGCCGTTTGTCCTATGACCAGGGTTGCCACAAAGGATATGATGTCAAATAACCATAAACCCAGAACCGCCCCAATGATCCCCGTGATTAACCCGTAACTGGGGGATGGGGACTGGCTGAGTTGAAATCCCAAACCCAGGACTAACCCCGACTGGGTGAGAACATTCGGCAGGGTATAGGTATCTAAGTCAATCAGGGATAGGGCAATTAACCAACTGAATAATACCCAATACCCAAAGATCTGGGGAAGGGTGGAAAAGCTCAAAAATATGACTAAAAATAAAAGTCCCGTAGTCGCTTCTACAATCGGATAGCGGCTCGAAATCGGTGCATGGCAATGTTTACAACGTCCCCGTAACCATAGCCAACCGAAAACGGGAATATTTTCTGAGGGGCTCAACCGGGTTAAACAGTGGGGACAGCGAGAGGGGGGATGCAGTATGGATAAACCCGCCGGAATTCGATAAATCACGACGTTGAGAAAACTGCCTATCGATGCTCCCAGGGCAAACACAATTAAATAGGCAGGTAAACTCAGTATGATATTCATGCTTGATCTTGATTTCTGACTTGGGTGGTTAAAACAAATCGGCTTCAATCTGTTCAAAGGGGATAAAATATTCCCCGGGGAGCAAAATCGGTTGACCGGAAAATAATAAGCAACTACGATGATTGCTAGGATTGATGGCTACCCCCGATGGCCGCCGCATTCGTTGGGCGTGGACTTCTACATAGGCATGATAGATCTGTTTAGCCACCCTAATTAAGTCGGCATTAAGCTGAGGGGAGAGGGTTTGAGGGTTAGCCAGAAATTCGGTTTGGAGTTGTAAGGCTTGTACCATGGTAGACCCTCAATTACAAATTTTAGAGGAAAAAAACGGTGTTAATTTATTTGTAGGGGCGGGTTCATTAAGGTTTAGGTGATTAACAAAAATCTCACCGAACCTGCCCTTACAGGTTAATTCCCAAATTGTCAATTTTAAATTAAAGTTTTATGATAAACGATCAACCGACTTTACTGGCACTAGATTTTGATGGGGTTCTTTGTGACGGACTGCTGGAATATTTTCAAACCGCCTGGCGAACCTATTGTCAACTTTGGTCGATTCCGACCGGGGTTTCACCGGAAGAATTAGCTCCTTTATTCTATCGAACCCGTCCGGTGATTGAAATTGGTTGGGAAATGCCTGTTTTAATTCGGGCTTTGGTTTTGGGAATTTCGGAAACTGAAATTTTACAGAATTGGTCACAAATTGCTCACAATATTATTCAGGAAGAACAATTAAAAGCGGAAATAATTGGCCCCCATTTAGATAGGGTTCGGGATGAATGGATTAATACGGATTTATCTGGTTGGTTGGGATTACATCGGTTTTATCCGGGTGTGATTGAACGGATTAAACCTTTAATTAAAGATGGTTTTCCTGTTTATATTATTACTACAAAAGAGGAAAGATTTGTGCGATCGCTTCTCCAAGAACAAGGAATTACTATTCCTGAAAACCAAATTTTTGGCAAAGGCTATAAACGCCCTAAATATGAAATTATACGGGAATTATTAGCAAGTATTGAACCGACTCCGCATATTTGGTTTATTGAAGATCGCTTACAAACCTTATTATCGGTGACACAAAAACCGGATTTAAACAACGTTCAATTATTTTTAGCAAATTGGGGTTATAATATCCAAAAAGAACGGGATTTAGCTTCGGAATCTTCAACTATTCATTTATTATCTTTGTCTAAATTTAGCCAGGAATTTTCAGCCTGGTTGACTGTTGAATAGAGCAATCCTAAATAGGTTGTAACATTTTAATACAGACATGAAATAGCCAGAAGTATTACCCCAGATAAGGCGTTCCCTGTTCCCTTTTTACCTTTGATTTAAGGATTGAATATAATTGACTTCTTCTTGCCAATAAGAGGGTAGGCTATTCCAGGGGTCTTTGTCTGGACTATCGGGGCTATCATCTGTGATATAAATATATTGGATATTCCTTTCCACTGCTTTGTCAATATGGCTTTTCATCGTGGCTGCATCGGGTACGGTATGAATTAAGCCCGAAAAACGTTTAGGATCATAATTACTGACATAGGGAGAAGGTTGATAGTTCGGCCATTCTTTAGAATAATTCTCAAAAATTATAGCAATATCTGCGGCGGGTTTACTTAGATAACCTTCGTCTGGATGAGTTCCTTGATTCAGTACCACGGTATCTAAATTGGGTTTAGCTTTAGTATAGTTATATATCTCTTGATAGTAGTCTAATTTATCCGCTCCACTCGCAGCTTCATCGAAGAAAATACCCTGAAGATCGTAGTATTTACTATAGACATCAATATCGTTTTTGACTTGCTGAATATCACGCTTACCATAGTTAGTCGCAACATATCCTAGGATCGTAATATTATCTTGACGCAGATCCTTTAGACCTTTGGTATAGTCCTGATTGGGCGGACTTCCACCGGGGCCATTATTCGGATTAATTACTGCTGTAATGGGTACTTTTTCGGCTGCTTTGACAACTTCTGGCCAAAAATAAGTCTGGGAATTATACCAAGTGGGATAGGAATATAAGGGGATTAGCACTTGCATTTGAGTGGAATGTTCGGGTTGTTTTGCTGAACAGACTGTTAATAAAGATGACAACAAAAATATCACAGTCAAGGTACCAATTTTGGCGTTGAAATTAGGCATTTTGGGGAAAATATTTGGGGAAACTGTTTTTCGACGCTCTCTAACCACGCTTTCATAATTATAGAACAAGTTGGGCGAAATTTTCAACTCCATATTCCGCAGATTTTAGCATTACCTATTCTAAGATTGCCTGATGTACGATATAATTTTAACTATGTTAAGGGGATGAACATAGATAGCCCTACTTCGTTTAGTTTTAAAAAAATGGGTTGGATTTATTTAATTTTAGCCGGATTATTTGAATTGGGATTTTCCAGTTTTCTGAAACTCTCAGAAGGACTAACAAAACTCCCTGCAATTTTGGCGTTTATTGGCTTTGGGGCGTTAAGTTTTTGGTTCTTAAGCAAAGCTATGGAAACCATTCCTATCGGCACTGCTTACGCTGTTTGGACAGGAATTGGAGCATTAGGAACGATAATTGTTGGAATTATTTTTTTTAAAGATCCCGTTAGTTTAGGACGGTTATTTTTTGTGGGTTTATTAGTAGTTTCTTTAATTGGTTTAAAAGCAACTTCTTCCTAATTTAATTCATATTATTTTTCCTCGTCAACATACATCTTTCCATTGGGCATTGTTGCCCCTTTAAACTGTGCATCGCGTAGATTTGTTCCCTCTAAATCTGCCCCTTTTAAATTAGCACCGCGTAAATTTGCCCCTTGTAAATAGGCATTTTTTAGGTTGGCTTTACTTAAATTTGCTCCTCGTAAATCTGCCCCGGCTAAGTTGGCTTCCTGTAAATTAGCCCGTTCTAAATAAGCTCCTAATAAATTAGCCCGTTCCAATTTTGCACCTTTTAAATTTGCCTTTTGCAAATCCGTATCTTCTAAACTGGCTCCTTCTAATACGGCATCAATTAATTGAGCTTGATTCAAGTTAGCTTGATTCAGTTTAGCATAGCCTAACTTAGCTTTTCCTAAATTAGCTTTTTCTAAATTAGCTTTTTCTAGTTTTGCTAACCATAACACTGCTTCTGATAGGTTAGCATTTGTTAAATTAGCCCCATTTAAAATAGCATTTCCCAAATTAGCTTCGGTTAAATTAGCTTCGGTTAAAATTGCATTTTGTAAATTAGCTTCTGCTAAATTAGCATTTTCTAAATTGGCCCCATTCAGATTAGCATTTCCTAATTTTGCTTGTTTCAGATTCGCTCCGGTTAAATTAGCAGTCAAGAAATTAGCCGATTCTAAATTAGCCGATTCTAAATTGGCTTGACGTAAATCAGCCTGTATAAATACAGTATTATTGAGTTGAGCATTTTTTAAGTTAGCTTGCCATAAATTAACCCGTTGTAAATCAGCATTATTTAGGTTCGCTCCGGTTAAATTAGCATATCCTAAATTAGCACTTGCCAGTTGACTATCGCGTAAATCAGCCATGGTTAAGGTCGCACCGCGTAAATCAGCTAACTCTAAATTTGCATCATTCAAATCGGCATTTTCTAAGTTAGCTTTCCACAAATAGGCTTCTCTTAAATTAGCCTTTTTCAAATTAGCTCTACTCAAATTACAATCAGGGCATTTCTTTGTTTTTAGCAGAGTTTCTTGGGGATTTTGAGGTTGATTTTTTGATGATGATGAGCTTAAACGAGATTGTTCTGTTTGTAAACGTTGACTCAGGCGACTATTTTCTACCCAAATCCAAATCGCTATTAATGTACTCAAAATCGCTACAACTGGCAAAATGATATTAGCAATCGTTTTCCTCGGTAATCGGGTTAAAGGGTCTGATTTTGTACCTAAATCCGGTGATTCTAAACTGGACAAGGGGTTGGGAGAATCAAAGTGTTCTTTTTGGTTCGGTTCTAGCATTTTTTCTAATCATTCTACCCTGGTGGGTCTAGTAGATGACAATTATGTTGTACCTTTCATACCACAATTTTCTACCGATGAGGAGGGGGTTAAATCTCCAAACCGAGATAATTTTTTTCATAATTTTATCCTAAATTAATATAGTTTGTGCAATCTCTTGCCAATATAGCTATAATAGAATAGTTCTGATTCTGAGTCTATGTCACAATGTGAGTCTAATCTTAATTCCCAACAACATCGCCTCCAACTAATCATTCAAGGAATAGTCCAAGGCGTTGGATTTCGTCCGTTTATTTATCGCCTCGCAACGGAGTTAAACTTGACGGGATGGGTGAATAATTCGGTTCGGGGCGTCTTAATTGAAGTTGAAGGTTTCCGTCAGAATTTAGAACAATTTCAATACCGGATTTTAAAGGAAAAACCTCCTCAATCTGAAATTGAAACCTTAGATGCGGTTTGGTTAACCCCGGTGGGTTATTCTGAATTTGAAATACAGGTTTCTGAATCCACAACCCATCCTCAAAAAACCGCTATTGTTTTACCCGATTTATCAACCTGTTCTGACTGTTTACAGGATATTTTTGATCCTAAAAATCGCCGTTATCAATACCCTTTTACTAACTGTACCAACTGTGGGCCGCGTTATTCGATTATTCGGGATTTACCCTATGATCGAAATCAGACCACCATGGCAACATTTACAATGTGTTCCGATTGTCAAAATGAATATAATTATCCTTTAAATCGTCGATTTCACGCCCAACCTAATGCTTGTCCTGTTTGTGGGCCACAATTAGAATTATGGGATAAAAACGGTAATGTTATTGCTAGTTTAAATCAAGCTCTAAAACAGGCGACAAATATTATTCGTTCTGGAAAAATTTTAGCGTTAAAAGGGTTAGGAGGATTTCATTTAATCGTTGATGCTAGAAATGAAACCGCCGTACAAAATTTACGTCAACGCAAACGCCGCCCCGCCAAACCTTTGGCGGTAATGTATCCTAATTTAGAACAGGTCAAACAGGATTGTTACGTTTCAAAATTGGAAGAAAAGTTATTATCTTCTCCTGCTGCTCCCATTGTTTTATTACGAAAGTATGACCCCCCCCATCCCCCCTTACTAATGGGGGGACAAGAAAACCCTCAAACATTTCCCCCCATTACCAAGGGGGGGTTAGGGGGGGTAATTTCCCCAGAAAATCCCTATTTAGGGGTGATGTTACCCTATACCCCTATCCATCATTTATTATTAGCAAACTTGAACTTTCCTATCGTCACAACCAGTGGAAATTTTGCGAGTGAACCGATTTGTATTGATGAAGCGGAAGTGGTGACTCGTCTGAATACCATCGCGGATTTTTTCTTAGTTCATAACCGCCCCATTCTTAGACCTATTGATGATTCAATTGTGAGAATTATTGCAGATCAAGAAATGGTGTTGCGTCGGGCTAGGGGTTACGCGCCGTTACCAATTTCTCTACCTGACCCTGTAGGCGCAAACAGATCCCCATTCTATCAAACTAACTTTAGTTTACCACAATCTTCGGATTTGTCAATAGAAAAGCCAATAAAAATTTTAGCATTGGGTGGTCATTTAAAGAGTACAATTGCAATCGCATTTAATCAAAAAGCCTTCTTAAGTCAACATATTGGGGACTTAGAAAACCCCCTGGCTTTAGCCACATTTCAGGAAGTGATTAATAGTCTGAGTAATATCTATGATTTTCAACCGAATATAATTGTTTGTGACGCCCATCCCGACTATTATTCCACCCAATTTGCAGAAAAACTATCCCAACAGAATCAATATCCGATAGTCCGAGTTCAACATCATGTCGCCCATGTTTTTGCGGTTATTGCTGAACATAATTTACACCCTCCCCTACTAGGAATTGCTTGGGATGGAACCGGATATGGACTCGATGGCACTATTTGGGGTGGAGAGTTTTTTCAAGTCACAGAAACCCAAATTCAACGTATTGCTTCTTTTCGCCCTTTTCCCCTTCCAGGGGGAGATAAAGCGGTATCTGAACCTCGACGAATTGCTTTAGGATTACTCTATGAATTGTGGGGAAATGATCTATTTAATTCTGGGATAAATTTAGAATTGATGGCATCTTTTAAACCTCAAGAATTAAAAATTATCCAAACGATGTTAAACCGTAACTTAAATACTCCTTTAACGTCTAGTGTGGGACGGTTATTTGATGGAGTGGCGGGTTTATTAGGAATCTGTCAAAAGGTTAGTTTTGAAGGAGAAGCGGCTATGGCTTTAGAATTTGCCATTGATGATTTAGAAACCGATGAATATTATCCGTTTGAATGGTTTGATTCTTCCCAACCCCCTTTGGAAAAGGGGGAGAATAGAAGGAATTTTGATCCCCCCCAACCCCCCTTAGAAAAGGGGGAGAATATGGATAATAGGAGTTATAATTGTAGGTATTACCTTAATTGGGAACTGATTATTAAAGGTATATTAGAGGATAAAATTAACGAAAAACCGATTAATTTAATTTCAGCTAAATTTCATAATAGTTTAGTGGAAGCAATAATAGAAATTAGTAAGAAATTAGGCGAAAAAACCATAACTTTAAGTGGGGGATGTTTTCAGAATAAATATTTAATTGAACGCACAATATCCCGGCTTTGTCAAGAAGAATTTAGGGTTTATTGGTCACAAAAAAATCCTCCTAATGATGGAGGACTGGCTTTAGGACAAACTGCATTTTTAATTAATCATCAACGATTTGCGCCCAATCAGGGAAAGATGGGGGAAAGTAGTTGATTTCATAACTGGAATCTTCCCATTCCTTCACCCAGAGGGGAATTTTTCCCGGTTCAGGAGTACGCGCAAATTGTCTTTCCTTCACCTCAATAATCCGAAAAATTTGCTTGAGGGTGTCTCCTTTATCCAAAGCCTCACAAAGCAGATCATCGAGTTCCGGGTCTACTCGTTTAACCCGGGTTTTTTCATCTTCAACCCACAATAGTTTTAAAGACTCTAAATTGCGGGGACTTAACTTACTTTTAAAATAGACTCGTTTGAGGGTAGCAACCGGGTCTAAACTGCGTTCAACGCGACGAATTTGTTGTAAACGAAGGTAATGCCATTCTGCTAATCGTAACCGTTCTTCAGGACTAATTAACTGTTTGCTTGTGGCGTGTCTCAACCCATATTTCGCTTGAGAACAGCCTAAATTTGCTAACAGATGAATTAACTCTCGTTCTTTCGGTGTTGCCTGTCGTCGAACGATCGTATTAGTTGCTGCCCGTTGCCTTTTGGTTTCCGTTTCCATTTGTCTACCAGCCCATTACAAGAGATAAAATTTCAACTCGACTCAGATCGTCCTAGATGATTTTTGATGTGTAAGCACCATTTTCCGTGAATCACGGGCTACAAGCATCCTCAGACTCACGGATGGGGTTGTAGACAAACGGTATGGACTTGATGATATTCAAACTCAATGGGGTGAGGGTGTCAAGTCGAATGGGAATCTATTGCAGCCAATACCCGGTTTATTTGAGAGAGAATTTGAGTTAACACGCAGCAAAGATCAATCTAAAGGCAGCTTAACCTAAAACTTGAAACTGTTCTTGAATTTGCTATCAATTCAGTTATATTCAGGAAAAGTGGGTGATTGCAAAAGACCTCTTGAAATCTTTAAAATCTGCCTGCCATAATTAACATAGACTCGCATATCTCGATTGATCAATAACTCAGACGTGACTTGTCCGTAGTGTCCATGTTTGTCCAACTAACCCATCAGGGGTTCACACGAAAGCCATCAGGGGGGTTGATCAGTCAGGGAATTTTGCCATCAGGTGTATCTTTTATTTTCCTCAATAGACTACTACTATTTTTAATCATAGCCTATCGGGTTAGTCCTTTTTTCGCCCTAGTTGATACTTTGTAAAAGTTGATATTTAGGATAGAGGGATAATTGACCCGAATTTTTATTGATTTCATGAAATAATAAATTCCAAGGTTGAGGATGCACTTATGCGGCTACAGGCTTTGGATGTATTTCGGGGAATTGCGATCGCCAGTATGATATTAGTCAATAATCCGGGTAGCTGGGATTATGTCTATCCTTGGCTGGATCATGCTCAATGGAATGGTTGTACTCCGACGGATTTGGTATTTCCGTTTTTTCTATTTATTGTCGGGGTAGCCATGGCTTTTTCTTTGTCTAAATATACCGAAGAATATCGAGCACCGGAAACCATTCTTCCTAAATCGATTTATCTACAAATTGCTCAACGGTCTGGGATATTATTTTTATTAGGATTACTGCTGAATGGCTTCCCCAGTTATAACCTCGCCGAAATTAGAATTATGGGGGTTTTACAAAGGATTGGGATAGCTTATTTTTTAGCAGCGATCGCCATTTTTAACCTCTCCAGAAAAGGATTATGGCTACTAGCTGGCGGTATTTTATTAGGCTATTATCTCCTAATGCAATTTGTTTTTGTTCCGGGTTATGGAATCGGAAACCTCAGCCCGGAAGGAAATTTTGCCGCCTATATGGATCGCCTAATTTTAGGTCAATCCCATTTGTGGAAAGGGGGATTTTATGATCCCGAAGGACTTTTTAGTACCTTCCCCGCCGTTGTTTCGGTTTTAGGTGGATATTTAACCGGAAATTGGATTAGAAAACAACCGATTAGAACCGATACCAGTGCCAGTTTAGTCGTATTTGGAATTAGTTGTTTTGTGATTGGTTATTTATGGGCGGAATTGTTTCCCCTGAATAAGTCCCTGTGGACAAGTTCCTTTGTAATTGTTACCGCTGGTTGGTCATTACTTTTGTTAGCTTTCTGTTATGAAACCATCGAAGTCCGAGGCTGGACAAAATGGGGATTTCCCTTTAAAGTTATGGGATTAAACGCCCTAACCATATTTGTGGCTTCTGGTTTTGTGGCAAGAATTCTGAATTTAATTAAAATTGGCAATTCTCCACAAGCCCCCAGCGCTAAAACTTGGTTGTATGAAACCCTATTCCAGTCGGGGTTCGGCGCGATGAATGGATCTCTAGCCTTTGCGATCACCACCCTGTTATTTTGGTGGCTGGTATCCTATGTGATGTATCGCCAGGAATGGTTTGTGAAAGTTTGAAACCCGAAATCGCTACAATGACAGAGAATGACCATTAGCAGCAGAGTGTTATGATCCCAACCGTTATTGAACAATCGGGTCGTGGCGAAAGAGCCTTTGATATCTATTCTCGGCTATTACGCGATCGCATTATCTTTCTCGGACAACAGGTAACCGCCGATTTAGCCAACTTAATTGTGGCCCAGATGCTGTTCCTTGATGCTGAAGACCCAGAAAAAGATATCTACCTTTACATCAACTCCCCAGGAGGTTCGGTGTCGGCGGGTTTAGGGATTTTTGACACCATGAACCACATCCGCCCCGATGTTTCTACCATTTGTCTGGGTTTAGCCGCCAGTATGGGGGCGTTTCTGTTGAGTGCGGGGGCTAAGGGTAAACGGATGAGTCTTCCCCATTCGCGGATTATGATTCACCAACCGTTAGGGGGAGCTCAGGGACAGGCGACGGATATTGAGATTCAGGCCAGGGAAATTTTATATCTGAAAAAACGCCTGAATCAACATTTAGCTGACCACACCGGTCAACCCCTATCACGGATTGAGGATGACACCGAACGGGATTTCTTCATGTCGGCGGAAGAATCCATGCACTACGGTTTAATTGACCAAGTAATTAACCGTCGTCCCTCGGTTTCTAATCCAGTTGTGAGTTAATTAATTTTAAAGTTGTCCTCCCATCTGGGAGCATCGGTGTCAACTTAACCCACGTTAGCCCTGAAATAAATTTCGGGCTAAAAGCGATCGTCATCTGAAGATGACTAAAATCATTCTTCATCAACCCGTTTTAACGGGTTTTAGCTTTGAGCCTGAAATTGATTTCAAGGCTTTTAGACTTAAGTTGACACCGATGATCTGGGAGGCACTTTCAATGGTGAGAATTTTTTCAAATAACGGATTCCCAAAACTGATTAATTCCAGGGAAAAATCCTATTATGATCCAACAACAACTATTCCAAACCCCGATTATTTATTCGGATAGTGACGGTCAACCGATGGCTGATAATACCCAGCAATTTCAATGGATTGTTACCATCAAAGAAAATTTAGACCTGTTATTTGCTGACAATTCTAATGTGTTTGTAGCGGGGGATTTGCTCTGGTATCCCATGGAAGGAAATAATACAATTCGTCGCGCCCCGGATGTGATGGTGGTTTTTGGTCGTCCCAAGGGTTATCGGGGTTCCTATCAACAATGGCAAGAAGATAATATCCCACCCCAAGTGGTATTTGAGATTCTTTCCCCCGGAAATACAATTAAAGAAATGGCGGCTAAACTACAATTTTATCAACGGTATGGCGTGGAGGAATATTATCTCTATGATCCTGAAAACGTAGATTTTGCCGGATGGCAAATCATTGATGGACAATTAACAATTATTGAAGAAATTCAAGGTTGGGTCAGTCCCCGTCTAGGAGTTCGTTTTGAGATGGCGGAAGAATTACAAATTTTTACCCCCACGGGAGAACGGTTTTTAACGTTTGTAGAATTAGGGCAAAAATTACAACAGGAAAGGCAACGGGCGGAACTAGCAGAAGCTCGATTAAAAGCCTTAGAAGAACGGTTGAAAAGCTTAGGAGTTGATCCAAATCTTTGAATCAGGACAAGGGGTGTAGCTACTGGACTAACCACAACGTATCTAAATAATTAATGCGGGCGGAGGGACTCAAGGCGGTTAAGACCTGTTCTCCGTAACTGCGATGTAAGACCCGACTATCAAATAGGGCGACAACCCCCTGACTATCCCGCACCGTGGCAACGGCCCGTTGGAGTTCACTTAATGCTTTTGGTAATAAATAAAACCGGAACCAATCTCGATGTTGTTGTTTATAGTAGGCGACCTGTCCAGCCACTAAAGGATCTTCTAAAGAAGGAATAGGTAAGGTGGCGATCGCTAATAAATGAGGTGAAGGTAAACGGCCCTGATGTTCTCGCCAAAACTCCCAACCTGTAACTAAAACTGCATTTTCCGGTAAATCCGTGGTTTCTACCCGCACCCGAGAACCAAATTCCGCCGCCATCGCCGTACTTACTTGGGCTTTTAACGGAACATCTCCCACTAATAAAACACTGAATCCTTGGACTGACAAACTCATATATAAAATAGTGTGAAGCTCTTTAGTCAAAGCTATTTGATACTGGGGAGTATTGGGTAAAGGAAAACCCGATGGGATATAAAGTTGGATCAGTTGGCTTTGTCGATCAGGGGTAAATTTTACCCCCGTAATTTCTCCGAGTCCCACCGCTTGGCGATAAATCGGAGCCTGTTTATCTAAATCTAAGGCTCCTCCAATCAAAACCACGGGCTGTTGGGGCCAAAGGTGACTTAACTCCGATGCCACATCCACCGGGCCACAAAACAGAGAAAAGGTTCCCAATATCCGATCCACTACGGCCCATTTTAGCTGTCCCGGCCGTTGCCAACGTTGCCAAAAACTCTGCCATTCAGATAACTGAGGATCAACCCGTGCATACAGTTGCTCAACTATTTTCTGTTCTGGACTGTCTAAAACATAACATTGATAGGGATTGGGGGGATGTTGGAACAAAATCCGAGTCAGGTGTATGCGGGTGTCTCGAATGGTTTCCCCCTGGTGGGGTTGCTGCTGCATCAAATCATTCCAGTCCTGGGGATGTAAACTAACCGTTAGGGTTTGGCGTGTCCAGGTTTCCAAATCATCAACCCCATCAATCACCGTCAGAATTTGCTGAGGAAAGCGGTGATCCTCCCGGAAGCGACTGGATAACCAGGCTGAAGGGGTTGTTAATAAGACCCCCGAAAAGCTATCATTGGGCCAGAAATCCCCTCGGAGAATGGGTTTATTGACAATTAGGTCAGGATTAATCCAGGGTTGTAAATTCAGTCTTTGGAGTTCGTCCAAAATCCCATCGGGCGCCACCACAATTACTGGTTGATGCCAGACTAATAATGGTATCCAATAACTCAACCGATAGGAATGATGATAGTGGCTGGGGGGAATCCCCGTTTGAATTAAAGCATCCCGTCCCAAACGTAACGCCCGAGCCACTAGGCGGGCCATGGTCAGATGATGGGGCCACAGGGCTTCGGTTTGGGACTTGAGCAGGTTTCGCAGTAAGTTATGGACTTCAACTTCTATCAAATTCGTTCAAAAACATAGCGGGGAATAGGGAGCAGGGGAAGTAGGGGGAGCAGGGGGAGCAGGGGGAGCAGGGGAAGTAGGGGGAGCAAACTATTGCCTATTGCCTATTCCCTATTCCCTATTCCTAATGACTAAGATAATCAAAACTTTCGATAAAATCAATCATCTCTTTAAAATCCGGTAGATTAGATTGACGGGAATTGAGGGTTAAATCGGCATCGGTTTGACGACTAGAGAGATCAGCAAAGCGTTTGCCAAAATTAGCATTATTATGAACCATTAAACTTTGTTGACTGCTATTTTTTAATAGGGTTTGAGTGGCGGATTTAAAAAATACAGACCGAGAATCACCTTGATTTTCTTTGACTAATAGTTTAAAGTCATTGGCTTTAATAATGACTTGATTCATGGCGGTTAAAATTTGAATTTTTCGATTTTTTCCTAAATTTTCTTCTTTAATTTTTTTCATCAAACTAATAATATTTTTTTGTGTAGGGGAAGAATCATCAAAGGGAAAAATAATCATACAAGCTAGGGGAAATAAATGTTCTTCCCGTTCGACAATAAAGGTTAAAGTTGTGCGTCGATAATCCACCTCAATACTCGGTGGACGATTCATCACCGGATAGACTTGAGCTAATTTATGATAGATGGTCATTAAAATTAAATTAGATTCAAAATCCAACGGAGCATCCACAAAAATTTGCACCAGGGGAAGACTTTGATTAAAAAATTTTTTCAGGGTTTCAGGATTAAAATGTACAACATGACTATGATCTCCATTGGGGCTTAAATCAATCCATTCACATTTGAGATCTTCGGCTTTTAAACTAAATCTATGCACATCATAAAGTTTAGCTCCGGTTAAGGTGGCTCCCGATAAATCCGCCCCCACCCAGTCCGATTGAATTAAATTAGCTTGGGTTAAATCCGCATGAACAAAACTGGCTTTCACTAAATTAGTATTACTTAAATTAGCACCACTCAAATTTGCCCCGCTCAAGTTAGCTTCGCTCAAATTTGCCCCGCCTAAATTCGCGCCCCGCAAATCCGCCCAGCGTAAATTGGCTCCCCCTAAATCCGCCCCACTTAAATTAGCATGGGTCAGGTTTACTTGTCGCATTTCTGCATAGTTAAAATCCGCTTTGGGTAAATCCGCTTTAGTTAAATTGGCTCCCCTTAAATCTGCTCTCCTAAAGCAAGCTCCTACCCCAAAAATAGCGCGTAAATTCGCCCCACTTAAATTAGCATAGGTAAAATCGGTTTGTTCAACTTTGGCTTCCCTTAAATCCGCCCCATTTAAGTTGGCTTGAATTAATTTCGCTTTACTCAATAATGCTTGAATTAATTCCCCGCGAATCAGTAGACTTTCAATTAGAGAGGCTTCGCTTAAATCGGCTCGCACTAAATTGCTAACATTGAGGGTGGCTCGATCTAAAATGGCGTTACTCAAATTGGCATTACTTAGTCGAGCAACATTAAAATTAGCTCCGGTTAAGTTACAGCCACTTAAATTAGCAGAGGTTAAATTAGCGACCATGAAAGAAGCCCCACTTAAATTGGCTTGACTCAATTTAATCCGGCTTAAATTATTTTCATTCAAGTTAATTCCACTAAAATCCCGCTCCCCTTCCTGATATCTTTTAACAATTTGGTAGACTTTTACTAATTCACTTTCAATCATAATGGTGATCCTTTAACCCTGATTAAATGAATAATTATTGATTCTCTATAGCAATCCTATTTGAGTTGTGTTCAAAATTCCTGATCAAAAGGGAACAGGGAACGCCGGATCTGGGAACAGGGGTAATACTTCTGACTGTTTCATATCAGTATTGAAATGTTACAACCTATTTGGGATTGCTATAGTTATGGCTTAAGCCTTGATCAAAAAGCCCTAAAATCCTTTAATAAAATTTAGGATAGTTTCTGTGTCAAGGGGTTTGGGGTTTAAATAGGGATTGTTCAGGGATTCTGAACTTTCTGATGATTCAGAATAACAGCCTAAACTTCTGCCAAAATAAGCATGGCTATGGAGGATTAAACTTTGATGGCTAGAACTTCTGAGAATGGTTCTTGTGGGATTTAAAAAGAAAGGCGTTGAGGTTTCAATTTCTGCTTGCCAAGATTGGGGAAGTTTAATATCGGTCAACAAACGGATCTGTTGAGCGATTTCCACTCCTAATTGTACAATTCGATTAGATAACTGTACTGGAAAATGACCGCAATTGTCAGGAGTTAACTGTTTAATTGCGGTTTCGATCGCTTTTTGGGTAACATCGGCATCCCTAAAGGGTAAAATGGCAATATAAGCAACATTAAAGAGTTGTTCATTGGATTCAATTTTGAATGAAATTACTGTGCGTCGGGAATTAACTTCCAAGGTGGGCGGCTGACTCAGTAGGGAGGATTGTTGTTGCAGATAATGATAAATTTTAGCTAAAATTGTATGGGCTTCAAATCCTAATCGGGTATCAACACTAATTTCTACCGTCGGAAAGGTAGCATTAAAAAATTTATTCGCTTCTTTAGGACTAAAGGTTTGAATCTGATTACTGTCTCCTAGGGGACTTAAATCAATCCAATCACAGGTAATTTCTTCTGCTTTTAAGTCAAAACGAGATACTCCATATAATTTAGCTCCGGTTAAAGATGAACCAGTTAAATCCGCCCCAGTACAATCGGAATTAATTAAATTAGCTTGGGTTAAATCCGCATGAATTAAAACCGCATTCATTAGGTTAGCCCCACTCAAATTGGCTCCACACAAACTCGCCCCACTTAATCGAGCTTGTTCTAAATTTGCCCCACTTAAATTAGCGCCATTCAAATCGGCCCAACGGAGATTTGCACCGCGCAGATCAGCCCCACTCAGATTAGCTTTAGACAGATTTACCTGTCGCAATTCACTATTGCTTAAATTAGCACCTCTTAAATCTCCTTTGGTAACACAAGCTCGATGTAAACTAGCTCGTTCTAAATTAGAACCAATTAAGATAGCATCGGTTAAATTTGCCCCATTCAAATTGACTTGTTCTAGGTTAGCTTGGCGCAGGGTCGCTTCTCGCAAATCGGCTTCGCTGAGATTGGCCCCTATTAATAAAGCATTACTCAAATCGCAACGCATGAGTTCAGCCCGAATTAAAGAAGCATTAATTAAAGACGCTTCTCTGAGGTCGGCGCGAATTAGATTGGCAACATTGAGCACCGCATCATCGAGTCTAGCGCCAGTTAAATTCGCACCACTCAAGCGGGCAACATTGAGTTTAGCTTGACTGAAATTGACTTCAGAAAGATTGGCACCACTGAGATTCGTAATGCTCAAAATGGCTTGGCTGAGATTGGCTTGGCTGAGATTGGCTCGACTGAGATTGGCTTCACAAAGCAAAATACCTGTAAAGTCCCTTGTCCCTGATTGATATTTGAGCAGAAGTTCATCGGCATCCATGCCTTCTAACTCTCCAAATTAGTGAGGTTGATTATAGAAAATTATAGCAAAATATGGTAAAATTTATCTACCTATAAAAAGGGTAAAATTGCTCTAATAATATTAGTTTAAACCTGAAACAATCGTTTTTCAATTCAACTTAATGCTAAATTATTTAATAACCCATTAAATAGCTTTAAATTAACTTGATAAAATGATTGTAAAATTGATCTTTAAGTGATAGATTTAATAACGCTTTTCCCTAATAATTTAAGTGGAGTCTTTATTGATGAATATTGGCATTATCGGACTGGGTTTAATTGGCGGATCACTCGGTTTAGATTTATTCACCCATCGACAACAAACCCAAACCCAAATTTACCTATCCGATTCTCCTGTGTCTCTACCCCTATCCTATCGCATTTTGGGGATCAGTCGGAAACCGGAAACTTGCGAGGTTGCCGTCGCCCGGGGGGTTGTGGATGAGGCTAGTGTGGATTTATCTTTGATGGGTCAAGCTGATATTATTTTTATTTGTACGCCTATTGCTGCGATCGCTCCCACTATTATAGAACTAATTCCCTATTTACAACCCCATACTATTTTAACCGATGTGGGTTCTGTGAAAAAACCAATCGTGGACAGTTGTTCGGAATTATGGCCGAATTTTGTCGGGGGACATCCGATGGCGGGGAATACGGAAACCGGAATTGACGCGGCACAACATGATTTATTTATTAATAAACCCTATGTGATTACACCGACTAGCAACACACCCCCAGAATCAATTAGAATTGTAGAATCTATTGTGAATTTATTGCAAGCTAAAATCTACCATTGTCAACCGGAAGAACATGATCGAGCGGTGGCTTGGATTTCCCATTTACCTGTAATTATTAGTGGGAGTTTAATTGCGGCTTTAAGATTAGAAGATAATCCCGATGTTGATTTATTAGCTCACTATTTTGCCAGTTCGGGATTTAGGGATACCAGTCGGGTTGGGGGGGGAAATCCAGAATTAGGATTAATGATGGCAAAATATAATCGAGAAGCCCTATTGCGATCGCTCAAATCCTACAAACAAACCCTAGATCAAATCACCAATTATATTGAACAAGAGGACTGGGAAACCCTAGATAAACAGTTAAATCAAAACCATTGCGATCGACTAAAATTCCACTTCTAACCCGTAGTGAGTCCTTCAGGACTCTCTTATTATATTTATTATAAACGACGATTAACAACCAAATCCCATAACCTTTGCGGTAACTGAATCAAATGGTCTAATAATTCCTGGGGCCCAATTCCAAATACCAGTTGTAAAACTAATACAATAACTGCGATCGCAATTGCTGTACTAACACTCGCTTTCAACACCTGAACTGCCCAGGTAAAAACCAACCAAGCTACCAATAAAGAGGCTAATAAAATAATTAATTCAACCATGATAAATTAAAGGGGTGAGAAACCGGGTTTTTCTAGGGATTTTGATATTTAGTATTAGGTTAACGCAAAAACCCGGTTTCTGAGAGTTGGCTGTTAACCCGTAGGGGCGGGTTCCGTCACAATATTTGATATTAACAAATAACCTCAATAAACCCGCCCAAACCTAGAAGATCCCCCCTAGCCCCCCTTAAAAAGGGGGGGACAAGATGTGACTTAAAAGGGGGGGACAAGATGTGACTTAATAAGGGGGGGACAAGATGTTCTTAANAAAAAGAGGGACTTGGGGGGATCTTCCGGGGTCGGGGGGGGTTTAGGCGGTTTTGGGGTGGGAATTTTAGATTAACGCGAACCCGCCCCTACGGTTTCCTAACAGATTTTGCTAAAAAAAAATAAAAATCCTCGCTTCGCTCGGACACAAGGGAAGAAGGGAAAAGAAAAAAGAAGGGTAAAGGGCAAAAGGGCTAAAGGGTAAAGGGCTAAAGAGTCCACGCAGACGGGAGGGAAACAACACGAAATCCGCAGACGCAGATCCGACCGCCCGGCCCGTCCCAGAGACGAACGGCACCGCGGCAAAGCCCGGGATCGAAGGACCACGAACCACCGCGAAGCAACCGGTTTTGATTGCTGCTTAATAATTTGGTTAAATTTTCAACATCATAGATTTGATAACGATTATCATTCTTATTCTGCTCATCCCAAACTTCTCCTTGCGTTGGTGCTCCTTCATAGTTTTCATGCCAAGGGTCGGCGCACCATTCCCAGACATTGCCATGGAGATCATACAGTCCAAAGGTGTTGGGAGGGAATTGACCAACGGGGGTGGTTTGTTGCCGATACTCACCAGGAGATTCATCAGCATAAGTTCCCTTATATAAAGTTTCTCCTATTTTTTCATCTTGTGCCTGATAATTGGCTAAATTACTGGTTAGGGTTTCCCCAAAGTAAAAGGGGGTTTGAGTTCGGGCACGACAAGCATATTCCCATTGAGCTTCTGAGGGTAAATGGTAGGGGCGTCCGGTGCGTTGGAGCAGTCGGGCACAGAATTCGACGGCATCGTACCAGGAAACGTTTTCTACGGGTCGGTGAGATCCCCCCCTAGCCCCCCCTTGGGAAAGGGGGGAACCGGAAGTTCCTGAAGCCCCCTTTTCTAAGGGGGTTTGGGGGGGATCTTCTTCGCTTGTTAAAGGGGTTTGGGGGGAAACTCCTAAAGCCCCCCCTTGATAAGCAGGGCTGTTTCATTTTAGAAAATTGGGGAGTCAAATTGAGTCCCCAATTTTCACGCCTTGAGGCGAAAAAACTGAGTAATTCTAACTGAATTGTCTGGAATGTTGCTCAGGGGATAATCTTTCTGATTTTTGAGTAGCAAAAACTTCTCTACAGGTTTCGTAGAGAGAATTTACATCTATTTTATTGGGATTTTTACCGATGGAGAAACTCGATTATCTTGAGAATTTTAGGGGAAAAAGTTCCGAAAGAATGAAAATCTTGTGCCAGTGCTCAGTTAACCACCGTTGTCCTTCTGTTATTGACACAAAACCCAAACTTCTGAAAAGATTGATCACCAGAGTTCTTAGAGTTGAGAAGTTGGTAGCCGCTTGAAAGTTACGAATTCGGCTTTTATCTTCTTGAAAAATTACATCTTTTACCCAATGGCATTGATTCTCAATCCCCCAATGTCCTTTAATGATTTGAGCCAAGGTTTGAGCCTCGTTAACAGCACTACTGATATAATATACTTTTTCTTGGTAGGGTTTTTTTCCTCTGTTGCCACTTCTTTCTATCTGAATCACAAATTTCAGATGTTTCCAGCCTTTGTGGAAGTTTCTATTCACTTGATAAATCGAAACTTTTCGAGTAACTTTTCTGCCATGGCTGTGTTCATGGGTTACATCTACACTCAAAAGATTTTCACTTTTTATTACGGTTTCCACTTGCTCATATAACTTTTTTTGATTTTTCTTTAAAGCCATTATATAATCATTTCCACTCTCAATTACTAGGGCAGCAGTCTTCTGATTACAATGCAACGCATCAAAGGTTATTACCTTTCCTTTTAACTGGCAATCCCTTACTATCTATTGGGCTTGGCTGATTTCTGATTCTTTTTTGTTCTCTAACTTTTTCAGGTTTAATACACATCCCGTTCTTTGACTAAACAATGAAACAATCATCACAAAATTTTGGGATTTATTTCCATAATCTATGAGAGTGCTTCTGAGACTTTTTCCATCTACTGCCAACCAATCTAGTTCTTCTTGATATGGATAATTATCACTAGCCCACTCATTAAATATCTCGATTAAATTTGACCAATCTACTCCTTCTATTGCTCTTCTTATTGTTGAGTATGATGGCAGTTTTTCCCGCTTTATTTTTAAAACTTGACGAAGTTCTTTTTGATTGATTTTGGCAAAATTTTCCAGTTCTCTGTACCCTAAATTTCTCGACATTAGCCCCAAAATGACTATTAATAATACTACCCAGAGCGGATGCCTTATTCCCTGGGCTTTCCGGTAATCCTTGACTTTTTTCAGTTTTTCTATTAGAGTTGTTAGCATCTTTATTTTTGTAAAAAACTAGCGATCGCTCTTGATTTTACCAGGTAGCGATCGCTCTTTCTTTACTCTTTTCCACCCGACTTTGAAACAGCCCTGCTTGGTAATGGGGGAGTTAGAGAAAGAGTCACCCCAACGTAACCAACGCAGCATTTTTTGATATTCTGCGGGGTTGAGGGCAAACATCGGGACTTGTTTGGGGTATATTTTGGCGATATCCTCCGCAGTCGTATCTAACCAACGGTGACGGGGGAGAGGGTTTAACCAAGCGACACGGGAAACGGTATCGGTGAGGAGGTTGAGAAATTCTACGGTTTCGTCCCAACGGTCAGGGACTGAACGTTGTTTTGCCGCCCCGGCATCACTAATAATTAAAGCAACGGTATTCTTAGGGGAAAATTCACTTAAAATTTCGATATCTTCCCCTTGTCGCAGTTGCGGGTCACGATATAAGCTATCGGTTGGGCAGTTATGGAAATAGTAAACCGTCGCGCCTGACCACAGGTTAACCCAATGGCGACAAAGGGGATGAAAGGGGGCCATTGAGCCTTTTTGGTCGAGGAGTAATAGGACTTTTGGGGGTATTTCTAGGGTCTGGGTGGGGGCGAAAACAGGTTTAATGAAAAAACCATCTTTGGTAATTTGTTCAACGGTAGCGGGAATATCTATTTCCTTGAAAAAGGTTTTTGGACGTTGCGGTTTAAAGGTTTCCCATCCTTCCCGTAGTTGTTGACGAGTTACGGGGAAATAACACCTTTCTTGCCAATTTACAGAAATAGCAGTTCCCACTTGCAGGTTTTGGGTTTCAATTGTTAAGTATTCTTCCGGTTCTCCATCGCCCTCCTTTTCAATGGGGGTTGGGGGGGTATCATCGGGATTTTCTGGAGTATATTTATCTAAATTGCCCCCCTTTTCAATAGGGGTTGGGGGGGTCTTATCGGGGTTTTTTGAACTTAAAATTAACTCTTGCCAACAGGTATCAAACTGATGCTGTTCTTCGGGAGATTTAACCCAAACGGCTTGACAAAGGTATTTTATTTTATCAAAATTAGTCGGATCAAAACCATCCTCAATAGACTGGGTTAAGGCTTCCACTGCAAAATTATACTGGTCAATTCCTAGGGGAAAATCAGCTTTTTTGAGTTGCTCAAATAATTTTAGCAGAGGTAAAGCGGTTGTCATTTTTGAGGTTAGGTTTTACATTGTTATAGAGTTTAGTTGGGAAATTAGGAAGATCATTTTAAGTTAATGCCCTGAACTAAAGTTCGGGCTAATAGCTGAAGTCATCTAAAGATGACTGAATAATGATCTTGATTAACCCGTTTCAACGGGTTTTAGCTTTTAGCCTGAAATTGATTTCAAGGCTTAAACTATCAGAATATAACACAATTGCTACGAGATTGGGGATTTTAGGTTAAATAAGCTGTTAATTATCTAAATTTTCGAGACGATCCAAGCCAGTAAGGGGTTTCAGCCTCTAAAATATACAGTTTAAATGCTCAACAGCTTATCCTGATAACTATTAGAACTCTTATGATCTTTGAGTAACGTACTTGGTAGAGGAATTCCTGGTTTTTCGAGCATTGCCTTAATTTCCCCCGTAGGATAGTCATAAAGGGCTTTAAACCAATCAATTAATTCACTGGTACTAACTTGTTTAGGGAGTTCATCTTCTTCCATTGCCTCTCGCAGTTTCATAAATTTATCTAAAGCCTCTTTAACTATTATAGCCGGAGGATTCTTAAACCGACTATTAATAATTTCGGTTAACCGTATCCTATCAGGAAATTCAACATAATGATATAAACACCGTCGCAAAAAGGCACTGGGAAGTTCCTGTTCTCGGTTAGAGGTAATAATAATAATCGGTGGTGCAGCTTTATTAGCACGTTCCCAACGGGGTTCGCCATTTTCTTCTCGGAGTTCTTTAACCAGGAATTTCTGTTGGTCAATAGCTAATAATAAATCATTGGGTAAGTCTTTATCCGCTTTATCAATTTCATCAATTAAAACAATAGTCCGACAGTCCTGTTCTCGAAAGGCATATCCTAATGGCCCCCAGTTAATAAAATTTTCTGGGTCACGGGGGTTTATGTTGTCATCTTGTACCTTTTCTTTGTCTAATTGTGCGGCTTGAAGTCTTCCCACATAATCATAGGTATAAAAGCCATCCTGGGCTTTACTGGTAGATTGAATATTCCAGAGTCTATATTTCCATTGAATATCAGGATAACGTTTATTCAGTTGATAAGCAACCGCCGCCGCTAACTGACTTTTACCACATCCGGGCTCTCCTTCTAACAGTAAAGGACGGTTGAGACGAATGGCTAAATTAACCGCTTCTACTAACCCATCACTGGGATAATAGGGGTAAATTTGTTGGTCAACTAAATCATTCCATTCTCCCCCTTTAGGGGGTGGAAATTCTCCAGTTTCATCTTTTGTATATTGAATTTTGGTGTTAGGGTTTATTGGTGTGGGTAGGTTTGCCATTGTCGCATTAAGTCCTCAGTTTTACAGTCGAATTGTCGATATAAAGCCCGAATTATTTTTTCTGTTCCTCCTTGACCTTTTTCTAGGATACTTTGAGAAAGAGTAGCTGGATCTTCTTTAAGCGTTATCTCAAATTCAAAAGCAATTCTAGGGAGAATTTCAATTAAATCTTTTGCTTTAAAAGGATTAGCTGGAGTGAGTTCTGCGATCGCATCTTTTAACATATCACAATTTTTCCATTCCGTTTGCCAATTATTTTCTTTGCCACTAGAGATCATAAACATTAAAATCTTACCAGATTTTTCTGGATTTACCCTAGCCAAAATCGGTTTCCAAAATTCGTTAATCAAGTTTTTAAAGTCATTAAAATCATACTTATCAACATTAATAATCAGAAAAATATATTTGCTTTTTAAGTCTTCATTAAGTAATTGATCAGGATATTTTTGCTTGAATATTGATGTTAAATCTTCGATTTAAGGAGAGGTGTGTTGAGATTGACTCAAAAAATCTTCTGGTTTTACTTCTACTTCTTTTTTGCCAAAAGTTTTAATTTCATATGCAATTCTTCGCAACATCCAAGTCCGACTAAAGGAACAAGAATTAATCACTAAAAAGGCTTTAGGTGAATGACTTAAAGCTAAATTACTACAAACTAAATCTTTTTGCTCTTGATGATTAAATGTATTTAAAACTTCTACTAATAAGGTTGCTTTTGTACTATCTTTTTTGTGTTTAAACGGTGTTTTCTGATCTATAACCTTCTGCCAAGATACCCCTAAAACTTCGCAAAAGGCAATAAAAATATCTTTATCAATTAGCTTCTTACCTGATAAAAAATAACGCCAATTTATATCAGTGATTCGATCTGTTCTTAATTTATGTTTATCAAAAAAGTTGTAGAAATCATTCAAACGTAACTGAGTACGATCATCGGCAATTAAATTATTGATGATTGTTAAAACTTTTTCTTGAGAATCATCGGTAAAAATAGTTAATGTGACTCTTGAATATTCATTAATGGGTGGCTTAATACAATTTTTATCAATAATTGCTTTTAACTTTTTCAAGTTAAGAGTTGGGTTGGGATTATCCTTATTAACAGAAATTCCTAAAGCTGGAAGAATTACATTTTGCAATTGATACAAACTCGCATCTGTTAAGGCTTGGTGAGATTTGTCGGATGCCCATCCTGTCCCCCGTCCTTTCTTTGCGCGTGCTGTCTCAATTATTTTTTGTCCCTCTGGTGAAGCCTTAACTTTGTTAGTCATCCCTAATCGTTACGCGGTGAAGTCCTGATCCTGATCAAAACCTGATCAGAATTTGGGTTTACTGAGTCTGGTGTGAGATCGTGTCCACAGCTTGAGAAAACAAGGGTTTTACGACCCTAGACTATCAAGCCTGAACCTTGACAACTGCATAGCAACCTTTCGGTTGACATGAAAGGCCATCGATTCAGTTATCTGTTCAGACAAGTAAATCAACGGCTCGAAAACTAATGATTAGTCAGATTGTACAGCAGAACGGTGTTTCCTCGCCTGACAGGGTTAATTATCCGTTTGAGAAGTTCCTGGTCGCAATTAAGGTGATCCCGTCTCATACGTTGACTCTGGAGAAACTGAAAGATTTGGTCACTCGGTTGCATTTACCGAAGGAATGTTGGGAGGCTTTCGTTTTATTTCTTCCTGATCGCTATGGCCATCAAATCCTGTGTCGGAATGATTCTGTTGAGGTGCTGGTGATGTGTTGGGGGCCAGGTCAACTCTCTGGCGTTCACCCCCACAAACAGGCCGCGTTGAATGTGACTAAAGTCCTTCAGGGCTCGATCACTCAACAGCGCTATATTGCCGACGAAAAACGGAAATTATTCTGTTGGAAAAAAGAAACCGTAAGTGCGGGGGAAATTACCTGGACTGACCGTTATGAATACCACCAGTTAGTTAATAACAGTGATGAAGATTGTGTGACATTGCACGTTTATTCGCCTGTCAGAGACTAGGGATTATAGGACTCAATAGAAACCGGGTTTCTCTGAGAGAAAATGCTTTCTTGATAAAAACAAGACAAGAAACCCGGTTTCTCATTCCTTTTATGTCAATTCTGATTTTTCCCTCTGGTGAAACCTTAACTTTGTTAGTCATTCCTAATCGTTACGCGATGAAATCCTGATCAAAACCTGATCAGGATTTTGGGTTACTGAGTCGAGTGTGAGATCGTATCAACAGCTAAGGAGGTTTTATTTTATGGATTGTTTGAGAGATCATAAACAAGGGCGTAGAAAGTGTGACTTAGTACAACTCCCCAATACAACCAAAGAGTTCATGTGTACTGAATGCAAAAATCAGTTTATTAAAAAAGGTGAGAGTAGCGATTTTGATGGGGTCTGGATACTGTTGATTGTGTGTCTTCTGTTCTTTGTTTTTCTGTTGAGTGGGTGCAGTAAACAATCCAAGTTACTGTTAATCAGAATCGCGGATAGTAGTGCTTCAGCCCTCAATGATCCTCAACAACTCAAAGCATCTAAAGATACTTGTTTTGGTCTGGCAGATGCTTCTAAAACAGGGGATAAACAGGCCTTAATTGAAGTGAGTCAAGAGGTAATTGCCACCGATCCAGCGATGATCAAAGACTCCAATGATAGCTATTCTCTCTGTCATCAAAAAACTGAATCTAAAGGCCAAGGAACCTATGTCTGTCCGGCTTTAGATTTGGCTCTTGAAATGAGCGATCGCCACCCTGAAACCCCAATTATTGTACTGCAAATTCAAGCCAACGAAGGAGAAGAATTTTGTCCCGATACCTTAAAAAACCTCGCCAATAAAGTCTCGTCCCGACAAGGAAAACTATTAATTATTGGCAGTACCAACGATGGCAATACTGGATTTAATACTAATCTTTGGAGCAGCCTCAAAGATTTACCTAACACCCAATTTTGCAATCAGAATATCCGAAGCTGTGTAAAAGAGTCAATCCAACAAATCAGGAGTAAGTAAAACTATGCTTTCTAAATTCGATGAAGATGTGATTTTACAGGAGTTTATCGCCGAAAAATTATTACCCAATCAACTCCCAGATATCTACAAAATCTACCCGCGTTTGGCTAAAAATCTAACCATTCTTGCGCCTTTAAAGTATGCCTTGGAGATGAAAAGAAAGTATAGCAATCCTAATTGAGCAAAGAGGGTTGGGAGACCCAACCCCTACGATTTTCACGCAATACTACCCCGTTTTCTTGCTTCCTTATAGGAAATTCCCACATTTCTTAGTCCCGCTTTAATCATTTGTTGCTCCAACATCGTAAAAAATCGAGTGCGATCGCCTCCTTTCACCACCGCTTGATTATGGGCTTCTGCTAACACCACCGGATAGCCATATCCCTTTTGAACTTGCGCCATCACCATTCCCAATGCTAACTCTAATTGGTCAGAATTTTCCACTACCCAAGCCGGAACTTCTAAACGAGCAATTTCACTACCCATATTCACATAACAAAAATAGATTTGATGATGTTCATATAAATCCAAAATTGATGAATTAGAACGCCAGAAAGGACTGCGTTGACCGGGTTTTAATTGGGATTCCCATAATACCGTATCCCGCAGGGGTTCAAACACTTGACAAGGGGCTTTTTTCTCCGCTCCCGTTGAAATTATACCTCCTATCCCCGGACAATGTTGTAAACAATTGGGTTGATCAAAGGGACAAGCCTGTAATCTTAAAAAGGATAAACTTTCACTACTGCGAGAAGCACTTACATATCCAAATAAAGGAATACCCGCTAATCTTAACTGTTCCCAAGATTCTAAAATTGGTAATAAAATTAAATCTCTAGCTTCTGAGGGTAATTGTTCTAAAAACCAATAGATTAAAGAACCATCAACTAAAGCTAAAGTGGGAACATTTAACTGTTGATTTGGGGAAATTTCGAGTAATTGATTTCCCGATTCTGCTAAAATAATCGCTTCCGATACCGCCCGACGATATCCCATCCATTCTTCGGTTTTAATTCCCCATTGCCGGGATAAATATAAATCTTCCGGGCGATAATAAATTTCAGGAATACTATCTAAAATCGGATGACGACTTTGACCATAATGTAAAATCACCCGCCCGACATTAATTAAATAACAATAGGCAATTTCATGGGCACTGGGCGCAATTTGGGAACCATCCGTGGCAAAAACCGTATGGGCGGAAGGTGGCGCATTAATATCAGGACAATAACTTAAAGGTTCTAAGGGAGTAGCTGGTTTAAAAATCATTCTCGGTTTAAATTCTGCATAGTTTCGCATTAACTGATCATCATTTAATTTCGCTTGTTCGATTAAATTTAAAGCGATTTCAATGCGTTTGCGGGATGCTTCAGCTTCTCGATTAATATGTTGGCTCATGCCTTGCATTTGTTGAGCCAATTTTGTTAGATCTAACATAAGTTATTTGAGGAATTATAGTAACTAAACCAACTGTTGAGCGATCGCCTCACTTGAGACAAATCAATTCTACCCTGAATGGAGTTCCATAATCAGAGTTCAAAATGACAAATTTTGAGTTGATCATCTTCATAATAGATAGAAGCACCAGCATGATGTTTTTGGTAAAGTTCACATAACTTTAAAGCTTCAAATTCTAAACTGGTGCGTCCCGCTAAAGAACGATAATAGTGATAGGTTGGGTCTAATAAAATGGAGTTAGAAATTGCTAAATGTAAGTTCAAAGGATAAATAGCCAGAGGTTGTTTTTCCACAAATACAAATAAATCTGGGACTTCGTAGGGAAATTGAAAATCATCAAACTTTACCTCCGTTAAATATTGTTTGACAAATTCGGCTAAATCTTCATGCCAACCCGCCCGATAATTTTGAGCTAGTTGTTCCGGTGGGGCGACAATAATCCAACGTTTGAGCGGAAATGTTGTGCGAATTTCTAGGCTTTTACGAGCAGCAACTTCATATTCCAAATAATTAATTTTAGCCGGGGGTGGCAGCAGGAAATTACAGGCAAAACAAAATAGTAAAATCAAACAAGCTATTTCTGAATTTCGTCTCAATATTGGGAATAAAAGCCAACTGATAAATAAAAATACTAAGGCAATGAGCAAACTGAGTCCCACAGGTAACGTAATTAGAAATACCCGAAAAAAGTCAAATTTTTCTGGAGAAAAAGCAAATAATAAAGCCAACAATAACCAGGAGATCGCAACCGAAGCCAATCCTAAAATCCGGCTCCCCATCACTCCTACTATTCCGATCAAGGCAAGAATCAGTAATACAGGTGCCGCCATCGCCACCATTGCTAAACAGCAACAGGTATCAAGTACCGCAGTTGGGCGCAATTTTCTGATATGAACCCTGGTAAAACAAGCCAGAGAAAGAACTAAAAACATAGCTGCAATTTCTTCATCACCCACAGCCCACTGTCGAACCAGGGAAAAGTTCAAGCTGCCGATCACAGTTCCTAAAACTTGCTGACCCCACAGGGGTAACTGTTTAGAAATTTCTGGAGACCAGGTAAACAGATAGGCTCCCAAACTGAACATTCCCACCCAAGCAACCGTACCCTTTTGAGTCAAAGTTTGCAGACTGTAACCCACACTCAACACCAGCAAAAACCCAAACAGAGGTTGAAGGAACCTTATAACTTGTGCGCTATCAACCGAAGCCAGCAGCGACATCACAGCAGTCAGAACTGAGAAGACAGGTAAATATTGAACTTGATGTTGAATTTTATCCCAATCTCCCGTTAAAAATTGCTGAGTTAGCAGTAAGTTCTGGTAACTATCGGGAGTTGCTAGGCGCATTTCTAGCAGGGGATGTTCAAAACGCAGTAATAAAGTGAAGCTCAAGATGACGGTTAATACTAGGATTTTGAGGGTTTTTTGAGGACTGTTAATGGTTTGAACACCGATGATCATTAACAATCTTTTTTGATATTGCTGATAAATGAGGGAGAAACTCTTGAAAATCTGTTCCGTAGGGAGTCCTTGGTCAAGTATGTCCAGGAATAAAAACAATAACCCCTGAACAAATATAGTTAGTTTTTCCCTGGCTGTTTTCCGTTGGCGATAATACCAAACAATCAGTAACAATATCGTGTAAAATAGCACCAAGGTTAACCAACTGAACAGATGGAAAGCAGTGAGCGCAAAAACTCCAACTGTTACCACCAATGAGGTTCGGGCGAAGGCACTCACAATTTTGCTGTGCCAATGATGATGATAAGAGCTAGAAAAACTTTTATAAGGCAACCCCAAAAATAAAATAGCCCACAGGGTATACAGCCAAATCGCTGAGATCAAGTCCAGAGCCAATATTTTCATAATTAAAAAAACACGCGAGATTATACCACACTAACACTTGTTAAATCAAGTCGAATTTTGATTTTTCATGAAACATTCATATAAGAACCCTTAATTCTTATTTTTCTTAAAGAATCGGTAAAGTTCGGCTCGGACTATTGCAAGATTCTGGTCGTATGAACCATCATTAGCTTAAGTAAATACACTGATCCGAACAAGTAGTCGGTTTAACTTAAGGTTAACGGTGAAAACTAGGAAAAAGTAAAGATATGTAAACACCTTTACAGTTCTTTACATAGCTGGGTTTATTCGTTTCCGACTACTTAACCACTTTTAAAAGTAGAGGAGGTATCTGTGATGCAAAGAAGTAAAAAGATATTAGTGACTGGAGGCGCTGGTTATATTGGCTCCCATGTCGTCAAACAACTCGGGAAAGAAACAGATTACGAAATCGTAGTCTATGATAACCTCTCTACCGGATCACCCAAAGCAGTGCTTTATGGGGAATTAGTCGTAGGAGATTTAGCAGACTCGCAAAAATTAGCTCAGGTGTTTGCCGAACATCAATTTGATGCGATTCTGCACTTTGCCGCCAGCATTTCAGTCCCCGAATCCACAGCCAATCCCCTGGCTTACTACGGAAACAATACCCGTAACACATTAAACCTGCTGCAATGCTGTGAAAAATACGGAGTCAAAAAGCTAGTTTTTTCCAGTACCGCCGCCGTTTATGGAGAAACCGCAGAAAACCCGGTGCGGGAGTCAACCCCCACCGCACCCATCAATCCCTACGGTTACTCCAAACTGATGAGCGAACAGATGATTCAAGACTACAGTCGAGCATCGGGATTAAAGTATGTGATTCTACGGTACTTTAACGTCGCCGGAGCCGACTCCAGTGGGCGCATTGGTCAAACCAACAAAAAAGCCAGTCATCTGATTAAAGTCGCTTTAGATGCCGCCTTAAACCGACGGGAATCCGTGAGTATCTTCGGCACAGACTTTCCCACCCCCGATGGCACAGGTATTCGTGACTATATCCATGTCGAGGATTTAGCCGCCGCCCATATTGACGCCCTGCGTTATCTGCAAGACGAAAATGACAGCCATATTCTCAACTGTGGTTATGGTCAGGGGTACAGTGTCAAGGAAGTCTTAGCAAAAGTCACAGAAATGTCGGGACGACAATTCCCGGTGGTTGAGATTGAACGACGAGCCGGAGACCCCGCTTGTGTGATTGCTTGTTCCGATAAAATTCGTCAGATTTTGGGTTGGAAACCTCAATTCAATAATCTGGAGACAATTGTGGGTAGCGCCCTAGCTTGGGAGTTGCAGTTAATGTATCCCGAAGAACCAGTAAAAAAGATGCCCAAAACGCCCGCAGCTTTTGCTCTGGGTACAATCCTACTCCAAAAGCAATTTATTTCTCGGAATCAATTGCAAGTCGCCTTGCAAGAACAAACTAATACAGGCAAAAAACTGGGGGAAATTCTGTTGCGGAAGTCTCTGATTTCTCATCAAACTCTGCAAAACTGTTTGCAAGAACAATTCTATTTAAGACAACGTAATTTATTAGCCAGTTAATCAGAGCAGTTTAGACAAAAAAAACCCTTTTTAAAAAAACCAGAGTCAAATTCCAATTATTTGTCAATTAACCAGAGCAGTTTAGACAAAACCCTTTTTAAAAAACCAGAGTCGAATTCCAATTATTTGCCAGCTAACCAGAGTAGTTTAGACAAAACCCTTTTTAAAAAACCAGAGTCGAATTCCAATTATTTGCCAGCTAACCAGAGCAGTTTAGACAAAACCCTTTTTAAAAAACCAGAGTCGAATTCAAAAATTTTAGCCAAAACTTCAAGTAGTATCATTTCCTGTCCGATCCCTCTTTTTTGGATAGACGGGACAATCGGGGCTTTTAATCGGTTCAAAGGGCGTAAATTGTCTCAAATCGCCAAACTGACAAAAGAGGGCTGATACCATTTCTCTTTCACGGTGCAACTTATTCCCCCCTTTTTTAATGAAATCGGGGGGCGAGTGCCCTGCAACTTCACTCCAGATTAATATGACTAATCTTTGATTAGTCACTCATTGAGTACCCATTTTTTATCAAAAATATAGGAGTCATGATGACAAACCAATACGAAAACATTAACGTTGACGGAAAGCTGACGGATTGGACACAGAATGAGCGCTTAGATTCCGTCTCCGGGACAGGAAAAGCCGGATATGAAATTTACGGCAAATATGCCGCAGATGCTTATGTTTTTGCCTTCAAAGCCGATAGTACGACCATTGGTGCTAATACCACTTTATGGCTGAATACAGATCGGAATACCAAAACGGGTTATACATTATGGGGGTCAACTTCAACAGTTGGAGCCGAATATAACGTCAATTTTGATAGTAATGGTATCCCGGCTCTGTACACTGGGGCTGAGGGCGCAACTAAAGTTTCCGACCTTGATTATACCTTTGATCCCGACAAGAAAATCGTAGAATTTGCCGTTCCCGTGAGCCAATTACAGGGAACACCCAAAGCTGTCGATGCCTACATTGACATTAACAATACTGACTTTTTACCCGGGGATTATGGCAGTCAAAAATATACGGTTTCAGCACCAAAAGTTTTAATCCCAAGAACAGATCTGAGTAAAAAAATAGGTATCGTCTATTCAGACACCACCGCAGCCAAATTCTTCGATAAAAAAGCCTATACCCAGCTATTTCTGTCCGCCCAATCCCAAGCCATGCAGGCTGGAATTCCGTTTGATATTTTAAACGAGGATGATCTAACGGATATTACAAAACTGGTCAATTATGACAGCTTAGTCTTTCCTTCCTTCCGCAACGTTCCCACCAGTAAACTGCAAGCCATTGAAAACACCTTATCAGATGCCGTTTATGACTATAAAATTGGGATTGTTACAGCCGGAGATTTCCTGACCAACGACGAAAATGGTAATGCTTTGCCCGGAGATTCCTATAGCCGGATGCGCAAACTCCTAGACCTGACAAGGGTTGATGGGGGCGGGCCAGTGAATGGGACTCTCACAGCCAAAGATGTAACTAATCCAGTCATGAAAGGGTACGCCGCTAATGAGGCGATTCTTAACTATAGCAACATATCCTATAACACTTATGGCGACGGTGTAACAGACAATAATCAACCCAAGGTTGTCGCAGATTTAGTTGCCAATGGCAAAAATAGCGAGGCGGTGATTACCACCCAAACCGGAGGCCGAAATGTTCACTTTGCCACGGAAGGATTTTTAGCCGATAGTAACTTGCTTTGGCAGGCGCTACAATGGTCTGCGGAAGGGACTGAACCCACAGTACGACTGAATATGAGCCGGGATCAGGGAATCTTTGTTTCTCGGAATGACATGGATCAGTCTCAGGAAACCTATGACGTTAATAATGGAATTTACGATAAACTGCTGCCGATTTTAGACAAATGGAACAAGGACTACAATTTTGTCGGTTCCTACTATATCAATGTAGGTGATAATCCCCCAGACCAAACCACGGATTGGAACAAGTCTGGCCCCTACTACCAGCAGATGTTGGCCCAGGGGAACGAAATTGGTACCCACTCCCTGACCCACCCAGAAGATACCAATGTTCTCACCCCCACCCAACTAGAAAAGGAATTTAATCAGTCCCAATTGGTGATTGAAAAAAATTTAGGAATTAATGTGACTGGTGCAGCCATACCAGGGGCTCCCGAAGGATTCCAAGTCAGTCAAGAACTGAAAAAATACCTCGATTATGTCAGTGGGGGATATTCAGGAGTGGGAGCCGGGTATCCGAATGCGTTTGGCTTACCCTTTAAAGGAGAAGACTATGTTTATTTAGCTCCGAACATGAAGTTTGACTTCTCTTTAATTGAGTTTGAGAAAAAAACGGTACCCGAAGCAGAAGCCGTATGGAATCAAGAATATAACGACATTGCCAGTCACGCCGCCATGCCCATCTTCCATTTTCCTTGGCATGATTATGCCCCAACAACCGCCCCGGGCGCGGCACCCGGTTATACCGAGCAGATGTTTACCAACTTGATCGCTAAGGCTTATAACGCCGGGGCAGAATTTGTCACCGCAGCCGATTTAAGCAATCGGATTAAAACATTTGAAAAAGCCAAAATATCCACATCAAGTACAGGAAATACGATTACGGCTAAAGTTGAAGCCGCTACTAATACCAGCGTCGGTGACTTTGGTTTAAATGTGGAAAAAGGTCAGCAAATCCAAAGTGTGAATAACTGGTATGCCTATGACGCAGACACGGTATTTTTGCCGAAAACCGGGGGCGAATTTACCATTAACCTAGGGACAACTCCCCAAGATGTGACTCGGATTATTGACCTACCGATGCGCTCAACATTGGAAAGTGTTACGGGTGACGGTCAGAATTTAGACTATACCTTTACCGGGGCGGGAACTGTCAAACTTGATTTGAAGATTCCCCAAGGTCAAGAACCGGTGATCACAGGCGCGGATAGCACCACCCTGAACGGCGATATTTTGGAGATGGTCTTTAAAAATGGAGGCTCCCATACTGCCAAGGTCACCTTTGGTACTGTAGATAAACCCCCCACGGTGGCTAGTCCCATTACTGATGTTACCGCCACCGAAGATGATCCAAGCCAGACCATCGACTTAAGCAGTGTCTTTGATGATGTTGATAACGATAAAAACCTGATTGTCAAAACCATTAAAACTAACAGTAACGAGGCATTAGTTACTTCTAGTATTAGTGGAAATACTCTCACCTTAAACTATCTAAAAGATAAATCAGGTACGGCAGACATTACTGTAGAAGCGACATCCAATGGTCAAACAGTAACTGACATTTTTACAGTCAATGTCGCCCCTGTCGATGATGCCCCCACGGTGGCTAGTGCCATTGCTGATGTGACTGCCGCTAAAAATGCGCCGCAGTCTACGATTGATTTAGCCAATGTCTTTGATGATGTTGACAACGATAAAACAGCCATTACTAAGACCGTATTAACTAATAGTAATACTGGATTAGTTACTCCGAGTATTAATGGAAATACGCTGACCTTGAACTATTTGAACAATCAATTCGGTACAGCAAATATTACAGTTCGAGGTACATCTAATGGCAAAACCGTAGATGATACTTTTGTTGTCAAGGTCAATGATTCCCAGGTTACCACCCCCACTGACCCCGTAATTACCAACCCCAATACACCTTTCAATGTTATTAACGTCACCAGTGCCAATAACAATAATGTTAAAGGAACTGCTGCTAACGATCAAATTAACGGTCTTGCTGGGGATGAGACCCTGGCAGGACAAAAAGGGAATGACATCATCAATGCTGGGGACGGGAATGACATCCTCAAAGGCGGGGACGGGAATGACACCCTCAATGGTGATGGCGGGAATGACCAACTAGCAGGTCAATTAGGCGATGACGGATTAAATGGGGGTGCAGGTAACGATATCCTCAGTGGGGGTGGAGGTAACGATTCACTCAGTGGCGGTGCAGGTAACGATAAACTCAATGGGGACGCAGGTAACGACCTCCTGAACGGGGATGCAGGTAATGATTCACTGAATGGGGGTGGAGGTAACGATTCACTCAGTGGCGGTGCAGATAACGATAAACTCAATGGGGAAGCGGGTAACGACCTCCTGAAAGGGGACGCAGGTAACGATACCATCTTTGCCGGAGACGGCGATGATACCCTGATTGGTGTCGATAGTACAACATTTGGAAAAGGCGAAATTGATGCTCTCACCGGGGGTCAGAACAAAGATCGCTTTGTATTAGGAGATTCAAGTCAAGCCTATTACAATGACGGCGATAATACCAACAAGGGATTAAATGATTATGCCCTAATCTCTGACTTCAAACTGGCTGATGATATCATTCAACTGTACGGAAGTGCCTCAAATTATCGCTTACAGTCCCGATATAGTCTCAGTGGTAATACGGGTACCGCTATTTGGTTAAAAACTTCAGGCACGTCGGAGGAATTGATTGCTATTGTTAAAGCGGATCAAACCCTCGCTTTAACTAATAGTAATACTTTCAGTTTCGTTTAGCAGCAACTGGATGAAACCATCCTAACTCAATGTCTAGCGGGCAATCTTCTTGCCCGCAGGACAAACTTTTTTCTCCTCAACCTCCACATTAAAACCTTTTTTGATCACTTTTTGCTCACTTTAAATCCAACAAAACCCCAATATTAACAAAGGATAAAAGTCATGTTTATCTCTACAATTCACAATATTATTGACCGTTTTCCCCTAAATTTACCCAAAACCCCCCTATTCGGAACCGATGGGATTCGGGGAAAAGTCGGAGACGTTCTCACCCCATCCCTGGCTCAACAAGTCGGATTTTGGACAGGGAAAATCCTACAAGCGGAGAATCAGAAAAAAGGGCCGGTAATTATTGGCCAGGATTCTCGTAACTCCAGCAATCTGTTAGCCTCATCATTATCTGCGGGTTTAAGAGCCACCGGATTAGAGGTTTGGTATCTGGGTTTATGCCCCACTCCCACCGTTGCTTATCTAACTCACATTTCTGAAGCAATTGGTGGGGTAATGATTTCCGCCAGCCATAATCCCCCGGAAGATAATGGAATTAAAATATTTGGAGCCGATGGTACAAAGTTAACCACCGCCCTACAAAAACAGATCGAAACTGGCATCCGAGGAGCCGGGGGAAAAATAGCCTACGAACCCGAACAGCCAGTAAAGTATGGATATCAACACGCTCGACCCGAATTATTAAATCAATATCTTCAGTCTTTACAAAACTCCCTACTCCCAACCTCCGATTTGTCGGGTCTACGGATTGTTTTAGATTTAGCCTGGGGAGCCGCCGTTAATTTAGCACCCCAAGCCTTCGCTCAAATGGGAGCCGAAGTCATTTGTCTGCATGATCAAGCCGCTGGCGATCGGATTAATGTTAACTGTGGCTCAACCCATCTCGCCCCCCTACAAGCCGCCGTGCAGGAAAATCAGGCGGATTTAGGTTTCGCCTTTGATGGAGATGCTGACCGAGTGATCGCCGTCGATGGTCAAGGTCGAGTAATTGATGGTGATTATATTCTCTACTTCTGGGGCAAAATGCTGCAACAACAGCAACAGTTACCCGGAAATACGATTGTTTCAACGGTGATGGCTAATCTGGGTTTTGAAATGGCCTGGAAACAGTTGGGCGGGAAGTTGATCCGAACTGCGGTGGGCGATCAATACGTTCATACAGAAATGATGCAAACTGGTGCAATGTTAGGGGGCGAACAGTCCGGTCATATTCTCTGTCGTCATTACGGTATTTCTGGAGATGGTTTGCTCACCGCATTGCATTTAACTGCCTTAGTACAACGTTCTGGCTGTTCCATGAGTCAACTGCGGGAACAAAGTTTTTCCACCTATCCTCAACTGTTAAAAAATCTGCGAGTAGAAGACCGGGAGCGACGTTGTAACTGGCAACAATGTGAACCTTTACAAAAGGCGATCGCTAAGGCCGAAACAGCCATGGGAAATCAAGGTCGGATTTTAGTTCGGGCGTCTGGAACTGAACCCCTAATTCGGGTGATGGTGGAGGCGATTAATGCTGACCTGGCCAATTATTGGTCTGACAATTTAGTTTCAGCCGTTCAGCAATATTTGTAAAAGCAGGTAATAGGGAACAGGTAGGAAAGACTGGATCAGTCTTAATCCTAACTGTTCTGGCAACTGCGATCACCCTCTTAAAATTTCCTGAATTTATGCAATTTTTGTTCATCAATTAATCCGCTTTTTTAAAACCTACTTCCAAAAAAACTCTAAAACTATAAAGCTATGGACGCCAGAATCCCTAATCAACGTTCTTCTCTTGATCCCCAAGGAAAAGCTTCCTTATTTAAGACCGAAGCAATTTCTGGTTTAAACAGCAACTCTCCGTTTACCAGCCTACCCAGCTTTTTAAATAAACCCTATCCTAAATCGGAAGTCGGTTTTGTCAATGAGGGGATTAATGGCGATAAATCCTGGCAACAATTGTTGGTTTTATTTATCATGGCGTTCAGCGTCACCGCCGGAATTTATTTCGTGCGTTATCGCCTGCGGGAACCTCTGCCGATTTTAACTAAATTAGAACAAAATAACCAAATTGGTAAAACAAAATTTACGGGAAAAATTCAACCTGCGAAAACCTTTGCGATCGCTTCCTATTATTCATCCATCGTTGAAGATATCAAAGTAGAAATCGGCGATCATATTCAAGTGGGACAACCGTTGTTAGTCTTAAAAAATATTGAGGCTGAACGGGAACTCAAACAAGCCAAAAAAGAACAACAAACCCTACTCCGAGAAAGAAAAGTTGCCCGACAACAACAGCAAGCCTTGAAACAACAGCAGAAAATCGCTCAACAGCAGCAGTTAGCGGCTTTAAAGCAAAAAGACATGGATTTGCAAGAACAACAAATGGGTCAACAGCAAGAAATCCTCAAGTTGGAACAAAAGATCCAATATTTTGATCAAAACAGCGCCCCCCTACGGGCGAATGTTGCAGAGGCGGAGTCTGAACTCAAAACCGCCCAAAACCAGATGCAGCAAGTCCCCTTACCTCAACGGCAAGATTCTGTGGAACGGGCTGAGGCTCTGTATCAGAAGGCTGAATCTTCCTATCAGCGTTACCTAGAATTGCGGGAACAAGGGGCGGTCTCTGAGGAAAAACTCGAAGAAATCGCAGCCGAAATGAAGGTAGCCCAGGCGGATCTTGACAGTGCGAAAGCGGCGATTGTAGCTTCAGAAACCTTTACCCAAGCACAGACAAAACAATCTCAATTGCAAAGTCAACTGGTGGTTGATCAACAGCAACAAGAACTGACGGACATGAAGGCGAAGTTAAAATTGGCTCAGTTACAATACCAACAATTGACGGAACAACGTCAGATGGTTCAACAACAGTTGGCGGAATTAAGAGCTATAGAACTTCCCTATGAATCGATAGAAACTAACTCCTCAGACCCAGAAGAACTGTTGACGGAAATTAAAACGACAGAAGTAATTACAGCGACTCGCTCTGGAGTTATAGTGGATTTACCAGTGGCGGTGGGGAATCAAATTTTTGCCGGGACGAAGGTGGTCGATCTGGCGGAAATAGAAAACCTGAATGTGGAAATTCCTGTGAGTTCCCGTTTAATTAATGCTTTACATCTGGGTCAAAAGGCGATGGTCGAAATCGGCGGGGGAGACAAAACCCAGGAATTTGAAGCTAAGGTTGTGAGAATTAATCCTTTACCCTCAGAAGACCTTAACCATCAAGTCATTTTACAGTTTAAAAATGTTAAAAATGACTTGCTGGCAGGTCAGTTAGCCACGGTTTATTTCTGGTGAGCAGCAAAACCTAGGGGGGATCTAAATTATAATGACTATAACCTAAAAAATTCATCCCCTCAATGAGCCCAAACCGCCCCTCTGTACTCTTGACAACTGAAGGTACTTATCCCTTCCACAAAGGCGGGGTGAGTACCTGGTGTCATGTATTAACCCAAGAACTTCCAGAAGTTGATTTTAAACTGTTTGCCATTGTTGCCAACCCTTACCTCCCCCTACGGTATAACTTATCAACCAATGTTAAACAAGTTGTAAAATTGCCTCTATGGGGAATTGATGACCCGGTTGAATATTCTTGGCAATCGCCTTTTTCTAACGCCATTAGAAGTAAATTTCAGACGACCAAAAAAGTTGTCGCTACTCAATTTTTACCTCGATTTGAGAAATTTATACGCGCTATTCTTTTTGAAGATTTAGACATCGATCAATTGGGCGAACTGCTGTTAGACATTCATAAATACTTTCTACATTATGACTACCATATAACCATGATGTCCGACTCGGTTTGGTCAGTTTATCAAGATTTAGCCTGTAGCAACTGGCAAATTGAATCGGAGCGCCTTGAACCCACCATTAATGAATTAGCTGAAGCTATCCGTTTACTCTATCGTTTTTTGCTGGCGATTAATATTCCAGTTCCCCACACAGATATCACCCATTCCTCAGCAGCGGCATTTTGTGGTTTACCCTGCGTGATTGCCAAATTGGAACGGGGAACTCCCTATCTGTTAACTGAACATGGGATTAATATTCGTGAACAATATCTTAATCTTAACCGTAGTATTCCTTCAGTGTTTGTGCGCCGATTTCTCTATAAAGTTGTGGAAGCTGTGGTCAGGCTTAACTATCATTTTGCCGATCAAGTTTCACCAGTTTGTGAATATAATGCTCGTTGGGAAAAATGGTGGGGAGTGCCTCCTGAAAACATAAAAGTAATCTACAATGGTGCAGATCCAGAACAATTTCATCCAACGCCCCCGGTGCAAAAAGAACGCCCCCAGGTGATGAATATGGGTTTAATTTTTCCCTTAAAAGGTCAGTTAGATTTAATTGAAGCGGCTGCAATTGTCCGAGATAAAATTCCCGATGTGGAGTTTCGTTTTTATGGCAAAGCATCCGATGAGGGATATTATGCCGAATGTTTAAGAAGGGTAGAAAAATACGGGATTGAAAAAAATATCAACTTTGCGGGTTTTACCAGCGAACCCTGGCGTGCTTATAGTGAAGCTGATGTGGTAGCCATGTCCAGTATTTCGGAAGGGTTTCCCTATGCTGTGATTGAGGCTATGTTATCGGGTGCTACGATTGTTTCTACCGACGTCGGGGGAGTCAGTGAAGCCCTGGGAGATACGGGGTTAATGGTCAAAGCCGGTCGCCCCCCAGAGTTAGCCGCCGCCATTCTCAAGTTATTAGAATTACCGGAAACTGAACGTCGCCAATTTGGTCAACGGGCTTGCGATCGCGCCTTGGATTTATTTACTCAAAGACGTTTTTTAGATTTACATTTAGAGAGTTATTATCGACTGATGAATAAACCTTTTTCGGATGTTGAAAACCAGCTACAGGAAGTGGAAGTTCTGAAACAATAAAATTATGATTAATCTCGATGAAAAGCTCCAAGAATTAATCCAGGCTGTCCAAGAAATTAGTCCTCATTTAGCAAACTATTGGCAAGCCACTGCTATTATTGAATCCCTTGGTTATACAGACAGAATTATCAGAGCAGAATTTGGTTTTGATAATGCTCGGGATTTGGGTCAGTATGTTTATGAATATTTGAACAATGCACCCGTTTCTCCAAAACAAACAAAAAAAGATGATGTTTGGAAAACAATATCCTATGAAATTTTAACTTTTATTAATGAATTTTCTCAAAGTTTTGTTTATGCCCTGCCGTTGATTATGATGTTAGGGATGGAGTATCTCGGGATCGGAGATAAAAAGCAGGTAATCTCACCGGAATTAGCGTCACTTTTTACAATAGTAACCATGGCCAGTCTCACCACCGCCGGTGGATTCGTACAAATGATTAGTCGCCGAGGTCTATTCTACATGACATTAGGCGAAATTCGTCAAGCACAACGAGTTTCTACTTCCCTATTATCCCTGGGAATTATTACGACTATTTTCCTGGGATTCTTGGGCTTATGGTTTGGATTTTATCGAGGCTTATTTGCCGATCATTATATCATTATTGCTGTATTTTACTATCTGTTACTCAGCATTTTGTGGATGTTTTTAGCCGTTCTTTCTATTCTATCACGCTGGAGCGGGCCATTGGTTTTAATTGGGTTAAGTGGATTGTTTCTGTTTTTAAGATTACAGTTGGGTTTAGGCACATTAATTGCACAAATATGGGCCATGTTTATTGGCTTATTAGTGGTTGTTGGATTGGTTTTATTTTGGTTTATTAAACACAAAGATACTGATACAGGTTCTCCCGTTCAATTACCTCGCCTCAGTGCCGTTGTCTATTTAATGTCTCCTTATTTTGGCTATGGATTAGCCTATTTTAGTTTTATTTTTGCTGACCGTATTGTGGCGGGTTTAACCATTAATCCTGCTTCTGGTCTACTATTTGCGATCGATCTTAAATATCAAAAAAGCATGGATTTAGCCTTACTAAACTTCTTAATATTAGTGCCATTATTGCAATATTTAGGATATATATTTATTCGTTATTGGTATAGTAAATCTAAAATTTTAACAATTCATAATTTAGCTAATTTTTCTTCTAGGTTATTTTTCTTTTATTGGTCAGCAATTATCATGGCAATAATATTTTTAGGGTTATCAGTTTTTCTAACTGTAGGTATCCTTAGACCGGATAATTGGACACAACCGGAAACAATGCAAGCATTATGGGGCTGTTTAGGTTATTTTTTCTTTGTTTTGGGTTTATTTAATGGATTAATTTTGTTTAGTTTAAATCAATCCACTACGATTTTTAAAATGTTAGTTATTGCTTTGATTGTGAATATTACAGTCGGGTATATTTTAGCCCATACAATTTCTGTCTTTTTTACCGTTTTCGGTTTAATAGCAGGTGGATTTGTATTTATGATTTTATCGAGTAAAAAGGTCTTTAAAGCTCTGAAAAAACCCGATTATGCTTATTATCTGGGTGGTTATTAAGTGTTAGGTAATGGGGATCGCGGATTTAAGAGGATTTCACGGATTTCACGGATTTTAATTTGTCCCCCAATCAAGTCGAGGGCAGGGTTAATCTGCGTAATCCGCTTAAATCCGTGATCGGTAATTACTAATTACGAATTACTAATTACTAATTACGAATGGGTAATAGGGAATAGAGAATATAAAGAGTTTACCTCCCCTGCTCCCCCTGCTCCCCCTGCTCC
>NZ_LT797701.1:124333-134991 GCF_900009135.1 Planktothrix sp. PCC 11201 | reverse complement strand
CTGCTCCCCCTGCTCCCCTGCTCCCCCTGCTCCCCTACCTTCCCCGCTCCCCCTGCTCCCCCGCTCCCTTCTATACACTTAACCTAGGGCTGGTTTCTTTAACCTGTTGTTCTAAAAATTGATACCATTCCTTCATTCCCACCCCGGTTTTAGCAGAAACCTCAAAAATTCGAGCTTGGGGGACAATTTTTTTAATGTTATTTAAAGCCAATTCTCGATCAAAACCCACGACTTCTGCAATATCAATTTTATTAATAATTACCACATCAGCCGTTTTAAATAAGGTCGGATATTTTAAGGGTTTGTCTTCTCCTTCGGTGACAGAAAGTAACGCAACCCGTTGATTTTCTCCTAAATCATAGGCCGCCGGACAGACTAAATTACCAACATTTTCAATAATTAATAATTTGACCCCATCTAAGTTCATGTCAAAAATGGCTTTAGCGACCATATCCGCTTCCAAATGGCAAACATTTCCGGTAGTAATTTGAACCACTTGTGCCCCCGACCGTCTGAGTCTTTGAGCATCATTATCCGTGGCTAAATCTCCTACAATTACCGCCCCGGGAAGATGGGAATTAACATCAGTTAAAGTCCGTTCAATAAAGGCTGTTTTTCCTGAACCGGGAGAAGATAAAACATTTAAAACAAAGAGTCCTTTACCCCAAAAAAAGCCCCGATTTCGTTCGGCTAATCGTTCATTTTTAGATAAGATTGCTTCATGAATGGTTAGGGTTTGATGGGTATGATCATGATCAGAATGTTCATGGTTATGGTCATGGGTATGAGGATGTTCATGATCATCATGACTATGGATTTCTACTTTTCCAGGGGTAACAGCACAGCCACAATTGGTACACATAATTAAGAAACCTCTAAAGATGTTAATTCTAACTCTTTTCCCTGAAGAATATCAAGGCTATATTGATGACAATGGGGACATTCATAAATATAATTATCCGGTTGAAATTCCACCTGACAATGATGACAATAACAGCGAACTGGAATAGAATCTATTTCAAAAATAGCGGTTTCTGCTATTGTCCCTTTCACCACTACATCAAAGGCAAATTCTAACGCCTCTGGGATCACTCCCGATAATTCCCCTACTTTCATTTTAATCCAATGAATTCGAGTTGCCCCTTGTTGTTTAGCATGGTTTAAGGCAATCTCTAGGGTCTGTTCCATAATACTAACTTCGTGCATAATTGATGGGGGTAGCAACCCTTTCTTAGAGTTGTTTTTATTCCTTGAGAGTTCCTAACAATTCATTATAATTTATTTTGGGTTTTATGCACTAAATTTTTAATGATTTCTAAAGCCTCTTGAATGCCATTGAGAGCTTTTTGAGATAGGGTTTCACAGAGTTCAAAATTTTCTCCTGGGATCGCAATTAACCAGGCTTGGGGTTGTTTTTGATAGAGAAATTGGGTTAAGGATAAAAGCGATCGCGGATTTAAAGAATGTCCCCAATTAAATAAATTTGAGGGTAAGGCTTCTAAGGAAATAATATTAATTGTCTCTCCTTCTAAAGCAGCATCGACAAAAATAACGGTATCAACTTCCGCCATTTCTGCGGCGACTTCGGGGGTGAGTTGATGGAGAGAAAGCGATCGCACATTGGTTAAGTTCCACTGCTCAATTTCACTAATTACCGCTTGACCAACACCATCATCTCCTCGAATGGGGTTGCCATATCCGACAATTAAAATCATATTATTTTCTATATTTTATATTAACAATATTCTATCATAACTTCCTTTTGTTGACTGCGAAGTAATTGAACTAAATCTTCAATTAAATTGCGACGAATTGAAATATTTTTAGGTAATAAAGGGTTCTGATAAAACTCATTAATTTGTTGACCCACTAAAAAATAAATCGAATCCCCTTCGATAATTTCCCGCGCCAATAAAACCGCCCCATTATTATCAGAAGCCAACCGATCAATATCCCCCTTGCATTTTCTCAAAATTTCCGTGGCTTTAGAAATCGTTAAAATTCCTTCTGTGACTAAATCTACTTCTTTTAATTTACCAATGGGCGGTAAATCTTTTCGCATGGTTGCAATATCCATGTCAATGGTTTCCCCCATATAATTTGCCACTAAATTCCCTGTTGTTCCGCCACAAATCACTTTTCTACCTGGGAAATTTAATAATCTATCGGCATACAATTCATCCTGAGTAATATCTAAAGGCGGGCCAGTAAAAATCATGACCGGGTTGGGTTTTCTAACATAAACCCCCACAAAAGTTGCATCATCACCAATTTTTTCCCGATATAAAGAACGGGTTTCAGACATTACTTGCTCAATAATTGTTCGAGAATTAGTCGCTTGACTAATAAAAATTCTCTCCATGTATTTGGCAATATTATCCCAACCCCAGCCAAAATTCATCGTATCCCCTAACCCCGCATAAAGGATACCATCACTAATTGCCCCAATAAAATCTCCCCGCTCTAATGTTCCTTCTGAAGATTGAATTTTTTTCCCTAAAATTTTATCAATTTTGGTTTCTAATTTAACAATGCGACCTTTTTTAAAATAAAGAATGGGTGGATTATCAAAATTAATGACTTTAAATTCATTAGTTAAATGATTAATCGAAATAATCGTAAAAGTTGCATAGGCAATTTTTCTCACCTGACAGATAGGTAAGGTTCCAATCACGGTTTTAATCACTTCCTCTAAAGGGACATCCGCATTTAACATGGTGATTAAAATTTCCGTGGTCAAGGTGGCTAAAATACTCGCTTTTACCCCACTTCCTAAACCATCGGATAAAACAATGGTGCTTTTAGTTCCGGTTTTGGTAAATTTAACTTGGTCACCACAAAGTTCTTCGCCTTTTTTATTCAAACTCAGGTAACAAATATCAAAAAAGTTATCTTGATTCATATTAATTTTAAAGATGACTTAATTCCTGACTCCTGCCCATTGCCTGAGTTACTGATTCACCATTTCAATAATTTTGAGTAAACTAATTTTAGTTTCGGCGGTGGTTTCTCCTAATAACCCGGCAATTTCTTGAGCGACTTTCATTTGATTATCAACCACTTCATTCACTTTTTTAACGGTTTCCGCTTTAATTCTGTCGGTTTCTTTTTTGCGTTCCATTTCGGCGGTAATATCGCTCATAATACAGCCAATAATATTTTCATCTTTAATGGGAAAAATAAACTCTCGAATATACAAATGATATTCAGGATATTCCGTTTCCCGTCCTCGAATCACCTGATTAGTTTCCCAAACCGTTTTAAAATGATCTACCGTCCCTAAAATTTCGGTTACGGGTTGACCAATAATTTCACTCGCTTCAACATTAAACAGTTTACAAAAAGCTGGATTAACAACTTTAATCATCAAGTCTGAGTCTACGGCAATTAAACCGTTAGGATCATATTCCCATAAAAGTTGCCAGAGGTGATTTTGAGTTGTTTCTAACATGGTTTTTATCTCAATTCTGATCTTTAATCGCGGGAAGAATTTCTTGCAAAAATCTATCTTCAATATTTTGAGGACTAATATTAATAAAATGTAAGTCCTTAAATTTCATCACAATTCCCGAACTACAAGTTTCTAAACAAAATGAGCCTTTTAGCTCAACTTTGTGATCAATATTATATTCACTCATCAAGGCTTGCAATTTCGGTAACACTTCATACACTCCAAGCTGATGACAAGCGGAACCCATACATAAATATAAGTTTTCCTTTGGCATTATTTTGCTTCCTAATATCATAAATTCGTTGTTGGGCTTTAGCCCTTAAGATTGCGCTGAAGCGCAACAACGGGATTGAGAAATGTTGTTGGGCTTTAGCCCTTAAGATTGCGCTGAAGCGCAACAACGGGATTAAAAAATGTTGTTGGGCTTGAGATCTTAAGATTGCGCTGAAGCGCAACAACGGCGCAACAACGGCGCGACAACGGTGGGGTTAATGGCGGTATTTTTCTTGAATAATTGTTCCGTCCTTTTGAATTAATTGGATGTGTAAGGGCATTTGACCGACGGCGTGGGTGGAACAACTTAAACACGGATCATAAGCCCGAATTCCGGCTTCCACTCGGTTTAACATTCCCTCTGGAATATCATTTCCATGAATATAATGTTGGGCAATTTGAGTCACGGTTTTATTCATGGCTAAATTGTTTTGTCCCGTGGCAATAATTAAGTTAACTTTCTTAATTAATCCGTTTTCATCTACTTGATAATGATGGAATAACGTACCCCGAGGAGCTTCACTCACGCCCACTCCTTCTAAACAGTTAATCCCCGCTTCTGAACGCACCCGTTTTGAGACGACATCCGGGTCATCAACTAACTGTTCAATGGCTTCAATACAAGCTAGAATTTCCACTAAACGAGCATAATGATAGAAGAAGGAAGAAGTGGCGACCCGTCCCCCGGCTCGATGACGAAATTCAATTAATTCTCGGTCGGCATCTTCCGTACCAATACAGTCACAAACATTCAATCTGGCTAAGGGCCCCACCCGATAAATTCCATCGGGATATCCCAGGGGTTTGTAATAGGGAAACTTCAAATAAGACCAATTTTCGACGGCTTCTCCCAGGAAATCTTGATAGTTATCTTCACTCAAACCATCGGCGACAATTTCCCCATTACTATCAATAAATCTTAGGTGTCCGCCGTAGTGTTCCCAAGTCCCATCGGGGGCAACTAATCCCATAAATAATGAGGGGAATTTGCCAAAAACATCGATTTCGGTTTTTAATTCCGTATCTAATAACCGCTTAAAGATACTAATAGCTAATTCGGTGGTTTGTCGGGCTTCGGGTAAGCGATCAATGATCCATTCTCGCCCTTCATCGGAAAGGGGAGAACGCACGCCACCGGGAACAGCCCAAGCCGCGTGAATTTTTCTCGCGCCTAATAGTTCAATCACCGTTTGTCCGAACTGACGCAAGCGAATTCCGGCCCGGGCTAAATCGGGATCAGCCGCCATTAAACCAAAGACATTTCGTTTAGCTGGATCACTATCCCAACCTAATAGAAAATCAGGACTACTGAGGTGGAAAAAACTTAACGCATGGGATTGAGTAAGTTGGGCTAAATTCATCATTCGGCGCAGTTTTTCCCCGGCCGGAGGGACTTGGACTGCGAGGATTTTATCGCCAGTTTTGGCGGCGGCTAGGAGGTGACTCACGGGGCAAATTCCGCAAATTCGGGCGGTAATTCCAGCCATTTCAAACATCGGTCGTCCTTCGCAGAATTTTTCAAAACCGCGAAATTCTACGACGTGAAACCGTGCATTTTCGACTTCTCCCGCATCATCTAAATAAACAGATATTTTAGCGTGACCTTCAATCCGAGTTACGGGATCAATAATAACGGTTTTAGACATATTTTTAACCTCTGTAGTTTGTTATTTAGCTTGAACTTTTCTATCCCGTTGTTGCGCTTGGGCGCATCTTTATTAATGAGATTTGAGGATGGGAATTAATGGTTATAACTTATATCCTCGGGTGCGCTGAAGCGCAACAACGGCGCAACAACGGCGCAACAACAGTTAACCGAATTTGATCATTTCCCGTCCTTCCATTACAGGCATTTTCCCTTCTAATAAAGGAGCGATCGCCGATTTAATTCTATCCGCAGAAGGAGGACATCCGGGTAAAAAGATGTCAATATCAACTAATTCATGAATCGGACGAACTCGCTCTAACAGTTCAGGTACAATTCCTGGTTCGTGAGGCAATTGAGCCCCGATATCACTTAGTTCCAAATAACAGCGTTTTAAGACAGGTTCCGTACTGCCTAACATATTTCTCATCGCCGGAACATTAGCCGTGACCGCACAATCTCCAAAGGAAATTAAGAGTTTAGTCCGTTTTCTAACTTGATATAATAACTCTAAATTTTCTTCGTTAGCCACGGCTCCTTCCACCAAACAAACATCCACATTTTCAGGATATTCTTTGATGTCACAACCCACCGGACTAAAGACCACATCGACTTTTTCCGCGAGATCAAATAGCCATTCATCTAAGTCTAAAAACGACATATGGCAACCGGAACATCCCGCCAACCAAACCGTAGCAAATCTTATCTTGTCCATTGATGTTTCCCTCTTGCATCTGCTAAGAATTCTAGTTTTTCACTATCCCGTTGCATTTCCGATGTGGTGGTGCCTTTTTTAAAGATTGAACCCGTGGGACAAGCATCGACACATTTACCACAGGAGGTACAAGCATCCACATCCCCCCAGGGTTGATTTAAACCACTAATAATTTTAGCTGCGGCTCCCCGATAGCCGACATCCCAGACGTGGGCTCCTTCAATTTCGGCACAAACTCTCACACACCGAGTACACATAATACAACGGTTATGATCGATGCCGAATTTACTATGGGAAATGTCTACTTCCCGTTCAGGAAAGCGATAGGGAAAACGGCTATGATCCATGCCGACTTCAATCGCAACGTCCTGTAATTCGCAGTTACCATTGGCAACACAAACGGCGCAAACATGATTTCCTTCTGCGAATAATAACTCCACAGTCATGCGTCGATATTCTTGCAGTTGGGGGGTTTGGGTACAGACTTCCATACCTTCTGCCACTTCGGTTACACAAGCGGGTAATAAACGATTAATTCCTTTAATTTCTACTAGGCATAACCGACAAGCTCCCACATCGGAAACCCCGTCTAAATGACAGAGTTTAGGAATTTTGACTCCGGCTTCTTCGGCGGCTTTGAGAACGGATGTCCCTTCTTCAACAGCAACATCAATTCCATCAATAACTAGGGTTTTTACGGACATAATTTTTTATCTCCTCTCAGGTTTAAATATCAAATTTAATCCTTTCATTTTAAGATGTATCTGGTTTCATTGTAGCAGTTTTTTCTAATATTTTTTACGGGATTTTTAGGGCTTTATTTGTGTTATATCAAGGGTTTGATCCCCCCTAACCCCCCTTAATAAGGGGGGAATTGGATTTCAAAGTCCTCCCTATTAAATAAAGTGGGAACTGGATTTCAAAGTCCCCCTTTTTAAGGGGGATTTAGGGGGATCAAATCTCGGCTGTAATCAGATTTTTTCAGCCGTCTTTGACACCCATGAAATTAACCCTAGGCTAAACAAGCGGCTAAATCTTCATCGGGGGTTGAAATTGCTTTCAGATGATAGGTGTCCGATAGTAATTGGAATACATTCGGAGAAATAAAAGCAGGTAAAGTGGGGCCTAAGCGAATGTCTTGAATCCCTAAATATAACAGGGTTAATAACACCGCCACAGCTTTTTGTTCATACCATGACAAAATCATGGACAGGGGTAATTCATTCACACCAATATCAAACGCTTTAGCTAATCCTAAAGCAATTTGAATGGCAGAATAGGCATCGTTACATTGTCCCACATCCATCAATCGAGGAATGTTACCAATTTCACCTAATTCTTTATCAAAAAAGCGGAATTTTCCACAAGCTAAGGTGAGGACAACACAATCTTGGGGAACTTTTTCCACAAATTCTGTGTAGTAACTGCGTCCGGGTTTGGCACCATCACAACCGCCGACTAAAAAGAAGTGACGAATTTTGCCTGCTTTCACCGCTTCAACGACGTGATCAGCTACACTTAAAACCGCATTATGGGCAAATCCGGTTTTCACTTCCCGGGGGGTTTCATCATCTAAAAAGCCGGGGAGTTCTAGCGCTTCTTGAATCACTGGAGTATAATCAGGAATCCCATCAGCATTTGAGGGTAAATAGCCTAACCCTGGATAGCCCACAGGCCCAACTGTAAACAGTTTTTGATCATAGGTTTCATGGGGCGGCATTAAACAATTTGTTGTCACCACAATTGCTCCGGGAAACTTAGCAAAATCTTTGGTTTGATTCTGCCAAGCTGTGCCAAAATGTCCGAACAAATGGGGATATTTTTGTTTTAAAAGTGGATATCCATGGGCGGGTAATAATTCCCCGTGGGTATAAACTGTAATCCCCGTATCGGCGGTTTGTTGTAACAGGGCTTCTAACTGTTTAATATCATGTCCCGAGACTAAAATAGCTTTACCTTGACGATGATTTAAGGGAACTGTTGTCGGGGTTGGATGTCCATAATGTCCGGTATGTCCGGCGTCTAATAATTCCATTGCCCGTAGGTTCATTTCTCCGACTTTTAAAGCCAAACCGACCCAGGCATTTAAGTCTAAATCCTGCCGATCTAAAGCGACTAAGGCTTCATAGATGAACTGATAAATTTTTTCGTCTTCTTGACCGAGTTCGTAGGCGTGGAAGGCGTAAGAAGCCAATCCTTTTAACCCGTAAATGGTGGTTAATTGCAGGGAATAGATATCAATATTCCCACTGGCTTTTTGAATTAAATCTAAGGCAAACTGTTGTCCCTGTTCCGATAAATTTTCCTCAAAATCCGGCTGATAATTACAAATTTCTGGCCAGGAAATGGGGGTGGGACTTTTACTTTCCACCGCTTGTTTTAAGGTTTCCCGAAATTGTAAAGCCTGTTGAGCCGAGTCAGCAAATCGCTTGGTACTAAAGTTAACATTAGTCATCGTCGAAAACATCGATTCACAGGTAAATCGATCAATTTCTCGATTTGGAATTCCTAGCTCATAGGCTTTTAAAGCAATGGGGGCAATACTGCGTAAGCAATAGACTAATAAATCTTGGATTGAATTAACTTCTGGACTTTTACCACAAGCCCCCCATTGATGGCAGCCATTACCACTGGCGGTTTGTTCACATTGTTCGCAAAACATTTTTTATGATCCTTACTTGAAAGTATTGGATACAATGGGTGAATTTTATCTTTGTTGACAACAATATCGTCACCCATTGCAGATATAGCAATCCTATTCGAGTTGTGTTCAAAATTCATGAGCAAAAGGGAATAGGGAACACCGGATAATACTTCTGACTGTTTCATATCAGTATTGAAATGTTACAACGTCAGCGCGGATTGCTATAAAAACCGCCTCATGTTCACCGAAGATTAAGACCCCGAAACCCGTCCGCTTTCTTCGGGTTGCAACAGGGCTGCATATTCTTCTGGGAAATAGCGCAACGTACTCAAGACTGGGTTAGGGGCTGTTTGTCCGAGTCCGCATAAACTGGTGGCTTTGACCATTTCCGACAACAGTTTCATTTTCTCAATATCGGCGGTGGTGGCTTGTTTATTGAGAATTTTGGTTAACATTTGATACAGTTGAACCGTTCCGGTGCGGCAGGGAACACATTTTCCGCAGGTTTCCCCCCGACAGAATTCCATATAGAATTGGGCAACTTGCACCATACTGGTGTCTTCGTCCAGTACCACCATGCCCCCTGACCCCATCATAGATCCTAATTGGGCCAAGGATTCATAATCTACCGGGGTATCTAAATGTTCTGCGGGAATACAACCACCCGATGGCCCTCCGGTTTGCACGGCTTTCACCTTCACCCCGCCGGGAATACCGCCGCCCATCTCCTCGATAATTTGGCGTAAACTAATCCCCATGGGGACTTCAATTAAGCCGGTATTGCGAATTTTGCCCGTAAGGGAGAAAATTTTAGTCCCCTTGCTTTTTTCTGTCCCAATGCTGGAAAACCAGTCGCTGCCTTTTTTAATAATTGGGGCAATATTGGCCAGGGTTTCGACGTTATTAATTAAGGTGGGCTCCCCCCATAACCCGGAAACGGCGGGATAGGGTGGGCGCGGGCGAGGAGTGCCCCGTCCCCCATCAATGGAGGCAATCAGGGCGGTTTCTTCCCCACAGACAAAGGCGCCCGCCCCTACCCGGATATCGATGCGAAAATCTATTCCAGACCCAAAAATTTGACTGCCTAAAATTCCCTGACGTTTGGCCTGTTGGATGGCTTTTTGCAGACGGGAGATGGCCAGAGGATATTCGGCCCGGACGTAAATATACCCCTGGGTCGCACCGACGGCATACCCGGCGATCGCCATCCCTTCTAAAATCCGATGGGGGTCACTTTCCAACACACTCCGATCCATAAAGGCACCGGGATCTCCTTCATCGGCGTTGCAGATTACATATTTCTGTCCCGGGGGCATTTTGGCAACGGTAGCCCATTTTAATCCGGTAGGATATCCGGCCCCGCCCCGGCCCCGTAGCCCGGATTTGGTAATTTCCGCCACCACCTCGGCCGGACTCATTTCATAAACGGCATGGTGGAGGGCTTGGTATCCACCCACGGCGATATATTCGCCAATTTTTTCCGGGTCAATTTTACCGCTATTTTCTCGAACAATCAGCAGTTGACCACTAAAAAAGGGATGGTTGCGATCGCCTTGGACGGGTTTGGCTTCTCCCCCATTCAGGGCTTCAATAATAGATGGGGCTTCTTCGGGGGTGACTTTCTCGTATTGGAGTCCGGCGGGTTCGACTTCCACAATTGGCCCCCGGCCACAGAATCCCATACAACCCACCCCGACCACTTGCACTCGCTCCTCGAGTCCAGCAGCTTTCACGGCCGCATCCATTTGGTCTTTGACCCCCAAGGAGTTTGATGCCACACATCCAGTTGAGGTACAACAATGCACCCGGATCGGTTTTTGGGATTTTTGTTCCTTCTCGGCTAATTCTAATAATTCGCTATATTCCATAATTTCTGTTTTCCTCTATATCGTAGGTAATGGGTAATGGGGAATGGGGAATGGGGAATGGG
>NZ_LT797701.1:116729-124011 GCF_900009135.1 Planktothrix sp. PCC 11201 | reverse complement strand
CCCCTGCCTCCCCTGCTCCCCCTGCCTCCCCTGCCTCCCCTGCCTCCCCTGCCTCCCCTGCTCCCCCTGCTGCTCCTACTCCCCTACTACCTCTGATTCCCATGCGGCCATCCGCTCACAGGCCATCTCTGCGGTCTGTTGGGCGGCGACTTTGCCATCAAAAACCACGGCTGGAGCAATACCACAGGCTCCAATACAACGGGCAGTCATAATCGAAATTTGACCATCGGCGGTGGTTTCCCCTGCTTTAATTCCGGTTTTGGCTTCTAAGGCGGTTAAAACATCCCCGCCCCCCTTAACGTAACAAGCTGTGCCTAAACAAACCACACAGGTATGGGTGCCATTGGGTTTCAGGGAGAATAAATGATAGAAGGTGGCGACTCCATAGACATAACTGAGGGGAAGTTTCAGATTTCTGGCCACATAAATTAGGACATCTTCTTCTAAAAAGCCAAAGGATTCTTGAGCTTTATGTAGCACCTCAATTAAAGCGTCCTGACGATATTGGTTACGCTTCATGGTCATATCGAGGACTTTAAACCGTTTATCGCCTCCTTTTGTGGCTTCAGCTTTGGGTTGATTAGTTTTTGCAGGAGTTACCGTAGAAGATTGCATAGTTCTGTTCTCTACTAATGATGTGGGTATCACTCATTTTGTAATCAAAGATACCTTCAGAAAAGTTGGATTCAGTTCACCACAAAAGGGTCACAAATTTAGTCATGAACCTTGGGTACTCCAGGATTATAGACTAGATTGAGAGTTGTATAAACAACGCCTATGTTGTTTATCTTGATGATTCTGGTTTGGGTTCCAACTTCTTACCTAAATTGTAAGTCTACTGCTAATTTAGGGAAAAAAGTATTAAGATAAAGCAAAGAATTAATCAACCTGGGTTAATAATGGATGTAGCATGGATCGGACTGAAATAGTGGGACAATCCCCGCTCGAATAAATTCCCTGGATGTTCCATCAGTTTTCTGTCCTTGCTTCAACAAATGTAACATTTTTAGGTGTACCGATGTGTTTAGCGATTCCAGGTCAATTATTGAGTATTTCCGGGGATGACCCCTTGGAAAAAGTCGGCAAAGTTAGCTTTGGTGGAATGGTCAAAGAGGTCAACCTGGCCTATGTTCCAGAGGTTCAAGTCGGTGACTATGTGATTGTTCATGTGGGTTTTGCTTTGAGTATTGTGGATGAACAAGCCGCGCAACAAACCTTAACAGACTTAGAACAAATGGCGGTAATAAGTTAAAAAACGTTAAGCTGTGATCCACTTTCTGCCATTTTTATTAGATGATCTAAAGCAATAACTCAGGGAAAGTAGACCTCAAAAATTCTTAATCAAAATTTAAGGAGGTTTTAATCTTGATTAGGATTTAACCTGAGAAGTTCTCAATTCAACAACGACGGAGATCATTAGAGAAAGCTGAATTAATTGTTAAGGAAAATTCTGTCCGTTTAACTACAGAACTACAATCATTGTAAATTCAAACTCAACATCAGCAAGGATGAATTCAGGCGCGGAAATTACCACAATAATTCTGTAGAAAAGCGGGCGATGCCACAAAGTGGCGGCTACGCCATCGCATCAAATTTTTATTAAAGAGAGGAATTCCAAGAATGAATACAAAAAATTATGCAACCCTCGATGGGAACGAAGCCGTTGCCCGTGTTGCTTATCGTTTGAGTGAGGTGATCGCCATTTATCCCATCACCCCCTCCTCACCCATGGGAGAATGGGCCGATGCCTGGGCCTCCGTGGGGGATAAAAACCTCTGGGGAACTGTCCCAGCCGTGGTGGAAATGCAAAGTGAAGGCGGGGCAGCCGGAGCCGTACACGGAGCCCTACAAGCGGGTTCCTTGACCACCACCTTCACCGCCTCCCAAGGGTTGATGTTAATGCTCCCCAACCTCTACAAAATTGCCGGAGAGTTAACCTGTGCGGTGATCCAAGTCGCCGCCCGTTCCCTAGCCGCCCAGGGGTTATCGATTTTTGGTGACCATAGTGATGTCATGGCCGCGAGGGCCACGGGGTTCGCCCTGTTGTGTTCCGCTTCGGTGCAGGAAGCCCAGGATATGGCCTTAATTGCCCAAGCCGCTACCCTAGAATCTCGAATTCCGTTTATTCACTTTTTTGACGGATTTCGTACCTCCCATGAAGTGCAGAAAATTGAGCTTTTAGAGGATAGTGATATCCGAGAATTGATCGATGATCAATACGTTTATGAACACCGCAACCGCGCCCTAACTCCCGACCGTCCCGTTCTGCGAGGAACGGCCCAAAACCCCGATGTTTATTTCCAAGGGCGAGAAACCGTTAACGTTTTTTATGATAAAACCCCCGAAATTGTGCAACGGGCGATGGATAAATTGGGGCAGTTAACCGGACGCAATTATAAACTATTTGAATATCACGGTGCCCCCGATGCGGAACGGGTGATCATTCTCATGGGTTCTGGTTGTGAAACCGTCCATGAAACCGTGGATTATTTGAATGCCCAAGGGGAAAAATTAGGGGTATTAAAAGTTCGGTTATATCGACCTTGGGATGGGGAACAATTAATTGCGGCCCTGCCCGAAACCGTAAAAGCGATCGCGGTTTTAGATCGCACCAAAGAACCCGGTTCCAGTGGAGAACCCCTTTACTTAGATGTGGTGACGGCCGTTCAAGAGGTGATGTTAGGAGATAACGAAACCCTTAAAGCTAAGATTAATAATCTTAAAGCCTTGGTGGGCGGACGTTATGGCTTATCTTCTAAAGAATTTAACCCCGCCATGGTTAAGAGTATTTTTGAGAATATTACCCCCCCATCCCCCCCTTACCAAGGGGGGGTTAAACCAAAAAATCACTTTACCATTGGCATTAATGATGATGTTAGCCACACCTCCTTAGAATACGATCCCAATTTCTCCACCGAACCCGATAGCGTGGTGCGGGCAATGTTCTATGGGTTAGGGGCCGATGGTACGGTGGGAGCGAATAAAAACTCAATCAAAATTATTGGGGAAGAAACCGATAATTATGCCCAAGGTTATTTCGTTTATGACTCTAAAAAATCTGGGGCGGTGACCGTCTCCCACCTGCGTTTTGGCCCCGAACCGATCCGGTCGATTTATTTAATTAGTAAGGCTAATTTTATCGGTTGCCATCAATGGACATTTATCGAAAAATTAGACGTTCTCCAATGTGCCACCGAAGGCTCAACCTTCCTCTTAAATACTCCCTATGGCCCCGATGAAGTTTGGAACTATCTGCCCTTAGAAATTCAAGAAGAAATTGTCAGAAAAAATATCAAGTTTTATGTAATTAATGCCAACCAAGTCGCCCGGGATAGTGGGATGGGCAACCGCATTAATACTATTATGCAGGTGTGTTTCTTTGCCCTAGCAAAAGTATTGCCGAGGGAAGAAGCGATCGCCAAAATTAAAAAAGCGATCGAAAAAACCTATGGTAAAAAAGGCGCCGAAATTGTTGGTTTAAACCTGAAAGCCGTTGACAATACCCTCGAACACCTCTATGAAGTTAACGTTGCCCAAGCCAACAGTGCCCTACGGCGGGTCGAACCCGTAGCCGTCGGAGCCCCAACCTTTGTTAAAGAAGTTGAAGGTATGATGATCGCCGGACGGGGGGATGATTTACCCGTTAGTAAACTACCCTGTGATGGTACTTATCCCACCGGAACCTCCAAATGGGAAAAACGCAACGTTGCCCAGGATATCCCCGTCTGGGATGCGGATGTCTGTATCCAGTGCGGTAAATGCGTCATGGTTTGTCCCCATGCCACAATTCGGGGTAAAGCCTACGATGAGGCAGTCTTAGAAAACGCCCCGGCCAGTTTCAAATTTACCGACGTTAAGGATAAAACCTTTACCGGGGAAAAATTCACCATCCAAGTCGCCCCGGAAGACTGTACCGGATGTGGCATCTGTGTGGATGTTTGCCCCGCCAAAAATAAATCCATGCCGTCGAGAAAAGCGATCAACATGGAACCCCAGTTACCCCTGCGGGAACAAGAAGCGGCGAATTGGGACTTTTTCCTCGGCATTCCCAACCCCGATCGCCTCAAATTACGGCCCGACCTGATCCGGCAACAACAATGGCAAGAGCCGTTATTTGAGTTCTCCGGCGCCTGTGGTGGCTGTGGCGAAACCCCCTACATTAAGTTAGCCAGTCAGTTATTTGGCGATCGCATGATCGTCGCCAACGCCACCGGATGTTCCTCTATTTATGGCGGCAACCTACCCACCACCCCCTGGACAACCAACGCCGAAGGTCGTGGCCCCGCCTGGTCTAACAGCTTATTTGAAGATAACGCCGAATTCGGTTTAGGGTTCCGAATGTCCATCGACAAACACGCTGGGTTTGCCCTGGAATTGTTACACAAACTCGGCGGTGAGGTGGGGGATAATTTAGTTACCCAAATTACCGATAACGCCCAAAAATCCGAGGCCGATATTTGGGAACAACGGCAACGGGTGGTTCAACTCAAAGAAAAACTTCAAGGACTCCATTCCCCCGATGCTCAACAGTTACTCAGTTTGGCCGATTATTTAGTGAAAAAATCCGTTTGGATTATTGGGGGAGATGGCTGGGCCTATGATATTGGTTACGGAGGCCTAGATCATGTGATTGCCACGGGCCGTAACGTCAATATTTTAGTTCTGGATACGGAGGTTTATTCTAATACTGGCGGTCAGTCCTCGAAAGCTACCCCCCGGGGGGCCGTTGCCAAGTTTGCGGCCGGTGGTAAACCCTCGGCTAAGAAAGACCTAGGCCTAATTGCCATGACCTACGGGAACGTGTATGTGGCGAGTGTGGCGATGGGGGCCAAGGATGAACATACCCTGAAAGCGTTCTTGGAAGCGGAAGCCTATGACGGCCCATCGTTGATTATTGCCTATTCCCACTGTATTGCCCACGGAATCAACATGGAAACGGCCATGAGTCATCAAAAACAACTGGTGGAAAGCGGTCGTTGGTTACTGTATCGGTATAATCCCGACTTGAAAGAAGCAGGCAAAAACCCGTTAATTTTGGATTCTAAATCACCTAAGAAACCCGTTGAAGCGTCGATGTATGCGGAGAACCGTTTCAAAATGTTGACCAAGAGCAAACCCGCCGACGCCAAACGGTTGTTAAAAGAAGCCCAACAAGACGTCAGTACCCGGTGGAAAATGTATGAATACATGGCCGCTCGTCCCTTAGAAACTAAGGGGAATAACGGGGCTACTGAGGCTAAACCCGCCCCCACTGCGGAAGGGAAACCGCCGGAAACCACATCGGTATAAACCGTTCTTAACTTGCCCCCTAGATCCCCCCTAGCCCCCCTTAAAAAGGGGGGAACCGGAAAATTAAAGTCCCCCTTTTTAGGCGGAACTGGAAAATTAAAGTCTCCATTTTTAAGGGGGAACCGGATGTTCAAAGTCCCACTTTTTAAGGGGGATTTAGGGGGATCTAATCTCGGCAGAAAACCAATCAATATTAATCATCTAAAACTTAGGACTAAAAACAATGGATTTAACCACAACTTATCTGGGATTAAATTTACGCACCCCGATTGTTCCTTCGGCGGCGGCACCGCTATCGGAGGATATTGATAATGTTAAACGCTTAGAAGATGCCGGGGCGGCGGCGGTGGTTTTGCATTCCTTATTTGAGGAACAATTACTGCGAGATAAATTTGAACTACACCATCATTTAGAATACGGAACTAATAGCTTTGCAGAGGCGTTAAGTTATTTTCCTGAACCCGATGAATACCACGTCGGGCCAGAACTGTATTTAGAACATATTCGTCAGGCCAGAGAATCTACAAATATCCCGATTATTGCTAGTTTAAATGGTTTTTCTCCCGGGGGTTGGGTGGAATATGCTCGACTCATGGAACAGGCGGGAGCCAATGCCATTGAATTGAATATTTATTATGTACCAACGGACTTTAATTTAACTGGAGAACAAATCGAACAAAACTATCTCAATACCATTAGAGATGTTAAGGCAGAAGTTACTATTCCCCTAGCTTTAAAACTGAGTCCATATTTCAGTAATATGGCGAATATGGCTAAACAATGTTGTGATGCGGGGGCCGATGGTTTGGTCTTATTTAATCGTTTTCTGCAACCGGATATTAACCCCGAGGAATTAATTGTGGAACCGGGAACGATTTTAAGTAGTCCCCATGACCTGCGTTTACCGATGCGTTGGATTGCCATTTTATATGGTCGAATTAATGCGGATTTAGCCTGTACCAGTGGCGTTCAAAGGGGTCATGATGCGATTAAAGTATTGATGGCGGGGGCAAAAATTACCCAGGTTTGTTCTACCTTATTACGCCATGGTTTTAATTATATTAAAGTCATGGAGGAGGATATGAAAAATTGGATGGAAGAACACGAATATCATTCTATTAAACAGATGCAAGGTTCTATGTCCCAACTCAATTGTGAAGATCAATCAGCTTATGAACGCGCCCAATATATGAAGACCATTACCTCCTATCAACCCGATCATAGTTTAGTTTAGACCCTACCCCAGTCCTCCCTTTGGTTAGGGGAGGATTTTTTATGGCGATTTGGCTAAATTTTGGTATAATGACAGTTTGGCTAAAAATTTTTCAGTGTTTTACCCTAAGCAAAAGAAACCTCATGGAAATTATAATTGAAGGTCAAAAACGACCAGAAGGCTCTAAACCCAATGCTTTGCGTCGTCAAGGATTAATTCCGGCGGTGCTGTATGGCCATCAGGGGGCAGAATCCATTAGCATTACCATTCCGGCGAAGACCGTAGAAACCCTACTCAAAAAGAACATTGTTAACCAGGCTCTAATTCAACTGAACATTCCTGATATCTCTTGGAGTGGCAAAACCCTACTGCGGGAAGTGCAAAAACATTCTTGGAAAGGATTTCCCTATCACCTGAGCTTCTTCTCTGTGGCTCAACAAGACAGTTTAACCGTTTCTGTTCGTCTGCATTTCATCGGTGAACCTGTCGGAGTGAAAATGGAAGGCGGTCTTTTAGATGTCGTCCTCTCTGAATTGGAAATTGAGTGCGAACCGGGTAGTATTCCCGCTCGTATTGATGTTGATGTCACAGAATTACATCAAGGTCAAGCCCTACACATTAGAGAACTCAACTTACCTGATGGAGTTAAAGCCACAGGAGATGGCGAACAGGTGGTTGTTAGTATCATTCATCCTGAGCGGGGTGAGGAAGGCGACGCCGAGGCTTAATTTTAAGGAGCAGGGGGAGCAGGGGAGGCAGGGGGAGCAGGGGGAGCAGGGG
>NZ_LT797701.1:72229-116465 GCF_900009135.1 Planktothrix sp. PCC 11201 | reverse complement strand
AGGGGGAGCAGGGGGAGCAGGGGAGGTAGGGGAATAAGTGTCCTCGCTCGTCAATAACCCTGAACTCTGAACTTTGAACCCTGAACTTTGAACTCTGAACCCTGAACTTTGAACTCTGAACCCTGAACTCTGACCCCACAGCCTAACTAATAATTTCCTTTAATTTATCCTGTTGAGATACGGGTAAGCGGGGGCCATGAATTTGAACGATTTGGGAACCCAGGTAATTTCCCCAACGGGCGGCTTGGGTGGTGGTTAAACCGTTGGTGAGTCCGTATAATACCCCACCAGCAAAGGCATCTCCGGCTCCAACGGTATCCACGGGTTTAACCGGGAACCCCGGAACGTGAATGAGGCTTTGGTTTTCCACCACTAAACAGCCCTTATCACTATTGGTAATAAAAACAAAATTCGCCTTTTCTCCTAACTGACGGGCGCAAACCTCTAAATCTTCGCTACCGCAGAAGTGACGCACCTCATCCGCATTGCAAAACAACACATCACAATATTCGGTTAAAACACTGCGAAAATCATCCCCAAACCGTCCCACTAAAAACATATCGGAGAAGGTAAACGCCACCTTTACCCCTAGGCGTTTCGACTGTTCCATGGTTTCAATACTGGCTTTGCGGGGTTCGGGGGCATCCCACAAATAGCCTTCAATATAACTGTATTGACACTGACTCAAATGATCAATATTAATATCCGTCACGGATAAAGTTGTAGAAACCCCCAAATTCGTACACATGGTGCGTTCTGCGTCGGGAGTTGTTAATACCAAACAGGTTCCCGTCGGCCCTTGGGTACTCTCGGTGGGTTCAATTTCAAACCCAATTCCGGCGGCGACCATATCCTGTTGATAAAATTCGCCATTGGTGTCCGTACTCACTTTACCCGAATAAATGCCCGTACCGCCACTTTGGGCGATCGCAATCATGGTATTTGCAGCCGAACCCCCACAGCGTAATTCTAAAGGATGGCTCTCCAATTGTTGTAACAATTTTCCCTGTTTGACCGTATCCATCAGGGTCATGGCGCCTCGGTTGAGGTCATGGCTTTGAATAAAATCATCCTCAACTAATGCCAAAATATCGAGGAGGGCATTTCCCACACCAAAGACATTAAAGGATTTGGGTTCTGTCATTGACTATTTATATAAAAACGACTTGAGCAATTCAATGATTAATCCTATCAAATTTTCTGTAACTTTTATTTTCAAATCCTGAGAATTTGGTTTTTTCGGTGAGATAATAAAAATAAGACTCAACTGATTATCCTTTTTGTTGGGTAACTCAATTCATTTTTATCTTTATTTTTTTTAATATGACTGACTCTGACCTTCCTCCACTGATTCAACAAATGTTAGAACCGAATTTTTATCCCCATTCGGTAGAAGAACCCATTGAACTTTTACAAACTCATATTTCATTTATTCTGTTAACGGGAGAATATGCGTATAAAATAAAAAAAACCGTTGATTTTGGATTTTTAGATTATTCGACCTTAGAGAAACGGCGCTATTTTTGTGAACAGGAATTGCAACTCAACCAGCAACAAGCACCGGAATTATATTTAGAAGTTTTACCGATAGTAGAAATAGGCGATCGCTTTCAATTTGGGGATAATCAAAATTCTGCCGTTGAATATACTTTAAAAATGCGTCAATTTCCCCAAGAAAACTTATTTATTAATTTATTTAATCAGGATAAACTCACAAAACAAGAAATGGAGGACTTAGGAAATATCGTAGCTAAGTTTCATCTGAATTGTCCAACAAATGAGGAAATTTTAAAATTTGGAGAAATTGCTCAAGTTCGCCATTCCATTGATGGCAATTATCAAAAAACAGAAAAATATATTGGTTGTTGTCAAACTCAAGAACAATATGAACAAACTAAAGAATATACAGATAGATTTTTTGAAACCCATGAAGCTATTTTTAAAAGTCGAATTGAAAACCGATGGATTCGAGAATGTCATGGAGATTTACATTTAAAAAATATCTGTATTTATCAAGACAAAATTATTTTATTTGATCGAATTGAATTTAATCAAGAATTTCGCTTTGTAGATGTGATTTATGATGTGGCTTTTGTGGTTATGGACTTAGAAGGACGAGGAAGGACTGATTTGGGAAATCGGTTTTTAAATACTTATATAGAACAAACGGGAGACTGGGAAGGATTACAATTATTACCCTTTTATTTAACCCGTCAAGCCTATGTTAGAGCTAAAGTTAATTCCTTAATATTAGATGATCCTGCCGTTTCTGAAGAACAGAAAGAAACAGCCAAACAAGAAGCCACTCAATATTATAAATTAGCTTGGCAATATACCCGCAGATCTCCAGGAGGAATAGTCATGATGTCGGGGTTATCGGGGTCAGGAAAAAGCACAACCGCCCGACAACTATCTAAACAATTAAATGCAATTCATATTCGTTCCGATGCGGTGAGAAAACATTTAGCGAATGTTCCTCTCCATGAACCAGGAGGAGAAGAAATCTATACTCCAGAGATGACAGAAAAGACCTATAAACAACTATTAGAGTTAGGATTATTATTAGCAAAACAAGGATTTTGGGTAATTTTAGATGCCAAATATGAGCAACAAGAACGACGGGGAGAAGTAATAGAAACCTGTAATACCAATCAATTACCGTTACAAATTGTTGAATGTATAGCACCCATGGATATTTTACAAGAACGTTTACAACAACGTCAGGGGGATATTTCTGATGCAACTATTGATTTATTAACATCTCAACGTGCCATATCTCAACCTTTTACAGATTCCGAAAAAAGCTATCTTACTACTATTGATACAACCCAAAATATCGATAATCAATGGAAGAAATTATATTAAAATTTAGATCCCCCCTAACCCCCCTTAAAAAAGGGGGGAACTGGATGCACTTATTCCACCAGGACAGCCCGAAAATTAAAATTCAAAGTCCCCCTTTTTAAGGGGGATTTAGGGGGATCTAATCTAAGGGTTAAAGCAGGAGTTTCTAGGGCTGAAGTTGACACTAATACGAATAGCAAACTCCCTAGGACTGATCAATATTTTATCTGCGGTATAATAATGAAATTAAGAAAAAAAACTAGCTTAATTATCTATGGGATTTCCAGTTTAATTTTATCATTGATTTTAGCGATCGCCCTTTTAATTCCGCCCACCTCCCCCCAACCTATTTTAATTATCCCGAATGAAATTAGAGGGGTTTGGTTAACCAATGTTAGTAGTGGAGTCTTATTTTTTCCCTGGGGAATTAATCGTGCTTTAGAACAATTATCGCAACTCAAATTTAATACCATTTATCCCGTTGTTTGGAACCGAGGAAACACCTTTTATAAAAGTGCAGTGGGGAAAAGAGTCATGGGTCGCTCTCAAGATTCCCTATTAAATATAACCCAATTAGGGGGAGATATTCTCTCAAAAATTGTCTTAGAAGGACACCGAAAAGGGTTAAAAGTCATTCCTTGGTTTGAATATGGGTTTATGGCTCCTAAAAACTCGGCTATTGTGCAACAACACCCCGACTGGATTGCTGAAACTCAAAAAGGCGAAAAAGAATTAAATCATTTCAGAAATAGCGAGGATGTTTCCTATCAAACTAAAGTTAAAAACTGGATTGTGAATCAAATTTTAGAATCGATGACGATTCAGAATGTCTGGTTAAATCCTTTTCATCCCCAAGTCCAACAGTTTATTGAAGATTTAATTTTAGAAGTCGTGATGAAATATAATATTGATGGGATTCAACTGGATGATCATTTTGGTCTTCCCGTTGAATTTGGCTATGATGAATATACCATTAAACTTTATCGAAAAGAACATAATGGTCAATCTCCCCCCAATAATTATTATGATCAAGAATGGCGAAGTTGGAGAGCCAATAAAATCACTGAGTTAGTTCAACGTATTGTTAAAAAAGTTAAAATAGTTAAACCTAATTGTATTATTTCTCTATCTCCTAATCCCTATGAATATACTTATGAAATGTATTTACAGGATTGGTTAACTTGGGTGAATCAAGGATTAGTAGATGAAATTATTTTACAGGTTTATCGAGATAGTATGGGAAAATTTATTTCAGAATTAGACCACGAATCAGTTCAAATTGCACGGCGGAAAGTTCCGGTCATTATTGGGTTATTAAGTGGAACATTAAGACATCCTGTTCCCATGGAGCAAATTGAAAAACAAATGAAGGTTGTGCGCGATCGCGGCTTTGATGGAATCTCATTTTTTTATTGGGAAACCCTCTGGAGTTATTTTACTCCCGACTCCCCCCGATATCGTCGCCAAAGCTTTAAAACCTTATTTTTAGATTAGCTATAAATCCCATAATATTAAGAGGGTAAATTCAATATTTTCTCAGCATCAATAATATGAATATCAACTCCTTTGAGATATTTTAATAATTGTTGAACAGGTGATCCTTTCCAAACCAATTCCCAGCGAGATTTGCGTGTATGTCCGAGAACAACTTGAGTGATATGATATTGGTGAGCAACTTGAGCGATCGCTTCAGAAACATTATAACTTTTCACCCTAATAAATTCTCCCCCAAACTCCTTAATTAAATCCTGACAAGTTTCTAACAGTAAACTTTCTTCTTTCGTTAAAAAACGTTCTGGATTTTCCACATATAACCCATATAAACGCGCTTTCATCGCATTCGCTAAACGTAATCCTCGCCGCAAAAGTTGAGGGGAATTTTGATAAGTAGAAATACAAACTAAAACTCGCTCATGAACATTACAAAATAAAGTCTTTTCAGTGGTTTCTGCGGCAGCTTCAATATTATCAGCAACTTCCCGCAAAGCTAACTCTCGCAACGCCACTAAATGACGACGTTGAAAGAAATTTTGTAACGCTTGTTCTATTTTTTCAGGTGCATAGATTTTACCCTCTTTTAACCGTTCTTGTAGGGTTTCTGGGGTCACATCAATTACCACAACTTGTGTCGCTTCATCCAAAAGACGATCGGGAATTCGTTCTCGAACAATAACTCCCGTAATTTTTGCAACTAAATCATTTAAACTTTCTAAATGTTGAATATTCACCGTTGAATAGACATCAATTCCATGATTAAGAATAATTTCTACATCTTGATAGCGTTTTTCTCGAATAGAACCCGGAACATTAGTATGAGCCAATTCATCCACTAAAACCAATTGAGGTTGACGAGCTAAAATCGCATCGGTATCCATTTCCCATAACGTTATTCCTTGATGAAAAACCGTTTTTTTAGGAATAAGTTCTAAATCTATGGCTTTTTCTGCGGTTTCTTCCCGTCCATGGGTTTCTAATAACCCAATTACAATATCAATCCCTTCTTCTTTTAATTGATGTCCTTCTTCTAACATTCGATAGGTTTTACCGACCCCAGGAGACATCCCAATAAAAATTTTATGTTTTCCTCGATTTCGAGAGGATGTTTGATCATAGGATTCAGGGGAATTCTTTTGAGTTTCAATTTCACTGCTGTTAATCATCGTGAATTGGATAGGTTGTCTAAATCTAGGTTTAGTTTTAGCACATTAACTCCCGGTTTTCCAAAAATTCCTAAAAATCTATTTTTGGTATTTTTGTTAACGAGAATTTCCACTTGATTGGGATTCAAAGAACGCGCCTTAGCGACTCGTTGAATTTGGGCGTTTGCGGCTTGAATACTAATATGAGGATCTAACCCTGAACCCGAGGAATAAACTAAATCCGCCGTTGGAGTAATATTATTAGATTGTAGTTGATTAATTCGTTCTGTTACTTTTTTTAACAAATCTGGATTACTCGGTGCTAAATTACTTCCTCCTGAAATTCCCGTTGCTAAACCATCTTTAACGGGACTATAATCAACGCTACTCGGACGGGAGATAAAATAACGATTGGAGGTAAAATTCTGACCGATTAGAGCCGAACCAACAATCTCTCCTTGAGGATTTTTGATCAAACTTCCATTCGCTTGAAAGGGAAAAATTCCCTGACCGATTATTAGAATCAAAATCGGGTATAAAATAGCCGTTAAAACCCATAAAACTAGGGTAGTGCGGATGGCGGTTAACAAATCTCTAAACATAGTATATTTTGAAATTGAAGGTACATTTTTTAATGGTTTGACTGGTTTTTAAAACCGTTCAGGTTGCAAAATCACAGCTAATAAATAGAGGGCTATGGCTATTGTGACTAAAATTAAAACTCCAATAGCCCAAGCTGCTTTGCGAGTTATTTCTTCTCCCGTTGCTGCATAAATTACGGGGGCAAAGATTAAATTACAAGATAACAGGAAAAACAAAGAAAGGGGTAAAAAGTTGCGTTTACCTTGAGTTTGAATTAGGGAAATTATTCCTTTGAGTTCACTGGGTAATATTGAATTAAAATCGTCTAATGTTTTCATTTTTTACTCCTATTTTTTTTGACCCTAGAAACCTAGTTTATTTTTATATTAAACCAATAACAGCGATTATGCTATCAATCATTTTAATTCCAATAAAGGGTGCAATGATTCCTCCTAATCCATAAATCAAAATATTTTCTCTAAGTAATTGATTTGCACTGACGGGGCGAAACTTAACCCCTTTTAAGGCCAAAGGAATTAAGGCTGGGATAATTAAAGCATTATAAATTAGGGCGGATAAAATAGCTGATTGACTACTCGCTAACCCCATAATATTTAAACTGCCAATACCCGCCGCAGAAAACATCGCTGGAATGATCGCAAAATATTTGGCAATATCATTAGCAAGAGAAAAAGTAGTTAATGCCCCACGGGTAATCAATAATTGCTTACCAATGGTAACTAAATCAATCAATTTTGTGGGATCAGAATCTAAGTCAACCATATTTGCTGCTTCCTTTGCAGCTTGGGTTCCAGAATTCATTGCTAACCCGACATTCGCTTGAGCTAAGGCTGGAGCATCATTGGTTCCATCCCCGGTCATTGCTACTAATTTACCCTGGGATTGTTCCCGTTGAATTACAGCAATTTTATCCTCTGGAGTGGCTTCGGCAATAAAGTCATCTACCCCCGCTTCTTGGGCAATAACTTCCGCCGTAATTCGATTATCTCCCGTTAACATTACGGTTCGGACTCCCATCCGTCGCAGTTGGTCAAAGCGATCTTTAATTCCTGGTTTAATAATATCTTTCAAGTAAATAATTCCATACAATTCACTGTCTTTACAAACGGCTAAAGGTGTACCACCCAAACGGGAAACGCGCTGATAAGCGATATCTAAATCATCCGTTAGTTGACCTCCACGAGAACGAACAAACCCCTTAATGGCATCAACTGCTCCTTTTCTAACTTCACTGTTATCAGGTAAGTTTGTACCACTCATGCGAGTTCTAGCAGAAAACTCAATTCCTTCGGCTAATTCTCGATCAAAATTAACCATCGCCCCCATTTTTTCCGCGAGTCTAACAATTGATTTTCCTTCTGGTGTCTCGTCAAAAATACTAGCCATGAGTGCCACTTTAGCAACGGCTTCTGGAGTATGATTATTAACTGAAATAAACTCCTCAGCCAGTCGATTTCCTAAAGTAATTGTTCCAGTTTTATCCAAGACTAAAGTATTAATATCCCCACAGGCTTCCACCGCCCGCCCTGATGTGGCAACAACATTAAATTGAGCCACTCGATCCATTCCAGCAATTCCAATTGCACTTAATAAACCGCCAATTGTTGTGGGAATTAACGCTACCAATAGGGCAATTAAAATCACAATACTAACTGGAGTTTGAACGTAATTAGCAATGGGTGAAATCGTCGCAACCACAATTAAAAAAACTTCAGTTAATACGGCTAATAAAACCGTTAAGGCAATTTCATTCGGGGTTTTTGTCCGTTCTGCTCCTTCAACTAAAGCAATCATTCGATCTAAAAATCCTTTCCCCTGTTCCGATGTCACCCGCAAGATTAATTCATCAGAAATAATCCGAGTTCCCCCGGTTACAGAACTAGCAACATCACTTCCTGGTTCTTTCAAAACCGGGGCAGATTCTCCCGTAATTGCTGATTCATCAACGGAGGCAACTCCCGCAATCACTTCACCATCCACTGGAATCATATCTCCAGAAATAACTTTAATTTGATCTCCTTTTTTTAACGATGTGGAGCTAATTTCTTCAATCAAACCATCGGGTAATAATTTTCGGGCGGTGGTTTCTGTTTTCGTAGAACGTAAGGAATCTGCTTGGGCTTTTCCCCTTCCTTCTGCGATCGCTTCGGCGAAATTTGCAAACAGAAGGGTTAACAATAAAATCACTGTGACGAGGAAATTAAAAAAGCGATTATTTTCTCCTTGAACGGTTCCAAACAAATTAGGATCAAGAACTAATAAGGCTGTGATTATTGTTCCCAACCAAACGACAAACATCACAGGATTTTTAATCATGTATCGCGGATCGAGTTTGCCAAAAGCATCCCGAAATGCCCGTTGATAAAGTCCTTTAGTATTGACTTTTTTTTGCTTTTTTTGTTGTCGTTTATTTAAGCGAGTTCGCATCATAAAATTGCAGGAGTATTTAAGGAAGAACAGAGAGATTATTTGAAACTAGCAATTTGAAAGGCTTCTGCCACTGGCCCTAATGCTAAAACAGGCAAGAATGTTAAGGCTCCTAAAATCAAAATAACTCCCATTGTAACACTAGTAAATAGGAGAGAATTGGTTTTTAAAGTGCCAGGAGTTTCGGGAACAGGTTGTTTATTTAATAGACTTTCTGCTAACAGTAATAACGCCACAATTGGGATATAACGTCCGGCTAAAAGTACAACGCTGGTACTCAGATTCCACCAGATAGTATTATCCCCTAATCCTTCAAATCCTGAGCCATTATTAGCGGCGGCGGAAGCATATTCATAAATCACTTGGGAAATGCCATGAAATCCCGGGTTTGAAATCCCTGAAAGTTGAGGATAGGCGAGGGTAATAGCACCAGGAATTAGAATGGCAATGGGGTGAACCAGTAAAATTACACTGGCGAGAATAATTTGTTGTTTTTCGATTTTTCGCCCTAGAAATTCTGGAGTTCTACCCACCATTAATCCGGTTAAAAACACTGTTAAAATCAGGAAAATGAATAAGTAGACTGTTCCGGTTCCTTGTCCCCCCCAAACAATTTGTAAAAACAGGTTAAATAAACTTGAAAAACCTCCATTTGGCATAAAGGAATCCAGCATTCCGTTAACAGCACCACACATCGTTCCAGTTGCGGTAACAGCCCACAATGCTGTTCCTGCCCAACCGAACCGGATTTCTTTTCCTTCTAAATTCGGGGCTTGTTGACCGAGAACATGATTAACAATTGGGTTTCCTTGAAATTCCCCCAGGGCGGTAATAATGATAAAGCTAGAATAGATGAAAAATACCATTCCAAACAGTAACCAAGCTTGTTTTTTATCCTGGGTAAAAATTCCAAAGGTATAAATCAAAGCAGCAGGAATACTAACCATTGCTAAGGTTTCTATTAAGTTAGAAAACCCATTGGGATTTTCATAGGGATGGGCTGAATTTGCCCCAAAGAAACCGCCTCCATTTTCTCCGAGTTGTTTAATGATTTCAAAATGGGCAATTGGCCCCCTAGCGATGACTTGGGTTCCTCCGTCTAAGGGTGTAACAATTTGCGACCCAGCTAAGGTTTCAGGCACACCTAATGCTAATAAAATGACTGCACCGATTAAGGAAATAGGTAATAAAATTTGAGTAATAGAACGAATAAAATCAACATAGAAATTTCCTAATGCGCGACCTGTTATTCCTCGAATAAAAGCGATAGAAACCGCTAAACCTGTCGCAGCCGAAGTAAACATTAAAAACCCTAATGCAAGTACCTGGCTGGCATAGCTGAGGGTGTTTTCACCGGAATAATGTTGTTGATCCGTATTGGTTAAAAATGAAATGGTTGTATGTAGGGTTAAATCCCAACGTGGAGGATTTAATTGCATGGGATTTAAGGGTAAAACTCCTTGTAAACTGATGATAAAATAGACAAAAACTCCCATGACTAAGTTGATCAAAAGCATGGCACGAGCATATTGCCAACCTGTCATATCCCTTTGTAAACGAACTCCACTGAGTTTATAAATCAGGTGTTCCAGGGGATTAAGTATGCGGTCAAGAGGGGTCTTTTTCCCTAAGAAAACATCAGCAATATAGGTTCCGAGAATAGGAACAATCGCCACTAATAGTCCCAAAGTTAGGGCAATTTGAAAAAAGCCTTGCCACATAAATTATGATAGAGATTAGCCGTAGAATTTAATTTGATTGTCTGACTTTTTCCAGATAAAACCATCTAACGAAAAGTATAATTTTGAGCAGAACACGATATAAGCCAAAAATATAAGAGATATGTAGCTACTCCTATCTGAGCCAATAAACCCCTTGATATAGATGAGTATAACTAGAGATATATACCAATCCTAAAAAAATCTAGGGGTTGGGTCTCTAAACCTAGGCAGAAATAGGGTTGGGTCTCCTAACCCCTGTGATAAAATATTACAGCGCGGATTGCTATAGTTCACTTTCAACGGTAATTTTAAGCTAGATTAAAAATAGTAATTGATAAATAAATTATGATTTTAAAAAATACTTTAAAAATTCATTGGTTAATTTTAGGATTATTTACGGTGGTAATTTTATTAGAATATATGACCCCCGCAGAATATATTTTTGGTTATCTTTACACAATTACTATTTTATTAGCTCACCCCCGTTTGAATCAGAGGATTACCTTACAAGTGACCGTGGTCGCTTGTTTATTAACGTTATTAAACTTGGTTTTTCCGAATCATGAAATTATCAATTTAGCAACAGTCGGTAATCGAGTAATTGCTGTTTTTGCCTTAATTATTACAGGTTGGTTAAGTGATCGCGCTCGTCGTTATGAAGAAGCGATCGCCCAACAACAAGTTCAACTCCAAGCTCACAGCAAACTTGCCAGTGTTCGAGAAGATTTTGCCTCTACTCTAACCCATGATTTAAAAACACCCCTTTTAGGGGCAATTGAAACTCTAAAATCCTTTCAAAATGGACAATTTGGTGAAATTAATTCGACTCAAGAAAAAATTCTTAATATGATGTTGCGTTCTCACCAAAGCAGCTTACAATTAGTTCAAACTTTATTGGATGTTTACCGCAATGATACTGAGGGATTAAAACTAAATTTAGAACCGATTAATTTGGTCAGAATTGCAGAAGAAGCGATCGCAACTTTAATAGCTTTAGCCACAACCCGGCGCATTTATTTGGGTTTAAGTTATCGGGATTCCAATTTTCGGCGATTTCTCTGGGTAAAAGGCGATCAACTGCAACTTCAGAGGGTTTTTAGCAATTTATTAATTAATGGGATTAATCATTCTCCCCGTGGGGGTCGGGTCGAGGTGATATTGGAGTCTGAAGCTAATTTTCAAGTGGTGAAAATTCGAGATCAGGGTTTAGGAATAACCCCCGCAGAACTCCCCAATTTATTTGAGCGATTCTATCAGGGAAATAGCGATCGCCAAGCCCAAGGCTCAGGATTAGGATTATACTTGACTCGACAAATTATTGAAGCCCATGGGGGTATAATTTGGGCAGAAAACAAAATTCCCAATGGAGCGATATTTTGTTTTCGTCTTCCGGCTTTGGCTCAGGGAGAAATTTAACTGTAACACTTAAAATATTTTGAAAAAAGTTAGTAAAAATGCCATCAAACCTATTAAGAGTTTTATTAGTCGAAGATGATGAATTATTCCGTTTAGGATTAAATATTCGTTTGCAAAAAGAACCAGAAATTAAAATTATTGGAGAAGCGACTGATGGAGAAACAGCTGTTGAATTGACAAATCAATATTTACCCGATGTGGTACTATTAGATGTAGGATTACCGGGAATTGGAGGCGTAGAAGCCTGTCGTCAAATCAAACAAAACCATCCTGAAATTCCGATTTTAGTCCTAACTTCCCATTCCCAAAAAAGCCTAATTGAACGATTAATTAAGGCGGGTGCATCGGGATATTGTTTAAAAGGAATTGAACCAAATTTACTAATTTTAGCTTTATATTCTGTGGCGGCGGGAGCTTTTTGGTGGGATCAAACCGTAACGGCAGAAATTCGGACATTGTTTGATAATATCAAATCAGGAGAAACCCAAAATTCAGCGATCACTGATCATGATTTAACCCACAGGGAACAGGAAATTTTAGCCTTAATTGCCGATGGCAAAACTAATCAAGAAATTGCTAATTTACTTCATATTACATCAGGAACGGTTAGGAGTCATGTTCATGCTATTTTACAAAAGTTAGAGGTACGCGATCGCACCCAAGCCGCCATTTTAGCGATTCAAAAAGGATTAATTTCTAAACCTTCATAATTCCTGATTCAACTGTTATAAAATTTGATTTTTGCCTGTTTTATGATTATTCAGATTCATCTAAACGTTTTTGCCATTCTACATCAATTTTATCAGAATTTTGTTCCTCTTGTTCTAATAAATCCGTTTCAGTTGTATAAGCTAAATCATCTTTATTAATTACATTCTTCTTCGCAAATTGGCGGGCATAATTGAGTTTTTTCTGTATAATTGAATTATCATCATCCAAAATATTAACTCTGTCTTTGCGAGTTGTATTGCGAATATTGATTTTTTGATTTTTCCATTGTACCCAGAAATATCTAATTAAAGGAATCGTCAAAAATACTATACCATAAATCAATAGAACTGGATAAATTACATGAACAAATCCTAAAAATCCGGTTAAATATCCAGCAATCTCAGGGCTTTTCAATAAACTCCCTAACATTAATGCTCCAATTAAATTAACCGAACCTAAACCAATTGCTCCCATAATTTGCCCGGAACTTGCCAAACTAAATCGCCAAGATTTTTCCTTTAAATAAGCAGGAACTGACTGAGAATTAGATGCTTTGGCGGTGATTTGTAATTCCGGGAAATGATAGATTAACTGTCCCTCTGGACTCACCTCCGGTCTACCATCAAATCTAGTTAAAATCGGCAACATATAATCTTCATATTCTTGAGCCATGGAACTGCCAATTTCATCTAAATATGGAGTTACTTGTTCAGCAATAATCGCTCCTTTTTGGTTTTTAATAACTTTTGCAATGGTTTGCCATCGGCGTTCTTCTAAATTATAATTCGGATTCCCGTCTCCAAAAATAAACGAAAAAATAGATTCAAAAAAATTCATCTGTTGCTTTTCGCTACTCTTGGCTTTTTGGCGTTGATAATTATTATTATCGACACTATAAAACCACCGAAAATCAGGCATCAACCAAGCTATCCAAAACCAACTACCACCACTACGATTATTACTGGAACTATTATTATTTTGATTTGAATTAATCACAACTAAAATCGTAATAATAGCAGCGACAATCAGAAGAATCGAGGCAATTAAAATAATTCCAAAGGAAATTCTAATCAGATAAAATAAAACTTTCCAAATCTTATTCCACCAGTCTTTTAACTTTAACTGCCAATATTTATTCCGCAGAATTGCTTGAAAATTGCGAGGAAATTCAAAGGCAATATTTCCTGAATCCGCAACTTGCAAATGACCTCCAGCTTCCGATGCCAGGACTAAAAGTTCCCGTTGGGCAATATTAATATCAATTCCGGCTTGAGTTGCTACATCGCCACTGGTGACCCGATATCCCAGTTTTTCAACAGCATTAATAATACTAGGATTAAGAACCATTGTTGCTCCTATTTAATATTCATAGCCGTAGCCCCTTGAGTATCCAGTTGCAAAACCTTAACTTCTGGGTTTACGCCCTCTTGTTTCCAGGCCATCGTCATCGCTACCGCCACCGCCGGGGCTGATATTTTATCGGTTAAAGCTAATAACGTCGGCCCCGCCCCACTAATAACTAATTCAAAAGCTCCGGCCGTTAATGCCGCCGTGCGCACGGTTTCAAAGCCTTTAATTAAGGATTTTCGATAGGGCTGATGAATTTTGTCCTGGAGAGCCACCCTCAACCAGTCGGGGTTTCCGGTTTCTAAACCTCTAATTAATAATCCCAGATGGGCTGTATTAAAAATCCCATCCGCCCGACTATAGGTTTGGGGGAGAACCTTTCTGGCTTCTGCGGTGGATAATTCAAAATCAGGAATTGCCACCACCGGAACCAGATCAGAATGCCAGGGAATGGGGCAAATTTCCCAGCCGATGCCATTTTCCCCTCTGGATACGGATAATTGACAATGGCCTAGGAGAGCCGGAACCACATTGTCCGGGTGTCCTTCCATTTCAATTGCCAATTGTAAGATATCTCCCTGATTTAAGGGATTTCCGGCTAAGGTATTCGCCCCCACCAGTCCCCCCACAATGGCGGTGGCGGAACTCCCTAAACCCCTGGCTAAAGGAATTCCTAAATCAATCTCGATCTGAACAGGGGGCGGCGTTTGACCCAGATGTTGATAAACCCGAATAAAGGCTTGATAGGCTAAGTTACTTTCATCGGTCTGCACTCCGGCGGCTTCTGTCCCTTGAACCGTAATATTTAAGGTCTCACTTGAAGTATTTTTAAAATTAGAAAAACGCAGCGTATTGTATAGAGTTAAGGCGGCTCCAATACAATCAAACCCTGGCCCCAAGTTGGCCGTTGTTGCGGGAATAGTTACAGTAACAGTGTTAGGCATAAGATTTAAATGTAGTAGGGAATGGGGAATGGGGAATGGGGAATGGGGAATGGGGAATGGGGAATGGGGGAGAAAAGATTTCACCCTCGGGGTTTGGGTATTGCTATATTACCCTGTCTTTCTTTTCCTATTCTGCCCTAGGATTGATCTAAGAGAGCATATTTCAACTGGTTGAATGGATAACACTATGTTACAGCCCATCGAAACCGTAAAACTGTTTAAAAAACAGCCAGAACAATCCTATCTGGCCAATCAAGTGATTTTTGAGGAGGGCGAAACCGGAGATGTTTTGTATGGCATTCTCGAAGGGGAAATCCAATTATGGGTGAATGGGAAAGCGGTGGAAACTCTGACGGCTGGAGATGTCTTTGGGGAGGGTGCTTTAGTTCAACCCGATCACACACGAGCGTCTACGGCGATCGCTAAAACCGATTGTCTTTTAGCCACCATGGATAAATCTCGATTTCTATTTGCCGTTCAGCAAACTCCCATGTTTGCCTTAGAAGTTCTCAAGAGTTATTCCGATCGCTTACGTCGGTTAAAACACTCTATTTAAACCTAATTAATCTAAGTTATTGTCTCTAAATAAGGAGGCTTTAAACAATTTATATTCGGGTTTAACGGAGTGACGTTTTCACAATCGAGTTCTTCTCCCAGATAAATTCCCAGGGATCGGGCGGTTTCCACCCAAAATCCCTGGGGGTCAATGAGTAGGGGACTATCGGCAAATACCTGATCTAAGGGAACAGTGGTAACAGCATTATTATGCCAAGCCACCATCACTCCGTAGGTTTCCTGGGCAATTAAATCCACCGCCACCTTTCCAAAGGCAGTGCCAATTAATCGATCTAAGGCAGAAGGAGCCCCACCCCGTTGAACATGACCTAAGACGGTGACCCGGGCTTCTACCCCCAGATTTTTTTCAATTTCCCCAGTCACATATTCCCCAATTCCCCGCAGTCGGACTTCTCCCAGGGCATCTTTATAGTAGCGACTCTCCCCATCGGCGGTTTTTGCCCCTTCAGCGACTACCACAATGGCGAATTTCCGTCCCCAGAGATTGCGTAACTCGCGAATGCGTTTACAGAGGGTTTTAATTGAGTAGGGAATTTCCGGGATTAAAATGGCATCGGCTCCCCCAACAATTCCCGAATATAGGGCTAAATGTCCGGTTGTCCGTCCCATCACCTCCACCACCATTACCCGGTCATGGCTGGCGGCGGTATAACTCAACCGATCTAAACAGTCTAAAATTGTGGTGACGGCGGAGTTAAAACCCACGGATAATTCGGTATGGGCAACATCATTATCAATGGTTTTGGGGACAGCAACTAAATTCCAATTGCCTTTTTCGGCAAGTTTCTGCAAAATTGCCAGGCTACCATCCCCCCCAATGGCGATCAAAGCATCAAGTCCTAAATCATAATATCCCTGAATAATTTCGTCCGTATTGCCTTCTGTATCTCCCTTGTTAATCGAACCCAAAATGGTTCCACCCATACTTAATAGGGGATCGGTTCCATGCCGTTCTAAACCATAGGAATTTAATACCACACTTTTTCGTTCAATCAGCCCCTGAGTGGCATAGGGAATGCCTCGGACTTCCCAGTTATACTCAGATGTGGCATGATTGACAACGGCCCGAATCACCGCATTGAGACCCGGGCAGTCTCCGCCACTGGTAAGAATGCCAATTCGTTTACGTTTGTTCATTTAAGTTTAAGCCCAATCGTATACCCTTGAATAGTACAGATTTTCGATCAATTTGTTAATACTGTTGGGGATAAAATTAGTCTTTTTTATTCTTTCTTAACGTTCAGTAAAAAAATCAGGAATATCAGCATTTTAAACCTTTAACCTGGGAATAAACTTATGTGAGTTACCCCAAATATCACCTAACTTTGAAAATCACCGAATCAAGATTAAAATTCTAATTTTATTAAAATTACAGAAAGAAAGAAGCTCAACAATCAACACTTATGCTACAGTTTACCACTAGTTGACAGCTTGAGCCATCAAGTCTGTTTAAATTTTGCCTAAAGGAGTTAATAATATGGCGTTAAGAGTAGGAATTAATGGGTTTGGTCGCATTGGTCGTTTGGTGATGCGGTCAGCTATTAATAACCCCGATATTGAGTTTGTGGGGATTAATGATCTCGTTCCTCCCGATAACTTAGCCTATTTGTTCAAATACGACTCGACCCACGGGGTATTTCCGGGCGTCGTGGAAGCCAAGGAAGATGGCATTATTGTTGATGGACATTTTATTCGCTGTACGGCCATCAAAGACCCGACCCAACTCCCCTGGAAAGAAGACAGGGTGGATTATGTGGTCGAGTCTACGGGGTTATTTAGTGACTATGATGGCGCCCACAAACATATTGAAGCCGGGGCTAAACGGGTAATTATTTCCGCGCCCACCAAAGACCCGGAAAAAGTTAAAACTCTGTTAGTTGGGGTGAACCATGAAACCTTTGACCCCGCTTCTGATTTAATTGTTTCTAATGCCAGTTGTACCACCAACTGTTTAGCCCCGGTTGCCAAAGTGATTCAGGATAACTTTGGGTTAGCGGAAGGGTTAATGACCACCATTCACTCCATGACCGCCACCCAACCGACCGTTGATGGCCCCAGTAAGAAAGACTGGCGCGGGGGACGCGGGGCGGCGCAAAATATTATTCCCTCATCTACCGGGGCAGCTAAGGCCGTAACTTTAGTTTTACCTGCACTAAAAGGAAAACTGACGGGAATGGCCTTTCGAGTTCCGACTCCTAATGTTTCTGTGGTTGACCTCACCTTCCGCACGGAAAAAGCCACCAGCTATAAAGAAATCTGTGCGGCGGTGAAAGCGGCGGCTGAAGGCCCGATGAAAGGTGTTTTAGCCTATACTGAAGATGAAGTGGTTTCTTCAGACTTTATTACTAACCCCAATTCTAGTATTTTTGATGCTAAAGCTGGGATAGAACTTAATGCTAATTTCTTTAAAGTTGTGGCTTGGTATGACAATGAATGGGGTTATTCTTGTCGCGTCATTGATTTAATCACGGCAATGGCGAAAAAAGACGGTATTCTTTAATTATTTCTGAACCTCTGTAGAGATACGTTAATGTTGTGTCTCTACAGAGGTTTTGTTCTTATGATCCAGAATTGCGATCGCACCAACACTAACACCAAATTCGACCCCGACGGAAAGGAGCATCAGGTTCTTTTCGGGCTGCAACTTCTTCTTTAACCTTTTGTGACCAGAAACCATAATCCGAAAGTCCGGTCATGAGACAATCTTGTTGAATTTCTTTTTTTTCGGGTTTGCTAATAGATTTAGTCACTTTATTTTCTGCCTTTGGATTTTTTTCCTTGCTCATAATTCCCTTAACTCCTTGTTCAATTTAAGTAAAAACCACAACCTATATTAAAATCCACATCGACAACCTGAAGATTTAAGTTGTTGATAGCTTCGGTTCGCAAAAGCTGCGGGGTCGTTATAATTAGCACCGTGTAATAATTGCAAGCGAATGTGAAGTAATTCTGCCTCTGTTCCGTGAATCACATCCACCGACCGATGGGGATAAATAATATCAGGTCTTTTAACAGGAGGGGAAAGGTTAGGTAATCTCATTTGATTTAATCCTTACTGATTATTTATTTTTAATTCCCCCCTTAATAAGGGGGGTAGGGGGGGTTAATAAGCGCTTGACCAAGAACGAACTTCACCCAAGGTGACAGGAATGGTATCGCTAACATCAATGGTAAAGCGATAGATTTTTTTGGCGCGACGGCTATTTTCCGGGTCAAAGAATTTTAATTTCACATCCCAACAATCGCTATCTAAACGACAGAAAGGACTTTTTTCTACGGTAATACTATCTAATTCATAACCTGCACCCACCGCTTGAGCAAAGGTTTGGGCGGCTTGGAAAGCATTTGTAGAAGCAAAATTTAAAGCTCTGTCTTGAGAGGTTGTACCTAAGTTGCGTAAATCATAATAAATCCGATTTAAGAAGCTGCTTAAGGTGCGGCGAATGGCATCTTCTTGAGCATCACCAGCTTCAGCTTGCACACTTTCAATTGCGGCACTGACTAAGGTATTAACTTTCCAGCCGTATAAACCACGAGTATTATTAATTTCAATTACCGGAACAACTTGTCCTGAGAATAACTTAACACTACGTCCGGTTAAAACACCAGGAATACTAACTCGTTGCACAAATTCGGGATTATTTTCTTCTTGAATTTGCCCGTCTAAAAGTGATTGTAAAACCTCATAAACATCTCGGGAAAAACCGCCTACGGGTTCAATGGCATAAATAGGAGTTAACTCTAAATTAAGTGTCCAAATTAACGCTTTAGCTTCGGGTAAATTTTCTCCTAAATAATCTACCATTTGCCGAGCATCGTAGGGATTAGCAGGAATCATTGTTCCTTCAATACTAACTCCTGGCATCAGTTGTTTAAAGGAATCTCTGCGGGCTTCTGAACCGAAATCATAACCCAAAACACCTAAAGCATAAACTAAGTTTTTGCCTTCGAGTTCGCTGGGGGCTTCACTGGCAGTCACAAAATTTGAGGTACGATTGGACATAACGGGTTGGGTTGTAATTTGTTGAGGGAATGAGGGAATATTAATCGGGGTTTGGGTCGTCACAGAAGCAACTATTTCATCGGGGTTTATTTCCGATGCGGGTTGTAGTTCACTATCAAGTTCAGACTCGTTAATTTGAGTCTCTTGGCAACCACAACCAGAAGCCTCTACGCTTTCTAATTCTAATCCTTCGGACATGGTTTCTCCTGTTAAGTATTCTATCGCATCAAGGATGTTTAATTTTCCCATTAAACAACGACTTAAATCATCGGTATCTTTGGGATTACAGGGTGTAGCACTTTGCAAAAGGGCATTTTTAACTTGTAGAGATAGCCAAAGGTTTAAGAGCCGCAGGTGAGAGAATTTCCTCTAGCAATTTGCGGACTTTTATTTGTTGAAATTCCTCTCTTTTAACTTCAGGATAAAGCTCTATAGCACTGCGACCATCTAAATAAAAATCAAATCCAAAAAATTCTCTCTATGATAGAGGAATGTGGGTTATTAAATAAAGTATTTACTCTCGATGCTCTCCATTGTAGTAAGGGAACAACTCAGGCAATAATTGAGAGCAAAAATGATTATTTAATTACGGTAAAAGGCAATCAAATGAAATTGCACAAGCAGATAAAAAAAATTAGCAAAAGTTGAAAAGCCTTTAACAGTATATGAAGAAAAAGATTTTAGTCATGGACGAAATATTAGCAGAAAAGTATCGGTATTTGATAGCCAAAATGTGAATCATAAAAATTATCCTCATCTTCAAAGTTTTATTGAGGTAGAAAGAACAGGTTTTCGGGGTGATCAAGAATATAATCAAACCTTATATTATATTAGTAGTCAGAAATTAAGTGCGAAAACATTTGCAGAAAAAATTAAAGCACATTGGTTAATTGAAAATCAAGTACATTGGGTCAAAGATGTAAATTTTAATGAAGATAAATCAGGAATAAAAGGGATAGACGTAGCGGGGAAATTCTCGTTATTAGTAACATTAGTTTTGAATATATACAGAAGTTTGGGTTTTAGTTCAATAAAAGAGGGACAGTCATGGTTGGGAAATAATTGGGAAAAGATTTAAGTGATCGCTTAAATTAATTGAGTTTTTAAAACTATTTTCTTAAAAAAAATCAAAAACATTTAATAATAAATAGCCATAAAGTCTTATCAATCAAGACAATGGCTATTTTTTGCTGTCAATAAATATCAAAATTGTTCATTCTTAATATTTCTAACTTATCTGATTAAAATTAGAGGTAATTTGACCGGAAAACTTGATGATTTTTTTTGAAGATAGCGATCGCATTTTGGAAAATGAAAACGCCCTGCTTATTAAGGGGGATTTAGGGGGATCTGGGGTGAAAATCGGGTTTTAAGGTTAAAATTTACAGAAACAATTGCAGAAATCGCCCCGACAATGATATAATTTTATCTAAGATTGCAAACCCTAAACTTATGGCTAATTGTCCCATCTGTCAAACAGAATATACAGAAAATCAAGTTAGCTTCTGTACAACTTGTGGATGGGATTTAACGCCCTATCCCGTGACTTTCCTTGGACATATCCCTAATGAATTTATTGCTAAGGAAAAAGCTAAATTCAATTGGGCAAAACAGGCATGGTTAAAATTAACAACCCTGCAAGATCAACTAAATCAACAACAACTTGCTGCTCAACAACAGTTAACCGAACTTCTGGATAAATTTGATCAATTTTCCCAAGTTCCCAGCCAACAGTTGACAGAATCTATCTCTACTCTCACCCAACAGTTAACAATAATTCAACAACAACTGACCACCGCAACCGCAGAACGTCAGGAACTCCAAACCCAAGTTAATCAGTTAAACCAATCTCAAATAGAATATCAGGAAAAATTAGCCCAAGAAATCGTAACCCCGCAAACCTTACTCAATTTTTTTACCCCCATTAATGAACAGTTAACGGCGATTCAAACCCAACTCGAAGCTGCTAAAATAGAAGAACCAATTCCCGAACCTCCCCCGTCTTTAAAGATAAAACTGCAAGAATTTAGTTTTGTAGCACTTACCGTTAATCGTCATGGACAAATTATTAATTCTCAAGCCCAAAAAGCCCAAGAATTTCTGGAAGATTTAGGCAACAATATCATTTTAGAAATGGTGTCTATTCCCGGTGGGACGTTCTTGATGGGTGCACCCGAGGGGGAAGGAAGTGCTGACGAAAAACCCCAACATCAAGTTACCGTTTCAGCTTTTTTGATGGGCAAATATCCTATTACTCAAGCCCAATGGAAACGGGTTGCTAACTTACCGAAAGTTCGCCGTGACCTAAAACCAGACCCTTCTAAATTTAAAGGCGATCGCCGACCTGTAGAAAATGTAAACTGGTATGATGCCGTAGAATTTTGTGCTAGACTATATAAAGACACAGGAACAGCCTATCGCTTACCCAGTGAGGCGGAATGGGAATATGCCTGTCGCGCTGGAACTACATCGCCGTTCTACTTTGGGGAAACGATCACCAGTCAGTTGGCCAACTATAACGGCAGCATCATCTATGCCAGCGAACCCCCGGGGCAATATCGCAAGCAAACTAATCCCGTCGGGGAGTTTTCCCCCAATGCCTTTGGGTTGTGTGACCTCCATGGCAATGTTTGGGAATGGTGCGCCGATCCTTGGCATGACAGCTATGCTGATGCGCCAATTCTAGGGAAAGTTTGGGATAATCTACATGAGAATGATAATCGTTATCAAGTTTACAGCGTTGAAAATTTAGTCAACTATTATTTATTGGATTACGGAAGAATTCGTTGTTTGCGGGGCGGTTCGTGGTACTCCGATCCCGATCTCTGCCGTTCTGCTAATCGTAACTGGAACCATCCCGACTACTGCTTCAACGTCTGCGGGTTTCGGGTTGCCTCCTGCTTTGCTGGCTAGGATTCGTAGGGGCGGGTTCGAGTTAACCTTGAATACTCACAAATAATTTGTCTAAACCCGCCCCTGACTCAGAAATAATTTATCTAAACCCGCCCCTGACTCACCCCAAAATTGAATCAGTAATTTAAAATTCATGGCGGGGTCGGGCGGGTTTATAATAGTTATCGCTGAGAATTATAAATTGGTACGGAACCCGCCCCTACGGGTTGTATTGTTAGCCTGTGCTGCCTCACGCTAGATTGGTATTTACAACTGATCGATTGTCACCAACCCGCCTTCTGTAAATTGAATGACGAGTTCTTGCTCATCCAATAAAGCAGTTCCAAGCAAGGGTCGTCTCCCTGTAGCAATAACCAGGACTTCTCGTTCTTCACCATCCCACAGGACGGTGGCTTCGTGAATTGGCAGCAGGACTTCACTGTTATCTGCCAAGTTTGCAGGAGTATCGTGTCTGAAGGGTAAGCCCATCAATGAAACCGCTTCTATTGGAAGACACAGTTCTCCTGTAAAACCTGTATCTATAACAAACTCAATGGGTATGCTTGAGCCATTTGGCAACAAAAACGTCAGCGCGACAGTTGGATGTCTATCTGTCACGATTCCAGAAATCACTGATAGACACGCTCCATGACACCACCAAATGAAACAGCAACGTTGTAGCCGATGCGAATACCAAAGAGGCGGGCGTTTGGGTGCTTTTTGCTAAGGTTGCGTGATGCTTGCAACCCAGTTTTATCGACCTCATAATCACCGGTTTCAATGTCGATGATCACCATTTTGCCAAGGTTTTCGTCGATATCGACCTGTTGACGGATTCCGCACTCGTACAGTTGCTTTGCACGTCGCGCAACTTCTTCACGGCTTAGAAGGATCGCTTGCATGGGTTGACTCCCGATCGCTACACTATCTGTTTGAGATTCTCCATAATATAACATATAAGGAATATTTGATCACCCGTAGGGGCGGGTTCGAGTTAACCTTGAATACTCAGAAATAATTTATCTAAACCCGCCCCTGACCCTACCCCAAAATTTCATCAGCAATTGAAAATTCATGGTGGGTTTGGGCGGGTTTATGATAGTTATTGGTGGGAAACATAAATTTGTACGGAACCCGCCCCTACGGGTTTATTAATATATTCATCCCTAATAATATGACTGTTGAACGAATTACCTCATGGTTAAATTTAGATTCAGGCGATCGCTTTTTTATCTTCTACGGAACTAATACTAGCGATACTTTCTGCACTCCAGATTTATTATTACAAGATATCGAACAGGTTTTACATCGTTATTTACAATCCCAAGGTTATCAAAGAATCCTGTTTTATTCAGGAGTGGAAAAACTGTATTTCTTAGATAAAGTATCCCGCGATCGCTGTCTTCCCCAAACTCAATCTAACAATAATTCTGCCCCTTGTCAAGAACTTAGATTTTCCGGTTCATTAGGAAGAAAACGGGGATTATTAGGGCGACAAACTCCCGCACCAACAGTCGCACCCCAACCAACAACCAGCAATGCTCCAACTCGATTACAAGATGTTAATATTCTGCCTATTTTTGAAACTGTCATGCAGGATATTAACCAAAAATCCGTAATTATTTTTACTAATACGGAAGATTTAGGACAATTTGCTAATCACCGCGAACTATTTGGGCGGTTTGTTAATTGGTTACGTTTACCTCCGCAGAATTGTAACCTGTGTATTTTTATTTCTCACCATGAAACTATTGCCAAATTGCAAGAATATTGCGATCGCATTGGTTTCACTCTCCTGTCTAATTATATCAGAAACCGAGATAATTCTACAACTCAATCCCTAAATTTAGTTCGCCTCTCCTCTCCCGATATTCAAGAAATTAATAACTTACAACAGTATTTTCGGTTACAGGAACAAAAAACCCTAGTTTGGAAAAATCTTAATCAACTCTCCCAATGGATATCGGCGGAAAACCAATCTCTAAAGACTTGGTATCATCGGTTTAAAATTGTTCCTGAAATTTCCCTCACTCAAGCAAAAGCAAAGCGTTGGTTTGTTGCGGATATTAGCACCCAACCCGCTTTAGAAAGGTTAAATCAAATGATTGGTTTATCGAGTGTCAAAACCTTAATTAGTCAACAAATACCCCAGCTAATTGTACAACAACAACGTCAAAAACAAGGACAACAAACCGACCCACCCCGTCTCCATTTAATCTTTACCGGAAATCCGGGTACAGGGAAAACCACCGTAGCGGGATTAATTGGGGAAATATATCGAGATTTAGGATTATTAAAACGGGGTCATGTTCGAGAAGTTGCTAAACAGGATTTAGTCGCTGGATATATAGGACAAACCCCAATTGAGACCAATGAAGTGATTGATCAAGCCTTAGATGGGGTATTATTTATTGATGAAGCTTATACCTTAAGTCAAGGGGGAAATAATGATTTTGGTCAGGAAGCGATTGATACTTTGCTAAAAAGAATGGAAGATGAACGTCATCGACTGGCGGTAATTATTGCGGGATATCCTGATAATATTAATGAATTTTTAGAAAGTAATCCAGGGTTAAAACGTCGCTTACCAACTACGATTATTTTTGAAGATTATACTCCCTCGGAATTGTTGGCTATTTTTCAACAACGGTTATCACGGTTACAGTGTTCGATGACACCGGAATTAGAATTAGCTTTAGTTAGTTTATTTACGGATTTATATAGACGAAGGGATCAGAATTTTGGCAATGCGGGGGTGGTGGAAAATTTATTTGACAAAATGGATCAATTGCGTTCTCAGCGTGTAATTCAGCAGAATTTAGAACCGTTACAAGAACCTTTTCAACTTCAAGATTTACCCCCAGAATATCGCCAAGAATCTCGAAAAAATGAGCAGGTTTTACAGGAGTTATTACAACAATTAGATCGATTAACCGGATTAGATTCTGTGAAACAGAATATCAAAGAAATTGTTAATGAACAATTAGCCAATCAACAATTAAGAGAAGCGGGAATTTCTATTCATGAAGGTCAGCAAACTCGCCATCTATTATTTACAGGAAATCCAGGGACGGGAAAAACAACGGTAGCGCGATTAATTGGGCAAATTTTTAAGGCGTTGGGACTATTAGAAAAAGGGCATTTTATTGAAGCAAATCGCAGTAATTTAGTCGCCGGATATATAGGACAAACGACCTTAAAAACGAAAGAAGTTATTGAATCTGCCCTAGATGGGGTATTATTTATTGATGAAGCTTATGCGTTAAGTCGGAGTGATGCGGGTCAAGATTTTGGAAAAGAAGCGATTGATACGTTAGTACCCATGATGGAAAATGAACGCGATCGCCTAATTGTTATTTTAGCAGGATATACCCTAGAAATGCAAGGGTTTATGAATGCAAATTCAGGGATTAAATCTCGAATTGGTAATATTATTGAATTTCCCGATTATACCGGAGAAGAATTGCATCAAATTTGTTTAGGAATGGGTCAGCAAGGGGGGTGGATAGTTACCCCAGAAGTATCAGCAAGATTGTTAATAATATTTAGAGATATGTATGAAAATCGAGGGCGAAATTTTGGCAATGGTCGAGAGGTAAGAAACCTTTATGAAAAAATGGTACAACGTCTCAAAAGTAGGATTGTTAGAGAGCATTTATCCGGGGAAGGAATGAGAACTTTTAGATTAGAAGATATTCCCAATTAACAAGGGATAATGGTGCGTACGCGGAGCTTACAAACCCTACTTTGTGGCGGTATCAATGGCGGTTTTAAACTGATTAGAAAAATTAACAGGGGGAACACCAACCATTAAGGCGTCATTGGGGCGCAGATGAATTTCAACATCTCGCTGACGCTGTGTAAATAAACTTGCTTCGGGTAAATGACGAGGGGTTAAAAAATGTACGACTTGATTTGATGAACCTCGCCAACCTTGATTATCATTAAATTCAGGAAGATATTGTCCATCAATTAAAACATCAATTAAGGTTAAAATCTCATCAATAGCGGGGTTGTTTTGGGCTTGGAGTTGTGTTAAAGTAAACCCAGTAAAACAAATAATAGAAATATCCCGTTGTTGACGCAAATTATGAAATAATTCACTCAATGCGACGGCTTGTAACATGGGTTCACCGCCGGAAACCGTTAACCCTTCTGTACCCGGAATTGATAATATATAATTAGCTAATTGTTTCGGATGAATTTCTGTGGCTTGTGTCTGGGGTATCCACTCAGGAGACACACAACCGCGACAGTTAAAACAACATCCCTGCACCCAAATTACAGACCGTTGACCAGGGCCAAGGGTACGGGTTGCAGGGCAAATTTCAGCAATATTAAGTAAGGTCATTTTAGGAATAGGGAGCAGTCAAAAACTTTTGATTATGAACTATTATAACTATGGAGAGAGTGCTGATGACACTGCAAGAATTACAAAACCAAGCATTGCAATTACCAATTAGCGATCGCTGGCAGTTAGTCCAGTCTGTTTTAACCTCAATTCAACAAGAAACCCTGTTATCTATTTCTCCGACTCCAAGCGTTGAATTTATCACCGCTCTTGATCCTTGGACTCAAAGTTTGATCGGTGTAATTAAACTCAATGCAGATGATTCTATTGAGTCCTATAGCACTACGCATTATAGTTAGGACATTTCTAAATCCTGAAATTTCTTTACCGCTTACTGTTCCCTGTTCCCTAGTGCTATATTAAAAAGTAAAGCGGATTTTTTGTTGTATCTGTTCTTGTTTTTGTCGAGATGTTGATAATTCTTGGTCAATTTCTACTAAAGTTTCCTGTACAGTTTTGAGCAGATGATCGATTTTTTGACAATTCACAGGTAAGAGTTTTCCTAATACCGCATTGGTTTGATAATGACTATTTAAAATTGTGATTAATTCCTGGTTTATCGTTTGATAAGTTTCAAAATCGGTTTGAGTTTGTTGGATTTGTTGTTGCACTTGGGTATAGGTTTCTTGTTGTTGAATGAGTTGTTGTTTCTGGGTTTCTAAATTAGCTAATTCTTCGGCGAGCGCTTCTGATAATCGTTGACGTTGAAGTTGGGTTAAGCTGATTAATTCTGATACGGAATTGCGGGTATTTTGTTCTAAATGGTTTTGTCGAGATTGCCAATAGTTGATTTCCTCTTTTAATAAGGTTTGTTGCTGTTGTAAGGCGGTAATTTGTTCGTCTAATTCAGCTTTTTGTTGGCACAAATCGGTGAGAATTTGTTGTTGGGGTTCTAGTTGGGTGGCTTTTTCTGCAATAGTTTTCCTGAGTTGTTCTAAGTTAGTGGTTTGTAGTTCTGCTTCTAGGGTAGTTAACTGTTGAATCTTAGATTTTAAGGTTTTTAATTCCTGATTTTCTTGACAAATTTGTTGCTCTTGTGATAGAATTAAACTAGATGATTTTAATAGTTCTGATTTTTCAGTAATTAGGGTTTTTAAAGATTGATTGCGATCGCTAATTCTTTGCTTCAGGTTCGCAGAAATTGGAAAAGAATCTAGTAGAGGTTGCCAAGAGTTGAGCAGTTTGAATTGAGTTCCCAGGGTTTTAGAAAGAGCGATCGCCCAAGATTCTAAAGTTTCCGGTTCCGTTTCTGATAAATGTTTTAATACTTCAGGGGTAAAAGTTGATGCACAGGTTTGAGTGATAGCATCTATTAACTCAAAGGGTAAACAAATCGTTTCAAATTCCACTAAACTTTGACAGTTTTGAATTTGTTTAATCAGATTCAGAATTTCTGGATTTTGCCGCATGATTTTTTATTGTTATGATTAATCTTAGGGAGAAAAATTTTTATAGAAACCGGGTTTCTATTCAGAAATTATTCCATCAATTAAAACATGACCAGGGAACATCTCAGAAACAACATTTCCCAAGGGATATTCTAATCGATTTCCGCTCCTGAGTTCTTCGAGAACTAAATAAGCAATTTGAGATCGATCTACTTTCATTCCGATTCGATATTTAGCATCAGGTGAACAATAGGGTAACTCAATCATATCAGGAAGGGGATGTTGATGTTTCTTTCCTTTTTATTATACTATTAACTAATAAAAAAGAGTATAAAATCCCAAAATTCGGTGAACTTAAATGTTGTTAATCACCAAAATCCCATAACTGGTTTCAAGTAAATATATCTTTTCCCCTTGCCTTGAGTTCCCAATTAATGTTATAGGATGACAGGACGTTTTAATCTGGTTAAGAATCTAACACCAATGGACAAAAAACTTGCTGTTTCTCTTTTGAGTCTTCTTTTCACCGTTAGTTTTCCCCTCTCGGTTTGGGCGGAAACCGTATTAGAAAAAGTCAGCCGGACAGGGGTACTTACGGCCGGGGTGAGGACGGATGCGGTTCCCTTTGGTTATACAGACAAAAACAACACCTTACAAGGGTATTCCGTTGATTTAATTAAACTCATTCAACAGCGCCTAGAAAAACAACTGAATAAACCGATTAAATTAGAATTAAAAACCGTTGACTTAAAAAACAGATTTAATCAGGTAGAAACAGGTAAATTAGATATTGTTTGTGAAGCCACCAGCATCACCCCAGAACGAGAACAAAATGTTGATTTTTCCACTCCCTATTTTACCACTGGGATTCAACTTTTGGCAAGAGAAGCGGATGCAGAACGTTTAAACCCGACCCGCACTTCTGAAACCAAATTGCAAACAATTAGGGAAAGTAATATTACCGTGGGATTCTTATTGGGAACAACAACCGACGATGAATTTCGTCCCATTTATCCTGAAGCGAAATGGCAAGTTATTGGAAGTCGCACCGATGGAATTCGTCGCTTAAAAGCTGGAGAAATTGATTTAATCGCCAGTGATGGAATTCTATTATTGGGCGAATTGTGGCGACAAGGACTAGACTTTAAAGCCTTTCGTTTAGTCCCATCACAACCCCTAACCTTTGAAAATTACGGTTGTATTTTACCTAAAAATAGTTCTCAATGGGGAAATTTAGTCAATCAAACGATTACCAGTGAAGAAAATACCCAACTCTGGAATAAATGGTTTGATCCCAAAACCGGGCGTTTTCCTTATCAACGGTTTCAAACTAGCACAAAATCTTAAAAAAACGAAACCACAGGCTGTTAGTTCCTGTGGTTTTAGTTCTGGGTTTAAGAGTAATTTCTGATGCTTAATCAACGACATGAATTAGCCCCCGTCTTAGGCGTTCAAAAACTTGATCAATATAGGAATGTTCTTCTGAACTCAATGCGTCTTTGGAGAGTAGTAATGACATCAGTAATCGTTGGTCGTTGCGGGTGATTTTTCGAGAGGAAAAAATTTGATTGACCAATCTTTCGACACTAACAGAGGGTTCAGTCATTAACATGGGCAGCACCTACAACCTGATGGGTTCATCCTATATTATTGATTGAATCGCCGATTTTACCAGTGATATAAACCGCGAAATTAGTGTGATTAAAGTCACTTTTTAATCGTGATTTTGATCAAGATAAAACCGAAAGTCCGCTTGGGAACGGTAGCAATTACCCTAATAATATTTTATCATAGCCATAACGAGCTTTTGATTAGTCTGTCCTATGAAACAAAAAATTATCGCTGGTGTTGCTTTGTTAGCAGTGCTTAGTCCCCTAACTCCAGCCCAAGCCGAAAATTTACAACAGACTCAACAACTTTTATCAACCAAACAATGTCAAAATTGCGACCTCAGTGGTGCAGGTTTGGTGTTGGCAAATTTGGTCGGTGCTAACCTCAATGGTGCTAATCTGGTGGGAGCGAACCTCAGCCGAGCTAACCTGACGGGAGCAGACCTACGGGGGGCTAACCTAGCTGGGGCGAGTTTATTCGGGGCTAACTTAACCGGGGCGAACCTGGCGGGGGCGAACCTCAACGGCACGGATTTAAGAAGTTCCTACCTCACTAATGCGATTTTAGATGCCAAAAGTATTAATAATGCTCAGTTAGTAGGTGTTATCGGACTTCCGGCGAGTGTGGGCGATGCGGAGGACTTTTACCGTCTAGGAGTGAGTGAAGCCAAAGCGGGTCATTATGTTAATGCGATTGATTTTTATAATCAAGCCTTGAGATTAGACGAAAAGTTAGCTGCCGCCTATTTTGCTCGCAGTATGGCACTGGCAGATTTAGGGAATTTAACAGCGGCTATGGCTGATGCAAAACAAGCCGAACAACTGTATAAAACTTTAAATTCCCCAGAGGGCGAAAAAATTTCCCTTCAGTTAGTTGAAACCTTGGAATATCGATTAAATCCTCAAGAAAATAAACCTCGCGGTGGATTTGTCGGAATGTTAGAATCGGCGGCTCCGATATTATTAAAGTTGCTGTTTTAATCCAGAAAATCCCAGGAGAAAAACCAATTTAAAAATAGGGGTTGATCTGAGCTAAAATAACTTGATGGTAACTATTCTATTATGGCTTTAGGGGAGTTCAGGGGGGAATGAATCAATGGGCGATCACAAAAATAAATCCTTATGGAATTCGATCAGTCGAAAAGCAGCCAAAGCCAGTCAGTCTTTAACGGAAAAAGCCACCAAAGCCGCTAAACATGGAGTATCCCATGCGGGAGAAGCCATTACCCATAAAGCCACCGAAGCCGGAAAAACGATTCGGGATACGGCAACCCATTCCGTAGAATCCACTTGGAAAAAAGGTCAAGATTGGATGGATTATTTGGGTTCAGAATTAGAAGAACCTTTATCCAATCCCCAAGGAACCGATTGCAGTTTAGATGAACTGTATCATATTTTTATTGCCTATCAAACAGCCGATCAAGGGGGAAATCAAACCGTTACCTTAAAAAACGGTAAAACCTATACCGTTAGAATTCCGCCCCACCGCACAGAAGGAGCAAATTTACGACTCAAAGGCTGTGGAATTCGGGGAAATGATGCCTTTTTAGTCTTGCATAGTTTTTATAACTCAGAATTGAATCTGGATCGACAAATCAATCGTTTAATTAATCAATTCTCTCTCTATGAACAAACTAAGATTAGATGTTTAGAAGCCTATAATCGTCTAAATAATGGACAAGCAACTCAAGATTTTACCGCCTTAGATTTATTAGATTATTTGGTGCTAACCTCTAAACTGTATTCTGATATCGGTCAACGTTATATTATTGCCAGCCATCATTCCCGTTGTTTGATCTTAGAACATTGCTTGGAAAAAGCCTTAGAAACATCGGATTTAGGGTTAGAAGAAAAAAATCAGTTAAAAGGAACCTATCAATATGTCCGTTCAGGGGAAGCGGTTCCCGATTTAGATGCGTTAACAAAAATTGATACGATTATTCTCAATTCCTCCTTAAAATCTAACTTAAAAAAATACTATTTGCGTGGCAGTATTACCGCCAGGGTTTTAACCTTAGATATTCTGATTATTAATACTATTTATAATCAATCCGAATTATCCGAATCCGATAAAAAACGCTATGCAAAAACCTATATTCAACTGCGAGAAGGGAAAAGTATTCTTGATGCTTTAACTTTAATTAGTTTAGATGAATGGATAATCAATGCAGAGATTCCAGCCCTAGGAAAAGTGATTTATCAACTCATCCGTCAACCGGATTTAGCCTTTGATCATGAGTTTGATGATGATGACTATTTAGAAGCCTTTAAAACCATTCAAACAACGATGCAATCTATCTTAGAAAAGCATCAAGATTATCCTGCAACGGATATTCAACGGATTGATATTGCCGAGGTTAAAATAGATCGATTAGCGGAAAAATCCTATAATTCCGTTTCTCGGGGCGGCTTGGGTTTATTATCGGGAAATGTAATTATTAAAGGAGCGATTCCTTTAATGGAAATGACCGCTCGGGTGGCGATCGCAGAAGTAGCACAAAAGTCAATTTCTGATAAAATTCAATTAGGAATTCCGACGGTTTCAGAAACCAGAAATCCCTCCACTGCGATCGGCAATAATTGGATGGCGGTGGGTTCCTTTGGAGAGGGAGAAAAACCGATAGACCATCTATTCGGCGCGGCATTTTATCGGACAATTATGGGTGAAATAGACGGGGTGAGCGGCTTTGCTGAACCCGTTAGTAATAAACCGATTCATCAAGGGTTAGGACTACTGAAACTCTTGAAAGGACAACCGGATAAACAACGGATTATTAAGGATTTGGAAACTCAAATGTATAGGAGGGAATAGGGATCACGGATTTAAGAGGATTTCACGGATTTCACGGATTTTAATCTGTGTCAATCTGCGTAATCTTTTTAAATCCGTGATGGGGAATGGGTAATAGGTAACAAGGAACTTAGAATCACGGTAGAATGGAATGGTTTAAAGATTAAATTGGATGATTTCCCATGACTTCAGAAGCTAATATATCAACGGAATCAACAACGGGCGCGGATGCAATTGATGTGGCGATCGCGAAAGGAATTGACTTTGATGGCACACCCATTCCTCCGGTTAAGTTAGACCTTTACCATCAAGTTATGGGTTTAGAAGCCGGACGTCAACGCAGTGGTGTGAGTAATACCATGCGGTCTCGAATTGTTCGGATTGGTGCTAAACATATTCCCGAAACCGAACTGAATCAATTATTAATTGATGCGGGATTTCAAGGCTTAAAAGAGAAAGAAATCCTATTCTATTATGGCAGTAAATCCTAAGAAATTGAGTCATCTTTACACTTCTTTAGCGGGTTGGGTTTATTAATGTCCGATTCCTTATGGCAACGGACATGACAATATATACGCTTGTCATTCGGTGCTTGAGCGTAGTCCGAGCTTGGCGCTTAAGCACCGAATCCATTTTCTAAGCACCAAGGGCGACTTCTACATAGCAGAGAATAGAGAATACCATACACCCATTGCCTACTCTGTAAGTGATTATTCCTATTTAGTAAGGGGTCTTTTTTGGGTATATTAAAAAGACGTGCGGCAGAATTGAATAAGTATAATCTTGATTTTTTGTGTTTTAAAACCCTTCAAAACATCAAAATCAATCTTACTACAATTACTTTTATTAATGATTAATTGCGATCGCCAACTCAGAGGTAAAACAAATGCCAGAGAATAATAGTTATATTTGGGCAAAGAATTTAGGGGGCAGTGGTGATGACGTTGGCTATGACATCACCGTGGACAGCGCGGGGAATGTCTACACGATTGGTTTTTTCAATGGGACTGTAGACTTTGACCCAAGTGCAGGAATTTTTAATCTGACTGCTGCTAGGGCTAATGAGAAATTCATTACCAAATTCGATAGCAATGGCAATTTTGTTTGGGCGAAACCACTGATTGGTGATACTGATGATACCAATGGGCTTAGTAGTATTAGAGTTGATAACTTAGGCTATATCTACACCACAGGTCGCTTTTTAGGGACGATAGATTTTGATCCTGGTGCTGGCGTATTTAACCTGGCTGCGACTCCCGGGGGGCAGGAAGACAGCTTTATTTCCAAATTGGACTCCAATGGCAATTTTGTTTGGGCAAAACAACTGGGGGGGACTCTGGGTGATTTTGTGTATGACATAACTGTAGACAGTTTAGGCAATGTCTACACTACAGGTAATTTTGAAGGGACTGCGGACTTTGACCCCGGTGTCGGTGTATTTAATCTAACTTCTGCCGGACTGGGAGATATCTTTATCTCCAAATTGGACTCCAATGGTAATTTTGTTTGGGCGAGACAACAGGGGGGAATTGATAATGATTTATCAACTCGTATAGTCCTAGATAGCCTGGGAAATATCTACACAACAGGTTCGTTTACTGGCATTGGTGTAGATTTCGATCCGGGTCTAGGTAATTCTAATACTAATTCTCTGGGAAATCCAGATGTTTTTGTCTCCAAACTGGACTCCAATGGTAATTTTATTTGGGTTAAAACACTGGGCGGGACTAATAATGATAGTTCAACTGGTCTTGTCCTAGATAGCTTAGATAATGTTTACACTGTAGGTATTTTTCAAGGGACTGGGGACTTTGACCCCGGTGCAGGTGTGACTGGCTTCACTTCTTTTGCTGGAAGTAATGACATTTTTATCTCCAAACTGGACTCCAGTGGCAATTTTGTTTGGGCAAAACAACAGGGGGGAATTGGTGATGATGTGCCATTCGATATAGCCCTAGATAGTTTAGGGAATGTCTACAATACTGGTCGGTTTCCGGGAACTGCGGACTTTGACCCCGGTGTCGGTGTATTCAACCTAACTTCTGCCGGACAGGGAGATATCTTTATCTCCAAATTGGACTCCAATGGTAATTTTGTTTGGGCGAGACAACAGGGGGGAACTGCTGATGATTCTCCGCGTAGTATCACTGTAGATAATTTAGGCAATGTTTACACTACAGGTTGGTTCAATGGTGTTGCCGACTTTGACTCCAGTGCAGGCACAGTTAACCTTACCAGTAATGGGGGTGTGGACATCTTCATTTCTAAGTTGGGTATTATTCCTTTTGAACCCACTAATGCTGGACTAACAGGAACTACAAGTAGCGACGGGGTTTGGGGAGATTATAACAAAGATGGTGCTTTAGACGCCTTGGTTGCCGGGTTTAATGCTCCCACAAAGGTCTATCAAAATAGTCCGGGAAGCTTCACCGCCGTCGCCACACTCCCCGAGGTTTCCAGTGGTGGGATAGCTTGGGGAGATTATAACAATGATGGCAACCTCGATATTGCCCTAGCCGGGTATGATCAATTGACCATTGGAACAGCCCAAATCTATCGCAATGATGGGGGAATTTTTAATAATATTGGGGCTGGATTACTGAATTTTTATCACAGTGATTTAGCCTGGGGAGATTATGATAATGATGGAGATATTGATCTTTTAATTAATGGTAATGATTATTTAACTAATATACCCACAACTAAACTTTATCGGAATGATGGAGCTAACACTTTTGTTGATAGCGGAATCCTACTAATTGGTTTACAAAATGGTTCCGTGGCTTGGGGGGATTATGATAATGATAGGGATTTAGATATCTTAATCACAGGGGAGGATCTATTAGCCCCTTATAGTAAAGTTTATCGCAACGATGGGGGAATTTTTACAGATATTAATGCAGCCCTACCCGGTGTTTATCATGGGGATGCAGCTTGGGGAGATTATGATAATGATGGTGACCTAGACATTGCTCTAACGGGAATTGATAGCCTTACCAATTTAGTTACACAAGTTTATACCAACACGAATGGAGTTTTCTCCCCAGCCGCCTCATTAATTGGTTTAGGTGATAGTTCGGTGGCTTGGGGAGATTATGATAATAATGGCAACCTCGATCTAGTTGTAACAGGTTCCGACCAATCGATTGTTTATCGAAATGAAGGTGCTAATGTTTTTACTAAAATTGCTGCTGGATTAGTGGGTGTTAGTCAAGGTTCAGCCCATTGGGGAGATGCTAATAATGATAGAAAGTTAGATATTTTATTAACGGGTAATAATATTGGTACTCCTTTCGCAGACATTTATCAAAATAATACCTTAATTCCGAATACCCTCCCCACTCCTCCTAGCAGCTTAAATATCCCAATTATCACAGCTAATACGGTTAACTTTAGCTGGAACCCGGCAACGGATATTGAAACCCCTGTAACGGGTTTAACCTATAATTTGCAGGTTGGAACAACACCTGGGGGGTCTGAAATTGTTTCGGCTATGCCTTCTTTACCCCAAATGGGTAATGTTAATCATAATCTGAACTGGACATTAAATAATTTACCCTACGGCACTTATTATTGGACGGTACAAGCAGTTGATACTGCCTTTGGACGATCTACCTTTGCACCGGAAGCTACATTAATTGTACCCCCTCCCACCTATAATTTTGGTAGTATTAATTATACCACACCTGAAGGGAATATTAGGGCTATTCCTCCTACGGTAGAAATTATCAGAACAGGGGATATTACCGTCGCAGAAAATGTCACTGTTACAGCTATTTCGGGAACAGCAACTCCAGGAACTGATTATACCACAGGGCCGTTTACTGTTAGTTTTGCAGCCAATCAAACCAATGCTTTTGTCCCAATTGAAATTTTAGGGGATATTGGATTTGAACCCGATGAAACCCTGAATTTACAGATAACTGGATTTAGTGGTTTAGGAGTCGTTGGAACCCAGGGAAATACAACCCTAACCCTAGCCAATGATGATATTAGTGGTGTGGGTATTACTCAAACTGGAAGTAGTTCCGATATTACGGAAGGAGGACTATCCGATACCTATAATATTGTCCTAAATTCGATTCCGACCGCGCCAGTTACGATTACTATTACTCCTTCAAATGCGGAAGTTAATTTAGGTGCGGGGGCGGGTGTTCCCCTCAACTTAAACTTTACGGCGGATGCTACAGCTTTAACTCCTCAAACTGTTACTGTCACGGCTGTTGATGATTTTATTGCGGAGGGAATTCATAATAGTATTCTGGCTCATTCTGCTTTAAGTTCTGACCCCAATTATAATGGTATATTAGTCCCCTTTACGGTAGATGGAATTGTCGCCTCAACGGTTACTGTGAATATCACAGATAACGATATCCCCGGAATTACCATTAACCCCACCAGTGGTTTAAGCACCACCGAAGTTGGAGGGACAGCTAACTTTAATCTCAGCTTAAAATCCCAACCCACCGCCGACGTTACCCTAACTCTTAACAGCAGTAACCCCAAGGAAGGAAGCCTATCAACTTCTAAAATTACCTTCAATTCCACCAACTGGAATCTTCCCCAAACCGTGATCATTACCGGAGTCGATGATAATATTGTGGACGGTAATATTCCCTACAGCATTATTACCGACCCAGTTATTAGTCTTGACCCCAAATATAATAATCTTAATCCCGACGATATCACCGTCACTAATACTGATAACGATATCCCCGGAATTACCATTAACCCCACCAGTGGTTTAAGCACCACCGAAGTTGGAGGGACAGCTAACTTTAATCTCAGCTTAAAATCCCAACCCACCACCGACGTTACCCTAACTCTTAACAGCAGTAACCCCAAGGAAGGAAGCCTATCAACTTCTAAAATTACCTTCAATTCCACCAACTGGAATCTTCCCCAAACCGTTGTCATTACCGGAGTCGATGATAATATTGTGGACGGTAATATTCCCTATACCATTATTACCGACCCGGTTATTAGTCTTGACCCCAAATATAATAATCTTAATCCCGACGATATCACCGTCACTAATACAGATAACGATATCCCCGGAATTACCATTAACCCTACCAGTGGTTTAAGCACCACCGAAGTTGGAGGGACAGCTAACTTTAATCTCAGCTTAAAATCCCAACCCACCGCCGACGTTACCCTAACTCTTAACAGCAGTAACCCCAAGGAAGGAAGCCTATCAACTTCTAAAATTACCTTCAATTCCACCAACTGGAATCTTCCCCAAACCGTGATCATTACCGGAGTCGATGATAATATTGTGGACGGTAATATTCCCTACAGCATTATTACCGACCCAGTTATTAGTCTTGACCCCAAATATAATAATCTTAATCCCGACGATATCACCGTCACTAATAGTGATAACGATATCCCGATAATTAACCTCTCCATTGATACCGTAACCGCAACTGAATCAGAAGCAACCATTGTCACCCTAACCGCAACCGTCGCCGCCGGGGTGACGCAAAATCAAACCCTGGATATTAATATTACGGGAACCGGAATTACTCCCAACGATTATATCCTATCTAATCCTCAAATAGTCATTAATCAAGACACTAATATTGGCACTGTGACTTTAAAGATTAATGATGATAAGGAAGTTGAGGGGGATGAAATAGCCAATATTAAAATCTTAAATCCTTCTTCGGGATTAATATTAGGAACTACAACCGCAGCTAACCTAACTATCGTTGATAATGATATCCCATTAACCTATAATTTTAGTGCAGCTAATTATACCATACCTGAAGGGAATAGTTCTAATAGTTCTCAAGTTATTACCCTGAATCGAACTGGAAATATTAATCTCCCAGAAACTGTTACTTTGAGTATTATCGGAGGGACTGCTACCCAGGGAGATGATTATTTAATTAATAGTTTAACCGTTAACTTTGCTGCGGGTCAAACCCAAGCTATTTTACCCGTTGAAATCCTAGGAGATACTACCTTAGAACTCGATGAAACTATTGAATTGCAACTCTCTAGTTTTAGTGCTGGAGGAACAGCTGGAAACCCATCAACCACCACCTTAACTCTACAAAATGATGATAACTCTCCCGCAACCGTTAACTTTTCCCAATCACAATATCAAACCAATGAAAATGGGACAATTATTGGAAATCAAATTACCTTAAATCGTACCGGAAATCTATCTCAATTCTCCTCCGTTGAAGTACAACTCAATACTGGAACAGCAATTGCGGGAGAGGACTTTATTGCGACTCCCATTGTTGTTAATTTCGCCGCCAACGAAACCTCAAAAACCCTGACTATTCCGATTAATGATGATAACGTAGCCGAAAACCCAGAAAACTTAACATTAACCTTAGTAAACCCCAACACGGGAACCCTGCTTGGAACCCAAACGACCGCCAATTTAGAAATCATTGATAACGACCAAACTGGAATTACAATTAATCCCACCCAAATTTCAGCCACTGAAGCAGGAGTCACCGGAAATTATACCCTAGTTCTCAATAGTATTCCCACGGAACCTGTTACCATTAATTTTAATCTGGATAATCAAATTAATCCTATTACCCCCCTCACTTTTGATCAAAACAATTGGAATACTCCCCAAACCGTGACAATAACTGCAACGGATGATAACTTAGTTGAAGGAAATCATCAGAGTTTAATTCGTCATACCCTCCAAACCAATGATGTACAATATTCTAATGTATTGATTCCCGATGTTACGGTTAATATTACCGATAATGATTCCGCCGGAATTTCTATTTCTCCCTTATTAATTACGGCGACAGAAGGCGGCGCAACCGGAATATTTCAAATCCTATTAACCACCGTACCGACCGCAGATGTCACCCTAACCTTTAAGAGCAATACTCAACTCCAACCTCTACCGGATATTACCTTTAATTCTAATAACTGGAATATCCCCCAAACCGTCACCGTTACCGCAACGGATGATAATTTATTGGAATCCCTCCATCAAGCAATTATTACCTCCACGGTTAGCAGTTCTGATATCACCTATAACGGGTTAAAAACCAATCCAGTTACGGTAGAAATTACCGACAATGATTCCGCCGGAGTCTCGATTAATCCCAATAATTTAGATATTATAGAAGGGAAAAAAACCGAAACTTATAATATTTTCTTAACCACCCAACCCACCGCTCCCGTTACCATTCAATTTAACTCGGGAGACCCCCTAAAACCAATTACAGAAATTACTTTTAATCCTGATAATTGGAATCAACCTCAAACAGTCACGGTAGAAGCGATTGATGATACAGAATTTCAAAATAATCGGACTGCGAGTATTACCCACACCGCTATTAGTTCCGATAAAAATTATAATGGAATTAATATTAGTTCCGTGGCGGTGGAAATTACTGATAATGACCCCCCTCCTACTATTTTAATTAGTTCCCCAACCCTGGGAGTAACCGAAGGAGGAAATAGCAACACCTATCAAATCAGTTTAACCGCAAAACCCACCGCCCCTGTAACAATTGATTTTGAAACAGGCGACCCACTTCAACCCATTTCAGCGATTACCTTTGATGTTAATAACTGGAATACACCTCAAACCGTTACCGTCACCGCCGTTGATGATAATATTACTGAGTCTGAGTTTACTACCCCGATTCGCCACCGCATCACCACCACTGACCCTCAGTATGCTAAGGTAACACTGCCTGATGTGGTAACGCGGATTACCGACAATGACACCGCCTCGGTCAAGATTACCCAAACTGATAATCGCACCGATGTTAGTGAAGATGGACTCACCGACACCTATAGCGTCGTTCTCAATAGTAAACCCACCGCCGATGTCACCGTGACGATTACCCCCGATAGTCAAACCGACTTAGGTAACGGAGAAGATGAACCCAAAAAACTCACTTTTACCTCAGAAAACTGGAATAAACCCCAAACGGTGACGGTGAAAGCGGTGGATGATCAAGATATTGAAGATACAATTCATACCAGTACCTTAGTTCATACGGTTAATAGTTCCGATACTAACTATCAAAATCAGGTTCCGATTTTAATTGATGGTGTGAGTAGCACATTACTAACTGTTAATATTACCGAAAATGATGCTCCTTTACCGCCAGGAACAGCCGGAATTAATATTCTTCAACCCCTAAGAACAACCGAACTCTGGGAAGGATTTGGTTCTGCAAATTATAAAGTTGTTTTAACCAGTGAACCCATTGCGAATGTGGAAGTCAATCTTTCCACCGACCCACAGTTAAATGTTAATCAAACCGTCTTATTTTTTACTCCAGAAAATTGGAATATTCCCCAAACCGTTACGGTTAATGCTATTGATAATACCCTAGATGAACGTCAACATACAAGCATTATCACCCATCAAACGATTAGTACCGATAGTCGTTATCAAGGATTATCGGCGGTGAATGAAATCGTAATTCATGATAATGATAATGTGGGCGAGATTATTAACTTAATCGAACCCGATGCAATTGGTGTGGGTAACAAGGATGACCGGGTGACGGGTTCAGTATTTGATGATGTGATTTATGGACGAGACGGGAACGATGATTTGTCCGGAAAAGGGGGAAATGATGTCATTTTAGGTCAAAATAATGTCGATCTTTTATTGGGAGATGAAGGAAATGATGTTTTATTAGGAGGGAGAGAAAATGATTTTATCTTTGGAGGAATTGGAGATGATATTCTGTTTGGGGGGTTAGGAGATGACCGTTTATATGGAGAAGAAGGTAACGATCAACTTTTTGGAGGTTTCGGAAATGATCGTTTAGATGGGGGGGTGGGAACTGATATTTTAACTGGATTTTCGGGGAATGATGTGTTTGTGATTAATCAGGAAACAGCCAGTGATGATCTAAATCAGGTTGATATTATTAAGGATTTTACCCTGACTCAAGATATTATTGAATTATCTCCCAATTTAACCTTTGAACAATTAAATATTATCCAAGGAACCGGGATTTTTATTAATTATACTCTAGTTCAACTTAAATCTAATGGTCAATATTTAGCAATTATCCAGAATATTACAGCTACGGATTTAGATAGTAGTGATTTTATTTAAAACCTTAAAAATTATCATAAGGAATGTCGATAAAGTAAGTGTGATACCTCTTTTTTTTAGACTACGATGGCGTAGCTCGTTGTTGCGCTTTAGCGCATGAGCAGGGACGACGCATCGTAACAACGAACTTTATTATTTATGAATTTGTAATTGTTTTCTCAATTCATCTAAGGAAGAATCGGAGGTTTCTAATAATTCGGGTTCATCAGGACAGAATTCTAGTTCAATTTCAATGGTAAGTTGAGGTTCTGATAAGTTATTATAATTGGCGATCGCTTTAAATCTCAATTTCCCACTTTTCCAAGATGCAGCACCTAATTTTAAGAGTTGACAATCAATTTGTTCACTAATTGTATTCCAGCTACTTTGATTAATTTTTAAAGGAACTTTATTTTCAATATTATATTCTGAATTTAGATCGTGAAATAAGCAACGTCCAAAAGTTCGTTGACCTTCACTATAGGAAAATAGCATTTTCTGATTTAAACCTTTAAGTAAATGTTCTTTAATTTTTTCTACAATAAATATATTCTTTTCATACATTAACATACAATCATCACTCAGCTTATAAAATGTATTGTTCATGTTGATATTATCCTCGAAATTTGATCTGATATAGCAATTATAAAATAATTGTAACCCAAAAAATGGTTGATTCTCGTTGCTAGGTTCTACCTAGCAATGTCTTAGGGCAGGCTCCGCCTGCTATCAAATAGAGGCAGAGCCTCAAAAATACATTCCCTGGTGGAACTGGGGAACCAGAAAATGCTGTATTATTTATGAATTTGTAATTGTTTTCTCAATTCATCTAAGGAATAATCAGATGTTTCTAATGGTTCAGTTTCGTCTGGACAGAATTGTAATTCCATGTCAATTTCCGATTTGGGGTAAGATGGAGATTTTGGATCATAAGTAAAGTTTTTATAGTCTTCAGGAAAAAGATTAACAGTGCTTTTTATAATTAATTTACCACTGATCCAACCTTTGCCAGAAGTTAAACTTAGTAATTTACATTCAACAGACTTACTAACATTACTCCAAGAGCTTTGTGTTAATCGTAGTACAATTTTTTGATCTATTTCATAGCCATAATTATTAAGATAATTAAAAATCATAGGTCTTTGATTTGATGAGTCTCTGTAAGCATATATTGTTTTATTCAAAGAATATATCGCGAATTATTTAAAGCGAGCAACAGTAAAAGTATCTTTATCAATCAATAAAAGATCTTCATCACAAGTTAAAGGATAAAAATTATCAGTCATGGGGTTTAACCTCAAAAGCAAATTAATTTTTAAATTATACTAAATTATAGATAGCAAATTTTAATCTGTTGTAGAAATGGCTTGAAATTCAATCATCGTAGGGGCGAGGCGCGCCTCGCCCCTACAGAGTCATGTAGGTATTTTTAAAGTTATCTTTTTAGGTTAGAATATAGCAATCCTCAACCGGATGTAAAAACAACCGCCACAATTGTACAATCAAAAACTGCTAATCAATTCGAGAACAAAAAACCGTGAAAATTCTAGTAGTGGGAAATGGGGGACGGGAACACGCCATCGCCTGGACATTACTCCAGTCGCCCCGGGTTGAAAAAGTATTTTGTACCCCCGGAAATGGCGGGACAGCCACCCTCAAAGGCTGTGAAAATTATCCGATTTCCGTAGAAGATTTTGCAGGTATCAAAAACTTAGTTCAAAATCAGGATATTTCCCTAGTGGTAGTCGGGCCAGAATTACCCCTCGCCCTAGGAATTACCGACTATTTGCAACAACATAATATTAAAGTATTCGGCCCCAACCAAGCCGGGGCGCAACTTGAAGCCAGTAAAGCCTGGTCTAAAGCCTTCATGGAAGACGCCGGAATTCCTACGGCTAAGGCGGCCGTCTTCACAGATGCAGCCAGCGCTAAGGCTTATATTCAAACCGCTCCTATCGTGGTCAAAGCCGATGGGTTAGCCGCCGGAAAAGGTGTCACCGTTGCGACCACCGTGGAAATGGCCCATGAAGCGATAGATACTATTTTCGCCGGGGAATTTGGCCAGGATAACCTACGGGTAGTGGTGGAGGACTTCCTAACCGGACAGGAAGTCTCCGTACTCGCCCTAACGGACGGGTTAACGATTCGGCCCTTAGTTCCAGCCCAAGACCATAAACAGGTCGGAGAGGGGGATACTGGCCCCAACACGGGGGGGATGGGGGCCTATGCTCCCACTCCCATTCTCCCCCCGGAACTGCTGTCTCGCGTGCAACGGTCGGTCTTAGAACCCACTTTAGCCACCCTGCGTCAACGGGGTATTGACTATCGGGGGGTGGTCTATGCCGGGTTGATGATTTCCCCGGAAGGAGAAATTCAGGTATTGGAATTTAACTGTCGGTTTGGCGACCCCGAAACCCAAACGGTTCTCGCCCTGTTAGAAACCCCCCTAGAAGAAGTCCTACTCGCCTGTTGTGAACAGCGGCTAGAACAGGTTCCTTTAACCTGGAAATCGGGGGTTTCTGTGTGTGTGGTATTAGCTTCTGGGGGTTATCCGGGTTCCTATCAAAAGGGCAAAGTGATCACCGGAATAGAAGACGCAGAAGCATCGGGGGCGATCGTATTTCATGCGGGAACTAAACTACAAGACGGCCAAATTCTCACCGATGGCGGACGAGTTTTAGGGGTTACGGCCGTTGGGTCTACTTTCCAAGAAGCCATCACCCAAACCTACAAAGCCGTTGATTGTATCAATTTTGAAGGACTCTATTATCGTCGGGATATCGGTTGTCGCGTAACGGTTGATGGTTGATGCTTAGGCTATTCGGCATCTAAATTCCAGATTTCAAAATCCTACAACTCTTGCAATGCGAGCGTCCTCGCTCCCCCTCTACCTCCCCTGCTCCCCCTGCCTCCCCTGC
>NZ_LT797701.1:34696-71896 GCF_900009135.1 Planktothrix sp. PCC 11201 | reverse complement strand
CCTCCCCTGCTCCCCCCACCTCCCCTTGCCTCCCCTGCTCCCCCCACTCCCCCTGCTCCCCCGCTTTCCCCGTCTCCTGTTACTATGTATAGTGTGTGTTAACAAAACTTAACGCTGTATTGGGACACAACTCTGGGTCTCTATAGGCAAATATGGTATATGGACAGATCACCAAATCATTCCCGTATCGCCGATGAACACAGAGTTACCCCTCAACCGTCAACCCCCAAATCGTCAACAAATGTTGAAACTCCTCAAAAAAATAGGTGAGATTATTGGCAGATGGTGGTCAGAGTTTACCCTGCAAACTCGGTTAATGGCGGGGGCGACCCTGGTAGTTTCTCTGTTGATGAGTAGTTTAACGTTTTGGGCCGTCAACACGATTCAAGAAGATGCTCGCATCAACGATACCCGTTACGGTCGAGATTTAGGATTACTATTAGCCGCCAATGTCGCCCCCTTAATTGCGGAAGAAAAACGGGATGAAGTCGCACGATTTTCCCGTCAATTTTACACCAGTACCTCCAGTGTCCGTTATATGTTATATGCAGATCAAGAGGGGGAAATTTATCTGGGTTTGCCCTTTTCTGATTCGGCGGTACAAAATTCCTTAACCCTGCGGCGGCGGATGCAATTACCCGATAATTTTTTGGCTAGTGTACAGTCAGGAAATTTTGCCGATTTGCCAATGGTGAGACAACATTTAACACCCGCCGGAGAGGTGACGGATGTTTTTGTGCCGATGATGCACAATGGGAATTATTTAGGGATTTTAGCCATTGGAATTAATCCTAATCCTACCGTTGTTGTGTCATCAAATTTAACCCGGGATGTGACTTTAGCGGTATTTGTTTCAATTTGGGTAATGGTAATTTTAGGGGCGGTATTTAATGCCTTAACTATTACTCAACCGATTAAAGAATTAGTCCAAGGAGTTAAAAATATTGCCATAGGAAATTTTAATCAACGGGTTGATTTACCCTTTGGGGGAGAATTGGGGGAATTAATTTCCAGTTTCAATGAAATGGCAGAACGCCTAGAAAGCTTTGAAGAACAAAATATTGAAGAATTAACCGCAGAAAAAGCCAAGTTAGAAACCTTGGTTTCCACCATTGCAGATGGGGCGGTTTTAATTGATGCTGAACTAAATTTAATTTTAGTGAATCCCACCGCCCGACGTCTATTTAGCTGGGAAGGTACAACGGTTATTGGTAATAATGTTCTCAATTTTTTACCGCCAATGGTGGTAGAAGAATTATCACAACCTTTACAAAAAATTGCCAGTGGAAATTTAGATGGCGGAGAGTTTCGTTGTTCCCTGGGAGAACCAACAAATCGGACATTACGGATTTTATTAACCACGGTTTTATTACATAAATCTCCAGGTGCTGAACCCCTTTGTCATAGCTGTATTCATGATACGGATAATAGTTGTGAATTATCCGAACGTCCCCATGTTCAGGAATGTACTTTATATGACTATAATCCGATGTCAAATTCTCCCGGGGAAGACAATTATCGGGAAAGTTTAAAAGGGATTGCAATGACAATTCAGGATATCACCCGTGAGGTCGAGTTAAATGATGCTAAGAGTCAGTTTATTAGTAATATCTCCCATGAATTAAGGACACCATTATTTAATATTAAATCCTTTATTGAAACCCTGCATGATTATGGAGAGGATTTAACCGAAGAACAGCGACAGGAGTTTTTGGCTACCGCCAACCATGAAACTGACCGTTTAACTCGTTTAGTCAATGATGTGTTAGATTTGTCTCGCTTAGAATCCTGTCGTATCTATAATTTTGAACCCGTTGATATGGCACAAGTGGTAGAACAAACTTTGAGAACCTATCAACTAAATGCCAAGGATAAAGGAATTGAACTGAGTAGAGAAATAGAACCAGATTTACCCTTGGTGTTAGGACATTATGATTTATTGTTGCAAGTCTTAACTAATTTGGTCGGAAATGCTCTGAAATTTACCACTTCGGGGGGACGGGTAATCATTCGAGTTTATCTATTAGAAGAAGATGATTTTAAGAAAAATCAAGAAGTCGAAGAAATTGAAAAAGGAGGCTGGATTATTTCCCCACCACCCCCTCGTCCTATCGATTTACATTTAACGGGAAATTCACCTAAAACTCGTTATATTAGAACTGAAGTTTCCGATACGGGAACTGGAATTGCACCGGAAGACCAAGATGCTATTTTTACTCGTTTCTTCCGGGTAGAAAATCGAGTTCATACCTTAGAAGGAACGGGATTAGGATTGTCTATTGTGAAAAATATTATTGAAAAACATCGAAGTCAAGTTCATTTAATTAGTGAGTTAGGCATCGGAACAACCTTTTGGTTTGATTTAGTAGTATCTCAGGAAGAAACGCCATCTTCATCTTTTAGTAATGATGTTTTTATGGGGGAACCCTCGATCTCTATTGCTAAAGGATAGGATCACGAAAATCCATCATGATCGTACTGAATTAATGCAGCAACCGATGAAAAACAGTGATAATAAATGATTAACCTCAGAGGGAACACATCAAAAGTTAGACCTAAATCTTGGTGAAAGCGATTAATTAATCCTTAACTATGCTATAGGAAAATCCTTTCAAACTGGTGATGGGTTATCTGCTGTCGTAGGCGATCGCTAAACTATGATATGATGCACTCGCTTTGTTGATTCTGTTCAGAAAAGACAGATCGCCGTGTTTATTGATGGTGTTAGGATTCAAGCCTCGGATTGTCCGGCAATGACCGACGACATCTTAGAATCCCTTTTTGGTGTGGCTGTGGGAGTGTCAAACCTTGACCCAAATTCAATTGTTAATTAAGGTTCTTAGCGTGTCACGAATGGGAAAAACTCTATTTTTGCGTTGGTTAATGCCTGGTTTCGTCAGCTTTTTTATCCTGACCTCTCCCGCCAAAGCAGCCAGTCTGCAATCTTGGCAATTTGAAAGCTCTCAAAACCGCCTCAGCTTTACAACCGATGGGGGGGTACAACCCAAAGCTCAACTGCTCTCCAACCCCGCCCGATTAGTCATTGATTTGCCCGGAACCAGTTTAGGGGGCGTCAACCGTCAACAATTAATTGGAGGAGCAATTCGGGAAATTCGAGTCGGCCAGGTCGATAACCAAACCACAAGGATTGTGGTGGAATTAGTTGATGGTTATACTCTCGATCCTCAAGGAGTACAATTTAGGGGGATTTCCCCGACTCAGTGGACGGTACAACTACCCTCGCCTCAAGCCGTCGGCACACCTACTCCTACTCAGGTAACAGCAACAACCCGTCCTGCTCTAGCTATACCTCAAACTCCTCCTCTCAGACCTCCTGCACCTGCTCGTCTGCCTGCGACCCTACCTCAACAGACCGTTAATCGTTCTATTTCCCAGCAGCCTCAAACCACCTTAGCTCAAGTCGAGGTGCGGGATAATGGGATTGTGCTGCATACCACGGGCAAAATGGCCGATATTGAATTTAAACAAAGTCAAGATCGGAGTTGGATGACTTTGGATATTCTCGGTGCCACCTTAGCTGCCCGTTCAAACGGCACTGGAAAACAGGTCAACCGAGATGGAGTGACGGTTTCTCAAGTCACCCAACTCTCAAATAACCCCCCAGTCGTTCGGGTAACCATGAGTACCCCGCAACGGAATCAAAACTGGCAAGCCCGGTCATCGGCCGGAGGAGTGGCTGTTTGGCCCCAGGGAAGCACTCCCCCAGCCGTTCAATTGTCGGGGGGATTTGCTAAAATTCGTTCCGTTGAAATCCGCAATCAACAACTTCTGATCCAAGCCGATCAGCCTCTGAACTATAGTAGCGGTTGGGATAATCAAACTCAGTCCTATAGTATTACCTTTTTCTCCGCAGCCTTGGCTGAAGGCGTTGCCTTACCACAACGACAGGTGGGAAGTCCGATTATTTGGACAAGGGTACGTCGGGAAGACCCGGAAACTTTTACTCTATTGATTAAACCGGCAACCCGCATTGAAGTGGGACAAATTAGCCAAGGTAGTCCTCAACAGCTTGCCCTAGCTTTTGTGGGAGAGGGCTTAGGAACTAGAACTTCGGTTCGTCCCCCCGTTGCTACGGTTCCCACTCCTAACCCCAGACCCTTTACCCCTAGAACTAATCCTCCTCGAACGAATCCCAATCCTTTCCCCTTTCCCCCCCGTACCGTTAATCCCCCCGCTAATAATCCGATTTCCAATGGTCGGGCGGTGGTAATTATTGATCCTGGACATGGGGGTAGTGATGCTGGTGCTGTCGGTGTGGGAGGACTGCAAGAAAAAGATGTGGTATTCTCGATTTCTCAACAGGTGGCGCAGATTTTGCAGCAAAATGGAGTACAGGCGGTGATGACTCGTTTGGACGATCGCACCGTTGAGTTAGAACCCAGGGTAGACATGGCGAATCGGATGAATGCAACCTTGTTTGTGAGTATTCACGCCAATGCGGCTACGAATGCGGCGGCTAGTGGGATTGAAACCTACTACTACAGCAGCGGAGATCGTCTAGCCCAATATATTCACAACAGCGTGATTAGTAGTTTTTCCCAAATCCCTAATCGGGGTATTAAAACCGCTCGTTTTTATGTGCTGCGAAATACTTCTATGCCTTCGATATTAGTGGAAACGGGGTTTGTCACTAATAATTATGATGCCTATATGTTAGGCGATCCCTCTCAACGGGGGCGCATGGCCCAAGCGATCGCCCAAGGGATTCTGCAATATTTAAGGGATAACCGATATTGAACTACTCACCGCAATAGGTTGTGGTAGGGGCAATTCATGAATTTCCCCTACCACAATGATTAAATTTCAAAAAATATTACCCCTGTTCCTTGTTCTCGTTCGACCGTTCGACTGGCTCACGGCTCACGGCGCAGCCTGTTCCCTGTTCCCTTTTACTTAGGAATTTTGAACACAACTCAAATAGGATTGCTATAGTTGTTATTAAGCTCTGATTAATAATCTTAATTGATCACGACCAATATGGTAGAGATAAAAACTCTATTTTGTGATAGTCAAAAGCAAGTTTTAAGCGACGACGAAATTCATTAGCAACATTCCACTGCATTCCAGGACGGGTTTGAATTGCTATATTTAATTCAACCCCAGAAGTAGTTAAATCAGTCACCCCATCCCAAACAATAGGAGTAAGAATCAGGTCTTGCCAATCGGGTTCATTTTTCATTTCTCCAATCACTTTTCTCATGATATTTGAAGCCAAATTAATATCTGAATTATAGGTAACTTTCACTTTAAAATCTATTCTTGACCAGTCTTTAGTTTGATTATGCACAATATTAATACTTCCATTGGGAATGGTGGTTAAGCGTCCTTCTTTTCCCCGAATTTGAGTAATCCGTAAATTCATATATTCAACAACACCTGAGATATCCCCAACGGTAATAAAATCTCCGACAGCATAGTGATCTTCTAGGAGCATAAAAACTCCATTTAATACATCTCGAATTAAGTTTTGCGAACCAAAGGAGAGAGCCAAACCTATAATCCCTAAACCAGCAACTACCGGGGTTACAGGAATTTCTAAAGAGTCTAAAACAACAATAAACCCAATCCCAATCCAGATAGCTTTAGCCATCCCTTTTAAAACAACACTATAGGTTAAAAAACGTAATTCCTGACGATGGATAGCAATGGGAGTGAAATTATCATTTTGATGATGTTCTTGAATAGATGCCAAAAAAGAGTCAATAGCAAGATTACTAATGCGGATGATTATTCCCACAATAATTGCTACTATTAAGATATATTCAGGCCCTTGAGTAATCAAATAGGAAAAGTATCGCGTTTGTGGGAAAAAGTCAGTAATTTTCCAAACTGCCAATAACAAAATTAACCCTTGAATCACTTTCAAAACCAATCGGTGAAACTGATTTGTATTATATTTCTTTCTCCAGTTTCTGACTTGGGTTTCAACTTCGGCTAATTGCGCCGTATCATTCAATTCAGTAGGATTATTATTGGCACTTTCGAGATAGTAATTTAATTCTGGTTTTTGTTCTTTAAGAGTCTGTTTTTTTTCAGCCAAACGTTTTTGTAATAAATAGACCCCAAAACTGAATAAAGCGGAGAATAAAAGCACCCCCAATGACCATAAACCCGCTTGATATAAATAGGTAGGTTGGCGCTGTTTATGGCTATTCTGTAAACCAAATTTTATAATTTCTGTTAACTTATTAGACCAGATTTTAAGAGAATAACCGTTATATTCTGCGTCGGCAACAGTAACCGTAAGAATTGCTCTTTCTTGCAATTCCCCATTGTCAGTTACAAAAATCTGAGTGTTTCCTTTCTTATCAGTTTTGGAGGTTACTGTCAGAGCATCATAATTAAAACCCTGAGCTAATCCTCCCCCGTACAATTGATTATCTAAAATCCCATAGATTTCATTTTGAATAATTTTTGCCCGTTGTTTAATCGAGAAACCCTTATTTTTTTCATTAGCATCAGCAGGAATTTCCATTGCCACCCTAAACCACTCAGAACCATCAATAACCACCGGTGCAGAAATTAGATTTCCCACCCGCACAATCGAGGTTAGGGGGTTAATATCACTGGGTAAATCACTCTGTGCAAGTGTCGGTGGAATACTCCAAGTTAAGATCAAAGAAAATAAGGCAATTCCTATTCCTAAAATAAATTGATAAAAGGGCCGTTTCTGAAAAACCCGTATTTTTAACATAAATGAGGATTGATTGATAATTATTGATGAGACTGAGTTGCTATTTAGCAAATTATTATATATCGGTTTTTGTGCCAATAAAAAACCCCACCTGAAGAATCAGGCAGGGTCTTTAATTAACAATCTAAGCAGTGATTAGACGTCTAGGTAAAACCCTAGTCTAAGTTAGGCATAGAAAGTACAGCTTCCGATTTCCGGTCAATGCCTTTCTCAAAGCCAGCCACCGCAGCCCGGGCGCGACCCGCGTGCCAGAGGTGACCAATCAAGAAGAAGAAGCCCACGATAAAGTGGAAACCAGCCAACCAAGCCCGGGGGTTAACATAGTTAAACCCTTGAGCTTCGGTAATGATCCCACCCACGGAGTTAATCGAACCGTTAGGGGCGTGGGTCATGTACTCAGAAGCGCGACGAATTTGCCAAGGTTGGATATCGTTTTTCAGCTTGTTGAGGTCAAGACCATTCGGCCCACGCAGAGGCTCTAACCAGGGGCCACGGAAATCCCAGAAGCGCATGGTTTCTCCACCAAAGATGATTTCCCCAGTCGGAGAACGCATCAGGTATTTACCCAGACCCGTCGGGCCTTGGGCAGAACCGATATTGGCTCCCAGTTTTTGGTCACGGACTAAGAACACAAAGGACTGAGCCTGAGAAGATTCAGCGTTTGTGGGGCCGTAGAACTCGCTGGGATAAGCAGTATTATTGAACCAAACATAAGAAGCAGCGATAAAGCCCATCAGGGACAGAGCGCCCAAACTGTAGGACAGATAAGCTTCTCCAGACCAGATTAAAGCCCGACGTGCCCAGCCAAAGGGTTTGGTTAGGATGTGCCAGATACCGCCAGCAATGCAGATCAGACCAATCCAGATATGACCACCGATGATGTCTTCCATGTTGTCAACACCGATGATCCAGCCTTCTCCACCAAAGGGAGCTTTAGTTAGATAACCAAAGATCGCCCCTGGGTTGAGGGTGGGGTTGGTAATGATGCGGACATCACCACCACCAGGTGCCCAAGTGTCATAGACACCGCCAAAGAACATGGCTTTGAAGACTAACAGGAAAGCACCCAGACCTAACAGAATCAGGTGATACCCGATAATATTAGTCATTTGGTTTTTGTCTTTCCAGTCGTAACCAAAGAAAGAAGAATATTCTTCTAAGACTTCCGGGCCACGGACAGCATGATAAATGCCGCCTAAACCCAAAACCGCAGAGGAAATTAAGTGCAGAACCCCAATCACGAAGTAGGGGAAGGTATCGATCACTTCACCACCAGGGCCCACACCCCATCCGAGGGTAGCCATGTGGGGGATCAGGATCAAACCCTGTTCATACATGGGCTTTTCAGGAACGAAGTGAGCCACTTCAAACAGGGTCATCGCCCCAGCCCAGAACACGATCAAACCAGCGTGAGCAACGTGAGCGCCCAGCAACTTACCGGACAAATTAATCAGACGGGCATTACCTGACCACCAGGCGAATCCAGTGGATTCTAGGTCACGGCCGCCGACATAAGAAGTATTAGAGAGCGTTACCACGCGGTAATACCTCCTCAGGGAAAATAAAGTTTTCGTGGGGTTGATCCGCAGGAGCCATCCAAGCCCGCAGACCTTCATTTAACAGAATGTTCTTGGTATAGAACGTTTCAAATTCAGGATCTTCCGCCGCCCGTAATTCCTGGGAGACGAAATCATAAGCCCGTAGGTTCAGTGCTAAACCCACAATCCCGATGGAACTCATCCACAAGCCCGTGACTGGCACAAACAACATGAAGAAGTGTAACCAGCGTTTGTTGGAAAAAGCAATCCCGAAAATTTGTGACCAAAAACGGTTGGCGGTCACCATCGAATAGGTTTCTTCCGCTTGAGTCGGTTCAAAAGCCCGGAACGTATTGGCTTTGTCTCCATCTTCAAACAGAGTATTTTCCACCGTCGCTCCGTGAATAGCGCACAACAGCGCACCACCCAAGATTCCCGCCACTCCCATCATGTGGAAGGGGTTCAGCGTCCAGTTATGGAAGCCTTGCAGGAACAGAATAAACCGGAAGATTCCAGCTACCCCAAAGCTAGGGCCAAAGAACCAACTAGACTGACCCAAGGGGTACATCAGAAATACACTGACGAACACCGCAATCGGCCCAGTAAAGGCAATGGCGTTATAGGGACGAATACCGACTAAACGGGCAATTTCCAACTGACGCAGACAAAAGCCGATCAGGGCAAAAGCACCGTGGAGGGCAATAAAAGCCCATAAACCGCCCAGTTGACACCAGCGAGTGAAATCCCACTGAGCTTCCGGCCCCCAGAGGAACAGCAGGGAATGTCCCAAGCTGTTGGCGGGGCTACTGACGGCGGCGGTGATGAAATTGCAGCCTTCTAAATAAGAGCTTGCTAAACCGTGGGTGTACCAGGAAGTCACAAAGGTTGTTCCAGTTAACCAGCCACCGAGAGCTAGATAAGCACAGGGGAACAGCAGAACTCCTGACCAACCCACGAAGACGAAGCGATCGCGTTTGAGCCAGTCGTCGAGGACATCAAAGGTGCCTCTCTCAACTTGCGGCCGTTCGACTGCTATAGTCATTGGGTGAACGATCCTCTTGGGTTTATGTAAAACATTATCCTTCGTGAAGTACCCAGCAATCAATCGGAATTGCGATTTTTGCCTGGGTTGACCCTTTTACTGGTTTGACCTTCTGTGGGAATCATGCCGAACTCTGTTCGGTCGAAGGTCTGACAAAGCAGTTTCTATCCCTTGCGGGATAAACTGTTCAGTAATTTGGTCTAATGCTTATCGCCTCCAGCTTTTTCCCTCGTTTAACCGGGGGACATTTAGCGGTAGACTGTTAAGCAAGTTAACATAACTATATATTACAGTTAACAATTTTGGCAAAGGTGTCAACGGTCAAGATCCACACTCCTAGGTTTCATGAGTACCCAAACAAAGACTACAACGAATCAAATTCTTTCTCAGAAAGTTACGGGTTCCCGTCGTTTCAGCAACTACTGGTGGGCTATTGTGATCACTATTGGCGGTACGGGTTTCCTTTTATCCGGTATTTCCAGCTATTTGAAAATTAATCTTTTGCCCTTCGCCGATCCGACTCAACTGATCTTTATCCCCCAAGGCATTGTCATGGGGTTATATGGAACTGCCGCTTTATTACTGGCTTTGTATTTATGGCTAGTGATTCTCTGGGATTTAGGCGGGGGATACAATGAATTTAACTGGGATACGGGAAAAGTTAATATTTTCCGATGGGGGTTTCCTGGAAAAAACCGCAGGGTTGAGTTCAGTAGCAGCCTTAATGATATTCAATCCATTCGTGTTGATATCAAGGATGGAATTAACCCCCGTCGAGCTTTGTATCTCAAACTCAAAGACCGTCGGGAAATCCCCCTAACCCGTGTAGGCCAACCCCTACCTCTGTCTGATGTGGAAAATCAAGGGGCAGAATTAGCTAAGTTTTTACAAGTCCCCTTAGAAGGACTTTAGAACCTCCGACTGACAAAAAAGTTGAAACCTAAGATGAAAAAACTCAACACACAGCAATGGTTTTTACCAGTTTTGCTGATTTGTGTATTAATCTTCGGGGGCTGTGCCACTAATACAACCTCCGCCGAAACCCAAAATAACAATCCTGTTGGTAGTCAAGCTGCTACACCTATTTCCCAAAATCCAACTCAACCTATGACAACAAATTTACCTCAATTAAATGGAAAAGCTACGGTGGTAATGACGGTCAAAGGATCGCCGATTACGATTGAAGTGGACGGAACGAATGCCCCGGTTACGGCTGGAAACTTTGTTGATCTGGTTAATAAGGGAGTTTATGACGGTCTGGCCTTCCATCGGGTTGTCCGTGAGCCTGATCCCTTCGTGGTTCAAGGGGGCGATCCTCAAAGTAAAGATCCCAAGTTCCCCACCGCTAGATTAGGTACTGGGGGATTTATTGATCCGGCTACCTCGAAAGAACGCATGATTCCTTTGGAAATTAAGCCCAAAGGCGCGGAACAGCCGATTTATAGTCAAACTTTAGAAAGCGCCCGGATCACCGCAGAACCCGTTTTATCTCACCGTCGCGGTGCTGTAGCCATGGCCCGTTCTCAATTTCCCGATTCTGCTTCTTCTCAGTTCTATTTTTCCTTAGCAGAATTGCCTTTTCTGGATGGGAGTTATGCGGTTTTTGGGAATGTTACCGATGGGATGAATGTGGTTGATCAGATTAAACAGGGCGATCGCATTGACTCGGCGAAGGTGACACAAGGGTTGGAAAACCTGAAAAATTAATGAACTATTAAGAAGTGTAAATATTACGCTTCTTAGGGTGGGTGAAGCCGTGAAACTTGCTCAAACCTTATCATATAGCGGCAAGGACACCCACCCTAAAAATTGCCAGTAAGCTGAAGTCCAGGAAGTCAGAATCACTCTAAAATCCCAATTTCTGATTTCTAATTCCTCACAAATAATGAATGTTATTGTTACTGGTATTGGTTTAATCTCTGCATTAGGAAATTTAGAAACAACCTGGAAACAATTGTTATCGGGTCAGTCAGGAATATCACCCCATCAACCTTTCGGTGAACTTCCGACTAAACCTCTGGCTTTAATTAATAATATTCCTTCCGATCCTACGGAATTATTAGAAAAAGCGATAGCCGATGCCTTAATTATGGCTAATTTAAACCCCCCTTTATTAGACTGTGGGGTTGTCATCGGTTCGAGTCGGGGATATCAGGGAAAATTAGAACAATTAGCCGGATCTTACCCCACCTTACCAAGAAAAGATGCAGGGATTAATTTAAGCAAATTCGTAGACTATTTATCTTTTAATATTGCCTTAAATGCAGCTAAAAAAATAGGTTCTACTGGAATTATTCTATCACCAATGGCGGCTTGTTCTACGGGAATTTGGGCGATCGCCCAAGGATTTGAACTGATTAAAACCAAACAGTACGAACGGGTGATTGTCGGGGCTGTGGAAGCACCTATTACTCCTTTAACTTTAGCAGGATTTGAACAAATGGGAGCCTTAGCTAACACAGGTTGCTATCCTTTTGATCGAAATAGAGAGGGATTGGTTTTAGGGGAAGGTGCGGCTATTTTTATCTTAGAATCAGAGGATTTAGCCCAACGGCGAAAGGCTGAAATTTATGGGGAAATATTAGGATTTGGATTGACCGCCGATGCTTGTTATGGGAGTAAACCTGATCGAGTGGGAAAAAGTGCGATCGCCGCCATTCAAAACTGTTTAAAAAATAGTCATTTATCCAGTTATGAAATTGATTATATTCATACCCATGGAACCGCCACAAAATTAAATGATGACCATGAAGTTAAATTAATTAAACAATTATTCCCCCCAGGTGTTCCAGTAAGTTCAACAAAAGGCGCGACGGGACACACATTAGGGGCGTCAGGAGCGTTAGGAGTGGCTTTTGGTTTAATGACATTAAACGAGCAACTTCTACCCCCCTGTGTGGGTTTAAAAACACCGGAATTTGATTTGGATTTTGTTACCTGTGTTCGTTCTAGTATGGTTAGAAATATTCTCTGTTTTAGTTTTGGATTTGGCGGACAAAATGCTATTATTGCAATGAGTAAAGCCTAATTGTTGTTGGCCGTTGTTGCGCTTCAGCGCAATCTTTACAAGGGCACTCATCCCAACAAAATAACCTTAATTAATTAAAGCTAACTCCAATAAATAATGTCATTAACTGAACGGTTATCAAAAATTAAATGGGAGCATATTCCCTCCACCCTGTCATTATTTTCGGGATGTGGCGGCATGGATTTACCTTTGCATAAGGCGGGATTTAAAGTAGTTTGGGCGATTGATGCGAATAGAGATGCTTGTCAAACATTTCGCCGGAATATTGCGGATGTAATTGTTCATAATCAAATTGAAAATATTAATATTGCTGAACTTCCTGATGCGGATTTAATCACGGGCGGTTTTCCTTGTCAGGATTTTTCAATGATTTGGAAACGTCCGGGGTTAGAAGGAGAACGGGGAAATTTATATACTTATTTTCTTAAATGTGTTCAAGATAAAAGACCGAAAGCGTTTATTGCTGAAAATGTGAAAGGGTTACTCAGTGCAAATAATTATCAAGCAATTCAACGGATTATTTCTGACTTTGAAAATATAGAACCCGGATATTTAGTTAAACCCAAACTGTATAATTTTGCGGATTATGGGGTTCCTCAATTTCGAGAACGGGTATTATTAGTCGGTATTAGAAAAGATACGGGGTTTAATTTTATTCATCCTCAACCGAAATATGGGTTAAATCGAAAATATCCCTATCGGACTGCATCGGACGCCTTAGCAGGAGTCGAAAATATTTCCAATAATAATGAACATCAAAAAATCCAACCGAGAACCATTGAAATTTTAAAACGGATTAAACCCGGTGGCAATTTTACCGATATTCCTAAAGATAGTGAATATTATGTTAAAGGCATGATTAGTCATGTTTATCGACGTTTACACCCTGACCAACCTTCAACCACTATTATCGCAGGAGGTGGCGGCGGAACTTGGGGATACCATTACAATGAACCCAGAGCATTAACTAATCGTGAACGCGCTCGGTTACAATCTTTTCCTGATGATTTTATCTTTGAAGGAACATTTACAGAAATTCGCCGCCAAATTGGGAATGCGGTTCCTCCTGATGGTATTGTGGCGTTAGTTGAAGGGTTAATTCCTTTATTTACAGGGAAATATCAGCAGGTTAATTTATATGAGTTAAGTGAAAATTTACAAAAATTATCAATTAAAGAACGATTGAAATTAGCGAATCAAGAAAACCGTCAATTAGTATCACTCCGGTAGATAATCAGGGTTTAAGGTGTCCTCTTGAGAAAACGGTGATTCTACAGGAAAAGTATTAATTGATAATCCCGTTTCATCCGCAGCTAATTCTCTGGCATCCTGATAAGATTCTTGAAAAACTTCAAGAAAATATCGCTTTAAACTCGGACTACTTTTAAAATCATTTCGTAATCTTTTGCGATGTTCTCGAATAGTAAATAGCCAGCTATTCGTTCGTTTATCAGATTGATACTTATATTTTAATAGGTGCATTAATAAAATTCTGAGATTACTCTCAATTGCTGATTTTTGACTTCTTCCCATAGCTTCCAATTCTTCAATTAAATTAACCCTATCAACTTCAGCTAATTTTCCATGTTGTAACTGATGAATAGTATTCATTAACCACAAGTGATAATCTTCTTCGTATAAATCAGAAGTTTGTTTAGATTCTGTGATGGGGATTTGGGTTGTCATGAGATATCCTAGACTCAGTTAATTTTAATTATAGCAAATTAATAATAGGGAATAGGGAACATAAATAATACACCACTCTAGGTTCTAACCGTTAGCCAGAAATGCTAAAATATGGGGTAAAAGTCCTCGTTCACTATAATTATAGCAACCGCCCCCGGTGTCAACGGCTGTCATTACCGCGAAAGCGGTAATCCATTTCCTCAGCGTTATTGCGACTGCTATAATATATAAAAAATAGGTTGAGTCTTGTTACCTTAACCCAACCTACTTTAATTTTTAGGATTAATTTAGAATGTGAGATCGAGTTTACTGTGGTTACGATAACACCAGCCTAAAATTGTCCCTAAAACGGATAATTTAATCATTTCTAGGGTAAAATAACTTAAGTGTAGTTGGTTCATGCCCTCGGGAATTGTGTTAAATCCATTAAACAGATTTAAGTTAATTCCTAATGCACTCATTTGAGGGGTCAGAATATAGGTGTAAACCATGGCGATCGCTAACAGAAAAAGCGATAATCCGGTGATTGTCCGTAGGCGACTACTGAATTTTTCAGGAAGGTTCATCGCTAAAGCAATTAAACCCGTTAAACCAACCGCCGCACAAACTAATTCAACCCGGTTAAAGACTGAAAAAATCAGACTTCCCGCCGAAGTAAATCCGGTTTCTTCCATCATGCCAGAAACATACATGGTTGGCATAATTACAAAGTCAAGAATTAAACTTCCCGCCATCCATAATCCGAGGGTGGCTAACACCAGTGTCAGCCAGCGTGTGGGATGATATTCTAGTTTAGAGATAGTAGCCATAGTAATGATTACCTTGTATAGATATATAATTGCTGTCTTTAGTTTTTATAATAGCGAATATTTTCACAATAGAATGTGAAGTATTTTGTATAACAAAACTTTACAAAAAAATATAAATCTTTAACTCTTGATTCTTAAACAGGATAAAAACTGAGTTTTGAAATCATTTTTTTAGACAGCCTCAATCTTTCGAGAAAACACGGTTTTTTAATTGTAAAAATTGTTACTTTTAGAGGAGATGGTAGGATGGCATGAATTTTTGCTAAAATTAACCCAGATATAATCAACACTAAGAAAAAGGATAAATAATTCAAGTGAAAGCCGTTATTTTATTATCCGGTGGCTTAGATTCTTCAACGGCTTTATACCAAGCAAAAGCCGATGGTTGTGAGTGTTATGCCCTTTCTTTTGATTATCAACAGCGACATCGAAAAGAACTCGAATCCGCGCGAAAAATAGCTGAATTTGCGGGAGTTGTTGAACATCAAGTCGTCACTTTTGATTTGAGTCTATGGGGGGGATCGGCCTTAACCGATAATCGCCTTGATTTACCCCAGGATAGATCCCCGGAAATAATGGCTAAAACTATTCCAATTACTTATGTTCCGGCTCGGAATACTATCTTTTTAAGTTTTGCTTTAGCCTATGCAGAAGCGATCGCCGCTCGTAAAGTTTATATTGGAGTGAATGTATTAGATTATTCGGGTTATCCTGATTGTCGTCCCGATTATATTCAAGCGATCGAAGAAGTCTTTAGATTAGGAACAAAACAAGGTCGAGAAGGTGATCCGATTACGATTGAATCTCCACTAATTCATTTGGCAAAAACAGAAATCATTCAACTGGGAAATCGCTTAGGAGTTCCCTGGGAATTTACTTGGTCTTGCTATGCAGGAGAGGAACAAGCCTGCGGTGTTTGCGATTCCTGCCGTTTACGATTAGCTGCTTTTGCTGAACTCAACTTAACAGATCCGATTGCTTATATTTAGTTGATCAAGGAGGGCGGGTTATCGAGATTGGGGTTGGGTGTATTGAGATTGAGCACCGAAAGCCCGGAAATAAATTTCGGGCTAAAAGCTTAAACCCGTTAAAACGGGTTAAGAAAGATCAGTCTTGAGTCATCTTTAGATGCCGATCGCTCTTAGCCCGAACTTTAGTTCCGGGCTTTTTAGCTTTCTCCTTACGGTTGGTAGAGTTAAATGCGATCGGAAAAGACCTGAGTTCCTTTATCGGCTTCTAAACTATCTCCTTTATTTTGGCCGTCGTGGAAGGCGCAAAGAATCACATCACAGGTTTTTCCCCAGGCGAGTGCCCCAGTTTTGTCGATCCCAATCGCCCCAAAATCCCGTTGATGCTCGTGGGCTTCAGCGAAGGATTTTTTAAAGGCGGTCTGTAAAGACTGACCATCGGTGACTCGGATGACAATTTTAGCGGCTAAACACTCATCGAGAATATCTTCCCCAATGCCCGTACAACTCACCCCAGCTTGAGTAGTGGCATAATTTCCGGCTGGAGTGGCGGAGTCACTCACCCGACCAATCCGCTCAAACCCCTTACCCCCGGTGGAAGTCCCGGCGGCTAATTGACCCCGTTGATCCAAAGCCACAACCCCGATGGTTCCGGTTCCTGCGGGTTCGGAAACCACATTAGCCATGGTGCGTCTAAAATTGTCCTTGCGGTCTTCGAGCCATTCCTGTAAGCGTTGGTCGGTGAGGGGGTTATAGAGGGGTAACTGGAGTTCCCGGGCTAATTCGGCGGCGCCATAATCGGATAAAACGTGATCGGAGGCGTCTTGTAGAACAACGGCCAAATCTATGGGATTTTTCACCCGTGAAACGTTAATCACGCCACTGAAGCGTTGGAGGGTTCCATCCATTAAGGCGGCACTCATGCGGATTTGGCCATCGGATTGCAGGACGGAACCTGTGCCTGCATTAAATCGGGGATCGTCTTCTAGGAGTTGACAACCACGGACTACCGCTTCTTTAGCACTCGCTCCTCGGAGCAGGAGGGGATAAACTTGGTCAATCACTTGATAGAGGGATTTGCGTACCGCTTCTAATCCGCCTTTACCTTGCAGGGAACTACCAGCACCGCCATGAATAATTAGTTTAGGTTGAACGGCCATGAATGTATGATAAAAATGGATAATTTTTAAGCGCAACGGCGACGACGACAACGTTCGGAACAGTATTTGACTTCCTCCCAACAGTCGGCCCATTTTTTTCGCCAGGTGAAGGGGCGATCGCAAACGGGACAAATCTTATTCGGTAAGTCGGACTTCGAGCGCTGACGTGCCATGCTAAGTTATTGAAGTCGCTTTAATTCAGGAATGATCATATCATTTCCATGTCACAGACCTTACCGTATACCCCCTTAACCCCGATCCGAATTGTGTTAGTGGAACCCGCCGGGCCTTTAAATGTGGGTTCTGTTGCCCGGGTGATGAAAAATATGGGGCTTGGGCAGTTAGTGTTAGTGAATCCTCAGTGCGATCCCCTGGGGGATGAGGCGAAAAGAATGGCGGTTCACGCTGGGGATATTTTAGAAGGGGCGATCACGGTGTCTTCTTTACCGGAGGCTTTAGTGGGATGTCAACGGGCGATCGCCACCACGGCCAGATCTAGATCCGATGCTTTACCTACGGATTTAGAAGATCCCAGAACAGTTTTACCTTGGTTATTAGATTGTCCCTCGGCTTTGATTTTTGGGCCGGAAGATCGGGGATTAAATAATGATGAATTGAGTTATGCTCAACGGTTTTTGCGAATTCGGTCTACTTCTGTTTATCCGTCTTTAAATTTAGCCCAGTCGGTGGGGGTGTGTTGTTATGAATTACGATATTGTGTGTTAGAACCTCAAGAGAGGACAAAAAACTTCCCAGAAATTCCCCCGGCTTCTACGGTTCCCTTAGAGGTCTTAGAGGGTTATTATCAACAGTTGGAAGCGATATTACTCAAGATTGGATATGTTTATCCCCATACCGCCAATAGTCGGATGAAAAAATTTCGGCGTTTGTATAATCGAGCTAATTTAACCTCGGAAGAAGTGGCCATGTTACGCGGTATTCTAAGTCAAGTAGAATGGGCATTGTCAGAATCACGGTAGAGACGTTGCATGCAACGTCTCTACCAGGAATCACTGAAAAGTAAAATTCTAGTCAGGTGTTTAGGTGTGGCTCAACGATCTCCTCGTCAGTCGTTATTCTCAATCTTTTCCTTTAATAAGTCTGGCTCTAAGTCCTCTGAGCCAAAATCCCGTAATGGCAAGGTTTCTCAATCACAACCTAAGCGTCGCTCCCGTCGGTCTCCGGTAAAAACAGCCCCTCGTCGCTCTCCATCCCCGGAACAAGGGCAGAATAATGATTTACGCCGTTTGGAGTCTTTTGATCCCCTGCTTTCCCAACTGCGACAAAAACCCGTCCCGCCTAAATCTCGTAAACCCCGATCAACCCCTGGTAAACGCCCATCTAATGGGGCTACGGGTGCTTCTGTTTTGCCCTTTCGTAAGCCTACTGATCCGGCTCCCCGTCGTTCTCGCAGACCGGAGGGGGTTATGGCTCCGGCTCCGACCCTTCCGCTTGCCCCTAGGGATAAATCAGTAAAACGGGTGAGAAAAAAACGTCGGGTGTCTCCGATGGTTTATGCCACCCGGTTACTAATTTTAGGAATAGGGATTGGTGTGATTTCGGGGACAATTTTATCAGCTTTAAATGCCTTGGGTCGTTCTAGTGTTGCGGCGGATCAGACCGTAAATTTAAGCCTGGAAGAACAAAATTCTAAGTCTTCTAATGCTTTAGTTTCATCCCTACAATTAACTCAAGAAGCCTCGGATTTAAAAACAGCAATTCTGGGTTTGGCGAAGGATTCACCTAAGTTAAAACCAGGGGTATTTTTAGTAGATTTAGATACGGGAAAGTATGTGGATATTCAGGGGCAAGAGGCATTGCCAGCCGCCAGTACCATTAAAGTTCCGATTTTGGTCTCATTTTTCCAAGCAGTTGATGAAGGCAGGCTACGTTTAGATGAAGTTTTAACCATGGAGGCAAAACACGTTGCTAAGGGGTCTGGAGAATTGCAAGATAAACCAGTTGGAAGTAAATTTACAGCCCTGGAAACGGCAAATTTAATGATTACCAACAGTGATAATACCGCCACAAATATGTTAATTGATCGGTTGGGTGGGATTGAATCCTTGAATCAACAGTTTGCTTCTTGGCAATTAAAACAAACTCAAATGCAAAATATTCTTCCTGATTTGGAAGGAACAAATAAAACCAGTGCTAGGGATTTAGTTAATTTAATGGCGGACATCAATCAGGGAAAGTTAGTTTCTTTGAAATCCCGAGATTTTATGTTAAGAATTATGCAGCAAACTCGTAATCGTTCTTTATTACCCAGTGGTTTAGGAGAGGGGGCGTTTATTGCTCATAAAACGGGCAATATTGACTCGGTTTCTGGGGATATTGGTTTAATTGATATGCCTAATGGTAAGCGTTATTTAGTGGGAGTTTTAGTTGAAAGAGAAGCGGATGATCCCCAAGCTAATGAACTAATTCGTCAAATTTCTTCTACTATTTATCAATATTTTGATACTGCTACCGACCCCGAACCCAATTCCGATTTGCCAACTACTCCCGATGAGGTTCAAGATGATAAACCCTAATTAATTGTAGGGTATGTCAGCGCCAGTCCATGCACCATCTAACTGTTTAAAGATAATTTTAATAAAAATATTCTCTAAAAAAGAGATAAATTCAAACTAAGGAATGGGAAAGTAATAACTTGATGAATTATTAGATATAATGAAGTATAGCCACTGATGGCAGATTTTACAAAAATCGAGAGAACCTGGCAACAGATTTTTCGATTGAATTACACAGCTTGACCCGAAAACCCATGTTTTATTCTAGTTTAATTCAAGAAGAAATGAAGAAGTTTTATAACTCTTTATCAGAAAAAGATAAAAGAAGATATGCAGCAATAGAGGCTCAAAAATTGGGCTGGGGAGGAATTAGTTATATCATCTAATCCTATTATTAGTTTTGATACTAAAAAGAAGGAAGTTCTAGGAAATTTATATCGTCCAGGTACTCTGTATACAACCGAGCCTGTTACTACTTTAGATCATGATTTTTGGAGCTTAGGTCATGGAAAAGTTATTCCCCATGGCATTTACGATACTCAAAAAAACCGAGGATATGTAACATTAGGCAATAGTAAAGATACCAGTGAATTTGCTTGTGAAGCTCTTAAACATTGGTGGAATTATTATGGAAAAGCCCTCTATCCTGATGCTAATTCAATTTTAGCTAAGTGTGATGGGGGTGGCAGTAATAATGCTAATCATTATATTTTTAAACAGGATTTACAAAAGTTAGTGAATGAAATTGGAATTGAGATCAGAATTGCTCATTATCCTCCCTATACATCTAAATATAATCCCATTGAACATCGACTTTTTCCTCATCTAACTAGAGCTTGTCAAGGAGTAATTTTTACCAGTCTCGCTCTGGTCAAAACTCTCATGGAAAAAACTCGCACTAATACAGGGCTATCTGTCGTTGTTAATGTCGTTGATCAAGTCTATGAAACTGGTCGAAAGGTAACTGATAATTTCAAAAAAACTCTGAAAATTGTTTTTGATGAATAAGCTGTTGAGCATTTAAACTGTATATTTTAGAGGCTGAAACCCCTTACTGGCTTGGATCGTCTCGAAAATTTAGATAATTAACAGCTTATTTACCCAAATGGAACTATCGAGCCGTACCTCAACTCACTCATTAATCCATTTATTGATTTTTCATTCCTTACCACCCTATTCACCTGATCTTAACAAGATTGAGAACTCTTGGTCGTGGTTAAAGAGTCGAATCCGTCATCAATTAACTCACTTTGATTCCTTACGAGAGGCAATTGAGAATGTACTGCGTCTTGTGTCCTAACCGCCTTGGCGGTTGCTATACTACACCAGAAACCCCAAAGTGATCGCTATTTTTATAATTAACAGCGATCGCTCTTTAATTTAACTGCACTTGATCCTGAATTGCGATCGCACCAAGACTAACACCAAATTCGACCCCGACGGAAAGGAGCATCAGGCTCTTTTCGGGCTGCAACTTCTTCTTTAACCTTTTGTGACCAAAAACCATAATCCGAAAGTCCAGTCATGAGACAATCTTGTTGAATTTCTTTTTTTTCGGGTTTGCTAATAGATTTAGTCACTTTATTTTCTGCCTTTGGATTTTTTTCCTTGCTCATAATTCCCTTAACTCCTTGTTCAATTTAAGTAAAAACCACAACCTATATTAAAATCCACATCGACAACCTGAAGATTTAAGTTGTTGATAGCTTCGGTTCGCAAAAGCTGCGGGGTCGTTATAATTAGCACCGTGTAATAATTTTAAGCGAATACTCAGTAATTCATCAACAGTACCATGAACCACATCAACCGAATGATGGGGATAAATAACATCAGGTCTTTTAACAGGAGGGGAAAGGTTAGGTAATCTCATTTGATTTAATCCTTACTGATTATTTATTTTTAATTCCCCCCTTAATAAGGGGGGTAGGGGGGGTTAATAAGCGCTTGACCAAGAACGAACTTCACCCAAGGTGACAGGAATGGTATCGCTAACATCAATGGTAAAGCGATAGATTTTTTTGGCGCGACGGCTATTTTCCGGGTCAAAGAATTTTAATTTCACATCCCAACAATCGCTATCTAAACGACAGAAAGGACTTTTTTCTACGGTAATACTATCTAATTCATAACCTGCACCCACCGCTTGAGCAAAGGTTTGGGCGGCTTGGAAAGCATTTGTAGAAGCAAAATTTAAAGCTCTGTCTTGAGAGGTTGTACCTAAGTTGCGTAAATCATAATAAATCCGATTTAAGAAGCTGCTTAAGGTGCGGCGAATGGCATCTTCTTGAGCATCACCAGCTTCAGCTTGCACACTTTCAATTGCGGCACTGACTAAGGTATTAACTTTCCAGCCGTATAAACCACGAGTATTATTAATTTCAATTACCGGAACAACTTGTCCTGAGAATAACTTAACACTACGTCCGGTTAAAACACCAGGAATACTAACTCGTTGCACAAATTCGGGATTATTTTCTTCTTGAATTTGCCCGTCTAAAAGTGATTGTAAAACCTCATAAACATCTCGGGAAAAACCGCCTACGGGTTCAATGGCATAAATAGGAGTTAACTCTAAATTAAGTGTCCAAATTAACGCTTTAGCTTCGGGTAAATTTTCTCCTAAATAATCTACCATTTGCCGAGCATCGTAGGGATTAGCAGGAATCATTGTTCCTTCAATACTAACTCCTGGCATCAGTTGTTTAAAGGAATCTCTGCGAGCCTCTGAACCGAAATCATAACCCAAAACACCTAAAGCATAAACTAAGTTTTTGCCTTCAAGTTCGCTAGGGGCTTCACTGGCAGTCACAAAATTTGAGGTACGATTGGACATAACGGGTTGGGTTGTAATTTGTTGAGGGAATGAGGGAATATTAATCGGGGTTTGGGTCGTCACAGAAGCAACTATTTCATCGGGGTTTATTTCCGATGCGGGTTGTAGTTCACTATCAAGTTCAGACTCGTTAATTTGAGTCTCTTGGCAACCACAACCAGAAGCCTCTACGCTTTCTAATTCTAATCCTTCGGACATGGTTTCTCCTGTTAAGTATTCTATCGCATCAAGGATGTTTAATTTTCCCATTAAACAACGACTTAAATCATTGGTATCTTTGGGATTACAGGGGGTAGCACTTTGTAAAAGAGCATTTTTAACTTTTTGCGGGTCAGGTTTTTCCCCTCTTTTGAGTTGTAAACTCAGTAATAAAGCTGCAACTCCACTCACAATGGGAGTCGCAAAACTTGTCCCACTCAATTTGACTGTACCACCGCCCGGTTTTGCTCCTAAAATATCTTTTCCAGGGGCAAGAATGCCTTGCTTTTGGTATGCTTCGCCCCAGTTACTAAAGTCAACGGGTTTACCTTGATCATCCATTGCTCCCACTGCTAAAACAGTCGGTAAAGAGGCGGGGACGTGCAAACATTCACAGCCATCATTTCCCGTTGCTGCGATTAGCAATACGTTGTTTTCTTGGCATAATTGGATAGCTTTTTCTAACCAAGTATCTGCTTCTCCTGCATCAGTTAATTGTCCGGCACTGACATTAATAATTTGTGCTCCGTTATTAACAGCTTGCTCTATCGCACGAGATAAGTCTAATTGGGATAATTTTAGACTTTCATCAGCAAAAACGGGAACAATTAAACCCCGACAATTGGGAGCAATTCCTGTTACTGGTGAATCATATTGACCGAATATAATACTAGCAACATGAGTGCCGTGAGCAGACATGGAGCCGTTGGCGTTGGCTTCTCCCGAAACTAAACTAGGAAGTCGGGTTAAGTCAGCACCGATGAAACAGGGGTGATTTTGGTCAACTATACCATCAAGTATAGCGACACAAATTTTAGGATCACCTCTAGTTTCTGACCATAGTTTTTTCAGTCCGGGAATGTTAGTCATTTTGTTCATTTGATTGTATTTGTTTTACCCCCCCCCAACCCCCCTTACTAAGGGGGGCTTTTGGAAGATTTTCTTGACTAAGGGGGGCTTCTGAAGGCTTTCTTAAGGATTGAATTTTTTCTGTGATGACTTCACAAACTGCTGAAATATTATCATATACGTCATCATTGGTAAACCTCAGAAAAGTAATTCTAGCTGACTCGATAAACTGTTGTCTTTCTCGGTCGTAAGCTGTTAATTATCTAAATTTTCGAGACGATCCAAGCCAGTAAGGGGTTTCAGCCTCTAAAATATACAGTTTAAATGCTCAACAGCTTATTCTTGCGCTCCTTCTTGAAAGTGACTGTCGCCATCAACTTCAATAGCGAGTTTAATTTCTGGACTATAAAAATCAATAATAAATTGAGATACACTATATTGTCGCCGAAATTTACAGTTTTCTAATTGCTTTCCTTTAAGTTGTAACCACAATTTTTGTTCGGCCGCCGTCATGTTATTGCGTAAAAATTGTCGTTTCTCTTTTTCGGAATTTCTGTTATAAAGTTCAGTCATATAGTTTAGTCATATTTAATCATAATTTTGTTCTTTAATACATAGTTCTTTTTATTCCCTGGTGGCTACCCCCCAACTAAGGGGGGCTAAAGGCTTTTAGGGGGGCTAAAGGCTTTTAATTTCCCCTGACTAAGAGTAGCTAGGGGTGCTTCCTCTTATTCTCCCCTTTAATAAGAGTAGCTAGGGATGCTTCCTCTTATTCCCCCTTTAGTAAGAGTAGCTAGGGATGCTTCCTGCTTCCTCTTATCCCCCCCTTAGTAAGGGGGGTTAGGGGGGTAGAAACAGATGGTAATGTTAGTCATTTTGTTCATGTTGATGTTTTCCTGAGTTATTAATCATCAAAAGTGATATTTAATTTGTAAAGGATTTGTAATAACAAAGTCTAATATTTATAAACTGGTTGAATTAAATACCTCGGAGACTTTTAAGTTTAATTCTTTAAGTCCAGGAGAGACAACTAAATCATCGTTGGTAAAATTACCGATTTCCCTATAGGTATCTCCAGTTAGTTCTAAGACTAAAATGGTTTGAGTTTGAGGATCAACTATCCAGTATTCGGGAATGCCACAATCTTGATATTGTAATTTTTTGGCGATGTAATCTCTTTCTCTTTGAATTTCCCCAGGACTAACCACTTCAATGACCAATAAAGGTGGTGACATGGAAAGAAGAATGGTATTTCTCTTGGAGAGTAATTGAATATGTTCTTCTCGAATAATGGTCAAATCAGGGTAACGGTTTTTCGGTTCACCTCTGACTTCTAATTCTAAGCCATGACCTCTAACTCTATCAGTTCCTAGTATTAAAGCAAAAACCAAAAAAAGGCGATTAGCAATTTGAAAATTAAACCCTGATTCTGGTGGCATTTCTACCAATTCTCCATTAAATAATTCACAGAGTTTTTCTGAATTATCGTCATATTGCAGATATTCAGCAAAGGTTTGAAAGCGAGGTTTCGTGATTAACATCAATTTGACTCCATTTTAAAATATTTGTGATAATAAAGTCTAATATTTTCTATTCTCGTTTTTTCGAGTTCCTCTAGGGCAACCCCTACCCAGCCACCATAGTCTGTGTCTTGGTTTCGATAAAAACTATCAACTCGCATAGCATCATCATTAAGTCTAAAGTAGTTTAATAAATTTCCTTTGTATTTTTTAAGTTGATAGTAAAATACTGGATTAGTATTAGCTTTAGATAGCCCAAGATGAAACACAGCAGTATCTTTTAAGGGTGCTAAGGCTATAGGAGGCATCTTACTCCAGAGATACTGTTTAACGTTAGGATCGTCAAAATTACACTCTATTACTTCAAAATAAAGCTCAATTTCACAGCGACCATTAAAGTAAAAGTCAAAGCCAATTTGGGGAATATACCGAGCAAGAAATTTTTTAGGAAAGTCCTCTAAGAAGCCAAATTCACCACCGCTCAAGATAATTGCAGTTTGAACTTTTTCGATATAATCCTCGATTCTGAAATGAATTTTAACGCTAGATTCTGCTAAGGACTCACGCCGTAGATCAATCCCTGTGGTGAATGTTCTGACACGGCTAAAGTCAAAGTCTGTACCGAGAAAAGCCTGTAGCAATGAGTAGTCAAGCTGAACACCAACTTGGGTTTCAACCTGCTTAAAGAAGGACAACCCCTGAGACAAGTAGCTTGGCCAGTCCTGAGCCTTATCCTTAAAGAAGAATAGAAATCTGGATGCGATTAGTTTATCCAATTCGACCTTGCAAGAAGCCTCAATCGTGCAGTCACCATCAACGCTCATTACAAAGTCTTCAAACAAGGGGAGCGGATAAATAGGCTCAACATCAAAGGCTTGTTGATGATTGCGAATAAACTGTAGTTTTTGTTCTTTAAGTCTGTCCTTTTGGATTACATCAGCTATCATAAATGGCTAGTTTTTATATTGTTAAAAAGTATGCCTAGAAAACCTCGAAATTTACAGTCTGGATATTCTTACCATATCACCATCCGTTGCAATAACCGTGAGTTTAAACTGCAAAAGCGCAAGTGTCGGGAAGTGTTTCTTTATGCTATCCAGAAGGCTTTGAACAAATACAAGTTTAAGCTCTATGCTCTCTGTATTATGTCTAATCATGTTCATTACCTGATTGAACCTGCCCAACCCGAAGATTTACCCAAAATCATGCACTTCCTCAATTGGTACACGGCGATGTGTTTCAATCGAATGCTCAGACGTACAGGACATTTTTGGGAAAAACGTTATTTCTGTGATGGCTTTCCAGTTTCAGATAGAGACAGAGCATTAAATACCTTACGCTACATTCATGGCAACCCGAAAGCAGCAAAAATGCGTTCTGGTTTCTTCTACGATTTCAGTAACTACGGCAGTTATGAGCGTTTAACCGATGATGGCTTGACTCAATGGCATCCCGCTTTTCTACAACTAGGGAACAGTTTAGAAGAATGTGCCAGAAAGTACAAAGGCTTTTGTCAAAGGTACAAACCGAAGGAGAAGAAGACCCCAACCCAATGCCACTGGGGTAGTAAGCTGTTGGCTGGGGTTCATCTCTCAAAACCGGGTCCAACCACCCACCCCAAAAAATCTAAGTCTCGTCTCGTTCGCTGCCAGGTATCCGAAAGCCCCGAATTAACAAGGATTGTGCGTCAATTCATCGAGGCGAACCGTGCGCCATGGCAGTTGGAAAAAGACTGTTGACATTTTTTAAGGTGAGTGTTAGAATCAAAGGGACTATTCCGCATCGTCGCCCGCAAAAGGAGCGGTTGGGTGTCCGTAGTGGCCCATCTGGGGTGTCAGCCCTGTTTGACACTCAGAGGGAGTGGTATTTATTTCCCGTTGTACGGGTGCGGCTTGTTGGGGTTTGAGGTTTTTCTTAGTCATGGTTTGTGTCTCCACATTTATTGATGAGTAGTATTGGGTTAACGGTACCATGCTTTAGAATTTGTCAAGATTTTTGTAATAAATGTTAATCGAATATTTAATATTCTCAGTGAGATTCTGTTTGAAATTAATCAGGTGGATGCCAACCAGCTTTCACCCGATTTTTACGGACAATAACAGCCAGATTATTATTTAATCTTAAAGCCATAATTGTCGCTCTACCACAAGCCGTTATTCCCATAATTTCTGTTCCCTCTGGGCTCCAAGTAAAATGTTCTTGCCATTTTTGAAGGCGAGGATTAAATAAAGAAACCAACTCCTCAGATTCAGAATCAATAGCCTCAGTTTGTATCCACTTATATTGATTGCATAATTCACAAGCTAAACATAAATTATCTTCTGTATTAGCCCCACCTTTAGCTAAAGGCTGGATATGATCAATTTGCAATCTACCCATAATATAATCTTGGTGACTTAGACAATATTCACAGCGATTTTCTGCCCGTTTTCTAACCTTTTCGCGCAAACTTTCTGAGAGAAAACTCATGGTAATAAAGGCTCTCTCAATCCTCGTTTAACCGCTTCAGCTAACGCTGTTGATTTTCTTAATTGCCCCATTTGATAAATTGAGATTAAAACCAATAATTCATAGCCTTCAGCTTCAGTCAATCCGGTATTTTTTCCCTGAGCTTGTAGTTCTCCCAAACGTTGATTTTGGACTGCATCCATTTTTAAATTAGCTAATTCAATAACTTCGGCATCTAAAAGATTGGAAACTTCAACATGATTGCCACTTTTTGAAAAATTATTAAAAGCAGGTAAAATGATTTCTAGGGTATCAACTAAAACCTCTGATAGCTCTCGCGCCGTAGCATTTCCTAGACGTTGAGCAGATTCCAGTAAACTTTCAGGTAAATTAATCGTGATTTGAGTCATTTTTCCTGTTAAGATTTAATTGGGTTTACCCTAAGATTATAGCCCATATAATTCTGCCAAAGGTATAAAGCCAAAGAGAAGACCCCAACCCAATGCCACTGGGGTAGTAAGCTGTTGGCTGGGGTTCATCTCTCAAAACATGGTTTGTTTCTCCACATTTAGTTGAAGTTGAATTTGAGAGCATCCTAAATTAAAGATAGGCTACTTGTCAAGATTTTTGTTATAATTATTGACCTAATATTTCTGGTGAGATTGTGTTTGAGTGAGGTAGTGGTAGAATGGACTAGGTAAGTAAAAGTCGTTGGCAAAAGTCTTTATAACTATGAAAGCAATTCAATCTACTGGAAAGATAGATAAGGTAGGTCAATTATCTTTAGACTACCCAATTAAAGGGACTCCACCCAGTTCCGTAAGAGTTATTATTCTTTGGGAAGAAACAGAAACAGAGGTTAATGAATTTTGGGAACAAATCAAAGAATATCAACAACATCCTTTAATGTCAGCAGAACAATTACAACTGGAATTAAAACAATCTTTGACCGAAGCAGGTTATGATTCAAGGGAGAAAATTGTTGATCTTGTCCAAGATATTAAACGAGAAATATCTCAAGAACGTCAACTTACTTCACTACTGCATCTCACCAAATTACTGAAGAATAAAAACTAGCTATTTTTTGATCGGCGGTAATAATATCGGCTTGGTTTCTTTGGGCAATTGCTACAACTACTCTATCTGCCGGATCTCGGTGTTCCCATTCTAACATTCTAACTTAACACTGTCTAACCAAATTTCCTCATCTATTGGGATAATCCGCACAACCTCAGACCTTTTAAGAGTAGCAATATAGTCATCAATATCCACTCCTAAATCTAATTTGCGGTTTTTAATCTTAATCGCTATTTCCCAGACTGCTATTGATGGCACTAAACCATTTTTTTTCTGTTCCATCTGTTCACAAGCTTCCTTTGCCTTTTGAGAAAGTTTGTCTGGATCTAAACTCCACCAAATTAGAGCGCAAGTATCAAGAACGATTTTTATATTTCCTGCCATTCTTCCGTTGTTGGGGTAGTTAAATCTTCAAAATACTGAACTTTTCCTCGCATATTCTTAAATAATTCCGCCGTTGAATAACTTTTTTTATATGGGGAAATTCTCACCACTGGTTTACTCCCCTCTGTCACCAAAATATCTTCTCCTTGTGACTCCACAATTTGCAACAATTCTAGTAAATTAGCTTTTAATTGAGTTTTGTCAACAGTTTTCATAAAATTTTTTTTCCCTTGTATCCCAATTTTTTCTCGTATCTTCAGCTATTTTACAATAAAAGTAAACTCAAAGCGAAGAACCCAAGCCGATCACCCTGGGGTAGTAAGCTGTTGGCTGGGGTTCATCTCTCGAATAAGACTCCAACTACTTTTGAGGTAAATGTTAGAATTAAGGGGACTACTCCGCGTCGTCGCCGGCAAAAGGCAAGCCCGGCACCGATTCCCCAGTAAGCCACACCGACCACGAAACTGCGGTGATCCCTTTAGCACCAACGGTAGCTGTAGTATTTTCCCGTTGCACAGGAGCTGCTTGTTGGGGTTTGAGGTTTTTCTTAGTCATGGTTTGTGTCTCCAAATTTTATGAGTTTTGAATTTAGGGAATCATAACTTAATGCTTTAGGATTTGTCAAGGTTTTTGTAATGATTGTTAGCCCAATATTCCCGAACCATATTCCCCGTGAGATTGCGTCGTTCTGTCGTTATTTTAAAATCAAAAATCAAACAAAATTTATACGACAAATGCCCAAAAAAGTTGGAGAATTGAAACAAATGTTAATGTTACAGAAAGCAGGATTTATACTCTTGCCTAAACGGGGAAAAGGTAGTCATTCTTACTGGATTCATCCCCTTTTACCGAAACCTGTCGTTCTCTCTGGTAAAGACAGCAAGGATGCAAAAAACTATCAGGAAAAAGATATAATGGCAAGCATAAAAGAACCAGAACAATTAGAACAAGGAGATGAACAATGAAATATAGTATTTTGATTCAGTGGTCTGAAGAAGATCAAGCTTATATTGCTAGTTTACCTGAGTGGGGACAATATGCACGGACTCACGGCGAAACCTATGAAGAAGCACTAGAAAACGCGAAGGAAGTTTTAGAAGATTTAGTGTATGGTTATGAGCAAATAGGGAAACTTTTGCCAGAACCAAAGACATTACAGGTCGCTTGAAACCGATTAGTAATTTATGTTGCTCCTTATTCCCCCCTTAGTAATAGTGGCTAAAGTTGCTTATTATTCCCCCTTACTAAAGATGATTAAAAGTGCTGTGCTTCTTATTCCCCCCTTACTAAGGGGGGCTAGGGGGGTAGAAACTCAGGTAAGTGTTAGGAATTAAGGGGACTACTCCGCGTTGTCTCCAGCAAAGGGAGTACATTGTTTGGTGAAAATATCACACTCTGTACTAGCAAATAATGCTTTTTCACCTTGACAAGAAGTTGTTGTCACTTGACGTTGTACAGGGGCAGATTGTTGGGGACGGATATTTTTCTTGATCATTGTTTGTGTCTCCAGATTAGTTGAAGTTTGACTGACTGGATGATAATCTAAGGTTATGCTGGTGGTTGAGTCTTTGTAATGATTATTAACAATGCTTATTAGCAAATAGGTAAAGTTTCTCTGTACAATGCTCAAGAGTAGAGTGCTTCTAATGTAAACTAAAATTATTTGATCGATAACTATAACTATGCCAGATTTAATTACTATTCGTGGAATATCCGAACTTTGGACTCATACTAAAGGAGATTCTCGGATTAAAATTGCTATCCTTGATGGTGCGGCAGACTTAGACAGGGCTTGTTTTAAAGGGGCAAATTTTACTCAATTTAAACCCTATTGGACAGAAGATATTGAACTCAATGATGAGTATTATCATTATTTAAAATTAGCGACAGAATTTAATCAACAACAAAAAGCCAAAAAACAAGACCCCGACCACGATAAAGAAGAAGCCAAAAAAGAACGCGAAGCCTTCTTTAAGGATTTTCCTAAACCCATTCAGACACGGATTGATTTATCTAGTCATGCGACCCATATTTCGAGTACAATTTTAGGACAACATGGCTCTCCTGTTGCTGGTATCGCGCCTAATTGTACCGCGATTAATATTCCTATTTCCTTCGCTGGAGATGATTTTATCTCCTTTGTTAACCTCACCCATGCGATTAACGAAGCCTTAAAAGCTGAGGTTAATATTATTCATATTGCAGCTTGTCATCCCACTCAGTCAGGAATGGCTCAAGAAATCTTTGCTCGTGCGGTGAAACAATGTCAAGATAGTAATATTTTAATTGTAGCTCCTGGTGGTAACGATAAAGGCGAATGTTGGTGTATTCCTTCGATTTTACCCGATGTTTTAACAGTGGGAGCAATGCGTGATGATGGACAACCTTTTAAGTTTAGTAATTATGGGGGTGACTATCAACAGAAAGGGGTGATGGCTAACGGTGAAAATATCTTAGGGGCTGAACCTGGAACAGATATTCCTATTAAACAACAAGGGACAAGTTGTGCCGCCCCTATTGTTACCGGAATTTCGGCTTTATTAATGAGTATGCAACTGCAACGAGGAGAAAAACCGAATGCAGAAACCGTGCGACAAGCTATTTTAAAAAGTGCTATTCCTTGCGACCCCAAAGAAGTAGAAGAACCCGAACGCTGTTTATTAGGAAAATTAAATATTCCCGGGGCTTACAACTTATTAACAGGAGAACTATTAACAACAGTTGAAACGTCTGAAATTAGACCCTCAGAAATTACTATTTCGGTTAATACTGTTACTCCTATTAAGAGAATAGAAAATACAATTAACAGCCAGTTACTAACTTTAAGTGATGTCGCTACTCCTAGGAGTTCTTCAGCCGTAGCGGTGGCTAATATTACCACGAGTCAACCCACTAACGGGATTACCGCTAGTGCAGTTTCTAAACTAGTTTATGTTTTAGGAACAATTGGTTATGACTTCGGCAGTGAAGCCAGACGAGATAGTTTTAAACAGTTAATGCCACCCGTAGAAATTGACGGAATAACCATTCCAGCTAATCCTTATAATGCTTCTCAACTTGTCAATTATTTAGCTGAGAATCCCTCGGAAAGTAAGTCCTTAATTTGGACTATTAATCAAGAATTAAATCCTATCTATGCCCTAGAAATAAAAGGTGGTTTTGCTGCTGATATTTACGAAATGCTTAACTTAATATTAGCCGGACAAATTGAACCTGAAAGTAGCGATGATTATGTGGAAAGGGTGAGTATTCCTGGACAAATTACTGATAAAACAATTACCCTATTTTCAGGTCAAGAACTTCCAGTTATCACTATTACTAACATCAGGGGAATGTACGGTTGGAAAGTCAACGGTTTAGTGGATGCAGCCCTACAAACTCTTTCTGAAGAACTAGCCGACGCTAACGAAATTGAAATGCGAAGATCTCTGAGTAGTTTTCTGAAACGAGTTTATTTTGATTTGCAAAATTTAGGAAAAACATCTAAAGATCGGGCATTAAATTTTGCAGCAACTAACGCTTTTCAAGCCGCTTCTAGTTTTGCTCAAGCTGTTTCTACCGGGATGGAATTAGATACAATTGAAATCGAAAAAAGTCCCTTCTGTCGGGTTAATAGCGATTGTTGGGATGTGAAATTAAAGTTTTTTGATCCCGAACGGGGTTTGAGAGCCAAAAAGGTTTATCTTTTTACCATTGATGTAAGTTATATGATTCCGGTTACATTGGGACAAGTTCGTTCTTGGTCTGTACCGAAATAGAGATAGGTGAGTATTACATTTAACCGATGCGGGCTGGGTGTTGACCGTTGACAGTTGACGTTTACCACTTGACTGTTGAGGTATTAACACCCTTTCTCCGCATCTTAAAAATGTATTCTTTTTGACAATAACTGTTCTTCTAAGGCCGCAATACGGTTATAGGCGGCAGTGAGTTGGGCCGTTAGTCGTTGAATTTGAATGTCGGCGGTCAGAGAGGGTTCTTGACTATAGTAACTGGTTTCTATATATTCATCATCAATCAAAATATCTTTGTGTTCCTGTTGGGATAGACCTTTGCGGGTCTGGGGAACATTGGGGAGGGACGGGGGAAAAACTATGGTTTTATCGGATGAGTTCGGGGTTTCTTCTGGAGACAAATGATCAGAGACTTGATTCGTAAGCTGTGTGATGATCTCGTATAAGGCATCTACTTTGTGGGTCAAAGTGACGACTTTTTGGGTCAGTCCATCCATAAAAATACTCCTGTTTCAGTAAAAAATTTCCTAAGCTGATCCTAGACAGCACAGAAGCGAAGACCCAATTATTTACTAAATTATTTAACCTTTTGCTTAAGTTTTATGGCAAGGAATAGGGAATAAGCAATTAATCTCAAAACGAGAGTCTTTTTATTATTTTAAATAATCTCGATTTATAAAATTAATTTAAAATCTCCCTATTCTGGAAAAAAAACCCACATTTCTCAATAATAGTTAAGTTTTCCTTATTCCCCAAAGCAAGAAAAATCACTCAATTTCAAAGTTTTGTCATGAAATTTAGATTTTTGATCACAGAGATCTTGAAAAATTGAAACAATTAGTGTACTTATAGCCTAACTCCACCGCCTGGTAGATACTACGAACGGTCTCAATTAAACTGTTCCTGCCCATCGGCGGAAAATGATTGCCAGTTTGAGTCTGTTATGATTAGATTAAGAATTGTGACAAAAGTTTTACTTTTACCTCTTTTGTGAGGGGATTCCGCCCGTTCATATCGTGTTTAGGAGCAGCCACCAATGAAAGCCCTGATCCAGCAAAACCCCCGTGAGATTGCCTCCCAAGTGGCGGACTATTTTAGCCGCAGTGTGGGAAATTGGTATTCAGAACGGCGCTACTACACACTTCCAGAAGGAGACACCCAAGAAGTTGCCAGCGACATTACCGTGGAGTTTTTAGAACCGGGTTGTCCTGATCTGCTCGATATTGCTCAATTACACCAATTAGATGACCCGATGCTCCTCAGTTGTGGGTCAAAAGTCACCTGGAAAAGCTCCAATTCCATCTCCGGTAAAAAAATGTCCACCGGATCAACTCGGTTTGGGGTCTGTGACACCTTACTCTATCGAGATCAGGGGTTTATGACTCCCAAACCTGTTGTCGCCAAATATTATCTGCTCGATGCCAATACGTTATGCCTCAGAAGCGAGTACAATGGTTCTGTGTTTGAAGAAGAAATTAAATTGGTGGGTCAACGATACCGCACCCGGCAAACGATTATTTCACGCGCCGGAGAACAAACCATGATCGGTCAGTATTTAGAGAAACGGATTGAATAGCGATAGTGAAGCGAAGGTTTTTTCTACAGGGAATCAGTGCTTTAACTTTAAGTCAGGTCGTAGCTGGATGTAAACAAGCTGCGGCACTGACAGTGGAAGTTCTCAAGGGTTCTGTTCCCGTGCAAATGGCGAACAAATTTCGACAACAGTCTGACCGAGGGGCGGTGAATTTTGTTCCCCAAGCACAACTCAAAGATTTATTTGAACGCTTGGAAAAAGGGCAATCCAAACGTCCAACTCAGCCGTCGTCCCAAGCTGATTTGGTGATGATTGGAGATTTTTGGTTACATTCAGCCATTCAACAAAAGCTGATTCAACCCCTTGACCCGAAATTATGGCCCGCTTGGTCACAACTTCCATCCCGTTGGCAAAATATTGTCCGACGCAATGCTCAGGGTAAAGTCGATCCCAAGGGGCAAATTTGGGCGGCACCCTATCGTTCGGGTAGTACAGTAATTATTTATCGGGTTGATAAGTTTAAGGGGTTAGGATGGACACCGAAAGATTGGAGTGATTTATGGCGTCCAGAATTACGTCACCGCATTTCTTTACCAGATCAAGCCCGGGAAGTCATTGGTTTAACCTTAAAAAAATTAGGTCATTCTTATAATACACCCGATTTAAGTAAAGTCAAAAACTTAGAATCCGAACTGCTTAAACTCCATCAAAATATTAAACTTTATGATTCTAATAGTTATCTCAAACCGTTAATTTTAGGGGATACTTGGTTGGCGGTGGGGTGGTCTACGGATATTTCGCCAGAAGTTCAATATCAGAATGGTTTAGCCGCCGTTGTTCCTCAATCGGGGACGGCTTTATGGTCAGATTTATGGGTGAAACCTGCGGGGGTTCAATCTTCTCCTACCGCGACTTTAGCAGATAATTGGATTGATTTTTGTTGGTCGCCTCAAGTTGCGACTCAACTCTCATTATTAACCGGGACAACATCCCCAATTATTTTGGAAATGAATCCACAGGAGTTACCCCAATCTTTAAGGGAAAATCCTCTATTATTTCCCGATAAAGCTATTTTAAAAAAAAGTGATTTTCTCGAACCCCTTTCGCCTAATTCCCTGAAACAGTATCAACAGTTATGGGAAAAAATTAGACGGGGAAAGTTACAGTGAATTGCTTTGATTATAGAATGCGATCGCCAACCCCAAAAACACAGAACAATTTTTAGCTATAATATTATATTAACCTCTATTTTATGATGTGAAAATAATGCTAACTGCGGGAACTTTGCTTAACCATCGGTTTCGCCTAAAATGCCAACTGAATGAAAATCCCATTCGCCAAACCTGGTTAGCGGATGATTTAATACTTAAAGATAAAGCGGTTGTCAAATTATTAGCATTGGGAGGTTCAATGCAATGGGAAGATTTAAAATTATTAGAACGAGAAGCACAAGTTTTAAAACAACTCAATCATCCCCGTTTAGTCAAATATCGAGATTATTTTTCCCTGGATGATCACAATATTTGGTTTGCTTTAGTCACCGAATATATTCACGGTGATTCCCTCAAGCAAAAATTAGACAATCATCATCTATTTACTCAACAACAACTTTACTGGATCACCTTTGAAGTTTTAGAAAATCTAAATTATTTACATCAACTTCATCCACCTATTTTACATCGGGATATTAAACCCAGTAACTTAATTTGGGGAGAAGATCATCATATTTATTTAATTGATTTAGGATCGGTACAAATTCAACCGAGAACCCCCGGATCAAGTTTTACTGTGGTGGGAACTTTTGGGTATACTCCCATTGAACAATTTGGCGGTTTGGCCGTTCCCGCTTCCGATTTATACGGGTTAGGAGCCACATTAATTCATCTATTAACGGGCGTTCCTCCGGCAGAATTACCCCAGGAAAACTTTAAAATAAAGTTTAATGGCGATACCCTTAATCCAGCGTTTAAAAGTTGGTTAGAAACCTTAATAGAACCCGCCGTAGAATCTCGGTTTGCTACCGCTCAAATGGCTTTATCTGCGTTAAATTATCAACCTAAACAGCCTTTGAAAACAATCTCAGAACCTCGTTTAAAATTATCCCAATCTGCTGACCAGTTAAAGGTTGATATTCCCTCTCAGTTTTCCCTACAATATATTTCTCCAGTCCAGAAATTTTTATTAAATCAGATCAATTTAGTTAAAAAAGGTTGGGAAATTATTCCGGGATCGATTATAATTAAAGGATTAGGATTAAGTGCGATCGCTTCTTTTATTACCTATAAAACTTATACTATTTTAAATCCGGCTATCTGGCAACAGCTTGATTTAGGGTTTATTATTCTATTCTATTTAATTGTCTTGGGGATTCCGGCGGGAATCATGGGATTAATTTATAAAGCCATTATTGATTATAAACCCTTTGAGAAAGTCCAACTCAATTTTAACAATAAAACCTTTGAGATTTTTTGGCTATCTTATTTCCCCGTTCGCAAACAAGGAAAAACATCCCAAATTCAACAAATTAACTTAATTAGAACCAGCGATAATCAGGGTAATTTTTATCCCAGCTTAGAAATTGTCACCCAAGAACCCAATATTTTCTTTTTATCCCGTCGCAAAACCTATCGTTTTGGGCATCAATTACCCGAAGAAGAATTAAAAGGATTAAAACAGGAATTGCAGAAATGGCTTGCTTCTCAAACCAATCTCCCCTAAACTAAAATATTATTATTAATCAACTTAGGATCTGTAATTTTATGACATGGTTTGAACGTATTTTTGGTGCGGTCACGGGTCAAATTCCCAGTAAACCTGATAATAATGTTGTACAACAGGCGGCGGCTAATGCTTCCCTTCCCCCCGAAAGAATTGGAATTGCGGGAGAATATGATGAAAGCGGGTTAGCTAAACGGGTGACTTTAGCGTTTGATGAAGACCCCGAACTTACAGATATTGGTTCCCTGTGGGTGTCCCAAAAAGGTGCAACTGTTGTTCTTAAGGGAAAAGTCCCCAGTCAAGGTTTTCTGGAAAAAGCCATCAATATTGCCGAATTTCAAGCCGGAACTTTGACCGTTGATAGTTCCCAGGTGAATATTGAGTAGGGGAGCAGGGGAGGCAGGGGAGGTAGGGGAGCAGGGGGAGCAGGGGGAGCAGGGGGA
>NZ_LT797701.1:0-34586 GCF_900009135.1 Planktothrix sp. PCC 11201 | reverse complement strand
GCAGGGGAGGCAGGGGAGGCAGGGGAGGCAGGGGAGGTAGGGGAGGCAGGGGGAGTACCGGGAGATGAGGAAATAATGGATAGTGTCAAACCTATAGTTAACGCCCCATAGGTCTGTTTTCGGTGTTTGTTTCCTCTGTTCTGTACAATTGAATTAAGAAACTTTTATTTTGCTTTTGTAACTTTAATCAATGTCTATATCAGAGTTAGAGAGTTCTCAAGAACCCTTAGAGAAAAAAGTCCATTTGCCTAAAACCAGTGAATCTGAAACCTTGAAGCGGATTCGACATACTGCGTCCCACGTTATGGCGATGGCTGTTCAGAAACTATTTCCCAAGGCACAAGTCACCATTGGCCCTTGGATTGAAAATGGGTTTTATTATGATTTTGATAGTCCCGAACCCTTTACCGAAAAGGATTTAAAATCCATTCAAAAGGAAATGGTTAAGATTATCAAACGCAAACTCCCCGTAATTCGGGAAGAAGTCAGTCGGGAAGAAGCCCAAGACCGCATCCAGAAACTGGGAGAACCCTATAAACTAGAAATCCTGGCGGGGTTACAGGAACCCATTACCCTCTATCATCTAGGCGACCAGTGGTGGGATTTGTGTGCGGGGCCCCACGTTGAGAATACGGTTGATATTGACCCGAACGCCATTGAACTCGAAAGTGTCGCCGGAGCTTACTGGCGCGGGGATGAAACCAAAGCCCAACTCCAACGGATTTATGGAACCGCTTGGGAAACCCCCGAACAATTGGCCGAACATAAACGCCGCAAGCAAGAAGCCATCAGACGTGACCATCGCCGTTTGGGTAAGGAGTTGGGGCTGTTTATCTTCTCCGATTTAGTCGGGCCAGGATTACCCCTGTGGACACCTAAAGGAACCCTATTAAGAAGTACCCTAGAGGATTTTCTGAAACAGGAACAGGTGAAGCGGGGCTATTTGGGGGTCACGACTCCCCATATTGGTCGGGTAGATTTATTTAAAACCTCGGGACATTGGCAAAAATATCAAGAAGATATGTTCCCGATGATGGCTGACGATGAGGAAGCCAAAACCAACGAACAGGGGTTTGTCCTTAAACCCATGAACTGTCCGTTTCATATCCAAATTTATAAGAGTGAATTACGTTCCTATCGGGAACTCCCGATGCGGTTAGCCGAATTTGGAACCGTTTATCGCTATGAACAATCAGGAGAATTAGGGGGTTTAACCCGGGTTCGAGGCTTTACCGTTGATGATTCCCATTTATTCGTTACTCCCGAACAATTAGAGGATGAATTTCTCAAAGTTGTGGATTTAATTCTGTTTGTTTTTAAGAGTTTACAACTAACCAACTATAAAGCCCGACTGAGTTTCCGTGACCCCAGTTTAGATAAATATATTGGGTCGGATGAAGTTTGGAATAAGTCAGAAGCAGCAATTCGTCGGGCGGTAGAAACCCTAGGAATGAACTATTTTGAGGGTATTGGAGAAGCCGCTTTCTATGGCCCGAAATTAGACTTTATCTTCCAAGATGCCTTAGAGCGGGAATGGCAATTGGGAACCGTTCAGGTGGATTATAACTTACCCGAACGCTTCGATTTAGAGTATGTGGCCGAAGATGGCACCCGTCAACGGCCGGTGATGATTCATCGTGCCCCCTTTGGCTCCTTGGAACGATTAGTGGGAATATTAATAGAGGAATATGTCGGGGATTTCCCCATCTGGTTGGCCCCGGTACAATTCCGACTATTACCCGTCAGCCAAGAATTTCTCCCCTTTGCTCAAGAAATTGCCCTCAGAATGCGCTCTGCTGGAATTCGGGCGGAGGCGGATGCGAGCAGCGAGCGTTTAGGGAAATTAATCAGAAATGCCGAGAAAGATAAAATTCCGGTGATGGCCGTGGTTGGGGCTAAGGAAATAGAAGCTAATTGCTTGAATATCAGAACTCGGGCGGATGGAGAGTTAGGAGCCATTCCGGTTGAGGATGTCATTCAACAACTGCAACAGGCTATTTCAAGTTACGGGAATTTTACCAAGACGGTATAAATTCAGGCTGACACCCAGACAGAACCATCTGATAGGATTGATCTGTCATAACTATAGACTGGACTTGAAACAATGACTGAAGCATTCGATTTCCCTGGGACATTTTCCATGGGGGAGTATAACTTATTTTTTATTTTGACGACCCTATTCCCCGATAAAGTCGGTGTTAACAGTGTCTTTCGGGTGCTTCGGTTATTGAAAACTATAATAACTATAAAAAAAACCCAAAAAAATTATGAGTGGAACCAAAAAAGAAGTAGAATCCTTGTTGAGTAACCTACCTGATGATTGTTCACTGGAGGATGTTCAGTACCATCTCTATGTAATCGAAAAAGTCCGTCATGGACTTAAGATTCACGAAACGACCAGGAATCTCATACAAGAGGAAGCAGAAGGTTTATTAAGTAAATGGGTTATCAAGTAGTTTGGTCGCCTCAAGCCATTGATGATATTGATGCAATTGCTGCTTACATTGCACGGGATTCAATTTCTTATGCGGCGGCGGTTGTCCAGAGAATCATTGAGGTTACGCGCAACTTGAGCAAGGCTCCTGAAGCGGGAATGATTGTTCAAGAATTTGGCGATGAAAACATCCGGGAACAATTTGCTTACACCTATCGAGTCATTTATCAAATCCGAGAAGACATTGTTACCATTGCCTCTGTTATTCATGGCAAAACTTTATTGAACATTGAATTGAGTCAACAGTAAATTTTTATTTCATCCCCGTAGAGACGTTGCATGCAACGTCTCTACAAGTTTTTTAGGGTTTGACGAAAGGATTTGACAGCAACTAAAGGATTAGGATGTTGTACATATTCTGCCAATATTGTTAAATTGATATCGGGGAGAATTTCACTATTATTGATTAATTCATAGCCTGATGTTTGCTGAAATTGTTCAAAATTTTCAGACCGGAAATGATAGACAAAAAACCGATTATTCTGCCAAAACCAAACCTCACGGACTCCTAACCTTTGATAGACTTCTAAACGATTAATTCCCCCACTGGTAATTACAACTTCTATGGCTAAATCGGGAATTTCCTTATTACTTCCAATACAATAACTTTCATCCGGTTCTGTTCCCCCGCGCTGTTCTGGGTTGCGCAACGTCATCGAACCCGTGGGATAATATTCTGTATCTGTTTCCAAAAAATAGACTTCTAAAAGGGTTCCAATCTGGGTTTTAATCCTTTCATGATTACGACTAGGTGACATAATTTCTAAAATTCCATCCAAATAGGTTAAGCGAAATTCCAAACTATCCCCTAATTGAGTTAATAGGGTTTCATAATATTCCCAACTCACCTTATCTGTAATATAACGAACTTCTGAACCTTGGAGGTTTTCTTCAGGATTAAGTAAAGTTTCCAGTTTACTCGCCAACATAGTTAATTCTCCTATTTAAAAAAATTAAATCAAAACCCCCGTTGTTGCGCTTCAGCGCATCCTCATCCCTATCATAAGTTAACTTAAGAGAGACGCGCCATGGCAATCAAGAGAGACGTGCCATGGCACGTCTCTACGGTAAAACCCGTTAAATAATCTGAGTCATTTTTATTTTAAAACATCCGTAAAAGTTGCACAATGGGCAGGTAAATTATAAACCCCAGGATGAATCGGATTTTGATAACTAAAATGGCGATAATCTAAGCAAAAACGATCCCAATCTGCCATTTGAATCCTAAATAACCAGATAAAAAAGTTAGCCAAACCCGCAGATAAATTAAAGCGAAAATAAATCCGTTTATGATAATATTCACAAGCCATTTCTATCGCTTGATTTAACGTAATTGCCGGATTTCCTAAAACAAATTGTTCCGTTTCTGAGGAAATGGGAGGATGATTCACTAAATAATATACTACTTGAGCAATATCGGCGGAATGGATAAAATGGAAACTGGCATCCGCTTGAAACCAACGAATTAAACCCATCCACTTCACCACATCAGAAATGCCCCCCGACAAATGGGAATAGGGTTTATTTTGTTCTCCCCCTAAAACCAAAGTCGGAAATAACACCCTTAAAGGCGGTAAATTAGGAGCTATTTTTAATAATTCCTGTAAACATTCATATTTAGTTCTAATATAATCCGTGCCAATTTCTCCCGCTTCGGGTAATAAATTATTATTTCGATCTAAAATACTAGCGGTTGAAAAATACAGAATTTGTTCACAAACTTGGGGATTTAATAATTTTACTAACTCTAAATTTGCCTTAACATTAATCTCTAAAACCTCTTGATATCCTCCCCAAGCGGTGGCAATTAAAATCACCGTATTAATTGTAGGTAATAAATCTTTGAATTTATCAAGTTCTCTTAAATCCCCCTGAATAATATGAATACCCGGACGACTCTGATAATCAAATCCTAATTTTTGGGGATTTCTAACGAGTAGAAATAATTCATCCTCGGTATTTTGAATCAGTTTCTCTACAACATAATGACCAATACAACCACTCGCACCCGTCACAAAAATTCGCTTTTTCATATTATTAATAATTACTCCTACCCTCCTATGGGGCGGGTTTAGATAATTCATGGGTGCGTATTTCAAGATTGACTTGAACCCGCCCCTACAAACGCTATAAATCTTGAATATATCCCATTTATCCTTAACAGTTAAACCTATTCCCCCCTTTTTAAGGGGGGTTAGGGGGGATCAATACAGCTTAACCTTTTAATAATTGATCCGCTTGTTTTGCTGTTTCAAAGAAATAGGCAACGTTTTCTTCTGGAGTATTGGGCAAAACACCATGCCCTAAATTCAGAATATGACCTTGATTTCCCGCTTTTCTAATGGTGTCTAAAATTCGATCCCGGATATTTTCTTTAGACCCGAATAAAATACAAGGATCAAGATTTCCTTGAACTCCAATATTGTGACCCAGACGTTGACGCGCATCGGCCATATCAACCATCCAGTCCACACTCACAAAATCAAACCCGGTTTTAGCCATCCGTTCTAATAATCCCGAACCGCCACTAATATAAAGAATTAAAGGCGTATCAGGATGGGTTTGTTTAACTTGATCAATCACCCGTTTTTGATAGGGAAGGGCAAAAACTTCGTAATCTTGGGGGCTTAATTGACCCGCCCAAGAATCAAACATTTGAATGACTTGGGCGCCAGAATCAATTTGATACCGGACATAAACGGCGATCGCATCGGCAATTTTTTCTAAGAATTTATGCAGAATTAAAGGCTCAGAAAATGCCATTTTTTTAATAATTGCATAATCTTTGGAACTTTTCCCTTCAACCGCATAGGCGGCTAACGTCCAAGGGGCACCCACAAACCCTAATACCGCGGCTTGGTTGCCCACTTCTCGACGCAAAGTTTGCAGAATTTCTCGAATAAAAGGAAGTTTTTCTTCCGGTTCAATCGGATGCAGTTTTTCAATTTGTTCTAAACTGCGAATCGGAGGATTAATAATCGGCCCCTTGCTTTCGATAATATCAAAATCAATCCCAATTCCGGGTAAAGGGGTTAGAATATCAGAAAACAAAATCACCCCATCGGGTTGAAAAGCTCGGAAGGGTTGGAGAGAAATCTCAACAGCAATGTCCGTTTTTTCAGAGCGGTCACGGAAGGAAGGATATTTTTCCCGTAGATCACGATAGGCTTTCATATAGCGACCCGCCTGGCGCATCATCCAGACAGGGGGACGATCTAGTTTTTCACCACGAGTAGCGCGCAACAAATAAGGAATTTCGGTCGATTCGGTCATTTTAACGTTACTAAAAGTTTAAAAAAGTTTTTAGGCCAATTCTCAGCTTACCACTGAATGGTTTGACTGTTGACNGTGAATGCCGCCTTGAGAGCAAATATATTTAATTTGGTTAGAATCCAAATTAATTGCATTGCTAAAATCTACCTTTTTCATGCGGCTAGATTGAACAGTTTCTTCAGATTTAGCAATAAATTGATCAGGTTTGTTTTGTTCAGAAGCAACAAAGATTGCCCCTTTAAAATTGGTTTCGTCTAATTTTGCTCCTTGAAAATTAACTAAACTTAAATTAGCACTTTTGAAATTAGCATCTTGCAATCGGGCATTTTTAAAATTTGAACCCGTAAGTTTAGCGGAGGTAAAGTCTGCTGCTGCTAAGTTTGCGTCGGAGAAATTAACCGCAGATACATCAGCATTTTTAAAGCTAGTTTGTCTTAAATCTCCTGCTTGAAAATTTGCACCTGGGGCTTTAGCTTCACTAAAACGAGCCATTCTTAAATTAGCTTGAGACAAATTAGCACTGGCTAATTCCGCCCCGGTGAATTTAGCATCGGTGAGATTAGCTTGTTGTAAATTGGAACCCAATAATTGGGCGTTGCTGAAATTTGCTCCGGTTAAATCGGCCTTCGACAAATTGGCTTTACTCAGATTTGCCTTTAAAAAATTAGTATATTTTAATAGGGTATTACTGAAGAAAGCTCCGGTCAAATCGGCTTCGGTTAAATCCGCTCCACTTAAATCAGAAATCCAATCATCGAAGGTTTCTAATCGTCCATCTTTCCCTGGACTGGCGAAGCGACTATTTTTTAAATTAGCTTGATTTAGGTTAGTGTTTCTAAAGCTAATCCCCGATAAATCCGTTTGTTCTAAAACCAAGGTAAATTGTATCGGTGGAGTTAAATTTTGGCCTAAATCAATCCGACTTAAATCGGCATTATGGATAAATCCCTCATAGACTTTCAGAATTTTTGCGATCGCTCTTTGAGTTGCTTGTAGTCTTTGCCCTGCTAACTGTTTTTCTTGGTTTTCTGCCCCAAATTTCATCGAATCTAAATCATTTTTGAGGGCTTGATTTAATCGTCTTAAATGGGGTAAGGCTTCGGGCCCGGTACTCACCAATGCCTGTTGAGTTACATCAATTAACACCGGGTTTTCTTCCTGAGCTAATACGTCCACTAATAGGGGAATTGCCCGGGGATCTTTAATTGCCCCTAACGCTAAAATAGCCCCACGTTTTTGGGCTACATCCGTGGCAGCATTGGGGGATAATTTATTTACTAGAGCCAGAAAAACCTGATTATCCTGTTGTTGAAATTCCCGACGGTTAGCTTGATTTTGAATATAAATTTGCGTGCCAACAAAAGTTCCTAATACCGCCGCCAAACTAGCACTGCTAACAATAACTAAAGTTAAACCGGGATGTTGACGCATCCATGCCCATAAATTAAACTCCGGTTTTAGTGTTTCCGTACTAATAACTAGGCTATGAACCGCATTATCTTCATTCACCCAATGATAATTTGTAAAGGGGTTAAACACCAAGATCCTAGGAACTTCCTGTACCGAAGTTCCTGCTAATAAATCATGTCCAGTCCGACCTTGAAATCGTTTCGCAATCAGAGCATCTCCCAGTAAAGTTGCACTGGATAAAACCCCTAAAATCAATAGATTAGGATAGGCTCCCGTCACTTGCCAAAGGCCATAAGCAATGCCCAGGGGGATACCCCAACGGCCAATAAATTCCCGACGAAAGGCCCGTCCCCATCCCGGGTTGGAACCATTAGGACTCACCACCTGGACTCCAAACCAGAGTTTGGGCAAGGTTTGGCCCCGCTTGGCTAACAAATAAAATTGCCATCCTCCCACCACCAGAGGTAGAAGTAACGCCCCCGACCAGAATAGATTAGTTAATGGGGCGACTTTAGGACTGCGATCGCGTACAGGAATCCCCAAAGTGGCGGCAACGGTTTCCGATGTCACCCGCACCACCGGATTTAGAGGTACGGGTTGGGAACTGCGGTTGGAGACAGCACCCAGGGTAAAAGGAATTAACCCACTCACCGCCACTAGGGATAATTCCGCCACAAACGCCCCCCATCGACGCACCCAAAAGGGCAATGGCTTCGAGGAGACATCATGCCAGGATGAAGGAGATTGAGATTGATTTGTTTCTCTATCTACAGTAGGGCTTGCCATAGTTCAAAATTTCCGGGTAAGTCGTTAAGATGCAAAAAACGGAAAGCAATTAAAATGCTTTGTTCGAGTTTATAGCCTAACGCAAAAGGTTTCGCAACTAAATAGAGGTCTTTGCCCCTGTCCCCTCTAATTTAATTTGCTAAACATCTAAAACAGTGGTAATCCCCAGTTCTATTGTGAAACAGGTTCCTTGTCCTAGCATCGAGGAACAATAGAAGATTTTACCTTGATGTTTTTCTTCAATAATTTGAATATGACTCATTAAATTATTCAGATAGATTTCACCATGAACTAAAAAGTGATTGTAGACAAAACGGGCGCACCCAAACTCTGCAATATGGTCATCAAGTCTAATGCTATTTCGGATATCAAGAGCATTTGGTGCTAGTCACTAACTGTTTGATTTAATGTAGATTTTTAATGTACAATTAAAATGCTGTGCGAAAAGCGTCAGAATCCAAAATCAACCCTTTGCTCATTACTGTTAGCCCCCCCAGCACACTGTAGGAGAAAAGCAATTATACTCCTACCGTTAATTACGTCTTACCAAACAGATTTATGTCTCTACCTATTGTTGCTATTATTGGCCGTCCTAATGTGGGAAAATCAACTCTAGCCAATCGTTTGGCGGGTAATCCTGAAGCGATTGTGCATGATCAGCCCGGTATTACCCGCGATCGCACCTATCGTCCCGCCTTTTGGCAGGATCGAGAATTTCAGGTCGTAGATACCGGCGGTTTAGTCTTTGATGATGATACGGAATTTTTGCCCCTGATTCGAGAACAAGCAATGATCGCTTTAACCGAAGCCACCGCCGCGATTTTTGTGGTGGATGGTCAGGTGGGGTTAACGGGCGGGGATGAAGCGATCGCCATTTGGTTACGAGAGCAATCAATACCGATTTTATTAGCAGTCAATAAATGTGAATCTCCCACCACCGGAATGATTCAAGCTGCCGATTTTTGGGAACTGGGACTAGGAGAACCCTATCCGGTTTCCGGGATTCATGGATCGGGAACCGGGGAATTATTAGATGATTTAATTAAGCATTTACCCTCGATTGATGAAATCGAAACGGAAAAAGAAATTAAAGTAGCGATCATTGGTCGTCCTAATGTCGGAAAATCGAGTTTATTGAATGCCTTTTTAGGAGAAAATCGCGCCATTGTCAGTCCCATTTCCGGCACAACCCGGGATGCCATTGATACAGTAATTGAACGGGATGGAAAAACCTATCGGTTAATTGATACCGCCGGAATTCGACGCAAGAAAAATGTGGAATATGGGGCGGAATTTTTTGGGATTAATCGAGCTTTTAAAGCTATTAATCGGGCGGATGTGGTGTTACTCGTGATTGATGCAATTGATCAAGTCACCGATCAAGATCAAAAATTAGCTGATCGGATTATTGAAGAAGGTCGATCCTGTGTAATTGTGGTGAATAAATGGGATGCGATCGAGAAGGATACTTATACTATTTTAGACTATGAAAAAGAAGTCCGAGCCAAACTCTATTTTATGGATTGGGCGGAATTAATTTTTATCAGTGCTAAAACCGGTCAACGGGTGGAAAAAATTCTCAATTTAGTTGATACCGCCGCCGAAGGTCATGAACGACGGGTCTCAACGGCCGTGATTAATGAAGTGATCGAAGAAGCGATCAGTTGGCATTCTCCCCCCGTCACTCGCCAAGGGAAACAGGGGAAAATCTATTATGGAACCCAAGTCAGTAGTAAACCTCCAACGTTGGTTTTATTTGTTAATGATCCCAAACGATTTAATGACAATTACCGCCGTTATATTGATGGTCAATTCCGCAAACAATTGGGCTTTAAAGGCACACCGATTAAGTTAATTTGGCGAGGCAAATCCGCCCGAGAAATCGAACGAAATCCCGCTAACCGAGCCACCCGCGTTAAGTAAAATGGACTTACTCCGATCGCTTCCCATTGGATTATATTTAGAACAACCAATTACCGGGTTACATCGTCTCGACGCCCGGGTTAAGTTAATTTGGTTAATGAGCTTTTTAGTGGCTCCTTTATTAGCTAATCCGTGGTGGCGATTAGTTTTGGTTGGGTTGTTAATTTTAATCACCCTATTGGCGCGCATTCCTTTGCGGGTTTGGAAGCGACAAATGGGGTGGTTACTGATGTTTTGTGGGTTACTATTTCTATTAAGTTGTATTATGCCCGATGGTTTGGCAGTTAACCATCAACCTCGACTTCCTGAACAGGAATTAACCTTTTTTTCTGCATCTGGATCAACAGAACCCTTACCGCAACCCACCTCCTATCGATATGTATTATTTTCCCAAGGGCCCCTAGAAATTACCCGCTATTCCGTTGATTTAGCGATTAGGACGAGTACCCTATTGTTTACCCTGGTTTATAGTACAAATTTGTATTTATTAACCACCGCTTCTGAAGAAATTGCCATGGCTTTAGAAAGCCTCATGGAACCCCTACGAAAGTTAAAATTACCCGTTACAGAAATTGCCCTAACCCTGACCCTATCCCTGCGATTTTTTCCCTTAGTTTTAGAGGAAATTCAAAATTTAATCCGTTCTGTCAGAACCCGTGCCATTAATTGGAAAAAATTAGGACTACGACGCACCATTCAGGTTTGGTTAACCTTGGCGGAACGGCTTTTACAAAATTTATTATTACGCGCCGAACAAATTGCCAGCGCCATGCAGGTTCGAGGGTTCACCAGTCCTGATCAACATCGGGTAGAATGGCATCAACTTCGCTTTAAACCTTGGGATGGAGTAGCTCTGATTTGTCTGATGGTATTCTGGGGTGTCCGGTGGGTTTGGGGAGGAGAAATTTGAGATTCTGAGTTGACCCGATCGCCTAAAATAGTTCTGTCTCCTAAATCAAGCCCTTATTTGTTAGTTGTGAAACTGAATGACCACAGAAACTTACATGAATCATCCCAACTTCGGGCTATTGTTCAAAATATGCGCCGTTGAGGATCATCAAGAACTATTTACAACCCTTTACGCCCAGCGCCTATTTTTTTTAGTGACTCAGGGGCCACCGGGACTCAAATTTGAACCGATTAGTCGTTCCGATGCCAAACTCTTGCTGGAAATTCGTCTGAGAATGCTCCGCCGCACTGGACAGGCCGAAGAATATAAAAAACTCCAAGAAGTCCATCGTAATACGTTTCAATAGTTTAGCTGAAACCGCCAACGGCCAACTTACTTAACATGACTGATTTGATTACTGAACAGATTGCTAAAATTCGAGACTCCATTCCCGAGTCGGTGCGATTAATTGCGGTCACAAAGACAGTTTCTGTTGAAGCCATGCGGGTCGCTTATCAAGCTGGAATTCGAGATTTTGCAGAAAATCGAGTCCAAGAAGCGGCGGAAAAATATCCTCAACTCCAAGATCTCAGTGATATTACTTGGCATTTAATCGGTAATTTGCAAACCAATAAAGCTGCAAAAGCATTACAACTGTTTGAATGGATTGAATCCGTAGATAGTCTAAAGTTAGCCCTACGTTTAGATCATCTAGCAGGTGAATTAGGATGTCAACCCCAAGTTTGTCTTCAAGTTAAAATTATCCCCGATCCTAATAAGTTTGGCTGGACTATCCCCGAACTATTGGCAGAATTGCCCCAGTTAAATGACTGTCAGCATCTCAAAATTCAAGGTTTAATGACCATTCCCCCCTTGGGGTTAACCGAGTCCGAAACCCTAGATATTTTTGACCGCACCCGGGAATTAGCAGAAACCATTCGACAACAGAATTGGACTAATATTAGGATGCAGGAATTATCCATGGGGATGTCGGAAGATTATCCTTTAGCCATTCAAAAAGGTGCTACCATGATTCGACTAGGACGGATAATTTTTGGCCAAAGGAGGAGTTAAATACAACAATTAACAGTAAAATAGGCGAGTCTTAAACAAATTCAATATAAACCAGACCCTCAACCCATCTAAACTGGAAGTTGAGTTGAAATTCTAAAGTCGTGAGTGATGGAGACTAGACCGTGAACATTTTTAATAGACTAAAAGATTTTGTAGGGTTCAATGACTCTGTAGAATACGATTACGAATACGACGAAACGGAGGGGAATCGTTACCCGGGTAACTATCCTCCCCCGCAAGAACAGCCCACCCCGACCGTAGCGGCAGAAGACCCCCGGGCGTCTCGTCGGTCACAACGGTCTACTGGATCGATTAATACTGGTGTAATGTCTGAAGTTGGAATTGGATCAACAATGAGTAATGTTATCGGAATGCCTGGCGCTCTGAATGGAATTTCTGAAGTCGTGGTGATGGAACCCCGCACCTTTGAGGAAATGCCGACAGCGATTCGCGCCCTCAAAGAACGCAAGTCTGTTGTACTTAATTTAACCTTAATGGATCCTGATCAGGCCCAAAGAGCCGTTGATTTTGTGGCGGGTGGAACCTTCGCCCTCGACGGCCATCAAGAACGAATTGGGGAAAGCATTTTCCTGTTTACGCCCAGTTGTGTTCAGGTCAGAACTCAAGGCGGCGGCGTTGTCCACGAAGGCATCCCCCAAGCTCGTAACTCCCGCACCAGTAGCCCGGCAGCCCCCCCCTGGCAGCCCGCCCAGGCTATTCAGTAAATTAGTAGAAGGGAGTGGGGGAGTGGGGGAGCAGGGGAGGCAGGGGAGGCAGGGGAGGCAGGGGGAGCAGGGGAGGCAGGGGAGGCAGGGGAGGGAAGAAATTAACAATTCTTAGAACCTGGAACCTTAGAACCTGTAACCTCAGAACCTAGAACCTTAGAACCCTAGAACCTAACCCCCAAAACCTAACCCCCAAAACCTTCATCTTCGGTGATTCCTTCTTCCTTCACTGTAAAGGGTTAACAGCTAACGGCTTTATTTTACGAGTTTATTTTATGTTTAAATTGGGTGTAATTGGTGGCGGGGTGATGGCAGAAGCTATTATATCCCGCTTAATTTCTGCCAATATTTATCAACCTGCTGAAATTATTATTAGTGACCCACAATTAGAGCGTTGTAATTATTTATCTCAACATTATGGCGTGGCGATCGCAGATAATAATAAACAAACAACCCAGGCGACGGCAGCCCTTTTATTAGCCATTAAACCCCAAATTTTTGGCGCGATCGCAACGGAATTAGCTGAGGGTGAAACCCTATCAAAAAATACCGTTATTTTGTCTATTTTAGCCGGAGTTACCTTAAATAAATTAGAAGCAGCTTTTCCCCAGCATCCTGTAATTAGAATTATGCCCAATACTCCGGCGACTGTGGGGGCGGGGATCAGTGCGATCGCCTCTGGAAAATTGGTGCAACCCTCCCATTTAGATCTTACCAAAGGCATTTTTCAGGCCGTTGGAGACGTGGTAGAAGTGGCGGAGACCCTAATGGATGCCGTCACCGGATTATCGGGTTCTGGCCCGGCTTATGTGGCGATTTTAATTGAAGCCTTAGCCGATGGCGGCGTCGCCTCTGGACTCCCTAGACCGATTGCGGCAAAATTAGCATTATCAACGGTATTAGGAACCGCCCAACTTCTATCGGAATCAAAGTTACATCCGGCAGAATTAAAAGACCGGGTAACTAGTCCGGGGGGAACAACCATTGCTGGGGTTTCCCAACTGGAAAAAGCCGGATTTCGTTCGGCATTAATTGAAGCCGTAAAAGCCGCAACTCAACGTTCAAAAGAGCTAGGAAGTTAATGTAGTAAGCCCTTTAGGGCTGAATGAGGCGTTCACGCCTCACTACTTTTAACGGGAACTATCCAATCCAATCAGTATCGTCATTGTGATTATAACCCTCTTCTGTCACTCTCCGAATTAAGCAAGTAGTAAATCAACTAAATTATCCAGAAGAATAAAAGGGTTTAAATCCATTCATGGCACTAATGAGACGATTGAATCCCAGCAATAAATCGGAATTGGGAAAAATATCTAGCCAGGGATAAATTAACCAAAATAGCAACAGTGGTTGGACAATTAAGCGAAGATTATTTAGCACATTCTTCCATCCGTGTTCATGATCCCATTGTTGATGCTCAGAAAAATCAACAGAATTACTTTCTTGTACATGAGGTTCAATTTGACGAGCTTGATTCAAGCCGAAAAAAGCGGGAGAATTTAAACTAATCATTGTGTAAACACAAAAAATAATTGACCACCACTTTTCAATATCCTTAAAATTAGTAAAACGGTAGTCTGTCCAACCTAATTCGGGCTTGCTGAAAAAGTAACAGAAAAGGAAACGAATGATTAACTAGCGAATGAAGTCAGAATGAGAGATAAGTTTTTTTCGAGATAAAAAGTTATCTGATAACTTGTCATAATCAATCACTCGAAAAAAGTAATTGAATAAAAAAATTGACCCCAAAATCTGTCTAAGAATGACAGAAAGATTCATAACTAAAAAAGTAATAGCAATTGCCGTTTCGGAAGTGTGAGCTAGTTTATTCATAATCCGATTCAGGCTAAATCTTCTTTTCCCTTGACCAAATTTCCCCTCAATGGAATTCCGAATCTTTTCATCTTCTGACGCTTGCTTCTTAGTGGCTTCACTAATATTTACTGGCGGTCTACCTAACGAGGGGCCACTCATTCTAATCCCCTTTTCTTTACACCAAGCTCGGTTGTCTCTAGTTCGGTAAATTTTATCTACATGGACTGACTCAGGATAATGCCCCGTATATTCTTTAAAAGCCTCTATTTGTGCTTTTAAATCACAGGATTCGTTGAAATTATCCCAACTAATCCGGTCAAGAAATACATATTCATCCAGACAACTCGCAGACAATTTAGCACCAAATTCTACTGGGACTCCGGCTTTACCTCGGACAATTGGACGAATATGGGGTTGGCTTAAACTTACGATTCTATCTGCAATACTTTGTTTGTTATGATCATACATCCACTGCTGTTGACGATAAACTTCTGATACCACTAATAAACTCTTATATTGTCTGTCATTCAATCCATCGGGCCTCCCTCTATTAGCGATTATTTGGTCTATATGTCCTAAGTTTCGTTTAATATATTGCAGTTGTTTTTTAATTGCATTTCGTCTTTTTTTCCGCGCAGGTCGGCGTTGTTTGGCTACTTTTAGGTAATCTTTTCTGGCTGTTTTTCGATAAGTTCTTGGTTTCTTCTCTGATTTATCCTGACGACTCTTATGCAAAATATCAATAATTTTTTCCGTTTGTTCTCTGGCTTTATTTAAAATTTTTAAGTCCGTCGGATACGTGATATCAGCCGGAGCACAAGTTGCATCAGCTATTAATTTCCCTCGGTTTTTCCTGTCACTTCCTTCTTCCGCTTCTGATGGATTTTCTGGGGCTGGCTCGGAACTCGCCTCTCGCATTCTCTTGACCATTACCCGATTGACTTTATTCACTAAATTCCCATTAATTCTCGTCCGAAAGTGCACTAACATTGAGGCATCAAATGGAGGCTCGTTCCTGTATTCTGACAACCCGATAAAATACTGCAAGTAGGGATTTTCTTTGATTTGTTCTACTGTCTCTCTATCACTTATACCTAATTTTTCTTTGATGATTAATGCTCCCAATGCCATTCTAAATGTTTTGGCTGGTGCTCCCATAACAGATGAGAATAATTCTGCGTATTCCGCTTCAAATTCTGCCCAGGGTATCCATTGGGCCATGATTACCCACCGATTCTCTTCTGAGAGTTTTCCCTCAAATGGCAGTTTGAACTCTTCGGGTGGTGTCCTTGGTTGCTCGTCTTTACGGTACATTTTCACCGACTCATGCAAGGTTTTTGCGCTATTTTACACCCATCCCTTGCACCTGATTCATTTTTTCTTGTCTTCACCTCCCGTCTGTTCTCGCTTTTCGCCTTTTTTCAGCAAGCCCTAGCTAAGGTTTTTGACGGGGTTGTCACCCCGTGAGGTCGTGCTTAGTATGTCATTGGAAGGATAATATTGCCGGAACTGGAAGGATAATATTGCCGTGACTGTAGCTGTAACATTCATTCTGAGGTTAAGTAGTCACCCGACATCTGCAACAGTTGGAAGCATAAGATTGCCGTTAACTAAAAATGGAACCATAAAGCTGCCAAAAATTTAAGATTTTTTCAAAAGATGAAGAAGTAAGATTAAGTCAAGCACTCAAGCCAGTGCCAAGGAGACTTGGAGGTAAAAGCTTTACCTCAGTACCCAAGAAAAACAAGGCATTAGTTGTGAGTCGTATATTCGTGTGAGATGCTAGAGCATCTCCAATCCAATTGGAAGCATATATTTGCCGGAGTCAATTGGAAGGATAAACTTGCCGAAACGGCAATATTATCCTTCCAATGACATAGTAGATAACTTCATGTCGCACGCCCCTGGTGACAGCTTCGCTATATCTACCCCTACACGACACGGGTGAAGTATAAGTGTTCCGAAGGTCACAGCACTTGTTTCCGGGACAGTAATTTTTTGGTTCGTTTCACTAACAGTTTTCTCGGCAATACTTTGCTGTTCAGGCTTCCAATAATGTTCCTGTGCAAAAGGATAGGTTGGGATATGAATTTTACGTGCTGTAAGTTCGCGATAAAATAATGACCAATCAATACTAATCCCCTGTACCCAGGCAGCAGCTACTTTTTCCAATTTTCCTTTTTGTATCCATTGAGCGATAATTTGCTCAGACTCATCATCAGCGAAAAGATGATTATTCTTGCTCTGTCCAACTCTGGCATACCAACTCGAATCTTTTAGAGCTTCATCTTTTGCAAAAGCATTTAATTGTGCGATTAAATTCGGGATATTTCTGACTAAAAAAATGCAGCGTTCTCGCATCGCTTCGCGTCCCAGATGGAGTGTAAATGCTAAATCAGTGAGGCTGATTTCTTCGCTTGTGGTTCTACTTAAATGTCGGTTTTCCAAAAACACTGCTAATTTTTCCGCATAAGCTTTAAGGCATTCCGGCGTTTTTGCAGATAGAGGAATCAGAACTGATTCCGCTTCGATTTTTATCTGAGGTACTGACTGATATTCCCGAACTACAAGATGAACATTAGTACCACTATGACCAAAAGAATTCAATGCTGCGGTTAATGGCTCACCTTTGCTCGTCCATTCAATGTGCTGAGTATTGATATAAAACGCAGAATTTTCTAATTCGATCGCTGGATTGAGTTCTTCAAAATATAGCATTTTAGGCAGTTGACGATCGCGCATCGACAATAAAATTTTTATTAACCCAATAACACCAGAGGCAGCACCAGTATGACCAATATGAGATTTGGCACTGCCCAGCGCACAAAATTGCGTTTTATTAGTAAACTGTTTAAAAGCCCGCTTCAACGCATTAGCCTCAACTGTATCCCCTAATTTTGTACCAGTTCCATGAGCCTCAATATAACTAATGGTTTCTGGGTTAATTTGATATTGCCGATAAACAGATGTCACTAGTTCTTCTTGCGACAGACCACTGGGAGCCGTAATACCATTGCTTGCACCATCCTGATTGGCACCAGAAGCTTGAATAACACCATAAATAGGGTCTTGATCTCTGATTGCATCATTAAGTCGCTTCAACACAACCACACCAACACCTTCAGATAACACCGTACCATCACAGGATTTATCAAAAGTCCGACAGCGACCAGTAGAACTTAACATTTCAATCTGTGACAATGTAACAAGTGCTTTTTCTTGAAGAGTGGCAAAAACTCCCCCTGCTATTGCCATCGACGACTCACCACTACGTAAACTTTCACAGGCTAAATGAATCGCTAGTGCAGAAGACGAGCAACCAGTATTGACCACCAAAGCGGGTCCTTTTAGGTTGAGGTAGTAGGATAAGCGGGAGGCAACAATGGCATCGGAAGAACCAGTAAAGGTTTCGTGAGTGTAGTTGGTAGATTCAGCACCAATAAATACGCTAACACGAGAATTTTCTAAGTTTTTCGGATTGTAACCTGCATCTTCTAGTGCTTTCCAACTTTCACTCATAATTAAACGCTGATGAGGATTCATTGATTCAGCTTCTCTGGGGGTGATGTTGAAAAACAGTGGATCAAAACAATCTCGCTGCTCTAAAATACCCCCCCATTTACAATAGGTTTTTCCTGCTTGTTTGTCTGAACTAAACAAATCTGGACTCAGATAATTTTCTGGCAACTCAGTAACACCATCATGCCCTTGAATAAGATTTTGCCAAAATGTATCAATGTCTTTTGCTTTAGGGAATTGACCTGACATACCAATAACAGCGATTTCTTTACTTATTTCTGTTTTGTGTTCGTTAGACGCTAGCTTTTCTGGCTGATTTTCCGGCTCACTATTTAGCGTCTTTTCTACTTTAGTTTTTGGATCGGGACTGAGGTTGTGATCGACCAACGGTACGCGATTTTTTGGCAGTTTGTTTTGAATTATTTCTCCATAAGTATCTACCAAATAATTACTCAGATGTTTAATGTTTGTGTAATCAAACAAAATAGCAGTATTCATGGTAATTCCGAATTCTTTGGCAAGATTGTCAATAAAACCAATGCCAAGAATGGAATCAATACCATAGTCAGAAAATGACACTTGCCGATCGATACTCGCTTGTGCCATATCTAAAGTTTCGGCAAGATATTTCAGAATTACTTGAGCTACATATTCCCGAAGTTTTTCGGCAGAAATCTCTGACACAGATTGTTTTTGCTCTAAAAGTTGGTCTTGAGTCAAAGGTACTTCCGGTGCTACAGGTATTGTAGATTTCGGGGATGATTCGACTTGATTTGACTGCTCTGTATTCTGCTTGTCTACGATCGCAAAACCGTCACTTTCGGTAACTATCACTTGCTGCCCTAATTCATAGGCAGCTTGCGCTGGCAACAAAGTCGAAATAAATCCTTCTTCTTTTAAAATCTTCAGCCAATTTTCAAGCTTAATTAGTGGAGAACCTGAGATGCGTAAGTCTTCATCTTCATACAGCCACCAGCCATCTAATAAACCAAAGGTTAATGTGCCAATAATTGATTTTTCAACTACTTCATTGAGCAATAATAAGCCATGACGTTTCAGTGCTGTTTTAGTATTACGAAGTGTTTGCCTAATATTTTTGGTTGCGTGCAAGACGTTGGTAGCGATGACAATATCATAAGTACCAGGCTCTATTCCTTGGGGCGCTAACGCTTGTTCAATATTAAGTTGCTTGTAATTCAAATAGGAATAATCTAGACCATACGTTTTTTGGGCGTGGATTAAAAAGGCTTTGGAAAGGTCAGTATAACAATATTCATTTATAGCATTCTGAACCGATCGCAGTTGTGGCAAAACTAATGCCGTAGTTCCCCCCGTACCTGCACCTATTTCCAAAATCCGAATTCTGGTTTGTGGATCTGCCTGAATCCGCTGACGAATATAAGCTTCGGCAGTTTTAGCAACAAAGTTATTAAAATAGTCAGATAGCGCATTCCTTTGATACATATTTTCTACTTTTTCCATTGAAGATTTAGGAAAAAGAATATCCGTAGCTTGGATGTTTCCCCGCAGAATTTGTGGCAAGTTTCTCAGGCAGCTATCTAATAGATCGATCGCAGCTTTCTTTTCTGGCTGGTCAAAAAATGAGTTTCGATAATTTTCCCAACCTTGCCAAACTTTGTCCGCTTCATCTATTTTGATATGAGTAGCAACCTCAACTCGTTCACCTTCAAGCCTGACATAACCATAGTTTTCCAATAATATTAAGCAGCACTCATGCCACCAACGGCTATATTTTTTGATCGCCCCAGCTTGTTTTTGCCAATCCTGACTTTCTTTCTGCTCACCTGGGATTAAAAATATCCCCATTTTTTGGAGTTGGACAAACAACAAACGTAGTAACCAATCGTTAAGTTCGTTCCTGAAATCTTTATCTAAAAGACGTGCTATTTCTGCCTGTTCACTGGTATCTTTATTTGTCTCATTCTCAGAGAAAAGACTGTGAATCCAAGAATCTGCTTCAGGTTTGTTGAGAGTAATTATCTGGGTTCGATCACATCCCATTAATCCCTCCACAGCTTTTGAAGCACCTAAACAAATTACTTGTTTAACAAGTCCTGCTCTGAGTAGATATACAAATTCATCAAAAAATTCGCAACCCTGACTATCAGAAATTAAATTATAATGACCAATCAAACGCTTCTCTGTTTCGGTGCCTGCCAGTGATGCTTGCCAGTAACCCCAATTAATAATACCTACAGGGAAGGCTGCACTATTGTCTATTGAATGTACAAAAGTATCAGCACTAGTGATTCCAGATGCATATCCCGCACTATCACGAGAGGATAAAAAGGAAAAAGCTTGAACCGATGAAAAATAACACATAAAGTCTAAGGCTTCATTTTTGAATGCCTCATAAAAATATGGTGCGCCTTTTTTCTTCGTATCTAAGACCTCATTAAAGTCTACCTCGCTGGTCTGAGCGATCGAATTATCAAACTTAAATACCAGTGCGGAGAAAATAGCACCATTAATTTGAGGATAATGTTGTTTGATTTTTGCGACAGCTTGAATCATGGACAAGCGATCGGTAACATCAGCCTGAATATAAACTGGAACGCTCTTTTCATCTATTGCCTGGAACGCTTTTAACTTTTCCTGTACAGCAGCAGAAGTCAGCGGACTACGACCCAGCCAAACCACTTTAGCCTGATATTTTTGGATCAGATAGCGGGAAATAATCGTGCCAACAGTTCCCGCTCCTCCCATCAAAACATAAACACCACCAACTTTTAAACCCCCTACCCGTGAATGCACTGCTGACAAAGCTTGCCAATCAAGCTTGAAAAAACGCTGTTTGTAGCGCCAGCCAGCCTGCAACTTGGTTACATCACCTCGATCGGAGGGAGTTTCGCTTAATATCATACTTGGTAGGGCTTGCTGTTTTTCTGCACTAGCCAAATCTTCCCGTGACAAGTCAATATTTCTGACGCGAAAACGATGATCGCCCTGCGCCACTGAGTATCCAAGACCACTAATACCACCATGATTAGGAATTGTTGCACTGTTATCTACACGATAGTTATCCAAGGTCAGGAGAACACAATCAATAAAAGCATTATTCTGTAGACATTGTTTCAGTGCTTTAACAAGCCGCAACAACTGAATTTCGCTTTCTTCGATCGTGCTTGGGAAGCCATCAAGACAAAGAAAGTAAACGCTATCAATCTGTGAATATCCTTGTAAGCAAGTCTGAAAGCCATTAGGGTTGTTGACATCACAATACCATTTATTTTCTGATACCTGTTTAGTTTCCAGTCCTAATTGAATTTCGATCGCTTGGGATACATTCTGTTGCTGGAAGAAGTTAAAGAGCGTTTTTTCAAATTGCGATGTAGATGCAAAATAAACCAATAAAACAACCTGATTTGCTTCGATCTTAGTTTTTATTTGTGGCTGTTGCTCCCATTTTAAAAGATAGCTAAGTTCTTGGAGAGATTTTTGTTCATTAACTGTTGGTTTCTGCGACTCGGTAACAGAGATTTCGGTAGTTACTTGCTCATTATATTCTGGGGAGAAATCTAGCCAGAAATGTTGGCGGGAAAATGGATAACCAGGAAGATTAATCCGAGATGGCGGTGTAGCACCATACAGCATAGACCAAGGAATATCATAGCCTTGGCAATAAAAACTAGCTAAAACCAAAAGATTTTCCCAGTACAAGTTTTCATCATTGGACGATATGCGAACTTTTTCCAGTAATTCATTTATATAATTGCTGATCGCCTTTTGACCACGAAATTCGGTAGGTACTTTACCGTGAAAAATATGAAAGTTTTGCTCTGAATCCTCTGATTTTGTCAAACTATAAATAGCATCAGCTACATCTTGAGCTATGATCGCCAAACGGTATTGAAAATGATGACGACCTGCAAACAAAGTATAACTAATATCCTCCAATGTGACATCATCAGCCACTCCATCTTGCAAGAACTGAATCATAGCCTTAACTCTAAGTTGCAGTGCTTCTTCAGTTTTTGCTGACAAAACAAGCAGCGAATAAGGTGGGGCTAGCCGCTGTTTTTTTCTGTTGAGTCGATAGCCCTGAACTATCATCAAGGCATTTGTGCCACTCATCCCAAAAGCACTCACCGTACCAATGCGTTTTTTGTTTGGTCGATCGATCCAAGGTTGATTAGCCGTATTGACATAGAGAGAACTTTTATCCCCGGAAATAAACTCATTTCCCTGAGCAAAATTCAGGCTTTTCGGAATAATTTCATGACGAAGTGCTTGCACCAAACTGACAAGACTAACAAGACCTGAAGCCGAAAAAGTATGACCAAAATTGGTTTTATTAGAAGCGATCGCACAGGGATGTTCGCTAACCTTAAATACTTCATTAAGTGCGTTTAGTTCCACAGGATCGCCTAACTTAGTACCAGTCCCATGAGTCACAATGTAATCAATATCCTGTGGACTAACCTTAGCTCGTTGATAAACATCCGTCGCTAACTCAGCCTGTGAAACGCCGCTAGGTGCAGTAATACCATTAGTTTTCCCATCATAATTAACGCCACTAGCCAAAATTAACGAATGAATCGGATCGCCGTCAGTCAGTGCCCGACTTAAACGCTTCAGAACAACCACTACAACTGCTTCACCCGGTACTAAACCATTAGCACGTCGATCGAACGCATAACAACAACCATCATTAGACAGCATACCTGCTTGCGCCATGCTGATATAGCCGTAGGGTGTCAGCATCAGATTTGCACCTGCTACTATTGCTGCATCGCATTCGCCTTGCCGTAAACTCAAACAAGCTTGATGCGCCGCCACAAGCGAGGAGGAACAAGCAGTATTAATCGTCATTGTTGGCCCTTTCAAATTTAAGAAATAAGCCAAACGAGCGGCGAGAATACTTGAATGATTAGAGGTGATGTTTCCCTCTTTAACACGCAGATAATAATCCCCTTCTTCAGCACCAACAAAAGTACCAATTTTTTGGTTATTGAGATGATGGAAGCCATATCCAGCATCTTCCAAAGCATTCCAACACTCTTGTAATAAATGTCTTTGCCGGGGGTCTATGTTTGCTGCTTCTCGTGGGGAAATTTGGAAAAATAGGGGATCGAATTCGGCAACTCCGGGAATACAGCCACACCATTTTCCGTTAGTTTTATTGGTGTTTTGACTACGGTTTCCATAATACTTGCGCCAGTCAAAATAATTGGGCGGAATTTCTTCTACAGCACATTTACCTTCTGCTAAGATATTCCACATTTGTTCAATATTATAAGCTTTAGGAAATCTACCACTCATCCCAATAATGGCAATGGGTTCATTGTCGATCGCCTCCGGTGTTGCACTAGGCGCGATAGGATCATCTATTTTGGGGGGAGCAACTTCTTGGGAAGAACTTGGCATCACATCATTTTCTATTTCTGTTTTTACCTTTTCTTGATAAAAACCTTGGATAAACTTGCTATGTTCGCTTAAAAAATATTGCGAAAGTGCTTCCAAAGTGGAATAACTAAAAAACAAAGCAGGTGTTATTTCCAGTTGATAGTGTTCGCTAAGGCGTGTCGCAAAATTCAATAAGCTAATGGAATCAAAGCCAAAATCAGCTAAATTACTTTCTCGATCGATCTGTTCCCAAGGTACTTTCAGTTGGTCGGCAATAATATTTTTTAAATCCCATAATACTGACTCTTCCAGACTCAAGCCTCTTAGCTGCGATCGCGTCGATGCTTGACTTACAATTGATTGATTCACAATTGATTTATTTAAGGAAGTTTGAGTCAGTCCTAAAAAGCCATAAATTCGGTTTGGCTGTCCGACTAATACCATATACTGTGGTTTATTTTGGCGCAGGATTTTATCTAAAATTGCCAAACCTTCCTCAGTTTCTAATGCCCGCTGACCACTAGAGCGCAAATACATTGTAGTATTTTCATCTGTATTAAAGCCCATTCCGCCTTCTTTCCAAAGCGGCCAATTTATTGCTACTGTCTTACCTTGGCGGATACCCTGCTGTTGTAATTGATTGCGATAGGCAGCGAATGCCATTTGAAAACGATTGCCAATGGCATAGTCACAAGTACCAAAGTCGCCCAATATTGCCGCAGAAGAGGAAAAATAGCAAACAAAATCAAGCGGTTGATCGCGGCACAGATCATCAAGGATCAAAGTTCCCGCAATTTTAGGCGATAACACCTTTTGAAAAGCATCGATAGTTTTATCGAGGATACTTGCATCACCAGCAATACCAGCGATATGAAAAATACCATTTATATTGCCAAAGCGATTTTTAGCTTGTTCAATGCCATTTCTCATAGCGCGAGCATCGGATACATCTGCTTGGATATATTCAACTTTTGTTCCCAGTTGTTCCAGTTGGGTGATTCTGTTTTTAATCTTTTCATCTAAAGGCGATCGACCAGTCAAAATTAAATTAACGGCTTTGTTTGATGTTTTTGCTGTTGAGTTAGTAGGTTGATGAAAATATTGTGCTAGATATTGCTGCACAAAAAAACCCAAACCTCCACAACCACCTGTAATCAGATAAGTACCGCCAGGTTTGATTGCTGATGCTACAGTATCACTATCGCTCAATACAGTTTTTTGGATCTGACAAACGTAGCGTTGTTGTTTTTGAATCAATACTGTTTGTGCTTTCGGCTGTTTGAGTTCCGAGAAGATCTTTTGACTCCATTCTTGCATAGAAATAGCTTGCCCTTGCCAAGGATTTTCCTGATAAAGTCCTGTGACTTGGATTCCAGGCATAATTAGCTTTAAGGAGCGTTCAAACCCAAGCCAGGATTCGAGATAACAACGTTCTAAGGCATTGGAGAAAGAAGCCACAAGTAGGAATCGGGAAGGTTTTAAAGTGCTTTTAGCTAGAGCTTGCAAAATAAGTGCGATCGCAGAAGGATCAAACAAGCAACGTGAATCCTCAGTCGGCCATAAATAAAACAGTGCATCTACCTTGCCATAATTTTTATCAATGTCTGTAAACACCTGACGATAGCTTGCCATATCAGCTGAATCAACCGTATAAACATGAGCAGACTGTTTGCTATAAGTATCACCTTGCAAGATGAAAATAATATTGATCTTCGGGTCAATAGCTTGCATTGCTTCGATCGTTGCCTGCCGATTTTCGGAATCAGATAGAAAATAAATTACACTTTTGTAGCTGACAGAAATAGGAGTATTACTTAAAGACTGTTCCTGCCAAACTTCCTCAAAAGTCATTAACTCAGTGCTTTGTTCAATATCAGTTTTACGAGTCTTTTCTTTTACCTGATCTCTTGTCAAATCCTCTGTCTTTGTTTCTATTACTTTATCCAACCAATAAGTTTCTCGCGCAAAAGGATAGGTAGGTAAGGAGATGCGACGAGGACGGTTTTCACCATAAAGTAAATTCCAGTCTAAGCCTGTACCTGCTACCCATAAAGCAGCAAGTTTGCGGTAATCCTGTTGTTTTAAGATGGTGTCAATAAAAGCTTGTCCAGCATCACCTTCTAAAAGTAAATCGTTTTTGTTACTTGTGGATTTAACCCTACCTTGATATAGTTCCTGAGTATTAGACTTGCCCTCAATAAACTCTGTTAAATATTTCACTACATCCGTTAAACTGTTAGCAACAAAAGCTAACCGTTCTGACATTGCCTGTCTACCAATCTGAAGTGTATAAGCTACATCCGCTAGTTCTATTTGGCTATTATATCTATTCAGATAAGCTCTTAGATTCTGAGCCAAAATTTTGAGACGCTCTTCATTTCTGGCTGACAATACAATCAGTGCGGGTTGATTTTTGACTGCGGTGTTTGTTCTAGTTTCAACAAACTCTTCTACTACTAAATGAGCGTTCGTGCCACTGTAGCCAAAGGAACTCACAGCCGCACGTCTTATACTAGCTTTATCGGTCAACCAATCTTTGACTTGGGTATTGACATAAAAAGGACTTTGTGAAAATTGAATGTTTTCGTTGGGTTCTTTATAGTGCAGCGACGGGACAAGTTTTTGATTTTTTAAACACAGTAAGGTTTTAATTAATCCGCATACACCTGCGGCTGTAGTGGTATGACCAATATTAGTTTTTACTGAGCCTAGAGCACAGTACTGTGTTTGGGTGGTGAATTTTTGATAGGCAGCAGTAAGGGCATTTACCTCTATGGGATCGCCTAGTTGCGTGCCCGTACCATGAGCTTCAACATAGCTGATAACACTAGGATCTATTTGGAATTTACGGTACACCGACTCAATTAAAGCGGTTTGAGATGGACCGTTCGGTGCCATAATCCCGTTAGTTTTTCCGTCTTGGTTAATAGCCGAACCAATAATTAAACCATATATTGAATCTCCGTCGGCTAATGCTGAGGATAGAGGTTTGAGAACGACAACACCAACCCCTTCACCAAGAACAAAACCATTAGCTTCCCGATCGAACGCTCTACATACACTGTCAGGAGATAACATCCCAGCACCTTTCAAGCCGACGTGCAAGGCAGGGCCAATCAGCGTCGAAGCACCACCAGCTAAAGCCATGTCACTTTGCCCAGAACGAAGTTGTTCGCAAGCAAGATGAATCGCCACTAGAGATGAGGAACAAGCGGTATTAATCGGAATACTGGGGCCTTTCAAGTCTAGAAAATATGAAACTCTAGCAGGCAATATAGCCTCGCTATTAGTCATTGTGTATGAAACATAACCCGCACGTTCGCCCTCTTTCACACCATAGTTTGTCGCTGAACAGCCAGCAAAAACAGCGCAGGAACTACCCTCTAGCGATCGCGGATTATACCCAGCATCCTCCAAAGCCGCCCAAGTCTGTTGTAAGAAAAGTCTCTGCGCCGGGTCCATCCATTGCGCCTCTTGGGGAGAAATTGCAAAAAACAGCGGATCGAATTCAGCAATATTATCCATGAATCCGGCTTGCCACTCAGAAGTATCTAGCTCGAATGGCAAATCATTCATTGACTCTCGTTGCCAGCGCGATCGCGAAATCCGAGTCACAGAATTTTTACCCGCAACTAAGTTATCCCAGAATGTATGCAGATTATCTGCTCCTGGCACACAGGCAGACATTCCGATAATAGCGATCAGTTCCAGGTTTCTTTGTAAACTGTTTTCTGGTGTTTGAAACTTGCTTTGAGTTTTCCCTTCGGGATGTTCTTGTTTAACCGCAGTCTCTACTTTTTCCGGTTCTATTACTGGCGGTTGTTCTACTTTTTCTACTAATGATTCTGTAAGGCGAGAAGCAAAGGTTTCGACAATATGCGCCGCCATAGTTTCAATAGTGGTGTAATTAAATAAATCAGGACGTTTCAGACGAATCCCCAAACGCTTATTTAATTGGTTAATAATTGAAACCGACAAAATCGAATCCACACCGTATTCAAAAAACGGCACATCAAGTTCCACAGCAGTATGTTTTATTTCCAGTGCCTCTGCAAGAATTTCCCCAATCACCGCTGCAACTTTTTTAATTATTTTTGCAGGATGATCGGCGTTTTTAACTGGAGTAATAATGCTTTGATTAACCTCATTCTCAGAGTCTAAAATTTTCAGATCTGCTTGATTTTCCTGTGTTTGATGTTCCCAAATATTTTTCCGCAAACTCCAGCCATCACTTTGACCAACAATAATGTGCTGTCCCAATATTTCGCTTTCACCAGGCTCACCCAGAGACACAACGCGATCGAAACCTTCCTCTGCCAGCAAACTATGCCACGAATGGGCACTTAACAAAGGCCCGCCAGACATCCGCTCTTGGGCATCTTGATAGCACCACCAGCCTTCTAATAACCCGAAAGTCAAAGTCGCAAAGCTTGTCAGAGTCGTAGCTTCATTTAAAATTAACAAGCCGTGCCGTTTTAATAAAGCTTTAACGTTTTGGATTGTATTGCGAATATTTTGGGTGGCGTGCAACACATTTGCTGCTAAAACTACATCGCAGACAGGTAAAGTATCTCTCTGGCTTCCCCAGTCTTGCTCAATGTCTAAACGTTGAAATCTAACAAAGGGATAATATGAGCCATAACGACGACGACCGTATTGGACAAAATGCTCGGAAATATCAGTGTAATAATATTCTACATATTGCTCGTATGGTGCTAAACCTTGCAAAATTTCGCTACTCATACCACCGATTCCGGCACCAACTTCTAAAAAGATAATTTTTTCCGGCATGAAACCTGACTCTTTTTGACAGTCGGCTAGGCGTGCTTTAACGTAGGCAACTACTGCATCTCTGGCTTTAGTATTCAGCGCCTCAGAGATTTTTCCCTGATAAACACCTTCGACTAATTCCATCGATGCTTCTGGAAAGATAATATCTGTTGCAGCAACAGATCCCCGAATCAGATCTGGGTAAGCCTGTAGGCAGATTCGTAACAATTTTTCATACGATGCTAGTTCGGGATAGGGTTTTAACCAGTTTTGATGTTCTTCGTTTTGTTTCGGCAGAGTGTTTTTTACTTCAATGTACGAACCATTCTTTTCAATAAAACCTGCTTTGTTCAACAAGTTCAGCCATTCTTTGTGTAATTGATGATAGTGTTTTGGAATGGCTAATTTATTTGCTAGTGCTTGTGTTTCATATTTTTCACCGGGCTGACAAAATACACCCATCGTCTGAAATACATGCAGAAGTAAATAACAACCAAGACGATCCAACTGTTGAAAAGCCTGTTGATGGCGCTGTCTATCTGACAGTGAGATTGAGGAAAATTGGGTGGCAGCAATCACGGAATCAATACCGCTAAGTGAAGCATTTTTCTGAGATTCATACATGATTCCTGCATTGTCTAAACCAAAACGGCTTAAAGTACTGGGTTGGGCTTTAAAATAAGCAATTTGTGTGGCGCAAGATGCTAGACACCGCTCAACTACCTCCATCCCCTCTTGGGGATTAATCGATCGCACTCCCTGTTTAGCCATTCTTTCACGGTAATCAGCAGTGGCAACAACGCCCACTTCGCCCCAATAGCCCCAGTTGATAATTTTTACTGGATAGTTTTGTTGCTGATTCTGGTGTTGTGCCCAAGCATCTTCAAAGGTACAGGCAGCAGCGTAGTTGCTCTGTCCGGGATTGCTCATAAAGGACTGTCCAGCAGAGAAAAACAATAGGAAATCTAAAGGTTCATTGGCTAGGACTTGCTGAAGCACCACATTGCCCTGTACTTTGGGAGCAAGTACTTTTTGTAATGTTTTCTCATCCATATTGGCGATCGCGCGATCGTCCAAAACCAAAGCTGAATGAATCACTCCGTCAATAGTTCCAAAATGTGCTTTTGTATGCTGTATTACTCGCTGCATTGCCTCAAGATTGCAAACATCGGCTTGCTGGTAGGATACTTCGGCACCAGAGGCTTTTAATAGTTGTAAAGCTTCTGGTGTCAAAGCCTCAAGGCTACGCCGTCCCACCCATACGAGTTTCGCTTGCACGTTTTCCCGTAAATACTGGCTGAGTACCAAACCCAAACCTCCGGCACCACCAATAATCAGATATACGCCTTGGGTTTTGAAGGAACTTCCCGGAATGCTGGCTAGATTGGCTTGGGTGAAAACATTTTGATAAAAATGTCCTTCCCGCCAACATAAAACGCGCCCATTCGCTGGTGCTTTCAGTGCAGTTAGTGCTTTGGCAAAGTTTTGGCTTTGTTCGGGTGTCCACAATGTTTCCCGATTAATATCAACGCAGCTTACTTGCCAAAGTTCGTATTCTTTGGCTAACGACTGAACAAAACCGATCGCATCTGCACCATCTGGGATAATCTTCTCCGATGCTTTACACGCTTGGGTTTGCTGAGTCACGATTTTTAGGGTCAGTTCGTTGGCATAGCAGTGATAGGCTAATAGTGCTTGAATCAAACGGAAAAGTGCGATCGAACTGATCGACTGTTTATTCTCAAAGCGTTTTAGGTTTAATTCTAAATCAAGGGTTTTATCCGGTTCTGGCATTATAAAGTAGATGGTTAAGGCTCGACCTTGTTCCAGCAATGTTTCTAATGCTAGTTGAGGAGATGCCAGAGCGATTTTAAAGGCATCGCGATCGCTAATATTTAACTTAGACAAAGAGTTATCGCCAAGCTCAAAGTCGATCGTTTGATTTGTAGGATTTTGTTCATAGCATTTTTTAATATCATCTTTCACATCAGACATTGTGGGTGGATAAAAAATTAGAACAGTTTCCGATGCTATTACTGATTTTGGGTTATCGTTGGAATTCGATCGCTTAAAATCGAGGCGTTTCCATTGCGGCAAATAAAACTTTCCACCTAACTTTGTTGGATCTTTTATATTCGGTTGATTAATATCGTTGCTGGGTTCTGGTTTGTGAACAATTGATTCAGTAAAGTTAATTTTATTAGGTGTACTAATCCAGTAAGTATCTTTGGCAAAGGGATAGGTGGGAAGGGATACTCGATGATAAATCTCACCTTTATAAATTCGCTGCCAATCTAAATCAAAACCTTTGAGATAAAGGTTAGCCAAAACCATTAGGTTATCTTTATAAGCGATTCGATCGGCTTCAGTTTCGAGATCCCCTGTATGCTGAAGATTTGTCACTGTCAAATCAAAAACTTTTTGGCAAAATGCCTGTTCTGGCGGACTCATTTTTTCACGGCCAATCAAACTATCTAAAGATCTATTGAGGGAATTTTGTAAAGCTGCTAGTGAATCAACGACAAAAGTGTAGCGTTTTTTCAAGTGGGCGCGACCTGTATTTAAGGTATATGCGATCGCTCCTAGACTTCCCGGCTTTTCTTGATTTGTCAAATACTCATTTAAATCGCTGATTTTCTGTTTTAGGGCTGCATCTGTTTTAGCTGATAAACAGATTAAATAAAATGGTTTTTTGCTGTCTGCAATTGATCGCACAGGCGCTTCTTGAACAACGAGATGGGCATTAGTTCCACTGTGTCCAAAAGAGTTAATCCCCGCCATTAGCGGTTCACCTGACTCGGCTTTCCAATCTTGTAATTGCTCGGCAATATACAAACCCGTATCATTAAAATCAATTAAAGGATTAAGTTGATTAAAATGTACTAAACCAGGCAATTGGCGGTGTTTCATACATAACAAAACCTTGACCAAACCGATCGCACCCGCAGCCGCAGCCGTGTGTCCTATATTCGATTTCACCGAACCTACACCACAACGGAATCCCGACTCTGAGTTAATAGAAGAAAATACTTTCTTCAGTGCATTCGCTTCAACAGGATCGCCCAACTTAGTTCCTGTACCGTGAGCTTCAATATAACTAATTTTACTGGCATTAATATTAAATTCTTGATAAATTCGCTCAATCAATTTTTCTTGTGCGAGTCCGTTAGGTGCAGTAATACCATTGCTTCTGCCATCTTGATTAATACCACTACCTTTAATAACACCATAAATTAAATCACCATCATCCAGCGCATTCTGCAATTTTTTTAACACCAATACGCTAACACCTTCAGACAAAACAGTGCCATTAGCAGCCGCATCAAAAGTGCGACATTCTCCAGAAGATGACAACATTTCAATCGAAGATAAACAGACCAATAACTCGCTATTTAGATTAGTAAAAACTCCTCCAGCCAGAGCGATATAGTTCTCTCCCCGACGAATACTTTCACAAGCTAAATGAATAGCAACTAAGGAAGATGAACAGCCAGAATTAATCACCATAGCTGGTCCCTGCAAATTGAGAAAATAAGAGAGTCGGGAAGCAACAAGGGCTTCGGAGGAGCCAGTAAAACCCTGTTTAGCATAGCTGTTTGGCTCACAACCAACATAAATGCCGCAACGCAATTGTGAAAGTTGATCGTTCACAAGACCAGCATCTTCCAAGGCTCGATAAGCTTCCTGCATAAATACTCGCTGAGAAGGATTCATCTCGGCGGCTTCTTTAGGAGAAATTTCAAAAAATAAAGGGTCAAAATAAGCTTGTTCTTCTAAGATTCCACCCCATTTGCAATAACATTTTCCTGGTGCTGGCTGTGGGCTATACATTGAAATATCAAGACGACTGCCTATCAGTTCGCCTACACTATGAATACCTGCTTTCAGATTTTGCCAAAATTGCCGAATATTAGTTGCGCCAGGAAACTGACCTGACATACCAATAATTGCTATATCACGAAGATCCCGATCGCTCTGGCTAATATCTATGTTTTGGTTTTTCGCTGTTTTTGTGACTCTGATTTCGCTAATTTCGCTTTGGTTTTCTTGAATTTTAATTGATGGTTTTTCGGCGGATTTTATGAGTTTAGATAGCTCGTTCTGATAGCGATCGACAATAAACCCAGTCAGACGTTCTACAGTGGCGTAATTAAATAACTCTGAGGGATTTAACTTAATTCCTAACGCCTCATTAATCCGATCAACAAAGGCAAGCATCAAAATAGAATCCACACCATAATCTGAAAAAGTCGTATGAGTATTGAGCCGACTTTGTTCAATCTTTATACAGTTGCTCAATTCTCTCATCAGACTAGCTTCGACTAAAGCGACTATTTCTGTTAAGAAAAACAACGCTTTTTCCTCTTGTTTAATAGGGGTTAAAGTGGTTACTTTTTTGCTAATTACAGGCGAATTTGTTATTTGACCATCGCTTTGGGCGATGATAATTTGCTGCCCCAAAGATTGAGCTTTTTCATCTAACAGAATAATTTCATAAAAATGCTCTTTTTCTAACATTAACCGCCATTTTTTTGCTGACAGAGCAGGCGATCCTGGTAGACGAATTTGTTCATCTTCATATAACCACCAACCATCCAATAAACCGAAGGTCATTGTCAGAAAAGGTGAAACTTCCGACAACTCATTTAAAACTAAAAGCCCATCACATTTGAGTAATGTTTTTACATTTTGCAGAGTTCTGCTAATGTTGCGTGTAGCGTGCAAAACATTGGCTGCTATAACAATATCGATACTATTTAGATCGAAACCTTGTTCAGTTACAGCTTGTTCAATATTTAACAACTGTGTTTCTATAAATGAATATTGCTGACAAAAAGTTTCTTCAGCGTGAATTAGAAAGCGTTTTGATATATCAGTATAAATGTAGCGCAATCGATCGCCATAAGGATTAAGTGCTTTAAACAAAAAGGTACTTGTGCCACCAGTACCAGCACCTATTTCCAAAATATTTATTTTTTCTTTTTGACTGAGGTTTGGCAGTGTTCTTTGTACGGCAGCAGTTACAACATCAGCTACTCTTAGGTTGAAATATTCAGAAGAAGGATGCTCTTTATAAATTGCTTCTACCAGTTCCATTGAGGAATGAGCAAATAAAACTTCTGTAGCTTGTTTGTGACCAGTCAAAATTTCTGGTAATTCTTTAAGACAGGGAATCAGAATATCCAGTTGTGGCTTTAATTGGGGATGAGATTTACATAACCGATCGGCTTCCTTCTCTAGTTCAAACAAGCAAATTTGTTGCTCAAGAAGATCGGATGTTTCTGTTAACAATATTTTTGAGTTGTGTTCTCTAACTCTCTCGGCCCGAATGAGAATCTGAATAATTTCAGCCCATAAACGACGATATTTGTCTAAAACACCACTCTGCTTTCTTAACTCTTCAATATCACACAAATCTGTCATGGATTCCCAAACACCAAGCGTGTTTAAAGCTAACAAAATCCCATTAACAATAAATAATTCTATTGATTTGCGAGGGTGAGTTGATGATGGTTTCATTATTAATTAATGTCCTTTTTTTTTGAAGTTTGGTAAAAACAATAAGTCCTAAAATTTATTGTATAACGGTGTATTGGCGATCGCCTAAAATTGATCAGCCTCGCTCAATAAGCGGTTAAGCATAGAAGAACGATCTGGCAACGAAGCAATTAGAGTATTTTTGTTGTGCAAAACCCCCAATTTTTTCAAAATTTCATCGGATGCTTTAGTCACGATTACTTGTTCTGAGTCCTGAGCTAATATTCGTTCTAAGGCTTCCATTCCTTCCCGATCGCTAAGACCATAAATACCCTGTTTTTCGAGATAGGTTTCATACTGTTTATATGTGTTGGAATCATCTAGTTGTTGGCGTGACCAATAACCCCAGTTAATGGTTTTTATGGGATAGGTTACTTGCTTGTTCATTTCATGAGCCAAAGCATCTTGAAACATACATCCTGCTATGTAACTACTCATATTTGCTGACATAAATTTTAAGCGTTGAGCAAAACTTTGCATGGAGGAGAAGAACACTAAAAAATCCAAAGGCTCGTTTTTAAGTACAGAGTAAAGAGCTAGTGCAGATTTAACTTTGCTATCATAAGAACCAGCACGGAACTGCTCTTTATTAAGCTTGTGTATAGGTACACCTTGAGCGACCATTACTAAGTTAAACACACCATTAATGTTTTTCTTTTCTTGTTTAATTTGATCGAACACTGCTTTGGTTTCTTCCTCAGACCAATTTTTTATGGTAATGTATTGGGGACGAGATCCATAAGTTGCGATCGCTTCAATTTTTTTGTCTATTAACTCATCATGTTCCCTTCTCCCTAGCCAGATAACTTCTGCTTGATAGGTTTGTACTAAATATCGAGTTATAATACCACCTATGTAACCCGCTCCGCCAGCCAGCACATAAACGCCTTTGTTGCGTAAAACACTGCTTACCTGGTGAGGTAAATCTAACTGCTTCAATTTTCTGGCGTAAGTATTTCCATTTCGTTCCACAACTACATTTAAAGTTTGACGATCGCTATTC
>NZ_LT797700.1:187659-196216 GCF_900009135.1 Planktothrix sp. PCC 11201 | reverse complement strand
CCTTGCGAGTGAAAGTTAAGCCATGTAAGCATTATAAAGGTTTAAAACTAATGCGGATGGCGAGACTCGAACTCGCAAGGACAAAGCCACACGCCCCTCAAACGTGCGCGTATACCAATTCCGCCACATCCGCTTATGAACACTGCGTTTAATCTTGCAGTCAATTTACTAATATAGCACAGCTTCCTCAACCTGTCACCCCTTTTCCACAATTTTTTTCAGATCCGGCAAATTTGGGGTTGGTACTGGTAGCGAAAGTCTATTCCCCATAGCAAGATAGCCTTTTGCCTTTGACCAGTAAGATTTTTTCAGAAATCTTACCGTTTTAATAATACCTTTACTTTAATTCTAATTAATTGATAATCCCCCTGATCCTGCAATAATTGATAATCAGAGTATTGTAATCCTAATTTGGCTATATCTTTTGGTCTGGTGATAATTAAAACCGTATCAACGGGAGTATCTAAAGGAAATAATTTTAATAATCTTTGCTGAATATCATAGGTCATAAACTCTATGGTTTGTTGGGTATAATAGACCAGACTGGGTTTAAATATCCCAATCACTAATAGGGGTTCATTGGGTTGATGAACTTGGCGCACCGTAGCTGATAATTGTCTGAGGGGTAAGTGTCGTTGAGTGTCTAATAATTGACCCACAGGTAAAGCTGCTAAACCCATAAAAGCAAAGAATCCTAGGGCATTTCCCGCCCAAACTGCCCGCCGCCATTGGGGTTTTAATAAGCAATAGAGAGTAATTCCACTAGCAATCAACCAGATGATTCCTGATACCGTTGTTAAATGACTGCTTTGTAATAATTGAGAAAAATTGGGGGTATCATCCCCGACTAATTGAGGACTAAGAAAACTGGCGATCGCTAATATCAATAACACCAGAATATTCGCAAAACCTGTGATCAAAAAGGGGATAGAAATTTTAGGTTGTTCAGACTCAATTTGATTCTGTTGATTTCCCCATAAACTAATTAAAATCACTCCCGCCGGAATAGAAGGTAAGATATAACTGGGTAATTTCGTCGCCGAAAGACTGAAAAACACAAAAATAATCACCAACCAAAAGAGAGCAAATAAACCCAAATGTTGAGACCGATCCTGCGATCGCCAATCTTGGATTTTCCAAAATTTAACCTGATAAATAGCTACAGGTAAATACACTGACCACGGTAATAAAGCCACTAAAATCACGGGAAAATAATAAAACCAAGGGCCAGGATGATTACTGACAACACTAGTAAAGCGGGCAAAATTATGATGTCCAAAAAATGTCTCTAAATAGGCTTGACCATTAGCCATAGTCACTAAAATAAACCAGGGGACGGCAATGATTAAAAATACCAAACTTCCCTTGAGCAATTGCATTTCCCAGAGAACTTTTTGCCATTGTTGGGTATAACTTAGAAATCCTGCGATAATCAAAACTGGTAAGACAATTCCAATCGGCCCTTTGGCTAAAACAGCTAAGGCTGAAAAACTATAAAATATAAAATACCAGCCTTTTTTTTGACGGGTTTTAGGTTGAGCATAACCCAAGAAAAATGCTAATAATGAAATAGTCATACAGGAGGCTAGAAGCATATCAGAAACCCCCGTCCGTCCCCAAGCAACCCAAGCCGGATTTAAAGCCATCATTGCCATTCCCCACCAAGCTCCTATCCAACGCTGACGGGTGCGAGCAGATTCTGTTTCTAAAGATATAAACCCACTGAAATAACGCAGGGTATAAAATACTAAAAAGGTAGATAAGATCGCGGCTATGGCTGAAGGGAATCGCGCCCCCCATTCATTTACCCCAACGGTTTGAAACGCTATGACTATTAACCAGTAAATTAAGGGGGGTTTATCAAAGCGAGTTTCGCCATTCCAATAGGGGGTAATCCAATCTCCTGTTAGGTGCATTTGTCGGGCAGCTTCAACAAACATAGGTTCGGTTTTATCAATTAAACCAATATCACCTAAATGACTTAAAAAGGCGATCGCACTCAATAAAAATAATCCTACAATAGAAATGCCCCAAGTTATTTTAGGGTAGTTCTCCCAGGATTCCCAAATTGTTTTAAAGAATGAGTTAAATTCCGATTTTTGACTATTCATTATTCTCTCACTTTTTGATTCTCACGGGAAACTTTTAACCAAGCCAAACTAATCGTTAAACAGATATAACCTAAACCATAACCTGCGAGGATATCACTCGGCCAATGACATCTTAAATAAACACTACTAAACCCAATAATCAATAACCAGATGGTCGCGAATCCATAAATATAGGGAGTGGCTTTAGGATACCTTTCTGCCAGAAGATAAGCGATAAAAAAATAAAACAAAATATTCCCCGTCGCATGACCACTGGGAAAACTTCTCCCGACGGATTTTACGAGACGATCTAAAGGGCGACTGCGCTCAATCATTGGCTTGAGAATTCTATCGACTAAAATTAAAATTCCCAAGGTAGAAAAAGCTAAAACTTTAGCTTCAATCCAGTACCGTTTCCAAGCCAAAAAAACCAAGGTTAAAGCAACAATAATCGCCGTCCCTTTGACCCCCGTCAATAAATAGAAAAATCTAAAAAAATCATCCCAACTATCAGGAAAGATTTGATGAGGAACTTGAATTAAAATTTGATCTAAAACTAAATTCTCGTTGACCGAGACTCGAATCGAAAGTAAAATAAATGAGCATAAAATAGCCAAACAAGTCCAAAATTGCCATTTAGGAATTGCTTTTTTAAACGAAATGAATTGATGAGTTAAGGTGAAACGCATTATTTTTTACGTTTACAGATCAGCAGTTAAGGAAGTTTTGATTATACAATAGGTTGAGATGCGGGGTTAATGCTGAAAAAACAGAAGTTAAAAAAGTTGTTGAGGTTTTCGAGGTATTGGAGAAAAAGAACTAGAATATCTAGTCAGGACTTCATGAGGATGGGAGAATCGATGCTAGATACCCTGGATCTAACCTTATCGCTGGATAAAGAAAGCTACAAAAGCCAAATAGACACCTTAATGAAGGAGTTGCGATCGCTTCAGCATACCTGTCGGGAAAAAAAATTACCGATTATTATTGTCTTGGAAGGCTGGGCCGCCGCCGGAAAAGGGGGACTGGTGAAGAAAATGGTCGGATATATGGATCCTAGGGGATTTGCCGTCCATCCCATTTGGCCATCAACCAATGAAGAATCCCGCTATCCGTTTCTCTGGCGGTTTTGGCAGAAATTACCCCCCCAAGGCAGTATTGGCATTTTTTACCACAGTTGGTATACCTACGTTTTAGAGGATCGCTTATTTGGGCGACTGGAAGAACAGGAAGTCCCGATGGCGATGCGACAAATTAACGCCTTTGAACGCCAACTGGTGGACGATGGGGCGGTAATGGTGAAATTTTGGATTCATTTGAGCAAAAAAGAAATTAAACAACGCCTGAAAAAAGCCTCAGAAGACGAGTTGGAAGCCTGGCGGGTGCGTCCTGAAGATTGGCAACAGGCTAAAAATTATGATACCTACAGAAGTCTAGCCGAAGAAATGGTGATTCATACCGGGACGGGTTCCGCCCCCTGGACATTAGTAGAGGGAGACTGTAAACGCTGGGCTAGGGTGAAGGTATTATCAACGGTGGTGGCATCTATAAAAGAAGCCTTAGACCGTTTAAATATTCAGTTACCCCCCGTATTTACACCGTCCCAGACCCATTTAGAACCCACGGAACCCCACCCCCTAGCGGCAGTTAATCTGAAAGCCGCTTTATCCTCGGAAGACTACAAAACCCAACTGCGTCATCAACAGGCTAATTTAGGTCAACTCCAACAAATTCTCTATCAAAAACAGATTCCGGTTTTAGCTCTGTTTGAAGGTTGGGATGCGGCGGGTAAGGGCGGAGCAATTAAACGATTAACGGATATTTTAGATCCCCGGAGTTATGAAGTGAACACCTTTGCCGCCCCCACAGACGAGGAAAAAGCCCGTCATTATTTATGGCGGTTTTGGCGACGGTTGCCTCCGGCGGGTAAACTGGGGATATTTGACCGCAGTTGGTATGGTCGGGTTTTAGTCGAACGAGTCGAAGGTTTTGCTACGGAATTAGAATGGCGACGGGCCTATCAAGAAATTAATGAATTTGAAGAACAGTTAACCAGTGCGGGCTATGTATTGGTCAAATTTTGGTTAGATATTGACCAAGAAGAACAGTTAAAACGGTTTGAAGAACGACGAGAAAATCCCTATAAACTGCATAAACTCACGGAAGAAGATTGGCGCAACCGCGAGAAATGGCCTTTATATGAAGTTGCCGCCAATCAAATGGTTCAACGGACTCACACCCCCTGCGCTCCTTGGACATTAGTAGAAGCTAATGATAAATATTATGCTCGGGTTAAAGTGGTTGAAACCGTTGTTGATGCGATTCGCCATCATTTGAAACATCACTAATTCCCGACCAGATTGATCAAATCCGATTGATTTTAGGTTGGTCTTTTTTGCTCAAGGTTAAGTAAATCACTAGGCTGATGATGATACAAAGGAAAAGTATAGTTGTTTCCTTTGTACCTAAATCAAGACCACCTCTTATCACCGGTTGTGAGAGTAAATCACCCGCAGACGCGCCCAAGGGTCGAGTCAAAATATAGGCAAGCCAAAATGCCAAGGTTTCATCCATTTGGAACTGGTAATACCCGATAGCAACTGCCCCAATTAAAGCCGCAAATACTAAGCCTGATGCTGTATATCCCAACCCTGAAGCCTCTGCCAGAAGGTCTCCTGCTGCCGTCCCCAAGGCAAAGGTAAACAAAATAGCCGCCCAATAAAATAACTCCCTTTTGGTTGTTACAATAGAGTGCATTGTCAATGTTTTTTCGCTCAAGTACCAAGCGATAAAAACTGCCACCATAGCAATAGTAAAAACGATAGTGCTGGTTAATACGCTAACTCCAAAATCATCTACCAATTTATCTGTAATCAGCGTGCCAACAATACTAATTAAAACAACTACAAGCCAGTAACTTGCGGGGACATACCGTTTCAGCCAAAACTGGACGAAAAGCGCAATAATCAAAAAGACACCCATAATCAAGGATGCAACGGTTAAACCCAGGTTCAGGGTTCCTGAAAGAAAGTCTGCGGCGGTTTCACCCACGGTGGTGGCCAGAACCTTAATGATCCAGAAATAAATTGTAATTTCTGGAACTCTGATTAACGCCTTTGGAATACCCTCTAAAGTCTTCTCCACTCTGTTTCTCCTCATTGTTGATGCAATTTTAGCCGTATTATCAGAAAAATTCCTGCAATACCATGTTTGTTATCCTAACTCGAATTTTATTTCTGTTGCTAGTCGGTGCCATTGCCTTTAAAATCTGGGAAATTTTGGGCGGGAAGGATAATAGCTTAATTAATCGGTTATTATTTATCCTGGTTTTAGTTTTAATTCTTGTCGCTTTATTTTTCCCAGATAGCCAAGTTGGGTTAGTAGTATTGGGAATTTTATCAATTCTTTTCCGACCCCTTGGGTTTTCAATTTTTCTATTATTAATTGCTTCTATTTTTATTAAAAACGGTAAAATTGATCAACCAGGGCCGGGTTTGATTTTAATAGCATTATTAATTTTAATTGTAGCTAGTACCCCTGTATTTGCTAATTGGTTAGCCCAACAGGTAGAAAAAGTGGCTTTAAAAACCGTACAAACGGATTTATGTTGTGGAGAACGGGCGGGAGCCATTGTATTATTAGGACGGGGAACCACCGAACCCAAATTACCCTATCGCAAACAAATTCAATTAACGGATACGGGCGATCGCATTCCCTACTCGGCACAACTATTTAGACAGGATCGTGGGCCGTTTATTATTGTTAGTGCTGGCCCCCGTCATGAATTAGTTAATCCCTTAATTGAAGCCAATGATGTTAAACAACTTTTAACTTATATGGGGATTCCTCCTGATAGAATTATCTTAGAAACTCACGGCGGAACCACCTATAATAATGCCGTTGAAGTTTATCGGATTATGCAAAACCACCGTTTAGGTCGAACCATTATTCTGGTGACTTCGGCATTGGAAATGCGTCGAGCTAGTCTAACTTTTGCTAGGGTTGGCTTTAAAGTAATTCCGGCGCCAACAAATTTTTATACATTTGTTCATCAGACAAAATATCTTCGTCACATCACCGGGGCTGATTTCGCGCCTAGTGCAGAGGCGTTATTACTAACTACTAGAGTTTTAGATGAATATTTTTTAACCTTCTATTATTTTATCCGAGGTTGGTTAGCACCAAGTATTTAACATCTAGGATTTTGAGAACGGGGATCAGAAGTATCTGGTAAGCAGGGATTTGAAAATGAATCTACTTCGCCAGAACTTCCCACAATTACAACCAAAAAAAACAGAATCAGAAATAAAAATCCTAGTATTTGCCAATCGGAATTTTTATTAGATTTTGGTTTATTCACCTCTTGAACAGGTTTAACATCCACTTGGATTTGGATTTTTTTACCCTGGATTGGGCCAGCTAGTTTAATACTTTTACAGACAATTTGATCTGAGATATTATCTTTATCCGACATGATGCTCCCCCAAGTGTAAGTCTTGTAACGATTCGCTAATTAACTATAGCAGTTGCCACATCTATTAGGACATTCTTGAAAGCTAAAAGCTACTTATAGTAAGTATTTACCTATTGCCCATTGCCCATTCCCTATTGCCTCTTGCTATACCCTAACCCGGGTTATCAACAGCGATAAGAATTGCTATAGAGAATTAAATTAATTACTAATTTTTAAACTTTGGATTTTGGGTTCAGGCACACCCCAACTTTTGAGAATATTATAGGCAATAATTTGATGTCCGGCAATATTCGGGTGAATCCCATCCCGAGTTAATAGATTTTGTCCCTGTCCCCCATAACGTTGATAGGTGATAATGACATGACGAAAGGGAATATTTAAGTCAATAAATTGACAGCGATATTGCAGGGCAACATCCCGCATTACCGCGATATATTCTGCAATGCGTTGATTTTCTCGACTACTCAGATCTTCCTGAATAATAGTAGGTGATAATAATAAAACCGGAATGGCTTTTGAGGTTGCTACCTGTACCATTGCGGTTAAATTTTGCCGATATTCTTGGGTTGTGGGAATATTCGGTCTGGCGGTCGTCGGAGTTTGGAAACTTTGTAAAACATCATTCACCCCAATATTAATCGTAATTAAATCGGGTTTTTTGTCTAAAACATCTTGTTTAAATCGTTCATTCAGTTGGGTTGAAGTATTCCCAGAAACACCTGAACTGATGATTTCCACGGGTTTATTAGGATATAGTAAATTCAAATAGCGTTGTAATAGCCAGACATAACCCCCATATTGTCCTCCACTTTGAGTAATACTATCCCCAACCACCACAATTCGCTGTTTATTGCGTAGGGCTTCAGGTTGGGGGTCGATGGTGGGTTGAGGTGATGGAGGTTGAGGCGGTTTAGGGACTGGAGACAGAGGAGGGGTTGAGGTGGGAGGGAGATTTGGGGACGGTGCGGCTTGTATGCGTACCGATGCGGCTAGAGCATACCATCCTAAACCACCGATTGTAAGGGTAAGGAGAAATCGGACTACAAATGTCTGAACTTGTTTCATCTGTGAGCAGTGTTATGGGAAGTTACAGCAGGGATAATTCAGTTATCAAGTATCCGCATTATCAGTTATTAGCGCAAGAGTTAAGATTTAATCAACTGTCCACTTCTTTACTGATTACTGTTTACTAATAAGTAGAATTTGATCATTTCCAATTCAGAATTTTTAGAAAATCCAGGGGAATGAAATATCGTTTACAATCGGGTTCCATCGGGAATATTATCGGCGTGTTTATGGAAAAAAACCAATCCAAATATCAGGTAGTGATTCGGACAACCTCGGGAACGAATAATATTGGTGAACTATTTGTGGCGGAGGAATGCGCCTGGTTAACCCAGGAAATCCAAGATTGGCTTCATCCTCGCTAACGGGCTTTAAAACGGAGAGGGAGGGATTCGAACCCTCGGTACGGAGTTACCTGCCGTACAACAGATTAGCAATCTGTCGCTTTCGACCGCTCAGCCACCTCTCCAGGAGCGACAATTAAGTATACTAACAGATCATTTGGGGTTTGTCTAGGGGGGAGATGAAATTTTTTTTCGGTTAGACAGATTCCGGTGCGACCCCTTCCCCAACCCCATCACGACTAGAAAAAACAAGATAGACTGTTGATTAACCCTTTTCGGCCTTTTTTCAAGCTGTCCCATGAACAGACAAGAATTTTTAGATCGGTACCAAGCGGGAGAGCGCAATTTTACTTATATTGATTTAAGTGAGGTGAACCTAAGCGGTGTCAATTTGCAGGGGGTTAACCTCACGGGCGCGAACCTCACAGGTGTTAACCTCAGTTGGGCGGTATTAAGCAAAACTCAATTAGTGGGAGTGTGTTTTCGTCGGGCTGATTTACGCAGTACGGTATTAACCCGGAGTAATCTGAATCAAAGCAATTTAAGTGGTGCAAATCTGACGAAGGCGGACTTACGATTTGCCA
>NZ_LT797700.1:113422-187424 GCF_900009135.1 Planktothrix sp. PCC 11201 | reverse complement strand
AGAGTATTACGCAGATTAACCCTGCCCTCGACTTGATTGGGGGACAGATTAAAATCCGTGAAATCCGTGAAATCCTCTTAAATCGGCGATCCCTGTTCCCTTAAAATAAAAAGGGGTTTTTAACTTCATAGTCAAAACCCCTTTTTATTATTCAAAAAATTAACGATTCAATTATTTGCAAAGCCGCTCTTGAACAAGAGGTTGAGCTTTTAGGAAAGCGATCCCCTGCTCTCCTAAAGCATAAACATCATTGTAGAGATTGATCACATCTTGCACATTAACCGTAATTGCAGTAATTCCCCGGTAGCTTAAAAGCAATTCCAATATGGAAAGTTGACCATCCCGGGAAGATTCGCGTAAAGCGGTAATCACCTTATCAACTGCGATATTAGCGGTGCTTCCCGCAGAAACAAATTGATTAAAAGCTCCTACCACTAATCTGCCATAGGTAGAATCTAGCAGATCATTAACAACATTATTAGGAATTTTGACGGAGAAATTCAGTGCTTTCTGAAATTGTTGAACCTGATCGGGAGTTAGTTTCGCTAAAGTAATTAAAGAGCGAAGTTGATTAGACTGTTCTCCCGTTTGAGCAAAGGTTTGTAAATCAGTAGTGGCTAAGGATATATTTGCTGGGCCATAGATTAATCTTAATTCATCAATAGCTGGGGACGGTTGAGCAAATATTCCCAAACTAATTGTTAATCCCAATACTATCGCTAACCCCAGGGATATATATTTAGATAGACCCTGAGTAAAAAATTGATAGGGGTTACGAACGCCCCGCAACCAACGCCCTGAATTTAAGTTCATTTGTTCCTTCCTCACAAGTTAAATTGAGTAGTACAGTTCTGTTGTTGTCCCATACCATAAGTCTGTTTTACCTCTATTTAGGTTCCTTGAGATAGAGACTTCTCAAACTGTTAGATATTCTGGCTCATCTGATCCAGTATCTGCCGAATTATAGCAGCATCCTGAGCGGTCGGTAGAATTTCTAAATAATTCTCTAAATCTTGCTATGCTTATCAAATCGCTAAAGATGGTAGTATAGAATTTTGCGATCGCGCCGTTAAAAGGATTAAAAACCTGGTTTCTTAAATAAACCAGGTTTTTAGGATTAAAGATTTTCAGTTTCATTTAACTCCCCCTAAAAAGGGTATTGATAAACCTAAAACTCCTCTGTTAAAAAGGGATTTTCTTTAGGAAAAGTAGGTAAATCAATTGATGCTAAAGACTCTAGTTTTTTACGTTTTTGAGGATAAATTAACGGGGCTGGCCAATTAGGAATGTTTTCCTTCTGATCCGGTTCTCGAACGGCTACGGCAATCGCAGTGTGAGATTTTGTTCCTCCTAAATTAAAGGATTGGCCCCCCATGGATTTTGTTGATTTTGATTGAATAGCTGTATCTTCTGAGGTTGCTTTTAATGAAAATAGATCAGCATCTTCTGAAATGAAAGAAGCATATTCTAGGCGAATTCGCTCTAATTCTCCTTCTAAAAATCGAGGTTGAGGTAATTCTGTCACAGGAATATTATTGATTGAAGCTGTCAACTCTACGGGAGGTTTAAAACCCGGTTCAGAATTCAGTTCCGATGTCAAGGATTCTAACCCGTGATCAAGAGGAATCTCCTTTTCTAATTCTGAAGATATTGGAGATAAATCCTTGGATGAATTAACCGCATCCTCAATCAAATTCATCAGGTTATGATTCGGTTTTAAAGCCTCTGACCAAGGTTGAACAGGGGGTGCTTTTGGGACTAATAAAGTGGCAGATGAAGATAGGGACTGTTCCTCCGTAATTATCGATAGGGTTTCTAGGGTTTGTTTTCCGGTTTCAAACTGGATTTGATTTTCCAAACACCGTTCTAAAGCGACTTTAAATTGCAGGGTTTGGCGCTGTTGACGATGGAGGCGCGATCGCAATTCTCGGTTACTATTTTGAGATTGAACTAACTCATGAAATTGTTCATTATAGCGTTGTTGGGTTAGTGCAGTATCCCTTTCCATTTGGGCGAGTCGAGTTTGGGTCACTTCCCATTGTTGGGTTAACGTTTCAACTAAAACCTGTTGCTGTCGAATCACTTGATTGGCAATTTCTAACTTTTTAAATAGTCGTTTAACTTGATCCTGTGTCGCCCCTAATTCCTGGGTACGTTGCAATAATTGTGTTTCTTGATCCTGTCGATTTTGCCGACCTTCATCTAATTCTGCCTCTAATTCAGTCACCCGATTAATTAAATCTCGGTTACATTCATGGAGAATTTGAACCACTTTTACCGGATTTTCTTCGGTTTCTCCCGCCACTGACATCAGCGAAGCACTCGCCATTTCATTCCCCTGAGAACTCTCAACAAATATTTCCTCTGGAATTACCAAATCTCCACTATTAGACTTCGTTTCTGCCTGTTCTAACTCGGCAACGAACTGGGTCAATAATTCCTCCAAGGGTATAGCATTGGGAAAGTTCACCGTCTCCCACTCCTGATCTGGAGTCACAACCGGACTAACGGACTCCTCCGATGGGGGAAAGGGTGGGCATAAAGGTGCTTCGGGAGGCTGATCAAACGATTCAGGAGTGGGGAGATCGGCTTCAGACATGGCTTTATTTATTGGGTTTGTTATTTCAATTCTTTATACATGGTGAAATGTATTGTTACTGATACTAAGGGAAATTGAGAATTAAGTCAAGTTGCCAGGATTATTTTAATTGGCAATGTATTGTTATTAACCAATAATTAATATTTCTATTAATATTATATTGTCCCAGGTAATGTTGATGCAGTGGGCAGATTATGACTGAACTAACTTTAAGTGGAATATTCAACTTGATCAGGATTGTTTCCCCAGATTAATCCACCCTAGCGACTCTCCCGACTGTCTTTTGTGTCCACCATGAACTTTTTGGGGTTCCCATAAGACGCTTGACTGTGTAGTGTGGACACCAGGATCAAAAAAAAGCCAAATTATGACAACAACGAACTCAAAAACTTGGAGCCAACGGTTTGAGAAATCTCTGCATCCCGCTATTGCAGAGTTTAACGCTAGTATTAGTTTTGATATCCAACTGATTGAATATGATTTGACCGGATCAGTTGCCCATGCTAAAATGTTAGCAAAAACCGGAATTATTAGTCACGAAGAAGCCGAAAAACTGGTTTCGGGTTTAGAACAAATTCGTCAAGAATATCGAGAGGGAAATTTTAATCCCGGTGTTGATGCTGAGGATATTCATTTTGCCGTTGAACGTCGCTTAACTGAATTAGTGGGAGATGTGGGTAAAAAACTCCATACCGCTAGATCTCGCAATGATCAAGTCGGAACCGATACCCGTTTATATTTACGAGATCAAATTCAACAAATCAGGCAACAATTAGTTGATTTTCAAAGGGTATTATTAGATTTAGCAGAAACTAATGTGGAAACTTTAATCCCAGGTTATACCCATCTCCAACGGGCACAGCCGATTAGTTTAGCCCATCATTTATTGGCTTATACGGAAATGTTAAACCGAGATTGGGAACGGTTAGGAGATGTCTATAAACGGGTTGATATTTGTCCGTTAGGTAGTGGAGCCTTAGCCGGAACAACTTTTCCCATTGATCGCCATTATAGCGCAGAATTATTAGGGTTTAGTCGAGTTTATGCTAATAGTTTAGATGGAGTCAGTGATCGGGATTGGGCGATTGAATTTTTGAGCGCGGCGAGTTTAATTATGGTACATTTAAGTCGCCTGGCTGAAGAAATTACCCTTTGGGCTTCTCAAGAATTTAGTTTTGTGACTTTGACCGATAGCTGTTCCACGGGTTCTAGTATTATGCCTCAGAAGAAAAACCCAGATATTCCTGAATTGGTGCGGGGAAAAACCGGGCGGGTCTTTGGTCATTTACAAGGATTATTAGTGGTGATGAAGGGATTACCTTTAGCCTATAATAAGGACTTACAAGAGGATAAAGAAGCGTTATTTGATGCGGTGAAAACCGTTAAAGGTAGTTTAGAATGTATGACAATTTTAATCGCAGAAGGCATAGAATTTCGCTCTAGTCGTTTAGCAGAAGCGGTGGCGGAAGATTTCTCGAATGCGACGGATGTAGCTGATTATTTGGCGGCTCGAGGAATTCCCTTTCGTGAAGCCTATGGTTTAGTGGGAAAAGTGGTTAGAACTTGTTTAGAAGCGGGGAAATTACTTAAAGATTTAACCCTGGAAGAATGGAAACAATTACATCCTGAATTTGAAGCCGATATATACGAAGCAATCACTCCCCGTCAAGTGGTTTCGGCTCGAAATAGTTATGGGGGAACCGGATTTGATCAGGTCAAACAAGCATTACAAAATGCCCGTCAACGGTTGAATAATGGGTAATAGGGATCACGGATTTAAGAGGATTTCACGGATTTCACGGATTTTAATCTGCGTCATCCTCTTAAATCCGTCCCAGATTGCGCTATTGGTGGCTCAGACCCCCCAAGGAGCGAGTGCTTCTTAGAATACATAAAACTATAATTTTGTCAAGTTGGGTTAAGGGAATAAAAACCGTCCTTTTGAGCGATATAATTCAATTTAAAATTTCGCTAAAGTGAGAAAAAAGATTAAATTTAGGTCAATATAATGTCTAATCCGATTAATCCCCCTGAATCCGAAGTGGCAGTTCCTCAAGTTCCTGCTAGATTGTTATTAGTAGATGATGAACCAGGATTACGAGAAGCTGTACAAGCCTATTTAGAAGATAGTAATTTTAGTGTTGATACCGCCAGTAATGCCAAACAAGGGTGGGAAACCCTACAGCAAAGTTTACCCGATTTAGTAATTACTGATGTAATGATGCCGGAAGTTGACGGCTATCAATTTTTACAACAAATGCGGGAAGACCCCCGTTTTAAAGCCTTACCCGTTGTTTTTCTCACCGCAAAAGGCATGAAAAGCGATCGCATCCAAGGGTATCAAGCCGGATGTGATGCCTATTTATCTAAACCGTTTGATCCCGAAGAATTGGTAGTAATTGTTAAAAATTTATTAGCCAGACAAGCAGCCCTGCGCAATAGCAGTAGCGAGGGAAACCCCGATATCGCCACCTTAGCGGGTCAAATTGCCCGGATTGAAAATATGTTAAAAGGCAAAAGTGGAATTCATCAAACCCCACCCCCGATTAAAATTGATTTAACCCCCCGAGAACAAAGTGTTTTAGATTTAGTCGCTAAAGGATTAATGAATAAAGAAATAGCCCGGGATTTAGAAACCAGTGTTCGGAATGTGGAAAAATATGTTAGTCGTCTATTTACAAAAACCGGAACCAATAGTCGGACAGAATTAGTCCGTTATGCCCTAGAACATGGTTTAACTCAATAAAGAATATTGAAGATGGCAAGGAGAAATCCTTGCGTGTTTTAATCTTAGGGGAACTGGTATAATCACGGTTTTGCTTAACTCCTAGACTTCAAAGTCGCAGTAGCAAATCACGACCATGGGTATCCGTACCGCAGGTATTAAGTAAACCATAGCCATCTGCTAATTGTTTAACTTGGCTGGTAATTTTAGCGGTGGGCAACCATGGGTTAGTATGACGATAGGCATAATAGACTTCAATACCATCAATCCCTAAATGAGCCGCTTCTGTAATTAATTCTGGCACCGGAGAACGATAACGGGCTGGATGGGCTAAAACCGCCAATCCTCCCGCCTGTTGAATCGCATTAATCACATTTTCAGCAGCATAGGCATCGGTTCCCAAGGTGGTACAACCTTGCAAATAGGGTTGCAGACCAGTAGAGTCGGGATCGAAAGCATAACCAAGAATATGAACATCCACAGCCAATAACCGGGCATTAATTTCTACTCCCGTCCATAACCGAGGTGCTTGATTCGCCCGTTTAGGATACTTATTTTTCCAGTGATCTAACCAGTTCTGGGCTTCTTTGTACCCTTGGGTACTATGGTGATCGGTAATTGTCAGTCCTTTTAAACCAATTTCAATCGCCTGTTCCATGACTTCATAGGGTTCCAACTGCCCATCTGAACGTCGGGTATGGAGGTGAAAGTTATAGGACTTGGGGCAGCTTCTGGCATTCAAGGTTTGAAAGACCTGTTGCAGTGAAGACCGATCTTGGGCAGGTGGTATCAATAAGGGTGATTTTACAAATCCTGTCTGGATGTGAAACCACCTTGATAACGATTCAGAATCTGAGGTTAGATTAACACTCATACCGTCTTTATCTTAATAAACTGTTACTATAATCTACTGTATCGAATTTATTGGGCAGTTGCTACAAGATAGGGTTAAGATTGACCAATTTTAGATTTGAAATTCTTATATAAGGAAATGGGCAATAGGCAGTAGGGTGTTAAAGGTTGATGGTATTGACGATAAGCGATTGGGAACACCAGCTTACTTCCTGGGATCTCCCTGCTCCCAATATATCTGTCTTTACTATTTCAATAACCTTGATCTATAATTACTGAACACCTAAAATCCGACACCCCGGGGTGAGGCTTGTCTTCACCCCCCCTATTGTTTAGGTCGATAAATTTTGTAATTGTGATTATAAATCAGTTGTAAATTACAACCTTAGTTCTCTATGTACCGTGATTCCTTTTTGAGCTAACTGGCGTGCTTGAGAACTACCCGATAATATGTGATTTCCATTAGAAGCAATCCAATGGAAAGACTTTGGTTCTTGATTCAATTCAGGAGCATCCTTGATGAGAAAATCTTTTAACCACTGAAGCTTATTCAGAACAGACTTTACTTCATCTGTTTTAGCAGTATGTACTTCGATAAAATAAGTTTTACCATCATATCCAACTACATAGTCCCAACGTGAATCATTGGGATATATGGATTTAACTGTTGTATCGATATCAATACTCCCTTCACATTTACTGGTATCAGGAGGTTTTACTTTGCTACTATTTGAACCTAGAGCTTTTAATCCCTTTTCAAAAGCATTCTTTAATAAAGGCGTATTCTCGATCGCTTTCTTAAAACTCATTCCTGCTCCTGAATCGCTTGGGAAACAACATCTGATGCCTGACTACTAAAGCTAGTTAATCCCCCCCAGTTGGAGATCGCCGGGTCAGGATCAAATGGATCTAAAGATGAAATATCACGCACATAAACACCGTCTTCTTTTTGGTCAAAATAGTAGGTCAAAAAAGTCTTATGATTGAGAATATTCTCAAATAATTTTGTAGTTGGGGCAGACGGCTTCAGAGCAAAAAGTTGATAAAGATATTTGATATCAGAATTCTGTTCTCGTAAGAAACGAATAGCCCAAACCGCTTCTAAAAGCACAGGAGAATGAGTTGAAATGAGTAAGCGATATCCTCGATCCAAAAGTTCCAAGCACATCAAAATTACTGATAAAATTGCTTGAGGATGCAATCCCATTTCTGGTTCTTCAATTACGACCCAATCTATATCAGACTTTTTAGATGCTTTTGATCTCGGCAGTAACCAATAAAGACCTAGAAGTAAAGGCATAAATTCTCGTTGTCCAGCAGACCAAGACATGAAGGATAAGCGATTACCATTCATATTGATTTGGATGCTTTTACTCATTCCAGTGGTGTTAAGTTCTACCTGAGCACCGTGAAAAATACTATCATCTAGTGCATCACGAAGTTCTTGTTTAAGGCGACCTTTCTGGGGAAAGATTGGGCTACCTTTAGTACCCAAACCTTGTTGCATTAGTAGCAATAAATTCTCGCTAAAATTGCGAACGACATAGGGAGCTCCATTAAAGCTCCGAAACAATCGAGGCCATCCATTTTCAAGAGTTAGAACACGCTGGGCTGGCATAAAGAAAAGCTGCTCTTTTTTGCGACTATTTTCGTTTAATAATTGGTCTAAATCTATACTTTTGTCATTGCTATATATTTCTGTGTTTTTACTCCAGATATTCCGCATTCCCTCTCCGAAATACAACTCGATTAAATTATTGATATCTCCTTCCCAGTCATAGCCATTTTTTTTGATCGTATGCACAATATCTCCACTATCAAGTAAGAGTTTTATTAATTGCAATAAAATACTTTTCCCAGTAGCTTGAGAGCCAATGAATAGAGTTAAATCTCCAAATTCTACGTCTGCTGTTTTAATTTGTCCTAGATTAGTAAGATTAAGTTTTTTCATCCTTTTATCTATTGATCGTAAAGAATAAATGAGATTTATTTTAAATTAATATTAAAACCCAGTTTCTTAATTGTAGCATATTTTGGAAAATTGTATCACAACTAGAAACTGGGTTTTGGTCAATTAAAATTTGTAATTGCGATCGCGCACCCACAAACTAACTGGAATTGCTTTTCCCTGAGAATTAACTTTCACTTCCACCACAAAGGATTGTTGATTATTCCTTTGAGCTTCTGTAATTGTACTATTAATTTGATCCCGTTGGTTTTCTGGCATATAATACCGTTCCAAACCGTATTCAATATTCCATCCCGTTGATTTTCCCTGTAAAGCTATTTGATTTTTAGATAAATTATCAGGATATTCAGCACTGACTTTTACAGGTTTCCAAGCTGAAGGATGTTGAGATTTTGCTGAATCTTTCGGTTGTTCTAAGGTGACATAAATTAAAGTTCCCTGGGGTAAATATTCTGCCCCTTTAGCAACTTCTTGCCAACCAGGAAGTGCTTTGAGTGTATCAGCACTGGAAATATTATAACTCAGGGTTTGATAATATCCTCTAAAAAAGTCATAGGGGTCAACGGGGGCGGTTTGCAATACCACTGTTTTTCCTGTTACCTGAGTATAAAACGCTTGGGAAGGAACTGCTAAAATTAGGATTAATTGAAATAATAACGGTGTCCAAAATTTCCAAGCTGGGATCTGTTTTTTAACGACAGGAGACGGAGTTAAAATCACGGAAGATTGGGTATCATTCAAGTCAGAAGAATTCATGGTTTTTACTCCTGAAAATTAGATAAATTAACGATTTTGGGTTCTAGCAGCAGCTAATAAATGGCGTTCAAACCATAACCCAGCCAGAATTACTCCTACACCACATAAGGTAAATACAAAGGCTTTTAGAATCAATTCCGTGTTATATTCAAAGGTGCGACTCATAATTTGGGAGACTAATAAAATCATCCCTCCCCAAAAGGCAAATCGTTGAGTTTGGGCGAGTCCAATTCTAATTAATCCCGTTGCTAATATAAACATCTGCACATTGAATAAAAAGGTGGCTATTTCAGGAATTGCATGGATTTGTAAATGCCAAAAACAGATAAATCCAGTTAACCCTAAAAATCCAGCAATGACGCTGGTAACCGAATCAAATCCCCATCTATTCGGATGAATAGCACTGGGTTTAATTAATTGAAACCATTGTAAAAACATAATTCCCAAAAACACATAAAAGTCAATCAAAATAAATTGACTAATGAACATTGAATTGTCTGAATTGTCTACAATAAGATCATTCCAAAATCCGTTAAAGGATAAACTAAAAAATAAAATGGCTAACAGAATAATGGATAGGGTTTTAGCTGAACGTTGAAATAGTCTACTATCAATCATCGGCCATGAGGTATCATCATAACTCCATAATAAAGCTGGGGTAAAAACAAATAGAATAGCGAAGATTAATCCTTCAGGCAAACTAGAGTTAAACAGGGGAAAGATACTGATTTGTAAAGCGGGAATCAGAATCAGTAAGGTCATAATAAACAAGACCCGAGACTGACAGCGATAGGCAAGGGGAATGAATAGAAATCCTGCTATTAAAGGGGTATGTTCTAGGACTAAATTTAGGATAGAAAAAGGTTGCAAGGAGAATAAATTAGATGCTCCTATCCAATAGCCAATTCCATACAATAGTAGTCCTAAAAATCCTAAAGAGGTCAGTTGCAAACTATAGGACATTACTAATACTCCAATTCCCCATACTAAAAATAGTTCATGAGCGGAACCACTTTGATGAAAAATTTGTCCCATCAAGGCAATATTTGCCCCTAAAATTAATGCTCCAAAAATCAATAATCCTTGACCTAAGCGTTGTTTTCTTCCCACTTCCAAGGTATCTGATGGTTGTTGCCATAAATAAAAGCCGGCGGCATTGACTCCTATAAATAAACTCAGAAGCAGGATAACTTTTAATTCTTTTGACCAGTCTTGCCAATTAGCTGCCACAAAGGTAATTACACCTAAACCTAATAGAATGGCTCCCAACCCCATTAAAATCATGACAAACCGACTACTAGCGGCGGTTTCAAGATGATTAAATTGATAGCGGGTTGCTAACTGTTGATAGACAGAATTATCGATAATTTGTTCTTCCTGCCAGAGTTGGGCTTCGTGACGAAGTTGGCGACGGAATTTTTCGTTGATCATTTGTAGTAATAGGAAATAACGTTAGGAAAATCTTGGGGCTGTTTATCCCAGGGATAGAATAGTATTTTAGTTCTAACCTAAATATTCGGAAAGTACAATTCTGGTTTTAATTGAAAATTAGGTTGAATCATTAAGACCTGTGACAGATTATTAACTTGCACAGGAAAAAATACCTAAAATCCTAGAACAGATTTTTCCTAGATTCAGAGGCTAAAAAAGTCAGCATTTTTTCAAATACTTGGACTGCCAATTTTGGATCGTTATCTCTAGTAAAGATGTCATAATTGGGATGGGAATTAGCCTCAATAAACCAATATTGATCATCTTTGTCTATCGCAATATCTAACCCGGTATAGTTTAAATTTAATTCTTGGAAAATGGGTTGACAAAATGTTTCTATTTCTGATAGAATTTGAGAATTATTAATATGTTTAGCTTGCGCTCCTTCCCAATGTAAAGGGCTTAAATTTCCGGTAAATATTGCCTGACTAATATCTTTTTCATATAGTAGTATTAATTCTTGATTTAAAAAAACGGCTCGATATTCCCGTTGAATTGAAATATATTGTTGAGCGATCGCTACATAGTCATAATCCTTATGATCAATATTAAAAATCTTAGTTAAAGCCGTTTGAATATCCTCAAGATGATCACATAAAAAAACATGGTGTCCACTGGAACCAGCATTGCGTTTAACAATTACGGGAAATTGAAATACCCTCTCAATTTCCTTTGAAATATCGGTAATTGTTCTAAATTTTAAGTAACGTTGATAGTTTTGATCACAATATGGGGAAAGAAAACCTAGGGTTTTTGGAGTTCTAATTTTTTGGTGTAAAATTGAGTAGGTATAGTCTTTATCTTTAAGAATTTTAAAAGTCGATTGATCCACTAAAGGCGTGCTATAATTACAGAAGTAATAATTTTTTCCCAGCTTAACTTTGACTAAATTTTGATCAGAATGAAGAATTTCATAATCAATATTGAGATTCTGGCAAGCCAGGAGTAATAGCCTAATATTATTTAACATAAAAATAGTAGGGAATAAGCAATGGGTAATGGGTTATGGGGGAAAATCTGTAAACGGAAATAGGAGACAACTGAAAAGATGCTATAAATAACGCCTAGGCTATCTCCTAATTCCATTATCAGTAGAGTTACCGCGTTGGATTATTTCCCTGTACTTGTTGGCGACCATTACGAATCACTCGCATCATTTCATTTAACTGTTGTTCGATGCTTCCTAGGACGTGATCGGCATAATCATCGGCACCGTTTTGAATTTCTTCACATTCTGCCATAGTCCGCGATCGCATTTCTTCTAATTCCTGTTGAAGACGATAACGAATTTGTTCAATTTCAGACAAGGTTTGTTGCTGAAGCGTCTCACATTCATGTTGAACCTGTTGACGCAATTGATCCGCCTCAGATTTTGCTTGTTGAATCAAACCCATTTCATTCAATATTCGAGCCGCCCTTTGTTCAGCCACATCGATAATTTCCTGGGCATATTCTTCCGCCTCTTGCAGAATTTCATCCTTATGGCGAACAATAATATCTGACTCTTGAAAAGCACTGGGTAAATTCAATCGAATCAAATCTAATTGATCCAATAATTGTTCTTCATCGACTAAAGTTCGTCGAGTTAATGGAATTCTAGGACTATCGAGAATCATCTCCTCCAGTCGGTTAAGTTCCCGTTGGATATCAATTCCAGGGGAATTACTGACAGAGGCTTCAGGTTCTACACGGAGTCCATTTTGTTCAGGTTCTAGTCTTGGGGTTGATTCCTGGCGTAACATTTATATAGCTCTTTAGCAACGTGATTAGGAACAAGATGATCAACAGAACCTCCAAATCGGGCGATTTCTTTGACAACACTACTAGAGAGGAAACTATATTCCTTTGAGGTTGCCAAAAACACGGTCTCAATTTCTGTTGACAGGGTTTTATTGATATGAGCCATTTGCAGTTCTAACTCAAAATCAGAAAGAACTCGCAGCCCTCGGAGTAAAACTTGAGCATTCCGCAGTTTTGCATAGTCTACCGTTAGACCATCAAAACTGGCTACTTCTAAATTGTTCAGATGTTGGGTTCCGCAGCGAATTTGTTCTATCCGTTCCTCTACGCTAAATAAAGGCTTTTTATTCGGATTTCCCAAGACCGCCACAATCACCTGTTCAAATAGTTTACAACCTCGTTCGATAACATCTAAATGTCCTAACGTAACCGGATCAAAGCTACCAGGATAAAGGGCAATCACTCGTCATGACAAGATGAATATGATTGCCAAATTATAGACCGAAGGGGGAACGGAGCCTTAAAACCCGGTTATGTCTATCAATCTAACCCAAACAAAACCTTAAAATGTTCCAAGGACTGCGACTAGATCAACCCATAACCTGTTAACCTGTCTCTTGTCTCGACTCTTTGAAGCCAACGGACACCTCTGAACGGACTAATAAAGGATAGATATAGATATGTCAGATACCGGAATTCTTACTATTATTGCCCGTGAAATCCTGGACTCTCGCGGACGCCCCACCCTTGAAGCCGAAGTCTACCTCGATAACGGAGCCTATGGACACGCTCAAGTTCCCAGTGGAGCCTCCACCGGAAGCTTTGAAGCCCATGAACTCCGAGATGGAGATAAAAGCCGTTATGGGGGGAAAGGAGTTCTAACGGCGGTTAAAAACGTCAACGAGGTCATCGCCCCAGCCCTGAACGGAGTTAGTGCCCTGGAACAAACCGTCATCGACCAAATCATGCTCGACCTCGATGGCACTCCCAATAAAAGCCACCTCGGAGCTAATGCTATCCTAGGTGTCTCCCTCGCCGTCGCTAAGGCTGCCGCCGAAACCCTGGGTTTACCCCTGTACCGTTACTTAGGCGGCCCCATTGCCAACGTCCTCCCCGTCCCCCTGATGAACGTGATTAACGGAGGTTCCCACGCCGCCAATAACGTTGATATTCAGGAATTTATGATCGTTCCCATTGGGGCTCCCACCTTCAAAGAAGCCCTGCGTTGGGGGGCGGAGGTGTTTGCATCCCTGAGTGATGTCTTGAAAGGCAAAGGACTCCTCGGTGGCGTCGGGGATGAAGGCGGTTTTGCTCCTAATTTGGGTTCTAACCAAGAAGCTCTGGATATTCTCATCCAAGCCATTGAAATCGCGGGTTATAAACCAGGTGAACAGGTCGCTCTGGCTCTGGATGTGGCTGCGAGTGAATTCTATCAAGATGGCGTCTACACCTACGACGGTCAACCGAATAGTGGGGAGCAACTGACTGAATACCTGAGTAAATTAACCGGTCAGTACCCGATTATTTCCATCGAAGACGGTCTGCACGAGGATGACTGGGCTCACTGGAAATCCCTAACGGAAAAACTCGGTAGTAAGGTTCAACTGGTGGGGGATGACCTATTTGTCACGAACCCCACCCGTTTGAAAAGAGGTCTTGAGGAGAACATCGCCAATTCTATTTTGGTGAAACTCAACCAAATTGGTTCTCTGTCGGAAACCTTAGAAACCGTTGACCTAGCCACCCGCAATGGTTATACTTCCGTGATTAGTCACCGTTCCGGGGAAACTGAAGATACCACAATTGCAGACCTGGCCGTTGCCACCCGAGCCGGACAAATTAAAACGGGTTCCCTGTGTCGGAGTGAACGGGTCGCCAAATATAACCGTTTATTACGGATTGAAGACGAACTCGGCGCCCAAGCCGTTTATGCTGGAGCCGTTGGTCTAGGCCCTCGTTTCTCGAAATAACTGAAAAACACCGATAAAACAGTCCAGCCCTGGGCTGTTTTATTAATATTATTAGAAAAAAAAATCAAATTAAACATGAACAGAAACAAGAATATTCAGAAGGGTGCAACGCTTTTCCTAACGGGATTAGCAACGGTGGGTTTAGTTTTAGGAGAAGCGGTATTTTCCTCCGCCAGCGCTGCTCAACAGTTATTTTGTAATGGACGGATGAATAATGGTTGGACTTATTCGGCCCAATTTCTTAACGGTCGTTTCACGGAAATTCGTTGGGAACGTTCAGGACAGCCCCCCATCGTCTCTAACCTGAGTTTTCAATCCACCAATAACGCCAGACAACCAGTTTATACAGGGTCAATCATGGCAGCCACAATGGTAACTTTAGTTGATCTTTCTCGTGGTAATGTGCGACCTGGTTCACAAATATCGGTTACGGCCGAAGAATGGGGTACCAGTACCGGAACCTGTAGTCTCTCCTCGGGTAACTCGACGGGAAACTCCTCTGACTGGTTTACTAATACCAGGAAAAATTTAATTGGTTCTAATGAAAATCAAGCTAGACGTTGGCTCCAAAGAAACAATTTTTTCTTTACTCAAACGGTAGAACATACTAATCGCCGTATCATTGAGCGCTGGAACCGCAATAACCCCAATGGAGTTATTGATGTGATTTTTGTCAATAATAGGGTGTCTGATGTGGTGATGGTTCGTTAATTATATCCTTTTAATTCTTAATTCCAGTGGTGGCAATACCGCGAATAAATTGTTTTTGTCCGATCAAAAATAATACAATCACTGGAATTGAAGAAATAACCACCGCCGCCATTAATAATTGCCAACTATTGGTATATTGTTCTTGAAATTCAGCTAGAACTAATTGTACAGTTTTTAATTGAGGTTTAGTGGTAAAAATTAGGGGTTTAAATAAATCATTCCATTCCCCAATAAAGGTAAATAAGAATAACGTTACCAGGGCGGGTTGAGCCAAAGGTAACATAATTTCCCATAAAATCTGCCATCGGTTAGCCCCATCCAAGGCGGCGGATTCTTCGAGTTCTACCGGAATTGTCAGGAAATATTGACGGAGAAGAAATATCCCAAAACCATTGGCAGCCGTGGGTAAAATTAAAGCCCAATAGGTATTAAGTAAGTGTCCCCATTTCAAAACCAAAAATATCGGAATTACTAATAACTGAAACGGAATCACCAGAGTGGCTAAAACAATTAATAATAGGGTTTGTCGTCCCCGAAACTTTAAGCGGGCTAACGCATATCCAGCTAAAGCTGAGGTAATCACTTGAAATGCGGTTACTCCTAAAGCCACTAAGGTTGAGTTAGCAAAAGCCAGGAGAAACCGACCTCGATGCCAAGCTTCTTGATAATTAGCCAGGGTAAACTGAGTTTCGGTGACATTGTTGGGGGTGGAAAAGGAGGTCACCAAAACCACCAATAACGGCAATAATACAATCCCAGCCCCCACCATCAATAGACCCCAGCTGCATCCGACTAATATTTTTCCCCCTGGAATTGCTTTTGCCATAAGTAACAAATGGTTGCTATCTTGTTTTGGTTAATAAAAAGTTATGATATTGAATCTGGTCTTCCCTCAAGCTGGATTCAATTCAATGTCCAAGTGCATCCAACGCGGAAAAGACGTGGGTTTTGTGCGAGAATCGCTATAAGCTTAATTAGTTAAGTAGTTTGGTGAAAAAATCAACTCTCCGACCCGATCTTTAAGGATACCTCAAAAGGGGGAAGGGGAGGGCAAGCCAGCAATAATAACTTATTTGTGATGAGGAGATTGTAAACCTATGCCACAGCTTGAAGCCATTGCGATTGACTTCCAATCTGAAACCTATAAAGATGCCTACAGCCGAATTAACGCCATTGTAATTGAAGGAGAACAGGAAGCCTACGACAATTACATCAAGCTGGGTGCAATGTTACCTGAGCAGCAGGAGAATTTGGCGGGTTTAGCCAAAATGGAAATGCGCCATAAGAAGGGGTTTCAGTCCTGTGGGCGGAATTTAGCCGTCACACCGGATATGGAATTTGCCCAGGAGTTCTTTGCTTCCTTACACCAAAATTTTAAGGATGCCGCCGCCGAAGGTAAAGTGGTCACCTGCTTGCTGATTCAATCTTTAATTATCGAATGTTTTGCGATCGCCGCTTACAACATTTACATTCCCGTAGCCGATGATTTTGCCCGCAAAATTACCGAAGGGGTGGTCAAGGACGAATATCTGCACCTCAATTTTGGGGAAGAATGGCTCAAAGCCAACTTGGAAACCTCCAAAGCGGAACTCGAAGACGCCAACCGCCAAAACCTGCCGATTATTTGGAGAATGCTTAACCAGGTAGCCGATGATGCTCATGTTCTGGGAATGGAAAAGGAAGCATTAGTCGAGGATTTTATGATTGCTTACGGGGAAGCTCTAAGCAATATCGGGTTTTCGACCCGCGATATTATGCGAATGTCCGCCTACGGTCTCACCGCCGCCTAAAATACCCTTTGGATTTTAGATTACCAGTAGAGACGTTGCACAGCAACGTCTCTACCCAGACTGCGGCTTTGGACGTTAAACTCTAAAATCCATATTAAAATCTATAGTTGAATCATGTTTGGTTTAATCGGTCATCTTACCAGTTTAGAACACGCCCAAGCCGTTGCCAGAGATTTAGGATATCCTGAATATGCTGACCAAGGGTTAGATTTTTGGTGCAGCGCTCCGCCTCAAATCGTTGATGATATCAAAGTCACGAGTATTACAGGTCAAATCATTGAAGGCAAATATGTAGAGTCTTGTTTTTTGCCCGAAATGTTAGCCAGTCGTCGCATCAAAGCCGCTACTCGCAAAATTATTAATGCGATGGCTCATGCTCAAAAAAATGGAATTAATATCACAGCTTTAGGGGGATTTTCCTCAATTATTTTTGAAAATTTTAACTTAGAACAAATTCAACAGGTTCGGAATATTAAGTTAGAGTTTGAGCGGTTTACCACCGGAAATACTCACACCGCCTATATTATCTGTCGTCAGGTAGAAAATGCAGCGGCTCGGTTAGGGATTGATTTAACTAAGGCTACCGTTGCCGTTTGTGGAGCCACAGGGGATATTGGCAGTGCGGTTTGTCGTTGGCTCAATAGCCACACAGAGGCCGGAGAATTGTTATTAATTGCCCGGGATAAGGAACGTCTTAATGCTTTACAGGAGGAGTTAGGACGGGGAAAAATTATGGGATTAGAAGAAGCCTTACCCCAAGCGGATATTATTGTTTGGGTGGCGAGTATGCCCCGGGGGGTAGAAATCAATCCCGATACCCTAAAAAAACCCTGTTTGCTCATTGATGGAGGTTATCCCAAGAATTTAGCCACAAAAATTCAACATCCTGAAATTTACGTTTTAGACGGCGGAATTGTGGAACACGCCCTTGATATTGACTGGAAAATTATGAAAATTGTCAATATGAAGTTACCCGGACGTCAACTCTTTGCCTGTTTTGCAGAATCAATGTTACTGGAATTTGAGAAAATTTATACTAATTTTTCCTGGGGTCGCAATCAAATTACTGTTGAGAAAATGGAAAAAATTGGTGAGGTTTCAGTCAAACATGGGTTTAAACCTTTAGCTTTACCACTGTAGGAATCAGTCATCAGTCATCAGTTTAAGAGTCATCAGTTTAAGAGTTATCAGTTTAGGAGTTATCAGTTTAAGAGTTATCAGTTATTAGTCCTGTTAGTTCAATTTTTCAAGAGAAGTAAGAGGATATTAAGGCTAAATCTAAATAGCATTTTTCGGGAATCTTCCCCGCTAAGACCGTAAAAGGTTGTTCGGGTTCACCCAGATGATTTACAACTAATAAAGCATCGGTAAAATCTTGATTTTTGGTATAATCATTGACGGTAATAATTGTTTTTAATCCCGCTTGTTTAGAAGCTGAAAATCCATGATAGGAGTCTTCAAATACTAAACAATCTGCTGCATTTAATCCTAATTTTTCCAAGACATAAAAATAAATATCCGGGGCAGGTTTTTTTGCAGGAACAATATCCCCTGCGGCAATAATTTCAAACCAATTGGGATGAATGGCTGTATTTTCTAATAAGGCTAAAACATTCGGTAAAGCACTGGTTGTAGCGATCGCTAACCTCATTCCTCCTTCCTGGGCTTCTTGAATCAACCGTTGTACCCCAGGACGCAAAGGAATTGAACCCTGATCTAATAATTTTCGATAATATTCATTTTTTAACTGATGTAGATCCCTAATTAAATCATTTAAGTTGTCTGTTAATAAAAAGTCTGGTTCATACTGTTCAATATAATAACGAATTCGCTCTTTTCCCCCGCCAATTGCTAATAATTTACTATACAAATCTACAGACCAATTCCAAGACAAACCCACCTGAGAAAAGGCTTGATTAAAAGCAATTCTATGGCCATCCCGTTCCGTATCCGCTAAAGTACCATCCACATCAAAAATCACCGCTTTGAGTTTTCCCATAATCTTAAATTCAATATTTTTCCTATTCCCTATTCCCTATTCCCTATTAATTAAATTTTTGTTTAGCCTGCTCATAAACCTCAACAGTAATTTGAGTAACGCCTAATTCCTGAGCAAACTTTTCAATCTTTTTCCGAGCCGCTGGACGGACAAAAAAGGGAATTTCTTTCAAACGAGTTTCGGCTTCTGCTGTCCATTCCATAGAATTAATTAAAAAATACAAAAAATCATCTCAATCTATAATATACTGACAACGGCCCGATTTCGTCCCTGGGTTTTCGCCTGATATAGAGCATGATCCGCAGCATTAATTAAATCCAAAGGAAACCGCTCGACCGTAGGAATTAAAGTACAAATCCCAATACTCATGGTTACCCGGTCAGCAACGTTAGAACTACGATGGGGTAGATTAAACTGTTCAAGGACATCTTGAATTTTCTGAGCCACTTGCAACGCCCCTTCCCGATCAGTGTGAGGTAAAATTACCACAAATTCTTCCCCCCCATAACGGGCAACTAAATCAATGGAACGCTGAACACCCTGTTGCAAAGCCTGAGCAACCCGTTGTAAACAGGTATCACCTTGAGAATGTCCGTAGGTATCATTATATTGCTTGAAATAATCAATATCACAAAGCAATAAGGAAAGCGGGCGTTGCTCTCGGATTAAATGATGCCATTCTTGATTTAAGATATCATCAAAACAGCGACGATTAGCAATTTGGGTCAGTTGATCAACCATGGCTAAATTTTGTAATTGTTGATTAGCCAGTTGTAATTGTTGATGAAGTTCTGATTGGTGAATGGCGATCGCTAACTGAATTGCTAATTGCTGCGTCAGTTCAATTTCTAGGGTTTGCCATTCCCGCGGCTGAGTACAATCATGGACGACTAATAGCCCCCATAAACCCTGGGTTTGTAAGATAATCGGAACCACTAATTTTGCTCGTACTTGTAAAAGTTCTAATAATTCCAAATGACAGGGAGTAAGCCCGGCGGTATAAATATCAGGAGTCGCTTTAATCGTGTTTTTCCAATAGTATTGTCCCTGATTTTCCACAAAATAGCTATCGGTAATTTCCATTTTCAGAATAGCTTTTGTCCCAGGACTTACAGATTCTTTAACCACCATACCACCCCAGTCGGAATTGAAACGGTAAATGATCACCCGATCTGTCTGTAGGAACTGACGCACCTCGGCGGTAGTGGTTTGCAGAATTTCATCTAAATCCAAAGACTGACGAATTCGTTGGGTAATGGTATAAATCATCCGTTCCCCTTCAGCCTGTTGTTTTAAGGTTTCTTCCACTTGTTTACGCGCCGTAATATTGGTAAAAGAAGCCACCACTGCATAGGGTTGGGGTGAGTCGGGATGAAATAAGGGTTGGGAATTAATCGAAATCCAGGTTAAATTTTTATCGGGTTTATATACTCCCATAATCACATTAAATTGAGGCTTTCCTGTTTGTAAAGTGACCATCGCTGGATGGTTTTCTCCAGGAAAATTTGAACCATCCTCTTGAATGGCTCGCCACTGGGGGTCAATGGAAGTTAAGCCCATCATCTGGTCGGTCGTTAACCCTAAAATATCTTCCGCACTTTGATTACAGGCGGTGATCTGACCATCGACTTGCTGGAGGACAATACCTTCAGCCATGGCTGCAATCACAGAGCGATAACGTTCTTCACTTTCCTTCAGATTGATTTCTACCTGTTGGCGATCGCTAATATCCTCAAAAATATATAACCGTCCAAAATAGTGATCGTCTTGATCTCGAATTTGACTAGAAAAACGGCGAATAGTACGCCCATCAGAAAAAGCAATTGTATCCTCAATTACCGCCCGATTGTCTTGTGATTGCAAGGGTTTACAGGACTCGGTAAAGGCAGGAACATCAGCAATTAAAGGAATACAATCGGGAATAATATCCTTGTTTTTTAAAACTCCTGCTAACATCTGAATTTCTAAGTGTTCAATTCCCCAAATTTTACAAAAAAGATGATTAAAATAGAGAATATTATCCGTTTGATTATCAACAACAAAAAATGCCAAGTTAGACGTATCCGTCATCGAACGTAATAAGGCTTCTTTCCAGCGCAATTCTTGTTCAGTATGCAGATGTTCAATCAAAGCAGTTTGCTGTTCTGTAATATCTTTTTCATTCACAAGAAGCATGGCATTTCCTGTTACTGGATCACGGGTACAACGCACATCTAAACCATGCCAACGAATACCATTTAAAGTATAAACCTGAGTCTCAATACTAAAAATTGCCCCGGACTGGGCGGTTACGATCGCGGTTTCTCCAATCTTAGGATCGACAAAATGGCGGGCAAAGGCATTATCATGATTGAGATTGGGATAGAGGGTATCGCCATAACACTCAAGAGCGGAGGGATTTTGCATTAAGGGGACACCCTCCAGGGTATATAGGGAAATCATCACGGTGGTATGATTCAGGACTTCAATCGCCCGCAGGGTTTCAGGAGAGCTTTGATTAGCAACTTCTGTAATCCCTTCCACTAACATTGCTATCCGACCCGTTTCAATCTGAATTCCAGAACAAGTACAACGAACTGATATCGGTTTACCTTGGGGGTAAAATGTCCAGGTTTCGGTGATATTTTTTTTGTATTTAAATTGTTGTAAATAAGCGTTTAAACGAATGCGAGTAGCTTCTGAAATATCCTGAAAATTACGTTGAATTAATTCTTCTCGATCAGTAGCATTCCAGATATGAAGTGCGGCAGGGTTAGCCCACCACATTTGTAAATTCTCAATATCAAAAATCCAGACTGGGGTTTGGAGTCGATCTAGCCCATTTAATTCCAGAATTGATATAGCATTATTAGATTTTTCAGTTAAATATTCGTCATCAAGATGAGAACATTGGCAATCGGGTCTGGCGTTTATTTCTTGGATAGGTAGTGATATTCTTTGCGATTTTTGTTGATATAATTGCCGGAGATGGTGATCAGCTTCTCTATATTGAATAGCAATTCCTAATTGCATCGCCATGTGTTGCATAAATTTAATGTCTAGGGTTGTCCACTGACGGGAACTTTGACATTGATGAACAATCAATAAACCCCAAAGCTCGGGTAAGGTTGGAGAAGTTTGAGGCGATGGAGATCTCAGGAGTAAAATCGGGACAACCAGATTGGCGCGGATTTGTAATCGTTGTAAAAGCTCTTTGTAACAAGCTTGAAGCGGCTTAGTCTCTACATCTTCAATTGAGCTAATCTGTCCTCGACGATAGAGGTCTACCCACTTGGCTTGAAAGCAGGGATCATAGATTAGTTGTCCTAAAATTGGTATCCCTTCAGGACTGACGGATTCTTCTGCTACGACCCCATCGCCATCAGGTAAGAAACGATAGACCACAGCCCGATCACAACCCAAGATTGCCCTAATTCCTTTGACCGTTACGTCTAAAACTTCACCTAATTCAAGCTGTTGGTGAATTTTCTGCGTAAGTGTCATGATTTGATTCAGGGTTTGCTCTGAAGTAAGTTGGGATACCAATAGAAGATCACCAAAGACCATGATAGTAGTAGAAGACTTATATCTTTATTATTAACCACTGCCCCTTTCCCTGCATCGATTCGGTTTAAAACTTCATCAAAATTTGATGAAAACTTAATGAAAAGGGGTCTGCACTTTATTAAAAATTTACAATTGCTCCCGGGCCAAATAATACACTGGCTCAATCTTTAATTAGGTATAGCAGTCGCCACATCTATTAGGACATTCTTGAAAGCTAAAAGCTTCTCACAGTAAGTATTTACCTATAGCGAGATTGCCTATTCCCTATTGCCTCTTGCTATACTACCTATTGCCCATAGCAAGATTGCCTAAAAAAAAGGCGGGTAGGTATCAGTTTTCCCTGCTTTTTTAGTATTACTATTGTTTTTTATACCCAGATAAATAACCTTACCAGAAAAAAATTCTGATCACATCTCCGAATTGAAATACAGTTAAAATAGAAACCATCAACTATATTTTAATTGGGAGTAGCAGCAGCTTTTTGTTCCGCTATCTTCTGATTATTAGCATATTGAACGGCCCTATCTTCAGCCACCGTAAACTTAGGATGGGAGTTAGGAACCTTTTTCATCAACTCACTAGCCCGTTTCCATTCCGTTGCCACTTTTGTCCATTCCGCGCGGGTTTGGGCTTTTTGAGCTAAATTTGCGGTAGTGGTTGCGGTTTTAACTGCTTCAGAAAATGGATCAACTGGTGTGGCTGGAGAAGCAGGCGGTTTAGGAGAGGTGGCAGTCGAAGGAGTAGATGAAGTATCGGAGGACTCTGGAGAGGAGGAGGAACCTGTGGGGAGGAAGGGTAAGCGGAAGATTCCGGCAAAATGCAATCCCCCCAAGATGGCCAAAACCGCTAAAACCCCGAACAAGATCATCAACGGTAAAACCTTGCTTTTGGGCTTTTTGGGTTCAACCTGTCGAGTAGTTTCCTCAATTTCCTCATCGGGATCATCATCCTCCTCGGGATTGTAGGCGGCTGCTACATTATTATTATGGTCGGGCAAATATTCATCATCATCGATAATTTCGTCATCATCGATAATTTCGTCGTCAATATTGTAGTCTTCATCTTCATCATCCACCAAAGGCACGGAAGATTCATCCAAAAAGACATCAGCAACTGGCCTGATCACGGGTTCCGGTGGCGTTCTCAGAACAATTTCTTCTTCCCAAACGGGTAAATCATCTCCGAACTGACGCCCATAAACCCGAACGGTGTAAATCGTTTCAACACCGAGGCGATCCATACCATTTCGGACTAATTTAACCAAATCTTTTTGATAGTGAGGAACCTGATCCCCCTCCATCATGACATGGAGACAGCCGTTATCCCGCATGACATCGGCATTAATTCCTTTAGATTTTAGGGAACGGTTAATCGCGTCTGCGATCACCTTGGGATCGCCCTGTTTAGCCAGTTCCCGTGGGCTTTGATCTTGTGATGACATAGCTAAAATGATTTCACCTGTCCATGACAATGATAGTATCACTCATTAATCGCTGTGCAACTATTTTCTGAAAATTAGAACTTTTATCCCCGTTGAAATAGACGACACAATTCAATAATCTGGGTTTGTAGGGTCGAAAGTTCCTCTCCACCCCGTTTCAGATGGGCTTCTAGCTGAAGCAATAGGGGTAAACTCTGTTGAAATTGCTTGAGTGTGGGAGTTTGGACTTCTTTTTGCAGGAAAAATACCCGGTTAGGGTTGCCAATTTCGGCGGTTTTAGCAATTTCGACTTTATCCCGAACTCCGGTTTCCATCATTAATTTAATCCATAACCAAGTCCGAAACTGACTAACTAAAGTTGCCACAATTTTCAGGGCGGGTTCATTATGTAAAAGTAGATCGGCAATTAACTCTAGGGCTTCGCTAGTTTGTCCGGCTTTAATACAAGTGGCAAGTTTTAGGCTGTTTTGAGTATTGGACTGAACTAATCGGGAAATGTCCTCCACACTCAAGGGTTGATGAGTCTTTCCACTAAAGAGTTGGAGTTTTTCCAATTCGTTATACAGTTGTCGGATATCATTTCCGACTAACTCCGCCAGGAGAGCGATACCATTGGGGGTCAGTTTTACCCCGCGTTCGGTGGCCAGGGTTCTAACTTGCTGTTCTAACTTGTCGGTTTCCCAGGGTTTAATCCGCGAAAATTCCCGCACTTCTCCTTTGGATTTACGAATCTGGTCTTCTAGGAACTTGGTAGATTTTAGCCGACCATCGGGTTTGTTAGCACTGGTTAATAGTAAGGTGGTGGTATCGGGGATTGCGGGCAGGGTTCGTTCTAATTCCTGATAAACCTCCGTCGGGCATTGCTGCATCAGGGGGGTATCGGCCAACCAAACAAAGCGTCCACCCAACCCAAACGGGGGAGTCATGGCTTGATTGAGTCCCATTGCGATAGAATTTGCTTGATCGGACACAATTCTGTCAGAATTGAAACTATCCCAACTGGGATCAACGACGGCCGATCGCAATCGTTCCACCGCTTGCAATAAGGAAAAGTCATCGTCTCCCCAGTATAGGTAGATTGGCATAATAACTTAATTTTTTCAAAAGAGGCGATTAAAATTGGACGATACTTATCAAGTTTATGTGAATCGGGTGGCGCGGTTAACGCTGCCAGAATCCTATCACTCTCAGTTGGAGTATATCCAGGAGTCCCCTAAGTTTAAACCCGACTCCCAGGGTAGACGCCAAGCTGTACCTTTCCCTGGTTATACCGTGATTACGCCTCCGGCGGCGGAAGACTTGGATAATCAAGAGTTCTATCAAAATCTCCAAGATTGTCAACAGCAACTGGGTGAAAAGTTTGATCCTGATTTTTTAATTACTATCCCCCCGGATAGTTTACATTTTACCCTGGCTGATTTGGTCTGGGACAGTGCCTATCGAGATGCTAGTCAAGATCCTAATTTTGAGCCGAATTTGCATGAAGCGATCGCTCAATCTTTTGAGACGTTTAAATCAACCCCGATTTCTCCGGGTATCCGTTGGCAAATTTTTGGTTTTATGTTATTACCAAGGGCGATTGCCGTTTGCTTGGTTCCCCGAGATCAAGAGTCCTATCAAAAAACTCTTGAATTTCGCCGATCTATCTATCAAAATCCGGGTTTAATTCCGTTAGGTGTCGATCAACAATATTATCTAACGGCGCACATTACCTTGGGTTATTTCGGAAGTATTCCTGAAGATTTAGATCGGGCAAATTTTTGTAATATTCTATCTTCTTTTAATCAACAATGGTTGGATTCAACTCAAGAAATCTGGGTTAACCGAGCCGAACTCCGCAAATTTGACGACATGAATCGCTATTATCGAGAACCAAACTGGCCCGTTTTAGAGTTTAAATCCTAGGGGTTAGTGATTGGTTGTTCGGGTGTTGATGGTTAATCTCTAACGATCAACACCTGTTGAAGAAGGGACGGGGAAAGGGCAACGGGCAATAGGAAATCCTGATTGATGATTCATGTTATTGGAATTGGGTTAGAAGGGGCATCAGGACTGAGTGAGTCTGTGCTTAATTTAATTATGGGAGCGACGGTATTAGTCGGACGCGATCGCCATTTAAGTTATTTTCCTGAACATTTAGCCACCCAGTTAACCTTGGGAGATTTAACAGAAACCATTGTCGCCATTCGTCAACAACTGATTAGATGGGAAGTCGAAAATAAACAATCTAGTAATAATTATATTGTAATTTTGGTAGCGGGTGATCCGTTATTTTTTGGGTTAGGTCATTTATTGATAGCCGAATTTTCCCCCGAACAATTAACCTTTCATCCCCATGTTAGTTCGATTCAGTTAGCCTTTAATCGGATTAAAACCCCTTGGCAAGATGCTCAAATTCTCCGAGCCCAGAGTCCGGCGATGGAAACCTTAATCCAAGCCTTACAACAGGGGATAGAAAAAATAGCAATTTTAACGGATACTATTTATAATCCCTTCGCGATCGCCCAATTAATCAGAAGTTTAGATTTACCTAATTGTTATCAATTTTGGGTTTGTGAAAATTTAGGGGGAAGGGATGAAAAGGTGCAACAATGGGATATAGAAATACTAAAAAATCAAGTTTTTTCACCCTTAAATATTGTTATCTTACTACGTCAATCTCGATCATCCCTAGAACCCTTAGATGTATCTAAACTTCCGACTTTTGGCATTCGGGATCAACTATTTTTAAGTTATAGCGATCGCCCCGAACTAATGACAAAAAGGGAAGTGAGGAGTTTAATCTTGGGAGAATTAGGATTACAACCCAAACAAACAATCTGGGATATTGGCGCCGGAATGGGTTCAGTTTCTATAGAAATTGCTCGTATTTTTCCTGATTCTACCATTTATGCAATTGAAAAAACAGCGGTCGGAACCAGCTTAATTGAACAAAATCGCCAACGGTTTCAAGTGAATAATATGATTTCAATTCATGGAGAAGCCCCAGATATTTTACATCATTTACGTTCTCCTAATCGAATTTTTATGGGGGGATGTGAAAAAAATTTAGGCGAAATATTAGGGATTTGTAGTATTCGTTTAAGTCCTGGTGGTGTAATTGTTTTAGCCTTAGAAACCATTGAACATTTAAACGCGGCTTTAAATTGGTTAGAACAACGACAACGTATTGAGGGGAGTTGGAGTCATCGAATTCTCAATGTCCAGTTATCTCAGGGGGTTCCCATTAATCATTTAACCCGTTTTTCTTCCTGCAACCCCGTCACCCTTTTAACGATTACTCACCATAGTTTATTTGCTTAGGNTGTGGCCCCGGCTTGATTCCAATATTGACCAAACTGATCATATTTGCGGCGTTTATCGGCGTCGGATAACACCTCGTAGGCTTCGTTGACATCCTTGAAACTCGCCTCAGCTTGTTTATTCCCCGGATTCATGTCGGGGTGATATTTGCGGGCTAGTTTCCGATAGGCTTTTTTGATATCATCGGCCGTCGCGGTTTTATTGAGTCCTAAAGTCGTGTAGTAGTCTTTATAGTCAGTCGCAGACATTCTTCCCCTCTCCTCAATACAGTGATCCCTAGGCTACTCGTTGTTGGATAGTATGCTCCCTAACCTATAGGGTATCAAAGTTATTAACAGGATTACGTTCGGTTGTTGCTGATTTTGCGATCGCAATTTCCGAACCTGGGGAGCAGGGGAGGCAGGGGGAGCAGGGGAAGTAGGGGGAGTAGGGGAGCAGGGGAGGTAAACTCTTTCTATTACCCATAACTCATAACCCATTCGTAATTCGTAATTCGTAATTCGTAATTCCCTAATTAGGCTGGCGACTAAACAATTTAAAATAAGTAGAAACCCAGAATTGTTTAATCGGGAAAGCAATAAAAGTTAAAGGATTAATCGTAACAATGATATTACGAACATCTGCTTGAGCCTGTTTAATCACTTGTTTAGCAACCCAGTTAGGAGACATCACCCCAATCGGGTTTAAGTTACTTTTGAATGGCCCTAAAATTAATTTACGAATCACGCAGGGTGCATCCAAACGACGCAGGGTAATTAAATCTCCTAAAGTCCGTTTACTCAGTTCGTAGAGGGGGCTTAAAGCTGGCCCAACCTCTGCTTCCGATGTATTCACCCAAACTTCCTTTTTAGCAATATCAGCGTTAGTTTTAACGGTACTCAGGAACAATTCTAATAGACGCCAACCGGAAAACGTATTCACCTCATAGGATTGACTGATCGCATCTTGAGTCCTTTGACCGTGAACATTAATTCCATGATTAATAATTAAAATATCTACTTTTTGCAATAACTCCCCTAATTGTTGTTCCTGTCCGACTTGCCAAGTTACGGTTTTGATCGGGATTGTTTCCCCCTCAACCGTTAAACTCAAGGGTTGGTCACCGGAGGTCAAAGCCAGAACTTTTGCCCCTTGAGCATGGAGATGAAATAAAAGAGCTTGTCCGAGAGTTCCCGATGCTCCAGTCACAGCAACGGTTTTTCCCTTGAGTGAAAGTGCCGTTCCCATGATTTTATCTAATAAAGTCAAAGTTCCACAAAAATAGGCATTTTGATTATCAAAATGATGCCGCCAATGGTAAGTTCGATTCACCATCCAAGGAGCGGGAGGACGGTCAAATTCCCCGGGAGTATGGGTCAAATCCGTCAATTGATCCGCATTGGGAATTCCCAAACCTCGGGCAATGGCGGAGAATAGGAAACTGAGGGTATAAAGACAACCGAGAAGGGCAAATCCCTGGTGTTCGGGGGTGTAAATATGGGCGATCGCCAGAAATATCAAACTGAAACTGAACATCACCCCGGCTTCGGGGACATCATTATACCAATGGGCTTGGCGATAAATTTCCTGACTCACGGGAGTTAAATCTGGGCGGAATACCCGATGATGCCAATTGTGTAAACGAATTAAGGGCGGGAAAACATGAGCCGCGACATGATAAAGATCCCTTACCATTTCTGCTCCGACGATAGAACCCACTCCCCAAGCCAAATTCCCAATCCAAACCGTTACCATATCCAATCACTCACACCTTTAATTCGCAAGTTTCCTGCCCACGATTAGCAAGACTCGACTCCAATTGTAGTCAAATTTGGTTCTAATTTTATGGGGGGCAACCCAAATTATAGATTTTGGGGTCATTGTGTAATTGCTATATATTATGTAGACTCGGTTTTTGCGCGCTATATATGGTGTAATTGCCTAAGTCCTGTGATATGTAGAGTGTGGATCAACACATTTTTTGCATTATGGATCAAAATATTGATAATTCTCGGAAAATTCCGTTACGCGGTGTCTTAATTGTTCCTTTTATTTTACAAATCTTTGCCTTTGTGGGATTAACGGGGTATTTTTCGCTAAAAAATGGAGAGAAAGCTGTTAATGATCTGGCGGAACAGTTGCGCGGTGAAATTGCCACGAGAATTGAACAAAATTTACATAGCTATTTAGCCACACCTCGTTTAGTTAATCAAATTAATGCTGATGCTATTAGTCTAGGTCAATTAAACACAGAAGACCTGACAGCATGGGAGCGTAATTTCTGGCGACAAAAAAATAATTTTCATAACGTCAATGGCATGGTAATGATTACTGAAAAAGGTCAGGGTATAGCTATTAATAGTAACGAAGAAGGACAAGTATTAATTCAAGCAACAAGTACAACGAAGCCGAATCAGCTATATATTTACTTGGCTGGGACTAAGGGTGAAAGAACCAAATTAATTAAAGTATTTAAAAATTTCGATCCGCGAAATATTAAAATCTACAAACAAGCCGCAAAATCTGGGAAAAATACTTGGAGTAAAATTGATTTTGGTGATATTGTTAACACTCCAATAATTACAGCTAATCAGCCTCTTTTTGATCGAAATGGAAAAATTACTGGAGCCTTATTTGCAGTTCTACGTTTATCCTTGATTGGGAATTTTTTGCAAGATTTAAAAGTAGGAAAAACGGGACAAACTTTTATTATGGAAAGAAGCGGAATGCTAGTGGCTACTTCTACGTCAGAAAAGCCATACCGCAATAAACAAAGATTTTTAGCCACCGATAGCAAAAATATTTTAACCCAAGCTACCGCCAACTATTTAGTAACAAAATTTAAAAATCTCAATTCTATTCAAAGTTCTCAAAAGTTGATTTTTTTTATCAATGGACAAAAACAATTTGTACAAGTTGTTCCTTTTCGAGACGGTAAAGGTATTGATTGGTTAATTGTAATTGCCATTCCAGAAAACGATTTTATGGAAGAAATTAATGCCAGCAAACAGACAACAATTTTACTATGTTTTTTAGCGTTATTTTTGGCAATTATTTCGGGAATTGTCACTTCTGCATGGATTACTAAACCCATTCAAAATTTGGGTATAGCAGCAAGGGAAATAGCTGATAGTAATTTCGATCAAACAATAAATACTTCCGCCATTGAAGAAGTCAATGCTTTAGCTACTGCTTTTAATCTTATGAGTCAGAAACTCAAGCAGTTTTACGAGCAATTAGAAGATTATTCGCACTCCTTAGAACAAAAAGTTGCCGAAAGAACCCAAGAATTAGAGCAAGAAATACGCGATCGCCAAGAAATACAAGAGATACTCAAGAAAAGTGAACAAAGATATCAACTAACTTTAGAAAGTGTGAATGAAGGCATCTGGGACTGGCAAATCACAACCGATACGATCTATTTTTCACCCCAATGGAAAGCCATGCTAGGCTATGAAGACAAGGAAATTCCTAACCTATTTAGTTCTTGGGAAACACTGGTTCACTCCGATGATTTGCACCAGGTATTAGACTTTTTAGGAGAGCATTTAAAAAGTGACTGTAATGAACCTTATAGTTGCGAATTTCGGATGTGGCACAAAAATGGTAGCTACAGATGGATACTATCACGAGGTCGGATTGTCGAGCGAGATGCAGAAGGCAAACCCATGCGTTTACTTGGTTCTCATACCGATCTTACAGATCGCAAACAAACAGAAATAGAATTGCAAATAGCCAAGGAAACTGCTGACGCTGCGAATAAAGCCAAAAGTGAATTTTTGGCAAACATGAGCCACGAATTACGCACTCCCCTGAATGGGATTTTAGGCTATGCTCAAATCCTCATGGGTGCAAAAAATTTAGACTCTCAAAATGTGCTCAGCGTAAAAATTATTTATCAATGTGGTTCTCATTTACTTACTTTAATTAATGACATTCTCGACTTTTCTAAAATCGAGGCTGGAAAAATAGAATTTTACCCAACGCCATTTAATTTTGGGGCATTTTTAGAGGATGTTAGCCAAATCTTTCGTCTCAGAGCAGAACAAAAAGCTATCAGTTTTACTTGTGAATTTGACTTTTCTTTACCCGACAACTTGCACGGGGACGAAAAACGCTTAAGGCAGGTTTTAATTAATCTCTTGGGTAATGCGGTTAAATTTACTGATTGTGGAGGCGTTACTTTCAAAGTTCAACTGATAAAATTAGTACCCTTAGAACCTAATACCCAGGAATTACAGGCTATCAACACTATCCGCTTTCAAATTGAAGATACTGGAGTTGGTATCGGTAAAGAGCAAATGCAGAAAATTTTTCAACCTTTTGAACAGGTGGGTAATACTGATAAGAGGTCAGAAGGAACTGGTTTGGGATTGGCAATTAGCTTAAAAATTGTTGAAATGATGGGTAGCAGTATTCAAGTTAACAGTCAGTTAAATACTGGTAGTCAGTTTTGGTTTGATTTAGACATCCCTTCTGCTAGTCAATGGGAATCATGCAACATTGAGCCAAAAACTGCGATCGCGGGTTATGGGGGAACTAAACTGAAAATTCTCGCAGTTGATGATCGGTGGGAAAACCGATCTGTGCTAGTTAATTTATTAGCACCCTTGGGTTTTGAAGTCTTAGAAGCTGCTAATGCTCAAGAGGCTTTAGAACAAGTTAATTCTGTCCAATTTAATGCCGTTATTACTGATTTAGTCATGCCAGAAATGGATGGTTTCGAGTTAGTAAGTCGTCTTCGCTCTCAACCTGAATTGCAAGATTTAGTGATTATCATTTCTTCCGCCAGCGTATTTGAAGCTGATCAGCATAAGAGTTTAGATGTGGGAGCAAATGCCTTTTTACCCAAACCCATACAAGCTGCCGAGTTATTTGCATTATTACAAAAGCATTTAGGGATATCTTGGACATATCAAGAGTCAGTTGAACTTGATAAAAATGTCAATCAATCTGTAGAATCAGATTCAGTTTCTTTTTTAGTACCACCACCGGATGAGGAACTTGTAATTTTGTACGATTTGGTAATGAGAGGTAATTTAAAAGCCGTTACTAAACAACTGGAACAATTAAAAAAATTAGATGCAAAATATATCCCCTTTGCCGAACGATTAGGGGAATTAGCTGGAAGTTTTCAAGAAAAACAATTACGATTATTTATCAATGATTATAAACCCAATAAGTAGTTGCACAAAATAAATTACCTAGTTGAGAGAGGGAACAGGGAACGGGGAATAGGGTAAAGGACTTGTAATTAATTTTGTTTAGGTACTTAATAGAAATTAAATTGATGTTTGAGAATCCCCTGATATTTTAATTATAAGCCGATGAACCGCGTGGCATTCTCACTATCTAAGGGGCGGGAAAAAAAGTAACCTTGTCCGAAAATACATCCTAGTTCTCTAAGAATTTCTATTTGTTCTTGAGTCTCAACTCCTTCGGCAACAACTTCCATTTTTAAATTTTCACCTAATAATATAATTGTTTGCATGAGAATTGTATCATTGGGATTTCGATTCAGATTTTCCAAAAAGGAACGATCAATTTTTAAAATATCAATGGGCAAATCCTTGAGTAAATTTAATGAGGAGTAGCCTGTACAAAAATCATCAATACATATACCAACACCAAGATTTTTTAAAAATTTAAAGTTTAAATTTGCTTCTTTAAATAAACAACTTTCAGTGATTTCTATATTTAAAGTATTTTTAGTTATACCAGTTTGTTGTACAATTTCTGCAATCTTTTCAAATAAATTAATTTGCTGGAATTGCAGCGGAGAAAAGTTAACATTCATTGTCAAAGATACGCCAGGTAATTGATCTTGCCAATGTCTTAACTGATTGCAATCTTCGCGTAAAATCCACCAACCTAAAGGGTTAATTAATCCTATTTCTTCAGCCATAGGAATAAATTCATCCGGTGGAATCATGCCTTTTTCGGGATGATTCCAGCGAATTAAAGCTTCAAAACCTTTAATTTCTTGAGTGATCAGGGAAACAATAGGTTGATAGTACAAACAAAATTCTTGTTGGGAGATTGCTTTTCGCAGATCTTGTTCTAATTGTAAGCGTGTAATCACATCGGCCTGCATTTGCGGATCAAAAACCTGATAATTACCACTCCCCCGCTTTTTAGCTTGATACATGGCAATATCTACATCTCTAAGAATATCCATCGGTTGTTGATAACCCATGACACTAGAAGTTATGCCAATACTCGCTTCTATAATTGCTTCGTAGCCCCCATTAAAATTAAAGGGTAACTTAAACTGTTCTAATAGTTGTTGAGCGACGGAAATCCCTGTTTCCGTTTCTACTAAAATTACAAATTCATCCCCACCCATCCTCGTTGCTGTTTGGGAAGGTTTTAAACATCCTTGCATCCGATTTGCCACACAGTTTAATAGCTCATCTCCGGCTAAATGTCCCAGGCTATCATTAATAATTTTAAAGCGATCTAAGTCAATAAATAAAACAGAATAACTAGCCTTAGCTGCAATTAACTCCTGCAATCGCTTCATCAACCAGTCACGATTTGGCAAACCCGTTAAGGAGTCATGGAAGACATTATATTCTAATTGAGCTTTACTTCTGCGTAAGTCTTCCAAGGTTTGAGAAAGTTCAGAGGTGCGTTTTTTTACTCGAATTTCTAATTCTTGATTTAACTGATTCAAGTCTGTACGAACTTGGTTGTGTTCGGCAATTTCTTGTAATAAACAGTGATTTTTTTGTTCAAGAATTGCAGTTAAAATTTGCAATTCTAAATGAGTTTTAATCCTAGCTAAAACTTCTTCTTTACGAAAAGGTTTGGTAATATAATCTACTGCTCCTAAAGAAAGACCTTTGACAATATTATCTGTTTCGGAAAGAGCCGTAATAAAAATTACTGGGATTTGACTATATAAAGGATTTTCTTTCAATCGTTCATACATCTCAAATCCATCCATTTTTGGCATCATTACGTCTAATAAAATTAAGTCAGGAATCACATATTCTAGTTTTTGCATGGCACTTTCTGCATCTTCCGCCACCAAAACTTCAAAATTCGCTTCATTGAGGAAATTCGCTAAGATTCCTAAATTAGCAGGGATATCATCTACTACTAAAATCGTACTTGGGTAATAGGTCATATCTGTCATAAATTTACTTATATTAATTATTGATGGTTATTTTTGATCAGCAAGAACTTTAAAATACTATTAAGGTTTTGATGATTCTGATAGAATTATAGTTCTTGCTCAATGCGATCGCTAATCTCGTTTTGTAATTGGCTTGCTACTTTATTAATCGCTCTGTGTCCATTTCGTAAAGACAACCACCCCGTTAATCCTAAATTTGTATGACAAAAGAAAACACGAGAATAGCACGCAGGGCAAGTTTTTGAAAGCTAGGAATAATTAGACGCATACCTGAGTAAGAGGTTATATCTATGATCGACTTATGTTTTTGTATTGATTGAACATTTCCCAGATTTTTTTCTCTTTCAACTCCCTCGCTAAATGTCGCAATTTTAACGCCAACAGTGAATATTTGATAACCAAGAGTATTTATTAATTTAAGGGTTTTAGCCCTTTGGCGACGAGAAAATATCTAAGTCCCACTAGAAAATGCTATTCTTAACCCTGGCTACTCTAAATATAGTGTAGCTGCGTAAGTCCTGTCTATGTTAAAATTCGATTGTGAGTTAGGAATCCGCATCTACGTTTTAAAGCATCCTAGGTATGACCGCATGAGTCGAATTCTCATTGCTGAAGATGAACCCCGAATTGCCTCCTTTCTGGAAAAGGGACTGCGAGCGAATGGATTTATCACAACTTTGGCCCGCAATGGACAGGAAGCTATAGAAAAAGCCCTCGCCCATGAGTTTGACTTATTGATTCTCGACTTGGGACTTCCTGATCAAGATGGGTTTCAAGTTTTAGAACAATTACGGGGTCAGGGAGAACAAATTCCGATTATTATTTTGACCGCCCGGGATGATATTACGGATAAGGTAGCAGGATTAGAGGGGGGTGCAGATGATTATGTGACTAAACCCTTCCGATTTGCAGAACTTTTAGCTCGGATTCGTGTTCGTTTGCGACATCATCCCCCATTGATGAGTAACGAAGATAAGGCTTTAACTGTTGGCCAGATTACACTGGATTTATATACCCGTCAAGCCTGTTTGGGGGAAACACCGATTACTCTATCGGCTAAGGAATTTCAACTGTTAGAAACGTTTTTGCGCCATCCGGGTCAAGTGTTGAGTCGGGAACAACTATTGGATCAGGTTTGGGGATATGACTATGATCCAGGCTCGAATATTGTTGATGTTTATGTGGGTTATCTGCGTAAAAAGTTAGGGGGTCAACGGATTGAAACGGTACGGGGGATGGGTTATCGTCTGGTGTCTTGAAACTTCTGGGAACTTTTGAACTCAACAGAACGTCCACGGCGGTAACCCTGTCGTAACCAGCGATTGGGACAGATTTAGTGATCAGGATAGGTTTTATTGGTTTTATCCGATCTGCGGTTGGTTCATCAGGGACATTTAACGATCAAATATTGTGACTTTGGGATATAAGCAAAGTCCGGTGGGGATTTTTTTTGAAAAAGCGCGAAAATTAGCTATCTATTGCTTACAAATAGCCAGGCTATGTTGTGTCTATGGGTCAGGCTATTAACAATATTTTAAAAACTGTTATCTCTTGCCTCAACTAAGGGAATACTAAAATTAAGTGGGTGAGGAATAACAAAGTCAATGGAGATTTGAATTAAAGTTAATCACTATCTTTCTTTAACCTAATTTTTGAAAAGGGTTAAAGAAAAAGTTTGTGGTTTAAATTTCAAAAAGTCCACCTAAAAAACAAAAATAGGGCAAGTTTTTGTCGTTTAAATTAAAAAAATAAGCTGATAAAACTCTAAAATTAAGATTTTTCTCATAAAGGATTCATAACCATCTTAAATCAATGTTTTAGAGTGAATATGGGCAGAAAAAACAATCAGAATCGAATAATATTCAATCCTTGATTGATATTCGGTTCGATAGTTTCAGAATGGATCTGCAAGAATACCGTTATTGTGTCGTATAGATTACAAGGTTGAAAAAACCATGAATGACCTGAACAAATTTTCAAAAGAATTAGACAAATTGGGTGACAAACTGGGCAAATTAGCCAACAAACCCGATAAATTCTTCAAGAAACTAGATAAGATCTTTGATAAAGATGCCTATTTGAAATTCAACCCTGATGTTAAACTAGCCGTTGAAGCCAACTTAATAACACCAGAAGAACACTTTCTGCTCTATGGAATTTATGAAAATCGGGAATTTAGTAATCTATTTAGTGTTCGTGAATACTTAAAGCTGAATGTAGATTTCAAATTTGTAGCTGAACAACAGGGTTTAAGTGTTGCTGAACATTTTGTTGATTTTGGACAGAGTGAAAACCGTCCCTGGAATCCTCTATTTAATATTCAGGACTATCTCAATCTTAATCCTGATGTTAAGCAAGCTGTTCAAGATGGTTTGACCAATGCTAGTGAACACTTCTTGGAGCAGGGAATAGATGAAACACGAAAGTTTAGTTTTGTCTTCAAACTCAAAGATTATTTAGCACTTAATCCTGATGTTGCAGTCCAAGCTCAAGAGGGTCTAATCAATCCGATTCTCCACTTTTTTAATGTGGGTCAATTTGAAGGTCGAGAATGCAATAAGTCCTTCTTGAATGTCAAGTATTATTTAGAAGCAAACCCAGATATTAAGTTGGCTGTTAAGTCAGGTCAAATTAGTGCGATCGCTCATTTTCTCGAATTTGGTCTGGGGGAAAATCGTCCGTTCAATCCTAACGTTTCTGTTACTAAGATTCTGCAACAATTTAAGGTTAGTAACCTCTCAGTAATTAGTATTGAGCAAATCAAGCAATTTATTGAGGCATCGCTATCAGCACCCGCACCCACACCCACACCCGCACCCACGCCCACACCCACACTCGCACCAACCGCAACACCCGCACCGATACCAACGGTTGAACCGACACCTGCACCAACCACAACACCTGCAGCACCAACCGCAACATCAACACCCGTACCAACGGTTGAACCGACACCCGCACCAACCGCAACACCCACACCCGTACCAACGGTTGAACCGACACCCGCACCAACCGCAACACCAACACCCGTACCAACGGTTGAACCAACACCCGTTCCCACACTAGAACCAACTGCGGAACTTCCCTCAGAATTGTTCAATCTTGACTATATTAAAATCACCTATGGGGTTGAACTGAAAGCGGGTTTAAAAGTTGAGGATCTCAGCAAAATTACAGATAGTGAAATTCTCAATTTCATCAAAGAAAATGGATTAAAGCTGGGGATTAATACCTCAGCCTATGTAGATATTAAGAGTTACCTAGAAGCTTATAGCCAACAACTACTAAGTTTCTATCAAGTTGCCTCTGTTTCCAATCTCACTTTTGTACAGATTCTCAACTATATTAGTGGAGTAGGTTTAGAAGCAGGAAACAGTCCCTCTGTCTTCATTGATTTTGATTTTGTCAAGAAAAATCATGCTAAAAAATTAGAGAAATTCCTTGAGAAAACCCTTGACAAAATCACCAACAAAGATATTTTAAAATATCTTGACCAAGAAGGAATTGGAAGTGGAGATCAACTCTCAGGTTCCATCGACTTTAATTACATTCGGTCAACGTATAATGTGGAACTGGTTGCTAAATTTGGGGTGAGCTTAGAACTCATTAGTAATCAGCAAATCTTTGCATTTATCAACAGTAAAGAAGGATCTGAAGTAATTACCCATCCTTCACCTACCGTTGATATTAACTTCGTCAAAGTTGTTTACGCGAAAGAGATTGCAGCCTACTTCAATATTTCCGTTGAACAAGTCCTGGCTCTGCCCAATCTTCAGATTTTGCTGTTCATTAATAATGTTCCACCAGAACAAAACGTCGATACCTCTTGGACAGTTTCTTTAAATTACTTAGAAGCTGTTTATGGGAAAGAATTAGTCGCTGGGTTAGGAAAAAATCCGTCCGTTGAACAAATTCTTAATTTCATTGAAGAACAAGGAATTAAAAACGGACATACCGTTTCTCCCTTCCTGGGTCTGGATTATGTGAAACAGTTGAATCTCGATAAAATTGTCGAGAAATATGACATCACACAAACCAATGAAATTGGAAGTGAAAATATTCTCGAAAGTATCAATGTAGATTACCTCATTGACGTTGAATACTCTCGCGTTAAATACGCTACTCAGTTAGCCGCTTATTTCAAAATTTCCGAGGAAGAAGTTGCCAACCTAACGGATGAAAAAATCAAGGTTTATATCCTGGGAATTGGCAAAGAATTGGGATTAACTGGAAATCCCATTGACTTTAAGAAAGTCGAAAAACTGCTGGAAAAAGAACTCAAAGACTTCTTTAAAGTCAAAGATGTTAAAGAATTAACCGATGGACAAATCAAAGGTTTCCTATCGGGTGAAGGTAAGAAACTCGGACTGCTGAAGCAAATTAGTGAAGTCGTTGATGTCGAATACTATAAAGAAATTTATGGTAAAGTCTTAACGGCTGAATTTGGAGCAGATATCAAAGCGGAAAACATCATTGATTTTCTATTTGGTGATAAATCTCCAGTTATTGATGTGAAATTCTGCTTAGATAAATATGCAGACGAACTCACACAATATGCCGATAGTTTAGGGAAAAATTCCAAAAAATTAACCCTAGACGATCTGAAAAAATACTTTTTCAGCAATGAAAAGTTTGATGCGGCAAAGAGCCTAGTCACTTTCGATTTAACAGCGTTCAGTACCCAATATTCATCACAGTTAATTGCGTTTTATGGTGTAACTGCGGTTACGGAAATTACCCAAGCGCAAATTTATCAGTTTGTCACCCAAGAAGCCTCAAAATTGAATCTCAATCTTTCTGAATTTATCTCAGCAGATGGATTGGCATTCTACAAGAAAGAATACGCGGAAAAAATCGCGTCTCAATATGGTGTTGAGGTCAGCGTTGTTCAGGAATTAAATCCCAATGTTCTACTCGATATTGTCTTTGGTGGCTGGTCTGATGACCTTGATTCTGACTACTTCCGGGTGAAATTTGCAGGAGATGTTCAAGCGACATTTGGTGTAGATGCGATCGCTAAAGTCACGGATTTACAAATTCTCCAATATCTGCATGATCAGGAAACCGTTGATGTTAAGACAATCAATTGGTTTGATACCGATGGATATGTCAAAAAATACGGTAAAGAACTTGAAGCCGCGCTGAAAGATTCCTACCACGTTAAAGACATTAGTGAACTGTCTAGTCAGCAAATTATCAAGTTTGCTTTTAGTCCTGAAGCTAAAGCGTTTAGCGTAGAAGGATTGATTGATTTAGGGTACGTTACCGACACTTTTGGTGCTGCAATTGTTAGTGGTGATCAAGTTACTGAAAAATGGATTAGTCAATATATTAGCGTTGATGCTGGATATGTTGAGTTTCAACTCAGTGGTTTGATTGAAGCGGGAACTGTTACCTTAGATAAAATTAATCAAGTTCTGGGAACGACCGTTACCAGCGTTGATTTGTTGAGTAAGAAACAACTGATTGACCTTATTAATAACAGTGAATTCAAGACCGCTTTAGGCGCGGGTGTTGAAATTAAACTGTCTCAAGATCCCCCGAATTTGGATTATATCAAAGCCACCTTTGCTCCCGCTTTAGCAGAAGTTTTAGGGGTGAATGTTGCCTCGCTTACGGGTGATACAACCAAGGTTGTTTCTAACGATCAAGTCCTAACCTACCTCGTTAAAAATAAAGCAGCAGAAATCGCGGCATTTGCCAAAGTTACTGAAGCTGAAGTTACACCGGAATTAGCACAACAATGGTTAACTAAATCCAATCTGATTACCCTGGATAATGGTGGTACAACCGATGGCGGTACTCCCATTAAAATCGATTTAGTTTATGGTCGTTATCAGCTAGAACAGTTGGTTACGGACGGAAAAATTACCCTCGATACGGTTAATCAATTCTTAACTACACCGATTGAATCTTTAGCAGCAATTACCGACGCAAATCTGACGGAATTATTACTCAATAAAGACTTGCAAACCGCATTAGGTGAAGACAGTATTGAGTTAGTTCAACCTGATACTTTAGATTTAGGTTTCTTGATTTCTAAATATCAGACTGAACTGTCAGCAAAATACGGTTTACCTGCGGATACTCAATTTACCGAACAACAAATTAAGGATTATTTCACTACCGCAGATGCTGAAAAAATTGCAGCCGCAGGTGTAACGGTTGAACAATATATTCAACAGCTTACGGTGACGGAAGTTCCAGCGCCAGTGCCACCAACTAGCCCAGTGGCAGACTTTGATCCACAATATGTGAAATTCCAACTGAAAGATTTGTTGGATAACAATGTGATCACCCTGGAAGATGTTAATGGTGTTTTGACTACCGATGTTCAAGCGTTAGATGGGTTAACCAATGAACAAGTTCAAGAATTAGTGGTTAACGAAGCCTTTAACACTAAACTGGGTGCAGATAAAGCTCTGAAACTAACACAAACGGAGACACCTGACTATAACTATGTGCGTCACCTTTACGCACAGGAATTAGCGGGTGCTTATAGTGTTTCAGTTAATGATGTTTTAGCGGGAGATGTTGTTACCCTAACCAACGAACAAATCCTTGCAGCCTTTACACAAAAACTGTCAACAATTGATGTGGGATATGTCAGTGATCAACTGGAAAAATTAATTACTGACCAAAAAGTAAGTTTAGATCAAGTCAAACAATTCTTAGGAAGTGGAGACGCAACGTTCACCACCGTTGAAGACTTGACAAATGCCCAAATCATTCAGTTAGTCTATAGTCCTGACTTCAAGGATTTGTTAAAAACAGAGAATCAAACTCTGGAACTTTCCCCTGTTGATTATGAACAGTACATTAAGGACAATACCGATGCTTTGAAAGCAGCCTATCCAGATGTGACCGATATCAAAAATATCACTCTGCAACAGGTCAAGCAATTCATTTATGGTGAAGGAGTTAAACAGGGTATTCAGCTTGATAAATATCTTGCTCTTGATTATCTCGGAGACACCTATACAAGCGCGATTAATAGCGTTGCAGTTGATGATCAGGTGGCGTTAAATTGGTTGAAAGATGACTACAATCAATTGGATGTCAACTATCTGCGTTATCAATTTGACCAGTTAAGTGTTGAACAACAAACGCAGTTATTAACTGATCTGAAAATCCAGAAAGATGTTAATTCTCTGACGGACAAAGACATCATTTCTATCACTTTGAGCGATGCTTATAAACAAGTGTCACCGGATGACAGTATCCAACTAACCGCTATCAATGTTGACGCTTATCGGCAAGGTTACACCCAACAGCTTGTTGATTACTATTTCCCAAGCAACGATGGCGTTACTCCTCCTCCCGATGGCGAAGTTGCTCCTCCTCCCGATGGCGTTACTCCTCCTCTCGATGGCGAAGTTGCTCCTCCTCTCGATAACCCCGAAGATGTTCATAGCGAAAATGGCAACCTAATTGATAAAATCAGCGACAAAGATGTTATTAAGTTTGCCTTTAGCGACGGAATTAAACAAGGAATTAATCCTCTGGAATTCGTTGATAAAGAATACCTAAAAACGGCTTTCAAAGGGGAACTGGCAACCCATTACAACGTTGATATATCGGCAGTTGCTCAACTCGATGATTCCTTGGTCGCGGATTATGTTTATGGTGGGATTCTGGGGGCAGAAATTGACTATAAATTCTATAGTCAAACCTACAAAACCGAGTTAGAAACCACCCTCAACAAACCCATTGAACAAGTCACAGATACGGAGATCCTGCAACACGCTTTAGACGTGACAATTCCGCAAGGAAAAGCGATCGCACCTGTGGATGTGGATGGATTTGTTAAGGAACACAAAAAAGAACTGTCCGAGATTTTTGGTATCGAACCCAAGGAACTCAAAAAACTTGATAAAGCTTTCCTCAAAGACTTTATCCTAGAACAAGCTTCTTCCTATGATTTAGATGGGAAAAAATACACCAATCTTGACTACTATGTGAATCAAGGCGGGGAAGATTTGTTAGAAAATTACCGTGAGGAAAAGGTCTACAATATTGATCCCAAGAAAGTCTTTGACTACGTTTCTGAAAATCAAAAAGACATTTCTAGCACGGCTCCAACGGTTGATTTAGTTTGGTATCAAGAACAATATGCCGATGATCTTGCGACCAATAAACCTAAAATTGATACCAATGGAGATTCCCAACTTTCTAACGATGAGTTGTATGTTTATGCAACCGGGGAAGGTTTAATTAAAGGAAACAAACCTTCTGAATTGTTGAAGGATTTCGACGCATACGTTGCTGATCCTCAAGTGCAAGAAGATGTCTTAACCTACTACAATGTTGGGTCGGCTGATGCACTGACAAATCCTCAAATTGTCACCTATATGGTGGGTAAAGGTTTATTAGATGGTCACGAACCTTTCAGCGATGAATTCTTAACGAAAAATCCTGGACTAGATTTGGCAGCCTTCAAACAAGCTAATGCTCAAGCCTTAGTTCAATATACAGGTCTTGCAATTGAACAGGTGAACTATTTGAATGTCTTCTCCTATGAAGCCAGTGTAGGTTTGTTGAACCCAACCACCACTAACAATGGTTTAGCCTAATCTGAAAGATTAACTCCTAACCCCTCCGGTGACCCCCGGGGGGTTTTTTGTTGAGTTGAATTTTGAGAATAACGATAGCTTATAATAATCATAAAACTATTTAATTTAATATTCTTCCCTATCCCATTGGCTCCAACTCCCAACAATTATGAAAATCTATGCTCGACTTCCCTTAAGCCAAAAAATTATTCTGCCATTTTTGATTGTATTTTTGGTCGTATTAATTGTTGGAGTGATGATTATTGGTTCCTGGTTTACGAAAAGTTTAGAAACCAATATTCAAGAGGATATGAAAATGGCGAATCCTTGGGTTAGCCGAGAGTTTGGAGAACAAATTGAGTTATTAATGATAGAAAATCGCAAGCTCTCCAATTTGGAAACCTTAAAAACGGCTTTAGATACAGGCAATTATAACTCGATTTTTGAACAGGTTACACCCTTACAAGAAGAATTAGAACTAGATTGGTTAAAGATTGTTGATGCTCAAAATAAAATTGTCGTTGATTTGAGATCTCAACCCATAAAAGTTTCAAAAATTAATCATAAAATAGACATTAATAATGGTATTAATGGATTGCCTGTTTCTGATTTGGTAAATATCAAGGATCTGTCCCTAGGGTTAATCATCACAACCTCTCTAATTAAATCCGAAAATAATGTACTAGGAGCTATTGTTTTTGGTCGGTTAGTGACACCGAAATTGCTGGAGGAATTCAAGAAAGGAATGAATATTGATCTGGTAGCTTGGAATCCCGAATTTAAAATTATTGCCTCTACTTTACCCGAAGTTACCCAGATGAATTGGAATCCTCCCAAAATTAATCAATCCCCTAAAAATATTACGATTAAAAATCAGAGTTATTTAGCTGAAACTATTGGTTTAGGCGGAAAAAATCAAAATGCCTTACTCATTACAATATTATATTCTACAACAAGGCTTGAAGAAGGAAAGAAATTGCTTTGGATAGAATTAGTACAATTATTATTGGCTGGTGTATTAGTAGTTACGATTACAGGATTTTTAATTGCTCGTGCAATTACCTATTCCTTGAAAAATTTTATCCATGTTACTCAAAAATTAGCGGCTCAGGATTTAACGGTAAGAGTTACAATCAATAGTTCTGATGAGCTAGGGAAGGTGGGTATAGCCTTTAATAAAATGGCGGAACAGTTAGCCGAACGTGAATACTTACTCCAAAACCAATTAGACCAACTTTCCCAAGCACTTTCCGAATTGAAGCGCACCCAATCCCAATTAATTCAATCGGAAAAAATGTCAAGTTTGGGTCAGTTAGTGGCGGGAGTTGCCCATGAGATTAATAATCCTGTGAGTTTTATTTATGGAAATATTGAATATGTCAAACAGTATACCACAGATTTACTAAAATTAATCAGAATTTATCAAGAATTTTATCCTGATAATCCCGATGAAATTATTACAGTTCTTGAAGATATTGATTTGGATTTTATTATTAAAGATTTACCTAATTTAGTCAACTCAATTCAAAGCGGTGCTGATCGAATTCATAAAATTGTTTTATCATTAAGAAATTTCTCACGTTTAGATGAATCAGAAATTAAAACAGTTGATATTCATGAGGGTATTGAAAATAGTTTGATTCTCTTAAATCATCGCTTAAATTCTAAAATTGAAGTGATCAAAAATTATAGTAATTTACCTAAGATTGAATGTTATGTTGCCTCTTTAAATCAAGTGTTTATGGCAATTTTGACGAATGGGATTGATGCAATTGAAGAAGCCGATATTGAGAATAGTAGGAATCCCACGATTATTATTAATACGGAAATGAATGACAGTGATCATATTAGAATCAGAATTAGAGATAATGGGCATGGAATTCCTGCTCATATTCAGGAGCGAATTTTTGATCCTTTTTTTACGACCAAACCCATTGGAAAAGGGACGGGTTTAAGTTTAGCGATCGCCTATCAAATTATCCAAAAACATCAAGCTGAAATTCAAGTACATTCTTCGGAAAATAAGGGTACAGAATTTATCATCATTTTACCCATAAAATATACTCCCACTGATATTATTTCTCCTTTCAAGTTCTCAAGTCCCTAAGCATTTTTCCAATAACTATAGGTTTCTGACCCAATTTTATCCTTTTCTTCTTGATAAATTTCATCTAAACACTGAAATAATGCTTTGGCTTCATTTTCTAGTCCTAATAGCCTTAAACTGGTTAAAATTCGAGTCAAGCGTAAATAGTTATGATCTCGCCAATCAATCCAATTTTTTTTTCTTTGTTGATAGTTTTCACTTTTGATAATTTTTATCTCTTGAGAGGGCTGGGATTCTAATTTTAATCCATAAAAATCTAACATTAATAATAGAGATTGGTATAACCTTTGTTTTAATTCTGGAGTCTTTCTAAAAGTTTCAATAACAGAGGGATTTAAGGTGGGTGCATTGCGATTAAAATTGCTTTTTTCTACCATAGGAAATAACCATTGAATATAATCATGGGTATATTCTAAACGATCATGTTTCCACTGCCAAATATCTTCTATTTTCCGTCCTTGAGCATCAGGAGATAAACCCAAATAGAACCGAACAAGAATGTCTTGATTGTTTGAACTCATAACAAGTGATTTCTAAACATTAGCCAAGGATAAAAACCCCTGGCTAACAGTATAACCTATTACCGATTACGATATTATAAATCTCGATGGGTAAACGGTTTAGCGTTACTTCCAGAATAGGTTTCTACAATATGCCCGTCCCCAATCACTTGATATTTATAAGTGACTAATCCTTCTAAACCAACGGGGCCGCGGGGGGGCATTTGTTGGGTACTAATTCCTACTTCTGCACCAAAACCATAGCGAAATCCATCCGCAAATCGAGTCGAACAATTATGGAAAACACCCGCAGCATCGACTTGATTTAAAAAGGTCTTGGCGGTGGTTTGATCTTCTGTTATAATGGCATCGGTATGACCGGAACCATAGGTATTAATATGGGCGATCGCTGCTTCTAAATTCTCAACTATTTTAATTGATAAGATTAAATCACTGTATTCCGTTGACCAATCTTCCGTCGTTGCGGGTTTAATATTAACGATTTTTAAGGTTTTCTCATCCCCCCGTAATTCAACATTTTTCGCCTGTAAAGCCGTTACCACTTCTAATAAAAACTCCGAGGCAATATCTCGATGAACTAATAGGGTTTCGACCGCATTACAAGCAGCAGGATATTGAGTTTTCGCATCAATTGTAATGGCGATCGCTTTTTTAATATCCGCCAATTTATCAATATAAACATGACAAATTCCTTCGGCGTGACCCAAAACAGGAATCCGAGTATTATCCTGAACAAACTTTACAAAAGCATTAGAGCCCCGAGGGATAATTAAATCCACATAATCATCTAACCGTAATAATTCTAAAATTTCCTCTCGGGTGGTTAAAAGTTGAACTGCATCGGGATCAATTGCTGTTTGTGATAATCCTTGACGAATGGCTTTAACCAAAACTTGACAAGAATTAATCGCCTCTTTTCCGCCTTTTAAAATAACTCCATTTCCCGATTTTATTGCCAAGGCAGAAATTTGAATCACCGCTTCCGGGCGAGCTTCAAAAATTACCCCTAAAACTCCTAACGGACAGGTAATTCTTTTTAAAATTAACCCCTGATCTAATTCTCGATGAATTTGCACCACTCCCACCGGATCGGGCAATTTAGCAACATCTCTTAATCCGGTAATGGTACTATTTAATTTAGTCAGATCAAATTTGAGACGATTATATAAAGGTTTAGCAATTCCTTCAGCCTCAGCGGCACGACAATCGGCTTCATTGGCCGCAATAATTTCCGATGCAGCCGCTTCTAAAGCCTGAGCAACGGCTTCAATAGCTTGATTTTTTTCTGCTGTTGATAATATCCCTAATTTCTGTGCTGCTAAACGAGTTCTTACAGCAAGTTCAACTAAAGGAATAGAACGGGTTTCCGAGACTATCATTGTTAAAATTTAACCCCAAATTAGTCAAAAATCACTATTTTTTATCATAAGTCATCAGTCATCCGTTTATTAACCATAACCCATTCCCCATCACGGATTTAAGAGGATTACGCAGATTAAAATCCGTGAAATCCGTGCAATCCTCTTAAATCCGTGATCACGAATAATGAGATGATGGGAAAGCTCGGACTATTGACATCAGTGTATAGCTTGTATGCGAATTGCTCTTTTCACTGAGACTTTTTTGCCCAAAATAGATGGGATCGTGACGCGGCTGTGTCATACGGTGGAACAGTTACAACGGTTGGGAGATCAGGTTTTGGTGATTTCTCCGGCTGGGGGACTCACGGACTATAAAGGGGCTAGAATCTATGGAGTGGAAGGGTTTCCCCTACCCATGTACCCGGAGTTAAAATTAGGTATTCCCCATCCGGGTATTGGTGTGCAATTAGAAAAATTCCAGCCCGATCTGATTCATGTGGCGAATCCAGCGATTTTAGGGTTAGGGGGTTTATATTATGCCAAAAAATTAAATATTCCTTTAGTGGCATCCTACCATACCCATCTTCCCCAATATTTGCACCATTATGGCTTAGGACTTTTAGAGGAGGTACTCTGGAGTATGTTAAGAGCAGCCCATAACCAAGCCCAATTAAATCTTTGTACCTCAACGGCGATGGTACGAGAACTACATGATCATGGGATAGAAAGACTGGATTTATGGCAGAGGGGAGTGGATACGGAGATGTTTCAACCTTCTTTAGCTACTGTGGAAATGCGCGATCGCCTCAGCCTGGGACACCCTGACTGTCATCTATTACTCTATGTCGGTCGTTTGGGGGTGGAAAAAGAAATTGAACGAATTAAACCCATTTTAGAGAAAATTCCCAATACCCGTTTAGCCCTAGTAGGTGATGGCCCCCATCGTCAAGCCCTAGAAGCCCATTTTCAGGGAACTCCCACCCATTTCGTCGGTTATCTGCGAGGAAAAGACCTAGCCACAGCCTACGCCTCCGCCGATGCTTTTATTTTCCCCTCCCGTACTGAAACCCTGGGATTGGTGCTATTAGAAGCTATGGCCGCCGGAACTCCCGTGGTCGCAGCCCGGTCAGGGGGGATTCCCGATATTGTTACCGATGGTGTGAATGGCTACTTGTTCGATCCGCTTCAGGAAGATGGAGCAATTACCGCGACTCAACGGTTATTTTTCAATCCCCAGGAAGGGGAAACTCTGCGCCAAAATGCCCGTTTAGAAGCCGAACGTTGGGGATGGGCCGCGGCCACCCAACAGCTACAACACCACTATCAGGAGATTCTCTACCGTTACTCGTTTCCCTCCGTTGCCTAGCATCCACCAGAAACTTTTGATTCAAGACAGGGATGGAAGCCATGACCATCCGTTGTCTGTTATTATCTAGTCAATATATTAATATGTCCTAGTTGGGAAGGTTTTATTCTATTCAAGCTACTTAACGTTCTCTAATCAAAGTTTTTCATTTCAAATCCCTCACCCAAACTATCCCCTTCCCATGACTTTTTCTAATGCTGGTAGCATCTTAGCTACGCTGACACAAGTGGATCGTATGGGCCTATTGGCGGCGCGTGTTAAACATCTGCCAATTGGGGAGTTTATTTGCATTTTAGATTTTATTACCGCAGAATTTCAGCAATTTCTCCGGGCAATTGATCTGATTAATAATGAAGGAATCGAAACTCTATTAGAACAATTGCTCGATGCCTTTACCCTCAAAATTGGGCAAATTCTGCAAGCTGATCGCACGACAATTTTTTTAGTAAATCGTGAAAAAAATCAACTCTGGTATACGAAAATTCAGGAAGAAACTGGACTAGCAAAAGAAATCCGTTTACCAATGAATTCGGGAATTTTAGGTTATGTTGCCCGCACGGGTAAAGGCATGAATGTCACCGATGCTCATAACTGTGAATTATTTGATGTGGATGTGGATGAACCCCCCGGATATTATGCCCGCACCATTCTGTGTATGCCAATTTTTAGTAGCCAAAATCCAGAAGAATCCGTGGCGGTGGTACGGTTGTTAAATAAAGCTGAAGATGCAGAATTCACCGAAGAAGATGAACAACAATTTAGAGCTTTTGCCGATTCGATTGGGATTATTTTAGAAAGTTGTCAATCGTTTTTTGTTGCCGCCCGAAATCAACGGGGAGTCGCCGCTTTATTAAAAGCAACAACAACTTTAGGGCAAAGTTTGGATTTAGAAACAACGTTACAAGCGGTGATGGAACAGGCACGGGATTTAATGCAAGCTGATCGCAGTACCTTATTTTTATTACAAAAAGAAACTCAAGAATTATGGACAAAAGTAGCAAATGCCGATGGTTCAAAAATGATAGAAATTCGGATTCCTGCTAATCGTGGGATTGCCGGATATGTGGCTTCAACGGGTCAAGTTTTGAATATTCCCGATGCCTATTGTGATCCTCGATTTGACCCCAACACTGACCGCAGAACTGGTTATCAAACCCGAAATATTTTATGTATGCCAGTGTTTAATGCGGCGGGGGAATTAATTGGGGTGACTCAGTTAATTAATAAGAATAAAGGGAGTTTTACTAATTCCGATGAAGAATTTTTGAGGGCGTTTAATGCTCAGGCAGGAATTGCCTTACAAAATGCTCAGTTATTTGAAAATGTCATGGTGGAAAAGCAATATCAGAAAGATATTTTACAAAGTCTTTCTGATGTGGTAATTTCTACGGATTTACAAGGAAAAATTGTGACGATTAATGATGCGGCTTTGGAATTATTGGGCTGTCCGAAACCACAAGTTGGCGATCGCTCCATTCGTCAATATTGGGAGGAAAAATTAGCCGGACGTTATGTTTGGGAAGTCCTACCAATTGACAATTTAAGATTCCGTTTGGAAGATAGTCTCCGCCATGCCGCCCGTCACTATGTTCCTGAACAAAGTTTAACCGTCGGTTTAATTAAACAGGAAGAAACTCAAGGAGATGTCATCCAAACTACCTATATTTTAGGCATTCCCGATCACTCCAATTCGGAAATTTATCATCCCTGGGGAGAACCCACAGACCCACAACCCAACACTATAACCTATCCTAAACAGCAAGTTCGACCAATCGAGCGCAGTATTAATTTAACCGTTAATCCCCTGACTAACCCCGAAGGTGGAGTTAGGGGGGGGTTAGTGGTTTTAGAAGATATTAGTCGGGAAAAACGGATGAAAACCACCATGTATCGCTATATGACTCCGGGGGTTGCCGAACAGGTTATGGCTTTGGGAGAAGATGTTTTAATGGTGGGAGAACGTAAAGAAGTGACGATTTTATTTTCCGATATTCGGGGTTATACAACCTTAACAGAAAATTTAGAAGCCTCCGATGTGGTGGCGTTATTAAACCAATATTTTGAAACCATGGTAGAAGCGGTTTTTTCCCATGAAGGTACTTTAGATAAATTCATTGGGGATGCCTTAATGGCGGTATTTGGGGCTCCCCTTCCTCTGCGGGATAATCATGCTTGGATGGCGGTAAAATCGGCTTTAGATATGCGTCGCCGCCTGAAGGAATTTAATCAAATGCGACCCGATGAACCGCAAATTAGAATTGGTATTGGCATGAGTTCGGGGGAAGTGGTATCGGGAAATATTGGTTCACAAAAACGCATGGATTATACCGTTATTGGGGATGGGGTAAATTTAAGTTCTCGCTTAGAACAAATTACTAAACAATATGGTTGTGATATTATTATTAGTGAGATGACTTATCATTTATGTCAAGATAAAATTTGGGTGCGGGAATTGGATCGAGTGCGGGTGAAAGGCAAGAATCAGGCGGTGAGTATTTATGAGTTAATTGGCAATCGTTCGATTGCTTTAGATGACCAGGTACAAGAGTTTTTAGATTGTTTTAATCAAGGGAGAATCGCTTATTTAGCGAAAGATTTTAAACAAGCAATTCGGATTTTTGAAGAAGCGAAAAAAATGCGTCCTGATGATCGGGCGGTACAAATTCATTTAGTGCGATCGCAACAATATTTACAAACTTCTGTTCCTGAAGAATGGGATGGTGTTTATACAATGACAACCAAATAAATTTTAACCCAATTGATTTTATATTGATTTCTTAATTGGGCTACTGTAGCATGAATTTTCGGAAATGGTATTAGGCTGTATCAGGAAAGATCAGTATTAGAGACGCGCCGTGGCACGTCTCTACAATAATGACTGTTATCCTAGAACAAAATTACTCTTACCTATCAAGCTACTATCGACTCCAAGCAGTTGAGCCAACTGTTGTTGACTACTGGCGATTTTAATCAGAGTCGAGCCGTTAGAAGAGGTAATTTCTAACTGTTCAAAAGTTAGACCTCCGGTTAAGGCGATAATATCCTCTCCTTTAGTAAAGTCGGTAATTAGCTCATTCCCAAAACTACTGGCCAGATAGAAGCGGTCATTACCCGCACCACCTGTTAGGGTATCATCGCCAGAGGCTCCGATTAACCAGTCATTACCCTGACCTCCGGTTAAGATATCGTTACCCTCACCACCATCGAGGGTATCATCTCCTAAATCTCCCAATAGGATATCATTGCCTTCATTTCCATCTACAAGGTCATTGGCTTGACCGCCGTAGAGGCTGTCATTATCTGCACCACCAGACATAGTGTCTTGGTCTTCTCCACCCAAGAGCAGGTCATCACCTCCATTGCCTTCTAAGATATCGTTGCCCACATCTCCGAATAGGATGTCCTTACCGTCACCGCCTTGGAGGGAGTCATCATTTTTACCGCCAAACAGCAGGTCATCACCATTGCCTCCTTGTAAAAAGTCATCGTTTTGACCGCCTAAGAGGATGTCATTACCGTCATCTCCGATTAGGATGTCTTTGCTTTCATCTCCAGAAATGAGGTCGTTGCCCTCACTACCAATAATATAATCATCTTCTTTACCTCCATGAGCGATGTCATCTCCGCTACCGAGATCGAGGTAATCATTGCCTTTGTACCCGTACACCTGATCATTTCCCGCACCTGAGTTAATCGAGTTATTCTCATCTGTGCCGAATATTAGGTCATCATCACTTGTCCCCTGTTTGGCTTTTCCACTGGGTTTGGTTGTGTTTAACTTGAGCCCGACAATAAAATTCGTGGGATCAAATACGGTCGTAGGTTGGGGTGTAGGAGCTACTGTAGGTTGGGGTGTGGACGTTACCGTAGGTTGGGGTGTGGGAGTTACCGTAGGTTGGGGTGTGGGAGTTACCGTAGGTTCTGGTGTGGGCGTTACCGTAGGTTGGGGTGTGGGAGTAACCGTAGGTTTGGGTGTGGGAGTTGGTTTAGGTTCTGGTGTGGGAGTAACCGTAGGTTCTGGTGTGGGAGTAACCGTAGGTTCTGGTGTGGGAGTAACCGTAGGTTCTGGTGTGGGAGTAACCGTAGGTTGGGGTGTGGGAGTAACCGTAGGTTGGGGTGTGGGAGTAACCGTAGGTTGGGGTGTGGGAGCTACCGTAGGACTCGGTGTGGGAGCTACTGTAGGACTCGGTGTGGGAGCTACCGTAGGACTCGGTGTGGGAGCTACTGTAGGACTCGGTGTGGGAGCTATGGTATCTACGGTGATGATAACTGGACTGGAAGCGGTAGATGTATTTCCGGCGGTATCTGTGGCTGTGGCTGTTAAGGAGTTAGCACCTGGAGTTAAAGCTGTGGTGGTAAGACTCCAGTTACCGGAAGCATCGGTAGTCGCAGTACCTACTGTAGTTGTACCTTGTAAAATATTAACTGTACTACCAATTTCCGCAGTCCCAGTCAGAGTGGGAGTGGTTTTGTTGGTTGTGGTGGGGGTAGTGGTGATAGTTGGGACGGCGGGTGCTACGGTATCTAAGGTGATGATAACTGGACTGGAAGCGGTAGAAATATTACCTGCGGTATCTGTAGCTGTGGCTGTTAAGGAGTTAGCACCTTGAGTTAAGGCGGTGGTGGTGGTAATACTCCAGTTACCGGAAGCATCTGCTGTGGCTGTACCTAGGGAAGTTGTACCTTGTAAGATATTAACTGTACTACCAATTTCCGCAGTTCCGGTAAGAGTGGGACTATTAGTTGTACCAGTGGTGGTGATAGTTGGGACGGTGGGAGCTACGGTATCTAAGGTGATGATAACTGGACTGGAAGCAGCAGAAATATTACCTGCGGTATCTGTAGCTGTGGCTGTTAAGGAGTTAGCACCTTGAGTTAAGGCGGTGGTGGTGGTAATACTCCAGTTACCGGAAGCATCTGCTGTGGCTGTACCTAGGGAAGTTGTACCTTGCAAAATATTAATTGTACTATTAGCTTCCGCAGTCCCAGTCAGAGTGGGAGTGGTTTTGTTGGTTGTGGTGGGGGTAGTGGTAATAACTGGTATGGCTGGTGCTAAAGCATCAATGGTTAAACTATTACTAGCTGCGGGTGTCCCGGTTTTCACACCACTATCAAAGGTGATATTGCTTAAGGTGGGTGCTGCTAAATTGATGGTATCAGCATTGGTAGGCGATGCTGAGATATCAGTAGTTACGAATAAATAACCAGTGGTGCTTCTGGTAATAGCTTGATTTAACCCAGTGAATGCTAGACTACCGCCTGTTGCTACGGGTGCTTGGCTTGATAGTGGGGTATCTGTTGCTGCATCAAAGGTGCTATCAGCCGAATACCATAATTTGAAGTTGGAGACATCAGTGGCTTGATAAGTCCCGCCTGTAGTTAGGGTTAAACCTGTGAGGTTGGCGTTAACTTCGGTGATAGCTAAGTTGACTTGGTATAGCAACTTATTGGTATTACTGGGGCCGACTGTGGCGGCGGAGACGGCGGGTGTGGTGACGGCAATATCAGGAGTACCATAACGGGCGAGGGCAAAGTCATTGTTGGTACCATTGTTAGCATACCCCGCTACCACGATTCTGCCATTACTATCAATGGCGACCTTAGCGCCATTGTCGGCAGCACCGTTGAAATCAGTGGTCACTTTGCCTGTGGTATTAAAACTGGTATCAAGGGTGCCGGTATTGTCGTATCGTGCTAGGGCAAAGTTACTGTTGGTACCATTCAAAGCAGCCCCCGTCACCACGATTTTGCCATTACCATCAATGGTTATGCCATTGGCACGGTCGTTGGCAGCGTTGAAATCAGTGAGCACTTCGCCTGTGCCATTAAAACTGGTATCAAGGGTGCCGGTATTGTCGTATCGTGCTAGGGCAAAGTCATTGTTGGTACCATTGCTAGCTTGCCCCGCCACCAGGATTTTGCCATTACCATCAATAGTCATGGTATTGATAAGGTCGTTGGTAATGCTGATAAAAGTAACCACTTTCCCCCCAGTCCCAAAAGTGGTATCAAGGGCGCCGGTATTGTCGTATCGTGCTAGGGCAAAGTCATTGGTGGTGTTAGTAATGCCAGTAGACCCCGCCACCACGATTTTGCCATTACCATCAATACTCACGGCAGAGGCACTGTCGAGACCATTGATGTTGGTAGTCACTTTCCCCCCAGTCCCAAAACTGGTATCAAGGGTGCCGTCACTGTTGTATCGTGCTAGGGCAAAGTCATTGTTGATACCATTGTAAGCATACCCCGCCACCAGGATTTTGCCACTACCATCAATGGTTATGGCATTGGCACTGTCGCCATAAAGAAGGCCCAAAACATCAGTAGTCACTTTTCCCCCAGTCCCAAAAGTGGTATCAAGGGAGCCGTCACTGTTGTATCGTGCTAGGGCAAAGTCAAAGTTAGAACTTCCCGCCACCAGGATTTTGCCATTACTAATGGTTATGGCATTGGCACTGTCGATACTATTGATGTTGGTGGTCACTTTCCCTGTGCCATTAAAACTGGTATCAAGGGTGCCGTTAATGTTGTATCGTGCTAGGGCGAAGTCAAAGTTAGAAGTCCCCGCCACCAGGATTTTGCCATTACTATCAATGGTCACGGCAGAACCCACGTCGCTAAAGCCAAAATCAGTGGTCACTTTCCCTGTGGTATTAAAGGTGGTGTCTAAGTCCCCCGCACCTAATACTCCTTGATAAGCTAATTGCAGGTCTGATGTGAGGACGGTAGGTGGCGCTATCTCACCTAATTTTACCTCTAATTCCCAGTTACCGCCTAAATCACTATTCCCGGTGAGGGTATTACTGGCGGCAATATTCGCCCCGGTAATTTGGTGTAACTTCTCGATAAATTCCGTACCCGCGTCTCCGGCGGCTACGTTACATCCATATATATAGAGATGGGCGATACCCCATTCTTGGATTTGGGAGCGATATTTTTCTAGGTTGCCCAATTCTAGGGTGCTGTTGCCCAGGTAGAGGCAGCCGGGGCTACCGTGGGAGATGATGTGTAGGGCTTCGATGCCTGTATGTTGAGCTAGGAGTGAGGTGATTTGCTCTATAGCATCAGGCTGGCTTTCGAGGATGTAGGTGGCCGTGCCTGGTTTGATGCCTTGGACTATGTGTTGACTATCGGATACTGTGGGGTCAATGATGACGATGGAATTGGGATTTTTGCTAAAGCAAAAATCCCAATTCAAAAAATTTTTTTTGGAGGTGCGATGAATTTGAGGTAGAGTACCCATTGGTTTTTGCTTCCTGTAGAATGCTTTATTGTTGAGTCAGTCTGGCTCTGTGGCCGGACTTGAGTTATGAGTTGGTATTTCTACCTCGGGACAGATGACAATTTATTTCAACAACGTAGCAGCGTTCCTTTCGGTTGTCAATGAGTTAAGTAGGTAAACAAAATTAATTACACATTGGGTTAACTTGAAGCCCTTGAAACACATAGAAAACCAGAAATCGGATGTGCAAATAATTTTGTGTAGGTACTTAGCTGATCATTTACAAACTCTTTACATTTCTCTGGGGTATTTTACAGAAATCATCAAAAAAGTCGCAGCGATTTGACGTGGCCGGGGCGGGGGTTTATGATCTTATTGGTTTTATGTGTTTGTGTTATAGTCAAAAAAAGTAAATATAAATAACCATCTGCGTTGATCTGTACTATATTATTTTCCAGGTGACACCATGAAATTTATTAACCCCAAAACAGACTACGCCTTTAAAAAAATCTTTGGTTCGGATCAAAGTCAAGATATTTTAATTAGTTTCCTGAATGCTATCGTCTATCAGGGTGAGACTTTCATCACTTCTTTAGAAATTATCGATCCCTACGCCCCCGGCAGAATTTCTGGTTTGAAAACAACTTATTTTGATGTTAAGGCTCAACTGAATAACGGCGAAAATGTGTTAATTGAAATGCAGGCGTTTAATGTCCCAGCTTTTGGCAAAAGGATTCTTTATAACACAGCAAAAATGTATGTTAATCAGCTAAAATTAGGGGAAGTTTATCCAGAATTGAGAGCAGCAATTGGTGTAGCGGTGACGGATTTTATTATGTTTAATGAACACAATAAAGTCATTTCACAATTTACGCTGAAGGAAGATGAGTTACTGCTGAATTATCAACATAGTCCGTTAAAATTAGTATTTGTGGAGTTACCTAAATTCACTAAAACTCTGGAAGAATTAACAACTATTACGGATAAATGGCTTTATTTTTTACGCAAAGCACCAGATTTAGAAGTAGTGCCAGAATCTATGTTAATTATACCAGAAATTGAGAAGGCTTTTGCGATCGCCGATCGGGTAAACTTAAGTTTAGAGGAAATAGATGATTTGGAGAAGCGGGAACAGTTTGAACGGGAAAGAATAGGTGTTATTGAGTTGAGTAAGGCTGAAGCTCGGGCTGAAGGGCGAACTGAAGGGCGAACTGAAGGACGGGCTGAAGGTATTCAAATTGGTCAAATAAATCTGATTAAACGCCTATTGCAACGGCAATTAGGGGAACTAAATCAAGCAATAGAAGATAGTTTATCACAGCTATCATCAGAGCAATTATCAGCTTTAGCTGAAGCTATTTTTGACTTTTCTAGTATAGCTGATTTATCCAGTTGGCTAGAAACTAATTGCCCTAGTTTAACATAACTGAGGCGATGCCTAATTCCCTATTTATATTATTTCCACTAACACCATGAAATTTATTAACCCCAAAACAGACTACGCCTTTAAAAAAATATTTGGCTCCGATCAAAGTCAAGATATTTTAATTAGTTTCCTGAATGCGATCGTCTATCAAGGTGAGACTTTTATCACTTCTTTAGAAATTATTGATCCCTACGCCCCCGGCAGAATTTCTGGTTTGAAAACAACTTATTTTGATGTTAAGGCTCAACTGAATAACGGCGAAAATGTGTTAATTGAAATGCAGGCGTTTAATGTCCCAGCTTTTGGCAAAAGGATTCTTTATAACACAGCAAAAATGTATGTAAATCAACTAAAATTAGGGGAAGTTTATCCAGAATTGAGAGCAGCTATTGGTGTAGCTGTGACGGATTTTATTATGTTTAATGAACACAATAAAGTCATTTCACAATTTACGCTGAAGGAAGATGAGTTACTGCTGAATTATCAACATAGTCCGTTAAAATTAGTATTTGTGGAGTTACCTAAATTCACTAAAACTCTGGAAGAATTAACAACTATTACGGATAAATGGCTTTATTTTTTACGCAAAGCACCAGATTTAGAAGTAGTGCCAGAATCTATGTTAATTATACCAGAAATTGAGAAGGCTTTTGCGATCGCCGATCGGGTAAACTTAAGTTTAGAGGAAATAGATGATTTGGAGAAGCGGGAACAGTTTGAACGGGAAAGAATAGGTGCTATTGAGTTGGGTAAGGCTCAAGGGCTGGCTGAAGGGATACAAATTGGTGAACAAATTGGTGAACAAAGAGGTGAACAAAGGGGTGAACAAAGGGGTGAACAAAGGGGTAAAATAAATCTGATTAAACGCCTATTAAAACGGCAATTAGGTGAACTAAATCAATCAATAGAAGATAGTTTATCACAGCTATCTTCAGAGCAGTTATCAGCTTTAGCTGAAGCTATTTTTGACTTTTCTAGTATAGCTGATTTATCTAGTTGGCTAGAAACTAATTGCCCTAATTGAACATGAGTGAGATCAGGTTAATTTATTAGAGATTAACCTGTCGTTTAACTTCTTGTTCAATTTGATTCGGAATATTGTCTATTTCTGTCGATAGTTTTTCCAAAGATTGTTCCACCTTTTGATGTAGTTCATTCATTTGATGTTGTTGTAAATTTCCCCATTGGGGTAATTGATTAATAAATTGTTGCAGATCCACAATCACATGGGTTAAACTATTAATCTGGTCTAACTCCGGCCGTTTTTGGAACGCTTGCACAACAATTTCTAACTCCGATTGCATCATGCTTAATGTTTTTTCTAATAGATTTTGACGTTCTAAAAGATTTTGAATCACCGCCATTAAAGATTGCAATTCTTGAGCTAATTGAGGATTGGGATTAATTGCCAGTCCCGAAGATATATTCAAAGTAGAGATAGTTTTCTGTAACTGATCCATGAGTTGATCTAAATCAGCTTGATGTTGCTGAGTTAAACTTTTATTTGTCGCACTATTTTTCCGAATTTGTTGGGCTAATAATTGACGATTGAGCCAATTTAATCCCAGGGCGAAGGCACCCGGAATCGCTGCATAGGTGATTGATTGTCCGGTGAGCAGACCAAAGGAACCGATAATTGCCGCAATAATAAAAATTAATTCGACGAGTTCCGGCCATTGCTTTTTATTAAACATATTATTTGTATTAAGTATTAAATTCAAGGGGCTAGGAGCCAGAGAAGTTGAGACTAGGAAAGCAATTGAATCATTTTCACCCTACCATTTGATCATGGGTAAAGGATTTCGCCGATGGGCTAATAATTCTGTCTTTCCAAGATTTAGCAGATTTTTATGAAATCCCAGGTTGGGAAATGTATCTAAGACTTTTTGAATATCATTCTTTGATAGATCAAATGATCTTATCCCCATTGATACATCAATCCAGTCCGCTTTTCTAAATACTTCAACTAAAGGATATTTACTATCTGGATATCTTCTAATTTTATGGTGTTGATCGATCATCAACTCAATTTCCTTTGACCACTGTTCTTTGCCATTATCCTGCAAATATTTTTTAGCTACCTCTATAGAAGGCTCCAAATAATCGACCGTATTATCTGTCCATATTCCAATATCATGAAAACAACCAGCAATCACGAACTTTTCCTGATCATCTTGCGTAGATTGATGTAGTATTAGGCAAAAATTAACCACTCGATAGACATGGTTTTTATAGGGTTGATATTGACTTCCTATCGTCCCTTGCCACTGATCAAGGATTTGTTCCAACAAAGGAATACGTTCTTGAATTGCCATCACTTTTCCTTAATTGTTTGCCAACATACTAATTATACTATAATTAATAAACTTTAGTAAACTCAGTAATGATTAAAATATTGCATCTTTCGGATATTCATTTGGGAAGTGGTTTTTCCCATGGACAAATCAATCCTGAAACTGGCTTAAATACTCGCTTAGAGGACTTTACCGCCACCTTGGGGCGTTGTATTGATCGAGCGATCGCAGAACCCGTGGATTTAGTCTTATTTGGCGGAGATGCCTTTCCTGACGCGACTCCCGCCCCCTATGTTAAACAGGCTTTTGCCGCTCAATTTCGACGGTTAGTCGATGCAGAAATTCCCACGGTTTTATTAGTAGGAAATCACGATCAACATTCCCAGGGACAAGGAGGAGCCAGTTTAGGGATTTATCGAACTTTAGGAGTTCCCGGTTTTGTAGTTGGGGATAGTTTAGCAACCCATACCATTCCAACCCGCAACGGCGCAATTCAAGTTATTACTTTACCTTGGTTAACTCGGTCAACTTTATTAACTCGTCCTGAAACCGAAGGACTCTCTTTAGAAGCAGTAAATCAACTCTTAATTGAGCGTTTAACCGTCGTTTTAGAGGGAGAAATTCGGCAGTTAGACCCCGAATCACCCACTATTTTATTAGGGCATTTGATGGCAGATAAAGCCAATTTAGGAGCGGAACGGTTTTTGGCTGTTGGTAAAGGATTTAATATTCCCCTGTCCTTGTTAACCCGCTCTTGTTTTGATTATGTTGCCCTAGGTCATGTCCATAAACATCAAAATCTGAATCGGACTAATGATCCCCCTGTTATTTATCCGGGAAGTATTGAGCGAGTGGATTTTAGTGAAGAAAAAGAAGACAAAGGATTTGTTTTAGTTGAAGTCGAAAAAGGTCAAGTTAAATGGCAATTCTGTGCGTTACCTGTGCGATCTTTTTGTACGATTAAAGTAGATATTTCTAAATCTGATGATCCTCTCCAAACCTTAATTAAAGTGATTGAAAAAAATCACATCCAAGACGCAGTTGTTAGGTTAATTTATCAACTGCGTTCCGACCAATTAGATTCCGTTAATAATACAGAATTACACCAGCTTTTGAGTGCCGCCCATAGCTACACTATTAAACCCGAATTAGTTAGCCAATTAGCACGACCCCGTTTGCCAGAATTGGATTCTGGAAGTAGTATTGATCCCCTGGATGCACTGAAAACCTATTTAACCAGTCGGGAAGATTTACTAGGACTTCAAACCGAAATGATCGAAGCGGCTCAACTGCTATTAGCGGGAGAATAATAGAATTAAGATTCAGGCGGGGGAGAATCATTCCGGTGTTTTAAAGTTTGTTCAATTAACTTAATTAAACTTTGACTATTGGAGTCTGAATTTATTTCTTTCCCAGGAGTATAATCGAAAAATTGAGTCAACTCAGGACTAATATCTTTAGCTTGTTCTACAATTAAAACAATCAAATTAGGATTATAATTACCAATGAGGTGTTTTAATTCCTTCATCACCATTTCCACTCGTTCTAACTGCAAGGAAACCGAGCGAGAAATACCAGACTGATTTTGAGCAATATCTTGGAGTTTATGAACATGAAATTTAAAATGATTAGCCATCTTATTGATCTGCTGATTAATATTTAAAATTTGATTCAGCATTTGATTGATTTCTGTATTAATTTGATTAAATCCTTGGGGTGTAGATTGGGATTGATAAGCGACAATCGATCCTTTGACAGCCAAATGACGAATTTGTTGGAGAATTTTACTACTTAAATTACAAGCGGAGTGCATCGAGTCTAAATCATGAGCAATAGACGTGCTGATCTCTTGGATGTAATCGGTATTAGAATTAATGGAATTAGTATTGACAACAATTTCATTAAAAGATTTGTTTGTTTCCTTAATAACTAGCTGACTAATTTGCAAAAAATCTTCATTAATCTCAGTAATTTTTTTGGCGGTTTCAAAAATTTCCTGTTGTTTGACTTTTAAAAAATCCTCATAATTTTTCTTGATTATTTCTTGTTTATTTTGATAATATTTACTGCATTTTTTAACTTTGTTTTTTTCGTTTTTGATAATATCAAAAGATTGTCGAATTTGAGATTGTTGTTGTCGAATAATATTCTGAGCATGATTTAACAGTTGATTTTGAGCTAATAACAGCACTTGCACATCAATAATCCGAAAAATTGTATGTCCAGAAACAATCACAATCGGCTCATAAATTAATTCTTTAGATCGATTTAATGCACTATTAACAGCATCTGCTATTTTAGAATTCTGATCTAATAATAAAGGGGGAGTTCTGAGATAGTCAAGAAGCACTCGAATAGGACTGTTAAAATAAAGATTTTCCCGCTGTGGGGTGTTCATTTGTTCTCGAAACTTTGCTCGTGAAATCATTCCTAAGAAACGAGTTTCATCCATGACGATTACTCCGGGTAAATTAGGGTTTTGTGCGAAGTTCTGAGCAACAACTTTTCCTAAAGTAGTAGAACTGACTCGAAAATCATGAGAAAGGACAGAAGCTAAGGTAGAATCAAAAGTTATGGAAGATGGGCTGCTCATTCACTTTAGCGGTTTGGCGCAAACAAGGGTGATTCTAAGATCATATTGATCACATTGGATTATTTTGTCAAGTTCAGCAGCCACAAACTCGTTAATAGCTACGGCTTTTTTCCTCCTCCCCTATTCTTTAGAGTAACGGTTCTATAAGCCTGTGGACGATATTTTATATCAGCAACTGCAACAAGAGCGACTCTTAAATCAAGTTACGACTCAGATTCGTCAGAGTTTAGATTTATCGGTAATTTTATCAACGGCGGTTGAACAGTTGCGTCAATTTTTATTAGTAGATAGATTGATAATTTATCAATTCAATATCAAACAGCCATTAGAATTAGAGGATTATACAAGTGATTGTGACCAGGAAAAACAGCCCGATTTTATTCAAAAATTAAATTTAGACTGTTTCTTTGGAAAAGTAACTTATGAAGCTCGTTCTTCTGATCAAATTATTTCTGTTTTAAATACATCTGAGGAGCAAGATTGTTTAAAGTATGGCTGTAATCTTCAGGATAAATATTATCACGGTTTTATTCAGTCCGTTTCTGATATTGAGGATAATTATAATAATTCCCCCTGTTTTATTGAATTTTTAAAACAATTTCAAGTCCAATCAATATTAGTGCTTCCGATTGTGGTTCAACAGGAACTATGGGGGTTATTAATTGCTCACCAATGTTTAGAACAACGTCAGTGGAAAACCATAGAAAAAAGGTTTTTAAATCAAATTACCCAACATTTATCCATTGCAATTCATCAAGCCGAACTTTATGCCCAAGTTCAACAACAAAAACAAACCCTAGAACAACGAGTCCTAGAACGAACCGAAGCCCTCCATGATGCCTTATTAGGGGCGCAATCTGCAAACGTAGCTAAAAACCAATTTTTAGCGACTATGAGTCATGAATTGCGAACGCCCTTAACCTGTGTGATTGGAATTTCAGCCACTTTATTACGCTATTCGGGGGAAAAACAAGTCGAGAAGCAACTGTCCCCTGATAAGCAACGGGGGTATTTAAAAACAATTCATGATAGTGGAGAAAAATTACTAGAACTGATTAATGATATTTTGGATTTATCTCAAGTAGAAGCTGGAAAAACAGTTCTCCAAATTAGTGAATTTTCTTTATCAAAATTAGCTAATCAAGTGATCAAAACTTTCCAAGAAAAAGCTAAAAACCGTCAAATTGAACTCATTAATGAGCCGCAAATTAAATCCAATCACAACTTGTTTACTGGAGACTATAACCGGATTCTACAAATTTTATTTAGTTTATTAGAAAATGCTATAAAGTTTACACCAAATGGAGGAAAAGTCACCCTAAAAATCAGAGTTGATCAGAATACAGTGATTTTGCAAGTTAAAGATACCGGAATCGGTATTCCTGATGATCAAAAATCCCTGCTATTTGAGAAATTTCAACAGTTAAATTCGAGCTATGACCGTCAGTATGGAGGCGCGGGTTTAGGTTTGGCTTTAACTAAACAATTAGTAGAATTACATGGAGGAGTGATTCAATTTCAATCCCAGGTGGGAGTAGGTTCTATCTTTACCGTCTATTTACCATCTTTACCCCTAAATTCTAAACTCTCCCAGGATGAAATTGCCCCATCACCCTTAAAAACTTCCCTCCCTTCGGTTTATCTTAATTTTCCCCATCGCAAGTGTGTTTTAATTGAAAATGATGAAGAAACAGCGACTTTAATTTGTGATTTATTAACCGCAGCCGGATATCAAGTGGTTTGGTTAATTGAAGGATTTACCGCCGGGCAGCAAATTAAATTGTTACAACCGGATGCTGTGATTATTAACCTCCATTTAGCCGGACAAATCAGCTATGAAATTCTGAATCAACTTCAGGATAAACCCGAGACCCAAAAGATTAAAATTCTAGCATTAACCCATGAAAGTTCCTGTCCCGAATCTAAACTTTATAAAAATTTAGAAAATTATGATTGTTTAGTCAAACCCATTAAACCCGATGAATTGTTGAATAAATTGGGTTATTTAGTTTAGTTAGTAATTATTTGTAGGGGCGGGTTCATCGAGATTTAAGTGATTAACAAAGATCTAAAAGAACCCGCCCGTACCGGAAATCAGTTAACAGTTAGCAGTTGGCAATTATTAGTTAGTAGTTATTGGTTATTAGTTAGTAGTGTGAGAGTGAATTGATGAACGAATGAATTCTGGGGTGATTACCCATTCTCCCCCAACAACCGTTAAAATCAGAAGTTGAGGTGCGAGGAAAGCCAGGGATTAATTCTTGTGTCCTTTGGGTAAACTGTTGATTAAATCTACAACTGAAGCGGTAGACCTGCCCCGCTTCCCCTTGGAGATGCCACCAGAGCCTCTCAATTGATTAAACTTTAGGTGGGATATCTAGTAGAACTGAATTGATGAATTTTTTATCTTTGCGATTAACAACATTTGGACTGTTGACCATTGGAGCCTTAATTCATGTTCCGGTTGCCAATGCCAACCTCTCAAAAACAATTTCTCCTGTCCCCCCATCCTCCCTTCCTTCTAAGGATTTAATCTCTAATTACGGCTTTGATTCTCCCCTAATTTTGGCAGCCGATAAAACAGAAGAAGAAACCAATATTAAAGTCTATGAAAAGGCAAGTCCCGCCGTGGTTTCCATTGATACCAAAAAAACCAATGGCAGTGGAACCATTATTAGTTCCGATGGTTTCGTGTTAACCAACGCCCATGTGGTATCCGGCGGAGGTACCGTCACCGTCACCCTGGCCGATGGCCGCAAGTTAGAAGCGGAGGTCATCGCCTTTGGAGAACCCGGACTTGATTTAGCCGTGCTGAAAATTCACAATATTCAAAACTTACCCACCATTCCCATTGCCCGTCCCAATTCGGTGAAAGTGGGTCAACGGGCTTTTGCCATTGGTAACCCCTTTGGCCAATTCCAAAACACCTTAACCGTAGGAATTGTTAGTCGTTTAGACCAAAACCGTAATTTAATTCAAACCGATGCGGCAATTAATCCTGGAAACTCCGGTGGCCCCCTGCTCAACAGTGCTGGGGAATTAATTGGGGTGAATACGGCGATTTTTACCCGGGGTCAGGGCGGAGGCAATATTGGTATTGGTTTTGCCATTTCCGTTGACCGGGTTCCGCCATTTTTGCAAGAGGTGAAAGAGGGACGGGCATCTCGCACCCCGACGGCGGAAACCCCGGCGTTTGAAAAGGAAAATGCCAAACAGATTCAATTAAATGGCCCGGAAGTTACGGATACTTTGAAACAGGGGGATGAAGTTTTACCCGTTGATAATAGTTTTTATCATGTTTATGCCTTTGAGGGAAAAGCGGGTCAACAGGTAACAATTGAAATGAGTAGTAACGAGGTGGATTCCTATTTAATTTTGTTAACAGAAGATGGAGAGGAGTTAGCCCAAGATGATGATGGGGGAGGAGAGAAAAACGCCAAAATTGTTACCACTTTACCAACGGATGGAACTTATCTTTTATTAGTCAATTCCTATGAAGCAGGAGAGGCAGGAGTCTATCGTTTACGCTTGAAAGCAACAGAATCCTCCTCCAGTTCGGGAACCGGTCAACTTATTTTAAATGAAACAGGAGTCTTAGAAAATCAGGATTCTGTTTTATCATCCGATGGCAGTTTGTATGATGAATATACTTTTGAAGGAAAACAGGGACAGTCTATTTTAATTCGCTCAGAAAGTCAGGATTTTGATTCCTATTTGGCATTATTTGATCCCAAGGGAAAATTAATAGCTGAAAATGATGATGCCAGTCAGTCTGATAAAAACGCAGAAATTCGGGTGACTTTACCCGCCACAGGTCGGTATAGAGTGGTGGTCAATGCTTATGATAAAACAGGTCGAGGTCAGTATTTATTAACTGTCCGTTAGCGACCCCATAATTCCACTTACCCCGAAGTTTCCCCCTATTCCCTATTCCCCACTATACTGAGGTTTTTATGCAATCAATGTTAATCTGGACAACAACAATGGGTGTATTCGCTCTGCTTCAGACCCCATTATTCGATGTTCTAAAGGTTTCTAATTCCTATCCCTTGAGGGGTTTAGTCCTTGAAAAAGTCGTCGCCCAAGAAACCCCTAATCCTCAACCCTCAGCTAGTCCTGAACCACAGGAAACCCCCGCCCCCACCACAACCCCCAGTCCTGAACCCCCGACACCCTCACCGACAACTCCACCCAGTCCTGAACCCGCTCCAAAACCTACCCCTCCGGCATCTGCTCCTCTATTATTAGAAAAGCAAGGTGAACTCAAAGAAGGAGATCAAGTTTTAGCATCTGATAAGAGTTTGTATGATGAATACACTTTTGAAGGAAAAGAAGGTCAGCAAATCACCATTTTATTAGAAAGTTCTGAGTTTGACGCCTATCTTGCCCTGTTTAATTCAGATAATGAATTACTGCAAGAACATGATGATATCAGTCAAACCAATTCCAATGCTGAAATTACGATCACTTTACCCAAAACCGGAACCTATCGAGTGATTGTTAATGCTTATGATAGTAAAGGTAAAGGAAAATATTTGCTCAAAATCAAGTAAATCAGGGAGACGTGCCCTGGGTGCGTCTCTACTACAAGGCAATACTTTCTAATAGTACCCAATGGCGATTATCAATAATTAATTGGCTGATTTGTTCAAAGATTTCTCGACAGTGATTATGGCTTTGTAAGGGTAGGGATTCATTTTTAATAAAAACCGTCATTTTAGTTTCGTCTATCATCGCAGTGGCTGTGTCAAAAACGATTTCAGCAATCACTAATTGATTCACGCTCACTTGACCAATATTTTCCCTGGCAATAATAGAACTTGGTGTTTGATAGGTGATTTCTAGGTTACAGGATTCTAAAATATCAATCATCATCGGTACGAGATCTTCGAGACCAACATTAACAACAAAAAAACCAGTGTAGCGGGCCATAGGGAACTCCAGATGTGCAATAAATTAATTAGAACTTCAAAGGGAATAATCCATTCCAGACCTTATCATATTTGCATAACCTTTTGAAGACCAACAGATAATTAACAGATGCAGGGAAAATTAATTGTTTTTGAAGGAGTTGAAGGAGGGGGGAAAACCACTCAAATGCAACGTATCCAAGGGTGGTTACAAGGTCTGATAGATACCCCTGTGATCATCACGAGGGAGCCCGGAGGCACCCTATTAGGCCAGGAGTTAAGACGGTTATTATTAGAATATCAGGGGGAGGAACCCATCCAGAATCGGGCGGAATTATTAATGTATGCTGCCGACCGCGCCCAACACGTTGAGGGATTTATCAAGCCTTTATTGGATCAGGGAAATATTATTTTGTGCGATCGCTACACCGATTCAACGATCGCCTATCAAGGCTATGGTCGAGGTTTAGATCTCAATTTAATTCATCAGTTAAATCAAATTGCCACTCAGGGGTTAGAAAGTGATTTAACCCTATGGTTAGAGATTGATGTGGAAATCGGACTCGCCAGAACTCGAAATCGAGGTAAAATGGATCGGATGGAACAAGCTAATTTGGAATTTCATCGGCGTGTACAACAGGGGTTTCAACAATTAGCTGAATATCATCCAGACCGAATTATACCAATTAATGGGATGTTAAATCTTGATCAAGTCACAGAAACAATTCAATTAATTTTAACTCAAAAATTAACAGCCTGGGGATTCGCAATTTAAGGTGATCAAAATAAAATGAATACCTTTTTTGACCAATTAATCGAACAACAAGCCGCCATTGAGTTATTAACCCAAGCTGTAGCCCAAAATAGAATCGCTCCAGCCTATTTATTTGCCGGGGTAGATGGTATTGGTCGGACATTAACTGCTAACTGTTTTATTGAATTTCTATTTTGCCAAAATTCCGATAAACAAGTTAATCAAAAACAGATTCACTCTCGAATTCAACAGAAAAATCACCCCGATATTTTATGGGTAGAACCCACCTATTTACATCAGGGAAAACGACTTTCTACCAAGGAAGCCACAGAAGCTGGAGTCAAACGGAAAGCCCCCCCTCAAATTCGGATTGAACAAATTCGAGAAATTAGTCAATTTTTGAGTCGTCCTCCCTTAGAAGCCCCTCGGTTAATGGTAGTGGTGGAACACGCGGAATCCATGCCGGAATCTGCCGCCAATGGACTTTTGAAAACCTTAGAAGAACCTGGAAAAGCTACAATTATTTTAATAGCACCCGGCATTGATTCTTTATTACCAACCTTGGTTTCTCGCTGTGCTAAAATCCCCTTTTATCGGTTAACTGATACAGGGATGATTCAAGTCCTAAAACGCCATAATTTTGAGGATATTCTATCTCATTCTGAAATTTTAGCCATGGCACAAGGAAGCCCAGGACAAGCCATTTCCCATTGGCAACAACTACAAACCATTCCTGTAGAATTTTTAAATAAAGTCAAAAAGCCTCCCTCTAATTTAAGATCGGCTTTAGAGTTAGCAAAGGAAATTAGCCAAACTTTGGACAGTGAAGCGCAACTCTGGTTAGTTGATTATTTACAACATTGTGATTGGCAAGATCAACAAAAAACCGGAATTATTGATCAAACCTTCTTAAAACAGTTAGAAAAAACTCGACAATATTTATTAAGTTATGTTCAACCTCGATTGGTTTGGGAATGCACATTAATGAGTCGATTTTGAAAATATAAGAAATAGGCAATATAGCAGTCGCCACATCTATTAGGACATTCTTGAAAGCTAAAAGCTGCTCACAGTAAGTATTTACCTATTGCCCATTCCCTATTCCCTCTTGCTATATAATTCCTTATGACTAAAACATTTTTAAATCCACAATTTAGTTTTCTCTTGAAACCTAGTGGAAATCTAAAATCAGCAAGGGCTTTGAGATTAACTATTGCCCTATCTGTTGCGTTAGCCGTTGGAAAATTAACTGGTCATTCTGATATTGGTTTTTATGTGGGTCTGGATAGCTTATTTTTTCTGTTGAGTGATACCGGGGGATTTTATTGGACTCGGGCTATTTCTCTATTATTTACAGTTTTGGTTTCCACTTTATTTGTTGCTTTGGCGACCTTAGTTTCACATATTCTATTACTCAAACTCATATTTTCATTTTGTAGTTTATTTTTAGTGGGCTATATCAGTTTATATGGACATCCAGGAGTTTTGTCGGGAATAGTAATTGGTTTGTTTACTTTATTTACCCTAAATCTACCCTCTGGAGGTTGGGAAATTGTCAGTGAAAGAGTGATTATTTGTCTAATAGCTGGAACTTGGACAATGGTATTGTGTTTGGGTATTTGGCCATTAAATCCCTATCTTCCCTTAAAAAAATCAATTAGTCAATGTTATCAAGCTATTGCAAAATATATTAATCAAGCTAAGAATATATCTGAATCTCAAGAATTAAAACAAGTTATTCAAGTACGAGAAACCCTACAAAATGCCCGCCAAGCCTGGACATTAGACCGAAAATTAAGATTAGGAAATACGAGGTTAGGGGAATCAGCTATTATTTTAATTCAGGATGCGGATAATTTAATCACATCCATTGTTACGGTAATAGAATTAGTCCAGCTTCATCAACATGATCCTCAATTTGTCACCGTCCGTATTTTAGTCAATGATGCCTTAGAAAAAATTGCTTTATTTTGTCTAAACTTAGTCAAACTTTTGTGGAATAAATCGATTACTGTTAATACAGATTACTTACAATCTATTGTAACAGCGATCGCCCAACAAAAACAACTCCAACAAAAAACCATAGCCGATCATGCTGAAGATTATCCGGCTTTGGTTGTCATAGAACGCATTATTTCTACCTTAGAAACCATTATTATTCAATTAGATTCTACCGCATCTACTGTCATTCAAATCAAAAATAATCAATCGATTAATCGTATCCCAAAAGACAAAATTTTATCCGCAGAATCAGAATTATTATCAGGAAGTAAAACCCCATCTTGGTTTGATCCTTTACGAGATAATTTTACCTTTGACTCCAGCTTTTTTCGTCACGGACTCCGGTTAAGTATCATGATCACGATTGGGGTAGCTATTTATAGTATAGCAGAACTTCCCCAAGGAAATTGGTTAACAATGACTATTTTAGTGGTTTTACAACCTAGTTTTGGCAATACCTTTCAACGATTTTTTCATCGGATGTTAGGAACAATTTTAGGCGCAATAATTACCCCTATTTTTTGGTTACTGATTCCCAGTCAATTAATTTTACAAACCATTAGTTTAAGTTCAATTGTGATTGGATTTTCTTTAATTCCTTTTCATTATGGTTTATCTGTGTTTTTCATCTCTATATTTGCCATTGGAACAGAAATGAGTAGACAGGGGGGAGATTGGCAAGTTGCAATGATTCGTTTTCTCTGGACTTGTGTGGGGGCAGCCTTAGCTTTTGTGGGGGCATTTTTGTTATTTAGACCCAATGAAAAAGAACAGTTATCGGTTAAATTAGTGAAAGCAATTTCCGCCTCTTTAGATTACTTTAATGCGGTTTTATCGGTTTATTTAGGAACCGTCCCCTATGATTTAAACCTAATTATTAAACAACGACAAAAAACCCGTTTAGCTTATTTTAATGCTCAAGCAGCCTTACAACAGTTAAGTAGTGATCCGAATACCTCGGCTACGGATATTGAACCGAAAATGGCACTATTAATTTATTTACACCGATTTAGTCGTTCTGTAAGTGTTTTATTCGCACAACTTGAGCATTTTAGCGGCACTGAACCCCATCCTGAACTAGCGAATTTTGTTGAACAAGTCAATCAATTTTTTCTCCCTCTAATTAGCTCTATTTTAACCGGAACTTTACCGCCTGCCTTACCCACTTTTGAACCTTCAATTCAAGCCATACAAACCCACCTACAAACCTTACAAGTAACTCGCCTGCAAGAATTTGCTACCGATCAAGACTATACCCCTACCCGTCAAATTTTAAAAGATTATACCATTTTAGGCATCGAACTCAATCAAATGCTCAATTCCCTCAACTCTATTGATTCTACCGTTGTGCGTTTAAACCAATAAAAAACCCCTCACATCAGATCGAGGGGGCATAATTTCTGAAAACTATATTGTTAACAGTTTGATTTCAAATTAATGAATCCATTCGGGTATCGCTTCTTCTTTCGTATTAGTCCGACGTTCCGGGGTTTCACGCACAAACTTGAGATGGACAGAACGGGTTTGTTCTCCATCGGCGGCTACGGCGAAAATCGGGAAGTCGAGTAAACCATCTTGGAAAGACATCTGTAAACGGAATGTACCATCGGAGTTCAGTTTAATCGGACGTCCGCCAATGGTTAAGTTAGCACTAGGTTCGGTCGCGCCATAGACAATTAGTTCAGCATCCGCTACTAACCAGAATTCCCGAGGGCGAATGGGAGGCATGGAAGCACCCATCCCGATACCAGACATTCCCATCCCGGACATTGTATAGCCGAATCCGGCACCGGACTCTGTATAACCCACACCGGATTGAGTATAACCCACACCGGATTGAGTATAGCCCAATCCCGCCCCTGACTCCGTATAACCCACACCCGATTGAGTGTAGCCAATACCGGATTGGGTATAACCCACACCCGATTGAGTATAGCCAACACCCGACTGGGTATAGCCCAATCCCGCCCCTGACTCCGTATAACCCACACCCGATTGAGTGTAACCAATACCGGATTGGGTATAGCCCACACCCGATTGAGTATAGCCAATACCCGACTGGGTATAGCCCAATCCCGCCCCTGACTCCGTATAACCTACACCCGATTGAGTGTAGCCAACACCCGATTGAGTATAGCCAACACCCGATTGAGTATAGCCAACACCCGATTGAGTATAGCCAACACCCGACTGAGTATAGCCAACACCCGACTGGGTATAGGCCAATCCCGCCCCTGACTCCGTATAACCTACACCCGATTGAGTGTAACCAATACCGGATTGGGTATAACCTAATCCCGCCCCTGACTCCGTATAACCTACACCCGATTGAGTGTAACCAATACCGGATTGAGTGTAACCAATACCTAGACCCACACCAGACAGGCCCATACCCGACTGGGTATAACCTAATCCAGCCCCTGACTCTGTATAACCCACACCCGATTGAGTATAACCAATACCAGATTGGGTATAACCAATACCCAGACCCACACCAGACAGACCAATACCCGATTGGGTATAACCTAATCCAGCCCCTGACTCTGTATAACCGATACCGGATTGAGTATAACCAATACCAGATTGGGTATAACCAATACCTAGACCCACACCAGACAGGCCAATACCAGATTGGGTATAACCTAATCCCGCCCCTGACTCCGTATAACCCACACCCGATTGAGTGTAACCAATACCGGATTGAGTGTAACCAATACCTAGACCCACACCAGACAGGCCAATACCCGATTGGGTATAACCTAATCCAGCACCAGACTCCGTATAACCTACACCCGACTGGGTATAACCAATACCAATACCCGACTGGGTTTGTCCAACACCGGAAGTGGTGTAACCTACACCCGATTGAGTGTAACCAATACCAATACCCGACTGGGTTTGTCCAACACCGGAAGTGGTGTAACCCAAACCGACACCAGACTGAACTTCACCAACTCCAGAAGCCCAAATTCCCACGCCGGAGGGGAAAATAAAAGAACTCACAGCCTTTTCGGGTTTAACAACTTGGTGCATCGAACCAAAGAGGGAACCCGCAATCCGTTTAGCTTCTGTTTCCTTGGATAACCCAAATAGATCGCTATGAACCCCGGCAAGGACATAGGATTTTTTGGGGACAGGGAACTCATAGAAGGTTTTCCCCTGTAATTCTTCTTCCCAAGAAACGGTAATAAACTGATCGTCAATCCATTCTGCGGGATAAACCGGAGGAATCCGAGTCGCCGCAGAACGAGCTAATTCTAACCACCGACCGTCAACACAGCGATAACCAATTTCAACAACATAATCTCGATCGCTGACCGGAATCGGTAAATACCATTCCCGCGCCAACTCATCACAGGGATATTCTTGAATACTATGGGGACTTTGAGAGTCCAAATCAATATCAGTAACATCATAAATCCGCAGGGCTAACTGTTGTCCCCCTTGGCGTCGAAACATTTCCTTCTGTTCGTTAGAAACGTCCCAGTAAGTATAGGCCGATTCAGGATCTCGGGGCATCATCACAATCTGGCTTTCACCATACCCACCGGGTAAGTCAGCTAAACCCTCATCCACGGAGGATAGGGAATCAGCTATCTGATAGTTCTGACCGACTAGAGAAAACTTTGCAACTTCCACTTGTTCTTGTGCCTCCAATGCGCGAGATGGATTAGGGGTTCCAAACTTCTGACTTTCGATTTCCTCGATAGCTTCTAAAAGCTGAGATTTACGCATTCGACTATAGCGAGAAATGCCATATTCACTTGCTACCTTGCGAAGTTGCCGCAGTGTCATAGTTTCTAAAGGTGGGCGTTCCTTTGACATAAAAGAGTGATCTCCATTGGCTTAAACAGCAGATTGATAACTCTGTGGAAATTCTTCGGGATCATGGGGATCGCTTGATTACTCACCATATTGCAGAAAATATTAAGTTTGGTCAAGGGGTAAATCAATATTGATGAGTAAATATACACAGTTTTCGGGATTATGGGGATCATTATGTCATGAATCCCTGACATTTGGAGGTAAAAAAAACCTCTTTGGGGATCAAAGAGGGATATTTCCATCAGCGAATCACTTGCCAATCTTCAATCCGCCAAGCTCCATCCTTACGAATCAAGCGATACTGAATCTGTAAAGAGGCATCCTCCGTGTTTTGGGCCTGACCGCGACTAAAAAACTGGGTTTGTTCCTGAACATTGGCGATTGCGAGAGCTTGGTTAGGATTAGCCTGATCAATCTGGACTTCACTGACTTTCACGTTGTGTTTGTAAGTGCGATAGGAACCCTCTTGTTTCATGTTTTGTGACATAGCCACCCAACGGGCCAAGGCCGGATCAACTAATATTTCCCGCAGACCCTCAACTCGATACTCTGGCCCTAGGGCGGCGGATTTTGCCGATAACCATTGATTCAGTTTGGCTTCCGCCACTTCTGGAGTGATTTTTTCCGGTTCGGCGGTGACGGGTGTTGGTTCAGGAATGGGTAAGGGAGGCTGGCTCAACTGCACCATCGCCTGTTCCCCTTTCAAAGTTGGCCCAGACCAGCCTAAAACATCGGCAAAGGCTCCCAAAACCCGGGAGAGTAAGAACCACAGCAACCACAGTCCGAATAACCCTCCCAGACCCAGAATTAATAACCGACGCCATTGACTGGAATCATTTTTCCGTTGAATCCGACGGAGGCTACTACTATTGGCAGAGCTAGAAGCGGTTTTGGGGGAAGGAGTTGGCGGGACATGGGCTGACGCGGTCGGGTCTGGAAGCGGTTGGGGGGCAGTTTCGGACGAACCGCGACGGGAAGATTCAGGAATTTTGCGACTTCCCTGTAAGGAGGTTGCGGTAGAACCCGGTTCTACCGCAGTCCGCACACTGGCTGGGGGGGGT
>NZ_LT797700.1:30556-113018 GCF_900009135.1 Planktothrix sp. PCC 11201 | reverse complement strand
GTCCGTTCGGTGGGTGGGGGGGGTTGGGAGGGGGCTAAGGGTTCTTGGAGACTGGCACTTGATACCCCCCTAGCAGCTAAAGTCGCCGTTAAAGCGTCTAAAGAAGCCTGGGTGAGTTGGGAAGTTTCCGTTGTAGTTGGGGTGGTGGACTTTGAGGCAGAACCCGCGGCCGTCGTCGGACGTCTCGGTTGCACGACCACCCACTCATTAGAAGGACTGCCCGTTTCATTGGGTAGGGCTTCCAGATAGGCCTGGACATGGGGATCGGCAAAATAATCCTTCAAGGACACCGACTTATCCAGCAAATCCCGAAAATGGGGAAATACCTCATCCTGTAACCAACTTTCGGCGTAGAGACATAACCCGGGTAAAAGGTCGGGGGAATTCTGGGAATTTTCTCGGATAAAAGCAATGGGTTCCCGTTCCTGACTTAATTCTAGGGAACGACTGGCTTCTTCGGTTTGCCCTAATAGTAAGGCACAAACGGCTTTTTCTAAATGCACATCTTGCCGTCGGCCTAACTGCATCAGCATCAATTTAGCCTTGCGAATTAGGGCGGGTTGGGCTTCAGCAAATCCCTGGGCAATTAAGGCATAAACCGCTAAATAGGTAGCCACGGCCGAAGGGCGACGGGCTTCGGTTTCAAATAACCCCTGTTGTTCGGTGGTGGTCATGTAGCGACGGAGTTGCTGCACAAACCGCAGAAAGTCCTCCACACCTAAACCCGACCCGTCATCCCCTTGACCATCAATTCCGCCGCGTTCGTGGAGCATTTCTCGCAGGAGTTGCAACCCTTTGCGACGTTCTGCGGCTTTTTCTAGGGGGAGTTGGAGTAATTCTAAAATCCGATAGGGACGGAGTTTGTAGAGATCCGTTTGCATTTCACCTCTTAAACTGGCAAACAAGCTTTCTCTTAATAATAGATTCTGTCCAGCTTCTAAGGAAGAAGCGGCATTTTCATATTGTCCTTGTTGCCATTGTTCTCGACCCAGTTCTAAATAGGCACTGGTGACGGTTAAAACAATATCGGGAACAATGAGGGACGCTTCCCCAAAACGACCATCTTTGAGGCCAATACTGCCCGTATTCAAATAGGGGTGACAGAGTTTCACCACCAATTCATATTCCCCCAGTTCATGGAGGAGTAATAAAGCTCCCACAAATTGTCGATCTTCGATCTCAATACTGGGGGTATGAGCATCGATCACGGGTTCGAGGGCGGTGGATTCGGGGCTGGCCCGTTTCCCAAAAGCTGGAGTTTTGACTTCTGATTCGGGTTCGTAGGTTTTGGCTAGAAACCCCATATCATAAGCATTTCGCTGATCGGCATCCGATAAAATAGCATAGGCTTCATCAATCAACTGTTTGCGCGCAGCGATCGCTACATCAGAATACTCCCGTCTCGGAAGTTGCAAAGTGCGATCGCGGTGCGCTTGCTTCAGTTGTTCTGGAGTTGCTTGAATCGGTAAGCCTAATATTCGGTAATAATCGAGTGGAATACGCACGGGCAACTTCCCCAACGGTGAGAAACTGATTTAGCCATATTAGCAGGAAATGGCGGAATGGGAAGAACCTAGAGGCATCTATAGCACTACCCATTACAGTAGAGACGCGCCATGGCACGTCTCTACTAAATCTCTGCAAACTCATTGAATGCTTACTATTCCCTATTCCCCATTCCCTATTCCCTATTCCCTATTCCCTATATCAACGCAGGGTAACAAATTCTTCTCCACTACTCGGGTGAATTCCCATGGTGTTATCAAAGTCTTTTTTGGTCGCTCCCATATTAACTGCGATCGCTACTCCTTGAATTAATTCCGCCGCATCTTTTCCCACCATGTGAGCACCTAAAACCCGATCAGTATTCGTTTCCACAATTAATTTCATGAATATTTTATCTTCCGATCCGGTAAAACTATGGAACATCGGACGAAAACGGGCCGTGTAACATTTAATATTATCCCCAAATTTTTCCCGGGCTTGGGTTTCTGTTAAACCTACAGTAGCGGCTTCGGGATAGGAAAAAACCGCCGTGGCAATATTTTCATGGGTAATAAATCGGGGTTGATGACCAAATTCCGTATCGGCAAAAGCTCGTCCTTCGGCGATCGCCACGGGGGTTAAATTCATCCGATCGGTACAATCTCCCACGGCAAAAATATTAGCTTGATTTGTACAACTATCCGCCGTGACTACAATTGCTCCTTTTTCGTTAACTTCTATCCCGGCATTTTCTAACCTTAATCCGGCTAAATTGGGTTTACGTCCGGTGGCACAAAGTAGGGCATCTACGGTTATAGATTTTGAGTTTTTACCCTTAAAAAATAACTTTAATCCGGCTTCGGTCTTTTCAATTTTTTTAATTACTTTTTCGGTTAAAAACTCAATCCCATGACTCGCCATCCCCGCTTGAATATTATTTCTAATATCCTCATCAAACCCATGTAAAATCAAATCTCGGCGAATAATTTGGGTAACTTCACTGCCTAATCCTTTGAGAATACTGGCAAATTCTACCCCAATATAACCCCCACCCCAAACAGCAAATTTTTGAGGTTGTTCTGGGAGTAAAAACATTTCTCGGGAGGTAATACTATGTTCAATACCGGGAATATCGGGTTTAACCGCTTCTCCACCAACCGCAATTAAAATTTTATCGGCGGTTATTTTTTTATCGCCCACTTCTACCGTATGGGGGTCAATAAATTTAGCATAACCAGAAATGAGTTCAACTCCGGCTTTTTGTAAAAAACTAATATGCAATTGACTTAACCGTTTGACTTCCGTATCAACGGCCGTAATTAACTTATTCCAATCAAATGTAGGTGCAACTTCTCCCCATCCGTAACCCTGAGCATATTGGTACATATAGGAAAATTGGGAAGCATAAACCATTAATTTTTTGGGAACACAACCCCGAATTACACAGGTTCCCCCCACTAAATCATGTTCGGCGATCGCCACTTTTGCTCCATAGGATGCAGCCCGTTTTGAAGAAGCTAATCCACCGGAACCTGCACCAATCACAAACAAATCATAATCATAACTCATAATCTAATTACCCCTTTTATGACCCTTGAATATTAATCTGTTCAATCCACTTTAAATTATAGAGGTTTTTCAGCACAGATAGGAAACAGGGAATGGGTAATGGGTAATGGGTAATGGAGAAGATATAAAATCTTTAATAAACAAGGGATAAAATAACTTATAAATTGGGTAATTCTATAATATAGTTGATACTCTCAGGTCAAACAATATGGCGTCCATCTCATCAGAAACACAATCCGTTAGCAACCGGGCACCCAGACAGGTAGGGGAACATTCCAATATTCCGGTGATCTCCCAACCTTTAACCCCTGGAGATCTGAAATCGGGGCTATTTTTATTAACAGAAAATGCCGATACCGTTGAAATTGCCCCCGGAGTGCTTCTTTCTGGATATCCTAACGGGTTAGCCGCCTTGGGGGGAGATGATTATGTTCGCGGCTCCACAGACCCGGAAGCAATGAGGGGAAATCGGGGAAATGACACCCTCGAGGGTCAAGGGGGAAATGATAACCTGTGGGGGGGTCAAGACCCTGATGTGCTTTACGGAGGTACGGGGGATGATCTGCTCAGTGGCAATTTGGGCAATGATTATCTGTTTGGAGATGCAGATAATGATTTACTCCGAGGAGGTCGAGGGGATGATGCCTTAGTCGGTGGGGCGGGTAATGATACCCTGATCGGTGATTTGGGTGTGGATCGTCTTTGGGGCGGTGAGGGGGCGGATGTCTTTGTTCTGCGTACCGATACGGCGACTCCTGCAACGCCGGACTGCGGTTGTGGTAATGTTGATGGTCTTGATGAGATTACCTCGGATTTTATCCTCGATTACAATGGCGCCCAAGGGGATAAAATTGGCTTGACGGGGGGGTTAACGGCTAATGATATTGTGTTAACCGAAAAAACCATTACCTATGGCGATCGCCGAGATTATGATAGTAGTGGCCCTTTCCCCCTCGGTCAGATTAGAACTTTGGATTTTCAAATTGAATCTGCATCGGTGACAGTAATTACAGAAGCCAAAACCGGGAATGTTTTAGGTTTAGTCAAAGGAGTTTCACCCGCACAACTTCAATTTGTCTCTTTTTCAGATAGTATTTAAGGGAACGGGGAACGGGGAACAGGGAACACCGGATAATACTTCTGGCTGTTTCATATCAGTATTAAAATATTACAATCTTGACGCGGATTGATATATGAAACAGCCGGTGTTTACTTTTAAGCCGAAATCTTGGATACAACTCAAATAGGATTGCTATAAAATTGTTAGATTCAGTTTAACAATCCTGTTGCTAAGTTTTCAGATTGCTCTCGAATTTCTCGGACTGCGGTGGTTTCCCAGCGATGTCCTTTACAGGCTGTACCTAAAGTATATAGTTGTTGAGAAATTTCACCTTTTTGATCAATTAATGCCCCGGTTTTTGTGACATCTAAACCTAAATTTAATGAGTCGGAACGAATTAAACCGCTTTTGAATAAGTTACTCAGTAGAGGAGAGGAAAGTTTCTGATAATCACCGACGGAATTAGTACAATTAATGACTAAACTCACTCGTAAATTTAATAATTCTTGATGGTGTTTTTGACGAATCATCACGTCTACATGATCGGGGTTTTCAGAATATTCTAAAATTCGACCTGCATATAAAATCAACTGCTGATGATTGAATAACTCTTGGATTTGTTGGTGAACATCAGGTGCAATTCGATGGCGCACAACGTCCCAATAGGGTTGAACATGGCGCAAAAATCGAGCCTGTTCTGGGGGTGAAAGATGATTCCAAATTGATTGAGTTTCAACTCGCAAAGAATCAATTACTGCCCTCCAATTATACCCTTTTTGATCAGCCTTGTCAATTTCTTCCCGAATTCGATGCACTAATTCCCGTGTGGTTTTTGGGGCAGATTCTGGGGTTAAAAATGGGGGGAATGGTTCGACTTTGGCGTGGGGTTGGGGGAATAAACCGCGTCGAGAGACAACATAAATTTTACCCTGATGGTTTTGTGCTTTTAGGGTGGCAATAATATCGATAGCAGTTAATCCTGATCCGATTAATAATAGGGGTTCATGGATTGATTTTAAGGGTAATTGGGGTTCAGACCAAGCCCAAGACACATAACGGGAACTCTGATAAAATGAAGGGTTAGAAATAGCCGGATTTTGAGGAGGAAAATTACCCAGGGCTAAAACAGATTGATCAACGAATAGTTGTTCTCCACTTTTTAAGGTTATAATTAGATTATTGAGTGTTTGATCAATAGCGATCGCCTCATCTAAAACCCGATACAAAAGAACTCCAGCCTGGGCTTTTTGTTCAGCATCTTGCAAAATTGAGCGCAGATATTCACTATAAAATTTTCTGGGAACAAAGGTATCCGCCGTAATTAACTGATCGGGATAATTAATATTCAGCCATTGTAAAAAATTATCATGCTGATCCCCAAAAGCACTCATTTTCCCCGCAGGAACATTGAGTAAATGATGGTCTGAAGGAGTGCTATAGGCAATCCCTTCCCCCAATTTATTTCTGCGTTCTATTAAATGAATCTCTAAAGGATGGTTAGCTTTTTGCAGGAGATTAATTGCCACCATAACCCCACTAAAACCGCCCCCAATAATTGCAATCTTTTGAGTCATAAATAGGAGTTAATTCTGATGATTAATTCTTAGATGCTTATAAAAATCAACTGCCCTCTTTTGGGCACCGAAAGCAGTTGATAGGCTGAGTTTGAACCTGTTTGAATTGCAAGTGTATTACAATTCATTTAAGATGTCAAGCCCTAAAAAGTCATCTATCGCACAAGACCAAAGAAACCGGGTTTCTGCGTAAGAGTTAGGATACCAAGCGCGAAGGGATGTCCCTAGCCGTCTATACCCCATGATAAATTCAGGGGTTTGCGTCCTCTGATTTTTCCGTATCGACAAACCTGTTTGTTAATTCTTCATTTTCCGACTTAAGCTAGAATTGAAAGTAATTGCTGAATCCACCTCTACAATTGTTGATCTGAATGTTTAGTTATTTTGCTTTTCGTCGTTTCCAGCCTCTAATTTTATTATTGCTAGGTGCTGGTTTTTTCATTCCGGCTGATCAGGCGTTATCCTTAACGAATGAACAAGCGCAAGCCTTTAGTGCCGAATATATGAAAGGCTGTTTACAAGGGGTGAGTCAATTCGGTCTTGATCCCGAAAAAGGGGAACAGTATTGTCGTTGTACCCTGAATAATTTGCTACAACTTCCTGATGAAAAATTGCAGTCTTTAGGACAATTGAGCGAAGAACAAATTAAGCAAGATTCAGCCATTCAAAATGCCATCAATAGTTGTGTGTCAACTTATATTAAACCCGGTGAATAGGTAATATAGAAAGTCTAAAGTTTTGGGTGCATTCCGAATTCCTGAATTGAATTATTAATTGCTGTACTCAATAGATAGGGATTAATCAACCTACAAGAGTCATCCTTGTGGAGTATGTAAACGTTACATAGTGAAGGTTTACAGATTAATTTTATCCATCTATTTATAGCAGCGGACATAGCTACTAGCACAAAATATACGCTTGTCATTGTCCTAAGCGTAATCGCGACTGCTATAAAAATTTGAGTACAGTTTTTACCTTGTGGGAAAGGAAGCCAGCCAAATTTTATGAAAGCAATACAAGCAATTAACCAAAATTCTTTAAAAACTTTAAATCGAATTTTCACCAGATTTAATCACGATTTTTCTCTGATTTTGGCTCACTGTAATTATAGAATGGTTAGAGAAAAATTTATTACACAATTACAAGAACAACATCCTAACTTAATTAAAAATATTGTCATAGATGCCAATGTTACTAATCTTTATAATGCCTTAGTTACAGCCATTGAAACAGAAGAAAATACCCCGATAGCTTTAATCATATCCGGTTTAGAGTCAAACGAACAACTGGAAATTTTGATTAAAATTATGAATCAAATGCGGGAGGAATTTCGTCGAAAATTTCACTTTCCTTTGCTATTGTGGGTGACGGATTCTCTCTTACAATCTTTAATTCGCTTGGCTCCTGATTTCCATAGTTGGTCAACCTCAGTTTCTTTTGAAATTAGTACGGAGGATTTATTACAGTTTATCAAACAAATGACAGAGCAAGTTTCTGTCAAAGTATTAGATAGTGGTGCTGGTATTTTTTTAGAAAATTCTTGTTTTGATTTAGAGTTAGGTTCGCCGTTAAGATTAGAATTAGAATCGGCTCGCCAAGAGTTACAGAAACGGGGAGAACCTTTAGATATCGAACTAGAGGCTGGTTTGGAGTTTATATTGGGTCGAATTTCTGACCATTATAATCAAGTTTCTTTACAACATTATGAACGAAGTTTGCAGCTTTGGAAACAAACTAATAATTTAATTCGTCACAGTCAATTATTATTTTATGTAGGATTTTGGTGGCACAGCCACGGAATTTTACATCGATTTCAAAAAGAATCGGCTTATCATCAGGCTAAAACTTATTATACCGAATCCATCCAGAAGTTTAAACAAGCCGACCGTGGGGATTTAGTGGCTAAATTTATTAATGCTTTAGCCGATATCTTGTTTGGATTAAAACAATGGCAAGAATTAGAAGAAGTTGCTCAAGAATCGATTCATTATAATCGAATTTACGCCTATCCTTTTAGAGAAGCTCGGGGATATCATTTTTTGGCAGAGGTTGCTTTAACTAAAAGTTCTCCCTTGGAAGCTAAAACTTTAGCAGAAAAAGCTCAGAATTTGTTAACTAAAACCTGCTCCACTTATCAAGCTCAAACAGCAGAACAACAGTTAATTTTAGACTGGGAAACCTCCTATCATCAAGGATGGTATTTATTTACCCTAGCTCACGCCCATCAACAACTGAATCAACAGCAAGAAGCGATTAATATTCTGGAAAAAGCCAAAGCCAGAACTAAACCTCACTATGACCCAGACCTGTATATTAAAATTTTACAACTTTTACAGGATTTATATTTCCAAAAAAGCGAATATTTAATGGCTTATGAAATCAAACAAAAACGTCGGGAAATTGAACAACAATTTAGATTAAGAGCGTTTATCGGAGCCGGAAGACTCGGACATATTCAAAGTATTACTAATCCCAGTTTACCCCCCGTTAATCACCCCCAAATTATTAATCCCGAAATTAGTGCCTCCGGTCGTTTATCCGTGGTAAATTGGTTGTGTGAACGTATTAGAAGAAATGATTGTCGATTAACAGTGATTTATGGACAGTCTGGAGTTGGTAAAAGTTCAATTTTGCAAGCGGGTTTTATTCCAGAACTGCAAAAAACTTCGATTGAAACCCGTTATTGTATCCCAGTATTACTGCAAGTTTATACGAATTTTAGTCGAGAATTTTCTCGGGCTTTAGCCAAGGGAATTAGGGAGTTTAAAAATATTGAATTAGATTCTTCGATTTTAAATGATCAAGAGATAATTTTAGAGCAAATTAGAGCTTTAGTTCACCAAAATTTCTGGGTTATTATTATCTTTGACCAATTTGAAGAATTTTTCTTTGCTTGTAAAGATAATCAACAGCGACAAACCTGTTATAAATTTATCAAAGATTGCTTAGATATTCCCTATGTTAAAATTGTTTTATCCTTACGAGAAGATTACCTACACTATTTATTAGAATGTACTCGTCAGGGCTATTTAGAAAGTATTGGGAATAATATTTTAGACCGTAATATCCTATCTTATATTGGAAACTTTACGCGAGAAGAAGCTAAATCCGTGATTAAAAGTTTAACAGAAAGAACACAATTTTTTCTTGAACCTGCCCTGATTGAACAATTAGTTGAAGATTTAGCTGAAGATTTAGGAGAAATTCGACCGATAGAATTACAAGTTGTAGGTTCTCAGTTACAGGCTCAAAATATTAACACGTTACAACAATATCAACAAGCGGGACAAAAGAAAAAATTAGTCGAAGATTATTTAGATGAAGTGATTCAAGATTGTGGTTTAAGTAATAAAAGTTTGGCTGAGTTGGTGCTTTATCTGCTGACGGATGAAAATAATACTCGTCCTTTAAAAACCCGCGCTGATTTAGTCCGAGGAATTAAAGAAATAGCGAATCATTTTGACAATATTAATCAAAATTTAGATACGGTTCTGAAGATTTTTGTCCTCTCAGGTTTAGTATTTCTTTTACCCGAAATTCCCGCCGAACGGTATCAACTGGTACATGATTATTTAGTCAGTTTAATTCGTCAAAATCGCAGTTCTGTGATTTTAGAACAGTTAGAAATAGAAACAAAAAAACGCCAACAAGCAGAAGCAAAAAATAAAGAACTTTGGCAACTTTTTACCCGTTCCACTATTATTGGTGGTGGTATGGCACTTTTATTAACCTTAGCATTAGGATTTTTAAGGATTTCAGAAGTTAAAAATAAACAAGTTAACTTAGCTTTAGAAAATACGAAATACACAGCTTTAACCACAGAAAATAATCAGCTTGAAGCCTTATTAACCTTAGTTACCGCCGGAAAATTTCTATCCAATCAAATGGCTAAATCTGCTATTGAACAAGAAACTCAGAGTAAATTAAGTATTGCAGTTCAAGTGATTCAAGAAAAAAATATTTTAGATGGACATGACAAGAATAATGTTTTAAGTGTGAGTATTAGTCCCGATGACCAACTGATTACTTCGGCGAGTATTGATAAAACTATTAAATTATGGACTCGTGAGGGAAAACTAATTAATACTTTACAAGGACATAAAGATTCCGTTTGGTTTGTTACCTTTAGTCCTAATAGTCAAATCATGGCTTCTGCGAGTCGGGATAAAACCATAAAACTTTGGAAAAAAGATGGAAAATTCATCAGAACATTAAAGGGACATACCGATGAAGTCAAATGGGTTAGTTTTAGTCCCGATGGTCAACAAATTGCTTCCGCGAGTCGAGATAAAACGGTTAAAATTTGGAGTTTAAATGGTAACTTAATTAAAACTTTAAACGGACATAAAACACCCGTTCTCAGCGTTGTTTTTAGTCCTGATGGTCAACTTATTGCTTCATCGAGTGAAGATGGCTTAATTAATATTTGGACTCGCCAGGGGGAACTGATTAAAACAATTCCCGCCCATGCTAAGCCGATTTGGAGTATTGTTTTTAGTCCCGATAGTCAAATAATTGCCTCGGCGAGTGATGATAAAACCGTGAAATTATGGGGTCGAGATGGTCAATTAATTAGAAGTTTAGCAGGATATCAACAGGCAGTTAATAGTGTTGATTTTAGTCGAGATGGTAATTTAATTGCCACGGGAAGTACGGATGAAATGATTAAAATTTGGACAAAGGAAGGTTTGTTGATTTCGACTCTGCAAGGACACAAGGGTGGGATTAATCAAGTCAGTTTTTCTAAGCAAAAAGAGATGTTGGTTTCTGCTAGTCAAGACGGCATCGTTAGAGTTTGGAATTTACAAGCCCTACCTCGAATGATTCAACTGAAAGATTATAAAATTTATAGTAGTAATTTTTTGGGTAAAAATAGTGATTTAGTTGCTTCTCCTGGCCGAGATTTAAAAACCAATGATCATGTTGTTGTATTATGGACTTTAAATGGAGAAGTAAAACGGACGTTTAGAGGTCATAGTAATACGGTTAATAATGTCAGTTTTAGTCCTGACCAAAAAATGATTGCATCAGCCAGCGATGATAAAACAGTAAAAATTTGGGATTTAGAAGGTAAGGAAATTAATACTATTGTCCATCCATCGGCTGTTTGGAGTGTGATTTTTAGCCCTAATAATCAGTTGATTGCCACCGCCAGTAATGACAATAAAATTCGGATTTGGGCAATTGATGGCACTTTAAAACAGACTTTGGAGGGTCATAAAAAACAAATCAATGATTTAAGTTTTAGTCCCGATAGTAAAATTTTAGCTTCTGCGAGTAATGATAAAACTGTTAACCTATGGGATGTCAGTAAAGGGCGTTTTATCACTTCCTTAATTGCGGCTAAAATTCGGTTTAGTTCTGTCAGTTTCAGTCCCGATGGACAATTGATTGCAGCGACTAAAGATGGGGAATCAATCGCGATTTGGAAAAATAAAAATTCAAACTGGGAACTTTTACAAACTTCTGTTATTTTAGGCAAACATTGGAAACCAATTTATGAGGTTAATTTTAGCCCCAATAGTAAAATATTAGCTTCTGCAAGTGTAGATGGTACTATTAAACTTTGGGATATTAATGGAAGTTTAATTACAACTTTAAAGCCAAGTTTAGAACCCATTTTATCAGTTAATTTTAGTCCCGATGGCAAAACTTTGATTGGGATTCAAAAAACGCAACCCAGTCGAATTGGTGTCTGGTCAATTGACACGAATCAAGTTAATGAAAATACTAATAATTTGTTAAAAAAGGCTTGTGTTCAACTTCATGATTATTTAGAAACTAGCCCTAATGTTAACAGTATCAATCAAAAAATTTGTGATGAGTTTAATCCCTCTCGCTAAAACATTAAGTAGAGACGTTTTATGCAACATCTCTACTAAAAGGTGGATTTGCACCTAATTATGGATTTATATTAATCTCGTGGCGGTCTACCCGTATCTTTGATTATTTCTTGACCTTCCTCCCTAGCTTGAGGACAAAGGCTAATACTATTGTGAATGCTACAGGGAAATTTAACAATAGAATTGGAAATAGTCAACTCTGAAGCTTTTGCTTGAGTTGTTGTAATCACCGATAACCCGATTAGGGTTAAAGAGATCAGACTTTGGCGTAACATAATTAGACTCCTGTTGGTACAATAACAGAATAAATCCGCTTATTAAACCCATGAATTAATGCACACAAATAAGGGTTTTAACGGGCTTAAAATTTTAATTAAGAGGGGGTTAATAAACGGATTTAATTCCTCTAAAATAAGCTGGGGTGTTATTGACTTCAACCTAAACTACCCAGTTCATGAATAATTGAGTTTTCCAGTCTTAACACTCTACTTTTCTAGTTCAAATTTGTGAATCAGGAATACTTTTTATTTATGTATGATTTTTTTTATGAAATACTTAAATATTTGCTAATGATGATTAATAAAAGAGGTGAGGATATTAGTCATTAGTTATTATTTATCAGTTTATTACCCATTCGTAATTCGTAATTACCCTTAATTCATATTCATTCCCCCCAAGGGAACAGAAATTAAATCATGAAATTGGGTATCTCTAATGCGTTTTAATTCCCACATCCATTTGGTTTCTGCGTCAATTTGTTGATAATATTTTTGAGCTAAATTCTGCTGTTGAGCAATATCGGTTTCCCCCCATAATTTTAATGCCATATCTCGTCTTTTTTGACAAATAACGGTTTCAATGGACGCAATAGAACTGCGAATAACTAACTGGGGGCGACAAATATCAATTTCCGTATGTTCGTCCAAATAAAATAGATGATAAAATTGTTTGGTTTGTTGATTTTTTTCCAAACAAACTTGTTGCAATTCCAGAATTAAATCCACCGTATCTAAACTCTTTTCAGATCTTTCCTCAATTTGGGCAATTTCTCGCCATAAAAACCGATGATGAGCTAAACTAAACTGTAAATCTCTCGCTTCTAACCCATCAACAATGGTTAGGCGATATTCGGGACAATGCAGATATATTCTGAGGAGTTTGACTTCTGCTTCTTCTAATAAACTGCGCTCGGAGTTAATACTCAGTAAATTATCAGAAGATGGTTTATTTTTTCCTATTTCTAAATGATGCTGATTTACTTGAGTTTGTAAATTTTTAGCTAAGAGAGAAACTAACCGATTTTGTCCTTGACTCAGAAGTTCAGCACAGTATTGAATATAATGGGTGCGTTGCATTCCATTTTCAATTTTTTTTAATAATTCTACCATTTGTTTTGAGACTTGCTGCGACTGGGAAACGGTTTCTAGGTTTTTTCCAATTAATAAACGTTGAATTTGCCAATCAATCCAAAATGGAGCATTAACCAATAATTTTTGATAATCTTCAGCAGAATTATGAATTAAAAACTCATCGGGATCTTTACCAGAAGGAATATTTAAAATCCGTAAATTAATATAACCTTGATAAGCCAGATCTTCAATTTCTCCAATCGCCCGTTCTGCTGCTTTATTCCCCGCAACATCTGCATCAAAATTGAGAATAATTTGTTTAGATTCTGTGTAACGAACTAACTGCCGAACTTGATTTAAACTTAATGCAGTACCTAAAGAAGCCACAACATTTTCTATTCCGGCGGTATGTAACGCAATTACATCAAAATAGCCTTCGACAACAATCGCTTGATCCTGTTTACCGATAGCATTTTTTGCTTTATCTAAGGCAAATAAAGTCTTGCCTTTATCAAATAATTCGGTTTCGGGAGAATTAAGGTATTTTGGCAGTTCATCCCCTAAACTTCTGCCTCCAAATCCAATAATTTTTCCCTGACTATCATGAATCGGAATCATTAACCGATCTCTAAATCGATCATAATATCCATTGCCAGTTTTTCGAGGTACAATTAGCCCTGCTTGTTCAACTAATTCCGCCGGAAAATGTTTTTGTTCCACCAAATAATCATAGAGTGTTTCCCATCCTTGGGGAGCATATCCTAACTGAAAATATTGAATAGTATTTTCTTTGAGATTTCGTTTTAATTTTAAATAATCTAAGGCTTGAATTCCTTCCGGTTGTCTTAAAGTATATTGATAAAAACCCGTAGCGATCGCTAAAATCTCATATAATTGTTCTCGTAAAGAAATCTGTCTTTGTAATTCCTGACGTTTTTCCGGTTCCAAAGTCTTCACCGGAACTTGATACCGTTTAGCCAACTCTAAAACCACCTCACTAAAAGAACTTTTATCCAAATCCATAATAAATTTAATCGCATTTCCCGCCGCCCCACATCCAAAACAATAAAACATTTGTTTCGTGGGACTAACGGTAAAACTAGGGGTTTTTTCATCATGAAAAGGACACAACCCCACAAAATCTTTCCCCCGTCGTTTCAACGAAACTTTCTCGGACACGATATCATAAATATCCGCCCTTTCTTTGACTTCTTCTATGGTTTCTGGATGAATTCGGGGAGTCAGCATTAGGGATTAAACTAAAATGATTAGTCTTTATTTTGCCATAAAATATCCTTAATGATCTTTTCTACAGGGGAATGTGTAGCAAACATTAAAAGATTTATATTCAACTGTTAATTAACTAAATTCTCGGCAATTATTGAATTTTCTGTAATCTCTGAATATTTTTTTGATTCTGAAGTGGCGGATGTTGTAGGGATTTTTAAATTAAAAGCAACAACTAACTGATTTTTGTCAATATGAATATTAGAAATATTAATAATACTTTTTTCAGTAAGCAAACTATCAACGGGAATCTCAGGGGGTGTCTGTCGTTTATATCCGGCTTCTTCTAACCATTCTGTAACTTCTCGCCAACTTTCAATCCGAGCATCTAACTTATCTACCAAACTTTTCACATATCGATATAACGTCACACAGAGGTCAGTTTTCACACCTTTAACGTTCTTTCCCAGTTGTTCGGCAATTTCCGCCGGACTAAACCCACACAACAACCCCCGCAAATGCAGCTTTTCCATCGGCGTCAGGCGTTTTCCCTTAGCAGAGGCGAGGTCAGTATAAAGGGTTTCCAAGTCCCAATGGAGTGCAGCCTGGTTGAACTGTTGATCAAGGGAAGTCATGATGTCGCGTCCTTAATGTCCTGTTAGTATCCTAACACAATTCCTGTTTAAATACAGATCACAGTTAAGATTGCTTCCTGTAAGATGGTAAAAAGATCACACAAATCAGCAATAGGCAAGAATCACTAAGAATTTGCCTAAAATCCCCAAATTTCAGCAGTTTTCGTTAAAAAATCCCTAACCAGAGGTGTATTGTGAGCGAACAACATAAAGGCGAGAAGGAATCGGACTATAGCGGTAAGCGAAAAGATGTTCAAAAGAGCAAGTGTCCCAACTGTAAGGGCTTAAAGTTTTTGCCGTGCGAAGATTGTAAGAAAACAGGAAAAATTAACGGAAAAACCTGTAAGAAATGTGGTGGACAAGGCGCGCGGCAATGCAACCCCTGTAATGCGACAGGATTTATTCTTGGCCGATAACAGTCCAGCTAGGAAAAATTTGAAGATTTCTAAATAAAAAGGAAAAGTGTATGACTTTAGATATTGAATTTGTGGACAGTCCCGATCCTCGTTGTGCAGTTGTACTGCTTCTGGATACATCAGGTTCAATGAGTGGTCAACGGATTCAAGAGTTAAATAAAGGATTGGTTACTTTTCAGCAAGAACTCAGCCAAGATCACCTTGCATCTAGGCGCGTGGAAGTTGCGATTATTACCTTTGATAGTTCAGTAAACATCGTTCAAAATTTCGTGACCGTTGACCAATTTAATCCTCCTTCTCTGTCGGCTACGGGTTCAACTGAGATGGGGCAAGCCATTGAAACAGGACTCAATCTCTTAGAATCTCGCAAAGCCGATTATAAAAATAATGGGATTGAATATTATCGTCCTTGGGTCTTACTAATTACAGATGGCGGCCCTAATCCCGGTTGGGAAAATGCAGCCCAAATGGTTCGACAATTTGCTGCTAATAAAAGAGTCCAATTTTATGCCGTTGGTGTTCAAGGAGCAGATATGAATACCCTCTCACAGATTGCTCCAGCTAATAAGCCACCTTTGATGTTAAAAGGACTGGATTTTCCAGCGTTATTTAAGTGGTTATCTAATTCAATGTCAGTCGTATCCGCTAGTAAACCCGGTGATCAGACTGCTCTTGCACCCGTGAACGCATGGGCAGTAATTAGTACCTAAATACGAGGTTTTTTATGCAGTGGCAAGCAGTCGGATGGAAAGAACAAGGCATAGGACACATTAAAAATGGTACTCCCTGTCAAGATGATTTTGAATATCAAATTATCTCAAATAAACAGGTGATTATTGGTGCTGTTTCTGATGGCATGGGAAGCGCGGCTCACTCGGAGTTAGGTTCACAAATAGCAGTTCAGACAGCTATTCGTTTGCTGAATCAAAACAACTGGTTAAATAACCCCCTAAATGATAATCAAGCTAGAGCTTTTTTTGAAAAGTTACTCAAATCTGTAGTAACAGAAATTCAAGCTGAAGCTAACGATAAAGGCTATGCTGTCAGAGACTTAGCTTGTACCCTATTGGCTTTTGTCGCTACCCCAGACTGGCTTGCCGCTATGCAGGTTGGTGATGGACTAATTGTGATTCGTCCGCAAGAGGAGGCAACTTACAAACTATTATTCAGACCTAACAAGGGAGAATTCACCAATGAAACTGTACCTATAACTTCCTCTATAGCAAGTCAAGAAATGCAAGTAACAGTCATTCCAAAAGCCGTTGATTTTATTTGTTCTGCTACTGATGGGATAGAACGTATTTCATTATTAAAATCTCAAAATTGGATAGCTTATCACAAGTTTTTTGAGCCTTTAGAAAGACAAATTATGCGCCCGAATATAACTCAAACGGAGAAGCAAAATATACTGAGAGATTTTTTAAATTCTGAGCGAGTCAACCAAAAAACCGACGATGATAAAACTGTTTTGTTGTGTATTCAACAGGAAGAAAATAGAAGTAATTCAGTAAAAACTCAGTCTTCTAATATTAGTAAACCTGTCCAGAAATCTGCTCCTTCATCATCTCCATCACCACACCATAAATCACCTAATCAATCTCAAGAAGCTACCGATGATAGGGATCAAGCACTCGATCAAGTTGAACAAAGGATTTATAAATTAATAAGATGTCTAGATCCTAATCTTAAGATTATATCCGAAATTAAAGAACAAACTTTGGGAATCTATCTAATATCTCAACGTCCTTTAAATAAGGGATATTCATTGATATTATTAATACTCTTAAATATTAATGATATTAAGTCAATCCGCGTTAAAAAAAAAGTAAAAGTTTTTAATCAAAATGTTTCAGCATCTCAAACTTATTGGAGTGGAGAAGTTAGTCTGGTTTTATTACCATTTTGGATAAAAAAAGTATTGGCTATAGCTGTTGGTGCTATTGTGATGACGTTGATTTCTGCCTTCATTAAAAATATTCCTAATCAATTTTTCGTAATATTATTTTACTTTATATATAGCTTAATACTCATTTTCATCTTTGACCTTTTTGTAAACCAAAAAAAATAGGTAATTACTATGAGCAGTTACAAATGTGAAACAACTGGAGAATGGATTAATTTAATCCAAGAAATTGCTAAAGGTGGTGAAGCGGAGATTTGGACAACTAGCAAATCGGGTTTAGTCGCTAAAATATATACTAAGCCAATGATTGCTGATACTTGGCCAAAATTACGGTTAATGATCAATAATCCTCCCGATGATCCAACTGTAAATAAAGGTCACGTTTCCATTGTTTGGCCTAAATGTCTTCTACGAGATAATAGCGGGACACCTAAAGGTTTTTTGCTTCCTTATATTGCTAATACTTTAGAATTTTCTATCATACATCATCCCAAAGCTCGTAAACAAAAGGCTCCTGGTTTTAATTGGATTTACTTACATACAGCAGCGATGAATATTGCCTCTGTTATGCAATGTATCCATCAAAAAAATTATGTCATTGGAGATATTAATAGCAGAAATATTCTAGTTAAATCTAATACTTATGTTTCTATTATTGATACGGATTCCTTTCAAGTAACTGATCCTCGAACACATAAAGTTTATCGTTGTACTGTTGGTGTTGATGAATATAGACCACCAGAAATGTCTGGAAAAGATCCCCATAAAATTGATAGGTATGAAGCCCAAGATCGCTTTGGGTTAGCTATTTTAATTTGGCAGTTACTTTTTAACGATCACCCATTTTGCGGAAAATGGAATGGTAGAGGTGAGCCAACTATGGCAGAAAAAATCTCTCAAGGACACTGGGTCTATGGTGCAAATTCTAATCTTAGTCCTGTTAAGAGAATGATGCCATTTCATATCATACATCCCCAACTACAAACTTTATTTCGTCGTTGTTTTGATGACGGACATCGAAATCCTCATGCTCGACCTACTGCGGGTGAATGGCAAAAAACTTTAGAATTAGCAATCAAAGATTTACAAGTATGTTCTGTTGCAGGACAACAACATTATTATGCTAAAAGTTATAAAAAGTGTTACTGGTGTGAACGTGCAAAACTGATAGGTGTTGATATATTTGCTAATCCTAGTGGATCATCTAAACCGAGTCCTAGCAGTTTGAGTTCACCATTACCTACTATTCTAAAAAATAATCTTAGTCCTAATATTCCCAAGCCACCACAACCTATAATTCCGACACCACTAACTAATCTTAATATTCCTAGACCAACACAACCGATAATTCCTACGCCACCACCAAAAACGACACCTATCCCGACTAAACCTACCGATCTTTTCATTCAATGGCTACAATTAACAATAGCTAGGTTTAAATCTGCACCTGCTCAACAATGGATTGTTGGTGTAGGATTATGTATATTAAGTATTGCTGTTTATGCCAGTTGGTCATCTCACGTCAAAAAAACGCCATCACAACCCTTAGCAACACAATCTCAAAACTCTAACCCCGAAAACACTATTATTCAATATTATCAATTAGCAACAACTAATAAACAAGCTGCTATTGAGTTACTGAGTGTTCCTTGGCGCAAAGAAGCCACCGAAAAAATCAACAATCCTTGGTGGGACTTGGTGAGTAAGGTGGAAGTTTACACTTTTAGAACTTTTGCCACAAGTAATACCAATGCAACGATTAAAGTCTGGTTAAAATATGATATGAAAAATGGGGAAACTGCCTGTGAAAGTGCGATTTTTAAACTAATTTATGATGCAAATAGCAATCAGTGGTTAATGGACAGTATTAGTGATGTTGTGCAAAAAGACTATTGTGATAATACTTAAATAACAAGTGATCAAGGAATTGTTATCCCATTATTAACCTAAAATTATTAGAAATGCAGCCTAATTAGAGTGTGTTTATTAATTAATAACGGAATTAAAAATTAGTCAATTGGTCGCACCGTTTAAACACCCATATTTTCAATACTCCAATCTTCAAAGCTTAACCCAGGAACTCGTTCAAAATCCTGTCGATTTCGTGTTACTAAAATTCCATTTTTAGAAATTACAGTTGCAGCAATGCGTAAATCTCTTGTCCCAATTCTAACTTTTTGACGTACTAAGTCTATGTAGCAATTGTAAGCATCCTGATCAAAATCTAATACTTGAATTGTTTGAAAGAACTTTAATCCATCTTGTAAACCTTTATATCCCCAAATTAATCGATTAGATTGAGAAGATTGCTGGATCGCATTTAACCATCCTTTCATTTGTTCTTCTACTGTAATAATAGTAACAGTAATCTCATCAGGATCAGTTTCCATAACACGCTGTATAACTACAGGATGCTGATTTTCAAAAAGTGTAATATGATCTGTATCTAGTACCCACAAACTCACTTTACTTCCTCCTTTGCTTCAAGTTGACAATAATATTCTTCCATTTCAGCATCAAGTTGCTTCCGATCAGCTTTTATATAATCTTGTACTTCATCAAAAAGCGGGTTATCTTTATACATTCCTGCAAACTTCATCCAAGGATGTTCTGGTTTGGGTAGAGGAATTTCCAGTTGCACAATTTCACCTTGTTTCAGAATAGCATTAACTTGTTCTAATAATTGTTCTAGTGCTGCTTCTCGACTTGCACCCTTAGCTTTACAATCTAAACCTAATACTGTTACTATATATTCTTGATTTTGTTTTTGAATTAACACCGGATAAGTCAATTTGGCAATAGATGGAGATGACGATTGAATTAAGTTGGCAGTCATAGAACTATCCTTTTATAATCTAATTCAGTTTTATTATACACTATTTGAAGTTATAAAAAATGTATGATTCACCGGAGGAACTGGGCTTTTTGGTGGGAAATTAGCGTTGAGATTGCATTCTTTAGTTCGTAACTTAAGAATAGGCGATCGCTCACAACAATTAAGCATCAAAAAACTAGGGGGATAGCTGTGGATAAACAATAGTTTTCCCAACTTTTAAAGGGTTGAATTTCCGTTTCTTGATTGAGAACATCTACCACTCGATCATAAATGTCTTGCGCCTGTTCAGGAGAATCACCAATACAAGTTAATCCTAACTTTCCATAACGAGATAAACACCCCATTAAGTGAAAAACTGTTCCCGTTTCCGTACTACTATCAAAATGCAATTGATGATTAACAATAATATCCATTAAATCATTAGGTAATAATCCCTGATACTTGTTATGTTGCAAATTATCCGAAGCAATATAAAATTTAGGTTGAGATTTTCGACTATAAAATAACCCGGTTTGTAAATCATAATATCCATTGGTTAATAACTTTAAAGTCATAAATGGATGGGTGGTGCCCCCTCGACGGAGGTTAATTTCTATCGCCTGTAAATCCCAATCTAAACTGTCCGGTTTGTAGACCGCAATAAAATCTACACCAAACCGTTCTAATGCCCCTTTATTGGCTAAATTTTGACCAATTTTTTCTCCCATTTCTTGCAATTTTAATCGATAGGCGGCTTGGGCTGGAAATCGACAACCTTGGAAAATTTGACCATCGGGGCCCCCTAAAATTTGATCATGGGTGGAGATAATTTGAGTCTTGCCATTGGGAGTAATTTCACACTGAACACTAGGAGATTCTTTGATTTCTCCTTCAATAAAAACCTCTACAATTGCCCCTAATTGAGAAATGCGATCGCGAAAAGTTTCCCAGGTTTCATTCGGGGCTTGAAAACTTAATTTATTCCAGTAATTTTTGAGAATTTTCTCTCTTTCATCAAGGTTTAAATCTTGCAGAGGTCTTAAATCTAATAGGGCATTTCCTTCTCCAGAAAATCCCTGATTTAGTTTAACCACAATTCGGTTTAAGTTCGGTTGACGACTCCATAACTCTAAGGTTACTTTAGTTAAATCTTCCGTATTAAAAACTAAACCACTACCGTCGGGATGGGGAATACCTGCTTCGGCAAAGATTTGCCGACTGCCACTTTTAGTTCCCCAATAATTTAAGTCAGGATCAACCCCAAATAATGGGATATCTAATTGTACAGATAATTCCCGTTCTAGGGGGGTGGAATTAAAACAAATCATATAGGATTGATTGGGTCTTAAAACTTGATGAATTCGAGAAATTAAACGGGGACGTTCTAAAATTTTTTGGGTTAAGGGTTTGGGAGAAGTATCATAGGTTGAAAATAACAATAAACGATCCCGAATATGACTAATAGGAATTCCGGGCATTAGGTGTAAATAATAATCAATTACGGTGGGGTGAATGGGTTGGGAAGACACATAAATTAACCGCATTCTAGGATTGCGTAATCGAATTAAAGAAAAGAGTAATCGTTCTTCATACTGATGGGAACCCGGAATTTTTTCTAATTGGTGGCTATCTAAACTCAATGACGGAATTACAACGACATCCTGATCCTCTAATTCCTGATCGCTTAAACTTTGAAAGCGTTGCCGAAGTTGAGTTTGCAGTTCTCGAAACCGTTGAATTGTGTTTTCCTGGGAGTGATGCACTACAACCATAACTCTAACCTATTGAACCCGATATCTCTATATTAGTTCAGGGGATTAACCCCATAGCAGTTTCGATAAGAATTGCAAGATTTTGTTACTTGAGTTCCCAGAGTCGTGATTTTTGATCAACTTTTTCTACTTTTTCTAATTGATAGTTTTCATTTTTAATGGTTTGGCGTAATTCCTCAGAGGGGTTAAGAACAAAAACCTTTGGCCCTAGGGGGAGTAATAATAGATTGGGTTCGGAATTAACCATCAGTAGTTTAATATCAGGGTTTAATTCATAACTCAGAGAAATAATATTCCCTAAATTTGTATAATAACTCCCGTGATCGACGATGAGAGTGGCGGATTTATTTTTATTTAATTCTTGGGCAATTTGAGGATTTTCAAAACTGGGAACTTGATGCCACCAGCTTTGAGCATTCGCACTCATACTAATAGAAATTAAGCTAAATGTAAAAACTATTGCTAGTAGTCCTCGCCAAACTTTTTCTCCATCAATCAAGGAATTTTTATTACTTTTAATATGGGTAGAAAACAAATAAGCAACGGCTAATTGAAGGGCGGGAAAACAGGGAATTAGAAAGCATGTTACCGCAGAACGTCCTCCTCCCAAAAGCACATCGGGTAGGGCTAATATTAAAAAGGGAACTAAAATAGATGTCCAAATAAATAGGCGAGTTTGTCGATTAGTTTGTTGGCTAATTTGAAATAATGCCGCCAGAATTAATATCACAAAAGGAAGTCTGAGTAAATACATCTGAATACTATTAAAATCGAAATTTATATCAACAAATACAGAAGTAAAACTCAAAATCCAAAACTTGCTTAAATTTAGTAAACTGATGGAATTGCTTGACCAATTGGTAACATCCATCGCCCGTTGTAAATTATTGATTAAAATAATTAGCCAAGGACTAAAAGCTAAAATTGTGATCGCAACAGCCCCTAAAAATTCCAATAATAACGGAGAAAAAGTAAAGCGTTTTCGTTTTCTAAAAGATTGTGAAGACTCCATACTCAATAACAGAATATAAGCCCCATGCCCCATCATTGTTAACCCGAATAAAATATGGGTATAGAGTCCAAAAATACAGGCTAAACTATAACCTGCCCAAAATAAAGGATGACGCCAACGAATCGCTTTTAGTAAGGCATAACCAGCAGCAATTACCATTAAGGTAAGTAAACTATATTGTCGGGCAGTTTGAGCAAATAAAATATCAAAGGGAGATAGGGCTAAAAAAGCTGTAGCCAGTAAAGCGGTTTGGGAAGATTGAAATAATTCCCAAGCCAATAAATACATAAATGGCAGGGAAATTAAACTAATTAAAGCAGGTAAAAACCGAGAAGCAAAAATAGAACCCCCAAACAAAAACATCCAGACCCGTGCTAATAAAAAATAAAACGGAGAATGTTGAGGATCTTCTGTGGCTAGAGAATTGAGGGTATCTAGGGGGGTACTATTAGGTTTCAGTTGTTGATATTTGAGGAGGTCAACGGGGGAAACAATGCGATTCTGATAGAATTCCTGAGTAAATTCTTGACCCGTATATCCAGCAGCTCGCAAGGTAGTATAAACCTCATCATGCCAATAGATTTTTCCATCTAAAGCTACAAACCGAAAGGCAATACCAATAACAATAACAACAATTAAAAATAACCTCAGAATTTGAGGGCGAATTCCTTTGAAAAAGTTCCAGAGACGGGGCATAACATCCGTTTAAGTTAAGTATAAAATTTAATCTTAAAGCTTACGACTAAAAAAAGCAGGGAGATTCCCTGCTCAAATTTGGCTCAAGTTCTAAAATAGTTTTAAGAAATTAGCGAGTTAGGGGATGATTCATGTCGCCCTAACTCATTCAATCTCAAACCCTACTTAGTATAAAGAGCTACTGGGTTTGTGGACGATGAAGCTTAACACTTGGCACTGCTTCACGTTATCAAAACCCATCACACGGATATAGGATTTAGAATTTTCTTGGCGGCAAGCTTGAACTTCATTCAAAACTTCTTGAGAAGTAGTAGCATTGAATAAAGGCAGTTTCCACAGCGTCCAATAATGTTGGGTGGGTTCGGAAGATTCACTAAATTCCACACCCGGGATATATCCTTGATCCAGAATATATTGGACTTGCTTGACGATTTGAGCATCAGTCAAGGGAGGAAGATAGGATAACGTTTCAAAACGACGTTCTTTTGGTAATGTCCGCATTGTTGTTTCTAAAGTTAAATCCACTAAAGGTTAATAGGCGATCGCAGTGGTCATCATCCTTGAAACTCACCGCAAGTCGGGGTTCGGTTCTGAGTCCGTTTGTAATTCGATCTCCGGGTTAGATTCAACACTACTCAGTTGCGTAATTCGTTCTAAATACTGACGGCGATAATCTATATTAGCTTTTTGAATATTTTCACGAACCATTTCCGGTAAATAATCAGAAACTTCCTGTACCAGATGTTCCCGTACCGTCATAATCCGAAACGCCATCTCATGACTTTCTTGGAGCATTTCCTGTAGATAGGCCTCCCCGTCCTGAATTTTTCCCGTTGAGGAAAATTCACTTAGCCAGATTGCTTTTCCAGGGTTTGTTTCCCGAAGTTGATTCGTGATAATTCTTACAGCCTGATAGGTCAGGTAACTTGCCAGCACCTTCGATGTTTCTTTCGCAACTTGTTTGATATCCATAGGCTGACCCTAACCCTCTTGATGATGGATTGAGATTTTAGATTTTGGATTGAGTTGTAACTACAACCGACCTGACTTGTCAAGTCTGACCCAAAATCCAAAATCCTGAATCTCAAATCAATTAGACGGTATCCATCGACTCGAACTCAAACTTGATTTCTTTCCAGAGTTCGCAAGCAACGGCCAGTTCAGGAGACCATTTGCAAGCTTCACGGATAACGTCGCCGCCTTCACGCATGAGGTTGCGACCTTCGTTACGCGCTTGAACACAAGCTTCGAGGGCCACACGGTTAGCGGTAGCACCAGGAGCATTACCCCAGGGGTGTCCGAGAGTTCCACCACCGAACTGTAAGCAAGAGTCATCGCCGAAGATTTCCACCAGGGCGGGCATATGCCAAACGTGAATCCCACCGGAAGCCACGGGCATTACACCAGGCATAGAAGCCCAATCTTGGGTAAAGTAGATCCCACGAGAGCGATCAACCTCAACGTGATCTTCACGCATCAGGTCAACAAAGCCCATGGTGATGCCTTTTTCCCCTTCCAGTTTACCCACAACGGTACCGGAGTGCAGGTGGTCACCACCAGACATCCGTAAGCATTTGGCTAACACGCGGAAGTGAATCCCGTGATTTTTCTGACGGTCAATCACAGCGTGCATAGCACGGTGAATGTGGAGCAGAATGCCATTACGACGACACCATTTGGCCAAGGTGGTATTAGCAGTGAAACCACCCGTAAGGTAGTCGTGCATGATGATCGGGGTTTTGATTTCTTTAGCGAATTCAGCCCGTTCCATCATTTCTTCGCAGGTGGGGGCGGTCACGTTTAAGTAGTGACCTTTAATTTCCCCTGTTTCTGCTTGAGCTTTTTCGATGGCTTCTTGAACGAACAGGAAGCGATCGCGCCAGCGCATAAAGGGCTGGGAGTTGATGTTTTCGTCGTCTTTGGTGAAGTCTAAGCCACCGCGTAAGCACTCATAGACGGCGCGGCCATAGTTTTTGGCAGACAGACCGAGTTTAGGCTTAATTGTACAACCGAGGAGAGGGCGACCGTATTTGTTTAATTTATCGCGCTCAACGGTAATCCCGTGGGGAGGGCCTTGGAAGGTTTTCAGGTAAGCGATGGGGATGCGTAAATCTTCTAAACGCAATGACCGCAGGGCTTTAAAACCAAACACGTTACCGACTAAAGAGGTCAGCAAGTTGGTGACGGAACCTTCCTCAAACAGATCCAGAGGATAGGCGACGTAGCAAATATATTGGTTATCTTCACCGGGAACGGGTTCGACTTCATAGCAACGACCTTTATAGCGGTCGAGGTCAGTCAGTAAGTCCGTCCACACCGTTGTCCAAGTTCCAGTGGAGGATTCAGCAGCAACAGCCGCGCCAGCTTCTTCGGGAGGAACTCCAGGTTGAGGACTCATCCGAAAAGCAGCCAGAACGTCTGTATCTTTTGGTGTATAGTCAGGCGTGTAATAGGTCAGTTTATAGTCCTGTACACCGGCTTTGTAGCCAGATTTGGACTTGGTTTGTGTTTGAGAGTAAGACATATCTCCCTTAAAGCTCCCTTTGTTTAGGAATCGATTATTTTATGCACGGATTGGCAATTGATTAAAATAGTATCAAGAAACGAGTCATTGCAACGTTGAATCTTTTTAATATTTTTATAACATTTGTTTATATTTCTTCTTATTTTGGAATATTTCCCTCAGATCCCCTGTGTTTTTTCGCGTGTATATCACTAAAACGATCTTTTTTATATTAAGTCTTATGAAATAAATTCTGGTTAACAGAATAAGTGGTTTTACTTAACTATTTTCTGAAATTTAGACTGCATAATCATAGTCCATTGTCAAGCAGAACATCATCGGTAATTTCGGATTTCAAATTTAAAGTTAGGCTAGGGAAATTGGGTCTTGTCCACTTTCGATGGGTATACAGTTTCATCCCTAATTTTAAGTTTCAAGGTCTATAGATAGTATATAGTCTATAGTAAATTTATTAGCAATTGATTTAAGTCAATCATAATAAAACTGGGCTATGGGTGGAACTGTTCGTTAAGATGGTTATTAACCCAATACCGCGACTGTTCACCGCCCATTGTGACTTCACCCACTATCCATTGTATTAATCCCCAATGCTCCCATCCCTCAAATCAACCTTGGGGGAATAAATTTTGTCAGAGTTGTGGCGCCCCCCTACAACTGAACCAACGCTATATTCCTTTACACAATTTAGGAACCGGGGGATTTTCCCGCCTTTATACCGTCTGGGATCTCAAAGCCCAAACCGAAAAAGTCTTAAAAGTCCTGGTGGAACCCTCCCCGAAAGCCTTAGAACTCTTTGAACACGAAGCGGCGGTTTTAGCCCAATTACGCCATCCAGGAGTTCCTAGGGTCGAGGCAGATGGCTATTTTTATTTAAAAAAACGCAACGGCTCCGAAGGCCATCTCCCCTGTTTGGTGATGGAAAAAATTAATGGCCCCACCCTACAGGAAATTTTAGAGCAATATCCCCAAGGCTGTCCCGAAGACTGGGTGATCAGTTGGCTATCCCAAGCCTTAGATATATTAAGGGAATTGCATGGCCATCAAATCATTCATCGAGACATCAAACCCTCAAACGTGATGTTACGGATGACATCCGGCGGCAAGGGGGGTCAGGTTTCGGACACCCAACTGGTGATGATTGACTTTGGAGGGGCTAAACAAATTGGCTCTGTCCCCCATGGCGATCGCGAAAGTAGCCCCCGCAGTAGTACCCGCCTAATTTCCGCCGGATATAGTCCCCCGGAACAGGTGATGGGGGCGGTGGTCGGGCCAGCAACGGATTTTTATGCCTTGGGGCGCACCTGTATTCATTTATTAACGGGTCAATTTCCCGGGGACTTAGATGATGCTTACACAGGAGAATTGCGTTGGCGAGAAAAAGCCCTGGTTAGTGCCGGATTTGCTAATTTATTAGAGCGAATGGTGCAACTCGATCCCCGTCAACGTCCCCAAACCGCCAAAGAAATTCAAACAGATATTTTTAGAATTATTCGACAGAAAAAACATCCTCGACGGATGATGTCTTCCCATCAACAGTTCCTTAATCATCTGACAACGACTTTAATTCAATGGGATAAAAAATTAATTCAACTGGTATTTGGACTAGGAAAATTAACCATACATTCTGTGCGGGGTTTAGTCGAAACCAGTTGGGAAATTGCCTTAGCTGGAACTGGATCAATTGTCGGAACAGTAATTGGATCAATATTAATTTATTTTTCGGGATTAGGAGAAAAAATTACTGTGGTTTTAGCCCAAGAATTACCCCAGATTTTACCGAATGTTCCCCTAACTTTAGGTGCGGAAGTGTTAGTTTGGGGATTAGCCGGATTAGGCGCTGGAATTGGATTAACCGATGCGGGAGGTTTCGGTCAACGTCGCCGTTATTGGTTAGCTGGGATTATGGGAATGTTAGGCTATATTGTGGGGGGAGCTAGTGGACAACTGATCAATCAATTCGGAAATATAGGTCTTCAGGGATGGGAATTAGAATTGTTTCATCAACTCCCTTTAGGAATAGCCGCCGGGTTAGTAACTTTAGGTTTAGGGTTACGCAATGATCAAATATTTCAGGGGATATTTGTTTTATTAACCGTTACTACTCTATTTTTAGGTTTTAATCAATTTAATATTTTGCCTCAAGAACTGTTACAGTTTCCTACTAAAATTCAACACCCTAATCTATCCCAATTTTGGCATAATTTAGGATTTATGGCGTTACTCAGTGGCACAACAGCTTTCTGTTTAGGAATAACTCACTATTTCATTCTTCCCCTATTTCGATGGTTGAGAAATTAGTTATAGTTTTCAGATTCCGACAGATTGAAATCTGTCGCTACACAGACGAAACCCGCCGACGCGGGTTTTGAAATCAAATATTCCTCACTAGATTATATATAGCTAGACTATATAGTTTAACTACAAAACTATTTTATTTCTTTTTGGCTTCAGGTTTTGGAGATTCAGGAGGAATGGTATACTTTAATTCCCCATCTTTTTGAACTTCCACTTTAACTCCTAATTTAATTAATTCTTGAATCGCTCTTTTTCTGACTAGCTTATCTTGTGTAGCACTATAAACCATCAACCAAGATTGAATGCGGATTAATTTATTATCGGGATTTTTTCTTAAAGCTTCAGCAAATTCTCGTAAACGAGGGGAAAATATTTGATCCGGTGTTCCTTCCGCCCATTTTGCTGCCATTTCATGGGATTTAATCGAAGCCTGAGTATCACCAATTAATAATAATTCATCAACGCCTTTAACTCTCCAAACTAACCAAGATTGAGGGTTCTTTTCTGGAGAAAGAGATTTCAACCCCCTATCTATCAGTTTAACCGTTAAATCAGGTCGGGCTTGGTAAAAAGAAACCGATGTCGATAAAAAATTGTACATTTCTACCCAAAGGGGATCGTGAGTAACTATGACCTCGAAATAATCATCTAACAGTTCATAATCTGTTTGCTCACGCGCCAAATCATCCCCAAAATATTGCAGAAAGTTTAAAAATGTCCAACTCGCCAGTAAATTCCCATAACCCAATGTGGGTAATTTTTGGAGTAATCTTAACCGTGCCGCCTCCCGTTCTTTTTCTTGTTGGGCTGCGATCCTAGCTTCCTTATCCAGTCGTGGTGTTTGCACCCGAGAAACCTCTAACCCACCCGGAGCATGAAGTTGTATGCTAATAATACTGACTAAGGCGATTCCAGCGATCGCCATCGGCATTAGGAAAGACAATCCTTTCGGCAAAGCAGACTTAACTAAAAGATGAACCACAATTTTTGCTAAAACTCCTTGCGCCCTGGCAATGATATCACGAATTTTTTAACCAGATTTGAAAAACTCAAGTTAAACTTTTATTGGGGGTGTAATCGGTCGGGAGTGATGATTTTATCTATCATTAACGGCAAACCCACCCATCTAATTATACCTCAAGCTATAATCGGAGCAGAAAAACAATTAAGTCAGGAAAATCCCCGCGCTATCATGAAGGATCACTAGAGGCTTTTTTTTGGCAACGGTTCTGCACCCTCTATATTTGGCAATCGAGTCAAGTTGAGGTGGGGCATAACTTGTTTTTGTCCATCCCCCTCAAATCAGGAAAAATTGCACGGGAAAATGGTAAAGATCGCTAATCTTAAGCCGTTTTTTCCTTTTGCCCATCAAATTTCAGAATCAGATCACTTTAAAATTAAATCTAGGCTTTCCATCCCAACTCTAAAGAGGAGTTAAGGATATCAAGCGATATAGGGAGACTCAATGAATCAAAACGTTAAAAGCTTTTCTGTGCTCCGTCAGGCTTTATTTACAGGGGCGATCGCAGCCGTTACCGCTTTCGTCATGCCCGCTTGGAGTAGTAGCGTCAGTACCCCCCTCAAAGATAGTCCCAAAGCCGTATTGGATGAGGCTTGGCAGATTGTTTTTCGGGAATTTGTTGATGGCAAGTTTAACCAAGTCAACTGGCAAGCCCAAAGGGAAGAACTCCTGAGCAAGAACTATACTTCCAGGGAAGAAGCCTATACAGCCCTGCGAAAAGCCCTGGAAAAACTCCAAGATCCCTATACTCGCTTCATGGATCCCAAACAGTATGAAGCATTAACCAATCAAACGGCGGGGGAACTTTCCGGGGTAGGAATGCAGTTGACCCTGGATGAAAAAACCAAAGCCATTACCGTTGTCGAACCGATTAAAAATTCTCCTGCTATCAAAGCTGGAATTCTTTCAGGGGATCGGGTGCTTTCTATTGATGGAGTCTCCACCACGGGCATGACCGTTGAACAAGCGGCCAATAAGATTCGGGGGGCGATTGGCACCAATGTCAATTTGCGCATTGGACGGGAAGGACAAAAAGAATTTGATTTGACTCTGACTCGCGCCCGAATTGAATTAGAAACCGTCACCTATCGGGTCAATAACGAAGGAAATCGCAAAATTGGTTATATTCAACTGCGGGAATTTAATTCCCATGCAGCCGAACAAATGCAAGCCGCAATTCAAGCCTTAACCAAAGAAAATGTTCAGGCTTTTGTTCTGGATTTACGGGGAAATCCCGGGGGATTATTGCGTACCAGTATTGATATTGCTCGGATGTGGATGGATACGGGGGCAATTGTGAGTACCGTTGATCGCAATGGCAAAACCCAGGAAATTCGCAATAACCGCACCTCGATCACAAAATTACCTGTTGTCGTGTTAGTTGATGGTAATTCCGCCAGTGCGAGTGAAATTTTAGCCGGAGCATTGAAGGATAATCAACGCGGTGTGGTGATGGGAACTCAAACCTTTGGCAAGGCTTTAGTCCAATCGGTGTTTTCCCTCTCCGATGGTTCCGGGCTGGCGGTGACGATCGCCCATTATTACACGCCCAATGGTATTGATATTAGCCATAAAGGGGTCACTCCCGATGTTAAGGTCGATATCTCCGATGATCAGAAAAAACAATTGGCTACCGATCCGAAGTTAATCGGGACAGCCCAAGACCCTTTTTACGCCAAGGCCGTTTCTATTTTGGCGGGGGTGGGTGGCAATCGACCCTTAGCCATTAACGAGTCTAAGTAACACTGACAATCCCCCGAACAGCATTCGGGGGATTATTGGTTCAATATTGCTGCTATTGCATTAGCCAACAATTTTATTTTAGTCACTCATAATACTAAAGAGTTCCAAAGAATTAAAAATTTACAACTTGAAGATTGGGAATGAAATAAAATGACTTAATAATAATCATTCAAAAAAAGTATAATTATAAAAAATAGCCAATAAACTTAGCTTTTAGATGCTCAAGCTAGTTGAACGAATATGGTAGTCTCTATGTTAGAATGAAATCCTAACTGTTGTTGAAACTTTCTACCCCTCCTATTTGTCAATCAAGCAGCCCAAAACACTGTGAATCCAAGCCTTGAAGACTTAATCCAATCGGCGATCGCTGACTTAGATGTGGGAAATCTGCGAGAAGCTCATCAGACAATCTCGCAAATTTTAGCACTAGATCCCGATCAGGCTCAAACTTATAAAATTTTAGGGGATTGGTATGAAGTGCAAGGACTATTTCCAGAAGCAATTTCTGCCTATAAAAAGGCAATTAAATTACAACCGGATTTTGTAGAAGCCTATGCCTATTTAGCTCAGGTTTTACGGAATACAGGAGAGTTTGAGCCAGCATTTTTCTGTTATAAAAAAGCCCTAAATTTGCGTCCTAGTTGGACAGAATTATATTTTCAATGGGGTCAGGCATATTTCTGGAGTGGGGATATTCCCAGAGCAATTCGATGCTATCAAAAAACCTTAGAACAAAATCCTAATCATGTTCATTCCTATTTTGCCTTAGCCATGGCCTATGGACAATTGGGAGATACAAAACGAGCGATCGCCCTCTATCAACGAGTGATTCAGCTTCAGCCCGATTTAGCAAATGCCTATAATAATTTAGGGTGTTTATTGTTTGCAACAAATGATTATGACGGGGCTTTAGCAGCATGGAATAGGTGTCTAACTTATAATGAAACTGAAAGTGAAAATTCTTTAACCTATAATAATATTGGTCAAGTATTTGTAGCCCAAGGTAAAATAAAAGAAGCCATTCAATCCTATCGTCAGGCCCTAGAAACCAAAGAAGATTTTCCTCTGGTTTATAATAATTTAGGGAAGATTCTCCAGCAACAAAATCAACATAAGAATGCTGTTTATTACTTTAAAAAAGTTATTGATTTAGAACCCGATAATCTATTTGCCTATATTGACTGTGGAGCTTCTTTACTCAATTTAGGAAAACTGGATGCTGCGTTGAGTTGTTTTAAAAAAGTCATCTCCCTTGAACCTAAATTTGTAGAGGGTTATTGTCAGGGAATGCAGCAGCTTTCGGGATCAGATGAATTATCTTTAGCCCGAAAGTCCTGTGCTGATTTTCTCACGGCATTACAACAGGATGATACCCCCCTATTCCCCCCTTACCAATGGGGGGCAGATACTGATAACTCTGATGAACAGGAGGGGAAAGTGTCTGTCCCTATCCCAGACCAGGAGGGAGCTAGGGGGGGTAAAACGGTCTATAAACATCTCTATAAAACCTATCTTCACCTGGGAAATACTTTAGCTATTTACGGAAAGTTTGATCAAGCAGTGAGCTACTACCAAAAAGCAGCACAAATTCAACCTCAATCCGTAGAAGTTTATCTAAAATTGGGCAATTGTTTATTGAAAAACCAACAACTAAATGCCGCATTAACAGTTTATCAAACGGCTCGAATTTTACTCAAACGGTCGTCTGTTTTTTCCCCTAGTCAGTTCCTTGAAGTGAATTTACAATTGGGGATAATTACGGAAAAACAAGGCAATTGGGAATCTGCGACCGATTACTATAGTCAGGTTTTGCAGATACAGCAAGATAGTCGGTTTCAGTCCTGGGTTAGTAACTCTCCTTCCACCTTAAACCTACTGCAAGAATGGGCTAATGCGCCCTATATTCAACGGACAAATATTCCCCAAGGAGTTTGTGATTCAACCCTAACATGGCTGACAAATAATAATTTACGCGATAGTCATTATTGTGATCTATCAGAATTATTGGGTTCCCAAAACTTGGATAACTGGAAACAGACACCCTCTAAACCCAATCAATGCGGGGGGTTGGATTGTGAACCCTGTCTTAAAGGTGTGTTCAAATCGTTTCAGTGGCAGAATTTGGGACATGGGATTGAAAAAGGTTTGGTGTCCAAAAACAATACGGCCTCAACGCCCTTATTTGTGGCGGTCATTCCCAATGGACGAGCCTGGATTGTTCCCCAACAGAATTATTGGCTGGTTTGCAAAGCGATCGCCATTATTACACCCGATAATCAACTATTAGCCGATGTCTCCCGGGAATATCCCGCTCCCCTTCCCTGTTGTCCCAGTTATGACCCCCAACAGCATCAAGTGTTTCAACAGTCACAATTACCCCCCCTGCAACAGATTGAAGGTCGGGTCGCGGTATTGTCGGGGTTATCGGGGAATGTCTATTTTCATTGGATGGTGGATATTTTACCGCGACTGGAACTCTTGCGCCAAAGTGGGATTAAGTTCAATCAAATCGATTGGTTTTTGGTGAATAGTTACCAAGCGCCCTTTCAACGGGAAACCCTAACTCGCTTAGGAATTCCAGAGTTTAAAATCCTCGAAAGTGATCAGTTTCCCCATATTCAGGCACAGCAATTAATTGTTCCCTCCTGGGCGGGATATATGGGATGGTTACAACCCTGGGCGATTGATACTTTACGCCGTTGGTTTCTTCCTGATGGTCAAACTCCGGGGAGGAATTATCCCGAACGGATTTATATTAGTCGGGGAAATGCCAGATATCGTCGGGTTTTAAATGAGAAAGAGGTGATTGAAACCCTTCGTCCTTGGGGTTTTGTGACCGTGCAACTCGAAACCCTATCCTTTACGGAACAGGTGGCTTTGTTTGCTCAAGCTAAGGTAATTATGGGAGCCCATGGTAGCGGTTTAACCAATATTCTGTTTTGTCAACCCGGAACCCAAGTAATTGAGTGGATGTCTGCCCACTATAATCGTCATTATTATTGGGTGATTAGTCAGTATCTGGAATTGGAACATTATTGCCTGACGGGGGAAGGATTTTCTTGCTATCCCCTACGGGGGTTAATGTATCAAAATTCCTTGACAGAAGATATTTGGGTGAATCTTGTTTCTTTGAAACGGCTATTAAAAATGTTGAAATGACTATTAATATTAAGTTAGATAGAAGATTATAAACACAAAGACACGGAGACGCTAAGAAGTGAGGATGTGGACAGACTGGGTGTAAATCTTCGTGCCTTTGTGCCTTCGTGGTTCACTTAGTGATAAAATTTCAATTGTCTGAACTGAAACTAACTATGTCACCTAACGAAATTCGCGCCCGCAGTGTACAGTTTCTCCATCAACAAACAGAAATCTATATTAATCAAGGGCAATTTGAGGATGCAATTAAGGCTTGTAACCAGTTATTGCAAATTCAGTCTGATTATGCCCCCGGTTATAAACTGATGGCGGATATATTCCAAAGACAGGGGAAATTACAGGACGCGCAAGACTGGTATAGCCGAACATTGCAACTTCAACCTAATTGGCCAGAAGTTCATGCTAACTTGGGAAGTCTGTATGCCAAATCACAACAATGGCAACAGGCGATCGCTTGTTATCAAAAAGCTGTCACCCTGAAACCGGATTTCGCCGGGGCGTATCGGAATTTAGCCAAAGTTTGGACACAACTGGGCGACCCCCAAAAATCGGCACAGGCCTTCTATCAAGCCTTGACATTAGAACCGAATCAAGCCACCGCAGAAGAACATTTTAACCTTGGCCAGCAGTTAGCACAACAGGGACAGGTCAAGGAAGCGCAGATCTGCTATCGGAATGCAATTAAACTTGATCCCAATTTGACGACGGCCCATCAAGCTTTGGCTACTCTGCTCAAAGACCAAGGAAAAGCCCAGGAAGCAACCCAGGTCTACCGTCAAGCGATCGCATTGAATACTCCTCCGACCATCGGTTCAGCCCCCTCGGATACCTTAGCCGCCGCCACAGCCAGGGAATTATTACCCCAAGAAACTTTAGCCGGGGCAACTCGTCAGCAAACGGTGAGTTATAATACGAAACCCCCGATGAATCAGCCCAATAATCCCCAAACCTATTTAAAACAAGCCCAAGCCTATTGTGCCTTGAAGGAATGGGATCAAGCGATCGCGACCTGTCAAAAAGCCTTAAAATTACAGCCCGATTTAGCAGAAGCCTATAAAATTCAAGGGAATGCGTTACAAATTTTAGGGGAAATGTCGGCGGCAATTCGGTGTTATTCAAAAGCCTTAGAAATTCAACCCCAATATCCCGAAGTTTATGCGAATTTGGGCAGTTTATATGCTCAGGAAGAACGCTTAGAAAAAGCTGCCTCCTATTATCAACAAGCTGTTAGTTTAAAACCAGATTTTGCCGGAGTTTATCGTAATTATGCTAAGATTCTCACCCAAATGGGGCAGTTAGAACAGGCATCCCAATGTTTAGAAAAAGCCTATAGTTTGGAACCGGAAAAAGCCACACCGGAGGAACATTTTAATTTAGGTAATACTCGCTTTAAACAAGGTAAATTTGATGAGGCACTCACAGCCTATCAAAAGGCGTTACAACTCAATCCTCAGTGGGCAGGAATCTATTATCAATTAGGGCAATTGTATCAAGCAAAAGGGGAAACTGAATCTGCAATTTTTTCCTATCAAAAAGCCTTAGAATTAGAACCCTCTAAGTTAGAATTTTATTATGGGTTTGCCGATTTATTCAGCCGTCAAGAACGTTGGGATGATGCAATCCGAGTTTATAACAAAATCTTGGAATTAGACCCGAATCAAGCCGTTGCTTATTATAAAATCGGAGAGATTTTCAACCGTCAGTGGCGGTTAGAAGAAGCGGTTAACATTTACAAAAAATCCATTTCCTTGAATCCTAAATTGGTTTCTTCCTATTATGGGCTAGGAAAAGTTTTAGTTAAACAGGAAAATTGGCAAGAAGCGGTGCAAGTCTTCCGTCAGGCGGTGCAAATGAACCCCAGTGGAGATGCAGAAGCCTATAAAGGGCTCGGGGATGCCCTGGCGAAAGTTGGGGAAGCAGAAGCAGCAATTAAAGCCTATCAAAAATCAACCGAAATTGATGATAGTCAAGCAGAAGTTTATCAAAAATTAGGGGATTTACTCCGAGATCAAGAACAGTTTGAATCTGCTATTACTGCTTATCAACGTTCCATTGAACTGAATCCAAGTGTGTTCTGGACACAGAACAATTTAGCGGATATTTTCTTTAAACAAGAACGGTGGGAAGCCGCGATTTCTGCTTATCAAAATGCGATCGCTTTAGATTCTAGCTACTCTTGGTCATACAATAGTTTGGCTGATGCTTTAGTGAGTTTGGAACGGTTGGAAGAAGCAATTCCTGCTTATCAAAATGCCATTAAACTGAATCCTGAATTCCCTTGGTCTCATTATAATTTAGGGAAAGTTTTAACGGAATTAGAGAATTGGGAAGAAGCGGTTGTAGCCTATCGCGGTGCAATTAAAGTTCAGTCCGATTTACCGAATATTCAAGAAAAACTCGCCGATGCGTTGAGAAATCGAGCTAAATTAGATTTACAGGAATCCTTGGATTATTATTATCAAGTGATTGAAGAAAACCCCGATCATGTGGCGGCTTATCATAAAGCCATTGAGATTAAACCCGATGATCCCCAATTGTATATTCAGTTAGCGAATACTTTAGTTAATCATAATCATTTGGATGGTGCGATCGTATTCTATCAAATGGCATTGCAGTTAGAACCCGATCATCCTGAAGTAATTGAAAAATTAGAGGGAATTGTCGAAAAAAAAAAGCTAGGTTAACCCCCTACTTTTCCGTCTCCCAATCTCAATCCGAGTATGATCAACTCTATCAGGCATGGCTAAAATACAACACAACCCGTAGTGAGGCGTTCACGCCTTATAGCCCTGAAGGGCTTACTACGACGGATTTTAGCTATCAACCCCTGATTAGTATTATCATGCCTGTTTATAACACCCCTGAAACGTTTCTACATGAAGCGATTCAATCGGTGTTAGATCAGGTTTATTCTAATTGGGAATTGTGTATTGCGGATGACGCCTCTCCTGCAGCCCATATCAAACCCATATTAGAAGCATATCAACAGAAAGATAGCCGAATTAAAGTCGTTTTTAGAACTAAAAACGGTCATATTTCTGTAACTTCTAATTCTGCTTTAGAGTTAGCAACGGGAGAATTTATCGGTTTATTAGATCATGATGATGTTTTGACTCCCGATGCTTTATATGAAGTCGTGAGTTTATTGAATCAAAATCCCGTCGCGGATATGATTTATTCCGATGAGGATAAACTGAATGAAAAGGGAGAATTAACGGGTCATTTCTTTAAACCTGATTGGTGTCCTGATTCCTTTTTATCTCGGATGTATACCTGTCATTTTGGAGTTTATCGCCGGGAAATTATTAGTCAAATTGGAGGATTTAGAACTGGATATGAAGGCAGTCAAGATTATGATTTAGTCTTGAGATTTACCGAAAAAACCGATAAGATTTTTCATATTCCTAAAATCCTCTATCATTGGCGAATTCATAATAGTTCTGCCGCCGGAGGTACTGAGGCGAAACCCTATGCTTATGAAGCCGCTAAACGGGCGTTACAAGATGCAATTAACCGCAGGGGAGAACCCGGAATTGTTAAAGATGTGCCGATGTATTTAGGACATTATCAAGTTCGCTATAAAATTTTAGATTACAAACGGGTTAGTATTATTATTCCGACTAAAGACTTAGGAAAAATCTTAAATCGCTGTTTGGAATCTATCTTTACCCTAAGTATCTATCCTGATTATGAAGTGATTGTCATTGATAACGGAAGTACGGAAGTACAAACCCAGGAAATTTTAGAAAAATGGCAAGAAAAAGAACCGAATCGGTTTAGATATTATTCTTTAGATATTCCTTTCAATTTTTCTAAGATTAATAACTACGCCGTTAGTAAAGCCACCGGGGATTATTTGCTATTCTTAAATAATGATACCGAAGTGATTTATCCTGATTGGATTAATGCCATGCTAGAACAGGCGCAACGGCCTTCTATTGGTGCGGTGGGTGCGTTATTGCGTTATCCTGATAAAATCGTTCAACACGCTGGTGTTGTGGTGGGAATTGGTCATTTTGCCGCCCATAGTCACCGGATGGCATCGGAAACAGACCCCGGATATTATGGTCAAATTATTTCTATTAGTAATTATTCGGCGGTGACGGCAGCTTGTTTGATGTGTCGGCGAGAAATATTTACACAAGTGGGAGGGTTTGATGAACAGTTAGCCGTGGCTTATAATGATGTTGATTTCTGCTTAAAAATAGTTGAACAGGGCTATCGGAATATTTATTTACCCCACGTTGTTTTATATCATGATGAATCCAAGAGTCGGGGTTATGATACAACACCAGATAAGCTAGAACGATTTATGCAGGAAGTGACAATTACTCGGCAAAGATGGCAACGCTATGTTGATCACGATCCTTGCTATAATCATAATTTAACGTTATCCGCATCTGATTATAGTTTAAGGCAATTTGCTGAAGTAGAAATTTTTGGTAATTTTATAGAATTTGATGATATAGTGTTACAGGATTGTGCGATAGATAAACCTGAAATTAAAACTTATTGGGGAATTAGCGAAATTAATTTTAAAGGTTGGGTACTCGGACAGCAGGAGAAAATAACCGCAGTTCAAATTATTGGGAATCATGGCCAGTTAATAAAGGAAATTCCAGCTAACTTTCCCCGTCCTGATGTTGGTTTACTACATCCTGAAAACCTAAATTCAGAGTTTTGTGGATTTTGCGAAACAATTGAACTCAGAAATTTGTCTGAACAAACAGAATTGTTATTCCAAGCTGTTCTAAAAGAGGGAACTTATGCTAAATTTGCAAAAGTAAAACTAAAGATTAACCCTTAAATTTAGGGTGCGTAAGAGCTTTTCGCACGCACCAATCAGTAATTAGTGTAAGAGTTGAAAGTTAACAGTTAATCAACTATATACGCCGTCATTTTTTTACAGATAAGTAGGTGTTGATAATGACCTCGCATACACAAAGGAGTAATCGCCCCTACCCAGAGCGCTAAAGCGCAACAACATCATGACTCAGTTAAATTCAGGAAAAATCAAAAATGCTATCTAAATCCAACAACTTCAAAACAGCTACGAATTTACTTGAAGAAGCCAATCAACTGAAACAATCGGGTCAATTGCAAGCTGCTATTATTGCTTATCGTAGAGTAGCGCAATTAAGCCCTGATTTTCATTGGGTTTACCATAATTTAGGGGAAGTGTTAGCAGAAAATAATCAACTATCAGAGGCAATGCAAGCTTTTCAGCGTGCTATTGAATTAAATAATGATTCAGCTTGGTCACATTATCAATTAGCAGAAGTTTTATTAAAATTGGGAAATTTACCAGATACAATTAAGGCGTTAAAATGTGCGATCGCTATTAATCCTAATGTGACAGAATTTTATAATAGTTTAGGGAAAGCCCTATTTAAACAAGGTGAATTAGAACAAGCAATTAGTTGCTATCAGAAAGCTCTGGAACTTAATTCAGAAGATGCGATCGCTTATCAATATTTAGGAGAAGCCTTAGCCCAAAGGGGTCAACTGGATGAGGCCATAGATTCTTGTCGAAAAGCGATTGATCTCAATCCCAATTTAGGAGATGCTTATGGAATATTAGGTAAAATATTAGTTCAAAAAGGTTTGTTTGAAGATGCCTTAAAGATATTGTTAGAAGCTGTAGAATTTAATCCTAAATCACCAGAAATCTATCATGCACTGGGAGATGTTTATTGTCATTGTCAACAGTTGAATCAAGCCATTGATGCCTATTCCCAAGCTATTCAAATTAAACCTAATGCAGCGATATTTCATCACGGTTTAGGTAATGTTTTTGCTCAACTCAATCAATGGGAAAATGCAGTTTCTGCTTATTCCCAAGCAATTGTATTAAATCCTGATTCAGCCGAATGTCATCAGAGTTTTGCGGAGGTTTTAGCTAAATTAGAACGATGGGACGCTGCGATCGCTTCCTATTCCAAAGTATTAGAATTGAACCCTAATTTAACCAATATTTATCCTCGGTTAGCCGATGCTTTAAAACACCGAGGAACCCCAGGCGATTTACAAAAAGCAAATCAATATTATCAAAAAACGATAGAACTTAATGGTGATGATATTGAAGCTTATCAAACGTTATTAAAATCCCAGCCAGATAACCTAGATTTATGTTGGAAATACGCTAATCTATCATGGAATAAAAATCAGCGTGAACAAGCTCTGATTTATTATAAAAAAGTTAAAGATGCTGACCCCCGAGACTTTGAACTATTACTAAAGTTGGGAGAAGCATTTGTCAGGATGAGTGAGTTTGAAGATGCGATCGCGATTTACCAGAAAGCCTTAGAAATTAACCCAAATTCATCGGATATTTATCATCGGCTAGGAGAACCTTTAGAAAAAATTGGTAAGTTAGAAGAAGCAGCAAAAACCTATCAAAAAGCGATTGAGTTAAACCCTGATTTTTTTGGTTCCTATCACAATTTAGGGGATATTCGACAACGCCAAAAGAAATTTGAACAAGCGGTTTTATCTTATAAAAAAGCGATTGAATTCAATCCTGGTTTTTACTGGTCTTATCATAATTTAGGTGATACTTTAGAAAAACAAGGTAATGCAGAAGAAGCGATCGCAACTTACCGCAAATGCTTAGAAATTAACCCCCATTTTGGTTGGTCACATTGTAACTTAGCAACAGCACTTGCTAAACAAGGTAAAATAGAAGATTCTCTACATCATTATCGACGAGCATCCGAACTTGATCCCGCATTAGGAATTGATTTCAACGGCTTAAAAACAGCACTTTTAGAGCATATTTTAGTTGAAGATTATATGTACAAACTCTGGCGAGAAAAGAACTTTCCCAGAGCAGCAGATTTAAGAAAAATGGCAGAAACGATGGAATTATTCAGGTATAAACCCGTATTCAGCGTGATTATGCCTGTTTATAATACCCCAGAAGAATTTCTCCGAGAAGCCATAGAATCTGTGATTAATCAAATTTATCCCCACTGGGAATTTTGTATTGCTGATGATGCTTCTCCCTCTCCCCATGTCAAGAAGGTTTTAGAAGAATATCAAGCTAAAGATTATCGAATAAAAGTTATTTATAGAACAGAAAATGGTCATATTTCTGCATCCTCTAACTCAGCATTAGAATTAGCAACTGGAGAATTTATTACCCTATTGGATCATGATGATTTAATTACTCCCGATGGGTTGTATGAAGTCGCTTTATTATTAAATCGGAATCCTGATTTAGATATGATTTATTCCGATGAAGATAAAATTAGTCCCAATGGTAACTTAATTAATCCTTACTTCAAACCGGAATGGTGTCCTGAATCCTTTTTGTCACGGATGTACACCTGTCATTTAGGAACCTACCGACGTTCTATTATAGAAGAAATTAAAGGTTTTAGAATCGGATATGAAGGCGCTCAAGATTATGATTTAGTGTTGAGATTTACCGAAAAAACTCAAAAAATTGCCCATATTCCCAAAGTTTTATATCACTGGCGAATGCACTCCGGCTCCACCGCAGGGGGAAGTGAAGCCAAACCCTATGCTTATGAAGCGTCAGAAAAAGCGATTCAGGATGCTATAGATAGACGAGGAGAAACAGGAATAGTAACAGGAGTTCCAGGGTTTTTAGGACATCATTTAGTCCGGTATGAAATTACGGATGATAAGAAGGTTAGCATCATTATTCCAACAAGAGATTTAGGAGAAGTTTTAGACCGATGTTTAGAGTCTATTTTTACTCTAACAACCTATCCTAACTATGAAGTGATTGTGATTGATAATGGCAGTGTTCAAGACTATACATTTAAAGTGTTTTCTAAGTGGAGTTCTCAGGAACCCTCACGGTTTAAATGTTATCGTTTAGATATTCCCTTTAACTTCTCCATCATTAATAATTATGGAGTCAGTCAAGCAACGGGAGATTATCTGCTATTCTTAAATAATGATACCGAAGTGATTAATCCTGACTGGATGAATGCGATGGTAGAACAAGTCCAACGTCCTCAAATCGGTGCGGTAGGAGCATTATTATTATTCCCAGATAATACGATTCAACACGCCGGAGTTGTGATGGGTTTAGGTGGGGTTGCTGGTCATGGGTATTATGCCATGTCTTCTGATATCCCTGGATATTTTGGCAATGTTATTGGGTTTAATAATGTTTCTGCGGTTACAGGAGCTTGCTTGATGTGTCGGCGAGAAGTATTTGAACAAATTGGAGGTTTTGATGAACAGTTGACCGTAGCTTATAATGATGTAGATTTGTGTTTAAAAATGCTAAATAAAGGTTATCGTAATTTGTACTTACCTCATGTTACACTTTATCATCATGAATCAAAAAGTCGAGGTTATGAAGATACACCGGAAAAGAAAGAACGCCTAAACCGAGAATCAAAAATCATTGAAGGACGTTGGCACAAGTATATTGATAATGACCCTTGTTATAGTCCTCACTTGACAAGAGTTTGTCAGAACTTTAGTATTAAGGTTCAGGATTAAATACAAATACATGAATCCTTTAATTAATTCTGATCGCTTAGATTCTTGAAACTTAAATATAGGGAATGGGGATATGTTGGTAGAAGACGAAAACTTGATTTTATCAGTAGATGAATCTTGGTCAGATGATCATGCAATCGGTTTAAGAGGGTGGATTACTTCAAAAAAGGGTGCTTTAGACAAAGTAGAAATTTCTGTGGGAGGTAATAGTGTTCTCATAACTTCCTGGCATCCCCGTCCAGATGTCGAAGCAGTATATCCCCTATATTACACAAAAAATTGTGGTTTTGTCGTTCATCTCCCCCGTATTGCGAAACATCAGGTTACATTTAATGCTGAAGGTCAAGGTAAAACTTTTAATAAAACTGTTTTCTTTGATGGGTCATTACCACAGCCACCTGATCCTAACATTTTCCCTGATGGTTCTGGTCTTTACCATGACTTTATCAAAATTGTTAATAATAATCACTTAAAAGTTTTAGAAATTGGCTCACGTATGGTTGTTTCTGGAACTAACAGTCAAAGAGTTTTTTTTCAAGGAGCATCTTCTTACACAGGATTTGATTATTATCCAGACAGTAATACAGATGTTGTAGGAGATGCACACCAGTTATCTAAATACTTTGAAAAAGAGAAATTTGGTGCTATATTTTCTCTAGCAGTATTTGAACATTTAGCAATGCCTTGGGTTGTAGCATTAGAGATTAGTAAACTGCTTGAAGTAGGGGGTGTAACATTTCACCAAACCCATTTTGCTTTTCCCAGCCATGAGCTTCCTTGGGATTTTTGGCGGTATTGTGATGCGGGTCTGAAGATTTTGTTTTCACCTGCTTTGGGATTTGAAGTCATTCAATCTGCTTTTCATGAACCTGTCCGTTTGTATAGTGATCAGTTAAGTCCTAATCTTGAACGTTTACCAAGTTTTCCTGTTTTTACTCATGTTTCCATTCTTGCTAGAAAAGTTAAAGCCGTAAATTATAATGAATTCAAGTGGAATGTCAAATTAGAAGAAGTCTTAGATCAGAATAGTCATTATCCCCAGCGTTAATAGAAAAAATAAAGGAAAAGTCGATGCTTGTAGAAGATGAAAAAATTATTTTAGCAGTGGATGAATCGTGGTCAAATGACTACTCGATTACCATTAGAGGCTGGCTTATTTCTAAAAAAGGAGCATTAGACCAAGTAGAAATTTCTGTAGATAGGAATAGAGTCCCAATTACTGCATGGTATCCTCGTCCTGATGTCGCTGCGATTTATCCCCAGTATCAAACCCAAAATTGTGGTTTTGTGGTTCATCTCCCGCGCTTAACCCAACATCAAGTCACATTGAATACTCATGCTCAAGGTGAAACTTATCAAAAAACACTTGTTTTTGATGGGTCATTGCCTCTGCCCCCTATAGACTATATTGATGCTGGCGGTTTATTTAATGATTTTATTAATTTAGTTAACGAAAATCACTTAAACGTTTTAGAAATTGGTTCGCGCGTTGTTTCTCCTGGCAGTGCCAGCAAGCGCCCTTTATTTCCTGATTGTAAATCTTATACTGGGTTTGACTATTATCCAGACTCTAATACAGATGTTGTTGGAGATGCTCATAAACTGTCTCAATACTTTGGGAATCAAAAATTTGATGCAATTTTTTCTATCTCTGTCTTTGAACATTTAGCAATGCCTTGGATTGCAGCTAGAGAAATTAGCAAACTGCTTGAAGTGGGTGGTATTACTTATAACAGTAGTCATTTCGCTTGGCCTCTCCATGAAAAACCCTGGGATTTTTGGCGTTTTTCTGATGAAGGTTTAAGGGTATTGTTTTCTCCAGCTTTAGGATTTGAAATTATAAAATCGGGTCTTTTTGCGCCTTTACGCTTTCATTTAGATCAGGTCAATTCACCTCAAGAATTATTAGCAACACAACCGGGTTTTGGGGGAGTTGCTATTTTAGCGAAAAAAGTTAGAGAAGTGAATTATGATAAATTTAGATGGGATGTGACATTAGATGATGTGTTAGAAACTAAGACTCATTATCCTAAACCACAAATTTAGAAAATTTAGAGCATAAAAAAACCGTCCGAGCTTAATATATAGTGCAGACGGTTTTATTGGATTTTCTGAATCTATTGAACTGAGACAGATTCATCAGTTTTAGATTGTTGGTGTTGATGAAGTTGCCAGTGAGCTTCTTCTAACTCAGCTAGAACTTCATCAAATTGAGATTGCGATTGCTCTAATTGTTCCTTTGTTATCTGCAATTCAGATTTGATTTTGTGTAATTCATGTTCAATTTTTAATGGATTATGGTTCTGTGCTAATTCTTGATACTTTTCTTTCCAAATTTCTGTATTTTCCCAGTAAGCTTTATTGGCAAAGTGTCCCAAGTGATGAACAACTTCTTGATTAGGTTTTGGCCCATGAAAATGAATCATTTTTGCATCACAATTAAGATCCCAATAGGATTTCCAGTTCATTCCCACATCTAATTTATCCCACTTCCCTACAAAAAATAGGTTATAGGCACCTTGATCATAAGCCAACTGCATAATTTTATCCAAATTTCCATCAATAAAGGTGTTAAATTCCTGGTTAATTTTTTGCAAGTTTTTGATATTCATATATAACACCCCACTGTTCAAATAACTCCAATCATTGGGATCATGTTCTGGAGTGGCGGCAATATATTCGCAAGTTATTCCTTGTAAATAGTCAACAACATCATTTAAAAACATCACATCACAATCCGTATAAAGAACATACTCATCATCCATCTGATACTGTTTCATAATTGTCGGAATTTCAATTCTTAGAAAAGCACCCGATGCAACATTTAAAGACCAAGAAAAGTAAGACTTCAATTTTTCATAATGAGGAATTCGGTGATGAATAATAGTGACACCCTGATTCCGCATCCATTCTGTAACTTCATTCTCTTTACCATCATAAATACAGAAAGGTTCAAGAGAAGTATATTGTCGTGCTGTGTAAACAGCTACTTTCAACATTTGAGCATAAGCAGCAAAATATGGACTTTCATCATTAATGGCAAAAAACCATTTCATTTTGGACTGCTGGGGAAAATAAGGATGATGTAAACTCCCTTTTTTCCAGAGGAATTTGTATAACTTGATTTGTGATTGCTCTAGCTGAATTTTAAGCTGACCAACTTGAGACTGTAAACCCCATTTTTCATTGAGAATTTGAGCAGTTGGTGACTGACTCATCTTAGATTGTAATGCTTGCTTTAACGGAATCACAAAACGCTGAATCGTTAAATCTTGAATATCATTTCGATTCAAATATTCTAAACCTTCCAAACTTATTTGCCACGGGAAAATGGCACTTCCTCGCATTGCTTTTTGGATCATATCGGCCCTAGAACGAGTGCAATAGTGGTTAATCCGTAACTTCTGCACAGAAACCTCAGCCGCCACAGAACTTAAAAGTGGTTGTTGGTTTTCCGTTACACCATAGGTTTCTGGATTGATGGGAGGGAAAAAATGAGGACAAGTAGGAGGAAGCACTAGATCAGGACGAACAATGCTTTTAATCATTTTATTACCTTGAAAATCATCAGATCCTCGCATTGTAAAGTTTTCAATTTGTAACCCATCGGGTCGAGTCAGATGACCAGATGTGCCAAAATAAAGCATATTCACCCCCACCGCAGGCACTCCACTAAACTCTTTTAAAACCGCTTTTAAATCCTGCTGATCGGTTGGATATAAAAACTCATCTAAATCAATAAATGCAATCCATTGGGATTCAAAGAAATAGGTTCCTAAACAATGTTCATAAGCTAATGTTTGTTGTCCAGGACTAATGGGCCAATTGTGTAAAATTACTTGGCTGGATTTAACATAGGGTTCTATGATATCTAGGGTTTCATCATTGCTGTTATTGTTGTAGAGATAAAATCGTTCTACTCCAACCAGTTTATGAAACTCCAACCATTCCATCAGATAGGGAGCTTCATTTTTCATAATCGCGCAGATACTTAGTTCACATTGTTTTCGGGGTTTGGCGTTAGGAATTGAAACTACAGACCATTTTTGTTCCGTTGGTTGAAAGTAAATAACACCTAATTTCACGCAGGTTTGATCAGCTAAAACAACTTGAATCTTAATTTCTGAACTAGATTGTGTTTCAGGAACTGTAATTAAAGCTGCATAACCACTTTCGAGTGCAAAAGAAGCATCTGGGTAAGATTGAGCGACATCTGTACGAATATCACCCACAGGAATTTGACGAATCACCTGACCCTGGTGAATCAATTCAACGACCACTGCTTGTGTCTGTTTTCCAATGACCCAACCACCAATTAAAACTTGGCTAACTATTAATTTGCCAACAGCAGGAGCATCGATATGATGTCCCCAGAGTAATTCTGAATTCTCTGACTCAACCAAGTTGGCTTGGAGTAAGTAGTCAGAACTAGGATTTTCTGTCTGCTCAGGATTGTCCCTTAATAAAGGTTCACTATTCCAAGGATCAAACGGAATTAATTTTTTCTGCTGCAAATGAGGACGGAAGAAAAACTTACAGCGTTCATTGAGCATGGCGGCTGCAAATGAAAAGGTGCTGTTTGAAATCGCTAAAACATCACATTGACTCAAAATATGAAAATCTGGATAGAAAGGAGCTTGAGGTAAATCAATTCCTAAATCATGGATGGTAATTGGGTCATAGTCCGAGAAATCATCAATGACAATTTCTACTTCATCACTGGCAATAAATAGCACAGGTTCATCTAAAGTTTCCCAAAAGCCTTTAAGCCATTCCTGATACCATTGACTGGGAACAACGGTTAGGTAAGGTACAACATTACTGACGACATGATAATCTCCTCGTCGTAAATGAATTCCCACCACAGTTTTTCCTTTCAAACGCAAGCAATGAAGGGCTTCTTGAAGTAAACTTTCAAGGGCGGGTACAGGTTTAAATAAAGAACAAAAATACTCTTTGTGTCGAGCATGGTATTGGGTATGGAATTGAAAATATCCCTGAAAGTCTACATTTTTAAATGGATTTTTCGCATTCAAAATTGTTGATTCTGAAAGTTTGTAAGGTTGTTGCTGTTCTTGAATTTGAGGTAAAGGATTCAACGGTAAAGGATCATGGTGACCAAATAAATATTGACCAATCCATGCGGGTGTTTCTACTCGTAAATTATGCTCAAGAGCGTATAGTTTTAAGAAAGCATATTGAAAGATTTGATTTCCTAAACGCCCAAAACTAGCTTCTCCTAATAGGGATGCTGTGATCACAGGAGAAATGTTAACCATTCCAACTGGGTTTTGACCTGTCTTGTTGTCTAATCCTTCACTCTCAACCCAAGTCCCTCTTCCCTGCCACAATAAAGGTTCACTATCCCAAGGATCAAAAGGAATTAGTTTTTGACTTGGTAAATGAGGACGGAAGAAAAATTTACACCGTTCATTTAGCATTGCTGCGGTAAAAGAGAACGTACTATTGGAAGTAGCTAATACATCACAGTGACTTAATAGATAAAAGTCAGTATAGAAACTAGCCTCTGGTAGTTCAATCCCTAAATCTTTTGTGGTGACTGGATGATAATCTGCAAAATCTTCCAGCATGGATTCCAAATCATCACTAGCAATAAATAATACAGGAGATTCTAAAGTTTCCCACAACCCTTTTAACCAATTTCTATAGCAAGAATTAGGCGCGTAAAACATAAAATCTGCATAAGGTTCTCTATAATCTCCTCTTCGCAAATGTAAGCCAACAATCGTTTTCCCACGTTCATGCAAACGTTGGAGTGCTTCTTTCATTTTTGCTTCAATTGTGGGAATCGGTTTGAATAAAGAACGGAAAAAGTCTTTATAAGGGGCATAATACTTGGTATGTACTTGATAAGTTGGCCCACCAAATTCTACGTTTTTAAAAGGTTCTTTACCATTCAGGATTGAAAGTCCTGAGTCCAATTCTATGGGTAAATCTTTGGAAATGAGAGGATCATGATGACCAAATAGATATTGACCGAGCCAAGGTGTTGTTTCGACACGAATATCATGTTCTTTTTGATGAATTTTCAACGCTGCATAGAGAAATATTTGATTTCCAAAGCGAGCGCGACTCAAAATTGACATGGTAACGAGTGGTTTCTTCAAATAAAAGGCATCCCCCCAGAATGGATGGGGTGTTGTAGTTGCCACCCGTTGCAAGCCATACTGATCTAGAAATTCATCTAAATCATCAATTAATGCACAGCCCTCATATAGTTCTTTATAGTTAACTTCTGTATTAATAGCTTCCACATATTGAAGCCAGTTGGTTGCACCTTGTAACGCTAAAAGTTCTGCTCCTTGAATATCAATGTTGAGAATATTAAAATCAGCAGGATTCAGTCCTAATTCTTGTAATAGGGTATCCAAGGTTCGGGAAGGAACAGTCACTTGTTCTGTTTCTTGAATGGTCGGATAGATATCTAAATGATGCTTTAAAGGGAGAATTGAACTACTTTGATCAAAAGAAGTCACTCGCAAGGTAACAGTCCCATTTTCATGACTAATCGCATAATTAACCGCCTGCACATTTGGATATTGAGCAATATTGGTTTGTAAACGTTCAAATACAGTGGGGTTAGCTTCAATAAACAGTACCCTTTGCACTCCCATCGCTAAATAGTATTCGACTTCTGAGCCTTCATGCGCTCCAACGTGAATAATACCTCTGGGTGTAATCGAATGTTGGCGACAGAGTTGGGGAACATCTAATAGCCCCAGGGGTTCACCTAATACATTCGCGCGAAAGCGCTCATTTACTGCCAAATAATTACTATACTCATAGTTTTCATCCGAGGGTTCAAAGACTGGCTTATATTCCAAGCTGTTTCCCTGAATTTTAAATATTACGTAACGAACTTTATGCAAATATTCAAAAGTCTCTTTTAAAGTTATTTTAGCATCTAAATAAGTACCTCCATATTCAAATTGAATATAGTCTATTTTTCCTTTATTTAAGCATTTTTCTGCTCCTTTTAAAACATCTAATTCTCCGCCTCCTACGTCAATTTTTAGGAAGTTGATTCTTTCTACCCTTTGTTGAATACAGTAGTTATCTACAGTATTTTTCAGCACTTGGATTTCCTGGGGCTGTTGTAGAGTTCCAGTTTTCTCAACTTCTAATCGCCGATGAAATGTACTCAATATGGATTGAGCCTGATAGTGATAAAATGTTTGCACTCCAGCTTGATTCCCAATGGCAAAACTATTAGGGATGATTTGGGCTGTTGAGAATTTTTCCCCTAAGTTTTTAATTAAGTCTTTGTAAACGACTGGAATCGGTTCAAATAAATGAATTTCTGCATCGGGGCAAATGCTTAAAACTGCTTTTGTCCAATCTCCTAAATTAGCCCCCACATCAAGAACGACTGAACCTGGGGTAACAAATCTTCGGATCACTTGAGCTTCTCCACTTCCCTCAAATTGAAGGTTATCGGGTTCAGCTTGCGGTGCTATTGCTGTCTGAACTACTGGAGTGGGTTGGGAATTTTCAAAAGAGATAGGATAACCCAACGTATGAAAAGAACGAGCATATTCTTCCCAAACTTTTGTAATTCCCTTTTGACAATAGTTGCCTAATACCGATTTTGCCCTTTCTGGAACTGAAATAATCGCATCTTCGATAACGACAATGTATTGACGTTTAAACGTAAGTAGTTCTTCGATGACTTCATGGATAGCTGGCCATTGTTCTAATTGATGGGGAGCATGAGGAGGTGATAAAAACATCCGTGCATCATCAATTAATATGAAGTGTTCCCATTCTGAGGCTTTGATGATTTGCAATTCTTCAAGTATAGGACATTCTTCTTCTTGTCCTGCTGTAATTCCCCCTGACCAATGGGCATCCAACCAAAACAAAGCTGATCCTTGTAGTTGAGGAACTATTGCTTTTAAATGTTCTGTGGTATGACCATACAGAAATTGGATGTTTTGAATATGTTCATAATTTTTTGATGTGCTTTCATAGAACTGTTGGCATAATTCAATGGTGAATACATTTTTAAACAAATTAGATGCCCAAACTGCTGTTCCGCCCTGAAAGGTTCCGGTTTCAATAAAGGTTTCAATGTTATATTCCTTTTGGAGGAGACTCATCAGATTTTGGCAATTTCCTAATCCCATTTTTTTCCTTTTTTTACGTTTTACTTTACTGAAAAAATTATTAAAGATTGTATATTACACTAATATGAGTACCTTATTAAAAGTCACATTGCAAGTGTATATGAGTCATTTTGACCAAGCAAACAAACAGAAGCAATTAAACCAGCTTCAGAAATCCATAGTTACCTATCGCCAAGCGATTAGTGAAAAACCCAGCTTTTCATGGTATCACCACAACTTGGGGGAAACCCTGGCTCAACTGGGTCAGGTTGAGGAGGCGATCGCAAGTTACCAAAAAGCCTGCGAACTCAACCCCAACTCCGCTTGGTCTTATTATAACCTGGGGGAGATCCTAGAGCAACAGGGTAAAATTCCAGAAGCCTTAGAAGCCTATCGCCGGGCTGTAGAAATCAATCCTGATTTTTATGAGTTTCAGCAGAGTCTAGGGAAACTGCTCTGTCAACAGGGACAGTTTGCTGAGGCGATTAGTTCCCTGGAAACAGCCATTGAACTCGAACCCGATGCTACTGCCTGTTATCAATATCTGTGGGATGCCTTTGCTCAACAGGGACAGGGACGCGAAGGCATAGCCTATTTACACAAAGCGGTGACGGCAACTCCCAATAATGGGGAACTCCATCAGCAGTTGGCAGAAGCGTTAAAGGCAAATAATCAAATTAAGGAAGCGATCGCCTCTTACCAAAATGTGATTCAGATTAACCCCAAATCCGCTTGGAGTTATTATCAGTTGGGGATGATTTTCCGAGATCAGGGTCAATATCAAGAGGCGATCGCCTACTACCGCAAGGCTACCGACCATGACCCCAAATCCGCTATTTATTATCATTTTCTGGGACATACCCTATCCCTGGTTCATGACTGGGAAAATGCGATCGCAGCTTACAAGAAAGCCTTAGATCTCGCACCGACTTCAGCGATTATTTATCAACACTTAGGAGATGCCCTCTCCACCCTCCAACGTTGGGAACAGGCGGCCACGGCTTACCGGAAATCTGTAGATTTAGAACCCCATTCCCTAGAAGGTCAAGATCACCTGGGGTTTGCCCTGGCTCAACTGCAACGCTGGGATGATGCGATTTTGGCCTACCGTCGGGCCTTAGATGTGAGCTTATCTGATGTGGTGTATGGACATTTAGGGGATGCCCTGGAACAGCGTTCCCACGTTCAACCCCTAGAAAAAGATGGTCGTACCGATCTCGAAGATGCGGTGAGTTGTTATCGTCAAGCCCTGGAATTAAATCCTAATCAAGAGGCTATTTCCCAGCAGTTAAATCATGCTTTGGCTCAACTTAATCTAAGAAATTAGAGTTAAAAATTGAGAATTAAAATCATAGCAGTTAGCTCTGGTATGTTGACAACGGTAAAGCCTAATTTAACCACAAAGACACAAGGAAGTTGTCAATAAGCTGTTAATTATCTAAATTGGGTATGGGGTCGTTGTCAAACCCTTGCAGTGCCAGTGTCCTCACTGGCTAGAATATACAGTTTAACTGCTTAACAGCTTAACCGACTGATTGCTATAAAAATTAATTCTCAATTTAGTTTACTCAGGAGGATTTAAACAAACCCAGTTTCCCCATTAAAAGCTTCTTTGCCCCTGACCATCGGAGGGAATATTATTGTCAGAAGGAGGAATTTGAGGGGCAAAGGGATTCGTATTGTCCGGTTGGGGAACTGATGGAGTTAATACCGGACTATTCTGAGCCGGAAGACTATTAGGTAAAGTCGGAGGTAAGGGAGAAATCGGAGGCAGTACATCCCCTGAATTGGGTGCTGTAGGGGCAAAAGGTGGGGTGAGATTACCGGGAGGCGTTACCGTAGGATTTAACGGATTTGTTGGGGGTTTGATTTCCTGAGAACTGGGTAATGTGGCCAAGGCGACCCGTTCTCCACCAATAGCCCGCAAACGGTCTAACACCCGAACTACATCATTATAAAGGGCTTCTTTCGGGGCATATAACACAATTAATCCACTGGGATTCCAACGTCGAAATCGTAATAATGATCGGTCTAATTGATCTTGATTAACAGGTTGTTGTTCAATATAGGTTTGTCCAGATTTATCAATCCCCACAATTAACATTTTTTGCATTTGGGTTTCCCCCGTACTGGCTTTAGGCAAATCCACATTAATTGCCTGTTGACGAGTTAGTTGTAGGGATGCCAAAATAAAGAACGTGAGAATACAAAACACCACGTCAATTAAGGGAATTAATTCTATTCTGGCTTCATCGGTGGTCGAATCTGTTCTAATTTTCATAAAAATTTTGTGATTAATGTCTTAGAGTTTTCCCTGACAAAATAGTAACTTTATTTGTTGTTGAAAACATTTATTTCTCCTCATCCAAAGATTCAGATTTTTTTACAGGTTTAGCTTTTTTTTCTGGTTCAGGACTAGAGTTATTATTGTCTTCATCGACTAGAGGAAATTTCAAAAGTGGTTCATCTATTTCTTCTGGTTCTTCGGCTTCCTCCTCCTCGGTTTCAGGAATTTGTAACTGAGATTTGGCATAGGGCCAATTCTGACGATACATCAATTCTAATTCGTTTCCGGCTTTGCGGAATATTTTGGCTTGACCAAACATTAACCCCTGAAAAAAACGATAAAATGCTAGACTAATAATCGCCACAATTAATCCCGTTGCGGTTGAAATTAAGGCTTCCGCAATCCCCAAGGTCACATCCGCAGAGGATGAAGTTCCAATATCACCCAAACGAATCGAACCCAGGGAGTTAATTAACCCTAACACCGTTCCCAATAGTCCCAACAGAGGGGCCATGGCAATCACCGCCTCGAAAATTTTATCGCCCCGACGCATAAAGGCTAATTCTTCATCCGCCGCCGCTTCTAAGGCTAAACGAAAAAGTTCGGGGTCGGGAGACTGTAACCGCAGGGGTGCATAGAGAAAACGTCCCATTGGTTGATTGCTAGATTGTTTAGCAATTTGATGGGCTTTTCCCCATTGTCCCCGTCGGGCTGAGTCAATGACTCGGTTCACGATTTGTTTTTCTTTGGTTAGGGTCGTACTCCAAAACCAAATCCGTTCTATGACCACACTCATCGACAGGATGGACAAGATCAGCAACGGCCACATTGCTGGCCCACCCTTGGCAAAAATCTCTTGAATATTCATCGAACTCCCACAACCTCCTAAAAACCTCACCCCTACAACTGTATTAGATGTATAGGCATTTGGCGAACAAAAAGCCAAACCCTTTCAATTTTGCCATTCTCCGTGGTGAATCGCTAGGGGTTGTGTCTAAGTGTGCATCAAGAGGTCAGGAAATTAAAGTTATAAGACGTTACCATAGGGGTTTGGTATCCAAACCCCACAGTTTATTTTACATCACCAGAAAGCCGGATTTTCCTAATCTATTTACAATCTTTTAAGTAATCTGACCAAACATAACCTTGTAAGGGTTTGATGATTTTTGCCCATTTTTCTCCTTCACTGCCATCGGCTTCTCCTAATGCGACAATGGTTCCATTTTTTAGGCTGCCAATCACTTTTCCATTGGGTTTTTGTCGAACATTCAGGGGTGTTCCCGTGGGGTCAGCAACGGTACAATAACCAATAGGAGTCTGTGCTAATTGTAATTGAGGATTAGTTTCTGAAACAGTTGGATAAGATTGATTCGCCGTATTTGCAGGTGTAGTAAAACTTAGGGTGATGGGGACTAATCCTAAAATAGCTAATTTACAAATTCTATTTCCAGATATTGTATTCATAGGGTTTCTATGCCTCAATTTAATTTATCGATTAAAGTTGCACCCCTAGGCTGTTGCTTTGTAGTTTTTCATCCGATAACCCTTGAGAACGTTAGGGCAATTCGATTCAAATACCTAACAGCCTAACCCTATTATAAACTATTTTTGAAATTAATCCTCAAAAATATCTAACTGTTCTACAGAATCATCTTTTTTATCCTGTTTTTTAATTCCCTTTCTCAATCCCATGGCAATTTTACTATGCTTTTCAATTTGACGCATCACTTGTTTGGCCCGTTGAATTACCACATCCGGTAAACCCGCTAACCGCCCCGCTTCAATTCCATAGGATTTATCGGCTCCTCCGGGTTGAACTTGATGCAGAAATATAATTTTATCGGGTAATTCTTTAACTGTAACTTGATAGTTTGCCACATTGGGAATAATTGAAGCGAGTTCATTTAATTCGTGGTAATGGGTGGCAAAAATTGTCCGAGATCGAATTTCTGTAGCTAAATATTCCGCCACTGACCAAGCAATAGATAACCCATCAAAGGTAGCCGTCCCGCGACCAATTTCATCTAATAATACTAAGGATTTAGATGTGGCATGATTTAAAATATTAGCAGTTTCATTCATTTCTACCATAAAAGTAGATTGACCTGTGGCTAAATCATCCACCGCCCCAACCCGGGTAAAAATGCGATCGCAAACCCCTAATTTAGCGGATTTAGCGGGAACAAAACTCCCCACTTGAGCTAATAATTGAATTAACCCGACTTGCCGTAAATAACAACTTTTGCCACTGGCATTCGGCCCGGTTAAAATAATTAAATCGGGGTGAGCATAGGGTTTAACTCCTGGGGTTTCTGACCCTTCTTCTTGACTTCCTAACTGAGCCGTATTCGGGACAAAAAACCCCGGCGGTAAGGATTTTTCGACCACAGGATGGCGACCTTCAATAATTTTAACTTCTCGACTCTCTACCATTTCAGGACGACAATAACCTTGATAGACTGCAATATCCGCTAACCCCGATAAAACATCAATTGCAGCCACCGCCCGAGATACATCTCTAATTAATTCTGAGTGTTCTCCGACTTCTAATCTTAATCGCAGAAAAATCTCATATTCCAATTGGTTTAAATCGTCTTTTGCCGTTAAAATTCTGGCTTCTCGTTCCTTTAATTCCGGGGTAATAAATCGTTCTTCATTGGTTAAGGTTTGTTTCCGAATATAATCATTAGGAGCTTGATCTAATTTAGAGCGTGTTATACTAATATAATAACCGAAAGCCTTATTAAAACCTACTTTTAAAGTGGAAATTCCGGTGCGTTCCCGTTCTTGTACTTCCAAGTTTGCTAACCATTGTTGATCAGCTTCTGCTAATACCCGCAGCGCGTCTAATTGTTCATCCATTCCCGACCGAATAATTCCCCCCTCTTTCAAGTGTTGGGGCGGGGAATCTACTAAATAGGATTGAATTTTATGGGCCAATTCTTCTAAGATGGGAGGAACAGTTTGTAGGGCTTTTAAGTAGGGAGAATGACCTTGACTGACTAAAACCGATAATTCCGGTAATTTGGCCAAGGAATCGGCCAAAGCCACTAAATCCCTAGCATTTGCCGTGCCATTTCCTGCCCGTCCAGTTAACCGTTCTAAATCATAAATTTGTCGGAGTAATTGTTGCAATTGAAACCTTAATTCATGATTTTCTACTAACTCTTGAATCGTATCATGGCGCGCCCGAATTCCTCGCAGATCTAATAAAGGTTGTAATAACCAACGACGCAACGCCCGCCCCCCCATGGCGGTGCTAGTTTTATCTAAAGCCCACAATAAAGAACCATGTAAAGTTCCATCCCGAACGGTTTGGGTAATTTCTAAATTGCGACGACTTTGATAATCTAGGATTAAATAATCGGTAATGGTATAGGTACGAAGTCGTTGTAGGGGAACTTGATTTTGCCGTTGAGTATCTTCTAAATAATCTAATAATCCTCCGGCGGCGCGCACTCCGAGGGGTAAATGATCACAGCCCAAACCTTCTAAAGAACGCAGTTGAAATTGTTCTAAAATTTTATTTCTAGCTTCATTTAAACTAAAGGGAAATTGCGATCGCAAGGAATAACAAAAACAATTGGGTAAACAATCGGGTAACTGACTAGATTTTTCCCCAGGACGGAGCATTTTTCCTAAATCCGGGGCATTAATTGGAAACAACACTTCCGACGGTTGGAGACGCATTAACTCCTGGGTCAGTTGTTCTAAATTTTGCGCTTGGGTGGTTAAAAATTCCCCCGTAGAAATATCAGAATAGGCTAACCCCCAATGATCTCCAGCAATCACAACTGCGGCTAAATAATTATTTTTACGCCCTTTAAGCATTCCGTCATCCGTCAGAGTTCCGGGGGTTAAAATTCGGGTAATTTCTCGACGCACTTGGCGTTTTTCTCTAGCCGCAATTTCCGCATCTTCAACTTGATCACAAATCGCCACCGCATAGCCTTTTTCTAATAGCATAGTGGCATAGCGTTCTACTGCATGATGGGGAACACCCGTCATCGGAACTCGCCCGATTTCTTTCCCTCCGTGTTTTGCCGTTTGCACTAATTCCAATTCTTGCGCTATTGTAATAGCATCCTGGAAAAAACACTCAAAGAAATCCCCCACCCGAAATAATAGTAAGGCATGGGGATATTGTTCTTTGACTTCAATATAACGGTGCATCATTTCCGATAACTTTTCCCGATCAAGCTGGCGATAGTCTGCATTGGGCGGAAGTGACTTTTCGGGAACTGAAGGGGCAGAGGACGCACTGGAGGGAACGCTCATAGTTTTTTGAAGATGCAAGCCGAGACTAACCCTTAAGACTTTAGCGCGTTTAGTGGCTTTCTGCCAATAGGTAGCACTTTAGTTTAGACTTTAATTCATGCAAATCTTAGTCCATAACAGTCGTCAGACTGTATTTTTAAAGTGACACGCGATCGCATTTTATCCCAAAATCTAGCCCTGAAATTGGCTAGTGTTTACGCCTTTATCAGTAGTATTTGGGTGTTTTCATCCGATCAACTCCTGTATTTCCTCGTGCCTAATTCCCCATTTTCAACTCTGATTCATAGCATAAAAGGAGGACTTTTTATTGCAATCACAAGCACCCTGCTCTACTTTCTCATCCGGTTAGGAACTCATCATTTAGAAAAGTCCGAACAGAGATATCGAAGTTTGTTTTGTGCCCATCCTCAACCGATGTGGGTTTATGATCTCAAAACCCTTAACTTTCTAGCGGTTAATGAAGCTGCAATTCAACATTATGGCTATTCAGAGGCCGAATTTCTCTCGATGAAAATTACAGAAATTCGACCTCCTGAAGAAATTCCCCGACTCTTAGAAAGTCTATCTAAAATTCAGATAGGATTGAATCGAGTGGGACTTTGGCGACATCACAAAAAAGATGGCACATTAATCAGCGTAGAAGTAACAGGTCATACTTTAGAATGGAAAGGGCAATTTGCTGAAGTCATTCTCGCTCAAGATGTTACAGAACGGCTCAAAACTAAAGCCGAATTAGAACACTATGCCTTTAGTGATTTACTCACCGGATTAGCCAATCGTAGTTTATTATTAGATCGCCTACAAGTTGCGATTAATCACCCATTTAAAAAATCTAATAATTTTGCAGTTTTATCCTTAGATATTGATCGATTTAAGCCTCTAAAATATGCCTTTGGTCATGCCTTGGCAGAACAACTCCTAATTGCCGTTGCCGAGCGTCTGAAAACCTTTGTTAGTCACCGCGATATCGTTGCCCGAGTCGGAACCGATGAATTTGCAATTTTATTTACTGATATTAGCAATTGTAATATTTTAACCGAAAAAATTGAACGCATTCATGCTGCTTTAGATTTTCCCTTTCGGTTGGATACGGTGACGATTTCATCAGCTACCAGTATTGGTGTTGTTTTAGATGATTTCCAGAGTCAACGTCCAGAAGATTATCTTCAAGCTGCCGACACTGCCATGTATTATGCTAAACAAAAAGGACGAGGAGCAACGGTATTTTATGAACCAAATATGGCAACAGTTATGGCTGAACATCTGCAATTAGAAGCGGATTTACAACGGGCAATTGAACGTCAACAACTGAGTTTAAATTATCAACCCATTGTCTCCCTAGAAACTCAAAAAGTGGTGGGTTTTGAAGCCTTAGTGCGTTGGTATCATCCCGACCGTGGGTTTGTATCTCCAGTTCAGTTAATTAATTTAGCCGAAAAAGCGGGATTAATTGTTTCGATGGGACAATGGGTTTTATCCCAAGCCTGTCAACATTTATTAGAATGGCAAACCCAGTTTCCTGATTTATATGTGAGTGTTAATCTTTCGGAAATTCAGTTAAGACATCCGAGTTTAATTCAGGAAGTTAAACGGGTTTTAGATTCTTTAGAACTTCCTCCTTTTAGTCTAAAATTAGAAATTACAGAGAGTAGTTTGATGGAGAACATAAACCATGCAACCGGATTATTAGAAAAGTTAAAATCTTTGAAAATTAGATTATTAATTGATGATTTTGGCACGGGATATTCTTCTCTAAGCTATTTACAAAAGTTGCCCGTAGACACCTTGAAAATAGATCGTTCTTTTGTTCAAAATATCGAAATTGACAATAAGGATTTTGAGATTGCTAAAACTATTATTAATTTGGCTCATAGTTTGGGCTTAAAAGTTGTAGCAGAGGGAATTGAAACCTCCCAACAAGTTGAAATTTTTGAGCAACTGGGCTGTGACTTTGGACAGGGCTATTTATTCTCGCCTCCCCTAAACCCCACAGAGGTGATGAATTTTATTAACCAAAATTGTTGAAATAACCGCCCTAGATGTTCCCATCAAAACCGTTAAGATAAAAGAGGAAGCGGAGTAATCATTAAACATTTTATGGCAAGAGGCGACCAAATCTATATTTTTCGGGAATTTTGGAACCTAGAGGGTTTATATGAACACCATGGTATTGATTGTGGTGATGGTACCGCAATTCATTATCGCAAACCCAGTGAAATTATCGAACGAACTTCCATAGAAGTTTTTTCCAAAGGTCAAAAAATTCATATCCGACAGTATCCCATTCGTTATATTGCAGAGACTGTGATTAACCGGGCCGAAAGTCGTTTAGGAGAAAATCAATATAATCTATTGTTTAATAATTGTGAACATTTTGCCACATGGTGCGTGACTGGGGAGAGTAAAAGTCAACAGATTGAGAATTTTATTCCCCTGCTTCGTGATATTAATATTGATACCTTATCTGAGCCTCTAAAACAAGCTATTATGGGCGGTCAACCCCAGGATGCTAACCAACTTTTAAATCGAGCTTTAGGGGAAATTCGGGTGGCTTGGGATGACGTTCATCCTCAGTATAAACAAGCCCTAGCTGAAATGAATTCTTGGCAGCAAGTGGCGATGGAAGCCTTAAAACGAAATCGAGAAGATTTAGCCCGAGCAGCCCTAAAACGAAAACTAAATTCCAAAAAACGAGCCACGGAATTAGAAGAAAGTTTGGAAAAGTTAGCCACCATGACTCAAAATCTATTAAAAAATCAAGTGGATAATAGGGAATAGGGATCGCGGATTTAAGAGGATTACGCGGATTTCACTGATTTTAATCTGTGTCATCCTCTGAAATTCTTGATCGGGAATGGGGAATAAACTGATACAAAGAAACCTTAGACAGATATTGTCTAGGGCTTTTTTGCAGATATAATATTTATAACTGGGGCGAAAGGATTCGAACCTCTGGATGTCGGGACCAAAACCCGATGCCTTACCACTTGGCGACGCCCCATTGCTTCACAGTTATTAATATTAGCATCACCTACCTGGTATTTGTCAAGGGTTTTTACCAAAAATTTTTCAGCATTCTTGAAAAATTCTCTAAAACCATTAATATATAAGCCTTTCAGTCATTCTGCTCTTGGTATTGATTCTCAATGTGAGTCAGAATAAAGAGAATTGATTTTAAGCCTTTATTGCTTATGCTTCGTGATCCTTTCGTGATCCTATCTCAACAGAGTTGTTTGTTGTGGTTGTTGTGCGTTCTGACAACCGCTTTTTATTGATTCAGGAGGTCACGAGAAACAGTCCCTGGTATTTTCCAGGGGGACGAGTGGAACCGGATGAAACCTTTACGGCGGCGGCGGCCCAACGGGAAACCCTAGAAGAAGCGGGAATTCCTATCATCGGTGGAAGGGATTTTAAGAATTCAGTTATTTCTGAAGTATTAACCCAGGTAGAAATTTACCCCTTACAGTTAATTATGCCCGAGAATTAGGGAGTCAATAGAAGATTCAGTTTTGTCAATTAAATCACCTTTAACTATCGGCTTCTTTATAGGCTCGAATCATCGCCTGTGTCCCTTGATTTTCCCCCAATCCTTGGTCTAATTTTTGGACAATTTTAAATAGATGATCTGCTAATTCAGTACCAGGTAAAGTGGGATCGGAATTGAGAGTTTCTTGAACAATTCTGAGGTCTTTGAGGATATGTTTAATCATAAAACCCGGTGCAAAATCACTATTAGCGACTTTTGATCCTAAATTTGATAAAGCCCAAGACCCGGCGGCTCCGGTACTACAAATTTCAACCACTAAATTTGGATCAATTCCTTGTTTTTCGGCTAATAATAGGGCTTCACAAATACCCACCATATTTAAAGAAGCTAAAACTTGATTACATAATTTGACGGCTTGACCACTCCCCACTTTGCCACAATAACGAATTGTTTTTCCCATGGTTTCTAACAGGGGTTTTACCGTTTCAAAGGTATTTTTATCCCCTCCGACCATAATGGTTAATGTGCCGTTTTTCGCTCCAATATCACCCCCAGAAACCGGAGCATCTAAGAATTTAATTTGATGGGATTCAAGCTGTTGAGAAATGCGGCGGGCGGCTTCTGAACCAATGGTACTAAAATCAATCACAATTGCCCCGGATTTGGCAAAATGAATCACACCTTTTTCGCCTAATATCACTGCTTCAACGTCAGGAATATCGCCAACACAGGTAAAAATAATATCAACATCCGTAACGGCTTCTTGAATAGAAAAAACAATATTAGCACCCGCTTCGGATGCTATTTTAACACCATGGCGATCGCTCGTTCGATTCCAAGCCTTAACAGAATATCCTGATGCTGCGAGGTTGGCGCCCATGAAACCACCCATCACTCCTAAACCTAAAAATGCTGTTTTCATTTCCCTATTTTATTAGCATAATTTGTGATTCTTTTTTTCTCCCAATTATAACACTTTATCCTGTTGTTTTTGGGCAATAATAATCGCTTTTTGAAAATCAAGTTTTGCTGCTTCTAAACTTTGAGTGACTTTCAGATTCAGTTTTCCGCATAAACGATAGAGTTTTGCGTTCAACTAATACCCAGCCTCTCCGCATTCTACCATGAACCAGCCAAAATTCAAAGTTTTGTTCTTGGGAAATCGCGATCGTGGCTTCTACATATTGTAGGTTTTGAGGGCTGCCATCGCTGCAATAATCACTAATGCGACCATCAGAACCCGTTGAGCATCATCTTCATGGGCGATGGGATAACCAAAATAGATTAAGATCCCATCCCCTAAATATCGGGCAATATAGCCCTCACCTGGTGATTCGGTTTGGGAGGTAATGGGGTAAACGTGTCGGTCTCAAACTCCGATGGTTTGCTATTCTGGAATAGAGGATGTAAAATTTGGGGTTGATTCACATTAAACTGATTTGAAATCCGAATATAGGGGGTTAACCAACTACTCCCCATAAAACTAAAGCCATAATAAGATATCAATAATTTAAGTTCAGTATATAAGGTTTATTGGTAAAAATGGGTATGAACACCGATTACAACAAACAGTGCTTAGAAAAGCTAATTTGGGCGATGCAGAAGCTCAAAATTGAGATGGATTATACAGAACTGCCTAAAATAGCAGAACTGATTGTACAAACAATGACCGGGCCTTGGCGCTATTTTCACACCCCGAATCATATTTTTGAGGTGGGGGGGGAAGATGACCCGATTGAAGTTTTAGCCGCCTTGTTTCATGATGTTGTCTATGTGCAGGTGGATCAGAGTGTTAATTTTAATTTGACCTATTATATTGCTCCTTTTGTGCGACAAGTGGGAGTACATTTAGTTATCCGTGATGCTGAGGAATTACCCCAGGATCAGATCTTTGAAATGGTCAGACAAATCTTTGATTTTGCTCCAGGTCAAACTCTATCCCCCATGACGGGACAGAATGAGTTTTTAAGTGCATTAGTTGCTAGTAAAGTATTAGAAGATTTGTTATCTTTAGAATTATTAGTACAAGTAGTAGCTTGTATTGAAGCGACTATTCCCTTTAGAACAAAAACAGAATTGGGAAGTAATAGTGATATTTTATATGGACGGTTACAGGATGTTTGTGAACGGTTTAATTTAAAATTAACCGATGATCAGTTAATTGAAACTATTAAACGTTCTGTGAGACTTTCTAATCGGGATGTGGGAAGTTTTGCCCATGAGAGTGCGGCAAAATTTTTAGACAATACCTGGAATTTATTACCGGAAACGAATCATTATCTCAAAAATTCCAGTTCCTATACCATTAATCAGTATCGGACAGCTTTGCAAAAAATGGAAGGGTTTATGAATTTTATTAAACCCGAAATTATTTTTCATCAGTTTAAAGGCTATCCTGATGATGCCACCTATAACAATCTAGTCGCGATGGCGAGAAAAAATATTGAGGTAGGGCGACTTTATTTGGTCAGTAAGTTGTTTACGATTGCTTTTTTAGAGGCGTTATCTTTACGATTTGGCCGGGTAATTCCGGTTTCAACTTTAATGGGTGAAATGCCCTCAGAAGGATTTTCTGCGGTTTCTTTAGTGGATTTTCTGCCCCCCATTCCCCACCCCCACCAACCGACAACGGACTTAGAAAAACTGGTTTTAACATTATTAGATGAAGGACGCACCCAAAGTTCATCCTATGATATTAAAAATTCTCCATTAACAACTTATATGGTCAAATGTTTAGGGTTTGATGAAATTATCCATCAACGCAACCGCGCCCAGGAATTTTTCCAAGATAAAATTGGTCATGAAGAATTTTTGGCAGGTTTTGATACGGATGTCAAAAAAGCTGTTACTGATGGAATTGTTCAGTTATTTGACTCTCGGAAAGCTGCTCTTTGTCAATCTTTATAAGAGGGAACAGGGAACAGGGAATAGGTAATAGGGCTTTATTTTTTATTGATCTTGAGAATGTTCTGAGGTATTTTCAATCATTTTGACAATGCCAATTCCGCCAAAATAAAGCCCTAATATAGCCCCAGCTAATAAACTTTGGGTGAGGGGGTCAGTGGATGGGGTTAACACAGCCCCTAATACGGCTCCTCCTAAAATAACATATCGCCAACCGGATAACATTGTCTGGGAAGATACAATTTTTAACCCGCCTAATATGGCTTGAATGACGGGAATTTGAAAGGCTATTCCAGTACAGAATAATAGGACTAAAACAAATTCAAAGTATTTTTCAATGGAAAAGAATTGTTCAACCACATCCGCCCCATAACTCACAAAAAAGTTCAATGCCGCTGGAATTAAAGCAATATAGGCAAAGCCTAAACCGAATAAAAATAAAACACTCGAACCTAATAAGGTGGGGACTAATAAACGGCGTTCTTTGCGAGTTAATCCGGGTAAAACAAACATCGTAATTTGATATAAAAGAAACGGAGTTGCGACGACCAACCCACTATAACCCGCTACTTTTAAGGAAACAAAGAAATATTCTCCAGGGGCGAGTTGAACAAATTTAATCCCCGATGCAGGACGTTGTAATAATTGTACAATCGGATTAACAAAAGCAAAGCAGCCAATAATCGCAATAAATACCGCAATTAGAGAATAAAAAATCCGTTGTCTTAATTCCTCTAAATGGTCGAAAAAACCCATTTCAACTTCATCGGGAATTTCATCTCCTTCATCGGTTATCGTTTTACTGACAGGAAGATACAATTGAGGTGGGGAGATTTGGGGTTCAGAGGATAACTGATTTTCCGTTTCTTCTTCCAATTCAGTGATCGAGTCCGAAGATATCAAATTAATAGGATCTACTGCGATAGATTCGGCGGAATTTCCAATTTCCTCACCTTCAATATCTGACTGTAAAGATTCAGAAACCGACTCAACCCCATCCATCACCGATGAGTTAATATCTTGAGAAATAGCATCAAGATTAGAGAGAGGAGAAGGAGAGTTAGGAGAATTTTGTTCGGGATTTTCCGGTAAAACGGGGTTTAAGTTGGAGTTAGATTCCGGTGTCTCCGAATTTGAGGGAGGCGTCATAATTGTCAGTAAGCGTTAAACTAGGGTTAGAAACTACCCAGTCTCAAGGGACGGGATTTTTGAAAACTCATCATAAATTTTTAGCCAACGTCTATTCTACTTTAGGATTTAAACGTTAGATTAGACAACCACCAGGCGGAAACCGAGATAAACAAAGATTGATGTTAATTTCCTCCAATTATTTTTTTATCTTGAATCTATGAAAATAATACAACGTTATTGTCTGCTATTTTTAGATATTTCAAAATATCTGAGTTCTGGTTTCACAAATCCCAGGGTTAATCAACTGATGCGCCGAACCCTTCCGATATTTCTATTCAGTCTGGTGGTGATTGGACTCTGGGGGTGGAGTCTAGTCCCTGGGGAGAAATTATCTTTTGGTCGTCCGGTTCTCACCGAACCTGTACCCACTTCCCAACAACAAATCATTCGCAGTATTAACGGAAATAATCCGATTACCAAGATGGAAAAAACATGGGAATTAGACTATGAAACCTATTTTGGGAGAAATCTAACCGATAGCAACCTACAGCCTCCTGATATTGCTAAAATCTTAACAGAAATTAGCCAAAAAACCCAAACCAAACACGCGGTTCTCTGGGTTGTTCCTGAACCCCAAGGATTAGTTTTAGCCTTAATTACCCCGGGAAAAGAACCTTTAGGTTTAATTCAACCCAATGTGCAAACCGCAACCTTAAAAGCTGAAGCGATTAATTTATTTCAAGAAATAACTAATCCTCGAAATTTACAAAATCAGTCCTATCTGGAATCGGCTCAACGACTTTATAGTGTGATTATTAAGCCCGTTGAAGCCCAATTAAAAGCAGAAAATATCGATACAATCTTGTTCTGTTTGGGTGATGGGTTAAGAACGCTCCCCCTAGCGGTTTTACATGATGGAGAACGTTTTTTAATTGAAAAATATGCCCTAACTAGAATTCCAGCTTTTAATTTGATGAATCTCAATTATGAAAGTGTAAAAGATGCTCTAGTTTTAGCTATGGGAGCCTCGGAATTTAAAAATCAAAATCCCTTACCTGCGGTTCCTTTTGAGTTATCTACAATTGTCAACTCCGATGGGATGAATGGGGTAATATTTCCGATGGGAAATCAGGAAAATCCAGGACAGTGGCCAGGGAATTTTTTTCTGAATCAAAAGTTTACTGTAGATAATTTAAGACAGCTATTATCCTTCAGTCCCTATAGAATTGTTCATCTGGCGACCCATGCAGAATTTAAACCTGGAAAACCTGGAAATTCCTATATTCAATTTTGGGATGAGCAGCTAAAATTAGATCAAATGGGTCAGTTTAATTGGAAAAATCCTCAAATTGAATTATTAGTTTTAAGTGCTTGTAAAACCGCCGTTGGAGATGAGGAGGCGGAATTAGGATTTGCGGGATTAGCTTTTCAGTCGGGGGTAAAAACAGCTTTAGCGAGTTTATGGTATGTGAGTGACACGGGAACTTTAGCCTTAATGAGCGAGTTTTATCAACAGTTAAAAACCGCTTCTACTAAAGCCCAAGCCTTGCAAAAAACTCAAATTCAGATGTTAAAAGGGAATGTTCGTTTGCAAAAGGGAGAATTATTATCATCCCGGGGTGAAGTGACCTTACCGCCTGAAATTGCCTCGGAGGGAAATGACAATCTTTCCCATCCCTATTATTGGGCGGCGTTTACATTAATTGGTAGTCCTTGGTAGAATAAAAAATCCTAATTGTGCCGGAATTAAGGTAAGGTAAGTTAGGTGAAAAATCTAAACCGAACCTATGTCTAAAACTGTATGGATAGCCCGCCATGGAAATCGGATTGATTTTGTCAATCCCGCTTGGTTTGATACCGCAGAACGACCTTATGACCCCCATTTATCCAAAGATGGTCAAATTCAAGCCCAACAATTAGCAAATCGTTTAGTGGGGGAAGGAATTACCCAAATTATTGCTTCTCCCTTTTTAAGAACCGTACAAACCGCCCATGCTGTGGCTAAAAAATTAGATTTACCGCTCAAATTAGATTGGGGTTTAGGAGAATGGTTAAACCCTGAATGGATGAGTTATCCTGAAACATTATCCCCAGAATTTTTAGCTCAAAAATTCCCTAAAATTGATTTATCTCATCCTCTGGGAGTTCCTAATTATCCTGAAACTTGGAAAGATTGTTTACAACGAACTGCTGAGACTTCCCAACGTTTGGTTAACACGTTTCCCGAGGATAATTTATTATTGGTTGGACATGGTGCTTCGGTATTGGGAACAGCCATGGGACTAATTCCCACCTTAGAAGAAATGGATATTAAAGCCTCTCTTTGTTGTTTAGTAAAAATTGTTCAAAATGGAGATGAATGGATACTAGAACTCAACGGAGATACCGCCCATCTGACTGAATTGGAAAATGTTTAAATTGCTATACTCTCCCTTTAACTTAAAGGAATTTTAATTATAAACTCCGTCCCAACTCCCGGTTGTGAATAGCAATTTAACTGGCCACAATGTTTTTCTACAACAATCTGATAGCTAATGGATAAACCTAATCCCGTACCCTTTTCTGGGGGCTTAGTGGTAAACAAATAATCAAAGATTTTGCTGCGTATTTCCTCCGACATTCCCAAACCATTATCTTTAATCCGAATACTAACATTATTTTGACTAGGGTCAACTTCTGTTTTAATTATAATTTGACTGGGATTGGCTTTAATTGCTTCCGAATTCCGCTTAAATCCTGCTTCTTCTAAGGCATCAATAGCATTAGCAATAATATTAATAAATACCTGATTTAGTTGTCCGGGGTAACAGGGTACTAAAGGTAAGTCTCCATAGTTTTTAATCACTTCTATGGGCAAAATTTTTTCATTTGCTTTTAACCGATATTTTAAAATTAATAAAGCACTATCAATCCCTTCATGCAGATTAGTTTCTTGTTTTGATGTATTATCAGTACGGGAAAAAGTTCTTAAAGAGACACTAATTTGACGAATCCTTTCTACCCCAACTTTCATGGATGAAATCACCTGGGGTAAGTCCTGGATTAAATACTCTAAATCCACCTCCTCCGCTAGAGTTGTAATCGCCGGATCTGGGGAGGGAGTTTGCTGTTGATAAAGTTGAAATATTGTCAACAAATCTTGAATATACCTTTCAGTATGATTGAGATTTCCATGGATAAAAGCCACGGGATTGTTAATTTCATGGGCGACTCCGGCTACTAATTGACCCAGGGTAGACATTTTTTCGCTTTGAATTAATTGGAGTTGAGTTTGTTGGAGGTTTTGTAATGCTTGTTTGAGTTCGGTAGTTCTGGCTTCAACCCGGGTTTCTAATTCTTGATTCAATCGTTGTAAAGTTTCTTCTAAACGGGTTTTTTCTTGAATTTTTTCTTCGAGTAATTGATTTTTACTAGCTAATGCTTTAGTCAAGTTTCGCAATTCTAAATGAACTTTCATTCGCGCTAATACTTCTTCTTTTTTAAAGGGTTTTGTGATATAATCAACAGCACCTAAACTTAAGCCTTTAACTTTCTGCTCGGTATTCCCTAGAGCCGTCATAAAAATGATCGGAATATCAGAGGTTGAAGGGTTAGTTTTGAGTCGAGAACAGGTTTCAAAGCCGTCAATTCCGGGCATCATAATATCCAGTAAAATTAAATCGGGAATGACGTATTCTGTTTTTTGCAGCGCACTTTCTCCATCTTGCGCGACCAAAACTTCCAGCCCGGCTTCATCTAAGACATTGAAGATTACCCCTAAATTGGTGGGGTTATCATCTACAATTAGGATGGTATTTCCTGAAAAAGATAAATTATTGGTCATAATTTTTTTCCTGGTTTTCAGTTATAAATTGAGTTGCACCTTGATAGTCTAATGGGTAAGAGAATAAGTACCCTTGCGCCCAAATACAGCCTAATTCTCGAAGAATTTTTGCTTGTTCTTGAGTTTCCACACCTTCTGCAATTACTTCCAAATTCAAACTTTTTCCTAACAATAGAATAGTTTCAATTAAGGTTGTATCATTGGGGTAATTGATTAAATCCTGCACAAAGGAACGATCAATCTTTAAGGTATTAATCGGTAAATCCCTCAGTAACCTGAGAGAAGAATAGCCTGTACAAAAATCATCAAGACATAAACCAACACCAATTTCTTCTAATAATTGAAAGTTGGAATTTGGCGTTTGGAATAAACAAAATTCAGTAATTTCTATACTTAAAGTATTTTTAGAAATACCCGTTTCTTTTAAAATTTTTGCCACCTGTTCCAATAAATTAATTTGCTGGAATTGGACGGAGGAAAAATTCACGTTCATTTTCAAAAGAAGGTCAGGAAATTGCTCTTGCCAAGCTTTTAACTGACTACAGGCTTCGCGTAAAATCCACCAGCCCAAAGGATTAATTAATCCGGTTTCTTCAGTCACAGAAATAAATTGATCCGGGGCAATCATACCTTGAGGATGTTTCCAACGAACTAAGGCTTCAACCGCTTTAATTTTTCCGGTTACCAGGGAAACAATTGGCTGATAATATAAGCAAAATTCCTGTTGCGGGATGGCTTTTCTTAAGTCTTGTTCTAATTGCAGCCGTGCAGTGACCTCCGCTTGCATCTGGGGATTGAAAATCTGATAACTACCACTACCAAACTTTTTGGCTCGATACATGGCAATATCTACATCTCTAAGAATATCCATCGGTTCCTGATAACCCATGGCACTCGAAGTTATACCGATACTAATTTCTATAATCATTTCATAGCCATTAAAACTAAAGGGAAACTTAAACTGTTCCAGGAGTTTTTCGGTCAGGGAAATTGGTGTTTCTGTATCAGCTAAAACGACAAATTCATCTCCCCCCATGCGGGTTGCCGTTTGAGGTGGCGTTAAACACTCTTGTATGCGATGGGCAACACATTTTAACAGTTCATCTCCAACTAAATGCCCCAAACTATCATTAATAATTTTAAAGCGATCTAAGTCCAAAAACAAAACCGAATAGCTTGAATCCGTAGCAATTAAATATTTTAATCGCTGCATCAACCAATCCCGATTGGGCAAGCCCGTTAAGGAATCATGCAAAGCATTATATTCTAATAAATCTTGACTTTTATACAGGTTTTCTAGGGTTTTAGACAGTTCAATCGTTCGTTCTTTCACTCGGATTTCTAATTTTTGATTGAGCCGTTGTACGTCTGCACGGGCTTTGGCGTGTTCATAGATTTCCTCGGATAAATGCTGGTTTTTTTGCTCGAGCATTTTAGTTAAACGTCGCAGTTCTAAATGGGTCTTGATTCTGGCTAAAACTTCTTCCTTTTGAAACGGTTTGGTAATATAATCAACGGCGCCTAAAGACAAACCTTTGATCACATAACTCGGTTGGGAAAGAGCGGTGATAAAAATGACAGGAATTTTAGAATTTAAGGGATTTTCTCTTAGGCGTTTATAGGTTTCAAATCCATCAATGCCCGGCATCATCACATCTAATAAAATTAAGTCGGGAGTCACATATTCAAGTTTTTGCAGCGCACTTTCTCCATCTTCAGCCACCAAGACTGTGAAATTCGCCTCGCTGAGAACATCCGTTAACACGCCTAAATTAGCCGGGATATCATCCACCACCAGAATTGTACCCGATTCAGGAATTAAATCTTTCATGAGTTGACCTCTTTATATTGATTGAGCATTTCTAATATTTTTTTCTCTTTAAACTCCCGTGCTAATTTTCGCAATTTTAACGCAAATTGTGAATATTGGGGAGCGGTTGCTTCGAGGATTTCTGTCTGTTTAATGATCTCTTTCAAATTTCCTCGCAACGCCAAATTAAACAGTTTATCTAAGACTTCGGATGGGGGAAGAATCAATTTATCCGAAGTGGGCGTAATCCCGGCAACTGTCAAGGATTCAGCTTGATAAATCCATTGAATTTGCAGGTGCAACGATAACTTATCTAACAGTTCTTCGGCTTGAACTGGTTTGGGCAAAAAATCAATAGCCCCCGCTTCTAGGCTTTGATTTTGATGTTCTTCAAACACACTTGCGGAAGAAACAATAATTTTGATATCTTTGACTTCTGGAATATTTTTCCAAGTTTTCATGAGTTGAAATCCATCCATTTCCGGCATAACTAAATCGGTGATTACTAAGTTGGGTTGATGCTGAATTGCTATTTTTAATCCTTCTTGACCATTGACTGCTTCAATCACTTCAAATCCAAGGGGCGTCAATAAATTAGCAATAACCGAGCGATTTTCCCAACGATCATCAATCACGAGAATTTTTTGGGTATTTCCTTGAAACCCAATAATTTTACCTTGATCATTTTTGGAAACCGTATTTACCCAGTCATTAGCTTCTGATACCTCTAAATCAAATCCAAAAATACTGCCCATTTGCAATTGACTGGTGACTTGAAGATTGCTACCCATCAGTTGAATAATTTTCTGACTAATAGCTAGTCCTAAGCCCGTACCTTCAGATCGAATCTGGCGAGATCCCACCTGTTCAAAGGGTAGAAATATTCTTTCAATTTCTTCGGGGTTAATCCCCACCCCTGTATCTTTAACCGTAAAGCGAATTTTGTAACTCACTTTATTAACAATATTAACCGTTTTTTCAATTAAAATAACGCTGAAACTAACTTCTCCAGTTTTCGTAAATTTAATCGCATTGCCAATCAAATTAATTAATACTTGTCGCAAGCGTTTTTCATCCGTATGAATGGCAATTGGCAAATCAGGATCGGGTTGATAGGAAAATTGGAGACTTTTTTGGGCGGCGCGAATCCGACAAATTTCAGCAACAGCTTGCAGAAAAGCCGGAAGGTGAAAATCCGTGGGGTAAAGCTCCATTTTTTGAGCTTCTATTTTTGAGAGATCAAGAATATCATTAATTAAAGTTAGAAGGTGGGAACCGCACTGGTAAATAATATCGACACTATTTTGTTCCCGTTCTTCTAATTTCGGGGAACGTTTGAGGATTTGGGCGTAGCCTAAAATTCCATTCAGAGGAGTTCGTAATTCGTGACTCATATTAGCTAGAAATTCGCTTTTGGCTTTGTTGGCATTTTCGGCGGCTTCTTTGGCGGCATAAATTTCTTGTTCGGCGCGTTTATATTCAGTAATATCTTCTACTGTGCCTTCATAGTAGATAATATTACCATTTGTATCATAAATTGCACCCGCATTTTCTGAAATCCAAACTATACTCCCATCGCGGCGATAAACTTGAGATTCAAAGTCGGTAATACTGCGGTGATCGCTAATTATTTGAATTAATTCATTCCAGCGATTGGGGTTAACATAGGGTTGCTTTTTAATATGGTTTAGGTCAGTAATCAATTCGGCTACAGAGTTGTAACCGTAAATTTGAGCAAGGGCCGGATTAGCATTCAGATATTGACCCGTTGGGGTAATTTGGAAAATCCCATTAATCGCATTTTCAAAAATACTACGATATTTTTTTTCAGCCACTTGCAATTCTTTTTCAAATGCTTGACGTTGTTGGCGGTTAATGACAAAGGCGATGAAAATACAAAGCACAACCCCTAATACTAACAATCCAAACCCAATAATTTGATATTTTCTATTCAATAACTGGTTAATCCGTTGTTCTAATAAATTATCTAATATAGGAAAGGCTGTATCATAAATTTTTAGTTGTGATTCTAGGGCATTTTCCGCTATTTGTTGATATTTTTTGGGAGACAAGTTGATAATCTGAGAATTAATAATTTCTTGGTTGAGTAAGTTAATAAAATTTTGAATATTCTTGAAGTTTGGGTCAATATTTGCCGATAGCTGCGGTTTAATTAGAGGATTAGTATTGGCTGAAACTTGCAAACCTCTGTTAACTTGTTGTAAAGGCGGTGCAATTAAACTCTGAATAATCAACAGTCTGGCTTGTTCACTTTCTGTCATCTTTTGTTTAGTGGTGATCTTGATCCCTAAATCTTTAGCTTGAGCCGTATTTTCCAGGGCTAAGGGCAGTTGATTAATAACGGCATCCATTAAATAGTAACTATCTAAAGAGGGATCAAGAATTAGATTAGAAATATCTCCGATATGATCAATTAAAGCTAAAATATCATTGATAATTGTTGTATGAATTTCCCAGCTTTTAGCTGGAGATAAATTAAATTTTTCTGCTTGTAAATTTTTCCAGTTGTCCTTGATAGAAGTTTTAATTTCTATCCATTGGGGGCTAACTTTTAGTTGGGGTGCTAACTGCCGTTCGACTGTATTAAGGTTTTGGATTGCGGTTTCAATCTTTTCTCCTTGGGTGATGATTTCTGGAGCTAAAGATTTATTCCCATTAAAATACCGCTCAACTTGGGTGCGGTGATTAATCATACTGACTAGCAAATTTTTTAAGGGATAATTATAAGCCAAACCTTGTTTTTCTTTTTGGGCAAATTCAATTTTATTATCAATTTCCGCAATTAATTGATAAACGACCAAAGCAAAGGGGAAAATAAAAATTAAAAGCAATGTACTTAAATTGATAGTCTCTGCTAGGCGTTGATAGAAGGGTTTATTCATGATCTAATGGGATGGGATAATGATCAAATGATCAATTGAGACTTGTTGAGAATTTTCCCTGGTACCATAGTGCTGCGCATTACAGTTAGGACACTTTTAAGTCCTGAAACCCTTTTAATGCTTACTGTTCCGGTATTCTGGTGTTCCGGTGTTCTAAGAGTGCGTAGTGCTATAGGTTAATATCAATTTATGCTATCTTGAGCAAAAAGTCCATGGTATTGGAAAGGCAAGTCCAGTTAATGTCGTCTTGATTACATTAGGGCATCAAAAATTAGATGTTATAGAACAGGATCATATTGATAAAATACCTAAAAGTCTATTGCCTCTTGCCTTTTATAAGAAAATTTTTAACACAAGTTTAATAGGATTACTCTATATGTCTCTCACGGAAGAAATTTTATCTCAAATTCATGGAAATCCTTTCAAGAGTCTACAAAAAGTAGATGAACTTTGGACGGAGTTAAAAAACAATACTCTCCCCCTTCCTCATACCATTAAACAGGATGATCAATCCTTGGAAAGTCTGGATTATGATGTAGTTATTTGTGGGGGAACTCTGGGAATTTTAATCGGTGCTACCTTAGTGATGAAAGGGTGGCGAGTGGCATTAATTGAACGGGGAAAACTCCAAGGACGGGAACAGGAATGGAATATTTCCAGGAAGGAATTAGAGGTTTTTATCGAATTAAATTTATTATCAGAAGTAGAATTAAAAACAGCGATCTCTACGGAATATAACCCCGCTCGTTTAAGTTTTCCTAATAGTGATGATATTTGGGTTAAAAATGTTCTTAATATTGGAGTTGACCCAGTTTATTTATTAGAAACACTCAAAACTAAATTTTTAGAAGCCGGAGGAATATTATTAGAAAATACGGCTTATCAAGGATCTATTATTCATCCTAATGGGGTAGAAATCGTTAACTCCTCTCACCTTGTAGCAGAGGGGTCAGAAACGATCAAAACCCGTTTATTAATAGATGCAATGGGTCATTTTTCCCCCCTAGTTCGACAAGCTAGACAAGGAAAAAAACCCGATGCGGTTTGTTTAGTGGTGGGAACCTGTGCGACGGGATATCCTAATAATCAAACGGGGGATATTTTTGCCTCATTTACTCCCTTAAAAAATCAATGTCAATATTTTTGGGAAGCGTTTCCAGCCAGGGATGGAAGAACAACTTATTTATTTACTTATTTAGATGCTAACCCCCAACGGTTTAGTTTAGAATCTTTGTTTGAAGACTATTTTAAACTTTTACCCGAATATCAACAGATTGAGTTAAATCAATTAACCTTTAAACGGGCGTTATTTGGTTTCTTTCCCTGTTATAAAGATAGTCCGTTAAAAATGCCCTGGAATCGTGTTTTGGCGGTGGGGGATAGTAGCGGAAATCAATCTCCTTTAAGTTTTGGGGGATTTGGGGCGATGGTACGTCACTTACAACGGTTAACGGATGGAATTGATCACGCCTTAACCACCGATCAATTAAGTCAAAATGCCTTATCTTTATTGCAACCCTATCAGCCCAGTTTGTCCGTAACTTGGTTATTTCAAAGGTCGATGAGTGTGGGAATTCAACAAACAATTAACCCCGAACAAATTAATCAATTATTAACTACCGTATTTCAAGGAATGGAACAATTGGGAGAACCAATTTTAAAGCCATTTTTACAAGATGTGGTACAGTTTTCTGCTTTAACTAAAACCCTATCAAAAACAGCAATGACTCATCCTGATTTAATTTTTAAAATTATTCCCCAGGTGGGGTTAATGAGTTTAATTGATTGGACAATTCACTACTGGAATTTGGGGCTTTATACGGGTTTATATCCTTTAGGAAAAACCCTAGAACCCATGTTTAAGAAATTACCCCTTTCTTCTCAATACTATTATTATCGTTGGTTAGAGGCTTGGAAATATGGTTCGGGACAGGATTATGAGTAGGAGTAATTCATGAATATCAGTGTCAACTTAACGCCAAAAGCCTTGAAATAAATTTCAGGCTAAAAGCCCAAACCCGTTAAAACGGGTTAATAAAGACCAGTGTTGAGTCATCTTTAGATGCCGATCGCTTTTAGCCCGAACTTGAGTTCAGGGCATTAATTATTTAAGTTAACACCAATGATTCAGGAATTACCCCTACATCTAAAATGAGTTAAATAACTCCTAAACTGGATAATCCTAAAATCACACCCGCCCCTAAAACATGACCAAAACTTGTGGTTGCTAAAACCGCAGGTAAGCCAAAACCACCAAACAGATTGGGTGAGGGTAATTGAGGGCCAGCATTAGGCTGTTGGATGGAGAATTTACCAATGGCGATCGCCACAATATTACACACAATCATCACAATAGCGATGGTAGGACTCCAGGCGTGAGTAACGGGGGTAGCGACGGTGGCGGCTAACAACATCATGGAATGATCTCCTAAAATTTTTTAAACTGTACTCAAGGAAAATTAATCGTTATAGCTAAGATGTTGTACCAAACAAAGGCAATTGATTTTCGCCCTTGTAGCAATACTTAACATTTTTCGACTAAAATTGCTATCCTAGTTGAAAGAAACAGCCCAACTCACCAAACCCCCAATTTTAATATGACTGAACCGCAAACCCGCATCTGTATCCTTGGTGGAGGCTTTGGTGGACTGTACACCGCCTTACGTTTGAGTCAACTTCCTTGGCAAAAATCGGAACAACCGGAAATTGTTCTGGTGGATCAAAATGACCATTTTTTGTTTTTACCTCTGCTGTATGAATTGCTGACCAATGAACTGCAAACCTGGGAAATTGCTCCCGCATTTGAAGACCTATTAAAAGATACTAAGGTGCAATTTTGTCAAGGAGTGGTTAGTGAAATTGAGATCGATAGTAAACAGGTTAAACTAGAAGATAATACCGTTATTTCCTATGATTATTTGGTTTTGGCAATGGGAGGAGAAACACCTTTAGATTTAGTTCCTGGGGCGAAAGAATATGCCATTCCCTTCCGAACTATTGCCGATGCTTATCGTTTAGAAGAACAGTTGCGACGATTAGAAACCTTAGATCAAGATAAAATTAGAATAGCCATTGTAGGTGGCGGTTATAGTGGGGTGGAACTCGCCTGTAAATTAGCTGATCGCCTGGGAACAAAAGGACGGATTAGAATTATTGAACAAGCGGAAGAAATCTTAAAAACCTCTCCTGAATTTAATCAAGAATCGGCTAGAAATGCCTTATTAAATCGCCAGGTTTGGATCGATTTAGAAACCACTGTGGCGACGGTTGCAGGAAATAAAATTTCCCTAGAATATCGAGGTGAAATTGATGAAATTCCAGTGGATTTAGTGTTATGGACGGTGGGAACCCAGGTATCTCCGGTGGTGCGATCACTGCCTTTAAAACACAATCAACGGGGTCAAATTGTCACCACATCAACCTTACAAGTAATTGATCATCCTGAAATTTTTGCATTAGGAGATTTAGCAGAATCTCAAGACGCTGATGGTCAAAAAGTTCCGACCACAGCCCAAGCCGCTTTTCAACAAGCCGATTATACCGGATGGAATCTTTGGGCGTTATTAACAGGAAGACCCTTATTACCCTTCCGATATATTAATTTAGGGGAAATAATGACATTAGGAACTGATAACGCCACCTTAACAGGTTTAGGGATCAAATTAGACGGTCAATTTGCCCATTTAACCCGTCGTTTAATCTATTTATATCGCTTCCCCACCTTTGACCATCAAATTCGGGTGGCGTTTAATTGGATAACCCGACCCTTGCAGGATTTATTAATTTCAATTGATCAAAAAATGGAAGATAGAGAATAAGTATCAAGTCTCCACTGTTAACCTGACTTTTGACTCACTAATTATGACTAACCCGCAAAATTCTACAATTGAAAAACCCCGTGTCATTTTTTTAGATGCCGTTGGGACGTTATTTGGTGTGCGTCAGAGTGTGGGGGAAGCCTACCGTATCATAGCAAAACAATTTGGGGTCAATGCTGAAGCTGAAATTTTGGATAAAGTGTTTTTTAACTGTTTTTTAGCGGCTCCGAGTATGGCATTTCCGGGGGTTGATCCCAGTGAAATTCCCCCCTTAGAATTTGAATGGTGGAAAGCGATCGCTGAACAAACCTTTAAAACCGTTGGACTCTATAATAACTTTACAGATTTTTCTGCCTTCTTTCAAGCTCTATATCATTATTTTGAAACCGAAAAACCTTGGTTTGTTTATCCCGATGTTCTCCCTAAATTAAAAGATTGGCAAGAGCAAGGGATAGAATTAGGAGTATTATCTAATTTTGATTCCCGATTATATCCAGTTTTAGATGCTTTAAATTTAGCTGAATTTTTTCAAAGCGTTACCATTTCCACAGAAGTAGGAGCCGCCAAACCCAGTTCGGAAATCTTCCAAATTGCCTTAACCAAACATCAATGTTTACCCCAAGAGACTTGGCATATTGGTGATAGTTTTAAAGCCGATTATCAAGGTGCAAAAGCCCTAGGAATACGAGGCATTTTAGTCCATCGAGACGAATCCCCAAAAGGGATTTTAGATGAATTTGAAAGTTTAGAACAAATTCCGATATTCTAAAGTAGAGACGAGCCACGGCGCGTCTATCTACAGGACAAAAGTAGAGACGAGCCACGGCGGCGCGTCTGTCTACAGGACACAGGAGTTACAAAAACAGTGGAGCACCCTCGGAAACCCCCAGAAGAACCCCGTTCATTGCCGGACTGTTCATGGCCCCTGTGGCCCGTTGTCCCCATTTATCCCTACGGTCAGCGACGCACCATCCGCCGGGAAGTCATTCCCCATACCCTTTGGACATTTGAGCAGGTGCAGGGGATTCTGTATGTGGTGGTGCCCATTCGGATGACCGTGGTAAAACTGGAACAGGGGGGTTTGTTAGTGTATGCTCCCGTGGCTCCCACCTCCGAATGTCTGAATTTAATCAGAGAATTAATCGTAGAATATGGCGATGTAAAATATATTATTCTACCTACGATTTCAGGAGTTGAACATAAGGTATTTGTTGGCCCCTTTGCCCGAAAATTTCCCAACGCCCAAGTTTTTGTTGCCCCCGGACAGTGGAGTTTTCCGATTAATTTACCCCTAAGTTGGTTAGGTTTACCTGCAAAACGCACCCATATTCTGCCCCAGGATAGTCGCAATACACCCTTTGCCGATGAATTTGACTATAAAATTCTCGGCCCTTTAGCATTAGGAATTGGGCAGTTTGCCGAGGTAGTTTTTTTACATAAGCGATCGCATACCCTATTAGTAACCGATACCATTGTTTCCATTCCTAACACTCCTCCAGCGATTGTACAACTCGATCCCTATCCCCTACTATTCCACGCCAAAGATGATACTTTTCATAAAGTAGAAGATACAGAAATCACCCGTCGCCGAGGATGGCAGAGAATCTCGTTATTTTCCTTTTATTTTCGTCCGAGTGTTTTAGATACGATAGAGTTGGGGGATGCGGTGCGGGAATCGTGGCAAGCACCCGACCGTTCTAAAAAAGCCTATTTTGGAATTTATCCGTTTAAATGGAAACCCAATTGGCAAGAAACCTTTGAAGCATTAAGCAGAAATGGGCAGTTATTTGTGGCTCCCATTTTACAAACTTTAATTTTAAATCGCGCCCCAGAAGAAACCTTAAATTGGGCAAATCAAGTTTCTAAATGGGAGTTTAACCGGATTATTCCTTGTCATTTTGATTCCCCGATTATGGCAACACCGGAGCAATTTCGCCAGGCATTTAGTTTTTTAGAAAAAAATAGTCATTATGATTTATTGCCCGAATCAGAGTTTGAGTTACTGTTAGAAATTAATCATCTTTTAAATAAATTTAAGATTACACCACCCTCTAAACCTAAAGTTTAAGGAGAAAAACCCCAAGAACTTCGGCCATCTCCAGGGTTTGGGGGTTTGGATGACTTAATATTTTGTGATCATAATTGGGAACACTGGGCATCCCCATTACCCATTACCCTGTTACTGAGCGAAGTCGAAGTATTACCCATTACCCATTCGTAATTCGTAATTCCCCATTCCCCATTCCCCGACTGCCAATGAGTTTGAAGGTTGATCCCAACCAAAAAAGAAAGCCACAGTCACTAAAGAATAGTGGCTGTGGCTAGATCAGTTATCAGTTATCAGTTATTTTTGATTATAACAGCGATCGCAAAATTTTTCTACCCCCTGGGATAAATATTCTGGCGGGCGTCGGACTCGATAACCTCAAGGACGGCAAAAGGTAATGGAAACTGGCAAGAAAGACCAGGAGAAAATTCCCTACCCTTGAGGGTAAATCCCGAACCAGAATCTGGCTGAAGCAAAATTAAAAAAACGTTACAGTATAGGTAAAGTTGCAGAAAAACTCCCACAATCAAGGAAGTACAGAGCCTCTGTTGTCTTCCTCAAGAGAATTTTCCAGTTTCGATGTCCTAAAAAAATGAGATGTGATTTATGTTCAAAAAACTTTTAAAACCCTTAGCTATCTTTAGCTTAGTTGCTGTTTTATTTTTTAGTCAAGTCGATGGTGTATTAGCCGCTAGAAGCGGGGGACGCATCGGGGGAGGCTCCTTTAGATCCTCTCCCAGTCGTAGCTATAGTCCCAGTCCTGGCCGTTCTGGAGGGGGGTACTACGGCGGAGGCGGTTTTGGATTTCCTTTCCTCATCCCCTTCTTTGGCTTTGGTGGGGGTGGGTTATTTTCCCTCCTAATTTTTATGGCGCTCGCCGGGTTCATCTTCAATAGTATCCGGTCGGCCATCGGACAAGGACAGGATGAACCGGGATATGGCAGTAACCCGACGGTTTCTGTGGCCCGTTTACAAGTGGGGTTACTGGCCCAAGCTCGAAATTTACAAGGGGATTTAGACCGCATGGCCCAAACCGCCGATACGGGTTCCGCCGCCGGTCGCGCCCAAGTTTTGCAGGAAGCCACCTTAGCCCTGTTACGCCATCCTGAATATTGGGCCTATGGGTCTGCGGAGTCGGAACAAACGGGCATGAATTCGGCTGAAGCTAAATTCAATCAATGGGCTTTAGCCGAACGGAGTAAATTTGCTGAAGAAACCCTGTCTAATGTTAATAATCAGTTAATTGGTGGGGTAGCCCCTTCTTTGCCGGGAAATCAGGGAACCTTAGTCAGTCAAACGGGAGATTTAACCACCACGGACAACGAATATATTGTGGTGACATTGGTGGTAGGAACTTTGGGAAAAATTCAACTTCCTAAAGTGAATAGTCCTGAAACATTACGTCAAGCATTAAGTCGTTTAGGTTCCGTTGGTAGTGAACAATTATTGGCTGTAGAAATTCTCTGGACACCTCAAGCTAGTGGGGATACCCTCAGCACCGACGATATGTTGGCTTATTATCCTGATTTAACCTTGGTTTAAGCTTTCGGGTGGCGTAAGCCACCTTTTTAAGTCTTAAATAATATAGCAATCCTAAATAGGTTGTAACATTTTAATACTGATATGAAAGAGCTAGAAGTATTATTTCTGTTCCCTGTTCCCTGTTCCCTTGCCATCTCTAGCACTAATTTAAGGATTTCATATTAGAATTTACAATTGTAGAGATATTCATATTTATTATGTAGATAATGAAGAAACGGATCGATTTTCAAAGGGGAACCCGTGACCTGTTCAATTAATTCCTGGGTTGTGAATTTTCGGCCATGTTGATGAATATTTTGTTGCAACCATTCTAACAGCCGCTTCACACTGCCCCGTTCAATTTCAAAGGGAATTTCAGGATCGAGATGTATAGCAGTATTATAAATTTGAGCCGCCATTAAATTCCCTAACGTATAACTCTGGAACATTCCACCAATTAATCCAATATACCAGTGCACATCCTGTAAAACCCCTTCCAAATCTGTTTTCGGAATAACACCTAAATCATTTCTATACCGTTCATTCCAAGCTTCTGGTAAATCGGAAATGGCTAATTTTCCCTCCAACATCGCTAACTCTAAATCAAAGCGAATCATAATATGTAAATTGTAAGTAACTTCATCTGCATCGGTACGAATTAAAGAGGGAGTTACCTGATTAATGGCTTGATAAAATTGATTTGTTGTTACCTGTCCTAACTGCCGCATAAACACCCCCTGTAATCGAGGATAACACCATTCCCAAAACCCTCGACTGCGACCGATGACATTTTCCCATAAACGAGCTTGACTTTCATGCAAACCCGAGGAAGCCCCCCCCGCTAAAGGAGTTCCTTCTAACTCCGGTGCAATTCCTTGTTCATAGAGGGCATGACCCGCTTCATGAATGGTACTAAATAGGGCCTGTCCCAGATGGTGTTCATAAACACGGGTGGTAATCCTCACGTCATTAATTGAGAATTTCGTCATAAACGGATGCAGTGTTTTGTCTTGGCGTCCTCGATTTAAGTCATAACCCAAAGCCTGAATTACCCCAAGACTAAACTTGATTTGTTCTTTAGGAGAGAAATCTTGATGTAAACAAGAGTTATTTAACGGAACACAATTGCCGAGAGTTTCCACGATCATCACTAATTGCTCACGCAGAGGTTCAAATAGCGATCGCACCTTCGCCACCGTCATCCCCTGATCCTGTTGATCAATTAAAGGATCGGCAATGTGTTCATACCAGGGGAAACATCTGGCATATTCCTGACTCAATTCTAAAGTGGTTTTTAAATAAGGCTGAACAATAGCAAAACTTTGGGCTTCCCTTGCTTTAGCCCAGGCATCATAGCAGGCGGATTGATGCTGGGATATCTGTGCCATCAGTTTTGAAGGAACCTGCACCGCCCGCTGATAATCTCGACGGGTGACCCGGATTAAACTGGCTTCGAGGGAGGAATAGGGACGGTTAGCCTCCTCAGTCCGTAAATCCTCTAAAAGTTCTCCCAAAACGGGATCAATGAATTTTTCATGGGCGAGGCGGCGTAAGGTCGCCATTTGTCGCCCCCTGGCCTGAGCACCACCAGGTGGCATATAGGTGGCTTGATCCCAATGCAATAGGGAAATTGCCGATTTAATATCGTTAATTTCCGTGAGGCGATTAAGCAGTTCTGTGAATTTGGGGTTCGGAGAGGAAGAAACGGACATGAGGAAACGCAGGGGGAGCAGGGGAGGTAGGGG
>NZ_LT797700.1:0-30140 GCF_900009135.1 Planktothrix sp. PCC 11201 | reverse complement strand
GGGGGGTAGGGGAGGTAGGGGGGGTAGGGGGATCACCAAGCAGTGCGAGCGTCCTCGCTCGCTGAATATCACCCAAAACCCATTCGTAATTACCCATTACCCATTACCCATTACCTATTCGTAATTCGTAATTCGTAATTCGTAATTCCCCATCTTCAGTTAAACCGTTACTCCTCGGGTACTCAGAACTTCTTGTAATTGAGCTTCTTCATCTTTAGTTAAAGAAGTTCTTAACACCGTTCCACCATAGGGGGCGATTTCTTCTAAGACTTTATCGGGGGTGACTTTCCGCACTAATACAAAGAGGGCAGAGGTTCTCGGTTGTAAGGTTTCCCCAAGGGATTTCATGAATTTATCATCGACCCCAATATCACTTAAGGCGCCACTGGCGGCTCCAGCAGCGGCTCCCACGGCGGCACCTAACAAGGGGCTAAGGAATAAGGTTCCAATTAATAAACCCCAAAACCCGCCACTGACTGCACCCGCAGTGGTTAAATCAATGGCTTGGTTGAGTTTAATTTTTCCTTCAGCATTTTTGACGATCACCGCCGCGTCTTCTAATTCGATTAAATGTTCTTTTTGTAATTTAATCAAAGTCATACGGACTTCTTCGGCTTTGTATTCGTCGTCGTAGGCGATCGCAATTAAATCACTCATGGTAGATCAATCATAAAATTTGTCCTTAGAATCCTACCACAAAATTATTAACTAAATCCCCGCCCCATTCAGAAATTCCTCAATGACTTCGTTAATATCAAAACTAGCGATCGCTTCATCTTCTTCTTGACTATTATCAATTTCAGCAATCGGGCTTAAAGCCTTTAAACTTGACAATTCCTGTTCTAAGATTTTAATTCGTTCAAACAAATTCCGAATCACCATAGCTTCAGGATCGGGTAAACGGTCGGATAATTGTAAATCCTCAGTTTCCTTAGCATTGCGGGTAATCCGCCCGGGAATACCTACAACGGTACAATGACTGGGAACATCCCGCAACACCACCGAGCCCGCACCAATGCGAACATGATCACCGATATAGAGATTGCCTAATAATTTAGCACCTGCCCCCACCATAACATGATCACCTAAAGTCGGATGTCGTTTGCCTTTTTCCTTCCCCGTGCCACCCAAAGTTACCCCCTGATAAATCAGGGCATAATCTCCGACAATAGCGGTTTCGCCGATCACAACTCCCATACCGTGATCAATAAAAACTCCTTTTCCCATCTTAGCCCCGGGATGAATTTCAATACCCGTAAACCAACGGCTAAGTTGAGACAGAAAACGGGGCAAAAATGGAACTCCCCAGCGATGTAATCGGTGAGCAATTCGATGCCACCAAATCGCTTGTAATCCAGGATAACAAAACAGTACCTCTAGCCAATTGCGAGCGGCGGGATCTCGTTGGTAAATTGTTTGTAAATCCGTCATTAATACTCGGAAAAAATTAGTGCTTTCGGGGTGAAAACGGTTTTCCGGTAAAGAGGAATTATCAAAATTTGGGCTATTCTGATTGCTTTGAGCAACTTCAGCCGGGGCCTGATGATGGTTCGACAAACTACGGTTAGACATGGCGTTTAATCAGTAATCAGTTGTAGGGGCGGGTTCATCAAGATTTAGATGATTAACTCATATCTAAAAGAACCCGCCCGTAACATTTGTAGGGGCGGGTTCATCGAGATTTAGATGATTAACTCATATCTAAAAGAACCCGCCCGTACCAATAATCAGTTATCAGTGGTTAGACGTGTCAAGGGCGCAGCGATGCCGATCACTTGCTGTTGGCACGTCTCTATATTAATTAATGTCAACGAAAACGGATGGTGCGTAAGACATCTATCAGAGTGTCAATTTCTGCAAAAGTGTTATAGAAGGCGAGGGACGGTCGAACTGTACCCGTTAAACCATAGCGTTGCATGGTGGGTTGGGCGCAATGGTGACCTGCCCGCACCGCAATTCCTTCTTGGGCGAGGCGTTGCCCCACCTGTTCCACGGGAATATCATCGAGGATAAACGATAGTACACTGACTTTATGGGGGGCCGTACCGATTTGACGCAAACCCGGAATTTCCCCTAGGCGTTTTGTGGCATAACAGGTGAGTTTGTGTTCATACCGTTCGATATTGTGCATTCCCAGACGGCTAATATAATCAATTGCCGCCCCGAGTCCCACCGCATCCGCAATATTGGGAGTTCCCGCTTCAAATTTAGCCGGAGGGTCGCTGTAGACCGTTTTCTCAAAGGTGACACTGCGAATCATACTGCCACCGCCCTGCCAAGGAGGAAGATCTTCGAGGATTTCCCGTTTGATATAGATCGCCCCAATACCCGTCGGTGCAAACAGTTTATGACCGGAAAGGGTATAAAAGTCACAATTCAAGTCTTGAACGTTCACCGGGGTATGGGACACGGCTTGAGCGCCATCTACCAACACCCGAACCCCATGGCGGTGAGCAACTTCCGTCATTTCCCGCACGGGGAGAATGGTTCCCAAGGCGTTAGATACCTGGGTAATTCCCACTAAGCGAGTCCGAGGAGTGAGAAGCTGAGCGTATTCTTCCAACAAGATTTCACCACTATCACTGACCGGAATTACTTTGATCACGGCTCCGGTTTCCTGGGCTAACATCTGCCAGGGGACAATATTGGCGTGATGTTCTAGGGTGGAAAGCAGAATTTCATCTCCTTTGCCAATGTATTTGCGACCATAGGTTTGAGCTACTAAATTGATCGCTTCGGTTGTTCCTCTAGCAAAGATAATCTCCGAGGCAGAACCCGCTCCTAAAAACCGTTGTACCTTCTCTCGGGCGGCTTCATAGGCATCCGTTGCCCGGGCTGCTAGGGTATGGGCGGCGCGGTGAATATTGGAGTTGTCTCGCTGATAGAACCGCGATAAACTATCAATAACGCTTTGGGGCTTTTGAGTAGTAGCCGCGTTGTCCATCCAGATCAGGGGTTTACCGTTGACGTTCTGGTGCAAGATGGGAAAGTCTTGGCGAATTGCCTGCACGTCAAAGATTTCCCCTGATTCTAAGCCTAGGTTATCTACCGTTGGAGTCGATAGAAAGTAGAAGGATGGCTGAGATGGTTCCTGGGCAGGAGGCAGACTATCCTGAGATTTAATCTCCGTAAATACCTGTTTTAAATCCAAATCGCTGAACGGTGCGAGGGATTGTGTCCTGGGAGGAGCAGGAATACCAGGATCGGGTTGTGCGATCGCCGACAAGGACGGAATCTCAGTTAAAAACTCTTTTGGCACCGGATGGAAGGCTTCAGAATGAATATCAAGTTCCCGGTTTTGCGTTGCTTCAAATCCGACGGGTTCCGGTGGGGCAAAGGCTTGTTTGAGACTGGCTGCGAGTTCCGTCGGTAATAGAGCCGCTGCAAACTGTTTTGCTATCTGGGTTAAGGCCTCTTCACTCACAACTTGGCTCGGCGCACCACTTCCCAGGAACAGCACACCACTGGCATCCACCCCCCGGCTTTCCGGTTGTGGCAAAGGGGGATGGGTGAGAATTGCCGACTGAGACGGAGTTACAGGGGCAATATTGTTTTCAATGGGTAAAGCGGTATAAAACTGATTTGCCAACGTCGCCACACTGAGGAGGTCAAACGGCGGATTCCCCTCGGTGGTTTCGGGCAAATAATCGAGGTTTTCGCCCTTAGACCCTGGCATATTCGTACTCATGATAGTATCCCACTTCGACGTTTTCCAGAACGGCCACCGCATCGTCGGTTAAGACCGCGCAGGAGAAATATAAGGTCAGGAGGTAAGAGGCTAAGGATTGGGAGTCAATCCCCATAAACCGCACGGACAGGCTAGGGAGTTGTTCACCCGGAATGCCGATTTTATGCAAACCGACTACGCCTTGTTCTTTTTCACCGACTCGCACTAACAGAATACTGGTTTTCCCGGGGCCTTGTTGGTTGCCGTTATAGCTTTTAACTTCTAATTTGTCGCAGGGAACTAAGGGCACACCTCGCCAGGTCAGGAAGGGCGATCCGAATAAATTAATACTCACCGGTGGTACACCCCGACGAGTGCATTCCCGCCCAAAGGCTGCGATCGCCCGGGGATGGGCCAGGAAGAAAGAGGGTTTTTTCCAAACCCGTGCTAACAACTCATCCAGGTCATCGGGAGTCGGAACATCATAGCGAGGTTGAATCCGCATTAGGGGGGAAATGGAGTTGAGTAGGCCAAAGTTGGGGTTATTGATGATTTCCCATTCTTGACGCTCTTTTAAATTCTCGACAGTGAGGCGAATTTGTTCCCGCAGTTGGTCGATGGGTTCATTATAAATGTCGGTGACATGGGTATGAACCCGCAGGATATTCTGGAGAAGGCTCAGATCGTATTCTCGCGGCTCGATTTCATAGTCAATATAGGAAGCGGGTAATTCGATTTCTCCTTGATAATCGGAGGCCACCGGAATTTTTTCTTCGCCATAGAGATTAACCACGGATTTTAACCGAGTTTGTTCTTCTAGGGCTTTTTGCAGCGTTGGCCGAATTTCTGGGGACTGACTGAGAATTTCGTCTAGGGCGGGTTTGGAAAGGGCCAGTAAACGGCAAGGAGTGATCGTGCGGATCGTGGAATTACTGATCACTTCCGGGGCTAAACCCACTGCTCCAAAGTAGTCTCCGGCACTCAGAACCGCAATTCGCAGGTTTTCGCCTTCATCACCGGAGGTGGAAACTTCTAATTTCCCCTGAACAACGATATAGAATTTTTCCCCAGGTTGACCCTGTTGGATAATGGTTTGATCGATATCAAAGGCTTCGCTTTGAAAACGGTTAGCGATCGTCGCTGCGTCTGAAGGATCGAGGACGGATAACATTGGAATGGTTCGCAATTCTTCAGGGGAAATACTCGAATGTCCGTTATTATTAATGACGCGAACTTTGGGGGTGGGTTTAAGCACAACTTTGGTGCGATTCACCCGGTAGGTTCCCGATTGCACTTGCACCCAAGGCAGAAAATGTAATAGCCACCGAGGAGTAATTCCGGCCATTTGAGGCACGGTATTGGTGGTAATTGCTAGATTGCGGGCGGCTTTTGTATCGATGCTTCGCCCCTGACGGGTTTCGTTCGTTTTGATTGTTACCATAATAAGTGACTGTTTTTTGAGTAACAAAAGTTTCCAAAAATCTGCCTAAAACTTGATGTTTACAGGTGTGTTTTTGTTCGGAAACTCTTTATTGTTTTTTCTGACAACTAACAGCTTATAGCAAATAATCTAAATTAATCATCATAATTATCTATTAATAAAAATCAAACCATTCATAGCTTTTATTTGAAATATAATATTAAAAAAAATTACGATTGTATCGAGGAATGCAAAGCCTTGCTAAATAGGCTTTTTGGCAGTAAAAACTGACTAATTATACGGGTTTTACCCTGATTAAATAAATCTAGTGTATCCTTCCCAACTTTTTACTTCATTCCCATCGGATTATGATTATTTTGATTAAGCAATATCTCTATTATTAATAAATATATAATTTATCGAGATTTTATTAAGGGTTAGTTCAAAAATTCAGTTTTCTGTCATTTAAGGCTGTAACTGAGGCGAGTTTACTTAGATGATTGTTAAGAACTGTAAAAGGGCATGGACAATAGCCTGTTCCCCTCCTGACTATTGCCCATTGCCCATTCCCTATTGCCTGACCCCTATCAAGTTAAAACGGCCATTTCCAGTCAACAATTTCATCTTTGTCAATGCCATGTTCATGGGCATAATTGACATTTTCAATGATCGCATTTTTCATTCTTTCTCGGACATAAGCCGCCGCCGAACCCAATTTAGGAACCCGGTCAATCACATCTATAACCAGATTAAAACGGTCAACTTGGTTATTAATAGCTAACTCCAAGGGAGTATTGATATTCCCCTTCTCTTTGTACCCTCTAACGTGCAGATTAGCATGATTTTTCCGACGATAGGCTAACTTGTGAATTAACCAAGGATAGCCATGGAAATTAAAGATAATCGGTTTATCTGTGGTAAACAAACTATCAAAATCTCGGTCGGATAAACCGTGGGGATGTTCCGTATCCGGTTGTAACTTAAATAAATCGACAACGTTGACAAACCGAACTTTTAGATCTGGAATTTCTTCGCGTAAAATTGCCGTAGCTGCGAGAGATTCCATCGTTGCCACATCCCCGCAACCGGCCATAATTACATCAGGAATATCAGGATCTTTTCCACAGTCATCACTGCTGGCCCATTCCCAAATTCCAATCCCTTTGGTACAATGTTTAATGGCTTCATCCATGGTTAAAAATTGTAGATGTTTCTGTTTATCCGCCACAATCACATTGATATAATTGGTACTCTTTAAACAATGATCGGCAACGGATAATAAACAGTTAGCATCGGGGGGTAAATAAATCCGGGTGACACTGGCACTTTTATTTGTTACCACATCTAAAAATCCCGGGTCTTGATGACTAAACCCGTTATGATCTTGACGCCAAACCGTTGAAGATAACAGTAGATTCAAAGAAGAAATTGGCGCTCGCCAAGACACTTCATTTTTACAAATATCCAACCATTTCGCGTGTTGATTGAACATGGAATCAATGACGTGGGCAAAGGCTTCATAGGTATGGAAAAATCCATGGCGTCCGGTGAGTAAATACCCTTCTAACCAGCCTTCTAAGGTATGCTCACTCAGAATTTCCATTACCCGGCCATCGGTTGCCAGTTCACCGCCATCTAAATCCTCTGGTAAAAAATCCCCTAGCCAAGTTTTTTTACTAACCTCATATATCGCATTTAAACGATTAGAGGCTGTTTCGTCAGGGCCAAATACGCGGAAATTTTGCAGATTATTCCGCATCACATCCCGCAGGAATTGTCCTAGGGGTTTGGTATTTTCCACCCCGGACTTACCCGGATATTCCACAGGCACACCATAGTTCCGAAAATCAGGCAACCGCAGGTCTTTGCGCAGCACACCCCCGTTCGCATGGGGACTGGCACTCATTCGCTTTGTACCCTGGGGGGCCAAGGCTTTTAGTTCAGGAATTAAACGGCCATTTTCATCAAACAGTTCTTCGGATTTATAACTCCGCATCCAATCTTCCAACACCTGGAGATGGGGCGGGTTGGTGGTAACATCGGCCATCGGGACTTGGTGCGCCCGCCAGAACCCTTCTACTTTATGACCATCAACCGATGCCGGGCCTGTCCAGCCCTTGGGACTGCGGAAGACAATCATCGGCCACAGGGGACGTTTAGCCACTCCCGTTGACCGAGCTTCGGCTTGAATGGCTTTAATTTCAGCAATGGCTGTTTCCAGGATATCGGCCATTTTTTGGTGCATCAAGGCGGGGTCTGACCCTTCGACAAAATAGGGTTTATAGCCATAGCCTTTAAACAGGGCTTCTAATTCTTCATGGCTAATCCGCGATAAAATCGTGGGGTTGGCGATTTTGTAGCCATTCAAATGCAGAACGGGTAACACCGCCCCATCCCGAATCGGGTTGAGAAATTTGTTAGAATGCCAAGCGGTGGCTAAGGCTCCGGTTTCCGCTTCTCCGTCTCCCACCACGCAAACGGAGATTAAATCGGGGTTATCGAACACAGAACCGTAGGCGTGGGATAAACTATAGCCTAACTCTCCCCCTTCATGGATGGAACCGGGGGTTTCCGGGGTACAGTGGCTGCCAATACCGCCGGGAAACGAAAATTGTTTGAAGAATTTTTGCATCCCCTCGGCGTCTTCGCTAATATTGGGGTAAATTTCTGAGTAGGTTCCTTCTAGGTAAACTGGAGCCAGGACTCCGGGCGCACCATGACCAGGGCCAGCTAGATAAATCACATCCAGGTCATACTTTTTAATCAGTCGGTTGAGGTGAATGTAGATAAAGCTCAACCCGGGACTCGAACCCCAATGTCCTAATAACCGATGTTTGACATCTGAGGGTTTTAGCGGTTCTTGTAACAAGGGATTTTCCCGTAGATAAATCATGCCCACGGCTAGGTAATTACAAGCTCGCCAGTAGGCATCAATCTTACGCAGTTCGTCCTCACTCAAGGAGTTACTCGTCTCAATGGGTCTATCTGGTGCAGATACCATAAGTCCTGACTGTTATAAAGGGTTTTCGTTGTTTAAAAATTGAGACCATAAGATATTGTTAAACGGCGATTTGCGGTTTGATTGATACCATTAGGTCAAAATTGCTTTAAATGATAGCACGGGTTTTTGAGTTTAGAGAGAGCCTATTTTTATTCTTACTATTTTTTTAAGATTTGATCGCAGCTTAAATGTTAACAAAAGATTAACATTTAAGCTGGAAAGGTTAAGGATTCTTTGATCATCTGATATATTAAGCCAGTAATCATATCAAAATTATGACTATTACATTGTATTTTTTACGACACGGAGAAACCACCTATAGTCAACAAGGCGGTTATTGTGGAAATTTAGATCCCGAATTAACCGAAAATGGCTTAAAAATGGCGGAGCAATTTGCCCAATCTTATCATAATTTATCTTGGACGGCAGCCTTTGTCAGTCCAATGAAACGAACGATTACTACAGCAAAGCCCTTAGCTGATGCGGTGGGTTTAGAAATGCAATTTCGAGAGGGTTTAAAAGAAATTGCCTATGGAGAATGGGAAGGAAAACTTCCCCAAACCGTTAATGAAAATTACCATGATGATTATGTTCGCTGGTTAACTGATCCGGGTTGGAATGCACCGACGGGAGGAGAAAAAGGAATTGATATTGCTCGCCGTTCTTCCCAGGTCATTCAAGAAATTGAAGAACGTTATCCATCGGGTAATATTCTAGTTGTATCTCATAAAGCCACGATTAGAATTATGTTATGTGAATTATTGGGAATTGATATTGGCAGATTCCGCGATCGCCTTGCTATGCCGACAGGAGCCGTTAGTGTAGTAGAATTATCTGATCGCGGGCCGTTATTACATACTTTAGCGGATCGTTGTCATTTAGATAAAACTTTACGGTCTTCTGTTGGGACTTAAAATAGGGATTTAAAGGATTAATCTAATGACAAAAAAGGTTAAATTACAATCAAAATTTTACTTAACTTATCCTATGAAAATCTTAGTATTAAATGCGGGTTCAAGTTCTCAAAAAAGTTGTCTGTATGAAATTAAAGAATCAGCATTACCCGACTATCCGTTACACCCGATTTGGGAAGCAAATATTGATTGGACAGCTTCAACAGAATTGGGTTTAATGACCGTCAAAACTCTAGGGGGGAAACAAGAATATTCCTTAGATTTAAAATCTAAACCAGAGGCGATCGCCCAAATGTTTAATACCCTAATTACTGGAGAAACAAAAGTTTTAAATAATCTTTCCGAAATTACAATAGTTGGTCATCGAGTTGTGCATGGAGGTTCAGAGTATTCAGAAGCAACATTTATTGATCAAAAAGTAAAGTCAACAATTCGAGCCTTAATTCCCCTCGCCCCCAGTCATAACCCCGCCCATTTAGAAGGAATTGAAGTCGTAGAAACCCTATTAGGAAATGTTCCCCAAGTAGCGGTTTTTGATACGGCATTTCATCGAAAAATGCCCGATTATGCTACGATTTACCCCATTCCTTATCAATATTTTCAAGAGGGAATCAAACGTTATGGATTTCATGGAACTAGCCATAAATATTGCGCTAAACAAACGGCAAAAATCCTGGGAAAACCCTTAGAATTCTTAAAATTAATTACCTGTCATTTAGGTAATGGATGTTCCTTAGCCGCGATTCAAGATGGGATTAGTATTAATACCACCATGGGATTTACCCCCCTAGAAGGATTAATGATGGGAACCCGAAGCGGTTCAATTGATCCATCTATTGTATTATATTTACAGGGAAAATATCAATATGATATTGATCAAATTAATCAAATTTTAAACAAAGAATCGGGGTTAAAAGGTATTATTGGGAAGTCGGGAGATCTGAGATATATTTTAACCGAAATCAACGCAGGAAATGCTCAAGCAAAACTTGCTTTTGAGATGTATATTCATCACTTAAAAATGGGAATTGGGCAAATGTTAGCCAGTTTAGGCGGTTTAGATGCGTTAGTTTTTACCGCCGGAGTCGGAGAACACGCCGAAAAAGTTCGAGAAGTTGTTTGTCAAGGATGGGAGTTTTTAGGCTTAAAATTAGACTTAGAAAAAAATGCCTCTCACCCGGTAGATCAAGAGATTTCAACCCCTGATTCACAAGTGAAAGTATTAGTAGTTCATACAGAAGAAGATTGGGCGATCGCCAGTGAATGTTGGCATATTTTTAATTTATAGTAGGCTACAATCCACAGGGAATAAAAGATTTTAACCGATGGGTTTGAGCATCGGTTTATGTCCTAAATTCCCTGAAAATTGCTATTTTTTATTGCTGATTAAATAAGGAGATAATCTAATCCAATTATCGTGATCGCTCAAAATGCAGATGGATTCCCGCCTACGCGGGAATGACATAATAAATCACATAATATTTGATAACAAGCTCCCGTCATTCCCAACTATCCAATCTCCTGCAATTCCCAACTATCCAATCTCCTGCAATTCCCAACTATCCAATATCCTGTCATTCCCGCGAAGGCGGGAATCCACAAACACCCATGAAAAACTACTTTATTTATATACTTGCCAGTAAAAGAAACGGTACACTTTATATAGGTGTAACCAACGATTTAATCCGGCGAATTTATGAACATAAGAATGACTTCATTGAAGGCTTTACCAAGAAATACAAAGTCCATAGACTAGTTTATTATGAACAAACTGAAAGTATAGAAACTGCTATTGCTAGAGAAAAACAACTTAAGAAATGGCGTAGAGAGTGGAAAATTACCCTGATTGAAAATATGAATCCAACTTGGGAGGATCTGTATGAAAAATTATGATCCTGTTTTGGATTCCCGCCTTCGCGGGAATGACATTCTCAAAGCATGATATTCTCAAAGCATGACATTCTCAAAAAAAGATGAAGGTTTATCTTTCCTAACAAGATAAAATCTATGTTCAACAAACCAGGTTTCTATTAGGGTTTAACCCCATGAATAACTTGTAAACTTCCTCCCGCATAAAGTTTAGGGGGATTGACATTAAAGCCAATTTGTGATAGCAATTGAACCATATCTGTTTCCAACAATTGCCAAGCTGTTTCGGTTTCAAATAACCAAAGAAACATGGCTACCCCGGGCCAAAATATTGGATTAGTGGGGGAATGGAAATCAACCAGGGTAAAAATTCCCCCCGGTTTAAGTACCCGGTAAACCTCATTGAGAATTTGTTGCAACTGTTCCGGGTTCATTTCATGTAACGCAGCGCTGGTATGAACGAGATCAAAGCTGTGATCTGTAAAGGGCATATTTTCCGCAAACCCTTCAACATATTGCGCTTGAGGAACATTATTTTGGGCTCGTTTGAGGGACAACGGAGAGGCATCCAACCCCGTCACATTCTGGGAATACTCAACTAACACCGATGTTGCTTGTCCACTTCCACAGCACAAGTCCAGAATTTTGGTTTCCGGTGTCAGGGTTAAACCCGTCAAGGCTAACTCCCGAAACCGACGCTCACCGCCCACACTCAAGGCTGCCAGTCGGGAAATGGTATCATAGAGCCATTGATAGCGGTAACTTAGACTTCTGAGGATAGTTGCCATATTGAGAACAATTTTTATGAATTAAAAGATCGACTAACCCACAAGGACAATATATTATTAAAACAGTTAACAAATCTTAGGATAGGAAGTATCCGCTATGGGACGAGTCGGAGTCTTACTGCTAAATCTGGGCGGGCCAGAGCAACTGCAAGATGTTCGCCCCTTTTTGTACAATCTATTTTCAGACCCAGAAATTATCCGTTTGCCCTTTGCTTGGATGCAAAAACCTCTGGCTTGGATAATTTCGACTCTGCGCTATCAGAAGTCCCAAGAAAATTATAAGGCGATCGGAGGCGGTTCTCCCCTGCGGCGAATTACAGAAGAACAAGCCATTGCCTTACAAGGGTCTTTACAGGAAAAAGGTCACGATATCCGGGTGTATGTGGGGATGCGCTATTGGAACCCCTTTACCGAAGAAGCGGTCACCAAAATCAAACGGGATCAAATTGAACAGTTAGTTATTTTACCTTTATATCCACAATTTTCAATTAGTACCAGTGGTTCTAGTTTTCGAGTTTTAGAAAAACTTTGGCAACAAGATCCCAGTTTACAAAAAATTGATTATACAGTGATTCCCTCTTGGTATAGTCGTCCGGGTTATTTACAAGCCATGACTGAATTAATTGGGCAGGAAATTGCACATTGTGAACAACCCGAACAGGTACCCATTTTCTTTAGCGCCCATGGTGTTCCGGTGAGTTATGTCGAGGAAGCTGGAGATCCTTATCGGGATGAAATAGAAGGCTGCACGGCGGCCATTATGCAGACTTTAAACCGTCCTAACCCCCATGTTCTCGCCTATCAAAGTCGAGTTGGCCCGGTGGAATGGTTACAACCTTATACCGAGGAAGCTATTCTGGAACTTGCCAAAGAAGGGGTTAAGGAATTAGTCGTAGTTCCCATTAGTTTTGTATCGGAACATATCGAAACTTTAGAAGAAATTGATATGGAATATCGAGAACTGGCTGAAGAAGCTGGGATTGAAAAATTCCATCGAGTTCCGGCATTAAATACCCATCCCATATTTATTAATGATTTAGCAGAAATGGTAATAGAAGCCTTAGATGCTCCTAATATTAAGTTCTCCGATGTGGCACATCCGGGCAAAAAAACCAAGATGTATCCTCAAGAACGTTGGGAATGGGGACTCACCACCACCGCCGAAGTTTGGAATGGTCGATTAGCTATGTTAGGAATGATCGGCATATTATTAGAAATTATTACCGGACAAGGCCCCTTACATTTCATTGGGTTGCTGTAATAGGGGTTTGGGCGTTTGGCTGTTGTGGGTTGGCGGTTGATAGTTCATCTTTGACAACCGCCTTAGTTTAAGAATTTCAGTCCCGCAAGCGGGATTATTTTAATTGAAACGTATTAATAGTTTACAACCTAAAAGCACCATAGGTTTCGGCATAACTTTTCGTCTGTTGATAGAGAGTCGTCAAAGTTTCCCGCAAGCGCGTTTCATCCTGATAAATTGCACTGACTTCTGTTAATAACTCATCCAATTGAGGACGCAAAATTACTTGACTTTTTCGCACAGGTTCCCCCTGAAGTAAGGTATCAGCCACTTGCGTCGCCTTGGTCAAAATATCACTAATCGGAGCATTAATATCTGGCTTTAACTGATCATAAATTGCCTGGGTAAAATGCAGATTGCTGAAAATTTCCCCATCACAAAACACCAGTCCCACTAGATGATTAGTCATGGTTCCTGTGCGCGATTCCTGTGCGCCATAACGCCGCGTTCTTAACAAGTTTCCTAACACATAAATAAACCCTTCACTTGATGATTTTTTTTGAAGATAGCGATCGCATTTTGGAAAATGAAAACGCCCTGCTAAGTAAGCCGCCAGGGACTTGCCATCTCCGGTGGCTGAGGTGTTAAAAATAATCTCTGCGGGGCCATCAAGCACTTGGGCGCAGGTTTCCACCTGGTGTACGGACAAAAGACAGGGAACCTCTGGATTTTTACCAAAGTTCGGGGCCTGCTGTTCGACTTTGCATTCACCCCGGCATCCCAAGGGACAGCCCTGGGCATCGGTGTTTTGCTGAGAATATAAAGGAAGTAGGGTAATTTTCACGATTCCCCCTAGAATGGTGACGGGTCGTTTATAGTTGTTAATAGACCGATTATGGCACAGGCTTATTCAATGTGCAAGTATAAAAATTAAAATGGCTCGGAAAAAAGAAACCATTACACTGTCTATTCCCCCAGGAACGAAGGAGCAATTAGAGGCGATCGCAGCTAAATTTCAGATTCTATGGGGCGATCGCCCTAGTATATCGGGCTTGTTAGTGGCGATCGCCCGTTCAGAATTGGAAGTCGGCGATCGCTTTACCCTCAGTTCAGTGCAAGTACAATCTTTGGAGCAAGGGACGAAAGCTCTAATTGATTCCGGTTACATTAGCGAAGCCCAAGCATTAATGGCCCTGCTCCTGGAACGGGGAAATCTGGCTTCCCCCCTGCGTCAGTCCTTTGTCCAACAGATCAGTCACTCCCTCCCGGCTTGGCGGGTGTTACTCGATCAGCAAATTGCCCGTCGCCAACCCTTTCGCCTCCTCTACCGAGATGCCCAACAGCGAGATTGGATGTATACCGTCCGTTATGCCAAAATTTGGCCCAGGGAAAAACGCCTCTATTTGGAGATTTGGAGCGAGGAAACCGAGGGCAACCGGGATTTACCCGAATTAGCTCATAACCGTTCTTTGCGTCTGGATCGGATTACGGATCTGAATATCCTCCCCGGGGAGGGGACATGGCGAGACGATTTAGATTTTATCGAAGTGTACTTGCACTTCAAGGGAGAACTGGCGAATAGCTACGAATCCAAACGGGACGACCTCAGCAAAAAACGAGAGGGTGATATCCTGATTGTGGTGCGTCAGGTGTCGAACACCTTTTGGCTGATCCGCGAGATTTTGGCCTATCGCTCCCTGTGTGAAATTGTTGCCCCCGAAAGTGTGCGCGATCGCCTCAAGCAAGAAGCGCAAGCCATCTGTCAACAATACGATTAGCAATTAGACGGGTAGAAGCGAGATTCCTTTCACCCGTCTTACTTTTATATTAGTTCCGGTGTGGAAATGGGGTCTTCCACTGATACGGGGATAGAAGAATATCCCAGTGCCAGAATTTTTCGGATTTTTTTTGTTCGGAAATAGGGATATTCTAGTGTTAACAATAATTTTGGGAATGGAAGAAAGCCCTGAAGGGCTTACTACGGGGTTATACTACAATTATAGTTTTCATAACTTGCTTAAAAAAACCTATGCAACTCACTGAACATCGTGCAGATCGCGTTGTTTTATACAATATTAGTTGGCAGCAATTTGAAAATCTCCTGATTGATTTAGGACAAACTCGCGCCACTAGAATTGCCTATGATAACGGAACTTTTGAAATTATGACCCCCTTACCCGAACACGAATATTATAAAGAAGCAATCGGAATTTCTATTCAAGATATTGCCGAAGAACTAAACATCAATTATGAAAGTTATGGTTCAACAACTTGGAAACGGGAAGCACGGTTAGCCGGAATAGAACCTGACAACTGCTTTTATTTTCAGAATGAAGCTAAAATTCGGGGCAGATTAGAGCTTAATTTGAATCAAGATCCCCCTCCAGACTTAGCCTTAGAAATTGATATGACCCATAAATCTTTAAATCGCTTTCCGATTTATGCTCGCTTGGGAATACCGGAAATTTGGTGTTATGATTCCGGCGAATTAAAAATTTACCAACTCCAACAGGAAACCTATAGAGAAGTAGAAACAAGTTCGGTATTTCCGATACTGCGGGTGCAAGAAATTCCAACTATAATTGAGCAATATCGTCTTGATGGGAAGCTGGCAGTACGGCGGGCGATCAGAAATTGGGCAAGACAATGAAAATAAAAACTAATCAAGCTTCCAATATCTGTTCCACCGTTAACACTAATTCTGGGAATATCTGAGAGACAATTCTTTCATTTCCTCTAAATTCTATCTGTTCATAGAATCCCTCCACTAAGGTTAAAATAGTTATTTTTTGCTCGGTGGGATCAACAATCCAATATTCAGAAATACCGACCACACCATACTCCGAACGCTTAAACCGATAATCTCGGGTTCGAGATTCAGGACTTACAATTTCTACGGCTATGATAGCGGATTCGATCACCGCAGATTGATCAAAATTGGAGATTTTCTCTCGGTTAATCACACAAAGATCAGGAATTCTGGAACGATTAACAGAAGTTCTAACTCCAATCCCTGATAATGTTTTCCAAGGTAAACTAAGCTGTTTAATTTGTGTGGTCAACACATCGGTTAAAAAGCTAACGATAAACGCATGACGAAATGTGGGTGGGTTCATCAGAATTAATTCTCCATCTTCCAATTCATAGCAGTTATCTGTGTCGTCGTCATAGATTAGATATTCTTCAAAAGTTAGTTGATTTTTAATGGTTGTTTGAATCATAGTTTTCCTTGCAGGTGAGTAGTTATCTTCAATTGGCGATCGCTTCAATTAACTCATTATTCTACTTCAAATGGCTTTTGTTGGTGTAGCCTTATGTTTTAACCTGTGGGAAACTGGATACTGTCAATCATAAAGCTATCCGATGAATATTATTCCAGCCATTGATTTATTAGACGGACGCTGTGTACGGTTATATCAAGGAGATTATAACCAAGCTCAAACTTTTAATGAAGATCCGATTGCGGTTGCTCAAGACTGGGTAGAACAAGGAGCAACCCGTCTACATTTAGTGGATTTAGATGGGGCAAAAACCGGACAACCCACCAATTATCATGTGATTGAAGCGATCGCTAATACCATTAAAATTCCGGTGCAAGTCGGGGGAGGATTACGCAATCGAGATAACGTCGCTACCCTCTTAAATTTAGGCGTGGAACGGGCAATTTTAGGAACTGTTGCCGTTGAAAATCCAAAATTAATCGCGGAATTATGTGCAGAATTTCCGGGTCATATTGCGGTGGGAATTGATGCGAGAAATGGCAAAGTTGCCACGAAGGGATGGCTAGAAACCTCGGAAGTTTTAGCGACGGATTTAGCCGAACAAATGGCACAATTAGGGGTGGCTGCTATTATTTATACGGATATTCACCGGGACGGAACCCTAACGGGGCCGAATCTGGAGGCGTTACGAGAAATTGCCAATATTGTTGCAATTCCCGTGATTGCTTCTGGGGGAGTCAGTTCGATTACGGATTTATTAAGTTTATTATCCCTGGAACCGTTAGGGGTCACGGACGTAATTGTCGGACGGGCGATCTATACCGGAGATATTAATTTAAAGGAGGCAATTCAAGCCGTCGGTCAAGGACGATGGCAAGATGTTCCCCCAGATTTCGGTAACTCGACTTTTGCTTAAGATTTAGGGTTGAAATATTTCTACAGAACGGGTTTAGACTGGCCAGGCTTTAACCCGTTCTTGTTGCCATTGAAACGGGAAAAACTCTGCAATATATTGAGTGGCATCGATGGTATTTAAAGGTTTTGAGAATAGAAATCCTTGCCCCCATTCACAGCCTAATAGGGAGAGTTGATTCAGTTGAGATTTGGTTTCAATCCCTTCAGCTACCACATCCATTCCCAATCCATGAGCTAAGGTAATAATTGTTCTAATTAACTCAATTTCTTTTTGATTTGAACCAATACGATTGATAAAAGAGCGATCAATTTTTAAGGTATCAATCGGAAACTCATGGAGACGATTTAGAGAAGAATATCCCATGCCAAAATCATCAATACAAAATTGAATCCCCAATTTTTTTAACTGTCTCAGGACTTCTATATAATGAGATCCTGTTTTCAGCAATGAGCTTTCTGTAATCTCAAATTTGATTTGATCACTTTTAATCTTAAAGTCTAATAATAGTTTTTGGACTTGTTCAGAGAAACAAGGGATCATCAATTGTTGAGGTGAAACATTAACATTAATTGCAATTTCTGAAAAACCAGGGAATTGTTCTTGCCAAATTTTAATTTGATTTAAGGCTGTTTTGATCACCCATAATCCTAACTCAATAATTAATCCCGTTTCTTCGGCAACAGGAATAAATTGATCTGGGGGAATCATTCCTTTTTGGGGATGATGCCAACGAATTAGGGCTTCAAACCCTAATTTTCCCGAGGTGGGAAGGGAAAGAATCGGTTGATAGTAGAGAGAAAATTCTTGATTTTGAATCGCCCGTCTGAGGTCATTTTCTAACTGTAAACAATAGATGGCTTTTTGTTGCAGTTCACTGGTTAATAGTTGATAACGGCCTTTGCCATTAGCTTTGGCGGAATACATCGCTAAATCTGCATCTCGCAAAATATCTTCGGGGTAATCATATCCAAAATGGCTAAATGTAATTCCAATACTTCCCCCGATATAGACTTCGTATTGATTCAATTTAAAAACAGGATTCAACACCTCTAAAATATTTTGAGCAATGGTTATTACTTCTTGATTATCGGTAAAATTTTCCACAATAATTACAAATTCATCGCCACCTAAACGGGCAACTTTCAGGTTGGGGGTTAAGCGGGATTCTAACCTTTGAGCTACCTGTTGTAACAGTTTATCCCCTAATAAGTGACCCAAACTATCATTAACAACATTGAAGCGATCTAAGTCTAAAAATAAGACCCCATAGCGATAACTTGAGTCAGTTTTAGTTTGTTCAATTAAGGTTTGAAGCTGATTAAGACACCAAGCCCGATTCGGGAGTCCTGTAAGGAGATCATGATAGGCTTTGTAGTGTAATTGTTGTTCTCTATCTAATAGTTTTTTCTGGGCTTGTTGTAATTCCTGTAAGGTTTTTTGCAGTTGAGTGGTACGTTCTTCTACACGTTGTTCTAGTTCCAGATTTAGTTGACATAACGCTTGTTCTACTTGCTTTTTTTGATGAATTTCATGCTTTAATTGGGTATTTAAAGTATGAAGTTTTAAGTGCAGATTAATTCGGGCTATAATTTCACTTTGAGCAAAGGGTTTGGTAATATAATCCACGGCTCCTAATTTTAATCCTTTGACTTTCTCTTTGGATTCACTTAAGGCGGTGATAAAAATAATCGGGATTTCTGCGTAGGTTGGATCAGCCTTCAAATAAGCGCAAATCTCAAATCCATCCCAATCCGAGATCATAATATCTAATAGGATCAAATCTGGGATTTTTTGACTGATTATTTCCAGCCCGGTTTGTCCATTTAAAGCTGTCCAAACTTCAAAACCGGCATAATCAAGAAGCTCAGACAATAAATCAAGATTGATTGAATTATCATCAATAATTAAAATTCTGTTCCTGGGTTTTACAGAGGTATTCATAACAACTATACTCCTATGGGATATGCTTCAACTCAGCCGGAATTTTGCTGGAAAAAGATATAAGTTTCAACGAGGTTTTAATTCAGCACTGATATGAAAAGTGGAGGATGAAATTTTCGATCCTCAAGGATTTCTAAGCTTTTTGTTGCGATGTCACTTGTGAGACTTAAGGGGGGGGGTAGCTATAGAAAACCGTCAGATAGATGCACAGGATCAATATCAAAGGCAATTACGAGTTTTTTAATGATCCGATAGTTGACTCATGTTTACAGATCTTAATTAATTAGTTAACACACCCTAAGAATAAAAGCAAGAATTGTCAAAAATTCTCCACCATAGAATCACACTTTTAGCCGTTAGCGGGTGTTTGAGATCAAACGCCCGGGGGACAATTGTGTGATGATGGAATCGGGTTGTCCTGTGATCAAGTTTGCGAATCGTTTAGCTAACGGGGGAATAAACACCAATGGATTACTAAACCCTGAAAACATAAAGATTCGATCAAAATTTGCCACCGTACCAATTAAGGGTAGACTATCGGAACTAAAGGCTACTAAACAATGATAGCAAATTGCGGGTAAATTAGCTAAGGCGGGTAAAATTGTAGCGATTTCCTGACGAATTAAGGCTTCACTTTCAGCGAGGTTTACCGTCGCATTAACATCGCTTAAAGCCCGAGAAGGTTGACCGATTCTGATCCGACCATCGAGTAACCCGGCGGCACTTTTATCGACCATAAATGGGGTTAATTCATGACCGGGTTGTTCCCATAAAGGTTCTAATTCGGGTTGGGTGGCTTTGGCTTCGAGTTGGAAACGTTCCATGGTCGCAGACATGACAATGGTTTGTAATTTTAAATCCACGGGTGGGGTTTCTAAAATTTCGGTATGGGTGAAATAAATCGGAACAGAAATCCCGACATTTTTGAATAGCTGACGGGTGAATCCCCCCGCACAAATTGCCACATTTTCAGCTTGATATTTTCCTAAACTTGTGATGATATTAACGGCTTGATTTTTAAGGGGATTAATCTTTAAAACTTGATCGATAATTTGGGTTCCCCCTAACTTTTTAAAGGTTTGAAGATATCCAGTATTCAGATGTTCTGGGGAAATTTGACCATGACGAACGGTAAAGGCACCACCGATACCATTAGGATTTAATAGGGGTTCTAATTCACAGGCTTCTTGAATGGTGATTAACTCAGGGGGTGTGGCAAAATTGCGATAGTTTTGAGCCAGAATTGCTGGATCAATAGCGCGATTATAGGGTAAGATTAAGTCTAATTCTCTTAACTCCGTATTTACCCCTAATTCTTGGGATAAAGTTTGGTGATATTTTTTGCCTTCCTCGCATAAGGTTCGGGTGAGTTCCGTTGTTCCTGACCAATAGGCTAAACCGCCGTAGCTATAGCGAGTTGCATTGTTTAACATAGGATTTGGATCTAATAAAAGTACCTTAAATCCTTTTTTAGCTAATTCATAACTGAGTGCAGAACCTGTAATTCCAGCCCCAACTACAATCCAATCATAAGTGTTCATGGAATTTTCTTGATAGCTGTAAAATTTTTAGTAGACTCCCAATCTAGTATACAATCAATGCTGATTCTATACAATTTATTTAAAATTCCTATAGGGTTGAATCAGATTAATTATTTTATATTTGAAATTTTAAAGTAAAACTGTTTATAATAAAATCAGTTTTAACACTCAAATGGTAAGAGTTATGATTCATAATTGATTCATAATTTCTTAACAATAAACCTAAATAAGAGTTTTACAATGTCTAAAACACAACCCTATCAACCTTTATTTCTGAGAGTTTCCCATGCTTTAAATGCTTTTTTGGTTCTGGGTGCTTTCTTGACTGGATTTTTGGTTTATGATAGTTACGATCGGCGTTTTGGTGGCTTAGGATTAACCGAAGAAAAGCGCAGGTTAATTGATATTCATGGAACCTTTGGATTTTTCTTGTTGTTTGTTTATTTTGTTTTTGTAGTTTATAGTTTAATAGCCCAAAGAAAAAAGTTAATTCAAGGAAATACTCTGCAAACATTAACTAAAATCAATAAACCTGCTTGGTGGTATACCCTACTTAGAATCAGTAATACTTTAGCTTTAATTGCGGTAGCATTATCAGTGATTTCAGGAAAGTTTCAACAAGAAGATTGGCTTCCGAATGGAGAATTTAATCACCTATGGTATTTTGTGCATTTGATAGCTTGGGTGATGATTTTATTTTCAATTATGATTCATATTTTAATGGCAATTAAAGTCGGAGGTGTGCCCCTAATTATTTCTATGTTTAATACCCATTATCAACCCCAGGATCATCCTAAACTCTGGTTTGGGAATGTTAGAAATTGGTTTTATCGGGTTTTCAATAAATAGGATCACGGATTTAAGAGGATTTCACGGATTTTCATCTGTGTTAATCTGCGTCATCCTTTTAAATCCGTGATCCCGTTTCCTAACAATATTTAGATATATCTTCGTGACATTCATCAGCCAAATAACACAGTGCACGGAAACGTAATCCGGTAAATTGTTCGTATAAAGGATTCAGTTTACACATCGGGGGAATATGAACAATTTTGCGTCCAAATATGATCAAATCTCGTTCAAAAGGGCACTGAGGGGGAATCAATTTACAGACAGCATGAGCAACTTTAGAATCATGAATTTCCAACTCATCTAACCAATGTTTAACCGGGGAGAGAACATCGAGAGAATGATCGTCATGGGAGTTGCGATCAATACAGACCTGGGGTGACTCCCCCGATTGAATTTGAGACAAATCTTGTAAGGTTTTTCGCAATGTATCTAAGGCCTCAATTTTGAGGTTTAATGCTTGACAAAATTGATGTAATAAATCATCCTCACAAATGGAGTAAATTCCATCGGCTAAGGCCACCATTACAGCCGTTCTTAGGAAGTTTTCTGCCAGTTTAGGATTAGTTCCTAAAACAGCCCCCAACTCCTCGGGTGAAATGGGCTCTAAACTATCAACATCAGTCACAGCAACTAATTCATCATGGGTTAACGCATCAATTAACTGATGTTCTTCCTCATCAAAATTGCCATCCGCCCAAGCCAGGGTTAAAAGTCCACGCATCCACGCCAGACTTTGTTCTGTAGTGTATGGAATTCGGGATGTGGTAGTCATAATTTTCCTTTTGGCAAAATCTCCACTTGAATGTAGATTGGTCGAAAACCTGTCCGACCTGATACATTCATTCTTAACATACTCAGCTATTTTGTTTTGTATTGGGGCTGTCGGCCAAACAAAAAGACTAAGCTTTTCTGCTTACTCTTATCCTAACCTCAACCGGAAGTTATTTAACAACTCCCCCCAAGCAAAACCAACGCCATAGCGAATGCAACGGCGTTGGAAATTTCACACAATCAAACAATTTCTCAAGGTGAAGGGATCAGCTACTACCTGTGAAGATAACTTCAGGAAATTTGGATTGAGCTTCGCTTATGGGGCGATTTCTGCCTTCTTCTTGCCAATAATTGATCACTTCGGTTGCTTTATTCAGCAATTCAACTTGATCCGGTTCAGAAATCCAATGTTTGGACTCCATTTCCGTTTTCAGTTGTTCCCAAGCATCGTTGCGGGGCCAGAAAAAGTAGGAGGTTAAAGGACTTGTCCCCTTACCCACCACTTGATCCACCGCCAGGGCTACATTCTCATCTAGCCACAGAACTTTTAATACAAACCTTGACAATTACACCTCCGCTGTCTATCCCAGGCTCAAAAAAAATATTACAATCCTCTATGGTATCAGATCTTTCCCCGAATCTTCCATAACCTGTTAACGGAATGACTTTTTATCAAGATTTGCGTCGGTGTAGCTTTGGGGTGTAGCCTGGAGCATGGCATAAGTTCCAGGTCAACAGGATGAAAACGGCTATTGTTGTTTTTGATATTGATGGCGTCATTCGGGATGTCGGGGGTTCCTATCGACGGGCGATCGCAGATACCGTAGAACAGTTTACCGGTTCCTACCGTCCCAGTCTCACCGATATTGATGATCTCAAATCCGAAGGCATTTGGAATAATGATTGGGAAGCCTCCCAAGAGTTAGTCTATCGTTACTGGGAAGCCCAGGGACAAACCCGCTCCCAGATTTCCCTCCCCTATCAACAGTTGATTGATTTTTTCCAGTCCCGCTATCGTGGCCCAAATCCCGATGAATGGACGGGTTATATTACCTCTGAGCCGCTACTGTGCACCCCTAAATACTTTCAAGACTTGACGGAAAATAATATTTCCTGGGGGTTTTTTAGCGGAGCAATGCGGGATGAAGCCCTCTATGTTTTGCAGGGTAAACTCAATTTAGGTGTTCCCGTATTAAGGGCGATGGAAGATGTCCCTGGAAAACCTGACCCGACGGGACTTTTTGAAGCGATCGCCGAATTGGAAACCGCAGAAAATCGACAAACTCCAGTATTTTATGTTGGGGATACGGTAGCCGATTTACACACAATAACAAAAGCCAAACAACTCCAACCCGATCGCCTTTGGATCGGTGTGGGAGTGCTTCCGCCCCATATTCAACAGGCTGCTCCAGAACGTCGTCAAGCCTATCAAAATAACCTAGAAACCGCCGGAGCAACGATCGTATTAAGTGATTTAGAAGCCCTAACTCCAACAAGAATTAAGGAATTAATACCTTATAAATAATCCCGTTGTTGCGCTTAAGCGCAATCTTATTTAATTATTTAATATGGAAAACGCCATTGATATTCTCATCCTTTCTAATGGCCCCGGTGAAATCACAACTTGGGTACTTCCCGTCGTTCAAGCATTACGCCAACAGCTACAAAATCAACCGTTTCAGGTAAGAATTTCCCTAATATTATCTCCTTGTCCTAATGCTACCGGAAACGAAGTTAATATTGCTCGTGCTTACCCGGAAATTGATCGAGTTCAAGGAGCAGAATATTTTTGGCAATTTTTATTATGGGGAAAAACCGCCGAACAGTGGGACTGGTACAAACAAGGAGTGGTTTTATTTTTAGGAGGAGATCAATTTTTTACTTTAATAATTAGTAAAAGATTGGGATATCGCAGCGTTATTTATGCGGAATGGGAGGCGCGCTGGTGGCGTTATATTGATCGGTTTGGGGTGATGAAACCGAATATTTTAGATAATATTCCCCAACCCTATCAAGCTAAGTTAGAAGTGATCGGAGATTTAATGGCGGATGTAACGGTATCGAGTTCCTCTGCTATGGTTGCCGATGATATTATGATTGGATTATTACCCGGTTCCAAAGCTATGAAATTAGCCCAAGGCATGGCATTAACCTTAGCAATATCTGAATATTTACATCAAAAACGTCTTCAACTTAGATTCGTTATTCCCGTTGCTCCTACCTTAGATTTACAAACCTTAGCCAAATTTGCCGATCCGAAATCTAATCCTATCATAGCACAATTTGGAGGCATTTCAGGAAAACTACACTTAGGAAATCCGGCTTATTTAGAAACTCAAAATGGGGTTAAAATCGAACTTTATACCCAATTCCCTGCTTATGATTTACTCTCAAAATGTCAGATTTGTTTAACGACAGTCGGAGCAAATACCGCTCAATTAGGGGCGTTAGCTATACCGATGATTGTGTTATTACCAACTCAACAATTAGATGCCATGCGGTCTTGGGATGGTATACCGGGAATGTTAGCCAATTTACCGGGCTTGGGTACTCTTTTTGCTAAACTTATTAATAGATTAGTCTTAAAACAGGGTAAACTTTTTGCCTGGCCAAATATTTGGGCGAAACAGGAAATTGTTCCCGAATTAGTGGGAGAACTTCAACCGGAAGATATCGGAAATTTAGTCTTAAATTATTTAGACCATCCCGAACAATTGGAAGCCATGCGTCAGCGTTTACAACAAGTTAGAGGAAACCCCGGAGCAGCCCAAAAATTAGCAAATATTGTGATTAAGGAATGCTTAAAAATCACAACCTAGAACGATGTTTTATTTTACCCAGATCTTTACAAATCATTCAATAACCTGGCTTTGCGTAAAATAAACATTAACACCGTATTCAACCTACCTACTTAGAAAACTTTATGAAAACTTCACAAAATTCTCACGAATACATATAATATATGTATGCAAGTTGAATGGAATCCTGAAAAAGCTAAAAGCAATTTACAAAAACACGGGATCAGTTTTTCTGATGCTGAGGCTGTGTTGTTCGATCCTTATGCACTTTCTTTTGAAGATCAATCAGCACAAGGTGAACAGCGATTTATTGTTATGGGGATGGATCACCTTTGGCGGTTGCTAGTAGTAGTCTATACCTATCGAGGTGATAACATTCGCTTAATTTCTGCCCGTCCTGCTACTCCTAAGGAGAGACGTGAATATGAAACCGGAATATGATTTTGATCAGGCTAAACGGGGTGCAATCGTCCCACAAGAAGGTAAAACTCGCATTACTATCTATATTGATAATGATATCTTAGAAGCGTTTAGACAAACAGGAGACGCTGAAGGGAAAGGTTATCAAACAATGATCAATCAAGCGTTACGACAATATCTTGATCAAGCCAAACTTCCCTTAGATGAAGATACACTACGCCGGATTTTTAAAGAAGAACTGCGGGCTGTAACTTTAACATCAGCAGAAACCGAAACAATTTTTTGAGAATTAGTTAATCAATAGAGTAGATTACAAAACTATAACCCAAAAATCACCATGCAAATCACCCTTGAACTCCCTGATGAAATAGCAGAAAAATTACAGTCTGTTAATATTTCTCGGCGTATTTTGGAACTAATCACCGCCGATTATTACCGTCAGGGTCAAATTGGTGCTTCTGAAGTAAGACGAATACTCAAATTTTCTTCTCGTTGGGAAACCTACGAATTTCTTAAGCAAGAAAAAGCTTATTTACCTTATACTGAAAATGATTTAGAACAAACTGATGAAAAAACATCCCAAAAAGTTAATATCCTTTGGATAGATCAATAGTATTATTTAATATTAATCCCTCCTGACTATTTTGAATAGCTGTAATAATCTGAGGCACGACACAAGTGGGAATTGTTTTCGCCGCAATATGAGGAGTTATAATAATTTGGGGATGTGTCCAAAAAGGATGATTTTCGGGTAAAGGTTCGATTTTAAATACATCTAAACAAGCACCGGATAGTTGACCGGAGGTTAACGCCGTTAATAGGTCTTCCTCAACTAAATGTTTCCCCCTCGCCACATTAATTAAATAAGCGCCTTGGGATAAAGCAGCAAAGGTATTTTGATTTAAAATTCCTGCGGTTTCCGGTGTTAAAGGTAATAAACAAACTAAAACCTCACATCCCCTTAAAAATAGCTGAAATTGCGCTTCTCCGAAAAAACAATTAATATGATCTAAAACTTTAGGTGTCCGACTCCAACCGCGCACCGAAAACCCCAATAAATTTAATTTTTGAGCAATATCTGAACCCAAAACCCCTAACCCCAAAATTCCGACGGTACAATTAGCCGTATTTCTAGGGGATAACCCCCGCCATAATTGTTGATTTTGTTGAATTTTATACTCCCTAAATTGACGATGAAACTGTAAAATTGCGGATAGAATATATTCCGACATTTGGGAGGTTAAAGATTCATCTATTAACCGGACAATGGGAATATCAGTGGGTAAATTCGGATCTCGTAAAATATGATCTACCCCCGCACCCGTTGAGATAATTACCTTTAAATTAGGGAATTGTTCAATAACTCCCAAGGGGTGCATCCAGACTAAAACCGCGTCAATTTTTGCTGGATTTTTAACCTCGGGGTAAACTTCAATTTTTAGATCGGGTTGATAGGTTTGAATTGCCGAAATCCAAGATTGAGTATCTTCAAATTCCCCTAATAATAAGAGAGTCATTTTTTCATCCTCTAAATAGTGATTAACCATTTTTGAAACTCACGCCGAACAGAAATTCTACCCGATTTAATATTGTTTTTAATCAGTTGTGGTAGATTTTCTAATGCTATTTCAGGAAAAACTAAACTTCTAGGTGTTTGTTGATAATCTCCACCTTGTAGCTGATAAATTTTCAGTTTGTTTTGATCACAACGCCAAACTTCAGGAATACCTAAACGAGCATAAATTGAACGTCTGGGGAGAGATTTTTGGGTTAAATCAATTTCTAAAACCAAATCCGGGGGAGGATTTTCAGGTAAACTAATGGTTGATTTTTTTTCAATCGCAGATAGGTTTTGAATATAAAAACAACTATCCACTTCTAAACTAATTTGTAAATCCTGTCGTTGCCATAAAGCCGAACCCAAACAACGATAATTAATGTTTTGTAAATCCAATAAAGCAATCATAAATTCTTCTAAAATTTCTCGATACTCCTGATGTTCCAGTGAAGGAGTAATCAATTCTAAAGTTCCATGATCATAAGCTAATAGAGTCTCGCCATTTTTTTGCCGTTTAAACAGAATAGTTTCTAAATCCTGCCAGGAGATATTTTCAAGGAGGATATTACCAGGATGGGGAGATTTATACATTGTCGCAACGGGAAAACTATAGAATAATTTATGTGATTGTATCTGATCTTGGTACATCAATATAGACCAAAATGATCTAAAATGGGATAATCAACGTTTAATTATTTTGCTAAATTGTCCCATTTTAGGAGAAGTTGACTTATGCCCAAAGGGTCTTTTGCAGAATTCAACAGCACAACGACAACGCAAATCACTTTCTATTATGATGATGGTCATGAGGAGGCTTTTAACGTTCCAATTCCCCCGGGGGAATTAGTCCAGCAACTCCCCGAACTTTTACATCAAGCTTGGTTAACCTTTCACCTAGTTGATCAAACCGTGATGGTTAATATGGCTAAGGTGGAAAAATTGGAGTTAAAACCGCCAGTACCCGAGTTACAAGGACAGGGAACTTTCTTCAATTCTCAACGGGTAACTGCTCTCCATCGGGGTGCGGTCGGTCGTCTAAAAATGACTGAATAAAGTTATTAAATAATCCCTAAAATTCGGTGATTTATGTCAACTGTGTCTTTAATTCGGACTGATTCTTATAACCCTCAAGTATTAGAAAAATCCCTGGAAACTTTACTCGCACCCATGGGAGGAATGACCGCTTTTGTGAAACCCGGCGATCGCGTTTTACTCAAACCCAATTTATTAACGGGAAGTCGTCCAACCAAAGAATGTGTGACTCGCCCGGAATTGGTCGCAGCCGTGGCTAAACTGGTCATTCAGGCGGGAGGAAAACCCTTTTTAGGAGATAGTCCCGCCTTTGGGAGTGCCCTGGGTGTTGCCCGGAAAAATGGTTATTTACCCTTAATTGAATCCTTGAATTTACCGATCGTTGAATTTAAAGGAAAACGCTATGAAACCGTTGGGGAAGGGTTCGATCATTTACGGTTAAGTAAGGAAGCCATGGAAGCTGACGTGGTGATTAATTTACCCAAATTAAAATCCCATGTTCAATTAACCCTAACCATGGGAGTTAAAAATCTTTTTGGTTGTGTCCCCGGAAAAATGAAAGCCTGGTGGCATTTAGAAGCCGGAAAAGATGTGGATCGGTTTGGGGAAATGTTAGTAGAAACTGCTCGAACAATTGATCCCAATTTAACGATTTTAGATGCCATTATCGGTCATGAAGGCAACGGCCCGAGTAATGGAGAACCCAAGGAATTAGGGATTTTAGCCGCGGCGGATCAGGTATTTGCTTTAGATAGAACTATTGTTGATCTACTTCAGGTTGATCCGACTTGGGTTCCGACTATTATGGCGGCTCAACGCTTAGGATTATGTCCCGAATTAACGGAGATTAATTATCCTTTATTAACCCCTAAAGAATTGCAAGTTTCCGACTGGAAATTACCTGCCGCTTTAGTTCCCATTGATTTTGGTTTACCTCGGGTTTTAAAGTCTAGTTTTCGACACTTTTATATTCGTTGGATCAAGGAACCGATGGAAACCTATACGAACCGTTAGCAGGAGGATTTTAACAAATTCTTTATCAGTATTTCGGGTTTATTTTAACAGTTCTAGGGCTTGATTAATTCCGGCTCTAACTGATAGGCTACATTCCATCAAAGCCTGACGTTCAGATTCCGTTAAATCGAGTTCTAAAATCCGTTCTACTCCCCGACAACCTAACCAGGCGGGAACCCCCAGAAAAATATCTTTTAAGCCATATTCCCCCTGTAAATAAGAACAGGTGGGTAGTAGTCTCGATTGTTGACGTAAAATAGATTCCACCATAATTCTAATCGAAGAAGCTGGGGCAAAATAGGCTCCTCCTGTCTTTAATAACTGTACAATTTCCCCTCCACCTTGACGGGTACGTTCGACAATTTTATCAATCGTTTTTTGATCAATTAATTCTGTAATCGGAATCCCATTAACCGTTGTATAACGGGGTAAAGGAACCATTAAATCCCCATGACTTCCTAATACGGTAGCATGAATATTCGCCATAGACATTCCTAATTCCATGCCGATAAAGGCTTGAAACCTTGATGAATCTAAAACCCCCGCCATCCCCATCACCCGATGGGGTTCAATTTGGGTTGCCTGCCAAGCAATATAGGTCATAATATCTAAGGGATTTGTCACAATAATAAATACGGCATCGGGGGAATATTGAATCGATTTTTGAGCCGCATCAACAACAATTTTGGCATTAATACTAATTAAATCATCCCGCTTCATCCCCGGAATTCGAGGCTTTCCAGCAGTTATGACAATAATATCTGAATTAGCAGTATCGGCATAATCATTTGTACCAGTTATTTGTCGATCATGACCTTCCACCGAACCCGCCTGCATTAAATCTAAAGCAATTCCTTGGGGTACTCCTTCTAAAACATCTAATAAAACAACATTAGCAATATTTTGTTCAATAATACGCTGGGCGAGGGTACTTCCCACTTTCCCCGCACCAATAATAGAAACCTTAGTAGAATGACAAGATGGAGGAAAGAATGGAGTCGTTAACATAATAGGTGATGGGTAATGGGGATCACGGATTTAAGAGGATTTCACGGATTTCACGGATTTTAATCTGTGTTAATCTGCCAGGACTTACGCATCATCGCTATCAATAGTAGGGGTAATTCATGAATTACCCCTACATCTAGGGTTACATCCCCAAATTTGCGTAAGTCCT
>NZ_LT797699.1:142162-200479 GCF_900009135.1 Planktothrix sp. PCC 11201 | reverse complement strand
ACTGTATATTTTAGAGGCTGAAACCCCTTACTGGCTTGGATCGTCTCGAAAATTTAGATAATTAACAGCTTATTAAAATACTAACTATTGACTGATGACTGATGACTGATGACTGATAACTGATTGCTAATTACTGATTCTTTTTCCAATCAGCGATCGCTTTCTGAGCCACATCATAGGCTGATGTATTTTCGGGAACTAACTTAGCTGCTTCAATAGCATTAGCATATTGCTTTTTCTTGGCCCGGGATTGAGCAATTTCCCAGATTTGATTTGACCATTGATTGATTAACTTCTCAGCCTCCAAATATCCAGGCTGATCCGCCGGAATTTTTTGGACAAGACCGATGGCATCACTATAGGATGAGGCTTGACCGGGCTTAATTAAAGCCTTAGCCTGGCTCATAATTCCTTGATTATTGTTCAGGATTTTTAACTGAGCTTCCCACTCCTGAAGTTGTTTTTGTCCCTGTTGATAAATCTCAGGATCAGCGTCAGGCAGCAACTTGATCGCCTCCACCGCTCCTTGCCAATTTTGACTCAGGGCGCGCCCTTGGGCAATCACCAGGATCGTTTTACTCCACTGTTCAATATCCCCTTGGGCTTCCTTGTACTGCGGATCACTCGCCGGAATTTGTTGAACGATGGCGATCGCCTTACTAAAATCAGAAGCGGAAGCATCTTTTAACAGGAGTTTCGATTCATCCAACAATTGAGCCGGACTTGCAGGAGTTGGAGTCGGGGGTGTGCTTTCCGGTTTTGTGGTCGCGGGCAGTGGTTTGGGAGTTTTAACCACCGTTGAAGTCTCAACAGAAGACTTAGCGGTTTTTTGACCTAAAAATATCGGTTTATTGGTTAGAAACACACCCAGCAACAGTACCAGCGCCGTTGCGCCACTCCAAAGAATTAACCGTTGTAAAAATGAACTTTCTGTCATAGTGTCCTCTGTTGAACTTGCAGGCGGTTGGGAGTTCATCTGAACTACAGAATTTGGAGGATTGGGGGGTAAATTTCCGGGTTCGACGGGTTCACCTGTCGCAGAACCCCGATCTCCATTTCCTTGATCAGAGGATAGGGATAATTTCAGTGGATCTTCCGATACGGTCGCAGTCCCATTTTGGTGAGATTCTACAGTTGCCATATTTATTTCTCTAATACCATTGGAAAGATTAATAGCCACCTGACGACTTTCAGGTAAAAGTACCTGCTGGAGTTTAGAGGCTGGATAAACTGCAAATACGGGGTTTTGTCGGGGTCTTAAATGTTGTTCCGTCACTTCAGGTAAACGTTTCTCCAGTCCATGAATTAATGAATCTGAAGTTGAAAATTGTCCGGCTTTTAACCCTTCCAATAATACGGAAGTAAAGAATCCTTGGCGCAAAGCCGAAGTTTCCCTGGACAACTGTTCGGGCTGACAAGATAAAATCGTCGGAATTTTTAATTTTCGGGCGATTTCAGCCGTTTGAATTCCGACACTTTCCCCCGCGTGCGCCCCCTGAGCGCGGTTAATATCCAGCAACACCAAAATTTTATCGGTTGCTGCGGCTTTAAAATAGTCAAATAACTTTGGAATGGGAATTCCCGTTGTTTCTAACTGAGTCGGGTTACCGTCAATTGGTAATAGATAATCCTGTCCCCCCTTGGCGAACCCATGACCACTAAAGAAAAACCAAAGGACATCCTCCGGGCCAAGTTGCTCTTTACAGAAAGACTCTACCCAATCTAAAACATTTTCCCGATTGGGATAGGTAGACATCTTCGACACTGGAGGCGAGTGATCGCAGAGCAATAAACTCTGATCACGAGGAAATCCGGCAACATCAACCAAATATTCATAAATAGCCTCTGCATCCTTTTGGGCATAATTCAAGGGTTGCAGATATTGATATTGATTAATGCCAATGGCAATACAAATATAGCGTTTCATCGCTTATGCCCCATAAATTTCTAGTTTTACAACACTTAACTTAAAACCCCATCATACATCATTACAGCAATATCTATCGCAGTGTGCAAAGAAATTAGGACATCAATAAGATCTTTAAATTCGCTCCTGAAAAATGACTTTCCATAAAGCTCCCTATTTCCCGTTATATTTGCTAAACACTGGATGGGACTCAAATTCAGTTTCGTTTAATAACTTAAAGGAGACAAAATCAGAAAAAATATCGGGTTTGATTTTGGCAATATGCTGATCTAAATAGCTATTCAAATCAGTAGAAAGATCATTTGCTATACTATGTCTTCCTTCTTCTATACACACTCTTGTTGTTACTCCTGAACCTGCGAAAAAATCAAGCACAACAGAACCAGGGTAAGACATCGCCCGGACAATTCTTCTAATTACTTCCGTTGGTTTTTGGGTGGGATGTCCTACCCTTTGCAGGGAATTACCATTCAATCTTCCAATCTCCCAAACATTAGTCGGATTTTTTCCTTTCTCAACATTCTCAGGATTTAGTCTTTTATCTTTTAAGTAAAGTGCTTTAGTTTCTTGATCAAAAGGTATACGAACTGCATCTAGGTCGAAAACATATTTTTTTGTTTTCGCAAACCAGGCTATTTCCTCATGGCGATTAGCAAAGAATCGATGGGCACTCATGCCATTTTTATAGTACCAAATAATCATATTCACTAATCGCATCTTACTCTGATGACGCATATACATCATAATTTCTAGTAAGTCACCACTTCCGGCTTCACTTTGATATTGAAATCCACCAAATATAACAATATTTCCCGTCTCAGATAGAACTCTCTCGCTCTCTATCAACCAATTAGATGCCCACTTAATATAATTATCAAAGTTATCCCATTCCGCGAGATTTATATTATAAGGAGGATCACAAACAATCAGTTGAACCGAGTTTGAGGGAATCTTTTTAAGCAGTTCAAGACAATCGAGATTCATTACTGAATGAACGGTTTCTTGATATTCTTTAACTTCAATTTCTAGTTCAGAAGTGTGAACCCCCTTACGTTTTCTTAGGGCATTCATTCCCATAAGTCGTGTATTTCTGTGCGATCGGTTAGCCATATTTTTTCTATAGATAAGACCAGTTTTAGTTAGGTTAGTGTTTACAACTTCTTTGTATCTTTGTGTTTAAATTGAATTTTATTTTTATAATAATACCATTAATAATTTCTATATACATCGCTTTTATTCAGATATTTTAGCACCATATACCTCATAAAAGTATTGATTCAATTCTTGTAAATTTTCCTCGTTAACAACATTAGATTTAGATAATATTACCAGCTTTTTTACTTCTTTTGATATTTTTTCTAATAACGAGTTTCCTGGTATAATCAAAGGTATTTTCTTAATATAATTTGCAGAATTATTAGTGCTTATGTTAATAGTTCTAATCAGATTATTACAAATTTTGCTATTAAAAAAACCAAGTAAATAGTACATTAAATCTTGATAATCTTGGCGGGGAAATATTCCCACAATAGACTGATCAAATAATCTCCCATCAAGTAATGATCCCGTAATTGAAGAAGATGATATCATCGGTACAGCAATTCCCTGACGGAAATAAAATTGCGAATTCTGAAATCTGGCTTTTTGCTTATTAGTAACTGTATAATCATAAACTGCTTCTTCCCCCCAGTCCATAAACCATTCTGATTGTTTGTAGAATCTTTGATTACCACCCTTGACAATCGGAACCCAATAACAATTATTTTTAATTCCATTCAGAGGTGGATTAATAGAAAGATCATCTTTACAGATCCTATGATCCTCTACAATAGCATATTTTTTAGTCCCCCTAGTAACAGATGGCGATCGCCTTAAATACTTGCCATCATTCCCCGAATAAAAACCCGTGACCACAAAACAAATATCACCTATTGTCATATTATCAGAACTCATAACTTGAGAAATCCAGTCTTTTGAAAACAGAAAAAAAGCCTGGGATGGATTGTTAATAAGTTGACGGTAGGAAAGTCTACAAAGTTCATAATTTTTCTTGGCATTAGTTAATAATTTCGTTAACTCTGACGGTGAATGCAGACCATTATATACAGGAAAATTGTAATCAATATTAGGTTTTTCCTTAACAATAGATATTATACTCAATCCCGCATAGCCAAAGTTGACACCCGGGAAAAAATCCGAAGGAAAAAGCGTGATTGATTCTATTTTATAATTACTAATAATTTCTTTTCGCAAACCTTGATGCTGATGGAGTGATAAATAGGTATCGGGAATAATAAAAACTAGGCGTCCGTCCTGTTTTAATAATTCCAGCGTTTGAATTAAAAATAAACCGTAGGTTTCCTTGGCGTATATATGAGGATATGCTTTTTTTAATTGTTTTCTCTTTTCCGGTGATTGATAGGCTCCATAGGGTGGATTAGCAATCACTCTATCAAATTTTTTGTTAGTGTTTGCCAGGATAAAATCTTGATGTATAATCTCAATATTTTTTAAGTAATTATATTTGATATTTAACTGATTTACAGCATCAATATTCAACTCATAGGCGGTAATTTCTGGAGTTAATCCTTGTTTTAATAACTCGTCAATAAACACACCCTCACCCGCACAAGGTTCAAGCACAGACAGATGAGAATTACATTCGAGAAGTCCCACCATATAGGAGGTAATATGATGACAATTCGTGTAATAGGCTTGGAACTGATCTTGCTTTCTATTTGTGGGAGCTACCATGATTGAAAACTGCTATATTTATATTTTATAATCTAAAAAATTAATTAATAGTTTACTGAGGCGAACATCCACACCTTGCTGATTGCCCTTATGTTTTCTATTTTAAGCGTGACGCCATGATCGTTGTGGCTACGCCATCACATCCCATCCCATCGAATTTACATTAATACATAAAAGTACACATAAATTCACAAAATTAATTAATATTTGTTCTGATTTTTAATAGTTTAATTGAAAATTGATAGACTCAAGAAACCAGATTGGGTTATCCTAATGCAAACACTAAACCAGACTAACCTAGCTTTTCAATCTTCAAATAAGCAAATTATTTTCATTGACTCCTCTGTAGAAAACTACCCAAGCTTGATCACAGGAGCAAACAAGAACACAGAAATAGTCATTTTAGAAAAAGACCGTAGTGGCGTAGAACAGATCACACAGGCACTCAGAAGCTGGTCAAATATAAAAGCCTTGCACATAGTTTCTCACGGTAGCCCGGGCAGTTTACAACTCGGTTCAGACATTTTAAATAGGGAAAATTTAGACAGTTTTAATAGTCTACTCCAGCAGTGGGGAAAAGCCCTAACAAAAACCGCAGATATTTTGCTTTATGGGTGTGAAGTAGCAGCAGGAGAAACAGGAGAAAAATTTATCAGGTGCCTGAATAAAATTATTGGAGCCAACATAGGAGCATCCAGCAACAAAACCGGCAACGTCGCCCTAGGAGGAAACTGGAAATTAGACAAAACCATCGGGTCAATTGAAACCCCCCTAGCTTTTTCAGCAGTCACAATAGAAAGCTATGCCGGAGTGTTAGCAACCGCCAACTTCGATGTGAGCTCAATCTTCACCGAGGATGTCATTGTTAACTACACTGGTGGAGTTACAGACACCACCCAAAACGGCATGAGCACATCGAGTGAAACCCTAATCACTCAGTCCTTTGCCACCTTTAAAGTAGGTGCTAATGGTAATGGTTTACCCGACAACGGCTCTTTCGCCGCCAGCACCTACCATCCCGCAATTCAACTCGGCTACAGTAACACCAGTAACGGCAACAACGCCAAAGTTCTCAGTGCCAACAATACCAGCTTTACCTTCAACATTACATCTGGTCAATATTCAGCCATCCACCTGTTCGCCACCAGTGCAGATGGTACAGCCGGGATAGAGGTAAAGTTTAACTATAGCGATGGCACTAATCAAACCAGCACAGCCAATGTGCCTGACTGGTTTGACACTATTACCGAATCCGCTAACACATACTATCTGATTGATGGGACAGATCGGAGCTTTGATTTAACAGGGAGCAGCTATCATGATGCTAACACAGTCGCCCTGTACGGGCTGAAGTTCGCTCCCAACCAAGACAAAACTCTCAGTAGTATTACCTTCACAAAAACCAGTGGTTCCACAGTTATAGCGCCCGCCAAGGCGGTAAGGACAATGACCTGATTTTCGGAGGTTTAGGAAACGATACCCTCAGTGGTGATTTAGGCAATGATACGGTATTAGGAGAAACTGGAAATGACCTGTTAGTTGGTAATGTCGGAGATGATCTCTTGTCGGGTGGTTCAGGAAACGATAACCTTTATGGTGGCGACGGTAAGGATCTGATTCATGGCGGTCAAGGCGACGATCTTGTAGATGGAGCTAATGGGGATGATTTCATCACAGGAGATTTAGGCAATGATACCCTGAATGGTGGAGTCGGAAGTGATTCGCTGATCGGGGGTCAAGGAGCAGATATCTTTATGTTAAATCCGGGTGAAAATGCTGATTTTATCCTAGATTTTGTCGGAGGTGAGGATCTGTTAAAATTGACCCAAAATTATAGTTTTAATCAGCTTACCATCCTTCAAGGCAGTGGGACTCAGGCGGGAAATACCTTGATTCAAGTAGCAGCTAACAATGAACTTTTAGCCACTTTAATTGGTGTTCCTGCTAACTCAATTACCGCTAATTCTTTTACCCTTAATTAACGCATAAATCCTGAAACCCGGTTTCTTCAAGAAGCCGGGTTTCTTCAAAGATTCCTGAAAACTTCAACAATTTTTATGCTCCATCATCGTTACCTTTATTTAACCGGACTCCCTTGCTCTGGGATGTTTTTTTTCAGTCAACTGTTAGCCCAACATCCTGAAATTGAGAGTAATTATTTGCGATCGCCGATTTGTGACTTACTGCTGAACTTTCGCAACTTTTTGACCACTAATCCCGAATTAATTAACGGACTAAATCAAGACTTTCAGGGGACAATGGAGCGATCTCTCTTAGGAATGAGAGGGTTTATCAATGGTTGGGATAAACCGATTTCTCAACCTTGGATTGCTAATTTTCATCCTCAATGGTTGGAGCATTTAGAGTTAGTTCATTTAATTGATCCTGATTTTAAAATGGTAGTTTTTGTGAGAGAATTAGGTCAAATTTATGGAGCTATAGAAACCCAACATCAAAAAACATTACTATTAGATTTTCCTGAAAAATTAGCCTCTCTTTCCAGAGCAGAACGCGCTCAAAAATTATTCATTCCTCCAGGGATTGTAGGTTCAGGTATCAAGGCTTTAGAACAAATCCAAGACTTAGAAATTAGTTTACAAGAACGGTTATTTTATGTCGTTTACGAACATTTAATGACCAATCCTCAAGAAGTCTTAACAGAATTATTCAACTGGTTAAACCTCCAACCCATTACACCGAATTTAACCCTAATTAATTTTGAATTATCTAATTATTCTCAGTCTTTCGGTAAATATGTCGAAGAACCCTACAATTCCCATCAGCCATTAGTTAATTATCCTATTCCAAAGCGTTTTGAAACCACAATTAAACAGAATTTTACTTGGTTTTATCAAACTTTTTACCCTGGTTTATTATAATTTTCAGTCACACTATTCCCTGTTTTCTGCTATAACTCTATGACTTTTAATCCTCTCATTCTTCATCAAGGACGCTCTCTAACCCTCAAACGTACAACTCCCGATGATGCTGCTTTTCTGTTTGAAAAAATGTATTCCTGTTATGAGTTTATGCGTTTATTTCGTCTAAATGATACAGCAGAAACCGTAGAACAAGTTAGAGAAAAATTAATCAGCAGATCCTATTTAACACCTGCCAAAAGTGGTTATTTAGAATGCTTAATGATTCATAAACATCATGGCATAATTGGAATTATTGCCGCCGCCGACTATAGTGCTCTCCATCAAAGGGCTGAACTGTTAATTGGGATTTTTGAGGAAAAATATCGTTCTATTTCCTATGGGATTGAAGCGGGTTTATTAATGACAGACTTAATTTTTAATGCCTATCATTTACATCGCTATTATGCCTATTGTTATGGTTATAACCATCCTGTCCATGCAGCTTTAATTACCGCAGGATTTCAATTAGAAGGAATTATGAAAGAACATTTATATAATCCGGTTAGTCAAGAATATGTTGATCTGCACATTTATGGCATGAATGAAACTCAGATGCGACAAAATCCTCGGATTTCTCGTTTATCAAAACGATTAGTTGGACGTGATATTACCCAACCTTTAACAGCACCCCTTCCTCCCCCCGATGAATCCAAAATTCCCGCTATGAATACTGTTTCCCCATCGGAAAATCAACCTTATTTTGCTAAATCAGGAATACTCAAATGGGGGAATTGATGAACATAATTTGGTTCAAAGCCATAAACTTCGATATTTACCCTTCTACCTAACTGAAGAACATAGTCATCGATTTTATCTGCAATGTCAATAGTTTGCCACCGCCCAACCTGCTCCCAAGTCAGATAAATCATTTTTAGTGGGTGTCAACCAGCCTTGAAACCAAATACAATTATTAACTAGAAAGTTATTCTAGGATGGAAAATCAATGAAAACTGCGTTAATTACAGGAGCTTCTGTTGGTATTGGGGCGGCGTTTGCCAAGGAATTGGCATCTCGGAAAATAGATGTGGTTTTAGTGGCCCGTTCTCAAGATAAATTAGAACAACTGGCAGAAAAATTGCGATCGCAATATAATATTAAAGCCCATGTCATTCCTCAAGATTTGACACAACCAGAGGCAACACAATTGGTTTTTGATGCAGTTTCTCAACAAGGATTAACCATTGATTTATTAATTAATAATGCCGGATTTGGAGATTATGGAACCTTTGCCGATCGCCCCTTAACTAAACAAGTGCAAATGATTCAGTTAAATATTACGGCATTAGTTGAACTGACTCATTTATTCTTAACTGATATGAAAAAACGGGGTGCGGGTGCAATCGTTAATATCGCTTCAATTGCCGGTTATCAACCCTTACCCTATTGTTCTGTTTATGCGGGAACAAAAGCCTTTGTTTTGAATTTTACTGAGGCTTTATGGGCAGAAAATAAAGACTCCGGGGTGAGACTTTTAGTGGTCTGTCCTGGCCCTACGGAATCTAACTTTTTTGTCGCGGCAGAATTTCCTCAAACTTTTTCCGGCGGACAGAATTATACGACGGCGGAAGAAGTTGTTAAGGATACATTGAACGCTTTAGAAAAAGACTTTTCAACCTTAGTAACTGGAGGATTCACTAATCAATTTATTGTGAATTTACCTCGATTTTTCCCCAGAGATACGATTGTTAGTTTAGTGGAAAAACAGTTTAAACCTAAGAAATAAATTGTTGTTGGGCTAAAGCCCTCCAATCTTTGTGCTAAAGCCCAACAACGATTTATGTGGATAAGTGCCGCCAGGTAAGATTTTAACTAGGGGAGAATTGCGGTAAAACGCTTTCCAAAAGTCCTAATTTGACACTTGCAAAGCAGTAGTAACACACGGGAAAATTAACTGTTTTCCAGTATGTCTAGTCTTCTACTATAATTTATACTTTTTATTATCAATATAATCATCAATGTTTTGCAGCAGATGAGTCAGATACTTAACTACTTTTTCTTTATCATCAATCAAGTATCTGAATACACTTTTGTGATCATCAGCACTGTCATCAGGCTTTTTCCAACCAATTTGATTTGATGCGTCACAAAATGAAACGTTTCCATGAGCTAAATTGCATCGTATCCTCACTACAAAGTTAAGGATGTCATCTATGTCTTTATCAGGAACTCCTAAATTACCGTGAAAACCATACATATCTATAAGTTTCTTGATGGTCTTAGCGTCTAGGTTGCCGGATATGGGAATATTAGTTGGATCTAATGTAACTATTTCATCCTTTATAACTGATCTAATTGTATCTTGAAGATTATTCGCTATAGTTTCCTTTTTAATATTAGAATCTATGAAGCTTTTGCTTTGATCATTTAATAACCATAACTTCTGAATTTTTTCACTTAAATCTCGGTAAGTTAGCTGATCCATTAAAATCGCATCATGGATTGCAATTATCCCATTCCTAATCGAAGATTCAATTAAGTTGTATAAAAGTAAATAGCAATGGGATTTCAGGATTTTCTGAAGATCCCTATCAACTGTGTACTCACCTGATGGAAAAATGATTGAGTTCGTAGACAAAGGCCCTAGTTCTTCAATCCTATCTACTAACTCAAAATATTTATTAATCTCGGCTACTCGCTTGTGAAATTCCCTTATGAAATCTCTCATAGACTGTCCTTAAGCAGGCTATCCTTAACATAGTCAATTCTTTGCCTCATATTCTCAGGCTTATGGGTTTGGTAGCGACCAATAGGAATGCGGAAAGAATCTGTCTGAGTATTTTTCTCCCCAGTTTGCCATAATCTGTTAATGACTAAATCAGATTTTTCCTGAAGAGCGAGGTGAGAACCAACTGAAATAGCCTCAAAGTAAGGGCGCGAAGTTGCATCGGAATTATGATATTTTTTGAACCCACTGGGGAAGGTTTTTTCTACAAAAAACAACATTTGCTCAAAATCATTCAGTTTTTTGCTTTTTTCTTCATTTGTAAAGCTGTTATTTTTCCAAATCACATATTCGTCAAGAAATCTAGCTACTCCTATTCGCTCAAGATCGAGATAACTTTTTACATTAGAAAGACAAAAATCTGGATAGGTTTCTGAAAATGCAAAAAATCTTAGCACAAGTTCAGCTTCTTCATTCCTCTTCTGAAAATATCTATAAATCGGACAGAGCTTGATCAGTGTTTTATTTTTTGCACATTCAAAGACAAAATCAATAAAATCGCCTCTGTATACTCCTTTCCTCATCTCCATAGGAGTGAGGTCAAGGCTACTGGTATTGATTCGGTCAAACATATCATTTCTTACTTCTTCATTGGCTTTGTCTGAAAGAACAATCGTTCTAAGAGAAGTATTATTAAACTTTCTCTGGCGTGATGGTGCAAAATCTTTAAAGTAAAAACCGTTCAAGGAATCTAATGTTCTCAAGTTAGTTAATCGCAACTTGTCTGTGATAAAAGCGGCAAGAGTTCTAACTCGTTGAGAGCCATCAACAATTTCTAGCCTTCCAGATTCTTTAATTTCAGCCATGAAGAGTAGAGGGATAGGTAAACCGAGAATAATAGATTCAATTAATCTGGATTGACGATTAATATCCCATACAAACTCTCTTTGATACTCAGGCACATAAATGTCGCTTTCATCCTGCTCATCTTTCTCTAAGTATTTATTGACGATGAACTCTATTGTCCAGTCTTTCGTATCATAGTCAATTTCTTGCCTTCTATCCTCAATTTGCTGTTCTGCGGCAGTAATTCTGTCTTGCTGAATTGCTTTAACCATAAGACCTCGCGCTTCATTGAAACAGTCATTCTTAAGATTATAGCCAAATCATAAAAATATTACAACAGATATGAAAAAACGGGGTTCAGGTGCAATTGTTATATAGTATTGTAGAAAACACAGTTGAAACCGAAAAAATAATCCCGTTGTTGGGCTAAAGCCCTCCAATCTTTGTGCTAAAGCCCTCCAATCTTTGTGCTAAAGCCCAACAACGTATGACTTAAGGATAGAAACACAATTGGGGTAAACCCAAGGTTTCTTCCCAACCCATCATAATATTCATACACTGCACCCCTTGTCCGGCCTGACCTTTAATTAAGTTATCAATAGCAGACATCACGATCACTCGTCCGGTGCGTTGATCCACTTCAATTCCTAAATAACAAAGGTTAGTTCCACAGGCCCATTTTGTTTGGGGATAGGTACCACCAGGTAAGATTTTAACCAAAGGAGAATTGCGATAAAACGCTTTATAAATGGTAATTAAATCTTCTCTTACTAACCCCGGATCTCGTAAAGTTGCATAAACCGTCGCTAAAATTCCCCTGACCATAGGCATTAAATGGGGGGTAAATTGGACTAGAATATCATGTCCGGCTAAGTCACTACAAACCTGTTCAATTTCTGGGGTATGGCGATGATGACCACCCACACTATAGGCCCCAATTGAACTATCCGCTTCGGCTAATAACATATTAACTTTAGCCTGTCTTCCCCCGCCAGAAGTGCCTGATTTCGCATCAATAATTGTGGTATGGGGATCAACTAATCCCTGTTTTAATAGAGGAGAAATCGCTAATAAACTTGCTGTTACATAACACCCCGCACAACCAACTAATTGAGCCGTAGCTAGGCGATCGCGATACAATTCTGGTAAGCCATAAACGGCCGTGGCGGCAATTGCTTGATCCGTGCGTTCTCCCCCATACCATTTTTTATAAATGTCTAAATTAGAAAATCGATAATCCGCCGATAAATCTAATACTTTACATCCTTTTTCTATTAATTGGGGCGCCATGGTATAGGCTAAATTATTAGGTAAGGATAGAAAAACAATTTGACATTTAGAGGCTATTTTATCAATATCAATAGGTTCGATCACTAAATCCACACATTCATTCAAATGGGGATAGAGACTACAAAAGGGTTTTCCGGCGCTACTATCCCCGCCTAAATAGGCAATTCTGACCAGGGGATGATCCTGTAACAAACGTACCAACTGCACGCCCCCATAGCCCGAGGCTCCCACAATACCGACGGGAATCCGTTCTGCATTACCCATATTACTGAACTCCTAGAAAAATGACCTAACTTTTGCTGCATGATAGCGGATTCTGGAAAAATTTGGAAAAATGTTTTGGAATTTCTCTAGGATCTCTCAAACTCGAAAACCCATTTCCCCAAGTTCCTGACGCAAACGTTGGGCTTCTGGGGAGTTATTTTGCTCGTGTAATTCTATGGCGGCTTTAAACATTGTCGAACTATCGCTGAGTTGCCCAATTTGTAGTAGGAGGACTCCTAAATTTTGGAAGGTTTCGGCTGAGTTGGGATTGAATTCTAATGCTTTTTGATAGGCGGCGATCGCTTCTCGATAGGCTCCCATTGCCCTCAAGGTCATGCCTAAATTATAATAGGCGATCGCTAGACCAGGATCAATTTCTATAGCGGTTTGATAGGCTATTTTTGCCGATTCTAGTTCTCCTTCTTGTTTGAAAATATTGCCTAAATTATTATAGGCTCCCAGCTTTAATTGTGGTAAGATGTTAATATCAACGGCGGTTTGATAATGCTGTTTGGCTAGGGTAAATTGTCCTTGTTTGCTATAGGCTATGCCCAAATGATAATGGAGTTCATATAAAACCCCATCTTCTCCATTACTCTCTTGAGATAATCCTAATTTTAATAGTTCTATGCCCCGCTCTAAGTCTCCTATTTCAACATATAAAGCTCCCAATTTACTCGCAGCATAGGCATCCGTTGGATGTTCTGCTAAGTAACGCTCCATGGATGTTTTTGCCAGTTGCCATTTATTCCGTTTGGCGATCGCTTCGGCTTGGTATCCCTCATGTAAAATAGCAACTTGGGGTAATGTTCCGATTTGCCATTGCGGTTTTTGGCGGATTAATTCAGTAACACTATCATCTACCATGGCATGATAGGGACGGGAAAAACAGATTTGGGGATGATTTCTAAACAGTCGAGAAACTAAGGAATAAGGAGACTGACTGGCGCCGATTTCCTGTCTAATTAAGTTCACCACAATTAAATTACGATTTTCCATAATTTGATGGAGTTGCGCCCCAATTCCAGGGGCTAAAACTTCATCTGCGTCTAATACTAAGATCCACTGTCCGGTGGCATAACTAAGCGCAGCATTTCTGGCTTTAGCAAAGTCATCACACCAATTAAAGGAATGAACTTTTGCTCCAAATTGTTGGGCAATTTTTGGGGTTTTATCCGTTGACCCGGTATCAACAATAATAATTTCATCAACAATTCCTTTAACACTGTTTAAACATTTTGCTAAAGTTTCTTGTTCATTCTTAACAATCATGCAAAGGCTTAATTTCATAAATATAAATTTGGTTATTTAGTAGATAGAAGGATTTGTAGGGGCGGGTTCTGTATTGATTTCCGTTTCTCACAGATAATCTTGAAAAACCCGCCCCACTTCGCCTCAATCTGTCATCAGTTTATCAGTTGTAGGGGCGGGTTCCGTGCAAATTTCTGATACTCACAGATATTCTTTCTAAACCAGCCCCTACTGTATGTTGTGTAAGTCCTAATTCAATTGATCATTAATTTTGAGGATATGTAATAGGGGAGGGTTTAGGTCGATTTATTGTACATATCTAAGGTTAAGTCGGGGCGGGTTTAGGTCGATTTATTGTACATATCTAAGGTTAAGTTAAGTTAAGTTAAGTCGGGGCGGGTTTAGGTAGATTTATTGTACATATCTAAGGTTAAGGCGAACCCGCCCCTACGACTGATCACTATTTTAGCTTATTTCGGTAAAATTAAGATTTGATCAATAACATGAATGACTCCATTACTCGCCGGAATATCAGAATCAATTATCGTGGCATTTCCGACTTTAATTTGATTTTTCTTGGTCTTAATCGTAACAGAATCTCCCTCTAAAGTTTTAATTTTACCTGATTTCAACTCCGTTGTTGTGACTTTACCTGGGATGACATGATATTCTAATAGTTCGGTAAATCGGTTGAGGTTTTGCGATTTTAGAATCGCATCTAAAATTTGTTGGGGTAACTTAGCAAGGGCTTCATCCGTAGGTGCGAAAATAGTAAATTCCCCTTTTTTTAAAGCATCCAATAATCCAATCGATTGTAAAATCATCCCTAGGATTTTAAAGCGTTCATCGGATAAAATAACCGTGGCTAAATCTCCGACTACACCTTGAATTACTTTCGGAGAAATCGGTAGTTGAGCCAAATCTTGGTTAGGTTGACGACAAATTAGTTCGGAATTAGCAGACATTTGAACTTCTGCTGCGACTCCCTGGGAAATAGTTCCTAATGTTAATAAACCTAAAAGACTGACCATTCCTAAACTTTTGCCTTGGGTTTGATTTTCTATTAAAGTTTTCATGGTTTTATCCTCTCCAAATTATTAAAATTATTCAGGTAAAATCACCGCATCAATCACATGAATTACACCATTTCTAGCAAAAACATCAGCTTTAATTACCGTGGCGTTATTAACTTTTACGGATGTCCCTAACTCAATCTTAATCTTATTCCCTTCTAGGGTTTGGACTTCTCCAGATTTTAGGTCAGTGGATAACACCTTTCCCGCCACAACATGAGAGGTAAGAATTTTGACCAATTGGGCTTTATTTTCGGGTTTCAGTAAGTCCGATAAAACTCCCGGGGGCAGTGCAGAAAAGGCTTTATCCGTGGGTGCAAATAGGGTAAATGGCCCCTCACCTTTAATGGTATCTACTAAGTCCGCCGCTTGTAACGCTTGGGTTAGAATGGTAAATTCACCCGCGCTCACTATTGTATCAATAATATCGAGGGAAATTGTAGCCGGAACTTGAGTAATTTGGGTTGAGTTTGTTAAGGTATAATTATAAAGTTGAGCTTGAACGGGTAAAATCCCGAATAGCGTCAACCCAACAACACCTACAAACCTAGCTATGAATTTTTTCGAGTAATTTTGAATGGTGATCATGGTTATCAAACACAAATAGAGATGGAGACTTTTAGTTAACTTTTAGGGGTAACATCAAAGTTATAATTTAAGACGTTAATTATCGGCCCTTGTTTCGGTAAATTATCTGCGGTTAATGTCAGCGTATCGGTTTGTTTAATTTGTATTGATGTTCCCGCCATCACAGACAAAAAATTATCAACGGGTTCGATATCACAGGCCGCTACATCCGCCGCCAAGGTGCGATAATGGGTGGGGATGACAATTTTAGGATTGAGAAATTCAATGGTTTTTTTGGCTTCTTCTGGAGTATAGGATTTCGCCCCGCCTCCCACCGGAATCAACATTAAATCAGGACGACCGATTAAAATGCGTTCTTCCATTCCTAATGGCCCAGCCAATCCACCTAAATGTAAAATTTTAATTCCCGCTTGTTTCCACAACCAAGCTACATTTACCCCAAATTGTCGGCCATTAAATCTATCTTTAAGGGTGCGAATTCCTTGAATTTGATTACCATTAAATTGATAAACCCCAGGTTCATATAATAAAGCCGGATTTCCCGTAAATCCTTCGGTCACACCCTCATCTAAAAGACGGCTACTAATTAAGATTAAATCGGCTGAAAATTGTTGGGGACTCCGATAACCTGCGGTACAACCAATTTGGCGAAAAGGATTAACTAAAATTCTTAATCCTCCCCCGGTAAATAAAAAGGAAGTATGTCCTAACCATTGGACAGTTAAGGTATTTTCAGAAGTAGATTGTGCGGAAGAATTTTGCCATTGAGACGTTAACCCAGTTGCTAAGGTGGTCAATAGTGTTGTAGTTGTTAATTGAATTAATTTTCGCCGTTTCATAATATTGAGGTTGACGTATCAATGGATTAAATGACAATTATATTCGTTCTAGGAAGTTTCTTAGAAGTTGTTTTCCATTCTGGGTCAAAACGCTTTCCGGGTGAAATTGTACCCCCTGGATGTGGGGATAGTCCCGATGACGAACCCCCATAATTGTCCCATCTTCCACCCAGGCGGTAATTTCCAAACTATCGGGACAAGTTTCTCGTTCAATCACTAAGCTATGATAGCGAGTTGCGGTTAAGGGATTCTCTAAATTTTTAAACACACCAACGCCCGTATGATGGATAGGAGATGTTTTTCCGTGCATTAGTTCCGGTGCAGAAATAATATTCCCCCCAAACACTTGACCAATACTTTGATGACCTAAACATACGCCCAAAATAGGCAAAGTTGGCCCTAATTCCCGAATTAATTCGAGGGAAATTCCAGCATCTTCGGGACGACCTGGCCCTGGAGAAATCACCACTGCATCGGGTTTCATTTGACGAATTTCTTCTAGGGAAATCCGATCATTTCTAAATACCTGAACCTCAGCAGCAATCGGTAATTCCTGCCCTAGTTCGCCTAAATACTGAACAATATTGTATGTAAAACTATCGTAATTATCAATAACAATAATCAAGGGTTAAACTCCTGAAACTATAATTTGAATCCAGGTGAACAGAGGCGGTAAAAGTAAGATTCCAGCTACCAATAATGCCACTAAAGCGGAGATTAAAACCGCCGCCGCCGCACAATCTTTCGCAATTCGGGCTAAATCATGGTAGGACTGACCGACGGTTAAGTCAACTACTGATTCTATGGCGGTGTTCAATAATTCCATAGTCATCACCGCACCAATGGTCAGACCAATAATGGCAATTTCCACCCGGGTTAACTGCAAAAAAAGACCCAGGCAAATTGCGAGGGTTCCAATGATAGTATGAATCCGAAAGTTTCTTTGAGTTCTAAAGGCATAACTAATTCCTGTCCAAGCATATTTAAAGCTAACTAATAAATTAGAAGCGATTTTCCATGATAGTTCTCGGTCATATTTGTTCCCCATAGTCTCGGAAAGATTAGACTTAGATAAGGTTGTTGTTTGAGGAAGGGGAATTGACGGTGTAGGAAATGTTGAAAGGGAGGGCTTTTCTACATTCATTTCTAAATCCTTCGCTGAATACGTGATCACGACCAGCAATTTTAGGTCTGCTATAGGGAGAAATTTATCACAGTTTTCTTGATGATTTGTTGATTGAGTTACTAGAATTTACAGCCTTAATTATCAATAAATTCAGGAATTATAGATTTTATTTTGTCTTATATTTTCTATGATTTCTGGAATTTATGATGTCTGATTGCCGTTTTCGATTAACCCAAACCCAGGCTACCTGTTAAACCCCTAACTCAACTGTTTTTAAGAGCACCCGTTGTTGGTCTAACATTTCGGTTAAACTTTGATCATCGGGATGATCCCAACCTAAGAGATGTAGTAAACCGTGAGTCGCTAACCATCCTAGCTCAATTTTTAGGGAATGTCCTTGTTGTTGGGCTTGATGGTAAGCAGTTTCCACCGAAATTACAATATCACCAAGATACAGAGATTCAGAAGAAAATTCTTCTGGAGGTTGGGGACAATTGACTTCTAATGTAGCAAAGGCTAACACATCCGTTGGTTGATTTTGGGAACGATACTGAGTATTTAACATTTCTATCTCCGTATTATCCGTAAGACGTAAGCTTAACTCGTAACTGGATGCCAATGGAAGATAGGACTCTAAATAATTTAACCAACTTTGGAACCAATTTTCCCATTCTTCGAGCGTCAAGGGACATTCGATTTGCCGAGGAGAAGACTCTATTGAATTATTAGGAATTGTGTTATTTTTTAAGTTTTCTAACTGTTCCCAATAATAGTCCTGTATACTAACTTCAACCTGTACAGTCATTAATAAACAATCTAATAAGAATTTAAAGAATTTAGCGAGTTAGATAAGCCATTCCTACTAGAAATCCGACTAGACCCATAGTGGTTAAAGTGAAGTGAAATAGGGATTTTCCGCCTTTACGAACCATATTCCGCATCGCTAATTTAACATAGCTGGGTTGGGGTTCCTTGGGTTTGTCCTGGGGTTCTAGGTCTGGAGTTGATGGGGTATTCATGGGGGGATTTTGCTAGGGAAATAGACCGACTGACTTGATCATAACAAAAATGTTACATTTTATGAAGTGATCGCGCCGTCGAATCTATATTCCGCAGAGATTTACTTCTGGGATGGGACTAACTCGGTGTTAAATTCGTTGAAAGAACGACGTCGTAATTCTACGGATTCATTCCGAGGCAATAAATCAAAGACTTGGCGAAACGCATCATCAACGGTTTCAAAGGCGACCTGTCCCTTTTTATCTAAAACGACTTTCCCCGATTGGTTAATTAATACGGTTTGGGGAACATAGCCTTTGTAATAATAGCCCGGTTCCTGGCGGGAATTTTGGGCATCGGGTAAGAGGGTATCCACATTCACCGGAATAAAGTCCGCCTCTCGTCCGTAAAAACGCTGAAGTTCAGATACCGTAGTGACAAATTTTTTACAATCTTTACTATCATCTAAAAAGAATACTAATAATGAGGGTCTACCCTGGTTCATGGATTCTGTTAAGGTAACTCTCGGGGGAACCAAGGAACCATTCCCAGCATACAGCGCAAAAATATTACCATCAAAATGGTCATCATCCAGACCCGCTAGTGCGGAAGGAGTGATGGTCAAAAATAATACACAAATAATCACCAAGGTAGTCAGCAGGATTTTGAAACCCCTAAAACCCTGAAAGCACTGTGGCGGGACATTGAACTGGGGAGAATTCCATCGAGTTAAACGCATACTAGGTCGAAAGCCATTGAGATTCTAAACAGAATCTATTGTTACATTTTTGGGTCTGTTTCAGCCCAGTGAAGGAAAGGGAAAACGAACCCGACATCGGCTCTAAAATCCTAATATCACAACTGTCAACACCTCAACCGTCAACCCGCGATTTCGTTGGTAATGTTAAAAACTATTACAATCTGGCTCAGAATGTGTACTCCATGCCTGAAAATACAAGCGATAGGTAGTGACGGTGTTGGGCGGATTAATGTCCAAAGCCAGTTACCCCATCGACTGTAGCCCCAAGGGGAGCAGTTTGGGAATCCATTGCCCAAAAGCCAGTGGAAGATATCAAACTTGTGAATTGTCCCCTGAAAATCTCAAAAATTTTTGAGGGTACAAACCAGCAGGAAGTGAAGCAGTAGAAATCTCAAACCGATAGATTTGATTGCGGATCAAAAAGCAGATGCACTCTATGTCATAACCTGACCCAGACTGTATCTAAACCAGCACCGAACGCTCATCGGTAACGATGAGGCTCTCCAACTCAGTTAATGGGTTTCGGGAGAGCGTCAATCAGGAAAACGTTAGCTAAACGCTTTTGTAGAAAATGAGTATCGTCACAAAATCCATTGTTAATGCCGACGCCGAAGCGCGTTACCTCAGCCCTGGTGAGTTAGACCGGATCAAAGCCTTTGTTACCTCTGGTGAGCGTCGTTTGCGCATCGCCGAAACTGTGAGCGGTGCCCGTGAACGGATCATCAAAGAAGCTGGAAACCAACTGTTCCAGAAACGCCCTGATGTGGTCTCCCCTGCTGGTAACGCCTATGGCCCGGAAATGACCGCTACTTGCTTACGCGACCTTGACTACTACCTGCGTCTGGTTACCTATGGAGTCGTTGCGGGTGATATTACCCCCATCGAAGAAATTGGGATTGTTGGCGCTCGGGAAATGTACAAATCTTTGGGTACTCCCGTTGAAGCCGTTGCCGAAGGAATTCGTGCGCTGAAGAGTGTTGCTACAGGTCTGTTATCTGGTGAAGATGCAGCCGAAGCCGCAGCTTACTTCGACTATGTGATCGGTGCGCTCTCATAAGTCCGATCGCTTTATCACATTTTTTAAACGATTCCTAGATTCAGCGACTACAAGGAAATAGAACAATCATGCAAGACGCCATTACTTCCGTAATTAATTCTGCTGACGTTCAGGGTAAGTACCTGGATGCCAACTCCCTGCAAAAGTTAAAAGCTTACTTCGCCACTGGCGAACTGCGGGTTCGTGCTGCTTCCACCATTAGTGCTAACGCAGCCAGCATCGTCAAAGAAGCAGTAGCCAAATCTCTGCTGTATTCTGACGTGACTCGTCCTGGTGGAAATATGTACACCACCCGTCGCTATGCTGCTTGCATCCGCGACTTAGACTACTACCTGCGTTATGCTACCTATGCAATGTTAGCTGGCGATCCTTCCATTCTCGATGAGCGCGTTCTCAACGGTTTGAAAGAAACCTATAACTCCCTGGGTGTACCCATCGGTTCTACCGTGCAAGCCATCCAAGCCATCAAAGAAGTGACCGCTAGTTTAGTGGGTGCTGATGCTGGCAAAGAAATGGGTATTTACTTGGACTATATCTCCTCTGGCTTAAGCTAAAACCGAGGTTAGGTTTTTGAGGGTGATCACTCAGTTTGATTCCCCGTCCCAAATCTAAACGACCTTCAAGGCCAGGGAAGTCTGGAGTGAATGCTAGACCGCCAAAGGCTTGTCTGTTTTTCCTGATAAGTTTTAGCGAGCTAGGATTGACTCCCGACTCCCGGCCTTTGAGCATTTTAAAATTGATGTAAAACTTGTTAAATTTGCCTAGGAGAGACGAACCTCATGCGGATGTTTAAAGTAACGGCTTGTGTTCCAAGCCAAAGCCGGATTCGTACCCAACGGGAATTACAAAATACCTACTTTACTAAGTTAGTTCCCTATGACAGTTGGTTTAAAGAACAACAACGGATCATGAAAATGGGCGGTAAAATTGTCAAAGTGGAACTGGCAACGGGCAAGCCCGGAACTAACGCCGGATTGCTGTAGAAGACAGGAGGCAGGGGACAGAAGGTAGAAAGAACACCGGAAAAAAGAAAAAAGATTAATTCTTAATTCTTGATTCTTGATTCTTAATTCTTCCTGCCTCCTGCCTCCTGCCTCCTATTGTTTCGGTGCAATTCAATTCCGCTATTATATTAGAGAGACGAAAAACCACCTAATATAGAGGCGGGAAATGGCAAGTTGGGAGTTTCTACTGCAAAAAGAAGGGGACAATAGTTGGTTAACCTTGGAATCCCCGGATGTTGAAATTTTAGAAGGACGCTACCGGATGGTAGCCCGGTCTGGATATACAAACACCTCAATTGATGTTCGGATTATTTATCAAGATTTTGATGCGGTTCCACCTGTCCAACAGGTTCAAACCCGAACACTAACCACCAATGCCGAAGGTTTAATGGTGGTCATGCCTTATACTTCCCTTAAACCTGGGAATTGGCAGTTTTCTTGTGCGCCTCAACTAACGTCCGGGTTATTAGCAACCGTTGGTAAAAAAACCATACAATTGCGGGTTCTCCCCTCGGAAGCAGAAGAATTTGAGCAATTTTTTGGGGATACGGAACCCCCGACGGCTAATATTAACTCCGCAGCACCCCAGGCTGTTGATTCGCCTACAGAACAGTATTCTAACGTTGTACAATTCCCTACCTCTGGCCTCCATATTGTTCCTGAACCAACCCAGCTAACGCCTGCTGTTCCTGATACTCCCCAACCATCCCCCCAACCTCTTGATACTGTAGACAAGTTACTAAATGCTCTGCACATCTTCCTAGAGCAAGATTCCTTTGTTGGCCGCTTAGGAGAAGCCTTAATCGTGTCGGGACGGGTAGAATTGCCAACGCCTACCCCATCTTCTACTTACCCAATTCTGACTGACGGACAATTGCAATTTCGCCTACGCGACCCCCAAAGCTCAGAACCGTTATTTGAGGTTAACCAAACCCTTCCTTCCTCTGACTTCCCTCTGGCTTTTTCCGGTGTAGTTTATATTCCCTTTGAATGTAAAACCCGTTTAATTTTAGGGGAAGTGATTTTTTCCCATGATGGGGTGGCGGTAACGACTCAATCCTTTAATATTGTTACCCAGGTTGAACATCTTTTAGAAGCTATAGATCAGGGTTTTAGTCCAGAATTGGATCAAGACGACTTCCCCGACCTTTCTAATTTAGATATGGGAGTTCTGGAATTACCCGACCTGACCGATACCACTAATCGGGCTGAAGTCCTAACCCCCGAAACGACTACAGTGCTTCCTCCCAAACTAAATAATTCTAGCTGGGAATCTCGCTCTGCTACATCCCTAGATTTGCCAATATTCAGCCCTAGTTCCATAACTGGGGAAGTTGAACCTGCACCAAAACCGGATCAAAGTGTTGTATCGTCTGAGGATCGGGATTCATCGACGGTTCTTCCCTCTTGGGAATCGAATTATACAGATATATCAACTGCAATTTCACCCCTATTAGCAGGGGAATCATCGGAATTAATCCCGGCGACAGATGGGATTGAAAAAATTGACCCGATAGCTAAACCGAAATCTGATCCAGAAGTTCAAGAAGCTTTTCAAGCCTTAGACTTAAATAATCGGTTTTGGTCGCGGTTGAATGCTTTGGCGGGTGATCAAGAATGGTCACAATGGGTGAAACGGGCTAATATTAATCCCTTACCGGAGATTCCGTTTAATGCTGCGACTAATATTGTTAAACGTTCTGATCCAACTGCATCGGACACAGCACCTTTGCCATACCCAGAATCAATCAATGCTCAGGAGGAATTAGAAGAAATTGTAGTTGATGATGAACCTTTAGAATCCCCTGGGGCATTTTTTCCCCGCCGTAAAAATATCAAAGGAGTTAAACCAGAAACCCCGGCGGTCAATCAACCAATTTCCTATGTTTTGCCAGAAGATCAACCCGTTCCAGACCCTCAAGTTGAGGTTTTATCAACGGAAATTATTGCCGGAAGGTTAGTTAAACTGAGGGTAAGACTTCCCGATGGTTTACCGCGAATTTATATCAAAGTTTGGCTATTTGACCGTCAAACCCGCACCGTTGTTGATGGCCCCCGTTGGTTAACGGAATTTTCTCCTAATGGGTTTGATCAAATTGAAACCACGGTTGATTTAGAGATTCCCTACAGTAGTTTGGAAGTTTTATTTGAAGCGATCGCGGTGGAAATGCAAACCCAACGAGAAAGCAACAAAATCACGATTGCAGGTTCCGTTAATTCACCTCCAGGGCCTTCTTTACCCATTCATTAATCGCGCCATGGAGCCAGTGTAGAGACGTGCCATGGCGCGTCTCTACGAGGGGTGGGTTAAAGAACTCCTGCGTTGCCTAAAGCTAAAATCACCCCAGCCCCTAAAATATGTCCAAAGCTGGCGGTGGCCAATAATTCGGGAATTCCAAATCCCGTAAACATCCGGGGTAAACCGGGTAAACTAGGCCCTTTGCCACGATTTTCTTTAGAAATGGCATAGAAACCGATGAAAATAGCCACTAGGTTAGAGATAATCATAACAATGGCTACACTCGGAGACCAACTCACGGTGATGGGAACGTTGCTTTGTATCGACATCAGTAATGAAGTGTAAATCAAGTTTCTATTCTCCTGAGTAATTTTACGATTTTCTTAATTTCAACAATTGATTATAAAAATCTGATGCCAAAAACTCCTAATTTGTTGAAAAAGTTAATATAGCAGGGAATAGGGAATAGGGAACAGGGAACAGGGAATAGACAGAATGCACCCGATTGATATAATTCTTGTAAAATTTTGATCTGAATTGTCTGCTGTGAATCAGACCTTAAACTTAACTTCAAGACCATCAATGCGAATTAAAATTTGTGGAATTACTCGACCGGATCAAGGGCGTGCGATCGCCCAACTGGGGGCGACAATGTTAGGATTTATTTGTGTTCGGTGCTCCCCTCGTTATGTCACATCGCAGCAAATTTGCCGGATTTTAGAGAATTTACCGAACTCGATTCAAACCATTGGTGTATTTGCTAATGTGAGTGTGGAAGAAATTTATCAAACGGTCAGGGAAACGGGATTAACTGGTGTACAACTGCATGGGGATGAATCTCCCGATTTTTGCGATCGCCTGCGTCAGATTCTTCCTGATACAGAACTGATTAAAGCCCTACGGATTAAATCCCCAGCCACCTTAATTCAAGCCCAAGACTATTTTAATCATATTGATGCCCTATTATTAGATGCTTATCATCCACAACAGTTGGGAGGGACGGGTCAAAGGTTAGACTGGCAAATTTTGAAACAATTTTACCCCCCCTGTTCCTGGTTTTTAGCCGGAGGATTAACCCCCGATAATATTGGGGACGCATTGCAACAGTTAAAACCCGATGGCATTGATCTTTCTAGTGGCGTTGAACGTTCTGCTGGTGATAAAGATTTGGTAAAAGTGAGTCAATTATTTCAAACACTTTCGGCTTTTTTCTCAGAATTAAAAACCCATTAATCTATCTTGATTTTTCTCTCCCGCACCATCGGTATCCCTACTCCTGCATCAATTCTGGAAACTCCTTTTGTAAATTTTCCATTACAGAGTTGAGAGAACTCCGAGGAATATAGGGCCAACCTCCTTTAGATTCAATCTCTCGTAATAAATGATAGAGTTTTTGACGATTATCGGGTAAAGATTGCTGAAAGAAACTTTCTCGGATGTCTTGGTGTAACTGTTCTAAAATTCTCAATACCGCTAAAATTTCCAGAGGGTTTCCTTCGGCGGTTTTGGCTAAGGTTAAAACCTTTTCTGCTAAAAATTCAAGCTGATTTGACCGAGCTTGTGAATCAAATTCCGTGGGATTGTCCATAATTGAAATCTATCATTGCCGACAACCGTCTGAGAGAGAGCGATCGGTAACATTAACTTAAGTAGTTTAACTGATCCTTGAAAAATTTGTACTTCGTCACAAAAACAGTCACGAGCAATAAACCCGGAGTTGGGAAGCACGGAGGATTGAGCTTTGGGGAGGAAAAACGACTCACCGCAGTTTTAACTGCCATGAGAAATGATAAAATATCGGCAGCAAGTAGGAATAACCATCTACGCGAAGAAGTGTTTTTTAAGGAGTAACCCCTGACTTGCCTCGCCCCTACAAAGTTGTAGCCGGAGGGCAAGCAAGCAACGGAAAAACGCGGAGCGTACCGAATTGGCATGGTGATGGACTCGGAAAGCCAAAAAATGGTATAAGTAAGCGCAATTACAGCGTCTTTTTGATAGTTGTTTTGAGTGTCTAGGGGGATATTTGACTATCCCTTTTAAGCAAGTCTTAAAGAATCTGCCTCTCTTTACAGGGCAGAGTGTCAAATATCAATTTTGCATATTTGAGGTTGACAATGAGATATCGCGCTTTGGTTGCTGCACTATTAGCAATCTGTTTAACTGTACTTACAGCTTGTTCTGATGGCCCAGAGGCTAAAGATCCGAAGCTACTGACCTATGATGACATTAGAAATACAGGATTAGCTGTAAACTGTCCAACTTTGCCAGAAACTGCCCGGGGTTCTATTCCAATTGATAGTGGAAAGTCCTACAGTATCAGTGGTTTGTGTCTGCAACCCACCAGCTATTTTGTTAAAGAAGAACCCACCAACAAACGCAAAGAAGCCGAATTTGTTCCGGGTCGTCTATTAACCCGATTCACCTATAGCTTAGATCAAATTACCGGCAACCTGTTGGTCGGTTCCGATGGTAAACTCACCTTTGAAGAAAAAGATGGGATTGATTTCCAAGCGATTACGGTTTTATTACCAGGTGGCGAAGAAGTTCCTTTCTTATTCACGGTTAAAGGGTTAGTGGCCAGTTCCCAGCCCGGATTATCCAGTATTAACACTTCTACCGATTTACGGGGAGATTTTAATGTTCCTTCCTATCGAGGCGCCAACTTCTTAGATCCTAAAGCCCGTGGGGTGAATGCTGGCTATGACAACGCCGTTGCTTTACCGGCAACCGCCGATGGAGTCGATTTAAGTAATGCTAATGTTAAGTTAGCCGATACCAAAGTCAAAGCGGGTCGGATTTCTTTACAGGTTTCTAAAATCGACGGCGAAACCGGAGAAGTGGCTGGAATTTTTGAAAGTGAACAGCCTTCTGATGATGATTTGGGTGCGAAGGAATCCTTGGACGTGAAGGTTCGGGGTGTCTTCTATGGTCGGATTGAAGCCGCTTCCTAAGCTCACCTATCGATAGATTAACCCATGATTTGATCCAGGAAGAATGGGGGATCAACAGTTACCTGTCTCCGGTTTGTGGACTTAATCACTGACTGATGATGGGTAAGGGTTCAACCCTCAGCCTTCCTGAATTAACAGAGGGTATTTTTACTAAGTGAACATATATAATTCCCAATTTCAAAAAATATTAATCAAACTTCTATAAATATCTTGCGTTAACCCCGCAAGTTGGGCTACAATAGTATGTTATTAGCCCTAATGGTGTATATAAATTTACTAAAGCTAGGCTTCTAGCCGATGGCTTAAAAGTCCTCGTTTAGTGCTTCAGCGCGACCTCACATTGACTATTGAATATAGGTTCAGAGTCCCCCCTGTGTTGGGGCAAGCCCTCTAACCTCCCATCCCATTAAAGCCGAGTGTGGTCAAGATTAATACGGAACTAATTAGCCAGCCCTACCAACGCAGGATCTTGTCATGCCTACTCAAGTTGTCAATTACCCTAGAGGAGAAAGTTTAGAACTGTTGCACCAATATCAACAGTCTGCTTCTAAGGATATCCGCAACCGGATTGTTCAGTTAAATATTGGATTGGTGCGTAAGGAGGTACACCATTGGGTGAACCAGTGTACGGAAAGTTATGAAGATTTACTTCAAGTCGGCTGTATTGGCTTGATTCGTGCAATCGAGCGATTTGACCTGTCCAAAGGTCATGCCTTTAGTTCCTTTGCGATTCCCTATATTCGGGGAGAGATTCAGCACTATTTAAGAGATAAAAGCCCGTCAGTGCGGGTACCTCGTCAATGGTTGACCCTACAACGGCAATCGGTGAAGGTGATTCAACAACTTCAGTTAGAACTCAAGCGCCCGCCCACGGATGGAGAAGTGGCGGAGGTGTTAGGAATTTCTGTGAATGAGTGGAATGAGGTGAAGCTGGCTAACTACAACCGTTCTGTGCTGAGTTTGGATGCTCCGATTCAAGATGGGGAAGATGGGGCGACCTGTTTGGGGGAAATGGTTCCTGACGGTCGTTATCGGAGTTTTCAGTTGGCGCAAGAGGATCAAATTCGTGTCCAGCAGGCTTTAGCTAAATTAGAGGACGGAACCCGTAAGGTTTTGGAGTTTGTGTTTCTGTATGATTTAACCCAGAAGGAAACGGCGGAACGTTTGGGTATTAGTTCGGTGACGGTTTCTCGTCGGGTGAAAAAAGGGTTGAGTTCTTTACAGAAAATGATGTCTGGTGGTGAATAGTTGGGTTATTGGTCAATTTGACGAACCACAAAGACACAAAAAAATAGGGAAAAAAAAATATTCAACTGATTTTCTCTGGGCGTGTAGATCCCCCCTAGCCCCCCTTAAAAAGGGGGGAACTGGATTCATAAGTCGCCCTTTTTAATGGGTGAACTGGATTCATAAGTCCTTAAAAATGGGGAAACTGTACTTCATAAGTCCCCCTTTTTAATAGGTGAACTGGATTCATAAGTCCTTAAAAATGGGGAAACTGTACTTCATAAGTCCCCCTTTTTAATGGGGATTTAGGGGGATCTGGTCTAGGATAAAAACAATGAAATTATTACTTAAGTTGACACCAATAACCACTAAGGCACAAAGACACAAAGAAAGGGAAAAGGAAATTCTATTGTCAACTTTTTTAATAACAATATTTCCCATCTTTGGGTTTTGGGTTATTTTGGGCTATTCTTAATGTTCCTAATAGGGTGGACACGAATGTGCAGCGTTTGGCGGGGCTACCATTGCGAAGGGATACGGTCACCCGTCCTAACTGACCATTAGCACGACCTTTATGGTCAAATTGCATCCTCCAGATTTTGGTAGTTTTATTTTGATATAGGGTTGTTTCTGCCTCGTCAATTTGAACGCCTTGATCTAGGATCGTCCATTGATTTTCTGTGGGGGTCTCATCTGGACGATGAATTGCCCATTGCACGGTATTATTTTGATCTCGAAAGCTGATTTGCCTGGTCTCTTTATTGAGTTTGGCTTCTGCACGGGTGGTTTGCATCGCCCAGTAAATTCGGTCTATGGATGTATTGAGGCGCTGATGGTTAATGAAGCCTAACCAACTGGGGGCGGCAATGGCACCCAGAACACCAATTATGGAGATAATAATTAGTTGTTCAATTAGGGTAAATCCGCTATCAGAGGGGGTTAGGGAGCGATCGCAGGTCTTTTTTTTGTTGATCATGAAAGCACGCCTGATTTCAACTTAAATAGTTATGTTTGTTCAACGAACCTAACTACCAGTTTGCGAAAAATCAGAGGCTCTGACCACGGGAGAATTACGGATTTTTTAAAACTATTTTGAACGTTGAAAGATTAATCAATTTGTGGACATTACGGAGTTATCGCAGACGCTGTTATCCTGAGAGAGATTAGGCTTAATTTGACCACCAAGACACAGGAAGTTTTTGCCCATTGCTATAATTGCAATGTTGCAGGGTGGAGGCTACGCGATCGCATTCTTTCAACTATTTGGGTTCTGGTGGACAACCTGTTTTTGGATCAGTGCCTTCTGCGGTTCTTGTTGCTCCTAAAATCGTTTGTACAATTATGCAGTTTCGAGAATTTGGACTATCTTTAGGGTAAACAACAACGCTAAAACCATCTGTATTTTTACCCGTGTCTGCAAGTTTAATTTTATCTCCATCTACATTTACAGTCCCATCTGACTTAAAAGGAATTTCATTATTTTTCGTACCATCAGCTTGAGAATAAATTTTGAGCATATTCTCTTTAATTGCACCGTCAAGACTCAAAGATTGCCATTGTTTCTCAGCATCTGGTGTATCTTTTTTGTAAATACTATACTTTGGTGGATCTTGAGCGGGATCGAATCCTAGTACATAGTCGGATTTATTTCTCTTAGCTTCTGCTTGAGCAGTTTTAATAGCTTGAGATATCTGATTATTAACACTTTTAATCCGTTGTCCGGTTGTAAATGCTTGCCAACCCGGAGCCGCGATCGCACTCAGAATACCAATCATTAAAACTACAACTAATAATTCAATCAGGGTAAATCCCTGATTAATCTGATTAGGATTTTTTTTTAAGCGATTTATTAACAGCCTATTTAATATTTGTTGAGTTTTCATAATTAATCCTTTTTGATGATTTAATAATTTTTGAGTTAGTTCTAATTGCCTAGACGACTTAAGCCTCGCAATTGAACTGATGATTTTGGACAATAGGGTGAATTACTGTTAACACCAATCTTAGAATCAGTCGGACAAACTGCATTAGCGTCGTTACGTCTTATTGCATTTGCCTGAATTGTTAATTTAGCTAAGTTATTTGTTGAGCTAGGATCTAGTTCAAATTTTTCAATGTAGTTAACTAACACTTGACTTACTGGAAAATTAGCTTTAGTAGTGACATTTTTTGATGGATCAGATAGACTAAAACCACTATTATAATCTGTAATATTTTCTTCTGCATACTCCTGGAGTTCTGTCGTAAGTTCAGCCTTTTTGTAGTAGATTCCATTAGAGTTTTTTAATCCATCAGAAATTTCATACCGAACTATTCGACTAGGACAAGTTGTTCCTGAAGGTTGACACCAAATTGATGTTTTATCTGTTCCTGGAAGCAATTGATAACTGACTAATGATAAAACGTAGGTATCATTACAGTTCCTTTGTTTTTGTGGAGTGTAGGGTTTGGGGTTACAGTCTTTAGGTAGTTTAGTAGAATCAACGGGAACAGCATCTTCTACTATTTTTCGTTTCCAAAAAACGAGAACAGGTATTTCATTATTAGGACTTGCAGTATTCGGTAAAAAACCATTATCTTTTAGACTTTTAATTTCATCAGTAGTTATAGTTGTTCCTGATGATGTTGTTTCTTGTTTGTTGGGAACATAAATATATAGAGCTTGACTAACATCCTCTGCAATATAATCTAATGCAGATTGGATTTCTTCTTCAGTGTTGGCTTTGGCACTTTCTCGTTGATCATCATTTAACATACCAAGCACCATTCCCATCAAGGGAGTGATCACGATAAAAGCAATAACTGTACCGACTAACAGTTCTATCATCGTCATGCCTTTGACTTGATAGTTTTGATCAAATTTTGCCGAACTTGACCTAACTTGATGTTTAAGTAATAATTTTAGAAAGATACTCATTTTTATTGCTCCATTAACTTCAGAAAAGCAGGGGAATTAAGTTACACTCAAAATATTACGGTGAAGGTGTACCATTTAGTCGTTCTTTAAGATTGTCAAAGGTTGCACCTGACGGTAAAACTTCTGTTTTGATAACAACTAAAGGTAAACTACGATTGCCTACCGCATTTGTTGTTAAGCTATCTGACTTGGTAGCAGGTTGAAGGGTTACACCAGCGACAAAAGAGTTAGCGCGATAAACTCCAACTTGCATTTGATAACCCTTGTTTGAATTAGCAACATCATTATCAGTTACCTGAGTTATGATAGGTTGAACCACCATATCCACCGGACTATTGGTTTGACATCCTGGTGTTTCATCAAGATTTACACAGTACAATTTTTTATCTGTTGTACAATAACCATCTTTTGATGTGCAATCACCTGTTAAATCACCTGTTGCTGGAGCCGTAATTGCAGGAATTGCACTTTGTTTGGGCGTTCTTTCCGTTACTGTATTGTCATCAGAAGCAGCTTTTACCCAATCAATATAACTTCTTGCCGCCTGGGTAGCTAGTTCAACCCGTTTAGCCTGAACACGGGTTCCCACGGAGAAGGCAATAACTGGGCCAATTGCTAATAGCATTACGGATACCACCACCACAGCCATTAAACCTTCCAAGATCGTGTAACCCGATGTGGGGGGACTGCCCCCCTTGAATTGAAATTGATTGTTCATTTTAGCCTCCTGTGTAATCTTTACAGAATGATTTTGTTGGTCGTATAGAAGTATTTTGAACAGCGTTCGTGGCTGTGGGTTGGCCAGTAGTATCGTCCACTTCTTTAGCACACAACAGTGTTTTCACCCATTCATCACTCCGGCTCACTTCTCGGAAATATTCCGCCGGTTGGGAACCAGAAGGAGGAGTAGTTAGTTTTTGGGCGAATAGGTCAGGAGATTGGGAGAGCAAACCCACATCAAACCCCCAGTTCCGTTGAGGTTGCGAGAAGTAAGGTGTTTGCCCACTAGCACTAGATGTGTTGTAGACTCGCGCGCCCGTGTTAAAGATTGGTGGAGCCTGCTGGGCAGTGGTGGTGAAGACACCCCAGAAAGGGGCAGTGGCATATTTACTGCGTTGGAATTGAAGAAACGAGCCACTGACTTTAACGGTTTTCCCCTGCCAGTTTTCCAGAAGTCTGGCTAGGTTGGGTAATCCCCCATTAAAATCTCCAATTGCGCCAGTTTTCCGAGAAGGGACATCACCCGTACCCATAACCACATCATAGGGTGTAACTTTATTGCCAGTCGGGCCATTATCAGGAATCATCAACCAGCTAGTACCTAGATCCGCCTTGGTGTTGGTTGTTGAGGTAGTTGGTGTTCCAGTGGTCATTTCAAGTTGCAAAACTGGAACTAATAGGGGGTTTTGAACAGTTGTTTGTAACTTGTTGGGAGTCCCCGGATTTAAAGGATCGTAGTACCACAGGGGATAGTTTGCACCGTAGTCTACTACGTTACCATTTCTGGTTCTAAACCATAAAGCACGGGTAGTAACCGAGTTCTTATTATCATTCAAGCGACGGGGTTCCCATTTATTTCCGCCAGAACCTGAACCGTGTTGAGCACAACTATAGATATCCTGATTAACATCACTACTGATCCCAAAACATCCTAAAGAACCGTTATAAATATCGTTACCCCCCCCAGCACCTGGGTCAGCAACTCCCACCATCGGAGGTTGACCATTACTGTCTAATACCAATCTGTATTGAGAATCTCGTGGAAAAGCTAATCGACGAGGAAAGCGCTGAAATTGTGGCTGATTCCAATAAGATCCCCCACCTGAAATCAAACGATTAGGGCAAAATTTATCCAAATTTGAACCACTAGGAGTAGTTGAAAATTGTTTACACTGACCTGTTCCTTTCTGAGTAATATCTAGCTTCCAAGAATCATTGTTCGGTAAATTCTTAAGATTAAACAAATCTCGAATGGTTAACTCTGACTCTTTTTTCTTGGTTCCATCAGGTTTATTCAGTAAGTTACTGCTGCCGGGATAAACCGTATCAAAATTTTGATAATCAATCAGTTCATCATATTTATTATTGCCATCGATATCCGTGTAATCTGCATCAATATTGTATCCCACAGCCCAATCTTGAGGCCCACAGGCAGAAAGGGGCAACTTGAGGCAAGTTTCCATGATGTAATCAGGAAAATCGGCAGAACGTCGTTGAACTGGGGTGACAAAGTTATTGAAGTAAGAACTGTTGAAGCCTGTTAGTGCTATATAGTTGTCATCGGTATAAACCGTATCGGAACTGTTGATTATCGCATCGTTATTTGTATCAAAGGTACGAAGACCACTGCTTAAGCCATTCGTTACAAAGTTGTTATAAGGATCGAAACCATTGATCATCCTGGCTGCTTTAGCGGTAATATCTACCTCTTTAACATTCGTATCAGTAGTTGTTCCATTCCCATTCAAATCTAAACCAAAGGTTGATTCATTAACTATTGATGTCGCTTTAATACTGCCATCAGCATCTAAGTCATAACCAACCCTGGCAACCCCGGCATTATTTCTCAGGTCAAAGTCTCCTTCATTGCGGAAGCCAAATCGGAAGCCCGTATTTAGGGCTGTTCCTTGGGTATCAGCAGCAGTGGTTGTAGATCCCGAAAGAACAGTCACAGAATCAGACAGAATCGTTGCTGGTCGCCAATTATCCCCAGTTGTACAACCGGGCAGTCGAGGATCACCAGGACGACAGGCAAAATTCTCCTCTAAGTTGCGGTCTGCTTTGGTAATGGTGGCTGTGGTTTTGTTAACAGCACTAGGGGCGCGGGTGTAGAAATTACTCCAGTCAGCAGTTAGGGCTGTTTTGAATTCTTCCTTCGTATGGGGGTTGAACTGTCCTTTAATATAGACCGGAAGATTGGAAACCAAGGTTAGGCCCTTTTCACGGGTAATCGCTTGAATTTTTGCTTCATCATTGCCTGCGAGAGCGGGGTTACAAGTGCCTGCGGTATCCCGTGCCAAACATTTGCCATTAATTAACATAATCCCATTGGGACGGCGCGTCGGGTCTAGCAAAGAGTCCGTTGAACTGGCATAAGTATTTGAACCTGTCTCGTCGGGCAGTGCATCCTCACGACTGGCATAAACAACTCCACTCAGGGGGAGCAGATATTCTTGACCCCCTTTTGTTGGCCCGGTTGTTGTTTGGGCAATTTGTTTGCTCCGCAGTTGATACAGATCCAGAATTGTGGCTCGGATTTCCAGGGGTTGACGATTTTCTAAGGGTAAGTCGTAGGCACTTCCGCTTAAAGTGCCTTTTATTCCTCCTTCTTTATTAAGGGTAAAGGTTTCATCAACAGCATTAGCTGTCGTCTTATCCTGCTCAATGGCTTTGATTTGTCGGGCATCTAAGAAGGCTGTTTCTCGAATCGCCCCATGGGGAATTGGAGGAGAGGCTAAGGGTTTTAGGGTTCCATCGAGAATGCCATAGGCACACAGAGCCGCGTCGATGGCCGATTGTTCTGATAACTTCCGAGGGTTGGCGGCTAATGCCGAAGCTAATGTGGGGTTAACCTGTCTACCATCGGGGAAAACCAGGGCGGCTTGATTCTTCAAAGCCGTGGTGTAAGAGCTTTCTGCCGGAGGTGGGCCATAGACGATCCCATTATTGGACTTACCACCGGTTGCGGTATTCCAGGGTAGGGTGATGACTTGTCCTGCGGGATCTGTGTCAATCTTTCCGGTGGCGTTCAATTTATCGACTCTCAGAGTCGGCATATTCTTGGCAGTTAAAGCCGTTGAAGGATCATAATAGTTACTGACACAGGCGATGGGAGTTTGTTTAACATTAGTCCAAACTCCTTTTAGATTAGCTTCTTCACTGAGTTCTTTAGAAAAACTACTTTGAGCATAGTGATACACCACCGTTGCCCGCATTTGTAAATCTCCTTTCGTTGGAGATGCACTATCTTGGGGTTTCCAACGTCCTCCATCACCTGCTTCTTTTGCGGTTCCAATCAAGGTTGTTAAAGGAGTGAGGCCATCGGTATCATAGAGGTCACTATTATCGAAAATTTTGGCTTTGTCGGGAACAGACATCGGCATCGTATCTGGCCAGACGATGGGATTTTTGACGGATGTCGAGGTGTCATAGACTCCCGCAATCACTTTTCCGGCTGAATCAACATCAAGTTCAGGAGGAGGTAAGAAGGAGTTATTCCGGCTATAAATTCCTGCCCCTGTGACCACCCGCAGGCCCCCATAGGGCTCATCGGGGTTTTTTGGGGTTGTTCCCGCGACAATTTCCCAGAACCCATCTCGATCGGTTGAACCCACATCGGGGAGTTCTTGAATGCGGGTTTGACGGGTTCTTTGTTGTGAGGAAGTCCCGCTTCCGCCAGCACCAACTGTCCAGTTGATCGCTGTACCAGCATTGGTGAGATATTGGGGCTCTGAACCGCTCACCTCTTTATTGTTGATATACCATTTCAGGGGTAAACCATTCCCCGCTAGAATTCGATCACCTAACTTGCTTTCTTTTTCATCATCAGAGGGCTCGCTTGCTTCCATGCGATAAGCAGCCGTAGAGGTTCCTTTGGCGGTTAATAAATTCAGTCGTTGATTTTCTAAGCTAATTTTTCCCCCGTCATTGGGCTTAGTTGGGTAGATCCAACCATCAGCAGGTCTAACAACTGTGCCACTGACTAGAGGATCTTGCATAGTATCTGTCCCATTGACATCAACTTCTTTATAGGGAACTTTTCTGGTGCGGTCTTCAAAATAGGTTCTGAGAGCTTTACTGCGTTTAATGGGGTCTGTGATCTGATTTAGTAAACTAGCAGGAGCCTTACTGACTAAATAATTTAGACGGGTCTCGTAGGCACTGCTATTAGATAGGGTGTCTAGGGCTGCGTCCGTAACGGTTTGATTAGCTGTTGAGATTTTAGCTCCGGTAGGAGTTAAAAAATCTCCTTGGAATAAATCAACATCGACATCCAAGTTACCAGTAGTACCTCCTGAAAACCCTCTGACCACTTCTCCGCCAACAATAATCTTGCTATTTTCTGGATCTTCAAAGAAACAAGAACCCGGGCTACTAACTTGATAAAATCTGAGTCCGGTAAACTGAGTTACCAACAGGCTACTGTTGGTCAGAATTCGCCCATTTAATTGAAATTTTAATCCCCCCCCAGGTGCCATTTCTAAATCATCTCGATAGACCACCGCATTATTAACTAGGGGAAGTCGGCTGACATCTTGTTGATATTCCAGGGCAGAAACCGCACTAGTTGCTTTAGCTTCGGCTGTAATACCGCCGTATTTCGCAGCATTCCATTTAGTAATTGCATCGTTTGTTGGATCTTCTGCGATCGGAACATTCACAACATAGGTAAAAATTGCTTTTTTCAATTTACTGCCAACGGGATACCACCCCCCTCCCACTAAACTGGAACTGGTTCCTTCCACATTACAACCTGATTTGATATCAGATACCGCCGTGTAGGGTGGAGTCCGAGCATCTAAAGGGTTTCTAGCAGGAACAATGCCGTTTTTCTCAATAGGGTTACGGAAGTAAACTCCGTAAATTGTCCAAGTATCAAATTTACCGTTATTATCCGTATCAACTGGAAACTTCCAGGCTGTTGAGATTGTTGTCCGGTCTTCTAACGGTATGGGTGGAGTAGCACTATCTTCATTCAGGTTAATATTACCATCTGTGGCATATCTAACTTGAAGTTGTGTTTCATCTTTTAACCTATAAATACTTCCTGTTAAAGCTCGATATAGTTCACTGTCTGATGGGGTAGCACGGGGCAGTGTTGGATCTTTAGCTGAAGATAAACGTTGAATTTTTGCTTTTGCCCGATCTAATGCCGGGGTTGCGGCTTGTAAAACCTGTTCATCTACCCGCCGATATTGAGCCATTTTTGCCCGATCCATCGATCGCAGCATAATCGTTATGGTCAATAGCACCACCACTAACAGCACCATGGTCACAGTAGGCAACACAAAACCCGCCCGACTATAATGACCCTGACGGTTTATTTTGACCCAAACTCTAAGCAGTGATCGCAGTGTCTGCCGTGTCATCCGTTGAACAGCAATCCGAATCGAACGGAACAAAGACAGAATGGGGTTAGAGAACTTGTTTTTGTGATGTTGTGACATAGATGCCTACCTAACCTTTTATTGGAATGGTTGTGATGGCTAATCAGTTTAAAATTTCACGTTTACTAGGAAGTATTGGGGAATAATGCCTGAAGCCAAAATTAAGTAAAACCGTGAACGGATTAAATTGTATTAATATGGGGAAAACTCCCTACCCTTAGTTTTAGCATTTCTTCCCCCAGAATAGCTCCAGTAAAAATACGGATCTTTCCGGGTTCAGTCGCGCTTCAACTCCATGGGATTGCAGACTTCTTAGATGCTAACCCTATGATAAAATAAAACCTCTAGCCCAAATCAAAACAGTCAATAATTCTTGATTTGTTGTGCTTGCTATCACACTTTCGACTGTCAGGGATACAATTTAGGGATTCTCCTCTACTCTATTAGAATGCCCAGTTTTTTTTGAAAAGCGATCGCGAAAACTAAAATTCAGATAGACCCCAAAAAATAGCCCCCCTGTTGTCTAGGGGGGCTGGGGAAATCTTGGCTGTTGTTCGGCCACATTTAAAATTTGTTCAAATCAAGCCCGGCTTTTTTTGCCATGGCTTGTAACCCTTTGAGTTCAATGGTTTTAATGGCTTTTGTAGAAAGTTTCAATCTGACAAAACGATTGCCTTGGGGCCACCAAATCCGTTTCCACTGTAAATTCGCTTCCTGCAATTTGTGGGTGCGACGGTGGGAGTGGGACACAGCCATACCGTTATTGGCTCTCTTTCCCGTTAACTGACAAATCCGAGACATGGTTAACTCCAGCTTACTCTTGTTTTAAAAGTATTAGGGGTCGAGGGGGGCTTTGCAACCCCCGACTCCCATTCAAAACCGTGCTTGCGACTTTCATCGCACACGGCTCCTAGTCTAGTTGACTGTTATCATCAGAACATCCGGTTTCTTTTGAGTTGTAAGACCCATCAGTTGCCGTTTTAGTATCGTGACAATGGCGGTGTAGTAATTGCAGGTTCTTATAGTCATTTTTTCCGCCTAAAGACGTAGGAATGATATGGTCGATTTCTGCAATGTCTTCTGAGGTGAAATATTGTCCACAGAAGGTACACTTGCCTTTCTGTTTTTTAAGCAGAAACGCTACTTTGTTGGGTACATCGAAGGATGTACCTTTTCTTGTACTCCAATATGTCCAGTTTCCGTCATAGGGTGATGCTTCAGGTCTTATAGTTACATGACGGGTGATAGATGTATCTTGATGGGCTAATAGTTTATAACCCTCTTTGGTTTCAAAGTTCCACGAACTATTCCCGTTTTTCCTGAAATAATTTTTCAGTTTTCCATAACTTGCTTTACCGCATCTTCTGACTGTCCATGCTCTTAATCTTTGCCATGTCATGTGGTCTAAGGAGGAGAACGTTTCTTTAGAAACGACTTTGGAATGATAATTGCACCATCCTCTTATGACCGGATTTAGGTTTTTGATTAATGCGTGTTGGGGTGAGGATTTGTGGTTTTTTATCACTTCCTTTACCTTATTCGCGTGAGCGTTGATTGCCTTATTACTAGGTTTAATTAGGGTTTTGAGTCCTAATAATTTAGGATTTTTACCACCAGTTTTACTGGCATGATGTTTACCAACTGGATATTGGCGAAAATTCCAACCTAGAAAGTCGAATCCTGGTGCTACCTTTTTGCCGTTTACTTCGATTTCTCTCAGTGTGTGGCATATACGGGTTTTGGCTGGTTTCAGTTCTAACCCTATAGGTTTTAACCATTTTTCGATGGAGGCTTGGCACTGTTGAATGATTTTTAATTGTGGACTGATTACCACGAAATCATCGGCATATCTGATGGTGGTAGCGTAATTTTTGCTATTTGGTTTCTTTGGAAAGAAATTTTTAACTAAATTAATCATTCCATCTAGTGCGATGTTTGCAAGTAAAGGACTAATGACACCTCCTTGCGGAGTGCCTGCCTCTGTTGCGTTAAATATGCCGTTGTCCATAACTCCAGCTTTTAACCATTGTCTGATTTGGGCTTTTATTGTTGATGGACAATCAATTTTGGACAGTAGGTGTTTATGGTTAATCTGGTCAAAGCACTTTGAGATATCAGCATCTAGGATGTAGTATTCACCTTGATTGATGCTTTGGAAGATTCTTGACATTGCGTCGTGGGCTGAACGTCCAGGTCTGAACCCGTAGCTTTCACCCTCGAATCTAGTCAGCACTTGAGGGATGGGACTTACTGCACGGCAGTTCACCCATAAATGTAATCAGTTGTCACTAACTGTTTAAGCAGTTAGGCTAACCGTCCCATAAGCCTTTCAGCTTATTTTAGGTTAAACGAATCGCACACGTTCCTTAAATATGGGATTATTGCCTTTAGTTTCATCCTATCTGCCGGGGTACTTTTGGGAATCTCAGTAAGTGTTGTATAAAAAACCTTACCTTTTATAAAGGTGTTTGGAGACCTCTATCTTTTCCCCTTGTTCTTTTGAACGCAGTGTATCAAGTCAATTTCACTACATAATGTTTACGACAGTTCAGACGGATGTTTACTCGCGTTAAACTTGGGCAATTGGCTAGAGAACTACCTAGGCATTTGACTTACACCCGATTTCCCGTTATTCCCAGCTTCAACGTTTTGATAATCAGTCTGGCGTTGTGGGAATTGCCGAATCTTTTTGGTTTGGCTACCGTATTTTTTTTAATTTCGGATATCCGTACCATTGATTCCAAGATTGACCTTCCTTTAAGGTCACATATTTAAAGTTAAGACAGGTTTTGATTGGATTTATTGGTGGATTTTAACTCCATTGACCAATTGTCTGAACCTATCTCCCTGCTTACGTTTTCGGGTTTTATTCCTAGACTTTGGCAGGAACGTCTCGCACCCAAACCTCCATTATACAGAATTTTGGTTCTAACAATCCCATCGCTTTGAAAGTCCTTTGATTTTAACTTGAGTTTTAGATCTCCCCTAACCCCCCTTGAGAAACGAACTGGATTTCAAAGTCCCTACAAGGGGGATCTATCGTTTCAAAGTCCCCTTTTTCAAGGGGGATTTAGGGGGATCTGTCATCTCAAAGTCCCCTTTTTCAAGGGGGATTTAGGGGGATCTATCTGAAGATGTCATCAGGGGTTTTTTACTGTCATCTTAATTAGTTGTTAACCGCGTTAACACCTGATTAGAACGTTCTACAAAGTCTTTCATTCCCTCCGCATCAAAGCCTTTTTGAGCAATTAAGGCTAAATCATAGACATGATGACAAATCATATTTGCTAACTCCGTCGAAGGTGACTCGCCACCCTCTTGAATAATCGCCCCTTGACTCAAATTGACTAAATTCTGAATCAACGGATGGGCGGTATTAATTAACAGAATATGTTCTTCAGGAAATTCAACTTTTTGTTGCTGCATCAGAGCGGTCATATCCTGCAACCGTCGCATAAATTCCGGTAATAAAACCATCGCAGGCGGGGTATTTTCGGATTTTAATGATTCAGTCCGAATCGTTAATTTAGGCTTGTTCAAGGCTGCGGTAAACAGGTCTTTAATGATTTCACTGCGGGTTTTATTGGTTTTCGGATCAACAATTTCAGGACTATTATCCTTAGCAATTAAATTGTCATCTAGTTCCGCATCCACCCTGGAAAACTTAACATCCGTGTGTTCCCGTTCTAGGAAACTAATAAAATGACTATCAATAAAGGAATCGAAGAATAAAACTTCTAATCCTTGACTGGTATGTAACTGAATATAAGTGGCTTGGCTACTTTCATCGGTACAATAAAATACCCGATTCTCATGGCGCTCTTTATTGCGTTCGAGATATTCGCTTAAGGTTGTATAGTAACGACCTTTTTCATCGGTATTTTCAGGGGTTTGGGCGGCGACATCCTGCCACACATCTCCGGCTTCGGTTTGCACCTGCACATCAACGGCTTTTTCCTCGTTATTAACAGATTCTGGGGTATAGGTGGTACGACAAATCAGAATATCCTCAACTTGTTTTTTAAACTTATCATCGTTGAGGGAACCAAACTTAACAAAAGTACCAATATCTTGCCAACAACGGATATATTCTTTGCGGTTATCCCGATATAATTCTTTCAGACGGTCGGCGACTTTTTTCGCCACATAATCGGCAATTTTACGGACGGTGCGATTACTTTGTAGGGCGCTGCGGGAAATATTTAACGGAATATCCGTACTATCAATCACCCCCCGTAAAGGCATCAGGAATTTAGGAATAATATCTTCGCAGTGGTCACTGACAAAGACCTGATTACAGAATAGTTTAATATTGCCCTGGGTGACATCCACATCGGGCTTGAGTTTGGGGAAATAAAGAATCCCATTCACAATAAAAGGATAGTCAGTATTTAGATGTACCCAAAGCAGGGGTTCTTCTTGGAAGGGATAGAGATAGCGATAGAGTTCTAAATAATCTTCGTCGGTTAAGTTATTAGGAGATTCCCGCCAGGGTGCTTTTTGGCGGTTAATGATTTCGCCGTCCAATTTAATCGGGACGGGCATAAAATCACAATAGGTTTTAATTAGTTGACGGATGCGGGAGGGTTCGGTATATTCGATTTCCTCATCCATCAAAGTCAGGGTGATAGTAGTTCCCCGTTGGATGCGGCCAGAGTCTTCCAGTTTAAAGACCGGAGAACCATCGCACGTCCAGTGAACCGCTTGGGAGCCCTCTTGATAGGAGAGGGTATCGATTTCGACTTGACGGGCGACCATGAAGGAGGAGTAAAACCCTAAACCAAAATGGCCAATGATGGATTGGTCAGAGTTGGCCTGATATTTTTCGATAAATTCTTCGGCGCTGGAAAAGGCGACTTGGTTAATATATTTTTTGACTTCCTCGGCGGTCATACCGATACCATTATCGGTAATGGCAAGGGTTTTGTTCTCTTTATCGAGGGTGATGGTGATTTCGGGTTCTCCCGCATCCCCGGAGTATTCCCCAGACCGAGACACCATATTCAGTTTAGCGATGGCGTCAACGGCGTTGGAAACGAGTTCCCGCAGGAAGACTTCGTGGTCGGTGTAGAGGGATTTTTTGATAATCGGGAAGATATTCTCAGTATGGATGGTAATGGTTCCCTGTTCGAGTACGGTCATAGTGATTTCAGGTTAAGGTATCTATAGAATGGTGATGTTATGATTGTGTGCGATCGCCGTTCCCTTACTAGGGATGGATCACCGCCCCAAGGTTGATTCGGATTTCCGTATCTGACTAACTTTCAATTAAATCTGATTGATTAATTCAAGATTGACGTTTTTAATTTGGCTCAAAACATACTGCTGTTGAGTTTCATCAAAAATTTTATAGAACTTCTTCAAACCCGTATTTTTAATTTCATTGTTAACGGTTCTTCCGGCCTGTTCCAAAGTTAGTTTTTCCGACACCTTTGTATAGTTATTTAACATTTGTATATCAAAATTAAGTTCCATAAACTCACAGAGTTTTTCTAAGGTGGATTCAGGATTGTTTACAAGATTTTGATAACCCACTACGATATGATTAGGTTCGTTCATGTAATCTTGAGTAATTTTAATGGCTTTCAACCAGTTTTCAATACAAACATCCAAACTTCTCGCCCCCGCCCAAGGTTCAGGGTATTGATGGGTAGCTTCGTATAAAGAAGCAATTACTTCCGCACCACTGCGAACAATATGAATAAATTTGGCATTGGGTACGAGTTTGACAATATAGGAGATATAATAAATATGGTCAGGGGTTTTTTCTAAAAAAACATGATTTCCTTCTTCCTGAGTTAAAGATCTCATGGTTTTGATGAAAGCATCGCTTTGCCAGCGCATCAGAGGTAAACTCGGAAAATATTTTAATAACTCTGGGCGTTTAAGATCCTGTTCAAAATACTTTTGAATATGGGGCTTGAGTTTCCGAGAAGCCAAATTTAAAGCAAATCTTTTCCGTTCATATTTTACAGGAACCATGAAATGGTAAAACTGGGATTCTTTAAAAGAAGTAATCTGAGGATGGGCTGCTAATAGACTTTGTAAAAAGGTGGTTCCAGAACGGGAACATCCGACTAAAAAGAAAGTTTGAAATGAATTAATTTTCATGTTTTTTGACTTTTAATTGATCAAAATATGCCTGTAGTTTCTGTAATTATTCCTGTGTACAATGGAGAAAAAACGATTAGAGAAACAGTTACATCTGTGCTTAATCAAACTTTTTCCGATTTAGAACTCATTATAATCAATGATGGTTCCACTGACTCAACTTTAGATATTGTTAACCCAATTAATGATCCTCGACTCAAGGTTTTTTCCTATGCTAAGACGAATCAATCGACCAGTCGGAATCGAGGAATATCCCATGCTAGGGGTGAATATATTGCCTTTATAGATGCAGATGATTTGTGGACACCCGATAAGATTGAGGCTCAATATCAAGCCCTACAGGATAACCCGGAATCGGCTGTTGCTTATAGTTGGACGGATTGTATTGATGAATCAAGCCAGTTCTTACGTCCAGGTAGTCACGTTACCATTAATGGTAATGTTTATCCTTATTTGTTAGTGGTTAATTTTTTAGAAAATGGTTCTAATCCTTTAATTCGTCGTCAGGCTTTAGAAGCAGTAGGTCAATTTGATTCGTCTTTACTTTCTGGAGAAGATTGGGATATCTGGTTAAGGTTAGCAAAACATTATCAGTTTATTACTGTTCCTAAATCTCAAATCTTATATAGACAATCCTCTGAATCAGCATCTGCTAATGTGTTAAAACTAGAAGCAGGTAGCAAAAAGGTAATTGAACAAGCTTTTAGCCAAGTTCCTGATTCATTAAAACCTCTAAAAAAGAGAAGTCTTGCTAATATATATAAAAATCTGACTTTTAAAGCTCTCGAAGTTCAACCGGGCCCAAAGCAGGGTTTATTAGCGTTGCATTTTCTATACAATATCCTAATTAATGATCCAACCATGCTCCGTCAGAAAGTTACTTTCAGAACTTTGTTAAAAATTTCCACATTTATTTTCTTACCTAAAAAACAAGCTGAATGGATTTTATCTAAATTTGGTAGAATCTCTAATATTGGAGCTTTAATGATGTATATTAAAACCGATATCAATTAAAAAATATGCCTAAAATTTCTGTTGTTATACCCGTTTATAATGGAGAAAAAACGATTCAAAAAACTATTGAATCAGTTTTGAAACAAACTTTTAAAGACTGGGAATTAATTATTATTGATGATGGTTCTCAAGACTCAACAGTGAAGATAATTAGGGAAATAGAAGATTCACGAATTAGAATATTTTCTTACTCTAATGCAGGTTTAGCATCAAGTCGAAATCGAGGCATTGATCATGCTCAAGGGGAATATATTACTTTTCTGGATGCTGATGACCTATGGACTCCAGACAAATTAGAAGCGCAGTTTCAAGCATTACAAGAACATCCAGAGGCTGCTGTTGCCTATAGTTGGACAGACTATATCGATCAGTCAAGTCAATTTTTGCATTCTGGTAGACAGATTACAATAAATGGCGATGTTTATGAACATTTATTAGTTAATAATTTTTTAGAAAATGGTTCTAACCCGTTAATTCGTAAACAAGCTTTAAATCAGGTGGGAGAGTTTGATACATCTTTAAAAGCAGGAGAAGATTGGGATATGTGGCTGAGATTAGCAGCAGATTATCAATTTGTAGTAGTTACACGCCCTCAGATTTTATATCGAGTTTCGACTGGTTCCATGTCCTCTCAAATTAAAAATCAAGAAAGAGAATGTTTAAAAGTTATTGAAAAAGCTTTTAAATTTGCTCCTGAATCTCGACAAAATTTAAAGTATTTAAGTTTATCAAATCTTTATAAATATCTCACTTTTAAAGCTATTGAAGATTCTCCTTCACGGCAGAATGCTGGAATAGCTGCCTACTGTTTATGGCAATATTGCAAATATAAACCAGAATTATTATTAAAACCCAAAATTATTATAAGTGTAACTATTAAAATAATACTCATGTTTTTTCAAGTCAAAACAGTTAATTAACTTCTTAATATAACTAATCTTTTTTAAGAATTTTTTGGGAAAACCTAGAAGGTAAAATTAAAGTTGTTAAACTTTTTATAAACATGATCAAGATAAATTTTATTTCTTTTTTCCATTCAGGCTCATGAGTAGAATAATTAATGAGATATTCCATTAAAATCAAACCTTGCTTATGACTCGGCTGCTGCTGAAAAATTTTCCACATGAGATATTTATATAGTTCTGCTAAAGTCTTTCTTTTTAAAGGCTGTAAAGACTCAGGAGCAAATTTAAAAGCTTTTTCAATAACTTTTAAACATTCTCTTTCTTGATTTTTAATTTGAGAGGACATGGAACCAGTCGAAACTCGATATAAAATCTGAGGGCGTGTAACTACTACAAATTGATAATCTGCTGCTAATCTCAGCCACATATCCCAATCTTCTCCTGCTTTTAAAGATGTATCAAACTCTCCCACCTGATTTAAAGCTTGTTTACGAATTAACGGGTTAGAACCATTTTCTAAAAAATTATTAACTAATAAATGTTCATAAACATCGCCATTTATTGTAATCTGTCTACCAGAATGCAAAAATTGACTTGACTGATCGATATAGTCTGTCCAACTATAGGCAACAGCAGCCTCTGGATGTTCTTGTAATGCTTGAAACTGCGCTTCTAATTTGTCTGGAGTCCATAGGTCATCAGCATCCAGAAAAGTAATATATTCCCCTTGAGCATGATCAATGCCTCGATTTCGACTTGATGCTAAACCTGCATTAGAGTAAGAAAATATTCTAATTCGTGAATCTTCTATTTCCCTAATTATCCTCACTGTTGAGTCTTGAGATCCATCATCAATAATAATTAATTCCCAGTCTTTAAAAGTTTGATTTAAAACCGACTCAATTGTTTCTTTAATTGTTAGCTCTGCATTGTAAACAGGAATGATCACAGAAATTAAAGTCATAATTAGATCATGATAATTAAGGGTTTAAACTTCGCTTCATCCAATAAAAAGCACTACTAATTCGGCTTAAATAAATCTGCATTTGACACTCGGCAATTAAATTGGTTTTAAGCTGACCCTGATATTTAAAATAATGCCGCATAGCATTGTAACTATTTCCTACTACAGTTCGCGATAAAATTATAGGCTTTTCATAGAATTTAGCACCAATCATTCGTAAGGGACAAAAAGATAAACACGACCCATGAATCAAAGATAATAAATAATCCCGTTTGAGTCGCCAAGCCGGAATCTGATGATAGGTGTGCATAGATGGATTATACCAAATTTCCCAGCCTGCTTTATGTAAATACATCAAGGGTTCCCAATCATCCCCTTGCACCATTTTTCCCCCGGGTAACTTCCCACTCATTTGAGGTTGCTTGGGTACAACTTGACTCCACACCTGCTTTCTAACCACCATTGCTGCTCCTGGGGGTAAGCTTAACACCTGGGGTTGATAACGGTTGGGTTCTGGCCCCCGTTCTCGAATGGCTAAAAATCCCTCAATGGCCTTAAAATTTTCTGGGGGTGGCACTTCATAAACTCCATGAATTTGTCCGCCATAAGCGCCCGCTTGGGGATAAAGCTGTGCAAAATTATGGGCTTGGGCTACCCAATTTTCATCCGGCCAGTTATCATCATCGAGAAACCCAATTAACTCCCCCTGAGCTTCCTCTAGTCCCCGTTGTCTGGCAAAAGCTGCACCCTGTTTGGCTTCAAATACATACTTGAGCGGGAAAACTTCTTGCCAGGATGCAATGATATTCTGAACTATATCAGCCGTTTGATCATTACTATTATTATCAACAACAATAATTTCCCAAGTGATATTTTCTGTTCCAGTTTGCGATCGCAATTTCTCTAACACATCAGGAACCCGACTAGCACCATTATAGGTAGGAATAACAACGGTAAAATCAATCATAATTTTTTTAGATAAGATGTTTTCCACAAATAAAAGGGACTAATCACAGTGCTTTTTAAAAACTCCATTTCACAAGCCGCCACCACATCGGTTTTTAATTCTTTTCGATGTTTGAGATAGTAAGCGATCGCCTTTCTCATATCATTTCCTAACCCCAGGGGAAATAATAACGGCCGTTGCCAAGGTTTTAACCGTAACATCCGAATATGATGCCGTGCTAACCCCGTACTTCGCATTAAAAACAATAAATAATCTCGTTCTAACCGTTGTTTAGGAATTTGATGATAGAGGTGCATTTCCGAATTATACCAAATTTCCCACCCAGCATTTTGAATATACATAATCGCTTCTAAGTCTTCACTATTCAAAATAGATTGACTAGAACGTCCACTTAAAAAGGTGTCTTCTGGTACAGTTTCTAACCAAACTTGACAACGGACTACCAACCCCGCAGAAGGCGGTAACATCTTCATTTTGGGTTCATATAAATGGGGACTATCCCCCCGTTCTGTAATAGCAAAAAAACTGGAAATCCGATTAAAATTAGTAGGGGTTTCTGCTTCATAAACCCCATGGATTTGACTCCCAAATGCCCCAGCTTTAGGATGGTTTTGAGCAAATTCATAGGCTTTTTCCACCCAATCTAAAGCGGGTAAGGTATCATCATCTAAAAAGCCAATCAATAACGATTCCGACTCTTTAATGGCTCGTTTTCGAGCGAAGGCTGCCCCTTGTTCTGTTTCTAAAACACATTTTAAAGGAACAATATCTGACCAATTATCTTGATAAGTTTTAACTAATTCTGCGGTACTATCCGTACTATTATTATCAACAATTATAATTTCCCAGTTGATTTGTTCTGTTCCAGTTTGCGATCGCAATTTTTCTAAAACCGCAGGTAAACGGGTCGCCCCATTATAGGTAGGAATCGCGATAGTAATATCAACCATAGGAGTCACAAGGATTAAAATTTCTTGTTTTTATTATAGCTGAGTCAAATCTTAGGAGACGTTGCAGCGAACGTCCCTCAAGTTCAATCAAAATCTATTCATCTTTCACGGTTTCAACCGTAATAATATCATCCCCCTCTGCTGTTTTAGAGGTAGTTAATATCACGGGTTGCACATCCATTTCCAACGGATCAGATATTGTTTTTCTCATCGGTTGAACATTCATAATTAACGGTTCTTCTTTCGCTTTAGGAATCAAAGGTTGATGATTAAAGACTAATTTGTCATCTTCATAATCCACATAAATTGTATCTTCCGTGACGAACTTCTGTTCTAACAATAAATTGGCAATATGGTTTTCCAATTCCCGTTGAATCGCCCGTTTTAACGGTCTGGCTCCATAGACCGGATCATAACCAACATCCGCTAAATAATCTAAGGTTGCAGGCGATAATTCAATCGATATTTTTTGATCTGATAATAACCTTTGAATCCGTTTAACTTGAATTGCCACAATATACCGTAATTCCCCTTTACTTAACGGATGGAATAGAATAGTATCATCCACCCGATTTAAAAATTCTGGGCGAAAATGCGATCGCAAAGCCGTCATCACTCGCTTCTCCATTTCCCCATAACGGGACTCATCCCCCGCCACATCTAAAATATGTTCCCCCCCAATATTACTGGTCATCACAATAACCGTATTTCTGAAATCTACCGTCCTTCCTTGGGAGTCGGTAATGCGACCATCATCTAATACTTGTAATAGGATATTAAACACATCGGGATGGGCTTTTTCCACCTCATCAAATAAAATCACCGAGTAGGGATGGCGTCGCACCGCTTCCGATAGTTGACCGCCTTCGTCATACCCCACATAGCCCGGAGGCGCCCCCACTAACCGAGAAACCGCGTGTTTTTCCATATATTCAGACATATCAATCCGAATAATCGACTCCTCGCTATCAAACAAAAACTCCGCTAGGGCCTTTGCCAACTCGGTTTTTCCCACCCCCGTTGGCCCCATAAACAGGAAAGACCCAATCGGACGGCCGGGATCTTTCATTCCCGCCCGCGCCCTTCTAATCGCAGCCGAAACCGCCGCCACCGCCTCCTGTTGTCCGATGACCCGTTGATGCAAATGACTCTCTAAGCGCAGTAATTTCTGCCGTTCTGACTCCAATAAACGGTTAACGGGTATCCCCGTCCATTTAGCAATAATTCCTGCGATATCGGCCTCCGTGACCTCCTCACGCAACATCGAAGAACCTTGAGATTGTAACTTAACTAATTCCGCTTCTTTGCCTTCGCGTTCCTGATGTAAAACTTCCAATTGACCATACTTTAATTGGGCGGCTTTGTTTAAATCATAGGCCCGTTCTGCCTGTTCAATTTGTACCCGTAATTCTTCTTCGTCTTCCTTGAGTTTATTAATACTATCTAAGAGTTGTTTTTCCCCTTGCCATTGGGAGGCAAGTTTTTCCTGTTTGGTTTTTAAACTCTCGATTTCTTCCTTAATTCTGCCTAAACGAATCGCCACCCCGCCATCATTTCGGCGGTTACTTTCTCCGGTTCCTAAACTTTCTCCTTCTATGGATAATTTTTCCATTTCTAACTGCATGACCCGCCGATCAATTTGTTCTAATTCCACGGGTTTTGAGGTGATTTCCATTTTTAATTGGGCGGCGGCTTCATCGACAACATCAATGGCTTTATCGGGTAGAAAGCGATCGCTAATATACCGACTCGATAACATCGCTGCTGCCACCAACGCACTATCAGTAATTTTTACCCCATGATGGCGCTCGTAACGGTCTTTTAATCCTCTTAAAATCGAGATAGTATCTTCTGGAGAAGGTTGATCCACATAAACCTGTTGAAACCGTCGTTCTAAGGCCGGATCTTTTTCAATATGTTTGCGATATTCGTCAACAGTTGAAGCGCCAATACACCGCAATTCTCCCCGGGCTAACATGGGTTTGAGTAAATTACTGGCATCCATTCCTGATGAACCGCCCCCGGAACCCGCCCCAACAACAGTATGCAATTCATCAATAAATAATACAATTTGTCCCTCGGAGTGGGTGACTTCTCTTAATACCGAGCGCAGTCTTTCTTCAAATTCTCCCCGATATTTTGCCCCAGCAATTAAACTTCCCATATCTAAGGAAATTAACTGGCGATTTTTTAAGGATTCTGGCACATCTCCGTTCACAATTCGTTGGGCTAAACCTTCGGCGATCGCGGTTTTTCCGACTCCCGGTTCCCCAATTAACACCGGATTATTTTTAGTTCTGCGAGATAAACAACTGACCACCCGCCGCACTTCTTCATCCCGACCAATTACCGGATCAAGTTTTCCGGCTTTCGCCAGTTCTGTTAAGTCTTTGCCATATTTTTTTAAGGCTTCATAACTGGTTTCTGGGCTTTGGGTTTCAACTTTAGAACTGCCGCGAATGGCTTTAATAGCTTCTTCTAATTTCGGACGCAGGGAGGGAGAACGTCCAGGACGATCATAACCCGGACGTCCGGGCCGTTGGCTGGTGGGGGCTTCTCCGGCCAGGAGTTTCCGACCAATGCGGTCATCTTCGGAGAAAGCTAGGATTAAATGTTCAATGGAGATAAAACCATCCTGTAGGGCTTGACGGTCTGCTTCAGCTTTATCCAATAACAGATCTAAGCTCTGTCCTAAATATAAATGTTCGATGCGTCCGACCTTGGGTTGGCGTTTGGTAAAGGCTTCCAACTGTTGGCTAAAAATATCCGTATCGACTCCCGCCCGACTCAGGAGGCTAGTGGCGAGTCCATTTTGTTCTAGCAGGGCGGTGATCAGATGTTCGACTTCTAAATTCTGATTTTGAAAACGACGCGCCACATCTTGGGATTTAACCACGGCTTCCCAGGCTTTATCTGTAAATTTTGTCGGATCGGTCGGTTGCATCGTTGGGGGGATCAATAAGGGGTAAAAATAGTCATTCATATACTGCCCCTATTGTAACTACATCTGGGCGCAACCCGTGAATTGATGTAGGATTGATGGAGAAAGGGCGATTACGTCGGTATTGTTGAAATTTTTGTGGATACTGTGGAGTGATTTTACCATGATCCAAAGGTTATATGTCCATAACTTCAGATGCTTAGAAAACTTTGAACTGATTATAAAAGGGATGCCATCTGTCCTCTTGATTGGAAAAAATGGTTCGGGTAAATCAACTATTGCCCTTGCATTAGAGATACTTCAGACGATTGGTCGGGGTGTCAATAGAATGGGCGAACTTGAAAAGATTAAGCTGATTAGTCCCAAAGATTTCGCTCGTGGCAGATCTGATGTTCCGATCAGATTTGAAATAGAAGTATTATTAAATGAAAAATTATACAAATATGTTCTGGCTTTGGAGTTGCCAGAAAGATTTAAAGAGCTTCGAGTTTTTGAGGAGGAATTGCTAGTTTCAGGATCTCCAATTTACTCTCGCCAAGGAGCCCAAGTTACTCTTTACACCAGTTCACAAAATCGTGAAGCTCAATTTCTAGTAGATTGGCATTTAGTTGCCCTTCCTATTATTCAGGAGCAATCGGAAACTGATCCGCTTCGGATTTTTAAGACTTGGCTGGCTAGAATGATTATTTTAGCTCCCATTCCCAGTCTAATGACGGGAGATTCTCACGCCGAAACGTTACAGCCCAAGCGAGACGGTTCAAACTTAGGGGAGTGGTTTTCTGGGTTACTGAGTCGCTATCCAGCAGCCTATACACAAGTTGACAAATATCTCCGAGAAGTTATTCCTGATATTCAGGATTTTTTGAATGAACAGATTGGCAAAGACACCAAAAGCATGATTGTTCGATTTGAAGCCAATAATGCGAATCTGAGTGTTGACTTTCAAGACTTATCTGATGGCGAAAAATGCTTTTTCATTTGTGCTTTTGTTTTAGCTGCCAATAAATTCTATGGCCCGCTTTTTTGCTTCTGGGACGAGCCTGATAACTATCTTTCTTTATCAGAAGTTGGACATTTTGTCATGTCATTACGACGCTCATTTAAGAATAATGGGCAAATTTTGGTGACTTCCCATAATCCTGAAGCTATCCGAAAGTTTTCGGATGAAAATACCTTTCTACTAGATCGCAAAAGCCATTTAGAGCCGACTTTAATTAGATCCCTCAGTGATATAACTTTTACAGGGGACTTAATTAATACCTTGATTTCTGGGGATATCGAAGTATGAGGATTAATCGGCATCTACTCCATATTCTTATATTGCCTGAAGATGATGCGAACCGCCAAATTGCTAATGGATTTATTCTTAATCGAAACGTGAATGGGACAGTTATTCAAGTTCTACCCCATGATCGGGGTTGGGAAAATCTTTTGGAGACTTTTATCAATGATCATCTCCCAAAAATTAGGCAATTCCAAGAAAGAAGAATGGTTTTACTGATTGATTTTGATAAGCGGGAGGATCGATTCAGTTATGTGCAGAGTTATATTCCAGATGATTTAATAGAAAGAGTATTTATTCTGGGAGTAAAATCCAACCCAGAGAAGCTCAGGAGAGTTACTAATAAGAGTTTTGAAGGGATCGGGGAAGCTCTAGCAGAAGATTGTGCCAAGAAGACGAATGAATTATGGGGGCATGATCTTCTTGAACACAATCGATCTGAATTGGATCGGATGATTTTATCAGTCAGACCTTTTTTATTTGTCGAAATTTGATCCTTGAGTAAGCTAAACTATAATAGACATATCCAAAAATTTCAATCAAACTCTTATAGAATAGTGGTTTGAGGTTAATTTTATTTCCCTAGAGGTTAAAACATGGCTAAAACGAAAGGTCGGGTCAAATGGTTCAACGACTCCAAAGGCTTTGGTTTCATTACCCCCGAGGATGGCTCTAAAGATATTTTTGTCCACCACTCGGCTATTCAAAGCGGTGGCTTTAAAAGCCTAGCTGAAGGCCAGGTTGTGGAATTCGAGATCGAACAGGGTCAAAAAGGCCCCTCCGCAGTGAATGTGATTCTTTTATAAGACTTGCTCACGGTCTTTCTTTAGATAACTCCCTCGTGTGATCGCTCTACAAAGTCGGCGATCACAGGTTCGTGGTGATCATAATTCCCTAGAGGTCAAAACATGGCTAGAATGAAAGGTCAGGTCAAATGGTTCAACGCAGAAAAAGGCTTTGGTTTCATTGCCCCCGCGGATGGCTCTAAAGATGTTTTTGTGCACTTCTCGGCTATTCAAAGCAACAGCTTTAAAACCCTGGAGGAAGGCCAGGTTGTGGAGTTCGAGACCGAACCGGGGCCAAAAGGCCCCTCCGCAGTGAATGTGACTCTTTTATAAGACTTGCTCACGGTCTTTCTTAAGATAATTCCCCTCGTGCGATCGCCGATTTTGTAAAGCGATCGCTTTTTGATCCTTGTAGCTCCCACAAATAGAAAGATAGAGCTTATATCTAACTTTATAATGATCTTGAAGTTGAAATTAATCCTTGATAGGCTTGAATCATTTGTTGAGCGATCGCATCCCAACTATAATAATTTAAGGCATAATTTTGAGCATTTAATCCTCGCTGTTGACGTTCCTGTGGATTAGTTAATGCGGTTTCTATTAAACTTGCAATTTCATCAATATTGCCATTTCCGACCCAACCTCCTTGGGCTTTTTCCACATCTTCCCAAATATAAATTCCCTTGGAAATCACCACCGGAGTACCAACCGCCATCGCCTCTGCGACGGCAATGCCAAAATTTTCATAATAGGAAGGTAAAACAAATAAATCCGCTATTGTTAATAAAGCGGTTTTGATTTCTCCGGTGACAAACCCGGGAATTATTGTTTTTTCGCCTAAAGGAGATTGTTGAATTTGTTGTTTGATTTTGGCCTCATATTCGGGATCTTGAGGATTAGAACCTGCTAAAATAAATTGAAACTCTAATCCGGTTTTTAAGACTTTTTCTAAAGCCGGAATCAAAATATCCAGTCCTTTTTTGGGTTCAATTCGAGATAAGAATAAAATAATCGGAATATTCGGCTTTATTTCTAAATGGGATAAAATTACTTGGGGAATTTCGGTTAATTCAGGTAAAGTTACGCCTAAAGGAATCACTAAATCATTCGTTTTGACTCCAAATCGTTCCGATATTCGGGCTTCTTCCTGACTGGTAAAATGAATCGCCGCCGCCCCGGCAATATTGGGACGTTCTAATAAGGCTGCATAGAGTTTTTTTAACTGTTTTTTCTTGTTTAAATCGGCTGGATCAAGGGTTCCTAATGGGCGTAAAATATAGGGTAATTTTTGATAACGGGCGACGGTTGCAGCCACCGAAGTTACGGGAGAAAATAAGGCATGAATATGGGCTAAATCATATTCAGAGGCGTGGTTTTTTAGCCAGTTTAATAAATCTAAAGAAAATTTATAACGACGAAAGGGAGAACAGGGAAAATAGCGCACCTGATAACCCTTTTCCTGTACAGGAATATCCAAAGGAACATCTAAGGGCGGTTGTCCCCGATCGCCATTAGAATTAGTCGTTAAAACCGTCACCTCAACCCCCAGTTTTCCTAACGCAGCAGACAGACCCCGGATCATTTGACTTGGGCCACCATATACTAAGGAAATTGAAGGAATAATTTGTAGGATTTTCATAATAAGTTAAGAGTTAATAGTATTTAGTAACCTGTTAAAAGATTTACAAGATTTGAAAGAGAGACGCGTCCTGGCACGTCTCTACATTGTTAACTGATGACGGGAATGGCATCGGGAATTTCTTTTTCAACTCGTCGTAAACGAGGCATCCGATAGGCAATTAAAGCGGCAACAATATTGAGGATACCAATTAACATAAATAATAACCCACTTCCTCGTCCCGCGCCGACTCCAATAATTTGACCGATACTATCAGCTAAGAGTCCACCGGGTTTCATCATGGGTTCTAAAACCCGATCAGCTAAGGGCCCAACGGTTAAATGGGATAGAATTAAAAGCGATCGCTCGACCACACTTTGTAAAGAAAAGATCCGTCCTTGTAATTCAAAGGGTATTTTAGATTGCCAGATGGTGTGATTACTACTAACAATAAAAGGCCGGGCAAATAAATAACCAAATCCCCCAATTCCAGCTAGGAAAATCGAAGGTCTAAACCCGCTCAAACACAGACATAAACCCTGTAAACCCACTAACCATAAAATTGCTTTCATCCGGTTTTTAGGGCCTCCCGAAACGCTGACCGCCACGCTTCCCAGGAGCATTCCACAACCGCTAATAGAAAGAATTAAGCCTAATTGTTGACTACTGGCAAAGGTTAAAACCACAGGCCAGAATAAAATAGCAAGCATTCCTTCGGTAAAGTAGGTGACAGCAAAAAAGCCTAATAATTTTTTTAAACCGGGACGGATGAGAATATAATTCCAGGCGGAAAGAGTTTCTTTCCAAAGTCGGTTAAAACTTAAGGGTTTTTGTTGGGATTTTGAAGGTTCTACTTTGGGAAAACGTACAATTAATAAAGTAATTAACCCTAAAACAAAGGTTCCAGAATCAATAATTAAAATTGAACCAATGCCAATACTCCCGACTAAAATTCCCGCAACCGTTGGGCCAGAAATTTTAGCGATCGCCCTAGAAACTTGCACCATCCCATTAGCACGACTCAGATCATTGCGGGGAACTAATTGGGGAATGGAGGCCATATAAGCGGGCCATTGGAAGGCATTGGAAATCGAACTCACGCACACCGCAACATAAATATGCCAAACTTCTAAACGGTTGGAAAACACCAAACCCATTAAAATTAGCGTTCCGACCGCCGCAATAATATCGTTAATAATCATCGCGCCGCGACGACTAGAACGGTCTACCACCGCCCCTGCGAGGGGGGAAATCAACAGGTTAGGAAGATGAATACAAACAGAAATCAGAGCAAACTGGGTAATGGAACCTGTGGTTTGATACACCCAAACCCCCAAGGCAAATTCGGTTAAGCTGGAACCAAACATCGAAACAATTTGTCCCAACCAAACCAGCAAAAAAGTCGGCATACGCTCTTTGTCCCACAGTTTCATCAGTTATAGCTTGCCTATATTAAGTATTGTAAAGAGCATTTGTCAATCTATTTCAATATTAGGCAACTGATTTGCACAGAAACACAAAGGTACTAAGACACGAAGATATTTAAAATTAGGTTAATGAGAGGATATTTGATTAGCTGCCTTAATTTTTTGTTCCCAAATATCAACTAAATTTTTAATAACTACATCCCAACTGTAATTTCCGACGGATTCTATTCCGCGATTTCCTAGGGTTTTTCTTAATAGAGGATCATCGATTAATTGTTTTAATTTGTGAGTAAAATCCTCGGAATCTTTAGGGGTATATAAAAATCCATTTTCCCCATCTATAACATTTTCAACTAACCCTCCCGCCCGGGGAACTAATACTGGAATTCCCGAGGCAAAAGCTTCTAATACGGTTAATCCTCTCGATTCCCGTTCTGAGGTGGTAATATGAATATCGCTATTAGCATAAACCGCCGGAACCTGGTCATAAGCCACCCGACCCAGGAAATAGACATGACGGGTAAATTTTGTTAAACCTGCGATGATTTCGTCCTGCATTTGTCCATCCCCAATAATAATAAAACCCACTTTTTCTAAATCAATTTTTTCTGCAATTTTTGCGATGGTTTTTAAGGTGAAATTCCAGCCCTTATCGGGAGTTAAACGACCCACAAAGATTAATTTAGTTAACCCATCTAATTCGGGTAAATTATAATAGGTTTTAAAAAAGTGTTCTTCCTTTAAATTGGGATCAAAGCGTTGGGCATCAAATCCGGCTAAATTCTCGTAAATTGCATTGGTAATTCCCATCTGGGGGGCGAGTTGATAGGTGATTTTGCTGGTAAATAAGGTGACATCATAACCGTTATAAATCCAAGCAAAAATTCTTCTAAATATTTCTCTAATAATTTCAACGGCAAATTTTGGCAAGGGAATATAATCTTCAGCGTAGGATAAAAACCAAGTTCTAAAAAACGCAATACAGGGAATATTGGCTTTTTTAGCATAGTCTATTCCAGCCCGTCTAAAAAATCCAAAAAACAGCCTTTCTGGTTCATCGACATGAACTAAATCTGGCTGAAATTTTTCTAATTCTTTTAATAAAATAGAATAGGATGTAATAGAGGGGTTACGTTCAAAATCTAATCCTAAAAATGGCGTACTAGGTAAATTTAAAACTCGCACACCTGGTAAAATGTTTCCGCTATATTCTCGCCAATTGGGATAAACAGTTTCAATGGTGCTATAGTCGGGACAAAAAAATAAAACCTCATGTCCCCACTGACTTAACCTTTGTAGTCGCATCATGGCGCTAACAGTAACACCATCAATAACGGGGAAAAAACCAGAGGAAATAATGGCAATTTTCATTTAAACTGTACTTCTATCGTAGTGAGTCCTTTAGGACTCTATCTTAGGTATGAGCAATTTTTCTAATTTAGTCGATTTATTGCGCGATCGCGCCGAATCTCAACCGGATCAACTCGCTTATCGGTTTTTAGCCGATGGAGAAACCGAGTCGGGAACTTTGACCTATCAACAGTTATATCAACAAGCCGTCCAAATTGCATCTTATTTACAATCATTTTTATCCCCAGGCGATCGGGTTTTAGTCATTTATCCCTATAGTGCGGGATTAGAATTTATTGCGGCGTTTTTTGGCTGTTTATATGCGGGTGCGATCGCCGTTACTGATAACCCTCCTGTCTCACCCCAAGCAATTGTTAAGTTACAAACCCGTTTAGAATCTTCTCAATGTCGGGCAATTTTAAGTACAAAAGGGTTAATTGAACACCTGAAAACCCAATTTTTTGTGGAGGAGGGGACGCACCGTGGCACGTCTCTACATTGGGTGGCGACCGATGACCTTTTTTCTCAAAACCTCCCTACGGACTGGCAAGAACCGTCAATTAACGGGGATACGATCGCTTTTTTACAATATACCTCTGGTTCAACGGGAACCCCAAAAGGTGTAATTGTTACCCATCAAAATGTTCTACATAATTCGGCAATTATTTATAACGCTTTTGGACATCATAACAATAGTCAAGGGTTAATTTGGCTACCCCTATTTCACGATATGGGATTAATTGGAGGGGTAATTCAACCCTTATATGGACAATTTCCCGTAACATTAATGTCACCTGTTTCTTTAGTACAAAAACCCTTTCGTTGGTTAGAAGCAGTTTCTGAATATCAAGCCACCACCAGCGGCGGGCCAAATTTTGCCTATGATTTGGTTTGTCGGACAGCGACGCCTGAAAAGCTAGAAAAGTTAGATTTAAGTTCCTGGGATGTGGCCTTTTCCGGTGCCGAACCTGTGCGTTGGGACACTTTAAAACGGTTCACAGAAATTTTTGGCCCCTGTGGGTTCAAACTGGAGGCGTTTTATCCCTGCTACGGAATGGCTGAAACCACCCTGTTTATTTCTGGTGGACACAAACACCAGACCCCCAAAGTTCTCTGGGTCGATCCCGTGGCCCTAGAACAAAATCAAGTCATTCGCAAAGAAGCAACAGATCAGCATCCCCTAACCCCCCCTGCCCCCCCT
>NZ_LT797699.1:56985-141855 GCF_900009135.1 Planktothrix sp. PCC 11201 | reverse complement strand
CCTGCCCCCCGTGCCTCCCCTGCCCCCCCTGCTCGCTCTTTCGTCAGTTGTGGGTTTCCCTGGTTAGGGGATGAGGTAATAATTGTCGATCCTGAAAAATTAACGCGACGAGACGCGGATCAAGTTGGTGAAATATTAGTATGGGGGAAAGGTGTAGGTTTGGGATATTGGGATAAAACCGAAGACACGGAAACAACCTTTAAGGTTTATGTAGAAGGACGGGGGCCCTATTTACGCACGGGAGATTTAGGATTTTTATGTGATGGGGAATTGTATATTACTGGAAGGATCAAAGACATGATGATTCTTTGGGGAAGAAATCGTTATCCCCAGGAAATTGAAGCCACATTAGATACCTGTCACCCGGCTATTCGTAATGGACATAATGCGGCGTTTTCTATTGAGACGGAACTCGGAGAACAGTTAATTATTGTATCAGAAATCGAACGACGTTATTTGCGCAATTTGAACGTTGAAGAAGTGGTTAATGCTATTCGTAAAGCTGTCGCCGAACAGAATACCGTTGATGTGTTTGGGATAGTATTATTGAAAACAGCAACTATTCCTAAAACCACCAGTGGTAAAATTCAACGTCGTACCTGTCGGACTAAATTTTTAGAAGGGAGTTTAGATATTGTTGGACAATGGAAATTAGACACAGAAACCAGTCAATTGTCAGAATTGGCAAATCGTTCTTAAAAGTTAACCATCGTAGGGTTTGTAAGCGATCAGCACCCGCACCATTCCCACTTAAATTGATCATAAAACAACTAGAAAAATTATCAGTAAAAGTTAGATATTTGCTGAATTGAAAAATAGTGACTCTGTGGAAATGAACACAATAAAAAGCTGAAACCCTTTAAATAAAATTAACTAGAGTAATGAACACTCCCTGTGTGTTTACAACTTCTTTGTGTCTTTGTGGTTAAATATAGATAACAAAACCTTACTCAATTTTTTACATGACTGAGCAATTAAATTCCTGGCAATGGACAACGTTAACTGAACTATTACAATATCGGGCAACTTATCAACCAGATAAAATAGCCTATACTTTTTTAGTTGATGGGGAAACCGAAACTGTTACTTTAACCTATCAACAGTTAAACCAAAAAGCCAGAACAATTGCCTCTAAATTACAATCCATTTGTCAACCTCAAAATCCAGTTTTATTATTGTATCAACCAGGATTAGACTATATTAGCGCGTTTTTTGGTTGTTTGTATGCCGGAGTAATTGCAGTTCCCGCCTATCCTCCTAAACCAGATCGATCACTTCCCCGTTTACAGGCTATTATTGCTGATACAAATGCGACTGTTGCGTTAACTACTGAATCTACATTATCAAGTTTACAACGATTTTTTCCACAAATGTCTGATATTGCGCCGTTAAACTGGTTAGCAACAGATACCATAGATTATGAAATCGAAAAAAATTGGCAACCTCACTCTATTGATAGTCAAACTCTTGCCTTTTTACAATATACTTCCGGTTCTACGTCAACCCCCAAAGGGGTGATGATTTCCCATCAGAATTTATTACATAATTTAACCGCAATTTATAATTATTTTGGTCATTCTTCTGAAAGTACGGGGGTAATTTGGTTACCTCCCTATCACGATATGGGATTAATTGGTGGAGTTTTAGAACCTTTATTTGGGGGATTTCCAGTGATTTTAATGTCTCCTTTGATGTTTGTGCAAAATCCGTTACGCTGGTTACAAACTATTTCTAGGTATGGGGCAACTACCAGTGGCGGGCCAAATTTTGCCTATGATTTATGTGTGAAAAAAGTATTAGGAAAAGCCGGGCTAAGTTCACCCCCAAAATTAGAAAATTTAGATTTAAGTAGCTGGGAAGTGGCTTTTAATGGAGCCGAACCGATTTATCATAAAGTCTTAGAACGATTTACTCAAACCTTTGCTCAATATGGGTTTAGGCAAGAGGCTTTTTATCCCTGTTATGGTATGGCGGAAGCGACTTTAATTATTACTGGAGGCTTAAAAACAGCACCGCCAATTTTTAAAACCGTTGATGCTATTGCTTTAGAGAATCATCGGATTGTAGTAATTGATGAAGTGGCTACTAATTTAACAGCCAATACAAAAACATTAGTCGGTTGTGGTCAATGTTTATCGGATCAAAAAATATTAATTGTTAATCCTAAAACCTGGAATATTTGTGAACCAGGAAAAGTCGGAGAAATTTGGGTTTCAGGGCCGAGTATAGGACAGGGATATTGGAATAAACCCCAGGAAACTGAAATGCTGTTTAATGCCTATTTAAAAACGGGGGAAGGGCCGTTTTTAAGGACTGGAGACTTGGGATTTTTAGACCATCAGGAAATATTTATTACCGGAAGAATTAAAGATATTATTATTATTAATGGTCGTAACCACTATCCCCAAGATATTGAATGGACAGTTGAACAAAGTCACCCCCTAATTAGACCCAGTAGCGTCGCCGGATTTTCGATTGATAGGTCGGGAGAAGAACGGTTAGTGATAGCAGCAGAAGTAGAACGTCAATATTGGCAACAAATCCGCATCTGGGATAATAATAACGGTTCTGCCAAAACCTCCCCTCAACAGATGGTTCTTCAGTCCATCCGTCGCGCCGTGTCTCAAACCCATGATTTACAGGTTTATAAAGCGGTGTTGCTAAAACCCGGAACTTTGCCTAAAACCTCCAGTGGTAAAATTCAACGCCATGCCTGTCGTGCTAGTTTTATAGCGGGCAAATTAGGGGAGTAGGGGGAGCAGGGGAGGTCGGGGGAGCAGGGGAAGTAGGGGGAGCGTCCTCGCTCGCTAACAACTATCAACCAACCTGGGGGTGGCTAACAACCATCAACCACCAACTTAAAACAGGATTCTGTTAACTTGGGATGCTAAAGTTTTAGGGTGATGGAGGAGTGATTCATGCAAGTGTTAAATGCGTCTATGAATGGGACAAAACCCCAACAACCATCGGTAACGGTGCATCATCCAGAATCATCGGTGAATGGCATTGAGTCTTTCGAGTCTGTCGCCACAATTGAGGGGTGGTTAGTCAGTCAACTCGCGGAACGGTTGGGTTTAGAAGCGTTGGAGATTGATGTGGAGGAGGATTTTGCCAATTATGGCCTAAATTCCATCGAAGCGATTAACCTCTCTGGAGACTTGGAAACGATTTTGGGACGCCGACTTCCCCCCACCCTGTTATGGGATTATCCCAATATTTGTACTTTGGCTAAATATTTAGCCGATCACAACAACACCTTGGATATGACCCAATATCAAAAAGGGATTTCCCCCGAAGATGCGGAACATCTTTTACATCATCTAGATCAATTATCGGATGCGGATGTCGATACATTATTAAATATTTTATTATCAGAACAGGAAAAAATCAATGATTAATTTATTACCATCTGTTAGTCATTTATCTTGTCAAGAAAAACGCTCACTTTTAGCAGAACTACTTCAAAAAAAAGCAGAATCAGCTTCATTTCCTGAAATCCCTCCTGAATATTATCAAATTGAATACTTTCCCGAATATCTACATCTGAAACAACAACAGCAAGAATTGGCAGATTTAGGATTAGGAAATCCCTTTTTTACTCCCCAGGAGGGAATTGCCAATGATCGGGCTAGGATTCGAGGTCAGGACTATATTAATTATGCCACTTATAATTATTTAGGAATGTGTGGCGATTCCGTGGTTTCCCAATATGCAAAAGAGGCAATTGATCGTTATGGAACTTCCGCTTGTGCTAGTCGGTTATTATCCGGTGAAAAGGTCATTCACCAAGAATTAGAACGGGCGATCGCTGATTTTGTTGGGGTGGAAGATAGTATTGTTTTTGTGGGGGGTCATGCGACTAATGTGACCACGGTGGGGCATTTATTCGGACAACATGATCTGATTTTACATGATGCCCTCAGTCATAATAGTTTATTACAAGGAGCTTTATTATCTGGGGCGACGGCGATCGCTTTTCCCCATAATGATTGGCAAGCTTTAGATCAAATATTGCGAGAAAGGCGCCCTCGTTATCAACGGGTTTTAATTATTGTCGAAGGCGTCTACAGCACCGACGGAGATATTCCCAATTTACCCGAATTTATTCAGGTTAAAAAACATCATAAAGCCTTTTTAATGGTGGATGAAGCTCACTCTATTGGCGTATTAGGAGAACAGGGTCGAGGCATTGGAGAACATTTTGGAATTAATCCCCATGATGTAGATTTATGGATGGGAACTTTAAGCAAATCCTTTGCTAGTTGTGGAGGATATATTGCCGGATCTAAATCATTAATTGAATATCTGAAATATACCGCCCCGGGGTTTGTTTTTAGTGTGGGAATTTCTCCACCCAATGCGGCTTCTGTGATCGCGGCGATTCAGGTGTTGAAAAATGAACCTCAACGGGTAGAAAAATTACATCAAAGAGCTAAATTATTTTTAACTTTAGCGAAAGATCAAGGCTTAAATACCGGGTTAAGTCAAGATTCTCCCGTGATTCCGATTATTGTTGGAGATTCTTGGAAATCGGTACAACTGTCTCAAAATTTGTTCAAGCGGGGGATTAATGTACCGTTTATGTTTTATCCCTCCGTCCCTAAAAATGGCGCACGGTTACGATTTTTTATTACTTGTAACCACAAGGAAGAACAAATTCGTTATACTGTAGACACTCTTGCTGAAGAAGTGGCAAAACTATAGGAAAATCAATGATTTTCCTGGAGCTTTTAAACTTCGGAGTCTGATCTTTTACAGGGTTAATTATAATGCGTGTTCTTTTAATTTATCCCATTTTCCCCCAAAGTTTCTGGTCATTTGAAAAAGCCCTTGCCTTAGTCAACCGGAAAGCTTTACTGCCACCCTTAGGTTTAATTACGGTAGCGGCAATTCTACCTCAAGATTGGGAGTTTAAATTAGTAGACCGTAATGTTCGAGAGATCACCGAAGCAGAATGGAATTGGGCTGAATTGGTGATGGTTTCGGCAATGATTGTCCAAAAGGAAGATTTTTTGGAGCAAATTCGCGAGGCGAAACGACGGGGTAAAAAAGTCGCTGTAGGGGGCCCCTATCCCACCTCCACACCTCAAGCAGCAGAAATTGCTGGGGCGGATTATTTAGTTTTAGATGAAGGTGAAATTACTTTACCGTTATTAGTAGAAGCGATTGAAAGGGGAGATGAAAAAGGGGTTTTTCGCATAGAAGGAGACAAACCCGATGTTACGACATCTCCTATCCCCCGCTTTGATTTATTGGAGAAAGAAGCCTATGATATGATTTCTTTGCAATACTCCCGGGGCTGTCCGTTTCAGTGTGAGTTTTGCGATATTATTGTGTTATATGGACGTAAATCCCGAACGAAAACTCCGGCTCAACTTTTAGCAGAATTAGATAGGTTAAAAGAGTTAAATTTTAGTCAAGGTGTTTTCTTGGTAGATGATAATTTTATCGGCAATAAACGCAACGTTAAGTTATTGCTGAATGAATTAAAAGTCTGGATGAAGGATAATAATTATCCTTTCCGTTTAACCACGGAGGCTTCTATTGATTTAGCTCAGGATCAAGAATTAATGGATTTGATGGTTGAGTGTAATTTTAGGGCTGTATTTTTAGGGATTGAAACTCCCGATGAAGATAGTCTAAATTTAACTAAAAAATTCCAAAATACTCGTGGCTCTTTGAGTGATTCCGTGGAAAAAATTATCCGCTCTGGGTTACGGGTGATGGCGGGATTTATTATTGGTTTTGATGGGGAAGAAACCGGGGCGGGCGATCGGATTGTGCGGTTTGTGGAAAAAACCACAATTCCCATTGCTATGTTTAGTATGTTGCAGGTTTTACCTAATACTGCTCTTTGGCATCGTTTGAAAAAAGAAGGGCGATTAATTGAGGAAACTGGGAATGCCAATCAAACTACCTTAATGAATTTTCGACCGACTCGACCGCTTGAAGAAATCGCCCTAGAATATGTGAATGGATTTTATGAATTATATGATCCTCAACGATATTTAGATCGCACTTATCGTCATTTTATGATGATCGGAGAGCCGAAAACCAATTCCATTGGACGGAAATTAGTGGATATGAAAACAATGCGGGCGCTATTAATTTTATGTTGGTATCAAGGGATTGTGCGGGAAACTCGTTCGACGTTTTGGCGATATTTATGGAATATTTTACGACATAAACCTCGGGTTTTAGATCATTATTTAGTGGTTTGTGGACAGGTAGAACATTTCTATGAATATCGCCAAATTGTTAAGGATCAAATTCAGCAGCAACTGAAAGAGCAACAAGTAGAAAGCCAACGTCAGCTATCGAGTGTAACGCCATAGCTGAGAAACTCAATTTTTATATCGAGAAAACGGGTTTCTGAAGCTCAAGTCTAGGTTTTATTTCTTAGCTGAAATTCAGAAACTCAGTTTTTAGATGATCTAAGATAAAATCTAATCTGTAATTTTTGTGAATTTTTTTCCTATCCTGTGGGAAAATTAAATCCATGGTTTGATTTGTTAAACTTCCACTGAGAAAAAACAGTGTCTCCGACTTATCCACAAAAACATCGGAATTTTAGGGTGGCTCAAACACGACGTCAGTTTTTGCAAACTTCCGTTACTGCGATGGTAGCATCATCCCTGTCAAGCTGTGGTTGGACATTAGCTGAGGTCAAAACCACCCCAAACACTCAGATTTCCTCCGATACCCTGTACATTTACACTTGGTCTGGCTACACGGATCAGGATTTGTTAGATCATTTTCGAGAGGAAACGGGGTTAAAAGTTGTGGCCGATGTCTTCGATTCTAATGAAGCCATGTTAGCCCGACTCCAAGCCGGAGGAGCAAGTGCCTATAGTGTCATCTATCCTTCGGGATATATGGTAGAAAAAATGATCGAAATAGGTCTGTTGGCTGAACTCGATCACTCTTTATTAGTGGGATTAGAGGATTTATTTCCGCAATTTCAAAACCCGATTTATGATCCCGGTGGTCTTCATAGTGTTCCAATTAGTTGGGGAACAACCGGGTTAATTTTTAATCCCAATAAATTAGAAACTCCTCCGAAAGATTGGAGTTATCTCTGGGAATATAAAGATAAATTGTCAAAGCGAATCACGTTACTCAATGATGTGCGGGAAGTCATGGGAGCCTCATTAAGAATGTTAGGCTATTCCTATAATTCTACTGACCCCAATCAAATTCGACAAGCCTATGAAAAATTAGTAGAATTACGGCCAACGATCGCTTCTTTTACCACAGATTCTTGGCGACCTCAAATGATTGTAGGGGACTTGTCAATGGCGATGTGTTATTCCTCCGATGCGGCAGAAATTAGGGAAGAAAATGAAGATTTAAGATATATTACTCCCTATAGTGGATCATCTTTATGGATTGATACAATGGTCATTCCTAAAAGTGCTCCCAACCCCGAAGGTGCCTATAAATGGATTGATTTTATGTTGCGACCTGATGTAGCCGCAACCTTAGTGAAACGATTGAAATTTGCCACTCCTTCGAGATTAGCCTATGAGAAACTGCCGGATGTTTTGAGAAATGATCCGACTTTATTTCCTCCAGAATCAATCCTGGCTCGCAGTGAAATGATTCATGATTTAGGTAAAGCCAATGAAATTTATGAACGGTATTGGACACAGTTAACCAGTTAATTGTTAACTGCTAACCCTTAACCAATCTATAGCAATTGTTAAGGTAATTAGAATATTCAACCCGGGTCAAACTCTCAGAAAAAAATGATTTTTTCCCCATTCGTAATTCGTAATTCCCTGATCTATGACTATTTCACCAAAAACTCCAACGACTTCTTCTCCACCTGCAATCAAAAAAGGCTGGCGACAACTCGGTTCTCAACTCCTTGGCCCCTTAGCACTCTTGGGGCCGTCGGGTCTATGGTTATTACTATTATTAATCCTGCCAACTTTATTGATTTTTCAACTAAGTTTAGTTAAGGATATTCGTCCTGGAGATTTGGTAATTCCCAATGGCATTGATAATTATTTAAGGGTATTTGAACCGATTAATTTATTGGTGATTTGGCGATCGCTCTTTTATGCTTTTGGCACGACCACAATTTGTTTACTCTTAGGATTTCCCGTCGCCTATTGGATTGCTCAATTAGCCCCAAAACAGTGGAGAAACATCATATTATTAGCCTTTGTTCTGCCCCTGTGGACATCTTCTTTATTAAGAACCTACGCTTGGATTACCATATTAAGACCAACCGGAGTATTAAATTCTGTCTTAGGATTAATTGGATTACCCGCCTTAGAACTATTAAATCGAACTCCGGCGGTTTTAATTGGTATGGCCTATAGTTATTTACCCTATATGGTCACGGTTTTATACGCCTCTTTAGAAAAATTAGATCGGCGATTATTAGAAGCCTCCGCCGACCTAGGGGCGCGACCTGTAGAAACATTTTGGAAAGTCACCGTCCCCCAAACCTTACCCGGAATTGCCGCTGGATCTCTGCTGGTTTTTATTAGTTCAATGGGGGATTTTGTCGATCCAGAACTATTAGGAGGAGCCTCCAGTATGACGGTTTCTCGATTAATTTATAACCAATTTTTAGGCTCAACTCAAAATTGGGGCTTTGGTTCAGCCTTGAGTATGGTATTAATTTTGGGGGTGAGTATTGCGATCGCACTTTTAATTAAATATGGAGATGCTAAACCGTCTCGTTAATTAAAATAAATTAGGAAAAATTTATGCAAGAAATCCAACAACAACCCGAGGAGATCCTTGATATGGCTACTAAACCAAAGTTTAGAATTTCTTGGCAGGTAGTTTTTGTCGGTTTGATGTTTTTCTATATGTACTTGCCAATTTTTGTCTTAACATTTTTTAGTTTTAACAAATCTCGGTATAGTGCGGGATGGGAAGGATTTACCTTACAATGGTATGTTAAATTATTCCAAGATGCCAGAATTTTAACCGCTTTAAAAAATAGTTTAACCGTAGGATTTTTTGCCGTAGGAATTGCCGCGATTATTGGCACATTAATGGCTGTAGGATTAGCCCGTTATCACTTCCCCGGAAAAGGATTATATCAAGGAGCGTCCTATTTACCCTTAATTATTCCTGATATCGCCATGGCGGTGGCAACCCTAGTATTTTTAGCCGCCGTTGCCATTCCCCTCAGTTTATGGACAATTGTATCCGCCCATGTTGTCTTTTGTTTAGCCTACGTTGCTTTAGTGGTTTCTACCCGTTTAGCCGATTTAGACCCCCATTTAGAAGAAGCCGCCTTAGATTTAGGAGCAACTCCCATAGAGGCTTTTATTCAAGTCTTATTACCCCAATTAATGCCCGGTATTATATCCGGTTGTTTACTAGCTTTTGTATTAAGTATGGATGATTTTTTAATCGCCAGTTTCACCGCCGGAAGTGGGGCAAATACCTTACCCATGGAAATCTTTAGTCGAATTAGAACTGGCGTCAAACCCGATATTAATGCTTTGAGTGTCATCCTAATTTTAGCCTCTGGATTCCTAGCCTTATTTGGGGAATATTTACGCATTCAAGGAGAAGGAAAACGCCTAAAAAACTAAACCCGTAGTAAGCCCTTCAGGGCTTAATCTTTAGAAATTATTGTTTTAAGCACTGGAATTTGGGAGTTTTTATAACATCATATTTTGAAAAAATGACCAAGGCTGAACTCAGAGCTTATGCTTTTAGTTTTCATACTAACTGTTCCATAAAATTAAACGGTAACTTTCTTAGGTCTACCTCCTTTTTTGCCATTTTTTCGAGCCGCTTCAGATTTTGCTTTTGAGGTAGCTTGACCTCCTTTTCTTCCAAGTTCAGCCATCCAAGATTTTGTGCCAAAAATTCCCATAACTAATTCAGGAATTCCAAAATCTACATCTAAACTATCCCAATGAATACTTTCACCCGATGCTGGCATCCAAACATCGGCTAATTGTTCGGGTGTTGCATCCGCTAAACCTTGCGCGAGTCGAGGCGGAAAACTAAAAATACTACCATTTTTTAAGTGAATTATAATTAAATCTTGATCTTGATTATATTTTACCGAAATGGCTCTAGGTTCGGTTGCTTCTGCTTCTTGCCAAGCTTGTTTAGCTTTAGCAATTTCTTCTAAGAGGTTTTCTTCTGTTAATTCTTTTTCCCAATTTTTATTGCTCATATTTTTAACCTTGCTTACAATTAAATTTTACTTCTAAATTAGCGGACAATCTATCTTTATTTTTTGGATTCAAGGTTCATGAATCACAAACCTTGAATCGGATTTAACCATTTAATTTGGTTTTCTCATGTTTTATCTCCCATGAATTTCTTGCCATTTCTCTAAAAATATTTCCTGATTTTTAGCCACTATTTTTAAAGCAGCAATTATATCTTTATTTGTCATATTAGTATTGCCTTGTACTAAATGAGGTCGTTTTTCTGATGTTCCTATATTGATTTTAGCTTTCATAATATTAGCCTCATTCTTTTTTCCCTTATATACATGAACGTGAGCAGGTTGATGATCGTTAGTATAGATATAGAAATATAAATTACTATTCTGGTCAGAGAAAATTTTGGGCATAAAATCCGAATTACGAGTTATACATTAAATAAAATAATCAATATTAAACAATTAAAATGAATTTTTTGCCCAAAAACAACTTCAGCCGAAAAACTGGACAATCTGATTTTTGGTTGTTATCACCAGTATAACCTAACCGTTAGGTTCTGTCAACCTATGATCAAAATTAGCCCTTATCCAGAAAGGATGAAGGGCAGTGAAAGGGGGCGTATTCTCGCCCTAAATTTGATTTAGGGAGGATAAAAAACGTTAAAGATTGAAGTATTTAGAAACAGGATGATAGGTAATAAACGCCGTTGTAGACTGTTCTGGATAAATTTGTTCACTTTCATCCATATACATATTAATTCGGTCAGTTTGTAACAGTTCCACCTGCTTATATTGGTCTTGAATATTCGGACAAGCCGGATATCCAAAACTATAACGAGAACCCCGATGACGCTGGGCTAAAACATCACGGACATTATCCGGTTCTTCATTTCCAAATCCTAACTCCCGACGAATTTTTGCATGAGTCCATTCGGCTAACGCTTCGGCCGTTTGCACCGCCATTCCATGGAAATACAAATAATTCTTATAGTCATTATCAGCAAACAATTTTTGAGCGTATTCCGTAGCAATTTCTCCAACAGTTACCGCCTGCATCGGGAAAACATCAATTTTGCCACTTTCTTTAGAGGCAAAAAAGTCCGCAATACACAAACGTTTTCGTGATTTTTGTCGAGGAAAGTCAAACCGGGCAACCTGTTTTTGATGATTTTCAGGATCAAAAATTAAGAGGGAATTGCCCTCCGATTGACAGGGGAAATATCCATAAATCACCGTAGGATGTAATAAATTTTCTGCTAAAATTTTGGTTTTCCATTCGTCTAAAACCGGATAAACCTTTTCAGCTAAGAATTGACTATATTCTTCCTTTGATTGTTCTCTGGGTTTGCGGAATTGCCATTGACCTACAACTAATGCTTGTACGTCTAAATACCACCAAATATCCTCTATAGGAATATCTTGCGGTTGTAAAATTTTCGTTCCCCAAAAGGGAGGTGTGGGACGCTCAATATTAACATCAACGGCTTCAGAACGTCGGGTATCAATAACTATTTCTTCGGGATTTTCTAAATCCTTTTTAACCGTTTCTGACTTGACTTTAATTTTCTTGGCTTCCGCATATTCCCCTAAAAATCCTTGGGAATCATCCCATTTTCCTGCTGTTTTTGCAGGCATTAACTTATCCATAAAATTCAAGTCAGAAAAGGCATCTTTCCCATAAATAACTTGACCTTGATAGGTATTTTGACAATCTTCATAGACAAATTTTGGGGTTAAAGCCGCCCCACCTAAAATCACCGGAACTTTAATTCCCTCTTGGTTGAATACCTCCAAATTTTCTTTCATAAACGCGGTAGATTTAACTAATAATCCACTCATGGCAATACAGTCCGCGCCATGTTCTTTGTAAGCATTGATGATATTTTCTACGGGTTGTTTAATCCCTAAATTAATCACCCGATAGCCATTATTGGATAAAATAATATCAACTAAGTTTTTACCAATATCATGCACATCCCCTTTAACCGTGGCAATGATAAAGGTTCCTTTGCCATTATTCCCCGTTTCTGACTTCTCCATATAGGGTTCTAAATAGGCAACGGCGGCTTTCATGGTTTGGGCAGATTGCAACACAAAAGGTAGCTGCATTTGCCCAGACCCAAACAATTCTCCCACCACTTTCATCCCATCCAAGAGAATATTATTAATAATTTCTAGGGGTGGATATTGTTTTAAACCTTCGGCTAAAGCATCATCTAATCCAATCCGTTCTCCGTCAATAATATGACGTTTTAAACGTTCTTCTACAGGGAGGTTAATATCTCCAGACCGATCTCGTTTAGTGGTTTTACCCTGAAATAAATTAGTCAGTTCTCCCAGGGGGTCATAGGTACAAACATCCCCATCAAATCCCCGTTGATCATAAATTAATTTTCGACAAACCTCTTGATGTTCGGGGTCAATTTTTGCTAGGGGTAAAATCTTATTCGCACTGACAATAGCCGCATCTAACCCCACTTGCATGGCTTCATGCAGGAACACCGAATTTAACACTTGTCGCGCCACGGGATTTAAACCGAAAGAAATATTAGAAACCCCTAAAACAATATGACATCCGGGCAATTCTTGACGAATTTGACGAATCGAATCTATCGTGGCTTTGCCATTATTTCGGTCTTCTTCAATACCCGTAGAAATCGGTAAAGCTAAGGGGTCAAAAAAGATTTCATAAGCAGGAATACCATAATTAATAGCCGCATTATAAGCCCGTTTCGCAATTTCAAATTTCTTTTCGGCGGTTCTGGCCATTCCCTCCTCATCGATGGTTCCCACCACAATAGCAGCACCATATTTTTTAGCAATTTCTAAGACTTTATAAAAGCGTTCTTCCCCATCTTCGTAGTTAGTAGAATTGAGTAAACATTTCCCCCCGGAAACCTTTAACCCCGCTTCCATTTTTTGCCATTCCGTCGAGTCTAACATCAAGGGTAAATTAACATTAGTAACAACACGAGAGACTAATTCTTTCATGTCTCGCACGCCATCTCGCCCGACATAATCGACGTTAACATCTAAAATTTGCGCCCCTTCTTTTATCTGGGATTTTGCTAAGGAAACTAACCCATCCCAGTCCTCGGCATTGAGTAAATCCCGGCATTTTTTAGACCCACTGGCGTTCAGACGTTCACCAATAATTAAAAACGAGTTTTCCTGTTCATAACTTTGGGGACTATAAATTGAAGCCGCCGAGGGAATAAATTGGGGTTCCCGTTGTTTCGGTTTCAGGGTTTGAGAAATTTCAGCTAGGGCTTGAATATGTTCATAACGGGTTCCACAACAGCCTCCAATCACCTGAACCCCTAAATCTTCAACGAAGTGCATTAACGCCATTTTGAGTTCCAGTGGCGTGAGTTTATAATGGGCTTTTCCCCCCACATTTTCCGGTAAACCCGCATTAGGAATACAGGAAACAATAAAGGGGGAATGTTCCGATAGATAACGAATATGTTCCTTCATTAAATCGGGGCCAGTGGCACAATTTAAACCTAAAATATCAATTTTATAGGGTTCTAAAATGGTTAATGCCGCGCTCATTTCTGACCCAACTAACATAGTTCCAAAGGCTTCCATCGTCACGGAAACCATAATCGGGCGACGTTCACCTTTTTTAGTAAAAACGTCTTCAATGCCGTTTAATGCAGCTTTAATTTGCAGCACATCTTGGCAAGTTTCAACGATAAATAAATCTACCCCCCCATCAAATAATCCTTCCGCTTGTTCTGCAAAAGCATGATGTAAGGTATCAAAATCAATATGTCCGAGGGTAGGAAGTTTAGTTCCCGGCCCAATTGACCCGGCAACAAATCGAGGTTTTTCGGGTGTAGAATATTGGGCAGTTAAACGTTTTGCTAATTCGGCGGCGGTTTTGTTTAAATCATAAGCTTTATCAGCCAAATCATATTCAGCTAAAACAATAGAAGTAGCACCAAAGGTATCGGTTTCAATAACATCTGCACCCGCTTCTAAAAAGCCGCGATGAACGTTAGCAACGGCTTCAGGTTTTGTATAAACTAAATATTCATTACACCCCTCATAATCTTTTCCGCCAAAATCATCCGCCGTCAGATTTTGGGTTTGTAGGTTGGTTCCCATTCCCCCATCAAACACGATAACGGGACGTTCAGGACTGTGGAGGCGATCTAAAAATGCGCTTTTCATAGGATGTTAATTATAGGGAGCAAGGGTTATTTTACAATTTTACACGAAATTTTCACATCAGCAGGAGTTGTGTGCAGAAACTGGGTTTCTAGTAAAAAGTAGAAGTTTGACCTTGATATATTTAAGAAGAAACCAGGTTTTCAAGTTTTATGATAAAATCAGATCAGATTTAGAAGCCTTTCAAGAAGCAAAATTAGAATATCAACAAAACCAAGGAGTTTCCTGGGAAGATTTAAAATATCAGTCTTCTAATCCTAGCAAATTTTAGTTGTATTGCCCATGCCAACGGTTCACCGAGAAGATGGTTTTAATGTTATTATTTATCCTAATGATCATTTGCCTTCCCACGTTCATGTTATTAAGGGAGGAGGGCAAGTGATTATTAAACTAGGCAGTGAAACAGAACCTCCTTCTTTATCTCAAGTTTATGGTGATATTAGTAATAAAGAGGTTGTAAAAGCCTTAAAAATTGTTGCAACTCATCAGTTAAAATTAATTACGGCTTGGAGAACAATTCATGGATAATCTAATTTTTGATCAGCAAACTTTAGAGGAAGAAATTAAGAATGCACGACAAGCAGCGTTGATTGCTAATACCTTTGAACCGAGGGCAGAATCTGCTTATTATGATTGGCAAATCGGAAAAATTACTATTGATTTAAAATATGGTGTTTCTTTTAGTTTTCCCCCAGAAATTGCTCAGGGGTTAGAAGATGCTTCTCCTGAAGATTTAGCAGAAGTTGAAATTACTCCCTCTGGTGCAGGATTACATTGGGAAAAACTAGATGCCGATTTAAGTATTCCGGCTTTATTGATCGGAATTTATGGAAATGAAGCCTGGATGAATCAGCTTAAAAACAAACAAAACTATTGCAAAAATTGTTGATGTTCGGGAGTTGCTAACCCAGTTTGTAATGTAGCAATAACTTCTAACATATTCCCATTTAAAAGGGCTGAAACTGACAACCATAACCCCGGAAAAACTCGACTATGAATAATTTCTTTTGCATCAGGAGTTAGAGAAATATATTCCCCATCCTGCAAGAAAAACCAATCAAAACGTCCTTCCATCACTTGCCAAACGAGATATTCTTTTACCCCATTCCGACGATAAATTCGCTTTTTGTCTCGTAAATCAATTGAAGCGGTACTCGCAGCAATTTCCGCCACAAGTTCAGGTGCACCTTCAATATAACCGTCATTGCTAAAGCGACTTTGACCCCCACAATTTGGATCAATTAATAATACTACATCGGGTTGAGGTTCGTTATCGAGATCGAGTCTTACTGTCGGGTTATCCCCTAAACGTACCCCTGGTGTCGCTATTTTATAATTCCAAAGCCAGCCAATTAAATTAGCATGGGGTTCGGCGTGGGGTTGAAAGCGTAGGGGTGATGCCATATAAACAATTCCTTCGATCAGTTCAGCTTTTTTAACATAAGGCATTGATTGATAACGCCGCTCAAATTCCGCGCGAGAAAGCAGATCTCCATTTTCTAGGAGTGGAATGAGTCGGGGAGGTTGATTTGTTGAAGCACTCATGGCTTTTCTATTGTTTTTGGATTGGATTGCCTCTCATATTCTAGCTTATTTTATTCTTGTGGCTATGTTTATAATGTTAAAGCCTGATTTAACCAAAAAGACACCAAGACACAAAGAAGTTTTAAACACTCAGATAAAATATGATATTCTTGGTTTGGATGGTTTCAATTGAGCATCAATAGAAAGTTTGTCGCAAAAAATAATTAAAAATCAATGGATCAAAAAACATGGTTAATCAATTATTCTATGGTGATAATTTAGAAGTTCTGCGGAAATATATTAAGGATGAATCTGTAGATCTATGTTATATCGATCCACCGTTTAATTCTAAACGTAACTATAATCAAATTTATAATAATTTAGGCAAAGAAGATCAAGCCCAAGCCTTTATTGATACTTGGACTTGGGATGATCAGGCTAATCAAGGTTTAGAGGATATTTTTAGCAATTATCAAGGTCATTTTACCCAACAAAGTATTGATTTAATTGCCGGATTAACAAAAGTTCTGGGAAAGGGTAGTCTTTTGGCTTATTTAGTTAGTATAACCTTGAGAATTGTAGAAATATATCGGGTTTTAAAACCAACAGGAAGCTTTTATTTACATTGTGATCCTACATCTAGCCACTATTTAAAATTAGTATTAGATGCGTTTTTTTTCCCTCAAGGTGGTGATTTTCTAAATGAAATAGTTTGGTGTTATCGAGGTGGGGGATATCCTAAACAAGACTTTGGAAGACGACATGATGTAATTTTAAGATACTCTAAAAGTAACAAATATTTGTTTAATCCAGATTCAATTAGAATTCCTTATCAAGCTGAAGGAATCAATAGAAAAGATGATGCAATGTGGGGAAAACATAAAGGAACTGATAAAGTATATAAACCTCATCCATTAGGCAAAATTCCTGAAGACTGGTGGTTAATGAATATTCTTAATGCCAATGACCCAGAACGTTTAGGTTATCCCACACAAAAACCGGAAGCATTATTAGAAAGAATTATTCAAGCTAGTAGTAATAAAGATGATGTGGTTTTAGATGCCTATTGTGGATGTGGAACAACGGTCGCAGTATCGCAACGTTTAGACCGTCAATGGATAGGAATTGATATTACCTATCAAAGCATTAGTTTAATTTTAAAACGCTTAGAAGATGCTTTTGGTCAAGGAGTTTTAGAACAAATTCAACTCAATGGTATTCCTAAAGATATGAAATCTGCGATCGCCTTAGCCAATAAAAAAGACGATCGCACTCGCAAAGAATTTGAAAAATGGGCGGTTTTAACCTATAGTAATAATCGGGCTATTATTAATCATAAAAAGGGATCAGATAAAGGGATTGATGGTATTGCCTATTTTAGAAGTGAACAGGATGAACCGGAAAAAATTATCTTACAAGTAAAATCCGGTAATATTAAATCGGGAGATATTCGGGATTTACAAGGAACATTAACCCTAGAAAAAGCAGCAATGGGAATTTTTATTACTTTAAAAGAACCCACAAAAGAGATGATTAAAACCGCCAAATCCGCCGGAATTTATCAAAATAAATATATGAGTCAAAGCTCTGATATTATCTCTATTGTGACGATTCAAGAAATAATTGAAGATCAAAAAAGGTTATCTATTCCGTTAGGATATGAAGTATTAAAATCCGCCGAAAAACAAAAAGAAGTCAAAGCAACTCAGTTAAAATTAGATATTGATTTTAATTACTAAAAAACCCGGTAACTTCTGCGAAACCGGGCTTTCAGATAATCTGAAAATAGATTAATCTTGAATTATATAAATCCTGAAATCCTATTGAGGGGAAGTAGTAGGAGATGTTGCTTCAGGAGATGTGGTCGTAGGAGATGTCGCTTCAGGAGATGTGGTCGTAGGAGATGTTGCTTCAGGAGATGCGGTCGTAGGAGATGTTGCTTCAGGAGATGTGGTCGTAGGAGATGCGACATTAGGAGGAAGAATGACGACCTTAATAACGTGAATAACGCCGTTGTTGGCATTAATATCAGGTTGAATTACTTCGGCTCCATTAACTTTAACTTTGCCTTCAGCTACTTCTAAATCTACAGGGTCTCCTTCAACCGTAGCAGTTTCACCGGGCTTAATTTCAGCCGAGGCGATTTTATTGGGTAAAACATGATATTGGAGAATTTTAGCCAATTTTTCTTTATTTTCAGGCTTCATTAATTCTTCTAAAGTTCCCGCAGGTAAAGCGGCAAATGCTTCATCGGTGGGGGCAAAAACGGTGTAAGCACCTGGAGCAGAGAGGGTTTCAGTCAAACCAGCAGCTTCAACTGCTTTAGTAAAGGTACTGAAAGAGGGGTTAGCCGCAGCAATTTGAACAATACTTTCCGACTCGTTGGAAACTAAATTAGCCGTGGTATCAGTCTTTTCCGAAGCAACGGCTGGAGTCGTGGTAGCAGTGCTGGCGGTTGTACCTGTGGCGGGAGAGGGAGAAGCAGTGCTGGCAGTGGTTTCAGGGGGTGTTGTAGCGGCCTGTTCAGTGGCGGGTTGTCCAGGAGCGGTATTATTGGCGCTGGGTTGACCGCAAGCACCGAGGGCGGCTACACTGCTAACGGTTGCTAAAAGAATCAGGAATTTTTTGGTCATTTGGGCTGTATGGTTCATAGTCAGGCGATTTTGTTTGTAAACGGGTACACAAATTGCTGATGTAATTCTAGGCATAGTAACATATCTTCACAAAAATACAAGCTTTGCGGGTAAGAATTCTTCAGATTGATTAAGAAACGTATCTAAACCTAAAGCTTAATTGCAATTGCGACTCAAACCCACAGACTTTATGGCTCCAGGTGATAGGTTAAACCCATTCAAAACTATGGCGTTAATCCAACTTCCCCTAGCTTATGAACCCCAAACACTCACAACGCGATCCCCTTGAGTCCGCCGTAACCGCAGCATTAGGCGCGGGTGTAGCGACTTCTTTTGCTGTCAGTCAAGGTCAAAGTCCTTGGGTGGCTTTAGGAATTACGGCCTTTGCGGTGATTGTGGCCTTAATTTGCGATCGCGCAGGTTGGATTTAAGTCTCACTTTTAAAGCTGATCTACAATAGGGGAAACCAACCTTTCAAGACCCAATTTCTGGAAAGGTCTGAGTTAATAGATAATATTTCCCCCAAAAACAATGATTGAGTCCTATGCGTTTTTAGCCTTAGCTCTAACTCATGAAGATCAGGCTTCTGATCAATTCTCAGGATTAAATGAGGTTAACTGGGAAAAACTTTCGAGTCAAACCTACCGCTACTTTCTCGCTTTAGCTGTGGCCTTTTCGGTGTTAGCGGTCGCCCAAACCGCCCAAGCTTTGGTCATGTCTGGAGATTCTGGAACCCAAGTCCGGCAAATTCAACAACGCTTACAAGAATTGGGCTATTTTAATGCCAATGCTACAGGGAATTTTGGGGGTCTGACCAAAGATGCGGTGATTCGGTTTCAACGAGATGCGGGTTTATCCGCCGATGGGATTGTTGGCCCTAAAACCCTGGCTGCTTTGGGCTTAGGAGTCATTATCAGCCCCCCCCTTGATACTGGCAATACTGGCAATACTGGCTATAATCGAAATTTAATTGGCTTGGGACGAGGAGATAGTGGCCCTGGGGTTTCGGATTTACAGAGGCGCTTACAAACCTTGGGTTATTTCAACCAAACACCCACAGGCAACTTTGGGAGCGTCACAGAAAATGCGGTGATTCGACTCCAACAGGACTATAATATTCCGGCAACGGGTTTAGTCACCGAAGCTACCCTCGCCGTACTTAATAACGGCCTTAATTCCGGTCGGGATGTTGTTTTCACAGGTACAACTTTACGAGAAGGCAATCGCGGGCCAGAGGTGATCGTATTACAAGAAAAACTACAAGCCTTGGGCTTTTATGATGGTGTGGTTACGGGCTATTTTGATACCGCCACAGCCATTGCCGTTCAACAATTCCAACAATCCCAGGGCATTCCAGCCACTGGAGTCGCCACATCTACAACTTTAGGAACTTTAAGTGGGGCTTATATTCCTGGAGTTACTTCTACCCCTCAATTTGATAGGATTCTGACAATAGGGTGTCGAGGTTCTGCGGTGAAGCTATTGCAAGCACAACTCCGAACCTTGGGATATTATACCGGAATTGTAGATGGGGTGTTTGGTCAGTCTACTCAAAGGGCTGTGATTAACTTCCAACGGGCTAATAGAATTACAGACACAGGAGAAGTCGGGCCAACCACAGCTTTTTATCTTGTTAATGCCACCACAACCACACGGAGCCTGCAACCCAGACCCATCCCCATTGTCCAAAATCAGACTATTCCAATCACTAATTCCCTATCCACAATTTCTTTAGGAGATACAGGCCCAGAAGTTAGAAAAATTCAACGGCGTTTGCGGGAATTAAACTATTATAATGGCCCGATCAATGGTTTTTTTGATACCGCCACTCAAGATGCCTTAATTCGGTTTCAAGAATCTAGGGGAGTTACGGTGACTGGGATAGCCGGCCCCACCACTCAAAACTCCTTATTTAATCTACAATCGTTGGCGCGACCCTCAACCCGGATTACCGCAGTTGTCGCCACAACTCCTCCTGTTTATGGGACAACTAATGTCCAACAGTTGCAGCAGCGATTAAGAATCCAAGGACTGTATAACGGCCCGATTAATGGAGTTTACGATGGTTTAACCCAACAAGCGGTTGCACAGGCCAGAGCATTCTATGGCCCTAATGCCGATACCGTTTTATTTGGTAGCCTTTAATTCAGTTATCAGTTATCAGTAATTAGTAATCAATTTCATCCATTTCAGAAGACCCATCAGCGATCGCCTTTGAACACGACCAATTTGTAGAAATCAAAGACGGCCAACCCATGCGTAAAGCCTCATGACAAATCGTATGAATAGTTAATTGACAATCTAATAAATGAAACCCCGATTTCTCCGCCTGCTTCATGCTGGTTTTAGAAATAGAATCATTTTTAAACTCAAGGGTTTTATTGCACTGAACACAAACTAAATGATGATGGTGATGGGGATAGGGTTGATTAATTTCATAGTGTTTATGACCTTCAGCCAATTCCAATTCCCGCAAAATTCCCATCCGCGCCATTAATTTTAATGTGCGATAAATCGTCGATAAACTAATTGCTTCCCCTCGGCTTTTGAGTAAAGTATACAAATCCTCCGCACTCAGATGATTTCCTTTCGGTAAATTCTGAAAGACCTGTAAAATCGTTTCCCGTTGGGGGGTTAACCGCCAACCCTTATCATTAAGTTCAGATTTAAAAGAGACTGTCGTATATAAACCCATACGCTCAATTGTTTTCAATAAAGCTTGCATACTGACAATCATACACAAAAAATTTCCTGATTATCAAAAAAAACAGTTATTGCAACTAAAACCCCCCGATAACTACGGTTAGCGGGGGGTATAAAAACTCAATCTATAAACGATTAGGGATTAACTCAAAGACTCCAAATAGTCCCGCACCCGATTGCGACGTTTAGGTTGACGCAGTTTTTGTAGAGCTTTAGCTTCAATTTGACGGACTCGCTCCCGGGATAATTCCAAGGCCCGACCAATTTCCGCCAGGGAATAGGGGTGTCCATCCCCCAAACCATAGCGCATCAAAATCACATCCCGTTCCCGACTGCTCAAATCTGCTAAAAGATTCTGTAAATCCCGATGTAAAGATTCACGCATCAGCATTTCTTCCGGTGTGACCTCCTCGGTTTCGAGTAAATCCCCTAATTCCGTATCTTTATCCGTTCCCACCTTCGTTTCTAAAGACACAGAGCGGGGAACCCGCAGCAACACTTCTCGAACTTGCACGGGAGTCATTTCTAACTCATGGGCAATATCTTCAATGGTGGCGGTACGACCTTTTTCCTGAGAAATTTTCCGTTGTGCTTTTTTAATTTTATTCAGTTTTTCGGTAATATGAACCGGAAGACGAATCGTGCGACTTTGGGTGGCGATCGCTCGGGTAATCCCTTGACGAATCCACCAATAAGAATAGGTACTAAAACGATATCCCCGGGTCGGGTCAAACTTCTCCACCGCCCGCTCCAGTCCTAAAGTTCCTTCTTGAATTAAATCTAGCAGTTCCAAACCTCGGTTCTGATATTTCTTCGCCACCGATACCACTAAACGCAGATTCGCTTTAATCATCCGGTCTTTGGACTGTATCCCTTCGGTTTGAATCCGATCCAACTCCTCAACCGTCAAATTTGCGATTTCTGCCCAACACCTTTTGCCTGAAGCTAAAATCGGCTTGAGTTCCGTTACATCAATTCCAGCCGTGGTTGCCCACCGCTCTAAAGACGGACGATGACCCAACTGAGCCGATAATTGATCCCGAGTTTTGATCAGTCGCACATAAGTATTGATCAGTCCCTCATCCTGCTCGGCAGCATTGTCCCGTAAGTCAACTAACCTCAGATAACGCTGCACCTTTTGGGCTTCTGATACTTCTTCATCCCGCCCCAACAGACGCACCCGACCAATTTCTTGGAGATACAATCGAACTAAATCTGTAGTGCGACGATTATTGCTGGGTTTCTGGAGTTTGACATCGCTGGCATCGCCTATCTCCAAATCAATTAAATCATCCAAATCAGGCTCAAGATCCTGACTCATTAGCTCATCAGGCTCAGAATAGTCCTGAAAAGAGGGGTTTAAGTTGTCGGCATCGATTTTAGTGGCTGGCATAGTTTATATCTCAGTTGCTCCAGTAATCAGAGGCTGCACTTACGGGGGTTAGCTAACCAACGGGATACCCCTGATCAGGGGTGACGTAGGATTGAGCTTTTCCGTTCCGGTGATATTACTTATACTGCCCTACCATCCATGATTTCAGGCAAAGCCTGGAAAATGATTTAATGATGGCCATTTAAAAACAGAGGGAGTAAGATCAGGTTGGGAATATTTGTTTTTTATTAACCTCTTAGTTAGTATAAGAATAACTCCGAAATTTCACAGTGATTCTTATCAAACCCTTAATTAATTTTCATCACTTCCCATAGGCGTCTGAGATCACCACAGGTAAATTTTAGATTTTTGTAACGAAAAATCAATAAACTCAGCAAATCTCAGCCCCNCTACTCCCCTACTCCCCTACTCCCCTACTCCCCTACTCCCCTACTCCCCTACTCCCCTACTCCCCTACTCCCCTACTCCCCTACTCCCCTACTCCCCTACTCCCCTACTCCCCTACTCCCCTACTCCCCTACTCCCCTACTCCCCTACTCCCCTACTCCCCTACTCCCCTACTCCCCTACTCCCCTACTCCCCTACTCCCCTACTCCCCTACTCCCCTACTCCCCTACTCCCCTACTCCCCTACTCCCCTACTCCCCTACTCCCCTACTCCCCTACTCCCCTACTCCCCTACTCCCCTACTCCCCTACTCCCCTACTCCCCTACTCCCCTACTCCCCTACTCCCCTACTCCCCTACTCCCCTACTCCCCTACTCCCCTACTCCCCTACTCCCCTACTCCCCTACTCCCCTACTCCCCTACTCCCCTACTCCCCTACTCCCCTACTCCCCTACTCCCCTACTCCCCTACTCCCCTAGAAACCACCAGCTTAACTTCTTCTCACCGGTGGCAATTTCTGGTAGTTTTAATAATTAAACCGCTAAACAGGATTCGGTGAGCCTGTCAGCAGTATTTTTACTTACTGCCAAGTCAAGTTGGGAAAAAACAATGTTAACAATTCTGTTTCAAGTTGTCCTTGCGGCACTGGTGATTTTATCTTTTCTCCTGGTGGTAGGCGTTCCCTTTGCCTATGCCTCCCCCCAATACTGGAGCCAATCTAAGCCTTTGCTTTATGTGGGTTCCGGTCTTTGGTTCGTGTTAGTGATTTTAGTTGGTGTATTAAACTACCTAGTGGTTTAATACACCTGGGGAATTGAGGGTGGGAAGGTTTGGGACAGTTGCCCTGAGCGGTTCAACCTAAGATTCCCTATCGATTTATGTCTTAAATTATATATTTGTTAACTTTTGTTAACAAAAAAGGATCGGATAACAAAAATGGCGGTTTTTGAGGGAAATTTTACCCAGACAAACTCCTTAAGGTTTGCCATAGTGATTGGTCGGTTTAATGACTTGATCACAACCAAACTGTTAGAAGGATGTCAAGATTGTTTAAAACGACATGGGATTGATCCCGATCCCCAGGGAACACAAGTTGATTATGTTTGGGTTCCGGGGAGTTTTGAGATTCCCTTAGTAGCTCATCAGTTGGCTTTAACCCGTCGCTATGATGCGATTATTTGTTTGGGGGCCGTAATTAAGGGACAAACTCCCCATTTTGATTATGTCTCATCGGAAGTTTCCAAAGGGATCGCAGCTACGGCGTTTCAAACGGGTGTTCCCGTGATTTTTGGGGTTCTGACCACCGACACCATGCAGCAAGCCCTAGAACGAGCCGGAATTAAAGCCAATCACGGTTGGAACTATGCGATGGATGCGATTGAGATGGCGAATTTAATGCGTCAAATTAAGCAAAGTGCAGCAACAACTGTGGATTCTACGGCGGTTTTATCTGCTAGTGCTAGTCCGGCTTTGTCAGGGGAAACCCTGAAACAGCAGTCAGAAAACCGTTAAACTCTCAGGCTATAAAAAATTTTGGGAAAGGGGTTGACAAATTTCAAGATTTTTGGAATCATAGAAAAGGTGAACGAGTTGCGGGTGTAGCTCAGTGGTAGAGCGTCACCTTGCCAAGGTGAATGTCGCGCGTTCGAATCGCGTCACCCGCTTGGAAAGAATATATGGTAGCATTTTATCGGGAGAATTAGTTCTCCCGATAATTTTTTGTCATTTTTTTGTTTGGTCTTTGGTGTACTCGGAGTTTTTTTCTCCATCGACTGCAAAGTTGGGCGGGTTGTTTAGACCACTAATATCCTAACACAAAGCCTAAGTGGAACTTAGGGGTTTAAAACCCATTTTTCTGATAAAAGCCGAAACAATCAAGGTTTCTGAAAATTATAGTTTCACCCGAGATCAAGCCTTTGAAATGGCTGCTCTGATCCGATCTTTCCTGAATAAATCTTAGGTCAAACCCTTTTAACAGAAGGTTTATCGCTCTAGTTTTAGAAGATTCACAAAAGCTGAGGATTTAGACTTTTGAGGATGCAAATCAAAATTGCCGTGATATAATCCCTGAAGAATAGGAATTAAAAAAAGCTAACCCTTTAAATTCAAAGTTCAACTTGACTATAATTGATTTAATTTACTTTTTTCTTCTCAATTATTACAAAAACATTAAGTTAATTAATCACTTGTGCCATCCCAAAAAGCTCAAAAGATTGATTTGAATGGGGATTATCCTTGCCCCTGTCGGCGAAAGGGGCGGCTAGTTCCCATTGCGCTGACGGAAGCCTTTGGCTGCGATCGCTGTCAGCAAATTTTCGTTGTTGATGAGAGTGGTTATTGCTTGGAACAACTCGCCACCCATTATCCTTATAAACAGGCTTGGCGTTGGACAGGTCATCAATGGAACAGAGCCAGTCCAGGGTTAAAAGCCCACTATTTACCCATGGCTTTGGGGATGCTCCTAGTTCCATTAGTGATCTGGTTACCATTAGCCCTGTATTCACCTGGGCCAAACCTTGTGTTATGGGCAATGGTTGCTATCGTGTTAGCAATGTTACCCGCACTGATGGTTTGGCTCGCTTACAGGCGTTAGTGGCGTGATAATTGATGATTTCTCTCTCCCTCCTCCAGACAATCCTTGGCGTCGTGCTTACCCTGCTAGTTTTGAATTAGCCAAAACCAAAGGAGCAGATCGAAGTCTCGCCTGATGGTGAAGGCATTGTGAGCGCGCCTGGAGGAGTGGGGGTTTTAGTTGATGATTTTTATTTAGGCTTTGTGGTTGTAGGCGTAGGATGTGTGGCCGCAGGCTTTGTGGTTGTAGGCGTAGGATGTGTGGCCGCAGGCTTTTTAGGTGCAGGTGCAGGATGTGTGGCCGCAGGCTTTGTGGTTGCAGGTGCAGAATGTGTGACCGTAGGCTTTTTGGTAGGCGCGGAAGTCTCTGCCAACGCCGGAGAAGTTCCCGAAGCGTAAGCAATACCAGAAATTAAGGCTGTAATACCAAGGGTGGTAGCCAAAACAGTCTTACCAAATTGAAATACCATAATCAGTAAGTCCTATAGGGATTGGGGTAATGTGGTATTGGTTTACCTTTGCCTGACAGTATCACGGGTTTTTATGACACCCATGTGTCAAAGACATGAAGATTTGATGACTTTGGGGATGCTCTTAATTCCGTTAGTGATCTGGTTACCATTAGCTTTGTATTTACCTGAGCCAAATCTTGTGTTATGGGCAATGGTTGCTATCGTGTTAGCGATGTTACCCGCACTGATGGTTTGGCTCGCTTACGGGCGTTAGCGGCATGATAATTGATGATTTCTCTCTCCTTCCGACCGACAATCCTTTGCGTCGTGCTTACCTTGCTAGTTTTGAATTAGCCAAAACCAAAGGAGCAGATCGAAGTCTCGCCTTGCAACTGATGGCGAAGGCCTTGCGATCGCGACAGAATGACATCCTAGAAGCCAATACTCTTGACCTAGAAGCCAGTCGCAACCTAGGACTATCGGAATTAATCACCGACTGGCTGAAACTCACTCCAGAACGCTTAGAAACCACCGTTCAAATTTTAGAGCGTCTGGGACAACTGCCCGATCCCATTGGTCGGGTGATGAGTGCTTCCTATCAACTCGAACAGGGACAAACCTATTTTCAACCAATTCCCCTGGGGGTAGTGGCGTTAATTTATGAAGCCTTTCCCGAATTGGCGGCTATTGCCACGGGACTCTGTTTAAAAACCGCCAATAGTTTAGTGCTACTAGGTGGAACAGAAGCCACCCATTCTAATCAGATGATTATTCAAACCTTGCAAATCGCCTTAGAGGAATCGGGACTCCCCCCAGGCTGTTTAGAAATCTTACCGTCAGAACCCCATACCCCGATTCAACAGTTAATCACTCAAGACAAATATATCAATTTAGTCATTCCCTACGGACGCCCCCATTTTGTGCAACAAGTGGTGAATCAATCCACAGTTCCGGTGTTGCGCTCCGCCATAGGAAATTGTTATTTATATTGGTCATCTACGGCAAGTGTGGATACAGCCCGATGGATGATCTTAGATAGTCATGATGGTAAACCGGATGCCGTGAATGCCATTGAAAAAGTTCTGATTGATCCCAATCAAAAAAGCTCATCCCTAGTGCGATTATGGAATAACTTAAGAGAAGCTGGCTTTGAACTGCGAGGAGATGAAGGGTTCGCTCAAGAATTTTCGGAATTGATCTTAGCGGAAACAACGGAATGGTCAAGACCCTATTTAACTCGCACCGTTGCTTTTAAAAGGGTAGATCATTTAGAACAAGCGATTATTTGGATGAATACCCATAGTAGCGGTCACGCGAACTGTTTAGCCACCGAATCCTATTCCGAGAGTCGAAAATTTGCCCAGGATGTTAATAGTGCTTTGACTTTTATTAATGCGTCTCCCCGATTTTCCCGTCACTTGAACCGAGGAGACGCAATCTTTCTGGGAATTTCTAACCAGAAAGGGTATCGTCGGGGATTAATTGGTTTAGAAGCCTTAATGACCCTGAAGCACGTTGTTCAGGGTAATCGGCAATTTTAGATCCGTTGAGCTTCAGCATTGGCGGGGGGTAATTTTACTTTTTGGGCGAGCCCTAACGCTTGTAACAGCGAAATGGTCATCCAGGTTAAGTCAATTTCCCACCATTGCAGACCGTGACGGGCGGAATATTGAAAAGCATGGTGATTATTATGCCAACCCTCACCATAGGTGACAACGGCGACCCACCAACAGTTACGCGAGGAATCTCCCGACTCATAGGTTTGATACCCAAATTTGTGCGTGGCACTATTGACAAACCAGGTGCAGTGGAACATCACCACCACCCGAAAGAAAATACCCCAAACCACAAAAGGCCAACCCCCCATTAGATACAGCAAGAATCCAAATACCACTTGAATCACCAAGAAGTAGGTTTGGAAGAACTGATATACTGGGTCATCGGAAATGTCTTTTGTGAAACGGGGAATTTGCTCATCCGCCGGAGTGTGGAACAACATCCAGCCCATATGACTCCACCAAAAGCCTTTTGTGGAATCATGGGGATCTTGATCTTGATCAGAATATTGATGATGGAGACGGTGTAACCCGATCCAATCAATTGGCCCCCCCTGACAGGCCAAGGTTCCACAAAAGATTAAAAAATATTCTAACCATTTGGGAGCCTCAAAACTGCGATGGCTAACCAGGCGGTGGAATCCTAGGGTAATTCCTAAGCCTCCAGTCACCCAATGCAAAAATAGAGCTAGACCCACGGCGGCCCAGCTAAAGTTACTGGGCAAAAATACCAACAGCGCGGCAGCATGGAGCGACACCATAAAAGCAATGGTGATCCAGTCGGGCTTATATTGAGGTGAAGTTGCGATCGTCATGAAGAAACGAAAATTCGAGCTTTTTTTTTAACGAAAGAGTCCTATTTGCGTCATAATTATGCACCGCCCACAAATTGATTGAGTTCAGTGATGATATCTAGCATCGAACAGCTAAAAGAAGCAGAACAGGAACTATTTCCGATTTTTTCTGGTATTGACACGCAGGTCAAGCATAATCTTAAACGAGTTTTAGATTCCTTCCGTCACTACCGAGTTGGAACTCACCACTTTGCAGGCGTTACAGGTTATGGCCACGATGATTTGGGACGTCAAACCTTAGATCAAGTCTTTGCTGAGATTATGGGGGCCGAATCTGCTGCGGTACGAGTGCAGTTTGTTTCTGGAACCCACGCCATTACCTGTGCCTTATTTGGCTGTTTACGTCCTGGGGACGAACTGCTGGCGGTAGCTGGCGCTCCCTACGATACCTTGGAGGAGGTGATCGGTGTGCGCGGTCAAGGTCAAGGTTCATTATTAGAGTTTGGCATATCTTACCGCCAATTGGATCTCACTGCCCCAGGAAAAATTGATTGGCAGGGTCTACAGTCGGCAATAACGGCTAAAACCCGGATGGTTTTAATTCAACGTTCCTGTGGTTATTCCTGGCGTTTGAGTTTATCGATTGATGAGATTGAGAACATTGTTAATATTGTTAAAAAACAGAATCCCCATACTATTTGTTTTGTCGATAATTGTTATGGCGAATTTATTGAAACCCGGGAACCAACTGCCGTGGGTGTGGATTTAATGGCGGGTTCTTTGATTAAAAATCCCGGGGGAACTATTGTACAAGCGGGGGGTTATGTAGCTGGGCGAGAGGATTTAGTAGAAGCGGCGACCTGTCGATTAACAGCGCCGGGTATTGGGAGCAGTGGGGGGGCAACTTTTGATCAAAATCGGATTCTGTTTCAAGGGTTATTTTTAGCACCTCAAATGGTGGGAGAAGCAATTAAAGGAAGCCATTTAACGTCTTATGTTTTTAATCAATTAGGATACCCTGTTAATCCTTTACCGTTTGAAAAAAGAAGGGATGTTATTCAAGCTATTGAGTTAGGTTCTCCCGAGAAATTAATTGCTTTTTGTCGAGCTATTCAACAATATTCTCCGATTGGTTCCTATCTGGAACCCGTACCCGCAGAAATGCACGGATATGAAAGTCATTTAGTCATGGCGGGGGGGACTTTTATTGATGGCAGTACCTCGGAATTTTCCGCCGATGGGCCGTTAAGAGAACCTTATATTGTTTTCTGTCAAGGGGGAACCCATTGGACACATATTTCCTTAGCATTAGAAGCCGCAATTGAAGCCGTGGGACAGGTTTAATGTCCAGAAACCGGGGGTTTTTCCAATCTTTCGGTTTGTAATTGTAGGGGCGGGTTCTGGAATAATTTATGATACTTACAGATAATTTTGATCAACCCGCCCTATCTTAACTGTTAATTTGCAGATGGGGTGGGGCGGGTTTTGTGAGAGGGTTTGTGAATATCAAATATCTGGGAGAACCTGCCTCTACGGGTAGAAAATAGTAATTTTCATATTTTTAAAGCGATCGCCTATAATAGAAATATTTAATTCTCTAATTATATTACAAATACGATGACTACAGCTATTCAAGCTCAACTGACTTTAGAGGAGTTCCTTAAACTTCCAAAAACTAAACCTGCTTCAGAATTTATTCAAGGAAAAATTATTCAAAAACCGATGCCTCAAGGTGAACATAGTGTACTTCAAGGTGAACTCTGCAAATCTATTAATCAAATTGCTAAAAGTCAGAAAGTAGCTTATGCTTTTCCAGAGTTACGCTGTACTTTTGGAGGAGTATCTATTGTTCCAGATGTTACGGTATTTCGCTGGGAAAGAATTCCTTTATTACCATCGGGAAGAATTGTTAATATATTTGAAATTAATCCTGACTGGTCAATTGAAATACTTTCTCCTGAACAAAGCCAAACTAAAACTTTAGGTAAATTATTGCATTGTTTAAGCCATGGGACTGAGTTGGGATGGTTAATTGACCCAGAAGCCGAAAGTATTTTAGCAGTATTTCCAGGTCAAAGAGTTGAATTATATCAAGGTCTAGCAAAATTACCTGTTTTAGCAGGAATTGAGTTAGAGTTAACAACAGAGATGGTTTTTAGTTGGTTGAATTTGAGTTAAATTGAAAGCAGCGATCGCTAACAATATTCTTGATGAAAAAAAACAGTTTCTATTAACCCTTACAATTGAATTTCCGCCCTCACCATCGGTTCACCAATAACCCGATTTAAGGTAAACCCTAATTGTTGACAAATATTCTGCATAATCCGATTATCACTGAGAATTTCAGCAAAAATTAGAGGCATTTTCTCTTGACGGGCAATATTCAGTAATTGGCGCAATAACTCCGTACCAATTCCCTGACGTTGGTAACTATCACTCACCAGTAGGGAAAATTCTACCTCATCATTGCCATAGCCTTTGCTCAGTCGTCCCACCCCAATAATTTTATTTTCCCCAGTTTCGGGGTGTTGATATTCGGCGACCAAAGCCATTTCCCGGTCATAATCAATAAAACACAACCGCGATAAGCGTTCATGGGTAACACGGGAACTGAGTTTCACCAGATGAGCATAGCGTAAATAAACACTTTCCTCCGACAAACTTTCATCGAACTTGACCATCAAAGGTTCATCTTCCGGGCGGATGGGGCGAATGGTAATCGCCATGCCTTTTTGCGATGTCCAATGGGTAATATATTGCCGAGGATAGGGGCGAATGGCCGGTTTTGGTAAATCTTCGGGTTTGGTGTCGGGGGAATGTAAGACCACTCGGGCATCTAAGGCGATTAACTCATTTTCCGAAGCCAATAATGGGTTAATGTCAATCTCTTTAATCCAAGGCTGTTCGACTACCAAATTCGAGAACCGGACTAATAACTCTTTTAAGGCTTCCATATCGACTGAATGCCGACCTCTTACCCCTAACAGGGCTTTATAAATTTTGGTTTGTTCCATCATCCGCCGGGCAAGGGTCGTATTTAACGGAGGTAACGCCAAGGAGCGATCTTTGAAGACTTCGACTAATTGCCCACCCATGCCAAACAACAACACCGGGCCAAATTGAGGATCAAGGCTACTACCAATAATCAATTCATAGCCTTCTAATTTGACCATCTTTTGTACCGTCACTCCTTGGAAGTGTTCGGCCCCTACCTGTTGGGTCACAGCGTTTTCAATATCGGTATAGGCTTGACGGACAGCTTCGGGGGTATCGAGGTTGAGTTTAACCCCGCCCACATCGGTTTTATGGGTGATGGTTTTTGACAGGAGTTTCAAGACCACTGGATAGCCTAACTGTTCGGCTGAGTTCACCGCAGCATCGGGAGTTGAGGCGATATAGGTTTGTACGGTGGGTATGCCATAGGCTGAAAGTAGACGTTTGGATTCAAACTCCGTTAACAGGGTGCGACCTTCGGCTAAAACCGAGTCAATCAGATGTTGTACACAATCACAAACGAGACTATCATCCTCACTAGCCTTGGGTAAACTCGGAGTTTCATACAACCCTTTTAAATTGTAGGTGTAGCGCCACATATAATTAAACATCCGTACCGCCGAGTCGGGATAGGCAAAGGTGGCGATATTGGCCTGATTGAGAATTTTAATCCCCGATTCCACATCCGCGCCCCCCATCCAACTGGCTAAAATCGGTTTATGGGGCATGGTCAGACAACGATCTTTCAACTGTGCCGCCGTTTTACCCGGATCGGTCATGGCTTGAGGAGTTAAAATTACTAAAATACCATCACTATTCGGATCTTCTACAACGATATCAAAGGCTTTAGCATAGCGTTCGGGGTCAGCATCCCCTAAAATATCAATGGGGTTATCATGGCTCCATTGGGGCGGTAGGACTTGATTTAGAGCCTCCAGGGTTTCGCCCGAGAGTTGGGCGAGGGTGCCTCCCTCTCCAATTAGGGTATCGGTGGTTAATACCCCTGGCCCTCCGGCATTGGTTAAAATCGTGAGTCGTGGCCCTTTGGGTCGGGGTTGTTTACTCAGAAGTTCGGCAATGGAGAACAAATGGGCGATATGATACACCCGCAGGATGCCACAACGTCTAAAAGCCGCATCTAAAACATCATCACTTCCGGCCATGGCTCCGGTGTGGGAGGCGGCGGCTTTGGCGGCGGCTTCGGTGCGTCCAGCCTTAATCACAATAATTGGTTTAGTTAGGGCGACTTCCCTGGCTGCGGATAAAAAAGATCGGGCATCCCCGATGGATTCCATATAGATAACTATACTTTCAGTCTGGGGATCATTGCCTAAATAATAGATTAAATCTCCCCAACCAATATCTAACATCGAACCGATGGAAACAAAGGCACTAAACCCGACATTTTCTCGGAAACTCCAGTCTAAAATCGAAGTACATAAAGCCCCACTTTGACTAATAAAACCCACACTTCCCGGTTTTGCCATGGCATTCGCAAAGGTGGCATTAAGTCCGGTTAAGGGATTCATTAATCCTAAACAGTTGGGGCCGATAATTCTAATTTTATTGGCTCGCGCAATTTGTAAAACTTTCTGTTCTAATTCTATGCCTTTAGGGCCGATTTCTTTAAATCCAGCCGATAGAATAATTACCCCTTTCACCCCGACGGCGGCGCACTCCTCCATCACCCCTGGAACACTAGGAGCCGGGGTAGCAATGATGGCTAAATCGACGGGTTCTGGAGTATCCTTAATACTAGGATAGGCCTTAATTCCTAAAATACTATTGCGATGGGGATTCACGGGAAAAACCATCCCGCCAAAAGGACTACTAATTAAATTCCATAGTAGAGTTCTACCCACACTATTGGGCTTTTCCGTCGCCCCAATCACCGCCACGGTTTTAGGGTTAAAAATCGCATTCAGAGACTGATGTTCGTAGCGTAAGACATCATGGGCGGGGTCAGAAATTCGAGTTGTTGTGGCTACCATAGAAATCAGTTATCAGTTATCAGTTATCAGTGTAAGAGTTGATCGATTATGAATCCATGATAAAAGGTTTCTGAAGCTCAAAATAGGGTTTTAATCTTAAATTTATATTAAGTTTATATTAAAACTGAGTAATTTTGTCCCTGCCCGATTCCAAAATCGATAAAAACTATTATGATATGAACGAACAATACAACAACCTGAATCTAAACCGAAACAGGGGGATATATCATCATGGATAAAGTCACAAACATTGATCAACTTGAAGCCCTAATCCAACGGGTGAAAGTCGCCGAACAAAAGTATGCAACCTATACCCAGGAACAGGTAGACTACATTTTTAAAAAAGCGGCACTCGCGGCAAATGCTGCCCGGATTCCTTTAGCAAAAATGGCCGTAGAAGAAACCGGCATGGGGGTTGTAGAGGATAAAGTGATTAAAAACCACTTTGCTTCAGAAATTATTTACAACAAATATAAACATGAAAAAACCTGTGGGGTGATCGAAGAAGACAAATCCTTTGGGTTTCAAAAAATCGCCGAACCCGTGGGAATTTTAGCCGGAATTGTTCCCACCACAAACCCCACATCCACGGCTATTTTTAAAGCATTAATTGCCTTAAAAACCCGCAACGGGATTATTTTCTCCCCCCATCCCCGTGCTAAAAATTGTACCACCGCCGCCGCTAAAATCGTCCTAGATGCTGCCGTCGCCGCCGGAGCCCCAGAAGATATTATTGGCTGGATTGACCAACCTACTGTCCCCCTGTCCCAAGCCCTGATGCAGCACCCGGACATTAAGCTAATTTTAGCCACCGGAGGGCCAGGAATGGTACGGGCCGCCTATTCCTCCGGTAATCCGTCCCTGGGAGTCGGGGCGGGCAATACCCCAGCCTTAATTGACGATACCGCCCATATTAAAATGGCCGTTTCCTCAATTATTATTAGTAAAACCTTCGATAATGGCATGATTTGTGCCAGTGAACAATCGGTAATTGTGGTCGATTCTGTTTACGAAGAAGTCAAGCAGGAATTTATTCTCCGGGGTGCCTATTTCCTCAATCCCGAAGAACGGGAACGCATGGCCAAGGTTATTTTTGTTAACGGACATTTGAATGGAGAAATTGTCGGTCAACCCGTACAAAAATTAGCCGAATTAGCCGGAATTAGCCTTTCCGAAGAAACCCGGGTAATTATTGGAGAAGGGGTAGACGTTGACGAAAATGATCCCTTTTCCCATGAAAAACTTTCCCCCATTTTAGCCATGTATCGGGCTAAGGATTTCGAGGATGCGGTGGTAAAAGCCGATACTTTAGTGCAGTTAGGGGGACGGGGACACACCGCTTCTTTATACACTTCTCCTAGCAATATCGACCATATTAAACGGTTTGAAGATACCGTTCAAACTGCCCGGGTTTTAATTAATACTCCGTCTTCCCAAGGGGCAATTGGTGATATTTATAACTTCCGTCTTGACCCTTCTTTAACCTTGGGATGTGGTAGTTGGGGAGGAAATTCAATTAGTGAAAACGTCGAACCTCGGCATTTATTAAACATTAAAACCGTCGCCGAACGTCGGGAAAATATGCTCTGGTTTCGGATTCCTCCGAAGATCTATTTCAAATATGGATCTTTACCCGTTGCCATTCGAGAATTAGCCGGAAAAGAACGGGCTTTTATTGTTACCGATAAACCCCTATTTGATTTAGGAATTACCCGTTCCCTGGAAGGAGTTTTAGAGGAAATTGGGATTAAATATGATGTGTTTTACGATGTTGAACCCGACCCTTCGTTAGATACGGTACAACGGGGATTAACATTAATGAATACGTTTAAACCCGATGTAATTATTGCCATTGGTGGCGGTTCTCCCATGGATGCAGCTAAAATTATGTGGCTGATGTATGAACACCCGGATATCGAATTTGAAGGGTTAGCCATGCGGTTTATGGATATCCGTAAACGGGTTTATGAATTGCCACCTTTGGGTAAAAAAGCCATGTTAGTTGCCATTCCGACCACCTCGGGAACTGGGTCAGAAGTGACACCTTTTGCCGTGGTGACCGACCGCCGTACTAATATTAAATATCCTCTGGCTGACTATGCCTTAACCCCAAATATGGCAATTGTTGACCCGGAATTGGTGTTAAATATGCCCAAAAGTTTAACCGCTTTTGGGGGAGTTGATGCCCTAACCCATGCCCTAGAATCCTATGTTTCGGTGTTAGCTTCGGAATATACCAATGGGTTATCCTTAGAGGCAATTCGGTTAATCTTTAAATACCTGCCGAGTTCCTATGAAAATGGAGCCAATGATCCCAAAGCCCGGGAAAAAATGCACTATGCTTCTACCATGGCGGGGATGGCATTTGCGAATGGATTTCTAGGAATTTGTCACTCCTTAGCCCATCAATTAGGCGGCACATTTCACATTCCCCACGGGTTAGCAAATGCCTTAATGATTAGTTATGTGATTCGTTATAATGCCACCGATGTTCCGTTCAAACAAGCCACTTTCTCCCAGTATAAATATCCGAATGCAAAATGGCGCTATTCTCGGATTGCAGATTATCTGCGCTTAGGGGGAGAAACTGAAGATCAAAAAATCGATTATTTGATTTTAGCCATTGAAGAATTAAAGCGTCAAGTGGGAATTCCGGCTTCTATTAAAGAGGTTTTAAAAGATACTAGCGAAGCGGAATTTCTGGCTAAATTAGATGAAGTTGCTGACCAAGCTTTTGATGATCAATGTACGGGAGCTAATCCCCGCTATCCTTTGATTAAGGACTTGAAACAACTGTTAATTGATGCCTATTATGGTCATCCTTTGGTTTCTGATGATTACAAGGGCGATCGCATTTTCCCCGTGTTTGAACCCCAACCAACGATGATTGGCGGTTAATACGGAGGGGGTGATGGGGTGAATTCATCAAAATTTTAATCCCTATCACCCGAGCATTTCAGCGGCTCTCTTTGGAAGATCAGGAATATAATTTAAGTGTGATTGCTAATCATTGATGATTAAAGGCTCGGCTAAATCAATTATCTGCTCAAATTGAAATTTCCGCACTGCCTTAGTTAGAAATTGTATTAGATTCATCTCTGTGTCTGGAATTTCTGTAATTAATTCTATTACAACTTGGACATCAGCTTCTAGTGCCGCTTTATAAAGTTGCTCAATCCAGTCCTTAGACATTATTTTTAAAGCATCTGAAGTTATTTCGTGATCTGGGGAAGGAGTCGAAATAGGCTGTGTTTGGTGCAAGATATATTTTACCCCTAAATGTTTAGCTAGAACCCCAAAAATCAGATCTTCTGTAAAGGGTTTTCTAATAAAATCATCACATCCCGTCGATAATACAATGGCTTTTTCTTCTTCTGATACACTGGCTGTTATGGCAATTATAGCCGTGGCATTGCCTTTTGTGGTTGATTTAATATATTTAGTCGCTGCATATCCATCCACCACCGGCATTCGCATATCCATAAAGATTAAATGGGGTTCCCATTCCTCCCATATTGCGATCGCTTCTTTTCCATTCTGTGCTATTTTGATCTCAAATCCCAAGGGTTCTAAAAGTTTAACTAATAATTGACAATTAATTTCTTTATCATCAACAGTCAGGACTTTATAAGTCACTTGACCCGGAGCCAAACCCAATACTTTTTTTCGGGTTTTAGTCGGTGTATCCTGAATATTTTGACCCGGTTTGACTTGAATTTGAAATGAAAAGGTTGTACCCTGACCCAGTTGACTTTCTACGGTAATATCTCCCCCCATCAACTGCACAAATCTCCGACTAATAGCTAATCCTAAACCCGTGCCTTCTTGGGCTTCTTTTCCGGCTTGGGTTTGGGTGAAGGCTTCAAATAGTTTGGGTAATTCTGCCTCAGAAATTCCCACTCCCGTATCGCGGATTTTCAAGTTAAGAATGATAATATCCGTTGATTCGTCTTCCTGTTTATCCACCGTTAAACTAATACCACCTTTTTTAGTAAATTTAATCGCATTACTGAGTAAATTAATTAACACCTGACGTAATTTAACTTCATCGGTGCAGATATAGCGAGGGACGGTTTTACTCCGTTGAAAGATTAATTTTAATCCGGCATTACTAGCTTGTAAATTGAGCATATCTTCTAAATCATCTAATAACCGATACAGGTCAAAATCACTCGGATTTAATGTGGTTTTTCCCGCTTCAATTTTAGATAAATCCAGAATATTATTAATTAGGGTTAATAGATAGTCACCACTCCGATAGATAATGCCGACATTTTCTAATTGTTTTAGGGGGAGATCGGAGCTTCTTAATATGACTTGAGAAAAGCCTAAAATTGCATTCAAAGGCGATCGCAATTCATGGCTCATATTGGCAATAAAGGTACTTTTGGCTTGATTAGCAACTTCGGCTTTTTCCTTAGCAATGACTAACTCGGCTGTGCGTTCTTCTACACGATTTTCTAAGGTTTCAAAAGATGTTTGTAACTTAAGTGCCATGTTGTTAAACGATTTTGCCAGTTGACCTATTTCGTCTTTTGAATTAATTTCGGCGCGGATATTTAAGTTACCTTCGGTAAACTGAAAAACTATATTGGTAAGGTAAATTATTGGCTTTGTTAGCAGTTGCCCAGTGGCAAAAGCGATGATTGTCACTACTCCCGCGATCAATACAAATAGAAATATTGCATCACGAATTTGCTTTTCTACGGGTGCTAGGGCAACAGCAAGGGGCCGGGCGAACAACACAGACCAAGGTTTATATTGCAAACGAGCGATCGCAATCAGATTAACCTGATTATCTGTTGCTGCCAAAGATGCAATTAAATAGGACTGTTTCTGATCCAATGCTTGCTTAATTTTTGGCTCATTAGTTGCCAATTCCTTGACAGGGGAATTAGACAAACGCCCTTCCCGTTGCAGTTGAGTTACAATATCGGCAGGCAAAGGCACAATTGATTTAAAAAGCAGTTCTGGTGCAGTGCTATGTGCCAAATAAATATCATCTTCATCTAACAGAATAGCAAAGGATTTTGCCCCAGCCCGTTCAGTTTGTCGAGTTACTAACTGTTGAACAACAGTAGCATTATATGAAACACGCAAGACACCCAATATATCTCCCTTAGCATTGCGAACTGGACTGCTAAAAAAGAGCGTTACAAGGTCAGGAATTGTCGGCGATCGCTTCATGCTAGAAACCAAGGATAATCCTGTTTGCAATGGTTTTTCAAAGTAATCTTGACCCGATTCATCTTTGCCAATGTTTGATGTATGTGTATCTAATACATTTTTCCCGGTTAAATCAAGCAAAGAGTATGAGAGAATATTGACCATATCTTTGCGACTGAGACGGATTAATGTTTCTGCCGCCAATTGCATTTCGAGGCTGTCATTTCGCTGCTTTGGAGTTAGGCTGAGGTAGCGTGCCAAACCTGGTAAAAGCGCCTCTACGCGCACGGCATTGAGATTTCCATCGATAAAGGCATCTATTCTGTTAGCGGTTTCGTTAGCCGCTCCAGATAGGGCTTGTTTGGCGTTGTCAGTAAGGGCTTTTTCAGTTGTCTGTTTGTTGAGAAATGCCAATAACAGCAACGGACTCAAAGCAACAATCAGAAAGGAAGCGATCAACTTTGTACGGATACCGCCCAAAAGGTGGTGCTGCATGGCTTTAAACTACGAGGGAGGGTTTAAGAAAGAAGAATTGAACAAACCCTTTAGCTCAGGAATGCGCGTCACGTTTCCAGAGCGAATAAAAAAGTCTGCATATATCTTGGCAGTTTTGTAAATGGAGTTAGGGTTGCTAGATTGAAATAATTTTTGATTTTCACCTAAATTAGTTAGGTTTACTCCCTCCAGAGAGATTGTATTGCGAGGAATTTTTAATGCGTTACTGATGATAGCATTTCCTTCCTGAACATTTGCTTTCCAGTAGGCAGAGGCTTGTAGCCATCCTTGTACAAATGCCCGAACTTCTTCGGGGCGCTCGCGGATGATCTCACTCCGAAAGACAATCAGATCTAAAATCAAGCCAGGGGTTTGTTTGCTGGTAAATAGGATATGTCCCCCTGATTTAATGGCTTCAGAAAGATGGGGTTCCCAAGTGTGTCCGGCCTGAATAGCATTATCTTTTAGGCGTTGAGGAATTTCTGAAGCCTCTACTTTAACTAAGTTCACATCATCGCTGGTTAAGTTGGCAGTTTTCAACATTTCAGTCACGAAAATTTCGCTAAAACCGCCTAGATTTGCACCCAACTTTTTCCCTTTCAAGTCAGCGACGGTTTTAATTTGTGATTGGGCGACTACCACATCTGCTCCTGTTGATTCATCTATAACCACCACAGCTTGTATATCTGGATTTGTGGCACTCAAGTTGATAAAACTTCCCAAGGTCAATACCATGCCATCATACTTACCCGCACTGAAATTTGCTATTTCTAATTGGATGTATCGTTTATAAATTAATTCCACATCTACCCCTTGGGCTTTGAAGAATCCTTTTTCTTGAGCAATGATGCCTGAATGCTCCCCAACAAAAGATGTAAATTGTACTTTCAAAGGAGGGAGTTTTAATTGGGTCGGTGCTGAAGTATTACAAGCAAATAGCAAACAGACGGTAATCAGAAAAACACTAATGTATCTAAGGAGTTTAAGCATAGTATAAGCGATATTTTTTAATCATTGCTGATCAAAGGTTCGGCTAAATCAATTATCTGTTCAAATTGGAATTTCCGCACTGCCTTAGTTAGAAATTGTATGAGATCAATCTCGGCGGATGGAATTTCTTCAATTAATTTTAAAACTTGGGTAGAGTTTGCCTCTAATGCTGCTTCATAGAGTTGAGTAATCCATGCAGAGGACATAATTTTCAAATTCTCTGAAATTAACTTCTGTTTGGGACTACTATTCAAAATTGGTTGTATTTCTGCATAAATATACTCCACTCCCAAATGTTTAGATAGAGCCTCAAAAATAGTGTGTTCTGTAAACGGTTTACGGAGAAAATCATCACATCCGGCTGATAAGATAATGGCTTTTTCTTCTTCTAAAACACTAGCTGTTAAGGCAATTACCGCCGTAGCATTGCCTTTAGTTGTAGATTTAATATATTTGGTGGCTTCATAACCATCCATCACAGGCATTCGCATATCCATCCAAATTAAATGGGGTTCCCATTCCTCCCAAATGGCGATCGCTTCTTGTCCATTACCTGCTTCTTTTACCTCAAATCCTAACGGTTCTAACAGCTTAATTAATAATTTACGATTAATTTCTTTATCATCAACAGTGAGAATTTTATAGGTGGGTTGACCCGGAGATAAAGCCAGAACTTGGGGATGGTCTTCTGTACTCTTGCTAACGATTTCTTGACCCAATTTCGTCTGAATATAGAATTGAAAGGTTGTGCCTTTTCCTAATTCACTTTCAACAGAAATATCTCCCCCCATTAATTGGATAAATTTCCGACTAATTGCTAATCCTAAACCCGTTCCTTCTTGCGATTCTTTCCCAGCTTTAGCTTGAGAAAAAGCATCATACAGCTTGGGTAATTCTTCCGGGGCTATTCCTACTCCAGTATCACGAATACAAAAATGCAGATTAAAAATATCGATTGTTTCTTGATCTCCCCGAAAAACATGGAGAATAATTTGACCATCTAAGGTAAATTTAATGGCATTACTGAGTAAATTAATGATTACCTGACGCAGTTTAACTTCATCGGTATAGATATAATGAGGAACATTTTCATGACGCTGAAAAATCAGTGTCAATCCCGCAGATGTTGCTCGTAGATGTAGCATATTTTCTAAATCATCCAGTAGATAATACAGATCAAAATATCGAGGATTAAAGGTGGTTTTTCCGGCTTCGATTTTGGATAAATCCAGAATATTATTAATCAGCGTTAATAGATAATCACCACTGCGATAAATAATGCCTGCATTTTCGTGATGTTCCTGGGGTAAGTTGGTAGCGCGTAGCATTAATTGGGAAAACCCTAAAACGGCATTCAGGGGCGATCGCAATTCATGACTCATATTAGCAATAAATGAACTTTTGGCTTGATTCGCAACTTCAGATTTTTCTTTGGCAATTTCTAATTCTGCCGTACGTTCCTGTACCCGATTTTCTAAGGTTTCAAAAGAGGTTTGTAACTGACTCGCCATTTCATTAAAAGAATCTGCTAAGGTTTCTAGTTCAGAAACACCTTTGATTTCTACAACTTGACTCAGTTCACCATCAGCGATCGCCCGACTTGCTTGACTCAATCGCTGAATTGGTGCAGCAATTAAATTGGAGGTAATGATTCCTAAAACTGTGGCAATCATTAAAGTTAATATACAAAGAAAAAGCGTGATTTTGGTATTGACATTAATGGTTTCCATAAAATCAGATTCGGGAATTACTGTCACCAGTAACCAATCCAGTCCATATTGATCTTGATAAGATAAAACTTTAGCAAATAGGGTATTTCCCTTAACTGCCACTCTGAATTGTAGGTTTTTGGGAATCTGATTAAAATTCCCATATTGTTGCTTGAGGTAAGTAGTGATCGCCCTTGTCCAAGCATCTTGACTTTGAATCGCAGGTAAGCGAATTGGGTTTCCTTGATTATCCTTAAGACAGGGAGTTTCTAGGGTTGAAGTTGCAACTAAATCACCTCCATGATCAAGGATAAATGTTTGTCCTAAAGGCGAAAATTTTAGATTATTTAGAAATGTACTAATTCCATCTAAAGTTATGCCACTATTAAAAACACCTTGAAATTTTCCCTGAGCATCATAAACTGGAACGATAGCACTTATTCCCAAGAGAAGGGGTACTTTATAAGCATAAATCTGCGACCAAGTTTGTCCAATCGCTACTTTGCCATCCCTATACCAAGCCGTTTCTCGTGTATCTACTAATGCCTGAAACTTGACTAATTTTTTACTTTTACCTTGAGAATCCAATAGATAGTATTTACGGTTTTTAATGTCTGGTAGCCGATTTTCTTGAAAAAATACTGTCCCTTTTTGCAGATTTTCCCCGCTTAACTGACGGGTTACAGCTAAAAATTCTGGACTGAGAATGCGTTGATAGGAAATCATTTCTCCTTGGGTATTGGCAAACATATTTAATGTGAGAGAGGGAGATAAATTGATCTGTTGCCAAAAATACTTCCGCAGGGATTCAAAGTCATTCAGGTTAATCACACCCTGTTGGAAAGCTTGATAATTAACTGCTACGGTTTGCCTTTGAATTTCTAAGGTATGATCGAGGTGATCGTTAATCCGATTTCCTGCTTGATCCATCACCTGATTGGCTAAGTTTTCTACAGCCTGTTGTCCACTGTGATAGGACAAATAACCAACTAATCCCACTGCGCCGACAATTTGCAACACAAAGGGGACAATTAACACTAATCTCAAGGGAATTTGTGGAGATTTTGAATATTCGCTAATCATGGCTGATTAAAGGTTCCGTTAATTCAATAATTTGTTCAAATTGGAATTTACGCACAATTTTTGTGAGGGATTGTATCAAACAAGTTTCTGTTTTTGGAATTTCTCCTACCAGTTGCCAAACGAGGTTGGTATTAGCCTCAAGAGCAGCTTTGTGTAATTGAATAATCCATTCTCTAGGCATAAATACGAGGTGTTGCGATCTCAAGTTGCTTTCTGCTGAATTATCTAATGGAGGTAAACTCGTTGCCACTAAAATATATTTTACACCCAAATGTTTAGCCAGGGTATCAAAAATATTATTTTCTGTAAAAGGTTTTCTAATAAAATCATCACATCCGGCTGATAATACAACGGCTTTTTCTTCTTCTAAAACACTAGCTGTTAAGGCAATTATAGCCGTGGCATTGCCTTTTGTGGTTGATTTAATATATTTAGTCGCTGCATATCCATCCATCACTGGCATTCGCATATCCATAAAGATTAAATGGGGTTCCCATTCCTCCCATATTGCGATCGCTTCTTTTCCATTTCGGGCTATTTTGATCTCAAATCCCAAGGGTTCTAACAGTTTAACTAATAATTGACAATTAATTTCTTTATCATCAACGGTTAGAATTTTATAAGTCGGTTGATTGGGAGCTAATCCTAATACTTTTTGTCGGGTTTTAGTCGGTTCATCGTTGATATTTTGACCCGGTTTGGCTTGAATTTGAAATGAAAAGGTTGTGCCCTGACCCAGTTGACTTTCTACGGTTATATCTCCCCCCATCAACTGCACAAATTTCTGACTAATGGCTAATCCTAAACCCGTGCCTTCTTGGGCTTCTTTTCCGGCTTGGGTTTGGGTGAAGGCTTCAAAAAGTTTGGGTAATTCAGCTTCGGCAATTCCCACTCCAGTATCCCGGACTGTAAAGTTAAGTATGATAATATCTGTTAAGTCTTCTTCCTGTTGATTAATTGTTAAAGTAATCCCCCCTTCTCGGGTAAATTTAATGGCGTTACTGAGTAAATTAATTAAGACTTGACGCAATTTAACTTCATCGGTGCAGATATAGCGAGAAACATTTTCACTTCGTTGAAAGATCAATTGTAATCCAGCATTACTAGTTCGTAAATTGAGCATATCTTCTAAATCATCTAACAACTGATACAGGTCAAAATCACTCGGATTTAGGCTAGTTTTTCCCGCTTCTATTTTAGATAAATCCAGAATATTATTAATTAGGGTTAATAGATAATCACCACTGCGATAGATAATTCCGGCATTTTCATATTGATCAGAGGAAAGATTGGAGTTTCTTACCATCAATTGAGAAAAGCCTAAAATAGCATTCAGCGGCGATCGCAATTCATGACTCATATTGGCAATAAAGGTACTTTTGGCTTGATTAGCAACTTCGGCTTTTTCCTTGGCAATGACTAACTCGACTGTACGTTCCTGTACCCGATTTTCTAAGGTTTCAAATGCGGTTTGTAGCTGAATCGCCATCTGATTAAATGAATCTGCCAAAGTCTTTAATTCAGAAACACCTTTGATTTCTACAACCTGATTGAGTTCACCACTAGTGATGGCACGACTAGCTTTAATTAAGTCATGAATCGGTTTAGCAATTAAATTTGAGGTGATAATTCCTAAGCCAGTCGCCAGGATTAAAGTGAATAAACAAAGGAAAATTGTTATCTGGGTATTCGCCTGAATTTCTGCTAGAAATTCCGATTCAGGAACAACAATGACCACACGCCAATCTAAACCCAAGGAATCCCGGTAAGGAATCACTCTCACAAATGGATTTTGATCGATCTTAGGACGGAGTAATTGGGGCTTACTAATCGCCTGTAAACTGCCAAATTCTCGGATTAAATACTGTGTTACCTCACGGATAATTGGGTTACGACTATCAACTGCATTCAGTCGAGTGATGGTGACGTTACCCTTGACCCGATAAACAGGTTTAGAACTCGGAGATTCATTAATAGGGGATTCATTGTCGGAACTAGCAACCATTAATCCTGACGGTTCTACAATGAAGATATGTTCTAATTGTTTGTTACTTAAGGTTTTTAGAAAGTCACTAATCAGCAATAGATCTAAATTAATACCAAACACACCGAGCAGCTTTTTTTGTGGGTTATAGATGGGGGTACTGGTTGCAATTGCGATAATGTCATGTCCAGTATTCCAGCCATAAATAGAACTCCAGATGGGTTTACCAGCTTTAACGGCATCTACATACCAAGCAAATTTTTTCGGAGGTATCGATGTTGGACTGTGAGGAATTAACTTTATAACCTTAAGACGATTACCTTGGCTATCAACTGAATAGACACGATGTACACTGTTATTAGATAACCGTTCATCAAGTCCAAACTCATTTTTATTCTTCATCTGACGACGACTCACACCGATATAAGCTCCGTTATCCTTACTAAAACCAACTGTCGTAAAATTGAAGGTTTTTACCTGGTGGTAAAAGTATTTTCCAATAGCATTAAAATCATTCAAATTCAATATTCCTGACTCGAAAGCATCAACATTGGTACGATTGATTTCTCGAGCTTTACCTAAATAACTATTAAGATGTTGTTCAATACGCTTACTGGTCTGTGTCATCAATTTATCAGCCAGTTTCTCAACAGCCACCTGTCCACTACGATATGATAAATAACCGACTAATCCTACGGCTCCCACAATTTGCAACACAAAGGGAACAATTAACACGAATCTCAGGGGAATTTGTCTGTTTTTTTTGACGGTCTTGGGACTAGGGTTAATCATGGTTTATTAAAGACTCGGTTAATTCAATTATCTGCTCAAATTGAAATTTACGCACGACCTTTGTTAGAAATTGTATGAGATCAATCTCGGCGGATGGAATTTCTTCAATTAATTCCAAAACTCGAGTAGGGTTTGCCTCTAATGCTGCTTTGTAGAGTTGAACAATCCATTCAGAGGACATGATTTTTAAATTCTCTGAAATTAACTTCTGTTTGGGAATAATATGCAAAACTGGTTGTGTTTCTGCATAAATATAATCCACTCCCAAATGTTTAGCTAGAGCCTCAAAAATAGTGTGTTCTACAAATGGTTTACGGAGAAAATCATCACATCCGGCTGATAAGATAATGGCTTTTTCTTCTTCTAATACACTAGCTGTTAAGGCAATTACCGCCGTAGCATTGCCTTTTGTAGTCGATTTAATATATTTTGTGGCTTCATAACCATCCATCACAGGCATTCGCATATCCATCCAAATTAAATGGGGTTCCCATTCCTCCCAAATGGCGATCGCTTCTCGTCCATTACTAGCTTCTTTTACCTCAAATCCTAACGGAATGAGTAATTTAATTAGTAATTGACGATTAATCGGTTTATCATCGACGGTGAGAATTTTATAGGTGGGTTGACCCGGAGCTAAAGCCAGAACTTGGTGAGGATTTTCTGTACTCTTGTTGACTGTTTCTTGACTCATTCTTACTTGAATATAAAATTGGAAAGTTGTACCTTTTCCTAATTCGCTTTCAACGGAAATATCCCCACCCATCAGTTGAATAAATTTCCGACTAATTGCTAATCCTAAACCAGTTCCTTCCTGTATCTCTTTTCCGGCTTGAGCTTGGGTAAAAGCATCAAAGAGTTGGGGTAATTCTGCGGCGGCAATTCCTACTCCAGTATCCTGAATCCGAAAATGGAGATTAAAAATATCTATTGTTTCTTGATCGCCTCGAAAAATTGAGAGAATAATTTGACCTTCCGAGGTAAATTTGATGGCATTACTAAGTAAATTGATGATCACCTGACGGAGTTTAACTTCATCGGTGCAGATATAGCAAGGGACATTTTTATGGCGCTGAAAAAGCAAGTTTAATCCGGCATTTGTAGCCCGCAGATGCAGCATATCTTCTAAATCATTTAGCAATCTATACAGGTCAAAATCTTTGGGATTAAGTGTTTCTTTCCCAGCTTCGATTTTGGATAAATCCAAAATATTATTAATTAATGTTAGTAAGTATTCTCCACTGCGATAAATAATACCTATATTTTCATATTGTTCTGATGGGAGATTATTAGAACGTAACATTAATTGAGAAAAACCGATAACCGCATTCAAAGGAGATCGCAACTCATGACTCATATTAGCAATAAAGGTACTTTTGGCTTGATTCGCTACCTCCGCTTTTTCCTTGGCAATTGCTAATTCTGCTGTGCGTTCTTTGACCCGATGTTCTAAGGTTTCAAAAGAGGTTTGTAATTGACTCGCCATCTGATTAAAAGAATCAGCCAAAGTTTCTAATTCAGAAACCCCGTGAATTTCTATAACTTGACTTAGTTCACCCTCAGCGATCGCCCAACTCGCTTGACTTAATTTTTGAATCGGTGTAGTAATTAAATTTGAGGCAATAATTCCTAATCCTGTAGCAATTCCTAAAGTCAATAAACAAAGTAAAATTGTGATTTTGGTGTTAGCATTAATTTTTCCCATAAAGTCAGACTGGGGGATCGCCGTCACCAGCAGCCAATCTAAACCATATTTATCTTGATAAGGTACAACTTGGGTAAAGAGTGTGTTTCCTTTAACAGGGACTTGAAAGTGTGAATTCTTTTGAATTTGGCTTAAATCTTGGTATTGCTGTTTCAGGTGAATCGCGATCGCCTTTGTCCATCCATTCTGACTTTCAGTCGCAGGTAAACGAGCAAGCGGTTTATTGCTCAGATTTACAAAAGGACGCTCCAATGTAGATGTGGCGACGAGATCACCAGAACGCTCTATGATAAAGCTTTGCCCCAATGGTGAGAATCGTAATTGATTTAAAAAAGTGCTAATATCCGACAACATTAAACTAGAGTTAAAAACACCTTGAAATTTTCCACCCCCATCGAAAATAGGAAATACGGCATTGATAGTCAATGATGGGGCAATTTTGGAAACATTAATTTTTGACCAAGTTTGTTTTTTAACGACTTTGGCCTGTAGATACCAGGGTGCTACCGTATGATCAACAGGCACTGAATAAGTATGTTTGCCAGGCTTACCGTCTTGATCTACTAAATATTGATTCTGTATTTTTTTCTGTGTAGAACTCACTTCATATAAGAAAAGTGTGCCAATCTGGATATCTTTTTCCGCCGTTAGTTTTTGGGCTAATTCAACAAATTCTTGGTTGATGATCCGTCCATAACCGATTTGTTTTCCTTGCTCATTAATATACGAAGTGATCGCCAATCTTGGAGCTAAATTAATCTGTTCCCATAAGTGCTGACGGATTAACTCAAAGTCCTTGATATTCAGGCGACCCCCTTGAGTGGCACGATAATTAACCGCTATGGTTTGCTGTGAAGTTTCCAGGGATATGTTCAGGTGATCCTGTACTCGATTGGTTGCCTGATTCATTAACTGATCCGCCATATTTTCTACCGCTTTTTGTCCACTGCGATAGGAAAAATAACCCACCAATCCCACCGCCCCCACAATTTGCAACACAAAGGGGATAATTAACACTAATTTCAGGGGAATCTGTCTATTTTTTTTTGGTGTACTGGGATGCTGGTTAATCATGTTTTATTAAAGGATTGGCTAAATCAATGATCTGTTCAAATTGAAATTTCCGCACTGCTTTTGTGAGAAATTGTATTAGATTCATCTCTGTGTCTGGAATTTCTGTAATTAATCCCATCACAACTTGAATATCAGCTTCAAGCGCCGCTTTATAAAGTTGATCAATCCAGTCCTTAGACATGACTTTTAAAGCATCTAAAGTTATTTCGTGATCTGGGGAAGGGGTCAAAATAGGCTGTGTAATGATAGAAGTTTTTGCTTTTGGTAGCATTCAAAATTCTAATAAGCTGTTAATTATCTAAATTTTCGAGACGATCCAAGCCAGTAAGGGGTTTCAGCCTCTAAAATATACAGTTTAAATGCTCAACAGCTTAGTCAGTTGATCTGATTTATGTCGTGAAACCTCTACATAGTCTTTACGTTCGTTAGCAAGTAACATATCACTGACTTTAGGAAAAATTTGCAATTGCTGGGCAAAGTATGTTTGTAAGGTTGCTAAATTTTGGTAATCTAAAATTCTTTGACGGATGAGGGAAGCATTAATATGAGTAAATTGTTCGGGTTCATTGAGATAGCTGTTTAAGTTTTGTTCAATGCGATCGCCTATTTCTGTCATCAAAGATATGACCAGGCCTTCTATGGCTTCTTGTCCACTGCGATAGGAGAGAAAACCTACTAATCCTAGGATAACTCCCGATTTCATCTCTTTAACTTCCTGAATTCCTAAATTTCCAAAAAAAAGAAACCGAGTTTCTTTCGACCCGGTTTCTGGGGAATTTTGTTTTTTTTAAAACCTAAGAAGCAACTCTTGCCGTGCTGCGAGGACGACGGCGGCCCGTGAGTTTTGTAGCAGGTTCTTCGTCGGGAATTTGAACTAATAAAACCAACAAAGGATTACTAGCAATTTCGCGGCGCAGGACGCGCTGAATCGAGCGTTCGACTTGAACTTTTAACCCCTCCCAGTCCACTTCCTTAGTTTCTGAGTCAAAAGTGCGGGCAAATTCTGTCCAACGTTCACTTAAAACTGTTTCGATAGTTTGGGTTAATTGTTCTTGTAAAGCAGCCTGATTAACGCTATTTACCACACCTTTCAAATGAATCTCAGGCCGTGCCAATAACTTACCATCGGTTCCCACAGCTACCGCCATTGTAACTATCCCTTCTTCGGCTAACTGACGGCGTTCCTTCATGGTTTCATCTTTAACCACCCCAGAGCGAGAGGCATCCACAGGTTCAATTCCGGCTTGAACTTTACCCGCAATTCGGATAGATTCTTTGGTTAATTCCACCACAAAACCATTATCAATTAACACCATATTTTCGGCAGGAATCCCCATACTTTGGGCCGTTTTTTGGTGTTGAACTAACATCCGGTGTTCTCCATGCACAGGAACAAAGAATTTCGGGCGGGTTAAAGCCAACATTAATTTCTGATCTTCTTGACATCCGTGACCGGAAACGTGAATCCCTTTTTCCCGTCCATAAATCACATTTGCTCCCTGCATCATCAATTTATCAATGGTGTTCACCACTGCAATTGTATTCCCAGGGATCGGGTTAGCTGAAAAGACAACGGTATCCCCTTGCTTAATATTAATTTGACGATGGGCTCCCTCAGCAATTCGGGTTAATGCCGATAACGGTTCCCCTTGAGATCCGGTGGTTAAAATCAGTAATTTATCATTAGGAATACCACTAATTGCATTCAGGGGCACAAATAACCGATCCTCACATTTGATATATCCTAATGTCCGAGCGTGGGCAATCACATTTAACATGGAGCGACCCACCACCGATACTAACCGTCCCTGTTTTTGAGCAATATCTAAAATAATATTCAGACGGTGAACAGAGGAAGCAAAAGTTGTGACTAAAATCCGACCCTGAGCTTGGGCAAAAACCCGCTCTAAGTTGGGATAAACGGAACTTTCAGACGGGGTAAATCCTGGAATTTCAGCGTTTGTAGAGTCACTTAATAAACAGTGAACCCCTTTTTCTCCGTATTCGGCTAACCGTTGGAAATCAAAAAATTCTCCGTCCACCGGAGTATGATCAATTTTAAAATCTCCCGTATGAATCACCACACCCACCGGAGTTGTAATGGCGACGGTAAAACTATCAGCAATGGAGTGGGTATTGCGAATATATTCTACTAGGAAATATTTCCCAATTCTGACCATTTCCCGGGGACGAACTGAGCGTAATTCAGTACGATCAGCAACGGCAGCTTCTTCTAATTTTCCTTGTAATAATGCCATTGCTAACCGAGGGCCATAAATTACCGGAATATCAAATTGTTTCAGGTGAAAAGCAATGCCCCCAATATGATCTTCATGACCATGGGTAACAATCATTCCCTTGATTTTTTCTCGGTTTTCCCGCAGATAGGTGACGTCGGGTAAAACAATATTAACACCGTGCATTCCATCGGTGGGAAATGCTAAACCCGCATCTAAAATCACAATTTCATCTTCATATTCAAAGATGCAAGTATTTTTTCCAATTTCATGTAATCCCCCTAAAGGAATAATTTTCAGGGAACCGGAACTAAATACCGGAGTCGAAGTGGGGGAAGCCATAGTCGAGCTTCTTTTTCTAATCACGGGAGTGTTGCTGTTTTTAATCATGCTGATCCTTTTTTGTTAGGGGTTGACAATTGAAATAATCAAGGCAAAACTTAAGAGTTGACAGAATTTCCAGAATCATCCTAATCATTTTGAAAATTCTGTCAATCAGGAGTGGATATTTAGTTTTCACAAAGCCTAGAAAAGTGTGCCGAAATCCTACTTAACTAGATTTAATTGACTCAGCACGTTCTTCAATGCGTTTGTCACTTCAACCGTTGGGTCACACAACGGCAAACGAGTTGATCCCACATTCCAGCCTTGCAAGTTCAATGCTGCTTTCACCGGAATTGGGTTTGTGGTCACAAACAAGACTTTAAACAACTCCAATAATCGGATATGGATGTCGGTTGCTACTTGTATTTGACCCGCTGCAAAGGCTTGAATCATCTGTTGGAGTTGCGTTCCCACCAGATGACTGGCGACGCTGACCACCCCGTAACTACCAACGGCTAACATGGGTAAGGTCAGAGAATCATCCCCAGAGTAGATCGAAAATTCGGAGGGTGTCAACCGTCGAACTTGGCTGACTTGATCTAAATTGCCACTGGCTTCCTTAATCGCCACAATATTCCCAATCTCCGCCAAACGCGCTACCGTTTCTGGGAGGAGATTTTGTCCTGTGCGTCCAGGGATATTGTAAAGCATAATTGGCAAATCGGGACAGGCCTGGGCGATGGCTTGGAAATGCCGATATAAACCCTCCTGGGGCGGTTTATTATAATACGGGACAACCTGTAATGTGCCATCTAATCCCAGTTTAGCTGCTTTCTGGGTGGCATCGATCGCCTCTTGGGTGCAATTCGATCCCGTTCCGGCGATTACCTTAGCTGTTCCTGATACCGCTTTCTGCACGACTTGAAATAACTCGTATTCCTCATCCCAAGTCAAGGTCGGAGATTCCCCCGTCGTTCCGCACACCACCAGGGCATCACTTCCGGCACTCGCCAAATGAGCCGCTAACTTTTCCGCCTCTGCATAATTCACACTACCGTCTTCGTAAAACGGCGTTACCATGGCTGTTATAACTCGTCCAAAACTTACCATTTGTCTTTAATATCAATTATCGGTGTTTCCTGCGTTTGTCATGGTTAAAACCTCAACGCCGTAAACCTAAAAGTTGTTTTTCCACTAACAATTCAGCAATTTGCACCGCGTTTAAGGCGGCACCCTTGCGAATTTGATCTCCACAGAGCCATAATTCTAATCCGCAGGGATGGGATAAATCCTGACGAATTCGACCCACTAACACCGGATCACGTCCACTGGCATCAATTGGCATCGGGAAATAGTTAGCTTTGGGATCATCCACCAGTTCCACTCCCGGGGCGGTGCTGAGGATATGCCGTGCTTTTTCCACAGGGAAAGGTTGCTCGAATTCTAGGTTAATCGCTTCTGAATGGGCGCGCAACACGGGAACCCTGACACAAGATGCGGTCATCATCAGATCATTGACCCCAAAAATTTTGCGGGTTTCATTAATCATTTTCATTTCTTCTTCACAATAACCCAATTCATTAATCGGTGTGTTGTGCGGGAAAAGATTAAAAGCCAGGGGATAGGGGAAAATTTCTGTTTTAGGTGTTTCTCCTTGCAAAATGGCTAAGGTCTGTTGCTTGACTTCTTCCATTGCCCTGGCCCCAGCCCCACTGGCTGATTGATAAGTCGCAACCACAATTCGCCGGATCGGTTGTACCTGATATAACGGCCAAACCGCCACCGCCATTAAAATCGTGGTGCAGTTGGGGTTAGCAATAATCCCTTTATGGTTGTTAAGAGCCTGCGGGTTAACTTCCGGGACGACTAACGGCACATCGGGGTTCATACGGAAGGCACTGGAGTTATCGACCACCACAGCCCCGGCTTCCACGATCTTTGAAGCCCAGACCTTAGAGGTTGATCCTCCGGCCGATGCCAACACAATATCAACGTGATCGAAGCTGGTTTCCGACACCGCTTCAACGGGTAAGCTTTCCCCCCTAAAGGTTAAGGAGGTTCCTGCCGAACGGGGAGAAGCCAATAACTTTAATTCCCCCACTGGAAAATTGCGACTTTCCAGGAGTTCGATTAACTCCGCCCCGACCGCTCCCGTCGCCCCCAGAATGGCAACTCGATAAGAATTTGACAAAATTGTAACCTCCGTAATCAAAAAACAGCAATTTTAATAAATCTAAATTTTTATAGTCCGTAAAACCTTTGGGTTAATTATTATTAATTGTCGGGTGGAGGCTTAATCTCCCCCATCTATTATAGTTTAGCCGTTCCGATTTTGACCAAAATAGAACGGAATCTAATAAACGGTCACACAAGGGCGCATAATCAGTTACGATCACTATTTGAGTACACAACCCGACATTAGCAATCTTACCTTGCTAATCCGGTGATTATGGTTCCCCCGCGAGTTAAATATGTTGGGGGTGTTGAATTCAGAATATCACGATTTTTTATGAAAGTAACCCAGGAAAAACTTCCCGCAAGTCAAATTGGATTGGACATTGAGATTACCCCTGAGATGTCTAAAAATGCTTATGAGCAAGTTGTTCGGAAGATGAGCCGTTCGGTGAATATTCCTGGGTTCCGCAAAGGCAAAGTGCCTCGCCACATTTTGGTTCAGCGCTTGGGTCAGGAACGAATTAAGGCGGCTGCGTTGGATGATTTGATGAACCAGTATTTACCCAAAGCTGTCGAACAGGAGAATATTCCGGCGATTGGCAACTTTGAGCCTCAAGGCGATATTGATCAACTGATTCAGCAATTTGAACCCGGACAAACCCTGACGATTAAAGTGGTTGTAGATGTGGAACCCGAGGTGACACTCGGTCAATACAAGGGCTTGACTGTCCAAGCCGAAGAAGTTAAGTTTGACCCCGAACAGGTAGAACAGGTATTAAAACAGGAACAGGAAAAAAGAGCTACCTTAATTCCGGTTGAAGCTAGACCCGCCCAATTAGGGGATGTGGCGTTTGTTGATTTTAAAGGGTATTTTACCCAAGAGTCGGAAACGGGCGAACCGGAAGAAATTCCGGGTGCTAAGGGTGATAATTTCCAGGTGGATTTGGAGGAAGGTCGGTTTATCCCTGGTTTTGTTGATGGCATTGTGGGCATGAATTCTGGAGAAACCAAAACCTTAAATCTGAAGTTTCCCGATGAATATGGGGATAAAGATGTTGCTGGGAAGGATGCCACCTTTACTATTACTCTGAATGAGATTAAGGAAAAAGAACTCCCAGAGTTAGATGATGAGTTTGCCGAAGAAGTAAGCGAGTTTTCTACTTTAGCGGAACTGCGGGAATCTTTGGAAAAGCGGTTTCAAGGGGAAAAGGACGACCAAACCAAAGCCAATCAACGCAAAGCCTTAGTGGATGCTTTAGCAGAAACCATTGAAGTCGATTTACCTGAAACTTTAATTCGTCAGGAAGTTGACCGACTGATTACTGAACAGGTGATGCAGTTGAGCAAGATGGGGTTAGATGTTAAACGGTTATTCACGGGGGAAATGGTGCCTCGTCTGCGAGAACAAGCCCGTCCAGAGGCAATTGACGCTTTGAAGCGGTCTTTAGCTTTGAAGGAAGTCGCCAAACTAGAATCTTTGACCGTCACCGATGAAGAAATTAAAGCCGAAGAAATCAAAGTTCTTTCAGAACTTAAGGGTCAAGATGTTGATCCTCAACGGTTGCGGGCTTTTGTGACGGAAGATTTAGTTCAACAAAAAACCTTCACCTGGTTGGAAGAAAACTCAACTATTGATTTAGTTCCCGAAGGGACTTTAACCCCTGAAGAAGATGAAGAAGATGAGGATGATGAAATTGATAGTACCGAAGAAGAATAATCTGCGGAACGACTATTCAGTCATCAGTTAACAGTTAACAGTTAACAGTTATCAGTTAAGAAGTTTACAGTTAATTTATTAACTCCTCAACTGATAACTGTTTAACGGGTACGGGCGGGTTATTTTAGATAGGAGTTAATTACCTCAATCTGGATGAACCCGCCCCTAAAACTGATGACTGATAACTGATGACTGATCCTTACCTCCGTAGCAGTTGTTTGATGGTACTCAACAGTTCTTCAGGACGGAAGGGTTTGGAAATATAGGCATCCGCCCCCTGTTTCATTCCCCAGTAGCGATCAAATTCTTCACTTTTACTAGAACACATAACTACAGGAAGATTCTGGGTTTTGGGATTTTTTCTAATATGGCGACACAGATCATAGCCATTCATATTGGGCATGACAATATCTAATACGACTAAATCCAGTTGTGTAACCTGTTCAATTTTTTCTAAGGCTTGAACTCCATCTTCGGCTGAGATCACCTCGATCCCACTGTCTCGCAACATCTTAGCAATTATCTCTCGGAGAGCGTTGCTATCATCGACAATCATGACTGTAGTCATTTTTAATTTTGCCTATTAAAAGCTAGAATATATGGATTTTTGGGCTTGTTTTTACGTTTGTTGATCATATTCTAGCGGATTTCACTGACCAAAATATCTACAATCTACAAATTGAGTTCTTGAGGTCGGTTTTGTCATCGGTGGTAATGGGTAGGAACAGAAATTGAGCCAGTAGGTGCAACAATGGTAGACTGTTGTTTTTGAATTCGGAGTTTTGCCCCATGGCGCGTTTAGCTTTATTGAGTGTATCTGATAAACGAGGACTGATTGAGTTTGCTAAAAGCCTAGTTGAAGAATTAGGTTTCGATTTAATTAGTAGTGGAGGGACAGCAACAGCTTTAAAAGCAGCCGGACTTACTGTTACCAAAGTCTCTGATTATACGGGATTTCCTGAGATTTTAGGCGGACGAGTTAAAACCCTCCATCCTCGCATTCATGGGGGAATTTTAGCCCGTCGAGATGTTCCTCAAGATTTAAGCGAGTTAGAAACCCATGATATTCGCCCGATTGATTTAGTCGTGGTTAATCTTTATCCCTTTGAACAAACTATTGCTAAACCGGATGTTTCTTTAGCAGACGCGATTGAAAATATTGATATTGGTGGCCCTACTTTATTACGGGCATCGGCTAAAAATTATGCTCATTTAACTGTATTATGTAATCCCGAACAATATGGATCTTATTTAGAAGAATTTAAGCAAAAAAATGGGGAAATTTCTTTAGAATTTCGGCAACATTCTGCCTTAAAAGCCTTTCAACATACGGGAGCTTATGATCGGGCGATCGCAGCCTATTTAGAACAACAAGAACTCAATTCTGAATCTCCCTTACCCCAAAGTTTTGTCTTAGCAGGAACTCAAATTCAATCCTTAAGATATGGCGAAAATCCCCATCAACCGGCGGCTTGGTATCAAACCGGAACCCAGCCCACCGGGTGGGCGTCGGGTCAGATTTTACAAGGCAAACCCTTAAGTTATAATAATTTAGTGGATTTAGAAGCCGCTAGACGGATTATTTGTGAGTTTCCCGAGCAACCCGCAGCAGCCATTTTAAAACATACGAATCCCTGCGGTGTAGCCGTTGCTAATAGCCTATCTGCTGCCTATAAAAAAGCCTTTGATGCGGATTCAACCTCGGCTTTTGGGGGAATTGTAGCATTAAATCGGACTATTGATCAAGAGACGGCAACGGCTTTAAGTAAAACCTTTTTAGAGTGTATTGTTGCCCCTGATTGTGATCCAGAAGCTGCTCAAATTCTCAAGAAAAAATCTAACCTACGGGTGTTAATCTTACCCGATTTAACTCAAGGTTCAAAGGAAACAATTAAACTAATTGCGGGTGGTTTTTTAGTTCAAACCGCCGATGATTTAGTTGAACAATCTACAGACTGGAAAGTAGTCACAGAAAAGCAACCCACGCCAGAAGAATTAGAGGAATTAATGTTTGCGTGGAAAGTGGTTAAGCACGTTAAATCTAATGCCATTGTTGTGACTAAAAATCAGACAACATTAGGGGTGGGGGCCGGACAAATGAATCGGGTGGGGTCAGTAGAAATTGCCCTGAAACAAGCCGGAGACAACGCTCAAGGCGGTGTTTTGGGGAGTGATGCCTTTTTCCCCTTTGATGATTCAGTTCGCACGGCGGCGGCGGCGGGCATTTCTGCTATTGTGCAACCGGGAGGGAGTATGCGAGATCAAGATTCAATTAACGCAGCCAATGAGTTAGGATTAGTCATGGTATTCACGGGTATTCGTCATTTTCTGCATTAATTAAAATATGATCAATATTCCGATAGATAACAACCTGTCGGAATATTGTGAGGAAAAATTTTAAGATCAGATTACAATTACAAAGATGAAAACTAAACAGTTAAATTTCACCCAGGTAACAACAATAATTTTAGGAATAATTATTGTATTATCGTCGAAAGTACAAGCTCAAAATGATTTACCCACTCCCAGCGAGTTGCGGGGTAAACCCAGTGAAGCGGAACAGCAAAAGTTAGATAAGAAAGAATCTCGACAAGCAATAGTTCGTCAAGGAATTCAACTCTATCAAGCTAGAAATTATGCCGCTTCTGAAACAATTTTTCGTAAATTGGTAGAAAATCAACCCAAAGAAGCTAAATATCATTTTTATTTAGGAAACTCTTTATTTTATCAACGAAAAACTGAAGAAGCCACTCAAGCCTATCAAGAAGCTATTAGTTTGAATCCTCAATATGCCCTAGCTTATAATGGTTTGGGATTTTTACACGCCAGTCAAGGACAATGGGATGAAGCGATCGCCCAATATCAAAAAGCCTTAGAAATTAATCCTGACTATGCGGAAGCCTTAAAAAATTTAGGGGACTCCTTCTGGAAAAAAGGCAATACCGCCGAAGCGACGAATGCTTGGAAAAAAGCCCTGGAATTATATACACAACAGGGGAATAATAAAGCCGTCCTACAACTTCAAGAAATGTTAAATAAAACCGCACAATAATATTAATTGTAGGGGCGGGTTCCGTCACAATTTATAATTCCTACAGATCACCTTTATAAACCCGCCCGATTACTACTTATTTCCTATTATATAGCAAGTCTAAATGGATTGTACAAAATGACTCACGGTAATTGTTAATCCCCAAAAATATCTATATTCCCCTGTAGGGGCGAGGCGCGCCTCGCCCCTACGATGAATTGGATGTCAAACTATTTATACAATTGATTTAGACTTGCTATATTAAGCTGTTGTGCATTTAAACTGTATATTCTAGGGAGCGAGGACGCTCCCACTACAGGGATGGGGCAATTTCCTAATCACAATTATAGGTGCACAACAGCTTAGGAGAAAACCACAACTACTACCAAAAAAAATCCCCCCGATTTAACAGAGGGATAACGATTAAAGTCACTAATTCCTAGTGATTAATCACTCAATTTTCTGTGAATAATTCACTTAGACAACCGTCAACGGAAATACCTGTGAACTGGTATCCGAGGATGAATTAGAAACAGTAAACTGGAAGCTATCTGAAGATGCACCAGTAACGGCGGCAAGATCATAACGGAAAATTGGCGAGCCACCCATAGAACCAGATGGAACATCAAAACCTCCTTGAAGGGAAGTGATAGCGATTTTTGTTTCCGGGTCGAATTCTATGCGGGTCGAAATATTAAAGTTCTGTTCTGTTAACTGGGTTGTTGTCTTAGTTAACAGATCATAACGGAAGATTTCTATATCATCGACATTACCATCTGCTTCGCCATCTTTAGCTGACCACAATAGACCTAATTCTGGATCAGAAGCGGATAAAACGCCTTGCAATTTACCCAGGGTCGTCAACTGAGTTGTTTCACCCGTAACAGGATCATAGCGGAATAAATTGTCTGTGGTGAAGTAATCACCATCATCGGTTGTTTCCCCTGTCCAGATCGCACCTAATGACGACGGATCAAAATCCAGTAGAAATTGATTGAGAAGTTGATTGTTTTGAACATCGGATTTGCTGATTTCTGTGGTCGTGTTTCCATCAGTCAAAAAGATTTTATTCGTTTGATTCGATGGGTCAGAGGTACTAATAATAAACTTCTGATCATCAATTTTTTGTACTAGCCCAATCGTAGCAAAGTTCTGATTTGTCAATTTTTCTGTGGTTGTACCATTAAAATGGTAAAGTTCCACACCTGAACCATCATCACCTTTCCAGTAAACATCACTTGAGTTTTGTGGGTTGTTTGGAGTATTAGTAAAGATTAAGGAATTTTGGGTACTTCCAGAGGAAAGTGTTTTAATCTCGTCCGTCTCGATGTTGTAACTCAAAATCTGGTCTGTTGTTCCATCCGACGCTTTCCAAGCATAGAGATTTGATTGCTCATCTCCAATTTTTTGAAATTGAAAGATGTCAGTATAGTTGTTGTTGGTAATTTTAGTTGTGGTTTTTCCATCGGAGCGGAATAGTTCAAACCCACTCCCATCGTCCCCTGTCCAGAATAAAGTAGGAGTATTGGAACTATCAGTCGTTAACAGTTGTCGATTCCTGGTACTCTCGTTACTGAGTTTAGTTGTGTTTGTGCCGTCGTAGAAGAAAATATCTCCTTCAAAATCCGTAGGATTTTCAGGACTTGTAGATGGATTGTAAGCTGCAATGAAAAACTGGTCATTTGGAACCGTACTAATGTTGAGATATTCAAAGTTAAGATCGTCGGGGGTTAACTTTGTGGTTGTTGTTCCATCAGATTTATAAACTGCGGAACTCTCTCCTTTCTTAGCATCAAATAACAAGACATCTTTACCATTAACTGGGGTTCCAAAGCTACGAGAAAAACCGATGCTAGTAAAATCCTCATTCGTGTATTGAGTTAAGGTTTGACCATCATAAGTCCATAGTTGTTGATAACCATTGCTATCTTCACCTGTGAACAGATAGTTTCCCTTACTGTCCTGACTGTAGGAATATCTGTTCAACCGATTATTCGGACTGATAGAAGTTGCTGTTGATCCCTCAATTTTCACAATATCATCATTATCACCTACACCAAAATTAAAGGCATGAAACAACAAAGGATTGGAGGAATTCGGATTACTTCTGTCAACAAGAGGATCGGCATGGGTATAGAGGAAGTCCGTGAAGCGAGTGGTTTGACTGCCATCATAACCATAGATTGCTTTTTGATCGTATGTAGGCCCTTCTAACCAGAAAATCTTGGAACCGACAAAACTAAAAGAATTATTAGAGGGATGGGTAGCATCGCCACTAATCAAAACAGGTTCAGCTTTAGTAGTAGATGCAGGCTGAGTTTGGCTATAGCTAAGTTTGCCTTGATCAATATCGGCTTGAGTAAAGGTTGCATTACTCCCTAATACAGTTAGATCTAACTTGAGTTCCCCTAATTGGGGTGCATTAGTCAGAGTGTAAACAATCTTACTTGGATCAGTTTCTTTGTCATCAGTAAACTTGAGTTCCGTTTGGCTGATAGTTTTGGTTTCGCCTTCAGCTACCTGTAACCCTTTGTTAGCCTCTACTGTTGGTGAATTAGAGACACCTGGTTCTGGAGTGGGTGCTGGGGTTGGTGCGGATGTTGGTTCGGGAGTCGGTGCTGGTGTTGGTGCGGATGTTGGTTCTGGGGTTGTTTCTGGGGTTGGTGCGGATGTTGGTGCCGGAGTTAGTGCCGGAGTTGGTGCAGATGTTGTTTCTGGGGTTGATTCTGAAGTGGGTGCGGATGTTGGTGCCGGAGTTGGTGCCGGAGTTAGTGCCGGAGTTGGTGCGGATGTTGGTGCCGGAGTTGGTGCCGGAGTTGGTGCCGGAGTTGGTGCCGGGGTGGGTTCGGGAGCGGGTTCTGGGGTAACTTCCGGTTCTGGAACATCCGACACTAAAATACTTGTGTCAACACTACTGCTGTTAACCCCCTGAAGAATTGTAATAATTTCCAGGGTGTCTTTATGGCGGACAATCGTACCTCCTGAACCATTATCTTCAAACTCAATACTTTGAACCGAAATCCCCCGAAGTTGAATCAGATCTTGGCCGACTGTGAAATCAGTGATCACATCAGAACTCACCAGGGCTAGTGAACCCGACTTTCGTGTAAAAACAAATACGTCTGTACCTAGTCCACCCGTTAGGTTATCTGAACCTGCATCGGCATACAAGGTATCATTGCCTTTACCTCCAAACAAACTATCATCGCCCTGACCACCAAATAAAACGTCATTTCCTCGTCCACCAGACAGAACATCATCCTCTGTATTGCCGAACAAGAGATCGTCTCCTTGCAGGCCAAAGAGGTTATCATTGCCTTCTAGCCCGATGATTTCATCGTTATCGCTGGTTCCAACCAAAAAATCCTGATTAGTGTCATCTATTAGTCTGGCCACATTAACCTTCCTTTAAAAATAAACTATCCCTTTTAAGAATAAGCTTATTAGAGTAATGTTAATGTATTTTTTAATATATATTTATAATAAAGTTAGTGTTATGGCAGTCGCCATCAGGCTTAGGACATGGATTCTTTGCTTTCGCAAGGGACATGACCTATATTTTGTCCTAATCGCCATGTCCGTTGCTATATAAATAAGATAAAAAACTTTTTATGTTTTCAGCATCATCTGTAGGAAGTCCCCACGTCTGACCGAGGGGCTGAAGAAGGGGACTTCACCTGGACAATATTAATTGAAGGGTAATTCTGGACTTTCAACCTGTTCTGAAGTCGGTGCAACCACACAATTAACAACATTTGTAATTACACAAACAAGGGGGGATAAATCCGTGCCTTGTAGCAGGCTTCCTCGGAGGGTTGTTTGAGATAATTTAGCCCGATCAATGTTAGTATCAGCCAAAATCGTAGCGGTTAAATTGGCATTTTCTAAAACTGTACGATCCAGATTAGATTTGCGTAAATCTGCACCCAATAAATTAGCCCTGGTGAGATTTGCTGCTTCTAAATCCGTCTGAAATAAAAATGCCTGACGCAAATCAGCATTTTCTAAATTGGCTTGATTGAGATAGGATTGGCTAAAGTTTGTACCGACTAAACTCGCATCTTTTAAATTCGCCTTGATTAAATTTGCCTGAGCTAAATCGGCTTGGGAAAGATCCGCTTCTCTTAAATCTGCCCGTTCTAATATAGTATTCCTTAAATTAGCATCAAATAGGTTAGCCGATGCTAAATTAGCTTGAGTTAAATCGGCATGATATAAATTGGCTTGATTCAGATTAGCACTGCGAAGATCAACCCCTCTTAAATCGGCTCCTTGCAGTTGAGCTTTAAATAAATTAGCCCCCCGCAGATCAAACTGTTGCAGATTTGCCCCTCTTAAATCACATTCGGGACAACGATTTGTAGTTCTTAATTGTTGCAAATCCGATTCATTTTCCGCTTGAGCGACGGTCGCCAATCCCAATGTAGATAGAATAACAGACAATGCCAAGGTTTTAAAATTCATTATCCTCACTCCGTTTCTTTAGTATTTCTGCTCAATCGTTTCTAACCCTGGGGTTATCAATGGGTTGAGCATTTGCCCAAATTCTATCACAAACAGCAGAAGTGACAAGATTTTTTTAACTGAATGATTGCCATTTTAGAAAATAGGAGTAAAATTAAGTTGTAGTTAACTTAACTTTTTTTCAGGGGAAATTATGGAAAACGGAATCTATGAATTTAACGAATCTCAGAATCAACTGATTTTGGATTTGTCTAAAAAAATGTTATTTGTGAGTTACTTTCTAATTGCTGGTGGAATATTAGGAGCTATTGGTGGAGTTATTGTGCTTCTGAAAGGAGGATTCGGTGAACTGGTACAGGGAGTGATTCTGTTAATTACTGGAATTTGGACAATTAATGCGGCAAAAGCGTTTAAATTAATTGTAGATACTCAGGGAAATGATATCGAAAATTTGATGGGTGCTTTGGGACAATTACGGAAACTTTATACTCTGCAATATTGGCTATTTTTGATTGCTATAATTTTTATGGCAATTGCTTTAATTCTGACTCTGATATTTGGTATTGCAGCAGTTGGAAGTTAATCTATAGCAATCCTAAATGAATTGTACACTCATAATGATCGGGGTTATTAAAAAATACCTACATTCGTCCTGTAGGGGGACGGCGCGTCCATCTGTGTCAACTTAACGCTAAAAGTAGGCGATCAAACCAGAATTCACGCTTATCTGATCCCAAGTCAATGATCCCCCCTAACCCCCCTTAACAATCGGGGGAACAGGAGATCCAAGTCCCCCTTTTTAAGGGGGATTTAGGGGGATCTAATCTCGGCTATAATCGGGGGTTTTCGGCTGAAGTTGACACCAATGGGCGCGCCGTCCCCCTAAGATTATTTGGATTAGCTATTTGTACAACTGATTTAGACTTGCTATATATAAGGTTGACTCCAATGAAATTAGCCTATCAATATCGATCAAATATTAAACGAATAGATGCGTTAGATACCCTGCGAGGGATGGCGGTTTTAGCAATGGTTTTATCCGGTGTAATTCCTTTTGATGGAACTTTACCCGCTTGGATGTATCACGCCCAATTTCCACCTCCTAACCATCAATTTAATCCTAAAGTATCTGGACTAACTTGGGTAGATTTAGTCTTTCCTATCTTTCTATTTTCTTTAGGAATAGCGATTCCTTTAGCATTATCTCGACGGTTATCTCAAGGATGGAAAACCGTTGATATTATTATAGGAATTTTAAAACGGGGATTTTTATTAGCTACTTTTGCGATTGTTTTACAACATTTTAGACCAACAGTTATTAGTCCTGACCCTAATTCCGAAAAATGGCAACTCGCCTTAATCGGATTTGGAGTATTATTTTTAATGTTTGTACAATTACCTAAGTTTATTCCTAAATGGTTGAATTTGGGTTTAAATTTAGTCGGTTGGGGGGCGGCGATCGCAATTTTAACTCAAATTCAATATCCCCATGATCCTAAATTTCCTGAATTTTCTCTCTATCGGAGTGATATTATTTTATTGGTCTTAACTAATATTATTGTTTTTACTTCTTTTATTTGGTTATTCACTCGAAATTATCCCCAATTTAGGATCGGGTTACTGGGGGTTTTATTGGGTTTGATTTTATCTAAATACGCCGGGGGATGGATAACAGATATTCTATCAATATCCCCGATTTCTTGGTTATATAAATTTGAGTATTTAAAATATTTGTTTATTGCGATCCCAGGAACTTTTGTGGGGGAAGAAATCATTAATTATCAACAGGTTGATGATCAAGATATCCCGAAAAATTGGAACCCATTTCGCTTAATTGGAATTGTGATTGTCATGGGACTGATTATTTTAAATTTACTCATTGGTTTACAATCTCGCTTACTCCCCCAAACCACAGGAATTAGTTTAATTTTATTGATTTTCGGTTATCGTTTACTGAGGGAACCCCATCATCCCCTGGAACTTTTATTATATCAAATGTATCAATGGGGAATGTATGGGTTAATTTTAGGATTAGCTTTTGAACCCTATCAAGGAGGGATAAAAAAAGATCCGGCCACCATGAGTTATTTTTTTATTACCACGGCGATCGCTATTTTTCTGTTGATGATCTTAACAATTTTGATTGATGGTTTCCAGCAAAAACCCTGGTTTCAGTTATTCATTGATACGGGTAAAAATCCGATGATTGGTTATATTGCTTTTGCTAATTTATTATGGCCGATTTTAGAACTAAACGGTTGGACTCCTAAAATTGAAGCCCTAACTAATACTCCCACCCTGGGCTTTTTGCGAGGATTATTTTATACTATAATTATAGCACTATTTGTGAGTTTATGTACAAGATTAAAATTATTTTGGAAAACTTAATATGAACTCTTTAATTATTCCTTCTGAATTAATAGTAGTAACTGGCCCAGCCCGCTCAGGGAAAAGTGAATGGGCGGAAACCTTAGCCATACAGTCTGAAAAACAAGTGATTTATATTGCAACTTCTCAACGAGATCCCTCGGATCAAGAATGGCAAATCAGGATTCAAAAACATCAAGAACGTCGCCCGATGTCCTGGGAAATTTTAGAAGTTCCGATAAACCTAACCGCAACCTTAGAAAAAATATCAGGTCAAAATACTTGTATTTTAGTCGATTCCTTGGGAACTTGGTTAGCTAATTTGCTCGAACAAGATGAAATAACCTGGGAAAATACGCAGGATCAATTATTAAAAATATTAGATAAACTGCCAGGAATGATCATCTTAGTCGCCGAAGAAACAGGATGGGGAGTGGTTCCCGCCTATGTCATGGGTAGAACCTTCCGCGATCGTTTAGGGGCGTTAGTGCGTCATTTAGGGGCAATAGCGAACTCCGTTTATCTGGTGACAGGCGGTTATGTTTTGAATTTGACCCAACTGGGTTCACCCTTGGAGTCAAAATAACCGTTTTGCTGATACCCTATTCCTAAGCTAAACTTTGTCTCTACCACGGTTAACTTCAATCTTATGCCTAAATGGTTTATCTTGCACTGGCGTTTTCTGGGTTTATTAATGGTTTTGGGAACAATATTAGTCCCTTTTTTGTTAACGATTTATATTAAAACCGTTACGAATAATCGTCGATTTACGCAACCGGAAACCGTCCCGAATGAACCCGTAGCGATTGTGTTTGGGGCGGGAGTTTGGGCGGATGGAACCCCGACACCAATGTTAGCAGATCGAGTGGAAGGGGCAGTAGAATTATATCGTTTGGGGCGAGTTCATAAAATATTAATGACGGGGGATAATGGGACTCCCGAATATAATGAAGTGGTGGCAATGCAGCAATATGCAGAACGTTTAGGAGTTCCGAATAAAGATATTAAATTAGATTATGCTGGATTTAGTACCTATGAAAGTTGTTATCGGGCTAAAGCAATCTTTGGCGTAGAAAAGGCGGTTTTAATTACTCAAAAATATCATCTTCCTCGGGCGGTTTATACCTGTAATAAATTGGGCATAGACTCGGTGGGTTTAGGCACGCCGGACTGGGGAAAATTCAGAAATGACTCCATGAGATTCTATACCCAAAGAGAAATTTTAGCGGTGATGAAAGCGATCCTAGAACTGCACATTATTCGCCCTAAACCCACCTTTTTAGGGCCATTTGAAGGAATGTCATGAATCAGTTAAGAGTTGACAGTTAAGAGTTAGCCAACACCTAAAAAGAATTAAATCTATGGCTTTATATTTGGATTCGGCAATTATTTCGGAAGCACAAATAGTTAAAGATTGGGGATGGGTGAAGGGAATTACAACTAATCCTACTTTATTAGCCAAAAGTGAATTATCGCCGGAAGAAACCTTAAAACAGTTAAAACAATTAATTTCGGGGGAAATCTATTATCAATTAATGGCATCGGATTTTCAGGGAATGGTAAGAGAAGGAAAAAAAGCCTTTGAATTGCTAGGAGAACAAACAGTTTTAAAAATTCCAGCGACCTCCGTAGGATTTCAAACCGTCGCGTATTTATCTCCCGAAATTCCCTGTTCTGTCACGGCGATTTATAGTGCCGCCCAAGCTGCTGTAGCGATGGAGGCGGGAGCAAAATATGCGATCGCCTATGTGAACCGGGCAACTCGATTATTAGGAGATGGTATTGGATTAGTAAAACAGATGAACGATATATTAACAGGAAGTCCGACTAAAATATTAGCCGCGAGCATTAAATCCCCCCAGGAAGCCGCTGCCACCCTACAAGCAGGAGCTTATCATTTAACCTTGCCCTTAGAAATCTTAAGGGCAATGACAACCCATGAATTATCAGAACAAACCGTTATAGAGTTTAATCAAAATGGTCGGGGAATCGGCGCTGGTTAAATGGGGATACTGAATTATCTCGGTGGCAAACAGCCCAACCCCCTTGGAGGAAATCCCCATCCCCTTTAGAATGTTAGAGGGGAGCTTTCCCCGATGTTGATGATTGTCCAAGCTTGGAGAACGATTCGTGGATTTATCGAAGATTGTGCCCCAACCCAAACCGGGTTTAATTAACGTTTTGATTGAGATTCCCGCCGGAAGCAAAAACAAATACGAATACGATAAAGAGTTACAAGCCTTTGCCCTTGATCGTGTATTGTTTGCCTCCGTCCAATATCCCTTTGATTATGGCTTCATTCCCAATACCCTAGGAGATGACGGAGATCCCCTAGATGGTTTGGTGATTATGGATCAACCCACCTTTCCCGGATGTGTGATCGCAGCCCGACCCGTGGGAATGTTAGAAATGATCGATGGTGGCGATCGAGATGAAAAGATTCTTTGTGTTCCCGCAGCCGACCCCCGCTACGCCGATGTAAAATCTCTGAAAGATATTCCCCATCATCGCCTAGAAGAAATTGCTGAATTTTTCCGAACCTACAAAAACCTAGAACGGAAAGTTACTGAAATCCTGGGTTGGCAGGATGTGGATCAGGTTGCGCCCCTGTTAGAAAAAGGGATTAAAGCAGCCAGTAATCAGTAATCAGTTATCGGTTATCAGTTATCAGTGGGAGACATAAAATCGGGATTTTATTGATTAACAGTAACTGTAAACTTTCTTCTGAAGTGATTACTGGTATACCAAGTGTGGTTGTGAAGTTTCTACACTGATTACTGATTACTGATTACTGATTACAGCAAATGCACCGAACACTACTCTACGCGAAGATTCATAACTGTACCCTGACCGCAGCCAATGTTAACTATGTGGGCAGTATCACCATTGATCAATCCCTACTCGATGCGGCTGGAATCTTGGTTCATGAACAGGTACACGTCGTGAATGTTGCTAATGGGGAAAGGTTTGTCACCTATGTCATTCCAGGTGTGGCTAACTCCGGGGCAATCGAATTAAATGGTGCCGCTGCTCGTTTAGGCGTTGTGGGCGATCGCTTAATTGTGATGTCTTATGCACAATTCCAGCCCGAGGAAGCTACTAATCATGAACCTAGAGTGGTTTTCGTGAATGAGAATAATTGCATTGTGGAAATTCGAGGCTAAAATGAGTTTAGCCCTGTGATAAAATGCAACAGGTTGTTGACCCATCTGTACGGCTGAATATACCCGCACCGGCAGCATGGCACTCCCCTTAACTTGCTGAAAAAATCAGGGAATCTTGAAACCCTTTGACTTCTAGGGCAGATAGAAACAAAAAAATTGAATATGCTCTTTGGGGCGCAGGGGAGTCCCCAAAAGAACACAGGGCCATTCAAAGCCCAAGCTGACACTTTACTTGATGTCGGTGTCGGTTCTGTCAACGTTCTACGTCCAAGGCTAAAACAAACGATGCCAGTTTCTGATCCTCCAGCCCAGAACCCACATTCTTCTGATCGAGCAACCCCCATGGACAAGAACTCTGCAACTGATTTTTCCGTAAGATTCTGGGGGGTGCGGGGCAGTATACCCACGCCTGGATCGCAAACGGTTGAATACGGGGGGAATACCTCCTGTGTGGAAATGCGCTTGGGTGAAAAACGCCTGATTTTTGATGCAGGTACAGGCTTAAGAGTCTTGGGAATGGATTTGCTCAAACAAATGCCCGTGGAAGCCTATCTGTTTTTTTCCCATACCCATTGGGATCATATCCAGGGGTTTCCATTTTTTGTTCCTGCTTTTATTCCGATTAATCGCTTTCATATTTATGGGGCGATCGCACCGGATGGCAGTACCATCAAAGATCGTCTCTGTGATCAGATGGTTCACCCCAATTTTCCCGTCCCCATCCATGTCATGCAGTCGGACATGAGGTTCTATGACCTATTTCCGGGGGATACATTAACTTTAGATGATATCAAAATTGAAACGGCTCCTCTGAATCATCCCAATGGGGCGGTGGGATATCGAGTTACTTGGCAAGGAAAAACAGCGGTTTATTGTACCGATACCGAACATTTTCCCGATCGCTTCGATGCCAATGTTTTGCGTCTAGCCAGGGAAGCGGATGTTTTTATTTATGATGCCACCTATACCAACGAAGAATATCACAATCACCAATTGCCTAGAATTGGTTGGGGACATTCCACCTGGGAAATGGGCGTAGAAGTCGCCAAAAAAGCCGGAGTCAAGCAGGTGGTTATGTATCAACATGATCCGTCCCATACCGACGAAATTTTGAATCAAATTGAAGCCCAAGTTCAGGCTGTTTTTCCCAATGGGATTGTTGCCCGCGAAGGAATGATCCTCAACCTAGATTAACTGACATTCTCCAAAGACAGTGCTAATCTGAGCTAGGATTTCAGTGATGTTGCCAGATCATTTGTCTTGGTTATGGGTTTTTTAAGTCAAAACAGAATTCAAAAGCAAAAGGGACGCTCTCCTTCCTGGGTATTAATTCTAATAGTCGGTATCTGGAGTATCGGTATTGCCTTGGGAATAACACAAACACCCCCCCTAGTCTCCCCAATAGTCCTGGCTGAAAACGCCCCCAGCCCCAATCAGATCGGGAGTGTGGACAGTATTCAACCCGCATATAAACTGGGATATGAAATTTATCTCAACACCTGTTCAAGCTGTCATATTCCGATTCCTCCCCAAGTCTTTCCCACCCAAACTTGGCAGCAAGTGATTCAAGATCCACAACATTATGGTGCGATGCTGCAACCCTTGGAAGGGCCATCATTATTGTTAATGTGGAAATATCTCCAAACCTATTCCCGTCCCATTGCCCTCAAGGATGAGACCATCCCCTATCGTTTTAATCGTTCCCGTTATTTTAAGGCCCTCCATCCCCGGGTTGATCTTTCCCAACCTCTGACGGTGAATAGTTGTGTGAGTTGTCATCCAGGTGCATCGCAATTTGACTTTCGCAGCTTAACACCAGAGTGGCAAAATTCCCCTTAAGCTAACGGTTTTTATGACTCCAGTTTCATCCTCAAATTATCACCCCAATTGAATATGATATCATCATTGTTTCCCCTGTTTCGTCGATCTCATAAATCCCAAGGAATACCCCTAAGTTGGGTATTGGTTATTCCTTTTTTATTAGAAATTTTTATTGCTGTCGGTTTGACAGGTTGGTTAGCCTTTCGTCATGGAGAAAAAGCCATTAGGGAACTAGCCCAAGAAATCGAAAATGAAGTCAGTTCTCGGGTAGAACAACATTTAAATAATTATCTTTCTACACCTCATCAAATTAATCAAATTAATTCGGATGCGGTGAAATTGGGATTCTTGGATCTGCAAAAGTTTCCAGAGGTTAGTCAGTATTTTTGGAGACAACTTCAAGCCTTTGATGTAGGTTATATTTATTATGTATTACCCTCGGGAGAATATGCCGGAGCCGGATATTTTTTAGATTTGAATAAAGCTACTATTGATGAACTTTCTCCTCAAACCCAAGGTCGAGCCAATACTTACGCCACAGATGCCCAGGGCAATCGAACTAAATTGATGGCATCCTATGATAATTATAATCCTCGAGGTGAAGCTGCCTATACCGATGCAGTTCAGGCAAAAAAACCGATTTGGAGTCAAATTTATCACTGGGATAATTTTCCTGATATTATTTCTATTTCTGCGAGTTATCCCCTCTATAATGATCAAAATAATTTAATCGCAGTTCTGGTTTCTAATTTACGTTTATCACAAATTAGTGAGTTTTTAAAAAATTTAAAAGTAGGTGAATCTGGGCAAATTTTTATTTTAGAACGAAACGGACTGGTGGTGGCAAGTTCATCCTCAAAACCACCTTATAAAATGGTAGAAGGTGTGGCAAAACGACTCAGGGCTGCGGAAAGTCAAGATATCATTATTCGAGAAACTTTTAATGCTTTAACTCAAAAATTGGGTCAGGTTAGCTCCATCATGGAGCAGCATTCTTTACAAATTTCAATTAATCATCAAGATCAATTTGTTAAAATTAGTCCTTGGAAAGATCCATGGGGTTTAGATTGGTTAATTGTGGTGGTGATTCCTGAATCTGATTTCATGGGTCAAATTAATGCGAATACTCAAAAAACCATTATTCTTTGTTTAATTGCTGTAGGAGTTGCCATAGTATTTGGACTATTAACCTCCCATTGGATTACGCAAAAAATTATGCGTTTGAGTATTGCTTCTCGGGAAATTGCCAGTGGAAATCTCAGACAAAAAATTCGGATTAAGGGCATTAAAGAAATTATGCTTCTGGGAGATTCTTTTAACCAAATGGCTCAACAATTACAACAATCCTTTACGATTTTAGCCACTTCCAATGAAACTTTAGAACAACGGGTAGAAGAACGTACAGCACAACTCCAAACCGCGAAAGAAGATGCCGAATCTGCTAACCAATCTAAAAGTGAATTTTTGGCTAATATGAGTCATGAACTTCGCACTCCCTTAAATGGGATTTTAGGCTATGCTCAAATTCTACAACGACAACCGAATCTAACTCCCAAACATCTGCAAGGACTGCATATTATTTATGAGTGTGGTTCTCATTTATTGACTCTAATTAATGATATTTTGGATTTTTCTAAAATCGAAGCCAGGAAACTAGAACTCTATCCCGTAGATTTTAATTTAGAACATTGTTTATGGGGAATTAGTGAAGTTTGTCGTCTAAAAGCTGAACAAAAAGAATTAGAATTTAATTATCAAGTTCTAACTCCTTTACCTAAAGTTATTCATGCCGATGAGAAACGGTTACGTCAAGTTTTATTAAATCTATTAGGTAATGCCATTAAATTTACTGATACCGGGTCAGTTTGTTTTCAAGTGCAGGTTTTATCGGAATTAATCGAATCTGATTCTATCAAAATATATACAATAAGATTTCAAGTTGAGGATACCGGAGTGGGGATGAATACAGAACAAATTAAAAAAATATTTTTACCCTTTGAACAGGTGGGAGAACACGCCCGTAAAGCTGAAGGTACGGGATTAGGATTAGCTATTAGTCATCAAATTGTAGAAATGATGGCAGGCAAGATTAACGTTGAAAGTATTCCAGGAGTTGGGAGCAAATTCTGGTTTGATATCAATTTACCCGCAGCCAAAGATCAACCGCTTCATAAAACTAAAACTTCACAAAAAATGATCGGTTATGAAGGAGAAAAACAGACCATTTTGATTGTAGATGATCGCTGGGAAAATAGATCTGTTCTGGTTAATTTGTTAGAACCCCTTGGTTTTGGAGTCATTGAAGCAACTCAAGGACAAGAAGGGTTAGAAAAAGTGCGTGAATGGTATCCTGATATAATTATCACGGATTTAAATATGCCCATTTTGGGAGGGTTAGAGATGACTCGACAATTAAGAAATGATCCCGAATTTTCCGATCTGGTAATTATTGCTTCTTCTGCTTCCGTATTTAGTGCGGATCAAGAAGAATGTTTAAAGGCAGGTTGCAATGGTTTTTTGGCCAAACCCATACAAGAGGAAATTTTATTCCGTCAATTGCAAGAAGGGTTAAAATTAACTTGGATTTATGAAAATTCAGAACCAATAATAGACCAATCAAAAATACCTGTATCCGTTAATTCCTTAATGATTCCTCCTTCTCAAGAATTGATCAGCTTGTATGATTTTGCCAAAGGAGGTTACATTTTAGATATTCAAAATGAAGCAAATCGGATTAAACAGTTAGATACTCAATATACTGCTTTTGCTGATTATATGATTCAATTGGCTGAAGCCTTTGACGATGAACAAATTATCCAATTTATTCAACCTTATATTAATAATCAATAATCTATGAAAAATTCCTATTCCCATTCTATTTTAATTGTTGATGATAATTTGACGAATGTTAAGCTGTTATTAGATATTTTGAATCAATCTGGCTTTAGAGTTTCTATTGCCAAAAGTGGGGAAAATGCTTTACTAAAACTGCAAGAAACTTTACCGGATTTAATTTTATTAGATGTGATGATGCCGGGAATTGATGGGTTTGAAACCTGTCGTCAGTTAAAGGATAATCCTAAAACGAAGGATATTCCCGTAATTTTTATGACGGCTTTAAGTGACTTGGTGAATAAAGTAAAAGGGTTACAAGTGGGAGGAGTAGATTATATTACTAAACCCATCGAACCGGAAGAAGTATTAGCCCGAATTAATGTGCATTTACAATTAAGAAAAATGCAGCTTCAGTTAATTCAAACGGAAAAAATGTCTTCTTTGGGTCAACTAGTCGGGGGAGTAGCCCATGAAATTAATAATCCGATTAATTTTATTTACGGAAATATCTTTTATGCTCAACAATATGTGGGAGATTTACTCAAAACTATTAAACTTTATGAACAGTATCTTCCCCCTAATATTCCTGAACTTGAACAATGGTCTGAAGAAATTGATTTGGCATTTTTGAAAAATGACCTTCCCCACCTTTTATCCTCAATGGAAGTAGGAGCAAATCGAATTCGAGATTTAGTCCGATCTCTACGGGTTTTTTCTCGACTGGATGAAGCACAATTAAAAACCGTAGACCTCAAAGAAGGAATTGAAAGTACATTAATGCTATTAAGTCATCGTTTCAAACCTACTTCTCATCGTCCTGAAATTCAAGTGATTCGAGACTACGATAAATTATCGACTATTGAATGCTATGCTGGTGAAATTAATCAGGTTTTTATTCACTTATTGAATAATGCTATTGATGCCATTGAGAGTAAAGTCGCAATGTTAAAAAATCAGCCCATCACAGAGGATAAATTTGTCCCCAAAATCACTATTAAAATTGAACCTAACACCGATAAATCTCAATTAACGATTAATATTGGTGACAATGGAATTGGGATGTCACGGGAAGTAATCCGTCGTAGTTTTGACCAATTTTTTACCACAAAACCTGTGGGACAAGGCACGGGTTTAGGATTAGCAATTACCTATGCTATCATTGTTGATAAACACAGGGGAACCCTAACCTGTAGTTCTGAGGTGGGAGAGGGAAGCGATTTTACAATGACTTTACCGTTTTACCAGGAAGTAAATCATAATAGGGAATAGGGATCAGCATTACTCCTTGTTTGATTCCGACTGCATTAACCCTTGAAAACACTCCTCTAAGACATTCCAATTAATCGAATTATACTTGGTTTGTCCGTCTTTTCTAATATGAATTAATCCCGCTTCTGCTAAAATTTTAGAATGGTGACAAAACAAAGCTAAACTAATTCCTGCCTGGGATGCCACCTCAGATCCACTCATTTCCTTTTGTTGTGCTAACATCTGAATCATTCGCAATCTTGTTGGATCACCCAAAGCGGCAAAGATTTTAGCTCGTTTTTCCGTATCACTGATGGTTACGGTTAAAGGTGAATAGGTATCGAGATTTTCGCAGGAGTCGGACATCATGGGTTTAAAGTAGGGCTATATTTCCATCGGTATCAACCACTTGACACGGATGCTGTATTATCCCCATTCTAACTCCTGTGAGCCCAAACTTAAATAGTTAAACAACCGCTTGACTTTTTTCCAGGAATGTTTTATCTTGATAATTAAACAGTTGTTTAACTACTAAACCAAGTCTGGGGCAAAAAAACATAATGAACAGTCAATTTAACCTATTTTCCTCCTTCCAATTGGGTCGCTATACCTTACCCAACCGCTTAGTCATGGCCCCACTAACCCGCAACCGCGCCGGAGTCGGAAATGTCCCCGTCCCCCTCAACGCTGAATATTATGGACAACGGGCCTCGGCGGGATTAATTATTTCCGAAGCCACCCAAATTTCCCCTCAAGGAGTAGGCTACCCAGGCACACCAGGAATTCATTCGGCGGAACAGACCCAAGGCTGGAAACTCGTCACCCAAGCCGTTCACCAACAGGGAGGCCGGATTTTCCTGCAACTGTGGCACGTTGGCCGAATTTCCCATCCCTTACTGCAACCCGATGGAGCCTTACCCGTAGCCCCTTCAGCCATCGCCCCCGAAGGCACAGCCAGTACCCTGGAAGGGGAAAAACCCTTCGTCACCCCCCGAGCTTTAGAAACCGAGGAAATTCCTGGAATTGTAGAGGACTATCGCCAAGCGGCAGAAAATGCTTTAGCGGCGGGATTTGATGGGGTGGAAATTCATAGTGCTAATGGCTATTTATTGGATCAGTTTCTCCAAGATGGTACCAACAAACGCACCGATCAGTATGGTGGCACACTGGAAAATAGAAGCCGATTTTTATTAGAAGTGACGAGAGCAGTGGTGAGTATTTGGGGAAGCGATCGCGTCGGGGTGCGACTCTCTCCGGCGGGTTCATTTAATAGTATATCCGACTCTAATCCCGTAGCAACCTTTAGTTATGTAGCTAATGCTTTAAATCAATTGAATCTAGCTTATTTACATATTGTTGAACCGCGATCAAATGCCGATGCCCTGAATAATTGGGCTCAAATGGAGCAAACAGAAATTCCTTTAGCCGAATTAAACGCTGGATTTTTCCGTAACTATTTTAAGGGGGCAATTATCTCCGCCGGAGCCCATAATCGAGAGAGCGGAAATCAAGCGATCACTTCTGGAAATGCCGATTTAATTGCCTATGGGCGGTTATTTATTTCTAATCCCGATTTACCCAAACGTTTTGAGATAAATGCTCCATTAAATCCTTATGATCGATCTTCATTTTATGGAGGAACAGAAAAAGGGTATACCGATTATCCTACTTTAGAAAAATTGCAATCCGTTGCCGTTAATTCATAATATGGCAGTCGCGGGCACCGCGGTTATGACTCATACTGATCCAGAAAACCTGATGGAGAAGTCTTCCCCCCTGTTCCCTGCTATAGAAATTAGTTCTCAAAAATATAGGGGCTAATTAGCCCCTGGGGAATTATCATAGAATTTTACAGTTAAGAAACAGCAAAAATTAAGCGGCAATAGGGATATAGATTCTAGCATTTTCAATCCGATCAATAATTGCTTTAACTTGGGATAAATCCTGGGATTCAAACCAATCATCGGTTAAATAATCGTAGGCTTCCCAAGTTTGAGTGACTTCAGGATCATAGCAGATAAACCATTCCCGATAGAGTTCCCCTTGATCGATATCAGGACATAAAGAAAGCCATTCATCCCCAGTGAAAGTTTCAATCTTATTAATAATTTTTTGTAAATCTGAAATACTCAAAGAACTATCACAAGAGTTAGCGAAACTGGCAGTAGATTCAGAAGTTGTTAAAGTCAGATGGGATTTCATGGCTAAAAATTTAACTCGATGTTTTTACTTTACCGATATTTACTCCGGCAAATATGGGAGAGTGTGACACTATTTCAACTAGACCAGTTCCGAGTTATCTTATTGACACAACCCGACTCCAAAGACTAACCTAAAGTTCCAGGGTGCATTAGACAGATTAGAGAATGGCACAGCCATCTTGTTCGTGTTGGGAAAAACTGTCTAGGGTTTTAGTCGTTTCCGGTGAGTGAATCGGGAATCAGGACAAAATTAAGATCACAGAGGATTGCTATATATAGCAATAGGGAATAGGCAATCTCGCTATAGGTAAATACTTACTGTGAGCAGCTTTTATCTTTCAAGAATGTCCTAATAGATGTGGCGACTGCTATATTAATTAAAGTAACTCTGTATTTTAAATTTATTAAATAAAATACTCAGATTCAGTTATATAATTTATTAACATAAAAAATATTGGGGTTAAAATGGTCAAAAGTGTTGAAGAAATTTTGGGATTAACTGAAATGCTAATTACTGCTAAAGGTAAAAAATCTCTGAGTTATATTCAGAAAGTGATTTTAACAGAAGCCCTATTAGAAACAAAAAAAACCTATGATCAAATTGCCGAAGAAAATGGTTATTCTCCCAGTTATTTAAAAAATGGAGTCGCCCCGCATCTGTGGCAACTTTTATCCGATATACTAGGTGAAAAGGTCACTAAAACAAATTGTCGCTGTTTATTGGATAAAGAATTAGACGATAAAAATATCCCTGAAATTATTCCCAAGATTATTTTTCCTGAACATCAGAGTTTAGAATCCCCCGATGGCCAAGTTCCCCTTGATTCTATATTTTATATTGAGCGATCGCCGATCGAATCAATCTGTTATCAAGAAATTCAAAATCAAGGCACATTGCTGAGAATTAAAGCCCCTCGCAAGATGGGAAAAACCTCCTTAATGGCTCGAATTTTAGATTATGCTCAACAACAAGGGTATCATCCCGTGCGCTTGAGTCTCCATTTAGCCAGTAGCTTGATTTTTTCGTCTACAGACAAGTTCCTCCGTTGGTTGTGTGCCAATGTAACTCAACAGTTAGAATTAGAATCCAAAATTGATGATTTTTGGGATGAAGATGTAGGAACATTAGTCAGCAGTTCCCTATATTTTCAGGGATATTTATTAGAATCAATTCAAGAACCCATTATTTTAGCCCTTGATGAAGTGAATCAGTTATTTGAGTATCCTTCCTTAGCCCGGGATGTCCTAGCCCTATTACGATCTTGGCATGAAGAAACCCGAGATATTAGCAATTGGAAAAAATTAAGGTTTGTAATTGTCTATTCAACGGATATTTACATTCCTTTAGACACCAATAAATCTCCCTTTAATGTAGGTTTGGGAGTTGATTTACTGCATTTTAATATCAATCAAGTTGAAACTTTAGCGCAACGATATGGATTACAATTAACGGCTCAAGAGTTAAAACAATTCACCGAATTTGTGGGGGGATTTCCTTATTTAGTAAGGGTGGCACTTGATCATAGTGTTCGCCATAATTTTTCCCTACAAGAGTTACTAGAAAAAGCCACCAGTGATACGGGAATTTATGCCGATCATCTCCACGAACAGTTATGGTTACTGGAGCAAGACCCAGATTTAGTCACAGCTTATCAACAAGTCATTAGTACAAATCAACCTATTAAAATTGAACAGGTGAAAGCGTTTAAATTAAAAAGTATGGGACTGGTTCATATTGATGGAAATTCAGTTATTCCCAGTTGTGAGTTATATCGTCAATATTTTCAGGAGTATTTTAGAGGAGAATGATGGAATTAAAGTTTTATATTTAATCTGAAAATTTGTTTTTTTTTACTCTCTATAGCGAGTTTAAATATGTTTTATATCAGTATACAGAAACCGGGTTTGTCCAAGAAACCCGGTTTCTAGGGATTAATTCCTTAATTGTACAGGCATGACTAAATAAGTCATTTTAATCCCCCCTAACGGATTAACAATAACTGGAGTCGTGGCAGCATTCAATTGCAGGGAAACTTCCGAGGTATTAAATACTTTTAAACCCTCTAATAAGTATTTAACATTAAACGCCAATTCCTTGGGTTCATCCCCAGAAATTTGAGCAGGGAGAGATTCCAAAGCATTACCAACATCGGCAGCTTCTACGGATAAAGCAATTTGTTGATTAACATGATCAATGCTACATTTAACAATATCATTCTTCTGAGAAGCTAAAACCGCAATCCGTTCTAACGCACCGATAAATCCCCGCCGATCTAAATTAATTTGGTTGACAAATTGATGGGGAATCAACTGTTGATAAGCCGGATAAGCCCCTTCTAATTTACGAGTATTTAATCGTTGTTCCCCCAGTTCAAAAATTACTTGACTCTCATCAAATCGCAAGGTAATCACCACGGGAGAATCATCTTTAGACCCGCCGTGAGTATCAACAGTTCGCATCGCCACCATGCGTTCAACTTCCCTTAAAGCCCGGGCTGGAACTGTTACCTCAAATTCCTCTAATTCCTCATCGGGATCGGTTTCGCTTAAATTTTCCGTTTGCACAACTGCTAATCGATGACCGTCCGTTGAAGCAAATTCGATCGTATTATTTTGAACTTTTAAATGAACTCCAGTTAAAACCTGTTTAGTTTCATCGGAACTTGTAGCAAATAACGTCCCCTTCAATCCCGAAATCAAAGATTCCGCCGCCAAATGAATAGAATCGCCCGTTTCAATAGCAGGTAATTCGGGATATTCTTCCGCCGCCATCCCTCGAATTTGATACTCTCCTGAACTCGAAGTTAAATTAACAATGGCTTCCCCAACTTGATCATCAATGGTAATTTCTCCCCCGGGTAAACGGGAGACAATATCATTAAATAATTTAGCCGGGACAGTTAAGGTTCCTCCCTCGGTGACCGTCGCCTGCATACTCGCCCGAATTCCCAAACTTAAATCAAATGCAGTTAAATTTAACCGTTGATTTTCTTCGTCAGCATCAATTAAAATATTAGATAAAATTGGATGATTCGGACGGGATGGAATCGCCCTAGATACCCAAGATAAATTAGAACTTAATTTGTCTTGTTCAACAATAAATTTCATAGTTAACCTCCATTGGTATGTGTTAGCATAATCATAATGCCAACAATTTCTAACATTCACGAGAGAAACGAACCCCTAATTATAACCTAGAAATCCCTCGATATCCTTAACTATAGAATCTTCTGCATCAACAAAGATTGAGGTTGATAACCCAATTTCTGATAGAGATTGAGAGCGGGTTGGTTATTCGTGAAAACTTGTAGACTAATTTTGCGATCGCCCCGTCCTATGGCCCACCGTTGGGCATGAGCCATTAAAGCTGAACCAATACCCCGTTTTCGGTGTTCTGGTGCCACATACAATAAAAAAACATGGGCGGTGCGTTCTCCGTCGGCTAAATCAATCGCACTACCTAACCATAAACAAGCTATCGGTTCGGGTGGGCGAGGGTCTGGGTTAAATTTATCCACCCACCACAAAGGAGTTTGAGGCGAAAAATACTGCTCAATAGTTAGGGCGAGATGGCTTAAATCTTGATCGGGGAATTGTTCCTTATAGGTTCTATATGCAAACTTGAGTAATAAAGCCCGATCTAAACGTGACCCCTGGCGCAAATGATAACCGGGGATAAAAACTTCAGACACGGATATGATTAAGGAAATAGGTCGCCGATTTAGTCGGAGCAAAAACCGTGCCAATGGGTGCTGGGGCGCTCATATCTCCAGGGAGAAAAATTCGCGCACTGACAACGAACAGAGCGAATAAAAACATGATGACCACAATCAACGGGGCCATATATTGACGAAAGAATGCCATAATCAGTTATCAGTAAACAGTTATCAGTGTAGGAGTTGTCAGTTTTTAGCTAATAACTTACAATACAGTAAAAACTATCAACTATCAACGAATAACTAATAACTGGTACGGATGCGCCAATAGCCTAACGAGATTGCGCTTTGCTAAGGTGCGTCTAACCACTGATAACTGATAACTGTTTACTGATAACTGAACTCAATGACTTCTATCCTCGTTAAACCATCTTTGCCTCGACCGATCAATCCCACTGTTCATCAACTCTCCAATGGCCTGACCATTGTGGCAGAAAAGTTAGCCGTTGATGCGGTAAATCTCAACGTTTGGATTAATATTGGTTCAGCCATTGAATCCGATGATATCAACGGTATGGCCCACTTTTTAGAACATATTGTTTTTAAAGGCACACCCCATCTGCAAATCGGCGAATTTGAGCAAAAAATCGAACAGCGCGGTGCGGTCACCAATGCAGCAACCAGTCAGGACTATACCCATTATTACATCACCACCGCTCCCCAAGACTTTGCGGATTTAGCTCCCCTACAGTTTGATGTGGTACTCAATGCCAGCGTCGCGGATGAAGCCTTTGAACGGGAACGATTTGTGGTCTTAGAAGAAATTCGTCGGGCTGAAGATAACCCGGGTCGGCGTTCCTTCCGTCAGTCCATGGAAATCGCCTTTGAGCGACTCCCCTACCGTCGTCCAGTTTTAGGGCCAGCATCAGTCATTGAGCAGTTACAATCCCAACAAATGCGGGACTTCCATCGCACCTGGTATCAGCCGCGCTCCATGACCGTTGCAGTGGTGGGAAATTTACCCGTGGAAAATTTGATCCAAACGGTGGAAAATGCCGTTAGCTCCGTTTATCCGGCATCCTCGATGGCTTCTGCCCTCCCTGAACTGCAACCCTGGACTCCTGAAGCGAGTTTTCAGGAAATTGTCCGTCAAGAAATCGTCGATGATACCTTGGAACAAGCCCGATTACTGATGTTGTGGCGCGTACCCGGTTTAGCAGAACTGTCTCAAACCTATCCTTTAGATGTTTTAGCCTATATTTTGGGTCAAGGAAGAACCGCACGACTATTCCAAGACCTACGGGAAAATCGGGGGTTAGTTTCGTCGATTTCTGCGAGTAATATGACCCAGCGTTGGCAGGGGGTATTTTATATTTCAGCCCGTTTACCCGTAGAGAATTTGGCTCTGGTTGAAGGAATTGTCACCGATCATATTCGTCAAATCCAAAGCGAATTAATTACCGAAGATGAAATTGCCAAAGTTAGAATGCAGGTGGCAAATCGGTTTATCTTTGGAAATGAAACTCCTAGCGATCGCGCCGGGTTGTATGGATACTATCAATCTTTGGTGGGAGATTTAACTGCGGGTCTCCATTACCCCGATCACATTCAAGGTTTGAGCTCAGAAACCATTCAACAGGCGGCACAACGGTATTTGTCTCCTAACGCCTATGGAATTGTAATTTTAAAACCCTCCTCCAACAGTCATCAGTCATCAGTCATCAGTTAACAGTTAACAGTTAAAGAGTTAACTGTTAAAGAATTATCAGTTAAAGAGTTATCAGCTAAAGAGTTATCGGTAAAATTATGTTCCTTGAATTAAAGAAAACCCAGAGTTGGGAAGTTTCACAGGGACTAATAATGGTAAAATTGTCCTGACAACTTTGATCTCCATGTTTTTTGAGTCATTGGTGAGAATTAGCCTCTATGAAACTACAAGATTTTCTCGGTAAAAATACTCGATATGATACTAAAGGCATTTCTGAAGACGACGAACTTTCCCGTCAAATTCAGACTCGACTAATTGATTTAGGACTGCTTGATCCGCCTGTGGACGGGATTTTTGGCCCCAAATCAACAGCTGCATTACACCAATTTCAGAAGTTGATGGAGTGTGGTGAAGCGGGTTATCTGGGTGCAGTGACGGCGAAAAAGCTAATAGAAGCAAAACGGGAACAGATTCCCGTAGCCACCCCAATTCTAAAAACCGTTAAAAGTACAGTTTTTAAAGTTAAACCCATTGCTTCTTCTCAACTCAATGACTCGGAGAAATTTACAATTCCCGCCGATAAAGAATTTAGTGTTTTAGCCTACGATCCCATCCGGGGGCATTTACGAGTCGCTTTACGCACCGAATCCTATGGGGGATATTCGGTCTTATATATTTGGGGAGAACACGCTGAAATTTATGAAAATGGAAATCGGGTTTATCCTAAACCACTTCCTCCGAGTTTCCGTCTCAATGTTCCCTATAAATCTCAATTGGATAATTGGTTTAATCCGACGGGATCATGCAATGTGACTTCCATCGCCATGTGTTTGGAATACTTTAAAGCTCGTCGCAAAACCAGTTCCGGCCAGTTTGAAGATGAACTCTATGAATATGCTATCAATAAGGGCTACAGTCGCCATAACCCTAACGATTTAGCTCGAATTGTCCGAGATTATGGTTGTCAGGACTATTTTACTGAAAATGCCACCATTGATGATATCAAAGATTGGGTTGCGGCTGGAAATCCCGCCGTTATTCACGGATATTTTACCTCCTTTGGTCATATTATGCCCGTGGTGGGTTATGACGAATATGGGTTTATTGTTCATGACCCCTATGGAGAATGGTTTTCCTCGGGTTATCGCACGGATTTGAGTGGGTCTTATTTGAATTATTCCTATCTATTGATCCGCCGAGTTTGCATCCCTGATGGTACTTTTTGGGTGCATTTTATTTCTAAGTGAAATATTAGGGCGAGGCAACCTCGCCCCTAAATTTTGGTTTAGATTCTCATGCTTAAATCCAACCAATTTGAACGGGTAATCGGGGCACTGGTTGAAATATAATCAACCCCGGTTTCTGCAACAAAACGAATAGTTTCTAAGGTAATATTTCCCGATGCTTCTATTTTAATTCGGGAGTTATATTCACGAATTATATTAACAGCTTCTCCCATTAACTCTAAGGACATATTATCTAACATAATAATATCCGCTTGATGTTCTAACGCTATTTTAACCTGTTCTAAGGTTTCTGCTTCGACTTCAATGGTTAAAGGATAGGGCATGGTTTCTCGAATTTTTGCGATCGCCTCTGCAATTCCCCCCGCCGCCGCAATATGATTATCTTTAATCATAATCGCATCATCTAATCCCATCCGATGATTTTTTGCCCCACCGACTTGCACCGCATATTTTTCTAATAATCTTAATCCGGGTGTGGTTTTACGGGTATCCACTAATTGACAGGGTAAATCAGCGATCGCTTCTACATATTTCCGCGTCTCTGTAGCAATTCCACTCAGTCGCATGGCTAAATTTAACGCGACTCTTTCCCCTGTTAATAATGCTTCTAAACTCCCCTGTAAAAATGCAATTTTTGTCCCTTTTTCACACCATTCTCCCTCTTTAACTAAAGGAGTAAATTCTATTTCATGATCCAACAGTTGAAACACTCTTTCCGCAATCGATAATCCAGCAATTACACCCTTTTCTTTAACAATCCAATCGGCAGATTTGACCTGATTTCCGATTAATAATCCTGCGGTCGTGCGATCGCCTCGTCCAATATCTTCTAATAACCATTGTTGTAATAGGGGATCTAAAATAACCCTAGGAGGTAATATCGCATTCATCATACATTAAGGATTTCCAAATATTCTATAATACTAAAGCCTTCTTCCTATTTATCACTGGAAGAAGGCTTTAGTTTGATATTAACCTGGCACCGAGCTATTTTCCCAGGCGGCTACCCGCCAAGTATCTTCGCCGTGTCAGCGTTTCACTTCCGAGTTCGAGATGGATCGGAGTGGTTCCACTGAGCCATAGACACCAGGAAAGCTCGATAAAACTTTTCCTGTTCTTGAGGGCTTTGCGTTCCTGTGGTTCGCTCGTTTTTCCCTCACAATTTACTAATCTACTCTATTTCTCTAGGAATGTCAACCCCTTTTGCGAAAGATTTTTTTTCTAGGGTCAAACTGAGCTAGAACATAAAGCCAGAAACCGATTCACCGAAATCCTATTACTGTAGATGTTACCACAAGGACACGAAGGAATGGATTAGGGGGTATTCTGTTGCTTGTTGCCTAGTATAGTAATGGTAGGGAATAGAAACAACTTTAAGAAATTATTGATATCATTATTATTTGGGAGATTTGATCATGGCAATTGATTTACCTTGGGCTTTAGCATTAGTGGTTATGTCGGGACTAATTCCGGCATTAAAAACCATTGAAAATTCGACCGTTTCCCCCTCTGGAAATTCATCAAAATATCCTACACAGATCATTTGCTATGAAAATTCAGAATTAAGGTTGAGTGATATTAAATTAGTGGAAGTTGAACAAGGAATGAAAGAATGTTATGTCAATAATTTAGAATGGGGAGAAATCTGTCCTAGATAATTTAATCCGTAAGGGGTTTATTCTTGATTACAATAATTCTGAGGGCTAAAAAATAAGAGCAGGTCAACAAATTTTAAACGTGGAGATTGAAAAATATTATAAAATCTTAGACTTAAAACCAGGGGTAAGCTTAGAGGAAGTTAGACAAGCCTATCGACATCTAGCATTGATATGGCATCCTGATCGTTATCCCCAAAATTCTCTCCTACAAATCGAAGCCGAAGCAAAANGTATCTTCGCCGTGTCAGCGTTTCACTTCCGAGTTCGAGATGGATCGGAGTGGTTCCACTGAGCCATAGACACCAGGAAAGCTCTATAAACTTTTCCTGTTTTTGAGGGCTTTGCGTTCTTGTGGTTCGCTCGTTTCTCCCTCACAATTTACTAATCTACTTGATTTCTCTAGGAATGTCAACCCCTTTTTCAAAAGATTTTTTTTGATCATCCGATCTGGCTTTTTGATGGGGTTTGGGGGATCAAGCGGGTCAAAGAAACCGGGTTTCTGAGGTTAAAATACTAAAGCCTTCTCCCGATTTATCACTGGAAGAAGGCTTTAGTTTGATATTAACCTGGCACCGAGCTATTTTCCCAGGCGGCTACCCGCCAAGTATCTTCGCCGTGTCAGCGTTTCACTTCCGAGTTCGAGATGGATCGGAGTGGTTCCACTGAGCCATAGACACCAGGAAAGCTCTA
>NZ_LT797699.1:0-56034 GCF_900009135.1 Planktothrix sp. PCC 11201 | reverse complement strand
TCCCCTGCTCCCCCTGCCTCCCCTGCCTCCCCTGCTCCCCCAACCCCCCCTGCCTCCCCTGCCTCCCCTGCCTCCCCTGCTATCCCCCTAGGCTGGCTCACGGGGGTGTTTGTTTGTTATACGCTGATAGCTTGGATTTTAATAACTTTGAAGATTCCCTTCTGGGTTTGGATATTTGGTCTAATTGCTTGGTTTACTATTACCTTAGTCGCCAGTGAAGATTCGGATTCGTCTCAACCTTGGTTAATATCGTTGATGTTTGCTGGGGCGATCGCTGGTTGGGTGCTAGGAAAGGAAGCTGGCGGGATGATTACAGCAACGGTATGGGGGATGGTCGGCATGGGATTAGGGGCGATCGCTGGCTCAGAAACGGCCTCTAAATCGATAATTGGACTGTTGACGGTGATGGGCATTGCTGCTATTGCCGGGCTAATTGCTGGAACACGTCGAGGAAACTGGTTAGGTGCGATTTTCGGTGGGGGTTTTGGGGTAATTATGGGATTGATGTTAGGGATTATTTTAGATGCAATATTTCAATCAAGAGCCAAACTGGGAACGGGGAGCCTATTTGGATTACTATTAGGAGGATGGATTGGGGCTGGGATTGGGGCGGGTCAAAAAGCTATGATGCGGGTGATTGAACAAATACAGCCAGAGGTTATTATTGCTGCTTGGGGTGCGATCGCCTTGGTTGCTGGGGTCGTGGCGCAAATGGTAGCAGGAGAAAAATTACTTGCGTCGTACAATGGGTTTTATACCTTTTTGATTTTGGGGATTGCTTCCGGTCTCGGTTTTAGTTTTGGGTTGTGGTTAGCCTACTAATCCTGGCAAACTAAAGATTTATATTGAATCGCAGAAAATAGGGAACATCGAAACATCGATGTCAAGTCTTAAGGTAATAGAGATCCTGTCAAAATTCAAACTCATTTAACAACAATGGAACTTGATTTATCTCGTTTTTTTAACGCTTCTAATCCGGTTTTAACGCTAAATGTAGAAAACCCAGAAGATAAACAATATTATATCGATTTTTCTCCTGCACGCGGTGGGAAACTGATTGAGCAAATTGCTCGAACGATTACTCGTTTATCACCCGATCGCCCCACTTGTCAACTGTTTACAGGTCATGTTGGATCGGGAAAGTCAACGGAATTACTCCGACTTCAAGCTCAACTCAAACAAGAAGGATTCCATGTCGTTTATTTTGAGTCGAGTAAGGATTTAGATATGGCGGATGTGGATATTACCGATATTTTATTAGCGATCGCCCGTCAAGTTAGTGAAAGTATTGAACTACTGAAAATTAAATTACAACCTAAAGGCTTTAAAAGTTTACTCAGTGGAGTGATCGGAGTTTTAAATACAGAAATTGATTTAAAAGGAGATATTAATGTCCCCGGAATTGGGACGTTAGCTGCCAGTACGGAAGGGGAGTTTTCCCTGTCAATGGGAATTGGAAATATTACGGCTAAAACCAAAGATAGTCGAGATTTAAGGTCTTTATTGCGTCAATATTTAGAACCTCGAACTAATAATATTTTAGAGGCGATAAATAAAGAATTATTGGAACCATCAATCCAACAATTGAAACAAATGGGAAAAAAGGGATTAGTCGTCATTGTTGATAATTTAGACCGGATTCTTGATACCCAAAATAGTACCGGACGCCCGCAACCGGAATATTTATTTATTGATCGGGGTGAACAACTAAATAAACTAAATTGTCATGTTGTTTATACTATTCCCCTCGGTTTAATTTTTTCTAATAATTTAGGACAACTAATGAATCGCTTTGGGAGCGATCCGAAAACCTTACCCATGGTTACGGTAAAATTTGAAGACGGTACACCCTGTGAACCAGGAATTGAACTATTACGCCAAATGGTAATGGCTCGAGCTTTTCCGGGTATTGATCCGAAAGAATATCCAGACTTAGTAACAAGTATTTTTGACACTCCTGACACTTTAGATCGACTTTGTACAATTAGTGGCGGTCATGTTCGGAGTTTACTAATTTTGTTATATAGCTGTTTACAAAGAGAAGATCCTCCATTAACTAGACAATCCTTAGAGGAAGTGATTTTACAACGTCGCCATCAATTAACCTTAGCTATTGAAGCCGATGAAAGAGAAATGTTACGTCAAGTAGCACTGACTAAAAAATTAAGTGGTCAAATGGAATATCAAACCCTATTAAGAAGTTTATGGGTGTTTGAATATCACCAAGCCCAACATTTTTGGTATGATATTAACCCGATTTTGGCAGAGGCTCAGGAATTTTGATCGCGGATTTAGATGGATTAAACCGATTGTACGAATTTTAGCTGGGCTTTGTCTAGCTATTTTTGATTTTTAATGATTTGCAAGGAGAGGAATGATGTTGAGATTATTAACCAAAATCGTAGTCATCCCGATGACTTTGTTGTTCTTAATCTTAGGAAGCCAATTTTTCATCCTAGAACCAGCCAACGCGACTATCGGGCAACAACAAGAAGCCCCCGGACAAATGTTGTATCAATCCCGTCATAGCTTACGAGATGAAACAGGGAGTGCTTGGCAAGTTGTTCTGTTTAAACGAGTCAAGAATGATCAGATTGACACCATTAATTTACGTTTAGTGGGATTTCCGAATCAGGCTGCATTTCTTCATCCTCAAGGGTTAGAAATTATGACTCGTCAAGGAAGACTATTTCAAGCTGAGGATCAATTAGCTAAAAACGCACCTGCCCCTAATGTTGGTGAATATAACCTCAAGGAAGTTTTGCCTCAACTCTCCTCAACAGAACAGGTGAAGCTACATTTACCATTAGAGGGTAAAAAACACACTCTAATTCTTCCTTCTCCTATCATTTTAGAATGGCAAGAATTGATTAAACAGGAGAAAAGATGATTAAAGGAACAACCAAACTATTAGGAGTAATCGGTGATCCGATTGAACATTCCCTTTCACCAGTGATGCACAATGCCGCGATCGCCCATTTGGGAGTAGATTATGTTTACCTCCCCTTTGCCATTTCTCCCCAAGATTTAAAGGTCGCTATGGAGGGATTTGCGGCTATTGGAGTTCAGGGATTTAATATTACTATTCCCCACAAACAAGCAATTTTACCCTTTTTATCGGAGGTGACCACCCTGGCTCAGTCCGTCGGGGCGGTGAATACTGTCTGGCGGACTCAGAAGGGTTGGAGCGGTACCAATACCGATGTGGTGGGCTTTCTGACTCCCTTAGAGGTGTATCATCGAAACTGGGATGATCAGGTGGCTGTGATTTTGGGATATGGCGGGGCGGCGCGGGCGGTGGTGGCTGGATGTGCCCAGTTAGGGATCGGGGAAATTTATGTGGTCGGTCGTGACCCCCAGAAATTAGCAACGTTTCAACAGAGTTGGATCAAGTCCCCCCTCTCGGTAGCGGTCAAAACCTGTACCTGGGAGCAATTATCGAGTCTCCTTCCCCAAGCTGACCTCCTGGTGAATACAACCCCTGTGGGAATGTACCCGAATGTTGGAGAGTCTCCCGTGGAGGTGTCGGTGATGGACAAAATTAAACTAGGTGCGATCGCCTATGATTTAATTTATGTTCCTGAAACCACCCAATTTTTGACTTTAGCGGCTGCCAGAGGTGCGATGATTTTAAATGGACTGCCCATGTTAGTGCAGCAGGGAGCCGCCGCCTTAGAATTGTGGTTAAAGCAACCTGCTCCGATTGAGATCATGGGTCAGTCTCTCCAACAATATCTACATATAAAATAACTCAAAATTTCCATGAAATTTAGAATTTTACCCGTTATTGTTTGCGCTTGTTTCTGGGTTTTAATTACAAGTTTTTGGACTCCCCCAGCTTGGGCATTAATTCCGATTCAACTGCAAGATTTAAGTTACAAAGACTGTCCTCCTGAATTATCTGAAGGGGCGGTATCGAGTGGTTCTAGTCAAGATGCCAACTGTTTTATTATTACCGGAAAAGCGAATAATACATCGGGAAAAGTTGTTGTGGATGCGGATATTTTTGGTCGGATTTATGATGCGACTAACAACCCCGTGATGCAAAATCGAGGAAGGTTAGGCAATATTGATACAGTTCCTCCTGGAATTAGTGATTTTGAATTTAGAATCTCGATTCCTTCTAATCTGGAACCTCCCCTGCAACTCAAACAATTTAAAGCCTCTGGTTTTAAAAATAGAATTGGCAGATAAACTCAATTACCCCCCGGATTGTAGGCGTTTAATTTGGAACTGGGCATCTTTATAACCCCCGGTTAAGCCTTGTTCCAAATAGAGTTTTCCCGCCTGTTCAAAATCACTAATTGCACCGCTTTTATCGCCGATTTCAATTCTAATTAATCCCCGTCCATAATAGGCCGCCGCATAGTTTGGTTTCAGACGAATTGCTTGGGCATAATCGGCGATCGCTTTATCATAATTCTTCATGGTAACATGGACTTGGGCGCGATTTCCGTAGGCTTCAGCATCATTGGGATTAATATTAATTCCTTGGGTATAGTCGGCAATTGCCCCTTGATAATCCTGGGCGGATGAACGGGCTAATCCTCGATTACCATAAGCTTTATAATCATCTCCTTTAATTTCAATAGCTTTTGAGCAATCTGCAATCGCTTTGGGATAATCTTTTAAATTCAAATTAGCAATACAACGATTATTATAGGCGACTTCATTGGGAGTTCTATTAATCGCTTCCGTGCAATCTTTAATCGCTTGATTATAGTCCCATAAATTAATATAAACGCTACAACGATTAGCATAGGCTTCCGAATTATTCGGATCAAGTTGCAAGACGGTATTATAATCCGCTAAAGCCCCTTGATAATCCCCTAAATGAAATCTAGCCCGACCTCGATCATAATATCCGATCGGGTTCTTAGGTTCTAGGTGAATCGCTTCGGTATAATCGGCCATTCCTGATTGTAAATCCCCTGATTTCACCAATGCAGTCCCTCTAGCGCGATAGACTTTGGCTTGTTTGGGTTGTAGTCGTAAAACCGTATTATAATCTCCAATAGCGGCGGTATAATCTTCTAGGTCATAATGGATTAAACCGCGTTTATAGAAAGCCTCTCCGTCCTGTGGTTCTTGTTTTAAGACTTGGTTAAAATCAGCTAAAGCCCCCGATAAATCCGAGGTATCATAACGGGTTAAACCCCGGTTAAAATAAGCATTAACATAGTTAGGATTGAGTTCGATGGCTTTGGTATAATCGGCCAAGGCTTCTTTATATTCCTTCAAATCATAGTGAGCATTGGCGCGTTTATGATAGGCCTCGGGATTATTGGGATTAAATTTAATGGATTGATTAAAGGCTCGAATTGCACCTTTTGGATCACCTTGATTGACTTTTTCTACACCTCTTTTTAAAGAATTTTCGGCTTTGATGGGATCGGGACGATTTAAAACTTGCAGCAATCCAAAAATCACGATTAAACCGACTAATCCAGTTGTGGTAATTGCTACTATTTTAGGCCAGGAAATCGGAGTTTTTTCTTCTTGATAAATAGGAAAATTTTTTAACTTATTAATATTAAATCCTGAACGTCCAGTTGCCTTTCTTAAATCATCTAAGACATCAATTACAGTCAGATAGCGTTTGCTATAATAAGGATGTACCATCTGATCAATAACCTGGGCTAACCCTGGACTAGCTTTGCTATAATTGCGCCAACTCGGTTCCCCGGTACTCGATAAACTCGGGTCTTGTAACTTCGGTAAATCCGAGGCTTCTAACCCGGTAATTGCTTGAATCGCAATCATCCCCACCGCATAAATATCACTATTATATTGGGGATGACCTTGGAACTGTTCAATCGGCATATAAAAAGGGGTTCCCGTGGCAATGGTTCGTAATCCTTGACCATTACCATCAGCTAGTCTGCTACTGACTTCTTTGACGGAACCAAAATCAATTAATACTAATTTTTGATCGGATTTACGACGGATTAAATTAGAGGGGTTGACATCCCGATGAATAACTTGATTCTCATGCACAAATACTAAAATTTCTAAAATATCTTCGATTAATAAAATCACCTGTTCTTCTGACCAAGGAACCCCAGGGACTAACTCTTTCATTAAAGGCTGTCCACTCACAAATTCTTCAATTAAATAAAATTGATCATGATCCTCAAAATAAGCCAACAACTGCGGAATTTGATCATGTTTTCCTAACCGTTCTAAAATTTCTGCTTCTTGGCGAAATAATCGCAATGCCGTCTTTAAAGTATTAGAATTATTATTAGGCGGTCGCAATTGTTTCACCACACATTGGGGATGACCCGGACGTCGGGTATCCGCAGCCAAATAGGTTTGTCCAAAAGCTCCTGAACTAAGGACTTGAACAATTCGGTATCTTCGATCTAAGAGTTGACCAATCATTTCCATAATTAGTAATCAGTAAACAGTAATCAGTAAGCGGTTAAGCGTCTAAGTTTATGATTGAAAAATCTTTATATATAAGCAGTGCCAGCGTCCTCGTTCGCTAAATTATAAGCTATAAATGCCTATGCAGCCTAATCAGTAATCAATAAAGTTAAGAATTATCAAGCCTATTCTTAACCCTTAACTCTTAACTCTTACACTGATAACTGATCCCTGATGACTGATTACTGATTATGTCACAACCTACGATAGAATCGATTCTGCAAGAAAATCGGTTGTTTCAACCCACACCAGAGTTTTCCCAGAATGCTCATATTAAAAGTTTAGAGGAGTACAAACAACTCTATGAAAAAGCCAAAGCTAACCCCGAAGCATTTTGGGCAGAACTAGCGGAAACAGAACTCCATTGGTTTCAAAAATGGGATCAGGTTTTAGACTGGCAACCCCCTTTTGCCAAATGGTTTGTGAATGGCAAAATTAATATTTCCTATAATTGTTTAGATCGGCATTTAACCACTTGGCGGAAAAATAAAGCCGCCTTAATTTGGGAAGGAGAACCTGGCGATACCCGAACTTTAACTTACTTCCAACTGCATCGAGAAGTCTGTCAAATGGCAAACGTTCTCAAACAGTTAGGAGTGCAAAAAGGCGATCGCATTGGCATCTATATGCCCATGATACCCGAAGCCGCCATTGCCATGTTAGCCTGTGCCCGCATTGGCGCGCCCCATACCGTTGTCTTTGGCGGGTTTAGTGGAGAAGCCTTAAAAGATCGGTTAGTGGATGCGGAAGCTAAATTAGTAATTACCGCCGATGGGGGATGGCGCAAAGATGCCATTGTCCCCTTAAAAGAACAGGTGGATAAGGCCATTGAAGCGGGGGCGACCTGCGTTGATAACGTTTTAGTGGTACAGAGAACTAACCAAAAAATTAATATGGAACCGGGACGGGATCATTGGTGGCATGATCTCAGACAGGGGGTTTCCGCCGACTGTCCCGCCGAGCCGATGGATAGTGAGGATATGCTGTTCATCCTGTATACCAGTGGGACAACGGGCAAACCCAAGGGCGTTGTTCACACCACGGGCGGGTATAACCTCTACACCCACATTACCAATAAATGGGCCTTCGACTTACAGGATACCGATGTCTATTGGTGTACGGCCGATGTCGGTTGGATCACCGGACACAGTTATATTGTCTATGGGCCGTTATCCAATGGGGCGACAACCCTCATGTATGAGGGGGCTCCGAGGGCCTCTAACCCAGGTTGTTTCTGGGATGTGGTGGAAAAATACGGGGTAACGATTTTCTATACCGCCCCCACCGCCATTCGGTCATTTATGAAAATGGGAGAACATCATCCCAAGTCCCGCAATTTATCGTCTCTACGGCTCTTAGGAACCGTGGGAGAACCCATTAACCCGGAAGCTTGGATGTGGTATCAACGGGTGATTGGGAACGGTCAATGCCCGATTGTCGATACTTGGTGGCAAACAGAAACGGGCGGATTTATGATTACCCCCTTACCCGGGGCGACCCCCACCAAACCTGGTTCGGCCACCTTACCCTTCCCTGGGATTTTAGCGGATGTGGTGGACACCGAAGGTCAACCCGTGACCGATGACAGTGGCGGGTATTTGGTGGTGCGCTATCCCTGGCCAGGAATGATGCGGACGATATATGGTGATCCCGACCGCTTCCGGCGCACCTATTGGGAATATTTGAAACCCAAAGACGGTATACCCCTCTATTTTGCCGGGGATGGAGCCCATCAAGACCGGGATGGATATTTCTGGGTCATGGGTCGGGTGGATGACGTGATCAATGTGTCAGGACACCGTTTAGGGACGATGGAAATTGAGTCAGCTTTGGTGTCCCATCCGGCGGTGGCTGAGGCGGCGGTGGTTGGAAAACCTGATGAGATTAAGGGTGAGGAGATTGTGGCTTTTGTTACTTTGGAGGAAGGCAAGGAAGCCTCGGAGGAGTTGGCCAAGGAATTGAAAAAGCACGTTGTCGGTGAAATTGGGGCCTTAGCCCGTCCCGGGGAAATTCGGTTTACGGATGATTTACCCAAAACCCGGTCTGGGAAGATTATGCGGCGGTTATTGCGATCGCTGGCGTCGGGTCAGGAAATTACCGGAGATACCTCTACGTTACAGGATCGGAGTGTATTAGAAAAATTGCGCGGTGGGGCGTAATCATTTGTAGGGGCGGGTTCATCGAGATTTAGGTGATTAACAACAGATATAAAAGAACCCGCCCGTACCAGTGATCAGTGTTAATTTTGTGATCTTCCCTGGTAAACCAGGGATTTTTTATTATATTTAAAATTTATCAAAATGATGAGTAGCGATCGCACCTCAAAATCCCAAAAATCTCAACAAATTCCCCTAAGATTATTACTAATTGTCCCTTTTGTTTTGCAAATTGTGGGCGCAGTAGGATTAGTCGGTTATCTTTCCTATCGTAGTGGACAAGAAGCCGTAGAAGATATAGCAACATCTTTAATGGCAGAAATCGGCGATCGCATTGAACAAAACTTAAATAGCTATCTCAAAGCACCCGAACAAGTTGTTCAAACTAATGCTTCTCTCATCCGGCAAAGAATTTTAGATTACCAAAATTTACCAAGACTACAAATACACTTTGCCCAGCAATTGCAAATTTTTTCTAGTGTGAGTACGGTGAAAATTGCTAATGAAACAAAAGACTATATAGAAGTTTCACGATACAGATCTGATCAACTTAATGTAAGAATCTTAGATACTTCAAAAAGCAAAAACTTCTATCGTTACCGAGCAGATCTCACAGGTAAAATTCATCAATTACTACAGATTAGAACTGACTATAATCCCCATAATGACCCCCCCGGAGGGAAGCCTTGGTATGGTGAGGCAAGGGAAGCCAAGATCGGAACTTGGGGCATTTTTGTCAATTTATCACAGGGAAAAAATCACCCGCTTCTGTCTGCAACTTATCATTTGCCATTTCAAGATGCACAGGGACAATTTCAAGGGGTACTTGGTTCTAATCTATATCTACCTCTGTTTGGAGACTTTCTCCAAGGTCTAAAAATTGGGAACACAGGGCAAGCATTTTTGATCGATCAACAAGGACAAATGATTGCTAATTCTGTTAATGAAGTACCATTTATAGCTACTGCGAAAAGTGAATTATCTCAAAATGTTAATGCTAGTTCCCGCCGCTTAAAAGCAACAGCTAGTACAAATAAACTCATTCGATTAACCTCCCAATATTTAACAGATCACTTTAAACTACAAGATATTCAAAAATTTCAAAAATTTAATTTATCAGTGGATGGTCAGAAATATTTTGTGCAGGTTCTTCCTGTGAACAAACAAAATTTAAACTGGCTAACAGTTATTGTCATTCCTGAGAATGACTTCATAGAACATATTCAGGAAAATGCCCATTTAACAATTGTCTTGTGTGGTCTAACTCTTGTTGTTGCCACAATAATTGGTATTCTTACTGCTCGATGGATTACTAAACCAATTTTACAATTAAGTCAAGCAAGTCAGGCTTTAGCATTAGGAGAATGGCAAAAGTCTGATCAAGAAAATGATTTAATAAGAACTAAAAATATTACAGAAATATCAACTCTTGCCCATTCATTTAATATTATGGCAAGTCAGTTACAAGAATCTTTTGAAACTTTAGAACATCGGGTAGAAGAACGCACAGCAGAGTTAGTCATTGCCAAAGAAAAAGCGGAAGTTGCTAATCAGGCAAAAAGTTCATTTATTGCTAATATGAGTCACGAATTGCGATCGCCCCTCAATGCTATTTTAGGATTTTCCCAATTAATGTTACGGAATAAAAATTTACCGCAGGAACAGTCAGAAAATGCGGGGATTATTCATCGCAGTGGGGAATATTTGTTGACTTTAATTAATAATGTACTGGATTTTGCGAAAATTGAAGCCCAAAAAACTACCCTTAATCAAAAGGATTTTGATCTCTATCAATTGCTCGATGATTTAGAAGATATGTTACATTTAATGGCGTTTAATGCGGGATTAGAATTGATTTTTGTGCGGGGAGAAAATCTACCTCGTTATATTTACAGTGATAGCGTCAAATTACGTCAAGTTTTATTAAATTTATTAGGGAATGCGATTAAATTTACATCAAAAGGTGAAGTTATTTTAAGTGTTGGATACGATCCCCCCCAACCCCCCTTAGTAAAGGGGGAGCAAGAGGAGATTAAGGGGAATCACTCTTTAAAATTTACTGTCAAAGATACAGGAAAGGGCATTTCATCAGCAGAATTAACTAACTTATTCCAGGCATTTTCGCAAACCGAATCAGGACGAGAAACCCAAGAAGGAACCGGATTAGGATTAGTAATTAGTCGTCAATTTGTGCAGTTAATGGGGGGAGATATTACAGTAGAGAGTGAATTAGGAAAAGGCACAAATTTTCAATTTTCAATTCCGGTACAATTAGGTCAAGAATCAACTCAAATTGAACAAATTAATCCCCGACGGGTATTAGCACTAGCACCCGAACAACCGACTTATAAAATCTTGACGGTAGATGATAAAGCGATTAATTGCCAATTATTAATAAAATTACTTTCACCTTTAGGATTTGAAGTGAAACAAGCGAGTAATGGAATTGAAGCTATAGCGATTTGGCAAGAATGGCAACCTCACTTAATATTCATGGATATGAGAATGCCTGTCATGGATGGTTATGAAGCGACTAAATATATTAAGTCAACGACTCAAGGTAATGCGACCGCGATTATTGCTTTAACTGCCAGTGTCTTAGAAGAAGAAAAAGCGATTACTTTGTCGGCTGGATGTGACGATTTTATGCGTAAACCCTTTAAAGAATCTACAATCTTTGAAAGATTAACAAAGCATTTAGGAGTCAAATATATTTATGAAAATATGACCGAGGGAAATAGTAAAATAGGAGGAGAAATTAATGAATTACCCCGACTAACTACAGAACAATTACAAGTAATGCCCCAAGAATGGGTGCTCAGATTATATCAAGCAGTTCTCGAAGCAGATGATCAGCAAATCAGGAGATTAATCTCAGAAATTCCCGAAACAGAAGCTTCTTTTGCTAAAAGCTTGACTAAAATGGTGCGTCAATTTCAATTTGAGCAAATTATTGATTTAATAGAACCTTTAACATAACAGTGGACAATTGACAATGGACAAGTGATAATTGATAATTTTTATAAATAATATTCCTGATTACTGAATGATTAATAGCGATCGCGCCCATAAAACCCCAAAATCTCGACAAATTCCCCTGAGATTATTACTAATTGTCCCTTTTGTTTTGCAAATTGTGGGCGCAGTAGGATTAGTCGGTTTTCTCTCCTATCGCAGTGGACAAAAAGCGGTGGAAGATATGGCAACATCTTTGATGTCAGAAATCGGCGATCGCATTGAACAAAACTTAAACAGCTATCTCGATGCACCCGAACAAGTTGTTCAAACTAATGCTTCTCTCATCCGTCAAGGAATTTTAGATTACCAAAATTTACCAAGAGTACAAACACATTTTGCCCAGCAATTACAAATTTTTCCGAGAGTCAGGGGTCTGATGATTGCTAACGAACAGAAAGACTTTTTAGAAGTTTCACGACATACATCTACTGAACTTACCGTGAGAATTTTGAATGGTTCAAAAAGCAAAAACTTCTATCGTTACCGAGCAGATCTTACAGGTAAAACTCATCAGTTACTACAGATTAGAACTGACTATAATCCTCATAATGACCCCCCTAAAGGTAAGCCTTGGTATGGTGAAGCAAAGAAGGCTAAAACTGGAAATTGGCAAATTTTTGTCAGTTTATCACGGGGAAAAGACCACCCAATTTTGGGTATTGGCTATCATCTCCCATTTTATAATAACGAGGGAGAATTTCAAGGGATACTTGCTTCAATTCTATATCTGATTCAGTTTGGGGATTTTCTCCAACATCTAAAAATTGGGAACACAGGACAAGCATTTTTAATAGATAAACAAGGACAAATGATTGCCAATTCCATTAATGAAGTACCATTTATAACTACTGCTAAAAGTGAGTTATCTCAAAATCTTAATGTTAGTTCCCGCCGCTTAAAAGCAACAGCTAGTAAAAATAAACTCATTCGATTAACCTCCCAATATTTAACAGATCACTTTAAACTACAAGACATTCAAAAAAATCAAAAATTTAATTTATTAGTGGAGGGTCAGAAATATTTTGTGCAGGTTCTTCCAGTGAACAAACAAAATTTAAACTGGCTCACAGTTATTGTTGTTCCTGAATCTGACTTTATAGAACATATTCAGGAAAATGCCTATTTGACAATTGTATTTTGTGGTCTAACTCTTGTTGTTGCTACAATAATTGGTATCCTCACGGCTCGATGGATTACTAAACCAATTTTACAATTAAGTCAAGCAAGTAAGACTTTAGCATTAGGAGAATGGAAAAATTCTGATCAAAAAAATGATCTAATAGAAACTAAAAGTATTACAGAAATATCAACTCTTGCCAATTCATTTAATAGTATGGCAATTCAGTTACAAACATCTTTTGAAACTTTAGAAAATCGAGTAGAAGAACGCACAGCAGAGTTAGTTATTGCTAAGGAAAAGGCGGAAATAGCCAATCAAGCAAAAAGTACATTTATTGCCAATATGAGCCATGAATTGCGGAGTCCATTAAACGCAATTCTTGGTTTTTCCCAATTAATTTTACGCACAAAAAACATACCCTCTGAACACTATGAAAATGCTGGTATTATTCATCGTAGTGGAGAATATTTATTAACATTAATTAATAATGTGTTGGATTTTTCTAAAATTGAAGCTCAAAAAACGACTCTGAATCAAAAGGATTTTGACCTCTATCAATTATTAGATGATTTGGAAGATATGTTACATTTAAGGGCGTTTAATGCGGGTTTAGAATTAATTTTTGTGCGGGGAGAAAAGCTACCTCGTTATCTTTATGCTGATGGGGTAAAATTACGTCAAGTTTTATTAAATTTATTAGGGAATGCCATTAAATTTACTCAGAAAGGTGAAGTAATTTTAATGGTTAATAGACAGGAAAATCAAGACAATCAAAATTATATTTTAAATTTTACAATTAGCGACACAGGAACAGGAATTTCTGAAGCAGAATTAACTAACTTATTCGAGGCATTTTCGCAAACAGAATCGGGACGAGAAGCCCAAGAAGGAACAGGATTAGGATTAGTAATTAGTCGTCAATTTGTGCAGTTAATGGGGGGAGATATTACGGTAGAAAGTGAATTAGGAAAAGGCACAACTTTTCAATTTTTGATTAACGTAAAATTAGGTCAAGAAACTATTAATAATCAGAATATTTCACAGCAAAAAGTATTAAAACTAGCACCCGAACAACCGACTTACAAAATCTTGACGGTAGATGATAAAGCGATTAATTGCCAATTATTAATAAAGTTACTTTTACCTTTAGGATTTGATGTGAAAGAAGCAAGTAATGGACAAGAAGCTATTACTATTTGGGAGCAATGGCAACCTCACTTAATTTTTATGGATATGAGAATGCCTGTTATGGATGGTTATGAAGCCACTAAATATATTAAGTCAACGACTCAAGGTAATACTACCGCGATTATTGCTTTAACTGCCAGTGTCTTAGAAGAAGAAAAAGCGATCACTTTATCAGCAGGATGTGATGATTTTATGAGAAAACCCTTTAAAGAATATACAATTTTTGAAATATTAAGAAAGCATTTAGGAGTTAAATATATTTATGAAGATATGACAGATGGAAATAGCCAAACAGGAGAAGAAATAAATGAATTATCCCAACTAACTACAGAACAATTCCAAATCATGCCCCAAGAATGGCTACTCAAATTATATCAAGCCGTTCTGGAAGCAGATGATCAGCAAATTATGAGATTAATCCCAGAAATTCCCGAAACAGAAACTTCTTTCGCTAAAATCTTAACTAAAATGGTGCGTCAATTTCAATTTGAGCAAATTATTGATTTAATAGAACCTCTGGTTAGGGATTATAATTAATTAGATCGTTATTAGTTATCCGTTAAGGGGAAAAACCAAAAATGCTAAAAATTGATGGCTACCAGACTTTCACTGCAATCTATGAAAGTGCTAATTCAGCAGTCTATCGCGCTATTCGCGAGACTGATAACCAAAGAGTGATCCTCAAAGTCCTCAAACAAGATTATCCTACCCCTGCGGAACTGACTCGCTATAAACAAGAATATGAACTGACTCGCACTCTGAACCAGGAAGGTGTCGTTAAAGCCTACGGTTTAGAAAAATATCAGAATGCTTTTGTCATGTTTGTCGAAGATTTCGGGGGCGAATCTTTGAAAATATTGAGACAACATCATCAGTTTAGTTTAGGAGAATTTCTGTCAATTGCGATTAAAATTTCTACAAGTTTAGGACAAATTCACTTTGCCAATATTATCCATAAAGATATTAACCCTGCCAATATCGTACTTAACCCCCAAACCCAACAATTAAAAATTATTGATTTAGGGATTTCTACGCGCTTAACTAGAGAAAATCCCACCTTAAGAAATCCCAACGTATTAGAGGGAACGTTACCCTATATTTCTCCTGAACAAACCGGGCGGATGAACCGAAGTTTAGACTATCGTACTGACTTTTATTCCTTGGGAGTCACGTTTTATGAAATGTTAACTGGAAAACTGCCTTTTGAAACAGAGGATGATTTAGAATTAGTCCATTGTCATATTGCGAAACAACCTATATTACCCTCAGAAATTAACCCATTAATTCCTCCGGTACTAGCCAATATTGTGATGAAATTAATGGCGAAAAATGCCGAAGATCGCTATCAAAGTGCTTGGGGATTAAAAGCAGATTTAGAAAATTGTTTACAAAAATTACAATCCACGGGAAATATAGATAATTTTACTTTAGCGACTCAAGATATTTCCGATAAATTTCAAATCCCTCAAAAATTATATGGGAGAGAATTCGAGATCACAACTTTATTAACAGCTTTTGAGCGAGTTAGTAGTCCATCTTCACTCCTTGCTAATAAAGACTTTAGGGGTTCTGAATTAATATTAATTGCTGGATATTCTGGCATCGGAAAAACAGCTTTAGTGAAAGAAATTTATAAACCGATTACAGAAAAAAGAGGTTATTTTATTGCCGGAAAATTTGACCAATTTCAGCGAAATATTCCCTATAGTGCGGTAGTTAAAGCATTAGGAGAATTAATCAGAAACTTGTTAACTGAAACAGAAGTAGAACTGAATAAATGGCAAGCAAAAATACTAGCTAGTTTAGGAGTAAATGGTAAAGTTATTATTGATGTCATTCCCGAACTAGAATTAATCATTGGTAAACAGCCTGCGGTACCCGAATTAGGGGCGAATGAATCCCAAAACCGTTTTAATTTTGTCTTTCAGAACTTTATTAAAGTTTTTACTCAACCCGAACATCCTTTAGCCTTATTTTTAGATGATTTACAATGGGCTGATGGTGCATCATTAAAATTAATACAATTATTAATGAGTGGTGATGTACAGGGATTATTTTTAATGGGAGCCTATCGAGATAATGAGGTTTCTCCCGCCCATCCCTTAATATTAACCCTAGATGAAATTGCCAAAAATGGGGCGATTATTGAGCGGGTTTTCCTCTCACCTTTAGATTTAGTGACCATTTCAGAATTGATCAGGGATGCGCTAAAAACTACTCCAGAAAAGGTTAAATCTTTAGCGCAATTAGTCTTGTTAAAAACGGGGGGTAATCCGTTTTTTATTAATGAGTTTTTGCGATCACTTTATACAGAAGAATTGTTGAAATTCAATCGCATATCTTTGAGTTGGGATTGGGATTTAGATGATATTGAAAAGCGAGATTTTACCGATAATGTCGTAGAATTAATGACAGGTAAAATCAAAAGATTGCCCCCAGAAACTCAAGATATTTTAAAAATAGGAGCCGCGATCGGTAATCAATTCGATTTACCTCTGGTGAGCGCAGTTGAGTCAACCGGGTTAAGAAATATTATTGATAGTCTTGATAGGGCTGTCTCAGAGAATTTGGTCATGCCATTAGATACGAGAGAAAATATCGAATTAGCTTTATTAAAAACTCCTAATTATGAATTACCGAACTATAAATTTATTCACGATCGCGTCCAACAAGCGGCATATACCTTGATTCCTGAATTAGAAAAACCGGAAACACATTTAAAAATTGGTAAACAACTATTAGAAAAATTGTCTGAACAACAGAGAGAAGAAAAAATATTTGAGATTGTCAATAATCTGAATTTAGGGAAGGAGCTAATTACCACAAAATCCGAGAGAGATGCCCTAGCTAAATTGAATCTATTAGCAGGTAAAAAAGCTAAGATTGCTACAGCTTATAATGCCGCAGTTGAATACTTAAATTTGGGGATAAAACTCCTAAGTGCAGATAGTTGGCAGAGTCAGTATCACCTCACTCTATCCTTGTACTCAGAAGCGGTAGAAGCAGCATACCTTAACGGCAATTATGAGGAGATGGAAAAATGGGCAGAAGTTGTGCTTAAACAGGCAAAAACTATGCTTGAAAAAGTAAAAATTTATGAGGTAAAAATTCAAACTAGTATGGCTAAATCCCAACAATTAGAAGCCGTAAAAGTTGGGCTAGAAGTGCTAAATTTAATGGGAATTAGTTTGCCTAAATCTCCGACACCGTTGGATATTCAGCAAGCACTTTTAGAAACAAATACTTGTTTAAATGGGAAAACTATAGATGATTTACTCAATCTTCCTTTAGCAACAGATCCCGATCACTTAGCAATTATGCGTATCTTATCAAGTATGGGTTCTTCTACCTATCAAGCAGCTCCTACACTGTTTCCTTTGATTGTATTATCACTGGTTACTCTATCTGTTAAACATGGTAATTCTTTGTTTTCTCCTTATGGTTATGCCTCTTATGGAGTCATCCTAAAGGGAGTATTGTTAGAGATTGATTCGGGTTATAATTTTGGAAATTTAGCTTTAATTTTGGTAAATAAATTAAATGCTTTAGAATTTAAAACTGAAATTAATTTTATAGCTGGTTCTTGTACAGTTCATGGCAAAGTTCATGCAAAAGAAACCCTATCTCTTTTATCAGAAGGATATCAAAGCGGACTGGAAAATGGACACTTGGAATATGGTGGCTATGCTGCCATGCAAAAAGGCCAATATTCATATTTTATCGGTCAGGAACTGACAGAACTTGCGAGGGAAATGGCAATCACAAGTCATTCCCTGGCCCAACTTAAGCAAAATAATGCTTTAATTTGGAATCAAATATTTCAGCAGACAGTTCTTAATTTGTTGGAAACTTCTAACAATCCTTGTTATTTACTGGGTGCAGCATATAATGAGCAGACATCTTTACCAATGCTTAAGCAAGCGAATGATCGAACGGGATTGCACTATTTTTATGTCAATAAACTCATCCTCTGTTATTTGTTTGGAGATGATCAGCAAGCTTTAGAACATACGATGGACGCGGCCAACTATTTAGATGGAGTGACAGCATTTTTAGTGGAATCCGTGTTCCATTTCTATGATTCTTTGGTGCGGTTAATCATATATCCATTTGTTCCGAATGCAGAACAAGATTGTCTGTTGAATAAAGTGCAAGCTAATCAGGAAAAAATGCAAAAATGGGCGAATCATGCTCCGATGAATTTTCAGCATAAATTTGATTTAGTGGAAGCAGAAAAATGTCGGGTTTTTAGACAAAAATTAGAAGCAATGGATCTTTACGATCGCGCTATCTCAGGAGCTAAAGAAAATCAATTTATCCAAGAAGAAGCACTGGCTAATGAACTCGCGGCTAAATTTTACCTAAATTGGGGCAAAGAAAAAATTGCCAAAGATTATATGCAGTCAGCCCACTACGCGTATACTCTCTGGGGTGCTACGGCTAAAGTTAAAGACTTAGAGAAAAAATACCCGCAATTATTAACTTTAACGTCAACTACTCCCCTGATTAAAGGAACAAGAACTACCCGCAAATCAAGTGGGGTTGACTCCGGCGATACTTTAGATTTAGCGACAGTGATGAAAGCATCTCAAGCCATTTCTGGGGAAATTGTCTTAGATCAATTACTGGTATCTTTGATGAAAATTATCATCCAAAATGCCGGAGCTCAATCAGGTTATTTAGTCTTAGAAACTCAGGGACAATTACTGATTGAAGCCTCGGGAGTTGTCAATGATGATAACATCACAGCATTACAATCAATTCCCCTGGAAAATCACTTACCTGTTACCCTCGTCAATTATGTAGCCAGACTGAAGGAAGATGTGGTTTTAAAAGATGCCACCAAAGAGGGTAATTTTGTTAATGATCCTTATATTATCACCCATCAACCTCAATCAATTTTATGTACCCCTTTGCTCAATCAAGGTCAATTAATTGGCATTGTTTATCTGGAAAATAACCTCACGACTGGAGCTTTTACACCCGACCGATTAGAAGTGATTAAATTATTATCAGGACAAGCCGCGATCGCGCTAGAAAATGCCCGTCTCTACCAAACCTTAGAAAATAAAGTGGTCGAACGCACCGCCCAATTAGCCGAAGCTAATCAAGAAATTAGTGCCCTTAACGAAAAATTGCAAGAGGAAAATTTGCGCCTGAGTGCGGAGTTAGATGTGGCGAAAAAATTACAAGAAATGGTGTTACCCAAACCCGCAGAATTAGACGCGATCGAGGGTTTAGATATTGCTGGATATATGGAACCAGCCGATGAAGTAGGGGGCGATTATTATGATGTTTTATTGAGTGAGCATGGGGTGAAGATCGCGATCGGTGATGTCACAGGACACGGTTTAGAAAGTGGTGTATTAATGCTAATGGCACAAACCGCAGTACGCGCTCTAAAAGAAAGTAACGAAACCGATCCAGTGCGCTTTTTAGATATCCTCAACCGCACCCTTTATGGTAATATTGAACGGATGAACTCCGATAAAAATATGACCTTAGCCATTATAGATTATGCTGATGGTGTGGTGAAATTAAGCGGACAACATGAGGAAATGATTGTCGTGCGAGCCGATGGTGTTGTGGAAAAATTTGATACGATTGATTTAGGATTTCCCATTGGTTTAGATGCAGAAATCGCTGATTTTATTGCTCAAACAACAGTCCAATTAAATAGCCAAGATATTATCATTTTATATACCGATGGAATTACGGAAGCCGAAAATATTAATCAAGAGCTATATGGGTTAGAAAAAATCTGTCAAATTGTGGTCAAAAATCGACATCTTTCTGCCCCAGATATTCGTCAGTCTGTGATTGATGATCTTCGACAATTTATTGGCAATCAGAAGGTATTTGATGATATCACATTAGTGGTTTTAAAACAAAAATAGTCGCTTTAATTAATTGGCTATCACTATTATTTATGGGATTCTAAAAAAAATTAAAAGTTGAATTTTTTACCTAATTATGATAATATTCCTTCTTCTTCAGATTTGTAAAAAACAACCTGTAAAATCAGGTTAGGATTATTCATCTTTAATAATTATACCTAATAAGTTCCATCTTAATCAATGTTTAGGATGCAATTTTAACCCACTATGGTATTATGGCGACGACGATTAATGCCAGTATCAAAATAAACGGTATCATTTATCACGAAAAGGACAATCAAATATTGTGGGAACTCGGATTAAGAACTTACAAGTCACAAGAGTTGTGGATGGGGACACAATCAAGGTGTTACTCAATGATAAGCGGGAATTTTTAAGACTCGATTGTGTGGACACCGAAGAAATACTTAACCATGATTCTAAACCTCGAACCAATGCGGGAATTGCGGCATCAGAAATGGCGCGGCAATATTTTATGAATGAACATGGTTTTTTAACAAAAGTCGATATTGAATTTGATAGCAATGAACCTGTAGAAGTATGCTTAGAAAAATATCGAGATCATCACGGACGATTAATTTGTTGTGTTCATAAACAAGGAGAAAATTATAATTTAAAATTAATTAAGGAAGGTTGGAGTCCTTATTTTATTAAATATGGATCATCTCGATTATATCATCAAGAAATGATGCTGGCTGAAGCGGAAGCTCAAGCCCATAATCGCATGATTTGGAATCGCCAAACTAACGAAAGTAGTGCGTTTAGAAACTATACAATTCTAATGCCTTGGTGGTCGTTACGAGCTTCGATTGTGGATGATTTTCGTCGCTATGGACAACCGAATGGCGTGTTATCCGTACGTTTAGATTATCCTAAAATATTATTAGCCGCGATGAAGCAACAATCCATTACTATTTTTTGTGATTTACAGGAGGGAATTACTAAATGGATTGGGAATAGTGGGATTATTCATACGGGAACAAAAGACCGGAGTTTGAAATTATGGATTCCTGAAGCTAGTGATAATAAATATGCTCCTATCGTTCATTTAATTAATAAACGATATACGGGGTTAGGACGGGGCTATGTTTATATTAGTGGACAGGTGACCATGTACCGAGATAAACCCGAAATTACCCTAACTCATCTGCAACAATTATCGGATTTTTGCCCGGTTTTTCCAGGAGCAAGTTCGACAAATTCCCCGGCTTTAACTTATAATAATACTCAGAAATAATCACCGATACCATCATGGCAAATTCCCCCAAAATTCTCGCCTTTGCTGGAAGTGCAAAGGAAGCATCCTTTAATAAAAAGTTAGTCCAAATCGCCGCCGCCGGGGCCAAAACAGCCGGGGCGGAAGTCACCTATATTGATTTACGGGATTTCCCGATGCCCTTATTTGATGAAGATTTAGAAGCTCAACAGGGAATTCCGGCGGCTGTTCGTGAATTTAAAGATTTAATGTTAGCCCATCAAGGATTATTAATTGCCTGTCCTGAGTATAATAGTTCGATTACACCGTTATTAAAAAATGCCATTGATTGGGCATCTCGTCCCGAACCTAATTTACCCGGATTAGCCTGTTTTAATAATAAAATTGCAGCAATTATGAGCACCTCCCCTGGAGGGTTTGGAGGAATGCGCGGGTTAGTTCATGTTCGGGCTATTTTAGAAAGTATTGGGGTGTTAGTTATTCCTCAACAAAAGTCTATTTCCCAAGCCTTTGAAGTGTTTAATCCCGATGGCAGTTTGAAAGATCCCAAACAACAGCAGGATGTAGAAAGTTTAGGAGCAAAAGTTGCCAGTTTATTGATCAAACTTTCCTCTTAAATATTACCTATTACCCCTTACCCCTTACCCATTACCTATTACCCACTACCCCTTCCCTAATCTATGGCTACTTTTCCAGAAGGATTTCCACCACCGACTCCCATTGGGGTAATTGAAGTTAAACAATATCCCGCCTATCGAGGGGTAACCTATGTCCATCAAGGGGATTTAACTCAAGCCACTCGCCAGGCATTTAATCCCCTATTTCAACATATTAGCAGTAATAATATTGCCATGACAACTCCGGTGGAAGCTCGGTATTTACAGGAATCTGATTGTCAGAATCAAGCCGAGGTTTCTTTTCTCTATTCCCATCCTGAAATTACCCCTCAACAAATACAATCCGATGTCAATATAACGGATACTCCTACCATGAAAGTCCTGAGTATTGGAATTCAAGGAGCTTATAGTTGGGAGAGTTATCAAGTTAATTTACAACGGTTAAAAAATTGGTTAAAACAACATCCTGAATACGAAATTGTGGGTTCTCCCCGACGGTTGTTTTATAATTCTCCCATGACACCTGAGAACCTCAAATATAGTGAAGTACAAATTCCGATAAATTAATCAAAATTCGATTAATTTATCCCAATCTCAACTATTATTTTTGATCAGAAATTGATAGTCGATAAGGGTTTTGACCCTGTTGACGATCGCCAATATAAATGTTATAATTTCCCTTAACTCCATAACCCGAATACTGTAAAACACCGCTATTGGCAGAACCTTCGGGTAACATACAATAACGTCCGGTGGGGCCATCAATTAATAGGGTCGGTGAGCCCGATGTGGTCACCATAATTCGCCAGTAGGGTAAATCATCAGTAACCTGAATAACGTGATTCGGAGTTTGGGCAATAAACCCACAGTCCTGACTATTCACAGGCCCCCCAGAGGTTCCTGAGAGGGAGACAGGAGCTCCGGGGCTGATTTGCTGTAGATTCGCTCCAGCACTGGGCGCAAGGGCTAAAACCAGGCTGAAAACCCATCCCATCAATGTTACATGGCGTAATTTCATTTTAAGTTTCTCCTACAATTAATGCACTCCATTCAAACCATACTGACGGAAAATTAGACTTACAGGTTCTTTTTTTCAATCTTTGAGGGATAATTAATACTGTGCCATTAAAGTAGGGATTGTTGTGACCCATCACTACCAAGCTAGAATTTATATTACCCTCCGTCCTTCTGTTCTTGATCCTCAAGGCGTGGCGGTGAAATCTGGTATTCAACATCTGGGATATGACAATGTTGAACAGGTGCGGATTGGTAAATATATTGAAATGACCCTTTCAGCAACGGATGAAACCGAAGCAAAAAGTCAACTTGACCAGATTTGTGATCAGTTACTAGCTAATCCCGTGATTGAAATTTATCGATTTGATCTGACGGAAGTTGTGGCTGTTACTCGTTAAGTTGATGAACATTTGGGTTGATCAAAAATTAACTAAAAACATTTTTTGATCAACTTCTTTCTATCACTAATTTACTACATAAATACACTATGAAATTTGGGGTTATTGTTTTTCCGGGTTCTAATTGCGATCGAGATGTGGCTTGGGTCACTCAAGGATTATTAGGACAACCAACCCGGATGATTTGGCATGAAGATACGGATTTATCGGATATTGATGTGGTAGTAATTCCGGGGGGATTTAGTTACGGGGATTACTTGCGCTGTGGGGCGATCGCGCGTTTTTCTCCGATCATGCGTTCAACAATTGAACACGCCAACCAAGGGAAATTTGTTCTGGGAATTTGTAATGGATTTCAGGTATTAACTGAAGCGGGATTATTACCCGGAGCATTAGTCAGAAATCGGGATTTACACTTTATTTGTGAGTCTGCCCCTTTAACAGTAATTAATCAGAATATTCCCTGGACTTCTGAATATGAAGTGGGAGAAGTGATTAATTTACCCATTGCCCACGGGGAAGGCTGTTATTATGCCGATGAAAAAACCCTAGAAGAATTAGAAGCAAATCACCAGGTTTTATTCCGTTATGGAACTGATAAAACTCCCAAACCCGAAGAAAATCCTAATGGATCTTTAAATAATATTGCGGGAATCTGTAACCGTCAAGGTAACGTTTTAGGTATGATGCCCCATCCCGAAAGAGCCTCCGATCCCATGTTAGGAAATACCGATGGCATTAAACTCTTTAAAACCCTATTGCGTTAGTTGATAGCGGTGTTTTTTACTCGTTTAAAAGCCGGGTTTATTAACTTTCAAAACCCGGTTTTTCTAATTTTTTGAATCCTAATTTTCCAGGGTTTTTGCACTTTGACCCAACAGGATTTTTTTAGCTTCATCGGTCATTTTTTTACCGGAAGCATAGGCTTTTCCTTTTTCATAAGCCCGGATCACTGCTGGACGGGACTGAATTCGATTAAACCAAGCTTTTAAGTGGGGAAAATCTTCTAAATTTTGCTGTTGTTGTTCAAAGGGAACACCAGTAGTAAAGTTCAATCAAACTGATAATAAGTGTAGATCATGGGAATTTGAGGGAGGCGTGAACGCCTCACAACAAAGTTTACAGGTCTTCTTGGAAGTCTTTTAAAATTCTTACCAGGTCTTGAATTCCTGCATTGGGAATTAAATTCACTAAGGAGGTCGTCTGTTTTCCGCCCCCTAAATTGACATAAACTTTTTGCAAGACCTGTTGAACTTCACTTTCGGTAAAGTCTCCCTGCTCCAAGAGGGGATAAAGTTGTTCGGCTAATTGTGTATGCAAATGGGCATCCGATAAATACAGATGCCATTTAGCAATATCAATATAGATATTTTCTCCAATTTCAGCGGCTAATTTTTCCAGGGTTTTGGTATCTAAAACAGACATGATTAAACTCCTAAATAGTTAAGGGTTAACGATTAATGGTTAACTCAAATGTTATTGATCGGGGGTGACGGGAGAATAGTCGGCGATCGCAAAAATATAAAGACCATGAAGGGCGATCGCAGATAACCAAATTAGAGTAAATCCAGTTAACCAAGACCAGTCCGTGGATTGCAGATTATGGAAAAACCATAAACCCGAATTAATCGTGGCAAAAATAGCAACATGGGTGGCAAAATTCACCCGATCATCCAAACGACGATAGTCTGGATCTTTCCGGTCAGGTTGACGGGGCCAACGAGGAGGCATAGACAATTAATTCCCAAGCATTTCTATTCCATTTTAGGCTTAACTGGGATTGACTTCTATCTGTTGTTGGTAGTCCCCGGATTTTCCTCCGGTTTTACTCAACAGGCGAATTGACTCAATCACAATGGATTTTTCCAAGGCTTTGGCCATGTCATAGAGGGTCAAAGCCGCCACGGAAACGGCGGTTAAGGCTTCCATTTCTACCCCGGTTTCTGCTTTGGTAATCACTTGGGCTCGAATTTGATACCCGGGTAATTCGGGATCGGGAATAATTTGGACATCAATTTTGCCCAGGGGTAAGGGATGACACAGGGGGATTAATTGGGCCGTTTGTTTGGCCGCCATGATTCCCGCCAGTTTTGCTGTGCTTAAAACATCCCCTTTGGGTGCGTTTCCGGCTTCAATGGCGTCAAAGGTGGTGCTTAACATCCTGACTTGTCCCCCTGCGATCGCCTGACGACGAGTAACCTCCTTCTCGGACACATCCACCATCCTTGCTTCTCCGGTTTCATCCAGGTGGGAAAGGAGATCGGCGGATTCTGAAAAAAAAATGTTTGCCATTTGGAAAAAATGTGTTATGCTAATAAAGCAGTCAAAAAAAGCTAATTTTTGAGATTGTTGTGCTGAACTGACGGGGGCTTGTAGCTCAGTGGACTAGAGCACGTGGCTACGGACCACGGTGTCGGGGGTTCGAATCCCTCCTAGCCCGTTAGATTACTTAATATCTGGTTTTTCAGGTAAGGTGAACTTTTTTAGTTAACTTACCTGGAAAACATTTATATTAGCAGGGCTCTGCTCCCCCTGCTCCCCCTGCCTCCCCTGCCCCCCCAGACGGGAGGTTTCGGAGGGAAAGGGGGTTATTTTTTATTCTTCTTCTCCAGACTCCCCAGATTCTCCAGATTCTTCAGCATTGGATAGACTTTCCACGTCTTCTTCCCCAGAAGCGGGAACAATGGCCACCGCAGCAATGGAATCTTCCTCGTATAATCGTTGAACCCGAACCCCGGTAGCACTTCGAGATTGCAGGGGAATGGCATTCACGACTTGACGAATAATAATCCCTCGACTACTAATTAACATTAATTCGTGGGTTTCATCCACGACTTTTAAAGCCACAACTTCATCCTTTTTAGCATGGGGTTTAAACTTGGTGGCAATAATCCCCTTTCCTGCGCGATTTTGGAGGCGGAATTGGGACACCGGAACCCGTTTTCCATAACCACTAGCAGTTATGACTAAAACCGATAGTCCCAGAGAATTGACCTCCGCTACAACTTCAGTTTCTGTTTCATTTTCTTCGGTGGTTTCTGCGGGTGTGAGTTCGTTTTCTTCCTCGGTGGTTTCTACCGTTGTGAGCACTAACTCGTCATCGGTTTCAATTTCTTCTCCCTCCGCTTCAACAAAATTAGAAATAATTGCACTAGGCAAAATATCCATACTGATTAAGGTATCATCCCCTTTCAATTTCATGGATTTAACCCCCCTGGTTGCCCGTCCCAAGGGTCGCAATTGTTTATTATTAGCTTTAAAATGAATCGCCATGCCGTGACGGGAACCAATGATAATACCATCGTCAACTTTTGCCCGTCTGACCCAGCGTAATTCGTCTCCTTCCTCTAAGGAAATGGCGATTAAACCATTAGTTCTAATATTACTAAAGGCGGAGAGTTGAGTTTTCTTAATAAATCCGCCTTTAGTTAACATCACTAAGTATTCATCATCGCTAAATTCGCTAACGTGAACAATAGATGTGATCCGTTCTTCCTTGGGAATGGGTAACATTTGAATAATGGGAACTCCTCGCGCCGTGCGGGATGAAGCAGGGATTTGATAGGCTCTAATACTGTAAACTACCCCACGATTACTAAAGAATAAAACCGTGTCATGGTCGCAACAGGTGATAAAGTGTTCAACCCCATCATCCTCTTTCATTTTTGTGCCTTGTTTGCCTTTTGTGGCTCGACTTTGGGCGGCAAAGGTATTAACAGGCATTCGCTTCATATAGCCCTGTTCTGTTAATAGAATCAATGCTTTTTCATTGGCGATTAAATCCGTATCTTCTAACTCTCCCTCGGTATGTTCAATAATAGTACGGCGGGGGGTATTAAACTTTTGTTTGATTTCTAGGGCTTCATCTTCAACGATTACTAAAATTCTTTCTCGTCGGGCTAAAATATCCTCTAAATCAGTAATTTTGATTTGTAATTCTTGGTGTTCTTGGTCAATTTTTTGGGATTCTAAAGCGGTCAACCGTCGCAATTGCATTTGTAAAATTGCATCGGCTTGTTGTTCAGATAAGCCATAGTTGGTCATTAATTCTTGTTTGGCGATGGGAATATCCGCCGCATGACGAATCAAGGCAATAATTGCGTCTAAATTGTCTAAGGCAATTAATAAACCCAGTAAAAGATGATCCCGTTCTTGGGCTTTTCTCAGTTCATATTCCGTGCGTTTGCGGATAGTTTGTTCTCGGAAATGCAGGAATACTTCTAAGAAGCGTTTCAGGGTGAGAATTTCGGGACGACCATTAACCAGAGCTAACATATTCGCCCCAAAATTGGTTTGTAGGGGCGTTTGTTTGTAGAGGTTATTGAGGATAACTCTGGGGTAAGCATCCCGTTTCAGTTCAATCACGATCCGCATTCCATCCCGATCGCTTTCATCCCGAATATCGGAAATTCCCTCTAATTTCTTATCATTCACCATTTCGGCAATGCGTTCAATCATCGCCGCTTTATTGGTTTGATAAGGCAGTTGGGTAACAATAATTGCTTCTCGATCGGGTCTACCTTTATGTTCGATGGTTTCAATGGTAGCAATGCCGCGCATGGTAATCGAACCTCGACCATCATTATAGGCTTCTTTAATGCCCGATGTCCCTAAAATTTGTGCTCCGGTGGGAAAATCTGGGCCGGGAATATGGCGCATTAATTCGGTAATGGTAATCTCAGGATTATGAATTAATGCCACTAAACCATCGATTAATTCTCCTAAATTGTGAGGGGGAATATTGGTCGCCATTCCCACAGCAATTCCCGAAGATCCATTTAATAGTAATTGGGGAATTCGTGCGGGTAAAACTAAGGGTTCCTGTTGAGATCCATCAAAGTTATCGCCAAAGGCAACGGTTTCTGAATCGATATCTCGCAGGAGGGAATCACTGGTGAGGGCCTGTAGACGGCATTCGGTATACCGCATAGCCGCTGGGGGATCGTTATCAACCGAGCCAAAGTTACCATGGCCGTTGATTAAGGGCGATCGCATGGAAAAGTCCTGTGCCATCCGCACCAAGGCGTCATAAACGGCCACATCCCCATGGGGGTGATATTTACCGAGTACCTCCCCCACCACACGGGCGCATTTACGGAAGGGCCGATCGGGGGTTAAGCCCAGTTCGTTCATCGCGTACAAGATCCGACGGTGAACGGGTTTCAAACCATCCCGTGCATCTGGCAGCGCTCGCCCTACAATCACGCTCATGGCGTATTCCAGGTAGGACTGCTGCATTTCATTTCTCAGATCCGTCGGGACAATTCTCGACTCAGAGGTACTCATACCTTCAAAAACTCCATTACAATTTAAAATTAGTCACATTTAACCGAAAATATTAATAGAAAAAAAATCCCTTTCGGTGGGGGTTCTAAAATCAGTGACTAATGCCTAAAATTCTACCATAATTTGCCTTCTGATTGGGGGTAAAATCTGGGATTTAAAATTGAAAAAACTCTTGACAAATGCTAACAGTTATTTATTCTGACGAATTCCTCAACCATAAGACGGGATTGTTCCATCCCGAACGGCCAGAACGTTTAACGGCAATTGTAAACGCCCTCAAATCCGTACCTTGGACAGAACAGTTACGGTGGGAACAGCCGACTCCGGTAGCCGATCGCCTGGAATCTTTAATCAAGCTTTTGGAAACAGTACATACTCCCGCCCATATTCAGCAGGTGAAAGCGATCTCAGATCAGGGAGGGGGATATTTAGATGGGGACACCCCCATGTCGGCGGAAAGTTATGATGTGGCACTTTTGGCGGTGAGTGCTTGGTTGGATGGGGTGGATCGGGTTTTGGATAGGGGACGTCCGGTTTTTGTTTTAGCTCGTCCCCCCGGACATCATGCTGAATCGGATCGGGGTATGGGATTTTGTTTATTGTCGAATGCGGCGATCGCGGCTTATTACGCGCTCAAAAAGCCAGGAATTGAGAAAGTGGCAATTTTAGATTGGGACGTCCATCACGGCAATGGAACTCAAGAGTTAGTGGAAGATAATCCTCGGATTGCTTACTGTTCTTTACATCAATCTCCCTGTTATCCGGGGACGGGATATGCTGATGAACGTGGCTCTCACAACAATGTTCTGAATATTCCCATGTCTCCGGGCAGCACAATGGGGTTATATAAACCTGCTTTTGAAGGTTATATTATGCCCTTTTTACGGCAGTTTGAGCCGGATCTGCTGATCGTGAGTGCGGGGTACGATGCTAACCGAGATGATCCCTTAGCTAGTATTTCTCTACAACCTGAAGACTATGGAATATTTACCGAATATTGTCTACAACTTACTTCTAAAATTGTCTTTGGACTTGAGGGGGGCTATGATTTGCCGAGTTTATCCCAATCGGTGGTGGCTACCTTAGAAAAATGTTTGTAGGTTGTAGTATTTTATCGTAGGGGTTTGGTCTCCAAACCCTCTTTATGGCTGGGTTTGGATGCACATTGACTCAAATCACAACAGTTATCCAGATTAATCACAAATTTACATAGCTTTGAATCACTTAATATTCTGTACAAAAAGTTCATAATTAATCTATACAAGCTCACGAACTTTCATCTTTGAGCAAGCCATTCTAAGTAGAGGTGATCCATGATGGCATACTGTCCCGTACCCCTTGAGGAGCTTTTTGGTCAAATTATGTTTTCTAGTGTGGTGACCCGTAGCGATCGCCAACATCTAAGATCCGCCATTTTAGGGGATAGTTTAACTGAAGACGAACAAGCAATTATTAATCGACTACTTTACAATGTCCGCCGCGGTTGGGTGAAATTAGTTGATATGTAGTTGATTGTTTTGGAATCACAAAATTATCAGCAACTTTTTTAAAAAAAATTTATTTTGGTTTGTGTTTTCTATTCCCAAACTCCTGAAGTTGATCAATTTTCGATACAATATCAATCGTTAACTGCACATTCAGGATTGATCCTAACCCTTGCTATCCACATCTTTGCTCGTTGCTCACGGTAGCCGTGATCCCCGTCCCCAAGAAGCCTTAAATCAATTGGCTAAACGCTTAGGGGAACGTTCAGGTTGTTCTTCCGTTGGAACTGCAACTTTAGAATTAGCTCCCCTTCCTCTGCATCAACAGATTCAAAACTTTGCCAAGTTAAGTCAATCTTGGGGATATTCTCAAGTTCAAATTTTGCCGTTATTTCTCTCGTCAGGCGTTCATGTTAACACCGATTTACCCGAAGAAGTTGCGATTGCTCAGGAACAACTCGGAGCAGAAATTCAACTGAATTTATTACCTTATTTCGGTTCTCAAATCAACCTTTTAGCCGATTGGATCGCAACAAAAATGGCAAGGGTTGAGATCGAAAATTGGATTTTAATAGCCCATGGAAGTCGCCATCCTGGGGGGAATCAACCCATTGAACAGTTAGCAACTCAAATCGGGGCAATTCCTGCCTATTGGTCAGTTTCTTTGAATTTAGAAACTCAAATTCAAGCATTAACTGCATCGGGAGTTCACCGAATTGGAATTATCCCTTATTTTATGTTTTCTGGTGGAATAAAAGATGCGATCACCCAATCCCTGCAAAAATTTTCTCAAGAATTCCCCACCGTTGAATTTGAGTTAATTTCACCTTTAGAAATCGATGATAATTTAGTAACTTTAATTGAGGATTTATTGAGATAAGAGGAATTATTTGAAAGGAGTTGTTACCCCTAAAAGGGCAAAGGTGAGACGTTTGAACCCGTAAGGAGGATTTTCCCATTTGCCGACAGTTAAGAACATAACAAAATTCTCCCTGTTTTAAAGCGTCCCATTAACACAAAATTCTCAGCCCGTTAGTCAGTCATAGATTGTGCTGTAGGGATCTCGATGACAAATTCTGTCCCTAACCCCACTTCTGAAATACAGGATAATTGACCTCTATGTTTTTCAACAATAATTTTATAACTGGTAGATAGTCCTAAACCCGTTCCTAAACCCACATCTTTAGTGGTGAAAAATGGATCAAAAATTTTCGCTAAAACCTCGGCGGACATTCCAATTCCATTATCAGCAATTCTAATTTGTACGCGCTGGGAATCTGTTAATGAGGTCGTAATCCAAATTACACCCGGATCAGCAATAATTTCCTTTAATGATCGCTGTTTATTGCGTTGTTCTACAGCGTCAATGGCATTAGCCAATAAATTCATAAAAACTTGATTTAGTTCCCCGGCATAGCATTCAACAAAAGGTAAGTTTCCATATTGTTTAATCACTTGAATTGCCGGATGATGGGGTTGTTCTTTGAGACGACTTTCTAACAACATTAAGGTACTGTCTAAGTTTTCATGTAAATCAATATTTTTTAGTTCTGATTCATCTAAACGAGAAAAAATTCTCAAGGATTTAACAATATCTCTAATTCGCTCCGCCCCAGTTTTCATTGAATTTAATAATTGGGGGAGATCTTCTGCAATAAAATCTAGTTCGACTGCTTCTAATTTTTCTTCTATTTCTAAGTCAGGATGGGGATAGTGTTTTTGATATAGTTTAATCACGGAAAATAAATCATCCAGATATTCTTTAGCATAGGTGAGATTCCCAAAAATAAAGCTCACAGGGTTATTAATTTCGTGGGCAATTCCGGCAACCATTTGTCCTAAACTTGACATTTTTTCTGAATGAACTAATTGCATTTGAGCTTGTTGCAATTTAGAAACTGTTTGTTCTAATTCTTGGGTTTTTGCTGTTGCAATTATAGCAGATTCTTGAGATTTTGTATAGAGTTTTGCTTGATTAATTGCGATTTCTAATTGATTGATAACAGAGCGCAAAAGTTCGACTTCTTGAGGTTTCCAAGGTCGAGGCTCCTGAGAATGGGCTAATACTAAAGCTCCAATATCACCAGATTGAATTTTTAACGGGAAAATTAAAACCGATTCCAATTCTAAAACCATTAAAAAATTCCTAATAGATGAAATCTCACAGGTAATTACTTGATCAATTTGGATCATTTTTCCCTGTAAAACCATCTCACTAATCGGGTGTAGGGCATCCCCGGGATACATTTCAGAAATACTGACTAAATTCGAGGCTTTGGATTCCTTGAGGATTTCCCATTCTGGAGGATCTAATTCGGAGTGATATCCAACAAAATAACAGCGATCAATTCCTAATAATTGACGAATTTCTTGTACTGTTGTTTCTAAAATTGTATTCCAATCTAGGGAATTTCTAATCAAATTACCGATGCAATTTTGCATCTTTTCTCGTTCGGCTAATTCCCGCAATTGTTGTTCTGAATTTTGCCAAGCTGCTTCAGTTTGTTTGCGATCGCTAATATCTAAAAGCAAACCATCCCAAACAATTGATCCATCCGGTTGTTTCCCTAAACTGCCTCCGGCTTGAATCCACTTAATCTTACCCGAAGGAGTAATTAAACGGTATTGATGTTGCCAAGGTTTTCCCGTATCTACAGCTTGGGCCATGGAATCTACAAAGCTATTTAGATCATCAGGATGAATCAGTTTCCACAAGAAATCAGCATTTTTTAAAATAACTTCGGGTCTAATTTCAGTTAATTCTAAACATTTCGGGCTTAAATAGGTAAAACAGCCCTGTCCTTGATGATTATATTGATGATATTGATAGGTAACACCGGGGACATTTTCTGCTAATTGTTGGAAGCGGATTTGTGACTTTTGTAATGCTATTTCTGCGTTTTTTCTGGCGGTGATATCCAAAGAAGTCCCGATAATTCGATAGATTTTTCCTCTGGGATCTAAAATGGGATTGAGGGTGGTTAAAGAAAAGGTTTGTTTTTCTTCAAACCAAATTTCTTCTTCATATTGAATTGAGGTTTTAGCCTGAACACAATCTCGATAATGTTGTAGAACTTTTTCCCCTTCCACCAAACCGAAAATTTCTGTAAAGGTTTTTCCATAAACCTCAGCAGATTTCCGTCCCGTTATTTGTTCGGTTTTGGGATTCCAACCTAAACATCGAAAGTTCTTTTCATGAAAAACTGCAACAACAAAAATAACCTGTTCTACGCCGTTATAAATATTTCTTAAAAATTCCTCTTGTTCTTCTACAACTGCTTCAGTTTTTTCCGGTTCTATTAAATGATCTGAGGGGTCAAACCAAGTTAAAACTTGTTCAATTTCATGGGTTGTAATAGGTTCAATCTCGCAGGTTTTAGGATAACAGGGACAACAATTATCAAGGGTTGGGGGTGGAATTTCTAAAATTAATCCATCAAAAATTAGATCGCCATTGGGTTGAGGACAAGGTTGGGCGATCGCAGATAAATATTTGATCTGTCCCGATGGAGTTTGATATTGCCATTGTCGTTGCCAGGGAATTAATTTTTGAGCACAGGTTACAAGGGATTGAGTAAAAACCCATTGATCCCGATCATTCATCCATCCCCACATTAAAGCGGCATTATGCTGAATTTCATCGGGTTCTCGCTCGTAAATTCTTCGGCAACTAGGACTAATATATAAATACTCTTGAGCACCATCAGGGTGTAGCAACGATTGATAAATCACTCCCGGCAAATTATCGGCGATCTGATGCAGATCTACTTGATTCTGCTCACCCTGTGGAATTATGCTTGTCATCGTTAAAGGCGCATCGGAAAACCTAAAGAAATTATATCGTTTCTTTGGGTTTTCCGATTCTCGAGTGTTATAGTAACTAATCTAAATATTCCCAAAATCCATTAGAATTCAGACATTAGACTGACTGTCTGATTCAAAATTTTTTCAATCGTATGCAGCAGTTCTTCTTCAGAGAAAGGTTTAGTCAAATATTCCGTTGCCCCGGATAACCGACCCTCCACCCGATCCTGAGCCCCATTCCGGGATGTGAGCATCACAATCGGGAGATGATTAAAATTGGGTAATCCTCGCAAAACTCGACACAGTTCTAAACCATCCATTCCGGGCATAGAGATATCTAAAAGCATTAAGTCAATGGACTGCTGATGGAGTACCGCTAAAGCCTCAGTGGTATTGTTTGCAAAAACTAGCTGATAGTGTTTTTCCAAAATCCGTTTAACCAGTTTTTGCACAGGAATGCTATCATCGACAGCGAGAACTGTACTCTGAGATTTTACAGATGTATACATCTTGACTTCTCCATTTTATTCTCTAATTTATGAACATTAGGCAGATTTTAGAATAAACTGTTTTGGTGGCATTGACCTATCGTATTGATTGATTATATCCCACCTAAAACTAAGTTTTTTCTTGTTTTATAATCACTTGATTAAATTATATAAATCTTCACGATACACAATAAAAATTAACGATTAATTGTCCGTCTAAAACAAACCTATTCATCCTTTTAGGATATAATGATGGTGTCCCCTGTTTCAACTTATAAGGAGGATGTTAGAAATCTGTGTCAACCCTAGATTACCAAGCAAAAAGAGCCTATCAACGGGGAGTTAAATGGTTAGTGGTGATGACTCTATTAACTGGAGTCAGTTTAGCGGGTATTGCTTTGTATTATAAACTACAAAAAAAGGATGCAGAAGCGGTTCCAGCTGAGTTACAAAAAGTGGAATTGGGAACGGTTGAAAACAAAATTAGTGAAGGGGGAACCGTTGAATTAGGTGGGCAACGAACAATTAAATCCCCTGCTGATAGTGCGGTGGAGCAGATTTTTGTTAAGGTAGGCGATCCGATTATTCGGGGGCAAAATTTAATTCTGTTGAGATCTACCGCCGGGGAAAATTCCTTACTGCAAAAACAATTAGGGATTCAGCAACAAGAACTTGAAATAGAACGAAATCGCCAAAAAGTAGAAGAAGCAAAAATCAAATTAAAAAACTCCGAAATTAATTATAAAGATGAGTTAGAGAAGTATCGAAAGCAAGTTAAATCTCAACAAATCACTCAAAGGATTGAAATTCAAAAGAACCAAGCGCAATTGGAACGTCAACAACAGAAAGTTATTGAAGCAAAAGAAGATTTAACCGTCGCAGAAGCGGAGTTAAATAAATCAAATAATCTCTTGGAAAAAGGGTTTATTCCAGAAACAGAATTAGATGGAAAGAAAGCAGATATTCGGTCAAAAGAAGCAAGTTTAAAAAATGAACAATTAGCCTTGAAAAATGCGATTCTTGACCTGGAAACCAGTAAAAATAAATTTGAACCAATCACAGATCCCACCAATGATATCTTAACTGCTAAAATCGAACTCCAACAAGTTCAATCTGAATTTCAAAAAAGTTTAAGTGAACTTCAGCGACTCAAAGTAGAATATAAAGAACAAGAATCAAATTTACAGAATAATCTTGTCATTTCTCCCTTGGATGGAGTCGTACTAAATATTAATATTAAACCAGGGGATGGAATTATTCGAGGAAGTGATTTAATTACAATTGGAGATCCAAATCAAGAACTGGTTCTACTTCGGTTATCGACCCTGAATGCGGCTCAAGTTAAACCGAATCAAGTCGCTCGAATTACAATTATTGGCCCTGATTCAAAACCATTTTCCGGGCGGGTCGAACGGGTCAATCGACAAGCGGTCTCTGAAAATACGAATAGCAGCCAATCTAGCAGTTCATCCGGTCAAGTCACCGTTCCTGCTACGGTAAGATTGGATCAACCAACCCAGGCATTAATTCCAGGGGGTCAGGTGAGTGTTGAGATCATTTTAGAACAACAAAAAGATGTGATTGCGGTCAATACAGAATTAATTCAATCCCAAGGAAAATCGTCTTTTGTCTGGAAATTAGACGCAAATAATCAAGTTCAAAAACAACCCGTAACCCTGGGACTAAAAGATTTAACTAAAGTTGAAGTTAAATCCGGTTTGAAAGTGGGTGATACCTTAGTAATTCCTCCAACCGATATCCCCCTACAACCTGGAATGGTGATTATTGAGGAAGAAAAAGATAAAAATTCGGATTCGGAAACTTGACGGGTAATTCAATAAAATATAAGTGCTTGTGCAAAATAAATTACCTAGTTGGGAGAGGGAACAGGGAACAGGTTAGAGGATTTGTAATTAATTTTGTTTAGGTACTTAGCAGTATTCTAAAACTTAGCGAGCGAGGACGCTCGCACTGCATCTCGCTTATGGGGTTGCAAAATGCTATGATCAAAGATTAGATTTATCCTTAATATTTTTAACCGATGGTAAACCTGTGGAATCAATTACAAAATCCGCATCTATTTTCCCGAAAATTTTTCACCCAATGGATTAGTTTATTTTGCTTATTTTGTCTAATTCTTGTTAGTTGTACTTCTCATCAAACGATTAATTCTTCCTCTTCATCCTCATCGGGTAATGGACGAATTACTATTGGAACAACCTTAAAACTCCGCACCTTAGATCCGGCTGATGCCTATGAAGTTATGTCAGGAAATATCCTGTATAATTTAGGCGATCGCCTCTATGATTATAAACTAGGAACCAATCAACTTGTACCCAAACTAGCCACCGCTTTACCCACCCTGAGTGCCGATGGATTAACCTATACTATTCCGATCAGAAAGGGCGTTTTGTTTCATGATCAAACCCCTTTTAACGCCGCCGCGATGGAGTTTTCTATTAAAAGATTTATTCAAAATGCCGGGTCTCCCTCCTCCTTATTAGCAGATACAATAGATACAGTTCAAGCAATAGGAGAATATGAATTAACGATTAAACTTAAAAAACCCTTTGCCGCCTTTCCTTCCCTCCTAGCATTTTCAGGAATTACGGCAGTTTCTCCCGAATTTTATGAAATTGGAGAAGGTAAATTTAAACCCAATGAATTTGTCGGAACCGGGCCTTATCAATTAAAGTCTTTAGGAATTGATGTCATTCGCCTCGATGCTTTTGACCAATATTGGGGAGAAAAACCCGCCAATGCCGGAGTTGATATTCAACGTTTTTCCAGTTCCTCTAATTTATTTAATGCTTTTAGAAGTAGTGCAGTTGATATTGCCTATTTATCCTTAAATCCCGATCAAATTTCGAGTTTACAAAAAGGAGCAGAAGCGGGAAATTGGCAAGTGATTTCTGCTAATGGAAATACGATTAATTATCTCCTGATTAATGTTAAATCAGAACCATTAAATCGGATAGAAGTTAGACAAGCCCTAGCCGCTTTAATCAATCGTTCTATTATTAATGAACGGGTATTACAAAATCAAGGAGAAGAACTGTTTAGTTTAATTCCTACCACCTTTAGCGATTATCAACCCACCTTTTATTTAAAGTACGGGGATGGTAATATTGAAAAAGCCAAACAACTTTTAACCCAAGCTGGATATACGCCAGAAAATCCAGCCATCGTTGAGCTTTGGTATGCGTCTAATTCATCTAATAAAGGGTTTTTAGGATTAACCTTAAAAGCCTTAGCAGATAGGGATTTAGGCGGGTTACTAAAATTACAACTTAATAGTGTAGAATCGACTACAGCCTTTAAATATTTAGAGGAGGGGATTTATCCCACTTTTGTCTTAGATTGGTATGCGGATTTTCTTGATGCGGATAACTATATTCAACCCTTTTTAGAATGTAGTCAAGGTTCCGTTGAAACTGGATGTGTCAAGGGTTCTAGTCAATATCAGGGTTCTTTTTATTATAGCGATCGCATGAATCAATTAATTGCTCAACAGCGGCAGGAACAAAATCCAGAAACTCGCAAATTAATCTTTCAGGAAATTCAAGAACTGCTCGCCGAAGATGTGCCTTATATTCCCCTTTGGCAAGATAAAACCTATGTTTTTGCTCAAAACGGGATTGACAATATTCGTTTACAATTAACTCAACAATTACCCTTGTGGACAATTAAAAAATAAACCGACCCCTATGAAAAAACTACTCCTATCCCTATCCGTTGCTAGTCTATCCATTTTGTCTATGATTAACCCCTCTATAGCTTCTGATGCTCTCAGTGGAACCTCTTGGAAATTAGTATCCTGGGGGAATGAAAAATCCACCAAAACGCCCCTAAAAGAAACGGAAATCACCCTACAATTTGAAAATAATCAAATTAGTGGTTCATCGAGTTGTAACCGTTATTTTGCCTCCTACACCCTCAAGGATGAGCAATTAAAATTTGGTGTAGCCGGGAGAACTAAAATGGCCTGTCCTGAAGAAATTATGAAGCAAGAAGATCAATTTCTCTCAGCTTTAGAAAAAAGTCGAACTTTTCAGATTAATGCTGAAGGTAAACTACAAATTAACTATAAAACAAATCAAGGATCTGGGGTAATGATATTCACCCCAAATCAACCCGAATAACCCGTAGTGAGTCCTTCAGGACTCTCTATATTTGAGTTTTTTAGGACTCACTACTAAATCTAATTACTGCTTGTATTCCTTAAAGGAAACATAAGCATTTTCAGCATCATATAAATGACACTGATCTACGATATGAGTCATTAAAGACCAGGAAAAATCACATTCAGGATAGAGATATTCACCCCAATTGTCTTGAATAATTTTATAGGCTTTCCGTAAATTGTAGGAAGGAATAGCCGTAGAAATATGGTGAGGAATGTGAACATTAATATCGTGACAGAAAAACTCAACCCAAGCGGGATAATTGCAGTGAACTGTTCCCGATAATTGGGCTAGGGCTTCATTCCAATCCTCGGGTTCTTGAAACTTAATATCGGGGGCAGTATGGTGAACAATAGTGAAGGTACTCATCCAGAAATGGTATACTAACCAAGGCATTAACCAGAATTTAACAAAGCCCCAAATTCCGAGAGTAAAAATTATCGTAGGAAAGGCGATCGCCGCACATCCAATCACAAATAAGGCAGAAAATTTAACCTGTTCTTCTCCTTTCCCTTCAAACTTGCGCCAATCAAAGTTAACAATTGCCCAATGCAAAATTGAACCTAACCACCACAGTCTAGCTCGGGTTAATTTATAAGCAATTTGTACAATTTTAGGGGATGCTTCATAATTTTCGATTTTCCAGGGTTCCCAAGCATTATCTTCAGTCAGTTTATTAGTATGTTTATGATGGTGATTATGTCCTAAACGCCAACCATGAAAGGGATAAATTAAAGGAAGAAATGTCAAATGACCGACTAAATCATTTACCCAACGACGGTCAGAAAAAGAACGATGTCCACAGTCATGACCAATGACGAAAAAACCCGTTAAAGCTGTCCCGGTAAAAACCCAAGCCAAGGGTAAAAGAAACCAGGGAGAGTAAGCAATCGCAAAATAGCCCGCAACCACCAGAAGAACACTAACAACAACAGTCAGCCAAGCTTTTTTCTGATCTTTAAGAAAAACTTCCCGAGGGAGACTTTTGATAATGTCTTTTAAACGTAAATCCGAGGGAAAACTAGCAGAAGATGCTAGGGTTTGAGGTTGAACAGAGGATAATGTCATAGAATTTTTTAAACTTTCAAATCCCTCAGCACTGGGGGCTAGGGTAATACTAAGGTTGTGTGGTTTTATCTTCCCAATTTTTGGGTAGTCTGATCAATTACTTAATTTGACACGAAAAATCCGACCTGCATGGGACAAACAGGCACTTTCCATCTATCCATGTAACTCCGACTCCGATGGTAACCGCCTCTAAACGGAGTCCATCAAAAGCTAGGGTGTTTAGCGGTTTTTGCTAAACCCAGCTAGTGATGATCGGGGGAGTGGAACTTAGAGGACAACTCAACAAGTCTTTGCGGGTGAGGTTGTTTCTTGGCGCTGTTGCTTGACAGTTTGCAATTCTAGGAGCAAGGTTTCAACTTCAGCGTGCAAATGCAGAAACTTCACTTGCTGATCGGCGTTGTACAGATTTTTCATCGTATCAATCGTCAGTGGCTTAGACATAACAGAACCGGAAGTCCGGCTTGAAGGGGCATCTAAGGTTTGAGTCCCAGATACGGTGGATGAACGAGTGGGCATCAGCAGTTGATTTGACATCTAAAAATGTTAGCTCAACAAATCTTAACTATATTTTACCCTGAACGTTTACTCCCATAGAAAAAAACATCAAAATTGATTAGTTTTTTCACGGAATGTAAACGAGAAGGTAAACTAAATTAAGGAATACACCCAACGGCTGATCCTGTCAACTGATAAAGTTTATAGATTCCAACCGTCAAGAGCATTCCTGAGTATCATAAATCCGTCTATTTGTCAATCCTTAACCGGATTATTTTTCGTTTATTAACTACTACCGAGATGACGTTGACTTTGCCTACAACCCAGTCCTCATTGAAGTGCTGGCCTGGTCTGATTGAAGCCTACCGCAACTATTTACCTGTTTCTGAATCGACACCCGTTATCACCCTACAAGAAGGCAACACGCCCCTGATTCCGGCCCCAACCATTGCCGAAATCATTGGCAAACAGGTGCAAGTCTATGTGAAATATGACGGACTCAACCCCACAGGTAGTTTCAAAGACCGAGGCATGACCATGGCGATTTCCAAAGCCAAAGAGGAAGGCAGCAAAGCCGTCATCTGTGCCAGTACCGGAAATACTTCAGCAGCAGCCGCCGCCTATGCCCGTCGAGCCGGGATGAAAGCCTTTGTCTTAATTCCCGATGGTTATGTGGCGTTAGGGAAACTGGCCCAAGCGTTATTATATGGGGCAGAAGTCTTAGCGATTAAGGGTAATTTTGATCAGGCACTAAATATTGTGCGGGAGATGGCCGAACATTATCCGATTACTTTAGTTAATTCTGTTAATCCCTATCGTTTAGAAGGCCAAAAAACCGCCGCCTTTGAGGTGGTAGATGCCCTGGGAGATGCCCCCGACTGGTTATGTATTCCGGTGGGCAATGCCGGGAATATTAGTGCCTATTGGATGGGATTTTGTCAATATCATTCTGTTGGGAAATGTTCTCGTTTACCCCAAATGATGGGATTTCAAGCCGCCGGAGCCGCACCGTTAGTATTAGGCCATCCGGTGGAAAACCCCGAAACCTTAGCAACAGCAATTAGAATTGGAAATCCGGCGAGTTGGGACTTTGCGGTGGCGGCTAAAGATGCCAGTCAAGGTAGTTTTAACGCTGTCACCGATGCCGAAATTCTCGACGCCTATCGGTTGTTAGCTTCTGGGGAGGGAATTTTCTGTGAGCCTGCTAGTGCCGCCTCCGTTGCCGGATTATTGAAAGTGAAAGATCAGGTTCCAGAGGGGATTAAAATTGTTTGTGTGTTAACTGGAAATGGGTTAAAAGATCCCGATACGGCTATTACTCACAGCAACAATAAATTCAAAGCCGGAATTGCACCAGAAATGGAAGCTGTTGCAACAGTCATGGGATTTTAATTTGTTGTTTGTAGAGGCGTTGAATGCAGCGTCTCTACTGAATTTTTAAAGGTATTTTCGGTTAAGTATTCCAGTATTTATTTGGACTTTTTAAAGATGACTAGGATCAATAACTTTAATTTGGGAACACCAAGAAAAATCCTTGACATTAAAAGTGTAAATACTGGTGACTTGATGAGATAACATAATGGCAATATGAAGTAAGTCAAAAATCCCTCCATTGGTCACAGGTTGTTCTTCCAATAACCTCATCCAACCTTCAAAAAGATCGAAAGGAGTTGAGAGCAAGCGGACATGAGGCATTTGACAAATTCGTTGAATGCGCTTAATAGCTTCTGTTGGTTCTAAGGGTTTTGCTAAGATAGCAGGATTTGTAATATAGGAATAAAATTCTGCTAAAACTTGTGATGAAACGCAGAGAATTTCTGTTTCACAGGGTCGAAATATTTCTAATGCAGTCTTGTGTTGAGGTGCTTTGGTATTAGCAACATAAGCGAGAATGTTGGTATCAAGATAAATTCGTTTAGATTCTGTTGCCATAAAGCAGACTTCGATTAAATGGCTGAAGGATTTCACTTTCAAAAAACAACGGAGTTAGATCAAATTCTGATAGTTGATCTTCTGTCAATGGGTTTTGCTGTTTATTAATAGCTCTGAATGTGTCTATGATTACATAAATCTGCTCGATTTGTTCAGAAGTTAAGCCAGTAACATCAAGAGTTTTAGTCATATTAGGTTACGATTAGAGTTTGCCAATATTATAACTTAATTAGAGCTTAAACTGTCTAAAATACTGCGTTAGGGTTTTGCTAAGGGAATCGAACATTGAGTCCGATTAAAATTAGAATCTTCTCCCTCAGAAGGAATCGCTAAAATTTCTAAACGACCCTTCATTAAACTCAATAAAGTTTGATTCATCAACAGCCGCATTCCTGGGGATAAAGTCCCTTGCTCAAATGGAGGTTGATCAATATCTAATGTAGATTTTAATAAATCCCAAGACTCACTCCAAGCACTAATAGGACGTTGATCATCAACCCAAATATGCACAAATCCTGTTTCGGGAGAAGGATGGGCAGAAACATTCACACTTCCCTCTTTCATTTGAGCGATCGCAGTATCAACTAAACTGACTAAAACTTGTCGCAGTCGGGGTAAATCTGCCATCACATAAATATCTTGATCAGGAGGATCAATGTTTAATCTAATACTACGATTTGCCGCCTGCATACAAGTTAAATCTTCTACCTCATCCATGACTTTTGCTAACTCAATGGCATGAATATCCATTGTGTCTGTGCCATATTCGGTTTTAGATACAAAAATCACTTGATCTAATAATCCCACCATTTTTAACGCCGATGTGTGGGCGAGATTGATAAATTCTCGCTCCTCCTCTGGGTTTTCGCACAGATCGGAGATAATTAGTTGTAACGTACCAATCATGCTACTCAAAGGCGATCGCAACTCATGGGACGTCCGCGCCAAAAACCCCGCTTTAAATAAACTCAATTCCGCCGCCGAATGATAGGCAAGTTGAGTTTGTTTCAATTGATAAGAGAGGGTTTGCACCTGCTGTTGATAATCAACCTCTTTGGAGCGGTCTTCTGTCCCAACCGGGTCGGGCGATTTTGTTCCTTTTCCCCGCCATAGCTGATTTAGGCTAACCCCTAACCCTAACCCAAAACCGAAATATAAAAATTCGCTCCAACCCATTTCAGTTATCAGTAATCAGTGATCAGTTATCAGTGTAAGAGTTGATCAGTTATTGGTCAACACCGAATCAGTTATTAGTTAACATTTATTAGTTATTAGTGCAAGAGTTGAATAACGGTTTGTAAGCTCGAAGTTTATCAACAGATTGGTATTATTTATTTACGGATAACTGTTAACTGATAACTGTTAACTGATTAATAAATTACCATGTCGTAAGATTGTCCATTGACCATTGCTTTCCCATTTTGCCACCGTTGAAGGTAAGGTAGATTGAGGGATAATTGGATCAAAGTCTGACGAAAATAACGTCAAAACCTTGGGAAATTGATGATTAATTTCAGCCATGGTTAACAGGGGCGGTTGTCCTGATAAATTGGCGCTCGTGGTTGCCATCGGGCCAGTGCGGGCTAAAATAGATTGAGCGATCGCACAATCGGGAACCCTTACCCCAATCGTAGACGGATCAGCCGGATTCATGGCCGGAGGAACTTGCTCAGAAGCGGGTAATACCAAAGTTAAGCCGCCAGGCCAATATTTCTGGGCAGTCTTTTGCCAAACGGATAATTCTTCCAGCGTCCCCTGCACATAGGGCCATAACGCTTCCGGTGTGGCGGCCATTAAGATTAAGGGTTTATCTGGACTACGTTGTTTGGTCTGAAAAATCAATTCCGCCCGATCAGGACGGGTAGCTAAAGCGGGGACAGTATCCGTCGGGAAACTCACCACCGCCTCACCCGAAATTGCCATATCAATTAGAGTATCAATAGAGACTTGAACCATAGCGTTAACTCAAAAAGCAGGTTTAAAACCCGCGCAGGCGGGTTTTGTTTGTGTAGCCACGGTTTCAACCGCTGGATTTGAACCATAGCGTTAACTCAAAAAGCAGGTTTAAAACCCGCGCAGGCGGTTTTTGTTTGTGTAGCCACGGTTTCAACCGCTGGATCTTTAGTCAATTCAAATAAGCTATAACAAAACGATCAAATCCCGCTAAGTCAGGGATAATTTTAATCCCAGAGTAACTTCCTTGAGCCTCTAACAACCCGGCAACCGCTTCTCCTTGTCCTGCCATCATTTCCACAATCCAAACCCCTCCAGGGCGCAAATAACGGGGGGCTGTTTCAACCAAATAGCGAATAGAATCCAAACCATCATCACCGCCATCTAAAGCTAACAGGGGTTCATGTTGGGCTACTTCTGGTTGCAGAGTTGGAATAATATCAGAAGGAATATAGGGAGGGTTAGAAACCATTCCGGTTAGTTTTCCTTGTAGGAATTCTAGGGGTTCCCACCAAGACCCGTGATGGAATTGGATGCGATCAGCTAAACCTGTGGTTTGAGCGTTATATTCAGCGATCGCCAAGGCTTCTAAACTGGTATCTACCCCATGAATTTCGGCCATTGGAAAACTATCGGCTAAACCCAGGGCGATCGCCCCGCTTCCGGTACCCAAATCCACCCAAACCCCATTATTATTAATATCCTCAATAGCAGATACGGCTAAATCAATGATTAATTCCGTTTCAGGACGGGGAATCAGCACCCCAGAAGACACCTTTAACGCAAAATCGCGCCAGTAAGTTCTCCCCAACAGGTATTGCAAAGGGATACGCTCCGTTAGGCGTCGTTGCCAAAGTTGGGTCAATTCCGACCAAGGAACTCCCAGGGGAATTGCAGGTTGTTGTTTGAAGGTTTGTAAACGTAGCGTTAATCGGTCTAAACCTCCCAACTCCTGGAGAAACCAGTGGATTTCACTCGGAGAAATCCCCAGGGCGGTACATTCAGCATCAGCCTGTTCCATCCACTGTTCCAGTTGCCAACCCGATATCATTTCCCCCATGATAGTTTCCTAGGATTGATTCAATTAACGGGGGGCGGGGGCGGGGGAGGGTTGATTTTTTTGTAAATACTCCAAAGTTTCACGGGGCGGAATCAACACAACCCGATTTAAGAATTGATCATTATCCTTTTTCAAAGCATCCAACAACCCTTCCAGGTTAACCACATCAATCTTAACGTTAGAGATTAAATCAGGCTGTTGACTTTTAAATTGAGTCAACATACTTTGCAGATCCTCTTTGTAGAAGAACATCGGGATCACCTGTTCATTGCCATTTTGAATCGTCAGATAGCCATTATCCGGCCCACCCTTAGCAATAAATAGCGGAACACCGTTAAAATCGCTGACAGTTTGCCCATTTTCCTTGAGAACCGTTTTTGCCAAATCCACCTGTTTTTGCACCGGGACATAGGCAAACTGCACTTCCTCCGCCGAACCCTGACCTTGCTGGCTCATGCGGTATACTTCACCCAGAGAAACCGTGGTCACTTGAATGGTCGAAGCCAATTTTGGGTCACGACTTTTTAAGCGATCGACAAAAGCCACAGCATCGGTGCGACTGATAAACACACCCGCCACCGCCGCTTTTTTATCTCCCTGGGGTACAGTCGCAACTAAAGGCGCGCCCTGGGTATCGGTAATCGTGAACACCGGAATTGAACGGAGTTTTTCCAGAATTTGGCTTTCTGGAATGGCATAGGCTGGCTCAGTTCCCACCGGAATAAAGTTGAATACACGCAATCCCGAATCAGGACTTAGTAAAAACGTACCGCCCACAACTCCCAATACCGCGCCCAAACGAACAATTGATCTGATCATGTTTCCAAATTTTGAATTAAATATTTTTTAGATTGCAGATGCAGTATGTACCACTGAACCCAGGGGGATACAGTAGGAGTAACGCTAAACAGAGAACCCGGGTCGTGTTGACCACTGATAGATTGCACTGACGATCAGGGAGTTGTTTTTCTCCCCAAAATCTGAGGAAATTGTCACCAGGAGAAAGTTTTAACCCAAGTCAGCCTGTCCCGTTAAGTTTTAAAGTTGTGTAGTTATACTCAATTTAAAACATGACCCATCGTAACACACCGATCAGAGGATGGACAAAAAGAATCGGCACTAATCAAGTTAAAATCCAGAATCGGGATGACAGGATTCGAACCTGCGGCATCCTGCTCCCAAAGCAGGCGCGCTACCAAGCTGCGCTACATCCCGTTTAATCTTTTCTGAGTATACCCTAAGTTTACACAAATCTGATTAAAAATTGCAAAATTGATTCATAAGAAGCTAGGAGTCGGTTGTCTGTTGTCGGTTATCGGTTATTTGTTCACACCTCCATACCTCAACACCTCAACCGCCAACCCAAGCCTAATCTGGATACCAGAACATTCCTTTGATCCCCTCTGGATCGGACATAAAACCCAAATTTCGGTAAAAATCTACAACATGAGGGTCGGCAAATAGAGTAATGTTGCTGATATCATCGCTACGGAGTTTTTTGATGATAAATTTCATCAAGGCTTTACCCATACCCTTATTCTGGAAATCTGGGTGAACAACCACATCCCAGAGCGTAGCATTAAAAGCATGATCGGATGTGGCCCTAGCAAAACCAATCAGCCGTCGCTGATTCCCTCGAATTTGCCACATAGAAACTACAAGGAAACTATACTGAATGGCTTTTTTTACTTTCCGCAGGGGTCGCCGAGACCAGCCCACTGCATTGCAAAGTTCTTCCAATTCATATAAATCAATGTCCCGATCCGTACTAAAAAAAATGCGACCATTATTGCTCGATGACGGGCGAGAGTTTAGGGATACTGACTCCTCGCTTCCTCCCTCATACCCCTCATACTCCACTTGGCAGGAGGACGAGGCGGAGGAATCTGAACTGCTAAACAAGTTTTTCCAAAAACCCATGCAGGCGTAGTTAAGGTAATAGATTTTCAATGACCTTATTAGATAGTATATCTCCCGTACCTTCACCTCAATTATGGCTCCGGGCTTAAAATCCTCAACTTTAGAACTCCTAAAACGCTTCAATCGGGCGTTTCCACAGTTTTATGAGCAATTTGTCAGTAGTGAAATTCAACTGCAAAATCTTAAACTGGCCTATCAAGTTTACCAAACTAAGCAGGCTGTTATTGAAATTGAGCCGGATGGGAACAAAAGTGCTCTCCATTTTGCCTATCGAAATCAATCATTTTTACTCAGCGATATTTTTGGGGTTTTGGCAGCCTATGGCCTGACGATTCATAGTCTGAGTTTGTATGGCCAAATTTATCCGCCGATGTTGGTGTTTATTAAGTTAGTGGTTTCTCGCGGGGGAAAAGCCCTCACGGATAAAACCTCAGAAAATGTTTGTCGGGCCGTGCGGGAAGCCTTAGCAGGACATTTTGAGGTGGAAGAAATGTTGGCGGTGGAATTTAACCTGGATGCCGGGTTAGAGGATGTGGCCACGGAATTTTATGTTGACCCGGTATTTCATCTCCCGGCGTTATTAATTGAGGCGGATAACCAGCCCGGATTGTTTTATAAGGTTATGTATGCTATCTGGCAGGAGGATTTATTGGTGGTCAATGCTAATTTGTTAGTCTGGCGAGGACGCACCCGATTAATTTTATATTTATTGGGGCCGAATGAAAGTTTGATTCCTGAATATCTTGGCCAAAAAATTGCCGAGGGTATGCGACAACGGTTAATGGGAGAACGATTTTAACAGTCTCGAATCATTAATCACATTGTTTTCATGATTACTGCGGTTGATTTATTTTGTGGTTGTGGTGGTTTATCCCTTGGGTTTAAGCAAGCGGGAATTGAGATATTGGCAGCTATTGACAACTGGAATCCATCCCTAGAGGTCTATCAAGCTAATTTTGATCATTTGGCAATTTTACAAGATCTCACGGATGAAGTTGCAGCTATCAAAATTATTCAAAAACTTGATCCTGAAATGATTATTGGTGGCCCGCCCTGTCAAGATTTTTCTAGTGCGGGAAAGCGAGATTTAAACGGCGATCGCGCTAATTTAACTTATAACTTTGCTAATATTGTTTGTGCTATTCAGCCTCAATGGTTTGTTATGGAAAATGTACCAAGAATAACTAAAAGTCCTATTTTGAAGCAAATATCTGAGCAGTTTTTGAGCAATGGTTATGGTTTATCTGCAATTGTTTTAAATGCGTCTTTTTGTCATACACCCCAATCGAGATCTCGCTTTTTTCTGATTGGTGAACTGGGGGGGAAATATAATGCTTTGGTAGATTTATTGAAGTTGGGTTTATCAAAAAAACCAATGACAGTTAGAGATTATCTTGGGGATAGATTGAATCTCCAATATTATTATAGACATCCCAGAAGCTACGCGCGACGAGGGATATTTTCTATTGATGAACCCAGTCCCACCATCAGAGGGGTTAATCGTCCGATCCCACCCAACTATAAACTCCATAGGGGTGATCCGCAAGATATTGATCTAACCACAATCAGACCTTTATCAACAATTGAACGGAGTTATATTCAAACCTTCCCCGATTCTTTTAAATTTATAGGAACAAAAACCAATTTAGAACAAATGATTGGAAACTCTGTTCCTGTTAATTTGGCTTTTTTTGTCGCCTCTACTCTTTTGAAATATATACAGCAAGGTACTGATCAGGTTTAAAACTAATGCGGATGGCGAGACTCGAACTCCCGAATAACGTTCAAACACTGATTCTATCGTTCAGTAGTCTATCCAAAATAAGTGATTAATTTTGGAATGGATAGAAAATGGATAGATTGGATAACGTCACTGTAGAGGGTTTTGGAACGTATGGAGACGTTCTAAAACATTGGTTGGCTATTGAGCCGCTAATCCCTAAAGGGGTAGCCCAAAGGGTTGAAACCCGACTTAACTTTAAATTCACAGAACCTTATCAGGGAGGTAAGCAAAAATTACTAGGATCAGGGTGTGAATGGAGTATTGCGGGTATTAATGACTTTTTGGAAAAGTGTATCAAGTTAAGAACAAAACTAAATGAAGCTAAACGGGAGGGAATTAACGCTAGTGAATGGGATTTGTGGCTTAAGAATATCCTACCCAGCAACAAGTTAGGGAGCGATGACCGTCTAACCTACCGTCAAATTTTCGAGATTATCGAAAATGAATACTATCAAGGACGGCATAAATTTACGGGTGAGAAGCGGTCAAGAGAGTCAGTTAGTTGTCAATCATCTTTTCAGAGGACATATACAGATTATTTTGTAAAATGTCTTAACTGGGATGAGTACCCTGATTGGGATAACGCCAAAGCATTCTGGGAACGCTTCCCAGAAAATACCTGTCAGTATGAAGCGTTAGGAAAGATTAAAAAAATCATCTCCTATTGTCCTGAATTAACAAAAAAGGAAATATTGCCAAAACTTAACAGAATTAAGGTTGAAAAAAAACGAGGGGAGAATACTAAAGCCATTGATTGGGAGCAATTCTTTGAATGGTTGCAATCTCAAGAGAAGTTAGTCCAAGAAATGCCAGAAAAGCAAGCAATGGCAAGGGAGGGATGGTTATGGATTTTTAAAATGTGTGTAGCCTACGGGTTAAGACCTGCTGAAATTATGAGTGCCATTAATTTGTTTAAACCAATTAGCAATAATGAAGTTAAAAAACTATGGGGCGAAAAAGGAAAAAAGTACGCCGACTCTAAAGGCATTAACCCCGCATTTAATGATAAGGTTAACAATCCCAAAATGTTGTTAATTTTGGGCAACGGATTTGAGGTTACTGATACATCTGGTAAAAAACACTTTATTACCAATAAAACTGGTGGGAGATTTTGCTACCCTCCCTGTCAAAACAAAGTAATTTTAAATTACTTAAAATTACAGAATATTCCCGTTCAGTTACCAGAATATACTCCAAACGCCAATAGTAAACCAAGAACAATAGCGGGTGGATTTTCTAATGAACTTGGTGACAAACTACAAGACTGGAAATGTCCAACAACTCAAGGGTACTCATTTAGACACCTAGGGAAGATGATGGGTTTGTTGTCAGGGCTACCCATAGGAGTTATCGCCAAAAATATGGGGCATACAGAGTTGGCTAGTGAACAGTTTTATAACCGTCAAACAATGGCGACCGCTAATGATTTAGCAGAACAAGCGACAAAATACCCGCTACCCTATCAGGTAGCCATAGGAGAACTAGAATCCTCTGGCTTTAACTTAGACGATCCATCGGTTAAAGCAATTCTGCGAATCATCTATCAATTAGACGATTAGAGCCTAAGACAAAATTAAAAATCTATCAAGCAACCTCTAACCAGGGTTGCTTTTTTATTGGGGCTGTGTCGGTAGGGATTGGGAGTGTTGAGTGTGAATCTTCCCAAGGTATGTATAAAGGGAAGATAGAAAATATTTCTACAGAACCGTAAAAAAGTAGACACTTAAAACCCCCCTGGATTACCTACTACCGATTTCCATTAAGTTGCAACCGGGTATCTGTTCAGGAGGGTTAATAGTAGTTTTGATTTTTTTAAGAAGCGAGATTTACTAAACTCAAGCTCAAACTTATATTAACAGTATCCCCCCCCTAACCGTCAACCTCTATTTTATTTCGCTTGTTCACTTGTCAAGAGACGTTTCACTGAGTACCTCTTGACAACTTTACTACGCTTCATTTAAGAGGTTTTGTCCGGTTGGGGGGGATACTGTTTTTACGAAAATTGTTTTACTTTTTTAACTTCCCACCAATAATCATCTTTTTTTACATCATAACTCCCTCTGGCATAGCCGTATTTTTTACAGTGTTTTTCGATGGAATCCCATGTCCAGAACCCACATTCTACATCATGGTCAGCATAATTAAGAAAACAACTATTATTCATTGCTTCTTTTAGTGTTTCGGTATAAGTGGCATATTCTCCAAATTGATAAGTTATCTGCCATATATACCTAGAAAATGGTTTGATTTGATGATTCATTGTTTAATCTCCTAATAAGTAGTTGCACAAAATAAATTACCGATGTTTAAATTTACCCGGTGGCAACTCCTTCCATAGTTCAAATCTTTGGCTTAAATACCCCGACTTGCCGTTAGATGCTAACCAGACCAACGCTTCTATAGTTTCGCTCATCTTATTACCCCTATTACTTAGAAACTCACGGGATGATTTAGATAGGGTTAGCGTGGTTCGTACCTTTTCCAAATCATCATTAAATATTTTTTGCCTACCTTTTTCTAGGTTGTCAATTTTGCCCATAATGTCCAGCATTCCTTCTATGTGTAGCTAATTATTTTCTATAGCCGCAATGGATAGCGGCTATAAAAGGAAATTAGAGGTCAATCAGCCAACTACTATTAAGACCTGTCCAATTGTCTGCAATCCAATTACCTTTAGGATCATAGAGTAACCAGTATTCCCACATATCGGTTCTGTTTTTGATGACAAATTCACAAACCTCCTGTATCGTGTCAAACTCTATTTCCTTAATTTCGTAGTCGTCCTCCGTCTTAAATTCAAGTAAATATTTCATCGCTTCAGTATTACCTCTTTATTAACTCCATAAAAATTGATTAAATTCCATAAAACACTTGATTCTGCGTTGCAGTCTGCCATTTTTTCAGCGTTGTACTCAATATTCCCGAGTAGGTAATCAACTTGATAATCCTGTAATTCTAAAGCCCTGTCATGTAGGATATTTACCGCTAGATTAATTAGTTTATTGTCATTAACCCAAAAGAATAATCTAGGGGTGATTAATTGAATTGAAAGGGTGAAAAGATTAAAGGTTGTTATTTGTGACCCCATTATTCCTTTAGTGAAAAATTCCGGCTTAATGATTAATGCTTTTAACGAAAAGAAACTCAAACACAAGTTAATATCCCTTGAAAGACTGACTGACCATAAATCACAATGTTTGAGTTTGATTGTTCTAATTTTCATTGGTTTAATCCTCAATCCTGATAGATTTGGTTAAAACTGATAACTGATGACTGATTATTTACAGATTTAATGTTTTAGTCCACTGATAACCAATCTTTGTTTTGGTCTTTTGATATCCACAACCTACTAACAAACCCTCAATAATCGCTCTATCTGGTTTTTGAGATATCTCACCGTTAGAGTAACAACCATCTAAATAATCAAAGATTGTTAGGGGTTTAATGAAGATTCTCTCAGATAATTTATTCTGAATTTCCATTATCTCTAAAACTTCATTCTCCTCTCTATCGATATAATCTTCAAAAATTCGCTTGATACCAACATTAGTATCAAATATCTTTTCGTTTATGAATTGGAAGTATTTTTCCCAAAGCGTTAATGCTTCTTTAAGTGGAATATCAAGTAATACGCAACACGCAGCCATATTATCTTGATACAGTCGAAAAACTTCTAACGGGATTATTTCACTTTTCAATCGGGCAAGCCCCCGTTTTTTTTGGTTAAAGCTCGTTCTATTTTCTTGGATGTGCCAGAATTGTTCAAATTCGCTATTTAATCCATTGAAGTTAATATCTTCTACAGAGAGTAGGTTAACTTCTACACTTGAATAATCTTGGATTTTAGAGAATAAAAACGGTATTAAACGGCGTTTTAATTCAGTTAGCTTAGGGTTATCCCAGAACGGATTAACGGTACTAACCAGCTTTGGCGAGAACGGGTAAAACTCCATGTTTATCCCCATCTTGTCAGCAATAGTGATAACTGATTTTCGATTAATACCGCTTTTAAACATTGAAAACATTTGTTCTGAATCGGTAAAAACCTTTTCGTTGATATCATCCCAAACCAATAAAAAATTTTTCTCAAACTCTTTATCGCTATCATAATAGCGGCTATTTGAAATCAGGTTACGGATACTCGCGAACGTACTCGCTGCGGTCTGCATAGGGGTGTTGTGTAATGTTGCGATAAATTTTGCTGTCTCACTTTTGCCGCTACCGCTTGCACCGTATAGCACCCCTATGGGTAAGTTATTTGACATTGCACTCGGTGTTAACAGGAACGAGATTAACGGGATTGTCTGCAAGTCACTGGACGGTAAAATCACTATCTGAGACAGAAGGGAGTCGATTCTTGAATAAAAATTATCTTTTGGATCGCAGAGGTCACGATAATCTATGCCGTCCTCCTCTCTGTCAAGTCGATAATCAACAAAGTCTAAATGTTCCATATTCCTTTCGTGTGGTTAGGTTTTCTGTCTATAGCCGCTATCCATTGCGGCTATAGAAAATAATTAGAGCTTGTTACTACTAAGAAAGGATATTTTTAAGAATGTCTGTCATATACTGACATCCACTTTGTCCTAAGTCGTGAGAGCGTCCATCCCAGAGGGTTAAGCAACTATCAAATGTAATCACAGAGAAATCTTTGGTTTTGTCCCAGTCATCAGCTAAGAATCGTTTAGCGAACTCGGCACGGGCATTGAGTCGCTCTGATTCTGTCTCTTTAGGGACAAAATTTTTCCCACCGTACCCGTTACCTTTGGCTCCATTAGTGTCCTGACTTAAAACGTCATCGGTTATCGTTGTCAAAGCGTCAATTTTCGATACGTTATAAAACTCCTTTAAGACTCCGACCGCACGGGATAATCCTGCGTCACCATATCCGATGTACTCCTCATACTTAGCTATCCTTGTTTTATCGACACCGAGATCCAACATTCCCTCAAACATTCCACCATTGCCAAAATCTTCTAACAACTTTTTGGCAATAAATTCTTCACTCACAGAAGGTTTGATATCCTTACCTTTATCGTTAGTGAATGCCTTGATAGGTATTTGAATCATTACTAACGGCATGGGGTTAGCTTCTAATCCTTCTACTGGAAACTTAAAGTCAGGGTCGTTACCCCATTTACCGTCATCCAGTTTTTTTGCTTTTGTTATGTTAGTAAATTTTCCAGATATTCCCGGCAAAATTGCACCGTAAATCGTTAGAAAATTTTCGGTTTTAACAATCTTTGCTTCCAAGAAAGTTAACTCACTATCCTGACGATTATAGCTATCAAAAGTTAACTTACTCAGTTTTTCACTGATTTTATTGTAGCGATACATACTCTCACCTACTTACTAAAGTTTTAATCCTGATAACTAATAACTGATGGGTAGTTTAACGACGTTTCGGTCAAGCAATTAATTTTTGTTGTTCTGATAGAAATACCAGTCAGCAGTGAACGCCTTTCTTGCTGCATCAACTAACAGTTTAAGATCCTCGGGTTCCATATTACCGGTCATGTGAACAGCTTGTTCTGCAACTAAAGAACTCACCTCATTTCGGGTTTCATCATCAGTAACTTCATTGACCAAAATTAAAAAAGCAAATGCTAACAAGTTAATGAATTGCTCATCTGTTAGGGTTTGAGTGTCGGTATCTGTAATGTTCATGAATCACCTTTTAGTTGTTTTGAAACAATCTTTAATTCCGCCTGTAATTGTGTTGGATTAAGAGAGGTAAAGCATTCATCAATTTTTGTTGATTGCTGTTGAACGATTCTGATTTTGCCAATCAATGTAGGTTCAAAGGCATCTAACAACTGTAGTTGCCTCAAAAATTCTCTTGTAGGCATACCCTTCGCTTCAACTAGTAGCAGGGGGTTATCAAAATCATCTTTGATAATGAAGTCACAATTCCAATATCTCGCACGATAATTTTTAGTCGTAGGCTTGATTAACACTCTTTCGTGAACAGAAATATAGCTTGGGGGAATTATAGACTTGATAAGTCTATAAACTTCACACTCCCACTTAGAATCAAACTGTATCCCGTACATTATTACAGGACTATTCTGATACTTCATTAGCATCACCCCTGGAATTAATTTCGTGGATCACTAATTCAAAAACCTCTCTTAGTTTTTCTTCATCACATGACTTAAAGTCTTTTAAAACGTTAGCGATTCTCCAAACTACAAAGTGAATATCATGCTTAACCCTTAAAGGTCTAACAATCCCGTCCTTACCTTCCCTTTTTAATCGGGTTTTACGGGTAAGAATGTGATGTTTTAGATAAACCATTCTGGGTGTAGGGGTGATCATGTTGTTTCCCATCACTTCTGTCCAGTCGTAGATGTCATTATCCATCGTGTTAGTGGTTAGGTTTTCTGTCTATAGCCGCTATCCATTGCGGCTATAGAAAATAATTAGAGGTCAACTAGAGAGAATTTTGGGCTTGAGCCAACTCAATTTTCTGCTCAATTTTTGACTTAAAACTAGATGTGTTATTGAGTCTTAACTCGTTACTCAGAATGGATAACATCTCAATCCCTGCGTACAAAAATTGTTGTTCATGGGGGCTTAAATCCCAATTGTCGTTTTGTAATTTATCGTGCAAAGTTAAAGCTGGAAACCCTGGATATAATGGACTAATCGACATAATCAATTGAGTCAAATGGGGAATTACTTTTGTTAACTCTGCGTCATTAGCAGTTGTTAAGCTAACGGTCTTTTTATGTCTAGGCATTTTGTTTTCCTTATGCGCTCATTGTTTACTTAACTTTATTGATGTTTCATCTATAGCAATTGATGTTTCACCAATAAACCTACAGTAGCAACAAAAAAAAGAATCCGTCAATAGGATTCCTGTAAAGTAATATTACGAAAGATTATTAAGTATGGGTTTAAGTCAATAGCTTATAACAATACTTGGATTAATCGCGGTAATACCATTTTCCATCATCGGCTTGATACACTTTTCCTGATTCAACATCTCGGTTTTCTAGCTCCTTAGCATATTCCTGGCAAGCGCGATGATAGGGCTTGGGGATTCTTACAGTAGGACAGCTTAACCGAAAATCAATATCGCTCTTGGTATTTCCACCTTTTCCAGCCATAAAACTCACTCCAAAACAAATAACCCTTTATTGTACCATTTTCAATTAATCCTTAATATCGAAATCATCCATAGTAGGTGGTTGGTAATCACTCGTTTTTTCAATAAACTTAATAAGGGTATTAAGTTTAATTCCCATTAAATAATCTCGTCTACGCATTTCGGAGCGCAAAGATTCTAACCCACAATTAATATCTTTTTTATTTTCATTAATTTGATGCTGTAATCTTTCTTCCCATTGAGATAATCTCCATACAGCTAAACCTAAAGCGATAATATTGCTAACAAATAAAAATAATAGATTATAATTTATATTCATGGGATATCTTCTAAACTCTTTCTAAATTATTACATATGGATAATCAAGATTGGAAACAATTATTAATCGAACAGTTAAAAGAAGCAAGAAA
>NZ_LT797698.1 GCF_900009135.1 Planktothrix sp. PCC 11201 | reverse complement strand
TGTTAGAGTCGATTAGGGAGTTACCCCCTAACCTCTCCTTCAGAACCGTGCATGAAACTTTCGCTTCACACGGCTCCTTGATAATACCACCTTTGTTATAGGTACGATTCAAAACGGGTTATTTTCATAATTCTCAACTATTGGTAATTGTATTACTTTTAGTTAAAGAACCATCGTTTGCCGTTTTTGTGTCGTGACAATGTTTGTGTAGAAGTTGCCAGTTCTCATAAGTGTCTTTTCCACCTAATGTTGTTGGTTTAATATGGTCAATTTCTACCTTGTCTGTACTTGTAAAATACAAACCACAGTGAAGACAAATACCCTTTTGTTTCTTGATAAGTGTTGCCACTCTTTTGGGAGTTTCTGGATATTCGCCTCGTCGTTTACTCCAGTAAATCCAGTTACCATCAAACGGACTAGCTTCACTTTTAACTTTAATATGCCTTACGATTGGCGTATCAGTATGAGCGATTAATTTTAATCCGTTTTCTGTACTAAAACACCAATTCCTGTCATTTACTGTTCGCCAGTATTTGTCTTTATTGATGTTCCCTTTTCCCCTCGTTCTTGCCCACGCTCTTAACTTATCATAGGTTAGATTGTCAACTTTCGAGAAAGTTTCTTTACTAACCACTGTTGAGTAATAGTTTGACCAACCTCTAATAATTGGATTCAGCTTGCTAATTAAAGCAGCTTGTGGGGAGGTCTTGTGGGTGTCTATTACTTCAGCTATTTTTACAAGATGAGCTTTAATTTTAGCTTTTGAGGGTGTGATTAATGTTGTAAAACCTAGCGGTGTTCCATTCGTTTTTTTTGAACTTCGGTAGTTACCTATTTTATGTTGTTGAACATGGAACCCTAAGAACTCAAACCCAACATTTCCCTCAATTTCATTGAGGGTGTGGGTTAATTTTGTTTTACTTGGTTTTAACTCCAATCCCATATCACTCAACCAGTCAGCAATTATCTCTTGACATTTTTTGACAACTTTTATATCCTCATGGATTATTACAAAGTCGTCAGCATATCGGATTAAACTAAGGGCTTGACGATTTATCGTTTTTGCCCCTTTTAGAGTTTCGGCGTATTGCTTAACTCTTTCTTCCATACCATGTAAGGCAATATTCGCAAGTAGAGGTGAAATGACCCACGGTGGTGTACCATCATTGGTAGGAAAAAGTTCTTTTCCGTCCATGTACCCTGCTTTGAGCCACGTTTTCAGTAGATGGCTTAATGTAGGGTATGTGTGTATTTTGGAGAGTAACGCTTTGTGGTCAATGCGGTCAAAGCATTTAGCAATGTCAGCATCTAATATATATTTTTCTTTCTGCTTAATGCTGCTAAATATTGCTCCGATTGCATCGTGACAGGAACGTCCTGGTCTAAAACCATAACTGTTTGGCTCGAATTTAGCCTCCCATTCTGGCTCTAACGCTAGTTTGACTAACGCTTGCAATGCGCGGTCATTAATTGTGGGTATTCCTAATGGACGGGTTTCGGTTGTACCAGGTTTAGGTATTTCAACTCTACGAGTTGGTTTAACTTTATTGGTTAACTTTAATCGTCCTACAAGGTTTATACGTTGCTTTGGGGTCAGAGATTTAATTCCATCCACACCTGCCGTATTTTTACCTTGGTTATCTTGTGTTACCCTGCGAACCGCTATACATTTTGCTGACCAAGACCTAATCAGGGTCTTCTGAAGTTTACGAACTGCTTTAACATCGCCTCGTTCACTCGCTTGAAATATTCGCTTTTGCAACTTAAAAGTTACCTTTTCTAGCTTGCGCCAATTAAGGTCTTTCCACTCCACCGTCAGATTGTTCTGCGTTTTAGATATATTCATTGCTACTTGTTCTATTTCTTTGGAATTACCGAGCATCTGTCAGCATATCCCTTGCATTACCAAGGGCATTCGCTTTTGATACCATCCCTCCCCTATATATCATTCGTTAGCTACTTACTGGTTTTCGACCTTTTCCAGAGATATATAGGGGTTACTTCGTTCCGATTACACATTGGTTTGAAATCTTTAGCGTGATGCTATCCACCGGGTTTCTTAGGCGGTGCTTATAAGTCAGAAGTTGAACTGCTTATGCCCGCGTCCCTTGCCTTTTGGCTTGGTGTTAATCAAGTTTTTATATTGATTTTAGCCATTACACCATCAATTCTAACGATGGTTCAAACACATCTTTGCTTATGCTACGCATGGACTTCTTGCTTGGTAGTTACCAAATTTGGCTTCCAGTAGTTCTACCTTTTAACCCCGCTTTAATCTGATGGTTGCTATCCAAGCAAACTAGGGGTTATGCTTTCACCTCAGCACTTGAGGGATGGGACTTAATTCACGGAATTTCACCCATAAATGTAATCAGTTATCACCAGTGTTCTGGGTTAACCGTCCCATAAGTCTTTCAACTTATTTTAGGTTAAACGAATCGCACCAACT
>NZ_LT797697.1:93556-143132 GCF_900009135.1 Planktothrix sp. PCC 11201 | reverse complement strand
AGGACTTACGCAAATTTGGGGATGTAACCCTAGATGTAGGGGTAATTCATGAATTACCCCTACTATTGATAGCGGTGATGCGTAAGTCCTGATAAATTTATTGGTTGTTACCCATCCTACGAAAGTCTAACCTATATAACTTAATACCCCTACTCAACTCTATCGTTGAATCAATTCTTTCCCTCAATATACTTCTCCCACATTTGTTTATAAGCATTTTCCATTTCACGAGTAAATTGTTTCCCATTCCACAACGGAGCCGTTTGTCTATTTGTTCTTAATTTCCAAGCAATTTGTTGGCGTAAATTTTCATCTGTTCCTAACTTAATTCCCCATTCCACATATTCCTCATCTGTCCAAGCAATTCCCTCTGTAATTCCGGCATTGATCATCATGGTGTAACTATTTCGAGCCGCAAATTGTTCACCCACCCGTGTTACAATTGGAATCCCCATCCACAGTGTTTCCATCGTAGTTGTTGCGCCATTATAAGGATAGGTATCTAATACGACATCAGCAATACCAAGGTTAGCTCTGTGAATTTCCTCCGAAGCAGTTAAAGGTAAAAACTTTAATCGTTCACATTCTATTCCTTCAGATTGTGCAATCTCAAAAAAGAAGTTTTCCAGAGATTTTTGATCAGATAAGCCCTTCACTAAAAGATAGCTATTGGGTACAGCTTTGAGAATTTTTAATTGTAACCTTACGATATCTGGATGACATTTGTAGGCTCTTTGGGCTGTCAAATAAATAACAGCTTCATTGGGAATCCCTAACTCATCTCGACGCAGAGTTGGTATACCTACTTCAAAACCATCTACTGCAATATAAGTTTGAGGTAAACGCCAAATTTTCTCGGAGTAATAAGCTTGAGCATCCTCTGGAAGCACATAAGGATCAGCGATATAATAATCAATCATCGGGATATTACTCGCATCCCAACCCAGCCAGGTCACTTGAACAGGCGCGGGTTTAATCGCCATAATGTCAGCAGTATTTGTGAGTGTAATGCTATCCAAATCTACTAAAATATCAATCTCATCTTCATAAATTTTTTCAGCCGCTTCTGTTCCACTTAATCCTAATAAATGACCTTTATCGACATGATCAAAGTACCAATTTTTCAAAGGATCATTGGTTTTTACTGTACTCATGAAGTAACCATAAATTTCAAAGCGATTATGGTCATGATGCTGGAATATCCATCGCGCTAACCAGCCGACAGAATGAGTTCGTAAACAATGAGAAACATATCCTATCTTTAAACGTTTATTAGTACGGTCTTCAACTTTAATTAGGGGTGATTTCCACTTCCTAAATTTTTCTACTTCTTCATGAGCGTAGGATTCAATATTGAACTGGGCTATCTGAGCGAGTTGACGACGAATTGCTAAATTTTTATGAGGATTATCTTGAAAATACACGAAGAAAAAGCTGGATGCAAACAAGCGCACGGTACTTCCAGAATCGAGATATCGCGGTTGTTCCTCAAATAAAGTTTGCAGCATTGAGTAATGTTCATTAAGGGCAACAGTAAACTCATGCCAATATCCTCCAGCACTCATCAAACTTCGCATTAGTATATAGTTAGCATAGATTTTGTCGATTAAATTATTGGCAACAGATAAAGAATTTCTAGCGATTTCTATGCCCTTATTAAATTCTGAGACATCTTGATACAGTGCTGATAAATTGATTAATAGCTCATAATTTTGGGGTTCAAGACGTAAACATAAATCTGTATATTTTATTGCTAAATAATGGCGAGAAAATATGTAGGCAGTTTTATAAATAAACTCAATGAAAGTGACTATAAATGATAATGTATCCTTTACATAGGGTAAACACGCTTCTGTGAACTCTAAAGTAGATGGATAAAAGGGAGCATAATCTAAAACATTTTTTAAAACTTCTAGTAAAAGGTTGGAATCTAATCCAATGTCTTTTTCTGAATTGAGGGAATCTATAACACCCCACTCTTTTAGTTCTTCTCCTGTATAGGTTTTAATAATTGTTGATAATCCGATTAAATGTAATAAATTATTGATATCTTCCGTGTTGATTTCTCGAATATGCTGACGAATAACCCAAGCATTGGTATGATTTTCTAATTCTAACTGATGGTCAGCTTCAGTTTGCAAAACTTGGAGCAGTTCCACTGTCCATTGCTCAATTTCTTCTGGCTCTCCTTCGGCCATTGCACATAACCAAGTCGTTTGTGCTTCTGTTTCTTGACTTTGTAGCAAGAGTGCTAAACCCAAGTACCAATAGTAGGCTTTACACTCCGGTTGGGCTTCAATGGCTTGTTCATAGAGTTGAGTAACTACTGCATAATTTCCTTTTTGCCAAGCCTCATCAGCTTGCTGTTGCCCATCAAAAGATAGAGTTAAAGATTGTTCTAATATCATGATTTAAAAAATCACAGTTACTTAATCATTACTAAGTGAATAGCCCCACCTAATCATCAGATTTGACTAGGCAGGGTTAAACCGTTTCTTCTATTCAGAGAGTCAACGAATGGTCTAGTTAGAATTATTTAGTGACTGCACTCATACCAGCACCACAAGTAGGCTCAGCTGTACCATCGATGGTTGGAACAACGGGAGCGGTAGCAACGGCTCCTTCACACAGGAGAGTCTGGGTTGTTTTGTCAGTAGCCGCAGCACCTACTAATCCAACTCCTGAAGCATAAGGCTTGAGACCGGTTGCTGGAGCAGCTGTAGCAGTAGCACCAACTAATGCAACAAGTCCTGCTCCATAAGTGTAGTTATTCGTTTCGGTTTTGATCCCAATTCCTAACTCACTAATAGTGGCACCAAATTTAGTATTTTCTACGTAATAGGCTTGTTGACCTTTATTGATAGAAGCTAGGTATTGTTTGGCTTCAGACTGTTTGGCTTTGTTAGCTTGGCTGAGGAAAGAAGGTAGGGCGATCGCAGCCAGAATACCAATAATGATAATAACGACTAACAGTTCAATTAAGGTGAAACCTTCTTCTTTTTTTCTATTAGAAACGTATTGCAGGAATTTCGCTTTAAATTCAGTCTTCATAGTCTTTTCTCCGTTTGGGGGGATGTTTAACTTTTTATCTGGTAGTTCTAACTTACCCACCGCTCTAAAGTTTCATATCACCCCAACCAAAATTTTTTTCAATTTGATCCTGAACGTTGCAAAAGCACATATAGAAAGGCATCCAGGGTTATCAGTAATTCCTTGACTTGCTCAAAGACAATTGGAGGAGTGATTGGTTCTAGGGTAACCGGATCTACAGGCTGGATCTTTTGCCAACGTTCTACCAGGGATATCATCGGCTGTTCCGTCTCCCACAGGGGCAGCAAACAGGCAGCACGAAGACTTTCAAGGGTAATGGGTACAGTAGTTGGTAACTTAACATATTGACTGATTTCAAAAGGCTTTTGAGTCTTGACACATTCAATTAAGTCCTCTTTAGCTTTGGCTGTTTTCAGTTGGGGATGGAGATAGACTTGGACTGTTTGCCAGTCTGTATCTGTCCAGTTACTAACGGGAATCATAGATTCATTCATCATCGGATGACCACACCAAAAATCGATCAGGCGATGCACGGGATGCAATAGTTCATATAAATGTAAGCGATCTTCTACCGATAGTTCTGGTAAACTCATCCCTAAAAATACAGGTAAATTCTCAGCATCCTTAAATAAATCGGTAACTTCCCAGTTTCGCCAGTTAACCATACTTATTAACTCTAAGTCCGAGGTTCTTAAAGCTGCAAAAAGTTCAGGAATGGTGTAACCTTTGTCTCCTTGAAACAGATAATTCATTAATACCCATTCTTTATCTTTTATTTTTTCAGGCTTATAGGTCTGTAATTTCAATAAAACTTGATCTTTCAATGCCTCCATGATTTCCCCAGTTAACTCAATTTCTAAATCCGTTGGGTTATCGTCCATTAATCCCATCATTTTGAATAGAGATTGCGCTCTAAAATAATTAACACGCTGAAATCTACTATGAAGATTGCTTCTAATTATTCCTTCTGGTTTCAAAACTGACTTCATCGCCTTCAGGGGTACTGTAATATCAGGGAACAGATACAAGGAGTCATCATTATTAATATAATCAAACTCATACCCAAGTTGTGGCAAGTCTTCTATCGGTAAAACATAAAATTCGGCATTGTCAAATCCATGAAATTTTAAACGCTGACGAGCCAGTTCAATCGATTGTTCAGAAATATCAATTCCTACAATTTTAGCTCCCGGATTGGCTTCTGCTAATACTAAAGATTTATATCCCGTGCCACATCCTGCATCTAAAATCATTTTACCTTCTGTATTGATAACCTTCTGATATTTTAGATAATAACAAGTTACTAAATTATGGATAAATAGCAATTCATAATCATTTTTTGGGGATTGTTCTAAGGGAATTCTAGGATAGGGTGCTGAGTCAAACTGTTGACGGATTTTTTCTAATAATTCGGGGTCTTGATTTTGCATTGGTATTTCTCAAGTAAACTATTAAATAATCATTTAAGCTCTAATTCGAGGGAACTTATTGACTTCCCAATTTGGGAAAAGGAAACGGCGCTTTCGTAGGAGCGGGTTCGAGTCCATCTCAAATACCCACAAACAATCTACCAAAACCCGCCCTGATCTCATCCCTAAATTCACGATTAATGGAAATTAATGCTGGGGTGGGGCGGGTTTTTAACGGTGATCTGTGAGCCTCAAAAATTGTTGCCGAACCCGCCCCTACAAATCGCTTGCGATCGCACCCTCTCTATTTATACAATGCCATCTATGGATAACAAAATCACATTTCTACTCAAAGTTCTACTCTTGTCCCTGGGACTATCGGTTTTGATTAAGTTCCTCGGCCCGTTGCTGGCAATTCCCACATCCTCAACCATTGCCCTAGTCGCCGTTTGCTTACCTTCGGTGATTCTAGCCTTATTATTCAGTTGGCGGCTTAGACAATATCCTCAACAGCCGGAATAGTTGGGCAAAAAATAGCCGATTGGGAGTGTCGCCCAGCCAGGTTTAATTGCGATAAACTATTAACAATAGAGAAGATTGATCAAAGGGCTATTATTTTTTGATCAGTGTAAAACATTACCACAGGAGTCAAGCCAACCCATGACACAAACGACTCAAGCCCCAACCCAAGGGGTTCAGATGACCGAATCAGCCATCAAACAAGTCCAATTTCTGCGGGAAAAGCAAGGAAAAGATCTGTGTCTGCGCGTCGGAGTCCGCCAGGGCGGTTGTTCTGGAATGTCCTATTTAATGGATTTTGCTGACCCTAGTACCATTCGAGAGGATGATGACGTGTTTGATTATGAGGGGTTTAAGGTCGTTTGCGATCGCAAAAGCCTACTCTACATTTACGGCTTAGTCCTCGATTATACGGATGCCCTAATTGGTGGCGGGTTTCAGTTTACCAATCCCCAAGCCACTCAAACCTGCGGTTGTGGTAAGTCCTTTGCCACCTAGGACTTGAGAAACAGGGTTTTTAGCATAGAAGAAAGGGAACAGGGAAATCTCCCCTTAAAACCTTGTGCCTTGTGCCATCTGGTTTTGGATGTTTTTTATGCAGTTTGATGCAGCAAACCCGGGGCAGCAAAATCTTTTCCCCCAGTGTTGCCTGTTCCGGTGTTCCCTGCTGTATAATTGAAGATTGGCAATTTGCCATGGGTATAGATTTTGCGCTAAATAGCTCAGTCTATAGCCTATTGCCGTGTTTTAAATCTATAACAACTCATGACGACTCCAGAAGAATTATTTAAGGAAGGTTTTGAACGGTATCAAGCGGGGGAAGACCCGGAAACCTTGATTCCAGTGTTTAAGGATATTTGTGATCACGCCCCAAAAAATAGTAATGCTTGGACAAGTTTAGCTTGGTTATATCTATTAGTAGATAAACCGAAATTAGCCTATAACGCGGCAAAATCAGCCGTTAAACTCAATCCCCATGATCCCCAAGCGCGAGTGAATTTAGCCACGGCGATGTTGGAATTAGGGAAAACGGGGGTACGTTCCCACGTTGAACTCGCTAGTCAATTAGTATTAGTGGATACAGACTGGCAACAGGAATTAGCAAAGAATTTTGAAGATGGATTAACTCGCAAACCCGACTGGAAATCCTTAGCCCGAGTCAAACAATGGTTATTTGAAAGTTAGGGAACTTTTACCTAATTTTGCTGCTCTAATGAGCATAATTAGGTAAAAGTTCACAACAACTGAATGGATAATTTAATTCTTTAAACTGCTGTAAATCCACTAAAAACGGCTGAAAATGACTGAAAATCTATAAACTCCTAAAAAGTATTAAGAAAGCGCAACAAAAAATTACATAAGTTAACTAACAAAGACAAAAAATAGTGATACTATTTGGAAACTTCAGTCATTAACAATCAAAATCAGCCAGTCAAAAAACTTTTTGATAATAAATAAGGAGATGGGATCACTATGGATAGCCAAGTTTATGTCAAAGCCGAAACCCGTAACCACAAAGGCTTTTTTGTGAAACAAGGAGCCTATAAGTTAAGAAATATTGATGAATCGGGTTGGGCATTGATCTGTGTTGATGACACCGTTTGTTATTACGTTGATCCCGATAATTTAGATACAGAAGATTCGGAGGAAACAGTCGAAGCGTGATGCAATTTGTCTTGAACAATCTTAGGATAAAAACTTTATACAAAAAAGTAAAAATACCTAATGAAAATGGCTGTCCCCAATTATTGGGACAGCTATTTTTTTATTGACATCACTTTTTAATTATTTCTGTTCCCAATTCGTAATTCCCAATTCCCCACTATTAACGCTGATTCCGCAAACGGGGATTGAGAAAATCGTTTAATCCTTCTCCTAAGAGAGATAAACCAACGACCATGATGGTTAATGCTAAACCAGGGAATAAAGTTGTCCACCAAATTCCGGTGGGTAATGCTTCTAAGGCAATTCTTAAATCATGTCCCCATTCGGGAATTTCATCGGGTAAACCTAGGCCTAAAAATCCTAATCCCCCTAGGGTTAAAATGGCATCCGCCGCATTCAATGTAAATAATACCGGAACACTTTGGATCACATTTAAAAACAAATAACGGGTTAAAATTCTCCACGTACTTGCCCCTAAAGCTTGGGCGGCTTCAATAAATAATTCCGTTTTAACCGAAGTAGTATGATTGCGAACCACGCGATAATATTGAGGAATATAGGCTACACTCAGGGCGAGAGCCGCATTCAAAACCCCTTTTCCCACCACAAACGCTAAAGTAATCGAAAGTAATAATCCGGGTAACGTATAAATCGTATCCATTAAAAATAATAAAACCCGATCTATTTTCCCCCCTAAATATCCACTCACCATTCCCAATGGGACGCCGATTCCGACACTCAAAAGCGTTGCCAATAAGACGACTTGCCAAGCTACTTGAGTCCCAAATAATGTCCGAGAAAAGACATCATATCCTAAACGACTTGTTCCCAACCAATGTTGAAAAGATGGCGGTTGATGGATGGGGTTAGAAAGAAATTCCGTCGGACTTTGTATCCATCCCCAAGTCAAAAATAAAGGTGATAATACTGCTATTAATAGAAATAAAATTGTAATGACTAATCCACAAAAGGTCATAGCCGTTGATACCGAAGGAACCTGAAATCCCCTGAAAAGACGAAAAGATTGAACACGCATTGAATTTTTGAATATTGTATTTGAGATTAGAGCAATCTGGCCCGTTTGTCAAAAAAGTTTTTGTAGTTAAGAGTAGCTCCCCCAACCTACCCACCTCCCCCTACCCCCTAATTTCTGTAACGGTTCTTTACGACTGCTATAGACAAGGGCAACATCAGTGTTACGATGCCCTAAAAACATAATTTGAGTGATATTCCTATGGCAGAAGCACTGACTGGAACACCACCAAAGTTTGGTGGCAGCACTGGTGGCTTATTAACAAAAGCCCTGGTTGAAGAAAAATACGCGATCACCTGGACTAGCAGCAAAGAACAGGTGTTTGAAATGCCCACAGGTGGCGCAGCAATTATGAACCAAGGGGAAAACCTGCTGTATTTAGCCCGCAAGGAACAGTGTCTAGCTTTAGGCGCTCAACTGCGGTCAAAATTCAAACCCAAAATCGACAACTATAAAATCTATCGGGTTTTCCCCAACGGCGAAACTGAATACCTGCATCCCAAAGATGGCGTTTTCCCTGAAAAAGTCAACGAAGGACGCGAAGCTGTCAACACCGTTAGTCACAATATTGGTAGCAATGTTGATCCAGTTAAAGTCAAATTCACAGGTAAAAGCACCTCTGACGTTTAGACCGATCAGGTGCAATTAACCAGGGCAATGCCCTAAACATATTAGGATGGAGGATAGTTTATTCTTACCTTCATCCTTTATTTTTTATTGTTCGCCATTAGTCGCTATGATTTTTCCAGATTTCTCCCAATTTGCTCAACTGGCTTCCACAGGAAATTTTATTCCGGTCTATCAAGAATGGGTGGCTGATTTAGATACTCCGGTTTCGGCTTGGTATCGGGTTTGTGCCAATCAACCCTATAATTTTCTCTTGGAATCGGTTGAAGGCGGAGAAACCATCGGGCGTTATAGTTTTTTGGGGTGTGATCCGGTTTGGATTTTAGAAGCTCATGGCGACCACACGGTACAAAAATGGCGAGATGGAACAATTCAAGAATTTACAGGCGATCCCTTCCAAGCCCTACAAGACTGTTTACAACCCTATCATCCGGTAAAATTGCCCCAGTTACCCGCCGGAATTGGGGGATTATTTGGGTTTTGGGGTTATGAATTAATTCAGTGGATCGAGTCCCGCGTCCCGGTATATTCCCCCAATTCCGATGATTTACCCGATGGGTTATGGATGCAGGTTGATAATTTATTAATCTTTGATCAGGTTAAACGTAAAATTTGGGCGATCGCCTATGCCGATACTCGGAATACCGATTTAGAAACGGCCTATCAACAGGCGAGCGATCGGGTTAAACAATTAGTAGCTAAATTACAATCCCCATTATCCCCCCAAAATACCCTTTTAGAATGGACTCCCCCCGATCAACAACCGCCTTTAAATTATATTAGTAATGTTTCCCAGGAGCAATTTTGTGCCAATGTAGAAAAAGGCAAACAATATATTAAAGCCGGGGATATCTTTCAAGTGGTTTTATCCCAAAGATTAACGGCTGAATATTCCGGCGATCCCTTTTCCCTTTATCGTTCTTTAAGGTTAATTAATCCATCTCCTTATATGGCTTATTTTAACTTTGGAAACTGGCAATTAATCGGTTCTAGTCCCGAAGTTATGGTGAAAGCGGACAAAAACCCAGAAGGAAAATTGATCACCACCGTCCGTCCCATTGCGGGTACTCGCCGCCGTGGTCAAAGCCATCAAGAAGATCAGGCGTTAGGGGAAGATTTATTAAAAGACCCTAAAGAAGTCGCGGAACACATTATGTTAGTCGATTTGGGACGGAATGATTTGGGTCGGGTTTGTCGGATGGGAACAGTTAAAGTTGATGAATTAATGGTAATTGAACGCTATTCCCATGTGATGCACATTGTGAGTAATGTGATTGGAGAATTAGCAGAAAATAAAACCGCTTGGGATCTTTTAAAAGCCTGTTTTCCCGCCGGGACTGTGAGCGGCGCGCCGAAAATTCGGGCGATGGAAATTATCCATGAATTAGAAGGTTGTCGTCGCGGCCCCTATTCCGGGGTTTATGGTTACTATGATTTTGAAGGACAACTCAATACTGCTATTACCATCCGCACGATGATTGTTCAAAACCAGGGTCAAGGGGAACATCGAGTTAGTGTGCAAGCGGGGGCGGGGGTGGTAGCTGACTCCCAACCCGAAAAAGAATATGAGGAAACCCTGAATAAAGCCCGGGGGTTATTAGAAGCCATTCGCTGTTTGAAAGGGTGATATAGCGCTACTCATTAAGGTTGCAACATTTTATCGTAGGGGTTGGGTCTTCCAACCCTCTTGGCGCCTGGGTTGTCTGGACTTTAAAGTGGGCGAGAAGACCTCGCCCCTACAAACCCCTTTTAATGGGTGAATAAAGGTCATCTTTAGATGTCGTAGAGACGTGCCATGGCACGTCTCTACAGTGTGAATAGCCTCCCTACCTGCCAACACCTGCTAAACTGAGGTAGAAATTTTATGGTTTTGGATTATGTCTTCCACCACAACTCCCCTACCCCCAACTTTAGAACGGATTGTACAGCGTTTTAAACGGGCTTCTTCTAATAAATTACGTTATGAACAGTTAATTACCATTGCCCAAAAACTTCCTACCTTTCCAGAAGATCAGAAAATTCCTGATAATAAAGTTCCGGGTTGTGTGTCACAGGTTTATGTGATTGCTAACTTAGATGAACAGGGAAAAGTTCAGTTTCAGGGAGAATCTGATTCTCAATTAACTAAAGGATTAGTGGCTTTTTTGATTATGGGAATGAATGGAATGACTCCCACAGAAGTTGTTCAACTTGACCCGAGCTTTATTCAAGAAACTGGGTTACAAGCGAGTTTAACCCCTTCTCGCGCTAACGGTTTTTATAATATTTTCCAAACCTTCAAGAAAAAAGCTCAAAACTGTGACCCTAACCTTGATGCTGAAGTTTAAGGAATTAATGGATTAAAAATATAAACTGACTATGAATCAAGACTATTTGTGGATAGAAGCATTAAAATTTAATGCTCAAGGATTAATTCCAGCGATCGCTCAAGACGCAGAAGATGGTACGGTTTTAATGATGGCTTGGATGAATAAAGAATCTATTCAAAAAACCTTAGAAACCCAAGAAGTTCACTATTGGAGTCGTTCTCGTTCTGAATTATGGCACAAGGGAGCCACATCAGGACATATTCAAAAACTTAAATCATTATATTATGATTGTGATGCCGATACTCTATTATTAAAAATAGAACAAATTGGCGATATCGCTTGTCATACCGGGGCGAGAAGTTGTTTTTTTCAGGAAGTTAAAATTAATTGTTGACTGTTGACTGTTGAATGTTATCAGTTTAGAGATTAGAGATACACGAATAACTTTTTAACCGATATAGGCACGTTTATAGGAGTTAAGTGTAGACCCAATCTTCTTTCTATTCCCCATTCCCCATTCCCCATTCCCTATTCCTTGTTCCCTATAAAAAACATGGCTATCAAAATTTATAATACTCAAACTCGTCAAAAAGAAGATTTTCAACCCCTAGAAGCAGGACAGGTTAAAATGTATTGCTGCGGGGTGACGGTTTATGATTATTGCCATTTAGGTCATGCGAGATCCTATCTGGCTTGGGATATTGTGAGGCGCTATTTAGAATATAGTGGCTATAGGGTTAATTATATTCAGAATTTTACCGATATTGACGATAAGATTCTTAACCGGGCGAAATTAGAAAGCACCACAATGGATGTGGTTTCTAATAAATATATTCAAGCCTATTTTGAAGACATCCGGCGCTTGAATATTAGGGATGCAAATGCCTATCCCCGGGTGACGGAACATCTTCCCCAAATTATTCAATTAATTCAAGAATTAGAAGATCAAGGGATTGCCTATGCCGTGGATGGGGATGTTTACTATAGTGTAAAAGATTTTGCCGATTATGGCAAATTATCCGGCCGTCAACAGGAACAATTACAAGCGGGTGCGAGTGGTCGAATTTCCTCCTCCGACACTGATACAATTAAGAAGAAAGATCCCTCGGATTTTGCCCTCTGGAAAGCTGCAAAACTAGGGGAGCCAGCATGGGATTCACCTTGGGGAAAAGGTCGCCCTGGATGGCATATTGAGTGTTCAGCGATGGTGCGATCGCTATTAGGAAATACGATTGATATTCACGGCGGGGGCGGGGATTTGGTTTTCCCCCACCATGAGAATGAAATTGCTCAATCTGAAGCCGCAACCCATCAACCTTTAGCCCATTATTGGATGCACAATGGCATGGTTAGGGTGAGTGGGGAAAAGATGTCTAAATCCTTGGGAAATTTTACCACAATTCGCGGTTTGTTGGATAGTCCTTTGGATGCGATGGTGATTCGTTTATTCATTTTACAAGCCCATTATCGCAAACCCTTAGATTTTACCGATGAAGCGATCGCTTCGGCTGAAAATGGATGGAATACCTTAAAAGAGGGGTTATTATTTGGTAGCGAATACGGCGAGGAATTAGGCTTTAAACCCAATGAAAAAGCCCTAATTGATGTTGATGCTATTGGTCGGTTTAAAGAGGCAATGGATGATGATTTTAATACCCCGGAAGGGCTGGTGATTTTGTTTGAGTTGGCTAAGGAATTAAGACGCGATCGCAATATCCTAATTCATGGAGGCGATATTAATACCTCGACCGAACACTTACAGAAAACCTGGCAAACTTTAATAGAATTAGCCACGGTTTTTGGATTAGAAGCAAAACCGGAGGAAAGTCAGGAGTTAGGGTTAAGTGATAGTGAAATTGAAATATTAGTGCAGCAACGTTTAGAGGCAAAAAAAGCTAAAAATTTTGCAGAAAGCGATCGCATTCGAGATCAGTTAAAAGGGTTAGGAATTACCCTAATTGATCAACCTGGAAATCAAACGATTTGGCATCGTTAATTTGAGTTACTTTATCTAACTCGTTTGTGTTAAAATATAGCCAAAGGAGATTATTGTGTTAAAAAGTTATGAAGCAATTTATGAAAACGGTCAGGTGAAATGGCTATCAGAACAACCTCAAGTGAGTTCAGCGCGTATTGTTGTGACCGTCTTAGAAGAAACGAAAATACCCCCAAAGCGTCGGATTCCTTCGGCTTTGATAGCTGGTAAAGCCAAAACTTTAGGAGATATTATTAGCCCTATTATCCATGAACAGGATTGGGAATGTCTGAAATAGTTGTTCTCGATACTCACATCTTGAGCAATATCTTTATTTCTGGAAACTAAAAACAAAGGTAAAAAAGATTGAAAACCACTTGAAGTCAAATTAAACTGTACTCTCAATAAATTGGATAATTCTTAATTTCTCACACCTGACTTAACCCAATTTTTGAGAGTAACAGCCTATTTTCTATTCCCTCCGGGATCACATTTTGCTAATAATTCGTTGGACGATTTCAACCCCAGTGACAGCTTGCCAAGCAAACAGTCCCAGGATGATCGTATTCAGGGTAATATGACTATATCTAGCCCAATTAACTCCTTTTTGCATATAGGGAGTTAGGGAGGCAGAAATCGCAATCATTCCGGTCATTCCCAGTCCCGCTAATAAGTGGGGGCCAACAAACAGTTTCCCGTTGTTAATATAAGTCACACCCATGCCGCCAATACTTCCCAACACCATCAAAGCCAGCAAAACTGAACCTATTTGGTGATGTTTAATATTGAATTTTCCCTTAATTAACTCTTTTTTGGTGTCTCCGTCCGCTTCCCGGGTACGACGAATTTGTACCCCCAAATACATCGCATAAACAGATAATCCTAACAAAATCCACATCAACACCGGATGAAAGAAATTCAGCCAAGGTTTAATCGAGACTAGAATCGGCGAATCCATAATGTTCTCTCAGCAAGCCAAAAAACTTAATAAAACTTAGCATACACCAGTTGACAATCGCCCGTCATCTATTCGCCCTATTACTTGATTTTTCGTGATTTGCGGTGTAAAAATGGACAATCCGCGTCGAGGTTGTAATATTTCAGGGTAGGGGTTGGGTCTCCCAACCCTCTTGGCACTTAGCTGTTATCCTAGTTGAACCCTTAATCAAGTTTAGTCATGAAACCCTTTAAACTTCATGCCCCCTTTCAACCCTTGGGAGACCAGCCCCAGGCGATCGCCCAACTTACCGATAATATTCAAAATGGGCAACCCTTCAGCACCCTATTGGGGGCAACGGGAACTGGAAAAACCTTTACCATCGCCTCGGTAATTGAAAAAATCGGACGTCCGACTCTGGTGTTAGCCCATAACAAAACCCTCGCCGCCCAATTATGTAACGAATTTCGGTCATTTTTTCCCGAGAATGCGGTGGAATATTTTATTAGTTATTACGACTATTATCAGCCGGAAGCCTATCTTCCGGTGACAGATACTTATATTGAAAAAACCTCATCAATTAATGATGAAATTGATATGCTCCGCCATTCCGCCACTCGCTCTTTATTTGAACGGCGAGATGTGATTGTGGTCGCTTCTATTAGTTGTATTTACGGGTTGGGAATGCCCGCCGAATATTTAAAAGCTGCTATTTCTTTACAGGTGGGAGAAGAAGTTGATCAACGGGAATTGTTACGCGAATTAGTCTCGGTACAATATACCCGCAATGATGCCGATTTAACTAGGGGAAGGTTTCGGGTGAAAGGAGATGTTTTAGAAATTGGCCCCGCCTATGAAGATCGAATCATTAGAGTAGAATTTTTTGGGGATGAAATTGAAGCGATTCGTTATACAGATCCGGTAACTGGAGAAGTATTGCAAAGTTTAGACTGTTTAAATATCTATCCCGCCCGACATTTTGTGACCCCAGAAGACCGCCTAGAAATAGCTTGTGATGATATAGAACAGGAATTAAAACAACAGGTAACAGCCCTAGAAAGTCAAGGTAAACTCTTAGAAGCACAACGGTTATCCCAACGCACCCGTTATGATTTGGAAATGTTGCGGGAGGTGGGATATTGTAATGGGGTAGAAAATTATTCCCGTCAGTTAGCCCGAAGACAGGCGGGAGAACCTCCAGAATGTTTAATTAATTATTTTCCCAATGATTGGTTATTAATTGTGGATGAATCCCATGTCAGTGTACCTCAAATTCGGGGAATGTATAATGGCGATCAAGCCAGAAAAAAAGTCTTAATTGATCATGGATTTCGTTTACCTAGTGCGGCGGATAATCGTCCGTTGAAATCGGAGGAATTTTGGCAAACAGTGAATCAATGTATTTTTGTTTCAGCAACACCGGGAGATTGGGAAATTGAACAATCTCAAGGTCAAGTGGTGGAACAAATTATCCGTCCGACGGGAGTAATTGACCCAGAAGTTTTTGTCCGTCCCACTTCAGGACAGGTGGATGATTTATATGGGGAAATTCAAGAAAGAGTTGCTAGGGATGAGCGGGTTTTAATTACGACCTTAACTAAACGGATGGCGGAAGATTTGACGGAATATTTGCAAGAAAGGGGAGTTAATGTTAGATATTTGCATTCGGAAATCCAGTCAATTCAACGGATAGAAATTATTCAAGGATTACAAAATCGGGAGTTTGATGTGTTAATTGGGGTGAATTTATTGCGGGAAGGGTTGGATTTACCCCAGGTGTCTTTAGTGGCGATTTTAGATGCGGATAAGGAGGGGTTTTTGCGATCGCATCGCTCACTCATTCAAACTATCGGACGGGCGGCGCGCAATATCAGGGGACAGGCGATTTTATATGGGGATAATTTAACCCAAAGTATGATTAAGGCAATTGAGGAAACTAACCGACGACGGGAGATTCAACATAAATATAATCAAAAACATGGAATTATTCCCCAACAAATTATTAAAAAATATAGTAATTCTATTTTGGAATTTTTGGATGTATCTCGACGGTTAAATGCTCAAACTACTGCGAAACAGATAGAAACCTTTGAGGAATTTCCCTTAGAAAGTATTCCCGATTTAATTATCCAATTAGAAACTCAAATGAAGACGGCAGCTAAAAAGTTAGAATTTGAAGAAGCAGCTAAGTTGCGAGATCGAATTAAACAGTTACGCGATAAGTTGCTTGGACATTAGGGTTTTAAAAAACCACAAAGACACGAAGAAAGAGAAGGATAAACTCCGTTTTTGAGTCTACTACATAAAATGGGTTTTTTGTCAAGATGCCCATTTTCAGCTTGCGGTTTTTAGCCTAAAATTGGTGCATCATCTCTCCCTAATTCTGTCAGGAAATCAAGATATTTGACGATGGAATCATGGTTTTAGCCTCTGTTTTGGAGATTAGACACAGTAAACCCTTGAGAGGTATTTCCCTAACTATACCAGAACCCCCATGATTCCGTCAACTATTTGAGAGTTATTTTCAATAAAATTTCAAGATTTCCTGACAATCCTTTAAAAAACAAAACATTTTTGAGAAAAACATTAGTAAAACTTATCATAAACCCCGTTGTTGCGCTTAAGCGCAATCTTTTCTAATTCCCCTTCCCCCAAGCTATTCCCCCAGGTAATTGCATTAATGCTTGATTAACAATATTTGGTAATTCCTTTTTAGAAAAACGATAGGTTAAATCAATTAAACTATCACCCACTAAAATTACAGCCTCCCTATCGACCATTTCCGATAATTGGAAGGGGGTATAATCTCCCTGGAAAACCTCTACAGAAGCATCACTAATTGCTGATTCTAAAGCATCTTCCATCAAAGATTGCCATTCATTTTGCTTGATATAAGTAGATGTTCTATTGTCTTGCAAATTCAATCTTTTAATTTCTACTAAAGCTCCGCGAATAGATGCCGCCCAAGAATTTGTTAAGCGCTGTTCTAATTGATTTTTAACTAAATGAATCAACATTCTGACTAACTGTGATTCAATGGCATCAATTTTAGCCTGTCTACTCATGCCATCCAATTGTTCAATGAGGGTTAACGCATCCTGATATCGTCCTTCTAAAAGACTTGCTTTTAAATCTGCTAATTCCTGAATCATCAGCTTTTCCTCCCCTTAATTTGGTGTTGGTGTTGGTGTTGGTGTTGGATTAGGATTGGGATTGGGATTAGGATTATTTAATACTTCATTAGCCGAAATTCCTTCACCTTGAAATCCAAAATACCAAAGGGTAGCGGCGGCTTGTGCGCGAGTAACAGGTTTTTTAGGTTGGAATAAAGTGGTATACCCAAAAACTCGACGAATATTAGAATTATCCGCATTATTATAGTCTTCTAAAATAGCAGGTAAAGCTCCCGGATCAATTTTAGAGGTATCTTTAAAACTCCATCTTTCTTTAACTGCATCAATATTGGCTTTCGGTAGGGAATGTCGAGTATCTAAGGGAACTTTCCAGGCAATTAAATCCTCCCGAGTTAAAGGGGAATCGGGACGAAATTTTGTCACCGTATTATCTCCTGATAACGGACTTGAAATTAAACCAGCTTCTGCTAATCCTTGAATTTCAGCAAAATTCGGATGGGTTTTTGGAACATCTGTAAAAATGGGTTGACTATTCCCCGCAGCCAAACGAATTTGTTTGGCTGGGTTCTCGGCATATAATTTATTATTGACTTCAACTAGCCAACGGGCATATTGACTGCGAGTAATCGTACCATTCGGGTTGGGTAAAATTCCGGCTTCTTGGGAATTGGGGGCTTTAAAAATACCCAATTTTGCGATATCAGAAACAAAGGAAGTTAACTCTTTAGAAACAGAATTATTTTCTGATGTTTCGGGATTAGGAGTGATCGTGGGTGTAGGTGTGGGAGAAGCGATCGCCGTAACAGGAATGGGTTGATAACGAATTTGAAAATAGGTTTTTCCGTCTGCTTTAGGATTAGATTGTTGAGCAATAGTAACTTTTAAATTATCTTTCTCCGCATTCAGATTATCGCTATTTTCATTATCTAAATTATCTATAATTTCCCATTTTTTTGCCACTAATTCTTTTTTATAGAAACTCTGAACAGCATTACTCGGATCAGGGGTTTCCCAGAGGGTAATTACAGCCGTTTTATCCGTTGTGGAAGGCATAACCTCTCGTAAAGTGGCATTAGGATAGGGCAGAATTTCTGCGGGAAAATCAGCCGGAAGTTCCACCACAGGAATTGCAGGTTCAGGGGTTTTAGTGGGTGTGATAATCGGTTCAGGCGAGGGATAATTAGTTTCTAACTGCGGATCAGCTTTTAGAGAATTTTCTATCGCTTTCCCCGTGGGACTATTGGCACAGGAGGATAGGAAAGTGATTAAAGTAACGGTTAAACCCGTCAATAAAAGAAGGTGTTTCATTAATATGGGGAATAGGGATCACGGATTTAAGAGGATTTCAAGGATTTCGCGGATTTTAATCTGTGTTAATCTGCGTCATCCTATTAAATCCTTGATCGGGAATGGGGGGGTAATAAAAAGTAATTCGACCTGATAAACACGATTAAGGTTTAATATTCCTGTATTATACCTCTTGGTGTCTTTGTTCCTTGGTGTTTTCTGCAAAAATGATATCGGTTAAAACTTGAACCAATGTTTGCAACTGCATGGGGGTGTGAGTTGCCATTAAGGAAATCCGAATACGACTGGTATTGACAGTTGGGGGACGAATAGCCGCGGCAAAAATACCCTGTTCTTTGAGTTGATTTCTGAGGGTTAATACCGTGGCTGCATCTTTAATCGGAACACAAAAAATTGGGGAAAGGGTCTGGGAAATTGGTAAATTAGATGGTTTTTTATGATCTCGAAATAGGGTTTCTACGGTTTTTACATTTTGCCATAATTGTTTCCGGCGTTGGGGTTCGGTTTGCACAATTTGAATGGCGGCTAAGGCGGCGGCGGTGTCCGCAGGACTTAATCCGGTGGTATAAATCCAACTAGGGGCACGATTTCTCAAAAAGTCAATTAATTCCGCCGATCCTGCGACATAACCCCCTAAACTTCCCAGGGCTTTACTAAGAGTGCCCATCTGAATTAAAGGCTCTCCCGTACAGTTAAAATGGTCTACACATCCGGCTCCATTTTTACCAAAAACCCCGGTTCCATGGGCTTCATCTACTAATACCATACAGGAAAATTCTTCGCCTAAATCGAGTAAATCAGGTAGGGGACATAAATCTCCATCCATGCTAAATACACTATCGGTAATAATTAAGGCTTTGCGATAGGGAAGACGATTTTCTTCTAATAGTTTTCTCAAATGTTCTGGGTGATTGTGTTGATATTCTAACACCGTTGCCCCACTCATTTTCGCCCCATTTTTTAGACTAGAATGGTTATATTCATCGGATAAAATCAAATCCCGTTGCCCAACTAAAGCCGCAATTGTACCAATATTGGCTAAATAACCAGAACTAAAAACCAAAGCATCTTCGGTTTGTTTAAAAGCGGCGATCGCTAATTCTAAATCTCGATGGAGTTGGCGATGTCCAGTTAATAATCGAGAACCCGTTACCCCCGTACCAAATTGTTGGGTAGCTGCGATCGCGGCATCAATTAACCGTTGATCTCCAGTCAATCCCAAATAATCATTACTGGCAAAATTAATTAAGGATTTACCCTCTATAATAAGAGTAGATCCCGGTTGACTTTCGACAGTTTGAACCGAACGATACCAGTCCGCTTTATGAATGGTATGGAGTGCTTTTTCAATCCAAGCATAAGCATCATTGATCATGTTCAATATCATCAGGATAGGGTTGACTAATTTCGGCACTTTTGCCACGAACTGGGGGTAATTTATCCACTAAACCCAGATCAAAAGCAATATCGGGTAACTCTCCAGCAATATAATGTCCTGGTTCAAAAATGCGACTGGGAGTAAAACATATTTGTCTCAATTCGACCGTTTCTGTTTGTTCAAACATTCCTCTAAATAGTTTTCGTTCCAGACCCATGATTAAATCTTCCTTAATTTTAGCAAAATTAGATTAAACTTTTTCAATCATAACCGCAAAATCAATTAATGATCAAGATCCCTGGAATGTTCCAGAGGGTGATCAATGTTTTTTCCACAATGGGGACAAATTTTAGGATAAAGGGTTTTATTTGTCCGTTGATTCAGGGCAATCACTTCCGTAAAACCAGAGGCAATAATCCCCGCAGGTAAGGCAATAAGTCCAATTCCTAATAACGCTAAAATACCCCCTAATAATCTTCCCAGGGGAGTAATAGGATAAACATCTCCATAACCCACCGTTGTTAAGGTAATTACCGCCCACCACATGGACGCCGGAATATGGGGAAATCTATCCGGTTGTGCTTCATGTTCGGCAAAATAAATTAAATTTCCTGAAAATATCAACAAAAAAAATACCACATTTAATGTTAAGATTAATTCCTTTTTTCTCAGGTCAATCACTTGAGTTAAAATTCGAGTTGCCTGGGAATAACGACCTAATTTCAAAATTTGTAAAAAGCGAGTCAATTGCAAGAATTTCATCTCTTGAAAATTGCCGGGATCAAAAGGAAAATAAAAGGGTACAAAAGCAATTAAATCAATAATTGCTAGGGGAGTTAACATATATTTTAGCCTTCCCCAAACAGGATGACGATATTTTTTAAGGATCGTACATGACCAGACCCTTAATATATATTCCAAGGTAAAAACCCCCAAGGAAAACTGATTAAATGCGTTTAAAATCGTTTGATAAATTTTAAACATTTCATCTATCGATTCAATGCAAACCACCAGGGTATTTAAAGTAATTAAAAAGATTAAAAAATATTTAAAAAATCGACCTAACGGGTGTTGGTGTTCCTTCGTCTCTAAAAGCAGAAACACACGATGCTTCAATTTTTCAACCATATTATCCCATTCGTGCCAAGATAGAGTATTAAGTTCAGTTAATATCATCTTATGGGTAAACAGCGAGTTCTATCTGGAGTACAACCGACCGGAAACCTACATTTAGGCAACTATCTAGGGGCGATTCGCAACTGGGTAGACCATCAAGCACAATACGATAACTTCTTCTGTGTCGTCGATTTACACGCCATTACCGTCCCCCATAATCCCGCCACCTTAGCCACCGATACCTACACCATTGCCGCCCTTTATTTAGCCTGTGGCATCGATTTAGACTATTCTACAATTTTTGTTCAGTCCCATATTTCTGCCCATACTGAACTCACCTGGCTGCTGAATTGTATCACCCCGATGAATTGGTTAGAAGATATGATTCAGTTTAAGGAAAAAGCAATTAAACAGGGGGAAAATGTCAGTGTGGGATTACTTGATTATCCCGTATTAATGGCGGCAGATATTCTGCTCTATGATGCGGATAAAGTTCCCGTGGGAGAAGATCAAAAACAACATCTGGAATTAACCCGAGATTTAGCCGTAAGGTTTAATCATTTATTTGGCAAAGGTAAAACTCTATTAAAATTACCCGATCCTTTAATTCGTCCTGAAGGTGCTCGGGTGATGAGTCTTACCGATGGGACTCGCAAAATGTCAAAATCCGATCCCTCCGAATTAAGTCGAATTAATTTATTAGATGATCCCGATACGATTACTAAAAAAATTAAACGCTGTAAAACCGATGCAGTTCGTGGTTTAACCTTTGATGATCCAGACCGTCCCGAATGTCATAATTTATTAATGCTGTATGGAATTTTAGCGGGTAAAACTAAAGCCGAAGTTACAGCAGAAGCTCAGGATATGGGATGGGGTCAATTTAAACCTTTATTCACAGAAACTCTGATTGAAAATCTTAAACCCATCCAGGCAAAATATAAAGCGGTAATGGATGATCGGGGCTATTTAGAATCGGTGTTAAAAACTGGTCGAGAAAAAGCCGAAGCGGTGGCTAATCAAACCCTAACTCGCGTTAAGGAAGCCATGGGATATTCCCGACCTTTATAAGTTCAATTCCGATGAATTAAAATTGATCATCCCTATTTGATGATCTGATTCAGGAACTTTCAACCAGGCTACAAACTCTCAACATTAACCTTTAAAAAATAACCTCAGACCCTAAGAATGAATCGTTTTCGTACTGCTTGTCAAACTTTAGATGAATTTATTGTAACGGCGGAAGTCGCCCCCCCCAAAGGCGCAGACCCCAGCCACATGATTGAAATGGTCAGACTCCTCAAAGGTCGAGTCCATGCGGTTAATATTACCGATGGGAGTCGGGCTGTTTTAGGTATGAGTTCCCTGGCTGCTTCAATTATTTTATTGCATCATGGGGTAGAACCGATTTATCAATTGGCTTGTCGCGATCGCAATCGGATTGGTTTACAAGCGGATTTATTAGGCGCCCAAGCCCTCGGGATTAGAAATATTTTAGCCTTAACCGGTGATCCGGTCAAAGCTGGAGATCATCCCGATGCTAAGGCGGTTTTTGACTTAGAATCTGTCCGCTTATTACAAGCGATTGATAAACTCAATCAAGGTAAAGATTGGAATAATAAAATCTTACCCGATGGGGCGACGGATTTATTTCCGGGGGCGGCTGTTGATCCCCAATCTTCCAGTTGGTCAGGGTTAAAAAGCCGATTTGAACGGAAAATAGAAGCGGGGGCGCAATTTTTTCAAAGTCAATTAATTACGGATTTTGATCGGTTAGATCAATTTATGACTGAAATTGCTGATAGTAGTAAAAAGCCGATTTTAGCCGGAATCTTTCTATTGAAATCTGCTAAAAATGCTCGATTTATTAATAAATACGTCCCCGGTGTTTGTATTCCTGATACAATTATTGATCGTTTAGAACGGGCTAAACACCCCCTAGAAGAAGGAATTTTAATTGCATCAGAACAGGTTAAAATTGCCCGTGAACTCTGTCATGGAGTCCATATTATGGCAGTTAAACGGGAGGATTTAATTCCTAAAATTTTGGATTTAGCGGGAATTAAACCTTTGTTTTAATATCTAAGGTGAGAGCGAACACATCTAACAACTTGATTGTTTTGGGTTTCATAAACATCGAGTCAGCTTTGTTTAGTTAAAATAGCAGTTATCCCCATTACTAAGGAAAAAAACGATGAAAGGGATTCAATTTGTTGTGAATGAGGCGGGGGAAAAGCAGGCGGTATTAATTGATTTAGCAGAGTGGGGGGAGTTGTGGGAAGACTTCTATGATGTGTTGGTAGCTCATGCGCGTCAAGATGAGGAGGAGGTGTCTTGGGAGGAGTTAAAGCAACAAATTGAGGCTGAAGCTCATGGCAAATGAGGATTATACTGTCCGCTTTAAGAAGTCGGCGGCTAAGGAGTTGCGAGGGCTAGATATCGATCTTCAATTACGCATTAGTGAAGCTATTGATTGTTTAAGTTTAGAACCTCGACCAGAAGGAGTGGTAAAGTTAAAGGGGGGCGATAATTCCTATCGAATTCGGATCGGTGATTATCGGGTTGTTTATATTATTGATGATCAGGATAGGATAGTGCGTATTATGCGGGTGAGGCATCGGCGGGATGCTTATCGTAGTTAGTTAGAGGAACTCTAAGTCAAAATACAATCAATTAACCTATTATGTATGCAAAAAGCCAATTTTAATCAAGTTTTAGAAATGGCAGAATCTCTGTCTGAGTCAGAGCAAGATTTTTTAATTGAAATTCTCCAAAAACGATTAGGAGAAAAAAGGAGAAAGGAAATTGCCGCCAGTATTGCCGAAGCTCATGCAGAATATAAGCAGGGAAAAACGCAAAAAGTCACGGTAGATGAGTTAATGGCGGATTTAGATGAATGAATTTAATTACTTCATCAGTAGCAGTCACCCCCAGAATATGCGTTAGCACCAGGGGAGTTTATTGGGAAATAGCCTGAATATATCTGAAACTATTTAGGATTTTTGTAAAAAAATGTAACAAATATGTTATTTTGTGAATTAACTGTGATAGACCGGAGGCATGATTAGCTTAAAGGATGTCAGCACCCCGAACTGAAGTAAAGGGGCTATGCGCGCAGCCCAGGCTACGCTAACACGCCTCAACTTTAAGATAGCTGACCACAGCCTAAGTCTTGACTAACTACGTTTTTTGAGTCACGATACTCACTGCGTGGCTAGTTTGTGGCTCTGGCAACCATAATTAAACATCTGTATCGGGTTAAGGAAGTGTCGTGTTTCCTCTCAGGTCTAAAGACGCTGAGTTTTCACACCCCCGTGTTTTTATTATGGATTATCCAAAATTGAAAAATCACAAATTTAACTCTGGTTTAATAGTTGGCTCAATAATCCTCACTTTACCAGTAATTGTTACTCTCTTTTTTATTTCAGGGACGATGTGTAAGAATTACTTTCAGGGTAAACCAGAAGAATTGACTAAATCGGTCGGAAGTGGGTTAGGGCTTTATGTAGTTATTGTTGTAGCAGTTTTGGGAGGAAATAATTTTTTTATAGACCTAAAAATCAAGGCGAGTGAAAATGACATAAGGGACAAATTAAGACAATCTTTTAAGCAAGAACAAAATTTTAACAATGCACCTTCTGATTTAGTAGAAAGAGCAAAAGAAGCCTTGATTAATTATAAAAATAATCAAAATGTGTCAGAATCAGACAAGGGTGATATGCTTGCTCTCATTAATCAACTAGATGCTTTGCAAAAAAGACAACCATCTTATCAAACAGTAAAACACTGGTTGGAAGATGAAGAAAACCTAAAATCTCTAGCTGTAAAATCAGGTGACTCTGTGTTAGAAGACTATCCTTTTGGGGGATTAGAAATAATAAACAAAACTACAGCTAAATCTGACCTCGATAACGGCATTTGGAATTGTTTGGAATGGATTAGAGAAAGTTTTAATAAGGGTATTTATTTAACCCGTAAGCTTCCTCCAATATCTGATAAAAAAAGAACAATTGCAGCTTTAAACTGGATTAATACCAAAGCTTTGCTGGAAGAAAAATTCCTCGACCAACCAGGACGGGACTTATTGGCAATTTATTTTAATAAATTAGCTAAAATACTTGATCAAAAAAGTAAGTAAATTCAGTATTTCCTGTCTTTCTGGATTATTTATTCTCTCCCCCTCTAAGGTTGTAAAGATCATGCTCTCAGCCATATCAATTTCATACTGCCTAATTTGCTCCTGAACCTGTGTTATCTCGTCTGCCACTTGCTTGATCCTATCGTCTTCAGCATTAGGGTGCTTTTCCAAAATAGATAAAGACATATCTAAAATATTCAACACTGTTTCCAGTAGCGGCAGCTCTAGATTTTGATTATTTTCGGTTCCATCTTGAGTATTCATAGCCAGTTCACCTTCTTGTTATATACAAAGAATCCCAGTGAAACCACATCCATCAGGGCTTAGAATCTTAAAAAAATATAAAATATTGATCACTAAACCTGTACTCACAGGATCAAGACTATCTCTGATTCTGGACATAGCCAAAACCTAGACACAGCAAAACAGGGAAGACATTTTATAAATACGGGCTCTTGATAAAACTAGGGAGCGAGGGTGCTCGCACTGCTATAAAGAAGATGGGGAACACAAGCGATCGCTTAAGAAAAAACCGGAACCTTTTCAACTATGATGTTATTAAATTCCAAGGATAAATTATCTCCTTGGCGATGGGCTTCCCAAGTTCCCGAGGACAACCGACTAATTTGCCATTGTCCCTGAATATAATTTTCATCTTCGGAGACCGTCCCCGTATAACTAACCGTATCGGGAGAAGTCGTTAGATATTGTTTGGTAAAACTCACCCCTCGACCCAGCACAGCCCCGCTAATTTGAGCTTCTCCCAAATAACCCTCATCTAAAATATTCCCAGCTAAGGAATTACCGCTCTGAATAAATGTTACTTCAAAACGAGTGGGAACTCCCTGTTGCCAATAGGTTCCTAACCAGTTTCCACTAATATCAGTCATAGTTTATATTAAAAATTAGTTCAAAGGACAGCTTATTAATTTGAGCAAGTATCCCCTATGGATAAATTAACAAAATTTGAAACTTGACAGGAGGTTGACAGATGGGCAATTAAGGTTTTTGTCCAAGGAGATAAAAAATCATCCCCCGAAATCTTCAGAAATTGTAGGCGAAGATTGGGCATGACTGAACTAGTCGCTCGATCAAATTGTATACTAGAACCCGTTTGGCTGGTGCGATAAACCCAACGCTGGTTTTCGTGACCGACAATCACCCGCCAACCCGCCACCAGACTTTGGGTACAAAACATCCCCGGTTGCACTAACCCCAAACAACCATCGGGCCAGATTTGTTCTTCCACCGCCTCCAGAGTCAGTTGAGACGGAGATAAACCTGACCGTTGCAGAATATCCTTAAACACCGACTCTAAGACCGAGGATGGAAGATTTAACGAATGACCTTGGGATTCTAAACGGATGATTCTTCCCTGAGCATCCGTGCGATAGACCCAGGTTTGGCGACCATCGGAGACTACTACCCGCCACCCTGAAACTAACATTTGGCCACAGATTTCATCGGTTTTAGCTAGTCCTAAGCAGGTATCTGGCCAAGTTTGTTGACGCGCTTCTACAATTTTAAGATCTTGGACAATAACTCCCGATTCCTGGGCGATAGTTTCCCGAATTTTTTTGTCCACGGCCGGGGGTAAAACCTTAGCCCGATCCCCGACATTAACTGCCCATTCAGGATTTAAAGGGGTTTTTGCATAGATAACCGGAATGGTTTTGGGTAAATGTCCCTGATGTTTAAATAAAGGATTCGGCAAAACCCGATAGGTCGGGGTGATGGGAGAAATAGCAATAGGATTTTCAGGAATTTCCCATAACCGTTGTGTTTCTGTCGGTCTGGGAGAAACAGGCTTTTGGGTAATGGTAAGGGAATCAGAGATGACTGCTCGACTGTGAACTAAGGCAGATTTTAATAAATTTGAGTCAGCTTTTAAAGCTAAAACCCCAGTCAACATCAACGCCAATATAAATGGGCGGGGCTGCTTCTTGTTCACAGGGGGGATCGCTTGGGGGCGACGGTTGGGGTGACTGGATTTCATTGGGAAGCATCCACAAATACAGAATAATTGATGGCAAAGATGACCCAGATTGCTGAAAATTAGTTTCGGGAAACAACCGCTCAACACAGCCCTAACCGAAACTAATTGATCCCAATCTGACTAAAACAATGCCAAGAGACCTTCAACGCCTTGAGTTTATTTTCCGGTGTGATCATCTAACTTGGCAAATTGAGTTCAATTCGTATGCGGTGGTTCAAATAGCCTCCACTCCGTGAACACAATAGCAGGCGCGTCCCTGCTGTTTCGCTTGATACAAGGCTTGATCCGCAGCCCCAATTAACACAGAGGGGGAGATGTCATCAGAAGGGATGGTACAAGCTATTCCCAAACTCAAAGTCAGCCATTGACTGACCCGGGAATCGGCATGGGGTAATTGCAGTTGTAGAATCATATTTTGGATGTGTTGTGCCTGCTGAATCGCCTCACTCCAAGAAGTATTCGGCAAAATAATTGCAAATTCCTCACCCCCATATCGAGCGACTAAATCCACAGGATCTCGTAGAATATTCTCCAGGGCTTGAGCGACTTTTTTCAAACAGCTATCTCCGGCAAGATGTCCATAGTAATCATTATATTGTTTAAAGTAGTCAATATCACATAAAATCAAAGCTAAAGAACTTTTGTCCGCTTGTAAATCTTGCCATTGTTGTTCCAAATATTGATCAAAACGGCGACGATTGGCGACTTGAGTTAAACCGTCAATGGTGGCGAGGCGCAGTAATTGTTGGTTAGCAACTTGTAATTCTTGATAGAGTTCAGACTGTTGAATTGCGATCGCTAATTGATCTGCGATCGCACAGGTTAACTCAATTTCTGACTCTTTCCAGCCCTTCAGGTTTTGATGTTTAAGTAATCCCAAACAGCCCCAAATTTTAGAACCCACCCGCAAAGGAATCGGCAACCAACTTCCTGAAATTCCAGTTAAATATTGAATTTCTTCAGAAGTAAGAACATCAAAGGCATCACTGTCTAAACAATATGTTTGTTGCATCTGAGGAAAAACTGGAGGAATAATATAGTGATGCTCACTAAAGCAAGCCACCTCTTGCCATTGTTTTTGCTGGGGAAGATATTGCAAAATACAAGCCCTATCCAAACGTAATAAACTAACAATTTCAGTAATAGCCATTGAAAAAATTGTATCTAAGTCTAAAGATTGACGAATTACTTGAATCACCTGATTTAAAATTTGGGCGCGATGAGCTTGATCTTGAGTTTCTTGATAGAGGTGACTTTGTTGAATAGCAATTCCCACCTGTTCTGAGATTTGTCGCAATAAGTTGGCTTCCCATTTTAACCAATGGCGCAAACCCTGATTTTGATCAACAATTAAAAGTCCCCACAGTTGATTCATTTCCAATAAAGGAACTATAATTGCAGAATCAATTTCCCAATATTTTATCATCTTCAACATTTCTGAATCATTCGGATCATGATTAATCTTATTCAGAACTCTAATTCGACCTTGATTAAATTTTTCATAGCAGTTTAAAGGAATTAAAGGAGTTTTCGAGGGTTGGGTTTTTAACAATTTATTTGGGTTGGTTTCCGCAATAACTTTTCCTTGACGATTAGGAAAAATTTGATAAATAAAAACCCGATCACATTCAAGTAACTGTTGAACTTCCGTAACTGTTGTATTGAGAATATCTTCTAAATTCAAAGACTGACGAATTTTATGGGTAATTTCCCAAATCAAATGTTCTTGAACAACCATTTGACATAATGCTTTTTCGGCTCGTTTAAGGGGAGTAATATTTTGAAAAGTCGATAAAAATAACGGATTCTCCTGATCTTCTATCATTACCGTAGATAAAAGCAAGGTTTTTAACTCTCCATTTTTGGTGGGAATTGTGGTTTCTGCATTAAAGACTGAACCCATTAAAGCTACATTGTTTAATCGGTTTTGAGCTTGGCTATAGGATGTGGAACTCGGATATAATAGGGCTAAAAAATCTGGATGAGATTGAGCATCTTCCAAAGAGTATCCAGTGATTTCCGTCATTTTAGAATTAAAAATATAAAAATTACCTTGTTTATCACTGAGGGTAATTCCACTACCAACGGTTTCAATCACTGTTTTTAAACGATTTTCTGCGGTTAATAGTTGCATTTCTGCTGCTTTGCGATCCGTAATATCAACGAAGTAACCAAGGATTTCGGAAATATTTCCTCCTTCATCTTTAATTAGGCGCATTTCCACTCGTAACCAGCAAAAATTCCCATTAGCGTGTAAGAATTGGGCTTCATGAATATAGTTCTCCTTGACTAATAATTGCACAAAAGCATTCTGCCATTGATCTTGGTCTGAAGGTGGAACATAGGTGTGCCAAATATCCTTTTCTCTTAACAATATAGCAGCATCATATCCCAATATAATTTTGACATTGTTACTGATAAATGTTATTTGATATTTAGGTTGAGGCTGACAACTAAAAATCACTACTTGGCTACTGTCAAGTAGTTGTCTAACCCTTTCTTGGGTTTGAAAAGAATGATTTAGGAGCTTATTATTGTTTGACTTTGATTCAATTAGGTCTGATGTTTCATTTTGAGAATCTGGATATTGCATAAAATTAATTTTACGGATAATCCACCCCACGCAGGTTTTGATCAAACTCAGACTTTTCTCAACTAATATTGATTGACCCAAAGTGATTACTTTCATTTAGATTTTAAAAATGTCAGTATTTTAGAGCGTGATCAATATTAGCTTTAATTTTCCTGGTTTTTCCTCTATCTAGGGCTAGGAAAATAGGCTTATTTTTTTGAAAAAATAAATTTTCAGATCAGGAATATGCCCCCGTGGTCAAACCAGGGGTAAAAATAGGTTGCTATACAAAAATAATAGATGTGGCAGGCAGTATATAAAACTTCAAGCTAGACTTGATTGGCCTCGATCTTAGCATATTAACGAGGACAATGGAGAATAGGGGATTCGAACCCCTGACCTCTGCGGTGCGATCGCAGCACTCTACCAACTGAGCTAATTCCCCGTGCGAGTCAAAGGATCAAAGTGTGAGGAATGATCCCCGACTCCGATTCACTATCCTAACACAACTAAACCTGAGATTGCAAAGGTTCCTATAAAAAAAATTTTTGCATCCGTTCAAGTTCCAGATCACCGAAGCGATCAACAGCCCAATTTGCCCAGCGTTGCAGCATATGTAGGGGATAGGTATGGGCGACACCGACGACTTGTATTCCGGCCCGCCTTGCCGCCATAATCCCCACATAGGTATCCTCTAAAGCCAGACACTCCGATGGCTGTAAATTTAGCTCAGGGTAAGCCTGATTTAATCGTTGCAGGCCTAATAAATAGCCTAGGGGTTCAGGTTTACTTAGGATAATCTCATCCCCAGCCACAATAATTGGAAAATACTCTTTCAGGCCACTGCGCGTTAACACCAGTTCCACTTCCGCCCGTAACGCCCCGGTGACAATTCCTAACTTCAGATCCGCTGCTTGCAACTGTTGGAGCAAATCCCGCAGACCTGGATAGAGGGGCAGTTGTTCTAATTGTTCTAAATAATTTCGATAGCTAATAGATTTCCGTTCAATTAACTGATCTAAATAAGCATTACTGACAACGCGACCCCGGTAGGTTAATAGGTCAGTTAAACAGGCGCGATCGCTCCGTCCTAAAGAAAATTTGCGAATTTCCTCGGGTTGAGAACGCAGGTTTTCAGTTAACAAAAGTTCGGCAATGAGTTGCTCATGGATGGACTCATCGTTAATAATAATTCCATTAAAATCAAATAGAACTGCCTTTAAACCCATGGTTTTCCACGACCCTTGATCTAACGTTCGGTGGCTAACCAAGCCCGCAGAATTTCTCCCACCGACCAGGCTTGGGCAATACAACCCCGGGGGTGCATCGGAGCGTTGCCATCAAAAATTTCGCTGATTGTTCCCAGTCCTCCCGTGGTCAGGTGGTTGATCATCGGTTCGAGGAAACTACGCGCTACATTGGGATTTTGAAACACCCGTAAATGGGCGATGACAAAGGGCCCCAACAGCCAAGCCCAAACCGTGCCTTGATGATAGGCACTATCTCGTTGTACTGGATTTCCCTCATAATATCCCCGATAGTGAAAATGATTCGGGGCCAGTGATCGCAATCCCGATGATGTTAACAAAAACCGTCCGCAGGTTTCAACAATGGCTTTTTGTTGTTCGTGGGATAGGGCACTATGGGGGAGGGAAACGGCAAAAATTTGATTGGGACGCAGGGAAGCATCATCGCCATAAATCCCGTCAATCACATCATAACAATAGCCCAGTTCAGGATTCCAGAATCGTTCAAACCGAGCTAAGGCGCGATCGGCTAGGGCATCATATTCTTGATAGGGTCTACCGATTTGACGGGCAAATTTCCCCATAATTCGCAGGGCGTTATACCAAAGGGCGTTAATTTCCACGGGTTTCCCGATGCGGGGGGTGATAACCCAGTCGCCGATTTTGGCATCCATCCAGGTTAACTGCGATCCCGGTTCTCCGGCGTATAGTAAACCATCGGCGGGATCAAGGTGGATATTGTAGCGAGTCCCGCGACAGTGATATTGGATAATATCGGCTAGAACGGGAAACAAATTTTCGACAATATCAATATCTTCAGTCAGGTCATAATATTGACGAATCGCCTCGAAATACCACAGGGTTGCATCAACGGTATTGTAGTCGGGGGTTTCTCCCTCGTCGGGGAAACGGTTGGGTAACATTCCTTCCTTGACATATTTGGAGTAGGTATAGAGGATGGCACGGGTAATTTGGAGGCGTCCGGTGGTGATGGTAATACCGGGTAAACTGATCATGGTGTCCCGTCCCCAATCCCCAAACCAGGGATATCCAGCAATAATGGTTTTACCGATGGGATTTTCAGGAATACCCCGATTCACCACAAATTGATCGGCTGCAAATACCAACTGTTGTACCCATTCCGGCACTTCCCTAATATTGCTAGGACAGCTATCTTGCCAATATCCTAATAATTTGCGTTCGTAGCTGCGACGGACTTCTAGGGCGGCTTCTCCGTTTAAACTGGGGCGAGCTTCGGTACTCGCGACAAAACATAAGGATTCCCCTGGATGCAAGGTGGCGGTGAAGGTGGCAATATGGAGGTGATCCTCATGATCCATGAGGCCACGCTCCCGTTCTCTAGCTAAATCAAAGTTATAACACCATTGATGGGTAGGTTGTACCGTCGCCCGATCCGTCAATAAATAGAAGGGAGTGGCTTGGCCAAAGGCGGTGACACAAACCCCATTTTCCACCGCTTCCACTTGCATTTTCCAATTCCCAGCATGGGTATCGCTATGATAATCTCGATGATTGACGAAGGCTTTGAGCTTCAGGATAATTGGCCCCGAGGCGCGAGTTAAGTTATAGCGAACATAAGTAATATTAGCCTCGGGCTGCATCCAAATCCGTTTTTCCAGGAGAGCATCGGCGCAGGCAAATTTCCAGGTCGGTACGGTACGGTCTAAGTGAAACTTTTCAATATGATGATGTCCGTAGCCATTAATTGCGCCACCACTCCAACGATTTGTATAAAGGGGATAAACTTGTTGGTGATATTCTACAATTTCGTCTATTTTGGGGACTAATAAGGTACGTCCTAAGGGGGGATTTAAAGCCGCTACTAATAAACCATGATAACGGCGCGTCAGCAAGCCTGCTATTGTTCCTGAAGCATAGCCACCGATGCCATTGGTTACTAACCATTCCCGTGTTTCTGCACTGGGTAAATCACCGCAGATTTCTCGTCCAAAATTGATACTCATATCACCTTCAACACTCAAAATTTTGCATCAACAATAAAATTAATATTTAGAGGTTTTTCACCGTCTCAATTCAACAATTAACCCCATCAAACAGATAAATGGTCATCGGTCAAATCTGGGGATAGAATATCGGTGATAATTGTCCATCAGTAAAAAGGTTGTCCTCGTTGGCGTAAGTAGTAGCGTCATTAACTATAACGTTTTATTGTCCAAATCAAAACCCCCAGTTTTGTGAAATTGAACACATATTAAACCCACTGCTCAATTCCGATGGAATCTTACCCTGGATTCAAAGTCTTTTTTGCTGAGTCTGGGTTTAAGAGTATAATCAGATTTGTATTTTTATTGCATTTTAATTGCTCAAAATTTAGTTGTATGACAAAATCTAGCCTTTTGGCTCCTTTACCTGTTTTAGAAGACTTGCGTTCTGGTCTTCCTAATTTTTGCGGCTGGGAAGCTGAAATTCAATCTCTGGTTAATCATAATTGTCCTATATTTTTACCTCAAACTAATTTAAAGTTAGATCAAATTAAAGCGGGTTTTGCCTGTGGGTTACATTTTCATCAACCGACTATTCCAGCTGGTGATAATGGGGAATTAATCAGCAATCTACAATATATGTTTGAACATCCCCATGAGGGAGACAATCATAATGCGGAAGTTTTTGCCTGGTGTTATCGTCGGATGGGAGAGTTTATTCCTCAATTAATCTCCCAAGGTTGTAATCCTAGAATTATGTTGGATTATTCGGGGAATTTATTATGGGGATTACGCCAAATGGGGCGGGATGATATTCTCAATGATCTGAAAAAAATCACCTGTGATCCAAACTATCAACCCTATGTGGAATGGTTAGGAACAATGTGGAGTCATGGGGTAATTCCTTCGACTCCTATTCCTGATATTTTACTCCAAATTCAGGCTTGGCAACATCATTTTGCCTCTATTTTTGGAGAGGATGCGTTAAAGCGTGTTAAGGGTTTTTCGCCTCCAGAAATGCACTTACCTAATCATCCTGATACTTTGTATGAGTATATTAAAGCTTTGAAATCCTGCGGTTATCGTTGGTTATTAGTTCAGGAACATTCCGTTGAAACCTTAGAAGGTTTAGGATTACCCCACGACCAAAAATATATTCCAAATCGTTTAATTGCCCGCAATTCTAAAGGGGAAACCTTGAGTATAATTGCTTTAATTAAAACCCAGGGATCGGATACTAAATTAGTCGCCCAAATGCAGCCATATTTTGAAGCGAAAACTAAGGAAAAACAATCTATTTCTGGGGTTAATATTCCGCCTTTAGTCTCACAAATTGCTGATGGGGAAAATGGCGGGGTAATGATGAATGAATATCCCCGGGATTTCTTGCGGATTTTCTATGAATTGCGAGATCAAAATCATGGGGTTGTGGCAATGAATGGAACGGAATATTTAGAACTTTTAGAAGCAGCGGGGGTGAACCCAGAAGATTACCCCGCTTGTCAAGCGGTTCAGCAGCATAAAATTTGGCAAAAAGTTGATCCCAATCAAATGACACTGGAGACGGTAGAAGCGGCGATCGCTAGTTTAAAACAAACCGATCATCAATTTCAAATGGAGGGGGCATCCTGGACGAATAATTTAAGTTGGGTTCAAGGGTATGAAAATGTTTTGGAACCGATGAATCAATTAAGCATTGCGTTTCACCAAAAGTATGATTCTCTAGTTAAAGAAAACCCAAATATTACTAAAGAATTTCACTATCAACAAGCATTATTGTACAATTTGTTATTACAAACCAGTTGTTTTCGCTATTGGGGACAGGGAACCTGGACAGATTATGCAAAAGAAATCTATCGTCGAGGGATCATCAGTAATCAGTGATCAGTAAACAGTTATCAGTTATCAGTGTAAGAGTGTTCCCCATTCCCTATTCCCCATTCCCCATTCCCCATTCCCTATTCCCCATTCCCCATTCCCTATTCCCTATTCCCCATTCCCCATTCCCTACTAATAACTGTTGACTGAAGATGGGTTTTTCCAATCATAATCATTAGGAAATTTAAAATTAATAAATGAAACGGAAATACTCATTTCTAAAGCTTTGACATAATGCCACCATCCCACCGGAAGAAAAATTACTTCCCCAGGGTGTAAGATCACATCAATAGAGCGAATATTGCGATATAATGGATAGCGATTATAGTCAGGATTTGCCGGATCAATCGGACTAAATACCCCAATATTATTATAAATAAATGGGGTCTGTTCCGGGGAAATCATTTTAATTAGTTTTCGTCCTGAAACTTGAGCTAAAAAGATATTAATGGTATCATGATGTAAAGGGGTAACAGTTCCGGCTGAACCAAACCAGAAAAACGTTTTCCCCACTTTCTGTGCTGGGTCTAAGTATTCGGGAAATACCTCCATATCCTGAAAAAGTCCCTGCATTTCTTCACGATTCAGGGTGTTATTGTTGGCAACCATATAGTAATCATTGGTTTCTCCCGCCCGCACTACCCAATCAATATAATCTGCAAATAACATCGTTTTTCGATGTTGTTCTAAATTAATTTCATAATTCGGGTCGGAGTTGCGATTTCCCTGGACTTGAATACTAACATTGCCATAGTTTTCTTTTAAATAGTCTGGTGTCCATAGTTCCATTGCTTCCCAATTTTTCATAATACCTGTCAAAATAACGGGTTTATTCTGGGAATAATATTGGTCTAAAAATTCATCTTTGGATAAAAATGGAATTCGAGGAATACTATGATAATTAGACCCTAAAGCTGCTAATTGATTTTTAATTTGTAGAATAGATTCTAATTTTTCTAGCTTTTGTAAAACCTCCTCGGCGGCTTGAAAATAGGGTTGGTTAGCGAGGTTTGTGACTTCCTCAATGGCTAACTTAACATCAATCCCATTTTTCACCATACATTCAATTAAGGCATCATCGGATTGATGCAGAAACTTATTAGCCGCAACCCATTTTTTCCAACCATCAGGAAGCGGAGGTTGGGGAGGTTCAGGATGTTGAGAAGACTCAGTTAAAGGGGATTGAGGAAGCCATTGCAAGCTGACTTGTTGCCCATCATTTAAGGTAATTTGTAAGGGGGGAAGGGTGATTTTTAAAGGTTGAATATCGGTCATATTAATAATCAGAGATTTTAACAAAAATTATACTCGTGAAAACCGGAAAGAAGAAGATATTCTAATTATATCCTACTTGTCCCCAGTTGTCTATAAAGATTAGTGATTATTTAAAAATTTAATCCATTTTCTAGTACCAAAATGTAGGCAAGATTGAGATGCAATTTGGGCGGAGTTAGCTAGGGCGGTGGGGAAGTTTTCAGATAGAATAAAATGGCAAAATGCTCCATGGAAAATATCTCCCGCGCCCAAAGTATCAACTGCTTGAATCCTGGGAATGGGGATACTACCGTTTCCTGCTTTAAGACTAATATATTGAATCGGTTTTTCTCCTTTAGTAATGGCAATGTTAGGAATATTCATCCCTTGAAGATAAGCAAAAACATCTTCAGAGGTTTGACAATAGGGCGGATAAAAATTATTGGAACAAATGGCATAGTGAATATCTGGTAAAAGGGTTTCTAAACCTGGTTTCCAACTTCCGCCATCTAAAATAACAGGAATTTGTTTGATTTTTGCTTGTTGAATTAAACTTTGGCTGACCGGAATTTGATGACCGTCAATTAAAATAATATCGATATTGTCTAAATATTGGAATAAATTTGAGGGGCTTGAAATTTGAGATTTTGTAGCATTAATTGAGATAACAGTGCGATCTCCGGTGACATTATTTACAATAATAGATGAAACAGGAGGAGCATCTAAACGATTAGGATCTAAGTCTATAATATTTACAGAATATTGTTGTAAATCTTTTCTAATCAGTTGAGTTAGGTCATGGGTTCCTAATCCACCTAATAGCATAGATTGGTTGCCTAAACTATTAAAAGTAACGGCAGCATTGGTCGCTGGCCCTCCGGCTGCAACGATATAATCAGAGGCGACAATTTTTTGATTTTCCTGGGGATATTGAGTAACAGAATAAATCAAATCGAGTGTAATTAGTCCAACAAATAAACCTTTGATCATGGGATTATTTAAACTAAATTAAGAAATCAAAGAAGATCAAAACTCTAGGAAATTAATTGATTTTTTTGTAATAACTGAGTTACAGCATCAACAGTAATCGGGGGTGAAAAATAATATCCTTGTCCATATTCACAACCTAAATCATTCAAAGTATTAATCTGTTTTTCAGTTTCTACACCCTCCGCAACCACATCTAAATTCAAACTATGGGCTAAAGTAATCAAGGTTTTAATAATATCTAAACTTTTGGGATTGCAATTAATATTCACAATAAATGAACGATCGATTTTCAAAGTATCTAAAGGTAAAGATTGTAAATAAGATAAACAAGAGTAACCCGTCCCAAAATCATCAATAGATAATTGGATATTGCGACTTTTAAATTGATTCATGTACTCAGTAACAGCTTCGGGGTTTTCCATTAAAATACTTTCAGTGATTTCTAGTTTTAAACTAAATCCTTCTAAAACTTTAGATTCAATAATATCATCAATTAAACCACTGAAATCAGATTTTAAGATTTGCAACCCTGATAAATTAACGCTCAAACTTAAAGGAAATTGCTCAGGAAACTCTTTTTTCCAATAACTAAATTGACGACAGGATTCTCGGAGTACCCATTCTCCCAAAGGAATAATCAGTCCGGTTTCCTCTGTCAGAGGAATAAAATCAGAGGGTGGAATTAATCCTCGACTGGGATGTTGCCAACGAACTAAGGCTTCAAAACCGACTAAACTTTGATTTTTTAAATTGTAAATTGGTTGATAATAAACTTGAAATTCTTGATTTTCTAGTCCTAATTCTAAATCAGATTCTAACTGTAATCTATTCAAAACAGCAACTTGCATTTCTGGATTAAAAAATACCGTGCAATTTTTATTGCTCTGCATTCTAGCATAGTGCATAGCGGTATCTGCTGCTCTTAAAAAATCTTCCGCTTGTTCGTAGAATAAACTAGATAATGCAACACCAATATTAGTATTTCCCGAGGCGGTAATTCGACGTTCTGGTAGGAATAATTTAAAGGCTTGATGGAGTTTATTGGCTCTTTCTAAAGCAATATTTTCTGATTTTATATTGGGTAGAAATAGGACAAATTCATCCTTCCAGATTCTAGCTAAAATATCGCCGGGTTGCAAACAGCTTTTGATCCGTTCAACTTCTTGAATTAAAAACTTTTCAGCTAAGGTTTTTCCATAGCCATACCGAATGATTTTAAACCGATCTAATGCTAAATAAAATAGAGCAAAATCTAACTGATGATTAACCGCAGAGCGAATACATTCTAAAACATGATTTTGATTTGGAAGTCCCGTTAATTTATCATAAAGAGCAAGATATTGCAAATTCTCAACAGCAGTTTTAAGTTGTTGTTTTTGCAGCCGACTATTAGTAACAATATCGATGGTTTTTCGGATGGTAACAATTAAATCTTGAAAATTAATCGGTTTAGTTAAAAAATCAAATGCCCCTCGGTTCATGGCGGTTCTAATATTTTGAATATCGCCATAGGCAGAAACAACAATAGCTTTCAGTAGCGGATCAATTTTAGGCATTTGTTCCAGCAATGCCCAGCCATCCATTCCGGGCATATTTAAGTCGGTTAAAATGACGGAAATATGAGGGTTTGAACGTAAAATATCTAAAGCATCTATACCATTAGTAGCAAATAAAAACTGAAATTCTCCCGCTTTAATCTGAGGTTTTAATCGTCTTTCGATTAATCGTTTTAACTCTGGTTCATCATCAATAACTAAAATAAAAGCAGGGGTTGAAGGCATAGTAACAGAATCTGAATAGAGTGTAATTTCTGCGAGGGAAGATAGAGATTTTGCGGAGGAATGTAACATAGGATTTTCGTTTGAATAATCGATTAAAACCATTTAAGAAAAAGGATATTAAGTGTGATATTTTGAGATCTTGATATTGAGTATAATTTAATTTTCTCCTATTTTTCAAGAACAAATATAATTTGATTAATTCCCTTTTTGGTTTTTAGGCAATTTTAGGATTAACTCCGTATATTGTTTCCATTGCGTGTCAAGTTGCAGGGTGCCTCCATGCTGTAAAACAATAATATCATGGGTTAAAGATAAGCCGAGTCCAATGCCTTGTCCTGGGGGTTTCGTGGTGAAAAATGGAGTAAAAATATTATCAATGAATTCGGGTTGAATTCCTATGCCATTATCATGAATTTTAATTTCAATTTCAGAATCTTGATTTTTTGTAATTAAGCACAAAGTAGGATCAAATTTTTCCTCTCGATTCATATTTTCTTGCATTTTCAAATAAAGGGCATAACAACTATTATCAATAATATTAATTAAAGCTCGATGTAAATCAGATATAATAACTTCTATGACCTCAAGATGGGGATCAAATTGCGTTTTAATGGTAATGACAAACTGTGGATGTTTGACTCGAAAACTATGATATGCTAGTTTAATCGCTTGATCTAAAATATCATTAAGATTAATACATTGATATTCCCCTGGTTCAGAACGAGCCAACTGCATCATACTTTCAATAATTCGACTAGCCCGCTGTCCATGCTCATCAATAGCCTCAGCATCGGTGATTATATCCTGCAATTGAGTTAGAATTTCCTGGGAATCTTCGGTAGGATTTTGCTGAATATTTGCTAACAATTGATTTAGGCTATCAAGGGAAGATTGGGCATAATTAATGACAAAATTTAAAGGATTTCTTAGTTCGTGAGCAACCCCGGCGGTAATGGTTCCTAATGAGGCTAATTTTTCCTGAGAAATAATTTGTTTTTGTGCCGCTCTTAAACGTAAATGTACCCGAACTCTGGCTAAAACATCCTGTTCATCAAAGGGTTTGGTAATATAATCAACTGCCCCCAAAGAAAGACCTTTAACTTTATCAATAGTTTCTGATAATGCCGTCATAAAAATAATCGGAATATCCTTGGTTTTAGGATTAGCTTTCAGACGAATACAAGTTTCAAATCCATCAATTTTAGGCATTTTAACATCTAGTAAAATCAGTTCGGGTAATTCTTCTAGGACTTGTTCTAGGGCTTCTTCTCCATTGGTGGCTACAGCTAATTGAAATCCGGCACTGGTTAGGGTTTGTGACAGGACTTTTAAATTAGTTCCATTATCATCAATAATTAAAATTAGTTGATTGTCCATTGATTGAGAAACTCCTTAATTTGTGTGATTTTAAAATCTTGAGTTAGATATTTAATTCTATCAGAAAACAAACTTAAATCAGGATTAATTTGTTTAAGTTTAATCACTTCTGCTTCCAGTTCTAAAACCCTTCCTCGTTTGGCTAATTTCATTAAACTTGATAAAATTTCAGAACTGGGAATAACTAAATCAGGACTATTTTCTGCCGGAGTCTGGGGCAAATTTTTTTCGGGATAATCATATTCCCATTCTAATTTTAACCAAGTCTTTAGTTTAATCAATAATTCCTCTACTTCCAAGGGTTTAGAAAGAAAATCATTACATCCAGCATTTTGGCTTTGTTCTCTATCCCATTGATAAACAGAAGCGGAAGTTGCAATCACAGGAATATCATGAAATTCCGGTAAAGAACGAATGTGTCTAGTCATTTCAAAACCATCCATAATTGGCATAACTAAATCTACAATTATTAAATCAAATTGACTTTTTTTCAGTTGATATAATCCTTCTTGACCATTACTGGCTTCTACAATTTCAAACCCCAAAGGTTGTAATAAATCCAACAATATCAGGCGATTTTCCTGTTTATCATCTACAACTAAAATCTTGTTTTTATCCCCTTTAAATCCCACAATTGAATATAAAGAATTAGCTTCAGAAATAGGTTGCACTTCTGTCGAAATTGGTAAATTCAATTCAAACCAAAAATGGCTCCCCTTTCCCGTGTTACTTTCTACATACAAATCTCCTCCTAGGTGTTTAATTAATCGTTGGGTAATTGCTAACCCTAACCCAGTTCCCTCTGAACGATAGGATATTTCTGCAACTTGTTCAAAAGGGAGAAAAATATTTTCTAATTGTTCGGGATTTATGCCAATTCCCGTATCTTCAATTTGAAACTGAATTGTTTGATAAAAACTGGAATTATCTGGGGGTTTTTCTATGACTTTAATTCTCAAAGTCACTGTGCCATAATCGGTAAATTTAATCGCATTTCCCAAGAGATTAATTAAAATTTGTCGTAAGCGTTTTTCATCTATTTCTACAGCTATCGGCAGTTGGGATAGGGGTTGATAAATAAAAGATAAACCTTTTTGTTTAGCTTTGATAGAACAGATTTCTACAACCTCCTTTAAAAACGTATCTAAATTAACAACTTTTGCAGAAATTTCTAATTTTCCAGCTTCGATTTTAGACAAATCTAAAAGATCATTAATTAAGGTGAGCAGATGGGTTCCACATTGATGAATAATTTGGATGCCCGCTTGATCTTTTTCCGATGGAGTTATCGAGCGTTTTAAAATTTGGGTATATCCTAAAATTCCATTTAAAGGAGTTCTTAATTCATGGCTCATATTTGCTAAAAATTCACTTTTAGCACGGTTAGCGGCTTCGGCATCTTCTTTCGCCTGTTTCAATACTTCTTCAACTTTTTTCCGTTCTAAAATCTCTTGTTGTAAGGCTTGAGTGCGTTCAGTAACTTTTTCTTCTAAAGTCTTATAAAGTAAAGCATTTTCAATAGAAATTGCTGCTTGAGAAGACAATAAATTTAAAACTTCTAACCGTTGAGATGTAAAAGCTCCAGTAATCAAATTATTTTCTAAATAAAGAATTCCAATCAGTTTTCCTTGATTCAAAAGGGGAACACATAAAATCGACTTAGGCTGATTAAAAATAATATAATCATCGCTAACAAATTTATTCTCTTTTGTCGCCTGATGAATAACTAAACTTTCTTGAGTATGAATTACATAATTAACAATGGAGTTGCAAACTTCTGGGGTATTAGTTTCGGAATTAATTTTTTCAATCGGAATTGCTTGTAAAACTTTAACTCCATCGTGAACCGTTGTAACGTCAGCCTGAATTAACCACTGTTTATCGGATTCTAAAATTAAATGTCCTCTTTCTGCTCCGGCATTTTCTACAACAATTTTCATGATCTTTGTGAGTAAATGCTCAATCGAAATTTCCCGGGAAAGGGCTTGAGAGGCTTTGAAAATGCTGGCAATGTCTAAGGAATTAGATGAATTAATCGGGTGAAATTCCGGGATAGAATCACTAAAATTTTCTCGATAATCTGTAATATTTTTAGCCTGAATTTGTTCAAAATCCCATATCCATTTGCCTTTATTGTGACCTTGTGTCCAGGATAATTGAGTCGGATATTCAAATTGTAATAGTCCTTCTGTATAAAGGGATTTCAAAAATTCTCGAGTAGAAAAAGGATTTCCTTGGGTTTTTAGATAGACTAAATGGGCTAAGGGTTGACTTACTTCCGTAGAACAGTTTAATCCTTCCGCGATTAAATCATTGATATCTGATAAACTTAAATTATCGAGACTAATTTCAACTCCCGGGTCTTGGGTAATTTTAATCGCTTCTAAGGTTGATTTTAAGGGGGGATTGAGATTTAATTCATGATGACGATAGGCTCCAATAATCATTAAATATTGAATACTTTCATCTTGACTTAAGGTTTTAATTAAGTTTAAGGAAGCCCAATCTGCCCATTGTAAATCGTCTAAAAAAATTACTAAGGGATGTTGGGGTTGAGTTAGGGCTTGGATAAGTTTTTGAAAAACCTTTAAAAAACAGTTAGGAGTTTGTTGTAAATCTAAGGATTCAGTTACAGAAAACTTACCAATAATTCGTTCTAAATCAGGAATAATATCAATTAATAATTGTCCTTTGTTTCCGACAAAAGCTAAAATTTTATGCTTCCATTGCTCTAATATTTCTTTCCTTTCTGTTAAAATTTGATGGCAAAATTCATTTAAGGCTTGAGCTATGGCAAAATAGGGAATATTCCGTTTATATTGATCAAATTTTCCCGAAATAAAAATTCCCCGTTTAGCCGTAATCGGTTTATAAATTTCCTGTACTAAGGAGGATTTTCCGACTCCAGAATAACCAGAAATCCAAATTAATTCTCGATCTCCTTGACTCACTCGTTCAAAAGCGGTTAATAGGGTTTCCAGGGGTTGTTCTCGACCATATAATTTTTCGGGGATGTGCAGTTTATCTGATAAATCTTGACTTCCGAGTTCAAAGGATTCAATATAACCTTGGGTTTTGATTTGTTCTAAACAACGTTCTAAATCACTTTTAATCCCATAGGCTGACTGATAACGATCTTCGGCATTTTTTGCCATTAATTTGAGAATAATTTGGCATAGGGTTTCCGGTAGACTAAAGTTAGTATAATGATCGGGATAAATAGGAGTTTTAGCAATATGACTATGGACTAATTCTAAAGGATCTTCACTGGTAAAGGGTAATCGACCCGTGATTAATTCATAAAAAGTTACCCCTAAAGAATAGAAATCACTTCGATAATCAATGGTTCGATTCATTCTTCCCGTCTGTTCTGGGGATAGATAGCCCAGGGTTCCTTCTAGGATATTAGCAGAAATAAAACTGAGATTTTCTTGGGATAAAATACTGGAAATTTCAAAGTCAATCAGTTTAATAACTTCCGTATTGTGATTCCAGACAATATTACTCGGATTAATGTTTTTATGAATAATATTAAATCCGTGGATTTGACCTAAAATTTTGGTAATGTCAATGGCTAATTCCAGAAATTCAATTAAGCTTAACTGACCCGCCAATTTTAACTGGCTCAGGGATGATCCCCCAAAGTCTTCTAAAATCATTATGGAGTGATCCTGATGGGACTCTAACCCATAAACCTTAACCACTCCGGGCAAATTTAAAGACTGAATCAGTTCATATTCTCGTTGAAACTGAGCCATCTGTTTAGGGCTGTACCCTTTTCCCCGCAGGACTTTCAGCACCACAGGCCGTTGATAGGGAATCCAATGGGCCCGATAGACTAAACTGGTGGGGCTACTATACAGTAAAGTAGTTGTGTCAAACCCTGATATGGTCAGCATTTTAGTTTAGTTCATGATGGGTGTGGGTTAGGATCAATCAATCTTGATCTCGTGGTCAACAATGAACTGGATATCCCATCCTACCCTCCAGGATATCTGATATTATCCTTGAGGGAGTGTGTTTTATGTCACATTTATATTTCCGTAGGGCCTTAAATTTAAGATGACCAATCAAGCTGGAACCCTTTATATTGTAGGAACTCCCATTGGGAACCTAGAAGACATTACGTTGCGGGCGATAAAAATTTTACAAACTGTTGATTGGATTGCGGCCGAAGATACCCGTCATACGGGCAAGCTATTACACCATTTTGACATTAAAACCCCCCAACTCAGTTACCATGAACATAATCAACAACGCCGGATTCCGAGTTTGGTGGAATCTCTGAGTCAGGGACATACAATTGCCTTGGTTACGGATGCGGGAATGCCAGGAATTTCTGACCCAGGATATGAACTAATTAAGGCTTGTATTGAAGCAAATATTGCTGTAATTCCGATTCCTGGAGTTAGTGCTAGTATAACAGCTTTAAGTGCGGCGGGACTCCCCACAGATCGATTTATTTTTGAAGGGTTTTTACCCACCAAAAATAAAGAACGTCAACAGCGTTTAAGCAGTTTACAAACGGAATCTCGCACCCTAATTTTATATGAAGCGCCCCATCGTCTGGTGGAAACATTGGAAGATTTAGCCCTAATTTTAGGAGCAAAACGGTCTATTGTAATTGCCCGGGAATTAACAAAACTCCATGAACAATTTTGGCGAGGAACCTTAGAAAATGCCGTACAATACTATCAAGATCATAACCCCAAAGGTGAACTAACATTAGTCATTTCTGGTGTCGCCGAAACCCCAACCGTGGTCACCGAAGATCAACTTAAAGCCGAACTCCAATGTCTACTCCAGCAAGGGATTACCCGTTCCCAAGCCAGTCGCCAACTTGCCGAAGCCACCTCCTTACCCCGTCGTCAAATCTATCAAATTGCTTTAACTTTACCCGATGGCACAGAATAAAATATTGAGGATAAATGGTATAAATGATTAGGTTGTTAATATAGCAATCCGTGTAGGGGTTGTAACATTTTATCGTAGGGGTTGGGTCTCCCAACCCTCTTTGCGCCTGGGTTGGGAGACCCAACCCCTACGGGTTTTTATCACAAATCCTACACGGATTGCGATAGTTGATACTTAACCTTTAATTAATATAATCAAGTATCCGCTCCCCCTGCCTCCCCTGCTCCCCCTGCTCCCCCTGCCTCCCCTGCTCCCCTTATATCTTTCTCCAATATGGCTTATATTACCCAACGTCGTCGCTCCGTTAGAAATTATTCTGTTCCTCATCGTTCTAACAGGCAATCTCCTGTTAGAGTAGGGACTAGAATACCTCATAGATTAGCGAAATTAAAATACTCTCGAATTATATTTTTAATTGCCCTATTATTAACTGTTAATTGGACATTGGGAGCGGTGTTAAAACTATTATTCCCACCCGCAAAGCCCCAACCCCAAACTCAGAATATTACCATTTCTGCCCCGGCGACCGAAACAGATAAAACCGTAGCTTATAACATCAAAACCCCTCCTAATTTAGTCCCCAGTCAAGACTTACAAACTATTATTGATGGTGCAGTTTATATTGCTAAAAACCAAGGATTACCCACCGAATCCCTATCTATTACATTAATTGATGTTAGTAAACCTGCTACCCATACCATCGCCGGATATAACAATACCAAACTCAGATTTCCCGCCAGTGTTGCCAAATTATTTTGGATGGTTCAATTTTTTGGCTATGCAGAAAAAGGATATATTCCCAAGGAATCGCCCTTTTATACCGACCTATCCCAGATGATGCGAATTTCCGATAATGATTCAGCCAGTCGGATTGTTGATGCGATTACCCAAACTGAATCAGGGGAAAACTTAGACAAATCCGAATTAGATAAATGGGTAGAAAAACGCAGTCAAGTTAATAAATTCTTTGAGAAATCCGGTTATACTGGAATTAATTTAACCACTAAAAATTATCCAATTACCGGGGTAGGAGAAGAACCTACGGGTCGAGATGTACAACTGCGAGAAATTCCTTCCTATTCCCAAGGAAATCGCGTCACCACTGACCAAACAGCCCGATTAATGTATGAAATCTACACAAAACAAGCCATTTCTCCCTTAGCGAGTACCAAAATGGCATATTTATTAACCCGTGATTTAAACCCAAAAGCTTGGAAAAATATTGATTCTAACTCCGTTGCTGGATTTTTAGGAGAATCCTTACCTCCCGATATTTACTATGCTTCTAAAGTCGGTTATACCAGTCGTTCTCGTCAAGAAGTCGCCTTTGTTAGAACCTTAAACGATAAAGCAATTTATGTCTTAGCCGTCTTTGGAGATAATCCCGCCTATGCAAAAAATGAACAGGTTTTCCCTGACATTTCTCGTTATATTTTTAATCGTTTAAATCAAACCCCCTTAAAAGCCACTTCCGAAAAAATAACTCAATTCAATCAATTATCCTTTCCCATGGTAGGAATGAATAATTAAACCGTAGTAAGCCCTTCAGGGCTTAATCACAATCATTGTAGTAAGCCCTTCAGGGCTTAATCTTATGAAAAAAAACAAAATCATTGATCAAATCTGTCCCCATTGTCAGGGAAAAGGCTATACAGAAATTCGAGATTGTTCCGGGGAAATTCAACGGGAAGAAACCTGTGTTTTTTGTGTAGGAACAGGGAACAGAGAACAGGGAACAGACAATAAATTGATAACCGATAACTGATAACTGATAACTGTTAACTGATTAAGTGGTGTATTCAGCGTTAATTTTTACATAGTCATAACTTAAATCGCATCCCCAGGCTTTGCCCACACCGGAGCCATTGCCGATTTTAACTGAAATTAATACCGTATCTTCCTTGAGATATTCTCCTGTTTTGGCTTGTTTTAAATACTCATTAGCTGCATTCCGATCAAAAGCTAGGGGTTGACCCTGCTGCATTAAGACAAAATCCCCTAATTTGATTTCCAAATCATTTTGGTCAAAATGGACTCCCGCCCGGCCCGCCGCCGCCGCAATTCTTCCCCAGTTAGGATCATGACCAAAAATGGCGGACTTCACCAAAGATGAACCTACAATGGTTTTAGCAACTTTATTCGCAGATGCTTCATCCTGGGCACCGGAAACTTGAACTTCAATTAAACAGGTGGCTCCTTCCCCATCCCGGGCGATCGCTTTGGCCAAATATTCACAGACGGCTGTTAACATCCCTTCTAATTTTTCCGCTTCTGGCCCCATACCCGTAATCGCTGGAGTCCGAGACGCCCCATTAGCCAAGGCGATTAAACAATCGTTGGTACTCGTATCGCCATCAACGGTAACTTGATTAAAACTCCGGTTGGCTGCACGGCTTAACATTTCTTGCCACAGGGGAGGAGAAACCACCGCATCGCAGGTGACAAAAGCCAACATCGTCGCCATATTGGGGTGAATCATCCCAGACCCTTTACAAATTCCCCCCACTCTCACGGGACGGTCGCCAAACATCGTTTCTAAGGCAATGGTTTTCGGGACTAAATCTGTGGTCATGATCGCCTTAGCTACGGCCGCGTTACCATTCTCTGACAATTCCTCGACTAACTTGGGAATCCCGGCTTTGAGGATATCCATTTTAATCCGTTGACCGATGACTCCGGTAGAAGCCAGTAAAATCGATTCCGGTGCAATATTTAAGACTTGGGCCAAAGTTTGGGCGGAGTCTACCGCATCTGTCCAACCTGCTGCCCCCGTGGCGGCATTAGCCTGTCCCGAATTACATAAAACCGCTCTGGCGCTGGGTTTGGCTTGGAGTTGTTGACGACAATAATCAACACAGGCGGCTCTAACTTGGCTGGTAGTAAATACCCCGGCTGCGATCGCATCTACATCAGAGACAATTAAAGCCAAATCCGGTAATCCCGATGCTTTCAGTCCGGCCGTAATTCCCGATGCCCGATACCCTCTAGGGGCAGTCACCCCACCCTCAATCACTGTCCAATCCGACATGATTTCCCCTTTCGTTTCCAATATTACCGAGAACGGATTATATCAAGAACCAGGGTGATAAAACTTAAATTGATTATCCTCAACTATTTGGGGGAAAATGCTGCATAATCTTCTCAAATCTTTACCCCCATTCGGTCTCAAACCTCTGAAGCCGAACCCGCATTCTATCAACCCCTTTTAAAAAATATGGGAGCCCTTCAGGACTTACTACGTTTTACCAAATTAAGGTTAAGTCTAATATAAATCCGGGGAGAATATTTTCCCCTGATAATGTTGTAGGGTTTTCCTGAATTTCTACTTCTTGATCTGGGCGATAAATTTCAACTCGTTTATTTTTCGGATCAATTAACCAGCCTAATTTTGCCCCATTTTCCTGATACTCTCCCATTTTATTTTGTAAGGGTTTTAACGTATCACTTGCTGACCGTAATTCTATCACAAAATCAGGACATAAAGGCACAAATTTTTCCCGTTGTTTGGGGGTTAAAGTATCCCAGCGATCGCGCTTAACCCAAGACGCATCAGGAGAACGATCCGCACCATTGGGAAGTTTAAATCCGGTCGAAGAATCAAAAGCTTCACCGAGATTGGTTTTACTACTCCAAATTTCGAGTTGAGTCGCTATTTTAATACTGCGTCTCCCTGTATTTCCTCCCGTTGGTGGCATAATCATTAAAACTCCTGATGCAGTCCGTTCAAATTTTAAATCTCGATTTTTTTGACATAACTCAAAAAACTGCTCATCCGTTAAATTAATCGTTAATTGCAGAGGAGTCGATAAATTAATTGTGGCAAATTCCATCACTTTTCCTCCAGGGGAATTGACTGATTAATTAAGTGATTTTGTCGGTTAAAATTATTAGAAACCCGGTTTCTATAGGGGATTATTAACGGAGTAGTTTGCTTATTTACAGGGAATATTGGCTTATTATATCATTGAGCGATCGCCATACTTAACTAATTTTCACCTCAACCGTCAACCATAAAAATATCCCCACTTGCTTAGGCAAAGCGGGGGCATTGATTGATTCATGGTGAATTTACAGTTATCTCAGTAACAACTCAATTAACTCATGGACGAGCCACTGCGGTCATAGCTGCTCGCGCTGTCAGTGGGTTTGCCTTGAATCGTTGTCCGATAATCTCCTGGCTCAATGCCGACTTCATCCGCGACTCGGTTTAGTAAGGATTGTTGACGGTTTTTAATTACTTGATGATGACGCATCATCAAAGCCCGAGCTTGATTTTGAGTATCCATAATTTGTTCCTCCTGTGTTTAAAATTGAATGTTTTTTTGAGTTTAATATTATATTCAACTCAGCTAAATCATCCCGTTACCACGGTCATAGTTACTCACAGAATTGGCACTGGGTTTGCCTTGAATGGTTGAGACATCGCCGGGTTCTGTACCGACTTCATCGGAAACCCGATTTAACATCGATTGTTGACGGTTTTTAATCACTTGGTGATGACGCATCATTAAAGCCCGAGCTTGATTTTGAGTATTCATAATTTGTTTCTCCTGTGTTTTAAATTGAATGGTTTTTTGTTAAAGTTTTCTTAACAAAAATATTAAGAAAGATTACAATTATTAATCTTTCTAGCTCATTGTGGCATTGCTGCGACCGTAGCTGCTGGCAGAATGGGCGCTGGGTTTGCCCTGAATCGTGGTTGGATCACCGGGTTCTGCACCAACTTGATCGGAAACCCGGTTGAGTAAGGACTGTTGACGATTTTTGATGGTGTGGTGATGACGCATCATTAAAGCGCGAGCTTGTTCTTGAGTACCCATGAGCTTGTTCTCCTGAATGAATAGCCTAAAAAATAAAAGGCTGTTTTGGTCTTCAATTTCTAATATACCAGAACATTCTGTAGTCTACATTACAAAATGCCCTAATTTAACAAATCTTTACATTTTTCTTAGAATTCAATAACAAAAAAAACCTACCGGGGGAGGTAGGGGGAGCAGGGGGAGC
>NZ_LT797697.1:49376-93502 GCF_900009135.1 Planktothrix sp. PCC 11201 | reverse complement strand
GGGGAGCAGGGGGAGCAGGGGGGCAGGGGAAGTGAAATATTACCAATTCGTAATTCGTAATTCGTAATTACTACTTCTTACATCAAGGGTCGATAGACGCGAAAATCGATATTGGGGAAGATATTATCAATAGCTTCGACCTTTTCCAGCCAACCTGAATCTACTTTACCAATTTTGAGATCTTCGTAGATTTTGTTAAACCGCATCAGGTGGGAACGGGTACGACGCACGGCGTAGGGAGTCATGGTTCCCGAACTCATGATAAAAGCCCAGTCGGAGGACTGTGCTAGGAGTAATTCCCGCGCCGCTTGATTGAGCGCCCGTAACTCCTGCTCACTTGTTGGTTCTCGACCCGCCATTTTAATCATGCGTTCCGCCGCTTTGTGGAGATGGGGGTAAATCCAAGAATTGGTATGATTGAGCCAATATTCATGAAATCCCTTATATCCCCAACTAGACTGGGCAGGATGACAAACCTGTTGGGTAGGAAACTCTTGGAGATAATCGGCTAAATGGGTCATGGCATAAACCTTTTGGTTCTCCCAGGTTTTGCGGAATAATTGATCCAGAAACCAGGGCCCCTCATACCACCAATGTCCGAATAGTTCGGCATCGTAGGGAGAGACAATAATTGGAGGACGCTGCATAATTCCGTGGAGATGTTCCACTTGGCGCTCGCGGTTCATCACAAAGTTAGCCGCGTGTTCGCTAGTTTTAGCTTTAGCCCAATAGGGGTCATAAAGTTCTTTCTCTCCCAGTCCTAGACCCCGACCCGTAATTTTGTAATACTTAATCCCGGTATTTTTGCGCTGACCATTGGGCATAATATAGGGCTTAATATACTCATATTCGGCTTCCCAGCCCAAATCCTTATAAAATTCTCGGTATTCCGCCGCCCCGGGATAGCCCACTTCCGAAGACCAAACTTGCTGAGAAGATTCGTTATCCCGGGCAAATACCGCCACACCAGATTCTGTATAGACAGGGGAATAGGTGCCAAAACGGGGACGGGGACGGGCGTAGAGAATCCCATGACCATCGGTGAGAAAATACCGAATTCCCGCATCGGCTAACATTCGTTCTAAGCCATTATAGTAGGCACATTCGGGCAACCAAATTCCCCGAGGACGACGGCCAAAGGTTTCTTCATAGTGTTGACAGGCGACTTCAATTTGTCCCCAAACCGCTTGGGGATACATCTTCATTAGCGGTAAATAGCCGTGAGTCGCACCGCAGGTGATAATTTCTAAATTATTGCTATCTTGAAATTGTTTAAAAGCCGTGACTAAATCGCCTTGATAGCGTTCCCACAGTTTACGGGCTTCCTGCCATTCCTCGGCATAATGTTCGGCCAGGTAACGAAGATGAGGGGTTTTTTGATAGCGATCAATTTCCTGTTCAGTTAACTCTTGGAGTAGGGTCAGATGTTGGTCATATCGGTCTTGAAGCAGAGGGTCTCGCAACATCGACACCAGGGGTGGAGTCAAACTCATGGTGATTTTGAAGTCAATTCCATCCCGCTTTAACCCTTCAAACATTTTGATTAGAGGGATGTAGGTTTCGGTAATTGCTTCAAACAGCCATTCTTCCTCTAATACATAGTCACTTTCAGGATGGCGAACAAAAGGAAGATGGGCATGGAGAACCAGGGCGAGATAGCCAATAGCCATAGGGATTTAATGGAAATATGCTTGTTATCGGAGCTAGATAGTTTTTCAATATTATTAAGATTTTAAAACGAAAGGGTAAGATCCGGGTCAATTGAATTTTAGGCCAAATCAAAGAGTAATATTTCCGCATCGGTGGTGGCGGTGAGGGTAATTTCTGGTTCTTGGGCGATCGCAGCCCCATCACCCGCAGTTAAGGAGATTTGATTGAGAATGATTTCCCCTTTAGCCACTTGTATCCAACCATAACGCTCGGGAGAAAAGGAATAGGAAAGGCGATCATCTTGTTTTAAAATAGCGGCATATAAATTAACATCTTGATGGATTTTGACCGCATGATCAATTGGGTTTCTTGTAGCAATTAATTGGAATTGACCGGAATTTTCTAAAGGATGAAAAGATTTTTGTTCATAGCTAGGGGGTAAACCTTGGGTCTCGGGTAAAAGCCAAATTTGTAATAAATGAACCAGATCAGTAGAAGACGGATTAAATTCACTATGACGAATACCAGTCCCCGCACTCATGCGTTGAACCTCACCAGGTTTAATAATAGAACCTGTCCCTAAACTATCTTTATGTTCTAGGGAACCCTGTAAAATATAGGTAATAATTTCCATATTTTGGTGTCCATGGGTCGGGAAACCCCCCCGGGGTTGGACTCGATCTTCATTGATTACTCGTAACGCCCGCCATCCCATATATTCGGGATCGTAATAGTTGCCAAAGGAAAAGGTATGATAACTGTCTAACCAATCAATTTTAACCTGTCCTCTATCCTGAGATTTGCGTAATGTAATCATATTTTTGAGGGGGTAAAACGCTATAGTATCAGTTAATTATAGTCAACTTTTTAGGACTAGGGTGTATTCAGGGAGTATTTTCTTTTTCCGTGAAAATTACCGGGGCATTCTGCAATCTTTTATAAGTACGGTAGCGATGATAAAATTCCCGATTTTTGAAAAACAGTAGAGAGATTGCTTCCCAAATAAAAACCCATCCACTAATTACTAAGGCTTGAAAAAAAACAGAGGTGACAACTGCCGTTGAATTGTCTGAATAAATCGTTGCCATCCCCAGAGAAATAAAACCCACAAAAATAAAATCAATGATCCGGCTGTTAGCTCTCTTAATCTCTTTTTTAAATAGGTATATTTTAAAAGCAAAACTATTCTTTAGACCCTGGCGTGATTCCTCCTCCATTTTTTCATCCCGTTGTTCTTGGGGAACTATAAAACACAATTCAATACTTTTTTTGAACGGGATTTCATCGGAACTTCTTAGCAGATAAGACTCCAAATCTGGGTCTATCTCTCGACGTTTAAAGGGAGCAGGATCCCACTGATTGAAAATATCAGTGTAATGATTCAGCGCAATCTCAATCATATAGAGATTGGTGGATTGATCCATACAATATATATCAGTAAAAATTTGATCTTTTTTATTCATGATTGTAGGCTTTGTTGAGGGAGCCTCCCAACGTTGCACAGAAACCTATCCAGATAGTCTGAATCGGGATAGGTGGATTTTGGCAAACAGGAGAAGCCCCGGACTAAATCAAGTTCAACAGAATTAGTATCGCAACGTTAAAGCAATTCCCTGGTGAGCCGAAAGTGCTCCATCATCTACAATAGCTACCTCTCCGCCCTTAGCCAGCACTGCTTCGATAATTTCATCTACAGCATCGTCCATAACCTCCGTACCGCCGGATGCTTCCACTAACTCCAGACCTCCATTTTCAGTCAAGATGGCGGGGACATGGTAATTCTTTTCCACCAAAAGTAATTTGCCTCGACCTTCCTGGGCTAATCGCCAGGTTTCTTCGATGCTAGAAACCACCGCCTTAACTCCCATGGCCGCATCTAAGGCAGCGAGGGCATTGGCTTGTTTGGCTTCCCGGACTGACTGAACAATTGGCCATACTTGGAGGCTGAGTTCAGAAAGACTGGCTCGATCAAAATTGCCACTCAGAGTCCCGGCGATGGCTGAAGTATGTTGGGAAACCTCTTGAAAGAAAGAAACTTGGCGAACGACTCCGCCCACAATCAAAGGCAGTGACTCGTCCTGGGCATATTCAGTGAAGGTACTATCCACCTGCTGAAAAAACCGACGATATCGGTCGTCGAGATAGGCCGTATCCGCATCGAAGGGAATCGGGGCCGTCGCTCCCGGGCCAGTCATTTGCATCGGGAAGTTTCCGTCTTCAACTTCTTCTAGGGTTTGTCCGGTGCCAGCCAGTAGGCGTGTGGAGTTCTCGCTTAACAGAAAAACCCAATAGCGTTGATCTCGGTGTAACCCATAGACTAAATCTCGGGTAGCAAAGGTTTTGTCAATCACAACCCGTGCGGGGACAGAAAAGGGCAGGTAATAGAGTTTGGCAAATTCGTGACTCACATACAATGCTAATCCATCAAGGGTATGGGGGTAATTAATTTCGCTGACCAAGGTATCCAGTCGATTGAACAAGGGTTCTAACTCTCTCTGAGAAAATTCTTCGCCCAGGCGAGTTTTTGCCTCATCTACCAAATTTTTAACCCGAATGGGATCTTGTTTATTATCCGGTGATGTCCGATGAGTCGGTAACAAAATTGAAACAGCAGGAACATTGATTAGAGACTGTAATTGCTTGAGATCTTGACGAGTGATCATTCTTTCTGATTGCCTTTTATTTCAGTGATTTATCGATAAAAAAATATATTAACATACAACCGAGCTATAGCAATACGCACCTTCGAGACGGAGGTTATAATAATTTACAACTGATATGAAGCAGCCATAAGTTTTATCTGGTGTTCCCTTTTGAACCTAAATTTTGAATACAACTCAAATAGGATTGCTATATTACTGATAGAAAGACCTATTTTTTGGTTAATCTGATTTCACAATCAGATACATTTTATCAATTTTAAATCATTAACTATGTTAGAAACACAACTTACCCAATATGACTAATGAGTCTGTGGAGACGCTCCCCCGTTGACTACGATACAAAATTGAGAAAATTTTGGATGATTAGGGCGTTGGCAATATCAATAAAAAAAGCACCCACTAACGGAACAATAATAAAGGCTTGGGGTGACGCTCCAAAATTTTCGGTGACGGCGGTCATGTTGGCGATCGCCGTGGGAGTCGCCCCTAATGCTAGTCCTGAATATCCGGCCGAAACCACCGCCGCATCATAGTTTTTGCCCATGACGGGAAACACGACAAAAATCGTATAAACCGTGATCATGAATAACTGCACCAGCAATAATAGGGCGATCGGCCCTGCTAAATCCACCAATGTCCATAACTGCAAACTCATTAAAGACATCGATAAAAACAAACCCAGACTGATATCGGAGATTAACGCCAAAGCTGGAGTATCGGACGGCCAAGGAAAGCGTTTGAATCCCAAGGGGACAGTATTGGTGAGAATAATTCCGGCTAACAAACAACTGACAAAAATCGGTAATTTTAAACCCATTGCTGTAGCGATCAGATTAATTTCTAGTCCTAAAGTTATGGCAATAGCAATCACCAAAACGGAGTTCAGCATGGTGTTATAGTCAATTTTGACATTTTTCTCATCTTCCTTGATGCCAATAATTAAATCTTGATTAGGATTATTAGCTTGGAGTCGGTTTTTATTAATTAAAAATTTGGCGATCGGCCCCCCAATAATTCCTCCAAAGACTAAACCAAAGGTGGCACTTGCAATCCCAATTTCTGGCGCGTTGGCAATGCCATAGCTGTCCCGAAATAGGGGAGACCAGGCGATCACTGTCCCATGTCCGCCACTCAGGGACACCGATCCGGCCAGCAACCCAATCGGTAAGTCCAACCCCGTCAAGGCTGCGATCGCCACCCCGGTCATATTTTGTACAATCAAATAAAAGACCGCCGCGACCAACAAAATGAATAGGGGTTTGCCCCCTTTAATCAAGGTTTTTAGTTTCGCAGAAAGCCCTATGGTGGTGAAAAAAACAATCAATAAGGTATCGCGAATATAGAGATTAAATTCGATTTGTTGTTTAAAAATCCCATAACAAATCCCAAAAAATAAGGAAGCGAGGACACCTCCAGAAACCGCATCAGGGATATTAAAATTCTGAAGGAATTTAATCTTTTTAGTTAGGTATTTTCCCAAATACAGGACTAAAATTCCCACAATAACAGTTAGGCGGACATCGAGTTGGATGATATTCATAGTCTCAAGGATTAACTATTAAGTTTTTGATTATACGTTAATTTGCCATCATCGTCATCACTGAAGATAATAGCCAATTTTAATGATTAATTATAATTTTTGTTCCCAATTATTAGGATTTTTTCAAACAAGCACAGGAGAAAGTGATCGGTACATTCTCCGAAATCTGATCTATGAATTCAGAAATCATGAATTTTTGGGTAAATTAGAGGGTAGAAGTAGGGTGACAACTGCTATAGTCTGGACAGTTAATAGCAGCTTCAGATAGGGCAATAGTTGGTTGTACCGGACATTTGAGGTGATAGTCCCCGGTAAAGAATATACAATGAGCACAGGGGATTTGGTGCATTTGTTTGGCTTGTTTCACCGTATTTCCAATTGCAGCCACAATACTCCAAGTCATCAAAATCAATAATCCCCAAGCCAAAACAAAGCAAGTCGGGACTAAAAAGGGTTGAATACTTTGAATTAGGGTTCGTAGCAATTCTAACACAATTATCCTCTCGTTTGTTATTTTAGATTTGATTTTAACCCAGATATTACTATGGGTCATCAGTTAATCAACGGGGTTAATATTTTTTAACATATTACCGATTTACGTTAGCTTATGAAGTTCAGGGTAAGTATTAATATCGATTAAAAGTTTTGTTGTTAGTCTGGAAACAGGATGTCTAGGCGATCGCACTTTATACCCGATCCTGATTTAATAAAATTTGCTATAATAATACTGGGTAAACTATGACAGGAGATAGAATTATGCAAGCATTTGAAGTCATGGGAACAGTGGATGAAAAAGGGCAATTAATTTTAGATCATAACCTTGATATTAATACACCCATTCGGGTGAAAGTGATTGTTTTAGTTGCTCCACAGGATGAATTAGAATTTGATCCTGATGATACCCCTGTAGAAGAAATAAAAGCGAGTTTAAGACGAGCATTACACGAAATGAAATCTGGACAACGAATTCCTTTAGAAAAAATGTGGGAGGGGATAGATGCAGAATAATTCATCCTTCGTTAACATTGATTTAACACCTGAGTACAAACGAAATTTAAGAGATTTAGCTAAAAAATACCGAAATATTCGTTCTGATACTCAGTCTGTTATTATGGAACTGCAAAAAGGAAATTTTATTGGCGATCGCTTACAAGGATTTGGGATCAATTATTTTATTTACAAAGTCAGGGTTAAAAATAGTAATATTCAAAAAGGCAAAAGCGGAGGTTATCGGTTAATTTATTGTGTTGAATCTCCAATTTCGGTTTTATTGTTAACGATTTACAGTAAATCTGAACAGGAAGATATTAGTATTAATCAGATTAATTCCATTTTAGATGAATTTTATGGGGATGAATAAACGTGCATTAGCAACCGGGTTTCTGAGATGCGATCACATTTTCCCCCCATTCTTCCACAACAAGCGATCGCACTAATTACCATTTAGAAGGATTATTAGGATGTAATTGATCATTTTCCCAAGATAAAGGATTATTGCTGATTTTACCCATTCTTCTTTAACTAATTCCCCCAAATTATTTAACTCCACTTGACTATCAATAATATTTCCGAATAAACATTTACGTTGATAACAACAAATTGTAATGAAATAAAAACCTGATTGAGAATAATCATATCCTCTTAATCGAATTGATTGACGTTTATGTAGATCAGGATTGTATTTCATAATTTTAGATTTAATGATAAATGTTGATTCCATCTTAATTACATTGTAGGGGTGAACGGCCGTTCGCCCCTACACCATTACAGATTAATTAGGTGCTTTAACCCATCCATTAGAAATAGCTTCTTGTTCCGTGCAAAACCATTTTTCACCATATTCAGGACTAATTACCGTAGATTCATAATCTTCCATTCCTGGAACATGATAATATTTTTTCCCACTATTTTGAGATATGTTACCTTTGATTTCACAACCTGGTTTGATTACTGATTGAACTATTGGTGGAGAACTACTAGAAATAAAATTTTGTGCGATAATTGCAAAAAACCCCATTCCCATTAACCCAATAAGTTTAGTAAATAAATTATTATTTTTATTTTGATTAGTATTTGTTTTTTTAGATAAAGATTTAATTTTAACGCCTTGAATCGTAGCAGAATTAGCTTTTAACTTACCATTATCTTCGATCTTTAATTCATAGATAATTGTATCTCCTATTTTGGGGCGACGACTTTGTTTGGGAATAGCACTTATATGAATAAAAACTTCTTTTCTATTGGTTTCTGATTTAATAAAACCAAAACCTTGATCATCTTTCCATTTAACTAAAATACCTTTATGGGTTTGACCTTTCATCAGGATTACCAAAATACAAATTTTTGCAATTTTACTTTAACCTATTTCCTGATCCCATTACAATAACCTGTAGGGGTCAACGGCCGTTGAACCCTACCCAACCATTAAGCCCTAAAATCAGACCAATTAAACCATTATAGGAGAACACCCTAACCCATGCTACAAGCCTATCATCAACACCCCGAAGAACTATTTTTCTGAGATATATAAAATCAACTTTCCTATTGTCTCATCAACGCTTGAAAACCAGCTTGTACAAAATGTTGATCAAACGTTAAAGATTGAGTTACCTGATTTTCTTGCATGACTACAAAAGAAAGACAGTCAACTAAACCCCAAGATTTATCTTGATATTTTTTATATAAAATTAATGCCTTATCAAATAAATCAGTATTTAAACGGATCACTTCAACATCATCAGACACTAAAAATTTTTCCATTAGTTCAATTGCTTCATTTTTATAATCACTTGATAAAGCATTACCAACCTCTAAAAAAATCGCATCAGTAGTAATTAAAGGATAAGTTTCAAATTGTTTAGCTAATGCTAAGGCTTTTTGATGATATTGATCCCGTTTATTGATTAAAGCAACCAGAAAAAGAGTATCAACAAAAATTTTAGCCCTCACTCACATCTCTCCCTAAATTTATGGCAATTTTAACTGAAAAATCTTCGGGAGCATCAATTGATATTTTTTGTAATTCAGACATTAAACTGGGTTTTTTAACCGTACTTTCTGAACGACTTAGTTGTTCAATCATGTCATAAACTTGATTAAGTTGTTCTTCTGTTAAATCCGCTATTTTTTCTTGAATCATTTTTTTTGTAATCATAGTCAATTTCCCAAACAACTATTAATCAGATCATAATCTATAAATCATCTTTTCTTGAAAATCCGTTTACCGGTAACTCCCGTGAACTTCCCATTACAATACAATAACTAGAATCAAGGTATTACAGGAGAACACCCCAACCCATGCTACAAGCCTATCGTCAACACGCCCAAGAACGCGCCCAACTGGGAATTCCGCCCCTTCCTCTCAACGCCGAACAAACCGCCGAACTCTGCGAACTCTTGAAAAACCCGCCAGAGGAGGAGAAAGAATTCTTGATGACATTGCTCCGAGACCGCATTCCCCCCGGTGTCGATGAAGCCGCCTATGTCAAAGCCGCCTTTTTAACCGCCATTGCTAAAGACGAAATCACCTGTCCCCTGATATCCCATCAAGGGGCCGTTTCCCTTTTAGGTACAATGGTGGGCGGGTATAACGTCCAATCCCTAATCGACTTACTTAAAGCAGGGGATGAGAATATTGCCGCCGCCGCCGCTACCGCCCTCAGCAAAACCCTGTTAGTCTTCGACTCCTTTAATGATGTTCTGCATTTATCAGAGATTAACCCCTTTGCTAAACAAGTGATTGATGCTTGGGCGGAAGCGGACTGGTTTATCGGACGTCCGAAACTGCCTAAAAGCATTACCGTGACTGTCTTTAAAGTCCCAGGGGAAACCAACACCGATGACCTTTCCCCCGCCCCCCACGCCACCACCCGCCCCGATATTCCCTTACACGCCCTAGCGATGTTAGAAAGTCGGATGCCCGGAGGCTTAGAAACCCTAGCTGAACTGAAGAAAAAGGGGCATTCCGTCGCCTATGTCGGAGATGTTGTCGGTACAGGATCTTCTCGGAAATCGGCGATTAACTCCGTGTTGTGGCATATTGGTAATGATATTCCCTACGTTCCCAATAAACGCTCTGGGGGCTATATTCTCGGGGGTAAAATTGCCCCGATTTTCTTTAATACGGCCGAAGACTCCGGCGCTTTACCGATTGAGTGTGATGTCAGTAAACTGAATACCGGGGATGTGATTACTATTTATCCCTACAACGGTGAAATTACGAATGAAGCCGGAGAGGTGATTTCTACCTTTACCCTCAAACCCGATACGATTTTAGATGAAGTCCGGGCCGGGGGTCGAATTCCGTTATTAATTGGTCGCAGCTTAACCGATAAAACCCGCGCCGCCTTGGGACTTGCACCCAGCACCCTATTTGTCCGTCCCTCCCTACCCGAAGACACCGGAAAAGGCTTTACCCTCGCCCAGAAAATGGTCGGAAAAGCCTGCGGGTTGCCGGGAGTCCGTCCAGGGACATCCTGCGAACCGTTGATGACCACCATAGGTTCCCAGGATACCACTGGCCCCATGACCCGGGACGAACTCAAGGAACTCGCCTGTTTGGGATTTTCAGCCGATTTGGTGATGCAGAGTTTCTGTCATACCGCAGCATACCCCAAGCCCGTTGACATCAAAACCCATCAACAATTACCGGATTTCTTCTCCACTCGGGGCGGTGTGGCCCTGCGTCCGGGGGATGGGATTATTCACTCTTGGTTAAACCGGATGTTGTTACCCGATACGGTGGGAACCGGGGGCGACTCCCACACCCGTTTTCCCCTGGGGATTTCCTTCCCGGCCGGTTCGGGGTTGGTAGCATTTGCCGCCGCACTCGGGGTGATGCCTTTGGATATGCCGGAATCGGTGTTAGTCAGATTTAAAGGAGAATTACAACCGGGTGTTACCCTGCGGGATATTGTCAACGCCATTCCCTATGTTGCCATGCAGCAAGGCAAGTTAACGACGGAGAAGGCAAACAAGAAAAATGTTTTCAATGGTCGGATTATGGAAATGGAAGGTTTACCGGATTTAAAGGTGGAACAAGCCTTTGAATTAACCGACGCAACGGCTGAACGGTCTTGTGCTGGGTCTACGATTAAGCTCAGTCAAGAAACCATTGCCGAGTATTTACGGTCTAATGTTGCCTTGATGACTAATATGGTCGCACGGGGTTATCAAGACTCCAAAACGATGATGCGACGGGTAGCAAAAATGGAACAATGGTTAGCAAATCCGGTGTTAATGGAAGCGGATACGGATGCGGAATATGCTGATATTATTGAAGTGGATTTGAACCAGATCAAAGAACCGATTGTGGCGGCTCCTAATGACCCCGATAATATTAAGTTAATGTCGGAATGTACGGGAGACAAAATTGATGAGGTATTCATCGGTTCTTGTATGACGAATATTGGGCATTATCGGGCGGCGGCGAAGATATTAGAAGGGGCAGCGAAAACGAATGTTCGTCTGTGGATTTGTCCCCCAACTCGCATGGATGAAAAGCAATTGCGGGATGAAGGAATTTATCAGGTTTTTGATGCGGTTGGAGCGAGAACAGAGATGCCCGGATGTTCCCTTTGTATGGGAAATCAAGCCCGAGTTGAAGATGGGGTAACGGTGTTTTCTACCTCTACTCGAAACTTCAATAACCGCATGGGGAAAGATGCGCGAGTCTATTTAGGTTCGGCGGAATTAGCGGCGGTTTGTGCGTTGTTAGGACGCATTCCAACGGTTGAAGAATATCGGGAAATTGTGACCCAAAAAGTTGATCCTTTTGCTGCGGATTTATACCGTTATTTAAACTTCGATCAAATTGCCGGATTTGAAGATGAAGGTCGGGTAATTCCCTTAGAAGAAATGCCGAAAATTGAGGATATTTTGGGTATTCCGGCGTTGACCTAAACCCCCTAACCCCCTTCCCTGCAAAGGAATGGGGGAATTGTTTTATATACTGGTGTTGTGATTATAAACAACTATCTTATTCCCCAAAAATAGTCAGTCGAGTGCGTTCAGGGTCATGAAATACACCCGACTGACTATCCCATTTCAGTTTGTATTCCATCCTTTTTTCACTAAATCTTCATGACCATTGTTTGCAGAGCGTTGCTGATGTAAAATCATTGTTTCTAGCGTGGGAATATGACTGGTATTTTCTAATAAAAACTTTAAAAACGTTTCTGCAATAATAGAGATTTGCTTTCCTTCTAAATGGGTGACATACCAACGCAGATGAATCGGGAAGTGCTGCACATCTAAAATTGTTAATTCTCCCGTTAATTGTTCTGAAATTAAAGTATGTTTAGACAAAACAGACAGTCCCAAACCTCCGGCAATTGCTTGTTTAATAGCTTCATTACTCCCTAATTCTAACCGAACTTTCACATCAATTTTATAACGATCAAATAGCTTTTGAATCGCCTGCCGTGTTCCTGAACCTTGTTCTCGCATAATAAAAGGTTGTCCTATTAAAGATTTAATCGGAATATTTTTTTCTCCCACTAAAGGGTGATCCTGTCTAGCCACCACTACTAAAGGATTATCTAAAAAAGGTTGACTGGATAAGGCAATATCCTCGGGGGGTTGACTGAGAATATATAAATCATCTTCATTATTTTGCATCCGTTGAATTAAGGTGGCATGATTCGTGACTTGTAAGGCAATATCAATGCCAGGATATTGTTGACAAAAATAACCTAATAATCGGGGGACAAAATATTTAGCCGTTGAAACCACCCCTAACCGTAACCGTCCTTGTTTTGTCCCTTTTAAAGCCGCCACCTGCATTTCTAAATTGTCTAACTGTTCAAAAATATTCTGACAGGTAGATAATAAAGATTCCCCCGCTTCAGTCAGATAGAGTTGTTTGCCAATTTGTTCAAATAACGGTAAACCCACGGTCTGAGTCAGTTGTTTAACTTGGGTAGAGACCGTTGGTTGGGTAATCATCATTTCTTCGGCGGCTTTAGTGAAACTACTATGACGAGCCACCGCTTCAAATACCTTTAGTTGGTGTAATGTTGCCTGCATCAAAATTCTATATCCTCCTTTTATCCAATATTTGATGGTTTTTGCCATTTTGTTATAGATATAAGTCTATATTTTTATAGTATTACATATAATTTTAGCAATGTAATTAACTCAGGTCAAAGAATTTTGTAAAACCATTGCCAGTCAAGAGATTTAGCTTAGATGAGATTGAATGATAGTAATGATTTGATTAATCAATCCTAGAACCAAAAACACTGAAATCGAGAAATCAAAAGGAGTAGTGATAAGCCTCGGTTCGGAGGAAAAGTTTCTATAGGGTAATAAGAGTGGGGGTTTCGACGGCGTTGCCATTCAGGGATAAAAATTTTTCTCCTAGGTCTTGCGATCGCGAGGGGGGTAGTGGTAATCTTTTTTTATCGATAAAAGTCAATGATTAATTGCAAAATAATAGCTAAAAAACAATAAGATCCACTCACCCTATCTATGCAAGTCCTTAATCAGATCAACTTTAACAACCTTTCACAGCTTACTGTTCCCTGTTGCCCGTTCCCTGTTCCCTAGCGCGTAGTGCTATAATTATTGAAAATTGGGAAAATATAGGTTATAATGGGAATCGATTTCAAATCGAAACCCAGTCGCGGACGTAATTCAGTGGTAGAATGTCAGCTTCCCATGCTGAACGTCGTGGGTTCGAGTCCCATCGTCCGCTTATCGAAAAAATGGGTTTAAAACCCCGTCCCTACTGAGAGCGCAACTCTTGATCAACCGTAGTTTGAATCGTGGTTTTACTCGTTATTTGTGACTTGAATACTTCATTAGCGTAGGGTAAGTGGCTGCGAACGCCTGAAGGGTTGCCTCCTGCTGTTCTAGGTGATTACAAATTTAGCTATTAAGTCGTTTTAAACGGGATTTGTACTGAGTTTATCTATGCCTTAATCTAAATTAAGCCTTGATCCCTATAGATTTTACTTTGTTTCAGGTACAGTATATCAAATTTACATTTCTTAATATTTTGAATCTGATTTCAAACAAAAAATAAAATAAGTGTTAAATTTTTTGAGTCCCAAAATTTAACTCAAAACCATACAGAATCTAAGTTTGACGATAAAAAAGCCGAATTTGATGATCCCCGATAATTATAGATAGGTAATGTTCTTGGGGAAATAAAAGTATGGAGTCTGGAAACTTGATATCGGTCTGCCGTAACTGCCAAAAATACACCCCCGAAGGCCATCGTGGAGGGCATTGCCAGCTTCTTCAAGTTTCAGTCAAAGGCAGTTGGAAGTCTTGTCAATTGGCACTTCCCGCCTTTGCTCCATCTTGGGAAACCCTAGAAAACCTGATCCACTTGCCCCAAGAAACGCCTCGCAAGGGGGATGTGATCCCATTACCATCCCATCGGGTTCAAGAGCTAGAGGAAGCAGAATCCTTATTCGCTTAATTGAAAAATTTGGGGGCCAGGAGTTCCTAGTCCCCGCAAAAATAACATCCTGAACTAAGGAAGCCAGGGATATTGACGGAAATTCGGCGATCGCTTCTCCAAGAAAGCCTGTTTCCCTTCCGTTCCTTCCTCGGTCATGTAATAGAGTAAGGTGGCGTTTCCGGCGAGTTCCTGTAGACCCGCTTGGCCATCGCAATCGGCATTAAACGCCGCTTTTAAACAGCGAATCGCAATCGGGCTTTTCTCCAGAATTTCCTGAGCCCATTCAATTCCTTCTAATTCCAATTGTTCGACGGGAACAACATGATTAATTAACCCCATATCTAGGGCTTGTTGAGCATTATATTGACGACACAAATACCAAATTTCTCGGGCTTTCTTTTGACCGACAATTCGAGCTAAATAACTCGCTCCAAATCCCCCATCAAAACTGCCGACTTTCGGCCCAGTTTGACCAAAAATTGCATTATCCGCCGCTAGGGTTAAATCACAAATTAAATGCAGTACATGACCGCCCCCGATCGCATATCCCGCCACCAAAGCAATCACAACTTTCGGCATACTTCGGATTAACCGTTGTAAATCTAAAACGTTTAATCGAGGGATACCCGTATCATCAATATATCCGGCATCCCCCCGCACGCTTTGATCCCCGCCGGAACAAAAGGCATATTTTCCATCGGTATGGGGCCCGGCTCCTGTCAACAATACCACACCGATATTAAGGTCTTCTCGGGCATCACAAAAGGCATCGTAGAGTTCAAAAACAGTTTTAGGTCGAAAAGCATTGCGTTTTTCAGGACGGTTAATCGTAATTTTAGCGATCCCGTCGGCTTTATGATACAGAATATCTTCGTAGGTTTTGGCAATTTGCCATGCAACTGACATTATGGGTAATTAATTAGGGAATGGAATTTAACAATTGAACAATTGAACAATAGCCTTTGATTGTATCAATTAATGGGTAGGTAATCCGATTAAATCCCCCGTTCCTGATACCACTTCCCCAATAGAATAGGCGGCAATTCCTTGGGTTTGAAACCATGCTTTTGTACTTTCGGCTTGTTGGGGCGCGACCAAAACCACAAAACCGATCCCCATATTAAACGTATCAAACATCGCCGCAGAGCTAATTTCACCCTCTTGAGCTAACCAGTGAAAAATCGGGAGAATCGGCCAACTGTCGGGATGAATATTAATCGATTGTCCCGAACTCAGACAGCGTGGCAGATTTTCCGGTAAACCTCCTCCAGTGATATGGGCCATGCCATGAATCTCTAAACCGTTACGCAGAGCTTGTAATACGGGTTTAACGTAAATTTGAGTCGGGGTTAAACAAACCTCGGCAATGGATTGACCCCCCAGGGTTTCCGGGGATTGATTCCACTCCCATCCGCGATCGCTCACCACTTTACGAACTAAACTGAACCCATTACTATGCACCCCACTACTGGCCAGTCCAATCGCGATATCCCCAATTTGGACTTGAGACCCATTTAACATTCGGCTTTTTTCCACAATGCCCACACAAAAACCCGCCATATCATATTCCCCGGGTTGATAAAATCCGGGCATTTCGGCCGTTTCTCCTCCCAGAAGGCTACATCCAGCCTGTTGACACCCTTGGGCGACCCCGGCCACCACTTGAGTCAGTTGGTCAGGATCAAGTTTTCCCGTGGCTAAATAGTCCAGAAAAAATAAGGGTTCCGCCCCACAGGTGAGAACATCATTTACACACATGGCAACTAAATCAATCCCCACGGTATCGTGACGGTTGAGGATCGTGGCTAATTTTAACTTGGTTCCGACTCCATCGGTTCCCGATACTAAAACGGGTTCGGTATAGCCCGCAGGCAGGGCAAAACAGCCCCCAAACCCCCCGAGTCCCCCGAGAACTTCCGGTCGATAGGTTTTCTGGACGAGGTTGCGAATCTGATCGACAAAATCCCGACCCGCTTGAATATCAACACCAGCTTCCCGATAATCCATCTTCTGCTTTCCTTGAGCTACCTAAAGGATATGTGAACTACCCACACTGACTTGGAGTACCAAGTACAGTGTCGGCTTCTGTACTCACAGGCGAATGCCCTATCTTAGACTTTCGCCCAAGATGGGGTCTTACTTCCCCTCCTACAGCAGAAACGGCTGCACCTTCCGCCTTGATGATTCTGATACCCTCTGTTCTAATATTCATAGCTGCGTTTCCATCACGGTCATGATCACTACCACAATTAGGACAAGTCCATTCACGAACATCCAACGGCATCTCACTCACTTTATAGAAACAATTGGAACAGAGTTTGGAACTGGGAAACCATCTATCTATCTCAACTAATTTACCGCCTTTTCGTTCTAGTTTGTAAGCTAAGAAATTGTTGAAAGTTCCCCATCCTGCATCAGATATTGCTTTTGCCAAATTGTGATTACGAACCATGCCTTTGACATGAAGATTTTCTACTATGACAGCTTGGCTATCGCTGACCAACTTATGACTAAGTTTATGTAGAAAATCTTGCCTAGAATTACTAACTCGTTCGTATAATGTGGCAACAACTTGACGATATTTATTTCTGGATTTACTACCCTTTTGTTTACGCGCTAATTTCTTCTGCTTACGCTTGAGGTTTTTCTCATGTTTAGCAAGATGTTTAGGATTATCGTATTTAGAAATCTTTTCACCATCAGTAACAACGGCAAAGTGTTTGATTCCTAAGTCAACACCATAGATTTTACCTTCTGAAATAGTGGGATTTTCCCCTTCTACTTCTGTCAGGATAGATGCCAAATATTTGCCTGATGGTGTTTTACTAATAGTTACAGTCTTGATTTTTCCCTCAATTGGTCTATGTATTTTGGCTGGGACTATTCCAATATTGCCAGGAAGTTTGATATTACTATCAACAATTTTGACGTTTTGAGGGTATTGAATTGACTGTTTACTATGTTTAGATTTAAACTTAGGGAAGCCTGCGCGTTGCTCAAAAAAGTTTTTGTAAGCAGTGGTTAAATTAAGTGTTGTAGCTTGTAAAACTTGGCTATAAGAATCAGCTAACCACAGGGTATCTTCGGCTTTTTTGAGTTTAGGCAGTAGGGCGTTGAGTGCTACCTGTCCCAGCCCTTTGCCCGTATCTTGATAAACCTGAATGGATTTATTTAAGGCATAATTCCACCACCAGCGCGAACATCCAAATGTTTGGGCTAGTAGTGCTTTTTGCAATGCAGTTGGATACAGACGGACTTGTACAGCTTTGTGTAGCACTCAATATCACCTCCTGGTCGGAATATATTACTACATACTCCCGAAAACAGTAAAGATCATCGGAAAGACGGGGTCAACGTAGGTACGGAGTTGACCCGCCTTTCATCCCACCGCTCACCTGGGTATAGGTAGAGCGGGGGAATTCCCGGCGGTGTTAGTTAATCAACTTTCGGCACGATTATTTTGGGTTCTCGTGGCACTGATGGCCAGACTATTAATTAAACCCATAAGAAAATTTAATCAAAACGTGATGGGGAAAATTTTCATGGCCTTAGAATCTCTACATCCTTTTATCGATCAGGGTTATACCTTGACACTGAACAGTTTAGTTTTTGAAAAAACCCCCAAACCCTTGATATGTAGTGATCCCCAAAATTCCAAGTTCATGTTAGTCTGTTGCAGTTCCTCAAACAAAGGTGAATGGGGAACGAGTGTGAGTTGACGAATTGAATTACCTGATATTTGGTTTAAAACCCAACAATTGAAACTTTCAGCATTTTATTAGCTGATTTCAAGGCTCCGAATTCAGGAGATATCAACCAGGGTAAAGCTTCAACTCGATAACCAGCAGTTTTGAGAGTATATCTATGAAACATAAACTTTGGGGCGGTCTTACAGCAGTTATTCTTCTGCCTGTTTTGAGCTTAACCTCCTCGGGCCATGCTGAATCAATATCAGCGTCTAAACTGAATCCTGACCTCAGTCAAGGAAAAAGTCTAACGGGTTCAGAATCCACTGATGTGATTAAAGTGGGAGAATATCAATCCCAACAAGCTAATGCGTCGTTATTACCCGAAAGCGTGGCCAAAATCAAAGCCCATGAACTGAATCAACAACAAGCTGCCACCCTCTATATTAGAAATATTCCCGTCCTGACGTTTATCAAAAACACGAATTTCGATCCCAAAGCCATCACACCCCCAACCCTTCAACGCATCAAAGTGGGGTCGTATTCAGATCAAGCCTATCTACCCAATAACCCCACAACCCCTGCAACTCAAGCCACCGTCGCCACCGATCCCGTTTCCAGGGCCACTGCGGTTGCAGCTGAAATTAATCAACTGATTCGCAATAACTTTGATGCCAGCACGATTCAAGTGCGATGGGATGAACAACGTCAGCGTTACCTGATTGAAGCAGCCGGTCAGGAACTGGTCAGCATCGACTCGCAAACGATTCTGCCTGATACCACCAATGACAAGGCAACTGATGCCCTACAAGCCACGAATAGACTCAGACGCCAAATTGGGAATGCTCCTCCCTTAAATGCCATTGAAGGTCAACCCAAGCTTTCGATTCCAGACGTGGCAACGGGATTTTTGTTTCAACGGATTGAGGGTTGGGCATCTTGGTATGGCCCTGGCTTTGACGGGGGTCTAACGGCCAATGGAGAAACCTTTAATCAATACGATTTAACCGCGGCCCATCCCTCCTTGCCTTTTGGAACGACGGTACGAGTAACCAATAAAGATAACGGCCAATCCGTTGTGGTGCGGATTAATGATCGTGGCCCCTATGCGGGTGGTCGTGTGCTGGATTTATCGACGGGCGCAGCTCAAGCCATTGGGATGATTGGCAGTGGAGTGGCTCCCGTGCAAATTGATGTATTGACTGCTAATCAGTAATCATAAATCAGTTATCAGTTAACAGTTAACAGTCATCAGTTAAATAGTTAACAGTTTTTAGCCCACAAATATTAACAATGAACTCTTACACTGATGACTGATAACTGATAACTGTTAACTGATTTATGATTCGTTTGTTGACTAGCGTTGCTGCTCTGCGGTGTTATCTTCGTTCCTATCGAACTCAAAACCCCCTACATTTTGTGGGTCTAGTTCCCACGATGGGGGGCTTACATTTGGGGCATCTGAGCTTAATTCAAAGGGCTAGAGCCGAGAATGGTTTGGTGGTGGTGAGTATTTTTGTGAATCCTCTGCAATTTGGGCCAAATGAGGATTTCCAAACCTATCCTCGGGCGTTAGAAACGGATTTGCAGCAGTGTGAACAGGCCGGAGTTGATGTGATATTTGCCCCGTCAGTAGGGGAGATGTATCAATCCTCAGTGCAGACGATGGTGATTCCTCCTACATCAATCATGTCAGGATTATGCGGGAAATCTCGCCCCGGACATTTTCCGGGAGTGGCGACGGTTGTGACAAAACTATTGAATTTAGTGCAACCGGATCGGGCCTACTTTGGCCAAAAAGATGCCCAACAGGTGGCGATTATTCAAGTTCTGGTTCAGGATTTGAACTTGCCCATTGAGATTATTCCCTGTCCAATTGTGCGGGAGCCGTCGGGATTGGCCTATAGTTCTCGGAATCAATATTTAACGACCTTAGAACAACAACAAGCAACGGTTTTATATCGAGCCCTACGTCGCGGGCAAGAACATTTCCACAAAGGTTGTAATTCCGCAACGGAGATTAAAACCTTTGTCCAAACTGAATTGGAGACGGAACCGGGGGTACGGATAGAATATATTGAGCTAGTGGAACCCCAGACGTTAATCCCCTTAACCATTGTTGAAACCAAGGGGTTATTAGCGATCGCGGCTCGCGTGGGTCAGACTCGTTTAATTGATAATGTGATTCTGCGCCGTCGTCAACCGATAATTGCCATTGATGGCCCCGCCGGAGCCGGGAAATCTACCGTTACCCGCAAAATTGCCCAGGCGTTGGGATTGTTATATTTGGATACCGGGGCCATGTATCGGGCCGTGACCTGGTTGGTGTTACAGTCTGGAATTCCAGTTGAGGATGAAGTTGCTATAGCTGAAATTGTCAGTCAATGTCGAATTGAATTGATCCCCGACGGAGAGCAACCCAGAACACTGATTAATGGTCAGGATGTGACTGAGGCCATTCGATCCTTGGAAGTTACGGCTCAGGTGTCGGCGATCGCGGCTCAATGGGCTGTGCGTCAGGCTTTAGTTAAACAGCAACAGGCGTTTGGGAATCAAGGTGGAATTGTTGCCGAAGGTCGGGATATTGGCACAACGGTATTCCCCGATGCCGAATTAAAAATTTTCCTAACTGCATCTGTACAAGAACGGGCAAAACGGAGATTATTAGAACTGCATAGTCAAGGGAAAACGGAAATTACTCAGGAACAATTAGAACAGGATATTGCCGAGCGGGATCGGTTTGACAGTAATCGAGCTATTTCACCCTTGAGAAAAGCCAGCGATGCGATGGAAATTCAAACGGACAATTTAACCATCGAGGATGTGATTCAACGGATCGTTAAATCAGTCATCAGTTAACTGATGACTAATAACTGTTAACTTCTTAACTGATAACTGATAACTGATAACTGTTAACTGATGACTGATTATGTGGCGCATCTCTATCCCCAGAGAAGTTTCCGTTCTGTTCTCCAAAATTTTATCACCCACGACCCCGAAACGTTTTGCCATTATTGAAGCGGGTTTAATTGGCTTAGTGTCCGGTTTAGCGGCATTTCTATTAAAAGAAGGTGCGGGTTGGTTAGGTTCTTGGCGAATTTCCACATCCTTAAATTCCGCGATTCCTGCTTGGATATTTCTTCCAGGTGTGGGATTAATTGGCGGTTTATTAACGGGTTTTTTAGTGGAAAGATTAGCACCAGAAACCGCCGGAAGTGGGATTCCACAAGTAAAAGCAGCATTGGCTGGAGAACCCATTTCCCTTGACTTCCGAGTGGCATTTGCTAAACTTATTGGCACGATGTTTACGATGGGTTCTGGATTAACTTTAGGACGTCAGGGGCCGACTGTCCAAATTGGTGCCGCTTTAGCCGCTTGGATTAGTCGTTGGGTTCCTACTTCTCCGAATTACCGTCGTCAATTAATCGCTTGTGGTGCCGCCGCCGGATTAGCCGCTGGATTTAATGCCCCGATCGCCGGGGTGTTATTTGTAGTAGAAGAACTGCTGCATGATGTGTCAGGAATTACCCTCGGCCCGGCGATTATTGCCTCTTTTATTGGTGCGGTGGTTTCCCGTTTATTAGGAGGTCAAGAATTCAGTAATAGTGTGACAAAAACGATCATATTAGAAACCATACAGGATCGATTGCTCTATGCTAGAGAAATTCCTTTATTTATTCTATTAGGAATTCTAGCGGGAGTTTTAGGAACAATTTTTGGTCACAGTATTATTGCCGGTTCAAAATTTAATCGCCGAGTGTTACGTTGGGGATTACCTCAGCGTATGGCAGTTGCCGGGTTATTATCGGGTTTATTCGTATCATTATTGCCCCTTTCCTTTAGAAATAATACCGGAATTCGAGAATTAATTTTAAGTGGGGAATTACCCTGGAAAACCAGTGCTTTAGTATTTACGGCTCATTTTCTTCTGACTATAATTGCAGCCAGTTCTGGCGCACCTGGGGGATTATTTGCCCCTTCTTTAGTATTAGGTTCAGCCCTAGGTAATTTAGTCGGAACCTGGGAATCAGAATTTATGTTAGGAATTGACCAACCCATGGTTTTTGCCTTTGCGGGAATGGGGGCTTTTTTTTGTGCTGTGGCGCGAACACCGATGACGGCGGTTGTGATTGTGTTTGAAATTACAACGGATTTCGGGTTAGTTTTACCGTTAATGATTTCTTCTATTGTAGCCTATTTAATTGCGGAAAAAATTGATCCTGAATCTCTCTATGATCAGTTATTAAAATTGAGTGGAATCGAACTCAAACCTGATCAACCTATTGATGGAATATTAGAGAAATTACGGGCTGCTGATGTGATGCAAAGAAATGTCGAAACCCTGGCAGGTCATTTGACTTTAGAACAAGTGATTGAAGCCTTTGCAAAATCTCATCATCGTGGATTTCCTGTCACTGAAAATGGCAAGTTAGTCGGAATTATTACCCAAACTGATTTAGCCCAAATTAGTAATCGTCAATTACCCAATCATACTCCGATTAATCAGTTAATGACTACTCAACCAATTACTGTTAATCCCGATGATAATTTAACTCAGGTATTATACTTATTGGGTCATTATAAACTCAGTCGTTTACCCGTTGTAGAACGTCATCATTTAGTGGGAATTATTACTCGCAGTGATATTATTCGGGCAGAATTAGGGCAGATTAATGGGGAAGCAACCCAAGTCGGGCGACATCATGAATCTTCTTATATTGTCTATCAAACTAGGGGGCCGCAAACGGGAAATGGGCGTTTATTAGTATCACTATATAACCCCCAAACTGCCCCAGCATTATTAAAAGTTGCCGTAACGATCGCCCAGGAACGCAATTATGAATTAGAATGTATTACAGTGATTACTATTCCCTATAGTAAATCTCCTTCGGAAACCTCTGTACGATTAACAAAAAGTCGGCGTTTATTACAACAAGCCGAACGTTTAGGGCAGAATTTAAAGATTTCTGTTCATACTCAAATTCGAGTTGCCCATGATGTTGCCCAAGCGATTTTAGAAATAACTCAAGAGGAACATATTGATTTATTATTAATGGGTTGGCATGGGGATATATCAGCACCAGATCGAATTTTTGGTAATGTGATGGATGCGGTTATTCGTCTAGTTCCCTGCCAAGTTATGTTGATAAAATGGGGTCAAAATCAAACGCCTCATGCTCCTGAAACTAATACCAATTCTGATCCTGCTAATTGCCCAGTTTTGGCTTGGCATCGTTGGTTAGTTCCAGTTAGAGACACTCTGGAAAATTCAGTTTCGGTGCAGCTTTTACCTGCATTAGTTAAGTTAAGTTTCTCTCCCAAAATTTGTCTTTTTCGAGTAGTTAAAAGTATGATTTCTACACAAGAAATTATAGATTTTAACCAAGGTTCGGAAAATTTAAGTCATCGTTTAAATACGGAGGTAATTTTTAGCAATGTTTGTTCTAATTCCGTATCGGAAGCGGTGATTGACTTAGCGGATAAAGATCAATGTGATGTGATTGTATTAGGCGCAAGTCGAGAGGGAATGTTACGACAAGTAATTCAAGGTAATATTCCAGAAGCGATCGCTAAAAACTGTCAATGTACAGTTATTTTAGTTCGACCTGCTATTGAAAAATACTGATAGAAGGGAATAGGGAATAGGCAACAAGCAATAGTAAAGAATAAGCATTTGTTTTTGTCCTAACAGCCCGGTACGACTGCTATAATTTCAAGGGTCAAATCGTCATACCACAGTCATCAACTAAATAACACATTGCCCGAAACCGCAAACCCATCAATTGTTCATATAAAGGATTGAATTTGCACAGGGGAGGAATGTGTACAATGGTATGTCCAAATAGTTTGATATTCCGGGCAAACGGACACTGCGCCGGAATTACCCGATATAAAAATAACGCCAAATCAGGGTTGTGAATATCCAGATTATCCAACCATTGACGGAGAGGGTTAAGCAGAGGAGAAATCAGGTTAAGCATATTTAAACTTGTTGAGGGACAATACAACTTTTTTCGGTTGTCTATTTTCTAGTTTATAAATCTCAATCAACAATTAGGTAAAGGATTGGAAAAGAATTTGTCTAGGATTATAAAGGTTTTGTAAAGAAAAGAATCTGTATGATTCACTACAATTAACCAATACAGCTACAACTTAATTAGAGCCATAAATTATCTAAACCTATTTATTAGTATTGACAAGCGAAAAACCTCGACGATATGGTTTTTTGTTGGCTTTTTGCACTTGAAATTGAACACTATCCTGTTGAGTACCTTGTTTAACTGTTAATCTCCATTGTCCAGGTTGTAATTGCCAAAACAGAGAATGATCAGACTGAGAATTTAATTTTTCCCCATTTAACCACCATTCCACAGACTCTTGAGAATTGCCAATAACTTTAAATTCTAACTGAGCAGGTTCTCCCGAATTAATTATAAAATAATCATCAGCTTCAGGAGAAATAATTTTTAACTGATTTTGGGTTAACTGAGGATGAGATTGTCGAGATAACCATTCATTATATTCAGAATTTAAAACTAATTTAGGAGATTTTTTCTCGTATTCGGTGATCGCTTTAGGATCAAAATATTCTAATACTATTCCACCGGAACAATCTTTCGTCGGACGTAACCCGGTAGTCGCACAAATGGGTAACTGAATTAACCCTTCTGGGGCGGGAAAATTAGCAGGTTCTTTTGTTTCATGTAAATGCAATAAAATCCGGTTCCATAAGGGTGCAGCACCCGTCACTCCCGATACATTTTGCATCCCTTGACCGTCAAAATTTCCCACCCAAGTTGCTACGGTATAATCCGTGGTAAAACCTACTGTCCAAGTATCTCGATAATTGGAAGAAGTTCCGGTTTTAACTGCAACGGGAAAGGGTAAATTCAAGACAGAATCAATACCAAAGGAATGGGATCTGGCATGGGCATCACTTAACATATTGGTGATTAATTGCCAGGTGACAGGAGCATCAATAGAAAGTTGAGAATTTTTAATGTCTTTAGTTTGATTTATGATCACATTTGGTGTGACTATTTTACCTTGATTTGCCATAATTAAATAAGCCTGGGCTAATTCCCATAAACTTACTTCTCCACTTCCTAAAGTTAATCCTAAACCATAATAATCAGGAGATTGGGTTAAATGTTGAAATCCTAATTGTTTTAATCGTTCTAAAAATACGGTCACCGTGACTTTTTCTAATACTTTCACGGCGGGAACATTTAAAGAGTTTGCCAAGGCTACCCGCACCCGCACCGGGCCTAAAAATGTTTCGCTATAGTCCGTTGGACTGTAAAGTTTTGCCCCTGGAATGGCGTAATAACTAGGGACATCTGCTAATATGCTATGGGGTTGAATAATTGCTTTTGATAAGGCTAATTCATATAAAAAAGGTTTCAAGGTTGATCCGGGTTGTCGCCAGGCTTGAACACCATCATTTCGCCCGAATTTATCGGTATTAAAATAATCAGGAGAACCAACATAAGCTAATACTTCTCCGGTATGATTATTAATTACTAAAGCCGCAGCATGATGAACATTATGGTCTTTTAAACTGGTAATAATTTGTTGGATTTGGGCTTCAACAAATTGTTGTAAAGGGCGATCTATTGTGGTTTTAATTTTATAGGTTGACTCTCTGACCCCCCCCGGCTCCCCCTTGGTAAGGGGGGGAGAGTTAGGAGGAGGAGGGTTAGGGGTTATTTCTTGATAAATACTCCCCTTATTAATGGGGGAAGGGGGGAGAGAATTGGTTAACTTTTCGGTTAGCCAGAATAAAAAATGGGGGGCGGCGATAATTCCTTGTTGTTGGGGTTGGAATTGTAACTTTTCTTGATAGGCGCGTTCCGCTTGAATAGTGGTAATATATCCATCTTCAACCATTCTTTTTAATACATAATTTTGACGTTTTTTTAAGGAGGATAAATTATAATAAGGATTCAGGTCGGTGGGGTCATTAGGAAGGGCGGCTAATAGACTTGCTTGGGCTAAATTTAACTCTAATGATGAGGTATTAAAATAGGTTTTTGCCGCCGCCTCAACGCCATATAAATTACCTCCCATGGGTAAACGATTAATATAATTTTCTAGTATTTCCTGTTGATTCATTCCGGCGGTGAGTCGCCAAGATAACCAAATTTCACCGAATTTATTCGGTAAGGTTCGAGGTGCGGGTTCTAATAATCTAGCTAATTGCATGGTAATAGTAGACGCACCACTAACAATTTTCTTGGCTTGAAAGGCTTCTAAAATAGAACGAATCAGGGCAACCGAATCAACCGCCCCATGTTGATAATAGCGTTTATCTTCAGCCGCAATAATTCCTTGAATAAAATGGGGTGAAACTTGACTTAAAGGAACAATTGCGGTATGATTTTGATCGGAACTCAGAATTGTTCCCAAGGGTAAATTATTGCGATCGCTAAATTCAAAAGCCACATCTCTTTGTTGAATATCTGCTGCATGAATGGGGATCAAATAGGGAAATAATCGTACTATTCCCCCTAAACAGAATAGGACTAAAATAGTGCGGATTGCCCGATGGCGAAAACAAGATAAAATCCGGGGCGAAATTCGGTTCATTTGGTTACCTAGTATCGGTTTTAGGATATTTCTTTCCACCGACTGCCAAATCCTTATCAATATCTCTTGTATTAAAAAAAATAAGTTAATCTACTCTAAATGTTCGATTTGACTATTAGAAATTAGTTTAATTAGATGACTAGCCACATCTGTTCTATGACATCTATTAAAGTTCATTTCAGCACACAATAATAAGACCGTTCCTTTTTCAGCGAGTTCAGCAACTTCACGCAGAGCGATACCGGCGGCTTCTCGGTCGGGAGGAATCCAATTTTGTTGACCAGATGTATTACCCAAAGCAGTTTTAGAGATGTATTTAACATTATGAGCTTCACAAACTTCTTGAAGTTTATTCCCATACCATTTACGACTCCAAGCCCGGGGAGTCATTCTGATGTCAATGACAAAATTAACCTGATATTTGTTCAGATATTCTAAAAACACATCATAGTTTTTTCGATTACCATATCCGAAGGTTAGAATTAGTTTATTTTTGAGTTTAGAAATATTATTTTTCATATTTCCATAAAAATGCAATATATAGCAAGAGGCAATAGGGAATGGGCAATGGGCAATAGGTAAATACTTACTATAAGTAGCTTTTAGCTTTCAAGAATGTCCTAATAGATGTGGCAACTGCTATATCCCTCTTCTGTCAGTCTCCTAGAAGTAAAATTAGAAAATAAACCACATGGGTAGCTAGAAGGGGGATAGGGTAATGGATGTAGAATTACAGATTATCAAACATTTAGCCAGAGATGCACAACCAACAGTTTCAGTGATTGATGAATATTGTCAAGGTTATAAAGACCTATTCCCTGAAGTTAGAAGTTACGAATGTTTTAAATACTTACATCTAGGAATCATCTCACCAATTCCGAGAAAATCTTTACCGGAAATTGCTAAAATAGTAGGAATTAGGTCGCCGCAATCACTCCATCATTTTTTAGCCAATTCGCCTTGGTCAGCAAGGGAATTAAAGGAAAGAAGATTAGCTCGAACTCTAAAAGCATTGAAAGAAGAGAAGATTATAGTAATAATTGATGAAACAGGAGATAGGAGAAAGGGTAAAAAAACCGACTATGTAGCCCGACAATACTTGGGAAGTGTGGGCAAAATAGATCGGGGAATAGTATCAGTTAATGCTTACGGTGTTTATAAAAATATAACTTTTCCTTTAGTGTTTAGAGTATTTAAACCCAAAGGAACATTAAAAGAAGGAGATGTCTACAAAACTAAGATTGAAATCGCATCAGAAATCCTAACAGAGTTGGTTGAACTGGGATTTCAAATTGAATTGGTATTAGCAGATAGCCTTTATGGTGAAAGTAGTTCGTTTATCAGTACATTAGATAAATTTGGATTACCTTGGGTGCTGGCAATAAGAAGTAATCATGGAGTCTGGATGTCAAGCGAGGAGAAAGTTAGAGCAAACAAATGGTGTAAATTTGAGAGAGTTTTTAGCAATGGAGAATCAGAAACCCGATATATTAGAGAAATTATATTTGGAAAAAGAAGTCCGAGAACCTATTGGGAAATCACCACAGATCCAGAAACAATGCCAGAAGCCTCAACTTCATTTGTCATGACAAATTTAACAGAAAATAGGAACCAGATAAAAAAGACATTAGGTAATTTATACGGGTTAAGAACATGGGTGGAATATGGATTTCGACAATGTAAACAAGAACTGGGTTGGACTGACTATCGGTTGACGGATTTTCAAGATATAGAAAAATGGTGGGAAATCATTTTCTGTGTGTATTTAATGATTAGTTTCAACTCCGAAGTTTTCCGGTCTTTAAGTCAAGGAAGTCCCAGAGAATCGGAGAGCAAAAAAAACACCACAGATTGCTCGAATCACCAACAATGGAATCATAAAGAGGGATGGAAAAATGTTTTAAATAATTTGCGTTTAATAATTCAGCCTACTATTATATTGTGGTTGATTGCCCCGTGGTTAGATGTTTTTCCTGATCGTTATTTATTGCTTGGGTTTCATAAATTAATTCAGAATATTAATCAATTTCAATCTTATTTTCCCAATGGATAACTCTACTTTTTATTACTTGTTGGTTTCGGAGACTGACAGAAGAGGGATATTCACTGGCAAGATTATGCCCATAAATAAAGGGTACAGCATCGCCATACCCTAATATATCAAATCCTAAAATTTAGGAAACAATCTCTATAGAGAGAGACGCGCCGTGGCACGTCTCTACAATAGTTTATTTGGCTTTGGCAACGTCCATCACTTCATCTAACAACGTGCCAGCTTCTTCCATCTTGCCAATATCCAGAATCGTTTTAATCACCGAGTCAGGATTCAAACTAATTGAATCAATTCCCAACTCCACCAAGAACCGGGCAAACTCAGGATAATCACTGGGTGCTTGACCACAAATTCCAATCTTGCGACCATATTTTTTCGCCGCTTTAATGGCAATAGTCACCATCCGCAGCACCGCTTCATTGCGTTCATCAAAGATATGAGCAACTAACGCAGAATCCCGGTCTAAGCCTAATGTTAATTGGGTTAAATCGTTAGACCCAATCGAGAATCCATCGAACACGGCGGCAAATTCATCGGCAAAAATCACGTTACTGGGAAGTTCACACATCACATAAACTTCTAAACCATTTTCGCCCCGTTTCAGCCCGTGTTTTTCCATTTCTGCTAACACTTTCCGACCTTCATCGGGGGTGCGACAGAAGGGAATCATCGGGGTAACGTTGGTTAAACCCATTTCGTCCCGCACCCGTTTCAGGGCCACGCATTCTAACCCATAGGCTTCGCGGTAGTTGGGGTCGTAGTAACGGGAGGCACCGCGCCAACCAATCATCGGGTTTTCTTCCTTGGGTTCAAACTGACGGCCGCCTAACAGGTTAGCGTATTCGTTACTCTTGAAGTCGGACATCCGCACAATCACCGGATTCGGATAGAAGGCCGCGGCAATCATCCCGATACCATGGGCCAGTTTATCGACGAAGAAGTCCGGTTTATGGTCGTAGATTTTGGTCATCTCGGCGATTTCCCGTTTGGCTAACTCATCTTCGAGTTGGTCAAATTTCAACAACGCTAGGGGGTGGGCTTTAATATGGTTAGCAATAATAAACTCCAGCCGCGCTAACCCCACACCATCGCAGGGAATCGAAGACAAACCGAAGGCTTCTTCGGGGTTGCCCACGTTCATTAAAATTTTCGTGCGGGTTTTGGGCAGATTATCGAGAACGGTTTCTTGGATTTCAAAGGGAACTAACCCCTCATAAACCCGACCTTCTTCTCCTTCAGATGAGGAAACGGTAATTTCTTGGCCGTTTTTAATTACTGAGGTGGCATCACCGCAACCGACAATGGCGGGAATGCCCATTTCCCGCGCGATAATTGCCGCGTGGCACGTCCGTCCGCCCGCGTTGGTAACAATAGCGCTAGATTTCTTCATAATCGGTTCCCAGTCGGGGTCAGTCTTATTGGTGACCAACACTTCACCCGCTTGGAATTCATCAATTTTATGCACGTCCAGAATCACCCGGGCTTTGCCTTGACCAATCATTTCACCCACGGCCCGACCGCGAGACAGAACCTTACTGGTTCCTAGCAGTTTAAAGTTGCGCAGAACGGAAGCGGATTTCTGGGATTGCACGGTTTCGGGACGGGCTTGGACGATGAATAATTGTCCGGTAATCCCATCTTTTGCCCATTCAATATCCATCGGAGTATAAGTACCCCGGACTTGCGAATAGTGGTTTTCAATAATACAAGCCCACTTCGCCAGTTGTAGAATTTCGTCGTCAGTAATACAGTATTTATCCCGTTCCGATTGCGGAACTGAGATATTTTTAGTTAGTTTAGAACCTCCGATGTCATAGACCATCTTCAGTTCTTTACTGCCTAAGCGTTTTTCTAAGATAGGACGGAACCCTTGCAGTAAGGTCGGTTTGAATACGAAATATTCATCGGGGTTAACCGTACCTTGAACAATGTTTTCTCCTAACCCATAGGCCCCAGTAACTAAGGCGGCATTTTTGAATCCGGTTTCCGTATCAATGGAGAACATCACCCCGGAACAAGCCAGGTCAGACCGTACCATTTTTTGCACACCGACGGACAGAGCCACGTTAAAATGGTCGAAATTTTTAATGGTGCGATAGGAAATTGCTCGGTCGGTGAAAATTGAGGCAAAGCACTTATGGCAGGATTCTAAAACTCCTTCTTCGCCATAAACGTTTAAGTAGGTTTCCTGTTGTCCGGCAAAACTAGCATCGGGTAAGTCTTCGGCGGTGGCGGAGGAACGCACAGCAACGTCCACATCATTGGAATAACGTTTGCATTCCTCTTTATATTCGTCGCCAAACTGATTACAAAAATCGCCGTCCGTGCTGTAGCGTTCGCAGAGTGTTTTATAAGCGCTGGTAATCGCTGCTTCTAATTCGGGTGGAAACGGAGTGTCAAGGATTAATGAACGAGCCTGTTTACCCCGTTGTCGCAGGTTCGGCATATCTTCAACGTCGAGGTCTGCAAAGAGTTCCCGTAGTTTTTTCTCTAAACCCGCAGACTCAATAAAATAACGATAAGCATAAGCAGTGGTAGCAAATCCATTGGGAACATTAACACCTTGGGAAGTGAGTTCTCGAATCATTTCACCCAAAGATGCGTTTTTCCCGCCCACCGATGGAATATCAGAAATTCCTACTTCATCAAACCACAGTACAAAAGCTTTTTCTTTCGCTTCTGAATTTACTGTTGCAGTCGTTGCATAAGCGTCAACCATGTTAAAGTTCCTCCCATTGGAATGACTGTTCTATTAAAATTCAGTCAATCTTTATTGTTTATTTAAGTTCAAACTTAGATTGGAATGTATTAATCCTTACCTGTACATTCTGAATTTACTCGCTCTAAATCATAACAAATTTAATGTTTAGAACTCCTGAATTTTGAATCTTGAACTTTGCAGTTCTTCAGATTTCTCTCCTTTGTTCTCTCTAGGCTTGAACTTTTGTAGTCAGGAGAGGGTTTTTTCCCTCCATCTAAAATGTTACTACTTTCTCTCATTATTGCAATATAGGTTCTTTTTATGCCTATAGTAACTAAAAGTAAAAGAATATTGTCAGTAAAGCGATACAGGCTTTTTGTAAAAAAATATGTTTTCTTCAGAACGTTTCTTAAAATTAACAAATGTTGCGAATATTTGAGGATTTTGTTTCGTTTCTTTAAGACTTAACCCTCCCAATCATCAAACAGCCCTGGCACTGGTCATTTGTTCGAGCAGGAGTATACAATTGGTCAACCATACTCTTTCAGCCATAATCAATTTCCTACCGAATTTGGGCTGAAAAATTTTTCACCGGGTGCGTTTCCAGATCAAGACCATAGCCAAAATATACAATCTGATCCATTGTCATCGATAGATGAGAGCGATGATCACAAAACACATAACCCAATTTTTAGGAATAAATACCTTGATGCACCAAAAACTTCAGTTAAAAACAGCCCTGGCTGATGCTCTTCGTCCACTGAAGAAGTTACGGTCTTTTGGACATTACCTCGGAGACTTAGTAAATTCAGACCTATTTCGCGCTACTTATCTCTCCGGTAATTTGCCTGGAAGCGACACCACAATCAAGGTGTTGTTTTTGGGGAATACAAAGCAAACTCACATGGTGAATGACATATTTTTTGATCTGAACACTTTCCAAAAACAAGACCTCGGCCGAATCAACCCATTGGGACGATACCACGAACAGTCCTACCCGGAATTATCGGATCTTGATGTTGTCGTCACTAACCACCTTTTCTGGGCAAGACCCCCAAAAAAAGGTGTGTATCTGGCTCCAATGTTCCTAGAATCAATTGCCCCCTTACCAAAAACCATTGAAGAATTGCTGTCCCAACTACCTGAGACTGAACGCCGCAAAACTCGAAAAGCATTGAAAGCCGGTTTTGAGATCGAGTTTGGGGAAACGGAGACAGACTATCGAGAGTTTTATGAGCAGATGTGGGTTCCACTGATGAAACGGCGTCACGATGCGAATGCCTCGATTCATCCGTTTCAAACACTTTATACAGAGGAGCAGGTGGCTCGTTCTTCACTAATTTTTGTTAAAAGTGGGGGAAAACGCTTGGGAGGAATACACGTCCTCTGGCCTAAATTAGCGGGGTCTCCTGCGTATTTTAATAAAGTCGGGATAATCGATCAGGTTAGCCAGGATGCAGTCCAGTTAAATCTTGTCAATATTGCTCTTTATTATCAAATGTTCAATACAGCAATTCAGAGAGGAAATACGGCGATTGATTTGGGTGTTGTCCCTCCGATTTTGAATAATGGATTACTACAGTTTAAGGGCAAATGGGGGGCTAATTGTCACTATCTTGATCACACCTATTATAAATATCAAATCAAGTTCTGTTCAGACAAACAGCAGGAAATTCTACAATCTAAATACCTGATTCATATTCAGGATAACAAGCTCGTTGCCACTGTCGGGGTAAAGGGTGAGGAAGTGCAAACACCAAGTTTTGAAGGCAGGCTGAAAAGTAATAGTTTTCCTAACTTGAAACAAATTTATTTAGCCTATCCTGATGGCAAAATTGAGACTCGTTCCTATAATTAAATCCTGAATAATTAATCTCTAGCAGGCTTCAACGAATTGTAAAAAAGAACGAACCAGATCTTTTACCCTAGAAAATATCTAGTTATCTTCCGGGGTGATGCTGACATCGCCCCTAGGTTTTTTGAAATTTAAGCCAATAATTATTTTACGTTCGGTCGTTGATTCAAGAATCCCCCTGCCTTCAGGTGTGGGAGTGTCAAATCAAATGATTACTGCTATTGATATTTTCCGTAAACCGTTCAATCACTAATCGTAAAATCGATAATCCTAAAACAATTAAAAATAGAACTAACCCAATCGTACAAGCGTAACCGAATTCTAACTGTAGGAATCCTCGTTCATATAAATAATAAACAATGGTTTTAGAGCTATTTCTCGGCCCTCCTTGGGTCATAATATAAACTTCTTCAAATACCTTAGTTGAGGAAATCGCCGAAATTACCCCGACTAAAACCATATAGGGTTTCATCAAAGGTAACGTAATATCCCAATGTTTTTTAAACCCATCAGAACCATCAATACTGGCGGCTTCATAGAGTTCTAAGGGAATACTTTGCAATCCTGCTAAATATATTACCATATAATAGCCTAACCCTTTCCAAATAGTCACCGCCATCACACTAAATAAGGTAATATTCGGACTGGTTAACCAAGGAATCGGCGGAATAGCAATAGCGTTCAAAAGTTGATTAAAAAAACCATTTTCTGCATATAACCATTTCCAAGCAATTCCCGCCACGACCATGGAAATTACAACCGGGACATAATAAGCAGTTCTAAATCCATTCATTCCCCGTAATTTTTGATTAACTAAAATTGCTAATGTTAGGGGTGCAAAGACTAAAATAGGAACTACTATGATTAAATAAAGAAAGGTGTTTTTTAAGGTTTCCCAGAATACTTCATCTGTCCATAACCGTTGAAAATTTTTTAACCCCACCCATTCGGGGGGTGTGAGTAAATCGTAACTAAATAAACTCAAATAAAAGGCTTGTAATGCTGGCCAAAATACGGTCAAAGTAAGCATTAATAAAGCCGGAAATAAAAATAAATAAGGGGTGAAAACGGGTTTAAACTTTAACATCACGTTCCATTCAATAATAAAATTCGTTGTTGGGCTTTAGCCCTCAAGATTGTGCTGAAGCGCAACAACGAATTATGTTAATCGGATTTTAACGTTGTTGGGCTTTAGCCCTCAAGATTGCGCTGAAGCGCAACAACGAATTATGTTAATCGGATTTTAACTCAGAAAATAACTCATCCCAATTTCCTGAAAATTGACTATCCGGTTCTGTTTTAACTTCAAAGGTCGTATTACAAGCTGACGGTTGAGTTAATACTTGAATACATAATTCGGCAATATCATCTCGACTCACTTGCCCTTTAATTGTATCACCTTGGGCAAATTTTAAAGCCGAACCTCCGGGGGCTTCCGTTAACGCACAGGGACGAATAATCGTATAGGGAATACCGCTAGAACGAATCACATCTTCTCCTTTTAACTTCCAAGTTAAAATCCCTCCCAATTGTTCATTTAAACGTACCGCAGGGGGTTCTTCTGCTAAATTTAATCCGGGTTTCCCAGGACGAGTTACCCCCGCCGAACTTACCTGAACAAACCGAGGTAATACTTTCCCACCATAAGCCTTAATAGACTCAATTTCTAATTGAAATAATCCCGGTTGAAATTTCGGGTTTAAAGCTCCATCATATTCAAACTTACTCAACATTAACTGGAGAGAAAATACCTGACTAGAATCAAAAGGTTTTCCGTCATTTATCGTTTTAGCTCGAAATACCGGAATTAATTCTGCAAAGGGAATTCTAATGGTAATCGGAATATTATAAACCGTATCAAAGGAATAACAATAGCCCACACTATCCCAACCGTCATTACAGCGAATAATAAATTTATATCGTTTTCCATCGCCTTTGACTCGTAACTCAATTCCCTGATAGTCTGATAAATCTAAAGCAGGTTCAAAATTGCGAGTTCTCACCGAAACAAAACCCCCTGAGTTAGCCGTTGAAACATATCCGGTAAATAATCCGCCATCGGGGATTAATTTTAACGAACTTTCACTAATTCCCCCCATGACAATATCATCTAAGGCTCCCCAAATTTCCTTGATCTCCTCCGTGGGTTTGGTAAAATCAAATATAATTTTATCTCCCGCTTTCTTGAGGGTTCCAGATGCAGCATAAATCAGATTTTGGATTCCTTTATATTCCACTAATTCCGGTACATCAACCACTTCCGGCAAATAAAACTTAATTCCTTGATAATATTTTTCTCGGTTGGGAGTATCTCCCTCCACGGGTTGAACTTTAGTTCCATTACAACAAATAATCGTGGTAACATCTTGAAAAATAGCCGGAGTTAAGGTTTCAGGAATGGTTAAATCTGCTTCAATTAATTCTACCGTATTCCCTAATATGGTTCTAGCTCTTTTAATATCTCTCACCAAACAACGCACCGTGATTCCCCGTTGTTGCAACCGTTTTACTACCCGTTTTCCCACCCCTCCGGTCGCCCCAACTACTAATATAATATTCGGTTTCGGTTTGGGTTGTTTTTTCCCTATTCCCAATAAATTTTGTATCCAGTTAATATTACCAATAAAGGGAACAACCCCAAAATAAGCCAGGGTTTTGAGAAACCGTCCCCCATCCCATTGTCCTTTTTGTTGCTCTACCATTGCCTTCTCCCAATAATTTTGTTAAATGACTATTCCTATAGATTAAGATATGTAACAAATTTAATGGTAACAGAAGAAAGCCAAAGTTGCTCAAGGTCTGTGAAATCGTCAGTCCTCAAAATTATGGCCTTTCCCTTCCCCAAGTAGAAATATCTGTGTTAAGGTATCTCTTGATTGCATAGAAACAAAAACAATGGAAAATATTGATTTGGAAACGGCGATCCCCGTCGGACTCGCTTTAGTGATTGTGGTCGGTAGTTTTTTGATGATGTTTACTAATTTTTGGACAACCAAGAAACGATAGCCATTAAAAAGGCTATAATAGAAAAGTCCAAACTATAAAAAATATTGCATCTCTAGCTATTTTCAAAAACCAGAGTTTTGATCATGATGGATTTAACCCTACTTGCTGAGTTTTCTCGAAATAATTGTTTAGGAATTTGTGCGTTTTTAATCCCGTTTAATTTATTGGCTACCTTACAAACCTTAATTTTTATCGGTCTAAATCGTCCATCTTCTCAAATCCTCCTTATTTCTGGGTTTGCTAGTTTATATTCGGGATTGATGGTGCTGCACGTTTTCAGTTGGTTTATGATTGGTGTGGTGATGATTCCCACCTATATTCTATTATCCCTAGGAACAACCTGTTTAGTCATTAATATTTGGGCGATTAAATCTCCTAAACATTTAAAATATTTTATCGAAAAAATAGTTTCATTAACTCAAAAAATAATGAGCAAATTCCAGAATCCAGCCTTTAACTAAAGCGATGAAATCTTCTGAAACTACGCATATTAACAAAGATTAAAATCCGTGAAATCCGTGAAATCCTCTTAAATCCGTGATCCCGATTACCCAACAAAAAAGACCAGCGCAAAATCTCAATTGCTGGTCTCAATTTATGGATACCGTTGTTGTTTCGATTTGAAGACACATAAACGCCGCGTTCTACATCAGCCTGCGGGTAGAAATTTTCAAATCTCACGTTAACTATTGTATCAAGGGTTACTCATTTTTTTGACAGAAATTTAACTTGAGGCGGTACGAGTCAAGAATTAACCCCGATTCGCCTGTTGAACTTGCTGATTGTACATCGAGCGCAATACCCGACCGGGATCAACCCAGTTGCCATTATGCTTTAATCCCCAGTGTAGGTGGGGGCCTGTTGTTCGTCCACTCATTCCCACCCTAGCAATTCTCGTCCCTGAAGGAACTTGTTGACCTTCCCAGAGTTGAATTCCTCCTTGTCGGTCAATGAAATAAGTCCCTTGAGCGTTTTTTTCCACGCTGCCTTGAATATGACAATAAATATGTTCCCATTGACCAGACTGAATCGCAATGCCAGTCCCGCAACGGTCATCTTGCCAAACCTCTGTCACCGTCCCCTGCCACCAACTGCGAATATAACTGCCTTGGGGGGCTGCTAAATCTAAACCATAGTGAAAACCTGACCCTCGATATCCGAAGGGGGAGGTGTATTCTTGAAAGCCTTCAACGGGGAAAGAAGCCCCCGACCAGTTTAAACCTGTTGCGACTTCAGCATTTTGAGCTTTGGCGAACTGTTGTTTCCATCCCAGTCCCCCAAAACCCAGACCGATTAATCCTGCTAGTAAAATAATATTGCCCGGACGAAATAATTTAGATTTTGCCATTAATGTTTGACTCCTCAATCACTAAAAAGGGGTTGTTAGTGGGATTTTTTATAATTAATTTTTCGGTACACAGAACGCGGGTATCGGGATGTATTCTACTAGATTTTGGTTAATTGTTAACACTCTCCCACCTTAAAATAATGGGAAAGTGTTCAAATAGATAACTATTTATTAAGCGTTAGCCCCTTTGCCAAAGAATTTCGGCGGTTCAGCTAAGGTATAAATTTCGGTTTCAGCCGCGATCGCATCCCGCAAATGTTTCGGAACTTGTAACATTCCTAACATGGTTGTCCCGTCAAACATCCGTAGCCCTCCGGTGGTTTGCTCTTGTAACACTTTATCCACATTTTCCGGTTCAGGACGGGTATTAATCGGTTGAGCAGAAACGATAATAAAACTCCAGGGACTTCCGTAGGTGGAAATATAACTGGTATAGGAGTGAACATGGGGAAAAACCGTTTTCAGGGTATTCACCAGACGAACGTGCAGTTTCATCTCATTCGGGGAAACCGGGCCAGCTTGAATTACCCCGTAGCCCTCGGGGGTTAAAATTTGACGAATTTTTTCAAAATATTCTTTAGTGAACAGTTTAAAGGATGGCCCATCTTCAATCGGATCGGATAAATCAGAAATCACAATATCCCATTTTTCCTGGGTCTGATCTAAAAAGTCGATGGCATCCCCGATAATCAGTTGGGTGCGGGGGTCATCAAAGGCATTTTCGTGCATTTCTGGGAGATATTCTTTACAGGCTTCGACCACATCCCCATCTAAGTCAATCATTGCCACAGATTCAATGGTTTTCCAGCGCAAAACCTCCCGAATGGTCGCCCCCTCTCCCCCACCTAAAACCGCAACTTTTTTAGGAGACCCATGATAGACCGAGGCGACATGGACTAAGGGTTCGTGGTAGAGAAATTCATCTCCGGTACAAGATTGCCATTTCCCATCAAGAACTAAGGCTTTTCCATAGGCCCCGGTTTCCACCACATACATATCTTGATAGGGAGTTTTTTTATAGGCTAATACCTTGGTAATTCCATGAACATAAATATCCCAAGGTGTGATATACTCGCTCACCCAAAAATCAGCTTTTAATTCGCTACCTGACATAATTACTTTTCCTCAAAAATACAGATCCAATGTTCTAGGGTAGAACATTCTGGATCTGCTACAAAATGTTAAAGTCGCTTAACTTAACCTTAATCTTTTACTAACTAATACCGCTCTAATTTTTAACCATTGTTCGTTTCCGCCAGATTGTATAAGGAATAGATACAAAGGCTGCCATTAAGGCATAGGTAATCAGCGTATTAATAATCCCACCTTTAACATAATCCAGATTGGGGAAATTTAAGCTGACCAGTAGAACCGCTAAACCAGCATTGCGAGTGGCCGTTGAGTATGCTAGAACGGTTTGAGTGTCAGGTTCAGATCCGCCCAAGAAATGACCACAGGCCAGGGAAGTAATCGAGAGAAAAGCCATCGCCAAGTAAGCCGTAAATCCGGCATTAAGAACTTTTTCTAGGCTGACGGCGAGCAAAATAATCACCACCAGCAAAAGCATGAATTTGGCAATTTTGGTCGCGGGTTCCACCAGATCCTCTGCAAATTTGGGCGCGTATTCAGCCAGTAAAACACCAATTCCCATGGGCAACACCTGAGCAAAAAAGATTTGTTTGGCAATTTCTTGGGGCGACAACCAGGGTTCATTGGGAGAGAACTGAGCTAGAATCATAACCGTTAAGGGAATGCTAATAATTGCTAGAATGCACACCATAAACTGTAAACTGGCGACAAATTTGGCATTTCCCCCGGCTTGTAGGCTTTTAAACGGAATCATCGGCGCGCCGGGACAGGTGATCATCGCCCAAATCCCAATGTGTTGTGCCACGGTCAACCCCGGAATCAGCATGGTTAATGCCCCTAATAAGGGCACGGCAATGAATACTGAGACTAGCGATCGCAGCAGGAGAGACGGTTGTTGACCCAACCAGATCACATCCTCAAACCGCCAGCGAATTGCCATCGCAAACATCAGAGCAAAGATGGTTAGTTTGGCATAATTGATGAATATTGTTCTGACTAGAGCCAGGGTTGGGTTAACTGGTTCAGTTTGGTCAGAAATGCCCGGAACTTTTTGGGCAACCTCAACCTGATTACTCTCCTGGCGGTAGACTACCGTTTCCCCCTTCAAAATGGTTAACTCCGAAGCACCTAACGGATTAATAATGACGATATATTTTTGGTTATCGATCGTAGCAACGTATTTAATCGGATCTTTTTTGGGATTTTTAGCCGGAGTAATTGAAACTGGGATTTTTTTAAGGGTTAGAGTTTTGTTTTCTTTGTCATAGATATTGACATAAGCCTTGTTTCCTTGTCGAAACACTCTCACCGCATAACGGTCATTTTGAAACAACAAAGCTGTATCGGCGGTTGGGATGTCAGAAGGGGCGCTCGGGGAAGGTTGATCCGAGGTTGACACCTGGGCTATTAACTCCTGAGCATGGACTGTTTGATTCATTGCTGAATCAGGATTATTCATAGCAAAGGATGCAGAGTGCAGTGTCACGGTCAGAATCACTGTGAAAACTGCCAGAACACTAATCAAAAAAGCTCGGCTAGAAATTCTTTTGTAAATTAGATCGGATTTTAAGGGAAACATAAATTAACTGTCCTGGATACTAAGGATAAATGATGAAAACCATGATTTCGTTAGATCATAACCTTGCGTAATCACCCCAACTAAAATTGCATCATTCTTTGGGCCTAATATTGTTTCCCAATGTGAAGTTAAAATGTATTTAGGATAGATTTGTTTGACCCAATTTTGTGCCATGGGACATCGATACCATATTTAGTTTGTTTTGTCAATTCCGATTAACCCCAAAGCAACTATACTTTCGGTAATGACCATTTTCTCAGAATTTTAAATAGTTTGATAAAAATAAAATAAGGGGTTGAGTAAATCTCTATCTTCAACTAGATGAAATAACGCTTCACCAGATGGTATAAAGAGATTCCTGTTTCCCAATCGCAAGGAGTCAAGATCGGCTTTTCTCGATGGAATCAACTTTTGGGCTTTAACACAAAACCTGCCTCTTGAAATCAGTCTAAATTTTCCTTGACTTTTAGTTAATCATGAACAGAATGTTGCATAATAAGAAACGACAAGTAAATTCTGCCTTACTGCCACCATGAATACTAAGACCGTAAACTATGCTCCCATGGCTCCTGTGCCTTATTGGGATGCAAAATTATACGATAGTCACCATAGCTTTGTCTCCAATTTAGCTGTGGATCTCTTGGAATTGCTTGATCCCCGTGTAGGAGAACACATTCTTGATCTCGGTTGTGGTACAGGTCACTTGAGTTACAAAATCACAAACACAGGGGCTGAAGTTATCGGCATTGATAAAGCCTCAACCATGGTTAAAAAAGCCAATCAAACCTATCCTGGTCTGAATTTTTTGGTGATTGATGGAGCCAACTTAGTCTGGAAAGAACAGTTTGATGCGGTGTTTTCCAATGCGGTTTTACATTGGATTAAGCAACCGGAAAAGGTCATTTCTGGAGTTTGTCGAGCCTTAAAACCCGGGGGACGTTTTGTGGCAGAATTTGGCGGGAAAGGCAATATTGATACAATTATTACAGCAATGGATCAGGCTTTAGATGCTGCGGGATACCCCAAAAATAAAACCCTGAATCCCTGGTATTTTCCCAGTATTAGCGAATATGGAATGCTTTTAGAAACCCAAGGATTTGAGTTAAAGCTGGCAACCTTGGTGGATCGTCCCACTCCATTAACAGATGGAGACAAAGGCTTAAATAACTGGTTGAGAATGTTTGCTGGAGAATTTTTTAAAGGGATTCCAGCCTCAGAACAACTAAATATTATGAACGATATCGAAAGTCGCCTACGTCCCAAATTATTTAAGAATGGGACTTGGATTGCTGACTATAAGCGGATTCGGATTGTAGCTAATAAAATTAACTAATAGATTCAAAGGGAAAAGGGCATCTTATAATTAGTTTTATCCCTTTTCCCATCGTTAATTAGTGGGTCTTAATTCCCCCAACCCGACATAGATTTACTCAGGAAAATCCGGTAAAACCCAAGTGGGGGGCTGCATTCTTTTCTTCCGCATCGCTTCCTCCGCCATTTCTAACATTTGGTCTAAGGATGTATTATTGATAAAGTTCTCCGTTTCTGGGATATATTCCCGATTGGGGCATTTATCCCCCAAAACACAGCCATTTATACAGGCTTCTGCACAGTTAATTGATGTTTCTATCATCGGTTTCTCCTCTGTTGCGTTATCGGTCTTAGACTTGGAATGGGTTCGGGGTTCTCAACATCAAAAATTTTAACGTGAGTTGAATCAAAAAATCGATAAAATTAAGTTCAACTGGGTAGACCCGTTAAGACTGGTGAATTTTAGTAAAAAATCTATGAATAATTTTATCCAACGGCTAAAAAATTTGCCCTGGTCGTCTTTGTTACAAAATGTCGCCTTGACTTATTTAATAGTTGCGATCGCAGAAGTTTTTACCCTCTGGGGAATCACTCACTCTCCAGCATTCAAACAAATGATGCTGCTTTTATTGACTCCTCCCCTGGGGATGTTGATTATATTTGGAGTAGGGGTGGGAGTGGGAGCCTTATCAATTTATTTAATAGAAGTTCAGCCCTCTAAAGTTATTCTTAACGTTGCTTGTTTATGGGCATTATTCCTTTGTTTATTAGTCGTTTTATTCCTCTATAAATCCATCTTTCCCCCTGTGATTTTACTCAGTACCTCTCAAATTACCACCATGGGAATTTTAATCGGTCTATTTTGGAAAGGTAGACCCTATTGGCGTTGACTTTTCTCAACCCATAACTCCCCATTTTCTGCTTCAAGATCCCACTTCATCCGAAATTTTCGCCAGATTAGTTGACCCGACTACTTGACAAAAATCTCGATTTGGGAGATAATATCCTTACGGCTAACATGAGCATAAACTTGACTTTTTAATCAATATAGCAACCCTCTAAAATTTGACTATTTGGCAACAATCTTTAATCCTTCTCGATAATGGGCGATCGCCGTAATCACAGCAACCGAAAAATAAAACATCCGAATTCCCCAAAAACAAACCCCCATAATTATCGTAATTAAAGTCGGAGGAATCCCGCTTACCCGCACAAATTTAGAGTTAATTTGCTGTTCCAAACGTTCCAATTCCTGCATTTGCAGTTGTCGGGTCGGAACCATGGGAAATTGTCCAGTATATAAATAAAACCCGAAAACCCCATCCTGATTAATTCTGCGTTGAAGAAAAGAATCAGCTACAGTTTGCGCTTGCGGAAAGGAAAGATCATCATCCTGAGCAATATCCTCGACCCAAAGATTGTATTTAACGACTTGAGGAACCGCTAAAATAATTGGAATTAAAATAATCAGAAAAACTTGACTAATTTTTCGAGCATCTCGAGTGGGTAACAAACCCGTTGCGACTCCTAATCCCATCCCTAAAATCGCAAACACCAAAATATTAAGTAAATCAATAATTTCTAAACCCCTGAGTAAATCGCCAAATATAAAAATGGGGTAAACAAATCTATGGGCAAGTTTCAAGACTAAAACCTTAATGGCGATCGCCACAACCGTGAGGACAATCACACAAAAAACAAACATGAAAGCGCTGATGACATAAATCGTAATGCGCTTTAGTAGTTTGGATAAATTCATTACAGAGACTGAAAAAGTTAAGGGTGACTGGGGGATTGGGTTAGGGTTTGTTGGGCGAGTTGAGTAATTTGGGCGATCGCCAACTCAGAAGGAAGGGGTTGACCGACCGTATGTAGCCACAACAAATATTCAATATTTCCGGCCGGGCCCTGGAGAGGCGACCAAGTTAAACCTCGATATTGCCATCCCAAGGATATCGCAACAGAACCCACCTGAAAGATAGCACGGGCGTGATCCTTAGAATCTCGGACAACTCCCTTTTTACCCACCCGTTCTCTACCCACCTCAAATTGAGGTTTGACTAACAGTACCACTTCCCGATTCGGCTTTAACAATTGCCACAACGGGGGCAAAATTTTGGTTAAAGAAATAAATGATACATCCACAACGGCAAAATCAGGATAATTTTCCGGTGTATCTAATTCTCCATACAATTGATCGGGAGTTAAATAGCGCAGGTTTGTCCGTTCTTTCAAAACCACCCGGGGATCATTTCTAATTCCCCAGTCTACTTGTCCATAACCGACATCCACACCATAAACTTTTGTCGCCCCGGCTTTTAATAAACAATCGGTGAAACCGCCAGTGGAAATTCCCCCATCCAGACAGACGCGATCGCTCACCTCAATTTTAAATTCCTCTAGGGCTTTAGCGAGTTTTTCCCCACCTCTGGAGACAAAACGCGATCGCTGTTTCACCTGAATCTGGGCTTCTACATTAACTTCCGTTCCAGGTTTATCAATCATTTGTTGATTCACTAAAACCGATCCCGCCCGGATTAACCCTTGAGCCTGTTGGCGGGACTCACATAAATTAAGGTCTACTAATAAGGTATCAAGTCGTTGTTTCACGGGAAATGGGGAGCAGGGGGAGCAGGGGAGCAGGGG
>NZ_LT797697.1:31328-49075 GCF_900009135.1 Planktothrix sp. PCC 11201 | reverse complement strand
GTTGTTTCACGGAAAGTGGGGAGCGGGGGGAGGAGGGGAGCAGGGGAGGCAGGGGGAGCAGGGGAGGTAGGGAATGGGCAATAAACTGATGACTGATGACTGATAACTGATTTTACGCTGTGATCCTCATCACTTTATTTCTTGAGATTAATCTATATTTCCTATTAGAAATATCACTAATTTAAAATTAATTTTATGAGTTAATTAATGTTAAGATTGTGTCAAATTCAACAGGAGCAAATTATGAACACCCTCAATCCCTTTCCGCTTCCTGAACCAGAAAATAGATCCGTTTCCCCCCTAGCCGTTTTAAGTGGAGAATTTATTCATATTATCCATCCCAACGGCAAAGTAGAAATGACTACCACCCAAAATATTGAGAAGAACCCGACGAAATACAATCTGGAAACCTGCGTAGTTTGGGGTCGATTTGAAGAATTTTAAGGGCTATTTAAAATACCAGACCCTAGGGAGTTATATGCTAAATTTTTAACCCAAAACCCTGAATTAAAGCAAATTAAGGCGATGCTTCCTAGTTGTTAGCGATCGCCCTATTATTGATCAACTTAACTGAGCGCAACCCCGATGAACCCAAGGGGTGTTTTCCCAAAAAAATCGAGTCCAGAATTAAATATCCTGTTCACCCAATTCCCGAATTAAATGATCAAAAGGTTGTTCTAAATAATCTCCCGTGGGCAACCCGGCAGCAGCAACCTGTTGGGTGACCAAAGTTTTCAGAATCCCGATCCCGAAAACAGTAGGGCCAACGGGAACGCTCAAAGAATTATAAGTTTCCCGTAAACCTTGAAGTACCCGTTCATCCAAAACATCCGTATTCCCGGCCACCAGAGCATAGGTCGCATAACGCAGGTAGTAGCCCATATCGCGTAAGCAGGCTGCATAGCGACGGGTAGTGTAGGCATTTCCCCCAGGACGAATCAACTCAGGAACCTCGTTGAACAAAGACGAAGCAGCTTGCTTAACCAAATCAGCAGCATTGCTGTTGATCACTCCGGCTGCTTGAACTCGGGCTGTCCCAGTCGCAAAATAGGACTTGAGTTGATCGATGGCATCCCGATCCAAATAGCGACCCGTTCTGTCGTAATTTTTTATTAAGCTGGTAACGGCATCTTGCATGAAGTCTATCTCCCTTATAATATCTTTCAATTATTCTGAAGTCGCGACGTGTTGTATTGTAACACTCAATACAAAACTTAATCAATCTGACTTACTATGATCAGCCAGATGCTTTGTCAGTCAAACTGCCAAACCTGTCAGAGATAATCAAGAAGATTTTTGAGGAGATATTCATCCATGCCAGAGACAGCCCAAGAGGTCTTATCGTTAATCGAAGACCAAAAGATTCAAATGATTGACCTGAAATTCGTGGATATGCTAGGAACCTGGCAGCATCTAACGGTACATAACAGCCAAATCGATGAATCCTCCTTTACAGACGGCGTACCGTTTGATGGTTCCAGTATTCGCGGTTGGAAGGCCATCAACGAATCTGATATGTCCATGGTGTTAGATCCAAAAACAGCTTGGATCGATCCCTTCATGGCAGAACCGACTCTGAGCATCATTTGTAGTATTCAAGAACCCCGTACCGGAGAACCCTACAGTCGATGTCCCCGGGTGATTGCCCAAAAAGCCATTGATTATTTAGTTTCGACCGGAATGGGGGATACGGCATTTTTTGGCCCGGAAGCGGAATTCTTCATTTTTGATGATGTTCGCTTCGACCAAACCCAACATTGCGGCTATTACTATGTCGATTCCGTTGAAGGTCGTTGGAATTCGGGACGGGAAGAACCCGGTGGTAACTTAGGCTACAAACCAGGCTACAAAGAAGGCTATTTCCCCGTAGCTCCCACGGATACGTTCCAAGATATCCGTACCGAAATGCTATTAACCATGGCAAAATGTGGGGTTCCCATTGAAAAACATCACCATGAAGTGGCCACGGGTGGACAGTGCGAACTCGGTTTAAAATTCGGGACGCTGGTTGAATCCGCCGATAACTTGATGATCTACAAATATGTGATCAAAAACGTCGCTAAAAAATACGGCCGCACTGTCACTTTCATGCCTAAACCCGTTTTCGCTGATAACGGCTCTGGGATGCACGTCCACCAATCTATTTGGAAAGATGGTAAACCCCTGTTTGCCGGCGATAAATACGCGGGCTTCAGCGACATGGGGCTGTGGTACATCGGCGGGATTCTCAAACACGCCCCGGCATTGTTGGCCTTGACCAACCCCAGCACCAACTCCTATAAACGCTTAGTTCCTGGGTATGAAGCTCCGGTGAACTTGGCCTACTCTCAAGGAAACCGTTCGGCTTCTGTACGGATTCCTCTGTCGGGAAATAACCCCAAAGCCAAACGCTTAGAGTTCCGGTGTCCTGATGCCACCGCTAACCCCTATATGGCCTTTGCAGCGATGCTCTGTGCGGGGATTGATGGGATTAAAAACCAAATCGATCCGGGTGAACCCTTGGATGTGGATATCTACGATCTCAGTCCTGAAGAACTGCGCAAGATTCCTTCCACCCCAGGTTCTTTGGAATTAGCCTTGGAAGCTTTGGAACAGGATCACGCCTTCTTAACTGAACCCGGTGTGTTCACGGAAGACTTTATTGCTAACTGGATTTCCTACAAACTCGATAACGAAGTTAACCCCACCCGGTTACGTCCCACTCCCTACGAGTTTGCCCTCTACTACGACTGTTAATTTTTGTTAAATCCGTGGGAGCGGAATTAACGAAAAGCCCCACGCTGACCCAATGGGTTGGCGTGGGATTAGGAATAATTGAATACACTTGATAAAATCATTAATTATCTGTTAGTTAATCAAATTCAGAGCATTTCTGCCACCACATATTAATGAGGATAATTTGTAGTAAGACGGTGGCAAAAATCCTTCCAATAATCACACTCACTAAATCTATCAATGCACCTGGAAAAAAATTTACCGGGCAATATTGTTCATTAATCTTGAGTTAATTTCTATGACATTTGCCGATCAGAATCTCAATAACAATCGCCCAGATAGTCTAAAAGACTTTTCTTTACCCCGACGTGAGAGTTACTTTCCCTCCTCTGCGGATTGGAGAAATGAGGTACTTTACTTTCTCTTACCCGATCGCTTTAGTGATGGTCAAGAGAACAAACGCCCTCTACTTAATCGGCAGCAACTGAATCAAGCCCGACCGAATCTGCCCAATGGTCAGTCTTGGCAATTTGACAAATGGGCAGAGTCGGGAGAATATCGCTGGCAGGGAGGGACGCTCCAAGGATTAGAGTCAAAGCTGGATTATCTGAACCAACTAGGCGTGACCACGATCTGGGTAGGGCCAATCTTTCAGCAACGGAGTCACTTGAATAGCTATCACGGTTACGGGATTCAAGATTTTCTGGAGGTTGATCCTCGCTTTGGGACTCGCCAGGATCTGGTCAGTCTGGTCAATAAAGCCCATTCAAAGGGGCTACGCATTATCCTTGATATCATTTTTAACCATTCAGGCTCTAACTGGATCTATGCCCCTGGTACTCCTGGGGGGGAATTAAAACCCCCCTATACAACTGGTTGGTATCAGTTTGGCTCGTGGCTGGGTGAGCAGGGACAACCCATTGCGGAGCTACCTAAAACGGCTCCCGAAGGAGTCTGGCCCCTCGAACTTCAGGAACCAGATTGCTATACTCGTGCTGGCACGGGTGATTTAGGGCGGGGGGATCTGGATGATCCTAATGCCGAATTCCGACGTTCGGACTTCATTACCCTGCGGGATTTCCAGTTAGACTATCCCCATCTCTTAGATAACTTAGCCCGGTGTTATAAATACTGGATTGCGCTAACAGACTGCGATGGCTTTCGGATTGATACGCTTAAGCATATAACCTACGAGCAAGCTCGCAATTTCTGCGGGGCGATTAAGGAATTTGCAGCCAATCTGGGTAAGAGTGACTTCTTTTTGGTAGCAGAAGTAGCAGGCGGAGACTACAACGAAGACCGTTATCTGGATGTGGTGGGGCAGAATCTCAACGCTGCCCTCGATATCGGCGAGATGCGGGTAAATCTTAACCAGGTTGCTAAAGGGCTGATTGATCCAAGAGTTTTCTTTAACGGATTTGATCCAGGGAATGCCGTGATGGGGGCGCACCGGAATATCGGGCGACGTCATGTTTCGGTTTTGGACGATCACGATCATGTCTTTGGTGAAAAAATCCGCTTTTCCAGTGAAGCAGTATCGGAGCATCAGGTGATTGCGGGAGTTGCCTTGCAACTGTTTACCTTGGGGATTCCTTGCATTTACGCAGGAACTGAGCAGGCCTTGGCGGGGCCAGAACCCTCTGAACGGCAGTGGTTGCCTGACTGGAAGAAATCCGATCGCTATTTGCGGGAAGCAATGTTTGGCCCAGAGCATCCACGGCAATCTGGAGTAGCCGGACTAAAAGATCTAGATCTAAACTTACCTGGCTTTGGGCCGTTTGGGACAGCCGGTGCTCATTGTTTCGATCCGCACCACCCTGTATATCTTAGGATTGCTGCAATGGCGGCACTGCGCAAAAAGTTCCCTGTGCTGCGGTTAGGACGGCAGTATTTGCGACCGAGCGCGATTCCTCTCTTGAACTTGCCCTTTGGCGATCACGGACGGAGTGGAGAAATTATTGGCTGGTCAAGGATTTTAGATGATGAAGAAGCGGTTTGCGTACTAAACAGTAATGGAACAGATCATCGAGGCGCGAGAGTCGTAGTAGATGCTAATCTCAACCCGCTCGGAAGTGAGATGACGGTGATTCTAAATACGGCGGTCGTAGGAAATCCGGGTTATGCGAGTCCTCATCCGGTGGGTTCAAAGGTGTCAGTGCAGGGACAAGATGGGATTGCTTATGTCGAAATCCAACCAATTCCAGCATCCGAATTTTTGATTCTGACAAATTATCCCTAAAGTAAAGTTAAGTTGGAGTGGTGCGATCACGCCAACCAAGATTTAACCTATAAGTACCCACACAAAATTATTTGCACATCTGATTTATTGCTCTCTATTTGTTTCAATGGCTTTAGGGCAACGAGCGTGTGTAATTAACTTTGTTTACTTACTTATATATTCAATGCTGCATTAACATCTTGTGTCTTCACAATAACCATATTCACAAACATGGGTTCTAACCGATGACTCAACCAACTGACTCCCACAATTCTCCGTCTACGGGTGGCGGTTTGCCCGTACTGCAATATTGGATGGAAAAAAGTATCTCGTCTCAAGGGTTGAAAATCTGGGAAAAGTTGAATCATCAAAGTAGTTGTTTATCCTGTGCCTGGGGTACGGGCGGGCAAAAGGGCGGTTTTATCAATGAAGCCGGGGAATATTTACAACGTTGTGCGAAAAGTGTGGAAGCGATCGCCGCCGAGTTACAAGCAGGTATTAAAGCGGATTTTTTTCAAAAATTTACTATTCAAGAATTACAACAATTAGACTCTCAACAATGCGATAATTTGGGTCGGTTAAGCTATCCAGTTATTTTAAGAAAAAACACTTCTTATTATGAACGAATTAGTTGGGAAGAAGTTTATAAAATAGCCGAAAAAGCCTTTAAAAAAAGCCCAGAAAAAGTCGCCAGTTATAGCTCAGGGCGATCCTCAAATGAAGCAGCTTTTCTCCTTCAATTGATGCTCAGGGCATTAGGGAGTAATAACTTAGCCGATTGTTCCGATTTATGTCACGCCCCTTCTACGGTAGGTTTAAAAGAGGTTTTTGGTAGTGGCACATCCATGGTTAGCCTTGAAAGTCTTAAGGAGTCCGATTGTGTGGTTTTAGTGGGATCAAATGCCCCCGCTAACCATCCCAGATTAATGAATGAATTAATTAAAATTCGGGATAAAAATGGTAAAATTATTATTATTAATCCTCAAATCGAAGTCGGATTAGTTAAATTTGCATCTCCCGCCTTTCCGATTAAATCCTTACTCAAAGGCGGCTCGGATATTTCTACCCTTTATTTACAACCGATTCCCGGCAGTGATGTGGCGGTATTTGTGGGGATTCAAAAATCTTTGCTCGAACAAAATTTAATTGATTTTGAATATTTAAACCATCATACCGATGGTTGGCAAGAGGTAATTCAACAGGCTAAAAATACGACTTGGAAAACGATTACTGATACTTGCGGTTTATCCCAAGAAGAAATCGAAGAAGTCGCCTATACAATTGGAAAATCAAGTAAAGTTGTCTTTGCTTGGGCGATGGGAATTACTCACCATACCAACGGAGTTGATAACGTTAAAAGTATAGCAAATACCGCTTTAATTACCGGGAATGCCGGAAAATTAGGAGCGGGGACAATGCCGATTCGCGGACATTCTAATGTTCAGGGTTTTGGCTCCATGGGAGTTACAATTAGATTAAGTGAACCCATAAAACAGGCTTTAAAACAACTTTTAGGTCAACCCCTGACCGAAACAAAAGGTTATTCTGCCCGAGGTTTAATTACTGCTGCATTGGAGAAAAAAATTGATACCTTGTTTTGTTTAGGGGGAAATTTATATGCCGCTAATCCCGATTTAACCGAAGCAAAACAGGCTTTATCTAACATTGAAACGATATTTTATGTCGCCACAAAACCCAATTTAGGTCATTTTCACGGTTTAGCTCAGGAAAATACTATTATTCTTCCTGTATTTAATCGATTTGAAAATCCTCACCGCACAACGACTGAATCAGGTAACAATTTTGTCCGCTTAAATGAACCCGGTACAACCCATCTTAATGCCCCCGAAGCTGATTTAATTTCAGAAGTTGAATTAATCACAGAAATTGCTTATCGCCTACTCGGAGAAAATCCTATCGACTGGAAACGGTTACAAGATACCCAATATATTCGAGAGTTAATTTCTAAAACTATTCCCGGTTACACTAAAATCGCTGAAATTGACCAATCTCAAACGGAGTTTACCATTGAGGGGCGTATTTTTAACCAACCTCATTTTGCTACAGCTAATGGTAAAGCTCAAATGAAAGTTACCCCTTTACCCCAGTTAACAATTCCCCATAAAGAATATTTTGGAGTGAAAGAAGATACTCCAGGTTTAGTATTAATTTTAAGCACGGGTCGAGGTTACGGACAACATAATACTGTTGTTTATAATTCGGCGGACAAATATCGAGGAATGCCCCACCGTCAGTGTATTTTAATGAATATTGAAGACATAAAAAAAGCAGGTTTTCAACCCCATCAATGGGTCAAAGTTCGAGGAGATGCGGGGGAATTAGACCCTATTGAAATCATTGCAGGTAATATTTTATCCGGTAGCGCATTTATGTTTTATCCTGAAGCCAATATTTTATTCAAGGCACAAATTGATCCAGTAGCGGAAACCCCAGCTTATAAAAGAGTCCCTATTTTTATTTATTAAATATCATGATTCTGGGAATCAATAGTCATTTGTTTTTTTATCTCAAAATTTACCCAGGTAACCCAATCATTAACACAAATGAAATAATAACACATTTTATGCTTTAATTTAACCAAGTCGAGTTAAATAACAGTAAACCTCCTCAATATCTATGGTCTCTATTCGTCGTCGTCAGCCTAATCCCGCCGTTGAAGTCTTAAGTTTACGCTATCAAGTTGCTATCCCGGGTGCAGAACCCCAGAATATTTTAGAAGAAATTGTTTGGTATAAAGAAAAAGAAATCACCGACCTGCGGGAACGTTTACCCCTAGAACAATTAAAACAAAAAGTCAATACAATTTCCGCCCCCCGTAACTTTTTTGAGGCATTAAAATCCAGTCAAACCCAACCTGCGGTCATTGCCGAAGTTAAAAAAGCCTCCCCCAGTAAAGGAGTAATTAGAGAAGATTTTGACCCCGTGGCGATCGCTCAATCCTATCAACAAGGAGGTGCCAGTTGTCTATCGGTTTTAACCGATAAAAAATTCTTTCAAGGTAGTTTTGAAAACCTCTCCCAAATTCGGGCTGTTGTTGATTTACCCCTACTATGTAAAGACTTTGTTATCTATCCCTATCAAATTTATCTAGCTCGATATTATGGAGCCGATGCAGTTTTATTAATTGCGGCAATTCTCTCCGACCAAGACCTGCAATATTTCCTAAAAATTGCCAAAGTTTTAGGTATGACCGCCCTAATAGAAGTCCATACCCTGGAAGAATTAGATCGGGTATTAACCCTTGATGGTGTTAACTTAATTGGGATTAATAACCGAGATTTACAGGATTTTTCTGTCGATCTTCAAACCACTTGCCAATTGTTACAAAGCCGACAATCCCAACTGCAATCCCGTGATATTTTAGTTGTGAGTGAATCGGGACTCTATACCCGTGAAGATATCAGTTTAGTCGCCGAAGCCGGGGCAAAAGCTGTTTTAATTGGGGAATCTTTAATCAGGCAACCCGATCCGGGTGTTGCCTTAAATCAACTGATTGCCGTTAAGTGATATGATCAGAAAACCGCGCCTTCGCTTGGTATAAGATTGGAAACGCAGAAAAGAAGGTAATCCGTGTGAATCCTCTTAATCCGTATAAATCCGTGCCAAAAATATTCCTTCTGTGACTGATGCAGAACACCAAACCCTTATTAATAGAAACAGACCATGGACGATAAATTAATGTTGATGATTCCAGGGCCCACTCCGGTTCCTGAACAGGCTTTACTGGCGCTGTCCAAACACCCCATCGGACACCGCAGTGGCGATTTTTTCAAAATCATGGCCGAGGTGACGGAAAACCTGAAATGGTTACACCAAACCCAAAATGATGTCCTGATTTTAACCGTGAGTGGCACGGGGGCGATGGAAGCCGGAATTATTAATTTCCTCAGTCGGGGGGAAAAGGTGTTATGTGGTTCTAATGGTAAATTCGGAGAACGTTGGGTAGAAGTCGCCACCGCCTACGGGTTAGAAGTTGATACCGTCACCGCCGAATGGGGACAACCCCTCGACCCGGAAGCCTTCCGAGTTAAATTAGAAGCGGATACCAATAAAGAAATCAAGGCTGTGATTATCACCCACAGCGAAACCTCTACCGGGGTGATTAACGATTTAAAAGCGATTAATCACCATGTTAAAGCCCATGGAGCGTTAATGATTGCGGATGCGGTCACCAGTTTAGGAGCCTTTAATCTTCCCATCGATGAATGGGGGATTGATGTGGTGGCTTCGGGTTCCCAAAAAGGTTATATGATTCCCCCGGGTTTGGGATTTGTGGCGGTGAGTGATAAGGCTTGGGAAGCCTACAAAACCGCTAACCTCCCGCGCTATTATTTAGATTTGGGATTGTATAGCAAATCAGCGAAGAAAAATACTAATCCCTTTACTCCTCCGGTGAACTTGTTTTTTGCCTTACAAGTCACCTTACAAATGATGAAAAAAGAAGGGCTAGAAAATATTTTTGCCCGTCATCAACGGTTAACTAAAGTGACTCGGGAAGCGGTAAAAGCCCTGGGATTATCGTTATTTGCGGCCGATGAATGTGCCAGTCCAGCGATTACGGCCGTTGTTCCTCCCGATGGTTTAGATGCTGAAGATATTCGGGCTATTGTGAAGAAGAAATTCGATATTGTTTTAGCCGGAGGACAGGATCATCTCAAGGGTAAGATTTTCCGTATTGGGCATTTAGGATTTGTGAGTGATCGCGATATTTTAACGGCGATCGCTTCCTTAGAAGCCGCATTACAGGAACTCGGTTATCAAGGATTTACTCCGGGTGCGGGAGTGGCTGCGGCGGCGCGGGTGTTAGCAGAATCTTAATTAAATATTGTTTAGGGGGGATGAGGAGCAGGGGGGGATGAGGAGGTGAGGAGCAGGGGGAGAAGAATTACAAGTGAATTCCTTGCCCCCCTTGCTTCCCCTGCCCCCCTTGCTTCCCCTGCCTCCCCTGCTTCCCTTGCTTCCCCTGCTTCCCCTGCCTCCCCTGCTTCCCCCGCCTCCCCTGCCTCCCCTGCTTCCCTTGCCCCCCTTGCTTCCCCTGCCTCCCCTGCTTCCCACCTTTTTTATGGCAGTATTCAAGATGATATTGTTCTTGAAAATTGATTTTTTAAGCCGTTTCTAACCAGTCAAAAATTTTATCTAACTGTTCTAAAGTCACTAAACCATATTGCCATAGGGTCATGGATACGGGACTAGGATCTTGATATTTATGTTGAGCATCCGTGGGATGATTCGCTCTTTCTGCCATGGCAATTGAATCCGCCGATAGGGATAATTCATCCTGCAAAAAGTGAATAAACCGAGAGTAGTTATTGGGTGTCATTCTAACATTCACCTCCTAATTTAATAAGGATTAAAGGGTTAACAAAAAAAATTTTGATAAAATTGGCTAATCGCCTTTTTTTATAGATTGATATACCGATCAAGTCTGAGGTTTGAAACTTCAGAATCTTGATCCGTAGCTATTGATTGGGCTGGAGAAAAACTTAAGTATTACTAAACTATTTACCCAGTTTTCTTCTCACGCATCTACATTAGCTGCGATGAACATTCCGCACAATGGAGTGGTAGCCACACAATTTTCTGTCATAGGTTCACTTTCTGAAAGAATAAGTAACCCCTAAAACAGATGAAGCCATCAAAATTAATCGTTGCTCGACAGAACAGTTTGCTTGTCAACAGAGAGAAGTAGCGGAACTCTAAGATGTAGAGTCACAGTTTCACGGTTATTTAACCCTAGCTTGTTCAAGACGCGGGAACTTGACTCAAAATCAGCCTTGACAACAAATCATTGTCGTGGATCAATTTTTTTAGCCCGCTTGCCTCTCCTCACACCTAAGAAGAATAAATCAACTGTATAGGGTTAACGACTGGTACGCTGAACGGTTCACCGAATGAACAGATTAACAAATTTATTTGTTATTGTGTAGACCCTATCATTAAAGTTTTAACAAATTACATGAACTTTTGTAAAGTTTGTTGAATTTAAAGCTCAGGGCTGAGAATTCAGAAAGTTGATCGGGATGCGATCGCCCACTTTCAGCCCCAATTCCTGAGAGCGTCCACCCCGGAGTTCGATCACCCGATCCACCGGAACATCAGGGCCATAGGTAGGACAGGGTTCCTGTTCACAGGGGAGAGCATTAACCTGAATGGCTTTCACCACATCACCCCGCAGAAAAATCATATCTAGGGGAATTTTGCAGTTTTTCATCCAAAACCCCACAACCCGAGGTTGAGCAAAGGGAAATAGCATTCCCCGATCATCAGCCAGATCGGTTCTATACATTAAGCCTAATGCTTGCTGTTGGGGTGTTTTAGCTACTTCAAGCTGAATAAGTTCACCCCCAATTTTAGCCTTTGCCGTAATGGGTAACATTTGACCCCCATGCTCTTGAGTTCCTATAGGAGACTGAGAAACCGCAGTTCCTAGGCTCAAAGATTGTGCTGTTGAAACCGATGACAACAAGGGTGAACAGCTAACGCATAATACACCGACCATTCCTAAGCCCGTGGAAACTAAGGCTTTTGGGATAGAAGCCCGGAGCAAACCTGCCCTCAATCCAACTAACAGTTCAAGGTTCAACGTTCTTAGAAAATTTGTATCCTCAGCGACAAAAAATTGTACAGCATCTTAGACGATTTTGATATTTTTTTATTTATTCTTCCGAATTCAGCCATCTCTGAGGACATATCCCACCCCTCGAACCGTTTGAATCAGGCGTTTTTCCCCTTCATCCTCAATTTTGAGCCGCAGATAACGAATATAAACCTCGATCACATTAGATTCTCCCAGAAAATCATAACCCCAGACATTCTCTAAAATTTGTTCCCGGGTTAATACTTCTCGCGGATGTTCCATTAAATATTTGAGTAACTCATACTCCTTCATCGTTAGATCAATAGTTCTACCATTGCGTAGCGCCCTTCTGGTGGCTAAATCTAAGACTAATTCCCCAAACCGTAATTGTTCGTTACTGCTAGTTGCAGGTTGCAAATAGAGATTTACCAGTTCTAAAAAAGTTTCCGACCGATAGGGTTTTAAAAAATAGTCATCTGCCCCTGACTCTAAACAGGCAATCCGATCTTCTATGGCATCTTTTGCCATTAAAACTAACAAAGGTATCCGGCTGCCCAAATCGCGTAAATGACTACAAACAGAAAGCCCCGACTCACCTCCCAATAGTCGATCAATTACTATTAATGCAGGTTGTAATTCGTTTGCTTGATGTAACCCGGCAGTGCCGTTATTAACCACAATCGGATAATAACCCGCTTCTTCTAAATCTAGGCTAATCTGTTGAGCTAACAGTTCATCTGGCTCAATAACTAAGATCGAAGGATGCTGTTCTAACCCCAACTTATTCATTTATTTATTTATTTTGATCAAAACATTTAAAACTGTTCTAACACACTTCTCCTTCCCCTAGTCCCCCCACCTCCCCGTAGATCCTGTCGTCAAGGGATAGCGATCGCACTTTAGGGATGAGGCGTAATGGCAATAACTGTGATTACTCCTTTGTCCGGGCCATAATACCAAAAAACTCGAAATGCTGCTGGGGTTTTGTTTTCGACGTAAGCCTCAAATATTTCTTCTTGATTAGGGCCTGATAATGTGTCGTATTTATGAGTTTTCAAGCTGGGATGGCGTAAATTAGTTGCCATCAATCCAAGTGTTTTCAGCACTTTATTGTATTTTTTGGCATCGAGTTCTTGAAGATTAATTAAGCTATCTCTAGCTGATGAAGAAAATTCTATCCGAAAATTCATCAATCTTCAATCTCCAAATCAGCATACTCAGAAAAGTCACCCAAATCCTGTACTTCACCTTTAGCTGCTTGGGCGAGGCCGCACTTGACTGACGCTAATGCTTGGGGGTTTTGCCACAACCACTGTTCGCGATCAGGTATATTGGTTATTGGGTCTAATAAAATTTGTCCGGCTTCGTTGACCAGAACGCGATACTCTGTTGACTTGGGTTCGAGGTTTAAACTGAGGCATCCTTGTGGATCTGTGCTGATTAAGTTTTTCAGAATCCAAAACATATCTTTCAGCTATTATAAAATTAGGTAAAACTCCCTAGGGTAGAGTTTTACCTAATTGTAACACATTAGATATTGTTAGTCTATTCTAATTTTAAGGGCGATCACTATTTGCGCTTGACCAAATAAATTGGTTTAGCTAAGATACAATTGGGTTAAAATTGCCAAATATAGCAGATGCACATAATCAGCTATCGGCGGATGCGTGAATATAGCGAAAGTCATGCTGATTGTCGGGAAGTCTTAGATAACTGGTTTAAAATTGCTACCAAAGCCAAATGGTCAAATTTAGTTGCAGTGCAATCTGTTTTTCCTAAAGCTGAAGCGGTAGGAATTTTTATAGTTTTTAACATTAAAGGTAACAACTATAGATTAATAGTTAGTATTGACTATGAACGCCAATTTATTTATATCAAATACATTCTTACTTATGCTGAGTATGATAAGGAGAACTGAAAAAATGACTCTTACTTTTAATCCAGATAAATACAAAGAGTTATTGTCTCAGTATCAGCCTAAGATAATTAGAACTGAAGCGGAAAATGAAAAGGCTTTGGCTATTGTGGAAGAGTTGATGCACCGCCCTGATCGCACTCCAGAAGAAGATGAATTATATGAATTATTGATTGTATTAATTGAAAGATTTGAGCAAGAATATTATGCACCTGGAGTTACAGCTACCCCTCATTCATTGTTACTATTTTTGATGGAACAGCGAGCGCTAAAACCGGCGGATTTGGTGGGAATTATTGGCGATGAAGCAGGAGTTTATGAATTGGTTAATGGCCAGCGAGATATCAGCAAAGAGCAGGCCTTGATTCTGGGTAGTTTTTTTTATGTGGAGCCGAGTTTGTTTACTAATTAATAGCTTTTTAACGGCAAATTTACGCAGATAAAAATGGATGGAGCAAGGGCGATACCTTTGGCTGGCAAAGCCTACGCGCTTTTTTAACCACAAATAGAGATGGATGGGGAAAGGGCGATACTTGTCAAAAAATTGTACTATTTTATGTTAAATTTTAATTGTAATAACTTATAAAATGGTGTAATTATGGCTAATTTACCATCAAGAACAACTGAAACTATCAATCAATTAAAACAGCAGGCGTTAGACATTGTTAATGAAGCTTCAGCCTTGGAATTAACTATTTTTGAGATATTTGGAGAGACAGAGGTAACGATTCCGGCACTAGATGAAATGAAAAGTGCCGCCGAAGATGCTGAATCTTCCTACTCTCAACTGTCTAATATCCAGCTTCAAATTGCCAAAGCTCAACATCAGGCCTCTCCTGATATGCTACAATTACTAGAACGAGCTATAGCACGAACCCAAGCAAGGATTCCGGCGTTGGAGCGTAGTATTGAAGAAGTTAAAATGGAATATAACTTGCAATGAATAAACAACCCCATATCCCCGATCCAGAAACATCTAAACGCTTGCTTGCTAATCTTCGCCACTCTCGGATGGAAGTTCAAGAAGTGAATTTAGAATTAGGAGAAATTAATGCGATGCTTGCAGAACAACTTCGCGAACAAAGATTGAAGCGAGTCAGGCGATCGCTCAATAACTCAACAGCAGAATTATAAAATTATTAGCAAAAGTAGCCAAAAGTTTATGGAGCGCGATCGCGCTTTTTTAACCACAAATAGACAGGACTTACGCATCACCGCTATCCATAGTAGGGGTAATTCATGAATTACCCCTACATCTAGGGTTACATCCCTAAATTTGCGTAAGTCCTGATAGAGAGGGATGGAACAAGGACGATCGCGTGTTAGATTTCAGGGACAATACTATCTAAATTCACAATTAACAACCCACACCCATTTGAGTTAGAGATGTGGCAGGTTATTGTAACTGATTCAACAATGCCAAGTTTATTAGATGAAACTTGTACACACATCTCTACCCTCGGGAAGTCTAGCGCAGGCGCGGAATTTCATGTTGTAGTTCATCATATCTCCATAGTTCCATCCGCTAACTTGAGTTTGGTACTGAACATAGGTTTTGCCATTTTCATCTTGTAAATACAGCAATGTACCCTTTGGAACATCAGCTTTAACCCAATTAGCTTGACACTGACGTGACATCCGCATTTCAATTCTTATTTCTCTTTGGTTCCAGGGTGGCCCATACCTTCCCCCCGATGTCGATCCAAGGGTTTGTGCATCATTACATTGACGATCCTTTGGATCTTGTCCATCTTGAGCATAAACACTGGGTACAAAAGCAAGAGAATTAATGAAAATAGTTGCTAAAGCAAGTGAAATAAGCTGTCTGTTCATGTCTAACTTAACTTTGTCGTTTTTTTCATATTACCTTAGTGATAAATGCTCAACGGCTCACCATAAGGCTCATAAGGCTCAACAAAAAAGGCTCATAAGGCTCATTTAGATCATTTGGCTCATTTTTGCCACCAAAGCATGATATAATTAAGCTCGATCGCACATTATCGGGCAGGTATCCAAGATGACAGCCACCCTGATTCAGCCACCCCAAGAGAAACAAAGTCCCCTTGCGGATCATGTTCTTTTGAAAAATATTAGTTGGCAAACCTATCAATTACTGTTACAAGATTTAGTGGAGCAGCCAGGGATTCGCTTGACTTATGACCAAGGTTTACTAGAAATTATGACACCTTTAGATCCGCACGAAGGTAACAAGAAACTATTAGGCCGTTTGGTAGAAACTCTGACTGAAGAATTAAATATTGAAGTCAGGAGTTTGGGTTCGAGAACTTGCCAACGTCAAGATTTAAACAGAGGTTTTGAACCCGATCAATGTTATTATATTCAAAATGAACATTCTGTCTGGGATAAAGAGCAAATTGACCTGCAACAAGACCCACCACCTGATTTAATTATTGAAATTGATATTACCAGTAGCTCTATTAATCAATTAGAACTTTATAAAGCTTTTGGTGTACCGGAAGTTTGGCGGTATGATGGAAAAAATATAACATTCTATCAATTAGAAGGAGAAGCCTACCGAGAAACCGATAACTCTCCTACTTTTCCCTTTCTTTCTCAAACTGACATTATGCACTTTTTGGAACTCAAGAAAACTACTAGAGAAAATGCTTGGATTGGCTTATTTCGTGAGTGGGTGAAAAGTCAAATTCCAACAGCAAATTAAATGAGTAAGAGGTTGCGTAATGGCGGGTTTACTCAGGGCATCTGAAGAAGGGCTAAAAATCATTAATCTAGCCAGACGTAACCCCGGCTGGAACAAAACAGATGAACTCTGGTGTCAAGCCGCCCTAACTTCAAAAGCAACATTAAAAAGGTTTTGGACACACAAGCAAATTCGACGCGAAACATTTATTGATATTTGTAAAGCAGTAGGAGTTAATAACTGGGAAGACATTATTGATCGCAATGATATCAAGAAAACAGAACCACTTTTAGCCGCCGCGATCGCAGATATCCCCCTAGACTCTGAAACTGATAAAAACTTCCCCTTACCTGAAAATTTACCCCCCGTGAGAAATTGGGTAAATCGAACAAAAGAACTCGACATCTTAAAAGCTACACTGATTAACTCAGATATCACAGCCATCTCCATTGTCGGCTTACCAGGTATCGGAAAAACCTCCCTGATCAGCCAATTAATTCGCCAATTACACACAGAAAATACCTGCTTTACCGCCGTCGTTTGGCAATCATTAGAATCGGCTACAGGCAAAGCACCCCCCTTTGATTGGATAATTGACTCCCTGCTATTTACCATCTCCAACGGCGACATTACTGCTGAAAATGACTGTGGCAAAAAAACTGAAAATCTGCTCAAAATCCTTAGAGAAAAACCTTGCTTGCTCGTTTTCGATCGCGCTGACACACTTTTGAAAGTAGGAGAGGCAAAAACTGCTGGTTATTTCTCCGACAATTGTGCCGAATATGCCTGGTTATTCAAACAACTATTAGAAACAGAACATCAAAGCAAAATTCTATTTACCAGTCGTGAAAGTTTAGCGGAATTACCGCCAACTCTTACCCGTGAAATCCAGCTAAATGGACTCAATCAAGATGCAGCAATTACCTTATTAAAATCTTTTAATCTAACAGGGAATGAAGAAGAATTAGCCGAATTATTAGCCCGCTATCAAGGACATCCCAAAGCCTTGCAATTGGTAGCCGCTTTGATTCGGGATGATGACGAATTTCAAGGAAATGTAGGGAAATTTTTACAGGATAGAGACTGGTTATTAATCCGAGATATCGAAAAGTTAATTGATGAAATGATAGCGCGTCTTAGTGAAATAGAGCAAACTTGTCTGAGCCGAATTTCTGTCTATCAAACTTCAGAATATCCCCTATCTTTTGCTGCAATTGCTACTCAAATGCCAGAAGTGAGTAAATATGAACTCAAAGAAAATATTATCCTGGCTCTCAAGCGTCGGCAATTGCTATATTATGATTACCAACATGAATCCTATCAACTGCATCCGCTAGTCCAAGAAAAAGGCGATCGCTTGTTGAATCAAAACCCTGAAAATGTTAGGAGAGCCCATCGTCAAGCTTATAGTTATTATATTAATATTCCGCTCAAACCTAAATCTGAATGGCAAAATATTGAGGATATTAAACCACTAATCAGGGCGCACTATCATGCGTCTCAGGCAGAAGATTTAGACGCAGCAAAGGCGATAATTGCTGAGGTGTGCGAGGTTATTGACTGGGTGGGGGGTTTTATCAATATATTTGCCACCCACCGAGCAATGCTCACTATCCCAGTTAGACTGTTGACTGTTGCG
>NZ_LT797697.1:0-31102 GCF_900009135.1 Planktothrix sp. PCC 11201 | reverse complement strand
CCGCTCCCCCCGCCTCCCCTACCCCCTACCTACGGCAACTCCACAGAAGTCGGTTTGGCAATATGTGGCAGTCCCCAGCCCAATTTTTCTCGGAGAACTTGAAAAAATTCCGGGGGTTGAAGCCTAATAAATTTGGCATGATAGGGCGATCGCTGAACCCTCACTTGATAGTCTGGAAGGACATAACAACCGCCATTTCCATCCACCACCATCACCAACTGATTCGGACTCGCCGGATAAATGATCACGGGTTCTTTTTCCCCATAAATCAAAGCCCGAGAAGCCAAAGAATGGGGACAGATGGGCAGTAACTGTAACACTTCCACCCCGGGAGTCACCACCGCCCCCCCTGCTGACAAAGAATAGGCTGTTGAACCCGTGGGAGTGGAAATAATCACCCCATCAGCGGCAATATCCACCGGAGCATGACGACCAATTTTAATTTCAAAATGACACATACAGGTCATGGGTTCCCGGTGTAACACCATTTCATTCAGACACAGCGCTTCCCATAGCACTTGCTCTGACTGACACACCTCCACCGCAATCATGGTACGGTTTTCAACAATATAGTTGCCGTCGATCACTTGTTCCAAGACCGCAGGCAGTTGATTCAGGTAGGTTTCGGTTAAAAACCCCATGTGACCCGTATTCACCGCCAACAGAGGAATTCCATGGGGTGCCAGTTGACGAGAGGCCGAGAGAACCGTACCATCCCCACCCAGAACAATAGTAAACATCATCTCCCGATCAAAATCAGGAGGGGCAAGTTGATCTATAGGAATCCGATGTAAAGGATTTGGCCCCATGGAATAGCCTAATATCCCCCCGGTTCCGGGTGCAGTACAAACCTTGAATCCTTGCCCTGTCAGCTTATCTTTGATCTCGGTAGCAGCACGACAAGCGGTGGGTTTGGAGTCATTATAAATAATCCCTACTTTTGGCACGCGACGTCTTCTTAAAATTGAGTTTAAACAGAGTCAGGGTCTATCTCAGAACTGGAATTTCCATCCCAATTCTGAGCAGACACAAAAATTTAGCTATAGTTAAAGCATACTCTGTCTTTGGGCGATTGCATTCAGTTAGAGGGGCTTGAAGGGATTGCTTCTTTTTTTGCGTTTTTTCAGTTTTTCCTGTTCATATTCGAGTTCTTTCAGTTTTTTCATAATTCGACTAAAGTATTCCTGCATATAGGTTTCTAAGGTGCTGATTTCCTTGGGGTCGATGCCAAAAACTTGATAGGTTTCATCCATTGAGGCTTGCAGGGATTGACCATTGGCTAAAACCTCGGCAAAGGCTAGACGGTCAGAGACATTCCAACTCCACTGAAACCAGCGCGTGATCTGACGGAATAGACGCAGGACTTGGGTGGGGGTGCGGGTAATTTTAGCTTCTTTACCCGAAAGCCGTTCACACAAACGAATAATTTCCTCGGCTGTCCAGGCTTTGGAACCGACGATGGGAAAACTTCTATTCTCAGTTTCAGCAACGGATAGGGCCTTAACCGCAAATTTAGCGACATCGATGGTGTCCATATAGGCAACGGCAGAACTTAACCCGGGTACCAAAACCGCTTGTTTATCCAAAATTGGAATGGCATATTGACTAATTAACCCTTGAAAAAATCCACAGGGCTTTAAAATGGTGTAATTTAAACCGGACTCGGCTAAAAATAGTTCGGTACAGCGCTTGATTTCTAATAATGGGACTTGAGGATATTTCTCGGCATCTAAAAAGGAAAAAAAGATAAACCTTTCCACTCCCGCTTCCTTGGCAGCTTGAATCAGAGAAACTTTCCCTTTCCAGTCTATTTGTTTAATCCCGAGGGAATCCGTAGGACGGGCCGTGGCTGCGTCGATGACGGCCGTTACTCCTTCTAGGGCAGATTTTAAAGTTTCGGGGTCACATAAATCCCCAGGAACGAGTTCGGCCCCCCATTCTTTTAAAAATGCGGCTTTGCGGTAACTGCGTGCTAAACAGCGCACGGTATAACCCTCATCAATGGCGCGACGCACCACCTGTCTCCCCAATGTGCCAGTCCCACCAACAATTAATAAAGTCATGAATATGAGTCTGAAGATTAAAGTTTGTTAAGTATGCTATCAAATATTCTCTCATTTTTTTACAAAACTTTACAAATTTTTGAGGGTTGACCCTGTAGATCCTTTCATAATATGATCAAATCCTTACCCCTAAATCGTGATTTTTTCAAGTCTTGAAACGCTTTTTGTATAGAATCCCTTGAATCCGATGGGAAAACTGGAGTATAATAAGAACACAGGTTTTCATTGAACTTACAGGATATTAACTATGACACTTCGACTTGGGGATACCGTCCCTAACTTTACTCAAGCGTCTTCTGAAGGCGATATCAGCTTTTATGATTGGGCTGGGGATAGCTGGGTGGTGTTATTTTCTCACCCTGCCGATTATACTCCCGTTTGTACAACGGAATTGGGAACTGTTGCTAAGCTAAAACCCGAATTCGACAAACGCAACGTTAAAGTTATTGCTTTGAGTGTAGATGATACCGAATCCCATAAAGGTTGGATTCAAGATATTAACGAAACCCAAAATACGATTGTTAATTACCCCATTTTAGCGGATGGCGATCGCAAAGTATCCGAATTGTACGACATGATTCATCCCAACGCTAATGCCACCCTGACCGTGCGGAGTGTCTTCATCATTGACCCTAACAAAAAACTGCGTCTGAGCTTCACCTATCCCCCCAGCACCGGACGCAACTTTGATGAAATTCTGCGGGTGATTGATTCTCTCCAACTAACTGACCACTACAGCGTTGCTACTCCCGCCGACTGGAAGGATGGGGGAGATTGTGTAATTGTCCCTTCCCTGAAAGACCCAGAAGTCTTAAAAGAGAAGTTCCCCAAAGGTTATCAAGAAGTTAAACCCTATTTACGTCTGACTCCTCAACCCAATAAATAAAACCATCTTCAACAAAAAACCCGGTTTTACCAAGCCGGGTTTTTTGCATTAGTCCTGTTAATCTTTAAAATAAAAGAAACCCATTACTAAATTTTAACTAGGACGTTGCTCATGGACATCAAAAACGGTTTTGTTGGCACAATTGGTAATACACCTTTAATTCGATTAAATAGTTTCAGCGATGAAACTGGCTGCGAAATTTTAGGGAAAGCAGAATTTTTAAATCCCGGCGGGTCTGTGAAAGATCGGGCGGCTTTATATATTATTAAAGATGCAGAAGCAAAAGGATTACTTAAACCCGGTGGAACCGTTGTAGAAGGAACCGCAGGCAATACTGGGATTGGATTAGCTCATATTTGTAATGCTAAGGGTTACAAATGTTTAATTATTATTCCCGATACTCAATCTCCTGAGAAAATGGAAGCATTAAGAACATTAGGGGCAGAAGTTCGTCCGGTTCCGGCTGTTCCTTATAAAGACCCCAATAATTATGTTAAATTATCGGGACGTTTGGCTTCAGAAATGGAAAATGCCGTGTGGGCAAATCAATTTGATAATTTAGCCAATCGGATTGCCCATTATGAGACAACGGGGCCAGAAATTTGGCAACAAACCGATGGTAAAGTTGATGCTTGGGTGGCTGCCACCGGAACCGGAGGAACGTTTGCGGGGGTTTCGCTGTTTTTAAAAGAGAAAAATCCTCAGATTAAAACCGTTGTAGCTGACCCGATGGGCAGTGGTTTATATAGTTATGTGAAAACCGGAGAAATTAGCCTTCAGGGTAATTCCATTACAGAGGGTATTGGGAATAGTCGAATCACGGCAAATATGCAGGATGTTCCGATTGATGATGCTATTTTAGTAGACGATCAAGAAGCAGTGCGGGTGGTTTATCAACTATTAAGAAAAGATGGTTTGTTTATGGGGGGTTCCGTTGGCATTAATGTGGCAGCGGCGGTAGCTTTAGCGAAAGAAATGGGGCCAGGTCATACAATTGTAACGGTTTTATGTGATGGGGGCGCTCGCTATCAATCTAAATTGTTTAATCAACAATGGTTGCAGGAAAGAAATCTCTGGCCGAATAATTTAGATTAGAAAACCTAACGAGAGACTGCCTGAAATCGGGTTTCTGGAACAATCTTTGTATCATAACCCAGATTTAACCAAGAAACCCGTTTTCTGATTCTCCTGTTGGGTACTTGCAGATATTTGGATGCTTCGGGATATTGTGGATTTATTTATTAATAAAGGGCTTGAAGAAATATGCGATCGCTTCCCGATAAACAACAATATTTTTCAGTTTCCCGATATACTAAAAAGAGAATTTCAACCAGACTACCTCTTTTGAACCCATGACATCCTCTAAATGGCAATTAGGTCTTGTTGCCTTCAGTCTAACCAGTGCCTCTATCTCCGTTCAAGCTCAAGTCATCCCTGATGCGACCTTACCCATCAATTCTGCCGTCACTCAAGAACAAAACCGTTTTCAAATCGACGGCGGAACACCTGCGGGAACCAATCTGTTTCATAGTTTCGGTGAGTTTTCCTTACCAACGGGTACGGAAGCATTTTTCAATAATTCCACGGAAATTGTAAATATTATTACTCGTGTGACGGGTGGAGGGGTTTCTAACCTAGATGGACTGATTCGAGCCAATGGGATTGCTAACTTATTTTTAATTAACCCGAACGGGATTGTTTTTGGCCCCAACGCTCGCCTTCAGATTGGGGGTTCGTTTTTAGGTAGCACGGCTGAAAGTCTTTTATTTAGTGATGGTAGCGAATTTAGTGCTACTAATCCCCAAGCTCCACCCCTGCTGACGATTAATGTTCCCATTGGGTTGCAATATGGCTCAGATCCAGCCAGTATTGTTGTCCAAGCTTCTCAAGCATCAACAGAGGAAGGTGAGGGAGGGCTACGAGTCGGGACAGGAAAAGCGTTAAGTCTAGTCGGAGGCTCACTCAAGTTAGATAATGCCTTTTTACTGGCCCCCGGTGGTCGAATTGAATTAGGGGCACTGGCAGAATCGGGAATTGTAGGATTAAGTCCAGAGGGCCATTTGAGTTTTCCTAGTGGAGTGAGCCGAGCGGATATTCTGCTGACCAATGGTACAGAAGTTACTGTTCGGGGTGAAATGGGGGGTGATATTGCTGTAACGACTGGAAATCTGACATTACAAGAAAGTTCAACCCTCAAAGCGGGAATTGCAGCCGGAATGGGTTCTCCTGATGCTCAAGCGGGAGACATAGACATCAACGCCACAAACAACGTCACGATCATCGGCCCAGACAGCTTTATCTCAAATGCGATCCTAGGTGATGCCATGGGCAATGGTGGCGACCTCAGAATCTCCACAGGTGCTTTAATGGTGTTGAATGGAGGCCAAATTTTCGCAGCAACTTTGGGAAAAGGGAATGTAGGGGATATTGAGATTAATGTGCGTGATACGGCAAGATTTGATGGTGCAGCAAGGGAAAATGAAAACTCTAGCGCAGCTTTAAATCTAGTATATGGAATGGGTCAAGGAGGAAACATTTCTCTCTCCGCAGGTACTTTAACCCTCACTAATGGTGCAGCAATACAAGCAAGTACCTTTGGTCATGGAAATGCAGGTAATATTATCCTGAATATTCGTGACCGGGCAACCTTTGATGGTTCGAGTTGGGACGGTTTTAGCACCGGGGTTTACAGTCGTAGCGAAACCAGTGAAACGGTTGGTGATGGTGGCAATATTAGTCTGAGTGCTGGGTCAGTTTTTGTGACCAATGGTGCAGTAATTACGGGGAGTACAGAAGGGCAGGGTCGTGGGGGAAATATTAACCTCTTTGTCCGAGATCAAACTGTTTTAGATGGTTTAGAACCCATTATAGAAAAGGACGACCTTAGACTATCAAGTGGTCTTTTCAGTACCGTCAAGAAAACCGGGGTGGGAACAGCCGGAGATATTAATGTTTTCACAGGATCTTTATCTATTACAAATGGTGCAGTGATTATTACTAGAACTGATGGACAAGGAAGGGCGGGTAATATTCTTGTGAATGCCCAAAATTTTGTCTCAGTTTCAGGATTTGGATTAGATTTTTCTGGTAGTGGTTTATTTGCTCAAACTGAACTTGAAGCAGTTGGAGATGCCGGAGATATTGTTATTAACACTCCCTCGTTTCAAATTTCCCAAGGTGCTGTTGTCAATGCTCGGACTTCTAATAATAGCAATGGTGGTAATATTGTCATTAATACAGATCGATTTGAAGCGTTGACAGGTGGACAATTGTTGACTTTTGCCAAAGGTCAAGGTCAAGCGGGTAACATCACAATTAATGCCACTGAAGGGATTTTTCTTTCGGGTAGTGATCCGACATTTTTTGAACGCCAACGTTTCTTTAATACTATTGTTATTGGCGATAATCAAAGTCCTGCCAGTGCTATCTATGCTAACACGGAGAAAGAATCAACCGGTGGAGGGGGTAGTTTAAATCTTCAAGCCGATAGTATTATTCTTAAAGATGGAGCAGAAATATCTGTTACGTCCAATGGTTCAGGGGCTTCTGGAAACTTAAATATTTTGGCTCCAACTATTAGATTAGATAATAGTAAATTGACGGCTGAAACCAATGCAGGTGAATTCGGTAACATTGGTATTCAAACCGAAGATATCCGCTTACGAAATAACAGTAATATTACAACAAATGCTCAGGGTTCTGCTCGTGGCGGTAATATTGTTATCAATACGGAAAAAATAACGGCTTTAGAAAATAGTGATATTACAGCTAATTCAGTACAGGGAAATGGCGGACGAGTTGTGATTAATGCTCAAGGAATCTTTGGAACAAATTATCGAGAACAAGAAAATCCGAGAACCAGCGATATTACAGCAACGAGTGATTTGGGAGCAGAATTTAACGGTACAGTTGAGCTTAATCTTCCCATTGTTGATCCCGCTTCTGGATTAATTAATTTACAGGAAAAGTTTGTCAATGCAGAAACATTAATTGATCAACGGTGTCTTCCAGGAAATACCCAACGCAGTAGTTTTATTATCACTGGAACTGGTGGTTTACCCTTAAATCCTACCACGGAACCCCTAAGTTCTGATCAAGGTTGGGTTGATCGTCGGTTTTCAGATCAACAAATTTACCCCAATCCGCCAGTAAAGTCAAGGAACATTGTAGAAGCACAAGGTTGGATTATTCATGAAAATGGTATGGTTGAATTAGTCGCTGAAATTACAAATTCCCGTCCCAATTCTTCATCTATTCCTGTTCCTTCTTGTCCTGAAATATAGCAATCCTCAATAGTCCCTTAACTTTTATTGAGTCCTAGATCCCCCCTAACCCCCCTTGGAAAAGGGGGAACCGGATTCAAAATCTCGATTAGAAAGGGAGGAATTGGAGTTCAAAGTCCCCCTTTTTTAAGGGGGATTTAGGGGGATCTGATCTATTATATAATCAGTAGTTTCTTAACTTTTATTAAGTCCTATTTATGAAATCTATCTTTTACAAATTTAAGTTTCTTTTATTCATATTACTAGGACTAACTTTAATCTTAATTTTAAATCTAGTTAAACCTCGGGTTGGATTAACGTCAACTCCCTTACACCTAGAAGCGCAACACCTCACACAACAAGGACATCAACAGTTAAATTTAGGTCAAGCTGAAATGGCTTTAGAAACCTGGAAAAAAGCCAATCAACTTTATACTAAATTATCGGATCATGAAGGAATTATCGGAAGTCAAATTAATCAAAGTCTGGCGTTACAAGCACTGGGAAATAATTATCAAGCTTGTTTAATTTTACTCCCAGCACTTGAAATTAAAAATAATAACCAAATTTGTCAGAGAGGAGGAGAAGAAACAGAAGATTTTTCTCAACTTCAGGGAACAATGATACAAGGAATTGCTTTACAGAATCTAGGGGATATTCTTCGCAAATTAGGAAAGTTAGATTTATCCCATATAACTTTAGAAAAAAGTCTAAAAATTGCTGAATCTTTTAATAACAATCAGCAAGTTAATAGAATTTTACTCAGTTTAGCAAATACAGAACAAGCTCAATATCAACAAAAATATGATTTATACAAGAGAACTGAGTTATCTCAGAATCTAAAAAATGCGATCGCCCAAGCAGAAACAGCCTTAAAACACTATCAACAAGTCGCAACTCAAGCAGAAAACTCTCTCCCAGTTAAAGCTAATCTAAATCAACTCAATTTACGTCTGGAATTAAAAGCGGCGTTAAGTAAATTTGTCAATGAAGATAATCTCAATATTCAAAAAATAATTAACCAAAATCAGGAACAAATCTCTACTATTTCTGAAGCATTTATTAAAGACTTATCTATCTTTTCAAACTTTTCAGCTATTCAAGAAATTTATGCTCAATTAAAATTGGCTCAAATTTTTAGCCAGTTGGAAACCCAAGAATATTTCGATACAGCTTGGAACATCACTGCATCTGCTCTGGAAAAAGCCAATGAAATTGATAACAAAAGATCTCAATCCTATGCTTTAGGACTGTTAGGAAAATTATCTCAACAGAAAAATCAACCTTTAGATGCTCAAAGATTAACTCAATCTGGTTTAAGTTTAGCTCGCTCCATTCAAGCTTGGGATATTGTTTATCAGTTTGATTATCAGTTAGGACAAATTTATGAAACCCAGGGACAGGTTGAAAAAGCGTTAAGTTTCTATCAAGATTCCCTGGAAATCTTAAAAAAAGTTCGTCCTAATGTTCTGGTTTCAGAATTAGATACTCAATTATCTTTCCTAGAAAAAATTAAGCCAATTTATGAAAGCTATATCTATTTACAACTTCAAACTCCCACACCGGAAACATTGCAAAATGTAACTCAAGTTATCTCTGAATTTCAACAAGTTGAACTCGAAAATTTTTTACAATGTAATACTCTGGAAAAACAGTCTTTAGACAGAACAGTTCCGGTTATTTATATGTTAGTTTTAGAAACAAAAAATCGAGTTGCTATCATTGTTCAGGGAACTAAAACACTTGAGTATCAACTTTATATTACTGAATGGGATAAGGTAAAAATTGCTATTAATAAATTACAAGATACTTTGCAACAAGGAGAATTTAAAAATAGTGATTCCCAGAATTGGTTAGATGCTAATACTCTCCAACTCTATCAACTTTTAATTCAACCCCTTGAACAGTTTTTACCCCCTCAAGGAACATTAGTATTGGTTTTAGATAGTTTGTTACAGGGGATTCCCTTCTCGATTCTCAAAGATGAGCAAAACCATTATTTAATTGAAAAATACACTTTAGCTTTTAATTTGGGTTTTCTCCTCAAAACCTCTCCTCCTTTATTTAAGCAAACTCCAAAATCTTTACTCATTGGTTTAACTCAAGCTAATCAAGATTTTAAACCTTTAAAAAATGTTAAATATGAAATTGAAAAAATTAAATCTAAAGTAATTTCCAGCCAAGTGTTATTAGATCAGGATTTTACTCGAAAAAACTTGACTTCACAATTCAATCAATCGCATTTTTCCGGCTTACATATTGCGACCCACGGCGATTTTAGTTCCGATCCCAATCAAACATTTATTCTCGCCTATGATGATAAGATCTATTTGAAAGAATTAGATCAATTACTCAGAAACAGAAATGAACAAAATTTTACTCCGATTGAATTAATGGTTTTGAGCGCTTGTCAAACTGCCGCCGGAGACCGTCGCGCTAGTTTAGGGTTAGCGGGTGTTGCTATTCAAGCTGGGGCGGAAACTGTGGTAGCCAGTTTATGGAATGTTAGCGATCGCTCTACTGCTTTACTCATGGGTTTATTCTATCAAAATTTGAGCAATCCTAACCTAACAAAAGCAGAAGCTTTACATCAAGCTCAAATCGAATTACTTAATAATAAGAAATATAAGGATTTTAATTATCCCTATTATTGGGGAGCTTTTATTTTAGTCGGAAATCGACTTTAACTGTGTTACATTCGGGATTCAGATCCCCCCTAACCCATTGAAAAGGGGGGGAATTAGAGTTCAAAGTCCCCCTTTTTAATGAGGATTTAGAGGGATCTAACTTTAAAAACAGTTATCCCGACTTTGGAGTTAGAAAGATCGGTTTCAACAGTTAGTTTATAGTCTTTTCCCGGCTGTAAAGATGGATTAAAGGGATAATCAATTGTAATCACTCCTTTTTCATCGGGTGTAACTGTTTTTGCTTCTATTGTTCTTTCTCCTATCCCTTCTGAACTTCCACTATAAACCAGACGAACAATATAATTTGTTGCGCCTTCAACCGCATACCAAGAAAATTCCGGTCTATCACTTTCTAAAGTAGAATAATTCTTAGGACTAACAATTGTTGGAGTATTTTTATCCTCTGGATTTCGGGGAGAATCTTCTATGCAACCCTGGGGACTTTCACAGTTACTGGGTGATGTTTCTTGAGCAGTAGTCTTCTGAGCTAAAGGATAAGATAACTGATTTTCTTGAGCAGCTTGAATTAATTCACTTCTTGCCAGTACAATGAAAATTAAACTCAACAAAGTTACTGCTATTTTGAGTTTCATAGAATTTGTCTAGCCTCTTTTAAACGTTGACGGGCGATCGTTTGCCAGATTCTAACCTCTATTCTATCCTGAGAGTTAGCTTTTAAACAAGCCTTCCATTCCTCTAAAGATTCAGTTTTCTGATTTTTAGCTTCTAACACCTGAGCTAATAAACAATGGCTATCTCGACGTTTTTCATCGAGTTTAATCGCTTTTCGTAAATTCTTTTCAGCCTGAATATACTCAGTTTTTATCCAATAAGCCCAGCCTAAATTCTTATGTAAAGCTGCTTGAACATTAGCTCGATCTGTTTTTTTTAACCCCTCTGAACTTAATTGAATTGCTGTTGCTGGATCACCCTTTAAAATTTGTAAACGAGCCAAGCTATTCTGAGCATAAACCCCAACGGATTGATCCGACTGCATTGCTAATTTATACTCGGTTTCCGCCTGTTGAAAATCCCCTGAATCATCATATAATTTTCCTAAATTATAATGAGCAACATAATTTTTAGAATCAATATCTAGTGCTTTTTGATAATTTTTTTGAGCGCATTCAAAATTATTGTCTTTGTTACAAATTAATCCCAGATTATTGTATACTTTAGCAGCATTTTTATTAAAAATCAAGGCTTTTTCAAGATAAAATTTAGCTTGGGTAGAGTCTCCTTTTTCAAGAAATTCTACGCTTTTCTGATAATAATAATTAGCAATAGGTGTTTTAACTAAATAAAAGATGATACTTCCTGTTATACTTAAAGTGATCGAAAGGGCAAAGAAAACTTTAAATTGATCAGACTGAATAACTTGATGGGTAAAACGTTCAATTTGCTTACGGCGTAAATTATAGGGAGTTAAATCTTTTAAAATTTCTCTAGCATTATGGGGTCTATTATAGGATTCTAGTTCCATTAACCTATCAATATAATCAGCAAAAGCACTAGAGATTTTAGGAGCTTTATTTCGCCAAATCAGTTGACCCGTTTTGGAATCTTTGGGAAGTTCTAGGGGAGATATTCCGGTTAGTAAATGAACAAATGTACGCCCCAAGGCAAAAAAATCGGATTGCAGCACCGCCTGTCCATTCATCTGTTCTGGGGGAGAATAACCCCCCGAAATAACGGTAGTCACATTGCTTAAATTGATTTTTGCTAAATGGGTCACTGTCATTTCCCTAACCGTTCCAAAATCAATTAAGGCTAAACTATGATCGGGTTTACAAATAATATTAGCTGGTTTAATATCTCGATGAAAAAATTTTTTTTGGTGTAAAATTTCTAAAATTTCACAAATTTGTCTTAACCACTTTAAAGCTAAATTTTCTGAAATCGGAGCATGGTTACTCAACCAAGTTTCTAAGTTTTCCCCGGCAATTTTTTCCATGACCAAACAGTAAAGCCGACGAGAACTTCCGGTAGGTTTAATCTTAAAAAATCCGCCTCTCTCAACTTTAGGAATGCCGGGATGATCCAAATCTCTTAAAATTGAGGCTTCTCGAAAAAAGAGATCTACCAGTTCAGGATCATCATATTTTAAGACTTTCATAACTTTGGAATGTCCTTGATCATCTATTTCAAAGATATCCGTTGAATATCGAGGATCAAGGGTTCGTAAAGGTTTCAACAAGCGATAACGTCCTTGCAATAGTAGAGGAGTTTCGCAGGATTGACAAAACTGCAAGGAATTGGGGTTTTTACGCGATTTACATTCAGGGTTAATACAGTAATTCACACATTTATTTGATATTTATAAACCAGACAATTGCTGCTGTTTGATATACTTTTGGATTAGGGGTTGTAAGCTAAATAGGACTTCATTACCCGGTTGATGTTGGATTTTTTCAACCAGCGATCGCCCCAACAAAGATTCCAAAGGTTCCAAGATTTTAGATAAACTTAAAAAATTAGATAATTTTTCTTGTAAATCCTTCAGAGATAGGGGTTTATCAGCTTCAGATAAACAAAATAAAATCTGTTTTTGGGTATCGGAAAGGCGATCGAATTGAGGATCTAAAATTTCTTTAAATCCTTCAGTAAGTACAATAGTACCGTATTTCAAAAACCCCCCAATTTCTCCTTGAAAAATATCCATAATCATCAGAGATAATAACTTTAAAGCCAAGGGATTTCCGCCATAATAATGCACCAGTTCTTGCCAATTATTTGCGGTTCCTTTTAAACCCTGTTCTTGTAAAAGTTCTTCTACTTCTTCAGCATTGAGACCTTCGAGAAAAAACTGATGAACTTGAGAGGATAATTGAGCAGATAAACTAATTTCTCTGATTTTTTCCTGGCTAATGACTACTAAACAACTTTGATGTTGACTTTCCCCAACGACTTCAAAAAATAGTCCGTAGTCGTCATATCCAGGAATATATTTTCCTGAACTGCCACTTTGCAAAATCTGTTCCGCATCATCGAGAATAATTAGACAGGGAGAGGAATTAAGCTGTTTTATAAGTAGGGATATTTTGCCTTCTGTAGACTCAGGAATATCAATTTCATGGTTCAGAAATTCTAGCAGTTCTGTTAGCAGATCGGATAGGGAAGGTGTGTTTTTGAGCGATCGCCAAAATAAACAATAAGACTGATTTTGCAGAATTTGACCGAGTTTAACGATTAAGCTAGTTTTACCGATCCCACCCATACCTTGTATGGCTAAAAGTCTACATTGTTGTTGTAATATCTGGTTTTTTAGCAAAGTTAGTTGTTGTTGGCGTCCATGAAACCCAGAGAGTTTAGGCGCTTCACCCCAATCATTTTTGAAGATGTTGGTATTTGAGGTGGTGTCAGGTAAAACAGTCTGATATTCCTGGTAACGAGACATCAGTAATTTTTGCAGTTTCGCCAGTTTTACCGGGCCCCTTCCTTCGATTTCAAACTTATCATAGACTTGGCTCAGGCGCTGGCGTACTGCTGAAGCCTGAATTTGAATGTGTTCAGCGATCTCTGGAATATCATAACCTTGGGTGATCAAAGCCATGACTTCCCATTCCGATCGGGAAATTTTCCGTTGTTTGGCTTCCTGCCGTAGAAACGCTTCCAGTTTTAAATCAGTTTTTTCCATCATTCTTATCCTGTTCTAACTTCTATCCCGGAACCTTTGTGATGATTATAACCTTTCTTGTCGGCCACTGTTTGTATTTGGCTAATTATATCTGATTCATGTCAGTTCACTTCGGTTTAGAAGCTAAAAAATCTTGATAGTTTTTAACCGCTTGGGGCTCAGAGGGAACAGCTTTTTTCATTAAAATTACCCCATCTCTAAAATCAATAATCCCGTATTCTCGATTAGCAGTTAACTGTTCAATTCGTTGGGTAATTTCTTTGAAAGCATCGCGATCGCCTGAAAACGCAATCCCATATTTTTTTAATTGCCATAAATCCGCTAAAATATACTCAACAGAAACTACCTCCCCCGCATCATTCCTTAACTGATATAACGGAAATCTTAATACCTCTCGGCGACTGGATAAATGCGGCACAATATAGGTCGTGGTAGCCACACTGGCATCGGGGGGAATGGCATCTATTAATGGTCTAAATTGGGCAATATGAGACCATTGGGTGGTAACGGGAATATAAACCCAAGGATCAACCGAATCAGGAATAATAAAATAGAGGCTACGATGGGGATTGGATGTGAAACTAAAGAATAATGATAACCCAATACAAAATAACCAAAATCGACGGAATTTGACCGAAGGTAAGGAAACCTTGGCTCCCAAAATTTCTCCTGATTCGGGGTTTAATTGTAGGTCAGACTGTTCTTGTAACTGTTTTTGACGATTTGACCACCATAAAATTGTGCCATAAAATAACCCAGGAACCACCGTTAGGGCATAACGAATCGTAATTGATAATACCGATTCTCCCTTAGCCATAAATAGTTTTAATAAAGGAAAACCCGCAATCATCCAAGAAGCGGGGGCAATAGCGGGAATAAAAGCCAAGGGCAACCACTGACCTAATAAATATTTTAATGTTCCCCCAAAAGGAGTAAAAATTTCCATGATTAATCTTCCGGGATTACTAATAATTCCCCAAAGAATTTCTAAGGTTGAAGCTTTATCTCCATCGGCATATTGACCAAACCTTTCCATCATAAACCGTTCGGAAATATCAGCCGAAAATAGGGGCATGATTAAATTAGTTAGGGCTAAAATATAACCAAAACTCAGTAGACAAACGATCAAACCCTGAATGGGATGACGTTTACTCAAAATTAGGTAAACCCCAACCCCAAATAAAATAATCCCTGAATCCTCCCGCACCATTAAAATTAAAACGGCACAGATCCAAAATAGCCACCACCAGCGTTTTTCCATCGCTAGTAGCGCAGTGAACATAAATAAAGGAATTTGACAGATATCATGGAAATTGCTCAGGGTGGGGCCGATAACCGCATTAGCCCCATAAAAGCTGACACTGATTAAAGCAGCCAAAGGGGGTTCCAAATGCTGACGAGCTAGGAGATATAACACCAGTCCCGCGACGGTAATTAATGTTACTTGTAATATCGAGAGGGTAACCGGGGAAGGAAACAGCGCGTAAAGGGGTAACCAAAGTAATAAAGCTGGGGTGAAATGCTGTCCTAAACGATGGTAACTAACACTGGGAAACTCCCCCTGGTGGACAACATTGGTGGATAGGGCAGAAGACAGGGAACTTTGAAAAAAACGCCCGTGAGCACCATTCCAAAAGACTTGATTAAAAATGCCCTGGTCATAGGAGGCATAAAAACTAAAGTAACGGTGTAGAGTTAGGCTTAAACAAATGATAAAAAATGCGATCGCCACTCCTACGACCCATTTCAACGACGAATTTTTCTGCCAGTTTTGCCCGCTTAGGAACATTTGGGATCTACCTAAATTTTTTCAACAGCTATCAAGACCCCCATACACTCAAGAGGGGTGAGGGACATCAAATCACAATCACGCAATAGTCTACCATTCTCTTTCGGAGTTTCCCCGATCCCCAAAAAAAATCAAATCTAAAGAAGATATTAAATTACACTATAAATAAATGCAGTTGCCCATGTACTATCCTTCTTCCTTCAGAGACGGTGAAAATAGTTTACCGCACCTGCTCAAAACCCATGAAATGCAGGCCTTTCCCGAGAAACAGTCCCCTTCCCCAGAAGTCCCCTTGCAACTTCTTTTATTTGTTGATCAGCGTCCTAGCTCCCAAGAAAGAATTCGGCGAATTCGTGATTTCCTAGAGGAGTTAAAAACTCAAAATGAATTTGAACTTCAGATTATTGATGTCGGTGAACAGCCCTATTTGGCTGAACATTTTAAACTGATAGCCACACCCACCCTAATCAAAATTCACCCCGAACCTCGGCAGGTGCTCGCGGGTAGTGATTTAGTGGCTCAACTGGAACACTGGTGGCTCCGTTGGAAACAAACGACGGATTTATTGGAGTTGGATGAACAACATTCTGGTTCTCCCGCCTCTCATTTTGCCAATTCGGTGGCCCATGTCGCTGAGTTAATTCAACTCAGTGACGAGATATTTCACCTCCAACAAGAAAAGGAACTTTTACAGCAACAATTACAGTTTAAAGATCGGATTATTGAAATTCTAGCCCATGATTTGCGGAGTCCTTTAACCGCGACTTCCTTAGCCATAGAAACTTTATCTTCTGAGCAAATTACTCCGGCTTTGAAGCTGCGTTTAATTCAACAAGCTCGCGCTCAAATTCAGATTATTGATCGGATGATTACGGATATTTTACAAACATCAAATAGTCCTAATATTCGTTTGCAAATTCAACCGAATCAGTTAGAATTAACGACTTTTCTACAGCAAATTTTAGCGGAGTTAGACTCACAATTTCAGTCTAAATCGTTGAATCTGAAAACCGATATTCCCCATGATACCCCTTGGGTTTATGCTGATCCAGAACGAATTCGGCAAGTGATTGTTAATTTATTAGATAATGCAATTAAATATACTCCCCGGGGCGGAACCCTGGAAGTGAGTGTGTTACACCGCACCAGTCAAAAGGTACAGGTGAGTATTGCCGATAGTGGGCCAGGAATTCCTGAAGAAAATCGCGATCGCATTTTTCAAGAGGGTTTTCGTTTAGCCAGGGATGAAGGTCAGGATGGTTATGGTATTGGTTTATCCCTATGCAAAAAAATTATTGTTGCTCACTACGGAAATATCTGGGTCGATTCTAGTTCCACCCGAGGCAGTTGTTTTCACTTTACCTTACCAGTTTATTATTAAGGATAAGAGTTTGACCTAGGGATTATTTCTCAAGGCCGCAATAATTTTTTCATTGGCTTTGGGAAAGGGAAATTGATCAATTTCATCTAAGGTAACCCAGCGAATTTCATCACATTCTAAAGGCTGGGGTTCTCCACCCAAATAACGACAGTGATAGACATTTAAAGTGACTTTAAAATTGGTATAGGCGTGTTCAATGGTCATTAAATGATCTTCGACTTCGATTTCAATAGCTAATTCTTCTTTAATTTCCCGTTTAATACAATCTTCCAGGGTTTCCCCCAGTTCTAATTTTCCTCCGGGAAATTCCCACAGTCCCCCTAATGAACCCTCAGCACGTCGTTTATCAATTAAAATTTGTTTTTGATGATTCCAGATCACACCAACACCAATAATTTTATGGGGTAAGGGAGAGGACGTTTCAAGCATAGGATAGATAATAATTTACTTAAATGAACAATACAAAAATTTGGCAAACTCAAGATTCAGCTTGCCAAAATTTGAAACATTTTGTATTCATAGAATGGCACATAATCAAGGATAATAACTATTCTTGAGGGGCTTTTTCAATACCTGGGACAGATCTTTCAAATGCCATTCTTTGTTCAGCATTGCGAAGAAAATAGCCACTAATCATTGCCGACGCTAATAACCGTCCTAAATGTTCACGACTGGTTGTGACCGTAATCCCAAAATGTTCGGAGGGTAAATTGCCCAATAGTCCTATTATATTCCGCTCCATAACTTGGAAGACTTCCGACGAATTAGGTTTAGAAAGTTGGGAAACGGTATCGGGACTCATGGATTGGACATATTGCCACAGGAGGTTCCCCATTTCTCCGGTTTCTTCCTGAAAAAATTCTGAATTGCGGTTAGATCGGTCGTTCATCTTTCTTCCCCCTTATACAAGAGTTTCAGTGGATCTCAATCTAAATCAAATGTTGATCTCTACACTCTAATCTAGCAGGATGTAGAGACGTTTTCAGAAAACATCCCTACTCTTTGAGGGCGTGTTATCCCCCCTAGATCAATGATTTAACTAGCCATATAGTCATCAATATCTTTTTTTCGTTTTCGCAATTTTGTTAAGGCTTCTCTTTCAATTTGTCGGACTCGTTCTCGACTAATATTCAGCCGATCGCCAATTTTAGCTAAGGTTAAACTTTGCCCATTTTCTAAACCAAATCGTAAGGATAATACCTGACGCTGTTGTTCCGTTAGGTCAGCCATCATTACTTCTAAATCCGTACGCAGAGAAGATTGTAAGGCAAAATCCTCGGGAGACGTTCCCGTATCTTCTAAAAGATCCCCTAATTCCGTATCTTGGTTATCACCAACCCGCAGATCCAGGGACAGGGGCAAACGGGCACGTTCTAAATATTCCCGAATTTGTCGCGGGGTGAGATCCAATTCCACGGCTAATTCCGCTACGGTCGCGGCTCGTCCCAACTTTTGAGCTAACTGACGTTGGGCTTTTTTTATTTTGTTGAGTTTTTCGGTGATATGAATTGGGAGACGAATTGTCCGGCCTTTTTCGGCAATCGCCCGGGTAATCGCCTGACGAATCCACCAATAGGCATAGGTGGAAAAGCGATATCCTTTAGTCGGATCAAATTTTTCTACACCGCGCTGCATCCCAATCGTGCCTTCTTGAATTAAGTCCAGCAAGTCTACATTCCGCTTGATGTACTTTTTGGCGACGGATACCACCAAACGCAAATTCGCCTCCACCATTTTGCGTTTCGCACTTTGGCCCTGTTCCATCACCCGTTCTAATTCCGCTTCCGATAGTCCCACTGCTTCCGCCCATTCCGTGGGACTGGGCGCTCGACCTAAACGGGTCGCTAGATCTTCCCACTGATTTTGAACGAGATTCAAGCGCTGAACTTGTTTACCATAGACAATTTCTTGCTCATGGGTTAACAGGGGAACGCGACCAATTTCTCGTAGATAAGCGCGTACAGAGTCTGTGTCTGAGGTTTTAGCAATTTTCATGGCTCATCTCCGGCAGGATACCTTAACCTATATAGGTTTGATACGTCAAGCCCCTACTCGAAGCACGAAGGACTGATATCTTTCGTCATCGAGTACGGACGGTTAGCCTAGGCATTACGACCTGGGGGTTTTTCCAATGTTTAAGCTCTGTAACTCTGATTTGCAGTTACAGTCTTAACATAACTACATTATATGTTAAGAAGTTTAACATTTCTTAAAATAACTGACTATCCCCCCCTTGGGGCCGAATCTCCAAAGGCCAGATGCTATATTCCTAGGAGGGTAGCCTGTAACGGTTTTTTTGATTGCATCACACAAAACAAAATCTTCAAGTTCCCTTGACAGTTAATTTCGGTTGACAGGTTCTATCCAAAAAGTCTATGCTCTAATGTTTGGCAGTCTGCTAATTTTGTTTCGACTTCATTTATGACTTATTGTTTAGGAATTATTACAGATACGGGCTTCGTGATGGCTTCGGACTCCCGCACGAATGCTGGAGTTGATCATATTTCTACCTATCGAAAGTTATTTGATTTTTCTAAGTATGGCGATCGCGTTATTCTATTATGTACCGCCGGAAATCTTTCTGTTACCCAGGGTATTGTTAGCGAATTAGATCGGGATATCAAAAGTCAGGAAGATGTTAATTTGCATAGTCTTCCCTCCATGTATGAAGTGGCTCGATATATTGGTACAAAACTCAGAAAAATTCAAGAAATAGATGAAAAGTGGCTGAAAAAAGACGGCATTGAACCCCAATGTTCTATGATATTAAGTGGCCAAATCAAAGGACAAGATCCTTGTCTATTTTTGATTTACAGCCAAGGTAATTTTATTCATGCTACTAGAGAAACGCCTTTTTTACAAATTGGAGAAACCAAATATGGTAAACCCATTTTAGATCGGACTCTAAGTTTTCATACCGATTTAGAAGCCGCTGCTAAATGTGCCTTACTTTCAATTGATTCTACCATGAAATCCAATATTTCTGTCGGGCCACCAATTGATTTAATCCTGTATGAAAAAAATAGTTTGGAAATCAAAAATCGGCTCAGATTCCGTTTAGGAGATCCCTATTTAGCACAAATTCGTAAACTTTGGGAAGAATGTCTAAAACAAGGATTTAATCAGATCCCCGATATTGATTGGCAACATCAAGGAAGTGATTTATCAGAAGACATTTTAATTGATTAAATAATAATAGTCGTCAAATTTTGCCCTATTATTATATAGGTTGCAAATTAGTATTTTTAGCCAACAGGAGTTAAGATAAAATGAAAATTGGAGTTATCGGCACCGGGTTAATGGGATTACCAATAGCCCTAAGAATAATGGAAATGGGGTTTAAAGTTGTTGTTTATAACCGCACCACATCGAAAGTAGAACCGTTAAGGGAAGCCGGAGCAACCGTAGCAGGAACTCCCCAAGGTTTAATCACTGCTAGTGATTGTATTCTGTTAATGTTAACCAATCAAGATGCCATTGAGTCAGTTTTGTTCCGTTCAGAATCGCAATCATTTTTATCAGGAAAAACAATTATTTCTATGGGAACTATTTCCCCAACGGATAGTAAAAATATCCAAAAAGAAATTATTAAAGCCGGGGGAAACTATTTAGAAGCGCCAGTTTTGGGGAGTATTCCTGAAGCTAAAGCCGGAACATTACAAATTATGGTCGGTTCCACAGAAGCCCAATTTAAACAGTGGTTTCATGTCTTACAACCGTTAGGAGAACCCAAATATATTGGGGAAGTTGGCAGCGCGGCAGCATTAAAGTTAGCCTTAAATCAATTAATTGCTTCCCTAACAACAGCATTCGCCCTAAGTTTGAATTTTGTTCAAGGTCAAGGAGTAGATATCGAACTATTTATGGAAATTTTACGCAAAAGTGCCTTATATGCTCCCACCTTTGATAAAAAATTACAACGGATGTTAGAAGAAAATTATCAAAACCCCAATTTCCCCACCAAACATTTATTAAAAGACACAAATTTGTTCTTAAAAGAAGCAACATCAATGGGGTTAAATACCAGTTCTTTAGAAGGAGTGAGAGCAATATTAGAAGCCACCCAAACCCTGGGAAAATCAGACGACGATTATTCCGCCTTATCTGCCGCTATTAAACCCTCTTAAACCCGTAGGGTGCGTGCGCGTTGCTTACGCACTCTACAAAAATATTAGATTAGGGTTTAAACACTAACTTCTTCCTCGATTTGTTCTTTTGATTCTTCTCTAACTTTAAAATACCAATAAAGATTAGCAACTGTTAAATTAGATGATTTTTCCAAATTGGCTAGATTTAATGTTCTATAACCGAAATTTTCAGCATTTTCACTCACATAAATTTCGGCTTGTTTTCGTAAATCAGAACGCATTAAAAATTTAAGCTGTTGTTCTAAGGAGGAAGAATGAGATTTTTCTTTGATATTTTCATAAAAAATATGTTCGGGCGGTTTCTCAATAGCTTTTAAAGATGATTCTGAATTATAAACAGAATTTAACTCGCTCTTGTTCAAATCTACACTTTCTAACAATTTTACGTCAGAAGGAGGTAAACTGTTGAACCAATCAACTTGATTTTTCCAGAGTTCTAAAGCTGCTAGATCATGATTATGAATCCGGGTAATTTCAGGAAAGATAAAATCTAACTCGTCTTGTGTTTGGCAATTTTCAATCACGTTTAAAGCATCTTGACGAATTTTATTTTGAAAATGGGATAGACGCTCACTTAATGCTTTAGGTTCTCCTTGTAAATAATATGTTAAAGCGATCGCTTGTTCAATAATCCAAGCACATTCATATCGTCTCAGTTGACCTGCGGTTGACGTTTCAGAAAGAATATGAGGACTATTATAAATTGCCAAAGATTCACTTAACGTTTGTCGGGCGTTAGATAACTCGATATTTCTAGCATTAATATCTTGAATAGACGTAGCAATTTGTATAAGTTTGGTAGCTTCTAAAAATCGGCTATAAGCTTTAACAAACTCTAAACGGTGTTGATTAAAGGTAATATCTTGAGCAACTTGATTAATATGTTGAATAACTTCTAATCCTTGATTTTTTAACGCTTGTCTGAGATCAATAAATCCGTCTTTAATTTCTAATCTCAGTTGTTTAACATCTTCTCGTAATTTTAAAGTTTGCCATAAATTCACCGCAGAAAGAGCAGCAGTAGCAGCTACACCCACACCAATAACAGCAGTAGTTGCTTGTAAAACGCCTAAACTGCTTTGTAGAACATTTAACTGTCCCTGAACCGCTTTAAATTCCTGATTACTCCCATATATATTAGCTGCGTTCATCGCCATATTTCCCCCTGCCATAACTAAACCTAGAGGGAAGCTACCAGCTTGAAATCCCTGATTATTCGGATACATATTACCTGTTTTCATCACCATATTTCCCGCTACCATAGCTAAACCTAGAAGGGGGTTACCAGTGATAAAAGGTGCAAAAGCTGCATTATCAACCGCTAAACTTTTAGCGATTTCAACAAATCGACCTGTTACAGGATCTCTTAATATGGGTAAAAGTTGACCTGTATTGGTTGTCACTTGGATTAGCTTACCCGCAGCCCAAAGAGCTTGATTAGCCGCACTAAAGATGTAATCCATTGCTTTTCTCCTTTGTTTAGTCAGAGTAGAAAGTTAAGAAAATTTAACTTCTGTAAACAATTTATTTTTTTTGTAACCTTTGTTACGCTTACTTAAGTGCAATTTAATTTAGAATAGTTTGCTTTTTTATGATACCATAGAACCATTCACAATCTTATAAATTCCATTGAACTGATATATGGACATCAGCTTAATTAACTCTGAGTCTCTAGCTTTACTATCACGGATGGCAGGGCAAGAACTCCAGAAAAAAGATGCTACCCCTGCGGTCGTTTTTATGGCTTCATTGCTGTGCGTATTGATGGGTGTTATTTACCAGGATGATAAAATTACACCCCAAGAAAGAGAGCGTTGGCAAACGAATTTAACTCGTCTGATTCCTCCTAACAGCAATTTAAAAAAATTAGTCCCTATTTTTACAAAACATATTCTTTTCTTTAAAATTCATAAAAACTTCCATGACTTATTGTTATTAATATCTACTCTGTCTGATTCCGAGAAACTGTTATTAATTGGTTTTGGTTATCAGATGTCGGCTTCAGATGGTGAGATGGAACTTAGAGAAAAAGATTATTTAGAAAACCTTGCTAATCAAGTTAATATTGACTCTCGACATATACAAATTTTTGAATCCGCTTTTACCGACCTAGTTATTGAAGATCAAGAAGCTCTTATTGAAGTTCATAGTTTACTTGATCTGGCTCAATTTCAATTATTAGATAATATTTTTGTTGTAGCTGCCAAAAATATTGTTGAGATTTTACCTGCAAAACCTAGAATAAAGCGAGATAAGATTCGTGTTTTACCTAATTATGATAACCTAAAACAATTTCAAGAATATCGCCAACAATTAAATAATATTTGTGATCAATTTTATAAAATTATTGATCAAAATAAGCATCAAGTCTGGTCTAAAAATTTAATTGATGATATTCAAGAAATTTCTCAGAAAAATCAATCAAAACGGTTTCGTGTAACGGTGGTGGGAGAATTTAGTCAAGGAAAATCAACCTTTTTAAATGCGTTAGTCGGTGAAGAAATCCAACCTGTACGAGAAATTCCTTGTACTGGAGTAGTGAGTGTTTTACGATATGGAGAGCAAAAACGGGTCATTTGTTGTTATAAAGATGGACGTAAAGAAGATATTGCCATAGAAGATTATCAAGAAAAAGCGAGTATTTCGGAAGAAGCTGCTATTGGAAATTTAAGTGATGAACTGGCTCATTGTGAAATTGAGGAAATTATTTTTGAACATCCTGATTTAGACATTTGTAGCAGTGGAGTTGAAATTATTGATTCTCCTGGATTGAATGAACATCCTGATAGAGAAGCCATTACTCAAAAGATTCTTAAAGATACGGACGCAGCTATTTTTATCACCAGTGCTTCCCGTTGTTTGGCTAAATCGGAACGAGATGTAATAGAAGGATTAAAACTTACCTTAAATGCAGGATTATCTGATCAACCTGCTAATAATCTTTTTATTTTAGTTAATTTTTGGGACTTAGTACAAACGGAGAAGGGACGCAATCAAATTCCTAAACGAATTGAAGAAAACATTCAAGGTAAAAACCCCATTATTTCAGGAGAAAATCGAATTCACTATATTTCTGCAAAATTAGCCTTAGATGCTATTGTGAATAATGAGCATAATGAATACATAGAAACTTTTGATTATTTTATTAATTGTATTCAAGACTTTTTAGTCAATGAGCGAGGTAAAATTGAAGTTGCTTCTAGTGTAAATCGAATTCAAGCATTAACTGAAATAGCTGACAATGATCTGAAACAGTATGAGAAAATTTTAGAGGGAAAGATCAAAATTTCTGAATCAGCAAAACTGGAAATTTTCGAGAAAATTGGAGAAGTAAGTGGACGAGATCTTAGGATTTTAGATCAGGTAAAATATAGTGTAGCTGTTTCCCAGGAATACGCGACTGAATCTTGGAATAAATGGGTTGAAGGGTTGGAAGAACGTATAGTTAAAAAAGCTGGTACATGGACATCGGAACATTCACCTTTTGTAGATAAGCAGAAAGTTTTGCAGGATTACTGCGAACAATTTACTCAATGTCTTTCTGAAGAAATACAAAATTGGATTAATAACTTACAATCAGAAATTTTATCCCAACAGGTAAAAGAACTAAATAGGGTAATTCATTCTGAATTAGAAGCGATTAGAATAGATTTACAAGAATTGGATAATCAACTAGGACTCAATTTAGATGACCAATTTACTAGCAACATGGCGAGCAATATCCGAGCTAATAATTTGGGAATTAACTCTTTCATGGCTGGTAGCGAAAATAATGATGAGGGTGGATTCAATGTGTTTGGTAGCTTGGGAGCAGTCGGATTGGCAAGTCTATTACTTACCGTTACAGGCTTAGGATTTATCCCTGTACTGATCGTTGGAGGTCTAGGGGGTCTAGCAACTGCCATTGGAGGTTTTTTCTTTGGTGGGCCAGATCAAGATGAGGTGTATACTAAGTGTAAGCAACAAGTCTATAACTTAGGTTTTCAAAAGTTTCTTGAGTCTGAAGAAGAAAATTTTAATACAATTGTTGAAAATATTGCATTAGTTTATCAAGAACGATATCTTGTCGTTGCTTATTTTATTAGTCAAGCAATCGCACTCTATGAAAATTTGATTAAGCAACAAGAAGAAACTCATACTAAGACTTTAGAGGAAAAAGAAAAAACGATTGTTTGGATTAATCAACAACACCAAAAACTCGAAAAAATTCAAAATGAACTAGATTCTATTGTTACTCAATTTACCAGTTAATTAACTAAGGGACGCAACGATATTAGAGAATTGCCTCCTCATAAGTTGATTTGGAGGATTGACAAAAAACTTCGCAATATGCTAAGATTGGCGAAGTGTGTAAAACCACATTTAAACAAAGGAAAGCAGATGATGGCTGTAAACCTTATCTGTGAACCAAGTTGCCTATGCACGTTATCAGCAAAACTCTCTTGAAACAATTCTGGGAGAAGCATCCTAATGCAGAAAGCGGATTAAAAGCTTGGCATAAAATTGCCAGTCAAAGCCGATGGAAGCACTTAGAGGATGTCCATCAAACCTTTCCCCATGCTGACGCTGTTGGACAACTAACGGTTTTCAATATTTGTGGGAACAATTATAGACTGATTGCAAAAATCGTATTTCCGAAAGGAAAAGTCTATATCAGAGCCATGCTAACACACGCAGAATATAGCAAAGGCAACTGGAAAAAAGATACTTGGTTTTAAAAACAGGAGTATAATCTGTAAAGGTTAAAATATAGCTCGTTAAAGTTATTAAAATCATTCTGCTTTCCTTTTTTCTGAACAATCAATCATGAATTGAGTTGATCATTTTTGCTTAAATTTTTATAGAGATTAAACCTATGATGACAGCAGAAAAATATATGCAACTCCTCCAAGATTTTCCTCCTCGTCCCATTACCTCGGAAGAAGATTTTGCAGCGACTCAAGCTGTGATTAACAGATTACTAGATAAACCCGAACTCACCCCAGAAGAAGAAGACTATTTAGATGTTTTGGGTGCATTAGTTTCCGAATATGAAAATCAACAAGAAGACCTGATTCCTGATATTTATGGTGTGGAGCTTTTAAAAGTTTTAATTGCGGAACTAAACCTTAAACAAAAAGACCTTGTTTCTATCTTTAAGACAGAATCTATTGTCTCTGATATTCTAAATGAAAAACGCCAACTCACAACTCGCCATATTCAAGAGTTATCAGAGTTTTTCCATTTTTCCCCTGCCGTATTTTTTCCCAATTTAAAATAGCAATTTCTAACGGTTTGCTAATATCAAGGTAATCAAAAACCGGGTTTCTCATGTTATCTATCGGCGAAAACAGAAAGTTTTGTTGAGAAACCCGGTTTCTCTTTCCTAAGTTAATTGGTGTTATGATCCAAGTATTCTGAATTTAAAATATCAATTTCTAAGGTGCTAAACATCTAATATCTTTCAATCTTCTAAATAAAAATTTAATTGCTCAGAAACTATTTTTAAAATCCCGCCAAACCCCACTGGTTGATAGGGAAATACAGAGTCTTCTGCAGCATCATGTAGATGATCAGGATAAGTTTCTATCTCAGGATGATGAGCCGCATTATCCCAACGTTTAATCAATTGTCCATCATATTTTTGCCAATGGAAACTATACTTGATTATTTTTACTTGTCCAGATTGAATTTCAAAAAACTCAAACATTTCTAAAAAACTATGATCTTTTAAAGTTATTCGGTATCGCCATAGTCCTTTAGTAACTTGTGTTTCCTCTCTAAGAATACTAAAATCTATTACTTCTGGACAAAGAGCAATTAAGGATTTTATCAAAGCCAAATAATCTTCAGCATTCATCATAATGCTTTTTCTAATTTACCAATTTTGACTAAAATATCTTGACGTAATTCACATAAACTAAACCATTCAAAAAAATCCATCTCATCCCCTAATATTCCTGATTCAAATTGTTGAATAAACTGGTTAGAATCTAGCTTATAAATTTGCTCAAACTTTTTAATATCCTGATCATAGATCGCTAACTTCTGACGATGACGAGTCAAAATAATGTTGAGAAGTTGCCCAATAATTCGATCTAATTCCGTGCGATCGCTACAGTTTTCACTCAGGAGTTCTAACTTTTCTAATGTATTCATCATTGCCTCTCTTACAGACGATTTATTACTACTATAGTAATACTATAAATCCGGGGTTGCACGATATTTCACAGGTCGGTACAACGTCTTTCCCCTAGATGTTGCAGTGCTTGTTGAGCCAGCCCATTGAGCCGACCTGCTGCAACATCTTCTTCAAATTGCCGATCCCATATTTCTGCATCAAATTCTGCAAACCACACCCGGAAATCGGCTAGTTCTTCTTTCGTTAATTGACTCACAGCACTTTCAATCTCCTTCAAATTACTCATATACTTAAAGTAAGTTCAGTAATTAGGAATATAACTAATTATACCACTATTCATCCAATAGGAAATAGATTAAATCTCTAACGTTGTACCAATACAGATGTTCAGAAACTTGGTTTCTCTTTCCAAAGTTAATGGGTGTTATAATCCAAATATTCCAATTAATGAGTACCACTCGAAGCAACAATGTCAAGAGAAAACATAGCAACCGTTGTTAAAATCATAGAATCTCTGACAGATGCTCAACAGCAACAGCTTATTGAGCATTTACGAAAATATATTAGAGATATAAAAAATAAAAACGCCGATTTGGAAGATGAATTGCAGTGGGATCAATCTTTTCAAAAAACCCAAAGCAAGTTAGTCGCAGCAGCAAAACTGGCAAAACAACAAATTGCTCAAGGACAAGCACAACCTATGGACTATGAGCAATTATGAGGTCTGCTACCTTACCGTCCTTTTGGTCAGAATATCATCGCCTTCCACTCAACATTCGTAAAGAAGCCCGAAAAGCGTATCGTTTATGGTCAAATAATCCTTTTTATCCCTCCTTACACTTTAAGTGTATTAATCGTGATCAGGATATTTGGTCAGTCAGAATTACGCGAAGTTATCGCGCGATTGGAGTTTTACAAGAGGATACAGTTACATGGTTTTGGATTGGTAGTCATGATCAATATGAGGAATTTTTTGGGTAAATTCAAGATTAGGAAATAGAGTAAATATTGGACAAAAATTTTTGAGAAACCTAGTTTCTTGTTCTAGTTACCGATATAAAATACCCCTTACCGAGCAGATAAGAGGTAAAAAAAACGATTAATTTATCACTCTTGAACAGTCAACAATTCCTGGGGTAAACGTTTAAAAACTAATCGTTCGTTTTCGATATCCACAAAAATTGTATCCCCATTAATAAACTCACTGCGAAGAATTGCCTTAGCAATGGGGGTTTCTAATTCCCGTTGAATGGCCCGTTTTAACGGCCGAGCACCATAGACCGGATCATAACCCACTTCTGCTAAGAAATCTAAGGCAGCATCCGATAATTTTAACGTCATTTTCCGTTCCACTAAACGTTTCGATAAACGTTCAACTTGCAGACTCACAATTTGTCGCAATTCTGATTTTTGTAAGGCATGGAAAATGATCATTTCATCAATTCGGTTGAGAAATTCCGGTCGGAAACTTGCCCGCATTGCTTCTAATACCCGACTCCGCATTTCTTCATATTGGGAATCGGAACCCGACACATCTAAAATATACTGTGATCCTACATTACTGGTCATAATAATAATGCTATTTTTGAAATCAACAGTATGACCTTGGGCGTCCGTAACCCGCCCATCATCGAGGATTTGCAACATTATATTAAACACATCGGGATGAGCTTTTTCGATTTCATCAAACAGAATTACCGTGTAAGGACGGCGACGAATGGCTTCAGTTAATTGCCCCCCTTCATCATATCCCACATACCCTGGAGGCGCCCCAATTAAACGGGAAACCGCGTGTTTTTCCATGTATTCCGACATATCAATTCGCACCATCGCTTCTTCGGTATCAAATAAATAGGAAGCTAAGGCTTTTGCTAACTCCGTTTTCCCGACTCCCGTGGGGCCTAGAAAGATAAAACTAGCGACGGGACGGTTGGGGTCAGATAACCCCGCTCTTGAGCGTTGAATGGCATCAGCAACGGCCGTTACCGCTTCATCTTGACCGATAACCCGGTGGTGTAATTCAGCTTCTAAAGTTAGAAGTTTTTGCATTTCCGACTCGACTAATTTACTAATCGGAATCCCTGTCCATTTTGAGATAATTTCCGCAATATCAGATTCGGTAACTTCCTCCCGCAATAGGGTTTTACCACTGGTTTGAGTATTCTCTAATTGAGCCTCTATGGCTTTAAGTTTTTTCTTGAGTTCCTCCATTTTCCCATATTTTAATTCCGCCGCTCGGTTTAAATCATAGTTACGTTCGGCTTGCTGAATTTCAATATTAACCCGATCAATTTCTTCTTTGATCGATTGAATATCAGTAATCACATTTTTCTCCGATTGCCATTGGGAACTCAAACTTTGTTGTTCTTGTTTTAAAGTTCCTAATTCCGTTTCTATCCGTTCCAAACGTTCTACCGAAGCAGCATCGCTTTCTTTTTTGAGCGATAAACGTTCCATTTCTAGTTGCAAAATGCGCCGATCAATTTCATCTAATTCTTCCGGTTTAGATGTAATTTCCATCTTTAATTTAGCTGCCGATTCATCGACTAAATCAATGGCTTTATCGGGTAAAAAGCGATCGCTAATATATCGAGTCGATAATACCGCCGCCGCCACTAACGCACTATCAGAAATTTTTACCCCATGATGCACTTCATACCGTTCTTTTAATCCGCGTAAAATTGAGATAGTATCTTCAACGGTCGGTTGATCAACATAAACCTGTTGAAAACGCCGTTCTAAAGCTGGATCTTTTTCAAGATACTTGCGATATTCGTCTAGGGTTGTTGCTCCAATACAACGCAATTCTCCCCGGGCTAACATAGGTTTTAAAAGGTTCCCGGCATCCATTGCTCCTTGGGTTGCACCCGCTCCAACAACGGTATGAATTTCATCAATAAATAGAATAATTGCCCCGTTAGAATCGGTAACTTCTTTTAATACCGCTTTTAGGCGTTCTTCAAATTCCCCTCGGAATTTTGCCCCAGCAATTAACGCCCCCATATCTAAAGCAATTAACCGTCTTTCTTGGAGAGATTGAGGCACATCTCCAGCAATAATTCGCTGGGCAAGTCCTTCAGCGATCGCCGTTTTACCAACACCAGGCTCCCCAATTAATACCGGATTATTTTTAGTTCTACGGCTTAAAATTTGTACCGTGCGCCGAATTTCATCATCTCGTCCAATCACCGGATCAAGTTTCCCCTGACGGGCGGCTTCGGTTAAATCTCGACCATATTTTTCCAGGGATTCATATTTGTTTTCGGGTGTTTGATCAGTCACTTTATTGTTTCCTCTAATTTGAGTAATAATAGATTTGAGTTTGGTTTCATCTAAGTGAAATTCTTGAAATAAAGCCTTGCCAAAATGATCATCTTTAGTATAAGCTAAAAATAGATGTTCAATGGAAATAAAATCATCTTTGTATTCTTGGCGATAGGTTTCAGCTTTATCCAGCAGAGTGTCTAAACTTCGACCTAAATAAACATTAGCAATTGTTCCGGTTATTTTAGGCTGGCGATTAATAAAGCTATCGGTTTTTTCTCGAAACTGATTAACGGATATTTCAGCTTTACTCAGGATATTTTTAGCCAATCCCTCTTGTTCGAGCAACGCTTTCATTAAGTGTTCAGTTTCAATTTGTTGCTGTTGGGATTGTTTGACAAGTTCGGGAGTCCGGGCTAAGGCTTCCCAGGTTTTTTCTGTAAACTTATTCGGATCGGTAGGTTGCATATTTATCCTCTACTTTGATGGTAATTAATTGATCGAAAATTAACAATATTAGGAAGGTTCTAAGTTAGAGATTTCCTATAACACTTTCTTACTATACCCAACTCTATTAAAGTAGTTTATCTTATTTTCACGACCTTTTTAGTACGGTTCACCGAAAATTAGGTGCTAGGTGTGCGGAACTCTGACCGAGGGAAAACAATACAACAGTTAATCTTAAAATCTGAATATTTAAGGGAAATTAATATAATTGAAGGATTTCGGACGGTGATTTATTTTCAATTGATCGAGTGAATATCGGGAAATTGGGATATATTCTCAGCTTATATAGCAGTTGCCACATCTATTAGGACATTCTTGAAAGCTAAAAGCTACTTATAGTAAGTATTTACCTATTGC
>NZ_LT797696.1 GCF_900009135.1 Planktothrix sp. PCC 11201 | reverse complement strand
AAAAAGAGAAAGTGGTCAAGATAGAAAGGGCTGACGGTGGAAACCTTGGCACACAGAGGCGAAGAAGGACGTGGCGACCGACGATAAACTCCGGGGAGCTGGAAGCGAGCAATGAGCCGGAGGTGTCCGAATGGGGCAACCCAAAAACAGCCCACCGAATCAAATAAGTGGGCATGAGCGAACCGGGCGAACTGAAACATCTTAGTAGCCCGAGGAAAAGAAAGCAAAAGCGATTTCCCGAGTAGTGGTGAGCGAAAGGGAAACAGCCTAAACCAACAGGTTTACCTGTTGGGGTAGTGGGACAGCGACACTGGACTTAGAGAGTTAGACAAAGCAGATGAAACCTGCACCAGAGAGGGTGAAAGTCCCGTAGTCGAAAACTCAAAGAGCCTAGCTGAATCCCGAGTAGCACGGAGCCCGTGAAAGTCCGTGTGAATCCGCCTCGACCACGAGGTAAGGCTAAATACTCCTGTGTGACCGATAGAGAAACAGTACCGTGAGGGAAAGGTGAAAAGAACCCCGGAAGGGGAGTGAAATAGAACCTGAAACCGTCAGCTTACAAGCAGTGGGAGTCCGATTTAACGGATGACCGCGTGCCTGTTGAAGCATGAGCCGGCGAGTTAAAGGCAATGGCAGGTTAAGACAGAAAATGTCGCAGCCCAAGCGAAAGCGAGTCTGAAGAGGGCGAAGAAGTCATTGTTTTTAGACCCGAACCCGGGTGATCTAACCATGTCCAGGATGAAGCTTGGGTAAAACCAATTGAAGGTCCGAACCGACCGATGTTGAAAAATCGGCGGATGAGGTGTGGTTAGGGGTGAAATGCCAATCGAACCCGGAGCTAGCTGGTTCTCCCCGAAATGTGTTGAGGCACAGCGGTTGTGGAAAAATCTGGGGGGTAAAGCACTGTTTCGGTGCGGGCTGCGAGAGCGGTACCAAATCGAGACAAACTCTGAATACCCAGAGGAAGAACAACCAGTCAGACGGTGGGGGATAAGCTCCATCGTCAAGAGGGAAACAGCCCAGACCACCAGCTAAGGTCCCCAAATCACCACTAAGTGAGAAAGGAGGTGGGAATGCTTAGACAACCAGGAGGTTTGCCTAGAAGCAGCCAACCTTAAAAGAGTGCGTAATAGCTCACTGGTCAAGCGTTGCCGCGCCGAAAATGAACGGGGCTAAGTGGTGTACCGAAGCTGTGGAATATGATTTATTGTATTGGTAGGGGAGCGTTCTGGCGTAGGGAGAAGCACTAGCGGAAGCAGGTGTGGACGAACCAGAAGTGAGAATGTCGGCTTGAGTAGCGAAAATGTAGGTGAGAATCCTACACCCCGAAACCCTAAGGGTTCCTCCGCACGGCTCGTCCGCGGAGGGTGAGTCAGGGCCTAAGGCGAGGCTGAAGAGCGTAGTCGATGGACAACGGGCGAAGAATCCCGTACCGGTGGTAAATTGGTCAGGGGAACGGAGAAGGTGTGTGCTAGCCGGAAGATGGTTACCGGTGCAACCGTACGAGGTGTTGAGGTCTGGAGAAAACAGACTGAGCTAAGGCGGGAGTCCGACCCTTTACGAAGGGGAAGTAGAGAGCATCAAGCTTCCAAGAAAAGCCCTAAAACCGTTAATTTACCAACGCCTGTACCCGAAACCGACACAGGTAGGGAGGTTGAGAAAACTCAGGGGCGCGAGATAACTCTCTCTAAGGAACTCGGCAAAATGGCTCCGTAACTTCGGGAGAAGGAGTGCTTACGCAAGTAAGCCGCAGTGAAGAGGCCCAGGCGACTGTTTACCAAAAACACAGGTCTCCGCCAACTCGTAAGAGGAAGTATGGGGGCTGACGCCTGCCCAGTGCCGGAAGGTTAAGGAAGTCGGTCAGGCGCAAGCTAAAGCTGATGACTGAAGCCCCGGTGAACGGCGGCCGTAACTATAACGGTCCTAAGGTAGCGAAATTCCTTGTCGGGTAAGTTCCGACCCGCACGAAAGGCGTAACGATCTGGGCACTGTCTCGGAGAGAGACTCGGCGAAATAGAATTGTCTGTGAAGATACGGACTACCTGCACCTGGACAGAAAGACCCTATGAAGCTTTACTGTATCCTGGAATTGGGTTCGGGCTTTGCTTGCGCAGAATAGGTGGGAGGCTTTGAAGTCATCCTTGTGGGGATGATGGAGCCATCGGTGAGATACCACTCTAGTAGAGCTAGAATTCTAACTCTGACCCGTGAATCCGGGTCGAAGACAGTTTCAGGGGGGCAGTTTGACTGGGGCGGTCGCCTCCTAAAAGGTAACGGAGGCGCGCAAAGGTTCCCTCAGAATGGTTGGAAATCATTCGCAGAGTGTAAAGGCAGAAGGGAGCTTGACTGTGAGACCTACAAGTCGAACAGGGTGGAAACACGGCCTTAGTGATCCGACGGTACTGTGTGGAAAGGCCGTCGCTCAACGGATAAAAGTTACTCTAGGGATAACAGGCTGATCTCCCCCAAGAGTTCACATCGACGGGGAGGTTTGGCACCTCGATGTCGGCTCATCGCAACCTGGGGCGGAAGTACGTCCCAAGGGTTGGGCTGTTCGCCCATTAAAGCGGTACGTGAGCTGGGTTCAGAACGTCGTGAGACAGTTCGGTCCATATCCGGTGCAGGCGCAAGAGCATTGAGAGGAGCCTTCCCTAGTACGAGAGGACCGGGAAGGACGCACCGCTGGTGTACCTGTTATCGTGCCAACGGTAAACGCAGGGTAGCTATGTGCGGAGTGGATAACCGCTGAAAGCATCTAAGTGGGAAGCCCACCTCAAGATGATTGCTCTCACCACTTTTTGTGGGTAAGGTCACGGGCAGAACACCCGTTGATAGGTGTTAGGTCGAAGTCCAGTGATGGATGTAGCCAAGACACACTAACAGACCGAGGGCTTGACCTCAT
>NZ_LT797695.1 GCF_900009135.1 Planktothrix sp. PCC 11201 | reverse complement strand
CTATCAATAGTAGGGGTAATTCATGAATTACCCCTACATCTAGGGTTACATCCCCAAATTTGCGTAAGTCCTGTCTGCGTCATCCTGTTAAATCCGTGATCGGGAATGAGTAATACTTATAGATTTTTAAGAGACACTTTAAATAATTACAATTTCTGTAGGATTACTATAGTATTTCTTTAACTGATAACTGGTACGGGCGGGTTCTTTTAGATCTTCGTTAGTTACCCTAAATCTCGATGAACCCGCCCCTACAACTGATGACTGATTAAGCTGATTCTAATTGATCCAATCTTAACCAAATATTAGGGGTAGGAACCTGTCCAAATTTCACCAAAGCGTAGTCCCCCCGTAATTCCATAATCTCCCCTTTTGTCTCAAAAATATAAGCAGAAAATCGAGGATCACTCGCTTTTGCTTCTAAGCTGTTTTCTAACTTTTCCCGAACCGCGTGAACAAAATCACCTTTTTTAATGGCCATAACTCGTTAACTTCCAGTGTTGATCAAATCTTCTCCCAATTTTAAGGGTTGATCGGGGTATCCGAGCAACTCCTTCCTTCGTGTCTTTGTGCCTTTATGATTCCCTACATCCCACCAAAATCTTGCTCCTAATGCTGACATTTTGGGCAAAAATGAGCCGACCGCCCGGCAAGTTTCAAACGTTCAATGGGGGTTTCACAGACCCGACAAGGTTCTCCCGTACGGTTATAAACCCAAGCTGTCCCCCCATAGTTGCCATTCACCCCTTGAACATTCAGGAAGTTACGAATAGTTGTGCCACCCACCTCAATACTGGTTTTCAATACCTGAATAATATGGTGATGTAGCCGTTCGAGTTGGGGACGAGTCAAGGCACTACAGGGGGTGGTAGGAGAAATTCCACTTAAAAATAGAGACTCATCCGCGTAGATATTCCCGACTCCAGCCACCAAACTTTGATCCAAAAGAGCCGATTTAATTAGGCGTTGACGTTTTTTAAATTGTTCCTGTAAATATTCAACGGAGAATTCTGAAGCGAAAGGCTCTGGGCCTAAATGGTTTAACCCGGTAATAATACTAGAAACTTCTTGACCGGGCGGCACCCACCAAATTTTCCCAAAGGTGCGTTGATCAACAAATCTCAACTCTCGGTTTTCCGCAAAAAATAAACGAATCCTGGTGTGCTTTTGTAGGGGGTCTTGGGGGTGAACCCATAATAGTTGACCCGTCATGCGTAAATGAACCCCTAACCAGCCTCCAGAGGTTCTCTGGGCATCTAATTGAACCAATTCGGCTAGTAAATATTTGCCTCGACGATGCCAAGCCGCGATCGCCACTCCAGTTAAACCCTGCAAAAATTCATCAATGGAAAAGGGGTAGGCGAGAGTGCGCTGAAGCAACACTTCACCCCCCACAATTGTTTGGTTCAAGGTCACTTGATTTAGACCTTGCCTAACGGTTTCAACTTCCGGTAATTCCGGCACAGGCTATTTTTTAGCGGCGGGTGCGGATTTTTTAGCGGCAGCTTTGGGAGCTTCCACTTCCAACAGTTCGCTCACGGCAAAGTTGTTGGTATTGATACCGGAGTAGTTCACTTTATCAAAGCGAACAATCGCAGCATATTTGATGCCACTGGCGTCTACAGAAGCAACTGTACCTACTTCTTGATACCAGTAGGACTCTTTGCGTAGGACACGAACTTTAGAACCACGTTGAACCATTGGTTTTTCTTCCCCTTTTCAATCAAAAAACGGATAAAGACGTTTAATAAACCCAGGGTACTACTGGATTGGCTGTCTAGGTTGATTTAAGTCTTTAAGTTTTATTGCTAACCTAGTTATTGTCCCCTGGAAAGGCACATATGGGGTGCATTCTTTCTATTCCCCATTCTCCATTCCCCACTATACTTTTTGGCCATCACGGAAACTACCTGGAAAGCGTTTGCCTTTGGCATCAATAATCGTTCCTTGGCCATGGGGAACCCCGCCGCGAAATTCACCTTCAAAGCGAGTTCCGTTGGCAAAAGTACAGGTTCCCTTGCCATCGAGTTGTTGATTAAAAAACTGTCCCTGACAGCGAGTGCCATTGGTGCGGGTGAATACTCCTTGACCAAAGGGAGATCCGGCAAAGAATTCTCCCTCATAGCGATCGCCATTGACATAGATAAACTGTCCGCGACCACTGGGTTGACTGCTGACCGTTCCGCCCCCTACTTCCCGCACCAGTTTAAACGTGCCAATATAGCGATCGCCATTAGCAAAAATTACCGTCCCCTGGGTAATATTGCCATCCTTGAATACCCCAACAATCCGGTCATCATTAGCAAAAATGAATACCCCTTGTCCATTCGGTAAACCATTGCGAAATTGTCCTTCATAGCGATCGCGGTTGGCATAAACCATAATCCCTTGACCGTCCGGTTTACCATTAACAAAACTTCCCTTATAGTTATCTCCTCCCTCATAGTTACATTTAACAATTCCCGTCGGTAACTGTCCTTCACAAACCGGAGGGCGTTTTCCTTCAGCTTTTTGTTCTGCAAGAGAAGGTAGAGGATGATTAATACTAATAACCACCGCTAAACTCGATAGAGTTAGCGCCAAAAAACTCCACTTTCGGATTGAATAAACCATGGTTACTCCCAACCTTTTCTTATGAAAAAAACATACAAATTTCTCCAGATTAGATCCATCCTACTCAACCAGAGTGAACTGCCGAAGATCGCAGACTAATATTATTAATCTTGGGATCAGCAGGTGGAATAGCACCTACAGATTTAGCAATCTCAATGCCATTTTGTTCAAAAATAACAACAGGTTCACCACCAGTATCAAACTTGACTCGTTTAACCAGAACTTGGCCATTAGACACACGCTGTCCCACATTCACATAACGACTGGTAGGTTCGGCAGGAGCCCTGAGAATAATTTTAGTTTGATTTCCCACCTGCAATACCCCGGTCACTTCCATCCCCCGAGCTAAGTCTGTAGATGGGGGTGGGGGAACAAAAGGTTGGACGGGGGGAGGGGGTGGATTAGGATCACGCCAGGATGGGGGTGTAGGTGTATTGGGAATGGCAGGTAAATCAGGGACTTGGGCGATCGGTAAACCGGGCAGAGTGGGTACGCTTCTCCCAGGCCCAACCAATTGAGGTTTGGATGTTGTCGCTCTGCCTCCCCCCGCAGTTGCGGGTCTTCCAGGAGTAGCTATCCCAGTACCCCCAGTAGTTGCGGGTCTTCCAGGAGTAGCCACCCGATTATTAGGTACGGGAGTGGCACTCGCAGAGACCCAGCGAATGGGAGCTTCACTTACCGTTAATTTAGGCAGGTCTGGTACAGCCCGAGTAGCCTGTTTCGGTACGGGTGGTGCTTCTCCCACTTCAGGAGCAGGCTGGAAAATAGATGGAGGCAAAACCGCAAACGGATCGATACCCACCGCAGAAGGAGCCGTTGTTGTTAAGGGTGCAGTAGGAATTGCCGTCGAAGGTTTACCCAGGAGACGTAACCGTTCCTCTGGATTGGTCGATTGAATCAAACCCGCACCCGCAGCCACGTTTGACTGTTCTTTGACCACAGGATTTTGAAAGGGAGGTATTTGTCCTGGGGTCGGGGTTTTATTGGGAGTCGGCGAAGCTACGGCCGCTGGAGAAGTTGCAGGAGAACTCGTTGGACTCGGAGTGGTGGCAGTTTCTTCAGGTTTAGAACCGCATCCCCCTAACCCAACTGCAAAAATACCGATGGAGAATAGAAACCAAAATTGACGCATTGCCAGTCTCCAAAACAAAGTTGATATATATACTAATTTAAGGATAGTTCAAAAAACCATAGACAAATATCTCAGTCTAAATCTAAAAAACGGGCTTTACTAGTGTAGGAATCTTCCTGTTCCCTGACATAAATCCCTTGAAGTTCTGCTTTATACTGAAAAATAGTCAATTTTAGTCTAATTGAGAAGGACAAAATAACAATGCCTTTATCTGTTGGGACAGATGCCCCTGCCTTTACCGTCAAAGATACGAATGGGAATACCGTTTCTCTATCTGACTTCCCAGGTAAAACCGTTGTCCTGTATTTCTATCCTAAAGATGATACCCCCGGTTGCACCAAACAAGCCTGTAGTTTCCGCGATAACTATACGGAATATGAAGGCAAAGATATTGTGGTTTTGGGGGTGAGCACAGATGATGAATCTTCCCACCAACAATTCACGAAAAAATATAGTTTACCCTTCCCCTTATTAGCCGATACTGACAAAGCGATTACAATAGCTTATGATGTGGATGGCGGTGGCTATGCTAAACGGGTTACTTACGTTATTGATGCCAACGGTAAAATTATTCACGTTGATGCAGCCGTTAAAACCGAAACCCACGCCCAAGATATTTTAGCGTTTGTAGGTGGTTAATTGTAGTCAAAATTATCCGTGTTTCTAAGATAGCCGCCCATAGAATTTTCTGGGGCGGCTATCTTACTAATTTTAAACCCTTTATTCAATTAGATCATGGAGTTGTAAACATGGTAACTTATCTCGGCCCAAAAGATATTCTGATTGATCAACCCGTTGTTTTAGTCGGAACTTATGATCCCCAAAAATATCAAACTGTGGAGGTTATTGCAGAAGATAAATATGTTTTGACCGTTGATTTTAATGCGAAAGCCGGAATTTGGTCTGTGAGCTTGGAAAATGGATTTAATACGGCTGGAAAACGATGGTTAAGACTTCAGGGAAAAGATAATCAAAATAATATAATAGCTGATTCTGTGATTGATTTAATTGTCAATCAAGAAGGGATAAATACCCAATCTGCCTATACGCTTATTCCCCAAAAAGACACGTTATTAAAAATTCAGCCCATTGATTCTTCTCAATTAAATGATCAACAAAAACAATCCTTTAAACTCGGGGAAAGTTTGGTTGTAGATACCATAGAATTAGTTAATGATCATCTCAAGTTAGAACTGCATAACCCCTTACCAAATTTAGGTAAATTTGTTTATGTTTATCAACCCCATATTGTAGTCACAAAAGGCTCAAAACTCCTCTGGTTTAATCAAAATCAACTCCCGGAGCATAGTCCTGGGAATCAACTCCTCTGGGTGACACAAACCACTCCTTTAAAAATGAAACCCGATGATTTATCTCAGTTAGCATCGGATCAATTTATTGAAATACCTCAAGGCAGTGCTTATCCTATTATTGGATACGCCTGTGTTGCCGATCATTTTCGCGTCACTCTCAATCAACAATTCCCCAGTTTTGGTCAATCTGGATATCTCTATCGCCACCACGTTAAAATCCTAGAAAATACTCAAGAAATTGCCTTTGATAATAACGCAATTACCTGCATGATTATTAATACTACACCCTTAAAAAAACGTCCAATTGATTCGGCTTATCTGGAATCCTCCGAAAAAATTACCCTTCCGGCTGGAATGATTTATGGCATCCAAAGTTATACGTCAGAATCCGGTCATATTAAAGTGACTTTAACCGAAAATTTTCCCGATTTTGGAAATACTGGATATTTGTATCCCGATTTTATTACCTTGAGTCGGGGGAATCTTCCCTTAATAGTAAATAAAACCTTAACCTATCAAGGAGCAACAGAAGTTTTAGTCAATACACCCGTGGTATTAAAAGGCACATTTGATCCTAATACCACCGCAGAAATTACTTTATTTGCAGAAGATCGCTATGCTTTTAATATTAATTTAGACTGGGAAAAAAGCACCTGGGAAACTCAAGTAAATCAAGGATTTAGCGATGCGGGATATCGTTGGTTACGATTAAAAGCCATTGACTCCCAAGGGAATGTTACCGCCAGTCGAGTGATTAATATTACGGTTAGTGAAAATCCTATGACCGTTGGAGAATCCTTAACTTTAGAAATCCTTGAGGATACCTTATTTAAAATTGTTCCCTTTGATTCATCTTCCTTAAATCAACAGCAAAAAGTGGCAATTAAAGCTGGTCAGACCTTCAAAGTTTTAAAATACGGTTTGGTGGACGGTCATCTAAAAATTGTCTTAGAAAATGCGATTCCTCCGGTGGGAAATTTTGGTTATATTTATACAAATAATTTGAGATTGAAGAAAGGATCGGAAGTATTTCGCTTTGATGTTGAGGAAGTTCCCGATACCGATGTTAATGCCCAAATGTTGGTTGTAGAAACCACAAAAATCAAAGCTCAACCTGTCGATTCTTCTAATTTAGAACCTCGACAATTTGAACAATTATTATTAGGACAAACCTTTGCCATTAAGGGTTACGCTTCAATTAAGGGGCATTTTCGAGTCACTTTAGCCCAATCTATTCCTAATTTTGGCACAGTAGGTTATGTCTATTGGCAGCACGTTAAATTGATTCGAGAGGGTCAACAAATTACTTATGATCCTGATGCGATTACTTTAACTGTTTTGGAAAAAACCGTCTTGAAAAAACAGCCAATTGATTCTAGTCAACTCAAAGAAATCGACCGCACAAGTTTACCCCTAGGACGGGTTTATGGCGTAAAAAGTTATAGCCTAGAAAATAACCATATTAAGGTTTCTCTTTTGGAAGAATTGCCTAATTTTGGGAATACGGGTTATATCTTTCCTCAGTATGTCAAATTCAAGCGGGGAGGACGAGTTTTTAACCCCCTACCGCCTCAAGTTGAATTAAATGTACCCTACTTTTCTCAACGAGATAATCCCCGTTTTTATTGGTCTACTTGTAATGTTACGTCTATTGCCATGGTGATGTATTATCATGGCGTGCGGCCGAAATGGGGCGGACAATTAGAAGATGAATTATTACAATGGTGTTTTAATTATGCCGGAACCGGGTCACAAACCGATCATAATGTATTATCTGCTTTAATTCGGGCCTATGGATTTAAAACTAGTTTTAGCACGACTCGATATTGGTCAGATTTGAAAAATGAATTGATTAATCGTCGTCCGGTTGTAATTGGTGTAGATACGACTCCATCGGGTCATATTATAACAGTTATTGGCTATAATAGTCAGGGATATATTGTTAATGATCCTTGGGGAGATGCCTATACCGGTTATTCTAATACCGAGGGTCGGCGGATTATTTATTCCTCGGGTTATATGGATCAAGTTGCCGGGCCAGATGGTTCGGTTTGGGCACATTTTATTGTACCTTAATGAACTGTAGGGGCGGGTTATATATTAATCTTTGATATCCACAAATAACCTTAATAAACCCGCCCAACCCCACCCTAAAAATTCAATATAAATCTTCAAATTGAAATTCGATTAAGAAAGAGGGCAGGTTTATAGCATTTTTTGCGGGTATCAAAGATTAATTTGGAACCTGCCCCTACGGTGCTGATTTTTAGGATAAAAACAGTTTATAGGCTGGGTTTTTATTCTCATCCCAATAGCGATAACCCAAGGTTTCTAAAAAGGCTTGCCATTCTCCCATTTCTTCGGGAGGAACTTGCATTCCTACCACAATTCTGCCATAATCTGACCCATTATTCCGATAGTGAAATAAACTAATATTCCAGTTAGGACTCATCGAACAAACAAACTTCATTAACGCCCCCGGACGTTCGGGAAATTCAAAGCGATAGAGTAATTCATGATGGGCTAAAGCCGACCTTCCTCCGACCATGTGTCGCAGGTGTAATTTAGTCAGTTCATCATCGGTTAAATCAATGGTTTTAAATCCATTTTCCTCAAAATATTCGATGATTTGTGCCGCATCTTCCCGATTTTTAATCTGCATTCCGACAAAAATATGGGCTTCTTTTTCATCGGCAATACGATAGTTAAATTCGGTTAAATTGCGTTTCCCAATACATTCACAAAACTTCCGCAAACTACCCGGTTCTTCGGGAATAGTTACAGCAAAAATTGCCTCTCGGCGTTCTCCAAATTCGGCCCTTTCTGCTACAAATCGCAGGCGGTCAAAATTCATATTGGCCCCACAAGCAATCGCAATTAAGGTTTCTCCTTGAATTTTTTCTCTTTCTACATAGGCTTTAGCTCCCGCTATGGCTAAGGCTCCCGCCGGCTCTAAAATTGAACGGGTATCCTCAAAAACATCTTTAATTGCTGCACAGGTATCATCCGTATCAACTAATATAATTTCATCCACATATTCTTGACATAAACGGAAGGTTTCTTCCCCCACTTCTCGCACCGCGACCCCATCGGCAAATAATCCCACCTGTGATAATTTAACTCGATGTCCGGCTTTTAAAGATTGTGACATGGCATCCGCATCAACGGGTTCAACACCAATAATTTTAATTTCAGGACGTAATCTTTTAATATAAGCGGCAATTCCAGAGATTAATCCCCCCCCACCAATAGCCACAAAAATTGCATGAATCGGTTGTTGATATTGGCGTAAAATTTCCATCCCAATTGTACCTTGTCCAGCAATCACATAGGGGTCATCAAAAGGGTGAATAAAAGTTAATCCTTTTTCGGTTTCGAGTTGACGAGCATAGGCACAAGCTTCATCAAAAGTATCCCCATATAATACGACTTCACCCCCTCTAGCTTTGACAGCATTTATTTTAACTTGAGGGGTGGTTACAGGCATGACAATAATCGCTTTTGTGCCTAATTTAGATGCACCTAAAGCCACACCTTGGGCATGATTTCCCGCCGATGCAGCGATAACTCCTTTCTTTAATAAATCGGGGGGAAGATAAGCCATTTTGTTATAAGCTCCCCGCAATTTGAAGGAAAAGACAGACTGCATATCTTCTCGTTTCAAGAGTAGTTTATTATTCAGCCGGGCTGATAGGTTGGGAGCGGATTCTAGGGGTGTTTCTTGGGCAACATCATAAACACGGGCGGTGAGAATTTGTACTAGGTAATCGCAAAGCATGGGGTTGAAACCGAAGCAAGAAGTGAGACATAATAATTGTACAGGATCTGGAACCCTATTTTTTATTTTAATAAAAATGGGCGATCGCTTAATTTTAAATTTTGATAAAGAATTCCTGATTTTTTATCGACCTGGAGTAACATTATAGGTATCAAATAGAAGGTTGAAACGCTGATTTATGGATAAATCCATTGTGCAGTTGGTTGATGAACTTCCCACCGATAATATTACGGTGAAAGTGTTGAATGCCATTGATTATTTAATGCCGGGACAGTGGACAAATTTAGTCGGATTTGACAATAGTATCCGAACAATTACTGGAGAAACGGATGCTCAGGTGATCCAAAGAATTCGAGATCGGGCTGTGGTCTTATATCATGATCCTAAATATGGGTATCAATCGGCGGTTCAAATTTATCAAACCATTGATACGGCGGATGTGGCTATCGGAACGGCAGCCTTAGCCAATAAGATAGGAGAAAAAATCAGTTTTCTGTCTATTTTAAGCAATATTACGCCTAAACCTGAAGTGCTTCAAAGCTTTGATTTAGCCTTGAAAATTGCGGCGGAAATTATTGCTTTTTGTAAGTTAAATGGCATTCCCCAACCCAACCCCCAGGAATTTGTTAAAGCCCTCAATAATAACTATCAAGATGCGGCTTTAATGCGGATGGGGGCTTTAGTTTGTTTAGATGGTTTGTTACCTTTAGGCCCCAATTTCTTGAGTAAAATTCATCAAACTATTGCCCAAGCAGATACCACTATTTTAACACAAAATCCGGTATTTGCATCCCTGAGTAATTTTATTCCTGGGGGTACGCCCTCGGATAAATTGGGTTTTATTAACCAAGGGTTTAATGCGGTTCAAGACTGGATTAATAATCTAGTGACTAAAACCGGAATTACACCGGAATCAATTTTCAACGCTTTAGGAAATTGTATTCAAATTGCGGATGATAATTTGGATTTTGTCGCGGCATTTATTGATCAAAGCACGAATTATTATCAACATACGGGGATTCAAACCGTTGCACGGAAGGTGATTTTACAAGCTCAAGACTCTGTAAAATCGGAATTACCTACTACAATTCCGTCGGTTAATTCTAATCCTTCATCGGCTTCTGTCGCTTCTAGTTCTACTCAATATACTGTTGGTCAAACCGTGGAAGTTTGGGATGGTGAGGAAGAAGATTGGTATGAAGCAACGATTCAGAAAGTGAAAGAAACGGAGTATTTTGTTCATTATACGGGTTATGGTTCATCGGAGGATGAATGGGTGAATGCGGGTGATGTTCGGGTTCGAGATCATGGTACAACCGATGATAATGGATATGCTATTGGTCAAAAGGTAAAGGTGTGGGATGAGGAGCAGGAAGAATGGTATTCTGCCATTATTGAAAAAACCGAAGGAAATCAATATTATGTTAATTATATTGATTATGATGACTCCTATAATGAATGGGTGGATGCGGACGAAATTAGTTAACCCATTGTTGAGAATTTGACCCGATTACAGTTCCCAAATAACCCGCTCGGGCGGGTTTAATTTTATGATTATTTTTGCCTAGATTCATTCAATATTAATATGGAATCTCAAAACAGTTATCCTTGTCGCTGTTGTGGCTATTTAACCCTAACAGAAGAACCTCCCGGGACTTATCTTATCTGTCCGATTTGTTTTTGGGAGGATAATGAAGATATCGATAATTGGAGTATTTGGACGGGTTCTAATCAAGTGAGTTTACGTCAAGCTCAAAAGAATTTTTTAGAGTTTGGAGCGTGTGAATTAGAATGGTTAAAGGATGTGCGATCGCCAACGGTTGATGAGGCTAGAAACCCGAATTGGGAACCGATAGAGGTTAGGGCAGAAAGAGAGGCTTTATTATTAATTGAAAAAATTAGAACCGCATTTTTAGAGGTACAGCTAGAAGATGGAATTACACTCCATGAAGCTCGCGCCCTTGATGATTATAGAGATACGGAAAAGGCTAGAATTATTGATTGTCATATCCATTGGTTAGATATTCCTGATAGCTGGATTGAAGATTTTTATGAGGCTTTTTCCTTTTTAGATGCCAAGGGATTCAGACATTATATTCCAGCTTATATGATTTGGTGTCTGAAAAATTATGAACATACAACCTCTGCATCTTTTGACTCTACTCTTTATGTTCTGGAGCGTATTTTTAAGACTGAAGATGAGTATTATCGTCCCAAGTTTAACATTTTAAATCAAGTACAATTAGAAGTGATTCAAGAATTTATGAATTTTATGAAAATTTATAGTCCGGGTTAATATGATCCAGCAAGGAACCGAACTTGATTATAATAATTGTTGAGCAAATGCGATCGCTTCTTCAATTGTCGTGATTTTCCCTTCAATTTGTCCTAACTGAATTTCCAATAAAAGTTCTCCAATTTTAGGACTTGGACGTAATTTTAACGCCTCCATTAATTCATTCCCCGTTAACAATAATTGAGGATAGGCGATGGGATCATGGGGGTTGAGATAACGATTAATTAAAGGGGAAAGATGGTCTAAGGAAAACCCAGCCGCCATCGCTCTCACAATTACGGCTGGAAATAAAATTCCTAACCCTTGGAATAAAAAATATTGCTCTCTTAAAGATAAAGCTCTGGTTTTCAAGGGATAAATTTGTGATAGACCCTTGAGAATTGCTAAAATACTTTTTAACTCTATTTTACTAAACTTTAACTCTAGTAATTCTGCTTCAGCTAAAGTTAGATTCTGATTAAATAAACAACTTAATTTTGCGATTCCCAAAATCGATATTTTTAAACTTTCCCGTAATCCTTGGGATAATTCCTGGGAGAATTGGGGGTTAATTTTTCCTAACTGTGTAGCAGCTAAATCCATTTGGGATAGGTGCTGAAACTGTTGATTTCCACTCTTAAACCAAGGAGAAATTAAGCCAACATCCCAGGCTTTTTGTATCCAGTCTGTCGCGTTAGGAGTATTGAATAAATAAACTAATTCCGTGCGAATTCGCTCAACTGCAACCCGACTTAATAAGGGAGCTAATGCTTGAATAGTAGCCTTTGTTTCCGCCTCAATTTCAAATCCTAATTGCGCCGCTTGACGGTATCCCCTTAATAATCTTAAAGGATCATCCTGTAAATTTTCAGGGGAAATCATTTTAATTAAACGCCGTTGTAAATCTTCTTGACCCTTGTTAGGATCAATAAAAGTTTGCGTAAATGGATCAAAAGCGATCGCATTCACCGTAAAATCCCGGCGACGCAAATCCTGTTCTAAACTATTACCTTCCGCTTGAGCAAAGTCAACTGTTATGTTTTTAAATACAACCCGAGCAATTTGCCGTTCCGCATCCAATAACACAAAACCAGCGCCATAATATTGAGCTAGGGTGCGTGCTGTTTTCACCGCATCTTGTAACAGGACAAAATCCAAATCCAAATCCGTTACGGTGCGACCCACTAACCCATCTCGCACAGCACCCCCGACTAAATAGGCGGGTTGCGGTAACTGACTCAGTTCAAACGGCCAACGGGCGGGAGAGAATACATCGGGTAAAGCGTCAGACATGGCAATAAAAATCAGCGAGAGAGTTTGTGCCCGTTTAGAGCTACCTAAGTTAAATTAACATCAAAGGGATGGGCAATTGTTTCCGTCCTGGGCAAATACAGAGGAGAAAATTATGTGTATTTGTGTGAATTGTTATTATGTGGATGACTGTACCACCTACCACGCCGTAGAAACTCAGCATCAAGAACGTCATTTGACTGAAAATCCCAGCTTTGAACCGACCGAACCCACCATTAATGTCAATATTCGTACCCCGAATAACCAAGATATTGAAATAGAATGGGATGTAGTCGGATGTCTAAGTTTTAAAGCAGAAAACGGTAAATGGGCAAAATTACGACCCGGGGAATTAATTCCGACTTAATCAGTCTGAGTTGATCCCCCCTAGCCCCCCTTGAGAAAGGGGGAATTAGAGATCAAAGTTCCCCTTTAATAAGGGTAAATTAGAGATCAAAGTTCCCCTTTAATAAGGGTAAATTAGAGATCAAAGTCCCCCTTATTAAGGGGATTTAGGGGGATCTAACCTCGGGAAAAAACAGGGGTTTTAAAATCAGGTCAAACTTTCATGTAAAGTAAATGAGTTATTGTTTTAATCCGAATTGTTCTAATCCACAGAATTCTGATGATGGCAAGTTTTGTCAACAGTGTGGTTCTAAATTATTACTGAATTCTGTTTCTGATCAGGGTGAATCTGTCATTTATCGAGGGATACAGTTAATTGGACAGGGGGGATTTGGGCGCACATTTTTAGCGGTTGAGGAGAGTCAAACCGTAACCTCCGATTGTGTGATTAAACAATTTTTTCCTCAAAGTAGAAATATAGAAAAAGCCACGGAATTCTTTCAACAAGAAGCCGAACGATTACAAACCTTGGGACAGCATCCCCAAATTCCCAAGGGTTTAGGTTATTTTCAACAAGAGGGCTATCAATATTTAGTTCAAGAGTTTATAGAAGGTAAAAATTTAGCTCAGGAGTTGCAAGAAAAGGGAGCTTTTGATCAAGAAAAAATTATGGTTATTTTAAAGGATTTATTGCCAGTTTTACAGTTTATTCACGAGCATAAAGTTATTCATAGAGATATTAAACCTGAAAATATTATTCGTCGATTTGATGACCCAAAAACTACCGGAAATTTGGTTTTAGTGGATTTTGGAGCCGCTAAATTAGTCACCGGGGGAATGCTTCCCAAAACTGGAACTGTAATTGGCAGTGCGGCCTATACCGCCCCGGAACAATTAATGGGAAAAGCGGTTTTTGCCAGTGATTTATATAGTTTAGGGGTGACTTGTATTCATTTAATGACTAATGTTCCGCCCTTTGATTTGTTTGATAGCACGGAAGGAAATTGGGTTTGGCGAGATTATTTGAAAACCCCTGTTAGTGATCCATTAGGTTCTATTTTAGATAAAATGTTGCAGGGGGCAACCCGTTACCGCTACCATTCGGCGGCGGCAATATTACAACAGATTAATCCTAAACCGGATTATGTTACCCCTATGCCGGGATTAATAATTAATTCGGAAATTGGGTTTAAACCGTTATCAAAACAGCCTAAATTAATTAGTCCTTCCCCAGCTATTTCTGTTGATAAAATTCCCCCGGGAAAACCTATTAATAAAATCACTCAAATTCAAGAGGCAATTCAAAAGCGTTTAGAACCCCATGGAATTGTTCAGGTACAGGTGAATAAAACTCAGATAAATCAGTTGACAATTGTTTTAAATCGAGATGAGGAGAGAGAGATTAAATATAAACATTTAGTACCTATAATTGGTTATGAATTAACTAATTTTCAACTAAATACGATTGATAAAGTTAAAATTTTGGGACGGGTAAATAATAGCGAGGTTCCTGAATGGCAATCTTCGTTAAAAGTAGACCGAAAAACCCAGTGGAAGAATACAATTATTAGATTTCAAAATAATAACGTTTCATCCCAATTATCCAAAATCAAAACTCCCGCATTCTGGATTGACCAAATCCAAAGGCGAGAGTTTTGGATAGATGGGTTAATGATGGCGATGATTGTCTTTATTTTTGCTGATAAAATTATTATCTTAAAACCGATAATATCGTTATTAATTGCGGGGGGATTTTGGGGGGTTAAATATCTGGTCAATCGTGCCTATCCCTTGAATGTCAATCAACTATTTATCACAATCACTACTTTGTTTTTGGTGTTCGGCTGGTTAGACTTAAGAATTTGGGTGCAGGGATCTTTTGGTATAATATTAGCAGGTTTATTTATGTCCATGCCTATTTTCTTTTCTCGTCATTCCTCTTAACCTACCCTTAAACAACGTGCCATCAATTCCCTTTCAACCCAGTTACGGTTTGGCTATCCATACCAGTAGTCCAGATTTGGGATTAGCAATCAGTAATTTTCAGGATGTTAAACGCTGTCAATCCTGGGCGTTAGGACGGGATTTATCCACCCACTTACACCAGTATTTATCAGACTTTATTCAGCCTCAAACTTGGTCGGATTTAGCCTGGATTGCGGTGGCTAAAGGGCCAGGAAGTTTTACCGGAACTCGGATTGGGGTAGTTACTGCCCGTACCCTAGCCCAACAGTTGAAGATCCCTGTTTTTGCAATTTCTAGTTTAGCTGCGATCGCCGAAAAAGAACAATTTTACTTGATACAAAACCCAGATAAAAATTCAGTTATTGCCTTAGAAATGCGAGCGCAAAGAGGTCAACTTTTTGTAGCAATTTATGGTAAAAATAGAGAAGCCAATTTAGGTGTAGTTCCCCTATTAACCGATAGGGTCATGTCCCCTCAACAGTGGGAACAAACTTTAGCCTCTTGGGACAATCCCTATCATCGGGTGCAGATAGAATCAGGGTTAGGAGAAACCGCCATCCAATTACTAGAACTAGGGTATTTATATGGGAAATCAGGAAAACAATCCCACTGGTCAGAAGCTATACCCTATTATGGACAACATCCCGTAAAACTCTAATAAAATTTTCAGGAAAAATGTAATGTTTAGCACGATTTATGCTCCTGAGTATTGGACAGATTTATTCCGTAACTTAGCAATCAATAACCTCCTAATTCAAGCTCCGCCCGCTCCAGAAGTGGCAACCCAAATAAATATCTTACAGGCATTTTTTTTGGGATTAATTCAAGGAATAACGGAATTTTTACCCATTAGTAGTACCGCCCATTTAAAAGTCATTCCAGTCCTGTTAGGATGGGGAGATCCAGGCAGTGCTTTTACCGCCATTATTCAGTTAGGAAGTATTGCGGCGGTGGTTTGGTTTTTTTGGCGGGATTTAACTCAAGTGGTCAAGGGTTTCTGGCAAGCAATTCAAAAAAAAGATTATGATTCCTTAGACTTCCGTTTGGCATTAGGAGTGATTTTAGGGACAATTCCAATTGTATTTTTTGGGTTTCTAGTTAAAGTCCTAATTCCCGATTATGATAACTCTCCCTTACGGAGTATGGGAGTAATTGGTACCGCTTCTATTGTGATGGCATTTTTATTAGGATTAGCAGAAAAAATAGGCAGCAGAAAACGTGATTTTGAACACCTAATACCGCGAGATGGAATATTAATGGGATTGGCACAAACCTTAGCCTTAATTCCAGGAGTATCTCGTTCAGGTTCTACCATTACCGCCGGATTATTCTTGGGTTTAGAACGAGCTACCGCCGCTCGATTTTCGTTTTTATTAGGAATTCCAGCTATTACCTTAGCCGGAATTGTAGAATTAAAAGCGGTGTTCGTTGATGGAATTGGGAATATACAAATATTTCCTCTGTTGGTGGGTTTAATTTCTGCCACGATTTTTTCCTATTTATCCATTGCCTGGTTAATTCAGTATTTACAGAAAAAAAGTACCTGGATTTTTGTTTGGTATCGTCTCGCCTTTGGAGTTGCTATTCTAACTGCGGTATTAGGAGGTGCATTAAAAAATATTTAGTTTAAAATTATAATCCCGTAGAGACGTGCCACGGCGCGTCTCCGTATTCGTAATTCGTAATTCGTAATTCCCTATGATTAATCCCGCTAAAATTACAACAGTATTACCCGATTCCATCGCCGCAGAAATTGGCTTTGAACCCGGAGATGCCATTATTTCTATTAACGGACAACAACCCCGTGATTTAATTGATTATCAATTTTTGTGTGCCGATGAATTTTTAGAATTAGAAGTATTAGATACCCGGGGAAAAAGCCATAAAATCGAAATCGAAAAAGACTATGATCAGGATTTAGGATTAGAATTTCAATCCGCTTTATTTGATGGGTTAATTCAATGTAATAATCGCTGCCCCTTTTGTTTTATTGATCAACAACCCCCCGGAAAACGGGAAACTCTCTATCTGAAAGATGACGATTATCGCCTAAGTTTTCTCTATGGTTCCTATTTAACCTTAACCAATTTATCGCCAAAAGAATGGGATAGAATTTCTCAAATGCGCCTTTCTCCCCTGTATGTTTCCGTTCACGCCACCGAACCAGAAATCAGGATTCAGTTATTAAAAAATCCCAGAGCTGGACAAATTTTAGATCAACTCAAATGGTTCAAAAAAAATCGCTTACAAATTCATGCTCAAGTCGTTGTTTGCCCCGGAATTAATGATGGAAAACACCTAGAACAAACCATTTTAGATTTAGCCCAATTTCATCGCGGCAGAATCCCGACTGTTGCCTCCATTGCCGTTGTTCCAGTGGGGTTAACTCGCTTTCGTCCCAATCAAGATGAATTAATTCCTGTTACCCCCGAAAAAGCCCAAGAAATTATTACCCAAGTTCAAACTTTACAACAAAAATTTCAACAGGAATTAGGGTCAACCTGTGTGTGGATTGCCGATGAACTCTTTTTAATTGCCGGGGCCGAATTACCCCCCGAATCCCACTATCAAGACTATCCTCAAATTGGTAATGGCGTGGGTTCCATTCGCAAATTTATCAAAGAATTTGAACAAGCGGTAAAAGACTATCCTCTGCAATCTTGTTCTACCCCCCGTCAGTTCACTTGGGTGGTGGGAAATGCGGTGGAAAAAGCCTTTCAACCTCTGGTAAACTCCTTAAATGAAATTTCAGGACTAACGGTAAATTTAGTTGCCTTAGCGAGTCAATATTGGGGTCAAGAAATTACCGTAACCGGTCTATTAACCGGACAGGATTTGCGACAAAAATTAACCGGAAAAATATTAGGAAATGGCATTTTATTACCCTCAGTCATGCTTAAACAGGGAGAAGCAATCTTTCTCGATGATATGACCGTGGCAGAACTCGCTGAACAACTGCAAATTCCGATTTTTCCCGTCAGTAATGTTCAGGAATTGCTCTCAATCGCCCTGGGGGATTAATAGTTATAGCAAGAGGCAATAGGGAATAGGCAATGGGCAATAGGTAAATACTTACTGTGAGCAGCTTTTAGCTTTCAA
>NZ_LT797694.1:47681-70801 GCF_900009135.1 Planktothrix sp. PCC 11201 | reverse complement strand
TTGTGATAAAAACCTGTAGGGGTTTGGTCTCCAAACCCTCTTTGCGCCTGGGTTTGGAGACCAAACCCCTACAACAAAATGTTACAACCCCTACACGGATTGCTATACATCACCCAGCAACAGTGAATAGTATCTTAATTATTACACTGATAACTGATAACTGATTAAGCTGAGACTAAGAAGGTTTGTTTGAATTCGTTGATCCCCTCTTTCAGCAGACCTTCAGCTTCATCATCAAGGACTTTTTTGCCTTGAACGATTTCCACATATTTGGGCTTGCTATTTTTCAGATATTCCCGCAGTCCAATGGCAAAAGCCACGATTTTTTCAACGGGGATCTCATCAAGGTAACCATTAATTCCCGCGTAAATCACCGCCACCTGTTCAAACAATTGCAGGGGAGAATTTTGGGACTGTTTTAACAGTTCTTGCAGACGTTTGCCCCGTTCCAATTGGTTACGGGTGGCTTGGTCTAAATCAGAGGCAAACTGAGAAAATGCAGCTAATTCAGCATACTGAGCCAACTCCAATTTCACTTTCCCTGCCACTTTCTTCATGGCTTTGGTTTGAGCCGCCGAACCCACCCGGGATACGGAAATCCCCGCGTTCACCGCCGGACGTAAACCGGAGTTAAACAAGTCAGAGGAGAGGAAGATCTGACCATCGGTAATCGAAATTACGTTAGTCGGAATATAGGCCGAAACGTCACCCGCTTGGGTTTCAATGATCGGTAAGGCTGTCATACTGCCGCTACCGAGTTCGTCGTTCAGTTTTGCCGCCCGCTCTAATAACCGAGAGTGGAGATAGAACACATCCCCAGGATAGGCTTCCCGTCCAGGAGGACGACGGAGTAGCAGGGACATTTGACGGTAGGCCTGGGCCTGTTTCGATAAGTCATCATAGATGACCAGGGTGTGTTTGCCCTTGTACATGAAATACTCGGCAATGGTTGCCCCTGTATAGGGAGCCAGGTATTGCAGGGTTGCGGATTCACTAGCACTCGCAGCCACAACGACGGTATAGGCCATCGCGCCTTTTTCTTCTAGGGTTGCCACCACCTGAGAAACCGTAGAGGCTTTCTGACCAATAGCAACATAGACGCAGATCACGTCTTCGCCCTGTTGGTTGATGATGGTGTCAATGGCGATGGAGGTTTTTCCAGTTTGACGGTCACCAATAATTAATTCCCGTTGACCCCGACCAATGGGGATCATGGAGTCAATGGCGGTAATCCCCGTTTGCATGGGTTCGCACACGGAACGACGGGAGATAATCCCAGGAGCAGTAGATTCTAATAGGCGGGTTTCCGAGCTTTTAATATCGCCTTTACCATCAATGGGGCGGGCTAAAGCATCGACAACCCGGCCTAACATGGCGTCCCCAACGGGGATCTGAGCAATTCTTCCGGTGGCGGTGACGGCGGAACCCTCTTGAATTTCCCGACCTTCACCCATTAACACCGCACCAACGTTATCTTCTTCCAGGTTGAGGGCAATACCGATAGTACCGTCGGCAAATTCTAACAGTTCTCCAGACATGGCTTTATCTAGGCCATAAATCCGGGCGATACCGTCACCCACTTGTAGAACAGTTCCGACGTTGGTTTCTTTAACGTCTTGGTCGTACTGTTCAATTTGTTGCTGAATAATACTGCTAATTTCGTCAGGTCTGATCGCTACCATTGTTCTTGTCAGTAGTTAGGGGTTATAAGTTAAAAAAAGATCCCCGACATGAGCATGACGGGTCACCAGATTTTATTGGGCTAATTTGATGCCAATTCGGCGCAGTTGTCCACGCAAACTGGCATCTACTACGCGAGATCCAACTTTAATAATCACACCGCCCAAGAGGTCAGGGTCGATGGTTGTGGCAATTTCCACTTGTCGAGCATTAGTCATGGCTTTGACTTTTGCGGTTAAAGTATTCTGTTGATCTTCTGTTAACGGATGGGCGGAAGTGACTTCTGCCAATACCGTTTGATTCAGTTTCCGCAGTAATACTAAATACTGTTTACCAATTTCCTCTAGGAATAAAATCCGGCCTCGATCTACTAACAGCAGCAAGAAATTCCGCAATGCGGGATTAACTTCATCGGCTGTGATCCTTTGCAGAATGGCTTTTTTATCCTGGGGTTTAACCACAGGACTGCCTAAAAAGGTTTTTAATTCTGCGGAACTGTTTAGTAGTTCGAGTAAGGAGCGAATCTCATTCCCGAATTCTTCGGTTAAATTTCTTGATTGAGCCACGGACATTAACGCCGAGGCGTAAGGCTCAATAATTTGTCCGGCGATCGCACTCATATTCAACCTCCCAGCAGAGCTAGACTCTGATCAATTAACCGTTCCTGAATATTGTCATTCAGATGCTGTTTGAGTTGAGATTCTGCCCGTTCAATGGCTTGACTAGCAATTACAGAACGCAGTTGAGAGATCACCCGTTCCCGTTCTGAATCTAACTCCTGACTGGCGGTGGCCCTCATCCGTTCCACATCTTCGGTGGCTTTAGTCAGAATTAAGTTAGCAACCGTTGTCGCCCGTTCTTCGGCTTCGGCTAAAATCCGTTGGGCCTCAGTTTGGGCGTCACTGAGTTTCTGCTGTTGTTCGGCCAGAGAAACCTGTGCTTGTTCTTGGCGCTGTTCCGCTTCTTTAATGGCTTCTTCAATGGTGGAGCGTCTTTCACTTAGGATTTTTCCTAAAAACCCTCGCCCAAAGTAAACCAGCACAACAATCAGAATAGCTAGGTTAATTAGGTTCGTCTCTAAAATATTGGTATTGAGACCAAATCCAGCTTCAGAGCTAGCTTCTGTGGCTAGTAATAAAACAGTCTCCATGATGTTCTTCTCATAAATGCGCGGCCAAGTCTCTAACCTCTAAATAATTTCAGAAGGTAAAACTTTAGCCTGGGCTATTATCTTCAATCGGAATTTTCTGGAAATCTAACAAAAAAGTTAGGGCATCCAAGATTATTTAACTAACTCAGCCCCTAATAATTTTTCTAAAATTTGGCGACTGAGGGGTTCAACTTGTTGCTCTAAAGCTTGTAGGGCTTGTTGTTTTTCCTGTTCGATTTCTTGAGCCGCTTTTTCTCTGACTTTTTGCGATTCTTGCATAGCTTCTGCTACCTTCTCAGAGGCATTTTTCTGAGCTTCTGCCTGGGCTTTAACAATGGTCGCTTGAGCTTTTTTGCGAGTTTCTGCTAACTCTAATTCGTACTGCCGGGCTAATTTTTCCGCCTTAGCCAGACGTTCTTTGGCGCCCGATTCCCGCTCGCGGATATAATCTGAGCGTTCATCAATTGCCTTTCCTAAAGGTTTATAAAAAACCTGGTTCAAAATCACTGCCAGAACTAAGAACTGTACTGCCATTAACGGCAGGGTGGCATCCAGATCAAAAAGTCCTCCTTCTTTGGCAGCTTCTTCAACCGCAAATAGAATTGTCCCGTGCATTATTGTCCCTTGAATAGTTTCATCAAGATGGATTTTAGACTTAGATTTCAGATGTTCTGAAACCTAAAACCTAAAATCCATGTTTTGGATTACTGTTTAGGCGAAGGGGTTAGCAAACAGCAGTACCAGAGAAACCACTAAACCATAAATGGTCAGTGCTTCCATGAAGGCTAAACTTAACAGTAAAGTCCCACGAATTTTACCTTCTGCTTCGGGTTGACGGGCAATCCCTTCCACTGCTTGACCAGCAGCAATCCCTTGACCAATTCCAGGGCCAATCGCGCCTAAACCAATAGCTAAAGCAGCAGCAACAACGGAAGCAGCAGCAATTAGTGGATTCATGATAATTTTCTTCCTTCTAAATACAAAAGAGTTAACAAACAATCAGTTAGACAAAATGAAATCAATCCCGATCAGCATTGATCAAATTAGGAGGTTTGAAGAAAATATTTTTCTTCTTTGTCCCGTTACAAATGCTAAATTCGTTAGATGGATTGGAGTTCCCAAGACTTTATTTTACCAATAAAGGGGATTAAGTTTAACCCAATAGCAGATTTTAGAAAAATCAATCTCTAAGAAAAGAAATTTTAAAGTTTTTGTTTCTTTTCCTAGTCGTGATGTTCTCCGCCATGTCCTTCTAGGGCTTCACCAATATAGTTCGCCGCCAGGGTCGCAAAAATCAGTGCTTGAATGGCACTCAAGAATAAACCCAAAACCATTAGAGGCAGAGGAATAAACAGGGGTACCAGGAATACCAACACGGCAACCACCAGTTCATCGGCCAAAATGTTACCAAACAAACGGAAACTCAGGGAGAGGGGTTTGGTAAAATCTTCAATCACCCGAAATATAGCGAGAAACGCCATCGGTTGGGCGTAATCAGCAAAATAACCCACTAGGCCTTTTTTTCTGATTCCGGCGTAGAAATACGCTAAAGAAGTTAACAGCGCTAACGCCACTGTAGTATTGATATCACTGGTGGGGGCTGCTAATTCACCAGAAGGCAGTTCGATCACCTTCCAAGGAATTAAAGCACCTGACCAGTTGGAGGCAAAGATGAATAAGAACAGTGTTCCAATGAAGGGAACCCAAGAACGATATTCTTTTTCCCCGATTTGATCTTTAGCCAGGTTGCGAATGAATTCTAGGACGTACTCCATAAAATTCTGCATCCCACTGGGAATTCGCTGCACGTTGTTGCTGGCCAACACTGAGACGATAATCAGCAAACCGATGACAAACCACGAAGTCAGAAAAATCTGACCATGCAGTTTTATACCGCCGACTTCCCAATAAAGGTGCTGGCCAACTTCTAAACTAGCGAGAGGGAGAGGATTGAAGGTGTTTAAAACAGTCAGCATTTCCATGTCCGTAGGCTTCCTCTACAGATTGAGGACTGGAGGATTCCGCGTTACTTATTTAGGCTTGTTGGTGAACACTGTTATTAGCACATACAACATGAGAGCAACTTTGTAGGTGAGAAATCCTAAAAAAATCGGTAGAATCTTTAGCTGATGCAATTGAGTGGCTACAATGATTACACCCGCGAGGATCAGTATCCGATTCTGGCTGAGTTTTTCTTTTCCCCTACCTAGTTTTTCTACATCTTTGCCGAGCATTCGCAAGTAGAATATACCTACTGCTGCCCCAACTAAATAGTTCAGGGCGACATCCAGAGGATAGAAACAGCAAACTGCCACAAAAATTGCCCCCGTGGCTGTGATCGTCATCAATAACAACTGGCGTTGCAATTGATAATACTCCAGCATGGAAGGGTCGGGTTCTACAACGAGATTAGACCCGGATTCTACTGTTTCCTCTGCGTTTGTCATAGCTACTTGGACAGGTTCACCGATTTTTGGTTCAGTCATAACTGCTTGATCCGCTAATCAAAGCGGCAGTTCTAACTTTCCCCAAGTTCACGCACACAGCGTATAACACGCTCTGTAAGCCACAATGAATCATATCATGTTCTGTTCCCAGAACTTAAAATAAAATTAATCATGGCTGTTGACAGTTGACTAAATTGTAGTAAGCCCTTCAGGGCTTTCTTACTTTCTTAACCATCAACCAACAACTCGCCTAATTTTCCAATGCTGCTTTAATATTCTGTTTGAGGGTTGATACGACATCCTCAATGGCGATTTCTTGAGCATTGTGGGTGGCCCGTTCTACCAGTTCCACTTTACCCGATTTGATTGAACGTCCGGTGACAATCCGATAGGGAATCCCGATCAAATCAGCGTCTTTGAATTTTACCCCGGCTCGTTCATTCCGATCATCGAGGAGGGTTTCAATTCCGGCTTGATTTAATTCCGTATAGAGTTTTTCGGCAATTTCCACCTGTTGAGTGTCGGTAATATTAGGAATGGCAATAATCACTTGATAGGGTGCGATCGCCACTGGCCAAATTATCCCATCTTTATCATAGGACTGTTCCACGGCTGATTGGGCTAACCGAGATACCCCAACACCATAACATCCCATGACTAGGGGTAATTCTTCCCCCTGCTCATTGCTAAAGGTGGCTCCCATCGCTTGGGAATATTTAATCCCCAATTGGAAAATATGACCGACTTCAATGCCCCTGGCACTCTGTAAAATTTGGTTAGGGTCATGAACTGCGCGATCGCCTTTTTGAGCTTTTCTGAGATCTACAATAGTTTTGGGTAAGGTAAATTCTTTGCCCCAATTTGCCCCCACAACGTGATATCCTGACTCATCCGCCCCGGTGACAAAATTCTTTAATTCAACGGCCGTTTGATCCACCAGTCTTAAAAACTTAGATTCAAGTTGTTCTCTATGGGTAATATAACTATCTTCTAACTTAGGAGAAATATAGCCTAAAGGTAAAAGTTTTGTTCTCCATTTTTCCTGGGTTTCTTCATCAGGAACCGTTAAGGATAATATCGTTTTTGCCTTAAATTCCGGGGCTAATTTGGTTAATTCATTTTGCAATTTAACCTCATTTACCTCCTGATCACCCCGAATACTAATTAAAACTAAAACCGTTGTGCCATTATCATAAACCACTTGATACAGAACATTTTTAACAATTTGAGTCGGAGAACAGTTCAAGAATTTAGCTAAAGTGGCAATGGTGTTCGTATTCGGAGTTTCTAACTTTTGATATTCGGTAAAACTAGAAGGTTCAGCATCAACCGGATGGGATGTGGCTTTTTCCGTATTAGCGGCATATTTGCCATCTTCAGTATAGAGAACTTCATCTTCTCCCGCCTCTGCTAATACCATAAACTCTTGAGAACCTGACCCCCCAATTGCTCCAGAATCAGCTTCTACCGCTCGATATTGTAACCCACAACGGCTTAACATATTGCGATAGGCTTGATCCATATCTCGATAGGTTTTCTTCAAACTTTCTTCATCGCTATGGAAAGAATAACCGTCTTTCATAATAAATTCTCGCCCCCGCATTAAGCCAAACCGAGGCCGAATTTCATCTCTAAATTTTGTTTGAATTTGATATAAATGAATCGGTAATTGTTGATGGGAACGGATCATATCTTTAGCAATAGTTGTAATCACTTCCTCATGGGTTGGCCCTAATGCTAATTCCCGCTTCCGACGGTCAGTGAGGGAAAACATAATTCCCTCGGCTTTGGTATAGGTATCCCAGCGTCCCGACTCGCGCCAAAGTTCGGCGGGTTGGACTTGGGGAAGTAGACATTCTTGGGCTCCGGTGGCGTTCATTTCTTCTCGGACAATTTGAGAGACTTTTTGCAGCACTCGCCACATTAGGGGAAGATAAGCGTAAATTCCACTCCCAATGCGGCGAATATATCCCGCCCGGACTAATAGTTTATGACTAGGAATTTCCGCTTCTTTGGGATCTTCGCGCAGGGTGACAAATAGCATTTGAGAGAGTCGCATTTTTATATTTCCTAAAATTAAAGACCAATTTATTATTATCGCAGAATTGTGTTAAATTCGATTATCCTAATTTAAGGAACCACAAAGGCACTAAGACACTAGGAAATTAGAATGATCATTGCTGTGATCAAAAAACCAGAAAACTAATTAATCTATTTTTGTTTTCTATACCTTATGGATTTTATTATTCTTTAATTTCTCCTAATTAGTTTTAGGCGGAAATACTTTAGATAAATCTAAGGTTAAATCAGGAAAACAGGGTAAGGTTACAGACTGAGTAGGCAAATAAATCAGTTTACGAAGATAACCAAACTCTCCTTGTGATTTTTGATAGGGATCGCTATAACATTCTAAACATAAATCAAATAAATTAAAAATCCAATAATCGGTAATATTATTTTCAGCATAAACAGATAATTTAACTTGCTGATCATAGTTTAAAGAGGAATCAGAAACCTCAATGAGCAGTAAAATATCTTGTGCAGTGGGATGAGAAGTTACATAATCATCCTGTCGATTTCTAAGAATTGTAAAGTCTGGTTCGGGTTCACTATTAGGCAGTAAAAGAATAGGAGATTGACATTGTAAAGTTGCCTTTTCTATAATTAAATGACTCAATTCTCGTAATAATTTTCTTAGACAAGTTTCGTGCATTCTTCCTTTTGCTGCCATTTCGATCATTTCTCCGCGAATCAGTTCAACTCTATCATTTTCTTGGAAAAAGCCTAATTCAGTTAGGCGATGATAGTCTTGGATGGTAAATTTTTTAACAGTTGCGATCGCCATAATTTTAAAGGTTAATAATTTCTGGGTTTAATGTTATTATCTGTTATTCCTGATTAATTTATTGTGGGCGGAAATACTTTAGTTAAATCTAAGGTTAAATCAGGAAAACAGGGTAAGGTTACAGACTCGTTAGGTAAATAAATCAATTTACTGCGGTAACCAAATTTTTCTTGTAAGTTTTGATAGGGTTGACGATAACATTCTAAACAAAAATCAACTAAATTAAAGATCCAATAATCGGTAATATTATTCTCAGCATAAACCGATAGTTTTGTAGTTTGATCATAGTCTAAAGATGAATCGGAAATTTCAATCAAAAGTAGAATATCTTCTGTATGGGGATGACCGTTTATATAGTCATCCTTTCGGTTTTTAACAATCACTCGATCCGGTTCTGGTTCACTATAAGATGATAAAATAATAGGTTGTTGTCCTCTTAAGGTTGCCTGTTCTCCAATGAGTTTGTATAGTTCTCTTTCTAAGCGAGTTTCACAAACAGAGTGGGAAGTTCCTTTTGCTGCCATTTCAATGATTTCTCCGCGAATGAGTTCAACTTTATCCTCTTTTTTTAAAAAGCCTAATTTAGTCAGGCGATGATAGTCTTCGATGGTAAATTTTTTAACAGTTGCGATCGCCATAATTTTAAATAAAAATAGGATTGATATTCATTATAATACAGTGCGAGCGTCCTCGTTCGCTGGAGAGGTTTTGAAGAAACTCCTATAATCAATATAATCAAATATTATAACCTCGGCACGGATTATTATATCTATTCAATAGATAATAATTAGCGAGCGGGGATGCTCGCACTACCAAGAGATTTTAACAAAATTAATTAAAATAGTTCTGTCCCTTCAAACTGTTTAATATTTTGCAGTTTGGCGGACTCTCCACAGGTGCGAGGAGTGGGTAACATTTTACCCGGGTTAGCTAAACCTTTGGGGTTAAAAACTGTTCTTACCCATTCCATGGTTTCTAAATCAACTTCGTTAAACATTTGGGGCATATAACATTTTTTATCTGCACCAATACCATGTTCCCCCGATAAACTTCCCCCCACTTCCACACAAATTTTTAGAATTTCTCCGCCAATTTCTTCAACGGTTTCTAATGCACCTGGGATGGAATTATCATATAAAATCAAAGGATGTAAATTGCCATCTCCCGCATGAAAAACATTAGCAATCCGATACCCATATTTTTCTCCCAGGGCTTCAATTTCTTTGAGAACATAAGCCATTTTTGTCCGGGGAATCACGCCATCTTGAACATAATAATCAGGACTGACATGACCCGCCGCGGCGAAGGCTGCTTTGCGTCCTTTCCAAATTTTTAACCGATCTTCTGCATTACTAGCGGTGGTAATATTTCTCGCCCCATTGTTGATACAAATTTCACTCACCCGTTGTTTATTAGTATCAACTTCCACCTGTAAACCATCTAATTCAACTAATAGAATTGCCCCCGCATCCCGAGGATATAAACCAATTTTTACCACATCTTCAACGGCATTAATACTGAGGTTATCCATAATTTCCATCCCCCCAGGAATAATCCCCGAACTGATAATATCAGAAACCGCCGACCCAGCCGATTCTAAATTGGTAAAATCTGCTAATAAAACACAAATTGATTCCGGTGCTTTTAAAATTCTTAAAGTAATTTCGGTGGCAATGCCCAACGTCCCTTCTGAACCAACAAATAACCCGGTTAAATCATATCCAGGCATTTCAGGAATATCGCCGCCAATATCGACAATATTACCATCGGGAGTGACGATTTTTAGCCCTAGAATATGGTTGGTTGTCACCCCATATTTTAAACAATGAACGCCACCGGAATTTTCGGCAACATTTCCCCCAATAGAACAAATAATTTGACTAGAAGGGTCAGGAGCATAATAAAAACCTGCCCCGCTCACAGCTTGTGTCACCCAATTATTAATTACTCCCGGTTGAACAACTACGCGCTGATTTTCTAAGTCAATATTTAGGATTTTTCGCATTAAAGCGGTGACAATTAAAACACAATCTTCTACGGGTAAAGCGCCACCAGAAAGTCCGGTTCCCGCTCCTCTAGCGACCCAAGGAATCAAATTGCGATCGCAAATTTTAACAACTTCTGCGACTTCTTCGGTGGTTTTGGGAAGCACTACTAATGCAGGACGTTGGCGATAGCTAGTCAGTCCATCACATTCATAAACCAGTAATTCTTCTCGACGTTGAATCACGCCTTTTTTCCCAACTATCGCCTCAAATTGTGGAATTAAGGGTTGCCAGTTTCGGGTTGCTTTTGATTGGGTAGCGACCATAGGAATAATAATTAGGAGAATTATGGATAGTTTATATTATATCGTTTTTGAGGAATATTTTTATGATTGATTTTAGGCATTCATTTTAATCGGGAGATCGATAACAAATTCACATCCTTCTCCTTCCTTAGAATTAAAACTTAGTGTTCCTTGGTGTTTTTGAACAATAATTTCATAGCAGGTTGTTAACCCTAAACCCATTCCTTGACCCACGGGTTTAGTCGTAAAAAATGGGTTGAATAATTGAGATTTGATAGTTTCTGACATTCCTATCCCATTATCTTTAATTCTAATTCTGACTTGATCGGGGTTAATTAATTCGGTGATAATCCAGATTTTAGGGGGAATATCAGGAGAAATTTCTGAACCAACGCCCAACTCTAAAGCATCTATTGAATTGCTTAATAAATTCAGAAAAACTTGATTAATCTGACTAGCATAACAGGTGACACGAGGTAAGTTATTATAGGATTTGATGATTTGAATTTCCGCCCGTTTTTCTTCCGCTCTCAAGCGATATTGTAACAGCAGTAATGTACTATCAAGTCCTTGATGTAGGTCTACGGGTTTAATATCCGATTCTCCTAAACGAGAAAAAATTCTTAATGCCAGAATAATGGTTCTAATTCTTTCTGTGCCTCTTTGCATCGACTCCAGAATATTTTGGAGATCATTGGCAACAAATTCTAAATCAAATTCTTCTAAGATTTTTTTAATATTTGCACTAGGTTGAGGATATTCTTTTTGATATAAATAAATTAAATTTAACAAGTCTTGAATATATTGTTGAGTTGGAGCTAAATTTCCTGAAATAAAGCTAATCGGATTATTGATTTCGTGAGCAATTCCAGCGACAAGTTGCCCGAGACTCACCATTTTCTCTTTTTGGATCAGTTGAGATTGCGTGGATTTTAATTCATCAAGAGTTAATTGAAGTTGAGAATTTTGTTGCTTTAATTGACTTTGTAACCGTTGAATTGTCAGTTGATTTTGAATCCGAATTAAAACTTCTTCAAATTGAAACGGTTTAGTAATATAGTCTACTCCACCCGCTTTAAATGCTTTAACTTTATCTAAAACATCATCTAAAGCACTTAAAAAAATCACAGGAATATTACGGGTGCGTTCATCTTTTTTAAGCTGTTCACAAATTTCATAGCCATTCATTTCGGGTAAATTAATATCTAATAAAATTAGATCGGGTAGAACAGTTTTAACGGCGGTCAATGCCATTTTTCCATTAATTGCTTTCCGCACATTATATCCCTGATTCACTAGCATTTGAGACAAGAATCTCAAGTTGTCTGGAATATCATCAACAATGAGAATATCAGGTTTAGGTTTACTATTTGAATAGGAATTCATATTAGATATTTAAGATCGGGTATAGAAAATAGTAATTGTTGTCCCATTTTTGAAACAGGCAAGTAATTCCTGCTGCTCTGAAAAAGTTAATTATGTTTTTTCTGTTCCCTAGTTTATATTCCCTATTTTAACTATTAATCCAGGATGATTATAGAATTTTCATTAGGGATATTAACAGAATATCAGACAGCACCCTATGTCCATTATAATAACATTATAATAATTTTTTGCCAGTGTGGAAGACAAAAATAGTTTTTATATAGAATAATTAAATCAAGGATATAATAGATCTATAGGATTTTTATTCAACCTGTCATTCCTAAAATAAGAGTGCATATTAAAGAGTGTATACTAGAAAAAAGCTATTATGGGGCTGTTTTGAATGTCAACCCTACTACAAAGAATCACAATCAATCCTAGGCAATGTGGGGGGCGTCCCTGTATTCAAGGGATGAGAATTCGGGTGTCCGATGTGTTAGACTTGTTTGTGGCTGGGCTAACTGCTGAAGATATCTTAGAAGAAATGCCTGATCTCGAAGCAGATGATTTAAAAGCATCTTTTTTCTATGCCTCGCGGAAACTGAATCACCCGGTATTAGTAGCATGAAAATCTGGATGGAGAAAACAAAATGAACGAACAATTACTACTCAATAAATGGCAAAAATTAAAATTAGAAGATCAAGAAAGAGTTTTAGCTTTTATAGATTCTATTGACAAAGAAAAGCCAGAAGAAAAATTATCTGAAACTACTGAATCTCTTTACAAACCCCAGACAGAATTAGGTAAAAAACTTTGGGAAATTAGACAAAAAATAATTAAATATCCAAATACTAAATTATTAGATTTGGATGATATAGAAGCTGAGTTAGATGAAATTAGAAGTAAAAATAAATGACAATTATTCTAACTTATTTGGATTCTGGAGTTTTATAAGATAACCATTCATACATACGTTCCCAAAGAATATCGCATATACGTTCTGTTCTTTTTTCAACAAAATCTTTATCCCATTTATCTGTTGCTCCAATTTCTACAATTGGTTTGATATGATGAGCGTGAGATGCTTGAGTTAACAATTTGATAGTGGAATCATTTAGATTAACCCCATAGGTTTGTGCTTCCTGTTTTAACTCAATTAATTTATCGGGATCTATTTCCGCTAAATGACGATAGTAAATCCATTTTTCAAGCCAATTTCTATTACTAGCAGAAATATTAATTGGTGTAGGTAATAGCGTTAAATTACCAATCTGCTGATAATCATCATTTTCATATAAACCTTCATCCCAAACAGAATCTGATTGTATATCTGGTTTTTGAGGTGCTATATGCTCAATACTCTTAAAATCATTAGAATTCCATTGGCTTGGTTCTAAATAAGATAGAGATGAGTTAGTTCTTCCAATTTTCATCAAACCAACTTCGTCGGGATCTAAAATAGTATCTTGTGATGTAACAAAGAGAACAAAACGACATACTTTTTGAACATTATCATATCTTAAATAATTAGTAGCTTTATTAATCCATTTTTCTTTTGATCCTATTCCCTTATCCTGAAGTTGATTTTTGAAATGAGTTGTTAAATTTTCTAGGGTTACTTCAGAGTTTCCTTTTTGAACAGACATTTTTTGTTGGAGTAAGTTTTTATAGACATGATCTAATCCTGTATTGGGTAAAGCAGAACGCCATAAAGTAAAAAATGCAGCAACTATTTTGCAAGCTTTGGCAAAATTTTCTTGAGCTTGTCTGTGATTTTCTTCTTCTAAGTCTTCAGAATTGCTTGGGGTGCAAATTGCTAAAGCATAAAAACGACTTAGAATTGTATGTGCCATTTTATGATTAGCATCTTGGAGATATGACAAGCAAAAAGAGGCTCGTTTTCTTTTTGACTCATCTAACAAAAATAGTTCTGGTAAAGAGTTTTTTATATTAGCAGGAGAATAAATAACTTTTTGACAATAGACGGCTATATTCCCCATCTGTTCAATAAACTCTTTTTTATCTTCTATTGAAGACTCTTGACCTTCAGGACTACCACAGTTTTTCTGAAATTTTTCAATCAACCATTTTCTCTGAGTGCTAAATTGCTTTGATAAACTTTTACCTTCATAATTTAATGATAATAAAGTCAAGTATTCATTAGTTCTTTTATTTTTGCTAGAAGCACTTCGTAAGCCTTTCATTAATTCTTCAACTTTTGTAAAAGATTTTTCAAAACTAGAGTTTTTAAATCCATTAGCTTCAGAATCAGCAATATTAACTACAAGGGGTTTAAAGGTTTCAATAGCTGTAAGGGGGGTTCCTGTTGCATTTAAAGATTGAAACATATCAAATGCACGAACTTGTGATACAGGTTTAATTACTGTAAAACAACACCGCTCAAGAAGATAATTTGAAAAAGCAAATAATTGTACCAGAGAACAAATATATTTTTGATATATATCAAATGAATCAGGCTCTATGCTTCCACAATCTTTTACAGATTGAAATAATTTTTGACGTTCATAGACCCATAATTCAGATTGATTGATATTTTGTACAATATCCCAAGCTGAAGGATAATCATTATCACTACCTAGATGAGCAGATTTTACTTTATCTAGCCATGCTTGAATTGATTTTATATTATCTGCGACTAAAGAATTTTTTCTGGCTTTTGGAAATTGAATATTATTGTTATCAACCACTTTAATAAAATCAGCCAAATAGGAAGATATATCTGATTTGTAATGTTGATTGTTTTGACCCTCCAGTGTCCAACCATCTAGTGAGCCTCTAATTATAATCGGTTTCCGTTTTGGGTTACCACGCATTAAGTCAAATGAAAAAAGTTCTATAAGATTAGCTAAATAAGTATCAGTCGCTTCTATTAAACCGTCTAAATCATATAAATCAGAAGCTGGAATACGTTCTTGTTTAAGTTCATAAATCTTTTCATATAAGCAGCAGGCTAATAAAGCAATGGTTGAAATTCTTTGTTGTCCATCAATTACATTGTCTATACGAGGAGGAATAGCTCGATGGTCTTGTGGCTTGATATTATTAGTAGTATCATTTTCTGTCACCAAGATAATTGTGCCCATGAAATGGATTTTATCTTCTCCACTTAAAAGGTCAAAAACTCCTGAACAAATATCATCCATTAATTGTTCAATATTTTCATCATCCCAACTATATTCTCTTTGATACAAAGGAATGTAGTATCCAGTTCCCGGTTGTTTAAAGAAATAAGAGACTGGATCACTTGACGTCTGAAAAGCTCTTGAAATGTCCATACAATCCCCTTGATTAGACTCTAAAAAATATTAAATCAGCCCCCTCCCCAATTTGGAAAGGGGGTTGAGGGGTTAACTCTTAGAATTGACCACCCTAAATAGCAACCGCCACGATCGCATTCGACGCTTCCGGACTATCTTTTTCCGAAGGAGGAACAACTTGCCAGAACTTGGGTAAATACTCCGACCAGTTCGCCAGAATGGTTTTCGCCTTCTCGCTGACCGTGTGTTCCGCGTGTTGTGTGATTAACTCTTTTAACTGCTGTTCACCCATCGGCGTACTCACCCGTTGAATTTTGACGATTTCCGGGTTCACCATTTCAGGAAACTCCCCATCTTCATCAAGGAAATAGCCTAAACCTCCGGTTTGTCCGGCGCCCACATTCCGCCCCACCTTACCAAGAACCACAACCACCCCACCCGTCATATATTCGCAACAGTGGTCGCCAGCCCCCTCAATAACAGCCTTACCCAAGGAATTCCGCACCGCAAACCGTTCTCCGGCTTTTCCGTAGGCGTATAAAGTTCCCCCGGTGGCCCCATATAAACAGGTATTCCCGATAATCACGTTCTCCGAGGGGTTATAAGTGACCGCCGCCGGAGGTTTAATAATAATCTCTCCCCCGTGCATCCCCTTCCCAACATAATCATTAGCTTCCCCCGTCAGAGTTAACTTAATTCCGGGGAGGTTGAAGGCTCCAAAACTCTGACCTGCTGCACCTGTAAAATTCAGGTTAATTTGGCCAGCAAAGCCACTATTTCCATAGAGAGAGGCAATTTTTCCGGCAATGCGTGTCCCCACCGTCCGGTCAGTATTCACGATCCGCAGGGTTTTCGTTACCGTCCCCTGGTTTTGAATGGCGGTGGCAATTTCCGCATCTTCTAATAACACATCATCTAAGACCGGGCCGTTACTATGGATGGGTTCATGGTTTAACCAAGTGCGATCGCTCGTTACAGGCGCTTGGGTAAAGACCTCTAAATGCAAGTGTTGGGTCTTGGCTACATTCACCCCGTCCCGACGTTTCAACAGGTCAGACCGTCCCACTAAATCCACTAATTTGCGATATCCCAACCGCGCTAGAATATGACGCACTTCTTCGGCGACAAAATAGAAGAAGTTCACAACATGGCCCGGAGTTCCGGGGAACCGTTCTCGCAGGCGTTCCTGTTGGGATGTCACCCCCACGGGACAATTATTCGTATGGCAAATCCGAGCCATAATACAGCCCTCGGCAATCATGGCAATGGTTCCAAAGCCGAATTCCTCAGCCCCCATTAAAGCTCCCATCACCACATCCCAGCCACTTTTGAAGCCGCCATCCACGCGTAACCGCACCCGATCGCGGAGTTTATTACCCATCAACACCCGATGAACTTCCGTTAACCCCAATTCCCAAGGGCTCCCCGCGTGTTTAATGGAGGTCAAGGGAGAGGCTCCCGTCCCCCCGTCGTGACCGGAAATTTGGATATAATCGGCGTTGGCTTTGGCAACTCCGGCCGCAATGGTTCCAATTCCGACTTCTGCGACTAATTTCACCGAAACCGTAGCCTTGGGGTTGATTTGGTGCAGGTCAAAGATTAGTTGGGCCAGATCTTCAATGGAATAAATATCATGGTGGGGAGGGGGAGAAATTAGGGTGACGCCGGGTTTAGACCGCCGCAACATGGCAATATATTCGCTAACTTTCTTCCCGGGGAGTTGCCCGCCTTCTCCGGGTTTAGCCCCTTGAGCCACTTTAATCTCGATGGACTGGGCATTCATCAAGTATTCGGGGGTAACGCCAAACCGTCCCGAAGCCACCTGTTTAATTGCTGAACTGGCACTATCCCCGTTTTGGAGTCCTTTTAAATGGGGACGGCTGGCCGAAATCCCATTAGCATCGACATCGTTAAAAATCTGGTAGCGGGCGGGATCTTCCCCACCTTCGCCGGAGTTGGATTTTCCGCCTAAACGGTTCATGGCGATCGCCAAGACTTCATGGGCTTCGGGAGATAGGGCCCCCAGGGACATCCCCCCGGTACAGAAGCGTTTGACAATTTCTTCGACGGGTTCGACTTCTTCTAAGGGGATAGAATGGCGATCGCTGTTAAAGTCCAACAAATCCCGCAAGGCCGTGGCTGGGCGGTTTTCCACAAATTGACGATAGAGTTCGTACAGGTCGAACCCTGGTTGTGCGACCGCACCCTGTAGAGACGTTCCATGGAACGTCTCTACAACGGGGCCAGAACGTACGGCTTGATGTAGCAATTTTGTCATCTCGGGGTTATTTAAGTGATATTCTCCCCGCGACCTGGCATTGACAAACCCAAAGTTTTCTAACTTTTTCGCCTCCAGGGGAAATGCCTTAGCATGGAATTGATAAACCTCTTGGCTTAACTCAGCAATGCTCAAACCCCCAACCCGAGAGACTGTCCCCCGAAAACCCATTTCCAGTAAATCTTCCCCAATCCCAATGGCTTCAAAGATTTGTGCTCCACGATAGGAAGATAACAGAGAAATTCCCATCTTTGATAAAATTTTGAGTAACCCATCTTCGACGGCTTGGCGATAGTTTTTCTGGGCATCTTCCATAGTCATCGGGGGGATTTTGCCCTTCGCCAGATTGTTCTGAATTAGGGGACTCGACCACCAATGGCGCACGGTTTCTAAGGCCATGTAGGGACAAATTGCCGAAGCCCCATAACCGACTAAACAGGCAAAATGATGGGTACTCCAACATTGGGCCGTTTCCACCACCAGGGAGGCTTGTAACCGTTTACCAATTTTAATTAAATAGTGGTGAACCGCTCCCACGGCTAACAACGGCGGAATATAGGTTTGTTCGGCCGTTAATCCGCGATCGGACAGAATAATAATTTCTTTGCCCTGATCCACCGCTTGGGCGGCTTTTTCGCAAAGTTGGGTAAGGGCGATCGCGCAACCATTCGGCCCTCCTTCCAAACTATAGAGGGTGGACAGGGTGATCCCCGGAAAATCCGACTGACGCAACGCCTCTAACTCCGCCTCATTCAACAGGGGAGAGTTAATTTTATACAGTCGGGCGTCTTCGGGTTTGAGATCTAACAAATTGCCCCGTTTCCCTAACTGCATGGAGAGGGACATCACAATCCGTTCTCGCAACGGATCAATTGGTGGGTTTGTTACCTGAGCAAATCGTTGTTTAAAATAGTTATATAATAACTGAGGTTTATTTGAAAGCACCGCTAGGGGCGTATCATCCCCCATACAAAACGTCGCTTCCTTGGCCGTACTCGCCATATCGGAAATTTGGATATCCACATCCTCCGCCCCGTAACCAAAGGCGGTTTGCTGTTGCAGGAGGGTGTCCGATGCTAATTGTTTTTCACTAATAAAGGGTTGGGGCTGCCCATCGGTGCGATACTGTTCTAACCAGGAGCGATAGGGGTGTTCATGGGCGACCCGTTGTTTGATCTGCCAATTTTTCAGGACTTCATGGGTACTCAAGTCCACCGCAATCATTTGTCCGGGCCCTAAACGGCCTTTTTCCTGAATTTGGTCTTCGGGAATATCCACCACTCCGGCTTCGGAGGAAACCATGATCACGCCATCTTTGGTGATACAATAACGGGCGGGACGCAGGCCATTGCGATCCAAGCAAGCCCCAATTTGTTTTCCATCACTGAACACCAATAAAGCCGGGCCATCCCAAGGTTCTTGGATGCCGCTATAATATTCGTAAAAATCCGTAATTTCCGGTAGTTCTTTTAGGTTAGGCTGGTTTTGATAGGCTTCGGGCACCATGATCATCAGCGCTTCTAGGGGACAGCGCCCGGTTCTCACCAGCAATTCTAGGCAATTATCTAAATTAGCTGAGTCGCTATTATTAGCATCCACAAAGGGAATGAGGGTTTTTAAGCGATCGCCCCAAACCGGATGGGCTAAGACATTTTCCCGCGCCCGCATCCAGTTAATATTACCCAACAGCGTATTAATTTCCCCATTATGCCCTAACAGTCGCATCGGTTGAGCCAAGGGCCAGCGCGGCATGGTATTGGTACTGAAGCGCCGATGATAAACGGCGAAATTGCTCTTATAGTCGGGGTTAACTAAATCTAAATAAAATTCTCCCAGGATCGCCGATCGCACCATGCCTTTATAAACAATAGTACGGCAGGAAAAAGAACAAATATAAATATCCTCACCCCAGACTAACCCATCCTGTTTTAAGGCTACCCCAGAAGATCGACGGGCTAAAAACAGTTGTCGGTCAAGATCATCCCCGATATTTCCCTTAGCCGAATAAACCATAACCTGTTCGATGCGGGGTTGGTTTTCCCGCGCCTGTACTCCCAGGACTTCCGGTTTCACCGGGACTTCTCGCCAACCTACAATAACTAATTCTTCTTGTTTAAGGTCAGTTTCAATAATTTCACGGGCTTTAATGGCTAAATCAAGATCTTGGGGTAAAAACACCATCCCCACCCCATACTTGCATTCCGGCTCTTGTAAAATATCAATATTTCGTTCAGCAAACCAAGGAGCTAACAATTCCCAGGGAATAGCGGTCATGATCCCGGCTCCATCCCCGGAGTCCTGATCGGCGCTACAACCCCCCCGATGTTCTAAGCAGGTTAAGGCGGGTAGGGCTTTTTGTAGAATAGAATGGCTCGCCCCCCCCGATGGGTTAGCAATAAACCCCACCCCGCAGGCGTCTCTTTCTTCCACTAACCACGGTTGACCCGGGTAGGGGTAGCCCATATTTCCTGCTATGAACTCTTGTTGATGGTTTGGTTGGGGGTTGTGATTAACTCTAGTGTTATCCATATCTTGATTCTATTGAGTGAGGATGCTTGAAGCGATTGAATTTTAACCAAAATTGACATCGGGTGCAAAAACCCTAGTCTGACTAGCATACACCCAATTGGGTCACGGTAGGGGTGAAAATTTAAGATCTGTTGACATATCAGATTGTTTAGGATAGATAGTTGGTTGGTAACGGTCTATCAATACGGGCTAATTATTTTGATTTTTCTTGCTATCTATAACAATCCTATTTGATCTGTGTTCAAAATTAGTGATGAAAAGGGAATGCTGAATTTTAATTTAATTCATAAACCGAAAAAGATTATTTTATTGTTAAGTATTTTGGGGTTGAGTCTTCTACCTATTTCCGCTCTTGCCGAACCAAAAACAGATCCAAATCGACAACAGGGAAACACTATTGAAATTAATGGTAATTTAATTAATATTCCTTGGCATATTGATAAATCTAATAGTAAATCAAAAATTGCTGTTAAAATTAGTGATATTGGATTAATGCAAAATCTAGGAATCGATCTCCTTGATAGCAATAATAGTTCCCAACAACCGATTCAATGGTTTTCTGATCAATCTACTTTATCGGCGGAATATATTAATCCCTATCGCTATTTAGATTTATCGAATTTTACAGAATCTTCCCAATGGCAAATCAAACCGGAGGGAAGCAAATTAAAAATTACTATTCCCCCTTCCACTATTCAATCTTTGCGTATTGAGCCTTTATCTGTAGATAGTAGTAATTTACCTCAAAATGATATCACATTTTCACCTCAAAGAATTATTATTGAACTTGATAAACCGACTATTTGGCAACAGCCCAACCCGGAAATTAAAAAGCGATCGCCTTCTATTCCGCCTCAACCTTCTCCCCCCCTAACGGATGATCCGACTACCCGAAATCAGAATAATTCCCCTCAACCTGTTACTCCGGTTTTACAGGATTGGAGTCTAACTTTAGAGGCTAAGATTACCCCTAAACTATTATCCGATAGTCCAGAATTTTTTAAGCCAAGTATTTTGACCAAAAGCCCAAACTTAATTCCACCCAATCCTAATTCTACTCATCTACAATTAGAATCTAAAAATAATCAAACTCAGGTTAAATTTAGTCTTCCTCCCGGTTGGCGTCCGGTGGTCACTACCTTAAACTCTCCCTATCGTTTAATAATTGAGATTAAACCGGATTTTCTTACCCCTAAAAATATTTTATGGCAACCCGGAATTAGATGGAGACAGGACTATATTAAAATTCCCAAAACTGAAGCATCTTTAGGATCTTTACTCAATCAAATTTTAAAACCTTCTCAACCCTCGGTTGATCAATTTCCCGTATATTGGTTAGAAATTAATATCAATCAACCCGAAATTAAACTCACTCCAATTTTAAGTAATCCCAATGCTCGTCAAGGCACTTCAACCCTATTAAATATCGCACAACAAGCAAAAGTTCCCGTAGCTATTAATGGAGGTTTTTTTAATCGCAATAATCAACTCCCACTCGGGGCTATTCGGTTTCATAATAATTGGTTATCCAGTCCGATTTTAAATCGAGGAGTCATAGCTTGGGGAAAGGATAAACCTATTTTGATGAATCGTTTAATCTTAAAAGAAACCTTAACTACAGCGTCCGGTCAAACTTTCCCATTACAATATCTCAATAGTGCTTATGTTGAAGCCGGAATTTCTCGCTATACTTCCGACTGGGGAAAATCCTATAGCCCGATTAACCAGCAAGAACATATTATTGTAGTTGAAAATAACCAAATTACCCGTTATATTGAATCGAATAAACCAGAATCATCCGTTGTTAATATCCCAACTCAGGGTTATTTATTAGTTGTTCGAGGTCGTCCCGAATTATTAAAATTATTACCCGTCGGAACTCGTTTACAATTACAAAGCCAAACCGAACCGAAAGAATTTCAAAATTATCCGAATATTTTAGGGGCGGGGCCGTTATTAATGCAAAATCGTCAAATTGTTTTAGATGCCGCTCAAGAACGATTTAATCCCGCTTTTCAACAACAAAAAGCCATTCGGAGTGCGATCGCGATTACTAATAATAATACCTTACTCCTGGTGGCTGTCCATAACCGTCCCAATGGTTCCGGCCCAAGTCTAGCAGAACTTGCTCAAATATTGCAAAAATTAGGAGCCGCAACCGCCCTCAATTTAGACGGGGGAAGTTCCACCAGTCTCTATCTCGGAGGATATTATTTAGACCGTCCTTTCTCCACCGTAGCACCTGTTCATAACGGTCTAGGAATTGCGATCACCGATCATTAGGGTTTAAAGCAGATTATGATAGATCACATAGTCAGCAGGGTGTATTCGCTGTTAGTAGTGGTGGGGAGTATTCTGGAGAACGCACAAGAGCCATCCAGGGGCTTATGAATACACCCCAAGTTTTAATACCAATTTAACTTAGGTAAAATCTTTGATAAGGAAATAGGATTATGGTAGCAGTCAAGGAAAGTGTGGGAAATTCTAAAGATTCCACGGGGAATGCCCCCAATATCGGTAATACTCCCACGGAATTGAGACCTTGGGGTTCATTTACAACCTTGGAAGAAGGGCCAGGATATAAAATTAAACGTATTGAAGTCAAACCTGGTCATCGCCTAAGTTTACAGATGCACCATCATCGGAGTGAACACTGGATTGTGGTAGCCGGAACCGCTAAAGTGGTTTGTGGAGACAGTGAAGAAGTTTTATTCTCTAACCAGTCCACCTATGTTCCTCAATGTACGTCCCACCGTTTGGAAAATCCCGGTGTGATTCCTCTGATTTTAATTGAAGTTCAGAATGGGGAATATTTGGGAGAGGATGATATTATCCGATTCCAAGATGACTATGCTCGTACCCCCGCTTAAAGCGCACCAAAAACCCATATTTCCGGTAATCTAAAAATAGATTAACGTTTCTGTGAGTAGGTGTTTCATGATTTCTCTGAGTCCAGCAGCCACTCGTGAGGTACTCCGCCTCAAGTCAAAGCAAAATAATCCTCATCTGTACTTTCGTCTTGGGGTGCAAAGGGGCGGCTGCTGTGACTGGTCTTATACCATGGGATTTGATGCAACCCAGCAGTCGAGCGATATCGTTTATCAGTCTGATCAGATTAAAATAGTGGTGGAGTCGGAAAATTTAAAGTACCTAGAAAATCTAACAATTGACTATTCTGAAGATTTAATGGGAGGAGGGTTTCGCTTCCAAAACCCCAACACCACTCAAAGCTGTAGCTGTGGCTATTCCTTTGTCGC
>NZ_LT797694.1:23018-47241 GCF_900009135.1 Planktothrix sp. PCC 11201 | reverse complement strand
CCCCTGCTCCCCCTGCTCCCCCCGCTCCCCCCGCTCCCCACTACAAAATCGAATTTGCAAAAAGTGGCGATCTAGGTTATTATGATCTTTTGGGTGTCAACATCTGACCATACTTTTGAAAGAAAGTCCCATCCCCTGGTAGGGGAGGGATATTTCAGTGGAGATACCTCAAAACTTCAAATTGCCGAATTATTTCAGTATGTCGTAACTCATGCCCACTATTCAGCAACTAATTCGTTCTGCACGGGAACAGACTCAGAAGAAAACAAAATCACCTGCCCTAAAGAGTTGCCCTCAACGGCGGGGAGTCTGTACACGGGTTTATACAACCACCCCTAAAAAACCTAATTCCGCGCTGCGTAAGGTGGCAAGGGTGCGGCTAACCTCTGGCTATGAAGTGACAGCATATATTCCGGGTATTGGTCACAACTTGCAAGAACACTCCGTAGTAATGATTCGAGGCGGTCGGGTGAAAGATTTGCCTGGAGTTCGATATCACATTATTCGCGGAACATTAGATACGGCGGGAGTCAAAGATCGTCGTCAAGGACGCTCGAAGTATGGTGCCAAGCGTCCTAAATAGGAGCTTTGAGTCAGGGCTAAGTTAAATCCTGTGCTGGTGTTGTTGGAGTAAGACTAACAACATTAAGCCTTTGGTGACTTGTCCCCATCGCTGAAAATCTTAAATTATCTATTGTGTTAAGGAAGATACAATATGTCTCGTCGCAGAGTTGTGCAGAAGCGTCCGATCCCTGTGGATCCGGTCTATAACAGTCGCTTAATTAGCATGATGGTACGTCGCATCATGAAGCACGGAAAGAAATCCATTGCCTACCGGATCATTTATCAGGCTCTGAAAACAATCGAAGAAAGAACCGGTTCAGAGCCTCTTGAGGTCTTTGAAAAAGCCATTCGGAATGCGACTCCCCTGGTGGAAGTCAAAGCACGGCGGGTGGGTGGTGCAACCTATCAGGTTCCCATGGAAGTTCGCTCAGAACGAGGAACGGCTTTAGCCCTACGTTGGTTAATTCAATATGCTAGAGCCAGAACCGGACGTTCCATGTCCGTGCGATTGGCAAATGAACTGATGGATGCCGCTAACGAAACTGGAAGTGCAGTTCGTAAACGGGAAGAAACTCACCGGATGGCAGAAGCGAATAAAGCCTTTGCCCATTATCGGTACTAAAAAAATGGATAGCAGTGATATCCGTAAACGTATAAAATCTTAATAAAGGTTTAAAAAAGGAGGTAGCTGTGGCACGTACCGTCCCGCTTGAGAGAGTACGGAACATTGGTATTGCAGCCCACATTGATGCGGGCAAGACAACCACAACGGAGAGGATTCTGTTCTACTCCGGCATGGTTCATAAAATGGGCGAAGTCCATGAAGGAACAGCAGTAACCGACTGGATGGCTCAAGAGCGGGAGCGTGGAATTACCATCACGGCTGCCGCTATTACCACCAGTTGGAAAGATCATAAGATCAATATCATTGACACTCCGGGTCACGTTGACTTCACCATTGAAGTCGAACGTTCGATGCGGGTGTTAGACGGTGTGATTGCTGTCTTTTGTTCAGTCGGTGGTGTACAACCCCAATCTGAAACGGTTTGGAGACAAGCAGAACGCTATAAAGTTCCTCGGATCGTCTTTGTGAACAAGATGGATCGCACGGGTGCTAACTTTTTCAAAGTTTATGAGCAAATCCGCGATCGCTTAAGAGCCAATGCTGTTCCGATCCAGATCCCGATTGGTAGTGAAGACAACTTCCAGGGATTGGTGGATTTGGTGGAGATGAAAGCTTATCTCTACACCAATGACAAAGGAACAGATATCGAAATCACCGATGACATTCCTGAAGCTGTTAAGCAGATAGCCGAGGAATATCGGGTGAAACTGGTGGAGTCGGTGGCAGAAACCGACGATCACCTGATGGAGAAGTACCTGGAAGGGGAAGAACTAACCAACGAAGAAATTGGGACTCAGTTGCGCAAAGGCACCATTGCCGGGACAATTGTTCCGCTTCTGTGTGGTTCTGCCTTCAAAAATAAAGGGGTACAACAACTGTTAGATGCAGTAGTTGCCTATCTCCCGGCTCCATCGGAAGTTCCGCCAATCCAAGGAACCTTATCAAATGGTGAGGTTGACGTCCGTTATGCCGATGACGAAGCGCCTTTATCGGCTCTAGCGTTCAAGATCATGGCTGATCCTTACGGACGCTTGACCTTCGTTCGGGTCTATTCCGGTGTTTTGCAAAAGGGCAGTTATGTCCTGAACTCCAGCAAAGATAAAAAAGAACGGATTTCTCGCTTGATCGTTCTCAAAGCCGATGATCGGATCGAAGTCGATGAACTGCGGGCTGGAGACCTAGGGGCAGCCTTGGGTTTGAAAGATACCCTCACCGGTGATACCCTCTGTGATGACGCGAAACCAATTATTTTGGAATCTCTGTTCATCCCCGAACCTGTGATTTCCGTGGCGGTGGAACCCAAAACCAAACAGGATATGGAGAAACTCTCCAAAGCTCTCCAATCTTTGTCAGAGGAAGATCCGACCTTCCGGGTTTCCGTTGATTCCGAGACCAACCAAACCGTAATTGCCGGGATGGGCGAACTTCACTTAGAAATTCTGGTTGACCGGATGTTACGCGAGTTCAAGGTTGAAGCTAACGTGGGCGCGCCCCAGGTGGCGTATCGGGAAACCATCCGCGAGTCGGTTAAAGCCGAAGGCAAGTTCATCCGTCAAAGCGGTGGTAAAGGCCAATACGGTCACGTTGTGATTACTCTCGAACCGGGTGAAGCGGGTAGCGGGTTTGAATTTGTTTCCAAAATCGTTGGGGGAACTGTACCCAAAGAGTACATCAACCCGGCTGAACAAGGGATGAAAGAAGCCTGCGAAACCGGTGTGGTTGCGGGTTATCCTCTGATTGACTTGAAAGCAACTCTGGTGGATGGCTCTTACCACGATGTAGACTCCTCCGAAATGGCTTTCAAAATCGCGGGTTCTATGGCTTTGAAAGCGGCAGCTAATAAGGCTAAACCCGTCTTGTTAGAACCCATGATGAAGGTTGAGGTGGAAGTACCTGAAGACTTCATTGGTAACGTGATTGGAGACCTCAACTCTCGCCGAGGCCAAATCGAGGGTCAAGGAACAGAACAAGGCCTGGCCAAAGTGACTGCTAAGGTTCCCCTAGCAGAGATGTTTGGTTATGCCACCGACATCCGTTCCAAAACCCAAGGTCGGGGGATTTTCACCATGGAGTTTAGCCACTATGAGGAAGTTCCTCGTAGTGTTGCTGAAGCCATTGTTGCCAAAAATAAAGGCAACTAAATGGGTAGTGGGGTTGGGGTTAATAGTTAATGGTTAATCACCAAGAACTCATACCTGACCCGGTGCCCACAATTATTTTTCTTGAAAACTTTCAATTCTTAACTGAAAATGGCACGCGCAAAATTTGAACGAAACAAACCCCACGTTAATATCGGTACCATTGGTCACGTTGACCACGGTAAAACCACTTTGACGGCTGCAATTACCATGACTTTAGCTGCTTTGGGTCAAGCCACAGCTAAAAAATATGATCAAATTGATAACGCACCCGAAGAAAAAGCCCGGGGGATTACGATTAATACGGCTCACGTTGAATACGAGACCGAAACCCGTCACTATGCCCACGTTGACTGTCCGGGTCACGCTGACTATGTGAAAAACATGATCACCGGTGCTGCCCAGATGGACGGTGCAATTTTAGTGGTATCGGCGGCCGATGGCCCCATGCCCCAAACCCGTGAACATATCCTATTAGCCAAACAGGTCGGGGTTCCCAATATCGTTGTCTTCATGAATAAAGAAGATATGGTGGACGATGCTGAACTGTTGGAATTGGTGGAACTGGAAGTCCGGGAACTGTTAAGCTCCTACGGTTTCGAGGGTGATAGTATCCCCATTGTTGCCGGCTCGGCTAAAGAAGCTTTAGATTTCATGGTGGCTAACCCCAAAACCGTCGTAGGCGAGAATAAATGGGTAGATAAAATTTACAAGTTGATGGAAGAAGTGGATGCCCATATCCCCACTCCTGAACGTGACATTGATAAGCCTTTCCTGATGGCCGTTGAAGATGTCTTCTCCATTACTGGACGGGGTACGGTGGCAACGGGTCGGATTGAACGAGGTAAAGTCAAGGTTGGCGATAACGTTGAACTGGTGGGAATTAGAGCGACTCGTGCCACCACTGTCACGGGTATAGAAATGTTTAAAAAGAGTCTGGAGGAAGGGATGGCCGGGGACAACGCCGGTCTGCTGTTACGCGGTATCCAGAAAGCTGATATTGAACGGGGTATGGTGATTGCCAAACCTGGTTCGATTACCCCCCATACCCAGTTTGAATCTGAGGTCTATATTTTAAAAGACTCCGAAGGTGGACGTAAAACTCCTTTCTTCCCCGGCTATCGTCCTCAGTTCTATGTCCGAACCACCGATGTTACCGGAACCATTAAAGCCTTTACCTCCGACGCAGGTGAGGAAGCCGAAATGGTTATGCCTGGTGACCGGATTAAAATGACGGTGGAACTGATCAACCCAATCGCCATTGAACAGGGGATGCGCTTTGCTATCCGTGAAGGCGGCCGTACCGTGGGTGCTGGTGTTGTGTCCAAAATTCTGAAGTAGGCTTTGTGAATTAAAGCTGCAAAGTTAGGGATAAGGTTGCAGAAAATAGGAAGGGTTTGATCCTGTTTCTGCACCTTCTATCTTTCAAGATAATGTGACTGCTCAAGCCGATAATCCTGAACCTAGAAAACTGAACACCCCATGGCAACTATTCAACAACAAAAAATTCGGATTCGTCTCAAAGCCTTTGATCGTCGTTTACTCGATACCTCTTGTGAGAAAATTGTAGATACGGCGAATCGGACTAGTGCCACTGCGGTTGGGCCGATTCCTTTACCCACAAAACGCCGGATTTACTGCTTATTGCGTTCTCCCCACGTTGATAAAGATTCCAGGGAACACTTCGAGACTCGTACCCATCGTCGCATTATTGATATTTATCAGCCTTCTTCTAAAACCATTGATGCTCTGATGAAATTGGATTTACCCGCAGGGGTAGATATTGAAGTGAAACTTTAATTTTCCGCTTCGACTATTCTCAACCTACTCAACCTACTCAACCTGACCTTTTAATATGGGTTTTGAGTAGGTTTTTTGATATTTAGAAATTGACCCAAGATCTGCTACGTTGTTAGTAGCTCTTACTTAACGGACAATGGCATCATTTTCCTCAATTGCTGTTCGAGAACTTCCTCTGTTTCCGCTACCAGAAGTGGTTTTATTTCCAGGTAGACCCCTGCCTCTGCATATTTTTGAATTTCGTTATCGGATTATGATCAATACTATCCTGAATACGGATCGCCGGTTTGGGGTATTAATGTTTGATCCGAATCAAGGTCAAGTTGCTTCTGTGGGTTGCTGTGCGGAAATTGTCCAACACCAACGTTTACCTGATGATCGACTCAAAGTGCTGACTTTGGGACAGCAACGGTTTCGGGTATTAGAAGCGGTTCGGGAAAAGCCTTATCTGGTGGGTTTGGTGGAATGGATCGAAGACCAACCCCCTCAACAGGATTTAAGACCCCTAGCAACGGAAGTAGAACGTTTGTTGCGCGATGTGGTGCATCTGTCTGGAAAGTTAATGGAACAAAATATTGAACTTCCTGATGATATTCCCGGTTTGCCGACGGAACTTTCCTATTGGGTCGCTAGTAACCTCTATGGCGTCGCATCCGAACAACAAACGTTGTTAGAAATGCAAAACACCGTCACCCGTTTAGAGCGGGAAGTAGAGATTTTAACTTCAACCCGCAGCCATTTAGCTGCCCGGACAGCCTTAAAAGATGCTTTAGATTAATAACTCCGTAGAGGGGTAATTCATGAATTACCCCTACTATGGAGGTGATGCCTAAGTCCTGTTATAGCGCTACGCATTACAGTTAGGACACTTCTAAATCCAGCCAACTCATTCCCTGTTCCCTAGTGCTATAGCTGGGATTTTTGATCATAAATTAAACTGATTAACGACTCTGTGGCAAAGATAGGGGCTGTTGAGGAAAAGATTTTCCAGGACTAGAATGTCCGTTTTTTTCAACAGTAGACCCCAATTGATTATCTTCAGAAACTAGAGGATCAGCAGATAAAAATAACTCCCGAATTAACCTAGCAGCAGCTCGTTGGGCTAATTCTCCCGCTACTTTTTGACTAAGGTGTTGGACTTCCGGTTTAACTATTAAACCCGGAACCCGCTGCACTAATAGCATCGGATCAAACCCTTTAGTATCTTGGAGAATACCCACAATTCTTTGAATGTGTTCTAAGTTATTTTGATTGGGGGTGGGTTGAGGCGTTGCTGTAGGAGTTAGGGTGGCTACTCCCATCCATTCTGCCACTTTAGATTGGGCTGTGGTCAACGCATTGCGAGAAGCTAGATCAATGCTTTTAACTAACTCATTCCCTAACTGTTCTCGAATTAATTCCCCCCGTTCTGAAAATAAAAAGTCTAGGGTTTGATCTAAGACTTGGTTAATATCATAATCATCACTATTTTGGGCATTTTTGAGTAAATTCTCCAAACGATTCCAGCGGAATGATCCATCCTTAAATAATAGATCTTTTAAAGAGGTTCTTAACTCAACTGAAGGATCGGTTAAGAGTCTTTTCGCCACATAGGGATAGGCTTTACTTAACACTTTAAAATTGGGATCAACATTAATAGCAATCCCTTCTAAGGTGACTAAAGACCGAATAATTAGGGCATAATAGGCCGGAACTTGGAAGGGATACTCATACATTAATTCCGAGAGTTGATCCGTAATACTCTTAAAATTCAGTTCGGCAACACTCGCCCCCAAAGCATTACTAAACACCTCCCCTAAAGCTGGAATAATGGGGGTTAAATCAGTTTCCGGTTTTAAAAATTCTAACTTAACATAATCTTTCGCCAACCCTTCAAAATCCCGATTAACTAAATGCACAACAGCCTCTAATAACCCATATCTTTGATAGGGTTTGACTTCACTCATCATGCCAAAATCGAGATAAACTAATTTCCCTTCAGGACTGGCTAATAAATTACCCGGATGGGGATCGGCATGGAAAAAGCCATGTTCTAATAATTGCCGTAAAGAACATTGTACCCCCACTTCAATTAAATAACGAGCGTCAATTCCTCGGGCGGTCACTTCTTCTAAATTGGTTAATTTAGTTCCGTTAATCCACTCCATGGTTAATACCCGTCGCCCGGTATAACCCCAATAAATTCTAGGTACATAAATATCGGGAATATTGCCGTAGAGTTGTCTAAATCGTTCGGCATTTCTGCCTTCATGGTTGTAGTCCATTTCTTCATAAATTCTTTCCCCAAATTCATCCATAATGGCGACTAAATCACTGCGGATAAATTTAAACCTTTTCTTTGCCCACTGGGCTAGGGTTCGTAAAATATAAATATCCAGGGCAATACTTTCGGATAAACCCGGACGTTGCACTTTGACCGCGACGGTTTCTCCGGTTTTTAATTTGCCTTTATAAACCTGCCCCAAGGAAGCCGCAGCTAGGGGATCAGCACTTAATTCTGCATAGATATTATCGGGGTGATCGCCTAATTCTTCTTCAATAAATTGATAGGCAACTTGATTGGAGAAGGGGGGAAGTTGATCTTGTAATTTGGTTAATTCGTCTAAATATAAAGTAGGCATGACGTCGGGCCGGGTGGATAGGGCCTGTCCGACTTTAATAAAGGCTGGGCCAAGTTCGGTTAAGGTGGTTCGCAGTTGAATTGCCCGTTTTTTCTCGGCTTTAACTTTTTTTCCCCGTTTGCCATCTAACCATAATCCCAAGGCAAAGGAACCGAATTTCCAAATAATGCTCAATAGGCGTCCCCAGACCTGGAACACTCGGGAACGGTAATAGTCGGCAATGGCAACGGGATCGTAGCGTAACGTAGGTTGATCTGATTCATTGTGGATAGTTCCCTTGGGTTGGGGGTGATGTTCGTCCATGGACTTTGAGGAAACATCAATGGTGGCCGGGGAAAATGATCCGTTCGGTTCGAGTTGGGTGATAGTCATGGGGTGAATCTAAATCAAGCCGGGGCTGAGTTTTGAATTTGTATTAACTATTGTGACACTCCCCCGAATAGAATTCGAGGGATTTTTGTACTCTAAGACAATCATGGGTCAGGGCTGGATGGATAACTATAGTGCTACGCATTACAGCTAGGACACTTTTTAGTCCTGAAACCCTTTCACTGCTTACTGTTCCGGTGTTCTAAGAGTGCGTAGCGCTACAACTAGTTCTGAGCATGATAGCAATATTTTAGAATCAGAGTTTTTTTAAGTAAATTTACGGAAGGCGGGGGCCTAAAATCGATTCAAAATCTTAACTATGTAAATTTACCGATGTTGATCAATAGCATTTAGGTAAGAATTAAAGGTTTACCTTAACTTTACAAAAAAACCGATAAATTCATCAAAATTTTATAGACATTTCCCCAGGATTGAATATAATAACAATAGATAAAGTTAAGAACCCCAAAAGCCAACTGGCTCAAAGCGTTCACCAGACTAACTGTTAAATGAGGGTGCTAAAGTTCTTCCGTTGAAGTGGAACTTTAATATATTTAAAAAAACACAGTCAAAGATCATCGTCTAAAGTGACATGAATCACAAACCAATCCATCCCAATCGGTTTTAATCGGATTCAGCATCACTTAATAGACAAAAATTCTAAGAAAACCTTCTACTTTCTGGAGAACAGATTATGGCAGCTTCATTAAAAAAACTCTTAATTGGCACTTCCGTCGCAGTGGGAATGAGCGCAGTTGCTAGTCTCCCGGCAAAAGCCGCCTCTTTCGACTTTAACAATAGCGAAACCAATTACGCCACCTACACCCACAACAGCAACAACCTTTGGATTAAAGGGAATGAAGCTGCCGCCATTAGTGCACTGACTGATAATAATCTCCAAACAAACGTTGAACTCAACTACACCAATGAAACCAATAGTTCCAGTGTTGGTTTTACAGCGACCGCCGGAAAACACACCGCCAAAGTATCCAGCGTCACCACGGATGAATTTAATGCTTTCCAAGGGGACTGGTTAAATGGCCTATTGAATGCCTATCAACCTCTGAAAAATGTTTGGAATGCTTCATCAGCAGCGTTTCAAGATGTGGCATTAGGCGCATTTAAGAGTTCAGTCGGCTTTGGAGATCCCAACATTGCTGAGTTCTCCCTGGACAAAACCGGTGCAATGTCGATGAAAACAATGGGTTTCTTTGACCTCAAGCCAAAAGTTAATACCCTAATTAGTACATATAGCAACACCCAAATTAATTCGCCCCTCTCTCAAGCCAATAATGCCCTTCTTACCGTTAATCAGGGGATCAGCACGATTCAAAACAACACTCAATACAAGTTATTAACCAGCGTACCCTATAACCTTCTAAATGCCACTCAAAAGGCTGCACTCAATAACTTCAATATCCAACTATCAACATTAAACACTCAAAAAACGACACTGACCGCCGGAATTGCCACACTGACCGCAGCCAAGCAACAGGTTGATTCCTTCAACAATGCTCTGAGCCAAATTCAGAACTTACAAATCAGTGAAATTGTTAAAGTTGAACTGGACGGTGTATCAGAGTACGTCTATAGCTTCAACGCCGAAAATTCCGGCTTCGTAGCTAAAGATGATGGAAAATCCTACAGTGGAGTCTATTCTTGGAGCAAGGCAGGCACACCCGCCGCAGTTCCCGAACCCTCTACCATCTTAGGACTGATGGCCGTTGGTGGTTTGTTCGGTGCAGCCAAACGTAACGCTAACAAAAAAGCCTAATTTCAGTATTTCAGTTTTCGGTAAGTCAATCGGAGAAGCAGAAAAAGAGAGGAAGCAAATCCCTCTCTTTTTTTGTCCATTTGCCTTAAATTCCACCTTCTGAGTTAGATTTGGGCTGAGGGTCTGGGGTTTCCGAAGCTGGAGGAGTTGACTCGGTAGACTCCGGGGGTTTTTGTTCAACGGGATTAGTCGGTGGTTGTTGGGTTTCTGAACTCGGAGGGGATGGCTGTGCTGGTGGTTGAGCAGCAGCCGCGGGAGGATTGGGAGATTTTGGAGTCTGGTTATCCACGGTTCTGCAATTCTCCTGAGCGTTAAACTGAAATTGAATTTGATAGGCTTTGGGTGAACTACTCGGGTCAAAGGTCATTTCCCGAACAGCGGCGATCGCAGCATTATCGAGAACCGGAGAACCCGTAGCTAATAACGGTTCTGGCCCTCGTAAAATTTCTCCCCCTGTCCCGGCAACCACTCCAATTAAAGCCTTTCCTGTTAACTGTTGTTCACAAGCCGCCGCCGGATATAAGCGGTTTGCGACCATCGGAGAGGCAGTTTCTAAATTGGGATAGTCCGTTAGTAAACTATTCACCCAGTTTAAATAAGCCCCTCCTCCTTGTAACATCGCTGTTTGTTGCTCACTGACGACACCTTCAGGAGTTTTGGGTTGTTGGGCTGGTTGTTGGGCTTTAGCCCCTCCTCCCTCTTGTAAACCCTTCTGAAGTCCAGCCAAAATCGAGCCTTTAGGGTCTTTTGGTTGGACATTGGGATTATTTTCAGGAGGTTTGGGATCGGCGGGAGGATTAGGATTATTGTTCGGATTGAACACCGAGGGGCTGCAATTGCCATTATTAAACATTGGTGGACAATTGACGTCCTGACCCAATTCCCGAATTAACTGTTGTCGCAAGGCTAATTCATCCCTGGGAGGTAAATTCCCAGGTGGTTTGGGTTGTCCGGGAACTTCGGCCGTGGGAACATTGGGATTACCGAAGCCTAAAGCTGGCCCTGGAACAAAGGATAAAGACGGACTAGAGTTAGGCAAAAATCCAATAGAACCAGAATTAAGATTACTGGAATTAGACCCCTGGGAAACAACCGGAGGCAAACGATAGGTCGGTAAACCAGGGGAATTACTCGGGGGCGGTAGGGGAATATTAGTCGGCCATACGGGAAGGGATGCCCCCGGCATGAAGTCGGACGGTGCGGGGGGAGGAATAATATTATCGATGGTCGGGACTGGAAGAATAGATAAAGAGGGAGAGAGAGAATTTAGGGGAGTGAAGGAGAGTTTAGAGGGGGCGGCTGGATAAACACCACTAATTTGTTCGGGGGAAAGTTCCACCACTTGAACTGTGGGAGGGAGTTTAATGGATTGGGAATAGAAACTAATATATTGAATATTGGCTGCAAATACTCCGTGCACCCCTAAAGATGCCAACACACACAGGACAACCGGTTGGCGAAAGGTGGAGGGGACAAATTCAGCAAAGGATGTTGTCGAAGCCGTCATAATAAATTTTGATTTTAAATAGGAATGACTCAGGGTTGAGTTTTGACAATCCGACTCGCACAATAGGATAAACGTAAATGGGGGCGATCACCTAACCCATTATAAATCACTTGATTGGGTAGCGCCGCCCGTTCCATTATATAAGCCTGTTTTAGCAAATTAGGCGGTTTTAAGACTTCCCAAACTTGCTGATCAACAGAACTAAATTCCATCAACACCACAACATCCGCCTGGTGCATGGTTGTTTCTAAGTCGGCGACGGTATAAATTGCGGGTAGGATGGCTAACTTTTGCTCTCGAACTGTTAGGGGAATACCCAAACTCGCCACCGTCGCCAAGGGAGAACAAATTCCAGGGATAGCCTGCACTATAACTCAATGACGGAGTTTTTGTAAGGTTTGTGCCAGATAATTAAAGGTACTATAGAAGAAATAGCAATAATTATTCTAGTTTCTGAAATAATAAAGATTTTGTGGGAATTCCTTTAGCAGCTGTTTCTGATATTTCTTGGGTTTGGAAATTGATCCCACAAAAGTTTTGATAGTCTTCGATAGTTCTGAGATTTCCAATATCGTAAATTTCTAAACTTTCTGCTTCTAAGGGACTAATTCTTAATATTTTTTTAACCCTTTCTCGGGATTTTTGCTCTAATTTAAACCATTCAGAATCAACATCCCAATGTTTTTTCGCATTGGTGCGAGTATAATAGTGATAAATTGTAATTTGATGGGGATAAAAAATATCCCATCCCTTTGTCCAAGCTCTAGTTGAAAGGGTGATTTCTTCCCCTCGAAAATAGAGAAACGGATCATAGGGAACTTCTAAATAAAATTGTCGGGGGGCGAAAATAAATCCTCCGGCTAAAAACATTCCTAACTGGGGTTCAGAATAGGAAGCTATACTTTCTCCAGCGACAAAACTTAAAATCCCATGGTCATCAAAATGATGCGCGGTTAAACGGGTACTGGGATATCCAGGGGGAATTTCATCGGGGGGAAGATAGGGGGGAGTATAGGCGGAAAGGATGGGTTTGGGACTAGGACATTGGGCGAGTTGTTTGAGTAATAAACTATCCCAACCTTCGACAAATCGATGGTGACTATCTAATTGTAAGATAAAATCTTCATCATGAAGTAAGCGCTGACCCAGGGATCTTGCCCAACAGACACCGAGGGATTTTCGCGCATCAATTTCAATCATTTTACAGGGAAATTCCTGCATTTTTTCGGTAATATTTTCATCCTCTCCGTGGATAAATTGCCAAACAATACCAAAGGTGATTTTTTCGGGACGATGGGCTTTTTTTAAGGCATCTTTTAGGGTAGGAATCAGTTCGGAATCTCGATAGGCGGCTAGATGTAAAAATATCTTGGGATCGGTAAAATTAAGTTTGGGTACTGGGATGGGTGGGGTTTCTGAAGCCGGAGGAGTCTCGGGCGTAAAAGTCCGAGCCATTTCTAGGATTTTTAAGGCAACGGTTGCCCGTTCTGACGGAGGTAATTTTTCATCAATTAAAATAGAATCCAAGGTTTTAATTGATTGAGACACTAATTTTTTCGAGGAAGATTCCATTATGATTACTAACCTTTAAAGATCATAAAGATCATCAGGACAATACAGCAAAGGCATCCTGCCAACCCAAGTTTAATCAACAATGGCTTTGAGCAACACATCGGTTAAACTCATAGAATCTAAATCCGATAGGGTAATGGTATTACAAATATCAAATTTAGCCCCCTGACTTTGTAAATTATGATCTAAGCCCTGAAAAAAGGTGGTGACATCAGTATTAAAACCAACTTGAATCAGTTCAATAGCTAATTCTTCATCTCGATTAAGTTGATTGGCTGCATCAATAATAATTTGTCTAAGAGCAGTAGGATTTTCAATTTCTCCCGAAGTCACAATGATAATGGTTTCACCATTGGCTTTGGTTTGTTCCGTTGCCCGTCTGCCAAAATAGTGATCGGTGGCATCTTTTAGTACGGGGGATAAACGATTTTTTCCCGATGGTTGATGATGTTGAAAAAGATAAATAATTCGGTCAGAGGTAACATTTTCATACCGTTGAAATTGATCGGAAAACAAATATAGGGTGATGCCGTCAAGATCAAATTGTTCGCAATAACTGGCGATGGCTAAAATCGATTCTTGAATTAAATCCCAGCGACTTTTGCCTTTAGATTTTTCAATCGTCGCCATACTCTGACTACTATCAATAATTAAAGTATAATCGCGATCGCATAAGACCGATCCCCCTTCTAACAAAATGTCCATCTGGATTGACTCCTAAATTTTTGATCCTATTCTTAACCTATCAGGTCTGGTGATAGTTGGACTCCCAGACTGGGTAATCAGCGAATGAGTATGTTAGGATGGGGCGCGGTCAATGACCTAGTGGAATTAATGACTAATCTACAGTCTCAATCCAGTAGTCCCTAACCGCAATTCATCCCACGCTGCTCTAACGAATCAGACGTGGAACTTCGGCGCGAAGATGCTAAAATTCTCCATCCTGGGGAAGTATCATTTTTGAGGCTGTTATGATAAAATACTTTTGTGATGAAATTTTGGGGACTGAGCGCTCTGTTGAACTGAAAGGGGGAGAGCGCTCTTTATTCTTGTTATAGCAGGGAACAGGGAATTACGAATGGGTTTTGGGTGATATTCAGTGAGCGAGGACGCTCCCCCTGCTCCCCCTGCCTCCCTAGGATTGCTATATACCATTAACTAATTTTCTTCTAGGGCTTTTAACAACAATTCTCCTATTTGCTGACAACCGACTAATTTCATCCCCTCAGACATAATATCCCCAGTCCGATATCCCCAATCTAAGATTTTTAAAACCGCATTTTCTAGTTTATCCGCCGCCACGGGTTGATCTAAACCATAGCGTAACATCATCGCCGCGCTCAGGACTTGGGCGAGGGGATTGGCCTTATCCTGTCCCGCAATATCGGGGGCTGAACCGTGAACGGGCTCAAAAACCCCAGGGCCAGATTCCCCTAGGCTGGCAGACGGTAACATTCCAATACTTCCAGTTAACATAGCCGCTGCATCGGAGAGAATATCACCAAATAAATTCCCCGTCACAATGGTATCAAATTGTTTAGGGGCGCGAACTAACTGCATAGCTGCGTTGTCAACATATAAATGAGACAATTCGACATCGGGGTATTCGGAGGCGAGTAGGCTGATCCGATCGCGCCATAATTGAGACACATCTAAGACATTTGCCTTATCCACAGAACAGAGTCTGCCCCGACGTTTCTGGGCAGTTTCAAACCCGACACGGCCAATCCGATCAATCTCAGATTCGGTGTAGGCCATCGTATTGACGCCTCGTTTTTCTCCCGTTTCCGTCTGAAAAATGCCCTTGGGTTGTCCAAAATAAATGCCCCCGGTGAGTTCGCGGACAACCATAATATCCACCCCCTCCACCACTTCTTTTTTCAAGGAAGACGCATCAATTAAATGAGGTAAGATGGTAGCGGGACGCAAATTAGCAAATAATTTTAATCCCGCGCGTAACCCTAATAATCCGGTTTCTGGCCGTTGATGGCGGGGTAAATTGTCCCATTTGTATCCCCCAATCGCCGCTAACAGCACCGCATCACTCTTGAGACACTGTTCCAAAGTTTCTGGAGGCAGAGGTTCTCCGGTGGCATCAATGGCGGCTCCTCCCATCAAGGCTTGATGAAAATTGAAAGTAATATTCAGTTGCTTGCCAACGACTTTTAACGCATCGACCGCCACCGCTATAATTTCAGGGCCGATTCCATCGCCAGGAAGGAGAGTAATGCGGTAGTTTTGACTCATAATCTAAAGAAAGATAGTAACAAAACAGATGGGGTCAGACGAGGATGAACCGGGTCAGCGATCGCCCAACCTTTAAATATAGCATTATTTTATCAAAAAATAAGATTTTTAGTTTAAGATAGAAAACAGGGAATCGAGTATTTTTAGATAACAGATTTTAGAAACTGACCGACAACGGAATTAAACAAATTAAGGAGGACAAGAATATGGCCTATAAAAAAATTTTAGTATCAATTGATCAGACTCCCCAAGCCGAGTTTGTTTTTCATCAATCTTTACAACTGGCCAAACTGTACGAAAGTCAGTTAAAACTGTTTCATTGTATTAGTATATCACCGATGATTTTGGGTTCTCCCGGGGATTTATATGGTCAACGGTTAAATCAAGTGGCACAAATTCAACATGAATTAATTGAAAAAGAAATTAATGAAGTTTCTGGATGGTTAGCCACCTTCGTTAGTTATGCCCAACAGCAAGGAGTTTCTATTGAAACTGAATATCAAGTGGGAGAAGCGGGATATTGGATACGAGAAATGACCCAAAAATGGGGTGCTGATTTAGTGATTGTGGGCAGACGCAACCGTTCAGAATTGGCGGAATTGTTTTTAGGGAGCGTGAGTAATTATGTCGTTCATCATGTCAAATGTTCCGTATTAATTGTACAGCAACCTGAAGATTAAAAGGATTAATTTTAATTGATTGTAGAGACGAGCCACGGCGCGTCTCTCTTTGAGTTTGTATTATACTAAAAAACCTGATTTCTCAATCAGAAACCAGGTTAGGTATGAACAAAAAAACTAAAACTAAGCAACGTTAAAATTATTTGATGGAAACTTTAGCACCAGCTTCTTCCAGTTTACTCCGAGTATTTTCAGCGTCATCTTTATTAGTAGCCTGTTTAACCGCTTTGGGGGCTGCTTCCACTAAATCTTTAGCTTCTTTCAGACCTAAACCCGTCAGTTCACGCACCACTTTCAGAATTGCAATTTTCTTATCAGCCGGGAATTCTTCCAAGATGACATCGAATTCAGTTTTTTCTTCAACTTCTTCCACAGGGGCTGCCGCACCAGGAGCAACCATCGCCACACCCACAGGAGCCGCGGCACTCACACCAAAAGCTTCTTCGATTTGTTTGACTAATTCAGACGCTTCTAACAGGGTTAAAGACTTCAGTTGTTCCAGAATTTGATCAGTAGTTGCAGACATTTGTTAAACTCCTAGACAATGTAACGGTTTGTGTTTGAGACTCGTGGGCCAAGTATTCCGAGAAACTAAGCAGCTTCGTCATTTGAGCCATCTCGATCTTTTTCGACATAGGCGTTAAGTGCCCGTGCCAAAGACCCTGGAACCTCGTTGATACCGACGGCCAGTTTGGTTGCCACACCATTGATAGCCCCAGCAATTTGAGCCATAAGTTGCTCTTTGGAGGGTAAATCTCCTAAAGCTTTAACGTCACTTTCACTCAGCAGCTTGCCTTCCATGACGCCGCCGCGAACTTCCGTCTTTTTAGAAGCCTTCTGGAACGCTTGGTAGGCTTTAATCGCACTACCGAAGTCTTCCTTAACTAATAAAAAGGCGTTAGAACCCTTGAGCAACTCATTCAAAGGTTGCCAGTTGCTTTGACCCTCTATGGCGATCCGCATTAAGGTGTTTTTTGTCACCTTGCAAACACTACCTGAAGGACGAAGTTGTTGCCGTAAATTGGTGATTTCCGCAACGGACAAGCCGCTGTAGTCAATCACAATAGCCAGTTGTGAATCTTTAAGGGTTTCCTTAAGTTCGGCAACAATTTCTTGTTTATTTTCTAGGGTTCTTCCCATTCTTGTTGAACCTCCTTGTAGCATTGCAGTTCACTTTCATCTCCCCAAGGTGATGTAGTGTCCCACAATGGTTGACTCCTTCCCCGATGAAACAGCAGCGATTTCGCCATAAAAAACCTCGGTTCTCTCACCGAGGTCAAGACTTAAAACTTAAACATAAATCATCCACACAGACAGATTAATGAGGTCTGTAACCTGATTGTTTAGCTTTAAACTTATTGAACCTCGGCAGGAAATTAAGCGTTTCGCCCCTGCTGTCTGCGGTGAGTTAGTCGTTTATTGGTTTAAATACGCAGTCTTTCATGGTTGCATATTTTATTGGATTTGTCAACCCCCAATTCCGACTAGATCACCAGGGAAATCAGAACACCCTGGGTAAATTAATCCTCAAGGGTGACTGAAATCCCCAGATTAAACTAGGTCTGCAATTTTCAGTTCCCGCAGTGCCGTAATATCCACTTCAATCGACGGCCCCATAGTAGCCGCGACAAACACACTGCGCCAGTAACGACCTTTAGCCCCAGAGGGACGGTTGCGGTCAATACATTCTTGTAGGGCGGATAGGTTCACCAGCAAATCGGCTGCGGAGAATCCGGTTTTCCCAAACATAACGTGAACGATCCCCGTACGATCAGCACGGAATTCCAACTTCCCAGCTTTGAATTCGGCGATCGCCTGTGCCACATCCGTCGTCACCGTTCCCCCTTTAGGAGAAGGCATTAAGCCCTTCGGCCCTAACAAACGTCCCAGTTTAGCCACTTGAGGCATCATATCCGGTGTGGCAATTAAACAATCAAAATCCAGCATTCCCTTCTGGATCTCATTAATCAAATCTTCAGATCCAACAAGATCAGCCCCTGCTGCTTGAGCTTCGGTGACTTTTTCCCCTTTTGCCAATACCGCCACCCGGATCACCTGACCCGTACCTTTGGGTAAGCTTACCGTTGTTCGGAGTTGTTGGTCGGTATATTTGGGGTCAATACCTAAACGAATATGGGCTTCAGCTGATTCAGGAAACTTAGCTGTAGCGGTTTCCTTCAACAGATTAATCGCCTCTAAAGGTTCGTAGGGTCGGTCTTCAACCTTTTTTCTGAGTTCTCGTAATCGACGGGATTCTTTTCTTGCCATTCTATATCTCCTGGGGTGATAACGAAGCTATACTTCTCCCCCAATAAAGGGTTAACGGAAACTACCTGAAATACTCACCGAATTCATTAATTGATTGCCGTTGAGCTAACCATTGAGACCGCCAACAGTTGAGCGTGCAGTTATCGGTCACAAATCGGATCAATCAACAATGGTTACACCCATATTGCGGGCGGTTCCAGCCACAATTTTCATGGCTGCTTCCACATCATTGGCATTTAAGTCGGGCATTTTGGTTTCTGCAATTTCTCGTAACTGAGCTTGCGTAATTTGGCCGACTTTTTTGCGGTTTGGTTCCCCCGAGCCCCGTTCGACTCCAGCAGCTTTACGAATTAATACCGAAGCCGGAGGGGTCTTGAGAATAAAGGTAAAACTGCGGTCTTCAAAAACCGAAATTTCCACCGGCACCACAAGACCTGCTTTATCTGCGGTTCTGGCGTTATACTCTTTGCAAAACGCCATAATATTCACCCCATGTTGACCCAGGGCTGGGCCGATTGGGGGTGCAGGGTTGGCTTTGCCCGCAGTAATTGCCAACTTAATAACTGCTACAACTTTCTTTGCCATTCCTTAGCCTTGTTTTTCTACCTGATTAAATTCTAATTCTACCGGGGTATCCCGTCCAAAAATCGAAAGTAGAGCCTTAAGCTTACTCCGTTCTGGACTGACTTCAATCACACCCCCTTCAAAGTCTTTAAATGGCCCGGAAAGCACAATGATATGATCCCCAATCGCCATTGCTGCCTTGACAATCGGTTCCTGTTGTTGCGCTTGTCTGAAAATCCGTTCCACTTCAGCATTACTCAAAGGCAAAGGTTTAACGTGACCTCGACCCCGACCGGAATGCCGTTTTTGTTCTGCCCCAACGAAATTAATTACGTGTGGCGTGTTCTTGACCACCTGCCAAGCTTCATCGTCAATTTCCCAGCGATTGAGTTCGTTATTCCATTTCAGTCTCATCTGGATGAGAACATAACCTGGAAACACTTTCTCCTCACCATGTTGACGACTGCCATCTTTGCGCAGTTTAATCATTGGGGTGTGGGGGATTTCCACCTTCAAAATTCGTTCCGCAACATCTAGGGTTTGCACCCGTTGTTCCAGGTTCGCCTTGACTCGCTTTTCACAGCCAGAAGCCACCTGAACAGCATACCAACGGCGCTCTCCGGGTGAAAACTCCTGGGAACGTTCGTCCGTATCTGCCATTTGGTCTGAATGTTGTGATTCGTCCGATGTAAAAGTCATCCGAAGATTTGCCCCGACGCCCAACGAAGGAAGTTGTCTGCTAAATAGATCAAGCTGGCCGAAAGAGTGACCATCAACAATACCCCTGCCGACTCACTCAGTAGTTGCTGTCGGCCAGGCCAGACCACTTTGTCCAATTCCTCTTTCGTTTCTTTGAGGAACGTAGAAGCGTTAAAGCCAGAAGTCGTTCCTTCAATTGCAACTTCTTCTTTCTTGTTGACCACCATGAACTCCCCTTGCGATCTTACGGTATCTGATCCTGATCTTAGCTGAAAGAGGGTCACACAGCCGCCCAAACTTTTAAAACTATCATACTGAACGCCTCCAAACAATGTTCCGATCTGTTGCTTTTCGGAACAATGCCCAGACGAAAGCAATCTTGCGTCTGGGCATTAGAGGTATCCAGCGCGCCCTGGAGGACTTGAACCCCCGACATCAGGTTTTGGAGACCTGCGTTCTACCAACTGAACTAAGAGCGCATAGCGGAGTGGCTGATCTTCTACCTTATTTAGCTTAACACAACTTACAGAGTTTGGTTAAACTTTTTTTCCGACCACCACTAGGGGAATCATGGAATCTCTGGTGCTGCCCAAATTACAGACTCCGGTCAAACCGTTGTTTAACGCGAGTGGCTTTACCAATCCGATCGCGGAGATAGAACAGTTTAGCCCGGCGGACTTTACCCCGACGGATGACTTTAATATTCGCAATTCTCGGAGAATGGATTAGGAAAACTCTCTCCACCCCCACTCCTTGAAAAATCTTCCGCACGGTGATCGTGGCGTTAATCCCGCCATGGCGTTTAGCAATCACCACTCCTTCATAGGGCTGAATCCGTTCTTTGCCACCCTCTTGAATTTTCACCGCAACCTTGATCGTATCACCGACATAAATCTCGGGAAGATCGGGTTTATTGAGTTGCTGTCGGAGGCTTTCAATTTCTGCCGTTTCAATAGAACGGATAATTTCTCCCGCTTTCATGATAATTTTCCAAAACTCACAAGATCCGATTATAGATCGAAAAGGACTGTAAAATCCATAGCATTCACCTGGATTCACAAAGATGTTAGACCAATCCATGACCGTCATCGTTGAAATTGTGTTGCTGTGCGGTTTAGCCTTCTATGTTGCCTGTAATCTAGGGGCTAATGATGTAGCCAACTCGATGGGGACGTCGGTGGGTTCCAAGGCATTGACCCTGAAACAAGCGATTATCGCCGCCGGAATTTTAGAATTTACCGGGGCAGTATTTTTTGGAGAGCGAGTCTCTAAAACCCTAGCCACGGAGGTTGTTAATCCGGAAGTTTTTAGCTCCACGCCTCAAGTTTTTGTGATCGGGATGGTATCGGTATTGCTTTCCGCCGGAGTCTGGTTACAAATTGCTACTCGTCAGGGATTACCCGTATCTTCGTCCCATGCGGTGGTGGGAGCGATCGCTGGATTTAGTTGTATTGCCGCCGGGGTCAAGGCGGTCAACTGGCAGACGATTGGTTTAATTTCCCTGACTTGGTTAATCACCCCGGTGATCAGTGGTTTAATTTCAGGATTATTCTACAAGCTGATCAAATATTGGATTTTAGACCAACCCGATCCCCATCGCCAAATCCAAGAATGGATTCCCTGGTTAAGTAGTATTTTAATTGGAATTTTTGGGGTGATTGTTTTCCCGATTTTGAGTTTACCCTTGCAAAAGATCCTAACCCAATGGGGGTGGACGTTACCCGTCCATGATATTCCTTTAGGGATTGGGGTGATCGCTGCGGTCAGTTTAACCGGATTCAGTTGGCGACAATTGGATCAACAGCAGCAGGATTTTAGTTCTAATCCCCTACCGGAAAAATTTCCTGGGATCGAAAAACAACTGGCAGGATTTCAGGTGATTAGTGCCTGTTTTGTAGCTTTTGCCCACGGGTCAAATGATGTGGGCAATACCATCGCCCCCCTAGCCGCAATTTTAGCGGTAATTAAAACGGGTTCAGTTCCCCTAGATGATATTGAAATCCCGATTTGGATTTTACTATTAGGGGGGAGTGGAATTGTCACCGGACTGGCCATCTGGGGTGAAAATGTGATTAAAACCGTGGGGGAAAATATTATTTCCCTGCTTCCGAGTCAGGGATTTTGTGCAGAATTAGCCACGGCTACCACCGTATTATTGGCATCCCGTTTAGGATTACCCGTTTCCACCTCCCATGCGTTGGTAGGGGGTGTGGTGGGAATTGGACTGGTGCAGGGGGGAAAAGAGGTACGCTTGGATACCGTCCGTTCCATTGCCTTAGCCTGGGTGATTACTGTTCCCAGTGCGGCTATAATCAGTGGGATTCTATTTAAAATATTCAATGGATTTTGACACTCTCTAGCATAAACGCTAGAGATTCTTAATTCAGTGACTGACCTTTAAGCACCGTATCCCTTTCGAGCAATACTCAAACCTTTCAATCGTGAAAAGTCACCAATTGACGAGCCTGACTTACGGCAACCCCAGAGGGTCTATCTCCGCTCATCGTACTAGGATACGACCTAGAGTTCGGGCGTGCCCCGCCCTACCTTAATTGATCAAACCAAATTATATGTTTTCTGGTAATGAGAATGGGTTGATTCTCTAGCTCTGTTTTACAAGGTTTTCGCTACCCTTCTTGTTACTCTCAAGGAGTTTTCAGGTTCGAGGGTGCCGACTAAAAGCCGCTTCACAACCGCCCACCTTGGGGATTTCAACCATCTCTATCTTAATCCAAAGCCGTGCTAGAAGCACGGGGTTTTAGACCCAAATTCTCGATAAAATATGGCAGATTGGAAACGAGCGTGTCTTTACACGCTGAGTGAGCTATTGTTTAGTTTAGGTTTTTGGGGATAATTCTTCCGGAGGCTTTGCCATTTTTCCCGTTGTGCCTTTATCGGTAGAGACTAGGATTTCTAGTCTGTAAATTGTGAAACCCGATATGCAGCGTTGGTGTGAGTGGCGTCATAGCTGAATCAGCAGATCAATAAGAGGTTAATCACGAATGGGGACACAGGACAATCAACCGCCACCTTTAGGATCGGGAGAAACCACATCCGCAGAAATCATCCTAAGTTCGGTGATACAGGAATTAGAAACCTTCCATCACCAGATTAAGGAAAGATATCTGTCGGATATCCAACGACTCGAAACGGATAAAGTTCGCTTAATTGGGGATATTGAAAATCTGCAAACGGAATATCAGCGACTGCAATCTGTGCAGTTACAAATATTGTCTGATCGCGTTCCTCCCAATCGAGCTTGGCTCAAACAACTGACTCAAATTGTGGCGCGTGATGTGGAACAATCTTTGATCGCACGCATTAATCAAATTAAAGCAGCCAGCGATCCGCCTTTATTAGCGGCTGATGCGAGTGGACTGCTTCCGAGTGAGGATATCGGTGCAGAAAACTTCAATAATCGAGAGTTGGAAGCGGTTTTGGAAACCAGTCTGAACCAAACCTTTCAAAGCTTACAGCAGGAGTTAGGTAACTATCAAAGTAACCTATCTCGACGGTTAAACCATATGCAAACCTTGGAACAGCAGGTTGAAGCCTTGCTAGAAACCATTGTTAATCGTTTGCAAGAACAGGTGGAAACACCAACTCTCTGGGGGGAGAGTTCCCGTCCAGGACTACCGAGTGGACGTTCTGACTCCCTGCCTCCAACTAATACGGCCCCGACAAATCGCCCGGAACCCCTTGGGAGTTCCCAGCCCAAGTCGTCTTCTCCGGTGCAGTTGGGTCTATTTTTGGCGTTACTTTCGGCGGTATCTCTATCGTTGTTTAACGTTTGTTTAAAGATTATTCTCAAAGGGCCACAACCCCGAGAAATCTTGGGTTTATTTTCCCTAGAAGGAATTATTAGTCCGGGGATCGGAAACTCTTTATTAATCTTGTTACTCCGCATGATTGTGGTCATGGGACTGATGCCGATTGTGGCAACGTTCCTTTATCCTCCGGTATGGGGTGATCTGCGACGTTTTCTTCAGTCCGGTGATCGTCGCTTAATGCTGACGGTGATTGGCAGTGGATTTTTCTTGTTTTTATCCCAAGTCGCTATCTATGTGGCTATTGGTGAGATTCCGACCGGAATTGCGATCACGATTTTCTTTATCTATCCGATTGTAACGGTAATTGCCTCTTGGGGCCTATTTGGAGATCGACCGACCCTAATTCGGGTGATTGCCATGATTATTATTCTGGCTGGAGGGATTCTCTGTTTACCTGCTCGAAATCCTAATATCGCTATGGGAAATGTACAGGTGGGGGTGATTGCTGCGATCTGTGCAGGTGTAGCCTTTGCCGGGTATGTGTTACTGACTCAGGTGGCGGCGGGAAAACTCCATCCTATCCCGTTTAGTTTGGTGAACTTTGCGTCTATTTTTGTCTTTTCTTCTCTGAGTTTAATGTTGCTACCCGATAGTTTGGGGATTAATATTGAACCGGGAGTTTGGAACGGACTAATGATTGGAGGTGTTGTTTTAGGTGTTCTCACTCTATCGAGTTATTTATTAAATAATTTCGCCATTCGCTCGGCGGGAGCTGCCTTAGCCTCCATTATTGGGACAACCGGGCCGGCATTAACCGCGTTGTTTGCCTTCTGGATTATTGGTGAGGCGATTAAGCAACAACAAATCTATGGGATGGCGTTAGTGATTTTGGGTGTGGGGACGATGAGTTTTGAACGAATGATTGGCTCAAAACGCAAGACTAGCTAAGGTCTGGAGCAGGGGGAGCAGGGGAGGCAGGGGGAGCAGGGAGAGCAGGGGGAGCAGGGGGAGCAGGGGGAGCAGGC
>NZ_LT797694.1:0-22909 GCF_900009135.1 Planktothrix sp. PCC 11201 | reverse complement strand
AGAGGAGGCAGGGGAAGTAGGGGGAGCAGGGGGGGCAGGGGGAGGCAGGAAAAATAATTGACATTCTATACCCGCCACTTCGCACTCCGAACTTTGCACTCCGCAATCTTTTCTCATGCCTCTGCTGACTCGGTGACTCGGTAGCTTCTCTACTTAGAAAATACCCCGGTTCCTCTGAGGACGTCCAGGAAAGCAAAAACCGCCGGGACATGGAGGCTATTTGACCAGAGGGCGGCACCGATGACTCGTTCTAGGGGAACAGGTAAGGCTCTGACTTGGACTTGGGGAGGAATGGGTAAAGCAGCTAGACGGGGTAAAATGGCAGCCCCTAATCCCTGAGCTACCATACTGACAATGGTTGAGTCTTCTTTAATTTGATAGGCGACTTTTAACGATTGTCCCCATTTTGACCAATGTTCCCGCACCGCAGAAGTACATTCGGCATAATTGAATAAAATAAAAGAGTAGGTCGAGAGTTGTTCCCAGCTTAGAATTTCGGGAATTTGACCCGCCGAAGTGGGAAGTAAAACGACATATTCATCTCTGGTAATTTCCCAAGTTTCAAATTCTTCCGCACGGGGTAAGGGAAGTAACCCAATATCCACTTGGCCTGTGCGTAAACTCTGTTCGATTCCTAGGGGATCGGTTTCGGTAATGGTGATTTCTATGTTAGGAAAACGACTGCGAAACTGGGCAACTTTTGAGGGGAGGATATGGGTTGCTGCACTACGAAAGGAGGCAACCCGAATTTTTCCCCGATGTAAACCTTTTTCTAAATTGACTTCATGATCGATTTTTTCGCGCAGTTCTAGGATTTTACTCGCGTGTAGCATCACCCGTTCTCCAATCAAGGTGGGACGGGCGCCAAATCGTCCTCGCAGCAGTAAGGGAATACCCAGTTCATCTTCTAAAGCGGCGATCGCCCGACTGACGGCAGATTGAGAGATACTTAAACTCAATGCTGCTTCTGAAAAGCTTCCTTGTTCTGCTACCGCTAGTAAAATTTCAAGTTGATCAATATTCATCTTGCTTTTAACTGTCAGCGACTCGCTATGAGCTTCTATACTCACCGAGAAAATTTTAACTTGAGTTGCTATAAATTATATTATAGTAAATGTTAGTAATTTTTTTACTCAAAATCCCCAGAGTAAACTTCGGATCGTTGACTGAGATTTACCATCTGTTTATATTAAGTTAACAATTAAAAATATGTCTAAATTTAATTTCTTAAGTTCCCCCCAAAAATGGATATATTTATCTTATTTTGGTATATTTTTAATTCTATTTACATTAGGTTTATTTCATTTTGATAATAAAATCCGTAGAGGTCAGCAAGCGCAAGGGAGGTCAATTTTAAAAACTTTAATTAAAAATCAAGATCAACAATTTAAAACCTATGGTAAATTTACACCTAACCTAGAAAACTTATATCGGGGGACTTCAAAAGGAATCGGAACTTATAAATTTAAAATGACGGTAGAATCGGATCAGGTATTCTTTGAAGCCATTCCGATTATTTGGCGTCGGGTTAGTTACTCTGGAGCTTTATTTAAGATTAAAACAGATAACTCTATTGTGCTGGTGGGAGGAATTTGTAAAAGTCCTAGCTCCTCAATGACCGCTCCAATTCCAATTCAACCCCCTTTTCCCAACTTTCATCAAGTCCGTTGTCCTCTTGATGCTGAACTGGTAGAATCCATGAAGTTTTCTAAGTAAAGTCTCAACAATAAGGAAATAATAAACCCTAGGGGTTTTCTGACTAACTAGAATTTGAGTACAGTGATGATGAATCAATCTAAAAAAAGTTTAGGTAAAGTATATTTAGTTGGTGCAGGGCCCGGAGATCCAGGTCTGTTAACTGTTAAAGGAAAAACCTTATTAGAATTGGCAGATGTAGTAATTTATGATGCCTTGGTTAGTGATCAAATATTGGATTTAATTAATCCTGAAGCCGAAAAAATTAATGCCGGAAAACGGCGAGGTAAACATTCATTATTACAAGAAGAAACAACTCAAATATTAATTGAAAAAGCTCAAATTCATGCAGTTGTTGTGCGCTTGAAAGGAGGAGATCCGTTTATTTTTGGTCGCGGTGGGGAGGAAATGCAAGACTTAATTCAAGCTGGAATTTCTGTGGAAGTTGTCCCCGGAATTACTTCGGGAATTGCGGCGCCTGCTTATGCGGGAATTCCGTTAACCCATCGAGATCATAGTTCATCGGTTACCTTTGTAACGGGTCATGAAACCGCCGGAAAATATCGCCCACAAGTGAATTGGGAAGCGATCGCGCTTGGTTCAGAAACCATTGTCATCTATATGGGGGTTCATAATTTACCCTATATTATTCAACAGTTAACCCAAGCTGGAAAATCCCGAGATACTCCGATCGCCTTAATTCGTTGGGGAACTCGACCGGAGCAGGAGGAGTTAATTGCCACCTTAGAAACCATTGTTCAAAAAGTAGCAGAAACTGGTTTTGAAGCTCCGGCGATCGCTGTAATTGGTTCAGTTGTGAATTTAAAAAGGTGTTGACTTTAATTAACTGATAATAGCTGTAAATCTTGATCTCTAGCTTGGCTTAATTTTATCTAAAATTAAAATAGGGGAAAATGAGAATTTTATTAGTTGAAGATGAGGAAAGAATTACAAAAGCCTTAGCAGAAGCCTTAATGGATCATCATTATGTGGTGGATGTCGTTCATGATGGTCAGATGGGGTGGGAGTTTGCAGAATCGGCTGCCTATGATCTGATTATATTGGATGTGATGTTACCTCGACTGACTGGGATTGAGTTTTGTCAACGATTAAGACAACAGGGAAAAACCACACCTGTATTGATGTTAACGGCAAAAGATACCAGTGCAGATAAAGTTTTAGGATTGGATTTGGGGGCGGATGATTATGTGATTAAACCCTTTGATTTACAGGAGTTATTAGCAAGAATTCGCGCTTTGTTAAGACGAGGAAATTCCGCCTTACCTCCGGTGTTAGAATGGGGAAGTCTTCGCCTAGATCCAAATAGTTGTGAGGTGACGTATGAAGGAAAATTTCTATCTTTAACTCCTAAAGAATATGGTTTATTAGAGTTATTCTTACGCAGCCCGGGACGATTGCTTTCGCGGGAAATAATTTTAGATAACCTCTGGTGTTTTGAAGATATTCCGGGTGAAGATACGGTGAAAACCCATATCAAAAGATTAAGGCAAAAACTCAAAACAGTCGGCGTACCCTCTACATTAATTGAAACAGTTTATGGCTTGGGATATCGGCTCAACACGCAACGTAATTAATCCCCAATTTCGAGCTTTAAGTTGGCGGTTATTGCTGTCTTATCTAGGGGTGATGATGGCAATTTCAGGAATATCAATGATTGCCGTTTATGAATTTTTTAGGTTTAGTTTATATCAACAATTAGATCGTCAACTGCTAATATTAGCAGATGCTGCTGCTCATAGTTTTGAAGAAATTAAAGAAAAAAAAGAATCTTTTGAAGTTCCTGATTCTCTAAACTTAGATGATGATAATGATCTGGATATTCCTTGGCAAAATATGCACCAACCCAGTCAAGGAATTGAATGGTTTGATCATAACCGCCAACTAATTACTAAAGTTGGAAAAGTTTTTCCACCCCTTGATTTATCCCATTATCATTGGACTTATACCGTCAATAACCAAAAAATTCGTACCCTAACTTTACAGGTTAATAGAGAAACAGAATCGCAAAAACAGATGATCGGTTATGTCCGGATCAGTGAGTCTACAAAACCCGTGGAAAGGGTGTTAATAAAATTAAGATTAGTAATGATGTTAGGGGGAATATTAGTATCAGGATTAACGGCTTTTGGAGGTATGTGGTTAACAAAACAATCTCTAAAACCTATTGAACAAAGTTTTGAAAAACTCAAACAATTTACCGCCGATGCTTCTCATGAATTGAGAAATCCTTTAGCTGGAATTAGAACTTGTGTGGAAGTTATGCAAAGTCATCCAGAAAGAATTCATCCTGCCGATATTGATAAATTAAAAGCGATCGCGAGTGGCGTAAATCAAATGACCAGCTTAGTGGAAGATTTATTACTTTTGGCTCGCACGGATCAAGATTCTATTCCCCTAGCCACAGATTGGGTAATTATTCCCCTGAATGAACTATTAGAAGATTTGGTAGAATTTCTCTTTTATCAAGCTGAAAAAAAGGGAGTGGAATTAATCTTAGATATGAAAACTGAAATTAAAATAAAAGGGGTAGGAAATCAACTTTGGCGATTATTTTTAAATTTAATAGAAAATGCGATTTATTATACTGATACTGGGGGGAAAGTAACGGTCTGTTTAGAGCAGCAAGAAAAATGGGTTTGGGTGCGCATAGAAGACACTGGAATAGGGATTTCTCCTGAACAATTACCCCTGATTTTTGATCGGTTGTGGCGTGCTGATCAAGCTCGAAATTGCAGAAAAGGAGGATCGGGGTTAGGGTTAGCGATCGCTCAAACTTTAGCCCAAAATCATCAAGGAGAAATCATGGTTACCAGTCAGTTGGGAAAGGGTAGCTGTTTTTCTGTGCGTTTTCCCACCCTGGCTAACACCTAATACCAAATTAAAATCATACAATTTAATGGGTAGTATAGCAATCCTAAATCAGTTGTACAAATAGCTGGAAATCCAAATAATCGTAGGGGCGAGGCGCGCCTCGCCCCTACACCGAATTTATGTCCATTTTTTAGGGTTAATAATTTTGATCATTATTTTGTACAATTCATTTAGACTTGCTATATCTGGATTTGTCACCAGTTTGTCACTTTTTAGGTTTATTCTTGAATTCAGGGTTAGGATAATTGTCTTTCTGGAGTTATATTAAGAGGCATTCCCTTGCTCCTGTCCCTAACTGTAGAGACGTAAAAAATTTACATTTCTACAAACTTATAATTATTGAGGCTAATAATAATGGCAAATCTACAGTTTTTTAAATCTCACCAGCTTTGGAAACTGCATCGTAAAATTGCACCGATTATATTTATTCCTTTATTTTTAACTGCTTTCACAGGAATGGCTTATCGTCTGGGAAGGAGTTGGATGAGATTATCAGAAGAAAAAGCAGATATTTTGCTGATGATTCATCAAGGAGAATTTTTAGGAGAGCCCCTAGTTCCTATTTATGTATTATTGGTAGGTTTAGGGTTAATTGCCATGCTTGTCACGGGATTAACAATGGTTCGGTTAACGCAAAAAAAACGTAAAAATCCCACTAAAGATTCTCCGTTAAATGCTAAAAAAGTGCATCAAATATTAGCACCCATTTTGTTCTTACCTTTGTTTTTAAGTGCATCAACAGGAATTTTATATGCAATCGGTACAAATTGGTTGGGTGTGTCAGATGAATCGGCTGAATTTTTACTCACAATTCATCAAGGATCTTATTTTGGCTCAGTTGGAAAAACGATTTACGTTGCTTTAATTGGTTTAGGATTAATTGCTATGTTAATTACAGGAATTAATATGACGGGAATTTTTCGTAAAAAACGGGCTAAAGTTTCAGAAGAATCCTAGGTTTCGACCGAATTAGAAATTAAGGTTTCCACTAAATCTGGCAGTTTTTCAGTTGCAGTTCCTTATAAAACGGTGTATCCTTGTAAAAATTCATAATTGGGATGGGGATCAATAAAATATTTTTCGGGTGTGAAATAATTAAAAAAACGCAATAATTTTGCAGCAGGATAAACCGTTGCGGAGGTTCCCACCCCAATAAAAATTTGCATGGGTTGAGTTATTTGTGCTTTATAGCAGGGAACAGGGAACACCGGAGGAAAAGACTTCACCGTCTAGGTTTTCGCATCACTCTTTGCCCTATTAGTCCTAATCAAAAAATGAACAAATTAGGAATTAAATTGCGATCGCACCCACTGCCGAAATCCTCGTCTTGCTGAACTAGCACCTATTATTTCACTTTCCTGTAAAAACTGTAAAATTCTGTCTATAACTGGCAAATTCCCAAAGATTTGGCTAGTTTCTGTTAACAAATATTCTCCTTGTTGTAGAACAAAAATTTGTAGTTTTCCTTCTGTATAAATCCACAGTTCCGGTACGCCTAATGCTAAATAAGCATCAAGTTGAGTTTTTGAGGTAACATCAACTTCAATGGCTAAATCAGGAGGGGGATCAACAGATAAATTAACTCTTTGCTTTCCGATCATCAGACGGGAATTTTGAATATAAAAACAATCATCTGGTTCTAAACCAACAACCGTTTCAGGGCGTTTAAAAGTTGTTGATCCAAAAGTTTGTGAATCTAACTCTAATTCATCTAATAAAATTTTCACAAAATCGCTAATGAGTTCTTTTTTGGTTTCATGTTCTGGTAATGGCATCCGAATTTCTAACACCCCTTGATAATAAGCAATCCGTGAAGCGCGATGTTCTCCGATTTCCTCTAAAATAGCTTCAAATTCCTTCCAACTCACCTGACGCAAGGTTAACCATTGTCCGGGTTGAATATCGATTTGGTTTAATTGCAAGGTAACAACCATTTCAGCTTTCCTAACTCACTATTTTTGTTACTTCCAAACTTCAGTTAAATCTAACATAAACCCTGGTAAAATATCTTCTCCTGATAAGCTTAATGGATGATTTAGTAATTCTACATCCTGATTTTGTCGATAAATTTCTACGGTTTTATTTTTGCGATCAATTAACCAACCCAAACTAGCCCCATTTTCTATATATTCTATCATTTTAGCTTGTAATTTCTCTATTGAGTCATTTTTTGAACGTAATTCTAATACAAAATCTGGGCAAATCGGGGCGAATATTTCCCGTTCCTCCTGTGTTAGTAAATCCCATCTTTCTTGACGTATCCAAGAGACATCAGGAGAGCGATCAGCACCATTGGGAAGATGAAAACCGGTTGAAGAATCAAAAGCTATTCCCAATTGATTTTGGCGGTTCCATAGCCAAAGTTGTCCTGCGATATCAAGATTTCGATTTCCGGTTTCGCTTCCTGTCGGTGGCATCACAATCAACTCCCCTTGAGCTGTTCGTTCTAATTGTAAGTCTCGATTTATTTGAGCTAACTGAAGGAAATCTTCATGGGTGATTGATAGTATTAATGCGGGTGAAATATTGACGGCAAGCGGTTGTAAAAAGTTAGCTTGTGTCATGATTTTTTCCTATATATAGAGCGTGTTTACCAACTCTTTGTATCTTTGTGATTAAATTGAGATTGATTTTTGTATAACTGCTATATTTGAAACCCAGTTTCCAGTAAAAATAGTGATTTTCGCAATTCAATTTTTACTAGAAAACTGAGTTTTTATCTCAAAATTAGTGATTTTTGATCAAATCAACTAACTTTAGAAGGTTGTTTTTTCTGGATAAAAAAGGCTTCCCGAATTTGTTCGGAAATCTGAGAACTTGTTAACCCTAAATCAGCAAAAGATTCATTAGGTTCGGCATGATCGACTAAAATATCGGGAACCCCAAAACGCTTTACCGGAACTACCACATCATTGTCTAATAATGCTTCGGCTACGGCGGAACCAAAACCACCCATTAAACAACCTTCTTCGATCGTCACAACTTTACCAATTTGTTTGGCTAAAGGTGCAATTAATTCCACATCCAAAGGTTTAACAAAACGGGGATTAATGACAGTTGCTTCAATGCCATGTTCACTGAGAATTTCTGCCACTTGCATCGACATATTCACCATACTGCCATAACCCATTAATAGCAGATCATCCCCATGCCTTAAAATCTCTCCTTTGCCGATAGGTAAAGGTTCCCAACCTTCTTCCATTAAAGGAACACCTAACCCTGATCCGCGAGGATAACGCATGGCAATTGGGCCCTCTGTATGCTCAATTCCGGTGACTAACATTCGTTGTAATTCGGCTTCATCTTTAGGTGCCATAATCACTAAATTGGGCAAACATCGCAGATAGGAAATATCATACATTCCCTGATGAGTGGGGCCGTCTACCCCAACAATTCCCGCCCGATCTAAACAGAAGAAAACAGGGAGTTCTTGAATACAAACATCATGAATAATTTGATCATAAGCCCGTTGTAGAAAGGTGGAATAAATCGCTACAACCGGACGCATTCCTTCGGTGGCTAACCCAGCAGCCATAGTTACAGCGTGTTGTTCAGCAATACCTACGTCAATATATTGTTTCGGCAGTTTTTTCTGGAGAATATCTAACCCAGTTCCCGTTGCCATGGCTGCGGTAATTCCCACAATTCGAGGGTCATTTTCACCTAATTTGACTAGGGTTTCCCCAAAAACTTTAGAATAACTGGGGGGTTTGGGTTTACTCGCCGGAACAGCTTTTCCTGTAGCTAAATTAAAGGGGTTTTGAGCATGATAACCAACTTGATCTTTTTCGGCGATCGCATAGCCTTTTCCCTTCACCGTGGCGACGTGAACTAACACTGGCCCTGGTATTTTATGGGCTTGCTGAAAGGTCTTAATTAATTCTGGTAAATCATGACCATCTACGGGCCCAACATAAGTAAAACCTAATTCTTCAAACACCGCTCCAACTTTAGGAACAGCAAGGCGTTTCATGCCTTCTTTCATCCGTTCCATTTCCGGGGTAAAAGCTTCTCCCACAAAGGGTAAATGTTTAAATTGTTCTTCTAAATTATCCGTCAGAAATTGAACCGGATCACTGAGGCGCATTTTATTCAAATAACGAGAAATTGCCCCCACATTAGGAGAAATTGACATCTCGTTATCATTAAGAACTACCATTAAATTAGTATTAGGTAAATGTCCGGCGTGGTTAATAGCTTCTAAGGCCATGCCTCCGGTTAAAGCACCATCCCCAATAATGGCAACAACTTTGAAGTGTTCCCCTTTCATATCTCGGGCGATCGCCATTCCTAAGCCCGCAGAAATACTGGTAGAAGCGTGTCCGGCTCCAAAATGATCAAATTTGTTTTCGCCGCGTTTTAAATAGCCTGCAACGCCGTCTTTTTGCCTTAAAGTATGGAAATTTTGATAACGTCCGGTGATTAATTTATGGGGATAGGCTTGATGTCCCACATCCCAAATCACTTTATCTCGATCTAAGTCCAGGGTTTGATATAAACCTAATGTCAGTTCCACAACCCCTAAACCTGGCCCTAAATGCCCTCCGGTGGCGGCAACGGTTTCTAGGTGTTTCTCGCGGATCTGGCGGGCAATTTGTTCGAGTTGATGGATCGACAACCCATGGAGTTGATTAGGATGAGTAATTTCACTTAGGTGCATATTTGTTAAATGCCTGCATTTACTATAAATGTCATGGTAGCACCGGACGAGGTAGGGGGAGCAGGGAGAGAAGATGAAGCGGCAGGGGAAGTGTCCTCCCTCGCTAACAGTTAACAGTCAACGGTCAACACTCCTTAAAATGAGGAACCGGGTTGGGTGAGGAATGCTAGTTCTGCGGCGGTGCTGGGACGACTTAAAATAGCGTTGCGATGGGGAAAGCGTCCGAATTGTTGAATAATGTTAAGGTGGGCGATCGCATAATCAAACATAGATGCCGTAGGGAAGATAAATAAAAGCTCGTTGCACGAATAATAACTGTTGATCAAATTCTCGACTTGCTGAATCATTTTATTTTGTAGGAATATGGGATTTAAGCTGAGTATCAATATTTTTAATATGGTTGACAAACCAATCTACTAACTCCTGCTTAACTTGAGTCCGAATTAAATTTAAAGGTTGCTTTTGGTCGATTTTACTATTAATATCTTGCAAGGTTGTTAAAAAATTAGTATGGGCTTTCTTGTTATCGCAAGCAACGGGACATTTATGGCTATTCATGCAGGATTCTTCATAATTAAAGTGATTATTCGTATACATTTTTAGAAATCCCATAATCGCTCGAAGTTCTTGATCGCCTTTGTGATTGTCAATGGCAGCTAATAACTGATCCATTTGATCTAATAACTGTTCATGTTGACAGTCGAGTAAGGGGATGCCAATTTTCAAGTAATCGTTCCATGTTCTCATGTTTTTATCCTAACTTTGGGGCTGGAGTGTCAACTTAAAGCGATCATTTCCTGACCACGGATCGTAATTCTTGATCGGCAACTTAACCCAGATTTTTAAGATAAATTTAATAATTTAGTTTTAGTTGTGTTCCGCTTGATTAATCCTAGTTTAACTTTCTCTTAAACCTTCTGATTACAAAGGGTAAATTTATTTTTTACCAATCAACCAATAGGTGGTCATTTCTCCTTTCCCTTTAATAGAAATTATGCCCCGTTTTTCAAAGTTATATTGATCTTTAATTCTGTGATAAGTGGCTTCTGTAACTTGAATTCGTCCGGGGTCACCGGAAGATTCCATTCGGGAAGCAATATTAACTGCATCCCCCCATAAATCATAAATAAACTTTTTAATTCCAATGACTCCAGCTACTACAGATCCGGTATTAATCCCAATTCTAATTTGAAATTGAGAGTCGATATTAAATCTTTCTAAAGGGACTTTAAATTCCGCCATGGCGGCTTGCATTCCTAATGCCATATCGGCGATCGCTTCGGCATGATTGGCTTTGGGTAAAGGCAAACCTCCAACTACCATATAAGCATCACCAATAGTTTTAATTTTTTCTAAGCCATTTTTTTCAGCTAAATGATCAAAAATCGAAAACATTTCATTCAGAACACTGACTAATTCTATCGGCGGAATTTGGGAAGATAGGGGAGTAAATCCCACCACATCGGCGAATAAAATGGTGACTTCTTCAATCGCAGAAGCGATGGCTTTTGTATTATGTTTGAGTTGGTTGGCGATGACTTCGGGTAAAATATTTAATAATAATTGTTCCGATCTTTCTTTTTCTAATCTTAAATCGGCGGTGCGTTCTTCGACTCGCTGCTCTAATTCGGCATTGGTTTTTTCCAATTCATTAAAAGAGGCTTTTAACTGTTGGGTCATAGTATTAAAAGAATGAGCTAAAATCCCCAATTCTTTAATCGGTTCAACGGGAATTGTTTGTTCTAATTCTCCACTGGCGATCGCTTGACTGGCTTCACTCAGCCGTAAAATTGGGGTACTAATCCAACGGGCGGTAAAAATGCCGCATAAAGTAGCTACTAATAACGCCACAATACATAATAAAATAGTCGTCCGAGTATTAGCATGAATTTCTGCCATGAAATCCGATTCCGGTACAACAACGATAATTAACCAATTAATTCCCCGTCGATCAGATAGGGGAGTGACTTGTAAATATTGTTGTTTTCCATTAATCTCAAAGGTCAGTTGAGTTGAGGTTTTAATCTGATCCAAATTCCCAAAATAGTTGAGTAAATAACGGGAGGTGGCTTGAGTTAAAACATCACTACTTTTAATCCCTTTAATCCGTTCGGTTTCCTTTTCTTTTTTATGAACAATAAAGGTTTCTTCTAGGGTTGAGGTGGCGACTAAATATCCATTTCTTTCCAGGACAAAGGTTTGTCCGGTTTTGCCAATTTTTAAACGGTTTAGAAATTGACTAATGCGTTCTAAGGTTAAATCGGTACTGGCTACGCCTAATAGTTTTTTATTGCGATTATAAATAGGTTGGTTGGCGGAAATCACTAAAACTTTAGAACCAAAATAAGCATAAATTTCACTCCAAACGGGTTTTCCCGCTTTCACTCCCGCTTCATACCAAGGACGAACTCTAGGATCGTAATTATCTCTAACACTTAATAATTCCTGGCGATCGCCTTGATTATTAGTTAACCATTTATGAAACTTTCCGGCAGTGCTTTTATCAACAATATCAAATTCTATCGTGCCATCATCATTGCGATTAGCTCCAACATAATAACTATTTTGTAATCCAATCCCAATATAACTAGCGGTTTTAAATTGTTTTAACTGACTCCACAGATACTTTTCCATCTGGGGAACATTATCTACACTAATTAATCCCATTCTCAGGGTATCAACATTAATTTGATTGATGATATGGGGGGTTTCTAAATAGGTATTAAGTTCCTGTTGGATGCGGTTGCTTAATTCAATTCTTAATTGAGTTGCTAAATCATTAACGGCGATCGAACCATTTCTAAAAGACAACCATCCCGTTAGTCCGACGGATGCAAAAATTTGGATTAAAAAAGGAACCACAAAAACCACCCGCAGGGATAGTTTAGGTGCTTTTTTCTTAAATCCCAATAGACGACGAGATAGAGATGCCATAGTGATTGTCCCTGATATCAAAATCAACGATTCGCACCTAATCCCATTAATTAGCGGTTTTTAAAGGGTGATTGCCTTGATTTTAACGAATTATTATTGGATTTGGGTAGTTAATTTCTCGCCTAGTTTGGGTTCTGTTCCTTTGAAAATCCGATCAATATTACTGCGGTGTCGCCAGATGACGTAAATTCCCCCGGCGATCGCAAAAATTTGATAGGCCAGAGGTTCCCCAGTTATAATCATTAAAATGGCAATTCCGATCGCCCCGAAAATTGAACTCAAGGAAACAATCCGAGAAATTGCTAAAACCAGGGCAAAAATTCCTAGGGTGGCTAAGGCTAATTTCCAATCTAAGGCAAATAAAATTCCTAGACTAGACGCCACGGATTTTCCTCCTTTCCACCCGATCCAAATGGATTTTGTATGACCAATAATCACAATTAATCCGGCTAGAATCGCTATCCAATATTGCAACAGATCAGGAGATTGGATTCCGGCATTTGTAGCCAGTTCGGAGGTAAAAGAGAGGGAATAAGTCCAAAAAACCAGAAGAACCGCTAAGGTTCCCTTTAAAATATCAATCAATAAAACCAGTAAGGCTGGGAATTTTCCCAAGGTTCTCAGGATATTTGTAGCTCCGGTGGAACCGGAACCCTCAGCCAGCATATCAACGCCATAGAACCAACGTCCGATGGCGTATCCCGTGGGGATGGAACCTAAGAAATAGGCCGTTACTAATAATCCGGTATTAATTAATAACCATTCAATCATGTTGAAAAGACCGTTAAAAAGTGCTGAAGTTGTTAAAATCGTTCCGTAGGTGCTTGTTGGGTTTGGGGGTCGGGGGCCAGAGCCAACCACAGGGGAAATTGCAGTAAAGATAGACTGATTCTATCTTCCATATCATCAATAATAATGAAGGGTAAGCGCCCCTCTTTCACCAAACGATCGGCTTTTTGAGAGAGAACTTCCGCTTCTTCAAATAAAACAATTCCCTGTTCTGGGCCAAAATCTCGACGGTCAATTCCTAAACAATCTTGGAGACCGCGGCGCCATTCTCCCAACCGTTCGGGACTATTGGCTAAAACCAGGGTTCGTAGGCGGTTTCCATAGATATTTCTCAATATAGAAATCGTCGCAGAAGCCACTAATATATTCTGTAAACGACTGCCCATGGTGCGTAAGGCGCCCCGTCCTCCTTGGTTAAAAAACCAATTGGAAACCCGTTTGGCGTGAATCGGTTCAAAGGTGCGACGCAGTTGCCAAGGCGGGCCATAATAGTCGGGGGCGCTGCGATATTGATCGAGAAGTTGGCGAATTTTCTGGGTTTGTTCGGTGAAGCCCTGTTCTGAAAATTGTGGCGCGGCGGTGTTTTGAGGATTTTCTACGGGGATAACCACCTTCGTCACTTCTCGGGGTTGGGCGGGAATTGGGGGCTCGGGGGTGTTTTCCGGTATCAGTTCCAATTGTTCGGTGGTGGCGACTAAATCCTGTAAACTCCCGACTAAATAATCCTTAAATCCCTGGACTCGGATGGCGAGTTCTTGGGAGACTCCCGCGAAGGAGGTGCGCATTTCTTTTTGGATGCGATCGCGGCGGCGTTCGAGTTTTTCGATTTCGATTTGTAAGGTTTGTTTGCGTTGTTCTAATTGATCTAAGGCGGAGGAGATCAATTTTCCCATGGACTGGGTTAATACCAGTTGTTCGGTGGTGATGCGTTCGTTGGTCTCCTGTAACCCGGCAATTCTTTTTTGTAGTTCCTGTTCCTGAATCTGTAATCGTTTCACCCGTTGCTCTAACTGGGTGGTGACTTCTTCTATGGGTTCGGACATCAGACGTTCGGACAAGCTCGGTGAGGTTGGGGTATTTGATCCAGGTTCAGAATTTTGGAGTTCGTTGGACTCCCAAGGGTCAGCAATGGGTAAAGGGTTCATATTAATCGAGTTTCCTCCGGTTTCTCCAACGGAGGGATTAAAGGGTGGCGTTGATGAAGATTTAGCCCCGCTTAGGGGTGGGTTTTGATCTCGGATTTGAGTTTCTTCTGAATTCATGAAATTGAGCGTCCCGGTCTAAACACAAGGGGATGTGATGGGTGAAAGTATAGCGTTTTGTTCGGTTATTGGGGTGTTTAGACAGGTTTGTTACCCTGACCAGTAGGGGTCGAAGGAGGCTTTACAGCCCCCAACTCCCATACAAAACCGTGCTTGCGACTTTCACTGCACACGGCTCCTAATCTAGTTGACTGTTTTCTTCAGAGCATCCGGTTTCTTTTGAGTCATAAGACCCATCTGTTGCCGTTTTAGTATCGTGACAATGGCGGTGTAACAATTGCAGGTTTTTATAGTCATTCTTTCCACCTTTCGATGTAGGGATGATATGGTCGATTTCTGCAATGTCTTCTGGGGTGAAATATTGCCCACAGAAGGTACACTTTCCTTTCTGTTTTTTAAGCAGAAACGCTACTTTGTTGGGTACATCGAAGGATGTGCCTTTTCTTGTACTCCAATACGTCCAGTTTCCGTCATAGGGTGATGCTTCAGGTCTTACAGTCACATGGCGGGTAATAGGTGTTTCTGCATGGGTAAGTAGTTTGTAACCATCTTTGGTTTCAAAGCTCCATGCTCTATTACCGTTTCTTTTGTAGTATTTACCAAGTTTCTTGTAACCTGCTTTACCACATCTGCTAACTGTCCATGCTCTTAATCTTTGCCATGTAATATGGTCTGATGAGGAAAATGTTTCTTTGGAAACAACTTTGGAATGGTAATTACACCATCCTCTTATGACCGGATTTAGGCGTTTGATTAATGCGTATTGGGGTGCTGTTTTGTGGGTCTTAATCACTTCCTTTACCTTATCCGCGTGAGCTTTAATTGCCTTTTTACTAGGTTTAATTATGGTTTTGAACCCTAATATTTTTGAGTTGCTACTTCCTGTTTTCCCTGAGTGGTGTTTACCAACGGGATATTGTCGGAAGTTCCAACCTAGAAAGTCGAATCCCGGTTTTACCTTTTCGCCGTTTACTTCGATTTCTCTTAGTGTGTGGCATATACGGGTTTTGGCTGGTTTCAGTTCTAACCCGATGGGTTTTAACCATTCTTCGATGGCAACTTGACACTGTTGAATAATTTCTAGTTGTGGACTTATTACAACGAAATCATCGGCATATCTGATGACTTGAGCTTGGACTGAGTTTCTCTTTTTAGGGAATTTATGTTTAATTAGCTCAATCATACCATCCAGTGCGATGTTAGCAAGTAAGGGACTGATGACACCTCCTTGTGGTGTGCCTGCCTCTGTTGCTTCAAATGTGCCGTTGTCCATAATTCCGGTTTTTAACCATTGTCTGATTTGGGCTTTTATTGTTGATGGACAATCCATTTTGGACAGTAGGTAATCATGGTTAATTTGGTCAAAACATTTGGAGATGTCAGCATCAAGGATGAAGTAATCTTTCTTGTTAATGCTTTGGAAGATTCTTGACATTGCGTCGTGGGCTGAACGTCCAGGTCTGAACCCGTAGCTTTCACCCTCGAATCTGGCTTCCCATTGTGGTTCTAATGCAGATTTAACCAAGGCTTGCTTTACTCTATCTTGTATAGTTGGGATTCCTAGAGGACGTTTTTCTCCGTTCGATTTGGGTATCCATTTCCTTCGGAGTGGTTTCGCCTTTTGGTATTTATTCAAGTTTTGGACAAGTTCTAATCGTTGTTTGGGTGTGATGGATTTAACATCATCTACCCCGGCTGTTCTCTTGCCTTGATTATCTTGAGTTACCCTTCTAACTGATAGGAGTTGGGCGTAATATGACTTAACTAGAAGTTTTTGGAGTTTTCGAGCTTTAGCATTTTGTCCCGATAATGATGCCTGGTAAATTCGCTTTTGCAGCTTGAATACTACTCGTTGAACTTTCGCCCAGTTGATTGTATTCCATGCTTCCGTAGTCTTGGTTATACTCGTTTTCACCGTTTATACTGCTAATAACAACCTTACCTAACAACCAAACCGAAATCTATGGGCATATCCTAAACATTACATTTAGGCATTAGCTTCTGACTCCATCTCTCGCCCTCACAACATCCGCCTTAGATTTGTGGCTACCTGACAGTATTCGACCTCTGTAGGAGTATATGAGGGGTTTTAACGTTCCTTGAAAATGGGATTATTGCCATTAGATTCACCCTGTCCGCCGGGGTACTTTTGGGAGTCTTAGTAAGTGTTCTAACAAAAACCCTTACCTCTTATAGAAGTATATAAAAAACTTCTATCTTTTCCCCTTGTTCTTTTGAACGCAGTGTATCAAGTCAATTTCACTACTTAATCATCACGACGGTTCAAGCCGGGTATTTACTTTCGTTAATCATGGGCAATTGGCTAGGAAAATGCTTAGGCATTGACTTATGACCGCTTTCCCGTTATACCCAGCTTCAGAGTTTTGATAATCAGTCTGGCTCTGTGGGTATTGCCTATATCTCTCAGGTACGGTAATCCGTACCGTTGACTCCGAGATTGACCTTCCTTTGAGGTCACATTTTCAAAGTTAAGATAGGCTTGATTGGTTTTATATTGGGTTTAGTACCCATTTACCAATTGTCTACACCTGTCTCCCTGCTTACGTTTCGGGGTTTATTCTTATACTTTGGCAGGAACGTCTCGCACTGTTAGAGTGATTGTAGCATTACTTCAACCTTTGACTTAATTCAATGACTGACTATAGAATCATCGGGACATTTTTTTGAGATAGACTCCTAAACCCATTTAGCTATAAAGTAATCCCGTTGCGATCGCCCCAAATAATGCCACAATACTCATAGTTTCTTAACAGTTTACGGTTGACTGTTGCCCATTCCCTATTGCCCATTCCCTGTTCCGGTGTTCCCTGTTCCCTGTTCCCTAATTACTGATAATGGGTATAGAATTACGCAGTTACGTCTATTTAGATAATCTTCAACGGCAGCACGCGGCCTATATTGGTACGGTGTCTCTGGGTTTTTTGCCTTTACCTGGGGATTCTTCTTTGTGGATTGAAGTTTCCCCTGGGATTGAAATTAACCGGATTACGGATATTGCTTTGAAAGCTACTTCTGTGCGTCCTGGGGTGTTGTTTATTGAGCGGCTTTATGGCCTTTTGGAAATTCATTCGAGCCGTCAAGGGGATACCATTACCGCCGGACGGGCTATTTTGGATTTTTTAGGGTTAAGGGAAAGCGATCGCCTCAAACCTCAAATTGTGTCCAGTCAAATTATTCGGAATCTTGACCCCCACCAAGCCCAATTAATTAATCGTAACCGTCGAGGTCAGTTAATTTTAGGGGGCCAAAGTTTGTATATTTTGGAAGTTCAACCCGCAGCTTATGCAGCTTTAGCGGCTAATGAAGCGGAAAAAGCCTCTTTAATTAATATTCTGCAAGTGACGGCTGTTGGTAGTTTTGGACGGTTATATTTAGGAGGAGAAGAACGGGATATTATGGTGGGTTCAAAAGCAGCTTTAGAGGCGATTGAAAATGTATCGGGACGAGCTTATGGAGGTAGTTTTAATCCCGAATAAATAGGATAAAAAATATGGCAAATTCAGAACATTTAGCTTGATTATAGCAAGTCTAAATGAATTGTACAAAATAATGATCAAAATTATTAACCCTAAAAAATGGACATAAATTCGGTGTAGGGGCGAGGCGCGCCTCGCCCCTACGATTATTTGGATTTCCAGCTATTTGTACAACTGATTTAGGATTGCTATATATGAAATCTAATTATTAAAGCTACAAAGGACTTACTTGAACTTTTAGCATCTCCCAAGTTTGTCGTTCCATGTTCAAGATATTGCCCACTTCTTGCAAGAGTTCATAACTCTTTAAATCTATGGGAATTTCTTCTTCAATGAGGATATCACACAAAGTCTCTAAAGCTAAATTCCACTCACCCGCATGAATATCTGAAACCATAAATTCTATTTGAGTCTCTGATAGTTGTGGTTTTACGATATTAATGACTTGATGGAGTTTATTTTCTACAATTTTATAGTCAAACATGACTCTATCTCCTATCTCCATCTTCGGCAAATAAAAATTGAACCTCTACCCTAGCGCCAGAATGTTTTTCAGAAGCCATTTTATATATCTCCAAAAGTTTATTGATTTCCTTGTCTGACGGCTTTTCGTAAAAATAATAGGCAATTCGGCTGGGTTTTCCCTGTTTAGCTGATTCACGCGCTAAATCTTCAGATTGAATCTTAGCTTGATTGATTCTTGTAGATGTTTCGCGTAGCTTAAACTCGGCAACTTCTTTAGCTAAAGATGAATCAAGGTGATCTTTTTTTCTGACAGCATCATACTCGACTTTAGAGCCTTCTACATTGGTAACTTTTAACATTTGTCGATCGCACTCTTTTTCTACCTCTTTTCTTGGATCTTTTGGTCGAGTGATAACACTTGGCAAGTAGGGACTATCAATATCTTCTTTCGTCCACATTTTCCCTTCCAAATGCCACTGTTCAAAAGATAATTGTTGCTCTACAAAAAATCCCCAGTTATCTCCTTTCCAAGTGTTTAAGAGAGTTTTTAGCTCTTGATTATAATTTTCCTTGCGAGGAAGCTTGTCTTGTAAACCGCGTTGCCATTTATCCCAGCCTGTTATAGTTTTTACTGGCAACCTTCTAACAGTACCAAAACCCCACCTATTTTGTATCTCTTCCAATTGCTCTCTTAAACTTTCAACTTGACTTAAGCTTTCCTCACACATTTCTAGCAGTATGGAACACTGCCAATCTAACTCAGAAATATAACACTCAGAGAGTCTATCAGCATAAACATTAACTTCTTCCATCGCTTCTAGTAGTTGGGCGACTTTACTCCGCCATTGTTCGATTTCGTCTCTGAGTGTCCCCATATTTTACTCCTTAACCCCAACGGGATTTAATTCCTTCAAGCATTTCTATCGCTGTTCTAAGTTCGCTAGATACCTCTTCACAGCCCTCCGATAAACTTGAGATTTTGTTGCTTAATTCATCCATTGCCGTCTCAGGAATAGCTGCTGATGAGCTACTAACTTCTTCCAGAGACTCAACTATTCTGTTAATCATGGATTGGAATTCTTCAATTTCAGATTTGACACCCATTTAGATACCTCAATCATAGATAAAAACATTTTACAATTTAGTAACTAGATAACGCCATAGCGTATCTTCTACTAATACTTTCTTGCCCACAGGAACTTGAATATAGGGAGTATTTACATAATTATTGTCATCACCTCCAACTAGCATTAAAACCGCCCTGCCACGAGATTCTTTTGAAATTTTAGCAGCTTGGCTACTTTCTATAATAGCTTCACTTGCCGCTAAACTTACTCGGAAAACTACTTTCTCTTCGCAGGAGTCAAGCACCTGTGGTGTTATTATGGCAGTTGATGGTTTTTGAGTGCAGTAAATAACATGAAGACCACATTTCCGCCCCTTACGCGCATACTCAATTAATCTCGTCTGAATCGTTTCTTTTAATTTACTGGGCGCAAGTGCTATGTCTGCTGCTTCATCAATAATCCAAAGCGTGCGCTGAATCTCAACCCCTTCTTCTCTTAACTGTTGAATATTTTGAACTTCCGCTTGTGTCAGTAAATTGATGCGTCTTTGATACTCGTCAGTATGAATTATTTCAACTAATTTTTGACATTCTTCTACGGTTGTGATAATTTTAACGTTATCCTTGAAGTGCTTCGCCAAAAAATTAAAATCAACTCCAGCAAAATCGGCGATATAAATTTTTCCGGTGGGATTGGCATATAGAAACTGGAAAATTACCCAATTCAGAAAGTTAGTTTTCCCTGCACCTGGTACGCCAGCAACTAAGCGATGAGGTGTTTCTGCCCAGCTTGATATTACGGGATTTCCCGCGTCATTAATGCCTACGATATAGCTATCTCGGTAAGTATCGTAATTCTGTTCCAGAAGACTTTTGTAATAATTGAATAAGTCTTCTGCATTTGCAACAGGCAATGATTTTTCTGTCATACTTTCAATAGGGATTTCTTTAGAGATTTCTTTGGGAATACCAATGCGGAAAAACCCGCTAATTTCTTGAGCCGTCACCAGTCGATGTAAAGGTTTTAAATCCACCATCCGAGAAGGTGCGGGAGTTGATGAAAATTTCGCTAAAGCCGAACCATCTGAAACAGTATCATATAATTGCGGTAAATTTTGATTTTGCTCTGAGTTGATACCACCTATCAAGGGGGGTTGATTTTGATGATTAAATAATGGTTTATCGGGAAGACTCCCAGAATCACCGCTGAATTTTCCTAATCCTTTTTTTTGTGGCTGAATTGCATTCTTTATTAACAGTTGACTATCGTTTTTATGCCAGCCTTCCCATTCAATATTACTGGAAATATCTACGTTTTTTGTGGCTACCAAACTTTCATAAAATCCGGGTTTATCTTTACTAATTTGGATGATTCGGCATCGTTTCCCGTGAGGTGTTTCTTTGATTGCCTCATCAATGAGAGCGTTGAGGATGGGAAAAGCATCGGCCCGATTTTCTGCTAAGGCTTTGATGCTATATTGGAATAGGTCGCTGTTAGGATATGACTGTTGATATTTTTGGTAAAGTGCCGAAGTTACTGAGAGAATGTTGTCTTTAATTCCGCTAGTATTGGCGTTGACTTTCTCTAATTGAGCCAGCATTTGGTTGATGGCATTTACCCACAATGATTTTTGATTGGGGTTGTGATAGGTTTGCAGGGTGATTTCTAAAATGAGTTTGCTGTCTAAGCGGTGGATGACATCGCAGACGGCTGACATATCATTGGTTTGATTGGCATCGAAAAGGTGAGGGAGGTAGTAATTTTGGGGTGCGATAAATTCTTCATATTTGATAATTTCGCCAATCATTTGCACCCAGTCTAAGTGTTGGAAAATGGTTAGGTTAGGTTGAGGGGTGAGGGTGAAGAATTGGCTTAATTTGCCTTTGGTAAGGAGGCTCAGAATTTGTTCAGAATGTTCTTCGGTTTGGGTGTTGTGGGGGTGATTGATAAGGAGGTAGGTTTTGAGTTTAGGGGATTGATTGGGGTCATAGAGGTATCGAAGGGAAATTGTTAGGTTAATACCAAGGCGGCTAATTGAGCTTATTAGCTGTTGTTGGGTTTGTAGGAGGTTTTTACGGTGTTCAGTTTGGCTGTTTTCCTGATGACTCCTTTGAGGGTAAAGTTGATAACATATAGGAAAATTTCGATCAAACATTTATTTCCTCCAGTTATTAGATAAGTTGTCAGAAATACGTTTAATTGTTTCTGCTTTTTTCTTGAGTTGAAAGGCAATGATGAATCTACCAATACCAATGCTGGCTAAAACAGTACCTAAAAGATAAAACCATTCCATAGATAAAAATTCCTCCTGATTATTCTAAAAATCTAATTTAATAACACTTTTGTTGTCCAACCCAACCTTGCATATAGTTAGCAAACCCTTGAGCCTCGTTAGAATCACCAAATGAAGCTACTTGTATTTGACCCAGTTTCCTAGCTGTTTCTGGACTTTGTGCCTGTCCAATATCACCGCAATAATTTGATATAACCGTATTCCAGTTGTTATCACTGTATTTAATAAAAACAGGATACCAACAATTATTAGGACTTGAAGAACTACCACAGCTATTCTTAGGAAAACCACTAGCGTACCATGCTGTTGTCGTATAGCTATTAGAACGAGAACCTTGACTTTGAAAATTTTGAAAATTTATAAAACATCCCACAGCAATTATCCCTAAACCCCACCAAATTAATGCCCAGGATGTGTCACCCCCCATTTCTTTACTTTCACTAAGTAGTTGATGGGACTTGCTATTTAGTTCAGAAACGAGATTAGTTTTTAGTAATTTCAAGTCAACTAATAATTTTTGATATTGGTTATAACTTAGATCATAATTACTCTCTATCGCTTCCCAATTAGCTAAACTTCTGATTTTTTGAGAGAGCTTAGTATCTATATTAGCGATTGCATAAAAAGTTTTATCAAGGATGGATTGAGAGGATTTAACTGTCTCTTGCAAGGCTAATGTATCCGAAATTTGATTTCTTAATAGTTGCATCCAACTTTTAATAGCTGACAGATGCCCATCCTGCTTATTTTGTAGAACTTCTTTCAATATGGAACTGGTTCTCCCGTATCGTTTCCCTAATGATTTGGATGCTGTTATGGCACTTGTAAATATCTCTGAAATTTCCTTGTGATAACCACTTGTTGATGAAACATAATTTTTTAGTTGTGAAATTGTTAAATCTTTTAGTTGAGGTTTATTTAACTGATCAACAATCAGCACCTCTAATACCTTATCAGCATCAGGCTCTACTCTAGCTAACTCCTCCTTGTATGGAGTCAATAGCCTTACTGTCGCATTCCGTAACTCTTTCTCTTCCAATAATAATTGACTTAATGTTTTCAGCTTTCTGTTTATATCTGTGGCTGTATTAATAATCTCAGCCGCATGAATTCTCAATGATATTTCATGGTTGGAATTAAGCAAAAACTCTTCCAGAGGTTGATAGAGAGATTCTTCAGTTTCAGCAGATTGTTGAAATATTGACTGAGCTTGACGCAACGCCACTTCATGCAATTTTGGATTGTTCTCTTCCAATAATAATTGACTCAATGTTTTCAGCCTTCTGTTTATATCTGTGGCTGTATTAATAATCTCAGCCGCATGAATTCTCAATGATATTTCATGGTTGGAATTA
>NZ_LT797693.1:518786-586809 GCF_900009135.1 Planktothrix sp. PCC 11201 | reverse complement strand
GGCAATAGGTAAATACTTACTATAAGTAGCTTTTAGCTTTCAAGAATGTCCTAATAGATGTGGCAACTGCTATAGAAACAACTCTGCCAAAATCCAGACTAAAAATAAAGGGTGCAGTTGATCTGCGCCCTTTATTTTAGTGATTCTATATTCAGGCTATTATCCGGCTTTTTTGTCAATTCCCAGATGTTGTTTACTCTCTCGAAGTTGTTCCCACAAGATTTCGATTTGTACATAAGATTCTTCTGCTGAAAGTTTTCCCCCGGTTTGGAGGCCAACGATAAACTCCACCTTTTGAGCAAATTCCTGCAAATTAGCATTAAACACGATATTTTCAGGTGTAGCATTGCCTCGATAACGAGAACTCCAATAAAAGGAACCCAGGTTGGTCATTGGTCTCAGACTCCAATTTACATGATTGTTTATTTTTACATAGAATGCCGGATTTTGAATCGGCTTACAAAGTATACCTTGATACTTTAATTATAGCCCGATCAATTCCATCCAGTGTTTATTAAAAAGAAGACAATTCTATTAACAACTATACAGCCTCCCTTAATCACAATCTGAGTGGGAGGTTGAAATGGGACTCGCATGGTAATGCTCGGCTAAATAGGCTTCTAGGACTCCAAACTGGCTAGGGTTTAGACGATAGTAAATCCAACGTCCCTCTTGCCGACTTCCCAATAATCCGGCTTCCTTCAAAATTTTTAGGTGAAAAGATAGTTTAGACTGATTGACGGCTAACTGTTCGCAAAGTTCACAAACACACAATTCTTTTTCTCGTAACAGATTAATAACCTGCAAACGCAGAGGGTCAGATAGGGCATGAAACCCGGCCAAAACGGTTTTGACGGCGGGAACCGCAGAAACCTCTATTACATTTTTTGCAACCATCCAAGCTCTCCTAAATCGAGGTTCATAGCTCTAGCTTATCATTTTATTTTCGTGACTTGTACAGGGCAAAAAGGAAGGAACCATAAAGGTACTAAGACACGAAAACGCCCCAGAAAAATTAAAGGGTTACTCCTTCTAAATCTGCTTCGGTTAACTCATACAAAGATTTTAATTTTTCTAATGTTTCCCCATCGGTTTCCCAAAATCCTCGGCCATGGGCTTCTAACATTCGACCGACAATATTACGAAAGGCTTCGGGATTTGCTTGTCTTAATTTAGTTGCCATTTTTTCATCTAAAGCATAGGTTTTAGAGGCTTGATCATAAACCCAATTCTCTTGGAAATTGGTTGTTCCTCCCCAACCCATTAAGGCGGTCATTCGTTGAGAAATTTCATAAGCCCCACCACTTCCTTGATTGACCATGGCTGCTGCCCATTTCGGGTTTAATAATTTTGTCCGATATTCAATTCTTAATAGGTCTTCTAATTGTCGAGGAGTGGTATCTTTAGAAAAACTTTCGACAAAACTGGCTTTAACTTTTTGACCTTTTTGTTTTTCCGCCGCCCGTTTTAATCCGCCCGTATTGGCATAATATTCTTGAATATCCGTTAACCCATATTCTACGGAATCAATTTCTTGAACAACATTATCCATTGTTTTTAACAATTGTGTCATCACTTCCGGTCTAGCTTGTCCTTGATCTTTGCGTCCATAACTAAATACATTCCGTCCTTTCCAAGTATCTGCTAATTCGTCTCCCGATTCCCAATTTCCATCCACAATTTGATCATTAACTAACGATCCAAAATCTCCAGATGGGTTAGAAAATAAACGGGCGGACGGGTTTTCTACTCCTTGCGATCGCAACTTTAAAGTGTGCTTTCTAATAAAGTTTTGTTCCTCCGCTTCTTCCGCATCAGCCGCTCGCACAAATAAATCATCCAATAATTCGATAATATTGGCAAAACTATCTCTAAAAATTCCTGATAAATTGGCTAATATATCAATCCGAGGATGTCCGACTTGTTCTAAAGGTTGTAATTCATACCGCACAATTCGCCCGGTTCCTTCTTTAATTGGTTCGGCTCCCACTAATTCTAAGATAATTCCTAAAGACTCTCCACGAGTTTTAATCGCATCTAAACCCCATAACATCACGGCAACGGTTTCGGGATAATTCCCAGTTTCTGCTAACTGTTGATTAATGATTTTTTGAGCAATTTCTCGTCCTCTCAAATAGGCCGCAGCCGAGGGCATTCTATAGGGATCTAAGGCGTGAATATTACGTCCGGTTGGCAAAACTCCTGGCCCATCTCGCAGTAAATCCCCGCCGGGGGCTGGGGGGATATATTCCCCATTTAATCCTTTTAATAAATTAGTTAATTCATCGGATGTTTGTAATAATAATTCTCGAATTTGAGTCTCAGTTTCCAAGGTCAACTCATTCATGGATTCGGTAGAATAAGCATTCAGATAGGTGGTTAATTCTTCTGCCGTTGGATTTTCTCCAAAGGTATGTAATCCTGATGAAAATAAACGCTGTTCTAAGACTTGTAAATAATCATAGATTTTGATAAAATAGTTATAAATAACTTCGACACTAAATAATCGAGCGTTTTCGGTTGTAAAGGCTATTCCTAATTTTTTGCCCTCTTGAAAGGGACAATCTACCTCTAAACCCATATCAACAATTTGCTGACTAATTGATTCCTGAAGGGTAGAATTTTTCTGCGGATCTTCTCGATATTCGGCAATTAATTCCCGTAGAGATACTAATTGTTTATACAGTCCCGCTCGACCATAGGGGGGTACATTATAGGAAATTAATACCCCATAACCTCGACGTTTTGCTAATATTGATTCCGAGGGATTATTAGCTGCATAAAGATATAAATTGGGCAAATTTGCCAATAAAATATCTGACCAAGAATAGCCCGTATTTCCTAATGGTGATCCGGGCAACCATTCCACAGTTCCGTGCATCCCAAAATGAACAATTGCATCAGCTTTAAATTCCTTTTGTAGCCATTGATAAAAAGCTACATATTGGGGATGGGGAGTTAAATCTCTCTCAAACATTAACCGCATGGGGTCACCGGATAAACCTAAAGGCGGTTGCACTCCCACCCAAATATTTCCTAATTGAATTCCACCAATATGATAATCTTCTCCAAAGGTTTTAATTCCGGTTTCTGTTAAGGATTTCCATTGTTTTTTAATCCTACTTCGTTGTAAATATCCTAACCATTTCTCTAATTGATTGACATTCACTTGATTAGAAATAACGGAATTTTCTGCAAAACTAAAGTTCTGTTGAGCTTCTAAGGTTTCATCGGCTATTTTGACCTTTTGAATTAAACTTTCCCCAGTTTCTGGCAACTCCCCAACCGTATATCCTTGAGCTTTTAAGGCTTGTAAAACTTTTAATAAACTCTGGGGTACATTTAATAAAGCGGCGGTTCCTGTGGCTCCATATCCAGGAGGAAATCCATATAAAATAATCGCAACTTTTCGCTTTTCTGGAGGTGTTTTTCGCAGTTGAATCCAACTTTTTACCCGTCCAGTTAAACGTTTAACTCGTTCAGGAATTAAATAAATATTTTCTCCTACTAACCCCCCTAAAGGAACGGTATCAATAGCACCATCGAGTTCTGGTAGGGCATATAAAACTACACTTTGTAGACCGCCAATTCCTTGACGAGTCCAGGATAATAAGTCTTGAATTAGTAGGGGTGCAGCGATAAAATAGGGAACGTTTTTTACGGTTAAAATTTGTTTAGCAATTTCCACTTGTCGTCCGGCTTCCATTGATCCGGCTGGCCCTCCAACTAAAGGAAACCCAATGGTAGAAACAATTGCATCAACGGTTACAGCCTCTTTTGATAAGGATAAGGTTTCAATTTTTCCCTGTTCTCGATTGTTAAATTCATCGGTTGTTGTGATCCAATCTCTCACGGCTACATGACCCTCAACACCATTAATAAAAATTGGTAAAGGGATTAATTGATCTTGTTGAAAATAGCGAATTAGTTGGGGGATATAATCTTGTTTAGTAATAACGTGCTTACGATACAGCAATATTCCGACAACGGGATCGTTAACTGCATTTGGATATTGGGTTTTATACCAATCTAAATAGGCTTTTGGTGATTCAAAATAACCGTTATAATCTGGGTGTAATAATCCCATATTAGGGGTTTCTATCGGAGGGGGAATTTCGCCAACGGTTAACCCTAAATAATTAGTAGCAATTGTCCAGAACATCGCCACGACATTTTCTGTGCCTCCGGCATTCCAATACCCATAAATAATTAACCAGTTACGCAGGTCTTGAACTTTTTGAACGGGAATAAATTTTAATAATTTCGGGCCTGTTTTGAGAAAACTAATATAACCTGCCAGTTTATCTTCTTCTTTGCCACTAGAAAATTTACTGAGAATAAATTGTACAGGTTTGGGCATTCCTTTGGGTTTATCCCCAATTTTAAACGCTCCAATTTGAGTTAAACTCATTAATTCTAAAGCGGATTCAAAAACTAACCGAATCGGAATATTTTGTACCCGCTCTCGTAACCATAATACTTGATCATAATCAAATAATAAACTAGCAAAAAAAACATCGGCATTTTTTATGGCCATGGCGACAGTATCCGGTTGATCAGAAATCGCGCGATCGCTAAACACACAAATCTCTAATTCTGGACAACGAGCGCTGGCTAACTGGGCGGCTATGCGATATAACTCAGCATTAAAAGACTCAAACCCAGCAATTAAAACAATCTTTTTCATAAACTCTATTTTTAAACGATTCGTTTTAATCTATTATTGATAATTATAGCAATTCTAAATTAAAATTAAATGACAGAATATCAGGCTCTAACTTCTATTTTAATTGCGGGAGTGGATGAAGTAGGTCGGGGGGCTTTATTTGGCCCTGTGGTGGCGGCGGCGGTAATTTTGTCGGAGGATGGTATGGCTCAATTAACCAGCGCTGGAGTTAAAGATAGTAAAAAATTAACTCCAGGGATTCGTTCTCGGTTAGCGATTGAAATTAAAGCGATCGCCATTGATTGTAAAATCGGTTGGGCGTCCGTTAAAGAAATTGATCGCTTTAATATTTTACAAGCGACATTATTAGCCATGAAACGGGCAATTTTAAGGTTAAATCCTCAACCCGAACTCTGTTTAATTGACGGAAATCAGAAGATTCCACAATTATTAATTCCACAACAAACTATCATTAAAGGAGATAGTACATCTATTGCAATTGCAGCCGCTAGTATTGTGGCAAAAGTTTGGCGAGATCAATTAATCACTCGTTTAGCTAAAAAATATCCTGAATATGATTTAAAACAAAACAAAGGTTACGGAACCGCAAAACACCGTCAAGCGATCCAAGATTATGGTATTACTTGCCAACATCGTCAATCTTTCGGGTGTTGTCAATTATCCTTACCGTTATCAAATTAGGAACAATTTTCAGCTAACCAAGTTAACAAATCTGAATCCGTTTCAAAATCTAATAATGCTTCTCCTAGTTGTTCAACTAGTTCAATCGGAAGACCGCGGATTTGTTCTGAAATTTCGGGGTTAATTGTTCCTAAACGACGACTTAGCAAACGCAAAATGAACGTTATTTCTCGTCGTAACCCCTGTTCAATTCCCTGTTCAATTCCCTGTTCAATTCCCTGTTCAATTCCCTGTTCCATCCAACTTGTAACAATTTCCATAAATCTTTCCTCCTGAATTAATCCTAAGCGATTGAGTTCTTCGGTAAAAACGACTTCTTCGCTAGAATTTAAGCGCAAATAGGAGTCGATAAACCCCGAAATTAATTGATTTCTAGCTGGATCTAACCGCAACGTTACTAACAAGCGTAAACACTCCGCTTTAACTTGGGGTCGATCCTGGGGTTCTATTCTCATTTTAGCCATTAATGCAGCCGCCACTGGATTTTGCTGACGTAAAAAATCCCGCCAGTTTAAACGATTCAGTTGGATCGCTGCATAGCTAAATTCTAATACCTTCCGGTCGGGAAATTCAACTTGATAGTTATTGGGTTCCAGACGTTGGGGGGTATCGAAAGAAAATAGTGCAATCGGATAAACCGGAAGTGCATATTTTTCGTCTAGTCTAGCAAAATAATGGAACATCCGCCGGGCAAAATCCGCTTGAGCGTAGGATTGAGTTTCGGTATGGATGAGGAAAAAACTTTCCTGTTCTCGAAATCTAACTTTTGCTAATAGATCGACCTCTCGACGATTCCCCGATGTAATATCAATAAATACTTCCTGGGGTAAAAAGGTAATAGAGGATTGATCAATATAGGGAATTAAATCAGGAAAAAATAATTCTAAAAATTCCCAAAAAAACGTCGATAGCAATTCTTTAAATAATCGATCATGTTCAATTACCCGTTCTGAATTTTCAGTCATTTTAATCCTGATTTAACCCCTAACATTCAGCACTTGAAACTTGAATAACAGATTGGGGCTGTGGAGCCACATCCCCTAATTGTTCAGCAGACCAATGGGAATAATCCGATAATAAATTATGAACTAATCGGTGTCTAACCGTCATTAACACACTCTTTAATAATCCGTTTCCTGTTGTTTCCAAAATTGGTTGGGGTGTTAACCATAATGGCGGGGGAAGTTCCACTTTAACTTTTAAATCAGATTGACCTTTTAAATAGGTAATTCCTTGCAATTCAACCGGATATAATTTTCCGACTAAATTTAAGGAAAACCGTTGATTAATATATTCAATTCCACGAATTTCGCATCCGACAGATTTTAAGTTTAGGGTGCCATCGGACTGTATCCACAGTTTCAAGTCTACCGTTGGTTGTAAACTAAACATCATAAACTGCAAAGGACGCATTTTTAGGCGGTAAATGTCCTCTGCTAAGGCATCTAAACGGGTCGGATCAACTAGCGCCTTGACCAAGCGTTTCGGTTGACGCAGATAATGGTGAATTAAATTTGGCTCTGGTACAGCCATTTCAACGGTTTGGGAGGCTTGAAAGTGGGTATACATATAGAAAGTTATAAAAGTCTACTAATTTTAACTTATCTTAATATAATTTAAGAGTTATTCAAACTATTTTCATCAATCAAGAGTCACCGATCAAGAATAATGGCGTGTATTCCCTAAAAAATAGGTAGTCGCTTGATCATAATGGTAAGGTTGATGAGAATAATATAAATAATTGTAACGTCCCTTTCTATCCATTTATTATTTACGGAACTAAAATTATGACTGTTTCTATTGCCCATCTTGGCCCATCGGGAACTTATGCAGAGGCCGCAGCCCTAGCTTATGCTCAATATCTCACCCAAAAAACCGGGGAAGAAGCAATGTTATGCCCATGTTCAAGTATTAGTCAAACTTTATGGACAGTTGCCAAAGGGGATGCCAATATTGGGGTAGTTCCTGTTGAAAATTCCATTGAAGGAAGTGTTACTATGACCCTAGATACATTGTGGCAAATTGGCTGTCTTCAAATTCAACAGGCGTTAATCCTTCCTATTAGCCATGCGTTAATTTCTCAAGCTAAAAATTTTGCTAAGATTCAAGTGGTTTATTCCCATCCGCAAGCCCTAGCTCAGTGTCAAGGATGGTTAGAAAAACACCTTTGTGATGTGCCATTAATTTCTAAAAATTCAACCACAGAAGCCCTACAATCAGTTAGAGATGAAACGGATTCAGCCGCGATCGCATCTTTAAGAGCAGCAGAACTCTATCAATTACCTGTTCTCGCCCATCCTATTAATGATTATCCCGATAATTGTACAAAATTTTTGGTAGTAAGTCTACAACCTTCAGGATCGGGAAAATATACCTCTTTAGGCTTTAGTGTTCCAGCAAATGTTCCGGGAGCATTAGCAAAACCTTTAGCAATTTTTGCCGATAGAGGAATTAATTTAAGCCGAATTGAATCCCGTCCTAGTAAGCGCTCATTGGGAGATTATCTATTTTTTATGGATTTAGAAGCGGATAGTCATGAACCCTCGGTACAATTAGCTTTAGCGGAATTAAAAACCTTTACAGAAACCTTGAAAGTTTTTGGCAGTTACACCCTATTAAATCTGGATTAATTTGAATTAATTCGGAAAATTAATAATTAGTCTTGTAGGATGGGTAAGAACTACTTCGGCTTTTTACCCACTCTATTGAGTTTGAAAGGTTGTATGGATATTTTGTTTAGCAGTATTCCCAGTATTCCTGATTTGACCCATCCTAATGAATTAATGGAATTGGGATCAATAGTGATTAAAATCCTGATGAAATTGGCTATTTTTTTAATAGCAATTGGTGTAATATTATCCCTAATTAACTGGTCGATGAAAAAACCGGGGGATTCTATTTCTATTCCTGCTATTAAAACAGCCTTAGAACAATATCTGAAATGGATGCAAACTTTACCGCATTTAATTCTAATTGTTCTGGTAATTACCAGTGGATTTTTTCTCTGTTCTACCTTGGCTAATCGCTATCATAATTGGGAACAACAACGTATTACTCAAATTGCCACCACCGTTGCTGGAGAACGTTTAGAACAAACAGCACCTAAAATTCGTTATGAAATTGAAGAACCTTTTACCGATTATAAATATATTGAGGGTAAAACTATTGAAATTAAAAGTACCAGGATTGTACCCCGTTGGATGACTTTATCTGGATCAAAAATCCAGGTTAAAATCAATCAAACTACCAGTCCCGAAACCAAACAATGGATTTATAGTGTTGATTTTGTGGGAGAATATCAAGTAAAAAATCAACTCAAAGGTATCTCAGACTTTTTCTTTGAAGTTCCCCCACCTTACGGTTATTTATTATTACAAGATTTCCAAGTCGAACAAAATGGAAAATCCTTAGTACAAGTCAACCCGGGAGATTATGGATTTCCGTTTAAATTACCTCCTGGGGAAACTACAAATTTCAAGGTGACTTATCAAGCTCAAGGTGCCCCCCGTTGGGTTTATCAACCTGGAGAGCAATTATTATCAAATTTTAGCTTAAATGTTTTAGCTAATTTTCCCGATGCAGAATTTGCCGGGGCAGTGCCAACCATCACCAAAGAAGGCGGGGAAAATCGACAACTTTCTTGGATTTATGAAGGCAATATTTCCGTTAAAAATCCATTAGGAATATTTACCGCCACCGCTCCGATTCGTAATACAGGTGTGATCCCGCGATTATTATTATTAGCTCCAGCTATCTTTTTGTGGTGGATCATTTTACTATATCTGTCTTTACCCTTAACCTTGGGAGATGTTGCGATTGTCGCCGGACTATTTTTTGCCTGTTTATTAACCCTAACCTATAGCAGTCGTTTGATTGATGCAAAACTCGCTTGGACAGTAATTTCTCCAGTATTATTATTAGCAGTTTGGGGATTAGGGAAAAACCGTCAAGCCTCTTGGGTCGCAATTATTTGTACAATTTCTGGGGGAATATTACCAATATTTGGTTTATTAGTTCCCTATAGTGGGATCACGTTAAGTGTAGCTGGGTTGTTATCAGGAATTTGGTTAGCCTTTCAACATTGGTATGAATTAGGAAAGTGGAAATCCTAACTGTTAAATAAGGAACCGGGTTTTTCACTATTATCTATGGGCTAAAATCAAAAATTAATTCTTTAAAAAACCCGGTTTTTGTGATTATACAGATTGCACAACCTGATCAGAAAATATTTCTGATAATACTTGAAGATAGGGAGAAAAGACGGCAAAATTTTGAGGAAGTAACCGATTTTCCAATGCATCTGACAGGGCATCTAACATATCCTGAATTAATTTCCAACTAATATGGAGTCGAGGATATAAAATCACACACATGGGAAATAATTCTCGTTGGATGGGACGTAAACTATTCTCTAAGACGCACCAGCAAAGATAAATTTGAAATAACTCAATATCACGGGTACTCGAATATTGCAGGATATGATTTTTGACATTTCCGCTGATACTGCAATACCCAGGGTTTAAGTGATGTACTGTGTGGTAAACCTGATGGGCAACGGTGGTCAGGATGGGGAGTAATTGTTGAACCGCAATTAAGGCTGGAGAATCCGATAAATGTTTTCCAGCTAAATCATTAACTTCCCCCAGGGGAGAATATAAATAATCCTCCAAAGTTTTGAAGTAGAGAAAGAAAACTGTTCGTTCTTTCATCGACATCCACTCTAACAACATTCGACCCATATAGTGGAATTGCAACTGGACTAAAACCAACATTAAGGGTTCAGTTTGGGAGTATTTGCGACGCAGTTTTACGGTTTCTCTCCCTAGAGAAACTGACAAACGAAAGGGGTATTCATATTGAGCAAAAACTTCTAAGGCTTGATGATATAAATTACACACATCTTGAATCAGTGTGTCTGTGTCCTGTAAACATAGTTTATTCACCGGATAACGATTCCAGTCAATCCCTAAAATAGTTCCTACTTTATTCCAAGCCAGGGTTCCCAACAGGCTTATATTTTTCATTAACTCTGCCACAGTGCGGGAACGATCCTGATCAAATTCGGTAACATCAACTTCATGATTTTCTAAGAAGAAATGATGGGGAGTCCGGGGATGATGAGCAGCTGCTTTAGCATAATATTTCTGCGCCCATTGAACCGCCATCCGTGTCATTTCAGTTCGATCAACGGAACTACTAGGTACGGCATTCAGTTGTTCTTGAGACTGGGAGAACATCATAAAAGTTCGCTTCCTTGAAATATAGGTTCATTAGAGGATTTAGGAATAGATTAGCAAAAGCAGAATTGCGAGAATTGTAATTAACTAAATTCTACGGTTTACAGTCTGGCTTAAGTGTAGTCAACTTAAACCACAATGTCTGCCAATTTTTATAAAGAATTTCTATACTTTTTTGAAAGATTTTAAATTTATTAAATTTTTACTAAAAATCTAGTATTTTAAAATACAAAACTTATTATATTGTTGAGAAAATTTAACCTCCGTTTAAGAAACCGATCGCTTTTCGATACAAGTATTCACAATTTCGAGCAAAAAGCGAACAAAAGAAACGACATAGGTAACAAAACTCATCAAAATTTGAAATTTGTCGTGATTCGGGAAAATTCTTAATTTTAATTCTAACGCAAATAATGTAAAAATTAATACGTCTTTATTTTTATTTTATTTGTAGATTACAGCATTTTCAAGCATTGCGATGCTTCCTTGACTGGTATTAATTTTTACTGGTACTCCCAAAGGAACTGTAAATTGATCTCGAATATGGCCGATCATTGAACCATACCAAGCTGGAATTTCTAACGGTTGAATGAGATCAGTTAATACTTGCAATAAGGTTAAAGAGGGTTCATTTCCCTCGCCTTTAGTGCAGGCGGTACATTGACTAAAAATAAACCCGGAAATTTGATCTAAAATTCCAGCTAGTTTTAAATGGGTTAACATTCGATCAACTCGGTAAATATCCTCGCCGACATCCTCCACAAATAGGATTGTATTCTGCCAATTTGGTAAATATTTAGAACCGACTAAAGCGGATAAAACTGATAAATTTCCTCCGATTAACCTCCCTTGGGCTTGACCGGGATAAATTGTTTCAACCCGAACATTATTGGTATTTTTAAAGGTTACAGCTTGTCCTTCAAATAGGACTTTTTTTAGCCAACTGACCGAATAGGGATTCCAGACGGAAGTTCCTAATAATCCATGAAAGGTAACTAATCCGGTTTGACTATATAATCCTAATAATAAAGCGGTAATATCACTATAACCTAGAAAAATTTTAGGGTTTTTGCGAATTAAATCATAATCTAATAAGGGTAAAATTCGACCACTTCCCCAACCACCACCCGTCGCAATAATTCCCTTTATATTAGGGTCAGCAAACATTTGATTAATGTCTGATACCCGTTGTTGATCGGTTCCGGCTAAATAGCCATATTCACTCATGACATGGGGAGCAACTTTAACGGCGAGTTCCTGTTGTCCTAATTGCAGTTGAATCCACTTTAAATGTTCTTTAAAAATAGGGCTGGCGGGAGTTACTAACCCCACCGTATCTCCTGGTTTTAAAGCCGGAGGTTTAATTAATCTTTGGGAAGATGAAGATTGAGCCAGAATAGGAAACTGAGCAGCAATTCCTGCTAAGGTTAACCCGGTTAAAAAATTACGACGATTCATAATCAGTTATCAGTTATCTGAATTGAGAATTTGATCGATTAATTCTTTAACCCCTGATCCTCGGCTATTTTTCGTGACCCAATTAACCCTTTCTTTGACTTGGGGTAAGGCATTAGCAACGGCTACGGAATAACCACAGTCTGCTAAAAAATCACAATCATTTTCCGCATCCCCAACCCCTACAATTTTATCAGGGGATAGGTTTATGAATTCAGCAAGAGCCTTTAACCCAGAGGCTTTATTAATCCCTTCGGGTAGGATCATCACGGCTCCTTTATTGGCAATAATTTTAAGATTAACCCCTAACTCTTGAATGGTTTTTTGGGTGATTTCCAAATAGGCTTCCCAAGTGGCAATAATTACTCGTCCAACCCCTAATGTTTCTAAGGCTTGGGTTTGAACAATTCGGGAAAATTCCTCGGGAATGGCTTGGTTTTGTAATTGTTGTTGTTTTTGGTGAATGCGATCGCGCAGGCAGCTTATAAACGCTTCAGAAGGGCGCTCCGCTAATATTTTTTCTACCTGAGTCGAGGGTTGATATAAAACCGCCCCATTTTCTGCAATCACCCAATCAAACCGATGAATTACGGAAACATGATCGATAAGATTATCCAGTTGTCTCCCCGTAATTAAGATTAACTTTCTCCCCGACTCCCGCCATAATTCTAAGGATTTTGAGGTGGAATCCTCGACCCTACCATCCGTTGCTAAAGTTCCATCAAAATCCGTTGCTAAAGCTAAATATTTCATAGGGATCAAAAATAAAAATTTTCAGTGTTGCTGTGTCTAAATTTAATCATACATGATGATCATACCCCGTTTTTAATCAGCAGTCACTTAACGGGGAAATTCAATCGTAAAAGTGGTGAGATTCTGGCTACTTTCCACTTGAATTGTCCCGTTTAATTGTTCCACCAACTTTTGAACCAAAGCTAATCCTAACCCCGTTCCTCCCTGTTTCCAGGGGTCTGAATTCGGAACTCGATAAAATTTCTCAAAAATGCGGGGAAGTTCTTGTTCAGGAATTTCGGCTGGGTTGCGAATCACAATTTGTAAGGGGTCAGAAATGGGGGGAGAGGGTAAAGAAACATTCTGTGTCTTCGTTTTACGTTTGTTTTTAGTTGTCGAAGTTAATTCTAGCCAATTAGATAAAGAACGATAATGAATGCCTAAGAAAATTTCTCCTCCATTGGGAGTGTATTTACAGGCATTATTTAACAATTCTGCTATAATTCTTTCTAAACTATTCGGGTGAGTTTTAATCGATTGTAAATTAGGATAATACTGGACATTTAGCACTTGACTCCGTTCTTTAGTGCGAGAGTAAAAGGGATTAATAATATTAGGAAACCATTCTAATAAATCTAAATTTTCCAGGGGAATAGGTGTGGCGGAAGATTCCAAACGTTGTAAATCTAATAAATCATTAATTAAATTAGTTTCTCGCATACATTCAGATTCTAATATTTCTAAATATTTTTTACCTCGCTCTGAATCGGGGACAATTTTTAACATATGAATTGCCATTTTCATATTAGCTAAGGGGGTGCGGAGTTCATGGGAAACCGTACTCAAAAAATCATCCTTGAGAATATTTAACTGTTGCAGTTCTTCCACCTTAGAAGTGCGTTCTTGAACTTGTCTTTCTAGTTCAGCATTCCGGCTTTTTAACAATTCTAATTTTTCCGTTTGCAATTGATGAACCGATTGTTGGAGTTGTTTAACCACTCGATACATTTCCGTCGGGTCAAGCATTCTTAATAAACTAACCTGTGTAATAATTCCTAATAACTCCCCTTCATCTCCACAAACAATCAGTCGTTGTACCTGTTGTTTTTGCATTTCTTGATGTGCCATCCACAGAGAATCATTGATTTTCAAAGAAAAGGACAGATTTCTCATTACCGTTGTTGCAAAAGTTGTGGCTAAATCTAATTCTAAAAATTGCGCCTCTACAATATCTTGTTCTGTTACTAATCCAATGGGGGTTAATTTTTTCTGAGTTCCAGCTTGAAAAATCACTACATAACTCGCTTGATGGGCGGTCATCATTTGGGCTAAACTTAATACGGATGTTGTGACTGGAGCCGTAATCACTTGGGTGATCATTTCATCTCCAACTCGTCGTAATCTTAAAATATTAGCAGGTTGTAAAACACGACGAATTCGTTCTGGGGTAATCACTCCCACTAATTGACCTCGAATATCTAAAACGGGTAAATGTAAAATTTGATATTGCCGAAATAGGGATAAAGCTGTAAAAATGTCTTGATCATCTGATTCTGTTAAACTAACAGAAATTGGAGACATAATTTCAGCGGCTCTGATTATATTAAGAGTTTTTTTTCTGGCAGGATCTGAAATTTCTGTTGCTATTAACTTAACAATATCCCGTTCGGTGATAATTCCTAAAACCGAAGCCGTGTGAGGTTGTTCATCGGGAAGTACAGGAATAATTTTTTCTGAGTCTTGAGCAATGACTAAAACACAGCTTGCCTGGGATTCTTCCACTAAAGAACTACCGGAATTTAAAAGACAATGATTTTGAGATTGACCCAGTATTTTAATCACGTCTGCCAAACAAGTTTCTGGTGTTATAATAAATGGATTCCGATCAATGGCTTGTTCTAAAGCAGATGAATAGCGCACAGATTGGTAAAATTCCATAACAATACTCTAAAAGGGTTTGTGGGAAGAAACACAAGATTTTTAACCTTAGAAACTTAACAGGAGAGGAGGTTATTAAATCTCTAATCAGTTTAACTCCATTCAAAAATACAGATAATTATGATTATATCAGTTAATGAAAGAAAATTTTGGGAAGAACGCTATCAAGGAGGAAACACAGGCTGGGACTTAGGAGAACCCGCCCCGCCATTTGTGAAGTTTTTGCAATCTTCTGAGGCTCCACCTCCCGGAAAAACGGCGATTTTAGGCTGTGGACGGGGTTATGATGCCCTCTTATTTGCTAGTTATGGGTTTCAGGTAATTGGGTTTGATTTTGTGGATTCTGCGATTAAAGACGCATTAGAATATCAACAATTATTCATCAATAAATCGTTAATTTTAAAGGGAGCAGGAAAATATTTACCCACTTCGGCGCAATTTTTACAACAGGATATTTTTGACTTACCCCAGGAGTTTTTAGGACAGTTTGATTATGTCATTGAACATACTTGTTTCTGTGCGATTTCCCCAGATAAACGCGCTGATTATGTAGACTTAGTGGAGTCAATTCTGAAACCCGATGGGCAATTATTCGGGTTGTTTTTTACCCATTCCCTTGCCGGAGGGCCACCTTTTGGGATCACCCCGGCGGAAATTCGATGGTATTTTCAAGGGAAATTTCAGATTCTTTCCCTGCATCTGGTAAATGAATCAACACCTAAACGTCAAGGGGAAGAACATTGGGGACATTTTGCGGTTGATCAAAAACTCTAACAATTCGTTCTGCAAATTTTTTCTAATTTGACTATAATAAGTAAAGATTTAGCCAAACCTGATTTACAAATGAGTCAACCATTGGATTTAGAAAATATTGCCGATCAGCTAGATAGCAAAAATTTACGAGATCGTCTATTAGCCTTAGCTTCTTTGCGAAATGTTCCGCCAAAGGATGCGGTTCCTTTAATTAAAAAAGTGCTAGATGATGAAAGTTTACAAGTCCGTTCTATGGCGATTTTTGCCCTGGGAATTAAACCAACAGAAGAATGCTATTTTCTGTTGGTGAAACTATTAGAAAATGACCCGGATTATGGGGTGAGAGCCGATGCCGCAGGAGCCCTGGGATATCTGGGAGATATTCGAGCATTTGAAGCTTTAGTTAGAGCTTTTTATGAGGATACAGATTGGCTGGTTAGATTTAGTGCGGCGGTCTCCCTGGGAAACCTAAAAGATATTCGCGCCCGGGATGTTTTATTGGCTGCATTAGATAGTGATGAAGTGATTTTACATCAAGCTGCAATTGCTGCGATCGGAGAAATTAAAGATGTTGAATCTGTTGATAAAATTCTGCGATTTGCTCAAGCTGAAGATTGGTTAGTTCGGCAACGATTAGCCGAAGCCCTGGGGAATTTAGTCACACCTAAAAGCCTTTCTGCTTTAAATTATTTAGCCAAAGATCATCATTCCCACGTGGCTGAATCCGCTAAAATTTCTATAGAGCGGCTACAGGAAGCGGGATTAAAACTTTAAGGATTTGATCAACAGGGAATGGAGAATATCAAAGATGATTCAATCGTATTGACAAATGAACCCTACTGTTAGACGATGGATTTTCAGTTTATATGTTCAAATCAAAAGTTATCGTTAAATCAGCCTATGACTTCTCCATTCCCTTCTCGAAAAAAGCCTAAAGTTCTCCAGTTATTTTTTTTCAGTTTTGTGGTTTTATTTCTGGCTAGTACCTCGGCAATTCTAGGGGCAATGACAGCCCTATTGGCTCCCGAAAAATTTGATTTTACTGAGCCAGAATCAAATATTTTAGATGGGCTATGGCAACATCGGTTTAAATATAGTTTATCTCGTCCAGTTAATATTTTGGTTTTGGGAATTGATGGCAATCCAAATAGTTCTTCCTCCTCCCCCGATCTGTTTAAAGGTCGCAGTGATACGGTGTTATTTGTAAATTTTCAACCCCAAGACAAATCCGTGAGTCTGTTATCAATACCCCGGGATACTCAAGTTCAAATTCCGGGTTATGGTACGGGAAAAATTAATGAAGCTAATTATTGGGGTGGCCCTAAATTAGCAAAGGAAGTGATTCAAAATATTTTAAATAAAGTTGAAGTTAACCGTTATATTCGGGTTAGTAGCGGTGCATTTCGAGAATTAGTTAATTTTTTAGGAGGAGTAGATGTTTATATTCCTCAACCCATGTCCTATCAAGATAAAAGTCAACAATTAAAAATTGATTTAGCTCCCGGTTGGCAAACAATTAATGGCGAACAAGCGGATCAATTTGTGCGGTTTCGGGGGGATGGTTATGGAGATTTAGGTCGGGTACAGCGTCAACAAGCGTTAATGGAAGCAATTTTAGTTCGACTTAAAGATCCGACGGTTTTACCTCGTGTTCCTGAAATTATTCGGATTATGCAAAAATATATTGATACTAATTTAAACTTTGAGGAAATTTTAACCTTAGTTAATTTTGGTTTGAATCTGGAACCTCAGAATTTTAAAATGGTAATGTTACCTGGGAGTTCTAGTTCTGAGAATAATTTTGGGAGTAGTTATTGGTTAATTGATGAACGGGGACGCGATCGAGTCATGTATCAATACTTTCGCTTAGATTCAACCGGATATACCTTAAAAAGTGCCTACGAACCCTCTGCTTATGAAACTTTATCCAAGGATTTAAAAATTGCAATTCAAAATGTTTCTAGTAATCCCAAATCCGCCGAGAAAATGCTCAATTTTTTAGCCGATAAAGGATTTAGTCAAGTTTATTTAGCTCCGATTGAATCCACTCAACAACTGAAGACCCAAATCATTGTTCAAGGAGGAGATTTGGGCGCGGCTAAACTAATGCAAAAAACCCTAGGTTTAGGTGAGCTTAAATCATCCTCAACGGGGGAAATTGGCTCGGATTTAACTATTAGAGTCGGAGAAGATTGGATCAATTGATTAATGCTCTAGGAATTTGGTATTCTCACCTAATTCGGGATTGGCAAATCCTAGGATAAAATATGACAATCTATCGAAAATTACTATACAATAGAGAGTAGTTGTTAAGAAAATTCCGATGGATGTCTATGACTACTACTGCACCTGTTAAAACTGATTACGAAGCGATTATTGGGTTAGAAACCCATTGTCAATTGAACACCGAAACCAAGATTTTCTCCAATTCTTCGACGAAATTTGGAGCCGATCCTAATATGAATATTGATCCCATTTGTATGGGACTACCTGGTGTGCTACCTGTATTAAATGAAAAAGTTTTAGAATATGCGGTAAAAGCCGGGTTAGCCCTAAATTGTGAAATTGCCCCTTACAGTAAATTTGATCGCAAACAATATTTTTATCCTGATTTGCCCAAAAATTATCAAATTTCTCAATATGATTTACCCATTGCCATCAAGGGTCATTTAGAAATAGAAATCGTCGATGAAGATGGCAGTGCAACTCGTAAAACTATTGGGATTACTCGCTTACATATTGAAGAAGATGCGGGAAAATTAGTTCATGGTGGCAGTGATCGTCTTTCCGGTTCCACCTATTCTATGGTGGATTATAACCGGGCTGGAATTGCTTTAGCTGAAATTGTTTCTGAACCTGATATTCGTTCAGGACAAGAAGCAGCCGAATATGCCCAAGAAGTGCGTCGAATTGTGCGTTATTTGGGCGTAAGTGATGGCAATATGCAAGAGGGTTCTCTGCGATGTGATGTGAATATTTCTGTGCGTCCGGTGGGGCAAAAAGAGTTCGGAACTAAAGTTGAAATCAAAAATATGAACTCTTTTAGTGCTATCCAACGGGCGATTGATCATGAAATCGAACGGCAAATTAAGGCAATTGAAACCGGGGAAGAAATTGTTCAAGAAACCCGTTTATGGGAAGAAGGAAGTCAACGCACAATTAGTATGCGGAAAAAAGAAGGATCAAGCGATTATCGCTATTTTCCTGAACCCGATCTTCCCCCAATTCAAGTATCTGCTGAACAATTAAAAACCTGGAAATCTCAATTACCTGAACTCCCGGCAGAAAAACGCCATCGCTATGAATCAGAATTAGGATTATCACCCTATGATACCCGGGTATTAACGGATGATCACCCTATTTCTAAATATTTTGAAGCCACAATTGCCGCTGGAGCTAATATTAAACAAGCGGTAAATTGGATTATGGGTGATATTACTGCCCATATAAAAAATGAAAAATGTAGTGTTACTGAAGTCGCTTTAAAACCGGAAGGATTAGCGGAGTTAATTGCTTTAATTGAAGCGGGAACTATTAGTGGTAAAATTGCTAAGGATTTATTACCCGAACTCTTAACCCAAGGTGGATCTCCTAAAGCATTAGTTGAAGCAAAAGGATTAATTCAATTATCCGATCCTAAAGCACTAGCAGAAATTATTGATCAAGTTTTGCTAGAAAATCCCAAGGAATTAGAGCAATATCACGCGGGGAAAACCAAACTCCAAGGATTTTTTGTCGGTCAAATTATGAAAAAGACTGGAGGACGGGCTGACCCTAAACTCACAAATCAACTCTTAGGAGAAAAACTCAAAAAATAAGGAATTTCTAAAGGTTGGGTTAACACGGAGTTACCCGAATTCCCCAAGATCAAAAGGAGGTTTAAACCTATGACAAACTATGAACGCGATCGCTTTTACTGGCGAATGGGTTTTCTTTTAATTTTTTCTTTCTTAGCTTGGGGAATATTCCTAATTATTCCTTATCCTTAAAAGGATAAAAATTTTTCTCAATAGGTTGGGTTTAGAGATGATCAAACCCAACCTTGATTTTAGGATTAATCAGATTTGGGAGTAAAAAATAATTGATTAACTTTACTAATCACCCAACTCAAAATTGCCCCGCCCATTAAAATTCCGATCGCAGGAGTAAATACAGGTTCCCAAAGTTTATACCATAAATCCAACCCCAGATTAACTTTAAAAGAATGGCCTAAAACCGCAACGACTAACCAAAAAAAACTAAATAATACAAAAAAAACATTTGCCACTAAAACTAGATTTAACCATTTAATCAATTGTTCTTTCATTGTTAAAACTCAACTAAAAATTATATCAATCTATTTGATCTTGATTATATTTTAAGGGTTAGCGGGATTTTTTTGCAAATATTAATTCAAAATTTGTAGACAAACTTAACCTAATCTTTGTTACAATGGAATATAGCAGTTATAGTAGGCAGTCTGTGTTAATATGGTTCGCTACACCCTAGCTCAAAGTCCCGAAATCGTTCTTACCGTCCGTGGCAAAGATTCATCTCAAGCCAGGGAGAAAGCGATGGACAAACTTATGGAATTGATGGATACGGGTAAACTACCAACGGAATTGGAAGAAGGCTTTAGTCCCCAACAGTTCATAGAAGTTAAAGAGCCCGATGATAGTCCCTTGGAAGAAGAAGATGCTATTTCCGAAGCTGTGCAAATTCTGAGTAATTTGGCTTCTTTGAAATTGAAGGTGATGGAATCAAAAGAAGAAGCCTTAAAAGTTCGAGAATCTATTGATATTTTGTTTACAGATCAATCTGTGACAGTGGAAGAAATAACCGAGTTAAAAGACGGCTTTAAGGTGTTAAAAAATTTCGCAGTTTCTAATCTTAGATATCGAGAAGCTAGGGGCAAAGCAGAAGAAGCCAGAGCCGTTTTAGATGAAGCCTTAAAATCTTCCGAACCCGAACCCAAACCAGATAATCCCCACGGGAAAAAAGATAAAAAATAACTTTAAAATAGGGAATGGGGAATAGGCAATGGGCAATGGTGATGAATTTTTCGAGTATTTTAATAAGAGCAGTAATCATTATTCCCTCTTTTCCTAAAACCCATTACCTATGAAGGATTTAAAAATAACTTTAAAATAGGGAATGGGGAATAGGCAATGGGCAATGGTGATGAATTTTTCGAGTATTTTAATAAGAGTAGTAATCATTATTCCCTCTTTTCCTAAAACCCATTACCTATCAAGGATTTAAAAATAACTTTAAAATAGGGAATGGGGAATAGGCAATGGGCAATGGTGATGAATTTTTCGAGTATTTTAATAAGAGTAGTAATCATTATTCCCTCTTTTCCTAAAACCCATTACCTATCAAGGATTTAAGAGGATTACGCAGATTAAAATCCGTGAAATCCGTGAAATCCTCTTAAATCCGTGATCCCCATTACCTCTTTTCCTTATGAAATTACCCCTAACTTGGAATCTTCCCGTCACAATTTCCGATCGCTTGGGTCAAAAAAGTTTTGGCAAGCAACGGGCAATAATAGCGGAAGATAATCTATTATTAGTATTACATAAAGCTCCAGAACCTGGAGATCGCGAGCGAGATGCCGTATTATTTTGGCGAAAACCCGATGGTCGTTGGGAATGTAGTAAAGGTGGTGTGGCACTGCAACAATTAACCAATCATATTAAAGAGTATAATTCAGCCGAAGAAGAATTAAATCAATTCTATAAAATTGCTAAAACTGCCGAAGATTATTTTACACTCTTAGAAGCGATTACTCCCTTACAGTTAGCAATAGAAAACCTGCACGCTACCTTACAAACTGCTAGAGAAGCCATCCCTCAAGATCGAGATCTAATTGATTTAAGAGATGGAGCTTATGAAATTGAACGCACCTTAGACATCCTTTATATTAACACAAAAAATGCCCTGGATTTCAAAGTTGCTAAAGAAACAGAAGCCTCCACTAAAGCCGCCCATCGGCTTAATACTTTAGCCTCAATTTTCTTTCCCTTGACGGCAATTTCCTGTGTATTTGGCATGAACTTAACCAGTGGTCTGGAATCCCAATCTATCCTAATATTTTGGATTATTTTTTTAGCCGGAATCTGGTTAGGATTAGTCGTCAGACAATGGGTGCTGACCGGAACAATTTCTAAATTAAGTTTTAGCAAATTAGCAATAGATTTAAAACGAGGATTGTCAGATTAGACAGATTTATGCAGACCAACCCATAACCCCATGTTGCCCATAGCCCATGGACTATTCCCCATCCCCTATTATTTAACTTGTCAGCGCCAGGATTAGTTTTAATGATATGATGGAAGTTTTGTATACACACCCAATCAGCACTTGAAGGAGAAGCCAAATGGCTCGAATGTATTATGATGCCGATGCCAATTTAGATATTTTGGCGGGCAAAACTATTGCAATTATTGGTTATGGCTCCCAAGGTCATGCCCATGCCCTGAATTTAAAAGATAGTGGCGTGAATGTGATTGTCGGGCTATATCCTGGCAGTAAATCAGCACACAAAGCCAAAGACGCAGGTTTAGTAGTGCATAGTGTGGAAGACGCAGCAAAAGCTGCTGATTTCATTATGATTCTTCTGCCTGATGAAGTGCAAAAAACCGTTTATAAAAATGAAATCGAACCCTATTTAACTGAAGGCAAAACCTTAGCGTTTGCCCATGGATTTAATATTCACTTTGGTCAAGTTGTCCCCCCCTCTAATGTCGATGTGGTGATGGTAGCGCCCAAGGGCCCAGGGCATTTAGTCCGTCGCACCTACGAACAGGGCCAAGGAGTTCCCGCCTTATTTGCGGTCTATCAAGATGCCTCTGGACAAGCCCGCGACCGGGCCATGGCCTATGCTAAAGGTATTGGTGGCACTCGTGGTGGTGTTTTAGAAACCACATTCCGCGAAGAAACTGAAACCGACCTATTTGGTGAACAGGCGGTTTTATGTGGCGGTTTAAGTGCTCTAATTAAGGCCGGATTTGAAACCTTAGTTGAAGCAGGTTATCAACCGGAATTGGCTTATTTTGAATGTTTACACGAAGTTAAATTAATTGTAGATTTAGTCGTGGAAGGCGGTTTAGCCAAAATGCGCGATAGTATTTCTAATACGGCCGAATATGGAGATTATACCCGCGGCCCTCGGATTGTAACCGACGAAACCCGCGCCGAAATGCGGAAAATTCTCAGTGAAATTCAGTCCGGCCAATTTGCTAGAGATTTTGTCCTAGAAAATCAAGCTGGAAAACCAGGTTTCATCGCCATGCGTCGTCAAGAAGCCGAACATCCCATCGAAGAAGTCGGCAAAGATTTACGCGCTATGTTTAGCTGGATGAAGAAGGATTAGAGTAGGGGGAGGGGAGGGGGAGCAGGGGGAGCAGGGGGAGCAGGGGGAGCAGGGGGAGCAGGGGAGCAGGGGAGCAGGGGGAGCAGGGGGAGCAGGGGGAGTAATGATTCCTAACTCCTAACTCCTAACTCCTAACTCCTAACTCCTAACTCCTAACTCCTAACTCCTAACTCCTAACTCCTCATTAATAGAATTACTCTAAATCCTTCCCTCCCCTGCCTCCCCTGCTCCCCCTGCCTCCCTATTTTACTGGCTGACCCTTATCAAGTTTTTCAATTTCTTTCTCCCGTTGTTCGTTAGTATCTTTAGGTTTTAACCATTTAGGCCATAAACTAACAACAAACGCACGGCTGGTCTTGCTCGCTTCTCTGGCGGGTTTGGGTAAAAATTTGAATGTATCGCCCGAGGAAATAAACAAAACAACCAAGGCGACGGCGCCCCAGCCTAGAATTTTTTTAGGAGTCATAAGCGATTTTTAAGATAGGGATATTTATGGGATTTTATTTAAATCAGATTTGAAAGGTTTGTACATCTCAATAAGTCAACATCAAGAAATCCCTTCGTTGTTGCTGCTAAAGCCCTAACAAGAGTGCGCCGCATCGCAACAACGAAGTTTTTTAACTTAATTACAATTATACCCATTAATACTGAGTTTTTAATAAGTCTTCAATAAAAACTTGAGTTTCCGGGGGAATATCAGTAATTAAACGTACGGGAAAAGCAGGAGTTGAGATATATCGATAATATTCTGGAGTGAGAAATATCTTATATTTTTCGGCTTCGGGAGTCAGTTGGGCGGCGGTGGCTAAAACAATAGCTTTAGCGTAATTTTTAACATCTTGTGAGGCATTTCCCACGATTTCACCACCGGAAATGGGAGTCACAGGAATCCAGCTTTGATCCCCAATAGTTCCGGGATCTCTAACGCTTAAATGGGTGGCTCCTAAAATCCCTAATAATAATTTTTCGGTTTTAATTTGGGGAAAAATAGCAATTTGTTCAGGTAAAGCGGGAGTCACTTTATCAGATGATTGGGTGAGAATTAAAGTAGGAACTTGAACTTGATTTAATCCTGTTTTTCCGAATATAACCGAAGCGGTGGGGGAAAATGCGATCGCCCGTTTAATTCGTGGATCACTAAATCTATAGCGATCTTTAGGAAGTTCTGCGGCTAAACATTGGGTAGCTTTTCCTAAACTAAAGGTAATAAAACTCTGATCACAATTTTTCCTTAATTGATCAATTTGGAACTCGCCTCCAGCTAAAGCTAAGGCCGTTGCTCCGCCAAAGGAGTATCCAAAGACTAAAGTATTATTGGTATTAAATTTACCTTTAAATCTGGGATCATTTATATTTAGTTTTTCTAATTCATTCAAGGTAAAAATCAAATCTTGGGGACGTTCGATAATTTCCGTGGGAGATAAAAACAAATTCTTATCCACAAAAGTCGCGTTACTCCCGGGGTGTTCAGGAACAATAACCGTATAGCCATGGGAGGCTAAATGTTCCATTAAATATCGTAATTCTTGATAATCGGAACCTCGACCATGGGAATAAAGAATTAAGGGTTTATCGGGTGTGGCGGTTGAGGAGGAATAAATATAAACGGGAATATTGCGATTACGTTGTTTGTCCAGCAATTCTAGGCGAGTAATTTCCACTTTCCCTGGCCCGGGTTGACTCGGATCAAAAGGAATTGATGGAGCTTGAGATCCTTCATGGGTGAGTTTAGGTAAGACTTCTAAAAGCAAGCGTTGAGTTTGCCAAAATCCTTGATTTAATCGTGTTAAAACCCCAAAGGCTCGGGGAAGATTAATCTCAATAGTCGGCAAAGGATAGTTTTCTAAAAAATTAATAACGGATAGGCCTTGTTCAGATTTAGCTGAAGACAGAATAGCTGTTTTAATCGCGGTTCCGCCTTGGGATTTATCCGCAGAAATAATCGTATCAATATCGGTTAACAGTCTAGTTCCCACCTGACTATTAACAATTTCTTCAACGGTTTCATTTTTAATTTTAATTTTAATGTTTAACGCTCCTAAAGCCTGTTGCTTTTGTTCGGGCTTTAAAAAGCTAAAATAACCTAATAAACCCACGGGAACTTTCCCCGTTTCTGCAAATTCTTTTAAGTCTTTGACGGAAACCGTTGCATAAACAAATCCCTGTCTAATTACAACGGATTCCGCCGCCCGCAGGGGAAGGGTAAACAGAGGAAAACCACTTAAAATAGTAGTTGTGAAAAGACTCAGGGGAAATAACCATTGTTTCCACTGGCGTTTGGTGGGCTGCGCAGAAGCAGAAAGGGGAATTTGAACCATAATCTAAGATCGAGGTTAAACAATCCCAAAAGTCTAGCATCGAATTATCCGATCGCTATCGGGGGGCGGTGGTGGGAAAAAGGTTGTGCCGCTTCAAGTTGGGCAGCTAAAGCGATTAAAGTGGCTTCGGAGGCTGGTTTTCCCACTAACTGCACCCCCAGGGGTAAACCTTCTGGGGTAAATCCGGTGGGAATCGCGATCGCGGGTTGGCCACTGACATTAAAACCGGGACAGGGAGAAATCCATTCCGTAATCCGTTGTAAGGTTTCTGGGGGGGAAAGTTGGGCATATTCTCCCACCCGAATTGCTGGGTGCGTATAGGTGGGCAAAAGCACCGCATCAAAGGGACTTAAAGACACCACAATTTGACGACCCCCGACCTGCATTTTAGACACCGCTTGCAAATATTGTCCGGCGGTAATTTCCGTTGACATTAACCATTGATTCACTGAGCCTAAATATTCTGGGGGAATTCCCGCCGCGGCTACTCCCGATTTCCAAACCGCAATAAAGGGTTCCAGAATATCACTAAAATCCAGGTTAATGGGTTCGATTTGATGACCCAATTGTTCGAGGAGATGGGCAGTATTTTTAAAGGCTTGTTCACAATCTGGGGAGAGGGAACTACCGGGTAAAATAGAGGGGGCGATCGCAATTTTTAAAGCCTTGGGTGGTTGTTGAGTGGCGGCTAAAAAGGAAGGATTCGGATCGCTTATCCAATAGGGATCACCCAAAATATATCCCGACATAATATCAAGTAAAGCCGCGGCATCGGCCACGGTACGAGCCAAAGGGCCATCGGTAGAAATCCCACTTTGGAAGTCCCCCACCGGAGCATGGGAGACGCGCCCCCGAGTCGGTTTAATCCCCACCAAACCACAACAAAAAGCTGGGCCGCGCACCGACCCCCCACCATCCGACCCATGGGCGACAGGGGACAACCCGGCTGCCACGGCCGCCGCCGCCCCGCCACTGGAGCCTCCGGGGGTGTGGTCTAAATTCCAAGGGTTACGCGCGGGAGGGAAACCATCGGGTTCGGTGTAGGGTAGGGAACCGATTTCTGAGGTCGCCGTTTTTCCTAAAATATTAAATCCGGCTTGACGAATCCGGCTGACCACCCCATCATCATAGGTGGCGATTCTATCCATTAAAGCCCGGGAGCCATAGGTACAAGGGACTCCGGCAACGGGATTTAGATCTTTAATAGAAATGGGAACCCCAAAAAAAGGCGGTAAATCGTTAATCTCTGAAATCTGGACTAATTGTTCCGTTTGGGTTTTCGCCAATGCTAAAGCCCTATCTGCCATCACGGTAAAATAACAACCCAACAGAGGATTTAACCGTTGAATTCGATCTAAATAAAGATTAACTAATTCTAAAGGGGAGATAACTTTAGTGCGAATTAATTGGGCTTGTTCTAGGGCAGAAGTAAAGGCTAAATCCACTGAATTCATACTGATTAACTCAAGTAAACTATTGATAAACAACCATTGATTCTGCTTGAAGTTTATCATTATTCAGGGTAAAACTAACAAGAATAGAGTCTGAACATCCTCGCTCTCAAACTTTTGTTGATATTCTTTGCTGCAACAGAGGATTGGGGGGTAAAATGGGGATATGGGATTTTACTATTTCAGCTAGAATTAATTGTTTCTATTCTAAGGTCACGCGATATGACACAATCAGAGCGTCCACCTGTGCCTCGTCCACCTGTTCCGGGAGTTCCAGGGGTTCCACCCCGTCCACCCGCACCTAAAGCACCTCCACCTCCGGGCGCGACCACTGCAACCACTCTTTCTGCACCGGCTCAGGCTACCGCGACAACCACAAGGGTGATGGTCGCACCCAGAAATAGGGGCCCAAGCCCGGGAAACCCAACTTTAGTGGATATTGTCAGACGAGCCAACGAGGAGGGAGCTTCCGACGTTCACTTAGGGGTAAATGAGCCGCCACGCTTTCGGAAACGGGGGGATATTGTGCCTTTGGAGTGGCCGAACACCGACTTGAACACCTTCATGAGTTGGTTGATGGAGGTATTAAGCGATGAGGAAATCCAGCAATTTCAGGAAAACTTAGACTTTGACGGCGCGGCGGATTTAGGTTTTGTGCGAATTCGGATTAGCATTTTTGACGCCCTCAATGGCCCTTCATTGGTGTTGCGGTTAATTGGTTCGTCGATTTTGACTTTGGAACAGTTGAAGTTACCAGAGGTATTTAAAAAAATCTGTCAATATCATAAGGGATTAATTCTAGTTACCGGGCCAACGGGGTCAGGTAAGTCTACGACCCTAGCGGCCATGATTGACTACATGAACCGCAACTATGCCTACAATATTATTACTATTGAAGACCCGGTAGAATTTGTTCACGAAAGTAAAAAATCCCTGATTAAACACCGAGAAGTCGGACGTCATACCTTGAAGTTTTTTAATGCTTTGAAAGGAGCTTTGCGCCAAGATCCAGATGTCTTACTCGTGGGAGAAATTCGGGATAAAGAAACGATGCAAATTGCCTTAAAAGCGGCACAAACGGGTCACTTAGTTTCTGGAACCTTACACACCAATAGTGCGGTCAAAACCTTAACTCGGATTTTGGATATGTTTACCGCCGAGGAACAACCTTCGATTAAAGTGTCTATTTCCGAATCTTTGGTGGCTATTATTGCTCAATTGTTGTGTAAAACCACCGATGGTAAACGGGCTGCTTTTCACGATGTTCTGATCAACACGGATGTGATTAAGGAATATATCGTCAAAGATAAGTTTGAAGACATCAATCAAATTATGCTCAAAGATACCTATGAAGGGATGACGACTATGAACAAATCTCTTTACACACTTTATCAGGAAGGACGAATTACGGAGGAGATTTGTTTAGAGGTTTCTCCTTTCCCCAACGAGATGAGCCAAATGTTGCGCGGGCGAGTCTAACAACATCAGTTAACAGTCATCAGTTAACAGTCATCAGTTAACAGTTATTAGTCTATTATCCATTACCCATTTTTTACAGATGGAATGATACCTTGAGTTTATTTCAGTCTACGGTCAATCATTCATTTAAAGCGATCGCTTTGTTCACCCCCGGGGGTGATGTCGCCTACTGTATCGACCCCAATAAACAGCGTCATTGGCATTCTGATCTTTGTATTTATTTACAAGAATTTCTCGGTTTGCCTGAACCGCCTCATTTTTTAATTCCTTGCTATACCGCCACCTATGATCAATGGGTCAACCCCCAAACCCAAGAGATCCAGTTTTCCGCAGAAGCCTATCCCCCAGTTCTGCAATACCAAACCTTATTAAATACCCTGTTTGATACTGGGGATTTAGTTTGGCAACCCACAAAAAATTCCGAAGAAGTTTGTAACCCTTTAATTATTGCGACTTACTATGAACAGTTTCCCAAACTGTGGGAAAATCATGATTTGATTGTTCAGGTCAAAAAAATAAATCTAAGTGATGATTCCATCACCCCCGAAAATCAATCGGAACTTCGATCTCCAGCTTTTAAGCTCAATTTATCTCCTCAACCCCAACGGCATGAAACCAAAGGCTATATTTTGCGGTTATTTGTCTCCGGTAATAGTCTGGTGACAGAAAAAACCTTACAAACCCTACATCAACTCTTAGAAGGTTCTATTGGTGATCCTTACACTTTAAAAGTGATTGATGTTTTAAAACATCCCGACTTAGCCGAAGCTGACCAAATTTCCGCCACCCCCACCTTAATTAAAGTCTGGCCGAAACCCGTCCGTCGGATTGTTGGAGAGTTAAATAATGTTGAGACTATTCTTAAATTATTAGGAAATCCTACGGATGACTTTCCCGATGAATTTTAATTAACTTTCTGGCTTTTGATTCAAAACCCCAATTAAATTTTTGTCAAAATCAGTAACAAGAATCGGGACTTACGCAAATTTGGGGATGTAACCCTAGATGTAGGGGTAATTCATGAACTACCCCTACTGTTGATGGCGGTGATGCGTAAGTCCTGATTTACAAAAACGATAATTCGCCGATCACATCCAAACGCTTAAAATCACTCAGGGTCAGGAATTTTTCCGAGAGGGTTTCCGCGATGGTCGGTGTAATCCAACCCATTTGTTTTAATAGATGAATCGCCGTGGCGTATTTAGCGCGATGTGACCCATCCATAACTTTAATTGCTAATCCCATACCTTCGCCAATACGTCCCACACATTGCACCCCTTCCGCCCCCGACTTACTGACCAGTTCTCCCTCGGTTAAACGCATTAATTCCGTATCAAAATGTCCCTCTCCAGCCACCATTTCAGGATGATGGGTCATCGCCCGGACAATTCGTTCCCGGTCTAGGTTATCTCCAGAAGCCAATTGAGCATATAGTATCCCCATTTGACCCAATTCCAGATAATAGGTGGGTGCGCCGCAGTCATCCCTGGCGCTGAGGAACTCATCGGGGGGTAGTCCTAATAATTCTCCGACTTTACCAATAATCAGTTGTTGTAAAGGATGTTTCCGTTGTAAATAGCTTTCTAAGGGCCAATGACATTGTTGACAAACCGCTAACATTCCGGCGTGTTTTCCCGAACAGCCATGTTGTAGGGGGCTATTTTTCCCTTCAGGAATCGGACACTGGAGTTGTACGGGTTCAACATCCGCCCGCCAGAGAATATTAAAAGCCTGTCGAGCCTGTTCAACGGTTCCCTGATGGGAACTACAAATAATCGCTAAATCAATATCAGTTAAATCATATCGTTCCAGTGTGCCTGTGGTGGTCACGGCTAAGGCTTGAAAGGGTTTTAAGGCAGAACGGATAAAGGTGGCGGTGTCGGAGTTTCCGGCAACGGATAACACCCGTCCTCGGTGGTCACAGACAGTCGCTTGCACCCGATGGGTAGACTCAACCAGTCCTTCCCGCAGGAGTCTAACTTCCAGTTCTTTGGCTTGTGTTCGTTTTCCCCGTGTCATATTTTAAAATTTAGAGTTTATATGGGATCAGGTCGGTAACTGTTTACAATAAGACCCAGATTAGTCCTCCTCCAAGCAACAATCCGGCTATTCCATAATAGGTTTGTCGTAATCGAGTTAGAATTGGTTGCACTTGATGGGTGAGAATTAACTGATCTTGGACTAAAAATTCCGGGGTTTTCAGCCAGGTCTGGCCGTCATACCATCCTGATTCTTCATAGAAAATCCTAGGACTGAGTAGACGAGATCTAATATAGTACCAGCCTAAAGATAACCGAATCACGACTAAGGTTAAAATAAAAGTTGCTCCAGAAGCGGCACCGAGAATTAATTGACCCGGATATTTGCTCGGTGTAAAACTAACCGCAGCGACAGGACAAAAAATAATCCAGCTAATCAACCATACCCAGAGCAATTTTCTCAAATATTGGGGCCAGTTGAGTGTCACCCAGCTAAAAAACCAAGATTCTTTGAGTTCTTGATATTCATTAACAGGACGCTGTTCAGGGGGAACCGGACAGATAGATACCGAAAAATCTCTCATATCCCTTATATAAAAAATTAATATTTTCTAAGATATTGGTCTTGATTTTAAGTTTTATCAAAGACATAATCTTGCCATCAAAAACCAGAAACAGTCAGATATTCCGAAACCTCATCCATGTTAACAAATTAGAAGAAATTTATATTTGATCTTTAAAGACTAAGAGTAGACGATTCAAAGATTCCATGTCCATTAAAAACGCATCGTGACCGTGATAGGATTCCAAAAATACTAATTCAGCTTGGGGAATCAAATCGGCTAATTCTTGCTGTTCTACCACCTGGTAGAGAACATCCGAGTCAATGGCAATAATTAAGCCAGGATGGGAAATACTTTGTAAAACCGCTTCATAGGTTTGTTCTGGACGGGTGACATTTTGACGATCCATCGCTCGACTCAAAGTAACCCTCTTTTATCACTTTGAGGGAAAAGCCTGATTTCCTGTAGGCTGAAAAGGGCATAAATTCCTTCAAATTCCCCTTGGTAATAAAAGAGGGATAGATCCTACGGTTTCCCTGTGTTTTGCCCTTAGTAAATAGGATACAAAAAACGATAGAATCACAATTAATGATCAAATCTATTACAAAAATAATGATTCGACCTCTATTTTTCTTGGGAATCTTAACTGTATTACTCCCCATGAGTTTATCGGTCAATGCCCAAACCTGTACTCCTTTAGCGGTTGTTAAAGGGGACGGAACAAGTGTTACAAAACAAGTGTCTGCTCCCAATGTGGGAACTATTCCTCGCATTCCCGTGGGTTATCAAGGAAACTGGGACACAGATTTTATCGTTCCGAACAATGCTGCCTTTACCGAGTATGTTGCAACGATTAAATCTTTATCTAATGACCCGGGAATATTTAAAATTAAAATGTACCTAAAATATGCAGATGATACTGCGGATCAAGTCTTTGAAGGCGATATTCCTCTGGATCAAAATCAGTCCCAACAAATTAGTGGCACTCCCCGATCAGATAGTCAACCCTATCAAATTAATCTGAATGTCGGAGGAATTAAGGTCTTGGGATATAGTTATACTCTTTCTGTCCAAGGATGCAAATAAAAAGTAGTGAACTGCTGCTGATCCCTTTAACACTCAACGGTTAACCCTAAGATAAGGTGGCGTAGTCCCCCCTCAACCTAGAAAAATTAAGTCACAATAGAAAAAGTTAAGTTTTGAATACATAAAGTATGGCCACTGTAACCGAACTTCCTCCTTTGATTCCCCGGGAACTGCTATTTGGCAACCCGGAACGCACTAGCCCCAGTTTGTCCCCCGATGGCAAATATCTGGCCTATATTGCCCCCGATGAAAAGAATATTTTACAGGTTTGGTTAAAAACCGTTGGACAAGAAGAAACTCAATCTTTAACCCGTGATCCGAAACGGGGAATTCGATTTTTTTTCTGGACATATAACCCGGATCAACTGATTTATGTTCAGGACTCCGATGGCGATGAAAATTGGCATTTATATTTAGTGAATGTCCAAACCCAGGTTGTCCGAGACTTAACTCCATTTCAAGGAGTGCGGGCACAAGTTATTAATTTAGATCACAATTTTCCCGATCAAATTTTAGTTGGAATGAACCTGAGAGATCCGCAGGTTTTTGACGTTTATCAGGTGAATTTAAAAAATGGCGCCGTTGATTTTCATACCGAAAATCCGGGGAATATTGTTAGTTGGACGGCTGATGCTGAGTTTAATATCCGGGCTGCGAGTTCTAGCACCGATGATGGTGGGTTTGATTTACTCTATCGAGAAACCCCCGAACATCCTTGGGAAACCCTGCGTCATTGGGGGCCGGATGAAGAAGGCGGGGCGGCTTTATTTTCTAATGATGGCAAAATTTTGTATATGGTGGGAAACCATGATGCCAACGCTGAACGATTAATTGCATTGGATTTATCCACCCGTCAAGAAACCGTAATTGCTGAAGATCCTGAATATGATATTGGTGGATTATTAGCCCATCCCACCACCCGCAATATTGAGGCTGTTTCTTTTTATAAAGATAAGGAAGAATGGCAAATTATTGATCCTATTATTGCCGAAGATATCGAGGCAATTAAACAAATTCGTCCGGGGGAATTTGGGATTAGTCGAACATTATCTGATGAAAAATGGTTAATTAGTTTTGTCACCGATGACGGCCCAGTTTATTTTTACGTTTACGATCGCCCGACCAAAACCCACAGCTTTTTATTCAGTAATAAACCCAAATTAGAAGGCTTATCTTTAGCCTCCATGGAACCCATTTCTTACACCGCAATTGATGGGTTAACCATTCATGGTTATTTAACTAAACCCGTTGGTGTTGCCCTGCCCGCCCCGACGGTGCTGTTAGTTCATGGTGGCCCCTGGGCGCGAGATACCTGGGGTTATGACTCCCGAGCCCAATGGTTAGCGAACCGAGGTTACGCGGTCTTACAGGTCAATTTCCGGGGATCAACGGGCTATGGGAAAGCCTTTCTGAATGCCGCCAACCGAGAATGGGCGGGAAAAATGCACCAGGACTTAATTGATGGGGTGAATTGGTTAGTGGAAAAGGGCATTTCCCAACCGGATAAAATTGCGATCATGGGCGGGTCTTATGGGGGCTATGCGACCCTAGTGGGGTTAACATTTACTCCCGAAGTTTTTGCCTGTGGTGTGGATATTGTCGGGCCGAGTAATATTATTACTTTGATGCAAAGTATTCCGCCCTATTGGGAACCAATTCGCAAGAATTTCTATCATCGAGTTGGGAATTTAGACACGGAATCGGAATTTTTAAAACAGCGCTCACCCTTATTTTTTGTTGACCGCATTGAGAAACCTTTATTGATTGGTCAAGGGGCAAATGACCCCCGGGTTAAACAAGCGGAAAGTGAGCAGATTTTTGAAGCAATGAAACAAGCTGGTAAACCTGTAGAATATGTGTTATATACCGATGAAGGACATGGATTTGCCCGTCCTGAAAATCGCTTACATTTCTATGGGGTAGCCGAAGAATTTCTGGCTAAATATTTAGGAGGACGCTTTGAACCTGTCGGAGAAATGACCGGACATTCCGGTGTAATTCAATCCTCAACCTAATCTTTAAAATCTCCCCCTTTTTTAAGGGGGTAGGGACAGATTTGCCTCAAGATTATGCTACAATGGCAGGGTATACTCTCCGACTCAATTATAATTTTTTCAAAAAATTATGTTCCAGTATATTTTGGGTATTTTATTTCCCATCATCATTGGATTTACACTGAATTCTTCAGTGAAGGTGATTAGTACCAGTGACCAAGCCATTGTTGAACGATTAGGTAAATATAGACGGACTCTAAAACCAGGACTCCAATTTATTATTCCTGTGGCGGAGAAAATTGTTTATTATGATACTAACCGTGAACGCTTATTGGATATTGACCCGCAAGAAGTGATTACTAAAGATCAAATCACCCTCAGAATTAATGCGGCGGTTTTTTGGAAAATTGAAGACTTAAAAAACTTTTATTATAACGTTGAAACTGATAAAACCCAAGAAGCAATTTCTAATTTAGTTTTAACCACACTTCGTGCAGAAATTGGATTAACAAATCTGGAAGAATTATTATCTAAAATTAAAGAAATTAATAGAAGATTATTATATGCCTTAGCAGAAGGAACAAAGACCTGGGGAATTATTATCATTCGGGTGGATATTCAAAATATTACCCCTCCTAAATCTATACAGGAGTCAATGGAACGCAAACGGGTTGCGGAGAGTCAAAAACAGGCAGAAATTTTAGAAGCTCAAGGACAAGCTCAATCTATTAAAGTCTTAGCTGATACCTTGGGATTAAAAACCAATAGTCAGGAATTTTTAAAATTTTTAATCACAAAACAATATGTTGACGCGAATCAACAATTAAGTGAAAGTCCTAATTCAAAAATCATCTTTATGAACCCTAATCAATTAACAGAACCGATTACTCATCTGATGGAAAGTGTTTCAGAAAATACAAATTCTCCCATTTCTCCGATTATTTTACCCGATTTACAAGAAGTTCAAGTTCCTAAAGTTCAACCTAATCCTAATATTCAAAAAACCTAGAATAATTATGAATTACGAATTACGAATTACGAATTACGAATGGGTAATAGTTGACTTCTCCTGCTCCCCCCCTGCTCCCCCTGCCTCCCCTGCTCCCCCTGCTCCCTCTACCTCCTAACCACCTAAACACGAATTTTCTCTCGTCACCAGTTTGTCACTATCCCATGGCAAATTGAGGTTAGTTTCAAATCAATCACAAAGGAATCAACCCATGAATACCAACAAAAATAATGGTCTGTCTACTCGTACTAAGATTTGGATGGGAGTCGGAGCTTATGTTTTAACTGCCGGATTGGGCAACGTTGCTAATGCTTCTACAACCCAATCTGCATCTAATTCTATCCAAGAAATTGCCTCTGGAATTTCAACTTCTGGGAATACTTTTACCTCCTCAGAAATGTTACAAGCTGCTGCTCCAACCAACAATAAAGATGATAAAAAAGACGATAAAGGAAAAGACAATAAAGGGGATAAAAAAGATGAAGGCGGAGAAAGTGGTGAAGGTGGAGAAGGCTAAAAACCAATGATTTTTTGTATCGCAGATGTTCTCACACCCGAAGAACTAGAAACAACTTTGACGCTACTGCAACAAGCTGAGTTTATAGATGGGAAAACAACGGCTGGTCGGTACGTCAAAGAAGTTAAAAATAATCAACAAATTAAAACCGATACTGAGATTACTTCTGACCTGAGAAATATTGTTCTCGAAGCTTTAAAACGTAACGAACTGTTTAAAGTAGCGGCACGTCCTAAAATAATCCGCCCGATTATTTTCAGTCGTTATGATGTGGGAATGTATTATGGTTCCCATTTCGATAATGCGATTATGGGGGATGAATCTATCTCTCGAACCGATGTTTCATTAACTCTATTTCTCTCTGACCCTGACACCTATCAAGGAGGAGAATTAGTGATTGAAACTTCACTAGGGGAACAGAGTTTTAAGTTAGATGCAGGTTCGGCGATTGTTTATCCGTCTTCGACTTTGCATCGCGTGGAAACGGTAACTGAAGGGACTCGGTGGGCGGCGGTTACTTGGATTCAAAGTTTAGTTCGTGACCCATCCCAACGAGAAATATTGTTTGATTTAGATACCGCCCGTAGAAGTATTTTCCAACAATATGGCAAGACTATAGAATTTGACTTAATTGCCAAAAGTCACGCAAATTTATTGCGAAAATGGGCTGATATTTAACCCAAATCTAATTTAAATGTAGGGGAGTTTTATCAAACTTCTGTACACATCGGGGCTTTATTCTCAAATTCTCACATATTTTCGATTTAAACGCAACGGGAGAAAACATCATGAGTCTGTATGAATCTAATAATGATAACAATAGTTCAGATGATAATTATAAATCCATGACCGTATCAGGCGTTAACCCAACAACGGGTCTTTATTATGATAATAGTTGGGATAACAACACTTCAGATGATTATTATAAATCCCTGGCGGTAACGGGTGCTACCTCAATAACTCCCGCAACTGGTGTTAATCCAACAACGGGTCTGTATTATGATAATAGCTGGGATAACAATAGTTCAGATGATTATTATAAATCCCTTGCAGCAACAGGTGCTACCTCAATAACTCCCGCAACTGGTGTTAATCCAATAACGGGTGTTTCTGATAATAATGGTTGGGATAATTTGACTGGAACCCATTGGGATGATGTCCTGAAAAATCCTCAATATCAACAGAATTTAACTGAAATATTTGATGAGGAATATTATCGTAATACTAATCCTGATGTCAATGCAGCCATCTCTCAAGGAACCTTATCTTCGGGTTTACAACAGTATCTTAAATCGGGGGAAACAGAAGGACGTTCACCGAATCAATTCTTTGATGAATCCTACTACTTAAATACAAATCCCGATGTGGCAAATGCCGTCCAAGCGGGTGCATTTACTTCGGGTTTTGAACATTTTGTCATGTCGGGGGCTGATGAAGGACGAAACCCCAGCAACCAGTTTAACACAGGAGCTTATTTAGCACATAATCCTGATGTGGCACAAGCTATTAACAGTGGAGTTATTACCAGTGCGTTCTCCCATTATACCCAATATGGTCACTTAGAAGGTCGGATTACACACTAATTTAAACAGCAATTGAATCTATAGCAATCCTGTATAAATAGGGTTGCTATATGGGTGATTCTTGAGCTAAATTATTTTTAGATTGTTGCTCAAACCATTGAATTAACTGTTTAACTGTTAAATCTTGAATAGGAATATTTTCAGCTTGAGACGCTTGTTTTAAAGGCTTTAATGAAGAAATCACTAATTTACTAAAAAAATCATGAAAATTACTATCTAATTCTAATTTTTCTTTAAAACTATCATCATTTTTAACCCAATATTGAACTTGTTCTGGTTTAATATTGTCAATTTTAATATCTTGAGTTTCAGCAATTTCCTTCAAACACCGTAACGCATAAATCGCTAACCGCGTTGAAAACTTCTCCTTAGAAGATAATAACGCCGCATCCACTTGAATTGCCTCGTCCTCGGTTAAAAATTCCATAGTTTTACTTAATTATTTAATATAGCAATTGCGGCAACACGGTTATGACAAAGACTGATTTAATAAACCCAGGCTTGTGTCTGTCTTTTCCTCCGGTGTTCCCCGTCCCTGTTCCCTGTTCCCTCCGATAATTAAATAGCCACAACGATGTTCCCCATTCACAATCCAATGGGTTCTTTCTACCGTACAATCTTCTAAGATTTCCTCAAACATTTCTAACTCATGGCCACAAACACTCGGAAAGGATTCCGCCACATTAGAAATTGCACAATGATGTTCAGTTAAAATATAACGTTCTCGCTGAATATCCGGTTGTTCTGACTCCACCAAATACCACTCCGCCATATACCCTTCAGCTTTTCTTAATTCTACCAATTTTTCCACCCGTTCTTTTAACGAACCCTTGCCAACTTTTTCCCGATATTCTATTGCTTTTCGTTGCCATTGTTTCTGTAAAATTTGACTAACCTGTTCATGTCCGACGGTTTGCGCTAAAGTATCCAAAAAGGAAATTGCAAATTCATCATAACGGTTGGGAAAACCTTCCCGTCCTTGAGTCGTCAATTCATAAACGTGCTGAGGGCGTCCCATCCCCACCTGCACCGAGTTGTAGGCAATTAACCCCGACTGTTCTAAATCTTTGAGATGGCGACGAATGGCTTGGGGGCTAATATCAAGGGTTTCTGCTAACTCCTGAGCCGTCGCCTGTGCTTGTTTCAGGAGAAGTTGCAGAATATCATGTTTCGTGGACTGGTGTTGAGTGGTGGCCATCGTCTTAACGAAAATTAATGAATTTGGACTTTGACAATACACTTGTTGTTAATGTAGCCTAAAATAGACTTAAGTAACAAATCTGTTGCTTAAGTCTACAGCCTACCACCCGTCTGTCATCCTTTGAGAACCGTCGAACACTAAATTTAACCTTATGAGTGCTTCTGTTAAAACCCTGGTCAACCAACCGTACAAATACGGCTTTGTCACCGATATCGAGTCAGACACCATCCCTCGGGGACTGAGTGAGGATGTTGTGCGCCTGATTTCAGCTAAAAAAAACGAGCCGGAGTTTATGCTCAACTTCCGTCTGAGAGCCTATCGACAATGGCTGAAGATGGAGGAACCTACTTGGCCCCATGTCAACTATCCGGCCATTGACTATCAATCTATTATCTACTATTCCGCGCCCAAAGTTGAAAAGAAAAAAACCAGTTTAGAAGAAGTTGACCCGACTTTATTAGAAACCTTTGAAAAATTAGGCATCCCTTTAAACGAACAAAAGCGCCTATCTAATGTGGCGGTAGATGCGGTTTTTGATAGTGTTTCAATTGCCACCACCTTTAAAGAAAAATTAGCTGAAGATGGGGTGATTTTCTGTTCCATTTCCGAAGCAGTTAAAGAACATCCTGAACTGATTGAAAAATATTTGGGTAGTGTGGTTCCCATTAGCGATAATTTCTTCGCCGCTTTGAACTCGGCTGTTTTTAGTGATGGGTCATTTGTTTATATTCCGAAAGGGGTACAATGTCCGATGGATTTGTCTACCTATTTTCGGATTAACAATGGCGATTCGGGGCAGTTTGAACGCACCTTAATTGTAGCAGAATCAGGCAGTTCGGTCACCTATTTAGAAGGCTGTACTGCCCCGATGTTTGACACGAATCAACTGCACGCCGCTGTGGTGGAATTGGTGACTTTAGATAATGCGGAAATCAAATATTCAACGGTGCAAAATTGGTACGCCGGAGATGAAGAAGGCAAGGGCGGAATTTATAACTTTGTCACCAAACGGGGATTATGTAAAGGAGTCAATTCTAAGATTTCTTGGACACAGGTAGAAACCGGGTCTGCTATTACTTGGAAATATCCCAGTTGTCTATTAGTTGGGGATAATTCAGTGGGTGAATTTTATTCTGTGGCGCTGACAAATAATAAACAACAAGCAGACACCGGAACTAAAATGATTCATATTGGCAAAAATACCCGCAGCACGATTATTTCTAAAGGAATTTCTGCTGGAAAGTCCTCCAATAGTTATCGCGGTTTAGTCAAAATGGGGCCGAAAGCGGCTGGGGCAAGAAATTACTCCCAATGTGATTCTATGTTAATCGGAGATCGGGCGCAAGCCAATACTTTTCCCTATATTCAAGTGGAAAATAATACCGCCAAAGTTGAACACGAAGCCTCTACTTCTAAAATTGGAGAAGACCAACTTTTCTATTTTTCCCAACGGGGAATTTCCGCCGAAGATGCTGTGTCTATGATGATTAGCGGTTTCTGTAAAGATGTGTTCAATAAATTGCCGATGGAATTTGCCGTCGAAGCGGATAAATTATTGAGCTTAAAATTAGAAGGAACCGTTGGTTAATCAGTTATCAGTTATCAGTCATCAGTTATCAGTTATTAGTGATCAGTTTTTAGTCGAGTAGTGCGAGGGTTCCCGCTCGCCAACAACAAAAAACAAACAACAAACAACCATGATTAAAGAGAACAGCGAAGTGATTTTATCCGTTAAAAATTTGACGGCTAATATTGATGATAAAGAAATCCTCAAAGGCTTTAATTTAGAAGTCAAAGCCGGAGAAATCCATGCAATTATGGGTTTAAATGGTTCGGGTAAAAGCACTTTTTCTAAGGTTTTAAGCGGACATCCTAGCTACCAAGTTACAGGAGGCGAAATTACCTTTCTAGGGCAAGATTTATTAGAATTAGCACCGGAAGAACGGGCTTTGGCAGGGATTTTCTTAGCATTTCAATATCCGATTGAAATTCCGGGGGTGAGTAATTTAGACTTTTTGAGAGTAGCTTATAATGCCCATCAAAAACACAAAGGACTCGAAGAATTAGATGCCTTTGATTTTGATGAATTAGTCCGAGAAAAACTAGATATTGTAAAAATGCGGGATGAATTTTTAGAACGCAGTGTTAACGAAGGCTTTTCCGGGGGGGAGAAAAAACGCAATGAAATCTTACAAATGGCTTTATTAGAGCCTAAATTGGCGATTTTAGATGAAACAGATTCGGGTTTAGATATTGATGCGTTGCGAATTGTTGCCAGTGGAGTTAATCAATTAGCGAATGAAAATAACGCCCTATTATTGATTACCCATTATCAACGGTTACTGGATTATATTGTACCTGATTATGTTCATGTTGTGTCAGACGGACGGATTATTAAAACAGGCACAAAAGAACTGGCTTTAGAGTTAGAAGAACAGGGTTATGATGATGTTGTCGCCAAATCTATGGTGGGGGTTTAATGAATAATATTACAGTCAAAGAAAAACGGGAAGTCTCCTATTTAAACCATCTGTTAGAACAAATTCAAGAGGGACTTTCTAAACGGTCTTTTCCCTATCCCCCTGGGTCGGAAATTGCCATTCAATTGCAAAACATTCGAGATCACGCTTTAACTTGGATCAAGGAATTAGAAATTCCTACTAAACGGGATGAAGAATGGCGGTTTACCGATTTATCCCCATTATTAGAACATCGCTTTGAGGTGGCTAATTTTGTTCAGTTAGAGCATCAAGCGATCGCTTCTTTAATATTACCCGAAGCCGCCCATAGACGAATTGTATTTGTCAATGGAATTTATGCGCCCCATCTATCTGATATTACAGAAATTCCCGAGGGTGTTTTTGTTGGGAATTTAGGAGAACTTCCTGAACAATTTCGAGATCGTCTTCCTGACTATCTCAGTCAACAACAGGGAAATCAAGACGTTTTTGCTACCCTCAATTCCACCTGGTTAAATGATGCCGCCGTCCTCTGGGTTGACAAAAATAAAATAATTCAAGACCCAATTCATTTATTATTTATTGCCTTACCGGATAACCTGCCGGTGATCAATCAAACCAGAACATTAATTGTAGCAGAAACCGGAAGTTCAACTACCTTAATTGAACATTATGCAACCGCCGAAGTTTTCGGATGTTCAGATCGGGTAAAAGTTCAACCATATTTTACTAATGCAGTCACAGAAATCTACCTAGAAGAAAACGCCCAAGTTATCCATACAAGGGTTCAACGGGGTGCAGGATCAGCATTTCATATTGGTAAAAATGCTATTTTTCAAGCTCGAAATAGCCAATATACTTGCCATGCTATTAGTTTAGGATCTAAACTATCTCGCCACAATTTAGAAGTTTATCAACGGGGGGAAGGAACCGAAACCACTCTCAATGGATTAACATTAATTGGAGGTGAACAGTTAGCGGATACCCACAGTTCCATGATGCTCAATCATCAACATGGTACATTTAATCAAGTGCATAAATGTATTATTGACGACAAGGCTCATGGCATTTTTAATGGTAAAGTGTTTGTACCCCAAACAGCACAGTTCACCAATGCTAATCAACTGAGTCGGAATTTATTGCTATCTTCCAAAGGAAGAATAGACACTAAACCCCAGTTAGAAATTGTGGCGGATAATGTTAAATGTTCCCATGGGGCTACCGTCAGTCAATTAGAAGCAGATGAAGTCTTCTATTTGCGGAGTCGGGGGTTAAGTGAACAGATGAGTCGTCACCTCTTAATTGATGCTTTTGCGGCAGAAATTTTAGGTAAATTACCATCACCAACATTAACCCAAGTTTTATCCCGTTGCGTTTCCTGTCGCACCGACTTTAGTTAACTGTTGTTGGGCTTTAATCCTAAAAAGAGTGGGCTAAAGCCCAACAACGAAGGGATTTATTAATTGTATTAAAGGATATTAAAAATTATGTTAACTCAAGAAAAAACATTAGCTGAAAGCGTCCGTCAAGATTTCCCCATTTTACATCAAGAAATCAACGGTTATCCCTTGGTTTATTTAGATAATGCCGCCACTTCTCAGAAACCTTTAGCGGTATTAAATGCCATTCAAGAATATTATCAAAAGTATAATTCTAATGTGCATCGAGGGGTTCACGTTTTAAGTGCAAAAGCCACGGATGCTTATGAAGCAGCTAGAGTAAAAGTTGCCCAATTTATTAATGCTCAATCCTACAAAGAAATTGTCTATACCCGCAACGCCAGTGAAGCTATTAATATTGTAGCCTATTCCTGGGGTTTAAATACTTTAAAACCCGGAGATGAAATTATTCTCAGTGTAATGGAACATCATAGTAATTTAGTTCCTTGGCAAATGGTCGCTCAAAAAACTGGAGCGGTGATTAAATTTGTCGAGTTAACAGAAACTCAAGAATTTGATTTAGAACATTTTAAAACATTGATTTCTGACAAAACCAAATTAGTTTCTATTGTTCATATTTCTAATACGTTGGGTTGTATTAATCCGATTGAAGAAATTACTAAAATTAGTCATCAATACGGTGCAAAAGTATTAATTGATGCTTGCCAAAGTGCGCCCCATAAGGCTTTAGATGTGCAGAAAATTGATTGTGATTGGTTAGTGGCATCGGGTCATAAAATGTGCGCTCCTACGGGTATCGGCTTTTTATACGGCAAATTAGAGGTATTAGAAGCCATGCCGCCCTTTTTTGGGGGAGGAGAAATGATTGCTGAGGTGTTTTTAGATCATTTCACGGTGGGGGAATTACCCCATAAATTTGAAGCGGGAACTCCGGCGATTGGAGAAGCAATTGCTTTAGGGGCAGCGATTGATTATTTAACGTCAATTGGTATGGACAAAATAGAAGATTATGAACATGAATTAACGGCCTATTTATTTGAAAGATTGCGAGAAATTCCTGAATTAAAACTTTATGGCCCCCAACCCAATGCTAAGGGAGAAGGGAGAGCCGCCTTAGCGTCTTTTAGCGTGGATGGGATTCATGCCAATGATTTATCCACCATGTTAGATGATTCCGGGGTGGCGATTCGTTCAGGACATCACTGTACCCAACCTTTACATCGTTATTTAGGCTTAAGTTCCACCGCCAGAGCGAGTTTATATTTCTACAATACTAAACAAGAAATTGATGTTTTTATTGTAGCTCTAAAAGATGCGATCGCATTTTTTAAAGAAATAATGAGTTAATCCGATAATTTAAGAAGTAACAGGGAATATTGAATCTATTTTAATCAACAACTCCAGCGCGAAAAACTCGCCCAATTACATTTTCAATCGGAGGGTCACTCACGGTTAAATCCAGGATATTGAATTCAGCTAATATTTTAGCGACCGTTGTAGTTAAGGTATCGCGCTTGACTAATAAGCGCACAACTTGACCCTCCATGGATTCAATTTCTGCATAGGTTAATAATTTCTGACGACAACTTTCTAATACTTCAGCAGAAGAATATTCTAATTCAATTTTAACTTCTCGGTAGGGGGAAAATTGTTCTAATAAACCCTCTAAACTGCCATCATAAATCAATTGTCCCTGATGAATTAAAATCACCCGTTTACACAATGCCGTAATATCAGCCATGTAGTGACTGGTTAACAAAATTGTAGCTTGATAACGACGATTATATTCAGCTAAAAACCCCCGGACACTGACTTGGGCATTAACATCTAATCCCAAGGTGGGTTCATCTAAAAATAAGACTTGAGGACGATGTAATAAAGCCGCCATTAATTCCGCCTTCATTCGTTCCCCTAAAGATAGTTTTCGCATCGGTTGTTTTAACTTTCCTTCTAGGGATAACATCTCGCTTAATTCCCCGACCCGTTGACGATATTCACCATCAGAAATTCCATAAACTGCGGCATTAATTTTTAAAGAATCTAAGGCGGGTAAATCCCAGATTAACTGTTGTTTTTGCCCCATAACCAGGGTAATTTTTTGTAAAAACTTAGATTGACGTTTAAAGGGAGTATGATGGGCAACTTCCACAAATCCGCTAGAGGGATAAATTAACCCCGTTAACATTTTTAAAGTTGTGGTTTTCCCGGCTCCATTAGCCCCTAAAAATCCCACCACTTCCCCCGATTCAATTTTAAACGAAACTTCTTTTACCGCTTCTATATTCTGATAGGTGCGTTGAAAAAAATGGCGAATGGTTCCTTGAAATCCGGGTTCTTTGATGGCGACGGGATAAACTTTACCTAGCTGTTCAGCAATAATAATAGACATAATGGGGGATGGGGATCACGGATTTCACGGATTTCACGGATTTTCATCGGTGTTAATCTGCGTAATCCTCTTTATTCGCTATTTTCTATGACTTTAAAACCAAAAATTTGGGGCACGTCAACGTTCATTTAACGCACCCTAGAAAGAATGATCACTATCAATTAATTAAATACATTTTCCGAACTTGAGGAGGCGGTGTCACTTCCCCCTTTGACTCTAGCTTTGGCTTTAGTTGCACTGCGTTTGAGAGCTTGTAAGCGAGCTTCATAACGGGATTTTTGGCGTTTTTTCGGGGTTTGATCCACTAAGGTTTTTAGGGCACTTCCGAGGCTTTTGTAGGCGTTGGGTAAGGTATAACCGAAACGGGTAGCCAGAGAAATTGCTTTCTCATCAGCGTCTAAGGATTCCTGTAATGTACGTTCTCCGTTATTTTTTTGATAGAGACGAAAACCGGAAACCCCACATAATGCTAGGGCTAATAAGAGTAGTAGTCCGTCTTGTACCCAGAGTTCCCCGACGGCTCCCCCTAAACCAATGGCGAGGGCGGCCATTTCCCAACCATCTCTAGGAATCGTATCATTTTGAATGCGGGCGACTTCATGCCAAAATAGTAGGTTGCGTTGATCCATTGCCAACTGTTCCCAACGAACCAAGTCAATTTGAATTTCGACTTGATCCTTGCCAATTTCTTCGCAACGGACGAGGGGCGGGTTGACTTCAACGGTTTTTTCCACCGTCACCCAACTCTGCAACTCAGGAGGAAGTAAGCCTTTTAGTCGCCGGAGTTCGCTCATTTCGGCTCTGGCTGTGGAGGTTGCATAGGATGTCATAGTTCCGGCTCAACTAAGTTTTTAACCAAAAACAGGGTTTCTTTATATTTTAATGTATTCTAATCCGTTTGCGACAACCGCCAACCCAAAACTTGTCACTTTAATTCCCCTCAGACTCAAATTCCTAGGAATTCTCGCAGTTTTTCTAAGTAGGTTTCGGGATCTTCAAGCATGGGAAAATGGGCAGTATCTTTAAGAATTGCTAACTGAACGTTAGGGTTTAAAGTGGCGGCTTGTCGTCCCATTTCTGCGGGAATAATTTGGTCGTATTCTCCGGCGACTAATAAAGTGGGAACAGTTAATTTTTTAAATTCTGCGGGGAGCCATTCCGTTGCTTCTTTAGAAACAGAGGTTAATACGGTTCCATAGGCGGCATCAAAATCTGCTAGGAGAAAATCTTCTAAAAAGGCTTGACTCAAGGGACGAGGAATTGGACGGTGGAGAAACCGAGCCATAAACATTTTATCCATTCCGGGAATTAGGGTTAACCATTTAGGGCGAAACATGACGACATAACGACTAAATTTGTGAAAGGTATTAAAGGTTTTTTCGTCATATTCAAAGATGCCACTACAGGTTAGAATAGCTCGTTCAACTCGCTGGGGATATCGATTTAAAAATAACATGGCAATAGAGCCGCCCATGGAGTGGGCATTGATATAAACTTTGTCTAAATTTAACTGGTCTAATAAAGTGACTAAATCTTCGGCATATTCGATTAATTCATACCGTTTTGATGGGGGTTTATCCGTGACTTCTGGTGCATTAGACCGTCCAAACCCGCGTAAGTCATAAATTAAACAATCAAATTCTGGAGATAAAACTTGGGCGGTGCTTTCCCAATAGCGTCCCGAACCGCCCCAACCGTGAATAAAGACCATGATAGGTTTGGTTCCGGGTGTGGAATTGGCTGTTGTTACCCATTCACAATAATGCTCGACTCCATTAACAGAAATTACGGTTTTATTTAGGTTTGTGGCTACAGTCATCTTTCTAAATATTGAATGAGTTTCTCTAGTTTAAACGATTCAATACCTTTTGAATAAAGGTTGCTGCGCTGGTGGGTGTTGCGGTTTTTAGTCCTGTTGAGGTTTGATGTATCCACCATCCTTTTGTGGTTTGGGGCGATCGCCATATTTCTAAATGTTCAACAGCAGGATCGGCATAAAAGCTCTCTATTCCTCCTCCTAATAATGCCGAACTCCAGTGGGTAAAATAATCATGACTGATGCGATAAATGGGGAAATTTCCCCCTAAAGGAACCCCCCAACCATCGATCGCAATTAATCCTTGAATTTCCTTTCCCCATTGTTGCCAAACTAAAGCCGCCCCCATTGCCCCGACAACTCCAGCACTAAAAGCTATGATTATTATAGCAGATTTGGGATTATTTTTATCGATAAAATTTAAAATATCAAAACTAGAATAGGCAGAATAATCTTGAGTGGGAAAGATTAATAATTCTCCCAATTGTTGTTGGTTTTTCCAATTTTCTAAAACTCCATTTAAAAAACATTCCGTTAATTCCGATGGATGAACTCCAGGACAAATTAATAGCATTTTTTGATAGTTGTTAAGTGACTACTCCCCCTACCTCCCCCGCTCCCCCTGCTCCTACCTCTCCTCCCCCTATCCCCCTGTATGGGATGTTAAACTATTAGGGAGAGTAATTTTATGGAATATCCCCCTGAGAATATCATGAGGGAGAGTTTCATCAAAGGACTTGATAGTAGCACTTGAACGTGAGGACAAAAACTTGGTTGCCACTCCTGAAAAACTGGACATCATTAATTCAGCCCCAACCGATACCAAGGGGGAAAACCGGGTTGCGGTTTTGCTTATGGGCTATGGTGAAGTCGAAAGTTATGAAGACTTTGCCAATTATAACGAACAGGCTTTAAACCTTTTAACCGCTAAATTTGCCCCGGTTCCCACTTGGATTTATCCGCCTTTGGCTAAACTTTTAGCAATGTTTGATCTTCATGAATGGAGTCATCAACACGGGAATTTTATTTCTCCCCATAATGCAATTTTTGAGAAACAACGGGCGGGAATTGAGGAACATTTACAAGAAAAATGGGGCAACCAGATTAAAGTGTTCAAAGCCTTTAACTTTTGTGCGCCTTTCCTTCCTGAACAGGTTTTAACTCAAATTCAAGCTGAAGGATTTGATAAACTGTTAATTTATCCTCTGTTAGTGGTTGATTCTATTTTTACCAGTGGAATTGCCGTGGAACAGGTAAATATAGCCCTGGAAAAATTAGCAGATGAAGGTGAACATTGGGTAAAAGGTCAACGGTATATCCCCTCTTTTTATAATGAACCTGCCTATATTCAACTACTCGGAAAGTTAGTCGAAGACAAAATTCAACATGATCTGATTCAATCCTGTCTCCCCTCTCAAATTGGGATTGTTTTAATGAATCATGGTTGTCCTCACAAAGCTAAAGGATTTACTTCTGGAATTGATGAAAGTCAAGCCCTATATGAACAGGTTCGGGAAAATTTAATTAACCGTTATCCGTTAATTTCTGTGGGTTGGTTAAACCATGATACTCCCTTAATTGAATGGACGCAACCTAACGCCCAATTAGCGGCGAATAATTTAATTGAATTAGGGGCGAAAGCGATTGTCTTTATGCCCATTGGATTTGCCACCGAAAACCATGAAACCCTCTTAGATGTTGAGCATATTATTGAGGGTTTACGTCGGAAATATACGGATGTTAAATATGTACAAATGGAGTGTGTTAACGACCATCCCGAGTTTTTAAAAATGGCCGCAGATTGGGCAAATCCCCAAATTGAAGCGCTATTCAATGAAATGGCCCTAGCGGTTAATCCTTCCCTGGTGAGTGTTCATAGCCACGATGATCACCATAATCACAGTCATGATCATGATCATCATCATCATGGTCACGATCACCACCACCACCATTAAACGTAGGGGCGAGGTCTTCTCGCCCTCTACAATTAAAATTGTCGTGACCAGTCGGATAACCACCGCTCAACCACAACTTTAGTTTGAGTAAAAAACTCAACCGCCTGCTGTCCTTGACCGTGTAAATCCCCAAAAAAACTATTTTTCCAACCACTAAAAGGAAAGAATGCCATCGGTGCAGCAACACCAATATTAATTCCAATATTTCCCGCTTGAACTTGATACCGAAACTGTCGCGCCGCCGCCCCACTACGGGTAAATAAACAGGCCATATTGCCATATTCACTTTGATTAATCAATGCGATCGCTTCTTCAAGAGTATTCAGATGAATTAAACTTAATACAGGGCCAAAAATTTCGGTGCGGGCAATTTCTCCCTGGGGGTTAATATCTTGTAAAATGGTCGGGCGAATAAAATAACCCTGTTCATAACCGGAAATTTTAGGATTTCTGCCATCAATTAAAATTTTGCCTCCTTCCTGTTTTCCTTGTTGAATTAATCCCTCAATTCGAGTTTTACTTTCGGCGGAAATTACCGTTCCCATTTGAACACCTGGATCTAATCCATAACCGACAATTCGAGTTTCCGCCGCAGAGGCGATCGCATCGGTAAAACTCTGTTTAGCTTGACCAATTGTAATCGCAATTGAGGTGGCTAAACAGCGTTGTCCGGCACAACCAAAGGCACTATCAGCAATAATTTTTGTGGTCATTTCTAAATCAGCATCGGGTAAAATAATCACCGGATTTTTTGCCCCGCCCTGACATTGCGCCCTTTTGCCATGGGCAGCCGCCCGACTATAGACATATTTGGCAACGGCCGTGGAACCGACAAAACTAATCGCTTTAATTTGGGGATTTTCTAAAATAGCATCAACGGTTTCTTTAGCTCCATTGACTAAATTAATCACCCCTGGGGGTAATCCTAATTGATCAATTAAAGCAAAAACCTTTTGCATGGTTAAGGGAACTTTTTCCGAGGGTTTAATAATACAAGTATTGCCGCAAGCGATCGCATAGGGAAAAAACCAAAACGGAATCATCCCCGGAAAATTAAATGGGGAAATAATCGCCACAACTCCTAAAGGTTGACGAATCATTATTTCATCAATTCCCCTGGCAATATCTTCAGAATTGTAACCTTGAATTAAGCTAGGAACACCACAAGCCACTTCCACATTTTCAATTGCCCGTTGTAATTCTCCTAGAGATTCAGCCAGGGTTTTTCCACATTCTAAGGTAATAGTTTCCGCTAAATCCTGTTGATTTTGTTCAAGTAATTCTCTCAGTTTAAACAGATAACGAATCCTTTCTGTAACCGGAGTTTGTCGCCATGAATCAAAGGATTTTTGGGCGATTTCTGCCATCTGATGCAGTTCCCTTGCTGGAGAAAGAGGAACTTTTGCTAATACTTCTAAGGTTGCCGGGTTGATGATATCTAAGGTTTCTGTTGCCTGGGATAAACACCATTGTCCATTAATATAGTTGGGTGAAATTTTAACTGTTTTCATCTTTGCTATTTCCTAAAAAATCTTACTTTCGACCGAGCTTTTTCTGGTAAAAGCTGTTAAAATTAACCGCTATTATTTGGTTCCAAATAGGCGATCGCCCGCATCCCCCAACCCCGGAATAATATACCCATGTTCATCCAAATGATCATCAATAGCCGCAGTATATAGAGGAACATCAGGGTGATAGGAATGAAAATGTTTAATCCCCTCTGGAGAGGCAATTAAACACAGAAATTTGACCGAAAAAGGGTTAGTTTGTTTCAATCTTTGGATGGCAGCAATGGCTGTATTTCCCGTAGCAATCATCGGATCAACCACTAAAACTTCCCGTTCTTCTATATCATCAGGAAGTTTAAAATAATATTCAATGGGGATAAAGGTTCGAGGGTCTCGATATAAACCAATATGTCCGACTCTTGCCGAAGGAATTAATTCTAAAATTCCATCTAAAATTCCCTGACCTGCCCGCATGATCGATACAATCACCATTTTTTTCTCCGAGGCTAAAATTGGCGCTTCCATCGCAGCCAGGGGAGTTTGAATTAACTCTTTTCGTAGGGGTAAATCCCGGGTAATTTCATAGGCTAATAACATACTAATTTCCCGCAACAATTGCCTAAATTTAGCGGTACTGGTTTGTTCTCGTCGCATCAAGGTGAGTTTATGTTGAACCAAAGGATGCTCAATAATTGTAACGTTAGGATACATAGATTAAGGGGTAATAAAATCTTAATAAAAATTAGCTGGCTGTCAATGATTTTAAACAATCATCAACAGATTGGTTGATCCCAAAAAGATGGCGACGAGTGTTTAACTGTCTCATAATTTGATGATTAATCAGTTTTAAAGATTCGGTTTGAGCTAGGGCTAAATTGCGGGGCATAAAATCCATCACACATAGACTTCCAATGGCAAAACCTTGATTATTGATTAAGGGAAACCCGCCATAAAAACGGATTTTAGGTTCGGATATAACCAGAGGATTATTAATAAATCGTTCATCTTTTAAGGTATCGGGAACAATCATGAAATCATCCTGTAAAATACAATGGGAAGAAAAGGCAATCTCCCGAGTCGTTTCGGGTGGCATCGGGCCAATAATCGATTTAAACCATTGGCGATCGCGATCGAGTAAACTAATCAAAGCAATGGGTGTTTTGCAAATATAGGTCGCTAGAAGGGTTAATTCATCAAAAGAAGGTTCCGCTTGGGTATCGAGAATTTGATAGTCATACAGGGCCTCTAATCGTTCTTTTTCGTTGTCTGGGATCGGAGCAGGTATCATAGAGAGGATTGAGTTGAAGTTCACTGTCACTATTGTATCGTAATTTTAGTTTTTAAGGTCAATGATCAAGTTTTATGATGTTCAAAAAAATTAAGTTTTTACAATCATCTGCGATGGTTTGGACAGGATTTTTGAGTGGTTTTATCTGGGCTAACTATTCTTTAATTTCGGTAAATGCTGAGATGATTTTTGGTTCCGGTGAAGGCAATGGTTCCTTTGGATTACTGAGTGATTTTGATGGTCAATACTTTTCAGGACAACAACAAATTGGTTATGAGTTTATCATTCATGAAACAGTTGAAGTGGATCAAATTGATTGGAATGGTCAATATTTCCCCGAGGGTCAACCTTTAAAGGATAAATTTTCCTTGAGAATTTTTAAAATGGTTGAGAGAGTCCCAGAAATTACCCCTAAAATTGAGGTGAAGTTAAGGGAAGTACGCCAAACTAAAACTAATATTGAACGGTTTTCCCATCCCGTATTTAATTATGTGGGTTCGGTGATCCCGTTTCAATTAGAAGCGGGACGTTATTTGCTATCTATTGTTAATAATACCCAGGGTCTTACGGATGACTGGTTATGGATGACCACTGACCCCAAAACCCAGTTACAGGATGCCGATCTAAAAATCTTTTTTCGAGATGGGGATGGCTTGGTTTGGAAAAGTGGCTTAACCGGAAAAATGTCTTTTACAATTTTTGGCAAACCCACCTCTAATTCTAATTAAAATTAGGCGTTTAATAGTATACTTATAAAAGTGGTTGTTAGGGGTTAATAAAGTTAGGTTGTATCTTCTGTAACCCAACTAATTACCACAATTTGATATCATAGTTGAAGTGCCAATCTCAATAATTTTGAAGTATTATGACTCTGAGTAAAACCGAAGCCAGACAACTTTTGGAACGCATGATTTTTGATGATGAACTCCCTAGAGACTGGGTACAGGATGTTTGGGATATGAGTCCCATTTTGGGAGAAAATGCCGCCAAACTGCTGGATGCTTTTGATCTGTTAATTGACTGTTGTTCTGAAGAAAAATTAGAAAATTTAGTTGAAAGTTTATATGATGAAATAGAAAATCAATAAATTGATTAATCAGTGGGTTGAGGTACCGCTCGATAGTTCCATTTAGATCAATATTCATCGTAAACAACCGAATTGATAGTGGTTATCAGGAATATTTTCTGGATTTTATATCAAGAATGGTTTAACGCATTGCTAACACAGAAAAATTAATTGATAAAGATTTAATATTTTCATCAATTAAAGTGGGATAACTGTCTTTAATTTTTTCAAAACCAATCTTTTTTTGCAGAAAGTCATTATTAGCTATTGAAAAATTAGAATCAAAAGTCCTACACCTACTAAGTACCAATTGGGAGCACTCTCCAAAGCACAGGCTTATCTTTTAACCATTCAACAAATCCAAATACAACAGGTTGAAATTTATAATTTTTCTGTTTTGCTAATTCCTTAAGCCATTCATTACTGGGAGGATATCGGTATAAAAAAACATCACTAAAGCGATTAAATTCTTCTACTGGTAGTTGAGATCCAAATATGCTAGAAGAATGAATTGGACAGGTAGCGCAGGAAGGTTGAAGGAGAATTTGTACAGTGGGTTTAAGTGAATGGCTTAAAGATAAAAGATGACCTACTCTTTCATCGCTAATCAAAAGAGGATGAGTCGTCTGATTAACAATTTTAGCAATAGCTATATTTTCTCCATTAATGCCAAGACTTTTATTATACCAAACTGTTGCTTGAGAGCTAACAGCGCAGGACAAGATACTTCCAGAAAGTAGGATAACTAAAAGTAATTGCCAAAATTTATGATGCCAAAAATTTAACGAAGGATTCGCTAAATGTTTCCCTAGTAAGTAAGCCATAGCAAGTTGAACTCCCAATAATCCAGGAATCATATATCGTAATGTTATCGAGCGCCTTCCTCCTAAAATCCAGTCGGGAATCATTAAAGGCAATGTGCTACTCGCAGTCAGAAGGACAATCAGTAACCAAACTGACATAGGCGTTTGACGACAAAGGCAATAAAGAGCATATACGCACAAGACTAACAACACTCGATGAATATAAAAATCCCAGGGATCTTGATTGACATCAAAAAAGATCCGACCAAGGTGCTGAATCCAGATATTCGTCAATTCTGAGCGTTTAACGCTATAAAGAAATGACCACTCCAGACCTTTTTCAGCTTGAGACTGATTAACAATTAGAATCCAAATATAAGGGACAAAAAATATAGCACTTACCAATAATGATATAATGTAGTTTCTGAGGATTTTTATATGACTAAAACCATAAACAAGAATAATATATAAACCCTGAGCAATCATCGTTAGTACACTCAGAAGAAAGGTATAAAAATTGATGACCACAGTAAAGGAATAAATACCCCAACTCATCCCCGTATTAAGTCGTATTGCCCGCAGTAAAGCTGCGTTTGAAAGTAAAGTTGTTACAACCCATAGACTGTATTGTCTTGACTCCTGGGCATAAACGACGTGAAATGGCGAAACGGCAATTAATCCGATCATTAAATATGTAGACAACCTGGAAGTAAAAACCCCTGTTTCAATAAATATCTCTTGACACAGCCAATAAGCACTGGGAAATGCCAGCAAGCTGAGTAACGCAGGTAACAACCTCGATAATGTTGGTGAACTACCAATTATATGAAACCAAATATTTGCCAAAATGTAGTATAACGGCGGATGCTGCGGGTCTTCCTTAACTAAACTTTTGACTGTATCAATTAAGCTTTTTGTTCCATCAGGGTGTTGATAGTGCTGGAGTTCCGTTACACTAACCACTGACTTTTGGGAAAAGTGCTGAACAACTTCTTGTTCAGTATAACCAGAAGCTCGTAGAGATGTTATGGCTTCATCGTACCAGTAAACTTTCTGGTCAAGATTAGTAAAGCGAAAAAATATGCCCAATATCAGCACAATCAGGAGGAAAAAACGCATAACAAAACTCCTATTTTATTATTATTGATCAATGATTTAACGCATTGCTAACACGGAAAAATTAATTGATAAAGATTTAACATTTTCATCAATTAAAGTGGGATAACTGTCTTTAATTTTTTCAAAACTAAAGGAGAAGTGTAAAGCGAATGATTTTCTGTCAAAATAGCTTCTAAAAAGAATTCTATAGAAGTATCAGTTTTGATACCCAATACATAACTATCTTCAAGATAGATATTTTCTAAACCTGGTAACTGCCAATAATTAAGTCTATCCATAATCTATAATTTTATATATCCCATTGAATTCGTGTATGATTCCCTGGACTTTTGCGAGTAACGTGATTTCCCCAGATATCTATCCTTTCGACATATTAACAATCATCGGAATTGAATTAAATAGGAGACAGAGGGGTTAATCAGAGAAATTGGAGTTTTCCCTAAGTTTAATCAGGTTCCCAAGGATTAAAAATTGTAATACTACACCCTTCAAAATCAGAAACATTCCGAGTAGCAAGAGTAGCTTGGCGAGTGTAACAAATACTGGCTATTTGAGCATCAGCTTGGGAAATTGGTTTACCCATTTGTCTTCTTTCCGTGGCAATTCTAGCAAAAGCGTTCGCTGCTGTTTCATCAAACGGTAAAATCCGCCCGGCAAAATCTTCAGCAAACATCAATTGAGCAGATTGGCTAAGTTCAGTTTGGCGTTTTCCAGAAGGCAACAAAGCAATTCCATAGAGAATTTCAGCTTGAGTGATAGTTGTTGTAAAAAGATTCATTATCGGTTGTGCTGCTACCCATTGACGAACCACTAACGAACCTTTTGAGTGCATCAGTTCAGACAATACATTGGTATCAAGTACAATCATATAAATCCTCAAAATTAGGGGGTTCGCGTAAAGGCTCCCTAGGAATAGTTGGAAGTTCAAAATTACCAAAATGGGCAAAACGTCGCTCGATAGCTAAGGCAAGATTTAGGGGTTCCATAGCATTTTCTGTCAAGACAACCCGGAGGATTTCTTTGGCTTCTTCTTCGAGAGAACGCCCATAGGATTCGGCTCGCTTTTGCAGGCGATTTTTCAGGTCATCATCAAAGTTTTGAATCGTGATATTGATCATAGTCAATTTAATTTATAAAGCTAGATTTTTTTGAAGATCAATATCAGGTTAGCATGATCTTAGTTCCGTAAATGTCATTTTTGCCTGATTCTATGTAGGTGAAATCTTTTAAGCCTAAACATTTATTATACCGAACAAATAGCTTTTATTGTTGAAAATTTCCCATTCCAGCAGAAGATATGCGGCAGATTGTCCACTTAACGCTATAATCTCTTGATTATTTCTTTTTTCTTTATAATCACAGACAGGCTCGACTGCGCCTAGTGAGGAGACACCGATGAACATACTTGGAATTTCAGCCTACTACCATGACAGCGCCGCGGCGCTCGTCTGTGATGGTAAGATTGTGGCCGCGGCCCAGGAAGAACGGTTTACGCGCAAAAAGCACGACCCAGGATTTCCCGCCAACGCCATCCGCTATTGTCTTCAGGAAGCGAACATCACCTTTTTTGAAATTGATCAGGTGGTTTTTTATGATAAACCCCTGGTGAAATTTGAACGACTCCTGGAAACCTACCTCAGCTACGCACCTCGCGGGTTTCGTTCTTTTATTAAGGCTATGCCCGTTTGGTTAAAAGAAAAACTTTACCTAAAATCCGTATTAAAAAAAGAATTATGCGCGATCGCAGGGGCTAAAAAAGCCAAACTTCCCCCCTTATTATTTACTGAACATCATCAATCCCACGCGGCTTCTGCCTTCTTTCCCAGTCCCTTTCAAAAAGCGGCGGTGATGTGTTTAGATGGTGTGGGAGAATGGGCAACAACCTCCGTTTGGTTAGGGGATGGTAATAGTTTAACCCCGGTTTGGGAAATCGATTTTCCCCATTCTTTAGGGTTACTTTATTCAGCTTTTACCTATTATACCGGGTTCAAAGTCAACTCCGGGGAATATAAATTAATGGGATTAGCTCCTTACGGGGAACCCATTTATGTTGATAAAATCCTCACCCATTTAATTGATTTAAAAGACGATGGTACATTCCGATTAAATCTGGAATATTTTAATTATGCCGTCGGTCTGACCATGACCAATACCAAGTTTGATCAACTGTTTGGTGGCCCGCCTCGCAAGCCGGAAACCCCCATTAGCCAACGGGAAATGGACATTGCTGCCTCGATTCAAGTGGTCACCGAAGAAGTGGTGTTGCGTCTAACCCGCAGTGTGCAGAAGGAATTAAACGTTGATTACCTGTGTTTAGCTGGAGGGGTAGCCCTCAACTGCGTGGCTAACGGCCGGATTTTGCGGGAAGGCCCCTTTAAGGATATTTGGATTCAACCAGCCGCGGGAGATGCGGGAGGGGCGTTAGGGGCAGCCTTAGCGGTTTGGTATCAATATCATCAGCAACCGCGCCATGTAGAAACCGATCTAGCCTTCGATGTTTCGGCGGAAAAACAATTAGAAACCAGTGCCGGATCAAAACCTGCGGTTGTGGCGTTAAAAACCCATCAAAAACGCTTGGATTATATGCAAGGTTCCTATCTGGGGCCGAAATTTAGTGATGCTGAAATTCAGGAGTATTTAGACAAGGTTGGGGCGAACTATTTACGCTTAGATGATCCCGAATTAATGCCCCGTCTAGCAGAAATTTTAGCCGCAGGAAACGTGGTGGGATGGTTTCAAGGACGGATGGAATTTGGGCCGAGAGCCTTGGGCGGACGTTCAATTATTGGTGATCCGCGCAATCAGAAAATGCAGTCGGTGATGAACCTAAAAATCAAATACAGAGAGTCTTTCCGACCCTTTGCCCCATCGGTGAGGGCGGAACGAGTTTCTGATTATTTTGAATTGGATCGCCCCAGTCCCTATATGTTAATTGTGGCTCCGGTTCAAGAGCGTTTAAGAATTCCCATGACCCCGGAACAGGAACAACTATTTGGGATTGAAAAACTTAATGTTCCCCGTTCAGAACTTCCCTCTATTACCCACGTTGATTATTCCGCCCGGGTACAAACCATTCACAAAGAAACCAATCCTCGTTATTATGATTTAATCCATCATTTTGAAAAACAAACGGGCTGTCCTGTAATCGTGAATACCTCTTTTAACGTGCGGGGGGAACCGATTGTTGGTAGTCCCGAAGATGCCTACCGTTGTTTTATGCGAACGGAAATGGATTATCTGGTTTTGGAGAATTTCCTATTAGCTAAAACGGAACAAACCCCCTGGCAAAAAGATGATTCTTGGCAAAAAGAATTTGAATTAGATTAGCGTTTCCCTCGTCCCTCTCGTTTCTAGGTTCTACCTAGAAATGCTTTATTGGTGGCTCTGCCACCCTCTATAGAGAAGGCGTGAACGCCTTACTACGACCCTTTAGATAGGAGGCGTGAACGCCTCACTACGGTTGAATTTAATTAACATTATGACTGATCACGATATTCCTCAACTTGACGCCAAAGGATTACGCGAATTCGGAATAACCACCGGAGCCATTATTATTGGCTTATTTGGTTTACTGTTCCCCTTATTATTGGGACATTGGCCCCCCCGCACTTGGCCTTGGGTATTGGGAACCGTCCTGATCCTTTGGGCCTTAATTTCCCCCAAAACCTTAAATCCCGTGTATCACCTCTGGATGAAGTTTGGGTTATTCATGGGAGCAATTAACAGCAAGATTATTCTCGGTGTCGTCTTTTACGTTATGATGGCTCCGATGGGATTTATTAAACGCCTATTCGGTTCTGATGCGATGCAGCGTGAATTAAATCCCAGCCTCTCAACCTATCGGGTTGCGAGTAAAGTCAGACCCAAAGAAAGTATGGAGCGACCGTTCTAGTGTTTGAAGCAACATTAGATTTTTTGAAGGATATTTGGGCGTTCATGAGAGAACGCAAAAAGTATTGGTTATTGCCTCTAATTATCACACTGGTTTTATTAGGGGCTTTGATTGTTCTAAGCCATGGTTCTGCGATCGCACCATTTATTTATACTTTGTTCTAAACGATGGGGCATTGGAAAACATGGGCATCAAATCTAGGACTAGCTTTAGGTAGTTTAGTCCTAGGTCTTGCGGTCGGAGAAATCGGTTTACGGTTAGCCAATATTCAGGGATTAAAAAAACTTCCTGAACCGGGTCATGCAGTTTTTTCTCCTTCCTTTTTTACCCAATCCGATCCTGATCGCGGTTGGTCGAATCGACCTGGGGCTAGGGGATTGTGGCAGTATGAAGGTGAATCCTATGTTGAAGTTAATAGTGATGGTTTGAGGGATAAGGAATATGCGATCGCTAAACCTAAAAACACCTTTAGAATTGCAATTTTAGGAGATTCTTTTACCTTGGCATCCCAAGTTCCCGCCGAAAAAAACTATACTTCGGTATTAGAAAAAACCTTGAGTAACTGCTCCAAATTCCAAGGTAAAAACATTGAAGTTCTCAATTTTGGAGTCGATGGCTATGGCACAGCCCAAGAATTAATCACCTTGCGGGAAAAAGTAGGAAAATATCACCCCGATTTAGTAATTGTTTCCTTTTTTATTGGCAATGATGTGATTGATAATTCCCGAAAATTAGAAAATAACTATTATCGGCCGTTTTTTGTCTATAAAAATGGTCAATTAGAACCGGATTTTTCGTTCCGTAATTTACCAATGGGGTATAGTAATCGCTATTTGATTACAACCGTTGATCATTTTCCCGATTGGTTAGTCAATAACTCTCGAATTTTACAGGTGGCAAAAAAAGCCGAATTAGAATATCGCAAAAATAATTTAGTTAAACACTCTAACGAATTAAGTGTTAGCACCTTTCGAGAACCTAAAGATGCGAATTGGAAAGAAGCATGGCAAATTACAGAAGATTTACTCACCTCAATGCAGCAAGAAGTCAAAAATAAAGAAGCTAATTTTTTATTAGTCATTATTGCCGATCCGATGCAAGTTTATAAAGATGAAGCCACAAGAAAATTCTTTCAAGTCTCTAATAAAATTGATAATTTATATTATCCCAATCAACGATTAAAAGATATCGGGAAACGGCATAATTTCCCTGTTTTAGACTTAGCCCCCGCTTTTCAATCCTATGCCACCAAAAATCAAACCTGTTTACATGGGTTTGAAAAAAATGGTACGCTTTGTGGGGGACATTGGAATCCAGAGGGACATCGTTTAGCCGCAGAATTAATTGCTAATCAATTGTGTGAAAATAAAACTGGATTATGAAGATTTGGAAATCGTTAATTTTAAATACGAGCCTAGTTTTTGGGAGTTTAGTCTTAGCAATTGTTTTGGGAGAAGTGGGATTAAGAATTGCGGGAATTGAACATCAACCGCCCCTTCCGGCGGACTCAAAATCTCTCGCTTACACCGTCAATGATCCCGAGCGGGGTTGGTCACCTCGACCGAATGCTAAAACAGTTTGGGCGGGGGAAGGAGAGGTTTCAGAAGTGAAAATGAACAGTTTTGGAATGCGCGATCGCGAACGAACTTTAGAAAAACCCACTAATAGTTATCGCATTGCTGTACTAGGGGATTCTTTTATGGAAGCATTGCACGTTCCCCTAGAAAAAACGGCATTATCAATCATGGAGACTCAATTAAAAACCTGCCCCATTTTAAAGGGAAAAAACATTGAAGTCTTAAATTTTGGAGTTCAGGGTTACGGGACTGCCCAAGAATTAATGACTTGGCGACATCATGCCCAACAATTTTCTCCCGATTTAGTAATTTTGGGTTTCTATCCTGGGAATGATATCACCAATAATTTTCGTGCCTTAGAACATGATCATTTACGTCCCTATTTTGTGGAAACAAATGGTCAGCTTGTGGAAGATGTATCCTTTAGAAAATTAAACCCTAATAGTATTGAACGAGATTATTATTTATTTTCTAAAATGGATCAATTACCTTATCCATTAATGACAAATTCTCGAATATTACAAGTGATGAGACAAGCGGAAATGGAATCTAAACGTCGTCAGTTGCAAAAAGACTATCGGGAAACGGAGATTAATTTTTATAAGGAACCCCCCGATCAAAATTGGCAACAAGCTTGGAAAATTACAGAACAGTTAATTACACTACTCAAGGATGAAGTTAAAGCTCAGGGAAAGGATTTTATGCTAATAATGGTAAGTGACTCTTTTCAAGTTCTGCCCGACCCCAAAAAACGTCAAGAATTTATGCAGAAACATCAAATTCAAGATTTATTCTACCCGAATAAGCGAATTGAAGCGTTAGGAAAACAAAAGGGATTTCCGGTTTTACAGTTAGCAGAACCCCTACGAAAAGAAGCAGAAAGAACCGGAAATTGTTTACATGGATTTGAGAATGCAGAAGTCTGTGGAGGACATTGGAACGTTCAAGGAAATCGCGTCGCAGGGGAATTAATGGCTAGTCAAGTTTGTCAACAACTGATGGGTCAAACCCAAAAGTCTCAACCGTAAAATTAAAATTGCTCTCGTAATTGTTATATAATAATGTAACGGTGTTTGTGCCTCGTCAAAAATTTTAATTGTTTTGGTTTTAATTTTCTCTTATTACTATGAAAAATTTTAAATTCTTGCCTCAAGTTAAACAAGGTCTAAAAATAGGGTTAATTAACTTAGTTGTTTTATTCGTTCTTTTAGAAATTGGCTCATTAATTTTTTATTATTCCAAGCATAAACAATTCTACTATACCCGGGAACGTACAGAGGATTTACAGAACTTAGGGATTAATTTAGAAGGGGTGAGAGTTGGGGAATCTGTAGTCGAGAGATTACATCCTTATTTTGGTTATGTGCAGAAACCCGGCCCCGATTTTAGACCCGGATTTAAGTATAATAACTATGGGTTTATTTCTCCCTACGATTACCCCTACATAAAAACCAATAAAAATCAAGTAATTGTTGGAGTTTTGGGTGGCTCCGTTGCGGGTAATTACTCAATTTATGAAGTTCAAAATAAGATTTTAGAGAAAAAACTCCAACAACTCCCTCAATTTAAAGGCAAAGAATTAATTATTATCTCTTTAGCCATTGGCGGGTATAAACAACCCCAACAGTTAATTACTTTAAATTATCTACTCTCCTTGGGGCAAAAATTTGATCTGGTGATTAATATTGATGGCTTTAATGAAGTTGCCCTCGCTAATATTAATAATCAAAATGGATTAGAATTTGCCATGCCCAGTTCATCCCATGTTCAAGCCTTAACGGGTTTAGCTAATAATAGTCTATCCACTCGGGCACTCAAAACCCTATTAAGAATTAAAGATAATAAACCTAAAATCAAAAATGCCTTAGAGACCTTAAAAGATTGTCCCCTGGCTTCTTGTAATGCGGTCATGTCCCTGTATGTTGAAGACTTAGTTAACAACTATCGCCGAGATGTGGCACGATTTGAACGGTATCGCCAGAAACCCTCGGAGGATGGTAGTTCGGCGGAGAGTGTGATTTATTTTTATATGCAATATCCCATTTTAACCGATGCCAAACTATTCCCAAAAATTGCTAATCATTGGGCTAAAAGTTCTATTTTAATCCATGAAGTTTTAAAAGAAAATAATATTCCCTATTTCCATATTTTACAACCTAATCAATATTATCCCACCCAGCGAGTGTTTAGTGAAGCGGAAAAAAAAGTTGCCTTTAGTCAAGATAGTCCCTATCAAGATGCTGTCAAAAAAGGATATCCCTTTTTGTTAAAAGAGGTGAAAGAACTCAAAGCTAATCAAATTAATTTCTTTGATGGGGTATCTATTCTCGATGATACTAAAGAACCAGCTTATATTGATAACTGTTGCCATTATCAGAAAATAGGAGAAAATATTTTATCGAATTTTGTTGCGGATTCAATTGTCAATACGCTGAAAAAGCAACCCAGTCCCTAATAGGTTTAATTTAATCCTTTACCTATCTAACGCAGCTAATTCGGCGCGACGTTGTTTTAATTCAAACTCTAGTTGTTGAATTTCCTGCATTAATTGTTGACGTCTTTTTTCTCCAGAGTCTTGCTGTCTAATAAAATAGGCATCAATTTCAGGCCATAATTGCACCCCCCAATCTTTACTCCCGGTTTTTAATTCGTTTAATACTTCCACACTTCCATCGGGTTCTAAGATAAATAAAGTATATAATCGTTCCGTAACATTCTGTTTTTGTTTCTTTTTTTCACAAAATAAATATAATCCGGGTTGTTGGGTGGATAATTGATCACATTGATTCACAAAACTACCTAAAATAGAATAACCATCGGTGCGACTTTTATCCAAACCATCGACTAATTTACACCAATTTCCAGTTTTGATTAAAAACCGAGTTTGCCAAAATCCTGGAGCATGAAAAAATGCTTCTTTGAGGTTAATTAAAATTGCTTGACTCATATAAAAAGGGAACAGGGAACAGGGAACAGGGAACAGGGAATAGGGCGAATTAGTTGTTAAAGTCTCCTTTAATTAGGGGGATTTAGGGGGATATTATTAAAATTGTGAATAGTTTGTTGATAAAATTTTTCTAATGCTGGGACACAACTTTTATCCTCATAGAGTTTCCATTGATTTTGTTTGATTTTTTCTCTAATTGCTAATCTCCATTCTAAATCTAATCCTAACTTTATTGCTATTTTAATATAATCTTCTCGATTTTGGGCAATGGTTTCTGTGATTCCTAATCGGTTTAATATGCCCGCAGACTGACGACTTCTCATCCATTCTCCCTCACAGGTAACTAGGGGAAGACAACAGGATAAACTATCTAAAGTGGTTAAAAAACCAGTAAATTGCAGAGTATCTAAGCCAATATTAGCTAAGTTATTAAGTTGTAAATAATCTAGTTTATCTAAACGGGGTAAAATCACACAATATTCTTGAATATCTAAGTTATGTTCGGCAAAAGAGCGGTTTAACCGTTGTTTAAACTTTTCGGTAATTGCAGCATTCCAATGGGCTATAAATACAAATTGAGCGGATTTTATCTGTTTAGCGATCGCCACTAATATTAAATCAAAATCTGGCAAATACTTAAATAAAGATTGACAGGATAAGTATAAAATAGCATCCTCTTTTAATCCAAAATCTAAACGGGTTTTTTGCAGTTCTAATAACGGAGGTTGAGCATAATTAATTCCTAAATTCGGCAAACAAAATAACCGCTCTGAATAATGGTTTTCAGCCCTGGGAGGTTCTAATAATTCCGCAGAAATAAAATAGTCAATCGTCGGTAAACCCGTAGTAATCGGATGTCCCCAAGCCGCACATTGAATTGGAGCAACTCGTAACCCGGCTATCTGGGTTAGTTGAGGGCACATCCCAATATCTAAAAATACCAGAATCTGGACTTGATCCGCTAAAATTTGCTCAACAATCGGCTCTAAATTGCCATAATTATGATAGAATTGATCACTATAAAGCTGAAATAAATTAGTAATGGCATCGGTTTCTTTTCCGGTATAATAACAATGGATTTCAAATTTAGTGCGATCGCAATCTCTCAACCATCCTAAAAATACTAACCCGACCGTATGCCAGGTTAAATGGGAGGAAATATAACCAACTTTGATTTTTTGACTAGCAGTTAAAGGGGGCAATAATAAAGGTTTTGTCCATTCAGGATAATTTGCTTGCATAATTCGATGGACAAATCCACCATATTGTTTTTGTAGCTCTAAATCATCATATCCCTGATATTGTAAATAAAAATGAGTTCCCCTAGCAATAGCGGTTAACGCCTGTTGTTTAACTTCTGAATCCTCTAAATCTGTTTGTTCAATTAATTTAACTAATTCTTCAGTAAAATGTTGTCGATACTTAAAAATTTCTGGAGAATGATCATATAAAATCGGTAACAAAGATTGTTTGGCAAATTTGACAGAAATATGATTCGGAAACCTATCAATAGACTGTTCAGCTATTTGCAATGCCGTTTGAATTTCTCCCAAATTTTGCCAAGCTGAAATTAAAGCTAAATATAATTCTATCCCATCAGGAAACCGTGGCAAAGCCTGTTCATAAATAGCAACCGCCTCCCACCATTGCTCTAAATTTTGATAACAGTTTCCCAATCTTAAATAAATTTCAACTGTTGCTAATGGAGTCTGTAAAATATTATGATAAAATTGAATAGCTGTTTCATACTGATCTTGAAATTCCGCCGCCAATCCCAAATAGAAATCCGCCCTTTCAGAATTTTGATTAACCCTGAATGCTAATCCCATCTGATATAATAAATCAGAATCATGGGGATGAATATTTAAGGCTGTTTCATAAAGAGCGATCGCATCTTCTACCCGATTTTGTCCTAAAAAAAGATTCCCTAACTTTAAATATCCCCTAGCTGTATAGGGTTGTCGATCTATCCCTTGCTGATAATAGAATTGTGCGGTTTGAAATTCTCCCAATTCTGCTAACAAATCACCCAATTTCAAACACCCATCTATCCCTTCCTTGTCTAAATCAATCGCCCATTTATAGGCTGAAATTGCTTCGGTAATATTCCCCAGTTTTTCCCAAACCCAACCCAGACTATAATATTGACTTCCTTGGGTTCCATCTAACAATAAGCAACGTTCTAAAATTTCCAATACTTGATCATATTTCTCATAGTAAAAATATACCCTAGCCAAACCTTGCAACGCCTGAATATTATCCTTATCCAACTCTAAAATACTTTGATATTTCGCCTGTGCAGACTCAAAATATCCCGCCTGTTCTAAGGCTAATGCCGAGGCATATAGCCCTTGAATAATACTAGATCGAGGATCATTCATATTCTGAAAACCATTCATAGGGTACGTCAAAAAAGTACACGCACCCTGTCCTAATCTTGATGGCAACTGCTATACCAAAAAAGTTAAGAACCCATACGCTGGGGCTGATTCCCCAGAGGCACAGGGCGATTTCCTAGGGGTCGATTTCCCAGGGGTCGATTTCCGGGTTGATTTCCTTGAGGACTGACCCCAGGCTGATTTTGCCGTTGAACCAGTAATTGATCGGAGGTGAGTTGATCCAACTTCATCGCCACCGTTTGACGAATTTGGCGATCGCTATTTTGTAAGGCTTGGGTTACACCCGTAATCCCCGACGCCTGAATATTCCCCAAAGCAAACGCCGCCCGAGCCCGCACTCCTGCATCCGGGTCATTCAACGCCTCTTTCAAAGCCGGAACCGCCACCGTACCCATGCGTTTAAGGGCGATTGCGGCGGCCAGTCGGACTTCCTCATCGGTATCTTGTAACGCCTGAATTAACGGAGGGATGGTATTTGGGGCCTCGGAACCGATGACTCCCAAGCCCAAAGCTGCCCCCTGACGAACGGCACTCTCAGGATGGTTTAATCCGGCTGTCAACTCCTGAACCGCTTGCTGTAAAGCCTCTGGGGAGGCTACGGTAATTTGTTTCAGGGCAACAGCAACATCCATCCGCACCGCCGATACCGGATCTTTTAAGGTCGCCAGCAACGCCGGAACCGCATCCACCGCATCCTGGGCCATCGCCCCCAAGGCAAAAGCCGCCCCCCGACGAATGCCTTCGTGGTCATCGCTCAAGGCTTCGACTAAAATCGGAATCGCCGGAGAACCCAAGGTTTTTAAGGTTTTGATGGCTTCTAAACGGTTGTGTCGGTTAGTATCAGTTAATTTTTGTAACTGATCAATCACCGCCGTGGTGGTCATAGCTTGGGTTTGAGCTTTCCCTGCAAACAATAGCACCATTGATAAACATAATAATGCTAGTTTTGCGGAATAAAACCCATTAAATTTGGTGTTGGTTTCCATAAAAAGTTCCCAAATTTTGTTTATAAATTAAAATCAAATCCGTTACTAAAAACGAAATCCAAATCGAAGGTTAACTGGGCAGGTAAAAATCCATCGTTAATCACTACACCCAAAATTCGTCCGTCTAATAATTCCACGATAATATCATTTAAGCCATCGCCATTGAGATCATTTTCTTGGGGTAACAAATCAAACCGATCTCTAAATAAGGAATTCGGATCAATTTGAGTTCCTAGCGGAACCGCAATTTTATCTCCATTAAACGGACTGGTTCCCGGTTCAAATTGTTGAATTTCATCCACATTCCGAACCCGAACACTGGCTTCACCCGGGTCAAAAATAAAGGTATCATTTCCTAAACCACCGATTAATGTATCAACCCCGGCATCCCCATCTACAATATCATTTCCCAGGTCACCAAATAGTATATCTCCATCTTCGTCACCATAAAGACTATCATTACCTTGACCGCCATAAATACTATCGGCATTAAACCCACCTTCTAAGACATCATCCCCGAAATTTCCGAAGATTAAATCATTACCAGCACCTGCAAAAATCCGATCATTATCTTGTCCACCAAAGAGGGTATCAAATCCATTGGATGCCACCAGAGTATCATTTCCTTGATTGCCATTAATTAGTAAATTATCGCTGATGTTAGAACTCTGTAAATTATCATTTCCTGCCAATAATAGTACACCGTCTGGATAGGCGGAAACCTGTCCAGAAAATAGAAGAACATTATCATCTTGGGGACTTGCTAAAAGGGCAAATACACCAGGAATTGTGCTAGGAGTGAGAAAATTAGCCATAGTTAAAACAGTCCTAAGTTATTTCTGAATAAACCTTACAGGGTTTTGGTTAGGTTAGCAAACCCCATGGGATAGAATTATAGATCAATACCGCTTGAGGCTCGAAATTGGGGAGGAAATAGCTGATAATCGGGATGGGAATAGATTTTATCATAAAAATTTTGATCGTTTGCTTGTCCTTCAAACATATTTTGACAGGTTTTTTGTTGAGTATGGAGTCGAAAATAAGATAGAGTTTCTTCGACAAAACCGACTTTAAATTGTGCCAATATTCTCCACCATAAATCTAAATCGACTAATTGATTTAATTGCGGGTCAAAACCTGCGACGGTTTTAAATAAGGATTTTCTTAATAAAACGGTGCTGGGTTCTCCAATTTTATTAATCGGATGTTGCCATAAATTCGGATCGTTTAGAAGTTCTTTTCCCCATTGAATTGATTTTAAATTAGACCAACTTTGATGTAAATTAGCAAATTGTTGATAAACTGCAATTAATTCTAAATTAATATTTTCTTGCTCAAGAAAAAACATTTCCCTAGGGGAAAAAACTAATCCAATATCGGGATCAGTTTCGGCTAAATCAACCATTTTTTCAATACAATTAGGCATTAAAATATCATCTTGATAGACAAATTTAATATATTTACCCTGGGATTGATTAATACAAAAATTGCTATTTTCAGCTAATCCTAAAGTCTGATGAGTTAAAATATTAATGGGAATAGAAGTTTGATTTTTAAAAGATTGGGCGATCGCGATCGTATTATCGGAGGAATGATCATCAGAAATAATTAATTCTATTGCTGAATAGGTTTGAGATAAAATACTAGATATCGCTTCAGCAATAAATTTTTCTCCATTATAACTCGGAATACAAACACTAACTAAAGGTAATTCTGGATTAAAACTATAATTAAATTTAACCTCACATATTTTTTCAGAAAGTTGATTAATAATTAAATCTTTTTGACTATTTCTAAATCCCAAAAACCCAGTTTCTTCAAGAAACCGAGTTTTTAATATAATTTCCGTTTCCCAAATTGCCTTTCTAAAAACAGATCCAATTTTTACCCCTTCTCGCTCATCTTCAAAATCTATGAATTGTTGAATCTGATTAACTCCATCAACCTCTAAATTATTATCTAAAATATTAATAGCTTCTGCCAAACCTTTCGGATACAAGATCACCGGATATTGTAGCCAAACAATATAATTACCCCGGGCTTGGGCAATGGCTTGATTAAAAATATCCTGACTATTAAAAGCAGGTTCAAAATATAAAATCTGATGCTCTTGCAAGTTTAAATAATTCAGAATATCAGCTAACTCAAAATCAAGTAAATTTCGATTTACTAAAACAATAAATTCATAACTGATCTCTAAATTATACTCTAAACTCCTAATTATATCTAATAAAAAATCCCCCTGTTGCCAGAAGGGAATAATCACAGATAGTTTTATCTTTTCTGTCTCTAAACTATTTGGCATAATCCTTAAACCAGTCCAGTATTGACAACTACAAAGCAGGCAAAACAAACAGTGTACCCCCTAGCAAAAAGTAACCCACCTCCCCTGCTCCCCC
>NZ_LT797693.1:379491-518517 GCF_900009135.1 Planktothrix sp. PCC 11201 | reverse complement strand
ACAGCTACTCCCCTGCCTCCCCTGCCTCCCCTGCTTCCCCTGCCTCCCCTGCTCCCCCTGCCTCCCCTGCTCCCCCTACTCCCCTACCTCCCCTGAACTTATCTCAATCTAGCCGGAATAGCATAGGGCCCTTTTTTCAAAGCAGTTGCCAAGGCATTATTATTCAATCTTAGGGCTTCATAAAAGAAAAATATTTCTCCCTGAACTCCTTTAAACCGATTATAGTCAATTGACTTTAATAAATCATCAGTCGTAATGCAATAGGAACCTATTTTTGCTAAAATACCTGGAGAAAGTTTGGGTAACTGCCAATCCCTAAACTGAACATCAACCAATTGATCAACTAACCCTTTATAACTCCAAAAATTGCGTCGATATAACTGAGGGTGAATCCAATCCACTAAATCTTGATCAATCCAAGCAATATAATCCTGTAAATATTCATCTAAACCCCATTTATAAACACTAGGAGCCATAGAAATCAACAAATTAGGCTTAATTGCCTTGACTTCTCGACGCAAACGAACTAAAAAATTTGTGAGGATATTCGCCCGCCATTGTACCCATTGGGCGTCTTTATGATAGGTCGGAGGTTGACGCCCGAATTCCTCCCGATAAAGAGCAACCGTTTTTGGATCATACCCTCCTTCCGAGGGCATTGCAGGCATCCGGTCATCCCCCTGAATTCCATCAATATCGTATTTTCTCACCACTTCTAAGACTAAACTTAGAACAAAATTTTGTACTTCTGGGTCAAAAGCATTCATCCACTCAAACCCATTTTTAGCAACTAATCCCCCCGTGGAATTAATCCCCGACCACTCAGGTTTTTGAGATAAAATTCGGCCCCCATTTTGTTGATAAGAACTCGCAAATCCAAATTCAAACCAGGGAACAACTTTTAGTCCCGCCCGATGACCTTCCTCAATTACTTCCTGTAACGGGTCGCGTCCCTTAGCATAGAAATCAATTTCGATACCAAAGGTTTGAGACATGACTTGAGAGCGATAAAAAGTCACGCCCTTATTCCAAACCACCGGAAACACCACATTAAAACCCGTCTCCGCCAAGAATTCCATTGCTTCGGTAATGGTCGGTCGAGAAAACAGCACTCGACTGTCCGTATTGGTTAACCAGACACCGCGAATTTCCATAAAATCTCCTAACAGGATCACACTTTAATCTTAGTATGGAGGTTTTCCAGGTTTAGTGATTCAGCAATTAGCACTTTGAATCTGACACTTGCCCACTTGAGCCTTCAGCGATTATGATTAGTTTAAGGAATAATTGTGATCAATCGAGGTGAAAAGATCAGTTAACCTTTGATCCTAGCCCGTAAAAATCCCCGAACCCTTTTGAGGTCAAGCCGTTGTGCCTAAACCATGCCAGGATTAGGGAGGAAAGGGTTTAGGATTAAAATATCCTATGAATATCCCAAATCAACAGCGATGGAGGAGTTTATTCCGGGTTAGACCTCTAGCCCGTCGTTTTCATCCGAAACCAATATTTCACTCGAACTCGGTTGTCAGTTTACCCAGGCTTGGGGTGTTTCCCCTCCCAGGTAATCAACCCGGGTCTAAGGCTTCTAAGCCCTTTCAGTCTCGAATTATTTTATCGACGTTGCGGGATATTCCACTTCAGCCGCACTATGATTTTCAGCAATTCTGTTTAGTAATAATCTGGCGATTAATCGCCCAATACACCTATATTGCAGGTGATACCAGTTAGGCTCGATTAACTTTGGGGTTAGCGATTCACCGAAATATAGTCAGGTAGCAAAGCCCGATACAGTTAGATTCTAACAAAGAATTTAGACTGAAATCCAATCAGGGTTAGGTTATCCGTGATTACACACCCATAACTGTTATTTTGCATTCTTTTTCCCCTGCCATGAACTGCGATTCAAGCAATTTGTGGTCATTTTCCACTATTTACACATTAAATAAAACCGTTCATTTTTTATGAAGGCTAATGAAAGCATCGATGTCGATAAGTTATTAACTCGATATGCTACAGGAGAGAGAAATTTTAGCGGTATCCATCTGATGGTAGCCTGCTTGAAACAGGAAAATTTGAATCGGATTAATCTCAGTAACGCGGCTTTACAAGGAACTAATTTATCTCGCGCTCGCCTAATTGGAGCCAATCTCAATGGGGCTGATTTGAGTCAAGTCAACCTCTCCATGGCGGTTCTGGTTGAAGCGAATCTCAGTGGTGCCAGTCTGACCGATACTATTTTACGCAATGCTGACCTGAGTGGAGTTATGCTCAGTGGTGCGATTTTGTCCCAAACCGATTTGACTGGGGCTAACCTCACCGGAGCCAGTTTAATTTCAGCCTGTCTCCTGAATGGTTGCAAACTCACCGATGCGGTTTTAGTGGGGGCAACTCTCAGCCGAGCAATTTTAAGCGGTGCTGATTTAAGTGGGGCTAACTTAACTCGAACCATTTTAACCGAAGTTGATCTCAGTGGTGCTAATTTAAGTCATGCTAAATTAGTCCGATCTTATCTAAACCAAGGTAATCTGAGTGGGGCGAATCTGAGTCATGCTGATCTGAGCGAGGCTAGTCTACGAGAGGCTAATTTGGGTGTGGCCAACCTGGTGGCGGCTAACTTACAAGGGGCGGATTTAAGTGGCGCTAACTTAAACGGAGCCAACTTAAAAGGAGCCTGCCTCCAAGACACAAATCTTAAAGATACCTATTTAAACGGTTTAAATTTACAGAATGCTGATTTAAGACGCAGCGATTTGACCAAGGCTAATTTGCGGGGGGCGAACCTCAGTGGCGCGAACTTGGAAGGGGCGACGCTCTTAGGAGCAGATTTGCGGGGGGCGAACCTGAGCCATGCTAATCTCACTGGAGCCGGATTACTTTTGACTTCCCTCAAAGGCGCCAATTTAACCGGAGCTAATCTCTGTGCGGCTAACTTAATCGGTGCGAGTCTCAATATTGATAACCTGAACCAAGCCACCCTCGAAGGAGCGATTCTGCCCAACGGAGCCAGCTATTCTTAGGGATTCGGAGCGGTTTTGATGAAACTCTTGCACAATTTCTGAAAATGTGTGATATGATCAGAGGGTTTGATACACTTTAGGGTGGAGGTAAAACCCGAAGAATGAAACAATTGGGAACCCATCTGGTCGTTGACGCTTGGCAGTGTCCTGCAGAACTTCTGAACGATCCCGAACGCATCCGTCGCGCGATGCTTGATGCAATTTCTGCTGGAGGGGCTACCCTCATCGACTTATGTGTACACCAGTTTAGTCCTCACGGAGTAACTGCAACAGCCACTTTGGCTGAGTCTCACATTGCCATTCACACTTGGCCAGAATTAGGCTATTTCGCTGCTGACTTATTCTTTTGTGGAGCAGGCAATCCTCAGCGAGCCATTAAGTTTCTAGAAACCGCGCTTCAAGCCAAACAGGTAAGATCGAGAGAATTCAAACGCGGTTATGAACCCGACGAGACTGAGATCCCAGATTCAATTAGTGAAGAATCTTTAGCAACTTTAGTTGAAACTGGAACTCGCGGTTAAAACCCGTTTATCGGTCATCCGAGTCAAGTCAAATCGAAACAAAAGATTGTGTTTCTCATCCTCTCGTTGGTATTGATAATTTCCTAAAATTCAAAATAGTGAAACTATTAATACCAACACCGAGCTAACACAATCAATGTCCCTTCTGGAAACTACATTACAGCCACTCGATAAGGTGGCTAATTCCTAGGAAGTTGCATTAATATCTACAACTTCAAAAACAGTATTGGCGGAAGGAAAACCCTCCGCCATTATTTTTATAAATCATGTTTGGGAAACAATTCCTGAATCATCTACCGTTGTTGGTTCAACAGAGGACGAACAATCCAATAACCCGCACCAAAGGCAACTACGACAATCAAAACAATTGATACAATTAGCCAAAACCCGCTCAATTCAGAACGCTGAGATTTAGACATCGGGCGTAACCGAGCCTCCGTTGGTTCTGTAAATAATGGTTCAGCTACCTCCGTATTTAACGGTTGTTGGGGTGGCTGAGGAAAGGGAAAACTGGGTTGATTTCCCCTGGCTTCTGGTATGGTCTGCTGTGCAATTTCCAGAACTGGGGGATTTGTTGGAGTCGCGCCGAGATTGCTAGGAATTTCCAGGGTAAAAGAACTCGCTCCTGCAGATGAAAATTGAGATTTTTTCCCCTGACCGATGCTTTGAGCTTTATTAATGGCTTGGTGTAACCCAATGGCAGATTGCACAACGTTTTCTAATTCTTGCCTAAGTTGTTGATTTTGCTGGGTTAGCTGTTGATTTTGGGTTTTGAGCGTTTGCAGTTGAGATTGAACCGTTTGCAACTCCGCCGTAACTTCTCGATAAATGGAAATGGGAATCGATGGAGAGTAATTACTCGATGCCACTGACGGATTAGGGCTAGAGGCGTCAGCATTTTGCATAAGACTTTTAATTGAGGGTGAACATTTTATTAGAAACTTATTATGTTTTACAATACCTGTGATTAGAACGATTTGAACGAATTTTTTTCAGCAATTTCAGAAAAATTCACCCTTCCATCACATAAATTAACCATGAGCCACCCTTACACTGAACCCACAGAAGTTTCTACCGCCAGCCCAGAAGAATTAAAGTATGGTGAACGGGAAATCGAGGAAGGACAATTGATTACCTTTCCCAATCCCAGAATTGGTCGTCGCTATCAGGTTGAGATTACCTTACCCGAATTTACCTGTAAATGTCCTTTTTCCGGCTATCCCGATTTTGCTACGATTTATTTAACATATCTTCCCGATGAGCGGGTAGTGGAATTAAAGTCTATCAAACTGTATATTAACAGTTACCGCGATCGCTATATTTCCCACGAAGAATCCATCAACCAAATTTTAGATGATTTTGTTGCCGCTGCCGATCCCTTAGAAGTCCGAATTAAAGGGGATTTTAACCCCCGAGGGAATGTGCATACCGTTGTGGAAGTCGCGCACCAGAAGCTCAACCCCAACCTCTAAAGCTCAAGACTTGTGAGAATATCAACTCCTATGATAGAATTATAGGCTGTGTCGAAATTTAGGGAAATCCATGCCCAAACTCAAAACTCGTAAATCTGCGGCCAGACGTTTTAGAGTCACTGGCAGTGGAAAAATCGCACGTCGCAAGGCTTATAAAAGCCACCTGTTACAGCATAAAAGTTCTGCTCGCAAACGGAATCTGTCTAAGATGGCGCTGGTGAGTGAGACTCAAGAAGACAACGTGCGTTTGATGCTGCCCTATTTGTAAGCCTCTAAACGAATTTTATTAAAGGAAACAAACGTAAATGACCAGAGTTAAGCGCGGTAATGTTGCTCGCAAACGCCGCAAAAAAATACTGAAACTTGCCAAAGGATTCCGTGGTTGTCAGTCAACTAACTTCCGCACCGCGAATCAGAGAGTTATGCAGGCGTTGAAAAATGCCTATCGCGATCGTCGTAACCGCAAACGTGATTTTAGACGGTTGTGGATTACTCGGATTAATGCCGCGGCTCGGATTAACGGAATTAGCTATAGTCAGTTAGTTGGTAATATGAAAAAAGCCGATATCTTACTGAATCGCAAAATGTTAGCCCAACTTGCTGTTTTAGATCCTCAAACCTTTGGGAAAGTCGTTGATCTTGCCAAGAGTGCAAACAAGTAGTTTTAACCAATTAAAACCGCCTGTTAAACTGAATAGACAAAATTGCCGATTGTCGGCTCAGGTGAAGGATCGGATTTAATCTGTCCTTCGCCTTTGTGTTGAAAAAACTCTCTTTTTAAAATGATGGATAAGAACCTTCCCATTGCCTATTTATTACTTTTAGTGGCGTTGCTTTCTGGGGCTATCGTCTTTGTGATTCGTCAAATTATTAAAACTCGTCGGATAGAAAGCACCCTTTTTGATCTACAAAATAAGTTATCAAAAGAACAGGGAAATGCACAAGAATATTATGAATTAGGAAGTATTTATAACGATAAAAAACTTTACTCTCAAGCTGTTACCGTATTACAAAAAGCCTTGAAAGCTGGGGAAGATGAAGCTCCTGAAAACCTAGCCATGATTTATAATGCCTTGGGATATGCCCATTTAGCTAAAGAACAATACGATATTGCCATTCGTCAATATAAAGAAGCCTTAAAGTTAAGTCCCATTTACCCCACCGCTTCTAATAATTTGGGTTATGCCTACGAAAAGAAAAAGCTAACCGCTCAAGCGTTGGAAGCCTACGAAGAAACTTTAAAAAATGATCCCGATAATCAAACCGCCAAATATCGAGCCCAATCCCTACGCAAACGGATTGGAATTCCCTCAGAATCGGCTAAGTAGGGGGGAGCATGGGGAGCAGGGGGCAGGGCAGGCATTTGTCAAGATTTAATGCAAAGGATTAAGAGAGTTGTAGCTGTTGTGACATCTTGTATGTTTTTGCTTGCAATTTGGGAAAACTCGGTTATTCTGGAAACTTGAAGAAAGTATTAAGCCTTCTCCCAAATGGTGAAGTAACTTTCTAAGTCACTCAGAAAAACACTGTTATTTTCTGTATAGAAACTGACAAAACTGCATCCATCGGAGATTTTATGACTCCTACAATGCTTCGTCAACTTTGGTCACTGGTAGAAACCACTCAAGCATCCACTTTAGTTGATCTTGATGATGCGAGTCTTGTCCAGTGTTTAGTCAAACAGTTCAAAAAACAAGCTGGCATCAACGCCAAAGAAGCCGATCTCTTAAAGGATTATATCTGCTCTCGGATTGCTTTAATTCGAGATATGGCAGAAGCCCGCCTATCTGGAGATGCTTCGGCTTAACCCCCCATATTCCAATAGTTTCAAATTCAGTGAAAGTATAACTATGGGGGAATTTTTCTCAAAAAGCTGCATGGAAAATTCTCAGATTCAGGTAAACTTAAAGCGTTTGAGGTCACTCCTTGAGAGTTAATGACCTCAAAAACTTTATCAAAAATGGCAGCAAGAAGACCCGCACCATAGGGAATGTTGGTGTCGGGGTGAATAGCGCGGAACCAAAAGAACAATTACCTATAACAGTTAAGTTAGACCCCGGTGGGCGATGATTTGTCTGCTGAAGAATTGATGACCCAACGAATAACAGATTGGAGCCAACCGATAAAAATATAAGATAGTGTAATAAATAATGGGATACGACAATGCCGTATCCCTGATGGAAAAAAACTTAAATGGCTTCTAAATTTTTCTCTCCAGTCCGAATTCGGATGATTGCTTCCACGGTCGAGATAAAAATCTTACCGTCACCGATTTCTCCTGTACGGGCGGCAGAAATGACTTTATCCAAGACCATATCAACCTGACTATCTTCGACAACAATTTCAACTTTGAGTTTTTGCAGGAACTCCACGGTGTACTCAGAACCCCGGTAACGTTCCGTTTGACCCTTCTGACGTCCAAAACCTCTAACTTCAGAAACCGTCATCCCCACAATACCTGCATTGACCAGGGCGATTTTAACCTCATCAAGTTTAAAAGGCCGAATAATTGCTTCTATCTTCTTCAAGATCCTCACTCCTCAAGTTAAATATTTCTTGTAGTCGTCACTTAGCATTCTATCTCTTGATATCATCGCCAAGAAACAATTATTTGTAAAATATGCTACAATTTATCCCCTAAATGGAATCAGGGTTGACTGAGCCTAACATCTTGATCTCAATTTGATCTAATCAAACTAGAGAACAAGGGAAAAGCCAACGAACACACCCCAAATCCACCAGAGATTCTACCATACTTTGGAAAGTTAAGATAATGGTTTAAGAATCGATAGACAGACTCCCTTGAAAATCTATCTGATCTCCCTAAAAAATCCCAACACCCTTAACAACTTCACTGATATTGTAAAGTCTTGTTAAAAGTGGCAGTCTCTCAGGCTTGAGAGCTTGGTAACTTTTAAAATAAAAAAACTATCGAAGGGCGGGTTAATCAAAATCAAATTTTAGTGTGCTGCACGCTAATTGAAAAACCTACCCCCAGTCAACTCAAACACAGTTCGAGGAATTACTGTGCAACTAAAAACTAAAATAGCTGCAAAACGAGCAACGGGCGCTTACGCATTGATGGACAGTTTGAAACGCCATGGCGTCAAACACATTTTCGGTTATCCCGGTGGAGCGATTCTGCCCATTTATGATGAACTCTATCGCTTTGAAGCCACGGGGGATTTAAAACATATCCTGGTGCGCCATGAACAGGGAGCCGCCCATGCCGCCGATGGTTATGCCCGGGCAACGGGCCGTGTCGGGGTCTGTTTTGGAACTTCTGGCCCGGGAGCCACCAACTTAGTGACGGGCATTGCCACGGCCCAAATGGACTCGATTCCCATGGTGGTAATTACCGGACAGGTGCCCCGGTCAGCCATTGGGACGGATGCCTTCCAGGAAACCGATATCTACGGGATCACCCTGCCGATTGTCAAACACTCCTATGTGGTGCGTGATCCGAGGGAGATGGCTCGAATTATCGCCGAGGCGTTCCATATTGCCAGTAGTGGACGTCCTGGCCCGGTATTAGTTGATATTCCTAAAGATGTAGGTTTAGAAGAATTTGATTATATTCCCGTTAATCCTGGGGAAGTCACCTTACCCGGATATCGGCCGACGGTGAAGGGAAATACCCGCCAAATTAATCAAGCCATTAAATTAATTCGGCAGGCCGAAAAACCCTTACTCTATGTTGGCGGTGGAGCGATTGCAGCCGGAGCCCACGGGGAAATCCAAGAATTAGCCGAACTGTTTAATCTACCCGTGACCACAACCCTGATGGGTAAGGGAGCGTTTAATGAAACCCATCCCCTATCGGTGGGAATGTTGGGAATGCACGGCACCGCCTATGCTAATTTTGCGGTGACCGAATGCGATTTATTAATTGCCGTGGGCGCCCGTTTTGATGACCGGGTGACGGGGAAACTCGATGAATTTGCCGCCAGGGCCAAGGTGATCCATATTGATATTGATCCGGCCGAAGTGGGGAAAAATCGCGCCCCGGAAGTTCCCATTGTTGGGGATGTTAGACAGGTGTTAGTAGATTTATTGCGCCGATGTCAGGAAACGGGCGGAGCAACGGAAACCCAGCAAAAAACAGCCGAATGGTTACAACGGATTCAACGCTGGCGGGAAGATTATCCCCTGGTTGTCCCGATTTATCAGGATTCCCTATCCCCCCAAGAGGTGATCGATACTTTGGGGAAAATGGCTCCCGATGCCTATTTCACAACGGATGTGGGACAACATCAAATGTGGGCGGCTCAATTCCTGAAAAATGGCCCGCGACGATGGATTTCCAGCGCTGGGTTAGGGACAATGGGTTATGGGATGCCCGCGGCGATGGGGGCAAAAACAGCCCTTCCCCATGAACAGGTGATCTGTGTGGCCGGGGATGCCAGTATTCAGATGAATATTCAGGAGTTAGGGACTCTGGCCGAATATGGGATTAATGTAAAAACCGTGATTGTCAATAATGGTTGGCAGGGCATGGTGCGTCAGTGGCAAGAAACCTTCTATGGCGAGCGCTATTCTTCTTCTAATATGCAGGCGGGAATGCCTGATTTTGTGATGTTAGCCCAGGCCTACGGGGTCAAGGGGATGCAAGTCACCCGACGGGAGGACTTGAAGGATGCCATTGCAGAAATGTTGGCTTTTGAGGGCCCGGTATTAATGGATGTGCAGGTGAAACGGGATGAAAACTGCTATCCGATGGTCGCCCCAGGTAAGAGCAATGCTCAAATGATTGGTTTACCTGAGCGGACAAATTTAGAAACCATTGAGTTAGTTTATTGCAACAATTGTGGCGCCAAAAATGTGGGCAGTAATAATTTCTGTCCTGATTGTGGCACTAAATTATAAATTAACCAGATTTCAGGTGATCAGCAACCCCTATCCGGGGTTGTTTTTTATTGATTTGAGGTGTACGGTTTGTTGTTGTGCTTTAGCACTTCCGAATCAGAGACCCCAAGCGCAACAACGGGATAACGAATTCTGGACTTACTATGCTTTAGGGTATAGTTATTTTCAAGATAGCCAATAGGAAAAGGCGATCGCAAATTACCTAAATGCAAATGAATTAGAAATGTATTTAAAATCTGCAACCACGAGCTAGTAATTTTGCGAAAGCAAAGCGAAGCATTGTTAATTTTTTTTGTTATCCGCCAATCTTCCCTCTCATTATGATAAATTTTACCACAGGCAAAGCACTAGGGTGATTGTCTAAAGAATATTAAGCGAATGTCTATCAACTATACCAGAGAGCAAAGGAATTATGGAACAATTTTTAAGTATCCTAAAAAACATCAATATCGATGTTTCAGGTATCCCAGTCGGCAAAATTCTTCTAGTTATTCTCGTCCTAACAATAACACAGGTATTCAGACGATTTATTACCTCGGCAATTATTAAACGCATTGAGTATTTAACCGCTAAAACCGAGAGTACACTGGATGATGAGTTAATTGCGATTCTCAAACCCTCTTTAAACTGGCTAATTCTGATTGGTGGACTGTGGCTAGTCAAGGAGATTTTGGCAACAAATATTGGGCCACAATTGAGCGAAGCAATCACTAAAATTCTTAACTTAATTGTTTTTTTCATCGTTGCTTATGTGATTTATCGCAGTGCTTCAATCTTCGGGCAAATCATTGCTAATATCACGCTGCGGACTGAAACAGAACTCGATGAGTTACTCAGACCCTTGATGCCGAAGATTTTTCAATCGGCAGCTATTATCGTACTCACAATTAAGGTCAGTGAGATATTTTTAGGACAATCAGCAGCAGCACTCGTGGGTCTATTAGGGGGTGCTGGGATTACTTTAGGTTTGCTGTTGAAAGATATTGTTTATGACTGGTTTTGTACAATTATTATCTACTCCGATAATCTCTATCGAGAAGGAGATTGGGTTTCAGTCTCAGGATTACAGGGTTTTGTGCAAATCATGAGTATTGGATTTAGAACTACAACTCTCCATGTCTATCAATGGGGTTCGATTGTGAAAATGCCTAACTCCAGAATGATTACTGGAATCGTAGAAAATTGGTCACAAAATCCGGGTGAGGAGTTAAAGTGGGGTATTAGTTTAACCCTCAGAATTGATAGTATTTCAGCCAAGCAAACCGCCAGAATTTGCGATGCTATTCGAGAAATGCCAGAATCTATTCCTGGCTTATCTAAAGAGATGATTGTTCGGTTTAGCCAGATTGAAAATAATGCCCGTGTGATTAAAATTGTTGCCTTTGTTAATGATGATAAGCTCTACTTTGATGCCGAGAAAAACTTAAATCTAGCCATCTTAGAACTTTTAGAGAAAGAGGGCATAGATTTCTTGTATGTGGATCTGCGAACCGATCCCGAAAAATATAAACAAAGTCAGAAAGCTGCTAACAATTAAATTTATAGCAATCCTATTTGAGTTGTGTTCAAAATTCCCGATCAAAAGGGAACAGGCAACACCGCATCTGGGATAAGACTTCTGACTGTTTCATATCAAATCCATTTAGGATTGCTATAGGAATTCTATAGGAATAAAACCTAACAAAAATTATATAGGTTTTGGTTAAGCAATATCCTAACCAAAACCCACAGAATTTTGTCTGATTATTCAGACTTTATATTGTTGATCAATGTAAAGTTTTTCTAGGTAAATATTGACAATGGATTTTAAGCATGAGATTATTTATATATAAAAATATTAGCTTCACAAAAAAAGATCATCATGTTAACAACTAGTTTGCAAAGTGTCGATAAATCTAATCAACATCTAAACAGGGAAGGTGAAGATGTTATTCAAGGATTAACTAACGAATTTAAGTATTTACCACCCAAATATTTTTATGACGATCACGGATCAAATTTATTCGAACAAATTTGTGAGTTACCCGAATATTACCCCACTAGAACAGAAGCCTGGATTTTGAGCCAATATGCCGATGAAATTGCTCAAATTACAGGGGCTTGTGAACTGGTAGAATTAGGAAGTGGCAGTTCTACAAAAACGCTGTTTTTATTAGATGCTTATCAAAAAAATGCCCCGGACTCTAAATATATACCCATTGATGTTAGCGGTGGCATACTTAAATCTACCGTTGTCAAGCTACAACAAAAATATCCGACTTTCTCAATTCAAGGATTAATCGGAACCTACGAACAAGCCTTGGTGAAGTTAGAATCAACCCCAGCATCGTCGCGGATGATTTTTTTCTTGGGTAGTTCCATGGGCAATTTTAATCCCCTAGAATCTAATACTTTCTTAAGTCAAATTTCCAAAACATTACAACCAGGAGATTACTTTCTTTTAGGCATTGATTTACAAAAACCCAAAGAAATATTAGAGCCAGCTTATAATGATAGTCAGGGCGTTACGGCGGCTTTTAACTTGAATATGCTTTCCCATTTAAATTGGCGTTTTCAGGGCAATTTTGACCTGAATTTATTCAGCCATCAAGCGATTTACAATCAAGCAGATACTCAAATCGAAATGTATCTGCATTGTCAAAAAAGTCATTGGGTATCCCTAGACATTTTAGATTTAAAGGTTTTCTTTACCCAGGGAGAATCTATTTTAACTGAAATTTCTCGCAAGTTTGATTTAGCAAATCTACAAAAACAACTCCAGTCCAAACACCTCAAAACCGTCAAAATTTGGACAGATCCCCAAGAATGGTTTGGGTTAATTCTTTGTCAAGTTTAAAACAATTCTGTTGATCAAATTGAGGCATAAAACTTCAATAAATCGGGTTTGATGCCGAAAAAAGCCTGATTCCCATTAACTATAACTATGAACACTCTTGTATCGAATTGTCCCCCCAAACTAGATTGTTGCGATCGCCAAACCCTCCTCAATTATTTTCAGGAGGCTTGGCAACTTGAAGATATGCTCCTAAAAAGTTTAGTTGGGGAAGACACATTTTATCTGAATCCCGACCCTTTGAGAAATCCGCTCATTTTTTATCTGGGACATTCGGCATCTTTCTACATCAATAAATTAGTTCGGGTGGGATTATTAGAAAAATCTCTGAATCAGGACTATGAAATTCTGTTTGGAGTTGGGGTCGATCCCGAAACACCCACAGAATTGAATCAAGCGATCGCCCACCTGCAATGGCCAGACCTTACCTCGGCTTGGCAATATCGAGAACAAGTCTTAGAAATACTATCAGAATTCATTGAAAAAACGCCAATTACTCTGCCGATTCTTCCCAATCATCCCCTGTGGGCATTAATCATGGGAATTGAACATCAGCGCATTCATGTCGAAACATCTTCGATGTTATTTCGCCAGCTTCCCCTAGAGCGAGTTAAACGCCCCTCAAACTGGAAATATGCCCCTTCTAAAAGTTATATTCCAGAGAATGAAATGCTCGAAGTTGCCGGGGGAATTGCCCAACTTGGTAAAGCCTTTGACGATTCCACTTATGGCTGGGATATTGATTATGGGTCACGCACCGTTGAAGTTGCACCTTTTTTAGCTAGTAAATATCTCATTACCAATAGCGAATTTCTGGATTTTGTTAAGGCGGGTGGCTATGGAAATCAAGAGTATTGGGATAAAAAATCTTGGCAATGGAAAACTGAAAATAATATCCAACATCCCAAATTTTGGCGCTTAGAAAAGGGGAGTTATAAATATCGCGCCCAGTTTGATGAAATGGATTTACCTTTAGATTGGCCAGCAGAAGTCAATTACTATGAAGCCATGGCTTATTGTCGTTGGCAAGGTGTGGGGACTCGGTTAATGAATGAAGCCGAGTACAATGTCGCCACTTACGGTGATGGTTTAGTAGAAGATGTAGACCATTACAATCTCAATTTCAAATTCGGCTCACCCAGTCCCGTCGGAATGTTAGAAACTGCCAAAAGTTACTCTGGACTCTATGATTTGCGAGGTAATGTTTGGGAATGGTTGAGTGATAATTTAAACCCCTTTTGTGGATATGAACCCCATTTTCTTTATGAAGATAATTCTGCCATCTTTTTTGATACGGAACATCAAATGATGTTAGGAGGATGTTGGATAACGAATGGTACGGAAGCTTTAAAATATTACCGCAATTGGTTCCGTCCCAATTTCTATCAACACGCTGGTTTTCGGATCGTTCAAGATATTTAGTTATGTAGAGACTTGCCATGGCGCGTCTCTAGCAGTCATCAGTTAGCAGTTAGTAGTTATCAGTAAATAGTCTATTGTCTAGGGTTGATTATTTTTTGATTTGAGATGTTGCGTAATTAATTCTGCCGCTAAACGGTTTCCGGCGATATTCCAGTGGGTGTCATTGGGTTTATAGAGACGAGTTTTTTGGGATGCGACTTTAAAATCAGGTAATAAATCCAGATAATCAATATTCGCTTGCTGTAACTTTTCTGTTAACAGTCGGTTTGGGATTTCAAAATCTAATAAATTTTGATTATTGGGATCAAATGCTTGTTTGACTTGTTTTTGAAGTTGTGAATTGACTTGAACTTCATCAGGAATAATTACAATTGTTAAAGGGATATTTTGAGAATCACAAATTTGTTTAATTTTAATTAAATCTTTAACTGCATCCTCTACAAAGCCTTTAAACATCCCATCGGCTGGATTTCTAACAAACATATTACTTTTACTAACAGTATTCTGGAGATACTTTGCATTATCAATTGTCGGTTGATTATCCTCATATTTAGGCACCGTGTTAATGAATGTACCTTGATAATGGCTTTGAATTTTAATTAGAGATTTGATTAAAGCTACGACATAGGATTTTTCCTCTTTTCTCAGGTGGGTGGTCATGGAATTATCTAAAAAATCATTACCAATATAGAAGGATAATACTACTCGATCTGGATTGAGTTTTAATCCTTCATTGACTAAAATTGATAAATAATCCCTTGGGCCCATACCCGGAATTCCCATATTAATCACTTCGGTTTTTTGCCCCGATTTATTTAATTTTTCTTCTAAAAGCGTCAAATAATTATATTGATAGGGAACAACACCATAAGCAAAAGAATCTCCTATTCCTAAAATCCGATTGATTCCCGCAGGTTTCTCAACGGTAAATTCAACGTCTTTAAAGCCTTGGGAATTTAACTTAAAATCATAATCGGGAGCGTTGGGTTTTCCGCGAAAACGGTTATAGGAAGAATCATAAAAGACAAAACTAGGATTAATTTTATTATAAATTCTTAGGGTAATTTCAGACATTATAAACGTAATTAAAGCGATTAATGCAGTTTGTCCAAGAATTTTAGTAAAGCCTTTCAGTTTAGTTTTTTGCATTTTAAATTTTGTTAGGGGAAGGGGGAAAAAGTTTAAAAAATTGATTGGTTTTGGGGATTAACTTCTCAAATAATAGTTCCGCAGCCAGTTGATTTCCGGCTGAATTCCAATGGGGTTCTTGTAACAGGTATAAGGGACGTAGTTTTTGTTCAGCTTGAAACCGAGGGCGGAAATCGATATAACTAATTTGTTGGGATTGCAGATGGGGAATTAAAATATTCTGCATACAGTTTGGGTCATATTTTGATAAATTCAAGTCATGTTTTTCCTGTATTTGATTTAATAAGTTAGGATTGATTTGAAACTCATCGGGATATATCGCAACGATAAACTGAATATTTTGCTGTTGTAATAGCCGACTCATTTCGTCAATACTTTGGAGAATATAGTTAATATTATCATTCCAAACCCCTTTTTGCAAATCTTGACGTTTACAAAAGTCTAAGCGGGTTTTTTCGGTTGCTAGAAAGGTTTCTAGGGATAAAATACCAGGGGATTTTTCCGGTTCAGTCGGATTAATTACAAATTGTACATGATAGGGTAAAATTGATTGTTTTTGAGCTTTTTTAGCTTCTTGAAATACTTTATATTTTTGTTGAAGAAAGAGTAACAAACGAGATTGATTAATAATTGGATAACCGAATATTTTTAACTCCTGGCGTTTATCAATATCAACATAAATATCATTAACAATAATTCGTTTTCGGTTGGGTTTTGCATCAATAAAGTCATTCCCAACAAAAAAACCTAATACGACCAAATCAGGATGATATTGTATGGCATATTTTTTTAATAACGCTAATTGTTCCCCCGTGTGGGTTCCGGGGTATCCAGCATTAATTACTTCAACTTGAGAATTTTGATAATATTGGGCAAATTTCTGTTCTAATAAAGCGGTATAATTTCCATCTTTTCCCCCCGCCCAATTATAGGAATCACTCAGAATTAAAATTCGATATTTTCCCGGTTCTTTTTGCAGGGGATAATCTCGGTCATTAAACCCAAATTGATTATTTCCATTAGCATAAGGACGAATTTTAAACCCTAAATCTGGATCATATTGATACAGTCCTTGGGATAAATAGGGTTCGAGGACAATCATTAATATTTCCACTAAGAATAATGGTACAATTGTCCAACAGAACAATAATAGCAAGATTTTAGATAGAGATTTTTTCATCATAAATAACCTGAAATCATAGAAGAAAAAATTAATTTAACCACAGAGACACAAAGAAGTTTGAAACAATAACCTGCCGATGGTCATAGCGATCGCAAACTTCCTAAATTATAGGGTAATTCAGAGAGTAATTGATTTTTTCAAGGTTCAATAAGCTCATTATTTTTATTCAGAGGCGGAGGCACAATTAATACTTTATCGACGCGGTTTCCATCCATATCCATAACTTCAATGCGTAAATTTTGCCATTCAAAATGATCGGCAGCAGCCGGAATCCGCCCTAACTGAGTAATCACAAAACCACCGACAGTGTGATAGTTTCCTTCCGATTCTTCTAATAAATCTTCTAAATCAAATAACTCAAAAAATTCTTCGACGGGCAACATTCCATCTAATAGCCAAGATCCATCTTCCCGTTGCACTTTCTGGGGTTCTTCGGGATTATCCCAAGAGGGCATATCACCCACTAATTCCATTAAAATATCATTTAAAGTTACTAATCCTTGAATCACGCCATATTCATCAACTACTACGGCAAAATGGGTTTCTCCTTGTTTAAATAATTCTAAAATTTTCAAAACAGAAGTGGTTTCAGGAACAAATAAGGGACGGCGTAAATTTGCAGTTAAATCTAAGGGATTACCGGATAGGGATTGAGTTAATAAATCCGAGACTTTAATAAACCCTAAAACATGATCTAAATCTTCTTGACAAACTAGGATGCGAGTGTAAGCATTTTGGGCAATACTCTGACGATTTTCTTCGGCAGAATCATCAATATCAATCCAAAAAATCTCAGGGCGAGGAGTCATTAAACTTCTGACTTGGCGATCGCCTAATTCAAACACTCGTCCCACAATACTTTGTTCCGTTTCCTCCACAATTCCTGATCGAGTTCCCTGCTCAATCAGAATTTTAATTTCTTCTTCGGTAACTTCCGGTTCCATCGAGGCATGACTGCCTAAAAGCCTTAAAATTAATTCCGTAGACAGACTTAATAAATGCACAATGGGAGAACTAAAATTAGATAACCAACGCATGGGAATTGAAACGCTAGTTGCGATAGATTCAGGCGCATTCAGGGCTAACCGTTTAGGAACTAATTCCCCAATAATTAAGGATAAATAGGTAATAATAATCACAACAATTGTAAAACTAATGGCATTGCTGTGGGGAGCTAAAATCGGAATTTTGTTCAGTTGCATGGCTAATCGGGCTGAAATTGCTGCCCCTCCAAAAGCACCTGCTAAAATTCCAATTAGGGTAATTCCTACTTGTACCGTTGAGAGTAAACTATTGGGAGAGTTGGCTAATTCCAGAGCCACTTTAGCTTTTTTATTTCCTCGATTGGCTGACTGTTGTAGGCGAACTTTGCGCGCCGAAAGAATAGCAATTTCTGACATAGCAAATACGCCATTGGCTACAATCAGCAGGAAAACGATCAGAATTTCTTGGAATACAGATGACATTTTGAGGTCAGAATAGGAAGATAAAAGATTAGAATAGCTGATCCTATCAAGATCTGATTATCTTATCGGATTTTCAAAGAATTGCTTACAATGTTATAACGACTTCTGTGGCAGGGCGACTCGCCATGGCAGTCGAGGTTAACGGTTAGAACAAAGACTCATACTCGAACACGAGAACGATGGTCTTTCTCTCCGGTGTTCCGGTGTTCCCTATTCCCTGTTCCCTTCCCATATGACATTTTCCTCTATCGTGCGTGCATTGGGGCGATCGCCTTTAACGACTGAACTCCTGACCAAACTGAATAAATCTCAGTCTCTCTACCTCAATGGTCTGTCTCGCATTCCCAAGGGGTTAGTCGCTTCTACCTTAGCCCAGGAGTCGGGATTAAATTTATTGGTGGTCACAGCTACCCTGGAGGAAGCCGGACGGTGGGCGGCTCAACTGGAGGCGATGGGATGGGCTACGGTTCAGTTTTATCCCACTTCTGAGGCGTCCCCCTACGAGTCGGTGACTTCCGAGGAAATGACCTGGGGCCAAATGCAGGTATTAGCGGAGTTGGCGGGACGGTTACAGACCCCTTCGGGTGTTCCCATGGCCATTGTGGCCACAGAAAGAAGTTTACAGCCCCATTTACCCCCGGTTTCCGCGTTTCAACCCTATTGTTTAACCCTGTATCGGGGGATGACCTCGGCCGGAAAAACCCTGGATGAACAGTTTGCCAAGTTAGGCTATGAGCGGGTATCCTTGGTGGAAACCGAGGGTCAATGGAGTCGCCGGGGGGATATTGTGGATATTTTTCCGGTGGCCTCGGAATTACCCGTGCGTTTAGAATGGTTTGGGGATGAGTTAGAACAAATTCGGGAACTCGATCCCACCACCCAAAGATCCTTAGATAAAATTGAAGCTCTCATTCTCACCCCGACGAATTTTGATGTGATTATTCAAGGGAATTTAGCCGATACTGAAACCTTGATTTCCCAAATTATTCCTCCCATCCCTAAACCTGAATTTCAACTCGATAATAATAATTATAAACCCCCTAAATCCTATCATTCCTTATTGGGATTAGCCTTTGAAAAACCCGCTTGTTTATTAGACTATTTAACCGATACGACTCTAATTGTAATTGATGAATTAGATCAATGTTGCGCCCATAGCGATCGCTGGTTAGAACATATTCAAGAACAATGGCAAGCCTTACCCCAAAAACCCCCTAAAATTCATCGTTCCTTTACTGAATCCCTGCAACAAATTGAATCCTTTGATAAACTCTATTTATCAGAAATAGGAGATTATCAACCTAGCTTAGTTAATATTACCAATGTTCCCAGTTTAAACCTAGCTTCCCGTCCAGTTCCCGCCACTCCCCATCAATTTGCTAAACTGGCAGAATTAATTCGGTCTGAGCGAGAACGATATTTTTCTATATTTATTGTTTCCGCCCAACCTAGTCGATCGGTTGCCCTGTTATCGGAACATGATTGCCCCTCAAAATTCATTCCCAACCCCCGGGATTATCCCGCTATTGATAGCTTAATTAAAAATACCCCCGTTGCCTTAAAATATACTGGACTCGCTGAATTAGAAGGGTTTATTTTACCCACCTTTCGGTTAGTTTTAATTACCGACCGAGAATTTTATGGCCAGCATTCCCTCGCCACCCATGGTTATATTAGAAAACGACGGCGGGCGGTATCCAAACAGGTTGAACTGAATAAACTCCGTCCCGGGGATTTTGTGGTTCATCGTCAACATGGGGTAGGGCGATTTACTAAATTAGAAAGCCTGGTAATTAATAACGAAACCCGAGAATATTTAGTTTTACAATATGACGATGGCACGTTACGGGTTGCCGCCGATCAAGTGGGCAGTTTATCAAGGTTTAGAAGTACCGGGGGCAAAGTTCCCCAACTGAATAAACTCACCGGACAAGCTTGGGAAAAAACCAAGGAAAAAGTTAAAAAAACCTTAAAGAAATTAGCCGTAGATCTATTAAAATTATACGCCCAACGCGCCCAACAAACGGGCTATGCTTTCCCCCCCGATATGCCTTGGCAACAGGAACTTGAAGACTCCTTTTCCTATCAAGCAACCCCCGATCAAATTAAATCAACCCAAGACGTGAAACGGGATATGGAAAGCGATCGACCAATGGATCGGTTAGTTTGTGGGGATGTGGGTTTTGGCAAAACAGAAGTGGCAATTCGGGCTATTTTTAAAGCCGTTACTGCTGGAAAACAGGTAGCTTTATTAGCCCCCACCACAATTTTAACCCAACAACATTATCATACCCTAAAAGAACGATTTTCTCCCTATCCCATAGAAGTGGCTTTAATTAATCGTTTTCGCAGCAATTCGGAAAAACAAGAAATATTAAAACGGTTAGCAACGGGGGAAATTGATATCATTGTTGGCACTCAATCCTTATTGGGAAAAGGAGTACATTTTAAGGATTTAGGGTTATTAGTGGTTGATGAAGAACAACGTTTTGGAGTGAATCAAAAGGAAAAAATTAAGACCTTAAAAACCCATGTTGATGTCTTAACTTTAACCGCCACCCCCATTCCTAGAACCCTATATATGGCATTATCTGGGATTCGAGAAATGAGTTTAATTACCACTCCTCCTCCTTCCCGCCGCCCAATTCAAACCCATTTATCTCCGTTGAATTTAGAAATAGTTAGAACAGCCATTCGTCAGGAATTAGATCGGGGGGGACAGGTGTTTTATGTTGTCCCTAGAATCGAAGGAATTGAAGAAAAATCTGCCCAAATTCGAGAGATGATTCCTGGGGTGAGATTGGCGATCGCCCACGGACAAATAGACGCCTCCGAATTAGAATCAATTATGTTAACATTTAGTTCGGGGGATGCGGATGTTTTAGTCTGTACAACCATTATTGAATCGGGGTTAGATATTCCCAGAGTTAACACCATTTTAGTTGAAGATTCCCACCGTTTTGGCTTAGGTCAACTCTATCAATTACGCGGTCGGGTCGGACGTTCTGGAGTGCAAGCCCACGCCTGGTTATTCTATCCTACCACCGCCGACGGACGGGTTAATTTAACCGATGATGCGCGCAAAAGATTGAGAGCAATTCAAGAATTTGCCCAGTTAGGATCGGGCTATCAATTAGCGATGAGAGACTTAGAAATTCGGGGTGCGGGAGACATTTTAGGGGCGGAACAATCGGGTCAAATGGATGTGGTTGGGTTCGATCTTTATAGTGAAATGTTACAAGAAGCAATTCAAGAAGTCCGGGGTCAAGAAATTCCCCAGGTGGATGATACTCAAATTGATTTGAGTTTAACTGCTTTTATTCCTTCCGATTATATTACGGATTTAGATCAAAAAATGAGTGCCTATCGGTCAGTGGCGGCTTGTCAAAGTCGGGATGAATTATCTCGAATTGAGGAAGATTGGTGCGATCGCTATGGCCCAATTCCCACCCCGGCGCGTCAATTAATTAGAATTATGGAACTCAAACAAATTGCTAAGAAATTAGGCTTTTCTCGCATTAAACCCGACGGTAAACAACATATTTTATTAGAAACCCCCATGGAAGAACCCGCCTGGAATTTATTAAAAGCCAATTTATCGGAAAGTTTACATCCTCGGTTTGTGTATAGTAAAGGTAAAGTTACGGTTAGGGGATTAGCGGTATTGAGTGCGGATAAACAGCTAGAATCTTTAGTTAGTTGGTTAGCTCAAATGCAAACCGCTTTACCGGAAAGTTCTGTTGTTTAGATAATCTAACTTTTTATCAAAAATAACAACCGCAGATGGCAGTTTGGACATAGACTTATGCTCAAACTTAGAGAGTGAAATCTTTCCCCCCATTCCCTGTTCCCTGTTCCCTAATTACTTACAATGAAAGATCAAACACCGATTGAAACCCCAACCTTTAACCCCTGGAATTATAAACCTTGGTGGTGTCAACCTTGGTCAATTCTATTAACTGGAATTACCCTAATTTCAGGAAGTTGGTTGTTATTTAAAACCCTGTGGATGACAATTTTAGTCGCTATTCCTTTGTTAGCCTGGATGGGATTTTTTCTATTAATCTGGCCGAAGTTAATGGCAGATGTCTATTCTCAGGAATATTTAAGTAATAATGAGTAAGTTATTAAATTCATTATAATCGACAAAAGCTTTATATTCGAGCAGTGCTTACCCACACAGAGTATGATCGAGGAACATGGAGGTAGTCAAAATGTTGAGTATAGATGAAACCCAAAAACTATGGCAACCCTTAGCCAATAGATTAATCATTCCCCAGGATGAAGCAGATTATCAACGGCTTGTGGAATGGCTCGATCAACTGATTGATGAAGTTGGCGAAAATGAACAACATCCCCTCGCCTCACTCATGGATATTCTCGGTGTTTTAATCGAGCATTATGAAAATGAGCACATTCCTGAACTTCAAGTTTGATTAATATTTATGAGTAAAAAATTTCGTCCACCTGGCTATCATCCGATCCGAAAGTTTAAAATCATCTTATCAGGACTCTATTTTGCAGTCGTGTCTGATTTTAGCGTTGCCTATAAGATGATTTTATCTATCTTTGTATTAGGTCTTTCCTTTATTTTTCGTGAATGGATAGATTTTACTTTAATTCTGTTAGGAACAGGACTGATGCTCACTGCTGAATTGTTTAATAGCTGCATCGAAGCCCTATGCGATTTTATGCAAGAACAGCTAGACGAACGAATTCGGATAATTAAAGATATTGCCGCCGCCGCCGCCGGAATTAGTATTTTGGTTTGGGCTACTATTTTAATTATCGAACTGAGTCATATCTGGAGCTCATTGAGACGTTAACTTCAACCCGGTTTCCACTTAATTCTTATAAAAAATACCCCCTCAACTTTCCACTAATTGAGGGGGTAAAAACGTTACTTATTTTTTTGTCTTTTTGGCTTGAACCCTAGAAAATTAATTACTTAAATGATTGCTGGCGTAAGCATCCAAACTATAGGCGGGGACGCGGACAGTGTAGTCAGTTTCTTTACCTGTAACGGACTGGGCGATTTGCTCGAAGGAGGCAGAATTCCAGTTCCGTTGGTGAATGGGTTTGGTTTGTTCACCCAGGAAGTAAGCCTGAGTCCCAATCACAGCAGCAGCAACCCAACCGACGATGAATAAAGAGATTAAAACGGTAAACATATTATTTTTCTCCTAAGCTGACTTAGTTTGTTCTTTATGTAAACGATTGTAACAGATAGTTAAAAAATATTGCAATAGCTTGACAAAATTTTTTTGGCGTGTTTACCGTACTTGTTTGTGGGGGAGGTAGGGGGAGCGGGGGGAGTAGGGGGAGCGGGGGAGAGAGGGAAGCAGGGGGAGCAGGGGGAGCAGGGGGACGGCGTGTCCTCCCTCGCTAATAACTGACAACCAAGAACTAACAACTAAGAAGCAACGGCTGACAGTCAATGGTTAAGCACAGGAGAAATCAAGAAAAATTAACAAAAAAGTGATAGGCATTTCTGCTAAATTTGATATACACCAGTTATGTCTTGTAAAGCCAGAGTTTATTAGAAATTCCTGAGTTTGATCAAATAAAGGATATTGTTGACGGGTTCCCTTTAGAATAATAAATAGGTAGTTATGCAGAAATTGGAAGCTAATATGACGGAAAGCAATTCTCACAGACCTGTTTCACTCTCAGACCGAGAACTGCAAGTTGTAGAGTTAGTGGCTAGTGGATTAACCAATCAAGAAATTTCAGAGAAACTGGAAATTAGTAAGCGTACTGTTGACAATCATATCAGTAACATTCTGACGAAAACTGCCACCGAGAACCGAGTTTCATTAGTTCGTTGGGCGTTGCAATGGGGGAAAGTTTGTCTGGATGATATTAATTGCTGTTCTCTACCCCTTGTGACCGATGATGATGAAACAGAAGTGATCATTTCTTCTTCAGTAGAATAGTGGAAAAAATAGGTTAATTTTGAATGCAAACAGTTAAACAAAAACAACGGCTTCGCTATGAAATTCGCTGTCCGAAACTTCCCTTAAGCGTTTATCGAGAAGTGGCTGCCCATTTACGACAGGTGGAAGGAGTGGACACTGGATTAATTGCAACTCATATTAGTCCCGATGAAATCCCGCCAGAATTTGATTATACCCAAAGTCAAGTGGGTAGTTTATGGATTGAATATGATCACACCCAAAATCGGGAAACTCGTCAACAGATTGATCAAATTTTGGCGTATTATAACGATCGTTATGGCGTCTGGGAAACAATCGATCCGCCACAGGACTAACGATTAATTGAGAAACCAATGGAACTGATTAAGGCATTACGAGGAACACGCGATATTCTGCCGGATGAAATAGGATATTGGCAATGGGTTGAATCTATTGCTAGAGATGTTTTATTTAAGGCAAATTATCAAGAAATCCGCACCCCAATTTTTGAACAAACGGCTTTATTTGAACGGGGTATCGGAGAAGCAACCGATGTGGTCGGGAAAGAAATGTATACCTTTGTTGATCGTGGCGATCGCTCCATTACTCTGCGACCGGAAGGGACAGCTGGAGTCGTGCGTAGCTTAATTGAAAACAAACTCCATGCTACTTCTGGGGCGCAACGGTTATGGTATACCGGGCCGATGTTTCGCTATGAACGACCCCAAGCCGGACGTCAACGACAGTTTCATCAAATTGGGGTTGAGGTGTTAGGAAGTCGGGATGCTAGGGCTGATGTAGAAGTGATTGCGATCGCCACAAATTTATTAAAAACCTTGGGATTAAAGAATTTAAACCTTAACTTAAATTCTGTGGGAAATTCCAGCGATCGCCAAGCCTATCGTCAAGCTTTAGTTGATTATTTAAGCCAATATCAAGACGAATTAGATCCCGATTCTCAGGATCGATTATCTCGAAATCCCTTAAGAATTTTAGATAGTAAAGACCCCCGCACCCAAGAAATTGTTCAGGATGCTCCGAGTATTTTAGAGTATTTAGGAGAAGATTCTCGCGCCCATTTTGAACAGGTGAAACAGCTATTAACTGCCTTAGAAATTCCCTACAGTCTAAACCCGAGATTAGTCCGAGGATTGGATTATTATACCCATACGGCGTTTGAGATTATTTCCGATGATTTAGGCGCCCAAGCAACGGTTTGTGGGGGCGGTCGTTATGATGGTTTAGTCCAGGAATTGGGGGGGCCAGAAACTCCGGCGGTCGGTTGGGCAATTGGGTTAGAACGGTTAGTAATTCTGTTACAACAGTTAAACTCTCTTTCCAGTTCCACCTTAGATTTTTATATCGTTTCTAGGGGGAATTTAGCAGAATCTCAGGCTTTAATTTTAGCTCAAAAATTGCGGACAAATGGCTTTGCGGTAGAACTAGATTTAAGTGGAAGTGCCTTCGGTAAACAGTTTAAACGGGCTGACCGTAGTGGTGCTGTCGGGTGTTTAGTATTAGGAGATGCGGAAGCCGAACAGCAAACCCTGAAGTTGAAATGGTTAAAAACCGGGGAAGAAACAATCTTAAATCAATCGGATTTATTTGATAAAATCGATCAATTTCGCCAACAAATCCAATCTTTAAAAACCACCTAATCCCCCGTTCTAATGCCACCCGTCGGAATGCCATTTGATGAATCAAAAATTGCTGAATGGTGCGTTCTGCATAGAGCTTACGCACCTAATAACGGATCAAAAATACCTTTTAACCTCCGGCGGAAAAGGCTCCCATAACAATAATAGATAGGGCTAAACCAGGGAACAATAAAATCAATAACAGGAACAGATCGTGAGCATTCATAACAAAAAATCAGCTAGATTAACTTGCCCGTAGCATAACATAAATTTCCCAAAAAGCAGATTAAATTGAAAAAAAATATAGCAACCACGCCCATGGAGTTAGGAAACCTAGGCGGTTAAATATTTTCCGCCCTATTCCCTATTCCCTATTCCCTGCTATATTTTAGAATATGGATATTTTAACCCCTGATCTGAGAAATTCTGACTATGACTATTGCAATTGATCAAATTTTTAACATCGCCAATATTTTCGTCCTTCCCTTTTGGGCATTAATGATTATTTTGCCTAACTGGGGAGTCACCCGAAAAGTCATGGAGTCCTATTTTCCCTTTGTGTTGTTAGCCTGCGTTTATTTATACCTGTTTGTCAGCAGTATCACCCCCGAGAATGCCGCCGCTTTATCCAATCCCAAATTATCAGATATTGCCCATTTCTTTGCCGATGAAAACGCCGCAGCAACGGGATGGATTCACTTTTTAGTCATGGATTTATTTGTTGGACGTTGGATTTATTGGGATGGACAAAAAACCGGAATTTGGACTACCCATTCCCTAGCTTTTTGTTTATTTGCCGGGCCTTTAGGATTATTGTCCCACATCCTGACCACTGGGATTAGTAAATTATTTTTCTCTCGGTCGCCCTCTGAAATTAACCCCGTATAATCTTCTTAGTATCACAGAAAATCGGATAAAAAGTATTAAAAGGGAACAGGGAAATACCCCTAATTAATCATTCTTTTCCTTTTCTGTTACTTTTTCAGCAAGCCCTAATTTGTTTCTATTTCTTTAAAAATCATTCAATTCAGCAATGATATCTAAACTATCTTTATCTTTATGGGCTTTAGGAACAGGATGAATAATATCTTCTAAATACAATTTACCCTCTTGATAAGATATATAAAGTTTCCAATTTTCCGCATCATCAATTTTTGCACAATAAAGGGGAATTTGTGTTCCTTTGATGCGTCTGAGTTTGGTTTTATAAAACCGTTGATAGCGATAGCAAGATTCGTCTTGAAGTTCGGCTAAAACCTCTAAAAACCGACCTCGTAATTGTAAGGGAAGCAGTTTTAACACTCTGCCAATAATTCCGCGTTCATCAATGAGTGATGGTGGCGACTGTAACATGATTTGATTTGACCTCCGTTAAGGGTTGGGGTGGTAAGAAAGACTGATAAATTGATTCTCCAACTTGTTGATAAACTTTCGCTGCGACTTGACTATCAACCACTCTAAATAAAGTAATAATGGTGCGACCAAATATAGGATCATCATCAATCGTTAAAATCACTCGCAGGTAATAATTAACAATAAAAGAATAGAGAGATGACCCATAATCTTCGAGGAAATCAAATTGATAAAATTGATGGATTCGTTTATCGCGATCTCTTTTATCTTCTAATAATAAGGCAAAATATTCATGAAGCTGTTGCACAATAATATCATGTTCCGCTTCACTATGGGTGTTTAAATCCGCTTCAAATTCCTCCGTAGACTCAAATATAATTTCCATGACTTCAACTCCCAAGCTAACATTCGGTTATCCAGAATTATTAATAATATTATCTTAAAATAGACCGATAGCGGTTTTATTTTTGTATGGGACTTGATAACCCTGCCATCAGGTCAGAATTGAAGATTGATTCAGGAGATTAGATAATGTATACGTTAACTTATCCCCTATGCCCGCGACCCAATTTTCATCCTGTTGGGTATAACTTCGAGGAGCATTTGCCCCCAGAATTAAAACGCCCTCATGACCGAGGGGTTGACAAATCACGCCCTGGGTATTTTCGGGTAAATAATCAAATTCAATTCGACCCGGATATAAGGCTAAATTGACTAAATAAATTGGTTTCTGTTTGTCTATCACCCGTTGTAAAATTGGCCCGGGTTTAACATCAGGATTATTCCCTAATACTCCTCGCCTTAATAAAACTTCCCCCTGATAATAAACCACAATAGAACGGGTGACGGTATTGGTTAATAATAAATGGGAAGCCCAGGCTAATTCGGCTTGAACTAATTCGGGTAAATCCGGTTTTAATTCAAACCCTTGTTCCCCGATTAAATCCACAGAATCTGGTGATTTAGGTTGAATTTGTTGCCATAATAAACCAGTTAAAATCAACACCGCACTCAAAATTACCCCCAAGGCATCGGAACGGGCTTGAGAGTTGAATAATTCCGGGGTTAAGAGCCGATTTACCAGGAGGAGTAACCCACCCAAAACCCCGGCAAAAATAGGGAGTAATCTTAATATCTGATTTCGATCGGATTTTGGCATGATTAGATTTTAATTTTTCAAAGTGTAGAAGGGAATGGGGAATGGGGAATGGGGAATGGGGAATGGGGAATTCAAAAATTTAAGTCCCCCTTTTTAAGGGGGATTTAGGGGGATCAGATCCAGTTTTTAACCGACTTCTCCGGGTTCAATAATTCGTTGGAATAGATATCCGGTTCCCCGTGCGGTTAAAATTAATTCGGGATTACTCGGATCATCTTCTAACTTTGCCCGGAGGCGAGAAATATGAACATCTACTACCCGGGTATCGACGTGACGTTCTGGAGTATATCCCCAGACTTCTTGTAGAATTTCAGAACGGGAAAAAGGTTCACCAGAACGACTGACTAAGAGTTCTAATAAACTAAATTCCATCCCCGTTAAGCGGATGCGTTCATCTCCCTTGTACACCTGTCGCTTGTTAGTATCAATTCTAATATTGCTAACCTGAATGACACCGGAACTGGGAATACCCGAAGTTCCATTTTTATCAATGCGACGTAATACCGAGCGAATTCTAGCTTCAAGTTCCTTGGGAGAAAAGGGTTTAACCACATAATCATCCGCCCCTAACTCTAACCCGGTAATCCGATCCGCCACATCCCCCAAGGCTGTTAACATGATAATCGGAATATCGGATTCCTTGCGTAACTCCTGACAGACCCCATACCCGTCTAATTTGGGCATCATCACATCCAAAACCACTAAGTCAGGGTTGGTTTTGCGGAAGGTCTCTAGGGCTTCTTCTCCATCGGCGGCGGTTACGACATCGTAACCAATCATGGAAAGGCGAGTTTCCAAAATCCGGCGGATACTAGCCTCATCATCAACGACCAAAATTTTTTCCTTATGATTTTCCAATGGATTTCAACGCTCCCTTAGTTGGATTAAGTTACAGTTTTAATAGAAATCATAATCGAACTCGCAACCCGATCACTGGCACGGGCGGGTTCTTTTAGATCTTTGTTCATCACCTAAATCTTGATAAACCCGCCCCTACAACTCTTAAACTGATTACTAATTACTGATTACATGGCAAAGTCCCGTACCCTTTATGTTTGTCACGAATGTGGAGCCGAATTTCCGCAATATTTTGGCCGATGTTCCGCTTGTCATGCCTGGAATTCCCTAGAAGAACAAATTGAACAACCTGCACCTACGCCTTCCCAACGCTTTAGCTGGAGTCACCTCCAGGGAGAAAACCCCGATGGTCTAGCAGAAGTAACTAAACCGGGACAACCCCGTGCTTCTTTTCTATTATCCCAAATTTCTGATCAATCCCAATCTCGGATGCCATCGGGTTATGGAGAGTTAGATCGGGTTTTGGGGGGTGGAATTGTGCCAGGTTCTTTGGTATTAATTGGGGGGGAACCCGGGATTGGGAAGTCTACCCTATTATTACAGGTCGCTAATCTTTTGTCTTACAGGAATCGGGTGTTGTATGTGTCGGCGGAGGAATCGGGACAACAGGTAAAATTGCGATCGCAACGTTTAGGCGTTGGTGAGGAGATCGAAACCGAAACCAAACCCGAAAATGGCAGTCAACATCCCCCAACCCCCACTGACCCCTTTACCGAACAACTCAAAAATCGTCAGTCCAAACAGCCAGACGAGCCGCGGCACGTCTCTACAGAAAATGGTGAAAACACAACCCCCAAGCCAGAATCTTCGACGATTTCTCATCACGAACAAGATTTATATTTACTCCCCGAAACCGATTTAGAAGTGATTTTAAGAGAGTTAGAATCTCTGAAACCGCAGTTAGCCGTGATTGATAGTATTCAGACGGTTTTTTTCTCTAGTCTGACCTCTGCACCGGGTTCGGTGGCACAGGTGCGGGAATGTACATCGGCCTTAATGCAAGTCGCAAAACGGGAAAATATTACCCTGTTGATTGTTGGTCATGTGACCAAGGATGGGGGCATTGCCGGGCCGCGGGTGTTAGAACATTTAGTGGATACGGTGTTATATTTTGAAGGCGATCGCTTTGCCTCCCATCGCTTATTGCGTTCAATGAAAAACCGTTTTGGTGCCACCCATGAAATTGGGGTGTTTGAAATGGTCGCCCATGGATTAAAGGAAGTTTCTAATCCCTCAGAATTATTTTTAGGCAATCGAGACGATTTTTCCCCCGGAACCTCGACGGTGGTAGCCCTAGAGGGAACTCGGCCGATTGTGGTGGAAATTCAAGCCCTAGTCAGTCCAGCCAGTTACGGTTCGGCGCGACGGGCGACCACCGGGGTAGATAGTAGTCGGTTATTACAGATTTTAGCGGTTTTGGAAAAACGGGTGGGGATTCCCCTGTCTAAATTAGATGCTTATGTGGCGTCGGTGGGGGGTTTAAAGGTCGAAGAACCGGCGGCGGACTTGGGGATAGCCATTGCGATTGTAGCAAGTTTCCGTGACCGAGTGGTTGACCCCCGGACTATTTTAATTGGGGAAATCGGTTTAGGGGGACAGGTGCGCCCGGTATCTCAATTGGAATTACGGTTAAGGGAGGCGGCAAAACTGGGATTTAAACGGGCGATTATCCCCAAAGGTCAGAGTCCGGCGGATTTAGGATTACAAATTATTCCGGTGAGTAAGGTGATTGATGCAATTATTGCTTCTATCCCCGCCCAACCGCCAACCATGAATGATGAATTCTGATCGGAGGGTAATTAAATAAAGAAAAGCGTCTAATTTCAATAGTGAACTATTAGTCTATTTCTCCGATTAGATCTGTTAAAATAAAAATGATCCAGGGAGAGTTTAGGATAAAAACTATGGCTGCCATAGTTTTTAAATAACTCGATTTTCTCAAACAATCAGTGTATTTACGGAAAATCTGCGTTAATTATATACAGAAATTAAGATTGAAGTGGTGATCAAAAATAATCTCTACCACTGATATTTATGATCAGCTTACTCACAACTAAAATGAAATTCCTTGAACGCGCCCATGTTACAAGTAGCCGATACTTAGTTATAGTTAGTTTGATTACAGTATGCTACTGGATAGTTGGCAAGGTGACGGTTGAATATTTAATCTTGGGTTCCACCCCAGCCCTATTCTGGCCGAATGCGGGGGTCGCCCAGGGAATTGTTCTGTTGTGTGGTTATCGATATTGGCCAGCAATTGCCCTGGGGGCGTTTTTTTCCCTAATTGCCATTGACCAAATGCCTGTGTTTGTGGTGATACTGTCTAGTTGTGGTGTGACGTTACAAGCCTGTTTAGTTAGTAAATTGCTCCATCGCCTTGAATTTTCTCCCCAACTCAAACACCTCAAAGATGTTCTGGGACTAATTATTTTAGCGGGGACAATTGCTACCCTGATTAATCCCACTCTTACTGTTCTCATAGCCTGTTTGAGTGGTTGGCTACCCTGGGAAGATTTTACCCAAATTTGGATTGGTGGGTGGCTAGGAAGTGCTACTGGGGTATTAGTTATAACCCCGGTATTATTAACCTGGGGTAGCGAATTTCAAAGGTATTACTATCGCTGTCAAACTCCTACTTCCCCGGTCTGGTCTTTTCTCAACGCCTTATCCCAAAGTTTATCCCTGGGTACAACCAGATTACGCCTTTCTGAACGCTCTCCTGGGAATTTTTGGTTACGTCAGTTAGAAGTTGGGGTTTGGTTGTTCCTGTTATTGGGCTTAAATTGGTTTGTATTTTGTTCTCGAACTCGGTCGGCATTTATTGGTTTTCCCCTGGAATATTTGCCCTTTCCGTTTTTTGTTTGGGCTTCCTTACGATTTGGTCAACGGGGAACGGTCATTGGTCATTTGATCACAGCCAGTTTTGCGGTTTGGGGAGTAGTACGGGGGAGTGGGCCTTTTATTAGTCGCAGTACGGATACCCCCCAAATTTTTTCTCTACAAGCCTTTATCCTGATTATGGCAATTACGGGGTTAGTTTTAGCCGCCACGGTTACAGAACGTCAACAAGCGGAAACTCGCCTGAGAAACAGTGAAACCAGTTTAGCAAATGCTCAACGGATTGCTAAGTTGGGTCATTGGGATCTGAAAATTAGCAGCTATGAATTATTTTGGTCGGACGAACTCTATCGAATTTTAGACACAACGGCTAAATCTGTGAAACCAAGTTTTCCCCAATTTTTGGAATTTGTTCATCCTGAAGATCGCAGTTATGTGCAAAGTTACTTGGATCAAGCCTTATTTCAACAAAAACCTTATTGTATTGATTATCGGTTGAAATTAGCCTCCGGTGAGGAACGGATTGTTTTTGAACAGGCGGTAATTACTCCTAGTCATATCACTAGCACAATTCAAGATATTACAGACCGGAAACAGGCAGAAATTGCTTTACGAGCTAGTGAGGAAAGATTTTCAAAAACCTTTAGTGCCAGTCCCGTTGGGATTAGTATTATGACCCTGGCTGATGAACTATTTTTAGATGTCAATGATAGTTTTTTACGTCAAATTGGTTGGGGGCGAGAGCAGGTGCTGAACCACACCCCAGAACAACTGAATCTGTGGGTTGATTCTCAACAACATCTGCAACTTAAAAAACAATTAAAAAGTCAAAATCAAATTAGTAATGTTGAGTTAAAAATTCGCCAAAAATCAGGAATAATTAGAAATTGGTTAGTGTCTATTGAATTAATTGATTTAGGGGGAATTTCCTGTTTATTGATGATGGCTAATGATATTACGGAGCGTCAACAGGCGGAGGAATTGAAAATGGCTAAGGAAGCTGCCGAAACCGCTAACCATGCTAAAAGTTTATTTTTAGCCAATATGAGCCATGAACTTAGGACTCCCCTCAATGCAATTTTAGGTTATAGTGAATTATTAATAGAAGATGCTCAAGAGTTACATCAAGATGAATTTGTAGGAGATTTAAAAAATATTTATGTAGCCGGGCAACATTTATTAACTTTGATTAGTGAAATTCTGGATTTCTCCAAAATTGAAGCGGGTCGGATGAATTTTCATTTAGAAACCTTTAAAGTTTCGACCTTACTTTGGGAAGTGGAAACCACTGTTAATCCGGCTGCGGATAAGAATTCTAATCAGTTTATCCTAGAGGTGGCAGAGAATGTAGATTTTATGCACACCGACTTAACAAAAGTTCGTCAATGTTTATTAAATCTCCTCAGTAATGCCTGCAAATTCACAGAAAATGGTCAGGTGACTTTAAAGGTTTGGCAAGAAAAAGTAGACAGGGTTAATCTAAATATAGATTCTATACTAGAGCCAGAATTTATCATGGTTAATGAAGAACTAACGAGTAGTGCTTGTTGTCTTCCTGATGTTCCGAAAAGCTGTTCAACGGTGATTATTTTTCAAGTGATAGATAATGGAATTGGCATGAGTCCTAAACAGTTAGCAACGGTTTTTAATCCCTTTACTCAAGCGGATGAAAGCACAACTCGCCGTTATGGAGGTACGGGTTTAGGGTTAACCATTACTCAAAAATTATGTCAAATGATGGGAGGTGATTTATCCGTAATTAGTGAGTTAGGCAAAGGGTCTACCTTCACGATGAAACTTCCTAAAATCCTGCGTTGTTTACCCCAATAATCAGTCATCAGTTGTAGGGGCGGGTTCATCAAGATTTAGGTAACTCACAAAAATCTAACAGAACCCGCCCGTACCAGTGATCAGTTTAAGAGTTAATATACTAATAACTGTACTGAATTACCGTTGCTAAAGGGAATTTTACCGCATAACTAAATCATCAAGTTCCCGTTGCATTGCTGTTTTCACCTGTTGATAACAAACATCAACATACTCCCGGTCATTGGCCGCGTCTCGTCCATAGCGTTCAAATTCAATCGCTGGACAAATGTGAATCTTGATTTTTGCCGGAAGCGGAAAATTCGGTAAAGGCCCAATTCCCACACCCCAAGGCAACCCCAAATAAATCGGAAATACCTCTGGGTCGAGATCCAATAACCAAGGCATTCCCAAGTTGTGTAGTTGTTTTACCCAGTCGTAAATATCCGCCAGCACAATCAGAGTATCGTGGGCACCCGATGAAATCACCGGAACAATGGGGGCTTTCTCCCGCAGGGCTAACTTAATAAACCCTTTACGACCAGCGAAATGAATTTGGTTGCGTAACGTATGGGGACGAAATACATCCTCACCCCCGCCCGGATACACCAACACCGTCGCATTCTGTCGCAAAGCCGCCATTCCCATGCGCGGATGGGCGATAACAGCCCCGGAACGCACGGCTGAAGCGGCTACTTCTGGAGCCACCTGCCAGACTTTCGGGTGCATGAGACCATAAAGTAATCTTTCGGTTCCGAAGTGACGACACCAAGCGTATAACCCCATAAACATATCCGGGGCGGCTAAACCACCGTTATGGGAACCCACCAACAACATCTTATGTTGGGGCGGGAGATTCTCCCAGCCGGAGGTTTGGACTTGAAAATAATGGTCATAGAACCAACCCAAAAACGGCATCAGAGATCGGATATATTCGGGATCACGATCCTGTAATGACCAACCGGTGAAACGGGGATTCTCGCTTGGGTTAGGAGATGGATGACTGTTGAAGAAGGGGTTAAAGATCACGAAACGGTAAACTTTGCCTCCGTCAAGATACTCTGGTTTTGAGGAAATTCGATCTTAATTAAACCACAAAAAAGCAGGGAATGGGCAATGGGCAATGGGCAATGGGCAAAAAGATTTCACCTCGTAGTGAGGGCCAAAGCCCTAAGAATAGCCCTAAAGGGCTTACTACGAATTTCTTCTGTTGTATTAAAATAGAATATAACCGCCTAAATATTGTATCTAATCCGTAACGCTTATGAATTCGGCTATTGAGGTCAAAGATTCAGCTTCAATTCCTCCGTTAAACCAGGTGGTGGAAACGCATAATTTGGGAAAATTTTATCGCACGGGTTTTTGGATGAATCAAAAGATTGAATCCTTAAAAAGCTGTACTTTAAGCATTCATGCGGGAGAAACCTTTGGTTTATTAGGACAAAATGGGGCAGGGAAAACCACATTATTAAAAACCTTATTAGGCATTGTTCGCCCGACCTCTGGATCAGGTCTATTATTAGGTAAACCCATTGGCGATCGCCATGTTAAACAACGAGTAGGATATTTACCAGAAAATCCCTATTTTTATGATCATCTTACGGGATGGGAATTTTTAGAATTTGCCGCCGGACTGTTTCAAATTCCGAAATCTATTCAACGTCAACGCATTCCCCAATTATTAGATTTAGTCGGGTTAGCAAAAACCGCCGCCATTAAAAAACAAATGCGCCAATATTCTAAGGGAATGTTACAACGGGTGGGAATGGCGCAAGCTTTAATTAATGATCCTGAAGTGGTGTTTTTAGATGAACCGATGTCAGGACTTGACCCGATGGGACGGTATCAAATTAGAGAAATTATCTTATCTTTAAAAGCACAAAATAGAACTGTTTTTTTTAATAGTCATGTTTTATCCGATGTGGAAAAAATTTGCGATCGCATTGCTATTTTAGCAGAAGGTGAATTAATTAGTATGGGTTCTTTGGATGATTTATTGGGAACAACTCAAACTTATGTTGTTAAGGGAAAAGGAGGAGATATTAATATTCTGCAAAATTGGATATCGGATTTAGAAAGGGATCAAGATTCTTGGGAGGGACATTTGAAGGGTGAGCCAGAGGAATTTTTTCTAGTATTGAAAGAAATGAATGCTCAACTATTGAGTTTGAATTTATCTCGATTAACCTTAGAAGAATTCTTTATGCAAAAGTTAAAAGAAAGGGGAATTCATGCCAGTGGTTAAAGGTAAGATTTCAGTTACACCAAACGGCACCAGCCACAAAGTTTCAATCATTCCTTGTACAAATCCCCTACTTTTAAGTAGGGCTGGCTGAATATCAACAGGGTTGGGTCTCCCAACCCCTACCTGGTTTAAGACGGGTAGACTTGACGATAATAAGCTTGATATTCTTCTGATAATAAAGGTTCCCACCAACTGCGATGGGTCAAATACCAGCCAATAGTTTGACGTAACCCTTCTTCCACAGTAACTAACGGAGCCCAGCCTAATTCCGTTTTAATTTTAGTCGCATCAATGGCATAGCGTCGATCATGTCCAGCCCTATCTTTAACAAAGGTAATTAATTGATTAGAGGGTTTTACAGGCAGATGAACAGCCAATTCATCCATAATCCGACATAACATTTTAACTAAATCAATATTCTTAACTTCATTATTTCCCCCAATATTATAAGTTTCTCCAATTCTTCCATTATGAATCACCGCATCTAAAGCCCGACAATGATCTAAAACATACAACCAATCTCGGACATTTTGACCATCGCCATAAACCGGAAGGGGTTTTCCTAATAAAGCATTAATACACATTAACGGAATCAGTTTTTCAGGATAATGATAGGGGCCATAATTATTAGAACAATTAGTAATAATTGTCGGCATTCCGTAGGTATGATAATAGGCGCGAGCTAAATGATCACTGCCCGCTTTGGAGGCAGAATAGGGGCTATTAGGAGTATAGGGAGTCTGTTCGGTAAACGCATGATCATTTGGGCCCAGACTTCCATAAACTTCATCGGTGGAAACGTGCAGAAACCGATAATGTTCGGGCTGACCCTGGGCTATCCAATATTGACGAAAGGCTTCTAACAGGGTAAATGTCCCGACTACATTGGTTTGCACAAAGGCACCGGGGCCAATAATTGACCGATCAACGTGGGATTCTGCGGCAAAATGGGCAATAGTATTGATCTGTTCTTCTTTCAATAAACTATCAATTAAAGGGCGATCGCAAATATCCCCTTGCACAAACCGAAAATTAGGGTTATGTTCCAAACTGACAATATTTTGCAAATTTCCCGCATAGGTCAGCGCATCTAAAACCACAATTCGGTCATCGGGATAGGCGCTAAACCAATGATGGACAAAGTTTGAGCCAATAAACCCCGCCCCCCCGGTAATTAGAATGCAATGGGGTGAACGGTTGCTCGTGTTATCGTAACTATACTGAACGGCCAAGGTTATATCCTCCCAAGATCTGCCTACCTATAAAAATAATACTGAAAATTCTGTTTCAAGCCCTGATCCGATAAACTCTTGATCATTGTACTCGCTCCCGGTGGAGTGCTAAGGGAAAGTTCGCTAAAAAAATCGAAAGTAGGTTATTGACCCTAAAATACCAGTTAATCCTATGATATTGAAGTGGCTGTGAGGAAAGCGGAGTGAGCGACTATCAGACTATCGCCTTGGCAAAAACTGGTGATCCCAAAGCGATCGCAATTTTAATCAACCAAGCGTTACAATCCAAAGGAGTGACCGCTAAGGTGACTCGTCAAGACCACCATCTCCAGGTCGTTTTGGTGTCTGAACAACTTCCCGATATTCAAGGGAGTGTTCGGGTTGTCCAAAATGGGTTAATGCGGTTACAATCCTCTGTGATTGGGTCGGTGACAATTTCTGGAACCCGTCGCGGTCAAAAAAAATCCGGCTGGACACAAACCCTAGTCTTGCAGGAATTTATCCCAGAACCTCTAAAATCTCCAAAACCTCCAAAACCTCCAAAAAATCAGAAGATAGGGTTATCCTTTCCTAAACTAACCTTTCCTGCCCTAAAAGTTGCCCTTCCTAAACCGCAAGTTTCTGTTTCTAAGCCTTGGTTAATTGTAGGTTCCGTTAGTTTAATGGTTTTGCCCCTATCTGGAATTATAGTCAATCAAAATCAAGAAAAAATTAATACTTTTTTAACGGAAATTCCCCAGGGTATATCTTCAAGTTTAGCTCAAATTCCCGCCTTTTCCTTGTCAACGGCAACCGTTTCTAAACCGAATCCAATTTCTAAAACTGCAACCATAAAAAATCTAAATAAAGTCTCTAAATTAACCCTAAAAACCCTAGAAAATCCGATTAATCCTGATTTACAAATTACGATTCGGGCCGTCGGTGATATCATTCCTGGGACTAATTATCCCTCTAATAAATTATCCGCTAACAAAACCGCTTTATTTGCCGGGGTTAAATCGGAATTGAAAGGGGATATTGTGTTTGGCAATTTTGAAAGCACTTTAACTCAATATCCTAATAGTGCTAAAAATATCGGTCGCGGGTTAGTCTTTGCTTTTCGGACTCCTCCCGAATATAAGGCTTTACTTAAGGATGCCGGATTTAGCATTTTAAATGTTGCCAATAATCATTCCTTTGATTTTTTTGAGGCAGGTTTTAAAGATACGATTCAAAATATTAAAACAACAGGAATTAAGGCAGTCGGGGAAAAAGGAAAGATTGTTTATCATGAAGTAAAAGGAATAAAGCTGGCATTTGTTGGGTTTAGCAATTATGATTATCATAATAATTTAAGTGATATTGAAGCGGGGAAAAAGTTAGTTACACAAGCTCAAAAAAATGCCGATTTTGTGGTAATTTCTTTTCATGGTGGGGCGGAAGGAACTGGAGCTTTAAATGTCAGGAATAAAACCGAATATTTCTATGGAGAAAATCGCGGAAATTTAGTGCTTTTTGCCCATAGTATGATTGATGCTGGAGCGGATTTAATTTTAGGTCATGGCCCCCATGTTCCGAGGGCGTTAGAGTTATATAAAGGGAAATTAATTGCTTATTCCCTCGGGAATTTTATGGGATATCGAACCTTATCAACCAGTGGGGAGTTAGGATATTCTTTGATTTTGGAAGCGAAAGTTAATCCTCAAGGGGATTTTATTGAAGGTAAAATTATTCCTGTTCAGTTAAATTCCCAAGGGATTCCTAATTTAGATAATCGTAATAAAAGTATTAGTTTAATTCGCAATCTCACCCAAAAAGATTTTCCTAAAACGCCTTTAAAAATTGATAATAATGGACAGATTTTAATTAGAAAACCCTAAAATCAGTTATCAGTTATCAGTTAACAGTTGTAGAGGCGGGTTCTTTTAGATATGAGTTAATCACCGCGCATCTCGATAAACCAGCCCGTACCAGTTAACAGTTATTAGCCTACAAATATTAACAATGAACTCTTTACTGTCAACTGATGCACTGGTAGAGACGCGCCATGGCACGTCTCTACACTGATAACTGTTAACTGATGACTGATAACTGATTTCTGCTATACTATGTAACGAATTGTAAAAAATCATCTATCCTTGCCATTAATATGATGCCTGAACTTAACGTCGTTTCGCCGATTTATATTGTGGTTGTTGCTTCAACAGTCTTAGCAGTGTTATGGGGTATTATTTTTAAAGATATGTTAGAATATAGGGTTTCTCTCTGGAGTGATAGCTCTCAACCCACAACTTCTATTAATTATAAAACCCCCAATTTAATTATTGCTTATTTGGGGATGACCTTATTAATTCTAGTCTCCGTAAGTTCGAGTTTAGCGGTCTTTATCGGCGTCTATTGGATTGCGGTAGTTATGGGTTTGGTGGTGGTGATTCCGACTGCATTATTAATTTGGTTTCAATTGGGTTCAATGCTGAATTTATTAGCGACAAAAGGCTATGGAGCAATTGATATTGACACCCTATTTCCTGAGCAATCTTCTGAAAAAATACCGAATCCAACGGTTAGCAAAAGTGAGAGTTAATTAATTTCCTGTAATTGTTGTTGATGGTTGGGGGAAGCCCTGAAGGGCTTACTACGGTTGGGGAGTTGAAGCCCTTCAGGGCTTACTACGGTTTTGGACTTGACAGAAATACCAGTCATCAACGATAATAGGAGATTGTGTCTAAACCTTGCTCGGAACAGGTGCAGACATGGCAAAGGCTCAAAACTCGGGGAAAGTGAAAACACTCTGACCCGTTGAGCTACCTGTACGGCAACCTTAACCCAAAATACATGACTTACGCAATTATTGAAACAGGCGGTAAACAAATCAAAGTAGAACCCGGTCGTTTCTACGATATTGAACTGTTACCCGTCGATGAAAATGAACAAGTTATCATTGATAAAGTTCTGTTAGTCAATCATGATGGTGAAGTTCAAATTGGTCAGCCCTTAGTGAATGGGGCCACCGTTGAAGGGACTGTACTGCGCCATCTGCGGGGACGCAAAATCATCGTTTATAAAATGCGTCCGAAAAAGAAAACCCGCAAAAAACAAGGTCATCGTCAAGAAATTACCCGTTTGATGATTGAATCTATTAGTCTGAATGGGTCTGTGGTGGCGAAGCGGGAAGAAAAACCCGCAGAACCTGCAACAACAGAAGCATAAAATTAGATTGTGATTGAATATCTGAAATACTGATCATTTAATTAGGAGAATAAAATGGCTCATAAGAAAGGTACGGGTAGCACTCGTAACGGTCGTGACTCTAATGCCCAGCGCTTGGGTGTCAAGCGTTTTGGCGGTCAAGTGGTGCGCGCAGGTAATATTTTAGTGCGTCAACGGGGGTGCAAATTCCACCCGGGTAATAACGTGGGTATCGGCAGTGATGATACCTTATTCGCTAAAGTTGATGGTATAGTTCGCTTTGAACGTAAAGGCAAAACTCGTCAAAAAATTAGCGTTTATCCTGCGATTGAGGCTGAACCTGTAGCCGTTGAAGCTTAATTAATAAAAACCTGATTTTATTGAATTCTGAAGCGGGCTAGATTAGCCCGTTTTTTATTAAAAAATACAGAGCTTAATCCAAGCAACCCGAGAAAAAAGCCAGTGTTTTTTGAGATTTTGTTAAATTCGCCACACATTTTATTAACTATAATATGTTAAATATTTTAGTGTTTCAGTTAATACAACTGAATGAGTTAAAATTTCATATTCTCACGACAGTCATGGGTATTTATCAGTTGCTCAAAATAATTTGAAGGATTATTGTATATGAAAAACATCTCACCAGACAACCATCATATTCTCTTTGATGATTCTCGTTCAAAGATTGATTTAAACCAACTGCAAAATCTATTTCAAATTGCTGCATTTTGGGCAGAAAATCGAAGTCAAGAAGATCTAAAAATTGCAATTGAGAATAGCGAGCCTGTAGTTACAGTCTGGGATTATAAACAAATGATTGGATTTGCTCGGGCTACCTCCGATGGTATTTATCGAGCCAGTATTTGGGATGTGGTGATTCATCCGAATTATCAAGGGAGTGGATTAGGCCGAAAATTAGTTCAAACGGTATTAAGTCATCCTAAAATGTGTCGAGTTGAACGAATTTATTTGATGACAACCCATCAACAAAAATTTTATGAACGGATTGGGTTTGAATATAATTCAACAACTACAATGGTTTTGAATAATCAACCCTTAGAAATGAATAGTCAAAAAATAGAATTAACAACGGTTCGTCCTTGAGCTTGCTAGGGGCGAGGTCTTCTCGCCCTGACATCCCTTGTGGGTGACAAAAATCCCCAATTATGGAACACTAGAAGATTGAATAGTCATCCATCAGATATCAAAATCATGGCGGTCAGTACAACCTCGGAACCGGAATTGATGTCCCGCTTCATTAATGGGATTTTAGCCGTTAAACCCTTAAGCAATTTTGCTAAACACCAAGCCCGACAAATGATGATTAAACGGGCTGAAGCGATGGGAGTTCCTTGGAGACAACAGACCCAAACCCTTTTATCCCGGAATTGGGATGGGGAACTAACCCAAGTCCAAAACCCCCATCTGCAATATCCTAATTATTATCTGACTTCTTTCCACGCTTATGATTCGGGAAACCTAAGTTGGCAAGCCGCCGTGGAAGTGGAAGTGGCGGCCTATGCAGTTCATGCTAAAATCTGGCCAGAAGCCGGGGCTAAGGGGGATGCCAAACTCCGCCGAAGTTATCATGACCTTTTAAAAGCCCAATTGCCCATTCCTCCCCAGGATATTGTGGATTTGGGATGTAGTGTAGGAATGAGTACCTTTGCCCTGCAAGAAATTTATCCAGAAGCTCAGATCACTGGTGTTGATCTATCGCCTTATTTTTTAGCGATCGCCACTTATAATACACAAAAACAATCTAATTTGAAATATACCCCTAAATGGATTCACGCAACGGCAGAATCAACGGGTTTACCCAGTGGCTCTTTTGACTTAGTTTCCCTGTGTTTAATTTGTCACGAATTACCCCAATCTCCCACCCGTGAAATCTTGCAAGAAGCGCGGCGGTTGTTGCGTCCAGGGGGTCATCTAGCGATTATGGATATGAACCCGAAATCGGAAATGTTCAAGAAAATGCCCCCTTATATTTTCACCTTGTTAAAAAGTACAGAACCCTATTTAGATGAATATTTCACCTTAGACATAGAACAAGCCATCATAGATGCCGGATTTCAACCTCCTACAGTTAATTTTAATAGCCCTCGTCACCGGACTATTATTGCCTCGGTTGGGTCAGTTTAAGAGCATTCACGACAAATAGAGGAGAGACCATAATATTAACAAAAAGCTGTCTAATCATTCAAGAGATTTAAACCTCTATTTGTAGGAAATAGGGGGAAGCACCGATAGCCACTTTGTTATGATTAATGTAACCAGAATCAATTCTGGTTTCTACCTAATTCATCATCATTTTTACCAGAATATATTGGTTGTGAATATTGATTGCACGGGTAGCGATATCAATATTCCCAAAACTAGACTATTAAAGACAAAAAAGAGGCTTTTAGGTTATGGATATTGTTACTAATTTACCCGATTATCAAATCACGGAAGAATTGTACACCAGTACGCACACCCGAGTCTATCGCGGTATCCGTAATTGTGACCAAGTAACTGTCGTGATCAAAATTCTGCGAAATGAATACCCCAATTTCAGCGAACTTGTGCAATTTCGCAATCAATATACCATCGCCAAAAATCTTGATTTTCTCTATATTATCAAACCCCTGAGTCTCCACGCCTATCACAATAGTTATGCTTTAGTCATGGAAGACTTTGGGGGTATTTCCCTCTGTCAATATCTGGATATTACCACCGATAAAAGTCACTCCTATAAATTCTTACCCTTAATAGAGTTTCTCGAAATTACGATCAAACTTACAGAAACACTACATTATCTCTATCAAAATCGAGTCATTCATAAAGATATTAAACCCGCTAATATTCTAATTAACCCCGAAACTAAACAGGTTAAATTAATTGATTTTAGCATTTCTTCCCTGCTGCCGAGAGAAACCCAAGAAATTCAGAATCCCAATATTTTAGAAGGGACATTAACCTATATTTCCCCCGAACAAACCGGACGGATGAATCGAGGCATCGATTATCGGAGTGACTTTTATTCCTTGGGGGTCACCTGCTATCAATTATTAACCGGAAAACCTCCCTTTGAATCCGCCGATGTCATGGAATTAGTCCATTGTCATCTCGCCAAAAAACCCATACCCCTTCATAAAATTAACCCCAATATTCCGATGGTTTTGTCAGAAATTATCGGTAAATTAATGGCAAAAAATGCCGAAGACCGTTATCAAAGTGCCTTGGGAATTAAGCATGATTTAGAGATTTGTTTGACTCAATTGCAAACCACTGGTCAGATTGATACCTTTGAAATTGGTCAGCAAGATATTAGCGATCACTTTATTATACCCGAAAAACTCTATGGTCGAGAACAGGAAGTCAAGCAACTCCTTGATGCCTTTGAGCGAGTTAATATTAATAGCACAGAAATGATGCTAGTGGCAGGGTTTTCTGGTATTGGCAAAACCGCCGTAATTAACGAAGTTCATAAACCGATTGTCCGACAACGGGGCTATTTTATTAAAGGCAAATATGATCAATTTAATCAACAGATTCCCCTAGGGGCTTTTGTACAAGCATTCCGAGACTTAATGGGGCAGTTATTATCAGAATCCGATCCCAAAATTCAAACTTGGAAAACAAAAATTATAGAAGCCATTGGCGAAAACGGACAAGTTTTAATTGAGGTAATTCCCGAGTTAGAAAATATCATCGGGAAACAGCCCCCCGCCCTGGAATTATCCGGTACAGCCGCCCAGAATCGCTTTAATTTACTGTTTCAAAAATTTGTCCAGGTCTTCACCCGCCAAGAACATCCCCTCGTCCTCTTTTTAGATGACTTACAATGGTCAGATTCCGCTTCCTTGAATTTACTCAAATTATTAATGCAAGATAGCTTAGGCTATTTATTAATCTTAGGAGCCTATCGAGATAATGAAGTTTCTCCCGTCCATCCTTTCATTTTAACGGTTAATGAAATGCTCAAAACGGGAGCAACTATTAATACCATCACTTTACCCCCGTTAACCCAACCTCATCTCAATCATTTGGTAGCCGATACCATTAATTGTGAATTACCCCTTGCCCAACCGTTAACAAAATTAATCTATCAAAAAACCCAGGGAAATCCTTTTTTTACCACTCAGTTTCTCAAGGTTTTGCATAGTGAAAGGTTGATTAGCTTTAATTGGGAAACTCGGTATTGGCAATGTGATATTGCCCAAGTTGAAGCCCTATCTCTCACCGATGATGTGGTGGAATTTATGGCATGGCAATTACAGAAATTAGCAACGGATACCCAAGAAGTTCTGAAATTAGCCGCTTGTATTGGGGCTGAATTTGATTTGAATACCCTGGGTATTATCAGTGAGAAATCAGCCGCAACAACGGCAAAGACTTTATGGGAAGCATTACAAAAAGGTTTAGTCATTCCGACTACCAAAATCTATAAATTCTTTACTGAAACCGATAGAGAAGAAGCCCTGAATACGTCAATGAATCCGACCTATCGATTTTTACATGACCGGGTTCAACAAGCAGCCTATTGTTTAATTGCCCCAGAAGAAAAACAAACCACTCATTTTAATATTGGAACATTGCTGTTACAAAATTTCTCTTTAGTAGAACGAGAAGAACGAATTTTTGAAATTGTTAATCACTTAAACATTGGCAAGGGCTTAATCACTCAAGCCCGTCAAAAAGAAGAATTAGCTAGACTAAATTTACTCGCCGGAATGAAGGCTAAGGCCTCGACCGCCTATTCTGATGCCTTTAACTATATTGCAACGGCAATGGAACTTTTACCCACGGATGCTTGGGAAAACCATTATGATTTGAGCCTAAGCTTATTTAAAGAACGAGCCGAACTTGAGTATTTTAAAGGAAACTTTGACTCAGCAGAACACTGGCTGCAAGAGGCTTTAAACCAGGCAAAATTGCCCCTAGAAAAAGCCGAAATTTATAATATGGCTATTGTTCAATATACGATGCAAGCCAAGTATCCAGAAGCAATTAAAGCGGGTCGTCAAGCCCTGGCTTTAGTAAATATTGATTTGCCAGAAGAAAATTTGGATAGGGTGCGAGATTCCGAACTTTTCCTGGTACAAGAAGCCTTAAAAAATCGCCAATTTTCTGACTTGGTTCATTTACCGATTATGACAGAAATAGAACCAAAAATGGCAATCAAATTATTAATTGCCATGGGGCCACCCACCTATCGTTCCCATCAAAGATTATGGTCGGTAATCTGTGCAAAAGCCGTCAATTTGTGCTTGAAATATGGCAATACACCGGAGATTGGATATATTTATCCTGCCTTTGGAGGCTTACGGGGCTATGCGTTGAATCATTATGAAAATACGAACCAATTAATTGATGTCACCCTCGATTTAATGCAAATTTTTAATAATAAATCCGCCGAAAGTGTGGCTTATTTGATGATTGGAAGTTCCTTAAGACATTGGTCACATCCGCTAAAAATTGCCAGTGAAGATTATCTCTCATCCTATCGAGTTGGTTTAGAGTCGAGTAATTTGCAATATGCTGCCTATGCCTTTGGGCATAATATGTATTGTCGGTTTTATCAAAGTGTTTTCCTGGAACAACTTCTGCGTGAAATTACAGAATCCTTAACTTTTAGTCAGAAATATAAAAATCAGTGGGCGATTGATTTATTTCTGGGGGGTCAAATTCTCTTAGCGGAATGGATTGGAAATACACCTAATCTTAAGGAATCGGATTATTTGCAGCAATGTCATGACCATAAAAATTGGCAAGTGATTTGTATTTTCAATATCTTGAAAAGCCAATTACTATTTGTTCATGAACAGTTTGAAAAAGCATTTTATTACAGTGAGCAAGCGGATGCCGAAATTATTAATGTAGCACCCCAAGGGTTGTTACCCTATGTTCACCATTGTTTTATTCATGCCCTGTTATTAATTAAACGTTATCCCACCCTCCCAGAAAACCAAAAACAAGACTGTTGGGATAAAATTTCTAGGTATCGGCAACAACTCGGAATTTGGTCACATAATAATCCGGTTAATTTCTTACATTTATCCAGTTTAGTCAATGCAGAAATAGATCGGATTTCTGGCAATTTTGCCCAGGCAATAGAGGATTATGATCAGGCGATTACGGCCGCTAAAGTCAATGAATCGATTCAAGGAGAAGCTATAGGAAATGAACTGGCGGCTCAATTTTATCTCGCTTGGGGTAAGGAAAAAGTGGCAGCTGGATATTGCACAGAAGCCTATTATTGTTATGCCAAATGGGGAGCTAAAGCCAAAGTTGCTGATTTAGAAAAATGCTATCCTGAATTGCTGATGCCGATTCTGCAACAATCTCGCCCGGCGGATTTATTAGAAGAAACTATCACCCAAGGGGTAAAGATGTCTACTTATAGTTCGAGTAGTATGTCTGAAGTTCTGGATTTAACAACTTTACTCAAAGCCTCTCAGGCTATTTCTAGCGAAATTGAACTTAAAAAACTCCTGGTGACTCTATTAGAAATCGTAATTACTAATGCGGGTGCAAATAAGGGTGTATTACTGCTTAAACAAGAGGAAGTATTCAAAGTAGCTGCCCTCTTAGAAGATGGGAAATCACCCCAAATCCTATCCTCCGTGGCTTTAGAGTTGAGCTTAGAAGTACCGATTACGGTGATTAATAATGTTAAGAGAAATTTAAAACCGCTAGTCCTAACAGATGCCAGAATTAGTAATCGCTTTATCGCCGATCCTTATATTCAAAAAAATCGCCCAAAAAGTATTATTTGTGTTCCCATTATCCATCAAGGTCAGTTAATTGGGATTTTATATTTAGAAAATAATTTAGCCGTCGGTGCATTTACCAGCGATCGTGTCGAATTACTCAAATTCCTCTGTTCCCAAGCGGCAATTTCCCTAGAAAATGGCCGACTCTATCAAGAATCCCAAACCTATGCTCAACAGCTAGAACAATCTTTAGAGAAACTTCAAGTTAGTGAATCTCGCTATCGCTATCTAGCAACCGCCACTTCCCAGATTATCTGGCTGGCAAACTCTGAAGGGGAAAACCTCGATACCGTCCACTGGATTGCCTATACGGGACAGACCCAGGAAGAAGTCCAGGGAACCGGATGGCTAAATGCTCTACATCCCGATGATCTTGAGCATACTACTAAACTTTGGCTTCAGGCCATTGAAACCAAGAGTATATACCGAACTCAGTACCGCATTCGAGGGGCTGATGGCATTTACCGTTATTTTGATGTTCAAGGGGTTCCGATCCTCAGCACAGACGGGAGTGTGAAAGAATGGATTGGTACTTGCACCGATATTGATGCTCGCAAACGGGCGGAAGATAATCTCCGACAAAAATCTCAGGAATTGGAGAGAACGCTACAAGAACTACAAACCATGCAACTCCAACTGGTGCAGAACGAAAAAATGTCGGCTTTAGGAAATTTAGTAGCCGGGGTTGCCCATGAAATTAATAATCCCGTGAGTTTTCTCAAGTGCAATATTCCACCCATCCTGAATTATATCAAAGACCTGTTAGAGTTAATTAATTTATATCAGAAAAAATACTCCCAACCGGATGCAGAAATTCAAGCGGAAATAGAAGCGATTGATCTCGATTATATCAGGGAAGATTTACCAAAATTAATCGGTTCGATGCGGGAAGGGGTGAAGCGAATTCAAGATATGAGTGTTAGCCTCAGAACCTTTTCCCGTGGGGATAGCGATCACCCCATTGCCTGTAATATTCATGATGGCATTGATAGCACCTTGATGATTCTCAAACATCGCCTCAAAGCCAATGAGAAACGCCCGGAAATTCAAGTAATTAAGGATTATGGCAGTTTGCCCCAATTCCAATGTTACGCGGGACAACTGAATCAGGTGTTTATGAATATTTTAAGTAATGCGATCGATGCTTTAGAACAATCGAATCAAGGACAGAGTTATGGGGAGATTAATAATCAAATTATAATTAAAACTGAGTTATCTCAGGATCAAAAACAGGTAATTATACGGATTAAAGATAATGGTATTGGCATGAGTCCAGAGGTTCAGGAACAGGTATTTGATCATTTGTTTACCACTAAAGAAGTAGGTAAAGGTACGGGTTTAGGATTGGCGATCGCTCGACAGATTATTGTGGAAAAACACTCTGGTATAATAGAGTTAAGTTCAAGTCTGGGTGAAGGTACGGAATTCATGATTTCAATTCCTTGTTAATCTGGAGTGATCCACCCAATTAAAAAGGTTATAACCATGGTCGTCAACTTAGTGGGTTATCAAATTACAGAGCAATTATACGCAGGAACTCGCACCCTCGTATATCGAGGTATCCGTACCGACGACCAAGCAACTGTTGTGATCAAATTCCTGCGAAACGAGTATCCAACTTTTCATGAACTCGTCCAATTTCGTAACCAATATACCATTGCTAAAAATCTCGACTTTCCCCATATTATTAAACCCTTAAACCTAGAAATCTATCACAATGGCTATGCCTTAGTGATGGAAGATTTTGGTGGAATTTCCCTCTCCCATTATCTGCAAAACGCCACAAAGGAAAATTCTCAATCTAAATATTTACCTTTAACTGAATTTCTGGAAATCGCTATCAAACTCGCCGATACCCTACACTATCTTTACCAAAATCGAGTCATTCATAAAGATATCAAACCCGCTAATATTCTGATTCATCCCGATACCAAACAAATTAAATTAATTGACTTTAGTATTTCTTCCCTGTTACCCAAAGAAAGCCAAGAAATTCAGAATCCCAATATCTTAGAAGGGACATTACCTTATCTTTCCCCCGAACAAACGGGACGGATGAATCGAGGGATTGATTATCGGAGTGATTTTTATTCCCTGGGCATCACTTTTTATGAATTGTTAACGGGAATATTACCCTTTTCTGCTGAAAATGCCATGGAATTAGTCCATTGTCATCTGGCTAAAAAACCCAGACCGATTCATCAAATTAATCGAGAAATCCCCCTGATTTTATCAAAAATTGTTAAGAAGTTGATGGCAAAAAATGCCGAAAACCGCTATCAGAGCGCCCTGGGAATTAAATATGATTTAGAGAAATGTTTGACTCAACTTAAAATAACGGGTCAAATAGACTTTTTTGAATTAGGAAACCAAGATATTACAGACCGTTTTCTAATTCCCGAAAAACTATACGGTAGGGAACGAGAAGTGGATCAACTCTTAGCTGCTTTTGAAAGAGTTGCGTCACTATCTTCATCGTCGCAAAAGGGAGAAAATTTCCCCCTATCCAGTAGTGAAATCATGCTCGTTGCCGGATTTTCTGGGATTGGAAAAACAGCCGTTATTAATGAAGTTCATAAACCCATTGTCCGACAACGGGGATATTTTATTAAAGGCAAATATGACCAATTTCAACGGAACATTCCCTTTTCGGGATTTGTGCAAGCCTTCCGCGACTTAATGCGGCAATTATTATCGGATTCGGATATTCAATTGCAAATCTGGAAGGATAAAATATTAGCAGAATTAGGAGAGAATGGACAAGTTTTAATTGAGGTAATTCCCGAGCTAGAAAATATCATTGGGAAACAACCTCAAGCCCCAGAAATTTCTGGGAATGCGGCTCAAAATCGCTTTAATTTATTGATGCAGAAATTTGTCGGGATCTTCAGCACGAAAGAACAGCCTTTAGTTATATTTTTGGACGATTTGCAATGGGCAGATTCTGCTTCTTTGAATTTGCTGCAACTATTAATGCAAGATACGGGAAATTTATTGATATTAGGAGCCTATCGAGATAACGAAGTCTCACCGATTCATCCCCTTATGTTAACCATAGATCGAATTGTTAAAAGTGGAGCTACGGTCAATACCATTACTTTACCCCCCCTAAGTGAATCCGATCTCAATCGATTAGTGGCCGATACACTCCATTGTGAATTACCCCTAGCCCAACCTTTAACCCAGAATGTTTATCAAAAAACTAAAGGAAATCCCTTTTTTGCCGTACAGTTTCTTAAAGCCTTATATGACGAAAAATTAATTACCTTTAATTGGGAGATTCAGCATTGGCAATGTGATATTGCTAATATTAAAGCCTTAGCCATTACCGATGATGTGGTTGAATTTATGGCGTTGCAATTACGGAAATTACCAACAGAAACCCAAGACGTTCTCAAATTAGCCGCTTGTATCGGATCTCAGTTTGATTTAGCCACTTTAGCCATCGTTTCAGAAACCGATAACTCCCCGGCATTGATGGCGGATCAACTGTGGAAAGCATTAGAAGAAGGCTTAATTATTGCCACAACGGAAGTTTATAAATTTTTCCGGCAAAATGATAATATTTGCACCGTCGATGATGTGGCTACCCATGCCAATTATAGATTCCTCCATGACCGCGTTCAACAAGCGGCCTATTCTTTGATTCCCGATGACAAAAAGCAAGCCACCCATCTCAAAATTGGGCAATTATTACTCAAAAATTCCTCAAACATTGAGCAGGATGACAAAATTTTTGAAATTGTTAGACACTTAAATCAAGGTCAAGATTTAATTAAACCACCCCAGGAACGTCAAGAATTAGCGGAATTAAACCTCATAACCGGACGAAAAGCCAAGGCATCTACCGCTTATGTTGCCGCATTGGTTTATTTGCAAACCGCCATGGAGTTACTGACCGCAGAATGTTGGCAAAATCAGTATGAATTGACTCTGAATATTTACATTGATACGGCTGAGGCTCAATATTTAAACCTGGATTTTGAGGAGTCACTCAAGTTAGCTGAAGTGGCAATGCAAACGGCTAATAGTTTATTAGATAAAGTCAAAGTTTATGAATTGCAAATGCAGATTCATATTGCTCAACTCGAAATGTTAACAGCCGTGAATATTGGGTTAGAAGTCTTAGAAAAACTCACGATTTCCTTACTCACAATCGATGTCGAAAAAGAATTAATCATTGATTTACCCCATCTTGACCGTTTGGATGAGTTGCCCATCATGACCGATCCCAATAAGTTGGCAGCCATGCAGATTTTGAAAATCCTTTGCGCGCCTGTATTTATGGCAAAACCAGAGATTTTCCCGCAAATTATTATCACCATGATTAATTTGTGTCTGCAACATGGAAATTCGGGAATATCATCTTTTGCCTATGGTTTTTATGGGTTATTGCTAGTGGGATTTGGTCAATTAGATAGGGGTTATCATGCGGGTTTAATTGCCTTAAAACTTTTAGAAAAATTTAATGCTAAAGACCTGAAAGCTAAGGTTTATAACTTGTTTAATTCTAATATTCGGACTTGGAAAGAACACCCGAGAAATAGTGTAGAACCTTTACGAGAAGCAGTACAAGCCGGGCTAGAAGTGGGTGATTTAGAGTGGGGGGGATATTCTGCTGCCAATTTATCGAGTTACTTATTTTTTACGGCAGATAACTTAGGGTCATCTGTTGGGGAACAGAAAGTTTATATTGATTTGTGTATTCATATCAAACAAGAAATTCCGACTCATTTTTCGCAAATATGGCGACAATTGGGCTTAAATTTACAGGGGGAATCGGCAGATCCCTTATTATTAATCGGTGAAAGTTTTGATGAAGCAAAAATTTTACCTCGCATGATTGAAGCCAAATCAGGAAATGTTTTATTTATTTTTTATGTGGCAAAAACAATTTTACTCTATTTGTTAGGGGATAGTCGCCAAGCCTTAAAAAATGTGGAATTTGCCCAAGAACAAGCGGGGGCTGCTTTTGGTTTTATGCAGGTTGTCTTTCTCAATTTTTACCATTCCCTGGCGTTACTCAATCTCTATGCTAAAGTTCCCCAGAGCGAACAACAAAACTATTTAGCACAAGTCAATATTAATCAGGAAAAAATGAAATTTTGGGCGGAGAATGCCCCGCAGGTAAATCAACATAAATATGATTTAGTAGAAGCCGAAAAAGCCCGAGTCTTGGGGATGAATTGGCAGGCGGCGGAGTTCTATGAACAGGCTATTTTAGGAGCAAAAAAACAAAGTTATATTTGCGAAGAAGGGCTGGCTCAGGAACTCGCGGCTCAGTTTTGCCTAGGGTGGGGGAAAGAACACCTCGCCCGGGATTATATGATCGAGGCTTATTATATTTATAGTCGTTGGGGAGCTAAGGCTAAAATTGACGCTCTGGAAAAACATTATCCCCGACTCCTCGCGCCCATCCTACAACAACCTAACGCTGCTCATTCCTTCCAAGAAACCATTGCCAGGGGAACGCTCACGTCTACCAAAACCTCGACCAGTAGTTCGGAAGTGCTAGATTTACCGACTCTACTCAAAGCCTCTCAAGCGATTTCTGGTGAAATTCAACTCGATAAACTCCTCACAACTCTATTAGAAATAGTGATTGCCAATGCGGGGGCCAGTAAGTGTGTCTTGCTGATTAAACAAGATCAGGCTTTAAAATTAGTCGGTTTAGTAGAATCCGAAAAATCTCCCCAACTCCTATCTTCTGTTCCCCTAGAATTAAGTCCCGATATCCCGATTAGTTTAGTTAATAATGTTAAGCGAACCTTGCAACCTCTGGTACTCGCAGATGCCCGGATCCGTGCTGATTTTGCTGCTGATTTTTACATCAAAAAACACCAGCCGATCAGTATTCTTTGTATTCCAATTATAAATCAAAGGCAGTTAATCGGTATTTTATATTTAGAAAATAATTTGACGGTGGGAGCGTTTACGAGCGATCGCGTTGAAGTGTTAAATTTAATTTGCTCTCAAGCCGCTATTTCCTTAGAAAATGCCCGTCTGTATCAAGCCTCTCAACAAGCTTTAACTGACTTACAACACGCCCAAATTCAAATTATCCAAAGTGAAAAAATGTCGGCTTTAGGGAGTTTGGTGGCGGGTGTCGCCCATGAAATTAATAATCCCGTGGGTTTCCTTTCGGGTAATATTCAACCTGCCTTAGATTATATCCATGATTTATTTCGATTGCTCGATCTCGTGCAAAAAAAATATCCTGAATTGGACTCAGAAGTTCAACAGGAAATTTCAGCCATTGAACTGGATTATATTCGGGAAGATTTGCCTAAATTAGTCGGTTCGATGGCGGAAGGAGTCAAACGAATTCAGGATATTAGTATGAGTCTGAGAAACTTCTCCCGTGCGGATAAGGACTATCCGGTGGCTTGCAATATTCATGACGGGATTGATAGCACGTTAATGATTCTCAGACACCGCCTCAAAGCTAATGAAAAACGACCCGAAATTCAGGTGATTAAGGACTATGGTGATTTACCACAAATCCAATGTTATGCCGGACAACTCAATCAGGTATTTATGAATATTTTAAGTAATGCGATCGATGCTCTGGAACAATCGAATCAAGGACTAAGTTATGGGAAAATTCATAATCAGATTAGGGTTAAAACGGAGTTATCGAGTGATCAAAAACAGGTAATTATTTGGATTAAAGATAATGGTATTGGTATTAGTAAAGAGGTACAGGAAAAGATATTTGATCATTTATTTACAACCAAAGAAGTGGGGAAAGGAACGGGTTTAGGGTTAGCGATCGCCCGACAGATTATTGTGGAAAAACACTCGGGTACATTAACAGTAAACTCTAGTTTAGATCAAGGTTCAGAATTCACAATTTTAATTCCCTGTTAATTTTAGGTAACAGGCAACGGTGAACTCTTTTCCTCCTGATCTTAGCTTTTTCTTGTTCCTGTCGTTTTTCTTGTTCTAATAACTCCGCGGCTTGAATTAGTTCTAAGATAGGAATTAGATTATTGTGGAGATCTAACTAATGAATTTGGTTGAACTATTTATTTATCCGATTAAGTCCTGTGGCAAAATAGCCCTTAACCAAGGGGAAGTAACCCTGAAAGGATTAGATTGGGATCGGGAGTTTATGTGGGTTGATGAATCCGGTCAGTTTGTTACCCAGAGAACTTATCCTCAATTAGCAAAAATTCGAGTTCAACAGTTAGGGGAATTAATAGAATTATCCGTTGAGAATCAAAATATTAAATCTTTTCAGTTGCAACCTACATTAACGGGAATTTCTAAACCTGTACAAGTTTGGAGAGATACAACAATTGCAGTCGATCAAGGAGATGAGGTTGCTGACTGGCTAAAAAATGCTTTAAAACAGGATAATCAACCTAATTTGCGGTTAGTGCGACAATCTCCTGATTTTATTCGACCCGTTGATCCCAATTATGCTGTTAATATTAATAATCAGGTGAGTTTTGCCGACGGTTATCCCTGTTTATTAACTAATACTGCTTCTTTAGCCGAATTAAACCGAAAACTCACAGAAACCTATCCCATATCATCACAAGAGATTCCGATGAATAGATTTAGACCTAATCTTGTGATTGATACTGATCAACCTTTTATTGAAGATCAATGGAAAACTATTTTAATTGGAGAGGTTTATTTTGATTTAGTTAAACCCTGTAGCCGTTGTATTGTGACGACAACCGATCAAAATAGTGGGGAGCGTAACCCATTAACAGAACCTTTAAAAACCCTAGCCACCTTTCGACAACAACCCCGTGGGGTGATGTTTGGTGTGAATATCATTCCTCGAAATACCGGGACAATTCAGGTCGGAGATGTCCTTGAGGTGGTGGAAACCACTTAAAAAAAAGCGTTAAAGTGAATTTTTGTTACAAGCTAGAGTTTTAATTACTGAGACCAATTTGATATAGAACCCCTGGAGTTAACACCCGATTCAACTTGAAATCATGAAAAAAATTGAGTAAAATTTAATACCATAAATATTGCGTTGGTGGGGTGCAACCCAAATGACCTATAGCCTGAGAATTGCTGATTTACCCAGTGATGAGCGTCCCCGTGAACGATTAATGGCCATTGGTTCCAGAAATTTAGCCACGGCTGAATTGATGGCAATTCTTTTAGGAACAGGTCAGGGAAAGGGAAAATTATCCGCCGTCGGTTTAGGACAATATATCTTAAATCAGTTAAGTCAACATCAACGAGATCCCCTAGCGGTATTGCGGGATATTGGGGTTCATGAATTAACCCAAATTCATGGTATTGGGCCAGCGAAAGCCACCACAATTCTAGCAGCCGTTGAGTTGGGGAAACGGGTTTTTCAGTCCAAACCCCCAGATTTAGCCGTTATTGAGACTCCCCAAGCCGCCGCCGACGCCTTAAGCCATGATTTGATGTGGCAACCCCAAGAACGTTTTGCGGTCTTGCTATTGGACGTTAAACACCGTCTATTAGGAACTCAAGTGATTACCATTGGAAGTGCAACGGAAACGATCGCCCATCCCCGGGATATTTTTCGAGAAGTATTGAAAAGCGGCGCAACCCGGGTAATTGTTTCCCATAACCACCCATCGGGGAATGTTGAACCCAGTTCAGAAGATATTAATTTAACTCGCCAATTACTGCAAGGGGCGCAATTTTTGTCTATCCCGATTTTAGATCATATTATTTTGGGAAATGGCAATCATCTGAGTTTAAGAACCACAACATCTTTATGGGAAGAATATCCCCAAACCGAGTAAATTTTTACTGATTTTAGGATTTAACGTGCTTAATTAACAACTGAGCGATCGCTTGTAATTGTTGTTTATTAAAGGTTTTTAATAGCACTTTTACCACTTCTTTCGGATCAGCCGGAATTGTGATTTCTTGAGTAGCGGGTTTAGCAGCGGCTTTTGCACCCGCCAAGGATAATAACGCTGCACTGGGGGCAATGGTACTGGCTTTTCCCGCTTGTAAAAGTTCTGCCCCTTGCTTCAACTCATTAATAATTGGGGTTGCTAAAACTTTAAAAGAATTTTTAGGATTGGCGATCGCACCATGGGCCGTTTTCACTAATGTTTGCCAAGGTTCAATTCCTGCCCCAACCTTCGTTAATCGAGCGCATAAACCCGCCAATTGTTTACGAGTTTCTGGAGATTCTGCTTGTTTTAATCCTTGTAACATGGGTTTGAGAACCGTCATCACTTGATTAACGGCATTAGCCACCCCAGGTGTTGCTGTAGCTGTTGGCGTTGTCGCCGTTGAAGGTGCCGCGGCTACCTTACCACTCATTAAGTCTTTTAAGTGGTTTTCCAACTTATCATACACAGGTAGAGAAGCCTTGAGAATTTTCTCCCCTATTTCTTCCGAAAGTCCGGCGGGACTAGCTGCTCGATCAATAAGATTTTTCAATACTTCAAACCCCTTACTATAAAGGGTTTGAGTTGTGGCATCAATTTTTAACGGTGTGTCCTTAACCAGCTTAAAACAATCTTCTAGGCGTTTGGACACCTTATTAATACTGGCAAGACTGGGCATATTCTCCATCAACATCGCCGCCGCCCCCTTAATGGAGTGAGCAGCCCGATAGATGGAAGCTACTTCTTCCCTGTCTGGATCAGCCATAATTGCGGGGAGCTTTGTGACCCCCATTTGCAGGGTTTCGAGACGCTCCTCCGCCTCTTCCATGAAGATAGCAAAGATCCTTTGGTCTTGGTTTGTTGGCACAGCAGCCCTCCTAAACCCTTGAATCAGTAATCAGTTATCAGTAATCAGTTATCAGTGTAAGAGTTGATCTGTGATTGGTCAACCCTAAACATTGTAGAAGCTCGGAGTTAATCAACAGATTAGTATTTATTCTTTACTAATGACTGATTAACGATCTGGGGAAGTTTCCGCAGAATTGAGAGCCGGAATATCTGAGGGGGGAAGTTTTTCCAGATGAATCAGGGCTTCCATCACCGATTTCACAATGGGTGCAGCCACAATTCCCCCGGCGCGACCTTCTAAGGGTTCATCCACGACCGCCACCACCACATAACGGGGATGGTCAACACTTAAAATTCCGACGAAACTGGTAATCAGGGCGTTGGAAGAATAGCCTCCATCCGCCGATGCTTTTTGAGCCGTCCCGGTCTTTCCAGCCACCCGATAACCGTCTATGGCGGCCCGGGTTCCGGTTCCTCCTTCTTTGACAACGGTTTCCATCATCTTTAAAACGGAATTGGCTGTTTCAGAAGAGAATACTTGTTCGGGTTCACTCAGGGGCAATTTCCAATACAGTTGGCTTTTGCTGTTGTATAACCCTTGAATAACGTGGGGAGTCACCAGTTTACCCCCATTGGCTAACAGACTATGTAGTTGGGCTAACTGAATGGGAGTAATGGAAAATCCTTGGCCAAAAGCTGTGGTAGCTGGTTCAATGGCGGCGGAAACAAATTGTTCTTTAGATTTTAGGGTACTGGTGGCGGCAAAGGGTAAATCAATGCCCATGGTTGTTCCTAAGCCCAAACGTTTTAAGCCTTCATAAAACACCTCTGGCTCCATCCGTTGCATAATTCGCACCATGCCCACGTTACTGGAATATTTGACCACATCACTGATATTAATTTCGCCTCTAGCGGAACCATCGGAATTTTGAATCGGCCAACCTCCAACTTGAATGCGACCTTCATCATTAACAACAGTATCCGGTTGAATTGCTCCTGCTTCTAAGGCCAAAGCAACGTTAATTGGTTTGAAGGTTGAACCGGGTTCATAAAGATCCGTTAAGGCCCAATTTTTAAACCGTTCTAAGTCAAATTTATAGTATTGATTCGGATTATAGGTCGGTTCATTGGCTAGGGTTAGTACGGAGCCATCGGTAGCATCCATGACAATGACCGTTCCCCGTTTGGCTTTGTATTCTTTAACGCTTTTCTGGAGGGCTTGATGGGCAACCCGTTGTAAGGAGGAGTCAATCGTTAGCCTTAATTCTAAATCATCAATGGGGATAAATCCTGTAGCGATTTGTTCAGGAACCCAAGCACCATTAGCAGCCCGTTGAAAGGACAAGGAGGGCATGGTGCGTTCTAGTAAATTTTCCTGACTATATTCAATTCCAGCTTGACCTTTACCTTCAAGATTGACATGACCCACAACATCTGCGGTGTTTTCCTGTTGCGGATAAAGTCGTTGACGACTTTCTAATAGTTCTAATCCGTCTAAGCCTAAATTATTAATTCGATTTGCGACTTGTTCGGAGATTGAATCTGCAACTTTAATTCCACTAGGAGATGTACCAAATAGTGTTAAAAGTTCGCTCTTGAGTGGGGTGGTTGAATCTTCTCGCAATAATACAGGGGCTAACTTTTCAGCAATTTCATCGGGAGTTTGTTTAAAGAGTTTAGGGTGAACATAAAGGGTATAAACTCGCTGATCTAAAGCCAGAATATCTCCTTTGCGATCAGTAATTGAACGTCTGGGAACAAACGGTAGAATTTTTTGTTGTTGTTGAGATAAAGCCTGTTCTTTGAGGAAGGAAGATTCTTGACCTATTTGTAAACGAAATAAATTAAGGGATAGACCCAGAATTCCCCCTAGTATTACTAACCAAACTAATATTAAACGCCTGCGATCTGCTCTTACAGGGGCGGAGCGAGGGCGCTTTCTAGGATAGGCGACAAAGGGAAGATTCACCGGGCTTGTCGCGAAGGGAGCGAAACCCGAATTCCGAGATGGGGAATTTTGACCTTTACTTCCCCAGGCGGTTCTTTTTCGCCCCATCACTGTTCTTTTTCCCCCACGCTGACTAGGAGAAGAACGCTGTCGTTGAAAACGAGAACCGGAAGAATAGTCTGAAGAAGCCATATAGTAGGGGCAGGGGAGGCAGGGGGAGCAGGGGGAGCAGGGGGAGCAGGGGAGGCAGGGGGAGCAAACTATTGCCCATTACCCATTGCCCATTGCCTGTTCCCTGTTTAATATCCTAAAGGTCTATTTAATGTTGGATGGGGAGAAGGATCTAATTTGATCACAGCAGTGGGTTCTGGGGAGGGTTGGGGACGGGGTTTCGCCGGTTCAACATAAATCATATCACCTGGTTGGGGAGTCACAAGACCTGTGGTGGGTTCGTCGGCGGCGATCGCAATTTGATTTTTTAACAGTTCTTGAGCCGTGCGTAGTTGTTGTTCCGTGGCTCGTAACTTTTCTAATTTGGGATATTCCTGTGTCCAACTCGACTCTCCATAAACCGTTAACCCATAAACCGTTAAAGTTGAACCGATAATCAATGAGGTGACCACCGATGAAACCTTTTGTACAGCGACCATGGAACCAAGCCAGAAAGGTTTGGGTTGAGGTTTGGGCAGGGCTTTAACAACCGTTGACGAGGGTATGGGCGAGGGGGGATTAACCAAGGGTATAGAGGTCGTCAAGGAGGCTTTAACCCGTTTTTTCCGAGCCTGATCAAAGGGAACAACTTTACTTTGTATCGAAGGAAGATCAACGGGACTAGAAATTCTGCGTTGAGGAGAAGGTGTCGATTTGAACGCAACAGTCATAAAATTTACCTACCTTGACTTCAGCTTTCGGTGTGGGGGAATGGAAAGGCAATGCTTGATCCGGGGCTGGGGTAACTTGGAACCATCTCCAATAGAAAAATCCCACCCTTAATTATCAAACTAACTTAAAACTATCTAATCACGAAAAACCCCCAAAATATTGTTAAATTTCAGTTTTGGATCTTTAGTTAATCAATTTTAGTTTTTTATGCTCCTATTGCAGTTTAGTACGTCCCATTATTGTCGAAAAGTGCGTTTAGCATTGGGGTATAAGGGGATTTCTTATCAGGTGGAAAATCTCACTCCGGGATTTCATACCCTGAAACTCAAACCCCTAACGGGACTGACAACAGTTCCGGTTTTATTACCCCAAATAGAAGGTCAGCCCCAAGTGATCGCCGACTCGACTCAAATTTTCAAGTATTTAGAACAAAATTACCCTGATCCCCCCTTATTTTTAGCCGATCCCCACCTACAAACCCAAGCTGCATTATTAGAAGATTGGTTAGATGAAAGTATTGGGACAGCGACTCGATTTGTTTATTATCAGTTTCGGTCTGGAGAAGGGAAAAACATTGATCCGTCCCTATCGAGTTTATTGGTGATTCGGGTGGTGTGTTGGCAATATCAGATTAATCCGGCGGCGGTTGAACTGGCTAAAACTCGGTTAAAAACGGCTTTTGAGGTGTTGGAAGTCTGGAAAGAACGGCCCTATTTAGTGGGCGATCGCATCAGTATTGCGGATCTGGCTGCGGCGGCCTTGCTCAGTCCCCTGGCCTTAATTCCTGAATACCGCCAAAGTTACCCCTGGATATTCGACCGGATTGTCAAAATTCATGATCTTTGTGGTGAACCCTTNTGTTCAGCAATATGGCGGTTTGCATCTTCATGTAAATCAAGGACAGTTTTTTCTGGAGTGTCGGACAATGGCATGATCAACCGCAAAAATAGGACAGCTTTTAATATAGACGTTGAATTGATGGAAATAGTTTATCAATTTCTGAGGGAATAGGGAACAGGGAGCAGGGGGAGTAGGGGAGGCAGGGGGAGCAGGGGGAGTAGGGGAGCAGGGGTGTCCTCGCTTGCTGACGGTCAACAGTCATTGATGAATAGATGGTCAAAATCAAGTAAAATAATCCCAAATCTCGCTTATCAAAAATGGGAGCAGGAAGAACCGCAGCATAAGCGAAGCGTTGGTGTCGGGAGGATGTCAAAGCGTAAGAGTAGGATTTTCCCGAAAATGCGGAAGGTAGGAAGCAGGAGGTTTCGTCGTCCTGAAAAGGTCGAAATCTAGTAAATTGATACTACCCTTCCGATCCATATTAGACCTGTTTTGTAATCGTAGAGCAGTAGAAATCCATGACGACCATCGCAACTGATCAGATTGATAAGATTGTTTGGAACCATCACCAAGATCCCTTTGAAGTGTTGGGTTCCCATCAAATTGAACATGAGGGTAAAACGGTATGGGTAGTGAGAGCGTACCTCCCTAATGCGGAGGCGGCATGGGTTCTGTTGCCCGAACAACGACAGGAATACCCCATGCAGTCCGTCCATAATCCCCATTTTTTCGAGTGCATCATTGATACCCATGAACTCTCCAATTATCAATTGCGACTCAAGGAAGGGGAACATGAAAAGGTGGTTTATGACCCCTATGCTTTCCGTTCGGCCCAATTTACCGATGTGGATGTTCACCTGTTTGCAGAAGGAAACCACCACCGGATTTATGAAAAATTAGGCGCCCACCTGATGACCGTCAATGACGTGGCGGGGGTGTATTTTGCCGTTTGGGCTCCCAGTGCGCGGAATGTTTCGATTATTGGTAACTTCAACAATTGGGATGGCCGCAAACACCAAATGCGGAAATTGGGCAATGGTGTTTGGGAAATGTTTGTCCCCGGACTCGGAGTCGGCGAACATTACAAATATGAAATTAAAAACTGGGAAGGACATATCTATGAGAAAACCGATCCCTACGGGTTTTATCAAGAAGTTCGCCCCAAAACCGCTTCTATTGTTGCTAATTTAGATGCCTACCAATGGCGTGACCAAGATTGGTTAGAAGAACGACGTCATAAAGATCCCCTGAAATCTCCGATTTCGGTTTATGAATGCCATTTAGGGTCTTGGAACCGCGCTCCGTTTGATCAACCCCATGTTTTACCCGATGGCACGGTTGAACCTCCTGTACAAGCCACTGAGCTTGATCCAGGGGGTCGTTTTTTAACCTATCGGGAACTCGCAGATCAGTTAATTCCCTATGTTAAAGATTTAGGCTTTACCCATATTGAATTATTGCCGATCGCCGAACATCCCTTTGATGGATCTTGGGGATATCAAGTCACTGGATATTATGCTCCTACCTCCCGCTTCGGTAGTCCTGAAGATTTCATGTATTTTGTCGATCAGTGCCATTTGAACGGCATTGGGGTGATCGTGGACTGGGTTCCGGGGCATTTCCCTAAAGACGGACATGGTTTGCCCTTCTTTGATGGCACTCACCTCTATGAACACGCCGACCCCCGCAAGGGCGAACACAAGGAATGGGGAACCTTAGTATTTAACTATGGTCGCAACGAAGTCCGAAATTTCTTGGTGGCTAATGCCCTATTTTGGTATGACAAGTATCATATCGATGGAATTCGGGTGGATGCAGTCGCCTCGATGCTGTATCTGAACTATTTACGTCCCGATGGGGAATGGGTCGCCAACGAATACGGCGGTTGTGAACATATTGAAGCGGCGGATTTCCTACGTCAAACTAATCATGTTCTGTTTAGTTATTATCCGGGGACGTTATCCATTGCGGAGGAATCAACTTCCTGGCCGATGGTATCCTGGCCCACTTACGTTGGCGGCTTAGGGTTTAACCTGAAATGGAATATGGGATGGATGCACGATATGTTGGATTATTTCAGCATGGATCCTTGGTTCCGTCAGTTCCATCAAAATAACGTTACCTTTAGTATTTGGTATCACCACAGCGAGAACTTTATGTTGGCGCTTTCCCATGATGAGGTGGTGCATTGTAAGAGCAATATTGCTAACAAAATGCCGGGGGATGATTGGCAAAAATTTGCTAATGTCCGGTGTTTGTTTACCTATATGTTTACTCACCCGGGTAAGAAAACTTTGTTCATGGGAATGGAGTTTGGTCAGCGTCAAGAGTGGAATGCTTGGGGGACTTTGGAATGGGAATTGATGCAATATCCTGCCCACCAAGGGATTAAACGGTTATTCCAAGCGTTGAATGAATTGTATCGCAGTGAACCGGCGTTGTATGAACAGGATTTTGCTGAAGCTGGGTTCCAATGGATTGATTGTACGGATACTCGTCACAGTGTGGTGTCGTTTATTCGACGGGCTAAGGAGCCGGAGGAATTTGTGGTGGTGGTCTGTAATTTTACGCCCCAACCCCATAGTCATTATCGTGTAGGTGTTCCTGAATTGGGATTCTATAGCGAAATATTCAATAGTGATTCCGGTGAATTTGGCGGCAGTAATATGGGGAATTTAGGCGGAAAATGGACGGATGAATGGTGGTTCCATAATTATCCCCATTCTCTGGATTTATGCTTACCACCGTTGGGAGTTTTAGTGCTCAAATTAGACCGACTGAAAACGGAAGCAGCTTTGCAAGCAGCGGCGGTGGAAGTTCCCGTTTTAGAGGCTTAATCAGCTTGAATTAAACCCATGAAAAACAGCGATCGCTATTTTAAAAAGTGGCGATCGCTTTCATATTTTGTGTTAGAAAAAAGTAGCCAATAATTTTACAATGTCTATTCATTCAACTTCAGGACGATGGCGCTTAGGGTTAGGATTAGCCCTATTAACAACATTTTTATGGGGAATTCTACCCTTAGCATTAGCTATTATTTTACAAGGTTTAGACGTTTATACCGTAACTTGGTATCGATTTTTTATTGCCTTTGTATTGTTAGGAGGATATTTAGTCAGTCGTCAACACCTTCCTAACTCGGAAAAAGTTAAGTTAATTCCTTGGCATTTATTGGGAATTGCTACACTATTTTTAGCCGCTAATTACGTTCTATTTTTACAGGGTTTAGCTTTAACTTCTCCTACCAATGCTGAAGTTTTAATTCAAACATCTCCGGTTTTAATGGGGTTAGGGGCATTAGTTATTTTTAAAGAACATTATACCCGCTTACAATGGTCAGGGTTAGGGGTTCTAACTTTAGGATTTAGTTTGTTTTTTCATGAACAATTAAAAGTTCTAGTTACTGCTTCCAATCAATATTTATGGGGGAGTTTTTTACTGGGAGTTGGAGCCATATCCTGGGCAATTTATGCCTTAGCTCAAAAACAACTACTACAATCTCTTTCCTCCTCTCAAGTTATGGCATTTATTTATGGAAGCTGTGCGATTTTATATTTACCCGTTGCCACTCCCGCAGCAATTTTTACTTTAACCCCATTTCAGGTATTAATCCTACTATTTTGTGGACTCAATACCTTAATTGCCTATGGTTGTTTTGCGGAATCTTTAGAACATTGGGAAGCTTCACGGGTCAGTGCGGTTTTAGCTTTAGCTCCGATTATTACTCTCATTTCTGTTGATAGTATTGCGGTCTTATTTCCCCATTTAATTGAACCGGAAAATTTAACTATTTTGGCTGTGATAGGAGCAATTATTGTAGTTATAGGTTCGATGATGATTGCATTAGGAAAAAAAACCTAGAGTCAAGGAAACATAACGCATGAGGGAATAGGGAACAGGGAACAGATAGAATTAAATATTATAATCACTCATATAATATGCAATTTTAAAACCGGGTTGGGTGAATGTTTCCCAAAAACCCCGGTTATTATTTCAGAATTAACCTTCTGATTTCTCGAAATCTAAAGCCGCAGAATTCATACAATAGCGTTGTCCTGTGGGTTTAGGGCCATCATCAAAAACATGACCTAAATGGGCATCACAAGTGGCACAAAGAACTTCAGTTCGACGCATGAAGAAACTGAAATCATTTTCACACTTAACATTTTCTTCGTTAACGGGTTGCCAAAAACTCGGCCATCCAGTTCCAGAATCAAATTTTGTTTCGGAAGTAAATAATTCCGTGCCACAACAAACGCATTTATAAATACCCTTTTCTTTATTATCATGGTATTTTCCTGCAAATGCACGTTCCGTCCCTTTTTTCCGAGTGACCCGAAATTCTTCATCACTCAGTTGTTGTTTCCATTCCGCATCAGTTTTTTTGATTTTATTGACCATAATACCTCTAGTAAAGTAAGTTGTTCCGGTGTTCTTGTGTTCTTGTGTTCTTGTGTTCTTGTGTTCCGGTGTTCTTGTGTTCCGGTGTTCCGGTGTTCCCTATTATCAGTTACGAGTTAACCATTTTTGTGCATTCAACCGTTGAACTACGCCAAATACTAATAAATCAAGATTAACTTTTCGTTCATCTCCTAGGAAGGGTTCAATTGTAGAGGGTTTAATCCCATTTAAAGCACAGGTAAATAATTTTAAAGAACTAATATCTTCATTAGGAAAATAGACATTAAACTGGCGTTTTCCCTGTTGCCATTGACCAACCACTTGCCAACAATCTTGACTAACTCCTAGGCCAGAAGGCAATTTTTCTTTAGCAAACTTGAGGTTTAAATCCTCAACACCTTGACTATTTAATGCTTGTTGTAAGGCGGGAATATAGTCCTGTTGGATAAACTCACCGAAAGGTTTATCTTCTAATGCCGGGGCTTTGGCTTTCTTCTGGGCCGCAGGTTTTTCGCCTGGTGTTTCTGGGGTGGTAGTTTCAGCGTTGGGTTTTGTTTCTTCAGACATAGAGAATTCCTGATTTTAATTTCAACAACAATTTACCAGAATATTGAAGCTATTTTAACGCACGATTGATTTCTGTGCAGGGGTGGGAAAACCCTACCCCTGATTTTTTTTGTTAAATTTCGGCGGCGGCTCGTTCAATTAAACGACGGGCTAAGGTTTGAGTTCCGGTATGGGTATAATAGTTAGTAGTCATGTCCAAAAATGCTGCAACATAATCTAACTTATCATTGGTAATATCGACAAATCCTTGTAGATTTTTAACTACTTTTTCCGGGGTTAATTCATGTTGAGAAACAAAATCACCCATCCAACCCTTGACAGAATCAAAACTTCCTTGAATAAATTGTAATTTTCCTTTAGAATCCTCTCCAGGAATAACATCATTAATCCGTTTGAAGCCTTCATTTTGTTCTAATTCTTTCGGGGTTAAGTTTCCAACTGTTGATAACGCCGAACTAATAAAATCTGGCCCCAAAGGAATTAAACCATCTAAACAAACTAAGGCAGTCATCCGCATTAAAGATTCTCCACCATAATCTCCTAATGCGGCTAAAAAGTCGCCAATACTATCCCCTGGGATGCCATTAATTAAGCAAAATCCGACTAATTCCGCCACTAATTTTAGGGATAAATCAATCGCTTGGGCTTTATTTGGTTTGGGGGTTAATTGATTTAAGAATCCTAAAAAACTGATATTTTCTCCAATTTTATTGGCTAAAGCCGCTGCTCCTAAAGCAGTTCCAGCGCTATCAATAGTTTGATATAACCATAAAGCCCGTTGATAATCTTGTTCTTGTTTTTTGTCATTATAGAGCCATAAAGCCCGTTCACTGACCTGTTGAATATAGGCGGGGTCATCTTCTCCGGTAATAGTTTTAACCGTATTTTCAAACCCAACTAAATTATTCCATTGACCGGGAATTACAAAGTCTAACCCGCGTAAAACCATGACGGTAACGCCACCTGTCGGTAATTCATCCACTAATTGATTGATAGATTTACTCACAGTCATTCTCCTAAAATAGTACAGTTATTGTTGCTAGAAATGCTAACTAATATTATTTGACCCGGGATAACCCACTTAAATTGAATTTCCCCAGCCAGTTTTCTCGGTCATTGGCAGTAAAAGATTCAGAACGAGATTGAACTTTGACTTGATGGCGGTTTGCCACTAGAATAGCAGTGGTATTTTTCCCTTGAGTCACAGCCGGATATCCACTAATCGTTTTACTACTTTGTTGATATTTAGTTGCCGCACTGGGATTATTAGCCAAGTCATTAATCGAAAGCATGGCTACATTTTGCCCTCCTTGATTTAATTTAGCTTCGGCAAAACCAGTTTTTTCCTGAGCAAAAACGACTTGATAACCGTCTTGACTTTTGGGGAAAAATTTATTAAATTGGCTGCCAGAAACAGGTTTCTGTGCCACAGTAGTTGGGGCAGATTTATTAACAGATTGATTCCCCGACGGCGATGTAGAAGCTTTGCCCCCGCAAGCCGATATTAATAACGACATTGCCAGGGTTAAGGCGATTAAATTCTTAGGTAATTGTTTAAAATTCATACTTTAAGCTAAAAATTAGGTAAAAATCGGCAATTATTCCCCTATAGTTGCGGAAAATAACCCTTATTTTCCCTAGTATAAGCTTTTTAGAGGAAAGGAGAAGCCAGAAGTTCTACAAGTTTGACTGCATAAAGGATTGAAGATATTTATACCATCGGACGGCTAGAGAAATTTCAGTAAAGGGAATTTGGACAATTTTAGCAGCATCGGTGAATCTAAATTCTAACGCGATCGCTTTTCCTTTCTCTGGGGGAATATTCGGGTCAACGGCTTGATTTTCCACCAATAACCTCAAAGACTCTACCTGTTTGAGAGAAAAGGTTTCTAAATTAATCGGGCCTTTGCGGGTGGGTTTTCCCCAGGTTAAGTCCGTTTCCTTGAGGCCCAAGACCGCATAAATATCATATTTAGCCTTATCAAAATGGGTCGCCCAGGCTTGATAGGCTTCCAATTTTTGGTATTCATTCCAACCCGACCAAGCTAGACCGATAAATACCGCCAGCAGGGGAAGCCATAATAAACCACGTTCCATTGTTATTTTTCCTCTGTCAAAGTTATGATCTATGATCATCTATTTTGAGGATGATAGATAGAATAGGAATAAGATATATGTTCAGACCCAAGAAACCCGGTTTCTGGAAACCTACCGACTTCTCATCAACCTCAACTTTTGAAAAACGATGAAAAAATTTTTCCTATTCTGCTTATTTTTAATTGGTTTGGGCTGGGCAGTTTCTAACTTCTCCGGTCTTGCTAATCAAGGCAGTTATGACAGTATTGTACTTGATTTTAAAGAATCTTTAGGGCAGCCAGAAATTGCCAATCAGGTGCGGTCAATTTCTGAACAGTATCAAATTGTTCCCTATCTCAATAGTGAATTTTCTCAAGCGGATAACGTTTATGTGGTTAGAGGGGATGCCAAACTGCTCAAATCCTTGAGAAAATCTTTGGGCAAACAAACAGAATTTATTGAACCCAATTATATCTATAGTGCTGATGAAATACCAGGGAAAAATTCTCAAGCTGCGATTATTTATGATACGGCAAATACAATTCCCAATGACCCTTTGTATGGAAAACAATGGAATTTTCGTAGTATTAATTTAGAAGGAGCCTGGAGTGAAACCCAGGGAGAAGGAGTTACCGTTGCCGTTATTGATAGCGGAGTTAGTCTAGTTCCCGATTTAGAACAGACCCAATTTGTGGAAGGCTATGATTTTGTGAATGATAAAATTGAAGCCTTTGATGATAACGGACATGGAACCCATGTTGCCGGAACTATTGCCCAATCCACTAATAATAATTATGGGGTAACAGGCATTGCTTATAAAGCCAAAATTATGCCCTTAAAAGTATTAAGTGCCGGAGGCGGTGGCACGATTTCTGATATTGCCGAAGCGATTAAATTTGCGGCTGACCATAACGCCGATGTGATTAACATGAGTTTAGGCGGTGGTGGCGAAAGTCATTTAATGCAAGAAGCCATTAATTATGCCTATTCTAAAGGAGTTGTAATTATTGGGGCTGCGGGAAATTCCGGGGAAAATTGCGCCGGATATCCTGCCCGTTATCCCAAAGTTTTAGGTGTGGCGGCGTTAGATGCGGCGGGAAATAAAACCCCCTATTCTAACTTTGGTGCTGGGGTTGATATTGCCGCCCCTGGAGGATTAATTGAAGGGGAAAATCAAGTCGGAGGTATCCTACAAAATACCATTGACCCGGCAACGGGTGAGGCGGTTTTTGCAGCTTTTCAAGGCACAAGTATGGCGGCACCGCACGTTGCTGGGGTAGCAGCATTAATTAAAGCTAGTGGAGTTACCGAACCGAATCAAGTTATTAATATTCTCAAAGAATCTGCCCGCAAAGTTTCAGAAGACCCCCTAAATCATTTTGGGGCGGGTCATTTGGATGCCACAAATGCGGTGCAAATGGCATTAAAAGGACAAATTACTTTCCGAGATTTCTTTCGTTGGTTGCGCGATAATGGCTATCTGAGTCCTCGATTTTGGGTTGATGGCGGGGCGGTGGCATTATTACCCAAATTAGCGATGGTTTTGGGTTCCTATTTATTAGCGTGGTTTCTGAGAAATTATTTTCCGTTTCAATGGGGTTGGTCTTTAGCCGGGGGATTAGTTGCGGGAAGTAGTGGTTTATTTTTCCTGCGGGGTTTCTATATCTTTGATTTACCCCAATGGCCGATGCGAATGATGGGTAGTTCTCTGCCGGAATTAGGGGGGGCAATCCAAGGAAGTTCCACCTTAAATCCCCTATTTGCCAGTGTATTAATTCCGGCAATTTTAGTAGTATTATTCCTGGGACATCCCCAGTGGAAATGGGTGGCGATTGGGATAACAATTGGAACAGCAAGTTGTTTAGGAATTAGTGCGATAGTCTCTCCTGCGGTTTGGGGATTAGGCACAGGTTTCGTCTCTCAACTGTTTTTAGTTACCAATGCTTTGTTATGTTTTGGGTTAGCTCGTTTAGCGATTAAAACTCAGGTGAATGCGATATGAACATCACCGTTACAGGTACAATTGAGCGGAAAGGATTGGGTTCTGGAACCTGGGCATTAGTCAGCGATGGCAAAACCTATGAACTCCATAATCCTCCTAAAGATTTGCAAAAATCGGGGTTAAAAGTCACCGTTGCAGGTCAAATTCGAGAGGATATTATGACCTTGGCAATGATTGGCCCCGTGTTGGAAATAGACTCTTTTGAAATAGCTTAATTTTTCAGAGGAAACACCGGAACACCGGAACAGGGGTAATACTTCTGGTTGTCACATTTTATCGTAGGGGTTGGGTCTCCCAACCCTCTTTGCGCCTGGGTTGACCAGGGACGCCACCCTAGAAACAATTAAAAAAGCCGTATAACATCAAAATTAGGAATGAGATATATTGATTTATTTTGTGGAATTGGAGGATTTAGAATTGCGATTAATCAAGTATTAACGGCTAAAAATATTAATCCAAAATGTGTTTTTTCCTCGGATATTGACCCCGATGCCCAAAAAATATATCAGATGAATTTTGGAGAACAACCCGCCGGAGATATTACTAAAATTGAGGCTGAAGATATCCCCGAACATGATATTTTATTGGCGGGGTTTCCCTGTCAACCCTTTAGTATTTGTGGACAACTGAAAGGGTTTGAAGATACCAGAGGAACGTTATTTTTTGATATTGCTAGAATTTTAGTTGGTAAAAAACCTAGTTATTTTATCCTAGAAAACGTTAAACAATTAGTCGGACATAACCAAGGAAAAACCTTAAAATATATTATTGAAGTTTTAGAACAATTGGGTTATACTGTTGAATATAAAGTGCTGAATGCCTTAAATTGTGGATTACCCCAAAAGCGAGAACGAATTTTTATTGTCGGTTATCTTCAACCGTTGCCCTTTCGCTGGGAAATTCAAAAAATACCGATGAAACCCTTAACAGAAATTTTAGAACCGCAAGTTTCCGACTTTTATTATGCCTCGAAAAAAATCCGTAATAGTCGTTTAGTTAAATATCAGGGTAAAACCCATACTGAACCGACAATTTGGCATGAAAATAAAGCCGGTCATATTAGTGCTTATCCCTACTCCTGTGCCTTAAGAGCCGGAGCATCCTATAATTATTTATTAGTCAATGGAGAACGAAGATTAACCGAACGAGAAATGCTGCGTTTACAAGGATTTCCCGATGAATTTAAAATAGTGGGTTCCTATTCGACTTGTCGCCGATTAATTGGCAATAGTGTCCCGGTACCCTGTGTAGAAATCGTGCTGAATTGTTTGTTGAATAAATAGAAATCGGGTTTCTTCAAGCAACCGGGTTTCTGTGTTACCTCTGGCCTAATGACAACTTTCACGCTAGGCTCTATGTTAATAAATTGCAACAATCGCTAATTTTGACGAGGAACCCTCAGTTGCATGGGGACGTCACCAACAGAATGCTTGAGTTAGGCCCTGTGTGCCGGATGACTTGAGTATCTTCTGGAAACTGGAAATAATTTCTGTCTAGGAAACAACTACAAAATGACTGCAACAACTGCCCGTATTAAGTACGAAATTAAAGACCCCGCCCTCGCCCCCAAAGGCAAACAACGGATTGAATGGGCCGGGCGTGAAATGCCTGTGCTGCGCCTGATTCAAGAACGCTTTGCCAAAGAAAAACCCTTTGCTGGCCTGCGGTTAGCTGCCTGTTGCCACGTTACAACGGAAACGGCCCACTTAGCCATTGCCCTGAAATTGGGTGGCGCCGATGCGGTGTTAATTGCCAGTAACCCTCTATCTACCCAGGATGATGTTGCAGCGAGTTTAGTTGTTGACTACGGAATTCCGGTTTATGCGATTAAAGGGGAAGACGCCGAAACCTACACTCGCCACGTTCAAATTGCTTTAGACCATCGTCCTAATATTATTATTGATGATGGTAGTGATGTGGTAGCTACCTTAATTCAAGAACGCCAACACCAAATTCCCGACTTGATTGGGACAACCGAAGAAACCACCACCGGAATTGTGCGTTTAAAGGCGATGTTGAGAGATGGGGTGTTAACCTTCCCCGCCATGAATGTCAACGATGCCGATACTAAGCATTTCTTTGATAACCGTTATGGTACTGGTCAATCTACCCTAGATGGAATTATCCGCGCCACTAACGTCCTGTTAGCGGGCAAAAATATTGTGGTGGCAGGTTACGGTTGGTGTGGAAAAGGTACCGCCCTGCGGGCACGGGGTTTAGGCGCTAATGTGATTGTGACCGAAATTGACCCAGTTCGCGCTATTGAAGCGGTGATGGATGGTTTCCGGGTGATGCCGATGGATGAAGCTGCATCCGTGGGCGATTTATTTATTACGGTTACTGGGAATAAGCACGTTATTCGCGGCGAACATTTTGACGTCATGAAAGATGGGGCCATGGTTTGCAATTCAGGTCACTTTGATATTGAAATTGACCTGAAAACCTTGGGAGAAAAAGCCACAGAAATTAAGGAAGTTCGTAACTTTACCCAAGAATATAAACTCAAAAATGGTAAATCCGTTGTGGTCTTGGGAGAAGGTCGTTTAATTAATTTAGCCGCGGCGGAAGGACATCCTAGCGCGGTGATGGATATGAGTTTTGCTAACCAAGCATTGGCTTGTGAACATTTGGTGAAAAACCAAGGCAAATTGGCACCGGGAATTCATTCTATTCCTGCGAATCTTGACAAGGAAATTGCCCGTTTGAAATTGGATGCCATGGGGATTAAAGTTGATAGCTTGACCCCAGAACAAATTGAGTATGTGAACTCTTGGACATCGGGAACATAAATCAGTTTAGATATCAACTTTTGCTGCTTTTCATCTGGGAGGGTTTATGTCTCCAAAGTCCGTCAACTTAACCTGAAAAGTAGTATTAGCTAATGGCAAGAAGTCGAAACCTGAGTGATCCCCCCTAACCCCCATTGGGAAGGGGGGAAGCAGAATCAAAGTCCCCCTTTTTAAGGGGGATTTAGGGGGATCTAATTTACGATATAATCAGGGGTTTTAGACTTAATTTGACACCCTGCTATGCCCATCACCTCATTCTACTTTTAACAATTAAATCAAGAAAAGATTATGGCTGAATGGATTACTAATACTATGAGTTCCTTGGGTTATCTAGGAATTGGATTATTAATGTTTTTAGAAAATCTATTTCCGCCCATTCCCTCTGAGTTAATTATGCCGTTAGCGGGTTTTACGGTATCCCGAGGGGAAATGCAATTTTTTCCTGCGATTTTAGCGGGAGTTATCGGAACAATATTAGGGGCGTTTCCTTGGTATTATGCGGGTAAATTCTTCGGGGAAGAACGTTTAAAACAGTTAGCGGACAAGTACGGAAAATGGATTACGGTTTCCGGTAAGGATATTGATAAAGCTAATAATTGGTTTACTCGATATGGCGGTAGGGCTGTTTTTTTATGTCGTTTAGTTCCTGGGGTAAGAACATTGATTTCTTTACCTGCGGGTTTAAACAATATGCCGTTAATTCCTTTCATTATCTATTCTACCATTGGCACGACCCTTTGGGTGACTTTTTTAACAGGAGCCGGGTATTTTTTAGGAGACCATTATGATTTAGTGGATGAATATTTGGGCCCGGTTTCTAAGATTGTGTTATTGAGTTTAGCGATTGGATTTGGACTTTGGATTCTTCGCAAAAACATGAGAAAAAGTGCTGAATAATCAGTAAATCTTACTCTCTGGATTTTGTAAACTTAGTTAGCAGCTAAATTACCCCTAATATTCTCAGGAGGAAAAATATTAGATGAAACGACTCTTGAACAACGCTTAGTAACTCTTGAACGAGCGGTTGCTGACCTTAAAGGCAAATCTCAGAACCAGTCTACATCTGAAAACTGGCTAGAAAAATTGATCGGTTCAGTTTCCGATCAAACAGCATTGATAGAAACTTTAGAATATGGACGAGCTTTTCGTCAAGCTGATCAACCCGTTGTTCAAGGTAATCAAGCATTGTGAAATATCTGCTCGACACCGACCATATTAGTTTCCTACAGCGAGGTTCAAGTTTAGAATATACTCGTTTAACCGATAAAATGAGTCAACACTCACCATCAGATTTTGCTTTATCAGTTGTTAGTTTTCACGAACAGACACTTGGCGCACACGATTTTATCAATCGTGCTAAAACAAATACCGACACTATTCGTGGATATACTTTGTTATTGACTAGAAATGTTAGGGATTTTAGCAAAGTTCCTGGCTTGAAAACAGAAGATTGGACGGTATAACCTAGATAGGATTTGCTATTTCTGTCTTCCCCTTTTTTCGCATACTAGGTGCTGAATAACCATAAAAACAAACCCCGCATCCATTCAAGTTTGCGAGGTCTATTTTTATGTAACTTGGTGGTGGGGAGGGAAATTGATTTTAATTCGATTAGGTTTTTTGAATCACCCAATTCAACAATTACATCCCAGAAATCATAAAGTGGCGGGGAGCGGATTTGAACCACTGACCTTCGGGTTATGAGCCCGACGAGCTACCAGACTGCTCTACCCCGCGTTGCCTTTCTTCCTTTTGCATTATAACCATAACTCTCTGGATTTGGCAACCCCTTTTGGGAAATATTTTTTTTGGAGCAGGGGGAGGGGGGAGCAAAGGGAGCAGGGGGAGCAGGGGGGGAGAGAAATAATAGCCCATGATTTTAGGCGGCAAAAGCAATCAGGAGTAGGGAAGTCACCAGCAGGACAGCAGCAGCGCCTTGGAGGGCATAGCGACTTTGCTGTTCGGGTGAGGGGTACTCAGCAAAATAAAGTTTGGGTTCGGTGGCGTAGTTATTCAGGATGCCGTTTTCGTTGGTGGTTCTCATGGTCTTTTTCCTTTACTTGGCTTATGTAAACAAATATAACGGAATGTTAAAGATTGTAACAGTGACTTGACTCAATAACCTTGGTGATGTTAGTCACAGGGAATTTGACCGTAATCTATTGATGGGGTAGAGCCGAATTAATGCCAAAATTCTGGCAATATTTGTCAATGAACCCTTAGACTGAGGTTTGACAAGCAACTGAAATTGGAAGCTGAACCAATCTCCATGGTAAGTTAGGGTAATAATGGCGAAAACCAGTAATAGTAAAACTCAAGACAACGGAACCTTAGAACAGAAGCTTTGGAAATCTGCTGATAAGCTGCGAAAAAATATGGACGCAGCCGAATATAAGCACGTTGTTCTAGGGTTAATTTTCCTTAAATATATTTCTGATTCCTTTGAAGAATTGCACCATAAATTTATTAAAGGCGAGGGAGAATACGCCCAAGTAGACCCCGAAGATAAAAACGAATATTTAGCGGAAAACGTCTTTTTTGTGCCTGAAAAAGCCCGTTGGTCATCTCTACAAGCCCAAGCCAAACAGCCAGAAATCGGGAAATATGTTGATGAGGCGATGATTGCCATTGAACAGGAAAATCCAGGGTTAAGAGGGGTGTTATCTAAGGTTTACGCCAAACAAAACTTAGATAAAACATCATTAGGCGGGTTAATTGATTTAATCGGGAGTTTTAAGTTAGTTAGTGAGAAGAAAACGTCATCATCACAGTTAGAGTTAAACTTAGAACAGAACGTTAAAAAGCTACAGCAAGCGGATGTTTTAGGGCGGGTTTATGAATATTTTTTAGGACAATTTGCCCTAGAAGAAGGGAAGAAGGGCGGACAGTTCTACACCCCAGAACCGATTGTTAAATTATTAGTAGAAATGTTGGAACCTTACAACGGGCGGGTATTTGACCCTTGTTGTGGTTCGGGGGGAATGTTTGTTCAAAGTGAAAAGTTTGTCGCCAATCATCAAGGGCAGTTAGATAATATTTCGATTTATGGACAGGAAAGTAACGAAACTACCTATCGATTATGTAAGATGAATTTAGCGATTCGGGGGATTGATTCATCTAATATTAAATGGAACAATGAAGGGTCTTTTCTCAATGATGCTCACCCGGATTTAAAAGCAGATTTTATTATTGCTAATCCGCCTTTTAATGATAGTGATTGGGGCGGGGAACTATTAAGAAATGATGGACGCTGGAAATACGGGGTTCCTCCAGTCGGTAACGCTAACTTTGCTTGGGTACAACATTTCCTTTATCATTTAGCCCCAACGGGAAGCGCGGGGTTTGTGTTGTCGAATGGTTCGCTTTCTTCTAATACCAGTGGGGAGGGAGAGATTAGGCAGAAATTAGTCGAACAGGATTTAGTAGATTGTATTGTGATGCTCCCAACACAGTTATTTTATAATACGGGAATCCCGGCTTGTTTATGGTTTTTGAGTCGTTATAAAAACGGTAATAAAAATCGCGATCGCCAGGGAGAAGTATTATTTATTGATGGTTCCGAATTGGGAGAAATGATTAACCGGAGAAACCGCACTTTAACGGATACTGATGTTAAGAATATTGCTACAACTTACCATGAATGGAAGCGGAAAAATGGCAATTATCAGGATATTAAGGGTTTCTGTAAATCAGCAACTTTAGAAGACATTGAAAAACACAAGTTTGTGTTAACTCCAGGGCGTTATGTGGGGATTCCTGATGAGGTGGAGGATGAGGTGAGCTTTGAGGATAGGATGAGTTATCTTACAATGGCTTTAGGTGAGCAAATGCGCGAGGGTCAGCTTTTAGATGAGGAGATTAAAAAGCAGTTAGCTAAGGTCGGGTTTGAGCTATGACTTTGATGAGGGCTATACCCGTATTCGCATCCAGCGAATATAATTCGTGGCTATACAGACAAAACCCGCCTACGCGGGTTAAAGACCCGTATTCGCATCTTAGAAAAGCCTTGAAATAAATTTCAGGCTAAAAGCTTAAACCCGTTAAAACGGGTTAATCAAGACCAGTTTTGAGTCATCTTTAGATGACTTCGGCTTTTAGCCCGAACTTTAGTTCAGGGCATTAAGGAGGTTTTATGGTAGCAAGGTTTTTAGTGATAGTACGGAAATATTGCGAGAGGATCGACAACGTGGTTAAGTAATAGAAAAAAGGCAAATAATAGTTGAGTTTAAAGTTTTTTGTTTTGGTTTTCAAGGAAATAGTAAAGGCTAAATCTTAGTTATGAGTGAATATAACTTCTTATCGTTAGAGCAAAGTGATATAGCTATTATTGATGGGGATAGAGGTAAAAACTATCCAAAACAAGAAGATTTTGTAGAAAAAGGTTTTTGTTTATTTTTGAATACTAAAAATGTAAGAGAAGATGGTTTTGATTTTTCCAACGCTCAATTTATATCAAAAGCAAAAGATGATAGTTTAAGAAAGGGTAAATTACAAAGAGATGATATCGTACTAACAACAAGAGGAACGCTTGGAAATATTGGTTTTTACAATCAAAGTATTTCTTATAACCACATTAGAATTAATTCTGGTATGGTCATTTTGAGATGTGGTCAAAACATAGATCCTAAATTCATTTATTTATTTCTAAAATCTAGTATATTCAAAAATCAAGTCCAATCTTTTCAGTCTGGCTCTGCACAACCTCAACTACCAATTAAAGACTTAAAATGTATATTGATTCCAGACTTACTGTTATCAGAACAAAAACAAATAGCTGATATATTATCCTGTCTCGACAACAAAATAGACAACCTCCGCCGCCAAAACGAAACCCTAGAAAAAATCGCGCAAACACTCTTTAAACATTGGTTTATTGACTTTGAATTTCCCAACGATGACGGCAAACCTTATAAATCATCCGGTGGGGCGATGGTTGCTTCTGAGTTGGGGGATATTCCCGAAGGTTGGCGTGTTGGGAAATTAGAAGAATTAATAATAGTCAACCCCAGAGAATCAATTAAAACTGGTGCAATTGTAAAATATGTAGACATGAGAGCATTGTCTACTTCAAGTATGGAAATTACAGACTATGTAACTAGAGAATTTACATCTGGCAGTAAATTTAGAAACCAAGATACACTACTAGCAAGAATTACGCCTTGTTTGGAAAATGGAAAAACAGCTTTTGTAAGTATCTTAGATGATGGAGAGGTTGCTTTCGGTTCAACTGAATTTATAGTTTTAAGAGCTAAAGAAAATTGCTGTTCTGAATATATTTATCCTCTTGCCCGTAGTCCATATTTTCGAGATTTTGCTGTAAAAAATATGACTGGCTCATCAGGTCGTCAGAGAATCCCAAATGATGTTATAGCAAATTATAAATTAGCTATTCCAGATATTCAGACAATTAAAAACTATCAAAAAATATGTCGTCCTTTATTTTGGAAAACAAGCTCTAATCAGCAACAAATTCAAACTCTAACTAAAACCCGTGACGCTCTATTACCTAAATTAATGAGTGGTCAAATTAGGATTAAGGAAGCAGAAAGTATAATAGAGGAGGTAAAATGAAACTACCCAATCCTGAAAATGCAATTATTGATGAACAGAAACTAGCGGGTTATTCCCTCAACCCTAATCATTCAGAGGGAAAACATAAAGCCCGTGTCTTCAAATCTGCTTTAAACTTAACGCTTGACAACCTAGACGAACTAAAAAACGCGCTTTTATTTGCAGTCAAAACCTATGATGCTATCCCAGATAAAACTAACACTTATGGACAAAAATATATTATTGATTTTCTGCTCACACGGGAAAACAAAACCGCTATTATCCATAGCGTTTGGATAATTAGAAATAACGAACAAATCCCCCGCTTAGTAACTTGTTACATTCTTTAAGGAGAACTGAAAATGAAACTTTTAGATGTTGTGGCTTTATTAGAAAACTTACCAGAATTAGAACTTTATCGAGGACAAGTTGGCACAATTGTTGAAGAATATGAACCCGGAGTTTTTGAGGTTGAATTTAGCGATGATACAGGCAGAGCTTATGCCATAGAAACCCTAAGTGAACATCAGTTAATGGTTCTTTATCACTATCGCTTAGAACTTGAAGCCGTAGCAATCTAAAACCGATTAGATTTATCAAAATGGCGATAATATTTGTTTTTATATCGTAGATTTTGAACATAATATCCTATTAGGGTTAAGGAAGGTGAGAGTATAATAGAGGAGGAGTAAAACCATGAGAATATATTTAGATACCAGTGTATATAATCGCCCTTATGATGACCAAACTCAAGCTAAAATATACCTAGAGACTCAAGCTGTCCTAATCATCCTTAATTTAATAGAAACCCAACAGATAGAATCCGTAAACTCATCAGTATTAGAATATGAAAATCAGAAAAACCCAGTTCTTATCATCCAAACAGCTATTAAGAAATACCTCACCGAAGCCAGTCTATTTCAACCTCTAAATGAAACCATCAGGCAAAGAGCAAAACAACTAGAAACACAAGGCATAAAGCCCATAGATGCCCTTCACGTTGCTAGTTTTGAATCTTCAAAAAGTAATTATTTTATCACTTGTGATAAACGACTACTCAACCGTTGTGAAGCCCTAGCCATCCCAGCTATTAATCCTATTAATTTTATCGAGGAGTTAGATGATGAAAATTAATCTTAACAACGACCAACAAATTATAGAAGAAGTCTTTAATATTTTAATCGAAAATTTAGAGCCTTCTAAAATCAGCCGTTTTTGGGCAATTTGTAACTTAGGAAGTGGGGAATATTCCCAACTCAAAGACAAACTCTTTGCTGGAGAAACCGTTGATAGTCTTTATGAAAAAATCCAAGCACAAGAAAACAATGATTAAACTACAGAAAAATTTCTAAACTTTGCCCGCTTTCTCGATCAAATATAATCTTAAATTATGGCATTTACCACAGAAGACGAAATCGAACTTTACAACCTAGAACTACTTGAAAATCTCGGTTATAATTATCGAAACGGTCATGATATTGAACCCGAAGGTCAACACCCCGAACGGGAAAGTTTTAGTGATATCCTGTTAAAAGATAGATTACAAAACGCCATCACAAAACTTAACCCCCATATTCCCTTAGAAGCTAGAGAACAAGCATTTCTACAAATTACAACTCTGAGCACCCCTGACCTACTCAATAATAACGAAACCTTCCATAAATACCTAACAGAAGGCATCGATATTGAATATCAATGGCAGGGAGAAACCAGAGGCGGTAAGGTTTGGTTAATTGACTTTAACCATCCTGAAAATAACCAATTCTTAGCCGTTAATCAATATACCGTTATTGAAGATAACCACAACCGCCGACCCGATATTATTTTATTTATTAATGGTTTGCCTTTGGTCGTCATTGAACTAAAAAATGCTGCTGATTCTAAAGCAAATCTAAAAGCTGCTTATCAGCAATTACAAACCTATAAACGAGAAATTCCGAGTTTATTTAATTATAATGCTTTATTAATTATTTCCGATGGTTTAGAAGCTCGGGCGGGTTCACTTTCGGCGGATTTTAACCGTTTTCTGACTTGGAAAAACCCCAACGGTGAACAAGACCCTAACCGCAATGAATTAGAGATTTTAACAAACGGTATCCTGAATAAAACCACCCTCCTCGACTTTATCCGTCATTTTTCAGTCTTTGAAAAAGTTAAATTTGTTAACCCTGAAACCCAAGTTACCACCCTACAAACTATTAAAAAAATTGCCGCTTATCATCAATATTATGCTGTTAATAAAGCCATTGAATCTGTTCTAGGAGCAGTGAGCCGGAAAGATGCTAAAGGCGGTGTGATTTGGCATACCCAAGGCAGCGGTAAATCTCTGACCATGGTTTTTTTAACTGGAAAATTAGTCTTAAAACTCAATAACCCGACGGTGGTAGTTTTAACCGATAGAAATGATTTAGATGACCAACTCTTTGATACCTTTGCCGGATGTCGTCAACTGCTCCGCCAAGACCCACAACAAGCGGAAAATCGCGCCCAAGTTAGAGAACTTTTAACTGTTGATTCTGGGGGGATTATATTTACAACGGTACAAAAATTTTCTCCCGAAAATGACGAAACTCCTTATCTTAGAATTAGCGATCGCTCTAATATTATTATCTTAGCAGATGAAGCCCACCGCAGTCAATATGGCTTAAAAGCTAAACAAATTAACCTCAAAGATACGGCAGGAAATGTTATTGGGAAACAAACTAAATATGGCTTTGCTAAGTATATTCGGGATGCTTTCCCCCATGCTATTTTTGTCGGGTTTACCGGAACTCCCGTCGAACAAACTGATAAAAATACCCCGGCGGTTTTTGGGAATTATATTGATATTTATGATATCGCTCAAGCGGTAAAAGATGGGGCAACGGTTCCCATTTATTATGAAAGTCGGTTAGTGAAAGTACACCTAGATGAGAAAGGAAAAAAACTCCTCGATGAACTAGATGATGATCTGCAATATGAAGACCTCAGCACCACTCAAAAAGCTAAAGCAAATCAAACCCAATTAGAAGCTATTATCGGTTCTAGCAAGCGGTTAAAAATGATTGCTGAGGATATTATTACCCACTTTGAACAGCGACAAATTGCTAACCGGGGTAAAGGAATGATTGTCACCATGAGTCGTCGTATTGCTGCTGATCTTTACGAGAATATTGTTAAATTGCGTCCTAACTGGCATAGTGATGATCTCCACAATGGCAATATTAAATTAGTGATGACAGCCGCCGCCTCCGATGAGGAAAAACTGGTTAAACATCATACCAATAAAAAAGACCGTCAAATTCTCGCCCAACGTCTGAAAGACCCCGATAATTCCCTAGAATTAGTGATTGTTTGTGATATGTGGTTAACGGGTTTTGACGCGCCTTGTTTGCATACCATGTACATTGATAAAGGGTTAAAAGCCCATAATTTAATGCAAGCGATCGCCCGAATTAATCGAGTTTATTTTGAGAAAATGGGGGGATTGATTGTTGATTATTTGGGATTAGCCCATGAACTAAAAAAAGCCCTTTCCTTTTATTCTCAAAGCGGGGGCAAAGGTAGTCTTTTTATTAACCAAGAAGAAGCCGTTAATCTTTTCTTAGCTAAGTTAGAAATTGTGGAACAAATTATGGCGGGTTGCCATTATCAAGATTATTTTACAGCGTCCACCGGAGAAAAACTAAATTTATTAAAAACTGCTACAAATTATATTGCTGACCCGTCCCGTAAAACTCCATTTCAAAATGGGGTTGTTGCCCTTTCTAAAGCGTTTTCTCTGGCAGTTCCCCATCTTGAAGCCCTCAGAGAAGCAGAAAAAGTATCTTTTTTCCAAGCCATTTTAGCCAGTCTCAAAAAGTTAGAAACCAGTGATGGGGGCGTGAGTAATATTGAAATTGAAACCGCCATTCGTCAAGTGGTAGACCAGGCGCTGGTTTCCAGTGCGGTGATTAATATTTTTGATCAGGCTGGAATTAAAAACCCTGATATTTCTATTATTTCTGATGAATTTATGGCAGAAGTGCAGGGTATGGAACATAAAAATTTAGCTGTTGAACTGTTAACTCGTTTATTGAAAGATGAGGTTAAAGCGAGAAGTCGGACGAATATTGTTCAAAGTCGCAAACTAGCAGAAATGTTAGAGGAATCCTTGCGTCGTTATCAAAATCAAGTGATTAGTGTAACAGATATTATTCAGGAATTATTAGGAATTGCTAAGGATACCCAAGCGGCAAATCAACGGGGGGAAGAATTGAAGTTAGAACCCTATGAATTAGCATTTTATGATGCCCTGGCTCAAAATGAAAGTGCAACGGAAGTGATGGGGGTTGAACAATTACGAGAATTAGCGATCGTTTTAGTGCAGAGAATTCGGCAGAATGTGACAATTGATTGGAATTTGAAAGAAAGTGTTAGAGCTAGAATGAAGGTGATGGTTAAACGCTTACTACGCCAGTATGGTTATCCCCCGGATATGCAGGCGTTAGCTACAGAGTTAGTGTTGGAACAGGCGAAAATATTTACAGAATCTATTGATATCAATAAAAAACACTTAAGAGGCTATTCCTAATCGGGAACAACCTCTTAAACTTTAATAGGGGATAATTTTTAAGCTATCAATAATCAAGCATTACCCAAGGTGGGAATCTCAACAGAGCCCGAACCTCGATTCTGAAAACTGGGTAAATCCAAGCCACTGGGACGGCGACTTTTCTGGGCTAAACGATAGCTGACACTTTGTAATTCCGCATGGAGTTGTTTATTTTCCCGTTGAAGTAATTCAACTTTTTCCATGACTTCGTTCAGACGTTCTGAGAACTTCTGACGGTATACCCCGGGTAACTCCTGGACGACCTGTTCCAACATTCGAGAACGGTCTGTTAACTCCTCCACTGACTGTCTGAGTTGATAGGCTTCCGTATCTCGTTCGGCTATTTGTCCTTGATAAAACTTAACTTGCTGCTCCATCTCTTGCAGTTGTTCGCGCAAGGCCACCATTTGCACTTGATGACGTTCAGAAACCTCCGGGCTTGGTAATAAGTTAGCATCCCCTTTTACCAAACGGAAAAGTTCCTGGGATAACTGTTGAATCAACTGCTCCCGCATTTGTAGCTCCTCGTTCAAACGAGTAACTTCAGCTTGTAAATCCTGTGGCGTTTGACTTTTAGCTTGGCTCACGATGATTAACGGCTCCTATAAATTTATTCTTTATATTTACTCTTAAAATACTCTTAGTATTCCGAATCGGCAAGGGTGAAAAAAACGGAGTAGAGGAAGAACACAGTAGAGATGTTCCAGGGAGAGTCTCTACTGTGTTCTTAATCTATTCAGCCTCTTGAGATTCGGGTTCCGCTTCCGTGGCTTCGACAGGTTCGACCGTTACTTCTTCCTTGATAGTCAGATAACGAATCACCTCATCGCTAATTCGCATAGCTCTTTCCAAAATAGCGATCTGAGCCCCAGGGCCTTCATAATTCATTTGAACGTAAACGCCTTCCCGATGCTTGTCAATGTCATAGGCTAGACGTCGTTTACCTCGATTTTGAATTTTGATATTCTGTCCGCCTTGCTCTTTAAGAATGTTTTCGTATTTGCCAATAGACTGACCAACTTGCTCATCATTGAGATCGGGGCGCAGAATATACATCGTTTCGTAAACAAAAGGCTTCATGCTGTGATTCTCCTTGTGGACAACGGGGCTTCTGGATTCAGAAGCAAGGATCTCTGATTGTATCAGGTTTAGGGTGACAATTTACGTTAATAGTAGTCTCGCAACCCACGATTAGGACATCAACGGATGCTCAAACCCAGAGGGTAAAGTTCCCCATTCCCCATTCCCTATTACCGAACTTGCATATAAACAGCATCAGAAATTGTGGGAATTTCTGCATATTTCCCAGATAAAGACTGAATCACAGAATAGAAAAATACTGCTAAAAGCCCCAGAAATATCATGTTGTAAAGGGTTTGACCGACAAATCCTTGTAAAAGAATACTGCCGAATACCTGGAACACTAACGTGCATAAAATCAGAACAATGTCAATCAGAATGGCTTGCATTGTATTAAATCGGATGAAATGGGGAATATTTTCATTGCGAACCACTAACATATACAGGCCGATAAACACAACAAATCCAGCGAAAGGAATGTATTGATAAAGGAAAATCAAAGGAATAACAGGCAATGTAATAATTTGTAAAACTGGAAACTGTTGGAATAAAAAGCGTCCAAAGGGCAACCCATCCATTAAAGGCAGTAGATAGGGTAGGGCGGCAAAAATGCGATCGCGTACTGTCGTGGTTCCGCGCCAAGTCATAACCAATTCTCCTGAGTATCTCTTAAACCCAGGATAGCGCAGTCCCAGAGATTGGGGTCGGATGTTAGGAAGAAAAGCCGGGAATTGATTCTTAGAAGCCTAGACTGTACCTGTAATCAGGTCTTGATCTCACTGAATATTAGCGATGCGGAAGCCCATCTGACACTCGTACTGACTCGGTTGATTGTTGATGGAGGGACGAACTAAATGCCCACAGGACAACTGCCCCCCTCTCCAACGAGGTTGACCGCTTTGATCGGCTAATAAACATCCCTGACAAACTTGTTGAGAAGCAAGTATCTGGTTATCCATCAAGATGACTAGCATAATGATTCCTCCGACAGACGCCCAACTATAATTTCCATTTTAAGTCGATAGTTGTAGGGGATTCGGCTAAATGAGTCACAACTTAATACAATTTTGGAATCAACCATCAGCACAGTAAAGTTATGATTTAAAATCAGGGATAATCCTAATCCGTTTAAATCGGTGATCAAATTGTCTAATTAAGAGGAATTTTATTGTGAGTCGGTCTAACCTAGAAATCTTATCTGAAACTGATCCCGTCATTGCTGATCTGATTCAGCATGAACTCTGTCGTCAACGGGAACACCTAGAATTAATTGCCAGTGAAAACTTTACCTCGGCGGCGGTAATGGCAGCCCAAGGGTCGGTGCTCACCAATAAATACGCCGAAGGGCTTCCCAAAAAACGCTACTACGGCGGTTGTGAATTTGTCGATGGCATCGAACAATTAGCCATTGAGCGCGCCAAACAACTGTTCGGAGCCGCCAGTGCCAATGTTCAACCCCATTCGGGAGCTCAAGCCAACTTTGCGGTGTTCCTGGCGATGCTCAAACCAGGTGACACGATCATGGGGATGGACTTATCCCATGGGGGACATTTAACCCATGGTTCTCCGGTCAATGTCTCTGGTAAATGGTTTAAAGCCTGTCATTATGGGGTTAGCCCGGAAACCGAACAACTGGATTATGACTTGATTTTAGAACTGGCCAAACAGCATAAACCCCAAATGCTCATTTGTGGGTATTCGGCCTATTCTCGGATTATCGATTTTGAGAAATTCAGGGCGATTGCTGATGAAGTCGGGGCCTATTTAATGGCCGATATTGCCCATATTGCGGGGTTAGTGGCAACGGGTCATCATCCTAACCCGATTCCCTACTGTGATGTGGTCACCACCACTACTCACAAAACCTTGAGAGGGCCCCGGGGTGGATTGATTTTAAGTCGGGATGCCGAACTGGGCAAAAAATTGGATAAAGCTGTTTTCCCTGGCAGTCAAGGTGGCCCCCTAGAACACGTTATTGCGGGGAAAGCTGTTGCCTTTGGGGAAGCCCTGAAACCGGAATTTTCTACCTATTCGGGTCAAGTGATTGCTAATGCGAAGGCCCTGGCTACTCAGTTACAAAACCGAGGCTTAAAAATTGTTTCCGGTGGTACGGATAATCATTTGATGTTAGTAGATTTACGGTCGGTGAATATGACTGGAAAACGGGCGGATCAACTGGTTACTGAAGTTAATATTACGGCGAATAAAAATACTGTTCCCTTTGATCCTGAATCTCCCTTTGTCACCAGTGGTTTACGGTTGGGTTCTCCGGCTATGACCACCCGGGGGATGGGAGAAACGGAATTTATCGAAATTGGGAATATTATTGCAGATCGTCTGCTCAACCCGGAAGATGAAGCAATCAGCGAAGCCTGTCGTCAACGGGTGGCGAATTTGTGCGATCGCTTTCCTCTATATCCCCATTTGAGCTTGAAAGTTCCGGCTTTAGCTTAGTAGGATTTAAACGGATTGATTAAGTATCGTTTTTTCAAAGTTAGCGATCGCTCTCCAACTTATCAAAAGTGCGATCGCTTTTTCTTTTATTAACTTTTCTTAATGGGTTGGGGATTTAGACTTTGATTGGGCTTATATCCCTCTTCTGTCAGTCTCCGAAACCAACAAGTAATAAAAAGTAGAGTTATCCATTGGGAAAATAAGATTGAAATTGATTAATATTCTGAATTAATTTATGAAACCCAAGCAATAAATAACGATCAGGAAAAACATCTAACCACGGGGCAATCAACCACAATATAATAGTAGGCTGAATTATTAAACGCAAATTATTTAAAACATTTTTCCATCCCTCTTTATGATTCCATTGTTGGTGATTCGAGCAATCTGTGGTGTTTTTTTTGCTCTCCGATTCTCTGGGACTTCCTTGACTTAAAGACCGGAAAACTTCGGAGTTGAAACTAATCATTAAATACACACAGAAAATGATTTCCCACCATTTTTCTATATCTTGAAAATCCGTCAACCGATAGTCAGTCCAACCCAGTTCTTGTTTACATTGTCGAAATCCATATTCCACCCATGTTCTTAACCCGTATAAATTACCTAATGTCTTTTTTATCTGGTTCCTATTTTCTGTTAAATTTGTCATGACAAATGAAGTTGAGGCTTCTGGCATTGTTTCTGGATCTGTGGTGATTTCCCAATAGGTTCTCGGACTTCTTTTTCCAAATATAATTTCTCTAATATATCGGGTTTCTGATTCTCCATTGCTAAAAACTCTCTCAAATTTACACCATTTGTTTGCTCTAACTTTCTCCTCGCTTGACATCCAGACTCCATGATTACTTCTTATTGCCAGCACCCAAGGTAATCCAAATTTATCTAATGTACTGATAAACGAACTACTTTCACCATAAAGGCTATCTGCTAATACCAATTCAATTTGAAATCCCAGTTCAACCAACTCTGTTAGGATTTCTGATGCGATTTCAATCTTAGTTTTGTAGACATCTCCTTCTTTTAATGTTCCTTTGGGTTTAAATACTCTAAACACTAAAGGAAAAGTTATATTTTTATAAACACCGTAAGCATTAACTGATACTATTCCCCGATCTATTTTGCCCACACTTCCCAAGTATTGTCGGGCTACATAGTCGGTTTTTTTACCCTTTCTCCTATCTCCTGTTTCATCAATTATTACTATAATCTTCTCTTCTTTCAATGCTTTTAGAGTTCGAGCTAATCTTCTTTCCTTTAATTCCCTTGCTGACCAAGGCGAATTGGCTAAAAAATGATGGAGTGATTGCGGCGACCTAATTCCTACTATTTTAGCAATTTCCGGTAAAGATTTTCTCGGAATTGGTGAGATGATTCCTAGATGTAAGTATTTAAAACATTCGTAACTTCTAACTTCAGGGAATAGGTCTTTATAACCTTGACAATATTCATCAATCACTGAAACTGTTGGTTGTGCATCTCTGGCTAAATGTTTGATAATCTGTAATTCTACATCCATTACCCTATCCCCCTTCTAGCTACCCATGTGGTTTATTTTCTAATTTTACTTCTAGGAGACTGACAGAAGAGGGATATAGCAGTTGCCACATCTATTAGGACATTCTTGAAAGCTAAAAGCTACTTATAGTAAGTATTTACCTATTGCCCATTGCCCATTCCCTATTGCCTCTTGCTATAATAAGAAAAACGAAAACTATTAGGTGTAGTTTTTCGGTGGCCGAAGCGGAGGATACAGTTATGAAAATCCTATCCACAGCAGTTTTTGGAGCCGCCACAGTGCTTCTACTCGGTTTAGGAGTCACGACTCCAGCCTATTCACAAAATCCTAATGATCTTAAACAATTATTAGAAACCCGATTCTGTCAAGGGTGTGATTTGAGAGGAGCTAATTTAAGCGGTGCTCATTTGATTGGTGTTGATTTACGAGATGCTAACCTTACGGGTGCAAACCTAGCTAATATCAATTTAGAAGGTGCAGATTTAACCGGAGCAAACTTAACATCTGCCAACCTAGAGGGCGCGTTTTTAAATCAGACTGAATTTAATCATGCTAACCTTAGTAATGCTAATTTAACTAATGCTAATTTAGTTCAAGCTCAATTAGAAGGTTCAAATCTGTTGAATGCAGATTTAACTGGAACTGAATTTGCAATTCCTACTTTACAGATGGCTGAACTTCCTGGAGGTTACGCCCAGGATTTAGGAAGGCCAGAAGAACTAACAATTGGACGAGACCCTGATCGTTTAGTATTCCCTTTTGGGGGGCCAGAATCCGATCAACCCTTTGAATATAATCAAGAATATTTGGATGAGATGGTTAATCCAACTTTTAACCCACTTAAACCCATTGATTCAAATTCTTTTTCCCGCCCAAATAATACTTTTAATGATGGAATGAGAGGAGATGTTCGTCCATCAGGAATAGATATGTTAGAGGTTGGTTTTTAATCCTAATCCATGACCAGCAGTCCTGTTCTAGTTCAGCAAAAATTCCCCAAACCAGGGAAGAAAATCCTAATCATTTTTTTCCCTGTTAACAAATAATAAATAATACTCTGTTTGTATAATAATTTTCTGAATAGTCAGTATCATTAATTACTTAAAGAAATTCCCAAAGATGCGGAACAAAATCGTCAAGCGGTAATGATGATTACCCATGATGTGGATGAGGCAATTTATATGTCTGATCGAATTGTTTTGATGACTAATGGCCCCCATGCTAATATTGGAGAAATCAGATGAATAAAAAATAGTACAGATCCCACCGTTGTGTAGAGGCGTTAGATATGGCGTCTCTACCTGTTTTCGGGTTGCCTATTTTCTGGCTTTATTCTGTATAATAAACGGAACTGTTTCATGATGTAGAGTTAGGATAGCCGTGACTTCTCCCAGAAATTCATCTCAACAGCAACAACCCGAAAACCATCGGGCACTGAGTTCTAGTTATTACACCCTGTTAGGGGTTCATCCCAGTGCCACCCCGATAGAAATTCGACGCGCCTATCGAGAATTGAGTAAACTGTATCATCCTGATACGACAACATTATCAAAAGCGATCGCCACGGCAAAATTTCAGAAACTGAATGAAGCTTATGCCACCTTATGTAACCCAGATCGGCGTCAGTCCTATGATCAAAAAATTGGCTATTCTCGATATCATTTAATTCAGGTTCCAACGGACTTAAATCAACCCTATTCTAAAAACAATCGTTCTCATTCTTCTTCTGCCTATTTAGACCCAACAGATCGTCCTCTTTCCTCTGGAGAAGTTTTTTCATTATTTCTAATGGGATTAACTTTTATTGGATGTATCCTGTTAGCAATTTTTATTAGTTTAACTCGTTATTAATATTTATGTATTGGTTGGAATTGATCAAAAATGCTATAATCAATACCTAATATAAATTAGCTCTCTTTCTTCTTATTTATGACTTTGCCGAGTTCAGAGACACCTTTATATAATCATCCCCTACCCGATATTGAAGAATGGTTACGCTCTCATGGGGGTGAACAGGATAAAAAAGAACTCCATTATTGGCGCATTGGAAACCAAAATTGGACAGCGGATTTATGGTTAGAAGTTGACCAAATTACAGTCCGTTATATCGGTGCTACAACCAATGGTCAAGATATTCAACGTTCTTTTAAATATTCCCTTCCGCGCCGAGATCTTGAAGCTGCTATATTTGGGGGGCCTTAATCAGTTATCAGTTATCAGTTATCAGTTACCAGTTATCAGTTACCAGTTATCAGTTGTTAATTATCAGTTGTTAATTATCAGTTGGTAGTTGTTAGTTATCAGTTGTTAATTATCAGTTGTTAGTTGTTAGTTGTTAGTTAATTGATGACCGCTTACTGATTAACGATTCAAACTTTGCCGAATCTACGTTCCCGTTTTTGATAGGAAGACAATGCTAGATGCAATTCCGTATGATCAAAATCAGGCCAAAGAGTGTCAGTTACATAAATTTCTGCATAGGCGAGTTGCCATAATAAAAAATTACTAATTCGCATTTCTCCACTGGTACGAATCAATAAATCAGGGTGACAGATTTCGGCGGTATATAAATGTTTTTCAAACAGAGTTTCATCAATATCTTCCGGTAGAATTAACCCTTGTTTGACTTGAGTTGCAATCTCTCGACAGGCTTTTAAAATTTCTTGTCGCCCACCATAATTAGTGGCAATTGTCAAGAGAATCCCCTTATTTTGTTTCGTTTCCTCCATTGAATATTCTATTTTTTCCTGTAGAGATTTAGGGAGTGCTGCCAAATTTCCGACAAACTGAATTCGCACTTCCTCCTCCATCATTTCTCGCAGTTCTCGCATTAAAACCCGCTCAAATAATGCCATGAGAAAATCTACTTCCTCTAAAGGACGTCCCCAATTTTCCGTAGAAAAAGCATAGGCCGTTAGTGCCGCCACACCCCAGTCTCGACAACAGCGTAAGACTTCTTTGAGGGAATCGACTCCCCGACGGTGGCCCATAGTTCGAGGTAAACCTCGACGCTTCGCCCAGCGACCATTGCCATCCATAATCACAGCAATGTGTTTAGGCAAGCGGTTCTGGTCTAAATCTACGGGTAATTCATATATAACCCTTGTCTTAGCACTCATTTTTTCTCCCGAGAAGCTTTGGATCGAGGACGGAATAGGCGAGACACTAAAGCCCATCCTTGGTAACCCATGCGGTTTCCCCAATGGGTAATAGAAATCGAAGCAACAGTTCCGTCATCATTGGATGTCCAAGAACGAGCTTCTAATAGCTCTTTTAGTTTACTGCTAGTTAAGGGTCGGTTGAGGATTCCTTTTTCCGCCAGAGAAATTGAACCCGTTTCTTCCGACACCACAATACACATACATTTTGCCACTCGTTCCGTAATTCCCATCGCCGCCCGATGACGAGTTCCCAATTGTCGGGACGCCATGCGTTCCGATAGAGGTAAAATCACCCCAGCCGCCGCAATCCGAGACGCCCGAATTAATACCGCCCCATCATGGAGGAGGGTTTTAGGTTGAAAAATAGTTTGTAATAATTCCCTGGAAACTTCGGCATTGAGTTTGACTCCTGGGACAGAAAAATCCCGTTCATCAATGGGACTTCCGGTTTCAATAATAATTAATGCCCCTGTACGATTTTGGGAGAGTTCTTTAACCGCTTCTACAAGTTGATCAATAACCCCATCGGGTTCAGGAATGACACGGCGACCCTGACCAAACAACTGTGAAACTTCTCCGCGACCCAACTGTTCCAAAAATTCGCGGAATTCTGATTGTAATATGACTGCCATCGCTACGGCAGAACCTGTAACTAAACTATTCAGGGCAATATGCAATAATTTTAAATTTGCCCAGTTACTAATGGCCGTTGCCAACATTAGAATAATAAACCCACGCACCATCCAAAGGGTACGACGTTCTCCAATGATGACCAAAACCACATAAGCGACGGCAAAAACTAATCCAATATCAAGACTTTGAATTAACCAGGGAGGAATTCCTTGCTTAGTCATGACTAGACGCCGCATTCATCGAATTTTGCTCAAATTAATAGAAGCCTGAGTCAACCCCCTAACAAAAGGGGGGGATCAAAGTCCCTCTTAAAAAGGGGGACTTAGGGGAATCAGAGCTCGGCGATCAGCATGAGTTTTTGGCAATTGTTGACACCGATCTTGTAGTTCACCTCGGCAACCCTTAACGATTTATGGTTAAGCGTTCTGGGAGTCGATCTTGACGGATTAAATCTTGGTAAGATTCTCGTTCAATAATGACATTAGCATCGCCATTATTAACCAAAACTGCCGCCGGTTTAGACAGTCGATTATAGTTAGAGGCCATACTATAATTGTAGGCTCCCGTTGCCATAACCACGAGAATATCCCCAGATTCAACTTTGGGAAGTTGAGCATCCTTAATTAAAATATCCCCAGATTCACAATGTTTTCCTGCAACGGTAACGGTTTCGGTCATGGGTGCAGACATTTGGTTAGCTGAAACCACTCGGTACAAGGACTGATAGGTAATCGGACGAGGGTTATCGGACATCCCGCCATCTACAGCAATATAAGTCCGAATTCCGGGAACTTGTTTTTGAGAACCTACAGTATAAGCTGTAACGCAACTAGAGCCAATAACAGAGCGTCCCGGCTCACATAATAATTTCGGCAGGGGATATTGTTTATGTTCACAGGCTTTGATAACGGATTCAGTCACAATTTTTACCCAATCTTCGATACTTGGGGGATCATCTGACTCCGTATAGCAAATGCCTAAACCACCACCAATATTGACTTCTGAGATATTTAAACCATGTTGATTGGCTTTAGTTAAAGTATCAATAATCACATGGCCCAAATCGTTATGGGGTTGCAATTCAAAAATTTGGGAGCCAATATGAGCATGAACTCCAATACAAGATAAACCCGATTGCTGACTAATAAATTCAAAGACTTCATCCAGTTGACCGGGATCAAAACCAAATTTACTATCTAAGTGTCCGGTGCGGATGTATTCGTGGGTATGACATTCAATTCCTGGGGTAAACCGAATCATCATCCGAATGGGATGAGCAACGATAGACTGCTGACTCAGTTTAGCGAGGGTATGTAAATCTAACCAATTATCCGCAACAACGGTACACCCATTTTCAATTGCTAATTGAATTTCTTCCGAGGATTTATTATTCCCATGGAGGTAGGTTTTCTCCGGTGCAACTCCAGCTTGGAGGGCGGTACAGAGCTCACCTCCTGATACGACATCAATGCCTAATCCTTCGGAAGCCACAATAGCACAAACCGCCAAACAATTCCAGGCTTTGGAGGCATACAGGACTAGGGACTCACCAGGATAATATTGTTTGAAGGCGTCCCGGTATTGTTGACAAGCGGTTCGCAGGGTGGTTTCATCAACAATATAAAGGGGTGTGCCAAATTGTTTGACTAAGGCGGTAACGTCACAACCGCCAATTTCTAAGTGATCTTGCGGATTGACTTTTGCTGTCAAAGGAAATAGTTGTTGATTAGGCGATCGGGTTTCTAAGGCATCCGTTGATGCAGATAGGTATTGCAGTCCAGAATTTTGCACAGGAAATACTATATTAACACTTCTATAGATCAGATTTTAGCGTAAAGTTGCACGGGTGTCTGGTGTTGGCTATCGAATATTGGCTGATTTACAAGAATGATAGGCGTTTATGTTGAGTTTTTTTGCTGGTGGTTTAAGATAGATTAGGGTGTTTTGCACTTTTAATCTCTATATTTGACTATGCAAAAAAAAGCTGAATTTAAGGCAAACAATAAAAATAATATTCCTAATTTAGAAACCCAAAGAATAATTCAAGAATTATGTGATTTAGGGTATCCCAATAAAAATATATTATTCAATAGCAACTTTTGGGGTTCTAATGGTCAGACTTTTTTAGGTGATATTATTGTTTTGCCTGAAAACTCTGTATTGCATATCAATCCTATTTTGGTGATTAAAATTATTGACTCTTTAGAGAATTTAAACGCTAAATTACTGGAAAAATGGCAATATTCAGGAGCCAAGGTTTTAATCTTTAAACAAAAAGATATTATCAGAGTATTTGCCTTGGATAATCATCAAAATTATCATGAGATTTCACCCTTTATTCCTCATTTTAAAGAAATAGAAAATTTGCCAAATCCAGATTATTATCGTTTAAAATCTAGTTTGTCACCTGGTTATAATTTAAAATCTATTTTAGCCAATCTCCATGATCACCTCTATGGAAATAGTAATATTCGGATTCCTTCAAGATTAGGAATCGAAATTCAAAAATTACTATTAATTAAAAAATTTGATGAGGAACAAGTTGATGATCAATGCGAATTTTGTCTGACAGGGAAAGAATTATATAAAAAATATGATGATCAAATTACTCCTAATTTAGATGCCGTTAATCAAGTTGCTGAAAGGATAAAAAATCTTCTCCATAAATATAATTTAAACAAAGATGATTGTCACAAAATTAGATCTTTAGAGTTAGATCATGAATCAATTTATTATACTGTATTTCATTTAGAAGGAATATCTTTAAGTCAAACTCCTAGCGATGTTTTAGGTGATGCTTTAGAAACCTTCAGAAGCTATATCATGAAAAGAGAAGGGGGACAGTTTTTTACTCCTAGACCTGTAATTGAATTAGCATTAAATTTAGTTGGATTTACAGGGGAAAACCATCAAACATTAGCTGATATTAGTTGTGGGACATCAGGATTTTTACACCAAGCCAGAAAAATTATTATAAAATCAGCAGAAAAAAAAGGAATTCTTGATCAATCTAAACAAAACCAATTAATTTCCGATTTATTGTTGGGTTTAGAAGTTGACCAAGATCTTGTCCAAATTTCTAACACATCACCCGAATTGGAAAAACTCCCTCAAAAAATAGTAGAAAATCAAGATAGTTTACTTCCTTTTCAACATTGGAAAAGCCAACTATTAGATCGAATTTCACCTGATTCAAAAATGTTTATGGTAGGAAATCCTCCGTTTGGAACTAAAATTACTATTAAAAATTTAGAGATTTTACAATCTTTTCAGTTAGCAAGATCATGGAAAAAGCATCAAGATCAATGGATATCTACAGAAAAAATTGTTCCCCGTTCTCCTGATATTTTATTCATTGAGAGAAATTTAGATTTATTGAAACATGAAACAGGTAAAATGGTACTTGTTTTTCCTTATCAAATCCTCAGTGGCCCTCAAGAAGAATTTGTGCGAGAATGGTTAATTACTCATTGTAAAATTATAGCTGTTATTGATCTTCCTGAAGATACTTTTCAACCTTATACAGGAACAAAAGGAGCATTATTAGTTGTTCAAAAACGAGAAAAACCCAATCCTTTATGGGAAGATGAACCCGAATATCCTATCTTTATGGCTAGACCTATAAAAATTGGACATGATCGCAGAGGAAAACCTGTCTTTAAAGATGATCAACAGACTATTGTAGATATAGACTTACCTGAAATTAGCCAAGCTTATGAAGAATTTTTAAAAGCAAATGATCCAAGTAAAGTTACTAAAAAAGCATTCATAATTTCTTCAAAATCTATTACACATTCTAACAATATTCGTTTAAATGCAGCTTATTATGAACCAAAATCTTCTAATTTAAAACAACAATTAGTGACAATAACGGAACAAAATCCTGATTTTACTATTTCAACATTAGGAGAATTAGTAGATAAGATTTTTTATCCTGGGCGTTTTAAGCGAGATTATACAGATAATTTGGATCATGATAATTCTGTTCCCTTTTTAGGGGGTGCAAACATTACCCAATTAATTCCCGTAACCGAAAAAAGAATTTTAAAAAGTAGTCCGCACTATAATGAATTAGCATTAAAAGCGGGTTGGATTTTGATTACTCGCAGTGGAACAACTGGAATAGTAGCAACCGTCCCTCAAGATTGGGAGGGTTTTGCAGCATCAGAACATATTATTAGAATTGTACCAAATCCTGATAAATTAAACCCGGGGTATCTCTATGGATATCTCAAAAGCCAAATAGGACAAAGATTATTAAAAGACGGTATTTTTGGTTCGGTTATTGATGAAATTAATTGTAGTCATATTTCATTAATTCCTGTGTTATATCCTAAAAGTGTAGAAAAAGCTAATAAAATTGGTGATCAAATCTTAAAAGCTGATCTTCTCAGATATGAAGCAGCAAATTTGATCAAGAATACGACAGAAACAATAGAAAAATTTATTCTTTAAATAGTTCGGGTTTGTGCTTCCGCAGAATTTTTTCTATCCATACCCATAACTCATCTAAAGTTAAATTATTTTGAATTCTATTGCTTTGACTTTCCATTAAAAATGTATTTGAGGGTATATGTTTTCCACCCCGATCTAAAGGAATTACATGACCAGATTCAATGCTTCTAGGATATTTAATGAATCTTGAAAAAGAGATAGGTTCTAATTGAATGGGATCGAGACATTGACCCGGTTCTACTTGATGTCCTAATAACCAAATAAAACTATTTTGTATGGAATTAGGTGGTAAAAGTGGCGCACCTTCCATTGATAACGCCTGTAAAAAGTATTTGACTCCTACTAATTTAGCATCAATTTCAGTAGCATAAAATTTATGATCTTTCGGCAATTCCCAACGATTAATTCTATTACCATCTTGACCATCTTGCGGTCTTCCTGGTATACGACTGGAATTCGGTTTCCAAGGGGCTGAACGTGGCCCAGAATCATTGAATTTTGTACTAATAGCGTCGATCTTTTTTTGATCAAATCCAGCTAAAAGTAAATGGTTTTTAAATAAACTTCTTACTCCTGAGTAGAGTAGATTGACATTTTCTGTAGAGATTTTATTCTCTTGAATTGCTAGTAAATTGATGATTAGCAAAAGTTCTTCTATAGTTTTCCGGTGTACATTTGTATATCGTATTTTGCCTTCGTTAATTTGCTGTTGAATGATATTTTTTTCTATGGGTTTATTCATCAATCTTATCTCGATCTTGTTCAAAATTAAATAGTTCTGAAAACGAGACTTTTAAGGCTTCTGATAATTTTTCTAAGGTATCAAATGAAGGAGCATGAATTCCTCTTTCAATATAACTAATAAATTCTACAGATAAACCTGTTAACTCAGCTAGACTTTCTTGAGTCAACTTCTGAGATTTTCTTAATTTTTTTAGTCGGCGACCAAATAAAAATTTAAGATGACCTATAATTTAAGCCTCGTTTTCACAACTGAGGTTACAGACTACAGCATCTGGTGTTGCCAAAAAACGAAGTATGACTACGGATTTTTAATAATGTTAATTTTGGGACAGAGTAAATTTACTTATCTGATCGGCATTTTTGTCTGTCGAGTTGTCGTCGGAAAACTAAATCTATTTTGAGAGGATGAAGTTTTAAAGGATATCTCCCAAGAAATTCTGGGTTAGTTGGAATATTCTTAATCTCCTTGACGTTATCAAGATTAGTCCACAATTAACAGTATCTTTGAGGGAAATGAGCCAAATTTGCCAACTTGTGAAAAATATTTTAGAAACGGGTTATTTAACCCTGGAAGATGAACAAAAGTTACGAATACTTTTACAGGGGACAAAATATGGAGTCTCTGAATTAAATGCCTTTACCAACTTACAATATGCAGTCATACAAGGTCAAGTTCGCCAACAGTCTCGTGAGCAGTTAGATATGGTTTTTTCTGAAATAAAACTTTGAATTTTTAAAATAAATTATATATGGATTAAACCTCTGCTAACTTGAATTAGCAGATGGTATTTTTTCTTTTTAAAAGATTTGGCAAATAGTTTTAAATCTTAATTTAAAAAAATATTTGAGTTAATGGAATATTCAGAATCTGTTGTCCGTTTAAAAGATTAACAACTGAAAAACCAAAGGTGCAAAGAAAAATGAATACTTTTTTAACTCTTGTGTGTGTTGTTTTCTTAGGCAATTTAGGATTAAGTCAATTAGAAACCCGTCTCAACTCAGAACACCCCAAAATCAATTTTAACGGGATTCAAATTAACGGTAAAACCCATTTTTTAAATTTTGTTGATGAAAATCAGAGCCAAGATGAGGAGACACCTACTGTTCCTACAGCATGAGGGAATTAATTTCTTAGAAATTATCTAATTTTATGCAAATTAAAACAGTTTTAAAATCGTTTTTTCCTGCAATTTAATTATTGTTAAGAGGACAAGATTATGGCCTGTCAAGTTAATCGGCGTGGTCGCCCCAAATGTAATATTACCAACCATCCAGATCATCCTAATGATAAATTTTGTGCAACTTGTAATCAGCGTTTCTCGGAATCTAATTCTTGGCAAGTTATAGGATTTTTAATTGCTCTTTTAATAGCATTGATTATGATCAGTGTTAATCACGTTCAAAAAAGTTCAAACTCAAACCTACTAAGGAGGGAGACAATTTATATCAAGTCTAATTAGAGCAAATAATTATTTGTATCTTTTTAAAATGGCTCTAAAAAATGTTGAGGAAATTGTTGTTTTAAAGCAATAAAAACTGGACAGGGTTTTTGTTCCTGCATATTTTCAGGTTTATGCCAACTGTAGGGGGAAAAACGCGAGACAGACATCCATAAAAAACGTTTAGCTCGGGTCATGGCGACATAGAGTAATCGATATTCCTCGGCGGTTTTTAAATCTTTGGCTTGCTCCCAAGCTGTGGCTATATCAGGAATTAATTCTTGTCCGTGAGCAGCGGCTCGAATTTGGGCGCGGGCTACTTCCGAAAGGGTAAATTCTCCTAAAAATTTGGCTTGGGGTAATACTCTTAAACTCCCAGGAATTGTAGACTCTTGTAAGAAGGGAATAAACACATAATCCCAATCTAATCCTTTGGCTTTGTGCATGGTAATTAATGTTAATTGACCTTCCCGGGTATAGGGACTGTCTTTAGAGGTTGCTTCCTCATCAATATCCACGGTTTCAAACCGTTCAGAACTGACAATATCGTTTAAAACATCTAAAATTGTTCCCATGGAATGGTTACCAAAAGTTTTTTTACCAATCCGTTCCGCTAATTTATCCGCCGTGGCTAATTCCGTTTTTTCGTATTGCAAGGATAGGGCTAAAAAGGAAATCAATTGATAGGGTGGAAGCTCTAAACGGGCTTGCAATAATTGACAACAAAAATAACGACATTGGCGAATTTCTTCCGATTGTGGTGGGTCAAGGGGGCCGGGATAAAGAAATTCTTCGGGATGAATTGCAATTTTATTATAATCTAAATTAGGAATTAAATTGCGATCGCCTAATACTTTTAAGGCTAATTTTAAGTAATCCGGTGAATGGGGACGATCTAAAAATTGTAATAAAGATAAAATTTCTGCCGGAATTTGAGAATTTCGTGCCTGTTGGGAGGCATCATAAATCCGAATTTTGGTTTGAAAATCTTCGGGAATTTTAATATTATATAATTGGGGATGATTAAAAACATTAGAAATAAACTCTCCCTGTTTATTCTCTCTGAGTAAAATTGCAAATTTTCCTTGAGGATCATCTTCAAGAATAGTCACAATTTTTTGAACAATTAACTCAACAGTTTGATAAATATCCGCCACTTCCCATAGTTCTAAACCTCGATCATAGGCTGGGGGATTGGCATTAGTTTGGTGGTCATGAAATCCGACTAATCGAATCATTTGCTCCCTAAACGGTTGTTCATTTCCAGCTAATTTTGAACGATTGACCCAGGATAACATATAGTTAGCAGCATCAATAATAATACAACTACTGCGTCCAGCTTGATCCATGGTAGCTAATCGTTCCAACTGTTCACAATCATGACAAAATCGACGAAAATAAATTGGATCAGCCGTAGTAAATGTTGAGTTAATCGCTTGATTTGGATCACCGACTCTAACTAAATTTAAAGTTTCTAAATCATCAGTAATTGATTCAGAAGAACTAGCTAAATTTCTCAATAGTTTACTTTGTAGCGGGGTAGAATCTTGGGCTTCATCTTCAAAAACAGCAAAAACTTGATTTTGCCAAACTTGACGAATTGTGGGATTTTCTAATACTCGTAAGGCGGCTAAAATCATCTCATCATAATCAATAAAATTCAGTGATCGTAATATATTTTGATAATTTTCATATAATCCAGCAGCTATTTTTAAGGTTTCATAATCATCAGGAATTTGTTCGGAAATATTCGTTAGATCCTGCGGTCGCAGTCCTGAACTTTTGGCTTCTTGAATCACTTTCCAAGCTAAATTTGGTAAAACTTCAGTCCTTAAAACCGATTGTCGCCTTAAGCGTTCGGTTTCTTCTCCATCAAATTGAACCCCCTCAATTAATCGTTGATAATGGCGAGGATTAGCCATGATCCACTGTTCTACACAACTGCGGGTAATTCGATTACTGGGAGTGGGTAAAATTAAAGTAAAATTGTCTAAATTCAACCCCGATAATTCCGGGTTTTTTAACGCAATATTCAAGGCTAAACCATGCAAAGTATGAACCACAAATCCCCCTAAAGGTAATCGCATTTGTTTGAGTTCTTGACTCACTTTCGCGCGAATATTAGCGGCGGCGGAACGGGTGAAGGTGACAATCACTAATTGACGCTGGGAATGGAGTTGATGACGAGCGATCGCTAAAGCCGCAGCAAAAGCCATTCCCGTTGATTTCCCAGCCCCTGGAACCGCAGAAATAGCTAGTGGGCCCCCATTCCAATCGGCCATTTGTTGTTGACCCGGACGCAAACTTTGGTAAATTTCTTTAATTTTTTGATCTCGGAATGCACGAATTTGATCAATATTTTCTAATGGGTTCGTTGTTGGATCAGATAAGGCTATTTCCGGGGTTAGGATAGAATTAAGAGAGGAAACTGGATCGAGATCAAAATCGTCTGTCATGCTAGGCTCAATATTAAGTGAATAATCAACGATAATAGGAATATAACACTATGAATCCTAATCAAATTCGCTCTCAGACTGGATTAAAGCCCAGATTTATTTTAGGGTTAATGGTATCAATTTTAGCTTTATCGAGTTGCGCTCAGGCGAATAAAGCTAAACAGATTGCTCCCGCCAGCGCACCTGCACCTTTAGCCGCCGCAGAGGGTCTGGAAATGGCTAATTCTGCACCAGAACAAACGACCCCGGAACCTAAAAAACAATCCCAACTAATTAAGCGTGCTCAGTTAACCTTAATCGTACAATCAATTCATCAAACCACGGAATCAATTACGGAAATTATAAAAAAACAGCAAGGGGATATTTTAAAATTTGAAGCTCAGAAATCCCCGGATAATAGTCAGCGTCAAACCGCTTATTTAGAATTTAGAGTGCCGCAACAGCGCTTAGAAACCACCTTAAATGCGTTAGCCAAGTTGGGAACCGTAGAAAATCAAATGATTACGGCGGAGGATGTTTCGGATCAATTAGTGGATGTTCAGGCGCGACTGCGAAATTTACGGAAATCGGAGGAAATGATCTTAAAAATTATGGAGCGCGCGGGTTCGGTTGGGGATGTTTTGAAGGCGGCTAATGAATTAAGTACAATTCGAGAATCCATTGAACGTATTGATGCTCAGTTAAGAAATTTACAAAATCAAGTGGCTTATTCGACGATTAATTTAAGGATTGAATCATTAGTTTCCGTGACTCCGGCTCCAGACAATTTGGGTTTAAGAGTCCAAGAAACTTGGGGAAAAGCAACTCATAGGATGGGTGAATTTACCTGGCTATTAGTGGGATTGGTTTTATGGTTATTGGCTTTTAGTCCCTATTTATTAATTGTTGGAGGAGGAATTTATGGTTATCGTTGGTATCGTCACAATAGAATGAAATAGGGATCACGGATTTAAGAGGATTTCGCGGATTTCACGGATTTTAGGATTTATTGGGTGTAAATAGCGAGCGGGGACGCTCGCACTGCATTTGATTTTGATAAATTTTATGGGAATATCAAGCTATTTTTCCTATTCATCAATTTGCCAAACATCATGAATTTGATCCTCATCTAAGACCTTCTTAGGACGCATAATTAAAATCAATTTTCCCAGTAAATGAATAGCAGGAGTTTCATCAAACCATCGTAATTCCAAATGTTCGGCTTCTTCAACTAAGAAATAAGAATCAATATCCCATTCTCGTTGAGCGCGATCAATTAAAATTAAAATCGGTTCTGATTTACCGGGTAGGGGATTCGGTAAATTAGCACTATTTCCTAAAATTACAACTGGATCTTCCGCATTTCTGACGACTTGCCACCCGGGAACCGCTACCCAAGCTGCATTTCCTGATGATTTAACAATCCTAAATTCCCCTAATTCTTCAATCAAAGGAACGGCTTTAAAATCCGATGGAGTTAAGGGAAATTTCCCCGCGACCGGAATTAAACGGGGTAGATCTTCTTCCGTTTCTAAACGATAAATAGGTAAACGAGGTGCTGATTTTTTGGCGGTAATCGAAAAATCCGTTAACAGTTGTTCTATGATTTCTCGGGCGGTTTGGGAGTGCGCATATTTTAATCCTTTGGCAATTAAACGTGATCGCTGTTGTAAATCATGATGTTGTCGGGCAGCTTTCCAGGCTTGATAGGCTAAAGCATCCCCAGGATGCTCAGAAAAACCAGGAGGGAGAATCGAAAATCGAGAAAATTCTTTGATGGCTTTAGCTAATTCTCGGGCTTCATCCGCATCTAATTTGCGTTGATCTGAAAATTCAGTCGCCATCACCCGTTCTCCTTGATTCAGGATACGAAATTCATATAAAATATCGCTTCCTCGGTTTTGGAAATGGGATTGAATTTCTTCGGATAAATTGCCTTTGATTAAGGATGAAAAAACTTGCCCTGCTACAATTACTTGATTTTGTTGAATCGGTTCAAAACCCGTTTCTTCAAAAATTTGTTGAGGATTATAACCGGATTTTTGTAATTTAGCACAGGCATCGCCCCATTCCACCCAATTTCCTTCTTTCCGCCGTAATAATTGTATTAATTTAGCCGGATCTGCTGATGGATCGGGTGTTGAGGAAATAAATGGGGAAGAATCTTGTGGTGTTTGAGTCATAATTATAGAGAATTAATCAATTTCAAGGACAGAACAGTTTCAAAATATCAAGTTAGTTAGTATTTGACATCCGCCCCGCCGTAAAACGGGCGGGGATTCCATCTATTTCAACAAATCAAAGATTGACAACTGCTGAAATTCTGGACGGGTTGACGCTTCGCCGAGATGTGCTTTCTTTACAGAAAGACTGACCTTCTCTCCACGGTGGAACTTAGGGGTTTTAAACCCATTTTTCTGATAACTTATCATGGGTATGTCGTGCCGATCCTAATAATTTTTGGGCTTCTGCGCTAACCGTTGTCCCTGCGGGAACCTGTTCTAATATACTAATAATATCAGTTAATTGACCAATTAAGGAACCAATATTAGGCTCTTTAGAACGGGCTGAGGTTTGCCATTGAGCAATCGCAGCTTTTGCCTGTTTAACAGATTCTACCGCGTCTTTTTCCGCTTGTAACCGACTTTCGGAACTCCCTAAATTAGATTGATATTCAGCTAATTTTTTCTGAGCATCCAAATAACTAGGATTATCCGTTGGAACTTGTTCTAAGCGACGAATAGCTTCTTGCCATAATTTAATTACTTGTTCCCATTGTTTGGCGGTATGAGGCGGATTTTGAGCGGCTTTTGCAGCCTGAATTCCAAACTGCATCCCCGCATCAATTAAGGTATTTCCTTTAATTGTTCCCGCGACAAATCCCAGTTTTTCTTGAAAATCTCGTTTGGCGGTTTCTAAGTCTTTTTCAGCTAATTTTCCGGCTAAGGTTGCGGAGGGAATTTTATCTAATTGATCAATAGCATTTTGCCACTGGTTAATCATCTGTTGTTGTTGATTTCCAGCGCTAAGTTTGGAGAAGTTTTTTTGAGATTCTTTGATTAATTGTTCAGCTTTTGTATATGCTTGATAAGCATTTTGTTCTTGAAAAATTTTAGATTCCATCCGGCCAATATTCTTTCTCGCACTTTCATATTCATCGAAGGTAAATCGCCAAACACAACCCATAAAGGAACAGTAAGCTTGAGGATAATACCCTAAAAACCAAACGGGGAGTTTATCCAGATGCTGTTGAGATTTTTCGACTTTTTTAATACCTAATTCAATATCTGTAATTGCCGTAGCTTGATTAATTAATTGATCGGATTGTTCGACTAAGGACACCGCTTGTCGATAGTTATAATCCATACTAATGTAACTGGGAATTAATAAAATAGGTACGGTTTTTGAAACGGGAAAGCGAATCATCGGATAGGGTAAATTAGCGAGAGCCACAATTCCTACAAATCCCCCTAAAATGGCTGTACCTAAAAGCATTTTAGACCCAATTCCGGGGGGATGATTTGCTTTTGCAGCTTGCTTTAAAACCGATTGATTAAAGTCAGGAAATTGATCGGAAACTAAGTTATTTAACTCATCTAAAGTCAGGGGTTCTCCTGGCTGCGATCGCATTTTTTCCAAACGTTTCAGAATAATTTCTGCCCCCACTTCCCCGACTAAATCTTTCTGAGCATTTTTTTGCAATTCTCTTTTTAAAATTTCAAAGGATTGATCATAAAGTCTAACCATGACTAATATTCTCCTTAAATTATCCAGTAAAAACTGATTACTGATAGCGGGTTAATTCAACTCGATATCTTTGTTTTTTAGTAATAGCCATATCCTTAACTTCTAACCGTCCTTTTCCCCGAATAGCGATTAAATCCCCCGACTTTAATTGATAACTCGCTTGGGTAATTTCCTTCCAATTCACCCGCACATCTCCCCCATCAATTAAACTCACCATCTTGCTACGAGACATCCCAAATCCAGCAGAAGCGATCGCATCTAAACGCATGGAAGCTTCTACCGTGGTTAACTCTTTCTTCTTTGGTTCTCTAACCTTTAATTCACCGGGATCAATTCGTCGAGTTTTCACCGGAACAGACCGAACTTGAGTCAGATTTAACTCTAAAAAATCCGCCAATTCTGGAGTAACAATTGTTTGGGCACCCCGTTCTCCCAAAACAATAATATCCCCAGTTTTATCCCTGACAATTCCTGTCCCTAACATCGACCCTAAAAAGTCTCGATGGGTAGCCGGGTCAAAGAGAAAATTACCCGATATTTCTAACACAATAACGCTAACTTGAGTTTGATCAATAGGAAGTTCAGATCTGGCAATTCCTAACCGTTGGCGTTCCGCTTGGGGGTAACCGCCCCAGGGGAGCATTTGTACTTCTGTTAATCGGCTAAACACCTTTTGAGATTCCGCCAATTCCGGGGGAGAAAGGAAATCGGTTAGGGTAATTTCCCAGGTTTTCAGGGCTTGTTCTGCCAAGTCGATCACCCGGGCTAGACTATCTCGATTTTCAATGCCTTTTAGGAGTTCTTCTCTGGGTAACATGGGGGGATTTTAGGTGAGGGAAGATGAAAATTTATGCTATTATTATGATAACATTTTTAATTAAAAATGCGATTGATTTTGAGGAGTTTTCTTTCTAAATGATTAAAAATACCTAGAAAGAAAAGGGATAGATTTCATGATCAATTCCGCCTATTTTAATTATTCATTTTCCCCCACGGTATACCCTTGAATATTTTCCGGTTCTAAGTCTCTTAAAATCCGATTAGCTTTGCGCATCAGGGTTTCCGAACCCGTAACCACGACTAAATATTTCCCCGCATTCAGGCGGTTACGGTAGGGTAAAGCATCGCCGCCCCCAACAATTAATCCGACGCCACCCCCGGCTAATATACTCCCTAGCCCCCCTGAAATGCCGCCGAGCACCGCACCAATTAAATGATTTCCCAGAACTCCCGCCCAGGCAAAGGTATCTAATCCCGTAATTAAACTAAAGCAAAAACCCGAAACAAATCCAAAGGGAATTAACCAAGTTGCCATTAATTTAACTTGTTTAATGGCGCTTTCATTCGGGTCAATTAAGCCAAATTCATCGGCGGTTTTATAACCTTTTCCTAGAATACTGATTTGAGTGGTGGGCACACCTTCTTTTTCTAATTCAACATAGGCCGTTTCTGCTTGAAAGCGATCGGCCAGGACAGTGACAAGATAGTTCATAGGATAACGGTTCAGAATAGGCTATCAATCTATTGTTAGTCTACACAATCTCGGGTCTGATCTCGATTCCCCAGAGGCTCTGAATTGTCCATTGCCCATTCCCCATTGCCCATTCCCCTCCATAAATTTTTTCCAAGAATTCGCAGTGAATATACCCATTAACAGTTAAAATGACCTACTGCGGTATTTATACAGACCGTATTGGGGAGAGAAAATAGCTGATGAAAACTCTCCCGAACTTCCCCCTCCCCTAGCGGATTTTGTCCGGGGGTCATGTTTCGTTTCCCGCTATTGCAATCATTTTCCTAAATCATGTCTAAGGTTCTCGTATCCGATTCTATCGATCAAGTTGGTATAGACATCCTGTCTCAAGTGGCTCAGGTGGATGTCAAAATAGGTTTACCCCCAGAAGAACTGGTGCGGATTATTCCAGAGTATGATGCTTTGATGATCCGGTCTGGAACCCGTGTAACCCAAGAAATTATTGAAGCCGCCGATAACTTAAAAATTATTGGTCGGGCTGGTGTCGGTGTGGATAACGTGGATATTCCCGCCGCTACCCGCAAAGGAATTGTGGTGGTCAACTCCCCCGAAGGAAATACCATTGCCGCCGCCGAACACGCCCTGGCAATGATGTTATCCATGTCTCGCTATATCCCCGATGCGAACCAATCGGTGAAAAGTGGCAAGTGGGATCGTAAAAGCTTCGTGGGTGTGGAAGTTTACAAGAAAACCCTCGGAATTGTGGGTTTAGGTAAAATTGGTTCCCACTTTGCCGCCGCAGCAAAGGCAATGGGGATGAAACTTTTGGCCTATGATCCCTTTATATCCCAAGAACGAGCGGATCAAATTGGTTGTCGGTTAGTGGACTTGGATCTCTTGGTTCAGGAGTCCGATTATATTACGCTGCATATCCCCAAAACCAAAGAAACCTACCATCTGTTTAATGCGGAAGTCTTCGCCAAGATGAAGCCCACCGCCCGCCTGATTAACTGTGCTAGGGGCGGTGTGATTGATGAAGCAGCCCTAGCTGATGCTCTACGAACTGGCCAAATTGCCGGGGCGGCCCTGGATGTCTTTGAAAATGAACCCCTAGAAGCGGATTCTCCCCTGCGGGAATTGGGCTCTAAAATTGTTCTCACACCCCACCTGGGAGCCTCGACAGAGGAAGCTCAAGTTAATGTGGCGATCGATGTCGCTGAACAAATTCGGGATGTGTTATTGGGCCTGCCAGCCCGCTCTGCGGTGAATATTCCGGGGTTATATCCCGATGTTTTGGAAAAACTCAAACCCTATCTGCAATTGGCGGAAACCCTGGGGAACATGGTGGGTCAATTAGCTGGGGGACGGATCGATTTTCTCGATGTCCGTTTGCAAGGAGAACTGGCCGGAACGAAAAGCCAAGCGGTGGTGGTGGCTTCTCTGAAAGGGTTACTGTCCCAAGCCTTACGGGAGCGGGTTAACTATGTGAACGCCAGTATTGAAGCAAAGGAACGGGGTATCCGAGTAATTGAAACCCGGGATGCTTCTTTGATGGACTACACGGGATCGCTACATTTAGAAGCAAAGGGGAGTTTAGGGACGCATTCAGTGACCGGAGCCCTATTAGGCGATCACGAAATTCGGATCACCAGTGTGGACGATTTCCCTATTAACGTTCCTCCCACCCGCTATATGTTGTTTACCCTCCATCGGGATGTACCGGGGATTATTGGTAAAATTGGCTCACTTTTGGGCAGCTTTAATGTCAATATTGCCAGTATGCAGGTCGGACGTAAAATTGTTCGGGGCGAGGCTGTCATGGTCTTGAGTCTTGATGATCCGTTGCCTGAAGGTATTCTTGCAGAAATCATCAAAGTGGCTGGCATCCGCGATGCTTATACCGTAACGCTTTAATCAGTTATCAGTGATCAGTTAACAGTTATCAGTTGTAGGGGCGGGTTCATCGAGATGCTCGGTAATTAATAAAGATCTAAAAGAACCCGCCCGTACCAGTTAACAGTTTATAGCCCACAAAAATTAACTATTAACCATGAATTCTTTACTGTCAACTCATGACTGATACCTCTTACACTGTTAACTGATGACTGATGACTAATAACTGATAACTAATGACTGATAACTGATTACTGATTACTGATTATGGCTAATAGTTGGTGGGAAATTAAAGTATTGTGTGATCCGATGCTAGAAGATGCCGTTTTTTGGCGTATGGAAGCATTTGGTTGTCGAGGAACAGCGAGTCAAATAAAGAATAATTCCTGCTTGTTATCAGCCTATCTCCCCGAAGAAAAAGCCCATTTACTAGATTTAGCAGCCCTGGCTTTATTGTTACGTCAAGATGCGTTATGTTTAGAAATGCCAATTCCGGCGGTGACTTGGGATTTAATTGATGAACAGGACTGGTCAAGTAGTTGGAAACAATATTGGGAACCCACACCAATTGGCGATCGCTTTTTAGTTTACCCGGCTTGGTTAGCATTACCCGAAAATCCCGATCGCATCCTATTACGTTTAGATCCCGGGGTTGCCTTTGGAACCGGAACCCACGCCACAACTCAACTGTGTTTAGAATCTTTGGAAATGCGATTGGGCGGAGAACACAACCAAGCGGTGATTGCAGATATTGGTTGCGGTTCTGGTATCTTATCAATTGGGGCAATTTTGTTAGGAGCTTCTAAGGTGTATGCAGTTGATAATGATCCGTTAGCGACTCGTTCAACTTACGAAAATTGCGAATTAAACCAAATTTCACCAGAAAGAATTAATATTCAAGATGGCAGTATTGAGCAAGTAATTCAAGCAGTAGAGCAACCTGTAGATGGAATTGTTTGTAATATTTTAGCAGAAGTGATTATCGATTTAATTCCTCAATTTAATGCCATATCCAAGAAAAATACTTGGGCAATTTTAAGCGGGATTTTAATGGATCAGGCTAAACCAATTGCAGATACTTTAGAACAACAGGGCTGGGTCGTTGCTACCCTCTGGCGTCGTCAAGACTGGTGTTGTTTTAATATTCGACGATCCTAATTCAGTCATCAGTCATCAGTTAACAGTTATCAGTTATCAGTTGTAGGGGCGGGTTCTTTTAGATATGAGTTAATCACCGCGCATCTCGATGAACCCGCCCGTACCAGTTAACTGTTTTTATTTTAGCCCACACATATTAACAATGCACTCTTTACTGTCAACTGATCACTGATAACTCTTACACTGATAACTCTTACACTGTTAACTGATAACTGAATATGGTATTTCCCAATCAAATTGAAAATAGAAAAGCTGATCACCTAAGAATTTGTTTAGAAGAAGATGTGCAGTTTCGACAAACAACAACGGGGTTAGAACGTTATGACTTTACCCATTGTTGTTTACCCGATTTAAACCGTAGCGAAATTGATATCACCACATCATTTTTAGGTAAAATATTAGGAGCGCCCCTATTAATTTCCTCCATGACTGGAGGCACAGAACAGGCAAAATTAATTAATTATCGGTTAGCGGCCGTGGCTGAACATTATCAGATTGCCATGGGAGTCGGTTCCCAACGGGTAGCTGTGGAAAATCCCGATGTAGCTGATACTTTTGCCGTGCGATCGCTCGCCCCTAATATTTTACTCTTTGCCAATTTAGGAGCCGTTCAATTAAACTATGAATATGGTTTAGAACAGTGTTTAAAAACCATTGATTTATTAGAAGCCGATGCCTTAATTTTACATCTAAATCCTTTACAAGAATGTATTCAAACCGAAGGAGATACCAATTTTAAAGGATTATTTCATAAAATAGAACAATTATGTACTCAACTTCGGGTTCCAGTAATTGCCAAAGAAGTCGGAAATGGGATTGATGCCGTCATGGCCAAACGATTAATTGAGGCAGGAGTGACCGCTATTGACGTGGCAGGGGCGGGGGGAACCTCCTGGGCTAAAATCGAAGGAGAACGCGCCCTAGACCCCCTACAGCGTCGTCTAGGGGAAACCTTTGCCAATTGGGGCATACCCACGGCCGATTGTATTACCAGGATTCGAGAAGTGTCTCCCGATATTCCCTTAATTGCTTCGGGGGGGCTACGCAGTGGTTTAGATGCGGCTAAAGCGATCGCCCTGGGTGCGAATTTAGCTGGGTTTGCTTGGCCGTTTTTGCAAGCCGCCGCCGAATCGGAAGCAGCAGTCTATACTTTAGTAGAGATTTTAAAAGCAGAATTGATCACCGTGCTATTTTGTACCAATAATCGTACTCTAAATGATTTGCAAACATCAGGAGCCTTGAAACCTAAACCCTAAACCCCGCAACCCATTAAATGAAATTATCCCGTTTATTAATAATATGAAAGATTTTTTAAAATTTACATTTGCCAGTTTATTAGGAAACTTAATTGGACTGGTCTTGACTACCACTCTAGGCATTGGAGGATTAATTTTCCTAGTAATTCTAATGGCAAATCAAGAGTCTGGGCCATTAGTTAAGGATAAATCCGTTTTAGTTTTTGACCTCTCCTTGAGTGTGAGTGATACGGGGCCTAATCCCTCAACCTCTGAAGCCTTACAGGAACTTTTATCAGAGGATAGTCCGACTTCAATTCAGTTAAGAACCTTAGTTCAAACGATTGATCAAGCCAGTCAAGATGATAAAATTGTTGCCCTTTATTTGCAAGGAACTAATACTCCTATTTCTACAGGATTAGCTAATTTAAAAGAAATTCGTCAAGCCTTACAACGATTTAAACAGAGTGGAAAAACCATTATTGCTTATGATATTGATTGGACAGCACCCGAATATTATTTAGCTTCGGTTGCGAATCAAGTCGTGATTAATCCCTTGGGTTCTTTAGATATTAAAGGGTTAAGTTCTCAAGTCATGTTTTTAACCGGAGCTTTAGAAAAATATGGTATTGGGGTGCAGGTGATTCGGGTGGGAAAATATAAAGCAGCCGTTGAACCTTTTGTACTGAAAAAATTAAGTCCAGAAAATCGAGAACAAACTCAAAAACTATTAGGAGATTTATGGGGAGAATGGTTAAGAACCATTGCACCCAGTCGCAAAGTAACACCCCAACAGTTACAAGCCTTTTCTAATACTGAAGGTATTTTATTAGCAGATACGGCTTTAAAAGGAAAATTAGTTGATCAAGTTGCCTATAGTGATGAAGTGATTACAGACTTCAAAAAAATGACAGGAGAATCCCAGGATAAAAGTCAACAATTCCGGCAAATTAGTATTAATTCCTATTCTAAAATCCCTGAAGTTGCTGATATTAATAATGGTAATCAAAATAGTAAAAATAAAATTGCCATCATCTATGCTGAAGGCGAAATTGTCGATGGGAGAGGAACTTCTAGCCAAATTGGAAGCGATCGGTTAGCCAAAGAATTAAGAAAATTACGCTTAGATGAACAGGTAAAAGCGGTGGTTTTACGGGTTAATAGTCCCGGGGGCAGTGCCACAGCTTCGGAAGTGATTGGGCGGGAAGTGGAACTGATCAGAAAACAAAAACCTGTGATAGTTTCTATGGGGAATTTTGCCGCTTCCGGGGGATATTGGATTGCCATGGGTGCGGATCAAATTTTTGCCCAGGCTAATACGGTGACCGGATCAATTGGGGTGTTTGGATTACTGTTTAATATTCAAGATATTGCTAGTAACAATGGGATTACCTGGGATATTGTTAAAACCAGTAAGTTTGCGGATATTCAAACTAATAGTCGGCCAAAAAGTCCCGAGGAATTAGCTCGGTTACAAAAGGTGGTTAACTTAATTTATGATCGCTTTATTTCTAACGTAGCCACCCATCGTAAGTTACCTAAAAATAAGGTTCAAGAAATTGCCCAAGGGCGAGTTTGGTCGGGTTCACAGGCGAAACAGTTAGGGTTAGTCGATGAAATTGGGGGGTTAGATGCGGCGATCGCGGCGGCAGCCAAAAAAGCTAATTTAGGAGAGGATTGGACACTCAAAGAACCCGCTAAACCTCGGACATTAGAAGAACGAATTTTAGAGAATTTAGCCGGAGATAACCTAACAAAAATACCGACCCCCGTTGATCCCCTCACCCGTGAATTTCTCAGACTGCAAGAGGAATTATTGATGATTAAAGAAATGAATGACCCGAAAGGAATTTATACCCGTTTACCGTTTAATTTAACGATAGAATGAGTGAGTTAATCCCTGAAAAATGAATCCTTAGCTACAGCTTAACCCTAATTGCTGGTAGGATTTATTTTTAGACGTTAATTACCCACAAAATCCAGTCATTGATGAAATCAACTATTTGGGAACTCGATTTTTATAGCCGCCCCCTGCGGGACGAAGAAGGGAAAAAAGTTTGGGAAGTCTTAATCTGTGAAACCCCGCTCAATATTGAAGATAGCGCCGAGACAATGTTTCGCTACACCCAGGTTTGCCCCAGTAACCAAGTCAACTCAATTTGGCTAAAAGAGGCAATTGAAAATGTGATCGCCACCGCCCCCACACCCCCCTCTCGGATTCGCTTTTTCCGTCGTCCGATGGCGAATATGATTTCTAAATCCTGTAAAGAATTAGCCATTCCTGCCTCGGCTAGTCGGCGTACCTATGCCCTCTATCAATGGTTAAACCAACGCATAGAAACCTATTATCCCACGTTGGAAAATTATCAAGCGGGGGTTAATCCTTCGGTTCAATTTATCGCATCTCAACCCCAGCCCCTTCCTGATGCTTTGCAGGGGGATAAATGGGCTTTTGTGACCTTAGAAGCAGGTGCTTTTTCTGACTTCTCGGAATGGGATATTAGCTTTGGTGAAGCCTTCGGATTACCGATGGTCGGATTAACACCAGAAACCCCCATTCCTGGGTTAATTATTTATTCCTCTCGGGCTAATCCTTTAGCGGCTTGGATGTCGGGATTAGAGTTAGCTTATTTACGATTAGATCAGGATTCCCGTCCTAATTTATTATTAGAAACCGGGGAAAGTGAAAGTTGGATTTTAGCCAATTTACCCGATAGTAAAACCCAAACAGAAGCCCAAAATTTTGAACTCGCCAAACAAAAAGCCAAAAATGTACATTTTTTAGCGGTTCAATCTGACCCCAATTCTGAATCTTTTGCCGGATTTTGGTTATTACAAGAACTACAGTTCTAATGTTTAGGGTGCGTGTGCTGGGCCTGCGCACCATCTTTAATCCTATGTTAAAATAGTCTATACTTTGTTTCTTAGTTAGGATGAAACCATGACAACTCTAGTTTCTATTCCTGAATCTGCTCAAAAAACGCAATGGCAACCGGCGACCTGGGAGGATTATTTGGATTTTGTGAACAATCCCCATTTGCAGGACTATAATATTAGTTTTAATCAAGGCTATTTGTGGATTGATATGGGTAATGAAGGAATTAATCACGCTCGATTTAATGAATTATTAACTTTGGTTTTTGGGTTTTGGTTTGCCCGTCAACCTGATCTGTTAGTTGATCTTTTAGGAGGATGTGTGATTGAAAAACCTAAACAGCGAGGAGCTTCACCGGATAAAGTATTATATATTGGTGAAAATTCTCCCAAATGGCAGGAAGGAGAACCCCGCAGAATTAATTTAGAACAATGGCGAGTTCCCGATTTAGTTGGAGAAATTTCCGATACGACTTTAGCAATAGATTTAGATGAGAAAAAACAACTCTATGCTGGATTAGGAATACCGGAATATTGGGTAATTGATATTCGAGGAAAACGGGCGATCGCTTTTCGCTTACAAGACAATGGTAAATATCAAGAAATCAATACTTCTATTGCTTTGAATGGATTGCCGATCGCTTTATTAGAATTAACCTTAGAACAACTCGAAAAAACCAATAATTTTAACGCCGCTTTCTGGTTTTCCCAACAAATTATTAATCTATAAAATCCTTAACATAACCTCAAAACCTGGTTTCTTCAAGAAACCAGGTTTCTGTTAATTCCTTAATAACCGTAAACCACTTAAAGTTACCAATAACGTTGATCCTTCGTGTCCGATTATCCCCATGGGCATATTAATTAATCCTAAGAAATTAAAGATTAATAATAATATAATAAACAAAAGAGAAAAAGCAATATTTTGTTTAATAACTCGATTAGCTCGACGACCTAATTTAATCGCTTTTAAGATCTTGCCTAATTGATCCGTCATTAACACAATATCTGCGGTTTCTAACGCCACATCATTTCCCGCACCACCCATGGCTATTCCCACATCAGCTAATGCTAAAGCTGGGGCATCATTAATTCCATCTCCCACCATTGCCACCCCTGGATAACGATTTTTTATCTGTCGAATAATTGTTAATTTATCCTCTGGTAATAAATTAGCATAAACCAGATCAATATTTAACTGTTTTGCCACACTATCGGCAGTTCGCTGATGATCTCCGGTTAGCATGACGACCTGTTCAATGCCAAATTTTTTCAGATTCTTAATTAAGGTTTTCGCCTCTAAACGCACCGTATCCGTCACGGCAATTAATCCTAAAGTTTGATGATTTTGTGCTACCCAAACTACGGTTTTACCATCGGTTTCTAAATGGTCACTAATTTCTACCAATTCAGGACTAACATAAATATTATGTTGATAAATCCACTCTAATTTCCCGACAAAAATATGGTCTTCATCCACTTTTCCAATAATTCCTTCCCCGATTTGAGTTGCAACATTAACGGCTGTAATTCGAGGAATATTTTTTTCCTGGGCAAATTGGGTAATTGCTTGTCCAATTGGATGTTCAGAAACCAACTCCACCGCCACCGCTAATTGCAATAATTCTGTTTCTGATATACCCGCCATAGGAATAATATCAACAATATTTAATTTTCCCGTTGTTAAGGTTCCAGTTTTATCAAAAGCGATCGCATTAATTCGTCCAATTTTTTCTAATTGCGCCCCATTTTTAAATAAAATTCCATGTCTTGCCCCATTCGCTATTCCTGATAATAATGTGGGCATAATCGAGGCTAATAATGCAGAGGGAGAAGCAACTACTAAAAAAATTAAAGCTCGATAAATTGTAGTTTCCCAATCCCAACCTAAAAATAAAGGCGGTATAATTGCTAATCCCAGACCCGTTAATATAATAACTTTAGCATAACTGTGTTCAAATTTTTCCATAAATTTTTGAGATGGAGGTGCATCGGTTTGCGCCTGTTCAACTAACTTAATTACTCGTTGAATTAAACTACTTTCAGGAGGTTGATGGACTTTTAATTTTAACACCCCATTGCCATTTAATGTTCCGGCAAATACTTGATCACCAACGGTTTTATCTACGGGCATCGACTCCCCGGTAATCGCAGCTTGATTTATCGAACTATTCCCCGATAAAATAATCGCATCGGTAGGAATTATTTCCCCAGGTTTGATTAAAATAACATCTCCTATTTTTAATTGATTAATTTGGATTTGTTGCTCTTGTTGATTATCAATTACCCTAACTGTATCGGGGATCAATTGCATTGATTTTTCAATATTGCGTTCCGTATGTTTCATCGCAATACTTTCTAATGCACCACTCAAAGTAAAAATTAAAATTAAGATTCCACCATCTATAATTAGAGAATAATTTTGTTTCCAAACTCCTAAAAAAGCTGCCCCTAATGCAGCCACAATCATTAATAAATTAACATCAAATTGTTTTTCTTCTACGAGAGTTGTTAACCCGTCTTTGGCACTTCCATAACCGCCGATAACATAGGCAATGGGTAGGGCCAAAAATGCTAATCCCACCCAACCTATTTGTAAGCATATCCAACCAATAAATACTAAAACAGCGCAAACTACCGTCGCCATTATTTCAGAATAGTGCTGAAAAAAGCCCTGCACAGAAATTAGAGGATTAGAACGTTGAGTCATTATAAAAGAATATAAAATACTTTTTTTAGCATAAACCGTGATCAAGAATTTTGTACTTTAGATTTTGGATAAGTTGACTGTTGACGACTCAGTTTGATTATTCAAAGACATCTAGGGTTAATATTCCATCCTTTAAGTTTGCCTCTACAGAGGGGGACGGTCTGAGGTTTGGGGAATAATTTGTTTGGCCGACTTTGGCGAAGACACCGCCACGAAAATCCAACCTTCTTGCCAAAAATTTTGAAAACGATTATCATTATACTTAAACCGACCATATTCCCATCCTACCTTTATTCTGTTTGGCTGATGGGGTGCAAAACTGCATTGAGGACATCAAGATGAGATTTTCGGTTTACGCCGGAATGGTAATACTGTTATGGGGTATGAGTGTAATTAGTGGGTGTAACACCGTTTCTACACCGAAAAGTTCGGTTGAGAATAACAACCATCAAGCCAAACAAATAGCAGATGAAACTGTTAATAATACTGTTGATATTACTGTTAGCATTATGCCCCAAAAATATTTTGTTGAAAAAATTGGAGGCAAAAATGTGAGAGTAAATGTGATGATTCCTCCTGGAGTAGATTTACATAATTATGAACCCAAACCTCAACAGTTACAATCTTTAAATGATTCTAAGGCTTATATTGCCACTGGAATTGCTTTTGAAACGGCTTGGATAGATAGAATTAAAGCCGCTAATCAAAAAATGTTAATTATAGATTCGAGTCAAGGAATTGAGAGAATACCCATGATAGAAAATTATCATCAGGGTGAAAACCATCAAGCAGAAGAAACTTTAGATCCTCATATTTGGTTATCTCCTAAATTAGTTAAAACTCAAGCTAAAAATATCTATGATGGCTTAGTCAAAATTGACCCTAAACGCCAAGCCGAATATCAGGTTAACTTAAATCATTTTATCACAGAAATTGACCAACTAGATCAACAAATTAGCCAGAAATTAGCCCCGCTCAAAAACCGTAAATTTATCGTTTTTCATCCAGCTTGGGGTTATTTTGCCAAGGATTATAACTTAGAACAAGAATCAATTGAAGTAGGAGGACAGGAACCTAGTGCAGCCGAGTTAGCTAACTTAATTTCTGAAGCCAAACAAGAGAATATTAAGGTAATTTTTGCTCAACCAGAATTTAATCCCAGTTCTGCGGAAACCATAGCTAAAGAAATCGGAGGAAAAGTTATTTTTGTTAGTGATTTAGAGGAAAATTGGTCTACTAATTTGCTTCAAGTTTCTGAACTGTTATCACAAACTTTAAAGCCATAAATTAATTTAATTTTTTACCGTGATTTTACTTCCTAAATTTACATTTATATCCGTGAAAAATCCCCAAGAATTATCCCCACAAAGTTCTCAAAAAAATGAAGTCATCCGCTTGAAAGAAGTCTGGGCAGGTTATGATTCCCAGGAGCCGATTTTAGAGGGGATTAACTTAACGGTTAATGAATTAGATTTTATCGGATTAATTGGCCCTAATGGGGGAGGAAAAACTACATTAATTAAAGTGCTTTTAGGACTGCTAAAACCATTGAAAGGGGATGTAAAAATCATGGGTTATTCTGTTACAAAAGGACGGCGTTATTTGGGCTATGTCCCGCAAATTTTAGAATTTGATCGCAATTTTCCTGTGCGGGTGAATGAAGTAGTCAGAATGGGACGGTTAGGAAAGCGTCATTTATTTCAACCCTATACAAAAAAAGATGAAGAAATTGTGATTCAGGCTTTAGAAAAAGTCGAAATGTTAGATTTAAAAAATCGCGCCATTGGTGAACTTTCGGGAGGACAACGACAACGGGTTTTTATTGCTAGAGCTTTAGCCAGTGAACCCCAGGTTTTACTCCTTGATGAACCCACCGCTAGTGTTGACCCCAAAATGTGCGCGAATATCTATGAGCTATTATTAAAATTGAATGAATATATGACAATTTTAATGATTACCCATGATATTAATACTATGTCTTCCTATGTCAAAACTATTGGCTGTTTAAATCGACGTTTACACTATCACGGAGAACAACAAATTACCTCAAAAATGTTAGAACAAACCTATGGGTGATCAGCTTTTTCTTGTATTTTTTGAATTTTGTAGTAACTTGGGAAGTTTTTGTTTGTTCAATGCCTTCTGGATTGATTTTGAACTTATTTTTCTGATCAATTTTGGCAATAGAAATGGTTAAACAACGTTGCAAGGGTTAAATATGAATCTAATTGATAAAATCCAAAATGGGTTAATTTTAAATGACAAAGACCGTTTAATAGATATTTCTAAAACTCATTTACAAAATATCAATTTATGGATTAATTCAAATAAAAATTATCCCAAAATTCTAATATCAGAATCCGATCCTATCTTATTCTTATCGGCTTTTGTTGCTGCGGTGACAGCCAAATGTCCGGTTTTTTTATGTAATCCTCAATGGGGACAACAGGAATGGATACAGGTTTATCAATTAGTTAAACCTAATTTATTAATTTCTCAAGGTCGAATTTCTGATTATCAAAAACCATTAAATTCCAATCATGAAATTCTCAAAAATTTGATTATGATTCCCACCGGAGGCACATCAGGAAACATTAAGTTTACTGTCCATAATTGGGATAGTTTAACGGCTTCAGTCATAGGTGTCCAGCAATATTTTCAGTTCCCTACTATTAATTCTTTTTGTGCTTTACCCCTTTATCATGTTAGTGGATTAATGCAGTGGATGCGATCGCTTTTAACAAACGGACAATTAGTTTTAACGTCTTTTAAAACCGTAGAAGCAGAAGATTGGATTAATTTTAATCCTACTAACTATTTTATCTCCTTAGTTCCTACTCAATTACACCGTTTATTACAATATCCCTCCCTAACCCGTTGGTTATCTCAATTTCAGATCGTATTATTAGGAGGAGCACCACCCTGGTTAGAGTTATTAGAACAGAGTCGTTTTTATCAAATTCCCCTAGCATTAACTTATGGTATGACAGAAACCGCTTCCCAAATTGTCACTTTAAGACCTTCGGATTTTTTACAAGATAATAATAGCTGTGGAAAGGTTTTACCCCATGCTCAAATTAAAATATATAATGAGAATGGAGAAGAATTAAAAACAAACCAACTGGGAATAATTAAGATTAAAGCCGATTCTTTAATGTTAGGATATTATCAAGATAATTTTGAGCCAAACTTACGAATTAATAGCTTTACAACCGATGATTTAGGTTATTGGAATGAACAGGGATATTTAACTTTAGTAAGGAGACAAAGTAATAAAATTATTACTGGAGGAGAAAATGTATTTCCCGCCGAAGTAGAAGCAGTTATTTTTTCTACGGGTTTGGTTAAAGATATTTGTGTGATTGGAAAACCTGATCAATATTGGGGTGAAATTGTGGTAGCGGTGTATGTTCCTAATTATAAACAGCTTTTAGAAGTTGAATTAGAACAGGCAATTTTAGGAAAATTATCTAAATTCAAACACCCTAAATTATGGATTTCTGTAGAACAATTACCTCGCAATTCTCAAGGAAAATTAAATCAACAACAGATTCAAGAATGGGTTATGGGTTATCAGGATCGGTAAAATCAGTATTACTCATGGTAATATGTTCATCAACACTCACTGGCCCGGCTCCAAAATAGGTAATCATCAGTAACCCACCCATAATGGATAAATTCTTGAGAAAATCAATTTTTTCTGAGGGAACTTCCCAAAAATTATGAAAAATTACCGTAGCGGGAATTAAAAATACAATCAGAAGCCAAGCTCCTAAACGAGTTTGATACCCTAAAACTAAAGATAATCCACCTAAAATTTCAAAAACAATAGTTATAACTAATAATACCCCAGCCAAAGGTAGTCCTCGTCCGGTAATCATTGTTTGAGTTTCGGCAAAATCAAAGATTTTATTAATAGCTGCGTGTATAAAAATTGTTGCTAAAAATGTTCTACCAATTAAGGGAATAAACTGGATCATTATTTAACCTCTAGTTGCTTTTTTGCTTCTGGGTGGAATTGACCCACCCTAACAATAGATTCAATTAACCTAAAATAAAACCAATTCCTAAGAATAAGCCACTCCAAAACTGTAGAGCAATAGCGATAAACTTGCAATTGCTGACTAAGCTAGGTTGGTTATGGTATTGACTGACATGGCGACAAAGTTTAATCGCAGAGGGAATTGCAACAAAACTAAGTAGAGTCCAAATCGGGAATATTCCCCAGAGGACAAATCCACCCGTCAGCGTAAAAATACTACCACAAAACCAGGGTAAAAGTTTTGCCCCCCGTTCGGTTCCTAAACGAACAATCGGGGACTTTTTACCCGCACTAATATCATCTTCGACTTGATGAAAATGGGAACAAAAGAGAACTAAAGTAATCGGAATTGCCACAATAATTGATGTGGCTAAACAGACCCAAGACCAGTTTTGAGTTTGACTATAATAGGCAGCAGAAACTCCTAACGGCCCAAAGGCAAAGAAACATAAAAATTCCCCTAAACCTTGATAACCCAAACGAAAGGGTGGCCCCTGATATAAATAGCCTAAGCCACAACAGAGGAGAATTAACCCTAAAACCGTTAAATCCTGTTGCCACCAACAAATCACTAATAAACCCAAAATTGCTAGGGCTAAACAGCTATTTCCCAGGGCGATAACCAGGGATTTATTTTCGGTTAAATTGACTAAAGAATGATCTTTGTTTTTGTCAATTCCCGTTTCTGAGTCAAAGACATCATTGAGGATATTTTCCCATGCTAAAATTAAAATTGCCGATGTAATAAAGGTGGTAAAAATTTTCCAATTAATCGTAGAAGTTTCAAAGATAGCAACAGCAGTCCCCACCCAAATTGGCATAATTGCCACACTGTACATTGGAGGTTTAATTGCCGCTAACCATAATTTATTTTTTGAGGTTGCAATTAATTCTGTGGTCATAGCAAGTCGCGGAGGTTTAACGGGTTTATTGTCCCATAACACTATCTGATAGGCTAGAGAAGTGCAAAAAGATTCCGCCAGGGAAGTCGGGAAACACCGGGGCGGGGGGAAACACCAGAGCGGGGGGAAAGCCAGGGCGGGAGAAAATAATTCAATTATGAACTTTTTTTACAGACTGAGGGCAATATTTTTAGAGGGGAGATTATGAATAAGGGGTAAATGACTCTGAAAGTCGTTAACATAGATTAAAATAACATGAGTTAACGATTTTTCGGTAACAGTTTTCCCTATTTTAACCTTTTTTTGTTCATTTTTTATATGCCAGTTTTTCCTTCTGCAACCCCGTTATTGCAAGATCGCCAAGAACTGCATCGTTTTTTGTTAGAGTTTCAAAATTATGGATTACAGGACTATCAGACTAAAATTCTGAGTATTGCCCATGAAATTGAATGGATTGATCCTTTAGAAATTTTACAGCAATTTTATCATCCTAATTTAATTCATTTTTATTTTGAAAAACCTCAATTTGAGGAGTCCTTTGTGGCGGTTGATACGGCTCTAAAATTCACGACAGCCGGAAAAAATAGGTTTTTTGAAGCGCAAAAATTTATTCAATCTTGTTTAGATAAAACCGTTATTATTGGTTCTAAAAATAGCCATTTACCTAAGCCTTATTTTTGCTGTAGTTTTACTTTCTTTGACCAATATTTTAATCCTAATTTGTCCTTAAATTCCCGACAGAATCCTTCAGGTGAACCGGAAAATGTTTATTTCCCTCCCGCTACCATATTTTTACCTAAATGGCAAGTAATTAGAAAAAAAAATCGCTGTATTTTGATTGTTAATATTGTTTTGAAGAAAAACTCTAAAATTGAAAATATTTTGAGTGATGTTTGGTATAAAAGTCAACAAATCAATGCGTTAAAAACTACCTTAATTCCTTCTGTTACAAGTAAAACCCCTAGTTTATTATTAACCCAACAAGTCGAAACCGACCCTAAACCCTATTTACAATTTAAACAGTCTGTCCATTCGGCTTTAGATTTAATTAAATCTAAATCTTTAAAAAAATTAGTTCTATCTCAACCGATTGATGTGGTGTCTAAAACCCCCTTTAATTTAATTCATTCTTTGAATAATTTAAGACTTTTATATCCCGATTGCTATATTTTTTCAACGGGGAATGGCAAGGGTCAACAGTTTATTGGGGCGAGTCCAGAAAGATTAATTAGTCTGAAAAATAATCAATTAATTACGGATGCCTTGGCGGGTTCAGCCCCTCGGGGTAAAACACCAATCGAAGATATTAATTTAGGTCAAGAATTACTCAATAGTGAAAAAAATCTGCGAGAACATCAAGTAGTGGTAGATTTTATTATCGAACGGTTATTAAGTTTGGGTTTAACCCCAGATTTAACGGATTTACCTTGTTTAAGACAACTCACCAATATTCAACACCTTTGGACACCGATTAAATGTCAAGTTTCAACCAATATTCATCTCTTGGAAATCTTATCACAATTACATCCAACTCCGGCAGTGGCGGGAACTCCCAGAGATATTGCCCAACAACATATCCATCACTATGAAAGTTTTGATCGGTCTCTTTATGCCGCCCCCCTTGGTTGGATTGATCATCAAGGAAATGGGGAATTTGTGGTGGGGATTCGTTCGGCTTTATTAGACGGAAATCGTGCTAGACTCTATGCGGGAGCCGGAATTGTTGCGGGTTCAGAACCGGAAAAAGAAGTAGCTGAAATTCAGTTAAAGTTACAGGCTTTATTAAGAGCATTGGTATGAAATGGGTAATAGGTAAGAGGTAATAGGTAATGGGTAAGAAAGAGGTAATGGGTAATAGACTAATAACTGGTAGGGGCGGGTTCTTTTAGATCTTTGTTAATCACCGCGAATCTCGATGAACCCGCCCCTACAACTGATAACTGATAACTGATTTACGATGCTAATTAAAGATATTGGAGAACAGGGTTTACTGGAAATTGTTAAGGGTTTTTGTCCCTCGGAAATGGTGGGGGATGATGCGGCAATTTTGGCGGTTTCTGGGGATGAATCCTTAGTAATTACCACGGATATGTTAGTGGATGAAGTGCATTTTAGCGATCGCACCACATCACCATTTGATGTCGGTTGGCGTGGGGCTGCGGTTAACCTATCCGACCTGGCGGCTATGGGTGCTTTTCCCCTCGGAATTACCGTCGCTTTAGGGATCACGGGCAACAAAACCGTTAGCTGGGTAGAACAACTTTATCAAGGATTAACCACCTGTTTAAATCAATATCAGACCCCCATTGTGGGCGGGGATATTTGTCGGTCGGCGGTAACTTGTATTTCTATTACGGCGTTAGGAAGGGTTAACCCAAAATTAGCCATTCGGCGTTCCGTTGCCCGTCCTGGGGATAGAATTATCGTGACTGGAGATCATGGCGACTCCCGGGCTGGATTAGAATTACTCCTACATCCCGAATTAGGAACCGAATTAACTTCTGATCAGCGTTTATCCTTAATCCAAGCCCATCAACGGCCCCAACCCCGTCTGGATATTGTCCCGAAATTGCAAAGCTGGTTAGCCTCCCATCCCGACACCATAATTGCGGGAATGGATAGTAGCGATGGACTGGCTGATGCGATTGTCCAAATTTGTCGAGGAAGTCAGGTCGGGGCTAAAATACAACGTCCTCAAATTCCGATTTCTCAAGCCTTAAAAACCTTTGTTTCTCCGCAACAGGCTGTTTATTGGGCTTTGTATGGGGGCGAAGACTTTCAACTAGTGTTGTCTGTGGCTGCGGATGAAGCCCAAATCCTGATGCAACAATTAGGAACCACCGCTACTATTATTGGTGAAATTACTGCTAACCCAGATATTCTATTAATAGATAATGCTGAACCCTCAACTGTTGAAAAACTATCCTTGAGTCGAGGATTTCAGCACTTTTCACCGATAACAGGGAGGTGAACTACCCACACTGACTTGGAGTACCAAGTACAGTGTCGGCTTCTGTACTCACAGGGGAATGCCGCAACTTAGGCTTTCGCCCAAGATGGGGTCTGACATCCCCTCCTACAGCAGAAACGGCTGAACCATCCGTCTTTAGCATTTCGACTGCGCTCAATGCAAGTATTCTGATACCCTCTGCTCTAATATTGCTCGCTGCGTTTTCATCACGGTCATGATCAGTGCCACAATCAGGACAAGTCCATTCACGAACATCCAACGGCATCTCACTGACTTGATAGAAACAATTAGAACAGAGTTTAGAACTGGGAAACCATCTATCAATCTCGACTAACTTCCCACCTTTTCGTTCTAGTTTATAGGCTAAGAAATTAGTGAAAGTTCCCCATCCACAATCAGAAATTGCTTTTGCCAAATTGTGATTACGAACCATGCCTTTGACATGAAGATTCTCTACTATAACAGCTTGGCTATCGCTGACCAACTTATGACTAAGTTTATGTAAAAAATCTTGCCGGGAATTACTAACTCGTTCGTATAATGCGGCAACAACTTGACGATATTTATTTCTGGATTTACTCCCCTTTTGTTTACGCGCTAATTTCTTCTGTTTGCGTTTGAGATTTTTCTCATGTTTAGCAAGGTGTTTAGGATTATCGTATTTAGAAACCTTTTCGCCATCAGTTACAACTGCAAAGTGTTTGATTCCTAAATCAATACCATAGATTTTACCTTCTGAAACAGTAGGGTTTTCCCCTTCTACTTCTGTCAGGATAGATGCTAAATATTTGCCTGATGGTGTTCTACTAACAGTTACAGTCTTGATTTTCCCTTCAATTGGTCTATGTATGTTGGCTTTGATTATCCCAATATTGCCAGGAAGTTTGACATTACCATCGACAATTTTGACGTTTTGAGGGTATTGAATTGACTGTTTGCCCTGCTTAGATTTGAACTTAGGAAATCCGGCACGTTTCTCAAAAAAGTTTTTGTATGCTGTAGTTAGATTAAGTGTTGTAGCTTGTAAAACTTGGCTATAACAGTCGGCTAACCATACCGTATCTTCAGCTTTTTTGAGTGGGGGGAGAAATGCGTTGAGTGCTGCACGCCCAAGTCCTTTACCCGTCTCCTTATAAGTCTCAATAGATTTGTTCAGAGCATAATTCCACCACCAACGGGCGCAACCAAATGTTTGAGCTAGTTGTATTTCTTGTTCTTTTGATGGATATAAACGGACTTGGACAACTTTGTGTAACACTCAGCATCACCTCGGGCGATAACAATACTTTAACGCCAATTGATATTGTGGTGAACTAGCTCAATCAAATAATTGGTGATTCGGATTACATCCAGCATTTGTTTTTGCCTAGCAAAAAAGCCATACTAGATGCAATCGTTATCACCTGCCTTATATCCCACCACTGATTCGGATTACCAAATTCAGTGGGGGACTTACGGCGTCCCAATTAAATCTAGGCTTTCCAATTGGAAGCCACCAATTCGGCTAAATCAACCACCCGTTGACTATAACCCCATTCGTTGTCATACCAGGCGACCACTTTCACCATGTCGCCACCCATCACCATTGTTAAGCTGGCATCCACAATCGAAGAAGCATCATGTCCCTTGTAGTCAGAAGACACCAAAGGCAGATCGCTATATTCCAGAATCCCTTTCATGGGGCCGTCAGCAGCTTCTTTCAGAGCTAAATTCACTTCTTCAACAAAGGTTGCCTTCTCTACCTGCACCACTAAATCCACAATCGAGACATTAGGAGTCGGAACCCGGAAAGCAATCCCGTTGAGTTTTCCTTTCAGTTCAGGAATCACTAAAGCAACGGCCTTTGCAGCACCCGTGGAAGTCGGAACAATATTCACCGCCGCGGCTCTGGCCCGACGCACATCCCGGTGACTGGCATCTAACAGACGCTGATCTCCGGTGTAACTGTGGGTTGTGGTCATTGTGCCTTTGACAATGCCGAATTTTTCATGCAGCACTTTGGCAAAGGGAGCTAAACAGTTGGTGGTACAACTGGCATTACTCAGAATCCGGTGTTGATCATGATTGTAGTCATGGTGATTCACACCTACCACAAAGGTATCTACGCCTTCTCCCTTTCCAGGAGCCGTAATCAGGACTTTTTGGGCTCCGGCGGTAATATGCTTAGAAGCACCTTCCTCGGTAATAAAGACCCCGGTGGATTCAATAATTAAATCCACACCCCATTCTTTCCAAGGCAGATTTAATGGGTTACGATCGGAAACACACTTAATGGTTTTGCCATTGACGGTAATGGAATTCTCATCGGCTTTGATATCAACGCCTTTGAGTGTGCCGAGCATGGAATCGTATTTCAGCAAATGAGCATTGGTACTCGGATCAGAAGTATCATTGATGCCCACAAACTCTAAATTGCTATTTTGCCGGGTTAACCAGCAGCGTAAAACGTTACGTCCAATTCTTCCAAAACCGTTGATTGCGACCTTAATCACTTACTTTGTTCCTCCTAACAATGGCATCGCCCAAACCAGGCTAAAGTTTGACTAGATAGATGTTTCTATTGACCCCAATCATACCGTAAAGGCTGTCGCAATTTTCCAGACTATTTTTTGGCCGGGGTCGATGATCGCAGACCCTAGACCGTTACAATGAAATAAACGGAGTCAAAGACATCTCATGCAGGCAGGTTGGCGGATTGGATCGTTATTTGGAATTCCCTTCTTTGTTGATTCTTCTTGGTTGGTGATTGTTGTGCTGTTTACGGTTGCCAATCGCCAGAGTTATTTGGAGTGGGGGCAAACTTTATCTTGGGTTGCTGGGTTAGCTATTGCACTCTTGTTATTTGCTTCGGTGTTACTCCATGAGCTAGGCCACAGTTTGGTCGCCCAATCCCAGGGAATTCGAGTCAACTCCATTACTCTGTTTCTGTTTGGGGGAGTGGCTGCTATTGATAAGGAATCAAAAACCCCCGGTCAAGCGTTTCAAGTGGCGATCGCTGGCCCTCTGGTAAGTTTTAGCTTATTTTTTATTCTGAATCTTGTTGCCCAACTCTTACCGAATTCGAGTTTAATTTATGCCGTGGTTGGGGAATTAGCCCGAATTAATTTAGTTTTAGGAATCTTTAATTTAATTCCCGGGTTACCCCTCGATGGGGGACAGGTGCTTAAAGCAACGGTTTGGAAAATTACTGGAAATCGCTTAACCGGGGTACGTTGGGCGGCACGAACAGGACAGTTTTTAGGCATTTTAGCCATTTCTTTGGGCTTATCTTCGGTTTTTTTAGCCAGAAGTTATGGCGGGTTATGGATTGCTTTAATCGGTTGGTTTGTCTTACAAAATGCCACTTCCTATAATCGAATCACCGATCTACAAGAAGCTTTAGTTAATATTAAAGCTGGGGACGCTATGACCCGGGAATTTCGAGTGGTGGATGCGGATTTGAGTTTACGTCAATTCGCCGATGAATATTTAATTGGGGTTGAGAGCATTCCGGTGTATTTTGCATCTTCTAATGGTCGTTATCGGGGGTTGGTTTCCGTGGAAGCGTTGCGAGTGGTTGAACGCAGTCAATGGGAAAGTCAAACTTTAAATCAAATTCTGCAACCTCTAAATGAACTGATTACGGTATCAGAAAAAGCCTCATTGGTGGAGGTAATTAATCTGATGGAAGACCAAGAATTACGTCGAATTACGGTATTATCTCCGGCGGTCGCCATAGCGGGTATCATTGATCGGGGGGATGTGGTACGCTCGGTGGCGAACTATCTGAAAGTTCCCATTCCAGATGCTAATATTCGGCGAATTAAGGAAGAAGGAATTTATCCTCCGGGTTTACCGTTAGCAGCTTTAGCAAAAACTATGGCCTAACCCCAAGGACAGGAAAACACAAATAAGTTGGCGACACTGAACTGGGTGATAGTAAAATTATTGATTAATTAGTCAAGGTTGGGCGCGAACGACAGACCAGTAAATATATAATAGCCCGACCAGGGTTTTTTGTCAAGTCCCGGCCCAACGGATCAGATTAACAATGGTTAAACCCTATATGAATACTAAAAACTCGTGGCTCCGATTATTAGTCATAGCCTCAGCAATTCCGGCCTTAGTTTTAAATGGTTGGCTATTATTACTAACGTTAGAATACTTTAAATCAATTATCAATATTTTTGTCACCGCTACCCTATTATCATTTCTTTTAGATTATCCCGTACAACGATTACAACGCTATGGATTCAAACGGACAATCGCAATTTTAGGGGTTTTATTGATCACATTAATTATTTTCATCATTTTAGGGATTACCCTCATCCCCATGATTCTCCAACAGTTTAATACTTTAATAGAACGTCTTCCCAGTTGGATTGAATCAGGAATTCAACAAGTTAAAACCCTAGAATCTTGGGCCATGAGTCGTCATATTCCAGTGAATATTGGAGGAGTCACCTCTCAGCTTTTAGAAAAATTATCGAGTCAAGTTCAGAGTCTAGGCGGAGATGTAATTGGAGGGGTACTAACGGTTTTTGGTCGAGTATTAGATCTAGTTATTACGGTCGCCATGACCTTTTATCTATTGTTGCATGGAGATCAGCTTTGGGACGATTTATATAAACTCTTTCCAGTCCGAATTCGCACTCCTATTCGTCTAGCACTCAAAAAAAACTTTAAGAATTATTTAATTGGTCAAGCCTCCGTCGCCTCACTGATAGGAATACTGATGACTTTAGCATTTGTGATCATTCAAGTTCCCTTTGGGTTACTATTTGGCATGGTAATTGGGGTAATGGCTTTATTTCCCTTCGGAGCCAGTTTAGGAATTGGTTTAATCTGCTTTTTAGTGGCTTTGAATAGTATTTGGTTAGGGGTAAAAGTTTTAATTACAGCAATTATTGTCGATCAAATTATCGAAAATGGTATTGCGCCTCGGTTATTAGGAGGATTTACCGGGTTAAACCCAGTTTTAATTTTACTTTCTCTCTTAATTGGTGCTAGAATTGCCGGATTTCTCGGATTAATTATTGCAGTTCCCCTAGCCAGTTTTATCAAATCCTTAATCACTATTTTACAAAACCCCGCTTCTGAATCTGTTTAGATCGGCTGAAAAACGGAGGAATTTGGAGTAAAAATTTATGAATTTTATTATAGCAAGAGGGAGTGGACAATGGGAAATCAGGATTTGTGAGGGAAAATCTGAAACGATTTAGGGTAAGCTAGAAATGAAATCTTGATGAGAAAAGTTTCATAAAAGAAAACTCGATTTTTAGGGAACCTCTATCTACAGGATAGAGGGATTGTTTAGTCCCTAAAATAGCCTAGGTTAGCCAAATCTACTCGATCACGTCTGGAGACAGAACAATTTTTTCCACTTGCATTTGAGAGGCTACTCCCATTGAGGATAATGGTTTAGAGCCGAACCAGTTCACACTTACTTGCAAATGTAGAGACAACGTAATAAAAGCCGCCAACAATAATTTTTCTAACATAATCAACTCCCCATCAAACAATTTCTAGCCGCACCCTTAAATCGTAGATATATATATATTAATTAGACGATGTTTCTTTTCCGTATGATTCCCTACAATGTTGATAGGTGATAAAATTCACATTAAATTATGATCTGAATCACAAACCGTCAACAGCCAATAGTCAAAATCTCAACGGCTAACCGTCAACCGTTAACGGTAAAATAACGGAATAGAGGTTTTTTGATAGAGTGAGAGGGAAAAATGCTGGCATATATTCTAGCGATCGCAGTGGGTTTAGCAAGTTTTGGCCTTTATATGGCTGCCTTCTTCTTTCCAGAAGTGCACCGCAAAAGTGATTTCGTCTGGAGTGGAGTCGGATTGTTTTATGGACTAATTCTGTGGGCTTGTGCGGGACGGATTACCGGAGCCGTGCTGTTAGGTCAGGTGGCGAGTGTGTCCCTGTTGGTTTGGTTGGGATGGGAGGTTCTGACCCTACGACGATCAGCAACCCCCGTGACTGAACAAACCCCGGTTCCAGCGAAGGTGAAACAAAAACTGAATGGCTTTCTCAGTGGTCAGTCCCCGGTAATTTTTCCCAAACCCGTACAGGATATTGTTACTGCTCCCGAACCCGTGTCTGAGAACAACTCAGTGATTCCTGAGACCCCTGTAGAAACCCAGGAACAACCCGAACCAGAAATTATTTCCCCATCCCCAGAAATTGTAGAGGAACCGCCGATCTCCCCGATCACCCAAGAACAGAGTCTTCCTGAAACTGAAGCAACACCATCGATTACTCCCCCAACTTCAGACACCCAGGTAGAAACACCCAAGGTCAAAGCAGAAAAACCTGGAGTTACTCCCAAGGTCAAGACTGCAAAAACCGATTCTAAACCTCAAAAATCTATCCCGGCGATCGCCGGAACCCTATCGGGTTTGGTCAGTAATTTAACAGGTTTATTCAATAAAAAGCCAAAAACCCCTAAAACTCCCAGTCAGCCGAAATCCCCAGAACCCACCCCCGTTCCCCCGGCTTCCACGGTTGTAGAAGACAGTCAGACGGTGACTAAGGATGAGTTTGCTGAATTTGAGGATCGGGAAACAATAGCTGTTGAGGGGGAATTCACCCCAGAAACTGCGGTTAGTGAGCCAGAAATCCTAGAAGAAGTTGAAAAATCTTCTCCTTCACCCTTTGAACAAATTGTGACTCCCCAGGTTGAATTTGTTGTGGAAACGATCACAGAACAGGTTAATCCTATTATTGAGGAAATTCAGGAATCTGTGATAGGAGAAATATCCTCTGAAACTAATACTTTAGAATCAGAAAGTGTTGAAGAAGGGATGACAATTGCAGAAATTGAAACTCCTTCAGAAACAACGGAATCTGAGGAAACAAGTTCTCCTCCATCGGTTAATCCTCAACCAGAAACAACTGATTTAAAAACTGCTAATCCAGAATTATGACCACTTGGCTTTGTATCAAACAATGTGGGGCGTGCTGTCATCTCGACCCCAGTGAACGCCCTGAATTAGATCAATATTTAGCCCCGCAAGACTTACAATTATATTTAAGTTTAGTTGGAGAAGATGGATGGTGTATTAATTTTGATTCTGAAACTAAAGAATGCAAAATTTATGATCAGCGCCCTCGATTTTGTCGGGTAGAATCCGATGTTTTTCAGGAATTATATGGAATTGAAGCGTCAGAATTAAACGATTTTGCCATTGATTGTTGTCAACAACAAATTGAAGGCATCTATGGGGATGATTCCCCGGAAATGGAGCGTTTTAATCAAACCGTCGGGTATGAATTCTAGGGACTTTCCCAGTTTTTTATTGCCGGATGGGGTAAAATATGAAAAGATTATGATATAGTTTTAATATTACCCCAACCGTCAACCAATGAGTTCACCCCAAACCCTTGTTGAAGTTCAGGAAGACCCCGCTAGTAAACTATCTGCGATCGCTAATTCCGCAAAACAGACAGATCAACAGCAAGATTCGGTGAAACCCAATACGGGGGAGATTTTTGTCTCCACATTCATTACTATTTTTTTAGCTGAAATTGGAGATAAAACCCAACTTACCACTTTATTAATGACAGCAGAATCTCGTAATCCTTGGATCGTTTTTGCCGGGGCGGGAAGTGCATTAGTTTTAACCAGTTTCTTAGGGGTTTTAGTCGGACAATGGTTAGCTTCTCGGATTTCACCCCGAACCTTAGAACTGGCTGCGGGTAGCAGTTTATTATTGATTTCGGTGCTATTGTTTTGGGAAGTTTTACACTAAATTAGTGATAATTAAATCTATGGATTTTCAACTATTAGGATTGACTTTTATCACGGTTTTTCTATCAGAATTAGGGGATAAAAGTCAAGTGGCGGCGATCGCTTTGAGTGGGACTAGCAAATCCCCCCGGGCTATCTTTTTTGGTACAGCCACCGCCCTATTATTAGCCAGTTTCCTCGGTGTGATAGTGGGACAAGGGGTTGCAGAAGTTTTACCCACTCGTCTAGTTAAAATTGCCGCCGCCATCGGTTTTGCGGTATTAGGAATTCGGTTATTATGGTTTAGTCAAGACGAAAACATAGAAATAAAGAAGACATAGGCAGATCCTGCTGAAGTTAATAATGAAAATCTTATTAGTAGAAGACGATGAGCAAATTGCTGAAGCCTTAGAGCAAGTTCTGACCGACAAACAGCATTATATAGTCGATGCTGTTGGGGATGGTGAACTGGCGTGGCAGTTGATTGAGTCCTCTGCTTATGATTTAATTGTGTTAGATATTATGCTCCCCAAACTAGATGGCATCAGTTTGTGCCGGAGATTGCGCAGAAATGGCCATCAGACTCCCGTTCTGATGCTGACGGCAAGGGATGGCAGCAGTGATCGGGTCATGGGTCTGGATGTGGGAGCCGATGATTATGTAGTGAAACCCTTTGACCTGCCGGAATTACTAGCGCGGATCAGAGCCTTAATGCGTCGGGGTAGCACCACCCAAACACCCCTACTAGAAACAAATGGATTATCGCTGAATCCTAGTAATTGTCAAGTCACCTATCAGGGACAACTACTCAACCTGACTCCCAAAGAATACGGTTTATTAGACTTACTCCTGCGACATCAAGGACAAGTGATCAGTCGGGCCACGATCATTGACCATTTGTGGTCACTGGACGAGCCACCCATGGAAGAAACGGTAAAAGTTCATCTCAAAGCATTGCGAAGAAAATTAAGAGCCGCAGGTGCGCCAGCGAATTTAATAGAAGGTATTTATGGCTTGGGGTATCGACTTAAACAGAACTAAATATACTACATCCCATCGCCTACGTTGGCAGTTGCTTTTATATTACTTAGCGGTGATGTTAGCCATCCTGGGGTCATCAATTATCGCCGTCTATGAGTTTACCTATCATAGTCTTTATGCTCAGTTCGAGCATCGTTTGGAGGTACTAGCACAGGCTGCCTCCCACAGTTTATTAAGCATCAAAGCTGAATATCTCCAAGCACAGGAAAACGGCAATCCCAATCACATCCTTGATCCCGATGTCCCCCGGCGATTAGATCACGATCAAGACTTAGATATTCCTTGGCGGAAATTGCGAGAACCAAATCAGGGTGTGGAATGGTTTAATGCTCAGGGGCAGTTGGTGGGCAATGCCGGGACACTGCTTTGGGATCTCCCGCCTGTTCCCGGCTGGCAAACCTTAGAACCGGGTAACATTCGTCTGGTCACCTTGTCCGTCTACAGTTACCCACAGGGAAAACCTCAATTAGAAGGATATATTCGCACCAGCGAAGATATTACCGAGGTGGAGGATTTGCTCGACCGCTTCCGATGGGGATTGTTGTTTGGGGGTAGCGTCATTTTAGCAGTCACGGGTTTAGGTGGTATCTGGCTGACCCGCCAGTCCCTGAAACCAATTGAACGTAGTTTACAACAATTGAAACAGTTTACCGCCGACGCCTCCCATGAACTCCGCAGTCCGTTAGCGGCGATTAAGACCTCGGCGGAGGTGATGCAATATTACCCAGAACGAATTCATCCCCTGGAAATGAAGAAGGTGGTGGGAATTGCTAATGCCACTAAACAAATGACCCGGCTAGTGGATGATTTGATGTTGTTAGCCCGGATGGATGCGGATGTGATTACCCAAACCCAGGAGTCAACGGTGATCCGACTGGATCTGCTCCTACAGGATTTAAGCTCGTTATTAGAGGGGCAAGCTCAAGCCAAAAACATTGACCTTCAGTTTTATTTACTGCCCAATGTAGAAGTTAGGGGAATTTCTGAGCAAATCCATCGCTTATTCACAAATTTACTGGAAAATTCCCTCCATTACACCTGCGAGGGAGGACAAGTAATACTTTCTATGAAGAAAATAGATCATGCAGTGGCGATCGCAATTACCGATACAGGCATTGGCATTGCCCCGGAAGATTTGAAATTTGTCTTTGATCGATTCTGGCGAGCAGATCGCGCCCGATCTCGACGGGTTGGGGGGACTGGTTTGGGACTGGCGATCGCTCAAACCATTGCCCAACAGCATCGTGGAGAGATTACGGTGAGTAGTCAATTGGGGGTTGGTAGTTGTTTTCAAGTTCGTTTACCCATTGTGTGAATTTTTTTTCCATCTACCCCAATTTCTTCCCCCTTCTGGTTCTACTGTTGAAATTAGTTCAGATTATTAATATCTTTCCCCTTAATTTTCTTCAGGAGATTATTTTATGATTCGCGTTTTTAAATCCCACAGTCTGTCCAAAAAAACAGCCGTTTTAGCCTCTCTGGCGGTTCTGGGAACAGCATCTCTATTCGGTTGTAACCAATCTCAACCTCCTGTTGCTAAGGTGGAGGCACCTCCTACACAACCACCAGCCCAACCAGTTGCTCAAGCAGAATCCCCCACGCTGAAAAATATGCAAGCTGCTTACAATGGGGAGTCCAACGCCCATGTCATGTATCTTGGCTTTGCTGAGAAAGCGGAGCAAGAGGGATATAAAGAAGTTGCCAGTCTGTTCCGGGCGGCTGCTAAAGCGGAACAAATCCACCGAGATAACCATGCTCAGGTCATTCAAACCATGGGAGCAACTCCCAAAAATACGATTACAACCCCAGAAGCGAAATCGACGGCTGAAAACCTACAGCAAGCAATTAAGGGTGAATCCTATGAACGGGATACCATGTATCCTGGTTTTATTACTCAAGCCAAAACTGAAAATAACGAGGCTGCTTTGAAAAGCCTCAACTATGCGCTGGCGGCCGAAACTCAACACGCTAAACTCTACACAGAAGCGTCTGAGAATTTAACCGCTTGGCGCGAGGCTACCCCTTTCTACGTCTGTAAAGTTTCTGGTGAAACCGTAGTTAATGAAGGGGATACAGCTAGTTGTCCTAGTGTAACCTCTGGTCAAGCTTATGAGTCGGTAATTTAAGCCAATTGACTGATCAAAGAGGTATTTATGAAGCGTCGAGAATTTGTCGGTTTAGTGGGTGTAGGCAGTATGATGCCGTTGGCGCTCGCTGCCTGTAGCTCGGGGACAAAGGAAAATTTGACCGTCAATTCCCCCCGCAGTGATGGCTTTGTGGCCGTTGGGACTGTTTCCGATCTGAGTGCTAAAGGGCAACTTCTAGCGGCAACGGCGTCGGGGAAGGTGTTGGTAATTCCAGATCCTACCAATAGTAATCAGGTGAAGGCCGTGAATCCCATTTGCCCCCATGCGGGTTGTGCCGTGACCTGGGAGAAAGACCAAAATGTCTTTGTTTGTCCCTGTCATGACTCCAAATTTGCCGGGGATGGTAAGGTGCTACAAGGCCCGGCTGATAAACCTCTCCCCACCTATATTGCCAAGGTGGAAAAAGATTCGATTTTAGTAAAAATTAATTGAAATAATTATTTCATACAAGTAAAACCCCCGGCAAGATTTTCCGCGCCGATGGGGGTTTTTCCGTTTATTTAATGGTTGGGCGTGTTGAGTTTTTGTCAGAGAGGGTAAAGCTGAAAAAACTATCCTGAATGATCACAAATGAAAGTGCAAAATCAAAAAGAATAACTAATGATTTTCACTTAAAAATTTTTCCCTATGTTTAACAAAATTATTAACTTCATTAGCAATGTCATTTTTCCCATTGCTAAACCCGTTATTTTCACCTTCTTTCCCCAGTATGAACCCTTATTTAACACCATTCTACCCATTGCGGAACCTTGGGTTAATAAATTATTAGAACAAAACCCCCAAATTACCCTAAGTACCGCCCCTACTTTGGAAGTGAAACCGAGTCTAATTCTCGAAGATATTAATATTTTAAGCAGTTATAAAACCTTAACCGAATTATCGGGAAAATCTGCTCAACTGTTTGTTTTAACCGATGATATTGATATCTTAGCACCCGCCAATTATTTTAATATTTCCCAACAACCCACCGGGTTAGTTTTGCCCGAATGGACAAGGGAATATCCGGGGGGTATTTTGGCTTTAGCTGGGGATGATATTTTAGTGGGTTCTAATCAAACTGATGTTATGAATGGTAATACCGGAAATGATCAATTATCCGGTGCCGAAGGCATTGATTTACTCCGAGGCGGTCAGGGAAATGATACTTTTAATGGCGATGGGGGAAATGATATTATTAATGGCAATCGTGAGGATGATTTCTTAATGGGAGGTGATGGAAATGACTTATTAAGAGGCGGGAAAGGAAAAGATATTTTAGAAGGTAGTGCCGGACGGGATATTTTAATCGGAGATTTAGACTTTGATATCCTGACAGGCGGCACTGATGCTGATACTTTTATTTTAGGTGCAAATGCTTCCGAAGTTCCGGTTAACGCCACAGAAGCCGATTTCATTACGGATTTTAACCCCACAGAAGGGGATAAAATTGTGATTATTGCTAGTTTAAATTCACAAGAATTAACCCTAGAAACATTTGATCAAACTGCTAATTTACAACTAGCAACTGGAATATCTCAGGGAATAATTATTCGTCAAACGACAACCGGAAATATTTTTGGTCTAGTGGCTAATATTACCGATGTTAATACTGTTAAAAATAGTATTTCTATTATTAATATTAGTGATCCTTTATTGGGAATTGGATAAAAGGTTGTCAGATTCAGGATATTAAGAGGGCGAGAAGACCTCGCCCCTACCATTAAGAATTTTAAAATCTGCCTTTTTAAAAAGGATTGAGGGATATCTGATCTACAGTTAGCCAATTTCAGGTACAATCAATCAGGATGTCTGAGGTTGACCATGAATTGGATGCGCTACATTGCTGTTGCTTTAATTAATGCTTTGGGTGTAGTTGTTGGAATTATCCTAGTTCCTGCCCCTTCAACTTTAGCCCAATCTTCACCAACGGATCTCAATTTAGAGTATCGGATTAATGACTCCGGCGTGCAACTGCAAGGATTTGAAGCAGGTACTCCGGGCAATTATAACACAGAAACCACAGAAGTTACACCCCAATCCTTAGCCGAATTATATCAATTACAAGATTTGATTAAAGCTGAATTGAAGAAAGTTTCTAGTCCTCCTGATATTAATAGTAATTTAGAAGTTTGGCAATATCAACTGCAACTGAAACAATACGAAACTTTAGTTAAAGCTAATCGCCAAGTTGAAGCTCAAATTAAATTTGAAGAAAAAACCCTGGAAACTTGGAATCAGGTAATAAAAATAGCCACTCAAGCGGCAAATTTTGGTAAACAATCTGAAACTAATACAATAGAAGATTGGGAAACTGCACAACAATTATGGATTCAAGCTATTGATACCCTACGGAAAATTCCTAGAGAGTCTTTTCTGAGTTCTAAAGCTATTGATAAAACCGTAGAATATCAGGGTTATTTAGCGATCGCCACCTATCAACGCGCCTTAATCCAACAATCCCAACAACAACAACCAGAAAAACCGCAAACAATTTCGACCGTTTCCGTTGCAAATCCTCAATTTCCCGGGTTTAAACTCTATGGAGATACAAACCGAGATGGTATTGTGAATGAACAAGATCAACAACGCCCGGAACAATGGTCTTTATCCCTAGGGCCGTTAATATTATTTAATAATGATGATGATGATATTAATGGATTACCCGATTGGCGAGATAAAACAGTTAATGGGGCTGAAGATGAAAAGGATTTGGCTTTAGTTCATTTTAAAGTTGATCCAGAGTATAAAGGTTCTGAATTATTGCTCACCGTTGATCAAGCAGCACAACCCTATATTAATATTTTCCAGAAAACATCGACCGGGTGGAAAGCTATTGATTTATCGGGTACAACGCCTTTAGAATTTGGTTCAGATATTGTTTTAGGAGTAGAAGCAAAACAATTTGCTAATAGCAATTGGTCGGGTTTAGTTAATTTAAAAGCCATTGCTCGCAAACAGGGAATTGTGGTGGCAACGGATAGCATTTCTATGGGGGTTGCTCCTTGGATTATGTCTGATAATACTGAACCTGTTTCCGAGGTTCATATTAGCGATCGCGGTGATAATCAAACTATCATTAAAGATGTAAAAACCATTGTTGAAAAGACTGGGGCAAAGGTTAAAGTCACACCAGGGGCGACTTTATGGATGCGAGGAACTCAAGAAATAGGCTATGTTCAGTTTCCCAAACCCGAAGGTTTAGAGAAAAATCCGGTGGTTTTAAAAGGAAACCGAAGTGCGGAAAGTGATGATTATGCTAAATCTTTAATGAATCAAAATTTTGGCTGGTTTGAAGTGGGTAAACCTCGGGAATTAGATGCTTTTAATCAATGGGCAGATTGGTATAATAATTTAGCCGTAACTCCCGCTTTACCTGATTATCCTTTGGGAAGAATTTATTATGGCACAGCTGATAATGTTAGTTTAAATCCCGAAGTTGTTGAGTTTTTAAAAGCCCAAAAAGTTCAAGGTGATCCCGTTGCCATTGATACTTCTTGGTTGATGTTGCGTCATGTTGATGAAATTATTAATTTTATTCCTAGTGCTTCCGGCGAACCTTTAATGTTAATTGCTAGTCCAGAGGAAGGAGTTAAACTATTAAAAGAACTGGAAAAACAAGGTTATGAAGGGGCGGCAATTAATCGCGGATTAAGCACTCAAACAACAGTCAGAGCTACCTTAAATAATCAATTATTAATCCAACATAATCTGAATTTACAAAAACAGAAAATCGAACCCTTAATTAATCAACTCAAAAAAGAATTTAATCTCAGAAATGATCAAATTATTAGAATTCCGGCTTTATTTAGTTATAGTGGGTATGCTTGGTGGCCAAATTTAATTAATTCGGTTTATGTGAATGGGGAATTATTAGTATCTAATCCGAAAGGAGCCTTAATTGATGGCCGAGACTACACCCAAGAAGACTTTAAACGTCGGGTTGCCATTGCCGGAATTAATGTTAATTTCTTAGATGATGACTATTATCAAGAATTACAGGGCAATATTTACAGTGCTACTAATACAACCCATGTAGGAAATGAACAACCATTCTGGCAAGATTAACACAGATTAAAATCCGTGAAATCCTCTTAAATCCGTGATCCCCATTTCACATAAATACCCGATGTTGCAGACTCGGCATTTGGCGACGAACTTGTTCCAGACGGGTGGGATTAATTTCTGCGATCGCAATCCCTGGTTTATCACCAGCATCGGCTAAAACCGCCCCCCAAGGGTCAAGAATCATTGCATGACCATGGGTATTCCGACGCCCATAATGACATCCTGTTTGAGCAGGTGCGACCACATAACAGGTATTTTCAATCGCTCTAGCCTTGAGGAGAACTTCCCAATGATCCTTACCTGTATAAGCAGTAAAAGCTGCTGGGACAAATAAAATTTCTGCTCCTTTTGCGGATAAATGGCGATAGAGTTCTGGAAATCGGACATCGTAACAGACCGATATTCCCAGGTTGCCCAACTCTGGATGATGATAAACCGGAGGTAAAACCGTCCCCGCCATCACCGTATTAGATTCCCGATAAGTATTACCATCGGGTAAATTAACATCAAACAGATGAACTTTTTGATAACGGGCTAATTCTTGACCATTAGCATCAATTAACACCGCCGTATTATATACTTTGCCATCACCCGAAGGAACTGGAAATCCTCCAGCTAATAGAGTAATTTGGAACTTTTGGGAAATGGTTTTAAGAAATTTTTCTGTAGTTTGAGCAATAGTTTCAGCTTGAGCCATTTTCTCGGCTTCTTCGCCCATAAAGGGAAAATTCTCAGGCAAGCTGATTAACTCTGCCCCCTGACGAACTGCTAAATCAATCAATTCTTCTGCCTCCGCTAGATTTTTGTCTAGCCAAGGTGTACTGGTCATTTGAATAGCCGCGGCAAGATAGGATTTCATCGATAAAAATATATTTAGAGGTTAAAAGCCAGGAGGCAGGGGGAGCAGGGGGGGGC
>NZ_LT797693.1:293376-379275 GCF_900009135.1 Planktothrix sp. PCC 11201 | reverse complement strand
AGCAGGGGGGGGCAGGGGGGCAGGGGAGGCAGGGGAGGTAAACTCTTGCTATTACCCATTACCTATTACCCATTACCTATTACCTGTTCCCTGTTCCCCTTTTAGCTCCAGGTTTGATTAAGAGAGGGGATGGAACAGTAAATCGGGGAAAAAGCGATTAAATTCGATTAAAACTCCAGCCGTAAAAACCATCAAAGCCGCAGCTAAAACGGGTGCTGTTGAAAGATATTTCAGGAAATACTGCATGGGGGTTTTTCTCCTAAGTTTAGAACCGTGTGAACAACAATTAATCTGTTAAAAGAAAGCAGAATTCACAAAGATTATTAGAACATAAACAAACTTTGTTTATGGGATAATTTGGGAATATTTAGGTGATTAATTCAACTGAAATCTTCCCAAATCTCTGTTTAAGAATTCCGTAATTAACGAGGTGAAACGGTGATTTCGTCATCTTTGGCGTACATTTCACCCGTGGTCATTTCTTTCAACGCGGCTAAGGGCCACAGGAAGCCACTTAACATATAGGTCAGAGCCACAGGAACATCGATGATAATTTCTTTTTCTGCGGGGTTTTCGCTCTTTCTCGCATATTGTAAATAAGACCGACCGACCCAACCAATCCATCCGGCAATATACAGGAACAGAACCCCAGGAATTAAGAAATCTCCCGCATGGGATAGGCTGCCATCTACGATTAAATGGGGTAAGCCATCTTCTTTTCCGCAGAGTTCTTGGGAATAGCGTTCAAAGCGTGCTTTTGCCTGTGCCGGGTTAGCCGCAACAGAGATAGAGGTTTTGGCTCGTTGCTGAAATACCGAAGATTCAGAGCAGGGAACCAGGTTATAAGCTGAAGCTGCGGGAACAACGGTCATCCACAAGCCCAGGGCCAGAATAGCAGCTAACAATCGACGCATAGAAGTGTTTCCTTTTGTTACAGAACAATACGTTTTTCATCCGTTGAACCGAAGGTGTTTTGATAACTCCTTCTTAACAACCACCGGACAAAGCGTTTGTTATCCCTCAAACCGAGGTGAAGACCCACGCACTAATTTGACTATTAGGTTCAGTTGTTCACTGTACCTAAAAAATCTGCCATGATAAAGCTAATCAAAGTTAGCTCCAATCATTTCATAAAATTTATCAGTCAATGGCAACAGTTTTAGCAATTGAAACAAGTTGTGACGAAACCGGGGTCGCAATTGTAAAGAATCGTAAAGTTTTAAGCAATGTTGTGGCCTCTCAAATCGCCATTCATCAACAATATGGCGGGGTTGTCCCCGAGGTTGCCTCCCGCCATCATTTAGAAATGGTTAATCCTGTCCTTGACCAAGCTTTAGAAATCGCAGGTTTAGACTGGTCTGCCATTGATGGTGTAGCGGCTACCTGTGCGCCGGGACTGGTAGGGGCGTTAATAACGGGCATTACCACCGCTAAAACCTTAGCCTTAGTGCATGATAAACCCTTTTTAGGGATTCATCACCTCGAAGGTCATATCTATGCCAGCTATTTAACCGAAACCAGTCTTCAGCCACCGTTTTTATGTCTGTTGGTATCGGGGGGTCATACCAGTTTAATTCATGTCAAAGATTGCGGGGTCTATGAAATCTTGGGACATACGATGGATGATGCCGCCGGGGAAGCCTTTGATAAAGTAGCCCGGTTATTAAACTTGGGCTATCCTGGGGGGCCAATTATTGACCAATTAGCCAGCCAAGGCAACCCCAAAGCCTTTGCCTTACCCGAAGGTAAGATTTCCCTCCCCAATGGCGGTTATCATCCCTATCACTCCAGTTTTAGCGGGTTAAAAACGGCGGTATTAAGGTTAGTTCAAACCTTGGAAAAAAAAGAAAATACCCCCTTACCCGTTGCCGATATTGCGGCGAGCTTTCAAGATACCGTGGCTAAAAGTTTAACTAAAAGGGCGATCGCTTGTGCCTTAGATTTTGGATTAGATACAATTGCTATTGGGGGCGGTGTGGCGGCAAATAGTGGGTTAAGAAACCATCTCCAAGAGGCGGCTAAAATTCACGATTTGCGGGTATTATTTCCCCCATTAAAATATTGTACCGATAACGCCGCCATGATTGCTTGTGCCGCCTCAGACCATCTGATTCGAGGTCATATTTCACCCTTAACATTAGGGGCGCAGTCCCGAATGTCCTTAGAAGATGTGATGCTTTTGTATAAAGGGTGATAGGGAATTACGAATTACGAATGGGATGGAAAGTTGCACGCTCGGTCTTTCAATTATTAATTGTTAAGGACAAAAAACAATATGAAAATAGCAGCAGAACAATTATCAGAAATTTATGAAAAAGATTATTTATTGTGGTTAGAAGAAACTATCAAACTTTTAAAAAACCGTCATCTTAACCAGATTGATTATGACCATTTAATTGAGGAATTAGAAGAATTGGGAAACGAACAAAAACGGAAAGTTGAAAGTTTAGTAGAACAAATTATTAGACATTTATTACTGTATCAATATTGGGAAAAAGAATTTCAATATAATTCTCACCATTGGCAAGCAGAAATTATTGGATTTAGAACCCAACTCAAACGCCGTTTAACAACGAATTTAAAACAATATTTATCCCAGGAATTATTATCAATTTATGCCGATGCTCTGAAATTCGTTAAAGCGAAAACAACACTCAATAATTTTCCTCAACAATGTCCTTATACTTTAGAACAAATTTTAGACGAAGATTGGCTACCTTAATCAGTTATCATAGAGAACGACTAGAAACCGGGTTTCTGCGTTAACTTTTGTTACTAACAGGAAGATTTGCTAAGAAACCCGGTTTCTGAACCCCACCAACCATTTAAACCTTTAAAGATAATGATTCTTTGTTAATTATTTCTGATTCTTTGGGTAGATTTCTAAACTCCGTTAATAAATCAAAGAAGTTTTTAAAAGCATCGGTTTCATCACTAGAATACAGTAAAATAATTTTTGCCCAAGATGCAGAGGTATTTACCCCAAATTTAGTTTGTAACCAAGGCTGAAATTCTGCAAATTCCATTTCTTGTTCACTTTCAGGAAGTTCCATAGCTTCACAGGCGTATTGATAACCACACAAAAACATCAATAAATTGTTAATATTAGGACTCCCAATATACATTCCCTGTTTTTGTTGAATTTTTTCGAGTAAGTCATAGAGGTTGGTCATCTAATTTGTATCTTTGAATAATTTGAGCAATTTGTTGATAGATTTGTTCATCGGTAAATTGGGAATTATTGGACATTATTGGGAATTAAGAACATAGATACCAAGTTAGGATTTGAATTAGTCTCAATAGAAACATCCTCTGGATCTGAATATCGAGAAAATAATTCGTTTAAAGCTTCTTCTCCCGATATTTCGCCTTGACTAATAAATCTTTCAATCTCGACAGATCCATCATTCAAAAATTCAACTTCCCAACGCTCCCCAGGAAGCGCAACACTCACCATAATTGCATCATCCCGATGATGAGCTAGAGAATAGCTAATTTCTTGTTGATCTAAATTTTGTAAGAAACCAAGAAACCGATCAAAAATATCATTTTTCATTTATCAAACCTCCGATCACTTAATAATTTGCGAACAACTTTAAAACCCTGAGAGTTTTCAGCAACTCCTTTTTCTATTTCTTCCCATGTCATCTCACTAAATTCTTCCCAGCTAGGCGATCCTTGTGGAAGCTGTGCTTGTTTGATACTGCCTTTTTTTAGTTTTAAAATGTCACATACTTTTTGACCAGAGAACTTATGTACGATTGTTCCACCTCCTTTTCTTTTCCTTCAACTTAATTATATCGAACAGGCATCACCCACGCCTCCTAAAAACCGGGTTTCTGCTATTACTTTTATTAATAACAGAAAAATGAGTTGAGAAACCCGGTTTCTGACCTATATCTATCCTAAAATAGTAATATTCGGATCATCTGCAATAAAGTTAGCTGCGGTGAGTTGAACCGGGGTTATCCCTTGTACTAACGCATAAAAAGTTGTTCCCGATTGAATTGATGTGGATACTAATGCTGTACTACCATCAACTTGTACAGTAACAGGCGTTAAGGTTAGTTGGGCAAAAGTTGTCCCCGAAGGTAACATAATTTTATCGGTTCCGGCGAGAAAATCAGTGATTAGGTCGGCTTGATTTAAGCTGGTTGCGGCGACGGACGCTCCTGGTAGAACAAAGATATCGGCGTCGGCTCCCCCCGTGAGTTTATCCTGATCCGCATCTCCAATCAAGTAATCTGTACCTGCACCGCCATCTAAGACGTCTGCACCTTTACCACCCCGGATAATATCATTTCCCACACCTCCCAATACGGTGTCATTGTCCAGGTTGCCATTGAGTAGGTCATCTCCTTCTTGACCATCGAGGTTATCTGACCCTTTACCGCCTCGAATAGCTGTGCGGATGGTATTAGCAGGAATTGTTAGGGTGCGATCGCCATCATTCCCCCCACCCGCTAAAATGTTATCAGCCCCTAAGTTGCCATTAATATTATCAGCCGATGCGGTTCCAATAATGGCATCATTCCCGTTTAAGGCTTGAATATACAGGTTTGCTGCTGTTGCTGGGACAAAGGCATTATCGGGGCCGTTGGTAAACAGATAGGATGTAATTCCTTGGTCAACAAACGTGGTATTCCCACCACCAGGTGCCGGAACATTTGGCCCAGGATCACTCCCGGAGGCGGTGGGCGTTGTCCAGGTAACATTAGAGACTGGAGGAGGTGCGGTGTTGGGAATATTAGAGTCAATAATATCTTGCCCTTTAAGATTCACCACATTTTCAATTAACCCTATGCCTGCGGTTTTTGCTGTGGTATCGGCATAAAAATCAACAATCAACAAATCTTGAGTTAGGTCAATTTTGCCATCAATATTTAAGTCAATAGCTAGATTTTTTCCTTGTCTTTCTAAACCATAACCCGTTGTGCTAGGGCCAGATAGTAATAGCGTTATACCTGGAATAAAAAGACTGTCTGCTGCTCCTCCAGTATCTTGAATTTCGGTACCATTACCGGTAGTAAGTACGGTGTAGAAATCATCGCCCAAACCCCCTTTAAGGGTATCTTTCCCTCCGGCTCCAGCCAGATTATCACTCGCCGCACCCCCAATTAAAATATTATCGCCCCCGGCTCCAGTCAGATCATTGGGGATACCCGGAGCGCCAATAATATTTTCAATCGGCCCCGTAATATTATCCGTGGCAATGGCAACAAAGGCATTATTTAAAACTTCTCCCTTTGTGGTTAAATTAGCCGTAATTCGACTAGCTCCAGCCGGAGAAGTTGGGGTAACCTTTTCATAGGAAAGGTAGTCAATTCCATCGCCCCCATCGACATTATTTATTCCTAAACCGCCAAAGAAAGTATCATTTCCATCTCCACCAATGGCGTTGTCATCTCCCTCTCCCAAATCGAAAGTATCGTTTCCTTTGCCACCATCACCGATGTCATTCCCCTTTCCACCGAGGATAATATCATCTCCTAGACCGCCAATCCCATAATCATTGCCATCGCCCAGGGTAATACTATCATTACCATCTCCGCCATTAATGGGATTATCGTCTCCGCCTCCGGCATCAATGGTATCATTTCCGGCTCCACCATCAGCTTTATCAGGCCCATTCAATAAAAGAATAGTATCATTTCCGGCTAAATCAGATTCTTGAATCGCAATCAGAGGAATCAGAGGTAGACCGTCTTTGGTAATGGTAATCAGTGGAAAAGCACCGATTTGAAGAACATCACCTAAATCTGTTCCTTGGAAAGTAGCCATTTGTTGTTCCTTTTTTGTAAAAAATGTTAAATCCTACTTAAAGCTAGTTTAAATATTCAAGACTGTCAATATTCCTGATGATCAATAGTATAAATTTCAGATTTTTATAATAATTTATACTGTCGCTTAATGGTTTGATTAATCAATTAATGGTAATAAATTGATTAATCAAACCTCCGGGGCTGACATTTGCCACAAATCCCACAAATTGATTAGAATTGATCACAGAAATTAAAGTCCCTGGACTTCCACTGATGACGGTAGACGTGAGCAGAATATTGTTTTGATTCAAACCTTCAGTTAAACCAATTTTATCCTCACCGACAATAAAATCCGTAATTATATCAACCGTATTCATATTATCAACGGCGACACTAACGGGAAGAACAAAAATATCATTCCCGTAATTTCCGGTGAGTAAATCCTGTCCCTGGTCACCACTTAATAGATCATTTCCTTCTCCTGCGAATAGGGTATCATTACCTTGTCCGCCAAAGAGGATATCATCCCCCCCTTGACCCTGAAGCAGATCATTGCCTTTTAACCCTTGCAATGTATCATTTCCCTCTATTCCGGTTAAAATATCATTGCCCGATGTCCCTAATAAGACTTGTGGCACTGAAAGGGAATTGCTCAGTTTTGTTGAGTCAAAATAAGCCCCCCCAAACACTGGGTTACTAATAATTGGAGGGACAACAATCCCTTGGGTTACCAACTCTTGACTAGGCGGGTTAAATCCCCCAATATTGATGACTGCACTACCACCATCATTAACAAAAAATGTAGACATTTTGTTTTTTTTGTATGGATAGGAGATAGACAATCTGGCGATGGGGAAAATATAGAATTTTTAATAAACGAGCAACAATCAGAAACGATAATGACTATTGATCGGATGAGAACACTTAGACAATCAATCACTATTGCCTACAGCCCATTGTCCATTACCTATTGCCTATTTCCCGTGATTATTGATATTATTATAACACTTAAAAAATCAATGACTATTACCCAAAACCCAAAAAGTTTTTAGAAATAATGAAGATTCGGGATGCAGTTGAAACGGACTTACCCGCGATAGTTGATATTTATAATGCCGCAATTCCAGGACGGATGGCGACAGCAGACCTGGAAATGATATCGGTGGAAAGTCGAATTCCTTGGTATCACGAACATCAAGCTCAAACCCGTCCAGTTTGGGTGATTGAGTTAGATGGAAAAATTCTAGGATGGTTGAGTTTCCAAATCTTTTATAACCGTCCGGCCTATAACGGTACAGCAGAAGTGAGTATTTATGTTCATCCTGAATATCAAGGTCAGGGAATCGGAAAAAGACTATTAACCCAAGCGGTGTACCACAGTCCTAGTTTGGGATTAAAAGCCTTACTAGCGTTAATTTTTGCTCACAATCAACCTAGTTTAGAATTATTCAAACGCTTAGATTTTGAACAATGGGGTTATTTGCCCAGAGTAGCTGATTTAGATGGAATTGAACGGGATTTAGTGATTCTGGGACTTCATCTCACCCCGGCTAAAATTAATTAACCCCAAAATTTGATCCCCGACATGGGAGCAAAAAAAGTATTTTTGAGTCTATAGACTTGGGATTCTACAAAAAAAGGAGCTTATCCAATGAACTGCTGATCTTGAAAGATCGGCAGTTTTTTTATGGAAACAGACCTGTTAATGGCTTTAGCGACGTTGTACAGGCAATCCTGGCGCGCTCTGAAGGTCAAGATCCCGATAGGAGGGTTGGTTCAGAATAGAGGTATTGTAGGGATTAATTAAATCGGCTGTACGAATAATCGGGTCGCTACTGGTTTGGCGCAGCATCCCATCCCGATACAATTGATTCACCAGCCGGGCATCATTGGTCATGAGGGTTTCGGGAAAACCATTGATGCCGTTGGGCCAGGGAAAACTGATTCCTAAATAGGTAGACGTTTGACCCAGTAAGGATTTGTTTTTAAACACATCCCCAGAGGTTCTCGAAGCCGCCCGCATAAATTCTTCCGCAAAGGGTTGATAGGTGGTGGGATAGTCCTTAAACATGGGTTCAGCTTTGACAGAGGTGGCGAACATCGTGGATGCGATCGCCCCAAACAAGGCATAGCTAAGAGATTTTAGTCGGTTATTCATGATCCGAATTCCTCAATAATTGGTTAAATCTTAACCTGTTTTGTTAATCCTAGCCTTGACATCAGATCTGCCCCCCGATGTCGAGATGTGAACTTTTTTGAAGCTTATGCTCATTTTTGTAACGAGATTGCCTATCCCTGCGTAAAATATGAGCTTAATAACTGCTGCAAGTTCTTCAATAATTAGAGGAGAAAGAAACCCCATGGCAGAATTGATTAAACCCTATAATGGCGATCCCTTTGTAGGCCATCTGTCCACGCCCATCAGCGATTCCGATTTTACCCGTGCATTTATCGGGAATTTGCCCGCCTACCGTAAAGGTTTATCTCCTTTACTCCGGGGCTTAGAAGTCGGGATGGCCCATGGTTACTTTTTGATCGGGCCCTGGATTTTACTGGGGCCATTGCGCGATCATCCCAGCGCAGCTAATTTAGGGGGCTTAATTTCAGGCATTACCCTAGTTCTGCTTGCCACGATTTGTTTATCTGCTTACGGATTAGTTACTTTCCAAAAAAGCGGTTCTGATGCGGGGGATTCTCTGCAAACCTCTGAAGGTTGGAGTCAGTTTGCTGGCGGTTTCTTCATCGGTGGAATGGGTGGCGCTTTTGTTGCCTTTTTCTTGCTGGAAAACTTCGGCATAGTCGATTCTATTTTCCGAGGCTTGGTTAATAGCTAATTGAGCTTTTTACCAAACATCAAAACTTTCTAACATTACAATAGGAGAATTTGATATGACCGGAGCATACGCAGCTTCTTTTTTACCTTGGATTTTAATTCCCGTGGTTTGCTGGTTAATGCCAGTTGTGGTAATGGGTTTATTATTCATCCACATTGAAAGCGAAGCTTAGATCTTTGTTTTGATTTACAAAAAATCTCCGCCATTATGGTGGGGATTTTTTGTTTGTTTAAGGTTATTCAGTAGGGCTTGATAAAAAAGTAACAGAAAAGGACAAGAATGATTAACTAACTCATGAAGTCAGAATGGGAGATAAGTTTTTGTCAATACGTAACTCCTATAGAGCAATCCTAAATGGGTTGAATATTTTAGGGTAGGGGTGGCATCCCTGGTCAACCCTCTTTGCTCGTGGGTTGGGAGGGACGCTACCCCTAAAGGTTTCTATCACAAATCATTTAGGAATGCTATGATTTTTTATAAGCCTAATTCAATTCTCAAAAACAGAATGTCCCAACAAAATATTAAGGATACGATTGAGCTATTGCAGCTTCATTATGATTTTTATTTGCAGATAAAGCCTTATGCGGATAAGTACGAACAACCACATCCCACAGATACCAGGGCATGGTCTCAAATTGTTGTTAGTGCTTTAACAGGGATTCAAGGATTAGGAAGAAAAAAAGGCTCTGACTTTATAGATGGCTCAGATGTAAAAGCAGCTAATTGCTGGGATGCAATCGATACACCGCGATTTAATGGATGTGTTAAAGCAGGAACAAAAGCTTCATCAATAAACTCTTTAAATATTCAGCCATATCTTTTTTTTGTTATGTGGGATATGGTTGAAAACACAAGTCAAAAACGCTGCCGAATTTGGGTTGTAAGAACACCAAATGATACAGAGTTTCGTGCAATTGCAAAAAAATGGTATGAACAACGCGAAAGTGGACAAATAACAAGCTCTAATTTTCAACTACACCCTCCTCGGAATAGAGATAGTAATGAGTTTACAAATAACTGTGGTAATCTTAAATACCCTTTATTTTTTGAGGCTCGCATATCATCAGGCAAATATGTGGTTAATTCCTTTGATCCTGATGTTCTAAATGAAGGCTTATGTAGCAGATAGAGAATTAATTAATCCCCATTCTTTTTGTAGTATTATATTTGCCTCATGAATCTTGATGTTAGCTTCTGAGAATGATTTTACTGCGTTTTCATATTTTTCTCGCATAAGTGAGTCTTTTTGGGGAATTATTAATCTAACTGACATCAACTCATTAGTTTTAATTCGGTTGTGTGAAGAAGAAGTACCAGAAGTTAAAGATTGAATTTGATTTTGTGCATAATCGGACAAGAGTAATAGCATAATTTCATACGAACTATAACCACTTTTTGGCTGCATTATTTCAAATTCAGATGAGCAGGTTAATTCAAATGGTAATTTAGGAACTACTATAGCTCTAGGAATTCTTGGGTTAATTTTTGAAAAGAGAATATCTCCTTGTTTACAAGATTTTCCAGGGGTTTTTGGCTCATATTCCATAAAGTCTTTTATATTTACAGTACCAAAAGCTCCTATATGAAGAACACTAATACATTTTTGTTCTTTTTTATCTAAAATTCTTTGATTTCTTCTTTTAGGAATACTCACTATGTCTTTTAATTGAACCACTTCAAAATTGTCACTACTACCTAATTTTTCAAGTGTTTCTAAGGTTGATAGCCGACTGGACGAATAGTGCGAGGGAGTCCATGTTTTCTTTGAAATTGTTTTTTGACTAACAGCAACACATGAAGGTTCATTAAAAATTAGCTCGAAATTTGAAAATGTTTTTCGTGAAGTATTTGCATCAGATATGATATTTGATAAAATTTCTAAATCATTTTTACCTTCTATTCTTTTATAAGGAACACCTTTTTTAGATGCTACCTCATAGCCAAGGCTTGATGCTTTGCTTATGAAAATAATATTATTTTGGGGAGATGTTTTTTCTAATTCAAGAATACAAGTTTTTGTTCTTGTTCCTGCTTGAGCAAATGTTACGGCTGGCAACTCTGTTATAGATCTTATTGTAAGTTTCTCTTCAATCTTTTTTCTTAAATGTTCCGATAATCCACCTGAAGAAATTACGGAATCAGGTAAAACAGCTACTAATAGTCCTCCTGGCTTAAGAAGGCTAATATACCTGTCAAGAAAAAGTAACTCTGAATCAATTTCTCCTGTTTTATTCTGAATATAGTTGCAAAGTAAAGGAAAAAAGTTGTGATTATTTTGGGATAAATCAAGGCATGAAAATTTTGCACCAAATGGTGGATTTGTAAGAATTAAGTCACATTTCTCATGGTATAAATCTAAGGGAGAACCAGTTAATAATGAATTTCCTCGATATACTTTTGCATCATTTATGCCAAAAAGTGCCAGATTTAAAAGGCTTAAACGTGCCATTCTATCAACCTTATCCTGTCCTATTAAAACTAGATTAGCACTTTCTTTTTCACCCATGCACCAAACTCGGTAAAACTGAGCAAGGAAAGAACCAACGCCACAAGAAGGATCACAGATAATAAATTGTTCTGATTGTTTTAATTTTTTTTCTTTAAAATAGCTTGCCCCTAATTCAGCCATATAGTTAACAGCTTCCGGTGGAGTCATATATTGTGCATCTTCAATATTTTGACGGAAATTATCTCTTATAAAGTGGCTAAATGCTTCATTTAAAAACTCAAATGTTTTAGCCGTATGATTGCCTCTTAAATATCCATTAAATGAATTTAAGACTATGCCTGCCAAAGCTCTTGCTAGATTTTCTTCTGATTCTGCAATGTTAAATTTTGGATTTGGCCCAAGAAGAGACTCTCCATCATAGTTTGTGAGGATCGAACTCTTGCTTGCCAAGATTAGTGCCTCATTCAAAGCTGGAACTATGCCCTTTTCTGTGTATTGATTCAGAAGCTGTTTTAAGCTAGGTACTTTAAGATTTGGGTCGCGCACGGAAGCTATCTCAAGACATAACAATTTAGTGATTTCATCAAGCTTTGCATTAGAATCTTCCAATCTTCCTGATTCATGAAATAATTCTCTCATTTCCTGGAGACCAGTGTTAAATTGTCTTACTAATTCATTATCTTGCTGCATAGCTTAATTGAAATTTAATAATAGCTAAACCAGATTACAATCTAACATTCAGATTTTAATCTGTCAAGTTTGTTTTTCCTAGAGAAAAATCAAGGGGCTATAGCCAAGTCCATGAAGGAGGTTTATTTGTACGAGTAACAGTCTATCTGTTCTTTTTGTAGATTTTCCTTACATCGCCCTTATTCCCTACTAACCGTCAATAGACAATGTAAATTACTCGATAGACAGATACCCTAAATCCTCACTCTGACTAATATTGAGATCGTGATCTCCTAAATCCCCAACACTTCCAAAAACTCAGTCAGCACATCTCCAATTTTTCGTGGCACTCTTTAGCTGTGAATCTATGCGAAAGGCTTCAAGGGTATTAGCAAATTTGTTTAAGGGTTTGTTAGCCCATCGACATCTTAACCCTCCAGTTAAACTATGCTATAGAATAAAATTTTCTAATCTTCTAACGCTTTAACTGCCGCCTGAATTAAATTGTAAAACCCAGGTTGAGATACATCAACGGTTTTAGCATCCTGACGACTTGTCCCTAACAGTCCAAAACGTTGACCTTTTTTGATCGCTAATACTTCCCCTTTCTGATTACGGATTTTTAATTCTTGGGTTTCACCAACAGAAGATAAACTACAAGTATAGTGTTTATCGTGATAGTTAAATTCCGCACTTTTATTAACTTGAGAATGTTGGATTTCTGGAGATTCGGGTAATCTTGCCCCGACTAATTCTAACTCAATATTGGTTTGACCATTCCAGTTATTTTCTTTTAATTGATAGGCGATATCTAAACAGTGGGGAAGGGGAAAATAGTCGGCCCAACGCCAAGCCATGGCATTAATTGTGGGTAAGGCGGTGAGTTGAGTATGGGAAAATTTATCTTGGGTTAAGGTAAGTTTAATATGTCCTTTTCCCACCAGTTTTTGTTGCACAATTCGCACGTTAGGAGTCCAAAAGGTGGGGGCGTTATTTTCGATTCCGCAGGGATGGAGTTGATTAATTTGATCATAGAGATTAAAATTAATTTCACTTAAATTAGCTTGAGTATCAATTTTAATTAAGGGTTTTAGATGTTCTAATTCTAAACATTGATGGGCAAATTCACTTAAACGGGTTTTAATTTGATCTAGGTTTTCTGCGGGGAAAGAAAACCCTCCAGCGGCTTTATGTCCTCCAAATTTACCCAATAAATCTTGACAATGTTCTAAGGCTTTAAAGATATCAAATTCTAAAATTCCCCGGGCTGAACCTCGAACTATTTTAGGGGATTCTGTTTCATTTTCTGAGTGTTCATAGGTTCCAATAAACACGGGAACGCCGTATCTTTCCACTAACCGAGAAGCGACAATTCCAATCACGCCATGATGCCATTCTGGTTGGACAACCACTAACACCCGTTCTTGTTTGAAATCAATATTTTGTGATTCTATCCAAGCGATCGCTTCCTGTTGAATTTCTTCACATAATAGTTGTCGTTGTTGATTGATTTGTTCACATTGCATTGCCCGTTCTAAGGCAATTCCCATATTTTCTGTGGTTAATAATTCTATCACAATTTGAGGGTCAGCTAACCGTCCAATGGCGTTAATTCTTGGCCCCAAACGAAAGCCAATATCATCGGGTTTTAGGGTTTTATTATTGTTAGATGGGAGAGAATTTTCGGGCTGTTCTTCCGATTTCACCTGATATCCGGTGGAGACTCCAGCAACTTGAATTAGGGCTTGAATTCCGGTGATTTGAGAATAGGGAATTAACTTTAACCCGCGTTTTAACCAACGGCGGTTAACTCCCACCAAGGGGGCTAAATCGGCAATCGTTCCTAATGTAAATAATTCTAACAAAGGATTGACTAATCCTTGCATTTTACCGAGTTTTTGAGCTAAACAAATGGCTAAAACATAGGCAACTCCCACCCCGGCTAATCCTCGATAGGGGGATAATAAAGGTAATAGTTTTGGATTAAGAATTGCGTCCGCAGGGGGTAGTTTTTCGGGTAAATCATGGTGATCGGTAATAATTACAATTAACCCTAATTCCTTAGCCCTAGCAATGGGTTGATAGGCGGAAATTCCATTATCAACGGTCAGGATAATTTTAACGTCTTCCTGATGGAATTCTTCTACAATTCGGGTGTTAATTCCATAGCCTTCGGTCATGCGGCTAGGAATAGCATAATTAACATTAGCTCCCAAGGTAGAAAGCGATCGCATTAATAAAGCCGTACTGGTCATCCCATCGGCATCATAATCCCCACAAATTGCTATTTTATCCCCCTGATTAATCGCATTTTCTAATAATTCTACACTTTTTTCTAAATCCTTAAATTCTTCTAGGGGAGAGGGTAAAACTTGAGATTCAGGGGTTAAAAAAGCCTCCGCCTGTTCGGGGGTTTCAATGCCGCGATTAATTAATACTTGAGTGACTAAAGGTATAATTCCCGTCTCATCTGCCAATTGTTGTGCCAGGTCGGGTTGTTGGGGAAAAATATACCACCGTTGATTCGGAAGTCGTTGAGAATTAAAAGACTCTGGGGGAGAAGGTTGCACAGTAAATTAGGATTAATTGATAATAGTTTAATTGTACTTATTCGAGCATAAGGGCGAGATGACCTCGCCCCTACAAGTTATGTTAATTCACGTTCATCCAGAAACATGAAACCGCTTAAACCTCAACTTTAACTCCTTTCCAAAATCCAATATAACCTTCAATATTTTTGGCAGCAGATTTCGTTTCAGGATAATACCAAGCGGCATCCTTATTCACTTGACCATCAACGACGATATCATAATAACTAGCAACTCCTTTCCAACCACAGGTTGTATGAGTGTTACTTTCTTTGAAATATTCACCTTTGATGGAGTCCGGGGGAAAATATTGATTGCCCTCAACAACAACGCATTGGTCAGTTTCTGCCAAAACTGCACCATTCCAAATCGCTTTCGGCATAAATCTCCTCTAAAATTTACAACGTTGTATTAAAATTTAACATCTTTGAGGCATTCAGTGTCTAGTCTGGGTTATCAATGACAAAATTTTATCGAGATTTCGCAGTCATTTACCCAATTTTAATCATAAAATAAAAAAGACGTTTTATCTAAATTACGAGCAATGTCAGGGCTAATTTCTACTCCCTTCGCCCAACCCCAATCCCTAGAACAGTCCCTTAAACATTTCTTTGGCTATGATTCCTTTCGACCCGGACAGCGCGAAATTATTGAACAGGCGCTACAAAAGCGAGATTTATTAATTATTATGCCCACCGGAGGGGGAAAGTCTCTGTGTTTTCAACTTCCGGCTTTATTGAAACCTGGATTAATGATTGTCGTCTCGCCCTTAATTGCTTTAATGCAAGATCAAGTAGAGGCATTACAAGATAATGGGGTTGGTGCTACCTTTCTCAATAGTACCTTAACGGCTGCGGAAGTAAAATCAAGGGAATCGGCAATTTTAAAAGGAGAGATTAAACTACTTTATGTAGCCCCAGAACGTTTATTATCCGAACGATTTTTATTTTTTTTAGACACCCTAGAAGAACAGTTGGGAATCTCTGCTTTTGCCATTGATGAAGCCCATTGTGTATCGGAATGGGGGCATGATTTTCGGCCCGAATATCGTCAACTCAAACAATTGCGAATTCGCTATCCTAAAATTCCGGTTTTAGCCTTAACTGCGACTGCGACTCAACGGGTGAGACAGGATATTATTCAACAGTTAGAGTTAAAAAATCCCTATATTCATGTTGCTAGTTTTAATCGTCCTAATTTATATTATGAAGTAATTCCCAAGAAAAAACAAACCTTTACCCAGCTATTAAAAATTATTCAGGAGGTGGGCGGGTCAGGAATTATCTATTGTTTAAGTCGAAAAAATGTAGAAGATTTGGCATTTCGGTTACAAAATCATGGGATTTCCGCCCTCCCCTATCATGCTGGACTTGAAGATCAAATCCGGTCAGAAAATCAGACTCGGTTTATTCGAGATGATGTGCAAATTATGGTGGCTACTGTTGCTTTTGGCATGGGAATTAATAAGCCCGATGTTCGCTTTGTGATTCATTATAGTTTACCTCGAACCTTAGAAAGTTATTATCAAGAATCGGGTCGGGCGGGACGGGATGGAGAATCCGCTAGATGTACGTTATTTTTTAGTTATGGTGATCTAAAAACTATTGAATATTTGATTGAACAAAAACCCGATCCCGATGAACAACGGATCGCCCGTCAACAGTTACGACAAATGTTAGATTATGCCGAAGCATCGGAATGTCGGCGCACGGTTCAATTAAGTTATTTTGGGGAATTTTTCTCGGAAAATTGTGCCAAATGTGATAATTGTCGCACACAAAATCCGGTGGAAGATTGGACAATTGAAGCGATGAAATTTTTATCTTGTATTGCCCGATGTCATGAAAGATTTGGCATGAATTATATTATTGATGTATTAAGAGGATCGAAAAGTCAAAAAATTCTGGATCGACGCCATGATCAACTTTCCACCTATGGTATTGGTAAGGATAAAACGGCGGAAGAATGGAAGAATTTAGGGCGATCGCTTTTACGTCAAGGACTATTAGAGCAAACCACCGATGGTTATGCGATTTTAAAGTTAAATTCCCGCAGTTGGGAAGTAATGAAACGGGAAAGAACCGTTGAAATTACGGTAATTAAAGAACAAAATGTTGAAAAATCAACTCGTTCTTTAGCCATAGAAGTAGAAATGCTATTTGAACAGTTGCGCCAACTGCGGAAAAAATTAGCCGATGAACAATCTATCCCTCCCTATATGGTTTTTTCCGATTCTACGTTAAAATTAATGGCACAACAACGCCCCCAAACTTTAGAGGAATTAAGTCAAGTTTCTGGAGTCGGGAGTTATAAATTAGAACGGTATGGTCAACAATTTACGGAAGCTATTTTTACCTATTGTCATGGACAAAAACCGCCAAATTCTTCCTCTAAAAAATCGGAATCTAAACGTCTCACCCTGGAGGATTTATCCGATAGTTTAATTACGACTTTATCTTTATCCCAAGATGGTTTAAGTTTAAATGCGATCGCCAATGAACGAGGCTTAAAAACCAGTACCATCGCCGATCATTTAACCCAATTAATTGCCGCTAATCAGAATATTAATATCGATCAATTTGTTGAACCTGAACGGCAAAAATTGATTATTCAGGCTATGGAAAAAGTCGGAGATACCAGCTTAAAAACAATTTATGAATGTTTGGGAGAAAACTATAATTATGAAGAAATAAAAATGGTTCGGGAATGGTGGCGACAGCATCCTAATTAATCCATTATTGCGCTCGTTGTTGCGCTCGTTGTTGCGCTCGTTGTTGCGCTTTAGCGCATCTAGTGGGCTAACAAAAAACTGACAAATTTTCTCTACTATAACCTACCTAAACTGATTATGAACCCAATTATTTTTTGTGACTTCGATGGAACAATTACCGCAGAAGAAACCTTTGTGGCAATGTTAAAAGAATTTACTCCAAAAATTGCGGCGGAAATTATGCCCTTATTATATCGCCAGGAAATGACCTTACGAGAAGGAGTCAGAACCATGTTAGAATCAATCCCATCCCGTTGTTATCCTGAAATTATAGAATTTTCTAGGACAAAGAAAATACGACCCGGATTTGTGGAATTTCTGGATTTTCTTAATACTCAAAAAGTGCCTTTTATCCTAGTTTCAGGAGGGGTTAGGGTGATGGTTGAAACGGTTTTAGGAGATTTAAGTCAAAAAATTGATGGGATGTATGCCGTTGATTTAGACACCTCAGAGGAGTATTTTAAGGTTCATTCCGAGTTTGAAGCCGATACGGAATTAGTCGCTAAAGTCAAAGTAATGGAACGCTATCCAAACCTCGAAAAAATTGCCATTGGAGATTCGATTACGGACTTAAATATGGCCTTAGCCGCGCCGATTGTTTTTGCGCGCGATCGCTTGGCAAAATATTTAGATGAATACCAAAAACCCTATATTAATTGGACGGATTTTTTTGATATTAGAGATCACTTATCTGAAAAATGGAAGATATAGTAGGGAACAGGGAACAGGGGGAAAAGACTTTTTACTGCATTTGTCTGTGTCCTAACCGTGAGTCGCACGACTGCTATATTATAAATTCATTCATGATTTTTAAACAGGAGAAAATCTTAAAATATGGCACAATTTACTCGAATTCTTTCTTTAGATGGCGGTGGACTGCGGGGAATAATTTCCGCCGAAGTTTTAAAGTATGTCGAACAGAAATTACAGGATTTTACAGGAAACTCCGATGCGAGAATAGCGGATTATTTTGACTTAATTGCTGGAACTAGCGTCGGAGGAATTTTAACGGCTCTTTACCTTTGCCCCGATCCTGAAAATCCTCTGCGACCCAGATGTTCTGCTCAACAGGTTTATAATTTTTTTCGATATGAATCAAGTCAAATCTTTGAGCCTATTTCTAAAAATTCCTTGCCAGTCTTGGGAGAATTATTTGATGAAAAATACTCCTATCACAAGTTTGATCAGATCATGGGTGATTTTTTTAAAGACCTTAAATTGAGCGAACTCCTGAAACCTTGCTTAATTACTAGCTATGAAATAGAAAAGCGAAAAAGTCAATTTTTTACCCAACATGATGCTTTTTCAAACCCCAAAGATGATTATTTTATTAAAGATGTTTTACGAGCCACTTCCGCCGCCCCTACCTTCTTTGAAGTGGCTCAAATTAAGGCGATGAATCAGGATGTTTATACCTGTATTGATGGAGGAGTTTTTGCGAATAATCCTACTCTTTGTGCCTATGCAGAAGCTCGACATAAATTTAATCGTGACTTTAATCTCGATAATCGCTATGAAAAAGGCCCAACTGCTAAAGAAATGGTGGTTTTATCTTTAGGTACAGGAGTGGTTAAAAAGAAATATCCCTATGAAGAAGCAAAAGATTGGGGAAAATTACAATGGCTTGAGCCTTTATTTGATATTATTATGACCGGGGGTGCGGAAACAGTGGACTATCAAATGCAACAAATCTTTGATACCACAGAACATCCTGAAAACTATTTGCGAATTAATACGGTTTTGGAAAGTCGTAAAACCTTAAAAATGGATGATTGCTCGGAAGCCAATTTGAGCGAAATTGCTAAATTAGGGCAACAATTAACAGAAGACAATCGTCAACGATTGGATGAGTGGATTCAACTGCTTTTACTTTAATCTTAATTTCAGGTGAATATCATGTTTAAAGATGCTCGTAACGCTCAAATCCTATTTCTATCGATGTTTTTGCTCCTAGGAATTGGAACGAGAGACTGGACATTACGACCAGATTTTATACTGATCATTGGGTTAAGTTGTTTATTTACTCAATGGTTGTGTTCCTCGATTTACTCGTTCTATATTAACAAAAAGATTACCCTTTTATCCCCTGAATTTTTGGTATCTTGGCGGAGTGCTTTAATTACCACATTGGGGTTATGTTTATTACTTAGAGCCAATCATTGGACAACCTTAGTTCTGGCCGGATGTTGTGCGATCACCAGTAAATTCATCTTTCAATCCCAGGGAAAACATTTTTTTAATCCCGCTAACTTTGGGATTATTATTGCCCTAACTCTCAGCGCCGATGCTTGGGTTTCCCCCGGACAATGGGGAACGGATTCTTGGTATTTATTACTATTTTTAGGAACCGCAGGAATTATTCTTAAAAAAGTGGGTCGCTGGGATACTTCCGCCGCCTTTTTAATCACCTATATGGCATTAGAAGCCGGACGAAATTTTAGTCTAGGTTGGGGTTGGGATGTTTATGCCCATCAACTGATGAATGGGAGTTTATTATTGTTTGCGTTCTTCATGATTACCGATCCGCGTTCAATTCCCAATGCCACTTTGGGCCGGATTATTTGGGCGGTCTTAATCGCTGGAATAACTTTTATTTTACAACATCAATTTTTTATCTCAACCGCTTTATTTTGGGCTTTATTTGCCCTCTCTCCCTTGACCCTAATTTTAGACCAAATATTTCAAAATCATCGATTTTCTTGGTCTACCAAACCCCTGAAATATTTGCCTTTATCTGCCTCTTTTTAGACCTTATTTTCACAGGAGTTAATCATGAAAGTTTTAAATCGGTTAATTCTCTTTTTAATTGTTGTTTTTGCTGGTATTAGTTTTGCTGCCCCTGCCTTAGCCTTTTGTGGGTTTTATGTAGCAAAAGCTGATGCTACCTTATATAATCAAGCCTCACAAGTTGTGATTGCTAGAGACAAAAATCGGACAATTTTAACCATGGCAAATGATTATCAAGGAGCAGTAAAAGATTTTGCCTTAGTAGTTCCGGTTCCCGTGGTTTTAAAACCCGAACAAGTTAAGATTGGAGAACCGAAAGTTATCCAACAATTAGATGCGTTTAGTGCACCCCGACTGGTGGAATATTTCGATCCCGATCCCTGTAATTCCTATCCCCAAGCCCCATTACCAGCAACCAGAGGGGGAAATGTAACCTTACAAATGGACAAACAACAGGAAGCTCGGTCGGGTTTAGGAGTAACTATTGAAGCCCGTTTCAGCGTGGGAGAATACGATATTTTGATTCTGAGTGCGAAGGAATCCGATGGTTTAGAAACCTGGTTAATTCAAAATGGTTATCAAATTCCCCCAGGTGCAAGTGCCCTATTAAAACCCTATATTCAACAGGGATTAAAGTTTTTTGTTGCTAAAGTGAATTTAGAAAAATTTGATCAAAGTGGGTTCCAAACCCTACGACCTTTAATGATTGCCTACGAATCCCCTCGGTTTATGTTACCGATTCGTTTAGGAATGATTAATGGCAAGGGAGAACAGGATTTAATTGTTTATTTACTCTCTCCCAAAGGTCAAGTCGAATTAACCAATTATCGCACCGTTAAAATTCCTTCCGATCAAGATATTCCTGAATTTGTCAAAGAAGTGTTTCCGGGTTTTTATAAATCCCTATTCAATACAATTTATGAACGGGAACAGAAAAAAGTTGCCTTTTTAGAATATGCTTGGAATATGGCAGGATGTGATCCCTGTTCTGCCGATCCTTTAACAACTGAAGAATTAAAACAGGCGGGGGTATTTTGGTTAGATTCCCCGACGGGAAATTCCACCTTTATTACTCGCTTACATATTCGCTACGCCCGCAATACCTTTCCCGAAGATTTAAACTTTCAAGAAACAGCAAATCAAGCCAACTTTCAAGGTCGATATATTATTAACCATCCCTATCGTGAATCCATGCAGTGTTCACAGGCCCAACAATATCGGCAATCTGTTCGCCAAAGACAGCAACTCGAAGCCCAAAACTTAGCCACATTAACGGGCTGGAAAATTGAGGATATTCGTCGCCGGATTAATTGGATAGAATCCAGTTCGGATTCCTGGTGGAATCGAATTTGGCATAAAAATTAATCGTGTCAGCAACAAATATAAAATAGGAAAGTTGCTCCTGATCCAGAATATTGCTAAACTAAAATACAAGGATTTCGGAGCAACAAAGCCATGACCGTTGCCAAAGCCAAATTTTTAAGATTGGAGGAATTTCTGAAGTTAGCAGAAACTAAACCTGCTGGCGAATATATTGACGGTGAAATCATTCAGAAACCCATGCCAAAGCCCCGCCATTCTCGACTTCAAGGAAAGTTAATTAATGCCATCAATGAAGTCACAGAAACAGAGGAAATCGCCTATGCTTTTCCCGAGTTGCGTTGTACCTTTGGGGGTCGTTCAATTATTCCTGATATCGCCGTCCTGCGTTGGCAAAAAATTCAATTAGATCAGCAGGGGGAACTGAGTGACAATACACTAATTATACCTGATTGGTCAATTGAAATTCTTTCCCCGGATCAAAAAGCAAATCGTGTGATCGATAACCTTCTACACTGCATCAGACATGGCTGCCAATTGGGATGGATGATTGATCCTGATGATTATTCTATTCTGATTTTTGCTCCTCAACAAGAGCCTAATGTGTTTAGAGGTTCTTGTCAATTACAAATCTTGGAAAATATTAATTTAGAACTAACCGCCGAACAGGTTTTTGCCTGGTTAAAAATAGGCAAATGATTAATTAAAATCAAACCGTAGGAGTTGGTTTATTTGTGTCTTTGTATCTTTGTGGTTGAATTAGCCTTAAATCCCTATCTTCTTCATTGCCCATTTCCTATGCCCCCAAAAAACACATTAATTTTAACCTAAAATGTTTGATTCCTTGACTGACCCTTCTGTAATTTTAACTTTGGCAATTCTTCATGGTATTATTGGCACGATTGCAGCCTTTGTCGCCCAAAAAAAAGGACGCAGTTATCCCCGATGGTTAATGATTGGATTAATTGGTGGAACCCCCGCTTTAATTGTGGCATTATTATTAAAACCTACTACTGATAATTTTTGATGGGATGATGGAATTGAGGACAAATGAAATGGATTATCAGGTTTTATTTGAAACCATTGAAGACTTAGTTTTGCAACATTCTCCGAGTGGGGTAGAATCGGAAATTAATCAATGGTTATTAGAACGATTTTCTCAACTGGGGGTAGAGGTTTGGCGAGATCAAGCAGATAATATTATTGCCAAAATTCCTGGTAAAACTTCAGAAAGAGCGATCGCCATTACCGCCCATAAAGATGAAATTGGCATGATTGTCAAAACCATTGGAGAAAAAGGACGGGTTTCCGTTAGAAAATTAGGCGGATCATTTCCTTGGGTTTATGGGGAAGGAGTGGTAGATTTATTAGGAGATTATCAAACTATTAGCGGGATTCTTAGCTTTGGTTCTCGTCATATTTCCCATGAATCTCCTCAAAAAGTTTACCAGGAAGAAAAAGCCTTGAAATGGGAAGATACTTGGATTGAAACCAAATGTACAACGGCAGAATTAGCAACCGCAGGAATTCGCCCAGGAACCCGGGTAGTTGTGGGAAAACATCGCAAAAAACCCATCCGAATTAAAGATTATATTGCCAGTTATACCCTCGATAATAAAGCGTCTCTGGCGATTTTATTAGCCTTAGCAGAAACCGTTAAACATCCCCCCATTGATGTGTATTTAGTGGCTTCAGCCAAGGAGGAAGTGGGAGCTATTGGGGCCTTATATTTTACCCAAAGACAAACCTTAGAGGCGTTAATTGCCTTGGAAATTTGCCCCCTGGCACCGGAATATCCGATTGAAGGGGATGAAAAACCGGTGTTGCTGTCCCAGGATAACTATGGTGTTTATGACGAGGGTTTGAATCGTCAATTACGACAGGCGGCGACCACCGCCGGAGTGCCGTTACAATTGACGATCCTTAGTGGCTTTGGAAGTGATGCTTCTATTGCCATGAAATTTGGCCATGTTGCCCGGGCGGCTTGCTTGGGTTTCCCGACTCAAAACACCCATGGCTATGAAGTGGCGCATTTGGGGGCGATCGCTAATTGTATTAAAGTGCTAAAAGCCTTCTGTGAGAAGGATTTTAGCCCAATTTAAAAAAGATCAAACAAATTTTGCTCAAAGGGTTGACACCGATAAAAATATAGGCTACATTAATAAAGGTGAAAGGCGAGTAACCAAAACTCAACCGAAAAAAAGTTAACCGCAAAACACCCTAAGCCCCCATCGTCTAGAGGCCTAGGACACCTCCCTTTCACGGAGGCGACAGGGATTCGAATTCCCTTGGGGGTACTGAATATAAAATAGAGCCTGGGATTATCTATTAATCTCGGGTTTTATTTTTGGGCTTTGAATAACCGATCAAACAGAAGCAGATTGAGACAAAAAGACCGTTATCGTATCTGAAATCACATCATACCGAAAATTATGTGCTAAATGGGTGATGGTATGGACTAAATGACTCTGATCGGTGGGAATTTTTTCTAATATTTCAAAAATTAATTGATCATCGAGTTGAATTGTGGCTTGATGCAGTTGTGCAATTAAATCTAAAGGGATTGGACTAAAATCAGAGGGTTGTAGAGTCAGATCGGATTTAGAAACAAGATTCTGATCTTGATATTCAGGATATTGATATTTTATGCCTAAATGGTGAGCAATTTTTTCTAACAAAAGGGATTTCTGCACAGGTTTACTAACATAGTCTTCACATCCAATGGCTAAAATTTTGGCTTTTTCTTCGTCAAATATACTCGCTGTCACCGCAATAATTACTGGGTTTGATTCTGTAGATTGGGATTTAATGGATTGAGTGGCATTAAATCCATTTATGATCGGCATATTCATATCCATGAGGATTAATTGAGGAGACCAACTTAAAGTAATGGCGATCGCTTCTTCTCCATTTTTTGCCTCTTGAATTTCAAATCCAATGGGTTCTAAAATTCCCCGCAGCACTTGGCGATTTTCCCATCGATCATCGGCAACTAAAACTCGATAAATTTGGGTATTATTGGCAATTCCAATGATAGGTTGATTCAGACTATTAAATTGATAACTCTCTACGTCTTCAGTTAAGATTACGGGAATTTGAAAATAAAATATGGTTCCTTTACCAATACTACTTTTAACCTGAATTTCTCCGCCAATAAGTTGAATAAATTGTCGGCTGATGGATAATCCTAAACCCGTTCCTTCTGCGGCTTTCTGTCCGGCTTTGGTTTGAATAAATGCTTCAAAAATACTCTCTAGTTGGTCTGCTTCAATTCCTACTCCTGTGTCTTCGACTTCAAATTTAAGCATCACTTCTTCCGAGGAGTTTAAATCATCATTTAATCCCATTTTGACCCGTAAAATAACTGAACCATTATCGGTGAATTTAATGGCATTGCCCAATAAATTAATCAGGATTTGGCGTAATTTTTTTTCATCGGTTTCTATATATTGAGGCACATTATCATCCCGGTCAATAATTAAATCTAAGCCCTTAGATTCCGCTCTTAAGTTTAACATTTGTCGAATTAATTCCAGTAGGTGATAGAGGTTGAAACTACTAAAATCAAGAGAAATATGACCGGATTCAATTTTAGCCATATCGAGAACATCATTGATTAAAGATAATAAATGTTCTCCACTTCGACTAATAATTTGGGTATACTCTTTTTGTTCCGAATCGAGGCTATGATGGTTATTTAGTATTCCCGCAAATCCTAATATAGCATTCAAGGGAGTTCGCAATTCATGACTCATGCGTGCTAAAAATTCACTTTTGGCATGGTTGGCAACCTCCGCTATCTCTTTCGCTTGCTTCAGTTCTAAGGTACGTTCTTCCACTCTTTCTTCTAATACGAGATTAGTTTTTTCTAAAGTAATAAAATAATCCCTTAATTGTTGTGCCATTTGATTAAAAGTTTCAGCTAAAATTCCTAATTCGTCGGAGCGATTTAGGTTAATTTTTTGTTCAAAATTTCCCTGGGAAAAAGCGATCGCAGCTTCTTTTAAACGGGTCAAAGGAATCAAAATCCAACGAGAAGTTATTAAACCCACTAAAGTTGCTATCAGGAGAGCAACAATACTGAGTAAAATAGTTGTGCGTGTATTTTGATTAATTTGCTGCATAAAATCTGATTCGGGAACCACAACAACAATTAACCAATCTAAACCCACCTGATCTCTCCAAGGTGTAACTTGAACAAAATATTTTTCTCCGGCTTGAGTAAAAATGAAATTTTGTTTCTGTTTGATTTTAGCTAAATCAATAAAATATTGCCCTAAGTATTTGCTAGTTAAACGAATTAAATCATCTTTGATTTCCGTTCCTTTCATGCGTTTGGCTTGTTCTTTAACTAAATAATAGGACGGAGCATTGCTGGAACTGGCGACCAATAAACCATTGCGTTCTAAAATAAAAATTTTTCCCGATGAACTAATTTTTAGAGTTTTTAAAAAATCACTAATTTGAGATAATTGCTGGTCAACACTTAATACCCCAATCAATTTTTTATCTTCAGTATAGAGGGGTTGACTATAGGAAATAGAAATATATTGGGGATAGCCTTCCCAATTATAAATTTTACTCCAAACGGCGTGACCAACTTTTACTGGATCACTATACCAGGCTTCTGGTTTAAAATTATAGCTATCGGCAATATCATAGGGTGGTTGGATAAAATTTCCTTGAAGATCAGTTTTATAGGAAAAACTCTTGCCTCCAGTACGTTTTTGGGAAACTTCACTAATTTCTAAATGACCTTCAGGATATCGACCTGCACCAATAAATTCCCCTGTGGAACTGCCAAAACTAATATAACCCACATCAGGAAAAACTTTCAGTTGTTGCCAAAAATATTTTCCAGTAGTTTGAAAATTATTCAGATTTAATAATCCTAATTTAATAGCTTCTTGATTCAGTTTGTTAATAGAAATTGGAATTGATAAATAAGTATTGAGATGATCTTCTAGGCGAGAGCTAATTTCCCGTTGTAATTGATTTGCTAAATCATAGACAGCCTTTTGTCCATTCTGAAAAGATAGCCAACTGACTAAGCCAACGGAACTAAAAATTAACACGAAAAAGGGAACAACCAAAACATAACGTAACGGAATTTTAATCAGAGATTTAACTAAATAGGGGTGGGACATTAAGATCACAGTAACATCATGAATAGGAGATTAGGGAATAGTTTTTAGGCTGTGCTTCGGGTCACCCAGATAAAGGTATTTGATATTAAGACATTCACCTTGAATGAAATGGTCAAGACTAGGGGTTTCCATCAAGCTCTGGTATTACTAATATTCTATTCTCCGTTATGTACAATATAACGATTTCTTCCCTCTCTTTTAGCTTGATAGAGAGCTTGGTCGGTCACCTCAATCACAACTTGAAAGGAGGAGTCAAGGGAAGGAATCAAACTAGCAATTCCCATACTGACGGTGAGGTTTGAACTAATTAAAGATGTCCGATGGGGAATTTTAAGAGATTCCAGGGTTTGAATAATTAAATCAGCCACTTGAACTGCTCCTGTGGCAGAGGTTTGAGGTAAAATAATTGCAAATTCTTCTCCTCCATAGCGAGCGACTAAATCCCCGGGACGACGCACCGTTTCATCCAGAGCTTGAGCCACTTTAATTAAACATTCATCTCCTGCTAAATGACCATAGGTATCGTTATATTGTTTAAAGTAATCAACATCACAAAGAATTAGTGCTAAAGGTTGTTGTTCTCGGGTGGCACGCTTCCATTCTTGGAGCAAATATTCATCAAATCGACGTCGATTTGCCACCTGAGTCAGTCCATCCATCATCACTAACCCTTGTAATCGTTGATTGGCAACTTGTAATTGTTGATAAAGTTGTGATTGTTGAATTGCCACTTGCAATTGCTCAACTAAGGTACAGGCTAATTCAACTTCTGTATCTTGCCAAATCCAGGTTTGGTGATGACGATATAAACTTAAACTTCCCCAAATTGAGAAACCAACTAATAATGGTACAATTAATAAAGCCCCAGGGTTTTTCTCTGCTAAATCTTGATTTAAAGGACGAATAACATCCTGTTTAAAGTTAGAAATCCGAATCACTTTTTGTTTTTTTAATTCAGCTAAAATTAAGTTGTTATTGTCAGGAATTATCATTTCAACTATATTAGGAATTTCTGGATTTTGAGTGGTACTTGCCACCACACACCAGTGGTTTTGATCGGGGAGATATTGGGCAATAGATACCCGATCTACACCTAATAATTGACCGATTTCAAAGGTGGCAGTGGAGAAAATAGTTGTTAGGTCTAAGGACTGACTAATGGCTTGAATCACACGCCTTAATCCTCTTTCCCATTGAGCTTGAGCTTGGGTTTGCTCATACAATTGACTTTGATGAATCGCAATGGAAACTTGGGCTGCAATTTGTTCGAGTAAATCCAATTCCCAATAGGCCCATTGTCGAGGACAAGCACAATGATGAACCATTAAAAATCCCCAGAGTATTTCTCCTTTGATAATCGGAACTCCTAAACAGGCTCTAACTTGATACTGTTCAAACCACTGTAAATATTCTGGTTTACAGTTAATGGTATAAACATCAGAAATATTATGAAGACATCCTTGACTAAAGGGAATAACACATTGTTCTTGAGTTAAATAGGTACTAGGAATTTTATTTCCCCACAAAGATATCCATTCTGCACCAACAGATTGTACAATGACTGTGGCATCTTGAGGAGACTCAAATTGATAAATTAAAACTCGATCGGTTTGTAATAACTTACGAATTTCTATAACGGTAGTATTCAATATTTCTTTTAGGTTTAATGACTGACGAATCCGTTGAGTAATTTCTGTAATCACTCGTTCCCGTTTGAGTAGTTGACGCAGGGTTTCTTCAATTTGTTTACGTTCAGTAATCTCCAAAAAAGTTCCAAATAGTTCAATAACTTGACCTTGCTGATTAATTATACCTTGGCATTTAATTAAAATATAATGCAGGGAACCATCGGGGTGAAAAATCCGAATTTCCTGATCAAACTTTTCGCCAGTATTTATTGCTTTTTCTATGCGATGACGAATGATTTCTCGATCATCGGGATGGGTAAAAATTTGCAGTAATTCCTCATAACTCGGAACAGGTTGATCAGAACTTAATCCATGAATCGAAAAGGCTTCCTCTGACCAATAAATCTGTTGAGTTACTAGATCATAAGACCAACTGCCTAAATGAGCCAGTTTTTGAGCTTCTGCCAGGGCTAAATTCGTTTTTTGTAGGGTTTCTTCTACCTGTTTGTGCTCGCCAATATCTCGAATCACCGCGACAACAGAATGATCAGATAATGGAGAAAGATTAGCAGAAAACCAAATATTTTTTTCTTCAATTTCCAAACAATATTCCAAGAGAATAGTTCCTTGGGTTTGAAGCACAGTTTGAATTGTCTCTAAGATATAATCGGCTAGGGGTTGAGGGAAAACTTCATGCAAGGTTTTACCTAAAATTTCATCAACGGGTTTATATAAAAGTTTGGGCTGATTTGTAATCACATTTAGATAACGTCCTTGATGATCTAAAGTTAATACTAAATCTGACATGGCTGCAAAAATAGCCCGTAGTTCGGCTTCTGATAACAAACTAGAATTCATAGTTGTCTGAAACAATTTTTTGCTCAAAACCATAACGATTAACTTGATTTTCTGTAACTGCTTATTTGGGGAAGGCGACTCAAGGCACGCTTAGAAATTCTATTGTGGCTTAAATTTATCAAATTGTCATGCTATGTTATAGATCTTTAAAGTTAAACGTTCTGTTATTTATGTTATATTGATCACTATTTAGTTTAAACGAAAGAACCTATGAAACTTCCTGATTCTAGTCGTTTTCAATTCACAGAAGACCTGAATATTTGTCGTATTTTAAACGGAATGTGGCAAGTCTCCGGTGCCCATGGTCGAATTAACCCCACCGTTGCCATTGAGAGTATGTTTAAATACTTAGACGCGGGATATACCACTTGGGATCTGGCTGATCATTATGGCCCGGCGGAGGATTTTATTGGGGAATTTAGGCGACAATTAATTACCACCCGTGGACAGGAAGCCTTATCCCAAGTACAAGCCTTTACGAAATGGGTTCCCCGTCCTGGTAAAATGACCAAAGCCCTGGTGGAAAAAAATATTGATATTTCCCGTCAACGCATGGGAGTTGATTGTCTCGATTTACTACAATTTCATTGGTGGGATTATCGAGATCAAAATTATTTAGATGCTTTAAATTATCTAGCGCAACTACAAACTGAAGGTAAAATTAAACATTTAGCGTTAACTAATTTTGATACCCAACACTTAAAAATTATTGTTGAAAATGGGATTAAAATTGTATCCAATCAAGTACAATTTTCTTTGGTTGATCGCCGTCCTTTAGCTCAAATGACCGAATTTTGTCAAGCTCATAATATTAAGTTACTTCCCTATGGTGTGGTTTGTGGCGGTTTTTTATCGGAAAAATATTTGGGAAAATCCGAACCGAATGGCTTTAGTTTGGAAACCGTTAGCTTGAAAAAATATAAAAATATGATTGATGCTTGGGGAGGATGGAATTTATTTCAAACTCTCTTAAAAACTTTAAATGCGATCGCTCAAAAACACCAAGTAACAATTCCTAATATTGCAGTTCGTTATATCCTAGAACAGCCCACTGTTGCTGGAGCCATGGTGGGGACAAGATTAGGGCTTTCTGACCATATCAAAGATAATGCTAAAGTCTTTGAATTTAGTCTCGACCCCGAAGATTATCAAAATATTAATTCTGTTCTTTCCCAAGATCTCATGCAAATAATTGGTGATTGTGGTGACGAATATCGATAAATCCCTTGATATTTTCCCACACTAATCCCCCCTAAGCCCCATAAAAAATGGGGGGATAAGATTAAAATTTAACGATTTTTTAACTCCTTAACCGCATTAACTAAGCGTTTAATATAAGGTTTAATTAGGGTTTGCTGTTCCGTTTGTAAGGCATTAACCTGTTCAGAAATCTGATCTATTTGTATTTGCATGGTGGCTGAATCTGTAATTGACTGACTTACAAATGCTTCTAAAGTTGTGTTTAAAGATTCTTGATCGTTTTTTTCAAAATTAAGTCCCGAGGTCTCCATCGATGTTTTCAATTCATCAATTGTTTCTTGGATTAACTGAAAGCGCACATTCATCACTTCCCAATCATCCTGTCGCAGAGCGTTTTTTTCTAACCCTTTAGTCACCCGTTGTAACTCCGTCAGGACATCCGTAATCGGATCAAGTTCGTTCGACTCCGGGGGTAGCAGTTGAATTTGTTGATGGAGCGATTCTACCACCATCCGAACATCCGTAATCGCTGCATCCATATCTTGACGCATATCCTGTTCAAACCGTTGGCGATTCACCACATTTAAAATCAAGGCTAAAGTTAGGGGAGTCCCAGCAAACAGAATAGGCTGATACCACGCAGCAATGAGTGTTCCCACTGCTGTCCCCGCAATAGAAACATACTCTGCTAACTTCCACCCATCGACTGGGTGGCGCGACGGTTTTAATAATTCTTCTTCACTATTCTGCATGGTCGTGGCTGACTTAATACAATCTTAGAGTTATGCTAACTCAAATTCCACAATAATCCTTAAACCAGTTCAAAAATTCTGACTCAAACCTTAATCTGGAGCTTGGCTTAATAAAACTTTAGTATCCAATTTTCAGAAATCGAGACCAATACCTTTAAAATTAGGGAGAAAGCATTTTTTGGATCAATGACTACTCCCACCGAAATTCCTTCCCTTAATAGTTTAGATTATATCCCCTATCTGGATGAAAATGGCAAAATTCCTGAATTCCTCCAAGGGAAAATCGGAGTTTATGCTATTTTTAATTTAGATAAAAATTTAAAATATGTAGGTTATTCTCGGGATATATATTTGAGTTTAAAACAACATTTTATTCGTCAAAATCAAGGCTGCTATTGGTTAAAATTACAAACTATTGAACGTCCGAGTCGAACCATTTTAGAAGGGATTCAAAAGGCTTGGATTGATGAAAATGGTTCAATTCCTCCCGGAAATGGGGAAGATGAAGCTCTCTGGAATGATCCGATTCAAGTTAAACCTTTTATGACCCCAGAAGAACAAGATCAGTATCAAAAAACTGATGAAATCGGTCAAGAAAAACTTTTAAAACAAATTGCCCGTCGTGTAGAAGGACAGATTTTATCCGAACTCAAAACCCGAGGATTACAAGAGGAAATTCGCTTTAATCCCAAATTAAAAACCAGTGGATTATTAGATTTAAAATAATCGGTTAATTCAGTTATCAGTTATCAGTTAAAGAGTTTACAGATCAAACTTATATTTTTTCCATTCCCCATTCCCCATTCCCCATTCCCCATTCCTTATATTTAATTTTCAGGGAGGGGAATTTCTCCATGATAGGGAACATGAATACATCCTAAATGAAAGGGTAAACAAAACTGGGATTCTAAATGCCCAAAGGAAAAATAGTGATTCAATCCCCATCCTAATATTAAACCCAGGGTAGATAATATTGATAAAATAATAAAAGAGTGCCAATCCTTAAATCGGGCAGTTTGTAGCTCTAATCGAGCTAAAGCTGTCGCCGAAACCATTAATAAAATATTAATAGAAACCTTGATCCAGGTCAGCATAAATACACCCAGAATAGAGATGAACACAATCATTAAAAATGTTCCTAAATCCGTTCTGATTTTCTTTAAAACAAATGAATTAAGTTGATTAAACGGTAGGGTAAAGAATAAATCAATTAACCAAATTAACGCTAAAAATAGACCAGAAACTAAGGAATACCAACTCGATTCAAATAAAAACCAACCAAAATGTAGACAAGTCACGAGAAGTAATCCAAAGGAAAACCAAGTAATAATTGTAATTTCTTGTTTTGATTTCATTGAAAGATTAGGATAAAAAATAAGTTTTTAGATGCAATTTCCCTTCAAAGATTAGTAGAAATTGCCTGAAGGGGACAGGTAGGAATACATTGTTCACAAACAATACACCGTGAGCGAGTAAAGGTCAAATAAAAGGTTTCTGGATTTAGGGTTAAAGCATCTGTCGGACAAACTCCAGTACAGAGTCCACAATCCACACAACTTTGCTCATCAATGATAATCTCCCGTCCGACTAAAGAAACTCCAATATTTTGAGTTTGCATCCACTCAATAGCAGACTCTAGTTCATCGATATCTCCTGATAATTCTACCACTAATTTTCCGACTTGATTCGGAGCAACTTGAGCGCGAATAATATTAGCAGCTACATTAAAATCCTTAGCTAATCTATAGGTAATCGGCATTTGAATAGAACGTTTGGGAAACGTCAACGTCACTCGTTTTTTCATGTTATTAGTCCTAAATTTATTTCTGTCCCATAGTCCATTTCAGGATGGGTTAGTATTGCACTACAGACTTTTATGCCTTTTATATTTCATTGACTTTTCTATTTTACAACAATTTTCAGAAGAACGTTAATCAATTTGGTTCAAAATTTTGTTAAACTAAAATCATCAATAATAATTATCATCTTTGACGATATCAACATGAACGAAAACCCATTACATTCAACCTCCTCAACGGAACCTTCTGATTTAGCCAAACGAATCAGAAACTTTTTAATTATTATCGCAGCTATCATTCTGAGTCTCTCGGTTTTCTTAGGAATTCGTAGCGAAGCCACCTCCACTTCCCTCCCTCAACTCGTAGAAGAATCAATTCCCCTAGATATTGCCTTGAGTAATAGCAAACCGACTTTAATGGAATTTTATGCAAATTGGTGTACCAGTTGTCAAACTATGGCACCAGAATTAAGCGAAATCAAACATAAATATTCTGAAAAACTCAATTTTGTGATGTTGAATGTTGATAATAGTAAATGGCTACCCGAACTCCTCAAATATCGAGTCGATGGCATTCCTCATTTCGTTTATTTGAATCAAAAAGCCGAAACAATTGCCCAAACTATCGGTGAAATTCCTCGCCCGATTTTAGAAGCCAATTTAGAGTCTTTAATCGCAGAAAATCCCCTTCCCTATACTCAAGCCAGTGGTCAAGTTTCTGCATTTAATTCTCCCCTAAATATTGATAACCCTAGCAGTAGTGATCCCCGTTCCCATGGTGCTCAGGTTCAATCAGAATAGAGAGAGACGCGCCGTGGCTCGTCTCTACATTCCGTAAATCGGTTAGAGTAGGTTGTAGAGGGAATCTAAGTTAAAACTTCAAACCCAATTCTTCTTATATTGCTATGGCGAAAGAACTTGCAATTCAAACCCGGGGACTAACAAAACGATTTGAGCGCCATCTGGCGGTTAATGATTTAGATTTACAAATTCCCATGGGAGAAGTCTATGGATTAATTGGGCCCAATGGAGCCGGAAAAACTACATTATTGCGGATGTTAGCCACCATAGAAGAACCCACAAAAGGGGAAATTTATATTAATGGAGAAGCTGTATCCCGGGATCATACCAATCCTAAAATTAAACAACGTTTAGGGTATTTACCCGATGATTTTCCTCTCTATGATGATTTGACAGTTTGGGATTATTTAGATTACTTTGCTCGGTTATATTATCTGCGGGAACCTCGACGGACTCAACGAATTTATGAAGTCTTGGAAATCGTGCAGTTAACCCAAAAACGTAATCATTTAATTTCTACCCTTTCCCGGGGGATGAAACAACGATTGAGTTTAGGACGCACCATTATTCACGAACCTTTATTACTCTTTCTTGATGAACCCGTATCCGGTTTAGATCCGATTGCCCGAATGCAGTTTCGAGAGATTATTAAAAGTTTACATGAAGCGGGAATGACGATTGTGATTTCTTCCCATGTATTAAGTGACTTGGAGGATTTTTGTAGTTATATTGGGATTATGGAATTGGGGTATCTGGTTGAAAGTGCATCAATACAAGACTTGTATAAACGTTTGAGTGTGCAGCATCTTTTTATTTCGACCTTGGGTAAAATGGATATACTCATCGGGGAATTAAAACATCATCCTGGGGTGGAGAGTTGGGAAGTTTTGCCAGGGAAACAACAGGTAAAAGTTCAATTTTCAGGTACAGAGAAAGATGCAGCAATGTTATTGCGATCGCTGATTTCTGCTGAAGTTCCTTTAAGTGAATTTAATCGAATTCAAGAAAACTTAGAATCCATTTTCTTAAAACTCGGACACAAACAAGCCTCTTAAAAGCCATAAACCGTTCAATTTTATGTAGGAATAAAAAGTCATGAACCGTCTTTCTTTACCTCAATTTAATGAGTGGAACCCCCAACTGGTTCGAGAATTTAAAGGTCGATTTCAAGTTCGCAATATTCTGATAACAATTGGAATTTCTCTCCTCACCCAACTGACTATATTTTTGAGTCACCTGAACCAATTTCCTGGCATTAATCAGATTGTAATTAGTAGCCCATACTGTCCTTCTAAAAACCAACTATATACTCAATCTGAGACACAATACTGGAAGATTTATGATCAAATCAATACCCTAGGTAATGCCGGAAAACGTCCCGATTTAGAAAAACAACTGCAAGACCTCGACAAAATCAGAGATGCGGTCTGTCCCCAGGATTTAATTGATTTTAACCGTTGGTTTACGGACTATTGGACAAGCATTTTTATCTGGATTAGTGTTGTAGCAGTTTTTGGCTTAATTGTGCTGGGAACCTATATGCTAATTAATGATTTAGCCACGGAAGAACGACGAGGAACCCTAAACTTTATTCGATTAAGTCCCCAATCGGCTCAGAATATTTTAACGGGTAAATTATTGGGTGTACCCATTTTATTATATCTGGGAGTTTTCCTCACGATTCCCTTTCATTTATGGGCGGGAATTTCTGCTCATATTTCCCTCCTAGAAATTTGTAGTTTCTATGGTTTAACCGTAGCCAGTTGTGCATTTTTCTATAGTTTAGCTTTATTAGTCGGAGTGACAACTAGCACCTGGTTACATGGGTTACAATCTTGGATTGGAAGTGGAATAACGTTAATTTTTCTATCCGCAGCTAATAGTAAACCCATTATCTCTGAAGGTTGGGATTGGCTGAATCTATTTTCTCCCCTGTGTCTGATTCGCTATCTAATTAATCAGACAGGAAATGATTACTCCAATTATCCTTTTAATCATGCCAATATTATTCAATTAAAATGGTTTGGATTGAATATAGGAGCCAATGGAATTTCCCTTCTAGCATTAGCCTTACTCAATTATGGGTTTTTAACCTATTGGATTTGGCAAGCCTTAAAACGCAACTATCAGCATCCTAATCTTCCGAGTTTAAGTAAACAACAGAGTTATCTATTAACCCTGAACTTTACGCTGATGAATCTAGGGTTTTCTCTCTCTAAATTTGAAGTAAATAATGGTTATTATGGGACTATTTTCATTGGTAATATTTTCCTGATTTTGGCTTTAATTTCAGCCCTATCTCCTCAACGACAAACCCTACAGGATTGGGTACGCTATCGCATCGAACGAAAAAAACATTGGTGGACGAATTTAGCAAAAGATTTAATTTCGGGTGAAAAAAGTCCGGCAATTGTGGCAATTTTGATTAATCTTTTGATTGCCTCTACAATTTGGATAATTACAATTTTCCTGGTGGCTAAACCCACGGAAAAAGTCGAAATGTTGTTAGCTGTTGCCTTACATTGTAGTTTTATGCTGCTTTGTGCCAGTATCGCTCAATTAATGGCAATGATGAAAACCCCAAAACGAACTTTATGGGCAACGGGTATGGTATTAGGGGTGATGATTATTCCCCTATTATTTATAGTTGTGGTGTTTTCCTCTAAACCTGACTATTATGCCGTTTTTGTGGTGTCTGCTATCTCTTTCATCTCAGTTTCATCGGCTCCACTTTCTTTAATTATCACCAGTTTTCTGGGTCAAGTCTTAATCACTATTCTGTGCAATATCCAACTGACTCGATTATTGAAAAAAGCTGGAGAATCGGAACTGAAAGCTCTAGTAAGTTCCTGAAATAAAAGCACCCTGAAGCATGAAATAAAAACTAAGAGTCTGATGTTCCCAGATTGGAGATAACTTTCTGGGACTCTGATTTTTCTGAAGTCTCTAAAACCCGATCATACAGTTGAGGAGAATTTTCAACTTCCCAAACTTTAAGTAGGATCAAATATTCATAGAAGGCTTGTAAAACACACCAAGAAAACCCAGAACGACCGTCTAAAAACCCCCCCAAGAAAAAGTACATATAAATAAAGCGAATCAGAGGTCTAAACGGTAAACGTAAGGATAAATCTTTTAAGGCTCGTCGTCGTTCAACTTCCGAACTTCCTAATAATAAATCCTTCCAATTAACTGTTCCCGTCTGTAACTGTCGCAGGGTTTCTACTGCTTCATCCGTTGAGTAACGATTGTGTTTGTCAATCCAACGGGATAACCCTTTGCTACAGGTATAATGGGGATAGGTTTCTCGAATAAATCCCGTCGGGCCATCACAGACTTCCCGTTCCGTATGACCATAATCGGTAAACCAGACTTTATCCTTGCGAAACAGACGCATTTGATACCGGGGATATTGGGTACTACGTCGAATCCAATTCCCTAAAAATATCACCCTTTCAGCCACATAATATCCAATATAATCCTGACTTTGAATCGCTTGTAAACATTCTGCAAATAACTCAGGAGTCATTCGTTCATCGGCTTCTAAAATGTAGACCCAATCGTGTTTGGTCGGAATTTCCTGTAACATCCAGGTGCGTTGTTTCCCGTGACTTTCAAAACGATGTTGTAACACCCGAACTGGATACTGTTGGGCAATTTCAACGGTGCGATCTTGACTAAAGGAATCCACCACAATAATGTCATCCGACAACAGGGCGGAATCAATACAGTCTGCAATATCAATTTCTTCGTTGGCGGTGAGAATATAAATTGAAAACATGAAAAATGATAATAGGGAACAGGGAACAGGGAATAGGATTAATAAAATCTTGATTTTATTTCTGCCACTGATAACTGGTACGGGCGGGTTCTTTTAGATCTTTGTTAATCACCGCGCATCTTGATGAACCCGCCCCTACAAATGATAAATGTTAAGCTGTTGGTGTTTTGCGACGATTTCCACTGCGTAAAATTCCCAACCCTTTTAGTCCTGTCCAACCTAAAGTAATATAACCAATGGCTAACAATAAACTACTAATTCCAGTTCTCAAACTCGATTTTAAGGATTGAGTTTTGGCTTGTTTTTCCAGTTCTTGTTTGCGATCGCGAATTTGACCTAACAATTGTGTGGGTAAATTATCCGCCTGTTGATTCAAAAACTCCTCAACCGCCTTGGGATTAGATTTAGACTGTTCTAAGATTTGTCTAACTTCCTTAGGAAGATTCGGGTTGGCAAGGGCTTGATTCAGAGCCTCGGGATTTTGTGCTAACCCCGCAAGTTGATCTTTAAGCTGAGTTTTTTTCTGTTGAATTTGCTGCTGAAATTGGGGACTTCCGAGTTGATTTTCCAATTGAGTTTGAGCTTGAGTCGCTTGTTGACTAATTTCCGTGAGGGCTTCGGCTCTAGCTAAACGGGTATTATTGAGATGCAAAGGAAACAGTAAAAGATACAATAACCCTAATAAGCTCGCCAGCAATGCCACCCAAAATCTTAAACTCGCAAAGGGTTTAGCGGGTTTGATATTCCCCTCGGTGGCAGCATCCATCCAAAAAGCAATAAAAACTAAGGCCATGCCCACCATCGGGACAATGCCTCGATCTACTAAATCACTGGTGACGCTAATTTGCCAGCCTCGGTTGAGAAAATTGGGCGGAATCAAAATTACCAAAAAATCCACTAGGGACGAGAAAATCAAAATTACTCCAACCAGTTTCAGGATGAGAGAGGTTGTAGAAGAAAATTGACGGCTAGAAGTAGCTTTCATTGAATGATCCGTAAACTAAGTTATGATCTCGATTTGGGCTTGTTGATATATTCCCTGACCCTAAGTTTGTAGGGCTGGCTCGGAAATATTCGAGATTAAGATCAACAAACGTTACAATTCTAATCGGTTCAGACCTCTGGATAGATTGACTTGAGTAAATTCCCCCTCCCCAATCAACTGGAATGACTGCTTATCTTTACACCTTAACCGAATTACAACAAGACATCACCCTGAATCCTCAACGATGGCGTCCCCTGGTTTTTACCAATGGTTGTTTTGATTTAATTCATGCGGGTCATGTTCGCTATTTACAAGCGGCTAAGGCATTGGGGCGATCGCTGGTGGTCGGATTAAATAGCGATTTATCCGTCCAAAAGATTAAACCGCAAAAACCCGGACATCCTCCCCGCCCCATCGTCCCCGAAGCACAACGGGCTGAAGTCTTAGCGAGTCTCAAGCCCATCGATGGGGTGGTTATTTTTTCTGAAACCACCGCCGATCATCTCATTCAAACCCTAAAACCTGATATTTATGTCAAGGGAGGAGACTACACCTTAGAAACCCTGCCAGAAGCCCCGATTGTGCAAGCCTATGGAGGTCAAGTTGCCTTCATTAATATTGAAGTCCCCTCCTCCACCAGTGCCCTGATTCAACGGATTCTCAACGGTTAACTATTGCCTGCTCCTTGTACAATAAAGAGTCGATATTAAGAATTCCAGAGTCACTCCCAATTACCTAATGCCACGCTCCCTATGACTGACCTGACCACTTCCCCCCAACAAAACCATGCCATGAGTGCCGATGAATTGCGCTCCGGGCTTTTTGGTGCCTCATCCAAGGCTCAATTCCAACTATTAGAAACATTAACCCAAGGTGGGGAAACGGTTTGGGAGGTGTTAATGGAATTTTTATTAAAACAACAGTCTACCTCCCCAAGTCTAGTCAGTGGCAAGGTTTATCAAATTCTATATCGGGCGATTCCCACTTCTGAAAAAGTGAGTCATTTTTTAAAACTTCATTTCCCGACGGGCATTGTTTCCCTGGCCTCCGATGCTGGAATTGATTATATCCCCCTACAAACCTTACTCGCTCAACAAGACTTTTTAGAAGCGGATAAATTAAGCGTCCAAAAACTTTGTGAATTAGCCGGAAGTTCTGCGGTGCAACGAAAATGGCTGTATTTTTCCGAAATTGAACGCTTTCCCATCACGGATTTAAAAACCATTGATACCCTTTGGCGTATCCATTCCGAGGGTAAATTTGGCTATTCTGTCCAGCGAGAACTTTGGTTGGGCGTTAATAAAAATTGGGATAAATTATGGCCTAAAATTGGCTGGCGTGAAGGTCGCAATTGGACACGCTACCCCCAAGGATTTACCTGGGATTTAACCGCCCCGAAAGGTCATCTTCCCCTATCTAATCAATTACGAGGCGTTAGGGTCATCGAAGCCCTGCTCTCCCATAAAGCCTGGTCGCAGCCTCAATAATCAGCAGCTAAGGCGGGAAAAACCACAGAAAAGCCATAGTAGGAAATTGTTTAGAAGTGTTAAGCTAATTGATTATTTAAGCGTTGACTATGATTCCTGCTGTTCTGATTCAAAATTTAAAAAAATCCTATGGCACCTGTCCCGCCGTTAAAGATGTCTCTCTTGATGTCCAACAGGGGGAGATCTTTGGCCTGCTCGGGCCCAATGGAGCCGGAAAAACCACAACCCTACGGGCTTTGTGTACCTTAATTACTCCCGATGCTGGACGTTTGGAGGTTTCTGGTATTTCTGTGGTCGATCAACCGCGACTTGTTCGTCAACGCCTCGGTTATGTGGCCCAGGAGGTCGCCTTAGATAAGGTATTAACCGGGCGAGAGTTATTACAATTACAAGCCGCCCTCTATCATATCCCTCGCGCTAATATTGCCGAACGCATTCATCAAGTTACGGATTTATTAGGATTACAAGATTGGTTAGATCAAAAAACCGGAACCTATTCCGGGGGGATTCGCAAACGCTTAGATTTAGCTTCGGGTTTACTCCATCAACCGGATTTATTAGTATTAGATGAACCTACTGTCGGTTTAGATATTGAAAGTCGGGTGGTGGTCTGGAATTTTCTGCGTCAATTACGGGAAAATGGCACAACAATTTTAATTACAAGCCACTATTTAGAGGAAGTGGATGCTTTAGCTGACCGGGTAGCTATTATTGACCAAGGATTAGTGATTGCCCTGGGTACGCCTTCGGCTTTGAAAGATCAACTTGGAGGCGATCGCATTACCCTCAGAATTAGAGAATTTTCCCCGGTTGCAGAAGCAGAAACAGCCAAATCCCTATTACAATCTTTGCCTTTTGTACAGGAGATTATTATTAATCCGGCTCAAGGCAATTCTTTAAATTTAGTGGTTCAAACTCAAAGTGATGCTTTATTTACAATTCAACAGGCGTTAAAAGATGCGGGTTTACCCACCTTTGGGATTGCCCAATCTCGACCTAGTTTAGATGATGTTTATTTAGCTGCCACGGGTAGAACTTTACTAGATGCTGAAATTGCTGCTTCTAGTAATCGAGATTTGAAAGCCGAGAAAAAGAAAAGTATGCGTTAAGGCAATATTTTCTAAATTTTTGTAAGATATGTATACCGTAAACAATCGTAGGGGCGGGTTCGCGTTAACCTTTGATATCAACAAACAATCTACCAAAACCCGCCCTTATTTCTATATCATTAACAGCCAAAACCTCAAAAACCATGAGTAGTTCAACAACCTCTGTTAAAATTTTAACCTCGAATCAAACGGTTGATCAGCAACCGAATTTAGTGGGGGAATTTATCCAAGAAACAATGGCCTTAACCCGTCGATTGTTTATTCAATTAAAACGTCGTCCTTCCACCTTAATTGCTGGGATTATTCAACCGTTAATGTGGTTAGTTTTATTTGGAGCTTTATTTCAAAATGCCCCCAAAGGATTATTTGGTGGAACCCTGAATTATGCTCAATTTTTAGGGGCGGGAGTGATTGTTTTCACTGCCTTTGCCGGGGCTTTAAATGCAGGATTACCGATTATGTTTGACCGAGAATTTGGCTTCCTAAATCGGTTATTAGTCGCCCCTTTAGTCTCTCGGTTTTCGATTGTTTTAGCCTCGGCAATTTATATCGTGACCTTGAGTTTAATTCAAACCTCGGTTATTATTGCCGCCGGAGCCGTTTTAGGGGCAGGATTACCCGGAATTGCCGGATTAAGTATCATTACCCTAATTGTGTTTCTCTTAGTTTTGGGAGTAACGGGATTAAGTCTGGGATTAGCTTTTGCCTTGCCCGGTCATATTGAATTAATTGCAGTAATTTTTGTAACCAATTTACCCCTTTTATTTGCTAGTACCGCCCTGGCTCCTTTATCTTTTATGCCCCATTGGTTACAGGTGGTGGTTTGTCTAAATCCACTAAGTTATGCGATTGAACCTATTCGTTATTTATACCTCCATCAAGATTGGGCGTTCAATAGTGTGGTCATGGAAGCCCCCTTTGCTACGATTACTTTTGGCGGTGCCTTGTTGGTATTAATCGGGTTTGCAACGGTGGCTTTATTATCGATTCAGCCTTTATTAAAGCGTCGTTTTGCCTAAACAAACCCATCAATTTTATAAAATTTTTCTGCCTATTAATCCCCCCAACCCTTCATCAATGTTAGGGGGGAATATTTATGTTAAATTTTCAGAAAAATAGCTACAATTATAGAAATCTAAGTTTTTATAGTTATTTTTGAAATTGTGAGGTTGTGATCATGCAATTTAAAGCCTTAAAATCGGTTCTGGGAATCTGCTCCTCTGCTGTTGTGGCCGTCGGGATGGGAGTTTGTGGGTTCACTTCCACCAGTCTAGCTCAATCCACTTCCGCTACCCCTTTACAACAATTTCAACGTTCTGATAACCCAGACCCCCTGAGTGGTGAAAATAGTGGGAGAACAATGTTAGATATTATTCATAATTCTCGGTTGGGGGGATTTAATGTTGATTATGAAGCAGTAGGAAATAAACAGCGCCAAAATATTCAAGATGCGGCGACTCAATTTCGGGAAAAACAACGCTTACTCCTCCAAGAACCTGAAGTTACCGAAGCTTTGACTAACCCTACTAACCCTGTAGAGGTTAAACCATAAATCAGTTATCAGTTGTAGGGGCGGGTTCATCGAGATGCGCGGTGATTAACAAAGATCTAAAAGAACCCGCCCCTACCAGTTATCAGTGTAAGAGTCAATTAATTGACGAATAAATCACCATTACCCATTACCCATTTTAACGCCTCAATTAACCTTTGATTTTCGGCTTCAGTTCTAATTGCCACTCGGAAATAGCGATCGCCCAAACTGGGAAAACTTAAACAATCTCGAATTAGAATTCGATGTTTTTTTAATAGATTGAATTGTAGTTGAGAAACCGAAAAATTAGATTCTACTAAAATAAAATTAGCGGCACCTGGATAGGGTTTTAATCCCGATATATTAGCTAAATTATGATATAATTGGGGACGGGATTCTTCTAACCAATTCCAGGTTTGTTGTTGAAATTTATCATCTTGTAAAACAGCAATTCCCGCCGCCACCGCCAAACTATTCACCGGCCAAGGATCGCGCCACCGTTGCCATTTTTTTAAGCGTTGGGGATGGGCGATCGCATATCCTAAACGCAGTCCGGGTAAACTATAGAATTTGGTTAGCGATCGCAAAATCACTAAATTTTCGTATTCCTTAACCCAAGATACTAAACTTTGCTGTTGAGTGGGCAGTAAAAAATCCATAAATGCCTCATCCACCACCACCAGAGCAAACTGTTTTAAGGATTCCAATAACATCTGGGAAGCAAACAGTTTTCCGGTGGGATTATGGGGATTATTTAATAATAACCCCGAGTTAGAACTCAAGGGTTGAGGCATAGAGAAATCCCACCCACCAGAAGCCATCGAAAGCGGACATTCGATCACATTCCCCTCAAAAGCCTGGAGTGAGCGCCCATAGTCCCCAAAGGCAGGAGTCAGTAAATAGGTCGCATCTAATGCTGCCAGTTCCCGTCCTGCCCAGGTGAGTAACTCTGCCGCCCCATTGCCGGGTAAAATCCAATCTGCCCCTAGGAAGTTCGATCCGGTTTCGCGGTTGATCTGAGTGGCGATCACTTGCCTCAACTGTCCATAATCAGGATTAGGATAGGCTTTTAAATCCCTCAAATGGTCTTGAATTGCCGCCAGAGCCGACGCAGGCGGCCCCCAAGGATTAATACTGGCGGAAAAATCCAGAATATCCAAGGGAGAGCAGTCGGCCACGGTCGCAGCCCAAATCAAGTTTCCGCCATGACGGGGTGAATGGGTTGCTTCCACGCCTAGAAATTAGTCCTCATCACTGTCTGGCTCTGCTTTGGTATTAGCCACTTTTTCCTTGAATAATTTACCCGATGAAAAAGCCGGGACTTTGGTGGCTGGAATTTCCATTTTTTCCCCAGTTTTCGGGTTACGACCCTCCCGGGCTTTGCGTTCGCGGGACTCAAAGGAACCAAAGCCAACCAGTGTCACTTTGTCGTCATTGGAAACTGCTTCCATGATGGTTTCTAAAGCTGCCGTTAACACCGCATCAGCTTGTTTTTTGGTTACACTGGCCCGTTCTGCTACGGCGTCCACTAATTCACCTTTGTTCATTTGAGTTTTTACTCCTTAAAATTGGCATGAAGCAATCAATAGTATAGCTGTTGGCTGTTAACTGATAAGAACGAAGTGACCAATCATTGTCAACTTAAAGCGATCAGTAAGCTAGAAATTTGAGTTGAAATTAGGTTTTGCCCCTCCTAGCCCCCTGTTGGTAAGAAGTTGTAGGGGCGGGGTCTTCCCGCCCAACTCTTAAGGGGGGCAAAAAGGTCTGTATTACTGATTTATCGTTTTTGCATCATCCGTAAGGCATCGGGACTGGCGTTATATTGATAACCGTAGGGAGCGCGATCGCTGTCATCCAATATTTGAGGCGTGACCAACACAATCACTTCCGCCCTTGTATTCTGCTTATTGGTTCTGCGGAATAATGAACCCACAATGGGTAAGTCCCCTAACAGGGGAATTTTGCTAACCGTAGCCCGTTCATTTTCCTGAATAATCCCCGATAAAATTAAGGTCTGACCATCGCGCAAACGGATTAAACCAGATTCGACAGTCCGGCTGAGAATCTGCCGGGCGAAATCACCACCACCAGCATTGACTTGATCTCCAGGGGCACTCACAGTGGGGTTAATTCGCAGGGAAACAAAGCCGTTATCATCAATCCGTTCCACGTTAACATCCAGGGTTAAACCCACATTTTGAAAGGTAAAGTTTTTGTTGTCCCTTGTGCCGGAAACCGTGTCTGTAAAGGTTGTTGTAACTGATTTAACAATTTCTTCAACTAAAGCCACTTTTGCGGTTTCACCCTCCTGAACCACTAAGGTCGGATCGGTGAGAATCTTAGCATTACCACTGATAATTTGAGCGGTTAAAGTGGATAAGAACTTGCGGGGATACTGGAAGAAGGGAAAAACGCTATTCGTAACTGTACCTAAAGCTGTCACTGCTCCAGTTGCTAAATCTCGGGTGTAAGGGTCATACGCAGAAATCCCGATTTGACCCGGACGGGAAGTTACGGGTGCTATTGGGTCTAAACCAACGCCCCCTCCGGGTGCTGTTAAAGGAGTTGTAGACAATGCGTTAGGATTATAAAAAGGGCTCTGACTATCTAAAAGTTGACCATCGCTGGTTCGGTTCCGAATAATCGGTCGGGCATTAATCCCACTGGTTGCGGTTGTCCCACTGGGGGGATTATATCCACCAAAATTAACTGATGCGGCACCGCCATCATTGACAAAGAAGGTGTCGTTAACCCCAAAGGAGAAACTGCTACTGGCGGCTTCTTCTCCACTTAAATTAACGTCAACGACTTTAACGTTAACGGCGACTTGACGCTGACGTAAATCCATCTGTGTCAACATCGCCACGGCGGTTTCTACTAGGTGCGCCTGGCCAACGAGGGTGATAGAATTGAGTCGGTCATCGGTAGAGATGGATAATCCTCTGAGCACCAGGGGACTATCGGACTCTTTAGCCGCTAAGGATGTAATTGCAGGTGTTCTGGTCTCAACATCTCTTGAATTAATCCCGGTTCCCACCTGCTCAATACGGACTTGATCGACCTGAATTTGAGTTCCTGCCCCTTGACTACTCAAAAAACCGGCTGCGGTTTTGGCAGGAACCTGATTCAGTCTGAGACTGCGAACTACGACATCACTAGCAGCAGTAGGCAGTTTAACCCCAACAAAAATCGTATTCCCGACACGATTTGCTTGTAATCCACTTAAACGTAAAACATAGTTAAACACATCTTCAACGGATTCATTTTCAATGTCTAAGGATATTTTTCGTCCTAGGATTTGTTTTTCTTCCTTCTCATCATTGGGGGCTCGGAAGTCACCACTTGCGGAATCTTTGATTAAATTACTGATTGCTAAATTCAGTCCAGCAGTTCTCGCTAATAATGCTAAGACATCACTCACCGGGGCATCTCGTAATACTAAGCGGGGAATCCGTTGATTGGTATTGAGTCGAATCGTTGGGACTCCGGCGTTAATATTAGAAACGGCTATATCACCCAAGGGTGGGGCAACAGCCTGGGAGAGGAAAGGAGGAGCCGCATCGGAAGGGCGAATCCCACTCTGGGGAGCATTACGGCCCTCAATGGTAATTTGAGGATCGGGAACTAATACCGGTTGAGGGCTTCTGGCTGGGGGGTTAGAAGCGGTCGGTGGGGGTGCTACTGGGGGAGCTTGATTCGGTACTTGAGCCACGGCACCCCCAGACGCACCCATACTAATCACAATCCCTTCGTTAGCCCCTTGCATAATTCGGGCTTCGGGGGGACTATTCACTCCACTGACAATCACCCGCACACTGGTAGAATCGAGTTGGGTCACCACCACCGAAGCAATCCCGGGGATAGGATTATTTTGTTGAAAGTTTTGTTTTTGGGCCGGAAGTTGGGTATTGATAATATCGGCTACAAAATCATTGCCCCGTCTGACCACAAAAACTTCCGGTCTTTCTCCACTTTTAGTTACTAATATTAGAGCGACTTCCCCGTTCATTTCCACCAGTCGGATATCCTGGACTTGAGTTTGGGCAAATGCCGGGGTTGGTGCCACAATGGCGATCGCAGCACCAGTTAAAATTCCTGTACCAATTCTTTGAAAATGTTTCACGTTTGCTCCTCAACACAATATCTAAATTTTGGGTGTTAGTTTAACAGCCCACGCTTGAAGGCCTCAACCCATTAATCCCTAATATCCTGACACCTTACAACACCTTGGGCCAGAAGTTCCAACTATTTAGGAGGTTCAGCAGCAGCCGCCGCAGCCGCTTTCACTTCTTCTTGACTCAAGGGGAGTAACACCTGCAACTCAAAACTACTTTTTAGCTGTCGTTGCGGTTGATTTGGAGAGGGAACAAATTTCCCTTGTCGATATTCTCCCTCAATCACTGAAGTTTGATCTCCTAATTGAGATTTTAAGCCTCTGACTACTAACAGAGGTTGTAGTCTTTCTAATGCTACTAAAAACTGGCGAGTTTGCTCAAAACTGCCTGTTAACTCGACTTCATACCTCCTTCTTCTGAGTTTGCCATTTACCTCTGGCCCCAGGGTACTATCATTAACAATCTCATCCTCTGGTTTTTCGATGGGAATGGGTTTAAACTGATTGAGTTGGGCTCGTTTGCGATCATCAATGATCCCAGCGTTAATTTTATCAATCTGTTCATTAATATCAAATAACAGGGTTTCTAAACTGGCATCATTGGCAAATAAAGCTGTAACTGTAGCTCGACGAGTTTTAGCATCGGCTAATTCTTTTTTAGCCTTATCCTTTTCGCGCAAACGCTGATCTTGTTTCTCAATTTCGTCTTGTTTAGTTTTAATATCTTCCCGCAGAGTTTGTCCTGTGGTTAAGGTGGGAAGCACTAATTTATAAATTAAGAAACCAGCGAGGAGTACACCGAGAACTCCTGCACCAATCCCCATAACTTTTGGCGTTAGGGCAACACCAAAGATAACTGGCCCACCGCCTTCGCCCTCAACATCTTGAATAAATTCATTGGCTACGGTCATTGCTTGATGACTCCTTTTTCCTGAAGGGTTTTAATCCGATTTACCAATCCTAAAGCCCCTTTACTTTGAAGCTCAGGTAACAACTCGGAAGCGGTGGCTCGACTGAGATTTGTTTCAATCGTATATTTGACCACCGATTGTAACTGGGGTTTAAGATTCTCCCCGTCCTTACTAGCAAGTTTAGACACAAGTTGAGTAGGATTGTCTTCTAATTTAGCCGAAATCAATTTGGTTTTTTCCCCATTAAAGAAGGGGGATTGATTCAGTAATAATACAAAGTCATTAATTTGGGTAAAAGAGTTAGCCACTCCTGAAATTTCTAGTTTAGCGGTTGCTGGTTCTGATGCTGGGGGCGGAGCCGCGGCTTGAGCGTCGGCGGGGGCTGCTGCGGGTGTGGCTGCTGCTGCGGGTGCGGCTGCTGCTGGGGCGATTTCGGGTTCGGTTTGTTTAACATCAACAATTCTCACCCCGGCGATCTGCATCAGTTGTCCTAATTCTAGGCTGAGGGCTGACCAGGGTTTAATCTGATTAAATACGGTGGCTAGGGCATCCGCTTCCTGATTGGCTTTAGCAGTTTGGGCATTAATTTGATCTAAGGCTTGTACCTCCGATGTTTTTGTTCCCAAGGTGGCAACCAGGGTATCGAGTTCCCGTTGTAAATCGGCATTTTGTCGATCAAAAACAAACCAAGCTCCACCAATGATGGCATTCAGGGCTAAAGCTGCCCCGACCCCGATTAAAATAGGGGTCTGGTCAACCTTCTCGGTGGTACTCACCTGTCGTCGAACTTCCCGTTCTAATAGATCGGGTCGATCATTCAAAAAGTTGATCTCTAAGTTATACATAATCAGTTGAAGTATTGACGGTTTATGGCCGAGTGATCCCGGATTTAGGTCATTCGCATTCCCAAACCTAATGCCACTCCTAAACTAGCACGTTGTTCTAGGGGAATTTCCCGCTCAAAGGTAAGGGCGAGGGATTCAATCGGGTCAACTTGGGTGGCGGGCATGGCTAACCTTTGCATGAAAAACTCATCGAGTTGTCCAATAGCAGCACCTGGGCCAGTTAATAGTAACTGGGCCATTTCTAAGCCATCACTTTGATTAATATAAAAATCAACGGAACGACGCAGTTCATCGGCTAATTCTGCGAAAACCTTAATGATGGCATTGGTTCCAGGATTGGGATCATTTAATGCTCCCATTGTATCAGTCACCGGAAGGGTCATGGCTTGTAATTCGCTGACATCCCTCGTTGGAGGTAAATTCATCGCACTGTTTAAGGCACTTTGCACTTGGAATAGGCCAATGGGAATGGTGCGGTTAAACTGGGGAATGCCATCGACCACGATCGCTAATTCTGTACTATCAAATTGAATATCAGCAATAATGGCGGCTTCGGTGGAGGAAAATTGCTCAAGTTGGTGTTTTAGGGTACGAATCAGAGAAAAACTACTCACCTCTAATACCGTTACTTTTAAACCCGCTTGAGCAAAGGTTTCTACATAGGTATCCGTCACTTCTTTGCGGGCTGCGACTAATAAAACCTGTACTTTTTCGATGCCATCCTCATCCACAAACCGCCCTAATTTTTGATAATCGACATCTCCTTCTTCCCGGGGAAAGGGCAGGTACAGTCCCGACTCGGCGTTCATGTAGTCTTTGAGTTCGTCGTCGTTGAGTTCAGCCGGAACCGGAATAATCCGGGTTACGGCTTCCCGTCCGGGGATGGCTGTGCCAACGGTCTTAGCTTTGATATTGTTATCGGTGACGGTTGCCTGAATTAACTCAGCCATGGCTGGGGTATCGACAATTTGACCATCTTGGACAATCCCCTCGGGAACTGGAGTAATCGCTAAGGTGACTAACTTTAATTGGTTGCCTTTTTTCCTCAGTTCGACGAGATTAATTCGTTCCGTGGATAACTCGATGCCAATTCCCGGCTTGCGCTTGGAAAACAGTCCTTTTAATAGACTAACCATATTTTTAGTTTGAGTGATCGATCCGAGTAAACAGGTACAATTATTTTTCCCTATGTTACCCTGTTTTTTTGATCAATACCTGGGATTTTTTGACTGTATAAGTCACCACAAAGACACAAATACACGAAGGAAGATATAAGATGTAGTTTAACAAAATTTATCTGGTTTAGTTAATTTATGAATAAAATGCAACAATTAAAATCTTGGAAACGGTTTGGTTTGTTATTGGTTTTAGGGTTATGTTTAAGTTGGGGAGTTAGTTGTTCCAGCCCTTCTTCTACTTCTCAAAATGGCAAGCAGGAAGTTGAGTTTTGGACAATGCAACTTCAACCACAATTTACGGATTATTTTAATCAATTAATTGCTAATTTTGAAGCGGAAAATCCAGATATTAAGGTGAAGTGGGTTGATATTCCTTGGTCTGCCATGGAAAGTAAGGTGCTGGCGGCGGTAGCGGCGAAAACGGCTGCTGATGTGATTAATTTAAATCCTGATTTTGCTGCCTTACTTGCAGGACGGAATGCCTGGTTAAATTTGAATGAAATGGTTCCTGAAACGGTGCAATCTCAATATTTACCGAATATTTGGCAGGCTAATAAAATTGATGTTTGTCCGAATAATAAATGTGAAACTGTTACCTTTGGGATTCCTTGGTATTTAACAACTCAAATTACCATTTATAATCAACAATTGTTGCAACAGGCGGGAGTCACTCAACCGCCCAAAACCTATAAAGAACTAGCACAAATCGCAGAAAAAGTCAAGGAAAAAACGGGAAAATATGCGTTTTTTGTCTCTTTTGTGCCGGAAGATTCTGCCCAGATTTTACAATCTTTGGTGCAGATGGGAGTGGTATTACTGGACAAAAATGGGAAAGCAGCTTTTAATACTCCCGAGGGAAAAGCTGCTTTTGAATATTGGGTTAATTTATATCAAAAAGACTTACTTCCCAAGGAAGTTTTGACCCAAGGACATCGCCGGGCAATTGAATTATATCAGGCCGGAGAAATAGCTTTATTAGCCTCGGGGCCACAGTTTTTAAAAGCTATTAGTCAAAACGCCCCTACGGTTGCTCAAGTTTCTATTCCCGCTCCTCAAATTACTGGAGATACGAGGAAAACCACGGTGGCGGTCATGAATTTAGTTATGCCCAGATCTACGAATGTTCCTGAACAATCTTTAAAGTTTGCTTTGTTTGTAACTAATAGTACCAATCAACTGGCTTTTGCGAAAGCTGCTAATGTTTTACCTTCAATTCAAGAAGCTCTTAAAGATAGTTATTTTACCACCCTTCCTGCTAATTCAACGGTAGCAGATCAAGCCCGTTTAATTAGTGCAGAAGAACTCAAAAATGCCCAGGTTTTGATTCCCCCGAAAAAAGATATTAAACAGTTGCAAAAAATTATCTATGATAATTTACAAGCGGCAATGTTGAATCAAAAAACGGTTGATCAAGCGATCGCAGATGCAGAAAAAACTTGGAATGAACGATAATAGTTTATGATTGTGCCGTTGTTGTGCTTTAGCACTCTTTCCTAATCGCTAAAATCCCGAACACCAGAACAGGAAACACCGGATAATATGGCTGTTTTATATCAGTTGTAAATTAACGCAATATAAAGTAAGGGCGGGTTTAGAAAGGATATCTGTGAGGATCAGAAATTTGCATGGAACCCGCCCCTACATATCCAGCAAAAGCATTCCCTATTCCATCAATTACAAATTTTATGAAATTCTCAATTGTTGATGTTTTTGCCGAAACCCAATATACCGGAAATCAATTAGCGGTGATTTGGGGGGAAGGAGTAGAGCGATTATCTGATCAAGAAATGCTCAAAATTGCTCAAGAAATGAATTATTCAGAAACCACATTTATTGGTGCTTCTGAACCTAAAAATGGGGGGTATCCTGTGCGAATTTTTACCCCCAAAAAGGAATTACCTTTTGCGGGTCATCCTACTTTGGGAACTGCTTATATCATTGCAGAGGAGATAATTAAAGATTCTGTTAATCAGGTGATTTTAAATTTAGCGGTGGGTCAAATCCCGGTGACTTGGAAACCTGAAGCATCAGGAAAAAAAATGCTCTGGATGCGACAAAATTCTCCCGAGTTTACTAATAGTTATGATCATAAACTATTAGCCCCTGTTCTTAATTTAGAACCCTGTGATTTTGATACTAACTATCCCATTCAAGAGGTTTCTACCGGGATTCCGTTTATTATTGTTCCGTTAAAAACTCAGTCTGCATTAAGAAAAGCCAAGGTTGATTTGGAATGTTATACTGAGTTGATTAAGATCACAACAGCCCAGGAAATTTTTCTATTTTGTCCTGAAACCCATCATCCCGAAAATCAGTTATGTGCTAGAATGTTTGCCCCCGCTTTAGGAATTACAGAAGATCCGGCAACGGGAAGTGCTAATGGTTGTTTGGCTGGATATCTGTCAAATTATCATTATTTTGGTTCCGATCAAGTTAATATTAGGGTAGAACAAGGATATGAAATTGATCGTCCTTCTTTGCTTTTATTAAAAGCTGAAAAAATAGGAGATTTAATTCAAGTGGAAGTGGGGGGAAATGTGATCAAAGTTGCAGAAGGAATTTTGGTTTAAGATTAATTAAAAGGTTTGACCCAACCTTTTTGTAACGCCATATCTAAAATCAATCCGGCTATTCCAAATAATAATAAACTTTCTCCCCCAAACCGGGCTATTTGTGCGAGGGAAGTTGGGGTATGGAGTTGAATTTCTAGTCCCGCGAGGGCGCGTACCAGTCCAAAGGCAAAAATACCCCCCAATTTTAACTGGGGGTTATCGTCTCGGCGAATAATATAGCGATAGGTGACTCCAAACAAAAACCCGCTAAACCCGGCTAGAGGGGTCGAAAATAGGAGATTAATGGATGTGTCCCCCAACCAGAGGTTAACCCAACTCAGGACAAGATGGCTTAGTCCCACACAAAAACCTGCCAGAAGACCCCCCTTTAGGGATTCTAACCGTTCGGTAGCCGTAAAATTTGAGGAGGAGTTAGGGTTCATGCGATCGCTCCATTTCAAGTTATGATCTACGGTAGAGTTATTTTGCCACGTTTTTTTAATACATCACTATGGATATTGTGTCACTGGGTTGGGTTTCGCTGTTAGTGCTATTTACTTTTTCGATTTCCATGGTTGTTTGGGCGCGTAACGGATTCTAACAAAGATTGCGGTCAAACCCACAAAAACCTGTAGAGACGTGCCACGGCGCGTCTCTCTGTTTTAATTATTCGGGCAAATCCCCATATTGCTGTCGATAACGTTGCAATATTGCCTCTAGTTCTTCAACTTTTTGCTGTTTCTGTTCTATTTGTTCTGTGGGTGTCGGTATCCAGTTCTGATTTTGATCATACCAACGCAGCCACAATCCCGCAATTTCTTGATAGCATCCCTGCCATAATCCTAAACCCAATTCTAATTCCGGCATCCAAACCCGCGAGTTGGAAACCGTGAGTTCCTGGTAGCGACTAGCACTATTTTGAAAGACCCGAAGTTGATGGGTATAGCGACTAAAAACTACATAATAGGGAATGCGTAAAATCCGTTCATAAACTTCCCATTTGGTCGGTGGTTGATTAATTTCTCGTAGGGTTTGACCTAAATCTTCCGCTTCTGTTCCTGGGGATAATAATTCAACAATCACAAATGGGTTGACTCCCTCCTGCCAAGTTACATAACTCAAGCGTAAATCTCGCTGTTCATACAACCGAGACACCCCAAGGACGGCAAACCAATCGGGACGTTTATACCAATTAAAATGGCGAGGGTCGTAATAGAGATTCAGGTCACTGGCAATAAAAACAGAGTCGGGGGAATAACTCGGGGGACGGAAAGTTATTCTTAATAATTCGGGTTGTAAATCGTGAAATTCGTCGGGCAAACCTGGTTCCTGCGGGTCTTCACTTTTTAGGTCATACATTGTCGGTAGGACTTCTTTCGGGGAACGTGGGGGGTCGGTTTGGTACATAGCAGACTGAATCAATACCTACAATTTAGTATATCATAATAGATACTTTAAAATACAAAAATAGCTTAAATTAAAGTCTACCCAGTTTTCTTTCCCCTACCCTATACCCGGTTTTGCCCATGTCTGTTTCAAAACCTTTAATTCGCATTTTAATTCAGGCGGATAGCACCAATCCCAGGTTATTAGAGGGGTTAGAAGTTTGGTTGAATTTGGGTTTATTATCCGATAGACAAGTTCGTCAAATTGGTGAACTTTATTTGAGTGACCCTTTACCTAAAAAGACGGTTACTTCTGCAAATAATCAACGGGTTTTGGCAGAAAAAATAACTCCAAAGCGTGTTGTTTCTAAATCACCCCAACCCGCTTGGCAATTTCCTACTTTTGCCACGGATTTAGTTGCATCCTTAAAGTCCGAGTTGAGTGTTCGTTGGCTATTATTTTTAGGATTATTTTTAGTCATTGTTTCCTCTGGAGTTTTAGCGGCGAGTCAGTGGGAAAAATTTCCCGCCACTGGACAATATTTGATTTTATTTGCCTATACTTTTGCTTTTTGGGGGGCGAGTTTATGGGGCGCTCAACAGTCCCGTTTACCCGTCACTGCTGAAGCCTTAAAATTAGTCACTTTATTATTAATTCCCTTGAATTTTTGGGCAATGGATGGGTTGAAGTTGTGGTCAGAGTCCTGGGGTTTATTAACCATTGCTATTGCTGCGGTAGCCCTCACTACTTTAACCGTAACTTTATATCGAAATCAAGGACAATTCCAACGCCGCTTTCTATTCAATCATTTAGGATTAAGTTATTTAAACTGGGGATGGCAAATTCCTGGATTTTCTCTCATTGCTGTTTATTTGGGGATTATTATTACGGGATTTTTAACCATTGCCAACCCTCCCCCTACTTCGTCCTCCCATCCTAACCCAAAGATTGATTTTAAAATTGTTGTTATTTATCTTTTAACTCTGCTTTTCGGACGGGCGATTTTTGTGGTTAATGTTGATATTAGTCAACTGGGATTAGCTTTGGGAATTTTTGCTGGATTTCTCTATATTTCTTCTTCATTAATTTTACATCGTTCTAGCTATTTTATTTTATTGTTTGGTTGGTTAGTAACTGTTTATATCCAACCTTGGCAGGGGTTTTTAGTGAGTGGAATTGGTGTGGGGATTTTCAGTAATCATTTATTAAAATATTGGCAACGGCGAGATTTGGCGGCAATATTTGGTTTTGGGTTATCAATGGTGGATTTAGTCGGTCGTTTAATTCCACGAGAATTAAGGAAAACTGCCATTAGCGTAGGGGTAGAAATATCCAGTTCTCAGGATTCTCCTTGGGCATTACTGAGTTTAACATGGTTTCCATATTTGATTTTTATGGTGATTGTAACCGATTGGATTTATCACCGTCCACAACGAAAGGTAGCCCATTTTGGAGATTTGCTGAGTTTAGGATTTGGTGCATTTTTAACCTATTTGTCTCTATTGAATCCGGCATTGCGATCGCTAAATCTATTAGCCTCAACTATTACTTTAGCAATTGTTATCAGTCGTCGTCAACCCCTAAAACCGATAGTTGTTTTGGCAACCCATATTTTGGGGTTAGTCACCTTTGCTAATCTGGTTTACTGGCAATTTCCCAACTTAATCCTAGAGGATTGGGCGATTATTTTATTAGTCTTAATGGTGGGTGAATTTATATTGTTTACGGTCAATAGTCCAGTGGCAACTGTTATCCGTAAAGATGCCTTAAACCTAGGAATATTATTATCGGGAATCAGTTATATTTTATTTTTAAATAACTTTGATTTTTCCACGCCCCATTCCTCAACAATGGCTTGGTTAATTACACCCCTAGGATTAACCTATGTCGCGACACAAACCAGAGAATCTCAACAAAAAAAAGCCGTTATTTTTAGTATAATAGCCTGTGGTTTAGTTCAGGTTTTAACCCTACCCCACCCTCAAATTCGTTTATGGAGTTTAGGCTTAACAACAGTATTCATGGTTGTTAATACTCAAGTTATTAAAACCCTATTTTCATCGGTTTTTACCGTGGGTTTAGGATTAGCTTTTTTATTCCTATCCGTCAAGGATTTGGTCACAATAGAAGGATGGTTAATGTTTTTAAGTTTAACCATCGCAGGATTATGGGTATTCCGTTTTATGTTATTCCGTTATGGTGTGACTCAATCCAATATTGTTAGACTTTATCAACAAGCATTTGATGGTTGGGCTATGACTTTTTTGGGATTTGAAATATCAATCATAACCCTTAATTCCTTTGGAGTTTTATTGTATAAAATCCCTAGAAACTTCACCCTAACTTCTACCTTAATTATTTTGATTGCAGCCTTGATTTTTCGAGGATTAGATTGGGAAAACCCTCGGAAAATAGCTAGGTCTGGATTCTCTCCTTGGATATTATATGGTTTAGCTTTGGCTGTAGAATTACTCATTGTTGAAATATTGATTTCTGGCAATCAATCTTTAGTTAGTTTGGCGGTTGCTAATATTATTTTAGGATTAACTACCCAACTATTCGGGGATTGGTGGCAACGTCATTATCAAATTGAAAAATTGCCTAATCCTTGGCAAATTATTCCAATTATTTACGGTATTTTAGCTATTGTTTTTCGAGTTCAAACCTCCGCTAACTGGACGGGATTAATTTCTCTAGCATTCGCCTTAATTTTAATTGGGATTGGCAGAAGAAATATTGAAGCTAAACCTCTAGTTTATTTAGGATTAATCGGGGTTTCTGTTTCTACCTATGAAATATTATTATATCAAATTAATTCCCAAACTTTAACAGAACAATGGATTGCTTTTGCCACATTAGGAACCAGTTTAATGTATGGTTACCGAATTCTCAGTCCCTGGTTAACAGGGTATTTACGAATTCCTGAAGCCGAAATTAAAAACATTGCCCATTTGCATTGGTTTATCAGTAGTATATTATTAGGTTTAGTGACTTTAATTCCCATTAACCCCCAATTTTTATTAACGATTGGAACTAGTGTATTATTAATTCGTTATGCCCTATTCCAAGGTCGCCATAATTCAAATTTAGATATAGCAGAAACTTGGGTTTATATTGGTTTAATCCAAGCAACAGGTTTAGTAATTTATCTACAGCATTTAGTCGATTTAAGTAACTTTTTGATTCCCTGGTCGGGGTCGTTAGTCTCAATTTTATCTTATTTCTTTTATATTCTTCCTTGGAATACTTGGGGATGGCCAGTTAGACCTTGGAAAAGAACAGCTATTATTCTCCCTGTAATCACCCTTATCGGTTCCCATTTTATTCTGCAACCAGAACAACAGTTAACTTGGTATTTTTCAGTAATCTTTGGAACTTTATTCTATATTATTTTAGCAAAATTTACTCAAAATATTCGGTTAACCTACCTAAGTTTAATCCTAATCAGTTTTACCTTTTATGATTGGCTAGGCTCAATAGATGATATATTTATTTTTACTCTCCCGATATCCTGCTCATTACTCTATTTTTCCCAGGTTGAACCCACTCTAAAATTAGAAGAAAATCGGAATTTACGTCATGGGTTACGGGTTTTGGGGACGGGTCTTTTATGTGGAACTTCCCTGGGTAATTTCCAAGGAACTGGAATTCTCCCAGGAATTTTAAGTTTAGTTACAATTTTTGTCGGACTAGGATTAAGAATTAGAGCTTTTCTCTATATTGGAACCGCAATATTTTTAATTGATATTGTAAATCAACTGATTATTCTTAATTCCGTTTATTCCTTTATCAAGTGGATAATTTTGTTTATTTTAGGGGTGATTTTAATGTGGATTGCAGCTAATTTTGAAACCCGTCGAGAACAGTTAATCACCCTTTGGAATAACTGGATAGCAGAATTAGAAACCTGGGAATAAGAATAGTAGAGACGTTGTATATAACGTCTCTACTGGGGGAATGTGGGGTTTGAATGATTGCTAGATTCTAATTTAGCTACTAACTTTAATCCATAGTTAATTTCAAAGGCTTCTTTTTTTAAATTCAAGCTCCACAATTCTAATGCACAATCATCATTAGCATGGGTCGGTTTTAACTTCAAATGAAACTCTCGGGTCATGGATTTATATTCACAAACCACTTGAGAGATAGCACCAATCATGCGTCTATCTAAGGCGACTGATAACCTTAATAAAGGATGCAATTGATCAATGACTTGTCGAAACCTTCGAGGTAAATTTTGATAGGATTCATGTTTCTTTTTAGCATTGCTCTTGCGATGGTATCGGGCTAAATTTGCGATCGCATCAATTTCCGTTTCCGTAAATCCTAATAACTCCCCATAACGAATTAAATAATAGGAATGTTTATGGTGGGCTGAATGACTAATATATAATCCACAATTATGCAGAATACTCGCCGCCCATAATAACTCCCGTTCGGCCAATCCCCAATTATGTAATAATCCCTTAGTCTGATCAAATAAACTTAAAGCAAAAGTCGCAACCCGTTGACTATGTTCTAAGTCAACTTGATATTTTTGAGCAATGTTTAAAACACTTCTTTCTCGAACAGAACTGCCATAATGTAAACGATCATCAATTAACCCATGGGTTAACATCCAATCTACAACTACTCCTTCCCTCAGACTCCGTTCACAGACCTTTAAAGACGGGATATTTAACAAGGTCATGGCTTCTTGTAAAATCAAGGCTCCGGCGACAATAATCTCCGCCCGACGGTCAGCCATACCCGGAATTTGTAATCGTTCTTGATAGGATAATTTGCGAATTCTATTGACAAATTCTCTTAATTCTTCTAAGGTTAATTCGTAGCCCCCCAAACGAGTCGGATCTATTCCTGATTTTTCCCTGGCTTTAATTGCCACTAAGGTTTCAATAGTTCCAGAAGTTCCGACTAAACGAGGAATTTCACCCGGTTGTAAATGGGAAGATAATTCGTCCACAACCCGTTCTAATGTTCCGCGAATATAGGCTTGTAAATACAAAAACTCCGTGCGACTAACGGGATCACTATGAACAAAATCCTTGGTTAATCGGACAGCACCGACTTTTGTACTACTTAAAAATCGAGGTTCCCAACCGTCCCCTAAAATTAATTCCGTAGACCCCCCACCAATATCAATAATAATATGGGGTTGGTTATTTAATTCCATCGCCGACAGCACCCCTAAATAGATGCGTCGGGCTTCTTCTTGACCGGAAATTAAACTAATTTCTAAGTTCAGTTCATCGGCGACTCGGCTAATAAATTCCCGACCATTGGGCGCTTCTCTAACTGCACTGGTGGCTACCGCCACAATTTGTTCAGCGTTAAAGGTTTTAGCCACACCTTGAAACCTTTTTAAACAAGCAATAGCTCGTTCCATTACCTCCGGTTTGAGATTGCCTTTTTCCTCACAATCTCCCAAACGAACGGTTTCTTTTTCCCGGGCAATAATCGTAAAGGTAGGCAATTGAGGTTGCACTTTCACCACAACCATGTGTAAAGAATTCGTGCCTAAATCAATGGCGGCTAGGATTCGATCTCGGTCGTCTGTGGGTTCATATCCTCTCACCAAAGGCATTGATGTGACCATAATTAGTCTCTAAAAAGCTACTGCTTTTAATTTTAAACCGAGGGCGGATCTATGTTACAAAATATTGTGAAGATTCAATTCAATTTTTTTGATTCAACCTGCAATGCTGACCCAATCTAATCCCCCCGAACCCACTTGGCAAACGATTATGCGGCTGTTGCGATGGGATAAACCCGCCGGACGTCTAATTTTGATGATTCCGGCATTGTGGGCAATTTTTCTGGCTACCCATGGCACACCGCCCCTAAGCCTAATTTTAATTATTGTCTTTGGAACTTTGGCCACCAGTGCGGCGGGCTGTGTGGTGAATGATTTATGGGATAGGGATATTGACCCCCAAGTCGAACGCACCCGTACCCGTCCCCTGGCTTCGAGGGCGTTAACGGTCAAAACGGCTATTGTGATCGCTTTGATTTCTTTTATTTGCGCGGCGGGACTGGCGGTCTATTTAAACCCCTTGAGTTTGGGTTTATCGGTCGCCGCAGTTCCAGTTATTATTGGTTATCCTTTGGCAAAACGAGTGTTTCCTGTGCCGCAATTAGTATTATCAATTGCTTGGGGATTTGCGGTATTAATTAGTTGGACGGCGGCGGTAGGAAATTTACAAACATCTACTTGGTTTTTATGGGGAGCCACGGTATTATGGACGTTGGGATTTGATACGGTTTATGCCATGAGCGATCGGGAAGATGATCAGCGTTTGGGTATTAATTCCAGTGCTATTTTTTTTGGAGATCAATCTGCGAATGCCGTGGGAATTTTGTTTTTAGGGACGGGAATATTATTGGGAATTTTAGGCTGGAATCTTCAATTAAACTGGGAATATTGGCTAACTCTAATCCTTTCTATTATACTATGGTCTAGGCAATATTTTCAACTGCTAAATCCCGATCTTCCTAAACCTATTTATGCTAAAATTTTTCGGAATAATGTGGGAATTGGTTTTATTTTATTAGGGGGAATGATTGGTGGGTTTTTACTTTAAAAACTTATCTAAACTAATCTATAATGCTCTGTAGGGGCAGGTTCGGTAAAAATCTATGCTTCCCACCCATAACCTTTCTAAACCTGCCCAACTTTCCTTACAAAATAAATCGGATTTCCACTATCTAACTCATGAATTAAAACATAAGCCTTGGTTCAGAAACCCGATTTCTATGAAAAATGATTCAATTTGGTGTTTAATCCAGAAATCCCATTAAAGTGAAGGGATCATCAACATCATTAGTGGCAATAGGACGGTTCATGATCATTGAAGTAATTTGTAAATGACTGACTTCAATGGGGCGATTAGCTAAAGCTCCCACCGCATCTTCTAAATGAATAAAGGCTACATTACTAGCACTATTCGCTTTAAAAATAGGACGTCTTGGTGACAGCATTCCTGAAATTTCAAGATGGCTATGTTCAATTGGACGATTCATAAATGTCGCCATTGAAGCGACTTGAATTTGAGTGGGTGCAGTATTGGCTTCAGAGCCTTTTTTTGCAGGTTTGTCCACAATATCTAACTTGGTTTCTTGGCTCATATTTGGGGTTGGTTCGTTTTCAACAGAATCTACTTTAAGCTGATCCGCTTCAGTTTTATTATCTTGATTTGAGTTTGCTGTTCCACTGGTTCGCTTCCCAGCATCCCCCCTTTTTGGTGTAGATGAGCTAACTGTCATGATAAATACCTAGTTTTTTTACAGGGTGAATTCTTGATTTATACTTAACCCTGTTATTAATTTCATCGCTGAAATTTCCCTAACCTTTGACTCAATTAAGGAGGGGTTAGGCATTAATTTTGGATTAAAGCTAAACAAATTATAAAATAAACTGGATCTTTAGTAAATACCATTTTCAGAAAAATCTCTTTTTGTAACAATAAGTAAAGACAATATTGGGTGGTAAGCAGGGGGAGTAGGGGAGGCAGGGGGAGTGCGTCCTTCCTGGCTCAAACCCCAACCGCCCACCCCTAATTAAAATTTCTTTACAAAATCCAAGGCTGTGATAGTATCTGGATGGATTTACACTGCTGATGGACAGCCTATGGGCTTAATTTCTGTGGTGGAGGAGAGTAGAGGAGTGCAAAATAGGATGTCCCTTGGATATTCAAATGCTATGGCTGGAAGAAATTACCTTGACCCGATTCAAGTTGGTGTGATCGGTGTCGGTAATATGGGGCAGCATCATACCCGGGTTTTGAGTATGCTTAAGGACGTGGAACTTGTGGGAGTTTCCGACCTCAGTGTTGAACGGGGACTCGATACGGCGAGTAAGTACCGAGTGAGGTTTTTTGAAGATTATCGAGACCTTTTACCCTTAGTAGATGCCGTTTGTATCGCAGTTCCCACCCGGTTACACTATCCTGTGGGGATGGCCTGTTTACAAGCCGGGGTTCATGTCTTAATTGAAAAACCCATTGCTGCAAGTATTGGTGAGGCTGAATTATTAGTCAATGCGGCGGCGGATTATCAACGAATTTTGCAAGTGGGTCATATTGAACGGTTTAATCCCGCTTTTCAAGAATTTAGTAAAGTTTTAAAAACGGAGGAAGTTTTAGCCTTAGAAGCCCGTCGGATGAGTCCCTATTCTAACCGAGCTAATGATGTTTCGGTGGTCTTAGATCTAATGATTCATGATATTGATTTGATGTTAGATCTAGTGGCTGCTCCCGTTGTTAAATTAACGGCTAGTGGTAGTCGGGCTTCGGACTCTGGCTATTTAGATTATGTGACCGCTACCCTTGGTTTTGCTAATGGCGTGATCGCCAATTTAATTAGCAGTAAAGTCACCCATCGCAAATTACGTTCTATTGTTGCCCATTGCAAAAATTCCTTAACTGAAGCCGATTTTCTCAATAATGAAATTTTAATTCATCGACAAACCACGGCTAATTATGTTACGGATTATGGTCAAGTTCTCTATCGTCAAGATGGGTTAATTCAAAAAGTTCATACCAGTAATATTGAACCCCTACACGCTGAATTAGAACATTTTGTCAGTTGTGTTCGGGGTGGAAATCAACCATCCGTGGGTGGAGAACAAGCCTTAAAAGCCTTACGTCTGGCCAGTTTAATTGAACAAATGGCATTAGATGGTAAAGCTTGGGATTTGGTGGAAACGGACTATCTGTTTGATTCATCAACGGTGTCAATCGCTTAAGGTGTAGCAGGGAAAAGCAACTAGAGGTAGAAGACTTCATCGTCTGGTTTACTAGATCGGTCTTTGTCAAATATCAGGGTTGCGCGACTGCTATTATTAGGGATTTTGGGCTGAAGCTCACCCGCTTTGGCTCCCCTCAACCCTCAACCATCAAACCTTAATTTTTAATCCTTAATCCATCCTTTGGCTAAAGTTTGATAGCCAATTAATTTATAGGTTAATTTAGCAACGGTAAATTCAGAAACCACTGAATCAACCACGGGAGCTAGTTCCATTACATCACACCCAATTACATCTTTAGATTCAAATAGACGGCGTAAAAAGGTTAGGGTAGAATACCAATTTAATCCCCCGGGTTCGGGAGTTCCCACCCCAGGAATTAAACTCGGATCAATGCCATCAACATCAATAGTTAAAAAGACTTTTTCGGTGGGAATACTGGCGATCGCTTTTTCAATCCAATCCAGATTAAATGCCATTTCTCTCGCCCGAAAAACCGTTAAATTTTTCTCTTTAATTAAGTCAGCTTCCTCTTGACAAATGGCTCTAATTCCCACTTGTACCGTCGGTAATCCCATATTCACAATTCGACGCATAACACAGGCATGACTATGAATTGTATCCTGATATTCATGCCTTAAGTCCCCATGGGCATCAATTTGAACTACAGTAAAAGATTCTTGATAGACTTGACGATATCCCTGTACCACTCCTTCGGTAATACTGTGTTCTCCCCCAATGGAAATCACAAATTTTTTCTGTTCAATTAAAGACTGGAGGGTTTCTTGGGTTACCCGCAACATTTCTGTGTCTGAAACTGTCTTTCCATGGCGAGTATCTGCAATCGGAGCATGGGTAAAAATTCCCGCATCAAAACAGATTTCCCTGTCTAGTTCTTCATCATAACATTCTAACTGATGGGAAGCCTCTAACAGCGCATCAGGGCCGTTCTCGCATCCTTTTCTATAGCTGGTTGTGGCTTCATAGGGAATCGGTAAAATCACAACCTTAGCGGTTTCATATTCCGGGACAATTTCCGAACCCAGAAAGTCTATAGTCGTAGTCTGAGGGAGAGTTGATGTCATTTTAATTTAGGAAACTAACAACTTTTAATTTTGACACAGAATTAGAAAATAGAATAATTTATTGCTATTATTATAACAGTTAAAAAATCAATCCCCTTACCCATTACCGATCACGCATTTAAAAAGATGACGCAGATTAACACAAATTAAAATCCGTGAAATCCTCTTAAATCCGTGATCCCTATTCCCTTAAACTCATGTTAACTACTTCATCTGTACCACAAACTTGGATTTGGAAAGGATACCCGATTTGTTATGTCAGCGAAGGTAATAATGGCCCGGCGGTGGTTTTAATTCATGGGTTTGGGGCATCTTGGGGTCATTGGCGAAAAAATATTCCTGAATTGGCAAAACATTGTCGAGTCTTTGCTTTAGATTTAATTGGGTTTGGGGGGTCAGCGAAACCGAAACCGAGTCCAGAAATGGGTTATACCTTTGAAACTTGGGGAGAACAAATCGCTGATTTTTGTCGAGAAATTGTTCAAGAATCTGCGTTTTTAGTAGGAAATTCCATTGGTTGTATTGCAGTGATGCAGGCGGCTATTGATTATCCTGATATTGTTCGAGAAATTGCTTTATTAAACTGTTCTTTAAGATTATTACACGATCGCAAACGCTCCGAACTTCCTTGGTATCGAAATTATGGCTCCAGTGTGGTTCAGGAGTTATTAAAGTATTCCTGGTTTAATCAATTTTTTTTTAATCTTTTAGCTACCCCAAAAACCGTTAAAAAAGTATTATTACAAGCCTATAAACGGGATGAAGCTGTTACGGATGAATTAGTAGAAATGTTATTAAAACCTGCCCAAGATCAAGGAGCGGTTGAGGTTTTCGCCGCCTTTACTCGCTATTCCCAAGGGCCATTGCCGGAGGATTTATTGCCAAAATTACCCTGTTTAGCGATAATATTATGGGGAACGAATGACCCTTGGGAACCGATAGAAATTGCTGAACAATTTCAACACTATTCGACGGTAAAACAATTTATTCGATTAGAAGGTGTGGGTCATTGTCCCCAAGATGAAGCCCCAGAATTAGTTAATCCTATTTTATTAGATTGGATTGTCGGGGCAGGTGTCAGAATATCTGATTAGTAAATTTGAGGTAAACATCACTAATTTACTTAGGGTTATTTTGTCCCACCTAGATGTTCTGCAACTTCACGGTACAGATTGATAACGTGCCTATCTGCCAAGCTGTAATAGACGTTACGACCCTCTTTGCGATGCTTAACCAAGCGCAAGGTTCGCAGGAGGCGCAACTGATGAGAAACGGCAGATTCACTGATCCTTAAGCTAGCCGCTAAGTCACAAACACATAACTCCTGCTTTGCCAAGCAAGAGAGGAGACGCAGACGGCTCGGATCGGCAAGTACGCCAAAAAATTCCGCCATGCGCTGTGCTTCCTCAAGTGGCAAGATTTCTGGCTGTAAGGAGCGCACGTTGTCTAAATTGACCAGGTGAGACTCACAACTTGGTGCGTCCGACTCCTGGGATAGTGACTTTTGTAAAGGGTTGGGTTTGTTCATACACCTTCAGTATAAACATAGAATGAGAATCATTTTAATAACTGAACAACTGCTCATATATTTCATGAATTGGATTACAATGCTGGTAATTACGATCTATTCAGCAAATGAGCAATGACTCAGACTCCTTCCCTTAAAACTCAACAGATGCAGATCGGCGGTATGGATTGCGGTAGCTGTGCCACTAAGATCGAAGTAGGTGTTGGGAAAATACCAGGTGTGGCAGAAATATCCGTCAGTGTTGCGACGGAACGCTTAAGGGTGATGTATGACCCAAAGCAGGTGAATGAACAGGAAATCTGCGATCGCGTCATCTCTCTGGGCTTCACCATCATCAGCCCAGAATCTCATTTAGAGACTCACTACCATGACCATAACCACGAGCATAATCACGGTTCAGGGGAGTTTAACCTAAAACGGGAACTTCCCTCGGTGTTGGCAGTAATCACATTACTTGTTTTAGGAATAGTTTTTGAGAAACCCCTGCATAATACGCCCTACAGCTTGGGTGAATATGCCGTATTCATCCCCGCTTATTTACTGAGTGGTTGGTCGGTGTTGAAAACGGCTGGACGGAATATTCTCAGGGGACAGGTGTTTGATGAGAACTTCTTGATGACCATTGCGACGGTAGGAGCGATCGCCATTCATCAACTCCCGGAGGCGGTCGCCGTCATGCTGTTTTTCCGAATCGGAGAATTGTTTCAAGAATACTCTGTGGGTCACTCTCGCCGCACGATCAAATCTCTGCTGGAAATTCGCCCGGACACTGCCAATCTAAAAGTTAATGGAATAGTCAAACAAGTCTCCCCAGAAACCGTCAACGTGGGAGATATTATTCTAGTCAAACCCGGAGAAAAGATTCCCTTAGATGGTGAAATTATCGAAGGTAATTCTCAGATTGATACTTCAGCATTAACTGGAGAATCTGTTCCGCGCCGGGTGAAAGTTGGAGAGGTTGTCTTAGCAGGGACGATTAACCAAAGTGGTGTTTTAACGATTCAAGTTACCAAACCTTTTGGGGAATCTTCGATTGTCAAAATTCTCGATCTCGTTGAAAATGCTACCAGCAAGAAAGCAGAAACCGAGAAATTTATTACCCAATTTGCCCGCTACTATACCCCCGTTGTAGTCGTTTTATCTTTAGCTGTAGCCCTTTTACCCCCCCTGTTTATTCCCGGTGCAACTTCCACAGAATGGGTTTACCGCGCCCTAATTTTACTGGTTATTTCCTGCCCCTGTGGATTGGTGATTAGTATTCCCTTGGGCTATTTTGGTGGTGTTGGAGGTGCTGCCAAACGAGGAATTCTGGTCAAAGGTTCGACGTTTTTGGATACCTTGACTGCTGTTAAAACCGTTGTTTTTGATAAAACTGGAACCTTGACCAAAGGTGTGTTTAAAGTGACGAGAATTGTAACTCAAAACGGTTTTTCTGAGTCGGAATTACTGAAGTTGGCAGCCAAAGCGGAATCTCATTCTCACCACCCAGTAGCACAGTCAATTCGAGAAGCATACGGTCAACTTATTGATGACGGGGATGTAACGGACTACGAAGAAATTGCGGGTCATGGTATTCGGGCAAAAGTGAAAAATCAAGTGGTTTTGGCAGGGAATGATCGTCTCTTGCATCGAGAAAATATTGATCACGATACCTGCAATTTAGAGGGTACTGTTGTTCATGTTGCGATTGATGGATGCTATGGGGGCTACATTTTAATTGCAGATGAAATTAAGGACGATGCGATTAAGGTAATTCAAGATCTTAAAAGGGTGGGAGTCGAGCGAATTATGATGCTTACGGGTGACAACCGGGCTGTTGCTAAAAGCGTAGCAGAAAGTCTGGGTTTAGATTCCTATATTGCTGAATTGTTACCCGAAGGAAAAGTAGAGGCGATCGAGAAGTTGCTGAGTGGAGCCGGAAAAGGCAAAGTTGCATTTGTGGGCGATGGTATCAATGATGCTCCTGTAATTGCTAGAGCCGATGTGGGTATAGCAATGGGAGGATTAGGGTCAGATGCGGCTATTGAGACGGCTGATGTGGTGATTATGACCGATGCCCCGTCTAAAGTAGCAGAGGCGATTCAAGTCGCTAAAAAGACTCGCAAAATTGTCGTGCAAAATATTGTATTGGCGATGGCGATTAAAGGATTATTCATTGTTTTGGGTGCGATCGGAATTGCCACCTTGTGGGAGGCAGTATTTGCCGATGTGGGAGTGGCGCTACTGGCAATTTTCAATGCTACAAGAGTCCTCAAGTAGCAATTTGATCTGAATATTGAGTGCTTTTTTCCCCGATAGGGACTCTTGTAAAGACGCGCCAACAGTCTAACGGCACAATTCGCGCTTGGCACGTCTCTACTTGATTTGGGGTTAGGTTTTGAGAGTCTATTAACGAACACCAAAAGTCCGAGATCCCTTATATTCTGAAACCTTTGCTAACTTTTCTAAACTCTGAACTCCTGCATACATCTGACCCTTAACTTCCCAAGTAGGATAAGATTCAATATTCTTGGCTTTACACAAATCAAGTTGAGGATTTTTACCTTCCTTGTCACACTCAATATAAGGCAGTTTATCCACTGCTTGTTGACCAAATAATTGCTTTTGATCATGGCAGTGACCACACCAAAAAGCTCCATACATTTTTGCTCCAGACTGGGTTAAATATTCCGCCAGTTCAATATTAGCGGGGTCAGAGGTAGTTGTAATTTGAAATGTGCTTTTTTCGGCACGAGGGCTATTAATGGGAGCATATACCGCTAAGGTTCCAATTAAAGTAATCATTGCTACTACTACCGCAATAAAAAATATTTGACCTCGATCTTCCCAATCTTTACCTAATAAAGCTAAAACGAATAAACTAATAGAACAAATTGCAGAAGCAGTACAATAGATACACAAGGATTTAATGACAAATGCCATTATATACATCAGATAAAAACTGAAAATCATCATGGCAGATGCTTGAGCAAACATCAATAGCCATGTCCAATCTTCTGTTTTTATTCTTAATTTTTTTTGGGTTTCAGAATTAATTAACCAAGGGGAAACTGCCATGCCTGCCATGATAATATAAGCTACCAACCCAAACAGAGGTAGAGGTAAACCAAAAACAATGGCATAAGGACTTTCCAGAACTTGATCACAACCTGTTGTCGGACAAGCCGCACTTCCTCCTGTCAGTTTGACAAAGGTTAAATAGGCGGCAATCACTGCACCAAAAGCAGCTACACTAGCAATGATAAATCTCGATTGTTGATGAATCCAAGGAGTTGAACGTCGTCGAATCATAGCACTGTTCTTGTGGGTTATACTGGAAGAAATTTTATATCCTTTTAGGGATTTTAAACCATGAGAATTTTGCTAGTGGAAGATGAACCCAATTTAGGGGAAGCCATTAAATGAATATTAACCCAAAAAGCATATATTGTAGATTGGGTTCAGGATGAGATGGAAGCTTGGGATTATTTGGAAAATCAATGGACACAATACACTTTAGTTATTTTTGATTGGTTATTACCAGGCTTATCGGGAATTGGTATTCCTTTAACTGAACAATCTCGAATCTTAATCTGATGAAGATTTGCTGTTTTTTATAAAGTTTTATCAACTTAACTAGACTCTCCACTTACAGGATACTTTATCATATATCTATCAGCAAAACTGGTTAATTATTCACCAGGAGGACTGAACCATGAAAACTAATTTATCTAAAACTCAAGTTAAAGGGGTTATAATTGCCACGGGGATTGCTTTTATTTCCCTGAATTATTCCCCACCTTTATTTGCACAGTCTAACTCAAATTCTCCCCAACCTACTCCTACAAATGGCAATAATTTTTATCCCCCCTGTCAACAACTTATGGGACAAAATCATCCGATGATGGGTCAAGGTGGAAGGGGAAATCGTTCAGGAGGAAAAGGGCGATATTCTGGGATGATGTATGATCCTAGTCATGTAGAAACAGTTCAAGGAACGATATTAGAAATACAACCAGAAAATCGAGGAAATCAAATGCCTCACGGTATGTATTTATTGATGAAAACGAATACAGAAACCCTCGGGCTTCATGTTGCCCCCGTGTGGTATTTAGAACAACAAAACTTTCAAATTAAACCCAATGACACCGTAGAAGTTACGGGAACACGAGTTGACTGGGGAGGACAACCCAATTTAATTGTTGGAGAGATTAAAAAAGGAAATCAAACCTTACAATTACGCGATGAAAATGGTTTTCCCCGATGGATGGGATCGCGACAAAAAACCCCTATTAATTAATCCTTAATAGGTTAGTATTAATTGAATCCGGTTTTCTTGATTTTGTCTCCCAAAGATAGCCGGATTTTATTTGCAGTTATCCTAAAAAACGATTAAAATATAAATTGATGGTCAAGACAACTTCAGGATATTTAAACCATGCAAATTCCATTAACGAAGCACTTAACAGAGTTTATTCAGGATAAAGTTAATAGCGGTCGCTATGCTTCTGTCAGTGACGTCATTGGGGAAGCCTTAATGTTATTAGATCAACGCGATCGCATTCGGGAAGCTAAGTTAGCCAAATTAAAAGCTAAAATTCAAGAGGGAATTGCAGCTTCAGAACGAGGTGAGGTATTTGATGGGGAAGAAGTTTTTGCTGAATTAGAAGCCGATTTGCAACGGATGGAAGCTGAACTTCAAGCAGAGGAAGTAATATCATGAGCCGATATTTAATTACACTTCCAGCCAAGCAAGACTTAAGAGAAATCAACAACTACCTCACCCGTTTTAGTCCCGTAGCAGTTAGACAAATTAATGAAAAAATCCAACAACAATTTAAACGTTTAGCGGATTTTCCTAACATGGGACAAAGCTGCAATGAACTATCAGAAGGTCTACGACGATTTCCAGTAGAAGACTATTTAATATTTTATCGCCCGATTTCAAATGGTGTAGAAATTGTTCGGATAGTCAGTGGTTATCGCAATATAGAAGCTGTTTTTTCCGATCAAGAATCACCTGAAGAAGAATAACTCAATCAACAACTATAGCAGTAATTAATATGGCTAAGATGATATTATTTTTCCCTCCAAAGGTATTCAGTATATTATGCTTTTTGATCCTCTCCCCCACTCCCACCAGTGCCCAAGAACAAAAACCCCAAGATCAAGACTTCAACCCGACATTAAAAATCGGTGTAGTGCAACACTTTGGGGATAAACCCAGTGATCAATTAATTCTCAAAGCCCAACCGGGAGACTACTTAACCCTGCAATTTCAGACGCCCCAAGGGGAAAAACAACTCCAGACTGAGAGTGTGCTCCTGAAAATGGGCGTTGAACCCCTCCTGGAACCAGAAGTCGAAGAAAGAGTGGTTTTGAGTACCCACCGCAGCTATGAAAATGCCGAAGAAGATGCTCAACAATGGCGATCGCTGGGTTTAGAAGTGGAATTAGCCCAACCAGATCGCTGGCAAGTTTGGGCCAAACGCAGTGTTTATAATACCCCCCTGTTGCGACGGTGGTTAATCGATAGTTTACAAGCCCAAGGCCATAAACTGCCCCAATTGGAAACCCAAATTCTCACCCAAAAACGTACCCCCTATTGGACGGCAGCCGGATATCGCTATAACCGCAATCAACTGGAGATTACCAGTCCCCAGAATGTGATTCAAGTTAGTCAAAAAACCAATGACCCCGAACCTCTGGTCTATGGGGGGAGTTTGCGACTACAACCCGACGCTTATGGAACCTATACCCTGGTTAATAACGTGCCGTTAGAGACCTATTTGCGGGGCGTCGTGCCCCATGAAATTGGGGCTTGGCCCCCGGCAGCCTCCATCGAAGCCCAGGCTGTTCTAGCGCGAACCTACGCCTTGCGAAACCTACAACGGTTTGAAGCGGACAATTATCATCTTTGTGCTAATACAGACTGTCAAGTTTATCGAGGACTAACGGAAGTTTATGGGAGTACGGATCAAGCTATTGAGGTGACTAAGGGTTTAGTTTTAACCCATAACAATACCTTGACAGATGCGGTGTATTTTTCCGCCAGTGGGGGAGTCACGGCAAATTATAATGATATTTGGAATGGAGAACCCCGGCCCTATTTGCTAGGGGTAATTGATGCCCCGAATAAAATTTGGGATTTATCTCAACAAAATTTAGCTTCCGAACCTAATTTTAGAAAGTTTATCAATCTAAAAACCGGATTTAATGAAACCGGAGAACTTGATTTTCGTTGGCGGGAAGAAGCTACTTTAGAAGCCATTGCAGAACAATTGCGATCTTACTTAAAACGGCGCAATTTGCCTCAAGCTAATTTTAAGAAAGTTCAAAAGGTTGAGATTGTAAAGCGATCGCAAACCGGGCGGATATTGAAAATGACAGTAACGACAGATCAAGGGGTGTTAGAAATTGCTAAAGATGAAATTCAAAGTGCATTTTTACCCCCGATTAGCACTTTATTTTATATTGATCCCGTTTACAATCCCAATAAAACCCTTAAAGGTTATGTTTTTGTTGGAGGTGGTTTCGGACATGGAGTAGGAATGAGTCAGACAGGATCTTATCATCTGGCTAAATTAGGATGGTCAAGTGAACAAATTTTAAACTTTTACTTCCCAGGAACCCAACTGCAACCTTTAAATTCATCCCTGCTGTCGGAGAATTAAAAAAAATTTAGAGTTCAACGCCGTTGATATAGCAGTGGCCATAACGCTTAGTGGGACTTAAACAGAAATAAAGAGCTAAATAGGTGATAATGATTATCGGAAAAATGGGTTTAAAACCCTTCTACGACGGCTTTTTATTGTAAACCTTTAAGTTAGCTCTATGAACAAAGAATCCCCACGCCTTTAGGCACAGGGAGTGTCAAACCTCAATTAATATAATTCATCTTCCTTGTTCGTCCAGATCACGGAATCAGAAGTCGGGTAGGCAACGCAGGTTAAAACATATCCGTCTTTGATTTGGTCATCATCCAAGAAAGACTGATCCGATTGGTCAACAGTACCCGATTCAATTTTACCCGCACAGGTAGAACAAGCACCTGAACGACAAGAAGACGGTAGTTCCAGTCCGGCTTCTTCTGCTACATCTAAAATGTACTCATCATCGGGGACTTCAATCGTATTTTCAGTTATGGTGTCGCCTTCTAGTGTTTTCAGTGTGACTTTGTAAATAGCAGTAGCATCAGCAGTCATGTAGTGATCCTCTCACGAATTTCGATAAAAACTCTAAAAACCCCTGATAGCAAGCAAAAGCTTGATTAGGCTTTGTTTGCATCGTGGAATTTTCTTCCCCTCTGATATTACGAGAAAAAGCCGATGTTGTAAAACCTGATCAATCCAGATTTACAATGGGATTTATTATAAATTTTTCCAATTACATCTTGATTCCTTATATAAGACTTGGGTTGGGAATCGGATCAACAGGCGAAGTTAGGGTAGTGAGTAACTAAACTCTTAATTCCCAAAAACCGAACTTCAGCCCGTCAATCCCTGATGAATTCAAAGCTCAACGCCGATAATAACCATCACCGTTGAACTTTGAACGAACACGCAAATGACTAGGCTTCCACCTCATCTTCTTTGTGGGTTTCGATCACAACATCAGAAGTGGGGTAGGCCACGCAGGTCAAAACGTATCCTGCTGCGATTTGGTCATCCTCTAAGAAATTCTGATCGTCTTGGTTGACTGTACCGGAAACAAGTTTACCTGCACAGGATGAGCAAGAACCCGAACGACAGGAATAGGGCAAATCAATACCTTCGTCGTCTACCGCCGCATCCAAAATATAAACATCATCAGCGACTTCAATGGTTTTCTCGCCGTCTGGAGTTCTCAATGTGACTTTATAACTAGCCATGTAGTGTTCCTCTCGTTAATTTCGATAAAAATATAAAAATCCCTTATACAAACCAAAAGCATTAATGGGCTTTTGCCTGCATCACAGATTTTTTTCACATCTCGATATTAGGAGAAAAAGCCGAAGTTGTAAAACCTTGTCAACCTAGATTTAGAATGGGATTTATTATAAATTTTTCTAATTGCATCTTGATTACTTATATCTAGCACCCTTGTCCCTAACCCTGATATCATGAGTCGATTTTTATTTTCTTCTGTTAGTAAGGTTTCCCATCCTCTACGAGTGGGAATTGTTGGCAGTGGATATGTGGCGAAAATGCGGGCGGCGGCTCTAATTGCCGATCTGCGATCGCAGCTTGTGGCCATTGCGGGTAATACCCCGGCCTCCACAATTGCCTTTAGTCAAGAATTTGATGTTACGGTATCTGCATCCTGGGCTGATTTAGTCGAACGGCCAGATATTGATCTGGTAATCATTTGCACGGTAAATCGAGATCATGGCAAGATTGCTCGTTATGCTTTAGAACAGGATAAACACGTTGTCGTTGAATATCCCCTGAGTTTAGATCCCCAGGACGCAGAATCTTTAATTGCCCTGGCGCAAGAGAAAAATAAACTCCTCCATGTCGAACATCTTGAACTGTTGGGAGGAATGCACAATGCTATCAAAGCGTCCCTGGAGGCCATTGGTCAAGTGTTCTATGTTCGTTATGTCACTATTAACCCCCAAAATCCAGCCCCGGCTAAATGGACATATCAGCCCTCTTTATTTGGTTTTCCGATAACTGGGGCTTTGTCCCGTTTGCACAGATTTACCGATTTATTTGGGACAGTAGCTAGTGTCAATTGTCAAGTCCAATATTGGGATATTGAACCGGATCTCTACAAAGCCTGTTTATGTAATGCTAGGTTAACTTTTAATAATGGCATCCTGGGAGAGTCTGTTTATGGAAAAGGAGAAGTTTTTTGGCAGTCTGATAACACTTTTACCCTCTATGGTGAACAGGGAACGTTAATTTTTACTCCCGAAAAGGGTCAACTGATTCAAAAGGATACTGTTCAAAATATTGAGGTGGCTTCCCGTCGGGGATTATTTGTTAAAGATACTCAGATGGTTTTAGATTGTCTCTATGAAGGAACGCCCCTTTATGTTAGCCCAGAAGCCAGTTTATCTACCCTGAAAGTTGCTGAGGCAGCACGAATGTCGAGTTTATTAGGGGAAACTGTTAAAATTCCTTCTTAGATTATTTCTTAATATTTGGTTGGGTTGAGTGACAACAAAACCCAACACTAGTTTAGCAGCAATGGATTTTATGTATTCATCATCATACTTGGAAAGTTTAGCAATTTCCTCATAGGAGCATCTACCTTCCCAACATTGTCTAAATATTAGCTCTCGCACGTCGTTTAAGCATTCCCCATCAAGGACAACTTCTGCGATCGCAAGAACTTCATCAACGGTCATGGGTTAAATGTCCTTAAAGTATTAGGTGAAGTTTTAAACAGATGAACCTCTATTGTACTCATTAAGGCTGACTTTGATTCAACCAATTTTCTAAATCCGTTGCTTCTGAAAAATCCAGAAGTGCTTCCCCTAAATCCTCTAATTGTTCTACAGATAGGGTCTGAATTTGTTCTTGTATTGTAGGAGCGATCGCACCGACTCGTCGAGTCACTAAGCGAGTAACAAATGACATCGCCTCCCGTTGTCTTCCTTGTTGGACTCCTTGTTGGAGACCTTCAAGGAGACCATCTTCCCGAATTTCTTGGTAATTGACACTCCCGCGCCGTAAAACGGCGGGGATTCTTAAGAGACGTAAATCCTTAAAGGGTTAGCCAAAAACCCGCTAGACACTCGCTCAAAATCAAGTCTGTGCTTACTTTTAACCAAAATATTGGCACTACCATTAATATCGGCAGAAACCAGATGTCTATCCTTTGTTCTATACAATCCTCTGTTAATCCTTCTACCAGAAAACTTCTGTTTACTGGGATTATCGGCATTGTAAATAGGGATCTCATCTTGGTCATAAAAACTAGCCTTAGAGGAGTAAGATTCCTCTTGTTCACCATACTCAATTCCGTATCGACAACACAAAGCTTTAAGTTTTTGTCTCAACTGCCAAAAAGGAATCTGGACAAAGTTTTGATTATTAGAACGTCCGATATTAATCTCTTGCTTGATACCCGGATTGTAACCAACTATCAATTTACCAATTTGATAAGTCAAACAATGGTCGATTATTATTCGAGCCGATTTATTCAAATAATCTCGAATAGAGTCATTCCGCTTTTGATTAAGTCGTGCCTGTTTATTTGTGATCCCTTTTATCCCTTGCTTGTCTTTGGCAGATTGAAGCTGGGCGTTACGCTTGTTATACCAGTGATTAATGCTTTTAAGTCTTTTGCCATCAATCAAAAATTGATGCCCATCAGTGTCAAAACAAGCTGCCAGATTATTAACCCCCAAGTCAATAGCTATCGCTTTTTCGGAATCAACAGATGTTTCGATTTTTTCATCTTCATAAATATACTCAATCTCAAACCATCGAGCCGAGTATTTCGGATGTATTCGTACCTCCTTAATCTTCTTGTCTTTCAGTCTTTCTGGGAGTGGGATTTTCACTTCCCCATATTCCTGTTTAAATTGTTGAGACATGGGGATATTAAACACCCCATTTTTAACTTTAATTCTCGGAATAATCAAAGGGAAATAACCATCTTTGGGCAAGTATTTAGGCAGTTGTGGTTTTTGTTCACAGCGTCCTATACTGATGGCTTGAAGAAGTCCCAAGAAAGACCGCATACTTCTATCTACCACCTTCATTGTCTGTTGAGCAATATCGGTATTAAGAAGCCGATAGTTCTCATTAGACTTGCAAATATGGTAGTTAGATTCATAGGTCAGTCGCTTTCTTTGAGTAAAGAAATACTGCCTACATTCATACAAAGCCACATTAAAAAGATTCTTGCTCAAACGACACAAAACAGTCAGGGCGTTAAATTCCTGCTGGCTAAGTCGTCTAAGTTGGTTCTTTTGAGTGGCGTACATCTTCTCAGGTGTTTCACTATTCCTCTAGTATATAGCGAAAACCTCTAAATATAAAGCCGTCCTAAAAGGACGGGGTTTCTACCCAAATTTCCGATGATTTCGCCGACTAGCACTTCAGTTAAACTTTCTAGCTTAGGCAATTATATCTTTCGCACAGTACCAAGCGATCAATTAGCTGGTCAAGCTCTTGGCAACTACCTGACTAATAAATCAGGACTACAAAAAACTGCTATTTTCTTTAATTCTTCTAGTAACTATAGCCAATCAATAAAAAATGAGTTTACAAAAAATTTGGCTCAAAATAATGGCAATGTGGTAGCAGAATTTGACTTGGGTAATACATCTTTTAGCCCTAAAGCTAACGTAGACGCGGCAATTAGTCAGGGAGCAGAAGTCATTACTTTATTGCCCAATGAGAAGACACGCAATCAATCTTTACAAGTAGTGCAAGTAAACCAGGGAAGACTACCACTTTTAGGAGGAGACAGTGCTTACCATATTGATACATTAAAAGTAGGTAAAGAAAATGTTATGGGCATGGTACTAGCAATTCCTTGGCATAGAGAAGCAAATTTGCAAGAAAAGTTTACTACAGATGCTGATCGCCTTTGGGGTGCAGACGTTAACTGGCGCACCGCAATGGCTTATGATGCAACTAAAGCATTAATTGCTGCTTTACAGGAAAATCCCACTCGCAGTGGGGTGCAAAAAGCGCTTTCATCGCCCAACTTTTCTGTTCAAGGTGCTTCTGGAGTCGTGACCTTTTTGCCAACAGGCGATCGTAACGCCCCAATTCAACTCGTGAAAATTATTGGGGACGAAAACTCTCGTTCTGGTACTGGTTATGATTTTGTGCCAGCGCAGTGAAATGCTTTTGATATAGAGTAATCTGTGTATCTGCGATCGCCCTTAACAACTTGCAATTCTCCGAGTATTCTAAAAATTAGAAAGTGCTCCGAAGGTAGACACATTATCGTTGATTTTTGTTTTTCTAAAGTGGGTGATTCTGTTATCTTGATTAAAAAACGACTAGAAACTCACCCACCCTAGACCTATTATTTGTGTTTTTCTAAATATTTTTGTACTCCTTTCCCCATATCAATTAAATTGGGTTCGAGTTTACTTCCTAGGATTTGTTCAAACAAACTGGCTAATTGAGTCTTGAGAAAATCGGGAACTCCATCTATTTTGTTCGGGTCTAGTTGAATTTCGCCTCGGGTTTGAATTATGGTATTATTTTTATCCTCTAAAAAGGTATTTTTTCCTGAACATTGGAATGCTTCTGTAAAAATTTGGGTTTGAATTTTCCAATCTAAGGTAAAATCTTGATTATTCCAAGTGTCGTATTCTGTCCAACGGAGTTTATCCTGTTTTAATATATTTTCAATCAGGGCGGGAATATCTTCATCCGATTGCCAATCATAAACAGTATAAACCGTATCGGCTTCTACTCGATGAGAGACTAATTTAACATCATTTTTATTGGGTAATGAGTTGACCACATCCATTAAATTGTCTCTGTAGGTACTAAAAACTAGGGGACGAGGGAAGGGAATTTTGATGTCGGTGGCAAGTTTCATGATCAAGTAGGTAAAATATTCTGATTTAATATTATACACTTTACAAGATTATGATTTCGGTTCCAAAAACTCATCTAAATTGGCAAAAGTTCCCCCATAGGTAATTGTAGGGGTATCATAGCCTTTAAGATTAACAGTATATTGTTGAAAATTTTGTTGAGGACAAGCCTGGGATAGATATTTATAGGTAGTTTCTCCTAATGCAATATCCATACCAATTTCTTTGGTCGAAGATTCTAAACGAAAGGCTGCATTTACCGTATCTCCCAAAGCTGTATAATCAGCAGTACCACCGCTTCCAGTATTACCGACCATGGCATATCCGGTATTAATTCCAGCACCGACTCGCAACGGGAAAGGCAAGGGATAATGATTACTCAGTTCTATTGTAATTTTATGTAATTGACTTAATGCGTTAGCAATTTTTAACATTTCTTGGGGAGTGACTCCTTGGGTTCCATGAAACCAAACCGCCATAATCGCATCTCCAATATATTTATCTACCCAACTGCCATTTTCTCGAATAATTTGTCCGGCGTGACGAAACCAACGACCGATCACTTCTGATAAAATCCGTTCATCTAATTGTCGGGTTAATACGGTAAAATCCCGAATATCCATCACCATGACTGATATCAAACGGCGAACCGTTAATGTAGCGGTAAAATCTTCCGATTCAGGTTCGGAAGGGTCAGTTTCTTGGGTGACATCAGGACAATAGAATTCTAATTCCATTTGTCCGAAAACAATATGATCTCCATTATGAAGGGTAACCGGAATTGTCACCCGCCGACCATTGACAAAGGAACCATTTCGACTCCCTAAATCAATTAAAAAAAACTCTCCATTTTCCATGCGTTGTAACATGGCATGGTTACGAGACATCCATCGGTCTTTGACGACAAAAGTATTGTCCTCACTGCGACCCAATGTCCAGTAATTTTTACCCATCAGTGGTAAATAGCGATTACCACCTTCGGTATGTAAGACTAAGTGGGGAGTTGGTTCCAAGGTCGTATAGCGCGCGATAGAGAGCATTGGGGGGATTAAGAAGCCACACCGAATATTGCCACGATTTTGAGGGGCTGGGTGCGGAAGCCAAGTCCGCACGTTCAAGGGTCTAGCACTGAGTCACCGAAAGCTCCGATTTCGATAGAATTGCCCCCTGCTGTTGCAGGTAACTGAGTAAATCTAAACTTATATTAATTGCACCCGTAAAATTAGCGTCCTGAACCGTTGAATCCGTGAAATTAGCATCTTTCAAATTAGCTCCTTTGAGATTCCCATGATTCAAATTCGCTTCCACCAAATCGACTTTTAATAAAGTGGCTCGACTCAGATCAGCATAACTCAAATTTGCCAGGGATAAAGTGGCTCCACTCAAGTCCGCCCCACTTAAGTCGGCTCCACTCAGGTTAGCCCCGGTTAAATCCGCCCGCGTCAAATTAGCCCCACTCAGGTTAGCCCCACTTAAATTAGCACAGTAGAGGTTAGCACCAACGAGATCGGCATTGTATAAATTCACCCCAATCAAGTTAGCCCGAAATAAGTTAGCCCGAAACAGGTGACATCGAAATAGGCTGGCTCCACTCAAGTCAGCATTATTAAAATCAGCCCGAAATAGGTCTGTATCCCGAAAATCCCGCTTTCCAGAGGCATAAGCCATCAAAAGTTCTTCAGCCGTCATATTTGATCTTTTCCAGTCTAGGGTCTATTCTATTGTCGCCCAAAAATAGGCTATCAAGCCCCGTCCTTCTACTTGGGCTTTAAATCTCTCAAATTCTATTCGTAAGAGTGTCAAAACTCCCTCAAATCAATGCTAATCTCTACAAAAGCGGTAAATTGGTGTTCTGTCAGGATGACTTCCCATCATCCACTCGGGCTTTACCGACGGAGAACCCAAAAACACCAACTTTACTTAGGGTTAAGGTGGTTGAGGCTTTCTGGGCTTGCCAATTGCTGATGGGGTTGTGCTAGCACTGCCATCAGCCTTAACTTACACCGCCGGCAAGTCCCCCGCTCTACCTGTAACCAGGTGAGTGAGATGCCGTTGGATGTTCGTGAATGGACTTGTCCCCATTGTGGTACCGATCACGACCGAGATGGAAACGCAGCGATCAATATCAGAGCAGAAGGCATCAGAATGTTAAAGACGGATGGTTCAGCCGTTTGATGCTGGTTGAGGGGAGGTAAGACCAAAAGGGGGACGCAAGTCTGTCTTGAGGCACTCGCGGTGTAAGTACAGAAACTTCCGCTCTGCCTGGTACTCCAGGTTAGCGGTGAGTAGTTCACTATTTGCAGACTTGCTCACATAATTTATGAGGTTCATATCAGATGAATAAAGAACAACTGGTTCAAGCCACGGCCATTAAAGCTGGTGTGACTAAAAAACAAGCGGATTTAATTGTTTCAGCCATTTGTGAGTCCATCATGGAAGCGGTGGCGGATGGGGAAAAAGTGACTTTGGTAGGTTTTGGTTCCTTTGAAGCCAGAGAACGTAAAGCCCGTGAGGGTCGTAACCCAAGTACGGGTGCACCCATGACCATTCCGGCGACCACTGTTCCGGTATTTTCGGCGGGTAAAGCCTTCAAAGAGTTAGTTTCAGGGGTGGCTGACGAAGTGGCTTAAACCCTCAGTTGAGTTGTCCTTATTTCCCGGAAGAATCTCAGATTATTCCGGTTTTGGTTTAACGTTTTTTTGCTATTGCAATTTTTTATAACTTTTCCCACGCTATACGGATTTTTTTGGCGTGGGATTATTGTTTAAATGGGACTTAAACTTGATTAATTCTTGCCCTGAGCTTCGCGCCCCGACTGGAATGGGTTACCCGGATGACCGACTCGAAATAACACCGTAAAAATATTATCATTAACTAATAATTTATTCCCGAAAACATCATTCCCATAATCATATTGTTGATTTTGCCAATTAAAGGATAAAGTGGGACTGTTATACTGGTTTTTGAATTGCCAAATGATACCCGCACCATAGAGAGAACGATTAGAAGTTTCATCAATGGGTGCGATATAACCAGAGAGAGTCAGGGTTTTGGTCGGACTGATACTGCATTCAGCAAGTAAGCGATTATCGTAGGAATTAGGAAGAATACCGCCAAAATAGTTACTTAAACCAATAAAAACAATTCCCCAATTTAAGCGCGCAGCAACGGCAACTTCACTCGCGGGTGAAATACTAACAACATCACCAATCGTTGTATCCCGATCGATAGCATAATTGAATCCCGATGATAAAGTTAAATTAGCACTTTTACTAAAGCTAATTATTTTGGCGACACCACCCCAAACTTGACTATAATAATCCTGATCGGGATTAATATAACCAATTGCACCACCCCGAAAATTCCAACCGTTAACCGTGTTTCTGGTATAATCAGTACCCAGATAAGGTTTAACTTCTTCTGACGCAATAATACCCGTATAATATCGGAGAATATATTGGCTACCTGTCCAATCTCCTGTAAAGCTTAAATGGGGATAATAACCCATTTTTTCTCGATAGATATTTTCCGTCACTAAGTTAACATTTTGTTGGAAAAAACCTAAATAAACTTGAGCATAAAAATTTTGTAGATTCGCCGTTGAATAGGTATCTTGATTCACTGCAGAGATTAACTGAACATCCGTATTTGCCCCACCTTCTGCACCCGCATTGGCAAGGGTAAATTGTGGGCCTGTGGGCTGGTAAAAAAATTGACTATCTTCAAAGTTGCGTTTAATAACGGGAGAAAGACCGAACCAAAGACTATGATAATTTGCTCTGGGAATTTGGCTTAAATTAGTAATATTAGAAGTTAAACTTTCGGCACGTCCAAGTCCGGCGGAATAAATAGTAAAACTACTACTGGGTAAACGAGTATTATTAGCAGCAAAAAATAAGTTAAGATTAATATTAGGATTAGCCGGCTTTTCACTGCCTTCTAAATCAGGAATGACATCGGGTAACAATTGCGCCCCAGCTTGAATTATCGTATTATTCCAGCGATTTTCGTCATCAAAAAATAGAGTAAATCCTCGAATAGTTCTCCCTAAAACAGCTTCTGTATCATTGGCTTTAATGACTTGACGCACCCTGGAAAATGTCCCAACAAGGGTATAATTAATTTCTTCTTTTCGCTGAAAATCTGTTTCTTGAGATTGACTATTTCCGGGGAAAGCACCCGTATTTGGAAAATAAAAATCTACGCCAATGGGTTGACTACTTGTTCCTCCTTGAAAGCCGGGACGCTCGACAAAAGCTAAGGTTTCTGATTTGAGAACTTCCCCCACGGTCGAGGTTTGAAAAACGCGAGTGGGGACAAAAAATTTGGGATCAATACTATTGCGATCAATTACTAAACCAGGCATATAAGTACATTGTTGATTAGGGGTCGTTCCCGAAAAAATACAAGCCCCGGTTAAACTCATTTGTAGTTCTAAACCCGTCATGGTTTGGGGCTCAATGGTTGTGGTGGTAATGGTTCTTTCTAAGGGAACAGTTCGCAATTGAAAATAACTTCCTTTTTGATCTACGGTATAAATATTATCGCGGGTTAAACTCTCAATAACTCGATTCTGAATTTTGAGCGTACCATTAAAAAAAATATCGCTGTTTGTAGTCTCAGCAAAGGCTTGTAAAGCACTCAATTGCCATTCTGTTAAGTGACTAATGGGAATATCATTAAGCGGTAACGTTGTCGTTCCTGGGTTGATTTTTTCTTTAGGATCAATGCGCGGTGGGATAATATAATTGGGGTCGGGGGAGGTAGTTAAACCTTTAGACTTTTTATTTAAAAATAGTTCTTTGGGGTTGGGTTCCGTGCTTAAATTTTGTGATAAATTTTGTGATAAAGGTTGCAGGTCTATAGCAGAATGAGACCAGTGGAGTGTTTGTGACAAGGAGAGGGCTTCTGGAAACTCGGGAACCCTGATCTCTGAGGCATTTTGATCTGGGTTATTGTTGGGTAAATTGGATTCGGTCTGTGCAAAAATTGGGGCTGCACTTGCAATACTAAAGATAGTTAAACCGAGGGAAATAGTACGGTTGTATGTTGTGGAAATACGGGGATCAAAGTTAAGAATTATTCGGGGAAAGTTCATGATTATAAATCAATTAAATCGAGGGTTGATATAATAGTAAATACAGTAACAAATTCTAATATCAAATTTTTTACAATTAAAACATCCTGACTTAAAAGTTAAAATAAATTAGGAATTAGAGGACTGTTAATTAGAGTATTTTGTGGTAGTGTGAGTGTCCTCACTCGCTGGAAATTATAGAAATGAGTTAACAGTTTTTAAACCCCGATTACACCTTGAGATTAGATCCCCCTAAATCTCCCTTTTCCAAGGGTGCTAGGGGGGTCTAAGACTATAAAGAAATCAACGAACTTTCGGTTTTCTAGTCTACATTAAATAAAATCAGCCGACCCAATCAGGGTTGAATTTACGTTAATTAAAGAAGCAAGAGTTACTCCACTTGCTAACACTTTAATTAAGGTAGAAGTGCCACTTGTGGTAATGTTTAAATCGGCAAAAGTCAAACCACCATCTAATCGGATTTTATCTTTGCCATCTTCAAAACCGTTGATCAGATCCTGACCCATTCCAGCAGCTAGAACAAAAGTATCAATCCCGGTGTTACCATAAATTTGATCGCTACCCGCTCCGCCATCAAGGAGATTGTCACCGTCGCCGCCATAGAGGATATCGTTACCCGCATCACCATAAAGTTGATCATTACCTGCATCACCATAAAGGCGATCACTGCCATTGCCACCGTGCAGCAAATCATCATCATCACCACCGTAGAGGATATCGTTGCCCTCGCCACCATCGATGGTATCGTTTCCGCCCTCACCGTAGATGCGATCGCTGCCTGCTAAAGCGTCGATTTGGTCGGCACTAGCAGTCCCATTGAAAATGTCGTTATTGGGTGTGAGGGAGACTAACTTTTCGTTAAGGTTATTAATATTAACTGTCAATGCCTTCTCGAAAGTCAGTCCCGCAGCATCAGTGGTTTTCAGTCGGATACTGTAACTGGACTTAGTTTCAAAGTCAGGGGAAGCGTTGATTTTCAGTTGGTCACCCACAAGGGTAAAGGCGGTGTTATCAGTATCTCCCGTACCCGTGACTAAACTATAAGTAAAGGTATCACCGACATCCAGATCGGTGCTGGTTAATGTCCCAACGATGCTATTAGCAGCCACGTTTTCATCAATGTTGTTACTGCTGAGAGTGAGATTAGTAGGGGTTTGGTCGGCGAGATTATTAATATTAACTGTCAATGCCTTCTCGAAAGTCAGTCCCGCAGCATCAGTGGTTTTCAGTCGGATACTGTAACTGGACTTAGTTTCAAAGTCAGGGGAAGCGTTGATTTTCAGTTGGTCACCCACAAGGGTAAAGGCGGTGTTATCAGTATCTCCCGTACCCGTGACTAAACTATAAGTAAAGGTATCACCGACATCCAGATCGGTGCTGGTTAATGTCCCGACGGCGCTATTAGCAGCGACGTTTTCGTTAATGCTGGTACTGCTGAGGGCTAGGGCTGTAGGAGTTTCATTAACATTAGCAACAGTAACCGTCAATGGGGCTTCGTAAGTTAGTCCCCCCTGATCGGTAGTCCGTACTCGGATAGCATAACTGGACTTGGCTTCAAAGTTGGGGGAGGCGTTGATGTTGAGTTGGTTGCCAACAATAGCGAAGGCGGTGTTATCTGTTGAGCCTGTACCCGTGACTAAACTATAAGTAAAGGTATTTCCGGTGTCGGGGTCAGTGCTGGTGAAGGTACCGACGGTGCTATTAGCTGCGACGTTTTCGTTAATGGTGCTATTGCTGAGGGCTAAGGCTGTAGGAGTTTCGTTGAGGTTATTAACAGTAACCGTCAATGGGGTTTCGTAAGTTAGTCCCCCCTGATCGGTAGTCCGTACTCGGATAGCATAACTGGACTTGGCTTCAAAGTTGGGGGAGGCGTTGATGTTGAGTTGGTTGCCAACAATAGCGAAGGCGGTGTTATCTGTTGAGCCTGTACCCGTGACTAAACTATAAGTAAAGGTATTTCCGGTGTCGGGGTCAGTGCTGGTGAAGGTACCGACGGTGCTATTAGCTGCGACGTTTTCGTTAATGGTGCTATTGCTGAGGGCTAAGGCTGTAGGAGTTTCGTTGAGGTTATTAACAGTAACCGTCAATGGGGTTTCGTAAGTTAGTCCCCCCTGATCGGTAGTCCGTACTCGGATAGCATAACTGGACTTGGCTTCAAAGTTGGGGGAGGCGTTGATGTTGAGTTGGTTGCCAACAATAGCGAAGGCGGTGTTATCTGTTGAGCCTGTACCCGTGACTAAACTATAAGTAAAGGTATTTCCGGTGTCGGGGTCAGTGCTGGTGAAGGTACCGACGGTGCTATTAGCTGCGACGTTTTCGTTAATGGTGCTATTGCTGAGGGCTAAGGCTGTAGGAGTTTCGTTGAGGTTATTAACAGTAACCGTCAATGGGGTTTCGTAAGTTAGTCCCCCCTGATCGGTAGTCCGTACTCGGATAGCATAACTGGACTTGGCTTCAAAGTTGGGGGAGGCGTTGATGTTGAGTTGGTTGCCAACAATAGCGAAGGCGGTGTTATCTGTTGAGCCTGTACCCGTGACTAAACTATAAGTAAAGGTATTTCCGGTGTCGGGGTCAGTGCTGGTGAAGGTACCGACGGTGCTATTAGCTGCGACGTTTTCGTTAATGGTGCTATTGCTGAGGGCTAAGGCTGTAGGAGTTTCGTTGAGGTTATTAACAGTAACCGTCAATGGGGTTTCGTAAGTTAGTCCCCCCTGATCGGTAGTCCGTACTCGGATAGCATAACTGGACTTGGCTTCAAAGTTGGGGGAGGCGTTGATGTTGAGTTGGTTGCCAACAATAGCGAAGGCGGTGTTATCTGTTGAGCCTGTACCCGTGACTAAACTATAAGTAAAGGTATTTCCGGTGTCGGGGTCAGTGCTGGTGAAGGTACCGACGGTGCTATTAGCTGCGACGTTTTCGTTAATGGTGCTATTGCTGAGGGCTAAGGCTGTAGGAGTTTCGTTGAGGTTATTAACAGTAACCGTCAATGGGGTTTCGTAAGTTAGTCCCCCCTGATCGGTAGTCCGTACTCGGATAGCATAACTGGACTTGGCTTCAAAGTTGGGGGAGGCGTTGATGTTGAGTTGGTTGCCAACAATAGCGAAGGCGGTGTTATCTGTTGAGCCTGTACCCGTGACTAAACTATAAGTAAAGGTATTTCCGGTGTCGGGGTCAGTGCTGGTGAAGGTACCGACGGTGCTATTAGCTGCGACGTTTTCGTTAATGGTGCTATTGCTGAGGGCTAAGGCTGTAGGAGTTTCGTTGAGGTTATTAACAGTAACCGTCAATGGGGTTTCGTAAGTTAGTCCCCCCTGATCGGTAGTCCGTACTCGGATAGCATAACTGGACTTGGCTTCAAAGTTGGGGGATGCAACGATGTTGAGTTGGTTGCCAACAATAGCGAAGGCGGTGTTATCTGTTGAGCCTGTACCCGTGACTAAACTATAAGTAAAGGTATTTCCGGTGTCGGGGTCAGTGCTGGTGAAGGTACCGACTGCGCTATTAGCTGCGACGTTTTCGTTAATGCTGGTACTGCTGAGGACTAGGGCTGTAGGAGTTTCGTTGAGGTTATTAACAGTAACCGTCAATGGGGTTTCGTAAGTTAGTCCCCCCTGATCGGTAGTCCGTACTCGGATAGCATAACTGGACTTGGCTTCAAAGTTGGGGGAGGCGTTGATGTTGAGTTGGTTGCCAACAATAGCGAAGGCGGTGTTATCTGTTGAACCTGTACCCGTGACTAAACTATAAGTAAAGGTATCACCTGTGTCGGGGTCGGTGCTGGTTAA
>NZ_LT797693.1:221442-292086 GCF_900009135.1 Planktothrix sp. PCC 11201 | reverse complement strand
TTTGACCAGGACGGTGCCGGCGGCGGTGCCATCACTCTTCCACAACTCATAGCCGTTGGTGGCATCCGAGGCTGCAAAGTACAGGGTGCCGTTGACGTTGGTGAGGTTGCTGGGACCGGAGCTATTTGTGCCAGGGTTGATATCNAGCGAAGGCGGTGTTATCTGTTGAACCTGTACCCGTGACTAAACTATAAGTAAAGGTATCACCTGTGTCGGGGTCGGTGCTGGTTAATGTCCCGATATTGCTGTTAGCTGCGACGTTTTCGTTGATGCTGCTATTGCTCAGGGCAATATTGGTGGGGCTGTTGTTACCACTTAGCTTCCACAACTCACTACCGTTGGTGGCATCCGAGGCTGCAAAGTACAGGGTGCCGTTGACGTTGGTGAGGTTGCTGGGATTGGAGCTATTTGTGCCAGGGTTGATATCTTGAACCATGACGGTGCCGGCGGCGGTGCCATCACTCTTCCACAACTCTTGGCCGTTGGTGGCATCCGTGGCTGCAAAGTACAGGGTGCCGTTGAAGTTGGTGAGGTTCATGGGAGTGGAGTTACCTGTGCCAGGGTTGATATCTTTGACCAGGACGGTGCCGACGGCGGTGCCATCACTCTTCCACAACTCTCTGCCGTTGGTGGCATCCGTGGCTTGAAAGTACAGGGTGCCGTTGACGTTGGTGAGGTATCTGGGATTGGAGTTACCTATGCCAGGGTTGATATCTTGAACCAGGACGGTGCCGGCGGCGGTGCCATCACTCTTCCACAACTCTTGGCCGTTGGTGGCATTCGTGGCTTGAAAGTACAGGGTGCCGTTGAGGTTGGTGAGGTAGTTGGGAGTGGAGCTATTTGTGCCAGACCAGATATTTTTGACCAGGACGGTGCCGGCGGCGGTGCCATCACTCTTCCACAACTCATAGCCGTTGGTGGCATCCGAGGCTGCAAAGTACAGGGTGCCGTTGAGGTTGGTGAGGTAGCTGGGACCGGAGCCATTTGTGCCAGGGTTGATATCTTTGACCAGGACGGTGCCGGCGGCGGTGCCATCACTCTTCCACAACTCTTGGCCGTTGGTGGCATCCTGGGCGTTAAAGTACAGGGTGCCGTTGAAGTTGGTGAGGTTGCTGGGATTGGAGTTACCTATGCCAGGGTTGATATCTTTGACCAGGACGGTGCCGGCGACGGTGCCATCACTCTTCCACAACTCATAGCCGTTGGTGGCATCCGAGGCTGCAAAGTACAGGGTGCCGTTGACATTGGTGAGGTTGCTGGGACCGGAGCTATTTGCGCCAGGGTAGATATCTTTGACCAGGGCGAATATTCCCTGATAGTTTGTCATCACTTCTGGGGTAAAAGCCGCCGTCAACTCAGCTTGACCTGTAGTGACTTCTAACTCCCAATTTCCCCCTTTGGCAGCATTCCCCGTCATAGACTTAGATGCCGCAATTTCTGACCCGGTGAGGGCGTGTAACTTAGTAATAAATTCTTCCCCAGCATCCCCAGCCGCCACATTGCAACCGTAGAGGAGGAGGTTAGTAACATTCCACTGTTGCAGTTGGGGGGCATAATGAATTAGGGTATCTAAACTGAGTTGAGTATTGCCTAGAGATAAACAACCGGGCGCACCGTGAGAAATAATATGAACTGCATCAATATGCTGATATCGACTTAAAACTTGGCTAATTTGCTCAATACCATCGGCGGTTTTATCTAAGATAAAGACTTTGGCATTAGGAATAACACCCTTAACCAGTTGCCGGGCATTGTCAACTCCCGCATCGATAAAAACAATTGTCGGGGTGGAATTAAAAGTTTTTGTAGTAGAATTCATCATAGTTTCTCCTAAAAAATTCCGAGTTAATTATTAGAAATATTGCGAAAAAAAAGCGTATATTGATTAGGCAGTTCCTAAAATTTCGGCTTTAACCTTGAGATTAGATCCCCCTAAATCCCATTAAAAAGGGGGACTTTGATCCCCCCAAACCCCCTTTTTTATGATGACTTTAAAATCTGGTTACCCATTAAAAAGGGGGGCTAGGAGGGATCGACTTCCCCATTAACAATTCATAAAAGTTCTAGGGAGACTTAACCAAAGGATTGCCACTAATAGTACCAATAGTGATGGTATACCCGGCTGTGAAGGTATTCGTTTGGGGTGTACCCAGAAGAGGATCATCTAATGTGTTGTAGCCAGAGCCTGTCGGGGCACCAATAGTGGTGAGATTGAGTGTTCCCGAAGTACCCAATGCAAAAGCCGAGTTCTGTAAACCATTGGCATTGGTAGCATCGTAGTTGAAAGCCTGAGCCGTGGCACTTTGTTTACCGACAGCAGCCGAAACCGCCACACCCGTAACCTTATCTGCAACAACGGTGAAAGCCGCCGAACCAGCTACGCCCCCTTCACCCGCACGGGCTACGGTAGATAATCCAAAGGAACCTAGCACAACGAGGCTACTAACTATCGCAAAACGACGTATCATGATGTTTTATCCTACTAAATTAAATCTCAAACGATGAAAGTGGAGCCCTATTTCATAATTTAGAAATAGATACTAAGTTTGTAGAAATGATTAAACAGAAAAACCTTTTGACTGACATTAAATCGTTCTAACTTCCGATTTTTAACTCCTGACCTTGGTAATTGTGTTGATTTACGACTACTGACTTAGAACTTCTAAACTGCACCCTTTCAATATTTTTATCATCGTTGATCACTCCTACGCTTGTCAGTCGGAAAAGTCGGATCTACAAAGTCGGAAAAGTCGGATAATTAGATTTTTCTGGCTAGAGTCGGTCATAAACTCACGCACAACTGTGATGATACTGATACCCATTTAACCCAACTACCGAAAACCGGATCACTCTTAGCCCGTCATGACTTTTGAAGAAACCCTCGAATTTGTAGAAACTACCCTAGACTCTAAAGCGGGTCAACCCCTAACACTTTCAGAAAAACAAATCCTCAAAGCAGCTTGGGATAATGAAAGCTACAGTAGCCTTGCTGAGAGCTTATATCTTAGTGTTGGTCATATTAAAGATTTAGCTTCCCTATTATGGCAACGTCTTTCCTGCGCCTTTGGGAAAAAAATCACTAAAAATAACTTTCGATGGGTAATAGAGGTGCATTGTGGCACATCCCCATCTTCTGAAGAAAAAATAGCAGAAACTAATCCTGACAAAAATGAAGACCCGAAAGGCAATATTTTAATTGTTGACGACCTGGTTGAAAACCTACATTTCTTAACAAAGCTATTAAATGAATATGGGTATATAGTCCGAAGTGTCAATAATGGTAAGATGGCATTAAGAACAATCCAAAAGACTCACCCGGATGTAATTTTGCTCGATATTATCATGCCAGAAATGAATGGATATCAAGTCTGCCAAGCTTTAAAATCTGATGAAACAACCTCAGATATTCCGGTAATTTTCTTGAGTGCGCTAAATGAAGTTTTCGATAAAGTCAAAGCTTTTCAAGTCGGGGGAGTGGATTATATTACCAAACCCTGTGAACCCAAAGAAGTGATCGCCCGTTTGCAAACTCAACTCATTATCCAACGACAAAAACAACAATTAAAAAAGCAAATCGAACACCATCAACAAACAGCAGAAATTCTCTACCAATCTCGTGCTTTACTGGCTAATTTATTAAATAGTTCTAAAGATGGAATTATGGCTTTACAAGCTGAAAGAGATATGATAACTAAAGAAATTAACGATTTTTACTGTTTAATCATTAATCCCGTCTTTGTTAAACTTTTAGATCAAAAACGAGAAGATCTTATGGGTAAAATCATCCCCAAAAAATTGCTCAATCAAGTAACTCCTACTCTATTTTATTCTTTGATTACAGTAGTTGATACGGGAGACGAAATCGAGAAAAGATTTTGTTGGGATAATGATCCGGCTCAGGCTTGTTTTTATTTGACTGCTGTAAAATTTGGAGATGGTTGTTCAATTAAAATTAGTCAGATTAGCAATTTTAAACTCCCTGAATGTGAGTGTAATCTGCAAGCCAATAATTCAGATAGCAAATTTAACTGGATCTGACTATATTCTCAGTGAAGTTTTATGATACGATGGTATCATGGCTACTATCGATATCCAGGGCGTAAAACACAGTTACGAATTGACATCACCAACCTCATCGGGTGATGTGCTGGTGTTTATTCATGGTTGGCTGCTGAGTCGTCACTATTGGCAACCCGTCATTGACCTGTTAGCCCCCGAATATCAATGTTTATCCTACGATTTACGGGGATTTGGCAATTCTCAATTGTTGGCGGGAAACCCATCACACGCCATCTATACCCCCATTTCCTACGCTGAAGATTTAGCGATTTTATTACAAACCCTGAAGATCAAAAATGCCTGGTTAGTGGGTCATTCCCTGGGGGGGACGATTGCTCTGTTAGGGGCGGATAAATTATCGGAACAGGTGAAAGGCGTGATTTGTATTAATGCCGGGGGGGGAATTTACCTGAAAGAAGAATTTGAGAAATTTCGTTCCGTGGGAGAAAAAATTGTTAAATTCCGCCCCCGATGGTTATGTTATTTGCCCCTGTTGGATTTAATCTTTACTCGCGCTCAAGTGTCTTGTCCTATCAAACAACGGTGGGGACGACAACGGTTAATCGATTTTGTTATAGCTTGTCCTGAAGCCGCATTAGGGGCATTATTAGATTCCACCACCGAAACCGAAGTTCATCGTTTACCGCAAGTGGTTTCCCGACTCGGGCAACCCGTTTATTTTATCGCAGGACGACAAGACTTGATTATGGAACCGCAATATGTTCGCTATTTAGCCAGCTTTCATTGGCTATTTCGTCAGGGGTATAATAATGTAATTGAAATTGACAATTGTGGACATTTAGCTATGGTAGAACAGACTAATATTGTAGTTGATCATATCAAAAATATTCTCAATAAGTGTTTGATTCTGAAAAAGATTGAAGATGATTTTATTGACCATTAATTTATCTTTCTTGCAACTGAACACTACGGTTTAATTGGTTCATTGCCAAAGAAATTAATAAATTAATGGTCAGGTAAGTTCCCATAATAATTAACATGACTTCAATCGCTTTTCCCGTTTGATTAAAAGTAGTAGTGGCAACATTATAGATATCAGCATAGGCAACGGCGATCGCTAAACTGGAGTTTTTTACTAAGTTTAAATATTGACTATTTAAAGGAGGTATAATCACCCGCAGGGCTTGAGGAAATACGACTAACTGCATGACTAAACCCGATTGTAAGCCCAAAGATCGCGCCGCTTCCCATTGACCTTTGGAAACAGATTGAATCCCGGCTCGCACAATTTCAGCAATATAAGCCGCCGTATAAACTACTAAACCGACTAAAAGTGTGGTAAATTCAATGGTAAGTCGTAATCCTCCTTCCATATTATTTGTCGTGGGATTAAATATTGGAGTTTGCCAATTTAATCCAATAGTTAATGTTAATAAAGCTATGATACCAATGATTCCCAAAGTGATTAATTGAGGTTGTCCCGATTCTCCCCTTTCTATCATAACTTTTGTGCGTTTTTTCCAGATAATTAGGGTGGAGATCGCACAAATCAATAACACCCCAAATCCAATTATTCCTTGAATTCCTGACGGCCAAGGTATAAAAATTCCTTGCTTAGACAGGAAAATTGAATTTAAAAACCTGAAACTTTCCTTGATAGGCGGAAGTTGAACAAAAACCCCATACCAAAAAACCAGTTGTAATAATAGGGGAGTATTTCTAACAATTTCGACATAAATAAACGATAATTTACGCAAAAGCCAATTATCAGAAAAACGGGCAATACCAACAGTAATTCCCAATAAAGTTGTGAGAATAATTCCAAAAAACATCACCCGCAAAGAATTCAATAATCCAGCAAATAAAACCCGAATATAAGGATCAGTTGGAGTATAGGGAATTAAACTATCAAGAATATTAAATCCTGCCGATGTACCTAAAAAATCAAAGCCAAAACCACTACCTGTTTTTCTCAGATTTCGAGTTAGGTTTCCTCCTAAAATAGCAAATACACTAACCAAAATCAAAATCACTAAAACCTGTAAGGCAATTCGCCAAAATCGTTCATCTCGCCAAAGGGGAATTTTTTGATCTGTGTTAGTCATAAAATCAGTTATCAGTAAACAGTAATTCAGTTATCAGTAGGAGCGTGGAGACACCGCCCATGTCAGTCATCACAGAATCAATAAAATCAATAAAATCAAGATTTTGCTCTTAAACCGATAACTGATAACTGATGACTGATAACTGACTTTAGCGGAAGGGTGGAGAATACATCAAACCCCCATTTGTCCATAGGGCATTTTGTCCCCGGGGCAGTTTAAATTGTGAACCTTGACCTAAATTTCGTTCGTAAACTTCACTATAATTGCCAACTGCTTTAACTATATTAGCCGCAAAATCATTACTTAATCCGGCACCTTTACCCAGGTCACCTTCTGTCCCTAAAAATCGTTTAATATTGGGGTTCTCACTGGTTTTGAGTTGATCAACATTCCCTTGATTAATTCCTAATTCTTCCGCCTCAATTAAAGCATAAGTTGTCCATTTAACCACATCAAACCAAGCAGAATCATTATTAACTGTTACTGGGCCAAGGGGTTCTTTAGACATAGTAACATCCAAAAGAACATGATCGTCGGAGTTGGGGAGGGTACTACGACGGGCTACCAGTTGGGATTTGTCCGAAGTCATCCCTTGACATCGACCTTCTGCATAGGCTGCATAAGCCGGGTCAGCTTGTTGGAAGGTAACCGTTTCAGCTTTGACATTCCTTTGGCGCAGGGCATCGGTTAGGTTCAGTTCGGTTGTGGTTCCTGCCTCAACACAAACGGCCTTTCCTGCTAAATCTTCTAATTTAGTAATCCCGCTATCTTTGCGAACCATCATCCCCTGACCATCGTAGAATGTAGTTGGGGCAAATTCTAAGCCAACGGAGGTATCACGGCTAATCGTCCAGGTAGTATTCCGCGATAGCATATCCACCTCCCCCGATTTTAAGGCTTCAAATCGTTCTGTAGAATCCAAATTCCGATATTCAACCGCATTAGGATCACCAAAAACGGCGGCGGCGACGGCTTTACAGATATCCACATCCAGACCCGAATATTGGCCACTTTCATTCACAAAGCTGAATCCGGGGATTTTGCCATCAACTCCACAGATTAGCTTTCCCCTTTGCTTGACAATATCAAGACGACTTTGACCTGTTCCTCCTTTAGTAGCCGTTGAGTTTCCCCCAGACGAAGTTGTACCAGTGTTGGTAGGATTCGATGATTCACAGGCTGTTAGGGATGCCACCGACAGTAAGATTGCTACTAGCAAAGAACCGCATTTGTGCATAGTTTTATATTGCTCGTGTATGAGTTAGGTAAGCTGAAAAGATTAAGTCCTGCCGTCAAAATGTTATTTGCTGCATTAATATCACGGTCATGGTGCATCCCGCAATTAGGACAATCCCATTCCCTTGTGGCAATTTAATAAAGCTTGAAGCTGGGGTAAAATACCTTGAAAGGCTTGCCCACGGTGGGAAATTTTATGTTTTAATTCCGCAGGCATTTGGGCAAAAGTCATGTTAACCTGGGGAACGTAAAAAATCGGATCGTAACCAAAGCCCCCGATTCCCATGGGTGCTTGTGTGATGCTTCCTTGACAAGTTCCTTGATATTCTACAGCAATGGAACCATCGGGACGGGCGATCGCCACCGCACAAACAAATTCAGCATTACGGTTAGGGTGATCTCCGAGTTCCTTGAGCAGTCGCACAATACATTCGGCTTCTGTAGGAGCATAACGGGCTGAATAGATTCCTGGCGCTCCATTTAAGGCTTCTACAGCCAATCCTGAATCATCAGCGATCGCCCATTCTCCCGTCGCCAATGCAACTTGGGATGCTTTTAAAGCTGCATTCTCAACAAAGGTTTTTCCAGTTTCTTCTATTTCTAAATCTTGAGGTTTAAGCTGCAATTCAATCTCTAAACCCTCCAAATAAGCCTGCATCTCCTTGAGTTTACCTGGATTTCCGGTTGCAACAATTAATGTTTTTTTTGTCATATTCCGATGCTAATAATTAACGGGTAGGGGCGAGGTCTCCTCGCCCTAATCCATGCTAAAACTGATTTGCCCAATCCTTCGCCCAGGCTAGGGTCTCTTGAACCCTATCCATGTCGGGAGCTTCACAATAAAGACGCAGGACAGGCTCTGTCCCACTGAAGCGAATTAATAACCAACGACTATCTGCAAGGCGATATTTATAGCCATCTACGGTTAAACAATCAACCACCGCCTGTCCTGCAATTTCCTGTAAAGGTTGATTCTTTAATTGTTCGACCAGGCGCGATCGCACATCCATACTCGCCAACGGTAAATCAATCCGATCATAGGCTGAATCAAAGCCCGTTTGTGCTTGTAAGCGTTGATAGGTTTGCGTCGGATCTTCCCCTGACTGCACCATGGCTTCTAAGACATACAGCGCCGATAACAACGCATCCCGTTCGGGAATATGGGTTCCATAACCCACTCCCCCCGATTCTTCACCCCCGACTAAAACTTCCGTAGTTAACATCCGATCGGCAATATATTTATAACCGATCGCCGTTTCATACAACGATAAATTAAATAATTGAGCAATTCGAGGAATTAAATCGGAACCACTCACGGTTTTAACGATTTCTCCGGTAAATCCTCGACGAGTGGATAAATGTTCAATTAATACGGGAATTAAAATTTGAGAACTGAGAAAATTGCCATTTTGATCGACCGCAGCAATGCGATCGCTATCCCCATCAAACACAAATCCAATGGCTAAACCCCCATTAGCAACGCGATGGGATTCTAATTGTTCAAATAATTTAGGAATATAACGGGGTAAAGGTTCCGGCGCCGTCCCGCCAAAATAAGGATCACGATCAGTATTAATTTCGTGAATATTATCTCCCAATAATTGGGTTAATCCTCCGGTCGCCGCCCCGTGCATAACATCAGCAAAAACCGTTAATTTTCCTTGATTAATTGCCTCTTGAATTGCCGGAATATCCACCTTAGAACGCAGGGTTTGGCAATAACTCGGCCAGGGATTAAACAGTTCTAAAGTTCCGGGAGTTGTCTGAAAAATTTGTGCTTGATCTAATAGGGCTTCAATTTGTTGGGTAATTTCTGGCCCCACCGAACCGCCAAAAGCACCTTTGACTTTTAAACCTAAATATTTACCCGGGTTATGACTAGCCGTTAAAACAATCGCCCCTAAAGCCTTTTGTTCATAGGCGATTAAGGAAAAAGCCGGAGTTGGAGCATAGGTTTCACTGAGTTTGACATTAAATCCTGCTGCTTGGATGGCGACCGCCGCACATTGGGCAAATTCCTCGGCTAAAAAGCGCCGATCATAGCCCACAATAATCGTCCGGCTTCCGGTTGTTTCTCCATAGGTTTGATAGAGAATCTGAGCCGCAATGGGGGCGACTAAAGCCACTCGTTCAAAGGTAAAGTCCGCAGCAATCACACCGCGCCAGCCATCGGTTCCAAACTTAATGGGTTGAGGGATCATGAATTTTCAAGGTTAAAAGTGAACTAAGAACTAAGAATTAAGAATTAAGAATTATAGCTTTTAGGCTTTTTCTAGGATAAGTTAAATTTTTCTTAATTCTCAATCTTCAATTCTTAATTCAGCATTAATATCCCTAATTAGTTAAAAAAATGCGGGTTGGTGGCGAATCAAATTCAGGAATTCCTCACGGGTTTTTTGTTCATCTTGGAATACACCAACCATAGCGCTAGTAACTGTCCAAGACCCGGGTTTTTGCACCCCTCGCATCGCCATACACATATGGGTGGCTTCCATGACCACGGCGACCCCTTGGGGTTCAAGGACGGTTTGAATTGATTCGGCAATTTGGCGAGTTAAACGTTCTTGAACTTGTAAGCGACGGCTGTACATTTCCACGATCCGAGCGAGTTTGCTTAATCCAATCACTTTTTGATTAGGAATATAGGCAACGTGCGCCCGACCCATGAAGGGTAACATATGGTGTTCGCACATACTGAAAAAAGTGATATCGCGTACCAGCACCATTTCTTCATGACCTTCATCAAAAATAGCCCCATTCACCAAGTCTTCCAGGGATTGATTATAGCCACTGGTGAGAAAACGCATGGCTTCAGCTACCCGTTTTGGGGTTTTGAGTAACCCTTCCCGTTCAGGATCTTCACCCACTCCTAAAAGCATGGTACGAACAGCATTCATCATTTCCTCGTCACTCACCTCTGAATCGAGTTGGGAGTGGGTGCTTTGGCTATAGGATAAAGTCCGATCGGGTCGAATCGAAAACCCCGTCTTGTCCTCATTTTTGAGGCCATTGGTGTTGGATGAGATAGTCATGGTGTATCTTGAATCAAGGTTTAGAAACAACAAAGTTAAATGGTTTTAAAATCGATATTAAAAACGATTCAAAACGTGCCGATGCTTGGCATCAGGGTTAATTCTTCAATAACCGCAGCGGTGGGTAATAATGCCACATAGAGAATCGACTCGGCTACAATCTCCGGTGTCAGCATGGCAGATCGATCAAAATCAGCTTTAACGGTTTCGCTATCCCAGATGGGAGTATTCACAGAACCAGGACAGAGGGCTGTGACCCGAATTCCATTGGCCCGTTCCTCCATATTCAGGGTTTTGGATAGAGCCATCAAACCAAATTTGCTGACACAGTAAGCCCCCCAATGGGGAAAAACCTGTATACCAGCAATGGAGACTACATTAATAATGGTTCCACTTGCTTGATCCCGCATCCCAGGCAAAACTCCTTTGATACACTGGAATACGCTGGTGAGATTTAAGTCGATTACCTTTTGCCAATCGGCCAGGGATGTTTCGATTAAGTCTCCGGTATATCCCATCCCAGCGTTATTGACGAGGATGTTAACTGGGCCAAAAGCAGCCACAATACTATCGATTTGGGCATGAACTTGTTCGACTTTTGCTAAATCCAGGGGGAAGGCTTCCGCCTCCACTCCCAGATTGCGGGCTTCTTCGGCTACAGACTCTAAGCGATCCTTTTGGCGACTGACCAATGCAATATCAATCCCGGCTTTAGCAAAGGCCAGGGCTGTTGCCCGACCAATTCCGCTACTAGCTCCTGTGATCAAGGCTCTTTTTTGCATGGGAGAAGTCATCTTTTAAGTGGTCGGCCATGGGACTAAAACTGATGTCACAAATCTGTAAACGGCTTAATCTGAGAAATTTGTAAAGATTTGTTACTATCATCAGTATATCACTAAAGGAATTTAGGATTAGGGATTTTAGATTTTTGTTGAACGCCCCTCACAAAAAAATTTTTTTTCCCGTCAAGTTCTGAAGATTAACGGCCACTTGGTTAATTTCTTGAATAATGTCTTTTTCTCCCTGGTATTCTCACTGGCTTAAACCTTGACTTCTGCAAAAATTCCAATATTTCTAAATTTCTGATAGCGCATTGTTTGACGCTGCCCGGATGTTAGAGCCAGAAGTTCTCCCAAAGATTGAAGTAAAGCCTTTTTCAGTAGTTCTGCTGCTTTCAAGGGGTTGCTATGGGCACCTCCCTCGGGTTCAGGGACTACCTCATCAATAATGCCTAGTTGTTTGAGATCTTTGGAGGTAATTTTCAGGGCTTGGGCAGCTTGGGGGGCTTGACCTGCATCTTTCCACAAAATGGCGGCGCAGGCTTCGGGGGTGGCTACGGTATACACCGAATGTTCTAACATTAGCAGTTTTTCACCCACACCAATACCTAAAGCTCCACCGGAACCACCCTCACCAATAACAGTACAGATAATCGGAACCTCTAAATCAAACATTTCTCGGAGGTTATAGGCGATCGCTTCGCCTTGGCCTAGTTTTTCGGCGTCCACTCCCGCCCAAGCCCCCGGAGTATCAATAAAGGTGATAATCGGCATCCCAAAGCGGTTAGCGTGTTCCATCAGGCGCATGGCTTTCCGATAACCTCCGGGGGCGGCCATGCCAAAATTGCGGGCAACATTATCTTTGGTATCCCGTCCTTTCTGATGACCGAGGATAACTACGGGTTGTCCCCCTAAACGGGCCACACCACCCACTAAAGCCGGATCGTCATAGCCCCGGCGATCGCCATGCAGTTCCATCCATTCATCGGTTATGGCTTGAATATAATCCAGGGTACTAGGCCGACGGGGGTGGCGAGCCAGTTGTAGCCGTTGTAAGGGAGATAAACCACTGAAAATTTCCTGTCGCAGTTGACTAGCCCGGGCTTCAAGTTGTTGAATTTCCTCGGACACATCCACACCATTTTCATTCGCTAACTGACGAATTTGGTCAATTCGGCTTTCTAGTTCAACTAGAGGCTTTTCAAAGTCAAGGAGAATTGGTTTTCGATTAGAATTAGCCACACTCAAAATTACTGTTACACAGGGTAAATATTATTTCTAGTATTTTACCGGAAAATCACCGGACGTTTGATTCCTAAATTGCTCGGAAATTATTCAGGTCAATATGGACTGTCACAAATGTCCCTGTTATAGTTTCTGGCTGAAAAACCATCGATCCCAGCCTCATTCACAAATTAATGGCTCTGGGAATTATGCGTAGAGATGTTCTGATTCAGAAACTTGACATTTCTAGGGTTGAGTTTCTAATTTTTGTTCTTTAATAAGGAACTCTAACAAGCCCTCACAGGAATCCAATAATAAATCAATCACCTGATTGAACCCTTCCCTCCCTCCATAATAGGGATCGGGAACTTCTTTGAGGTTATGATGGCGACAAAACTCACACATCAACTTAACTTTATGGCGATATTTTCCTGAAGGATCAAGATGGAGAATATTTTCATAATTCTCTTGATCCATTGCCAAAATTAAATCAAATAGTTCAAAATCATCTCGCCTAAATTGACGTGCTTTTCCCGTCATTGTAATTCCCCTTTGGTTGGCAGTTTGAGTCATGCGTTGGTCGGGGGAATTGCCAATATGATAACTAGATGTTCCCGCAGAGTCACAAACAATGCGATCGCTCAGATTTGCCTGATCAATTAAATGATTCATAATATTTTCCGCCGCCGGAGAACGGCAAATATTACCAAGACACACAAATAATAATTTGTAAGGCATAAGTAAAGAATTTAACTCAAAACTCGAGACCCCAAATCAGAGATCTGACAATTGACACTCCCTTTGCCTAAAGGCGTGGGGATTCTTTGTTCATAGAGCTAACTTGCTCGAACAGGATTTCGACCGCCTGAGCAGAGGTCAATTCTCCCAAAGCGTTGCTTGCGTACTTCGCAAAAGTTCCCGTATGCCCTACGGTACTCAACCCTCGACTCNACGCGATACCGATTTACACAAAGCCAATTTTAAAGCCGCTAATTTAACCGATGCTAACCTAACCGATGCCATCGGGTTTAATCATGAAGATGCCATGATTTACAATACGATTATGCCCAATGGTCAAGTCCTATTATCAATGTTTTGACACTCCCTGTGCCTAAAGGCGTGGGGATTCTTTGTTCATAGAGCCAACTTGCTCGAACAGGATTTCTCCAGCCCGAGTAGAGGTCGATTCTCCCAAAGCGTTGCTCATGTCTAGCATGAAAGTTCCCGTATGCCCTACGGTACTCAATCCTCGACTCAGGATATTTCTAGCTGCATTTTCATCTCTATCCATGACACAACCGCACCTACAAACATGGGTTCTAGTGGATAGCGTTTTCTGAACAATTTCACCGCAACTAGAGCATTCTTTGCTGGTATATCGACACAGAGCGGACAAATTGTGCTGTACGAATTGCTTCCTTTACTGCTTCAATCTGACTGGCTTTTCCGTAAGTTTTGAACTCAAATACTAACATTGCCTTACCTCTCGCCTGATTTTTTATACTATATCTTTGGGCACAAGATTGGCTGATATTTTAACAAAGGTTTACAATAAAAAGCCTAAGTAGAACTTAGGGGTTTTAAACCCATTTTTCCGATAATTTGTTCTACCTTTAACCTAAAAACACAGCCAGCGAGGACGCTGGCACTGCCTTGTTTGAGGTTTATGGGTTATTGCTGTACACTCTAACCTAACCCGGGTAAATTCAAACCCCCGGTCAGTTCTTCCATCCGTTCGCGCATGGTGGCAGTGGAGTTACCATAAGCTTCCTGCATGGCAACCAGAACCAGATCAGAGATCACCTCAGCGCCCTCGCCTAAAACATCCGGTGAAATTTCCACCCGACGGGGTTCTTGGTTTCCACTGAGATATACCTTAACTAAGCCCCCCCCCGCTTCCCCCAAAATTTCCAACTGATCCAGGTCTTCTTGGAGCTTTTTTGCCCCTTCTTGAACTTGCTGCGCCTTTTTAAACGCTTCAGCCAGTTCCTTCATTTTGCCCAGACCGAAACCAAATCCCTTTTCTTGTGTCATAGTTTGTTCATCGAGCGCTGAAAACGCTTTGTATAGTCAAGATAAGTAAGCTATAGTAGCATTTTTTGGCGGATCAACTGCATTTTGGGGGAGGAGATCGTCCCTGCTGCGATCCGCATTGGGAATCAAAACCCGTGGAAATCCCCCATAATTCTCACCTCGGGTTCCAATAAAAACGACCAACGCCGTTCAACTTGTTCTTGAACATGACGAATTAACGAAAAAATATCACTGGCCGTTGCCCCCCCACAATTGAGAATAAAATTAGCATGGCGCTCGGCTACTTGAGCTTGACCAATGCTGTAACCTTTTAAACCCGTTTGTTCAATTAACCACCCCGCCGTTTTCAGACCAGGGTTACGGAAAACACTGCCACAACTGGGTAGATGATAGGGTTGGCTATTGCGACGTTGATTAAAATGGGCGGTTGTATCAGCGAGAACCTTTTGCGGATCATGACCGGGTTCCAACTGGAAAGTGGCTTGAGTCACAAACCGATCGCCCCCTTGCAAAATCGAGGTGCGATAGCGATAGGCTAAATCTTCCGGGGTTAAAACTTGTAATTCCCCAGACTTGGATAGGACATGGGTATGGACTAAAATTTCTGCGGTGCAGGATCGGTGGGCACCTGCATTCATTACCACCGCCCCCCCCATGGTTCCGGGGATGCCCACGGCCCATTCTAGTCCCCGCCATCCTAAACGAGCGGCTTTCCAGGCTAAACGGGGAAGGGAGGTTCCCGCCCCGGCAGTCAGTAACCCCGTTTCTGAATCAAAGTCAACATGACGCAGGTGACGAGTCGCAATCACTAATCCAGATAACCCTTGGTCACTAATTAATAAATTTGATCCAGCCCCGAGGAGGGTGATCGGTAATCCTTGAGTATCAGCCCATAAGAGAGCTTCTTGAAGTTGTTCTACCCCCTTAGGCGCGATGTACCACTCGGCTGGCCCTCCGACCCGAAAGGAGGTGAAGGTGGTTAAAGGAACTAAAGATTGAATCAAACAGTCCGTTTCAGGTAGGGCTAGGTCGTGGGGCTCAGAGCAGTTTGTTTGACTGGGGGAGTCATAAGAGAGTGTCATGACCATATCAAAATGAATACCTTAGAACTTGGATGTAAATCACCGATTGCAGATAAATCAGTCCATTAAGCGTGAGAAGCACCCTGGCTCAGTCCCAACCGTGTTCTGGGAACCCTGATAAAATTCCATCACCTCTGGAATAATTTTATTGAGGTTACCCGCACCGAGAAATATAGCTAAATCACCGGGCTGTAGGAGTTGAGCCAAACTGCCCTTAACGTCATTCATAGAGGGCTGGTACAATACTTGAGGGTGGTAATCACCAATCAAGTCTGCGACTTTCTGGCCATCAATGTCCCAGATATTCGGTTCTCCGGCACTATAAATTTCGGTCAGAACTACCACATCGGCATCGGTGAAACACTGAGCGAAGTCTTGAAGAAAGGCATGAGTTCGACTATACCGATGGGGCTGAAAAATAGCAACAATACGCTGAAGGTGGGGTTGGGTGTTTAAGGCACTGTCTTGCATCCGCAGACGGGCAGCGGCGAGGGTGGCGCGGATTTCACTCGGATGATGGGCGTAGTCGTCCACAAACAGGATGTTATTAAAACAGCCTCGATGCTCAAAACGACGTTTTGCCCCTTCAAAGTCTGCTAATGCCTTGGCTATGACGGAAAACTCTAGGCCTAACTGCCGTCCTACCGCGATCGCAGCTAAGGCATTGCTGAGATTATGTTGCCCGAGCAACTTTAACTCTAGTTCTCCGAGGAAATTGCCTCGCTCCCAAACCGGAGCTAAGATCCCATTGGCACGATATTCCACATCCCTGACTTGGTAATCGGCATCGGAGTCAGGATTTAAACTGTAGGTGATCCCGGGTTGGATTTGCTCCCGTACCGTTTCACAATCAATGCAGGCTACTAAGGTTTTACAGTTGTGTTCAAAGATTTTGAAGGTATTGATTACCTGTTCTAAGCTTTCGTAGTGATCGGGATGGTCTAACTCAATATTGGTAATTACACCAATTTGAGCCTTGATTTTGACGAGGGAACCGTCGGATTCATCGGCTTCCGCCACCATATAGGGCCCTTGACCCATGCGGGCATTGCCCTCCCAGGCATTGACTTCTCCCCCAATTAAAATGGTGGGATCAAGACCTGCCCCCAGCAACATCATGGCAATCATGCTGCTGGTGGTGGTTTTGCCGTGGGTTCCAGCCACAGCAATACTTTGATAGTCTTGAATTAAGGCAGCTAGTAAATCGGAACGATGAAAAATCGGACAGCCTAACTCCTGAGCGGCTTGATATTCTAAATTTTCAGCACTAATGGCGGTCGAACAAATAACTTGAGGTAATTCCATCCCCGGGGTGTTCTTTCCCTTGCCATTTAAACTTTCGACTTTTACCCTAGCTAGGGCAGTTTTCAAGCCATTTTGAGTGGCGGATAATTCTAGTTCCGTTGCAGAACTTGGCTTTTGATTCCCTTGATTTGGGGATTGTTTGACATACTCAAAATTGCTTGCCTGTTGATGGCAAAAAATTTGGGCGCCTAAATCTTGCAGGCGTTGAGTAATATGGCTGCGTTGAATATCCGAGCCATAAATAGGTAGCTTTCGCTTCGCTAGGATATAGGCTAGGGCTGACATTCCAATCCCGCCGATCCCGATAAAGTGAAAAGGCCTGCCACTGAAATCTACAGAAATTGGCATCAATTACTCCTCATCACACCACACCACACCAATAACACGCGACATCATATCAAGAATTGTTTTTTACCGATACTCCCTGTGCCACATTTTTCAGATGGCATTTTGCGCTAATATCTTTAAATTTTAGGCAAATTGAGTCTTATCAGTAGTTGTATACTATATACCCCTAGGTTTGTAAATCACCGGATTCTCACCAAATCGATCAAGGGATTCAGGAGGCGGAGCGGTGAGTCCTAAACCTAGCACCGTTGCATCTCATTTAATCCCGACAAAAAAGGTCGGGTATTGTTGACGACATTTTCTGGGTTGTGATACCTTAATTTCAACACCGCAGTATCAGATTCACAGTGGAGAACAGGTCATGACTCAGGCAACAACCAACAACTTAACACTCACTGGCGCTACCTTTGACAAATTAAAATGTAAAGAGTGTGGCGAAGAATACGCCCCCGAAGCCAAGCACGTTTGTGAAGTCTGTTTTGGCCCCTTAGAAGTTCAGTACAACTATGACCTGCTCCGCCAAACCGTGACTCGCGCTACGATTGAAGCTGGCCCCAACTCGATTTGGCGTTATCGGAAGTTTCTGCCTGTCGCTACTGAGAATGTGATTGATGTCGGTACTGGGATGACTCCCCTGATTAAGTCCGAACGATTGGCCCGTCGTCTGGGTTTAAAGAATCTGTATATTAAAAACGATGCTGTGAATATGCCCACCCTCAGCTTCAAAGATCGGGTGGTGTCGGTTGCCTTGAGTCGCGCTAGAGAATTAGGATTTTCCACGGTTTCCTGTGCCAGTACCGGAAATTTGGCCAACTCCACGGCCGCCATTGCCGCCCGAGCGGGTCTGGACTGTTGTGTGTTCATTCCAGCAGATTTAGAAGCGGGTAAAATCCTGGGAACTTTAATCTACAACCCGATTTTAATGGCTGTTAAGGGCAATTACGATCAGGTCAACCGCCTCTGTTCAGAAGTTGCGAATACCCACGGCTGGGGATTTGTGAATATTAACCTGCGTCCCTACTATTCTGAAGGTTCCAAAACCCTAGGTTATGAAGTCATCGAACAACTGGGCTGGAAATTACCTGACCATATTGTGGCCCCCATTGCTTCGGGTTCCCTGTTTACCAAAATTCATAAAGGCTTCCAAGAATTTGTCAAAGTGGGTTTAGTTGATGACAAACCCGTGCGTTTCAGTGGTGCTCAAGCGGAAGGTTGTTCTCCCGTTGCTACGGCGTTTAAAGAAGGACGGGATTTTATTACTCCGGTTAAACCGAATACTATTGCTAAATCCATTGCTATTGGCAACCCCGCCGATGGAGTTTATGCTGTTGAATTAGCGAATAAAACTAACGGAAATATTGAATCGGTTAATGATGAAGAAGTGATTCAAGGAATGAAATTATTGGCTGAAACCGAAGGTATTTTTACAGAAACCGCCGGGGGAACAACTATTGCGGTTTTGAAAAAATTGGTGGAAGCGGGTAAAATTGATCCTGAAGAAACCACCGTTGTTTATATTACGGGGAATGGCTTAAAAACTCAAGAAGCCATTCAAGGTTATGTCGGTGAACCCCTAACCATCGAACCAAAATTAGAAAGTTTTGAACGAGCAATTGAACGCGCTCGCACTTTAGACCGTCTGGAATGGCAACAAGTGTTAGTATAGGTTTAAAATCGTCTAAAACGTTTCTACTCAACCCAAACCATTAATTTATCGTCCTGTTGAACCTATGACCGTTAAAGTTTTAATTCCCACACCCCTGCAAAAGTTTACTAATAATCAAGCAACAATTGAATGTACAGGTTCTAGCGTTTCTGAATTAATTGATTCCTTAGAAGTTAGTTGTCCAGGGATTAAAAAAAGTCTCTGTGATGATAGCGGAGAGCCACGGAGATTCTTGAATTTCTATGTGAATAGTGAAGATATTCGCTTCTTAGAAGGAACAAAAACCGAACTGAAGTCTGGGGATGAAGTTAGTATTGTTCCGGCGGTTGCTGGTGGTTGATTCAGTTGAAATATTAATAGAAATTTTCCGAAGACATGGTATTAAACCATGTCTTTATTTTTTATATTATAATTAAAATTAGAGATTTCTATATTCATGCCGATTGATACTCCTCAAAATCATTAAAGCGAGACTTGATAAATAGACCTTCAGAAAACTGTTGAACATAATTGTGAAAAGAATCTGAACTTAACACATCTGTCATCTGCATTGCCCATTGATTTAAACCCACAACTAAATTAATGATTTCATATTTTTCAGTCTCATCCATGAGTTTATGGTGATAGTTTGAATGGGAAATCGTTTCTGAATTTCCCAAAACGGTTTGGCAAAAATAGATCATTTTATCCAAATAAAAACGAATCCGATTTAAAGCCCAACTATCAAAATTAGCTTGATTCATTCTGGTGACCATCCGATGACAACTGGTTTCCAAACATTGAGCCGCATCTTGTATCAGAGCGATATATTTCGAGGGAGACTGAGACGATTTTTTCTGTTGGCTCAGAGAAACTTGAAGCAAATAAGATGAGGATGCAATAATAGAAACAGGAGTTCTTAAATAATGATGAATTTCGGTGATCATCTCCTGAACAGTGGTAAAGTCTTGCTCTAAATTTAAGACTAGATTTAGCGGTGGCATTGGCTCACTCCTCCTGATTTACTCAATCTAATCATCGGGGATTGACCCCAAAAACCCAGTGAAGTTAATCTCCTAACTTCGATGAGCTTGATCACAAGCTTCTGTGATGTTGGTACATCTGAAATAATAGTTTAAAATTGAGCTAATGTTGTGACACAAATCACAGAAGGGGGAATAGGCTTTTTCAGTTATCCTCGGCAATCGGTGATGGATAATGGGTAATGGGTAATAGGTAATAGGAGTTCAATATTTTATATCTTCCTAATTGCTTAATTTTATATCTTCCCAATTGCCTATTCCCAATTGCCTATTCCCTCGATTACAATGGTTTTTGACCGGGAATACCAATAGCCCGAGGATATTGTTTAGCTGTGGGTCTGACTTTTTTTAAATATAAACAATGGCGAATACTTTGGGTTAAAGGGGTGGTAAACCCATCCACAGATTCTAGCACTCCCCCTAACTGTTTAACCGCCGAGATTAACTGTTGTTCTTCTTCCGGTGTCCAATGACCGCGATAGAGAATTGCCGTCCCTCCCACCTTTAATAAAGGCAGTGCATATTCAGCACTAACTGAGGGAGGAGCAACGGCTCTTAATAGGGCAAAATCGTAGGATTCTCGATGTTTTGGATGTTGACCAAGAGCTTCCGCCCGACCCACCCAAGGAATGGTATTATTGATCTTTAATTCTTCTAAAATGGTGGTTAATGCCGTAATTTTTTTCCGAGTTGAGTCTAAAAGGGTGACGGAAGATTCCGGGAAAATTACAGCCAAAGGGATGCCAGGAAAACCCCCACCTGTGCCAATATCAATAAATTTTGTCCCCGGGGATAGGGAATTTTTTTCTGATAATAAAAAAGAAATTCCTCGGAGGGAATCCCATAAATGTTTTTCCCAAAATTCTTGGGGTTCAGTCAGGCGAGTTAGGTTAAGCTGTTGATTAAACTGAATAATTAACTCAAATAATTGTTGGAATAAAATCTGTTGTTGGGGAGTGGGTTGCCAATTTAAGGTTTCTTGCCAAACGGCAGTCATATCAGGTAATTGGGGAGAGGAAATTTCATTCATAATTGACTCAAAATTAAACGGGAGGAGAAGCGGCAATTTTTTGTTTTTCTGCGATTGCCATGGCATTGACATCTAAGGGGGTTAAATGACCATGTTTTAATGACCAACATCGGTCAGCCAAACCTAATAATTCTCGGGCATCATGGGTAACGACTAATAACGTCCAATGTTTTTTTAATTTACCTAATAAACTAATCAATTGTTGTCGCATTGACCAGTCTAACCCGGCGGTGGGTTCATCTAACATCAGAATATGGGGTTGACGAATTAATTGTACTGCCAAAGCTAGACGTCGTTGCTGTCCCCCACTAAGAGAATGGGGCGCAATCTGTAAAGATAAATGGCTTAGTCCCACTTCCTCTAAGGCTTTATCAACCTGTTCTGCATCGATTTCGGGATGACCCAGGCGCAATTCCTCTAAAATTGTTCCGCCACAAAAATGTCGTTCTGGAAATTGAAACACTAAACCCACCAGTTGTTGTAGGTGTTCTGGGGTTAATTCTTGCTCCCTCCAGCGAATATTTCCCTGGGTTTTTGTGGCCAAACCCGATAAAATCTCTAGTAGTGTGCTTTTCCCCGATCCACTAGGCCCAATAACCAGTCCCATTTGCTGCGGTGCCAATTCTAAGTTAACTTGGGTTAAAATCGAGTTGTCACTAGCGGCGGGATGATAAACTAAGTTTTTGATATAAAGCATCGGAAAAATATAGCAGGGAACAGGCAACGGGCAACAGGGGATAAGACGTCAATAAATGATAGTCCAACCCAGAAGCGAGGCAAAGGCAATGGTCAAATCACTAATTACCTTAGATTATAACATATTTATCAGTCATCAGTTGATTGATTAACAGTTAACTTTTTGTGTTTTTCCAATTCAATCACTCCTTAGCTGTTTACTCATTGATTAAAAATGATGATTTATTCTTATTTTAAAAACCCAAAACTATTTCTGAAAAAATTTATCCTAGGAATTAATACAGGTTTAATTGTATTTAGTTTAGGGATAAATCTTGTTTTTGCTGCTGATCCCTTCCGTAAAAATGATCCTCGTCCGATTGGAAATCAAACGGAATCTGCTTTTAAATCCATGTTTGCCCAGGGGAATTATAAACAAGCCAAGGAATATTTGGAACAAGCGCAATCTCAAGAACCGAATGAACCTTTAGTTTATGCTCTTTTGGCTTCTTTAGCTTACCAAGATCAGGATTTTACGGCTTTAAAAACCTATGGTGATAAAACCCTAGAAACTGCCAAGTTATTGAGTACAAAAGATCCTTTACGCGGGAATCTCTATGTGGCGGTCGGTTTATTTTTACAGGGAGGCCATACTTTAGTCACTGAAGGTACACTCAAAGGTGCTCCTAAAGCACTCAACAAATTACAAGAGGTGTTAAAGTTTTTAGATGTCGCTCAAAAAATTGATTCTCAAGATCCCGAACTCAATTTAATTCAAGGTTATATGGATTTATTATTGTCCTTAAATCTTCCCTTTTCTGACTCTAACAAAGCAATTAATAAATTAGAAAAACAGGCGGAACCTCGTTATTTAGTCTATCGAGGAATTGCCATTGGCTACAAAAATTTAGGTCAACCGGATCAAGCCTTAGCTTATACAGACAAAGCCCTATCAGAAGCTCCTAACCATCCAGAAGTATTATATTTAAAGGCGCAAATCTTAGCTGACCAGGGGAAAAAATTAAAAACAGAAAATCAAACCACAACCCCGGCCCAGCTAAAAGAAGCTCAAAAATATTTTACTCAATCTTTGGGTCAATCCGATCGACTTCCTAAACGATTAGTGGCTCAAATATTTTATGAACAATGCAAAAATTTAAACCGAATTGATAATCAAAGCCGTCCCTGTGATCCCTTGCGAGATACAATTAAAAATGCCAATGGTCTTTGGGGGCCAACTGCCAATCAATTACCACCATTATAGCTTTTAATTATGGAAGTTTTGTTTAGAGAATGTAATCCTTTTGATATTTGGATTTGGCTACAATTTCAAACCGTCCCTTCCCGCAGTGAACGGGATTATATTGAGGAAGTATTTGATTCCTGGTTTTTATTAGGAAAAATGGGAGGATTTAACGCCGAAAATCTACAGGTTCAGGACACGGGAATTGACCTAAATTATATGACCTATGATGATGCCATTGTGGATAATAGTATGATGGCACTGATGCACAATATGGGGGAAATAGAATATCAAGGTATCTGGGCGCGTTGTTGGTTTGATTTGGGAACCAGTGATGCTTTTGCCCTTGATGTTTTAATTAACACCTTTCGTCAACTCAGCCAAGAATATGTCACCATTGAAAAAATTATTATTGGCGGTGAAAATGAAGATTGGCCAATTGAAAAAGACATTTATCAATCTAGTGTAGGCGATTATAATTAATCCTAGGGGCGCGCTCAGTCGCGTCTCGATATTTTCCTGCTTTTATCTTATGTCTAAATCCAGTAAAATTCGAGTTTTAGCATTAGGATTAATTCAAAATAGCGATCGCATTTTTGTTTCCCAAGGCTATGATACCAGTAAACAACAAACTTTCTATCGAGCTTTAGGAGGAGGAATTGATTTTGGAGAATCAAGTCTGGATGCCTTAAAGCGAGAATTTCAAGAAGAAATTCAAGCAGAATTAACCAATATTGATTATTTAGGCTGTTTGGAAAATATTTTTGTTTACGAGAATAACATCCAACATGAATTAATTCAACTATATAGATGTGATTTTGTCGATCTGAAATTATATGAACTAGAAGAACTGAAATTTATGGAAAAGAAACGCAAGAAAAAAGCGTTATGGGTTCCCATAGAACAGTTTAAATCAGGAGAATTAATTCTATTTCCTGAACAGTTTTTACAATATTTTTAGGAAAAATTAGCGCAAATTGACAAAATAATCAAACGATAGTAAACTTATATCAAAATCTAGGATCAGGGAAAGTGTTAATCTAAATAGGACGATAATCAAATATTTATGGTTATGACAGAAGATGCAGATTTTGAACTAAAAAACCGCGAAAAAGATCAGGAAATCAAGCGAAAGCAGAAGCGGATATCTTTTTGGGTAAAAGATATTACTGTATTTATAGTTGCTCTGGTTATAATTTTATTAATTGATTTTTACTCCTTTACCATTCTACAAAAAGGTACCACTTCTGAAGGTGAAATCAGATTTGCGATCGCGGCTCTTTCTTCTACTGTGATCGGACTTCTTAGCTACATGGTTGGTAGGGCTAGTAAGTAGGAACAGGGGATGACAGCCTGGGTGAACTAAGCTGCTACGCAGCTTATGAACTAAATGTCAAACTAATCTTTTTAGGGTCTCGATCAAAACTTCTTGATTGAAAGATGCCTTAGTAATATAAGCATTTGCCCCCGCTTCTGCACCTTTGCGCTTATCTTCATCGGAAGCTAGGGAAGTGACCAAAATAATCGGTAGTTCTCTATATTCATGATGCTGTCGAATTTTTTTGGCTAAACTTAACCCATCTAAATTAGGCATCTGAATATCAGAAACCACCGCATCAAAAGCACGAGTGCTCAGTTTATTAAACCCATCTAATCCATCCACCGCCGTCACCACTTCATAGCCAGCGGCTTCTAAAATTCGTTTTTCTTGGGTGCGAGTGGCGATCGAATCTTCGACTAATAAAATAACCGGTTTAACAGCAGAATGATTCTGAATAATTAGAGGAGATCGGACGATGGGGGAACTGATCACACCCGCTTGTTTGCGAATGGATTTAATTAAATCTTGAGGACTTAAAATAATACAGACTTCTCCCGTTCCTAAAATCGTGGCTCCCGCCACATTTCTGACCCGTTTTAATAGTTGGCTTTGAGGTTTTAAAACCACATCCTGCTCATCAATTAAAGCATCAACAAATAATCCTAATTTTTCTTCTCCCACTTTTAAAATAATGCAGGGTGAAGCAATATCCATCGTTGAAGAACTGGGATTTTTGTCAATAAAAGATGGGAAAATAGAAAAACGAGATTTGGATTCTTTAGAAACCGTAGGTTCCGCTTCAATCTGAGGGGGAATCCCACGAATTTCTAATAAATCAGCTAGTTGAGCTACGGAAATTGGTTGGTCTTCAAAAATAATCGTTTCTCGGCCTTCAATCGCAAAAATTTCATCAGCTAGAACCAGTCGCGTCATTTGGACAAATTCGACAGGAATGGCATAGGAAATTCCCTGAACCGATACAATTAAAACATGAGCCGTTGCTAAGGTAGTTCCCAATTGAATCCGAAATAAACAACCCTTTCCTGGGGAAGATTCAACTTGAATAATGCCTTTTAAATGTTCCACATTAGTTCGCACCACATCCATTCCTACTCCCCGTCCCGATACTTCGGTGACCACCGTTCGGGTGGTAAAACCTGGGGCAAAAATTAAACTATGGATTTGTTGTGGAGTCATTCCCAATAATTCTTCCTGTTGGCAAATTCCCCGTTTTAAAGCAGTTTGTTTGATTTTTTCAATATCTAATCCCCGACCATCATCACAAACTTCTAAGACAACGTGGGTCGCGGTTTGGTACCCCCGTAACTCGATTTTAGCGATCGCCGTTTTCCCTGAAGTTTGCCGTTCTTCTGGAGTTTCAATCCCATGATCAATCGCATTTCTTAAAATGTGCATCAACGGATCTTTCATTTCTTCTAAAATCCGTTTATCCGCACGGGTTTCTCCACCAGAAATCACTAATTCAATTTCTTTTCCTTGTTGCCGCGCTAAATCGCGTACCATGCGAGGAAACAAATTAAAAATAGTTGCTAGGGGTAATAAACGTAAGGTTCTGACCCCATCTTCAAGTTCATCACTAATAATATCTAAACGGGCAATATCTTCAGAAAAGGTATTTCTCAGTTGATTAATTAAAGATCCTAACTGTTCTAAACGTTCCGTACTACGATGATAATAATTCTGGAGTTGCCCGATTGTTCCCTTTTCGGAAATATGACGATTGAGGTTATTTTCTAGGTCATGAACTACAAACCGATTCACAAACGCATCTCGACTCCATTCTTCCCATAAACTCACCAGGTCTTCAATTTCATTTAACCGGTGGGCAATCCGAATTTTTGTTACTGTTAATTCTCCCGTTTGAGTCATTAACCCATCTAAATTACGCGTCGGGACTCGAATGGTTTCAATTTTATAAGCAGAGTCGCGACTGGCCGTCACCGGAGGCGTAGGATTCATCGCTTCAGCCACGGTCGCTACAGGAATTGGGGTTTCATCGGGAGCGGGGGGAGCGGGGGGAGCAGGGGTGGCAGGGGGAGCAGGTTCGGGGGTTAGCGTCGGTATGGCTGAAATTGCATCCGTCGGTGTTTCGGGTTTAGCCCCCATCAAATAGGCTAAACTGTGAAAGGCATTAATCCCACAGGGTTCTCCGGTCACCGCCGCATCAACTAATTGACGGATCGCATCAATTCCATAGGAAATTCGATCCACTAAATCTACTGTGAGAGTCGTTTCTTGACGTTTTAACCCCCCTAATAGGTGTTCGATTTGATGGGATAAAGTGGCAACATCTTTGACCCCTAACATCCCCGCATCCCCTTTCAGGCTATGGGCTTCTCGCAATAATTCTTCTAGTTTAGCTGCATCATTGGGATTTTTTTCCAGATATAATAATCCTTCATCTAAATTCTGTAAATGTTCTTCACTAGCGGTTTTAAAAACTTCCCGCAGCTCATCGTCTTCAATCATCATAAGTGTTTGATCCTGTCAGTGTAATTCAATTTTGACTGATTAAACCAGAGTTTGCAGATTTTTGGCAGTTTCATTTAACTTTTGAACTCCCTGTTTGGTTTGGTTGATGCTGGTTGCCATTTCTGTTGAAACAAAATTTAAGTTACTCATGGCATCAACCACTTGTTCAACCGCAATCGATTGCTGTCTGGTATTCAGGGAAATTTGTTGTAAATTAATCGCAACATCATTAATCGCATGAACAATATCTTCAACGGATTTCGAGCCTTCCTCTGTCACCCTCACGGTTGAATTAGTCGCTATTTGAATATCGGTAACAATTGAACTAATTTTTTCGGCTGATTTGCGACTTTGATCGGCTAGTTTACGAATTTCAGATGCTATAACCCCAAATCCTTTACCATTTTCTCCGGCTCTAACAGCTTCTACAGAAGCATTTAAAGCCAACATATTAGTTTGACTTGCCAAATCCGTGACCGCATTGGTAATACTATAAATTTTTCCTAAATGTTCACTTAAACGCATAATTTGCTGTTGTAATTGTTCCATTTTTATTTTCAAACTGAAGTTATTACCCGTTTGAAAAGATGATTTTTGCTCACCACCCGCTAGGAGTAAAACTTGATTAGCTCCGGCGGAGGCCGTTGACGCTTGTTCGGCAGATTGGCGACTTGATGCCCCTAATTCATCCATACTAGCTGTGGTTTCATTCACTGAACTTGCCTGTTGAACAGTAACTCGTTCTTGAGATTCCATAATACTGACTAATTCTTGAGAGGCTTGCAAAATTTGAGAGGCTTCTTGATTAATCCGTTTGAAGATGAGGGTAATGAGTCCAATTCCCAAGAAAACCGAACAAAATACCGTTGCTCCGGTTCCGATCCAAACTGCATTCATCAGGTGATCTAAAGAATCATTTTGCCGTTGATGGTATACCTCTACTTGTTGAGTTTCTAAAGCGATAAATTTTTGAGTTTTCTCCAAAACCGTTGTTGATAGTTCCGTACCTTTTCCTTGCTTCCAAATCTCTAAGGCTTGGTCAACTTGATTATCATTAATTAATTTAAATAATGAGGAATAGTATTGTTCTAATTCATCTACCGATGCAGTTAAACTATCTAAATCTTGAATCACTTCAGGATTGGGAATGAGTCTTTTAACATCTACCAATGCTTTTTGATAAAGAGATTCAGCAGTTTTATACAACTTATGGGATTGAGGATTTTTAACTAAAATATATCCACGGGCGGCAATCGTTAAGTCTTTTGTGGCTAAAGCCAAGTTATTAATCGCTTGCATGGCATCACCAGATGTTTGGACTTCTAGGGTGGTTTTACGAACTTTTTCAACATTGGAGGATACAACTCCAGCTACTAATATAGAGAGCAAAATTGGCATTAAATAACCGGCAATAATCCAGTACCTTAAACCCTTGAATTTTAACATATTCCGGTGCTATTGCTATATTAAACAATTGAGTTCAAATTTAACGCGACTTCATTCAATTTTTGCATTCCAATTTTAGCTTGGTTTAATCCATTAGCGGTTTCACCCACGCCCTGACTTAAAGCATTCATCGCGTCTAAAACCTGTCCAATGGCGATCGCTTGTTGCTTAACATTAAGGGAAATTTGCTGATTATTCAATACTACATTATTCACCGCTTCCGCAACCCCAGCAAAAGCATCTGCGGTTTCCCGGGTAAGTTCTGCATTAGATAAAACAGTTTTTGTCCCTTCCTCCGTTGCCATGACCGTTGAATTAATGGAAGTTAAAATATCAGCAACAAGGATATTAATTTTTAAGGCAGATTTTTTGCTTTCATCTGCTAGTTTTCGGATTTCAGTGGCAACAACCGCAAATCCTTTCCCATGTTCTCCGGCTCTAACCGCCTCTACAGCAGCATTCAGGGCTAACATATTGGTTTGATTTGCTAAATCACTCACCAATTCAGAAATATTCCCAATTTGATTAGTTTGTTCACTTAAACGGATAATTTGTTGGGCAATCGCTTCAACTTTTTGTTGCAGATTTTCCATCCCTTCTAAGGTACTATTAACTGCTTGTTTTCCTCCTTCTGTTAATCCTAAAACCTGTCTAGCTCCATAGGTCGCAGACTCCGCTTGTTCCGCCGTTGATTGAGAGGAAGAACTCAATTCATCCATCGTTGTTGTAGTTTCATGAACAGAACTTGCTTGTTGATTGGCGGTTCGTTCTTGTTCCGCGAGGGTAGCAGCAATTTCGGTGGAAGAAGTGGCGATAACTTGTGTGGCTTGATGAATAGTTCCACCAATATTAACCGAAATTAATAGGGCAATAACAATCACCGTAACCAAAATTAGCAAGGCTCCAAACACGAGCATTGTCAATAATCCTTCCAATGATTCTTTTGTTTTCGTTCTTTCCTGATTTAAAAGACTAGCTTCTGTTGTCGAAAATTCATCGCTAATTCGATCAAAATTGAGTACATATTGAGTTCCACCCCGAGCTTTTTCAATGGCTTCAGACAATTTTCCTTGATTGGCTAGGATAAAAGCTTGTTGTGCCATTTGATCATATTCATTCACTAAGTTATCAAGTTTTTGTAACCGTTGTTTTTGCTCTGGACGATAAACTAAGGATTCTAATGTTTTAGCCGCTTCTCGATAAAGGACTAAACCGGAATTATATTCCGCTACAAAATCTTGATTTTTTAGTGCTAAATATCCCCTTAAGCTGCGAACCATCCCCTGAGCACCACGTTCTATAACGTTGACTTTTAAAATTACCTCTTGAACCCTTTCCGCCTCTTTGAAAGTATTAGATACTTGACTAATATTGGTATAAACGAATGTGGTTAATCCCATAAATAAAAACACTGGGATACTATACCCTAACAACAACTTTTCTCTTAATTTCAAATTGTTAAACATATAATTTTTTTTTGATGGTTGATGGTTGACTATAAAATTCATCAAATCTATCTTATCCGGGATTAAACCTCTTGATCAACAAATAATTCTCCTTGAGTCATAATTTTTGCCACATTCAGAATGCTGATCATTTTGTCTTGATAAAAAGCTGTCCCTTGTAGGTATTCATCCTGTTTGAGATGAACTGCCGTGGGAATGGTTTTAATCTCGGATTCTTTTAAGTATATGACATCAAAAATTCCCTCTACTATAATTCCAGCCACAATATCATTAATTTTAACAATCATAGCCTTGGATAATACCTGAGAGGTTTGTAAAGGCAAATTCACGAGACCCCGAATATTCACTAAGGTTAATATTTCCCCGCGTAAATTCATATTTCCCACAATATGGGGGGGAGTACAAGGAATCGGTGTAATATGATGAATATCTGTAAACTCTCGGATAATCTCTAGGTTAACCCCAAAATATTCTCCATTTAAACTGATCACTGCTAAAGGAACTAACCCAGCAAAATCTTGGTCGTCAATAGGATGCCTTAAATTTTTAGCCCGCTCTTGAAAAATCTGACGTTCTTCTGGGGTCGCATCGGTCGAAAAAATATAGTTTTGTAGTTTTCTAAAATTATTTTTTCTTGAGGATTCTCCATGGATAGGAGATTGGTTTCCTTCGGGATTGATTTTCTCTAAATTAAAATCTGGGAGAGAGTGACTAATATATTGAATCAGGGTTTCTGGATTTAAAACCATGACCAAATGCTCATCGACTTGAGCCACTCCTTGAAGATAATAAGAGGGGTGAATCTGATCAAATTCCTGTTGAAAATTATAGGCTAATTCAGTTTTAATTTCATCGTTAGCAATCATCTTGACTTCAGAAACTTGGGTGACAATAATCCCTAATCTAATATTATTAAATTTTAAAATGATCACGCTATCAGATAAAGCATAATTCGGTTCAGGATAACCTAATCGAATGGTTAAATCAATCACGGGAAGTAACTCTCCACGCAAATTAATTAAACCCACTAAATCAGCAGGAGCGGCGGGAATTGGAGTTAATTCCGGTAGGAAAAAAATTTCTTCAACCACGGAAGCCATGATCGCATAACACATTGACTTCAGTGCAAAAATTAAATAAGCCATAATCAGTGATTAGTAAATAGTTATCAGATTAGTACATAGTTATCAGTAAATAGCCAACAGTCAACGGTCAATAGCCAAATGTTTATTTTCTAAAAAAACAATTAAATCTTGAGCTGTAACTCCGTCTAAATGTTCAATCCCCATGGTCGGAGGTAAGGATTTGAGGAGAGCTAAAGCGTTACTATACATTTTAGCTGCTCGGGTATGATCTGCTTCCCGTTCATAAATTGATGCGAGTTCCAGATAGGCTGGAATTGAGGAGGGAAGCAGATAAATAATTCGTTTGGACAATAACTTTGCTCCGACTAAATCCTCCTGTTCCTGAGCTATATGTAAGAGTAAATAATAGGGTAATATAGATAAAGAATCTATTTCAATAGCTTTTTTGCAGTAGGATATGGCTTGTTCATATTGTCCTAAATTCGCCCAGGATTGTGCTAATAAATAATAGGCATCAAATTTAGTTTTGGATTTTAGGTGATGATTTTTTTCTTGTTCTCCAATTGTGAAGTTCCGATTTTTTAAAGCGTATTCAGGAGTTTGAATAAATTGTTCAGCCTTTTGAATAGCAGCCGGATACTGTTTGTTTTTGAAATATATTTTTGCTTCTTCTAAGCTTTTTTGGGGTAAATTGAAAATTTCAGATGGATGATTCTCGCCCTGGCTGGTTTTGGGGTATGGCTCCTGATATTTCCGAGAAGAATATAATAGATTATTCCAGCGATTATCCACATCAATAATTAATCTGGGGGGAATAGTCAAGGGTTCTTTAAATAAATCAATAGGTCGTTGATAAATCATGGATTCAGGATAAATTTTGGCTTGAAATTTTTCAATATTTTCTGTGCCTTGTAATTCAGCGTGTCCTGTAATTAAATAACCTCCTGGTTTTAAAACATTAAAAAACTTAGAAATTACTTGATTAATATATTCTTTTTCAAAATAAACAAAAACATTCCGACAAATAATTAAATCCACATCTTGAATCGGGGTATAATTAGGATAACAATAGGAATCTTTAACTAAATTCAAATTAAAAAATTGAACAGAACTTTGAGTCAACGAATTAATTTTCCAATTTTCTCCTTGTCGCATAAAATATCGATTTTTGAGTGCTGAGTCCACCAGGCGAAAAGACCAAGCTGTATATAAGCCTTGACTGGCTTTTGTTAAGGCCTGTTCATTCACATCAGTCCCTAGAATCTGAAGATTCCAACTTCCCCAGTCTGGAATCAACTGTTGAAGCAAAATAGACAGGGTGTAGGGTTCTTCTCCTGTCGAACAACCGGCACTCCACAGGGTTAAACTTTTTGTGTCTTGCCGCAATTTAATTAACTCTGGTAAAACGACAGTTCGCAAGAGATTAACTTGACCTTGATCTCTAAAAAAATAACTTTCAATTGTTGTAATTAAAGGAATTAATTGTTTCCACTCCTCTCGACTCTGGGGGCTATCGTTACTTAATAACTTTAAGTAAACTTGAGGGTTTGGTAATTTTAAAAATTTAACTCTGATCTTGATTTTTTCAGCCAGTATACCGTAGTCCTGCAAACGAATAAATAACCCGGTTTGACTTGTAATAAGATTAATAAAAAGTTTGATTAATTCAGGTTCCATACAATAATCAGTTAAGAGTTATTAGTCATCAGTTAACAGTCATCAGTAATCAGTCATCAGTTATCATTTTAAGAGTTATCATTTTAAGAGTTATTAGTTAATTAACTGTTAACTGATGACTAATAACTTTTAACTGTTAACTGATGACTAATAACTCTTAACTGATAACTGATGACTGATTACTGACTTAGGCTGGATAAATTCTTAAACGACGGTTGGGTTCCTCCCCAAAACTATTAGATTTCAACCGATAATGTTCCACCAATTCATGCTGCATTTTTCTGACTTGGGGAGACCGAGGCAGTAATTCTACCGGTTGTCCTTTGGGAATCACAATTTGTTCCACCGCCAAACGGGCTTCTTCTAAGGCTTCAATTTCATCGGAAGAACCACTCGCCGCAAACAAATTCAAATCCGCAATTTCTGGGGTACTGGGATCTTCCATTTGTAACAGACGTCGCAGGGCTCGGGCAATTTGATGGTTGTTCGGTGATTTTATCGTATGAATCGGAACTTGGCGAGTTTTAGCAACATGGCGGATTTTGGATTGATTTCTAATATGCGATCGCAACGCCAACACCACATCCGCACTATCAATATCCTTAGTCAAAATCACCGGTAAAGACAACATTTGGATGACTTGTTCAATTTGATGACGAGGAACCCCATAGGGATAAATATTTAACGGTGAACCCTCCCCTAATTTATTAATGAAGGTGAATTCTTCATCAGGATGTAAAGGAATCACCCCAGAAAAAGACTGTTCCAGGAGTTGTTCAAAATATTGAGATTCCGATGCCGGGTTTTCTACAGGCAAAGGCATCATTTTCCCTGAACCTCGCAACCCTCGAACACCAGGCATTGTAGCCACAGGTTCCCGGGATTTCATCGTTGAGCGTCCGGGGCTGGGAATGGGGTTGACGGGAGTATATCGTTCTTCAAAAATTTCGACTTCACCCTGATCATTCATAGTTCTGACCTGCAAGATCGGCTGCATTCCGCGTAACAGATGATCAATCGTAGTCGCCACGGATTCATGCACCACCCACCGTTGCTGTTCCAACATTTCCACCGCTACATCAAAGGTCGGAGGGGCTTTGCGTTCCAAGACCGTCTTTTGGGAACCCCGACGTCGAGCCTCCTCATCCCCTAGGGTCACCGCTTGAATTCCTCCAATCAAATCGGCAAGGGTGGGGTTTTTCATTAAATTCTCAATCCGGTTTCCGTGGGCCGTACCAATCAACTGTACCCCACGTTCGGCGATGGTTCGCGCCGCTAAAGCCTCTAGTTCTGTCCCAATTTCATCAATCACGATCACCTCCGGCATATGGTTCTCCACCGCCTCAATCATGACTTGATGTTGCAGTTCAGGACGAGCCACCTGCATCCGACGCGCCCGCCCAATAGCTGGATGGGGAATATCTCCATCTCCAGCAATTTCGTTAGAGGTATCAATAATAACTACTCGTTTTTCCAGTTCATCTGCTAACACACGAGTAATTTCTCGCAATGCTGTGGTTTTTCCCACCCCTGGACGACCGAGCAAGAGAATAGATTGACCCGTTTCCACCAAATCTCGGATCATGCCAATCTTGCCAAAGACGGCTCGACCCACCCGACAGGTTAAACCAATCACCTTTCCCGTCCGGTTGCGAATCGCACTAATTCGATGTAAGGTTTGCTCAATCCCTGCCCGGTTATCCCCGCTAAATTCCCCAATCTGCACAATACAATGTTCCAGATCGTCCAAGGAGACAGGTATAGCCGAGAGATATTCTGCTTTGGACGGAAAACGAGCCTCTGGAAGACGTCCCAAATCCATCACGATCTCAATCAGACTGTCGCGTTGTGGATGCCGTTGCAAATTCTGCCGAATCTCATCAGGAACAATGGAGAGTAATTTGTTCAGGTCGTCTGTAATTTGCATACTCTTATCAGTTATCAGTAAACAGTTATCAGTTATCAGTGATGAATCAGTCATATTTTGGTGGTTATATATGAGTCTTTTTATCAGCAAAACTTGTGATCGTATTCACTGATAACTGATTACTGATCACTGATAACTGATTTAATTTGGGAGACAAGGGTTGAGGCTTTACCAACCGCTTGCCACAGCAACTCAGGGTGAGCTTCCAGTACAGACACAGAATGTTGCATCTCTACTGGGGGAAATGGCTTGTCCTGACTTAAAGGCTGAAGTCTTTGGGTTTGGGTGTCCTGCCGATGAAAAGTACCCCTTTGAGGTTCGGTCGTGGATCGGGATTCTAACTGTTCTAAAAGGGGTGACAACAGGACACGGGCATAGCTACCATAGGCAACACCCGCCACCTGATGACCAGAATTAACTGACCGTAACTGTTTTCCACCGATGGTCTGAGTTTGTTGATCAGGATTTGGAAAAACGGAGTTAAGCACAGGATCATCGATAACTGTTGACGGTAAAAGCCCAAGGGATTTGAGCTTGGCTACAGTATAATCGTTTGTGCCACCCGCAAGCTGTACATATCCAGGTAAATTCGCCGCCAAAATTTTTTGGCACAACTTCACACTCGCCCAGGTTGTCCCCGCCCCAATATCGCCACTCATCGGTCGGCCATCGGTTTGCCAGATTAAGGGACAATTCAGGGGTAGGATCATTTCAGATAAGGTTTTCAGATAGTTCACGACCCCCTCCCCATCCGGGCAGCTAATTGCTACCAGTTTGAGTTTTTCTAAATAGGGTTGGATACTATTCCAGAGTCGTTGAAAATCTTTTTCCCGTCCCACTTGAGTATGAATTTCTAAGGCATCTATCCCGGTTTGTAATACCAGGGGTGCAATTTCATCTGGGCGAAAAACATAAGACCGAGCATCAATCAAATCCACTGGACAGATGGAAATACAGCGTCCGCAGCCATAACACAGTTCATCGATGACACCGGATTTTAGGGGGGAAAATGCGATCGCTCCCGTAGGACAAACCGTTTCACAAGGTCGCCAACAACTTTCAGGACAAGCGGTAGCCTCAAACTGTGCCTTCCGAAAATGCGGGTCTTCACCATCATTCAAGCTGACCATTAACCATGGGCGATAGCGATAGCCAAATCCCAGGTTTTGAGCCTGTACACCCAAAAATTCAGCCCGGTTTAAAGCCTCCTGAGCTACTGTAATCACCGCCGGGTCAGCCGCCACATCGATACAGTCGGCCCCAGCTAAGGTGTAGGCTAAGGTTAAATTTCGGATGGCAGGCAAATGTTGATAACTGGCCCCGCAAATGAGTTTGAACCAGTTACCCCGTTGTAAAGCTGTTAAAGGGGAATTATAAGTGTTCACACTTTCTATGGTGACACAAGAATAGGCGTTTTAGCATCTTCGCGCCGAAGCCTCACGTCTGACCCGATAGGGCAGTGTGAGATGAATTGCGGTTAGGGACTACTGGGTTGAGGATGATTTTGGTTTTCAATATATTTCCTTAAAGATTTTGCCATTGTTCATGATGGAGAAAAATTTAATAAATATTTTAATCCTAAATATATTTATTGATTAATCACGGTGTTTTTGTTAGAAAAATAAGTTGGGTGTTCACCCAACTTATTTAGCTTAAAATCAACCCCAAAATTAATCACAGTGTTCAAGCCGCAACATTTACATCCTTGAGCGGCGTCCACTGCACCGCCCGCGCTCCACCCATTTCTACCACCAACTTGACCCGGGGTTCTTGTTGGGGTAACTGAGTCAGAAACGTAATCTCTTGACTCGACAAAATATGACCTTCAATCATCCACAGGACTAAACCTTTCGATTTAGGTGGCAGTTGCTCTAACTGGGTATTTAAAATCGGGGGGATATAATAAACATCCCCAACAGCCGCTTCATTCCCACTACTTTTTTTCCCTAAATGGGCAGGACGAACCCCATGCACCCCGGTTAAATAAGCCGCTAAATCTCCTAAACCCCTGGCGGTTAGGCTATAGGTCGTATATCCATGGGCGCGTAACCGACGACGATACCGTCCTTCAAACCCACCTTCGAGGGGAACATACATTCCTAAAGCCTTGTATGTTTCTAAATCTCTAATCAGCTTGCTTCCTGTTGTAATCAATGCCATAACTTAGTGATTAACCTCTTAACTGCATCTTGCTGAATCTTCGCTTGAGATATTTTGACACAATTGCGATCAGAATCCGTATTGGTTATTGACAGTTTGTTAAAATTACCCTACAATTAAAAATTGTCGCTAATCGGTCAAATACTGTGAGCTTCTAAAATACTAAATTTCAGAGGCTGTGAGGACATAACGTTAACGGTGTTCACCCCAAAGAAGTTAGTGATTAGGAGTAGAGCAGTTAAGCCGAATCCGTAAGGAAACAGCAACCGACTGAGTCTTAAATTCTAAACGAATTCGGCGCGAGCCAAGGAATCTGCAAGGGGTTTGAGATATATCAGCAAAGGATACTGAGTAGCTTGCTGCTCAAGTCCGGGCGACATAAGTGCAGTATTGAGGGCAATCCTCAATTTGCCAACAGCTTAGAACTTGTTAATAGCCTGAAACTGTTCTAAACTCTCCAGGGTTTATCCCCCTTAAACGGTGGGATAGGGTTTTGGTGTGTTTAAACATCTACAAGCCATTTTAGCAAATGTCTTGTTCATCTGTTACAAGCGGATTCTTCCTTAAAGTCGATCCGAATTTTATTGTAATACTTAGAAAAGAGAGGCTAGTTTAAGTGTCTGTAGGTATCCTCGGCACAAAGGTTGGCATGACCCAAATCTTTGAAGTGGAAAGCGGGAAAGCAATTCCTGTCACCGTCATTCAAGCCGGGCCTTGCATTGTGACCCAGATTAAGACCAAACAAACCGACGGCTACACAGCTATCCAACTGGGATACGGTGAAGTTCCTGATAACAAACGCAAGCTTAATACAAAAAAAACTCCCGACAAAGAGGTCAATAAGTATCTCAGCAATGCGGAACAAGGACATTTAGCCAAATCCGGCGGCACCTGTGTACGTCACCTGAAAGAATACCGGGTGAGCGAACCCGAATCTTTTGAATTAGGCCAACAACTCAAAGCTGATATTTTCACCCCGGGACAACTGGTGGATGTCAGTGGAACCAGTATGGGTCGTGGCTTCTCCGGTTATCAAAAACGGCATAACTTCAAACGGGGCCCCATGGCCCACGGTTCTAAAAACCATCGTCAACCCGGTTCGATCGGCCCAGGAACCACTCCTGGCCGTGTTTATCCTGGAAAACGCATGGCCGGACAGTATGGAGCCAGCCAAGTGACCACACGCAAATTAATCGTTGTGCGTATCGATCCTGAACGTAACCTCCTGTTAGTCAAAGGAGCGGTTCCTGGCAAGCCCGGTGGTTTGTTGAGCATCGCCCCCGCTAATATCGTCGGTGGTAAGTAGTCAAGGAGATAACTATGGTTGATTGTGTAGTCCGAAATTGGCAGGGTGAAAGCGTTGGAGAAGCGACCCTTGATCTGAAAGTCGCATCTCCCGAAAATGCCAGTCATATTGTTCATAGAGCCGTAGTCCGGCAACTAGCCAATGCTCGTCAAGGCACAGCCTGCACCAAAACCCGGGCGGAAGTTCGGGGGGGCGGTCGTAAACCCTGGCGTCAAAAAGGCACGGGTCGTGCTAGAGCCGGTTCTATTCGTTCTCCCCTATGGCGAGGGGGCGGGGTGATCTTTGGGCCCAAACCCAGAGACTATTCCCAGAAGATGAATCGCAAAGAAAGACAGTTAGCCCTACGCACCGCCTTTCAAAGCCGGGCTGAGGATCTGATTGTGGTGGAAGACTTTGCGGATCAGTTTTCTCGGCCGAAAACCAAAGACCTAGTATCGGCGATGACCCGTTGGGGCATTGAACCCGACTCAAAAGTCCTCTTGGTACTGTCAGAGAAACAACCGAATATTTATCTGTCCGGTCGTAACATTCCCAGATTGAGAATGTGCTTGTCCGATAGCTTAAACGTTTATGACGTCCTAGCTGCTGACAGAATTGTAACAACCGCTGCTGCCCTAGCCAAAATTCAGGAGGTTTACGGAGATGCAACATGATCCCGGCGATCTGATTGATTTGGTGAAGCGTCCGATTGTGACCGAAAAAGCCACGAGGTTAATGGAAATCAATCAGTTCACCTTTGATGTTGATCGGCACGCAACTAAGCCGATGATCAAACAAGCCATTGAACTGTTATTCCCCGTGAAAGTCAAAGCCGTTAATACCCATATTCCGCCTCGTAAACGTCGTCGGGTCGGTAAATTTGTGGGCTTTAAAACAGGTTACAAACGGGCAATTATTACCCTAGAGGATGGGGAGCCTCTGCGGAAAGTATTGTTCCCTGGGGTGTAGAGTCAGTTGTTGGTCATCAGTAAACAGTAAATATTGTAAGAATTAAACATTAAATCTTGCATTTTTTCTTGACTGATAACTGATAACTGATTACTGATTACTGATTAGTAAGGATTAGATAATGGGAATTCGTTCATACCGACCCTATACTCCCGGTACTCGCCAACATACTGTTTCTGATTTTGCAGAAATTACCCGTTCTGAACCGGAACGTTCTTTAACCACTTCCAAACACCGGGATAAGGGAAGAAACAACCGGGGCGTGATTACCTGCCGTCATCGGGGTGGCGGACACAAAAAGCTGTATCGAATCGTTGATTTTCGTCGCGATAAGCACGAAATCCTCGCTAAAGTCGCGGAGATTGAGTACGATCCCAACCGCAATGCTCGAATTGCCCTGGTGTATTACACCGATGGGGAAAAGCGTTACATCCTGCATCCGTTAGGACTCAAAGTCGGAACCATGATTGTTTCTGGCCCAGAAGCTCCGATCGAAGTCGGGAATGCCCTGCCCTTATCGAAAATTCCGTTAGGGACGGACGTGCATAACGTGGAATTGATTCCAGGTAAAGGGGGACAAATCGTTCGAGCCGCAGGTACTACAGCCCAAGTCCTGGCGAAAGAAGGGGACTATGTGACCCTGAAATTACCTTCAGGCGAACAACGCAAAATCCCAGCTAAATCCTACGCCACCATTGGACAGGTGGGAAATATTGATGCTCGGAACATCAGTATCGGGAAAGCCGGTCGTAAGCGCTGGAAAGGTCGTCGTCCTGAAGTTCGCGGTAGTGTCATGAACCCGGTGGATCACCCCCATGGTGGTGGTGAAGGACGCGCTCCTATCGGTCGTTCTGGCCCCGTTACTCCTTGGGGTAAACCCGCCCTAGGCGCGAAGACTCGGAACAAGAAAAAACGCAGTACCGCTTTGATTGTTCGTCGTCGTCGGAAGTCCTCGAAACGGGGTAAAGGTGGACGGCAAACTTAATCGGGTTGGCCGTTGACGGTTCATTCGGTCAACAGTCAACACTGCAACACCTTGACACCTTAACGGTTAATAAATTAACTATGTCTCGTTCACTTAAAAAAGGCCCCTTTGTGGCTGATCATCTTCTGAGCAAAGTTGAAAAACTCAATGCTAAAGGAGAAAAACAGGTAATTAAAACCTGGTCAAGAGCATCAACGATTATTCCTCAAATGGTGGGTCATACGATCGCCGTCCACAACGGCAGACAACACGTTCCTGTGTTTCTGACGGAACAAATGGTGGGTCACAAATTGGGAGAATTCGCTCCAACTCGTACCTTCCGAGGTCACGCTAAAAGTGACAAAAAAGCCCGCCGTTAACAGTAAACAGTAAACAGTAAATATTTTATTCACTGATAACTGATGAAGACGCGCTAATAGCCCACGGGCATCGCTGGCTATGAAGCACGTCCGATGAACTGATAACTGATAACTGATAATGCGGATACGTGAACTATGGCTATAGATACTAGCGCCGAGGTGAAGGCGATCGCTCGTTACATTCGGATGTCACCTCATAAAGTCAGACGAGTCTTGGATCAGATTCGAGGACGATCCTACCGGGAAGCTTTGATTATTTTGGAATTCATGCCTTATCGGTCTTGTGAGCCAATTCTCAAAGTTTTACGCTCTGCGGTTGCCAACGCAGAACACAATTCTGGTTTAGATCCAGCCAGTTTAGTGATTTCCCAGGCTTACGCGGATCAAGGGCCAACCATTAAACGGTTTAGACCTCGCGCCCAGGGTCGTGCCTACCAAATTAGAAAGCCGACTTGTCATATTGTGGTTGCCGTCGCTCCAGCCACGGAGTAGGGAATTGCAATCAGCAGCAAGTGCGAGTGGGACATTCTAACTCTTTTCTAAAAAAGAATTGAAACATGGGACAAAAAATTAATCCTATTGGGTTCCGGTTAGGAATTACCCAAGAACATCGATCTCGTTGGTTTGCGGATTCCAAACAGTATCCTGAACTGTTACAAGAAGACCATACGATTCGGGAGTATGTTCGCAAGGAATTGAGTAATGCCGGAATTTCTAAAATCCGAATTGAACGCAAAGCCGATCAAGTTGACTTAGAAATTCATACCGCCAGACCGGGTGTGGTGGTGGGTCGTGGGGGAGCAGGAATTGAAACCCTGCGTCTGGGTCTCCAGAAAAAACTCGGCAATAATCGCCAAATTCGGATCAACGTGGTGGAAGTTGCCAAGGTTGATGCGGATGCTACCTTAATTGCCGAGTATATCGCCCAACAACTGGAAAAACGGGTTTCCTTCCGTCGAGTCGTGCGTCAAGCCATTACCCGGGCACAGAAAGCCGGAATTGAAGGAATCAAAATTCAAGTCAGCGGTCGGTTGAACGGAGCAGAAATCGCTCGAACTGAATGGACTCGCGAAGGGAGAGTACCTTTACATACCCTACGGGCTGATATTGACTACGCTTACTGCACAGCGTTGACTATTTACGGCATTCTCGGCGTTAAAGTTTGGGTCTTTAAGGGCGAAATTATCCCAGGACAAGAGGAATTAGCGAATTCTCCGACCAATCAACCCCGTCGGAATCGGCAACCTCGTCGTCAAAAATATGACGACCGTTCTAACGAAGGATAAAAGGATTGTTGTCTGTTATCTATTTACTGATAACTGATAATGCGGATACGTTATTACTGATTATCGGATTCGATCATGTTAAGTCCAAGAAGAACAAAATTCCGCAAACAACAGCGTGGCCGCATGAGAGGTCAAGCGACCCGCGGTAATGATCTAAATTTCGGTGATTTCGCACTGCAAGCTTTAGAACCCTGTTGGATTACCTCTCGCCAAATCGAAGCAGCCCGTCGAGCCATGACTCGCTATATTCGTCGGGGTGGAAAAATTTGGATTCGGATTTTCCCTGATAAACCCGTGACCATGAGAGCCGCAGAAACCCGGATGGGTTCTGGTAAAGGTGCTCCTGAGTATTGGGTGGCTGTGGTTAAACCCGGTCGCGTATTATTTGAAATTGCCGGAGTTACCGAAGAAATTGCCCGAGAAGCAATGCGGTTAGCGGCATTTAAATTACCGATCAAAACCAAATTTATTGCCCGCCCCGTGGACGAAGAAGCTCAATAAAGGTGCTGTTAACCATTAACCGTTAACGGCTAACTGTCAATCACACACCGACTCTGTTATGTCTTTTCCTAAAATCGAAGAAGCAAGACAGTTAAATGATGAAGAACTGTCTGAGCAAATCTTAGACATCAAAAAACAATTGGCTAACCTGCGATTACTCAAAGCAACCGGGCGTTTAGAAAAACCCCACGAGTTCAAGCATACGCGCCATCGTTTAGCCCAATTAAAAACGGTGGAACGGGAACGCCAAATCAGTAATCAGTTATCAGTAATTAGTGATCAGTGAAAAGTTAATCGTTATCAACTCTGGGAACAGAACTGATAACTAAAAACCAAAAACCAAAAACTGATAACTGATGATTGATGACTGGTGACTGATAACTGATTTTGGAGAGATTTGCACTATGGCAGTAAAAGAAAAAGTTGGCTTGGTCGTGAGTAACAAAATGGATAAAACGGTGGTTGTAACGGTAGAAAACCGTTCTCCCCATCCTAAATACGGCAAAATTGTTGTCAAAACGAAACGATATAAAGCCCACGACGAAAACAACCAATGTCAAGAAGGGGATAGAGTTCGTATTTCTGAAACTCGCCCTTTAAGCAAAACAAAGCGCTGGAATGTGGTCGAAATTCTAGGCGGTAATGACAAAACCAATCTGTAGGGATTTGGGTATTACTTGAGAAAGAAAAACGGGAGATCATGATTCAAGTCCAAACAATTCTCAATGTTGCTGACAATAGCGGTGCGCGGAAACTAATGTGTATTCGCGTTTTAAAAGGGGGTAACTGTCGCTATGGCGGAATCGGCGATGTGATCATTGCGGTGGTCAAAGATGCTATTCCCAATATGGCGGTGAAAAGATCCGATGTAGTTCGGGCTGTAATCGTCCGTACTCGTCATAGTTTACGTCGAGATAGTGGCATGAGCATTCGGTTTGATGACAATGCGGCTGTGATTATCAACGCAGACGGTAATCCCAGAGGCACTCGTGTATTCGGCCCTGTAGCTCGGGAACTACGGGATAAGAATTTCACGAAAATTGTTTCCCTTGCACCGGAGGTTCTGTAATGTCCAAAAAAACCACATCTAATCAGCCCGCACGCTATAAAATGCACGTAAAAAAAGGCGATACCGTGCAGGTGATTACGGGTAGCGATAAAGGAAAAGTCGGAGAGATTATTCGGGTTCTTCCCAAAGCCAGTAAAGTCGTTGTTAAGGATGTTAACGTGAGAACCAAGCACGTTAAACCTCGTCAAGAGGGAGAATCCGGTCAGATTACGACTTTTGAAGCCCCAGTTCACAGTTCTAATGTGATGCTGTATTCCACCAAAGAAAACGTTGCCAGTCGGGTGTGTTACACCTTTACCGAAGACGGACGTAAGGTGAGAATGCTGAAAAAAACGGGTGAAATTATCGATTAAACCCATTGTCCGCTAACTGTTAAACGTTAACGGTCAACCCTCAATTGTCAACCATCCTGACAAAGCCCAGGATTTATAAAGAGCAACTCACTATGGTAGCTAAACTCAAGACTGTCTACTTGGACAAAATCGTCCCAAAAATGATGGAGCAGTTCCAATATGAGAACATCCATCAGGTTCCTAAGATTGTTAAAGTCACAATCAATCGGGGTTTAGGTGAAGCCTCTCAAAATGCTAAAGCATTAGAGTCCTCCCTGAATGAATTGGCGGTGATTACCGGACAAAAACCCGTGGTCACAAGAGCCACAAAAGCCATTGCTGGATTCAAAGTTCGCAAAGGAATGCCCGTTGGTGTGATGGTGACCCTGCGTGCAGAACGGATGTATGCCTTCTTAGACCGACTGATAAATTTATCCCTGCCTCGGATTCGTGACTTTCGGGGTGTGAGTGGAAAAAGTTTTGATGGTCGGGGTAACTACAGTTTGGGTGTCCGAGAACAACTGATCTTTCCTGAAATCAGCTATGACAGTATTGATCAAATTCGAGGCTTAGATATTTCAATTGTCACCACGGCAAAAACCGATGAAGAAGGGCGAGCCTTGCTCAAAGAAATGGGAATGCCTTTTCGGGAAAGCGGTGTGTAGTAAAGTAACGAGGAAACTATGGCGGCAAACGATACCATTGCGGATATGTTGACGCGCATTCGCAATTCTTGCATGGCGCGGCATCAAACTACACAAATTCCTTCTACAAGAATGACTCGTAGTATAGCCCAAGTTCTCAAACAAGAGGGCTTTATTGCAGACTTTGAGGAAACAGGCGAAGGCATTAAAAAATACTTGGTGGTCTCCCTCAAGTACAACTCCAAAACCAAAGCTCCAACCATCCAGAAATTACAGCGAGTCAGCCGACCGGGTTTGCGAGTGTATCGCAACCGCAAAGAACTCCCTCGCGTCTTAGGTGGCATCGGTGTAGCAATTATTTCTACGTCTTGTGGGGTCATGACTGACCGAGAAGCCCGACGCCAAGGTGTTGGTGGTGAAGTGCTTTGCTACATCTGGTAAAAAGTTCGCGCATCTCGCTTGTCAGACTTCGGGTTTACTGGTTTCAAAGCCATATATTTTGTCTCGGTGTCTCGGTGAACAGTCAAACGAGCGCGATTAGAACTAATCCAACCCTTTTCTATTCGAGAATTGAAATAAATAACTATGTCTAGGATTGGTAAACGTCCAATTTCTGTACCCCCCGCCGTCACCCTAACCATTAATGGTCAACAGGTTATAGTTAAAGGCCCCAAGGGTGAACTCTCCCGTGTGCTTCCCCCTGAAGTTGTGGTCGAACAGGACGGAGGAATCGTTAACGTCAAACGAGCCTCCGAGTCTCGCACGGCTCGTCAACGCCATGGCCTCTGTCGAACCCTGGTATCTAATATGGTTGAAGGGGTTTCTAATGGCTTTGAACGCCGTTTAGAAATCCAAGGGGTCGGTTATCGGGCAGCGGTGCAAGGTACAAACCTGGTGTTAAACGTCGGTTATAGCAAACCCGTGGAAATGATTCCCCCGGAAGGTATTCGCGTTGCTGTTGAAAATAACACTAATGTGATTATTAGCGGGATTGACAAGGAAATTGTCGGCAATATGGCCGCCAAGGTTCGTGCCGTGCGTCCCCCTGAACCCTATAAAGGCAAAGGCATTCGTTATCAAGGCGAAGTGGTCAGACGTAAAGCTGGTAAAACTGGTAAGGGTGGGAAAAAATAAACTATGAAACTAACTCGTCAAGAATCCCGGGATCGTCGTCATCGGAGAGTTCGGGTCAAGGTCTTTGGAACCGCTGAACGGCCTAGATTAGCAGTGTTTCGCTCCAACCATCACATTTATGTGCAGGTGATTGATGATACAAAACATCACACCTTAGTCGCAGCCTCTACCGTAGAACCTGATTTTAAATCCGCAGATTCATCCGGGGCAACCTGTGATGCTTCTGTCAAAATCGGGCAATTAATTGCTGAACGGGCTGTGGCTAAAGGCATTAAGAAGGTGGTATTTGATCGGGGTGGATATATATATCACGGTCGCGTTAAAGCTCTAGCTGATGCAGCCCGAGAAGCTGGATTAGACTTCTAATAGTAAACAGTAAACAGTCAATCAAATAAAATAGAAGTTATTGTTAATCAACCATGAATGACGACAACAACCTAAATGATTACTGATTACTGATGACTGATCGGGCTAGGAGACCTTGCCCCTACTGAAATCAACGTTGTTCAGGATATTCAAACTATGGCAGAGCAGCAGCAACAGCGGCGCAACAACAAAAAAGGTAGCCGCACCAAAGAAAAAGAAGTCGAGTGGCAAGAACGGGTTGTACAAATCCGTCGTGTCACTAAGGTGGTGAAGGGCGGTAAAAAACTCAGCTTTCGGGCTGTAGTCATCGTCGGGAATGAAAAGGGTCAAGTTGGCGTAGGTGTGGGTAAAGCCGCCGATGTGATTGGAGCCGTTAAAAAAGGCGTTGCCGATGGCCGCAAAAACGTGATCGAGGTTCCTTTAACCAAATCCAACTCTATTCCCCATCCGATCAACGGGGCAGGGGGAGGTGCTCAAGTGATGATGCGTCCAGCCTCTCCTGGGACGGGGGTAATTGCCGGTGGAGCCGTCCGTACCGTTTTAGAACTCGCTGGCGTTCGGAATATCTTGGCTAAACAACTCGGTTCTAGTAATCCTCTGAATAACGCCAGAGCCACCATTGACGCTTTGCAATCATTACGCACCCTCGCGGATGTAGCTAAAGAGCGGGGAGTTCCCATTGAGCATCTTTATGCTTAATTCCGTTGTCCATCTGAAACTGTTCAAGTATAAGCAATCATGAGACTCAACGATGCTATACCCAAACCAGGCTCTCGCAAACGCGGACGTCGCCTAGGTCGTGGGATCTCTGCTGGTCAAGGTGCAAGCTGTGGTAAAGGGATGCGGGGGCAAAATTCCCGTTCCGGTCACAGCACCCGCCCTGGTTTTGAAGGCGGTCAAAACCCTCTGTATCGACGCCTTCCCAAACTTAAGGGATTTCCTCAAGTTAATCGGAAACATTACACTACGATTAATGTAGGTGAATTGTCATCCCTGTCTGCCAATACAGAGGTTACTCTAGCTTACCTACTAGAAGCGGGACTCCTAACCGCAAGTCGTGGCCCTCTAAAAATTTTAGGGCATGGGGAACTCAATGTCGCCCTTAGCATAGAAGCGGCTGCATTTACTCAAGGTGCTCGTACCAAAATTGAAGCCGCAGGCGGGACTTGTCAGTTATTAGTCAACAGTAAACAGTTATCGGTGGAATAGTTAATAGTTGTTGGCTATTAACTCTTAACTCTTAACTCTTAACTGATGACTGATAACTGATTACTGATAACTGATTGAGGTAGTCCTTCATGGTCGTTAGTCGAGACAAAGCGCCAACTGCACAGGAAACTTTCTTGCAGATGGCTCAAGCTGCTGGTCTAAGAGGTCGAATTCTAGTCACCATTGGCTTACTGCTCCTGGTGCGTGTGGGCGTGTTTCTACCGATTCCCGGTATTGATACGGCCAGTTTCCGAGCGGCAATTCAAAATAACCCGGTGATTGGATTCCTCGATTTATTTTCTGGAGGTGGCCTTTCGGCTCTGGGAATTTTTGCCCTGGGGATTTTGCCCTATATTAATGCCTCCATCATCATGCAGTTGATGACGGCGGCTTTACCCAGTCTGGAAGACCTACAAAAAAATGAGGGAGAAGCCGGACGCCGGAAGATTTCCCAAATTACTCGCTATGTGGCTTTAGGGTGGGCAGTGTTACAAAGCGTGGGGATCTCGATTTGGATTAATCCCTTTGCCAATAACCCTGGCCCCCTATTCCAAGTTCAAGTGGTTCTGGCACTTGTCGCCGGATCAATGTTTGTGATGTGGCTCTCGGAACTAATTACTGAACGCGGGATTGGTAACGGTGCTTCTTTACTGATTTTTCTGGGTATCGTAGCGGTTTTACCCACTTCTTTGGGTCAGACCCTAGAATTAGCCCAAAGTGGAGATCAAGCAATTGTCGGTCGGGTGATTCTTCTGTTGATTGTTTTCCTGGCGATGATCGTTGGGATTGTTTTTGTTCAGGAGGGAACTCGTCGAATTCCGATTGTTTCCGCCCGTCGGCAAGTTGGCAGAAAATTATACCGAGAAAAAACCAGCTATTTGCCTCTGCGATTAAATCAAGGGGGTGTGATGCCAATTATTTTTGCCTCGGCGGTTTTAGTTTTGCCCGCTTCTCTGTCTCAATTTACTAACAATCCAGTTCTGATTCAAATAGCAACGGCCCTAACTCCTAGTGGATCGACTCCCTGGCTGTATGCAGCTTTCTATTTGGTACTGATTGTGTTCTTTAGCTATTTCTACGCTTCATTAATTATGAATCCTGTAGATATGGCACAGAACCTGAAGAAAATGGGGGCGAGTGTTCCGGGGATTCGTCCGGGTCGCACCACCAGTGAGTATATTGAGCGAGTTTTAAATCGATTGACGTTTTTGGGAGCTATCTTTTTAGGTTTGGTTGCCATTATCCCCACGATCGTTGAGGGGGCCACACGGGTTCCCACTTTTCGGGGCTTTGGTGCCACATCTCTGCTGATTTTGGTGGGTGTAGCCATTGATACGGCGAAACAGGTGCAAACCTATGTGATTTCTCAACGATATGAAGGGATGGTGAAACGATAGTGCGTTTGATTTTTCTCGGGCCCCCAGGGGCAGGCAAAGGGACTCAAGCAGCCATTATAGCTGCGAGTTTTGGGGTTCCTCACATCTCGACGGGTGAAATTTTACGCACCCATGTCGGTGAAGAAACTGATCTGGGTCAAAAAGCTAAGGACTATATGGCTCAAGGTGAATTAGTCCCCGATCAATTGATTTTGGATATGGTGGAACATCGTCTTGAGGAGTCCGATGCTCAGAACGGTTGGATTTTGGATGGGTTTCCGAGGAATATTTCTCAGGCTGATTTTGTCGCAGCCCTTATTCTGAAGGTTGACAGGGAAGCTAAAAACAGCATCGGAGATCTGAAGGTGATTAACCTGGATGTTCCTGATCAGATTCTGGTAGAACGATTGTTAGCCAGAGGACGGAAGGATGACCACGAGGAAGTTATTCGTCACCGTTTACAAGTGTATCGGGAACAAACGGCTCCCTTAATTAATTACTATCTTGATCGCAATCAACTCCAATCTATCAATGGCAACCGTTCCATGGATGAGATTACTCAAGAGTTGAAACAGGTTGTTTCTGCTTAGTAAAAATTCTGGGTCGGTCAAGTTGCAACCCCTTTTAGGAATCAACAAAGCTACAAGTGCTAAGTTGAAAGTGATTGGGCTGAAGTTATTACTGCAAATACAGTCAATTGTCCGCCCCTCACCTATGGTTTTACCTTGGGTTTTAATGAAAATTAAAGCTAAGAGATTGACAAAAAACAGAGATTACGCTCCGATTTTTGATAAAATATGTTAAGAAATACGTTTAAACTCGGATTTCTGAATGTCATCAGATGAGCAAATCTCGGTCATTTGTTGATCGACGGGACGGATTGTTGAATTGAGGTAAAAACAACTTGGCTAAACAGGATCTGATTGAAATGGAAGGGACAGTCACTGAATCCCTTCCCAATGCTATGTTTCGCGTAGACCTAGATAATGGATTTAATGTCTTGGCCCACATCTCGGGAAAAATCCGCAGGAATTACATTAAAATTTTACCTGGAGATCGAGTCAAAGTGGAATTAACCCCCTATGACTTGACCAAAGGCAGAATCACCTATCGTTTACGCAAAAAATAGACGGAAATCTTACCCCTTATCCCAAAGGTTAAGGGTTAGAATAGATAAAAATCAGCTTTCAGTGATATAATAATAAATTTGTTGTAGCGTCGCTCTAATTGGCATGAAAGTTCGAGCATCAGTCCGCAAAATTTGTGAAAAGTGTCGTGTTATCCGCCGTCGCGGACGGGTAATGGTGATTTGTTCTAATCCCAAGCATAAGCAGCGCCAAGGTTAACACCCTAGGTCGTCCACTAGGGACGGATTATGAGTCTTGCTGAAACTAGAAAAACAGACGCTTACCAATTAAAATTCTGTGATTCAAGCCCTTACCTGAACAAGCTTCAACCCTTGTTAAGTCTCAAAAGTAGCTACAATCCCATTCCTTCCCAGATCAAAGGAAAGAATGTGCAGTTGAAATCAGTACAGTAGCTTCAACCTGCGTGCGTAGCCTCGGGCCATTCAGCAAATTGGGAATCCATTAATTGCCTATCATTTTACTGCATGATTTAGGCATTGTCGTTAGTTACATTTTAAAGGGAGACGTTCATTGTGGCACGGATAGCCGGAGTAGACCTTCCACGAGATAAGCGTGTTGAAATTGGTCTGACTTACATTTATGGAATTGGACTTTCGCGGTCTCAACAAATTCTTAAAGACTCGGGTGTTAATCCTGATACCCGGATTAAAGATCTAAATGATGCTGATGTGGCAGCCCTACGGGCAGCCATCCAACTGTATCAGGTAGAGGGAGATCTGCGACGGGTGGAGGCGATGAACATTAAGCGCCTCATGGATATCGGCACCTATCGGGGTCGTCGCCATCGTTTAGGTTTACCTGTGCGGGGTCAACGCACCCGGACGAACGCTAGAACCCGTCGGGGTGTTCGCCGTACCGTTGCTGGTAAGAAAAAAGCGGCAGCTAAGAAATAATTAAGCCAGGCGTTTCAACTTACAAGAACTGCTGGTTAAACCCAAGCAGATCTCCTCAACTCACCGCAAAGAAAATCGTAAACGAGATTACTATGGCGCGACAAACGAAAAAAACAGGGCCTAAAAAGCAAAAACGTAATGTCCCGAATGGGTTGGCCTACATTCAATCCACCTTCAACAATACGATTGTAACGATTACCGATCCGAATGGGGAAGTCATTTCCTGGGCTTCTGCGGGGTCTACGGGGTTTAAAGGGGCGAAAAAAGGAACTCCTTTTGCTGCTCAAACCGCCGCAGAAAACGCCGGACGCCGAGCTAATGATCAAGGAATGCGTCAGGTTGAAGTGATGGTCAGCGGGCCAGGTGCAGGTAGAGAAACTGCGATTCGAGCCTTGCAAGGGGCTGGTTTAGAAATCACCTTGATTCGAGACATTACTCCAATTCCCCATAATGGTTGCCGTCCTCCCAAACGACGTCGCGTTTAATTAAAGCTTTTGATAGCGTTACAGACGTGGAAGTTAGTGTCTTGTCGAGGAAGAATGAATACTCAAGTTTAGTTTCATTCTTTGCCTTATACTGTCAATTCATTTTGGGGTTCAATGGAGAAGGGAGGTCCATCGGTGGCGCAGTTTAAGATTGAGTGTATTGAATCGAACACTGATACAGACCGGAGTCAGTACGGAAAATTCGTCTTAGAACCGTTAGAACGGGGTCAAGGGACAACGGTTGGTAATGCTCTAAGACGGGTTTTACTCTCGAACTTAGAAGGAACGGCGATTACATCAGCAAGGTTTGCCAATGTTAATCATGAGTTTGCAACGATTCGAGGGGTTAGGGAAGATGTTTTAGAGATTTTGCTGAACCTGAAAGAAGTTGTACTCAAAAGCTATACCCACCAAAAACAAATTGGTCGCTTAGAAGTTCAAGGTCCAGCGACGGTAACGGCGGGTCATTTTAAGCTGCCTTCAGAAGTTGAGGTCGTAGACAAAAACCAATATATCGCTACCCTATCCCCAGGATCAACCTTGGAAATGGAAGTCCAAGTTGATAAGGGGACTGGGTATCGCGCCGTTGAACGCAATCGGGACGAGGCAATTGCTTTGGATTTTCTCCAAATTGATGCCGTGTTCATGCCAGTACGGAAAGTGAATTACACCGTTGAGGATGCACGGGTCGGCGGAACTTTAGAAAAAGACCGCCTGATCATGGAGATTTGGACAAATGGGAGTTTAACGCCCCAAGAAGCCATCAGTCAATCCGCGACCATTCTGGTGGACTTGTTCACTCCGTTGAAAGACATCACCTTGGAATCAATCAAAAGTGACCAAAATAATGATGTTGATCCAACCAGTCAAATCCCGATTGAAGAACTACAGTTATCTGTTCGGGCTTATAACTGTCTCAAACGCGCTCAAATTAACTCGGTCGCAGACTTACGAGATTATACTCAGGAAGACCTATTAGAAATTAAAAACTTCGGTCAGAAGTCTGCGGAGGAGGTTATCGAGGCGTTACAAAAACGCCTAGGAATTACACTGCCTCAAGAAAGGGCATCTAAATCAGTCGTCAGTAATCAGTGATCAGTTATCAGTGTAGAGACGCCCCATGGCACGTCTTCTGTACCAGTCGTCAGGTAAAGAGTTAAAGATAGCTCATTAACTCTTGCACTGATTACTTTTAACTGATTACTTTTAACTGATAACTGATAAAACCACTCAATCATTTTCTACCAGAAGGTAATTATGCGTCATCGTTGTCGTGTTCCCCAATTGGGCAAACCTGCTGATCAGCGAAAAGCATTGCTGCGATCGCTGGCTACAGAACTGATTCGCCATGGCCGAATCACCACCACTAAAGTTAGAGCCAAAGCGGTACAATCGGAAGCAGAAAAAATGATTACCCTGGCTAAAGACGGCTCCTTGGCAGCCCGTCGCCAAGCCATGGGGTATATCTATGACAAACAACTGGTTCACTCGTTATTTGATGCGGCTCCATCACGGTATGGCTCTCGCAATGGGGGTTACACCCGGATTGTTAGAACCGTGAGCCGTCGGGGAGATAATGCCGAAATGGCAATTATTGAATTGGTGTAAACAGTTATCAGTTAACAGTTAATAGTAAACAGTTATCAGTGCAGGAGTTAATAATTAAATTCCTTACCTGATAACTCCTTAACTGATAACTGGTAGGGGCGGGTTCTTTTATATCTTTGTTAGTTACCTAAATCTCGATGAACCCGCCCCTACAACTGATAACTGTTTACTGATAACTGATTTATGTGATGGATCAACAGCGTATTGCCTTAGTGATTCAGTATCAGGGAACTCACTTTCAAGGTTGGCAGCGACAACCGAATCAACGGACAGTGCAGCAGGAAATTGAAACCGCGATCGCAACGGTAACTCAGGCTCCAGTGACACTCCACGCAGCGGGTCGCACCGATACGGGAGTTCATGCGGCGGCACAAGTGGCTCATTTTAATGCCCCTAGCTATATTCCTGACTATCGTTGGGCGACCATTCTCAATAACCGTTTATCGGAGGATGTGTTGATTCGGGCATCTGCCTCTGTTCCTAGCTCCTGGCACGCTAGGTTTTCAGCCAAATGGCGTCGATATCGGTACACCCTCTATACAGATGCTCGACCCAACCTATTTGTCCGGCCTTTCAGTTGGCATTACTATCATCATCCTTTGGATGAACAGTTAGTCCAAGCCGCCCTAGAACAGTTAGTGGGATATCACCACTTATCGGCGTTTCAACGGAGTGGAACCTCTCGCCCCCATGCTTGGGTAGATGTACAGTTTGTCAGTTGTCAACGCCAAAATTCCTTCATCCATATCGAAGTACAAGCCAGTGGATTTCTATACGGGATGATGAGATTGTTAGTCGGGTTACTGGTACAGGTGGGAAACGGGGAACGCTCCCTAGAGGAATTTCGGGACATCTGGACTCAAGAACGCCGAGAAGTTGTTAAATATGCAGCACCCGCCCAGGGACTTTGCTTATTGCGAGTCGGTTATCCAGAGTTTCCCTTTCCGCCTGACATTTGGTTTGATACCTTTCCTAAACTTGTCGTTGGTTGATGCACTGGCGGAGTAAAGTTTAATCCCTCAAAGGCTAACACCCCATTTATTCTTAAATTTAAGGACAATCAAGAATGAGCACAAAAACCTTCCTGCCTTCAGAAGCTTCCCTAGAACCCAAATGGTATGTTATCGATGCGGCTGACCAACGTTTGGGGCGTTTAGCCACTGAAGTTGCCCGAATTATTCGGGGCAAAAATAAACCCATTTACACCCCCCACATGGACACGGGTGACTTTGTAATTATTGTAAATGCGGAAAAAATTGAGGTCACCGGTAAAAAACGCAGTCAAAAACTATATCGTCGTCACTCCGGTAGACCGGGTGGGATGAAGACCGAAACCTTTGAAAAATTACAGGCCCGCATCCCAGAACGAATTATTGAGCAGGCGATTAAGGGGATGTTACCCAAAAATGCTTTAGGACGCAACCTGTTCACTAAACTCAAAGTTTATGCGGGGCCTGATCATCCCCATCAGGCTCAAAAACCTGAAACCTTAACCATCAATACTATTCCAACAGGAGGTAATTAATGCAAGCAACTGATAATGCAACACGCGCCGTTTACTGGGGAACTGGCCGTCGGAAGTCTTCCGTAGCAAGAGTTCGCCTAGTTCCGGGTACTGGTAAATTAACCATTAATGGTAAAGATGGGGATTTGTACCTACAATACAACCAGGGCTATTTAGTCGCGGCCAAGTCTCCCTTAGAAACCCTGGGCTTGGAAAATGACTATGATATTTTGGTCAATGCCAGTGGTGGTGGTTTAACTGGTCAAGCCGAGTCCATCCGTTTAGGAGTGGCTCGTGCCCTGTGTGAACTTAACCCAGATAACCGCAAACCTCTGAAAACCGAAGGGTACTTAACCCGTGACCCCCGGGCTACGGAGCGGAAAAAATATGGTTTACGCAAAGCGCGTAAAGCTCCTCAATACTCCAAACGTTAACTTACACCGCCGGGAAGTCCACCGCTCTACCTTTACCCAGGTTAGTGGTGGGAACAGAGATTGTTTCTATCAAGTCAGTGAGATGTTGTGGTACTGATCACGACCGAGATGGAAACGTAGCTATTAATATTAGAATAGAAGGCATTAGAATGCTAAAGACGGATGGTGCAGCCGTTTCTGCTGTAGGAGGGGATGTTAGACCAAAAGGGGGACGCAAGTCTGTCTTGAGGCATTCTCCTGTGAGTACAGAAGCCGACACTGTACTTGGTACTTCAAGTCAGTGTGGGTAGTTCACAATTGTTAGTTAACAACTCGTAAAAATTAAAACGTCAAAACCATGCCTAAACCTGGTATTCACCCTGAATGGTATCCAGAAGCCGAAGTCTATTGTAACGGTGTATTAGTCACCACCGTTGGTTCTACCCAGCCTCGACTTAATGTTGATGTGTGGTCAGGAAATCATCCTTTCTACACCGGGAATCAAAAAATCCTAGACACAGAGGGACGAGTTGAGCGCTTCCTGCGGAAATATGGTATGACCGAAGATAAGCAATCCCAGAAATAGCAAGGTTGTCGTTTGTCCGTCGTTAGTTGTCTGTAGCGTTAACGCTCCTTCAACTGACTGCTTTAAATCATTAGAGCAAACAGGGCTGATTTCAAGTTGAATTCATCCCATCTAGGCTCTCAATCAGATTTAGATAACCTGGGCGGCTAAATAAATCTTGAATTTCTGACAACTGACAACTGACAAAGGACAACTGAGATTATGGCTGATGCTTATCTTGTCGATAAACTCAAATCGATTGAACAAACCTTTAATGAGTTAACCCTCCGTTTAGCTGACCCTGATGTGGCCACTGACCCCGATGAATTTCAACGGGTGGCTATGGCTCGTTCCTCGATGGAAGAAATTGTTTTAGCTTATCAGGACTGGAAAACGGCTCAAGAAGAACTTCTCGGCTCTCGTCAGGTCATGAAAGAAGCCGGGGATGACCTGGAAATGCGGGAAATGGCTTCTTTGGAAGTGGCGGAGTTGGAAGCTAAAATTAGTCGGCTGGAAATTCTTCTGAAAGTCCTGTTACTGCCCCGTGACCCTAACGATGATAAAAATATCATGTTGGAAATTCGGGCGGGAACTGGAGGGGAAGAAGCCAGTATTTGGGCGGGAGATTTAGTCCGAATGTACACCCGATATGCCGAAAGTCAGGGCTGGCGGGTGAGTATGGTCAGTGAGTCCGTCGCCGATATGGGGGGCTTTAAGGAGGCTATTTTAGAAATTCAAGGGGACAGTGTTTACAGCAAACTCAAGTTTGAGGCGGGAGTTCATCGAGTTCAGAGGGTTCCGGTAACGGAAGCGGGCGGTCGGGTTCATACTTCTACTGCAACGGTGGCGATCATGCCTGAAGTTGATGAAGTGGAAATAGCTATTGACCCCAAGGATATTGAGATGACCACGGCTCGTTCCGGGGGGGCAGGTGGCCAAAATGTCAACAAGGTGGAAACGGCCGTTGACCTGTTCCATAAACCTTCGGGGATTCGGATTTTCTGTACGGAAGAACGGAGTCAACTAAAAAACCGAGAACGGGCAATGCAGATTTTACGCGCCAAGTTGTACGAAGCCAAACTGCGGGAACAACAGGAGGCCGTAACTTCCATGCGACGTTCCCAGGTGGGAACCGGGTCACGTTCTGAAAAAATTCGGACTTATAACTATAAAGATAGTCGAGTTACGGATCACCGCTTAGGTGAAAACTTCACTCTAGCTACGATTTTGGAAGGAAGTTTGGAAAGTGTACTCAGTGCCTGTATTGTTAAGGATCAAGAGGAAAGATTAGCCGAATTAGCAAATTCCACATCCAGTCCAGTTTCCGTGTAATTGAAAGAGTTTTGGCTTTGATGTTGTGATTATATTCACTAATTGAGTAAGCCCTGGATGCGGAAAGTGCGAGAACTCTTTGGAGTCTCGCCTTTTTTATAAATAAGTTTTTATCAGAGATAAAAGTATGCCTGGAAGCAAACTGAAACTCATGGTGGTTGATGATGAGCGAGATAATCTCGATCTGCTCTATCGGACATTCCGGCGGGAATTTCAGGTATTTAGAGCCGATAGTCCTTCGGGGGCGATGGATATTCTTGATCAGGAAGGAGAAATGGCGGTAATCATTTCTGACCAAAGTATGCCCGAAATGACCGGGATTGAGTTTTTTAGCCGAGTCACCCAGCTTTTTCCTGATACCATTAGGATTCTGCTCACGGGTTATTCTGAAGATGCTTTAGATGTCGATTCTGTAACCATGGCGGCGGCTGATATTTTCAAGTGTATTACCAAGCCTTGGGATACTGAAGATTTTAAACAAATTATTCAGAAGGCGGTAGAAACCTATAAAAACAGTAAAGGGAGGTAAAAATTAAAGCTAATACTTCAGAGGTTAAAAAAGTTTTTGACTTAAAATTTAGCCTTAAAAAATAGAGTTAATAAGGTTAAAAATATTTAAGTTTACTTCAATTTATTAAGACAATATTCATCTTATTATAGTCAAGGAGATTGGCAATGTTACGGCTTGAGCATATCAGTAAAATTTATTCTACAGGTTTAGTTCTTAAAGATGTGAATTGGGAGGTTAAACCGGGCGATCGCGTTGGTTTGGTCGGGGTAAATGGGGCGGGAAAATCAACGCAATTAAAAATTATTGCGGGAGAAATGGAACCGACTTCGGGGGAAATTATTCGTCCAGCAAGTTTGAAAATTGCCTATTTAACCCAAGAATTTGAAGTCAACCCCACCCATACGGTGCGGGAGGAGTTTTGGACAGTATTTGAAGCCGCTAATCAAATTCAAGAATCCTTGACCCAGGTACAACATGAAATGCAAACCGCTACCCCAGAGGAGTTAGATCAATTAATCAAAAAATTAGATCGTTTACATCGAGACTTTGAAGCGATTGGGGGGTATACCTTAGAATCTCAAATTGAGAAAATCTTACCGGAAATGGGGTTTGAGTCGGAAGATGGCGATCGCTTAGTCAGTGCCTTTAGTGGCGGTTGGCAAATGCGTATGAGTTTAGGTAAAATTTTACTCCAAGAACCGGATTTATTATTATTAGATGAACCGACAAACCATTTGGATTTAGAAACCATTGAATGGTTAGAAGTTTATCTTAAAGGCTTAACAACGCCAATGGTTATTGTTTCCCACGACCGAGAGTTTTTGGATCGTCTCTGTACCCAAATTGTGGAAACAGAACAAGGAGTTTCTAAAACCTATTTAGGGAATTATTCGGCTTATTTACAACAAAAAGAAGAAGCTGCATTAGCTCAATTAAGTGCCTATGACCGTCAGCAAAAAGAGTTAGAAAAACAACAGGCTTTTGTAGAACGATTTCGAGCTAGTGCCACCCGCAGTACCCAAGCTAAAAGCCGAGAGAAACAACTGGATAAAATAGAACGAATTGAAGCCCCCAGTTCTTCTTCTCCGACCCTAAAATTTCGATTTCCGGCTGCGGTGAGAAGTGGTCGAGAAGTCGTCAATATTCAAGATTTAACCCATTTTTATGATAACAAAGTTTTGTTTTTAGGGACGGATTTATTAGTGGAACGGGGCGATCGCATTGCCTTTTTAGGGCCGAATGGTTGCGGAAAATCTACCCTCCTGCGTTTAATTATGGGTTTAGAAGAAGCCACCGAAGGCAAGGTTGGTTTAGGAGAACATAACGTTATTCCCGGATATTTTGAACAGAATCAAGCGGAAGCCTTAGATTTAGAAAAAACCGTTATGGATACCATCCATGATGAAGTTCCCGAATGGAAAAATGAAGAAGTTCGGACTTTGTTGGGACGGTTTTTATTTAGTGGAGATACGGTTTTAAAACAGGTTAATGCGTTAAGTGGAGGGGAAAAAGCCCGGTTAGCCTTAGCAAAATTATTACTCCAACCGGTGAACTGTTTAATTTTAGATGAACCCACCAACCATTTAGATATTCCCGCTAAAGAAATGTTAGAGGAAGCAATCCAACATTACGATGGAACAGTTTTAATTGTTTCCCATGATCGGTATTTTATTTCTAAAGTTGCTAATAAAATTGTCGAAATTCGCGACGGAGAGTTTCGGGTTTATTTAGGGGATTATCACTATTATCTCGATAAACTAGCGGAGGAGAAAGAACAGGCACAGTTAGCCAAATTGGAAGCGGAGAAAGCTGCTAAAAAGGCGGCTAAGGATGCCAAGAAAAAAGCAAATAATAAACGAAAATAATATCCTCACCTAAGATGTGGGATAGGTTCCGAGGATTAATATTAAGCAAACAGCCCAGGAATTAACACAAGGCAAAAACATGAGTGTAACTTTTCCTATTCAAGCTATTAAACTCACTCCGGGTAGCCAGATTACTATTTCTAACCTGTCCTGGCAAGATTTCGAGCAGATTTTGATTGACTTAGGAGAAAAACGCAACAGTCGCGTTACCTACTACCAGGGAACCCTAGAAATTATGTCCCCTTTGGCACTACATGAACGTCCCCATCGGATTATTGCCGATATCCTTAAAACGATTCTTGATATTCAAGGGCGGGACTGGGAGGATTTTGGTTCAACGACCCTCAAACGTCCACCCATTGGCGGAATAGAACCTGATACCTGCTTTTATATCGAAAATGCCCAACGGGTGCAAGGTTGTACCAACTTAGATTTAAAACAGTATCCACCGCCAGACTTAGCAATAGAAGCGGATGTTACCTCTAAAACGACTTTAGATGTCTACGAAGCCATCGGAGTTCCTGAAGTTTGGATTTATCGAAATCAACAGTTAAAAATTTACTTACTTTCTGCTCAAGGTTACACTGAAACTGTTAATAGTCCTACCTTTCCTGAATTATCCCTCACGGAACTTATTCCCCAATTAGTTCAAAAAGCAATTGATGCAGGAACTAGCAAAATGTTACGAGAATTAAGAACGGAAACAGTCATCAGTCATCAGTTGTAAAAAACTACCTGAAATTAGTGTTACAGATAGGTAGGGAACAGGGAATAGGGAACAGGGAATAGGGAATAGGGAATAGGGAATAGGGAATAGGGAATAGGGAATAGGGAATAGGGAATAGGGAATAGGGAATAGGTTTGCTGGATTTAGAAGTATCCTAACTGTAATGCGTAGCGCTATAATCTTCGATATCGCATCCCTGGTAATTGTTCCACTAATTCTAATAATTCTAATTGTAATAATGCTGCTGATACATTGCCAGCATCTAAATTCAGATTAACAATAATTTGATCAAAAGCCATAGGTTCCGATGAAATAGCCTGCAATACTTTAGATAATTCAGGGTCTAAATCGGGTATAGATTTTGAGGGTTGAACCGGAATTTCAAATAAAGATAATTGTTGGGGTTCATCTAAAGGTGGTATTGCTCCTAATTGTTCCAGTAACTCGTCTAAATCAACCGGAATTAAACTCGCCCCACCATTAATTAATTTCAAACACCCCTGAGAATTTTGATCATCCAAACGACCGGGTAAAACATAAACATCTCGACAGAATTCATTAGCAACATGAGCCGTAATTAATGCCCCGGATTTTTGGGGAGCTTCCATCACAAAAACGGCTCGACTTAACCCCGCAATAATCCGATTTCGTTGGGGAAAATGACTGGGATTCGGTTTAGTTCCCGAGGGATATTCACTGACTAATAATCCTTGATTAATCACCGCTTCACAAAGTTGACGGTTTTCCTTGGGATAGGCAATATCTACCCCAGTTCCTAACGCTGCAATGGTTCGTCCTCCGACCTCCAAACAACTGCGGTGAGCTTGGGTATCAATTCCCGCCGCCATCCCCGAAACAATCGTAAATCCTCGACGGGTTAGGGTCGTACTAATTTGACGAGTCCAACGACACCCATATTCCGTGGGAGTGCGGGTTCCCACGATCGCCACCGTCGGAGTAATCCCCTGATTTTCCTGGGTTTCAACCCTTCCCCGATAATATAAAACCGCAGGAAAGGTGGGAATTTCTAATAATAATCGGGGATATTCGGCATCGGCAGGAGTCCAAAAACAGGGGTTTTTAGCGGTATGTTGTTCTAATAATTCTTGGGGATTAATTTGCGATCGCTGTTGAACAATTTTCTCGGCTTTTGGCTTGCCAAAACCTTCAACTTCTATTAACTCATTAACCGTTGCTTTCCAGGCAATTTCTAATTCTTGAAAATGCTGTTTAAGACGCTGAATTAATATAGAACCTAACCCATTAATCTGTGACCATGCTAACCAGTATGTTCGTTCTTTCACAAAAAATAGACTCCTCTATTCTTGATCAATAGCTTGATTCTCTTACCTAATAATGCTACAAGATATTTAACCTAAATTAGTGAAACAAATATTAGTCATTCTATGGAATTATTTCTCTACTCATTACTCGCCTTTGCCCCAATTTTAACCGCTTTTTTTCTATTAGTTGTTGCCAATCGTCCCGCCACTCAAGCGATGCCCGTAGCTTATGTTGTAACAGCCGCCCTGGCAATGGTGATCTGGAAAGTTCCCTTGGTTCATGTTGCAGCATCAACGGTGGAAGGACTAATCGTTACCCTGGAAATTCTCTACATTGTATTTGGTGCAATTCTATTACTCAATACCTTGCAAGAGTCCGGGGCGATTAGCAAAATCCGCCAAGGATTATTAGGGATTTCCCGCGATCGCCGAATTCAAGTAATTCTGATTGCCTGGTTATTTGGTAGTTTTATCGAGGGAGCTTCCGGTTTTGGAACACCCGCCGTGATTTGTGTACCCCTGTTGGTAGCGATTGGATTTCCCGCCATGGCCGCGGTTATGGCTGCACTGATTATTCAAAGTACACCATCGGCCTTTGGTGCCATCGGAACACCAGTTTTAATCGGAATTAACAATGGATTAGAAGGGAGCACCGCCGTAGAGCAGGAAATTGCCCGTTTAGGGTTAGATTTCTCCGATTATATCGGCATTATTGCAGCCCAGATCGGACTGATTCAAGGAGTGATTGGGGTTTTCATGCCCCTGCTGTTAATTGGGGTGGTGACGGCCTATTTTGGAGATGCCAAATCCTGGAAAGACGCCTTACCTGCGGCGGGGTTCGCCCTATTTGCCGGACTCGCCTTTGCCATTCCCTATGCCCTGACCGCCATCTTCATCGGGCCAGAATTTCCCTCCCTGATGGGCGGTTTGGTGGGAATGTTGATCGTGATTCCTGCTGCTAAGAAAGGATTTCTCAAGCCGAAAACCCTCTGGGATTTTCCCGAACGCGATCAGTGGTCACCAGCTTGGCTGGGAACGTCCACGCCAGAAATTTCCCAGACCACGGTTCCGATGAAAGCCCTGCAAGCCTGGACACCATACCTGCTTTTAGGGATTTTGCTGGTGCTGTCCCGGTTGCGAGTCCTGCCCTTGCGTCGGTGGTTGCAATCTGTCCAAATCCCATTTTCTAATATTTTGGGGACGGAGATTAGTATTTCGGTTCAACCCCTGTTTCTTCCCGCCACTCTATTTATTGTGGTGGTGATCATCACCTACTTCTTACATCAAATGAAGGGGGAGCAGATACAAAGAGCGATCGCCCAAGCCCTACAAAAGTTACTGGGAACGGCTTTAGCGATTGGGGCTTCCGTACCGATGGCGAAAGTATTTATTAACTCCGGTGTGAATAGTTCGGGACTGGCCAGTATGCCCCTAACTTTAGCCGATGGGATTTCCCAGCTAGTCGGTCAAGTCTGGCCATTCTTTGCCCCAGTGATTGGGATGATCGGTTCTTTTGTCGCCGGAAGTACCACCGTCAGCAACATGATGTTTTCTTTGTTTCAGTTCGGGGTGGCAGAACAGAGTGGCCTCTCGACATCGGTGATTCTAGCCCTACAATGTGTGGGGGCGGCGGCGGGTAATATGCTGGCTGTCTCTAATATTGTGGCTGCGGTGGCTACGGTGGGATTGATTGGGCGCGAGGGGATTTTGTTACGTCAGTTACTCCTACCCGTGACTTTTTATTTAATATTTGCGGGATTGATTGGTCTGGTTGCTGTGTTTATTCTGGGGTTTTAAATAGATCAGTGTTATATTTGACATCCAATTCATCGTAGGGGCAAGGCGCGCCGTCCCCCTACAGGGGAATATAGATATTTTTGGGGATTAATAATCACCGCGAGTCCTTTTGTACAATCAATTTTGAACAATTAATTGTTGTAAAACATCATACAAATTCTGAGCAAATTGTTGAGGATTCCAAAGAGCAGCCAAAGATTCAGATTGCTTAGATTGAATTAACTTTTCTTGAACTAATGTTCTCAAAACCCGATCCTGACCGAAACGCACCCCCCAGTTAATATAGTCCTTCCAAGACTCAGCAATGCCTTCTTCAATTGATAATCCTTGTAAAAAAGAATAACCCATCCTTGATAAAAATTGTTCCCCTTTTCGAGTCACCACAGGAACATTAAACCAAAGCGCTTCTAAACTATGAGTCCCGCCATTATAGGGATAGGAGTCCAAGAAAACATCCGCAATAGCATAAACTTGACGGTGTTCTTCTTCCTTGGGAAAACGCGGCAAGAATTTAATCCGATGTTTCCCCACTCCCAACTGATCACAAACTTGACGATAGGTGGAAATTACCACTTCTTGATCCGCCAAACCCTTATAAATTAAAATACTATCGGGAACTTGTTTGAGAATTTCGACTTGAGCTTTAGCTAATTCAAAATTAAATTTCCGACCCGACGCCACACATAAATAAACAATTTGATCCGAACTAATTCGATGGGTTTGTCGAAATTTAATTGGATCAGTTTCAACTCGGTTAAACCCAGAAACTGCCATAAAGGAATGCGGCATTTTTAACAATTGTTCGGTGTAATATTTTTCCGTCCCTTTGGGATGGGTAAATTCATCCCCTAAAAAATAAGTTTGATTAGAGATTTGCAACGCATCAAATCCCAACCAAGAGATACAAATAGGAGCGGGTTTCTGATAAAAAATATCCCCATGAATTGGTAAACTCAAAGCATCTAAATCCAAAATAATATCAATTTGATCATTAGTAATTTCTTGAATAATTTCTTCAGGTGTTGGTAATCCATTCGGATAGTATTTAGGGATGAAAAATTTATTGGCGATCGCTTCAAATAACGGAGTCCGATCATCCACCTGGAGACGATCCGTACAATAAAGATAGAGTTTAACTGGTAAATTCGATAACTCCCGCAACACATCCAAACTACACCAACCCACCGAATGACGATTAAAATGGCTGGATAAAATTCCAATTCTTAACGGAGAATGGGGAAATGTAGCTGGAATAGCATCAGAAATATTTTGATATTTGGGTTTGAGAATTTTCTCAATATATTTTTTAGTAATTCGATGATGGAGCTTAATATTTTTATCCAAATCATCCCTTAAATAAGGCATACTAAAAAGTAAATTAGAATAGAGCGATTTAATTTCTACTACAGTCGTTCGATCTAATTTAGAATACAGTTGGGATTCCAATTTCAAAAACCTATCCTTAGCGATATGATTTAACCCCGAGACTTGATAGGTGCTAATGCTATAAATTGCCGCCATAATCGGGTCAATTTCACGACAACATTCTACATACCGATCCACCGCTTGACGGGCGGCAGCTAAATTACTACTATCACGATAAATGCCACATAAATGTTGATGAGCTAAGGGCAAATTAGGTTTAATTTCCAGGGCTTTTTGTAATAAAGGAATTGCCTCTTTATATTTCCCCTGATGTCGTAAAACCATCCCCATTTGACCATAGGCTTCAGCAAAATCTGGCCTCAACTCAACGGCTTTTTGCCAAAGGGCGATCGCTTCTTCAATTTTTCCCTGAAACGCCAATTGATTCCCTTGATTAAATAGAAGATCAGCCCCTCCCAATTCAGGATTTAAGACTAAGGCGCGTTGCTCTGAAAGTTGAGCCTCCTCGTCCTGTCCTAAATGTTTTAAAACTTGAGCTAAGTTCCAATGGACGGCGGCTAAATCCGGCTGTAAATCGACCGCCTGACGATAACTATTAATCGCTAATTCCAGTTGTCCTTGTCGATAAAACATACTCCCCAAATTAACATGAGCTTGGGCTAAATTAGGGTTAATTTGTAATGCTTGTTGATAGGATCGAATCGCCTCTGGAATTTGACCCTGGGCTTGATAAATATTCCCCATGGTCACATAGGTTAGTGACTCATTCGGCTCGATCGCGATCGCTTTTTGACAGGCTGCGATCGCTTGTTCATAAAATTTCTGAGCATAATAGGTTTCCGCCAATTGTATCCACCCTTGGGGACTATCAGGCTGTATTGCGGTCAACGGATCAGAGGATTGATTCGGATTCACGGACATTAGGACGGTGCGATGAAGGTATCACCTATAATTTTAACGGCTAACGGGATCAATAGTTTATGATTTTAGCCTGTTGATTGAAGATTTTATCTATTCTCTATTGCCCATGTTATTAATCATCACAATTGTATTAACTGCGATCGCCCTAATTCTATTATTCACAGCCTTAGAAACCCTGTTATGGTGGTATACTTGGCAGCAACAATCCCCCACCATCCCAACCGCAACCCAACCCTGGGAAACGGCGTTAGTTTTCATTACTGGAATTAGTAACTATACTCAAGAAAGTTTAGATCCAGAGCAAATCGAATTGATTAATAAAATTAGCCAAGTCTATGCTATTGATACTATTATTGCAGAACCTTTCCCCTGGAAACATTTTTCTAATAAAACCTTAATAATCTTTAAACTTTGGAATATTTTATATCTCAAAACCCTACCTTTCTGGGTGATGTCTTTGCATAACTTTTGGCAAACCGTTTTAATTTTAGGATTCACAAATTACTATGGAAAAGATATTGCTCACTGTCTATTAAACCGCATCGGTTTACCCAAATCAACCCATAGTCAATTAATATTTTTATCTGGAAGTACCGGGACAGGAATGGCTTTAGCCTCCCTACCCTATTTAAAACAATATCTTCCCCGTTGTAAATTGATGATTATTTCCTACGGAGGTGTGTTTGGATTATCTCCCGGGTTAAATGATGTTGATCAGTTTTTTCATCTATTAGGAAATCAAGATTATTGGGCAAAATTAGCTAAAATAATATTACTAAATCGAGGAAATATTCCAACTGCTTTTACAAAAGCACAGGCAGAAAAACGCTTATTGATAGTTTCTACCGGAGAACATAAACATCTGGATTATTTAAGCGATCGCTATTCACAAAACCAACTTAAAACCAATCTCCAATTAACATTAGAAACTATTTTTAGTTTAAAAATATTATAAGAATTTTTTACCTAAAGTTTTAATTTAATTATTTTCCTCTGATTCTGATAAAATAGCCGACTTAGTATCACTTTTAATCAGGGTAGTTTCGCTCAAATCAGTTCCCACCAAATTCGCTTGATTCAAATTAACAGCAAATAAAATTACCCCTTTTAAATTAGCACCTTTTAAATTAGCACCATCCAAATCAGTATAAATTAACTTAGCCCCCCTTAAATCCGCCCCCCTTAAATCCGCCCCTTTCAAATTGGTTTTAAATAACTTAGCACAGGTTAAATCTGCTTTCCTTAAATCCGCATAAATGAGTTTAGTACCTGATAAATCAGCACCACTTAAATTCGTTTGAATTAAGTTAGCAAATAAATGAGCATTAGTTAAATCTGCCCCACTTAAATTCGCGGATTTGAGATTAGCTTGCCACAGTAAAATCCCTTTTAATACAGCCCCCCTTAAATCAGCCCCTTGCAAATTCACACCAATAAAACCTCGTTTTCCAGCCGCATAACGGTCTAATAATTCCCGGGGACTCATTAATATAGAATTAGCACTGGTTTCAGGTGGCTTCATAACATTTGGGGTGATAAATTGCTAACTGTACCTCTGTTATAGCAGGGAATTGGAACAATCAAAAAGATTAATCTAGCCATCTTGTTGATCTCCTCAATTCTTCCAATACGGCCTTACCTTAATCGACTCCAGACAGACTTGAGAGTATTTTGAGTCTGCTTTAAAACCTGATTTAGAGGTTTTTGAGCCTGGAGAAATACCCGAGCGCAATTGCGACCGGGCATCCCGGAAATTGAACCGCCTGGATGAGTCCCTGCACCCGTTAAAAATAAACCTTGAATGGGGGTTGTATAATTAGCTAATTCGGGCAGGGGACGGAAAAAAATCATTTGATCTAAGGTCATATCAATATGATAGCAATTACCTTTATAAGATCCTAAACGTTCTCCTAATTCTGCCGGACTTTCTACCCGACGGGCTAAAACTGAATGCTTGATATTTGGAGCGTATTCAGCAATTTTATCGAGCACCCGATCCGCTACCTTATATTTTAACTCATCCGTCCATCCGGTTCCATTTAACCCCGTTCCTTCGGCTCCTGCTATTTGATAGGGGGCAAAAAATTCAATCCATAAGGTGTGTTTTCCTTCAGGAGCCATGGAGGGATCTAAAACCGTGGGCACAACTAAATAAACCGACGGATCTTGATCGGGAATTTCCCCCACAGTACATAAATTATGGGCTTTTTCCACATGATTCACCGAATCAGCAATTAAAACCGAGCCCATTAAATAGCTATCTTGATGATTATAACCCTCAAATCGGAGGGGTTCGGATAAAGCACAATCAATTTTAAGAATAGTTTCATTATTATTAATAATTTTCCGTTCTAATCTTTCTCTTAAATTCGGATCAGCCGCATCAATATCCGTCGGGTCAACACATTGTAAAAATAAACGTCGAGCATCAATATTAGAAATCACACCCCGTTTAGCCCGATATTCTTGATGGTCTGACACCCTAACCCCAACAGCACGACCGTCATCAATTAATATTTTTTCTACCGGAGTTTCTGTTAGGATAACTCCTCCCAAATGTTTAACTAAATTGACCAACGCTTGAGTTAAGGCCCCTGTGCCACCCCGAGGGCGAGACATCCCAGGGTCATGACGCATGGCTAACATACTCGCCCCCACAGAAATGCCTTTTTGAGAGGGAGGAGCACCGATTTCAGAGGCTAATCTCGCCAAAGGTGCTTTGACAATTTCCGTATCAAACCATTCATTAATTAAATCCTCTGGACTAATTAACATAGTTCTGACAAAATCTAAGATTTTATCCGTTCCTCCTAATACGGCTAATAAATCCATCAAAGAATCTCGATCAAAGTTTTTAGCAATCTCAATAATTGCCGTCGGAGGGGCATTAAATAAAGGACTAACCGCACTCATTAACCTTTGCCAATATTCCACAAATTCCTGATATTTTTGAGCATCTCTTTCGCTATATCGGGCAATTTCCGCACAGGTTTTTTCCACAGAGCGATGGGCTAAAAAATACCGTCCATCGGGGTGCGGACAAAACACCACCGGGTCACAATATAAATACTCTAAGCCATATTTGGTTAATTCTAATTCCTGTACCACCGGGCCAAGATGGATAAATTCATGATCAATGGCACAGAGGTTAAACTTAAATCCTGGAGCGTCTTCTGCCATGACTTCTTCCGTTGTGGCCGCACCCCCGGGAACGGAACGTTTTTCTAATAGTAAAACACTATATCCGGCTTTGAGAAGATAGGCTGCACAAACTAACCCATTATGGCCTGCACCAATGATAATCACATCATAAGTAGACATAAAAAACCAATTATTGATCACTTTGTTGAGTGTATCAACAGATTGGAACTTTCTATTTGACATCCTCACCGCCGTAAAACGGACGGTGATTCCTAAACTTCACAATTTAGGTTTCTGCTTCTTAGCAGTTGCCTTCACAGATTTACTCTGTTCAGGTCTTACACTCGCTCCACAGACTGACACGGCCAGCCCGGCCGCCAAAATATTTTTACTGGCGTTAAGATCTCGGTCATGGTGAGTCCCACAGTTGGGACAGTCCCATTCTCGAATATTTAACGGCATTTTTTCCACAATATGCCCACAACTACTACACCGTTTTGAACTAGGAAACCACCTATCTATTTCGATGTAGTTTCTCCCATACCAACGGCATTTATAGGCTAATTGTCGGGTGATTTCTCCCCAACTAACATCGGCTATTGCCTGTGCCAATTTGGGATTTTTGACCATATTCTTGACCGCTAAGTTCTCAACCACAATCGTTTGGTTTTCACGGACTAATTGAGTCGTTAGCTTGTGTAAATGGTCTTTTCTGGTATCGGTAATTTTTGCGTGAATTCTAGCTACTTTAATTCTCGCTTTTTCCCGATTCTTTGACCCTTTCTGTTTTCGAGACAGACTTTTTTGTGCCTGACGTAATCTCTGATAATGTTTTTTAAAATGTTGAGGATTGGCTATTTTTTGCCCGTCACTCGTAATTACAAGCCTACTAATTCCTAAGTCAATTCCTATGGCTTTATCTGTTACAGGTAAAGGCTTAATGGTTGGGTCATCAAATCTTATTGAAATATGCCAACGTCCCGAAGGATGTAATCTGACGGTTACGGTACTCGGTTCACAATCTTTTGGAATTTGTCTTGACCATCCAATCGCTAAGGGTTCTAAGGATTTCGCTAAGTAGATTTGTCCGTTTTTAAACTTAAAAGCAGACTTAGTAAATTCCGCACTACCTCCTTGATGTTTTTTCTTAAAATTAGGATATTGAGTACGACCAGCAAAAAAGTTAGTAAAGGCTGTTTGTAAGTGTCTTAATCCTTGTTGTAAAGGGACACAACTTACCTGATTTAAAAAGTCTAAATCTTCCTGTTTTTTCCAATTAGTTAACATTGAAGACGTTTGACTATAACCTATTCTTTCTTGCTTTTCATACCATGCTTGAGTTCGTTCATGGAGTGCCTTATTGTAAACTAATCTTACACAGCCTAACGTGCGTCGCAATAGCGACTCTTGTTCAGGTGTAGGGTAAAATCGGTAACTGTGTGCTTTTTCCATATCTCACATTCCAGCACATAGTTGGTGAAAATGGGGAGATTGTGTTTAAATTAAATTTAAAAGCCGTCCTCCGCTATCGCGGCATGACGGGGTTTCAAACCCAATTTTCTGATGATTCCTATTCCCTGCTATCTGAAAAAAAAGTGTAGGGGTGAATCGGATTTCACAAAAACGGGAATTCCGACCTTGTTTGACTTTAACCCCTACTTACGAACCCGCTACCACATCTTCAAAGAGCGATGCCACCAGATTGAGTCTATATTCGGTTCCCCTGAATTACTAAAGAGGATTTATATAATCTCAGAGCTACAGGATACATCTCTCTGCTACTGTGCGCCTATTATGGCAATATTACTAAAGTTTGAAAATCTATAAAGTTAACAAGTTTGATCAGTAAAATTGCTGACTTTGAGGCTTTCAGAGCTTAATATGCACATTTTGTGTGTTTTGTCAAGATACAAAAGTAAGCATTTTTTGTATTTATGTCAATAAAAATCAAAAAATTTACTCCCTATGGCCTATTCCCCTTCAGAGCTTAATGTCTTTTAAACTATTGCGGGGATTAAACGTGCGACTGGCACGAATTTTCTCATAATATTCCCGTTCACTGGGACTCATTTCTTTGGGTGGCACCACAATAATTTTAACTAATTGATCCGTGCGACCGCCCCCTTTTGGTTTTGGCCATCCTTTGCCCCGTAATCGTAGCGACTGTCCCGAACGAATTCCGGCGGGAATATTCATTGTGACCATCCCATCGGGCGTCGGAATTTCAATTGATGTGCCTAAAACCATTTCATCGGGCGTAACCGGGACTTCACAAACTAGATTATCCCCGTCAAATTGAAAAAAGCTATGGGGTTGAATTTCCACTTTCAGGTATAAATCCCCCCGTTGTTGACTGTAGGGGTCAAGTTGACCTTGGCCTCGAACCCGAATCCGGCTTCCTGGCTTGACTCCCGCCGGAATCGTTACCTCCCCGGTGGAATAGCGTTTCTGCACCCCATGAAAGGCTTCAGCCAGAGTTAGGGTAATAATTGCTTCCGTATCCGCAACTGACGGAGGATTGCGAGGGTTAAATCCCGAGGCAAAATCATTACCGTAGGGACTCCCCCCAAATCCCGAAGGGTTTCCCGTTTGAGTCCGATAGGAATAACTACGACTGCTACTACTTCCGGGTCTAGCTCCTGTACCCGTGGCGGCACGACCTAAAAGACTATTAATAAAATCATCAAAACTGTTAAATTGACTAAAATCAAATCCGCTAACGTCTTGACCCGCACCCGCACCACCTGGCCAACCTGTGGCCCCGGCTTGATTCCAATATTGACCAAACTGATCATATTTGCGGCGTTTATCGGCGTCGGATAACACCTCGTAGGCTTCGTTGACATCCTTGAAACTCGCCTCAGCTTGTTTATTCCCCGGATTCATGTCGGGGTGATATTTGCGGGCTAGTTTCCGATAGGCTTTTTTGATATCATCGGCCGTCGCGGTTTTATTGAGTCCTAAAGTCGTGTAGTAGTCTTTATAGTCAGTCGCAGACATTCTTCCCCTCTCCTCAATACAGTGATCCCTAGGCTACTCGTTGTTGGATAGTATGCTCCCTAACCTATAGGGTATCAAAGTTATTAACAGGATTACGTTCGGTTGTTGCTGATTTTGCGATCGCAATTTCCGAACCTGGGGAGCAGGGGAGGCAGGGGGAGCAGGGGAAGTAGG
>NZ_LT797693.1:189348-221104 GCF_900009135.1 Planktothrix sp. PCC 11201 | reverse complement strand
ACAGGGGGAAGTAGGGGGAGCAGGGGAAGTAGGGGGAGGAGAAATATTTTAAGCGGAAACCCTAGTTACTGTTTCCAGAATTTGTTTTCTAGGATTTGAGCCAGGAGGGAATATTAGATTATTCGCGCGAGCTAGAACGTTCGCACTCGGCTTGTATAGCAATAGACACAGCGATTAGGACAAAGAAAGACTGAGCCAGAAAAATTAAGGCAAAGTCTTGCCCTCATTACCTATTACCTATTACCTTCTACATAAAAACGGAGAGGGAGGGATTCGAACCCTCGTTAAAGTCACCCCTAAACGACATTTCCAGTGTCGCGCCTTCAACCGCTCGGCCACCTCTCCAGGTGGAATATTTCATTTTTACCCACGAAAATATATACTATCATAAATTTCGGAAAGTCAACACGATCTCAGAAAATTTTTTTTTATGGCCAGTTCCCATCGGGTAGAAATTCATTATCGTCAGACGGGTGAGCGTTTTTATGTCAACGTTCCTGAAGATCGGTATATTCTCCAAAGTGCCGAAAATCAGGGGGTAGAGTTGCCCTTTTCCTGTCGCAATGGCGCCTGTACCAGTTGTGCGGTACGGGTGGTGTCTGGGGAGTTGCAGCAATCGGAAGCCATGGGACTCTCCCCAGACTTACAACAACAGGGATATGCGCTGCTCTGTGTGAGTTATCCCCGCTCCGACTTAGTTGTGGAAACCCAAGACGAGGATGAAGTGTATGAACTTCAGTTCGGACGCTACTTTGGTAAAGGTAAAGTTAAAACCGGATTACCCCTGGACGAAGATTAGTCAAGCTCATTTCAGGTTTAGAGGCTTTGGGATTTTATTAGGATGCTTGTTGCTGCTGACCAGTTGTACTCAACCTGACCTTCCGAAAGGCATTTTTACCAAAGTTGAACGGGTCATTAGTGGTCAAACCCTGGAAATTCTCGATAAAACGGGTAAAATTCCAGTGTTGCAACAGGTTCGACTCGCTGGAATTATGGCTCCTGACCTGAAACAAGATCCTTGGGGAATCAGAGCTAAACAACATTTAAAACAACTTTGTGAGGGTAAAAAAATCCTATTAGAAGCAGATTTAACGGCAAAAGATCGTTATGGTCGCATCTCCGGCTATGTCTGGATGGACGGAACTTTAATTAATGAACATTTGCTGAAAGAGGGATATGTTTTAGCAGAAACATCCTCTATTTATAATTCCGGTAATTCCAATTTCCAGACCCAATATTATCAACGGTTTAACTATGCTCAAGAATATGCCCGACTCATGGGAAATGGCATTTGGAACCCCGAGCAACCTATGAGTTTAACGCCAATGGAATTTCGAGAGCAACAACCTTAGAGGGTTTATATGACTAAAAACGAATTACAGTTTTTTTTAGATGTTGCTACCTTAGCTGCTCAGGCGGGGGGTGCTGTTTTAAAATACTATTTGGGAAATTTAACAGATGTTCAAGAAAAGGGACGGTCTGGGGATTTAGTCACCGAAGCGGATAAGGCGTCGGAAGCGGCGATTTTAGCCGTATTAGAACGTCATGTGCCTGACCATGGAATTTTAACCGAAGAATCCGGGGAATTAGGGGATTTGAAAAGTCCCTATCTTTGGGCGATTGACCCTTTAGATGGAACCACAAATTTTGCCCACCAGTATCCGTTTTTTTCCGCTTCTATTGGGTTATTAATTAATGGAGTTCCTCAAGTGGGGGTGATTTATGATCCCTTTCATGATGAATTGTTTCAAGCTGCTAAAGGGTTAGGGGCAACTTGCAATAATCGTTTAATTAGTGTGTCTAAAACCGATAGTTTAGAGAAAAGTTTACTAGTCACAGGCTTTGCTTATGATCGTCGAGAAACGACGGATAATAATTATGCTGAATTTGCCTATTTAACCCATTTAACCCAGGGTGTTCGTCGCAGTGGGGCGGCGTCTATTGATTTGGCACACACGGCCTGTGGACGCTTAGATGGCTATTGGGAAAGGGGGTTATCTCCCTGGGATCTGGCCGCCGGAATTGTATTAGTAGAAGAAGCGGGAGGGAAAGTAACAGCTTATGATAATAGTCCCTTTCAAATTAGTTCGGGTCGAATTTTAGCAACTAATGGTTATTTGCATGAAAGTTTAAGTCAAGCGTTAATTGAAACTCCTCCATTATCCAGTTGGAAAGACAAATAATAGGGGGTTTTTATACTCAAGTAGGGGTAATTCATGAATTACTCCTACTATTTATAACGGTTAAAAAATCGCGGCACAAACCGCCGCCCCTATTAATCCCACTTGGGGATTTAATACGACATAAACGGGAACTTTAGCTAAAATAGGTTTCATGCGTCCTTTATTAGAAAAAGCCTCCATGAATTCAAAAGTTTCTAATAAAGGTAAAATCTTAGGGGCAATTCCTCCGGCAATATATAACCCACTATATGGTAATAGTTTTAACGCTAAATTTCCCGCTTCTTCCCCATAGGATTCTACAAAAAGCTGCATGGTTTGTTCTGATAAATGATCTCGTTTTTCTAAAGCCGCTTGAGAAATGGCGGCGGCGGGATCAACGGTTACTTCTGCTAACCCAATTTGATGCTCCCACTCCTTGACAATTTCGCTAATTTCTGGAGATTCTTTCGCCGTATTGCGATCGCGTAAAAATTGATAAATTGCGATAATTCCCGGCCCAGAAACCACTCGTTCTACGGATATTCGATCAATCCTATGTTTAGCTAACAAATATTTCATTAACTGAAATTCTAATTCAGAACGGGGAGCAAAATCCGTATGACCTCCTTCGCAGGGATAGACTTTGATTCTATTAACTAAAGGTGTCACAAAACATTGCCCTAAACCTGTTCCCGCCCCAATCACTCCAATAGGAGCATCGGTCTGTGGCTGTCCTTTTTGTAAAACTAAAATATCGCTTTCGGGTAAACTTGTAACTCCATAGCCCACCGCTTCAAAATCATTAATTAAAGTCACCTGGGAAATGGCTAATTCTTCTTTTAAATATTGAGCATCTAAGTGCCAAGGTAAATTAGTTAATTTGGCAGTTTGATGAACCACTGGCCCGGCAATGGCAAAACAGGCTTTTTCTGGATGCAAATGCTCACCCAATTGTTCCTTTACTTCTTGTAAAAATTGTTGTACAATGGGAACTAAATCAGCATAATCCCCACTTAAATACCGGGATTCATAGAGGGTTTTTAATCGCTCTTGGGTTTGGCTCCCTTTCACAATTTCTGTCCCATCCACTAAGCGCAAAATTGTTTTTGTTCCCCCAATATCTCCAGCTAATAATAAGGTCATAGTCTCACGGATTAAGGCTTTACTCTCCCTATTGTGACATATAACAATTACGAATTACGAATGGATAATGGGGAATGGTTAGCGGGGAATAATGGGTAATAAACTAATAAAGACGCGCCATGGCACGTCTCTACTGATGACTGATGACTGATAACTGTGTAAGAATAGAGCTAGTTAAGTTATAAATATAGTCATAGAACATAATGCTGGTGCAGTCACGTTCACAAACTCAATCTTCCGTCGTCGATTCATCAAAACCCCAGATCGATTATGATGTCGTTATTGTTGGGGGTGGAATTGTTGGGGCAACTTTGGCCTGTGGCTTGAAAGATTCGGGGTTAAAAATAACAATTATTGAATCCCAAAAGCCGGATGTTGCCATTAGTAAAAAACAAGCCTATGCTTTAACATTACAAACGGGACGCATTCTTAAATCCATTGGGGTTTGGGATGAAATTGTCACAAAAATTACGACTTTTTATCAGATTAGTTTGAGTGATTCTGATTATCCTAGAGTAGTGGAATTTCTGTCTAAAGATTTGGGAACAGATGAATTAGGATATGTGGGTGAACATGGGATAATTTTATCGGCAATGTATGAATTTTTAGCCCAGTGTCCGAATATTTCTTGGCAATGTCCGGCTAGTTTAAAAAATGTTCATTACCATGCCGATTTTGTAGAAATTGAAATCGAAAATCAAGGTAATCTTAACACATTTTATAGTAAAATTGTTGTGGCCGCCGATGGTTCTAAATCTCGGTTACGAGAAGAAGCGGGGATTAAAACCCACGGTTGGAAATATTGGCAATCCTGTATTGCGATGACAATTAAAACGGAAAAATCCCATCAAAATATTGCTTTTGAACGGTTTTGGCCGAGCGGCCCCATGGGAGTTTTACCCTTACCCGGAAATCGCTGTCAGGTGGTCTGGACGGCTCCCCATGCGGAAGCCCAGGCTTTAAAGGAGTTAGATGAAACTGAGTTTTTAAAGTTATTAGAATATCGCACGGGCGGATTATTAGGAAAGTTAGAATTATTGAGCGATCGCTATGTTTATCCGGTACAATTAATGCAGAGCGATCGCTATATTCAACACCGATTAGCCTTAGTTGGAGATGCGGCCCATTGTTGTCATCCCGTGGGGGGACAGGGTTTAAATATGGGGATTCGGGATGCGGGAGCTTTAGCAGATGTGTTAAAAATAGCGACTCAAAAAGGCGAGGATATTGGGCAAAAACGGGTATTAAAACGGTATGAAGGTTGGCGACAAAAGGAGAATTTAATTGTTTTAGGATTAACGGATTTCTTGGATAGAACTTTCTCAGGAAATTGGACTCCAAAAGTCAGTTTACGCCGCCTAGGATTAGGGATATTAACCAAAGTGCAAATATTCCGCTATTTGGCATTAAGATTAATGACAGGTCTCATCGGTCGCGCACCCAAAATCAACTATTAAATCCATGGGTCAACAGAAAATAGAGTTAATTTCTCGTCGGGACTTTTTAAAATATTCTGGGGGTTTAGGACTTGGGATTTTAGCCAATCCTGCAACCTCCATTCTTGATAATATTATTCCAACCTCAACTCCCCATTTAACGATGCAGTTAGACTGGAAATATAATGTTCAATTTGCCGGGTTACTATTAGCAGATTATTATAATTTATACCAACAACGGGGATTAAAGGTTGAGATTCTACCTGCAAATTCACAAAATGTATTTGAACAAATAGCGGAGAATCCTTTAATATTAGGATGTGGGGAACAGGATGTTATTTTAGCCGCCCAGGTGCAAGGATATCCGGTTAAAGCGATCGCAACTATGTTTCAAACCTCTCCTTTAGGGTTAATGTCAATTCCCCAAAATAATATCCATTCTCTTAATGATTTGGTTGGGCAAAAAGTTGGGATTCATGGGAATATCAAAAAAATTATGGAATTAGTTATTAATACCAATGGTTTATCACCCCAAGATATTCAAATTGTCCCGATTTCCTATCAAGATAAATATGAGCGACTACAAAGTGGGGAATTAGCCGCCGTGCAATGTTATAGTGTTGATGAACCTATTGGTTTTAGCTATAAAACTGGAATCCAACCTAATATTTTAAAATTTAGCGATTATGGATATGATGCCTATGTGCAAGTGATTTTTGCCCATCAACGATTATTAGACTATCATTCTGAATGGGTAAATCAGTTTTTAAAAGCATCTTTTGCAGGATGGAAATTAGCCCTAGATAATATTAATCAAGCCGCTAAAATTGTTGTTAATTTTTATACAAAATCCGATAGCAAATATCATAATTTAGACTATCAAACCCAATCTTTAAAATTAATTTCTGATTATCTTACCCATGGAATTAACCCCGAACAAATGGGTTATATTTCGGAAAGTCGTTGGCAAGAAATGTCAGAAAAAATGGCTAAATATGGTATAATTGAAAGTGTTCCTCAACTGCCAGATTCTTTAGATTCTACCTTTTGGTCAGTGGCTTAAGTTTTTAGATCAGTTTCCATAGCTGAAGTGATCTTTAGATGACTCAATCTTGATGTTAGGTAATCCGTTAAAGCGGGTTTTGGCTTTTGTGAAATCAATTTATTCCTTTTCATAAAATTACCAGTAACACGACTTAAAGTAATGACCAAACTACGTCGGATTGATCAGGAGTTGCTACACTTAACGGATTGACTTGACATTGATATCAAAATATGATATCAATACACACATGGCATCACGCTGGGGTGATAATGCAGGCAATTCCTCTAAAGGCAGCTAAATCTGGCAACTTTCAAATGGCAAATGGATTAAATAGTAAACAGCGTCGAACTCTAAAGGCAATCTACGCAAACCCTGTTCGGTCAGATATTGTCTGGACGGATGTTGAGAGTCTGTTCGTGGCGCTGGGTGCTACCGTCAGCCAAGGGAGGGGGTCGAGAGTGCGAGTGTTGTTAAACGGTGTAAAAGCCGTTTTTCACGAACCACATCCTGAAAAAGAGGTATGTAAGGATGCAGTTAAAAGTGTCAGGGAATTCTTAGAGAATGCAGGGGTTGCCCCTATGTCTGAGTAGTCATTAGTAAGACGTCCAATCAGGGGTACCATCACTGGCTACCCCAGCCCCAGATTACTAAAAGACAGACTATCTATTAAGTAAAATCAATCGTGTATCACAATTTTAAAGATTTTCCGAAAAGTGCTATTGTGCCGTTTCGTTATTCGAGAACTGAGGCAACTATGCTAACTTACAAAGGTTATACTGCTCAAATTGAAGTAGATGCAGAAAAAGCAATCCTTTTTGGTCGCGTTTTGGATATTAAGGATGTGATTACCTTTCAGGGTAAAACTGTTGAAGAAGCGCGTCAGGCATTCCACGACTCTGTTGATGATTATTTAGACTTTTGTGAAGAGTTAGGGGAAAAGCCAGATAAGCCTTTCTCTGGTAAACTGCCATTTCGGACAACACCTGAATGTCACCGTCAAATTTTTTTAGCTGCTACTAAAGCAGGTAAAAGCATTAATGCTTGGATGGAAGAAATTTTAGCAGATGCCGCTAATCGTGCCTTCGGGAATTGACGTTTATGGTTGCCTGTAGATTTTAAGTTCTGTGAGGGTGCGGGGTCTACTTTCTGTTGATTTAGGACAGTAGTTTTTTTGACGAGTTGTAGGTAGATATCGGCGACGTGGTTATCGCGGTTATCGAATTTGCTGCTGTCGATACAGAGGAGTTGGAGGGTTTTATAAAATCTGTTAACATGGAAAAATAAGTTCAAGTTTGTTTTATGTCAAATTCTGAATTATTGTCTCAACAGCAGCAGTTATCCCCTAAGGATAAGTTTCAAATAAAAGTTGTTATGACTTATGATGAAATAGCTAGCTTGTGTGAACAGCTTGGATACAGAGACAAGTTACGTTTGGCGCAACTGCTGATACAACTAGCCAGAAAAGAAGAAGAAACTCAAAATCCTCAAAGCCGAATTGAAAGTAACCCCAAAAACTTATCAAAACCTCAAAATAACAAAGAAGTAGTTCAATATGTTTTTGAAAGGATCGTAAAGTTAAAGCCAAGCAAAAGAAGCACCCTTAAAAATTCAATCAGTGCCATGTTTCAATTTCAAGGAGGAATTTCTGATGCTGAACAAGAAAGAATAATCTCTGAACTCCAAAGATTAAAGTATATAGAAATTAATACTAAGAATCAAGTTAACTATTTATAGTTTAAACAGCAAAAAATATATTTTTAGTTTACCTTTATTGAGTAGAGACGGGCTATGGCGCATCTCTACATTCCTACTCATTTTTCGATTTGAGCGATCGCTACTTGACCCAAACTATCTCATTCTTTCCTGCTCAATTTTGCCAAAAAAATCTGGGCTTAGAGTAACTCTTTTAACTTTGGATCATCCCCTAACTGTTTGAGAACTTGCTTAATATCTTGGGTTCGATCTTTTTTAGCAATTAGGGTAACATTGCCATCTCGAACAACCACGAGATCTTCAACTCCAATCGTAACAATAACTTCATCAGAATTACTACTAAATAAAATAGCGCCTTTTGTGTCAAGTCCTACATGATTTGTTAATTCCACATTCGGTTTATCTCCCCCCAATAATCGTTCTAACCCATTCCAATCTCCTAAATCATCCCAGCCAAATTCAACGGGTAAAACACAGGCTTTCTGGGTTTTTTCCATTAAAGCATAATCAATACTAATTTTTTTCAACTCAGGATAAGCGTCTTTTCCCTTCACTTCTAACGCACTAACTAATTCAGGAACATAAGTTTTTAATTCTGCTAAAACCACACCGACCCGAAACACAAAAATCCCCCCATTCCAACTAAATCGCCCGGTTTCTAAAAAATTCTCTGCCGTTTCTCGATTCGGTTTTTCGGTAAAACGAGCCACTTTATAAGCAGGAAATCCGTCAAAAATTCCGATTTCTTCCCCCTGTTCAATATAACCATATCCTGTGGAGGGATAGGTAGGTTTTACCCCTAAAGTAACAATCACATCTTGGGTTTTTGCTAATACTTCCGCCGCCTTTAAAGTTTGGCGAAATTTCTCCGGTTCCACAATCCAATGATCCGCCGGAAAAAACCCAATTACCGCTTCTTCCCCGTAACGTTTTGCCACTTCTAAAGTTGTCCAGGTTAAGGCGGCGGCGGTGTCTCGTCCTTCGGGTTCTGCTAAAATATTGGGGTGGGGTAATTGGGGTAACTGAGTTTGAACTCCCGACTCTAACAAAGCAGAAGTTACGACCCACAAACCCTCCCAACTTTCGGTTAAAGGTAATAAACGTTCTGCGGTGGCTTGTAATAAACTAATCCCACTGCCATCTAAACTCAAAAATTGTTTCGGTCGATGTTTCCGACTTAGGGGCCAAAACCGTTCACCTTTTCCGCCAGCCAAAATTACAGGAATCATACTTAAAATTTATTTTTTTCCTCATAATTTATTCTAAGTAATTAACAGAAAAACGTCAATAGTTGAGAGCAACAAATCAACAATTCTTAATTATTTATATTCACGGTTTCCTTAGATAATTCCTGTTCTAAAGTAGCTTTGACTCGTAACCATTCTATTTCCATTTTAGATAATCCTGCGGCGGCTTTTCCCGATGTAAAACATTCCAGACCCGTGCCATTTTCGGCCGCCATTCCTGCCCGTCCCATATATTCTAACTCTTTGCATAACTCGGAAAAGGTGAGAGCCCCCAATTGAGCACTACTGGATTTTAGGGTATGAGAAGCTTCTTTTAACCCTTGGATATCTTGAGTCTTGATTGCTGTTTGAATTTGGGCAATTTTTTGGGGAGTATCGGCTAAATAATCCTGAATTAAGGTATTAACAAAGGGATCATCTTCATCATCATATTCCCTTAAATTTTCTAAGACTTGTTGATCAATTGCCGAAGATTCTGGAATATTACCATTAGAATTAGACAGATATTCAGAAGATGAATTAGAATGTCCGTTACTGGCAAAATCCGATAAATTTTCTAAGGATTTATAACCATTTCCATTCTGAATCGGTTGACATTGGGATAGGGCTTTGGCGAGTTCTTCCCGACGCACAGGTTTAGTAATATAATCATTCATACCCGCGGCTAAACACATTTCTCGATCGCCTTGCATAGCATTAGCCGTCATCGCAATAATCCAAGGTTTATTGGGACGATTTGCATATTCTTCGCAAATACGACGAGAGGTTTCTAAACCATCCATTAAAGGCATTTGAACATCCATCAAAATCACATCATAATCCTGTCGATTTAAAGCATCTAAAACCTCTAATCCATTCCCGGCAATATCCGTACGATATCCTAATCTTTGTAACATTTGAATTGCCACTTTTTGGTTGACAACATGATCTTCTGCCAGCAAAATTTTTAAATTGCTAGATGGAGTAACAGATAACATATTTGATGCTCCCAAAGACTTCCCTGGTTCTCGAATGGCACTTTCTATAGACTCACCCAAAATTTGAAGCAAAGTATTATAAAACTGTGATTGTTTCAGGGGTTTATTAATAAACCCTGCACAATCAATATTACTGTGTTCTACCTGCTTGACTAAATCGGTATTCACCACATAATTAAAGAAGGTAATATTCATCGGTTTCTGTTCGGGGAATGTTTCTGCCTGGCTTCGTTCCCAATCTCGAATCCGTTTGGCTAAATTAATCCCATCAATATCAGCCAAATTCATGCCTAAAATAATCAAATCAAAATCAGGATTATTTTTTAACACATTTAAGGCTTCATGTCCGGTTTTGACCGAAACAGGAACCATACCCCAAGATTTAGCTTGTCGAATTAAAACCGTTTGATTAATTCCATGATTTTCAACAATTAATAATCTCTTACCCACCAGTAAACTTGAAAGTTCATTGGTTTCAATTTTGGGAATTGCTTCCGCCCGAATAGTAAAGTAAAAAGTTGAACCCGTATCTAACTCAAACGCCTCAACAAAATTATCGGGAGGATTGCCAGTCATTGTCGAAATAAACGATTGATTGTCGGTATGAGAATCGGATTGGGATCGACTCACCACCCACATTTGTCCCCCCATCATTTCACATAATCGTTGACTAATAGCTAATCCTAAACCCGTCCCGCCATACTGACGAGAAGTGGACGCATCAACCTGAGAAAAGGCTTTAAATAAACGATCCATCCGATCACCAGGAATCCCAATTCCAGTATCCTTAACCGCAAACTGAATGTCATAAATTTTATGGGCAATTGTTGGGGCAGTATTAAGGTCAAGGGGAAGATTTGTGACCTCCGAAGCTTTTACCGAAACTACCACATCTCCTTGGGCGGTAAACTTCACTGCATTACTGAGTAAATTCACTAAAACTTGGCGCAGTCGGGTGACATCGCCCAAAATAATTTGGGGGGTAGAAGGTTCAATTAAATAGGCAATTTCCAGACCTTTTTCTGCGGCTTTTCCTGAAAGTAAATCTAGGGATTCTTCCAAACAATCTCGCAGTTTAAATGGATTAGTTTCTAAATCTAATTTACCCGATTCAATCTTAGAAAAATCTAAAATATCATTAATAATTGTTAATAAAGCATCGCCACTGGTGCGAATGGTTTCGACAAAATCCAATTGTTCCGGGGTTAAATTCATATCGAGGAGTAACCCGGTCATCCCAATCACGGCATTCATGGGGGTACGGATTTCGTGACTCATAGTAGCCAGAAATTCACTTTTAGCCCGACTCGCCACTTCTGCGGCTAATCTAGCTTCTTCTAAATCTTTATTTTGTTCAGCTAATTGTTGACGATTTTTTACCTCTGCTTCTAATAGTTTAGCCTGGGCTAAGGTTAAACCAACTTGATTGGCAACATCTTCTAAAAATTCAATTTCTTCGGGTATCCATTGCCGCATTTTATCGCATTGATGCAGCATCATAATACCGTTAGCATCTCCTTGATAGGAAGTCCGAACCGCTAACATTGATTTTAACCCCATGCGCCGACACATGGGGGCAGAGGATTCTAATAAAGGTTCGGTAAAAACATCCACCGAAGCGATCGCTTGATCTTCAGCCAGGAGTTTTTCAATATAGGGATTATAACTCACAGAAATTTCAAAATTTAAGGTCGAATCATAACCGGATTCCAGATATTCTGCCACACAAGATAAATGGGGATAGGGGTCGGATCGATAGGTATAAATTGAACAACGATTCACCCCAAAAATTCTACCTATTTGCGTAGCAGTAGTTTGAAAAATTTCTTGCGTATCTAATTTAGAACGAACCTTATGGGTAATTTCTTTGAGTAACAATAAATGTTGATTTTGTTGTTGAAGAATCTCTTGAGATTTATCCCTAGCAATTTCATTTCCGATATAATTTGCCATTAATTGCATAATTTCTAAATCCAATTCTTGAAACGAGGCGCGGGAATTGCGACTCATAAAACTCAAGGTTCCATAGACCCGTCCCCCCACCATCACCCGGATACCAATATAGGCTTCTAAACGTCGGGTTTGATAGGCCCGATGGTCTTTCCAGGGTGATTGTTTAATGGATTCTAAACAAACAACATCCTCTGTTTTTAAGGCTTCCCATTCAAAGGTTTGTTCAATGGCTAAGGTATCCCCCTTGGCAAATCCAAAGGGAAAATCATCAGCAAGATAGGAAGAAATTACTTCATATCGGTCGGCAAAAACTTTTCCCAGTAAGCCAATATCCATGCCAAATCGATGACAACCCAGACCCAATATCGCACTAATTCGAGTTTCAAAATCCGTATTATTACTAACCGTAATTTCGTAGAATTGATGGATCAGTCTTTCTCTTTCTCTGAGATCATTTAACTCTTTAAACTGTTCCGCAATATCATTTAATGTTCCTAGAACTCCTAAAATATGTTTGTGTTCATCTAAAATTAATTGACCAGAAATTAAAACCCGGCGAGTTGCAGGTTGAGAAGACTGTCCGCCCCCTTCCTTCTCTTTAAGATTAAACACTAACATTCGGACATCAAGTTGCTCCGTTTTGGGACGACCTAACATTAATGATTCAAACCATTGGCTAACTTTTGTCCGATCTTGAGAATAAATATAATTTAAAAATGATGTCCCTAAGCTATTTTCTATGGTTAATCCCGTTAACTGTGTCCAGGCGGAATTTAAAAATATAAAATTTCCTTGACTATCGGTTTTAAATACAATGGATTTTAACTGCTGAATCGGATCATCAACGGGATAATTAGCATTTAAGGATGGAGTTTTTTCTAACTGAGAAGATGCTACATCAATTTGAGTCCCAATCAAGTGCAAAGGTTCCCCTTGTTCACTCCAAAACCCCTGACCTCGACTTCGTACAGATTTATATTTACCGTCTTTACAGAGGATACGATATTCTATAACATATTCACTATTTTTCTTGGAAAAATATTTTTTTAGAGTGACTTTAACTCGTTTCAAATCTTGAGGATGAATCCGACTTAACCATTCTTCCCTGGTATTTTTAATCTCATGATCTTGATATCCTAACATGGCTTTCCATTGGGAAGAATATAAAATTTCGTTCGTTTTTAAGTTCCAATGATAAATCCCTTCCAGGTTTGATTCTAAAGGTTCCGTAACTGGATGACTTGAGGATAAAGGCAAGGACTCAGGAGAAGATGGAGTTGCTTTTAACATCTCCTGAAATTGATGCTGCCAACTCAAGAGGGTATTGTGCATCGATTTGGGTTGGAGAACTTGTAAAAGTAGGGTTTTAGGGGAGATGAGGGTGACGGGATTATTATGATCATCCACCAAAATTATCGGGAGTTGATAATAATATTTTCTCATTAAGTTTAATGCCGTTTTTAGGGAGACCTGCGATCGCAAAACTAAAGGCGGAGTATTACAAATCGTAATTGCTTTTACAGTTTTTAGATCCAAGCCCAATGCCTGCATGGAAATAATGTCCTGGGAGGTTACAACGCCTACCCATTTACATTGAGATTGGGTTCGGAAAATCTGATCCCCTGTTAACTTAGAATTAGGAGGAGAGGTTTCTGTAATTATAATTTCATCCACACTATAGTTAAACATTAATTCCGTTAATTCTCGTAGGGTTGCCCCCCCCGATATCGGCACAATTTTAGAATTGGGAATGGGGGCAAGTTGATTCAATTTAATTAAATGATCGGGAATAAAAAGATGATCCAGAAGTTGTTGACAATTGGGTTGATGTTCAGGTAAAACCAAATCCGAGTTAGAAGATAATTCCAGAGAAATTTCTTGAGGAACAGGGGGTAAAGATTTAGCTATTTTTCTGGCTTCTGAATCTTTTAAAGATAGTTGTAGAATAATTTTAGGGCTAATGACCCCGACTAATCTTCCTTGATCATCAACAACGGGAAGCTGTTGAATCTGATGTTTTTCTAATATCCCCATCAGGGTAAAGATATCATCCACCTCCGATTCTTTTACCGTGATAAATGACCGAATCATAATTTGAGAAATTGGAAATCCTCGCAATGGATCTCCAATAGAATTAAGCTGAATAATATCTTGTTCTGTAAAAATTCCGATGACCGTTGGCCTTTGATTGACAATATCGTCCCGTTCAATCACAAAAACACAACTAGAACAGGTACGACTCATCAACAAAATCACCTCGGATACAGGGGTTTCCGGTGCTGTGGTGAGGGGATAGCGGTTGATTGCTTGACGGACTGAGGGAATAAACATAAAAGGCTGATTGGGGTTGGTACTGAGTGGAATCAGGTTTGGGACTCGGTTTTGGGTAAACTGGGCCAATCATCAAAGAACAGGGTTGTAATACCTGGGGGGTAACACCCACTCCTACTACCAGCATATTGGTATTTTTAGTGGATGTCTTACCTAATTTTGCCGTGTACTCTGACTCTGGCAACCTTGAAGGCGATTTTTGGGGTTGAGATTTCGGGTACTAGGGGTCAGGGGGCTGTCAAAAACAAAATCCAGATTGATGTTATCTTTGGGGATCAAACGAGAATCTTTACTTCTATTTTGGCTTCTGATCGCCTTTAGATTTAAAATTTTTGAGGGTAACTTGACCCTGGGTTGTTCTGTTTGTTGCTGTTTCCTTGAGTTTTTCCCTCTAGTACAGGTTTTTGTCAATTGACAAGGTTCAATCCTCTGTAAAACTTATTGTGTATTTGTTCTATGAAAATTTTAGATTCTCAAGGTCGTCTTTTTGGTAGGATTAGTATTCTCGATTTTGGTGCGGCTTTAGTGATTTTACTGGTGCTGTTTGGGGTTTTCTTCTATCCAGGTACATCGGGTTCAGTGGCTCAAGTCGGTGTGACAACCCGTCCCGTGACCATAGATGTTTTAGTGGTGGGACTCAAAAGCAGTAACGCCAAAGAATTATTTAAAACCGGAGAAAAAACTAACTTAATTATTCGAAATCAACCCTATGGTCAAATTACTCTGAATAAAGTCAATTTTTTACCTAGAATTATCCCTGTGACTCAACCGGATGGTACATTAAAAGCCCTACCTGACCCCACCGCCGATAATCTATTTAATAATAATTTGCTTTTAACCCTAGAAGGAAAAGGTCAAATCACCGAAAATGGCCCAGTTTTAGGCAATATCAAAATCAAAGTCGGTACTACCGTTGAACTCGACGGCAAAAATTACAACTTTAACGGTACAGTCATCGACGTCCGCGTTCAATAAACGGCACACCCCTCCTTTCGATAATTACGAATTACGAATTACGAACGGGTAATGGGTAATGGGTAATGGGTAATAGCAAGAGTTTACCTCCCCTGCTCCCCCTGCCTCCCCTGCCTCCCCTACTCCTCTACTCCCCCTGCCCCCCTGCTCCTCTACTCCCCTGCTCCTATATGCCTTACAATAAAGGTTTGGACTGAATTAATTTCAAACAAACCCATGAGTGTAGCAGACGAGAAAACCGTAGTTCGGGATTATTTTAATAGCACAGGATTTGATCGGTGGAGACGCATCTACGGTGACGGTCAAGTGAATAAGGTGCAACTTGATATTCGTCAGGGACATCAACAAACCGTTGATCAAGTTTTGGAGTGGTTAAAAGCCGATGGTAACCTGCCGGGTTTAAGCATCTGTGACGCGGGATGTGGTGTGGGCAGTTTGAGTATTCCCTTAGCAGAGGCAGGAGCCATAGTCTACGGGAGCGATATTTCTGAAAAAATGGTGGCTGAGGCTTATGATCGGGCAAAAGACCGCCTGAACGTGATCCAAAAACTCAGCTTCACAGCCCAGGATTTGGAAACCCTACAGGGTCGCTATCATACGGTGATTTGTTTGGATGTTTTGATTCATTATCCCCAAGATCAAATTCCTGAGATGATTGCTCATCTGTGTTCCCTAGCCGAGTCCCGGGTGATTTTGAGTTTCGCGCCTAAAACCTTAGCATTAAGTATGCTTAAAAAAGTTGGGGAATTATTTCCTGGGCCGAGTAAAACTACTCGTGCTTACCAACATAAGGAAGCGGATATTGTTAAAATTTTTAGTGATAATGGTTTTTCGATTCAACGACAAACTATGATCGGGACTAACTTCTACTATTCCCGGTTAATTGAAGCAATACGCAATACGGATTAGGAGACACAAACCGGAGATGTAACATAGGCATCTCTCCGGTGTAATGGGGTTTTGATTCTGTTCCGCATTCTCTCGGTGGGGAGGAAAAACGATGCAGTTCCTGAAGGTAATCACAGCGAGTTTATTAGTTCCGGTGGGAATGGGTTGTTTATTAGCGATCGCCACGGAATTAATTAATCCTAATTCAACCACTGATAGTAGACTGAGTATTATTTTGGGGGGATTAATCCTCGGTTTGCCTTCCCTGGGAATTGGGGGATGGGTCGCCTGGGACTGGGTTCAAGAACGGCGTCAAAAAAATCAAGCTCGTTCTCGACGGATTAGTTCTATCTTTTGGCATTTAGTTAAGGTTCAAGGAGGAGAAATTAGTGTTGATAAATTAGCTCAATATACCCATTTATCCCGACTCGAATCTAAATTATTTTTAGAGAAAAAAGCTCAAGAGTTAAATGGAAAATCCCAACAGAAATCAAATGGTGAAATTATTTATTGTTTCCCTATTGATTAATATTTGATTGTTTTTAAGCTGTTAATTATCTAAATTTTCGAGACGATCCAAGCCAGTAAGGGGTTTCAGCCTCTAAAATATACAGTTTAAATGCTCAACAGCTTAGTACATAGAGTAAATTTCTAAACCCATAAATCAGCTATTAGTTATTACCCATTACCCATTACCCATTCGTAATTCGTAATTCGTAATTCCCTAATTATGATACCGTAGTAGAAACGCTGATAACTTGCGAGATATATTCAGATTTTTAACAAACCCATGGGCAGTGAAACAATTGTTCTTTTATCCCGCCGAGAAATAGAGAAAATGCGCCAAGCAGGACGTCTGGCGGTGCAACTGTTAAATCATCTTGAACCGATGATTCAACCAGGGGTGAGTACCCTAGAACTTAACGACGAAGCCGAACGCTGGACACAGGAACATGGGGCTCGCAGTGCCCCCCTAGGGTATCATGGATTTCCCAAATCAATCTGTACCAGCGTGAATGAAGTCATCTGTCATGGCATCCCCAACGCCAAACAGATTCTCAAAGATGGGGATATTATCAATGTCGATGTTACGCCGATCCTAGACGGCTATTATGGTGACGTCTCCCGCACCTTTTTTGTCGGGACGCCTTCGGCCGTAGCTAAAAAATTAGTCGAAGTCACAGAAGAATGTTTAAGGCGAGGAATTGAGGCCGTTAAACCCGATGGACGGGTGGGCGATATTGGGGCAGCCATTCAAGAATATGCCGAAGCCCACGGCTTTTCCGTCGTGCGGGATTTTGTTGGTCATGGAGTCAATACGGTGTTTCATACCGCCCCCCAAATTCCCCACTATGGAAAACGAGGAAAAGGAAAACGTCTACGTCCGGGGATGGTCTTTACCATCGAACCCATGATCAATGAAGGCACTTGGGAAGCCAAAGTTTTAGACGATGGTTGGACGGCCATCACCAAGGATCAAAAACTCTCCGCCCAATTTGAACATACCGTTGCCGTCACAGAAACAGGTGTAGAGATTCTCACCCTCGCAGACTAAGTGGATGTTACCCTATTAACCCCTAAAAATCTATGAGTCCTCTCCAAAAAACCTATGTTCTCAAACTCTATGTTGCTGGAAATACGCCTAACTCAGTCCGGGCGTTAAAAACCCTCAAGGACATCTTAGAACAGGAATTTCAAGGGGTTTATGCCTTAAAAGTGATTGATGTTCTGAAAAATCCGCAACTGGCTGAGGAAGACAAAATTTTGGCGACCCCTACCCTGTCCAAAATTTTACCCCCGCCCGTGCGAAAAATTATTGGAGATCTGTCCGATCGCGAAAAAGTCTTAATTGGGCTGGATCTTCTTTACGAAGAACTAATGGATGATTAAGACTGGCTCTCAAGCTCCCCCTATACAATAAGTTACTCCAATTGATCAACCCATCTTCTACCTTCGTAGGTTGGCTTGGCGGGGGAGTGTCAATGTTCCAGATTTTGTGGTAAATGTAGCATTATTATCAGAGGTTGAGTGATCAACAGTTACGTCTTTTAAAATTAAAATTTATGACTGAAAGTTCTCAGGACACCAAAGGCAATGAACGCAAACTAACCGGGGTGCAAAAAATTCGCACCATGATCGAAGGGTTTGATGATATTAGTCATGGGGGAATGCCCATTGCTAGAGCTACTCTAGTGAGCGGAACTTCGGGCACAGGAAAAACCTTATTTGCAGTTCATTTTCTCTACAACGGCATTATTTATTTTGATGAACCAGGGATTTTTATTACCTTTGAAGAATCACCTACAGATATTATTAAAAACGCCTCTAGTTTTGGATGGGATCTGCAAAAACTAATTGATGAAGGTAAGTTATTTATCTTAGATGCTTCTCCCGACCCAGAAGGACAGGATATTGTCGGAAATTTTGACCTATCTGCATTAATTGAACGGATTCAATATGCTATTCGTAAATATAAAGCCAGACGAGTATCAATTGATTCAGTAACAGCCGTTTTCCAACAATATGATGCCGCTGGGGTGGTGAGACGAGAGATTTTTCGCCTGGTGGCGCGACTGAAACAGGTGGGAGCCACTACAATTATGACAACGGAACGAGAGGCTGAATATGGCCCGGTGGCTCGGTTTGGGGTAGAAGAATTTGTCTCCGATAATGTCGTAATTTTGAGAAATGTTTTAGAAGGAGAACGGCGACGACGCACGGCCGAAATCCTGAAATTACGGGGAACAACCCACATGAAAGGGGAATATCCCTTTACAATTACTAATAATGGAATTAGTATTTTTCCCCTGGGTGCGATGCGACTTACTCAACGTTCGTCTAATGTTCGGGTTTCTTCTGGAAACACAACCCTCGACAAAATGTGTGGGGGTGGTTTCTTCAAAGATTCGATTATTCTGGCGACCGGAGCCACGGGAACAGGTAAAACTTTATTAGTTAGTATTTTTCTGGAAAATGCCTGTAGAAATGGTCAGCGGGCACTGTTATTTGCTTACGAAGAATCCCGATCTCAATTGTTTAGAAATGCGAGTTCCTGGGGAATTGATTTTGAAGAAATGGAAAGCAAGGGTTTACTGAAAATTTTATGTAGTTATCCTGAATCTACTGGGTTAGAAGATCATTTGCAAATTATTAAATCGGAAATTTCCGAGTTTAAACCTGATCGAATTGCGATTGATTCCTTATCAGCTTTAGCGCGAGGGGTGAGTAATAACGCCTTCCGTCAATTTGTGATTGGGGTGACCGGTTATGCGAAACAGGAGGAAATCACGGGATTTTTCACCAATACAACCGATCAATTTATGGGGTCTAATTCTATTACCGATTCCCATATTTCCACGATTACCGATACGATTTTGATGCTGCAATATGTGGAAATTCGTGGGGAAATGTGCCGGGCGTTGAATGTATTTAAAATGCGGGGTTCTTGGCATGATAAAGGCATTAGAGAATATACTATTAGTGATCATGGCCCGGTAATTACGGATTCTTTCCGGGATTATGAACGGATTATTAGTGGTTCTCCCAGCCGAATTGCTGTTAATGAAAAGAATGAATTATCTCGGATTATTCAAGGCGTTCAAGGGAAAATTGATTTGGATGAATAATGGGTTAAGCTATTAAGTATTCTGATTGATTTAACTTATTTGAGTTAATACCTAAAATGCGTTGGTTTCACCAAATTATAGTTCTATTTTTCAGTATTCTGATTTTTACTTGGGGAAATATAACCCCCCTATGGGCTGAAAATCAATCCCGATCTTCTGATGTGGATACTTTACTTGAGCAAGCGTTTACTGCCACTCAAAAAGGTCAGTTTTCTCAAGCTGAAATCTACTGGACTGAAATTATTGATCAATATCCTGAAAATCCGGCGATGTGGAGTAACCGAGGCAATGTTAGAGTGAGTCAAAATAAACTAAATCAGGGGATTTCTGACTATAATCAATCTATAGAATTATCTCCTAATTTTCCTGATTCCTATTTAAACCGAGGGGTAGCCTATGAAGGTTTAGGAGAGTGGGAAAAAGCGATCGCCGACTATAATCAGGTCTTAGTAATTAACCCTAATGATGCCATTGCTTATAATAATCGGGGGAATGCGGAAGCGGGATTAGGAAACTGGTCAGCCGCCCTTTTAGACTATCAAACCGCTAGTGATTTAGATAAAAACTATTCCTTTGCCCGGGGGAATTATGCCTTAACATTATATCAATTAGGAGAAACTGAAACCGCCCTAAAAACCATGAAAAATCTAGTGCGGAAATATCCTAATTTTGCTGATATGCGAGCCGCCTTAACCGCCTGTTTATGGGATATGGGCAAACCCGGAGAAGCCGAAAGTAATTGGGTGGCGGTGGTGGGACTGGATGCTCGATATAAAAATATTGATTGGGTGAAAAACGTTAGACGGTGGCCGCCCAAATTAGTCACCGCCTTAAATAATTTTCTGACTTTGAAATAATCTGAATCTCTGAGGATTAATTCATCAATACACTGTTCCCCCATCGACCCATGAATACCCTACCCGCCCTCTTTTTATCCCATGGAGCACCGGATTTAACCCTTCGAGAAGGTGCTGTTACCGACTTCCTACGGTCTCTCCATGAACAATTTCCCAAGCCAAAAGCCATTCTGGTGATCTCCGCCCACTGGCTGACTGATTCACCCATGGTCAGTGCAGCCGAACACCCCAGAACAATCCATGACTTTTCTGGGTTTCCCGAACCGCTTTATCGGCTCAACTATCCCGCCCCAGGCGCACCTGAACTTGCCGAGCGCGTCCTGAGCTTGCTAACCCAAGCCAAGATTCCCTGTGAGATTCATCCCTCACGGGGACTCGATCATGGAACTTGGACACCGTTGATTCTGGCCTATCCAGCCGCCGACATCCCTGTAACCCAGCTATCCATTCAATACTACCGTGACCCCCGATATCATTGGCAACTGGGACAGGCATTAGCACCTTTACGACAGGAGGGGGTGCTGATTATCGGCAGTGGTGGCATTACCCACAATCTTGATGCCTTTGCTGAAGATTACAATGCACCGCCACCTGATTGGGTGCAAAAGTTTGATCAGTGGCTGGCAAAGACCATTGAGCAGGGAAACTGGGAAGATCTGATCGGGTATCGGCAACTTGCGCCCTATGCTCCCGAAAACCATCCCACGGAGGAACATTTACTGCCTTTGTTTGTTGCGTTAGGGGCGGTCGGGGCAACGGCTAAGGGCATACAACTGCACCGCAGCTACACCTATGGTGCTTTCAGTATGGCAGCTTACGCATTTAATTAACCCTGCCCCAACGCGCTATGCTTTAGGTACGATTCAACAGGTGCAACGGTTCAACCCCTAACTTGCTATGCGGCTGCAACGCCAATTCAACGGACAAACTATTACTCTTGATACCCACAACCCTCTAGGAAGTGGGGGGGAAGGACGCATCTATGGGATTTTAGAAGATCCGAATTTAGTTGCCAAAATCTACCATAAACCCAGCGAGGAAGATGCCGAAAAACTCACCGTTATGTATAACTATCCCCCGGCAACGGCGATGGTTTCCCCTGAAATGACGGCGATCGCTTGGCCCGTTGACCTGCTGCATACCACCGACCCTCAGCGCAAAATTGTCGGTTATTTAATGCCCCGGGTGCATAAAGCTACCCCAATTCATATTTTTTATACTCCCAAAAGTCGCCGGGAACAAAAGCCTTTATTTAATTATTTATATCTCCATCGTACCGCCCGTAATTTAGTTGCTTCCGTTGCCGATTTACATAGTAGTGGATATATTATTGGTGACGTCAATGAATCTAATATTTTAGTTAGTGATACGGCATTAGTCACCCTGGTAGATACCGACTCCTTTCAAGTTCGAGATCCCGATAGCGGGTTAATTTATCGCTGTCCGGTGGGAAAAGCTGAATTTACCCCCCCAGAACTCCAGGGACAAGCCTTTCGGGACTTAAACCGTACCCCGGAACAGGATCGGTTTGGACTGGCGGTATTAATATTTTTATTATTGATGGAAGGGACTCACCCCTTTTCCGGGGTCTATCAAGGCAGTGGCGACCCTCCAGCCATTGAGTCTAGGGTGCGGGCGGGTCATTTTGTCTATGGGACAAAACAGGTTCCCTATCAACCCATGCCCTATGCTCCTCCTTTTGAACTGTTGTATCCCAAACTGCAACAATTATTTATTCAATGTTTTGAAATGGGATATAAAAATCCCCAAGTTAGACCCGATGCGAAAACTTGGTTAATAGTATTAAAAGAAGCCGAAGCGAATTTAATTACCTGTAACCAACAATCAGAACATCGTTATGGAAATCATTTAAGCCATTGTCCTTGGTGCGATCGCACGGAAAAATTAGGGGGGCGCGACCCCTTTCCTTCCCGCCTAGCCGTTAAACAAAAACAAAATTTACAACCGCTCAAACGCAAACGCAAACGAGTTTTAAATAATAAACCTATTCCGGTTAATAATCGTCCTGTATTCAATCCGTCAAACCGTCCTATTTTTGCTCAACAAACGGCAAAAAAAACCTTGGTTTTTCCCCAGACTCCTAATTTTTATCTCCAAACTTTATTCGGAAATATCTTTGAAGGAGTTGTCTTAGGAGGACTGTGGGGAACGTCGGTTTTATCGGCAATTATTGCGCTGATTATTGCGTTTGTGCAAGGGAAAGAAGCAATTATTGGCGGGTTAGTCGTGGGGGCAATGTGGGGGGCATTTCTAGGAATGGTTATTAGTGTGTATCTCCCTCCGCCCGGGGGATTAAACCGAGTTGTAGCGTTAATTGTGGGGGGCTGGTCAGGGATTTTTGTGGCAGCGGTGATTGCCGGATTAATCCTTGGGGTAGTGGAACGGGAACCCTTGATTGGTCAAACCTTAATGTGGGGGGCTTTAATGGGGATGGTTTGGGGTGCGGTTTGGCATTTATTTAAACCTCCTTTATCCTTACCTCATATTGGACGGTTGTGGGGAAGACGCGGGGCATTTGTTGGGGGAGTTTGGGGGTCATATTTAGGAACTTTAGGGGGAATTTGTTTAGGAATTTTAGCTGTGGGTTGGCAACAATTTGAACAGATGAATTCTAATATTAATTCCCCTGCAAATTCCTCGGAAATAGCCCTGAGAATAATGGCGACGGCTATTGTGGCTGCGGGGGTGGGAACTATTGGGGGAACTGTAGCGGGAGGGTTATTTGGAAGCGTTGGAGGTGCTCCGAGTTTGCCTTTATCCCTGAATTTATCAGGACGAAGGGGGGCTTTTATTGGGGCAATTTGGGGTAATTTTTTAGGGGCAATTTCTGGGGCGGGTTTGGGAGTTTTAGCCGCCACAACTTTTGCTAATTTTTTAGATACTTCTGCAACAACGGGTACAACTTCTTTATTAATGGGTTCAATTATTGTATCGGCTGGAATTGGCAGTATTTGGGGGATGATTTCCGGTTTAATTTGGGGAGCTTTTGGCAAACTTTAAGGGTTGTTGTTGTTTGTTAGTCGAAGTGTTAATTATATTAAAAATTTTATCAGGAATATGAATCACTAAAAATGCGATCGCATCTTGATGATCACTATCGCTTAAAATTGTTTCTAGGGAACTAGGAACTGGAATTTCATCTCCATCAGCAACCATTAAATTAATATGACCTATTAAGGCTTCCTGAGCTATAATTTGTGTGGCTTCTATCGTTTTTTCCGCAGTAATACAACCAGGAAAATCATAAAACTGTACTCCATAATCACTGTCAGTATCTTTATGAACAGTAGCAATATAATAAGTCATTTTTTCTCCTTTATGTTAATTTAATTCCAGCTTGTTTTTCAACACTTTTTAAGGTTTGAATCGGAATATCCCTTTTCGGATGGGGTATAGTAACTTTACCCAATTTTACAGGATGTTTAAAATGATAATGACTGCCAGTAACACCGACTTGATACCATCCATCTTGTTGTAATTTCTTGATAATTTTTCTACTCTCCATGTATCATTTTCTCAATTAGCAACTGCATCTGGATTATCACCAGTCCTTAAAATCATTTCTAACCAATTGACAACCAAAATACTCATTTTAAGGTATAATGATTCTAAATCACTGCCAAAAACCTCAATTATTCAGGTTTGGGTTGAGAGTATAAAAAATTATTGTTTAATTTGTATTGTGTTTGAAATTAGGGTTATTGATATGAATACAGAAATTTTCGCATCCATTCGGGGGATGACCAGTTCACCGACAATTGCACCTACTCGCTCTCGTCAAACTATTAATCAACTCTATCCTAATTATAAAGTTATTGTCTTGAATGATGATTTTAATACCTTTGAACACGTTAGTCATTGTTTGATGAAATATATTCCTGGGATGACGGCTGATAGCGCCTGGGAATTAACAAATCAAATCCATTATGAAGGTCAAGCGACGGTATGGGTTGGCCCCCAAGAACAAGCGGAATTATATCATCAACAATTAAGTCGGGAAGGGTTAACCATGGCACCTTTAGAAAAGGCTTAATATTGATTAAAATTAGCGGGCTTGAAGTTCAGGAATATGCTCATTTTCATAATGCTCGATTAAAATACCGAGAATATCCATGAGTGAGGCGAGGGGATGTTGTTCGTTTTCGCCAACTTCATCAATCAATTGATCGAGCCATTCCACAAGCCGCTGATAATCTGCTTCATCCTGGGGAATGATTAATTTATTGGCTAAGGGTTGCCATAGTTTTTGGGTCTCATCTATACTCAACATTTTGACTACCTCCATATTCCTCGATCGTACTCTGTGTGGGTAAGCACTGCTCGAATATAAAGCTTTTGTCGATTATAATGAATGGCAGCAATCAACCTGACTTTATTACCGCCAATATTAAAGACAGTGAGATTACCAACTTGGTCAGCACTGGGAAATTCCCTGCGAAGTTCAGCGAAGGAATTAAATGTCTCTGCTTTGACAATTTGATACCAACGAGCTAATGCACTTTTTACATCTGGGTACTTTGCCGCAAATTCATTGAGACGTTTACGAGTGATGACGTGCATAATCAAACTGAAGGATATTAGCTAATTCTCTCACAGGATTTGATGTATAAGGTTGATTGTTTTCGATATTATTTAGCCACTCCTCTATTTTATTAATCATTGTTTGATGTGTTTTTGATAACTTTGTATTGCTCTTGAGAGAAAGGAGGGGGTTGTTTCTGTGACGAAGCAAAGAATGAGGTTAAAACGGCTAATATGTTTTCCATTGGTAAAAGCTTAAGAGAGAAAACATTTAGCTCAGTCTTCAAAAAGTCAATAGCCCGAGATATGCCTCTGCGGATTTCCTCATAATTTCTCCTATTAATTCAAAGGATTAATGTCTAATAACCAATAAGCTCTGTAACCTCCCATGCTACCCTTGCGAATGAAACTAAATTTTTTAATGGATGACAACGATGGAAGAAGTTAGTTCTGCGGTTAAACGACTTTATGACACCTATCCCTTTCCCCCTGACCCCCTACTGGATGAACCGCCCCCTGGGTACAACTGGCGATGGTCTTGGCCAGTGGCCTATAGTTTTTGTACGGGTCAGAAGCCCCAAAATCTTGATATCCGTATTTTAGATGCAGGCTGCGGTACGGGTTCAAGTACGGAGTATTTAATTATACTTAACCCAGAAGCCTCGGTTCTCGGGATTGACCTAAGTGAAGGGGCGATCCAAACAGCCATAGAACGCTGTAGTCGGTCTGGGATTTCTACCCCCGGAACTCCCTCCCCGGAATTTCGCCGTTTGAGTCTCTATGATGCAGGACAGTTGGAGGGACAGTTTGATTTTATTAACTGTGTTGGGGTTTTGCACCATTTACCCGATCCGATTCGCGGGATTCAAACCCTAGCATTAAAGTTGGCCCCTGGGGGGTTAATCCACATTTTTGTCTATGCTGAATTGGGACGCTGGGAAGTTCAGTTGATGCAAAAAGCGATCGCCCTTTTACAAGGAGAAAAACGGGGAGACTATAAAGATGGGGTAAAAATTGGTCGTCAGATTTTTGAAGCTCTACCGGAAAAAAATCGCTTAGTCACTTATGAATCTAAACGCTGGGGATTAGAAAATCAGCGGGATGAATGTTTTGCGGATATGTATGTCCATCCTCAAGAAATTGACTACAATATTGATAGTTTATTTGAGTTAATTGATGCTTCGGGGTTGGAATTTATCGGTTTTTCTAATCCAAATTATTGGAACTTAGAGCGCTTAATTGGGGACTCACCGGAGTTGCTAGAACGGGCGAGTCAATTGAGCGATCGCCAACGCTATCGTTTAATTGAACTCCTTGATCCTGAGATTAGTCATTATGAATTCTTCCTCGGACGTTCCCCTTTACCCAGGAATAATTGGTCAAGTGATCAGGCATTATTAGCTGCTATTCCTGAACGCAGTCCTTGTATGAATGGCTGGCCAAGTCAAAATTTATTTGACTATAATTATCAAATTGTCAGTTTATCCGATGCGGAATTTGAGTTTCTCAAAGCCTGTGATCAAAATTCAGCATCTCCTCGAACCGTTGGGGAAATTTTAACTCAAATCTCTTTTGATTTAGAGGGGGTGCGATCGCTTTTCAATCGACATTTAATTCTATTATCAATCAAGCAGAATTAACCCGAAAGTTAACGGCGATTTAACAACCGTTTCCAAACCTGATTTGATCTGGGGTTTGGAAACAAAACCGCTCCTATAAGATTAGGAATAAAAGCAGTGAGATCACATTTATCTGAATAACAGTTATGGAACGTATCCCGGAACCGGAAGTCATGGATAGTTGGGAAGAAGCCAGCGAATATGATGCCATGGATTTTACCCAAGTGAATCAAGAATTTACAGAAATGGCGATCGAATTAGGGCCAGAAACCGGATTAATATTAGATGCGGGAACTGGGACAGCCCGAATTCCGATTTTAATTGCTCAAAGGCGATCGCAATGGCAAATTACCGGAATTGATTTATCGGCAAATATGCTATTTATTGGCAATCAAAATATTGGGCAAGCGGGGTTAGAGCAGCAAATTAAATTAGAACAAATCGATGCCAAGCAGTTACCCTATCCCGATGCTACCTTTGATATGGTGATTTCCAATAGTATTATTCATCATTTAACCGATCCTCTGCTATTTTTTCAAGAAATTCAGCGCGTATTAAAACCCCAAGGGGGAATATTTCTAAGAGATTTAACTCGTCCAAGTTGCGAAACAGAACTTAATAGTTTAGTTGAACAATATGCGAGAGATTGTAATGATCATCGGAAAAAATTATTTCGAGATTCATTAAAGGCGGCTTATACTTTAGATGAAATTATTAATTTTATAGAATCTGTGGGTTTAGAAAACACGAGAATTTATCAATCTTCCGACCGCCATTGGACAGCCGAACGTTCCTATCTTCCTTAGCCAAATAAAAACAACCATAGGGGTAAGGTTAATAATAAGAGTGCAGCACCCAAAGCTAAATTAGTAACGGCTAATTCTCGATCTAAATTAAAGGCTTCGGCTAATACTAAAGTTGCAAAAGCCGGAGGAGTTGCCATTTGTAAGACCAAAACCAATAACGGAGATCCCTTTAATCCCAATAGTGTTAATCCATAACCTAAAACTAAAGGCACAATTAACATTTTAATCGCTAAACTAACAGAAGCCGGTCGGAAATGATGCCAAGAATTAAGCTGACTTAAACGCATTCCCATTAACACTAAAGTTAAAGCCACACTCCCCCAAGCAATCCCTCTTAACCCCTGTTCTATCGGCTCAGATAAAGGGATATTCCGCACCATTAAACCAATTACCATACTAATTAAAGCCGGATTAGTTAATGACACCCCAACTAATTGCCAAGGGTCTTGTTTTCCCATACCAAACCGAGCAGCTAAAGCTACCCCCAACCCATAGGCTCCAATCACCGTTCCTAATCCATCATAAAATATCGCCCAGCCAAAATATTTCGGGCCGACTAATGCTAAACTCACAGGGAAACCAATATATCCCGTATTCCCTACCATAGCCGCCAATAAAAAACTCCCTTGGGCGGGGAGAGATAGGGGCAAAATATCCCATTTTGGCATCCGGCTTTGCCAGTACAACCCTATCCCCGCTAACCCCGCACCGAGGAAAATAGCAGCCCAAGCCACTAAGGGAGCAATCCATATCGAACCAGATAAATCAGCTTTTCTTAAAAAGGCAATAATGGCAATCGGAACCACACCCCAATATAAAATTTTACCTAAATAATAGGGAACAATCTCAGGCAATTTTTGACCCAAAATCCATCCGATTAAAACGCCCCCAATTAGCCATTGATAAAGCGTTAAAAGTTGACTTACAGAATTAGACATAAAGATTAAGTTAAATTGTTGATCCTTGGCTGTTGACTGACAACTGCTTGTGATGGATGACTAAATAGGGGATGATCTAATAGAATTGAGACTTTGATGGATGTCAGGAGTCAAACCGTTGAAGAATTCTAGTCTACCGAAACAAGCCCAAACCTTAGCCGATGGAGTAACAGAAGATATTCCAGAGGCGATACGAGATATTCCCGTGCTTCCGGTGGTTTCCTCTGGCTCCTCTGGGAAGCCGGGGCTATTCTGGAAAATGCTAGGGTTAGCCGTGGTAGCCTTCTGTACCGCGTTAGTTATGAATTATCAATTTGGAATTCTGGCTCCTCGGTCTGATATTCCCGTAGTCCAAACCCCAATTCCTGTGATTCCGCCATCACCTTCTGCGTCTTTGTCTTCAACTCCCCCGCCAACGAGTTCCCCAAACCCAACTCCGACCCTTCCCGACACTTTATTGGGTCATCTCCCCTATCAAGAAGCACCAGAATCAGAGTTAAAAAGTATTACGGCGGATGGGGGACATCGGTTACGCAAAGCTGCCGCCAAAGCCTATCAGGAAATGGAACAGGATGCCAGGGCCAGTGGGGTCAGTTTAGTTCCGATTTCAACCTTTCGCAGTGTTAAAGACCAGGAAACGATCTTTTTTGAAATAAAAGCCCAACGGGGACAAGTGGCGACGAAACGGGCAGAGGTCAGCGCGCCTCCGGGTTATAGTGAACATCATACGGGTTATGCCATCGATATTGGAGATGGGGGCAGACCCTCTGCGGATTTGAATGTAAGTTTTGAAGAAACCCCGGCGTTTCAATGGTTAAAAGATCATGCCGCTTTTCATAGTTTTGAGTTATCCTTTCCTAAAGACAATCCCCAGGGAGTCAGTTATGAACCTTGGCATTGGCGTTTTGTTGGAGACCGCCATAGTTTAGAAACTTTTTATAGGGCCAGAAACCAAAAGGAAAATTGATGAGAACCACCAGTTTAAATCTAATTGCCATTAGTGTTTTCTGTATGACCCTATCGGTGTTATTAAGTCCGGTATTAAATATTTCGCCCTTTATTCCGGCGGGGATTACTTTTTTTTTATTGGGGGTTGCCACTTTAGATGTTTTTCAGTTTCAAGGTCAGGGGGCGAGTTTATTAGTGGATGGGTTGGCGGGAACTTCCGCATCTACTCGGGAGCGAATTTTACACCATGAAGCGGGACATTTTTTAGTAGCCTATTTGATGGAAATTCCTGTTCAGGGATATGCCTTAAATGGCTGGGAAGCCTTTAAACAAGGATTTAAAGCTCAAGGAGGGGTGCAGTTTGCCGATCAACTTTTATGGGAACAATTAAAGCAGGGTCAGATTTCTTCTCAGGTTTTAGACCGTTATTGTGCAGTTTGGATGGCGGGAATTGCCGCAGAAACTTTAATATTTAAAAAAGCCGAAGGAGGACGGGAAGATCGAGATAAAATTATAGCAATTTGGACTCAGCTACAACGCCCTTTAAGTGAAGCTAAAATCAAAGAGCGTTGGGCAATATTACAGGCTAAAACGTTAATTGAAACTCACAAAGGGGCTTATTTGGGTTTAGTAGAAGCGATGAGAAATCGGGCTTCTGTAGAAGATTGTTGTCGAAGGATAGAACAGCGAAAGCAAGAATACTGAGAATAGCCTGACGGGATAACTGCCGATCATTCAAGCAAAGGGGAGAATTCTATGACCTTTGAAGAAATCTATCAATTTTTCCAAGAACCGCCACCTATCTATCTGAATAAAGAACTGGCAGTTTGCTATATCTTATCTGTATTTCTCCAAAGGGACTCCTATGGAACTGAACTAATTGAACAACTGGAGCAGGAATATTCTAACTATAGATTATCCGATACGGTTCTTTACAGCGCCCTCAAGTTTTTGGAAAAACAAGGAACGATTACGGGATACTGGCAAAAGGTTGAAGGTCGGGGACGCCCTCGCCGAATGTATCAAATTCTGCCGGAACATCAGCCCCAGGCCCAAGAGTTGGCTGGACTTTGGTACGAATACACCTCTAGCCAAGGTAAACTACAAATTAATCAATTACATCCCCTCTAAATACGCTGAGGGACTTCTCGGCCGTTAGGTTAAAACTAGACTGACTTCATTTCTTATGACTCCGGTAATCCCTTCTACTTTTGTGTTGACCCTGTTAATGGTTATTGGTTTATTCTTTTTTGTTCGAGCTTCAACTAAAGATCGGATAGAACAGGAAAAACTGATTGCCGAACAGGAAGCAGACTCCTTGCTCACACAAATCCAGCAGCATTTTGCATCCCGAGCCTATCGGATTACGGCGTTAAATCGGGAAGAAAATCAAATCACCTTTGAGGGGTTAGTCCGGCCCAGTTGGTTCTTGGCTATCTTCCTCACCCTATTAACAGCCGTGGGACTATTATGTTTGGGGTTAGTCCTATCGATGGCTATGCCCGACCTAGGCAAACTGTTTTGGGGACTGGTGTTGCTTTCGCCCCTAGCCGGTTGGTTCTATTGGAAAGGCTCCGGGCGTCCAGAACAGGTCTGTCTCAGGCTAGATGCCGTCATTGATCAGGGCCAACAAACTCAAAGTTTGATTACCGTAACTGCCCACCGAGACGAACTGGCGATGCTCAAACAAGCCCTTCACCTCAAACCTTGGGAATCATTTTGATTCATTTACTGACATCCCCATTAGGTTCAAAACCGCAAACATGATAACGATGCCAACGGTCTTGAATCTTGATTCAGGATACAATTGCCAAAATTAGAACAATTTTGATTCGTGGCACTGGGGTTGGGAGCAATTCCACCAAAAAGAGCAAGAATCGAGAGAAATTCATCCCAACCAGCACCCAGAATCAACGGACTAATTTTTTTCCCTCGCGCCTGCCTTATCAGAGTTAAGGAGTGAAGCTCATATTAATCATGGCTCTCATCAGGTGTCACGGCTCAAGAAAAGTTCTGGATATGAAATCCTTTCATTTAGAGGATGGGATGTTGCAGACAACATCTCGATTTCAAACCCCCTTAGCTGGGGAAGCAGAGGAAACCAATGTGGCCTTCTCCACAAGCTGTTTTAAACTGGGGAATAAAAAGTGATTCTCCTCAACGTACTGGGCTCCAAATAGACCCTTTTCAGCCCAGAAGTATCGATCTGTGGTATGCTCATTTCGTTTTACAAGAAGCAAAGCCGGAGGAATAATTCCTTCAGCATGGATAAACTTACGAGCGGCCGTTACGGGTTTATCTTCGCCACTTGAAATGCTATATTGAGGCACACATTCTAAAATCCTACGTCCTTCTTGTCTGCGACGGCTTTTACGCTTACGTCTTCTAGCCAACTTGTTGACCTCCTTTTTAAGCAGGCGGGTTGTAAATATAGCTACAAAATCCGAGGGAATTATATCTGTTCTAGTTCAAAATATCAAGCTGTTTTAATAGATTGACACAAATCGATAAAGAAGGGGATCGGGAGCAGGGGGAGCAGGGGAGCAGGGG
>NZ_LT797693.1:0-188932 GCF_900009135.1 Planktothrix sp. PCC 11201 | reverse complement strand
GCAGGGGAGGCAGGGGGAGCAGGGGGAGCAGGGGAGGCAGGGGGAGCAGGTAAACTATAATCCATAACCATAATCCATAATCCATAACCCATTTGTAATTCGTAATTCGTAATCCGTAATTAACCATTACCTCTTGCCCGTTGAATTCTATGCTCACAGCCAGTGCTGAATTTGTCCAACTGTGTCGCACCCAACTGTCGTTAACGGCGAGTTTGGGCGCTTCCTTGAGTGTAGTCTATTTAGCAGAGGCGTGGGTAGATGAGGAACATAAAAAATTGATCCCCATTGCCACCTATCCTGAAACATCCCTGGATGATTTGGATATTCCGGGTTTGACGGGTTTGCCCGAAACCCTAATCTCTGTCTCACCCCCGCTATTAACCACAGAAGTCACAGGGAAAACAAAAGTTTTAATGCCTGCGGTGGAAATGGATGATTTTTCGGAAACAGAGGTGGAAGCAGAAGCTCCTTGGCAACAACGGAGTCAAAAGGTTTTAGCCTTAATTCAAGAGGATGTGGTTTTGGGATTTTTGGTAACTGGACGCAATGACCGACCCTGGAACCCGGAGGAATATGCTCAACTCCAAGCGATCGCCCATACCTTAGCCCTTGCCTGTATTTTAGATCAACGCGCCCAATGGTTCCAGCAACAAATAGACCGACAACAACAACTGCAAGGGCAGCAAGCCGATACACTACATAATATATTCCATCAACTCAAAAGCCCTTTAACGGCTGTTCGTACCTTTGGTAAATTATTATTAAAGCGACTGCTACCCGAAGATAAAAACTATCCTATTGCTAATAGTATTTTACGCGAGAGTGATCGGATTCAAGAATTATTAGCACAGGCGGATGAGACCTTAGAACAGACTCAAACCTCCCTGAGTTTGCCTTTAACGGTGGAAGTTGCCACACCCAAAGCCCAAGCGTCCCTATTCCCGACACCTGCCCTACCCCTATTACCCGCTTGTGATCAACTCGAACCCCTACTATTGTCGGAGGTATTATCTCCTTTAATTGTATCGGCTCAGGCGATCGCCCAGGAACGACAATTAGAATGTGAAGTTGACCTGCCTGAAAACCTGCCCCCCATCCAAGGGAATGCTAAAGCCCTGCGGGAAGTCTTGAGTAATCTCCTCGATAATGCCTTAAAATATACTCCTGCTGGCGGGAAACTCTATATTCGAGTTCAACTGGCCTCTCCTTCCCTAGTCGGAGGAAAAACCCTAAAATCTCAAGTGGGTATTGGTATTAGTGATAGTGGCCCAGGAATTCCCCCCGAAGATTTGGAGCATCTGTTTGAACGTCACTATCGCGGTGTTCAGGGAAATTCTGAGATTCCGGGGACGGGTTTAGGGTTAGCGATCGCTAAAGCCTTTGTACAACAGATGCAAGGAGAAATTCAAGTCTTTTCTCCCGTCCATCGGGCTTGGATATCCGAGGATAGGGTTTGTACTGATAATACTTCCCCTGGAACAACATTTATAGTTTGGGTGCAGGTGGCAATCCCGGATCAAGAATTGAACTTAATTTGATAGAATTATTGTTTCTCAACCCATCTTTCCCTCATCCCAAAGGATGTTCAAACCTAGAGGGTGAAATATTTTCTTCCCTATTCCCTATTCCCCGCTATAAAAAACCATGAGTGCATCCAGTAGCCCTGATAATAGTATTGATCAACCCACGACTTCCTCCACTGATTCTGAGGATAGTTTAAACCAGCCTCTCCCTTATATTGTTCAGAAAGATATCACTGATCGTGCCATTGAGCGAAAAATTCTTTGTCGGGTGTTGAGTCAAGCCCATATTGATGTTTCAATTCGTTGGTCAACCGCCCATCTTTATATCGGGATTCCCAGTACAATTTTAGCTGCCATTGCTAGTGTACAAGCTATTAATAGTTTAGGGGGAGAGTATCAATTACTATCTGTAGTGATTGCAGTTTTAGTGGCAATTCTCGCCCCCTTACTGACTTTTTTAGATCCTAATGGTAGAGCTAATAATCATTTGAATGCTTCTCGGGTCTATGAACAAATGGCAGATCAATATGATTCTTTTACTCTCAAGTGTCGATTAGAACCTCGCTCTATTCAAGAAGAATTTAATGATTTAACTCAGCTTAATTCTATTTATAGTGAAAGTAAAAAAAACCTACCCGCTTGTCCAGAATGGGCTTATCAAAAGGCGATAAATACTAATAATGCAGTACAAAAACTTATGCCAGTCGCTGTAAAAAAAATTGGAAACCAGTAAAAACAGTTATTCAGTTATCAGTGTAAGAGTTGATCTGTTCAGCATTTAAAATATAAAATCTAGTGATGGAGGACGCTCTCACCACGAGGGTTTTGCGATTCCTGGATAGCCAATTTAAATCCGCTCCCACCTTAATAGTTAACTGTTAATTTATTAACTGATAACTTCTTAACTGTAAACTCTTTAACTGATAACTGATGACTGATAACTGATGACTGATTTAGATGGATTAGAAATTACTCCAGGGGAACTCAAGCATTGGAGTGGGATTAACAAAAATTTGCTGTATCGACCAGGGACAGCTAAAAAACTTATTGGGGAAGGATTAAAAACCTTAGTCATTGCTGGATTATTATTAATTAGTTATGGGATTTGGAGTTTAATTTTTCCAGAACTTGCCTTAATTTTTATTGTCATTTACTTAATCCTAATTATTCTATTGGTTCTTGAGGATATCATTAAAATTTGGCTAACCTTAACTCGTCCTCAGTGTGTTAAACTATTGAATCAAGTAGATAATTATAATAGTATTGTTAAAGCCTTAAACATTTATCATCAACTCGAAGCAACGGAACATCCCCAAGCAAAATTAGACAATCAAGATGCTATTATTCACGCCCTAAAACTAATTAGAATAGAATTAATTAGAGGATTAAAAATAGAACGAATCTTAAAAAAACATAAAAAATTTATTGAGCAAAATCCAGAACTTTTTGATCTAAACTTCACCTCCTTAACCGTATTGCAAACTGAAAAACCAACAACAGAACAAGGAAGACTCCTGTATCAAGCCTTTGAAATAGCTTCGGAAGTTCATCAACTGTTAAAACAACTTCAGGAGCAACAAAATTCCCATTAAATGCTAGGCTTTTTTTATCCGGTGAAAACCCTCCCATAACCTCAACAAATTTTGATCAGAACGCCAATGCGACCTAAAATTATTGTTCTCGATGATGACCCCACAGGTTCTCAAACCGTCCATAGTTGCTTACTTCTGACCCAGTGGGATGTCGATACCCTGCGAATTGGACTGGCTGACCAATCCCCGATTTTCTTTATTCTGACCAACACCAGAGCCCTAACCCCAGACCAAGCAGCCGCGGTCACCCGTGAAGTCACCCAAAATCTGAAACTAGCCCTCGCCAGCGAGTCCATCACCGACTTTCTGGTGGTCAGTCGTTCCGATTCTACCCTACGAGGTCACTATCCCGTAGAAACCGATGTGATTGCGGAGGAACTTGGCCCCTTTGATGCCCATTTTCTAGTTCCGGCTTTTTTTGAAGGAGGAAGAATTACCCGCAATAGTATTCATTATTTAATCATTGATGGCGTAGAAACCCCGGTTCATTTAACCGAATTTGCGAAGGATTCTGTCTTTGCTTATCAACATAGTTATTTACCCGATTATGTCACTGAAAAAACCAAAGGTTTGATTCCTTCGGAAAAAGTAGAACAATTTTTGTTATCGGATATGCGAGCAGGAACTTTAGCTCGGTTAATGGGTTTAACGGAGAATCAATGTGTGGTCGTCGATGGGGAAAATCAAGGGGATTTTGATCAATTTGCCTCGGATATTATTGCCGCTGCTAGTCAGGGAAAACGCTTTTTATTCCGCAGTGCAGCGAGTATTTTAACCTCTTTAGCTGCTTTAGGAAATCAACCGATTCCCGCCGAAGAAATGGCAAAATATACCCGAAATGGTAAGCCGGGTGTGGTGATTATGGGTTCCCATGTTAAAAAATCTACCCAACAATTAGAACAGTTATTGCAAGAATCTGGAATAGTCGGAATTGAGGTAGATGTTTCCCATTTATTAGAAGAAAGTGAGACTCAAAGACAGGAACTATTACAACAGATTTTAGACCAAATTTATGCTATTCATAATGCAGGTCAAACCCCAGTAATTTATACCAGTCGTCAAGAATTACAATTTGATACGGTAGAAATTCGATTAGCCTTTGGGAGTAAAGTTTCAGATTTACTGATGGATATTGTCAGAGGTTTACCGCCAGATATTGGATTTTTAATTAGTAAAGGGGGAATTACTTCTAATGATGTATTAAGTAAAGGATTAGCCTTAAAAACCGCCAGACTACTGGGTCAAGTCCTAGCAGGTTGTTCAATGGTTAAAACCGCTTCTAATCACCCTCTCTATCCTAATTTACCTGTTGTTTTATTCCCTGGAAATGTTGGAGATGCTAAGGGTTTAGCCACGGTTTACCAACGTTTAAGTCAACCCCAAACCTAAGTAAACAGAGGGTGGACTTCGCTTAATTTATTTTGATTTTATCTCCTTAAAAATCAAAATAAATATAAGGTAAACCCCCTGCGGGTGCTAATAACCAAACGGTGAAGAAACTCAAGGGAACCAAGGCTAATTTTACTGTCCAATTTAATTCTAATTTTAACCCTCGATTTAATAAAGTGGTAATCGCCATTAATCCAAAAACAGAGGATAATAAAATCACCAAATGCTGTCTTTCTAAACCCAAGGCTTCAACATAAACTTTATGGGCAAACTGGACATCGGCGGTATGACCCCATAACCGATTGATGACTAACCAAGAATCTTGTAAATTAGGGAGTCTGAAAAAAATCCAAGTCGCAAATACCATCAACTGAGTTATTAACCAAGCGATTAAAATTCCGGGTAAACTGTTCCAAATCCAAGTAATTGATAATTGCTTAGATAGTGCTTCGGTGAGACGATTAACTACTAATGCTAACCCATGTAATCCCCCCCAAATGATAAATCCCCAGGCGGCACCGTGCCAAATTCCTGCGATTAACATAACTAGAATTAAATTCAAACAGGTGCGGAATAATCCGACCCGAGAACCGCCCAAGGGAAAGTATAAATAATTGCGTAACCAATCCCCTAATGTGATGTGCCAACGGCGCCAAAAATCTCCGATACTGGTGCTAAAATAGGGGGCATCAAAGTTGATGGGTAAAGTTAATCCTAGGAGTAATGCGGTTCCCCTGGCTAAGTCCACATAACCGCTAAAATCCAGGTATAATTGTAACCCATAGGCGAAAATTGCTAACCATAAATCTCCACTCCCAGCCCGTTGTAAATTACTGAAACTTAAATCTACTAAAATTCCAATATTATCGGCAAAAAGCCCTTTTTTGATTGCCCCCCTAGCCAGTAACCAGAGTCCGTCAGCAATTTGTTCGGGGATGGGGAATTTTAGGGTTTTAAACTGATTATTTAAGTGATGATAACGAGTAATTGGCCCGGATATTAGTTTGGCAAAAAATAATTTATAGGCGGTAAATTCTAGTAGGGAAGTGGCGGCGGGCGCGCCTCGATAAACATCGACTAAATAGGCGATTAATTCAAAGCAGAAAAAACTTAATCCTAATGGGGCAATAACATATTGATCAATCCAACTTCCGGTATTAATAATAACAGGAATATTCCAGACTGTTCCTAGAGTATTGAAAATAAAAGGTAAATATTTGAACCCAACTAGAATTAAGATATTAATGATAATTCCTAATGTGAGTAAAAAAGTGCGACGACGATTCCAAGAAATATGGGGGATTTCCCATTCTTGAGGTTCGACAATTGTCAAAGCTAAACCAAAGTTAAAGATTGTCCAAAGTAGGAGTAAGGGGATATATTGAATTTGTAAGGTAGAATAGAAAAGCAAACTTGAGATTAATAGAATAAAAAGTCGCCAAGATTTCCCAGGAATAATCCAATATAATCCCAATAAAAGCAATAAAAATATTCCATAAGTGACTGAAATAAAGGTCATAAATAAGGTAACAATAGGAATAGGGTTTGTCGTTGCGATAACTACGCTGCTGGGTAAGGACTAGAGCAGTGATAACTAGGGTTTATTGTTTCCCTGTTAACCAATAGGTTCGCATTTCGCCTTTACCTTTGACTAAAATTATACCTCTTTCTTCCAGTAAGTAACTATCTTTAATTTTTTCATAGGTGGTGTGACTGACTTGAATTTGTCCGGGTGTACCTTGAGATTCCATGCGAGAGGCAATATTAACAGCATCTCCCCATAAATCGTAACTGAATTTTTTTAATCCAATTACTCCAGCAACTACTGGCCCCGTATTAATACCAATTCTAAGATTTAATAATTGATTATCGTGATAGCGAAATTTTTGAATAATTTGTTGCATTTCCAAAGCCATTTCTGCGATCGCTTGGGCATGATTTGGTTTGGGAATAGGGATACCGCCAGCGACCATATAAGCATCCCCAATGGTTTTTATTTTTTCTAATTCATATTTATCTGCCAGACGATCAAATTCCGAGAAAATTTCATTCAAAATAGTAACAATTTGTGTGGGAGAACTGCGAGAGGATATGCCCGTAAAATCGGTCAAGTCGGCAAATAAAATTGTGGTTTCTTCAAAGCGATCAGCAATACACCCCTGATTCCTTTTTAGTTTTTCAGCGATCGCCAAAGGTAAAATATTCAGTAATAATTTCTCAGATTTATCTTTTTCCAATCGCAAATCGGCTTCGGCTTGATTTCTTTCTAAAGTGGCTTGATAAATTTTTTCAAACATAGTTTGAAATGTAGCAATTACATCACCTAGTTCATCATTTCTTTGAACTAACTTTGAATAAAATCTGGGTACGGGTTTGTTATCAACAATTGCTTTCCCCGCTTCAATTAAATCTAAACGTAGTTTTAAAATCGGAAGAATCACGTTTTTACCCAATATAAATAAAGTGGTTGATGTTACAAAAAAAGCAATAATTAAAACTAAACCTGCAATTCTTAAAATATAAGCATAGGTTTCTTTCTGAATATCAGAAGCATCATGACGAATGATAATCACATATTTATTGTTCATGGGATTAACATTACAAACAACATCATAGCGATCGCCATTTTTTTGACGCAAATATAATGTTTTCTCCTGTATTGCTTGTGAAAATGTTAAAATAGGAGGCTCGCCAAATTTACCAATTAATTCCCCCGTAGTTCGGTAAACGGCTCCTCCTAAAATATCGGGATTCAAATGATGTAAATGACTCAACTGTTTTAAGAGTTCAGGATTAGAACTATAAGGATAGGTTTCAATTATCCAAGCAATTTTACTAGAAGATATTGCCGGAAGTTGTCTTAAAAGTTGTTGTTGATATTGATATACTGAAGGAATTAAGATTAAAATTTCAATAAAAACCAAACTCAAAAATACCCAGATTGTAATGGTTCGAGATAGACGAGCATTCAAAAGTTTTAATAATTTCAGTTGTTCCGGCATGAATTGATCGCTCCTACAAATATCTTTTTTAAGGTTGACAGTAAAGATTGCTATATATAATCAATACCTGTATATTTAAAATTGCGGACATCATGCACTCTTACCAGAAATATTAGCATCTAAAAAAATCATACCTTAGAAGCTTGATCCAATGTTAAGACTGATTTAGTTAAAATCAGGATAATTTTAATTAAAATAATTGTAAGCATGAACACAACAGAGGTTAACTGATGACAACAGAGCCAAATTCATCCCCATCTCAAGGACTGGAGGATACCTCTGAAACCCTCAATGGTGCGGCGTCTAAACCCGCTCTTGAGCCTTCAGAAGTGGAAACCTCGACGAAGGCGATCCAACCCGCCTCCGTGGACTCTTGGGAAATCGAAACTGAAAACCCGACTTTGGACAATCGACCGAATCAGGTATCGGGTTCGGTGGTCGTTTTATCGGCGATGGCATTGATGATTTTGGGATTGGGAATTGATAATATTGGATTAGGATATGTCAGTGCTTTCGCGACATTAGCAGTGTCTCTGCGGTTAGTCTGGTCGGATTGGGGAAAAGTTTGGAAAACATTAATTCCCCCGAGTTGGCGCAATTTAATTATTGCTTGTATTGGGATTTTAGGCTCCTTAATTGGCTTAGTTATTTTTAGTAATGCGAATACTCCCAATGAAGTTAGTAATATTACTATTAATTGGGATGCAATTGGAGCGTTGGGTGATTTAGGAGGAGCATTAGGTCAAATTTTAATTGCTATTATTGCCGTTTATGTGGCTTGGAGACAGTATATTATTTCTCGGGATTTAACGATGCAACAAAACCGAATTACTCAACAACAAACCATTGATGCTTATTTTCAAGGAGTTTCTGATTTAGCTTTAGGAGAACAGGGATTATTAGAAGATTGGCCGCAGGAAAGAGTGATTGCAGAAGGACGAACCTCAGCTATTATTAAAAGTGTGGATGCGGAAGGAAAAGCTAAAATTCTCCGGTTTTTATCTCAAGCCCGATTAATTACTCCGTTACAACGCGATCGCCATCTGGGACGTCCGATGTTAGATGGTAATGGTAATTATGCCGAAGATCGCGCCCATGGGGTGCGGGTGATTGATTTGGGGGCGATGTTAGCGGGGGCAGATTTAGCGGAAACCGACCTAAGACGCACGGATTTAACAGATACTAACTTAGTCAAAGCTAATTTAACCGGATGTAATTTAGTCCGCGCTAATTTAGTCCGTTCTATTCTGTATGAAGCTAATTTATCCCGAACAAATTTACGTTCTGTTAAACTATTTTATGGCCCTGTAGAAACCGCTTCCCCTCGCAGTCGAACATTAATTCCCAATTTTGAAACCGGAGAATATACGGGGGCTGTGGTGGAAAATGCTGACTTTACTGGGGCGGATAATTTATCAGAAGAAAATCGTTATTATTGTTGTGCATGGTGCGGTTCTAAATCTCGAAAAACTATTCCCGGAGGATGCGAAGGTATTCCCAATAAGTTAGACCGATGATTTTTTTATACTTTTAGATTCCCCCTAAACCTACTAAAAAAGGGGGAAAATGAATTGAAATCCTGCTTAAAAACAGGGATTCAGGGGGATATAATCAATGTTTGCTATCCACAACCTATTCTTTATTTCCGATTAATTTTTTCCCAGAAAATTTCGATAATTTCAGTAAATACTAACGCCAAGGTTAATAAAATTTCTATGAATATAAATAATGGCAATAAAATTACTTGAACTAACCAAAGTAAAATTTTCTTGCTATTTTTCATTTCAGTTTGGACGGTAATCATTCTTAGCCCCCGAACTAATAGTCTAATTAAGCGGATTCTATAACTAATTTTTAAGTCTTTAACCTTGGGATTATCAAATTGAATTTTACCGGAATCAAAGACTTGATTTAACCTTGAAATTGAACTTTGGGTATCAATTTGATTAAAGTTTAAGTGGAGCCAAGTTAGACCACAAAGTCTCCCTAAAATAAAATCCTGTTCTCGATATTTTCTATCAAAAAAACCTCCAAAAGCGTTGAGAAAATCTGAAGCTAATAGTTGATCGACGTTTGTAGGTTTCTCGACCAGAGGAGCTTTGAATAAATATCGGAATTTTTTATAGAGATTTTCTAATTGCTCTCGCGCTTCTACATTTTCAATCCCTGGAATTTGATTCAAAATTAAGGGTGTAATGGGCGATAATTGAATATGATGATAGGGGATAGCTTTTTCTAAGTCGGTTTTTATTTGAGAGATAGTTTCCCCTGACGGGTCGGTGGACAAAGTTTCTAAAAGGGATAATATATTTTCTTTATAATCCACTTGTTGATTAATTTCTACAATCTGTTTTAACTGCATAGCATCCTGTTGAGCAGAAGGAATATTTAACCCATCAAATAACAAATCAAATAAATTAAAATTGTTCTTTTTTAAGCTGGGTTTACTTTCTAAATTTTCCAAAGAGGAGGGAGAAACATAAGCATAAATTCGCCGATCTCGTTCGGCTTTAATTTTGCTGTTAAAATCATGACTGAATTTAATAAAATCTGCCCCTTCTTCTTGAATTAAATACTCTGAGTTGGGCAAAGAACTTAAATGAATCCTAGCTTCTAAATCAATGGCTTTGAGAATGGGTAAATTATCTAAAATTCCCCCGTCACTATACCAAAATTTGATGGTTTCCTGGGTACAAAACATAGGTAGATTCGGATCTAGCTGTTGTTTTTTTGATTCATCACACATGGTAAAATAAGCTGGACTTAGATTTTTTAAGTTATAACTTTTAACATTAGATGAATCTTGAATCGGAGGAAATGCAACGGGAAATGCCCCCGAAATTAGGCTGGTATCAATTACTTTTTTCCAAATTTTTTGTAAGCGATCACTTTGACGATTTAACTCAGAATAAAACAAAAATTGCCGCGTTTCTGCATGGTTAACGGCTGGAATACCGGAAAAATTGCGACATTTGTTTTCATAGGTGACTAATAGCCCTTGTAAATTCGTAACCGTCATTACTAAAGCCAAGGGTTGATGAACTTTCAGTTGATTGGTATTTTCCGTAATTAAATTAGCAATATTTTTAATCCCTTTTTGAGATAATAAACTTTCATTTTGATTTTTAAATAAATTCTTTAAAACTTGACGGTAATCTTCAATGGCAAACACCGTATCAATATCTTTCATATCAGCTTTTTCTACCCAAGCTCTTTGTAAGATATTTTGGGATTCATACTCAGGATCAGTAATCTCTCGATTTAATAAATAATAGGCTGTAATTGCTCCGGTCATTGCCCCAGCAGATGCTCCGGTAATCAAATCAATTAATAGGGGAGAATTGTCTTTTCTGGCTTGTCTAACTAATTCAAAACACACCCCAGCCATATAAGCTCCGAGGGCAATTCCTCCCGACAAATTTAGGGAAATTTGACAAGGGTTGGGAGAGGTATTTTCTAGGGTCATAACTATTAAAATTTTCAGAAAGGCACTGTTGTTGGGCTTTAGCCCATTCTTCTTAGGGAGTTTATCCTAATAACTAGGAGGGGCTAAAGCCCAACAATTAGGAGGGGCTAAAGCCCAACAACAGCCCAACAACGGGATATTAGGATTGAAGTTTGGCTTTCGGACGCAAAAACTTAATAATTGCATATAAATCCGGGTCGGTTTTGGCCTCCTCTCGATAACGGGCACTGAGATCAATTGCTTGCTCTAAATTTTCAACGGCTAATTCCGTTTGACGTTGTTGAGCATAAATAATCGCTTTATTATAATAAGCATCGGCATAATCGGGTTTTAAAGTTAACGTCCGATCTAAACTTTCTAGGGCTTCTTTTCCCCGTTTTAACTTAATTAAAACATAACCGCGATAATTCCAGGCTTTAGAATTATCCGGGTCAAATTCAATCGCCTTATCAAAAGATGTTGCCGCATCTTGATATCTTTCAATTGCTTGTAATGCCATGCCCCGATTTAACCAAGCCACACTATCTTCTGGTTTAACTTTTACCGCTTGATCAAAGGCTTCAAAGGCATCTTGATGTTTTTGTAATTTGCCATAGGCTACACCTAAATCCACCCAGGCTTGGTGATAATCTGGTTTGATTTCTAGGGCTTTTTTATAGGATGCGATCGCCTCATTTTGACGTTTTAAGCGACTTAATGCCATACCTCGATTTAGCCAAGATCGATAATCATTGGGCTGCAATTCTACCACTTGATGAAAGGTGGCTAAAGCATCTTCATAACGACCTTCAGCAAACAATAAATTTCCCCGTTGCACATAATCATCAACGTTTAAAAATAACTCCGGTTTATTGGATTTTAACCGATCCAATTGCTCGGAAATGGTGTCAATTTTCTGCATCATTTCTGAAACCGCCGATTCCATTAAATCCTTTGGCGAAACAGCTAATAACTGTTGGAGAATTTCATCTTTTCTCGCCAAGGCTTCCGACTGCATTGCCACTAATTCTTGGAAAATTCCAGTTTTTTGAGCATTAGCATCCGCCTGAACTTCCGTGATCTGCTCCGTTAACATTAAATCAAATTTATCTAATTTATTAAAAGTAGAATCCTTGCGGGTTTGCAAATCTCCTCTTAACTGTTCAATCACCCCATTTACATCTTGATCAAACTTCTCCAACCGTTGAACAATTCGTTCTTTTTGGGTTTTCCATCCCGTTTGACTATCGGCAATTATGGCGGCATATTCCGCTTCTAATTGTTGTAATCTTTGTAACTTTTCATCCACTTGAACTTGTAGTTGTTGTTGATAGGTAGCCAGTTGAGTTTCCGCTTGCTGTTCTAACTGTTTAATCCGTTGGAGTTTCTGCTCCATTTGTCCTTGAATTCTGCCTTGGGAATCGGAGAGTTGAGTCACCGCATCATTGCCAAATTTCTCTAAATTTTTCAGAGCTAAATCAATTTGTTCCTGAGCTTTTTGTTCTGATTTAATTCTAATTTCTTCCAGTTGCGGGGCGAAATCCGTTTCATAGCGTTCTAAACGAGCAAAGACCCGATCTTTTTGGGTTTCCGCCTGTTTTTGTAGTTGGGATAACTCCTGAGCTAATTCAGTTTCAATTTGTTGTAAATTCTTACCCACGGTATTCTTTTGACCTTCGATATCGGTTTGCCAACCGGATACGGTGGTTTTAAATTCCGTACCTACCTGTTCTAAGGTTTGGAATAGGCGATCGCGTTGATTTTGGACTTGAATTTGTAACTCGGACAATTGGCTAGTTAAAGTTGCTTCTGACTGTTTAAAATTCTCTAAAACCGTATTTTTTTGACCATCCACATCCGCCTGTAACCCGGCAACATGGTTAGCGTAATTTGTGCCCAGTTGATCTAAATTTTGCAAGATTAAATTCTGTTGATTACTGGCGCGATTTTGTAATTCTGCCAATTGTTGAGAAAACTCAATTTCTAAGCGATGAAGTTCTTGGGTAACTTCCTGAGTTTCCTGTTGAAAATTTTGTAATGCACCTTGACGCACTTGGGACAATTCGGTTAACCATTCCCCAATTTGATCGCGATGGGTTCCTAATTCATCCTGAAAATCATCCGCTTCTGCATTCAGGTCTTGAGCAATTTTATCAGTTTCCCTGATCACCGCTTGCATTTGTTGATTGGCAGCGGCGATTTTTCCTTCTAAATCCCCTAATTCATTCAGGTGATTTTTAACAATAACAGTTACTTCTCGGACAACGGAACGCCGTAATAACCATAATCCCACTAGGGTTGCTGCTAATAAAATCCCTAACAATCCTAACAGGAGATTAAACAGGGTCATTGTCTGTTTAAAAGTGCGTTGAGCTTCTGCTTGCACCTGTTCCTGCAAAAGCTGCTGTTGTCGCAGTTGTTCGAGTTCCAGCCGCTCCTTGGGGGATAGGGTTTTTGTGGGAGTGGTGGGTTTCGGTTCTGGGGACTTGGGGGACTGAGCCATGCTGACTCCCGCCGAAAGTAATACCAAAGTTAGAATAACGCTGCTGCGGGATATCCAGGCCAAAAAATTCAGGCGTTGATCCGAGACCACACCAGCATCAGTCCGTTGATAATTTTGCATGAATAGCTTTGTCTGCTTAACCAAGTCCGAGTTCTCCAACCCATCCCCTATAGTTTACCCTACATCCAAGCGATCGGATTCTTAATTAATTACCTAATTCTCCGATCAATCAAAACGAATTCCCTATCTGGGACTAAGCCAATGATTGATCTGATCAGGGTAACAATTGCGGTAAGATTATCAAAATTTTAGGGTGAAAATGATGATTTTTAAAAGTCGATGGCTGACTTTAATATTAACCAGTAGTTTTTTTATTTTTATGGGGGGATGTAGTAATCCAAACCCAAAAACAGCAGAAGTCGCAGCAGAAACTATCAACCCTCAACCCCCCAAAACCCAACCTTATACAAAAGAAGCAGAATTAATCGCCGTCGGGGATATTATGATGCACGGGGCTCAAATTAAATCCGGTTATCACCCAACTACAAAAACCTATAATTATGATAATTTCTTTAAAGAAGTTAAAGGAATTTTATCCTCGGGAGATTGGGTGATTGGTAACTTAGAAACGACCCTAGCAGGCCCAGAAACTGGATATACAGGATATCCTTTATTTAATGCTCCAGATGCTTTAGCAGATGCGATCGCCAAAGCCGGATTTAATATTATCTCAACGACAAATAATCATTCTTTGGATCGAGGAGAAAAAGGCGTTTTAAAAACCTTAGAAAATGTGAAAAAACGAGGTTTAATTCCTGTGGGAACGGCCGCCTCGGTTGAAGAAGCTCAAAAAATAGTTATCGTTGAAAAGAATAATATTTCTATGGCAATTTTGGCTTATAGTTATGGTACTAATGGTATCCCGATTCCCAAGGGTAAAAATTATTTAGTCTCATTAATAGATGCTAAAAAAATTACCCAAGATATTACTAAAGCTCGTAAATTAGGGGTAGATCTGGTCACGGTTATTTTACATTTTGGTTCAGAATATCAACGTCAACCGAATACGGCACAAAAAACTTTAGTGAAGCAGTTAGTTGATGCCGGGGCTGATATTATTTTAGGGAGTCATCCCCATGTTGTGCAACCCTATCAAGTTTTTGAACAAACCGGGAAATTAGGAAAGTCTAAAAAAGCTGTAGTTATTTATTCTATGGGAAATTTTGTCTCTAATCAACGGGAAAAATATCGAGATTTAGGGATGATTTTTAAAGTGAATATTTTAAAGAATTTCCCCGATAAAACCATTGAAATTAAAAACATTCAAACCCTACCGACTTGGGTACATCGCTATGATCAGAATGGGAAATATCAGTTTAGGATTCTGCCCATAGAACAGGTATTAAAATCTCGCAAAGATCCCTTATTATCGGCGGGAGATTATCGACAGTTAGAAATTGACTTAAATAACATGAATCGTCATCTTAATTCTTTAAAGTAGACTACTTCATACTTTCCCTCAATTCGCTGTGTAGGGGCGAGGCGCGCCTCGCCCCTACTACTACGATTATTTGGATTTCTTTAACTAATATGATGATCAAAAGCCCTTCCCAAAGCTTCGAGAAGGACGGGGAAAGATGTTTCTACAGTTGTTTTACTTCCGAAACTAACTTAGCCACAACATCCTTAGCACTGCCAAACAACATCATGGTTTTATCCTTATAAAACAGGTCATTTTCCACCCCGGCAAACCCAGTGCTCATACCGCGTTTAATCACAATGGTATGTTTGGCTTTGTCCACATCCAAAATCGGCATCCCATAAATCGGGCTATTTTTATCTTCCCGTGCCGCCGGGTTCACCACATCATTCGCTCCGATAACCAACGCTACATCGGTTTGATCAAACTGCGGGTTAATGTCATCCATGTCATATAACTGAGGATAGGGAACATTCGCCTCGGCTAACAGCACGTTCATGTGTCCCGGCATCCGTCCCGCCACGGGATGAATCGCATATTTGACATCCACCCCGTTACTTTCTAATTGATCCACCAACTCCTTAACACTATGCTGCGCTTGAGCTACGGCCATGCCATATCCAGGTACGATCACCACAGAACGGGCATATCCTAACATCATTGCCCCTTCCTCGGCATCAATACTGCGAACCGTTTGATCCGTTGCAGTGCCTCCACTAGCAGCCCCAGAACCGCTTTCTCCCGTGCCAAAACCAGCAAATAGCACGTTAGTTAAAGAACGGTTCATCGCCTTACACATAATCACCGTTAGGATAATTCCCGACGCCCCCACTAACGCCCCAGCAATGATTAATAGGTTGTTCATCACCACAAACCCGGCGGCGGAGGCGGCTAACCCGGAAAAGGAGTTTAACAGAGAAATCACCACTGGCATATCGCCACCCCCGATAGGAATGACGAATAACACCCCTAATATTAGGGAAATGAACACTAACCCTAAAAATACCGACACATTAAAAGGGGTTAGGCAAATATAAATACTGCCTAATCCAAAAGCAACAAACAGCAGAATATTAAACTGTTGTTGCAGGGGAAATAAGATCGGAGAACCACTCATAATCCCCTGCAATTTGGCAAAGGCAATCATCGAACCTGTAAAGGTTATCCCCCCAATTAATACCCCTAAAATGGCGGTAATGGTTGTACCTAAAGGTGGAGTTTGGGCTAGGGCTAAATAGCGCCAGAATTCTCCCACCGCTACCATAGAAGAAGCAGCACCCCCCAAACCATTCAGTAACCCTACCATTTGGGGCATTTCGGTCATTTGAATTTTATAAGCCATCACTGCCCCGATGACCGAACCAATAATTAAGGCAAGAACGATCAGTTCATAGTTCAAAACCTGCCGATCTAACATTGTGGCAACAACAGCAATTAACATCCCAATTGCTGCCCATAAATTGCCACTTCTAGCTGTTGCTGGAGATCCTAACTTTTTCAATCCAAAGAAAAAGAAGGTGACAGCTACTAAATAACTAAGTTGTATTCCCGTTAAGCGAATATCCATTAGGCTTTAACCTCTTTTTTCTTGAACATTTCTAGCATTCGATCTGTGACTAAAAAGCCACCAACGACGTTAATCATGGCGAGAATAATCCCAATAAATCCCAGAATTACGGTGACATTCCAATCGCGATCGCCCGCAATAATTAACGCGCCTAAAACAGAAATTCCTGAAATCGCATTGGCCCCCGACATTAAGGGAGTATGCAAAGTTGGCGGAACTTTCGTAATTACTTCAAACCCCGCAAAGGTGGCTAAAACAAAGACAAACAATGCGGAAATTAATGTTTCAGTAGTCATAATTTCAGAACAATTGACAGTTAACTGTTGACGGGGGACTGTTGAGGATTTTGGGTTAGGGCTTGTTTGACTCTTTCAGAACGAATTTCACCGTTATGAGTCACACAAGATCCATCGAGAATATCATCGGCAAAATTAATCTCCAGTTGCTTATCTTTGTTAATCATTAATGCCAATAAAGCCGAAATATTTTTAGCATAAACTTCGCTGGCATGAATGGGCATGGAAGCGGGTAAATTAATCGGCCCAATAATCGTCACGCCATGTTTCACCACATCTTTCCCGGCTTCGCTGCATTCACAGTTTCCCCCCTGTTCCGCAGCCAGATCGACGATCACCGAACCCGGTTTCATTTGAGCTACCATGTCCTCTGTGACTAATACTGGGGCTTTTCTGCCGGGAACTTGGGCCGTTGTCACCACCACATCAGAAGCCGCGACGTGCTGACTCAGGACTTCCCGGGTGCGTTCCTTGGCTTTTTCGGAAATTTCCTTAGCATAACCCCCCTCGGCCACTGTATCTTCCTCTAGGGACACATCGACAAACTTAGCCCCCAAACTTTGTACCTGTTCTTTAACTTCGGGACGAATATCAAACCCTTCGACAATAGCACCCAGACGTCGGGCCGTGGCGATCGCTTGTAACCCAGCGACCCCGGCCCCCAAAATTAACACCTTAGCGGGCCGAATAGTTCCGGCGGCCGTGGTTAACATCGGGAAATATTTCGGTAAAGCTGCTGCGGCAATTAATACGGCCTTATATCCGGCCAGGTTCGCTTGGGAGGATAGGGCATCCATGCTTTGGGCGCGACTGGTACGGGGGATCAATTCCATACTAAAGGCGGTCACGTTCTGGGCCGCCAGTTTCTGAATTAATTCAGGATTTCCCAAGGGGTTCAAAAAGGTGATTAACACCCCGCCAGACTTGAGTTGAGAGACTTCTGAGTCTTCTAATACCCCCACTTTCAGCAGGACGTCCACTTCGCTCCAAAGTGTCCCCTGATCAATGATTTTTGCCCCTGCCTGTTCATAGGTTCCATCGGAAAAACAGGCCCGATCTCCGGCTCCTGACTCCACCCACACTTCCACACCCTGTTTAACCAAACGGGCAACCACATCAGGGATGAGGGCAACCCGCCGTTCATCTACCTGACTTTCCTTAGCAATGCCAATTTTCATACAATCTCCTGATAATTTGTTCAGAGTTAACAGTTAACGGTTAACAGTTATGTTATTCACTCCGCTTCACCAAGTTAATCCAATAGGGGCCAGTCCCGATAAAGTGAACAAGATCGTGTTATATTATAGGCGAGGTTTTGAAAATTCGATAAGATTCGAGACATACAAGTTTAGGTTATACCTTAATACGGATCAACAAATATCCCTAAGAAAAAAGTAAGTAATAGTAAAGATAAAGCACGATTAGCTGTTGCTAAAATTTATTCCAAAATCTCTTGATGTCAGCATGATGGGATTGAAAATGACATCACTAATGAACTTGTAGCTGCTGGAGTACCTAAAGAGTGAAACCCATTAGATTAACTAATCATGCCCAAGAACAAGCCATTGAAAGAGGTACAAATGAAGCAGAAATTGTTGATACCATTATTACAGGTAATCGACAAGCTGCTAAAAATGGTAGATACAAATATCAAGCCACTTTTCAGTATAATAATTATTGGCAGGGTAAGTTCCACTCTCTCAAGAAAGTAGCACCGATTGTTGCCGAGACTGATACTGAGTTAGTCGTTATCACGGTCTATACTTTTTATTTTTGAGGTCAAAATTTATGAAGATTAGTTATGATTCAGAAGTTAATGCTCTCTACATTAGACTTGTAGAAGGTGAGCATCAGTGTCGGACTTTACATTTAACCGAGGAAATTGCTTTAAATATTGGTGAAAATGAGTTATTAGTTGGGATAGAAATTTTAGATGCTACACAGGTTTTAGGTACAGGAAATATCCCCCATGTGGTTATAGAAAATATATCTTTTACTGTAGCTTAAATAGAATAGGGAATGCGTTAGTTATGATAAGTTTATGAATATGGGTAATCTCAAGGAAATGGCAATGCTGACTAAACAAGATTGGGACTGGTTAGCAACTGGATCAGAGTATCAAATGGCTGTAACTATCCAGCAACTCTTACAGGAGAATCAAGTAATGGAAGCAAAAGAAGGTTTAGAATCTCTAATTGAAGCAATGGGAAGAAATGACAGACGAGCATTAAAAAGTAAGTTAATTCGGTTAATGGTTCATATTATTAAATGGAAATGTCAACCTCAAAAACGCACGAATAGTTGGGCGGTTAGTATTCTCTCAGCCCGTCGAGAAATCGAAGATATTCAAGAGGAAGTTCCGAGTTTAAATCGAGATTTTATTGAATCAATTTGGGATAAATGTTTTCAAGCCGCCCTGAAAGAAGCTGAACTGGAAATGAGAAAAGTTAAATGTCACTTGACTGCTCTTGCTTGGTCAGAGGTTTTTGAGGATGAATATATTTTATCGGATGATGACCCAGAAGATTAGCACGGTGAAAAATCTTAAGAAACCGGGTTTCTAATTGAGATTAATATCCCAACTTCCTCCTGACTGTTGAGAAGAATCTGTAAAAATATCGGTGATAATGCCACCTTCCATAAAGAAAGGAGGAGGGAATGATGCAAGAATTGTTAACCGGGAGGACACGCCTGATATGAGTGAAAGCTATAGAATTTATTTAGATGCTTGCTGCCTTAATCGTCCCTTTGACGACCAAACCCAGCCCCGAATCACCTTAGAAACCCAAGCAATCCTCACTATCTTAAGCCAATGCCAATCAGGACAATGGAAACTAATCACCAGCACCGCCTTAGATGCAGAACTCGCTCAAACTCCCGACGTTGAAAGACTCAAGAACGTCAAGGCAATCCTGAGAATTGCTAAAATTAAAATAATCAGCAGTCAATTAATAGAAAACCGTTCTATAGAACTTGTAAAATTAGGATTTTTTGGCTACGATGCCACCCACATCGCCAGTGCAGAACGAAGCCGTGCCAATATATTTTTATCCACAGATGACCGTCTAATCAAAAAAACCCAAAGAAATATTCAGCTTATCCAGGTTCCCGTTAACAATCCCGTTCAATGGCTAATGAGTATTACCCAAAAATAGGAGCAAAACCATGACTAAAACCCAGCAAGAAATTATCAAACAAGGATATCAAGCCTTAATTGATTCTTTAGGAGTCGTTGATGCTATCCGGTTTATTAACTACTTTAATCTCGGTCAAGGCGACTATACCCAAGAGCGCCATCAGTGGCTAAACCAAACGCCATTAGACGAAATTCTGCTTTCAATGAAACAGCATCGAGAAGACGAGAACAACCAATATGATGAAATAATTGAATAGGTTTCTCATTGATTTATTGAACGGTAGTTATTAAAGGAGAAAAATAGTGATTACACCCTAATTAATAAAGCTTTGGAAAAACTGGATAAAGCTGCCACCCTGGGAAAATCCAAAACCTTTATGATGCCAATAAAGCCGTTTATGGCTTGCTCCGCTACGGATTTAAAGTCAAAGAAGGAGCCGAAGAACAAAACCAAACTATCCGGCGATCGCTCTCATCTCAACTCAAGAAACCGGGTTTCTAATTAAAGTTAATTGTATCCCATCAAGATTTATTCAGAAACCGGGTTTCTGTGCCGCGATCGCACTTTCCTTTATGATTAAATCCCCCAATTGTAGCGTCGGATTTGAGTTAACCTCTATCACATCACCCCAATCTTAATAAACTCGCCCCATCTTCTTATTAAGTGAAATTGAATTCTAGCTATCAGCATAATACCTATTTAACGAACAGGCTTAAATCCCTGTACAAAATCAATCCATGAATCGACCTTTGAACCTGTAATATCTAAAATCTGAATAGAACGAGTTCTAGGAATCGGTGGCCCAGCTTCTTCTTGAGAATATTCAATCACTGTTGATTCAGCTTGACCTAAACCATAGCGGTTAGCCATTCGATTCGCCATGTCACAACTAATAAAGAATTCCCCCATATTAATTTGACCATTGCCAGCGTAGTAAAGCCAAGTTCTTGATCCGGCATTAATCTGTTGGCAATCATAATAAGTCACCTCAAACATTTTAGCGATATGAACATCATAAAGCCGCAGTTTTCCCCCATAAGCAGCACGAGTTGTATCTCGATCAGGAACAGTCATTGTATAAATTCCTTCGCCATGTTGTAACCTCATGGGAACTGCGGTAGACTGCGCTAAGACTGATGTAGAATTGCCAATTAATTCAATCAAAGGAATGATTGATACAATTAAAAATTTACCAAAATTATTCAGCATTGAAATTTACTCATAGAAAGGATAATGTTGATATGATATCCGGTTAAATCCACAAAATTTCCGTAGGGGCAGGTTCACCCAAATCTTGAATACCCATCAAAGATTTCACTAAACCCGCCCTTCTTCTTCTATCTCAAATATTAAGCCTATTTTGAGATTAAATTAGAAAAAACTAAAATTTTAAATAGCCACCCACTAATAATTAACATAACTGATACAGCTAAAGCCGAGCCATTTGCAGGTATTTTTGAAATTTGATTACAACCTGTGTAAATCATTAAAATTGTATAAGTTATCGCTATTACAGAAAAAACAGCAATAATTTCTAAATTTACCAGCCCCAAAAAGTAAGAAATTAAAATAAATAAGGATATGGGGATTAAAGCTGTACCTGCAATAAATATATCTGCTTTTATACTACCAGCACCTCTAAATACTTTACGAGTTACAAAACTCGCCCCTGCAATACTTAAAAAACTGGTAATGCTCAGAGCAACTAAGCTAAAAAGTGATATTTCAGAAATCCAGCCCTGACTTTCAAATTTATTAAATGCTAAGATTATACAAATAACATAAGCTACGCCAAAAGTAATTCCAACTCCTAATGCTCTTTTTTCTCCTAATCCTTGAAAAAAGATAGGTAGACCCCCTACAGGATTAACTAAGAAAATTTTTAATCCTTGAATAGCATCATTGAGCGTTGATTTAACTTGACTAGCAACCAAGTTTTGCTTTTCTTTGTCGTTCATAGTTCGATCACTAATAAAATAAATGTTATGATTTTACAGTTTAATAACAAATGTTCAGATTAATTTGTTATTTTTTAAGTTATTATCTCGTTACCTCTATTCTAATCTTGGCTAGTGGATCTTGTTGCTCTACGGATTGCTTAAACACGGCAACCCCCTGATTTAACTGCTTGATGGGTTGACCGGACATTGAACCTGAGTTATCCAATAACAGAATAACTGGACAGCTTGGTTCCTGGTTGACGGCAAAATCTACTAGATTCCTTATTGGCATAGGTTTCCTTTCTTTCTCTGGTTTGTCGAACTCCTCTATGACTGATAATAAACTAACTCAGTTCTGATAATCTACTGATTAAGGTTAGAATTAATGTTAGAATCGTGTTAGCTGTTTTTTATACCCCAAATATGGCTCAAGTGGACAAAATATTCAGCCAAGCGGCCCAGGAATGGGATTTAGAAAGTCTTTATGCTGACTTGGCATCTGCGAAAGGAAAGCATCTCACCCCCATTGAAAAAGCTCACTTGAGGGGGTTGTTGTCCGGCTGTAGTCCCTCAGAAATTGCCGAAAAATTAGATAAAATTCCTAGAGGTGTAGAATCGGATTTATGTGCAACGGTTTATAAATATGTCAAGTCTTTGTTAGATAAAGCTGAAAAAGTAGAAAACTGGCGCAAGATTTATGAATGGCTTGATGAATCCGGTTATAAATCAAAGTTAGAGAAAGTTGCTGTTAAAAATTTATTACCTAAACAAAGCGTTATTAATATCACTACTGTTAATATTGATCAACATCAAATCGTTTTTCAGTTTCATCTAACAATCCCCACATCAGAAATTACTGAATTATCTATACAAGATTGTAATATTGATGAGAATATTGATAATAATTATACGGATAATAATTGAAATTCCTCGTACCCTGGTTCTACCAGGGTACGGCAACCGGAGGCTCTGCCTCCGATTAATAGCAGTCGGAGCCTGCAAGAAGGCATTGCTAGGTAGAACCTAGCAACGAGAGATTAATTCAATAATTCTTGCTTAATACTGGGTATTGATAACATTTGTTTAAACCTTCCTTGTTTTTTTGTTTAAGCGATCGCTTAACCTTAATTATTTTTTATCTCAATTGATAAAAAATGCCAGTATTGATTATGTTCTTATTTTCCAAGATTCCGGATCTCTCCGACTGTGAAAAATTGCCGTTACAATTACCCGACTTGATACAATCCGATAGTAAACAGCATAAGGGAATCGGCGCACCACAGATCGCCTAATATCACGATAGACTGTTGGATAGGACTCTGGCATTTGGCAAATTCGATTTAATATATCGTCTATACAATTCAAAAAATCATCCCCAAGTCCTGTCTGTTGATTTTCATACCAATTATAGGCTTCATCAAGTTCTTCACGAACTTCTGGCCGAAATACTAGGACGTAATTCATGATTTTCTTTTAATAGAAGCTTTTATATCCTCCCAAGTCATAACATCATCTGGATTTGTTTCATAAGCAGTAATTCGATGATCAAGTTCTTGCTTTTCAACCTCTGTCAAATCGGGGTAAGCTTGCTCCTCTGCTGCAATACTATCCCAAATCGCTTGTACAAGGCGAATCCGGTCTTCAATATCCAGAGATGTAATTTGATTTAAGGTGACAGTAATATCCATACTCATAACCTAGATAGGAGACTTCACAACTAATACACCTAAAATCTAACAAAAATCAAGACATACCATAATTAGTATAAGAGAGGGTAATTATTGTATAAAAAACCCGAAAAATGCTACAATACCCCCCGTATTGGGTCGATATAAATTTTTAATCCTTTAACCTATTTTTGATATAGTTGCTAAAATTTAAACAAAACTTAATTCTTTTTACAGGAGCCGATATGCGACGACTATTTTCTGCGATATTAATAACGGGTTTAGCCCTGACCAGTTTAGCGAAAATCACCCAAGCCCAGGGTTTACCGGGGATGACTTTGTTGAGTGGCCCCGATAAAACCAATATCTTAAATTATTTTCTCCAAAGCGGACGGTCGGGAGAATGGGATCGTTATAAACTAAGACTTCCGGCTGATAAGTTAAATTTAGCGATCGCCGAAGTTTCCATCACCTATCCCGATTACTATAAAGGCAAAATTGATCCTAAATCAGTAGAAATTCGACTCAAAGATGAAAATGAGTCCATTCCTTTAGAAGATGTGATTTGGGATCAAGAAAACCATATCATCCAAATTTATCCCCGAGAACCAATTCCGGCCGGGACTAAAGTAGAAATCGTTCTCTCTAACGTCAAAAATCCCACCTTTGGGGGCGTCTTCAACTTTAATGCCAATATTCGCTCCCCTGGGGATGTGCCGATGTTGCGTTATGTGGGAACCTGGGTTTTGACGATTGATTAATATTGTAGTTGCGGAGCAGCTTTTTGCACCCGGCATCTAAAGTCCAAAAGATGTGATACACTGAAAAATTGTGACTTTTAATTAACAAATTAACAAAAAGGCACCGGAGGTAAGCAATGGCTCAACAAACCCTGCAAGGAACGAACCGCAAAAAGAAAAGAGTTTCTGGCTTCAGAGTACGAATGCGGACAAAAAACGGTCAAGCAGTTATCAAAGCTCGTCGCAGGAAAGGACGGGCGCGTCTAACGTTTTAATTACTTGATCCCAATTCAAGAAAACCTATTGCTATTCCCACGAACTCATTGCCATCCTGATGATCAAGCTAAAGGAAATTTTGGATTTGTGGGTAGCAGTACCTAATTAATGTTACCGAAAATCAATCGACTCCGGCATCCCAAAGACTTCAAAGCCGTCTATAGCAAAGGACTGCATCGCAAAACCCCTCATTTAACCTTGAGGGCATTACGAGTTCAGCCCCATAGAACAGAACGAAATTTAACCGACTCGTCCTGTGTTCAGCCGACTAGGATGGGGATTTCCATAAGTCAAAAAGTCAGTAAACGGGCTGTGGTTCGGAATCTGATTAAACGTCGAATTAGAGCAGTTTGGCATCAGTTTTTACCCTTGATCTCACCTGGTTGGGACGTTGTGATCGTCGTTAAACCAACGGCCGATCAGTGCAATTATTCAGAAATTCTGCAAGAATTAGAAAAGTTGTTGGTAGAAGCAGAGGTTTTAAATGGGTATACGGGAGGAAAGTTTTTATGAAGGAGGCCCAGCGATCGGCGACCTCATTATCAATCTATTAATAGGACTGACAGTTATTGGCATCCCTCTGGCGATTGGCGCGGTTGTGCGGGCATTATGGCTGCGCTATCGGATCACGAACCGCCGAATCTCTGTGATCGGTGGATGGATGGGACAGGATCGTACCGATATTGTCTATTCGGAAATCATCAAAATCGTGAAGGTTCCCAGAGGACTCGGGACTTGGGGGGATATGGTTGTCACCCTGAAAAATGGGTCTCGTCTGGAACTGCGGGCTGTCCCTCGATTTCGAGAAGCCTATGATTTTATCCTCGATAAAATCTCACCCCAGGCCCAAAAAGCCAGTGCGACAACCAGCCGCTAATCTGGGAAAAGGATGCAGTTTTTTCGGTGTTGAGCCTGAAAGCTGACGGATGGTGTGGGTTGTCGCCAACCTATTAGTCCAGCGTCGGCTGATGGTTCTTAAAATTATATATATTTGACGCAAGCAGTTCAATAAACTCAAAAGAATGGACTTTGGTATCGGGTTTCTTTCCAATAATGTGATGTTGCCGATCCTAGATTTTTTCTACGGGATCGTGCCTAGTTATGGTTTAGCGATTGTGGCGTTAACCTTAGTGGTTCGCTTCGCGCTTTACCCCTTGAATGCGGGTTCCATTCGCAATATGCGGCGAATGAAAGTCACCCAACCGTTGATGAAAGAACGGGTTGATCAAATTCAACAACAGCATAAAGATGACCCCGTGAAACAACGGGAAGAAATGAGCAGAGTCTACAAAGAACTGGGAAACCCCCTAGCTGGATGTTTCCCGCTTCTGATTCAAATGCCGATTCTTTTTGCTCTTTTTGCCACTTTGCGGGGTTCACCCTTTTCTGATGTCAACTACAGCGTAGACCTACAGATTTTACCCCAGGAACAGATAGAACAAATTCAGCCCCAAGCCTACGCCACGAAAGCTCAAAACTATTATTTTGCCGATGGAATTCATACTTCGGTTGTAGCAATGATTCCCAGTGGTAATCGTTTAGGGGTGAACGAAAAGGTACAGGTAGAACTCCAAACCGTTGACGGTAAACCCTTAACATCGGAATTGGAGAAATATCCAGAAGTCAACTTAATCCCTACCTGGAAAATTCTGAAAGGGGAAGATAAGATCCAAGTTGGTGAAAACGGTCAAATCCTGGCCTTAGCTCCTGGAGATGTCACGATTCAAGTTGGTCTGAGGGGATTAGCTTCGGATAAAGGATTTCTGTTTATTGATGCCTTGGGTCGGGTCGGAGCCGTTGATCCCGATGGTAAGATTCATTGGGATATTGTCGGGATGATTCTGGCCTTTGGGGTATCTTTATATCTCAACCAAGTCTTATCAGGACAAGGTTCCAGCAGTGGCAATCCTCAGCAAGATACCATTAATAAAATTACACCTGTACTGTTTAGTGGGATGTTTTTCTTCTTCCCCCTGCCAGCGGGTGTGTTGCTGTATATGCTGATTGCGAATATCTTCCAAACGGTTCAAGCATTTATTTTGTCCCGGGAACCTCTACCCGAACACTTGCAAAAAATTGTGGAAGAATCCAGTAAGACCGCTAAATTAGCATCGGTTGATGGGGAAAGAGAAGCATTACCCTTTGAACCAGGACGTTCTAAGAAAAAGGCTCAATAGTACAAATGAACAATAGCGATATACAACAGGGGCAAGAATGGTTGGAGGAATTGCTCAAATTAGGGGCGGTTCCCTCCCAGGTAAAACCCAGTTTAGAAGCGGACTCCTGTTGGTTAACCATTGATCAAGTTAATCTCACCCCCGAACAGGTGGCAACTTTAATCGGCCAGGAGGGGGAAGTTTTGGATGCGATTCAATATTTACTCAACGCGATTCATAATCTGGGCAAGGAGGACGAAAATCGCACCTCTTACACCGTAGAACTCAACGGATATCGAACTCAACGTCATTTAGAACTGCGGGCCTTAGCTGACCATGCGGCCAGTCGTGTCCGTGAGACCGGGGGAGAAGTGGAAATTAAATCCCTGTCTTCAGCAGAACGACGTCTGATTCATTCCTTTCTCCAAGAAAGCGATGATTTGGAAACCTATAGTCGGGGACAGGAACCTGATCGTCGTTTAGTGGTTAAAATAAAAGGCTAAACACCGAAAACTTTGTTTAGCCTTACTGATTGTTGGCAGGTGGGAAAATAATTATGGACTCCATCTATATCCCAGACTTACTCAGGACACAAAACCGCTCTTTAGAATTTGAGTTTCAGGAGCTTTTCCCTGAGCTAGAAACTCTAACTCCGGTTCGAGGTCGGATGCGTGTCAGTCACAAAACCACTTATATCGAGGCGGTGGTTCAGGCGGAAACGATTGTGACTTTGACCTGTGACCGATGTTTAAAACAATATAACCATCGGTTGAAGGTCGATACTTCTGAGTTGATTTGGTTGGACGTTTTGGCAGATAAAGTCGATACTTCTAAAGCTGAAGTAGAAATTTCTTTAGATGAACCTGTGGAAAGTTTGCACCCCCAAGGTCATTTTTCACCTGGGGATTGGCTCTATCAACAATTGTGTCTAGCTCTGCCCCTACGCCAACTCTGTGAGGGGCCCTGTGAACTGCCCAAACCGATATCCACCGAATCCCAGCCTATTGTCGATCAACGCTGGGCTTCATTACAAGATTTAAAGCAAAATCTACAGTAATTCAGAGGTGTTAATAGTTAACATTTCATAGTTAACAAATCATATAGCAATCCTATTTGATTTGTGTTCAAAATTTATTGNGCAACAAAGGTTTACAATAAAAAGCCTAAGTAGAACTTAGGGGTTTTAAACCCATTTTTCCGATAAATTAACCGTTAAGGTTTTTCCATTAACCAACACTTTATCCCCTGTGACTAACTTTCGTCCCCTGCGAGTTTCAACCTCACCATTGACTTCAACATCACCAAATTTAATTAGGATTTTGGCTTGTCCCCCGGTGGAGACTTCACCCATAAATTTTAGAAATTGATCGAGTTTAATGGTTTCAGACATAAATCAAAATCGGTAAACAGTAAACAGTTATAGCAAGAGGCAATAGGGAATAGGCAATCTCGCTATAGGTAAATACTTACTGTGAGCAGCTTTTAGCTTTCAAGAATGTCCTAATAGATGTGGCGACTGCTATAGCTATTTTCTGAATAATTAATATTTCATATAATTGCTATATTAATATTAATTATAGGAGATATCATTTAAGTAGTATAAATATTCTTATTCCCTACTGAGTAAGACTTGCATACCCGATTTTTGTCTATTTTTCCTAAATTAATTGCTCTATTTTTTCATTTTTAACTTTCGGATTAAGAGATAGCCAGTAATTTATCCCAATGATTTCCTAACCACCTTCTTGCCTCTGTTATTGACCAAAATCCTAAACCTCTGAAAATATTCAATCCTAGGGTGTTGAGCAGTGCCCAATTAGTCGCAGCTTGTACTTGATGAATTTTCATATTTTATTGATTTTTTAAACACTGATACCCGACGAGTTATTTCTCGTCCATGACCCCGCTATTTTTGAGTATCTATACTTTCAGCTTTCGTCGTCTTTGTGATTTTTTCGATTTGATTATACAGTTTGATTTGATTCTTCTTAACCGCGATTAAATAATCGTTTTCACTCTCGATAATCTTTCGGGCTGTGGTGACATTACAATGTAACGCATCCGCAGTTATTAACTTTCCTTTAAATTTTCTATTAAACTTGTTAGCATCTTTATTTTAGAAAAAAATGGCGATCGCTCTCCATTTTATCAGGTGGCGATCGCTCTTTCTTTACTCTTTTTCACCCGACTTTGAAACAGCCCTGGGGGGAGCAGGGGAAGCAGGGGAAGCAGGGGGAGCAGGGGAGGTAAACTCTTTCTATTCCCCATTCCCCATTCCCCATTCCCTTAAGCAATTTAAAATCGCTCTGTTTCTGACCTTGTGGGCGGTTGAATGCTTCCGGGTTGGTTAATAAACAGGTTAGCTGCACCGTCGTTTTGATAAATACAGTTAATGGTGGGATTAGTTTCTAATTCTCCCGTAAATCCAAAGGTATTCATGCGTTGTCTACAATCTCGCTCTTGTTCATTATTGAGCAGATTCCGTTGTTTTAAAATCGCCCAGTTACTGGTACGCAGAACACATCCGGGTTGGAGTTTGGGCTGTGTGACATAGACATTGAAGGGGTTTAGGGTGACAAAGACACGCAGATCCGTGACCATTGCACTGGCACCGAATTTAATACAGGTTTCGGTATTCGGTGCATTTTGGTCAATAAATTGGCTAGAGGCTACGTTAGATGGGTTTAAGGTGGTGGTGGAACTAATCGCAATTCCAATCCCAATTCCTAAAATCAGTACCCCGCCAATTACTGCTAAAGCCGTGTAATTAAAGAGTGAAGATTTAGCAGGTGCCATTTTGGTTCTACGTCTCATAAGATCATGATGGGAGTGTGGAAACGAGCGTGTCTTCAGACCACCAGAGGAAACACGACACAGTGTGTTTTAACACAGCGAAATCCCCTGGCGGGGAGGAGGGTATGGTAGCCCTCCAAACTCCTATTGCTAGGGTAAAGTTAGCTTTGCCAAGGTTTTAAGAGCTTTTTAGTCCAGTAACACTTCCTTAACCCGATACAGATGTTTAATCACTGGAGACAGAGCGGAAAACTAGCTTCGCATTCTCCGGTGTCGTGACCCAAAAAACGTAGTCAGTTAAGACTTAGGCTGGACAGCTATTACTGAAGTTAGAGGCATGAAGTCCCGTCACTTCAGTACGGGGTGCTGACATTAACTCAACCGGGTTGAAACACTCAAACTAGAGTAGGGCATTTCCCTTCTGATATGTTATCGCGTTTGGCCGTTGGTTGTGGGTTTTGGGTTGTTAGGGAGGGAGGACGGGCTCCGTAACCTTCAACCGCCAATATTCAGTAACCTTGTCGCCATCGCAATGATTCATTAAACTGTATAAAGTCTAATTATTGATAGAGTCTATTTACCATCAACCCTTTAATTTTGTCAAAAAGGAGAAAAAGCCGTGTCTGTTGAGACCGTACAAAAGAGTGCTACCGTTAGAAAAATTGCCCCCCGTTATCGGGTTTTGCTACATAACGATGATTATAATTCCATGGAGTATGTTGTCCAAGTGTTGATGACAACGGTTCCCAGTTTGACTCAACCCCAAGCGGTGAGTATTATGATGGAGGCTCATACTAATAATCTTGCCTTGGTGATTACTTGCGCTCAAGAACACGCGGAATTTTACTGCGAAACCTTGAAAAATCATGGACTCATTAGCACTATTGAACCGGATGAATAAACCGTCTCAACTATAGGATAATGGGTTTGAAATACGATCTTGAATTTTTAAAAGAATATCCAGCTTTTCTGAGAATTGTTATTTTTCTCCTGGTTTTGGTGTTGCTTTGGCTTCCCCTGGCGGCACCTTTTTATTTGTTTGTGAGCGATCGCAATTTTGTTAGTATTATTACGTTAATTTTTCTCTATGTCGAGTTTATTATTTTAATTCACTTCTGGGCAAAAATAATTTATCGTGAATCTCACCCTCTAACTCGCTATGGTTTAGTTTTTAATCCTAAAAATTATCAAAATTATCTCAAAGGATTATTATTGGGATTATTCAGTTTAATAGGATTATTTATAATCGAATCTCTATTCGGTTGGGTAATATGGCAACCTGCAAACCCTAATTTTTTAAGAATTATTTTAGAAGGGTTTTTAGTTGCCCTGGGAATTGGTTTTGCGGAAGAATTATTTTTTAGGGGATGGTTACTCGATGAACTCAAACGGGATTATCACCCGAAAATTGCTTTGGGAATTAATAGTATAATTTTTGCGGGGTTACATTTTATTAAACCTTTAGCAGAAATTCAAAGAACTGCTTTACAATTTCCTGGGTTAGTGTTATTGGGATTAATATTAGTTGTCTCCAAACTAGCCTGGTTTCCGGCTTCTTCTAATACTTTACGGTTAAGTCCCTCCGGTTGGTTGGGTTTACCCATGGGGTTACATGGGGGTTTGGTTTGGGGTTATTATATAATTAATATTGGGCAGTTAATTAATTATTCTGGAACCGTTTCTGAGGCAATCACTGGAATTGATAAAAACCCCTTAGCGGGGGTGATGGGGTTGTTTTGTTTAAGTGCAATTGGAATTTTTATCTGGCAAAAATCGTTATTTAGAAAATTAAAGTAATTCTCATATTTGTTGGGCTTTAGTTCCAAGAGGGGAGGGCTAAAGCCCAACAACACCCAACAACAAAGGTTAATAAACCTGACCATCGGGCATGGTTGCACCGTATAAGATGGCGTTTTGTAAATCTACTCCATTGAGTTTGGCATTGCGCAAACTTGCCCCGGTTAAATTCGCTCCTTCTAAACAAGCACCATCCAAATTAGTCCCCCACAAATAGGCGCCTTGAAGATTAGCTCCGGTTAAATTGGCACCGGATAAATCGGCTAAATTCAGATTAGCTTTACTCAAATCTGCATTTCTCAAATCGGCATCCCGGAGGTCAGCTTTCATTAAATTGACCAGAACAAATTGCGCTCCTTTTAATACACTTTCATGCAAATCTGCCTGTTGTAAATTTGCCCCTTCCAGATTGGAAAATCGCATTTGAGCAGCCTGTAATGCTGTTCCCATGAAGTTTGCGCCAGACAATTTTGCCCCACTCAATTTAACATCATTCAGGTCTAACCCACTAAAATCAATTCCTTCTAAGTTTAATCCATTGAGAAACGCACTATTCAAGGTGACTCCATTTAACTGCGCCCCTCTTAAATTCGCCCCGCTTAATCTGGCTCCAGTTAAATTTGTCCAGTTTAAATTGGCTTTTTCTAGGTTGGCAGACCGGAGATTAATTCCCTTTAAGTTCGCCCCACATAAATTCACCCCGGTTAAATTGGCACGAAATAAATTTACACAAAATAGAATCGCACCACTCAGTTTTGCATTAGTCAAATCAACGCCATTTAATTGCGCTCCTTGGAGGTTGGCTTTAGTTAAATCTGCTTCAATTAAGTGGCTGCCTTTTAGTTTAGCATAGGTTAAATTGGTTCCATATAAAAAGGCTCCGTTCAGGTTAGCATTGAGTAAGAAACAACGTTCTAAATAGGCTCTTGCTAGGGAAGCATCCTTTAAATTTGAACTCGATAGATTGGCTTGATTGAGGGTAACTCCAATTAAATTTTCCGCCGTGAGATCTAACCCTCGAAAATCCCGTTCTCCCCTAAGATATCGGTCAACAATTTCACTACTTTTCATGGTATTATCCTCGAAATTCTAATTAAAAAATAATTCAGAGAAAACAACCTTTTTTCAGAAAACTTGCTGGGGATATTTTTTGACTTAATCAGGGTTCAATTTTAATTCGCTAAGTTTTGATTAAGATTTATGAAATACCCAATATTTTCTTAAAAAAAGTTAGTAGATTTAGGAATAATGCTGAGATTACTTGAACTCCGACTTTGATCGCTTCGACAGAGATCACCCTTGAAATTTTTATAAAAACCGATCTAGCTTTTGTTCAATGTCAGATTTATCTTGTCTCTATTATTCAGTATACAACAACAATTGTAACTTAATGCTTTATAAATTTTTGTAACCTTTTTGAAAGACTTAAACATCTCAATTCTTAGATTTTCCTCGGTTTGGGAAAGGGGGAAGTGGACAGTAGCCTATCTATCGTTAAAAATAGCATGGCTAGGTTCCACCCTAGAAATTATAGGTAACTTTACTATCTGTAGATCCAGAATTTGTTGTCTGGGAGATTTAGGAAATGAGAAAAATAAGATAGCGATCGCACCTTTTTTGGTACAATGGCGGTGATTTGTTTGGTGCAACTAACAGCCACTATTAACCGTGAGTAAAGATTTATTTGCCCGTGAAGCGTTAACTCAAATTCCTAAAATTTTAACATTATTGGATCGAAATCCCCATAGTCCAACCTATGGCTGTTTTGATCGAAATTTTTGGCATTATAAAACTAAAGATTTTGCCAATGGTAGAATGCAAGAATTAGTATTACCCCTGGCCTTAGTTTATGATCTGCCTATTTCTGATAATCCTTATTATCAACAACCTGCAATTAAAACCTGGGTAGAGGCGGGTATTATTTATACCACTGATAGTGTTCATACTGATAGTTTTTGTGATGAAAATGTACCCTTAGAACATTCTGCTAGGGCAACGGCTTTTTCCCTGTTTGCCAGTTTAGAAAGCTATCATTTATTGGGGTTAATGAATTATGAAGCCTTACAAGGTTTTGAACGTCAAGCCCATGGTTTAGCCCATTATAAATTTAGTCAGAGTGCGAGTCAGGAAGCTCTAATTCTTTTGTGTTTAGAACGTTTAGGTCAAATGTTACAAACCTCTAAATGGCATCGAATTAAAGCTTCTCGTTTAGAAAAATTATTATCTTTACAAAGTCAGGAGGGATGGTTTAAAGAAAGTGATACTTTTGATCCCGGTTATCATAGCTTAACTATTTCTTTTTTAGCTCAATTAGATGATTTGAGATCGGATTTACGGTTGAAAGAATCTTTAATAAAAGCGGTAGAATTAGTCACCTATTTTATTCATCCTGATGGGTCGTATGGCGGGGAATATGGGAGTTTAAATACCTATCAATTTTTCCCCTATGGGTTTGAATTAGTGGGGGAATGGCTACCGGATGCGTTGAGAATTAATGACCGATTTTTACTGGGAATTAAAAATGGTTTATCCGCTTGTTATGGGGATGATTATTCGTTAGGAAATCAGGTTTGGAATTATTTACTAGCTTGGCGAGATTTTATCCCTGGAAGACCCCAACCTGTGCCGCGAGACGTGGCAAGTATTTGGTTAAAAGAAGCGGAAATTTTAATTAAACGTCGTCCCCATGTGGAATTATATGTAGCTCTAAATAAAGGGGGAGTTTTTAAGTTATTTAGAGAAAATAAACTGATTTTATCGGATACTCATTTTTCCTTACAAGTTCGTCAGGGTCGTCAAATTAAAAATGCTGTAGCCCATCTCATGAGTGATTATACCATTCATGTCGAACAGGATGAAATTTTAATTGAAGGCGGATTAAGTTGGGTTAAATCGCATCCATTATCTTCGTTAAAATTGGTTTTTATGCGAGTTTTAATGTTAATATTGGGTAAGTTTTTCTCCAAGCAAATTCAGAGGTTAAATTCTGCTGAAATTGTTCTGGGAAAACAAGATACACCCTTTAGATTTACTCGGCGATTTCGTTGGGAAAAAAATCAATGGCAGATTATTGATGAATTATATGCTGATTCTTGGCGAGGGGTAATTTCCGCCGGAATAGGTTGTGATCAAACTTCGATGGATATTCCCCTAAGTCGCACGTTTCAACGGGGACAATTACAACCATGGTTAGATGTAACGGATGAGATTAGAAAGTTAACTCCAGGTCAATGTTTGAAATTAGAAAGACGGTTTTAGGGGATTATTTATTTTTATAATAGGGGTTTACTATTTGTGAGGATTGTTTTCAGTGATTAAAATAACGAATAACCAATGGTTTCATCCAGGTTTACTATTATTTTGGGTAGGACTAGGGATTTTATTGCGCTTTCTGGGTTTAGGAAATAAGTCAGCATCCAGTATTGAAATTTCTACTTTGGTTTTTAGTTTGGGTCACGGTCTGAAAACTATTCCTTTAGATCAAATTATTTCAGCAGATATTTTATTATCGCCTTTGCGGTTTGAAACTGCTAGTCAACCATCGGATGTTATTTATCATTTGTTTACTGAAAGTAATCATCCGCCGTTATATTTTTTGCTGAATCATTTCTGGATGAATTTATTTTCTCAGGAGGGAGAATTAGTTTCTTTAACGGTGGCGCGCGCTCTCAGTTCTATTTTAGGGGTTTTATCGATTCCGGCTATTTTTAGTTTAAGTTATTTTGCCTTTAGATCGCTGATTTTTGCTCAAATTACAGCCGCATTAATGGCGGTTTCTCCCTACGGAATTTATCTATCACAGGAAGCCAGGCACTATACAATAACCATACTTTTTATTATCGCATCTTTAGGCTATTTAGTCAAGGTAATTAGAAGTTTAGAGGGAGAAAAACCTTTATCTATTATTCAAGTCATGGGTTGGATTATTGTGAATGGATTAGGAATCGCTAGTCACTATTTTTTTATTGTGTTATTAGGGGCAGAAGGGTTGGTTATAGCCGGATTTTGGTTAAGGGATTGGCGAAATAAATTAGGACTTTTTAGCAGATCTTGGTTAAGGATTTATGCGGTAATATTCGGAACATTAATTAGTGGATTAGTTTGGATTCCAATTTTACAAAGTATTCCTAATGATCAACTCACAGACTGGATTGCAACCCAATTTAAGGGATTAGGATTTATAGAGCCTTTATTTCGTTTATTTGCCTGGTTAATGACCCAGATATTTCTATTACCCGTTGAAGGAACTCCTCCAATTATAACAGCAATTTCAGCATTGATTTTATTGACGGTTTTAGTTTGGATCAGTCCCGGGATAATTCAAGGCATTAGGTTAAATATTCAATCATCTGAAACTCAACTTGAAACTAAAATTTTTGGCGGTATTTTAATTAGTATTTTGACCCTATTTTTGATTATAATTTATGGATTACAAAAGGACGTATCCCTGGCGGCGAGATATCAATTTGTTTACTTTCCTGTATTTATTTTAATTTTAGGCTCTGGATTAGGCGTTATTTGGAGACAACCTGAAACCTTTAATAATTCTTGGGTTTCACTTCCCCCTATTTTACAAGCTAACGGAAAAAAAATTGTGATTTTCACCTTAATTATGGGATGTTTGGGTGCGTTAACAGTAGGAGGAAATTATGGGTTTCAAAAATCCCAAGGAGCGGATCGTTTAGCCAGTTATATTATTAATGAAGCGAAAACACCTGTGATCATTGCTACAACTCATCAAACTCATGCAGAAACTCGATCTTTGATGGGATTAGGATTAGAATTTAAGCGTCAGCAGGCTAAAAAGTTACCTGAATTTATGTTAGTGAAAAAAACAGATACTCCTTCCCCTACTTTTACAATGGTTTTAACTCAAGTTCAACGTCCCTTTGAATTATGGGCGGTGAATTTAAAAGATAATACGGATTTTAGTCAATTTCGGTGTCAACAAGATCCCCGTCCTCAACCTAAGTTGAATGGATATCGATATCGACGATATTATTGTCGATAGTTGGGTTATGATTTGAGATTGATCAAATAGGATAAGTTCAAATGCAATTATATCTAACCCTTTCTCCGATAAAATTAGCTAAACGCCTAACGATGGGAGTAGGATTTTTTACTTTTACCAGTATTCTGATACAAATTGGTCGGTTTGGATTTAACTATCGAAAAGATTGGACAGCGATGTTTAATGTTGATCGAGAGATGAATTTACCCACTTGGTTTAGTGCGTTTATGTTGGCGTTTTGTGCTTGGTTATTGGGGGCGATCGCCTCGGCAAAACAAGCTGAACTTGAACAACAAAACTCCTTAACTGATCCCAATGATAATTCTTCGGTAAAATATCGTTATTTCCAACAATGGAAATGGTTATCGATTATTTTTTGGTTATTAGCTCTTGATGAAGTAGCTACCATTCATGAAATTTTAATTATTCCTGATGTTGCTAAAGGGTTGAATTTACCTCCCTTTTTACGTTCGATGTGGGTAATTCCGGGAATAATTTTAGTAATAGTTTTTCTGCGTAAATATTGGAAGTTTTGGTTACATCTTCCTAGAAAAACCCGTTATCACTTTATTTTAGCTGCCTGTTTATATATTGGCGGAGCGTTATTCATGGAAATGGTCGGGAGCGTTGTGGCGTTTTATAACCATCAACAAAGTCTAATTTATTCATTAGTAGCCATTGTCGAGGAAATCATGGAAATGATGGGAGTAATTGTGTTTATGTATGGATTGTTAGTTTATATTCGAGAATGGCAAGAAAAGATTAATCTTGAGATTAAAATTTTGCCACAATAGGCTATATAATAAAAGGATATGATCTAAGTAGGAGAATAATATGGTTATGCAAGTGAAACCACTCCTCTATTCTCCAGAGGAGTATTTTAAACTCGAAGAAACCGCAGAATTTAAACATGAATATCGAGACGGAAACATTATTCCTATGACGGGAGGTACGACGAATCATAATCAAATTGCTGGAAACGCTTACTTTCAAATCAAATTAGGATTAAGAGGTCAAAAATATAGATTATTTATTGGGGATGTCCACCTATGGATGCCTGATTATCGGTTATATACCTATCCCGATTTAATGGTAATTAAAGGGGATGTTATTTATCACGAAAATCGCACGGATACGGTTTTAAATCCCTTAGTCATTGTGGAAGTTTTATCTCAATCAACGGGAAGTTACGATCGCGGGGATAAATTTAAGTATTATCGTTCCATTTCTGAATTTCAAGAATATATTTTAATCGATCAATATCAATATTCCGTTGAACAATTTGTAAAAACAGAAACGGGAAAATGGCAAGTTAATTTTTATGAGTCGGCGGATTCTGTTTTAACATTGAGTACGATTGATTTTTCCATCAATTTAACCGATCTCTATGAACAAGTGAATTTTGAAACCTCAGAAGCATAAAATTCTAACGTCACATATTCCGTTTCAACTGTTCTAATTCTTCGTCCATTTCCCATTGTTTGAATTTTGCTTCCAAGGAATCATTAAAAGAATTAGAACTACCATAGGATTTACTCTGATTCCAACCCTGGGTTTCCCTAGAATTTTGAGAGTTTTGTTGCGCTTTCGATTTCGCGCGGTTAGCTTCCACTTCTGCGGCTTTGAGTTTAACTTCTTTGTGACGTTGTTGAACTTGATAATAGACTTCTTTAGATTTTTGAATCCGTTCTTTCACCCCTTGCATCTGTCCCCAAAGTTGATTCCCCTGACGCAAAAATCCCGCTTCCCGTTCTTGAGCCGCCGCTACTAAATCTAAACGATTAGCCACCTGTGCTTTTTGCACCCATTTATGCCATTTCTGGACATCCTGAGCCACTTCTAAAATTTCCGCTTGCAGCTTTTTTTCCTCTCGGTTCAACTCAGCAATTAACCTTAAGGTATCCTCCTCCTGTTCCCGTAATTGTTCTTCTAAAGCCTGCAATTCTAAATGGGGATTCTCCTTGAGAAACTCCTCTAACCGAGTCTCCAGAAATCGACTAAAATCTTCAAATAAACCCATAATTAAACATTAAATATAAGAGAACAGTAGAGACGTGCCACGGCGCGTCTCTCTCCCAAGATTAACTGGAGTAACCCATTTAGAATTGTTGTCCCACAAAGATTGTTCGCACTTCTCCATTCCGACGAATCACAGCCTCCTGGTTCACCACTTCCACCAGTGACCAACCACTCGCGCCAATAGTTTCACCCACATAGATCCGACGGGCTACCCCATTAATTTCAAACAGAGCCGCGGAACGATCACCCAATTCCAGAATTCCCACTAAGGTATGGGCCGTTATCGGGGCAGGGTTTGCTGCCGTTGGCTGTTGTGCGGGTGTTTCCGTCACCGCAGGTGAGGGGGGTAATGGCATCCCTTCCGTGACTCCCCCCCGAACTTGAGGAGTTGGGGGAGTGACTTGGGTTGGTGTTGCGGGTTTGGGTTGGGTTGTCGGTTTAGGGGCTGTTGCGGGGACAGAACTCGAACCCCGGCCACCGGGAACCGTAACCGGAGCAGGGGGTGGGGTTTGTTGTCCCTTGGCCAAGCTGTTCATCACCTGTTGAGACAGAGAGGCGGTTTGATTTGAGGCATCCTGGATCGCCCCGGCCACTCGGTTAATGGCGGCGACGAGGTTATTGGTATCCACCACGGGAGCCACGGTCGCCACGGGGGGAGTCCCAGGAACGGGCAGGGTCGGTAAGGGGGCGTTCGCCACGGGAGGGGGTAATAGGGGCAAACCTAGCCCTGTTTGTTGATTCTGTTGTTCAATATTGGTTAGCGATCGCTCAATATAATTGGAAAATTGAATATCCGCTTTTGTCTTGGCATCTAATACGGGTTCGGGGGACACCGCCACAGGTTCCGGGGCAAATAAACGCCCCAAACCTCCCCGGGTGGCTAACCATAATAATAGGGTGATAAATAACGATGAAAACGCCGCAATTAATAGAATCCGATCCAAGGAGGGAGAGGACTTTTTAACACTCGCATCGCGTAATTTGTCTGGGTCTTCTTCCTCCTGCCGTGGCATTGGAGGTAAAATAATTTGAGGGACTTTAATCGATTTGAGGGAGACAAATTCTGGTTTTACGGCTTCTTTGGGCAGCCGTGGTTCCCCTTGGATCACGCGATCAACATCGGAAAAAATGTCATCCATCAGTTCATCGGCATAGGCTTCTACCGATATCGGTGCTTTGGCGATCGGAACTTCTGAGAATTCTAATCGGGTTTTATTCATTGTTTCTTGAGGCATTGATCGCTCCTTGTATCCGTAAATCGTTAACCTCGATTTATTGATGATACAGCTATTTTATTGATATTTTTATATCATTTGTGGCGTGGAATCTGATCTCTATTGACAAGAAATTTTAGACAAATTTTAGAATAACTGAAAATCCCAACGAGTCTATCACATAATTTTAAATTTGTCAACACCTATCAGATAGAGGTGTCTGATTATGGAAAACTCTTGAGAAACCAATTGTTTTTTAGGCGATCGCTACAAGATTATTTTTTAAAATAGCTACAAAAATACTTTTCTAGGCTTTAAATATAACAGTCTGCGAAGCGTCAACCCCATTCGGCGACCATCCTAAAAAGGTGGCGTGGTGAGGAATCCCCGTCCGTTTACGGCGGGGCGGATGTCAATATCTTAAAATAAAAACCTTAAATCATCGTACTCGGAAAGTGATAAAAGAGGGATATATTGGGGAATGTGGACAGAAATTGGGTGTCTGAAGAAGTCTTGATTAGATTCCCCAGATACCCGGTTTCTTGATTAACGGGTTAATTCAATGGTTTGTGGGGCATCCAGATCGACCTTTTTTGGCGTAAATGTCGATCCTGTATGAGCTCCATCGCAATGGGGATAATTTTTAGATTGACCGCAGGTACACAGCCAATGGGTTCCAGCAGGTAAAGTGACCGTAACGGGGGTTTTCTCTGAGTTCGGGTTCATAGTAGTGTTCTCCAAGTTGAATCTTGCTCAATAGTTCTAACTAGAACTGTATGAATACAGAATAACATAGCCCGACGAGAAATGACAAGAGAAAATCTAAATTTTTGGCAAAAATCCTAGAAAACCTGACGAAGACGATTAAGTAAAACCCTTAGTAGTTCTAGTTCTGAGGCTTCAAGCTGTTCAAACCGTTGTTTGAGTTGGGCAATATGTTGAGGAAATACCCGTTCAAAAGTGGCTTCTCCCTCTGGAGTGAGCTTAACAATAACAGTTCGACGATTATCTGATGGGACTTCCCGCAGCACGAGATTTTTTTTCTCCAGGCGGTCAATCACCCCGGTCAAAGTTCCTTTTGTAATTAAAGTTTTCTCTCCAATTTCTCCCATACTCAAACCCGAGGTGTTTCCCAGAGTGGCAATGACATCAAACTGGGAGTGGGTTAGGTTATATTGTCGAATCAGAGTTTCATCATAATTATAAAAGGCTTGATAGGTGCGTACCAGTTCCCGCATGGTTTTCAGGAAGGGTTCATTGGTGGCGGTTTTAGAGGAATAGCTGGAAGAATCGAACATTTCTGGATTAATAAGACAGACTATCCTAATTAGAATATCTCATATTTGATCGGGAATTTTGAACACAACTCAAATAGGATTGCTATATATATTCCTATTGATTTTTAAAAGATCTCTAAAAAATTACTCCGAGATGCTTTATCAGTTGCCAGTCATGTTCTCAAAAACAAAGCTGATATTAGGGTTTAAATCATTATCAATTAGTCAATTATTGCTCCAGGAAATTCTGGGAGTGATTGTAAAGTTTTAACAGAATCTAATATTTTCCTTAAATTTTTGATCATTGACCCAATTTCAGGAGTTTTGGTGTTTATATATTCTCAGGTTGTGGGATAATTCATTCCGATGTTGAATTGCTGGAACGACCGCATCCATGAGTTTAGGAGGGAATACCAATGAAAATTATAAAAACTCAAACCCTATCAGGGCCTAATTATTGGAGTATTGATGTTCACAATCTGATTATTATTCATCTTGATTTAGAAAAAGATAATCGCTACACCCATGAAATTCCCGATTTCTCCGATGGACTTTGTGAAATTTTACCCCATTTAACTCAACCAAAATATCAAGATTTCCTGACAAAGCTAAAAACAGGAATTTTGATCAGTGATGTCATTCTACAAATTGTCCTAGAATTGCAAAGATTAGCCGGAATGCCCGTGGATTTTGGCTGTACTCGTGGGAGTTCTCAACCCGGAATCCATAGAGTGATCTTTCAATATAAAATCCCGGAAGCGGGACGCTATGTGGCTAGGGCTGCTGTCAGATTATGCCATCGTTTAATTGATCATGGATTTTACCCTGAAACCGAACTGCGACACGATTTAGAAGACTTACAAGAAATTTTCTTAGGAGCTCAACTTGGCCCGACAACGGAGGCAATTGTTCAAGAAGCCGAAGCCCGTGGAATTCCCTGGAAAGAATTACCTGCCCGCCATGTAATTCAACTCGGTTATGGCAAAAAACAACGGCGAATTCAAGCCTCCCAAACCGACGGCACCAGTATTTTAGGTATTGAATTTGCTGGAGATAAGGAAGGTACTAAAACCCTCCTGGATGCGGCCCGTTTACCCGTACCCAAAGGAACCGTTATTGATAGTTTAGATGATTTAGAAAAAGCTATTGATGATATTGGTGGATTTCCCATTGTTTTAAAACCCCTAGACGGGAATCATGGTAGGGGCATTACCCTGGATATTCAAACTTGGAATGAGGCAGAAATAGCCTACAAAATGGCTAAAGTTGAGTCAAAAATCGGCACTATCATTGTTGAACGATACTATAAAGGAAATGATTATCGGGTATTAGTTGTGGGTGGAAAAGTAGTAGCGGTGGCGCAACGAATTCCAGCCCATGTTATGGGAGATGGGCGTTCAAATTTAGTAGAATTAGTGGAAGATACAAACCGTGATCCCCGTCGAGGTAGTGGTCACGAAAATATGTTAACTCGGATTGAAATTGATCGCCACAGTATTGATATTTTAAAACAACAGGGCTATCGCTTAGAAAGTATTCCCAGAAAAGGAGAAATTTGTTATCTCAAAGCAACTGCTAATTTAAGTACGGGTGGAATTGCTATTGATAAAACCGATGAAATTCACCCGGAAAATATTTGGATTGCTGAACGTGCAGCCCAAATTATTGGCTTAGATATTGCCGGAATTGATATTACCGCCCCCGATATTAGTCGCCCCCTGCGAGAAGTGGACGGGGTGATTGTGGAAGTTAACGCCGCCCCCGGGTTGCGGATGCACATTCACCCCAATCAAGGTAAACCCCGAAACGTGGCGGTTCCGATTGTGGATATGCTGTATCCCCCCGGAACTCCCAGTCAGATTCCGATTACCGCCATTACCGGAACTAATGGTAAAACCACAACCACCCGTTTAATCGCTCATATCTTTAAAGAAACTAAAAAAGTTGTAGGTTTTACCACTACTGATGGTACTTATATCGGAGACTTTTTGGCGGAAGCCGGAGATAATACCGGGCCTCAAAGTGCTGCCTTAATTTTAAGTGATCCCACCGTGGAAGTAGCAGTATTAGAAGCGGCTCGGGGGGGGATTCTCCGCTCAGGATTGGGGTTTGGTCGCTGTGATGTGGGGGTGGTGTTGAATGTTTCCGAAGACCATCTAGGGTTACAGGATATTAACACCGTGGAGGAGATGGCAGAGGTGAAAAGCGTTGTGGCAAAGGCGGCTAGTGAATATGCGGTATTAAATGCCGATGATCCTTTAGTGGTGGCTATGGCATCACAGTTAAAAGCGAAAATTGCTTATTTTTCACTGAATGCTGATAACCCAATTGTGAGTGAACACGTTGCTCAGGGGGGAGTAGCTGCGATTTATGAATCGGGTTATTTATCCTTTTTAAAAGCAGACCAAATGATTCGGGTGGAACAGATGGCGAATGTTCCCCTCACCTTACGGGGGTTAGCTCCGTTTATGATTGCTAATGCCCTCGCCGCCAGTTTAGCCGCCTATATCCAGGGAGTGACCATTGAGGAGATTAGTCAGGGGTTACGGACATTTCAAATGTCGGTGGAACAAACCCCTGGACGGATGAATTTAATTCCTTACCAGTCTTTCCATATTCTACTCGATTATGCCCATAACCGTGCCAGTTTTCAAGCAATTCTGGAATTTGTTCGCAATTGGCCCGACGGTAAACGCATTGGGGTGGTCTGCGCGCCCGGAGACCGTCGCCCAGAAGATTTTATCGAATTAGGACGATTAGCAGCCCAAATGTTCGAGCGGATTATTATTAAGGAAGATGAGGATAACCGCGGATCTCAACGGGGAGAAGTCGCTAAATATATTGAGATCGGAGTTAAGCAGGAAAATCCCGATTTTGACTATGAGATTATTCTCGAAGAAGCAACAGCGATTAAAACTGCTCTCAGGGAAGCGACCCCTGGTAGTTTGGTGGTGATTTTCCCCGAAGGAGTGAAGCAAGTTCTGGCTCTACTCCAGTCAATACCTGAGAATTAAAAGCGGTGCGTTGGCGTCAGCCCCGCGTGATTCTGCGCGTCCTCGCTCGCTGAAATCTATATCAATTCCCCCATTCCCCATTCCCCAAAAATGAAATTGAAGACAATTCCTGATAAAATGTTATAAAACTTAAAATTATTCACAACTCAAATTAGCGGGAGGGCAACATGGCATTATTTGGTTTGTTTGGCAAAAAAGGGAATTCTGAGTCCGGTGAAAAAACCGGAAGTGGTTTCTATCTCGAAGGTAATGTAGCCCAAGGTATGGGAGATATTGACAGATTCAAGGATTTACCTCCGGTGAAAAAAACCTTCCCCGTTGAAGTTGAAGCCCCTAAATCTACAACAGCAAAGGCACAGAATAATAGTTCAACAGTTTCTGATACTGTTGCTGAGGAATCATCCAGTAAGACTGAACGCCGTCGTGCGGATAAGAGCATGGATATGTATCGGAATCTTGCCCGGGAAATCAAGAAACCGTAACCTCCAGCCACCAGCAATTTAACTTTGAATAGGGTTTAGAACTTGTCTCCAGTTATAGTTCTAAACCCTATTTTAGTTTTATGGGAGAGAAATCTCCCCTAGATCAGTGTAATAATCGATACAAATAATAGATCAATAAGTTTAGACAATTGACATATAGGGAATCAGGATTAGTCTTTGTTTAGTTAATTCAAGGATGTAACCAATATGTTATCAAGTGAGGAACGGTTAGCTATGATTAAGCTTAATGATTATTTTAATCTCGATGAAATTCATGCTGTTCAAAATATTAGTGCGGCGGTAATTAATCTGAGTGGTCGTCAACGAATGTTATCCCAACGAATTGCTTTATTTTGTTTGCGGTTAGTCAATCATAAAAATTTAGCAGAAAGAGAGCAAGTTATCACGATTTTACAAGAGAATCTCCGAAGTTTTGAAGAATCTCATCAAATGTTGATCTTTGGTCAGTTTAATCACAGTTTACAATCTAATTTATCCTCTGCCATTCATAAAATATATTATCTACCTCCCTATAACTTAGATCAACAGGTTAGGAATTATATTGCTGCGGTTAAATCCCTTTTAAGTACGCCAGATCAGGAGTTGGAACTGGATAATTTAGATATGAAATTGATTATGATAGCAGCTTCGGGTAAATTATTAGATGCCTTAGATGCTGTTGTAAGTCAATATCAGTTTGAAAGTGAGGTAGAGCAATTAGAATTAGAAAAACAACAAATTTTATTATATAAAAAAAGCTGTGAAACCACGGCGATCGCCTATGCTCAAGCCCAAAAACTCTCTCATACCTTAAAACAACTCAAGGAAACACAAGCGCAGATGTTTCATCAGGAAAAAATGGCTTCTTTGGGTCAACTGATTGCCAGTTTAGCCCATGAAATTAATAATCCTGTTAACTGTATTTATGGAAATATCAATTGTATTGATAACTATATTCAAGATTTAATTTACATCCTGCAACTGTATCAAAAACAATGTCCTCAACCCATTGCAGAAATTCAAGCCTATATGCAAGGGGTGAGTTTGGAATTTCTAATTGAGGATTTACCTGAAGTTTTTAATTCCGTCAAAATATCTGCGGATCGAATTTTTGAAATTGCCCGATCCCTGAGAAATTTTTCGCGTAAAGATGAATTAACAATAAAACCAATTAATTTACATGAAGGGTTAGAAAGTACGTTATTAATTTTAAAAAGTCGTTTAAAAGAAAAATCTAATCGCCCGCAAATTATCATTCAAAAAGACTATGGGAATTTGCCTTTAGTTGAATGTTATAGTGGCAAAATCAATCAAGTGTTTATGAATCTTTTAGGTAATGCTATTGATGCTTTAGAAGAAGCGACACAAAAATGGGAAAATGGTCAGGAAACTCCTATAATTCATATTAAAACAGAGGTGATCCAACCCGATAGAGTTAGGGTGAAAATTACCGATAATGGGTTAGGAATGGATACGGATGTAAAAATGAGGCTATTTGAACAGTTTTTTACAACAAAAGCCATCGGAAAAGGTACGGGACTCGGACTATTTATTAGCCGTGAAATTGTTGAAGATTATCACGAAGGAATGCTATCATTTCAATCTGAATTTGGCAAAGGAACCGAATTTATGATTACAATTCCGATTCAATTTAGTTCCTCAGCATCCCTAAATTGTTGCTTAGATTCTATGACCTGTTCTTAACTGAAATAGATATAATTGTTTAACGGATTGGCGATCGCCCAATTCCGCGACGTGGGTTTTGGGTTGACCGATGATCGGCTAAAGAAATCACCGGGGCTTGATTTTCTTCTCTAGCTACCCGAATTAATAACCCAGCTAAAGCTAAACTAGCAATCATGGAACTTCCCCCATAACTAAATAGGGGTAAAGGTAAACCTGTAGTTGGTAAAACGCCCGTTGCTACCGCAATATTTAATAAAGATTGTCCTACCATCACCACCATCACTCCCACCGCTACTAATTGATGTTCAATTTGTCTGGCTTTCATCGCCACTCGTAGGGCTAGGGTGGCATAAATTGTTAACAATAATAACAGTAATATTCCCCCAATAAAGCCAAATTCTTCCGCATAAACCGAGAAAATAAAATCACTATATTGAATCGGTAAATAATATAATTTTTGGTGAGATAATCCTAATCCCGTTCCCCAAAATCCACCGGAACCCACCGCCAAAAGACTTTGAACTAACTGATATCCGTCTCCCATCGGATCAGACCAAGGATTTAAAAAAGATAAAATTCGTCGTCTTTGATATTCTTTAATAGTAACACTTAAAATAGCTAAAAATATCCCACCTAAAGCCGTTCCTCCTAAATAGGAAAAAGGCAGTCCCGCCGCTAAAGCAACTAACCAAAGAGTCATCCCACAAAGGGCGGTGGTACTGAGGTTTGGTTGGGTAAGAATAGATAATAAAACTATCCCAAAAATTCCTAACCAAATTAACCGAATTTGCCAATTTAAACGATACCAATTGGCAAAAAAACGAGCGCTTTGTAAGACTAAAAACGGCTTCATTAACTCCGAAGGTTGAATCGGAATTGGCCCAATTGAAATCCAGCGTGTGGCTCCATTAATAGTAGTTCCTAACCCGGGAACTAAAGTCAGAAATAATAGTCCCAGAACAATTAAAACCCCCCATTGGGCAATTTTCAACCAAAATCTCAGGGAAGATTGAACAATAAAACTAAATCCGACTAATCCTACGGCTGTCCAAATTAATTGACGTTTAAAATAATATAATCCATCTCCGGTGTTCGCGTAGGCAATGGGATAGGAAGCGGAAAACATCACAATTAAGCCCACAAATAACCAGAGAAAGGTTATCCAGTGTAACCATCGGGCTTCCACTGACCAATGGGTTACAGAAGATTCCAAAAAGGGGAAAATTTTCCTTAAGTTCATCTCAAAAGTATAACCGTAATAATTAACAATTAACAATTAACAATTATTAATTATTAATTATTAATTGTTAATTATTAATTAAAAAGGTAGGTCTAGCCCACCTTTTTAATCAGATTAAATTCCGATTTAACCTAATAACGCTTTCGCTTTAGCCAAAACATTATCAACGGTGTAACCGAATTTCTCCATCAACACACCACCCGGAGCAGATGCCCCAAAGGTTTCAATGCTGATGGTGTCACCTTCGCTTCCGGTGTAACGTTGCCAACCGAAACTACAACCCGCTTCCACCGCCAGGCGTTTGGTCACAGCTTTAGGTAACACAGATTCTTTGTAAGCAGCATCTTGTTCTTCAAACAGTTCCCAACAAGGCATAGAAACCACCCGAACTTTTGTCCCTTGATGGGTTAATTTTTCGGCAGCTTCCACACACAGAGAGACTTCGCTTCCAGTTCCGATCAGAATTAAATCGGGAGTTCCGTTACTGTCGGACAGAATATAGGCCCCTTTGCTGACCGCATCGATAGAGCTACCGTTTAAATTCGGTAACGCTTGACGAGTTAAAGCCAACAAAGTCGGACGATGACGGTTTTCCACCGCGATTTTATACGCACCAGAGGTTTCGTTACCATCAGCCGGACGCATTACCAACAAGTTAGGAATCACCCGCAAGGAGGCAATGGTTTCCACAGGTTGGTGAGTGGGGCCATCTTCCCCAAGGGCGATCGAGTCATGGGTCATCACATAGATCACACCGACTTCCGATAACGCCGATAAACGAATCGCTGCCCGCATATAGTCAGCAAAGACTAAGAAGGTAGCACAATAGGGAATTAATCCCGAACCGTGCAAGCCAATCCCATTACAAATTGCCCCCATTCCGTGTTCCCGAACACCGAAACGCAGGTTACGATTTTGATATTGTCCTTTTTGGAAATTACCAAAACCCTTGATCTCCGTTAAGTTTGAGTGGGTTAAGTCCGCCGAACCCCCAATTAATTCAGGAATAGCCGGAGCTAAGGCATTCAGACAGCCTTCAGAATATTGACGAGTGGCTTTACCTTTTTCTGCGGGTGTGAATGTTGGTAGGGATTTTTCCCAACCTTCGGGGAGTATTCCACTAGTGCGGCGTTCAAATTCCGCGGCTTCTTGGGGATATTTGGCTTTATAATCTTCCCAAGTTTTATTCCATTCGGTTTCCAGATTAGCCCCGCGTTCAACAGCTTTGCGGGTATGGGCTAAGGCATCTTCAGGAATTTCAAAGGGTTCATAGTTCCAACCCAGGTTTTTCCGAGTCGCGGCAACTTCATCCGTACCCAAGGCAGCACCGTGAACTCCGGCGGTATTTTGTTTATTAGGAGAACCGTAACCAATGATGGTGGTGACTTTAATGAAAGTGGGTTTATCTGTGACAGCCTTGGCTTGAGCAATGGCGTCAGCGATGCCATCTAAATCTGTATTCCCATTTTCAACGTGCAGAACGTGCCAGCCGTAGGCCTCGAACCGTTTGCTCACATCTTCAGTAAAGGAAATCTCGGTATTTCCATCAATGGAAATATGGTTATCGTCATAAAGGGCAATTAATTTACCCAGTCCCAGGTGTCCAGCTAAGGAACAGGCTTCACCAGAAACCCCTTCCATGTTGCAACCGTCACCCAGGATCACATAGGTATAGTGGTCTACCAGTGTAGAATCAGGTTTATTGAAGGTCGCCGCCATGTGAGCTTCAGCCATCGCTAACCCAACGCCATTGGCAATCCCTTGACCCAAGGGGCCAGTTGTGACTTCCACACCCAAGGTTTCAAAGTTCTCCGGGTGACCGGGAGTCACAGAACCCCACTGACGGAATTGTTTAATATCATCTAAAGTGACGCTATCATATCCCGTTAAATAAAGGAGGGCATACTGCAACATACAGCCATGACCTGCGGACAGGACGAAGCGATCGCGGTTATACCATTTAGGATTTTTGGGATTGAACCGCAGAAACCGATCCCACAACACAAAGGCCATCGGCGCGGCACCCATGGGAAGTCCGGGGTGGCCGGATTTAGCTTTTTCTACCGCATCAATAGCTAGGAAGCGAATCGAATTAATGCAAAGTTCTTCAAGTGATTGGGCTGCAACAACCATAATTATGTTATCTGTAGACTTTAGTGAGTGCGTGAGCGCGGATTGTATAGAATAGATTCTATGCCATAAGTCGCTCTGGAATTACCATTAGACCGCACCACAATCATCTCACCACTTGGGACACGCAAGCAACCCAATTCTTAATTTTCTGTCAAAGTTGATCATTTAGCTAACGCATAAGAGGTGAATTTTGTCAATACATCGACCCGTTAATTGTCATGCTCTCCCAAAAACTCTGACGTTGCAGTGGCAACAAACCGCTTAATTTTTGTCAATCTCCCAGGATTTTTCAGGGTTTCGACTATTATTTTTGTCCATCGTCACAACAATCCTCTGGGAGAGTTTTTTCTAGCATGGCTCAAAGCCTTCGGTTTCCTCAAGTAATTGCAATCTATTTTCAATAAAAAATTCGATTTTTCTCTAATTCTTTTAAAATTCAAAACAAATAGATATTATTTGTCGGTTTTATTGATTAAATATTATCAAATTATCCAGCAAATAAGGTTTCTGAAAAAAGTCAGAAGTTAAAACAGAAACCCTATTTCTTTCAGCTAGGTGTTTGATGTTCTTTTTGTTTCTTCTGTAAATTGTGCCTGATTTCTTTGATCTCCCCTTTCCCGAATTCTTTTAAAAATGTTGCTCAATTAATCCTGAAATTTTGTGCGGTTCAACTTTACTATAATGGGTTTTATCGGGTAACATCACAATATTAGGGCCAGACTTACATTTTTTCAGACATCCTGTTTTTTGAATAGTCACTTGATCTTCTAATCCCCTTTGTACTAACTCTTTTTCTAAGATTGCACAAACCCGATCTCCCCCCCGTTTTCGACAATCTGATTTTTGACAAACTAAGATTTTTGCGGGTTTAACAGTAATAACTAAAGGGTCGCTTAAAGGAATTTCGCCGTCTTGATGAATTTGAGAATTAAAAGCAACTGATGGGGTTAGAGTTGATATCGGTTTTGAACTCGAAAGCACCCGCGTAGCTTTCAGCTTAATTTTTCCGGTTTTAAAATCTTGTTTTTTCTGACCTGTAACCTTTACTTGATAACCCGGGGCTAAATCAGAAATCCCGATAATTCTGGCTTGTTTGGAAATTTTAATTAACAATAATCCCAAAGAAGTCATCAGGGTAATTACTTTAGGTTTTCCATCTTTAATCCCAACATTTTGAATCGTCCCGGTGAGATTGAATTCCATATTTAATGAATGGGTTGACATGATTGAACTCTATTTTGAATCATGAGGACAAACCAGCCCACGGATCAAGCCCTAGACTCTGATCGGTGAACCTATGTTGACCAGGATACCTCAAATAAAAATTATTCTCAATAGGTTAAAGGAAATTTTTCTAAAAAGAGGGCGAGAAGACCTCGCCCCTAAAGTTTTTTAATGTTCAAACTATTGAGACAACTGATTTAGACTTGCTATAGATTAATGACCATTAACAATAATCCGATGGTTAAAAAAAGAAATGCACCCTGAACTAAACTAGCAATTAATCTTGAATAAAACTGTTGATTTTAATTTAACTTCCGACCCGACAAACATAGACTAACATATCTTGAGTTGCTTGACTTTGGGGAGAATAAGTGGTATCATATTTCAGGACGTACCAAGTATTGTTATTACAGTTAGCCGCCGCCTGAAGGGTTTCATTACCGATACTGTAAACAAATCTGATTCCTTCTCGGGCTGAAGAAATACTATCCGCATCAACATAAATTTCTTCTCCAGTTGTTGCTTTCCCAATATATACCCAATTCTCGGCCCAGGCTGGATAAACAGCAGTAACTAGGCTGACCATTGCACCCATTAGAACACCGACCATGGATTTCTTCACGATTCTTCCTCTATAGATGAGTTTCGTTACAGATTAGCCGAGAATTGGAGATGGTGGGATAAAACTTTAGATAAAGTTAATCTTTTTATATATCAACTCGATACGGGGTTAGACATCAATGTTTCGACTTCTAACTTCTGTTTATCAATTAAATACAGTTGATCTAATTGTGTCCAAACTTCCTGCAATAAAGCATCTAAACCCATTCCAGCCACGGCGGAAATCATAAAAATAGGGCTTTGATTTAACTCTTGCAATTGAGAGGCAAGGGCTTGAATTTCTGAACTTTCAGTATCAACCGCATCCACTTTATTAAAAGCCACAATTTGAGGACGTTCTCCTAATCCTCTGCCATAGGCTTTCAATTCCTCTTGAATCGTATGATAATTGCCAATGGGGTCACTATCGGTAATATCAATTAAATGTAATAAAACCCGAGTTCGTTCAATATGTCGCAGGAATTCGTGACCTAGCCCCGCCCCTAAATGGGCACCTTCAATTAACCCCGGAATATCAGCAAAAACCGTCCCGTCGCCCGTGGGTTTTCTGACCACTCCCAAGTTAGGAATTAAGGTGGTAAACGGATAATCGGCAATTTTAGGACGGGCGGCGGATAAGGCAGAAATTAAGGTGGATTTTCCGGCATTAGGTAAACCAATAATTCCGACTTCTGCTAATAATTTTAATTCTAATCTTAACCGTCGGTTTTCCCCTTCTAATCCAGGTAAAGCATATTCGGGGGCGCGATTTCGGTTACTTAAAAAATATTTATTTCCTAAACCTCCTTTCCCTCCAGCTGCGACACAAAATTGTTGATTTTTTTCGATTAAATCCCCTAATATTTCATCGGTATTAGCATCATAAACCACTGTTCCCAAGGGCACTTCAATTATACAATCCTCTCCCTGTGCCCCGGTCATGTTTTTCGGGCCGCCTCGCTTGCCATCATCGGCTTTAAATTTATGGTTATAGCGAAAATCTAAGAGGGTTTGGAGGTTTTCCACCGCGACTAATATAACCGAACCGCCTTTCCCGCCATTGCCTCCGGCTGGCCCCCCGGCGGGAACATATTTTTCTCGTCGAAAAGCAACGACTCCATCGCCTCCTTTTCCGGCTTCGACTTCAACTTCAACCTGATCAATAAATTGCATTTTATTTTATTGTATTTGAGATGAGTAAGATATTTGAGTCTCCCATTATTCCTTAAAAAATGGGGAGTTTTACCTCCCTCCTGTTCCCCCCTTATTAAGGGGGTTAGGGGGGATCTGAACCATTGCTAAAAATATTGATTTTTAGCTCCGATTTGCCTGGAAATAATAATAAGTTGCCATCGGAACTACCGTCGCCACGATTAACAAGACCACAACTATAATTGTAGCACTGGCATCGTCAGTTTCTTCGGCGGATTTAAAGGTGCTTTCCACACTAATATTATCTTGTTCTATGGGGGGGCCGGGATCGGGTTCTCCCGATAAAACAGTAGAGATGCGATCGCTCGCTGCAATAAACGCCTCATTATATTTATCGCCTTTGCGAAGCGGATATTTTAGGGTTTTTTCCACCACACTTTCCGCTATTTCATCGGTTAATAAGGATTTAGTTTTTTCTCCGGTTTGGATCGCGGCATTATTGGTGAGTAAATCCAAAACTAATAGGGTTTGATTAGTTGCAACTTCAGGAGTCGGATACCATTTTTGAAAGACTTTTTCACTAAAAGTTTCAATGGTTTCTCCATAATCTAAACGGCGAATAGTTAAAAACCGAACTTCATATCCGGTTTTTTTAGCTAACTCAGATAAGCTATTATTTAAACGTCCTTCCGTACTGCGGCTAAGAACGCCATCGAGTTCCACAACCCAGGTTTGATCACCGGAGGATACGGTGGGAACTTGATAAACTCCCGTGGCTAAAGCAGGAGTTGCTGAAAATCCTAGGATTACTGTTAAAATCAGGGAAATTACGAATCCTGGTAATAAATTTCCCCGATTTAATATTGTTTTAAGCTGTTGTATCATGGTCAAAATTGATGATATAAGTACAGTCTTGGGTGATATTAACTATACAAGATCCTGGGGGTAAGTTGGCGGTTGAGCGGTTGACGATTAAGACGGGTGAAAAATCCTATTTGCCAAAACCCAGATCCCTAACCTATTGTCAATGCCACCGCAACCATGAACAATGAACTTAGAACTGATCTCTCCCCTATCACCTTATGCCAAGTTTGTTTGATGTTGAACATCTGAGGGTCGCCTATCCTCACTCCCGATCTCCTCAAATTTGGGCGGTGGATGATGTCTGCTTTTCCCTACAACCGGGAGAACGTCTGGGACTGGTGGGGGAGTCCGGTTGCGGAAAATCCACCATTGGCCGGGCGGTGATGCGGTTGTTACCCACCACCAGCGCAATTGAAGGACAGGTGCGGTTTGAAGGACAACCAGTGTTTGGGATGGATGAAAAACGGTTGCAAAAGTTTCGCGGGGAGGCGGTGGCGCTGGTTTTTCAAGACCCCATGACTCGCCTTGACCCGTTGATGACTATTGGTGATCATTGTTTAGAAACTCTCAAAGCCCATCGCCCTCAATTATCCAATTCCCAAGCTAAAAATAAGGCTTTAGAAGTATTAGAATCGGTAAAAATTCCTGCTAACCGATGGTCACAATATCCCCATGAATTTAGTGGGGGAATGCGTCAAAGAGTTGCGATCGCTTTAGCTTTATTACTTGACCCGAAATTAATTGTAGCTGATGAACCGACCACCAGTTTAGATGTGACGGTTTCGGCTCAAATTTTACAGGAGTTAACTCGACTGTGTGAACAACGGGGAACGGCTATTTTATTAATTTCCCATGATTTAGCCATGGTGGGGGAATATTGCGATCGAATTGCGGTGATGTACCAAGGGAAAATGGTGGAAATGGGATCATCAGAAACGGTGTTTCAAAATCCCCAACATCCCTATACTCAATCCTTATTAAAGTCGGCTTTACATTTACAGGATATTGAAAATAAAGCGGTTAATCCTGGCTTGGAAACAAGTACATCTGCGACTAAACCCTTATTATCAATTAAAAATTTACAACAATATTATACCCTAGAACCCGGATTTATTCAACAACTTTTTTCTAAGCAAAAAACGTCTGTTATTAAGGCGGTGGATGGGATTAATTTAGAATTATATCCTGGGGAAATATTGGGTTTAGTGGGAGAATCCGGTTGTGGCAAAAGTACCCTCTCCCGAACAATTTTACAACTGATTCGGGCGACCCATGGGAGTGTAGAATTTTTGGGTACAGATTTAACTCAATTATCCTCTGAACAGGTGCGAAAATATCGCCGTCAAATGCAGATGGTATTTCAAGATCCCAATGCTTGTTTGAATCCGATGATGACGGTGGGAGAAAGTATTGCTGATCCGCTTTTTATTCATAAATTAGCAACTCCAGAGGAAGCAAAAACCCAAGTTTTAGCCATGTTAGAAAGGGTGGGATTAACACCAGCAATGGAATATTATCAACGGTATGGGGGGGAATTATCGGGGGGACAACAACAACGGGTAGCGATCGCTAGAGCTTTAATGACCCGTCCTCAATTATTGATTTGTGATGAACCTGTAAGTATGTTAGATGCGAGTATTCAAGCCCAAGTTTTAGATTTAATGTTAGAATTAAAAGCAGAATTTAATTTAACCTATTTGTTTATTACCCATGATTTATGGGTGGCTCGGTTTTTATGCGATCGGATTGCGGTCATGAATGGTGGTAAAATTGTTGAATTAGGAGAAACAGAATCCATATTTACTAATCCCCAACATCCCTACACCCAAACCCTATTATCTGCTATTCCTTCCCTCGCCAAAACAATACAATAATCATTTGTAGTGAGGCGTTTACGCCTCTATTCTATCTTTGTTAACCACCTAAATTATTATGAAAAAATTAGTTTTAATCGGTGGAGGACATAGCCATGCGATCGCTTTAAAACAACTAGGGATTAACCCTTTATCAAATGTTGAATTAACCTTGATTTCCGATGTGATTCAAACCCCCTATTCAGGAATGTTACCCGGGTATATTGCCGGGTTTTATAGTTTCGATCAATGTCATATTGATTTACCGTCCTTAGCTGAATTTGCTCAAGCTAAACTTTATATTGATTCAGCAATTGGTTTGGATTTAGCAAAAAATCAGGTTATTTGTAAAAACAATGCTCCCATTCCCTTTGATATTTTATCTATTGATATTGGTAGCACTCCCAAAACCTCAACAATTCCTGGGGCGATCAAATATACAATTCCTGTTAAACCCATTTCTCAATTTTTGCAATACTGGGATCAATTAATTCAGGAAATTAAGCAAAATCCGCAAGAAAAAATTAGATTAGCGATTGTGGGTGGCGGTGCGGGAGGAGTTGAATTAGCTTTAAATATTCATAGCCATCTAATGCAAATTTATCAACAATTTAATCAACCTTTAAATCAGTTAGAATTACATCTGATTCATAGTGGTAATCGGCTATTATCTGAACGTTTAAGTCAAAAGGTAGAAACTATTCTCAGAAATCGTGATATTCATGTACACTTAAATCAAACCGTTAATCAAATTGAGCAGAATCAGGTTAAAATAATTAGCTGTACATCGGGGTTAACCCTAGAATGCGATCGCATTTTTTGGGTAACACAAGCCAGTGCGTCTCCCTGGGTTCAAGAAACAGGACTAACAACGGATCAAAGAGGATTTATTCTCGTTAATCATTACTTACAATCTATTTCCCATCCCCAAGTTTTTGCCGCCGGAGATATCGCCACAATGGTTAATTATCCTCGACCTAAAGCGGGGGGTTTTGCCGTGCGCCAAGGTCAACCTTTATTTGAGAATTTAAAACAAAGTTTACAAGAAAAACCCCTAAAACCCTTTATCCCTCAAAAAGAATTTTTAATTTTAATTGGTACAGGAGATAAAAAAGCGATCGCATCGAAAGGAGGGTTGAATCTTGGGCCTAATTCTTTATTTTGGCGATGGAAAGATTATATTGATCAAAAGTTTATGAAGCAGTTTTGAAATTTAATATTAAAGATTAAACTTTTTTATAGAATAAAAAATTTAAAAATTAAATGATAATTCAGAAGTTGGCTATGCCATCGTATGTTATTTCTAACTGGAGAGTCCAGTATTGGCAGAAAAATCAAGCCCCGCTAAAACATCAGGTTCAGAATGATTTTCGACCCAGTTCAGAAAACTTTCTGGGGCTGTTTTAAACTGAACTAAGAGGCGTAGAGTCGCGGCGGGAATTTGATGTAGGAGTTGGGGAGAAGTTAAACATAAAGCTTGAAATTGAGGATTACTCAAAACAGGTTTAGGAAACTCATTAAGTAACTCAATTAAGGTTTCTTTAGGAGTATTCGGGTTGGTAGCCACCAAATGACGAGTGGCAACATCCGCACTAAGTCCTAAGATTTTTAAGACCTCGGAAGGGGCGTTAGAATTATTAGCAACCAGTCGGGATAATTCCGTACTTCTTTGACTCAGTTGAACTAAACGTTCACAGGAAGTTGCCGGGTTGGCGGCTTCTTGTTGCAGAATAATGCACTCTGGTAAAATCATAATTTTCGACCAAGGTTGAGTTTATGACATTAAAGTTTTTTTATTCATCTGCGGGTAATTTGGATTTAATTTGTGCAACAAAATCTTTATGATCAACGACGGGTTTAGGAATATAACCATCGGCTCCACTACGCGCTAAAAAGTTTTCGCGATCGCCCGTGGTCGCATGGGCAGTCACTAAAATAACTGGAAGTTGAGCGGTGGCGGGGTTCGCTTTTAACATTTGGGTAATTTTAATCCCATCAACGGCTTTCCCTTCATAATAACTATTGGTTAAAGACACATCCATTAAGATCAGATCCGCTTGTTTGTTTGCCGCCATTTCCATGACGGTTTCCACATCTTCAGTATGTTTTGCCAGTAACCCGCCACGTCTGGTTAAAATCCGTTCAAAGACTTTCCAGTTAACGAGATTATCTTCAACAACTAAAATGGTTCTCATCATGGTCTTACCTCTTGGGGAAACCCTATGTCATCTATCTATAGTTCAAGTGTGTTCGATATCAGCTAAACTGTCGATAGGGATAAGTTCAGGAGTTCTGAAACCTTCTCTATGACTGAATAAAACCTGTTTGATGCCAGTTAGGATAAAAAAGGATGGAAAAGTTCAGTGTTGCGTAGTGAGTCCTTCAGGACTCAATCTTATTCCAAAAACTGGGGAAATAAAGAAAGCCCTGAAGGGCTTACTACGGGGAGGGACGACGGGGAATTGTATGGGTGAGGAAATCATAAGCCATGTCTGTATGGGGAAAAATGGCTCTAGCTTCCGTTAATAAATCCTCTAAAATAATTGAATTTCCGGGGGCATAACGGGGGCTAAAATGAGTCATAATTAATTGTTTGACCCCGGCAGCTAGTGCTACCTGTGCCGCCATGGTGGAGGTAGAATGTAATCTTTGAAAAGCCATTTCTGCATCTTGATGGGAGAAAGTGGCTTCATGAACTAACACATCTGCATTTTCCGCTAATTCTACCGCCCCATCACAAAATACCGTATCGGTACAATAGACGAATTTGCGACCCACTTGGGCTTCGCCACATAATTCCTTACCCCGAATTACTTGACCATTGGCCAGGGTTACAGCCTGTCCCTGTTTGAGTTGAGCATAAATTGGCCCGGGGGGAATCCCTAATTTTTGGGCTGTTTCCACATCAAATCGTCCGGGTTTATCCTTTTCAATAATTCGATAACCAAAGGCTGGGACTCGATGTTTCAACGGGCCACAAACCACTTGATATTCTTCATCTTCAAAAATCATCCCGGGTTGAATGGTATGGACTTTAACCGGATAAGAAAAATGGGTTTGGGAATAGCGAACACAACCCTGTAAATATTCGGATAATCCCGATGGCCCATAAATATCAATCCGTTTGGGATTTCCTGCTAACCCACAACTGGCTAATAACCCCATTAACCCAAAAATATGATCGCCGTGTAAATGGGTAATAAAAATTCGGCTAATTTGACTAATTTTTAAGTCGCTGCGGAGGAATTGATGCTGCGTCCCCTCTCCACAATCAAATAGCCAAATTTCAGCCCGTTGCGGTAGACGCAAAGCTATACTGGAAACATTACGCGATCGCGTGGGAACCCCCGAGCTAGTACCTAAAAATGTAATCTGCATTTACCTCTACCTATTGTCAACAAGCCTAATTTTGATATCCTCCCCATGGGTTAGCCACGACTCCTGGAGTAAGCCCTGAAGGGCTCACTACTAGAGGTTTATTCTTGATTCATTTGAGCATCTTTAACAGCAGCAAAAAATAGAAATATACTTAACGGAATACTCAATGCCAAAATCACACTGGTGGTTAAACTTCCCAGTTCTGGATCTCCCGAAGATAATTCAAAAACTGAACCAACAGAGGCGATCGCAGCTACACAAGAACCCAATAATAAAACCATGCTTTTTGGAGTACCGACCATCTTTAATTATCCTATATTATTTAACGAATTTAACAGCTTTGGGTGAGAATTTATGTTTGGCCAATTCTTCATTTAAAGCCAATTTATTCTCCACTCGATCCACAAATAAAACCCCATGCAAATGATCCATTTCATGTTGAATTGCCCGACCTAATAATTCCGTCGCTTTTAGGGTGCGCGGTCTGCCATTTTCATCTTTAAAAGACACTTCCACGACTTCCGGGCGAGTCACATCCATATAAACCCCCGGAATACTCAAACACCCTTCTTGAAACGGTGAAATTTCCGTACTGGATTTAATAATAGTCGGATTGATCAAGACTAAAGGGGGGTTAGCAGCATTATCCGGTTCGCAGTCAATCACAATCACCTGTTTATTCACGCCGACTTGAGGCGCGGCTAAACCAATACCGTCGGCACTATACATGGTTTGTAACATCTCCCGCACCAGTTGACGAATTTCATCATCAATGCGAGAAACTCGTTTTGCTGGGGTTCTCAAGGCGCGATCGCCTAAATAGTGAATCTCAAAGGGAGGTTTTTCTAACTTTTTCTTTTCAACTAAAACTTGTGAGGTCATAGAAGGGTTGCTCTTAACTTCTGAAACAATATTATCCTCCCTATATCTTAATGTATTTTAACAATTAACACCCATTTCTCCGGTGTTGAGGTGTTAACCAACAACCGATCACCAACAATTATCCCGAATCAACTTGACATTTAATATTTTTTATGGTAGAGCAAGTTAATCATTAGAATTGTCGATTACTACCAAAACCCATGACCGTTGAAATCAAAGTTACTTCTATAGTTTGTCAAGCCTGTGCCAATACTGTTACTAAGGCGATTAAATCTTTGGATGCTGAGGCTGATATTACAATTAATTTAGAGACAAAGATAGTTAGTATTAACGGTACACCCTCAGAAACCGCAATCAAAGAAGCGATTACCGCCGTTGGTCATACCGTCGAATAGGGAATTTTGGCTCTTGATTGGTCCTAAGTAGTAAGCCCTTCAGGGCTTTCTTCCCTAAACTTAGCCGCAAAACCTAACACCAATAACCACCAGATTAAATTTATTAGTGTTAGGTTTAGGGGATTAAGCCCTGAAGGGCTTACTACTTTGCCTAATATTAGTTACCCTAGACTCAGGAGCAAAATAGTTACATTTCCGTCATAGATTTTTATGACTCAGGAATTCCATATTTCCGTGACCCCGGTTGGAGATAATGAATATTTGGTGCGCACCGAAAAAGTCGCATCCGGTGTTCCTTTAGCCGAAGAACAAGTTAAATGGCCTGTGGACGAATGGTTAGCCCAGGCTCGTCAATTAATGAATGATCCCCTGTTAGGTCTATTGGAGGGCCAAACAGTTCGTCGTTCTCGGGGTTTGGGCCAAACAATCGAAACTCAATCCACCAGTGATCCGCCTCTATTAAGTTTAGTCGAATTGGGTCAACAGCTTTATCATGGCTTATTTCAAGGAACGTTACACGATAGTTGGACTTGCGCCCAAGCGATCGCCCAAAATCGCCAAGAATTATTACAATTACGCTTAGGCTTAAAAGGCAAACGGTTATCGAGTTTACCTTGGGAAGTATTACACGCCGGAGATCGTCCGATGGCGACGGGAACAGATGTGGGATTTTCCCGTTACCAACCCGGGATAAATTCTATTCTTCAAACCCAAGTTAGAAAACCAAATCAACCCTTAAAAATTTTAATTGCGATTGCCGCGCCCACTGACCAAGAAACGCTACAACTAAAGCGGGAAGTATTACATTTACAAGAAGAATTGCGACGGGAAAATAGACGAAGTAACGGCAATTTTATAGAACCCATCACCCCCGATATTCAACTAACTATTTTAGAACAACCTGACCGAGAACAACTCACCCAAGCCCTAGAACAAGGGGAATATCAAGTATTTCATTATGCCGGACATAGTAATTTAGGGGCATCCGGGGGAGAATTATATTTAGTTAGTCGTCGAACCGGATTAACAGAAACTCTAAATGGCGATGATTTAGCCGGATTATTAGTTAATAATGGCGTACAAATGGTGGTGTTAAATTCCTGTCGGGGAGCATATCGAAATATACCAAATGTTAGCGATGATACCGAGCAATTAAATTTAGCTGAATATGCCGTTAAGCGCGGTATTCCAGGGGTGTTAGCCATGGCGGAACGGATTCCTGATGATGTGGCACTGACCTTAACGCGATTATTATATAGAAATCTAAATCAGGGTTATCCGATTGATTTAAGTTTAAGTCGAGCCAGACAAGGATTAATTTCTGCCTATGGTTCCGATCAATTATATTGGGCATTGCCCATTTTATATTTACATCGGGAATTTAATGGGTATTTAACCGCCAGTCAAGCTAATAATTCGATTCTCGAAGAACAGGAATTTTTACCTTTGCCTTCTGCTTCAGCAGAACAAGATTTGAAGCCAAAATCTACCACTAAAACTCTATCATTATCCGAATTGGATAGCATGAATGATGATAATATCGAAGGTCTATTAGATGATATTGTTTATGAAGATAATTTAGATAATGATTCAGATGGTCTTGATTTTATTGGAGATTTTCTAAGTAAATCAAAGGTTGAAAATCCCCCAACAAAAACCGAATCAATACCCAATTTAAAATCAGAAAAAACACCTTTTTTATCTTTAAACTCACCGTCAAAAACCATTACAAATAAGTCTTTAACCTCTGATTCTAAAACCTTTCTATCGGGTTTAAGTGCGGTTAATTTATTTAAGGGAAAACGATTATTCTGGGTTTTACCATTTTTGCTAATTCCCTTGGGTTTTGGGGCTTTGTGGTGGCAAAATATGGCTTTACAATCAAAGAAATTAGCCAGTGATAGACAAACTCCTTCAGTTACTGTTAACTCAAATCAACCTCAAGCTACGGATTTAAAAACAGCAAATACTGATTATGTTTTAGGAATTGCCGTTGAACAATTTTATCAGAGAAATCTATTATCGGCAGAAGAAGCAACTACAGAATTATTAGATAGAGGAGCCTTACAAAAAGCTAAAGCCGCCTTAGCTGCGGTGCAGGTTCAAGATTTGAATAATCCTATTGTTAATTTTCTTCATGGTCGGTTAGCTTGGCAATCTATTCAAAGGGGAAGTACGGAATATAAAATTGATGACGTGCGACGACATTGGGCAAAAGCAGTTCAACAAGATCCTAAATCTATGAAGTATAAAAACGCCTTGGGTTTTGCTTATTATACCGAAGGAAAGTTAGAAAACGCCTATCAAGTTTGGATGCAAGTTTTAGAGGTTGAGGAACCTACTTTGTCAGGGAAAATTATACCAGGAACTGCTAATAATATCCAGTCTCAAGTTCAACAACAAGATAAGTTAACTGCTTATGCGGGAATTTCCTTAGTTTGGTGGAGATTTGCTCAAACTTTGCCTAGTAAAGAAAAAGAGTTTATGTTGAGTAAAGCGGTTAAATTTAGTAATAAAGTGATGAGTGAAGCACCTACTAAATTTGAACCTAATGAATTATCTCAAAATTGGATGTGGTCTAAGGAGTTAATTCGAGATTGGCAATTATTATTGAAAGAAGAAAAATAGACGATGAACCCTTCTTCTCAAGGTAAAAATGTAGATTAGTTTGTTAGGAAAATCAAGTTTTAGGGGTTTAGCAAATAGGAAGGGTGCGATCGCATTTCAAAACTTTGGTTTTGGGGGTCTAGGCACTCGTTGTGTGGCTAAGTTAACTTTGTTTTCAGGTTCTTGTTTAGGGCGATCACTTTTTTTTTGAGGTTTTGGTTTTGATGCTGTTTTTGAGGAGGTAGTGCTATTCGTAGGAAAGCGACGCTTATCCTCAATTTTCCTAATATCTAAGGGTGTAGGTAACACTTTTCTATCCTTAAATTTCTCAAGTTCCATATAAGCTGCTTCTTTAGGGGGATCGCATTGCAACATTGCTAAGAGCATCTCTATTCGTGGTATTTGATTTAGATGCTCAAGCTGTTGTCTGTTTTGGTTATCTGGATAGTCATTTTCACTAATGCGATCAAGGACATAGTTTTCAAATTCACTGATACAGTTTATTTCTGCTTGAGTTACTTCATCTTGTTCTTTTTCATCTTGTGACCATCCATCACCATTAAATAATTGACTGTAGCGTGCGGTGCGATCGCTCAAGTGTAATTTATAATCAATTTTTACCGCACCCATTCCCAGTGGTTTACCCATCCCCAGAGAAAAGCAGTATTGTTCATCAGGTTTACCAGTTTCCAGTTGTTGCAATTTATCGCTGCTGAGACTTAATACCCAAAGCAAAGTACCCAATTCGACATCACTCAAATTTTCAAAGTGAATATTAAAAGTAAATTCAATTTCTGGATCAATAGGTTTAACTAAACTGGTTTGATTATCTGAAGCATCACTTGGAACTTCTATTTGACAAGGTTTATGCCAGTACAATTTATGTCCTCGAATAACAGTTTCTCCTGGTTCTGTATCAGTTGGAGTCTGACTAGCATAGTGTTTTAGATTCTCTTTCAGAGCATTAGTTTTTTTAGGTTGAACCAAATAATGCTGAAATGTAGTAGGTTTTGGACTAGAAAGCAGAATTTGCTGAGGTTCTTTATTAAGACTAACTTGTACTTTTTCCTTCTGATCTGGTTTCTCCTGATCTAGTTTAAGTGTCGCATCAGTTATAAATACTCGACTAGCGTAGGCTTCTTTTCGCGGTTTTTTGCCATCTATATAACCAAAGACAGCTTCTGCAATATCAGTTTCAGATTTATCCCGTAATTTTTCAGCCACAAACTCTAAGGGAGAGGAAGGATAAGGGAAGCGAAACATCTGCGCCCTCCCTAAAAATCTAATGTTTTTGTTGTCTTCTTGTGAATTTTCATCAAGTAAAAAAAATACAGGTTCTCCATCTCGAAGATATCCGTCCTTCTGACGACAAGCATGAGATGGTTTATCTTTAGGATAGGCTTTTTCTTGCCACTTTGTTAGCTGATCGTCATCTTGAAAACGCCTGATTATATTTTCATCAACTGGGTATGGATCTTCATTTAACTTTTCATCTAAAAACACAAATTCCAGATGTTTGTGCTGCATATCTCCTGTTATTACCAATGTACCTTGCTTTAATGTTAGTGCAGGAGTAAAACTAGCCGAGTGAACTTTACGAAAGCGTAAATAAAGGTCAGGGTGTCTCTGTTTTCCATTGTTATTAGTTTGTCGAATAAAAAAGTGATCTTGCTCCGATGGATCAATGTCAACATAAATAGTTTCATGCTGGTAGTTCCAGCTTGGCGTTTTTGCCGGACTAGATCCTTGATAGAGCGGTTTACTTGGAATATTAGGTTTATTAACAATGACTGTATTAATTACATTTCTATCAATACGTCCGTATCCACATTCTTCAACAAAATAAGAATTACCACGCTTGCGTAAAAAACCGGCACGAACTTTAGAGTGATAGCAAGGAGCTTTAGGATTTGGTGAATGCTGTGCATCTCCAAGGTTGTCAACAAAGTTAGCTTGGTAAATCTCTTTCAAAGCGGGATCGCCGAGTGATCGGTAGAATAATTTCTTGTCAGTCACTCGCTCAATCTTACTAAAACTTACAATTTCAACCAAAGTTCGCAGCATTCCCCGAATACTACTACCTGGAATCATAAGTTGATGAGTTGCAGGGTTAATAAAAAAGTTTGCTCTCAGTTTTTGGATCTCATCAGGCAAATCTTTAAATGCCATTTCTCCATATTTAGCAAAATCTTTTGGACTCCAACCACAACGAGTATATATAAGAGATTCTGTAGTTAAAGTACATTTAATTCTGCCCGTATGTCGATTTGGATGATAGCGATCGCCACTGGGTAAAGAATTAGGTTCAACTGTAACAACTTGATCGGGTAATTCAACAAAATTATAAGGTGCAACAGCACGACGTTCATCGTTGATTTTTTTAATATGCTTAGGACTCATTTACTTATCCTCCCAATATTTTTTAGATAAAAGTACATCAGTTTGAACATCAAATTGCCAAGTATCAGGAAACTCTGCTTGTTTATACTCAAATCGAACACTCTCTAACGCATTAGCATAGACTTTAGCTAATATTTCTGCTAGATAAGGTTTGAGACTGGGAGAGTCTTCTAATAAATACCGAATTTGTCGCCGTTGTTCAAGAATAGTTACTTCCCAGCCATTGTAATTTTCTGTGCTATTGACATACATTCGTTTTAGAATATGAGCAAAGAGTACCATCAATCTATTTCTTAATTCTCGGCGATCGCTTCTTCCCAAACTCTCCACCTCCTCAATTAAATTATCAAAATCTAGGTAATCAAGATCCCGCTTTCTAAGTTTAGCCACAGTATCTTCACACCAGGCTACAAAATCTTGCTCATAAAGCGTGTCATTTTTTGGTATTATTTCAGCCATGCTTTTGCTCCTCAGTAACTAAATTAACTACTCTGATTTATTTCCTAATATAACCCCTTCATACAAACTTTCAATCGCGCAGTCAAACTCAATGCTTTCTAATCTGACCATCTCCCCATCCATATAAGCATAATAAAGCCACATTTTTCCCTCCCCTCGATGATAAACTTCAACAGAAATGGATTCAGAATCTACTAAAAAATATTCTTGTAAACTCGGAATCTGACGATAATACTTGAATTTGTCACCGCGATCATAACTTGCTGTACCCGGAGAAAGCACCTCAACAATAACTTTAGGATGTTGAATAAAGTCATGGGCTTTCAAATCTTCTGGGTCGCAAGTTACTACTAAATCAGGATAAAAATAACGACTTTTTTCACTAGCCTGAACTTTAACATCGGATACATAGGCTTCACAACCCCTTTGACGTAAATGAGGATACAAAGCCCTGTATAAGTTGAGGTAAATTTTAGCATGGGAAAGAGTACCTCCAGTCATTGCCAAAATTTCGCCGTCAATATATTCATAGCGAAGCTCCTGCTTAGATTCCCATTCTAGGTATTCTTCCGCTGTCATTTTTTGAGGATATTGGGGTTCAGCAATCATAATTTTTTCCTCAATTTTTCACTTTCTATTTTAACGGATTCTAAATCTACCAATCGACTTAAATAAATTCTCGCCACTCCACTACTATTATCATAATTAATATAGTGGTGAACTTCCAAACGCACTCTATTTTTAAGTTTGCAATCGCTCTCTAACTCAATATCTGTAAATGGGACAGCGTGCCTCAAACCTTGCTGTCCGTCCCATAGTAAAGTAAACCCGTTTTCTTTATCTTTTTGACCATGAGTTCCCCAAAGTATTTGAGGTTCACAGATAAAGTCTGTACCTTCTGGTTCAATGATCAAACGGCTTTGGGGTTGACCATTTACTTTCCAAAGCATAATCTCAGAAGTTTTACTAAATATTCGACATTGCTGAAGCGTTAACCATCTGAGTTTAGCAAAATTATTTTGTGGAAATAAATGTTGTGGTTCAGTGTGAGTAATTAGTGTTCCATCGGTTTCAAATCTTCCCCAAATGACTCCATCATCAGCATGAGCCAGTAAGTATTGAAGATGATGATCTTTCGCTTTTTCTTCTAACCATCCTTTTAAATTGCTCTCAATTTTGCTAACATCATCGATATTCTCACAAATGGGTTTATTCATTGATCTACCTCATTAACTAAACAGTTGAATTAACCAGCGATTTACTTCCCCGTCATCAGAAGTTCTACTGCGCTCCAAAGCTTCTTCAACGACTGAAATTTGCAGGGGGGGTAAAACTTGAGAGACTCGTATTTCTCGACTTCCTCCATCAATCATTTTAAAAGCAGTAACATTAGCGTTATTGGTGTTAATTACCCAATATTCACCAATCCCTAAGCGCTCATAAAGTAACCGTTTTTCTCCCAAATCATCACTCAGAGTTGTTGAGGCAATTTCTATCACTAAAGTTGGCGGTGTATATTGGTTTAAATCAATCGGCTCGTTACTGCGAGGGGGAGGGTTAGAAATTTCTCCCAGATAAAATGCTGAATCGGGTTGGCTTTCTTGTATAGGAGTTTTTCTTAGAGTAACATTCGTAAACTCGACCACTGGAATATTTTTCAAGGTGGCAAATAAACTAATTAATCGCGCCACTACTGAATTATCTCTGCTGTGATTAATACCAAGGGGACTCATTTCAATTTTCATGTAACCATGATCATAATAAAACCTAGCTTTTTCATATTCAGGTTGATTCTCTAACTGTTGAAAATCTTGCCAACCAATCGGTTGCCAAATTTCAGTTAAAATTTCAGGAGTTTTAAGAATTGCTTTGCTCATTATTATTGTTCTCCTTAATGTATTTTACCAGTTCTGATACATAATCTTTTAGTTTTTCTTTGTCACTTTCTGGAGTTATTTCAAGGGAATCATCACCATTTTGTTTAATCTCCCAGGTTGAATCTTTCCAAGTCATTTTAGCCTCTTTTCCCTTCAGTCGTCCTCTCCCAACACTACTAGAACCACCAACGGGTAAATCTTCTGTCCAGAGATCTTTAAGTAGTAGTAACAGTAAGCCAATTTCGTGTTCTTTAGGGTTGCGTAATTCCAACTTTAATTCAAGTTTGTTATCATTGTTGGCAAAAACTGGTTGTTCTTGAAATAAAGCTCCGTGATAAGCACCACCAGTAAAACGATCAATCGCAATCCGAGTTTGTACTAAATCAGTTGTATGATTGATGGTACTCTCATGGACAATTAGACGGCTTGCTTGCGATCGCTTTTTATTGACATCCCCAAAAATACATTGGACAATTTCCGGTTCTTCGTCACATTCCGGGTTTTGACCAAATGAACACTGAAGCGTTTTAACAATCCGTTCAGCACGATGTCGCAATACTCCTGCTAAACTTGTACCAGAAATAATAGGAACTAAATTTTGTTGACTTGGATCGGGTTCGTTTTCACTCTCTTTTTTAGGTCGATGAGATTTCAAATGCACAACATCAGGTGCGCGTCCCGTTTCTGCTTGACCAGAACGAATAAGTAAGGGACTGGCGAGGTTAAATGTGGCGTTGATGGTGAAGCGATCGCGTTTATCTTCTTTCTCTAATTCATCGAAATCTACTTTATTAATATTAGCTTGAGTAAATGCGTCTTTAATTGATGAATAACTTGAAATTTCAGGAAATAAACCTGTGCGCCAATGCTCGAATTTCAACCAAGCTGTGCGATCGCTTGCATCCGTTAGATCAAAATTCCAAACCTGCCATTCTTTGACATGACAGCGACCAAAACCCCGCCGTTTTTTCATACCAAGAGAAATTTCTCCACTTTTTGAACTATTATTAGGTTCTAAGCCTTGGAGTGCTAAAGCAAGAGCTTTAATTAATTGTTGTTCATTATCATTTTTCTCAATCAACAATTCAAAACCAAGAGGAAATTCAGTACCAGCTTGTAGTAACTCTAAATCATACTTAGCTTTATCAACAGCAGTCCGAGTAATGCTATTAATTTTTACTCCATCTCTGAGTTCAGATTGGATGGGTTTAGTGCTAATCGCATCATTGATAATTAATGGACTTTGCGTATCTTGCTCTCTTAGTTTTATTCTTTCTACTTCATCAGTTATATTCTGTTCATCCTTATAAGAAAAAAGATCGCCGAATAGTAAAGCTGCTGAATCGTAGCGGCGATCGCTTTTTCCATATCCTTTATTTCGCTCTCGCAAATAGTTCCGCAAAGCACCAGCTATAGATGAACCTGTCAGTAAAGCATATTTATCATCAAGGCTATCTCGCAGCAATGGTAAATCGGTGGGACTATCTGCATCTCCAGTACCTAAACAAGTGGGAGTATCAAGCACTAATGTACCGCGTACAATAATGCGTTTAGTAATCAATCGATGGTCTTTTCTATAAAGTTCAGTCATTGTTTTTATCCTTAATCATTTTTTTAGTAACTGCAATAATTAAACGGAGGGTGTATTCTAGTGATAACTGATTATCCAGAGTTTTAGATTGACTAGCAATAGTAACTCCTGGCTTATTTCCAACTATATGTTTTGACCCCCAGGATAAAATCAAACTTTCAGGATTGTTTAACCAATCTCTAATTTGTTCATCTAATTTTTTACCGTTACTCATCTCAGTTTGTTTAAACTGAGTGCGAGCAGCTTTAGTCAAATTATCTGAATTTTCCTCTCTACCCAGTAATTCGTAAAGTGGATCTGGCTTGCCCTCAGTTAACGCTTTTTTGGCTACAATCATCAACCTTGACAGTTGACTATTTTCGATTTTGATTTTGCTTGAATTTTCAGGTGTATTACTCTTAACTTGTTCTAATAACAATTCATCTAATTTTTGCCTTAGTAGTCTTACTGCCATTCTTTTAGCTAGTTTCTCTGATTCTGAACTCAAAGACTTTTCTTCTTCTTGATTACTGGCTGTCGAGCCTACATATTTACTAGCAGAAAAAATACTTTCTTCTATTAACCAGTTAAAGACTATACGACCAAAACCATCTACTCGCCTTTCACCTATTCCTTGAATTTCTAAATTCTTAACTTTTTCTACATCTAATTTTTCTGACTTAAAGACAAACACACTTCCGGCTGCAAAAGCTGGAACTTGCGGTAAAGGCAAACCCCATTTGCGGTTAAATCCACCGACAATTGTACTGCTGGCATAAGTGTCTATATGCTTGAGAGTTAACCCTAATTCATCACACAATAACTTAACTAATTCTTGCGGATCAGTAGTATGTTGACCGCACTCATCCCGTAAAATTGTATCACTGAGGAGTGTAACAGTTAAATTATTTTGGCGTTCCTTCCTGTCTTCCCAGCTTTTATTAACCTCATTCCAGTCGTTTTTATGATTACGATCATCTTTATCATTACAATCATCTTGCTTAGACCATAACTCAATCGTGACATGACCGTAACCTGCACTTTGAGAACCACCTAGCCAAGTGTTAATTTTTTCTGTTTCATTTTCAGGTTGCAGTAAAGATTTAATCATTTCAGCATCTTGGTCAGAGTCACATAAAACTACAGCTTGAAAAGTTTGTCCTGCATCAATGGCATCATAGCGAAATACTGCACCACTGCTTTCATTTCCTCTACCCCGTTGACGGTTTCGCTGATTGTGAATGTTAATTCTACGTTTTTCTTGATAGACAGTAATAGAACTATCATCAACCAAACAAAAACCTTGCTCTAATCGTTGAGGTGAGTCGGGTCTTCTGTTAATTGCAATTTGGCTAAAATCCCAGACTCCTCTATCTAATTCCTGACCTTTTTCTTTATACAATGAAAGAGGAGTCGGTAAAGTTCGTTTTTGGTTTTCACTATCAAGTGGCTTGGCTTTATCAAAGTCACAAAAATAAGCATTTAAGTAGCAGTTTTTGCCGTCAAAAAACAACCTTTTTACATCATCATTATCCAAAATATCAGCTTGTGTAGGTGGATATTGCCGCAGGTAGCGACTAATTAGCATTCCGCGAATCATGCTGCCAGGAATATAAGGATGAGAAACATCGCTGTTTGGATCGCCTTGTAATGATGTAGCAAGAATCGGTTGCTGTGTATGAAGCAAAAAAGTAACGGCTTTCATTTAACCCCCTCAAAATAGTTAATATTTTTTGTAGTAATGTCCTCATCAATATTGTTATCTTTGTCCTTGTAATAGAGGGTACATTTTACATGACCTCTGCCTCGGTTTCGTCCGCTTCCGATGCGTCGAAGTGCGAGCATACCTACTCCTAAAAGTGCCAGCATTTCTGGTGTGGGACTTTCATCAAAGAACAAAGGAGCCTCAAAACTAGGGGCTGCATCAATAGGATCGTGGATTACAACTCGAAATGACCTCAAGCTATGTTCGGCTGGTACGCCATCTTCAGGATTGATCGCCGTTTGTTGGCGAATAGCAGTTAAGGACGCAAGGACATCCTCACGAGTTGGAAATTCATCTTCTTGTTGTTGATCTGCCACAGCATCGCGTAAATCTTGAGGTAAACAAGCGTCACCAACGTGCATTTTTGCCATTGTTTCGTTGGTACTTCCTGGTTCACCAAATAAAGTATTTCTAACTTTCAGCCATTCTTGACGCTGAGTTTCTGGAAGTAAAAGAACGAGGTTATCGCATTCTTCACTTAGCAATCCTTTAAGTGTACGTCCTCTCAAATAGGGAAAACCATCGCGATCGTGTTCTACTTCTGAGTCAATTAAACCTGCAACTCCATCTCCTCGTCCAAAGGTTGTATCGCTCAATAGTTGGATTTTAATTGCGTACATAAGTTATTCTCCTAATGGGATATAAAATTCCATTGCTTCGATCGCATCAAAGTAACGACAATGACCTCTATCCCAACCTTTTTCTTTGAGAGAGGAGTTAGCTTTAGGGAAAGCGGGTAACTCATCTATCGCGTAAGCTTTAAGGAATTGCTCTGTTGCGGTTATACCTTCGCGTAAAACTTCTCGAAGTGCAATAATTTTATTACGTTTATCCTTCCAAGGTTCTTTTTCATTAAAGGCTCTGACAACTTCTGCAAAATCAGTCCAAGTTAGCCAGAAATCAGTATATTCGTGCGATCGCATAGGTCGTGTTGTTAAATTTCCGTTTTGATACTCTCGTTCTCGAATTTCTCCAATTGAACCTAATAAACCACTAGCAGCAATATGCCAATCAAGAGCAGAAAAAATTAGTTTTCTATCTGAGTAATCGTCCGTCTCTTTCCGCAAAAACTTTTTCGCGTTGCTGCATAATTGTTCGCAAAGTTCGTAAGCTCTTGAGAAAGGATAGTGAGTTTTAACAATCGCTATCCCCGCACAAGCTGTAGCTTTACCTTTTCCATCAGGTAAATCTTTAGTTTCTTCTTCAAATGCTTTTAAAAACTTAGCTGCTAAAGGTAAACCAATGCGACCATCACAGACAAATACAACATCATCACCTCCATAAACAATAGGACGAAAAGGTAAATAATTATCTTTGATCTGAAACTGTCCCGCAACTTTATTGTCTTTATCAATAGCCTTGATAAGCAAATCAGCCGTAGCTATTAAAGCTTGCTTCCCAGCTTTTTGCACTGCCCAAGATAGTTTTCGCATGGCAATAATGAAATCTCGATTTGCGTCTGGAATCGGTTTGTTTTTAGACTCTGCTTTTCCATAATCTTCAAATCGCTTGCCCATTCTGTTACCATCAGCGTGAACCACAGCAATATAACTGCTTTCTTGTTCTGAGCGACCCATATCATCCACATCACGAGCCACCTTATATTTACTGTTAAAGAGCATCTGCTCAAGTTCACTATTAGCGTCATTGGCTGCTTTTAGTTTTGCAACGATTTCTCTCGAAGCAAGATAGCCCTCGCCTTTGGGAATTCCATATTTATCCTCAGTATTTTCTACAGCCACTAATCCAGTTGACTTGCAAGTTGCTGTTACACCTAAACCCAATAATGGAACAGAAGGTCTGGGTTGTCTTTTTTGAGCATCTAACTGGCATTTAATTAGATGGTTTTCCATTATATCTTGTAATAGTTGCCGTTCCCAATCAAAAGGATGATGAGCAATTACAAGATTAAGTCCTGGTGCTTCTTCTAATAATTTTTTAGTTAGCTTGCGAGTGAACTTTCTAGCGTGTTCTTCAAGATTTCGGAACAGCAAAACGGTATTGCCGCCACCCGCATAAATTAACTCAGCTACCAAATTTTCCTCTTGAGTTATGCGTGGTTCTAATTGATTTTCTTCTGGTTTAGGAATATGAATTTTGTCAACACCAAAATCTTTCAGGAACTCCTCAACCCAATCAGTTGTTGCCAACTTTACTAAGTGGGAAGCACCGATATTTTCTTTTAGTCGGTTGCTACCAAAGATGTACTTCTGAATTCCTGTTGTATCAATAACTGTGGCGATATACTGGCTCATTAAACTGACCCCCTGTATTTTTTTACATCTTCATCCAATTTTTCAATCCACTTTTCAATAGCTTTGGATAAGTTCTTAATATCTTTGCGTCCGAACACAGCTATTTTTTGATCTTTTATCAGAGACAAGAAAGTGTCAGCTATTATTTCTGGTTTTTTATTAAAGCAAACTAAAATAACCCTTGCTTCACTACCTCCTAATTGTCTAGCTCTAACATAAGCTTCAAAAAGTTTTTCTTTGCATACATCAACTATGCTAGAAGTCGTACAAGATATGGCAAAAAATTGATAGCCCCGCATAAAAGCAACATCAAATTGAAACTTATCCCACACTTCATCTGACTTTTGCTTAATATCTACAATATTAAATGAAGCGGCTTCGGCATGGATTGGTGGCTTTACAGATATCTTTCCTACTTCTGACAAGACATAGTGTTCTAACCACCCACAGTTCAACCATTCGCAAACATGGTGTATTTTTTCAAACCCTCCTTTTTCTTTTGCAGTTTTAAGTGAAAAAATATCCTTTGTTACCCCAAAACATGGAATTAAAATGTCTTTAATTGCTGTTGGTGCTGTCGTCAAGTCAAGTTCCACTTTTTCAAGTACCTCCTCATCTTTCCAATCAGAATATTTTTTATCGCTCTTATACTCCCAAGTTTTGGGGGTCATTACCTTTTTACACCAATCTTGCCATTCCCTAGTTGTTTCATCTACCTTGCTTAGACTACTATGATACTGCTTCTCGTTGTTTTCTATTATTTTTAGATAAAGGTCTATCAGATTATTCGCAGCATCCAAGCATTTCGACTCACTAATTGGTTTATCTCCTTTCCATCGCAATCCATGCAAACTAAAAAGAGTTTCTCCTTTTATATCTAATTTTTCAGTTGGAACTGGTCTGCCAATTGATTGACCGTTATTTCGATCAAACATCATTTGTAAGCTACGAGGATCAAGGTAGCTAAAGCGAGGTTCTTCAGATAGTTTTAATTCTGGGTCAAGTAAAGCTTGATAGGCATGAACAGCCATTGCTTTTGTCCCACCCGTATAGTTCAATCCAAATCTTGTTTTTTTGGGGTAGTCTTTTTTAAGTTGTTTTACTTTGTCTTTGATAGCTTTTTGAATTTTAAACGCATTAGCTTCGTTGTTCCAAAGCTCAACTTTTTCTTCTTCAGTAATATCTAAAACTTCTTTCAGACGCTTGTAAGCCTCAAAAGTATGTTCGCTGTAAACTAGATAAGGCTTACCACCTTCTCTCAGTAATGTCTTTGCCGCCACATAGTTCGGCAAAGGATTTTCACCAATCAACAAAAACAGATGATCGACTTGATGATATTCCCAATCTAACGGATTTGTACTGGTCATAAATTCCTCTAAATTTAGGTTAACTGGTGAACATAATTTAAGTAGTAAAAAATGTGATCGCTATCCTTCACTCTCCAGGCAAATCCACCTTAAACATTGGAGGTTTCCTGACTCTCGGCAGAACTCATGTCATTTGTCCACATCTTCTGGCTGAGAACTAATCACCAAGTAATGAGAACAATCTTCTAATATCTGTTGCTATAATATCAATAAATTTGCACAAATATTTCTGGTTGAGGGTTAATAAAATGGTACTTGAAGCCCCTTATATAAAAGCCAAACCAACTATTACCTGGGAACCTCTACCCGCTAACTTCGTACTACCCGATGATCCTGTGGAAAATGTTCAACAACCCGCTCTGGCTGCGGCTCTAACTGATGCACTGGGAGCCGCTGGATATATTAATCGGGAATTGATCCCGATGTGCCAGATTAAACCCTGATTGATGGCTGATTGCTATAGGAATGAACCCCAGGGGTTTGAAGACCAAACCCCTACAGTTTTTATCACAACGGTTTCTCAATAGACCTTAGAAACCACCAGAGACTTACAAGTCGATAAGGGGTTCCGTATTATCAACAACGTTATTATCAGGAGGAGTTTCAACGGGTGGAGTTTCAACAACGTTGGTATCAGGAGGGATTTCAACGGGTGGAGTTTCAACGGGTTGGATAGAAATATTGTTCTCTTTTGGAGTTTCGACGGGCGACGTGGAAATATTATTATTCTTTGGTTCTTCAACGGGTTTAATTAATGCACTATTTGCCCGGACAAAACAGTTTGCGGGTGTGCCATCAAGTTTTTTCTTAACAAAAATCCAAGGTAAAAATTGATCATCTCTGGTAAAAACAAAGCCACTATAACTCACTTGCGCTCGAAAAATCTCATCGGGTTTAAATGTGGCGACCACTGGCCAATTACTAATACTCGGAAATCCAGGGTTATCAGGATTCCAAATTTCTTCAATGCTGGAATTTCCCATCCGACAATTCAATCCATTCGGATCGGCATCAACAACTTGCCAATATAGATGGGAAGATAGGCTCACATAGTTACCTTGAGCATTGGGTTCAGGGAGGGACTGAGCAGCCCAAGTAGGTGTGATTCCCAGTAGGAAAACCAACCCTAAACTCAAAATCACTATCCTATAAATCGCTTTGAATCGGTTTAGCATCATAGTCCTCATTGAATTAGGATTTTTTAGGTATCAGGAATTTACCCTTTGATTTGACTTGGGAGCAACCCCCGTCCGGTGTGATATGGCTATTCCTTGATTCTAACACTTCTTTAGAATATCCTTAAATACTATAAAATCATCAAACCTAAACGTAAAAATTATTCTTCTATTCCCTCAGTGACAATCACTTGCCCTATCCCCTGTTAAACTATATTTAAATCAAACGGTTCCTTATTTTCAATAGATTTCTGGAACCATTTTAATCAAAGTTAAATGATTATTTAAGGAGCTTGGTGTCAATGGTAAGTGATCAATTTCCACTGGATTTTATCTGGGGAGCCGCTACCGCATCCTATCAGATTGAAGGGGCTGTTGGGGAGGGGGGTCGTCTACCGAGTGTCTGGGATACCTTCAGTCTCACCGACGGACGGGTTTTAAATGGAGACACAGGGGAAAACGCTTGCGACCATTATCATCGTTATGAAACCGATATTCAATTGATGGTGGAATTGGGGATTAAACATTATCGATTTAGTATCGCTTGGCCGCGAATTATTCCCAATGGTAGAGGTGCTGTCAATCAAGCCGGAATTGATTTTTATAAACGGCTAGTTGATGCTTTATTAAACCATGGAATTACCCCCCATGCTACTTTATTTCATTGGGATAGTCCCCAGGCTTTGGAGGATTTATATGGGTCATGGCGCAGTCGAGAAATGGCTCAGGATTTTGCTGATTATGTAGCGGTTGTGGTGAGTCAATTGGGCGATCGCATTACCCATTGGATGACGATTAATGAAATTCCCTGTTTTACCCATTTAGGCTATCAAGTAAATGCCATTCCCCCCCATGCACCCGGAACCGTTGTTTCCCGTCCCAAAGAAGTTTGGCAAACCTCCCATCATGCCCTATTAGCCCATGGATTGGGAGTACAAGCAATTAGAGCTAATTCTCCCGTTCCTTGTACTATTTCTCTAGTCGATAATTGTGCGGTAACGGTTCCGATTGCGGAAACCCCAGAACATATTTTAGCCGCCCAAAAAGCCTTTCATTTATGTGGTCAAAATGGTGGTATTACGGTTCCCGCCTTAACAGGTTCCTATAGTCCGGCTTTACTGGAATTATTAGGTAATGAAGCCCCGGATATATTACCCGGAGATTTAGAAATTATTCATCAACCTTTAGACCAATTAGGATTAAATATTTACTCGGCTACCTATGTCCGCGCTTCCGACAATCCTATGGGGTTTGAATTTCTCGGATTACCTAAAGGATATCCCCGAATGAATATGCCTTGGTTGAATATTGTTCCTGAATGTATTTATTGGGGAATTCGTCATATTAGCGAAACCTTAAACCGAGCAGATTTACCTATTCTAATTACAGAAAGTGGCTGTGCTGCTGAAGATGAATTAAACCAAAAGGTCGAGGTAATTGATACTGATCGGATTATGTATTTACGTCAGCATTTTCACTCAGCACATCGGGCTATTGTTGAAGGATATCCCCTAAAAGGATATTTTGTTTGGAGCTTAATGGATAACTTTGAATGGGCTTGGGGATATCAGCGCCGTTTTGGATTAATTTATGTGGATTATCCCACACAAAAACGGATTCCGAAAGCCAGTTTTCAATGGTATGCTGAATGTATTCGGCAAAATCGGGTCGTTTAACCTCATCTTTAAGCCTAGGGAAAGTCTGGAAAAACTTAAAGAATAATGTATATTCAAAAACAGAGCCAACGAAATCCAAGATTTGTTTAATTTTGTGATAGTTTGTTCTAAGTTGGGGTGATTTTTGATTGGCGAAGTTGATCAATCCGGTCTAAATAAATTTTTTAAGGATGCAGAAATTAAAGGGTTTCCGTTGAGAATTGTCCGTTTAAACGCACCGATACTAATGCGACAGTCCACCTGCGTTAATAAGCTGGGGGCGAACATCGATTTAAACCGCACGGGTTGAGGGGACAAATTCGGATATTCGGTTAAAGGGAGGGTATCCGCATCCAAAATCCGTATCCCGTCCCCTAAAATTTGATCCATCCCATGACGACGAACAATTTCACCCAGAGACATCGGAGAACAAACCCCTTCTACTTCATGACGGGGTTTTAAACCCAATTTTTCGATAAATTCTGCTGTTTTGACGCCCTGAACGATAGAATTTCTCATAAATGCCACAAGAATCGTTACATTTCAACAATTAATCAAATTTGGGAATTTTTAATATTTTTTTAATGAATTGATTTTTATTCAACAGTTTTCAGCAAAGATACCCTAACTTCTATAGTACCATCAAAAAGCGATGTTCAGCCAAAAAGTGATAGCATTGTCTCAATTCAACCCCCAAAATAAAATCTTGTAGAAACTGAGTGTAGTTATTGTTTGCCATGTGATGATGATCACATAATTAGCTAGATTTAATCACAGGGTTCATCGGATATCTGTCACTGAGTAGCCCTTGATTTTCGGTACAATTAATACTGTAGAACTTAATTTCTACGCCCGATATAACTTTTTTATTCCCTATTTGTAGGAACCCCAAAATGATTTCACCCAAACAAGCACAACTGATTCAATTTTTACGCTGGGAGTTAGCGATCCCCGCGTCCTCAATTGCCACGGCTTTGCGCCACCCCGAACAGGATTCAGGTCAGTTACCGATGATCCTATGGCAGTATGGATTAATTACACTTGAACAACTGGATCGAATTTTTGATTGGTTAGAACGATTTGGCAGCATTATGGAAGCGAAATCAGTCATGTATTCTTATCCTGATTATTCCCAGTCTGTGGATGAAACTATACATATCTCTGTTTCGCTGGTAGCGTAGTTTCCTCTCTTGTTAAACCATTTTGAGAAAATGTCTTAAATCCAATTTTTTAAATTTTGTCTATGTCAGAATGTTTAATTAGAAGATTTCAACAGCCACAATCTAAATTCAACAATCACTAAGTCAGCTTTTGCAAAAGGCTGACTTTAAATTTTATTTAAGAATAATAAACTCCTCAAAAAAGAACAATTGTAAGGTTCAGCCATGCCCACTGGTATAACATCTTCTCCACAAAAAACGCAATTATGACCTTGAGAATATCAAAGATGGGTACCGATACGACGGCTTTCTGTTACAATTTCTGCGATGGTATAGAAAGGTGCAAGATAAACAGCAAAAACCAACTTGGCTGCATCTGTTAGTTATGATGAAATTTGAACAGGCGCTCGCAATTACCGATACATTGGTTTTTGAAAAAACCGGAAAACACTTGACTGACGCACAAACCGCCGTTCTTCAAGGAACTTGGTACTGTCAGAAATACCATGAAATTGCTTTAGAATATCGCTGCACTCCCGAATATCTGAAGCAGGATGTGGGGCCAAAGTTATGGAAATTATTATCGGATGAGTTAGGGGAAAAAGTTAGGAAAAAGAATTTTCGGAGCGTAATTGAACGTCTTTCTTCTCCCACTCCCCCCTCTGACCCCCATCCAACCCCCGATCCTCCGGTTTCCTCAACCCCCGCAAAAAAAAATATAGACTGGGGAGAAGCACCGGATGTCTCTCAGTTTTATGGCCGTCTTCAAGAACTTACTCAACTTGAACAGTGGACTTTACAAGAAGATTGTCGAGTCATTGCCGTATTGGGTATGGGGGGAATGGGAAAAACTTCTTTATCGGTGAAATTTATTCAAAAAATTCATCCTCATTTTGAATTTGTGATCTGGCGATCACTACGAAACGCACCTCCATTAACTGATATTTTAATTGATTTAATTCATTTTTTTGCTGATAAAACCGAATGTAATTTATCTGCCGACCCCGTCCGTCAAATCTCTCAATTAATCGAATTTTTAAGAACATCTCGCTGCTTAATTATTTTAGATAACTTAGAATCAATTTTACAAGAAGGAAATCTGGTGGGGCGTTACTATCCAGGGTATGAAAATTACGGTGATTTATTTAAACGTTTAGGAGAAACTCAACACCAAAGTTGTTTGTTGATGACCAGTCGAGAAAAACCCAGAGAAATTGCGGCTTTAGAAGGTCAAACGCTGAAAATTCGTTGCTTACCCCTACTGGGTTTAGACATTAAAAATTGTCAAGCAATTATTCATGCCAAAGGAGATTATAGCTCCTTAGAACAATGGCAAGAATTAATTGAACGCTATGCAGGAAATCCCCTGGCATTAAAAATTGTTACCACGACTATTTATGATTTATTTGCCGGGAATGTGGGTGAATTTTTACAACAAATTCAACAGGGAACGGCAATATTTGGGGATATCAGGGATTTATTAGAACAACAATTAGGACGAATTTCCAAACTAGAATTAGAAACCATGTATTGGTTAGCAATTAATCGAGAACCCTGTACGATGGTAGATTTAAGAAAAGATTTATTATCAATTACTTCCTCAGTTGAACTGATCGAAGCCTTAGAATCCTTGAGTCGGCGATCGCTAATTGAAAAAGGTGGCGGGAGCTTCACTCAACAACCCGTAGTGATGGAATATATCATTGAAAAATTGATTGAAAAAGTTCTCCAAGAAATTGAAACAGAAACCATTAATATTCTCAATCAATATCCCTTAATAAAATCCCAAGCTAAAGATTATATTAGAGAAAGTCAAACCCGTTTAATTCTACAGCCAATTGTCCAAAAACTCCTCAACCGTTATCGAATTTCAGGAGAACTCAATCAAAAATTTAAAACTCTCATTCAAAGGTTAAAACAACACCGTCATGCCTCCGGCTATGGGGGCGGGAATCTACTAAATCTTTGCCATCACTTAGACCTCGATTTAGCAGAGTATGACTTTTCTCAATTAACACTCTGGCAGGCTTATTTACAAGATGCCAACTTACAAAACGTTAATTTTTCCGGTTCCGATTTATCTCGATCGGTGTTTGCCAAAACCCTAGGAAATTCTCTCACCGTCGCCTTGGGAAGCAACGGAATTTTAGCCACCGGAGATGCAGAAGGCAAAATTATTTTATGGACAGTTGAAGACGGTCAACAATTATTAGTCTGTCAAGGCCAAACCGTGGGGGTGAAGTCCCTCACTTTTAATAGCGATGGCACCTTACTCGCCAGTGGCAGTGAGGATCAAACCGTGCGACTATGGAAAGTCTCAACCGGAGAATGCTTGAACCGTTGGTCAGAGCATCAAGGAACGGTAAATTGCGTGGGTTTTCGTCCCCAAGGAGATTGGTTAGCCAGTGGTAGCGATGACCAAAGTATTAGGATTTGGGATATTCGCTCAGGACAATGTGTGCATCAGTTCACAGGTCACACCGAAAGTCTATCCACCCTGACCTGGAATCCCAATGGTCAACAGATTGTCAGTAGCAGCGAAGATCAGACGATCAAACTCTGGGATGTTCAAACCCGAACCTGTTTACACACCTTCTATGGAAATGACGCTTGGAACTGGGCTGTTACCTTCGTCCCTTCGGGATCAACTCCGGGCAAAATCCATTTGATCGCCAGCAGTACCCAGGAAAAAACAGTTCGCCTATGGGATGTGAATACTGGTCAAAGTTTTCATACCTTTGAAGGTCATCAAGATTCGGTTTGGATCGTGGTTTTTAGTCCCGATGGAGAACTATTAGCCAGTAGCAGCGATGACCAAACGGTGAAACTCTGGAATATCCGAACGGGGGTCTGTTTAAAGACTTTAACCGGACTGGAAAGTCAGGTTTGTTCCTTGGCTTTTAGTCCCGATAGCCAAACCCTCGCCACCGGAAGTGTAGATCAGATAGTGCAGTTATGGGATGTGCAAACTGGGCAACGATTGCGAACCTTACGCGGTCATCGTCATCAGGTGTGGTCGTTTGTTTTGAGTCCCGATGGTCGGCGTTTGGCTAGTGGCAGTGATGACAATAAGGTGCGACTGTGGGATGTGGGGACGGGTCGTTGTCTCAAACAGTTACCCGGTCATCGGGATTGGGTGTGGTCAGTGGCCTTTAGTCCCGATGGCGGGTTAATTGCCACGGGGAGTTATGACCAAACGGTAAAACTTTGGGATGCACAGACCGGAGAATGTCTCAAAACCCTACATGGTCATAGTGATCGGATTCAAGCCGTGACCTTTAGTTCCGAGGGTGTGCTACTGGCAAGTGCCAGTGATGACCAAACGGTGAAACTTTGGGATGTACAGACCGGAGAACTGTTACAAACCTTAGAAGGTCATCAGCGTTGGGTGGGTGCGGTGGCTTTTAGTCCCCGGGATCAGATTCTAGCCAGTGGGAGTAATGACCACCAGATCCGAGTTTGGAATATAGTAACGGGCGAATGTTTGGCGGTTCTCGCAGGCCACAGTGATCGGGTTCATGTCCTGGGGTTTACGGACAAGGGTTCTATTTTAGTTAGTGGGAGTTATGATCGTTCGGTGAAATGTTGGAATATTAAAACCGGTGAATGTCTGCAAACCTGGAGGGGTGAAATCGAACGAGTCCAAGGAATTTTATTCTACACCCACAGAGAAGTTTGGGTGAGTGGCAGCTATGATTATCAGGTGAAGTTATGGGATATTGCCACTGGGGAATGTGTGAAAAATCTAAGGGGTCATGATCACCCCGTTTGGTCAGTTCATGGTGATCCTCATGGCAATTTTTTAGCGAGTGGAAGTCATGATCAAGGGATTAAGATTTGGGACTTACATACTAATGAATGTTTAAAAACCTTACGCGCTGATAAACCCTATAATGGCTTAAATATTACGGGTGTGACCGGAATCACAACGGCTCAAAAAGTTACACTTAAAGCTCTAGGAGCTATCGATCTTAACCGGGATCAAAGTTAATAAGAAATAGCTTTACTGAATCTTTACAATTTCTCATTGATTTTTGCTGAATCTTTATAGAAGTTGTAATGATTTATCAATAGAATATATGTATTCATACAGAAGCCACACTCTGCCTAAAGTTTTCAGTCATCCTTGGTTGGTTCTTACCCCAATATCTGGTGTGATCACAGAGGAAGTGGGTTACGGATAACCGGACGTTGTACTCGCCTCGATACCAGTAGGAGCATACTCCGAAAGAGACGGGAGGGAAAATCGAAATCTCACTTGCTCCACCATCGGGACGGGTAGGAAAACGGACTCAAGGAGGTTATGATGTTGGGTAACAGTGTGGGGTTGTGATCGTTTTTTTGTTGTGTTCGATCTGTCCCTAGAAAAAGAGGGGTTATACCGTGAATAGTTCGGGGTTCAGCCAGTATTACCATTCGTCAGATGAGCAAGTCATTTATGCTCATCTGCAATACTGTGTTGATTTTGAATTGCCCCGACAACTGATTCAGCGTTTCTTTAATCTGTTTATCCAAGGTGGGGAATACCCAGATTTAGCGGTCAATTTAGCGGTTGGTCGGATTGTCGATTCGGATTTAGCCAATATAGAATTTCAGTATGTTCTTAACCGCAGTTGCTATATTTTAATTAACCGGTGGCGCAAAAATCCCCGGGATCAGTGGGCGATTCCTGAACTAATTCATAGTTTTGAACAAACACCCTCGGGTTTGCCCTCCTGTTGGACGGCAAAACGCCTACGTTCATTAGTTAAACGATTTACTGAAACCGAACAATACCAGGCTCTGCGCCGTTTGAGTAAAGTTTTTGAAGAAAAAATCAAAGCGGAAGAAGATAAAAAAAGTGATAGTGTTGAAGGTTTAATTAGTCGTTATCCCTATTTATATGATCATTGTTTCTTAACCGATGATAGTCCCGATGAACAACGCCAGGAAATTCGGGAGATGCGGATGCAGGCTCAGGAAACCTTTGAACAGGATTTATCTCAATATCTCACCTTTAAAAATACTCCTCGGGAACAACGGCTAATCTTACCGTCGGTGGAAAACCCTACCCTATTAACGGACAAAAAATTGAATTTTGCCGTCAAACATTTCACTGGAAGAATTGACAGTTATCACACCTATGATGATTTAGCCAAAATTTTTGTAAATCAAAGTCAAAACGCTCGTACTTATCGGACATTTAAAGAGGAATTGTATGAATATTTAACGGATGCAGTTGATACTAAATATGCAAAAAAACATTTTAATAATCGCTTGTACCGAGAACTTCAAGGGACGCTCTCACACAATGATAGTCAGAAAGTGAATGATACCCTCGTGGCGGGAACCTGTCGCAAGTTATTAAATTTCCTGGTAGTGGAAAGTCCTCAACAACCCCATCACTTTGTGTTTTTAGATTTAAGCAGTAACTTGGGTGTGACTCGTTCAATTGGGTTACTCTTGAAAATTGTCTTAATTTGCCGGAGGGTTAAGTCGGATTTAGAAAAACGGTTCTCGATTTTATTTAACCACTATGCAACTTTCCCCCGAGATAAAGTATTTTGGCTGGTGGAATCTTTAGAAAACCTCAATCTTGCTTTTGGCTTTAACTGGGGAAAGTTAAAATTTCAACAACCTCCGGTTAAATTAGGGATAGGGTAGGGATCTTTCAACCCGAAATTGTTGATCAAAAAACTAGCACCAATGGAGTTAAGTGAACGATTCCTTGGCGCGACTGCTTCAATCACGTTCCCTCAAAAATGGTTTTTCCGTTTGAGACGTTCTGAGAGTGGGTTCAATGACTTTGTTGTTTCTCGACTCGACTCAACATCGCTTCTTGGAGATGGTCGTCATGCAGACGATCTTCAGCCAACAACTCCCGCGCTTGTTCTTGAGTTTGTTCCACCGCTTGTGCTTCTTTGGCTACTCGGTCGAGCATATTTTCGCCGATGTGTTCTAGGTGCTGGCGATCTTGTACCAAGAGTTCCCGAGCTTTATCTTCCAGATTCATATTGGACGTGCCATGGCACGTCTGTATATTCTAGGGAGCGAGGACGCTCCCACTACAGTCTATATTTTTTAAATTCACCGTAGCCAGTTGTGAAACTGGTCTAGGGATAATATCGACAACCCTGGGGAAAACTCGCTGTGATCAGGGTAAATAAAATAGGGTTGTAATACTGATTAAATAAGGCTTTTAGGGTGATGTACAAGGGCTGAATGTAGAGGATAAACCCACCGCATCTAATTAGTTACATCAGAGAGTGGAACATTGATGTCACTACTCCAAAGGGGCTGCTTCTACTATTCAAAGTGTAGAGAGTTGAATCAGGAAATACCAAACCGCCTTTGACTCTCGCCTTCTGTACACAGTGCTTTACCCAAGGAAACCCATCATGTTTGCACAAGATATTTCAATTCAAGATTCTGAAGTTACTCTTAATTATATTGATCCTCAAGCCTTAGCTCAACTTTTATTACAAGAATTGCAAACAACAGTTAAAGCCCTCCCCGCCAGTGGTCGGACAGTGACGCTACGGATGGCCCTGGAAGTAGAACGCATTTGTGAAAAAAGCAACCGCATTCAAACCTCTGGCGATGTGCAAACCTGGCAATTAAGTTTAGCCCGTCATCGGTTGCAAAAGTGCTTAGAGTATTACAAACTCGGCTCTCGTCAAGGTCGGGTAGAACTCCACTCCCACCTCGCGGCCATGGTCTACCGTCACGTTGCTTCCTTTGAGTCTCAGTTGAGTTTCCAAGCCCGTTACAACTTAATTGAAGACTTTTTACAAGGATTTTATGTCGAGTCTCTGCGGGCTTTTCGTCGGGAACACGCCCTGGAAGCTAACTATACCCCCCATACCCGTTTAGAATTAGCGGAATATATGGCTTTTACCGAACAGTATGCCAAACGCCAGATCGGTTTACCCGGTCGTAACCGTCAACGGTTAATTGTGTTACGCGCCCAAGGGTTTGCTAAAGGTCAACCCCCTGAAACCTCTATGGATATTGAATTAGCCGTTGAAGGTGGCAAAACCGAAGAAGCCGAAGCCCAAAGCCGGACATCCGCGATGCAGCAAATTCGGGAAAAAATGGTGTCTGAAACCGTTGACCCCGCAGAAAGTGTTTTACGCGATCGGGTGATTAATGAACTGATGCAATATTTAGAATCCCAAGGACAAACCGATTGTGTTAAATATTTAAAACTCAAAATGCAAGATCTGCAAGCCTGCGATATTGATAAAGCCCTGGGGTTAACCGCCCGTGAACGGGACTATCTGCAACAACGGTTTAAATACCACGTCGAAAAATTTGCCCGGTCTAACAACTGGAAACTCGTCCATGAATGGTTAGGGGCTGATATTAACCAAAAATTGGGGATGAATAGCGAACAATGGCAAGCCTTCCAAGCCCAATTATCTGTCGATCAGCAACAGTTATTACAACTCAAAGACCAAGAAGAAAGTGATAAAGCGATCGCCTCTATCCTCAAATGCACCCCCAAACAAGTCCAAAAACGTTGGGCTAAAATCCTCGACCTGGCTTTCAACTACCGTAACAGCGAAGCCTCAGCCCAGATTTCGCCTGACAAAATGTAATATATTATGAGTTAAGGACGTTCACAAGAGAGAAATTTTTGAATAATAATCTATTACATTTTATCGTGCAGAATATGGGTTTTATTAATGTCTAAATCTCCAAACAATAAGGGCGAGTTTTCCTCTCCCGAACAGAGAGGCTTTCTCGCCCCTATCTTTATATAGTTTCGCACAGTCCAATCGTTTATTCTTCGTCGCCTTCTTCTTGGTCGTCAGTGGGATAGTAAAATCCTGTAGAACGACCTGTGAGAACGGACTTACCGAGAGATAACGCTTTTTCAGCTTGTAGTCTTGCTTTCCGTTTCCAAGTCGCCTTCCGCATATCGCGTCTCGACCTGGACATTTTCTTCTTGGGTACAGCCATGAGCCTAGATTAATGAAGATTTTGCACAAACTACTATAATACCCTATTTGTACCCATTGCTGAAGATTTTTTTCCAGAAAGTTTACAACGATTTCAAAAAGCGGACTAACGCATCTCGATTTTCCTGGGTCATGCTTCTAAACGCTTTTTTAGCAGTTTCGGCTTCTCCCCCATGCCATAATATCGCTTCTTCGAGGGTTCGCGCTCGACCATCATGCAAATATCCAGAATAGGGAGATACGGTTTGGGTTAACCCAATACCCCATAAAGCAGGAGTTCGCCATTCTGTCCCCGATGCTTGAAATTCCGGGCGATGATCGGCTAATCCGGCTCCTAAATCATGTAACAATAAATCCGTATAGGGATGAATGGTTTGATTTGCTAATTTTTTAACGGGATGATTACCAGTTTTTAAGGTGGGTAAATGACAGGAAACACAATTAGCTTGAGCAAATAACGTTTCGCCTCGTTTGACTTGCGGGTCATCTAATAAAGTTCGGGCGGGAACGGCTAAAGTCTGTACATAGAATGTCGTTAAATCTAAGGTTTTTTGATCAATATCCGTTAGTTTTTCCCCATCGGTAAATAACGGGTTGGTGATTCCCATATCATTCGCATAAGCACCTGCATTTTGTTGAATTAATGTCGGATTTCCAGCTTTCCAACCAAATCGTCCTAATGCTTCCGATTTTTTTTGAGCATCCCAAACTTGATTCGCTTTTCCTGAAATTCCATCCTGATTTTGATCATCGGGATCGGCGAGATTTAAAATCGTTTTTTCAGGAACTGCTTCTAATAAACCTAGGCCAAAAACTGGGGGTGGAACTCTCAAGGATTTTTGAATTTCTGGTAAAATTGGTTGACCATTTGGCAGGGTAATTTTAGGTTGAGGCGATCGCAATTTATAAGACGTTCCATCGCTATATTGACCCGTTTGTTCTTGCCATTCTACATTAACTATGGCTTCGGGTTTTTGTCCGTAAATTGCAAAATCTTGAATCTGGGTTCCCAGTCCCAAAACAGGCGGTAGATTATCAATTTTAACCGATCCTTCTAAATGATAATTACCTGGTTTAACAGGATTAACTTTCGGCGCACTGACTCTGACTAATAATTGTCCGGGTTCGGGTAAACCCCGACCATTTTTCAGGTGACATCCTGCACAGGAAGCGTTATTAAAAAAAGGCCCTAACCCGGGATGAATGGGTGCAGGTTTAGTAACAAAATTAGCCTCAAAAGCGGTATTAGATTCTGTATGTTTTTTCTTTTCCGTTTCATCTAAATTGGCTAACGGTTGTTCAAAGCTACTGGAACTGCGGTTAAATACGGTGGTTTCTCCTCCCGCTAAAGGGATTTCGGGTTGCAACCTATTTTGAAAATGCCAAAAACTGGATAGGGTAATTCCTCCTAAAATTGCGATTACGAAAATGATTAAAAACTTAATAGGTTTTCTGGGAGGATATTTTAAGGATAAAGTTTGCATTGAATTAATGAAGTGAAGGATCTTGTTTTGATGGTTTGCTTGGATATAGGAAGATGGGCTATGCTAATCCTATGTTTTGATGAGGGGAAGCAGTTGTGTTTCTAGGGTAGAAAATAAGGTTGAAATAGCGGTTTTAGCTGATGTTAATTTAGCGGTAGTTTCGGGATTTTTAATTGTGTTTTCAATGGGACTAGAAATTGCATTAACGGCTTCTATGGCTGCTTTTAATTCCTGTTTTATTTTTTGATCTAATTCAGGATTTTTTTGAGCGACTAAAGCACTAATACTATTACTTTGAGCCTCAGTTCCTGAAATTCGCCCTAAATAAACATTCTCAACACTTTTGAGATTATTCTGAAAATCAGTTAGAGAATTTTGGCTAAATCGACTTTCAAAGGTTAAATAATCTTTCGTTTCCAACGGTTTACCGATTTTTTCATTCGCCACTTCATCCAAACAGCCTAACATCCCCTGTAGAATTTCCTCGACGGCGGCTTGTGGGGTGGGATAGGCAGGATTATTCTGAATTCCTGCTGTTGCTAAAACTTCCCGATACGCTGGATTACCATTGACTCCTTCTGCCCAACTTTTGGTTAAATTATTAGCAGATTCATTAAAGGCTACAGTTAGATTCTGTAATAACTTTAACTCTCGTTTTGAGAAATTTTGAGCCGTTTTTTGAGAATCTAAACCAAATAATAAATACTCAATGGTATGGAATCCTTTTTGTGTTGTTTGCAGTTTTTTTACCGACTCTAAGGTAATTTCATCCTGACTATTAATAATAGCAACAACATCCGTTTCATTCACTGGCCAATCATCTAAATCCCCATCATAGCCTAAAGATTCCGCCGGGCCAAATGCAAAGGCTTCGCTTTGTTCCCAAGGAGAACGAGTCGCTACCCAAGCCTTTTGTGTGGCTTTTAGGGTTTTCTGAGTCGGGTTTTCTACAAACTCATTCACGGCTTTTGAGAGTTCCCCCGCCTCTTTTACTAACTGTTGATAAGTAGGAATCACAACTTGATCTGCAAAATGACTTACCACTAAGGTTGTCCTGTCTGGTGATAAAGTTTGTGAGGATAGATTACTATTAGTTGATGCTGTATTATTGCAACTACTAGTTAATAAGAGTAAACTGGCGATCGCACCAGTTCTAAAACAATTGAAAATAGAGTAAGTCATTGATGGAATTGGTAGAGTTTTGTTCATTAAATTGACCCAATGGAGAGTCGGGTTTTAACGCTGTCTCAACTTGAGATAAGGGAACCAAAGCCATGTATTGTTCCTAAACTGCGTTGCCAAGGACTCGGATGCAGTAAATTTACGAAGGGTGAAAACAGAAATAAACCTGCGGATAAAATACTGAGTCCGTAGATACACAGTGTTGCTAAATCCAGAGAACGCGGGAAATTTGAGATATTGGTTTGCATTGGAGGTTCTATCAATTAGGATTAATTCTCAATTATTTGAGAAAACGATAATAATTGTTAACTTCTCTGACAATTGACTTGACAGAAAATCGCCAAAAAACCTACAATGAAACTATCCCGTCTCAATTGAGCGATCGCTTTCCAGGGTTATCGCTAAATCAAGACATCAGGATGTTTCAAAGTGAATAGTTATGGTTTTTGAGTTTAGGCACTAGGCTGATTTGTTCAAATTTTCAGTCTAGTGCCTTTTCTCGTGTTTTTGCAAGCTCTCAATTAGTCTAAATTTTTAAAAGATTAGTTGATAAAGCTTCTCAATTAAGGTACAACAACTTTCAGCATAATGCAAGAGGGGTGAATTACTTGGGCTCCTCCGTCTCCAGACTGGTCAGGTCTAGGGTTAAAATGACGGGGGTGTGGTCGCTGGGTTGTTCCCAAGTTCTGGGGGTTTTATCGATGATGGAATGAGTAGCGACTTCGTAGAGAGGTAATGTTAAATAATGTGTATCAATGCGCCATCCGGTATTGCGTCGGAAGGAGGCTTGGCGATAGTCCCACCAACTAAACTGTCCACCCTCAGTGGTGAACTTGCGAAAAGCATCTTTAAAGCCTAATTCTAATATTGATTCTAAGGCTTGACGTTCAGCATCACTCGCCATAATATGAGTTTCTCGACCCTTGGGGTTATGAATATCAATATCTTCTAAAGCAATATTAAAATCCCCGCAAATACAAATCTTTTCGGTCTGAGTAAACAGAAGTTTTAAATAGTCTTTGAGATGGTTTAACCAGTTTAATTTATAGTGATATTTGTCGCTATCAATACTGGAACCATTGGGAACGTATAAATTTACAATTGCAATTCCATTAATCATTCCGGTTAAAACTCGTTTTTGTTCATCAAAGTTTTGAGAGGGTTCAGTTTTTAAAATATCCGAGAATCCAAAATGAACCGCCTCTAGGGGAGTTTTACTAAAAATTGCGACCCCGTTATAGGATTTTTGACCATAGATATAGGTATTATAACCCAATTCTTCAAAACAAGAACGAGGAAAATCTTTGTCAATGACTTTAGTTTCTTGTAAACAAAGAATATCAATTTCATTGGTTTGTAACCATTGCAATACCTGATCTTTTCTAGTTCTAATTGAATTAACATTCCACGTTGCAATTTTCATTTTATAGACTATCAAAAAATATCAGAATCTTCAGGTTGAGGAAGCAAATTAGAAGGGGGGCGATCGCTACTCCAAGCCCACCAAACAGAGCCACATTGACAGGCATAAAATTCCTGCCATTTGCGACGGTTATTTTCACTATAAACGGGAGAACGACGATTAATCCAAACCTGTTGGGCTTCTAAACTATTAGCGGAACACTCAGGACAGCAAAACTCAGAAGCGTGAATTGCATCGGTCGTCCAATCTGGAGGGGTGGGTTGAAACGCATCCATTGGCAAAAATACTGAAATCAATGATGGCTACTCCCCCATTATACTAGGAATTAGGGTCAGGAATTTCTACAAATTTATGGCGGGAGGATAAGCCCGATTTAATTGTAATTTGGGATTTGGGGACTCCTAAGTGTTTGGCTAAAAATTTAATTAATTCTTGATTGGCTTTTCCTTCGACTGGGGGAGATTTCAGATGGACGGTAAAACTTCCATCCAGTTCTTCATGGAAAGCCTGTTGTTTAGAATTGGGTTTAACTTTAATTTTTAAGATTGCCAAGGTTTTAAAAAACTGCGATCGCTATTATCAATATAGGATACAGCAATTTGGTATCCTATATTGATTTAAGATTATTTTAAAATTAAGCAGTTAGGGGATAATCTAAACTTTCTAAAGCCTGTTTTACTGCGACTAAATTGTAAGGAAAAGGCGGTTTTAAAGGCCGATAATCTCGTTCATGGGGTTGCCCATGGCGCAATACCGCATTCACCATTAAACAGTCTTCTGTACCCAGATTAACTGCACCGTGAGGAACTCCTGGGGGAATTTTAACCACGGTTGGAACCCGATCACTCAAAGGAATATAACGATATTGACGATTTTGTAAAATCACTAGGACAAATTGACCCCGGACAACCAACAATTGATCGGTTTGAAAACGATGGACAAATAACTTCTCTACCGCCCCCGCCTCGACCTGTACCGTCATCGTTTCATCGCTGGTTTGGGGGGTGAAAAATTCAACCATCCCGGAGCGGATCGAGTTGAGTCTGCGAACTTCAACTTGGTGGATAAGACCCATATTGATAGTCCTCACAATGCAAAATTTTATGCTTTTGTCAAGTGTAAGCGGCGTTTCTGTAAAATTTTGTAATAAAATTAACGAAATTGGGTAATAGAGGCATAAATGCCTCACTACGGTAATAGAATTAACGAAATTGGGTAATAGAGGCATAAATGCCTCACTACGGTAATAGAATTAACGAAATTCGAGAATGGAGGCATAAATGCCTCACTACGGTAATGAAACACACTCAGTACAGAATGCGATCGCCCTTTTCTACAATTTCTATGAATTTTTATAAATTTTCTCTGTTGATTTCTCTGATTAGTTTCACCCTAACTTCCTGTGGATCTTCCCCAAATTCTACCTCAACAAATCCAACTAATTCTAATCAGCAACCCGCAGAAAATACCCTAAAATTATTATATTGGCAAGCACCAACTATTCTGAATCCCCATTTATCAACGGGGTTCAAAGATTCAGAAGCTAGTCGAATTACTTTAGAACCCTTGGCCAGTTTTAATAATCAATTAGAATTAGTCCCATTCTTAGCCGCAGAAATTCCCAGTCTGGAAAATGGAGGAATTGCGAAAGATGGTAAATCCGTGACTTGGAAACTGAAAAAAGATATTCAATGGTCGGATGGAAAACCCTTTACCGCCGATGATGTTATTTTTACCTATGAATTTATTAGTAATCCCAAAGTGGGAACTACCACATCCGGGACATATGAAATTATTAAAGATATTGAAAAAATTGATGAACATACCATAAAAATCAACTTTAAATCCGTAACCCCGGGATGGTATTCGGTGTTTGTGGGAACCGAAGGAATGATTTTACCTCGTCATATTTTTCAAGCCTATAATGGAGAAAATTCTCGACAGGCACCGGGTAATTTAAAACCCGTAGGAACCGGGCCCTATCGAGTCGTAGAATTCAAACCAGGGGACGTAGTTGTCTATGAAGCTAACCCCAATTTTCGAGAAGCTAAAAAGTTAGGATTTGAACGAATAGAACTCAAGGGGGGAGGCGATGCAGCCTCCGCAGCTAGGGCAGTTTTGCAGACGGGAGATGCGGATTATGCCTATAATCTTCAGGTGGAATCTAATGTTTTAAAACCCTTAGAAGCGACGGGAAAAGGTAAGATTGTTTCTAATTTTGGGGCATTAATGGAACGGATTCTGATTAATCAAACCGATCCAAATAAAACCACACCGGATGGAGAAAGATCGAGTTTGAAATTCCCCCATCCTTTCTTTAGCGATCCTAAAGTACGTCAATCTTTAAGTTTAGCGATCAATCGAGATATTATTGCTAATCAACTCTATGGAATTTTAGGCAAACCAACTTCTAATTTTGTAGTGAATCCTGTTCAAGTTGTTTCCCCTAATACCACCTATCAATTTAATTTAGAAAAAGCAACTCAACTATTAGAGGAAGCGGGATGGAAAGATACTAATAATAATGGGATTAGAGATAAAAATGGGGTAGAAATGAACTTAGTGTTTCAAAGTTCCGTTAATCCTTTAAGGCAAAAAACCCAAGAAGTAATTAAACAATCCTTAGAACAATTAGGCATGAAAGTAGAACTCAAAAGTATTGATCCGAGTGTCTATTTTTCCGGTGATCCTGCTAATCCCGATACCACAGAAAGATTTGCGGCGGATTTACAATTATTTAGTACCGGAAATACTAATCCCGATCCCACCGCCTATTTAAAAACCTATACCTGTGACCAAATTCCGCAAAAAGCGAATAACTGGACAGGGGACAATTATTCTCGCTATTGTCAGCCAGAATATGATGCCCTTTGGAAACAAGCGACCACTGAAATTAACCCCGAAAAACAAAAACAAATCTGGATTAAAATGAATGATATGTTAGTGAATAATTATATTGTAATTCCCTTAATTCATCGGGCGGAAGTAGAAGGAGTCAATCAGAAATTAACAGGCGTAAACTTAACCCCTTGGGATTTAACCGTCTGGAATATCAAAGATTGGAAAAAGACCCCGTAGTAAGCCCTTTAGGGCTATCTTTTATTTTATTATTATTCAACATGACCCGATACCTAATCAACCGGATTCTCACCTCCATTCCCACCCTAATAGCTATTAGTATGGTCGTGTTTTTAATCCTAGCTTTAGCCCCGGGTAATCCCATGGGAGAATTTGCCAATAATCCTGCCATTACACCCGAAGTCCGAGAAAATATTAGGCGATCGCTCGGTTTAGACCAACCTATTCCGATCCGGTATTTAAAATGGATTTTGGCCTTTTTACAAGGAGATCTAGGCTATTCTTTTACCAGTCGTAGCCCGGTTTTAGATTTGATTTTACAACGTTTACCCACAACTCTTTGGATTATGGGGGCGGCTTATATTTTAGCGGTTTTAATCGCCTTTCCCTTTGGGATTATTTCCGCTTTAAAACGCTATTCGGTTTTAGACCAAATCATCACAACGGTTTCCTTTATTGGGTTTTCCTTACCCACTTTTTTTACTGGGTTACTGTTTATTATTATTTTCAGTGTTCAACTCAAATGGTTTCCTTTTATTTATAATAGTACCTTAAAAGTAACCAATTTACAAACATTTTGGCAACAAATCCAACAGTCTATTATGCCTATTTGTGTGTTAGGATTCTATCAAGCTGCAATTTTAATGCGGTTTATTCGGTCTTCTTTTTTAGAACAGTTAAATCAAAATTATGTTCGCACCGCTTACGCGAAAGGTTTACCAAAATTGAATGTAATTAATGGTCATATTTTGAGAAATGCCTTAATTCCAGTTGTGACCTTAATTGCCTTACAAATTCCTGGTTTATTTGCTGGATCATTAGTTACCGAACAGGTATTTAGAATTCCTGGGATTGGGGCGTTATTAATTGATTCAATTTTTCGCAGTGATACCCCGGTTATTATGGGAATTACGATGGTTTATGCGATTTTAGTCGTAATTTTCAACTTATTTGCCGATATTTTATATGGATTATTAGACCCTAGAGTTCAATATTAATTATTAACTATGACTGTCATTCAACCTTCCGAAAAAACCTCCCAAATCCGCCAATCTAAAACTCTAATTCAGACGGCTTGGCGACAATTTAAACGAGATAAAATCGCCCTTTTAGGATTAATAATTTTAGGATTATTGATTTTAGCCGTAATTGTTGGCCCTTGGGTTTATGGGATTTCTCCGACGGAAATTGATTTTGTTAATTCTCTTTCTTCTCCCACGATAAAACATCCTTTTGGAACCAATGATTTAGGACAGGATCAATTAGCCCGTTTATTAATTGGGGGACGAGTTTCTTTAACCGTTGGAGTCGCAGCGATGGCGGTAGCAATTTTATTAGGAACATTAGTAGGGGCGATCGCCGGATTTTATGGCGGAATTATTGATAGTATATTAATGCGATTAACGGATTTATTTATTTCCCTTCCCCAATTACCTGTATTACTATTAGTCATCTATTTATTTCGAGAATCGATCAAACAAATAGTTGGGCCAGAAGTCGGAATTTTCCTATTAATTATTATAGTAGTTGGTGGGTTAAATTGGATGTCGGTGGCGCGATTAGTGCGAGCGAGTTTTCTCACCACAAGGGAACAGGATTTTGTCACCGCAGCTAAAGCAATTGGTGCGTCTTCTAAGCGATTAATTTGGGTACATATTCTTCCCAATGTTTTGAGTCCAGTGATTGTAGCAGCAACTTTAGCGGTGGGAACTGCGATTATTACAGAATCCACTTTAAGTTTTTTAGGATTAGGATTTCCCCCCGATGTTCCCACCTGGGGAAGAATGCTTTATGATGCTCAAAACTATTTAGAAACCGCCCCCTATTTGGCTTTATTTCCAGGATTAGCGATTTTTTTAACCGTTTTAAGTATCAATGCAGTAGGTGATGGTTTAAGGGATGCTTTAGACCCGCAATCCCATTAATTTATTATGATGTACAACCAAAATTTAATCAGTATTATTTCATCAAATAGGTATCGAGTTCTGAATATTTAGAAAACAAGCTATCAATACTGGCTAAATTTGCTTGATAAATCAATGCTGTTGCTATAATAATGCGATCAAAAGGATCTTTGTGAACAGGCGACAAATTCACAGCCATAGAGGCAATCTCAGGAGTCAAAGGAAGCAATATAATCCCTGATGGAGCTAAAGCACCTTCAAACCATTCTTGAGGCGTACATAATAGCTTTATTCGCCCTTTTTTGTGAGCAAAAGCAATTTCAAAACAGGACACTGGGGAAACTCCCACTTGATTCGCTGATTCTATCCGCAATCGCCAATCAGACGGAAATTGATCAAAGTTGGCATTAATATACCAAAGCCAAATATGGGTATCAAGAAGAATTACTTCAGACATTTCCAATCTTCTTCATTAACAATAGAGCCGACAATATCACCTAAAATTTGAGCTTTTCCAGCCAAAGAATTGGGAGAAATTCGACGTTTTACAGGTAAGGGATTCTCTTCCAAAATAGTGACAATTACACGAGCAGAAGTCACTTGAGGTTGATCTGCCAGCCACTTCATTTGACCTTGTTCATAAATTGCTTCATAACTTTTTAACATAGTGTTCGCCTCTATTTCGTTAATTGGGCTAAATTTTAATGGGTCTAGGTTTCATTATAGCTTGTAATTTAATATTTTCACCCAGAAAATTTATAAGAGTCTTAAAATTGCCCCCGATACCCGTTGTCTCTCCTTTCAATTTCAAGAAAATCAGGTTTTACCTCAGAATTGACAGGTTGGATTTTATATGTTATTAATTAAACTATAAAACCAATGATAATCAACCATGAAAAAATATAAATTTTGGGCAGTTTTGGCTGTGTTTACACCCGTTGTTTTTGTGGCTCCAACGATGGCTCAATTCAATACAACCGACCCGGCTGTTTTTTTAAGAGGAGATGCTCGTTCCTGTCAAGGCTGTAATTTGCAAGGGGCTGATTTAAGCAATCAAAGCCGAGTTAATGCTCAACTTAGACAAGCTAATTTGAGCAATGCCAATTTTAATGATGCCAACTTCCGGGGAGCATTTTTTACCTGTGCAAACCTCTCCAATAGCACCATGAGAAAAACTAATTTTTCCTTTGCCAATTTTGTTGATGCTAACTTGAGTGGGGTTGATTTAAGTGGTGCAGATTTAAGTAAAACTGACTTAAGTGGAGCAATTATTGATGACAGAACTAATTTTTCTGGAGCCAACTTAACGGGAGCAAAACTCTGGGATGCCGCCACAATTTTCCAGCCCGGAATGGATTTAAACAGTATTCCGCGAGACTACACAATAGAAACTCAGCGACGTAAATGTAATAACAGAAGATAAAATCAGTCATCATTTGTAGGGGCGGGTTCATCAAGATTTAAGTAATTAACAAAGATTTAAAAGAACCCGCCCGTACCAGTAATCAGTTATTACCTATTACCCATTACCTTAATTTTTATATATGACATCAACAGTTTTGATTACAGGCGCTTCCCAAGGAACTGGTAAAGCAACGGCTTTATTATTTGCAAAAAAAGGCTACAATGTAATTTTAGCTGCCCGGGAACCGGAACGTTTGGAAACCTTGGCAAATGAAGTTTTATCTTTGGGGGTTTCTACCTTAGCAATTCCTACGGATGTCACTGATATTGAACAGGTTAAATATTTAGTGAATCAATCCTTAGATTATTATGAAAGTATCGATGTTTTAATCAATAATGCCGGAATTTGTTTAACTGCATCCGTTGAACATACCACCTTAGAAGATTGGCATGAATTAATGAATACTAACTTCTTTGGTTATGTCAATATGATCCACACAGTATTACCCCATTTCTTGAAACAAAAACAAGGGACAATTGTGAATGTTGGCTCCTTAGGGGGAAAAATGCCCCTGCCTCAAATGGCAGCCTATTGTGCGAGCAAATATGCGGTGACTGGACTCACAGAATCCTTGAGGTTAGAAGTGCAAAAAAAAGGAATTCATGTCTGTGCTGTTCATCCGGGGATTATTAATAGTAATTTCCTGGAAAGAGCGCAATTTCGGGGGGAAGATGAGTTAGAAGTTGAACAACTGCGTCAACGCTTGGACTCAGCTTTAACCTCTACTTGGGTGAGTCAACCAGAAGATATTGCTCAGGCGATTTGGAATGGGGTAGAGAAAAAACAAGCTGAAGTGGTGGTGGGGCCAGCCCTATTAGCAACGGAAACCTATCGATTATTCCCTGGATTAATGCAATTAATTTTAAATTAGTAGAGCCTCCATTGTAGCATGATTTGATTAGTTTTTGCGAATTAATATGTAACGATATTTAAACCTGATGCAGCAAAATTGCTCTTAGATTGAGTTAGCTGCATTGGTCTATATTTTTTAAAATAAACCTAAAGAGTTATAGGAAAAGAGTTGCAAGCAGTTTCAACTGATTTGCAAAATGCTATACTAAAAGATAACACCCCGAAACTGCCTTAAAAAATTGTCTTAACCAGCCCCAAGTCCGAACTCAGCATTAGATAGACCTCAGCAGGGAAAAAAATTCTACCTTTCGATCATTTTTTATCAAAAGTAACTCAGGAGAATCATTATGGTAAATATCAAGACAGAGGAAAATCCTTCTGGCTTAAAAGATTTGGATGAGCAACCCATCCATATTCTCAGCCAAATTCAACCCCATGGCGTTTTATTGGTTTTAGAAGAACCTAGTCTCAGAATTTTACAAGTTAGCAGTAATGTTGAATCAATTTTGGGAATTTCTACCGAAATTATACTGCATAAATATTTAGAGGACTTATTAGATCCTTTCCAGATGGAACGGATTGAAATTGGATTAAAACAAGATAGCCTCGATTTCATTAATCCAACTAAAATTTGGATCAGAATTAAAGGCGATGATTATGTTATTTTTGATGGAATATTTCACCGCAATAGTTCCGGCTATTTAATTTTAGAACTAGAACCCACTACCTCTCAAGAAAGTATTCCCTTTCTGAGTTTTTATCATTTAGCTAAAATCTCAATTAATCAACTCGAATCTTCCTCAAGTTTGATCGATTTTTGTCAAATTATTGTCCAAGAAGTGCGAAAAATTACGGGATTTGATCGCGTGATGTTATATAAATTTGATCTGGATGGGCATGGAGAAGTAATTGCGGAAGAAAAACGAGAGGAAATGGAACCCTATTTAGGGCTACATTATCCGGCATCGGATATTCCCAAACCAGCCAGAAAGATGTTTAGTTCCAACTGGATTCGCTTAATTCCTGATGCGGCCACTGAACTGGTTCAACTCTTTCCTGAAATTAATCCGATTAGTCATCAACCCACCGATTTAACCTACTCAATTTTGAGGAGTGCTTCCCCTTGTCATCTGCAATATTTACACAATATGGGAGTAGGTTCTTCCCTAACCATTTCCCTAATCAAAGAAGGAAAACTTTGGGGATTAATTGCTTGTCATCATCTCACCCCTAAATATGTTTCCTATGAACTCCGCAAGGCTTGTGAATTTTTAGGGCGAGTGATTTTTTCTGAACTTTCAGAACGGGAAGATACAGAAGATTATGACTATCGGATTCAATTAAACCAAATTCAATCGGCTTTAATTGATGCGATGTCCCAGGCAGAAAATTTTATTGATGGACTCACCCAACATCAACCAAATCTTTTAGATTTAACCAGCGCTCAGGGGGCTGCAATTTACTTTGGGGGGAAATTTACCCTAGTAGGAGAAACACCCCCAGAAACCGATTTAATTTTATTAGTTCAGTGGTTGCAAAAACAGAACCAAAAAGAAGTATTTTATACCAATTCTTTACCCAAACTCTATTCCGATGCCCAAGGTTTTAAAGCTATAGGAAGTGGATTATTGGCTATTTCTATTTCTCATAAAAATTATGTGATTTGGTTCCGCCCTGAAGTTATCCAAACCGTTAAATGGGGGGGAAATCCTCACCAAGCATTTGAAACTAGCCAAGCTGAAGGTCAAGTTTTACTATCCCCTCGAAAATCTTTTGAACAGTGGAAAGAAACCTTGCGTTTACAATCCCTACCTTGGAAACAGGTAGAAATTCAAGCGGCTTTAGAACTGAGAAAAACCCTAATCAATATTGTCTTGAAGCAGGCGGATGAATTAGCTCAATTAGCCCATGATTTAGAACTGTCTAACTCGGATTTAAAAAAGTTTGCCTATGTGGCTTCCCATGATTTGCAAGAACCCTTAAATCAGGTGGTGAATTATGTTCAACTTTTAGAAATGCGTTATCACCAAGCCCTCGATGATGATGCCAAACAATTCATTAATTATGCCGTGGAAGGAGTGAGTTTAATGCAAACTCTCATTGATGATATTTTAGCTTATTCTAAAGTTGATATGCAGAGAATTGAATTTCAATTTACCGAAGTTCAAACTGCTTTAGATCGAGCTTTAATCAATTTGAGAAAACGTATTGCTGAAAATCAAGCTACTATTACTTATGATCCGATGCCGAATGTGTTAGGAGACGGGACTCAATTAATGCAGTTATTCCAAAATTTAATTGCTAATGCGATTAAGTTTAGAAGTGCAAAATCACCTGAAATTCATATAGGCGTTAAACGCATTGAGGAGGCTTGGTTATTTTCCGTTGAGGATAATGGGATTGGAATTGACCTACAATTTGCCGAACGAATTTTTATTATTTTCCAACGTCTCCATACCCGGGATGAATACCCAGGAACTGGAATGGGATTAGCTATTTGTAAGAAAATTATAGAATGCCATCGCGGTAAAATATGGGTAGAATCTAAATTGGGTCAAGGGTCTACATTTTATTTTACAATTCCCGTAGGAGGACGCGAAGGTGAGCGGCGAAATGGAAGAAAAATCTAAAATGATCTTTCTGGTTGAGGACAACAAAGCCGATATCCGTCTGATTCAAGAAGCTTTGAAAGATAGCCAAATCTCCCATGAAGTGATGACCGTTAGAAATGGAGTTGATGCTATGGCATTTCTTCGCCAAGAGGGAGAGTATGAAAATGCCCCGCGCCCCGATTTAATTCTTCTGGATTTGAACTTGCCCCGCAAGGACGGACGGGAGGTATTAGCAGAAATTAAAAGTGATCCGAGCTTGAAACGGATTCCTGTTGTTGTCCTGACAACTTCCCATAATCAGGAGGATATTCATCATAGCTATGACCTCCATGTTAATTGCTATATTACGAAATCCCGAAATTTAAGCCAACTGTTTACAATTGTCAGAGGAATCGAAGAATTTTGGCTAAAAACCGTGACCTTACCGTGCGATTAAAAGATATTTTTGAGAAGGATAAAGATAAACAATGCAGAAAGCTTGCCGTCATCAGGGTACGGAAAAAAAAACAGAGGCTCAGTATTTATCTTCTGGGGAAGAAGAATTTTTATCACCCTATTCAAACCCTGGAATTAATCAAAATCCTCACATTTTTTGTTCTGCCAGTTTTTCTTTATTGGAAAGAGAAAGTAAAGCCAGCAATTCAACCATGAAATCTGCTAGTTCAGTGAAAATCCTGTTAATTGAAGATAGCCTTGCTGAAGCCATATTTTTACAAGAATTACTCAAGGATTCTAATTTTCAACCCTTCAGTTTAGTTCATGTTAAACGCTTGGGAGAAGCTCTGAATCAATTACATGATCATGTTTTTGATGTGGCTTTATTAGATTTAACCCTACCTGATAGTCAAGGGTTGGAATCTGTAGAACGGTTAATTGAAAAATTTCCCAGTTTGCCCATTGTGGTTTTAACCAATACTAATGATGATGAATTAGCAATTATGGCAGTGCGTCAGGGGGCGGAGGATTATTTAGTTAAAAGAGAGGTTGATGGTAATATTTTAGTCCGTTCTCTCAAGTATGCAATTGAAAGAAAACACAACTTAGAAAGTTTAAAAGCCATGAATCAATCTTTGGAAATGAGAGTTCAAGAACGGACTAATGAATTGATCAAAGCTCAGGAACAAAATCAACTCCGCTCGGAATTTGTTTCGATGATTTCCCATGATATTAGAAATCCCTTAAATACGATTTTAGCTTCGGCGGTATTATTACAAGATTATGAACAAAAATTATCCCAGGAGAAAAAAGTTACTTTGTTTCAACGGATTCGATCTGCGAGTAAAAATATGGCTCAATTACTTGATGAAGTTTTATTAATAGGACAAGCGGATTATGGTCAACTGCAATATCAACCTAGTTTGATTAATTTAGAGGTATTTTGTCGCCAACTGGTTGATGAAATACAATTAGGGTATGCAGGAAAATCTCAAATTAATCTGAATTTTAAATTAACTATCAAAGAGGTGATGATTGATTCAAATTTATTAAGAAGAATTCTGATTAATTTATTAGAAAATGCGATTAAATATTCTCCTAAATCTGAAAGTGTTCAATTTGATGTGATCGTTCAAGATCAAATGATTAGCTTTTGTATTCAAGATCAAGGGATTGGTATTCCTGCCGATTCCCTTCCCGTAATTTTTGAACCCTTCCATCGAGCAAAAAATGTGGGTTCTATTTCTGGTACAGGGTTGGGATTAGCGATTGTTAAACATTGTGTGGATGCCCATGGAGGAAAGATTTGGGTTGACAGTCAAATGGGAATTGGAACAACTTTTATTGTTCGTTTACCTTTAGTTAAGGAGGATGAAAATGGATAATTACGAATTACGAATGGGTAAAATATAGAATCTTTAATATATGAGCTATAATTAAAAAATAGAGTGATTATTCCCTTGAAAAACATTAAATTAATCTAAATTTACTGTCTCAGTAATTCATTAATTTATCCTTCCCCATTGTTGCGCTTATAGTGCTTAATAGAGGAGCTAAAGCCCAACAACAAAATTGATTACCTATTCCTTCAAAAAACATTAATTCAGCTTAACTATGAATCTAAATTTACTTTCTAAATTATTTAAAATTTTCCCTAAAAATTTAGGTGCGATCGCTTTAAGTTTTCTTTTCCTAACTATTCCGGTTCCAATTTTATCACAGTTGCCCTCTTTCCCATTACAAATTGTCCAAAAATCCCCCCTATCGCCCGCAGAAATTAATAGCATTGCTGGAGAAATTACCGTTAGAATTGATGGGCCAAAAGGTGGGTCGGGATTTATTGTGGAAAAACAAGGAAATACCTATTATGTTTTAACCAATTGGCACGTCGTTGATCGTGTTGGAGACTATGAAATTGTCACCCCCGATGGTAAACGCTACTTTGTTTATTATAGTTCAATTCAACAACTTCCTAACCTAGATTTAGCCCTAGTTCCCTTTAGTAGTTCCCAAAGATATCGAGTTGCAATTCCATCCGATGCTGGTCAAATTCAACCGGGAAATACTTTATATGTAGCTGGATGGCCTCGTTCTGGAAGTTCTCTTGGACAGCGACTATTTTTAAGTACCAGTGGCACCTTTAGCCAACGTCAACAACCTCGGTTTGGATATAGTTTAGTTTACACTAATTTAGTCAGAAGTGGGATGAGTGGCGGCCCTATTTTAGATGGGGAAGGAAAGGTTATTGGAGTAAATGGAATTGTCCAATTAGGCAATGATTCTGATAAAATTGTTTCTGCTGGAATCCCGATTAATTATTTTTTTGATTGGCGAAAAACGGCAACATTATCTTCAGTTCCTACTCCACCCAATCCCTCGGCTCCGATTACCAATAATCCTGATATTAATGCTTCTAATTCATCGCCTGCCAATACAATCGCTGCGGTTAATAATTCTTTCACTTTAGCCACGACTTTAACCGAACAATCAGGAGAAATATTATCCATAGCTTTAGCCTTTCCCTATGCTATTATTGGTAATAGTAACGGAAATCTTTCAATCTGGAATATTACCACCAGTGGACTAACTCGAACTCTCCCTGCTCATCAGGGATCAATTTATAGCATTAGCCTCAGTCAAGATCACAAATATTTAGTTACAGGAGGGGAAGATGGATTAGTTAAAGTTTGGGATTTAGCCACGGGCTTACAATCTGCAACTTTGCCCTTAGTTCAAACTATTCAAGCCCATAATAGTCCCGTTTTAGCAGTTAAATTAAGTCCCGATAGTAAAATGATTGCCAGTGGAAGCTGGGATAAAACTATTAAACTTTGGAATCTGCAAACGGGTCAACTTTTGAAAACTTTTATTGGACATGAACAGTTAGTGGGTGCGATCGCATTTAGTCCCGATGGTAAAATTTTAGCCAGTGGAAGTAAAGACAGTAGTGTCAAATTATGGAATGTGGAAACCGGAGAATTAATTCGTACCTTAAAAGGTCATGAATTATCGGTTTTATCCCTAGCTATTAGTCCCGATGGGGAGACTTTAGCCAGTAGCAGTGCCGATGGAAGCATTGGGTTATGGAAATTAAAAACAGGCCAACCCATTCGTCGGTTAAGCGGTCATACCGATGGCGTTTGGTCAATCGTAATTACCAGTGATGGGAAAACATTAATTAGTGGAAGTTGGGATAAAACCGTGAAACTTTGGGACTTAGCCACAGGTCAATTAAAAGGAAATTTAAGAGGTCATTCTGGTTATGTGAATGCTGTTGGGATTAGTCCCGATGGTAACACCTTAGTTAGTGGGGGATGGGATGGGCAAGTGAAGGTTTGGAAGCATCTCTAATTTAACTGTCGTTAGGAAGTGATTCTACTACTAATCTGAATTATTCTGTTATTCTATCAAGGTGTTGTAACGTTTAACTACCTACCTATGAAAGTTGCTGTTTTTAGTACCAAGTCTTATGATCGTCAATTTCTTGAGCTAGAGAATCAAGTCTCCCAAGCCAGTCATGAATTTGTTTTCTTTGATGCTCGTTTGCAACCCCAAACTGCATCACTAGCGGCTGGATTTCCTGCGGTCTGTGTTTTTGTGAATGATGATTTGGGAACAGAAACCCTGGAAATTTTGGCATCTCAAGGTACAAAGTTAATCGCCCTTCGTTGTACGGGATTTAATAATGTGAATCTCAAAACCGCGGCTCAATTAGGGATTAAAGTGGTAAGAGTAACGGAGTATTCTCCCTATGCTGTTGCGGAACACGCCGTGGGATTAATTATGATGCTCAATCGTAAATTATACCGGGCTTATAATCGGGTTCGGGATGATAATTTTGCTTTAGATGGATTGTTAGGTTTTGATCTCTATAATCGCACCGTTGGGGTGGTGGGTACGGGAAAAATTGGACAGATTTTTGCTAAAATTATGACGGGATTTGGCTGTCATCTTTTAGGGTATGACGTTTATCCTAATCCCAATTTTGAGAAACTAGAAAATGCTGAATATGTTTCTTTAGAGGAACTTTGGCAACGTTCGGATATTATTTCTCTCCACTGTCCCCTACTTCCTGAAACTCATCACCTAATTAATCATGAAACTATTGCCAAGATGAAATCAGGGGTAATGTTAATTAATACTAGTCGGGGAAAATTAGTGGATACAAAAGCAGTAATTGAAGGGATTAAATCGGAGAAAATTGGTTATGTCGGCATTGATGTTTATGAAGAAGAAGACAAACTTTTCTTTGAGGATCTTTCCACTACGATTATTCAAGATGATACCTTTCAATTACTGCAATCTTTTCCAAATGTTGTGATTACCGCTCATCAAGGATTTTTTACTGAAAATGCTTTAGATGATATTGCGCGTACCACCATTACTAATCTTTCCGATTTTGAGCAAGGAAATCCTTTGAAAAATGAAATTACTGCATCTTGAAATGCTGGGGATTAATTTGGTGATAGGCTGTTTTGAATTTCCTCTAGCCTATTAGAGCAACTGCCAAAATTGTTATAGCAATTCGTGTAGGATTTGCGAGCACAACCTGTAGGGGTTGGGTCTCCCAACCCTCTTTCTTTGCGCCTGGGTTGGGTCTCCCAACCCCTACGATAAAATGTTACAACTTCGGCACGGATTGCTATATTATTTATTTCTTAATTGGAGTGCTGAGAAAATCACTCCTACTCTGCTATCGAATATCCCGCCGGACAATTAACTGCTTGATTGCTGAATAATACGGGTTGAGAAGGAACTTTTTGGGTTGATTGATCACTCTCACAGATAATTGATTTCGTGTTGACATTACTAATGGGTGAAGGTTCAATAAAAACCACTCCAATATAGCTTTTTAATCCGTCTCGTTTAGCTATTGCAACCGATTGAACCATATTTTTTTCATCAACAACTCTAATATTATAGCGATAATTTCGAGTTTCCTCGGGAATACCTTTAATAAATTCTTCTAAATTACTCCTAAAAAGATTATACTTAGTATAACTGGCTTGGTTACCTCGATTCATAATCTCAATATATTGTTGTGCTTCTAATTGTGCATCTTGATCGGCTTGTTCTTTTAATTCTGATGCTGTTGGCATTTTAATAGTAACTGAAGTGGCAATTCTAGGGTCTTCAGATGTTCTTTTAAACAGCAAAGGTTGAGATTTAAACGTTGTGATTGCAGGTTGTTCATCCCCACTAATATTTAAGTCTAACTGAAGTTGTCCATCTTCCTGTAACTCAAAAATTGCAGTTCCGACAATTTTTCCTTGAGCATCACGAAACAGCATAAATCCGGGTTTAAAAGTCGGATCAATCGTGTATTGTAATTGTATGGCTTCGATGGGTGTTACAAATATATAAATCTTGCCATCCTCAGTAAAAATAATACCAGAGTAAAGATTAGTAGGAACTTGCCATTTTCCTACTAATTGTTTAACCACCGGATTTTCAGGTTGAGCCGCTAAGATAACAGGAATAATAGCAGAATTTATCCCTAAATTTGCTACACTAAAACCGACTAAATTTAAGACTAACGACAAAAAAATTAAACTTTTTTTTTGACATAAAATCATTGGCTTTTATCCTTATTTTAAGATAATAAATATTGGGATTCACATAAAATATCGAGTCATATTATCCGTTTCTTATCCACTTAAACGCTGCATAATCCAATCCAAACGATGATCTTGCTCAGTTTGAATACCATTTTCAGGTGGTTTATTAGGCAATAGATTGGTACTTTCATCACAGCCAAGATTGTTCACCGTTGCCCGTAAACGAGAGGATAAAAACTTAGTAATAGCACGATAAAATCTCAAAGAAAATAAAACATCTTCGTCTAATTTTTGAGACAACAGAGGTCGAGAAATAGATAATACACAACAATCTTCCGCCGCTTGTACCGTAGCGGAAGGTAAACGTCCATCGACAAAAGACATTTCTCCTAATACCTCACCCCCACCAATTTTTCCCACAATTTGATTCCCCAATGCAGCCACAGAAACATTTAGGGTTCCACTCAACACAATATATAAGGCATCTAAGGGTTGATTTTCTTCAATCAGAATAGCACCAGCTTGAATGGTTTCTCGCTTACCTTCTGTCACCATCCAGTCTATATCCCGATCATTTAATTCCCCTAAAATCAGTGAAGCATTGGTCATAATGTCTTAATTTTTAGAGAAAATAATCAATGGAAAAGCATTTAAATTGTCGATTACATTTTAAATGATAACAAAAGGTTCTATTCCCCATTTTCTTCCATCTAATATAATTCTAGCATTAATTTTTTGCGATATTCCTGGGTTAAAGGATGTTCGTCTCCGAGTAAATTGAAAATAGTTAACATCGCTTTTTTAGCGGCATCTTCTTTGAATTGACGATGGGTTGACACAATCTCTAAAAATAAAGATAGGGCCGCGGGATACTGCTGGGCTAAGGTGAATTGACAGGCCTTAGCATAATTCTGTTCTAATTGGCTATCTCCAGGGGCGGTAGCATCTTTTTTAAATTGAATTAATTGTTTCAACGCCTGAGCTTTCAGGAAAAATTCTCGCTGATCTTCTGGAATTGTATTTAACAGTTTTTCAGCATTTTCAAATTGGTTTAACACAATTAAAAAATTACCCGCTTCTAACACCACCTCCGGTCGATCTGGATAGGCAGAAAATAGCTGATCGAGTAATTGTTTAGCCTGGGGAAATTTTTGATCAGTAATTGCATTTTTTAACGCTTCTAAACTCAGTTCAAAATCAGATTTTAAATTCATTTTACCCAGGGTTTGCCGAATTTGGATTTCCGTTAAAGCACCAACAAAACCCGGACGCACCTCCCCTTGATCAACAATTCTGACATCGGGTACACCTTCAACTTGATACTCACTTGCTAATTCAGGATTTTGATCAATATCAATTTTTGCTAAAATAAAATCGTATTCTTTCACCAACTTTTCTAAGATTGGTTTTAAAATTTGGCAAGGGCCACACCAAGTCGCATAAAAGTCTACCAATACAGGTTTTTCATAGGAAACCTTGATAATCTCTTGCTCAAAGTTAAATTGATCAACATCGATCGCATATCCCATCTAACAAATCCTCCGATTGACTGCGTTTCCCATTTTATCTTAAATGTTCAGAGTTCAGTTATCAGTTATCAGTCATCAATTATCAGTTACAAATTTACCTCTATTGCTTTTTGCCCAGTACAAATTCCTCATGCTAGATTCGAGGATTGTACCCGGTCAGGTTACCCCCGGCAAAGTCAGACCTGAGATATTTGTCCATGGTTTTCCAAATCACAGTGGTCAATTGGAGATTGATATTCCTCAATAACCCCCCTGGCGACCGCGAGGAACCCTGATGGGGCCAACTTGGGGATCTGGTAAGTGAAATTTAATTATAAATGTATTGAAATTCACGCAAAATTAATGTAGAATCCTGGGAGAAATCGATTCAATCCCCCAGACAACAGCCAAAAGTCCAATTTTTTTGGCATTTTTAGATTCTTTTTGATAAAAATAGAGATCAACTGGGTTGAAACTGTAAACAATAGAGGTATTTATGTCTAAAAAAATGATTGGCGGAATCTTGGTTTTTCTAGGTTTTATGATGTCTCCGTTGTGCTGGTGGAATGATTTAATTTTTAACTTACCTATTGCTTATGGGTTTGGATATGTTTTTAGCAAACTGTCTCAAGACTTATTTTTTCCTAGTTCTATTTTTGGATATTGGCTCTCTAATTTAGTGGGAATTTTACTCATGCAATATGGAGCGATGAATGTAGTTGAATCTTCCACCCCGGAACGAAATATCAAGAAAGATTTAGCAATGGGTGTGTTTTCATCAACAGCTTTTACTGTAGTTATGGTAGCATTAGTTCAGTCTAATGTGATTGACCTTTCGCTGTTACCTCATTAGACTGTACATCCGTGCAGTTTGAGGAAAAAATCATGTCTGATTTGAGTCCAAATAAACCGTCATTTGGGGACTGGGGTTCTTTAAAACATTGGTTCACCCTACATTGGCGGTTTTTAATATTAGGCATTTCCTTACCTTTACTTTTGTTTGGAATTCTAGCTTTAAAAGTCGGTGAACATCCCAATGGTTTGTCCTGGGATCTGTCGATTTTATCTGCAATTCATACCACTTGGCAACCGGAAATTGAACCCTTAGTTATCATTTTAACTTCTCTTGGTATATTTCCTAGAATTGTATTACTGGTAATTCCAGTTATTTTAACTTTAGGATATCAAAAAAAATGGCGATCGCTTTTATATTTAGTTTTAACTATTTTAGGTAGTGTAATTATCAGTATATCCACTAAAATTTTCTTTCATCGGATGCGACCTAGTTTGTTTGAATCTTCCTATCCTCTACCTGGAGATTTTTCCTTCCCCAGTGGTCATGCTACATTAAGTATGACCTTTGCAATTACTTTAGTGATTCTAACTTGGAAGACAAAATGGCGCTGGTTAGTAATTAGTTTAGGGGGATTATTCACCCTAGTAATTGCTTGGACAAGACTGTATTTAGGAGTTCATTTTCCCAGTGATATTTTAGGGGGTTGGTTTTTGGCGATAACCTGGTCAGTTTTCAGTAGTTTATTGTTCAATATCCATCGATTTAATTCCATTCCAAATCATCAATCATAGACTCCAGTTAACCCTTGAATTATCATCACATCAATGCCCAGATATTCAGAGTTTTTCAAACCCCTTAATCTATTTTTTTTGTTATTATTACTCCTGATATTTTTTAATCCCCTGGTAATTGTTAAGGCTGGAGAACGGGGGGTTTTTATGGTTTTTGGGAAAGTTCAAACTGAAATTTTAGATGAAGGATTGCATTTTATTATTCCAGTGGCGGAAACCGTACAAAAGATGACTGTGCGGATTCAAAAACAGGAAATATCCGCCGAAGCGTCATCAAAAGATTTACAGGAGGTGTTTACCGATGTAGCCTTGAATTGGCATATTCTTCCTGAAGAAGCGAATTTAGCATTTCAACAAATTGGGGATGAAAATGCTATTATAGAAGCGATTATTAATCCGGTGATTGAAGAAATTCTCAAAGCAGTGATGGCCAAATATACCGCCGAAGAAATTATTACTCGTCGAGAAAATGTCAAATCAGAAGTTGATAATTTATTAACGGGTCAATTAATTAATTATCATATTCAAGTGGATAATATTTCTCTGGTTCATGTTCATTTTTCCCAACGGTTTATGGATGCGGTGGAAGCCAAACAAATTGCTGAACAGGATGCCAAAAAAGCAGGCTTTTTAGTTTTGAAAGCCATTAAGGAAGCGGAAGCTAAAGTTAATTTAGCGAAAGGAGAAGCGGAAGCTAATGCTTTGTTACAAAAAACATTAACTCCAGAAATATTGCAAAGACAAGTAGTTGATCAATGGAATGGAAAATTACCCTTAGTTCTGGATGATAAATCAATTCATAGATTCAATCTGGACACCCTACTTAATCGTTAATTTGATCAGCTAAGGATAACATTTTTTCAAAGGTTTGAGAAATTTGGGTTTGAAACCTTTGGCAATGTTTGATTTTTAAAAAAGGTCGAATTAATTCTAATTCTTGACCATAATCTTGACGATGATCAATAATCCCAATTGCTTTTAACAACCCTAATTTTAATTCTTTTTTAACCATCAACTCAGAAATTCCCGCGGCTACATGACCTTCTTCGACAACGGATTTCACCATTTCTCCGGTATTTAAAACTAAAATAACCTTTAATTCATTCAGGTTAATTCCCCAATTTTGCAGAGCTTCTTCCAAACGTTGTTGAGTTCCTGAACCTGGCTCTCGCATTACCCAATCAGTATTTTTAAGCTCTGCTAAATCAACCTTTTCCCGCGCAAACCAAGGATGGGATTGTCCGACAACAATTAATAAGCGATCGCTACCAATTTCCTCTTGATTTAACAATTTTTTTAGGGTGGGTTTGACCTCACCTTCAATTAAGCCTAAATCAAACTGTCCGTTGGCTGTACCCAAACAAATTTCTTCCGTATTTGCTAAGGTGCAATTGACCATAATTCCCGAATATTGCCGTTGAAACTTACTAATTTTTTCCGGTAGCCAATAGTTACCAATAGTTAAACTAGATCCTAATTTGAGTTCCCCCCGTTGGAGATTATTTAACTCTTTTAATCCTCGTTCAGTTAAAGCCACTTGTTCCAATATTTTTTGAGCTTCAAGTTGTAGTAATTCCCCCGCTTCTGTAATTTCAACATGGCGACCAATCCGATGAAATAACTTAACTCGATATTCTGTTTCTAAACTATGAATCGCAGCACTTACCGCAGGTTGCGTAATATAAAGTCCTTCAGCCGCCCGGGTAAAATGTAGGTGTTCCGCCACCGCCAAAAAAATTCGCAGTTGCTCTAGGGTCATTCCAGCCATTATAAAGTCACTTACCTCTCGCATTATCAGGGGATTGGGATTAGTCTGAATGGGGACTAAAACAATTTAATACAATCGAAATTGTATTCTAATGCAAATTGAGTTAATATGCTTTACAATTTTAGTTTAATTTCACTTAGCCAGTATCTTACATGACTTTAGCTCAAAGGATTGCACCTGAATTTAGCCAGCAACAGCGTTATTTCCAACGTCGTGACCAACTTCCTGCAAGACGGGATCACCTGTGGAAAATTCAGTCTGGTGTTGTGCGTACCTTCACCTACCTGGAAAATGGAACCGTTGTAACCCTGGGTTTATGGGGGGTAGGGGATGTGGTGTCACGGGTTTTATCCAAAGCTGACCCCTACTATATGGAGTGCGTCACCCCAGTTCAGGCGACCTCCTTTCCTATCTCGGAATTTGATGATTTGCAGCCCCTATTAATTGAACATATTCATCAACTGCAAACCTTTTTAGAAATTGTCCATTCTCGTCCGGTTGATGAAGCTTTGCATAAATTACTCATGTTATTAGCCGATAAATTTGGCAGTGATGTTCCCCATGGACAACTGATTGAGTTCCATTTGACCCATCAAGAAATTGCTGAAAGTATTGGGACAACACGAGTCACTGTCACCCGACTTTTAAAAGAATTTGAACAGCAAGGGATTATTGAACGCTTAAATAGGCAATTTATTATTCTGCCCGGACATCAAGCCTTTTGGCACTATGAAATTTAATTGGTTAGATCTTTTGACAAATAAATTGATAAAATTGATTGTAAGGTTACAAAGAGTAACCCAAATCTTTACCTTAATAATTAGTGAGGTTTATACCATCAATGGCTGTCAATTCTAACCCAATGTTTTTTCCTTCCGATGACTGGTTAACCCTGATCTTTCGCCTAGGAATAGCTTTGTTAATTGGAGGTGTGATTGGATTAGATCGGGAGCAACCGAGTAGACCTGCTGGACTTAGAACCTATATGATTGTCAGCTTAGGGGCTGCAATTTTTGTGATGATCACCCTACAAGCCGGGCTAGATCTTAACTCAACTAATGCCCTGAGTCGGACTATTCAAGGAATTGCCACCGGGGTAGGATTTATCGGGGCAGGAATTATTTTTCAACAGTCAAAACCCAACCTTAAACCTAAAGTTAAAGGGCTAACTTCGGCGGCGGCTTTATGGTTGACGGCTGGTTTGGGAACGGCTACCGGATGTGGATTATGGCAGATGAGTTTAATCGGAACCTTAATGACTTTACTGATTTTAAGGGGGTTCAAAAAAGTCAAAGGGACTTCACTTTATCGGCTGCGAGTGTATAGACCCTTTTATAAACAGCAACGCATCTATCGTCCTAAAACCCAAACTCATACCCATACTGAGGGAACAAATTCAGAAGACTAGGATCGCAAAATAAACAAAACAAATGACCCCATTAATTGCTGATATCTTCAAGGGAATTGCCACCTTTACCGCTACGAATATTGATGATATTCTCATCCTCATCCTATTTTTTTCCAAGGTTAATGCCCACTTCCGCCGTCGCCAAATTATCATCGGTCAATATTTAGGATTTATTTTTATATTACTTGTCAGTTTGCCCGGTTTTTTTGGCAGTTTATGGATTCCTGGTGACTGGATTCGTTGGTTAGGTGTGGTTCCTGTGATTTTGGGGATTTCTTATCTCTTAAAATCCGAAGCAGACAAAATGGAAACTTCCAGCCCTATGGCAATGCCAAAAATGCCGGATAACCCGTCTTTCTCTCGAAATTTTTTATCTCCTCAAACCTATGGAGTAGCGGCGGTAACAGTTGCTAATGGCAGTGATAATATTGCGGTTTATTTTACCCTATTTGCCAGTAGTAGTTTAGACAGTTTATTAACCATCATCGGGACATTTTTATTCCTGGTGGGGGTTTGGTGTTATCTGGCTGATCAGTTAACCAATTTCCCCGCTATTTCCAGAATTTTAACCGGGTATGGTCATACTTTTGTTCCCTGTGTTTTGATTGGTTTAGGAGTTTTTATCGTTAAAGAAAACCTTTTATTAGCACTTCTGGCTCTGTTCATTAGTTATGCTTGGGTCTTATTTTCTAGTCCAGATAAAATAACCTGAGTTAAATTTTAAAATTAACGGGCTATTCATTAATCCCTTTAATCATATTAAGCCCTTTAATCATAAATTAACTACTTGCAATTTCAACAATCTAGGTTAAGATGGTTTTCTCTATTTTTGTCTAATTCCAAACAATGAAAACTGAAAATTATACCGAAACTAACCCCCCTAAATTGATGGACTCATCCGAATCTAAGCCTGAAACCAATCAAAAGCGAAAAAAACTCAACCCCTCCAGGGTTCGAGATCATTTAGCCAATGAACGTACCTATCTAGCTTGGATGCGAACTGCGGTTGGTTTAATGGGATTTGGAGTGGTGATTTTACGTCTGCGCGCGTTTCAACCCGTGACTGTCCCTGGCCCTGGCTATGGTTGGAAATTAGGATTATTATTTTCAGGAGTCGGTTTATTAACCGTATTATTATCGACGGTTCAATATTTTGTTGTCCGTCGAGATATTGAAGAAGATAGTTATGAACCCCCTGACCGTTGGGTGATTTTGTTTAGTTTAGCGGTCACTTTATTAGGAGCAGGAATTATTTATTTTGTCTTCACCAGTCCTGTATCCAGTCCCCTTGATTTCGGTGGCTTTTAATAACAGGTGGTCATAGGGTGCAAAGGAATAGGAATAAAATATCAATATCTATTCCTTATCTATTCCTTTTCTGCTTCTACTTGTGCAACTTCTTCAACTAAAAAAACTAATGCGAAGTTCCGCCTCATTTTTTGATTAATAAAATCTTGAACTAAACGTACTTGTCTTGGCGTAACAGGTTCGGTAGCTCGAACTTTTAAATAAGCAATAGGAGGATCTTGTTTCCAATTAATATGAGTATCTTGTAAATCCACCCGTTGTCCCGTTAAGGTTTTCTGTTCAAAAATGTTTCTCAAATCCGTTTGTAACTGTAGTTGAGTTACGAATTGTAAAAAACTAATCCCTAAAGGAACTGCTACAACGGAAGTAATCATTAATGTTAAAGCAAATTGTTTTCGCAGTCGGGAATAACCTGCCAAAATAAAAACTACCATACAAGCTAAGGCAATCCCAATTAAATTAGTTAAATAAAGTAACGTTGCGCCATAACTTAAATCAAAAAAACCTTGAGATAAGGTTAAACCAACCACACAAAGAGGAGGCATTAAAGCCACGGCAATTGCGGTTCCAGCCACCGCATCACTAATCCCCTTTTCCACCTTGGTAAAACCGCTTAATCCTCCTGCTACAACGGCAATTCCCAAGTCAATTAATGTCGGTTCAGTTCGGGCTAAAACTTCCGAACCAAAATCTTCAATCCCCGTTATTTTTCCTAAGATCATTGATAAGATTAGTGCCACCACCGTTCCTACAATAATCGAGATCATACTACGACGAGATAATTCTTGATCACTTTCTAAAATTCCAAAGGCTAATCCTCGCAACGGTAACATAATCGGAGCCACTAACATCGCCCCAATAATTACGGCTGTACTGTTACTTAGTAATCCAAAGGTAGCAATTAAACAAGCTGTTATTACTAAGACAATATAGTTAAAACACAGTATAGATTCAGCCATTAAATTCTGTCGCATTTGGATGAGGGCATCATCGGATACTTTTTTGAATTTGAGCCTACTTTTCATGACGAATATTAAGATTTATGAAAGTTTAACAATCAGCGATTATCGACCACTAGAGATTAATAGATTTAGGGCATATTAGCATAAAAATGATATAATAATATAACTTCTAAATTTAAAGTTTTATGAAAATAACAGATTTAGCCAAAATTCCAGAACAGGAAGTTTCCCATAACCCAGCAATCAAAAAAAAGGTGATGTTGAGTTTAGGAGATTTACCCCACTTAACAAATTTTTCTCAGGCGTTTTTTGCCCCTGGACAGGTAGCGGGCAGTCATTCCCATATAGATATGTGTGAGGTATTTTTTGTAGAATCAGGTTTAGGAAATATCCGTATTAATGGTATAGATTATCAATTAAACCCAGGGGTTTGTATTGCAGTCGAACCTGGGGAGGTTCACGAAGTTAGTAATACAGGAAATACAGATTTAATTTTAACCTATTTCGGTTTACGCACCTAACCCGTAGTAAGCCCTTCAGGGCTTTTTCCCCACATTAACAGTACCTCGTCAATGAATCGCAACAACGATGTTTATTTAATCGTTAATAGGATTAAAATAATTTTTGATAATATTAATAATCCGTTCCGAAGCGTGACCATCTCCAAAGGGATTAATGGCATTTGCCATGTTTTGATAGGTAATTCCATTCTTTAATAAAATACTCGCTTCTGTAAAAATATCCTGTGCTTTTGTTCCAACTAATTTAGCGGTTCCTGCTTCCACTGCTTCAGGACGTTCTGTGGTTGTTCTTAATACTAATACCGGTTTTCCTAAACTCGGTGCTTCCTCTTGCAATCCCCCGGAATCGGTTAATACAAAATAACAGCGATCAATCGCCGCTACTAATTCGGTATAATCCAAAGGTTCGGTGAGAAATACCCGGGGATGACTCCCTAATTTTTCGGTTAAAGGTTCCCTAACCGTTGGATTTTTATGTAAAGGTAATAATAGGGCGGTATCGGGAAATTCATTCAGAATTTCTAGGAATCCTTCTGCTATTCCCTGAAGCGGTTCTCCCCAATTTTCCCGCCGATGAACCGTGGCTAAAATTAACCGATAGGGACTATTTTCTAATTCGGGAATATTGAGTTTAGGTTTTTGTTTAGCAACGGATAATAAAGCATCAATAACTGTGTTTCCCGTGTGATGAATTTCTCCCCAAACCCCTGAATTTTTTAGGTTTTGAACCGATTGATTGGTGGGGGCAAAATGGAGTTGGGTTAACTGAGAAATTAACCGCCGATTGGCTTCTTCAGGATAGGGATTAAACACATCATTGGTGCGTAATCCGGCCTCAACATGACCAACAGGAATTTTTTGATAAAAAGCGGCTAAACTCGCAGCAAAAGCCGTTGTTGTATCGCCTTGAACTAAGACTAAATGGGGATTTAATTGTTGCAATAAATCTTCTAATCCGCGTAAACTTCCACAGGTAATATCTGTTAAGGTTTGTTGCGCTTGCATGATGTCTAAATCTTGGTCTGCGGTTAAATTAAACAACGTCATGACCTGGGTTACCATTTCTCGATGTTGACCCGTTAAAACCACCTGGGTATCAAATCCAGAGGTTTGTTTTAACTGTTGAATAACAGGGGCTAATTTAATCGCTTCTGGACGAGTCCCAAAAACAACCATAACTCGGAGAGGAATCGGAGACATAATCATTAATAATCTTCAATAAAAAGTTAAATTAATTTGAGAATTTATCAAGGTTTTACTATCCTGTTTCCCTTTATTAAGGGAGGACGACTTTAAGATTGTTTGACTTCTAAGGTTCTAATTCTGTTGATAGCCGCAGCTAATTCAAATCGTCTAAAGATTGCCAAATCTCCTTGGGGAAATGGGGCAATAATATCTAATCCTTTGGTGGCAATATCATTCATAATTTGATCTAAAATTTGAGGTAGGGTTTTCTCTCCATCAATATACTGTTGTTTAGCATAAACCATTGCCGCCGCGATCGCCCGTAATTGATCTTGAGAAACAATTTGTTCCACCGCAGAAACATCAATATCTTCGGTTCCAAATAACACCTCGTCCACATCCCTAACCTTCACCCGCACATCCCAACGTCCTCGACTGGGATCTAAACTTTCAGACAAAGGAATTCGCGGACGAATTACACCAAAGTTTTCTCCCCCTTCTAAGGTGCGACCCGTACTATATTGATGGGCAATTTCTTTGGCTTTTTTAGTTAATTCTAGGGCTTGAAAATTCTCCATTCCGATTACCTGATCTGCCACATCAAAATAATCTCCACTGCCACCCATAACTAAAATAGTAGACACAGAATAATCGGTATAAAGTTGGCGAACTTTGTCAATAAAAGGGGTAATAGGTTCTTGATTTTTAGCAATTAATTCTTGCATTCGGCGATCGCGAATCATAAAATTAGTAGCTGCGGTATCTTCATCTACTAATAATACCGCCGGAATTGAGGGAGAATTTTCGGTTAAAACTAATGCCTCTAATGCCTCCATAATATTAGCAGCTTGGGAGGTACTACCACTAGCATTTTCCGTGGAGAATTGCGTTGTCGAACGACCTTGAGGTAATTGATTAATAAATGCAGAAATATCTACTCCCGCCACACTGCGACCATCCTCCGCCCTAATTTTTACCGCCGATGGATTGGTAATCACAAATTCCCGACCATCCCCAGGAATATGATTATAAACCCCTAATTCAATTGCTTTTAATAAGGTTGATTTCCCATGATAACCGCCACCGACAATTAAAGTGATTCCTTGAGAAATTCCCATGCCTTTAATTAATCCTTGGTTGGGACAATTAAACTCCACTTCTAAGGATTTTGGCGATTGAAAAGTGATCACATTTTCGGTTAAGGGGCGACTATCAACCCCACTGCGACGGGGTAAAATTGCACCATTGGCGACAAAGGCAACTAACGCTTTTTCTGCTAATTGTTCGCGTAAATAATCAGCATCTTCCGCCGTTTCAACGTGACGTTTAATAGCCTCTGCATCTAAATTTTGATATCTTAAAGATCGGTCTACAAGGGTGGGAATATCATCACAAATCATCATCGTAGCTTGACGACCTAAAATATTTCGTCCCCGGGCAGGAAGTCCGACAAAAAAACGCATTTCTACCCCTTTTTCTGAAGTAGAAGCGGTTGGACGGGTGCGTTGTAATACATGGTTTCCGCTAATTATGGGTTTAGCAGAAGGGGGGGTTATAGTAATCAGTGAAGCGGCCGTCCGTTCTAATATTTCCTGACCCATTTTTGTCACCCCAATCATGCCACTTTTGCCCGTTCCCCGATGGCTACTTATCTCCATAGAATTTTGATCAAATTCCCGAATTAGATAGTCTCTTAGGGCAATTTCACGGCTGTGGGTGCGGTATAATTCTGGGGGAAATCCCGCAATTTTTGGGGGAATTTGAACACGGAATTTACTGGGTGCAGCAAAGGGATCGCCTTGCACATAATCAATAATTAGGGTGAAATTGGGAAATTCATAAGTCCCTACAATATCTTTATAAGCTTTATAGCCTCGATTATCGAGATCAAATAATAGCTGTCGGAGATTTTCTTGAGTCTTCATATTAGATAAAAAATAATTAGTTTAATTAAGGGAAGTGGGAAGATTAAAGGAGGTCTGACTATTCAGAAGTTCAGCAACTACATTATAAATTATTTCGGCTGATCCTTCAAAAAAGTTGGGATCTAAATTGGCCATCGTGTCACTGGGTTGATGGTAATGGGGCGATCGCAAATTGGCTGTATCGGTGATTAAAACCGCCGGGATTCCTTGATACCAAAAGGGAGCATGATCACTGCGTAAAACATCCGGTGTGACCAAACCTTTTAAGGGAATAGGTACAGCGACAAGGGGCGGAAATTGAACGGAATTAGAGGTTGATTTTCTAACGGATTGACCAACCCTTTGAAACACTTTTAATAGGGATAAATGTTGGACTTCTCCCACCACGGTTAAAAATTCTCCTCGATCTGGAAATTCAACTCCAGCAGCTTCTAAAAGGGAAGTTACAGCAATTCCTGGAGGATAGGTTTGACAGCCGGGTAAATGACAAGCATAACCCACCATATCTAATATAACTGCCGCTTGTAAATTTGTCAGATTTTTGGGTTTTTCCGTAAAGGCAAAACTTCCTAAAAGCCCGACTTCTTCTTGATCGAAAAAGACAATTTTTAAGCTGCGAGGGGTGTTTTTTTGAGCCAACAAACGGGCAATTTCTAAAATTACCGCTACTCCACTGGCATTATCATTAGCCCCCGGAGAATTGGGAACCGTATCATAATGAGCAGCGAGTAAGATCACTCCGGCTTTTGGATCGGTTCCTAGATGTTCTGCTACAATATTAACACCTTGATCAAAGAATTGTAAATCGGGAGAAAAGTTCAATAATTCTAATTGTTTGACCAAATAATTTCGCACCCTTTCTCGATCAGGATCTTGAAATCTTTTTCCCACTAATACTTTAAGGTGACTCCATAGTTTGGCGGGATCAATTGTATCAATTTGAGGAGAAATTAGGGAAGGAAAAGGCGTAATCTGAGGTTGAGAATTGATAGAAATTGGCTCTATTTTATCATCGGGGAATCCAGCATAGCATCCGACAATAATTCCGATGGCAATTCCCATCCACAAAAAAATCTTAATCCACGGTTTTACCTTCATTCAAAATTAAAATTAATCGGTTTACTGGTTAGCTTAAATTGTTTATCCTCTATTTTAACACAGGGAATATTTATGGTTTCTAATTCCAATAATTGAGGATATTTAGGCAGCCAGTCTTCAGAAGTAGGTTGAAAATTTTCTGCGTTTTTACATAATAAAAAAATTTCTTCTTCTAAACTATTCGCCAATTGATTAATACGATCACAATTTTTTTTAAGTTCAATCCAATTTTTTTGAGCCTGAAAGCGATAAATTTGAGCCTGTTTAACGGCGAGTTTAGCCCTAACTTGTCTTAATTTAATGCGAGTGGATTGAATTTCTTGATCGAGTTGTTGTAAATTCAATGACCAGCGCTGGGCTTCATCTTGGGTTTGTTGTTCTAAGGTGACTAAGGATTCTGGGGAAGCATCAGAGGATAAGAAAACGGTAACATGAAAGTTAGAACGCTTACTTCTTAACCTATTATATTCAGCTTTGACCGCATTAATTTGATCTTTAATCGCGTCCCATTCTGTTTGTAAATCTTCTAAAGTTTGGCTCATTTGATCATTTCCTTCGAGTATTTAAGCAAAAACAACGGTTCGATTTCCATAGACTAACACGCGATTTTGCAAGTGTAAACGAACGGCTCTAGCTAAAACTAATCGTTCTAAATCCTTGCCTTTTCTAATTAAATCTGCTACGGTGTCCCGATGACTAACCCGCACGACATCCTGTTCAATAATTGGCCCTTCGTCTAAATCTGCGGTTACATAATGGGCGGTTGCACCGATAATTTTAACCCCCCGTTCGTGCGCTCTTTGATAGGGATTTGCCCCGGCAAAAGCAGGAAGAAATGAATGATGAATATTGATGATTTGGGAGAAATTTTCGACAATTTGGGGAGTTAAAATCTGCATATATTTAGCGAGAACTACTAAATCAATTTGGTATTGTTTTAAAAGTTCTAACTGTTGAGCTTCTTGTTCTAATTTGTTTTCTGCTGTCATGGGCAAATGATGAAAATTAATGCCAAATTGATCGGCAATAGGTTTTAAGTTAGCATGATTACTAATTATTAACGGAATTTCAGCAATAATTTCTTTGGCTTGCCATCGCCAGAGTAAATCTAATAGACAATGATCTTGTTTTGTCACCCAAATGGATAACCGAGGAATGGTATCGGAAAAACGGAGTTGCCAATTCGCATTTAAAGGTTTGGCGATCGCACTAAACGCAGGAGAAATTACCTCACGGGGTAAATTAAATCCTTCTAATTGCCATTCAATACGGGTTAAAAAAATATTAGCACTAAAATCCGTATGTTGATCGGCATGAATAATATTTCCCCCATTGGCATAAATGAAATTAGCAATTTTAGCAACCAAACCTTTTTGGTCGGGACAAGAAACTAATAAAGTTGCTGTAGGTGAGTTCATCTTAAACTTTTATTGATTAAATATAATCAAAATTATATCAAACATTGTTGCGCTTCAGCGCATTTTATTATTTTTAATTAAGATTAAGATGCGCTAAAGCGCAACAACGGCGCAACAACGGTTTAAGGACAGGATTTTAATTGTGTTAATAGTAATACAATTTCATCTACAGCTTGTCTGAGTTCTTGAGTTGATAGGTTGCTTTGATTAATGGTAATACTAAACACTAAGGGTTGATAATCTGGAGGAGAAATATAACCTGATAAGGAGGTAGCTCCCCTCATTGTTCCAGTTTTAGCTTGTACAATTCCCGTGGCAGAATTATCTGTAAAGCGTCTTTTTAAGGTTCCACTTACTCCCCCAATAGGGAGAGAATTTTGATAGAATTCTGCGGTGGGAGAGGTCGCCATGATTCTTAAAGTTTGTACTAAAGCGGAAGGCGTAACTAAATTATTCCGAGACATTCCTGAACCATCAACGAGTTGATAACCTTTGGGATCTACGCCCAATTGATTTAAAATTAATTTGATTTCTTGGAGTCCTAATTCCACACTATCACCCCGAGAATTTTGTGCGCCCAAGGTTCTTAATAGAGATTCAGCAAAAAGATTATTACTGTCTAGGTTAATGGTTTTAATTAATTCTGCCAAGGGAGGAGATTCCACAAACGCTAATTCTGATTGTGGATAGGAAAAATTAGAAGAAATTGAGGTTTTTAATACTTTAATTCCAGAATCGAGTAATATTTTCTGGAATTGTTGAATAAAGTTATCGGTTGGTTCGATAACAGCCGCATAAGCGGATTCCGGTGCTTGACCTACTCTTAATTGTCCTGAAATTCTGATAATAGGTTGACTGAAATCTCGCCCAATTCTCACAAATTCTGGCTCATTTTCTCTGACAGTTCGAGTTTGATTTTCAATTGTCCATCCTGCCGATTGTTCCGGTCGTACCCAGGTGACTTTTAGGGGTTGTCCTACGGCTTGAGGAGCTAATTTTAAGTCTAGGGAATTTTGATTTAAGATTAAACTATTAATCGGGGCTCCATAACCCGCTTGCACGTCTTCCCATTGCCAAGTCGGATGAATGGGTAAACCGGTAAAATAACCATCTACAGCGATTAATTGATTAATCTGATTAATTCCCCTTTTTTTTAGCTGTTGGGCTAGATCTTTGAGTTGGGTTTCTGTTAAAGTGGGGTCGCCTCTCCCGACAACATAAATATTGCCTTGAGTGTCTCCATAAACAGAAGTTCTAATCCTAAAATTGGCTCCTAATTTTTGTAGGGCGGCGGCCGTTGTTAATAGTTTAGCCGTGGAAGCGGGAATAAAATAATATTGACTATCTCGATCATAAACTGTTATATTTTTAGTGAGAGTTTCGATTAAAATTCCCCACCGAGACCGTTGAAATTGAGGACGATTTGCGATCGCATTAATCGCAGGTTCTAATTCCGCAGGACAAATTTTTGTAGCGGGTGAAGTGGTTTGACCCCAAACGGGTTGAGATAAACTAAATAGAGAGATTAAACTACTGAATAAAAATTTTTTCACAACTATTTTTAAAGTTTAGAGTTTTTATTAATATAACAGTTGCACCGAACAGTTAAAGCTAAGAATACTACAGTAAACTGATAAAGTCAAGTGTTTTCCCTATTCCCTATTAAAACAAAATTAGCAATTTTTAGACTTCCTCCCGGTTTTCCCATGCGCTGTTCTCCATTATTTAAACATAATTTTAAATACTCGGTATTTTCTAAGGTTTGATTGACTTTTTGGGCAGCTTGATTTAAGATAAAATCATCCGCAGGTTTAGTTCCGATGAGTTGAATTGATAATCCTAATAATCTTAATTGTGCCTCTGCAAACCGATAGGTAAATGCCGGGCCATTCCCCGGAATTGTAATCACAGGTTTTCCTAAACCTACGGCTTGTTCGTTCGCTGTTCCCGCCATTCCTATGACTAAATTAGCCGCGTTTAAAATATCGGCAAAACTATCAGAATAACAAATCACCTCTAAACCCTTTTTATTGGTTAATCTGCCGTTTTGATGTTGCCAATTTAAACCTCTGGCAATTCCATCTAACTCCGCCATTAAACTAGCTACCGCAGCCACTCGAAATTGAATTTTTTGGGAACTAATTTGATCAATTGCTTCTACTAATTTTAACAGCAAGATTAAATTATTTCTAGCTTCAGGAATACGAGAACCCGGAAGAATAGCAATCATTAGGGATTCAGAATCAAGGTTTAAATTAACTCCCCTTGGGGTAAGATTATCCATCATGGGTGTTCCCACGAATTGAGCATTTTTTATCCCTTGATTTTGTAAATCCTCTGCGGTAAACTGATCTCTTGTAAATACAACCAAACAGCGAGGAGACTTGAGCAGAAAAGGTAAAATCAACCCTAAATTAAGTTTCCCTTCATAATAACTCGAATAGGCAGAAAGAAAAATAATATAAGGTTTTCGGGTTAAATAGGCGATCGCAGCTACAACAATATCTCCCGTTACCATTAAAATATCATAATATGCAGCCTGTTTCCCAATAATTTGTAATTGTTTACCTAATAAACCTATTAAACCTGATGCGATATCCTTGAAAAAAACCCAAGGATTCATATATAAAAATCCCCCCGATGGTAAAGTTCGAGTCGGAGTCAGAATTGGAACTCCCAACCCTTGATAAATATTCCCCTCTCCCACAATAGGCACTGCCGCCATTTCAACATTTGCATCTAAGGATAATAACGCCTTAATAATCTCCCCATTACAGGTATCCTCACCGTGACCATTACTTAAAAATAAAATTCGTTGATTATTCATAAAACTATGCTACAATTATATAAAAATATTCGTCAATTTAAGATTTAATTCATCTAATGATCAATTTTTATGTAAAATAAAAACTGACAATTCTATCAAACATAACCCCAACCGTGAAATTTTTTGTCTATCATACTCCTGAACTAGCCCCTGCGAATGTTCTTCCCGACTGTGCCATCGTCGTGGACGTGCTCCGCGCCACCACCACCATCGCCACCGCTTTAAATGCTGGAGCCGAAGCGGTACAGGTTTTCAGTGACATTGACTCGTTGATGCAAACCAGCGAAAAATGGCCCGCCGATCAACGCATCCGGGTCGGTGAACGGGGCGGGGCCAAGGTGGAGGGGTTTGATTTAGGCAATTCTCCCCTGAGTTGTACCCCGGAATTTGTCAAAAACAAACGATTGTTTATGACCACCACCAACGGAACCCGCAGTTTAGAAAGGATACAAGCCACCCCGGTCGTCTTAACTGCCGCTTTTATTAATCGACGGGCGATTGTGGAATATTTGATCGCCAAAAGTCCAGAAACCGTTTGGGTATTAGGTTCTGGTTGGGAAGGCAGTTTTTCCCTCGAAGACACCGCCTGTGCCGGAGCCGTGGCCCAAAATTTAGTCCATGAAATGGGTTATCCTTTAGATGATTTTGCGGGAAATGATGAAGTTTTTGCTGCTATTTCTCTTTATTCCCAATGGCAAAATAACCTGTTTGAACTGTTAAATCATGCCAGTCATGGTCAACGATTATTGCGTTTAGGGTGTTATGAAGACTTGCAGTATTGCGCCCAGGAGGATATTTTAGATGTGCTACCCATGCAAAAAGAAACCGGAGTTTTAGTTAAGTCAAACATCAAATAACAAAACGGATCGTTTTGGATAAAAGATGTTACAACTTAACTAAAAGGTCTGAATTAATCATTATCTTGATTACCGTTAGTGAATCAACCCTTTTACCCCCCTTCCAACCCTGTAACCTCCCCCTTTTTCTCCTGGATGGGGGAAAGTTTCTACCGCAGCCCCGTTGCACTTCAAAACTTTTATTTAATGTTATCTACCTATCTACAAATCCTCAGTGATTCTCAGCCCCCTCTAGCGACTTTAGATGATTTTGCCCAACGGATTAATCAAGAACACAAACAGTGTTTAGATTCCCCACAAACCGCTTTAATTCATGGGCGGAATGCGGGAGAATGGTTGCTGCACGTTCAAACTCAATTATCCCCGGAAAATTGGCAAGTTTGGTTTCAGGAACATTTCACTTTTTCCCAACAAACGGCCACCATGTATATGCAAATTGCCAAAAAAATGCCTGGGGTAAATCCAGGTATTTTTTCCTCAACAATTGATTCTATTTCTCAGCCAACAAAAACTCTAGTTATTCCAATTATACCATATTCTCAAGCTCTTAATTCAACGGATGAAGTTAAAAATATTTCTGATAAATCCTCTCAAATTCTACCTCCAAAACCCGACTTGCCGTTATTAAATCCAGAGTCCCATGTAGAGACGTTGCATGCAACGTCTCTACATGGGATTTCAACTGAATCAACCACTACAATTCAGAAACCATTAGAAATATTAGAATCTCCTGTAACTCGGATTCAAATTAACCCCAAAGAATCCAGTATTGATGTTGAATTTACTGCTATCAACCCGCCTAAACCTCCAGCCATTGACCCGCCAAAACCTCCGAAAAAAACCGTAGAAATTATTAAATTAATGATTCCTGGGGTTGTTGTGCCAAAAGCTCGTCCTCGGGTAACCAGAAATGGAACCTATTTACCGCCTCGTTATCGAGCGTGGCGAAATCGTGCAGAAGTAGAAATCTATCGGCAAATTTCAGAACAAAATATTACCCATAAATTTCCTTTACGCAAAGCAGCAATTGTCATTAAATTATTAGGAAATCATCGCACAAATTCCGACATTGATAATTTAGCAGGTGCTTGTTTAGATGCCTTAACCTTAAATGGTGCGGGAGTATTAATTGATGACCGTTTAAGTTGTTTACCCCAATTAACGGTTGAATTCGATCCCGATGCCAAAAAAACTGGGGTTTCCATTGAAATTGAACCATTATAAGATCTTGAGTCAAGTCTGAATATGAAAAAGGTTTTAGTTACGGGGGGAACTGGATTTTTAGGGCAAAAATTGGCGTTAAAATTACATTCTTTGGGTCAGGATGTTACCGTTTTAGGTCGTAACTTAATTATAGGCGATCGCTTACAACAATTAGGACTCAAATTTTTACCTGTTGATATTACAAATTTCGATAAAATATTATCAGCTATTTCAGAACAAGAGGATGTGTTTCATTGTGCGGCGTTATCCTCTCCTTGGGGACGGGAGAAGGATTTTTACTTAACAAATGTGATCGGAACTCGGAATATTATTCAAAGCTGTTTAACCCATCAAATCAGACGTTTAATCTATGTTTCCACTTCGGCGGTTTATTTTGATTTATCCCATCGGTTTAATATCAAAGAAACCGATAATTTAGCTGCATATCCGATTCATCCTTATATTAAAACCAAGCAATTGGCAGAACAGGAAATTAATCGCGGGTTTCAACAGGGTCTACCCGTGATTTCTATTCGTCCCAGGGGAATTTTTGGCCCTGGGGATAGGGTGATTTTTCCTCGACTTTTAAAGGTGAGTGAAACAACGGGGATTCCCTTAATTAATGGGGGAAAAGCTATTATTGATATGACTTATATTGATAATGTTGTGGATGGGTTGTTATTATGTCAAACTGCACCAGATCAGGTATTAGGAGAATATTTTAATATTAGCAATGGTGAACCGACGGAATTGTTTGATTTATTACAAAGATTATCGAAAAAACTGAATATTTCCTTAAATTTTAAACCGTTATCATACCCGATCGCCTATACTCTATCAACAGCAATGGAATGGATCTATAAATACTTATTAACCGATCAAGAACCTCCTTTAACTCGTTATACTCTGGGTTTATTAGCCTTTAGTCAAACCTTGGATATTACATCGGCTAGAATTAAATTAGGGTATGAACCTCGAATTTCGATGGAACAGGGGTTAGATGAGTTTGTGAGATGTGGGAGATTTTGATAAGATGCGCTTAAGCGCAACAACGGAATATGGTAGAAATTACGTTTTTGAAGGCGGGATATTGTACCCATCCAGAAGTCATGGTGCTTCCGGGGGGAAGTTGGAAACCCATGGTTTTTCCGGCATTACTTGCCTTAATTTGTCATCCGGTGGGGTGGATTTTATTTGATACGGGATATTCAGAACGATTTTATCAAGAAACCCAATCTCTGCCGAATAAACTGTATGCGGTATTAACCCCGGTTTATTTGCAACCTCAAGACAGTGCTGTTGCTCAACTGGAACAGTTAGGAATTGCACCCGAGGATATAAAATATATAATTATTTCCCATTTCCATGCCGATCATATTGGGGGATTAAAAGATTTTCCTCAAGCGAAATTTATTTGTTTTGAATCGGGATATAATGCGATTAAAAACAAACGGGGTTTTCAGGCATTAAAAGCGGGTTTTTTATCGGGTTTGATGCCAGATAATTTTGAGAAGCGGGTGGTTTTTGTTGAGAATCATCATACCCTAAAATTACCGGAAAATTTTCAACCCTTTGAATGGGGGTTTGATTTGTTTGGAGATGGGAGTTTAATTGCCATTGAATTACCAGGTCATGCGGTGGGACAAATGGGTTTATATTTAACGGATAATAGGGGAAAACAGTATTTTTTAATTGCCGATGCTTGCTGGTTAAATCGTGCCTATCAGGAATTAATTTATCCTCAACGAATTGCGGATATCTTGTTTGCTGATAAAACCGCCTATCGAGAAACCTTGAAAAAAATTAATCAGTTATATCGAAATAATCCTGATGTTAAAATTATTCCTTCCCATAATTCTATTGACTTAACAGAAATTGGGCAATAATACCCTTTTGATAAATTCCTTCCCCCAGCCAGGAAACTAGGGGAAGGCGACCATAAGGAATTATTTGGGTAAGCGTTGACGGGCGGTCATGCGCCAAGCCAGCAATTCAGGTAAACGCCAGGTAACTCCATTAGATTTCTGATCTAATTCGTCCTGCTCCAAAGCAGTTTTCCAAAAAGCTAAGGCTTGTTTATGGCGATTTTGGGCTTCCAAAACTTGAGCTAAAATATAGTAAGCCACCACATTAGATTCTTTTAATTCTAAGGATTGGCGTAACTCAACTTCAGCCTGTTTTGGATTATTTTCCAGGAAATAAGCCCAGCCTAAATTCTTATACAAGGCGGCTCGGACTCCTTTATCCTTAACCTGTACCAAGGTTTTTTCTAATTTATCAATGGCTTCCTCGGTTTTGCCATCTAAAATTTCCAATCGTGCTAAATTATTAACCGCCGCCTGGGCTGCTCGGTTATTATCCACATCGACTAGAATTTGATACTGTTTTCTGGCTTCCTCAAACTGGTCAAGTTTCTCATAGGTCGAACCTAAATTATAGTGACCCGCACTTAAAGCCCCATGATAGCGAATGGCTTGTAACAAATTGGTTTTAGCCGATTGAAATTCACCTTCTAAATAGTGTTTATAACCCAATTCATTAAAGGATTTACCCATCAACTGATACCAGACTTCTTTGCGGAAGTGACTATTAACAGTATAAGCAATAGGAGCGCCGGAAGTTGTTGTTTCTAATAGCGATCGCTCAACTAAAAAGTCCAAGGAAGTCTGGACTTCGGTTTCCGTTTCCGAGAGAATCAAATCCGTTGCCAACTCACTCAAAGTTGCAGATTTTTGATTTACGGCCAACCAACAGACCAGACGAATTTCAAGCTCCGACAATTCCTGCTCTGTTCGCAGGGATTGACGCACCAGTTCTTCAATCACTAAGGTATTTTGCTTGATGAGTTTCGTCAGATTTCTCACGGTAAAATCAGGAATCTTAGCCGCCCATAATTTTAAAATCAAGGGATTCCCGCCACATAAATGAATCAATTCCGAGAGGAATTTTCCATCCAAATAGAAGGTTTCTTGACCGGATAAAACCATTTGTTGAGCGTCTTGTTCCGATAAACCAGTGAGTTGTAAAGGGGGTTGAGACGCGAAGTTTTGCCAGGATTGTGGAAATTCCCAGCCGATTAATAAAACACTACTGCGATGGGACGATTCACTAATTTGTTGAAATAAAGATTCATAACTTTTGAAAGCCGCATCTTTACTACCGAGTTGTGAGATATATTCTACCTCATCAATCACCAACAAATATCGAGAATCGGACAAGCTTTTTAACAATTGAGCAATCTGTTCCGAATCATCCCAATCTAAAGGTGCTTGAGAATGTTCGGGAAAAGCTGAGGCGATGAATTCACTCGGGGAAGGTTTATCTCGGAGAGATCGCCAAATCACTTGGTCAAAGTCCGGGGCAATTTCCTGTACCAATTTAACCCCCAAGGCGGTTTTCCCAATACCTCCCATCCCCTCCAAGATCATCAGGTGAGCGCGTTCGGTAACTAATCCTTGTTTTAAGGTGACCAGGGCATCAGAACGGCCATAAAAGGCTCCCAATTTAGGGGCGTTACCCCAATCAATTGAAATATTACTACTGAAACCCTGGGGATCAAGGCCACTCATAGACCGCTTTTTGCGCCCAGATTGACCGTTAATTTGTCCTCCTTGATTGTTGCCATCAGCTTGATATTCTGACAGTAACTTTTGCTGAAGTTTGGCTAATTTTCCCGGGCCAGCACCACTAATGTTTAATTTCCTATACACCTCCCCCAAGCGCTTTTGTAGAGCGTCCTTGCGAACCCCTAATTGCTTGGAAATCGCGGTCATTGGTTCTCCTTGGATTGCCCGTGCCATCACTTCGAGTTCATTGTCGGAAATTCCAACTCTCGCGGCCACAGTCTTTAAAAATTCTCTGGGTACCATATCAAATTTAACCTAATAAATTAAGAGTGAATTTTAAGATTGATGCCTAGTGCTAATTCTGTCAATAGGTTTTAATTTCTATCGATTCATATTCAGAACCAAGGATCAATCCCATCTGATCTCTGGCGCAGAGAAAACACAGCCATAACAATTTTGAGTTATACATCTGAGTATGCTCCACACCTTCAAAAACCGCTCAGTTCTCGCGTGAGTAATTAGTCCAAAAAACTAAAAAACTCTAATTTTTGATTCTATCATAGGTTCTCGGTTTTATGAGCTAATTTTTAAAATTTTGGGTTTTCGGTACCCCCACTACTGAAGCCAGGGTTGATATCGAATCTGCTTTTGATCTGGGAAGACCCTACCCAGACCAATTTTAGGTCTAGCGGGGAGAACAGTCCTAGGGTGAAAACAAGAACTTGAGATGATTTTGGGGATAATCGTTTGTAATCAGATAGGTGCTGCTAGGTTAAAAGTGAAGGAGATTGACCGTTCTAAATTATAGGGTAGGGAAAATTTTGAACAGCAGAGTTGAGCCACATTTTAGCAAAAGATCGGATTAGACAATCGACCCAAATCAAAATTTATTCACCTAGGATCAAACCTCAAAACGAATAGCCACGGAGAATCTAAATTGAATCTTTAAATTGTTCTCAATGTCAAAAAAATAATGCTAATATTTTTAAATATTTTCAAAATCAATAAAAATATGGTAATTAGCCGTACCCACCCTCAAGATCTCCACCATTTAAGCACAGAAACCCCTGACCCTGACCCCTTACCTCAAAACTTAGTACAATCAAGGCGAGTAAAACTATTAGCGACGGGAAAATACCTGCCTAAAAATCAAGTTACCGCCGAACAATTAGGGCAAAAATTAGGAATTGAAGCTGCTTGGATTCAAAAAAAATCCGGGGTAATGGTGCGTCATTTTGTTGAAGATGAAACGGCTTCTCAAATGGGTGCGATCGCGTCTAAAAAGGCGTTAGAGGCTGCGGGACTATCCTTAAGTGATATTGATTGTATTGTTTGTACCAGTAGTGTTCCTGAGCAATCAATTCCTTGTACGGCGGCTTTAGTTCAAAAACAATTGGGCGGTGAGTCTTCGGGAATTCCTAGTTTTGATATTAATTCAACTTGTTTAAGTTTCGTCGTCGGGTTAGATACCCTCTCCTATTTAGTCGATGCTGGACGTTACTCCCGGGTGTTATTAGTCGCTTCGGAAATTACCCAAGGAATTGATTGGAAAGATCAAGAAAGTAGCACCTTATTCGGAGATGGTGCCGCCGCCGCCATTATTGGTAAAACCGATATTCAGGAGGGATCAAAAATTATCTGTTCTCGCCTAGAAACCTATAGTCAAGGTGCGAATTTATCCCAATGTTTGGGTGCGGGAAATCGCTATCATCCCCGGGAATACTCCGATAATATAGATCGGTTTTTATTTAAAATGCAAGGTCGCGCCATTTATCGTTTGGCGGCTAAAATTTTACCTGGATTTATAGAAAGATTATTACAACCTGCGGGATTAACCTTAGCAGATATTGATTTAGTGATTCCCCATCAAGCGAGTTTAATGGCGATGGGTTTAATTCGCAAAGGATTGAATATTCCTGAAGAAAAATGGATGGTGATTGCCACAAATCACGGAAACACGATCGCCGCCTCAATTCCGATGACCCTCCACGAAGCTATCCAACAAGGTAAAATTCACCGAGGCGATCGCATTCTGCTATTAGGAACTTCCGCCGGATTCTCCCTTGGGGGAATGGTTTTAGAATATTAAATAATTAATTAATCAGGAGAAATTATGAATATTTTAATCGTCATTTTAGGAATAATAATTATATCAGAGCGGGCAATAAAATGGGTTTTAATTCAACATTTCTTCCAAAAAGCGCAACGGTTATCTGAATCTATACAAACGGTATCATCCTATCAAATTTCCATCCTACAACCAATCCTCAGCGGTGATCCGACCTTATGGGACTGTCTGGGTCACAATTTAGCCCTAAAAACATCCCATCAACTAGAATTTATTTGGCTAATTGATCAGAATGATGCCCCGGCAGAAATGGGATGTCGTCAACTAATGGAAACCTATGCCGATGTCCAGATTAAATTAATCTCCCTACCTCCATCTCCGAATCAAATTAGTCCGAAAATGTTTAAACTGATTGAAGGAGTAAAACAAGCAAAGGGTAATATTATTGCGGTGTTGGACGATGATACTATGTTACCTAATCAAGCCTTTGATCAATGTCTACCATATTTAGAAAAACCTGATATTGGTGTGGCGTTTGGTTTACCCTATTATATCAATTTTTCTAATTTTTGGTCAACCTTAGTTTCCAGTGTAGTTAATGGCAATAACCTACTTACCTATATTCCCTATACCTATCTAATTAATCCCTTTACCATTAATGGAATGTTTTTTGTGATCAAAAAAGAAGTATTAGAAAAGGTTAATGGTTTTGCCGCTTTAGATAAATTTATTGTTGATGATTATGCGATCGCCCAACATTTTCGCCAACGGGGTTATCAACTCGCCCAAACTCCCGTTTGTCATGGAATTAGTACCCAAATCCAAGACTCCACCCACTATTTTAACCTAATCACACGCTGGTTTATCTTTCCCCAAGCCTCTATTTTAAAATCTTCCCATTTTTCCGAACTAATTGTCTTTTATTTGACAGCATTTATCCCCACAATGTTCCCGTCAATTGTCTTGATTTACAGTATATTATTTCCTTCTATCTATACCTTGATTTATGTAGTTATTTACTTTGGTCTAAATTATGCCCTGTTAAATAACTTCAATCAAAAATATCTGCGAAATGCCACACCAAAAACCCATATTATTGTATTAATTTTAGTTCAAGTTTTACTGCCGATTCATATTATTATCACCCTGTTTCTACCTCGAAAAATTAACTGGAGAGGAAATATTATGCAGTTAAATAAAGATGGCGGGTTTGAATTTATTCAGCGTCGAGATTCCCCTTAACCGGTGATGCTCAATATCCGAATATAGCAACCCGCGCCAAGGTTATAATATTTCAATACTGATATGAAACAACCAGAACTATTACTGGGTGTTCCCTGTCCCCCATTCCCCATTCCCCATTCCCTGCTGACCATTATGCCTAGTTTGCTTGCCGATGTGAAGAATCTGTTAGCCGATTTAATGGGGCGTTACCAGTCCCAAGTAGATTACTTAGCCATTCGTCTGGAAGAAGCTGAAGAAACAGATATATTATTACGAGGAGATCGAATTGAAACCTTGAGTGAAGGACTTTCCATCGGCGGTCAGGTTCGAGCTTGCTATCGAGGCGGATGGGGTTTTTCTAGTTTTAATCGCCTCTCAACCCTAGAAGATCGCATTGGTGAAGCCATCACCGCCGCCAAACTTATTGGTACCGAAGAAACTATTCTCGCCCCAGTTCCAATTATTCAAGATAGCTGTAACCTACCCTTAACGGGAACCGATCCCCGTCAAATTCCCCTAGCCGAAAAAAAAGAATTATGCGATCGCTACGGCCAAATTCTGCGTAGTGTTGACCCCTGTATTGCCACCATTTCTGTCCGCTACAACGACAGCACCCAAAGAATAATTCTGATCACCTCCGAAGGAACCCTCTTAGAACAATCTTGGGTCGATATGGAAATGCGCTTTGCAGCCACCGCCAGAAATGGGGAAACCGTACAAACGGGACGAGAAACCACCGGTTCCCGCAAGGCCTATGAAGACCTGACAAATCTTGATCAGCAGGTTCGCAGTGCGGCGGGGCGGGCGGTAAATTCCCTGGCCCTTCCCCCCGTTAAAGGGAATGTTTATACCGTTGTCATCGACCCCATTTTGTCCGGTTTATTTGTCCATGAAGCCTTTGGTCATTTGTCGGAAGCGGATATGACCTATGAAAATCCTGATTTATTAGAAGTTATGACCTTGGGGCGTCAATTTGGCCCGAAAAATCTCCAAATCTTTGATGGTGCAGCCCCGACCGGACATCGGGGAAGTTATCAGTATGACGATGAAGGAACTCCAGCGACCACCACCCAACTGATCCAAGATGGGGCCTTGGTCGGTCGCCTTCATTCCCGTGAAACCGCAGGTAAATTAGGAGAAGTCCCTACTGGAAATGCCCGTTGTTTGAATTATCATTTTCCCCCCTTAGTCAGAATGACAAATACTTGGATCGAACGGGGTGATACTTCCGTTGAGGACTTATTCAGTGATGTGAAAGAAGGGGTTTATGCTCGCAATTGGTTGGGGGGAATGACTAATGGTGAAATGTTTACATTCAGTGCCGGGGAAGCCTGGATGATTAGAAATGGCAAATTAGAAGAACCAGTCCGAGATGTGACGTTATCGGGAAATGTGTTCACCACCCTAGCAGATATTGAAGCCATTGGTGATGACTTTTATTGGGATGAATCGGGGGGTTGTGGAAAGGGAGGACAAAATGGTTTACCCGTAGGCTGCGGTGGCCCGAGTTTACGCATCCGCAATGTCGTTGTTGGAGGAGAAGCTATGGAATAACGAAAAAACGGTCAGCCGATTAAATGGTGATCAGGTGTTCCGTCGTCCATCACCGCGTTTAGGAGAAATATCTTCGGTATTTTGATCGTCGTGGCTGTGATGGGTGATTTTTATTTGATCGGAGTTCAGAGACGCAGGGAATTCTCTGGACTTGAAAAACTGAATTTGTTCTGGATCACGCTGTTCCATGATTTGAGGTTGAGGGTCAAAACTCTGAGGCACACTCACAATGGTACTGATCATTAAGACGGTAATAAAGTTAGACATTTTTGCCTGATTGTTGGGACGACTACCTGTGAATACCAATGCTTTAATTACCGATCCGGATCATCAATCAAATCCTGATTGATCATCCCCTCATCAAATGTAAAAAAAATGGAGTGAGTCTAAAATTCCAAGAAATATTATAGATATGATTCTATTGTTTCTTAACTCACTCCTGTGTTTTTTGATCATGATCATTAACGTCCACTTCCCCGATGAGGAACGCCTTGTGTATCAAATTCTGGACTGGTTTGAGTTGCGATAAAAGCTACCACTTCACTTTTTGAAGATGAGTTAACATTAATCGGATTAAGAAGATAACGAGTCAGGGTAGCTACTAACAAAGTCGATAGTAAAATAGTGCTGTAGATTCGCATAAGAGTTGTCCGTATTAGAGTGTCTATTCTCTAATACAAGTTCAATCAAATTGATCCGGTAAAAAAACAAACTTTCCCCAGATTGCTTTTGAGTCCTGTAATAGTGTTAGAATAAAGTGGATAAATTTTGTGATCAAGACTCGGGTAAGCGATCGCTAGTTATGACAACTCAAGAACAGAAACATCCTCAATACAATACTGATCGAATGATTGTTCTGAGTCTTTTAGAGCAAGAAGCAACGGACTATAATCTAGTAGAGTTAGCCCGTTTAAAAATTCGTTATCGAGGTTTTCCGGGGGCGAAGGATATTCAAAGCAATTTAGAAATAATCTTACAAACCTGGGGATATACCGACGAAACTTTATTTGAAAAAACTCGCCAAATTCACGCCACAGGTCAAATTTATCGAGGCAAAAAAAACGATCAAGAAGACTGGATTTGAAGGGTGTATTCCTTCTTCTTCATGGTCAAGGTCAGATTCTCCGGCTAAATCCAGAACAAAATTTTCCTGTGCTACTGCGAGTTTTGTGGCAATTTTGTGCAAATATAGAAAGACTGTCTGATAAGAGTACCAGTGACACTTACAGGTGCTATTACCGGGGAGTTAGAGAAGAAATACTAGGTTACAATTTATGAAGGCTGGCGATCGCGTTTCTGTTAAAACATCTGTTGTCGTTTATGTCCATCCCGAACATCGGAATCAGGAATTTGATACTAAGGGACTTGAAGGAAATATTGTATCTGTGATTACCGACTGGCGGGGAAGACCCCTTAGCCCGAATTTGCCTATTGTTGTGGATTTTGGCAATAAATTCAAGGCCCATTTCCGAGAAGATGAGTTAGAATTGATACAATAGTTTGAGAACATAGGGGACAAGAGAATTTTGATTCATGATTTCTCTTTGTCTCCTATTTTTTACCCAAAAACCAACCTAAAATATTAATATCCCTTCGCATTGTTTCAAGTTCTTGGCGGTGGCGTGCGGCGGTTTGATAATACCAGTAACAATATTGAGCAAATTCATCCCGATATTCAACTTCTTGGTGAAACTCACGGGTCAGTTGATGAGCTTGGAGTGCTGCCACCACAGCCTGATCGGGTTGTTTAACTGTCTGTTCCCATTCAAATGGCATGATCACAATCCTAGATTAAGGAATGCTTTCACCTTAACACAGGAATCAGTTATAGCAAGAGGCAATAGGGAATAGGCAATGGGCAATAGGTTGAGATTTCCATTGCCTATTGCCCATTCCCCATTCCCCATCTTTACTACAACCAACCCCGTAACCGATAAACTCCTAATCCAATATATTCTTTTAAGGCTTGGGTGGTTTGATGCAAAGACAGGGTATCGGGTATCCAACTGAGTAAAACACCTTGCCAAGTTTTTTGAGCCTGATTAATTTCAGAAGGAATCATTAAAAAATCCGTGGGTGCTGGAATCACATCCATTCCTAGACGTTTAAAAATTAATAGTGATCGCGGAGTATGTAAAGCAGAAGTCACTAATAAAATCGGCCCTAGAATATTATTTTCTTTCAAAATATTCTGTACATTCACCGCATTTTCATAGGTATTTAATGAAGTCCGATCTTGTAAAATTGCCGAGGGAGAAACACCCATAGCTTCAGCAATTTTAGCCATATCTTGAGATTCGGGATCACCCCCTCCTTGCCAATTAATTCTACCCCCACTTAAGATTAACCAAGGGGCTTTTTTCTGACCATGTAATAAGGCTCCATATAAAATGCGATCGCCGGCTTCCCCGACATCTACCCAAGGACGTGGCGGTAAAGCAGGTTTAGTCCCACCTCCCAAAACAACAATAGCCGCAGCATTAGGAAGTTCAGTTTTGGGCACATTTTGAGATTCAAGATATCCCACTAATAATTGAGCAACCCCTCGACTACTTCCTAATAATAAAATCACTAGGGCACAACCGATCACGGCTCCTGTCCATCGAGGATATTTCCACAGGGTAAATAGAGCCACAAACATTAATAAGCAACTCAATCCCAAGGGGTAAATAAATAAAGGTAAAAGTTTAGATAAAAACAGAAACATGATAAAAAAATTAATTTTTATTTTGTTTAAAAATCCAACCCAAAAGGGTTGTAGCTTGGGTGGGACGGGGATTTGATTTAGATTGGCGTGGTAATAGCTTGGATTTCGTTAGAATATCGGAAAGATTATCGGTAATGGCTTCAATTTCAAAAGTCTCTGTTGATTCTGGTTTCTGATCTATTTGCCACCATTTGACTAAACAGCCTACAGACCATCCCGATATAATCCCTAACTCTACACTGGTCAGTAACAAATCTCCTACAGCGAGAAAACAGAGGGTAAAAAATAATCCCGTTCCCAATCCTGTACGCAATGCTATTGATGATTTTAACATATATTTTTTGAGTTGGTGGATTCGATTGACTAGCTGATAGATTCATGGGGTTTAGCAGCCTATTTACAGTGTAATATCTATTTTAAGCAATTGAAGAATTTTGATAAGGAATAGGGCAATAATTAATCGGTTTGTCTTCGGGATACTTTTGGGCAAATTCCACATTTTGATACAGGTGATTGATCATTTCATTTCCCTCCATAGTGAAGGTTAAATAATGCAACCCGGTTTGAATGTATTGGGCTATAACATTTTTAAAAAAATTTGGATAAGCCTGTCTAATATGATCGGGATGATGATAGCCAAACTGTCGATTTGATCCAGTTTCTTCAAATTCTTGAAATAAATCGGGCATTTTATGAAGATACTTTGGGTCAGCCAACTGACCAATTAAATCCGCAGCCCGAATTAAACCAGGATAATCGCTGGTACCTCGATGTTCTTCATCATTAGGAACCGGAAAACGAGTTAACTCAATATAGTGTTGAATTGTGTTAATATCAACTAAGAGATTGTGTTCAAAATATTCTTGGATAAACTGTTTTCCCCGATCAACATGATAAGGAGTTAAACTAGCATCAGTTGTTTCCGGTAGAAGTTGAATTGCTGCTGCATTTTTTCCCGTAGCATAGATTCTGTCTTCTATTCTGTCTTGACGACAAATGCCTTTAACATAGCCAATATCATGACACAATAAAGCAATAATTGTATGTAGCCACTCTTGGGGGGAAACATTTTTTTCGCTGAGATATTTTCCCCGCAAAATTGCTTGCCCAGTTAAAGCTACTAAAATCGTATGTTCAACATTGTGGTATGGTGCATTACTTTTTGAAATTCGCTCCAAAGCAAAATTAGCCACCTCGACCATCAAGTCGGCATAATCAAGTTGTTGGTGGCCGTAAACTTGATAGTAACATAAGTATAAACGATGAATGCAGTCTTGAATCATCAGAGTTTGAGTTAGGTAGCACATATCGAGGGTTTTCCTTAGAGATAGAGGGGATTTTCCATTGAATGGTGATCAAGAATGGATTTACTTATATTTTGATTCAATTTGAACCGAATGAAAACCAGAAAAGCTCATTAGTTTTGCCAAATTTTTACCGATAGGTAAAATTCCCCCAGGCTAAGTTGATACTTTATCCTGAATTCTCTCCTTAAAACCTCATAAAACCTCAGAAATATTCAGGAATTACCAAGATTTGATTGACTTCTATCACAATTCTCTATACACTTTCAGTGATTTCACTCACACCGGGATTAAAATTAATACTTATAATTAAAATGTACCTGTGCGTAAAGGGTATAATGGTCACGGATGGGAGAGGTTTGTGCAAAAATCTTGATTAAAATTGTAACATCATCAGTTTAATCACAGTATTTTTTATGAATAAATTAAATATATTATAACTAGACTATGGATGCTAAAGCAGCATTAGAATGGATTGATCAATTGATTTTTGAACATCAGGGTAAGCATTTCAATGATTTAGAAAGGGAGGTTTTTATTGGCTCTTGGGAAGGGAAAAGTTACCATGAAATTTATCCTTTAAATCCTAGCTATATTGAAAAATATGTTGGCTATAAACTTTGGCAGAAAATCTCTCAAACCTTCGGAGAAAAAGTTACAAAAAAAACAATTAGAGGCGCAGTAGAAAGGTATCAAAACCAAGATGATTGTGTTCGGTTGAGTCAAATTCCTGGGGAACTACTGCAACTCTCTCCGCATTCTTATCGAGTATTTATCAGTCACGGAAATACTGAGTTAAATATTAATTTTGCACAGCAGTTAGAAGCAATTTTAATTCAAGTTGGGCATCAGGTATTTTCAGCCGCTTGGGAAGTCACCCGCTCTCAAATCAATCAACAGGAAACTGATTTTTTAGCTGAAATTGATACAGAATTAAAACACTGTGACTATTTTATTTTACTGTTATCCCCTCAATCAACCCTTAGTGAAATGGTGATTGAAGAATTGCGTCAAGTCCGAGAATTACAAGATACTCATTCTCACCGTTTACCAATAATTATTTCAATTTGGGTGAATTGTCCAGCTAATTTACCCTTAAATCATGATCTAAGAAGTTATTTATTGGGAACCCTTCAACGCAACTGGACAGATCAACAAGATACGACCTTAATTATACAAGAAATTCTGGGTTTTTTGCAAGAGTCTATTCCCGAATCTCCACAGCAAAATTTACGGTTAAATTGGGATAAATCGGAACTCGAAGAACATCCGAATTTAGCAATAGAATCCCAGCAAATATCCTCGGTTTTTCCCCTTTCAATTAAACCCCTTTATTCCTCGGAAATTCCCTCTCCCCTTCCCGTAGCAGAACCGGAATTACCCAGTGGACAAGTCCGTTTAGAATCGGTTTTTTATATTAAACGGGTTCCCCATGAAGATCAATGTTATCACGAAATGACCCATCCAGGGGCATTAATTCGTTTAAAAGCACCTCGTCAGATGGGGAAAACTTCACTGATGGCGCGAATTTTAGAACAGGGACGGGAACAGGGTTATCGCACGGTTCCTTTAAGTTTTCAACACGCGGATAAATCTATTTTTACTAACTTAAATCATCTGTTACAATGGTTATGTTCTAAAGTAACTCGTAAATTAAAATTAGCCCATCACGTTCCCGATTATTGGAGTGATACATTTGGGAGTAAAGATAATTGTACAGCTTATTTTGAGGATTATTTGTTATCAGAAAGTGATACGCCTTTAGTCCTAGGATTAGATGAAGTAGATCGAGTGTTTCAATATCCGAATATTGCCGATGATTTCTTTAGTTTACTCCGAGCTTGGTATGAAGAAGCTAACTATGGAGGAGGAGATAGTGAACTCTGGGAAAAACTCCGCTTAGTAATTGTTCATTCTACAGAAGTTTATATTCCTTTAGACATTAATCAATCTCCATTTAATGTCGGTTTACCGATTGAATTAACCGAATTTACCGCAACTCAAGTTAACGAGTTAGCACACCGACATGGATTAAATTGGGGAGATATTGAAGTCGAAACTTTAATGAGAATAGTGGGGGGACATCCCTATTTAGTTCGAGTAGCACTTTATCATCTGGTTCAATATTCCATAAGTTTAGAACAATTCGCAGAAATAGCACCTACAGAAGCTGGAATTTATGGCGACCATCTCCGCCGACATTTATGGAATTTACAACAACATCCTGAATTAGCCCAAGCTTTTTATCAGGTGGTTTGTTCTCCTCAACCTGTGGAATTAGAATCAATTTTAGCGTTTAAATTACATAGTTTAGGTTTAGTTCATTTGCAAGGAAATGAAGTTACTCCTCGCTTTGAACTTTATCAAAACTATTTTGGTCATCGTTTAATGATTAAAACCTAATAATTTACTTTAATTTTATGAATTTAACATCTACTCAAACCTATCATTATAAAGTCGGTGGACATCTATCTTTAGATACTCCTAGTTATGTGATTCGACAAGCCGACCGGGACTTATATGAAGCCTTAAAAGCGGGAGAATTTTGTTATGTTTTGAATGCGCGTCAAATGGGAAAAACCAGTTTACGAGTCAGAACTTTACATCAACTACAAGATGAAGGTTTTGCTTGTGCGGCCGTAGATTTAACAAAAATTGGTTCCCAAGATATTACACCCGATCAATGGTATGCGGGAATTATGAGGCGTTTAGTCACCAGTTTTCGGCTTCCCATTCATTTAAAAGCTTGGTTACAGGAACGAGAATTTTTACCCCCCATTCAACGGTTAAGCGAGTTAATTGAACAGGTATTATTAGACTGTATTCAACAACCGATTATTATTTTTATTGATGAAGTTGATAGTATTCTTAGCCTGAATTTTTGTGCGGATGATTTCTTTGCATTTATTAGAACCTGTGACGAATATCCCTTATTAACCTTTGCCTTATTAGGGGTCGCCACACCCAATGATTTAATGCAGGATAAAAGCTGTAACCCTTTTAATGTAGGTCGTCCCATTCAACTGAATGGATTTTGTTATCAAGAAGTGCAACCCTTAATTAATGGATTAATCGGGAAAATTAGTCAGCCTGAGTTAGTCCTAAAAACTATTTTAGACTGGACAGGAGGACAACCTTTTTTAACTCAAAAACTCTGTTATCTAATTCATCAAAAAGTAATTGAAAATACTCAATATTTGGATATTCCTAGTTCTCAAGTCCAGAGTTGGGTTGAACAGTTAATCCATACCCGTTTTATTGACAATTGGGAATCTCAAGATGAACCTCCCCATTTAAAAACCATTCGAGATCGGATTCTAAAAGCCGATAATCGGATTATATCTCGCTTAACTTTATATCAAAATATTTTGCAAAAAGGCAGTATTCCCACGGATATTACTGTGGAACAAATGGAACTGCGATTGTCGGGATTAGTGGTTAAACAGGGAACCGAATTAAAAGTCTATAACCGAATTTATGAAACGGTTTTTAACGAAAATTGGTTACAAAGAACCTTAGCGAGTCAAGAACCAAGTTTTAATCAAATTATTGGGGAAAAAGAACAAAAACTACTGTCCATGTTGCGAGAAATGGAGGGTAAAGAATTTGATGATATTTTAAGTGAAATTTTAGGTTCAATTGCCTTAAAACTGGTAGAATTAATGTGTGTGGATCGAATGACGATTTATTTTATTGATAAAGATAAAAACGAAATTTGGTCAATTAGTACCCGATTTACCGGAAATCAAACCACAAAAATTTCAATTTTAGCGAATAATCAAACCGCCGGACGAGTCACGATTTATAAAAAAGCCATTCCCACGACTTCAGATTATTCTGCGGACTGGTATTCGATTTTTGCCGAAACCCAAAATCCTAGAATTGGGTATCAAATTTATAATCAGTTAACCCTTCCTCTAGGAGAAGATAATCAAACAATTTTTGCTTTTGTTCATTTAGTTAATAAACTTAAAAAAAATCACTTTTTAGCCGATTCTTTTCCAGATAAAATTGATAAAGCTGGATTTACTGAAATCGAACCTCAGCAATTTTTACAATATGCTCCCGGTTTACAACGCATTTTAACAAGCTGTTATGAAAGTTATAAACTAACCCAAAAAATACAAGCCTCTGAAGCCTTAACAGAAGCCACTAGAACGGTTCATCAAAGTAGTTTAGACTGTGAAGAAATTATTCAACGGGTGATGAAAGCCGCTAAAAAATTGATGAATGCAGATCGAAGTACCCTATGGTTATTAGATAAAATTACCCAGGAACTATGGACACAAATTCCCTTTGAAGATGGCTCAATTCGAGAACTGCGATTAAAAATCGGACAAGGATTTGCTGGAAAAGTGGCAGAAACGGGAAATACTTTAAATATTCCCTTTGATTTATATGCTCATCCTGATTCGGAAATATCGCAAAAAACCGATCAAAAAACCGGATATCGTACTTGTAGTTTATTGTGTATGCCTGTTTTAAATCCCGATGGTGAATTAATCGGTGTAACTCAATTAATTAATAGGCGCAAACAGGGTGAATTTCCCGAATATGAACCCGATGATTGGCCGACGGCACCGGAATGTTTTGAAGCAAGTTTTGATGCTAATAGTCAAAAATATATGCAGATTTTTAATTCCCAAGTCGGCGTAGCTTTATATAATGCCAGACAATATGAAGCTATGAAACAACACGCCGAAAATACTCCCCAAGGCGTGATTAGCCAAACCTTAGCTATGTTAAATCAAGTTATGGATGGACAGGGGTTTGATGAAATTTTAGATGCCACATTACGCTCAATTACTTTGAAAACAGGAAAGTTATTAAATGCAGATCGCACGACTATATTTATGTTGGATGAAGAACGGAATGAATTTTGGTCAATGATTGCTGAAAGCGAAGAAAATTGTCCCTTAGAAATTCGAGTTCCGGCTGATAAAGGGATTGTGGGAGAAGTTGCCAAATTAAAAAAAGTCGTGAATATTCCTTATGATTTTTATGATGATCCTAGATCAAAAACGGCTCAAGAACAAGATCGGAAAAATGGTTATCGAACTTATTCAATGTTGGCTTTTCCGTTATTAAATGAACAGGGAATTTTAGTGACGGTTGTGCAAGCGATTAATAAGTTAAAATTAGGATGCGATCGCAGTCTTCCCTTATCAGAAAAAATCGATCATCAAGGATTTACAAGTGATGACGAACAACAATTTTTAGAAAATGCTCCCTTAATTCGGATGATTTTAGAAAGTTTTTGTTCCTATCATAAAACCGCCAGAGGACAAAGAGTTGCAGCCGCTCTAATGGCCGCGACTCGTTCTGTGAGTCAAAGTAGTTTAGAACTTGATGAAATTCTCAAACGAGTCATGGCTGCTGCCAAAGATTTAATGATGGCAGATCGCAGTACATTATGGTTATTAGATCGGCAAAATCATCAACTTTGGACTAAAATTACTTTTAATGATGGTTCAGAGCATGAAATTAGAATTCAAGTAGGTCAAGGGTATGCGGGAAAAGTGGCAGAAATGGGAGTTTCTTTGAATATTCCCTTTGATTTATATGATTATCCTGACTCAGAAACGGCTAAAAAAACCGATCAAAAAACGGGATATCGTACCTGTAGTTTATTGTGTATGCCTGTTTGGAACCCGGATGGCGAGTTAATTGGCGTGACTCAATTAGTTAATAAAAAGAAACCCCTTGAAGATAATGATCAAGTGTTAAGTTATGATACGGAAGTTCCCGAAGCATTTCGAGTCAGTTTTGATAGCAATGATCAGAAATATATGCAGGTTTTTAATAATCAAGTTGGGGTAATATTACAAAATGCTGAACTTTTAGCCGCCGTTAAACACCAGGAGAAAAGTTTCCGCGAAAAATTTAATCAAGGCAACAGGCAACAGGGAACAGGGAATAGGGAATGGGTAATGGGTAATGGGTAATGGGTAATGGGTAATGGGTAATGGGTAATGGGTAATGGAAAGAGTTTACTTCTCCTGCCTCCCCTGCTCCCCCTGCCTCCCCTGCCTCCCCTGCTCCCCCTACCCATTACCTATTACCATTCTCGCTCTAAACGGGGAGGTAAACGCAATTTAGGGAACTGATAAAAGGTGTTTCCCTCATCATCAATTTCAGGGAATGCTAAAAAGACTTGAACTTGATGATCTAAATATTTTTGGGCGAATTCGGGGCTAACTCCGGCTAAAGCTGATAGTTGAATTAGGGATACTTTGCCACCTTGGGCTGCAACTAATCGATAAAATGCCGAATCTAATTGACGTTGTTGTTCTCGACTATTTCCTAAATTAACAATCAATAAAGTTACTAATACACCCAAACCAGCAACGGAAATCAACTCTAGGATAGCCATAATTAATAAAAACTAAATTAAACAAAATATGGGATTAACAATTAACAGTTTATCGGTTCTGTTAATTGTTAATAATTTACCCTAAATTAAGAGGGTTGCACAAGATTTTCAGCCCCTCGAATCACTTTTGCTGATTCAATCACATCTCCTTTTCTCAGTTCTTCTAACACTTCTTTTCCCTGGGTGACATAGCCAAAGACAGCATAACGACCATCTAATAAATTAAGTCCAGCCGGAGTTAATTCCGGTTCAAATAGGAAGAAGAAAACTTGAGAAGATCCACCGTCGGGAATGGCTTCTGGACGGGCTAAGGCTAAAGTTCCAAAAGCAGAAAAGGGCAAAACCGGATGATCTTGATAACGACCAATTTCTTCAAAGGTGGTGTTATAAATCGGTTCTTGATCTCCTTGGGCTAAAATTTCTAACGGAATACCCCGATATTTTCCAGTTTTAGGATCAATAAAACCATCGTCCGCGCCTTCAGGATCTCCAACTTGTAGGGCATAGGATTCTTCTGAACGAATGAATTTTAAGCCATCATAAAATCCCCGTTGCACTAAATCAACAAAGTTACCCGCCGTCACTGGGGCACTATAACCATCCACAACCACTGTTAAATCGCCTTTATTGGTTTGAATTTCAATGGTAGCCCGACCTTTTAATTGAGGCAAATTAGAATATTCGGCGGGAACTTCAAAGGGAAATTCCTTAACCATTAATTCTTCTAATGTGCCAATGTTATCTAATATTTTACCCTGAGTTAATAAAAGGGTTTGCGTATCTTTGAGTTCAACGGCTGCCCGTAAACTATCAATATCCTGTTTAATTTGTTCAACTAATACTTGAGCTTGGGGCTGGCGTTCTTCGGGAATATTGGCCAATAATTCTGCCTCTTTGGTGGCTAAAACCCGAGAAGCGGTGGTGATATTGCCATTAATATTACTCCAGCGTTTTCCCCGCAGTTGGGACTTAATGCCTTCCAAACTGGATTGGATTTTTCTCGCTGCTTCGTTATCAATGGGCAGAGCATAGCGTAATAGGGCTTGACCATCGGTAATGGCATTGCCTTGGGGTAGGATACTTTCCCGTTTTGGGGAACTGTCACCCTCCCACCAGGCGGCACTCAGACCCACCGATAGGGTAAATAGCAGCACAGCCACTAAACCCGTTCTCAACCAATGTTTATAGGTGTTTCTCATGGAATTGGACAAATGCAACATAAATCTTAACTTTTGTTCTCTATACTGATATTGCCACTATTTAGCCCGTTGTTGCGGGAAAAAAATTAATCCTCTGTTCCCCGTTCAGGGGTACAATTAGATGCCGATTATTCTGCCCAGGTATTAGCTTGCATGATTTCCAGTAACGACTTTCGCACAGGTGTCACGATTGTATTAGATGGTTCAGTCTGGCGTGTAATAGAATTTCTGCACGTTAAGCCCGGAAAAGGTTCTGCTTTTGTGCGGACAAAGCTCAAAAACGCACAGACGGGTAGTGTAGTAGAACGCACTTTTAGGGCGGGAGAGACTGTTCCTCAAGCGACCCTGGAAAAAAGCGAAATGAAACATACCTATAAAGATGGGGAAGACTTCGTTTTCATGGATATGGAAACCTATGAAGAAGCCCATTTGAAGGAATCTGAGATTGGTGATCGGGTTAAATATCTTAAAGATGACATGACCGTTAACGTGGTTCGTTGGGGAGAGCAGGTTCTGGAAGTAGAACTCCCGAACTCTGTCACCTTAGAAGTGGTCGAAACCGATCCCGGAGTCAAAGGAGATACCGCCACAGGGGGTACAAAACCCGCTATTGTGGAAACAGGTGCTCAGGTTATGGTTCCCCTATTTATTACTAAGGGGGAACGGATTCGGATTGATACCCGTACCGATAGCTACCAAGGTCGAGAGTGAAAACTCGCCGAACTATGATTTCATATTTAAGCGGTTTAGGCTGTTGGGCGATGGGTTAAACACACCCCAACGGACTGAATCAAGATAGACTGCAAATTTAGGGGAGACATACCAACTGTGCAACTAGATTTGAACCAGCTTCGTGAACTGCTGGCTGATCTCGATAAAACTAACATTTCAGAGCTAACACTCAAAAGCGCAGATTTTGAACTGACCGTTCGTAAAGAAGTTTCGCCCGGATCTCAGGCTTTGTCTCCGGTGGAAACGCAATTAACGGCTGCGGGGGTTAGTTCACAGTTGGTGTCGTCTCCGGTGGTACCTACTGCGATTGTTCCTCCAGTTGGGGAAGCTCTCACTTCATCGACCCCAGCAACACCATCGGTGGCTGCTCCTCCACCCCTTTCGGCGGAATCAAAGTGGGTCGAAATTACTTCCCCGATGGTGGGAACCTTCTATCGTTCTCCTGCACCGGATGAGCCCCCTTTTGTGGAAATTGGCGATCGCATTTCTACGGGTCAGAGCGTTTGCATTATTGAAGCCATGAAGTTGATGAATGAAATTGAGGCGGAATTTTCTGGCCAAGTAATGGAAATTTTAATTCAGAATGGTTCCCCCGTTGAATATGGCCAGCCATTAATTAAAATTAAACCAGATTAAATTACCAAATCCCATGGCCAGCCATCCAGACATTCTCAAATCTCCTTAAAACCTAAATTCTCGATCAAAAATTGAGCGAGTGATCGGTTGTGGAATTTCTAAACCTTCTCCCCCCAATACCGTTAAGGGTTTCCCGGCAACGGACAGCCAAACTTTGCTGTTGGGGTTGAGGGTTGTAGAGGTATAAACGATTTGCCCTAAGCGTCCGGTCATGGATGCACTTCCCCCACCTTGGGTAAATTCGGGGGATAAGTCCACATAAACGTCATCGTTGTTGATGGTTAAGTTCAGAAGTTTTGTTCCCTTGGGAATTTCACTAAATTGATTCGGGTCAGAAACCCCGGCTAATAATCGATCCAAGGCAATACTTAAAAATACCGTCGGGTCATTTTGGGCTTGAATTTGTACAGGTTGAGAAATAATCGCCAACCGACCGTTTTTATCCTCTACCCAATAAATCCCTAGGGTTTTCTCTACGGTTTCCGATGGTGAGGTCGTGGGCAGTGGTAAGGTTGGGGTTGGGGAGGAGACAACAGGTTCTTTGGGAGAACGGGAGCTTAATGTCCACCAGCTTAACCCCGCGCCCACAGCAATTAAGCAGGCGGCAATTCCTGCCATAATTCCAATGGGAATAACACGAGTCTTTTGGGGATCTTCCATTGATTTTAAATTTTATATTTCATAACATAGAAAATCCTGACTAGGGATAAACCAAGCCAGTCTCAAAACAATAATACTATAATTTTATCAGAAAAATGGGTTTAAAACCCCTAAGTTCCACTTAGGCTTTTTATTCTATTTTAGAGTATACTAAAGAAGTGATTGTGAGCAACAAAAACAATGAAAGCCAGGTATCGGTACAGAATCTACCCAACTAACCAACAAAAGAGGCTGATGTCTCAATTGTTTGGTTGTTGTCGTGTAGTTTTTAACGATGACGAGCGCTTACTGCCAAGAACAATATCGCGAGGGTAACAAAAAACCTTCTAGCAGTGAACTCTCTAAAAGACTGACAGAACTCAAGAAAACAGAGAAAAAGCAATGGTTAACAGAAGTTTCCTCGGTTCCCTTGCAACAGTCTTTGAGAGATTTGGAGCAGGCTTATTCTAACTTTTTTAAATCCTGTAAAGGACAAAGAAAAGGTAAAAAAGTTAAACCTCCTAAATTCAAGAAGCGTAAGTCTAAACAGTCTGCTAAGTTCACTGATAACGGCTTCAAACTCTATCCTGATTCTAGTTACATTCACCTAGCTAAAATAGGTGATATCAAAGTAATCTGGAGTAGAGAATTACCCGCAACACCTTCTAGTGTTACCCTAATCAAAGATAGTGCTGACAGGTATTTTGTTGGCTTTGTAGTTGAATTTAATCCTCGGCAATTACCTAAAAACAATAATTCAGTAGGAATTGATTTAGGGATCACCGATTTTGCTACACTAAGTAATGGTGAAAAAGTTAAATCTCCCCAACCTTTAAAGAAACAATTAAAGCGTTTAAGGAAATTACAACGCAATTTGTCAAGAAAACAGAAAGGTAGCAAAAGAAGGGAAGTTGCTAGAAAGAAATTAGCTAAACTTCACACTAAGATTTCTGATATTAGAAACGACTTCCTTCATAAATTTTCAACTAAGATTATTCGTGAGAATCAAACAATAGTCTTGGAAGACTTGAATGTTTCAGGAATGGTTAAAAACAGAAAATTAGCCCGTGCTATTTCTGATTTGGGTTGGCGTAGTTTTAGAGCTATGTTAGAAGCTAAGTCAGTCATGTATGGACGTGATTTTCGAGTGATTGATAGATGGACTCCCACTTCTCAAACTTGCTCTTGCTGCGGTTTTCGCGGTGGCAAAAAAGAGTTAAATGTTAGAGAGTGGATTTGTTTGAATTGTGGTATTTCTCACGATAGAGATGTTAACGCTGCAATTAATATTTTGGTCGCCGGAGGACATTCGGAGACTCTAAACGGACGTGGAGAGAAGGTCAGTCTTTCTGTAAAGAAAGCACATCTCGGCGAAGCGTCAACCCGCCAGAATTTCAGCAGTTGTCCCCTGAGCTTGTCGAAGGGTTGATTTGTTGAAATAGATGGAATCCCCGCCCGTTTTACGGCGGGGTGGATGTCAACTAACAGACTAATAACTACTAATAACTGATAACTTATAACTGATCACTGATTAGTCAATAGCTTTTTTAGTTGCGTCCTTCACATCTTCAACCGTATGACGGACTTTTGCTTCGGCTTGCTTGGCTTTTCCTTCCGCTTGAGTTTGGGGATCTCCAGTCACATCTCCCACCGCTTCTTGAATTTTACCTTCAATATTTTTTGCGGTTGCTTTAACGCGATTTTCTAAACTCATGATCTTACTCCGTATTGGCTTGATTCCAGCTAAATAAACCGAATTGAACTACACTGATTTTTTTACAGTTGGCTTAGTTATCTGTACAGATACTAATAGTAAATATAGGAAAAAGAGTCTTCCTTCAGACAGATATCTATTCAATTAATCCAAAATTAATGAATGAGTTCGGATCAAGATTTTAGCTTTTCAGCATTCTCATGTTTTCCTAAAGGTTAAGTTAAGAAAATATAAGAATTATAGGTATTTATAATTATTCGACAATTATTCGACTAGAATGTGAGGGTATTCATAAGAAATTTTACCGTTGCTTAGACCAGACGAGACAGTGTAGCTCTTGGTTTCAAAGGTTTTTTAAATATTGTTTTAATTCTGCTCTCTTTGTCGATCAATTGACTGCGCGTTTTCCATTAATCATTAAGGTATTGTGCAATCATGAAAAATAAATCAGAATTTAATCTCATATTAGGAACCAATTCTCCCGATTTAATTAACGGCACATCGGGTCAGGACAAGATTTTTGGACGTAATGGCGATGATGATATTCGTCCTGGCGAGGGAAACGATATCGTCCATGGTGGCCGAGGAAACGATCTGATTTTCGGGGGAGGCTCCACTGATGCCGAGGACAATGATACTCTGTATGGCGAACAGGGTGACGACCGAATTTTTGGACAAAGTGGAGACGATCAGATTTTTGGTGGTATTGGTAACGATAGTATGGGGGGAGATCTGGGAAATGATCTCCTGGAGGGCGATTCTGGCAACGATACCCTCGATGGTGGCAGTGGCAATGATTATTTGAAAGGTGGCCCGGGAGATGATCTTCTACTGGGCAATGGTGGTGTTCAGGGTGTACCGTCCATCACTTATCCATCCAACGACACCCTAGTGGGAGGGGCGGGCAATGATACCCTAGACGGTGTATTTGATATCGTCACGGGTTCTTCATCGGGAATAGATGAAATAGATATCCTGACTGGAGGTGGAGAGAAAGATACTTTCATCTTGGGCAAGAATCAGGTGTATTACGATGATGGGGATTTATTGTCTCCTGGAGTCAAGGATTATGCACTGATTAAAGATTTTCAAAAACATCAAGACACAATTCAATTGTTTGGCAATTCTAATGACTATGTTTTAGGGGCATCTCCTTTCCATGCTTCTGACACAGGTATTTTCCTAGACACCAATCGGAATAATATCTTCGACCCTAATGATGAGTTAATTGGCGTTGTCTCAGACGTGAAAAATTTACACTTATCAGGGACTTATTTTAACTATGTGATTTAGATTTAGTTGAATAATACTGTGTTCCCCGTGCTGGATTATTAACCTCAGCACGGAAAAGCCGTTTTAAAAAAAGGAGAATTGATCATGGATACATTATCGGGTATTGGTAGTGCTGTTGTTAACTCAGTTCCGAATACGTTTAAATGGATCAGAAGCGAACTTCAAAAGGATGCAAAGATTAATAGTTTAGAAATGATAATTCAGCAACAAAACAAGGAGATTGAAGAATGCAAGAAAGAGATTAAAGAACTAACTGAAAGATGTCAATATTTTCAAAAAAAACTTGATGATGCAGACGTCAAGTATGATATAACTAAGATTACTGGTTTTATCAGCCGTACAGCCCAAGAAGCTCAAAAAATGAATGAGGGATTTAAAGCTTGTGATAATGCTGGTCATCTGGTTGACATAAAGGCTAATTGTTGGATTGAGCAGGCTATGGAGCCAATCTCAAAAAAATATCAGGAACTTTTGACATCAAAGGAACAGGTAGAAAATTTTAAGCAAGACATAAGTAAGTACATGGAATGGCTTTCTAAAAGCCTTCATCAAGGTAGATATCTTGTTTTAACAGATTTCATCACTGTTCGTTCTATTGGCAATCCTATTCCTTATCAAGCAGCAATAGAAGATATAAAAAAACAAGGAAAGGAATCAGATTTAAAATCAGCAGAATTGCACTACTTTGAAATGTTTCTGAATCATTTAAAATCAGAAATGTGAAGATTAAGTAGGTAGGCGTAATTAAACCCAACTAGGTAGATTGGAAAAACCCTTGCTGTAAATAGCTTTCGGCTATGCTGGAATAGTGGGATATTCGGGATATTCTCGCCCACCTACTTATTGTTAATTGGAGCTTGGCAGTTTTTCTTTAATTTCGTTTAGAAAATCTATAAGTTTTCCAATATCTTTTCCGACTTCAGGAACAAAATCCGTTTTTAATTCTGTGGCCTCTTGCGTAACTCGATTTATAAAATCACGCAACTGCTCAACAGGAGGTTGGTCAGGCAAATTGTTCATAAAACATAAACTCCTAAACAGTTTAATGTTAACAAATACTCATTCTGATGCAATATCTTTAATCAGAAATCAATTTATATTTCTTAACAATTTTCAATTTAAGGAATTTGGCGTAAATCTAAGGTTAAAGGATATTCGGGATTTAAGTGTAAGGGTGGAAGTTTGATTAACCCAGATGTGTGGCCTATGGCGACAAATCGTTCTAACATTCGACCTTCTGCTTCTCGATGATTGATCGGAAATTGTTGATAGATTTTACCATTAGGCGGACTCACAAAATAAGTACAACCCCCGATAGAACGGTCTGACCAAGTATCAACAATATCAAAAATTAAAGGATCATGGGGAGCAATAGAGGGATGTAATAAAGATGTATAGCGTCGCGCCCGAAACCTGACCGCACCGACATATTCTCCTGGATTGCCAGTGGATTTTAAAGGAATAGGACGACCCTGACAGGTAACAATATATCGAGCCGAATAACTATCAATATTGGCAGAATTTCCTAGAGCATTTCTTAATAGAATTTGCACCCTTTCCATCGAGGAATCTACATAACGTGCCGTACTTCCTGACACCGTTTCTTCTCCTAAAACGTGCCAAGGTTCAATTCCATGACGTAGTTCTAATTCTACTCCCTCTTTTGTAATTTCTCCATAACGGGGAAACCGAAATTCAATAAAAGGAGCAAACCAATCAAATTGAAATTCATAACCAACGGTTTTTAAGTCCTCAATAATTGTTTTTAAATCCTCTCCCAAATAATGGGGTAACATAAATCGATCATGTAGAGTTGTTCCCCAACGAATTAACGAATGGTTGTAGGGTTTTTCCCAAAACCAGGCTACTAATGCCCGAATTAACAACATTTGTAATAGGTTCATCTGAGGATGAGGAGGCATGGCAAAAGCCCTAAATTCCAATAGTCCTAATTGATTTCTAGGGTTTTCAATAGGGTACAACTTATCAATACAAAAAGCTGAACGGTGGGTATTTCCAGTAATATCAACTAATAAATTTCTTAATAATCTATCTACTAATTCAGGCGGAATATGGGCTTCAGGTTTTAACTGTTGAAAGGCAATTTCTAACTCATATAAACTTTCATGTCTAGCTTCATCTACCCGGGGAGCTTGACTGGTGGGCCCCACAAATAAATCACAGAATAAAAAGGATAAACTGGGGTGATTTTGCCAATAGGTAATTAAACTTTTTAATAAATCGGGACGACGTAATAACGGACTATCATAAACGGTTTTTCCGCCTATGGTAACATGGGCACCTCCCCCAGTAGGAATTCGTCGTCCATCTAATAGATATTTTTCCGTTCCTAAACGGGATAATCTCGCTTCTTCATATAAAATAGTGGTAATTTCGACTAATTCTTGCCAATTAGAGGCGGGATGAATATTAACTTCAATCACTCCTGGGTCTGGGGTAATCTGAAACCCGATAATTCCGGTATTAGCCGGGGGTGTATATCCTTCTATTAGGACTGAATATTGGAGTTGGGCGGTGGTATTTTCAATGGCCGTAATTAAATCAACAAAACTCCGAGGGGAGGAAATTGGAGGTAAGAAAACGTGAATTTTTCCCTGTCTAACTTCCACACTTAAAGCCACCCGAATCGAATTAATGGGAGATTCTAAGGGTGCAAAATTCGGAATAATTGGCGGATGAGTTAAGGGAATAATTGCTTCCTGTTCAAGTTGATCATCTTGCCAATTTAAAGAACTTAAAGGTAGGCGAAATCCTATGGGTAAATTTCCCGTTACAAGTTCTATTTTGTTGGGGGTAGAAAGTCGCCATTGGCAACTACTCCAATGAATATTTTCTGCCTTTTTAATTGCTAAAATCGGCAATGTATATCCAGCTATAATATTAGAATTTAGTTCGTAAACCGAAATAATACAATCAGATTTAACTCCTAAATTTCTCACTAAAGATTCAATAAAAATCTGGGCATTTTTTGAGGTATAATTATAATCTTTATCCTCCTGAGCATAGAGTTCTCGATTATGCCATAAAGGAATTCCATCTGTTCTCCAATAACACCCTAAAGCCCAACGGGGCAATGCTTCACCTGGATAAGATTTTCCTAATCCATAATGAATTAATCCCCCATTTTGAGCAAATTTAGCTTCTAATCGGTTTAGTAATTTCCCAGCAATTTTGTATTTTTCTTCTCCTAATGCTGCAATCCGCCATTGGGAAGATTCAAAATCATCAATTGAAACAAACGTCGGTTCTCCTCCCATGGTTAAGCCCACATTAAAATGCTGTAAATTGTTTTCAACTATTTCGCCTAAATCATTGATTTTTTGCCATTGTTCTTGCGTATAAGGTTTAGTAACTCTAGGGATTTCGTGATAGCGAGAAACTGTTACCGAAAAGTCTAGTTTTGACTCGCAAGGTTCAAAAGTTCCCTGAACTGGCCGGGCATCTTGGGGGTCGGCTACACAAACTAAAGGAATATGACCTTCAGCAGTAATTAAACCCGAGGTGGGGTCAAGTCCAATCCAACCCGCACCCGGAAGATAAACCTCAGCCCAGGCGTGTAAATCAGCATTATCATAAACTGGCCCTGGCAACCCATCCAAGGGCGGAATATCATTACTAAGTTGAATTAAATATCCAGAAACAAATCGAGCCGCCAATCCATAATGGCGTAAAATTTGAACTAATAACCATCCCGTATCTCGACAGGAACCGATTTTTTTCTCTAGGGTTTCTTCACAGGTTTGGATACCTGGATCTAATCTGATTTGATATTGGATATCTTGAGCTAGTTTCTGGCTTAAATCAAGTAAAAAATTAGAGGTATAAATATTCTGTTGACGATGAAGTTCTACCCAATTTTTGAGTAATTCTCCCGATTCCGTAATCTCTAAAAATGGACTAAGTTCTTTGGCTAGACGCGGTTCATATTCAAAAGGATAGTTGGTAGCGTAGCTTTCAATTAAAAAATTGAAGGGATTAATTGGTTGAATTTGGGCAATTAAATCTACTTCAATTTTAAAATAATCAGTGGTTTGGGGAAAGTTAACCTTGGCCAAAAAATTGCCATAATGATCCTGTAACCAGGTCAGTTGATAGTCGGAGGGGGAAATATTCAGAGCATAACTCAATATCGGTGTCCGACAATGGGGAGCAGGACGCAATCCTATGGTCTGAGGGCTAAGAATAACCGGACGTTCAAACTGATAGGAAATCTGATGGTTAAGACTAACTTTAATGGACATTTTTTAAATATATTAGATATGCAATATTAGCTAGTGACGAAAAACTGGTACGGGCGGGTTCTTTTAGATCTTTGTTAATCACCGCGCATCTCGATGAACCCGCCCCTACAACTAATAACTGATGACTGATTTCGGGTACGGGCGGGTTATTTGATATCTTTGTTAATCACCTAAATCTTGATGAACCCGCCCCTACAATTGATGACCACAATTAGAACAAAATCGGTCTTCTGGTTTGACCGATGTCCCACATTGACTACAAAAAGACTTAGGACTTGCCTCCGGTGAACCCGACCCCATTCGCAATTCCATATCACCCATTCGCATGGACATCGGGTTCATGTTCATCTGCATATCCCCCATTTTTAGGTTCATGGGTTTCATGGGTTCCATTTTCATCGGTTCCATCGGTTTCAGTGGAGAAACAGGTACGCTCGTGACTTCGTGAACCGTGAGTTGTTGAGAGTCTATCACCGAGGGCATTTCACCCAGAATACTAACGCTAGTTCCTTGAATTTGTAAGCTTCTTTCCCCTTGTTCGGATATGACTTTGAGTACCAGACCATGGGGAGTTTGGAACACCTGGGGGGGTAAAGTCCAAACTCCGGTTGTAAAACTGCTACTCGCTTGTTGCTGTTGTCCAGGGCCACTGCTAATGAGGGTGACAACAGTTTGGGCTCCCTGATTTTCTAAATAAATGCTTTGACCTGTCCCTAGCTCGCATACATAGCCCATAGGAAGGCTCCTTTGTCAATTCTATAGTGCTATTTTGCATTGTAGGGTCGAGTTTCTCAAAGGATAGGGTTTCTTAACAATTGTATTAGAAGTTACTCAAAGAAAAATTAAAAACGATCCATTCTCCCTCAACAATGGCGATCGCTCCTCCCGGAAAAGGATCGGTTTGGGTACGGTTTGGAGCACTAATTAAAGCGGTTAATTTTTCAATTTGTTCAAAATTAGCAGATTTTTTCATAACCTTTTGTAAGACTTTTCGACTGACTCGACGTTGTAGGGCTTCATGGGTTTGACGCAGGGCTAAACGATTGATTTTTAATCGATCTTGACTGCCATTTTCCCAAAATACCACCTGTTGAAATAGGGTTTCTGTGAGTTCTTCTAAATAGTTAACTTCCGATCGCAATAATTCTGCGGTTTGGGCTAGATGAGATTCGACTTGGGGGTTAAAATGGGTTTGTAAATAGGGTAAAAGTTCTTGACGAATGCGGTTACGAGCATAATGCCAATCATTATTGGTACTATCTAGCCAAATTTTTAGGGCTTTTTCTTGACAAAACTGCCCTGTTTGTTCCCGAGTAATTTCTAATAAAGGACGAACCAAAATTATCGAATTTGTTGATATTGAATCAAGAGGACGTTGCCAAGTTAAGGCTTGTAAACCATCGGCACCACTACCTCGAATTAAATTATAAAGTAGAGTTTCAGCCCGATCGCTTTTGGTATGACCTGTAACAATATAGGGATAATTATGGCTTTGAGCAATTTCAGTTAAAACCTGATAACGCCATTCCCTAGCTGCGGCTTCTGTAGCGGGAATAATAGCAGCAGTTTCTCGATAAAAGGGGATTTGCCAACTATCAGCTAATTGTTCAATATAATCGGTATTGGCTTGAGAATCAGAACGCCAACGATGATCACAATTCACCATGGCAATTTGCCAATGCCATTTGGGTTGTAAATCTAATAATAATCGAATTAAACATAAGGAATCCTGTCCCCCCGATACCGCCACCAATAACCGTTGAGATGCAGGTAAAATATTACGAGCGCGTAGGGTACGATGGAGTTGGGTATGTAATAGAGTCCATTCGGAAAGATTAGACATGATTATCTGTAAAAACAGAGAAATTGATAATTATTTTCCCGATAATAACACTATAAAAATACATATTCATTACCCATTACTCCCTACTCATTCATAATTCGTAATTCATAATTCGTAATTCGTAATTCACTAACAAATCCCTATGCCAAATTTATACACGGAAATTGAGATTGCAGCCTCTAAAAGCCAAGTTTGGTCTGCTTTATATGAAAAACAATATTGGTTTAAATGGAATACATTTTTATGGGATCGAGATCCGAGTCAACGGTTCATTTTAAACCAAAAAGTGACCTTAGCGGTGCGTCGAACTTCCCACGAACCTGAAACAGTATTTCAACCCTTAATACAGACGTTAAAACCGGAAATCTGTTTGGCTTGGAAATCAGAAATTCCTGGGTTTAGTAACCAAACTTGGTTTGAACTTCAAGAAATTGGATTCAACCGGACTCAATATATTCTTAGATATAGCGGTACGCATTACAGTTAGGACACTTCTAAATCCAGCCAACTCATTCCCCATTCCCCATTCCCCATTCCCCATTCCCTATTCCCTTTTACAAGGCAATTTCTTCTCCTTGCTCAGTAAAAATTACCTCATTAATTTGCCAGTTAGAATTACTGATAATTGTTTTCCTCAAACTGCCAAATAAAGCTAATTGTTCACAACTAGATAGGGAATTAAACGTCCGATCTGCATTAGTCGGAACCCGAAAATCAATCGTCACAACCTGTTTGTCTGGCTCCACTTTTATCCGATAATTTAAGGTAAAATCCGAACTACTTTGTTGTTCTAAAACCTCTGCGATCGCCCTTTCTAAAGCCTGTTCTTTAGGAAGCGTAATTTGTCGAGGAACTAACTCAGAACATTGACTATCCACCTGATAAATGGTCACGGGAACGGTGTCAGCAGGGGAGAGAGTTTGTTTTTGAGGTTCAGAGGTCGGTTGAGGGGAAACAGTGGCTTCAGGCGTCGGTGACTGTGGGGTTTCAGTGTCTACCGGAGGGGTACTACAACTACTTAAGCTAAGAATAGTAACACTAAGGATACAAGCGGTCAAAAAAGATTGGATAATGTTCATGGTTCAAAGGGTATTCTGAAAATAACTGTTAGTTTATTCTTCAAGCCTTGAGGTTGATATTCCGCTTTGAACGATCACCCAGTATAATTAAATATTGGATCAAAATTTCGATGATTTTAAACCTCAAATTTTGATTCTAAAATCCTATAATTACTAATTATTTGACAATGGCTACTGCTCCCTGGACTCGCCGCCACATTTTATCCCTAGCTGATTTTACAGCAACGGAATATAATACCATTTTACAAACCGCCACTAGCTTTCGAGAAGTCTTAGGACGTCGCACCAAAAAAGTCCCCGCCCTCCAAGGTCAGGTGGTCGCTAATTTATTTTTTGAACCCTCGACCCGGACTCGTAACAGCTTTGAACTTGCAGCCAAACGACTCTCCGCCGATACCTTAAATTTTGCCCCGGGGACTTCATCCCTGAGCAAAGGAGAAACCATTCTCGATACCGCTAAAACCTATTTAGCCATGGGGACGGATATGATGGTTATTCGCCATAAAGAGGCGGGAGTTCCCTTTGCGATCGCCGCCGAATTAGATCGTTTAAATGCAAAAGTAGCGGTTTTAAATGCGGGCGATGGTCAACACGAACACCCCTCCCAAGCACTCTTAGATTTATTTACCATTTGTCGAATTCTTGACCCGGATCACCCTCAAATTGAACAATTAAATGGCAAAAAAATCGCCATCGTTGGAGATATTTTACATTCTCGGGTCGCCCGTTCTAATATTTGGAGTTTAACCGCTACCCAAGCGGAATTACACTTAGCCGCCCCCCCAACTTTACTTCCAGAATTATTTGCGGAATTTGGCAAAAATCGTCCCGGAAAATTATTTTTACATTGGAATTTAGACGAGGCTTTGGAAAATGCTGATTTTGTCATGACTTTGCGCTTACAAAAAGAACGGATGACCGCCCATTTATTACCCAGTTTACGCGAATATCATCAATTATTTGGTCTGACCCACGAACGGTTAAAAGTCTGTAAACCCCATGTTAAAATATTACATCCCGGGCCAGTAAATCGAGGAGTAGAATTAAGTTCGGAATTAATGGATGATCCAGAATTGAGTTTAATTTCTCAACAAGTGACCAGTGGAATTGCCGTTAGAATGGCACTCTTATATTTAATTGGAGGCGGAAAACCTAATCAATAATTAGGGTTTAATTTTGGGGAGGTTTAATTAATAATTTCCTAAGACTTGTCTTAATTGTTTTAATTCAACTTCGGTTAAATCTCGCCATTGACCCGGTACAAGTCCTGTTAAACTTAAATGGGCGATCGCCACCCTCACCAAACGCAACGTCGGAAACCCCACCGCCGCCGTCATTTTCCGCACTTGACGGTTACGACCTTCGGTTAAGGTTAATTCCAACCAAGCCGTTGGGACGGTTTTCCGAAACCGAATGGGAGGCTCCCTGGGCGGTAAACTGGGTTCGGTAGAAAGTAGTTTAACCTGGGCGGGTTTTGTCCGATAATCTGATAATTGTACCCCCCGAGTTAACTGTTGTAATGCTGTTTCATCCGGTATTTTTTCCACCTGTACCCAATAGGTTCGAGGATGGGCAAATTTAGGATCAATTAAGCGATGTTTCACAAAATTATCATCGGTTAAAAGTAATAATCCTTCACTATCTCGATCTAACCGTCCCACGGGATAAATAGTCGGAATCGTAATAAAATCCTTCAGGGTTTTACGCATAGCTGTTGTCGGATCATCATCGGTAAACTGACTCAAGACATCATAGGGTTTATAAAATAAAATATATCGATAGGACATGGGTAATTAATCTAAGTTTAATTCGTTAAAAACGATAGAATTATTGTTTTTATATTGACGAAAACATCAATCTCGCCTATAATGGGGAAAATTCCCTCAAACCTTGGACGGACAAACTGCAAAAAATTGTTAAGCTCGTCGGAGATGTCTAATAGTCAGAACCCCGGCATAACTGCTACCATACCAATTATGCGCCACTGGCGGCTAGGGTGGCTAGGATGTTTAAATTAACCGTTACTTAAAATTACAGCGAATGGCTAAAGATACTAAAGATAATTCTGGGGCAGAAAAGAAAAAAGCTCTAACCCTTGTATTAAACCAAATTGAGCGCAGCTTTGGCAAAGGGGCCATTGTTCGGTTAGGGGATTCCACCCGCATGAAAGTGGAAACCATTCCCAGTGGTGCATTAACCCTAGACCTGGCCTTGGGGGGCGGTTTACCCAAGGGACGGGTTATTGAAATCTATGGGCCAGAAAGTTCGGGTAAAACCACCTTAGCCCTGCACGCGATCGCCGAAGTCCAAAAAGCCGGAGGAGTCGCCGCCTTTGTCGATGCCGAACACGCCCTAGATCCGAGCTATGCGGCCGTCCTAGGGGTGGATACCGAAAATTTACTGGTTTCTCAACCGGACACCGGAGAAATGGGCTTAGAGGTGGTGGATCAACTGGTACGGTCTGTGGCCGTGGATATTATTGTGATTGACTCCGTGGCCGCCCTCGTTCCCCGGGCTGAAATTGAAGGGGACATGGGGGACTCCCACATGGGGTTACAAGCTCGGTTAATGAGTCAGGCGTTACGCAAAATCACTGGGAATATTGGTAAGTCGAATTGTACCGTGATTTTCCTCAACCAATTGCGTCAAAAAATTGGTGTTGTCTATGGAAACCCGGAAACCACAACGGGGGGAAATGCCTTAAAATTCTATGCCTCTGTACGTTTAGATATTCGTCGAATTCAAACCTTAAAACGGGGAACGGATGAATACGGAATTAGGGCGAAAGTTAAAGTGGCTAAAAATAAAATTGCCCCGCCTTTCCGTGTTGCAGAATTTGATATTATTTTTGGAAAAGGTATTTCTACTTTAGGCTGTTTAATTGATTTAGCCGAAGAAACCGGGGTATTAAAACGCAAAGGAGCTTGGTATAGTTACAACGGCGATAATATTGGTCAAGGACGAGACAAAACCCTCACCTATTTAGAAGAAAATGCCACCTTGGCGAAAGAAATTGAACAAAAAGTTAGAGGCGCTTTAGATAGTGGGGCTGTGGTTTCAGCGAATTCTGTCACCCAGGTTGATAGCCATGATGACGAGGATTTCGATACCAGTTCAGAAGAAGAATAACCCTATGTAGTAAGCCCTTTAGGGCTTAGAGTCCTTCAGGGCCCAGAGTCCTAAAGGACTCACTACAATAGACTCAACTTTTGCAGCGCCACTTCGGCGGCTTTTTTTTCCGCATCCTGTTTGCGCTTCCCTTTTCCATAGCCATATACCTTATCCCTAACCCGAACTTCAATGGCAAATTCCTTGGCATGATCTGGCCCAGATTCTCCCACCACATAATATTTGGGGTTTTCACCGGATTTTTCTAACGCCCATTGTTGAAAGCGGTTTTTACAATCAATTAAGGTTTGAGGGGTGGTTTCCGACTGGGGAAAGACCATTTCATTGGCAACAGTAGAAAATAGGGGATGAATAAACTCTCGGACAACATCAATATTGGTATCTAAATAATAGGCTCCAATATAGGCTTCAAAGGCATCACTCAGCAAGGAAGGGTTGGTGCGTCCCCCGTCTCGAATCGCGCCTTTTCCTAACCGTAATAACTCTCCTAAATTAAATTGCACGGCAAATTTAGCCAGTTGTTTTTCATCAACCAACACAGACCGCAAACGGGTCATATTTGCCTCACTCATTTTGGTCATATCTTCGGGATAGCGTTTTTTAAATAGCAATTCTCCCACTAAAAATCCGAGGACTGCATCCCCTAAAAATTCTAATCTTTCATTGTCTTCTCCGGCGTTAGGATGTTCATTCAAATAGGAGCGATGGGTTAATGCTTGTAATCGCAATTGTTCGTTTTTAATCTCTGGTAGTTGGGTTTTGGTCATATTATATTTAGGCGATCGCAATTTTTCTCAACTTAGACTAAAATCAATTCTCCATTACAATCTTGAATAATTCCCTCCTTAATTACCGCCTCTACAAATTTACCGAATTTAGCAAAAATTTTTCCATCGGGTTTAGCAATGGATGAGACTTTTTTGTATCCTGCAAGTTGAGGATGGTTTTTGATTAAACGACCTAGCACAGCAAGAGTAGCTTTTTTTCCATCTTTTTGAACCTTTTTGATCAATTCAATTAAACATTTTTTAGCTTCTTCATAAGGAATTATGGCGGGAGAATCTAGTGTTTCTGGAGTTGCTTTATCGAGATTAACAGAGTCGATTAATTCATTAATATTATAGGCTATATCCACGGATTTTTTCAAGGCTTTACTAACATTAGCACCATGAATTAATATTACTTTTTTCTCTGACTTTTTCAAATCTTTAACTAAGGGTAAAAAGTCTTTATCCCCTGTAATTAAAATTACAATTTTAATGCTCTTCTCTGGCATTATATCATCTTCGCAATCTTGAATAATCTGATTGTCAACGGCATTTTTTTTCAAGGGAGCAACATGAATTGTTTTAAAACTATTTGCAGAGACTTTCTCTGCAAATAGTTGAGTTTCTCCCCTCCAGTTAGAATAAGCTTTCTTTTTCAATTCCCAGATACAGCCTTGTCGATTTAACCATTGATTCAAAAGTTCAATTTTTTCAAGAGAAATCCGAACATTTTGAACATCCCAAGAAATTGCTATGTTGCCTTTCATAACTGGCTCCTAATTTTTTTTTGATGAATTAGACGCCTAGTATTAATAAAGTTTTGAATTCTAACCCTTCAAACGCCTTTGCCTGAATTAAGACCTATTCGCCATTTCCGAGTCCAAAACAGGACTCCAAAACTAGCACTTTCAGCGCAGTGTCTAAAGAATTGAATTAAAACCCGTAGTTTTGATTGTGTTTGGCTAAAGTCTCAGGTATCGGAATCAGGAATACAGCTAGAGGCAACAGACAGAAGACAAGGGACAGGAGTAAAACACTTAATAATTAAGGATCACAGCCATCATTAATGTCCTAACTGCATTGGCAACTACTGTATTTTTGATTCCGATAGATGAGACAGAAGTCAATTTTCCACTCAAACCTAATAACTAGGTGAATCCACTATAATCAAGCCCTCCGAAAATGTCAAGTATTTTTTTTGCTATTTAGGTTAGGGCCGATAATTTTAAACTCACCGAGTTGAGTCTAAAAACTTGTGATCAAGGTTGAGCTTGCACAAACACGGTTTATCCCATAAATAGCCCTATTTGTGCAAGCCATCACCAACAAAAACAGTTTTTTGTTAAAAAACTCAGATTTTATGACAGTTTACTAAAACATCCTTCCCTGAGATTAGGGATTTTCGTCAGCATTGTTTTCATTTTCTTTATCTTTTTTATGGCTATTCTTGCCACCTTTGCGTCCAATGGCTGCCATGTGTTCGCGATTTTGGCTGACCGCCTTACCGCCCTTGCGTCCGGCTTCTCTGGCTTCTTCGGAAGTAAATTCGTGAGCGCGTCCCGACTCATGGGCTGCTTTACCGCCTTTACTTGCAATTTCCCGTTGCTTTTCTTGATCCATTGAAGCAAATCCACGTTTTTCCGTAGCCATGATTTTCTCCTTATTTTTTATTAATTGGCTAAACATACTGTATCTGGAGTGATTAGGGTTTACCTTCTACCAGAAGATAGACTTAACCTTTTTCACCAATAAACCGAAACCATACTATTAATAGTAGCATTTCTAATTTAACTCATGGGGAAATGTTCTATTTATTTAATCAATATCCGCTCCAAACCCAGACCTAAAAAGTATGCCTCTACTTAATAAACAATGGTATAAAATAAATCCTTCATTTTTTCCTTTCCCACCTGAGCAAATAATTCATCAAGGGAACTCGCATCTGCAATTAAATGACCTTTTTCCAAAGCCACCCATCTACCTCGATAATGTTGACGATGCCGAATTACCCAATTGAGATTTAAAGGAGTATCGGGGTTGCGGGAGAGTTGCTGAAAAGGCACATTGGGTGACGATAAAATTCTAGCATAGCGTTGAATTTTATCGTGATTAGGATAATCTTGACTGGCTTGAGTAGAGAGGGTTTTAGCTTGATTAAAATTCCCTTGACCCAACGCCAAATCAATCGCTTGAATTAAGTCTTCCGGGGTATCAGCATTCATAGGGATTAAAAACGAATAAACTTCAGCCCTTAACGATTAGCGACCAGAGACTCGAATCAAAGCCAAACGTTGACTGCTTCAGTTTAATAGGTTAGAAAGGCAAACTAAGGCAAAATATTAGCGAATTAAACCCGTTCGTCCGGGTGTTCGCGGATCCAATCTTGCCACAAATCCGGGCGACGTTCACGGGTACGTTGAAGTTGTTGTTGTCTTCGCCACTGCTCAATTTTGCCATGATGTCCTGATAATAAAACATCAGGAACGGGCATTCCTCTAAACACCGCCGGACGAGTATAGTGGGGATAATCTAGTAATCCTTGTTCAAAACTTTCAGCTTTGAGAGATTCCTCCTTTCCTACAGTTCCTGGTAACAATCGCACCACTCCATTTAAGAGTGCCATAGCTGGAATTTCTCCCCCTGTGAGAACAAAATCCCCCAAAGAAACTTCCCTGGTTACTAAGGGGATAATTCGTTCATCAATGCCTTCATAATGTCCGCAAATTAAGACAATTTGATCACAGTTTAACGCTAAATCTCGGAATAGCCCTTGGTGCATTTGTTCCCCTTGGGGAGTTAAAAAAATCACTTCCCGACGAGGGAATTGGGGTAAAGACTCAACCGCCGCATAAATCGGTTCTGGTTTTAAAACCATGCCCACACCACCCCCAAAAGGTTCATCATCCACTCGGTGATGTTTGTCCTGGGTAAAATCCCGGGGATTAACTAAATGGACATGAGCAATTTCTTTCCCCAGGGCTTTACCCAAAAGACCTGAGCTAAGGGGAGAACTAAAAAAATCGGGGAATAGAGTAATAATGTCAAAACGCACAGTATTATTAGTTGATCACTTAGGCTTAAAATTTTTTTAGGCTCAAACTTGTAACAAACATCTCATGGTATATGATAGTCCATAAACTAAAATATTTGTTAATTCGTATCAAAATATACTAAAATGAAGCAGCTTTTTTGACTCGGGCTTTGCTACCCGAACTGGGTTCGGTTTGAAATTAACCCGTGAAAGAATTGGGAGTCCAAAGCTGATCCTTTAGGTGACTACCACGAAAAACCCGTGGCCCTTCCCTTCCCATCAGAGGACTCCACCAGGTGAATTCTGATTCAGGAGGGTGGGAGATCAGGTGATCTCGGTCTCCACAGAGGAATCAAAACCAGCCCCATCGAACATGAGGGCAAAACTCATCACTCCAGTAGCTGAACCCAGTATAGATTGATTCGAGGAGACACACTATGCAGCAGTTGACATCTCAAGCCCTTGAACAAATGATTCCCCAACAAACCAAAACCTCTATCATGATTATTGGTGGAGCAGAAGACAAAGTTCATGGACGTGAGATTCTGCAAACCTTTGTTCACCGGGCTGGTGCTTCCAACGCCAACCTTGCCATCATTCCTTCCGCCTCCCGCGAACCCGCGGTTCAAGGAGAGAGATACCAAAAAATCTTTGAGGAAATGGGGGCAAAATCCATTGCCGTCTTTGATATTCGCGAACGCCATCATTGTGAAGATCCCAAGTGGCACGCCTTCTTGGAGACCTGTACCGGGGTATTTATGACCGGCGGTGATCAACTGCGACTTTACAGTTTATTAGCCGATACCCTGCTGATGGAAAAAATTAGAGCCGGGGCCAGACAGGGGCGCATGGCCTTGGCCGGAACCAGTGCCGGAGCCGCCGTGATGGGCCACCACATGATTGCCGGAGGCGGCAGTGGGGAATCTCCCAATCGCTCCCTGGTGGATATGGCAACGGGCTTAGATATTGTGCCAGAATTGGTTGTCGATCAACACTTCCATAACCGGAATCGCATGGCACGATTGGTGAGTGCGGTGGCAGCCCACCCCGATAAAGTGGGCATTGGCATTGATGAAGATACCTGTGCCTTATTTGAAGCCGAAGGCCTATTGCGGGTGGTGGGAAAAGGGTGCGTGACCATTGTGGATACCCACGAAATGTCCTACACCAACTTAGTGAATGCAGGAGCCACCGATCCCCTGAGTGTCTTCAATTTGCGGGTACATATTTTATCCTATGGTGATCAGTATAACCTCCATTCCCGTCGTCCTAGTTCTGCACCCAGCGTGTAAATTCACAGATCACCGACTCCAGGACGTGGTTCAGATCAAGGTTTTCCCCTCTAATTTTGAAGATGGGGAACCCCGATTAGGGGCGATGGAAAATGGGCAGGTCTCGAAAGTTTTAAATCCCCACTGCTCTGATCTCCAAAACGGCAATCGTTGTGAAAAACTGTTCACTGCAAACAGTTTACAAGTCACCTTAGCTTGAAATTGAATAAAGCGGACTATCATCCCGGCCCATTCGGAGCATTATGTACTCACACCCCTATGAAAATTCTTAAAATACAAACCTTAAGAGGCCCTAACTACTGGAGTATCCGACGCCATCAACTGATTGTGATGCGTTTGGATTTAGAAGAATTAACGGAACGCTATAGTTGCGATATTCCAGGCTTCTATAACGGCTTAACTTCTGTTCTCCCCAGTTTAATTGAACATCACTGCTCACCGGGCGTCCGAGGGGGGTTCCTCAGTCGGGTAGAAAGGGGAACTTTAATGGGACACATTATTGAACACGTTGCCCTGGAGTTGCAACAGTTAGCCGGAATGCCCGTAGCATTTGGCCGTACCCGAGAAACCTCCAGTCAGGGGATTTTCCAGGTGGCCTTTGAGTATGATAACGAACACGCTGGCCGTTATGCCGGACGGGCCGCCGTCCGATTGTGCCAAAGTATTGCCGATACGGGTGCCTATCCCAGTGAAGAACTCGCCCAAGATATTGAAGATCTCAAGGAATTAAAAGCTCAAGCCTCCCTGGGCCCTAGTACAGAAACCATTATTAAAGAAGCCGAAGCCCGGGATATTCCCTGGCAACAACTGAATGCTCGGTTTATGATTCAGTTTGGCTATGGCTGTTATCAAAAACGGATTCAAGCCACCCTGAGCAACCAAACCGGAGTCTTAGCTGTAGAACTCGCCTGTGATAAGGAAGGAACAAAACAAATTCTCCGGGATGCCGGGGTTCCCGTGCCACGGGGGACGGTGATTCGCTATTTGGATGAACTCCAAGATGCTATTGAGGAAGTCGGAGGCTATCCGATTGCCATTAAGCCCCTCGATGGCAACCATGGCCGCGGGATTACCCTGGATATTACCAAATGGGAAACGGCGGTGATGGCCTACGAGGAAGCCAGTAATGCCTCTAAAACCCGCAGTGTGATTTTAGAACGCTTCTATACCGGTCGAGATCATCGGGTGTTAGTGGTGAACGGCAAAATGGTGGCCGTGGCCGAAAGGGTTCCGGCCCATGTGGTGGGGGATGGCAAATTAACCATTGAACAGTTAATCGAAAAAACCAACCGTGATCCCCGTCGAGGTGATGGCCATGATAATGTCCTAACTCGGATTGTGGTGGATAAAACCGTGCTATCGATGATTGCGGAGAAAGGTCATACCCTGGACACCATTATGCCCCCGGGAGAAGTCTGTTTTCTGCGGGCTACGGCTAACCTCAGTACGGGGGGCAGTGCCATTGACCGCACCGATGAAGTTCACCCGGATAATGTCTGGCTGTTTGCTCGGATTGCTAAAATTATCGGTTTGGATATTGCCGGAATTGATGTGGTCACCCCCGATATTTCTAAACCGCTACGGGAAGTAGATGGGGTGGTAGTGGAAGTCAACGCCGCCCCAGGGTTCCGAATGCACGTCGCCCCCAGTGAAGGCTTACCCCGGAATGTGGCGGGGGCGGTGATGGATATGTTGTTTCCCCCCGGTCAACCCAGTCGCGTCCCGATTTTAGCCGTCACCGGAACCAATGGGAAAACCACGACTACCCGTTTGTTAGCTCACATCATCAAACAAACGGGTTTATCGGTAGGTTATACCACCACCGACGGGATTTATATTGGGGAACATTTAGCCGAACCTGGGGACAATACTGGGCCCCAAAGCGCCCAACTGATTCTGCGAGATCCGATGGTGGAAGTTGCTGTGCTCGAATGTGCCCGGGGTGGTATCCTGCGGGCGGGGTTAGGCTTTGATACCTGTGATGTCGGGGTGGTACTGAATGTGTCGGCCGATCATTTGGGATTGGGGGATATTGATACCCCGGAACAAATGGCGAAGGTGAAAAGCGTGGTGGCGGAAGTGGTGATGCCCAAAGGCTATGCGGTGCTAAACGCCGATGATCCATTGGTGGTACAAATGGCCGAACGGGTGAAGGCTCAAATCGCCTATTTCACCATGAATCCCGATAATGAAATTGTGTTGAAACACACGGAATCCGGGGGATTGGCCGCCGTCTATGAAAATGGCTATCTGTCGATTTTAAAAGGGGATTGGACGCTGCGGATTGAACAGGCGGTGAATGTTCCAATTACGATGAAAGGTCTGGCCCCCTTTATGATTGCCAATGCTTTGGCGGCCTGTTTGGCGGCCTTTGCCCAAGGGGTGAAAATAGAGCATATTCGAGCGGGTTTGTCAACCTTTATCGCTTCGACTTCCCAAACCCCCGGACGGATGAATTTATTTAATATGGGGAGTTATCACGCCCTGATTGATTATGCCCATAACCCGGCAAGTTACATGGCGTTAGGGGCGTTTGTGAAAAATTGGCCGGGGCATCGGATTGGGGTGATTGGTGGCCCGGGCGATCGCCGAGACGAGGATTTTGTCACCTTGGGTCAACTGGCGGCGGATATCTTTGATGAGATTATTGTCAAGGAGGATGATGATACCCGGGGCCGAGAACGGGGTTTGGCGGCTCGGTTAATCAGCCAAGGGATTCAGCAGGTTTTAGGTACTGCCCCTAACCCTCGGGTACGTTATGAAACGATTTTGAATGAAACCCAAGCGGTGAATACGGCTTTGGATCGGGCTGGGGCGGGATCGTTGGTCGTGATTTTACCCGAAAGTGTGAATCGCGCGATTCAATTAATTGAGGTTCGCAACCCCATCCATGAGTCTAATAACAATTCCCATTCTCCCAGCCTCAATTCCTCGACGGTGATCNCCCACTACCCACAAACAACCGACCAAAACCCGCCCCGATTACTACCCACTACCCACAAACAACCGACCAAAACCCGCCCCGATTACTACCCACTACCCACAAACAACCGACCAAAACCCGCCCCGATTACTACCCACTACCCACAAACAACCGACCAAAACCCGCCCCGATTACTACCCACTACCCACAAACAACCGACCAAAACCCGCCCCGATTACTACCCACTACCCACAAACAACCGACCAAAACCCGCCCCGATTACTACCCACTACCCACAAACAACCGACCAAAACCCGCCCCGATTACTACCCACTACCCACAAACAACCGACCAAAACCCGCCCCGATTACTACCCACTACCCACAAACAACCGACCAAAACCCGCCCCGATTACTACCCACTACCCACAAACAACCGACCAAAACCCGCCCCGATTACTACCCACTACCCACAAACAACCGACCAAAACCCGCCCCGATTACTACCCACTACCCACAAACAACCGACCAAAACCTGCCCCGATTACCCATAAATCAACGATTAATTCAGTATTATTGTGGGGTTGGGCGGGTTTATAATAATCAGTTGTTGGAAATGGATATTAGTACGGAACCCGCCCCTACGGGGTTGGGATACATTAGGACTTGTGGGAATTCTTTTCTGTCTCAGAGGAGACAGAATCAGAAATATCTGGGGTTGGGCGAGGGTTTATAATGATCAGTTGTTAGAAACAGATATTAGTATGGAACCCGCCCCTACGGGGTTGGAATACATTAGGATTTGTGGGAATTCTGTTCCGTCTCGGAGGGGACTGAATCAGAAGCCTCTGGAGGGCTGGAGAGTCCATCTTTAAAGCCTTTGAGACTTTGGCCTAAACTTTTCCCAATTTCAGGAATTTTTTTAGGGCCAAAAATTAACACCGCCACCACTAAAATAATTGCAATTTCCGGCCAACCTAAACCAAACATAATTTTAAGCTACTTTTCTAAAGGGATGAGTTAATGTTCATCCTAAACTGATATTTTAAAAATAAGTCCGAAACATTTAAAATCCTACAATGGTCAACACCTCCTCCCCCTCAATTCGAGAACAACAGCATTCCCTCATCCGCCAACTCGCTACCCAAATTGAGGCCAGTTGGCATCAATATCTGGATTTGCAACCCTACCATTTACCAGAAGATTTAGGATATGTGGAGGGACGCCTAGAAGGGGAAAAGCTGATCATTGAAAATAAATGCTATCAAACCCAACACTTTCGTAAACTCCATTTAGAATTGGCTAAAGTTGGCCAAAACCTGGATATTCTCCATTGCGTGATGTTTCCCAGGGTGGAATATGATATCCCCATGTTTGGGGCGGATTTAGTGGGGGGACGGGGCCAAATTAGTGCCGCCATTGTGGATTTATCCCCAACCCGTTTAGACCGGAGTTTACCATTACCCTATCAACAGCAATTACAACCCCAACCCCAACAAAAGTTTTCCCAACCCCGGGAAATTCCCACTTGGGGAGATATTTTTTCGGAATTTTGTTTATTTATTCGACCGACAACACCGGAAGAAGAAACTCAATTTTTGCAAATTGTGACCCAATATTTAAAAGTTCATTGTGAATATGCGATCGCTCAAAACCCGATTTCCGAGGAACAGAAATTAGAAATTATTGCTGGTCAAGAACGGTATTGTACTCAACAACAACAAAATGATAAAACTCGCCGTGTCCTAGAAAAAGCCTTTGGTGAAGAATGGGCTAATAACTATATGACAACGGTTCTATTTGATCTGGCTAAAAGCTAACTTAAGTGGATTTACCAGATTCTGATTTACTGCTTTTTTTTCGTTGAGTTTTACCTGGAGTTTTACTTTGATTTGTTTCTTCAACGGGAGTGTCATGGGGTGATGATTTAATCCCCGCCGGTCGAGTAGTACGGAAGGTCACATTTACTCCTTCATTCGATTGTTCTAAGACTAGCAGAGGCGTGGGTTTGGCTTTTTGATCCCATTCAATATGAACAATCCGCCCTTGAATCGTGGGTTGCCAATTATCATGTTCATCACTAGGACTTAAATAGGTTTCTAAACAATCAATAATTTCATTAATGGTAGTAGATGTCGATTGGGTGGGTAACTTCATCAGTCGCACTTGAATCCGAAATAATACCCGTTTTTTCGAGTCTCCAGCAATTCCGGTTTCATATTCGACATCAAAGATGGAATCCACTTGACGGGCTGTTCCGGCATTGCTTTGTTCTCCCACGGCGGTTTGAGTCGGGCGGAGGGCGATGGAAATTTGTTGTTTAACTTTCATCTTAATTTGAACAATAATGGCATAGTGGAAAACATCCTCCGCCATCCGCATTCTCAAGTAATCTAAGTTAAATTCCCTGGAGTGAATTAAGTCGGGATTTTTCTCCATTTTGGCAATCGTTCCCACCGCCAATTTATATTTTTTCTGTAGCTCTTTATTCCTAAATATTTCTGTGTTTACCTGTTTAGTTAAAGCCTTGGTTTTGATTTTGAAAAAAATCATACTTCCTAATAGTAAAACAAACAAAACACCCGTCGCCCCCATCCAGATTATATCCGTACCCAGTTGGGGACTTTTAGCCGGAGGTTTTGGGGGCTTTGCTGCCAGCAAAGGCTGAACTAGAATAATTTGATTAGACATAAGTTATAATCACTAAACTGTAGACTCAACTTTCGTAATTTGGAGTAAAACTGTTTTAACCGATCCAAGATATGTTAAAATGAAAACAGTAGGACAATAGTACATCTGTAGTCTTCTAACGATCTGATTGAATTTATTTTAATTGCTCGTTTTTTCTCCTTCAATGTTATTCATAAATTTCATGGCTTTCAGGTTGATAAATTTCTGGTAAAGCTATTAAAAGAAACTAAAATAAACCCTTGATATTGTCATGATCAAATTATTTAACTCCAAGTTATCAAAGATTCCATTCCATTGCCTAGGATTTAGTAAAAACTCACTAAACAAGAGATGGGATAGTTCCCTTTATACCTTACTAGAACCCTGAAGTTTTTATGTTACACTGCAAGCCAGGTTTATGCTTCTACTCTACTGCTATTCTAGCTAAGAATGTTTCCTATTCCCTTGATTTTAGTATTGCGTTGTGAGTTACGAACCCCTACACCACAAATACCGTCCCCAAACCTTTGCCCATTTGGTTGGACAAGAGGCGATCGCTACCACCCTCACTAATGCGATCGAGTCTCAACGCATCGCCCCGGCTTACCTATTTACCGGGCCAAGGGGGACGGGCAAAACTTCAAGCGCCAGAATTTTGGCCAAATCTCTGAATTGTTCGGCCAATTCCACTCCCACGGCCACTCCTTGCGGGGTTTGTGATATTTGTAAAGGGATTACCAATGGTTCAACCTTGGATGTGATTGAAATTGACGCGGCCAGTAATACCGGAGTTGATAATATTAGAGAATTAATTGAGCGATCGCAATTTGCCCCGGTTCAATGTCGGTATAAAGTATATGTTATAGATGAATGTTTAACTGGAGATAGTTTAGTTCAGACCCGTCAAGGACTCATCCGAATTGATAATCCCCAATTGAAAGGAAAAGAAGTTTTAAGTTATAACGAAGATAAAGGAATGTGGGAATATAAAAAAGTTCTTCGATGGTTAGATCAAGGAGAACGTTCTACCCTTGTTATTAAAACAAAAAATTACGAAATTAGATGCACAGATAATCATTTATTAAGAACAGAAACAGGATGGATAGAAGCCAAAAACGTCAGAGAAGGAATGAAGATCTTATCCCCTGTGAATGTGGGTGTGGAACCTTCATTTACAAATGGGGGACTGATGGAAAAATCCGAAGATTTTCCAGAGGACATCAATTTTATGGAAATGCCTATGGCAAAAAATCCTATAACTTGGATGTCATCATGGAACAAGCTGAAGTTATTCAACCTTTCTGTGCCTGTGGGTGTGGAGAAAAACTGGATGTGCCCCAATTTCTTCAACAAAAAGGTAGAGGAATTCAAAGTATTCAAACTCACTGGGAAAAACATCCTTACAGAAAAGGACACGGAATTTGGGATAAAAGAACCGAACATTTCTTGGCTAAGTCCACAGTTTTGTCAATCGATCAACTTGGGCTTATCTATGGAACTTTACTCGGAGACGGTTCCATCACCTATCCTAACAAAAATAGCCGATTTCCCCGATTGGCTTGGACACATGGAGACAAGCAAAAAGAATGGATGGAATACAAAGCATCTCAATTGTCAGACTTACGACCTAAATTACGAATTACCCCAAATCAAGGGTATGGAAACCTATCCATCTGTTGTCATACCGCTTGCCATATCCAACTCCAAGAAGTCTTTAACGTTGTTAAACCAAATAACAACAAAAAAATCGTTTCTGTTGACTGGCTTAACCGGATTAATTCAGAAGGACTTGCCTGGTGGTACATGGATGATGGAACACTCATCCTTAGCCCACACGGAAGCCCTAGAATTAACTTTTGTACTGAAGGATACTCCGGCGAAGAAAATCAAATCATTGCCAATTGGCTCACCACAAAAGGATATCCAGCCACAGTACAATCCTATACAAAAGCAAAGTCAGGTAAACTCTACTACCGGATCGCCTTGGGTGCTGAAGTCACCAGAAAATGGCTGTCAGACTTTGAACAGTATTCAATCCCATCAATGGAATACAAGTTTAGAAACAGTCGTATCTGTTCAAGCCGGAGAAATCGCTAAAGTTTATGATATTGAAGTAGAAGATCATCATAATTTTGTCGCTAATGGACTTTTAGTTCATAACTGTCATATGTTAAGTACGGCAGCGTTTAATGCCCTCTTAAAAACCTTAGAAGAACCTCCAGATCGAGTTGTATTTGTATTAGCAACCACTGACCCCCAACGGGTTTTACCTACTATTATTTCTCGATGTCAACGGTTTGATTTTCGACGAATCCCCCTAGATTCAATGATCAAACATTTAAAATATATTGCTCAACAGGAAAATATTAATATTGCTGATGATGCGGTTTTTATGGTGGCTCAAATTGCCCAAGGGGGGTTAAGAGATGCCGAAAGTTTGCTGGATCAACTCAGTTTATTATCCGGTGAAATTACTGTTGAAAAAGTCTGGGATTTAGTGGGGGCAGTTCCTGAACGGGACTTAATCAGTTTATTAGAAGCCATTGATTCAGGGGATACAGCTATTATTTTAGATTGTATTCGTAACCTCTTAAACCGAGGACGGGAACCTTTAATTGTTTTGCAAAATTTAGCCGGATTTTATCGAGATTTATTAATTGCTAAAACTGCATCAACTCGTTCTGATTTAGTCGCTTTAACTCAACCGACTTGGGAACAACTGTGTCAATTTTCCCACCGTTGGGATAGTACAATTATATTAGCAGGTCAGAAACATTTACGCGAAAGTGAAGCTCAAATCAAACATTCAACTCAACCGCGTTTATGGCTAGAAATTATCTTATTAGGGTTACTTCCAGCAGCGTTACAAAAATCTGTTATTACTCAAACGGTTACTGTTACCCAAACTCCTCAAAGAATGGTTCAACCTCAACCCGAAACCATTCTCTTTGTGCAACGTTCAGAACCTTCAAACCCGCCACCAAACCCAGTTAATTCTCCAGTTTCTCAACCTACCTATACCCCAGAACCTCAACCCCAAGTTAAAGCAGAAATTCCCGCAACTCCCGCAGAACCACCTATTGTTACTGATGGTAATTTAGATCAAATTTGGCAAAAGGTATTAGCTTGTATTGAACTCCCAGGAACACAATCTTTCTTTCGACAACACGGGCGTTTAATTCAGTTTAATTCGGAAGTTGCATATATTAAAATGAAATCTGAACCTCTGTTAAAAATGGCACAAACTAAACAAAAATTATCCAGTTTAGAAAAAGCCTTTCAGCAGGTTTTCGGTAATTTCGTTAAAATTAATTTTGATAGTAGAGGCGGAAATTCTGTCAATCAAATTCAAGAAGTTAATCCTCCTTCTCCCTCCTATCCTCCCGTTAATAATCCTACGGTTTCTTCTCCTGAAGTTGTACAACCTCCTGTAATTAATACTCAAGAAGAACAACAAATTTCTGAATCTCCAAATCAGAATATTAATAAACAGAATCAAATCGAAACGATTAATAATTATTCATTTAAACCGATTGAAACAGTAGAAACACTTCCGATAAGTCCTGAACAAGCAGATACTCAGGCGTTAGCGATCGCCTCTCAAAAACTAGTCGATTTCTTTCAAGGAAAAATGATTGAATTAGAAGAAAAACCCACATCTGAAACCGCTACTTTATTAGACAAAAAAACTGATTTTATTGAAATCAATGAAAATGAGAACTTTATAGAAACCGATGATCTGGATGAAGACAATGATGATGATTTTTGATTTCGTGTATTTGTGATTTCTTCAAAAATACCCGGTATCTCCTCGGATTAAAAACCGCTATATTGTTAAGTGGAGTGGTGCGTGTGTGGAGCTTACGCACCCGACTTGTTTATCTAACTAGGGAGGTTTTTTCTAAGGGGAAACCTAACTGTTCTCGCTGTTCTAAATAGCGTTGGGCGACCCGTCTAGCTAAATTGCGAATTCGACCAATATAACGAGTCCTTTCTGTTACCGCAATGACTCCCCTAGCATCCAATAAATTGAAACTATGGGAACATTTGAGAACATAATCTAAACTCGGTAAAACCAATCCTTTTTCGATTAATTGTTCCGCTTCCTGTTCATAAAGTCCAAACAAAGTAAACAAAAATTCCGGGTTTGAGGCTTCAAAATTATAGGTACATTGTTCTATTTCTCCCTGGAGGTGAACATCCCCATAATTAATCCTATCAGTCCAAGAAATTTTAGTCATGGCATCCACATTTTGTAGATACATGGCTAGACGTTCTAAACCATAGGTAATCTCAATGGAAACGGGACGACAATCAATACTTCCGCATTGTTGAAAATAGGTAAATTGGGTAATTTCCATCCCATCTAACCAAACTTCCCAACCCACACCCCAAGCACCCAAAGTAGGAGATTCCCAGTTATCTTCTACAAAGCGAATATCATGATCTTCGGGATTAATTCCTAACAGTCTCAAGGAGTCTAAATAAACCTCTTGGATATTATTAGGAGAGGGTTTAATTAACACTTGATATTGATAATAATGCTGAAAACGGTTGGGGTTTTCTCCATAACGGCCATCGGTGGGACGACGACAGGGTTCCACATAGGCGACCGACCAGGGTTCCGGGCCAATGGCGCGTAAAAAGGTATGGGGGTTCATGGTTCCCGCCCCTTTTTCGGTATCATAGGATTGGGCAATCAAGCAGCCGCGATCGCTCCAAAATTGATTCAATGTAGCAATAATTGATTGAAAATTCACGGGATGTAATTCTGATCTAATTGTTTTTACGTTAATCAATTTTACCATTAATTTTTGGGCATGGATGAAATGCCTTTAAATAGCATTACTAATCCTCCAATTAAAATTGCGATCGCTATTCCCCCCATCACCGCATCTAATACCCCAGTATTTTCCATTTATTGTTAATTTCCTATTATTATTCTGATTCTACCTTAACACAATTCGTTTTTATTGATAGAATAAATATATCCATTAATTCACCGAAAGGCAACATCAATGAAAATCGCCCTTTTAGAATGGACAATAGAAGACTATCATCGCATGATTGATGCTGGAATTCTGGATGATCGATCTGTTGAATTATTGAATGGCCAAATTATTAAAATGTCTCCCGAAGGAATTCCCCACGCTTATTTTAGTGATGCTACAGCAGATTATTTAAGAAATTTATTAGGAAATCGGGCAAAAGTTCGGGAAGGAAAACCCATTAGTTTATTTCAATCGAGTTCTGAACCTGAACCGGATTTGGCGATTGTTGAACCCTTGGGAAGTGTTTATTTAGAGCATCATCCCTATCCCAATAATATTTTTTGGTTAATTGAGTTTTCTAATTCTAGTTTAACAAAAGATTTAGAGAAAAAAAGCAAAGTCTACGCAACAGAAAATATTCGAGAATATTGGGTTGTGAATTTACGAAATCAGACATTAATTATGTTTAGAAATCCTCAACAGGGCGAGTATCAATCTCAAGAGATTTTAACTCAAGGAAACATTTACCCGCTTGCGTTTCCTGATGTGGCAGTTTCTGTTCCGAGGTTATTCGTTGTTTAGAAAAAGATTGTTCACATTTTCCCTAATATTTTTCCCAAAATTTGTAGGGGCGGGTTCTACAAAAATATTAAAATCCCACCCTTAACCTGAATAAACCCGCCCTTTTCTTTAATCCTTAAGGAAAGAGAGAGAGGGCGGGTTTACAAAGATTAACAGTAGGATGTCAAAAACCCTAGGGAACCCGCCCCTACAAATTAATGGGATATTAATATAGCGTTAGTTTCAAGTTTGGTTGATAATAAAATAGGTTATTTTTATAAAAATCATGTTAAGACAGTCTAAGGGAAAATTTTTGCTCAAGTCTGAAGCATTACTCGAAGAATTTATCTGGTTACATCTTAAACCTTTGCTTAGTTTAGATCCAGTTAAAAAACAATATTTTATTAATAAACAAAATCGTTCTGATATATTAGGAGTTAACCCAGAAGGTAGACTGGCAATATTAGAGCTTAAAAAAGGAGAAGGAAAAACCAGTATAGATCAACTATTAAGATATCAAGATTTCTTCAGAAAAGAATCTCATCAAGATCCTAATTTTGAACGAGTAGATTTTAGTAAAAAATTTCTTTTAATTGCGATCGCTTCACATTTCAATAGTTCAACCATTGATTATGCTCAAAAAATGATTCCTGATTGCTTATTATTAACCCATGAAGTCAAACAATACGACAATGGAGAATATTTTTTGCTTTTAAAAAAACTTGACAATAGAATTTTATCAAAAATTCCAATTGAAATCATAGAAGATTCATTATTTGAGTCTTTACCTTCCTTTATTCAGGGATATTTGTTAGACAAACCAGAAATTAGAGAAAGGATTTTATTAATCATTCAAAAAATACTATCTTATAGTCCTGATCTAAGTTTAGAGACTCAATATAATTATTCTTCAAAAGAAATGATTTTTGCAAAATTCAATAAAAAGGGTGAGTTATTAACTGATAAAACTTGCATATCTTTTATGTATGATCCCGCCGAACAAACAGATCCAAAAGATAAATTATCATTATATGTTTATTTACCTACTATCTTTTCAATGGTGACTAAGAATGTTAAAAGAGTAGATAGAATTAGAATATGTACTGATGATTATACCAATGTTGAAAAAATTGAAGATTTTTATACTCGTTGTTATAGAAATGATCCTTGTTACTTAAATTATCCTTTAAGAACAACAGAAATTAATGAAGTTTATAAGAGTTTTCAAGATTATTATATCAATTATCGAAAATATATGAAATCTCGTCAAAAGCTAAGACCAGTTGATGCTTCTGATTTTACCTCAGTAGATAGTATAATCCAGATGGCTTTAGAGGATTGGTCTGTTAGATAATATTTGTGTTATACTCAAAAATATCATATTATTCTAATATTCGCTATCTTAATTTAATCTTTCAGAACAATCCTTATGCCCACCTTAACTGTAACAATAGAACAAATTATTGATCTGATCCAACAATTACCACTAGAACAAAAACGGATAGTGTTGCTAGAACTTGCAAAAGAAGCCGAAACCCAACGCCTAGAAGAAAAATCACGAGAGATTTTAAAATCTCAATACCCTGAAGGTAATTTAGTTGATGAGTTCATTCAAGAACGACGAGAAGAAACAGGTAATGATTGCTAACTGTTCACAGTTGGCTATGATTAATGATAAAATTTATAAACACTAAGAAGTCTGGAAAATATTCTGTACCATTTGTTGATTAGAACGCATTACAGCATTATCTAACGCTGCAACTTCTCCTGAGTCCAAATACCACCCTAACGCCCCTAAATTATCTTTAGCTTGCTCTAGGTTTTTTGCCCCAGGAATTGGAATTGTCCCTTTACAAATACACCAATTTAAAGCAACTTGGGTTAAGGTTTTAGAGCGAAATTCTGCAATTTCCTTTAAACAAGCTAAAATCGGTTGAATTCCAGGTAATAATTTTTTAAATAATCCCCCCCGAATGCCTTTAGGTAAAGGAGTATTTTCCGAGAATTTTCCCGTTAATAATCCTAACCCCAACGGACTATAGGCAATTAATTTAATTCCTAATTCATCACAAACCTCTTTTAACCCTAATTCCGTGACTGGATAGGTCGATAATAAAGAATATTGTACCTGTAAAGTTGAAATCGGAATCCCCCGATCTGCAAATTTTTGATAAACTTTTTTTAAGCGTTTTGGCCCATAATTAGATAAGCCAATTCCTTTAACTAATCCCTGTTCATATAAATCCCCCAAACCCTCTAATAAATTCCCTTCTTGCCAAGGTGCGTAATTAGCTGTAGACCAGTGCATCTGAACTAAATCGACATTTTTTCCTAACCGTTGGGCTGAATTTTCACAGGCATGAATCATCGATTTACGAGTTAATCTCCAAGGATAGGGGGCTAATTTTGTGGCGATACAAATTTGCTCTTGATTAATTCCTTGATATTCTTGAGAAAACTGTCCTAAAAGCGATTCACTGCGTCCATTTAATTTTCCTGTCCCATAGGAATCTCCCGTATCAAATAAGGTGACACCCTGACTGACACACAAATTAAATACTTGTTGTAATTGTGTATCCATACTGGGATCATAACCCCATAGGATGCGATTTCCCCAGGCCCAAGTTCCGCATCCCATTTTAGGTAAAGATAGGGGTTGATGATTGTTCATAATCATGATTTATAACGATAATAAATGATCCTATTATAGAGCAATTAAACGATTATTTCAAGAGATTATTAAGGAAACACAAAGGCACTAAGACAGGAAGGGATAATCGGATTTTTCTGTTATATGCACATCCCAGATGATGTTTAATGGCTTTGACCTAATAACAGTAAAGTTTGTAATAATACATTGGCTCCTTGGGTACAATGTTCGGGGGATGTATATTCGGCTTCGGAATGACTAAAGCCGCCTTTTGAGGGGACAAAAATCATCCCCATATTAGTAATTCTACCGATTTCTAAGGCATCATGTCCGGCGCGACTGGGAAGATAATAATAATTTAGGTTTAACTGTTTACAAACGGATTCAATTGTTGATTGAACTTCAGAAGCTGCTAAAGTGGGTTTAACACTAAGTAAGGGAGTTGTTGAAATTTGGGTATGAGTTGAATTAGCGATCGCTCTTATTTTATGGTGCAATTGTGCTAACATTTTTTCTAAACAATTCTGGGATAAATCTCGCATATCAACTGATAGTTCTACCTGTCCGGGGATAATATTAACTGCATTGGGTAATAGATTAATATATCCTACGGTTGCTACGGGTTGAGATGGCATTTTTAAGGCTATTTCTCGCACGGCTAAAATCAATTCTGCTGCCGCTATTAACGCATCCTGTCGCATTTCCATCGGCGTTGTTCCAGCGTGGTTGGCTTCTCCAATAATCGTAATTTTTAGGCGTTCCATGCCCACCACCCCCTGCACAATTCCAATAGAAACTCCATTCTGTTCTAATATAGCCCCCTGTTCAACGTGCAGTTCCACAAACGCCGCCAGATCGGCCCGTGAGCGTGCTGCCGTTGCTAGGTTATCCCAGTTGCCTCCCACTCGTGCTAAACAGCCTTGAATCGACTCTCCTGCCTTCGATTGATAACGATCCGGGGTATCGAGTAACACCGTCCCAGCCATCGCCTGGGCACCGATCATGGTACTTTCTTCGTCGATAAATACTATCACTTCTAGGGGATGATGGAGTTGTAGATCATAGTCTTTCAACGTGTGTGCTACTTCTATGCCAGCTAATACCCCCAAGGCTCCATCATAGCGTCCGCCCGTGGGTACGGTGTCGAGATGGGAACCCGTCGCTAAAGCCGGAGCCGTAGGACTTTTACCAGGATAGCGGCCGATGAGATTTCCCGCCGCATCGGTGCTAACGGTCATTCCCGCCTCTAGCATCCACTGTTTCACAGTAGCACGCGCCTGTAGATCTTCCGGGGAAAAGGCGAGGCGACAAATACTTCCCGAAGGCTGTTGACCGATTTGGGCTAAAGTGTTAATTCGGTGATGTAGGCGATCGCTATTAATACGAATTTGGGTAATCTTATCCATGATTTGATACTCCTGAAAACCAATAAATCAAAATTTAATCTTTTTTAACCTCTGTTTTTTATTCTCTCCACAATTCTCTTGATTTCTGTGACAGAATACTGTATAAAATGTACTTTACAAGCTCAAAAAATGCTATAAATTGATCGCTGAGTTTAATCAAAATATGACAGATAACACTAAACGTATCTTTATTTGTGGTTCTGCCCTCCAGGGTCAACCGGATCATAAAAATTTAGGGAAAGCAAAATTGATTAAATCTGCTAAAACTTTACCCCTATATCGCTTACACGCGGCGGGCAATGGTTGGCATCCGGCAATTTATGAAATTGGAGAAGACGGAATTTCTATCCCTGGAGAAGTCTATGAAATTTCCCACGCCCAGTATGAACATTTACTAATTAATGAACCTCCGAATATGTATCCAGGGGATATCAAGTTAGAAGATGGGGAAGTCCTAACTGCGATGCTCTATCCCCGGGAATTAGTCGAACACTATCGATGGCCAGATATTTCCGCCTTTGGGGGTTGGGCTGCGTATAAAAAATCAAATCCAATTAATTGATTTATATGACCAAAATATCCCCATCCTTTCTCATTTCTGTCTTGTTGAGCAGTCCCGGGTTGATGATAGGGTCTTCTCTGGTTAAAGCTCAATCGGTTATTCCTGCAAATGATAATACTAGAACCTTTGTTACACCCGTAACAGTCCCAGGGAGTTCCCCAGTTCAAATTAATATTACCGGGGGAAAAGTTTCTGGGGATGGGGCTAATTTATTCCATAGTTTTCAACAGTTTAATGTTCCCCAGAATCAAATTATTAATTTTATTTCTACCCCCAATATTCAAAATATCTTAGGGCGAATTAATGGGGGAAATCCGTCTTTTATTGATGGATTAATTCAAGTTACGGGCGGCAACTCTAATCTATTTTTAATGAATCCGGCGGGAATAATTTTTGGTTCCCATGCCCGTTTGGATGTTCCCGCTTCGTTTTTGGCAACAACCGCCGATGGCATTGGTTTAAGTTCTGGGAGTTGGTTTCCGGCGGTGGGAGATGCCAATTGGAATCAGCTTGTGGGTCGTCCTAATGCCTTTGTTTTTCACTCATCTGAACCTGGGAGTATCATTAATTTGGGTGAATTAGAAGTCGATGCAGAACAACAATTAACCTTACTAGCCGGAACTATTATTAATCAAGGTTCCCTGCAAGGGGGGACAATTTTAGTGCAAACTGTACCCGGAGAAAACTTAGTTAGAATGAGTCAAGCGGGTTATTTACTCAGTTTAGAAATTAGTCCAACCGGAGAAGAAAAAGAATTAGCGATCGCTCCTTTATCTCTCCCACAATTATTAACCGGAGCAGGAATAAAAGAAGCCACAAATCTGAGTATTAATCAAGCGGGAGAAATTGTTTTAACTCAAGGAAAAACCGTACAATCCGGGGATATTGTATTATCAAATACTGCCACAATTGCCGATAATGCTTTTTTCCATGCGAGTCGGAATCTAACCTTAATTGAAAGTCAACTCTACACCACAGAAAACCTAAACCTATTCGCTAACAATACCGTCATCATTCGGGATGGAAAAATCCCCTTTCAAGCATTTTCTGGGGGAAATCTCACGATTCAAGGAAATCAAAATATTGATATTTTAGCCCTGAATTTTCCTCAAATTCCCCTACAAGCGGGAGGGAATTTAACCTTAATTAGTGATGGGTTAATTTCGGGAGATACCCATTTTGCGGCGGGAGGAAATTTTCAAATCTTGAATTTATCAGGAGGCGGAGGAACCTTTTTCAGTCTCTATGACCCGATTATTTATGCTAATGGGAGTGTGATTTTTGGAGATTATCAAGGGGCTTCCTTAAAAATAGAGGCTCAAGGTTCAATTCTAGGGGGAGATATTAATATTACCCAAGCGGATATTGCGTTATCCAATTCTAGTGATGCTGATGCGGGTATTTTAAGTGGGAGTCCTAGTTTAATCTTGCGTTCAGGTCAGACTCCGAGTAACTCTCCAAATTTAGAAGAAAGTACCACAATTAATGATACTATTTTTATTAATTCAAATCAGAATTTAGGGAATAATATTTCCGTTGGTAATATTACCACCACCGGAGGGCCTGTGATTCTCCAATCCCCTGGAAAAATTGCCGTTGACACCATTAGAACTTCTGGGGGAAATATCGAATTAAATGGGGTTGACAATATTTTAATTTCAGGGATTTTAGCCTCTGGTGGAGGGGATATTAAAATTGCCACAGAAAATTTATTACGAGTTCAAGAAACCTTCACCGATTTTAATGGAATTAATGCCAGTATTTCCTCGGCGGGGCAAAGTCGAAATGGCACTATTACAATTCAACATGGGGGCGGTGTAGAGACTCCTTTTATTATTGGAGATGCAGCCAAAAACGGAACCGCCGGGGCGATTACAACGGGTTCAGAAACCTTACAATCAGGTTTTGCTGTTCCCGTTCCTCCGGCTACTTTTACCCGAGGAAATATTACTATTACAACCAATTATACTGCTCCCCCTGAACCCACACCCGAACCCACAATAAAACCCACGGTAGAACCCACACCCATTCCCACGGTAGAACCGATTCCGTTGCCCTTTCCGACCCCAATTCCCCCAATTCCGTTGCCCTTTCCGACCCCAATTCCCCCAATTCCGTTGCCCTTTCCGACCCCAATTCTCCCAATTCCGTCGCCTTTTCCGACCCCAATTCCCCCAATTCCGTCGCCGATTCCTGCACCCATACCCACACAAATTCCTACACAAATTCCTACACAAATTCCCACACAAATTCCCACACAAATTCCCATACAAATTCCCACACAAATTCCCACACCCATTGTCCAACGGGAGAGGGAAATAGTTGAAACACTTTTGCAACCGACTCCTAGTTTGTTAACAGAACCTGATGCGGATGAAAAAGATATAGTCAGGAATAAAACTGAGCAGGTATTGACAATTGATCCGTTAATTGCTCTAACAATAAAGAATCAATTATCGGGAGATACAGGTGAATTAACGGTTAAAACTAATGAAAATAATCAAATCACCCTTGAAAGTTCATCGATTAGTAATTCTAGTATTGCAGAAACCTCTATTCAAGATGTTCGTGTAGAAATTAATCGGATTTTCGATGCGGGTGATGTGGGAACGGCAGTTGTAAAGATTGAAGAATTAGTTAATTTAGAATATGTCAACTACTTGGGAAAACCCGCTTCCACTAACCAATTAACTGTACCCGAAATTCAAAGCCAATTAAGGAAAATTCAAGCGGAAACGGGCAAAAAATCAGCCGTTATTTATGTATACTCTCGACCAGAAAAATTAGAATTAGTTGCAGTTTTAGAAAATACAGTAGTTCACAAAAATGTTCCCGAGGCAATTCCAGAAGTATTGTTTTCCAAAACCAAGGAATTTGTGAGTGAAATTACATCCCCTCGTAAACGGGATACGACCAGTTATTTACAATCGGCACAACAACTTTATCAATGGATGATTGCACCTCTTGAGGAAACCTTAAAGGAAAATAATATCGATATTTTGATGTTAAGTTTAGATACGGGACTTAAATCCCTTCCTTTAGCGGCTCTCCATGATGGCAAGCAATTTTTAATTGAAAAATATGGCTTGAGTATGATTCCGAGTTTTAGCTCCTTAGATACTCGCTATCGTTCAATTTCTCAAGAGAAAGTTTTAGCGATGGGGGCCTCTGTTTTTAAGGAACAAAGTGCTTTACCCAGTGTTCCCACTGAAGTTAAAACCATCACCGAACAACGCACCGAAGGAGAATATTTCTTGAATGAACAGTTTACTTTAGAAAACCTTAAACAACAATATCAAACGCAACCTTTCCCGATTGTCCATTTAGCCACCCATGCCGATTTTCGACCGGGTAGTCCCCACAATTCTTTTATTCAGTTATGGGATACCAAATTAACCTTAGACCAAATGTCTGAAATGGGATGGCAACAGCCAACGGCGGACTTATTAACCCTGTCTGCCTGTCGAACTGCCATCGGGGATAATCAAGCAGAATTGGGTTTTGCCGGGTTAGCGATCGCCTCTGGAACCAAGTCAGTTTTAGCGAGTTTATGGTATATTAGTGATGCTGGAACCTTGGGATTAATGGCGGAATTTTACCACTATTTAACCAAAACCAACACTAAAGCAGAAGCGTTACGAAATGCACAAATCAGCTTATTGCGAGGGACAGCAAAATTTCAGTCTAATTCTTTATTCTTATCAGAAGAAAATCTATCAATTCCCCTGCCTCCAGAGCTGGAAAATTTAGAAAATTTATCTTTAGTTCATCCTTACTATTGGGCGAGTTTTAACTTAATTGGTAGTCCTTGGTAATAGGTAATTACGAATTACGAATTGGTAATAACTGATGACTAATAACTGATTTATTCTTCCCATAAAAGAGCGATCGCAAATCTAACTAATTCCCCCATTAACGAAATTCTTTCCGTCGGACTGGCGACCTGTTCCCAACGGAATAAATTCTCCTTAAATAGAGGTTCTCTTTGGGCGCGTTGCACAATACCTTGAATAATCACTTGATGTTGCAAATCCTCAAGTTCTACACCATTTTTAGCCAGGAAATCTAATAATCTTTGGACACTAACCACAAATTTTTCTGGTTCCTGCGATCGCAAAATCCCTTGAATTTGACGAGAAATCTCTTGATACAAAGTTTGATGGTTATTCCCTTCGATTATAACAGGAGAGATCACCGCTTCAGGAATTCCATCCAAATCAGCCGCCGCATTAAAAATAGGAACCTCTAAATTTAATAACCCCAAAATATCCGATCGCTTCTGTATAAGTTTCTGCTTCATGGCCGGATAGGACGTTAAAATCTGTTGACTCAAAAGTTTAGCATTGACTAAATAATTTGCCCTAATATGCAGTAAAAAACTATCCGGTTGGGTTTCAAATCCTTGAATGATCAACTCAAGTTCATGACTCTCCTGTTCTACTTTAACTAAAGTATAAACCAAGGCTTCCCAATTCGGATATTCCGTAAATTCTACCGGAATTAACTGGCTATCTTCTGGCGAATCTTGAGCTAATTCTCCAGGTAAAAAATCTCGGTCACTGGGATAACGATTTTTGGGTTTTTTATTCGTATAATCAAACTCAGTATAAACATATTCACACTCTACTTTATTCAGTTCCACATCTGATTTTTGCCAATTATAAATACAACACCCTGTTAATTTTGCTCCCTCCAAATTTGTTCTAATTAAACGAGTTTCGATTAATAAACTATCTCGCAAATCCGCCTCGCTTAAAATCGTATCCCCCAGATAAGCCCCGCTTAAATCCGCCCGACGGAGGTTTGCCCCCCTTAAATTCGCTTCGGTTAAATTTGACCAAAGTAGATAAACTTCCTCTAAATTTGCCCGTAATAAATAAGCCTTTTTAAAACTGGTTTTTAATAAATAAGCTCCGGTTAAATTTCCGCGACTTAAATCTGCCCCATCAAGAACCGCATCGGTTAAATCTGCCCCCGTTAATACAACTCGGTGCATATCCGCCCCCGTTAAATTCGTAGACCGTAAAGTAGCACCATTTAAGTCTGCTTCCGTTAAGTTGGCTTCAATCAGAATTGCATCTTTTAAATTAGCCCCCGCTAACTGAGATTCTCGTAAATTTGCCTTGGTTAAATTTGTCGCCACTAAACTTGCCCGGGTTAAATTCGCCTCCATTAATTCTGCACCGATTAATACAGCATGATTTAATTTTGCCTGTTCTAAATTAATCTGATCTAATTTCGCGCTTGTTAAATCCGCATTGCTTAAATCCGCTTCAATTAAAACCGCCCAGTTCAAATCCGCCTGTTGTAAAGTGGCAAATCGTAAGTCCGCCTTCGTCAGATTTGCACCACTTAAATTGCTTTGATTCAGATTACTCCGGGTTAATACCGTACTGCGTAAATCAGCCCGACGAAAACACACTCCCACTAATTGAGTTTTGCTTAATACCGCCCAACTGAGGTTAACACCTGTGAGGTTCGCGCCCGTGAGGTTAACCCCCTGCAAATTGACACCGCTTAGGTTCACCTCACTTAAATCAATATAAGTAAAATTGCGCTCTCCCGCTTGGTACCGATCTAAAAATTCTTGTCTGTTCATGGGACAGCTTGAAAAAAGGCCGAAAAGGGTTAATCAACAGTCTATCTTGTTTTTTCTAGTCGTGATGGGGTTGGGGAAGGGGTCGCACCGGAATCTGTCTAACCGAAAAAAAATTTCATCTCCCCCCTAGACAAACCCCAAATGATCTGTTAGTATACTTAATTGTCGCTCCTGGAGAGGTGGCTGAGCGGTCGAAAGCGACAGATTGCTAATCTGTTGTACGGCAGGTAACTCCGTACCGAGGGTTCGAATCCCTCCCTCTCCGTTTTAAAGCCCGTTAGCGAGGATGAAGCCAATCTTGGATTTCCTGGGTTAACCAGGCGCATTCCTCCGCCACAAATAGTTCACCAATATTATTCGTTCCCGAGGTTGTCCGAATCACTACCTGATATTTGGATTGGTTTTTTTCCATAAACACGCCGATAATATTCCCGATGGAACCCGATTGTAAACGATATTTCATTCCCCTGGATTTTCTAAAAATTCTGAATTGGAAATGATCAAATTCTACTTATTAGTAAACAGTAATCAGTAAAGAAGTGGACAGTTGATTAAATCTTAACTCTTGCGCTAATAACTGATAATGCGGATACTTGATAACTGAATTATCCCTGCTGTAACTTCCCATAACACTGCTCACAGATGAAACAAGTTCAGACATTTGTAGTCCGATTTCTCCTTACCCTTACAATCGGTGGTTTAGGATGGTATGCTCTAGCCGCATCGGTACGCATACAAGCCGCACCGTCCCCAAATCTCCCTCCCACCTCAACCCCTCCTCTGTCTCCAGTCCCTAAACCGCCTCAACCTCCATCACCTCAACCCACCATCGACCCCCAACCTGAAGCCCTACGCAATAAACAGCGAATTGTGGTGGTTGGGGATAGTATTACTCAAAGTGGAGGACAATATGGGGGTTATGTCTGGCTATTACAACGCTATTTGAATTTACTATATCCTAATAAACCCGTGGAAATCATCAGTTCAGGTGTTTCTGGGAATACTTCAACCCAACTGAATGAACGATTTAAACAAGATGTTTTAGACAAAAAACCCGATTTAATTACGATTAATATTGGGGTGAATGATGTTTTACAAAGTTTCCAAACTCCGACGACCGCCAGACCGAATATTCCCACAACCCAAGAATATCGGCAAAATTTAACCGCAATGGTACAGGTAGCAACCTCAAAAGCCATTCCGGTTTTATTATTATCACCTACTATTATTCAGGAAGATCTGAGTAGTCGAGAAAATCAACGCATTGCAGAATATATCGCGGTAATGCGGGATGTTGCCCTGCAATATCGCTGTCAATTTATTGACTTAAATATTCCCTTTCGTCATGTCATTATCACCTATCAACGTTATGGGGGACAGGGACAAAATCTATTAACTCGGGATGGGATTCACCCGAATATTGCCGGACATCAAATTATTGCCTATAATATTCTCAAAAGTTGGGGTGTGCCTGAACCCAAAATCCAAAGTTTAAAAATTAGTAATTAATTTAATTCTCTATAGCAATTCTTATCGCTGTTGATAACCCGGGTTAGGGTATAGCAAGAGGCAATAGGGAATGGGCAATGGGCAATAGGTAAATACTTACTATAAGTAGCTTTTAGCTTTCA
>NZ_LT797692.1 GCF_900009135.1 Planktothrix sp. PCC 11201 | reverse complement strand
GAAAGCTAAAAGCTGCTCACAGTAAGTATTTACCTATAGCGAGATTGCCTATTCCCTATTGCCTCTTGCTATAAACTGTATAAATTGTGCGTACCCCGCGCTTACACACCCTAAAATTATGGATATTATTGAGATTATTAAACAAGATTATCAACAATTTCCTGATAATCAAACCTATAGTATTTATGCTGATAATGTTTATTTTGCAGACCCGATGAATCAATTTAACGGGTTACAACGTTATCAACAAATGATTGGATTTATGAAAACTTGGTTTTTAGAGATTCAACTGGATTTACATAATATTACTCAAACTGAGAATTTAATAGAAACCCGTTGGACACTCAGTTGGACAACACCCCTCCCCTGGAAACCCAGAATTTCTATCCCGGGACGGAGTGAACTCAAATTAAACCCCCATAACCTGATTGAAAGCCATATCGACTATTGGGACTGTTCACGCTTGGACGTGGTGAAACAGTTATTCTCGATGAAAAACCGCTACAGTTAAATAATGTAAACAAATTTTAATCTTAAAACGGTATGCGCGTAATTTTAATGACGGGTAAAGGTGGCGTGGGGAAAACCTCCGTTGCAGCAGCAACAGGGTTACGCTGTGCCGAGTTGGGACATAAAACCCTGGTATTGAGCACCGACCCCGCCCACTCCCTCGCCGATAGCTTTGATATGCCCTTGGGACACGAACCCCGTCTCGTTCGACCCAACCTGTGGGGGGCAGAATTGGACGCCCTAATGGAACTCGAAGGCAACTGGGGGGCGGTGAAACGCTATATTAGTCAGGTATTACAGGCGCGAGGACTCGATGGTGTCCAGGCGGAAGAACTGGCTATCTTGCCCGGAATGGACGAAATTTTTGGTCTAGTGCGGATGAAACGCCATTATGATGAGGGGGATTTTGAGGTTTTAATTATTGATTCTGCCCCAACGGGAACCGCGTTGAGACTGTTAAGTTTACCCGAAGTGGGGGGGTGGTATATGAGAAAATTTTATAAACCGTTACAAGGAATGTCGGTGGCGTTGCGTCCTCTATTTGAACCGATTTTTAGACCTTTGACCGGGTTTTCTTTACCTGATAAAGAAGTGATGGACGCACCTTATGAATTTTATGAAAAAATTGAAGCCTTAGAAAAGGTTTTGACCGATAATATGCAAACCTCCGTGCGTTTAGTTACGAACCCGGAAAAAATGGTAATTAAGGAATCTTTACGCGCCCATGCCTATTTAAGTTTGTATAATGTTTCGACAGATTTAGTTATTTCTAATCGGATTATTCCTGAACAAGTGACTGATCCTTTTTTCCAAAAATGGAAAGACAATCAAAAACAATATCGTCAAGAAATCCATGATAATTTTAGCCCCTTACCTGTTAAGGAAGTGCCATTATTTTCTGAGGAGTTATGTGGATTTGAAGCCTTAGAAAGATTGAAAGAAGTGCTATATAAGGATGAAGATCCTAGTCAGGTTTATTATCAAGAAAATACACTTCGAGTGGTGGTAGATAATAATGAATATACGCTAGAATTGTATTTACCTGGGATTCCTAAAGAACAAGTTCAATTGAATAAAACCGGAGACGAACTCAATATCAGAATTGGTAATCATCGTCGGAATTTAGTGTTACCCCAAGCGTTAGCTATGTTACAACCTTCGGGGGCAAAAATGGAAGATGATTATTTAAAAATTCGATTTGCCAATGGGGTGAAGGCGTAAATTTCAGAAACCGGGTTTCTCTAAGAAACCCGGTTTCTAGGATATAGCACTACCAATTAAGGTGTTTGACAATACTAAACCTTGCAACAAGGGTCATAACCTACTGTTCCCTTTTCTAAGAGCGCATAGTGCTATATAATATAATTAATAAAAAATGATGAATTATGAAAATCACCAAATTGCAAATCGATTCTTTTAGAGGCATTAAGAATTTAGAGCTACATTTTGAAACAGATTCACCCACTGTTTTGATTGGGATTAATGGTTCTGGAAAGTCGAGTATTCTTGAATGTTTATCAATTCTGCTATCCTGGTTTACAGCCCGAATTCAAAACCCCCAAAGTTCAGGACGTTCTTTTCAAGAAACTGATATTAAAAATGACCAGAGACAAACTCAGAATACTATTACTGTGGATTTCTGTAATTCACAGAATGTTAATTGGTCTGTTGTTGGTGTTAGGAAAGGATATAGTAGAGATATTAGTAGTTCATTTGTAGAGTTAAAAAAAATTATTGATGAAATTCACAGTTCAGTAGATGGGGAGAATTTATCATTACCTGTCGTTGTCTACTATCCAACAAATCGGGCTGTTCTTGATATTCCTTTAAGAATTAGAAATAAACATTCTTTTGCACAAATTGAAGCCTACGAAGAAGCATTAACCGGAGGACAAATTGATTTTAGACGCTTTTTTGAATGGTTTCGAGATCGGGAAGATTTGGAAAATGAACGACGTCTTAATGATCATCCCAGTTATCGAGATCCTCAATTAGAAGCAGTCAGAAAAGCTTATGAAGTTTTTATGAATGGGTTTTCTAACTTACGAGTGCAGCGCTTACCATTACGCATGACATTAGATAAAAATGGGAAGGAACTGATTATTAATCAACTTTCTGATGGAGAGAAATGTTTGTTGGCTTTAGTCAGTGATTTAGCAAGACGTTTAGCGATCGCTAATCCTGATTTATCAGAACCTTTAGAGGGAGAAGGGGTGATTCTTATTGATGAAATAGAGCTTCATCTTCACCCGAAATGGCAACAAAATATTATTCCAGCTTTAACCCAAACCTTCCCGAATTGTCAGTTTATTGTTACAACTCATTCACCTTTAGTAATTAGTCATGTTGACTGGGTTCATTTATTGTGTGTTACACCAAATGATATAATTGTGGAACGGTTAAGATCCTATGGAAAAGATAGTAACCGAATTCTGGAAACCTTGATGGATTCTTCAGAACGTCCCGTTGAGATTCAACAAGATTTTCTGAAACTATTTCGCCTTATTGATAGTGATCAATTGGAAGAAGCCAAAAGATCACTTCAACAACTGCGAGATAAATTGGGAGAAGAAGATCCTAAATTTGTTAGGGCTGATGGCTTAATTCGACGCAAAGAAATTCTCAAATCATGAAACATATTAAAAAACAGGAAGAACCGCAAGAATTCAAAGACTGGAAACAGCAACAAAAGTCTACTGGTATTAACTATAATTATGAAAGTTTTCAAAATCCAGAAAAGAGATTAGTACATTCGGCTTTACTTAGTGAACAAGGATATATTTGCTGTTACTGTTGTCAGAAGATAGAGAGAGAAACTAGCCATATTGAGCATTTTTTACCCCAAAGTAAAACCGATGCAGAATTATCTGTAACCTACTCTAATCTTTTAGCCTCCTGTGGTAGTTCTCAACATTGGCCTAAACATTGTGGTAATCAAAGGGAAAATCATCCGATTCCCGTCTCACCCCTACAAACTAACTGTGAAGAGTATTTTAGATATACTGGAGAGGGTGAAATTATTCCTACTAATAATTTAGAATTACAAGAGAAAGCAAAAGAAACAATTGATATCCTTAACCTGAATCACTATGATCTTAAACAAATGCGAATTGAAAAATTAGATCTATTACAAGGAATTACTTACGAGGAAGCTCAAGAAAAGGCTGAATTCTATGGTAAATTAGACGAACAGGAACATTATCAACCGTTTTGTGTAGCAATTTTATACTATTTGAAAGCCTATTATGGGATCAAATTATAATAAAAAATCATCTATTTTAAATGTTTATAAGGTGCGTAAGCGATCGCTTACGCACCCTACTTTTAGTTTTTTTTTATTGATAAAATCATTAGCTAAGGGTTGAAATACTGATAATAATTCAGCTTGACTCACGACCAATGTAGGGTAAGATTGAGTTCCATAATTTCGTCCAATTTCTAGGGGAAAAGGTTCGGTCGAGAGGGGATACCAAACCGCACCCGCCGCCTTAACAATAACCCAACTTCCGGCGATATCCCAAATTTTAGGAGTGGCCTCCACGCCCCCTAAAGTAGCACCGACGGCCACCGTGAGGAAATTATAAGCCGCCATCCCTAACATCCGAATTTTACAAGGGAGATGGGGAGCGATCGCAATACTTCGAGAACATAAATTAAAGAAGTGATTAGAACTCAAAGCATCAGAACTAGCATGAATGGGTTTACAATTTAAAAACGCTCCTGCTGGGCCAGTTAACCCCGATGAACCGAACCAAAACCCGTGAAAAGTTTGCTGTAAAGGCGGTAAATGGATTAAACCAAATACGGGAGTGCCTTGATAGAGTAATCCTAGGGAAATCCCCCAAATCGGAATCCCTCTGGCAAAATTAGTCGTACCATCTAAAGGATCAATCACCCAACACCAGTCGGTATTCGGAAAAATATGTTCAGCTTCTTCACTGATCACCCCATGATCAGGAAAAGTATTAGCGATGCGGGTGCGAATTTCTTGATCCGCCCACTGGTCAGACTGGGTGACTAAACTGCCATCAGCTTTTTCCGCAGCTTGGACTGTGCCAAAATCGAGGATTAACTGTTGTCCAACATCGGTGGCGGTGGTGAGTGCAAAGTTAAAAATTTGATCCCAAAAATTAGTCATTATTTCCTAGAGTAATGTCAAAATAAAAAACAATCCCGATAAAATCTATTTAGTTAAACCGCTTATGCTGCTGAAATCAACAACCCGCCATATTCATATTTATACGGCGGAAATTCAAGATGAGGAGTTAGTGGACAATCAACAGGTATTGACCTTGGATATTGATCCCGATAACGAATTTAACTGGAACGATCAGGCTTTGCAACAAGTCTATCGCAAATTTGATCAGTTAGTCGAAGCGTTCAGTGGCGAAGACCTCACCGAATATAATTTACGTCGAATCGGATCGGATTTAGAGCATTTAGTCCGATCGCTGATCCAAAAAGGTGAAATTAGCTATAACCTCGACTGTCGGGCGGTGAACTATAGCATGGGATTACCCCGAGTCGGCAGTTAGTAAAATTATAACCATAAAGGGCCTGTACTTACTGTATACAGACCCTTTATCAAGAGTTTATAGATGCCCTAAAAATGATGATCACTCTCAAATTCACTTACTCATCAGGTGCTGGGGATGGTTTTTGCGATCGCTGACGCTGTAAAAACTGTTTCATAGAAAGTTGACGGTTACTCATAAATCGATTCCAAGAACCTGGAAAAAACTGATCCATGGTTTCAATTAAAGCCCAAACCTCTAAATTAATCATCTGGTAATAGTGACCGTGGGACTTTTTGAGTTGAGTCAAGCGTTCATTAATTTCCAAATAAGGTAATAATTTAGGGTCATCGGAGGGGTTAGGGGGAGAATCACTCATGCTGTAAGTATCCTTGCCCAGAGCCAAGAAAAATTAACAACAAATGGTCAAGCAGATAGTGATGCTCAAAGGCTACAATAGTTCAGATTACCTGATCTTGATTGCCAATTGCTGCTAATTTTTAGGGTGAGTTATCAAAATTAGGCACCGATTGGACATCTATTGTGGTTCTGGTGTTATCGCCTCCAGCCCACGGGGTGGATAACAACTGTAAACCATCCTAATTTTAGAAGATCACTTTTGAGTGGCAACGCCAGGCGTGAGGAACCCAAATGCAAAATCCTGTGGCAAAACACTATCTGTGGACTGTAGGCGAAGGGATCGAAGATCAGCCTTCGGGAACACTGCTCGCAGATCGCTACCTCCTCAAAACCAATAGAATTGCGGTTGATACGCGGCCAGAACTATTGCCTGACATACCCAGCGAGATTTCTGATCAGATTTCTCCCTATCTAAAATTATTTGCCTATCGGTTGCACATTCCGCAGGTCTATGGAGTCATCTCCCCGGCAAAAGGCACAAATCATAAACCGATCATCCTCTTAGAAAAGGGGCCGATTGCCACCCATGGGGAAACCTTAATGCCTACCCTAGCAGCCCTGTGGCCCGATGCCACAGCGATGCGCCAACTGAATTGGTTATGGCAAATCGCTCAACTTTGGCAACCCCTAACCCGTCAAGAGGTTGCTTCAAGTTTGCTTAATTCCCATTTGCTGCGAGTTCAGGGAAGATTTGTTCGGTTGTTGCAATTAGACTTAGACATCCATAATCCCACCCTCAAACAGTTGGGTTATTTTTGGCAACAGTGGGTTCCGACCGCCCAGCCTCAAATTCAAAAATTCCTCCGACAACTGACCCATCAAATGATCTCGGGTGAGTTACGCACCTCAACCCAACTGATCCAACAATTGGATCAAGCCCTTTCTATTTGCGGACGGGGTTATCATCGTCGGATTGAGATTGCCGCGGGAACGGATGCTGGCCCCACTCGTTCCCATAATGAGGATGCCTGCTATCCCGAGGGGAGTAAACCCATCCTAGTTCCCGTAACTGAACCGGCTCTGGCTATTGTTTGTGATGGAATTGGGGGACAGGACGGCGGAGAAGTGGCATCTTCAATGGCGATTGATGTTCTGCGTCAGCAGGTGGAACAAATGCCCCTGCATCAAGCCAATTGGGATCCATTATCCTTAACTCCTAAATTAAAACGGGCAACTTGCATCGCCAATGACATGATTTGTCAACGCAACGATGATGAAAACCGTCAGGGCAGGGAACGCATGGGAACCACCTTGGTGATGGCTTTGGCCCATATTCATGAAATTTATTTAATCCATTTAGGGGATAGTCGGGTTTATTGGATTAGTTCCAGTGGTTGTCATCAAGTGACGGTGGATGATGATGTGGCTTCTCGCCAGGTGCGTTTAGGTTGTGCCCTCTATCGAGATGCTCTGCAACAGGGGGCTTCTGGGGCCTTAATTCAAGCCCTGGGGATTACTTCATCGGTGACGCTGCATCCAACGGTACAACGGTTTCCCCTGGATGAAGATTGTGTGTTTTTATTATGTTCTGATGGGTTAAGCGATCGCGATCGGGTGGAACAATATTGGGAAGCCGAAATTTTACCCGTTTTGCGTCAGGAAGTTGATTTAGCAACGGTTCGGGATCGTCTGATTGAAATTGCCAATACTCAAAACGGCCATGATAACGTCACCATTGCTTTGTTATTAATTACGGTAGTTCCCAAGGATGATCCCGATGCCCAGAAAGAGATCTGTATCCCTCCTGTGATTCCTTTAACCGACGAGTTGGGGGATGATTCTTCCGATACAAACGATGCTGAAGATTCATCAATGGAAACAGTAATTGGTCGCCCTAGACCAGTCCAGTCTGGGGTCAAGAAGATTTGGTTCCTATCCTTGGGTATTGCTGTGTTATTAGGGATTCTAGGGGCTTTACTCTACGGCTTAGGGATGTTCAACCACGATCCCCAAGCACAACCGACAGACACTCCAACCCCTACGGATAGTCTTTCTAATCCTCCAACCTCCACTCCCACAGCCTCTGCCACCAGTCTCTTAAAACTACAATCTTTGATTAAATTGGGAAATCCGATCGCCAATTCCAAGCCAATTACTCTGCTCACGGAATTTGGTAAAAACACTGTTAAGGGAACTGTTCCAGAGGGAACGGTGTTTCAGGTTCAGCAAAAACAGTCTACTCCTCAAGGGGGAACCTGGGTGGAAGTCAAAATTTGTTCGACTCCTACCACGAAAGCATCAGTTAATGGCCAGTTGTCTCAGGTTGATGCAACACAACCATTGTCATCTCCCTATACCCCTGTCACCCCATCCCTACAGGCGGGGAACCAGGGTTGGTTGCCGGAACAGGAGATTAATAACCGTCTGATCCCTAACTTTTCTCCTGTGGGTCAAGACAAAGGACAGTGTACCCCTTAACGATGAATCACGATAAAGCCTAACTAGAAGTTAGGGGTTTTAGACCCAATTTTTCGATAACTTTGATCAGGATCACCATTAAACCTTGTTTTTTATCACCCCACCCTGACATTAAATATCAGTACAGTCAGTGTATCGGGATCACGACAGATTTTGTTAAACTCCCTGATACTAGGTATTATCACAACTTTTCAATAGTAGGAATGTGCCATGACTTGTATTCGTGTTCGTGATGTAGTTCAAGAAGTGATGTCTGCGGGCTATCTGAGCCTGAATATGGAAAACCAATTAAGACGAATGCTACAAACCACCCATTATGATTCTGAGGATGTCCATGCCTTTGCTAATTTACAGTTAGCCGCCATGTCGGGAAAAGTTAAGCAAGAATCCCGTGAATTATATCAATTGGCAATTATGGAAAGGGAATGAACAGGTATGAAATTCACAATAAACATGGGAAAATTAATTTCTTAACTCGTAATAGCCTTTCTTAAATCTCCGAATTGTAACCTTTTTTGATTAAGATCAATAGATCGTATCAAATTGTCAAAATTAACGGAGATAATCTCGGATTAAATCAAAAGTAACTAGAAATAAAACAGTTAAAATAATATATAAAAGCAGATAAAATGAACGATAACATTATCAAAATCTAAAAACTAATCATTATTTATCTATAGATAAAACCCAACCCTTCACAGGGGTTTGTGATCTAGGTCACTCTGGTAATGTTAATTCAGTCAGAACAGATTCTGCGTGTTATCACGGAGATCAGATCAGCACATCACAACCATAACCCCCTTATAATCACTGACATTTAGCAGAAATACTTAGATTATAGGAACGCAAGTCAAAATAGTTTATCCGTGAGCATAACAAACATGATTGTGGCTACCAAATCAACTCAAACCTTTCTTAGTGCTAATGGCTCACTCAAACCGATTCCCCTATCAACAAAATTTGGTGAGATTGAGTTAGAGCAACTGTGTAGAATCGCTGAACACAATCAGTGGAAAACAGAGAACCTCGACCATCGTATTACTCAAGCGCGGTTGATGGTGGATGCAAATTGGGCTAGTCCTAAAGATCATGCCCTTTTAGAGTTAGAACAACGGGGAAAATTACATTTGGTGGATGGAACAGAATATTGGGTGGTAGAATTAGACCCAAACCGGGCGGCGGGAATTTACTTGAATCCAGATACTTATACCTTGGAAGTAATGGTGATCAATTTAGAATGGTTTGCACCCCTTCATCGAGAAAAAGTAATCACCCTGAAAAGACTGATTGAGTTAACGGGGTCGGATCATCCTTAAAACAACCCAATCTTATTTAATTATATAGGATTGCTACATTTCCCCACCCAGCCAATGTTCACACAGCTTCTATTACACTAAAAATAACTCATTTAGCTGTGCCTTTATCTATGAAATTTTGGCAAAAATTACTCGTGAATTCAGCCTACCAAATTACTTTAATTTATGGAGTAATTGGGAGTCTTTGGATTGCTTTTTCTGATCAAGTATTAGCAATATTAGCGAATTATCCCTATTCAATTACATTTCTTCAAACTATTAAAGGGTGGTTCTTTGTTCTGATTACCAGTATTTTACTTTATTATTTAATTCATCGAGAAACCCAGCGTTTGCAACTCTCAGAAAAACGGTATAGAGATTTGTTTCTGAGTCATCCTCAACCGATTTGGGTTTACGATCTGAAAACTTTAAAATTTTTGGCGGTTAATGAGGCAGCGATCGCCCATTATGGTTATTCAGAAAAAGAATTTCTGAAAATGAAAATATTAGATATTTATCCTGATCAAAAGTCGGAATTTTTCAGGAGTTTAATCACCGGTAATCCTGAAAATATTGATCTTGGAAATTTTTCTCAACATCAAAAAAAAGATGGCACCTTAATCGAAGTAGAAATGCTTTCTCATCAATTACAATGGAACGATCAATCTGCCCAGGTGGTTTTAGCCCAGGATATCACTACCCGTATACAAGCTGAAAGACAATTACAACGATATGCGTTTCAAGATTTTCTCACTGGTTTAGCCAATCGTAGCCAATTAATTGAATGCTTAAAATATTGTTTAGAAATCCCTGTTGATTCTCAAAACTTTGCTTTAATTTATATTAATTTATATACCGTTAAATCCCTAAGATATAGTTGGGGTTACAATTTAGCTGAACAATTATTAATTGAAGTGAGTCATCGTTTAAAAAATTGTATGAGCGTCGAAGATATTGTTGCTAGAGTCGATAGCGAAGACTTTGCTATTTTAATTCCTGATTTTATTGATATTAAGTGTTTAAATTCTAAAATCAATCGCATTAAAAATCAATTTATCACCCCCTTTAATTTAAACGGAATTAACCTCACCTCAGCAATTAATATGGGAATTGTTTGTAGCGAATTTAGCTGGAAATATCCCGAACAATATTTACAATCTGCTGATATTGCCCTGTACTATGCAAAAAAACAAGGAAAAAGTGCTACCCTATTTTATCATCCTCAAATGCTAGAAACCATTACCCAAAGAGAAACCTTAGAGGCAGATTTACAAAAGGCGATCACCCATCAACAGTTGCATTTGAATTATGAACCGATTATTCATTTAAACACCGGAAATATTATTGGCTTTGAAGCATTAGTGCGTTGGAAACACCCCACAAAAGGTTTAATTCCTCCGGTTGAATTTATTCCTATTGCTGAAGAAACAGAATTAATTATCCCTCTAGGACGATGGGTTTTAGAACAAGCTTGTCGGGATTTATATAAGTTGCAACAACGGTTTCCCGATCTGAGTATGAGTGTTAACTTATCAGAAGTGCAGTTGCATCATCCTGATTTATTGGCAGAAATTGATCAGATTATTCAATCCAATAATTTAGATTATAGTCGCTTGAAATTAGAAATTACCGAGACTAGCTTGATGAAAAGTTCCGCTAATTGTATTAGCATCTTAACGCAGTTAAAAAATCGGGGAATCAAAATTTTAATTGATGATTTTGGGACGGGATACTCCTCTTTAAGTTACTTGCAGAATTTACCCATAGATATCCTAAAAATCGATAGAAGTTTTGTTGAAAATTTACAATATCAAGGAAAAGATTTAGAAATCACCAAAACCATTATTAATTTAGCCAAATGTTTAAACTTAGATATTATTGCCGAAGGAATTGAAACTCCAATTCAAAAGGAAATTTTGCAGTCGTTAGGCTGCGAAGCTGCCCAAGGATATTTGTTTTCTCGTCCCTTAAATTTTGAGGCCGTTATTAGCTTTTTATCGACTTAATTAAGCCAATAGATCAAATCTAGGATAAACTAGACTGTAGTTCATCTGTATCAGAGGTTGAGTCATACTATGGGACTATTTGATCAAATTTTAACAGCTTTGAATGATCCCAATACAGTGGGAAACACCGACCAAATCAGTAGTATTCTGAATACCGCTCAACAGTTTGGCAATCAATTAGGGATTTCTCCTGAAACGAGTCAAATGGTGATGTCAATGGTGGGTAATTCTGTGCGGTCTTCTTTGCAAGAAAAGCAAACCGAAATCGGAAATGATGGGGTACAAAATCTAGTCAATCAATTTGCTGGAATTACTTCTAACCCCCAAGCCGTGGAAATGCTATTTTCTTCAAGTCAGCAACAGCAATTGATTCAAACCGTTTCCCAACATACCGGGGTTAGTGCCGAAACTATTCAATCCGTTTTACCTATGGTGGTTCCTTTAGTTTTAAACCTGCTCAAAACAGGAACTAATCAACAACAATCTGCATCAGGTTCTAATTCGGTTTTAAATAGTTTTTTAGATGCGGATGGGGATGGAGATGTGGATATTGCTGATGCCATGCGTTTAGGGGGACAATATTTTAAAGGTTAAAAGGAATTGGGAGTAGGAAATCATCGATGGTTTCTGGTTTCCTACTTCTGCAAAATATAGCAATAGGGAGGGTTTTTAAAACTTTTTGGTGTCTTTGTAGTTTAATTAATCTTAATAAAAACTATGGTTATTGAGTGGTTAAAATTCAAAGTTCCCCCGGAACAATGGGAGCTATTTATTCAAAAAGATGAAGAAGTTTGGACAGCCGGACTAAAGAAGTTTCCCGGGTTTCTCGGAAAAGAAGTTTGGGTGGATGTGGAAAATCAAGAAATTGTCATGGCGATTCGTTGGGAGTCCCAGGAAAAACTAGCCAGCTTTCCTGAAAAAACCATTCGGGAACTTGACAAAAAAATGGGAGTATTAAAAATACCTATTTTAGAAAGTCGATGCTATCAAATTAGAAAATTTATCCTCTAAAACCCGTTAAACAGTTGATGAGAATTTATGAACTAAAGCCAAAATAAAATTCACACTCAAAAACCCGACTCCTAGGACTAAAATTACAAAAGTAGTAACACTCAAAATTGATCTCAATTGATCGGATTTTGGATTTTGATTTGGTTTCATTATGATTGATCTCCTAGGAATTACTATTTTCTGTTGATGGGGCTACAGTTGGGACAAACCTGGTCTTCTAACAGGAAAGATTGAGTATAGGCGTTAAGAGTGTTAAAATCCAGACAACCCAAGGGCATTCAGTGATAAGTTCAGAGGATTTTGTACTCCCAAAACATCTTAACAGTTAAGGACTCACCGAACCGATAATCAAATTGTTAATTCTTAGTGCGGATAGCCATAATTTTTTGTATTCTGGAGTTAACCACTGTGTCCCAATATCCCCAGTAGAATAGATTATTATGTTTCCCCCAGCGTCTTCTGCCCATCCCAATCGACCTGCTATAACTTCTAGTCCTATGCCGATGCCTAACTCTATTCTTCCTAAAACGGTTTTTTCTTCCCTGAAACAACGGCATTGGTTAGAGTTAGCAGAGTATGTTTCTCTGATCAGTTCGGCTGTCGGTTCGGGAGTAGTAGCCCTTTCGGGTCAAGCCTTTTATGGAGTTGCCCCCCTCACCTTAGCCCTATCGCTAAATGTTGCCAACCGTTATCGTTTAGAACAACAAACCCATCAAAATCAAATTGAAATTGTTCAAGCTCAAGACTCAGTGGAAAAATTAGAAAAAAATACCGTTAAAGTAGTAGTGGGTTTAAGGCAACAACTCTTACAAGAAATTCAATCCCTCCAGCAAAAATTAGAGGCTTTTCCTACCACGGAAGCTTTGGACTCGGCCTATCGAGCAAAACAAGTCGCAGCTTTAGGACAAGCGGTAACCTCCAGCACCGAACATATTTCCCTGGCCTTAGCAGAAATTAGAGCAGAATTTCGGCAAGAATTACAAACATTTTCCTCAACTGAAACGGCTCATTTAGAGTCTTTACAAGTGGATTTTCAAGGGCGATTTTTGGAAATTCAAGCCGTAATTGATCAATTACAACAGGAAAAATCTGGACACCCTGTTTCCGATCTCGATCTATCCCAGATTCAAACCCGATTAGATGAACTCACCCAAGAACATCAAGAGGTGATTAAACCCAATTTAAGACGGTTATTATCCGTTGTCAAACAATTACAAACCAATCATACCCGGACTTTACCTGTTCCGCCTAAACCTCTACCGAAAAATCCACCTGCATAGGATTGATCCATTCCCCAAAATTAAATACTTCCGTTGAATGACTAGCAAAATATTTTATACTTTGAAACGAGTTATAACCGATAAATTCTACGAGGAACTTCAAATGGCTGTTTCAGAAATTACAGAAAAGTTATTAGCGGCAAAAAAATCTAAAGGGGTCACCTTTTCGGATTTAGAACAACTGCTGGGGCGCGATGAAGTTTGGATTGCTGCGGTTATTTATCGACAAGCGAGTGCCTCCTATGAGGAGGCTAAAAAATTAGTTGAAGCTCTAGGTTTAAATTCAGAATATATTGAAATCCTAACGGATTATCCCGTCAAAGGATCACTTGATCCAGTTATTCCGACCGATCCCTTAATCTATCGATTTTATGAAATTGTGCAGGTGTATGGAATGCCTCTTAAAAGCGTGATTCATGAAAAATTTGGAGACGGAATTATGAGTGCGATTGATTTTACCTTGGATGTGGATAAAATCGAAGACCCCAATGGCGATCGGGTTAAAATTACGATGTCTGGAAAATTCCTTTCCTATAAAAAATGGTAATAATTTAAGTATTTCTCCTGGTTGAATATCGGGAGAAATTATGATATAATGAAAGATATGAATTCGGTTTTAGCGGGGAACAGTCGCTAGAAGCAAGGGGAAAGTTTGGCGAAAATCCAACACTGTCCCGCAACTGTGATGAGAATATTAATCTCTAAGTCAGAACACCCACCGAAATCAGATTGTTCTTTCGCACATCTGCGCGGTACAGATGGTGTTTAAAATGTTAAAGTCTTTTCAAAATTTTTCGCTACAAAATAGCAATCGAATCTTAGTTTTAGGGGTGAGTTTATTATTACTCTTAATGGCGCAACCTGCGGAAGCCCATCATGCCTTTGGAGGGAAAACCCCGGAAAACTTTTTTCAAGGATTTCTCGCCGGACTTGCCCATCCGATTATTGGAATTGATCATTTGGCTTTTGTTATTGCCATCGGTTTAATTGCAGCCGGAATTGTGGGCGGTAGTTGGATAATTGTTGCTTTTCTGTTAACCGCAATGTTGGGAACCGGAATTCATTTAATGAGTTTTAATTTACCCATTCCTGAAATCGCGATCGCCCTTTCTGTGATCACAATTGGGCTGTTATTAGTTCTCAAACAACAGTTACCCCTAGCATTATTAATTGGTTTATCCAGTGTGGCGGGTTTGTTTCATGGTTATGCCTACGGAGAATCAATTATGGGAGCCGAAATGACCCCCTTAATCTCCTATTTAGTTGGGTTTACAGCCATTCAATTGATGATTGCTGGAGCCACAATGAAACTGACTCAATCCTTTAAGGAAACCTTAGAAAATAGCCAATTTTCTCTAATCAAATATTCGGGTTTTGCCGTTTTAGCCATTGGTGTAGTAGGTTTATCCTTAGCCATTGTCAGCTAGTTGAGCCTAATTAGAATTGAGTAGAGATATTGATAAAATATCTCTACTTTTAACCTGCAAACTTTGAATTATAACAACCCGGATAAAGATTGATCCAACAAAGCTGACGGTGAAGTCTTTCCCCCATTCGTAATTCGTAATTCGTAATTCCCTGTTCCCCGTTCCCTCTTATAAATATTATGTCTGCCAAAATTCCCGTTACAGTAATTACTGGATTTTTAGGAAGTGGAAAAACTACCACAATTCGTCATTTATTACAAAATAATCATGGGCGAAGGATTGCCGTTTTAGTCAATGAATTTGGAGAAGTTGGAATCGATGGTGAATTAATTCGATCCTGTCAAGTTTGTGACGATGAAACCCCAGAAATAAACCTCGTAGAACTGACTAATGGCTGTTTATGTTGTACGGTGCAGGAAGAATTTTTCCCCGCCATGCAAGCCCTGCTCAAACGACGAGATAAAATCGATCATATTGTGATTGAAACCTCGGGTTTGGCTCTCCCTAAACCCCTAGTTCAAGCCTTCCGATGGCCGGAAATTCGCACCGGGGCAACGGTGGATGGTGTGATCACTGTAGTAGACTGTGAAGCCTTAGCTAATGGTACTTTAGTGGGGGATATTCAGGCTGTGGAAGCCCAACGTCAAGCCGATCCTAACTTAGATCATGAAACCCCAATTGAGGAATTATTTGAAGATCAATTAGCCTGTGCGGATTTAGTTTTATTAACCAAAACCGATCATGTTGATCGAGATAATCAACAGAAAGTTGAAACCTGGTTAAAACAGGAATTGCGAGCAGGAGTTAAAGTCGTTCCTTGTCAACAGGGAAATATTCATCCCGATGTAATTTTAGGGTTTAATGCGGCGGTTGAGGATAATTTAGAAGCCCGTCCCAGTCATCATGACACCGAAGAAGAACATGACCATGATGATAATATTAATTCGGTTCCGGTAATTTTAACCCAAGATTTTGAACCGGAAGATTTAATTCAACGGTTAAAAACCATGGTGAAACAACAGGAAATTTACCGAATTAAAGGGTTTGTTTCAGTTCCAAATAAACCAATGCGGTTAGTATTACAGGGAGTGGGCGATCGGATTGAAACTTTTTATGATCGTCTCTGGAAACCCACAGAATCCCGTCAAACCCAGTTAGTTTTTATTGGGAAAAACCTACAAGTCTCCGAAATAAAAAATGCCGTCCAGGGATCTTGTTGAAAAAATAAAACACCCCCAATATGCCCATAATAGGAATATCCGAATAGCATGGGACACAACAATGGCTGGCCAAAAGCAAGATCCAAAACTGAGGCATATTGTTCTGACCTCTCACCCCACCTCCTACGGCGCCAAACCCATCCCCATCCATTGGGGAAATGCCGATCCCGGCAAACGTGGCCCCCTGATTGGAACCCTCACCGATCCTAGCCATCGCAACGTCATTGGCACCCATTCGGGCTCCTATGCCATTTATCGGGCCTTAGCCGTCGTCCAGGGCAACCTGAAAACTGACCACCGCGCCGACTTAACTAACACTTCCCCCTTCGTAAAAATCGGCCCTTACCCTAGTTGGTCAGATCCCGATAAAATTGTCGCCCTCGATCCCTTTGGCGCGGTTATTGGGGAGGCATTTACTGAATATTTGGAAAAAGGCTATGATATTCGCCCCACCATTGCGATTACAAAAGCCCATATTAATATGCCAGAATTATATGACGCAGCCACGAAAGGACGGTTAAAAATTGATGGCGAAATCATGAAGAAAAATGGTGATTTAGTGGTAACAAAAGCTGCGATTGAGCCCGTTTGGTATTTACCCGGAATTGCCCATCGTTTAAAGGTGACAGAAAGTGATTTACGTCAGGCATTATTTGAACAGACCGGAGGAATGTTTCCTGAGTTAATTACTCGTCCTGATTTACAAGTATTTTTACCTCCGATTGGGGGAGTTACGGTTTATATTGTGGGGGATATTGCCGCGATTACCGATCCCGATCTTCCCGTTGCAGTTAGAGTTCATGATGAGTGTAATGGATCTGATGTTTTTGGGTCAGATATTTGTACCTGTCGCCCCTATTTAGTGCATGGAATTGAAGAATGTATTAAAACAGCCCAGGAAGGCGGTGCCGGAGTAATTGTATACTATAGAAAAGAGGGACGAGCGTTAGGAGAAGTCACGAAGTTTTTGGTTTATAATGCGCGCAAACGTCAAACTGGAGGCGATCGCGCGGATGCCTATTTTGAACGGACAGAATGTGTGGCTGGGGTGCAAGATATGCGGTTTCAAGAGTTAATGCCGGATGTGTTACATTGGTTAGGAATTACTCGGATTGATCGGTTAGTTTCCATGAGTAATATGAAATATGATGCGATTGTGAATTCGGGGATTGAAGTGGTCAGACGAATTGCTATTCCTGATGATTTAATTCCGGCGGATGCTCAAGTGGAAATTGAAGCGAAAAAAGCCGCCGGGTATTATACGGAAGGGGCAGTTTTAGACCCAGAAGGTTTACTTGGTATTAAAGGTCGAGATTATTAACCCGTTGTTGCACTTGGGCGCAAAATCCTAAGTTAAATTGTTAATAAAATGGTGCGTGGGCTGCTGGCTTACGCACCCTACAAGAATTAATATTAAAATGCAAAATCGAGAAAATTATTCAAATGCGATCGCCTATTTTCGTTCTCCTCAAGCTATTCGAGAACGTTGTAATTTTATCTTTAATTTAGCCTTATCTAATCAACTACAACATTTTGTTTATCATCCAGAAAAGTTAGAATTTGTGGCTAATTTTGTTTTAGATAATATTACTCAAAACTATCCCGATCTCAATGTCCCTTTCCATTCTCGCTGGCGACATTTTGAAGTCGGTAATATTCCTAGAATTGCAAACTTACAAAAACAATTAAATTGTTTATCACGGTTAGAACAAACCCAAGCTAAACTTGATTTAGCCATTATTAGCGTGTTACTAGATGCCGGAGCGGGGGAAAAATGGCATTATCAAGAATCAGAAACCGGGTTGATTTGGCGACGTTCTGAGGGGTTAGCTATTGCCAGTTATGAAATGTTTAGTCAAGGTTTATTTTCTAGTCAGATTGAATATCCGTTTCAAGCCGATGCCCAGGGATTAATGAATTTAACGGAATCCCAATTAATCACCGGATTTCAATTGAATGAAAACAACTCTTTAACGGGAGTAAAAGGCAGATTAGAACTCCTAAAAAAACTCGGTGAAACCCTATCTGATTATCCTCATTTATTTGGAGAAAGTCATCCCCGACCTGGGAAATTAGCGGATTATTTTTTAACCCAAACCCAAGACAATCAACTCAGTGCTGTTATTGTTTTAACCGCTATTTTAGAAGGATTAGGAGAAATTTGGCCGGGACGATTAACTTTAAATCAAGTCAATTTAGGAGATGTTTGGTATTATTCAGGGTTAGAAGCCCTAGACTCAGAATATCCCTTTGTTCCCTTCCATAAATTATCCCAGTGGTTAACCTATTCTTTACTTGAACCTTTACAGGATTTAGGATTGCAAATTATTGATTTAGATCAATTAACTGGATTAGCAGAATATCGTAACGGGGGATTAATTTTAGATTTAGGATTATTGGAATTAAAAGATAATAATTTATCGGGAAAACTACACAAACCCGATTCTAATGTGATTATAGAATGGCGATCGCTCACGATTATTATACTCGATAAAATTGCGGAAATCCTTCGCCAAAAATTAAATTTTACCTCCCAAGAATTGCCCCTCGTTAAAGTCTTACAAGGTGGCACCTGGAATGCCGGACGGGAAATCGCTAAACAACACCGTTTTGATGGTTCTCCTCCCCTCAAATTAGAGAGTGATGGAACCGTATTCTAATTCCCCGCATTTTGCCACTGACTCACCAAAGAAAGCGCCCCAATCAAAATTTTATGCTCTTGAACTTGAATTCGGGCGTGTAAAGTTTCGGGGGTATCATCGGATAAAATTGGCACCGCGGCTTGCATCAAAATTGGGCCGCTATCGACTTCTAACTCGACTAAATGAACACTACAACCTGTAATTTTTACTTGAGCTTCTAAGGCCTGTTCTACCCCTCTAATTCCCGGAAAACTCGGTAATAAACTCGGATGTAAATTAATGATTTTATGGGGGAAAGCATCCACTAAAACTTGCGTGACAATTCGCATCCACCCGGCAAAGACAATCCAATCCACATCATGCTCTTTTAAAGTTTGAACAATTGCTTGATCTAAATCTTGCCGTTTTTTATAATTACGATGGTTTAAAAGAATAGTTTTGACTCCGAACCTTTCGGCTCGTTCTATCACTTTAGCCTCGGGGTTATTATAAATTAAAACCTGAATTTTGGCATTGAGTTGTTGATCTTTTATGGCTTGAGCGATCGCCTCAAAGTTCGTGCCACTTCCAGAGGCTAAAACTCCAATTTTTACCGGAGATCCCTGCACAAATAAAGGCGAGGGAATTGCTGGAGAAATCAAACAGGAGGTGGGGTCAATTTCGGTCATCTTCCTATCCATTAAAGGTTTTACCCAGAATAAATTAACCTAACCATTGTAAAATACTTTTATGAAACTTTATCAAAATTGATTCGGGTTATGGCTTCTTCACCGGGTTCTCAGAAACAGCTTTTGGATCAAGATGCTATCATGGCCTGGATTTTTCTGGCTCCGGCTTTATTGCTGATGGGGGTATTTATTTTATGGCCAATTCTATATTTATTTTACCTGAGTTTCACCCAAGGAAGTTTTACCCGTTCGGGAGTTCATGGAGTGGGACTAAATAATTATATTCGTCTATTTCTGAGTCCCGATTTTTGGCAAGTTTTATTTAATACTGCTTATTTTACGATCGCAACGGTGATTCCTAGTTTAATTATTTCTTTGGCTTTAGCGGTACTTTTAGATCGGACTTTTGCTCTGCGAGATATTCTGAGAACCGCCTATTTTATCCCCTCAATTACTTCTTTAGTGGCGGTCGGATTAGGATGGCGTTGGTTATTTCAAACCCAGGGGCCAGTTAACGAACTCTTAGCCCAATTAGGACTTGATCCGATTCCTTGGTTAAGTAGTACAACCTGGGCAATGCCCGTATTAATTTTACTCAGTATTTGGAAACAATTGGGCTTTAATTTAGTCGTGTTTTTAGCCGGGTTACAAACTATTCCCCAAAGTCGATATGAAGCGGCTCAATTAGACGGGGCAAATCCTTGGCAACAATTTCTATATATTACTTTACCCGGGTTACAACCAACAATAGTTTTTGCCACAGTAACCACCGCTATTTTTACTTTAAAAAGTTTTGAACAGGCTTATGTGATTACGGGTGGTGGCCCTTTAAATTCGACCAATGTTTTAGTGTATTATATTTATGATCAAGCCTTTTCTCAATTTGATTTTGGCTATGCCGCGGCGGCAGCGAGTATTTTATTAGCGATCGCTTTAATTTTAGTTTATATTCAACTCAAACTGTTTGAAGAAAACGAATCTATAAACAATTAGCACAAAGAATTCCTGACGAGGCAACCGCAGGAACTCCAATTCCAGGTTGGGTACTATCTCCCACTAAATATAAGCCTTGAATCGGGGTAAACAGCCCAGGAAATCTGCCTTTTCCTGCCCTAATAGCGGGGCCATAAGTCCCTTGATACCGCCGTAAAAACCGGGCATGGGTGAGGGGAGTGCCAATTAATTCTAGGGTAATTCGTTGACGTAAATTGGGAATAACTTTTTCTAAAGCTCGATAGAGAGGTTCAGCTTTTTCCTGTTTTTTCTGAGGATAAAAACGAGTCAGGACTTGCGACAAAGGGTTTAAACCCTGGGAATCACTCAGTCCACAATAAAACGATGGCCCCGAGTCAAAGTGGAAACCCTGACGAGAAAAACCTTGGGCAGCCCCACCGGGCAAGCTGTGACCCTCTAAAATCAACACTTGTTTACCAGAATGAGCTAAAAGCCCCCCGGCAACTAAGCCACCGATTCCACTGCCAATCACAATCCCATCAAAACTTTGCATCCGTATGAATTCGGGGGTAAGGGAGTAGCAAAAAATCCTACAGCTATTTCAATAAAAAATAGCGTAAAATAATATATTAGGCTGCTACGGATTAAAATTGTATTCTAAGATGGGAGAATCAAAAATGGTCAGTCAAAAATAGAAATTTTGGTTTTTATAATTAAGATGTGTTTGAGCGGATCATCAGGGATTTTGCATTTCGTTTTGAATATTCCTTTAACCGGATGTACTCCGTTATTTCCAAGACCCTCGTGCCGGATATCCCTAAGTCACTTCCCACAGTGTTGACTTTCTGTATTGGAGACCCAAATGCCAACCCCATCCCGCCTAAATGAGATTGCTCAAAATTTAGAAACTGATCCGAATATCACCCGGATTAAGAAAGTTCTGTTATGTGCCTATAGTGGAAAATGGGAGAATGATTCCCATATCCTAGATAGCATTAATTTGAATATTTTACTCCAAAATATTTATCAAAAACATCCCCAATTTGAACCGCTTAAAATTATTCTGAATAATATTCTATCTCGTCTGAATAAAAAAAATGAATATAATCTGGTTTTAGAGAGAATTGAAGCCCAGATTATTCAACTTTATATTCAGCCTGATCCCAGAGAAATTTCCGAACTCAATCAACTATCAATTACTGCTTCAGAAACCATAAAAATTAGTCCAGAGGAGTTAAATTCTCTATCTTCAGCCTATTTTAGTCAAGGTGTTCCCGCCCGTCAGATTCGCAACATATCGAATTTATTTGATGTGCGGTTTAAAATCATGCAGCATACCAATCCTTTAAGGGCAAAACTGGTGATTTTTTCGAGTTTAGAACGGGAATTCAACTATCGAGATGAAGATTGGTCACAACTCAAAAATCAAAGTCTCGATGATTTACTTCACGAACTCTTACAAACTTTTCCTAACTTAGAACGGCTAAAATCCCATCTTTATAAGATGGCAGAATATTTAGAAGATACGGACGAAAATATTCAAGTGGTGACGGTGATTTTAGACGCCCTCAACCCCTATTATGAAACCAAAGCTAAATCCTATTCGGATTCGGGGTTTAATCATTCTCAGGGAAATACACTCGCCTCCCGTTCTTCAGTTTTACAGCAGTATTCTTTAACTAATAATGCCATTGATATTAATGAAAGTGAAACCGTGCATTTATTATCCCCTAATCCCCAAAAATTGGAGTCAGGTTTGCTAAAAACTCAACATTTTACTACAATTAGCGAAAGTAGTTTTTCTGACTTTACTTCCGCCACCGCTTTTAGCAATATTGATATCCCGCCCACAGACTCAGGAGAAATGAGTGATGATATCAGAAAAAAGCTAATCCTGGAGCAAGAAGTTGAGCAGATTGTTGGACATAGTGTGGCAGATGCCCTGGTGCCATTAACCACTATTTTAAAACATTTGGAACTAGCCCTAAATGAACAATTAAAAAGTCATCCTCCTGAAATTCAATTAGAGATTAAATATAAATCTTTAAGACGATTTATTCATGTCCTGCAAGCTAAAGTCGGAGATTTAGCGGCGGTGCTGCATCAATCGGAAGTGGAAGAACAGCAACGATTATCTCAGCATAAGACCACAATAGTCATGGAGGGCGAAGACCCAGACCACCTAGAACCTCGATTGACTCAAGCCCAATTATTAGAACTGGCTAAACAAGGCCATGCTAAAGCGATCGCAACAGTAATTAGCCAATCTCTTAGACTCCAAGGAATTAACACTCTCACCAAGTCAAAAGAGGGCTGTCTACACATTATACTAGAGTCAGATCAGGTGCCAAATCAAGCCTCTATGAGTCAATTCGTCCATCAAAAATTGCTGGATTTGAAAATTCAATCGATTCAGAAAGTTAAAGTTTACGCTCGAACTCCTGGTAGTAAGTCAATAGCTTGGGTTCAAGAATTTACCTATACTAGAACTCAGAGATAATCAATCATGGATGAGGAAACACTACTCGAACAGTATCGAGCCGGACAAAAGAATTTTAAAGGGCTGAATTTAAGAAGTGCTGAACTAAGTCGTGTGGACTTAATTGGTGCTAATTTAAGTGGTGCAGATTTGCAGGGAGCTAACTTTATTTTAGCCTATTTGAATGGGGCTAATTTTTCTCGGGCTAATCTGAGGGGAGTTAGGTTTAATGGGGCAATTTTAAATAAAGCGAATTTAAGTAGTGCTAACCTGAATGATGCCGAATTTCATGGCACAAGTTTACAAGGAGCAGATTTTCGGAAAGCCAATTTAGCCCTCGCAACCTTATTAGATGCGAACCTGATTCAAGCGGATTTAAGAGGGGCAAATTTACAAGGGGCTGACCTGAGAGGAGCCTGTTTAAGAGGGGCTAATCTGCGCTATGAACCCAGAATTTATGAAAGCGTGAATTTGCGCGGGGCTGATTTACGAGGCACGGATTTACAAGGGGTAAATCTAACCGGGGCTGATTTAACTCGGGCGAATTTAAGCGGAGCTAATTTAACCGAAACTGTCTTAAAAGGAGCGATTTTAAGTCAAGCTAACTTGAGTCAAGCCAACTTACAATCTGCTTTTTTAACTGAAGCAAATCTCACCGAAGCAAACTTAATTGGAGCTAATTTAAAAAAAGTAAAATTAGAACGGGCGATTTTAATTGATGCTCAATTACCTGGGGTAGAATTGTGTGATGCCATTCTCCCCGACGCTCAACTAAGTAATGCCAATTTGAGTAATGCCGATTTGAGTCGAGCCAATTTAGTTCGCGCCGATTTAACCCGAACCAATCTGAGTGGAGCCAATCTCACTCAAGCAGATTTAACCGATGCTTCCGTGGCTCGAACTAACTTAAGAAATGCGAATTTAAGTTATACCTATTTAACTCGTGTAGAATTTAGTAGTGCGAATACCGCCGGAGCCACTTTGCACGGGGCAATCATGCCGAATGGTGAAATTCATGATTAAGAATTAATTCCTTTTTTACCGTCTTGTCGTCCTAATTCATAAATTCCCCCACTCATACAAGCAATGATTCCCATACTAATTGACCAACTTTTATCTAAACCAATCTCAATTCCCCAATTACATACAAATCCCAAAATTAAAAAGGGAACAATACTAAATAAAGACGCATAAAACGCATTTTGAGATTCTCGAGCTTGGCGAGTCCGTTCATATTCAGCTTCTGAGGGATATAACATTCGTTCTGCATAATTAAACCAGCGATTTAATTGATGGGTGACCCATTCACTCACCGGAGAAAAGCCCCAATACAATGCTAAAGACCAGAGGGTTGCCCCGGCAATCAATTTGGGGTCAAAATGGAATTGGAAGGGAAAAATATCGAACAACATGGACATAAAATTTAAGATATTACAGAGGTTTCCCTATTCTAATTGAAAAAATTGCTAAAATGATAGAGAAGTTGTAATCAAGTGATATGAACATTATTCGTTTAATTGCCGCTGTGTTTTTACCGCCCTTGGGCGTTTTTTTGACCGTTGGTTTTGGCGGAGCATTTTGGCTGAATATTCTCCTAACCCTGCTGGGATTTATTCCCGGGATTGTTCATGCCGTTTGGATAATTGCCAAAAACGATCAAAATTAACCGGGGTCTGCCCCAACTCCTCCTATTTCTATCCTCATTCTAAAAATGGGAGTAGTTTCTGTTAATCAGTTATCAAGTATCCCCATTATCAGTTATCAGTTATTCATGCTATTCTGATGAAAAACAATCAAACCCTGACCACCTAAGCTATAATGGAAACACTAACTCAAAAAATTCTGATTCAAAAAACCGAAAGCTCCCGTCTTTCCCCAGAAACCTTACATAATATTCCCTTTGGTCGAATCTTCAGTGACCATATTTTTATTGCTACCTATGATAATGGGACTTGGCAAGATTTGAAAATCATGCCATATAGCAATTTAACCCTGACTCCAGCCATGGCAGTTCTCCACTATGGCCAGGCTGTTTTTGAAGGGATGAAAGCCTATAAAAGTGCCACGGGAGAAACTTTGATTTTTAGACCGGATGCTAATTTTAGACGGATTAATCAATCGGCTCATCGACTTTGTATGCCCCCGATTCCTGAAGCAGTTTTTATGGAAGGATTAAGGGAATTAATTCGTTTAGATTCCGGTTGGATTCCTGAATCAGAGGGCAGTTTATATATTCGGCCGTTGTATTTTGCCACCGATGAATTTATTGGTTTAAAACCTTCAACTCACTATACTTTTATTATTATGAGTTGTCCCGTAGGAGCCTATTATTCTGAACCAGTTAAATTAATCGTCACGGATAAATATATTAGAGCCTGTGAAGGGGGAACCGGGGCGGCAAAGTGTGCGGGAAATTATGCTGCTAGTTTATTAGCTGATAAAGAAGCCAAAGCCCTGGGTTATGATAATGTAATTTGGCTCGATGGTGTCCACAGAAAATATGTGGAAGAATGTGGAACTATGAACCTAGCGTTTGTGATTAATAATGTAGTGGTAACACCTCAATTAACCGGAACCATTTTAGAAGGAATTACCCGCGATAGTGTGTTAAGGTTATTCCGAGATCAAGGGGTACAAGTGGAGGAACGGTTAATTTCCATAGAAGAAGTGGCAGCAGCCCATGACCAAGGGATTTTACAAGAGGCTTTTGGCATGGGAACCGCAGCTACCATTGCCCAGGTTTCTAAAATTGGATATCAAGGACGGGATTTAGTTTTACCTCCGATTTCTGAACGTAAATATGCCCCATCTATTTTAGAACAATTGGAAGCCATTAAAACCGGAAAAGCACCCGATCCCTATAATTGGATTTGTAAAATTTAACCCAAAAAGGTGGGTCTGAACCCACCCTACACAAACTCTACCGATTTGTTTAAAAACTGGGAGATTTGTAATCTATGAATCCTACAAAAATGACTGATTTTGAACAAGAAGATATTCTGCATTTAAAATTTTCAGACGAACCGGAAACTGGGAGTATTGAAATTAGCCCTAATTTTATCCGGGATGTGATTTTGGAGTCTGCCCAAGGAAAACTATTAAATTTTTCTTCCGCTAAAGTTTCTTAATTTTCAATTTCATGACCTCACGCTATCTGTTATACAAAGATTATGAATCCGGCTTAAATAATAACTTAATGGGGTTAGAAATAGCCGTAGGATTAGCCTATTTAACCCAACGAAAGTTAGTCTTTTATGGTTCTGTAGGAGAGGAGAAAAACATTTTACCTGTGCGGGGAGGCTATTTTTTATCAGTGCCTGAAAGTCGGAAACATATTATTAATATTGACCAACTTCCAACGATTTTAGATTTAGTGGATAAACTTCCCATTCCTGTTTTAAACTATTCAGAGTTTTTAGCAGAAACCCAAGGAAAAAATCTCAGCCATTATCAAAGTCAGGTTAGATTAGTTAATGCGGTTTTTGTTCCGAATAATATGACAATTGACCCCAAGGTTTTATCTGATTTTGCTGAAAATCGCATCATTGTACAGGATGTTGAACAGGATATTTTAGAATTTAGTGCCTGTAATTTAGCCTATTATTCTCGCTTTTTTTATCTGCCTTCCCCTACGCTCTATTCCCTGATGGAAGCGATTCAATTTAAACCCATTTATCGGAATTTAGCTGATAAAATCTCTCAAACCCTCGGACAATATAATGGAATTCATATTCGTCTTACCGACTATCGCAACTGGATTCCCCATCGAGAAGCAGACCATCCCTATTTAATCTTAAAAACCCTAAAAGAAATTTTTCCACCGGAAGAACTTTTATTGATTTGTACCGATGAATCTGAGAATATGGATTTTTTTAACCCGATTTTAAACTATTATAAAAATGCTATTTTTATTGATCAATTTATTATTACCAACTTTCAAAAAGAATTTAAAAATTTACCCTTTACCGATGAACAAACCCTCGGATTAATCTGTAATTTAGTCATGTGGAACTGTCAGCAATTTGCGGGTAGTCTTCGGAGTACCTATACCGGAATTATCCATAGAAACTGGTGGAGAAAGCAACTCCAAAAACAACTTAACCCCTCCAAATTAACCTTTAAATTTGTAGAAAGTGGTTTATCCCCTGGAGAAGTCCAGTTTCATCAAGGTTCCTATGCAGAAATTAACCAGGGTTTGTTTAGTTGGAATCGTATTCATCTTCCCGTTGTCACAGAAATGAAATCCTGGTGTCGAGAATGGCCAGAGTCCGTGTGTTTAACCCTCTAAACGACTAATCAACGATTTTGATTTGCCCGGCACTTAATGCTTTTTGGAGGGTACGAACTAAGTGTTTTTCCTGTTCATTGAGTTGGCGCAATAACCAATATCTCAGGGCATATCGCTCTTGCCGACTCATCGATTCAGTCTGGAGAATTTTCTCAATCATTTGCTTGAAACTCAAGCCGGGAATAGATAACGTTTCAGACATCAACATACTCAAAGGCAACTCGTTAAGGGGTATAAATATCCGCTACTGACTCACTCTATTTAATGATTTTCGTGCTATTATGGATGTGATCGTCCCCATTAATAACAAGTGAGATAGATCACAAAAGGTCAAAAGGCAACGGGCAACAGGGAAATCCTCCTGATTAAAATTAGAGGATTGGGAGAATGACCCCTTAAAACTTTGTGACTGACGCCCAGCCCGTTTGTTTTGATTTGAGACTTGACCTTTCTTTGGATGGGGGAATGGTTGTCGATTTGCACAACTTAAAGAGTAAAATCTTCTTGTTAGCTATTTTTGATTCAAGGAGACTCCATTGAAAAAGCTCTTATCAGTCCTTATTTTGAGTTTTCTATTGTTAACAGTCCTTTTGTCCAAACCTGCATTAGCAGAAGGGGTTTTAAGTGGGTCTACCATTTTTTCCAACTCCTGTGCGGCTTGCCATATTAACGGAAATAACGTTATAGTTGCTAACAAAACGCTGAAAAAAGAAGCATTGATTAAATACTTAAAAGGATACGAAGAAAATCCTCTGGCTGCAATTATTAACCAAGTCACCAATGGTAAAAATGCGATGCCAGCTTTTAAAAGTCGGTTAACTTCCAGAGAAATTACCACCGTTGCTGCCTATGTTGCTGAACAGGCTGAAAAGGCATGGTCGCCATTGGAATAAATTTGCTTAGATAATAATATTATGGGATCAAATTTCCCAGTTTCATTCAAATATCTGTTATCTTGGATATCAAAACTCTGTTAAAAATTTTGTGAGTCATCAACCTCTGTAAATTTCAGAGTTGCCGGATTCCATAGCGCACTTTCGTCAGTCAAATCTGTATCAAAAATAAATGTTTACACAAGTGCATTTGACAGAGCGACACCATCATATTCTCTGGGCAACGATTCGTCACTATATTGCGACGGCCGAACCCGTGGGTTCTAAGGCTTTGGTGGAAGAATACAACCTCAAAGTCAGTCCCGCCACTATTCGTAATGGCATGGGGGTTTTAGAACGGGCTGGACTCCTGTATCAGCCCCATACCTCCGCCGGACGCATCCCCTCGGACTCAGGGTATCGGATTTATGTCGATAAACTGATTACCCCCTCAGAAACCGTTGCAGATGAGGCGCTGCACCTGTTACGCGAACAACTGAATTTAAAAAACTGTAGTTTGGAAGCGGTTTTGCGGGGGGCATCACAAATTTTATCAACCCTGAGTGGGTATATTACTTTAGTTACACTTCCGAAAACTGTCACTACCCGCTTACGACATTTGCATTTAGTTTCTATAGAACCGGGGAAAATCATGTTAGTGGTGGTGACAGACTCCTATCAAACTCAGTCCAGTTTAATTGATTTATCTCCAGCTAATTCTCTCTCGGATTCTGAGGCCATGGGAGTTAATCTTTTACCCAAAGATCAAGAAGTTTTAGAACAGGAATTGCAACTGCTTTCTAATTTTTTAAATGCTCAACTCAGAGGCAAATCTATTTCTGAACTTTCGATTTTAGATTGGAGTGAATTAGATCGGGAATTTCAGTGCTATTCTGACTTTTTGAGAAGGTTATTAACGGATTTAAGTTTTCGGAGCCAAACCCCAGAATATACTCGAATTCTGATTAGTGGCATTGCCGAAGTTTTACATTTACCTGAATTTTCGCAACTGCAACAGGTGAAAACTTTGATGCACTTATTAGAAGAAGAACAGGAACAATTGTGGCCGTTAATTTTCCCTAATCCCAAACAAGAACAACGGGTTACGGTTCGCATTGGGTCGGAAAATCCCTTAGAACCCATTCAAGGCTGTACCTTGGTTTCTGCTCCCTATCGACGGGATAATATTCCAGTTGGCAGTGTGGGAATTTTAGGCCCGACTCGGATGATGTATGAAAATGCGATCGCCGTGGTTGAAGCCGCCGCCGATTATTTGTCTGAGGCACTGAGTTAATTCTTCATCCCTAAATTTATGGTGGGTTTAGAACCTTTAAAAAATAGTTTATCTTCCTTTGTTCATCTTCTAGGATTTTGCTTAGAAGCTCTTTCGGCTTTTTGTATATTATTAGGATTAATTAGTACCTTAAAAATAGCCCTGGCGAGTTTCCGTCGTCGGCAAATTTTTCCATTTATAGAATTACGTCTAAACTTTGGCAGTTGGTTAGCTTTAGCCTTGGAATTTCAGTTAGGTGCAGATATTCTGTTCACAACCGTTACACCCTCTTTTGTTGCTTTAGGTCAGTTAGCTGCTATTGCTATAATTAGGACATTTTTAAACTATTTCCTGAATAAAGAATTAGAAATGGAAACCAAATTTCAGAATGATTTAAAGGAGCAATCTTCCCTGGATAAGTTATAGCAGTTGCCGCATCTGTTAGGACATTCTTGAAAGCTAAAAGCTGCTCACAGTAAGTATTTACCTATTGCCCATTGCCTATTCCCTATTGC
>NZ_LT797691.1 GCF_900009135.1 Planktothrix sp. PCC 11201 | reverse complement strand
GTTCCTAAAACTTTCTGGTTATCTTCCCAAGCTGCATACAATGGGAAGTTTGTAAATCTTCCCTCGGATTGCGGGTAAATTTTTCCCTAGCCCATAGAAGATTATTTTCTATAGCCGCAATGGATAGCGGCTATAAATAGAAATCACCTCTCCTTCTCCTGTTTGTATTCCGTCAATTCAGACACGGGTCGCAAAATAAAGTCTGTTTTAGACTTTTCCTTTTCGGTTTTAGAATCCTTAACAGTGAATTCGTAGTTATTCTGGATATCTTCACAATAAAACTCCAGATTCTCTCCTCCTCCTTTACCCTGAACGATTGCTACATCATCCCGAGTATTAGCCCGTTCCTTTTCGATTTTGAGTGCCATTTCCTTAATTTCATTTTCAAGCCTAAAGGTTAATTTCTCCTTTGGGTCTTGTTTTTTAGATAAATTAATATTTTTCCCCTTTGCTTTTCCAAGGGACTCCAAAACATCATCTTTTTTCCTTAAATTAGGACGTTTAGCCATAACTTTTAATTAATCTCCTATCCTAAGTGTTTAATTAAAGTATCTCATTAATTTCTCGATAATGAGCATTATCTGAGTAGTATTCATGGTTTACTGTATCCTCAATAATTATTGTTAACAATTTATGAAGTACATACCATCTAATTTTAGAGCTACTAGATATATCAGATGTTTCTAATGCTTCTGCTAATTCATGTAGTAGAGGTACAAGATATTCGTTATTAAATCTATCCCAAAACTGATAGCTACCTTCGTTACCATTGATATCAAATTTCATTATTTTAACCTATTGCATCCTTATATTTATTTTCCTTTTTTGTCCATCATCCACCAGAAGTTCCCACCCTTAGCGTCCCCAATAAACTTTCTGATAGTAACGGGTATTTTAGAATAATTCATAAATTTATCAAGGATTTTAATTGTTTTCTCAGGGTCATCTAAATCAAGAAGTTTAATTAACTGGTCATCGGTAGGTTTCTTAGGGTCAAACCCAACTTTTCCCCCTAGAGATGGGTCAACAGGAATTTCAACACTTTCAATCTTATCTCTGGTTGGTATCCCAAAGAATCCAATTATTGCTTTAGCCGATTCACTCGCAATAATTGACACTTTCAGTATCTGTACAGCTATCCAATTAAGTCTAATGATTAGATTTAATAGTGCCGATATATCAGAATCCTGTTTCTGTGATAATTCCATTATTTTACCTATTGCAGCAGTATTATTAATCGCTTTAAAAGTGTATCCTTGCTCCCCTTCTTTCATAGGGTTATTATCCTTGACTGCAATCTCAACTTCTCCACACGTTCTATGGTCAAGTGTTCTGAATACTAGATTCATTAAAGCGTTATAGGTCATCCCCTTGGTCTCACCCTTTCCACCAGGGATATAAAGATGATTGGGAATTTCTAATCCGTTTTCTTTAAAGTTATCGCCACCTAACATATCATAAATATCCTCAATCAAATCACAGCATTCATTATCCATAATTGGTGGAATACTCCTAGGTGGGGTTTCAAATTCAGTTTTTTTGTTTGGTATGTTCCTATATTTTAGCTCTATAGTTTGAACAATTCTGGGTTTGGTATAAAAATCCGTAACCCGACCCAAAACAGGTTCTTTTGTGTTATTTCTCCATTGACGTTGGGTATAATCATGCTGAATAGGCGCATTAATCTCTGGAATTGTTTCAATTCTTTCTAATAAATCTTGCAGGTTACTAGTACCCAATAAAATAATACCGTCACCTTTATATACAGCTTTGTAAGTTGTTCCCATTATATTATAATAAAAAAATTTAGTTGAATAATTAAAAATACTCCAGTCTAAAATATCTCCTTGAGATGTTGCTAAAAAATCCATAAAAGTAAAATCAATAAAATTATCATTAAGGTTAACAATATTATTATCTTTGAAGTAATCAATAAAATTAGCGTCTAAACCTGCTGAATACCCCGACGTTTGCCCACTGCCTTTAATGATTGAAGGTTGAGATATTTTAGATATTTTTTTATTAGATAAATCTTCTAAAGTGTTATCTGTTTTTCTGTCTTTAATTCGTTGTTGGACGCTTCTTAACGCCTCCATTGTGACCCATTTAGGACTATTTTTAGGAACAGTTGGTAGGTATGTTGTTTCTGTTGCTCCTATCAATAATTGCGTGTTAGATACTTTAATGTCTAACTCCCAACTGGTGTCGTAATAGCTTGTCGATGGGATGCCCTGAAGAAATGCTTTGTATTCAGGGACGTGATCCCAAAAACTAGAATCTTCTCCTTGCAAGTAAACTCCAACAATAAAGCTCCCATTCCACTGATAGGATATCCGTCCTGGTAATTCTAGAATTACCCACCCTGGCTTTGTACCCGTATCGTTTAACCTTGGTGGGTTACCAGACTTAGGCGGTATTTTAGGTGAGTATTCCCCCGGGTCGGGCGGTTTAGGGGGTGGTGTGGGAGTAGGGGTTGGAGTAGGGGTAGGTTCGGGTTCGCTACAGTTATCAGCTTTTCTTGTGTCTTGATTAACGATTTTCCCGAACATTGTCACAGTGACAGTAATATCACAACCTTCTCGGGTTTGCTCAACTGTAGCAGTTCCAAAACCTAGATCAACTGTAGTATTGCTTAAATTCTTGGGATCAATTACTACTGATAATCCAGGAACACCCAGAGATAAGTCACCCTTCACAGATAATGCTATACCCGCACCACCAACCCTCAGTCCGATTTCTACATCACCTTTGGCGTTGATACCTACACCCGGTGTAGCTCTACCTGCTGTCCTGGCTGTACCTTGAGCAAGATTACTCGCTCCAAAACCCCTACCTGTAGCAATGGCTCCCCTTAATCCGGCTGTTCTTTGAGCTTGTCTTAATTGTCCGTTAGTCGGTTGTATCGTACTTTTTCCTTGTTGTGGGGTAGTTGGTGATTTAGCAATAGATGATGGGTTTCTCGAAAAGGGTTTAATGGTACTTGTTGCCCCATTTCCAAAATTGAGCGGTTGAGTCTGACCTGAGATAGCTGTCCCAGAGTTCCCTATTCTTGTCGCTGTTCCGTATGTAGTCATTTTTTGTCTCTAATTATTTTCTATAGCCGCAATGGATAGCGGCTATAAAAGGAAATTACACATAGCTTACTTCTTCTATCGCAACTACATTGCTTCCTACTTCACAGCGACTCCATAAGGGTAAGTTCATAGTTGCCCTACTATCACCTGTATCTATCTCTTGATTATCGATAATTAAAGTTTTATCTTCATAAACTAAAGTTTTACCAGGTGATAATTTTAATTTAGCTGAATTTTCACCTGTAGTTAATCCAAAATTGTAAATAATATCAGTCGCTCCGTTATTGCATAAATAAAAACTTAAACGTTTAGGGTTTATCGGTAATAATTGCTTAGGAATATTATTGATAACCACATTCTCCGATTTGGTTATCAATAATTCTCTAGGCAGAAGTTCAAAAGTAACACTACCTGAATAACCGCCTCCAACAAGAATTAAATCATCTGTAGATAATTTGGGATATATCTGTAGTTTTAATTCTTGCTTAATGTCACCAAAAACTAAAGGTGTAGTTTTGGTCAAGTAGGGCATTAAGTCAATAAAACCAGGTAATCTATTGTTATAAATCAAATCAGCTATTGGGTATCCTAACTCCTCATTATAAGGGATATCATTAGTAAAATAAACGTCCCCTAAAGCGTAATCGATATCGTAATGTTTTATCAATCGAAATTCAAAAGCGTAATTAGAATTATGGTTATAAACATTTTTAAAATTAATCGTTTTAACTTGTTTTGATAAATCTGATTCCCGTCTCGCATATACAGGTATTTTGTCACTAGGCACTAAAGCTCGGGATGGGATTAAATAATCAAAGTGTAGATACTCTAATTTTAATTCACATTGGACTGTTGATAGATTAGCGTTACTCGGTAAATGTTTTAAAATAATATCGCGCCAAGAAATTAGCTTAATTTCTTGATAATCAGATGAATCTGAATAAGTATTTTTATCGATAACAACCGGAGGTACTTCTCCGGCAAACGTCTTGCTGTAAAAAGTCATTTAAAAATCCCCTGTTAATACAAAAGTACCGCCTTTATAGGGGTCTGCATTGGGCGCATAAGACTCAATAATGCAGGTATCAAATGCGTTGGAATTATTAATATTTTGAGCTACAAATCTACCTACATGACGGCTAAAATCTGGCTTAACCTGCACCAAACCCGATACTACGTCTTTATACCAAGCATTGCGGGTTAATCGCCCTACAAAGCTGTTTGGAAGGGATTCTAACTCTGGATTGACTAAATCAGATGCGATATCAAACGCGGTTTGAGCGATATCTAAAGGGTCAAATAGCTGTAAATGAATCGAACCGTAATTAATCGGATTTGTTATTAGAACGTTAAAGTCAATTTTCTTGCCAGGATAAAAACTGTAAATATCAAATAATTTAAAGCCTGTAGTACCACTATCACTATTTTTTAACTTGTTCAGATTATCGGCATAGGTGTATGTTTCACCTGCATAAATATCATACGGTTCCCAAGCTGTATAATTTGTTCCTGTAGGCAATACTAATCGAAGTTCAACAGGTATCATAAGTTCCTCTGTATTTTTATCAATTATATCTTTATCGGAACGGATTATTAAAAAAATTTCTGTAGGTTCACTAACTTTAATGGATAATCCTAATTGTCCTAGAGTTACATCTACAAAATTACTACCGGGTAAAAAATTAAAATTGCTTGGTGAAACTGGTCTATAGCTATCGTCTTTATTTTTCCAAAACAGTCTACATCTACCGGAAATGATATCTAAGGATATTTCCCTATTAACAGTTTCAGGGATTGAAACAACCAAGTCAATGTAAGTATCTATCTCATTAATTGTTAGTTCATTAGAACTAACAAATTGATAAACAGGAAACCCACTACCCCCCGATATACCAATAGCGTTAATAGTTTGTTGTCCTGTCCAATTACTCGGAATTATTGGCATATAATACTAGATGTAGTAATCTTGTTATTATTATATGGCAGCAACAGAACTAAAAACAGAAGATATTGCCAAAATAAAAGGGAATACTTTATCGACAGCGTTAACAGATAAAGAGAGAGTCCCTGACCCTAACTTTTTTAGTGGGATTAGCTCGTTTTTTGTAGATGCGGCTAGGGCGGTTGCTAATTCTTCCGCTTGGTGGGCGAAACTGATAAAGGGAACCACCATGATTAATAATATTGCCGGAGGGGCATTTATAGGGGCAAGGATTGGAGCGTTTGCAGGACTTCCAGGAATAGTTATAGGTGCAGCTGCCGGGGGAGCCGCAGCCGGAGCAGGGACTTTTTTAGCCGGATATCTTCTACAAAATGGGAATCCAGTAGCTCAAGTTTATGGCGCTTTAGAGGTAGCCAAAAACGCAGGGTTGGCAGGTGCCGCCCTAGCTGGGAGCGCGGCAATTTCAATGACAACCGGGGTTACAATCCCCCAATTAATATCAAGTTTGTTGAACTTTGGTGAAACGGTTTATGACTTTAACTTTGATATCCCTGATAGCGAGATATGGAAGCAAATTAATTCAATTGTTGATGGGCTATATGGTCAAGCTGGTCAGTTTTTAGGCAGTAGCTTTGCACGGTTTGTAATGACAGGGATTTTATCCCCGCCAAAAGTTGTGATTGACGTGCGGGGGTTGGCACTCGCCTATAGTGAATACGCAGAGGATAAACGTAAGGAGTTATTGCAGGGAATCAGTAATTTCGCTTGGGTGGGACTAAATGCAGCCAAGCGTATCGGGTTTTTATTTGCGTTTTTAAATGGTCGGAGTGCGATTAAGTTAGCAATTGCCAACGCCCCTGGGTTAAAGGAACTTAATCCTGATTTTGTCAAGCTGGTCGAAGGTTGGGGAGATGAGGAAGACGAAAAAACTAAGGAGAAAGAAGTTAAAGACTGGAAAATATCTACTTGGGTTGAAGCAAAAATCGAGGGGATTGCAGACCCTCGGATTAAATCCTTTGTAGAGGGATTTTTGGATGGAGTTAAGGACGTAGTTTTTGACGACGTTGAAGAATATTTTGAGATGAGGTACTCCTAATATATTTCTATAGCCGCTATCCATTGCGGCTATAGAAAATAATCTTCTATGGGTTAGTTGGTTTTTTGGGCTTAGGTTTTCTGGGTGGTAATCTCCATCGCTCAATGTCCCAGTTGATTAATTTTTTCAGTTTAATTATTGGGTTCACATTACAACCTTTACAAATCCATTGGTATCACGATAGAAATTACCAGCACTCAATCCATCCGGCACAAGCGGCAGAGCCGTCGCTTTAAAGCTAGTGCCATTGATTTTGCCATTTCCGTCACGTTGTACCATAGTCCAAGCATTGGGTGAGGATGTTAGCCCCATCCATTCAAGCCTTTGGCTATAGAAATCGCTTAAAATCCAGGGTTGCCAATTCCCTGGAATATTAGTGGCTAAAAAGCTAATTCTTTCAGGGATTCCCTGTATCTCGCTCCAGTGAATTTGGTTGTCTGAAAAAATAGCGGGTTTATTCTGTAAAGAATCCCAGTTATTGTTTTTGGGTGGTGCAATTAAAATCATTTTGCTACACCTCTACATATTTAGCGTAACTAGCGTTAACGGTAGGTGTTCCTGTGCTAATTACAGAAATTAACTCCTTTGAAAAATCAAAATCCCCAATAATGTTCTCTGGGTAAAGTACATAATCGTAATCGGTAGCAGTTGCAGTTCTCCCTAACGCTATTTTAACGATTGCAGAAGTAGAAGTGTTTACAATTGAATAAATTTTTCTACCGTTAGTAGCAGTTCCATCTAAGGGAATTAATGTACTTGCGGTATTAGCAATTAATGTACTCGTAGAACTAACGGTACTGTCTAACTTTAATTGAGTTACATTTCCATCAAAAACCGATACTGGGGGCGGTGTAATTAAAAATCCCATGTGGGTTAACTCCTTTAATTCAAATAGGGTTTAGAGGTTCGAGTATTACCATTAATGGTAATAGGGTAATCAGTTAATGAACAACTAATTAAAAGTTGTTGAGATGTACTCATCTCGGTAACTGATTCAATCGAAAAATCACAACACATTTTACTACCAGGGTTTTTAGCAATGACTAATTCCTGCTTATGTTGGTAAGCTAAAACGTGAAATAAAGCGTCGAGTAAAGTTTCTCTATCGTAAGGATAGACTCCAGTACCAGGAGTAAAGTCAAAATTGTAGTAATCCTTAATTGATATGGTTCCATTAACAATAGTTCCCTCTAATTCCGTTAAATTAATTGTAGCAATTTCCTCGGTAATATTTTCAGTAATAGTAATAACCCTTTCATTAGTCAAATTTAAGTCAGGGTTGTTTTGAATCTCTAACACTTTTCGACACAGTTGGAGTGTTAGTTCCTCTAGGGTTGTTACAGATGAGAATTGTGGGTATAAACCCAGTGTTATATTCATAGTTTAAAAAAATGGTACATCAAACTGATTCCCTGAAATGATTTCTAAAATTTTACACGTTATCACCAAATTTAAAAACACTGTAAAAAATACTATAATTAGCATACCTCTTACCCATTCCACCTCTGTTGGTTTTGTTTTTTTAGTGTTTGGGTTTGGCTGTTTTGGTTTCATGATATAATCTTTTAACGGTAAATTGATTAAAAGATTATATCATTGTTACGGTTACGGTTCATCTTCAAAGTAATCAATCTTTAAATTGACCCATAACCATTTTCTTAGAGGTTGGAACTCAAGCCAAAATTGATTAGTTAAATTTTGTAATCTAATCAATTGAATCCTGTTAATAGGCACAATTAAATTTTCAGCTTGCCAAGGGATAGTGTTAGTAAAATCATTTAACCTATGGGTAAGATACCCGCCCCTATAAAATCCATCTGGGATGTCACTAAATGTTTCACAGTGAATCCTTATTGTATGCCTATAAAACGGTTGGGGTATTTGAATTAAAGGCAAGGGGTCAGATGACTCATGTCTAACGTCATAGATATTATTCCATCTTGTCTCATTAAGTAGAGTCATCTGACCCTCCTTTCAATTAATTGTTATGGTGTTGCCGCTTCTTGTTTGTAAATATCTTTTAGACTTGATAAGTCTACAGTCATTCCCTTTAAAGGGTATCGACTGCCGCCGACTTCAAAATAATCTGGCTGTTTAGCGGCGGGGATTACCTGAAGTAACCAGTATTGAATCGCTCGTGTGTTCATCTTACTGTGAACACGAATAGATCGTTTTTTAGACTTGGAAGCACTCCTGCCAGGAGTTGCCGGTGTACCCGTTCCAACTGGTACAGCCGCTTTATCAATACTAATTCCTGCGGGAACATCTGCAACTTTATTCCATCCTAAAGTAACTTTTTTGCCTATAAATCTTGGTAATTTTTTAGGTACTCCCCCATCTGCTTCTAGGCGAACTTTGCGAGTAGATGGATCTTTTTCAGATACTAAAAATTTGAATGCGGCGGGAGTAGGTTGTTTGGTTGCATCATAATCTAAGCCCAACGTAAACCAAGCAGGGACGCTAAATTGCACCGCAGTATCACTATCAATAGGCGCAATTACGTTTGTTCGTTCGGCACGAAAATTAGTGGGGTCATTATCGGCTCCTGCTACGGCATCACCCTTAGTATCTTGTTCTGTTTGAGATTCAATACTTGTTGTAGTCTGCGCGGGTTCCGATGTCGGGATGTCTTTATTTACTTTTGGATCTGCCATATTTATTTTTAGATGTTTTTTAAAATATAACAAACTAAAAAACAAGTTATAGTTAAAATAAACAATGGGTAAACCTTAACCTTTACCCATTGTTTATTAATCGTTAAAAATAGGGTCACACGGCAAACCCCGACCCCGGTTAAACAGCATAATTTTTTTAGATGACTTGGGTAGCCAGACCCAAGCCTGCCAAAATTGTAAATCTACTACAGGACGATAATTTCGCTTTTTTACCTGTTTATTCATTACGGTTATAGTCTCATCGTCATTAAATTGTTTGTCATTGAGTTTTAAACCTATGCCAACTTTATTCTCATCAAAAGCATCTCCTTTAATTTGAACAAGTAATTTATATGTTTCTATTGCATTTTGTTCATTTAAAAAATGGGTATAATTTGCGTATCCTTTTTTCCAATCTTGGTAAGTATAAGTTTCTTTTCCCCTTTTTAAAATAAAAGGAATATTATTAGGGAAAAACAAAGTCATAATTTTTTCCCTAAATTTCTTTAAATCATTTATGTCTAATAGTTTTGGCTGATTATCTTCTAAGCATTCACCATAGCCAATTAATGTAATACTAAGTTCTGTATCGTGTCTATAGTTTTTATTCTCATTTTTTGTAGTTTGCCAAAACCTTAATTTTATTTCTGGGAAACCTGAAAGTAGTTGTGATTCACTGATAGAAGTTTTACCGATTTCATCAAAATGAGAATTATTATCTCTCATTGCATCTAAACATTGTTGACGCAATTCAATCATCGTACCTGTTATATAAATAAATTCATCTTTATTTTTTCTATTTTTCCAAAATTTAATAACGTAATATCCCAGTGAATGAAAAGACTCTAATTCTAGTTCTGTCGCATCCTCCCTCGGTAGTATCCACTCAAATGAAGGACGAGCGTCTTTCAATACCCCCCAATATTTAATACTTTCTTCGGCTTCATTTACATACCCCCTATTCTGTCCCGTTATCGGATTTTTTTTAAATTCATATTCAAAGTCTGTAAACCACGTTTTAAAATCTATTGTGAACCCTAATCTTTGTCCCAGTATTTCATGTAACGCTTTAATCAAACTACCTTGTAACAGAATCTGGGATTCCGTTCCACTGATTAAATAAGTTTTATCCCTGTCAAGTTTATTGCTTGGCGTAGTCTCAAACACCCTGTAGTTAGGTGACTC
>NZ_LT797690.1 GCF_900009135.1 Planktothrix sp. PCC 11201 | reverse complement strand
TAAGTACCTAAACAAAATTAATTGCATATTCTTGACCTAAATTTTCCAGCACTTTTTTCAGATATTTAATTAAGCTTGAACAACTCGTATAAGCATCGACTTCAATAGTAGGTTTAGTTAGACTATATAGCAATCCGCGCCGAGGTCATAACATTTTAATACTGACATCAAACAGCCAGAAGTATTACCCCAGATCCGCTGTTCCCTTTTGAGAAAAAATTTTGAACACAACTCAAATAGGATTGCTATAGATTTAACAAATCGGATGCTGACCAGGCTTAACCGCATGAATATTTTCGCTTCCTGACTGGGGCCATCCCCTTCGATCACCCGCTTCTGAGGGCTGTCCCCAACCTAATTGTAATAACATTTCTAAAAAACTCGATTTCTCCCACTTCCAAACACAAGTCCATTCCGTACGTTGGACAATAGCATCTACTTCTTCTACGCAAATTTTACGATAATCCTTACCACTATTTAAACTTAAATATAAATCCATCCCGGCGGTTACATCATCCCAAAATTCTAATAGTTTAGTTTTTTCTGCTTTTAACTGTTCTAAATCATAGGGTAAGGCAATTAATTGTTCATTGACAAACGGAAACCGTAGGGTTTTTCCCTTAACAACAATTTCCCGCCAAACAATCCCGGAAACTTGATGTTCTTGTTGGTATTGATGAATCGTTGCCTTAAAATTTTGATAGGCTGTAAACTTTTGAATTCCCTCGGGTTTTAAAAAGCAATCAACCACTGGATTACCAACCGCAGGAGTTGCCCTTAAATTCAAACGCTCCCCTTTCAGGCAGGCTTGGCGCTCCTGATTTAAAATTTGGATCAGTTCCTCTGTACTGTAGGTTTTTGACATCAGAAACGTCCTAAATTGTCAGTATTTATGGGATGGGTCTTTGACATACTCCCCACGCCTAAATCCGGGAGCTTGACCCTCGCTTTTCGGTAATTGAGGATATGGTAGTGCATCCGTCTCAGGGATGTCAAGAAACTGATCGGCAAGTTGAATCTCTTAAAGACTGATTATTCGATAGAATTCAGTTTGGATTTTAATAACTTTAGCCGATCAGAACTCAGTTTAATTTTAACATCGGTTAACTGTTGATGATCCCGGAATAAAATTATCCCATCTTTACCAACAGCCAAATCGGGATCGGTTAATTCTATGATTTGATAAGGAGGTTTATAGCCTTCGACTCGAATCACCACTTGCTGTTGAGATTGGGGGAAAATATACAGTCGTTGTTGTTGAGAATCTAGTTCTAATTTATGGGGAGTAATACTCAGTTCTTGGGAGAGTTCTGGTTTAAAATAATAGAGTGTAATTCCGCGAATTTCTGGGTTTTTTATCGTAAAGGTTTCATCGAAACGTTGGGCTTGCCAATCTAAACCGCCTAAATAATCTCCATCGTTAGGAAGTAAACGTTGTTGCCAGTGAATTTCCTGACCTTGTAAAGATGCCCACCACTGACGAATGATATCCAGATGGGTGCCATTATCGGGGTGATTACTGCCAAACTGCCAAGGGGTTGTCATAATTTTTTTATCCTATTTTTTTTGTTATAGCGCTGGGGAATAGGCAATAGGGAATGGGCAATAGGGAATGGGGAATGGGCAATAGGGAATGGGGAATGGGGAATGGGCAATAGGGAATGGGGAATGGGGAATATTGATAGCACTATAGTTCTCAATGACTGCTCGCAGATCTCCAGCTTTTCACCTAATATTCACCATACCCGACTTGATCCAAACGCTGTTGTTTTTCCAGAACAGATTGTTTGAGATTTTCCCGATAGTCTTGAACTTTTTGTAATAGTTCAGGATCATGACTGGCTAAGATTTGTACCGCTAATAAACCCGCATTTTTAGCATTACCAATTGCCACCGTTGCCACCGGAATTCCCCCGGGCATTTGTACAATCGAATATAGAGAATCAACTCCTTGTAAGGTGCGAGTTGTTACCGGAACCCCAATTACAGGCAGAGGGGTTAAAGATGCCACCATCCCGGGCAAATGGGCGGCTCCTCCGGCTCCGGCAATAATCACTTTTAATCCTCGCAAATGGGCGGTTTTAGCATATTCAAACATCCTTTCTGGGGTACGGTGGGCGGAAACAATGGCAACCTCATGGGGAATATTAAATTCCTCACAAACGGCGATCGCCGCCGCCATTGTGGGTAAATCTGAATCACTTCCCATGATAATCCCAACCACAGGAGTAGAGTTAGTCGATAATAATGTAGAGTTCAAAGCCAACCATTCCTCATGATCACAACACCACAGCCAGACGCCGTTAACTTCGATATTATCAATGTCCGTCTCCCTGGAACACAAAATTTGCAACGAGTTTTAATTCGTCAGGGTAAAATCTCTGGCGTTGAAGCGATGGCAGGTTCATCTCAACCCACATCAACCGCAGCAATTCAACAACTAGATTTGCAAGGAGATTGGCTATCTTTGGGAGGAATAGATTTACAAATTAATGGGGCATTAGGATTAGCTTTTCCCGATTTAGAACCGCAATATTTTTCTAAGTTGACCGAAATTTGCCAGTATTTATGGGCACAGGGCATTGATGGGTTTATGCCCACTATTGTCACTACTTCAATAGATAAAATTCAGCGATCGCTCGCCACAATAGCGGAATTTATCCAAGCGGTTCCCTCCGATCACCCCAGCGCCAAAATTCTAGGGGTGCATCTGGAAGGGCCATTTCTCAATCCCAGCAAACGGGGTGCCCATCCTCAAGAGCATTTATTACCCCTGACCTTAGATCAGGTGCAACGGGTTCTGGGGGACTATGCAAACGTCGTAAAAATCATTACCCTAGCCCCCGAATTAGACCCCACAGACAAGGTGATTCCCTATTTGAGAGATTTAGGGATAATTGTCAGTTTGGGCCACTCCCAAGCTACAGCAGAGCAGGCAGAACGCGCTTTTACCCTCGGGGCAACGATGGTAACCCATGCCTTTAATGCCATGCCCAGTCTGCACCATCGAGAACCGGGTTTATTAGGGACGGCTTTAGTTAACAAAAAGGTTCAATCGGGCTTTATTGCCGATGGACAGCACGTTTCCCCCCTAATGGTTAATTTGCTGTTACGGATTTCGGGAATTAACCAACCCACCGAAGCCAAGGGTTTAATTCCCCTGTTTTTGGTGAGTGATGCCTTAGCCCCCTTGGGACTACCTGATGGGGTTTATCCTTGGGATGAGCGACAAATTGAAGTGAAAGAAGGTACCGCCCGTTTAGCCGATGGCACGTTATCTGGAACCACCTTACCTTTATTGGTAGGGGTAGAAAATTTGGTGAAGTGGAATTGTTGTGATCTGGGGGAGGCGATCGCCTTAGCCACTATTGCCCCGAGGCAAGCCCTGGGTCTATTTTCCTTCATGGGTGAATCCGCCAGTCAGCTTTTGCGGTGGAAATTTGATCCAGCCTCTGAAACTGTTACTTTGAATTGGCAGCGACTATTACCATTTGTGATCGATCAAGGAATAATCGTCAACTCGCCAACAGATCAAATAAAATGAAGTTGAGTAAATGAGTCCTACTGTTAACTTTTATATACAAATATGGGTGAAGCAAAACGCCGAAAAGATTCCATGGGAGAACGTTATGGCCAAGAGGAAAAAATTGCCCCTTGGTTTCCCGTTACTAAAAACCAAAGTCAACAATTCATAGAAATTACGAGTAAAGCCAGTTGGTTTGGGATTGGTTTACTGGTTGTTGTTTGGGTTACGATTCGATTTATCGGCCCGGGATTTGGTTGGTGGCAAATTGATTGAGGTTGAGGGAAAGTTTCTGTGCCTAAAACGGGTTTCCGAGGGCGACATATCAAAGATCCGATTAGTAGGGTTTAAACTTATCACAAATATTAGATCTTTTTATCAGTTTAGACCCGATTTTCCTGCTAATCCTTGTTGTGTCAGGATATTAGCCTAGTTGAAACAGTAAAGTTAGAAAAATTTAAGGTTATTGTTTTCCTAGATACCTTCTCAACGGAGGGTTTTGGTTAATCTGCAAAACAGTCTATATTCTGGCACTGGGGGGGTGATCTTTTCAATTTAGGCTGATCAGACTAAGATTAATATTTCAGCACCATAACTTTAAGATTATGTTACATTTTGTAAATAATCCTAGGTGTGGTGATAGGAGGAGAATTATGTTTCTCAGAATTGCAGAACAACACCGCAAATTCGTTCAGGACTTGGTGATGAACCTCCAAGCTCTAGCTACGGTGCTAGAAAGACAGGGGTATCTTGCCTCTTGCTATACCTGTGGCGGTCAGATGAATAGTGCCTCATTCATGGTCAGTTTGGGCGAAAGTCATTTGATTCGTTTCCTGGTATCAGACTATGGAATTACCTGGACAGAAATGCGTGATGACCGGGAACTCATGAAATTAGAGGGTGCCGAAGCCATTCAACAATTGCAGGAGTTGGCTAATTTGGTAATTTACAGAGGAACACCTTCTCCCCATCTTATGAGTCCCAAACTTGCCCAGCGTGTGTAGAAGATGCGGAATTGCCTCTCTACAGACCTAATGAAGTTGATGGAGTTAACCCCTGTCGGTGGTAATCTGAAATCACCGAGCAACTGTTTAACATTGCTCCAATCCGTTGAGGAAATTCTCTAAGACGTTAGCCTAAGCGCTTGTGAGCATTATATTGGAGTTTATGGTGACATTAGAATCTGATTGGCAACATCTGTTTGTAGAAACGAATAACATTCGTTTACACACGGTTACCCAAGGTGAGGGTGAACTCGTCATACTTCTGCATGGATTTCCTGAATTTTGGTACGCCTGGCGCTATCAAATTCCGGCTCTGGCTCGTCATTTTAAAGTCGTTGTGCCTGATTTACGCGGCTATAATGATTCTGATAAGCCGGATAGTGGTTATGATTTAGACACCCTAGTAGCTGATATTCAAGGCTTGATTCAACGATTAGGCTATGTTAAAGCTCATATTGTTGGGCATGATTGGGGGGGATTAATTGCCTGGCATTTTGCCCAGAAGTTTCCCGAATCTCTCAATCGTTTGGCGATTCTAAACGCTCCTCCCCCCTCTCGCTTTGTTCAAGAATTAGTTAGTAATTTAGATCAAATTCGTCGCAGTTGGTTTGTTTTTGCCTTTCAAGTTCCGGGGATTCCCGAATGGTTAATCCAACAAAATTTAAAAGAATTTGTCACTAATGCGTTGCGAGAACACGCTATTCGTAAGGGTGCTTTTAGTGCCGAAGAAACTCAAATTTATGAAGCAGCTTTAGAAAAACCAGGGGTATTAAAAGCGGCGATGAGTTATTATCGTCATTTATTTTGGCCGCCTACTTGGTTGTTAAATTTGACAAAAACCCCGGCAAAAGTTTTATCCCCCACTTTGGTATTATGGGGAAAGGAAGACTCATTTTTAAGTTATCATCTAACTGAGGGTTTAGATAGATTAATTGCTGCCCCGTTTAAACTACAATTAATTCCCGATTGTGGTCATTGGATGCAACAGGAAGTTCCCCAAACCGTGAATCGGGAATTGTTGAATTTTTTAAGACCTTAGTTATAAGTTGATTGGGTTTAAATCCTAATGGGATGGTTATTCATGGTAATTCCTAACGACCCAGGCAATTGCTATAAATCATCTGTTCGGAGGCATCTTCAAAGAATACCAAGACCAGTTGTTTTCCTGAATTCCCTATATATTGAGCTTCATCGGCGATAACATATAAGTTAATATATTCGGGTCTTTTAGGACAACAAGCCCTGGCAATTCCCTTGATTGTAAAGGTTTGATCCTCTTTTTTTCTAATTTTATTAAAGACTTCTTTCAGACCTAAGCTGTTAAGCATCTAAATAGGGTATAATGAAACCCACATTCCGCAGATATTTAAGCCAATTGAATTTCCAATTAAATTGTAATAAATAATAGCCCAAATGATTGCCATGTAATAATTTGGGCTATTTTTAATGTAGAATAATAATTAGAGTAACTGAACAAATAAAAATATGAAAAAACCCCTAGAAGCGATAGAAATCGTGAATTTAGACCATTTAGGAATAGTGGCAAGCGTAATAGATGAGATGGAATTAGTAGAAGAAGTAAATAAATATTATCAAGCGGGAACAACAAAGTTATTCACAGCAATAGCCCTAAAAGCAGCCCAAAAATTCCAAGTAGAAAGGGAGAGCGTACACCTAGACAGCAGTTCGATATCAGTAGAGGGAGAATACAAAAGTAAAGAAGAAGAAAATCAGGAAATTGTGTTTGTTAGTGTATAACCTAGCCCAAAGAAAATTGAGAAAACAACTAGAAACAGCCCAAGAAGGGGTAAAAAATCAGGTCAAGAAATTAACGAATAAACCAAAGAACTTGGTTATAAAATACAAATGTGTTAAAAAAATAGGATTCTATTTCTATGAAAAAATAGCAATTATTTATGTTTAGTTAAAAAGCGGTAAACGGGCTATAAAATCTGATAGTAAAGCATCGGAAGTTCAACGAAGAACTGTAAGGGTTTTCAATTTTTTAGAATTAGTGGAAAATTTAGCCCCCATCTGCGGAATGTGGGTTTTAAGTCAAGAAGAAACCACAAAAGCACTATTGTCACTAAGAAATAGATAGGTTTGCTGAATAACCCTACAGGGAGTCGGCTAAGTGTTTTTTTAGGGTGGCGACGGGTAAGGGGCCTTGCAGATGTTCCCAAGGTAAGACTTGATCTAAATCCCAATTTTGGTTAACATAATATTCCATAGTGGGTAGTTTTCCCCGTAATTCTTTGAAGGCTCGCCGATAACTTCCTAAAGATTCTCCATAGTTTCTAACTAATTCTAACAGATGGGAAAGACGGCGATCGCCCCTCGAAAGTAAGGCTTGAATCACTGACCATTTATAACTTTCGGGTCTAAAATCTATCCCATGGGATTTTAACTGTTTTTCTAATAATTTTAGGCGTTTTTCCGCATCGGGATTCACTCCAAACCATTGAAAGGGAGTATGGGATTTGGGCACAAAGGTACTACAACCCAAGGTTAATCTAAAACCTGGAGCCGCTTTTTTTAAGGCTTTCATTAGGTCTACGGTGGCTTCTACATCCTCTAATTCTTCCCCTGGAATCCCCACCATCCCATAGATTTTCATGCCCTGTAAACCGCCATTTTTAGCGTTAATAATGGCTTGCAGAATTTCCTGGTTTTCTAATTTTTTATTAATAATTTTTCGCAGGCGATCACTACCACTTTCTACGGCAATTGTCAAGGTGCGAGTCTCTCTTTTTGCTAAGGTTTTTGCTAGTTTTTCAGTCACGGTATTAGTTCTAACTGAAGCAATACTTAACCGCACATCATCATATTTCGGTTGGGTTAAATAGTCTAATAATTGATCAAATTCGGGATGTTGTGTTACCGATGCTCCTAATAAACCTAAGCGCCTTGTTACTTGCAGTCCCTTTTCAATTGCGGGAATTAATGAGGCTTCTAAACTAGCAGTTCTAAAGGGTAAAGTCAAATAACTGGCTAAACAAAAACGGCACATTTCAGGACAACTGCGAACCACTTCTACCATATAAATATTTTCCCAAGCGGCTTTTTCTGTTACGACGGTTGAAGCTGATAGAATATTGCCTCGATAGGTTTGTTTTTGGACTTGGGAAGGAATACTAGCATCTAGGGGTTTAATATCTTCAATTTCGCCTTCTAAACTGTGATAAGATACTTGATATAAACTGGGAATATAAATGCCTGGAACCTGTGCTAAATGTCGTAATTGGGTCAGGCGAGATTCATGACGAACCTGTAGATAAGCGTCGATAAAATCTCCCAATAAATTTTCCCCATCCCCAAGTAAAATAATATCAAAAAAATCGGCAAATGGTTCTGGATTAGCAGTTAATACCGGGCCCCCGCCAAAAATTAAGGGGTGTTTTTCGGTTCTTTTAACTGAACGTAAAGGAATACCTAAAAATTCTAAACGCTCAAAAATATTGACATAATCGAGTTCCCAAGAAAAGGAAAAACCTACCAATTCAGGATTTTGGGGTAAGGGTTCATGTAGATTTGTAAACAGACGACTCACTTCCACATCGGAACGCGCAGCTAAAGTTGCCCAAACCAGTTGATATCCTAAACTGGTAATCCCTACTGTATATTCATTGGGAAAGGCAAAAATAACTGGAATGGCATCTAAATTAGAGGGAGTCGGAGTAAAAAGTAAACGTTCAGCATCAAAGACAGAATCAGTCATCAGTTATCAGTCATCAGTCATCAGTTTAAGAGTTATCAGTTATCAGTAATCAGTTAATCGGTTAATAGTTATTGGTTAACAGTCATTAGTTACCAGTTATCAGAAATATCAACTCTTACACTGATACTAAGTAGGTAGGCGTAATTAAACCTAACTATTTAGATAGGGAAAACCCTTGCTGTAAATACCTTTCAGCCACACTGGGATGGTGGGATATTCTCGCC
>NZ_LT797689.1 GCF_900009135.1 Planktothrix sp. PCC 11201 | reverse complement strand
TGAAAGCTAAAAGCTACTTATAGTAAGTATTTACCTATTGCCCATTGCCCATTCCCTATTGCCTCTTGCTATACAACTGGGTTGATGACGATTCTGGATCAAATCCTAGGCAAAAAAAATCTGTAGAGATTTGGAAACCAAAGCCCTACAGTCAAAGATTACAAATTGTTTGAGAAAATTAAGCTAAATAGAAGTAAGGGAGGACACTTGCACTCCTATTTAACCCTAATTAATCATTACGGAATTTAGAGAGAAAATTGCGAAGTTGTTCCCCCGCCACATCTCGTCCACCTAAACCAAAGGCAATGGCGATCGCCACCGCCACGGCTCCTAATAACAAACCAAAGGCTAAATTGACAATATCACTGGCAATGCCCATTTGTTGGAGGGCCATAGCACCGACAAAGATAATAATGGCAATGCGAGCCGCCTGGGCTAAAAGATTCGATTGACGGGTGCCAGAACTTACAATTAAATCATGGGCTAAATTGGCAAAATATAACCCAATTCCAAACACAATCACGCCAATCAAAACTTGACCCGCGATCACAATGATTTGATTGATAATTAAAGTTAAGGCAGCTAACCCCAAAATATCTGTCGCCGTCACCGCCGCAAACAACATAATACCAACCAACACCACAATTCCGATTAACTCAGAAGGAGTCCGTTGGGTTAATGGGCTAGAAACGGGAGGGACTGTATACTCGTTAGTATCAGGGGTTTCGGTGGGAGTATTTTCGTTAACAATCGGAGATTCGGGAGCATGAATCCCCAACCAGCGAAACACATTATCAAACCCCACACTGGTTAAAATATTCGTGACCAAATTGGCGATAAAACGGCCAATAAAATAGGCAGCAATTAAAACTAAAACTGCTAAAAAGACTTGGGGTAAGGCGTTAAAAATCTCCGTCAACATTAAAATTGCTGGCTCGGAAATTGCCTTAACTTGCAGGGCTTCTAAGGCAGAAATCGCCGTAGGGATCAAAATTAAAACGTAAACAATCAATCCAAGAATGGAAGATGCTTTTTGATTCCCTGCGACCTGATTTAAGCCGAAACGAGTTCCGAATTGATCAATCCCTACGGCCGCTAAAAGGTTAGTAACAATTCGACTCACCACTTGAGCTACCAGCCAACCTGCACCCGCAATTACTAATGCCGCCACAATATTCGGCAGAACTGCCAGGATTTGATAGAGCATATTTTGAACAGGCTCTAATAATCCTTGTAGCTGAAGGGTACTCAGAATTGCTGGTAAAAATAACAGCACCACAAACCAATACAGGGCATTCCCTAGGGTTTCACTCAGGGAAAATTGGTCGGGAGAGACAACCTCATGATCATTAACTTGTTGATTTAAGCGTTCATCCAGACGAAGTGTTCGGAACAATCGAATTAATAAAGTTCGGGCAATGGTAGCTAAAATCCAAGCCGCCGCAATTAAAATCGTCGCCCCAAAAATTCGGGGTAAATAACTGGTGACTTGGTTGAGTAAATTGGTTAGGGGTGTCGATGCTGCGGTAAGCTGAAGCTTATCCAGAAACGCAACAACCGCAAAAATAAAAATAATCCAGAAGGCAACAGTTCCCGCCCAAGATTCTACTGGAAGTTTGTCTTCTGGTCTTGTTGAACCTGAAACCCAACTGGCAATTTGGTTGTCTAAGCCTGTTTTTTTAAACAAACTTTTAACTAAAGATTGAGCAAATAAGGCAATCAGATAACCAACCAGTAGAATGGCACAAGCCAAGGCAATATCCACCACGGAGGCTTGACCGAGCTTGAGGTCATTGATATTGGTGGGGATAGCTAAGGGGTTGTCCTGGGCAAAATAAAGGGGGGATAGGGAGGATAAGTCCTTTCCCCAAAAGGGTATTAATTGATCGATTCCATTCATAATCGTTCCAGTAACTTATTCGATGTTTTGATACTCGTGCGCTGTGGTTTGAACGAGAGTGCATCTTAAGTCTGGTTAAAATGGCAGAAAAAACCGCTAAAATTTAAGGTTTTTTTTGTTTTCTGATGCGCCCCTCGTTTATACTAAGACTCTTTCATGTTTTCCATGAAATTAATCTGCCTATAGCTTGAAGGTTATGATGCCATATCGTCAAGTTTTTGAACAATCTATTTTAATTTCGGCCAATTCTAGGGTGGTAGAACGATGTTTTACGGATTTGGAACTGATGCACCAATGGTTGAATCCGATGTTACGCTGTGAACCGATTGATGTGTGGGATACAAATGTGGGGGGGAAATGCCGATTTTTGATTCAACTTCCCCTATTTCAACCCGCTTTAAAAACGGTGGTTTTGGAACGGGAGCCGGGGTTAATTGTTTGGGGATTTGAAGGCTATTTTAAAGGATGCGATCGCTGGGAATGTATACCGGAAATCCCAGGGACTAAACTTTTAAATCGATTTGAATTTGCAATCCCTAATCCTCTAATTAAATTCGGTTTTAATCTCTTTGCAGCAACCCTAACCAAAGCAGACATGGAATCTCAATTAAAACGTTTAAAACAAGTAGCAGAAAATATTTAATCAGTCATCAGTTATTAGTTATTAATTATCAGTTTATAACCCATTACCGATCACGGATTTCAGAGTATTACGCAGATTAACCCTGCCCTCGACTTGATTGGGGGACAGATTAAAATCCGTGAAATCCGTGAAATCCTCTT
>NZ_LT797688.1:153427-850559 GCF_900009135.1 Planktothrix sp. PCC 11201 | reverse complement strand
AATTTTCGAGACGATCCAAGCCAGTAAGGGGTTTCAGCCTCTAAAATATACAGTTTAAATGCTCAACAGCTTATGTATTACTTTGTATAAAACTCCCTTATTCTCGTTTTTAACTTGGGGATACACTTGTTCAAAAACCTTTTGATACCGTGTTTCTAACTTATCATTTGCCACTTTAATTTAATCCTCCTTTCTCAATAGTTTTCCTAAAATAGTAAATTCCTCTGCTAATCCTTGAGCTTTGCGTTCCATCGGTTGCCAAACGTTTTTTTGCTTTTCATAATCTAAAGTAATTTCTTGGTGAGCTTTATCTAGTCTAGTTTGATAACGGTCAAAAATATCATTTTGAATTTTCTTAACATCTTTGTTGAGATAATCAATTTGTTCGATCAACCAACTGATCATTTCTTTAATTATCTCTGGTTCAGCTAGTTGTAGCTGATCATTCCAGTTTTTGAGAAGCTGTTCAGTGCTAGGAATTGTAGCATTATCACTAGAGCGTGTTTCCGATTTTGGGATCAACCAAAACCAGTGCAAAAAACTTCTAGTTTCTTCCTTCCAAGTTTCTTTTTTAATTGAAAACCCAGATTCACAGTTTAACCTAAATAAAAGTTCTCTTTTAACTTGGTTTAGCTGAGACTCAGGGAACCTGATTATTATGTTGGGTGCAATATCATTAACACCTTTTTCTAAATGGGATAAATGGCAATTTAAAAGCTCAACAACTGCCTCGTAAATTCTCTCTATTTCTTGACTAGAAATTTTGTTTAATACATCCTCCATAACATGATTAAGATGGATAGATAATTCATTTAACTCTTGATTGATTTGGGAAAGTTTCTTTTTATCATCATCTGTTTTAGCTTGTATTGTTTCACCGTTTTTAGCAATAGAAGCTGTATATCCTAAACCTATTAGCCGTTTTAAGTTATTTTCTAGGGGTTTGATATGGGAAAGGCTTGCTCTTTTTAGGTTAGGACTGTCTAAGTTTACTCTCCCACTATCTAAAGACGTTCCTACGGCTTCTAAAACTTGGTTTATCCCTTTTTTAAATTCTTGACGCCATCCAAAAAGAGGCCTTAATTTATTTCCTAATTCATTATAGGGTTTTTTTTCATTAATTTTTGAAATGGTGATTTGAAGTTGATACAAAGCATCATTTTTTGATTTCCCTGCAAAAATTTTTTTGATTTCCGTATCTATCTCTTCAAATGGCTTTCTCAGATTTTTATCGTTCTCTTCAAGAAATTGCTCAATCGCTAACCTAATATGTAATATATTCTCGCATTCCTGCTGGTATTCTTTTTTTGAACTATTAAGAATAGCTGTTGTTGTTTGTACAGCCCACTCTGCTACAGCATTTCCAGCATCTATATTAAACTGTTCTATAGCTTGGGGTATTACTAACTGGGGAAAGTGTTGAGTAATATGTTCCTTTAAATTCTGTTGAAATTCCTCTGCATAAGATTGTTGCCATAATGCTTTAGAAACTCTGATTCGATCATAGCTAGACCATTTTTGCACGTTACCTTGCAAGTCATCTAATACATCTTCAATTAATCCAAAAAAATTCTTGCGTGCTATTCTACACGCTTCAGCACTGAAAACATCATCATTATTTTGGATCTGAAGGGCTAGTAAAGCAGGCCATGTACTAAGCTTAACGACCTGTAAATTCTCAATATCTTCTGTATATTCTGTTAAGTGGTCAGTCAACTCATTTTTAATACTGTAGATAGTCTTTTTAATAAAGCGATGTTCTGTTTCTGGCCAATCTTTATCGGCTCTAAAAACGTCAATGCGATTCAAAATAAACAACATCCGCGCAGGAGAACCTCCTAAATCTTTTACCTGCTGTACAACTTCTTGCAACAAACTTTTTTGTTTCTGTACATCGGTTTCTTGACTATTATATGTTACAAGACATAACGCTTCCCGACATTGTTTAATAACATTTGCGTTCTCTTGATCACCCACATAGGACAAACCGGGTAAATCCAGAATTTTAACTTTTGTTCCGGGTGGTAGTTGTAGTTGAGATTCTTTTAAAAGCCGAAAAGGGTAAAAGATTGTTGATTGTGGACAAGCTAAATTCGGTTGTTTTTCTCTATTATCAATATAACTGATCATCACTTGATTTAAGCGTTGATAAATTCGATCTTCAGTAATCCCTTTCCATTCGCCACATTCCCACAATGCGCCCGGTGTTTCATGGATAATTAAAGATTTTTCCGGGTTATATTCAATAGTAACGGCTCCTGCACTCATTTCACTGACAGCTACAGGAACAATTTCTGCACCACATAACAAATTTACCAAAGTGCTTTTACCACTACTGGTGGTTCCTGTAGTCGCCAGAGTCAAAGTAGGATAACGAAGTTCATCAATCAAATGATTTAAAGCGTCCTCTAATTTCCTAGAAAGTTCTTGTATTTCAGGCTGATATGTTTCTGGTAAATATCCAGAAATTTCTGTAGCAAAATTATTCCAGTGTTCACTAAGCTTTTGAGCTTTGGATTCTACTTCGCCAAAAATTTTGTCTAATTGTTTACCCATGTGTCCAATCCTGCTGGTGATAGTAAATATGTATTTTAAATCACATATTTGAGCCACAACTCATCGAGGAATCACAGCCCGACTCTTCAATTATAGCTCAAAGTGAGCAGACTATAGCTGTAAGGATAAGATATAACTTTCTTTACAATTGAGCTTGGGACAAAAATCAGGATCACTTTGCATTGCAACCAGGAGTTACAGATTTAATAGTAAGCCCTTCAGCACCATCTCCCGTAGTAAGCCCTTCAGGGCTTTCTTAAAAAAGATGGAATAGAGTCATGAAGGGCTCACTACGATGGTTGAAGAATTTGATGGATAGTTGATACTTGTTGAGCGTAGTTTTCTTGAGTTAAAACAGGTCTACTATGGGTTAAAGGAATCATTTCTTGTAACTTAATCCAAGAACGACAGCCTCCATAACTAGGATGATAAGGAATGTTATAAACTTGAGAGAGTTTATAGGTTCTCAGTAATAAAATATAGAGGGGTTGCTGGGGTTTAAATTGAAGGCGATCGCGCACAAATTCTTGATTCCAAATATGATATTTTATTAAAGAATGGATTGAAGATTCATTTTGAGCATTATTCCATGATAAAATGTGAGTAATTTCAGCAAAACTGCTAATTTTAATGGTTTTAGGATGCCAACCAGAAGAGACAGGTTGCACAAGGTTCGCATATTCAGGTTTTAATAAAGTGGGTTTTTGATGTTCCAAGGTAGGATAGAGTAGAATTTTATCGTGATCTACCTTAAATTTCCCCCCCTGTTCGCGAATTCCTCCTTTTCTTAATAACATAATGGTTTTACCCATTTCTAAGGCTTGAATGGCAATATCCCATTCTTTGAAAGCGTAATTTGTGACGGTTTCCATGATTTAACTATAGATGCTAATTTTTGCTAAAATTATATACAATAATAATCTGAAACTGGGAAAATCAACATGAAAAAACGAACTCTGGGTCAATCTGATATTTTAATTACTCCCATTTTAATCGGAACTTGGCAAGCGGGAAAACGGATGTGGGTGGGCATTGAAGATGCAGAAACGATTAAAGCCATTCGTGCCGCCTTTGATGCGGGTATTACCACCGTTGATACCGCAGAAATTTATGGGGAAGGACACTCGGAAAAAATTGTAGCTCAAGCCCTATCTGATGTCCGGGATCAAGTTGTTTATGCTAGTAAAGTTTTTGCCAATCATTTAAAATATGATCAAGTGATTGAAGCTTGTGAACGATCTTTAAAAAATCTGAATACCGATTATATTGACCTCTATCAAATTCATTGGCCTTCTGGATTTATGAATTCGGAAATTGTTCCTATTGCAGAAACTATGAAGGCTTTAAATCACTTAAAAGAACAGGGAAAAATTCGAGCCATTGGTGTTTCTAATTTTTCTCGTTCTCAATTAGAAGAAGCTGCCCAATATGGAAGAATAGAAAGTCTACAACCCCCCTATTCTTTATTCTGGAGAAAGGTAGAAAAAGATGCCATGCCCTATTGCATTGAACAGAATATTTCGATTTTAGCCTATTCTCCCTTAGCCCAAGGATTATTAACCGGAAAATTCGGTCATGATCATCAATTTTCCGAAGGAGATCATCGGTCTAAAAATAAACTGTTTGCCGATAAAGAGCATTATCAACGGGTACAAAATGCCCTAGACCAATTAAGACCCATTGCCGAAGGTTATCACTGTACTTTAGGACAATTGGCGATCGCTTGGTTAATTGCTCAACCTCAAACTAACGCCATTATTGGGTTTAGAAATACCGAACAAGCCCAACAAAATACTCTGGCGACTCAGATTCCTCTTTCCCCCGAAGATCTTGCAGAAATCGATAAAATTGGAAAGACTGTTACCGATTATTTAGATGATAGTCCAGTGATGTGGAATTTTTAAAAGGTGATATTCTTAACCCATTCCCCATCACGGATTTAAGAGAATTACGCACATTAACCCTGCCCTCAATTTGATTAAGAGACAGATTAAAATCCGTGAAATCCGTGAAATCCCCTTAAATCTGTGATCCAAATCCTTGCTGAGACACTAATTCAATACAAAGTTGATTCACAACTTCCGCATCTACCTGTTTCGGCAAGGTAGAATTTTCTGCCGCTTGGTCGAGTTTTTCATACAAACCTTTAGCTATTTCCATCACCTGATCATAAGTATATTTCCCTTTTTTGATAGCTAATAATTCCTCCGCATCTCCAGTTTCCCGACGGTCTACAATTAAAGATTGAGTTTCTAAAACCTCAATTCCGGTTTTTAATAGCCGAATTGCTTGCATGGCAAATTTGCAATCATATCCCACCTTCGCCTCCATTTCCGCCCGATCTCGATTGCGATTTTTCTTCCAATCTTGGTAATGTTGGTATTCTCTACAAGCCCGTTGATACTGTTGACTTTTTTGCAATAATTGGATAAAATCATTAGAGGAATTAGACAACTTTTGAGTCATTTCTAAAGTAGATTCTGGTAGGGGATACTGTTTTAAAATCCCTTTAAAATCGATGTCCGCCGTTAGCAGTTTATAGAGTTCTTGGGTGGGTTCTAAAAATTCAATTCGATCGCGAACTAACCCATATAAATATTCTAAAAAACCATTCATCTGACTAACGGTTAAGGGTGGTGTCTCCACCAAACCAAATTCCGCCGCTGTGGGTTTCCCCGTTGGTGGATTCAATAACCAACGGCGATGGGATTCTAACTTTTTAATTTGAGCATAGCCATAGCCAGAATAGGTCTGTTTAACTTTTTTAGATAAAAAAATCTGACGATGTTCTTTCAATCGTTCCCCAACTTCCGTCAAATGAACATAATCTTTAAACCATAATAATTCTAAAATATTAGGGTTATTATCAATCAAGAGTTTCAGAAATTTTTTTAATTCATATAAACAGGTATCTTGAGATAAAAAGGGAAACTTTTCTGTGGGTTCTGTTTCCCAACCCCGATCTTTTTGTTCAATGATATTAAATCCCAAATAATAGGGTTCGGTGGCAATAAATACCCCACGATAATCGTAATCAGAAGTGGGTGTGTCCAGTCCATAACCTCTGGAACCCGTTAACGCCAGTAAAATTGTCCGGTTTTCAATCTCTAAACGGTTCATAAGGTTCTTCGCCTTTAGTGCTAAGATAAAAAGAACCCACCTCAATATTGATTCAGGCGGGTTCATTCTCATTCAAACAAAGCCAAGAAAATTAAGGGTTGGCGGCTTGGGCGGCTAGAATTTGTTTTAGTTTTTCTAATTCATTAGCCCAACGAGGATCGGGTTGGAAGGAATCATCACCACTGCTTCTCGATGTAGAAGTTTGACCACCGGAAGAATGTTTTGATTTTTTGTTCCGGTTTTTACCACTCCCACCACTTTTCGGCATATTACCCGATGATTTAACCGGTTGTTGAACCGGCTGTTGCTGTTGCTGTTGCTGTTGTTGGGGTTGATCATCTTCTCCACCGTTTTCCTCCTCACCAACACCGTCACCTTTTCCTTTTTTCCGAGGTAATGCTTTTTCTATTTTTAGAGCATTTTCTCTAAACATTACCCCATTATATTTTTCAACAATTTGATCCGCGACTTCATCGGTCTGCACCGTTACAAATCCAAAACCCCGACATTTGCCAGTTTTGCGATCGGTAATTACCTTAGCAGAAACGGTATCTCCTTCTTCTGCAAAGACATCTTGTAATTCTTTGCGTTCTAATTCTTTAGGAAGATTACCAATATAAAGACGAACGGACATAAGTAGAACCTCCAAGTTAAATGAAAAATAAGTAAACGAAATCATCCCCAACCTGTGTCGTTTAAAAACACAAGTTGAGGATCAACCCCCAAGCCATCAGCACTTGGGCTGGTTAAATTAAACTCAACAACCAACTCCATCTTAAAATTAAGATAAAGTCCTATTATTCTCTCCATGTTGAACTTATCATGTAGGGAAAGCGGGTTTGCTCGGTTGTCTTGTAAACTTTTTGCCATCTGTCAAAACTTAATGCTATAGAGTTTTGTTATCTCTGTGTTCAAAAATAGATTTAACTTCCTATAGCTAAAACCATATAAAGTTAACTCACTGGATGTTAACTTCCTGACTTTGCATTGCCAATAGTTGATTACAGCATTCAACAAAAATTGAATCATTTCTTTAAGTTGCTGCTTCGCCTTGTACCAGTCAGGCTATTGAGTGGAACCTAGAACCTTTGCTATGGGTTTTCCAGTACCGGATCGTCATAAGACAATCCCTAGGATAGCACATCCTGGAACATAGTTCTAGGGTTCTGCCAAGATTTTCGCATTTAATTTGGCAAACTTTCTGAACTTTCATCAACCGAGTGATCGGAATAACTCTATCCAAAAAGGGATAAGGTTGTTTTGACTCTTTGGTTAAAGAATGTATCACTAATCGGTCAAAAAAAGCAATCTTTCTGGATCAACTTCATTTTACCAGCCGCCTTGAGATGCCAGGTAAACCCCCCAGAGGGTGAGAATAACGGCCAAAATCGTTGACCACAGGGGATGTCCCCCCCGTAGGACTGTCCGAGAATCGGAGGTTTCTAGGGTTTCCACATCCACCCAGGGTGTCGCCCCCCGTCGCCACCATCCCGTTACCTTAACCGTTTGAGTAATCAATTCCTGGGGATGACGAATGCGTGGCAAAAAATTGGTCAGGGGGGTTTTTTCGGGGAGATAATGGAGTTTGACGATTCCGCTTGGGGTTTGTAGGATCAAATCTTGAGCAAAGGTATTTCTTAAACCGCTTCGACCGAGGAGTTGACCAGTTAAACAAATCGGTTGACTATCAACCGGAATAGTCTTAGGGTTGACCACTAAATCCAATAAGTTAGGTTGATTTAAAATATTAGTGGGTTTGATTTCGGGAAAAAAGGGATTAATCCGAATTAAAATACCTAAGCCACAACCAATGGTAATTGAAGCCGTCATAATCCAATAGTCTCCCCATAACCATTCTAATTGCCATAGTCCTAAAAGAGAACAGAGTCCCCCCATTAACCAAATGATTCCCCCAATGATCATTCCAGAGGGAATACCAAAAAACGGCGCACCTTGTAGTAATAAGGGGGAATTGTTGGTGAGTAATTTGGGGGGTTTAGCTGGGGTAATATTCGATAGATCAAATTCGGGTTCTAATTTCCAATAATTCGCATAAAAACCGAGGATTTTTAAGCGTTCTCCAATTAGGGGATGGGATTGATTTAAGGTTAATTCAGGGGTGTAACAATTGGTTAAATCCCAGGTTAATAAAGAATTGATTGATCTGTAAGCTGTTAAACTACCGAAGGTTAAAGCCTGTTGATGATTAATTGGAATCAATCTATCGAAAGATTCTAAAAGAAAGCTGGTTTTTCCCTCGGTTTGAATGGTTTGGGATAATTTTATCGTAATTTTTAATAATGCACGACTTAAAGCATTGGGATTTCCGGTGAGGTTACAAGCCATGCGATCGCTATAATAAACTCGACGACGGGATAAATACAAGGAGGGAAATCTTAAAAGTTTATATAATCCATAACATAACGGACAGATAAAAATAGAGATTGCATTCAAAATTTGATGTAAAATACCTCGGATAATGGCTGGAAGCGGAATATTAAGATCGGGTAATTTTTCGGTTAATTCTGCTAAATACCAATAGATTAAATAGGGAATTTGACTAACCAATGTTGCCAAAGACATTACCGCGAAATCCCATTCCCCGATGGTCGCAATTTCTCTGGCAAATAGGACGGCAATTTCATCTTCTGTTAATTGATCTAATAATCCTTGACTCACAACTATTCTAGCAAATCGTCGCAAATTTCCATAGGAAAAAATCACCGGATTATCAATGGATAATAGTTTGATTTCAGGCATTTTAATTTTTTTCTTTTGGCAATAATTTCTTAATAGTTTATTGGTTTCTTGACTTTGATTAAATAATGTGGTTAAAGGTAAAGGTTTTAATCCATAACTCAGTTTTAGCAATCCATCCCATAACCAAGGTAAGAAGATAAATAAAATCAATAGAGTGATATAAACTCCTGGGGTGGGATTTTGATAAAATAAAGGAATCGGTTGTACAATAGGCAGCCAAGATAAACTATTATTCGTGAGTTTCATCAATTCCTCTAATAAACGAGGAGTTAACCAAATTATTGCTAAAACAGTTAGGGAAAGTTCCGCAAACAATCGGGATGTTTGCCAAATCCAACCCACAGCAAAGACAAATAAAATAATAAAAATAATTTGCCAAGGTTGACTGGATAATTGTTGCCAAGGATTTAAAATGGGTTGCCAAATCCAAATTTGATTTAAACTATTATTAATAAAAGCAAAAACAATCGGAATAAACCAAGTTAAACCGACAGCCATTAATAATTGTTCTAGTTTAAAATAACTCGATTGTAAAGGTTTAAGTTGTTGCCAATTCGTAGCTCGTCCAGCTTGTCGCCATTGCCATTCTTGAGACTGGGGTGGCGGTTGAATAATTTCCGGTTCTAAATTAATAGAAGAATCGGGAATTTTTGCTTGAGAACTTGGGGGGATTTTTGCGGTTTTTTTCAGATTTAAAGGTGTGGGTTGAGATAAAGAAGGATTCGGGGACTTTTTCGGAGGTGATGGGGAGGAAAGTTTGGGAGTTTTGGCTAGAGTCGATTTAGCTTTTGTGGGTTGTAGATTAGGATTTAACGGGATAAAACCCGTTTCTGTAATAGGGGGTAATTCTGAAGGTTGAGGTGCAATATTAGGACTAATATTTTGGAGCTTAGGGGGATGGCGTTTTAATAATTGTCTTAAATAATCCGTAGCCCAATTTTTAATATTTTCCTGCTGAGATTGAGTTAAACTCTGACATAAATTAATCGCTAATTTAGTATTTCCTGTGCGTTCATAAGCAATCACTAACCCCATTTGCGCCTTAAATTGACCGGAATTATCAGATTGAGCAACAGGTTCTAAAAAAGCGATCGCCTGTTGATAATTCTTCTGTTTTAACGCTGCTAATCCTGATGCTAAATCCGATGAATTGGGGGATAAATTGGAGGAAGACATAGGAGAAATTAAGAATTAAAACAAGTTAACATTCACGGTTTAAGGGGAAAACCCATATCCTAAAATCATAAAAATGATTGATTCGATCTCATCTAAAGGGTTGAAAATTGATGGAAAGCACAATAAATCCTATTGTACCCATTTTCTTGATCAAAATATCTTAAAATTCCTTTGATTACATATTTTAATCAACTTTCTTCTAGGAAAAAAAATTAAACCTGACATTTGATCCCCAAGGAGTGATACAATGGCTTGGCTCAAAATCAGCTATTATGGATACAAATTACTTATTTCTAGCATTTCAATTTACCTCTCCCGGCCCCATCATCTTTGAAATCGGGCCGTTATCAATTCGGTGGTATGGCTTGTTAATTGCCTCGGCGGTCTTGATTGGAGTATCCTTATCTGGGTATCTTGCCAGTCGTCGCCAAATTGATCCCGAACTGATTGGAGATTTAGCTATTTGGTTAGTGATTGGAGCGATTCCTTTTGCCAGATTGTATTATGTGGTATTTCAATGGGAAAGTTATGCCGATAATCCCGGGAATATTATGGCAATTTGGAAGGGAGGAATTGCCATTCATGGAGCAATTATCGGCGGATTAATAGCCACTTTACTATTTGCTAAAATTAAACAAATTCCCTTTTGGCAATTAGCCGATATAATTGCCCCTTCTTTGATTTTGGGTCAAGCTATCGGCAGATGGGGTAACTTTTTTAATTCTGAAGCATTCGGAAGTCCAACGGATTTACCTTGGAAACTTTATATTCCCCCGGAACGCCGCCCTAATGGTTTTGAATCCTACGAATATTTTCACCCAACTTTTTTATATGAATCCCTGTGGAATTTAACTATATTTGCCCTATTAATCACCTTATTCTTAAAAGGTTTAAAAGGCAAACATCCTTTAAAATCAGGGACAATATTCTTGGTCTATTTATTGACCTATAGTTTGGGTCGAATTTGGATTGAAGGATTACGCACGGATAGTTTAATGTTAGGGTCTTTAAAAATGGCTCAACTGGTTAGTTTGACGGCGATGATGTTAGGGTTATTTGGTTTAATTTGGTTATATGGATTGAAGCGAACCTTACCCGATATTGTGCAGAAATCCCATCCCTCGGAATCCGAATAAAAAAAGCCCTAGACTCAATTGTCAGGGCTTTAACCAGGGTGCATCTACCATTCTTGTCTTCTCAGTGGCTCAGTTGAGATCCGGAAAAAATAGAAATCCAGCGTCAATTTTAGGAAATTAGAATATCATGGAACCGGATATCGCATTACTCAAACCTGCGGTTTATATTGTTGGAGCAGGGCCGGGTGATCCAGAATTATTAACTGTGAAAGCTCAAAGATTATTAGCCTGTGCGGATGTAATTGTATTTGCCGATTCTCTAGTTCCTCAACAGATTTTAAAGGGGGTGCGGGCGGAGGCAGAATTAATTAAAACCTCTGATAAAACCTTAGAAGAAATTGTTCCTTTCATGATTCAAAGAGTTCATCAAGGGCGTTCTGTTGTCAGATTACATTCGGGTGATCCGAGTTTATATGGGGCTATTTATGAGCAAATACAACAACTAATAGAGGCAGAAATTGAGTTTGAAATTGTCCCTGGAATTAGTGCTTTTCAAGATGCGGCGGCTAAATTAAAAATAGAATTAACTGTCCCGGAATTGGTACAAACAATTATTTTAACCAGGGTGAGTGGGAGAGCAACTAGTGTTCCTGCGGATGAGGAATTAGAAAGTTTAGCGGCTCATAAAGCTAGTTTATGTTTATATTTGAGTGCGCGTTATGTGGAAGAAACTCAGCAAAAGTTAATCAAATATTATCCCGCAGAAATGCCGATTGCTATTTGTTATCGTTTGGGATGGCCAGATGAAAAAATCCGGGTAGTTCCCTTAGAAAAAATGGCACAAGTTACCCAGGAAGAAAACTTAATTAGAACCACCCTTTATGTAATTAGTCCCGCTTTAGCAAAAACGCCCCAGGCTTCAACTTTTAGATCGAAATTATATAACCCGGAACATTCCCATTTATTCCGTCAGCCAGACCCAGACTTGGGCGAGGAGACCTCGCCCCTACGGTGTACTTATGAATTTTAATCAAAAAAATATTATTATTACTGGTGGTTCCAGTGGAATTGGTAAAGCAACGGCTCAATTGTTAGTGAGTTTAGGGGCAAATTTAACCCTTATTGCTCGAAATCAAACCATCCTTGACCAAGCCCAAAAGGAAATTAACGCGGTAAAATTGTATCAAAAGCAAAAAATTTTTACCCTTTCTGCGGATGTTTCGGTGCGGGAAGAAGCGGAAAATGCTATCAAACAAGCCATAATAGTTTTGGGAGGCGTAGATATTTTAATTCTCTCGGCGGGTACGGCCTATCCGGGGTATTTTAGAGAACTTCCGCTAGAAGTTTTTGAACAAACAATGGCGGTTAATTATTGGGGATCTTTGTATTGTATTCGAGAAGTTTTACCTACAATGATAGCACAAAAACAGGGTAAAATTATTATGATTTCATCGGGGGCTGGATTAATTGGAATTTATGGTTATACCGCCTATAGTCCTACTAAATTTGCCCTCAGAGGATTAGCGGAATCCCTGCGAGGGGAATTAAAACCCTTGGGAATTCAAGTTTCTATTGTTTATCCCCCGGATACTAATACCCCGCAATTAATCGCTGAAAATAAGACTAAACCTTTAGAAACAAAAGCCATTACCGGAACCGTGAAACCTTGGGAACCCGAGGATATTGCTCAAGAAATTGTCAGGGGAATGATGAATAAAAATAAATTTGCGATCGCTCCTGGATTAGAAATTAAACTTCTAAATACTTTCCATAGTTTACTCTTTCCCCTATTAAGTCGCTATTTTGATTCCCTAATTAAACGGATAAAAAGTTAAATTAGGGTTAAGATTCATCCAAAGTGGATCAATCTATGCAACACTTTAGTTCAACAGGTAAACTATTGATAGAATATCCTAGACAAGAGTTAAATTTGATCCCAAGAACTTTTAATTATTATTCCATTGGGAGTAAAAAACCATGACTAAACCTTTCAAAAATCGCACCAAAATTGTTGCCACTATTGGCCCGGCGAGTAAATCCCCAGAAATTATTCGTCAAATGCTGAATGCAGGAATGAATGTTGCTCGATTAAATTTTTCCCATGGCAGTTATGAAGATCATGCGGAAATGGTAAAACTGCTGCGACAAGTTGCTAAAGAATGTGATACTCCGATTACCTTATTACAAGATTTACAGGGGCCAAAAATTCGGATTGGTCTGCTACCATCGGGAGAAATAGAATTAGTTGAAGGTGAATTATTAACCTTAGTTCCCGTTGATAGTTTTGAAAATCAACCGAATACCGTCCCCATTGATTATCCCTATTTATCCGAAGAAGCCAAGCCCGGATCGCAAGTTTTACTTGATGATGGATTATTGGAATTAAAAATAGAAGAAATTCAAGGAAATTCCGTTCAATGTCGCATCATTGAAGGAGGAACCCTAAAAAGTCGTAAAGGGGTGAATTTACCCAGTTTAATTTTGCGTCTTCCCTCCTTAACGGAGAAAGATATACAGGATTTAGACTTTGGGATTTCTCAAGGGATAGACTGGGTTTCCCTGAGTTTTGTTCGTCGGGCTGAGGATGTTATCGCCTTAAAAACGTTATTAGCCCAAAAGGGGGCTTCAGAAATTCCGGTGATTGCTAAAATTGAAAAACCCCAAGCGATCGCTAACTTAGAATCTATTATCAATGAATGTGATGGTTTAATGGTTGCACGGGGGGATTTAGGGGTAGAAATGAGTCCCGAAAAAGTCCCTTTATTGCAAAAACAAATCATTCGGATGTGTAATCAAAAAGGGATTCCCGTGATTACCGCCACCCAAATGTTAGATAGCATGATTCATAGTGCCCGTCCGACTCGCGCCGAAGCCAGTGACGTTGCCAATGCAATTATTGATGGTACGGATGCGGTGATGTTATCGGGAGAATCTGCTGTTGGTAAATTCCCGGTGAAATCAGTACAAATGTTATCGAAAATTGCCAGTGATGTTGAACCGGAAATCGAATTTAAAAATTATCCGGCGGTGATGTCTGATGAAACCCATGCTTTAAGTGAAGCGTTGAATATCATTGATAAAACCCTGAAGTTACATTGTATTGTTGCCTATACCAGTAGCGGATATACGGCAATTTTAGCCGCCGGAGAACGCCCCAAGGTTCCCGTTATCGCCCTGACTCCCAACCATAAAGTTTATCACCGTTTAAATTTAGTTTGGGGTGTGAAACCGATTTTATTAGAACATCAAGTCGATTCTTTTGAAGGGTTAATTGATCTCGCCCAAACTAAATTATTAGACCGGAATTTAGCTCAAGTTGGAGATAAAATTCTAATTATTGGGGGGGTTCCAACTAAAAAAGCTCGGGGTACAAATTTCTTAAAAATTCACACAATTGCGGATTAATCTTTCTAGCCCCAACCAATCCCCTTAACTAACGACAATTCTCCTTACTTGGGGTAACTATAGTAATCCGTGTAGGATTTGTGATCAAAACCCGTAGGGGTTGGGTCTCCCAACCCAGGCGCAAAGAGGGTTGGGAGACCCAACCCCTACGATAAAATGTTACAACCTCCGTCTCGCGCGTCGCGGATTGCTATATATAGCGCCACGCATTACAGTTAGGACAATTCTAAATCCAGCAAACTCATTCACTGCTTACTGTTCCGGTGTTTCGGTGTTCTAAGAGTGCGTAGTGCTATAGGTTAAAATAGGTTAAAATAAGTGTTAGGTGATTGCCCGCACTGCGCTTACACACCCTACAATTGAGGTGAATTATGGAATCTGTTATTAAACTTTCGGCCCTGAATCCCCGTTCAATCGAAATTCGCTTAATTGAAGGTCGGGATGAGGCGTGTATTTGGGTGAATGAAGATTATTTTTCCTTAGTGACGGGGCAAAAACTTAATATTTCTTCTACTTCTAGCTTACAAGAAGGGGTTAATTTATTAAACTTGATGATTAAGACCTATCCGCTTAAAGAACGAATTCTCAGAGGGTTATTTGGTCAAGATTGGTGTGGACGTTTTGAACTTTATATTGATGGAAAGTTACGAGGAACTTATAATAAAAGTGGCGGTGAGCTTATGGGTTCCGGTAAATATACCGTTGCTAAAATTGAACTCAATATTGAAATTCGTCCTGAACTCACCCCAACCCCAACCCCAACCCCAACCCCACGCCCTGATACCACCATCGAAGAGATTATAAACAGATTACAAAAAATCAAGGGTATGAATCCTACCCATTTCCAAAATGTAGGATATTCAACCCCCTACATTACATTAAAGAATAATATAAAAATTAATGTTTGGAAAAACTTAGTAGAAGTTGATCATGTGTTTTTGATTGACCCGGAGGGAAATTGTTGTTTTGCGGGTTATGTGGCATGGGTTCGTCGTAAAAAATTCTATCGAGCTTTACAGCAAATTCGGAATGATTTTTCTGGGGTTTAAAGAGCAATCGCTTTTAATTTAATCATTTAATTAAAATATCAAAACCAATTTTTATCTTTATTTCTTTGAGATTTAACAACAATAAACAGGGCAATAACCCCTAAACCAATCGTCATTCCAGGTTCAGGAACACTAGCGGCTTTATTAAGTGGATTATTGGGTTTATTTAACTGTTCTTTACCATCCTCTATCTTCCGATTAAATCGATCATTAGAAGCTTCTGCGGCTTTCAAGGCTTGACGTTGTTCATCATTAACTAAAACAATCATCGAAGAATAGGGAGTAACAATATTATAGGTCTTGGCGATCGCATGAATAGCATCTAATTTAGCCAATTGTTGTTCAGGGTTTTTCTGACTTAATCCCCGAACTAATAATCGCGCTGCAATCGGTTCAAACCCCTGAGATTCTGTGGCTTTTTCCGTCGTTTTTTCCATGAACCAAGCATAGCCATCCGCCACGGTTAAAACCTGGGGTTTTTCTTGATTTTTTCCTGACTTGGGTTGAGTTGAACCTGCCAATTTTTGGGTTAATTGTTCCGTTGTCGCCACCCGTTTCATCACTTCAGAAATATCGGTCGAAACCCCGCCCCCACTATGTTGAATCATCTTTAAAGTTCCATCTTCATAAGCACCAGCCAGGGAACCCAAATGAACAATCCACAGGGGAACTGCAAGCTGAGGAACCCCGGTTTTATCTTCTGATAACTCATAACTGCCTTCATCACTAATTAATACAATTCCGTCGTAGGTTCGATTACCTCGCAACTGTACAAACTGGCGTAACATCTCTTTAATTTGTAAGGTTCCATAAAAGACTTTTTGCTTGACCTGAAACTGTGGCAAATCATTTATAAATTGCGGTTGATTTCCCGCCGTTGCAGTAACATATAAATCCGTTTGATTCTGGGGAATAATATTCTGCTTAAACCAATCTAAGGTTTTCGCTAATTCCTGTTTATGGGTTCCCATACTGCGAGAAGTATCCAAAATAATCGCAAATCGTTGATTTTGGGGTAAAATATAATCCTTTTCTGCTAAGGGTTGAGCCGTAATTTTATAATCAGCTAAACTGACTTGATGGGATTGCATCGGCTGTTGAGCGGCGGGTAAACTGGCCTCTAACCAATCTTTTTCAAATCCTTTAATTGATTTTTGATTTCTAATTCTTTTCGTGGCTTTTGTCCAGAAAATATTACGTTTTTCTCCCAATTTAGGCAAGGGCCATTGATTACCTTGAACCATGACTTTATAGGTTAACCACAGATGCAATTCTGCGGGAGGGTTAGGATTATTTATCTCCCAAGAAACTAATTTCGGCGGAATAGGAAATGCACGCAGTCGATAATGTTGGGTTCCCACTTGTTCTAACAATGCCGGGTCAACGGGACGTTCCCGTTTAACTTGAGAATTATATACTTTTTGCGCCGCCCCCCGGGGAGAAACCGTAAAGGGAAAACGGCTGGCTTTATTATTCGTATCTCCTAACCAAATGCCCGTAATTACGGCGGTTTCAGGTAAGGTGAAAGAGTAAAAAATTTCCTCTACATCCTTAGTTTGATTTTGATAAATTTCGTGGATTTCCACCTCGCCCCAGTCCCCCTGTTCTTGAACAGTAACTTCTTGTTTGGCTAACCAAACTTTTTTCTGATTGATATTCAATAAACCCGCTTTAGCATCATCTAAAATAACTGTAGATTTAAGCGCGTGTTGAATCGCCAGACGTTCGGCTTTTTCAATCGGAGTATCAAAAAAATTAGCATAGAGTTTCTCGGCTTTGTCCGCATCTTTCTCTAAATCTCCTTGATAAAGAAAGGGAGACATCAGTTGATTATAACTATTCTGAATCCCATCTAAAAGAGGTTGAGGCAAATTAAAAACATCTTTATACATTGCCTCCATCGAATTACTATCTTTAACCGCTCCTAAATAACGATAGGGGGATAAATAGGCATTGACTAATCCTTTCCGAATAGATTCAGATTGGGCTAATAATTCTTGTTTTTGGGGTTCGGTTTGGGGAATATTTTCTAACTTTTGAAAGGCTAAAACTTGAGGTTGACGAAGGAAACCGATTAATAATACAGTCCAAAGGGTTACAACTCCTAATGAGATTTGGGTGGCGCGAGTCCGACCATATTGGGTTGAAAAGTTGCGTAAAATTCGCTGTCCTGAATGAACATAAAGAGCAACTAAAGCCGAAGGCATTCCTAAAAATAATGTGGCTGTTCCGGCGTAAAGAATAGTCAGCACAGCAAAACCTAACAAGAAATTATGAGTTAAATCCCACCAAAGATATTCTAAAAAATTCCATGAAAATAACTGTCTTAACAGAACTACAGCAGCCGGAACAGCATAATACAGCAGAACTATTCCTAAATAAAATCCGACCAATAACATCAGGCTATGGACAGCCAGTTGTATTCCTGATAAAACTCCAGAGGTTTTATGCTGTTTTTGTCCTAAATATCCCCAGACTAATTCTACAAAAAAGGCAGTGATACAAATTAAAATAGTGCTTAATACAAAACGACTAGCCGGGGTCATTTCCCGCAGAATAAATAACCGCACCAGACAGAATAAAAATAGCGGTGCTTCTACACCATAAAATAACCGGATTAACTCTACAGGTCTTTGACGAAAATGCCGATTGGCAATAATCACGCAAACGGTGGGAATGGCAATTAAAGCGAGTATTGTTAAGGTAAATTCTAGTTCGATTTCTCCAGCAAAGGTGGCTAAAACCAGGAAAATTGCTAGAAAGGGTAAAATCCAAATATAAACAACGGTGAGGAAGGTCACATTCCACAACCAAAAAATTAATCCGAATAGAGCATGAAGGGTTTTAGTTGTATTCATATCGCCTGATTAAGCTGTGTATGAAGGTAGAAGATTTGAACAAAAACTATCGCACTTACTCAGTCTTCAAGTTTAACGATCTACACTTGAGCTATCAAGGATTACTGAATTGTAGAAATATAAGTTTACAATTTTTTCTGTATGAAATTTTACCCTAATAAAAAAAGCTCAGGTATCACTACCTAAGCCTTCTTTATTTAGATGAAACCGAAGGGTCAAAAAGCCATTTAATAGCGACTACGACCACCGCCACCACCGCCATAGGAGGAGCGACCACCACCCGACGATCCTCGGTCTTCTTTCGGTTTAGCTTTGTTCACTTTCAGGTCTCGACCCATCCATTCCGCTCCATCTAGTGCTTCAATAGCTGCTGTTTCTTCTGCGTCATTTTCCATTTCCACAAAAGCAAAGCCCCGCACTCGACCGGTTTCACGATCTGTAGGGAGTTGAACCCGTTTAACATTACCGTACTCTGTAAAGACCCCTCTTAGATCGTCTTCAATAACGTCATAAGAAAGATTGCCGACATAAATAGACATAGGGCATCTCCAAAATCAAAATAGTGCGGAGCTTAGAATTTCGGAGAGAAGCCTGTCCAAACCAAACGGGAAATGCCCATCAAGACTACAAACAAAAGCCACTACCGAATTTCACTCTCATTAACCACTTTAGTGTAACCTATTTTTAATTAAATTGACAGTTCTGCAACAATTCCCCAAATTTTGGCTTTACTGAGGAACCTTTGAATCTTGGAATTCAGTCCGATCTAGCAACCCAAATCAATCTCAAATCAAAAAGCTTAGATATTACGACCTAACCAATAAAAAAGCTCAGGTATTACTACCTAAGCTTTCTTATTTAGATGAAGTCGAGCATATGCCCGCAGTCAAATCCTAATTGGAGTAGCGACCACCGCCGCCACCGCGACCACCGCCGCCACCGCCACGATTACCACCGCCACCACCATAGGAGGAGCGACCACCGCCACCACCACCTGAATTTTCACGGGGTTTGGCTTTGTTCACTTTCATGGTGCGACCCATCCAATCAGCACCATCGAGTTCTTCAATGGCTTTGTCTTCTTGCGTTTCAGTTTCCATTTCCACAAAAGCAAAGCCTCTGACTCGGCCGGTTTCACGGTCTTTAGGAAGTTGAACTCGTTTAACCTCACCATACTCTGCAAAAACGCTGCTCAGATCCTCCTCGCTGACATCGTAAGAAAGATTACCGACATAAATAGACATAGGGTATCTCCAAAATCAAAATAGTGCGGAGGTTAGAATTTCGGAGAGAAGCCTGTCCAAACCAAACGGGAAATGCCCATCAAGACTACAAACAAAAGCTACAACCGAATTTTACTCTCACTGATTACTTTAGCACAACCTGTTAAAAAACAGGCACTGACACTCCCGCAACAATCCTAGGGATTGATCTTAGGGCTCTTGCTTCACGGAGGAGCACTTTTAGTGCAAGCACTCTGACATCCTCTCCACAAGCCCAAAACTCGGTATGTCTTACCTTACACAAAAAAACCCTTGCCCACCAATGTTCCTAGCATTGACTAGATTTCCGTGGGTCAAATTTTTAGTAGCGTCGCGAGTAATTCTGTTTATCTCCCCAGCTACCACCAGAAGACTTGCGATCTTCCCTGGGTCTGGCTTTATTCACCTTCAGAACTCGACCCATCCATTCTGCCGAATCGAGTTCACCAATTGCTTTGGTTTCTTCGTCATCCGTTGCCATTTTGATGAAGCCAAAACCCCGTTTTTTTTGGGTTTCCCGGTCAATAGGGATTTGAACATCTGTGACAGAACCATACTCACCAAAAACTGCTGTGAGGTCGGTTTCTGTTACGTCGTAAGACAGATTGCCTACATAAATCGTCATTAATTACCTTTTCAGTCAAAAATCAAGGGGTGTGCGGAGATTGGAACTCGGAGGCAAACGGGTAGAACTTACACTAAGGAGCAAAAACATTCCTGATGCCCTAGCAAACTAGGCTACCGATATCTAATCTTTCCAGGATTATAACATTCTTTTGTGAAAAAGCTATATCTATCCTTTGACAGAGTTAATTTCTTTGACTCGATTGTGCTTAAACTGAAGCCCCTCTAGTGTCTGATCCTATTGTTAAATATTGTAAAGGATGGTTTGGGTATTATTTTGGGTATCTCATTGAGTCACGGATATTTGCTCAGAGGTCAATTTTAATTAACTAAGTTGACTCGTTAAGAACTCCGTTGCTTTGGAACAGTCCAATGGTTTAGAAATCAGATAACCCTGTCCATAATTACACCCCAACTCGGTTAGTTTTTCTAACTGAATCTTTGTTTCAATGCCTTCTGCTATCACATCCATTCCCAAGCTATGGGCTAACATAATAATCGTATGAATAATTTCTGATCCCTTAGCTTCCGACTGGATTTGGCTAACAAAAGAACGATCAATTTTTAAGGTACACAGGGGAAAATTATGTAGCCGACTCAAAGAGGAATAGCCTGTGCCAAAATCATCAATACATAACTCAATTCCGATAGCCAGGAGTTGGTGGATTAAATCCTTATTAAAGGTTAGGGTTTCTAAAAAACAAGTTTCAGTAATTTCTAGTTTTAAGCTCCAATTCTTTAGAATATAATTGTCCATAATTTGCTGAATTTTTTCTACTAAATTGATTTGTTTTAAATCAATAGGAGATAGATTAATATTAATGCTCAATGGGGGTAAATTTGGAAATTGCTGGTTCCAACAATTCATTTGGTAACAGGCTTGTTTTAATACCCATAAATCTATCGCTTGAATTAATCCTGTTTCCTCCGCAATTGGAATGAAATCATCGGGACTAGTCATGTTTTTCAAGGGATTATTCCAACGAATTAATACCTCAAATCCTGTTATTTTCCCTGTTGCTAAGGCAATAATGGGTTGATAGTTTAAAATAAATTCCCGACGAATTAAGGCTTGTCTTAACTGATTTTCCTGTTCTAAACGTTGCAGGGCTGGAATTTGCATAGCCTGGGTTAATACTTGATAACAACCTTTGCCTAAATGTTTGGCATTATACATGGCAATATCCGCATCTCTAATTACGGCTTCCGCTTGAAAATATCCCATGGAACTGAGGGTAATTCCAATACTAACCCCGGTAAAAATCTGGTTATTGTTAATATAAAAAGGACGTTTAAGCTGTTCAATAATGCGTTGCGCTACATCGGTCACTTCATCTTCATTGTGAATATTTTCTAGTAAAATAATAAACTCATCTCCCCCAAGTCTGGCAACGGTATCCTGAGATTTGGTTTCTGCTCTTAAGCGATGGGCTACACTCTTTAATAATTCATCTCCGACCAAATGACCCAAACTATCATTAACCACTTTAAAACGATCTAAATCCAAAAACAAAACCGCATATAAATAATAGCTTTCTTTTTGATTGATTTCAATTAAATGCTGAATTTTTTTTAATACCAAAGCCCGATTAGGCAGCCCAGTCAAACTATCGTGAAAAGCATCAAATTTTAGTTTTTCTTCCTGTTTTAATAATTCTATTTGTGTTTTTTGTAAATCTTCTAAAGCCAAAGAAAGTTCGGCCGTTCGTTGATAGACTCGTTCTTCTAATTTTTTATTATAGTTTTCAATATGTGCCTTAGCTTCTTTGAGTTCAGCCGTGCGTTCTTCCACTCGAATTTCTAACTCCTCAAAAACGCGCTTTAATCGCATAGCCATTTGATTAAATGACCTCGCCAAAATTCCCAGTTCATCTTCTCGATTTAATTCAATATTCTGGTCTAATTCTCCTTGGGCGATCGCTTGACTAGCTTGACTTAATCGAATCAAAGGAGCCGTAATTCTATGGGCTGTTATTATTCCTAAACTAGTTGCTATTATCAGAGATAAAATACACAGAAATAACGTAAATATTGTATTATGAATAATCAAATCCATAAAATCCCGTTCGGGAACTACAATACAAATTAGCCAATCAATACCCCTGGGATCTGAGAAGGGAAAAACCTTGACAATATATCGTTCCTGCTCCCATTTAAAATCTAAAGCAATAGACTCTTGAATAGATTCAAAATTTGTGACCTTATTTTGTATATTTTTAGCCGTGGCCTTAATTAAAATATCATCACTGTTAATCGCTTTTACTCTTTGAAGTTCATGCTCTTTAATGATAAAAGGATTAGTGGCTGAAGAACTAGCAATTAAAAGACCAGAACGATCTATAATAAAGCTCTGTCCAGATTTACCAATCTTCACATTCCTCAGAAAATTACTAATATCTGACAGGTATAAGGCTGTATCTAGTACGCCTAATAAACGTCCTTTTGCATCATAAAGGGGTAAAACAGCATCGATGGCTAAGGTTTGGCGAGAAAACCAAAGATAAATTGGAGTCCAGACGCCTGTTTTAGCTTCGTTTGCCGCTTGATACCAGGGACGACGACGGGGATCATAATTAGGCAATCTTTCTAGGAGTTTAACCCGTTCTCCCGTTGGGGTTAAGCGGTAAATATGAAACCAATCTTGAGTAGAATTCTGAACAATTTCCAGATTAAATTGTTGATTATTGATTCTTTGAATACCAATATATTCTCCCTGTTCACTTCCCCAAGCCACATAATCAATGGAAGGTAAAGCCTTGAGTTGACCCAGAAAAAACCTTTGTAAACCCGTGAAATCTGTTAAAGAAATAAATTCTTGAGTCAGCGCGTTTTTATTCGTCTCATTCATAAGATGAGCCTGATCCAGATAGGTTCTTAGGGATAACTCTATCCTGCTACTAATTTCTTGATGTAACTGAGTGGCTAAGTCATTGACCGCCTTTTGCCCATTTCTATAAGAAAAAAATCCCGTTATTCCCACGGCGATCGCAATTTGTAGCACAAAAGGAATAACGAGAAGTTGACGGAGTGATAATTTCACCGGTGTCGATCTCCTTGTGGGGAATAGGGAATAGGCAATAGGCAATAGGCAATAGCCAGCCGATCAAGTATCTGTAGTAAACATTACAAGGATGGAATAAGCTGTTGTGCATTTAAACTCTATATTCTAGGGAGCGAGGACGCTCCCACACTCCGTCTCACCCGTCGCGGATTGCTATAGATATACAACAGCTTAACTGATACGAAAATTAAAATTTTCGACTTTCAAACCCAACTCGGGGACAATTGATTTCTAATTCCCAAAAGTCAACCAATCCCATCTTAATGGTTTGGAATGGCACAGGTCGCAGGAAAGGAATCGGATCATAATCGGGGTTATCCGGTTCATCGGGGGGAGTAGTTCTAGGAGGGGCAGAATTAGTCGGGGGACGACGGGACTCTTGGGGTTCATCGGCAGCAGGATTAGAAGTAGCCACGCGACGAGATCCCAAGGGAACTACTTTATTTTGGGTGGAGGTAGCGGGATCGGAGATTTGGGTGGGTCTGGAAAGATCCATTTGTACCGGATAAATCCGTTGGGCGGTCAGTTCTGCCCGCTTTTCCTTAAATCCTTCCTGCCGGTCAATGGTATTCATTGCCAGACGACCTTCGATAATAATTTGATCTCCTTGATGATATTTTTCGTGAACTTCTTGAGCAAAATTTCCCCAGGCAATTACTTTTAAAGTAGCGGGCGGATCAATATCCCTAAGTCCGGGAAACTGAACCAACATTTCAGTCAGGGCAATTTGATTATCGGGGGTATAACGAAGTTGCGGATCTTGAATAATCTCCGCCATTAGAATAATACTGTTCATTTTTTGATCAATAAATTCAAGTACAAGGTTAAACTCTCTCCTAGAGTAGAGTTTTTTCAATCATGACATTTTTATTGGAAAATTTAAACGGTTTTTGATTAATTTTTTACTTTAAATATCTTCGCGGTGATCCATCCCTTGAGATTGATTCACAAAATCATGAACTAAATTGCGATATTCTCGCAAGGTCGTATCAACCCAATCGCGATCAATGCTATTGGCAAAAATATGAACCTGGGGTTCTCCCGCATCGGGTAAAATCAGAACCCAGTTATCGTCTTGGTAGTTAATTAATTTGACTCCATCAATTAATTCTAAGTTTTCGGGGGAATGGGTTTCGACTAAATGCCGCATCAATGCTCCTTTAACCGTCCAAGGACAACGCACGGTATAGCGACGATGGACAACGTGGGGTAAATCGGCTCGTACCTGGGTTAGCGATCTTTCCTGACTGGTTAACAGTTCAATAATTTTAGCAATAGAAAACATGGCATCAAACCCGGGATGCAGTTGGGGGAAGATAAATCCCATATCGCCACTGCCACCTAAAACTACGTTAGGATTGCGGTGACAAGCTTCCATTAAGGCCGTTGGATTTGCCTTGGTGCGGATGACTTTAGCATCGAAACGACGGGCAATTTGTTCGACGGCGGAGGAAGTATGTACAGGAACCACAACGGTACTGCGGGGATGGGAAGTTAAGACCATATTCACCATCAGGGAGGTCAAAAATTCCCCACGGATGGGACTTCCAGTTTCATCCACTAACATAAATTGTTCCCCATTGGCATAAACCTGGGCTCCAAAATTAGCGCGTAGTGCTTCGACGACTCGCCCTAATTGATCGAGTAAATTTTCCCGTTCAGGAACTGATAAAGCGGTATGATTTAAACTGGCATTTAAAACCACCGCATCACAACCAAATTTAGCTAAAAGTTGGGGTAAAATTGCTCCAGAAACCGCATAAACATAGTCAATCACAACTTTAGCGTTGCTGTAGCGTAAAATTTCACTATTGATATGTTTACTAAAACTGGCACTATAAATATCTAATAAATCAACCGTATAACTCACGTTACCAATTTCTGGAATTTGCGCCCGTCTTAAATCTTCCTTAAAATAAGCTCCTTCAATCTTTTTCTCTTTGGTTTTGGTAATACTAATCCCTTTATTATCCAGAAATTCAATTAATAGATAGTCTGCCCGTTCTGGGGAGAGGCGGACGTGAATTCCTCCGGCTACATTTAAAGTAGGAATAGCCGTACGAGTGATGGGAATGGCGGTGGCATCTAAGTTAATAATATTCACCCCAACGGACATTAAACCCGCCACTAAAGAACGAGTTACCATCCGAGAAATCGGCCGTTGATCCCGGGAAACTGCTACCAAAGAACCGGGTTTTAAAGTTGACCCAAAAGCTGCCCCCAATTTAACCGCAAATTCCGGGGTAATATCAATATTGGCTAATCCTTGTACTCCCCGTTGACCGAATAAATTGCGTTGGGCTGTATTCCCCCAAATTAAATTAATATTCAGAGTCGCCCCGGACTCAATTTTTTTACTCGGCCAGACCCGTACCCCGGGGCTAATTTGGGCTTCTTCCCCCACCGTGGATAAAGAACCGACCACCGCCCCTTCTAGGACATGGGCGCGACGACCCACCCGCGCACCGCGAGCAATGACACAGGCCCGCAAATGGGCATCATCCCCAATAATCGCCCCATTCCAAATAATCGGTCGTTTGATATTGGCATCGGCTCCGATGGTGATATTATCGCCAATCACGCTTCCGGCTTCAATTTGCGCCCTCGCCCCGATGCGACAATTGCGACCAATCAAAACCGGGGTTTCGATAATAGCTGTTTCATCAATAAAGGTATTTTCTCCAATCCACAGACCCGGAGAACGTTCGGGATAGGCAATTTTGAGTTTCACTTTCCCCATTAAGGCATCATAATGGGCTTCTCGATAGATGTCTAAATGACCAATATCACACCAATAATTATTAGCAATAAACCCATACATGGGTATCCCTTTTTCCAAAAGTAAGGGGAATAAATCTTGGGAAAAATCACATTCTTGATCAAAGGGAAGATACTCTAAAACTTCTGGTTCTAAAATATAGGTTCCGGTATTCACCGTATCGGAGAAAACTTCACTGGCGGCGGGTTTTTCTAAAAAGCGATTAATCCGATGATTTTCGTCGGTAATCACCACACCAAATTCTATGGGGTTGGGCATTCGGGTTAGAATCAAGGTGGCTTTGGATTGTTTCCGATGATGAAATTCGATCGCGGCGGTCAAATCAAAATCCGTAACACTATCTCCACTAATTACTAAAAAGGTTTGATCTAAAAGTTCGGCAATATTTTTAACACAACCTGCGGTTCCCAGGGGTTGATCTTCTTCCACCGCATAGGTGATTTGTACCCCTAAATGACTGCCATCATGAAAGTATTCTCGCATCACATCGGGAAGATAATGCAATGTGGCAATCACTTCTGTAATATTATGTTGTTTGAGGAGATTGATAATATGTTCAGCAATCGGACGATTGAGTATCGGTACCATTGGTTTAGGCAGATCGCAGGTTAACGGTCGTAGTCGTGTTCCTGATCCACCTGCCATTAGCACTGCTCGCATATATCCTCCTGATTGATTTAGGCTGATTTGGTGATCAGGTGTTTTCCAGATTTGATCACAGCTAGGTTTTTAAATAAATTTGTTATAATTAAAAACCTTCTCAATAATAGGATAGCAAATTTCCGATTGAATCGCTTCCCTCTTAACCCATTTTATCCCCAATGACCATTCTCTAAGATTAACTGCTAGAATAAACCCATGTTCACTATGTCTATCATCCTTTAGGTATAAAATCTTTCAGACATGAATCCCCTAATTACCCTAGTATTGGTCGTTATTTATGCGGGTGGAATCTGGAAATTTTGGACGGGGTTTGAAAATACCAACTTCAACCGCAGTTTCCAAAACCGTCTGATCTTCTCCCTGTTATGGCCAGTTTTGTTTGTATTTAATTCTTCCTATCGGAAAAACTTTAAAAAAGCATTGAAGGGCTCAAAATAGAGTGCTATAGCAATTCGCGCCGAGGTCGTAATCTTTGATTGTGGCGGTTTGGTCTCCAAACCTAGAGGTTTTCTTCACACATCTTACAATGAATGGCTAAATCTTCTAATTCATCGGGTTTTTTCAATTTGTCTGTGAGTTCCGACCCTTTGGAAAGGGCGATCGCTTCGATTGCCAATCGTTTTAATCGAGAATATCAAGGGGGATCTTTTGATTTGCCCCCAGAGGTTGAAACGATGGAAATTTTTCGCGATCGCATGGCGGGAACTTTATCAGAAAAAATCACTTCCCCCTTTTGGGAAATTGCCAAACCGCAAAAAAATCAGCACTGTTTAGATATCGGTTGTGGGGTGAGTTTTCTAATTTACCCCTGGCGAGATTGGGGAGCTTTATTTTATGGTCAAGAAATTAGTACGGTGGCTAAGGATGCCCTGAATATTCGAGGGCCACAGTTAAATTCTAAACTGTTTAAAGGGGTAAATTTAGCCCCCGGTCATCAATTGCAATATGAGGCGAATCAGTTTGATTTAGCGATCGCCACGGGATGGAGTTGTTACTATCCGATCAGTTATTGGAAATTGGTTTTAAAAGAAGTCAAGCGGGTAGTTAAACCCGGGGGAGATTTTGTTTTTGATGTTCTGATTCCCGATGCTGAATTAGCCGAAGATTGGGCAATTTTAGAAACCTATTTAGGCACGGAAGTTTTCTTGGAAACCTTAGATAATTGGGAAAAAATCATCAAAGAAACGGGAGCTAAAATTTTAAAACGCCAGCCCGGAACGTTGTTTCAACTCTATAAAATCCGCTTTTAAACGGAATCATGATCATTGACCTATTATTAATTGGTGCTTTAGGATTTCTTGGGAGTTTTGGTCACTGTTTAGGAATGTGCGGCCCCTTAACCGTTGCTTTTTCTGTTTCCGATGAATCCCTCTCTCCTGGCAAAATTCCCTGGCAATTTCATCTCTTATTAAATTTCGGCCGGATTCTTAGTTATGCCTTAGTTGGGGCAATGATTGGCGGGTTGGGTTCAGTTTTAATTGCCGGGGGACAAGTGGCAGGAATTGGCAGTATTTTTCGCCAAGGAATGGCAATTTTTACTGGGATTCTATTAATTATTTTAGGATTAGCTCAAATTAATCCAACTGTCTTTCATCGGTTCCCAATTATCCATCCTTTATCCCCGAAAAATTTACATAATCACCTGAGTAAATGGATGGTGAATGTATCTTTACAAAATCATGTTTTTACCCCGATTTTATTAGGGTTAATTTGGGGTTTAATTCCCTGTGGTTTTCTTTACACAGCCCAAATTAAAGCCGCAGAGACAGGAAATTTGGGGTTAGGAATGCTAACTATGTTAGCCTTTGGGATAGGAACTTTTCCAACGATGTTGGGCGTAGGATTATTAACCGGAAAATTCACCACCGACCGTCGAAATCAACTCTTTAGACTGGGGGGATGGATTACCTTATTAATTGGAATTTTAACCCTATTAAGAACCGGAAATCATGTTGATTATACGGGTTATGGATCTTTAATCAGTTTAATGTTTGCCTTAATTGCTCGTCCTATTAGTCGCCTATGGTCACAACCTTTAAAATATAGACGTTTTTTAGGGGTAGGAGCTTTTGTATTAGCAATTGTTCATACGGTGCAAATGTTAGATCATACGTTTCAATGGAATTTAACTGCTTTTGAATTTATGATTCCCCAACATCAAGGAGGAATTATAGCTGGCGGGTTAGCATTATTATTGATGATTCCTGCGGCGATCACCAGTTTTGATCATATTCAAAATTATTTAGGAATATTCTGGCGGAGAATTCATTTATTAGCGGTTCCAGCTTTGGTTTTAGCTGTGATTCATGCTCTGTTAATTGGTTCTAATTATTTCGGTAGATTTGATCTAACATTTCTTGATCAATTAAGAGGTTTTATTTTTATTGTTTTAACTTTAATGGTATTATTAATTAGGTATCTTCCGGTTTGGTCAATATTGGGATTAGAGAAATTTTATGTTGCACCCCTTAAACAAAAATAAGTCTTTAAAATTGTTATTAATTATTGGAACATTCCTCTGTGTTCAACCCCTGCAAAAATTCTCCTATTCTAACCTGGCTATTGCCCATGAAGTGGAAGTGTCTGGAGATGTGGCGGTAACATTCCACCTAGAACCAAATCATAATCCCCGGGCGGGAGAAAAAGCCATAATTTGGTTTGCATTAACCCGTCGTGGAGGCAAAATTATTCCCCTGTCTGAATGTAATTGTCAATTGGCAATTTATCGCGAACCTCGCTCCCCAAATACTCAACCATTAATGCGGCCCCAATTAAAAGCTATTGCTGCGGAAAAATATCAGGGTATTCCTGGAACAGAAGTTATATTTCCCCAAGCAGGAATTTATCAATTAGAACTGAAAGGAACTTCCAAAGATAACAATAGTTTTAAACCGTTTAAAACTAATTATTCCGTCACAGTCCGATAAATTTTCACAGGATTTTCTTACCAGGTGTAGGGGTGGGTTCGAGTTAACCTTTCCTACTGACAAACAATCCGATATACAGTGCTATGGAATTTTGTCAACAGTTAAAAGGCAGATAAAAACGATACTAACCCGTCTCATCTTAAATTCCAAAAGACTTTAGCCCACAGCAAACCCCCGAAACCCGAAATTCCAGACCAGAAAAAGTTAGGAGATCGTTGCTGCGGTGATCCCCCTTTCAGATAAAATGGTATACGCGACATCCAATAGAGCAAACATCACCCCAGCAATGGGTGAAAGGAGACACATAGATCTCCACCGGATGGCAACACCCTTCCCCCAGTGAAAGGAGATTGCAGGCGGTTAAAACCGCTATGAATCTTGGTTGATGAGCAATGTCGAATCATTTTCTCTCAGGTCTAAAGACACTGAGTTTTCCAATTCCTATGAGGTTTTTATGAGTGACAACATCGCAGAAAGAGTAAAAAAAATTATTTCAGAACAATTGGACGTTGATGAACAGAAAGTTATTCCATCGGCTAACTTCTTTGAAGACTTAAGCGCCGATTCTCTGGATATAGTAGAACTGGTTATGGCATTAGAAGAAGAATTTGATACCGAAATTCCTGATGAAGATGCTGAAAATATTAAGACCGTTCAAGACGCTATAGACTATATCACAGCAAATCAGCAGTAGACTACATCGACAACCAAGCCAAAGCATTGGCTTAATCTGCAACTGGGGTAAAATCAACAGAAAAAGCGGAGGATTAGCCGTTGGTCAGTCCCACAGAAACTTTCCTGTATCCGACTGTCTGAACTAGGCAATCCTAACCCATCTTAATTAAACTGCCATTATAACGTTGGTTGTGGTTCTCACCGACGTTCTGCATTTTGGGTGATCAATTTTTGAATCGAATATCATGACTACGATGAATTTGAAGCGCGTTGTTGTAACAGGTTTAGGGGCAATTACTCCGCTGGGAAATACCAAGGCTGAATATTGGGACGGGTTAATTAACGGACGCAATGGAATTGGCCCAATCACCCGATTTGATGCGTCAAAGCACGATTGTCGCATTGCTGGTGAGGTAAAGGGATTTGACCCCTGTGATTACATCTCGCGCAAAGAAGCCAAGCGTATGGATCGCTTTGCTCAGTTTGCGGTGGCGGCTAGTCAGCAAGCCGTTTCTGATGCCGGATTCGTGATTAATGACTTAAATGCAGAACAGGTGGGTGTCATTATTGGCACGGGTATTGGCGGACTGAAGGTGCTTGAAGATCAGCAAGAGATCTATTTAAATCGTGGCCCCGATCGCTGTAGTCCATTCATGATCCCGATGATGATTGCCAATATGGCAGCCGGACTCACGGCTATTCATACGGGGGCAAAAGGGCCTAACTCCTGTTCGGTAACGGCCTGCGCGGCTGGCTCCAATTCCGTGGGCGATGCCTTTCGTTTAATTCAACGGGGCTATGCTCAAGCGATGATTTGTGGCGGCACCGAAGCGGCGGTTACTCCGTTATCGGTGGCGGGATTTGCCGCGGCCCGGGCACTGTCTACTCGCAATCATGAACCCCTGAAGGCCTGTCGTCCGTTTGATCGCGATCGGGATGGGTTTGTGATGGGAGAGGGAGCCGGAATTTTACTATTAGAAGAATTAGAGGGTGCTTTAAGTCGGGGCGCTCGGATTTATGCGGAATTGGTGGGTTATGGGATGACCTGTGATGCCTACCACATGACCTCCCCGGTTCCTGGGGGAGAAGGCGCAAGTCGGGCAATTTCCTTAGCGATCAAGGATGCCGGAATTACCCCGGATCAAATTAGTTATATTAATGCCCATGGAACCAGTACCTCGGCTAACGACACGACGGAAACCGCAGCAATTAAACGGATATTAGGCGAGAGTGCTTACAAAGTGATGGTTAGTTCGACTAAATCAATGACCGGTCACTTATTAGGGGGATCGGGAGGCATTGAAGCGGTGGCAACGGCGATGGCGATTGCCGAAGATCGGGTGCCTCCGACGATTAATTTGGATAATCCCGATCCTGATTGTGATTTAGATTATGTTCCCCACCAGAGTCGCGCCCAAGTGGTTGATGTGGCTTTATCCAATTCCTTTGGATTTGGGGGTCATAATGTGACCCTAGTCTTTAGAAAGTTTCAACCTAATGGTTGAGCGGAAAATCTCAGGATACCACCCTCTGAATTGATTCGGGGGGTGGGTTTGAGGCGGAAGCGGTATGCTCTCCAATCTGGTTTTGGGGGATAAGCTGTTGTTTATCCCTCTTCCGTCACTCTCCGAATTAAGCAAGTAGTAAATCAACTAAATTATCCAGAAGAATAAAAGGGTTTAAATCCATTCATGGCACTAATGAGACGATTGAATCCCAGCAATAAATCGGAATTGGGAAAAATATCTAGCCAGGGATAAATTAACCAAAATAGCAACAGTGGTTGGACAATTAAGCGAAGATTATTTAGCACATTCTTCCATCCGTGTTCATGATCCCATTGTTGATGCTCAGAAAAATCAACAGAATTACTTTCTTGTACATGAGGTTCAATTTGACGAGCTTGATTCAAGCCGAAAAAAGCGGGAGAATTTAAACTAATCATTGTGTAAACACAAAAAATAATTGACCACCACTTTTCAATATCCTTAAAATTAGTAAAACGGTAGTCTGTCCAACCTAATTCTTGTTTACATTGCCGAAAGCCATATTCTACCCATGTTCTTAATCCATAAAGATTGCCCACAATTTTCTTGAGTTTACCTTGGAGATTCGTTTTAACAAATGAAGTAGAATTGGACGGCATTGTTTCTGGATCGGTAGTTAACTCCCAATATGTTACCGCTCCTTTTTTACCATAAATTATTTCTCTAATATATCTATTTTCTGATTTTCCGTCGCTAAATACTCTTTTAAATTGACACCATTTATTGGCTCTAACCTTTTGGCTAGAAGGCAGCCAGACTCCATGATTTCCTCTTGATTGGTGCAATTATTCCTAAATGTAAATATTTAAAACATTCATAACTTCTTACTTCTTTGAATAAGTCTTTATACTCGGCACAATATTCATCTATTACTCTCGTTGTTGATTGTGCGTCTCTTGCCAAATGTTTTAGAACTTGTAACTCTACATCCATTGCTCTGCCTCATTTGTAGCGTTTTTATCTTTTCACACTTTAATTTTAACACTCGGAGAGTGACAGAAGAGGGGTATTGCAAGAGGCAATAGGGAATAGGCAATCTCGCTATAGGTAAATACTTACTGTGAGCAGCTTTTAGCTTTCAAGAATGTCCTAATAGATGTGGCGACTGCTATAACATTTCAATACCGTTGTTTTATCCTATACAGGACTTACGCAGCTACGCTATGCGTAGCGTAGCCCTGTATAGAAAATCGCGTTTTCACGCTCGGCGGGTATAAAACCCAACTGAACAATTAAAAAACAGACAATAATCGAATCAATGTTAAAATAGGAAGATAATATATTCTTGAAAAAAATGAGTATAAATTATTTAGACTATTGTCAATATCTCCTAAGTAGTCAAATCAATTATACCTTAACTAACTTTGCTGATCACATTCAGGAGTTTAGCCACGATACAATTAATCGCTACTTAAATTCAGAAGATTTAACATCGGAACTGCTTTGGGAAAAAGTTCGCTCAGGACTGGAAAATCATCTTTACGATCCAGATGGAGATGGGAAAACGAAGCTAGATCATGTGGCAGATATGCTGAATGATGCTATTTTCAAAAAAAAGATTTTGTTTAGTCAAGTCCTAATGGACAGTTGGTATGCAGCCCAAAAGCTAATGTCTTTAATTGATAATTGGGGAAAGATTTATTACGTTCCGCTCAAGAAAAATCGCTTAGTAGATGACACAGGAGGGCAAAATAAATATCAACCGATTGAACAGCTAACTTGGTCAGAATTAGAACAAGAGCAAGGTAAGCTGATCAAAATTAATAAATTTCCGAGAGACAAAAAAGTGAAGTTATTTCGGGTAACTGTTTCAGCCAACAGAACGGAATATATAGCAACTAATGATTTAATTCAATTTATGAATTAAAAGCTAATTTATTGTCTAAATACCTCAGTCAAGAACTTAAATATCCGTCTTTGAAGCTCAAATTTATTGAGCTTTAAAATTGATGAATTGAGACTAATTTAATCAGGTTGTGTGGCGATTCTCTGAGCTAAAACGCCGAAAATCGCCCGATTTTCTATGCGCTATATATAGCGTAATTGCGTAAGTCCTGCTATAATAAATAGGAATGAATAAAAATCCTAGGTAAAACTTAGGGGCTTTAGACCCTTTTTTTTGTAATTCATTATGAAATTTGCTAATCGTTTAGACCTATTACGCTCTAATGTTTTTGCTGATATGGATCGAGCTAAAGCCAAGGCTGTATTAGCAGGACAAGATTTAATTGATTTATCCTTGGGTTCTTCCGATTTACCCGTGGCTGATCATATTATCACCGAAATTCAGGAATCTTTATCCGATCCGAGTACCCATGGTTATCTGTTATTTCGCAATACCCAGGAGTTTCGGGAAACCGTCGCCCATTGGTATCGCAACCGCTATGGTATTGCCATTGATCCAGAAACCGAGGTTTTACAATTAATTGGTTCCCAGGAAGGAACGGCCCATCTGCCCCTGGCCATCCTCAATCCAGGTGATTTTGCCCTATTACAAGATCCGGGTTATCCCTCCCATCTGGGCGGGGTCTATTTAGCCGGAGGTCAAATGTATCCGATGCCCTTAGTCACGGAAAATGACTTTTTACCGGTGTTTGAGGATATTCCCGAAACCGTATTAACACAATCTCGGATGATGGTCTTGAGTTATCCCCATAATCCCACCTCCGCTACGGCTCCTTTATCCTTTTTTCAAAAGGCAGTGGAATTTTGTCAAAACCATGATTTAGTATTGGTTCACGATTTCCCCTATATGGATTTTGTCTTTCCCCGGGGAGAACAAACTATAGCTGAATTAGCCCCATCTATTTTACAAGCCGATCCGAATAAAACCGTTTCCATTGAGTTCTTTACTTTTTCTAAGTCCTATAATATGGGGGGCTTGCGGGTGGGGTTTGCCATTGGTAATGCGGGGTTAATTTTGGCTTTACGCCAGATTAAAGCGGTGGTTGATTTTAACCAATATCAGGGAATTTTGAATGGGGCGATCGCAGCTTTAACTGGGCCCCAGGAGCATATTGCCCAGAATATGGACATCTTTGCAGCGCGACGGGATACCTTTATTCAAGCAATGCAGAATATTGGCTGGAATATCCCGAAACCCGAAGCGACCCTATATATTTGGGCAAAACTCCCGGAACCCTGGTCAGAGGATTCTATTGGTTTTTGCCAGCAACTGGTGGAAAAAACTGGTGTCGCCGCCTCTGCGGGGGTAGGATTTGGCCAATCAGGTGAAGGATATGTCCGATTTGCCTTAGTTCATCCCCCAGAGATCTTAGCAACGGCGGTAGATCGGATTGCCGAATTTCTAAGAACATCCTAACCTACCCTTTATGCTCAGAAAAACCCAGAATCAATCATTTTAAATTATCAATAATTAACTGTAAATTTATTCTGTGCCGGGGTAGGAACAGCTTTTGAACCCGAAATCTTAAAAGTTGTTAATAGATTAAAAATTTAGCTCCCTTCCCCGATACACTCAATAGGCAGATCAGTCCAGAAGTCCCAAGCTATTATGTCTAGTACAACCTCGCAACCTTCAAATTCCGATCCAACAACCCCGATAACCCGCCATCAAATTGTGATTGTTGGGGGAGGAGCCGGAGGCATTACCGTCGCCGCCCAACTAATGCGGAAAAATTCTAGCCTCGATATTGCCATTATTGAACCCTCAGATAAACATTACTATCAACCCGCTTGGACGTTGGTGGGTGGGGGAGCCTATGACATTGAAGATACAATTAAGGATGAAAAGGACTGTATTCCTCCAGGTGTCAAGTGGATTAAAGCCTATGCGGATAAATTTGAACCCGAAAATAATTTAGTGATTACAAAAGATGGTCAACGGATTAATTATCAATACTTAGTAGTTTGTCCGGGAATTCAAATTGATTGGCATTTAGTTGAGGGATTAAAAGATGCGATTGGGAAAAATGGTGTTACCAGTAATTATTCCCTGGAATATGCCCCCTATACTTGGGAATTGTTGAAGAATTTTAAAGGGGGAAATGCAATTTTCACCTTTCCCTCCACACCGATTAAATGTGGAGGAGCGCCCCAAAAAATTATGTACTTAGCCGATGATACTTTCCGCAATAATGGGGTACGGGAAAACAGCCGGGTGATGTATTGTACGGCGGTAGCTAAAATGTTCCCGATTCCGGGCTATTGTGAAGCCTTGGAAAAAGTGGTGGAACGTCGGAATATTGAAGTAAATTATAAACATAATCTCAAAGCAATTCAACCGGAAACAAAGGAAGCCATTTTTACGGTGACAACGGATAACGGTGTGGAGGAAGTCAGGATTAAGTATGATTTCATTCATGTCACACCGCCTATGAGTTCTCCTGATTTTATTAAGAATAGTCCCTTAGCAGTGCAACCTGGAGGATGGGTGGATGTGAATAAAACCACGTTACAACATAATGTTTATCCGAATGTTTTTGCCTTAGGAGATGCGTCTTCTTTACCGACTTCTAAAACGGCGGCGGCAATTCGCAAACAAGCACCTGCTTTAGTGGAAAATCTCTATGGTTTAATTCATGCTCAAAAACTAACGGGAAGTTATGATGGTTATACCTGCTGTCCGTTAATTACGGGTTATGGAAAAACAATTATGGCGGAGTTTACCTATGAGAATAAACCGGATTCTAGTTTTCCTTTTGACCCTACCGAAGAACGTTATAGTATGTGGTTAGCCAAGCGTTATATTTTACCTTGGTTATATTGGAATCGGATGTTAAAAGGCGCACCCTTTGAAGCGGAGCGTTTGAAGAAGTTAACCGGTAAATAACGTAGTAAGCCCTTTAGGGCTTCCATAGACAGTTGACTATGAACAGTCAACCGTCAACCATCAACCATTTAAAACTCAATAGTTTGTGGCGCTCTGGGGAAAGGAATTATATCCCGAATATTCCCCATCCCCGTCATAAATTGTACCACTCGATCAAATCCTAATCCGAATCCGGCGTGGGGGACGGTTCCATATTTTCTCAATTCCAAATACCACCATAATTCCTCTGGGTTTATTCCTAAAGTTTTCATGCGGTTTTCTAACATTTCTAACCGTTCTTCCCGTTGGGAACCTCCGACAATTTCTCCAATCTTAGGAGCTAAAACATCCATCGCCCTAACGGTTTTTCCGTCCTCATTTAAGCGCATATAAAAGGCTTTAATTTCTTTGGGATAGTCCGTAACCATTGTGGGTTTTTTAAAGTATTCTTCCGCTAAATAACGTTCATGTTCTGATTGTAAATCCAACCCCCAACTTACCGGATATTCAAACTGTTTATCCGCTTTTTCTAAAATTGCGATCGCTTCGGTATAAGTAATTCGTCCAAACTCATTATTAATAATATTATTAGCCGTTTCTAATACCGATTTATCAATCCTTTCATTGAAAAATTCCATGTCTTCAGGACATTTTTCTAACACCGATTTAAAGATATGTTTCAAGAAATCTTCGGCTAAATCCATATCCCCTTCTAAATCACAAAAAGCCATTTCTGGTTCAATCATCCAAAATTCCGCTAAATGGCGAGAAGTATTAGAATTTTCCGCCCGAAATGTCGGCCCAAAAGTATAAACATTGCCAAAAGCCATCGCCATAATTTCCGCTTCTAATTGCCCACTTACGGTTAAATAAGCTGGTTTTCCAAAGAAGTCTTGACTATAATCTACCTGTTGAGATTCTGTTAGGGGAATATCCTTTAATTTGAAATTAGTTACACTAAACATTTCCCCCGCTCCTTCACAATCACTGGAAGTAATAATCGGAGTATGAACCCATAAAAAACCCCGTTCTTGGAAAAATTCATGTACCGCCGAAGCACAGGCATTTCTCACTCGAAAAACTGCCCCTAATGTATTAGTCCGGGCGCGTAAATGCCCAATTTCGCGGAGAAATTCAAAGGAATGACGTTTTTTCTGTAGGGGGTAGGTTTCGGCGTCTGCATCCCCATAAACCTTAACTTCAAATGCTTTTAATTCTATCCGTTGTCCCTTGGCGGGAGACTCGACTAATACCCCGGAAATTTCTACCGAAGCACCTGTATTTAGTTGTTTTAAAATATTTCCATAGTCGGCTAAATCGGGATTTAATACTACTTGCAAATTAGCTAAAGCTGAACCATCATTAACTTCTACAAAGGTAAATTCTTTTAATTCCCGTTTAGTTCTGACCCAACCCTGAACTGTTACGGTTTCTTGGGGTTTACCTGTTCTCAACAGTTGAATAATTCTACTCACGGTCATGTTGTTTTATCCTTTTGGCTACTATAGCAATCCACACCGAGGTTATAATATTTTATGGTAGGGGTTGGGTCTTCCAACCCTCTTTGCACTGGGTTGGGAGACCCAACCCCTACGATAAAATGCTACAACCACTACACGGATTGCTATATATTATTCCTAGATTAGCGAAAAATGGAGCGATCGCCAATAAAATAACATTAATTAACTAAATCCATGTTCAGCTAAAAACTCTGGGGTAATTTCTGTTAAGGCGGAAATAGCGGGAATACTATCATAACTTTCAACGGAATTCAAGTTTCCTTTGAGATAACTTTGTAAAAACTTACCAACATATTTTCCTAAAATATCCGCTTCAATATTAACCCAACTTCCCGGTTGTAAATAGCGTAAATTCGTTTCTTGATAACTATGGGGAATCACCGCCACTTGAAACCAATTACCCTCAAGATCACAATCAGAAATTGTTAAACTAATCCCATTGACTGCAATACTACCTTTGGGCACAATATAAGGGGCAATTTGACGTCGCCAAATATTGCTGGCATTAACGGGAGCACCAAACCGCATTTCCCAAGAACTTGCTGTCGGAATCACGGACTGGAGACAACCGACTCCATCAATATGACCCGTAACAAAATGTCCCCCTAACTTACTTCCGGCTCGTAGGGACGTTTCTAAGTTAAAATAACCATCTAAACTCTGTCCCAGTTTTGTCCGATTTAAAGTCTCAGGAGACGCCGTGGCGATAAACCCCTTGTCCCGAATTTCTACCACCGTCAGACAAACTCCATCCACTGCTACACTATCGCCGATGGCCAAATCCTGGAAAATTGAGTCTACATCTCCCAAAACGCAACTAATTTGGAATTGATCTTGTCCTATAGGTTGAAGGGTTGCCAGCGCTTGAATGAGTCCTGTAAACATAGAGCAGTTAGTTGTTAAAGGTTGAGGTGTTGATGGTTGAGGTGTTCACGCTTAACGGTTAATACCTCAACGGCTAAAATCCAATGTCGATTCCGACAAAAATCAAGGCATACTGGAATAAAGTCGGTGTGAGTGTGTATCGCTTAACCACTGAGTTTGTCGGGAATATTTGATAGAGAGGCTAATAAACCCAATGATTGAAATGAAAGTCGCTGGAATTGCACTCGACGCGGCTACACGCAGCCCCATTATTCTACTGCGAGATGCAGTCGAGAGACGTGCTTTACCGATTTATGTGGGCCAGGATCAAGCCAAGTCCATCCTCGGTGCTTTAGAAAATCACAAACCACCCCGACCCCTGACCCATGATCTATTTGTTAATCTTCTCGAAACTTGGGATATGACCCTGGAAAAGATTATCATTCATTCCTTGCAAGATAGCACGTTCTATGCAGTGTTAATTGTGCGTCAAGGGGAAATCAGGAAGGAAATTGATGCTCGTCCTAGTGATGCCATTGCTATTGCTTTACGCACCGATAGCCCCATTTGGGTGATGGAGGAAGTCATTGCAGATGCTTCTATTCCCGTGGATAGGGACGCGGATGAGGCGGAAAGACGGGCGTTTCGAGACTTTATCTCTAACTTGAGTCCTTCGGATTTAATCAAACGTTCAGAATTGAATAAAACCGATGAAACACAATAGGAGAGAGGGGGGANGGGGGAGCGGGGGAGGCAGGGGGAGCAGGGGGGAAATGCGTCTTGTACTTGCTAATAACCAAAAACTAATAATAACTAATAAGCAAGAGTTAATCATCAACTAATCATCAATATATCAATAATGCGTTATAGGCGGTTTGGGAAAACGAACCTGGATCTTTCTGTATTTTCCTTGGGTACAATGCGTTATTTAGCATCTCCAGAAAATGCCTGTTTAACAATCAAAAAAGCGATTTCTCTAGGGATAAATCATATTGAAACCGCACAGGGTTATGGTCAAAGTGAGTTTTTTTTAGGGGCGGCAATATTGGGGGGTTTATCCTTAGAGCGATCGCAATTTTATATTACGACTAAAATCACCCCCAATTCTAACCCAGATGTGTTAGAACAAAAAATTGAGCAATCCCTAGAACGCCTAAATTTAGATTATCTCGACTGTCTAGCTATTCATGGAATTAACACCAGAGAACACCTAGAACAAACCCTTCAAGGATTATCAGGAGTTGAGAAAGCGATCGCCGATGGTCGAGTTCACCATTTAGGGTTTTCAACTCATGCTCCCCTTGAAATCATTTTAGAGGCAATTCAAACAGATTTATTTCAATTTGTCAATCTGCATTATTACTATTTCTTTCAAAGAAATGCGATCGCCCTTGAGTTAGCGGCTCAAAAAGATATGGGGATTTTTATTATTTCTCCGGCGGATAAAGGTGGACAACTTTATGCTCCTCCAGAAACCTTAAAAAATCTCTGTGAACCGATTTCTCCCCTAATATTAAATTACCGATTCTTATTAAATGATCACCGGATTACAACTTTAAGTTTAGGGGCGGCGACCCCCGAAGAATTAGATAACCCTTTTTTAAAAGTAGCTGATAACGATATTGAATTAACCTCAGAAGAAATAGCCATTTTTCAAAAATTAGAAACCCAAAAAATAGAACGTTTAGGAACAACAAAATGCAGTCAATGTGATCAATGTTTACCCTGTCCAGAACAGATCAATATTCCCGAAGTATTACGGTTAAGAAATTTAGCCCTGGCTTACGATATGATCGAATTTGGCAAATATCGTTATCAAATGTTTGAAAATGCCGGTCATTGGTTTCCAGGTAATAAAGCAAATCGTTGTAACGACTGTGGCGACTGTTTACCCCGTTGTCCTGAACAATTAGACATTCCCACTTTATTAAGAGATACCCACGAACTGCTGAAAGGGCAAGAAAGAAAACGACTTTGGGAATAAAAATTATCTTCCTTCGTCTGTTTGTGGTTCATTTAATCATATCATAATTTATGAATTTTATCAATAAATTAGCTAAAATTTTTATCTATATCTTGATTTTTAATAGTTTCATTTATCCAGTGCGATCGCAAACATCTCCAGAAATTTCTCTGAATAAACCTACCAAACACTGTTTTTCAGAAGATGCTGTTTTACCCTTTCCTCCCCTATCTCAAACCGAACCAAGCATTCCTAATCTTTGGTTAGCCGAAAAACTCTATGAAGACAAAGTTATGAAAACTTGGTATATTGAAGATGGTGTTGTGCAACTTTCACCTAATCTTTATTTAGATTCTTTTATAACATTAGTAGTAGACCGAGAAAAATGGAATGCAGAACAGTATTTAGGACAATATGTACTGGTCAATCGATTTGCGACCGTAGCTCAAAGTTATGGTTATAATTTGCGAGTTTGTAACCTTCAAGGGGATTTACTTGCCTATTATTACTGTGATTTTACCATATCTCCTTTAGAGTGTAAGGTTAAAATTCGATCTACTGGTTTAAGAAGACGGGATTTTAAATAATTGTAAAATTAATTTTAATATTTGGATCAAGGGATAACCTATAAAAAGTTTTGAATCAACAACAAAATATTACTCTGAATCAATCGATCGCACTGGCTAATTTATTTCACGTCGATTCTAGTTTATTTCTGTTTAATTAACACTATTTACCAATACAAAACCGACTAAATATCCGATCTAAAACCGATTCTGTAACTTCTTCTCCCGTGACTTCCCCTAACGCATGAATCGCACCTCGGAGATCAATTGTCCAGAAATCAAAGGGAAGTTGATCATTAATGGTTGTTTCCACCTGTTCTAAACACAATTTAGCACGGGTTAAAGCGGCGGCTTGACGTTGGTTAATGGCAAACTCCAAATTAGCAGCTTGAATATTTCCTCCGTAAACTGAATTTAATATTGCTATTTCTAAATCTGGAATACCTTGATTTAACCCGGCTGACATAGAAACTATCTCAATATTTTCTATCATTAAACTGTGAATTATGGTCTGTTTCAACTCCTCTAATTGCTCTGAATGAACCTGATCAATTTTATTAATTATAACAATAAAATGACGGTGTTTGATCTGTTGATAAATCTCTAAATCTGCTTCCGTCAAACCCACAACAGCATCTAAGGTGAATAACACTAAATCGGCAGATTGGGCGGCTTGATGCGATCGCTCAATACCAATTTTTTCCACTTGATCTTCCGAGTGACGAATTCCGGCGGTATCTAAGACTTGAATTGGGATTCCTCCCACAACTAATTGCGATTCTACCACATCCCGAGTGGTTCCAGGTAAGTCCGTAACAATGGCGCGATCGCTCCGACTCCAAGCATTTAATAAACTCGATTTTCCCACATTCGGACGACCAACAATTGCAACTTTTAACCCGGTTCTTAATAGTTCTCCCGTGTCAGCCGTTGCTAAAAATTGCGATAATTGTTCTAAAACTTGATGAATCTGGGCGATAATTTCTGACTCATTTAACGGGGGCAAATCTTCCTCAAAATCCACTCTGGCTTCAATTTCAGCTAAAATATCTAAACAGGTTGCCCGTAATTCTCGAATCGGATGGGCTAATTTTCCTTGTAATCCAGCTAAAGCCGTTTGTGCCGCCGCAATGGATTGAGATCCGACTAATTCCGCTACACTTTCGGCTTGGGTTAAATCTAATCTACCATTTAAAAAAGCTCGCAGGGTAAATTCTCCGGGTTGTGCCAATCTTGCCCCTAATTCTATACACAATTGCAAGACTTGTTGAACCGCAATTATCCCCCCATGACAGTGAAATTCTACCACATCTTCCCGGGTATAGGAACGGGGAGATAACATTAATAATAACAACACTTCATCAATGTTTTTTTTAGTTTGGGGATGGCGAATATACCCATATAAAATTCGGTGACTTTCCCAAATTTGTCGTCCGGGAGTATCAAACAACTGTTGGGCAATCGATTGAGCTTCACTCCCCGACATCCGCACAATTCCGACACTTCCCTGTTGCGGTACAATAGCCGTGGCGATCGCCACAATTGTTCCCCCAGTTCCCAAAAATTCAGCCATTTTTTCCCATTGATAACATCAATTTTATCTGTAATTTTAACGNCCCCTGCTCCCTCTGCTCCCCCTGCTCCTCCTGCCTCCCCTGCTCCCCCTACCTCCCCTGCCCCCCCTGCTCCCTCTGCCTCCTACTTACCCTCCACAAACCTGTTCAATCAACTCCACAACTGCACTGCGAGTTAGTTTGTCCTGACCCTCTGCTAATACATTTAAAGTGGCATGGGCCAAAGCTAGAGGAATTCGGCAAAAATCCAAGGCGGGGCCAGACGGTAACGCCTCGGTGTAGGCATCTGCTAAGGCTAAATTTCGTTTTGCATAGCTGTGCATTTGTTCCGATGTCCAACCTTCGGGAAAGAAATCCACCCCTCGACTTCCATCATCCCGATAATTCCGCAGAATATTCACCGCCTGTAACCCTCGACCAAATCCAATGGCATGAACTCGGTGCGTTTGTGTACCATCGTACCAAGCCCACAAATCCGATAACAACAGCCCCACAGCCCCCGCCACACCGAAGGTATATTGATCTAACTCCGCTTCGGTTTCAATTAGCCAATTGCGTTCAGCCCAAAACGCCATCCGGTCAGCCATCGCCGCCGTTGCATCCCAAATCCGAGGGCCAATTCGTTCCGGGGCTAATTTGGCCCATTCTCCCACCCGTAGGGTCACTTCTTCCAAGGTTTCAGTATCGGAAAATTCCGCAAACCAATCATCCACAATGGTTTCTCGACACACCGCCGCTTGAAAATTTTGGCTCATCCTATGCAGCAATCGGGCTTTTGTGGCATTATCCAAACCGGGATGATCTTCAACTTCATCAATCGCCCGCATACACAAATACGCAGACGCCACGGCTTCTTGGAGCAAAGGAGGTAAACGACTAATGGGGATATAAAAGGTTCGACTTGTATCTTGCAGGACGGACAGGGGATCTTTTTGCCAATTCATTCATTTAACTCCTCACACCAAGTTAGCCCTTTAATTGCTGTACTTTCGCGCTCGATATTGTACACCGGAATCGGTCTCAGGCTCCAAAGCGGAATCTGGACTTCCCTAGGCTATCATCTTGTCAGTAACAGTGTTGATCAGATAAGCTGTAGTCAGGGTAAATCTCCAAACGTAACACTATGCTGCAAGCGGCGACGCAGAATCAAGGTGCTATTGGGACGCCAGCGAAGTTTGATGTTGAACTTCGCAAAGTGTTCAAAGTTTTTAATGGGGAAACGGCTGTTCGTGGCGTGGATCTCGATATTCGTCGAGGAGAATTTTTTAGTATTTTGGGGCCATCGGGTTGCGGTAAAACCACAACACTGCGACTGATAGCCGGGTTTGAAATGCCCTCAGCCGGAGAAGTCCTAATTCGGGGTCAGTCCGTTACCCAAACTCCCGCCTATCTGCGTCCGGTGAATACGGTATTTCAAAGTTATGCTCTGTTTAACCATTTGACGGTTTGGGAAAATATCGCCTTTGGACTTAGGCTAAAACGCCTCATCAAGCCGGAAGTTGAGGAAAAAGTTCGGGAAGCCTTAGCTTTGGTCAAAATGGAGTCCTTTGCTAACCGTTATCCCTCTCAACTATCCGGGGGTCAGCAGCAACGGGTTGCTTTAGCCAGGGCTTTAGTTAATCGTCCGGCGGTATTATTATTAGATGAACCTTTAGGGGCTTTGGATTTAAAACTGCGGAAACAAATGCAGGTAGAACTCACCAATCTCCATCGCAATTTGGGTTTAACATTTATTATGGTCACCCACGACCAAGAAGAAGCCATGAGTCTGTCTGATCGAATTGCTGTGATGCACGATGGCAGAATTGAACAAATTGGCAGTCCTAACGAGATTTATGAATATCCTCAAACTCCTTTTGTTGCCGATTTTATTGGGGATACCAACCTATTTCGGGGTACGGTTGAAGGTGTCGATGCTACCAGTTTATTTATAGTTACAGAAACCGGATTAAGTATTGAAATTCAACAGATTGAAATTCCAGGTATTCAACTCCCCCAGCAAGATTTAAGAACAGGTGCATCGGCGGTTGTTAGTGTGCGTCCTGAGAAGGTGACATTGAGTTTTTATCCCGTGGGCAACTCGGTGAATTGTTTTGAAGGTCGTTTATTAAATACAATGTATTTGGGAACCCATATTCAATATGTGGTGAAATTATTATCAGGGGAAAATGTTATGGTTCGTCAATCTAAAACCTTCGATAGTTTACCCGATAGCAATACCCCCATTTATGTCTGTTGGGGAACAACAGATTGTTTAGCACTACCCGACCAAAAATAAACCCGTAGTAAGTCCTTCAGGACTCTCTTAACTCTCAACTCCATTGAATTTAGATAGCCCGATTTTGCCATACCAAAAAATTAAAAACAAACCACTAAACTGTTAAGCAGTTAAACTTTATATTCTAGCCGTTGATAGTGAAACCCTACGGGTTTAGATATGAAAACTTCAGAAAAACTGTTTTTTCTTGCCTTACTTCCTCCTCAACCTATTCAAGATCACATTACGGAAATTAAACATTATTTTGCTCAAACCTATAATAGTTGCCATGCCTTGAAATCTCCTCCCCATATTACTTTACAACCCCCGTTTAAATGGTTAATAGAAGACCTGCCAACTTTAGAACAACATTTAACTACATTTGCCATTAATCATACCCCCATTCCGATCACATTATCGGGGTTTAATGCTTTTCCTCCGCGTGTCCTGTTTGTAGATGTAATCAAAACACCAGAATTAATTAATCTTCAACAACAGTTAATGGATAATTTAGCACAACAGCTTAATATTGTTGATGAAGTTTCTAAAAAACGTTCGTTTTCTCCCCATATTACCGTCGCTTTTAAAGATTTAAGTCGAATAGCTTTTAAAGCCGCATGGCTAGAATTTGCCCAACGTCCGATTTATTTTGAGTTTACTGTCCCTCAATTAACTTTATTAATTCATAACGGACAAACCTGGAATATCAAAACTCAGTTTCCTTATCTTGATTCTCGTCTGTAGTCTATTATTAGATAAATTTTTCGCCGATTTCCAGGGAATTTACTTGACAAAATCCCCCGGACGAGATACTATTTTCATAGGGTTGACATGGGTATACGCTTGACTAATTGTTCAACACAGGCACAAATCAAAATCAAGGATTAAAGTCACTCGAATCCTGACGGTAGTTAGGTTGTGGCAACAAAAAAAACGAGTATGGAGGGACTCGAACCCCCGAATAACGTTCAAACACTGATTCTATCGTTCAGTAGTCTATCCAAAATTAATCACTTATTTTGGAACGGATAGAAAATGGATAGACTGGATAAATCCCCTATAGGTGGGTTTGAAACCTATGGCGATGTTTTAAAACATTGGTTAGCTATCGAACCACTAATACCCAAGGGAACAGCCCAACGGGTTGAAACCCGGCTCAATTTCAAGTTTATTGAGCCATGGAAAGGAGGGAAACGCACAAGCCTAGCTTCCGGCTGTGAGTGGAGCATCTCAGGGATTAATAAGTTTCTGGACAAATGTATCAAACTCAGACAGGACTTACGCAAGCACACTATATATAGTGTGCAGTAAGCCAGCGAACGCTGCCAATTGTTCAAGTATTTGCGCCAGCAATATAAAATTTAGACACAAAAATTATGCTGATTGATAGATATTTAACAGTCAATATCTTTGTGGCAAAATGTCAAAAAAGATATCCAAATCAGTGAAAATAGTGCGATCATTTTTGATGATACAGTATTGGCTAAAAGGTTTGGGGAAAAGATTGAATTAGTCCGTCGTCAATATAGTGGAACAGAACATCGTGTACTGTCAGGTATTGGGTTTTTATGTTAATCCAGAACTGGGTTTATTTTGGGTAATTGATTATCGCATATATCAGCCAGAGCATGATGATAAAACCAAACTAGATCATGTACTTTTGATACGCTATATATAGCGTGCTTGCGTAAGTACTGTGGGAATAATTTATGGGTTATTCCTTATATAACTTTCTATTTATCTGATTTGACAGGTTTAACTTTTTGTGATAGTGGGATTTTAAGTTTTAAAGGTATAAGTAAAAATTAATTATTTAGGGTTTTAGATTAAATGTTTGTATGAGTAAGCTATGGGGTATTCCCTCAATTACCCGATAAGCTGTAGATAGATTGAGGGAAAAACGAGGGATAATTGGTAGAGCGGTTCACTCGTAATGAACAGGCTAAAGGTGAAAGACCGATAAATAAAGCGTTATAGAATTGGAAATCAAAAAGCTGCTTATCGGACTTGAACCGACGGCCTGTTCATTACGAGTGAACCGCTCTACCAACTGAGCTAAAGCAGCAAGGAATTTATATTTGCACGATGTCAAATTATAGCAAAACCTGATCTCGATTGTCAACATTTTTTTAGGACAACGGCAAAATCTGATTTTATATTAGGGAACAGGGGGAGCAGAAGCAGTGCGTTGGCGTCACGTCCTCGCTCGCTTAATATCACCCAAAACCCATTCGTAATTCGTAATTCGTAATTACCCATTACCTATTCCCTTCCCCCGATACCATTGAGCTAATTTTGTCGGGGAAATTCCTAGATAATATCCGATGACCATACACTGATTCATAAATGTGGTTTTGAATATGCCTAACTTTTGCCACCGTCGTCCTGATGTAATTACAGGACTTGATAAAATCTCAATTTTCCCTAGACGATTTAAACGACGGATGAATTCAAAATCCTCCATAATCGGTTGTTCAGGAAATCCACCTATCTCCAAAAAAGTGGTAGCTTTGATAAAAATAGCCTGATCTCCGTAGGGCATTTGTAAATATTTTGAACGCCAGAATACGGTGGTTTCAATGAACCTTAAACTCAATTCGGGGGCATTAATTTTTAATTTAAACGCTCCGGCAATTATATTAGAATCGTTCAAAGTTTTTCGGATTTCCGTTTCAAATCCTAGGGGTAATTGAGTATCTCCATGCAAGAATAATAAAATCTTCCCCGTTGCCACCTTTGCTCCTACATTCATTTGTAGTGCCCGTCCTCGATTTGTCGATATCACTTTCACCCCCAAACCTTGAGCTATTTCAACGGTATTATCCTGACTTTCCCCATCAACAATAATAATTTCTATATTTTCTGCCCGTTGAATTGTAGAAATTACCAACCCAATATTTTCGGCTTCATTTAAAACCGGAATAATGATTGAAACTTTTTCAGATTCAAAACTAAAATTCATCGAAGTATTATTGAGCCAACCCCATCAATTTCTAAAGTAATTAATAATTTATCACATTTTCTGAGATAATAATAACCATATAAAAAACGGGTTAGATCAGCGAGTAACAACACCACAAAAAACGTCGTTGAACCGTTGGAACACAACCCGCACACAATGAGGAAGCATTAATGTCCGATAACCTTAGAAGTCAAGCCATTACCCAAGGAACCCAACGCACCCCAAACCGTGCCATGTTGCGGGCGGTGGGATTTGGGGATCACGATTTTGTCAAGCCCATAGTCGGGATTGCCAACGGTTACAGCACCATCACCCCCTGCAATATGGGCATCAACACCCTAGCATTACGCGCTGAAGCCGCCCTAAAACAAGCGGGGGCTATGCCGCAAATGTTCGGGACAATTACCGTCAGCGATGGCATTTCTATGGGGACTGAGGGGATGAAATATTCTTTAGTTTCCCGCGAGGTAATTGCTGATTCTATTGAAACCGCTTGTAACGCCCAAAGTATGGATGCGGTTTTAGCAATTGGTGGCTGTGATAAAAATATGCCCGGGGCGATGATTGCGATTTCTCGGATGAATATTCCGGCGATATTTGTATACGGTGGAACGATTAAACCCGGACATTATAATGGTAAAGATTTAACTGTTGTTAGCGCTTTTGAAGCCGTCGGACAATATAGCGCGGGAAAAATTGACGAAACAGAATTAATTGAAGTCGAACGTCGGTCGTGTCCAGGGGCGGGTTCCTGTGGGGGAATGTACACAGCAAATACCATGTCTTCTGCCATTGAAGCGATGGGAATGAGTTTAATGTATTCCTCCACCATGGCAGCAGAAGATGAGGAAAAAGCCGAAAGTACAGAAAAGTCGGCCTATGTGTTACGAGAAGCGATTAAAAATGGTATTCTTCCCCGTCAAATTATCACCCGAAAAGCCTTTGAAAATGCGATCGCTGTGATTATGGCCGTGGGCGGTTCAACTAATTCAGTTTTACACTTATTAGCTATTGCTAATGCCATCGGAGTTGAACTAACTATTGATGATTTTGAAGTGATTCGGGCGAAGGTTCCCGTATTGTGTGATTTAAAGCCCAGTGGTCGTTATGTGGCTACGGATTTACACAAAGCCGGGGGTATTCCGTTAGTGATGAAAATGTTATTAGAAAAAGGCTTAATTCACGGGGATGCCTTAACAATAACTGGGAAAACTGTTGCCGAACAATTAGCCGATGTTCCCTCCGAACCTAGTCCCGACCAAGATGTAATTCGTCCTTGGAATAATCCTATGTATGCTCAAGGACATTTAGCCATTTTAAAAGGCAATTTAGCCACGGAAGGTGCGGTTGCTAAAATTACCGGAGTTAAAAATCCAGTGATTACTGGCCCAGCCCGGGTTTTTGAATCGGAAGAAGAATGTTTGGATGCCATTTTAGCCGGAAAAATTAGTGCTGGTGATGTGATTGTGATTCGTTATGAAGGGCCGAAAGGCGGGCCAGGAATGCGGGAAATGTTAGCGCCAACTTCGGCAATTATTGGGGCAGGTTTAGGGGATAAAGTCGGATTAATTACCGATGGTCGTTTCTCTGGGGGCACCTATGGCATGGTGGTCGGTCATGTTGCCCCAGAAGCTGCGGTTGGTGGGAATATTGGTTTAATTCAAGAGGGGGATAGTATTACCATTGATGCCCATCAACGGTTATTACAAGTGAATATTTCCGAGGAAGAATTAGCCCAACGTCGGCAAAATTGGCAAGCTCCAAAACCCCGTTATACTAAAGGAGTTTTAGCCAAATATGCTAAGTTAGTTTCATCCAGCAGTATTGGTGCTGTGACGGATTTAAACTTAGGTTAATTCTCCCATACCTAGGCGTGAAACCTCGTAGTGAGCCCTTCAGGGCTCATTTAATTATATTATTTACTCTAATTGTGTTACTAAAAATGGATTGATAATTATTGTTTTTTGTTCAATGAGTTGATTAGCTTGCATATCTTCTGAAGATAAAATATTACAATTGTGTTGTAAAGCCGTAGCCAGAACTAGACTATCCCAATAAGTATAACCGTATTTAGAATTAATGTCTAACGCTGTGATCACTTTTAAAATATCTATTTCCACAAATGATTGAGGTAAAGTTATTATTAACCAACTCTCTCACTTTAACAGACTTCTTCGGTGAATTTTGGGAGTAAAGATAAACCCAGAGGTTAGTGTCTAATAAAACCTTATTTTTCATAAAGTTCCTCTCTATTAAATTCATAGTCATCAGGAAGAATCAAGGAATGTTGATCTATAAACTCAAAAAATCTTTGCTTTTTGACTTCAATTTCATCTGTTTCCACAAGAATAACTTTAAAACTTTTTCCTTCCCATTCATCACTCAACTTTTCAGAGAGGATCAGATTACCATTATTACAAGTTGCTTGGATAACTTTGTACATTGTAGCGATGATCTCCTTCTATATTAAATCTTTTTAGCAATTATAACCAATAGGATCAATTTTTGCCAACTATTTTTAAGTATTAAAAAGCGATACCTACGGTAAGCTGCGAAGATCGCAAACACCCGTTGTTGGGCTTTAGCGCTCTATTATTCAGCTAAATTCAACAATTCGGAAACTGTTACAAACCGATAGCCACGTTTTTGTAATTCAGGAATCATAATTTTTAACGCTTCTATGGTTTGAGAACGATTTCCGCCGCCATCGTGCATTAACACAATATCCCCTGGACGGGCTTGATTTAAAACGCGATTTGCTAAAATTGAAGCTGTGGGTTGTTGGAAGTCTTTCGTATCAATAGACCACATAATAATGGCATAATTTTTACTGCGGGCATAGTCGGCAACACCATTATCTAAAATTCCCCCAGGCGGCCGAAATAACCTGGTTTTTAATCCCGTCATCAACTGTAATTTTGCCGATGTATTTTCAATTTCGGCTTTAGCTTTTTGCGGTTCCATTTTTGGATAAGAATGCGTCCAACTATGATTTCCAACGGCGTGACCTTCCTGAACTACTTGCTTAATAATGTTAGGATATAACGGTAAATTTTGGCCTAGAATAAAGAAGGTGGCTTTAACATTAAACTCTTTTAAAACTGTTAAGACCTTGGGTGTTTCTGGCCAGGGGCCATCATCAAAGGTTAAGGCAATAACTTTTTCTTGATTTCGAGGGGAAACATTATGAACGGTTTTGCCTTTATAGCGTTCTGGAATTAAAGAATAATAGGGTTTTTCTGGTTTCTTTAAATTAGGTGGTGGAAAAGGTTTTCTAGGAATAAAAGAGTCTGGTTTTCCTAATGGTGGAATTGTCGGATCTTCCATGCCATTTTCAGCAGAATTAATCGGTTGTGTGATCACCGAATTTTGAGCTTGTAGTCCAACAATAGGTAAGGAAACAGCAACTTGTCCATGATTAAAACTCACTACAAATATTCCACTAACACCACCGAGTAGAATCTGTGAAAACCGTTGAAAATTTCGGGAACCTATCATTGATTTTCAAAGTCAGGATAATCTGACTATAGACTACGAGACTTTCCCTCTAACTCCCGTAAATCTTAACTAAATATGAGAATGTTCCTGATCGGAAACAATTTCGGCTTTGTTGGGTGTTAGTGCGATCGCAAATAAAAATGACACTAACGGCCCGACAATGAAAATTGCTAATTCTAATCCGGTCATAGTCTACCCCCTGTGGGTTGCGGTATCGGTTTACCCCTCGAATGCAGAGTTAATTGTTAGTCCGATTTCTGACTAATCCTGGCTCAAAACCCGCTTCCGCATCAGAGAACGTGCTGATAATACCCTGGATATTCTCCAATATACTCTAATCATCGTCATGTAGTATCTATTAATCTTCTGAGCGGTCTTGATTTAACTAAATCTTTAAATTCAGATCATAAACCTTTGCAGAATCTAAACTTTATTCATGAATCTTTACAAAAACTATTTGAATAACTAATCATATTCAAAGTTTTTCAATTTAGGAACTCCAAACCAAAAATCCGTGGGAATCAGGGCTTTCAGGGTAGGATCATGACCACCGACTTGATGGGTGCGGAGAATCCAGAGATAGGCTCCTAATTGGAGGAAAATCATGGCGATTTTATCATTAATTAATCGCGGTAATAATGAGCGCCAACTAGAGCTTAACCGAGACAGGGTTTTTAGGGGGGTTTCTTGAGTAAAACGCCCTAAAGTTGGAGAACCATATTGCCAATCTTTTCGGACTTTCCTTCCAGCAATTAAGATACTTTCTAAACTGGCAACTAAGGTTCTTAATTGAATGAACCGTTGGGCTTGTTCGTGGTGGGGATTTTCTCGTAACCATTTCATTAATAGGGGATTTAATTCAAACTGCGCCAGCATTCTTCTTAATGATAAATATAAGGCTTGACTGGAATCTTGAGAACAGGAATTAATTGCACTGACAAAAGTGGTTCCAGTTCCATCCCCTACGCGATATCGAGCGGTCATAATATCTAGTTCATTAATCACAATATCCAAGGGAGAAAACTTGAACCCATCAAAATCATAATCTTGGGTGAGGGGATCAAATTTAATTAGAATATCGGTAAAGGGACGAGATCCTAACCAACCGAATTGACGATCGCCACTATACCTTGTCCAGTCTAAACTTCCTGAGATTATTCCATCACAATTATGGGTATAAATTTGGCGATATTCGATGTTAAATCGCAGGTCTTGAGTAAGGCGATCGCGCACCACCGTAGCGATTCCATAGGCAAAATGTCCGAAATAAATCCCAAAGGGAGTATGATCTCCATTTGGCCCGCCAATGCCTCCATAAACGTGCATTAATAAGGCTCTATCCCCTTCTTTCCAGAGGGATTCCGGGACAATATTGTTAGTGGAATTATCCTGATTAGGATTGAGGAAAATTGTCTTAACCTGTCCTTGGGGTGTGACTTTATTTTTCCAGTATTCCCAGTTAATATAATCTAGGGTTTTTTGTTGTCCTGAAATCACCAAATCAGGAGTTAAAGAAAATAATTGATAGGGGGCGATCGCCTGTACTACAAACTGACCATCAATATTTTTCTGTCCAAAAATATACCATCCTGAAGCATTAACCGGAGATTGTTCTAAATCCTGATTTATTGAAGATAAAGCCCCATCTCGGTTAGCAATGACTGAGGGTAAATAGACCCTTTCTTCGGGGCCGTTAAATTGTTGAGAGGCGGGAGAATAATGACGCACCAAAAAGAAGTCATTGCCTAAATTTTCAATAAACCGAACCAGGGCATAAAATCGGCCAGTAATTTCAACTGGATCATGTTGAATATACAAACTTGGACGTTCTAAACCCGTATCTTTCAAGACTACAGGATCTTTTAAAACCACAATCATATCATCCTGGGGTCTAGCTCCGGCTATGGATTCTAAGGGGTCAACTTTTGACCAACCATTGATTCTTTCTGGGTGAATATTACCTTGGGATTTACTAACTTTTACCTGATCAATAAAGTTGACATCCTGGGTGACTAATTTAACTCTTTCCTTGACAGAAGAAACCTGTAAATCCCATCTTAAATTAACAATTTGTCCGACTCGATGCTGATGGGATGAATCGGCATGATAAATCTCAAATAATACGCCCTGCACCTGTTCCCGCTCTGATAATTTAGGTAAAATTAATCGACCTATCCAATTCCCTACGGGTTGATATAATTCGGGATTAAGAGTTTGTTTAACTGGATAATATGCAACTTGGTTAAAAGGGGCTTTTTTGTAGAGTTCATAGTTACTAGATTTTTTGAAAATATTAGGATCTAGCCCAGTAATTTCCCAATTTTCTAATAAAATTCCAGTGACAATATCAACGGTTTGTTGCAGATGGGTTTTGCCATTTGGTAGTTGATTATCTCCCATCGGGCCACCCATCATATTGTGTCCCACTGGCCCCAAAGAGATAAAACTAATTTTGCCCCGCCGTTTGGCAAAATTCCAGTTTGATAACAGAGAAATCGGCCAGCGTCCAGGGAAAATAATTGCCCCCACTTTTTCCACGCTATCCTGATCCCCAACCAGATGATAGAGATGTTCTGCTACCATTGTCCCCGTATTTCCACTGATCACACCTGCAATAGAAATCACTGTAATCGGGGCTTTAATGGTACGTTTAAGAAAGGTTACAGCCCCCATGGACATTTGACCGCCACCACTGTAGCCAATCAAAGTCACTGGAACTTCACTATCGACGGGATAACCATAGCTGAGTAAACTATTATACAGAACTTGCGCCAGGCCTTGATTTTGAATCGGGCCGTAACGGGGATCGGCTGAAACGGCTACTGAGACGACATTTCGGGCGTTAATGATAAAACCAATGGGGTTGGCAGGATTTTGAACTACCATGGAGTCAATCATCCGCCACAAAAAGGATAGGGGCCGATTTTCAGTTAAGGGTTTATTAGTAACAGAATAGGGCATAATCCCTTTAACAATTGCTACATTATCGGGAGTGGCAATGGCAAGGGCATCTAAAAAACGTTCAACTTCTGGTAAATATTGATAGGAGCCTTGATTGATTCCATCTAAATATACAACATAGTGATTAAATGGGGTATCAATATTAGGATTTTCGACTAATGTTCCGGTATTTTCTAAGGGTTGAACTCCATACCATCCTGCCCACCAAGTTAAAGATTCTAGCGGTGTTAGGATAATAGAAATTAATAGAGCAATTAAACCAAATTGAACTAATTTCAAGCCTAATCTAAAGCTATGATTAAGGAGACTAAACCCTACTGTTAAGGGGTTATTACTATTAGGATATAAAATTAAAACTAATAAAAAGCCCAACAATGCCAGGGCTACAAATTTAACGGTAGATGAACTTTTTTGTTTGGGAACATCTTCTTGCTGTTCGGCTTCTAACCAAATTTCCTTGCCTACGGTAATGATTTGAGGCTCATTCCCGTCATACATGACCATTTGTTCTAGTTTTTTCGGGTCAGTAATTAATGAAGTTCCTGCCACCGAATTAGATAACCAACCACTAAAGGCTAAAATCGGACGACCAATAGTTCGTTGGACAATTTGGAGGACAACCCAGCCGATTAAAGTACAAATAAAGACTGACCAATCTTCAAATCCGGCAATGCTTTCTAGTCCGATAAATTGAGCCAGTAAACTCCAAATTGAAAGGAATACTCCAATTGCAATTCCCATGTAGGGTAAAGCAATTAAAAACCCTAACATTTGAGGGGCATAACTGAGTCCTAGAGTTCTAAAAATTAGATCAAAACTTAGAGAAACATCAAAAAACAGGTTACTTGCAATCCAAATACTCCCGGCCCATAATCCATAACTTAAAGCAAAAACAATCGCAGAAATTCCTAAGCTGAGAAAAAAACGAATGGGTGTAACTTTATTGGCAAATAAAACAATACATTGTCCAATTGCTTGTGATAACCCGGCGATGAGAACAATAATTAAGGCTACGGTGAGACCATCGGGTAAGGTATTAATTTGATCAAAAACTTCTGGGTTGAGGGCAAATGCCCCTGAAACCAGATGCCAGAATTGGTTAAATGCGGTTTCCATAAAACAAAAATTTACTAAAGATGCAATTAATGGTTTTTGAATGGTTTTAAGTCTAACCTGAACGACCATAAAAAGCAATATTTAGAGTGACTTATGACCAAATCAATCTATGTTTCAACCGTTGAATAAATTTCTAGCCCTTACTTACCGTGATACACTCGAACAATTAAATAACTGATTGACAGGGCTAAAACTGCAATAGCAAGTCCAATCAAATCTTCACCCCCTTTTTTATCGAGATCAAAAATAATGATTTTTCTTCCTACCGCAATTAAGGAGGTGACAATCACTAACTCAACTTGAATAACGTGTTTTTTTAAATAGGCTGAGATATTTTCTAAAATCTCTATAGCAATCAAAACATTTAAGAATAATCCAAAAATTTCAAACAAAGAATTTTTAAATATTAGAGTAGAATCCGTTAACAATTTTTGGGCTAAATATAAAATTAGTTGACCACAGCAAACGACAATAACGATTATCATAGCAATTGATAAGGTTTTAGCGATCGCCACTTGAATTTCTTCTAATATCATTAAGAAATTTTCGTCGCTAAACCAATGGGTGAGGGATTCAAAAAAAGTTCTTTTGTGTGACATAGTGACCCGTGAATTGGAGTTGGACAAATTAATATCAATATATAATTTATAGTCAGTTAATGCAAGATTATTTTTTAAAATCAATCTAACCAGTCCAGAAATCCGGTTTTAAAAGTTTCTTGGCCGAATTCAACAATCATATCTATTGAAATTAATCTATATTAGAAAGGGTTAGGATTATAGAAAAGGATATTGCGAAATGTCTGAAAATGCAAGAATCAGCGTATACTAATGATTTAGGTTAATTTATATTCCATTAATTCTATGCCGAGTTTAGCTGAAATCCACAACTTAGGATTTGAAATTATCTTAGTTGCTGGTTGGTTAGGTTTAATTTTAGGGGTAGCAGAAGGACTAAATCGGATTTTTGCTGTTAATGCCGAAGTTTCGCGTAAAATTGTTCATATTGGTACAGGAAATGTGATTCTATTTGCCTGGTGGCTAAATATTCCGGCGTGGGTGGGAATTGCAGCGAGTGTGCTTTCAGGAATTATTGCCCTGATTTCCTATCAAACCCCGATTCTTCCGAGTATTAATAGTGTGGGACGTAAAAGTTTAGGGACGTTTTTTTATGCGATTAGTATTGGGGTTTTAATTGGTTGGTTTTGGACAATCAAACAACCTCAATATGCGGCTTTAGGTATTTTAGTGATGACCTGGGGGGATGGTTTGGCGGCGGTTATTGGTCAACAATGGGGTCAACATAAATATCAAGTTTTTGGTAATGGTAAAAGCTGGGAAGGTTCTTTAACAATGCTGTTTGTTAGTTTTGTTATTTCCGGTGTTATTTTATTAGCAACTCAAGGAAATAATCAAATAATTTGGAGTATTTCAATAGCTGTGGCGGTTGTATCTACGGGATTAGAAACTTTTTCAAAGTATGGAATTGATAATCTAACTGTTCCTTTAAGTAGTGCGTCACTAGCTTTTTTTATGAATCAAATTTTTTAGGTATAGTAGGGAATTACGAATTACGAATGGGGAACAATAACAATAAATCCCCCATAGGAGTTATGGGAGATTTAAGTAGATTTTGAAACACATCATAATATTTGATCACAATTATTTCTAGTGTTTCCAACGAGGATCTTTATTGGGATTACCTTCAAAGGGTTGTGTGCCTACCGATGGGTAGACATCATCACTAACAATAAACATCCGCCCGGCGGCTTCAGTTAAATAGGTCATCATTTCTTTAAGAGAACGTAAAATATTCATAATTCCTAACCTCAACTCTATTATCCAGGCTTCTATACTAATCATTCTATCGGAAAAAATTAGAAAATGTGCGGATTTGCAACATTTATTTGCACTTTTGTATTTACTAAAGTTATACTATCTGTTCAAATTGTAAGAAATACTTAATTCACCTGGTTCGGGGTTGGGTGACAAGACCAAACCCCTACAAACCCGAGCGAGGTTTAAGACTGCAATCCTTTTAAGACCTTATCGGTAAAAGCATTAATTGATTTGCCAACATTTTTTTTCAATTTCCAGGCTTTGAATGCTACTTCATAATCCTCTCCTTCCAATTGATAGGTTTTCCAAGCTCTGAGGGTTAAAAATAATCCCCAAGTTAAAAAGACAAAGGCTGCAAATCCGATTCCATGCCAAATAACGAGGTTAATTAAAATCAAGAAAGAGTTAACAATCCCAAATTGAATCAGATTTTGTTTCAGTCGATTTTGGCGATAGGTATTAAAGACTAACTTTTCATCGGCTTCTTGTTTTTGTAACTTCCATTGCTGTTCAGCTAATTCTAAATCCAGGGGAGAAATTCCTAAATCTTTGGCAATGTCTAACAATTCTTGACGAGTCATTTCCTCGTTATCTTGTTTGCGAGAAATAGCAATATAGAGAATTTCTTGTATATCTTCCTGTAAATAGGTCGGGGTGATTTGACTGTCTGAGTTGGTCATAAGTTTTTCTGATCAAGCTAAAATACGAATAGGACAAGGTTTACAGTTGATCTGCAATCCTAATAATATGAAATCTTAATCTAGCCTAACCTATCCTATCAGGGTATAGGGCGAGTTCTAGGGGCGAGATTTAAGATAAAGTTAAAAAAAGTCGGTTATCAATACCGTTACGAGGAGAATCGTTCATGAATCTGGTTGTACTCCAGAATGGATTAGATAATATTTCTTTTGCCATTTTGTTGATCACCCTATTGTTGTATTGGGTGGGGGCGGCGTTTCCTAATATTCCCTATTTGTCGGTGTTGGGAACTGCGTCCATGGCGATCGCCAATCTCTCCATTGCCACGTTATTAGGGGCAAGATGGATTGAGGCGGGTTACTTCCCGATTAGTAATCTTTATGAATCCCTGTTTTTCCTGACTTGGGGTTTAACAACCATTCATCTAATTGCCGAACAAATGAGTCGGAGTCGCTTAGTTGGGGTGGTCACCTCTCCAGTGGCGATGGGAATTGCGGCCTTTGCTACCCTGAAGTTACCGCCCCAAATGCGGGTCGCTGAACCCCTCGTCCCAGCATTGAAGTCGAATTGGTTAATGATGCACGTTAGCGTCATGATGTTGAGTTATGCAACGTTAATGGTGGGATCTCTGTTAGCGATCGCCTTTTTAATTCTCACCCGGGGACAGGAAATCGAGTTAAGTGGAAGTTCTTTAGGAACCCGGATTTCCCGAAATCATCATAAACCCGTTAGCAATGGGATCAATTATGCTCCAGAAATCCTGGCGGAGTCCCAGCCCAAAGGGTTCACAACCAATGGTAATAGCACAACAGCTGTGTTAGAGTTCGTCAAAACCGATAACCTGGAATCGATTCCCCTGCTTTCCCCACAGCGATTAACTTTAGTGGAAACCATTGACAATATCAGTTATCGGATTATTGGATTAGGATTTCCCCTGTTAACCATTGGGATTATTTCCGGGGGGGTCTGGGCGAATGAGGCTTGGGGTTCCTATTGGAGTTGGGATCCCAAAGAAACTTGGGCGTTAATTACTTGGTTAGTGTTTGCAGCCTATTTACACGCCAGAATTACTCGCGGTTGGCAAGGTCGAAAACCTGCTATTTTAGCCGCCACGGGCTTTGTGGTGGTCTGGGTGTGCTATTTAGGAGTTAATCTATTAGGAAAAGGTTTACATTCCTACGGTTGGTTTTTCTAAATCAGTTAATCCCTAGTACAAAATACAATTTTCAGGACATAAACATGAGCGATTTTACCTCTATTCTCGATGATGATGATGTGATTAATACCAGTGAAAGTGCATTGATGTTTCAATGTACTTTTAAAGCCAGTGAATTCCTGTCAATTATGGAATCCAAGTTAGAGGAAGAAAATTTATTTAAGGAAGGAATTGAGTGTCAACTCTTGCGTCCGGGTCAATCTTGGAAAACCGGAAAATTTCGGATTTGTTTAGAATTTTCTTCCGATGAACCGGATGTTGAAGCTAAAGGAGGTGTCCCAACTTCTGAATATGCTTCCCCGACAATTCCTTCTGATTCCAATTCGGATCTACCACCTTTTGTTAACCAACCCACTAAAAGTGTAGGAATGTGGAGTTAGTGATTCGTCGTAAATTTAACGCAAATAGTAGTAAGCCCTTCAGGGCTTAGAGGCGTGAACGCCTCACTACAAATAAGGCTTACTGTAGAGAACCTAACCTCTCTCTACAGTAAACATGGTTATAAATTAACCAGGATTACGCCATAAAACTTTGGGCATAATTTGGCTATTATCAACTCGATGCTGATACTTAACAGCAAAATTCAACAAAGAATCTAACAGAGAATCCGATAGAAAATGGGGTTGTAATCCTAAATCCAATAAATTAGTATTCTTAGCGTTGAAATAATGTTCTTCTAGTTCAACACGAGGATTAGGAATATTTTCGATTTCCACATCTAACCCTAACGCAATTCCTGCTTTTTTTACCATCATTGCTAAGTCACCGACGCTATGCAATTCGGTAAACTGATTAAACACCCGGAATTGTCCAGAATCCGCCGGATTTTCTAATGCTAATTCGATACATCGTACCGTATCCCGAATATCCAAGAAGGCTCTGGTTTGTCCCCCAGTTCCATATACGGTCAAGGGATGACCAATAGCCGCTTGAATACAAAAACGGTTTAACGCCGTTCCAAATACCCCATCATAGTCGAGACGATTAATTAACAACTCATCCATCCCGGTTTCTTCCGTCAACACCCCATAAACCACTCCTTGGTTTAAATCCGTTGCTCGCAGACCCCAAATTTTACAGGCAAAATGGATATTATGGCTGTCATGAACTTTGGATAAATGATAGAAACTGCCAGGTTGTTTGGGATAGGGTAAAGTATCCTTACGGCCGTTATGTTCAATGGTAATATAACCTTCCTCAATATCAATATTGGGAGTTCCATATTCTCCCATCGTTCCTAACTTCACCAGATGACAATTAGGGAAATGTTCCCGCATGGCATACAATAAATTTAGGTTGCCAATCACGTTGTTAGTTTGGGTCAGGACAGCGTGTTCTCTATCAATCATTGAGAAAGGTGCAGAACGCTGTTCTCCGAAGTGAATAATCGCTTCCGGTTCAAACTTCAGTAAACTTTTAATCAGGAAATCGTAGTTGTTAATATCCCCAATAAATAGGTCAATGGATTTTCCAGTTAAATCTTTCCAACGCTGAATTCGTTGCTGAATTGGAGCAATCGGAGTTAGTGTATCAATACACAGTTGTTGATCCCAATAACGTCGAACTAAACTATCCAGAATACCGACTTCATAGCCACGGTTAGACAAATACAATGCTGTCGCCCAACCGCAGTAGCCATCACCACCAATAACCAGGACTTTCATAAATACACTTGTTGAATCTTGATGTACCAATACCCGGTAAATTTATCAGGAAAGGGGGTCAAATTTTTACCTCCTCCGCAAAACTTGTCCAGCGCACGAATTGAAATGGCCCGGCTAAGGCCCCCCACAGTTGTTCATCGGTTTCGGGGTCGTGTCCTCGGTCGTGACTAATAAAGTGGTGTTCGTCGATTTCAAATTCACTTGCTAGATAGGTGACTTTCCCTTTGCGTTCCACCATACATCCTTTCCCTGGTTCGACTTCTCCTTTAAAACTATGTCCTGTCCAATGGGTAATAAAAGAACATTGTGCCATTTTTTTTAATCGTTCTTTTGTTAACCCTTGAAGTCGTTCAGGTTCCCGGGATGCACCATAAAATTCTTGTTCATTTTCAATCACATAATTCTCAATTTCAATATGATTTTCTACCGGAACTAATTTTAATACCCGCACTCGATAGGGTTGTTTTAAGTTAATATCATAGGCTTGTTCTAAATACAAGCTCACCCCATCTAATAATGTTACAGGTAGGGGACGCATACAGACGCGAATATGGGCAAAAAACGGTGGATTTTCAAATGCTTGGGCTTGGTTGCTGAAGTCCGCCGCCATTAATTGCGCTAGTTTAACAATATCAGTGGAATGAGTCATAACTAAATTCGATTGAGATCAGAATCAAAGTTATCATAATATAGATGACATTCCGCAGTTCATTGGTGTGTTCTTTTACCCAGATTCTATACTGACAACACTAACACAAGCTGTACTTGGGAGTTATTACTCCTATCTGTATTTTTGAATCCATTTTTTCTTGTTGACCAGAATTTGTTTTTCAATATTAGGAAAGATTGCTCCTAAACATTGAATCAATACAGAGGGAATTTGTGCTAAATAAATCAGGATGTTTTCTTTTCTTGGTAATTTAATAACTTTTACAGGGTAATCTCTAAAAATAATTTTAGCCAAACAAATCATTTTTAAATAACGAACTTGATCACAATATATATAAACAACTTGAATTTGATGATACGCGAAATTATCTAAAATCAATTTTGTATATAATAAATTGTGTAAAGTGGTTAAAGATTTTTCTTCTAAAAATAAATCTATATCTGATATTTTATTGGTGATTATTTGCTTCATTAATTGAGCTTCAGAAATAGGGGATTTTGTAAAACTACATCCACCACTCAGGATTAATTGATCAATTTTTTCCTCCTTGATATGGCTAATTACAAAATCAAGATAATCAGTCAGGTTATCGTCTACAATATTACCATAGCCACAAACAATTCCTACTTTCATATTTATTTTCTGATATTTTTTAGTTTTGTTTACCCAGAGTCCAACTATAAGCTATTTTTAGCATTCGCATGAATCGAACTCTATTTAAAATTCCCAGTTGAGCATAGGATTGTAAACCTTTAATTAAGAAAAAAATAGATTTCATAATTTGTTTTTTATGCCAATAAGCTAAAGCTAAATCCAATAAACAACTAGCTGTTCCATGTCTATTCAAACTAGCTTGTCTCATTTCTAGGGCTATTTTAAAATTTTGGATAGCTTGTTCACACTTATTTTCCGCCAGATTAATCAAACCTAATTGTTCATAACAATCAGAAATTCCTTGGTAATTCTCGGTCTTTTTATAGCCTTCAAAAGCTACTATTGCTAATTTTTTTGCTTCCGTCAAATTTCCTTGGTTAAGATAGATATAAGCGAGATGATGAGCAATAAAAACCTCGGCTTGAATATAATTAATTTGTTTGGCTTTTTCTTGAGCATTTTGCAAAACTTTAATCCCTTGGTCATACTGTCTTTTTCTCCGTAAAATAATGCCTTGATGCACTTGTGGAGTAATTATTCGATGAATTAATCCCAGTTTTTTCCTTAAGTTAATAACTTGATCATAAATTTCTAAAGCTTGATCAAAATGACTCGCATTCATTTCATAATGAGCCAAAATCTCAAGCATTCCCGTTTTAATATCATCAAGCTGAAAATCTGATTGAGCTAGATTTTGATGCTTCAAATTTTCATCAACAATCACTAACCATTTTTTCAAGTTCCTGATTCCATCTTGATAATTTCCCAAGGAAACTTGATACATTGCTAAATGACAATTTGCTTTTATATGTTGTAAGGATTGAGGATGGGATGTAGCAGAAATTTCTTGAAGAATTTGAAAAACCTGTGTCGGATTTTGATTTAAACTACTTAACGTTATAGCTTTTAAAAGTAAAATATCATTCAAAATTTTGCTACTGGTTTTTAATGAATCTATAATCTCTTGAGTGACCCCCAGTAAATTTTGATAAGAACCTTTGAAAAATAGATATTCAGATAAAGGGAGTAATAGATTAGTCGTAGAAGGATTAATAGCAATAGGAAGTTCAAAAATAGTGATTATAGTAGAATCGGTTAGTACCCATTCGGGAATTGTACACAGGTGGTATAAGGCTTCTAAGCTATTTTTGACTTTTTGTGAAGATTGTTCATCTGAATGAGTTTTATAGCCCATCAAAAACTTAACCGTAGCTTTATAATTCATCTGTTGAAAACGGGGTAGGGTCTTAAAAAAGGCAGAATCAAGATTTAATTGTGCTAAAATCAAATCAATAGAGTTTTGATATAGAGCTTGATTGGGGAGTTGAATCATCAGGGTTAATCCATGTTTTTCAGATATTCTAGGGCGATACTGCGGATTAAATTATGCTGTCTAATTACATATTGCTGATTTTCTAAACTATCTTCAAAAAGAAAGCGATCGCGCAATGTTTCTAAAGCAATTTCCTGTTCTTCTTCTCCACAGTCATCTTCTAATAAACTTAACCAATAATCAGGAGTAACAGCACAGCGATAGATGGATGCAGAACAGAGTAAAAGATAAGCATTAAACGCATCTTTTTCTAAACGACTAAAGGTGATTTCTAGTCGAGAACGGACTCTTTTTCTGAGATTCCCAGTATATCGATCTAATTTCCATTGGTCATTCGCACCTTGAATTATACCTTGTTCTTTAGCTTCGGCGATCGCTTTTTCTACTTCTTCAATTTCCTTTCCGTATGTATTCCAGTAAGCAACCACATTACCAAAAAAGGGTTTGTCACCAATTTCACCAGAAATCACTCGTAAGGCTAAAGGATGACCTTCATAAGCCTGACCAATCCGTTCTAAATAGGGAGAATAATCGGAAGATAAATCAATCTCTAATCCCGTCTTTTCAAATAATGCTAATTGTTCCGGTGGTTCTAGTCCACTTAAACGTTTAGAATCCCAGAAATTTTTATAGCGAGAAGGCATTTGTCCGGGTAATTCTTGAGTTGTGAGAATCAAACGACTTTGACAAATAGAACTCGCTAATAAGGCGTGAAAGAATTTAACCCACCCTTCATCTTCAAAATCACTCCAACCCTCGTCTTCATTTCCCTTCATAATCAATTCTAGGGAATCCATCACAATCAGATAACGATGATTGCTCAAAAAATTGACTAAACGATGAAGGAGTTGTTCTGGATTTTTACGGTCTTCTAAGGTAACAATCTGTCCCCATTTTTCTAACCAATGAACCGCAACACTAGCAAAATCTGATGCTTGGTTTTGATTATCAAAATTCTCTGAATGAAATTTTGTCCAGTTATCTTTTAACCAATCTTCCCGTAAATCAAAGACTAATTTTTCAGCTAGGGCGGTTTTGCCAATTCCTGTAATTCCTGTGATAATTAAAACTCGACAAGAACCTTCTATTTTATGTTTTAATTCGGTGAGGAGTTGTTCTCGACCAACCCAAGATTGATCATATTGAGAAAATTCTGGAAGTTGTTCAGGTTGAGAAGATGTCGGACTAGAATGATCTACAACATCTTCCCAATTTACACCAACGGCTTCACAGAGTTTAATGAAAACATCTTGGCTGATTGCTATTCCTGCTCGGAAACGCTTTAAAGTTGCAGGCCTAGTGTAAGATTCCTGACACCAACTCGTAGAATCTGCGTCAAAGCCTTTCTTTTTTCGAGCCTGTTCAATGATTTTTTTGCCTGATTGTGAGAGTTTGAGTGTAACTGCCATTTTATCTCCACAAATACATGAAGTATTATAGCTTTATTTGTGGTAGGTAAATCGGCTGTAAACATTGCCCTTTTTTACATATTGAGTGTTGTCGCAGCATCTTCAGAACCCCGAATGCGTTCCTCTAAAAACTGGGTATATTCTTCGCATTGTTGTTCGCATTGCTCGTAGGTGCGGCAAAGTTCCTCAAAGAATGGTTCAAACCGATCGTATTGACGATCTTGCCAGCAGTTTTGTAGATTCTGCCATTGACTGATCACACTTCTCCAATCACATCCGATCATTTCCTGAAAGCGTTGTAATTGTCGGAGTAGTGCTTCAGTGTCTTCAATACTGATACCAGCTATTCTACTATTTCTATGGCTATTAACAGATAGCATTTGTCTAGGTTGTTTATTGCTCTGCTGATTCTCTATTTTTTTGAGGGAGTTAGAAAGCCAACTAAGGAAATTAGTAACGAAAGCTTCTTCAGAATAAATTCCTAGTCGCGTTGCTTCATCACATATTTGATCGCTGGAGTATTTGTCTTGCCATTCAATGCGCTTATTATCTGCTGTGCTTAGTTCATCTAGTGTATTCAGTGCAATCAGTAGGGTAGACTCTGTTAATGCCGGATTCTGAGAATCAATCCACCTGATTGTGAATGTTTCCTGGTTTATGACTCGTTTAGCAATATTCTTATTACCCTTGCGAGACAGATGAGCGTTTAAACGATCGCGAATGTCTTTAGAGGTGTTTTCTGCTTTGCCAACATATAAATTTTTCCGATCTTGACTATCACGAATTAAATAGACACCACCGTGATATTTACCACCTAATTGATCCAGAATTGACCAGTCATCATGATGAGGTGTAAATTGAAAGGGATTAGACCATAACGAGTTGAATTTCATCTGAAAATATCACTTTTTTTATGATAACCATACCCAAATTATGTATACAGTGGGTATACATTTCACTCCAAAACAAAGCTAAATGTGATTAGTGCAAGAGCCAAGTTTTTACATATTAAGTGTTGCCGCAGCATCTTCAGAACCCCGAATGCGTTCCTCTAAAAACTGGATATATTCTTCGCATTGCTGTTCGCATTGTTCGTAGGTGCGGCAAAGTTGCTCAAAGAATGGCTCAAATTGATCGTATTGACGATCTTGCCAGCAGTTTTGTAAATTTTGCCATTGACTCATCACACTTGTCCAGTCGCCTCCAATCGTTTCCTGAAAGCGTTGTAATTGTTGAAGCAGTGCTTGAGTATCTTCAATACTGATACCAGCCATTCCACCTGTACCAGCCATTTCATTAGTCAGCCGATGTTTCTCTTGCCGTAAATGAACTTTGGCTGATTCAGGAATACCTGGTCTATTGAGTGCAGCATTTATACGATCAAGTTGACTGCTACTTCCAGAACCAGCGTTAGATTGATTTGGTTTTCGCTTTTCACCTGCTCCCTCTACATACTGCTGCTCCTTATTTTGATTAATTTTTTTGTCTATTGATGATTCCATAATTTCTACAAACAATTTTGGATTGAATTTTCTCAAACATTAAAACTAAAAAAGTACAGCACCATTTTTTACATATTGAGTGTTGCCGCAGCATCTTCAGCAGCACGAATGCGTTCCTCTAAAAACTGGGTATATTCTTCGCATTGTTGCTCGCATTGGGCGTAGGTGCGGCAAAGTTCCTCAAAGAATGGTTGAAATCGATCATATTGACGATCTTGCCAGCAGTTTTGTAAATTCTGCCATTGACTTATCACACTTCTCCAGTCGCCTCCAATCGTTTCTTGAAAGCGTTGTAATTGTTGAAGCAGTGCTTGAGTATCTTCAACACTAATACCAGTAATTCCACTACTACTCATAAGTATTCCTCCAAGAAATTGTTCAAAAAGTGAAAAAGCCTTAACCCAATGCTTGACGCACTGCTTCCTGATAGCGATTCAACTGCTCGGCGGCATTTCTTCCTACCTCGACAGCTTGAGCGATCGATTGGCGAGTTGAGTCGAAATTTTGGGCAAATTCGTCTCTTTGTCTACCAATAAAAGTTTCGCTACAGCGTGACCACTCGCTATTAAGAGATTGCAATTCTTGTTCAAGAGTATCTTGAAAATTGGCAAGGGCGCGAGCAAATTCCGCTAAAACTTCAGGATCGACATGAATATCTACGGACATAATCAACCTCCAAAATTGGTGAAATAGAAAGAGTAAACAAACTCATTGACGCTGCTTTAATACTTGAGCATAAGTATCAATCATCGATGCAGATAGCAAAGCATAGGGACGAAACTTTTCCGGGGAATCGGGAGTAGATGCGTCGGTAAAATAGGCTTGGGAATCACGTAAGTTTTTAGCAACGTTCTCACCGAGAAAGTCTTGGGAATCGCGATCGCTCATTTTAAGCGCCACCCGCAAATCAAAGTGAGTCAATGCAGCCCGACTACCGCCAAACAATTGCTGAACGACCTTAAAATCGGTGAGCCATAATACTATATAAATGCCTAATTCCGAACCTTTACTGGCAACTTCTAAAAGTTTTTTGGCATCGGTTGACATCTCTTCACCTATACGTCCTGTAACAGGGCGAAAGCGATCCATTTGGCTGAGACTACCCACCGCAAAGATAAAGAAAAGAGACTTACCAAAATCAATTGCATCGGCATTAGCTTGACGAATAGCTTGGCGACGATCAAAATCTTCTACCACTTGTTGCCAAATTGCTTCAGCCCGGACAATTTGCCGATCTGGATCAGCAAAACGCTTACCTAATGATATATCAAATTGTGTACCAAAGCAATTGCGGAAGCTAGGCATCAATTCAGCGACATCTCCATCGGATAGGGAAAGATCGATGATTTGAAAAGTAATAAGTTTGGGCGAACAAGTGTGAGTCAAACTAACAAGCATTGCTCCTAATATACCAAATATTTCACTCTCAGCGTTGCCAATTAGGAGCAAGTTGTTGCGAGGGCGACGACGGAAAATAGCTCTAATTTGTCTGCCGATTCTCATTGATTCACCAAGCCAGGTCATACAAGGACTTTCAATCGTTATCCAATCTTTTTCTTGTAAATACTGTTGATTTAACTCTTGAGAAGATAGCCATTGATCGCACTGGATTAGTGCTTGGAGTTCAATATTATGTTTGAGTTGGGCAGGTTGAATCCCGTTGAATACAACAGTAGGAATAGAACGTTGAAAATTCCGCTCCTGACTTGTTTTTAAAATAGCTTCCATTGCGGCAAGGCGAGCGTTGGAATTAATAAAAGCGACTTGTCCGATGCGGTTACAATTTTTTTCGCCGAGGCGATCGTTATAAGCAAGTTTACCCGCCCGGTCTAAAAGTTCTACCACATCAACATTCCCTTCTGCCATTACCATTGATGCGGTGGATCGGCTCATCTGCATAGCCATTCGCACTGCTATTTGTTCGTAGATCCGCTCGCGAAAGTTTGTCACACGCGGCGACTGAGAACTCAGTAATAAATGAATGCCAAAAGAACGTCCCTGTTTGATAATTGTCTCCAGAGTATCATTGAGGCGATCGCACAAACGACTATCTGCTTGTAAATACATCTGTTGATATTCATCTATTACAATCAAAATCCGAGGCAAGACTTTACCTGTAGCTTTTCGATAGGAATTTAATCCTGCTGCACCGACGGATTTGAATGCTTTAGCTCTAGTTTCAATTTCCGAAACTGCTCGATTCAAAACACTTAGTCCAAATTCTACATCGCTTTCAATAGAAATTACTTGCGCCTGGGGAAGTATTCGTGTGGGGTCTGGATCGTTAAGGGCATTAGGATTATCAAGTTGATCGGGCGTAACATAAACTTGAAATTCTACGCCTTGTTTATAATCAAGCAAATAAAGCTCTAATTCATCAGGTGAATAATGCAATGCCAAACTAAAAATAATGGCATGAATAGTAAAGCTTTTTCCCGCTCCTGTAGTTCCAGCTAAAAGTGCATGGGCTGGTTCATAGGAACCATCATCGTACATTCCCAGCAAAAATTCCAATTTGTCTCGTGCGCCTGCCATACCTATTGGTACTTGCAGGTTATTACTGCTGTTACTTGTCCAAAGATGCTCTGGATAAAGGAGATCGAATGGCACAAAATCAGTAGGTACATTTTTAACTGCTTCGCTGACCCTAGCAGCAATTCGATTGAAATCATCACTATTGGGTGCTGTGTCCAAACGGATACGAAATGCTTCACCGTCAGGAAGTTGTAAGGTAAAAAGTGGTATACCCTCATGCTGAAAATCCTCAGTTTGTAGTGCTAAACATTCTGCTGATAGTGCTTCATTACTTTGAATACCTAAACAGGTTAGACTTGCCCGATCTTGAGAGTCAATACTATTCACTTTAACTGCTAATATTTGACCTAATTTTACTGCTTCTTCAGGGTAACGAATGCGCCGTTCGGTCATCTGAGCAGTGGGTAACATACCTTCTCTACCAGGCAAGAATTCTACAAATGCTCCTGAGTGAAGAATTCGCGTTATTCTTCCTAAGTAAACGTAACCCACTTTAAAACTGCCTGGTCGTCGGAAGCTACCGCCTGTAGTCAACCCATAAGCAGGACGCAAAACAGTACACCAATCATCAAATATTTCATAGCGGAAGTCCCGTGGTTTTTCCAGGGTGTCGTCGATGTGCAAGAGTAAATATACGCCTGCTCTTGCTCCGTTAAGGATTAAGCTTTTTAAATCCTCGATCGCTGAACGATCAAAACTAGATGGAAAGTCGCCAACAAATACATAGCGATATGCTTCTGGAATTGCTGTACCATCAGCATTATAATCTTCGATCATTTCGTAGTTGCGACTGAGGTAATTTTGAATTACCTGTTCAACGTGCTGGGCTAGAGTACGTAATTGTTCCCGAATATCTTCACTGCGAGTATAAGTTTGTTTGCCTACAATATGATCAGGAAAGTTCCGAAATGGAAATGTATTTCCGGCATTAACAGGGTCAATAAAAATAGCTTTGCACGTACAAGCAGGCATTGAGGCAAGTGTGCGTACTGCCAGTGATTCCATCGCTTGTAATGCGGCCTGACGAGAATCTCCGTCATTACTAAATATGGCAATATGACCTGATGAGTGCCGTTTAGCAGTTTGCTCATGGGCACGCAAGGTCAGAATAGCTGGTACTGTGACTTCTCCCTGTTCCCGTTCAATAAATAAGTCGCCGAACCGAAAAAGACTACATGGACTATTCTGATCGGGAGAATGATAATTGGTCTCCCAGCGTTGATCTTGCCAAGGCCATAAGGGGGTATGTAATTTGTTAACTATTTCAGTAATTACGTGCTGTTGTTTATGCCATTCATCTCGCAAATTTTGGGGCTTAACTTCAGTTGCATCATAGCGTGCAGAAAGCATAAATGCTCGGATGATTTCTATGCGATCGCGTGCTTCTTGACGCAGATTTTCTAACTGATCACGCAGTTGTTTTTCTTGATCATACTTCAGCCTCTGTAATCGTTCTTCATCTTCGGTAAAATAGCGATGGAAGTTTTTCAACTTTTTATCGATCTCCCGATAGATTTTAAACTTTTTCTTAACATCAGCCATTGCTATTCTGGCTATTGTTAATGCCAAGATTGCCATTAAACTGACCAGGATTGCAATCGGTAATATGTCAAAATTTTTCAGTTGATTGTTAAGATAAGTAGTCTTTACTATGATCATAACAACAATAGTTAAAAAAATAATTAATAAGATAATAAATACCTTATGTTTGGCAGAATCGAATTGAATTAAGCTTTCTTTAAAGCTTTCCTCTAATCCGTTCATCTCTTTTTTTAATGATTGTAAATCAGCATCGTTCCTCTGTTGAATATCACTAAGTTGACGCTGAAGGTTTCCTTGAAAAGTTTGCAAAGCCTTGAGTCCATCCTGCAAATTTTGAAAGACATCCAGTAATTCTTGTCTATTCAGTGGTATAAAAGAGATAGCAGGTTGGCTATAAGCAGGTCTACTGAGTCCATGTTTTAATGCTAATTCTAATGCTAATGCCAATTGATTTTCATACCATGAGGCTTCTAACCGAGAGTTTTGCAACTCTCGGTATCTTCGATCCACTAAAGCCAGAGCAATGTAATACTGCTTGAGTTGTTGGTAATGTAACATAATTTTTTAGAGGTTAGTCAGTTGTTTCTTTTGTAGAAAGAGGACACCGCCAGATACAGTATAGACTGCTGCACCTCCTAAAATAAAAGGCTTTTGGTCATTTTTAACAGCAAAAGCCACGCTACCAATTAGAATAGCAATGAGAGCATGAGCAATCGCAAAACCTTGCAGTTTGCTCTTCGTTTTTTCTCGCAATTCTTCATAAACTGGATGACCACTTCCCAAAGCCGGTGTAAATTTTGTCAGGGCTTGATACACAGGAAATAAAGTCCCTAAATTTGCTAGTGGAAACACAGAAATAACCAACAAATTTGACATTTGTTTAGCAAAATCTTCTGATTTTTCCTGTGGCAACTTTGAAATTTCTTGCAACTGGTCATCGAGTGTCCTGATCCCACCCGTAAACTCTTGTCGCTTTTTCTGGAGCTTTTGGCGATATTCCAAAAAGGCAAAGCTGGTATTGCTATCAATGGCTTGTGCTGCTGAAACAGAAAGTAATTCTGTGTCTAAAATGGTTTTGATTAACTTTGTGAGGTTTATTCCCAAGGCGGTTTCAATTTCCAATTGCATCGCTTCTAGTAAAGTTTTTTGTTGTTTAAGGTATTCATCTTGTACTTCTTCATAAAACACACCTAATACAAAGCGCGAATAGTCAAATGCTTCGCCCATACGAGTTTCTTTGTTTTGACGGATTAGTTGAAGTTTAGTTTTGCTATCGGCAAGCACTTCAGCAATCGTATCGAAGGTTTCGGTCATCTGATTAGTGAATGTATCGATCTCAGTAATATTATTTTTAAACTGCTGTTGACGATCTCGGATACGGGCTTCTACACGCGCTAATTCATTAGGATCGATAATGTCTTTGTATTGGAAGTTTGTATCAACTACAAGTGATGTCAGTGAATGGGCAGAATCATCATTGGAATTGCATATATCATAAGGCAACTGCTCAAGTTGCTTTTGCATGGAGTCAAAAATTGCTTCATTCTCGCAAAAACATTCATACAGATACTTCACAATTTCAGTAAAGGCTTGCTTAAGCTCGTCGGAATACTTTTCAACTAATGTTTCAAGTTCACCATTCAACTGACGGAATGTATTGCTTGCTGTATTGCGATCGCTATTGTTTTCAATGCGATCGTACAAAAACACATAGGCTTTCTTCGCCATAAACAACAAAACAAAGGGTTCGAAGATCAATGCCTTATTATGAAAACAATCAAACACCAACTGCTGAAGCTTGCCCAAAAAAGCAGCCATATCACTGTCAAGAGCCGGTTTAAGTTCCTCCGTCTTTTCGCGCACTTGTTCTTCAACTTCGGCTTTCTTCTCTTTAAAGCGCTCTAGTGCATCTTCATACCGTTCTTTTGATCGCATCATTTGATCGACTAAACGCCGATGCAAATCGACTTTATTGTTATACTCATTTACTTTGGCGTTGTGACGAGCAACAGCATTATGGTCAGTGCGATCCAAAAACATTTCACCTGGTGGAGAACCAGGGCGGTTAGCATCTGCACGATGTTGTGCTGCTTCAAGTTCAGCTTCTGTTTCTCGGAGACGCTGCTTGAAACTTTCTAAACGTTCTTCACATCGGACTGCAAATTCCTGAATTTTTTGTTTGGTTTTAGCATAATTGTCTGCCTTAATAATACCAGCCAATTCTTCGTCGCTGTAGTTCACGCCCGAATCACCCAGCTTGATAAAAAAATTGATATTGGCAATGGGGGCAATAAGATCACGAACTACATACAGAGATTCATTGCTTGTGATCTGGTCAACCATGATTCTTCCTCTCACTATGTCAGGTGATAATTTTTGTTCATTAATAATCAGGAATTTGATAGATCATATATCTCTTAAAATTCCCCATATTTTGACAAATTTGGAGCCAGGCTTCTTCTTGCCTAATGACAAGATATTATGAACTAATCAAGTCTTTTTATTTCATCAAATAAATAGTCTAAATATTCACCCGATGATACTTGCTCAACTCCGCTAATATTGGGACTAATTTCTTCAAAAAGATGCCGATTCTCTACTTTCGTTTGCACATACCAAGTACCACTTCTTTTAAAAAAGTGATCATGGTATTTGGGATTTCCTTTTTCAAGTGCGTCCGCCGAATCAGCATCCAAAATGCCTTTATTCGAGCCAGATTCTTTGTATTTGTAATATCTTCCGTTTTGACGATGGTATATCGCTCTTGACCAGGCTGCCATAACTCAGTTCCTCGTTTGGCTTAACTACACTGCCATCATCTCAAAAGCTACTTTGGATGTCACGATCTGCTAAGATCAATTAATTACTGATCTCAACTGATCTTGACAATTAACCTAAACTAACCATGACAGGTCAAACCTTGATGGCATCTGAAGAAGGACAGAAAAAAATCAGAGAGGCTATTGAAACTAAAAAATGGAATGTTAGTCAGAAGGATACTAGACCTTTAGTAGCAGCTTGTTTTAAGTACATTCAACAATATCAAGCAGCCCATAATTTGGGTAACAATGCTCGTGAGTGGTTAAAAGATTTTGAACAGATTTTTTATTGTGAAGGTGCTAAAAATCAAACCGAAGCACAAAAAATAGCAAAAATAGCAGAAATTAAGAGAGAAATAATTAAATCATCAAAATATACTTTACTGGATAATATTAAAAATTTTATTGAATCTGGTGAACTTTTTGTAAAGAATATTTCTTGGGGAACTTGGAATAGATTTGCTTCAAAATCTATAAGAAAACCTGTGAATGAGACTGCATTCAAAATTTATTGTGCTATTCTGGATTTGGATTGGCAAGAAATTCAAGAAATGACTGAGCAGCTACCTCCACAATCTGATAATTTTTCCTTAAAATCTAATTTAGATGAACTTCCCCATCAGTCTATATTCTATGGGCGAAAAACTGAGTTAAATCAGTTATTGGAATGGCTGAGTAATAAACAAACAAAAGTTATTCTACTATCGGGAATGGCTGGAATTGGTAAAACAACTTTCATCGTAAATCTTTTAGAGCAAATCACAGATCAGTTTGAGTGTATTATTTATAAAACTTTATCTAATCCTAAGCCTTTTTCTTTATTTTGGCATGATTTAACCGAACAATCTACAAATTTTACTGAAGATATAAAACCAATTATTGATTATTTTCGTAACCATCGTTGTTTACTTATATTAGATAATTGGGAAGAACTTTTAAAATCAGAAAATTTAGCAGGTTATTACCGCCAGGAATATCAAGAGTATGGAGAGTTATTAAGCCAAATAGCTAAAACATCTCATCAAAGTTGTGGGTTATTTATAAGTCAAGAAAAACCGATACAATTTGAAATGTTATTATCTCAACAAATCCCAGTTTATTTGTGGGATTTAAAGGGATTAGATCCAGCCTCTGCTCTCCAGATTTTTGAACATCAAGGATTGGGTAAAGATACTCAAGTTTTAACTAATTTAATCAGACGTTATAGTTATCACCCTGGAGTTCTTAACCTAGTAGCACAGGATATTAAACAAGAATTTAATGGGAATATTTTACAATATTTTAAACAAAGTTCACTCCTAGTAAGTGATGTTATTAGTAACTATATTATCCAGGCATTTACCAAACTATCATCACAGGAAATAGATATTATTTATTTCCTGGCTATTGTTACTGAAAATTTGTCCCAAGAACAGTTAAAACAAGTTTTTGATCACTATTTATCAGGGACAGATATTCTTGATACGATGAAATCACTCAAACGGCGATCGCTCTTAATTCAAGATGCTAATAATACAGAAATAACTTATAGCCTACCTCCATTTATTAAGAAATATGTTAGTAATTTATTTGTAGAAAAGTTTTGCGCTAATATTATAGCAGTGATCAAAACCAAAAATTGGCAAAATATAGGATTATTGAGGACTCATCCTTTAGTTTATCCTAATCCTAATAACAACTTAATTAATCCTAAACTATCGAACAAAATTATAGACAAACTTATTAATTTAAACTGTTCTGAAGATTTATATACTCAATTACAAGATTTATTATTCAAACTGGATTCAAGTTCTGGTTTAGGATATTTCCAAATCAATATTAGTTATTTATCAGGTGTGATTAATCATGGAAATAGGACAAATAATTAATCATAGATATCAAGTGATCTGTCTTTTAGGAACAGGAGGATTTGGAGAAGTGTGGGAAGTCTATGATCTCCAAGATCAAGAACATAAAGTATTAAAAATACTCCAGCAGCATAAATTTCAATATTATCCAGAAAAAGATCAAAATAAAATCATTTCTCTGTTTAAACAAGAAGCAAAAGTATTACAAAAATTAGCTCATCCTGGTATCCCTAAAGGTTATGATTACTTTACCATTACCCCAGAAGGTTATTTAACACCATTACATTGTTTAGTAATGGAAAAAGTTACTGGAGAAAATTTACAACAGTGGTTAGAAAAAAATCAAAAAATCCCTAATATAATAATAGCTCTAAATTGGTTAAAGCAATTAACAAAAACTATTGCTATAATTCATCAAGAGAAACTGATACACCGAGATATTAAACCAGAAAATATTATCTTAAAGTCTGATGGAACTTTAGTTTTAATTGACTTTGGTGCTGTTAGACAAATGACAACAACTTATTTAATTAAGATGGGTAAAAATGAATCTGGTACAAAAATTGTATCTCCCCTATATACACCACCAGAACAAGAATTTACAGGTTTATGTTTTCCTCAATCAGATTTTTTTGCATTAGGGCGCACTTTTGTGAGTTTATTAACAGGAAATAATCCTGAAGATTTTGCCAAAAACACACTTAAAGATGAATTTCAATCTTTAGCAAAATTAATTAACTATATGATCGAAGAATATCCGGGTAAACGTCCTCAGAATACATCAATTATTTTACAATACTTAGACGCGATAGAACAAGAAAAAAACGAAAATATTAATCAAATTTTAGAGCTAATAAAACACCAAAATTATTGGCATTATTTCTTTTTAATTCAAAAACAAAAATTTTTATTAAATACAATTCCTATAGCTACCTTTTTAGTTGTAACCTCTCTAATTTTATCTTTATTATCACCTCAAATTTCTAGACAACTTAATGAGAGTGGTTTACAAGCATTTAACCAATCCAATTATAATAGTGCTTTATGGCAATATCGTTTAGCCTTATTTTTCAATAATAAATCTGTTTCGGCTCATCATAACTTAGGATTAATTTATGACAATCAAGAACAATTAGGTTCAGCCAAAAATGAATATAAAAAAGCTATTGATATAGGGAATTTAGACAAATCTTACAATAATTTAGCTCGTTTAGAAATTTTAACAGGTAATTACAATCAAGCTATTACTTTAATTGAGACCAGTTTAAAAATTAATCCTAATTCTGAGATTAAAACCAAACATAATCTCTACAAAAATTTAGGCTGGTCACAATTAAAATCAGGACAATTATCGGCTGCGAAACAATCTCTAAAACAGGCAATTAACTTAAACTTAAATCTAGCACCACCTTACTGTTTAATGGCACAAGTATTAGAAGCTGAACAAGAATCAGCACAGGAAAAATGGCAAAAATGTTTAACTTATTCTGCTCCAGATGATCAGCCAGAAATCAAAGAATGGCAAGAATTAGCAAAGCAGAAAGTTAAACAATAATGATTTTATAAAACTAAGCTAGATTGCCTATAATCTAGGCAAATCTAGTTAGAATTACAAACTACTTTGTTCCTCCTGTATTACCATCTGGACAATTATGATTAACCTTAACTTCAAAAGGATCTGGAGAAGCAAAAGCAGGTTGATTATAAGGCAAAATTTTACCGATTAAGTTAACACCATGAAGCATTAAACTCACAAGGAGTAAGATTTTAGTCAAAGAAAGACGTTTCATCACAGATTACCTCTCAATCTTAAGTGGGATGAGAAGCTCGTCGGCCAACTGTGCTTACTCGTATATTTCCAGAATGCTTGATTTATTAGGGTTAAATTACTCAGTTTGAGATCAATCCTGTTCGTGCAACAAAGTGAACTAAAACTGAACCCATAAACCAATAACCCTATGCTCTCTTAGCTTGTTAAAACAGTCGATACGGTTCAAGTCAGGGCTTTGAACATCTGATATAATGAGAAGTCAGGTCAAGTCAGGTTAAGTCAGGTAGGAGTGTTTAATCTTATGGAATCTCAATTCAGTAACTTAAGTGAAGATGAAGCTTTAGAAGTCGCAAATAAAAGTTTTTATGATAAATTTCAGCGTTATGTGAGTGATGTAGAAACGATCATTTTTCGTGGTTCTTGGCAGGATAAAACTTATCAACAAATAGCTAATGATTCAGGCTACTCCTTAGACTATTTTCGTGGAGATGCTGGTAATAAATTTTGGCAAAAACTTTCAGAAGCCCTTGGAGAAAAAGTAAAAAAAGACGATTTTAAAGCCGCTATTGAGCGTAAATGGAAAAATTATCAAAAGCCAAATCCTCCTGATTCTCCTCCCTTAAATTATCGGGAAGAAACTTGGCAAAAAGAAAGAACTTATGGTCAATTTGTAGGACGAAATCCTAAAATAACTGATTGGACTGTTTACAAACAGTTGAAAATAGTTATAGAATAATAAATAGATTCTATTTTAAATTCTGCGCTATTAATTTTATGATCAACCTAAAAAAACTGACTATGCAGACAGTAAATATTATTTTAATAGCTGTTATTGTAATCTTGTCTAGTTTAGGAAATACTAGAGTTGCGATCGCCCAAAAGCCAAAACAACCCGAACCAGAAAAACCTTTATTAGATGATTTTTCTCCTAACCCATTATTCAGTAAAGAATCCGATCCTTTACTCCCTTCTCCTCCCCCTGACGGTCAAGTTTTAGGTCAAAGTCAACAGCAAATATTAGAACCTGAATTAGTTAAACTCAATGCGGAAGCTACAGGATTATTAGTGGCGGGAAATATTCCAGGTGCGTTTGAATTATGGAACCGAGAGTTGAGAATTCGTCGTTATTTTGGATTGTCTCAAGAAATTGCAGCTTTAAATCGAGTCGGGTTAATTGCTTGGAATAATAGTCAAAGATTATATATAAAATTTATCACAGAACGTCTTGATCAAATTTCACAAAAACTTAACAAGGAAAAGATTAATGATCTTCAATTATGGGAATCCTTGGGATTAGCATTTAAGAATATTAGGGCTAAAAATTCAGCTTTAAGCCTATATCAACAATTATTAGAAACGGCAAATCAAAGTCAAGATAGTTTAGCCCAAGAACAATATTTTAATGAAATTGCTCAAATTTATATGATGTGGTTAGACTATCCCAACGCCGCCCAAACCTATGAAAAATTGCTAGAATTACAACAGGAAATCCGCGCCATTAAAGGGGATGTACTACCGCCGCCAACCCAACCAGCTACACCGGAAAATCCCAACCCCACACCCCCACCCAGTGAAGTGCGATCGCTACAACAGTTGGCTTTTATTTATGAACAAACAGGAGAATATTTAAAGGCTATTTCTGTTAAAGAAAGACTGGCTGGATATTATGCAAATCAGCAAAATTTATTGCCAATTCCAGAAATTAAGTTAGGTATTGGTTGGAATTATGAAAAATTAGAACAATTTGAACAAGCGGGATTAACTTATCAAGAGGCCTACAGTATTGCTACTTCAATTCAACAGTTTGATAATGCTAGTGAAGCATTAGGGAGACTGGGTAAACTCTATCGGTCTCAAAATCAAATTAAAACCGCTTTAGACATTTACCAAGCCCAAGTTTTAGTCAATCAACAGGCTTATAATTATTATGGAATGATGAATGCTTATGATCAAATAGGAGATATTTATTTATCACAAAAAGCCTATCAATCTGCGATCGCCGCCTTCCAACAAGGATTAGGATTAGCACAACAGTTAAAATATCGAGAGGATTATTTTGTTAAAAAAATTGATCTTGCTACTCGTCAAATGAATCGTTAAATTTTAGTAGAATTTGGCATCAGGTATACCCAAATCCCCTGACTCCGGCTTTATTCGTATCTTTGTGGTTGCTTCAAATCAAAGCAATATCGTCCTGAATATCCTCAATCCAGTTAAAAATAGGTTCATCAGAATCAAGATGATATATTTCTATATATAACTCTCTAACTAACTGTTGAACAACAGTTTTTTGGATCTTTTCCGAATTATTATCATCAATAATCATCAAGATCATTTCTGTAGTTTGAGTTCCATCTAAAGCAGGTAAAATATAAATAATATCTTGTAATTCTTTTGCACCCAACCGTTTATAAAAGGCAATTCTACGCTGCTTTAATTCTCGATGATCTCCAAAATCAGGATGTTCAACTTCTAAGACTAAGGTTTTCGACTCTTTTTTAACTAAATCTATCAGATAATTCAAAAATTGAGAACCGATTTTAATATTTCTTAAATGGGGGATTGTTGCTAAATAAGCTAATAAGATAAAGTTAGAACCAGGCAGGGGATATAAAATTGATATCAAGGCAAATTCTTGTTGAAAATAACCCAACCAGAGTTGAGTTTTTTGAGTTAAAATTGCTTCCCGTATCCAAGGCGTTGGAATTCGTTCTGGAGATAGAAATGTTTCTTCATAAAGTGCGATCGCAGTCTCAAAATCAGGATGATCAATATTCTGAATCTGCTTAAATTCAATTTCAGGGTTAGTTGAATACATAGGAGATTTTAGTTTAACTTAATTTTGGGATTAAATATATTATGACTCCTAGGGGGCGGGTTTATAAAAGTTATTAGTGGGAAACAAAAATTATTACAGAACCCGCCCCTACAATCTGATTCATCTTGTAAGTCAAACTAGAAACCTCGTTTCTAGTTCACCCAGCTTAACCCTAGTATAAATCCGCACTCCTCTTGACAGTGTAGTATAAATGTAATATGCTTGACATAGATTGATATTTAGATACCCCATAAAATTCTTATGCCTTACGAAACGTTAAATCTTTCTACCCCTAAACCCGTCCTATCTTGGGCGAATCACGATTTAGGTTCAGCAGAAACCCAAATGGCGAAAAACGTCGCTTCTTTGCCCTTTGTCTTCAAGCACGTTGCTTTAATGCCCGATGTTCACTTAGGAAAAGGGGCATTAGTCGGTTCTGTAATTGCCACAAAAGAAGCCATTATTCCGGCGGCTGTGGGGGTCGATATTGGTTGCGGAATGTGTGCGATCAAATTACCTTTTATTGCTGAACAAGTGGAGGGGAAACTCAAAAAAATTCGCCAGGAAATTGAAGCAACAATTCCGGTGGGGTTTGATCAAAATAAACATATTGAAAAAGCTGTCACCAATTGGCAAGGATGGCGAGAATTTAAAGACCTGCATTCTAAAGTTCAAAACTTAGAATCAAAAGCGATTAAACAAATGGGATCTTTAGGAGGTGGTAATCATTTTATTGAACTGTGTTTAGATGAAGAAAACAACGTTTGGTTAATGTTACATTCCGGTTCTCGACATATTGGAAATATGTTAGCCCAGAATCATATTGACACCGCAAAAAACCTAGCAAAATTAGCAGAACTTAAACTTCCCGATCCAGATTTAGCTTATTTTGTATCAGGAACTTCTGAATTTGCAGCCTATTGGAATGATTTACAATGGGCGCAACATTACGCTCGATTTAACCGAGATATTATGATGGCACGGTTTAAACGAATTGTGGAAACAGCCGTGGCGGGTGGTAAACCAACTCAAGCCTTATTAGAAGTTAATTGTCATCATAATTATTCTGAAAAAGAACTGCATTTTGGCGAGGAAGTTTATGTAACTCGTAAAGGTGCTGTCCGCGCAGCAGAACAGGATTATGGGATTATTCCTGGTTCAATGGGGGCAAAATCCTTTATTGTGAAAGGCAAGGGAAATCATGATAGTTACTGTAGCTGTTCCCATGGAGCGGGGCGCTTAATGTCTCGAACTAAAGCCAAAAAAACCTTTACTTTAGATGATTTAGTTCAACAAACTAAAGGAGTTGAATGTCGGAAAGATACAGGAATTATTGATGAAATTCCGGGTGCTTATAAATCCATTGATGAAGTCATGAAACAACAATCAGATTTAGTTGAAGTTGTGGCAACTTTGAAACAAATTCTCTGTGTCAAAGGCTAAAAATTCCGTAGGGGCGAGGTCTTCTCGCCCTCTAACTTTAAACCCGATAATTTAATCGGGTTTAGGGTGGGAAAAACTCACTCCTAGGATTGTTTTTGTTCAGTAACTAAGGTTAAACTCACCCATTCTCCTTTGCCATTATATTGACGAATTAAGCGCTGTCTAAGATTCGGTCTAATTAACCAACCCGCCTCAAAAAAGCAGGGTTTCCCTAACTCTACTTTCTCAGGAATTGTCGCGGAAGCCCCATCGGGTAATAATATTACTTTAACGGGGTTTTTTCCTTGATCAAAATAAAGAATAGACCCATCAATTCTTGCTTTTGAGGATATTTTAGTTTCCTGAACTCCAAAAGTTAGATTTTGCTGAAGTTGATGATCATTATCTAATTGTAACTGCATTCGAGTTGAATAAGATTCAGGAGAACGTAAATCAGGATAAATGGTCATTGCTTCTCCTCGCCATTCTCCTAATAACGCCTCAATGGTAAAGGGAGGATATTTAACGATATCAGTTCCCCGACGTTTTTCTCGAATTAATGTTAAACTTTCTAACTGACCATCGGTGTTGAATAGTTCTACTAAACGTAACCGTTGATTTTCATAAATAAATCCAAATTCTGCACCAGATTGTGAAACGGGAGACAGTTGAATTGTTCCTTGAGAAAAGGCACCATTCTCAAAAAATAAAAGATCTCGTCCCAGAGATTGATATTCTCGGACTAATTCTTTAACTTCCGGTGGAGCAGTGGGATCAGAATTAGGATAAAATCGTTTTAGGGTCAGTCGTGCCGTTTGATTGTCATTGAAACTTTCTAGGGTGAGATGACTGGGAATATCAGTGATCAATTCTCCTTGGGGTGATAATTGAGCGAAAGACCCTTGCCATTCTCCGATATTTTTTAGAAAATTTTGCCATTGACTGTTCATTTTTAATTCAATTAATTAATAACATTGATAATGAATCAGGATAATAAAATTATAACACTTTTAACAGATTTTGGTTTAAAAGATGTTTATGTCGCGGTAATGAAAGGGGTGATTAGTCAAATTAATCCTCGAATTAATATCATTGACTTAACCCATGAAATCCCACCTCAAAATATTGCCAATGGTCGATTTTGTTTAATGAATGCTTATTCCTATTTTTCGGAAGGAACAGTTCATGTTGCTGTTGTTGATCCTGGGGTGGGAACCCAAAGAAGGGCGATCGCAATTCAATTTAATAACAATTATTTGGTGGGGCCGGATAATGGATTATTGACGGGAATTTTAGAACCTTTTTTAACTTGTGAAATGGAGGAGATAAATCGCAACAACTTAATTGCGGTTGAATTAAATCATCCCGAATATTGGCGTACTGCTAAACCGAGTACAACCTTTCAAGGTCGAGATATTTTTGCTTCGGTTGGCGCTCATTTAGCATCCGGTGTTCCCCTGGAACAACTGGGAACCATAATTGATCCCAAAACTTTAGTCAGGTTATCTTTACCGCCTTGTCAAGTCCATGATTTAAAAATACAGGGATGTATTCAATATATTGATGGATTTGGAAATTTAGTCACCAATATTCCCAGGGAATTAGTAGCTGATAAAAATTGGTATGTGGCGATTAGTAAAGCCAAAAATAAGAAAAGTAAAAAATTGAATAAAAAAAAGCAAAAGAAATTCAAAAAAAACCTCAATTCCCAACAGCAAATTCTTTCCGGTTCGTCCTACCTGATTGGTACGGGTCAAACCTATGGCGATGTCCCCTTGGGTCACTTTGTCGCCTTAGTGGGTTCCCATGGTTGGGTAGAAATTGCATTGAATGGGGGAAATGCTCAACGAAAATTAAAGGTTGATTGGGCCACAAAGGTACAAGCCTTGTTTACCTAGGATAGAACATCTGAACACCCAAGGATTACGGAAATAACAGGGGTGGAACATCCCTACCACCCTACAGGGTTTTCTACACTTCTCAATCCCCATAGGATTTGTCATCTTAGATACAGGTAGGCAATATTGGAACTGTAAAATGAAAAATCTGATTCAATCTTTTTATAATTGGTATCGTGTGACGCTACGGAATACGAAATATCGTTGGGTTGTAATTTTAGGAAGTTTAATTTACTTGGTGAGTCCCCTAGATATTTCTCCCGACTTTCTGCCCATTGTTGGATGGTTAGATGATGGGATTATTGCTACAATTTTAGTGACCGAAGTATCTCAATTATTGATTGAAGGGTTAAACCGTCGCAAACAAACCCAGAAAGCAACAGAGGTTAATCCAGTTGATTCAATGGGTCATGATCAAACCGTTGTGGATGTTTCCGTTAGCTAGAGAGAATATTTATAATATCAATCTAAAATGCAGTAGAGATAGATAATTATTGATCTCTACTGCATTTTTTATGAGTTTTTGATACTGATAAATTTTGGATTTAAAAAATAAGTCTATCTTTAGGTAGATGCTAGGGTTAACACAATATCTGGTAAATTGCATCTAATGATTCATGATTTTTACATTATTTTATCAATGTTAAAGATCAACAAGCGGTAGCACAATTAACGGATTAAACTCCCTATTGCTTGAATTTATTCCCAGTCCAACTGGCTTTAAAATTAGGTGTGCATTTATACAGTGTTAATTGAGGGTAAAATAGCCAAACCGAACCTTTTCCATTAGGATAAAATTAGATTAGGCAATGATGACATCAAATTATTCAAGATCTTCCGATCCAATATTTTTCTGAATCACCGAGCAAAATGGGGCTGAACCTGTGAACACTAACCTCTCGAATGCTCAAACCTACGAAGCCGAAAGGCAAAGGGCTGAATTCCTAGGGGAACTCAACCCAGCAAAAATGGCGTTTTTAAGCAGTATTAGTCATGAATTTCGGACTCCATTGACCTTAATTCTGGGTTCGGTTGAAGAAATTCTCCAGAGTCAAGACTGTCTTAACTTCTCTCAACGGGAACAGTTAACAGTCGCCAAACGTAATAGTTTACGATTACTCAAATTGGTTAATACTCTCCTTGATTTTTCCAGTATTGAAGCCGAACGAATTCAAGCAGTCTATGAACCTACGGATTTAGCCACTTTAACAATCGAACTGGCGAGTATGTTTCGTTCAGGCATCGAACGGGTGGGAATACAGTTCATTATAGACTGTCCCCCCCTACCCGAACCCGTTTATATTGACAGGGAAATGTGGGAAAAAATAGTAATAAATCTTCTATCTAATGCTTTTAAATTTACATTTAAAGGTCAAATTATTCTTTCTCTGCGCTGGGTCTCCCATGGCGTTGAATTAGAAGTACAGGACACCGGAATTGGGATTCGAGCCAAAGAAATCCCCCGTCTGTTTGAACAGTTCTACCGCGCCCCGGTAGAGACCTGCCATGGCACGTCTGTACAAGGGAGAAACTATCAAGGATCGGGCATGGGTTTATCCTTGGTCAAGGAATTAATCCAATTACAGGGTGGCACGATTAATGTCACCAGTGTCCCAGGACAGGGCAGTTGTTTCAAAGTCTCAATTCCCTCCGGCTATAGTCATCTCCCGGCGGAGCAAGTTAATCTCCGTCCGCCCAATTCCCCTGGTGTCACCCATCTGACCCCCTCCAACACGATGACGACCTATTTAGATGAAGTCAAGAGTTGGTCTGCGGAAACCGATGTTGTGGTTGAAGTTCAACAGATGCCCCCCCCCCAATTACCCCTTCCCCAAATCTTATTAGTGGATGATAGCCCGGATCTGTGCAACTATGTTCAGCGTTTACTGAGCAAGAAATATCAGATAAAAGCGGTAAATAGTGGGTTAGCCGCATTAGAGAGCATTCGGGAAGAAAAACCCGATTTAGTGATTACCGATGTGATCATGCCCGAATTGAACGGCTTTGAATTGCTACAAATTCTGCGCCATGATCCGGACACTCAACGGATTCCAATTATTCTGCTTTCCGCCCGGGCGGGGGAAAATGCCCTGATTGAAGGCCTAGAAGCCAAAGCCGACGACTATCTAATTAAACCCTTTTCTGCCCGGGAACTCCTGGCCCGTGTCCGGTCGATTTTGGAAATGACCCGACTCCGCCAAGAAGCCACAATTCGAGAGCAAGAATTAATTAATACTAAAGCCCGGGTGATTGATATTCTCGAAAGTATTACCGATGGCTTTTTGTCCTTAGATCATCAGTGGCAATTAACCTATGTGAACGGAGCGTCAGAACGGCTCTCTGGTAAAACCCGAGAGGAATTATTAGGGCGTAATTTTTGGGATATTTATTCTCACTTATTGGGCTTTAAGTGCAAGGAAAAACTACGTCAGGTAATCCAAACTCAGGTGGCTGACCATTTTGAAACCTGTTTGGTTGAAGACAACCTCTGGTATGAAGTTCATGTCTACCCCTACGAACAGGGTTTAGCGATTTATTGGCGAGATATTACCAAGCGCAAACAGGCAGAATTGACCTTACTTAAAAGCGAAGAACGATTACGGGTCGCCCTCAAAAGTGCGCCAATTACCTTATTTAATCAGGATCAAACCCTCCGCTATACCTGGGTTCATAATCCCACCCTCCACCAATCCGATCAGGAGATTATCGGTAACACTGATTTTGAGTTGTTACCCCAGGAGGGAGCCGCTCGACTGACTCAACTTAAACGCCGGGTTTTGGAAACCGGGATCGGGACGCGAGAGGAAGTCCCGATTTTCAGCCAGGGACAGCAATACTATTTTGATTTAACCATTGAACCCCTCTACAACCCTAACCATGAAATTATCGGGATCACTTGTGCAGCCGTTGATATTTCGGACTACAAACGAATAGAGTTAGCCCTGCGCCAAAGTGAAACCCAGGCAACAGCTAGGGCCGAGGAGTTAAAAACCTTTATGGAAACCGTTCCGGCGGCGGTCTGGATTGCCCATGACCCCCAGTGCCACCAGATGACGGCGAACCGGGCTGCCCATGAATTGGTGCAGTTGCCCTCGGGTTCGGTGGTGACGGCGACTCCCGAGGATGGCTCCTATCCCTTTGAATTCAAGATTCAACGCCGGGGCCAAGATATTCCCCCAGAAGATTTGCCCATGCAGCAGGCGGGACGGACGGGAGAAAATATCGAGTCGGAATTTGAGTTTGTTTTTGAAAATGGGGAAGTTCGTTTTATTTATGGTCGGGCGGTTCCTTTACGAGATGAAGTGGGGGAGATTCGGGGGGTGATTGGGGCGTTTTTGGATGTGAGCGATCGTAAACGAGTCGAACAGGAACGGGAACAACTGCTAATCAGGGAACAGGCCGCCCGGGAGCAAGCCGAAATGACCAACCGGATTAAGGATGAGTTTCTCACGGTTTTATCCCATGAATTGCGATCGCCCTTAAATCCGATCTTGGGTTGGACAAAACTCCTACAAACTCGTAAATTCGATTCCCAAGGCACAGCCCGGGCTTTAGAAACCATCGAACGCAATGCGAAACTCCAAACCCAACTGATTGAGGATTTATTAGATATTTCTCGAATGTTGCGGGGAAATATGGTCTTACATAAACAACCCGTTAATTTAATTACAATCATCACCTCGGCGATAGAAACTTTTAAATTAGCCGCCGAAGCCAAAGAAATTCAAGTCAGATTTGAAATTGCTCAAAATTCTGGTTTCTCATCCCTTTTAATCTATGTTTTGGGGGATGAAACCCGACTGCAACAGATTATCTGGAATCTATTATCTAATGCCATTAAATTTACTCCCCCCGGGGGTATTGTTGAGATTTACTTAAAATCTGGGGAAGATCAAGTCCAAATTCAGGTCAAAGACACCGGAATTGGTATTAATCCTCAGTTTTTACCCTATGTATTTGACTATTTTCGTCAACAGGATGGGACAAACACCCGCAAATTTGGGGGTTTGGGACTGGGACTCGCCATTGTCCGACACCTAACGGAATTGCATGGGGGAACAGTCAGCGCGAACAGTTTAGGCGAAAATTTAGGGGCGACGTTTTCGGTGCAGTTACCCTTAATGAAATCTGTAGAGACCTGCCCGGGCGAAGCCATGCCGAATATTGGCACGTCTCTAAAACCGCCCCCGGCTCAAAATCCGGTGATCAACTCCATTAATTTAACCGGCTTGCGAGTTTTAGCCATTGATGATCAAGCTGAGACCCGGGCTCTAGTCGAGTCGATTCTAACCCAAGCTGGGGCCCAAGTAAAAATGGCAGGCTCCGCTCAGGAAGCACTCTTGATGATTCAGGAGTTTTCCCCCGATGTCTTAGTTTCAGATATGGGAATGCCGGACATGGAGGCCTATATATTTGGGGATGAGGTCAGAAACAGATCATCAATTCCCGTCATCGGATTAACAGCAAATCCAGAAGAAACTAAAGGCTCCCTCACTAGGGACACCAGATTTCAAATCCACTTGGCTAAACCCATTGTGGCTAATGAATTAGTCGCTTGTGTTGCCACTTTAACCCATCGCCTTCGGAACTCCGCGATTTGATCAAGATCTGTTAGAATCAAATGACTATTTATCAGCCCCTTTTCCCCAACAGCAAAGTGTCTAAAAATACTGTCCCCCCTGAGTCTACAGAGCAATTCACTTCCTGTCAGAAACTCGAAACGCCGGAGGATTGGAAACAGACTGTTGAGCAGTTATTTTATTTACAACACAGCAGTCATCTGTTGATGGCAATTATTGATCCTCAAACCTTAACGGTGCATTACGCGAATCAATCCTTTTGTCATGTTTGTCAACTGAATCCAGCCTTATTAGGGGCGGAAACGGGGTTATCCGTAAATCCACAGAGAAGTTATAAAAATATTGAAGTTGCAGATCGACCCTTAAACGGATTAAACCTGAAAATTCAAGACCTATTCCCACACTGGGATCATTTAACCTTAGAAAAACTCTATCGTTATCATCTGTTGCATAAAATTTTAAAGCAGGATTATGGTATTGATCTGCAATCTTTACAACTATTAGATCAGTCCGTGATCGCAATTTTGAATTGCCCGGAAACCTTAAAACAAAAATTTATTAGAATTTGGTTAAATTCAGATTTACTGCAAATCAAACGGCGAGATCCTAAACAGGATGAATTTGCCCACTTTAAACTCAAATTAATCCCCGTTTCTGAGCGAGAGGCTTGGTTTTCACACCCAGAAAATTTTAATCAACTCGCCCAACAGTTAACTTTAGATCACTATCAAATAGAAGGAGTATTGTTATTAGAAGGGTTGGAAATTACTCGACCCGAAAAAATGCGTCGCATCACCTATCAATTAATTAGTCGAGATTTAACTACTCAATCTGACTATTGGGAACAAATAGAACGGCAATTAAATTCTTTATTTAGCGTCAATAACTGTTTATTATTACGCATTCAAGGTCAAGAAGCAAAACTATCTTTGAGTTTGAATAATTGCACTACTGCACCTATTATTTATTCCTTGGATACGCTGAATGACTCCCCGATTATTCAAGCGGTTCAACAGAATCAGGTGCTGAATATTCCTGACCTTCGCCAACAATGTCCTACGGATTTTGAACGCCATTTACGCAAACTCCATGTCCGTTCCTTATTATTAATTCCCTTAGTCATTCAATCAGTTAATTTAAAAGGCAGTCAACAAATTTTAGGGGTGGTGGGGTTAACCAGCGATCGCCCGAATCATTTTACCCTAAATGATGTTAAAAATGCCCAGGAATTAATCCCGGCTTTTATCACCGCTTTCTGTCATTCTTTACAACAACAATTCACCAAATTACGCAATATTCATCCTTCGGTGGAATGGCGATTTTTACAAGAAGCTGAACGTCGCAGTTGGGGATTTAAACCAGAAACTATTGTCTTTGAAACCGTTTATCCCCTCTATGGAATTTCAGATATTCGGAGTTCGTCTGAACAACGTAATTGCGCCATTAAAGAAGACTTATTAGAACAATTTCAACTGGCAATTAATATTGTCGAAGTTTTATGTGAAACCCAAGATTCAGCCTTGGGAGAACAACTCAAACAGGATTTACAAAATTATTTAACTCAACTGCACGCTGAGATTAATGTTGAGATAGAAATGAGTGCAACAGATTATTTGGAAAAACATTTAGAAATTTATTTTGATTATTTTTCTCAATGTAATACCCAGGTACAAAAGGCATTAAAACAATATGAACAAGCCTGTGATAATGAACATGGATGTATTTATAAAGCCCGATCTAAATACGATGAAATGTTACATCAAATTACTGACAATTTACAACAAACTTGGACAAATTGGCAAAAGCAGATGCAGACGATTATCCCCCACTATTATGATATGGAAATTAGCGATGGAATGGATCATATTATCTATGCGGGAAAATCCATTGATTCTCGGTTTACTTCCTTCCATATTCGCAGTCTCCGATATGAACAACTGCGGGCAATGTGTGATTGCGCCCGATCCCTGTTTAAATTAAAATCAGAACATAAAATTACCCTGGATTTAGTCCACCTAGTTTTAGTCCAGCATACACCCATTGATATTTTTCATGATGAAAATACCGAAGGCATTTTTTCAGTTAGGGGAACCCGTGATATCCGTTATGAAATTGTTAAAAAACGCATTGATAAAGGGATTGATAAAGAAACGAAAACCCGCATTACTCAATCAGGAATGATAACCATTGTTTATTCAACCGAAGAAGAACGAGAAGAATATGAACAGTATTTACGCTATTTGCATCGGGAAGGTTGGGTAACGGATAAAATCGAATTTGGAGTGGTTGATCCACTTCCAGGGGTCAGTGGGTTAAATTATGCCCGTGTTGCTGTTATAGGTAATGGGTAATTACAAATTACGAATTACAAATTACAAATTACTATTCCCCATTCCCTAAAATACGGATATTCCCATATCCAGAGTGTAGAAAACTTTACTCACACAATTGGAAAAATTTGTTTATCATAGAGAGGAACTTAAGCCTATTATTGAGGATATAGCCATGTCAGAACCCACTCAAAACAAACTCGCCTCGGATTTAGAAAAAGCTCAATCTGAAGGTAAATTACGCGCTGAACGAATTCGGGAAATTGTTAAATCTTCCATCTCAGAAGTCGGTTCGGAATTTAAAGGCGGTTCTCAAGAAATTCGAGATTTAGTTAAACAGGTTGTAGGAACAGTTTTAGAAACTGTCAAAGGAAAAGGCGAGGAAGTTCAAGAAAATGTGACTGCTTCTATTGAAGGAGTAATTGATGGTATTAGTCAAGCGAAACAGGAGTCGATTGCTAAAACTCAAGCGGAAGTAAAACAACTACAAGCTCGCATTGATCAACATGAACAGGAGTTACAAAATAATATTAATTTAGCTTTGAGCGATATTCAAGAAGTTGGAACCAATAAGTCAGATCAGGTTAAAACGGCGATTGAATCCGCGATTACAACCATTAAAAACAGTGAAGAATCTACTCTAATGCAGAAACGTTACGCCCAACTCAAAGCTCAATTGGCTATCGTGAATGCTAACTTAGTTGGACGTTATGGACAACGTTATGAGGAGGTTAAGGATTATTTAGAAGAAGCACAATCTTGGTATGAAAAAGCCAAAGACGAACCGGAAATTTATACCGAGAAAATTGATGAGAAACGCAAAGATTTTGAAGTAAAATTAGGAGAAGCAGGAACGGCGATCGCTCAAAAAGAAAAAGAAATTAAACAGCGTTTAAACGATCTATGGAAATCGATTTCTGAAACCTTTACTAATAATCAGTCCCAACCTGATGAAAAAAAAGAGGATTCATCTGATATCAACAAAAATACCCTTTAAAATAATCTGAGGCAAAATTTATGATCGCATCATTATTAACGTTGGTAGCAACAGCCCTAAGTTTATTAGTGGTTGATTTAGTTGTACCTGGGGTAAATTTATCCACCTTTTTAGTAGCTTTAATTGCGGCGGCGGCTATTGGGGGAGTCAATGCTTTTATTAAACCGATTTTATCAACATTATCCATTCCCCTAAACATTTTAAGTTTAGGTGGTTTTTCATTCATTGTGAATGGTTTTTGTTTCTGGTTAGCTTCGGTTTTCATTCCTGGATTTCAAGTACAGGGTTTATTAGCTTTTATTTTGAGCCCCGTGATTTTATCCGCCGTGAATGCTTTTCTCAATGGCTATTTTGTAGAAAAATATCCCCAATTCTTTAATTCTCAAGAGTCCTTAAACCAATCAAAAACTACTGATTAAACCGTAGGGGTTGGGTCTCCCAACCCTCTTTATGCCTGGGTTGAGAGACCCAACCCCTACCCTAAAATATAGCAACCTCCGTCTCGCGCGTCGCGGATTGCTATATATCCTGTGATGCTTTTTCTAACCAGTTAATAATTTCGGGAGGTAAAGGTTGGCGTTGACGAGTTTTAGGAGCAATACAAATATGTTTTGTTATCGCTTCAGCAATTAATTGATCAGAGTTATCCAATCTGATTTCATATTGAATTTTGAAAGAATTTTCATTAATAATTTCAGGATTTAATCTAATTAAAATTTGATCTCCACAGAATAAAGGAAACCGAAAATCCACACTCGCATGAACAATTGGCATGGCAAAATCAGGATTAACAAAAAAACTTTTAAGATTAATTTCTGCCTGATTTAGAGAGGCTTCATAGGCTTCATGACCCATTGCTAAAATATTAGCAAAATAAACCACCCCCGCAGCATCCGTATCTTGAAAACGAATCGTTCGCTTATAGATATATCGCAAATCAGTCATCAGTTATTAGTTATTAGTCTATTACCCATTACCTATCACGGATTTAAGAGGATTTCACGGATTTCACGGATTTAATCTGTGTTAATCTGCGTAATCCTTTTAAATCCGTGATCCGCTTCTATTATCCTTTATTTTTGATCAACATCACATCAATAATGTTATTAGCCATCGGTTCGGAAATCTCTAAAACATTAAACAGTTTATCCAATAAGGCTTCTTCTTCTTCGGTAATGACTCCATCGGCTAAAGTAATATCAGTAACCACAGCAAAGGCAGTTTCTCTGAGTTCATGGGGCAATTTTTTCACCGCCTCTTTTAATAATATATCCGCTCCTTGTGCTTGTAATTGATTTAGGAGTTGATCAATCATTCCTCGCATTTTTTCCCCGGAATAATCACTAAAAAGCTGCATTCGAGAGAAGGTTGTGGTAATAGCTTGGGATTCACTTCCAGTAATATAACCATCAGCCGCTACCGCAATTAATGCGATCGCCGCAAACGCTTCCGCAGAATTAAATTGAATGGCGCTTGACATTGTGAAAACCTCCTGAGGTGATTTCGCGTTATCGTAGATTTTTCCCACGCCTATGATTACACTATCTGCGGTTTTTTTCCAATTTATTTTCCAAAAACTGCCAATTCCGCCGTCAAAAAGTCAATAAATTGCCGCGCGGTTCGTCCCGAACGTCCATTATGACGAGTCGCCCATTGTAGGGCGCGAAACTGTAAATCTTCAGGACTGATTTTAATTCCCCCTTGACTGGCTAAATGTCTTACCATATTCAAATAGGTATTCTGGTCAGCAGGTGGAAAGGTTAAGGTTAAACCAAAGCGATCGCTAAAGGATAATTTTTCCTGTACCGTATCCCAAACATGAACTTCATCTTGATCTTTCGGGGAAGGTCGATCTTCAAAATATTCTCGAATTAAATGGCGACGGTTAGAAGTCGCATAAACAATCACATTTTGCGGACGGGCGGTGAGGTTTCCTTCTAATACCACTTTTAAGGCTTTAAAAGCATCATCATCTTCTTCAAAGGATAAATCATCCACAAAAATAATAAATTTCTGCGGTACTCCTCGTAATTGTTCTACCACTAACGGTAAGTCTTTTAAATCAGATTTTGCCACTTCAATTAAACGTAAACCGCGATCGCTATATTCATGTAATAACGATTTAATTAAGGAGGATTTACCCGACCCACGACTGCCATATAATAAAACATTTAAAGCTGGATATCCAGCCAATAATATTTCTGTATTTTTTAATAAAAGATCCCGTTGATTTTCATATCCAATTAACTGGCTCAAATGCACTGGATCAGGGTGATTAATAGTTAATAACTTGCCATTTTGCCAACGAAACGCATCGGCTTGGGCAAATAAACCCGTTCCAAATTTATGATAATGATTCGCTAAACTTTCTAAGGCTTCTGACCAATTTTCTAAGGTTTTAAATTTATTTCGTAAGGGTAATTCTTGGATTTTTTCTAACGGTTCCGGTTGCGGTTGCCAAATTATGGGGTTTTCCGATAATTGGGCGACGGTTCTTAACCAATGGCTGATTTTTTCCCCGTTATATTGATAGAGACTTTGGAGGATTTTTAAATCTTGTTTTGCCGCTTCAATTAAAACCGGAGGCAATTGCTCAAGAGAGGTTTGTTGGGCTTGTTGGGTAAAGGGATTATCCGCCCTTAAAATTTGAGTAATTAGATGTTCTTGCCAACTTTGTTGATATTTGGCTTGGACTTGAAACCAACTACCATAAGCTTTTAAACAATTTAAAATACTCGATTCACTATGATGAAATGTTTCTAAAAGATATAAAAATGCTTGCCCGATTTCATGATCAAAAATATCTTGATACAGTAGTAGGGTGGCAACCTGACGCTGTAGGAACCTAACCTGTGAAATAATGGGGCTATTCAGAGAAGACATAAAATAGGATTAAAAAGTAACAAATAGGAATTAATGATTAACTTCGCATTATAGCAAAAAATGAGTCGATAATACCATAAACTTTTATAACGTTAAATTTTAATTTTTGATACAATTTAGAAGAATTGTTAATCCATAGATTCCTAGAAGTTGTATAAAGAAACTTTGTAGTTGTTTTTTGGGCATGGGTTATGATGGATTTTGGGGTAATTGCGGCGATCGCCTACGGTTTATTAGCATTTATCGGTGGTATTGTGGGTTATACTAAAGCCAAAAGTAAGATTTCTCTATTTGCGGGTTGTTCCACAGGAATTTTACTGATTTTGGGTGGTATTATCCAAATCCAAGGAGTAAGCTGGGGATTAATATTCTCCATTGTGCTTTCGGTTTTTCTGATGATTACCTTTATTTCTCGTTTACTCAAAACCCGTAAATTTATGCCCTCTGGATTAATGATTATTGCCGGATTTATAGCAGTTACGATGATGGGGTATCAACTACAAATGGTTTTATAATCAAATTTTATAAGGCAATATTCAATGGGCTTTTAGCCATTTTACCAACATTTTAAATCATTAAAAGTCCGGTAGAGATTGCTATATAGCTATCCGTGTAGGATTTGTGGAAAAAATCCCGTAGGGGTTTGGTCTCCAAACCCTCTTTGCACCTGGGTTGGATATTCCAACCCCTACAATAAAATATTACAAATCAAAAAATATTACAATATATTTAAAAATTGCTACATGATAGACAAAATGTCGTACGACGGTTAACCTATAAGCACTGGGATATTACTTATTGCGGAGTTTGAAAGATGAACTATGAATATCTTAACCGTTCCAGTTCTTCCTGTAAACTTAGAACGTCTGAATCGTTTACTCAGGGGAAATTGTCACCTGCAACAAAAATTGCTATACCTGTTCCTGAAACAAGCTGAAATCCGAACTCAGAGCTTGCGCCAAGGGATTATCAATCGGGATTTTATCAGTATTAAACAACAAGCTCATGCTTTAAGAGGATCAAGTGCAACCGCAGCCATATTACAAATCCCAGAAATTGCGGAACAACTCGAAAATCTCGCCGAAGCAGAAAATTTAGAAGGAGCAATGGAGTTAGTTGAAAAACTACAAGAGTGTTTAATTCGGGTTCGAGTTTTTGTCCAAGAAGAAACTTTATCTCAATCAAATTTTTAATATCTAATTAATAGAATTGCTCTTATAATTAGATTTCATATTAATTAAGCAGCACTCGTACCTAAAATCTTCCTAGCGAGCGGGGACGCTCGCACTAATATTCAGGGAGATAATATTAACTCCAATCAACTCAAAAAACCTTACTCAATCCAACCGGAACGTAAAGCCCGAACCGCAGCTTGAGTACGATCATCAGCACAGAGCTTATTCAGAATACTGCGAACATGGGTCTTAACCGTTCCCACAGTAATATAGAGTTTTTCAGCAATTTCAGCATTACTCCGTCCAGCCACAATTAATTCTAAAACCTCCAATTCCCTGTCCGTTAAAGGACAAGATTTTAAAAATTCTTGATACTCAGCTTCTACCGCATTAATCATCACGGTTTTCTGATCACCCGCAGCCGGAATATCCGGTTGTTTTTTCTTCGCTTGTTTGAGAACTGTGCGGGCAATCACGGGATCAATCCAAGCATTGCCTTCATAGGTTGTATAAATCGCATCCTTGAGTTTATCAATACTCACATCCTTAACACTATAGGAATCTGCACCCGCCGCAAAAGCTCCCATGACCGCATCCTCATTATCGTGCATGGTCAGAATCAGAACCTTGGTTTCCCGCGCCCCACTACTGGCAATATGTTGCTTAAACTTTTGGGTTAATTCAATGCCATCCATATCCGGTAAACCGATATCAATAATGGCAATATCAGGCTGGGTTTGTTTGAGAATTTCCAAACCCGTTTTTCCATTAGCCGCCTCCCCAACAATCTTAATATTACTGTCCTGTTGTAATGCCGTTCTCAAACCCACCCGGGTTAAATCATGATCCTCTACCAGAACAATATTGATTTTAGTCATAACGGAATTTTCCTAATTGTTGTAAAAGTCTGTATTATTTGCCAATTTGTTGTTAAAATTAATCACAAATTCAGGGCGAATATTAACCTCATCACACTGTATCTTTGAAAAAAATTTCCCAAATTATGCCCCGTTCTATTACCCCACCTCCAAAATCCAGCGATCGAATTTTAGCCGTTGACGACTCCCCAGATAACCTATTTTTAGTAGAAGCTATTTTAGCCGAAGAAGGATATGAAGTTGTCTGTAAACCTGATGGCATTTCTGCCTTAGCCTTGATTAAAACCCATCCTCCTGATTTAGTATTATTAGATGTAATGATGCCAGGGATTGATGGCTATGAAGTCACTCGACGGATTCGCAAAAATCCCGATCTTCCCTTTATCCCCATTTTATTAATTACTGCCCACGATCATTCTAGCGTGGTTGAGGGATTAGATGCCGGGGCGGATGACTTCATTCGCAAACCCGTTGAAGTTGATGAACTTTTAGCCAGGGTGCGATCGCTCCTAAGACTTAAACATAGCATTGATCAACAGAAAGCGATGTCTCGACAACGGGAAGACTTTGTTTCCCGCCTGACCCATGATCTGCGGACGCCTTTGGTAGCAGCCGATCGAATGTTACATTTATTCCAACAAGGTGCCTTGGGGGAAATTTCTTCTCCAATGGCAGAAGCGATCGCATCCATGATTAAAAGTAACCAAAACCTTCTGCAAATGGTTAATACCTTACTAGAGGTTTATCGGTATGAAGCGGGTAGAAAAACCTTAACTTTCTCCTATTTCGATTTAGGTCAATTAGTCCAAGAAGTAATAGCAGAACTCAGCCCCCTGATTCAAAATAAAGAATTATCCCTGCAATTTACCCCTTCCCAGGATTGTCTAACCCATGCCCCGGTTATTATTGGCGACCCCTTAGAAATTCGGCGGGTTGTTACCAATTTAGTGGGAAATGCGATTAAATTCACCGATCGGGGGAGTGTCAAAATTCGTCTGTATTCAACAGAAATGCAACTCAATATTAGCAATCAGCCTCAAAAAGTCATGATTTTGGAAGTTGAAGATAGCGGAATTGGTATAGCTCCCGAAGATCAAGTTCTCATCTTTGAACGATTCCGTCAAGGCGATAATAAACGTTCGGGTAGTGGGTTAGGATTACACCTGATTTCACTAATTGTAGAAGCCCACAAAGGCATGATTCAAGTAAAATCCCAAATCGGTCAGGGAAGTCTATTTAAAATTTGTTTACCCGTTAACCCCCAATTCGGCGGTTAAGAACAGGACGAGTGATGTCTGTTTGACTTATACTGATAAGTTGCCCTAATTTAAACCTTAGTTTAACTTTCATTAAGAGTCATGCGAACCCACTACTGCGGCAATCTCCGATCCACCCATCTTGGCGAAACTCTCACCCTCTGCGGATGGGTTGATAGGCGTCGCGATCATGGGGGTGTAATATTTTTAGATTTACGCGATCGCACGGGTATTGTTCAAATTGTCAGCGACCCAGAACGAACCCCTGACTCCTACAAGGCCGCCGAAGGTCTGCGAAATGAATATGTAGTTAAAATCACCGGGCGAGTCTCCCAACGTCCCCCCGAGTCCCTCAACCCCAAATTAGCCACCGGAGAAATTGAAATTTACGCCGAACGCATTGAACTGCTGAATGGACTGGGAAAACAATTACCCTTTCAAATTTCCGCCTCAGAAACCGAAACAGTTCGGGAAGATTTACGCCTCAAATATCGCTATTTAGATTTACGTCGAGAACGCATGACTCGCAACTTACAATTGCGTCATGAAGTGGTCAAAGCCATGCGGCGGTTTTTAGAAGATCAAGAGCATTTTATCGAAGTTGAAACCCCCATTTTGACCCGTTCAACTCCTGAAGGAGCGCGGGATTATTTAGTTCCGAGTCGAGTTAATCCTGGAGAGTGGTTTGCTTTACCCCAATCGCCCCAACTGTTCAAACAATTATTAATGGTATCAGGATTTGATCGGTATTATCAAATTGCTCGCTGTTTCCGAGATGAAGATTTACGCGCTGATCGCCAACCGGAATTCACTCAATTAGATATGGAAATGAGCTTTATGACCCAGGAAGGAATTCTGGCGTTAAATGAAGCCTTAGTTGCTCATATTTTTAAAACCGTTAAAGGCATTGAAATTCCCCTTCCTTTCCCCCGTTTAACCTATAAAGAAGCCCTAGATCGTTATGGGAGTGATAAACCCGATACCCGCTTTGGTTTGGAGTTAGTGGATGTTTCCGATATTGTTAAAAATTGTGGTTTTAAAGTATTTTCAGGGGCCGTTACTTCCGGGGGAACGGTAAAAATTTTACCGATTCCGGGGGGAAATGAAGCGATTTCTAATATGCGAATTAAACCCGGTGGCGATCTGTTTAAAGAAGCCTGTGAAGCAGGGGCTAAAGGGTTAGCATTTATTCGGGTACGGGAAGATGGCATTGATACCATTGGTGCGATCAAAGATAATTTAACCGCCGAACAAAAACAGGAAATATTAACCCGAACCAATGCTAAAGCCGGGGATTTACTGTTATTTGGGGCGGGGGATATTGCTACGGTAAATAAAACCTTAGACCGTTTGCGTCTATTTATTGGGAAAGAATTAGAACTGATTGATCCGAGTAAAATTAATTTATTGTGGATTGTTGAGTTTCCGATGTTTGAATGGAATGACGAAGAAAAACGTTTAGAAGCCCTACATCACCCCTTTACTGCTCCCTATCCCGAGGATATTCATGATTTATCCCAAGCCCGGGCGCAGGCCTACGATTTAGTCTTAAATGGCTATGAAATCGGCGGTGGTAGTCTACGGATTTATAAACGGGAAATTCAAGAACAGGTATTTTCAACTATTGGATTAACCCTGGAGGAAGCCTACAGCAAATTTGGCTTTTTATTGGAAGCTTTTGAATATGGAACCCCTCCCCATGGCGGTATTGCCTACGGTTTGGATCGATTGGTTATGTTATTATCGGGAGAGGAATCTATTCGAGATGTGATTGCATTTCCTAAGACCCAACAAGCGGGTTGTTTATTAACTAATGCCCCTTCAAGTGTTGATCAAAAACAGTTAAAGGAACTCCAGGTTACTTCCACTTACAAACCCAAAACCGACAAATAAACCCATTCCACATTCAGTTGTGAAAAAAACTATGGGGGTTGGGTGCGTAAGTTCCGAACCTATAACGCTTCCCCCATTAACATGATTGATTTAACCAATTCATTAAGTAATGGTGCTAAAGTTTTTTAAATCAGTAAATATAATCGTTGCGGTTAAAGTTTGGGGCGGGAAAACTCCTGATTAGATAAGATTAAATTTATAGGTAGAGATATTGACGGAATGATTCAAGCAAGTTAACCTTGATTATCAACACTAAAATCCCGTAGGGTGTGTAAGGATAGCCTAAGTACAAACTCACTAAATTCTGTTTAACAACATCTAAAAATAAGGGGTAGCATGGTTAAAATCAATGGTGTGATGATGCAATGTTTCCACTGGTATCTTCCGGCCGATGGAAGCCTGTGGAATCAAGTCAAAAACAACGCCCAGGAATTAGCTGATGCAGGAATTACGGCTTTATGGTTGCCTCCGGCTTATAAAGGAACTGGGGGCGGGATGGATGTGGGATATGGGGTTTATGATATTTATGACTTGGGAGAATTTGATCAAAAAGGCTCAATTAGAACTAAATATGGCACTCGTCAACAATATTTAGATGCCATTAATAGCCTGCATAAATCAGAAATTGAAGTCTATGCAGATACGGTATTAAATCATAGAATTGGGGCGGATGGAACCGAAATTGCCAAAGCAACTCCCTTCCCTAATAATAATCGTAAAACCCCTAAAGGAGATTTACGAGATATTAAGGCTTACACAATTTTTAACTTTCCGGGTCGGAAAGGAAAATATTCTACATTTGAGTGGCATTGGTGGCATTTTGATGCCGTTGATTATGATGAATTCACCAAAGAATCGGGAACAGTTTATTTATTTGAAGGTAAGACTTTTGATGATTATGTTGCCCTAGAAAATGGCAATTTTGCCTATTTAATGGGGGCAGATTTAGACTTTCAAAGCGAGGAAGTCAGAAAAGAAATTAGCAACTGGACAAAATGGTATCTTGATACTACGGGTGTCGATGGATTTCGCTTAGATGCGATTAAACATATTTCGGCTTGGTTTTTTCCTGATTGGTTAGATGAAATAGAAAAATATTCAGGTCGGCAACTATTTACTGTGGGGGAATATTGGTCGCCTGATACTAGCATATTGAATTGGTATTTAGACACCGTAGGTGACAGAATGTCGGTATTTGATGTTAGCTTACATTACAATTTTCACTACGCCAGTAAAGCCGGAGGATATCATGATATGAGGACGATTCTGGATGGAACATTAGTCAAAGACCGTGCCATGAATGCCGTTACTTTTGTGGAAAATCACGATTCCCAACCATTACAAGCCCTAGAATCCGTGGTAGAACCATGGTTTAAACCCTTAGCTTATGCAATTATTTTATTACGTCAACAGGGTTATCCTTGTATTTTTTATGGTGATTATTACGGCGCAGAATATGAAGATAAAGGACGGGATGGTAATACCCATAAAGTTTTTTTACCCTCCCATAAACAGTTTATTGATCAATGTCTTTATGCGCGCAAAAATTTCCTTTACGGCCTTCAATATGACTATTTTGATCACCCCGATATTATTGGTTGGACTTGTCTAGGAGACGAACAACATCCGAAAGCAATGGCGGTGATTTTAAGTGATGGGTCGGAGGGAATTAAACCGATGGAAGTTGGGAAACCTAATACTAAATTCTATGACCTGACGGGGAATATTAAAGAACCCATTGAAACTAATGATTCCGGTTGGGGTGAATTTTCTTGTAAAGGCGGTTCAGTTTCGATTTGGGTTCAGGAATAGCCATTAAATATTAAGATTTTGACTTAGGTTTCAGTCGAGGAGTCTGTTGGCTACTATAAGTTAAAGGGTAGTCAACTATTCCTATTTTTGGCTTTTGCCACCAAGAATTTGCTAAATCTTCTTGAATTTAAATTGCACAGTTAACCGCTTGAATTGCACTAGAAAAGTACATTGATAATCCATCCCTTGTGGATTTAATTACAAATCTATTCAACTCTTGGCATAATGTTCTCATTCGCTGCAAATCACGACGAAACTTAAGAACTCGTTTTTCTAGTCTTGATTGTGGCAAATTTTTATTAATCCGTCACCCCAAATCATGATATAATGAGTTAAAATTTGCATAAATTATGAAACCTTAAACTTTTATCATACAATCACTATGCCAGATTTTATTGAACAACCGAGTCGGATTACGGCGGCGGGAAATAAACCCAAATTAATTGATGAATATATTGGACGAGTTAACAGTCAAACAGACGCGGTAAGTGTTGCTTATATGCGTTCCCCGGGGGGTTGGCTTGAACCGGGACAACAACCTGAATTTGATGAATTTACGGTGGTTTTCAAGGGATTATTGCGAGTCGAATATGAAGGGGGTCAAATTGATGTTCAAGCCGGACAAGCGGTGGTTACTCACAAAGGGGAATGGGTGCGTTATAGTACGCCAACTGAAGAAGGTGCGGAATATGTGGCGGTTTGTCTTCCGGCTTTTTCTCCAAATATTGTGCATCGAGATCAGGAAATTGAGTCTTAGAATATTGAATTTTCAAAGAATACAATTGACTCTATTTTTAAATTAAAATGCACAGAATTGCAGCCACACCAGGGGGATGGAACCCCGATACAGACGTAGTTATTTTTATTGAACAAACCCCGGCGCCGATTATTTTTTTAACGGCGGCGGATACGGATATTCAAACCTTAGCCACGGTAGTTTCTAAACTTCCGGCGGATTTTCCCCCGTTGCGAGTCACTAATTTATTGCAATTACAACAACAATTAACCATTGATACCTACGCAGAAACTGTTTTAGAAAAAGCTCAAGTCATTATTTTAAGACTGTTAGGAGGACGTTCCTATTGGTCGTATGGGTTGGAAGTTTTACAAGACATTTTTGCTAAAACCAAAACTCAATTAATTATCCTTCCCGGGGAAGATCGTCCCGACCCTGACTTAATCAGTCATTCCACCGTATCGTTATCAATTGTTGATCAAGTTTGGCGCTATTTAACTGAAGCCGGAGTTGATAATTTTGCCAATGCTATGCTATTAATTGGCAATCATATTTTTAATAAAAATTATCCGATTATTCCTGCAGTAACTATTCCAAAAGTTGGTTATTATCCCTGGAATCAAACCGTAAAATCCGATGATTATATTGCGACTGTTGGAATTGTATTTTATCGCGCCCATTACCTATCTGGCAATTTAGATCCGATAGATTCCCTCTGTCAAGCATTAGTTAAATTAAACTTAAAACCTATTCCTATTTTTGTTTCTTCTTTACGAGATCCCGATCTACAAACGGAAATTTTAACCTATTTTAATTCCGGTATTCAATTATTAATTAATACCACCAGTTTTTCCATTTCTTCAACTTCAGAAGATGAAAGTCAACCGCCATTATTTTCCTTAGATATTCCGGTTTTACAAGTTATTTTAAGTGGGGGAAGTTTAGAACAATGGGAGAATAATTTTATGGGACTTTCACCGAGGGATATTGCCATGAATGTCGCCTTACCCGAAGTGGATGGACGGATTATTAGTCGAGTGGTTTCTTTTAAAGCGGTGGAAAATTGGCATCCTACCTTAGAAACCAATGTTGTCCGATATGTAGCGGTACAAAATCGGATTAATTTTGTCGCTGAGTTAGCAAAAAATTGGATTAATTTAGGGAAAAAAACCGCATCAAAACGACGAATTGCTATTATTTTAGCGAACTATCCCTGTCGAGATGGGCGCTTAGGAAATGGGGTGGGTTTGGATACGCCAGCCAGTTGTATTCAAGTTCTAAAAGCCTTAGAAGAAGCAGGATATTTTCTGGAAAATTCGCCTGAAACCGGAGAAGAATTAATTGATCAATTAACAACAGGAATTACCAACGACCCGGAAGGTTGGGAGTTGCGATCTATGGATCAAAGTTTATCTTTTAAAGACTATCAAGACTATTTTTCTACCTTACCGCTATCTATTCAAACTGCTATTAATAACCGATGGGAACATCATTTTCAAGAAGAACAAAAGACCTCTAAAGGCTTTGCTATTTCAGGCATTCAACGGGGGAATATTTTTATTGGAATACAGCCCTCCAGAGGATATGATCTTGATCCAAATTTGAATTATCATGCCCCGGATTTAGAACCCACACCGGATTATTTAGCGTTTTATTATTGGTTGCGATCGCAATTTCAAGCCGATGCTATTATTCATTTAGGAAAACATGGAAATTTGGAATGGTTGCCGGGTAAAAATGTAGGATTATCAGAAAACTGTTATCCTGAAATTGCTTTAGGGGCGTTACCAAATTTTTATCCCTTTATTGTTAATGATCCAGGGGAAGGAACCCAAGCCAAACGCCGTTCCCAAGCGGTAATTTTAGACCATTTAACACCCCCTTTAACCCGTTCAGAACTCTATGGATCATTACAACAATTAGAAGGGTTAATGGATGAATATTATCAAGCCCAAAGTTTAGATCCTTCTCGGTTATCGTTGATTTCAGAAAGAATTATTCAGTTAATTCAACAGGAGAATTTAGAGGCAGAATTGGGTTTACCTAAACTGAATAAACAAGCAGTTTTACAGGATCAAAATTCTATTTTTACTGAACTAGATCGATATTTATGTGAATTAAAAGAGGCCCAAATTCGGGATGGTTTACATATTTTTGGGCAATGTCCCCAGGGTGAACAATTAAGGGATTTAATCATCTCCATTGCCCGTCATCCTGACACTAAACGATTAGGTTTGAGTCGGGCGATCGCCCAAGATTGGCAGTTAGAATTTGATCCCTTAACTTCAGATTACGGGGAAATTATTAATCAAACTATTAATAATCAATTCTGTCGCACCGTTGGGGATGGGGTGGCAGTGATTGAAGAATATGCTATTAATTTAATTGAAGAATTACCCCCCCTAGCCCCCCCTTGTCAAGGGTGGGGACAGGAGTTTTTAATAACAATTCCAGAAAACCACCCAAAACCTTCAGTTCCCTCCATTACTAAGAGGGTCAAATCTATGGAATTAATCCAAAAAGAATTAAGCTGGATTCAGAATAAATTATTACCCAATTTATTGAGAACATCAGAAGAAATTACTAATTTATTAAAAGGTTTAGAAGGTCGATTTATCAAAAGTGGTGCATCGGGAGCACCAACAAGAGGAAAACCCAATGTTTTACCCACCGGACGTAATTTTTATTCCGTTGATATTCGGGCTATTCCCACGGAAACCGCCTGGAGAGTGGGAGAATTAGCCGCATCCGTATTAATTGAACGTTATACTCAGGAAAATGGCGAATATCCCCGCACTTTGGGGTTATCAGTTTGGGGAACTTCCACCATGCGAACTGGGGGAGATGATATCGCTGAAGCCTTAGCATTATTAGGGGTCAAACCTGTATGGGATTATCCTTCGCGGCGAGTAGTTGATTTTGAAATATTACCTGTTTCGATTTTAGGTCGTCCCCGGGTGGATGTGACACTAAGGATTTCAGGGTTTTTTAGAGATGCGTTTCCCAATTTAATTGATCTATTTGATCAAGCGGTAATTGCTGTTTCTAATTTAGATGAAACTGAGGATCAAAATCCTTTAGCTGCTCAAGTTCAAAAAGAAACTCAATTTTGGATAGCAGAAGGGTTAACAAAAGAACAGGCAAATTTGCGATCGCGGTTAAGAATTTTTGGCTCTAAACCTGGGGCCTATGGAGCGGGTTTACAAGGATTAATTGAATCCCAAAACTGGCAAAATGATCAGGATTTAGCCACCGCCTATATTAACTGGAGTAGTTACGCTTATACCAGTACAAATTCTGGCTATCAACAGGGAATTTCCGCCTCCGAAGCCTTTGAAAATCGGTTAGAAAAGATGCAAATTGTTCTCCAAAATCAAGATAACCGAGAACATGATTTATTAGATTCCGATGACTATTATCAATTTCAAGGAGGAATGACCGTTGCGGTGAGAACTTTGACGGGGAAAAATCCTGAGATTTATTTCGGAGATAATGCTATTCCTGAAAACCCAAAAGTTAAACTTTTAAAAGAAGAAATTGCTAAGGTCTATCGCTCCCGGGTGATTAACCCGAAATGGATAGCTGGAGTTATGCGACATGGCTATAAAGGAGCTTTTGAACTATCAGCAACCGTCGATTTTTTATTCGCCTATGATGTGACGGCAAATTGTGTTGAAGATTTTATGTATGAAGGGGTAGCCAATGCTTATATTTTTGATCAGAAAGTCCAACAATTTATTCAAGAAAAAAATCCCTGGGCATTACGCGATATGGCAGAAAGATTATTAGAAGCGCATCAACGCCAATTCTGGCAAACAGCGAGTCAAAATATGATCGAACAGTTAAGGGCAATTGTTCATGAAGCCGAGGGAATAATTGAAGGCAAGGTTTAACGGGATAGTTTTGATTTATAATCGGACAAGAGAAATCCCGATTAACCGAAATTATCTAATTCCAGCTAACAATTGCTATGAGTCTATTGTCCATATTAAGCTTACTCATGAGATCAACCCGTAGAAATAGTGGGGTGATGGCGATAGTTTCTCTGATGATATTAATGGTTGGGTGTTCATTCAAGGAATCCTCTCAACCTTCTGTTGCTTCCCAAACTGCGATCGCCGCTTCTATTACCCCTAATTCTCAACCGTTGAATCAGAATAAAATATCGGGAAAAAACGAAAATTTACTCTCTCAAAATCCTACTAAATCTCAAATTTGTATCGAAGAAAATCCCTTTGATGAATCGGTTAAATTTGCCCTACAAGCCTCTAATTTAGCTCAAACCGCCCAATCTCAATCCGATTGGGATGAAGTCGCCCGCCTCTGGTTACAGGCGGTGGCGTGGATGCAAGCGGTTCCTGCTAATAGCCCTAAACGCATCTTTGCTGAGAAAAAAGTAGTTGAATATATGCGAAATTTAACCTATTCTCAACAGCAAGCCGCCCGTTCGGGTTCAGTTTCCCAGTTTCCTAGTTTTGATAGTGAACCTTTAGATCAACAATTAAAATTATATTTGTCTTATTTAAGTACCGTTGGTAGACCAGATATTTTAATTGTGGGAAGTTCTCGCGCACTACAAGGGGTTGATCCGGCACAAATGCAGCAAGCTTTAGCTAAAAAAGGATATCAAAATTTAAGGATTTTTAACTTTGGGGTGAATGGTGCAACGGCGCAAGTTGTCGATTATATTTTAAGAGAAGTTTTAACCCCAGAACAATTGCCTAAATTAATAATTTGGGCCGATGGAGTTCGGGCATTTAATAGTGGTCGAATTGATCGAACCTTTGAGGCAATTATGGCTTCCCAAGCCCATCAAAAAATAGCTGCTGGCCTTCGCCCCCAATTAGCTAAAGCCGAACCTAATTTTCAAACCAAATGTTATCAATTGCCGAACTCTTGTAAACATAAAGATAACTCTAAATTTCAGTTTAAAACTTCTAATTTTATTAAAAAAAATGATTATAATTTAGCTGATAATTCTTCTGAAAATGCCCCATCTAACTATCAAAATTTATTATATCGTCCTTCAGAATTTAATTTTTCTGCTACTCTAGTTTCCTTAAATTCCATTGAAGCCAACGGTTTTTTGCCCCTATCCGATCGCTTTAACCCGAATACTTATTATCAACAAAAACCCTATGTTTCGGGAACCTATGATGGCGATTATCGAGGATTTAATTTAGGAGGAGAACAGGCCAGAGCCTTTGATTCAGTTGTGGCATTTGCTAGTTCTAATAATATTCAATTAGTTGTTGTCAATTTACCGATCACAGATGATTATTTAGATTCTGTTCGATGGTCTTCTGAAGTCGAATTTAATCAACAAATGAAACAGTTATCTCAGGAATATGGCTTTATTTTTATCAATTTATCAGAAAAAGCCTTAAGGCAATATCAATATTTTGTTGATCCTAGCCATTTAAACCGCTATGGAGCTAGTTTAGTGGCGCGAGAAATCGCGGCTAACCCGACAATTCCTTGGCCGCGTGTCAGATAACATTAACAGGGTTTATTGTATTAATAAACCCTGTTTTCCCAAAAAATTATTGAGAGGGTAAATCACCAAAGCGATCGCGGTATTGTTGCAATAAGGTTTCCATTTCTGCTAGTTTTTGTTGAGCATTGTCCGCCCGTTGACGTTCCTGTTCTAATTGTTCGCTAACTTCTTGATAGGAGAGAAAGGGGATACCATCGGGACGATAAATTTCTAATTCTTCCCCGGATAACTCATAGCGAATGCCTAAACGGGGACTCACCCAACCGTTAATTTCTTCAATTACATCTAAACCCATTTCCCGACGAAACCACCCTTTCAATTGATTCCTGTCCGGGTCATAGATATAATATTCTTCTACTCCATAACGGTCATAAAATAACAGTTTTTTCTCCATATCCGTTTGGGAATTACAAGGAGAAAGAATTTCAAAGACAACTTGGGGAGGAATTCCATCTTCTTGCCATTGTTTATAGGATGGGCGATCGCCTTTAGGTCTGCCCAAAGCAATCATCACATCCGGTGCTTGCACAATTGTATTGCGTCCTTCCACGGGATACCAAAACAAATCTCCGGCGACAAACACATTCGGATCATTTGCATAAAGTTGATCTAAATTCTGTTTAATAATAACAATCCAACGGAATTGTTTTGTATTATCAGCCATTGGTTTACCGTCACTTTCTGGATAAATAATATCAGAAGATGGCAGAGATTGTAGTTGAACCATAACTTTATTTTAGCTCTATCAGTCTAGTGTAACCAATTTATCCAATTTTGGTAACAGATCAGGGATAATAATAACAAGACGATGAGAAATAATAGGATAGTATCGTGGAAATTAAACAGGTGATCATCGCCCATAAAGCCCGAGATCCGTTAAGCAAACGCTGGGCGGAACAATATGCTAAACATTTAGAACAGCGTGGATGTCATGTCTTAATGGGGCCCAGTGGGGCTAAAGATAACCCCTATCCGGTTTTTCTCGCTTCTAGTAATGTTTCCATTGATTTAGCAATTGTCTTGGGTGGGGATGGCACAGCTTTAGCCGCTGCCCGACATTTAGCTCCCGAAGGAATTCCAATTTTAGCGGCAAATGTCGGGGGACATTTAGGATTTTTAACTGAATCTTTTGAAGATGTTGAAAATACGGAATTAGTGATTGATCGACTATTTGAAGATCGCTATGCGGTGCAAAGTCGGATGATGTTACAAGCAACGGTTTATGAAGGAAATCGCACGAATTTAGAACCCGTGAGCGATCGCTTTTTAGCCCTAAATGAAATGTGTATTAAACCCGCTTCCGCCTATCGAATGCCCACCTCATTTTTAGAGATGGAAGTGGATGGAGAAGTGGTTGATCAATATCAAGGAGATGGTTTAATTGTCGGAACTCCCAGTGGTTCCACCTGTTATAATACCTCCGCCGGAGGGCCGATTTTACACCCAGGAATGGCAGCGATTAGTGTGACTCCCATTTGCCCTTTAAGTTTATCTAGTCGTCCGATTGTTTTACCTGCGGGTTCTGTTGTTAGTGTTTGGCCGTTAGCAGATACGGAACATGATACCAAACTTTGGATGGATGGGGTATTAGCCACCTCTATTTGGCCGGGTCAACGGGTGGATGTTTCCATGGCAAATTGTGAGGCAAAATTTATTATTCTGCGGGAAAATTATTCGTTTTATCAAACCTTACGAGAAAAATTACAATGGGCTGGGGCAAGAATTAGACATATTAATAATCATCGGAATTGAAGTGAATAGGAGACTCTCATACAGGATTAACTCGATCAGAATCCGAAATCCTCAAGCTCACCTTTGTAGATGGAGGTATAAAACTTCTATGTAGGTTGAATTGAAGCCAATGGAAACCCGATTGCAACACCTAATCCAAGAATTAGAAGACTTGGTAGAAGGAGAAACAGAAAGTTCAGACCATCCCTGGTTAACTCGAACAGTTTTAGAGCAGTTATTTCATCAAAAATATGGATCTACCCTAGAAAATATATTACAAGATTATGGTTATTTTGACCTGAAAACATTTCTGAGAAAAAGCCATATTTTTGCTATTTATGAAACACCAATTCCTCAAAATTTTTATATTTCTTTACTCCGAAAAACGGTTCCTGGTTATCGCCAATCTTCAAGCAGCAATCAATCCATGTTTTATACAGTAAAACGTCCTTGGAAAGTTGAGAAAAGTACGATCAAAGATTTGCCGAATCAAGGATATTCTAAAAAATCTGCTAAAGTTTCCCCAAAAAATAAGAGTTCAAAGCCAATCTCTAAAAAGTTTAATCCCACTAATAAAAAAATTCAATCTCAGGATGATTTAAAATTTTGCTTAGTAGAAATAGTTAAATATTTACTATCAAATAACCGAGAAAATTATGTCAAAATTGATGAAATAAACACAATATTTTACAGCAATTATGGTCAGAATCTCAGAGAAGTCAGGTGTAATATTTTTCCCGATATTAAATTGATAGATATACTGCAAACTATTCCAGAACTCAAATTAGAAAAAATACAGAATACTTGGCGGATTACTCTTGGTAAGTAGTCAAACAAAAGTTATTCACTGATCAAGACGAATAAATTTCTCCTGAATTAAATAGTTTAACTTTAACCTTTATGATTTGTTGTAGTTAGGGATGCGTGATTATGGTATTTTCTCGCACCCCGACAACGGTAGCCAGTAATCCTAAACAATAAACTAAGAGCTAGTTTTTTTGCTAGTAGTTGAGGATTTTTTAGTGGTGGTTTTGGTGGTTTTAGCTGTGGTTTTAGAAGCTGTTTTTGTCGTTTTAGACTTACTCCTAGAACTCGAACCCGAATCCGCCTTTGCCGCCAACAATTCCAACGCTTGGGCTAAGGTAAACGCCTCTACCGCCGCATCCTTGGGTAAGGAAGCATTGATTTTCCCATGTTTAACATAGGGCCCATAACGGCCATCATAAACATTCACAGGTTCATCATCTGCGGGATGGGTTCCTAACTCGCGTAAAGGCGGAACTTCTTTTTTACCCCGTCCTCCTCGACCACTGGTTTTCGGTTGGGCTAACAGTTCTAAAGCCCGTTCTAAACTAATGGTTAAAATATCATCCGGGGCTTTCACCGACCGATAATCCTTACCCTCTTTCCCCTGGTCATGAACCACGTATGGCCCAAACGGCCCCACAGCGGCTTTAATCTTAGCTTCGGTTTCAGGATGGGTTCCCAACAGTCGGGGTAAGGCCAATAACCCCAGGGCCATGTCCAGGGTGACGTTCTCTTTCTCCACACCTTTAGGAATAGAGACCCGTTTCGGTTTTTTACTATCTTCTGCTTCTAACCCCAACTGCACATAGGGGCCATAGGGGCCGATTAAGATATAGATAGTTTCCCCCGTTTCGGGGTGAACCCCCAATTTTTCTGGCCCTTCGGTTTTTTGTCCCACCAATTCCCGAATTACCTCCGGGGTTAAATCCGCCGGAGTCAAATCCTGGGGAATGGAAGCGGTAATCATCTCCTCTCCCGTTCCCGCCTCAATATAGGGGCCAAACTTACCGATACAGACGCGATATTGAATCGGATCATCCTCATCCCCCAACTGTTCTAACTCAATCGTTCGGGCGACTTTGGTATCAATTTTACTTTCTTGATCCTTAACCTGATGTTCCAGTCCCGCATCCCCTAAATAGAATTTTTCCAAATAGGGTAGCCAAGGAGCTTCTCCGGTAGCAATATCATCCAGGGTGTCTTCCATGCGGGCGGTAAATCGCAAATCCACCAAATCCGGGAAGTATGTTTCTAGGAGGTTGGTAACCGCAAAGGCCGTAAAAGTTGGAATCAGGGCGTTATTTTTTAACTGAACATACCCCCGATCAATAATGGTTCCAATCACGCTGGCGTAGGTACTAGGGCGACCAATGCCTTCACTTTCTAGGGTTTTAACTAAAGATGCTTCCGTAAATCGGGCTGGGGGTTGGGTTTCATGTCCAACTACATCTAACTTTTTGCAGTCGGGATGGTCACCCACTTTCAGGGGGGGTAATAATACCTCTTGGTCTTCCAAGGCCGCTTCTGGGTCGTCGGAACCCTCCACATAGGCCCGCAGGAACCCGGGAAAATCAATCCGTTTTCCGGTACTGCGGAATCCGGCATCCTCAACCTTTAACTCAACGGTAATATTGGTTTGGCGGGAGTCGGCCATCTGGGAAGCCACGGTACGCTTCCAAATTAAATCATAGAGGTTGAGTTCCGCCCCACTCAGGGCTGTTTCTTGGGGAGTACGGAAAGAACTGCCCGCCGGACGGATGGCTTCGTGGGCTTCCTGCGCTCCTTTGGATTTCGTCGTATATTGTCGGGGTTTGGGACTGAGGTAGTTTTTCCCATATTTTTGTTCCACACATTCCCGGGCGGCGGTAATCGCTTGCTCTGATAAATGCACAGAATCCGTTCTCATATAAGTTATATAACCCCGCTCATACAAACTCTGGGCCGTTTGCATGGTTTGACGGGCACTTAACCGGAGTTTACGGTTGGATTCCTGTTGCAAGGTGGAGGTGGTAAACGGAGGAGAGGGTTTGCGAGTAACGGCCTTTTCCTCTAAGTTGGCAACCGTCCAGGGTTTACCCGATAACCTTTGTTTTAAAGCGTCCGCTTGGGCTTCATCTAGTAAAACGACCTTCCGGCCAGCGGCAATTTTTCCCGTACTTTCATCGAAATCGCTCCCGGTTGCGACTTTTACCCCGGCCAGACTCACCAGTTTAGAATCAAATCGACTCTGGGTATGTTCCAGCAGGGCTTTTAAATCCCAATATCCCCCAGACCGGAAGGCCCGACGCTCCCGTTCTCGGCTGACCAGTAAACGCACGGCCACGGACTGTACCCGGCCGGCGGATAATCCCTTGGCAATTTTTTTCCACAACAGGGGGGAAAGGGTATAACCATAGAGGCGGTCGAGGATGCGGCGGGTTTCCTGAGCATGAACCAGTTCTTCATCAACGGTGCGACAATTTTTTAGGGCTTCACGAATTGCCTCTTGGGTAATTTCGTGAAACACCATCCGTTTAATGGGGACTTTCGGTTTCAGAATTTGGAGTAGATGCCAACTAATACTCTCTCCCTCGCGGTCTTCGTCAGTAGCGAGCACGAGTTCGTCCGCTTCTTTGAGGGCGGCTTTGAGTTCTTTAACAATTTTTTGCTTATCTTTGGGGATAACGTAAATGGGTTCAAAGTTCCCTTCCACATTCACCCCCAATTTAGCCCAGGTTTCTCCCTTATATTCTTCGGGGATTTCCTCAGCAGAGGGTGGAAGGTCACGGACATGACCCATTGAGGCTTCTACCCGATAACTCGATGGTAAGAAGTTGCGAATGGTACGGGCTTTGGTTGGAGATTCAACGATGACTAAAGTTGACATAGCACCTTCTCAGGTTACAGCAAACACCGGACTTGGGGAATGAAGAAAAGCGTTGGGAATTGCTTTTGTTGACAATATTAGCACCACCTTTACCCACAAAACTTTTCACAAACCCTGAAAGGGTTAGGTGAGGGGATATCCACACACTCAGGATATGATTAAATTTTAGATGCCCAACTGAAGACAGTTGAAGCTGGATCTGAACGATAGCAAAAATTTCTAGTCAATCCATCACCTAAATAACTATGAGTAATCACCTTCTTGTCATTGAAGATTCAGAATTTGACTCTGAAGTTCTCCAAGCAGAATCACCGGTTTTGGTCTATTTTTGGGCGGGTTGGTGTGGCCCTTGTCGGCTTGTGTCTCCTTCTATGGAAGCGATCGCCACAACCTATAGCGATCGCTTAAAAGTGGTGAAAATGGAGATCGATCTCAATCCGATTACCGTGAAATCCTATAAAGTAGAAGGAGTTCCCGCTTTAAAATTATTTAAAGCCGGGGAAGTTGTCCAGTCCCATGAAGGAGCCATTCCTAAATCTAAATTAATCGATTGGCTAGAAGCTGGTTTATCTGCATAGGAAAAGTTGCTTTTTAAATAGAAACTTTCAAGACCGCTATACACTCCCCTAAATTGGGTCTGAAGCCCTGCTATTAGGGTGGTAGAGGCTCCAGATCTAATTTTTAGGGTTGAAAAACAAAAATAGGTAGACTAAGCCCTGATAAAAAATTATTGCCACTGTCATTCTGAATGGAGCGATCGCGCCATGAAGAATATCGCCATTATCAGTATGCAATTTATTTTATTTTACCGCTTACCATTAATCAGTGAATCGCTTTTCTCCTATCATTTCAAAATCTGGGAAGCCATCACTTTGACTTCTGAATTCATCTTTTCAATTTTAGCGGTAAAAATATTCATAGAGCAATCCTAAATAGGTTGTATCCCTCTTCTATCACTCTCCGAATTAAGCAAGTAGTAAATCAACTAAATTATCCAGAAGAATAAAAGGGTTTAAATCCATTCATGGCACTAATGAGACGATTGAATCCCAGCAATAAATCGGAATTGGGAAAAATATCTAGCCAGGGATAAATTAACCAAAATAGCAACAGTGGTTGGACAATTAAGCGAAGATTATTTAGCACATTCTTCCATCCGTGTTCATGATCCCATTGTTGATGCTCAGAAAAATCAACAGAATTACTTTCTTGTACATGAGGTTCAATTTGACGAGCTTGATTCAAGCCGAAAAAAGCGGGAGAATTTAAACTAATCATTGTGTAAACACAAAAAATAATTGACCACCACTTTTCAATATCCTTAAAATTAGTAAAACGGTAGTCTGTCCAACCTAATTCTTGTTTACATTGCCGAAAGCCATATTCTACCCATGTTCTTAATCCATAAAGATTGCCCACAATTTTCTTGAGTTTACCTTGGAGATTCGTTTTAACAAATGAAGTAGAATTGGACGGCATTGTTTCTGGATCGGTAGTTAACTCCCAATATGTTACCGCTCCTTTTTTACCATAAATTATTTCTCTAATATATCTATTTTCTGATTTTCCGTCGCTAAATACTCTTTTAAATTGACACCATTTATTGGCTCTAACCTTTTGGCTAGAAGGCAGCCAGACTCCATGATTTCCTCTTGATTGGTGCAATTATTCCTAAATGTAAATATTTAAAACATTCATAACTTCTTACTTCTTTGAATAAGTCTTTATACTCGGCACAATATTCATCTATTACTCTCGTTGTTGATTGTGCGTCTCTTGCCAAATGTTTTAGAACTTGTAACTCTACATCCATTGCTCTGCCTCATTTGTAGCGTTTTTATCTTTTCACACTTTAATTTTAACACTCGGAGAGTGACAGAAGAGGGATATCATGAGAGCTTTTTCTAGTCAGCATCTTTTATCCGAAGACCTGATTAAAAAGCAAGAAAAAATTTATGACTGCTTAACAGTAAGCGGTTGTACAGCAATTTATACTTTTGTTGAATTACTTAATATTTTAGGGTTTAAAATCTCAATTCAGGTAAAAGAACCAGAAATAGAAGGAGATGCAGAATAATCGATTTTGAAAAAGTCTGGGCGGGTTTAGAAACATCAATTGTGAGTTATAAGGCTCTGAGTGAACCCACCCCTACAAATCATTTTATATTAATCCTAATTTTTGTAAAGCCACGTTAGCAGCTTGTTTTTCTGCTTCTTTTTTCTTGGTAGCTTTTCCATAGCCATAAACACGACCCTTGACTCGAACTTCCACACCAAAAACTTTATCATGATCACTTCCAGATTCTTGAATCACAATATATTCAGGATCTTGTTGATGATTAGTTTTCGCCCAATGTTGAAAAGTATTTTTAGCATCATTCAATACCTGAGAACAGTTAGGCTCTATTTTGATGGTTTCTAATTGTTCTAACATCGGTTTTAACCATTCCCAAACTGCATCAATACCAGAATCTTTATAATAAGCTCCAATGACCGCTTCTAAGGTATTACTTAATAAAGTTGGATTTGTCCGACCTCCGGTTAATTCTTCTCCTCTCCCTAATTTTATCCATTTTCCTAAATTAAAATCCTGAGCTAATATTGCTAACGCTTCATTACTGACAATTTTTTCTCGTTTTTGGGTCAATTGTCCTTCCTGTTCACCAAAATATTTTTCATAGACATAATCTCCTGCTAAAAATTGTAATACAGAATCCCCTAAAAATTCCAGTTGTTCGTTATCTCCTTGTGTTTTAGTTGGATTTTCAAACATATAACTGCGATGGGTTAATGCTCGTAATAATAATCTTGCATCTTGAAACGGAATGATATCTAAAAGTTCTTTCAATTGCTCTCGAATTTGCTCATCTGCTTGAGACATTTGAGCTTGAGAAAAATTAGATTGTTTTTGAAAAACACGTTGTAAAACAATTTGTTTATGATCATAAACGACCTTTTCCTGTTCAGCACCAATTTTCACCAGTAACCGATGAATACTATCTAAATCCCGAAAAGCGTCTTCTGCTAAAAAGCGATTATTATGTGCCCATTTGTTTCGGACTTTAATCAGTTCATTCACTAAACCTCTTTCGGGGGATAAATATTGTTTGAAAACTTTATCCCAGCGTTGATTAATAACATTTAATAATACGGAAAGATCTTGAATAATTTCTTCATTGCTGTGATTAGAATTGTTTTTATTCGAGATGCGTTTTTTCTCCTTATCAAACCATTTATTGTCATCAAATTCCCTCATTTTTTGCTCGACATAAGGAGATAATGCTTGACTTAATAATGTCAAAGATTGACCTATTCTATCATGGTTGCTGAGTTGCATTTTAAGTTCATCCTTTTACTAAAATAGCTCAAAACAAAAAGCCACACCTATCAATACCGGTAAACAGCTTGATACCATAGGTTGAGTAACTTAGACCTTAACTACAACTCGACAATATTCGATTTCTGAAAAACTGATATTTTTTTGCTATCCCAAAATTTAATACAATGGGGAATGAGCGATCGCTATAATGATCATAATGGAAAGTCAACCCAGGGAGATTCAACGTTATTTGACTTCAGAAGCAGGTGGCGATTAACTCCAATTATTAAAAAAAGTCATTACTAAATCTGATTTTATATTAGCATCCCGGCGCGGATTGCTCTATACTAAAAGTATGTTTATAATTAGTTGATTTACTCTTACCTATGTCCTTAAAAAGACGTCAATTTCTATTTTTAGCGAGCTTGAGTGCTGCTGGTTTTATCGGATTGGGAACTACTCGAAAAATCCTGAGCTTTCCTGAGATGCTTGAACAACAAATTTCTCCTGGGAACGGTGCGATGCCGCAAGGTGGCGACTACACTATCGCATCCATTCCGAAAGATAAACTCCTATTTCGTTTTGTCACTATTGGAGATGCGGGAACGGGAGAAACAGGACAATATGAAGTTGCAAAGGCAATGGTTCGCTATCATCAAAATCATCCTTTTCAAGTGGTTACTTTACTCGGAGATAATATTTATACTAATGGTGAAATTGAAAAAATCAAGGATGTATTTGAAAAACCCTATCAATCTTTACTAGAACAAAATGTTAAATTTTATGCCTGTTTAGGAAACCATGATATTAGAACAGAAAATGGTAATCGACAGGTGACTTATCCTTTATTTAATATGCAGGGTCGTTACTATACATTTAAATATTATCCGGTACAATTTTTCGTTTTAGATGCGAATGATAATGCCGATTGGGACAAACAAATACCTTGGTTAGAAGACCAACTTCAACGGAGTCAAACTCCTTGGAAAATTGTTTATAGTCACTTTCCGATGTATTCTTCTGGGTTATATGGTGTGAACCCAGCATTGATCAATCGCTTAACTCCTTTATTTAAAAAATATGGGGTTCAACTCTATATGAATGGTCATGAACATAATTATGAACGTACCCAACCTATTCATGGTACAACTTATTTAGTTAATGGTAATGGAGGGGCAAGTATACGTCCTGTAGGAAGTTCAGAGTGGACAGCAACTGCCACCTCAACCCTTGGATTTACCGCAATTGAGGTTTATGCAGATCGGATGGTAATTCAAGCAATTGATACGAATGATCAAGTATTTGATCAAGGAATCATTCGTTTATAAAGCAATAGTAAAAAATAATCAGTCATCAGTTTATTACCCATTCGTAATTCATAATTCGTAATTACCCATCACCTATTTATCAATAACCAGCAAGGCTAAAATTTTATCAAACTGAAAGTTATCAACTAAAGAGGTTAGAGCTTGGGTTAAAGCTACATTTTCAGGGGGGATTTGTTGGAGTAAAACCATAATTCCATTATCACTACATTGAGAGGCATATTCATGGAGTTGTTCTACCCATTTTGGTGGCATTTTTGCTAGGTGTAACTTGATATCTTCGGTTGGTAAAGTTTCTGATTTTTCCAGGTTCTCAAGTTCTCTATTTTTCCCCTTTTGATAAATATATTCTACCTGGAGATGTTGCTTAACTTTTTCTAAGAGGTCTTCCCTCTGGAACGGTTTGCGAATAAAATCATCACAGCCTGCTGCCAAAAGCATCGCCCTATCTTCTTCAAAAGCACTAGCGGTAAGTGCAATAATCAGAGTTTTGTGAGTGAGTAAATCGGCTTTAATCATTTGGGTGGCTTTTAATCCATTCATGACGGGCATCCGCATATCCATAAAAATTAAATCGGGTTTCCAAATCTGGAAAAGTTCGACCGCTTGTAGACCATTTTCTGCTTCCTTGACCTGAAAACCTACGCCATTGAGAATTTCTGATAGGAGCAAGCGACTTTCTAAAACATCATCAACAGCCAAAATTTTACAGCTAGGTTGTTGGGGTGCTAAACGAAGGATAGGGGGGTGAAAAACTGAAGAATGAAGGATTGGAGATTCCACCCGTTGCACTAAAATTTCAAAGGTGAAAATTGTTCCCTGATTAACGACACTTTGTACCGTAATATCTCCCCCCATTAATTGAATAAATTTACGGCTAATGGCTAGACCCAATCCGGTTCCTTCATGATATTTGCGCCCGGTTTCTGTTTGGGCAAAAGCTTGAAATAAATGACTAATTTCTTCTGAAGAAATCCCTAAACCAGTATCTTCTATCTCAAAAATAATTACTGATTGATCAGCCTGATTTTCGGGTTTTAATTTAGCCCGCAGGGTCACAGAACCCATTTGAGTAAATTTGAGGGCATTGCCTAAAATATTGATTAAAACTTGACGTAGTTTTCCTTCGTCGGTCTGGACAAACTGAGGAATATTAGGGGGGATTTCAAAAACAAGGTTTAATCCTTTTTTTAAGGCTTGAATTTGGAGAATATTTTGTAAGTTATTCAGGAAGGAAATCAGATTAAAGTCGGTTTTATTTAAGGTGACTCTACCCGCTTCAATTTTAGACATTTCTAAAATATCATTAATTAATTCTAAAAGATGACTTCCCGCCCGGTTAATAATTTCTACATAACGTTGATAGTCTGGTTTGAGAGATAAATCATGATTCATTAATTGGGCAAAACCTAAAATTGCATTCAGGGGTGTTCTTAATTCATGGCTCATATTTGCCAGAAATTCACTTTTAGCTCGGTTGGCAATATCGGCGGCATTCACGGCTTTTTTTAGGGCTGCTTCTGCTTTTTTACGCTCGATAATTTCAGCTTTAGCCTGTTCAAATAGAGTGGATTGTTGCACCGCGATCGCTAACTGAATGCTAATGTGTCGAATTGATTCAATTTCTGAGTGAAGCCATTTTCTGGGCCCTCGGCAATTATGGGCGATCAGAAATCCCCAAAGGCTTGAATCCTTGACAATGGGAACTAACAGTTTAGCTTGAACTTTTAACTGACGTAGAATATTTTCTAAAGCCGGTGTCATTGTTACTTGATTAATGTCTTCAATTAAAAGGAATTTTTCTTGATAATCATAATATTGAAACTCGCCTATAAAAATTTCTTCAGGAAAAACTTGACCTTTAATACTCGGCCATCCCGGTTCCACTGATTCCGTAATCGCGCTACGATTTCCATTGGGTAAAATCTGGTAAATCAACACCCGATCCACCGATAAAAACTCGCGAACTTCTTCCACCGCCGTTGTCAAGATATCCTCTAGGTTGAGGGAAGATCGGATACGCTCTTGAATTTTATTCTCCGCCTTCAGTAAGGAGTTTTGTTGACTCAGAATTTGAGACAGTCTCGATATTTTTAGCTGATTTTTAACTCGTATTTCTACTTCTTCTAATTCAAAAGGTTTCGTAATATAGTCATTTCCTCCCACAGAAAAAGCCTGAACTTTATCAGAAAGTTGGTCTTTAGCACTAATAAAAATAATCGGGATATTACGGGTTTGTTCATGGGCTTTTAACTGGGAACAAATCTCATAGCCATCCGGTGGAGGCATCATAATATCCAGTAAAATCAGATCGGGAGGATCTTCTAAAGCAGATCGAATGGCAAAGTTGCCATCCCTGGACAGCCGAACATTATAGCCACAACCACTCAAAAAAGTATCTAATAAACGCAAATTATCGACCGTATCATCTACTACTAAGATATTGGCAGTTTGTTCCTCGTTAAAAATACTCATTGTTGCATTTATTGTTGTGCTTTAGCTGCTTGAATTAAATCCCATAGCGTGGAATGGTCAAAATCATCAACAAACCTCTGTATCGCTTCAGATAAAACGGGATCGTTGGTGCTTATCTCTTTTGAAATGGACTCGATTAAACTAGTGTTGAGGCGAATCACAGCCTGCTCTAAGCGATCAATTAAGTCAGGAGTCAAAGCCACTAAACGGGTTAATATAGACACTGACGAAATTTCGGGGTTAGGATTCCAAGAACTTGAGGTTTCCTCTAATGGGAAGTCACCTCTACTATAACCCATTTCAACCTGAATCTGCCCATAGATAGCTTCAAAAATATCTGCTTCTGTAAAAGGTTTACTGATCAGATCATCGTACCCCATTGCTTGATTTTGGTCGAAGTCTGAATCAAAGTGACTGGCACTAATCGCAATAATTTTAACGGGGTTAAAGGGTTCTAATTCTGCTTTTTCTCGCTCTTTTTCTCGGATTGTCTGCGTTATTTTATCTCCCTTTTTTCTGGGAATTTGTACATCAATTAAAATCAAATCGGGTTGCCAAGTTTCCCACATTTGAATGCCCTCTGTCTCGTTGTTTGCCTCCTTAACGTCTAAATTCAAAGGTTGGAGGAGTTCAATTAGCAAAAGTCGGGTATCTGGATGATTGTCAATAATTAAAATTTTGTGATTTTTGGCATCGGGTTCTAAGGGGATCACTTGATTTTTATTTTCAGAAGTTTCTGCATGAGCATCTGTAACGGCTTGCTCGGGAATATTAAACTTAAAAATTGTTCCTTTTCCTACTTCACTTTCCACGCTAATTTTCCCTCCCATCAGTTGAACAAAATGGTTGCTAATTGCTAATCCTAAGCCCGTTCCTCCTTGCACTTGCTGTCCAGCTTTGGTTTGAATAAAAGGTTGAAAAATTTTGTCCACTTCATCGGCAAAAATTCCACATCCTTGATCTTCAACTTCAAAATCAAGATAATTTTGGTCATTTATTTTTTTTAGTTTAGACCGCAAACTTATCCGACCTAATGACGTAAATTTAAAGGCATTACTGAGTAAATTAATTAAGACTTGACGTAACTTTACTTGATCATAAAATACTGTCTGGGGAAGATTAGAACTATACTCCAAAACAAAATCCAATTTTTTTTCCTGTGCCTTCAAATCAAACATCTCTTTTAAGCCATTGAGAAAGTTATGAAGGTTGAAATTAATGGGATTTAGGGTCGTACATCCCGATTCAATTTTAGCCATATCAAGGACATCGCTAATTAATGCTAACAAATGTTCAGCACCGCGATGAATGATCTGAATTTTTTCCCGGTGTTCTGCGGTTAAATCAGAATTTTTCAGCAGCACTTGAGTGAAACCCAGAATAGTATTCAAAGGTGATCGCAATTCATGACTCATATTTGCCAAAAATGCACTTTTAGAGTCGGCGGTGGCTTCTGCTTTTTGTTTAGCGATCGCTAACTCAGCCGTGCGTTCCTCCACTTTGGTTTCCAAAGTTCGATTAGATTCTGCTAAATTTGCATAGAGTTTAGCATTTTCAATGGCGATCGCAGCCTGAGTAGATAAAAGTTTTAATATTTCTAAACGATCTTGGGTAAATGCACCTGTTGCCCGATCATTTTCCAAATACATAATACTGGTCAGTCGTCCTTGACTAATCAAAGGTAAACAGAGAATTGATTTAGAATGTTTTACTTTAATATAAGGATCATTAATAAATTTTCCTTCGCAACCCGCATTTTTTAAAACAACGGTTTCTCCCGTATTAACAACATAATTAATAATAGAATTAGCGACTAAATGACTCCCATCCACCGGAATCGACTGTAACACCTTAACCCTATCAGAATCGGCTGATCCTTCAGCTTCAATTAGAAATTGATTTCCAGTTTTCACAATTAAATATCCCAGTTGCGCCCCGGCATTTTCGATTAAAACTTTCATTAAAATAATCAGCAATTTATCGATTAAAATTTCACCTGAAATTGCCTGGGATGCCTTGATTACCGCAGCCAAGTCTAAGACTTCATCTGATTGGGTTCCTGTTGTGGATTGAGAATTGAGATGCAGGGTATAATTAACACTTTTAATTGAGGATAAAGAGGAAATTAACTGGGGATATTTAGTTTCTAAATCCTCTACTTTCGTTTTGGCTCCCCAACGTTTATAAAGGTAATGGGATTCTTTCATATAAGTTTGAGCAATTTTTAACCTACCTCGGCTCAAATAAAACTCAGCTGCTAATTCGTAAGCCAATGCTTCTTCTTGAATAAATTTATTTTCCGATGCTTGAAAAATAGCTTGTTCATAATAGTCTTCTGCTTCTAGGATTTGTCCCAAAACCCGAGCTTTTTCTGCCTCAACTAAGTAAAACTTATTTAAGAAATTGTCTGGGGCATGAGTTGCCCATTTTCGCATTTTGTTTTGATTCCTAGTGACTCGATTAATCCAAATTTCTGGGTCATAATTTGTGGTCTGAGTTGATAATTTTAAATGCACCAAAGAATCATAAAAATAGAAAATAGGAACAACGATCATTCCCATGACACCATCTAAATGTTGTTCGGCAAGAATGGCATGATCTTGGGCTTGATCATAATGATTAAACAGATAACATAATATCAGTTTATTTAGATAAAAAAAGTTGATTTGAACTCGATCACTTGCTGCAATTGCCAGGGTAAGGTATTGTTCTTCGTTGTAAATATTACCCGTTAACTGCATCGGATTTTCTGATTTTCCTAATAAGTTCTGTGTAGCTTGCCAAAATATAGCAATCCAATTCACGGCTGCTTCTTGTCGGGTTTGGCTAATTGCTTGACTATAAGTAGCCATTTCTTGTTCAAGATCTCTTAATTCATGACCAACAAAATAGGGACTCACACAAACCCAAAAACCACAATAGCTAGAAAATTCTAATTCTCCATTTTCTAATCCGCTATAATACCCTTCAATAGCAATGGGTCGCATTTTCTGACAATGGTCTTTCCAAGTAATAATATGACCAGCTAAAGCATCATCTACTTTTGCTTTTATTTTTTGGGCGTTTAGTTTTTTAACTAAATTGGAAGCTAAGACCCCAAATTGATAACCCGACTCAATATCTTCGACAACTCCACATAAAAGAGCGCCATAACACGCATAACCCATTGCGGATTCGGTGGTATTGCCATATTGGATGGATAAATTAACCTGTGATGTGGTTACTAACAAGAATAACTCAGGATCGGAAATATAAGTTGAAGCGGTTATACTTGAAAGAATATACATCGCTGCTAAGGCTTGAGAATCCACCATCGGAGGCAGATTAATTAAATCTTTGATTTCATATTCATTCAAGAGTAAAGCAGTCTGTTTTAAGCTATTATTAATATCTGAATGACTGGGTTTTTCCGGTAAGCTGATGCCCAAGATTTTTAGTGCTTCTAAGCCAGTTTTAATGGCGGCTTTTAGGTTGCCTTGAGACACCGAGGCTTGAATTTTAGCATCATAAACTTTTACTGTGTCCAGGGCATTTTTAGCCTGATTTAAAACAACGTTTCCCAAGGTTTCCATTTCATTAAAATGACCCTTGAGATAGGCGACTTCTATGGCCGCTTGATGCAGTGCTAAAGTTAAGGGATATGCCGTCTGCCAACTGCTTTGATGGAGGAAGTTTAGCCCTTGATTAAAATATTCGGCGGCGGCTTGATAGGCGTTGGCAGATTTGGCTTTTTGACCTGCCATAAAATTTAGTTTTGAGATCTCATTTTCAGCTAGTTTTCCTCGTAAAACTGCTGCGATATTCTGCCTATTTACCAAACCAAAATTTAAGTGATCAACAATTTCAAAAACTTCCTCAGACAGTAGTTTTGGCTTAATGTTTTCTAATAATAGACAACCCATTTGTAAATGAATTTCTTGTTTTTTGGTAGGGTCAATTAAAGCATAAGCCGCTTGTTGTACCCGGTCATGCAAAAATTTATAATCTTGGATTAAGAGTTGAGAATCTAATTCTGAAGTTGTGAGTATAAAACCAGATTGTAATGCTACAGTCAACTCTTGATAGACTTTGGTGGGAGATTTTTGACTAATAACAGCAAGAGTATTTAAGTCAAAAAAAGCTCCGACACAAGCAGCAAATTGTAAAATTTCTTGAGTAGATTCTGGAAGTTTTTTAAATTTACTAGTCATCAAATCTATGACATTATCTGTAGTGTTTTTATATTCAATCTTTTCAATATTCCACTGCCAACATCCCCTTAAACTTCTGCCTTGAGTTGGGAAAGATGGCGAGAGGTTAAAAGTTAACAAATTTTCACTGTGGAGCATTTTTAGAAATTCATTAATAAAAAAAGGATTTCCTGCGGTTTTTTTTATGACTAATTCCGCTAAAGGTTTTACGGATAAAATGTCACTGTATAAAGTATCTTTAATCAGTTGACTTACTGCTTCTAAAGTTAAGGGTTTTAACTGAATATAATTAATTTTTAATTCCGCCTGATGCAGTTGATTAATCATCTGCATCAACGGGTGGGTCGGATGGATTTCGTTATCTCGATAAGCCCCAATGATTAATAAGTGTTGAATATTACCATCCGTTAGAATGAGTTCAATTAATTTCAGACTTGCCCCATCTGCCCACTGCAAATCATCCAGAAAAATCACTAAAGGATGATCTTGTGTACAAAGGGCTTGAATAAAATTTTTAAAAACAAAATTAAACCGATTTTGAGATTCTTGTAACCCGATTTCAGCGACCGGAGACTGCTTGCCAATGATTAATTCCACCTCGGGAATTACATCAATAATCACCTGTCCATTAATTCCCAATACCGTTAATAATTTTTCTCGCCATTGATTAAGCTGTTCTGAACTTTCACTTAATAGTTGTTTTACCAATTCTTTAAAGGCATTAACAACGGCAAAATAGGGAATATTTCGCTGAAGTTGATCGAATTTACCTGAAATAAAATAACCTCTTTTTTCAGTAACTGGTTTATAAATTTCCTGGACTAAAGATGATTTACCAATCCCCGAATAACCGGTAATTAACATCACCTCAACTTTATTGTTTTCTATTTCTCCTGGTTTTGACTGTTCTGAAGATGTGACCCGCGCGAAGGCAGATAGGAGTTGATTGACTTCGGTTTTCCGTCCGTAAAGTCTTTGGGAAACTTGAAATTTATCCGTAATATCTTGAGTAGCTAATGGAAAATTATGGATAATTTTATCTGTTTGTAACTGGTTTAAACAGTATTCTAAATCTGCTTGAATTCCCCAGGTACTTTGATATCGATTCTCAGCTGTTTTTTCCATTAATTTCATCACAATTTTGGATAAAAAAATTGGAATTGTAGGCTGAATTTCATGGGGCGGAATGGGTTGTTTCGCAATATGACAATGGACTAATTCTAAAGGATCTTGCGTGTCAAAAGGTAACTGTCCAGTCAGGAGTTCGTAAAAAGTTACTCCCAAAGAATAAAAATCGGTGCGATAATCTAAGGAGCAGTTCATTCGTCCGGTTTGTTCTGGGGAGATATAAGCTAAAGTCCCTTCTAAGAGATTGGGATTTTTCAGGATGGGATTTTCACGGGTGAAGGTTGTGGAAATCCCAAAATCAATAATTTTTAGTTTTTCCCCCTTGGGGTTATAGACAATATTAGAAGGATTAATGTCTTTATGAATAATACCTGCACCATGAATTTTTCCTAAAATTTTAGTGATTTTAATGGCATTTTTAATAAACTGATCAATAGGAAAAGTATATCGTTTTTCCAGGGTAGAATTATTCTGAATAAATTGAGTTAATGAGGATGCCCCAAAATCCTCTAAAATGATCATAAATGTTCTTTGATAGGGTTCTAAACTATAGGATTTAATCACCCCATCTATATTCAGATTTTGGGTAATTTGATATTCCTGTCTATAGCGGGTTAGTTCGACGGAAGTGGGATAATCTTCTTTCAGGACTTTGAGAATTATAGGTTGATAATCCTCTAAACGAATTCCCCGATAGACCACTGAATTAGCACTTTGATAAATTTGCTCAATAATTTGATAGTTAGAAATTGGGGTATTCATCTGTTATTCTTGGGCACTTCTATATTCTAGCCAGTATTTCTAGTATGCCGAAGGCTATAGATACTGGTACGGTATGAGGTTTACGATTTAGATGTTTGATTTAGATGTTTAACGGCTTCATAACTTATTATAACTCTAATCGATAGAATACATCAATATTTTAATTTTAAATCAAAATATTGACTAGAATTTCAATTCAAGCTAAAATGAAATATGTTAATAAAATTTTGAGGAATTACTGACCTGTGACTGTGCAAAAAAATCCTCTAGTTAAACCTTTTTTGAAATGGGCAGGAGGGAAACGGCAATTATTACCTGAAATCCTAAAATATCTCCCTAAAAATATCGGTAAGACTACATATTTTGAACCCTTTTTGGGGGGAGGTGCACTTTTATTTGAGTTACAGCCTAAAAAAGCAATTGTTAATGATAGTAACGGCGAATTAATTAATTGTTATCGAGTGATTAAGGATAATGTTGAAGAACTGATTGAGATTTTAAAAGATCACAAGACCAGCAATTCAAAAGAATACTATGATTATCTTCGTGAAAGAGATCGTTTTAAAAAAGACTATCTTAAATTCTCCGAAGCCGAAAAAGCAGCTAGAATTATTTATTTAAATAAAACTTGTTACAATGGATTATTTAGAGTGAACTCTAAAGGATATTTTAATGTTCCCTTTGGTCGTTATAAAAATCCCAATATATTAGACGAGGCTGTATTAAGAGGAGTTAATGATTATTTGAATCAAAATACAGTAAAATTTTTAAATACTGATTTTGCTAAAGCGGTTAAAGATGCCAAAAAAGATGATTTTATCTATTTTGATCCTCCCTATGATCCGGTTTCTAATACCGCTTCTTTCACCGGATATGATATTAATGGGTTTAATCAAAATGAACAAAGACGTTTAAAACAAGTTGTTGATGAATTAACAGAAAAAGGATGTCATGTAATGTTGAGTAACTCAGCAACAGAGTTTATTTCAGATTTGTATAAAGATTATAAAGATACAACTAAAATTGTTTCTGCAACCCGCAGTATCAATTCTAATGCTGTTAAACGAGGTAAAATTAATGAGGTTTTAGTGTTAAATTATGATCCCAAACCTTAAAATAAATGAACGACAAAAAACTAGGGAAAAATGATATTGCTTGGGAAACATTATTCCAACGATATAGCATTTTAGATATTATTGCTAAACAAGGTTATTTTGAAATAGAAGCGACTCAAATTAATGAAGAACGAGAAAGTCGGTTAATGGCTAAGTTTGATCATTCAGTTAATTTACCCCAAATTTTTAAGGATCATAATTTATCCATATTGCCTATTTCTCGTTCAAAATATATTATTGGTTGTTTTAATGCCTACTTTAATCTTGAATATTCTACTGATATAGAACTCATTGAAATAGAGTTTCCTTCTTATATAAAAAGTATAGACTATACCCATCTATATTCGGAAGCATCTGCTATAAGTTGTGCATTTAATACAGGAATTATCGACGACTTATTAGGAGAGAAAACATCTTTTACACTTTCTGGAAGAATGTCCTCTGGTTGCTTTGATTTCAAAATTAAAAGTTATTTAAACAATCAAAGTTATCCCATTTCAGTCATTAATAGTCAATGCGAAATAGATGCAGGTTTTGAAAGTGACGAATATTTAATTTTAATCGAAGCTAAAAAATATCAAGTTGATAATTTTATAATTAGGCAATTATATTATCCTTATCGATTATGGTCAGAAAAAATAACTAAAAAAGTTGTTCCTGTTTTGATGACTTATTCCAACGACATATTCAGCTTTTTTATTTATGAGTTTCAGAATAAATCTGATTATAACTCCCTTCGCTTAATTGAACAAAAAAATTATATTATCGCACCCGAAGAAATTACACAGCAGGATGTTTCTGATATTTTTGAAACTATCACTTTAATTCCAGAACCTAGTATACCATTCCCCCAAGCAAATAACTTTGAACGGGTCATTGACTTACTATCCCTTTTAGTAGAAAGAGATTTAACGAGAGAGGAAATTACAGAAAATTATCAATTTGATCAGAGACAAACCGGGTATTATACAAATGCAGGTCAATATCTTGGACTTGTAGAAAAATACAAAGCTATTGGTACAGGTGATATAACCTTTCGTTTGACACAGGAAGCTAAAGAAATTTTAAGCAAAAGACAAAAAAATAAATATCTTTCTTTAATCAGGAAAATTTTGGAATATCAAGTTTTTTATACAGTATTTCAATTAAATTTATCTAGGGGAAAAATACCATCAAAAGGAGAAATATGCGAAATTATCTTGTCTTCTCGTGCTGATATTCAGAAGACCACCCCAGGAAGACGCCAATCTACCGTTAAAAATTGGATTTATTGGATTTTTAAGCAAATCCAAGATTAACAAATAATTTTTAAAGTTGTTCTGTCTTAATGTTAATGGCTAAAACTAACTAACCTATCTCTATCAATCTTTTAGCTTACTATTATTTGCAGGATATGGGCAAAACCGCTAGTACATCTAAATACCACCACCAACGTTGAGGACAAATAAATTGAGCTTTGCGCTTCTCTGTTAAATTAATAAAACGTGATAATTCCTGATAAAAACTGTTGGCATTCTCAACTAATTGACGGTCTGCTTTTGTCAATAAGATTTTTTCTTCCTCAGTGAGTTGAGGTTCAATTTCTGTAAGGCGATCGCGCATTTGTAACATTTCTAAATGCTCCGCACCACTAACATCAGGAAACTCAACACTCACGCAATAGTTTTTTAAGAGAGGATTCATATTTCTAACTCCTTAACTGAACCCAGATAGATAAAGGCTGAATTAGATAGATACCCTTTCGGGTCATCGGGAGGAAAAGCAGTTTCTAAAACCCCATCTAAGCCAATCATTACTAACCATAGCTGGATTCTCCACATTAGCTACCAACGTCGGATAAATCGTTTCTCCATAAACATAAAGATAGACATTGGCGTCTGGACTGTTGACCACAAAAGTGATGATCATATTATATTGTTCAAGGGTAGCATCATCGGGCAAATGACCTAAGCGAACCCTTTTGACCAAATGAGAATCTGCTTTTCCCTGTTTCCAAATGATTAGCTTTCTAACTTTTCCAATTGCTTGAAAAACAGCTATTAACAAAACAAAAAATACTCTCCAAAGAGTATGTAGGATAGATTAATTATTTTAAAGGCGGCACCCAGATTTGAACTGGGGGTGGAGATTTTGCAGACCTCTGCCTTACCACTTGGCTATGCCGCCATGACCATGCAGTTACTCAATATAGCACAGGTGTTTCTGAAATAGCAAGTTTTTTTCGCCATTGAGCTACAACTCCTTGCAGGTCAGGGCATACCCACCGATCGTACTGGGGATAAACGGGCAACCGTCGTACTAATGCCCAGCCCTTGGGGGCTAGAATCGTCTGTAAGGCTTGATCATGATCCTGGGGATAGTCGGGGTTCACTTCGTCACGGGGGCTGATTCCACCAAGATCCCGCGCCCCGGCTTCCAAACAGGCTAATAAGATATCAGGATTAGTCACTAAATTGGGGGGTATTTGTAAGGTAATATCAGGAGGTAGAATAGAACGGGCGATCGCTACAACTTCGGGTAATTGTTCTAAATTAAAACTGTTTCTGGGATCGCTTTGTTGACTCCCTAAACTATGGGGTTGTAAAATCACTTCTTGAATATGCCCCCATCGTTTATGAATCTTTGCAATTGCCTTTAAAGTATCTCGCCAGTCTGCGGAGGTTTCTCCAATTCCCAATAATAAACCCGTGGTAAATGGTATTTTTAATTCTCCTGCCCATTCTAACTGTTCTAACCGCAGTCCTGGGATTTTACTAGGGGAGTAACGATGAACGGTTTCTAATAATTTTGGATTGATTTGTTCTAACATTAACCCCATGGAAACATTCACCTGTTTTAATTGTTTCATTTCGGCAAAAGTTAACGGCCCCACATTGGTATGGGGTAAAAATTCCAGGGATATCGCTAATTCGCATAATTCATAAATCCGTTTAAACCAGGCTAAACGTTGATAACTATGGGGGTGGACTTCTCCACTTAAAATTAAAATTTCAATAATTCCTTGATCTCCTAGGGTTTTTAAGATTTCTTCGGCTGCTGTTAAGGTTAACCAAGGACTTGTACCGATATCGGTTCTAAAGTTACAATAACTACAGCGATTAAAACAATCATAGGTCGGAACTAAGGTATAAGCCCGACTATAAGTAATTTGTTGATTGATCATAAATTTAATAGCATCAGAATGATCAGTTTGAATTATAATAGAATCCGTAGAGGTAAGTTTGCTCATCCCAAAAAATCATTGATCAAAAGTTGCCCCTATGCTCAATTTCATCCACTGTTAAGCCGTTTGTGGTGTGTGACGCTACGCTTATACAGGATAAAAAACAGTCCAACCCCTATTATTTAACTCCATGTCTGAACAGAATCCAATCTTCAGCTATCCTCAAACTCGTAAATGTGATCAAGTTGATCAGTATCATGGCGTGACCGTCGCTGATCCCTATCGATGGCTAGAGGATTTAGACTCAGAAGAAACCGCTTTATGGGTTGAAGCTCAAAACACAGTAACCTTCGGTTATTTGAATCAAATTTCAGCCAAAGAAACCATTAAACAACGCCTAACTCAACTTTGGGATTATGAAAAATATGGGATTCCTTTTAAGCAAGGAAATCGCTATTTTTATTTTAAAAATGATGGACTGCAAAACCAAAGTGTTTTGTATGTTTTAGAGTCTTTAGAGGCCGAACCTCAAGTTTTATTAGATCCTAATAGTTTATCTGAAGATGGAACTATTGCTTTATCAGGAATGTCAATTAGTGAAGATGGAAATTTAATGGCCTATGGCTTATCAACTTCCGGTTCTGATTGGCAAGAATGGAAAGTCAGAGATATTAATACTAAAGAAGATTTATCGGATCATTTAAAATGGGTTAAATTTTCTGGAGCATCTTGGACACACGATTATCAAGGATTCTATTATAGTCGTTATGATCAACCCCAGGAGGGAAAACCTTTAGAAGAAATCAATTATTTTCAAAAACTCTATTACCATCGTTTAGGAACAGACCAATCTGAAGATACCTTAATCTATGAACGTCCTGATCAAAAGGAATGGGGATTTAATGGATTTGTTACCGAAGATGGCAAGTATTTAATTATTTCTGTTTGGCGGGGAACTGAATCAAAAAACTTGGTTTTTTATCAAGATTTAACTCAACCAAATGCTGAGGTTATCGAACTAATTTCTGAGTTTAAAGCCAGTTATAGTTTTATTGATTATCAAGGGAATATCTTTTGGTTTACGACGGATTTGGATGCTTCTCGAAGTCGAGTAATTGCCATTGATATTAATACCAAAAATCTCACCGAAATTATTCCTGAAGCTCCCGAAACCCTGGAGGGAGTGAATATTTTAAATAATCAATTCATTGCCGATTATTTAAAAGATGCCCATACTCAAATGAAAATATTTAATTTAGATGGGTCATTTATTCGGGAAATTGAATTACCCGGCATTGGTTCGGCGGGAGGTTTTGGCGGGAAACGATATGATACGGAAACCTTCTACAGTTATACCAGTTTCACCGCTCCGAATACCATTTATCGATACAATCTAATTACGGGAGAAAGTACAATTTATCGTCAAGCAAATGTTGACTTTAATCCCGATGATTACGAAACCCAACAGGTGTTTTATCCCAGTAGAGACGGAACCTTAATTCCGATGTTTATTACGGCTAAAAAAGGCGTAGAACTGAATGGGAATAACCCAACTATTTTATATGGATATGGCGGATTTAATATTTCCCTCACCCCGTCTTTTTCTATTAGTCGTTTAGTCTGGTTAGAAATGGGTGGTGTTTATGCGATCGCCAATTTACGAGGCGGGGGAGAATATGGAGAAAATTGGCATCAAGCAGGAACAAAACTCAAGAAACAAAATGTCTTTGATGACTTTATTAGTGCCGCCGAATGGTTAATAGAAAAACGCTATACTTCTACTCAAAAATTAGCAATTATGGGAGGAAGTAACGGTGGGTTATTAGTGGGAGCTTGTATGATTCAACGCCCGGATTTATTCGCGGCGGTGTTACCTGCGGTGGGGGTTTTAGATATGCTCCGGTTCCATAAATTTACCATAGGTTGGGCCTGGTGTTCCGATTATGGTTCCCCGGAAAATCCCGAAGAATTTCAAGCCTTATACGCCTATTCTCCTCTACATAATTTGAAGCCAGGAATTGCTTATCCGGCAACTTTAATTACTACAGGAGATCATGATGATCGAGTGGTGCCCGCCCATAGTTTTAAGTTTGCTTCGGCTTTACAGGAACACCATATTGGGGAAAATCCAGTATTAATCCGAATTGAAACAAAAGCCGGACATGGCGCCGGAAAACCCACGGATAAAGTAATTGAAGAAATTGCCGATCAATTTGCTTTTTTAAAGCGAGTTCTCCAGATTGATTCATAAAAACCTTGTTACCGTTGTTGCGCTTTAGCGCTCTTTCTAGGGACACTGAAGAACAACAGGCGCTGAAGTTCAACAATGGGCGCTGAAGCGCAACAACGGGCCTAATTTTTACAACGGAACATGGGTGGCAATTTTTTCGTTATTAGCCCCATAAACTTCTAGGGAAATTTTGGCGTTTTGACTAATCGTTTCTAAAGCAACTTTCAGGGTTTGAACGTGCTTTTCAGCTTCGGAACGTTTCTTAGAATCCCCTGCTTGATCTGCATTTTTCGCCGTGGATTGAATTTGATTTACATATTCGGAGGTTAACCGAACCGTAATCAAATTTTCAGTCACACTGTAGTTACAAACCTTGGGATTTCCACTGCACAGTTTCCCTAAATCTTGACGGGCTTTTTCCAAACGAGATGCAATCTGATTTTGAATATCTGCCCGTTTCCAAGACTCATTAAATGTCGTTAAAAGGGGCTTAATTTTTGCAGAATAGGAACTGCTAACCGGAACTTGTTTTCCGTAACTAACCGCTCGACTCCAGTAGGTAACAGCTTCAGACCAAGCCCCACGTTGTTCTAAAAGTTTGGCTTGTTCAGAATTACTAATCGCTTGATTATAAGCATCTAAACCCACTTGTTCAATGGTTTTGCGATCGCGAGCGGCTTCTAATTTCGGTTGATAACGGGCTAATAAAACCTGGGCCGATTGATGGGCTGTTGTCCCATAGGGAATCGTCGATAAAGTATTGGCTGCGGTTTGCCAAGTTTCAAACACCTGTTGCCAACTTTCGGCATATTTAGCTACTCCTTGACGAGCTTCTGCCACTTGGGCGGTTTTCTTGGCCGTGGCTAAAATTTGTTCCCCATCTCGCTCTAATTTTAAGCGATTTCTCACATCCCCTAAATTAGCTCGATATTGTTGCCATCGGGCTTGAGCAAAGGGATAAACAATACTACTATTAGGAACTTGATCTAAAAAGGCGATCGCTTCTTCCCACATGGATTGCATTTTCGTCCAATCTGCTACGGAATGGGGGGGATTTTGACCCATTTCTGAAGCCTTTGCCGCCACGTTTAAAGCTTTAACTACTGAATTTAATTCGTTATATTCTTGACGATAAACCGATAAAAGAGCTTTAGCTTCAGGATAACGGGGCGACCAAAAAGGAATGGTTTCTAAGAGTTTAATTCCCGATTGTAAATCTTCTGACGCCAAAGCAGGAGCCTTAGAAGAACTGACGGTTTCAATCGTTTGTTTAGATTTTTGACTAAAATCTCTGGCGGTATCCATTTCCTGACATTCTCCCATCACACAGGGGCGAGTGACAGTATAAATACATCCAAATACCACGACTAAAACCGCAGCAATTTTAGCCAGTAAAACTAGATTTAATCTTTTACTAATTACTGCTTCTTGGGGAGACGGTTGATCAGGATCAGTTTCTTCCTCAACCGATGTACTAATATCCTCTAAAGCCTCTATATCTTGAACATCAAAAGGATTGTAGTCCGGCGTTTCTTCTTTCTCCAAAAAAGGATTTTTAGCTTCTACCTCGGAGGAATTTTCAATATCTTGTTTTTGTTTGGGTTCTAAAATTGCTGTTTTCATAATTTTGTCTGTAATCAGTGATACATTTTACCGGGAATTTTTAGAGGTTGAACTGCGGTGGATAAATTTTATCCGGGTTTTCTGGAAACACAATTAAAGATTAACCTTCCCAGACTTCCCCGTAGGATTCTCCATAACAGAGTTGTTCAACGGAAAATCTTCCCCCATATTTTTTAAAAGGTTCTGTCGCATATCCTAAAGCCAGAAGACAACAAACATCAACTGATTCTGGAATATTAAATTGGGCTTTGACCTGAGCTCCCATAAATCCCTCCATTGGACAACTATCCACCCCATAGGTCTGGGCCACAATCATAATATGGGCAACGGCTAACATGGCTTGGCGGTTTGTCCAAGTTTCTAGGGATTCAAAGGAAGGATGTTTTTCAAAGGTCTGGGGAATGGCTGTGCGGATATAATCGGCATAGGTATCATTGATCGAACCTTCTTCTCGACCCAGTTGAATCACCGACTCAATGTATTCGGGTTCGACCACACGGCGATCGCTACAACAAATTAACACCACCGGGGCTTCCATGACCTGACGCTGATTAAAAGCACAGGTCTTGAGTTTCTCCTTACCTTCGGGACTTTGTAAGATAATAAACCGCCAGGGCTGTAGATTAAACCCCGAGGGCGATCGCATCCCTAAACGCAGAATTTCCGAGAAAATCACCTTCGGGATCGGCGTGGGTTGAAAGGCTCTGACCGCCCGACGTTGCTCAATCGCATATCTCAAATTAATTGAAGGTTCCATTCTATTGTTTGATTAAAGTTTGTTTTTGTATTGTTATTGATAATTAGCACAATCTTGCTAACTGTTTTAACTCAAACCCAATTCCCGCTTGAGCAAGTTAATCGATTCCGCACCAATATAATTCGGACAGCAGACCAATTGAGGTTGACGAATCAATTCCTCTCGATTGGTATGAACTAAATTCTTGACCACCGGATAACTGGCTTGATCACAAATAATAATCCGTGCCGTGCGAATAATAGAATTAATCTTATAGGGATCGGTTAATTGGGCTGTCAGTACCAAAATATCATCCCCTCGCAGGCTGTGAATAATCACTTCCGTCGCCCTTAATAGCCCCGAACTCAGACTCACAATTCCTAAATAAGTCCCCTTGGGAGCATCCCGCACCAACTCAATTTCCTTAGCATAGTTATGAATATCAATCGGAATCACCCGCACGGACTTAGGGGCGGCAATAGCTTCAGCTTGTCCAATAAAATAACGACTGGTCACCACCGTTCCCGAAGGGACTTTTTCTAAGAGGTCAGTTAACTGTTCAATGGGGACTAACTGTACTGGAATTTTTAGGGCTTCTTCTAATTCCTGAGCCATTAATTCTCCAATCCCAATATCTTGAGCCGGAGCCGTGACTAAGACCCTCGCACTACACCGTAATCGCCAATCAATTTCACCCAGAAACATTTCCCGGGCTTGATTGAGGGTACATCCTTGAGATAATAATTCATCTAAACTGCGTTGAATAATTTTATTCGCTTGGGGATAATCTTCTAAAATCGGCGAGTTTAACCGAGATCCCCCTTCATGGCCTAAGGCCCGCACATAAATCCCCGATCCCGCCTGAGCTTCTACTAAGCCATTATCTTCCAATTGTCGATAGACTTTGCTAATCGTGTTCCGGTGTAATCCCGTTTCCATCGCCAGTTGACGAGTGCTCGGTAAACGATGTCCGGGGGGAAATTGTCGAGAGGCGATCGCAAATCGAATTTGATTAAATAATTGGTTAGAAGCGGGAATCTCGCTATCAGGTTGAATATAAAACCGAACCATGATTAAATCTCCAAGGGAATCAAAGCAAAATGGGTTAAGTGTGTATTTCCCAGACATTACTGTTTGAGAAAAATCTCTATTTTTCTCCTGAAAATTTTCACACGTTTTGATTGCAACTATTTTATTTCCGATTGGCTTTTTAGTTGTTTTTGATGAACAGTTTCTTAATTTATACTTGTTTTTTATAAGAAAGTTTTCATCTAATTTTATCCCTTACCAACTGAAATAATTTGACCCGTCTGTATATTACCCGATTTGGGGATAGGTCGGTATAGTATGGGGAGTTATTTATAACGTATTAAACAATCATGATCAATCAACCCATACACACGGCCAATGTTCAGATTCCCCATGGGGAATTACAAATTGAAGCCTATCTCGCTTACCCCCAGGGAGAAGGGACATTTCCCGCCGTGATCGTGATTCAAGAAATTTTTGGGGTCAATTCCCATATTCGGGATGTGACCGAACGCATTGCCAAAGAAGGATATATCGCGATCGCACCCGCCATTTATCAACGCTTTGCCCCCGGTTTTGATGTCGGTTATACTCCAGAGGCGATGAAATTAGGGCGACAATATAAGGATCAAACCACCGCCACCGACCTGTTAAGCGATATTCAAGCCACCCTCAACTACTTAAAAACCCTCCCCAACCTCAAACCCAAATTCGGTACTATCGGGTTTTGTTTTGGCGGTCATGTGGTTTATTTAGCCGCCACCCTTCCCGATATCCAAGCCACAGCCTGTTTCTATGGGGCTGGAATTGCCACCATGACCCCCGGGGGTGGAGCACCAACCATCACCCGCACAAAAGACATTCAAGGGGTTCTCTATGGCTTTTTTGGCACAGAAGATCCCCTAATTCCTAACGAACAAGTCGATCAAATTGAAACCGAACTCCAAACCCATCAAATTCCCCATCACATATTCCGCTACAAAACCGATCACGGCTTCTTCTGCGACCAACGCAGCACCTACAATTCCGCCGCCGCCCAAGACGCCTGGACACAGGTTAAACAACTATTTCAGCAGCTATAGGGAATTACGAATTACGAATTACGAATGGGTAATAGGTAATGGGTAATGGTTAATGNTTCTAACCAAAGCGGTTGATCCTCAATCGGTAAATCCTTGAGAGGAAGATTCGTATATTGTTCTGCTAATTCATATAATAAACTCCTATAAGCCGCGATTTCTTCCGGTGTATTAATCGAATTGCTAACTAACTGTTGACGAGCCTCCTGACTAAATTTATTCCAATGTTCCAATTTTAACTTAACCCCACAACTATCTAACTTATACCGCACAACCATCGGAATACATCGCAAAGATTCCACAAAATCCTGTTCAAATTCAAACAAATTATTCATATATAGCAATCCTATTTGAGTTGTGTTCAAAATTCTTTATCAAAAGGGAACAGGGAACAGGTAATGGGTAATAGGTAATGGGTAATGATGCTTCCCCTGCCTCCCCTGCCTCCCCTGCCTCCCCTGCTCCCCCCACTCCCCATCTGCCCCGACCTCCTCTAACTGTGTTATGCTCAGAAGATTGGAGTGTTGTTGAAGACGAGAGCAGCGTTATAAGCAGGTTCCTAACACCTTTATTTTTGTTTTTCTTTACTTTTTGCTATGGCTACTAAAAACCCGTCCTTTTCTCTTGATGATTTTGCCAAAGCCCTAGATCAACAGAATTATGATTTACACAAAGGGCAAATCGTCAAGGGTCAGGTAGAATCCTATACCAGTGATGGTGCTTACATTGATATTAAAGGAGCTAAATCTCCTGGTTTTATTCCTAAAAAAGAGATTTCAGTTATAGAAGTTGAGGATATTTCCGAAATTCTCCCATTAAAAGAGGAGCGAGATTTTCTAATTATTAGAGAACAAAATGCCGATGGTCAAATTTTACTTTCCATCCGACAATTGGAAATGAAACAAATTTGGGATCAACTCCTCGATGCTCAAAATGGAGGCCAATCTTTACAAGCTAGAGTGACCGGAGTAAATCGCGGAGGTGTGACCGTTGAAGTTCATTCTTTACGAGGATTTATTCCTCGATCGCATCTTTTAGAAAAAGACGACCTAGACTCCTTAGTTGATCAATCCTTAAGTGTTAGTATTTTAGAATTAGATCCCGAACGGAATAAAATTGTTTTATCCCAAAGATTAGCCTCTCAATCCATCGGTTTTAGTCAATTAGAAGTCGGTCAACTGGTGGAAGGAAAAGTTATGGGTGTTAAACCCTTTGGCGTGTTTGTGGATATTGAAGGAGTAACCGGATTAATTCACATTAAAGAAGTTAGTCAAAAATATGTTGACTCTTTACCCACCCTTTTTCCCGTTGGTCAAATTATTAAAGCCATGGTGATTAGTTTAGATGAAGGTCGCCATCGGATTTCCCTCTCTACCCGAATTTTAGAAAATTATCCGGGTGAAGTGGTCGAGAAGTTATCAGAAGTAATGGAATCGGCTGAAGCTCGCTCAGAAAGAGCTAAAAAGTTAATTATTCTGTAATTTTAAATTTCCCCCTATTATTATTATTTTAGGGGGATTGTTTTTGACAAAGACCGATCCAGCAAACCTATATGGTAAAGTCTTTTCTTACCCTGTTGCCTGTTGCCTATTGCCTGTTCCCTTTTGCCTAGTATAATTTTAATTGTCAGAATTATCATGATTCATGTTTTAGGAATTGATGGTGGCGGTTCTAAAACGGTTTGTGTGTTAATGAGTGCCGATGGTAAAATATTAGGATGGGGAAAAGCCGGGCCATCCAATTATCAAACAGTCGGAATTGATACAGCTAAAATTAATATTATTTCAGCGATTAAACAAGCAGTTGATCAGAGTTTTTTAGCCTTAGAAGGATTAGTTCCAATTCAAGGAATTAGTTTAGGATTAGCGGGGGTAGGGCGTGCTGAAGATATTGATTTAATCCGCAATTTGATCCAAGAAATTCAAACTGATTCCGAATTATCTATTGACTGGAAATTAACCCCCGAAAATATTATTATTAATGGTGATAGTTTAATTGCTTTAGTTGGAGGTTTAGGTCACTCCGTCGGTATAGTTGTAATTGCCGGAACAGGTTCCCATATATTCGGAAAAAATCATCAAGGAATCACAAAAAGAGTGGGTGGTTGGGGTTACATTTTAGGAGATGAAGGCAGTGGTTATGATATTGCAATTCAAGGGTTAAAAGCCACCTTACGTTCCTATGATGGTCGCCTAGAATATACTAATCTAATTCCCCAATTTAAAGACAGTTTAAAGTTGAATTCCATTGAAGAATTAATTCCTATTATTTACCGTCAAGGATGGGGCGTGAAAAAAATTGCCAGTTTAGCCCCCCTTGTCGATCAAGTGGCGGCGGAGGGTGATTTGGTGGCTCAAAATATTATTAAAAATGCCGTTAATGAATTAGTATTAGCTACAGAAGTCGCTATTAATGCTTTATTTGAACCGACAGAATTCTTTGAAATTGTAGTAACCGGGGGCGTATGGCAAGGATTAGCTAATTTTCGCCACCAATTTGAAGTTAAAGTGAATGCGATCGCTCCTTCAGCTAATATTATATCTCCTCGTCATGAACCTGCCTATGGTGCGGGATTGTTAGCATTAGAAAAACCAACTTAAAATTAAGCTGATCCCAAGTCAATGATCCCCCCTAACCCATGCCACTTGCTCCACTTGGGGAGACCCCAAGACCGCAGTGGCTCCCCTTAACAAAGGGGAAAAAGGAGATCTAAGTCCCCCTTTTTAAGGGGGATTTAGGGGGATCTAATCTCGACTATAATCAGAGGTTTTCGGCGGTCGTTGACACCTATGGCGCGCCGTCCCCCTACAAGGGAATGTAAGTATTTTTTAGGGTTAATAATCTTGATCATAGTGATAAAACTGAGGGTGTGTGACGCAGTGATCGCGCCAGATATTATCTTTGAAAACGTTGTCGAAGTCGAGAGACTAATAAATCCACTTCGGGTAATTTGAGAAATAGAATTAATATCATAAAAACAATTAAACCAATAATCCCCGGAAGCACTAATTCCATTAATAAAAATCCAAAATTATCACCGGGGGTTAAAATTCTTAAGCCTTGTAATGTTCCCCAACTCACAAACCCAGAAATTAGACTAATTATTGTTAATCCCAAAAAGGGTAAACTCCATTCCCGCCATGGTAACCCATTTAATTTGATATGTAATAGCCATAAAAACATCCCCATGGAAACAACATTCACTAAAACCGTTGCGAAGACTAAACCCGGCGCACCCCAAGATTTAACCAAAATAAAATCTAATAACCCATTCAATAAAATATTAAAAATACTAACTTTAAATGGAGTCTGTCCATCTCCTAACCCATAAAATACCCTAACTAATACATCCCGTCCTAAATAAAAGAACATCCCCACGGAATAGGCAACTAAAACCGAAGCCACAAACTCCGATGCTTCCAAATTAAACGCATAACGTTCATAAACAATTCTCACCGTCGGTAAGGCCAAAGCCACCATTAATGTACTTAACGGTAACATGGTAATGGCTGTTAATACTAAGGCTTGACGAATCCGGTCTTTTAATTCTGGCCATTGTTCAGGATCTCTTAAACGAGCAAAAACAGGCAAAAAAGGAACCAAAATCATATTAGAAATGATTCCTAATGGCGTTTGAACTAATAACCCAGAATAGCCCATTGCCGAAGCAGCTTGGGGAATATAAGAGGCAAAAAACAAATCAGTATAAACATTAATTTGTAACATTCCTGATGATAAAGTGGCAGGTAACATGACTTTCATCACCTCTCTTAATCCCGGGATTTTAAAATTAAAGCGCAGTCTTAAAGTTCCTAACCCCGATTTCCACATCGCCGGAACTTGGATAATCCATTGCAAAACCGCCCCGGCCAAAGTCGCCCAAGCCAAGACTTCACCGCCTAAAACCATATATTTAGGGCTACCTACCTCATCCCCTAAAATCCCAATTAAAACCCCTAATCCTAAAATTAAAGCCGCACTCGAAAATAAGGGACTAATTGATGGCAACCAATACATATCTGCCGCATTTAGCGTACCAAATCCAATCCCAATTAACCCCGCAAATAAAGCCATCGGAGCCATGATTTTTAACTGTTCAATGGCAATATTTCGGGTGGCTATTCCTTCTGGAGTTAGGCTTAAACCCGGAGCCATTAAATCAATTAATGGGGTGGCAAAAATTACTAACCCCACCGTTACTACTAATAAAACCATGCCGACCAAGGTAGAAACCGTTTCGACTAAAGCCTCGGCATCTTTTCGCTCTCTGTTTGCTAAAGCACTAACAATCGCACTATGAAATGGGCCGTTAATTCCACCCAATAAAATTAATAAAAATCCCGGGATAACATAGGCAAAATTATAGGCATCAATGGCTGGCCCCACACCAAAAGCCGCCGCCATCACCTGTTGACGGATTAAGCCAAATACTTTACTAATCAGGGTAGCAACTGCAACAATAGTGGCAATTCCTACTAATGAACGAGAGCGTTTAAGTTCTTCTGACACGGAATATCCAAAGGGGTTAAAATGCAAACCCTAGTTTAATCTGAATTGACCACCATTCAAACCCATTGCTAATGGATTCTTTTTTGTATCGCTATCCGTCCCTGGAGTCAGGGGTTTTGCTCAAACGCTATAAACGATTTTTAGCGGATATTCAGTTAACCTCGGGGGAGGTAATTACCGCCCATTGTCCCAATACCGGGCCGATGACCGGGGTTTGTATCCCAGGAAACCCGGTGAGGGTGTCCTACAGCCCCAGTAAAACCCGCAAATATCCCTACACTTGGGAGTTAATTCAGTTAAATTCGGAGGTTGACTCGGTGAGTCAGGGGTTAATTTGGACTGGAGTTAATACCGCTTTACCTAACAAGATCATTAATTTAGCTTTAATAGAAAGGTTGTTTCCCGAATTAGGAAATTATAGCGAAATTAAAAAAGAAGTTCCCTATGGAATGAATTTAAAAAGTCGGGTTGATTTTCTGCTGAAAGGAGAAGACAAACCGATTTATGTAGAGGTTAAAAATACTACTTGGTCTGATGGGAAAATTGCCTTATTTCCCGATACTGTAACCGCAAGAGGACAAAAACATCTCAAGGAATTAATTGAAGTAGTTAAACAAGGCGATCGGGCTGTGATGTTATACTTTATTAATCGGGGAGACTGCACCGAATTTGCCCCTGGAGACACTGCCGACCCGGTTTATGGTCAACTGTTAAGAGAAGCAATTTTAGCAGGGGTGGAAATATTGCCCTGTCGGTTTGAAATTACCCCCACAGGGATTAAATATTTGGGGTTAGCAGTCCCGTTGTTGCGAGGCGGCGCATCGTAAGAGCACAATTAAAACCATGGATTATTATAATCGTAGGGGTTGGGTCTCCCAACCCTCTTGGCACTTATTTAGAATTGCTATAACAGTTTTCCACTAAACCCAAAGAATTTTCTAATTGTTCTAAAATAATATCGGTTACAATTTTAATTCGATAACGACAGGCCATGGTTTCACTACAGGCAAAGGTGCCATTTTCCCAATATTTATTACTTCCCGCACCGCCTCCACAAACTCCAAAATATTCGCAGGTTTCCCGACATAATTTAATTCCTTCCTGCATATCGGCATAAATTTTCTGGAATTTTTCCGTATCACAAACGGACTCAAAACTATCTTTTAATACATTCCCTAAAATAAAATTGCCATAGGGTTCAATATTCACTGATAATAATTCGGGGTCAAAGGTAGAAAAATTCCCTTGATAATCAATATTAATTAAAACAAAAGGGTTATTCATATCCGTTTGCGTCAAACGGGAATTAGAATAAATTAAACCACAAATTGCTTCAAATTCTCTGAGGTTAAATTCTCCCTGTACTTCTGAGGTTAATTCCCAAAAACGCTGCATAAATGCACGATATTTTTCCGATGTCCCCACGGCTTCTAAAGTTGATGATTGATTTACTCCTTCAATTTCTTCTAAATTAAATCCCAGATCATAAATTCCATTTTCCCTGAAAAAATGAAAGATTTCATCAGCATAATTCAAAGAATCTTGAGTAACAACGGAAATCACATAAAAGGGAATATCATTTTTTTGTAAGAAAGAAATTCCTCGCATAGTTTGGGCGTGACTTCCTGTTCCCTTACGGGTTTGACGATGGGCGTCATGGATGAATTCCGGCCCGTCTAAACTTACTCCGACACAAATATTATGTTCTTGAATAAAATCACACCATTTTTGATTAATATAAGTACCATTTGTTTGAACGGAATGCCAGATTTTTGCTTGTTTTTGATTGTATTTTTGATCAGCTTCTTGAATTAGTTTAAATGCCGATTCATAAAAAGAAATCGGAACCGCTAAGGGTTCTCCCGCGTGCCAACAAACGGTAAATTCATCACCAATAAACGGAGATGTAAGGATATTTTTAAAGATAGGTTCAATCAAATCTAAAGAGAGAGTATTTTTTAAGTCTCGGTTCGGTAAATAACAATAATCACAATTAAGATTACAAAAAGATGTGGCTTGAATTACCACTAAATTAATCGGGCCAAATTTGCTAAGATCAATTTTTTGATATTTTAATAAAGTTGGATTTGTCATTGATTTTAATTAATTTAAAAGTAGTAAAAAATTAGCGTTGCTTGAAATCACAACGCCTTTTGAGAGAGAGAATCACATCTAACGGATATTCACAAAGCGACCCCCATCACCCCAGCCATTGCGCCAGTTATTTCCATTGCGCCAACTCCCCCCATTTCCCCAGGAACCCCCGCCTCCACGATTAATCCAGCCTCCCCGTCCCCCACCATTACCCCAGGCTCCCCTGGCGATTTGTTCTCCGGGTTGTGGGGCTTCTGATGTTTCTGGTAATTGGTTTTCTCGCTGTTTTAAAGTTTCTGTAATTCTGGATAAACGGGACTCAATGGTTGCAGATTCTGGGGTTTTAACTGTGGCATTAGCCGCCGGAATATTTAAGGCACTCAGAGCCAAGAAAAAGCCAACTAATCCGGTTTTTGTGCTAATTTTCAAAGGGGTTACTCCTGTTTTTTGATAATTTTTCTGGCACTATAACATAAATTTTGATCTCAATTGATTTAAAAAGGGTAAAAAAGTTAGCGTTGGTCACCATCGCAACGCCTTTTTCAAGATGGGGATAAAATCTAAACAGACTAAGCAGAACTAACGGGAATTGATAAAACGGCCCCCATCGGCCCAACCATTGCGCCAGTTTCCACCACCCCCGCCTCCACGATTGACGAACCCACCACCACCATTCCCCCAAGCTCCGGCGATTTGTTCTCCTGGTTTTAGGGCTTCCGGTTTTTCTTGTAACTGGTTTTCTCGGTCTCTTAAAGTCTCTGTAATTCTTAACAAACGGGACTCAATAGTTGTCGAGGCGAGCGCTGAATTTGTGGTTTTAACTGTAGCGTTTGTCGCCGGAATATTTAAAGCACTTAGAGCCAAGAAAAAGCCAACTAATCCAGTTTTTGTGCTGATTTTCAAAATAGTTACTCCTTTTTTTGATAATTTTTCTGGCACTATAACATAAATTTTGATATAATGGCGTATGTTTGCTTGGGAAAACTTTATTAAAGTTGTGTGAGGAAAAAAATGATTTTATCTAAAAAAATTGCGATCGCTGCTTTGAGTGCTGCTTTGTCCCTGGGTCTATCGAGTCCGGCTTGGGCGGAAACGGTGATGGAAAAAGTAGCCCGAACTGGAGTATTAACCGCCGGAGTTCAAACGGATTTTATTCCCCTTTCCTATGTTAATGATCAGGATAAATTGGTTGGTTATTCCATTGATATTCTGAATCAAATTAAAGCCCAACTCGCCAAGGAATTAGGAAAGGAAATCACTTTAGAACTGGTTCCTATTAGTATCGGTGAGCGGATTCCTAAAGTATTATCCCGGGATGTTGATATTGTTTGTGAGGATGTGACTTTTACTTGGAATCGCGATCGCTATGTTGATTTTTCCGTAAGTTATGGGGTGACAGGAACCCGGCTATTAGTTAAAAAAGGAAGTAATTTAGGAACACCAGAATCCTTAGCAAATCGACAAATTGGTGTATTAGAAAATGGCAGCAGTGAATCAACAATCCGAGTCGTACAACCCCAAGCCAAAATAGTCAAATTTAAGACCATTGGCGAGGGAATTGCTGCTTTAGAACAGGGTAAAATAGATGCTTTTGGTTCCGATGGGGTTTTGCTAGAAGGAACTCGACAAACCCTCCCTAACCGCGATGCTTTAGAAGTAGTTCCGAATCTTCCCTATACCCGAGAAGGAATTGCTTGTATCGTCCCGGAAAATAATTCTGCTTTTTTAGATCGGGTCAATTTTGCGATCGTAAAACTGATGCAAGGTTATGTTTTGGGAGATAAAGAATCCGTGGCTATTGTTGATCAATGGTTTGGAGAAAATGGTGTGATCACAATAGATAATGATTTAATCAAAAATTATTTTCAAGGTGTGATCAACTCCCGAGAACAAATCAAACTTAACTAATAATATAGCAATTCCTATAGGAATTGTAAAAAAACACGTTAAGGGCGGGTTCACCAGTCACTTTTGCTTGATAAAAATATTTTTATCAACCCAATTTTTAATTAATTAAAATTGACAGGATTAATTAGGATGGGTTTAGATAGATTAGTGTTGAGAAGCAGAAGGTCAGGAAGAACTCGCCTCTAGGGGGTTAGACTGATAAAATAAAAATCAATCCATTATCTATGATTACTTCTTTTTCCTGCAAGGAAACGGAAAAAATATGGAATGGGAAATTATCACGAAAGTTTCCACCAGACATCCAAGAAAGAGCTTTACGTAAGTTACGACAAATCAATGCGTCAACCCTATTAGATGACCTAAGAATTCCACCAGGAAATCGTTTAGAAGCTCTATCAGGTGATAGAATAGGCAAATATAGCATCAGAATCAATCAACAGTGGCGAATTTGTTTTATTTGGTATAATGGAGAGGTTTCAGGAGTCGAGATTGTTGATTATCACGATTAAAAATCATGAATGAAATTTTACTCTACAATCCCCATGCTGGAGATATCTTAGAACATGAATTTTTAGAAGAATTAGGAATTAATCAAAACACTTTGGCATCGGCAATCGATGTTGATTCTAATAAAATTCATGCTATTATCAAGGGAAAATGTCCGGTTACGGCTGAGATAGATTTATGCTTATGTCGTTATTTTGGACTTTCAGAAGGATATTTTTTAAGATTACAAAATACCTATGAAATTATGGAAGCCAAACGAAAATTAGGAGAAAAATTAAATCAGATTAACCCTTATTCCTATAGCCAGTAAATTCTTGATTGTATATATAAAAAGGGGGTTAGGGGGTATCCATCGGGTAACAAATGGCGGTATTATGGAATTTGTGACCACTGAATCATGAGTTGAACAGAATATGACAGAACCAAAAAGCGAAAAGTTAACTCGGGCTTTAAATCAATTAATTGAGGAACATGGAATTAAGAATGTTGTCCATTCTTTAGCCAATCATTGTTTTAAAGAAGCAGAGTTTTTGCGACAAGATCGGAGTACAGATCTAGCTCAAAATTGGCAAGATATTGCGGAGAAACTGCAAAAAGTTATGGAAAATCAGGAATCCTGATGGTGATGTCGCAATCTTAAATAGATTGTAATATCTTATTGTAAGATCTTATTGTAAGGTTTTGGAGTTCAAACCCTTTTCATACTTGGGGTTTAAAGACCAAACCCCTACAGTTTTTTCATTTATTTAATTAAACCTAGATAGTACAATCTTTTCCTCCCTATTACCTTGTTACTGAGCGAAGTTGAAGTATTACCTATTACCTGTTACCTATTCCCTATTCCCTTAATAATATGACCAGTTCACAACCGTTGTTTTTAGATATTAGCCAACATTGGGCACGTCCTTTTATTCAACGTTTGCAAGCTCAGGGTTTAATTAGTGGATTTAAGGACAACACATTTCGCCCCGATCAAAATCTAACCAGGGGGGAATTTGCGACTATTTTAAAGGTGGCATTTCCCACTTCTATTAAGCGTAAATATATTCCTTTTAAAGACGTTCCCAAGGAGTTTTGGGCGGCGGAAGCGATTAAAACCGCCTATGAATCTGGCTTTATTTCGGGGTTTCCTGATGGACAGTTTCTTCCTCAAAGTCCAGTAACGCGCTTACAGGTTTTATTAGCTTTAGTTTCAGGCTTAAATTTACCTCCAGGAGAGAGTTTAAACTTAAAAATTATTTATGAAGATGGGGATAAAATTTCCAGCTATGGGACTGAAGCTATGATCACCGCAACTCGTTCTGAATTGGTGGTTAATTACCCCTATCCCCAAGTTTTTAATCCTAATTCTAATGCGACTCGGGGAGAAGTTGTTAGTATTATTTATCAGGCTTTAGTGTGGCTAAAAAAAGTGAATCCGATTATTTGTCCCTATATTATATCCTTAGCTCACCCCGGAATTATTAAAACAGGAACCCATCTTTCTGTGAATGGGAGAAAATGGAAGTTACCCTGGAGTCAATGGAGTTCAGGAATTGCTACAAATACCGGAGTTAGTGATAAGGGAATTATCCAAGTTTTAGGAATTAATCCCTTAAATACAACGGAAGCCAGTCTTCAACCTTTAAGTTGGTTTTCTGTACATTCAACTCCGGGGACTTTTTTAGATGCCGAATATCGTTATGTAAAAATTGATCAATTAGCGGAATTATCAGCCTGGGATTTAGAAATTCAAGAAAATACGCTTAATATTATTTCTAAAATCGGCACTATTCAAACCCTAAACTTTGAGGAACGAGCGAATATTTCTCAAATGACGATAACCTTAAATCAACCGACTCCCTGGGAACTCTATCAACAGAATACCCAATGGGAAGTGGTGGTCGATGCAACAACAAATCCAACTATTGCTAAACCCTTTCAAGAACAATCTCAACCCACACCTACTTCTGGAACTTCTGCACAACAAAATGAAGGAGAAACCGCAGTCACAACTCAAAAACCCTCCCGTCCTTTGGTAAAAATTGTGAATAATCAAACGGTGATTCAAGGAACGTTACCCGATGGTTATGGGGTGAAAGTTTCTACCTTGAATAATCCGAATCGTATTTTAATTGAGTTACGGCAAGATGCCTTAATAGAACGGGATATTACCTGGGTAAAAGGATTACGGTGGCGGCAACAATATATGACTTTAAATAATAGCCGTTTTCCCGTGGTTTGGTTAACGGTAAATCCTGATTTTGGCTTGAATTTACGCCCGATTTGGGCAAGTCAAACGGGGATGAAAGGTATTGACAGTTTAGCCAAAACCGTTGATCATAGTCAATGTTTAGGAGCAATTAATGCCGGATATTTTAACCGGAATAATCTTTTTCCTTTGGGGGCAATTCGGCGAGAAAATCAATGGTTTTCAGGGCCAATTTTAAACCGAGGCGCGATCGCTTGGAATGATAGAGGACAGTTCAAAATTGCTCGTTTAAGTTTAAAAGAAACCCTGATTCCCTCATCGGGACAGACCTTAGAGTGTGAATTACTCAATACCGGATACGTCAAAGCGGGTATTGCTCGTTATACTCCTGAATGGGGCGAAAGTTATACCCCCTTAACGGCGAATGAAATTGTGATTGTGGTAGAAAATAATATCGTAAAACAACAATTAGAACTCACGAATACAACCACCGCTATTCCTATTCCTAAAACCGGTTATTTATTAACCTTGCGATCTTTTCGGAGTGTTTTAAGTTCGTTTTCTGTGGGTACATCTATTCAAATTCAATCCCAAACTACCCCCTCGGATTTTAATTTCTTCCCCCATATTTTAGGCGGCGGGCCATTATTATTACAAAACGGACAGGTGGTGGTAGATGCGATCGCCGAAGGGTTTAGTCCCGCCTTTGCCGATCAGGCGGCTATTCGTAGCGGGGTCGGCATCACCGCCAAGGGCGAATGGATCATTGCCACCGTCCATAACCGCGTCGGAGGGGTGGGGGCTAAATTAACCGAAATGGCGCTCTTAATGCAGCAGTTAGGAGCCACTGATGCGTTAAATTTAGACGGAGGAAGTTCGACGAATTTAGTCTTAGGAGGTCAACTTTTAAACCGTATCCCCGATACCGCCGCCCCAGTTCACAATGGTTTAGGGGTATTTCGGCGCTAAAAAAACCTTGAGGTATAGATGTATGTTAAGCTGTAGCACTAATATCGATTGTTAGCCAAATCCTTAATTGCGGACTCCTGCCATGATCACTCCCAGTGAGTTGAATTATTATTATAAAGTGTTAGATCTCAAGCCTGGAGCTTCCTTAGAATTGGTGGATCAGGCCTATAAAGATTTAGCATTTATTTGGCATCCCGATCGCATTCCCGAAGAAAATCAACGATTAAGAAAAATTGCTGAGGAAAAACTCAAGGAAATCAATCAAGCTAGGGAAAAATTGCGTTCCTTATTGCGTCGATCAAGTTCAAATTCAACTCAACATTCCTCAACTGTTTCCCGTGCAGAATCCCATTCCCGAGCCTCCTCAAATAGTACAGGAAATTCCTATACCTATCAAAAACCCTATTCTAGCTATCAATCTTCTCCCTATCAAAGCCGCGTAAAAACCTCTGAAAATAATAATTTTCAACGTCCCCCAGTTAGTAGTAAACCTCCGGTTACGCCCCCACCGCCAACTCCCCCCGCACCAACTCCTCCCCCCGATAGACCGACGGAATTAAGTGGATTAAGTTTTAAAGGGGCGGATTTAAAAGAAAGGGATTTTTCCAGTCGCAATTTAAGCGGTGCGGACTTAACCGAAGCCGATTTAAGTGATGCGTTTCTGCATAAAGTTAACTTAAGTGCCGCCTGTTTATATAAGGCGAATTTATTTAGGGCAAATTTTTTACAGGCTAATTTAACCTATGCTAATTTACAAGAAGCTAATTTAATTGGGGCTGATTTAAGTGGCGCTGATTTAAGATGTGCAGATTTAACCGGGGCTAAGGTCGGAATTGGGGATAAAATCATGGTCAAACTAACCGGAGCTAAATTAGCCGGGGCGATTTTACCCGATGGCAGTGTTCATATATGATTGGGGAGCTACCTAAATAAATAAATTGATCGAAACTTCAAAATAATCAGCCAGTGCTTGCGCTTGCGTCTTACTAATAGAACGTTTATTATTAAGAATTTCAGAAATAACATTACTTGCTCCAATCACACCGACTAAATCCCCTTCAAAAGTTCCAGTAACTTCCATCAAATGCTGTAGAATTTGAACAGGTGTAGACTCATCGATGGGATACATTTTTGATTCGTAATTTTCAATTAACTGAACCAGTAATTTTAATAATACTCGTTCTTCCGGGGTGAGAGTTTGACTAAAAGTAAATCGTTCAACAATTGCTAAAATCCGATCATACTCCTCCTCGGTTTCAATCACTTGAGGACTGATTTCAGCTAATAGGTTGCTATAAAGTGTTTTATTAATAGTAAGGGTCATTTTTCCCCTTTTTAACCTAAATAGGCTTGTTTAACTCGTTCATCAATTAATAAATCAGAGGCTTTACCCGTGAGGGTTAAATATCCGGCTTCTAAAACATAACCTCGATTCGCAATTTCTAAGGCTAAATGGGCATTTTGTTCGACTAATAAAATAGTAACACCAGATTGATTGAGTTGACGAATTACCGAAAAGATTTCTCGAACAATTTGGGGAGCTAACCCTAAACTGGGTTCGTCTAATAATAATAGCTGAGGACGACTCATCACCGCCCGGGCGATCGCTAACATTTGTTGTTCACCACCGCTTAGGGTTCCAGCTAATTGATGTTTTCGTTCTGCTAACCGAGGAAAAATAATAAATTGTTTTTCAATATCTGCTTTAATTCCTAAGCGATCGCTGCGAGTATAAGCCCCTAATTCTAAATTGGTTAATATGGTTTGTTGAGTTAGAATTCGGCGACCTTCTGGACTTTGGGCGATTCCCATTTTCACGACTTGATCGGGACGTAAATCAGTAATATCTTTTCCTTGATAAATAATTTTACCTTGGCGGGGATTAATCAGTCGAGAAATGGTTTTTAAGGTGGTACTTTTTCCGGCTCCATTCGCTCCAATTAGGGTAACAATTTCCCCTTGATTAATAACAATATTAATCTCTTTTAATGCTTGAATTGAACCATAATTAACCGATACTGTTACTAATTCTAACATAACTTATTCATCTCCTAAATAGGCTTCAATTACCGCCGGATTATTTCTCACAATTTCCGGTTCTCCTAAAGCAATTAATTTTCCAAAGTCTAACACCGCAATGCGATCGCATAACCCCATCACTAAAGGGACATGATGTTCAATTAAAATCACAGTTAATTGAAATTGATCTCGAATTTTTCTAATTAAATCACTCAGTTCTTTTTTCTCACTGGGGTTCATTCCTGCGGCGGGTTCATCTAATAGTAACAATTTCGGCTCTAAGGCTAAAGCTCGAGCAATTTCTAACCGTCGTTGGTCGCCATAGGCAAAATTATAGGCTTTTTGTTCCGCCCGTTCTAATAATCCAAAAATTCCTAATAATTCCCGAGCTTTTTGATAGTTTTCCTGTTCTATTTTTCTTCCCTTTGGTAAGCCTAAAACCCCTGAAACTAGGTTAGCTTGATTATGGATATGACGAGCAATAACAACGTTTTCTAAAGCCGATAAGTTGCCAAATAATCGAAGATTTTGAAAAGTTCTGGCTATCCCTTTTTCAGCAATTTGATAGGGTTTTAATTGAGTAATAGAATGATTTTGATAAATTAAAGCTCCTTTGGAGGGAGGAATTAACCCCGTAATTAAATTAAATAAAGTCGTTTTCCCCGCCCCATTAGGGCCAATTAAACCGAATATTTCTTGATCTTGAACCGCAAACGAAACCTGATCAACTGCTAATAATCCCCCAAAATATCGGGTTAAACCTTGGACTTCTAAAAGGGGTTTTAAGGTTGATGAACTCATTTTTTAACCCTTATGATTGTTTTTTTAATAGTCCCCGCCAGGGATTTTTTCGAGTAATTTTGTTTAATAATTCGGGAGTAATTAAACCTTGAGGATAAAAAATTGACCCCAAAACCAATAATACCCCAAAAATAATTAAACGACCTTCCCTTAAGAATTGGGCTAACCATAGGGATAAACCACTTATTTCTCCCATTCCGCGTAAAATTTCCGGTAAAGCGGTGAGAATAATTCCCCCGAAAACTGGCCCCCAAAATGTTCTTGACCCGCCAATTAAAACAAAAGCTAAATAAATAATACTACTATCAAAGGTGCCTTGACGAGCATTCCAAGTATTGAGAAAATGGGCGCTGATAGTTCCCACTAATCCTGCTAAAATTGCCCCCAAGGTAAAGGATAACACTTTGTAATGGGTAGGATTAACCCCCATAGAATCAGCAGCTAATTCATCTTCCCGAATTGCCCGAAAAGCGCGTCCGGCTTTAATTTTTTCTAAGCGGTATAAGAATACCATACTCAGAATTAAGAGGGGAATTGCCACCCATAAATATTCTAGGGGAGTTGCAAAGGGTTGGGGAATCCCAAAGATACCAACCGCCCCCCCAGTTATCTCTAAATTTAAGGCTAAAACGCGTAAAATTTCGACTAAAGCAATCGTTGAAATGGCGAGGTAAATTCCCCGTAATCTCAATACCGGAATTCCTAATCCTACGGCTAGAATAGCAGAAATTATGGCAGTTATTAATAGTTCTAAAAACAGAAAATGTAAGGGAAAAATAGTTCCTGTAAATTTAAAAACCTGGGTAGATAAAATCGCAGCAATATAACCCCCTAACGCATAAAATCCAGGGGTTGCTAAGGAGAGTTGACCCGCCATTAAAGGTAAATAAATAGATAGCCCTAAAACTGCTCCGAATAACATAGAAACGATTAAAAAGCCGTAGGTGTTAAAAAAATTAATCATATATTTAGTTATACCTTTTGAATGCGTTTACGTCCTAATAATCCCTGGGGTCGAATTAATAGCATGATTAATAGAATGGCAAAGGCGATCGCATCTCGATAACCGGAAAAATCCGGCGGGACAAAAGCCTCTGCTAACCCTAATAATAACCCCCCAATTACCGCCCCAGGAATACTTCCTAACCCCCCTAAAACAATCACGCCCAAGCCTTTTAACCCGAAAGCAATACCAAAATACGGCCCCGCAATACTCACACTAGACCCAACTAAAGTTCCGGCGAGTCCTGCTAAAAATCCACTGACAAAAAACGTTAATATAATGAACTGTTCGGGGTTAATTCCTAATAAACTGGCGGTAATTTCATCCTCCGCCACCGCTTGTAAAGCTTTACCAATTTTAGTTCTATTGACTAAATAGGTTAATAAAGCCACGATCACCATACAAACCGTAAAAATAATCACTTGAACGCTTCTAATCATAATCGGTTTTGTGGCTGTACCGAAATTAATTGCTGCGGGAATATTACCATAAATATTATCAGGAAAGGTGTAAATTTCTGCCCCCACTAAATATTGAATTGTATTCACAATTACCACCGCAGCCCCTAAACTTGAAACCAGGGTTAATAGGGGATCGGCTCCTCTAACTCTCAAGGGTTTAAAGGCTAATCTTTCTAAGACAATTGAGGCTAACCCAGCTAAAATACTCCCGAGAATTAAGGCGATAAAAAATGGGAATTGAAAGGGTAACTTACCATTGGCTAATAATCCATTAAACCCAAAAACGCCCCCGGATAAGATATAGGTAAAATAAGCTCCCAAGGTAAAAATAGCACCATGGGCAAAATTAATCACCCCTAAAATTGAAAAAACGAGGGTGTAACCCAGGGCAAAAATAGCATAAACACTCCCAATCGATAAACCATTTAAAAATGATTGTAGGAAAAAATTAAAATCCATATATAAGTAGGTGGGCGAGAAAATCAACAAGTATGTAACGAAAAGTTAACTTTGTTGTTGCTCCGAGTGAAATTTCATCCGTTGTGTGCTGTAGTTTCCTCTTTCTGCTCTAGCTTGAATACCATTAATTACCGCATAAGCCAGGTCTAATTCATCCTCAAATGTTTGTCCTGATAGTTCATCTTTTTTGAGATGTTGCCACTCTAATTCAATCGGATTCATTTCGGAACAATATTTAGGTAAACAGAAAATATACAAACCCATACTTTCCCATTTTGGCCAGAGTTTTTTCACCTCATGGCATTGATGTATCGGGCTATTATCTTGGACAATAACTCTCATCCGTCCGGCTTTTTCAGCCTCTGTTGCTTCTTGTTCCATCATTTGGATATAACACTTGCGATTCACACCTCCAATCACCAAGCCATAAACAAAACTGATTTGCTGTTGCCAAAACCCAATAATACTTAATCTGCGACCCCGACGATGTGTTTGTTCTAAACGTTTTTGTTCCCCCCTAAAATAATAGGTGTAACCCGGTTCACTCCACAGACAAAAACCCGATTCATCTAAATACTTTAAGTCAATTTCTCCAGCCGCAGCCGATAATTCCAACATCTCTAAATCTGCCTGTTTCTGAGCACGGACTATCGGATCTTGTTTTCCTTTGTGGCTCTTTCTGGCTCGCTTCCAATTCACCCCCTTTTTTTGAGCACCCGTCTTAATCTATCGGGACTCAATTTAATCGACCGTTCTTGTTCTAATTTTTGGGCTAATTGCTGAGAGTTGTATGTCCGGGGCTCTTTTCTGAGACATTCTTCTAAAAATACTAAGTCATCTTCTTTCCACTTGGCTTTCCCCCCGCGACCGGGTTTTTCCCATAACCCTTCTAGCCCCAACTTTTCCCATTTGTGCAACACTTCTCTGACAGTCTGTGCCGTCCAATTGAAATAAGTTGCTATTTTTTCGACGTACCAACCCTGTGAATTTAAGCGAATCACTTCGGCTCGGTCTTTAACTTTCTGTGGTACATCTGCTGTTCTCAGGTTGAACAGGGTTTTGTCTTGCTCACGAGTCAGAAATACCCTTAAACGAGCACCCATATTTTCATGACCTCGGTAGATTTCTTCTCCATCTTCATTTATCTTTACATACTTTGGTTTCTTCCTGCCTACCTACTTAGAAGGGAACAGGCAATAGGCAATAGGCAATACTTCGACTTCGCTCAGTAACAAGGGAATAGGGAATAGGGAATACTTCGACTTCGCTCAGTAACAAGAGAATAGGGAATAGGGAATTTCGACAAGATCATCTGGGTGCATTTTAGGACTTAGAACCGTTCCCCTAAACCGAAGTGTATCCGACCATCCCCGTCATTATTAATCCCATAATCAATCCGCACTGGCCCGAGGGGAGTTTGTAGGCGCACACCAACCCCATAACCGAAACCACTTCCGGGTTTATCCCGCACACCCCCAGGAGAACCAGGAACTGTCCCCTGGGAACCCAAGTCCGTTGCCGCGTCCACAAAAAGCGCCCCGCCAATAAACTTGGAAAACAGGGGAAAACGATACTCAATGGAGGCTTGGATAAAACTGCGAGTAGAGGCGATCGCCCCTTCTTCCCAACCCCGCACCGAGGTTGTCCCCCCCAAGGGAAAGGCTTCATAGGGGGGTAAGTTCCCAATTACCGTACCCCCTTGGAAGTTAAAAGCAAAGGATTGAGAGCCTTCGGGAATGAAACCGGAGAAGAATTTCACAGGAATATAAAAAGTATATGCAGCCCGCAAACGGTTCATTAAAATACTTCCCGAACCCACCGGGATAGATTGTTCCGAACCAAAACGCACTAAATAGCCGGAGGTGGGTTGTTGTTTATTGTTGCGGCGATCTCGCAGAAATCCAAACTGAACGGTGAATAAATCGTCTTTTCCACTCCCGCTATAACTCAGTTGATTCCCAAATTCATCGGTACGGTTAATTTTCCCATCGGAGTCGGTGATTTCCACCCGTTGATATTGGAATCCGAGGGAAGCGACCCAATTGGGATCGGCGAAAACATTATCCGCATAGGGACGAGTAAAACTAATACCCCCTCCAGTTCTCACCACCCGGGGGCGATCGCCATTTGCCAAGTAAACCTCTTTTGGCCCATTTTCAAAGACCACAGAAATCGTCCGACGTCTAAAAGCATTCACAGTATAAGAGGTGCGATAGGGATCACCCGCAATCCAAGGATCGGTAAAGTTTAAATCCATTTGAAACACCCGATTTCCTGCTTCTAATTCCGCCCCTAAGCGTTGGTTATTTCCCCCTAAGTTAATTTCTTGATAACTCAAGGTTCCAAATAATCCGGCGGCGGAACTTACACCTCCCCCAAATGCGAGTGATCCGGTGGTTTTTTCGATTACATTCACAATCACCACCGCCTCCCGTGGATTATCTTTTCCGGGTTCTAATTCTAAGCGGACATCTTCAAAAATTCCTAAACCAAATACCCGGGCTAAATCCTGTTGTGCGGTTTTTTGGTTGAATACATCCCCTGGTTTTAACTGAATTTCCCGGGTGATAATAAAGTCTCGGGTTCTTCCCGAAATTGGTTTTCCTTCTTCATCGGTTGCTTCTCCATCACTATTCAGGAAACGCACCCCAATATTTTCAATCACCCCTTCTGCGACTTCTAGGTTAATAACACCTTCTTTTGTAACTTCAGGAGCGGCGACAACCTGTGCTAAAACATAGCCATTATCCTGATACCATTGATTGATTTTTTTAATTCCTGCTTCTATTTGATTTAAGTTAATGGTTTTATTCAATTGATCGCCGAAACTTTCGTTAATAATTTCTTGGGGTAAAACCGTATTCCCTTGAATTACAACTTCTTTGAATAGGGGGTTTTCTTCTACTTCAAAAGTTACTCGTACTCCTAAAGGGGTATCTTCTGGAACAGCTTTGACGTTTCGGAATAAACCTGTAGCGAAAATCGCATTAATATCTCTTTGTAATTGAGTCCGGGTTGTTGTTCGTCCGGGTTGGGTGGAAATAACGCTATATACTTTTTCAATTAATCCTTGATCTTGGGTTCCTGTGACTGCAATTTCTCCGACTAACACTTCGGTTTCTGAGGGTGCGGGCGTGCTGGGAAGGGGAATAGTCGCAGGAGTTTCAGGTTGTATTGGAACTTCAGAATTAGGGGGTAAAGTTTCGGGTGTTGCTTGGACGATAGTTAATGGAATAATAGGAGAGAATGATTCTATTTTCTCACTATCTTTATGTAAACTCGGTTGAAATAAATTAGATTCTGGTAAGTTTGGGTTGAGGGCGATCGCTGTTTCCGGTATGGTTGGAAAGCTAAAATGACCAACTTTTTCGGTTTCAGATTTATTCAGGATAATCCCTAAAGTCGAGAAGTTATTAATTTCTGCACTGGCAATTTTTTCGGGAACTGGAGTTGGGAATTGGGCTGTTTTTTCAGAATCCTTATGTAAACTCGGTTGAAATAAATTAGATTCGGGTAAGCTGGAATTGAGGGCGATCGCTTCTTCTGTTCTAACGGGAAAGCTAAAATTACCGACTTTTTCGGTTTCAGCTTTATTCAGGATAATTCCTAAATTCGAGAAATTATTAATTTCTACACTCGCGATTTTTTCGGGAACTGGAGTTGGGAATTGGGCTATTTTTTCAGAATCTTTATGTAAACTCGGTTGAAATAAATTAGATTCGGGTAAGTTCGGGTTGAGGGCGATCGCTGTTTCTGTTCTGACGGGAAAGCTAAAATGACCGACTTTTTCGGTTTCAGATTTATTTAGGATAATGGCTGAATCATTGGCTTCAGTATTCTCAGGTGAAACCTCTGTTGAAACTTGCGCTAATTTTTCTAAATCTTCTGTAGTTTTCCCTTTATTGAGACTAATAGAATGTTCTGCTAAAACCTCCGATTCCGCAGGATGCAAAGAAGACTCTAAAGCAGGATGAATTAGGGGTTGAGATGGATTGAATTGAGGTAAATTTTGAGAATAGGAAACATTAACCCCAGAAAAGGAAACCTGGTTTCCAATCGACTGACCCAGAGAAAAAGCCAGATCTGGATGGAGCGATTTAGTCTTATTTAAAACTATTCCTTCAAAAGAATTAATAGGTGTAGAGGGAATAATCTGATTAACAGCTAAAGATTGTTTTCCATGGGTTTCCGATGGGTTTAAACTCGGATTTATTGGATCAAAAGCTTCTTGAGAACTGAGGGAACTTTCAGATTCAGAATAGGCGGTTTGACCATTTGCAGAGTTTGATAATCCAAACGTAGCTGAAGCAGTAAAAACCGCAACTAAGACAGGAGATAAACGCATGATACTCACTCTTTTAGACAATCCCACACCTACAACTTGTCAATCCTCAGCGAAGGCTTAGAGAGATGGTTACACCCGTTACCATCGCTGCGACATCTGACATCTTAACAAGCTTTGACACTTCTACAGCGAAAAGCTTTGAAAATCATGGGTTGTGATCCCCCCTAACCCTTATAACAAAAGGATTTAGGGGGATCAAAATATTTAGCTTTATTGAGGTGGGTTGGAAGTATGTTCTAAAACCCGTTTAAGCACTTGTTGATACGCAGATTCAACATTTCCTAAATCTCGACGGAAGCGGTCTTTATCCAAAACTCGCCGGTCGGGGTCTGTTTCAGATTGATCCCACAAACGACAGGTATCAGGACTAATTTCATCGGCGAGTACCAATTGACCCTCAGAAGTCATCCCAAATTCTAATTTAAAATCCACTAAAGTAATTCCACATTCATTAAAAAACTCCGAGAGAATTTGATTAATTTGTAAGGATAACTGGGTAATTTTTTCCAACTGTTCTGGCGTGGCTAATTTCATTAATAATAGCCGTTCCCGTGTTAATAAGGGATCGCCTAATTCATCATTTTTATAGCAAAATTCTACTAAAGTTGGTTCAATAATTGTACCCGCAGGAATCCCCGTTTGTTTACATAAACTTCCCGCCGCAATATTGCGAACAATCACTTCTATCGGCACGATTTTAACCCGTTTCACCCGCATTTCATTGGGGGTAGGACAATCAATATAATGGGTCGGAACTCCTTTTGCTTCTAAACATTGAAATAGATGGCTAGAAATCGCATTATTAATTTCTCCTTTCCCTTGAATTGTCCCGCGTTTTTGAGCATTAAACGCCGTCGCATCATCCTTAAAATAGGCAAGTAATATTTCAGGTTCATCCGTGGGATAGATGATTTTGGCTTTTCCTTCGTAGAGTTTTTCGGGAGTAGACATAGAAATAGACTATTTAAAGGTTAGACAATCAATTATAGTGTAGGGGCGAGGTCTCCTCGCCCTGATAGTAGACATAGGAATAGACTATTGAAAGGTTAAACCATTAATTATAAATCAAAAAAGCAAAGAGGGTTGGAAGACCCAACCCCTACGATAAAATATTACCACCTTCGTCAATCACCCGATAAATAGCATCCGCAACTTGACTAACATCAACCATTTCTTTAACATCATGGACTCTTAAGATATCCGCACCATTAGCAATAGCCGCCACACAGGTCGCCGCCGTCCCCCAAACTCGTTGTTTTGGGTCGGGTTGGTTTAAAATATGACCGATAAAACTCTTTCGGGATGTTCCGACTAAAATCGGACAATTGAGCGATCGCAATTTTGTTAAATTCCTCAAGATTTCTAAATTCTGTTTGAAGGTTTTTGCAAAACCAATCCCCGGATCAATAATAATATTTTGAGGTGCAATTCCTTGGGCGATCGCTTCTTTAATTCTACCTTGTAAAAACCCTTCTAACTCCCCAATTAAATCCTGATAATCCGTCAATGTTTGCATGGTTTTGGGCGTTCCTCGCAGGTGCATTAAAATAATAGGAACCTGCAACCCCGCCACCACAGATAACATTTCAGCCTCAAAAGTAGCCCCGGAAATATCATTGATAATATCCGCTCCGGTTTGAACTGCAACTTTCGCCACTTGGGAACGAGTCGTATCAACAGAAATCGGAATATTTGCCAATAATTGATTAGAACTATTTCTAATGGTTTCAATCAGGGGAATAACCCGATTTAATTCTATTTCTAAACTCACAATTTCTGCCCCAGGTCGGGTTGATTGTCCGCCAATATCAATAATATCAACTCCCGCTTCCACCATGTGTTGCGCTTGATGCAAAGCCCTTTCTAAACTATTAAAATCTCCCCCATCGCTAAAACTATCAGGAGTCACATTCAAAACCCCCATAATATAAGTTCGTTTTCCCCATTGAAAACTTTTATTTCTAATATTTAAAGGGTTAAAAACAGTCATAATTCTTTGATGGGGAATGGGGAATGGGGAATGGGAAAAATATAAGTTTGATCTGTAAATTTTTTAACTAATAGCTGGTACGGGCGGGTTCTTTTAGATGTTTGTTAATCACCTAAATTTCGATGAACCCGCCCCTACAACTAATGACTGATTTATTGATAATTAACAATGCGGGCAAAACCTTCTGGCTGTAAACTAGCGCCTCCAACTAAAGCCCCATCAATTTCTGGCTGTGCCATAATCTCGTCAATATTATCCGGTTTAACAGAGCCACCATATTGAATGGTTACATTAGAATTGACTAATTTACTGCGAATTAAACCAATCACTCGATTAGCTTCTTTTGTTTCACAAGTATCCCCAGTTCCTATTGCCCAAATTGGCTCGTAAGCAATCACTAAATTGTTTTGATCAACCCCAATTAAACCCTTTTCCAACTGAGAGAAAATCACCCTTTCTGTGTCTCCAGCATCCCGTTGTTGTTTGGTTTCTCCCACACATAAAATGGGGGTTAAACCATGACGTTGGGCTGCCCTAAGTCGCAAATTCACCGTTTCATCAGTTTCGCCAAAATATTGACGTCGTTCACTGTGACCCACAACAACATAACGGATACCAAATTCTAGTAACATCGGGCCAGAAATTTCTCCCGTGTAGGCTCCAGAATCTTCCCAATGTATGTTTTGAGCACCGGGGAGAATTCGACTCCCATGTAAACTTTTGGACATGACCCCCAAGGTGGTAAAGGGTACACACAGCACCACTTCCCGGTCTTCTGGAGTATCATCTAAATGATTAATAAACCCTTGCAGAAACTCTTGAGCTTCCGATTGGGTTTTAAACATTTTCCAATTACCCGCAATAATTACTTTTCTCACCGTTAATGCAATTAACCTTAAAAAACAATAAAATCCCACCCTTCAGTTTAAGGCTTTAGGGTAAATTTTTATAGTCAGAGGTGGGGGGCAGGGGGAGCAGGGCGGCAGGGGAGGCAGGGGGAGTTGGGGAGGGGTTATTGGCCAAATTCTAAGCGGGCTTGTTCCACCATTTCTGCGGTCACGATTCCTTGTTCGGCTTCTCTGGCCAGTTGTTCAATACGTTGTCTAGCCTGAGTCCGAACAAAATAGGGAATATTTTTTAGTTTGACCTTGGCTTCGGGAAGCCACTGAAGTTCATCGAAATAATCAGTGTTAGCCATAAACTTAACCGTTACTTTGGGAGCATATAGCAATCATTGTAGGGGTTGGGTCTCTAAACCCTCTTGACACCTAGCGTTGAAAGCTAAAACCCTACAGGTTGTTGTCACAAGTCCCCCACGGATTGCTATAGCTCTATTTTACCTAGAGTTGAACCGCCTTAAAGCATTTTCAGGAATTGACGAATTACCCCAATGGTGACGGCGGGAAGTTCCAAATGGGGTGTTAATCCCACATTATCTATTTTTTGAAAAACCTTGATCGCTGTTGGATTTAAGTTAGCTAAACGTTCACCTGTTTCGGGACTGGTAAAGGATGATTTCTCACCCCAAATAATACCCGTAGGTGTGATCAGTTGACTGATATATAAGGATAAATCAAAACACAAATCTCCCCCCACAAAAGACAAAGCTGCGTATTCAGCATTGGGTTGTTGAGCCGATGTTAAATAGGCTGCTACAATTTCGGGATAAATTCGATCCGGTTGGGCAAATTGCCGATTGTGTAAAAAACCGTAAATCCCAGCAGGATTAGCAATTCCGGTAAAATACAAAACTCGATCTAAGAAAGGTGTTTTCACAATTTGGCTTAATAAACTTTGTCCATAATCTTCGCCAAAATCCGATAAACCTGATGGAGTTACTAAAATAAGTGATTTGAACAGGTCAGGACGTTGAATTGCAACTCGAATGGTAAAGGCTGCGGTTAGGGAGGAGGCAATTACTATGGCGGGAGTTGAACAAGTTTGTTCTAAAAATTCGGTAATTGTGGTTAGATAATCCTCTATTTTATAATTTTTTTCTGGATGTTCTGAACGTCCCCAACCAATTAAATCGGGGGCTAAAATTTGGTATTCATCTACAAAAGCGGGATAAACTTTTGACCATTCATAAGCAGAAGATCCCCCACCAAATCCATGTAAAAATACTAATGGGGGTAATTCGGCAGAACTTTCATTGATATTCCAGGGGGCACTCTCCGCCGTGTAATATACCATTCTGCCTAAAGACGTGACAATTGAACGCTGACCAAATCCATTGGGTTCAAACATTATTAACCTCTTAAAAAACAATAAGAAATAGACAATGGGGAATGGGGAATGGGGAATGGGGAATGGGGAATGGGTAATGGGTAATGGGTAATAGAAAGAGTTTACCTCCCCTGCTCCCCCTGCTCCCCCTACCTCAGGGCTGTTTCAAAGTCGGGTGAAAAAGAGTAAAGAAAGAGCGATCGCCACCTGATAAAATGGAAAATGATCGCCATTTTTTCTAAAAAAAGATGCTAACGAGTTTAATAGAAAATTTAAAAAAAGTCAAGGACTTCAGAAAAAGTCAGGGAAAAAGGTATGAGTTATGGGAAGTGCTATTAGTAGTAGTTTTAGGGGTGATGTCAGGGCATCAAGGATATCGAGAGATCGGATATTTTGTCAAAGCCAACGAAGTTATCCTGAAAAAAACATTCAATATTTATAGCCAAGGAATGCCATCTTATTCAACAATAAGAAGGGTAATGAGAGGAGTAGATGAGAAAGATTTAAGTAAAATAGTAAAAGAATGGTCAAGAGATAATTCTCCTAAATTAAAGGGAATAGAGGGATTAGCAATAGATGGAAAAAGTTTAAGAAGTACGGTAAAAGACCCCGGAAATCAGCAGCAAAACATGGGAATAATGGTATCTATATTTAGTCAAGAAACAGGATTAGTATTAGCGACGGAAAAGTTCGAGAGTAAAACCGGTTCAGAACAAGCTGTAGCCCAAAGGATGATAGGAGAATGTGGTCTAAAAGGAAAGTTGATAACTGCGGATACGTTACATTGTAATGTCACCACAGTCCGAAAGATTATCGAGAGTGAAAACGATTATTTAATTGCGGTTAAGAAGAATCAAATCAAACTGTATAATCAAATCGAAAAAATCATAAAAACGACGAAAGCTGAAAGTATAGATACTCAAAAAGAGCGGGGTCATGGACGAGAAATAACTCGTCGGGTATCAGTGTTTAAAAAATCAATAAAAATTGAAAGCCTTTGGGAACATATTCAAAGTATAATTCAGGTAGAACGGTGGGGATACAGAGGAAAAAAGTCTGATAAAGAAACGGTTTATTATATAAGTAGTATCTGGGAAAAGGCAGAATTTTTTTCCCAAAAGATTAAAGGGCATTGGGGGATTGAAAATCAAGTTCATTGGGTAAAAGATGTGTTATTTAAAGAGGATAGTATGAAAATTCATCAAGTACGAGCGGCGACTAATTTGGCATTGCTCAACACCCTAGGATTGAATATTTTCAGAGGTTTAGGATTTTTATCAATAACAGAGGGAAGAAGGTGGTTAGGAAATCAGTGGGAGAAATTAGTGGCTATCTCTTCATCCCCAAGTTAAGAATAGAGCGATTAGTTTAGGAAAAATAGAGAAAAATCACAAACGTAAGTCTTACTCCGTAGGGAATAGGAATATTTATGCTATTTAGATAACTATTTCATATAATTAATATTATATAGCCCTTATAGGAAATATTAATTCTTCCGAAAATAGCTATTATGTTTGAGAATTATGGCTAAAAAGTAAGCTATAATTTTCAAACATGAAACAGCCCTGGGGAGCAGGGGGGGCAGGGGGAGCAGAGGAGGCGGGGGATGTAAACTCCTTCTATTACCCATTCGTAATTCGTAATTCGTAATTCGTAATTACCTCTTAACATTGAGGAGGTAAAACACCCGCAGGCTGTGGTTTACCGTTGGGGGGATTAGTAACTAATTCGATTACCCCATCAGCCCGAACTATCCATCCTTGGGCTTCCTGAATTTTGGGTTGTAGAGACGCGCCATGGTGGGTCTCCACAGGAGATGTGGGGGTGACAGGGGATGTTGTCGAGGGTTCAACCAAATTAATCCAATTGATGACCGTCGGTTCAGAACCCAAAGCATCATTGGGACTCGCAGGTAAACCCCCGCGTCCGGTAATTACAAATTGATTTTGTTGATTTCCCGAACAGCGGGTCGCAATTAAGGTGGTGGGGTCAACTAAATTACTCGGTAACGACCCTATCCCGGCACTAGGGTCAACTTCTGGACTGCTAATTTCCACCGCCCCACTGAATGCTGCCCCTAACTCACTGGTGGCGGTAATATCACTTTGGGGAGTCTGAAATTCCCGAAACTGGGTTCCAAACACCCCTTGAGCATTAATTCTCACCTGTCCTCCTTTCCCCGCTTGAGCATTAGCGGTAATATCACTATTTTCCAAGGCCACTAAATTAGAAGTACCCAGGGTAATATTTCCCCCATCGGCGTTGCTGGCATTGGTGGTAATTTGGCTATCCCGTCGCAGTTCCACTGTTCGCGCCTGTAACCGAATATTTCCTCCGGTTCCAGCGACGGTGGCGGCACTAATGGTTCCTTCGTTATCTAATAAAACCTTATCCGCTTGAATTTCTAAGTTCCCGGCGGCTCCTTTATTGGTTCCCCGCACCCCAATTTCCGCCCCATTTCGCACCGTTAACCTTCTGGTATTAATCCGCAAATCCCCGGCACTGCCCGCCCCACTGGTATTCGACTCAATGGAACTGGGAACAATACCATCGCCAATAGTTCCAAAGGAAACGGATTCTACGGATTTGTCAATATTGGTGCCAAACCCAACCACATCAATGGATTCCGAGGCATTTAAGGTTAAATTTCCCGCCGCCCCTTCCCCGCCAGTCGCCGCCGAAATTTGGGCGCCATCACGCACCACCAACCGTTGAGTATTGACGGTTAAATCCCCGGCGGGTGCAGTACCTTTTTGTCCCTCAACGGTCAACAGGGAAGATGAGGTGAGTAACCCACTCAAAAACCGGCCATCCTCCGATACTCCCCGCAGTTGCACCGATTCCGCATTCACGGTTAAATTGCCCCCTTTCCCTGCTCCCGCCGCTGAAGCAGATACCTGCGCCCCTTCAGCAACGGTCAGTTCCCGGCTGTTAATCGTGATATCTCCCGCGCCTCCAGTACCCAAGGTGGCGGTAAATAATCCCCCCGGGGAAGCGACGCCCGATTTCACCCCCCGCAGTTCGACGGTATCGGCATTCACCGTAATATTTCCCCCCTGACCTTCCCCGGAACGTCCGGGACTGGTGATGATATATCCATCTTGGAGGACGCGCAATTGGGGGGTAATAATATTGATATCTCCAGAATCGCCAGGGCTAATGGTTCCGGTGACCACAATTGAACCATTAGTAATATCAACGGATTTCGAGGCTAACAGGGTAATATTTCCCCCTGACCCAACCCCCACGGTGGGGGTTAAAATGGTCGCCCCATTCATCACCCGGAGTTGGGGGGTTTCCAGGGTGACGTTTCCCGATGCTCCTTCACCCGCACTCACACTAAAAATACCGTCATATAGATTAGTGGGACTAAACTTTTCCGATAATAATTGTTCGATGAAGGATAGGGGTTGAGTGCCCACTAAATCAATCGAATTTTTGGCTTTAATATTAATATCTCCGGCGTTTCCTGTACCAATGGTGGAGGAGGAGATAAAGGCACGATTATCTAATTGAAATTGTTCGGCTTGAATTTGGATTCCGCCACCATTAAGGGCATCTAAAGTATTAGCAAGAATTCGAGAACTATCGGTTAGGGAAACCGTTCCTCCTTGGATGGTAATTAATCCCCCTCCGGCTCCACTGGTATCAATTTGACTTTGACGTAATAAGTGAATCGAGCCGAATTCAAGATTAGGAGAGTTAAATTGTTCCGGCTGGGGTTGTAAAGACCAAGTGCCATTTTTTAGGGCTGCTAATTCGATTCTACCATTAAAAGCGGTAAGATTGCCTTGATTTAAAACCACATCTCCCCCGATTAAACTAATATTTTGACCGGGTTGAACTTGTAATCCTGTTGTGGCACTTTTGCCATCCACTCCTATGCCTAAAGCTTGGGATTGATTGGTGATGGCCCCGGGCTGTTTTCCCAGTTGTAACCCGATAGGAACATTAACGGTTAATAGGGGCGGTGCTTGGGGATTAGTGGCACTAAATTCACCGCCATGATTAAAAATAATACTATTAGCGGTACTAGCAGTAAAAGACCCTCCAATATTTAATTGAGCATTAGGGCCAAATAAGATGCCATGGGGATTAATTAAGAATAAATTGGCTGTGCCATTGGCTTGAATTAAACCCTGGAGGTTAGAGATATTATTGCCAGTAACGCGACTAATAATATTTTTAATATCCACGGAGTTATTGAAAAAGGCGGCAACACCTTCGGGAACTGAAAAGTCTTTAAAACTATGGAATAAGTTAATCCCATTTTGGGTTCCACCTTCGATTTTAATGATACTACCATTGGGGGTAATAATAGTATTTTGAGGTAAGGTTTGATCGGGTATAATTTGAGCGATCGCTTTTGATAAATTCCAACCATTAATCAAAGGAAACACCAACAAAACTAATGTTGTTTTCACAAGAAATTTATGGTTTTTAAGTAAATATTCTGAAGTTGAAATTTTCATATCTAATTCCTTTAATGTAATGAAGGTTTGAAAACTACAGTCGATGCAAAATGGATGATCAATTAATTTCCCTGAGTTAAAATAGAAACTTGTTTTTTATACTCATGTTTTTGAGTCGGCATTTCCTGAGTAATGGGAATTTCAATAATAAATTCTGTTCCTTTCCCTGGGGTAGAAATACATTGTAAACTACCTTTATGTTTTTCAACCACAATATTTTTACTGATAGATAAACCAATCCCCGTCCCCTTACCCACAGGTTTTGTGGTAAAAAATGGTTCAAATAGATGGGCTAAAATTTCCTCGGTCATTCCCCCGGCATTATCACTAATTTTAATCACGACATTATGATCATTAATAATATCGGTTTTAATCAAAATGTGACCAGGATTAACCTGCAATTCTTCAATATTTTTTTGTTGATTGTTTTCTTCAATCGCATCAATAGCATTGGCTAAAATATTCATAAAAACTTGATTCATTTCGCCTCCATAACATTCAACTAAAGGTAAAGAGGAACTATATTCTTTAATCACATGAATCGCCGGATGATCCTGTTTTCGTTTTAACCGATTTTGTAAAATCATTAAGGTGCTATCAATCCCTTCATGAAGATTAGTTGCTCTCATTTGAGAACCATCCTGACGGGCAAAATTGCGTAAACTCAGCACAATTTCTCGAATCCGTTCTGCACCCACCTGCATCGATTCTAACATCTTAGGCAAATCTTCTAAAATAAAGTTTAATTCTACCGCTTCCACCTCCTGTTGAATCACCGGATGGGGATTAGAATAATACTGTTGATAGAGTTCAAAAATCTTTAAAAGATTGTCAGTGTATTCTTGAACATAGGCTAGATTTCCATAAATAAAATTAACCGGATTATTAATTTCATGGGCAATTCCAGCTAACATTTGCCCGAGAATTGACATTTTTTCGTTATTCACTAATTGAGTTTGAATAATCTTAATTTTCTTGAAACACTGTTCTAAAGCAATTTGATTATTTTCTGATTCTATAATAGATTTTTGTAATTCTTCTTGCTGGGATTCAACCTTTATTTCTAATTGATAATTAATATTTTTAAGCTGTAAATTTTCTCGTCTCTCTGTTTCTAATTCTTGTTTTAATTGATTAAAACTTTGCCGGACTTCTTTTCGATTTTCAGCCAACTTCCAATAGTTGTTTAATTTCAGTAAAAACTCCTCAGTCTCTAAACAAGTAAATAGATAATCTATCACTCCTAAACTCAACCCAGTTTTGATAGTCTCTTGATTTTGAGAAGTTGTAATCAAAACAATTGGAATATTTAGACCCGAACTCTGCAAATGTTGACACAACAGATATTCATTCTCCCCCAGCACAGAAACCGCAATAAAAATCAAATCAGCTAGAGATAATTTTTCCATAGAAACAGCAGCTTTATCTGGATTTATCCAGAATAAATTAACCTGTTTTTGACTAAATAAATCCAATAGAATCCGTAGGTCAATTGAATGGTTATCAATTATTAAAATAGTGGTTAATTCGGACTCACTCATCATTTATTCTTCCTCAATAAATAGGTAAAATCCACTGTTGATTACCTTTAACAAATTGTTTCAACATGGGATTTGACAACTGACCTCTATAACACTGATTATTTCTTTCCCCCGGCTTACCCCAGACTCCCTTAAGAGAACCCCGATATTCAAATCATACAATATTGTTAGGAAATGACAGGAAATTGGCGGATCAGGTTTTGAGGATGGGGGAATGTTAACATACAACAAACCCCCTAATCCCGACTTTCGATGAGCTTTCCATGCCCAGTCTGTGACTCTAACTATCAAAAACCGATTCCAGAAACTTGTGTAGTCTGTGGATGGGATTTACAACTCCATGTATCTATACCAGAAGGTTTAAAACAGGATGAAAAATGTTTAGATTGGGCAAGACAAACTTGGAAACGTCTCCAAACTGTCGATATTTCTCAACAAAAAACCCCTTCTAAAGCAAAAAAAAGATTAACCGTTGCTGACCTTTTACCTCGGTTAGAATCCTTGGAAAATCAACTGCAACAAGCTACTTTAGAAAGACAAAACCTACAAAATTTGTTAGAATGGATATTACATTACTTAGAAACCCTTGACCCTGAATTATTAGTTAATATAACTCCTTCATCTTACTCAAATTTCCCCCAATCAGAACTTAGTATAGACTACAGTTCACTCATCGAATTATTAGCCAATGGAGATTGGAAAACCGCCGATGAATATACCTGGGAATTGATTTTATATATTGCCGAAAGAGAAGCTGAAAAATGGTTAAGACCAGAAGATATTGAACAGTTTTCCTGTACGGATTTAAACACCCTAAACTGGCTCTGGGAATATTATAGTCAGGGATTATTTAGTTTAACAAGTCAATGGCAAATTTTCTATGATTTAGAAGGAGATTATCCAAAGTTTTGTGATCAAGTTGGTTGGCGACGAGGAGAAAGTTGGCTTTATTATGAAGAACTAAATTTCACCCTAAATGCACCAATAGGACATTTACCTATTGTTGGTTGGCGAAAAAGAGCCTGTTATGGTGTAGGTAACACAACACCAAATGAAAATTTATCCTTAATCTTTTCTCGCCTTTCCACCTGTAGTAAGCCCTTCAGGGCTTAATCCTCTCAAATAAAAATATAAGAGAAAGCCCTAAATGGCTCACTACTTTATGATCTCATGTGTTAAAACAATGGTAGTAAGCCCTTCAGGGCTTAATCCTCTCCAACCTAAAAATACAGGAGAAAGCCCTAAAGGGCTTACTACTTTTATGATGTATGAATATCGTAAACTTACACCTGAGCAACGCAAAGAACTGGTTAAACAACGGTTAGCCAAAGGATTTCCTCCCCACTCACCTCCCCATCCTATTCAGATTGAAGCTTTTTATTTATTAACTGTTGCTTGTTATGAACACCAACCCTATATTTCAACACCCCATCGTCGTCAAGAATTATTAAATTTAATTTTTGAACAATTTATTAATGCAGGTTTTGATATTCGGGCTTGGGTTATCCTTCCTAATCATTATCATTTATTGGTTTATGTTGATAAATTTCCAGAATTAAGCCGTTTATTTAATATTATTCATGGGCGAACTTCTCGTTACTGGAATTTAGAAGACCAAGTGACAAAACGCAAGATTTGGTACAGTTTTTCAGACCGGATGATTCGCAATGATAACCATTATTATCAAACTTTAAATTATCTCCATTTTAATCCGGTTAAACATGATTATGTTCCATCTCCCTATGATTGGGAGGAAAGCAGTGTTCATTGGTATATTGAAGATTATGGTCGCCAATGGTTACGCGATGCTTGGGTGCAATATCCGGTTAAGGATTATGGGAAGGATTGGGATGATTGAGAGAATAATAAATAAATAAGAAAGCCCTGAAGGGCTTACTACGAAGTTATTTAGGTTTTTTTAAGATTAAGATATCCTGGTAGTTAGTGGCGGGAGTTCGTCCGCACCATAACCCATAATATTTGGCGGAAACTGTAAAACCTAATGCTTCAATCCACTGCATTACTAATATTTCTCGATGACCCATGTCACTTTCGGGAATTTCTAAATTTGAGAAAAATGAGTCTTCAAATTCATGGATTAAATTTTGAGAACTTTTTCCAGCCTTAATTAGAACTTCCGATTCTTCATTTAACAAAAAGAATGTACATAAACACCGTCCTCCCGGCTTGAGAACTCGATAAACTTCTTTGAGATAATTTTGAACCGCATTCGCATATAAATGGGTAAATACGGAAGTTAAGAAAACAAAATCAAATTGTTCATCGGCATAGGGAAAATCATAGTTTTCTACTTTAATTGTTCCTTCTGTATTATAGCGTTTATTATAAATATTCGCCCATTGAAAGTTAAAGTTAGGTCGATGTTCATGAATCACAGATTGATTCCATTTAATCCATTTTTCAACAATATCAAACCCTTCATAACGGGCAGTATCATCTAAATAATAGGCGAGGGAATAGGCCATGCGACCCACGCCACATCCCGCGTCTAAAATAGATTCGTGGGGTTTTAATTGAGCTTTATTAACAAAATGACCGAGAAAATCACAGGCGACAAATTTAAAACTTCCTCCCACTCCAACCCGATCTTCTTTCTCGGGAACCGGAAGAATAGATTCTAATAAATTAAATAAAATTTCTCCTGCCTGTCCCTTGACTAAAGGAATTAATTGTACTAAAGTATTAAATTTATCCGGTGCAATCCCCTTTACAGGAATATAAATTAAAAATCGAGCTTGGTCAGCGTTAGGTAGGGTGGGAAATAGTTTATAAACATCGGGACTAGGCAGGTTTTTTTCAATTTTGAATTGGGTGATTTCTTGACCCCCAATCATTAACTTAAATCCTTCTATGGGTTCACCTTGAATTGAAGTTACCCATCCTTTTAAACGGACTTGATCCGCTTCTAGGGTAACATCTCCTAAACAGCCGAGGGTTTTGAGGGGGGGATGAGAATTCATAAGATGATTTTTGGTAACTTTAATTGAATGAAGAATTATTACCTTAATTTTATTAGTTTGTCAAGATTTATAGAATTAAAAAAATATCAAACATGAATTTTATGTTAAAAACATAGATAGTTAATTCAAATCCAGTATATTGTTGAATTAGGAATTTTTTTGTCTCCAAAATTTAGTTCTAGTGGATATTTAAAAGTAAAAATTATTCTCCCCTCTCCGACTTCAAAGAGAGGTGGAGTTTAATCACTATTACCTATTTTTTGATTTAGACTGACTACAATAAACGTTCTAAACTCTTGACTATAGCCGCCAGTTGTTCTGAATCATATTCCCAACGTTCTAAGAAATCTTGATAGATTCCTGCTCCGGTTTGAACACTGTTTAATAGTTGTTGAAGCCGCGATCGCAAAGGAGAAAAATTCAACTGTTGAATTAAATTAGAAGAACGTTGAACAACCTGTTGTGAACTTTCCTGCATTTCTAGGTTATTGTGTCGATGATGATAGACGACCATTGCCGCGGACATCGCCACATTTTTAACCAGTAAATCCGACACAATTTCCGGCGAAGTTTCTAAGGCTTGAATGATAGAAACAATGGGCTGATCAAAACAAGAACGAGCATCGGTTAAGTAGGTCACAAAAAATCCCCTGGCTCCATTCTGAGTTTTGACTAACTCCGTGATCACCTTTTCAATTTCAGCCTCTGGTAATGAGTTCTCTTCTAATTTATTTAACAACAGTTGGGTAATTTCTATACCTTGCTCAAAGGTAATATTTTCTGGAACTGATATAGATGAATCGGTCATATATCTTTTTCAAATTAAGACTTTGAACACACCTAAAACCCAAAATCCTCTGTTAAACGCCTTGAACTAAGTCTTGATATTGTTCTGCGGATAAGGCATCATCTAAATCACTCAGGTTATCAACCTGAACTTTGATTAACCATCCTTCTCCATAGGGATCATCACATATAATTTCAGGGGAATCTTCAAGGGTCGTATTGCATTCAATCACTTTCCCACTGATCGGTGCATAGAACTCTGCAACGGCTTTCACAGATTCAAGCGTTCCATACTCTGCCCCTTTCTCAAACCAAGTATCCTGGTTCGGTAGTTCTACAAAAACGATCTCTCCGAGTTGCTGCACGGCAAAGATTGTAATGCCAATGGTGGCAATTTCGCCATCAAGTCTGATATATTCGTGGCTATCTGAATATCTGAGGTCATTAGGATAGTTCATGGTAATTCCTCACAATCGATTAACTCTATTAATTGTTCACCAAATCTATTAAACTACAAAATCAGAATAAAAACAGCTTTGCCTCATAAAGATTATTATGAATCCTCAGACTTTGTTCAAACGCTTTGTTATGGGCGAGTTTTCCCTGAAACGAATGATCCATTTTCTGATAATTCTCTATGTCGCTGTTGGGGTTTGGGCATATTTCTATTCTGAACGTTTAATTTTTGTTCCTCAACCTTCTAGTTATCAACTAACTCCAGAATTCCTAACCCTAAAAATAGATCCAGGTGTAAATATCACAGCCTTATATTTACCGAATCCTAAAGCTAAATATACTATTCTTTATAGTCATGGCAATGCGGAAGATTTAGGAGATATTCGCGTTGTCTTAGAATTACTTCGTCAGATGGGATTTGCGGTTTTTGCCTATGATTATCCCGGCTATGGAATCAGTACAGGTAAACCCTCAGAACCGGGTGCTTATCAAGCCATTGATGCTGCTTATAATTATCTCACACAACAGTTAAAAATTCCTCCGAATCAGATCATTGTTTATGGCCGTTCTCTGGGTGGGGGGCCATCGGTGGATTTAGCCTCCCGTCAACCTGTGGCGGGTTTGGTTCTGGAAAGTACCTTTGTTAGCACCTTTCGAGTTAAAATAGACTTGCCTTTATATCCTTTTGATAAGTTTCCCAATCTGAGCAAAATTCCTTTGATTAAAGCTCCAGTTTTAGTGATTCATGGAACTGCTGATCAAGTGATTCCTTTTAGTCACGGACAACGATTATTTGCAGCCGTAAATACTCCTAAATTGTCTTTTTGGGTGGAAGGAGCTGATCATAATGATGTCAGTGAAGTGGCGGGCGATCGCTATGAACAGATATTAAAAGAATTTGTCCAAACTATTATAAATTAAATCTTTCTCTATTGTAGATTTGTTGGCCTGTTGTCGCATGAATTTATGTTACGATTGCAGTGTTTTTTGGAAATTTAGCTACGATCTAAATTATCTTCTTATTTGGTCAGAAAATGTCAATTGTTAAAAAAAAGGGGAGGAAAGGCTTAAATATAAGCAAAATCTATAGCATTTATCAGATATACCTGTCATATTGATATGCTTTTGGATATACTCATATACTAATGTCTATGGTATGGTTATATTCAACAGCAAAAAGTCTATGTAGCTTTTTGAATTCCTCGCGACTTCAAAAAGCTACATAGCCCTTGGGATAATGTCTTTCCCCCAAGGTAATTTTTCATATTTCTGCAAACTGATCAATAGGTCGCACCAATGACTGATTTTTTCGTAAAAACCATTTGGTGGATACCCTGCTACCCATTAATCGGAGCTTTGTTATCTACCCTCTGGTTTCCGTCTATTATTCGGCGCACTGGCCCCCGTCCAGCCGGATATGTCAATATTATCACCACCCTATTCGCCTTTGTACATGGGTTATTCGCCCTAACTGAAATTTGGGGTCAACCTCCCCAACAGTTAATCATTCCCTGGTTTAGCATCGTTAACCTCAACTTGGATATCCCATTAGAAGTCTCTGTTGTCACCGTTGCTGCCACCTTAGTTATTACTGGGTTAAATGTTTTAGCCCAAATTTACGCCGTCGGTTATATGGAAATGGACTGGGGCTGGTCGCGATTCTATTCCCTATTAGCCTTATTTGAAGCCGGGTTATGTGGGTTAGTCCTGTGTAATTCCCTATTCCACAGTTACATAATTCTGGAAGTCCTCACATTAGGAACTTATTTATTAGTGGGATTATGGTTTAATCAACCCTTAGTTGTCACCGGGGCTAGAGATGCCTTTTTAACCAAACGGGTCGGAGATTTATTCCTATTAATGGGAGTAGTTGCCCTATTTCCCCTCGCCGGAACTTGGAATTTTACGGAATTAGCCCAATGGTCACAAACTGCCCAACTTGACCCGAAAGTTGCCACTCTATTAGGGTTAGCATTACTGGCAGGGCCACTAGGAAAATGTGCTCAATTTCCCCTACATTTATGGTTAGATGAAGCCATGGAAGGCCCCCTTCCTAGTACAATTTTACGCAATTCTGTTGTCGTTGCCTCTGGAGCTTGGGTATTAGTCAAAGTGCAGCCCGTTTTAGCCTTGTCTCCTTTGGTAACGTCAACTATGGTATTTATTGGGTTAGCAACTTCCGTGGGAGCCAGTTGTATTGCTATTGCTCAAATTGATATAAAACGCGCCCTTTCCTATTCCGTTAGTGCCTATATGGGCATCACCTTTATTGCCGTTGGAACCGGACAAACCCAAGCGGCTCTTTCTCTGCTATTTACCTATGCCTTACCGATGGCATTATTAGTCATGACCACCGGGGGAATTATTAGTAATAATGTCACCCAAGATTTAACCCAATATGGCGGTTTATGGTCACGACGTCCGATATCGGGATTGTGTTTTTTAGTCGGAATTATCGCCTTAGTTGCCGTTCCTCCCTTTGGCGGTTTTTGGACGATATTAGAGTTAGCAGAAACCCTCTGGAACACTCAACCTGCTATTGCGCTTTGCCTGTTTTTAGTTAATGGTTTAACCGTCTTTAGTTTAACCCGTGAATTTGGGTTGATTTTTACGGGAAAACCCAAACAAATGACCACCCGTTCTCAGGAAGTTTTATGGGCGATGGTATTACCTATGACCATTTTAGCGGGATTTTGTCTGCATATTCCTTTGTTATTAAAACAATGGAATTTATTACCCCAATGGGAAACAATTAATCTAACAGTTGCGGGTTTATTAATCACCTCGACGGTTTTAGGATGGGGACTTAGTGCGATGATTTATTGGAATAGTAATTGGCCAAAACCTGTTAAACTGCCCTCTCAAGCTGTACAAGACTTCTTTGCTTACGATTTTTACACAGCAAAACTGTATCGAGTCACGATTATTTTTATAGTCGGCTTCATCTCTAATATTATGTATTGGATTGACCGCTATATCGTGGATGGATTTGTTAACCTAGTGGGAATAGCAACGATTTTTAGTGGGCAAAGTTTGAAATACAATGTTTCTGGCCAAACCCAATTTTATGCCTTGACGATCATTTTTGGAGTAACTTTACTTTTAGGATTTTTTACACTTAATTTGTTTTAAAAGAGTTCCCAATTTTCATCTATAATCCATCCAAAGGATTAATTTTCTGAATGTTCCAATCCACTTAATGTAAAAAAATCATGAACACAACTCAACAAAACTTAAGCATTTCCCGTCGGAATTTATTAAAGTTTGGTGCAGGAGTAGCGGGAACTGCGGCTTTAACTGCGGGATTAGGAACAAAAGTAAATTTGTTCAAAGCTCAACCTGCCGTTGCCCAAAACAATATTACTCCCGATGAAGCGTTAAACCAACTGTTAGAAGGAAACCGACGGTTTATCGACAATAAACGAAAAAGTCCTAATCAAACCATGACCAGAGTTCAAGAAGTTGCCCAAGGACAAGCCCCCTTTGCCGCTATTCTCAGTTGTGCAGATTCTCGGGTGCCTGCGGAAATTATTTTTGACCAGGGTTTTGGAGATTTATTCGTAGTTAGAAATGCCGGAAATGTTGCTACTTCTGAAGAAATTGGTAGTCTTGAATTTGGAACATTAGTGTTAGGAGCAAAAGTCCTGATGGTGATTGGACATCAAAATTGTGGCGCAGTCAAAGCTACTATTGCTGGCAATGCAGTTCCGGGTCAAATTTCCAGCATTTTGGATGCCATTAAACCGGCGATAAAGCCTAATCAAACTTTAGAAGAAAGCATCATTTCTAATGTTAAATTTGTCATCAGTCGTTTACAGGCTTCTCCAGTTATTTCCCAACTAGTTAAAGAAGGGAAATTAAAAATAGTAGGAAGCTACTATAACTTAGAAACCGGAATGATAAAAGTTGTGACTTAAAGCTAACTGAAGCAAGTTTATCAAATAAACCATCTAAAACTTTGATAAACTTGCTAATTTCTGAATAATTTAGTCATTGGTTAACTTAAATATCCCTGTTCCTCCCACCCTAAACTTATGTTGAGTGCTTTAATTATTATTCCAGTTTTGGCAGTTCTATTAATTGGACTCTTGCCCAAACAATTCTCGGCTTCTCAAGTTCGTTCCATTGCTTTAGCAATAACAGGTGTGATTTTAATTTGGACAATAAAACTCAGCTTTGATTTTGATTTAACCAATCCTAATTTTCAATTGCAAGAATATCTAGCTTGGATTCCCCAATTAGGACTATCCTATAGTTTAGGAATAGATGGTTTATCCTTTCCTCTAATCGCTTTAAGCGGAGTTTTAACCTTTATTGTCATTGCCAGCAGTCACGGAAATCTGGAGCGTCCTCGCCTCTACTACTCCATGATTTTATTAGTGAATGCGGCAATTGCTGGAGCCTTTTTATCTCAAAACTTACTCCTGTTTGTTTTATTCTATGAATTAGAATTAATCCCCATTTATCTTTTAATTAGCATTTGGGGTGGTGAAAAACGTGCCTATGCAGGGATGAAATTTCTGATTTATACTGCCCTTTCTGGGATTCTAATTTTAGCCGGATTTTTAGGCATGGCGTGGCTAAGTGATGCCGGAAGTTTTGATTATTCTGCCATTCAAACCCAGAACTTTGAATTAACAACTCAGTTAATTTTGCTCACCATTTTACTATTAGGATTTGGGATCAAAATTCCCCTAGTTCCCCTGCACACTTGGTTACCCGATGCCTATGTCGAATCTTCTCCCCCCGTGACAATTTTATTAGGAGGAATTTTAGCTAAATTAGGAGCTTATGGTTTGATTCGTTTTGGTTTACAACTGTTTCCTGATGCTTGGCAAGTTATTAGCCCTACCCTGGCAACAATTGGGGTAATTAGTGTGTTATATGGAGCCTTAACTGCTATTGCTCAACAGGATATTAAACGCATGGTAGCCTATAGTTCTATTGGTCACATGGGTTATATTTTAGTAGCGGCGGCGGCGGCGAATGAATTAAGCTTAATTGGGGCAATTGCTCAAATGGTAGCCCACGGTTTAATCTTGGCAATTCTGTTTCAATTAGTTGGAATTGTAGAAGAAAAAGTCGGAACCAGGGACTTAAATATTCTAAATGGTTTAATGAATCCCATTCGCGGTTTACCCCTAACTAGTGCTTTATTAATTATGGCAGGAATGGCGAGTGCTGGTATCCCTGGTTTAGTGGGATTTGTCGCCGAGTTTCCCGTCTTTCAAGGAACATTTTCTGTCTTCCCAATTCATAGTTTATTGTGTATTATTGCCTCCGGTTTAACGGCTGTTTATTTTGTGATTCTCCTCAACCGAACTTGTTTTGGTAAACTGGATAATAAATTAGCTTATTACCCGAAAGTTACCTTCTCAGAACAAGCTCCCGCATTAATTTTAGCCGCGTTCATTTTCATTCTCGGGATACAACCTACTTGGTTATTTCGATGGATGGAACCCACCGCCCAAGCCATGGTTATTGCCTTAAATCAATCTGTTCCTACCCAAATCGCCATTAAACAATAAACCCCTAGGTCGGGTTCAAATCAATCTTTCTGAACCCACCATTAACCTAACTAGACCCGCCCTATTTATCCCAATTTTTAACAACAATTAAAACCAGGAAAAATCATGACAACTGCAACTTTATCTCAAACAAAATTACCCCCCTCAACCCATGAATTTTCCGAGATTATTCAACGCTTAGAGGCTGGGGGTGCAATGTTACCCGATACCCCAGAAAACCTAATGCAAATTATCGGGATTTATAAAGCTTATGCAGTACCAATGGATTTCTATTGGCGGGATTTACTTTATATTGCAGAACAAGTGTTTTTAAATCCCTTACCCTTTTTAAAATACTTCATTCCTCAAGAATATTTAGACTTGCATAATCATTATGCAGGCGATGATGCCGATTTAAGAATTTGGCGAGGAGAAGCAACAGCACACCCGGAATTATTAGCCTTTATAGAAAAGGGTGAAACTGTAAAAATGCCAAAATTATTACATCATTTATGGCATGATCGAGTTAATATGGAATTTGCCGAAGCTTGTATGCAAGCAATGTTTTGGCATCGAGATATGGGAGGACAATTTGATCCCTATTTAGATACCGATGAATATAAAGCTAATGCCGATAAAGCCATTAAAGCCTATTTTAAGAAAAATCCAATGATGATGGGATTATATAACCTATTCCCGGATTTATTCTTAGAACAGGTCAAAATGATGTCCTATTATAGTAATTTAGGATTATTCTGGGAAGTGATGGCGCCAGTATTTTTTGAAATGAGTGATCTTTATGATGAAGGCAAAATTACTAGTGTTCCTGAAGCGATGAATTTTCTGGTTAATGGGATTTTTGCCATTGCTGGACGACCTATTTATCATCATGTTTATATTGATGGGAAATGCTATGAAATTATCCCTAAATCTAAAGGGTTTATGTGGTTATATGAGGCGGCATTACCCTACGTTGAAGCGGTGTTTTATCGGACATCTCCCTTCCGAGGAACCAAATCTTATAATGCTCAAGCGAAACAAGTTCCTGATGATCAAAATGACTTCCATTATGGGATTCTTTATGCTGATATTTTTCCCGTTGGGACAGCGGGAATTCCTCCTACATTATTAATGCAAGATATGTTACATTTCTTGCCGCCTTATTTAGTCGAATATTATCAAAAACATTGCCGAGGTGAGGATGATATGTTGATTCAGTTGGCGAATACTTTCCAACGGTCAATGTATTGTGTAACTTCTGCGGTAATTCAAGCGTTACGCACGGCTTTACTGTATCCTTTAGATGATCAAAATCCTAAACATTTGATCGCAAATCGGCAATTTTTTGAAGCTCAATTAGATCGGTTTAAACGCCCTGAAGCACGATTAAGAGATATTCAAAACTCTGATTATCGTTAAATTGGATGTAGGGTGTAGGATTAGTTGTTTAATGTTTATCCCATTAAATTTTCTACACCCTCGATTCCTAAAGTGGCTTGGTCGATGATTCTTGTGTATTGTAATCGCCATTGTAAGGCATTAGAAATCGTTAAATAGTAGAAGCAACTCCATTAATACCAAAAATAGTATACCCTAACCTTGCACCTCCCTCTTGATTATCTTCTAAACTGATAGGGTTAAAATCAGATTTACAACGAGTTCCAAAAATAAAAATCCGCTCACGGTTTTGAGGAATACCAAAATTAATCGGACTAATAATTCGCCATTCAATCAAATAGTTAAGAGACGCTAAAGCATTTAAAATAACTTTAAAATGGTGTCCCTGTTCCATGGTTAAAATACGTTTGACATTCTCTAATAAAAAATACTCTGGTTTTTTCGTATCTATAATTTCTACAATTCTTTCAAATAGAGTTCCACTTTTATTCTCCTTGATTAATAATTATTAATCTTGATAGAGATTTTTAGATTAATTTAATACCCATGTTTTGGGCGAGGAGACCTCGCCCCTACGGGTTATTTTTCCTAATCAATTAACCCATTAAAATCACGGTATCAATGACATGAATAATGCCATTATCCGCTTCAATATCGGGAGCAAGTACCGTGGCATTTTTGACTTCAAAACCATCGGAACAGTTAATGGGAATGGGTGAACCTTCCAAGGAAGTAACAGAACCTAATTTTTCTAAATCGGCTTTTGTTAGTTTACCCGAAATGACATGAAATTTTAGAATTCTAGCCAACTGCGGTGGATTTTGAACTAAGGTTTGTACTGTTCCAGGGGGAAGTTTTGCAAACGCTTCGTCATTGGGTGCAAACACAGTAAAAGGGCCAGGACTTTTTAAGGCTTCCACTAAACCTGCGGCTTGAACAGCGGCTACCAGGGTTGTAAATGAACCCGCACTTACAGCAATATCAACAATATCTGCCATTGTATGATCTTGAATTTTTACAGTATGTCTATTTTTACACCAAATGTAACCATTGATAAACTTATAATAATCTGGTAATATGTTAAACTGAGACTTAATAAAAGTAATAAATTCGATATTAAATGACTTAAATCTCTCATTTGTATAAACTTTGGCTAATTGTTAGTTGATTCTTTGATTTTGACAGCAAGCATAGGTATCGAATAACCCGCCCACTAAACTAAAGGTTAGAGCAATGACCAAACAACCTTGTAAGGGGTGTCCATTGCCAAAGGTGGCAAGAAATTTGAGCATTTGGTGACAGCCCAACGTCCCTAAATTTTGTATAATAGGCAGGTGACTCATCAGGACAAAGGTGATTAACCCCACCGCAATCAATAAGAGCGGGGCGATGAAACTAAAGGTAATTGCTAGTAGTAAAGAACGAAGGAAATGGGGCAAAATACTCATAAATTTGTCCAAAGGAGATCAGCTATCTTCAACTTGTTGGCGAGTGCCGTTGACTTCAGTTAGATTGGAGATCAGGGAAAATCTAGCCTATCAATTTCTAAGATAGGAGCGATCGCCCATTTTAATCGAATCTGTGAGAAATCTTAAATATAAATTCAAAAAAATTAAGATTTATGCTTTATAAATCTTGTTGAAGATTTGTATATTTCTAAGTATCGGTTGAACTTTATCCCGTTGTGATTCCCTTGAGTAATTCTAAAACTCGTTCCAGCTTTGGACTTTGGCTACAGCGATTTATGGCCGCCCTGTTATTGGCGGGTCAGGTGGTGGTGCATTTACTCCAGGGTAAAATTCACCGTCGTAACACTTTGGAACAAATGGTAATAGTTGGCCCAGAATCCTTGATGATTGCTCTGCTCACGGCGAGTTTTGTGGGAATGGTATTCACGATTCAAGTAGCACGGGAATTTGTCGCTTTGGGGGCTGTGAATATTGTCGGGGGAGTTCTGGCCCTGTCCCTGGCCCGGGAACTCAGTCCGGTATTAACGGCCGTGATTGTCGCCGGGCGAGTCTGTTCGGCTTTTGCGGCGGAAATCGGCACAATGCGGGTCACGGAACAAATTGATGCTCTTTATATGTTAAAAACTGACCCGGTGGATTATTTAGTAATTCCCAGGGTAATCGCCTGTTGTTCGATGTTACCAATTTTAACCGTAATTTGTTTAGTGACAGGATTAGCAGGCGGCCTATTAATTTCTACTACTATGTACAATATTTCTTCAACGGTCTTTTTAGATTCAGTACGGAATTTTCTACAAGTTTGGGATGTTTGTAGTGGGTTAGTTAAAGGCTTAGTTTTTGGGGCGACCATTGCCATTATTGGAACCAGTTGGGGATTAACTACCACCGGAGGAGCAAAAGGTGTCGGTCAGTCCACCACAACGGCCGTTGTCACCGCCCTATTATCTATTTTTATCATTGATTTCTTCCTATCTTGGATTATGTTTCAAGGGATGGGAAGCTCCGTCAAGGGTTGATAAATTTTTAAGATATTTGCCTGATAATACCCGCACTAGCTGCAAAAATGATGATAATTTTGGTAGAATTTATTGAACTGCTTTTGACTCAAAAAAAACAAATGACCACAACACCCACAACCCAAACATCTAATATCGTTGAGTTACCTCCGAATTATATAATTCCGATGGTGCTGCTGATTAGTGCTTTTCCCCTATTTTTAATTCAAAGATGGGTGAGTTTAGGGATTGCAATTTTTGCCCTATTTTTGTTAGTGCAAACCGCCCTCATTCGTCTACAATTCACCCCCACGGATTTAGACGTTTATCGTTCGGGTAAACTGCTGCGTCGATTTCCCTACCAAGACTGGATAAACTGGGAAATTTTTTGGACTCCTGTACCCATTTTATTCTATTTTAGGGAAGTCAAAAGTATTCACTTTTTGCCGATTATTTTTGATGCTAAATTGTTAGAAACCTGTTTAAAACAACATTGTGGCAGTTTAAAACAGAATTAACAATTAGTTCGGTGGCTAAGTCATCGCTTTTTTTAACGGAATGTTAATTAATCCCATAAAAAAGAGGATGGGAAAAGACTACCGATGCAGCAAATCGCTGGCGGTGAAGTCTTTTCCTCCGTTGTTATAGCAGTCGCCACATCTATTAGGACATTCTTGAAAGCTAAAAGCTGCTCACAGTAAGCTGTTCAGTATCTAAATTAGTTATGCAGAAATCTTGAATTTTATGCAGTGCGTTGGCGAAGCCCTGCGTCAGCAGCGCGTCCTCGCACGAAGCGAATATACAGTTTAAATGCACAACAGCTTAAGTATTTACCTATTGCCCATTGCCTATTCCCTATTGCCTCTTGCTATAACTATTACCTGGCATAAATAAAGAGAGTTGGATATAGTCAGGAGTGAATCGGAAAGGGTCAGGAGCAGGCGTATTTTTAGATAAAATTCTGTCTAATTGACCCGGATATTGACCCTCTAATTTTAACCAATGTTGCAGGATTTCTTCTCGGTTATCTTGGGGGTCAACCAGGTGATAAACTCGGACTCGTTTCTTACCTTCACTTTGGGATCGCACACAGGTTAAACGATAACCAATTTTATCTAAAAACCGCCGTAAAATAGTAATCGGACTTGAATTTTTAGCCAGTCCAATACCAATAATAGTCTTGATGGCATTGCGATCTTTTAGGGCTATTTCGGCAATGGTTTGTAAGTCAGCATCGGTATTTTTTAAATCTCGTTTTGGATTTTTGAGTAAGGCAGGAATCCCTAATAATTCCATAATCCCAATGATAGCTCCTAACTGAGAACGGTTAAAATCAGGAGCAAAAATATTTCCCTGTCCCTGTTCCATTAACCGTCTAGCAATCAGGGCATCTCGACCGATTAAATAGGGACGACCAACGGTTAAGAAATAGTGGATTCTGAGTTGTTCATACCATCCTTGATCATCTTTATTAATCACATCTGAATTAACAGCAATACCATAACGTAATTTCAACTCATGTTTACGGATAGCCCGGCGTTCTTCCGGGGTTTTGACTAATTGTTGTTGGAGATAGTAATATTGACTATCGCTCAGATCTGGGGCGTTAATCACCGCCACGGATTCCGCTTGATAATTCTGATCTTTGACTGCTAGAATTAGTTCGTTGAGACTAGGACGTTCTGAACATTCGGGTTTAAATTTTTGAGTGGATTTAATCGAATTTTTAGGTATTTTTTTAGCCTGTGGCATCTCAATAATTTGATGACCCTCTGCCATTAACGCAGTTAAAATTGTCTCTCGATAACGCGCCATGCCTGCATTAAATCGCACTGCCATTTTTGCCCAACCCATTAAGGATTCCGCTTGAAATCCTATTTCTAAATCATCTAATTCTTCAAAATCAGATTGTTGTAATAGACGAATATTGAGGCGGGTTAATTTTTGTCCACTACTGAGTAAAGAACTCATGGAGGTTGCCCCATTTCCTACCTGATTAAATCCTCGGTTTGCCATCCAAATAAATCGCGGAATATTCTCTCGAATTCGTCCCAAGGCTTGACGAACAGAATTTTCCGCTTGAATCCCTTGAAATATTCCCCAAACCGAGGTAAAATGGTTATTAATCTCAATACTAACTCCCGTTTCAATTGAGGGCGATGCTAATACAATATCATACTGTTTTAGCACATGATTCAAATTAGAAATTGCGCCATAGGCTTGATGGCTGGGATCGGCTAAGGATTCGGAATCTATTCTTAAAATAGAGCGATCGGGAAATTGGGTTTGTAAATAGGTTTCTAGGGTACGAGTTCCCCATTGACTGGCTAATTTTTGAGCAGACAAACACACAAAAGGTTTCCCCCCTTCGGCAATATGTTGTTCTAGGTCTTTCACTAGTTGGTCGGGGGTATTTCCTAAGTAATTATGAATTTTCCAGGCTTCATTCCTTGAGGGTTGCCATTCATTTTGAATAATAAAAGGTTGCAGATGTACCCCCGATAGGCTAGTTAAATAATCAATGGAAATATCACTTAAATCGGCATCGGAAATCACCACTTGACCCTTTCCCCCTAAAATATTTTGCATCAGGGTTTTAAAGGATTTAAGGATAGAAACCCGATGGTTTTGACAGGTTTCTGAGTTTAATCCATGCCATAATACTTGTTCAACTTCATCTAAAATAACTAACCCATTTGACCAATCTTTGGCTTGAAATTTTACCCCAGAATTAGGATGGAGAGAATCAATACATAATCCATATCCTAAAGCCGAATTATGGGTGTCAATAGGGGATTTCATATATTGTAATCCAAATCGTTGACAGAGGGCTTCAATTAATCGAACTCGATGACCAATGACTAATACCCACTTACCGTTTTTAATTGCTTCTTGAACTATGTTTTCTAAAATTTTAGTTTTTCCGGTTCCTTTAGGAGATTTAATCGCAATTAATTTAGCGGATTCAGGTATTTTTATTGAGGATAAATAACGACTATTTAGATCAATATTTGCTGGATAAGTTAACCGATTAAAGGAGAAAGCCTTCCAGGTTTCTAAGGGTTTTGCAGTTTGATAAGCCTGCTCAAATATAGTTTTACTTTGTTCTGAAATTAAATCATCAACTCCCTTACCTAACTTGGGATTCCAGGTGACTATATACACAGAACATTCTGCTTTTGTCAATAAATATCCCGTTTGCTGAATAGCTGAATTGACGGCTTTAATAGTTCTAGGTTTGGTATCTTGATCAAATACCATATAAATTTTACGATTGGGATTGACAAATTGCTGTAACTGCTGAATCAAAGCAGGTTTAGCAATTCTATTTCCATATTTATCTCGGGGAACTCGATACCCGCTATGAATCCCTGGAAGTGCGATCGCAATATATCCGGCTGTGAGTAATGCTCCGGCTTTTTTTGCTCCTTCTGTAATACATAAAGGTAGTTCGGGATGAGCAATCACCCATCGCCAAAATCCTAAGTCGGGTTGATGGGTTTGTAGATCAGAAGGATTAATTTTAACCCCATATTTTTGAGCAATTTGTTCCCAAATTGTTCGAGAAATTCTAAGTGCAAAAATCCCCATAGGTGTGTTGGGAGGATGTTCATATTTAATTAATTTACACTCGTCTGAAGTCAAACGGGGTTTAATCGGCTTAAAACAGCCCCATAAATCAGGATTTCCCGTCAAAATATCAATCCCGGAACACCACCAACCCCCATGATAAAGATGTTGATAACGGTTAAGAATAGGCTGAGATATCCGACCTGTATTTAATCGCGGCAGGGTATCGGAATAGAGAAGATAATCCAACGGACGATACCCCTCTAAAGGAATCACATTCAGTTGAGTGAGTTCTTCATCTACACCACTTTCTGTCCATTCTGTTAAATAGTCCATTTCTCTCCCGTTTCAACTGTGGATTTTTAAGCGTAACCCTAGGATGAAAGCATAAGTATAAAATTTTGTAAACGTTTTGACGTCAAAGAGATATCTTGTAAAAAATAAGCACAATTTACCCTAGACAAAAACAAGTTGATGTGTTATATTGATCAGAGTATATCTAATTGCCTATTATTCAGTTTGAGTATTTTTTATGCGTTTAAAAATCATATTCTACTTCTAAAATTTCCGTATATTCAAATTCATTGGGACTTTGATGGACTAAGGGATAACGATTTCCGGCTAATTCTATCCAGTCTTCCTCACAATCGGTTTTAGGAGAATTGTAGGATAAAATATATTCCCGTCCGATACGTTTTTCCATTTCTCGCGCCACTTCTCCTCGCCATTGGGTTTTAGTTACTAAAACAATTAATTGATTCGCTAATTGAGGAATAATACTCGCAATTTGTCGGCGATAAATTTCATCTAAACTGCCAAAAGGAGAGTCCATAACAATCGGAAAGGTACTACTATCGGGGCCCATTAAGGTATTTTTTTGACTCCATTCCCTCACCCCTTCAATAATTCCCCCAATAAATGATAAACTTAAAATTTGATTTTCTCCCGTGGAAGCGGCGACTTCGGCCTCCTCTCCGGCGGTAGTTTCTACTAATTTTAATTCATATTTTTCGGTTAATTTGGGTACATAAGGCGTAAAGGAAATTTGACTAAATAGCTTCTGAACTCGTTTTTCTAACTGATAGCGAAATTGTTGGTCTAAACGGTCTTTAACTTCATTTAAACGCAGAATCGTATCCTGAGTAACCGCAATTCTTCTTTGAACTAAGAGTTGTTTCATTTCATTCATTTGCTGCTTATCGATTTGTCGAGATAAACTCTCAATAGTCTGTTTAAAGGTTTGGATTTGTTGCTGATTTGAACCTGTTTCTCGATTCATTTCACTAATTTTAAGTTCAATTTCATCTACACGTTTTTGTAACTCCTGAATGTCCTCATCAGGAAACTTTCTAAGTTTATTAGTAATACTATCGAGTTCATTTTCAACCCTTTGTAATTCCTCTCTACAAGTTTGAATATTAAGTTGTTGACGATTAATTTCTTCCCAAAATTGAATCCCTTGTTTATCTAATTCATCGACTTGGGTACTCAAACGAATCGCCGTTTCATCAATATCCGCAGTCCCAGCCCGATTTAATAGGTGTTCAACCTGTGCACATTCAGTTTTTCCAGAAATTAATTCCGCCCCACAAATACACTTTTTTTGCTCTAATAAATTTTGCACAAACTGTTTTGTAATTCCAGTATTTAACTCTCCTCGTTCTCGCATACCTGAAAATAAACTTCTAAATTCCGCCGTTAATTCCGGGATTAAAACCGTATAGGCTTTAGTAGAAATAGCCCGATTAATGGCAACATGAGCTTGATGGAGTTGTTCTCGTAATGATTGTTTTTTGCGCTCTAATTCATCCCGCAACTTTTGTAATTCCGCCGCCCCACTCAACTCCATTAATCTCTCACTTAGGGTTAGTTTTAGCTGTTTTTGGTTATCTAATTCTTGATTAATTTCTGTATGTCTTTGCGACAATTTATCAATTTCCTGTTCGGCTTTTTTCTTGTCTTGTAAATATTTTTTAGTTTCGGGGTTGCCAATAATTGCTAAATCCGTTTCTAAGGATTTTTTAGCCTCTCCCAAATGTTTGATGGCTCGATTTAAAACTTCTACCCCTAATAATTCCTTAGTCGCATCAGAAATTTCTACTTTGCGTTCATCCCTAACAATTTGCTCAATTCTCTCTCCATCAAAAAAGAAATATTGATGTAAACTTAAGGGTAAAATTCGATTAATAATTTCCTCCGGTGGGTGAGGTGGTATTGCCCATCGGCCATCATCTCCAGCCACCTGCATTGATAATTCACTGCGACTCTGTTCTATCTCATTCCCATTTTTATACGCTCGACAAATGCGTTTAACTGAATATCGTTTATGATCATGATCAAAAACTAATTCAACCCAACATCCTATGGCTTTTGTAGGTTCGGCTTCATTTAAAGCTCGTTTATTAACAAGGTGTTCAGAAATAGAAAATGCTGCACTAAACTTTTCATATAAAACCCAAGTGAAAGCATTCATTAAGGTGGTTTTTCCGGCTCCATTATTACCATGAATAACCGTTGTATTCTTTTCTCCAAACCCTAAATGAATTTCTGGAGTTTTCCCATAGAATTGTCGAAAGTTACAGAGTTGAATTGAAATTAATCTCATTTCACCACATCCTTAATAATTTTGAGAATATCATCATTAATATTACGGGGATTTTTCATATACAATTTATCTCGTTCCGCTTGTAATACCCGTTCAATAATTTCTCGCACTTCTGGGGAAGCATTGATAATCGGGTCTTGAGCTTCTTTAGGATTAATGTTATCCCCATAGGTAGATTTTTTCTCCGAGAAAACATTAGCAATAGTGGTAATAATACTTTCAGAATATTTAAACATTTTAATTATCCCCTTATTATGGCAGTCGGCACTACCCTCAATATTACAATATTTTGTCAACTTCTTGCCATTGTTGCCCGTTGTTGCGCTTCAGCGCTCCGGGGAGGGGCTAAAGCCCAACAACGAAATTTGCAATCCAAAATAAGATTATAAATCTAATAACCCATATCGTTTTTGTAACTGAAGTAATTTTAATCTCGCTTCCCCGGCATTATCAGCTAAATTGGCAAATTCCAAAAACCTTTTTAACTCTTTTCTTAACAAATTTCGTTCAACTTCTAAGGTATTTCTATCCAAATCTGGCGGTAATACAATCATATCAAATAACGTTGCCCTTTCTTTCCCTGGATGGGGTCTTAATATTCTTCCCCGTCGCTGAATAAATTGCCGAGGATTACAACTACTAGCTAATATTACCGCATTTTTAATCGCTGGAATATCAACTCCTTCATCTAAACAACGAATAGCAACTAACCCTTGTAATTCTCCTTGTTCAAATTGTTGGCGTAATTTTTCCCGTTCAATTAAAGGAGTTTCGGCGGTATAAGTATTCACCCGATATCCTAATTCTGACCCTAACAATTCAACCGTGGCTTCTAATTGTCGGGGGGAATAATCCTCTAGGGTTTCTACACTGCCATCCCCACAATAAAATAAAGTATGAGTTGTATGTAACCGGGTTTTCATTAACTGACGTAGGGCATCTAACTTATTACTGGCGGAGGCAATTAACCGAGATCTTTGAATTAATAAAGCGGTGATAGTTTCGTTCTGTTCCCAGTCTTTATCCTTGATCAATGCCCAACCAATGCGAGTGGTTAATCGATGATAAGCTCGACTTTCGGCTTCGGTTAATTCGACTAAAATTGGATAATATAAATACCGCACTAACGCCCCTTGACGAATGGCTTCAGCTAGGGTTAATTCCGGTTGTAAAACTGGCCCAAAATACTCTAAAATAGCATCGCTGCCACTTTGGTCAAAATGTCGTTCAGGAGTCGCAGAAAGGGCTAATCTCAAGCCAATATTTCGGGGTAAACTTTCTTCTAACTTGGGACTTCCTAAATTATGGGCTTCATCCCCAATGATCAGAGTTTTTTCAGGAAAATAACGAATTTGAGATTGCAAACCTTCAGAAATTAAGGTAGAATTAGTGGTAATAACCGTTAAAAAAGACTGAGTTCCGGCTCTTAATTGATAGAGTTCCACCGATAATTGTTTTTGCCAATGACGGACACTTTCAAAAGCTAAAATCGGTTGTAATCCAAACTTTTTAGCCTCCTTTTCCCATTGAATTACTAAATGGCGATAGGGGCAAATAATGATAATTGCTTGTAATCTAATTTGATCATATAATTGAGTAGCGATCGCCAAAGCAGTAATGGTTTTACCGCTTCCCGTTGCCATTTTTAACGTTCCCCGCCCTCGATTAGCAAACCAGTTATTCACCGCTTGCTGTTGATACTCTCGTAGATGCAAAGATAAGGGAATTTGAGGCATACAGTTATCAGTCATCAGTCAATTCAGTTATCAGTCATCAGTTAACAGTTATCAGTTAATTCAGTTATCAGTCATCAGTTAATGGTGAATTTATTAACTGATTATCCCAAGTCAGAAACTCAATTATTAGAAAACCTAAAAAATCAATCCCCATTACTCACTCGTAATTCGCAATTCGCAATTTGTAATTCGTAATTACCCTTCCCAGTCTGGACAGGTTTCTGCTTGGGCACCCATTGGGTGCATTCCACAAACTAATAAATTTCCCCCATAAACTTGTCCGTGATAATGTTGGCATCCTCGACAAGCCGGATGTTCGGTTTCCGTGGGTTGAATATATGTGACAAAGGGATCAAAATGTTCATCCTCGTCCTCTAAATCCAAATCCAAATAAATATCAATAATCGGTTCAAAGATATCATTGATATATTCATCCAATTCGGGAAGAATTTTATTTTGTACCTCATCGGTAATTTCTTCCGAGATCTTGGTGAGTTCGTTTAGTATTTCGTTCAATTCTTCAGTCACGTCTGTAAAAAACTTCTCCATGTCAGAAACGGTTGTTTCTATCGCTTCTACAATACTTTTTGACCAATCTTCCATGACACTGATAACCAGTTTTCTAAATAATTTATATAAAATATAGCAAAAAACAGCTATACCAGAATTCTAGTATAGCGCGATTGAATTAACCCTTCACCTTGAATTTTTTCTGTCGGGTCAACCTCCTAATCTTTCTGGAGACGACGCAATTCCTCCTGTAAATCCCGCACCTGGTCTTTTAACTGATCAACCCCATTATCCCCAGAATCATCATCATCAGAAATCTCAATCCGACGAGGTTCTGGTTTTTTGGATGGGGGCGTGGGTTCATTCGTCGGTTGTTGCACTTGCTGAATCGTATCTTCCACAAAACGACGCGCTTCTTCTGTGGTCATTTCGCCCCGCTTGACTAGCTCATCGGCTAGTTTTTGGGCATCTGTGCGTAATTCTGCCAGAGTTTTACTAGCTTTTTCACCCGCATAGGAGGCTAAACCCACCCCTAAATAAACCGCTTTTTGGACAAGATCTCCGAAACCCGCCATAACGACTCCAGTTTCTTAAAATATTAGTAATTACACACTTGCTGGCTAAAGGTTAATCAACTTGGTCTGTAATCCGTTTTCAATCCCGATATCGTCTCAAAAAAGTGACCCGGAGTTTACGCCTATCAGAAGCATCCCGTATTGCTGCCACCTTCCGGTTCTGACAAGATTTGGGCGTTCCAATCGCATAAGTCCAGGTCATTTACTACTATAACACAATTTTTGATTTTGCAACCCAAAACCCTAAATCAATTTCAAATTACGAATTACGAATGGGTAATCGGTAATAGTTTACTCCCCCTGCCTCCCCTGCCTCCCCTGCCTCCCCTGCCTCCCCTGCCTCCCCTGCTCCCCCTGCTCCCCCTGCTCACTTCCTCGCCCTAGCAGGTAATCGTTTCTGCTTCTTATTAGGAGCTTTAGGTTTTAACGCAGGTCGAGGGCGAGGTTGAGCTCGAACGGGTTGGTCATGTTCGAGGGAGTCTTCCTCAAAGTAGTCAACAAAAATATCCGCCCCATTCACAATTGCCCCTAAAAGTCGCGGACGATATTTTTTGGGATCGGCTGACTCGGTATCCATTAATCTGTCCGTAACCTCTCCTAATAGCCCCGAGGCGGTGTAAATTGGACGGGTAACAATTACCATCCCATCGGTGTAGGGTTCCAAGGTTAAAACATCATTATTGCCTTCTAAAGCCGGACTATCCACCACCACAAAATCAAACCGATAGCGGACTTCTTCTAACAAACGGCGCAATTCACTCGATTCTAAAACCGTTGCTGGGTGACGAACTCCCCCCGGACTGGGAATCACATATAAGTTAGCCACATCGGGAACTAGACGAATACAACCATATAAATCTCCATAATATTGTAGGGGTTCCACCGCACTCTGGGAATCCAGGGCCAATCCTAAAGATTCTACTTCCGAAGGTGATCGCAAATCCGCTTCAATTAATAGAGTCCGTTTACCACTGCGAGCCGCGGCGATCGCTAAATTATAGGCACTTAAGGTTTTTCCTTCCCCGGTTCCCACACTAGTGATTAAAATAACTTTAGGAGATTTATTTCCCACCCGTTGTAAATTACTGCGAATTTTTTCATAAAATTCCAGATAGGGGGAATAACGTTTAAGTAACAACGGTAAAACATAATCTTCTGGGAATAAAAACACATTAGGCACCACACCCAAAAGGGGAACTTCTCGCTCTTTAAACGCTCCTTGAATTTCTTCCCAGGTGTAGAATTTCCCACTCAACATTCCCAGGACAAAAATAATCACCGCCCCGCCTAAAACTCCTCCGAGTCCTCCCATTGCCAGGATTAAAGCCATACTCAACGCTTTAGGAATTTCGATATCAGGAGCCTGTGCGTCTTTGGCGATCGCTAAACTACTGGTAATTTCAGCTTCAGCCGCTTTCGCATCCACTAACTTCACCTGCATTTGATCATACAAGGCTTTTTTATAAGCTACTTGCTGTTCTAGCCGTTGTTTTTCCGATTGTTTATTCGGAATATCAGCGTAATTCCGCTTGAGGTCTTCTCCGGTTTTTTGGGATGATATTAATTGTTGTTCTAAACTTTCCTTTTGAGTTTTTAACCCAATTAAATTTTGAGCTAATTGTTGACGAGTTGGATCAAGAGAAGAATCAACCCTAATTTTATCCACACTGACTAAAGGAGCCGCAATTCCACCTCCTCCCAATACTTCTGAAGCTCGAGATTGTAACTGTTTTTCGGCGGCTTGTTGACGTTTGACTAATTCTGCAACTAAAGGATGTTGATCTTTATAATCCTTGCGTAAAACCACTAATTGGGATTCGATTTCATACAATTGAACCCGCAGTTGAGCAATAATTGGATCAGAGGCTAACGCTTGAGCCACAAAGGCTTGGTCAGCATTTAAACCCAACTGAGATTCCAAACTTGCCACTTGAGCGTTCAGGGCACTTAACTGTAACTGAATTTGTTTTTGCTGCTCTTCATTGGCTAAAATTGCTGCGGGTAAGGAGCCACCTTCTAAACTTAAAATTGTAGCTCCTTCCCGTTTATCATAATTTTCTAACTCTTTTTCTGCCTGTCTCAATTCTGCTTCGGCTGGTTTTAATCTTTCTTGAATTAGATTAATAATACTATTTAATTGTTGAGTATTAATGACACGACTTTGTTCATACATTGTTTTCATAAGTTTATTCACAAAAGTTACCGCCCGTTCTCGATTAGGATCTAAATAAGCAATGGTAATTTTCATCGGAGAACCGGGAGCATCTTTAGTACCAGCAGCAGCCGGCTGCACCTGAATCGATAATTTTTTTTTCAATTCCTCATTCGGAACCAGATGATATTCTTTCAGAATCGGTTCTAAAATGGCTGGAGGAAGTAACATTTCAGAAGTGAGTTGTTGTCCTTGTTGTTGAATTACCTCACCCGTTTTAGAAAAGATCACCGGACTACTTTGACCCATCAGAATACCCGTTGCTTTATAGGGAGGAATAGCCGGAGGTTCCATCAACATTGCAGCGGCTCCCGATGCCCCCAACGCGACAATAAAGGTGGCAAAACCCGCCAATTTATATTGATCAAAAGCAATTAAATATCGTTTAACAATCGGTAAAGTCATAATAATATGGGTAATGGGTAATAAAAAATAGGATGATAGGTATTAACTGCTTATTTTTTCTTGTTACTATTACTGCTACCACTACTGCTACCACCAGGACTAAATAGATTTTCCACCCCGTTTTGTAACTGTTGGAAAAATAGGAGAAATCCGAGAATATCGCGAAAAGGTTGAGTAAAAGTATTTAAAGCAAAACTCACCCGAGTGATTAAATTGCGGTTAACAACAATCACATCATTGTCTTGTAATAAAACATTATCCGTGGCATCCCCCGCTAATACATTTTTACCATTTAAAAGTTGTTTTGTGGGTTTTCCAGTTTCTGGATCATAACGAATTAAAGCAATTTCCTGTAAATCCGCTAAATTCAAAGGAACGGAATTTAATACATCAATAAAACTACTACCATTTTGTAATGCTACCGTTCCCACCGTACTCACAGGATAACTCAAAATTCTTACCGTAATTTGAGGACTGGCTAAGGTTGATGTCGCCACCAACCGTTGATCATAACCTGACCCTTCATCCGGTTGTAGTTTCGGGATAATAATAGCGTCGCCATTTTGTAATGAAACATTCGGTAAAGCCGTAGCTTCTTGAATGGGAGTATACAAATCGATAATATCTTCGATTAAGCGACCATCGGCCGTCATCCGACAAATCAAAACCGACCGTAAATCCGAGGTGATTCTTGCCCCACCAGCAGCTTGAATAGCCGTTGTTACCTGTCCACTGCCTGGGGGAAGTTGATAAAATCCTGGTCGGGTGACATCTCCCACAATGGTTACACTAACGGCTGTGGGGGCGGCGGCCAAACTATAGGTTTCTAAAATATTCCGAGTTGGCCCTTGATAGGCCCGCACCTCCTGGGAGGGAACCACAATCACATCCCCATCTTCAAGTAACAAATCCACAGGTCTCACGCCTAATAATAACGGTGTCAGCAAATCCACATCCGTTTCTACCACCTGGCCATTAGCTAAGGTACGCCGAATTTTGACCATTCTTAAATCCGCCGCCGTTGTGGTTCCCTGGGCCGTTGTCAGGGCAATCGGGAGTTCAGGACTGGCTAAGGGATAAAATCCGGGTCTAGCCACTTCCCCGGTCACCGTCACCCTGACCGGACGCTGGGTTAATAGGGAAAGATTGGTTTGGGGATTTTGGACAAAAGGAGTTAAACGGCTATTAATAATCCTTTGTACCTGCTCCAAGGTTAAATCCTGAACCCGAATGGCTCCAATTAAAGGTAATAAAATCGCACCATCGGGGGTAACGGCCGTAACGGGGACGCTGAGATCATTAGAACGCTGGCCATTAATAAATACATCAATATAGAGTTGATCCCCTGGGCCAAGACGATAATTGACCCCGCGATTTTCACTTAAACGCCGGAAATAAATATTATCAATGGGGGGGGCAACGGCTCCAGAACGGTCTAAGACGGGATTTCCGGCCCGGTCAAACAGTTGTATTATTTGGGGCCAGGTGGGTTGGGGAAAGCTCGGGGGCCGTAACTTTGCCCCCGGATAGGGTTGGGTGACTACTCCTTGGGGAATCACACATTTTTCTGGAAGATTGACGGTTTGGGCCATAACCCTTTGTCGGCTGGAAAATCCCCAGAGCAAGGTGGCGAAACAGACTATCCAACTGGTGGAATAAAGACTGGCGAGGACTAGGGATACAAAGGTCTGGCGACAACGTTGATTCATAATTAACTCATCTAGCAGCGTCGGTGAAGGAATTGTGGTGTAGCAATTGTGATGTCTACGCAGTTAGGACTCATACTGAGACAGCAAACCTGTTTTTGCCTCCCCATTCCCGGTTCCGATGTTCCCTGCTATAAATAAGGCTTTAGCCATTAGGGATGCTTGTATACTTTCACCCAGGGAAACGGCCACGGGCCAGACATCCTGAATATTATCTAAGGGTTTAATCGGAATCAAAAGACTAACACCCACCCAGGGGGCGCGATGCTGATGGAGTTGGGCCCAACGATCAATCCAAAACCAACGACTTGGGGCGGGATTTCCACCGTTGGGCCAAGCGTACCACTGAGTCACGGCCCAGGTCTGAGTTGCAGTCCAGGCTCTAAAAAATTGAACTTCAATTTCCGCCGGGCTAATTTCACCGGCGGTGGATTTTAGGGAAAAGCGATCGTAACTGAAATCATCGGTTTTCCACCCGAGCAATCCATTCAGATCCATCCATTCCAGTTGAGGCTGATCTTTATAGTAATTTTGAGGAAATAATAGCACCGTTGCTGTCTGATTATCGCGTTTTACTTCTTGTTTTAACCACTGTTTACTGCCCGCACCCAAGGATTCAATTTTAACCGTTTGCCATCCTGGAATTGTCAAACCTTCCTTTCTAATGGTTTGAAGTTGGGGCAAGGTTTGGAGTTGGGGCATATCCATCCATGACCACTTTTGATTAATATAGCCCGGCAGTGCTGCACCGATTAATAATACCATCATTAAGATGACAATGATAATTTTATACTGTTTTTGTTGCAGAATCATATTAGTTATCAGTTATTGATCGGGTTGTTCTAATGGATCTTCGGAATCGATTCCTATATAATGTTGTAAGCCATTAATTAATACAACTAATAAACCCAACATACAGGCTGAATATAAATCTCCGCCCCAACCTTCATGCAGCCAGGAAAATAACCCCTCTTGACCTGTGCCATGGAACAGAGTTAACAAGGTATTGCGAATAATATTGGCAATAATACTAATTATTGCCGCACTCAATAAAAAGAAGATACTTAATTTTTTTGAACTTAAAAGTCCTGTCCAGTACAGTAACATTAATCCAACATAAAGACTGGTAAATAACATTTTTAACCCGGAACAGTGTGGGGCAACTTCAACAATTTGATCATTCACAAACAAATAAATTTGTTCTACCTGAACATTCAAGCCAAACTGAATCAAAATAAATCCAGCAACATGAGCAATAAATTTCTGCAAAGGTAAGGCTAGGGGTTCTATTAAATAGGGTAAATGATGGGGGGTTGCTAGTAATATAAACACTAAGGGCATTTTTTGTAATTTTAAGCCTTCAATTCCTTTAAACGATAGGCAAAGTCCTGCCAACATTAAAGGAAAAGAAAGATTAACTAAATCTGATAAACCGCTCCAATAAAAACCACTCCCAATCAGAATTAATCCGATGCCTAACGGATGGCTGGTATTGGGTAAACGTTTCCACTGATGTCGTTTTGTCCAGGCAATATAAGCTGCAAAAGGCAACCCAATTAAACCATGACTAAAATATTCATGTTCAATGCTGATCGTTTTATGCAGCCAACCGTCATACCAATGAATTAAAAGTGGTGCATACAACAACACCATTAACACAACAATCATCCAATTTAATAGAGATTTTTCCAGCGTGATTGGAATTTTACGATTGATTTTCATAACACTTATTGACGGTTAACCGTTGACCTGAAAAAGTAGGGGCGGGGTCTCCCCGCCCAAGGAATTTCCTTGCCCAAGGGATTTAGGATAATCTAAGATATAACAGACCCAATTGATGTCAAAACTCGATTAATTTGGTTAGTTGTTAATCCGGGATACATGGGTAAGGATAAAATTTGTTGACTTAATTTTTCAGCTTGAGGAAAGTCTCCTTCTTTGTAACCTAAATATTGATAAGCGGGTTGTAAATGGCAAGGAATGGGGTAATGAATTCCGACCTGTATTCCCTGTTCCGTTAATCTATCTTTGAGGGTATCACGATTAACCGCCGATTCTTCCGTTACCCGAATCACATAGAGATGATAAACATGACCATCGGCACTCTGATTTTCAATCGGAATAATACCCCGTTCTCGCAACAATAGAATAGACGCATCATATTTTTCCGCAGCAAAATTGCGATCGTGATTCCAAGTGTTTAAATGGGGTAACTTAACATTTAGAACGGCGGCTTGTAAGGTATCAAGACGGCTATTTGTTCCTTTTTCGGTATGGAGATATTTTTGAGGAGCTCCATAATTGCGTAGACTCCGCAGATTTTGGGCAACAATTTCATTCTGGGTTACAACCATTCCCCCATCCCCAAAAGCACCCAAATTTTTACTCGGATAAAAACTAAAAGCCGCAGCTAACCCAATACTTCCAGCACCATAACTTTCTCGCTCGGCTAGGTGGGCTTGGGCTGCATCTTCAAAAATAATTAAATTATGGGCCTGAGCAAAAGCAAACAGTTGATGGGGGGAAACCATTTGGCCATAGAGATGCACCGGAATAATCGCCTTGGTTTTTTTCGTGACCACCTGATCCGCATGGTTGAGATCAATCAGGGCCGTATGGGGGTCACAATCGACTAATATTGGAGTGGCCCCCGCGTGTAATACCCCGATCAGCGTAGCCACAAAAGTATTAGCCGGAAGCAGAACTTCATCCCCGGGTTTAATTCCACAGGCTTGTAAACCCAGAGCGATCGCATCGGTGCCACTGGCCACTCCTACCCCATACGGCACACCACAGGCTTTAGCAAAGGCGATTTCAAATTCCGTCAGGGCCTGACCTAAAACAAAGTCGCCCTTATCTATTACAGCCTGGATCGCGGCTTGAATTTCGGGTTTAAGGGGTTCGTGGATCAAACTCAAATCCACAAAGGGAACAGAAGTTAGGGTGCTAGTCATACAGGAACCATGAGCATACATCAGCAACACCAGCATAACTTAACCTTTAGCAGCCAACTTCTGATCTGATCATTGCAGAAACGATTTATTGTAAAATTAAAACAGAATCCATAAAGTCACAAAATATCAGGGTCGGGTTAGCTGTAGGGGTGTTCCAAACCCTTTGCATAAGGTTAGAAAGTGCGAAAATGACTAACCCTGGTAATCCAGTGTTAAGTCAATTCCCAAGGCCCTTTATCGTTTACTAACAAGGGAAACCACAAAAACTATGCCACAATTGAATCTGATCGATCCCAATGTCAACGGGAATCTCGGGTATGTATCTTCTCCCGTTACTAACGGTCACACTTCTTTCCAACAGCACCGTGATCTTCGGGATCAAACCTCAGAGCATAAGGCAATTCCAGGGATTCAACCACTCGAATTCGATTTGGATGCAACTAATCAACAATTGATTGATGCCGATGCCGTTACTATTGTCAAATGGGCGGCGGAAGTATTTGGGAATGGCTTGGTCATGAGTACCAGTTTTGGAATTCAAGCGGCGGTGATGTTGCATTTAGTCACTAGCGTTGTTCCAAATATTCCGATTATTTGGGTTGATACGGGTTATTTACCCACAGAAACCTATATTTTTGCCGAACAGTTAACAGAACGCCTCAACCTAAATTTAAAAGTCTATCAATCTCCGATGAGTCCAGCCCGCATGGAAGCACTACGCGGTCGATTATGGGAAAAAGATGATATTGAATCTTTAAACTATTACGACAAAATTCGTAAGGTTGAACCGATGCAACGGGCTTTAAAAGAATTAAAGGCGACGGCTTGGTTAGCGGGATTACGCGCCGATCAAACCCACCATCGCAAAACCTTAAATCCGGTTGTTCAACAGTCGGGAAGATACAAAGTTCATCCGATTTTGTCTTGGAGTTCCAGGGATATTTACCAATATTTAACAGCCCATGATTTGCCCTACCATCCCTATTTTGATCTCGGTTATGCCACCGTGGGAGATTGGCATTCTAGCCGTCCTTTAATGGCAACGGATGAAAATGAACGGGATACTCGTTTTCGCGGCTTAAAACAGGAATGTGGTTTACATCTACCCCAAACGGAAGAAGAAGCAAAAAGTTTGGATTCCAGTTACTTATAGGTCAAGTATTTTCCCCCATCCCCCGCCACAGATTTCGGGGGATTTTTTCTTGCGAAAATATTACTCCCTGGGGGTTCACCAGAGGGCGTTTTCAAAGTTGGGTGTAAAATATCCATATCAAAAATTGAAGTAAGTCACCTACCCTGCAGTGCTTTAACCAGAGGTGGGATTCTCCCCAAGCTAAAGAGCGGGTATGCCCTACCCTATTCGCACGAATGCGAGTTCTTTTTGACTTGAAACTAATTGGTTTCAAAAAAACTGGTTGTTGAGCTTCCCACGAATCTTTTACCCACTGCTGGGGGAAACTAGAACTGTGCAGTAGAACCCTATAGATTCACTTGTCAAGGTGAGCGCGTTTTGCCGTTAGGCATACTAGGTTTTTAGACAGGTTGTTTATCTTTTCGGTGTGACTGGAAATGGTAGCACAATCAGATGTCAATAGACAACCTAATATAAAGCCTAAGTAGAACTTAGGGGTTTTAAACCCATTTTTTCGATAATCTTTCCCATACTTGCGAAAATATTACGCCCGGGGGTTCACCGCACGGGTCAGACGTTACAATGCGTAACAACACGATAGAATAGGAGTGATCTAGCCAGAAACCATATAGACAAGGAGATAAGCAACGCATGGGCAAAGTAGTCGGCATTGACTTGGGAACAACAAACTCCGTGGTTGCGGTCATGGAGGGCGGAAAACCCGTTGTGATTGCTAACTCTGAAGGGATGCGAACCACCCCCTCCGTGGTTGGGTTTACCAAGGAAGGAGAACGCATCGTGGGACAGATGGCTAGACGACAGGCGGTTTTGAATCCCCAAAATACCTTTTATGGGGTGAAACGACTCATGGGTTGTCGCTATTCTGACCTCACCGCCGCCTCTAAACGGGTTCCCTACACGATGCGACGGGATGAAACCGATAATATTCGGATTAAATGTCCCCGGGTGAATAAGGATTTTGCCCCGGAGGAACTTTCGGCGATGATCTTAAAAAAATTAGTCGAAGAAGCGACCCGCTATTTAGGGGAAGAAATTACCGGGGCTGTAATTACGGTACCCGCCTATTTTAATGATTCTCAAAGACAAGCGACCAGAGATGCTGGACGCATTGCCGGATTAGAGGTTAAACGCATATTAAATGAACCGACGGCGGCTTCTTTAGCCTATGGTTTGGAACGGCAAGATTATGGCACGATTTTAGTCTTTGATTTGGGCGGTGGCACCTTTGATGTCTCGATTTTAGAGGTCGGGGAAGGGGTATTTGAAGTTAAATCGACCTGTGGAGATACCCAACTGGGCGGAACGGATTTTGATCAGAAAATTGTGGATTGGTTGGCGGAACAATTCCTATCAGAAGAAGCGGTGGATTTAAGGCGCGATCGCCAATCTTTACAACGCTTAACAGAAGCCGCCGAAAAAGCTAAAATCGAGCTTTCCGGGGTGGGAGTAACCGATATTAATTTACCGTTTATTGCCGCTACCGAAGATGGCCCTAAACACTTAGAAATTCGCCTGACTAGAGGGGAATTTGAGGGGTTATGTGGGGATTTAATTCAACGGTTACGCCGTCCGGTCAAACAGGCCTTAGCCGATGCCGGATTAACCTCTAATGATATTGATGATGTGATCTTAGTCGGGGGTTCTACCCGAATGCCCATGGTGCAACAATTAGTGAGAAGTTTAATTGATTTAGAACCGAATCAAGGAGTTAATCCCGATGAAGTAGTGGCTGTTGGGGCGGCAATTCAAGCGGGTATTTTGGGGGGAGATGTGCGGGATGTTTTATTATTAGATGTAACTCCGTTATCCTTGGGATTAGAAACTATTGGGGGAGTGATGAAAAAATTAATTCCTCGCAATACAACTATTCCCGTGCGGCGTTCTGATATTTTTTCAACTTCTGAAAATAATCAAACTTTAGTGGAAGTTCATATCCTACAAGGGGAACGAGAATTAGCCGTTGATAATAAATCTTTAGGGCGATTTAAGTTAACTGGGATTCCTCCCGCCCCCCGAGGGGTTCCGCAAGTTCAAGTGGCGCTGGATATTGATGCCAATGGTATTCTACAAGTCACCGCTTTAGATAAAACCACCGGACGGGAACAAAGTGTAATTATTCAAGGGGCTTCTACCCTGTCTCAAGAAGAAGTGAATCGCATGATTAAGGATGCGGAAAAGTATGCAGAAGTTGACCGTTTGCAACGGGAAAAGGTCGAAAAACGCAACCGCGCCCAAGCTTTAACCTATCAAGCAGAACGACAATTAAGGGAAGTAGCCTTAGATTATGGAATGCAATTTGCTCAACGTCAACGGTCAAGAATTGAAACCTTAATTCGTTCTTTAAGAGATAGTTTAGAACGGGATGATGACCGAGGAATTGATCAAATTAGTGTGGATTTACAGGACGCTTTATATGAGTTAAGTCGGGAAGTCTCCGTCTTTACCATGGAGGATGATGAGGATGATTTATTTGGTTCCATTCGCCGAACTTTTTCTGGTGAAAAACGTCGAGTTGATCCCTATGAACCTCAAACTCGCAGTTATCCCCGTTATGACCAACGCAATAACAATGGTAGTAGTTTGGGCGGGGGTACAACTCGTTCCCGTCGCCCCACTCAAACCGATAATTGGGATGATGATGATGATTGGTTGTAATAACCCTAGAAACCCCTGGAAACCGGGTTTCTACTAAATTTAAATTAAATTTAACCTTTAAAATCCTAACATCAACCTATGCAAAATTTTCGGAATTATTATCAAATTTTAGGGGTTTCGCGTGAAGCATCCATTGATGAAATTAAGAAGGCCTATCGACGGCTCGCCAGACAATATCACCCCGACTTAAATCCTGGGGATAAGGAAGCCGAAGAAACCTTTAAAGATATTGGAGAAGCCTATAATATTCTATCCGATCCTGAAAAACGAGCGCAATATGATGATTACAGTCAATTTTGGAAACAAAAAGGGTTCCAAGATTGGCAAAAAAATGCTTTTTCCGGCCTGAAAAACTGGGGGAGTCGTCGGACAATTTCTCAAACTGAAGATGTAGATTATGGGGATTTTTCGGATTTTGATACCTTTGTTGACCAATTATTAGGACGGCGGCGAGAAGTCCGAACCGTTGACCCGAAAGCGGCTCAAATGACGGCGGCTGACCCCTATAATTCCCCTCGGACAAAAGCCGTTTATAAACCCACTCCTCGGGAAACAAAACGGGATATTGAGGCGCGATTAACCTTACCTTTGGAAAAGGCCTATACTGGCGGAACAGAACGGATTCGTTTGGAGGATGGACGGTCTTTAGAAGTGGATTTACCCCCGGGAATGGTGAAAGGTCAACAAATTAGATTAAAAAATCAAGGGATGAATGGCGGGGATTTATTTTTAAAAATTAATATTACTCCCCACCCCTTTTTTAGATTAGAAAAATCGGAAATTTATTGTCAAATTCCGGTCACTCCCACGGAAGCTATATTAGGAGGAGAAATTGATATTCCGACTTTAGATGGTTTAGTTAAAATGCGTTTACCTTTGGGAGTTGTCTCCGGTCAACGGTTACGATTAGCAAATAAAGGGTATCCCAATCCTCAAGGAGAAAGGGGAGACCAATTAATTGAAATTCAAGTGGTTATTCCTAAAACCATTACTCCCCAAGAACGAGAATTATATGAACAATTACGTCAAATTGAAACCTTTAAACCCCGTCAAAATTTAAGGTTTTAATAGTATAGCGCTAGGGAACAGGGAACAGGGAAAGGGTTTCAGAACTCAAAAGTGTCCTAACTGTAATGCGTGGCGCTATATATAGCAATCCTAAATCGATTGTAATATTTTACCGTAGGGGTTGGGTCTCCCAACCCTCTTTGCGCCTGGGTTGGGAGACCGTTTTTATTCAATTCCTCCTTCTTGTTCCCGACGTTTGCGATCTTCAATAAATGATTTAACTAACATTACATCCTCTTTACTCCCAATAATTAAAGGGGTACGTTGATGCAGTTTTCCGGGAATCACATCTAAAATTTCTTGGGCTCCGGTTGAAGCCATTCCTCCGGCTTGTTCAATTAAAAATGCCATGGGTGCAGACTCATATAATAACCGTAATTTTCCCTCGGGTTTCTTAATCGTACCCGGATATAAAAACACACCGCCTTGATATAAAATTCGGTGAACATCTCCCACTAAAGCCCCACTATAACGGGCCGTATATCCTTCATGACGATGGACATAACGGGTATAATCTCGAATGGATTCATCCCACTGCCAAAAATTCCCTTCATTCACACTATAAATCGGCCCATGATCTGGAATTTTAATATTCTCATTCGCTAGAATAAATTCTCCCAAACTCGGGTCAAGAATAAACGCATGAACCCCGGTTCCAATAGAATAAACGAGAATCGTACTCGGGCCATAAAGAATATATCCGGCGGCAATTTGTTTGCGTCCACTTTGTAATAAATCCTTCGCTTCCCCGTCTTCATCGTTGCCTTCCTGTTGACGAATCGCAAATATTGATCCGACATTTAAGTTCGTATCTAAATTCGATGAACCATCAAGGGGATCATAGAGCAAAGTATAGCGTCCAATCGGGCAATTTTCGGGAATATAAAAGGGTTTTTCCATTTCTTCGGAGGCCAAACGACAGACTAAACCGCTTTGTTTGAACACCGAAATAAACACGGAATTAGAATAAACATCCATCTGTTGTACGGACTCTCCCTGCACGTTTACGGCCCCGGTAAACCCCAACGCATCATCCACTAAACCCGACTGAGATAAGCGACGGGCGATGAGTTTTCCCGCCAATCCGATGCGATTCATTAAAGCGCTAATATCCTGAGCATCGTGGGAAAAACTATGGAGTTGTTGGAGAACATGACGGGATAAAGTGGTGCAATCTCGATCTAAGTAATATCCTTGATCAATAGCATCGGAAAAATTAGATTGAACAGATTGATCTACCATAATCAAGGGTCTCCATGTTAGGGGGTTTAAACGGACTTAATCGCTGCTGGCATTTTGTTTAGAGAATTTAAAGCAGTAGCTTGACGAAATGACCGGATTGAGACTAGACGGTTAGCCGTAGAATCCCAGAGAATAAACTTAAAACAATCAGGAATATCTGAAATTCTCAGGGTTTTGACCCCGGCGAGTAAATGTATATTCTGATTATGACAAGCTTCAAGGTTATAGTTGGGGATTCTTTCACAAAGATGATGAATATTATGATAGCCAATATCGGCGGAAAACCACTTTAAAATCGGAGGTAATTCCAGGTAACTACTGCCCTCAATTGCACCTCGGAGATAGTCCCAACCTTCGGTTTTATGGGCGTAGGAACCCTCAAAGTTATGTTGTACAAAAAACACACAAATAAACAGCGCCGCTGAACAGGTTAGGGTGATGGAATATACTGTCCAGAAAAACCCCCATCCCAGATAATGACTGAGGATAATCCAGCCCCCAACCACACAAATATTGTTAAAAAGTAGATCCCAAAATTCCCCAGTAGTATACCAATTTCTGGATTGATAAGAGGAGAAACGCTCCCTCCAACTCATATTTGGATCTTGTTTGAAGGAAGTTAAAACATGAATAAAACAACCATAAATTCCCAGGATTAATGCGAGTCTAGGTTTGATGGCTAGGTAGAAAAAACCTCCGGGAAAAATCATGAATGGATGTCTGAGAAATTCATACCACCCCTGAGCCGATGGACTCAGTTTAGCAAATTCCTCCGTGGAAATTAAAGCCGAGGGGCCGCGATAACGTTCCCAGTCCCCATTGGTTTTGTGGTGATAGGCGTGTCCTCTTGACCAGGGATATTGGGGGATGGCGTTGATGACCCCAAGGATAAAACCCACGACTCGATTCACCTTTTTTGAACTAAATAGGGAGTAGTGTCCGCAATCGTGCATTAAGGAAAAACAACGGACTGAAAATAGGGTGATTAACACCATAATCGGTGGTAGCAACCACAGAGAAATAGCGGCGGCTTTAACGGCTAAAATCCATAACAGCAGATAGGGAATAACGGTATTTAAGATTTGATAAGTTCCCCATAAATTATTACTTTTCCTGTAGGGAGAAAGGACAAAATCTGACTTTTTGATTTGAGTTTCTATCATTATTATTGAAATCAAAGGGATATTTTTTCTAGGATTTTAATATCGAGGAATCTGGGAATCAACCAAAACGGAATAAGCATCAATTCCTCCATTAATATTTTTGACCTGGGTAAAACCTTGCTGAATCAACCATTGACACATTTGGGCAGATCTCATGCCATGATGACACAGAATTAAGGTTTCTTGGTGCGGGTCAAGTTGAACTAAAATTTTATCTGACCAGTCGCTATATTGACTTAAAGGATAGTTAATAAATCCTTCTATTTTCGCCATTTCAATTTCTTGAGGTTCCCGCACATCAATTAACTGAATCTCTGCTTGGGAAACCGTTTTAAGTAAGTTTTCTAACTCTTGAACACTAATTTCTGGAATCGGTTGTGTAAAAAATTGTTCTGACATAAAAGTGTACCTAATATTCCTGATTCGTAGTGAGCCCTTCAGGGCTCTATCATATCTTGATTAATCACCTAAATCACAAATTAACCTACCTCTACTGATTACTCCTACACTGATAACTGTTACAGACGCGCCATGGCACATCTCTACTGATGACTGATTAAACTGATCACTCTTACACTGATAACTGATGACTGATTAAAGGGAGATAATACTAGAAATTCCCCGAATATGCAACTCTACCCTCGGCTTTTCATCTCGATAAAAAACCGTGCCTCGATAATCTCCTGTAATACTATTAAAAGAAAGTTGATGACCGTCAGCCACTTCTAATATTAATTCTCCAATTCTGACTTTTCCTTGTATCCCATCGACATCAATTTGTAGGGCTTTGGAACTATAAATATCCGTCAAAAGTACCCATAAACTATTATTCCGTTTGGCTCGTTTAACTTGAATATGACCAATTTGGAAACTAAAGCCATCGGCTTCTGGCCCCAAAAGGCGGATTTTTGTGCCGGGGGGTAGACCCTGAACCCTGTCATCATCCAGGTCAGGATTCGCCTGGGAGGGGTCGGGAGGCGAAAGTTGGAGTAATTTGGGATTTTCGATTAAATCCACCCGGGGAGGGTCGGAATTGAGGGTGGTGGGATCGATGTTCCAATCCTTGGCCCGGCGAGTAATATCTTGTTGAATTTCCTGCGCCCGGATGGGTTCGGCAACTAAGGCATATTCTTTTTGTTTGAGTTTAGTTGCTAACCATCGTTGTTGAGCAAACTGTTTTAAAGCGGGTTCATTACTACTAATAAATCGCTCATAAAATTTAAGAGTGGGGACTAATTCCCCAATTTTTTCTAAAGCAATTCCCACCTCAACCACGGCTAACTTTTGTCGCCAGTTGGAGACCGATAGGGCTTTTTCAATTAAGGCTAAATAGCGACCCCGAAAATCCCTGGCTTGTTCAGGGGTTAAATTAGAACGGGAAATTTGTCGAATTAGTTCAAACCTAAATAGAATGGTCTCTAGTTTACCACATTTTTCGATCGCTGCGATCGCATCAATCCAACGTTTAATTCTAATTAAATAATTAATCCAATCCCGCAGACGATTTTGTCGCTCTAAAGCCCGTCCTAAACAATCTAACTGTTTAATCCATTGTTGATTTCCCGACTTCCCAGATTTTTCCCATTCCACAATAATTCGTTCAAAATCTAAGGCTTTTTCCAAATAGGGTAAACCTTCAGGAAATCCCGATAATTCAGCTTTAGCCAGATAATATTCTCGTTTTTGATTTGCCCCGCTTTCTTGCCAACACCGAACAGCCCGACGTAAGTTTTTAGCCCGATAATAACAATCTCCAGCTAATTCTAAAACCCCATGGTATTTGGCTTCATCTAATCCCTCTAAAACCTCTCCTAACCGTTGCCATTCTTCCGGGTCTAGGATTTTTTCCCGCATCAATATTCTCACTTGACGACTATAATCCTGTACCGCCGATTTCCAAGCCTTAACTAAACGGTTTTCTTTAATCAGTTGACTACTCAAACCTTCCTCTAAAAATTGAGTAAATTGTCGAATATTGGGCAAGGTTTTTGACGTTTGTGCCATAAATTCAACCAAGGGTTTTTCTATAGTTTTTTTCTGGGGAAATTGATGATACCATTCCGCTAAAGCTTGCCAACACATTCCATCCCAGAAACATTCCCACGCCTCTAATTCCTGACCTCTTTTCAGGAATAAACGCCCCGCTTCTCGAAACCGTTTATCGAATTTTAAAGCAAAGGCTTCACATAAATCAGATCTTTCTAAATATCCTAATTCTCGATAAAATTGTTTCGCCCGTCGGAGGTCAGCGGCATTTTTTTGATTCCGACCATTCTCTTCAAATTTTTGGGCTTGGGAGGCTCGGTTATCCCGTTGTAATCCATCTAAATTATCCCCCCAACGGACTCCTCCGATATAGGTTTGCCAATGCTCCGGTTTGTTAACTTGATTTAACCAATATTGATCATACTGTAGAGACGAGCCACGGCGCGTCTCTATCTCTATCGCAGGGTCTGTTTCAACTGTTGCATATTGCCATAAACAGCGATCGCCAATTTCCGTATCAATAATGACTAAATCCGACATTCCTCGACTAGCTGCGACATAAAGTTTATTAAAAAAGTATTCTAATTCCAAGGGATGATTCCCCGTCCCTTGAACATAATCAATTAAAGGTTTTTTATTAAATTCCTTGGCAAATTGATCCCCAAATTTATATAAAATAACCAGAGGAAATTCTAATCCTTTTGCTTGAATTGCACTCAAAATATTCTTAGGAGGATTTTCTTCCGTAGCATCGGGAAATAAAGGGGATAAAAATTCATCTCGTCTAATATAGTCTAACTCCCCTCCCGCTTCACAGGGAACAATAAAAATCGGGGATTTTTCAATATGTTGTTTGAGGGAGTCGGCGGAAAAATTATTCTGTTCAAAAATAAATTTTTGCGGGGTGGGAGACTCCAGATAAGATTGCCAAGACTCCTGGGGTCTTAACTCTTGAATTTTAAATAAAATATGTCGCCATAGATGAATTAAATTCGTGACTTTGACAATGGAAGGACTTGATCTATAATTAGATTCAAGCTCATAAAAAGTCATGGTTAAATTAAGTTTTCGCGTCGGGTCAAGGGCTGCAATCACTTGATCAAAAAAGGTCGCCTTGACGCTTTCCCAGCGAAATCCCGTGGGGTTTAAAGTCTGAAAGGGATCTCCAGCAAAGGCAAAGGGTAAACACCAAACCGGGGGGTATAAATCACAATGGGAAAATATGGATAACTGCATAATTAAGCGCAGTTCTAAACTAGTAAAATCCTGAGCTTCATCACAGAAAATAGCCGTATAAACGGGTAAATTATCTCCACTAAATTCCAAAACTTTTCTAATCAAATCTTGATCATCCCAATAGCTTTCGCGGGTGGTTAATTGATAATACCAAGGCCAAACTTGCCGATAAATGGCTTGAAAAATATCCAGGGATAAACTCCGTTCTCGTCGGGGAATTTCTTCATAATCATCGGGGGTCATATACCCTTCATTTTGTCCCGTGAGGGTATAACCTTTAATAAAGGTTCTAATAATATGCCAACAAAGTTCGGGGGAATAACGACTATAGCGACGGCTACACCGTTGCCTAAAATCATGGAAACTAATATATTTATCGGGATCAAATTTATCGCTTTCTTCTGGGGGGAGTAAACTTAATAAAAACTGTTGAAAGGATTTAAAACAAATATCAATCGAGGGTTTGTTTCCCTGTCCATCGGCTTCTAATAGAAATTTATGGTGACTTTTGAGGAGTTTTTTTACCCCTTCTTTGGCTTTCCCTAATAATTGTTCATTATAGGTTAAAAACAAAGGATGGGGCACCGAGTTTAATCGTTGACGATGTTGTAAATAATATTTTTGATATCGATAACAATAATCGGCAAACAGATAAAATAACATGGTTGATTTACCACTGCCCGCCCGTCCATTAATAAAAACTGGCAGGGAACTATTACTAATTTCTGGGGTAGATAATTCATGGAGAATTTTTTCTTCCTCCATCGATAACGCCCAATTAATTCCAAATTCCTGCTCAATTTCTAACCAGATTTCCGAATCTCCTAATAAATAATCGGGATAGGAGCGGCGGGTATAGCGGGCTAAATCCTCTAAGGTTAATTCCTGGGTTAAAATATTACTTTGATTAGGGTTTTCTGAGGTTTCTCCCGAAGTAGAATTAAACAGACGGGTGATTTGACCGACTTCCAGAATATCCTGGGAATTGGGATAATGATCAAAGGTAGAAAGTAAAAATAAAACGCTGCGGTTGGGAGTATCGCAGGTGAGAATCCAACTATAAATAATATAGCGATTTTGCTCCGGTTGCCCGGCAATTTCAATCCCTAAAAAGTCAGTGGGTGTAATTTCAATTCCCGACTTTTTCTCCACCAAACTATCCACAATGTCATAATAAGTCCGCCATTGCAGTTGAGTGTCGGGTTGTTTAAATTGTGTGACCCAAATTTCACTTTCACAAATCACCGCATCGGTGGTATTTTTAATCCAATCTGGCCCTTTTAACCAAATTTGACGTAAATCTTCGGGCAAACTGGGGCGACGGGGAAAGGATTTTTGTTCTTCCCGTTGAGCATTAATACTATTTTCTAATTCTTTGGGATCAATTAACGAATCTAAATGACTGATACCATATTCATCAGGATTTCTTAAAAATGCCTCATACTCGTTTCCTCCCCGGGGAAAAACCGCCAATAAACATAAAATGGGGTCATTATTCACCCAGAGAATTTTGCCCAGTAAACGCAAGTTCCGCACGGGTCGCTTTAAGTAGGGATAATTCCACTCAAACAGCGCCTGCACAGCCACTGTCCCCTGAGTCTTGATGGTGACGAGTAATTCTGCCACTTGACTCTGGATGCCCTGCTGTTTCGCTTGTGCGTCGAATGTCGGGGTTGTGTAGATTAGCATGACTTCGATTTTGACACAATTTCATTGATGTCACCATAAAGTCATTTTGCGTTATTTAACGGGAAAATATCAAATCGAGTTGAGGAGCAATCGTCAACTGTTAATGGTGATCCCTGCAATCCTGGATATTTTAGGACATTTTGGGATCTCAAACCCTCTAAAAATACCAGAATCAGCAGCAGCCAATGTATTACTTTTGAAGCATGAATGTTTCCTTTGGGCTTTTGAATCTGGTATTACGCCTTTTTAAACCAAATTAATCGACATAATTTTGCATTTTCTCATCTATTAAATGGGCTGATGATGGTAATAAATGGGCTGATGGTAATGGTTCATCTCCTTTAACAAAATTGATCGTAATTTGATCGATATATAAACCAAGGTGAAGTAAGAGGAAGTCGATAAAGATAACGACTCCTAGCATTTCTAACGCGTCTTCTGATGTGCTAGTGAACATATAAATTAATTGTTTATTGCCGATTGTATCAAAAATCAAAGCAGAGATCATTTCCATTCCTAAAGCTCCCATCACATATGTGATGGCGGCAATAATTAATAATTTTTTTTGTTTGATAGGAAAAGACCAAACGAATTTTAGGTAAGACAATCCGAGTAAAAAAACAATCGGTATGGCAATTACAACCCAATTAAAGGTGAAGACTCCTTGTTTTTTAATCCCAGCTATTGAGGAGAGGTTAGTAGCTAGGGCGCTGTTAGTTAAGGCATCATGAAGTTGAACTCCTTCATCCCAGCCTAAAAGTAGAAAAATTACAGCCAGAAAACCCCAATGAATAGTATACCGATCCCCTTTCTCTTTTTTAATAAAAGTAATTAAGGCACATAAAAAAGAGGCAAGCCAAAGAATGAGAACGGAAAATAGTGTCGGAATATTGCGTTCTGTCCCTAAATTAAAAATATCTGAGAAGAACTCAAAAATTCTATTGTCTAAAAATTTACTAATTATTTCTGTTAATAAACTTAAGCTAGTCAAAATACAAATAATAACCAGCAAAAATTTAATAATTTTTTTGGCAGAGATGGGAATATTTAGATTCATATCTGTTGTTAATCCAAATTATAATCGGTTTCAGCTTAACACTGATTTAACCTGGCAATAACCCAATCTTAACGTTTCTTTATATTAGAATGGAAGCGGATAAAAACAGTTATGAACACTACGGTAAAACACCTCTAGCTCCCCTCTAAACTCATTAAAAATGAGGGGGAGCATTGTGGGGGATCAAAATGTCAATTAACTCAACGAATCATTCAGAAAGGTTGTCCATAAATAAACCCATTACCACCTGTTCCTAAAAAGACGCGACCAAATACTTTCATATCTCCGGTTAATACCCGTGAGCTTCCCCAATATCCTAGAGGATAATCAGCTATTCTTAACCAAGTTGTACCGGAGTCTGTAGAGCGAAATACCCCTGATTGATTAGCGATCTTACCATGAACAAACAGCGTTAGATTCTGACGATTGGGGGCTGCTTTACCAAAACCAATGGTTTGACTTTCTTCAACCTGGGAAATTTTGATAAAATCTTGACCAAAATTGCGGGAGTAATACAGTCCTTGGTCTTGTAAACTCACCCAAACTTCTCCCTCTTGACCGGGAACAGTTTTTACCCTGGCTCCTTGCCAAACACCTCCAGGTAGCTTGTCATTAACAATTTTCCAGGTTTTCCCCCCATCATCACTGCGAAATAATCTTCCCTTAACGTGATGATAAAGATAAAATGTTCCGCCTTTAACCCCATCGGCGGCTAAAATTTGTTGACTATTCCATAAGTGGCTATGGGCTCCTCCGCCCATATCAGGTTGTTCAAAAGCATCAATTTTCTGCCAAGTTTTCCCTCGATCTTGCGTAAAATAGGGCGGTTTATTATCACTAGGTTGCCAGACAATATTATTAACATCCGTAGCGGAAACCGCCACATTCCCAAAGACTAAACTGGGAGGATGGGTTTTCTGGGTAATAGAGGCAAAATTTTGCCAAGTTTTGCCATTATCTTCGGAAAATCCCGCCCGAATTACACTGGGATCATGATGACTTGCACCCACAGAAACAATAAAGTTAGGATCACCTGCACTATAGGCAAGACTGGTAGTAGTATTAAATGCTCCGTTTCCATGGGTAGTTTGGGGAAAGGTGTCTAAATTTTGATGACGAAATCCATCAAGATCGGCGATCGCAGTAATTAAACTTGCTTCTCCTGGGGGACTGATGGCATCAAAAGTTACGGTTTCCTCGATCCCATTCACTCGGACTGACCAATTAAGAGTTTGATCGCGGTTATTTTCTGTTTTTAAAACTCCTAGTCCCGTGGTTAGCCAAAGATGATTAGGATGGACGGGATCAATAGCAATTCCTCCGGTTAATGTCCACCAACTCCAAGTCGGCCACCAAGGAATTCGATCCAAATTATTGTTTAATTTTATCCAAGTTTTTCCCCCATCTTGTGACCGATAAATTCGGGTAGGGGTCAAAGGATAGGTGGCAACAAATAGGGAATTACTATCTTGGGGATCAACGGTAATGGCACTATAATTCTTATTCAAGGAGGGAGTAATATCTTGCCATCCCTCGGTTGTGAATTTCCAAACTGCACCCTGGGGATCTTTTTCCCTCAAATACAAAGTTATGAATAATTCTCCCTTGGAGTTGATCACAGCTTGTTGGGGAACTAAATCAGAATTCGATAATTTTTTTAAAACTTGCCAGGTTTTTCCGGCGTCGTTGCTGTGATAAATTCCTTCCCCTGATACTCCTGCATAAATACTTTGAGTTTTCCCCTCTAATATTCCTGATTTCGGATCAAAAATAACAAAGCTAACTCCGGCTTTATTTTGAGTTTCAGAATGGGGTTTTCCTAGAGGTAATTGTTGGGGATCGATTTGTTGCCAAGTATTCCCCCCATTTTCAGAGTGCCATAACCCATTTAATCGCGAGCCAAAGTAAACGATATTACTATTATTCGGATCAATGGCTAAACGTTCTCCCGTCCAGCGCCACCATTCATTTCCTCCCATCGGTAAAGAAAAAGGCAGAATTTGCCAAGATTTCCCCTGATCTTCTGATTTCAAAAATTTCCCAGAAGGTGGTTCTCCCGAGTTCGTTTTAGTATAAGCTCCGGCTGCTAGATAAATCAAATTGGGGTTTTGGGGAGTAATGGCTAGACTTTCAATATTCAGGGACACGGGTTGGGAAATAGTTTGGGCACTCAACAATTGCTCCCAACGTTGCTCATTTTCCAGCCAACGAAAAGCTCCCCCGGCATCAGTTCTAGCATAGATCAGATTGGGAACCGTTGGATGAATCACAATTCCGGTCACAAATCCGCCGCCGCCAATTTTAACTGGACTCCAAACGTATTGTTCGCCCGTCTGGGTTTTAAAGTGAGATTTATGGGTGGTTTGGGGTGTTGTATTAGAAGACATAATAGATATAGAAGATTGACAAGCAATGATGATCAACAAAGTCCCAACTGCGAATACCAGGGTACTTGAGCGTAAGAGATAGGGTATTTTCACGGAGTTACTGACCTTTCAGGCACGATCTGAACTCAGTGTAATCCACAATTGATAGATAATTTTAATTAAACCAACATTGATCATCTTAAATCAAACTGTTGTCATTTAAGTTAATCAGGGATAACATTGTAGAAAAGGAAATTTTTTAAGAGTGCATCCGATCATTGAATCCCAAATCCTACTGAGCAAAATCTTAGTATTGGTTTGATTTTGGATACACGGGTATTAATTGTAACAACTTCTGTCAATCGCCAACACTGATCAATCGAAAAAAGGAACTTTTCAATGATATTTTATGTAGTGACCGAAAAACACGCTTTTACGATTAACCAACATTTAGAATCTTGGGGCAGAAACCTTTTACCTCAAATCCGCCCGGTTTTTTATGAACAATTAGATAAAATCAAAAGTCTTCCAGTGGGAACCTATATCTTTTCAGATTTAGAGCGTTTAAGTCCTGAAGAATCGGAAATGGCGGCTCAAGTCTGGGAACAACTTGCCAATTCAGGTCAAGGAGTTCGCCTGCTGAATCATCCAACTCGCTCTATGCGACGCTATGAACTGTTAAGAACTTTGTATCAACAAGGTTGGAATAAGTTTAATATTTATCGCATTATTGAAAGGCCTCAACCGGAACGATTTCCTGTATTTTTACGCGGAGAAACCGATCATGCTGGGAGCCGAACAGCATTACTAGAAACTCCTGAAGACATGAAAAAAGCGATCGCGGAACTGTTAGAAACAGGGGATAGTCGAGAAGACAAAATTATTACGGAATTTTGTGATACCTCAGACGAAACTGGACGATTCAAAAAATATGCTGCGTTTATTGTCGGAGATCAAATCATTCCCGATCATCTATTTTTTAGTCCGAATTGGATGTTAAAAATGAGATATTTGGATTTACAGAATGAGGAGATGGTATTAGAAGAAAGAGATTATGTAAAAACTAATCCCTATGAATCCCAATTGAAAGAAGTCGCTAAAATCGCCCGCATACAATATGGACGGATCGACTATAGCATTCTCGATGGCGTTCCTCAAATTTGGGAAATTAATACCAATCCTGTGATTTTAGAACGGTATTATTTAGCGGATACAAACTTTAATCATCCCTTAATTGATCAGAGTTTCTTTACCCGCCGACCGGAATGCTGGACAAAAGTGCGGATTGCTCCTGAAAAATTACCCGAATATCAGAAAAAACATCAGCCTTTAGCCATAGCGCGAATTTCCGCAGAAGAATACTTTTCCCAGCAGTATGAAAAAGCCTTAAAAAGTCTGGATACTCACCAAGATTTAACCACCAAAATTCCTATTTCAGCAAGTAAACGCACCGATGAAAAACCCTCACCCCGACAATTATTATTCTCATGGCTGAAGTTTCTTCCCTATCCCCTACAAATCAAATTACTTGAGAAGATCAAAGGTCTTTCTTATCAGATTTTCGGAGCTTAACCCACTTAGGTTAACACCCTCAGCAATTCTTTTCTGAGGGTGTCTACATTAATGGTTAGGTTATGAAATTGATTAGTAAAATGTTCAATGGCGATCGCATCATCGAAAATACAGGAATAATCTAAACCTAAGACTTTACAAAAATAGTAAAATCCTGCTTTTGTATAACCACTATAAAACAATTCAATTACTTTTGTTCCTGGGTCACACCAGAGAAGATTCGTTAATCCCGCACCATGAACGCCAACAATTACAGCAGCTTGTTGAAAAATAGCGATTTGTTCTTCAACGGTGCGGGGAATATCTTCAATTACTTCAAAATCAAATTCTTGCAGCAGTTGTCGAATTTCAGTTTCATTTTCTAAGACTCGTTTACTGCGTCTGGGGAAGAAAATTCGTTTTTTAGGTAAGTTAACCACCGGGGACAAAAACTTTTTCCTCAACAGTTGAATATCCGATGGACTAACGCGATTAATATTACTTTGATTATTGGCAATAATTAAAGATTTTGCCTTGATTTTATAATCAATATTGGCGGTATCAATCAGATGATCTTGATCAATGCCCAATTTTTGCAAATATTCCGTTTCAAATTGAGTTTTAAACAAAGGATAACAGACTTTTGCTGACCGCCAAATTTCTTTACCAAAAACCTGTTCAATCCGACACAGTTTGACAATTACTAAAGATACAAAACTAAAATATCCTCCAAAAAAATGTGACCAGGGTGCAACAACTAACGGATATTCAACTTCTTTGGTTTTAAATTGTCCTTTAAGTTTTAAACCCGCGGCGGTTCCATAGTCCAAATCTAATAATAGGTTTTGATTCACTAAAACTGTTCCAGATGGACAAAGATTCAAGGTTTTAAACTTGTCATTAACATCAACTTTCCAAACATATTCCGGCTCAAAAATAATATCATCTTGATATAACTGATCTAGGTTATTTAAACTATTCCAGGGAATTGTTCTTCTTCTATCTACCGATTCAAAGACAAAATCTGAAATCGGTTCTTGCTGTTGTTGATAAACAATATTATCCTTCAGCAGTTGAGACGTGGCTTGATGATCTAAAGATTTTCTCCAAAATCCCATTAGATACACCAACCAATTAGAGAGTCGAGAGTTTAATTGAAACTGAATCGGTTTCCAAAAATCCGCAAATTTCATGGTTAGACTTTTTATTTATAAAACAATTAAATCAAATTAAGAGTGCTTATTTTCCCCAACTTCCCGATGCTACCCAATTGCTATATCCTTTCTTTTCTTGCATTTCTTGATTCACTTGAATTGCTAATACTAGATCAATTAAAAACGCAGTTAAGGCTAGAGGACAAAATAAAATGGCTTTAGGTAGGGGTTTTTTAACTAAACTTTTAAACCGACGAATTAAAATAAAACGGGGAATTAACCAACCATTTTTTTCCTCTATTTTTTGCTGAATTAGTTGATTCAGCCACAGAGGATCTTGCTGATTTCTTTGCTGAATTAATGCCCCAATATTCTGTTCTTCAGTTTGATGTGCTTTTAAATCAGCGTAGAGCAATTGATTAACAGCTTGACCAAAAATCAACCACTTTTCATGACGAAAAAGACGACTAATATCCGTATAGGCTTCAAAAATATGGGATGCAGAGGGCGCCAAAATTACACGATTTGGGTTCTCTGGAGATTTTAATCCGTCGGTGACAATCATGGTATACAAAAAGGCGTCATCCGTCGGTAAAGTTGTCGGTAGCCAGATGGATCTTAACACGGAAGAACGAGCGCAGTAAAGTTGACCACTGATCCAAGCCGCACTACCTTCTACGGGATTATTTCCCGATAACCCTGAAATTAAAGTTGACAGACGATCTTTTAAATTCTGAGCGGGTTTGACAGCTACATCTTTAATCCGTTTATCAACCGTCACAAATACTTCAGATTGGGTTTCTAACACTTGAATCATGGAGTACAGAGTTTGAACTTCAAGAAACTGAATATCTGCCGCCATCACAATCAGATAGTCACTTTCGGGATCGGAAAAATCATGCACATAACGATTGAAAGCATTAGCTAAACCGGGTTCGGGAATCTCACAAATTTTACCCGTGATTTGAGGGATACCGGAAGATTGAAGCCATTTTTCTAGTAAGGTTTGAGATACTAAAGCCGTATCATCTTTACAACCATTGGGAATCACAAGAATTTCAATTTCCCAATTAGGATTAGGCTCGGTGAATAAAGTTTGTTGAAATAAAGATTCTAAAGTAATTGGGATAACAAGAGCTTCGTTATAAGCTAAGATCCCTAAACTAATTTTCCGCTTCATCTTACATTCCCTCAAGAATTATTAAAAACAAGATTAAAGTTGTAGGCAACGTTTCTCTGATGCACCTTGATCCCTAAAAGTTGAAATTATTTCTCTAAAGAAATTTCCGGGTTAATTAATTGATCTGCACCCAAAATAATCCAATCTTTAGAGCCTTGATAACTAATAATTTTAGCAGGAATTCCAACGGCAACGGCTTGATCAGGTAAGTTCTTTGTGGCAACAGCATTCGCGCCTATTGCAACGTCATTACCAATGGTAATTGACCCAAAAATCCTCGCTCCTGGCCCAATAAAAACCCGATCGCCAATTTGAGGACAGCCTCGTTTTTCCCCTCGTCCGCCAATCCCAATTGTAACATCTTGACTGAGTGTACAATTTTCACCAATTGTTACTTGATAATGAATAATAATTCCAAAGGCATGAGGAATAAATACACCGGGAGCAATATTGGCTTTATTGGGCAATTCGCAGCAGGTGATGATCTCAATTAGTTTTTGCCAAATGGCACACAATACTTTTAACACAAAACGAATAATCGGTAGGTGAACTTGTTGATCAACCCAACGACTACAACGATATTGAGTTAAAACCCATAATCCCGGTTTAGTCAAAAAAATCAACAGCCAAGAAGCATTATCCATGACAACATAGCGATCAATATCGCGTTTGAGGTCATTAAACAGGGTTTGAAGATGATCGGGTAATAACGTGATCATATTATGGGATTAGTGGAAAATAACAGTTAAATACACAAGTGTTGATATTGGTCAAGAGCATTTTCCAGGGAAAATATCTGCGCCCGTTCTCGAAGCATTTGCGAGTCCGGGGGAGTTGCTAGGGTGGAAGCGATCGCCGTGGCCATGGCTTGGGGGTCACCAACGGTCACCAACTGACCATAACGACCCGCGGCTAAAATCTCCGACGGCCCACTGTCACAGTTTGTGGAAACAACGGGAGTCCCGGCGGCCATGGCTTCGACTAAGACATTCCCAAATCCTTCCCAAGCCGAAGATAGAACCAAAATAGCCGATGCCGCCATATAAGCATAGGGATTTGATACAAATCCTAACAAAGCCACATCGGTTTCCAGACCCAAGGTTTGAATCAAAGATTGTAGAGCCGAACGTTCCTCTCCTTCTCCTAAGATGATCAGGCGGGCGGGTTGCTGTTGACGCAGTTGAGCAAAGGCTAAAATTAGCGTCCGAAAATCTTTTTGGGCGTGTAAGCGACCCACACCTAAAATAACCGGAGGTTGGTTAGGGGCAAACCAAGGATGATCAACCCGGTTGTGCAGGTTTTGTAGCAGTTCTGGGGTGATAATCGGGTTATAAATGGACTGAACTTTGTGAGCAGGAACCCCAAGTTGAATCAAATTATCGGCAACACCTTGGGATACCGCAATCACATAATCGGCCCAAGGATAGAACCACCCGACTAATTGAGGAGTTAGTCGTCGTTTAAGTTGGGTGGCATTTTCCGCTTCCCGGGAGAGATGATTATGAACAGTAACGGCAACTTTTGTGGAAACTCCGGCTAATTTTTTAGCCAAGAGTGCAACAAAATTGGTATCTTCTAGGGCGGAAAATAAAACTTTAGGTTGTTTTTCTTTTAAGTAATTGATTAAACGGGGCAGGCTAGAAATTAATCGGGAACTTTCTAGTTTTACAACATTAATTTGGGGGTGCAGTTGGGAGAGATAGGGGCCTTCGGCTTTGACTAAAACCAGATCAACACTTTTTTGGCGTTGGGCAAAACCTTGGGCTAAATTAATCATCACCCGTTCGGCACCTCCGCCTCCTAAATCCATCAGAAAAATGGCAATATCGGTCATGATTATTCAAATTCGGTGAGGGTTAATTAGGCATTGATTTTAACTGATATGCAAGCATTATGTTTAGGAAGAATCGACTGGATAGCTAGGGTAAATCATGGTTGTTCTTCTGGGTTTAACTCGTTTCATTGATAGGGAAACCATCACCACTAAAGCCCAAAATATGGAATTGAATTCAATAATGGTACTTTCAGTGATGTTGTACATTAATAGAAAAATGATGAAGAAAGCCGGCCAGAATTCGATGCTAGTGTTTCCATTTTTCAACCAAATAATAGCCCGAGCATAGGTCACAAAGATGATTAACAAAAATAAAAATAAACCAACTAAACCTAAATCAATAGCAGTATTAATATATCCATTATGACCGTGGGGGGGTTTATAACCTTCTTCTTTCCAAATCACCTCTGCTTCTCCCCTTTCTAGCCAGAATCCCTGATATCCATAGCCTAACCAGGGACGTTCAGAAATTTTTTCAATGGCAATTTCCCATAGGTTTGTGCGACCACTCAGTGTAGGATCTCGACCTAATGCCGCCAGAATTTCTATCCAGTATTCCACGACAAAAATGGTTAAACATCCGGCAATTAAAGTGGTTAGAACGAGGATAGGAATTACTAAGGTATCTTTCTGGCGCAACAGTTTATATAGAGGTAAAAGAGCCAGGATCATGATTAGTAATAACAGAGCCGTTTTAGATCCTGTTAACAGAATCATCAGAATACACATTCCAAAAGATCCCCAAGCTATTTTAGGCTTTTCGGGTTTATCTAAGGCAACGAGTAAGCAAACAATCGCTCCTAAAACCATGAATCGAGCTAACAAATTTTTTTGAGTGAATGGGCCCCGCCAAGATCCGGCATTCGCTCCAGCTTCGATGGCTGATCCAGGAAAAGCTAGGGTAAAGAAAAAAGAAAAAACAGCAATAAATCCAAACACCCAAGCTAACATTTGTAGTTGTTGTTTCATGGTGAAACGGGATGCAACATATAGTCCAAAATAACTGGTTTGGATCGTTGTAATCCCTTTTCGTTTGGAGAGAGACGGAAAATCAGACCACAAAAATGACAAAAAGGTGTATATGATCAGCATCCAAACCGTAGGATCTCGGATCATGGCGCGAACTGTACTTTGTCCCCTAGCTAAGAGCAGAAGCAGTGTAGTGATATAAAGAAATTGCTGCAACAGGGAGGAAACTTTATCGAGTGGATTGGACATGGGAGCCGTGTCATTCAGAGCATCCGGGCTAGTGTAGAAGCTGGCGAGGCGAAAAATCCCGGTGAGAAACATCATCCCAAAAATTGTAAATCTTCTCTCAAAAGCATCTAACTTGGGGTTCATGGTTTTAGGAAATAGTAAATTGCTCTAGCATAAATTTTGGCAATTTCCCAAGGCGAAATCGATGATAAATAAGCGTTGATATAGTAATTGCAAATCTCGTCTTTAACTTTTATCCTCCAAGCCAAGCAAATCCCAAAAGCTAACATTGTGTTTGTATATTTATGAAGAATTGGGAAGTTGGTTTTCATCCAATATGCCGTCACCACCTGGAGTTTAACTGATAAAGTGGCCTTCTGACTACTTAAGGTGTGGATATTGTGTTTATGAATTCTTTGTAATCCAATTTTTTCTAGCAAACAAAACCCTGGGCTTAAGGCTAAGGCAATATATTTGATATAACTATCACTAATAGATACACTCTCAGCTTCCGGCATTGGTAAAATTTGTGCTAATAATGAATGTCTGAAGCAGATTCCTGATGTCGCTGGTAAGCAGGGGATGAAACCCGTTAAGTGACCTTGTTGAATAGTGGATCTGATATCATAAACACCGGATTTTCCCTTTGCTTCTGAGGGAAAATAAGGGTCTTGAAGTTCAGATCCTGTGTCATTGGCAAATAATTTCAGGGTATGGAAACACCAGCCAATATCAGGGTATTGGTTGAAAATATAGGCAATTTTTTCGATTTTATCGGGAAGAAAAATATCGTCAGAGTCTAAGAAGCAAATTAAGTCTCCTTGGCTGGCTTTAAACCCGGCATTAAAGGCAGAAGCCTGACCGCCATTAGATTTTAAAATGGGTTTAATTCTATCGGTATACCTGGCAATAATTTCTCGTGAATTATCGGAAGATCCATCATCAACAACCACCACTTCTATATGAGGATAGGTTTGATTTAAAGCACTATCAATCGCATCAGCGAGAAACTGTCCATAGTTATAGTTATTAATCAGAATACTTACTAATGGCAGGGTTTCCAAAATCCTATCTCCTGAGAATAATAATGTTGTAAATAATACCAATTGCCCAACAATCCATGCCCCCCCGCTTCGCTCACAATCATATTCTAGCGTTCACGAATGTTTGAGAATAGCGATAGGCAAAATTATATCAAAAACTCCAAAAGTAATCTATCCCTAGATGATTGAGCTTTCTGTAGATACCCCAAGGATTATTTTACATTAAATTTGACCAAATTTAACATCATTGCCTGTGTCATAATTTTACCAAACTTTCGAGCTGGTGGATAAAGAAAGCACATTACATAGTCAGCAAATCCATAGGAAATGACCGTGGCAATGGCAGCACCCATACCTTGATACTTGGGAATTAACCAAAAATTTAGGATCACATTCATGGCCGCACCCGCCGTACTAAAAACAAAAGCAAATCCGGTTAATTCTTCTGTTGTGATCCAGATATCTTTGACGTAACCGAGAAAACCGAACATTGAAGACCAAATATGAACCGCCAAAATTGGGCCAGCTAGAGCATATTCTTCACCAAATATTAAAACGGTGAATGGTGTTGCTAAAAAAGTCATCGGAATGGCAATACAGTAAACCAGTAAAGCTTGGGAGTTACTCAGCTTTTGCAGTTTTTGATAATAAAGTTCTTCACTCACTTTTTTAGCCGCAATTATTGAAGGTGCAATGGATTGAACAATAATCGTCGAAGTAAAGGGCCATAATTCCGAGAGTCGCACAGCAGCCGAATAAATCCCAACAGTTTTGGAATCGGATAATTGACCCAACATCACCTGATCAATTCGCATATAAATCACAATAGAGAGACTGGCAAATATCAATGGGAAACTAATTTTCATCAATTGTTTAGCTCTTTTCCACTTAGCTTTCCAGGCAAAAATATCGTTCCCAGTGATTTTATAGGTAATAATTAACGCCACAATATTCAGACTATTTTCAATCATCACCAGCCAAGCAAAGGCAATCAGAGGCGCTTGAATTTTAAGCAGAAAAATTCTAGTTAAAGTTACTAATATGAACAAACCGTTGCGGATGAAGACGGTGTACTTCATTTCTAGCTGGGATTTAAACCAGCATTCAATTCCACTAAATCCTCGTAAGAATGAAGGAATAGATAAAATAACAACCAGCTTAATCGTTAAAATATTATCGGGTTGTAAAACAAGTATTGTGATTGCTGTTAAGATAAAAACAACCACTCCAGTGATAGTTTTAATCCAAAAATAAGTTCCTAAAATTTCTGATTTTAAGTCGGGATAAGTTACTAAGTCTCGAAAAATAAATTGAGATGATGCTATTTCAAAGAGCGGCGAAAAAATTTCACAAAATGCTAGGGCATAATTCAGTTCTCCAAACTCTTTGACTCCCAAATAACGGGCTACCCATGCCAGCATGATAAAAGCAATGCCCATGCGAAAGACTCTTTCCCCTAGTAACAAGATAATGTTAAAGAAAGCTTTTCGCTGATCTGGTTGCAGTTTTTCTTGAAGTGTTCGAGTAATTTTTTGCAGCATTTATTATGGGATTAATGTAAATTTTTATAAAAACACCATTATCGGATTTATGACTTTTGTTTAGATAAGAACTTTTTAGAATTTTTCTTCTCCTTATAGGAATAGACTTTGGCATGGTGAAAGTAACTATCAGGTTCTTCACGAATGTTGACATCATTCGCCACTAAACCCAATACATTTTGGCCAGATTTAATTAACAGTTCTTGTACGGCTGTTATGCTTACAGTATCAATGGTTCCCGGTCTAACTACCATTAAAATTCCATCGGTGACCTTACTGAGAGTTAAAGCATCGGCAACGAGTAATAAAGAGGGCGTATCAAAAATGACAAAATCATAATTTTTCCGAAACTCTGCCACTAAAAAATTCATTCGCTTAGAGCCCAAAAGAGCCAAAGCATTGGGTGGAATTACACCCGAAGGCAAAATATCTAAGTTAGGTACAACAGTCCGCACAGCCCATTCCCACTCCGCTTGATTGACAATCACATCACTTAATCCTTTGGGATTTAACTCATAATTTAAGTCCCAAATCTGATGTTGTCGAGGATGACGTAAATCGGCATCAATTAGCAATACCCTCTTACCTAATTCGGCGATCGCCACGGCTAAATTTGCAGAAACTTTAGACTTTCCCTCTCTGGAAACGGCACTCGTAACAACAATAACTTTTAATTCCCGATCAGGACTAATAAAATTCAAATTAGCTTGCAACATCCGGTAGGATTCACTAATAATAGAATGGGGTTCATCCAAAACCGGAATATTTGGTGTTGTCCGTTCGATTTTTATTCCCGCCCAGCGAACTTTTTCCTTGGAGGCGGGAATCATCGCCAACAAGGTATATCGATTCAATAACTTGCGAACTTCCTTAATAGTTTTAATGGATGGATCCATTAACTCCAGTACAAAAGCCATCACCACATAGAGCATTGCCCCAGCCACAACTCCACCCATCAAAATCGTTTTTTTACTGCTAGAAACAGGATTTTTTGCTACAATTGCTGGAGTCAGAATTTGGGCATTTCCCACATTTTGATTCTCGGCGATTCGGACTTGCTGTAGTCGGCTTGTCAGAATATCATAGGTACTTTGAGCTACGTTAAGCTGTCGCATCAAATCCCTTTGAGTTTGTTCTAAACGAGGTAATAGTAAAGCCCTTTCTTTCTGTCTTGATTGCGCCTGAATCAAAGAATTTAACTGCTGAACCAACCCTTGCTTTCCTGATTCCAAAGGTACGAGTTGTTCAATTAACTTTTCTTCTAGTAAGCCATTTTGTACCCCTCCCGGTGGTGCTGGTTTATTTCCTAAAACAAGTTGCATCCTTTCTTCTAGGAGGGCTTCAAGTGCAGCTTTTTCATTTTCTAAGGCCATAATTTCTGGTGTTTTGTCTAAAAAACGAGTTCTCAAAACAGCAAGTTGGTCTTCAACGTTATTTAGTTTAGCTACAACCTGTTGAATTCCTATGGAAGAACTCAGCGCACTTCGAGTAATCGCGGCTTCTGAACTCCCTCCTAGCTTTTGCTGCATAGCTTGAACCTGAGCATTGACCTGTTCTAGGGAAGCTCGAGCTTGATCAATTTGGTTATCCAGATTTTCAATTGTACTAACAACTGTCTTGAGTTCTTCTTCTAAATTAACAATATTATATTTTTCTTTGAAATTTCTTAAAGCAATTTCTGCATCTGTGAGTTCTTTTTCTTTTCGTGGTAACTGTTCCGTAATAAATTGACGAGCAGCAACGGCTTCCCGGCGATTTACTAAAATATTATTTTTGATGTAAAGCTGCATAACTTTATCAACAATTTTTTGAGCCTCAGCCGGGTTGGGACTTTCATAGGAAATACTCAAAATGTCCGTTCCTCTCACCGTCTCTACCCCTAATTTTTTAACGAAGTCTTCATAGACTAAGGGTTTGCCAGTTTTTCTGTTTTTTAGCTGTAATTGCTGAATGGTTTGTTCCGCAATGTCCGCAGACCGAATCACTTCCGCTTCAGTATCTAAGGGACTATCCTTGGCACTCAGGGTATCGAGACTACCAATTTTTCCTTCGGGATCTGAAACTAATGCCGAGGTGGGACTAATTTTCTTTAATCGCAGCTTTCCTTCGGCGGCAAAAGTTTTTTCGACGGACATTGCCGAGAATGTTGCCAGTCCGATGGCAATACAGGCAACCCCCACAGATGGCAACCAATGACGCTTCAGAATCAGCCAGTATTTTATAAAATCAATATCTTCTGGATACTCTTGAGGTTCCATAACTACTTAATCATTTACCCGTGTTGTTACACCATGCCTAAAGGCGAGATACTCCCTGATTTCGTTCAGCATTGACCGACCGATTGGAACTCAAACATTTTGAGCATCACTGTATTTATACAATTGTAGAAGTTACACCTCAAGACTGTGTGATCTGAATCGATTCTCTCTACAGGGTTTGTTTGTGTAGTCCATCTGATTCCGTGTCTTCTTGAGGATGATGGTGATTTTCTTTGTATTCAAAAATATGATGATAGAGGTTAAATAAAGCATCACTGTAATGCTCAATGGACAAAGGTTCTACCCGTTTACGCGCGGCCGAACCTAAAGATAATCTGAAGGCGGGATTTTCAATTAAAGACTGCATGGCTGTGGTCAGGTCTTGGACATGACCCGGGGTAATCAATAATCCAGTTTTGCCATTTTCGATGACTTCGGGTATACCCCCGACGGGAGTAGTAATAATCGGAAGTCCCCAACTCATGGCTTCTAAAATCGCCATTGGCAGTCCTTCATTATAAGAGGGAAGTAGCATCACATCACTTTGAGCTAATAATTGATCGCGTTGCTGTTGGTCAATCCAACCTGGAAAAACGATTTGATCTTTAATTCCTAATTGTATCGCTAAATTTTGAGCCTGTTCAACTTCCCCGCTTCCCGCTAGGACTAATTCAACCTGATTTCTATAACTAGGTTCCAGGTTCGCAAAAGCAGTTAATAAATCAAAAATCCCTTTACGTTTATTGATTTTTCCTAAAAAGACAAATTTGAGTTTGCCTATGGGTTCGGTTTTTTGCCATTGTTCAGGCAGGGCGACCGGGTTATTTAGAACCACCACTTGTTCGGGTGCAAGATGACAAGTTTCAATATAATAATTCCTCCAACTTTCTGACAAAGCAATCAAATAAGCGGAACGTTGGAATATCGCTGTAATCAGTTGCCGTATCCCTTGGGGCAATTTGTCATAAAATTCATGGAATTCACAGCCATGGGCATGAAGAATAAACGGTTTTCCCGTTGCCATACAAACTAAGGCAATTAGGCTTTTGCGAATCACACTTCCCCGTTCTGAGATATGGATGTGAACCAGATCAACTTCCCCTTTTAACAACTTCCATAAAAACGCCAAAAAAGCTTTGATAAAGACGATAGCGGTGGACAGCTTGGTAAACCGACTCACCTGACCATTCCAGGTCGTGATATGCTTAATAGTGAATTCCCTTGAGGCTATGTTGAGAATCAAGGTTTCAACACTTCCCATTCCACCTTTTTCTGCGGGAGAAGGGCCGAGCATAATGATTGTTTTGTGTTTGTCCATTATTGACTCAATCTTTTGATGGGTTGTCTTTTTAATTATCCCTAAATGGCAGTGCTACCGGCGATCATCGGTGCAGTTATCTATGCGTATCGTTTTCAAATCTATTGGTTGATAGATACTAGCCTGACTAATTTTAATTGTAACCGCTTTAGACAGTTTTGGCTAGACCGAGATTTAAAGAGATTAGAGATCGGTTCAAGTTCCTAAAAATCGGAAACTTATTACTAATAATTAATCGCATCAATTTGACGAACAACGGTTAAAGCCGAATAGGAAACTCCGGCTGTTCCTTCTCCGGGATGGGTGGAATCTCCTACTAACCAAAGATTTTTGATCGGGGTACGATTCCCTAAGCCAAAGGGCCCAAAGGTGGAAACCCGTTGACCGACTCCGCCAACAACTCCTTGATCCCGGGCGGTATAGCGTTCAAAGGTGCAAGGTGTGGCGGCTTCCTGATGCAGAATGGTTTCTGGGGTTAGGTGAAAGTAAGACCCTAAACGGGCGATCGCCGTGTTCATATAGTGTTGTTTTAAACCCTGATAGTCCTGAGAATCCCACCATTGTTGGGTTTCAGTGAAACTCGAAGCAATGATCGTGGCTTGTCCGGCGGGGGCTCGTCCATCTCCGGGGTGACTGACGGAGACAAAGAGAGAATTATTTTCACCAATCGGCCCTTGATCATAGAGGAACTGTAGATGGGGTGGACATTCGGGCGGTAGGGCGACCGCTTGCACTCCTAAATAGATCACAAATGCTCCTGATGCCGGGGGAAGTTGCTCAATTCGTCGTTGATAAAGAGGTAATGAAATGGAAAATCGCCGATGATTTTTGCTGTTTTTATCTAACAATTTAATTAGGTTTTGTGGGGTAATATTAGCAACAATATGATCGGCGGTTTCATGAACAATTTCCCCAGTTTTTTGATTCCTAATTTTCACGGCGATCGCTTGCTCCGGTTCTGTTTCAATGGCTTCAACGGTATGCCGCATTAACAGTTTACCCCCATCTTGTTCTAGGGCTTGGACTAAGCGATCGCTCAATACCTGCATACTTCCTTGCAGATGAGATAATCCTTGCGGCTCCTGAGAGACCCCCAAAGCCGTTGCCGCGTACAACAAAGCCGTTTCTTCAGTGTCTACCTGGGAATATAACTTTAGTTGCAGATCTAAAAAGGTTTTCAGACGCCGATCGCCGTCTAAATTATACAACCGTAGGGCATCAGCCACCGTCATCAGGGTAAAAGGCAGGGTGATCAAGGTATCGGGGCGAACCGCTTGGATCAATTGCCACAAATCCCATAAATTCCCAGGAGGGAGCACCGGATCACGGGATTGAAACCGCCAACTGGCTTGAAATAGGGTAGTCATTAATTGCCAAAAGGGTTCACTCCCGGGAAATTGTCGCTGTCTTTCCTGTTGCCATTTGGCGAGATCTCGCCACACCTGAATCGGTTCAGTTTCACCAGGTAAAAAAACGGCACAAGCGGGATCACAGGGAGTCGCGGGTGGTAATTCAATCCCCAATTCCGTGAAAATACGGTGATGAATCCCACCCGGTTCGAGTCCCGCTACCTGAGTCGCCCCGACATCAAAGGTAAACCCCCGACGTTGAAAGGTAGAAGCACATCCCCCCGGGACAATTCCTTGGTCTAGGATTAAAACCGAATATCCCCGATGGGCTAATAACGCCCCGGCCGTTAATCCCCCAATTCCAGCCCCAATCACAACCACTCGTTCTGTGTTCACCTTGGCTGATCCTAGTTACTTAAGATATTTTAATATCTTAAAATATCTGATGGCGATTAAGGTTTTATAACTTTGAGGATGTCAATTAGAATATTATGATTGTGGAGACACAAAATTTCCTGTCTCCACAGCAGCAGTTAAAGAATTTGAGACAGAAACTTTTGAGTTCTTTCTTCTTGAGGATTGGTAAAAAATTCTTCCGGGGTGGCTTCTTCGACTAATATTCCATCGGCCATTAACACAATTCTATCGGCAACTTCCCGCGCAAATCCGACTTCATGGGTAACACAAACCATTGTCATTCCCGACTCGGCTAAAGTTCGCATCACGTCTAAAACTTCGCGTACCATTTCCGGGTCTAGGGCAGAAGTGGGTTCATCAAATAACATAATTTTAGGCTGCATGGCTAAAGCTCTAGCGATCGCTACCCGTTGTTGTTGACCCCCGGATAATTGACCCGGATATTTTTTTGCCTGTTCTAAAATCCCGACTCTTTCTAATAATTGTAAGGCCACTTCTTCGGCTTTCGCCTTCGGCCAACGTCGTACCCAAATTGGAGCTAAAGTGATATTTTGTAAAATACTTAAATGGGGGAATAAATTAAACTGTTGAAACACCATTCCCACTTCTTTGCGAATTTCTTCAATATTTTTTAAATCATGGGATAAATTAATTCCATCGATGACAATACTGCCCTGTTGAAATTCTTCTAAGGCATTAAATGTCCGAATAAATGTCGATTTTCCTGAACCCGAAGGCCCCATAATCACCACAACTTCCCCGCGTTTTACTGAAAGGCTAACCCCTCTGAGAACGTGGAAATTATTGCCATACCATTTATGCACATCGGTGGCAATAATTGCAATATCTTCAGTTGGTGATTCAATTGGGTAGGGATTAGGTTGTATTTGTGTCATGGCTTAAAATTGGGGTTAATATTCAACAGTGGATTCCTTGCTCTATATACTATTGTATGGTGTTTATCCCTAGGCACAATTCGGATAGTTTTTTGCTTAACCTTACCCTCCTGAAAATATTAGGGTTAGAGAGAATTCCCCAAAAGTCCCCAAAATCAGTAAAATTAAAGCTGTGTTTCACAACTGACCCACTTCCATCACCCTTTTATCAACTCTGTCTAAGATGCAAGATCCTCAAACCCTCCACAACCAGAAAATTATCCATCTCACTGAAGTTTCTGCAACGGACTTGCCCATTGGCAACCGCTACAAGTATAAGTGCCGAGTGCAGGTCATTTCTAATGAGGGGGAGACTGGACTGCAAAAAGATCTATTGGCTCGAATGCAGCCCAACTGGTTAGTGGATTTGAAGAATCAGGGAGACTGCACCATTGCCATTACCCTATGTTATCGGGAAGGAGACATGACCCATCCCTGGCAAGATGCGGGAACCGTGACATTTGGGACGGAAAATTGTTTCAATGGCGATCGCAATGCGGAACTGGAATTTCCCATCACCACCTGGGAACAAGCTCCCCAACTCAAGCTGAAACTCCGCTTAACCCAAAGCAGCAGTGAGGGTAGTAGCAACACGGTGACATTAATTAGTAAACAGAGTAGTTTGGGTCGGCGTGGGAAGGTGGAAAAAGTTGAAGTTGAGCTTCCTCAAGCCACATCCCTAACGCCACAGGATGAAGTCATTATTAAAGATGTCTGGAATAAGTTGCGGGCCTGGAAAGAGTTACAAATGGAAAAATTCCTCAAGCGCCTGTTGTTAGAAGAACCAGAACTTGAGTATTTGTTTGGGGAAGCGATCGATAGTATTAGCGACTTTTTCTATGAGTTGTTTGATTGTGCCATTCATCAACTTCAACCCGAAACCCAAGTGATTGTCGGTGAACCCCTGATGGGTGTTCCCCCAGAAGGCGAACATGGGTTTAAAACCGTTGCCGAATATGGGAATTTGTTTGCCGATGCGGGACTGCGCCCGGAACATTGGATCAAAGCCCGTCAGGTGTGGATGTGGATGTTGCCGTCCATTCCCTATTTAGAAGAATATGATCGGGAAGATTTAATACAAGGAGAGAATTCTGCTCTCTACAAATTTTTTAATACTTATATTATTCTGCCTATGGTGGAAACCCTCCATCAGTATGAAGCCGCATTACCCCCGGAATTGTTACAGGAAATGGCAGCCTGCTGGGAGATCTTTAGCCAGAACAAACAACAAATGGGGATGGAATTTTATCAAATTCTGTTTGAGAAATATCCCTTTGTCTTGCCTATTTTTGGACGGGCAGATATGGATTATTTATCCTTACATTTATTCCAAGCCCTAGAATTTTTGGTACGTTGTCTGAGAACGGGTAGCAGTGATGAGATGTTGCAAGAACTCCGGTTTTTAGGACAGGTTCACAGCTTTGCCGACGTACCGACCTGTGCTTATCCGGCGATGTCAGAAACCCTATTTGTTCTGTTTGAAAGATACTTGCCCAACTTTACCCCCGAATTGCGTCAAGGGTGGCAGATCTTGCTGGATCGGATCATCAACGTGGTGAAGATGCCCATGCTCAATCAAGAACGGGTACTGAAAAAAGCCAAACAGTTTCTCAATTTGATTTCCTCTGAACAGGCTTGGGAAGCAGAGGATCAGGAACGTCGCTGGAAAGAAATTCAGGAGGAAGTCAAAGCCACGGGAACCTATACCCATACCTATGAAGAAGTCGCCTATGGGACTCAGGTGGCTTGGCGTAATGCTTCTAAATGTGTGGGGCGAATTGCTTGGAATAATATGGTGGTGCGCGATCGCCGTCATATCAGTGACCCCGATGAAATGTTCCGCGAACTTCAGGAACACGCCCAATTTGCAGCCAATGGGGGCAACCTACAAATCACCATGACGGTATTTCGCCCCCGACAGCCGAAGGAACGCTGGGGGCCGAGGATCTGGAATTCTCAACTGTTCCGTTATGCCGCCTATCGGCAGCCTGATGGCAGTATTTTAGGCGATCCGGCGAATCTGGATCTCACCACTGCCATTATTAACTTTGGCTGGGAACCTCCCCAACCCCGCAGCGCTTACGATATTCTGCCCTTGGTGATTGAGCTTCCGGGTCAAACTCCCAAGATGTATCACTGGAAACCGGAGGAAGTGCTAGAAGTGGAGATTGAACATCCCACCGTCCCCGAGTTCAAAGCCATTGGGATGCGTTGGTATGCGATTCCCGCCATTAGTAACTTCTCCGTTCACATCGGCGGAATTCATTATGGCTGTATGCCCTTCAATGGCTGGTATATGGATACTGAGATTATGCGGGATTTCCTCGATGAGTACCGCTACAACAAAATTGAGGAAATTGCCCAAGTCCTGAAACTCGATACCAGTTCGGAACAAACGTTGTGGCGGGATCGGGCAGCTTTAGAACTGAATACGGCGATCCTCTATTCCTTCCAAAAAGCCAAGGTAACCATGGTAGATCACCAAACTGCCTCCCGCCAATTCCTCACCCATGACCTCCGGGAAAAGAAAGCCGGACGGGAATGTCCTGGGGATTGGGGTTGGGTGGTTCCAGCGGCGGGGGGGAGTGCCTGTCCGGTGTGGCATCACCAAATGCGAGATTTTTACCTGGAGCCCGCCTATCATCACGCAGCTGACCGTTGGGGAGTCGAAGATGGATTGGATTTGGAAAAACTCACGGTCGTTGCCGATGAGCAGGGCGATAAACAGGATCGAATTTTGATTCTATATGCCTCGGAAACCGGAACGGCGGAAGGTTTTGCCCGCAAAGCCGCCCGTCAACTCAGTCGTTACCGTCCGCAGGTGATGGCACTGAATGAATATAACACCGATACTCTGGCATCGGAAAAGCTGTTATTGGTTGTGACTTCGACCTTTGGCAATGGGGAAATGCCCAGCAACGGGAAGCGATTTCTCCAATGGTTACAACAACAGCCCCGGACTTCCCTCAACGGTCTGAGTTATTCGGTTTTGGGGATTGGCAGTACGGTGTATGAACAGTTCTGTGCCGCTGGGGTTTCCGTCGATAAAGCCTTGGCAAAAGCCGGGGCAAACTGTATTGTACCGATACATAAAGCCGATGAAATTAAAGGACAGGCTGATACCTTTAAGCAGTGGTTAGGTTTAGTATCCCGGGTCATGGGCGAGGATACCACTTCTGGTAGTACCGCCACCGATACCCCTAAACTCACCGTGACGTTTCTGGCTGAAGCCCTACTCTCCCCCACTACCGGGGAACGGGGTATGGCGGTTCCCCTGGTTGCCAATCAAGAACTTCTGCAAGAAGTGGTTCCTGGGAGTCGTTCCACCCGCTTGATTGTTTTTGACTTGACCGATACGGATCTGCAATATGAAACGGGGGATCACGTTGCGGTGTATCCGGCTAATCCCCCGGAGTTGGTGCAGCGATTGTGCGATCGCCTCAATCTCAATGCGGACAGTTACTTTACGGCTGAATATAGGACGGCTAGTGGGGAGGCGTTAGAGGATCAAACCCCCGTTACCGTTCCTAATACGGTTAATCAAGTCCTGTCTGAAGATCTGGATCTGGCATTGCCGGAACCCTTGAGCGAGTTACTGGCCTATCTCTATTCTGTGGTGCAGAACCCCCAGGAAAAATATCGCCTGGAAACCTGGTTAGAAATTTTACGCCAGGGGGATGAAAACCCGGATAGCATCGCCCTCAAGAAAAACCTTATGGATAATTTGATGAGCGTGGTGGATTTGCTGGACGAATTTCCTTCGGCCGCGATTGAACTAGCTCCCCTGCTGGAACTGTTACCCAAGCAAAAACCCCGGCTTTATTCTATTTCCTCCTGTCCCCTCCTCCATCCCCGACGGATTCAAATTACTGTGGGTGTGCTACAAGTGACAACTGATGCGGGGAAAGTGCGTCAAGGACTGTGTTCTAATTATCTGGCCGGACTGCAACCGGGTTCCTCGGTGAGAATCGAAGTTCTAACCTCTACTTTCCGCCCGCCGACGGACTCCCATGCTCCGATTTTAATGGTGGGGCCAGGAACGGGGGTGTCTCCTCTGATTGCTTTCCTGCAACATCGGGAAGCGTTGCAAAACCAAGGAATCAGCTTGGGTGAAGCACACCTTTATTTTGGCTGTCGGAATCCTAGTGATTTTATTTATCAGGAACAGTTGCAAGTGTGGCGCGATCGCAACGTTCTTACGGGGTTAGAGGTGGCGTTCTCGCGGTTAGGAGAACAAAAGCAATATGTACAGAACCTGATGGAACAGCAGCCCGAAAAAATCTGGCAAATTCTCAGCCATCCCCAGTGTCATTATTATGTTTGTGGCGATGCGAAGATGGCGGATGATGTGTTTGCGGTGATGATGGCGATCGCGAAACAGCAAGGAAAACTCACCCATACAGAAAGTGTTTTATTCTTTGACCGGATGAAGCAAGAAAAACGCTTCTTTACCGATGTTTGGGGGGTGCAGTTGAACTTTAAGGAAACCATTGGTCAAGTCCAAAAAGACAATTATTCTAAAGCCGAACGCTGGCTAAATCGGATTAAGGATTCTGTGGATGCTGACAATCCAGAGTCGAACCCCACAGAAGCACCTCACGGGGTGACAACCCCGTTAAAAGGTTGATAAAATCAAGGAGATAGCCCTCAAACCTCCCTTATTTCGGGGGGTTTGTTGCGTCTTTCTTCTTACCGCCGACCTACACAGTTTTGAATTTATTTATGTTCCGTATTCAATTGTTGTTCTAATTTTTGACTGGCTATCGACATTCCATAACAAAATATCCAATACAGAATCCCAACGAAAATATAAACTTCTAAATGTCGTCCTAAAAACTTAGGGTTGGCTAAAATGGATCGACTCATTCCTAATAATTCCATTAATCCCACAATGGAGAGTAAAGTTGTATCTTGGAATAGGCTAATAAACTGACCAACAATCGAAGGAATTGCAACTTTTAAGGCTTGGGGTAAAATAATTAAACTCACCGTTAAGGGGGTATTTAATCCCAAGGCTTTGGCGGCTTCGGTTTGACCTCTGGGAATCCCCTGTAACCCCCCTCGGATGTTTTCGGCTAAATAGGCGGAACTAAACATAGTTAATCCAATAATAGCGCGTAAAATGCGATCGGGTCGCGCTCCTTCAGGAAGGAATAAAGGCAGTAAAATTTGCCCCATAAATAGAATTGTAATTAAGGGTAATCCTCGAATTATTTCAATATAAACCGTGGATAAAATTCTGATTACGGGTAAACTACTTTGTCGTCCTAATGCTAATAATATTCCGATGGGAAAAGACAATAAAATACTGATAATTGACATCAACAATGTCAACATCAGTCCTCCCCATAGGTTGGTTTCGACTACTTTTAATCCCAGTCCACCGCCAATAAACCAAACACAAATTAAGAGTAATAAAAACCAAGAAAAGGGCAACCACTTTCCCAGTTTTGGTTGAGTATTTCCGATAGTTTTACCCCCCCAAGCCCACGCCACCAATAATAATAGCATCACAATTAATAGCAGACGAAAAACTATCGGAGTGGGAGTAATAACCGCCAAAACTCCTGTTAATCCAATCCCAATTAAGATATTATTACTAAATAAAATCCTGCTATTTCTAGCTAAAAATCCCCAGGTTATACCAGATAAAATAGCAATTATCCCTAACATTATCCATAATCGCCAATATTGATCGACGGGAAAACGTCCCACAAAATAGAGGGGAAAGTTAGCGGGTATTACACTCCATTTAGCAGTAGTAAAAGCCCAAGAGATAAACCCTGTTAACATTGATAATAACAGGGAACTAATTCCAATTGTAATTAGGGTATTATACCAAGTATTAAATAGATTGGTTTGTAACCATTCTTTTGTAGTTAAGGCTATGGTTTCAGGAGGTTGATGGCTTGGGGGAGATTCTACGGAATTCATTGTCTATTAGATATTGTATTTTGGATTTTTATTATAGCGGTATAGAGATACAAATATACCGCTTATGGAAAAATCTAAGCCTGAGAAGCTCGTAATTGTCCACAGGCTGCATCCGCTTCTAACCCCCGGGAATATCTCACACTCACGGCAATTTTACGATCTTTTAAGATATCCATAAATTCATTAATTCCTTGGGTATTGGGTCGTTTATAATCAACTTCTTGAATCGGATTATAGGGAATTAAATTAACATGACTTTGAAATCCTCTTAACTGACTGGCTAATTCTATGGCGTGTTCGGGTAAATCATTTAATCCCGCTAAAAGGATATATTCAAAACTAATTCTTCTTCCGGTTAATTTAACATATTCTCGACATTCTGCAAATAATTGGGATAGGGGATAAGCTTTGGCACTGGGAATTAATTCTTCTCTAATATTTTGATAGGAAGCGTGTAAACTTACCGCTAAAGTCACTTGTAAATCATATTCTGCAAATTCCCGAATTTTTCCCCGTAAACCAACAGTAGAAACAGTGATCATTCGTTGTCCGATTCCCACATCTTGATTCAGGGATTTAATCGCAGCAATCACGTTTTCTGTATTTAATAAAGGTTCTCCCATTCCCATAAATACTATATTACTAACTCGTCGTTGAAAATCCTCTTGAACTGTTAACACTTGGTCTATAATTTCATGGGGTTCTAAATTGCGAGTAAAGCCGCCTTTTCCCGTCGCACAAAAATCACACCCCATCGGACAACCTACCTGGGAAGAAACACAAACCGTTAAGCGTTTTTCGCTAGGGATTCCCACGGCTTCAATAATTTGACCATCGGCTAACTTTAATAAATATTTAATGGTTTGATCAGGAGCGATCGCCTTATAATGAATCGTGGAGCGACCCATATTCACATCCCCCATAGTCTCGCGCCATTGTTTCGGAAATACCGTAATTTCCCCTATAGATTTTGCACCTTTGTGATAAATCCAATCATATAATTGTTTTCCTCGATAAGCGGGTTGTCCCTGCTGTTGTACCCAGTCGGTGAGTTGTTCCAAAGATAACCCGAGTAGGGGAGTTGATGCGGAATTGAAAGTAATCATAGCAGTTAATAATAACCAGTATAGGAAAATTTAGACGGAAATAGATCAGATATTATATCTGATATTTTAATATTTGTTCGGCTGTTAGTTCCAGATTAGGAAAAGTTTTTGATTGAATTTGAACCCCTCCAGTAAACTCCAATTCATCATACCATTCATCAACTAATGTCAGAATTGTGACTTTATTGTCTAAAGGATCAACTATCCAATATTCAGAAATTTCTAAAACACTATATTCTGCTTTTTTGGCGCGGTAATCCGTTCGTTTAGTAGACTCACTCACCACTTCAACAATTAATAAAGGTACGGGTTGATTCAGTGTAATCACCGCTTCTTTATTTTGTAATTCTCGCCATTGTTCTAGTGGTAAAATCACAACATCAGGAATTCTAACTGTATCCCATCTTCCCCCACGGGGAGATTGAATGCCCAAAACACTCTGAATAGCAGTCCAATTTAAACCCATACGCTCGATTTCTGCATCAAAAGTGCGCTCTAAAAATTTGATAATTGCACCGTGTTTTCCTGTTCCTAAACTCATGGGAATTAGTTCTCCGTTAACCAGTTCATAGCAGGTATCTGTACCATCGTTGTAATTGAGATATTCAGCTAGGTTTAGGGGTTTTGTTGTTAATTCAGACTTTACAGTTACCATAAAAGATTGTAGTATGGATATGACTTATACAATTATGACATATTTTGACAATGACTGATCAACATATTCTGCAAGAAACCTTTGATTCTCTGCCTAAATTAGATTATATTCCCCTATTAGATACTATTCTAAAAGAAATTAAAACAACAAATACCCCAATTTTTCAACTTGCTCCCGACGATCAAAATCGTCTCCTCATTCGTGCTTATGATTTTGCTTATAAAATAGCAACTGAAAATAAAACCCTCAATCCCTTAACTCAAACTAACGGTATTCGCGCCGCCACCGTTAATTTTGAAGATGCTGCTAAATTCTGTGATAAAATTAGACAAATTCAACAGTTATTAAAAGAAAAATTAAATCTAGCTTGTCAACCCGAATCTCCTGAAAATATCCTAGCTAAAATTTGTAGTGATCTAGGAGAATTTAATCAGGAAAAAGATGATCTTCCTTTTAACTATGATTTTAATAAACAATCCCCATTTAACTCCAAACGCCTAATCCTGGAAAATAGTTTTACCCCCCATCGTAGCAATGGAAGTGATGCGATTATTAAAGCACATCATTTTAATATTCGGTTTACAGGATTGGCAGATTTTCAAGACAATTTATGCGCATATATTCGACATCATATTGAAACTATTACCGATGAAGATTCACCAGAAAGACGGGATCTCAATGAGTTATTCAATGAACTATTAGCTCGACCCGACTCCAGTTTAAATAACCTCAGAAGCATTATCGATCAAGAAGCGTTACCTCGTCTTTTACGCGATCTAAAAATTGACTATTTAGAGTATCTCAAAAAAGGATGGCAAAAAACTCATCCTAACGTAAATTCCCCCGACTTAACGCTGTTACAAACCTTAATTAATCGCTTAAAAATAGTGATTGAATATGTCAATGATCCGAATTTAGATAACGCCCATTATGACATTACTTATTTAGGAGAAACCGTTAACCTCAGAACTGCATTTTCTCAATCCGATGCGTTTGATAGTTTACCCATTATTCCTGATTATCAAGGAGTAATGGGTGAAAGTTATAATCGCAATAGTAATAATTTTAAAGAATTTAATTTAGGAATACGTTTAAAGCTGAATGGTTCCGTTAGTGCTTATAATGAAAAATCTTCCTTAGATTATCATATCGCAGAAATTGACCCCACCAGTCCCAGACATCGAGAATATTTACAAAATTCTAACAAAGCAAAAAGTTTTAAAACTAGAGTTTTAAAAACCGTTTGTTTGTATTATCTAATTTTTGCGATTGATGAAACAGGAAACACACCCGATGAGGAATATAACCCCATTCTTCAATTTGAACAGGAAGTTTTAAAAGGTTTTCAGTCCCATCAAACGAACCCAGAAGCAATTACTCAACTCTTATCAACCATCAAAAATAAAATCGCTAATTCTGGTTGGGAAGTTAATCAAAAAGTCAATCGTTTAAAATCATTTTTGCAAAATTTTCTAATGCAAAAAACGGTTTTAAACTGTGAACAAAAGACAGTTAAATTACGTTTATACAAAGATATTCTTCACGAAAAACCCATTAATATTATTAATAGTCAAAACTTTTTTAAAATCAACCTAGAAGATGATGATACCAGTCGTTCACGCTCATCTGGGAGGGAAGCATTAGCTTATTTAAAAGTCGAAGAAAATCAACTGAGTCAAGACTCTTTAGCATCTTTAGAAGTAACTTTTACCTTTGATGATGTGCGTTATTTTACCGTAGAGGAAGAACAGAAATTTGCTCTCAGGTATAATATTGATGGAATTAAAGCACTACCTGTGGTGTTTTATCCAATCAGAAAATTAAATGCTGAAGAAATAAAAAAACCAGGCGAAAAATTCAAACCTCTTTCTCTCTATGATAAACATTTTAAAGAGAAAAAGCTAATAGCGATTTATTATAATATTACCGACCTGAGAGAAACTATATTTAAAGATAATCAATCTCCTGAAGCTAGAATTTATCGCCAAGTCTTTAGTTTATTAACCTATTTGTGTATTAGCGTTTGTCAAAATCCCCTCAAAGACCAAAATTTGTTTATTCCTATCTTGCGATTTCATGTCCAAAGTACCGTTGATGATAGCGAAGATGAGAAATACTTAAGGACTTTAACTCGATCTTTAGCACATATTTTAAGACGAGATTGTTTAGCAAATGATCAAGGGTTAAATACAGAAAATAAAGGAATTGAATACCGCACTAGAAATGCTTTATCTTCTCTCTATTGTTTACTTCCCAAACGGTTTAAATTTAATAGTGATTTTAAACCGCAATTAGATAAATTAGCGATTATTGTTGTTTCCAGTTGGGTGAGTGATGCGGTTTGGAATGAACCGGATAAAAACCAACGGATTTCTAATATTTATGGTGAGATTGTTTTAATTGAAAGAGATCCTGATAAATCCGACGTCATTCAGATCAATAACTTTAAAACCTTTTCTAGTAATGAAAAGCATGAACAACTGTATCAAAAACCAACGGTAATTCGAGATGAAATCACTAAATTATATGAAGAAAAAGGATATCGACATTTCTTATATGTTGCGAAAGCACCCTATAGTAGACGTTTGGGATTAATTCGCTCAGAATCTGACCCAGACTCCCTATTTTTTATGTCGGAAACGGTGATTAAATACCTCAAAGATGAAAAACCCGATCTCAAACTTTATCCGGTTTTTATGGACACCTATCCTGCTTTGAATTTAAACACTAAAAATCAAGAATCTTTCTATATTCCCGATGTAGAAGAATTGAAAAAACTCTCTAATGATCCCAGTCAAAGGACTAAAGTATTTTTAAATTTGTTTACGGGAGTTACAGTTGATAAAAAGCGAACTATTTTTAATAGTGTAGTTTGTTATAGTACCCTGTTAAATATCTATGATGATGAACATACAAGAGATGTGATTTCAGGATTATTAGACGATTCTTCTCCTCTCCAAAAAACAATTTTAAACTATATTATTTTGTTTCATTTTTCCCGTTATGAAAAAAGCTATAATAACAATACTAATATTGTTTTAAAGTTAAATCCTTATAGTAAACTCATCGGAGATGAAGGACTGGGAACACTTTCCAGCTTTACTTACTCTCCCAAAAATATTAATTTTAATACTTTAGCATTTTTAACTATGGTTAGAAGTGCGATCTATGATTGATAAATAATTAAGAATTGAGGAATAATTAATGATCTCTCAACTCGGAATACAATTAGGTAGAATCTTTGAAATTGGGTTTAATTTAGGAATTTTAACTTATTTTAAACAAAGACAATTTAAACAATCCTATCAGGATATTTATGTTGCTCCCCTAAGTCAGATTTATCTCTATAAAATTAGTGAAAAACTAGCCAATGAAAATCATTATTTTGATCGGTCAGATCGCCAAACGATTTTGACTTGGGTAAAATTATTTTTACAAAAAGGTTGGACTTCCGGGGTAACTTTTATTCGAGAATATAGGGAAGCAACGGGATGGAAAGATGATCGAGAAATTGAGATTCTCTATTTTCAATGCGATTTTTATAATGATAACTGTTTTAATCTGATCGAAAAAAATGAAAATACTGCTTATCGAGAGGTTTTAGAAACTCAAGGGTTTAATAATGTTGATATTATTCACTATAAAGACACGGGAGAGTTTTTAAAAGCAGATACATTATTATTGACTCGCTATCGTGATCAATATCGAATTTTAGTGGTGGATTTATCAACTTTTACTACTTCTGCGGTCTATTCAATTCAGGATATTAAAAATATTGATACCCTAAAAAAATTATTAAAACAAGAGTTAAATTATATTCGCTCAAAATCTCAATTTTGTGGGTTAGAAATTGATACGGGAGAGACGAATAATTATCAGGTTTTTTCTCAAAAATTAGAACAATATTTTTCTGCTTTTTCGACTAAAGATAAAGAAGCAGTAAAAGTTATTCAAGCTGGTAGTTATGCTTGGAGTTTTTATGATTTTTTGTTAAAAAATTGCTATTTAAAGTCTAGTGATAGCGTAAAATTTAACTGTTTTGGATATAGCGATCGCCTGATCAATGGAATTTCTCTGAATTCTGAATCATCTTTAAAAATATTAAAAACCTGTTATGAAATCTATCGCCATAAAGTCAAAATTAACATTTCAGAAAATCGTAAACGGGTTTTGAATGTGATCAAAAGTAATGCGTCAAAAAGTTTTAAAAATGGGAGTGAATTGGTAAACTCAATTATTGAAGCAAAACCGAATCAAATTACATCAATTACTCATCAAGAAGTCTTAAAAGTAAGAGAATCAGACTTTTTTAATACTGCTGATAATATTCCTGAAACCTTACAGCGATCGCTCCATTTAACCCAAAATAATCTATCTCTAAGAGATGCTCATGCTGAGTTAATTCAGCGATCGCTCTCTGATCCCCAAATTCCCTATTTATTCCTAACCGGAAACCCAGGAATTGGTAAAACCACAGCTATTGCTAACTACATTTTACACCATTTAGAAACCGGAACACTATTATTTTATGTCAGTCCCCGGATTCAAGTCAATCGGGATATTATCGAAAAATTTTGCGATCCTGTTACCCATCAATTAAACAATAATATTATTTGTTTAAATACTAATGCGATGATTTTAAATGATCAAAAAGGAGGTTGTGCGGTTGAATCTTATTATCATCGATTTTCCGAAGATGTACAAATCGGAAAAGTTAAGTTTTTAAATGCTAGTTTAGAGCGCGATTATCAGTTGAAATCTTCCCAACGATTTGGGCGAAATTCCGAAGAAGTTTTAGAAGTAAAACCGCGAAATCAAGCGGGAGTTTTAGCGAGTTTATCGGAAGCAATTCATACTTGTTTAATTCATCCTGATCAATTTCCTAATAATATTATTGCGACCGCATCAATTCAAGCGTTAAAAGAAACCCGATCAGGAAATACCTTAAAACATTTAAAACGAATTTTTAGCAGTGTTTATAATTCTTCTACCCGTCGTGTCATTCCTGAAAAAGTTAAACTGCTATCGCAACGGTTGAGAAATATTTTTATTATGATTGATGAAATTACCGGATCACCGGAAGGGGTTGCTTTTTTACATGGAATTAAAACTTTTATCGAAGAATATGACTTATTAAATCCTGATTATGGGTTTAATATTAAAGTGATTACTGCGGATGCTTCTTTAACCTTAAAGGATGTGGTTGAAAGTCATTTATCCGATCAAAATGTCCAAGCAGATAAAATTTTTGTTCGACAGGTTTCCCCAACCCAGCAACAGTGTTTATGGGTGGATCAGTTTAAATTTTTAAATCAATATCCAGCAACTTTAATTAATGCAAATTCCTATCCCGCTTCTCAATTAACAATAGATTATCAGGTTTTGATTCACTCAGTCAGTGACCAAGAAAATAATGAGGATGATCTAACGTTAATTAATCAAATGATCGATATTATTAAAAGCGATATTTTGCAAAGGTTAAATCAAAATCAAGGTCAAATTATTGTTTATATTCAAAATAAGGATAAACTCAAAAAACTGATTGATCTAATTGCGAAGCAACTCCCTAACTTTGAAGCAGAAAAAGATTATTTAGAAATTCATGCGAGTCTTTCTGAGAAGGAAATCGCCAATATTCAACAATTCAAGGATAGCGTTAATGTGATTTTTATGACTGCTTCCGCATCGCGCGGTTTATCCTTCCCGAATACCCGATATATTTTAGTAGAAATTCCCGGGTTTCAAATCGAACAAAATTTAATGGAAATTATTCAAGTTATCTACAGAGGTCGCGGGGGAAGTTTAGACCAAGGGGAAAAATTCATTAAGTTTTATCTATCGGATAAAGCAATCTATTTTACCCCTAAAGTTGATCAAGATAATCACCCTTTATCTCCAGCAGAATCTCAGGAATTAGCCAAAATTTATTTACAAGAATCCTGTTTAAGTGCGTTGAATATTCTGATTATTTTAAAAGCATCAATTATGACTAGAATTGTGGGATCGGGTCAAATTGGATTTCAAAGTTATGTGATGATTCCGATTGGGGGAAAGTCGATTAAACAAGGAGGAGATAGTTTTTTGGGGTCAATGGTAACTCTATATCAGGAAGTACAAAAAGAGTCTAAAAAGCATCGTCAAGATCAACACTTAAAAGAGATTTCTCAACGATTATTAAATTTATTATCCGCTCAAAAAATAGAAATTTATCGTCCTCCTGTCACCTCTAAAACTCAACAGGAAGTATCTTATTTATCTTTGGGATGGGAAATTTTATCTAAATTGGAAAAAAGTTTAGATCAATTTTTGGATCTCCCCCCTTTAGAAAAAACCTATGTGCGAGGAAGTTTATTGATTATTCCGTTATCGGAAAAAACGGTTAGGGAAATTAATTATATTGATTTATCTCGGATTTTTGCTTTAGAAAATAGCGATTTTTTTAAACAACTGTGGGGTTTAGCAAAGGGAAATTATCCCAAACAAATTAAGACACTGGTTGCTTCTGCTTTGGAATTAGTCTATACTTTAGTCGAGGTTAAAGAGCGATCGCAACAAGTCATACAAACTTCTAAAAGTTGCGATCGCTATTATGCTTTTCCCATTCAAACTTTTTTAACCTTTTCTGAATTAGAGGAGTATTTTTTAAGCGATCGCAAATTGTTACCTCCATCCTTTCAAGATATTCTAAGACGCTTAGTTTATGCTCTCGCTTCTGCGGATAATATTCTACCTGTCGATGGTAATTATAGAAATCTTCCCTATGTGGTTTTTAATACTAACTCGATGGATAAACTGGGTAAAAATTTATTTAATGAAAATCAACTGTTTCACTCTAAGGAAATGAATATTTTAAACTTAATTTTGTCTCAAAGTGATTAACAATTCCAAAGACTTATGATATAATGATTAAAAACTTGACTTTCTCTAAAGAATGCTAAAAATTAATTTTTCACAAACCTTTTAAATCCGAAACCAGAAGATAACCATGATTCAAGAGATTACCATTAAAAACTTTAAATCCATTGATCAATTGAAACTTAAACTGGGAAGGGTAACGGTTTTGATTGGTGAAAATGGTTGTGGAAAAACGAATATTTTGGAAGCGATCGCGTTAAGTTCAGCCGCAGCAAGTGATAAACTTGATCATGAGTTTTTAGCATCCAGAGGAATTAGAATAACGGAACCTCAATTCATGCGATCCGCTTTTAATTCTGATGATCTTAACAAAGAAATTGAAACATCTTTCCAGTTTCAAAACGATAAGATTATTACCTATAATTTACAACATGATGGGGAACCCTACTCTAGTTGGATTAGTAAGATTTCGGAAATTTCAGAGGAAATCTCTGAATATAAGATGATGAGCAGGTTATTTTATGAATCTCTTGAAAATGACGGTATTTCCCCACCAAATCTATCAAAATCAGATTATGTTAAACAAAATGTAAAAAGTTTTATCATGCGAAATCCTGATAATTCAACTTTAAAAAACTTTTTGATTTTTTCTCCAGAGAATTCAAGTTTACGAATTTTTAAAGAAGAAGGTCAAATTCAACCTTTGGGAATTCATGGAGAAGGATTATTAAAACTATTAACGGTTTTAAATGCAGAAAAAAATCAAGAAAAAATTCAAGAGATAAAAGAAAAAATGCAGCTTATAGATTGGTTGAAGGATTTCAGGATTTCTGATGAATTATCCCTGAATCAAAAAAGCATTGAAATTGCTGATCGATATCTTCTTTCACGAAAACAAAAATACTTTGATCAAAATAGTTCTAATGAAGGATTCTTATTTTTACTATTCTATTTTTGTCTGTTTATCAGTGATAACACCCCTAAATTTTTTGCAGTCGATAATATTGATGTTACCCTAAATCCCAGATTGGGACGTCGGTTAGTTCAAGAATTAGTACAGTTAGCAAAAAAATATGATCGACAGGTTATTTTTACCACTCATAATCCTGCTATTTTAGATGGATTAGATTTGGAGGATGATCAACAAAGACTTTTTGTAATTTACCGTAATCGCTTAGGTTATACTAAAGCAGAAAGGATTTTACCCCCAAAACCACCGGAGGGAGAGGAACCTGTGAGATTATCAGAAGCATTTTTACGCGGTTATATTGGGGGACTACCTAAAAATTTTTAGTTATGATTACTTTTGGATTAATTACTGAAGGACTTACAGATCAGATTGTGATTGAAAATATTTTAAGTGGATATTTTAACACAAATGATTTAATTGTTAATCCTCTCCAACCCGAAAGAGATAAGGATAATGAGGATAAATCAGACTATGGAGGTTGGACACTGGTTTTTAAATATTTTCAGACCCAAGATTTTAAACAATCTTTTCAATTTAATGACTATCTGATTATTCACATTGATACTGACGTTTCAGAAGATATTAATTATGGGATTTCTCATCAAGACAAAAATGGTGAATTGAGTCCGGAAAAATTAATAGAAAAAGTTAAAGAAAAATTCAAGATTTTAATCGGGGAAGATTTTTATAGTAAATATTATGATAGAATTATTTTTGCGATCGCTGTACATTCTATTGAATGCTGGTTACTTCCTCTTTACTATACAGATAATCGGAAGCAAAAAATAAAAAACTGTTTAGATACGTTAAATAAAGCTCTTATTAAAACTAAAAATAATTTTACAATTGATGCTAAAAAACCTGAATATTATAGAATCGTTTCTGATCCTTACAGTAAACATAAAACCTTGATAAAATATTATCGCAATAATCCAAGTTTAAAAATTTTTATCCAAGAAATTGAATCCCGAAATATTGTGATACAGTCCGATGATTGATCATTGAAATTCCAATTATGATCCAATAATTTTGATCAGATGGAAAACTTACTGACACCCATTTTTTTACTAACTCTAGTTTTAGTTTTTTTCTTGACCGGAATTATTAGTGTGGTCACGGGTTGTACGTCTTTAATTACCGTCCCGGTGATGCTACAAATGGGGATAGAAGCGGATATGGCGATCGCCACTAATATGTTAGCATTAACTTTTCTAAGTTTAGGGGGAACAATTCCTTTTATTCGGGAAAAAAAAATTAATCCTCAGCGTTTACCAAGTTTAATTATTTTAACAATATTAGGTTCAATTTTAGGTGCTTTTTTAGTTTTTACAATTTCTAAAAATACCCTATCTTTATTAATTTCTTTATTTATGGTTGCGATCGCAATTTTTGTATTTTTAAATCCCCAAACCGGAGTGAAACCCAACCCAACCCCTCCCTCAAAGTTAGCAAAAACTTTAGGATATCTAGTCACCTTTTTATTAGGAATTTATGGGGGATTTTTTAGTGGTGGTTATGTGACCCTACTAACGGCAAGTTATGTGATGCTATTTAATCAAACCTTTATTGAAGCTGTCGCGGTCACTAAAGTCATAAATCTGTTTTCCTCCTTAGTTGCTACTCTAATTTTTATCTCCTATGGACTAGTTAATTATAAATTAGGAATGTTGCTAAGTTTAGCAATGTTTTTGGGAGGAATATTAGGGGCAAAAATTGCCCTTAATACCAGTAATATTTGGATCAAGCGATTATTTATGTTGGCGGTCTTAGGATTAGGGATTAAAACCTTTTTATCGGTTTTATAAAACCTAAGTTTGCGGGATATTTTTCTTAACTAGGAACTCGCGTAACTGGATTAAACTGATGGTTTGACCCAAATTCAAAGGTAATATAGAAATTCCTTCTAAACGAGATTGTACCCAACCTTCCCCCCAATACCACTCATGGAAACCATCAATTCCTTGACTTAATAACAGTCTTAAACAATTCGGTTGACTGACATCCACATAATGTTGAATTTTTACCGGGCCAAGGGAACTGGTAAAGGTTAATCCCGATTGAAGTTGTTCAGGAATTCCCGGGTTAAACTGTTGAGGCCATAACCATTTTTGCAACTGAATCGGACGCAATAAACTATCTCGAATATCAGCTTCCTTGGCGTTTACTTCAATACGGATACTACTTTGTTGAAACGTACCGAGCATAATAATTCTACTTTAATAACTGTTAGTTTTTTGATTATAACATTTTTTGATTATATCAAATCAAAATCAATTTTGACTGACCCCTAACACCTGATCCCAGAAAAAATTAAAATGGGAGCAGGTACAAATTGTGAAAAATTGTAAAAATGGCAGATCAACTGATTCGGGCAACGGCGGCAGAGGGCGGAATTCGGGCTGTAGGAGTGATTACCACCCGTCTGACGGAAGAAGCCAGACAACGACACAAACTCTCCTATGTGGCAACCGCAGCCCTAGGACGCACAATGGCCGCCGGGTTGCTCTTAGCATCGAGTATGAAACGGGCTACATCCCGAGTTAATATCCGCATCAAGGGCGATGGGCCATTGGATGGAGTCTTAGTGGATGCCGGGTTAAATGGCACTGTCCGAGGTTATGTGGGCAACCCCGAGGTGGAATTACCGCCGAATTCCCTGGGCAAATTGGATGTCGGTGGGGCCGTCGGCCAGAATGGTTATGTGCGGGTGGTGCGAGATGTGGGTTATGGCTATCCCTATACCAGCACAGTTGAATTAGTTTCCGGTGAAATTGGTGATGATATTACCCACTATTTGGCTAATTCTGAACAGACACCTTCGGCTTTAATTTTAGGGGTATTTGTGGATAAACAAGGGGTACAAGCGGCGGGGGGTTTATTATTACAAATCTTACCAAAAGCAGCAACGGATGAAGAATTAATTGCTAAGTTAGAATCCCGGGTGGCGAGTTTATCTGGGTTTACTCCTTTATTGAGAGCGCGTCAAACCCTACCGGATATTTTACAGGAATTACTAGGAGATATAGGATTAGTAATTTTGCCCGAATCTCAATTAGTTCGCTTTGACTGTAGTTGTTCTTTTGAACGGGTATTAGGGGCTCTAAAAATGTTCGGGACGGAAGAACTTCAAGATATGATTGAAAAAGATAACGGTGCGGAAGCTAAATGTGAATTTTGCGGAGAAATGTATCAAGCCAATTCCGATCATCTCCACCAACTGATTGAAGATTTACGCATAAAACCAGAACCGGAAGAAGTGAGAAAAAATTCAATTTTATTTTAAAGGAATATTAATGGTTGACAATTAATACTTCCCATATTTTCCCCTAAAATATTTAATGAAATTGAGAGAATTTTAGGAGAAAATCTAATATGAAATCTGTCAATGTTTTCTACACATTCCCCGGTAGAGACGTTGTATGCAACGTCTCTACCTTATTTTATACCTGATTTAAGCCGTGACTTGTTGGGGGAAAAGTTGGCTGATATTTTGACGGGATAAGGGTTTGACCCAGGATAACCAAGTGGCTACTGGTCGGAAACCAACGGATTCATAGAGCTTAGTGGCTCCGGTCAAACTATCGGCATCTACGCTCAGTTTTGCGGTAGTTGCTCCGGCTTTTTGCAGTTGGGATAAACCAGCAAAGAGCATGGCTTTTCCTAGACCTAATTTCCGAAATCCTCGTCGAGTTCCTAACCATTGAATCCAACCGATTTGATCAGAGTTTAATTGAGCCTTACAGAAGGCTGCAAAGGTTCCATTAGGAGCAACGGCGACTAAATCTAATTCAGGTTGATATTCAGGTTGATTCTGCCAATATTTGGCTTGTTCTAGGGTGAGTTCATGATGATCCCAATGATCAATAAAGGATTCATTAAATAAATCGACCCAAGCAGAAATATCTTGTTTTCCTTGGCAATGAGATAATCTAAAATCCGAGGGAAATGGGGGAATGGAAAGGGGAGATTCTAAGGATTTCGCCATGGTAATAAATTGACGATCTACTTTGAATCCTTGTTTTTTTAGGAGTTGATTTTGTTGGTTTTGGTTTTCTAAAGTATAGGTTCGTAGTTGTACGGGTTGTCGTTTTTGTTGTCCGATTTCTCGCAAGCGAGTTTCACACCAGCGCAACATTTCTTTTCCTAAATTGCTAGAGCGGATACTCGGATGAATATATAGACCAAAATATCCATCAATTACCAGTTTAGAGGCTAAGGGTTCAATCCCAATTAACCCTAAAAGTTGATTCTCCGTATCTGTCCACAGACGAATATCTTTTTGAGGATTAACATTAGGAGAAGATAGTCCTAATTTTAATTCTGCTAAACTTTCATCTTCGCTAAGATGATCAACGGTTTGACAGGCTTTAAATAAATGAGCGATCGCAGACCAATCTTTTTGACCTTCGTAGGATTTAATCATTAAGGTATTCATAATAAACTTTTCCGAATATTCGGAGGGTTTTAACTTAATCTTGAACTGAAAAATTTGTACCAAAAACTGGAGGTTGTTGTAGGAATACAACCTTTGATTCTTCTCCATTAATATTAATAACGGAGAGTTTTAAACCTAACCAAAGCGTCGCCGGAAATATCTCAAGACTGAGGTTTCCCGACTTCAATTGATATAGTTCTAGGGTTAAAAATTAATGCTGATGATAAAACTCTGCCCTGTGTGGGGACACAGTAATAGTCAGGTTTTATCGAGTTAGACACTCATAAAAATGGGTTAATAAATTAATTAAATTTTGTTCTTTTAATCGACTTTATGCACAGGTTAAATGGATATTGCCAGTTCGACCACTGGCCCTTGGAAAGTCACCAAACCCGATACAAAAGTCCTTATAATCCGACGAAAAAGGTGTTGTCCTGCTAGGTAAAGAAGAATTTCACCCCCAATGAGGTTTGGTTTTTGATCCCCTCTCAAACCCGACAAGCGCGGGCTGGACTACTCCATTTAAGAGCGAGAGACTGAGTACCGACGTTTCTCCCTTAAGCATAGCCGATCACCCCAATCGGTTGTCAAGTCTCCCAGGTTAAACTTTGGTTATGCTCTTGTAGTCAGGTGTTCACGCCTCAAAGCTTGTAGTGAGGCGTTTACGCCTCAAAGCCCTGAAGGGCTTACTACGTTGGGATTAATTCTTAATGCGATAATTTGGGTAGTTTGTAAACTCATAAAGTTATTATCACTAATTAGAATGAGCGATCGCCCGCCGTCGGGTAAGGGAGAACCCCAAGTTAATCCTTCTATATTATCGATCAAAATATTTAAACGGTTTAAATTGAGTAATAACGTTTTTTCTGCGGGTACAATTTCTGAATTTGCTTGTTTTATACTCGGCAAATCTTGAATATTATCCGCTTGCTCTAAATTGACCAAAAACAACTTAATCGTATATCCTAAACCCAAGGAAAAAGACCGCTCTAAACTGATTAAATGCTGATCGTCAATTGCCAATAAATCAACTAAACCCTGTCTATTATACTGTTCTGCAATAAAAGAAGAATTGGCTAAGGGATCGGTAATATATAAAAACTCTTGATCCGGTTGATTAGTTTGCAAATTATATCGCAAAATTCGAGAGGGTGTTCCCCGATCTAAATTCGCTATTTCTCCATCCTGAATTAAGGCATTTTCACTCGCTGTAAATAAATAGTTTTGATCGGGCGTTAGAGTTAAACTTTCTAAGGATAAATTAGAACGGAGTCCTTGATTTTTATTTCCATTCTCATTCATAAATTTTTCAGGAATAGGTAAAGAACGTAATAGTTTACCCTCCAAAGAAAACTCCTTAATAAAAGCTGGAATATTTTGATAAAGATTCCCTTCCGAAACAATAAAAATACCATTTCCAGAAAAAGCAATTCCTTCAGGATCAAGACTATCTTTAGTAAAGGGTTCTCCGGTTTCTGTTAATAACAAAGTCACACCAATTACAGTTACCCCTGTTTCCGTAAGAGAACCGGAACTTAAATCAATCTTTAGGGTATAAAATCGAGCTTTATTGATATTACTAGGGTCATCGGATATAACATAATAAACCTGTTGTTCGGGGTTATAGGTGATTCCTGATAAACCACCGACTTCTGTATTATTATAGATCAATCCCGTGGATAAATCCCCTTGACCCATAAAATCAATTATTGTGGAAATCGCCACACTTGAGGTACTAAAAATCAAGAAAAAGGTTAGGGTTAAAATTATGAATAAAATAGATAATAAAATTCGCATGAAATTCACCTATGCTTTTATTTTTGCGAGATCATCTAAGGGATAGGAAATTAATATCGAAGCCCAATTAAAATATTGGCAATAAAAGGTAAAGATCGATTACTTTGTAATTCCAAAGAATTAGGAACATTTTTTTGAGGTAAATCTCGACGGAAAAATAACGGTAAACTCATCAATCCTAGGATAATAACAATGGCTGTCATCATCCAAATTAACAAACGGTTGGGTTGATAATTTCCCTGTTCAATTTGCCAAAAAACTTGATTATAATTCCAAGCTGCAATTACAATAATAATCATTCCGGTAATCACTAGAATAATCCCAATATTATCGGAGTTAAAAATATGATTATTATAAAAACTTTTTTCTGAAAAAGAGGATTTTAATTGATGTAAAAACAAACTAAATTGAGTGATAGCAAACCCCAAAGCAATTAAAGAAATAGAGGTTCTTAACCAGGCTAAAAATGTCCGTTCATTGGCTTGATGTCCTCGTTGACGATCGGTTTTTTGTTCTTGAGTCATAGATTTAATCTTCCTTTAAAGCTCTATAATTTTCATGATTAATCTATATTACATTGAATCATTAAGAAACTCTGTTAACCATTTTTTAACATGAAATGTAGCGCGACAGTCATCTTCATTATATTGAACAATAGCATCTAATAATTTGCGATCGCCTGTTTTTAACCATTGTTCATACCAACAAACAGATTGAGCCCCATTTGCTTTCGGATCACGCCATTCAAATCCTAACCATTTCGCCACGGGTTTCAGAGCGTAACTTTCCACCGGAAGGGTGACGGTTTCTGTCATTTTGGCATGAAGATCAATAAATCGGTTTAACACGGGTTTCCACCAATAATCTGGGGTATTATAAACCATTGCCAATCGTTTAATGGTTTTAGGTTCATAGTCACAAAAATGGAAAATAGGAGCGATGGGATACATCCAAACTAATTCTAAAAACTGTTTCCAAATCAATTCCTCTTGGTTCTGATTTTCTGCTAAAAACGGATAAAATTTTTGTTGATTTGAACGGTTATCTACCACTAAAATTCCATGGAGATAATCCAAGTTTAATTCGGGTTGAGCTTCAATATCAAAATAAATTTCAACGGGAAATTTTTTTAATTTTGTTTGAGAGTTATCATTAAAAATATCAATCCATTCGCTAGAATTAAAATGTTGTTCAAAACTGATAAATTCTTCCCGACGTTTAATCGCTTTATTCTCTGAATTTGATTCTGCTTGTTTGATAATTTGTAAGGCAATTCCTTCGGCAAATTCGGGATACACTTCTAATTGTTCCTGGGTAGCCTTTGCTAAGGTTTCAACGGTGGTTAAATTAAGTTCTTGTAACCGTAAATAACGGGTTGGAGTCACCCCCGGAATCAAAGAAATATGATTTTGCGATCGCGCCACCTCCAAACAATAACTATGCCATTGACATAAATTACATTTTTGTCTCGCAATAAAGACCTCCGGTTCCTGACCCGATAAAACCATGTTTAAATAATTATTTAAAACCTTCTCCATCTGCGGCAGACGTTGCTCTAAATTAACCGCATAGGGTGCTTTTCCTCGTAAAATCAACCAACCTGTTTCCGGCTGTATTCCTTGAATATCTGTTAATAAATAAGCATGAAACGCCGATATCACTTGATAATCGAGTTTAGGACGTTTACCTAACTTAATATCCTGGGAAACATAAATCCAATCTCCAAATTTAGAAATTCCCGGCTGTTTAACCAATAATTCAGGAGAACTCAATAATCGGATCTGAATCATCTCATCAGATTCTATGGATGACCCATCTACAATAAAATCAGAAGCATTAATTACCTCTGACTTCAGCAAAACCCCTTGGTAGATTCGCTCCACTCCTTGCTGCATTAATTCTATCGTTTGTTTTGCCCCCAACTCCCAATTTCTAAAAAAAGAATTTAGTTTAGAATAGGGATAATTTGATAAAATACTTTGCTGATAGGCAAAACTATCCTGGATTAGTTTGAGTAAAAAATCACTCGGCGGATCTTGTTGAGAAATATCGCCATAACGGTCTAAAAATGCCCGCCTCTGACAGCGTTGATAAAGTAACAGTTGTTTATCGGTGATTAACATGATGATTTGAGTGTCAATAATAAATTCAGATATCCCCTTCAGATTAAACTTAAAAGTGTTCCTTAACAAAAAATAACGAATACTCAGGATTATGACAACTCCGTCCCTAGAAACCCATCGCCAAAATTTTCCCGCATTAACGAATAAAGCCTATTTTAATTATGGTGGACAAGGGCCATTGCCCCAGGTGTCAATAGATGCCATTGTTGAAGGGTATAAATATATGCAATCCCATGGCCCCTTTTCGGGGAAAGTCAACCAATGGCAAAACCAAGAAACCCAATTAACTCGCCATTTGCTGGCTAAGGAATTAGGAATCTCACCGGAAACCCTCACGTTCACCGAAAATGTTACTGTAGGCTGTAATATTGCCCTCTGGGGAATTGATTGGCAACCCGGAGATCATCTGTTGATTTCCGATTGTGAACACCCCGGAATTTTAGCAATTATTCAAGAAATTCAACGTCGTTTTGATCTGGAAGTTTCGTTTTTTCCCCTGAGAGAAACCTTAAACCAAGGTAATCCCGTAGCGATGATTTCTGAGTATTTAAAACCCCATACTCGTCTATTAGTCATTAGTCATATTTTATGGAATACAGGACAAGTATTACCCTTGACAGAAATTGTTAACCTTTGCCACAATAATTATAACACAAAAGTATTAGTAGATGCGGCTCAATCCGTAGGAGTTTTACCCCTAAACTTAACAGAAACTGGGGTTGATTTTTATGCCTTTACAGGTCATAAATGGTTTTGTGGGCCAGATGGATTGGGGGGGTTATATGTTAGTTCCCAATCTCGATCAGAATTATCTCCAACCTTTATTGGATGGCGCAGTATTATGGGTGATGAACAGGGAAAACCGATTTCTTGGACACCGGATGGAAAACGCTATGAAGTGGCAACTTCCGCCTATCCATTATATGCGGCTTTACGCCAGGCGATCGCTCTCCATCATCAATGGGGAACGGCAACAGAACGCTATCAAAAAATTTGTCAAAATAGTCAATATTTATGGCAAAAATTATTAGAAATTCCCCAAATTAAATGTTTAAGAAATTCTCCGCCCGAAGCGGGTTTAGTTTCCTTTCAACTCACTGATGGAAAATCCCATAAATCCTTAGTTAATACTTTAGAAAACCAAGGTATTTTCCTGAGAACTCTCCTCGATCCCAACTGCGTTAGAGCTTGTGTTCATTACTTTACCCTAACCTCAGAAATTGATCAACTTATAGACGCCATTAACCAGTTTATTGCTATTCCTTAAACCCCTAGGGTGCGTCAGATGTATCTCACGCACCACCTCACTACAATATCCCCCAAAAAATCTCTGACAAATTAATATAAATATCGTTAAAACCTGGAATTAAAACCAATTCATCTTTAAGAAAAATTCGTTTAGTTCGATAGCGAAATATACCGTTATGTTCTTGATAAGGTTCGGTATAGGTTTCTAAATGATCATCTATTAAATTAAAAATCCAATAGTTATGTATTTGAGCTTCAGCATAAAGGGATAATTTCACATCCTGATCATAATTTAAACTAGAATCAGAAATCTCAATCACCAGTAAAATATCTTCTGGTTGAGGATGGGAAGATAAATAATCATCATCCCGATTTTTGACAATAGCAACATCCGGTTGAGGTTCACTATTAGAGGGTAAGATAATCGGTTCTTGTCCTCGAATAATCGCGCGTTCGTTGATTAAAATAACTAACTTTGTCATCAACCGAGTATTACAAACCGCATGGGCAGTTCCTTTAGCCGCCATTTTAACAATTTCTCCCCGAATTAATTCTACCCGTTCATCAGTCTGAAAGAAATTCAACTCAATTAAACGGTGATATTCATTCAGAGTAAACTGTCTGATTGTTGAGGATTCCATCCGTTTTTTAAAGTATATATAACTAAATTATATAATATTTTCAGGTAAGAGAGGTGTGTAGGGGCGAGGCGCGCCTCGCCCCTACGATTATTTGGATTTCTAGCTATTTGTACAACTGATTTAGACTTTCTATATATTGCTTAATTAAAGGTAAAACAGTATAAAAATTTCCTTGTTGTTCAATTAAACACCGTTTTAATAAAGACTGTAGGGCATTAATTAAATCCGATGAATTAATTTTACTATTTTCTAACAGTTTAACTAAATTAACCGGATGGTTTTCCTTTGCCAATAAAGATATCACTTGTTTTTCTATTTCCGATAAGCGATCGCACTGTTGCTGTAAACTCTCTTTCACATCTTCAGGTAACAATAGAGTATTATTCAATAATACCTCAATTTCACATTCTCCCAAATCCTGCATCAAATTTGCTATACTTTTTAACCAGAAGGGATTGCCTTGATAGCGTTGAATAATTGCATCCCAGGGGTCAATTTCTGTTAACCCATTATCTCTAAATATTTCCCGCGCCGCCAGAACATCTAAACCCGTCAGTCGTAAAGTCCGAATTAGAGAATTTTCGCTTTTAACCTCAGTTATAATTCTAGGTTGTTCCCAACCCGTTAACACAACACAACTTTGATGAGATAATTCTTTAATTTGTTTAAATAAAGTGCGATAATCTTCATAGCCTGGTTTATATTTTCCCGCTAATTCGCCGCTACTAAAAAGATTTTGAATATTATCTAAAATAACTAAACAGCGATACTTTTGCAAATATTTAATTAGAGGTAAAAATTTCTGATTATTGGCAGATAAATCTAACTGTTCAGACTGAGAAATTATCCGAATCAAATTACTTTGAAATTCCGCTAAAGTCGGCGATGAGTCAAAATCACACCAAATTATATACTCAAATTCATCCTTAATTTGTTGAACCAGTTGCACCGTTAACGCCGTTTTCCCAATACCACTAATACCCGTAATAGCAATTAGACGACATTGTTCTTGTAAAATCCAATTTGTCAGGGTTTCTAGTTCAGGAGTGCGATTATAAAAAGCACCCAAATCAGGCATTTCACTTAAATCATTATGCAGAGTTTCAGTTGATTTAGACTGAGAAATATTCTCGTTTTGCTGATAAGGGTTGGGTATATCCGGCGGATGTCTACTTTCTCCACAAATATTAAAACTATGACTAACATTTTGTGCGAAGTTTAAAACATTAGAGTTTTTCAACCTCTCCATTGCAGATTTAAAATTAGATTTATTAACATCTTCCCCTAACTTCTCTGAAAAGATCTGCCATAATTTTGATCCTGTATTTCTCACATTACTCTCCGAACAATCAAAATCCTTAGCAATTTGTTTGTATGTTTCCCGTTCCAGTGTTCCCCGCAATACCGCTTCCTCTAAATCATCAAGATGCCTACCCGTTTTAGCAAATACTATCTTATCAGCCACTTTTAACATTTCTTTAAGGTTCATTTGGGCTAGGAGATGGGAGAGTTTTGTGTATTATAGCGTACATGGGCTGATTTTTTTAGACATTTTTGTATATTTTTGTATAAAACTAGATTATAAGAAGATGAACGTCGGTAAAAATTGTTGTCAAAATAGGATGTTTTTGAGCTAGACAAAACTTCGATTTTTAAGAAATAATAAAGACAGTATTCAAATATCAAACTAGGAATTACAAATATGAGTTTTGAAGATATCGCCCGTCAAGCTGTTGAAAAAGCTTTTGAACAGGGTACGGAGACTGTTGTAGAAAAAACTACGGGTATTGATGGAAATACAGTCAAAACAGCTAAAGCGGTTGTAGAAACTGGTGCTGCGGTAGGTGCGGCTGCCAGTGCAGCTACGGGGTTGACTGTTGCAGCAACTTCAGGAGCAGGAATTACTTCGGGTTTAGCTGCCGCAGGTAGCGTGGTTGGTGGTGGGATGGCTGTTGGGCCTGCGGTATTAGCAGCAGGCCCAGCTTATCTTGGGGCAAAAATAATGAATGAAACTTTGTTCAAAAACCAACCTGACTTGTCTGATGAAGAGAATGGTGCTCGTGCAGCGGCAAGAACAGCTACAAATATTGGGGCTGCTGCTGGTATAGCTGGTGCTGGTTTAGCAACCGTAGCTGGTGGTGCTTCTGGTGCTGCAATTATGGGTACTCTTGCAGGTATCGGTGGTGTTGTTGGGGGAGGTGCAATTGCTGGTACTGCCATCGTTGCTGCTGCACCTGTTGCGGCTGCTGCGGCTATCGGATACGGAGTATATAAACTTTTTGGAGGTAAATAGAAAAATCGTTAGCTTATTTCTACCTGTTTAAGTCATAACAAAAAAAGTTGAGTTTTCTAGCGTCAGTCAACTCAATTTTTTTTACTTATATTCTTATCCATTGCTACAATCATTATATGGGAGTGTGATCGCCTTCTTATAAAAAAAGCGATCGCACTTTATGCGTGATAATTTTAGGGAAAGCGATCGCAGTCTGACAAGAAAGATTGATGAGATTGCCCTTGCTTGTCATTGGGATTGTTAGTCATTTTTGGGATCTTTATAATTATAATTAATAGTTAAATTAATGAGTAGAATTGACGATGCGAACTATTGGATTAAAGGTAACGATAACAAGCAATGGCAAGTTGTTAGTCGATTCTCCTGTAGATATACCAGTGGGTCAGTATAATGCCGTTCTCGTTATAGAAGATCAACCGATTTCGGATCAGGCTCAAACCTCCGTCCAAAAGGCTCAAGCTCTTTTCAGGCAATATATTCCTGCTAGTAGAAAACTCTCGGAGGAGTTGATTCAGGAGCGAAGATTGGAGGGGACAGGTGAGTGAAGTTGTTTTAGATGCCTCTGCTGTCTTGGCTTTGCTGAATCAAGAAATGGGTAGCGAAGAAATTTCGCGGTTTATTGGCAATGCTGCCATCAGTACCGTTAACTTGTCTGAAGTGATAGCAAAGTTAGCAGAAGCAGGAATAAATGAAAACGTCATTCAGCAGATTCTATCTAATCTAAATCTTGAGGTTGTAGCTTTTGATCAAGAACAAGCATTACAGTCGGGAATGCTGCGACCAAAAACTAAATCAATTGGGCTTTCATTTGGTGATCGCGCTTGTCTAGCGTTAGGGATTTCTCTTAATCAACCTGTTCTGACAACTGATAGATTGTGGAGCAATCTTAGCCTTGCAATTGAAGTCCGAGTGGTGCGTTAGATTGAAGCGAATTAATTAGAATATTCGCCTAATCGGTGTAGTTTTAATTGTAGGGAGAGCGATCGCCGTCTTAAAAAAAGCGATCGCACTTTCTTGTAATAATTTTAGGGAGAGCGATATTGATAGCTGCTAGAGTTGTAAACGCAACTTCATAGATGCGTTGGTATGATGTTTAACTTTTAAGTTGCTTCAAGTCTTTTAGAAAAGCCTGACGGTATTGAACTTCCAAAATCATTACTCCTCAAGATAAGCCAAAGCCATCGCTCGATCAAGTAAGGAAGTATTAACAGCTTCATTCATCGCTTTATTCAAACAATAGTCTTCTACCGCTTCCCCAAGTTCTTCCAAAGAAGATTCTTCATCAGGCAAAAGTTGTCGCCATAGAGCAATAGGAATCACCACGGCGATCGCCTCTCCATCTTGGCTCGTCAGATATTCAATATTTAATATGGTTTCCATTTTAGACTTCAGAAACTATTAGTCATTCTACCTGATTTGCAAGTGATGCGGCAAGAAAATATATCGTCGTAGCTGGCAACGGTTAAGGATGAGTGATATAATTCACTCAAATTTGCATTTGGTGTTTCCAAATCAGAGGCTATATAATCCCATGAATACCCTCGACCAAGTATTAGAAACTGCTTTACAACTTCCCTACGAACAGCAGGAAATGCTGATCAAAATTCTGCAAAACCGTCACCAAGAAAGTCGCCGGGCAGAAATGGCTGTGGATGCAAAAAAAAACTTGGCTGATTTCCATGCAGGAAAATTTAGACACCAGTCAGCCCAGGATATTGTTCTAACATTGCGCCAGTCTTTGCACGAGCCAGAAGCATGAGAATGCTGGTTTTAACCCCAAATTCGTGATAATTATAGGGACAGCGATCGCCTTCTTAAAAAAAAGAGCAGCTATCTAACATTAATTAGCAGCCCAAAGAATAGAAATATCGCTATATTGCTTGAATATTGAATCAGCACTCACCAGCGTCATATTCTCAATTTGAGCCTGAGCAATCAACATACGATCAAAGGGATCTCGATGATGTAATGGTAACGCAGATGATCGCAGTGCATGAGGTGCTGTGATTTCCAAATATCGCATATCTAACTGCACCATACGACTAGAAATGTAGGTATCTATTGGCTCTGGCAATGGTAATTTTCTGATTGCAACTTTGATCCCAATTTCCCAAACACTAGCAACAGAAAACCATAATTCATTACTTTCATCGGCAATCTGTGCGATCACTTCCTGATTTAATCGCTCAGGTTGGGCAAACCACCACAACCAGCATTGAGTATCCAACAATAATTTCACTGTTCATTTCCTTCAAATGCTGCCAAAATTTCTTGGGGTAACGGTTCATTAAAGTCATCTGGTATGATAAATTTACCTTGATCTTGCCCTAAACTATCCCGTCGATTGGATGAAGGACGAAACGGAATTAACTTAGCGATCGCCACCCCTTGATTGGAAATAATAATTTCTTCTCCAAGTTCTACACGGGACAATAACTCAGAGAGATTTTTTTTGAAGTCGTTGGGTAAGTTTTCAATCTGAAGTTTAGCCATGGCGATCCCAGAATTACTTAATTTATTATATCACCAGTTTTCATCATATCAATTTGAATTCAGTTATGAACTACCCAGAATGTGCACACCTTATCAGTTAGTGGGAGAATAAAAAATGTTAACTAATGAAATCCTAAAAGAGCGATAGCTTTTTCTTGTAATAATTTCAGGGAGTGCGATCGTATTTCCTTTTAATATGGCAGTGTGCGATTACACTTTTTCATTTGAGGTGGAAGCTATGTTGGTTAATTAGAATTAATGGGTACTGTAAAAATTGTAAAAAGTCTCACATCAAACCTGCTATCTCTCAAGGAATTTACTAACCGTTCATCCAGAGTTAGCAACGGTGCTTTAACTTTTTCTGAAAGTGCTACATAACAGCCATCATAAGCTGTGATCCCATAGTCTAAACCAATTTGAACAGCGTTACTCATTAGATCTTTTGTTGAAATGACTTTAAATCGTAGTGCTTTTAAGTCACTCAAATCGGCTTTAACCTGTTCAGCCGTGTAGAGGTTAGCGCGTACATACTTCCAGAGAACATTAGCACATTCAATATAAAAAAGATCGGGTACAAAAAACTCAACAGAAGGATCATCAAGATGAGTAAATAGTTGATTAACTTTAGAGGTCAATAGATCAGCAACAAATAACTTAATACAAATATTTGTATCAATTACGCATCGTAAAGCAACGGTCATCTATTCCGATCCTCTTGAATTAAAATAGTGCTATCTGTTAATCCAAAATCCCTGGGGTTAACTCTCGGACGATTACTAATTCTTTGTAGAATTGCTGACATAGGTTGGTTATTTATCATTATTTTGTCAGGCTCAAATGATAAGGATTGCGTCAACAGATGAATAACTGCGTCATTAAGAGTAAAATTTTTCTCTGAGGCAAGACACTCAATCTGACTATATAGTTCATCAGGCAAGTTTTCAATCTGAAGTTTAGCCATGGCGATTCCAGAATTACTTAATTTATTATATCACCAGTTTCCATCATATCAATATGATAATTGTAGGGAAAGCGATCGCACTCTTAAAAAAGGAGCGATCGCACTTTATTGGGATAATTATAGGGAGAGCGATCGCATTCTTAAAAAAAGCGATTGCAATTTCTTATAATAATTTTAGGATAAGTGAGTGCTTGAGTTAAAAGAAATAGCACTCGATGTTTGCGGTACAATACCAATGTAGCGATCGAGAGTTAAACTATGCAAACCATCCTTTTAAGTCGTGAAGAAGTGGCACGGCGTGCAAGACAGTTGTACGAAAACACCATCCGTCAACAAGTCGAGGTGAGTAGACATGAGGGCATATTTTTTATAATTTAATTGTGCTATTGAAGAAATAAAACCAGTTAAACTTACATAATTTTTTTAAACTTTATCAGATAAAATCTTGAGGACAAAACAACATGAACAATATATTTTATACGCTGAGTGATGATTGTATGTTAATGTATAAAAAGAATATTTAGATGAACTTAGACAACAACTACAAATTTACAAATAAAACCAACTTTTTAGCTCAAATCTTGAGGATAATATCAAAATGAATAATTCGTTTTATCCGTTAAATAATGATGATATTTTGATGTTCAATAAGAATACATTTACCGTGGAAAATTTTAAAGAAATCCTGATAGATATTCTTAACAAAAAAATGTATATTAAGGGGTATAAAACCGATGGCATAACTGCTTTTGATTTTCATTTATTAGAGAGAATTAACTCCGAATATAATATTGAAAAAAAGGTGATTTTAACAGTAAATCAAAGTAGCGTAAATACCGTCAGTGAAGAAATTGATTGTAAACTCTTAAAATTAGGTGCTGCCTCTTGGAAAACCGGAAAATTGAGATTTAAAGCGATCACCAGCTATCATAACTTATCAGAACCTCAACTTGCCATTGAAATTGAACTAGAATTTTGTCCCGAAGAACCTGAACCATCAGAAACCTCCGATGCTTTCCCCGATAAATTGATACAATAATTACAAATTTACAAATAATACTAGGATTACGGTATTTTTCATAAAACATAAACCTGTAATATCCTGAGATAATTTTTCTTAGTACCTTAGTTTATTTGGGTTTCCTTATATCATAATAAGTACCACAAAAATCCAATTAATTCTGTTAATTTTTATAATATTTTTTGCAAATAATCTTGTGAGTTTTTAAAGACTCAAGTAGAGTATATAAAATATTGTTAACTGGAGATCAACATTGATGTTAGTTCCTAATCGAGACCAATACCGTCCTTCGGAAGAAGAAATTGAGCAAATGTGGCAAGAATTACAAGTCGTATATACCCCCCTAGAAGATCCATCTGTTAATAAACTCCTGCAAGAATTAAGAAAAATTCTGGTTAATGGGGGGGCGGAGTTCGCCCGATTTAAGGTTTCTCCTCACGCGGTGTTAAATTGGTTTGGCTCCAGGGACTTACTGAATGAAATTAATTTTTTTGAACAATTTGTCACCCTACCCCCAGTGATGGATGGTTTATCAGCTTTAGAAATTGAAACCCCCTTAACCACAGACTTAGACCTAACGGAAGACACCAGTGCCTTCACCTTAGATGGAGAATTAGCAGAGGCCTTATTTTTAGGGGGAGCAGATGAAGAATTTGAAGGAACTGCCAAACAAGCGAAGGATATTGGGATAAAATTTTGTGAGGCTTTGTTTGGGAGTCGCTATGATGAAATTCAGATGTATATTTCTCAAGAACCTTGGACAGAGTGGTTTGCGGGTGTTTCTTGGGATGTGACTTGGTTTGGCATCGATAAGCGAAACTATCAAATTTGGGTATTGTGTATTACGGATACCGATTAATTAGAGATCGATTCCTGGTCAATCAGTTGGGATGACACTTTTGGGTTTTCCCCGCTATAATTGGCTTTAGGGTGAAATTCCAGCCATTGTCATCGAGAATTAACACCTAAATTCAAAAAAAAGATTGCTTTTTCAAAGTTTGTGCTATACTCATGATCGAGGAAGTTGCTTTGAACGGCATCAGCCCTGTATGCAAAGAAAAATCGTTCAGGTTGGAAAGCGTTAACCCTTTAGAAATTAGAACAATTTAAGAGGTATTATGAGCCAAAAGGTTATACACCCGATGGATAAATTACAACGTCAGGTGCATTCCCTAGTCAAGTCTGACATTATCAAACCTTCCGATAGTGTATGGAAAATTGCCCTTCTCTATGGCGATGACTGGAAATATTGGAAACAGGAATTGTTAGAGTTTGGTTTCTCCATGCAAGATCCCCTCAGCGAGCTATTAGCCGTTGAAGCGTGGGACGAAGACGAAGATTAGAAACCTATTTATCAAACCCTCCCTGATTTCAGTTAGTCTGTAATCAATCAGGAATTCACCCTTTTAAATTCCACTGTTTAAAGTTTTGTATTCCTGTCTATCCATAGCTTTTAGTCCTTTGCCCTTTCCTCCTCCTCTCCTTTGCATAAATCTTCCTCACGATTTTATCAATTTAGGCACTGGGCTAAGGCTTGAGATAGATGTTGAGCCGTTGGATAGCGATCTTTGGGTCGGTATTCCGTGGCTTGTTCAATTACTTTTCGCAGTTGAGGCGTAATAGTCGGAACGTTATCGAGTTCAAAACCATAACTGTTTCCTCGTTTACCATAGAATTTGAGGGGTGTTTCGGCGGTCAGTAAAAAAATTAAGGTTGTACCGATCGCGTATAAATCCGATTGAGTCAGGGGTTGTCCCCGATCCTGTTCCGGGGCGCTGTATCCTTCCGCCCCAATGCGGGTTCCAGGGGGTGTTCCGATTTCCTTCACGGCTCCGAAGTCCAAGACGACAATTCGATGATCTCGTCGTCGCAAAAGCAGGTTTGCAGGTTTGATATCTCGGTGGATCAGAGGCGGATCGAGGGAGTGAATATAGTCTAATATCTCGCAGGTTTGGATCATCCACTGAATCGCCTGTTGGGGAATCACTGGCCCCCGTTGATGGATATACTTTTCCAGATCCGTGCCATGGATCATTTCCATGACTAAATATTTTTTGCCATCTTCGACAAAAAAGTCATAAAACTGGGGAATTCCCTCATGGTTTAAGGCTTTTAGGGTACGGGCTTCCCGTTCAAATAATTCTTGGGCTTTGGCAATTTGTGCCATATCCGCATTCATTTCTTTGAGCACAACGACAACAGGTACAGCCGATTTAGCGGTGGTAGAATCCCAGGCTAGGGTGGTTGTTCCCATTCCTCCCCGTCCGATGGTTCTCAATACTTGATACTGTCGGATTGTGCGTTCAACCTGAATGGGAAGCCCACAATGAATACAAAATAAATTCCCTGGCGTATTCCCCTCATGCTTACAGGAGGGAGGAGTAGCCGGAATCGCAATTACACTGGCCTGGAGTTGAATTTGTAATAAGGGGCCATCTTTTGCTAATTCAATTAAAGCGCCATCCCCCACTAATCCCTGATTCGTGAGAACCCCATTCACAAAGGTTCCATTCGTTCCCTTGCTCACGAGTAACCACGGTGAATTCTGGGTTTCATCCGTTGGGCGGTGTAACTCCAGATGATAACGGGAAACCAAGGTATCAACGATTACAACTTGATTATCCGCCGCCCGTCCAACTCGAATTACCGCCTCCTGTGCAAATGTCCACTGTCTCAGGGGGGTTTTTTGTTTGGAGTCTAACAACGTTAGAATTAACATAAATCAGTTATAGCGCTACGCACGAGGGAACAGGGAACAGGGAACAGGGAACAGGGAACAGGGAACAGGGAACAGGGAACAGGGAACAGGGAACAGGGAACAGTAGAGACGTGCCATGGCACGTCTCTACCAGCCCAGATTCACTACACCCAAGCTCGAACCACAATGGCCGTAATGTTATCGTGACCATTATGTTGATTCGCCAGAGCAATTAAACTGTCTACGGCTGTGGCTAAAGAGGTTTCGGGCTTAAGTAGGGGAGCCAGTTGAGTTTCGCCGAATATTTCTAAGAGGTTATTATCCGTTAAGCCGTCCGATGCTATAATCAGAACCGTATCTTCCTCAATTTCCAAAAACTGCACATCGGGATGAACAAACTGCTCCTCCCGCGGCCCTAGGGCTTGAGTTAATTGATAGGCGTCGGGACGAGAGTAAGCCAGTTCAGGGTCAATTCCTTTTTGAATTTCCCGTTGTCCGACTTCATGGTCAACGGTGACTTGCTGTAACCCATGGGTGCGAGTTAAACGATATAATCGACTATCTCCCACATGAGCCACTGCCACTTGGTGACCAACCACTAAAGCCATCACTAGGGTTGTGCCCATGCGACCCACACCGGAACGGACTCCCTGTTGATTTTCAGTATAAATCGCTTCATTGGCTTTAAGAATTGCATCCTGTAGGATTTCTGCCGTGGGGAGTCCCTCGGGATATTGGTTTTGGAAATAGTCTTTCAGGGTGTCAACCGCCATTTGACTCGCCACTTCCCCTCCAGCGTGTCCTCCCATCCCATCACAGAGAATATATAAACCCCGGACGGAGCTTGTTTGTCCCAGGGGTGTTTCTTCGATCTTGATTTGGGTTTCCATGCCAAAACAGTCCTCATTGTGATCCCGTTGACGTCCGATATCCGTACGTCCCACCGCCTCTAGGGATTTGAGTTTCTGAGCCAGAATCACCGTTGGAGCTTGAGTTAAGCTCGGTAATAGGGGTTCCGTTGGGTCGATGGGTCGGGAGGCTGGAGTCGAGGGACAATTAATTTCTTCTAAAACCACCGTTAAGGCCTGTTGCAATTGTTCAATAGTTGTAATTTTTCCTTCGAGTAAATCGCGTAATATTTCTGTTAAGGAGCCCACTAAAGTTCGTTGGGATTGTTGAAATAACTCCTGCCATAATAATCCTAAATCCGATAAACTCAGGGCAGAATTGGGCGATTCAAAATACAATTGTTTTAAACACAACTGTTGAGAATCTTCAGAGAAAACTCTTAAATTCTGGGTTTCCAATAAACTTTGACGACAGTTCCAAGGTTCCAACAATACCCAGAGTTTTACTAAGTCCTCTAACCAATAAACAATTTGTTGGGCTGTGTTTTTCTTGTTACTCCACAGGTCAGATAATAGGGGTAAATTAGTAAAATCTTCTAAAAGAATCACACTATAAAAAGGCTGTTCCCAGGCATCTTGTAACCGAGGGAAATAGTTAGAATGCTCGGAAGCCAAGGAAAAATATGGCCCGGCCGCCGTAATAATAAAGGTCTCTAATTGGGGGTCTGAGGGGGTAGATGCTTGTTTTTCTAGGGCGTTTAGGGGAGACACCTGCAAGGGCTGGGTATCTAAAACCTTCACCGTAACGGTTTTTCCTGACTCTAGGGGCGGTAAGGAATCAAGGAGTTGATAACGCTGCTGGGGGTCTAAATAGGCTCCAATCGGGAGTTCGAGCGATTGTAGACTATCCTCCTGCGGTGACGGGTCTGCGACGGGACTCAGGGCATCCTGGGGCGCGATGGTAATGGCCTCGATATCCGCTTGGGAGAAAATTTCTTCTTCAGGTTCAATGGCCGCAGGTGTTGGGTCTGACTCTTGAGGAGTATCAGGGGTGAGGGGTTCAGTCTCAATTCGATCTAAAATCGATTCTGCGACGGTATTAGCCCCCTCTAAATGGTCATTATTTAAAGATTCTAATTGATCGGGTTGAGAAGCAACTAAGGACGAAGGGCTAACCACGGCCAGATAAACTGTTCCAGTTACTGTCCCGCAGTTGTGACATTCCAGGGTGTTTAAGGGAACAGTCGCCCCACATTCAGGACAATATTTCTGGGTGAGGGAAGTACCGCAGCTTTGGCAAAACTTATTTAGATTTGGGTTTTCAAATTGACACTGGGGACAAACGACCATAGTTAGATTCCCTGCCTTTTTAGAAATCACACAGGGATATTTTAAGAGTACAATTTTTTATTGTACAACAAGATTAGGAGAAATGGGTCATTCCCAATTCAGGAATTTTTAACACCATTATGTTTAATGGTTAATTTAAGTTTTTGTTTTCTTCCTTGATGATGGTTTGAATCGCGATTGATTCCAGGGTTGATAAAGGAACATTACAGAAATATTGACGACGGAATTGTTCTTCTTGGATGGTAGCCAAGAAGGTTTGGATTAATTGATTGAGGGTTTCAGAAGGATGAAAACTGGATAATTTTTGCCAGCTAATATCTAGCCTCTGATCTTGATATTCAATGTTAAAGCCTAATCGTTTTAAGATTTTCAAACCAATTTTCAAGGGAATTATTCCTAAGTTTAATTGATTTCTGAGTTGCTGACTAGTAACGGGTTGGTGGGTGCGACTAAGATATTTGGCAATGCCGATCAGTTGTTCCCAAATTTTTTCAGGAGGTAGTAATTCTGGTAGGGTATAAGCGATCGCTAAGGGTTTTTTTTCAGTATGGGCGCGTCGAAACCAAGATTGTAAGTCCTCCCAACAGGTGGGACAGTCTTTAATAATTAGTATATCGGATAAAGGTTGATTAATGTTTTGATTCCGATAATCTAAAATAGGATGATCAGCCAGATGAATCGATGCTGGGGGAGTCTGATCTTGAGCAGATTGTAATTCTAAGATTCTAATTTCATATTGTTTTTTAAATGTATTAAAATCTAGTTCTACAATCACATCTGATATTCCAACGGGTAACTCATCTTTATAGTGTCCCCACCATACCCCAGGAAATCCCGTTGATATGGACTGATCCCATAGTTCAAAGGTGGTTTTAATATATTGAACTTTTTGTCCTCTTAAATCCTTTTCTGAAGTATTCCAAGCATTAGTAAACCAACAATTTTGAATTAAGATTTTAGGAACTGGGTTTCCCATCCCACAGGGTTCTAAGAGTTTTAATTCCTGGAATAAATCAAACCCCAATTCGGCGACGGTACAAACCAAATCCACTTGAATATTTTGTTGTCCAATCTCCTGTAAATTAGTATCTAATTGTTCTCGCATTTGGCGATTAATAGCATCTATAAAGATCGAAATATTTTCCATCGGTAAACTCAACCCGGCGGCGAAGGGATGTCCTCCAAATCGATGCAAAAGATGGGCTTGACTTTTGACTAATTCATATAAATCAATTTGATTCACTGAACGAGCAGAACCCCGGGCCAATTTAACTTCTGAATTTTCGCTTACTTCTTGCTCATAATTGCTTAAATCTATGGTTCCTTCTGTACTTAATAAAATAGTCGGTCGTCCATATTCTTGAGCCACTTGACCCGCCACTAAACCTAAAACTCCTCCTTGCCATTGGGGATCGGATAATACAATAACTTGAGTCGTAGATAGGTCAATTTTTTTCAATTTTGTCATCACATCAAGACTAACTTCTTTTTGTAATCCTTTGCGTCGGGTATTAGCTAATTCGGTTTCTATCGCTAATTCTTGACAGCGTTTTTTATCCTTGCTGGTTAGGAGTTCGACGCAGAATTTAGCATCCCCATAAATGCGACTCACGGCATTAATTCGAGGGCCAAGACCAAAGGAAATATCGGTAGGGCGATCGCCTGTTCGTTTGCATAAATCTAACAGTTTGGCAACCCCTGGACGGGTAGGATTTTTTAATTGTTGTTGTAATTTTTCGATTCCTAATTGAGCTAAATAGCGACAATCCCCTTTAAGTTGGACTAAATCTGCAATTAAACCAATGGCGACTAAATCTAATAAATCTTCTAAGGGACGTTGGGGAATATTGGGTAATGTTTCATATAGGGCTTCAATTAATTTATAAGCAACCGCCACCCCCGATAAATGATATAAAGGATGATCTAAAGACAAATAACGGGGATTAATAATAGCAACTACCGGAGGTCTTTCTGCGAGTAAAGTATGATGATCGGTAACAATAATATCAATGCCTAATTGATTCGCATATTCGATTTCTTTTAAGTTGGTACTTCCGGTATCGCAGGTAACTATTAACTGACATCCCCGTTGATGTAATTGATCAATTCCGGCATGATTTAACCCATGGGATTCGGTTAAACGATTGGGGATATAATAGGATAACTGCTGATTTTCTCGACTAAAAAATTGTCCCAAACCATCCCATAATACGGAAGTTGCTGTGATTCCGTCAGCATCAAAGTCCCCCCAAATTGTGATAATTTCTTGTTGATTTCGGGCTAAAATCAATCGTTCAATTGCTCTTTCCATCTCTATTCCAAATTCAAAGGGACTGGATGGTTGATAAGAATTATAGTTGAGAAACCCTACCAATTGTTGAGGGGTTTGTATACCTCTATGTAATAATAATTGAGCAATATATTTTCCTGAAATTTGAGGGGCGTATTCTTGAATAATCGGGATAATCCAATCAGGAGTCTCTAAATTTGGTTGAATTTGCCACATGGGTTTAAATTATCACTTCTTGAACTTGATCAATATTATATAGATTCAGAGAATTTAAAGGCTGATCAAGAGTTAATTCTTCAGAAACCCGTTGACAACGGATAGCAAATTGACAGGATTTACAATTTCCTTGACTTTGATCAACTTGAGGGAAAGATTCACCCTGTTGATAATGGTCTAAATAGTTATGAAATTGATCAATTAGTTGATTTAAGTCCTGTTGATTTTTCTGATGTTGTTGTTGAGTATAGGGAAAGTGTAAATATTGAGGTGGTTGTTTTTGGGGAGACTTAACAAACCAATAGGTCATTGAAACTTGTTCAGGTAAATATTGACTGGTTTCAACTAAAAGATAAGGATATAAACGAGTTTGCCAATTATTTTCTAAAAGCTGGCGATTTTGAGGGCGGGGATAGGTTTTCCAATCAAAGATTTGGGCCTGTTTTTCTTCGGCTTTAATTAAATCATAAATAACGACTAATAAATCCTGATTAAAATTTAAACTGCGATAATGTTCTGCTTCTCTAAAAACGCAGGTTGCAGGATCGGAATTTAACCTAAAAATATCCGATGCTACACCTAAAAACTCAGTATAACAGCGTTTTAATTCTTGATCTTGGGTGAGTAACAAATCCACAGGTAATCCTAACTCATGTTGCTGCATTAACAGGTGAAACTGATTACCCCAGGCGATGCGTTCTTCCTGTTCTGGAGAAGTGGGTGAAACTAACTGATCTAAATAGGTATATTGAAATTTGCGAGGACATAGAGACAACAAATTTAAGTGTTGTTGAGACAGTCTAAATTGAGTCATAGCGATTGGATCAACAAACAGGTCTAATCTGAATTATCCCCTAAAAAAAGTTAAAATAGTTGTGATATAGCAAGAGGCAATAGGGAATAGGCAATCTCGCTATAGGTAAATACTTACTGTGAGCAGCTTTTAGTTTTCAAGAATGTCCTAATAGATGTGGCGACTGTTATAATACTTCAATTTTAAAGTCGTTCAATTACTTTTGCTTGATCTGATAATTTGGCTTGTTGTTGTCCTTGGAAACGAGCATTTCTATTAAATAAGGAGATGGGGGTACTAATTAAATCCACGATTTCTGCTTTTCCGGTTGAAAGTTTGACCATATCCAGGGGTAATTCTTTTAAAACCCAACGTCCTAAGCGATACAGATAATCGGAAGGAGTTAAGGATTCCATTAAATCAATCCCATGGAGTTCATGCAAATACCGATTCGATTCTCCATAGCGTCGCCACTGACTTTTTAATGCTTTTAAGGTAGACCGATGACGGTGTTTAACTATTGCTTGGGATGCTAATTCTAATTGATAATTGGTTTGTTGTTGAATCCGCCAACAAATATCCGCATCGCCCCCAGTTGTTAGGTAGGGACGAAATAAACCCACCTGTTCAAAAATTTTACGCCGAATGGCTAAATTAGCGGTTTGACCATAGGGTAAAAAGCTATTATTTAAGGTATGTTTTTGGGATAAAGTTTCTTGTTTATCGGCATATTTTTCTAATAGATTTTGACTGGGTAAGGCGATGATTTCACCTGCTACCAAACCAATATTAGGGTTAGAAAAGGGTTGAATTAATTGCTCTAACCATTGGGGTTCCGGTCGGCAATCCATATCGGTAAAGACAATAATATCACTGGTTGCAACTCTAATTCCGGCATTGCGAGCGGCATAGGAACTTTGGATATTATTTTCTGATAATGAACGAATATTAATTGCAGTAGATGTGGCTAATTCCTGAACAATAGAGACAGAATTATCCCGACTATTGTTATCAACTAATAAATATTCTACTTGATCTGCCGGATAGGTTTGCGATCGCAAATATTCAATTAAATCCGGCAAATCAGTCTCGCCATTATAAACCGGGATAACAACAGAAAGGTTAATCATGATTCGGCAAAAAACCTAGAAAGGATTGTATCCTAGAAGCAGGGTAATTAACACTAAGATAGCATTAATTAAATAAAAACTCCCGACCACTTGGGTTTCTTGCCATCCTGATAATTCTAAATGGTGATGTAGAGGAGCCATTTTGAACAGACGTTTGCCCACACCCTCGGCGTTTTTTGTAGCTTTATAATAGCTAACTTGAGCAATCACAGAGAGGGTTTCCACAAAGAAAATTCCGCTAATTATTAATAACACCCATAAACTATTGGTTAATAGGGCAACCGTGGCTAAACCGCCTCCCAATGCTAAGGCTCCCGTATCTCCCATAAATACTTTTGCGGGGTTGCGGTTGTGGGTGACAAATCCTAAACAACTGCCACTCATACAAGCACAAAAAGTGGTTAATTCCGGTGCGTTGGGGGCGACATAGGCTCCTAAACCCAAAAATGCGATCGCACCTAACCCGCCCATTAACCCATCCACACCATCGGTTAAATTGGTGGCGTTACTTTCAGCAACCTGGACAAAAATTGCTAGGGGCCAGAATAACAATCCCAGAGGAATTGCCAGTCCTAAAGGTAAAGCAACGGTGGTGAAAGTGGCAGATTGAGTCACTGCTAACCACACACAAAATAGCGTTGCAAAACCTACCTGCAACGCCAATTTCATTCGAGGAGAAATCCCTTTATTTGATTTACGTCTTAAAATCTGCCAATCATCTAACCAACCAATAAATCCATAGGCTAAGGTGAGGGCAGAAACGGCGATCACATTCGGATGAAATTGAGTTAGAATTAAAGAGATCGCCACTCCCACAGGAATAAAAAATATCCCTCCCATGGTTGGAGTTCCGGCTTTTTGTAAGTGAGCTTGGGGGCCATCTTCTCGAATAAATTGTCCGGCTTTAATCTTGACTAAAAGCGGGATTGCCCAATATCCTAAGACAGAAACGGCGATCGCACCAATCAAAGCGGGTAAAAATAACGAGCCTTGAACTTGAAATGAATTACTGTTCACCCGGTCTAAACTAAAAGCGAACACACCCAACCCTAAACTTAAGAGGAACAATAGGGTTTGTCCAGACCAGTTGGACGATTTAACCGAATAAAGTTTGCTATCCACAGAAATTTTTAATCCTCAACACCACAAAATCACAATCCCAGAAATCGCTAGTTTCCTAGCGTCTATTTCTAGCTTTCTGATAGATCATCATCATCATCATCATCATCGTCATAGGCAGAGTCATCAACGGAAATCAGATCGGTGATTTCTTCTTCCTCCTCCAAATAGTCAACGGTTGTGGTACTACTGACGGTATCTCGTTCGATTAGACGTCCGGTGGACTCCAACCAAGCTATCAGTGAAATTTCTTGTTTGGAAGGAATCACATCAGCCGGTTCATGGGCTGGGATTTCTCGCAAGGATGGGTTAAGCATTTTTAGTTTTCGGCGTCAAATAGAATTGAGTTAGACTTAATCTAATTTTACACAATCATTGGTTATGGACAGTATCATATTTTTTTAATCTATTTTGAGTCTTATAGATTTAAAAAATCTAACCAATAATTCATTAAACATAAGATAAAACTATGATCAACTCCAAAAAAGCCCTTTTATTAGAAATGATTGCCGGGAAAAATCGCGGTCTACTCGCCACCCCGGGGGATAAAGCGGCTATTTTATCCGCCCTGACTCAACTGGAAGAATTTAATCCCAACCCCCAACCCCTAGAAGTTCCTGAACTCCTGAATGGAAATTGGCGACTATTGTACACCAGTAGTGATGAATTACTCGGAATTGGTCGATTTCCCTTGCTTCAGTTGGGGCAAATTTATCAATGTATTCGGGTGGCGGATCGAAAAGTTTATAATATTGCAGAAGTGCAAAGTTTACCATTATTAGAAGGAATAGTCAGTGTAGCTGCCGAATTTGAACCCGTTTCGGAAAAACGAGTGAATGTTAAATTTAATCGCTTTATTATCGGTTCTCAAAGATTTATTGGTTATCAATCTCCTGATAGTTTTATTGCGGATATTGAAGGTGGGAAAAAGTTTATTGCAATTGATTTTAGTTTACAAGCGCGTGATCAAAAAGGTTGGTTAGATATTACCTATTTAGATGAAGATTTAAGAATCGGACGGGGAAATGTTGGGAGTGTTTTTGTATTAACGAAAGTTCTTTAATTACCCATTACCCAAAATCCATTATGCTATTAAAATACGATCTGAATCTTTGTTTACCTTCTGCGGAAGATTTGCCCGACTCCGACGATACCCCTGTGGATAACGAACTGCAAGATTTAATCCCTGGACTGTTAAAAATCCTCCTGGCTTCTATTTGGTCTGAACGCATGGATTGGTTTTTTGGCGTGGATATGGGAATTTATTATGATCCTGAACAACCTGCTATTGTCCCTGATGGTTTTTTAAGTGTGGGAGTTCCTCGAATTATCGATGAAGATTTACGCTTGAGTTATGTACTTTGGGAAGAACAAGAAGTTCCTATTTTAATCATTGAGGTTGTATCCCATAAACGCCGAGGAGAATATACGAAAAAGAAACAGTTTTATGCAGAAATGGGGGCATTATATTATGTGGTTTATAATCCCCTACGGAAACGTAAACCGCCTTTAGAAGTTTATAAACTAGAAAAGGGTGAATATAAATTACAACCTGGGGAACAGGTTTGGTTGCCGGAATTACAATTAGGAATAGGTCGAGAACGGGGAACCCATGTAGGAATTACGAGGGATTGGCTATATTGGTATAATCAACAGGGAAGCCGTTATTTAACTGCCGAAGAACGTCTACAACAATCTCAAGAACAAACCTATTTAGCCGAACAAAAAATACAACAACTGGAAGAACAATTACGACGTTTAGGAATTAATCCCAATCAACTCGATTAATATTAATTCCAGGTAATGGTTAACCCCTGAAATGAATTTTACCACGGAGAGAGACGCGCCATGGCACGTCTCTACCATGATTTCTTTTTTAAGGCTTGCGATCGCTAATCCACATCAAAAGTTAAAATAGGACAGTTGTGCTAAATGGGATGTGAGTGACCGACCTCGGATGCAGTAGATAGGAAATTGGGCTACAACTGTTTCACCCGTCTACTGTTGAACGATTAACGTCTGTTTTAACATCAAAGCGATCAAATCCAAACCCAGAATATGATAGAACGGTATACTTTGCCTGAAATGGGCAATTTGTGGACAGAGACTTACAAGCTGCAAACTTGGTTACAAGTAGAAATAGCCGTCTGTGAGGCTCAGGCGGAGTTAGGATATATCCCATCGGAAGCCGTTGCAGAAATTAAGGCTAAGGCGAATTTTGATATCAAGCGGGTGCTGGAAATTGAGGCAGAAGTCCGCCATGACATGATTGCCTTTTTAACCAATGTCAACGAATATGTTGGGGATGCCGGACGCTACATTCATTTAGGCTTAACCAGTTCCGATGTCTTGGATACGGCCCTGGCCTTGCAGTTGGTAGCCAGTGTGGATGTGTTGTTAGAACGTACGGAAGCCTTAAGTCAGGCCATTCGTTACCAAGCGCAACAACATCGAGATACGGTGATGATCGGTCGATCCCATGGTATCCATGCTGAACCTATCACCTTTGGGTTTAAATTGGCCGGATGGTTAGCGGAAGTTTTTCGTAACCGGGAACGTTTGGTGCGTCTGCGTCAAACCGTGGCGGTGGGCAAAGTCTCTGGAGCCGTGGGAACCTATGCTAATGTTGATCCGAGGATAGAAGCGATCGCTTGTCAAAAATTAGGACTCGAACCCGATACCGCCTCCACCCAAGTCATTTCCCGGGATATTCATGCGGAATATGTGCAAACTTTGGCCTTATTAGCCGCTAGTATTGAACGGTTTGCGGTAGAAATTCGTAACCTGCAACGTACCGATGTTTTAGAAGTAGAAGAATTCTTTGCCAAAGGTCAAAAAGGTTCCTCTGCCATGCCCCATAAACGCAACCCTATTCGCAGTGAACGCTTAACCGGAATGGCGCGAATTATTCGGGGAAATGCGGTAGCTGCATTAGAAAATGTTGCCCTTTGGCATGAACGGGATATTTCCCATAGTTGCGTGGAACGAATGGTCTTACCTGATTCTTCAACTGTGGCTCATTTTATGTTAGTTGAACTGACGGATTTAGTCAAAAATCTGTTAGTTTATCCTGAAAATATGCAGCGCAATATGAACCTTTATGGTGGTGTTGTTTTCAGTCAACGGGTATTATTAACCTTAGTTGAAAAAGGGATTAGCCGCGAAGAAGCCTACAAAATTGTCCAATCTTGCGCTCATATTGCTTGGAATAAAACCGACGGGGATTTCCAATCTTTAATTAGGGAAAATGATCAAGTTAAAGCAACATTATCTCCCGCAGAAATTGATGCTTGTTTTGATCCAAAACATCACCTGAAAAACCTTGATCAAGTTTACCAACGGTTAGATATATAAACCTCAAGAAATCGGGTTTTTAAACCTAATTTTGGGGATATATAGCAAGTCTAATCAGTTGCACATAAAAGTATGAAAATCTAATTCATCTTATTCATCGTAGGGGCGAAGCGCGCCTCGCCCTTACGGGAATTTGTACTAATCACATCACCATCATTTTAACCTTATGCTTTCTAAACTCATGATGCGATTATTCTTATTTTTATTCCTAATTTTGGGTATTAACTGTAATTCCGTTCATGCTCAAAATTTAACCGCCCCTCCTGCTGCCCCTCCTAAGTCTCCTCCTTTAGTTATCCAAGATTATAACCAAGTGCCAGAAGCAGACAAATTAGTTGATATTAGAAGCGTTAACCTGAACATTCGTCACGATATTCGCTACGCCACAACTAACAATTTTTTAAAGAAAAAAATATATTCCACCCCTCGATGTTTATTACGTTCTGATGTTGCCCAACGCCTATCAAGAGTTCAACAGGATTTAGAACAAATGGGGTTAGGATTAAAAGTCTATGACTGTTATCGTCCCCTATCTGTAACTCGGCAAATGTGGGCAATTTTACCCGATAATCGTTATGTTGCTAACCCCGCCAAAGGGTCTCGTCATAACCGAGGGGCAGCGGTTGATTTAACCTTAGTTGATTTACGCACCGGGGCAGAATTAGAAATGCCAACCGCCTTTGATGATTTTACCAATAAAGCCGCCAGAGATTACTCTGGAAATTCTCCCCAAGTTCGTCGGAATAGTGACTTACTAGCTGCTAAAATGAAGCAACAGGGATTTATTCCCTTAATTACAGAATGGTGGCATTTTGATGCTCCAGGATGGGATAAATACGGCCTTTTAGATATTCCTTTGGAAAATATTCGTTAAAACTCATTTATTATTAATATCCCGGCAAGTAGAGACATTCCATGGAACGTCTCTACTACAGCGTTTTTTCAAGTTATTTCAAATCTGCCCCTATTTAACAAAAGTTTAGTACAATAATTAGTAAAGCTACTTAAAAGTGGCCGAATCTAAATTGAGCTAAAACACAATGCAATATTATTTTACCGCATTCATCATTACTTTTTTTATCGCCTGTTATGGTTACAGCTATTTAATTGTTAAACTAGCTAAACAAAAAGGAGAAGAATTTCTATTATTTGGAATGTTATTCGGATTATTTGGATTTATGGCGTTTTGTGCCGCTTCTGTTCCCTTTTTACATTGGCTACTAGATTAATAAATTCACCAAATTCCATGCCGTTCTTAAAGCTAAAGAACTACGATTTTCATTATACCCTAAACGGCTATCTTAATCAACCTATTATTCTATTTCTACATGGATTTTTGGGAAATAGTCAGGATTTTGATGCCCGAATTTCTCCACTTTTCCCCCAGTTTTGTTGTTTAACCCTTGACCTGCCTGGACATGGAGAAACCCAAGTTTTAGGAGAGGATAGCTGTTATAAAATGCCGGAAACAGCAGCCGCATTAATAGAGGTTTTAAACCGTCTGCATATTTCTCAATGTTATTTAATGGGATATTCTATGGGGGGAAGATTAGGATTATATTTAACCTTATATTTTCCCCAATATTTTAAAAAAGTAATATTAGAATCTACATCCCCAGGACTTAAAACCGAATCTGAACGCTTACAACGGTTGATTTCAGATACCCAAAAATCCCAACAACTGCAAACCATAGAATTTTCCATATTTTTAGAACAATGGTATCATCAACCTCTATTTAAAACCTTAAAAAATCATCCTGAATTTGATCAAATTTTTGAGCGTCGGTTAAAGAATAATCCCATGGAATTATCAAAATCTCTGCGTTATTTGGGAACCGGAAATCAAATGTCCCTCTGGGAAAAATTACCCAAAAATCAAATACCCCTATTGCTGTTAGTGGGAGAATTGGATCATAAATTTAAACAGATTAATCAAGAAATTAACCAATTATGTCCCGTTTCCCAGTTGCAAATTATCCCAAATTGTGGTCATAATATTTTAATCGAAAATCCTCAAGCGTGGATTAATGTAATTGTTAAATTTTTATCGGAATGAATTATCAATTTCAATTTAAATCCTATCAACGTCCGTTTAAAACCCCGCTTAAAACCGCTCACGGAATTTGGAATATTAGAGAGGGAATTATTTTAAATTTAACCGATGAACAGGGTAATATAGGATGGGGGGAAATTGCCCCTTTAAGCTGGTTTGGGTCGGAAACATTAGAAGATGCGATCGCTTTTTGTCAACAACTTCCCTGTCTGATTTCAACAGAAACTATTTTTACTATTCCTGACAATTTACCTACTTGTCAATTTGGGTTTGAGTCTGCATTAATAGAGTTAAATCCTAACAGTTTATTTGATTTAGCTAAACTTCAATATAGCGGATTATTACCAACTGGAGAAACGGTATTAACTACTTGGAAAACCCTATTTCAGCAAGGATATCAGACTTTAAAATGGAAAATAGGCGTTGATGATATTACGGAAGAAATCAATATTTTTCAACAGTTAATTAATAGTATAACTGAAACTTTAGAAACCGTGTTTCTGAAAATCCGTCTCAGGTTAGATGCAAATGGCGGTTTAACCTTTGAGCAGGCGCAAAAATGGTTAGAAACCTGTGATTTAATTAATATTCATCAAGACTTGATTGAAATTGAGTTTTTAGAACAACCCCTATCTATTGATCAGTTAGAATTAATGTTAGAATTATGCGATCGCTATTCTACCCCCCTCGCCTTAGATGAATCCGTTGCTAATTTAGAACAATTAAACTATTGTTATCAGCAGGGATGGTCAGATATTTTTGTGATCAAACCCGCTATTTTTGGATCTCCTAAAAAACTCAAGAACTTTTGCCAAAACAATAAAATTGATACCGTTTTTTCCTCAGTTTTTGAAACCGAAATTGGTCAAAATTCGGCTTTAAAAATTGCCTCTGAACTGTTATTATATGATCGGGCGGTTGGATTTGGCATTAATCATTGGTTGGTGTCCTAAATTAGATCCCCCTGAAAAAGAAAAATCATTTCTCATAAATAATCAAACTAATTCAATTGATGGCAAATTAGACTTGGGTTTTTTGGTAAAACCTTAATTATTCATCGCATCAGCTTCTCCTTTAGCCTGTTCTTGATTTCGACGATATAATGCAGCCCGATTTTGGGCGGTAGCATAGCGTTCAAAATCGGGAGAAACTGCTTCCATATAATCGGCGGCTTGCTGCCATTTCTGGGCTATTTCTAACCATTCTTGACGGGTATCAGCAAATTTTCCCTCGGCGGAGGCTTCTTCTGCTATTTTCACTCCTCGACTAAATTGTTGGGCTGAAGATAAAGTTTCTGATGGTTTAGGAGATGATTCTATATCGGTTTGTGGCTTAGATTGTAGGGATTCTAATAATTGAAATTGTAACGCATTGTACAGAAGAAATCCCATTAATATTAATACCACAGTAACAGCGATCGCCCAAATTAAATTTTGTTGTAATTGACCTAATTTTGGCTGGTTAGATAAGGATTCAATGGGTAAATCACTTTGATTTGAAACCGAAATTTTCTTAAAAATATTAGGCTTTTTAAGAATAATTTCTTCAGACCATAATAGTTGATTTTCAGGATCTTGAGTAATATCTTCTAACCAGAGTAACTGTTTTTCTTGTCGGATGCGACCATAAATCCTAACTCGACGAATATTACGCGGTGAAATTGATTCTAAAATCCCCCAAATTTTCTTAACAATGATTGATTTTTCTAAGGATTCCGCATTTTTTGCTTCACAAAGTAATTGCAAAACATCATTAATAAAAATAGCCCGATTAGTTACCCCTAAATCCGCCATTTGTTCGTTAAGGATTTGAATGATAGCTGCAATCCGGCCCCTGTGAGCTTGTTTATTCATATTTTGAACTCGATAATGCGGTTTTTCCCCTGAAAAATATAAGGGGGATTTAGAAGTTATCCCCCATCTATTGAGTCATCTTTTATTTTTGAATAAACTCTCCTAATTTACGAGTCATGGTTTCAATTAGTTCCGCTTTAGAATGAGAGGGATTATCCATCTCAACTTCTAAGCGTTGAACCACCTCTGGAGGGAGATTCAGTAAGTCTAATAACTTTTGATACGCGGCGGCTTCTTCGGGGTTAATTTTAGGTTCATCTGGGGTACGAGAACTGGAGTTAATCACTTCATATCCTAAAATGAGTACCAATTCCCGTTCGGCTTGGGTTTCTAGTTTAGGAATTAACTCCTCTAAGGGGATATTTTGCATTAAATAATCCCTTAATTCCTGTTGAAGTTCCTGGTGTTGTTGTTCCTGTTTGGCAAACACACGGCTCAACTGATCTAGCATCAGATTAACTTCTTCAGTGGCTAATTCTCCATCTGACCAAGCCATCGATGCTACAACCCGCAGAAGATTCATTTGACGGGGTGTAATTGAAGGAGGCGGCGGGACTTCCATTAACCTAACCTGTGAATATTTCCCCCTAATCATCTCATAATTTGTGATAGGGACAGCCTAACCAACCTTCAAAGTTTCGTTTCTGTTGGGGGGTGAGTTGCGCCACGGAAACAATTTTGTAATGATTAGGACGGGGAGCGGTCAAGGTAACTTGACAAGTTCGCAATAAATCTTGATGAAAAAATGTTAATTCTATTCTATCCCCTGGTTTGTAATCTTTTAAGCGCTCATGGAATTGGTCGGAGGTGACTTTAAAGCCATTTAAAGCTAAAAGTTCATCATTAATATCTAATCCGGCGGTTTCTGCGGGACTATCTGTTTCTACAAATTTGATGATTTCTCTGCCTTTTTCTGACGCAACTTTGCAGCCTAAATAGGGGGTTTCGTCGGTGGTTTCCGCAACTATTTGTAAACCAAAGGGTTCTAAATATTCATCGTAGGGTAGTTCGGTAATTCCATGCAAATATTGTTGGAAAAAATCGCTTAAAGATGTTTCAGCAACGGACTCGATAATCTGTTCTAATTGTTCGGGAGTAAAGCCAATTTCTGGTTGACCAAAGGTTTCCCACATTTGACGCATTACATCATCAAGCGATCGCCGATTTCCATGTTTTTCTCGAATTAACAAATCTAGTAAAAATGAAACTAATTCCCCTTTTAAATAATAGGAAATTTGGTTATTATCGCTATGGGATTCTCGTCGATAAAGTTTAATCCAAGTATCCCAACTTGATTCACTTAAAGGTTGAACTAACCGCCCATGAGTGGTTTGTAGACGGGTAATTTCTTTGGAAATAGCATTAAAAAAGCCCTTAACATCAAAAATTCCCGCCCGATAGGGAATTACCATATCATAATAACTGGTGGTTCCTTCGGAAAACCACAGGGAGGGAGTATAGTTTTCCTGTTCATAATCAAACACTTCTAAGGCTTTCGGACGAATGCGTTTGACGTTCCATAAATGGAAAAATTCATGGGCGACTAACTGCATAAATCGATTATATTTATCAGGGCTACGGAAGCCAAATCGAGAATAAATTAAAGAGCAAGACTCTTTATGTTCTAAGCCGCCAAAGCCATGATTAGAAAGATGTAATAAAAATAAATAACGTTCATAAGGTAGTCCTCCAAATAATTCCGATTCGACGGCGATAACCTTTTGGAAATCCGTAATTAACCTTTCAGGATCAAGATTTCCTTCGCCCCAAATCGCTAATTGATGGGGTTTTCCCGCTACTTCAAATTCATATAAACGATGGGTTCCAATTTCAAAGGGACTATCAACTAAGGTATCAAAATCATCAGCATAAAATGTATTGGGTTGATGGGAAAGGGTTGGTAAAGTTGTGCTAACTTTCCAATTTTTAGGGGTTTCTATGGTAACTTGCAGGGGTTGTTGTTCGTAGCCTGGGACATATAAAAATAAAGCCGCCCCATTAAAATAACCATGGGAAGCATCTAAATGATTAGTTCTCACACTTAATTCGTTGGCAAAAATTCGATAATAAACGGTAATTTCTGTGGCGGAATTAGTTTGAATTTGCCAATGATTTTTACTGATTTTTTTCCAATTTAAAGGGTTTCCATCCTGATCACAAACACCCAAATCCTGTAAATGTCGGGAATATTCCCGCACCAAATAAGATCCCGGAGTCCAAACGGGCATTTTTAAATCTAATACGCAGGACGAAATAATCTCTTTTTGAATGCGTAGGGTGACTTCAAATAAATGGGATTCGGGTTTGGAAAGGGCTACCCAATACCGTAATTTAGGAGTAATTGTAGCCTGATTATAAGCCAGGGTTTGAGTCGCTTCAGTCATGATTTTTATAGCTAAAAAAATTTGTTAATAAACAATAATTTCCCCCCCCGTGAACCGAATATACCGTTAAACAGAAGGGAAAATTAAGAACGCTAAATTTTAGCGTTGAATGTTTGGGATTTATTGACTAGAAAGATGGTTTAAATGTTTGAGATTGAGTAAATGAATGACTTGTCGTTCTTCATCAATATTCATCCAACCTTTGCTCATAATTTTATCCATAATTTTAGTTGTTTCTTCCAAGGAAATATCCGTAACATCCGCTAAATCTTGGAAAGGAATATTAAAAATATCCGCCCCTTTTTCCGTGGGCTGACCATAATTTTCAGCTAATTCTACCAGGGTATTGGCAAGTTTAACCGCCGGAGGTCGGTGACGAATTTGATAACGTTGGTTGGTTTGACGTAAACGACGCACCATCAACTGCAACATTCTATGGTGAAGTTGGGGATCTTTAAACAGCGTCTGGATAAAGCGTTGGGCCGAAACACTAATTAATCGCACGGAAGACAGGGCGATCACATCATTAGCCCGGGGAGATTCATCTAAAATCGCCATTTCCCCAAAGAAATCTCCTCGTCCCAAAATGGCTAATGTGACAACTTCATCTCCCGATAAGCGTCGGACTTTCACCCACCCAGAAACGACAAAATAGACTGCATTTCCCCAGGCATCCTCCATGACCACCGCCCTATCAGCCGGATATTCATGTTTGACAGCAACGGATAGCAGCCATTCTAACGTTTCAGGATTGGCCCCTTTGAATAGTGGAAAAAGCTCGCTAAAAGCTTCAGTTTGCATGAGAATTTGCTACGTTTTTTAAGTAGTAGATTACCGATCCACTTTGATGAATATTACCAAGATATCTTATAAATTGATCTAGTTGCAAATAGAAAAACGGGTCAACCCCTATAAATTTAGGTTAACCCGCAAGCTTGGGAACGCTTAGACCAACTATTTTTGGACAACCAATTTCACGTTGGCGTTTTGTAGACCGCGCTGTTTAACATCAGCTAAGGTCTTGTTAACGGCGTATTTTTGGTTAATAGAGTTGATCAGTTCGGTTTGGTTGTGTTTTTTAGCCACACCCCACAGATCAGCAATTAAATCAAAAGTACCATCGCTATTGCGAGACCAACCGAGGTCATATTCGCCTTCAAGGACTGCCACTAAGTCGGCACGAACCCGTTGGCCATTATAGCCACGGACATCGGCATTAGTTTTGGTGCTAATACCAAGATCACTCAGAGAAGCTTTCAGGATTTCGGAATCGGCGATTTTAGTACGCAGTGTGCTAAAGTGAGACATTTCGGTATCCTCCGTGAACTGAAAACGAAACAACAACGGTTTGGTTAGAATCAGTGCCGTCTTTATAAGGGGACGGCTTTTTTCGTTCTTGGGAACTGCTAGTCAGTTTTAGGGACTAGCCTTAACTCCTATTTGGACTAGGAGTAAGCCTTTAGAACTCCATGCGCTGATATTCAGCGACGGAGGACGCAGCCGGACGTGCACGCTGTCTTGCCCAATCTCGTAGTGCGGTGACCTGTTCGTTCATGGTCTTGGACAAGGGCAGGGTGGATTTAATCGCGGCAATGATATCAAGCTGCGTAAACTCGCGGTCTTGAGCAAAGGCCTCGTACATCGAAGCGATTACTGCCTGCTCAATTTCTGCTCCAGAAAAGCCTTCGGAAACCTTAGACAGTTGTTCTATGTCGAAGCGTTCGATTTCCCGACGACGTTTGGACAGATGAATTTTGAAAATATCTTGGCGTTCTTCTTGGGTGGGTAGATCCACAAAGAAGATCTCATCAAATCGACCTTTTCTCAGGAATTCCCCGGGAAGGCGTTCGACGCGGTTGGCCGTTGCCATCACAAATACGGGAGAGCTTTTTTCCTGCATCCAGGTCAGGAATGACCCAAATATACGGCTAGAGGTTCCACCATCGGAATCTGCTGATCCGCCACTGCCCGCAAAGGATTTATCTAGTTCGTCGATAAATAAAATCACGGGGGAGATTGATTCAGCCGTCTTCAAGGCGTTTCTTAGGTTGGCCTCGGAACGGCCCACCATGGAACCGTCATAGACCCGACCCATATCTAACCGGAGTAGGGGTAATCCCCATAACCGAGAGGTGGTTTTCGCAATTAGGGACTTTCCGCATCCGGGTATCCCTAAAATTAACATCCCCTTGGGTTGAGGTAGACCATATTCCCTGGCTCTTTCGGTGAAGGCGTTGGAACGTTGGTGTAACCAGCGTTTCAGTTCTTCTAAACCGCCCACGGAATCGATGGTTTCATCGACATCAATGTATTCTAAGATGCCATTGCGTCGAATTAGTTGTTTCTTTTCGGTGAGAACAACACCCACTTCTTCTTCCGTCAGACGTCCGGCGGTGACCTGGGCTTTCCGGTAGACTTTTTCCGCCTCATCCTGGGTTAAGCCTAAAGCGGCTTTGAGCAGTTTTTCTCGTCCTTCGGTGGTTAAACGTCGAGACCGGGCTTGCTCCAGTTGGGAGGTTAATACTAGATTCAGTTCCTTCATATCGGGCAGAGCGAAGTCCAGAACCACAACTTCTTTCTCTAACTCGATAGGAATAGATTGGATCGGCGACATTAAGATGATCGTCTTATTTGTGCCTTTGAAACTGGCGATCGCATCCCGCAAACACCGGGTCACTTCAGGGGAATCCTTGAAGGGATGCAAATCTTTAAATATATAGATACTTCCGCTTACGTTAGGCTCTTTGTGCCGAATCGCCCACTCAATCGCCGCTTGCGGAGAGACTGTGTTAGATTGAACCGCAGTTCGGGCTTGATCGTATTTGACTAAACCGCGAGTGACTGTCCACACATAAACCTCTCTCTGGCGCTTGGCTTGTGCGATTTTGGCTATAGCCTGCTCAGACCGCTCTTCCTCGGAGGTGACGAGGTAGATCAGAGGATATCGGGCTTCAATTAAGATACTGAGTTCTTCTTGCATAGTCCTCGATCCAATAGAGACGGTTTAACGTTTACAGAATCTGCTAGTCCTAACCTCCGATGAAGCTAGGGATTTAGCAGGGAACCAGTTCTTCTTCTCCTGGTTGGGCCGTGCTAGATTCCATTTCTCTCACAGACCCGACTGATAGTTCATCATCGTTATTAATGCTGGGTTGCTCTCTTAATGAGGCTAGTTCCCCGTCCTTAATAATGATCGAACTGGAACAGTCTGGACAGGAGTAGACCCGATGGGTTTGTCCATAAGATGCCTCCACTTCGTCTACCAATTCGGAATTGTTCAGGTAAAAAACAATTGCCCGTTCAGCAATGGACGACATCGGCTCTGATTCAACTGCCGCTTTTATTTTTAATTTGCGATGCAGTTCCGGCGGAATATAGAGAGTTACCTTTTGCTTATTTTGCATAGGACTGTGAACTTGTGTACCCGGGTATGTGTCTCAAGATAACGAACCTTTTTCCAGATGTCAAGACGTTATGCCTCTATGACGGCATTTTTGTAATATTTCGTTACATTGTGTCGGTGGGCGGGTAATATAGCTATCCGAATCATCGTAGGGGCGAGGCGCGCCTCGCCCCTACTACACTACACACCGAATTTGTGTCCATTTTTTAGGGTTAATAGTCTTGATCATTATGAGTGTACAATTCATTTAGACTTGCTATATAAGTAGTTGAGTAACTTTGTTGCTGATACATGAATAACCAAAGACAACCCAGAGAATCCTTAAATAAAGCCTTTCTGAAAGTCAAAGTCAGCCGCAGCGATATTGAACAATTTAAAGCTAATTTGATTAATCTCCTAGAGCAAATCAACGAAAAGGAGTCAGAAGAATTTCATAAAAATCTCATGGCTGATTTCCTGAAAAATACCTATTATAGCCCTAATTATTTTATTAATACCAAAGAACGTAACGATCTAGTGATTCACAATCAAAAAGATTCTCAAAGCAGTGTAGGTATTATTCTGGAAGTCAAGAAACCTAAAAATAAAGCGGAAATGGTTAAGGTTGAAAACCTGAACGCCAAAGCCTTACAAGAGTTAGTTTTATATTTTTTGAGGGAACGAATTACCCATAATAACCTAGAAATCAAACATTTAATTGCTACTAATATTAATGAATGGTTTATTTTTGATGCCCAGATTTTTGAAAAATATTTTTGTGAGAATAAACAATTAATTCAACAATTTGAAGATTTTGCAGCCGGACGCTTAACGGGTAAAACGACCGACTTTTTCTATAAAGAAATTGCCAAACCTGCCATAGAAAAGATTAAACATGAACTACAATTCACTTATTTTAATATTCAAGACTACGAAGCATTTGTTAGAGATGATAACCCCGAAAATGATGAAAAAATAATCGCTTTATTTAAGTTACTTTCCCCGCAACATTTATTAAAATTACCGACTGCTAATGATAGCAATACCCTGGATAAAGGCTTTTATAGTGAATTACTCCATCTGATCGGTCTAACAGAAACCAAAGAAAAGAATAAAAAACTGATCAAACGTCAACCGGAAGGAAAACGAAATCCAGCTTCACTGCTGGAAAATGCTATTTTACAACTCGATAGTTTAGATAAAATTTCCCGAATAGAAAAACCCGAACAATTTGGAGAAACTGCACCCGACCAGGTTTTTAATATTGCTTTAGATCTATCAATTACTTGGATAAACCGGATTTTATTCTTAAAATTATTAGAATCTCAATTAATAACTTACCATAAAGGCGAATGTCGAGGCGGAGCCTATCGCAATTTTGCCTTTTTAAATTTAGATAAAATTCATAACTTCGATGATTTAGATCGGTTATTTTTTCAGGTATTAGCGGTTAAATCTAGTGAGAGAAAGCCCGATATAAACAAGATATTTTCTCCGGTTCCCTATCTGAATAGTTCCCTATTTGAACCCACCGAACTCGAACATCAAACCCTTGTTATTAGTAATCTGAGAGCCGAAAAACTCCCGATTTTATCAACAACTGTTTTAAAAGATCCTAACGGAAATAAACGCACCGGAGAACTGAATACCCTACAATATTTATTTGAGTTTCTCGATGCTTATGATTTTAGTAGCGAAGGGTCAGAAGGAATTCAGGAAGATCAGAAAACCCTAATTAACGCTTCGGTTTTAGGACTAATTTTTGAGAAAATTAACGGTTATCAAGACGGGTCATATTTTACCCCTGGTTTTATTACCATGTATATGTGTCGGGAAACTTTGCGGAAAGCCGTTGTCCAGAAATTTAATGAAATTAAAGGTTGGAATTGCCAAACTATTGATGATTTATATAATAAAATAGAAGATAGAACCGAAGCTAATCAAATTATTAATAGTCTAAAAATTTGTGACCCGGCGGTGGGTTCGGGACATTTCTTAGTTTCAGCGTTAAATGAAATTATTGCGATTAAAAATGATCTGAAAATTTTACAGGATAAAACCGGAAAACGATTAAAAGAATATCAGATTGTTGTAGAAAATGATGAATTAATCATCACCGATGAAGATAATAAACCCTTTAGCTATACGCCGCAAAATCGGGAAAGTCAACGCATCCAAGAAACTCTATTTCACGAAAAGCAAACGATTATCGAAAATTGTTTATTGGGGGTGGATATTAACCCCAACTCGGTTAAAATTTGTCGGTTACGGTTATGGATAGAATTGTTAAAAAATGCCTATTATAAACCGGAGAGTAATTACACGGAATTGGAAACCCTACCGAATATTGATATTAATATTAAGTGCGGTAATTCTTTAATTAGTCGTTTTCCCTTGGATGCGGATTTAAAACCAGCATTAAAGAAAAGTGGTATTGATATTGAAGCCTATCAAAAAGCTGTCCAGACCTATCGCCATGCGGAGAATAAACAGCAAAAGCGGGAGATGGAAAAGTTAATTAATAGTATTAAAAGTAATTTCAAAACCACACTTCAAGGAATTGACCCCAAGAAAACTAAATTAAGACAGTTAGAGGGAGAAATTTATAATTTAGAGAATCAACTTTCGCTATTTGAGGAAACTAAAACCGAACAAAAAGCGCGAGAGAAAAAAATTATTAAGTTAAATAATGAGATTGATAAGTTAAGGGTGGAAATTGAGGAAATCGAAAGTGGTAAAATTTATGATCATGCGTTTGAATGGCGGTTTGAGTTTCCTGAAATTTTGGATGATGAAGGAAAGTTTATTGGGTTTGATGTTGTGATTGGAAATCCTCCTTATGGAGTATTCCAATCAAAACTAGAATTAAATATTTTATGTAATAATTATGGCGAATTAGGGATCAATAAACTCTTAAAAGATAGCTATTTTATATTTTGTTTATTAGCATTAAAAAATATTTTGAAATCTGATGGATGTTTATCTTTTATTATCCCTAACACATGGAAATTAATTGATGCTGGGTATAATTTTAGGCAAACTTTACTTAATAATTTCTATTTCTTTGGTATAGATGAATTTAAGGAAAAAATATTTGATGCAACGGTAGACTGTGATATTATTTTCATACAAAAATGTAAAAAATATCAATATTTTATAAAAGCAAAATCACATCATCTAAATTCCAATGTAAAGGTAAATAATATAAAAAGTTCTTCTCTGTTGAATCAGAAATTTTTTAATTTTTTATTAAGTGAAAAAGAATTATTAATTTTAGATAAAATACGTTCAAAATCTTATTATGTAAAAGATAATTTTGAGATAAAAAATGGTGTAAAGCCCTATGAAATTGGGAAAGGTTTTCCGCCACAAACCGAAGAAATACTAAAGCAAAAACCTTATACTGATGAAACTAAATTAAACTCAAATTTTCAACCTTTAATCGGGGGTCGTTCTTTTCATAAATATGTAAATTTATGGAATGGAGATTTTTGGATTAGTTATGGAAAATGGCTGGCAGCCCCTAGAGAAAGATCAATATTTACAGCGAATGAGAAATTAATTTTTAGGCAAACAAGTGATCGGATCATCGGAACAATTATTGAAGATGGATTTATTATGAGAGATAATACTCACATCATTCTTAAAAAAGACGAGAGATTTAATCTTAGATATTTATTAAGTATTTTAAACTCAAAGTTAGTTGATTTTTTTTATACCAGCATTAATCCTGAAAAGGGAGAAGCCTTAGCACAAGTAAAAGCTTTTCATTTAGGAATGTTACCCTTTTATCCACTACCTATAGAAGATCAAATGCCTTTTATCGAAATTGTTGATCAAATCCTCACCGCCAAAAAATCCCACCCGAATGCAGATACAACAATATTAGAACAAAAAATAGACCAACTGGTTTATGAATTATATGGATTAACAGAAGAAGAAATTAAAATAGTTGAGGGTAAAACCTAAAAAGAGATCATCCACTTCCCCTGATTTCCCCTTGACAATTCCTCGTTTCTAGGTTCTACCTAGAAATGCTATTCATGGAGGCTCCGCCTCCTATTATTATTTGAGGCAGAGCCTCAAAATTAGTATTCCAATGCAGAGCATTGGAACAAGAAGAAAGAGGAATAAATAGGAAAATTCATAGGGTTTTCCCCTCGTTTCTAGGTTCTACCTAGAAATGCTATTTATGGAGGCTCCACCTCCTATTATTACTTGAGGCAGAGCCTCAATATTAGTATTCCAATGCTCTGCATTGGAACAAGAAGATCAGGAAAAAAGGGAACATCCGTTAAATTTTTTCTAGCTTCTATAGCAAGTCTAAATGAATTGTACACTCACAATGATCGGGGTTATTAACCCTAAAAAATACTTACATTCCCTTGTAGGGGCCAGGCGCGCCTCGCCCCTACGATTATTTGGATTTCGAGCTATTTTTATAACTGATTGAGACTTGCTATACTTCAGAATAAATAGCGATTGATTCAAGAAAAGTTGATTATTTTAGCTCATCTTCAGATATGTTTGCAGTTTTCATAAGAACACCTAATATTCCGAGCTTTAAATCTTGATTCCGATGAACTGGAACAGAAACAATCCTATTATTTTGGGGATTTTGATAAATATGATGACTACCTTTGATTCTTTTCAAAATCCAGCCTTTTCTTTCCAAAATCTTACAAAAATTTTTCCCAGAAATTGATTTCATACTGCAATTTCCACAATGCGGTCAGTTTCTTTTTCCTTTAGACTTTCATTTGCCACCTCTAACCAACCTTCTATCGCTTCTTGCAGATTTTCCATCACTTCTTCCCACGTTTCTCCTTGAGTCACACATCCAGGAAGTGCAGGAACTTCTGCCCAATACCCTCCATCTTCTGCTTCGTGAACAATAGCTTTAATATTCATAATTGGGTAAAGTAGATATTTTATTATTTTACCATTAATGCTATCCTTTCCGGTTAGTGCGACCCCCTTCTATCCCCTATTTCCCCATCTTCTGTTAAATTGATTCATATATATGTAGATGGTAACTTCCATGCAATATCCTGTCCTGAACGTGAATAATCTCCGGGTGGAGTTTGAAACCGACGAGCGGACGGTCGCCGCCGTTGATGGTATTTCCTTCCAGGTCGGACGGGGACAAACCCTGGGGATTGTGGGCGAGTCCGGTTCAGGAAAATCCGTCACAGCATTGGCAATTATGGGGTTACTTTCCACCGCAACTACTCAAGTTAGCGGGGAAGTTTGGTTTCAAATTCCCGAATCTGAAGACTATAACTCCTATTCTCAACCCGTTAATTTATTACAACTTTCATCAACTCAAAAACAAACCTATCGAGGTGGTCAAATTTCCATGATTTTTCAGGAACCTATGACCTCCTTAAATCCCGTATTTACTATTGGGTTTCAGTTAACAGAAGCTATTATTCAGCATCAACAAATCTCTCCCAAACAGGCGATGTGGAAAGCCGCATCCTTATTACAGGAAGTCAAATTACTTCCCAGTGATGATCAATTAATGCAGCAAGCATTAGAAGAACAAAACCATCAAGCAACATCCCGTTCTCCCCAGGAATTACAGGATAAACGCACCAGAAAAAGAGAAGTAATTCAACAGGTGAATGCTCAAAAACGAGCCATGTTAGATCGCTATCCCCATGAATTATCCGGGGGACAATTGCAACGGGTAATGATTGCTATGGCTATTTCTTGTAACCCCATATTATTAATTGCGGATGAACCGACAACGGCCTTAGATGTGACGGTACAAGCCACAATATTAGAGTTACTTCAAGAGTTACAAGAATATCGGGGAATGGCGATGATTTTTATTACCCATGATTTGGGAATTGTCGCTCAAATTGCTGACCAAGTGGCGGTCATGTTCCAGGGAAAAATAGTCGAGTCAGGAACGATTAAGCAAATTTTTACAGCCCCTCAAAATCCCTATACTAAAGGATTATTAGCTTGTCGTCCTACCTTAGATAACCCGGCGGTCAGACTACCCACGGTGGCGGATTTTATGGAAGTTGTTACCTTGGAAAATGGAGAAAAAGAAATTCGGGAAAAACCTCAATCGGAAGTTAATAAAATTTATAATAATATTTCTAATAGTGCTTTAAGTTCTAAATCCTTTTTATCAAGTCTGGCCTCAGATCATCCGCTTTTATCGGTTAAAAATTTAAGGGTTGGTTTTAAAATCCCCGGAGTATGGGGTCAAACTAAACGGTTATTTATGGCGGTTAATGATGTTTCTTTTGAGGTTTATCCCGGGGAAACCTTGGGATTAGTTGGAGAATCAGGCTGTGGAAAAAGCACCTTAGCCAGAGCGATTTTACAACTGATTAAACCCTTGAGTGGTCAGGTATTATTTGAAGGTCAGGATATTACCGCACCTTATTTAGAAACAGCTATCTTTAGTGGATTTACCAATTATCGAAATCAGCAACAGTTTAATCATAAAATGCGTTGGGTGCGGCGGAATATGCAGATTATCTTTCAAGATCCGTTTAGTTCCCTTGACCCTAGAATCAGCATTGGGGAGGCGGTAATGGAACCTTTAATTATTCATCAAGTGGGAGATAGTTTTAAGGAAAAATGCGATCGCGTGGCTTATTTATTAGAAAGAGTCGGATTAAATCCTGATTTAATACGCCGTTATCCCCATGAATTTTCCGGGGGACAAAGACAACGAATTTGTATTGCTAGAGCTTTAGCATTAAATCCTAAATTTATTATTTGTGATGAATCGGTTTCGGCCCTGGATGTGTCGGTACAGGCGCAGGTTTTGAACCTCTTAAAAGAGTTACAATCTGAATTTAATCTGACTTATATTTTTATTTCCCATGATTTAAGTGTAGTAAAATTTATGAGCGATCGCATGATTGTGATGAATCAAGGAAAAATCGAAGAAACCGGAACCGCCGAAGAAATTTATCGTCATCCCAAACAAGCCTATACTCGCCAATTAATTGCTTCTATTCCTTCAGGGAATATTAGAAATAGTAACTTTAATTGACAGGAAGACAAACACGGATTATGGATAATTTCAAGAATAACAAATTTTCCCAAATTGTAGTAGAATGGTAAACGGAAAAACTCCCAATTGAGGAGGATATCAACATTGGACGAACTTAGATCTGGATTAGAACTGGCAACAGAAGATGAGTTGGAACAGTTAACGGAACTCTTGTTTAGTCGGGGTTTGAACCCTTTAGACTATGTAAAAACTCCCACCCCCATCGACGTTCAAAGTCGAGACAGGGAAGCCTGGTTAGATGCTTTAGAACAGCGTTTTCGCTATCTTGCCGCCGATGGGGTGACGGTTTTACGGGGAAAAACTCAACAGGTGACTTACCGCCAAGCCTTAATTCAAGTCTGTCATTATTTGAGAATTTCCTATGCAAAAAACCTGTCAACTTCTGATTTAGAAGCGGAGGTTTTTTTGCATCTTTTAGGTCAAGTTTGGAAACGTTTACCCCAGTCAGAACAAACTAACCTCACCCAAAAAATTCAAAAAGCATTAACTGAAACAAAACCTTTACAACCCTTACCAATTTCTGCCCAAAAAGATCCGTTAGGATGGTTATTTAAAGCTGGAAGTTTGGTAGCCGTTAATTCTGTTATTCGACCGATAATTTTAGGACAAATAGCCCGTCAATTTGCTTTACATTTTGCTAAATATCAAGTAGCAAAAGAAGCCTTAATCACAGGAGGCGCAACCGCAGCCACTCAATTTCAAAATTATGTTGCAATTCAAGCCGCAAATCGAGGAATGGCGGTTACGGCAACTAAATATGGGTTAACTCGCAGTGTATTTTCTTTCCTGGGGCCGTTATTATGGACGTGGTTAGTGGCTGACTTAGGATGGCGAGCAATTTCTACCAATTATGCTAGGATTATTCCCACCATATTTACTTTAGCACAAATTCGTTTAACCCGTTCAGATTGGGCTTATTCTTAATACTGATTTAAGGTTTTTTGACCGATTTTAACCCATGCAATCCATACTTTTACCCCACCCAGAACGACGATTACAGTTACCTTGGAATTGTTTACAATGGGGGGTGTTTTTATTTCCTATTCTACCAATATTTGGCAGCATTTCTATTTTTTTAGGGATAATTATTAGTTATCAACGACGGTTTCAATTTATTCGGAAAAATCCCATTAATCAAGGGTTAGCTATTGTTAGTATTTTATTAGTTATTATTTCTATTTTAGCAGATAATCCCCTTGAATCTTTCCTGGGTTTAAATAATTTTATTCCCTATTTTATTATGTTTGCGGGGTTAAGTGAAATTATCCAAACCCCTAGTCAATTGCGACAGTTATCATGGTTAATGATATTTGGTGCTATTCCCGTGACAATTTTGGGACTAGGACAACAATATTTTAGCTGGTCGGGAATTGATAGTTTACAGGGTATTTTAGGCTGGAGTTTACAACTAAATGGTAACCCGGTGGGTCGAATGTCCTCGGTATTTATGTATGCTAATATTTTGGCAGCATATCTAGTGATTGTTTTCACATTAACCCTAGGGTTACTCATTCAAGAATGGCAAAATAAATCCCAGAATGACGATGGTTATATTCTGAATAAAAACCAGAAAATAACACTATTAATTATCACAATATTATTAACAGCAATTGACTTGATTTTAACCAACTCCCGTAATGCCTGGGGATTAGCAGTTTTATCAAGTTTAGCCTATGCTTTATATTTAGGATGGTGGTGGTTAATCTTATTAGTGACTACAGGAGTAACGGCTGTTTTCGGGTCAGCTTTTGCACCTTCTCCGATTAAAGAAGGGTTAAGAATGATTATCCCCGCTTATTTTTGGCAAAGAATTACCGATGAAAATTTTGTGCGTCCGGTAGAAACCCTCAGAATTACCCAATGGAAATTTGCCTTAAATTTAGCCCAAACTCGCCCCTTAACCGGATGGGGATTAAGAAATTTTACGCCCCTATATGAAGCTAAAATGAATGTTTGGTTAGGTCATCCCCATAATTTATTTTTAATGCTGTTTGCTGAAATGGGGATTCCTACAACAGTATTTTTTATGGGAATAATAGGTGGGATTTTAAGTCAAGGATTTTTGTTATTAAAAAATAGCTTAACTAATCCTTCAGAGCGATTAATTTATTATAGCTATTTAATTACCTTTTTAGCGTTAATTTTGTTTAACTGTTTTGATGTCAGTTTATTTGATTTTAGAGTAAATACCTTGAATTGGATAATTTTATCAGGAATTTGGGGAGTTGTTTGTAATACTATTGGTAATTCTACCAAAAACAGTTATAATTAAATCATCTTTTAATAGTCCTAAAAAGGGTAACTTTTATGGTGGAAAGATTAACTCTCAATTTACCCTCTATTCACAATTTAACCGATGAACAATTTTTTGAACTTTGTAGCGAAAATAGAGACTTACAATTTGAAAAAACTGCTGATGGAGTTTTAATAATTATGCCACCAACTGGAGGAGAAACAGGACGAAGAAATGTTTCTATTTTGTTTCAGTTAGAAACCTGGAGTCAACAAGATAAAACTGGAGTTACCTTTGATTCTTCTACCTGTTTTAAACTTCCTAATGGGGCAAATCGTTCTCCCGATGGGTCATGGATACAACTACAAAGATGGCAACAATTAACACCAGAAGCAAGAGAAAAATTTCCCCCTATTTGTCCAGATTTTGTGATCGAATTACGGTCAAAAACCGATAGTTTAACCACGCTGCAAAATAAAATGAAAGAATATCAACAAAATGGGGTAGAATTAGGATGGCTAATTGATCCCATTCAAAAAAAAGTAGAAATATATCGAATCAATCAACCTGTTGAAATCTTACAAAACCCTTTTCAATTATCAGGAGAAAATATTTTAAAGGGTTTTATTTTAGACTTAAATCCTATTTTTAATCTCAACAATTAAACCCTATAAAATCCGATCATAACACCGAATATCCGGTGGACTAGCAACTAAATCCTTAATTGCAAGTGCAGCAGCTTGAAGATGAACATTTGCCAAATGGGTTTGTAAATGCTCTAAACTTTCCCATGTTTCCACAAAGGTAAAATCCGTTGAATCTTCCTGATTTTGTAATAAATCATATTGTAAGCAACCTGCTTCTTGGCGAGTCGGTTCCACTAACCCTAATAATACCGCTTTTAACGCTTCCACCTGATTCGGTAACGCCACAACACGAGCAACAACACGCAAGTTTTGAGTCATTTTCAAGTCCTCGTAAAATTTTGTCAATCTATTATTAACTCATGAAGACAGAGGAAGTTCAATAATAAATTCTGTTCCAGTTCCCACCGATGACCGACAGAGAATTCTGCCTTGATGCCGATCTTCAATAATTTGACGACTAACTGATAAACCAATTCCACTTCCTTGTAATACAGGTTTTGTAATTAATAAATCCTCAAAAATTGCATTTTGAACGTCCTCAGATATTCCTAAACTATTATCTTGAATTGATAAAACCACAGAATCTTGGTTTAAGTCGGTTTTAATGATAATTGTAGGTTTAAATTCAGGATCGCCAGGGTGAGCTTCTGCTTTTTTATCTAGGGAATTAATCCCATGATTAATTAAATAAGATAAAGCTTGATTGAAATGTCCCGGATAACAATTAATTTCAGGAATATTCCCATAATTTTTAACAACTTCAATCGGAGATCTAATTTTAGTGCCTTTGAAGCGACTTTTTAACATTAATAATACACTATCAATGCCATCATGAATATTAAATAAGACTTGGCGATCGCCTTCAAACCGCCCAAACGTCCGTAAAGAATTACTAATTTGATGTAACCGTTCTGCCCCATTTTCCATCGCAGCTAACAATTTTGGCACATCTTCGATTAAATACTCTAAATCAATAGAATCAATTTCATCGGTAATTTCATCGACCGGATTAGGATAATGTTCTTGATACAATTCAATTAAATTCAATAAATCTTTAACATAATCTTTAATATAAGTAATATTTCCGGTAATACAGCCTAATGGATTATTAATTTCATGAACAACACTCGATACTAAATGACTCAAGGTTGCTGTTTTCTCCTGTTGTACCAATTGCAAAATATCCGTCGCATTTAGTTGGGTTTCAGACGGGTTTGTTGAACTCATACTTAAATTTCTCCTTATAATCAGTGTAGAGACGTGCCATGGCACGTCTCTACACTGATAACTGATAACTGATTAAGGTGCTAACGCATTGCCGCGTAACAAACTCGCCAGGGTTTTTGCAGTAATTTTCATCTGAATTAAAGGGTTTGCCGGAACAACGGTTTTGTACAAATAGCTATCAAAGGTTAACTTCTGCACATCCCGATCCGAACACATTTCTACAAAGGCTTCCCGGGTCGCATCCGTCCGATAGAATACCCGTTGCAAAATATCTAACACCAGATAAGTAATGCCATATTTCTTATCCCAGAGTCTAATATAGTCCTTCAGATCCGCTTCTGTCGGAATGCGTTTACCGCTATTGCTGCGTTCCACAATAGTTTCGGCGCACATCCGGCCCGACTTGGCGGCGAAGTAGATCCCCTCTCCCGAGGACTTGGTAACTGTCCCGGCGGCATCTCCCACCAAAGCCACTCGTCCCACCACCCGACGGGGACGGGGATGTTCGGGGATGGGGTGAGCCTCCACCTTAATAATTTTACCGCCTTCGATCCGGTGGGCAGCCCGGGCGCGAATTCCCGCTTGCAGTTGTTTGATCATGGCTTGGTTGGGTTTCATTGTCCCCGTTCCCACGGCTACATGGTCGTATTTGGGGAATACCCAAGCGTAGAAGTCGGGGGAAACATCGTTACCGACATACATTTCCGCCCGATCTTCGTAATAGGCCATTTTATCTTCGGGAATGCGGATGCGTTCTTGGAAAGCGATCGCATAATTATAATCCCCGGCATCAATGGCTTTAGCAATGCGGGAGTTCGCCCCATCAGCCCCAATGACTACATCCACCTCTAGGGTTTTCGGTGTACCTACGCCATCCTCGGCCGTGCTGTGATCATGATAATGCAGCACATAGGGGGCGGAATTAGTTTGAGGAATTTTTAATTGATGAACAGTACCATTTATTAAAATTGCTCCTAAAGAGACGGCGCGATCGCGCATAAACCCATCGAGAATTTCCCGACGGCACATTCCAATATATTCGTCTTCTTTTTCAATGAAAATATCGACCTCACGGTTTGAGGGAGAGATCATTTTCATTTTTCTCACCCGCCGATCAATGACGTGAGCCGGTAAGTCAAACTCACTGACCATACAAAGCGGGATCGCCCCACCACAGGGTTTGGCGTTATCCAGCTTGCGTTCAAACAGGTAGGTTTCAATGCCTGCTTTAACTAGCGTTTCGGCCGCGGAAGCACCCGCAGGGCCAGAACCAACAACAGCAACCCGTAGTGTCAAAGGTCTTCCCCCAATATCTATCTTGTCTTTTTATTCTTGAGTGATGGTATCACAGACCCTCACCAGGAAACCATTTTTCCCCCTTCAGTTGTGACGCTTTGCAATACAGCTTAATATTTTGTAATAAATTATTGGCCATTCCCCATTCCCTCTAAATCAAGAAATCAAATTATTTTTTAGGGCAAATCGGATCAACTCTGTACGATTATTACTATCTGTTTTTCTTAATAAACTACTGACATATTTCTCAACGGTTCTGGGACTCAGGTGTAAGTGATCGCCAATGGCAATATTAGAGAGTCCCTCAGCTAACAACTCTAGGACTTGATACTCTCGTTGGGTTAGACTAATCTCGAAAGTTGGTTGCAACTGGGTCGCGACGGGATCTAAAACCCCATCGGAGACATCACTTACCGTATCCGCCAGACGGACTCGCCATTCCGACTCAATTAATTGCGATCGCTCTAATAAAGCCCGGATCACGACCCCCAACTCCTCTAACTCGAAGGGTTTGGGCAAATAATTATCACATCCGAGTTGATACCCCCGAATTCGTTCTTTGGTACTGGTATGGGCGGTTAAAAAAATCACCGGAAGCAGACGAAAAACAGGACGAGCGCGGACTTGCTTGATCAGTTCATAGCCATCCATCTCAGGCATACCAATATCTGTCACGATCAGGTGGGGCTGATATTGCTCCACCAGGCGCAGCGCCTCCCGACCATTCTCCGCGGCAATTACCGAATAGCCCGAAATGTCCAAGTAATCACTAATCGAGAGGCGAGTCCCTAAATCATCATCAACAACTAGAATTGTTAGAGGCATAGGGATAGGGGGGCAGAGGAGCAGGGAGCAGGGGAGATGGGGGGGCAGGGGGGGCAGGGGAGGTAAGCAGTGCGAGATCTCTGATCGCTAACAGTTAATAATTAACAGTTAATAACTAACACCTCAATATTTGACTGTCAACACTCAATTATTGATAACTTGCCATTAAGGATGCTGGTTTTCCTGGATTTCCTGCTAATAATACCCCGCGTTTATTCGTTGCTAAATGTCGCAGAATTTTATAAATGGCTTCAATTTGATCGGGGACTCCCGCTTGTTGGGCGAGGGTTTCCAAAGATAGGGGTTGACCTGAGTTTTGCAGAACTTGAATAATTTTATGTTGTAAGTCCAGAACCTCTGCGGCTGCTTTTTTCCCTGCTTCAACACCCGGTTGATGGTAAGCGTTAATATTTACTAAAGACGCATATAAACCCACCGCCCGATCGTACAAAGCAATTAACGCCCCGACAATTGTGGGGTTAACTTCGGGAACCGTAATAGTAATCGAATCCCGCTGATTTTCATACAATGCTTGCCGAGTTCCGAGTAAAAATCCCGATAAATAATCCCCGGATGTGACCCCAGGTTCAATTTCAATCGAAGGGGAAGATCGATCTTTCAACACTTCAATAAAGGTGGCAAAAAAGTTAGGAACTCCGTCGCGTAATTGTTGAACGTAGGCGTGTTGATCCGTTGATCCTTTATTCCCATAAACTGCAATTCCTTGATAGACAATATTGCCATCAAGGTCTTTTTCTTTCCCTAAAGATTCCATAACTAACTGTTGTAAATAACGACTAAACAACAGCAAACTATCTTTATAGGGCAAAACTACCATATCTTTTTCGCCCTTACCATTTCCGGCATAATACCAAGCCAAGGCTAATAATGCCGCCGGATTGGTTTTTACCTCCGGTGTGCGGGTGGCGATATCCATGGCTTTCGCCCCAGCCAACATTCCCCGAATATCAATGCCTTGTAAGGCCGCAGGCAATAACCCAACGGCCGATAATTCAGAAGTTCGTCCCCCCACCCAATCGGCCATAGGAAAGGTGGTTAACCAGCCTTCAGCATGGGCTTGTTGATCGAGTTTGCTCCCGACACCCGTAACAGCTACGGCTTGTTGGGCAAAGTTCAGGTTTTGAGCAGAAAAGACATTTCGTACCTCAATCATGCCGTTACGCGGTTCTGGAGTGCCACCGGACTTAGAAATGACCAACACTAGGGTACTCTTGAGGCGATCGCCAAGTTTAGCCAAAACCCGATCGATGCCTCTAGGGTCAGTGTTATCAATAAAATGGATATTCAGGACTGGGTGATCTGGGGCTAGGGCTTCCGCCACAAATTTAGGCCCCAAAGCCGATCCGCCAATGCCAATGGATAAAATATCAGTGAATTGGGCTGCATTCGGCGGTTTGATCTCCCCTTGATGAATCTTGGCTGTAAAGGTTTCTATTTTTTCTAGGGTTTCAACGATTTCTAGCTTGAGATCCTGGGTGGGGGCAAGATCGGGGTCGCGCAACCAATAATGGCCGACCATCCGGTTTTCATCGGGGTTGGCGATCGCCCCTTTTTCTAAGGCATCCATGGCTTTGAAAGCCTGATCAAACTTGGGCAATAAGGATGCAACAAAATCATCGTCAAATCGCATCCGACTAATATCCAAGTACAGTCCTAAGCTGTCATGGTAGTATAGCCAATCTTGGTAGCGTTGCCAGAGTTTAGTGGCATCCATAGTCTTACATTCCGCTATATTGATTTTTAGCTTAAAGGATAACGGGTTTAGATTAACTCTTTTTCAGTTAATAATTAACGGTCAAGGCTGTCTCTTGATCCGTTAAACTGAAATGTGCTTGCCACCGGATCTATAACTATGGCCAAAATTCTTGCGATCGCCAATGGAAAAGGGGGAGTGGGTAAAACCACAACCGCCATTAACCTGGCTGCTATTCTCGCCCACAACTTTAGCACCCTTTTAGTCGATACAGACCCCCAGGGTTCCGCCTGTTGGTGGGCTGAACAGGGTCACGGGGGAGAAATGCCCTTTGAGCATTCTTCGGAGACTGACCCGAGTTTACTGTCTCGATTGCAGCAGGTACAGGACTATGAATTGGTAGTGGTGGATACGCCTCCAGCGTTAAAATCCGATGCGTTATTAGCCGTAGTGCAGGTGGCTGATTATTTGGTGTTACCGACCCAAGCCGCACCCATGGATTTAGTCGCTTTAATTGAAACCGTGAGATCAGCGATTACCCCGTCAAAGGTTCCCCATCGGGTCTTGATGACTAAAGTTGACCCCCGTAGTTTAGGGGATGCTTTTGATGCCCAAAAATCCCTACAAGAAGCGGGGATTCCGGTATTTAAAAACATTATTCGCGCCTATAAAGCCCATGAACGTTGTCCCCTGGAAGGGGTGCCAATTATTCAGGCAAAAAGTCATAATTCCAGGGAAGCCGCTTCGGATTATCGACGGGTAGCGGTGGAATTATTGCGGAGTTTAACGGAAAACAAAATTATTTAAACTTAATTCGATTAATTTGATTTTGTAATTCCTCAATTTGTCGGCGTAAATCTTCGACTTCATCCTGAGATTTTTCGGCTTTTACGTTAACCGAACCTTCTGCGGTGGCTTGTTGATAATGACCGGAACGAATTTCACCATATTCAACTGAATCATTCCACTCTTTTAAATATTGAATTCGTTCCACGGGAAAGGGATGACTTGACATCATGCCTTGACCGCCATTATAAAATAAAAACTTATAAACTTGATTTAAACCATCTTGATCTAAATCGCGATATTGTTCGGATTGACGGATAAATTCATCTAAACTACATTCATGGGCATATTTCGTACTCACTCCCGCTAATTGCATCATGGATTTCATCACAGATTTGAGATCATCCGTTACTAATAATGCCGCCCGGTCTGCCGATAATTCGGCTTTTCTTCGCCATTCATAGAAGGCATAAATTAAGCCACTATTGACTAAATTTCCTAACCCAAAAGTTAATTCCCCAATCATTGAAGCCACACCCATCGCCCAAATTGACATCTGATTTAAAATCGGATGACCACATTTTATATGTCCTAATTCATGGGCTAAAACGACTCTTAGTTCGGCTTCATCTACTAAGTCTAAAAGACCCGTATTCAAAATAATATAGGGGTGTTCCTGTCCCAAGGCATAACTATTAACTTGGGGATTTTGAGAGACAAATAAACCCGGTTCGGGAAAAATATCTAAATCTCGCACACATTCCCGAAAAACATGATAAATACTAGCATATTGTCTAGGCCCTACTTGCAAAGCATTTCCCATTAAGTAAACATATTGAGGACGTTCGTAGATAAATTCGACAAATTTACTCGCGATTAAATCAAAGCCTGGAACACTTCTTAAAGCAACTTCTGCTTCTTTATCTAGGGGATGACGAAAGGCTTCGCTAGAAATTCCGGTGTAAGTTGGCATAATAATAATTTACAGGTTATGTTAATACAATGTTGAGAAGCCCCCAAGGGCTTACGACCTTTTGGATATTCTCATGATCAAACTATCTCCTGTTTCTATTTTAGGGGTTCTGGTTATTTTAAGTGGATGTGGGACTCAACCTGATCCGATGGCGGGTCATGTTCAGCAGGTCACATCCTATTTGACGGGTATAATGGAGACTTCAGCCCAGGCTAAAGCAATTCCTGGTGCGCCCAGTGTTCGGATGACAACTTGTGAGGTAAAGTTAAACAATACAGACCTTTCTGTTCAACAATCTCAAGGGATTTTTCTGTATCAAGAACAAGCTTTAACTCGCAATTTATCAAAACCCTATCGTCAGAGATTTTTGGAAATTATTCCCAGTATTGATAAAAATAGGATTGAGTCTATTAGTTTTAAACCTATTAATCCTAAAAAATGGATAGATTTATGCAAGAAACCTCTATCAGACCGGGTGATCAGTGATCAAGAAATAGAGAATGTAAAGTGCAGTGTATTTTTGAAACCTGTGGGAAATCAATATATTGGTGAAACTCAACCCGGAGGCTGTGTCACTAATTTTAAAGGAGCGGTTAAAGTTACGAATACGATTAAGTTAGATCAAAATGGGATGGAAACTCAAGATCGAGGCTTTGATGCTCAAGGTAAAGGGGTTTGGGGGGCAAAAAATCGTCCATATCAATATCAGAAAATAGAGGTTAAATCTCAACATTAAATTAATTCAATTTTAAACAAATCTCTTGATACCAATGATGGAGAGTGTTGGGAAAATGGGGATGATGGAGATCACCGCGCCACAGAATTAACGCATCTTCTCCGGTATCTTGATAATATCCTTTACGACATCCTGCTTCTTTGAACCCAAATTTCTTATATAAATTAATCGCAGGTTGATTAGAAACTTTCACCTCTAGGGTAGCTCGTTCTAGTTTACGTTTCCAAGCCGATACTAATAATTGAAATAATAACGCCTGACCTAACCCTTTTCCTTGATATTCTGGATCAATCGCTAAAATCGTAATATGGGCTTCTTCTAAGATTGCCCACAAACAACCAATTCCAATTAGTTGATCACTCGAACTCTCAACATCAGTTAATTCTATTTGAGGGAGTTGGAATTCTTCTTTTTTAGGTTCTTGATCCCCGGTTTTTCCTTCCCGTTTCCAGATGATTAAATCACTATTGGGACTCTCTATTTCCCTTTGATATCCGTCTTTTGTCCAAAGTCCCCCTAAACACCGTTGATCGAGTTCCACAACAGCAGAAAGTTGATCAACCGTTAAGAGTTGTAATTTTAAATACTGTTTCCCCATTTAAACGAACATCTTCTAACTAACCTTCTATTCTATTATAGGGCATGGAAAAACTTCTGATCTTGTTAGTTATTTAATTCCAGATCAGAAGTTTTTCCTCTAATTAAATCAAGTCTCCTCAATTTAATATTGTTTCTGTCTTCTCCGTAAACCCAGTCCGAACACAACTATCAATGCTAAACCAGCCATTGTAGCGGGTTCAGGTGTTGAAACAGAATTTTGGTTTGGAGATGAACCCGGCAAATATGAATTTTGATTACAGGAATTAGCCAGTTGATTCAAATATTGAGAAAGGTTATAACTGGGTTGTTGAGTCGGGCTGCTCAGAGCCATTATTTCTGGAGAGTTAGTATTAATATTAGAGCTAGTTTGAGAGGTTGCTAGAGTTTGAGCTTGCACAGGAATTGTGCTAGAGGAAAAACTAGCAAGACTGAGTGTTAAACAAGCAATTCCTAATCTAACAATGCGATTTATTTTCATGGTGTTCCGTCTCCTCGGTTAAATTAATGAAATAAAATTCCTGAGTAAAAATCAAAGATTAGGGATGAATTTTCACTCAACCATAATCTTAAAGTTGAAACTAAATAATCCAATATCCAAAAGGTATAAACCAAACTTAAAGGGGTATAAAAAAATAACGTAATTTGGTTAGCAGGTGATTCCGAACTGTGTTCCAGGCGAAGAAGTTGTTGATAAAACTCTAAGGATCGCGCCCTTAAATTATTAATACCAGTCCAAGCCACTAACAAGTAATACCCATCAAATTTGTTCAGGGGATTGAGATTTAAAATCACAGTTAATAAAGCAGCCGTCATTAACAGATAACTATTTTGTTTGAGTTCACTATTAACAGGTGCAAATAGAAATAGCCAAAAAGCGATCGCCCAAATTATTAACTGCATAATTATCCCAGCCGCCACCACTAAAACCCGTTTTCGCCGAGAAATTAAACAATATTGGTCAGTAGTATTGGTATAAAATCCAGGAATAAAACCCATACACAATAACCCGATATCTGGCACAATTCCCCCATAATGTTTTAAGGTCAAAGCATGACCCAACTCATGGAATAAAATCACCAACAAACTGAATCCCAACAGTTTGAAAATAGGTGCCCAATTTCCCTGGGTAAAACTTCCCCAAACTTGGTCATGGGTGAGAATTAATCGATGAGAAAACAAGAACCAGATAATAATAGTTTGAATGAAGAAAACAGCCAGGATAATTGCAAATTGTTCTGTCCAAACCCATTTAAACTTATGAACTATTTGGGTTAACCAGCGATCCGGTTTAAACAAAGGAACTTTGAAGTAAAGAATTTGACTTAACTTAAATTTTTTAGCCGGGGGTTGAGTTCCTTCTAACATTCCCGTTGCTGCTAACATTTTTAGCAACTCTTGGATATCTTCTAAAGACACTTTATATTCAGCAATAATCTGCTGAATACTGGTTTGACCCAGTTGGGAAATAATACGTTTATCGAGTTCATCAACTTGTAAAAATGTGACGAATTGAGGATTTCTTAAAATCCAGTATCCATCAGGATGTTTAATCCAATTTACCTCTGATTTTAACTGCATATTTCTAATCCCTATTCTCTTATCTTAATTTAAACACAGGAAATCCTTCAGGAGTTCTGACAATATTGCCTTGTTGATCCCGTTCAACATCAGAGAATATATAATAACCATTTTCATCCTGTTGTAAAGACAAACTCCCATTAATAAATTGATACGCAGGTTGATAAAATTGGGGAATACCTTGATACTCAAAAACTTCACCTTGTTCATCCAATAAAACTGGAGAAACGATTAATTGACCGACCCGATCAAACACCCACTCATTGTTTTTTGGTTCGCGTAAAGGGATAGGATAAATTGGTTGTTGATTACTGGTTTTAACTAGTTGACCTTTTTCATCTCGTAAAGGGAATAAAAATACAGGTTCTCCCCGATCATTTCTAACTAATTCATTCGTTTCTGGGTTGCGTAAAGGAATCGCACTTGGTTCGGGTAATTCTAAATCTAATAGCTCAGGATGGGCAGGATGTAAAGAAGGTAATTCTGCATCCGATGAAATGTCATAATGACGAGTATACTGCACGGCAGATTTGGTAAAACCCAAACGTTCTAATAATGATTGAATCCCCTTTTGTTCCGCCGAAATTAGTACATCAATGTCACTGACTTTTAATTGATCAACATACCCAATGCCTGCTAAAATTAATTGTTGAATCGCTTCCGCATTGCGATGTTGTTGCTGTACATATAAACCTAACGCCGAAGCAACACGTCGAGATAAAAATGGGCTTTCTTGTTCATATTGATGACGCAAATTTTCTGGTAATTGTGGGGGTGGGGCTTCATCATAAGCAAAAAAGAAGAAAAACCCCACAATAAAATTAGATTTTTGATCTTCTAAAACCAAACAAAAACAGTTGGATTTTTGCAATTGATAGGTGATATATTGACGAAAATCATAATCCTTTTTCAGAGTTAATGACGGATCAATACTAGAACGTTCTTCTGCGAAAGCTAACATTAAAGGTGCGATCGCATCCACATCTTCCAAAGTCGCCAAACGATGTTGATAAGCCATAATCAAGTTAAAAAATGTAAGTGAGTTAAGGGGTTACTATCGCCTCTGCTGATAGCGGTTTTATATGATATAGAGGTCAGTCAGGGAAGATGCTGGCACTTCCTACCCATCATCAATAATCACTTGAAGGGACTGTCTCTCAGCAATTCTGCCAACTGCTATCAGTCCTGAAGTTAAACCCTTTAAGTAGCTATACATTGTATAAGTTTAATCCAGAATAGTATAGCTTTGTTAATATAACTTAAAGTTTAATCCTCAAAAATTAAGTAGTTTACTATACAAAGTATAAATTATCTTTACAAAATCTTTACATTAATCTAAATTTTTATCTAAAAATAAACCATATATAGTGTTATTAAGACTAAAAAATCTAATAAAACAATATATATAGCGTAAATACGGCTTTACAAAAGATTTACAATATTTGTGAGATAGTTGTGCTATATTGTAACTCACAACAATAAAATTCTTGAAATCAGGGGCGCAATCTATGGGTTGGTCTTGGTTAAATGATAAAAACGACAGCAAAAATCAAGCTCCGTCGAAAACTCCTCGCAAAAAACGGCATTCAAAACGAAAAACCTTTATTTTAGAGGAAATTATCACCCCCAGTGTGATTATTCCCGTAGCGGATTTACATCCTAAGATGTGTCCTGTTGATGGAGGAAACATTGATATTTCTCCTATCAATGGTTTACCCCCTATTTTCACCGCAGAAGAACTAGGAATCGACTTTTTGATTCCTGATCATTCCCCTGGAAACTTTGATTATACGATACCGGAAATTTCTCCTGATACCCCTAATTTAACCCTTGATTTAATTGCCAATAACCCGAATCTAAATCATGAATACCTGATTAATGTTCAAACCATTCTTGATAAAATCAATCAAGAATATTTAGCTGGGATTATTAATGTTGATTATACCCCTTCTGTCGGTAATCAAATTAATATTATTGATGCAATTAATACCCTGCCAGAACCGATTATTATACCCATTGATCCTCCTGGTAGTCAACCTAATATTTCGGGAAATAATAATCCGATTAATGATTATCCTGACGTTACTCAACCCAAACCCAATCCAGAAGAAAAACCTAACCTTAATTTACCTCCTGAAACCCTGGTTAATCTTAATCAAGATTTAGCCCAATTAAACGTTATTATTAATAGCAATAATTCCGGTAATCTATTAGAGGTTTTATCCTCCGATGCAGCCGAAGAAGCATTAGAAAGAATTAATAATATTTTTGACGCAAATCCAGATTTACTTGAACTATTAACCCAACCGGATGATTTAGTTAAAACAGGGATTAATCCAGCTAATATTCAGGTAATTAAAGACTTTTTAAGCGATCCAGGAGTCGCTGAGTCGATGGGTTTACCTGTTTCCTTAGCAGAAGCATTAAGCAACCCTGATTCAACGGTTTTTGATCAATTTTTACTGAATGCTGATCAGGCTTATTATTTATTACCAATTAATGCTAAACAGCCCGTTGTTGGCATTATTGATTTTAACCAAAATCAGCATAGTCAGAAAGTTAACGAGATTTTTAACAGTATTAATCCCCTAGTAAAACCCAAAAACTACACCGTTAAAAATAATGATTGGGCGACGGAATTAGTGAAATATGTAAATCAGTTAAAATCTCAAGGAAAAACCCAAGGAATTGTTAATTTAAGTTTTGATTTATCCCAACTAGATGATATTGGTGTAACAACTCGCTATGAATTAACCCCACAGGAACAGCAGGCAATTCAATACGCCAAAGATCACAACGTTTTGCTGGTTGTGGCATCAGGAAATACCGGAGGTGTGATGTCAGCTTTAGGAGAAGCTAGTCAGACTTTTGATAATATTATTACCGTTGGATCTATTGATCAATTTGAAGGAAAAACCGACTATTCTGCCTATGGCAAAGGGTTAACAGTAGTTGCCCCTGGTGGAGAATGGCAGGATGATCAAACTGCTTTTGTGGGGACATCCCGTTCTACGGCTTATGTAACTGCTGCTGCGTCTTTAATTTGGGCTGCAAATCCCGATTTAAGTTGGCAACAAGTTAAAGATTTACTAATAGAAACTAGCCGAGATATTAACACCGAAGGATGGGATCAACAAACCGGATATGGTGTTATTGATATTAAAGAAGCCATTCGGCGATCGCTAATTACAGAACCAAAAATAGCCGAAACTCAAGACCCAGTTACGCTGATTCCTTTTAGTGGTGAAGGACGAGTTCAAACCCTCGCTAGAGCCGCCGGAGATAACACAGAACAGGCGATTTCTGATTTAGAAACAACTCAAGAAGCCCTGGTAAACCAGTGGCAAACCTTATTAGATTTAGGCAACCCCGAACTAACTTTAACTGAATTAGATGCAGAAGTTAAAGCGAAAATTGTCAGTGCTTTTGAACAGTATCAACAAGTTAATACCGATGCTGCTATTTCTGCCGCCCAAGCCCAACAATGGACAGAAGCTTTAGCCTTAGCAACCCAACATTATCAAATTGAAGCGACTCGACTGCAAAACTTGTTAATTCAGCAACAACAATTGCAGGAACAGTTAGCTAGTTTAGGGGAACAAAAAACGGCTTTAGAAGCTGAAACCCAAGAATTATTAGCAGCAATTCAAGAAAATATTCAGAAAGCGGAAAAAGATTTAGCGAAGGCAAAATACAAATTAACTAATCCATTCGCTGATGTTAATGATAATTTACAAATTAATCCTCAATTTTGGCAAAATGCTGCTAATGCTCAACAACAATCTGCCTCTAATTTCCGTCAACAGGCAAATGTTCAAAATACAGAAGCACAACGTTATAATGCGATCGCAAATTCCATTAACCCCACTCGTTGGCAAGTTGTTGGAACTGAAAAACGTCGTTGCGGGGGGACACAAGAAATTTGGGGATATGGAACAGATCCCAACTTACTGAAACAAAAACAACAAAATCAAGGGCAAGCACAAATTGCGGCTCAAAATGCTCAAAGCTACTTACAGTTAGCCCAACAAGCGCAACAACAAAGCACGGCTTTAAATCAATATGCAGAATTCCTCAACAATCAACAAAATCTGAGTTTAGTAAATGGTAATACTAATGATGCGAATACTGTTTTAGAATTGCTGAAAAAACAGTTATCTGATCAAGAAAATATTGCCAAAAATTATCAAAAATTGGTGAATTTAACTGAGGAGCTACGGGTACAAAATCAAAACAGTGCCGATTGGAATAATAGTCAAATGAACAACCGTTGGCAACAGGTAGGAACTCGACGCACAGGAGCATCTGGACGCAATACGGAACCTGTGTATGGATGGGTGGTACATTATCCTGAATATATGGCCCCCCGCGATCAAGCGCAACAATTAGCTAATCAAGCGGCACAGGAACGGGATGTTTATAAACAGTTAGCTTCTCAATCTCAGCAACAAGTAAATGTGCTACGAGAACAGGTGCGGAAACTTTCAGAAACAGAAATAGTAAAAGATTGGCCTGTTTTAGAGCAGGGAATTGAGTATGAAATTACGGCGGATGAACTACGTTTGCAAGCAGAAAAAGATTTACTCGCCTTGCATACACCTGTACAAGAGCAGAAGTTAGAAACCCTAAATCTGCAAATTTCTCAAGCAGAAGAACAGTTACAAACGTTAGAAAATCAGAAAATTCCCACACAACAACAGGCGACTAATTTAACAGAAAATCGCTTGAAAGAAACGCAGACAGAAGTAGAAGCAATTCAAACAGAACGCGCTTCGGCACAAAAGGATTTACAGAATTTCCTAGAAACTGTTGGTTTCTTATTGCCTTATCGGGAACGACTCACCGCTATTAAGAAAACAGTGCAACAATTGGAAACTGAAAAACTAGAAGTTGCTCTAAAAATTCAACAGTTAAATGAGGAAAATGCTAAACTTCAACCGTTGAATGTTGAAAACCCCATACCTCCCAATATTGGTGGTGTTTTAAAAAATGAAAATCCGATAATAGGCAATGTTAATGATGTTTTACAAAATGAAAATAATGCCAAATATAGCAAAATTTTAAGTCAACAAATTGACTACTGGACGGATCATTTAGAAACTCTCAATCAAGAATTAGATTGGGCGAAATTACAGCAGGATCAGTTAGCTTTGGCGATCGCGGATTCTCCTGAAAGATTAGCAATTTCTGGCTTAATTAAGGAATTGGAAACCGCACCTAATTCGATTAATCCAGAAGCGAAAATCGAAACTCTCAAATCCTATGAAGGGAGTGGTGCGAATTTCTTAGAAGGTTTTGATAATTTGCCTCAACGTCTTGCTGATGCTAAAGCTGAAGACACTCAGACTCAAAAAGATTTAGATAAGCTGAATCAGGAATATCGAGAATTGGGTTTACAGAAAGCTAATTTGCAAGATAATCTAATTCCGGCGAAAGAAAAAGAAATTGTGGCAAAAGAGCAACAAATTACGGTTACGGAAAGTGCGATCGCGCCAACTCAAGGCACTTTAAATAACCTGCAAAATCAGCTAACACAAACCCAAGATTATTTAGCACAAAAATCGGTAGAAATTCAGCAACAACAGGGGGTAATTGCTGCTACTCAGTCTGAGATTACTAATCTTCAAAATCAAATTGTTGCTAAAAATTCTGAGATTCAACAACAGCAGTCTGTAGCGCAAGGTTATCAGAATCAAATTAACCAAGCTAATGCTGCTGTTAATTCATTGGAACAGCAACGACAAGCGCATCAAAATGCTGCTAATTACTGGAATGGACAGATTCAGACTTGGGGAGTTGTTGGTTATGGCTGGAAGAATTCACAACCTATCTATGGTTCGATTTATAACCCACAAGCGGAAGCTAATCGTAATGCTGAACAAGCGGCTGCTAATTCCTACGCACAACAACGAGATGCAGCACAAGTTAATGCAGTACAACTAACTGCTACTTTACAGCCTCAAATTGCGGTAAATCAGCAACAAATTGTTACTTTACAACAACAGCAACAGTCTTTAAATCAGCAACAAAACGCATTAAATTCTCAACTTGCTAACCAGCAAAATCAACTCCAACAACTGCAACAAGAACAGCAAGAAATTAATCAGCAAGTTAACAACCTCCAATCTGAAATTAACCAAACTCAGAATCAATTAAACGATTTAAACACTCAGCTAGGAAATCAACAACAGCAGCGAGAGGATTTAATTGCACAACTGGCACAATTGAATCAACAAAAAGCTGATACTGAACAAAAGCTAATTGAGAAATATCGGGAAATTGAACTCACTGATAAATACTTTGAACAAGTAGAAGCGGAAGTAAATCGTCTGCAAAGTCGGTTAGATTTACTCAATAAAGCGGGAGTTTTAGAGCAAAAATATCAGCAAGATTGGCAAGAATGGCAAGAAGCAAATCAGGCACTAGAAACAGCAACTCAAGCGTTGTTAGATATTCGTAAAGATGGACAACCAAAACGCAATAGCCTAGCACTTTTACAACAAGAATTGAAGGATGCTCAGGCAAATTTAGAACTGGAAAAATCTATCCAAAAATCGATTACCGATACCCAACAATCTCTGGAATTTACGAAACTGCAATTAGGGAGTCAAAAATTACTGCTACAAAGCTTAATTGACCGTGATAATCCATTAGCTGCCTCCGAGCGAGATTATCTCAATCAAGCCGCCGCACATCAACAAAAAATATGGTATTGGAATGGCAGTTCCTACGTTTATAATAGCGCCGAAGCTAAGGCTTATCGTGCTAGTTTGCAGCAAGCTTCGTTTGTTGCAGATCAGCGTAATCTTGTATGGCAACAAAGACAAGAAACTTCGACAAAAATCAACGAACTTAATCAAAAGATATCTCAGCAACAATCCGAACTGGATCAGAAACAATCTGAACTGACTGCTTTGGGTTCAAAGATTTCTTATTCTCCCTATTCTTTTATAGCAGATGAACGTACTCTTACATTAACTCTTACATTAAAACGGCTACAAGTTCAGGAAAATACACAAACTCAAATTATCCAGGAGGCAACCACTAAGGCGCAAAATTTAGCGACTGAACTATCGCAAACTGCTCAATTACATTCCACAGCTTTGCGGCAATTGATTGGGTTTGGGATTCTCGCTTCTGAATCTGATGTTGATTTCTTTACTACACAATTAGAGCCACAAGTCAATACCCAGTTAGAACATTTAAAAAATGTGAGGAATGACTTAGGAAATACAATTGATAGCCAAAATCAACAGATTGCTAATTGGGAGGAAGCATTAGCTAATACTCAAGATGATGTTAGCAAGCAAGCGCTGACAAATCTGATTAATCAAGCTAAGACACAATCAAGCAATTTGGAAGCTTTGAAAACATCAAATCAGAGTAATGCTAATGAGTTAGAAGACTTGTTGAATCAGGCAACGGAAGCATTGACACCTTTGCGTCAAAAGCAAGAGTTAGAGATTCGCCAAAAACTTCAGAGTAATGATGGACGCTTGGAATCTTTGCAGTCTCAATTAAATTCTGAAAATGCGACAGATGCGGCGATTAATTCTGGTACGGTTTTAGATCATGTATTATTGGCAGACCAAATTAATCAAGATTTGCGTCTGGGTGCAATGAATTGGACGGAGCAATTCTTAGCAGGAAATCAACAGACTAAGGAATTAGTTACACAGCAACAGGATTTATCTAATTCGGTTGATGAATTGATTGCCTATATTAATAATAATTTGGCCGAACCGGATGGGAATTATAATCGCGCTCAGGCTAATTTAGAAGATGGAATTATGACCCTTGGTGCGGTTGAAATTCGCGCTGATGAATTGGATACTGCTTTTACTTCTACCGAGGATGCAATTGAAAGAATTAAGTTGCGGATTGAGCAAGATGCTAAATTGTGGGAAGAAATTGCTCCGATTGCGATTCGATATGGTGCTGAGTCGCAACAACTTGCCGAATTTACTAACTTAGCTCAAAAACTGCAAGTCGCTAAAGAGAAATTTGATAAAAAACAGCCAGACGCGATCGCATTTGCCACTCAGGAAGTCTTACCAATTGCCCAATCTTTAATTGATCAAACTAATGGTAATCCAGCTTTAGAAACTTATGTCGAAAAAGTCAAAAAATTATTAGCAAAAATCCATGATTTAGCAACAAAACAAGCTGCTAGTGAAGCGAAAGCTGCCGAAGTGCGTCAAGAATGGGAAGATGCAACTAATTATGACGATACGCCCATCAATCAGATTAATTTCGGCAACAAATTAGTACAATCCCGTCGAGGTCAAGATAACCTAATTTATGTCCGTAACTCTACTGATGGTGGTAAAACTTGGACACAGTGGTTACATACGGGTGGCGGCACTAATTTCGATAGCATTAAGACGACAGTTGTTGATAATAAACTATTCCAATCAGTACGGGGTAGCGGCAATCAAATTTGGGGACGCTCTAGCACAGATGGAGTGAATTGGGCTAACTGGTTCCCGATTGGTGGTGCGATGACAACTGATTACTCAATGGATGTTGTCGGGAAAAACTTAGTATTTACCGTTCGCAATTCCGATAATAAAATCTACTCTCGTACTGCTGTTAATGGTACGCAATGGCAGAAGAATTGGGAGCCCGTTGGTTCTACCATGAGCGATATCGTTCAAGATGTAGTTGATGGCAAGTTAATTCAGTCCTATCGAGGCTTTGATAACCAGATTTATGTGCGTCAATCTGCTGATGGTGTTAAGTGGGAAAATTGGGAACAGATTGATACTGCTATTGCTAAATCTGACTGGCGACAACAGTATTTACAAAACCTACAACAGTCTGATACTCATAACTTAAATCCGGTCACTCGTACTCAATACAAAGACAAGCTAGTAGAAGCAGTACGCGGTAAAGATAACCTGATTTATGGTCGTTATTCTAGCGATGGCGGTAAGACTTGGAGTAATTGGCAATATACCAACGGCGGCATTAATAGTGATGTCCAAATGGTAGTCGCTAATAATGCCCTAATTCAAGTTGCGCGAGGAACTGATAATACTCTCTATGTTCGCCAATCTGCTGATGGCGTTAAGTGGAATAACTGGTCAGCCATTACAAGTGATGTTGCTATTGCTAGTGATTTTTCAGTCGATAGTATTGATAACAAAGTGGTATTCAGTGCCCGTGGCTCAAACGGCAAATTCTACAGTCGTACCCTCATCCCTAACGTGCGTTGGACTAACTGGGAAGTGAGTCCACTTAATACGATCAATCCCATTGAACAAAAATTGGTTGACGGTAAGATAATACAGTCTTACAAAGGAGTTGACGATCGCACTTATGTTCGCTATTCCACTGATGGCTTGAAATGGAACAATTGGGAAACATTGGAAAGTGCGATCGCTAAAGCCGAAATTAATCAGCAATATTTGGGAGAATTGCAACAAAATAGCGATCAAAATCCTAACCCCGTCACTCGTATTCAATACAAAGACAAGCTAGTAGAAGCAGTACGCGGTAAAGATAACTTGAGCTATGGTCGTTATTCTAGCGATGGCGGTAAGACTTGGAGTAATTGGCAATATACTAACGGTGGCATTAACAGTGATGTTCAAATGGTAGTCACTAATAATGCCCTAATTCAAGTTGCGCGAGGAACTGATAATACTCTCTATGTTCGCCAATCTGCTAATGGGGTTAACTGGAATAACTGGTCAGCCATTACAAGTGGTGTTGATATTGCTAGTGATTTTTCAGTCGATAATATTGATAACAAAGTGGTATTCAGTGCCCGTGGATCTAACGGCAAATTCTACAGTCGTACCCTCATCCCTAACGTGCGTTGGACTGATTGGCAAGCGAGTCCTGTTAACACCCTTGACGGCATTTCCCAAGAAGTTGTTGATGGGAAAGTAGTGCAGACATACCAAGGTATTAACGGTCAAATTTATACCCGTTCCACAGGGGATGGATTGAAGTGGACTGCTTGGGAAAATCACGATGTGATCGCGAAACAATATCAGCAAGAAAAAGAAGCGCAACTCCCACTGATAACGCAAGAAACTAGCCTTGCTGCACGTCCGTTATTCCTAGCAGAAAACTCAGAAAACGGTACGGCAATTGACCTATTAAAAGCAGCAACATTAGAAGGTCGCACTTCCAATCAGGAAATTTCTAATCTATTAAATGCAACTCGGGCGGATGTTCTTCTCAATGCAGATTCCGTAGAAGGACGCAACCCTCTGCAAGCGCTATTTGATAAATCGAAAGCAGCCCAAGCCTCCCACGAAGCCCAAGGTCATGCACTTTTAGCGCAAGCCAATTGGTATCAACAACAAGCAGCATATCACTGGGCTGTGAGTCGTAAAAATGGCCCTACTTGGACAGAACAGCGTTGGGTGAAACCGGAGTGTGGCAAAGGTCATTGGGAAACTGTAACCCACGTTGACTATGACTGGATTGTCTGGCAAAAATATTCCCAAATATTCCCTCAATTACGAGCAAAGGGATATGCACAGTTAGTCGAAGCTGACAAATGGCGCAAAGAAAAAGAACGTATTGAACCGCTAAAAAATCAGTGGGTTGCTGCTAACGATGCGGCGAATACTGCGGAACCTCCTATTGATGAAGCGCGTAATTTCTTTGCCGAATTAGAAGCAGCGCGAGAGTCAATTCCCGGCGATCAAGTTCAACTTGCGAGTTTAGAAAACCTACTTCCGATCATTAAACAACAGTTAGAAGAAGCTGAAGCAGAAGCCGCTGCCCAAAATGCTCAAGTGCAGCAACAATGGGCAGAATATGATACTAATTCTGAGGAGTATCGCGCTGCTATTGCTGATATTTTGCAACGTCGTGGTGAACTGAATACAAAAGCCATTGAAACACAGCAACAATTAGCTGATGCTGAAGGTACTGTTGAACGTCAAACTGTGGCTTTGAGTGACGAATTGGCAAGCACTAAATCCCTCAGTGCCAGCCTGGAAAATCAACAAAAAGCGCTGCAAAATCAGATTATTACTTTGCAGAATCAAGGTGTAACTGAGGAAGAATTAGATAATTTGAACACTAATTTAGTTCAAATTAATCAATCCTTGAAATGGCTGAATAATAAAGCAACAGTTCTCACGGCACAGCAAACTGCGCTAACTCAAAAACGCACGATGTTGACGGCACAAAATGAGGTGATTTTAGCAGAACAGCGATTGCTGGATGCTTATATTAATGACCCGGATGCCGATTACAGCAATTTGCAACAACAATTAGATGATGCCCGTGCTGCTTTGGCCGAAGCCCAACGATTGGCGGAACAAGCAGAAGCGGCTAGTCAGGCTCTTACGGCATCTTTACAACAGTTGAAAACCGATTTGTTGGCTCAAAATGATCAACATTTGAGGGCTGCTAGAGAACATCAAACAATTTTGAAAGCTTTAGTGGAGGCTACCCAATCGAATGCTAATTACACTTTACAAGCTGCACAAAAACAGCAAGAAGTCAATACTTTAGAGTTCCAAATTATTCAGCGTTTGCAGACAGCAACGGCGGCTGGCTATCAAGAAGCCAAGCATTTATTGGATGTTGCACAGCGCAATGATATGGCGACAGCGGCGGAGATTTATTACCGAGATTATAACGATTTAGCAGGCGATCGCGGTGGTTGTGCTGGCGGTGCTGGTAATGCGAACGATCAGATTTTAGCAAATAGTTATTATGTCGAAATGCTGAATAATCGCGAGTTACAACGTCGCGCCCAAGCTCAAGCAGATGCCTTTGGTGCGGCGAGAAGAACCGCAGAAGCGCAGATGAAAACACTGCAAACGCAACAAGAAACAGCCCAACAGTTATTAAATGATTTGAATGCAAAGGTTGCAGAAACTCAGGAGGAACGGGATAATAAAACTCAGGAATTAGCTATTGCCCAAGCCCGTTTGGATGGGATTACTCGCATTCGTGAACAAACCGAGCAAACTTTTATCCAGTTAGTAACGCTGGAAAAATTGAACTTAGCACAGGCACAATTAGAACAAGAAATTGCCCAAAGTCATCAGGCAGAAATTGATGAAGCGGTGCAGGAACGGATGGAGCGCGATCGCTTAGAATTAGAACGTAAACGGTTAGAAACTACCGCTAAAATTGAACAACTTAAACAACTGCAAGCTGAGGATGATTTACGACAATCTTTGAATAATGTTCGCGGCGATTTAGGGTTAGCAACCCTAGATCCAACGGAAGATCCCATGCAGTTAAAAACTCAATTGGCGGGACTTCTTACTTCCCTGAAAGATTTGGAAACTCAGCAACCGGATTTACCTGATAATGTGAAGGCTTTATTAGCAGAAGCGCGGGGTGATATTAACTTAGCATTGCAAGGAAAAGAAGCGGCGAATATTCAAGAAACCCTGCTAAGTGCAATGGATGGGATGATTGGGCAAATTGAGTCGTATAAGAGTGAGATTAATAAGATTGATTTAGATGAACAGTTAGACAATGAATTGTTACAAACGGCTGAATCTGACCTGCAAGCTGCGTCCCAACAATTGTTGAAAGAGTTACAGCGTTCGGCAGAGTTACAAGGGGAACATGATGTTATTGCTCCGTTGTACGAGGAGGTTTTAAATAAAATCGCTTTAGCGGAACAAGCGGTTGATATTTCTAATGATTTAGCCGAGCAAGGGAAACAGATGCTCGACCAAATTATTAAGAAACGAATCGCAGAACGGAAAGCACGGAAAAAGGCTTTTTGGAATAAGATATTAGGCATTATTTCCGGTGTCATTGGCATTTTAGGAACTATTCTGAGCTTTACTCCTTTAGCCCCATTAGGTATTGCTTTAACGGCGGCTAGTGCTGGAATTAATGCGATTCAATCTATTATGAATGGCGACTGGTTAGGCGGTATTTTCAGCATTGTTATGGCGGCGGTAAATGCAGTGACAGCAGGTATGGGAAATGCGCTAACTAAAAGCGCTCAATTAGCAATTCAAGGATTAAAATCTGTTGCTACGGGTGCTTTTAATGGTGTTCGTTCCATGATGTCTGGTGACAATATTATGGGCTTCTTGCAAATTTTAGGAGGTGTCGCAGGTGCTGTTACTTCTGGGTTGTCCAGCTTTATTGGTCAAGCTGCTTCTATCTCCCAAAAGATGCTTGTGCAAGTTTTCAATAGTTTGCAGAGTGTACCGACAATGATTTATAGCGGCATTGAATCAATTAAAAATGGCGATTGGTTTAGCGCCATTGGTAACATCTTTAATTCTGTTATAACTCTCGGTACAAACTTCGCTGGAGTGTTCAATAGTACGGCTAAGACATTGTTTGAATACTTAGGCAAAATTGGCAATACTGGTTTAGCAATTGGTGGCGCAATTAAGGAGGGAAGTATTGAAGGTTGGTTGTCTGGAATTAACAGCATTATTGGAATGTGGGGGCCAGATATTGCCAATTTAGTTGACCGATTAAATGGAGAACCAATTGACCCAAATCTGTATGAACCTAGTGAGGAGTTAGCAGAAGGTTCTTGTAGTGGATGATATCAATAACTCACAGAAACCCCAGGTTTCTAACCTGGGGCTACACGAAAAAAGCCCGCCTGCGCGGGCTATCAAGAAAATAAAAACCCACAATAATTTAGAGGAAAAAAATCATGCTACCCATTTCTTTCATCGAAATTCAAAACCAAATCTTAGGTGCTGTTGTAGGGATTAATGGAACGCCATTTAGCCTAAATTACAGTAGCGATCGCACTCCAGGCCGTCAAGCAGCCTATACCCGCACAATTCCTGTTAGCGGTTCCCATGTTGCGGGTGAATTAGAACGAATTGAGATAGAAATTGACATTGCTGGTCAACATTTTATCAAAACTTTTCCGCCAGAACCTAATCAAAGTTACACCTTTATCTGGGATGGAAAAGATATCGAAGGTCGTCTATTATCTGGGAAGCAACCTGTCAGGATTTGCACTACTTATATCTATCCCAACCCGGAACATAATCAACGGAAAGAAGGAACGAGTACCCTGGGAACTTGGAATGCGATCGCTCAAGGTTTAGGCGGTTGGACTTTGAACGTTCATCACGCTTATGATCTAGCAGGAAAAACTCTATATTTTGGCAATGGTCAACGACGTAAAGCAGATGCAGCATCTATTTTTGACGACATCGCTATTCCCAGTGAAGGTGGCGGTCAACTCTACATATTCGACAACACAGGCCGCCATCTCCGCACCATTAGCACGCTAACTAAAGCGTTAATCTATGGCTTTGAATACGATGATAATGGCTATTTAAAAGCTATTACTGATGGTGACAACAACATCACCCAAATTGAGCGCAATTCCGATGGTCTTCCCATTGCTATTATTGCCCCTTATGGTCAGCGTACCAACTTTAATCTCAATGCTGATGGCTATTTAGAAAGTGTCACTAATCCTGCCAATAAAACCAGCAAATTTAGCTATATTCATGAGGGATTGCTAAGTAGCTTCACTGACCCCAAAGGGAATATTTATCAGTTTGAATACGATGAATTAGGACGTTTACACAGCCGTCAAGAACCTGATGGCAACTTCGATTTACTGGCACGCAAACGCACTGAAAGTGGCTTTTTAGTTGCTAAAATTACCGCTACAGGACGCGAATCTACCTATTTAACTGAGCGCTTATCTACAGGTGAGGAACGTCAGGTTAATAAAGGTTGTGGCGGTACAGGCGCGATTATTGCGCTAACTGGCAAAGATGGTACAGAAACCATTACTTATCCTGATGGCAGCACTTTCATCCAAGAACAACAACCCGATCCGCGTTTTGGCAAACAAGCATCTTTGTTAAAGCGAACTGTCCTGAAAACACCTGGCGGATTGACAGCAAATTTATCATTAACGCGAGATTGCAATCTTGCCGATCCTAACGACCCCTTGAGTTTAATTTCTCTCACCGATACGGTAGATTTTAACGGACGTAAATCGACTACTACTTTTGATGCAAAAAACAAGCAAATTATCTACCAATCTCCAGCAGGACGGCGCAGCATTCTAAATTTAGATGAAGGAGGAAGGGTGATTAAAACTGAGACTGCTGGCTTAGAATCTGTCAGTTTTAATTACGATAATCGGGGGCGTTTAATTAGTGCCATGCAAGGTAATCAAACGATTCTTAATTACAGCTACGATGAGCAAGGTCGCCTCAGCAGTCTTGGCAATGCGGAGGGGAATCAAGTTCAGTACACCTACGATGAAGTTGGGCGAATTATTCAGACGACTTTACCCAGTGGCAGAACTTACAATTTTGCTTACGATGCTAATAGCAACTTGACTCAGATTATCGTGCCAAATGGTGCGGTGCATTGCCTGAACTATACGCCAGGAAATTTAGAAGCTGGTTATGTACCGCCTGCGATCCCCCCCAACCCCCCCTTAGCAAGGGGGGGCTATGAAGAAAATTCCTCTAACTCTAACTCCCCCCTTAGCAAGGGGGGCGGGGGGGGTTATTCCAGCACCTACGACTCCGAACAACAACTGACAAATTCTACCCTTCCCAGTGGTCGAACTGTCCAAGGAATTTACAATCAATCTGGCGATTTAGAACGGGCAACCTACCCAGAAGCAACGGTAGATGTCACCTACGAAAAAGAGTCGAAACGGGTGACAAAACTCGTCCGCACTCCCGCAAATGGCGAGACTCCCCAAGAAATGACCTTTACTTATGACGGCGGTTTAGTGACTGAAATGGCGTGGAATGGCGTTGCAAATGGGACTTACCGCTATCGTTACGATAATAATTTTTCCCTAGTCGGGATGCAGTTAGATGACGAACCGGAAATCGAAATGAAACGAGATGCGGACGGGTTGCTGACCCAATACGGTCAATTTCAAGTAGTAAGAAATCAGGCAACTGGTGCGCCGACTCAGATTACTGATGGCAAGATGAATGTTGACATTGAGTACGATAATTCCGGTCGCGTCATTTCTCGGAAAAATCTGGTTAACGGGCGAGTCATCTATCAATTACAGCTTAGTTATGACCTACTCAGTCGCATTGTCCAGAAGCGGGAAACGGTGACGGGTACAATCCATGTTTACGATTACACTTACGATCTTGATGGTCAATTGATTTTAGTTAAGCGTGACGGTGAAATAGTCGAGCGTTATGTCTATGATGACAACGGCAACCGGACTGAGTGGCAGTTAGGAACCCAACAGCATACCGCCAGTTATGATGCTCAAGATCGTTTGATTGAGTTGGATGGAACGCCTTACGAATTTGATGCGGATGGTTTCTTAATGCAGCGTGGTGATATGACGCTCAAGTACAGTGCGACTGGGGAATTGTTAGAGGTGAGTTGGCCTGATGGTAAGGCAATTAACTATACCTACGATAGTATGAATCGGCGGGTGGCGCGGACTGATGAAAAGGGGACAGTGCAGTATCTTTATGGGAATCCAAATCATCCGTTTCAGGTGACGGCAGTGCGCGATAATTCGGGAAAGTTGAGTGTTTATGAATATGATGATTTTGGTTTTTTGATAGTTATTCGGCGTGGTGATAGTTGGTATGGTGTTACTACGGATCAATTAGGGACACCGCGAGTAGTTTTTGATAAGAGCGATCGAGTTGTTAAGGTTCTCAAATTTGACAGTTTTGGTCAAGTTATTGGTGATAGTAACCCAGAGTTTGAATTGCCTATTAGCTTTGCTGGTGGGTTGATGGAAACTGATACAAAGTTAGTGCGTTTTGGTTTCAGAGATTATGATTTTATGGCGGGTAAGTGGACAGTAAGAGATCCAATTGGTTTTGATAGTGGGGATACAAATCTTTCTCGGTATGTTGCCAATGATCCAGTTAATTTAATAGATCCAACAGGGCTAAACGAAGAATTCACAATGTTCAAAGATTTTTTGATGGGAACTGGACCTAGTAGCCGGGAGAGACGAGTATTTGGCCCGAATACCCCTCAAGCAAAAAATATGCAAAATGCCCTAAAAGTTAACAAAGCACGAGATATGTTTTACAAGAAAAATGCTAAGTGTTTACGAAATGGTGAATCTTTGGAACCACTGACAGATTTTGCTGGTGGTTTTGGTCTGATAGAGTTTGGTTTGGCTACTCTACAAGCAGATATTACCGAGCATTTTATAGGAAGTTTTGATCATCTTAATATTACGCCAAATAATGATGGCACAATTAGATTCAGTTTGCAAAACTCAACTACCATGAACTCATTCTTGCGATATATGTATAATTCTGAGGGTAATAATTCACTGAATTATAATGATCCACCAGGTAAAAGACTTCCTGGTAGCAATATATATCAGAGAATTTGGTGGGATGAGCCTATCAATGAAAATCTGATACCGAAGCCAAGTTTGTCAGAACAATGGGCGCAAACCAAGAGTGATGCTCAGAACTGGTTGAATGAACAAAAAATGAAGGGATTGGGGTTGTCACCCGATCCTTAACAGCAACTTTTTCGGCATCATAAATACCTCTTAGCCCTTATTCTCTGAAAACATTGTATGGCTGCATTGAACAACCTTTCGCATTCTAATGTCACTTCTGACACATTTCCTGAATCTCTCAACGAACAACCACAAGGTAAAAAAATCACCTACACCTACGACAGCATGAACAGTCGGGTTGCTCGTACCGATGAAAAAGGCACAACCCAATACCTCTACGGCAACCCCAACCATCCCTTTCAACTCACCGCCGTGCGTTCACCATCAGGCAGTTTAAGCCGCTATCACTATGATGATTTTGGCTTACTCTTTGCCCTAGAACGGGATAACAACTGGTATTACATCACCACCGACCAACTCGGCACGCCGCGAGTCGTCTGCGATACCAATGGTGAACTCGTCAAAGTTCTGGAATACGACAGCTTTGGTCAAGTTATTGTTGATAGTAATCCAGAGTTTGAACTGCATATTAGTTTTGCCGGGGGGTTGATAGATGTGGATACGGAGTTAGTGCGGTTTGGGTTTAGGGATTATGATGCAGTTGCGGGGAAATGGACGGCGAAAGATCCGATTGGTTTCGCTGCCCAAAACGGCAATTTATACCAGTACGTCAATAACAATACAATCAACTATAAAGATCCATTAGGGCTTTATCCAGATTGGGTTGTAAACGTAGCCAGCGCCATTATTAATCCTTTCGCCAGTCTCGCCAGTGGATTTGCCCCTTGGTGCGGCATCGGGGATAGCAGAGACGCTACTCAACTCAGTGATGGTAAGAAATGTCTGATACCTATACCTAAAAACGCACAAGACCAAGCCTGTATTAACCATGATTTTGCGCTAAAAAGTTTAGGTAAATTATTTTGGCAAGTGTGGGATGCCGATGTTTCTCAAGCTCATTGGGAATTAGCTAAAGAATCTACTGCACCTTTGATGAAATTTTTATTTACTCTTTTATCTTTGCCCGGTTTACCTGCAAGATTATTAAATCCATGAGGTCAGAAACCGTGTTTCTGCGATAAATTTTGCATCCCACCGAAATATTTAGGAAGAAACCCGGTTTCTCGATCCATGCGATCGCCCTTAGCAAAAAATTCAACAAACAGAAACTTTTGCGATCGCCCTTTCCCAAAACCACACGCATCCTCTGTTTCTGTAAGTTAAACGGAGTGCGATCGCTCCTTTCCCACTTTCACAAAACTAGATCAATTGTAGTAGGATAAAGGCTAACTAAATTTAGGGTAATAGCTCATGCCCCAGATTCTCAGAGCCACATACCGTAATGGCACATTCATCTTAAATAATCCCTGCGATCTGACTGAAGGTACAGAAGTGGAATTATTAATCCAATCATCTTATATAACAACAGTCCCTCGGCGTATTGGTTGGGATGAAAAACTTGCGATCATGGCACAAAAAAAAGATGACCAGCTACTTGATGGTGTTAGCACTACCAATTGGGAAATTGAAGAATGGCAATGGTAGTGAATCGGTTCGACGTTTTTTTAGTTAATCTCGATCCCACTGTTGGCAGTGAAATTCAGAAAACTCGACCTTGTGTAGTAATTTCTCCTAATGAGATGAATCATCATATTGCTAAAGTCATCGTGGCACCGATGACCACTAAAGGTCAACCTTACCCAACCAGAGTTACTTGTCAGTTTCAAGGGAAAGAAGGACAAATAGTTCTCGACCAAATTAGAACAGTCGATCGAACTAGATTAGTCAAACAGCTAGGACAAATTAGCCTAGATGAACAGCAAGCTGTTTTAAAGATTTTAGCCGAAATGTTTGCTGAGTAGCTCAGCAAACAGACTTTCTCTAAGAAACCGGGTTTCTAAGGGCTGTGTGTGGTAGCTGTAAAAAAGGAGTCTTGTCTTAGTGACGATCGCATATTGACTATTGTCCGCCAAAAATAACAAGCGATCGCCCTTGGCACGCCGCGAATCGTCTGCGATGCCAATGGTTATGTAGGGGCAAATGGCAATTTGCCCTCTTATACTTTAGACATTATGCGAGTGGTACATGGTTCACGCAATTCAAAAACATCACACAAACCTGTCATAATTACGGTTACAATCTTGGATCATCCCCTACCCCCTGAATATATCAAAACCCTGGCCATCGCTCGTGGTGTCTCCCAAGCTGAACTGGAGGCGCTACAGTTGGCTGTGGCCGGTTACTCAACGGCTGAAATCGCCCAACAGTTAGAACTGAGTGCGATCGCCGTTCGTAAGCGACTGGGCGAAGTTTATCGCAAATTCAATATTAAAGGCAATGGCCCTGGAAAGTTAGCCCAGTTGAAACACCAACTGATCCTAGAATTTCAATCTACGGTCACCGTCCCTTCATATCAAAGCCAACCCTATCCAGCTTCTAAAATTGACTGGGAACACGCCCCCGACCTCGGTGAATCTTTGGGACGCACGGGCGAGTTAGAACAGTTACAACAGTGGGTAATTAGCGATCGCAACCGTTTAGTTGCGATTGTCGGAATGGCGCAAATTGGCAAAACGGCACTGACAATTAAATTAATCCAACAAATTCACCCTGACTTTGATCTCGTAATTTGGCGTTGTCTGCGTTATGCTCCCCCCTTCGATCAAATTTTGACCGATTTAATTCAAACTCTCTCCGGTGATCAAACCTCCGTTGAAACAGGTGTCAATGGCATTTTTCAATTGATTGAATGTTTTCGCAAACGTCGGTGTTTAATCGTGTTTGATGAAATCGAAAACCTATTTGAAAAAGGACAATTGGCGGGAACTTACCAAGATGATGCTCAAGAATATGGTGAACTATTCCGACAAGTTAGTGAACTCGCTCATTCGAGTTGTTTAATCTTATTAAGTCAAGAAGAACCTCCAGAAATATCACTTCAAGCTGGAATAAATCAGCCTGTAAAAGTTTTACCATTGCCGGGGTTATTAGAAGAAGATGGAAAACAATTAGTTTGTGGGATTCTACCAAATTCTATCTCACAAGAGCAGAAAATTATTCAATTAGTTCAATCCTGTGATGGTCACCCCTTACTATTACGATTAGTAGCCCAAAAAGTTCAAGAGTTATTTAACGAAAATTTAGAAGAATTTTTTGAGTATAATCAACTTTTATTCGGTAATTTTGATAGTTTAGCTTGGTTAGGTAGACATCTCGATCTGGTTTTTTATGATCAATTTGAACGACTATCTGCCGACGAATACCAAGTATTAAATGGGTTAGCACTTTTGTCGAAAAATCCCTCTGCCGAGGAACTACAATCTCAAATTAAAAGTATTAGCGATCCCAATAAATTCTTAACAATTTGGGCATCTTTAGAAAGACGTTCCTTCTTACAAAAAACCTCTGAATCAGGAAAATCAAAAAATACTCTTAATCCTCTTGTTAAGCAATATATAAAGCAAAAAGTTAGAACAAAAATTCATGAATTATTTGCAGACAATCAAGATTATTCTCAACAAAAATCAACTATTTTACAAGCATTTGGCTTACAAAATATTGAGATTAAATCTTACAAAAATAATGGATTTGAACCGCGCGAAAAAGCTGGAAGGTTTTTAAATCAAATTGGATATGAGCAATATATGAAAGGAGAGTTTTTCAGTGCAAAACTGTCTTTAACCTGGGCAATTGAATTACATCCAAATTTAGCGAGTGCTCACTTTAATTTAGGGGCAACTTATGAAAAACTACAGGATATTGATTCGGCTCAAATTCATTATGAACGAGCAATAGAATTTTCCCTAAAAGTTCAATATTCAGCAATTAATAATTTAGCCCGTTTACAAATAAAAAAAGGCAATTATCAAACTGCTATTGAACTCATTGAACCCATTTTATTAAGAGTTGAGCAACCGATGGTTTTAGCCTCACTGTATAAAAATTTAGGCTGGGCTTATTATCAAAAAAACCTTTATTCTCAAGCGGAAATCCTACTTTTAAAAGCATTAGATTTAGATCACCAATCCGTTGCTGCTTATTACCTTTTAGCACAAGTTAAATCTGCTCAAGGGAATAAAAAAGAATCTTTAAAATATTGGCAAGAAGGCTTAAATTGTTCTATGGTCAAAGCCGGATTAAGTGAACCTTGGAAATGGCCAGAAATTGAACATTGGGAATTAGAAGCTCGTCGCCAGTTGCAGATTGAATCTAACTCTTAATCTTGTCTAAATTGGATTAATCATCTTTCTCCCTTTTTAAGATGGTTTAGGGGGGATCTAAGACTCAATTAAAGACCAATAAACTTTCATATTTCCGGCCTTATTTTAGGCTTGAATTCACATTAATATCTCTAATTTCGGTTGAATTTCAGCATCAAATCTAGCTGATTTTAAATCATGAATAGTATCTTCAGCATTTTGTACCCAAAATTTACGTCCAAAACTAACCACCTGATAATGGTCAGGAAATTTACCAATCACTTTAGCAACAACAGGAATATTCGCTTTTCGTTGATCACCGGATGATTGTTCTTCGAGTAAAGCACTAAGGTCTTGAAGTCGAGATAAGTTATAAACATCTTCAAGTGTTAGGTGTAAAAGTACCATGGAATTTGATTCCTCTATTTCCAAATCTTCTAATAAAAGAGCGGGAATTTTATCAATCCGAGGGAGGGTATCCGCCGATTGTAACTCATCAATAATAAGCTGAATTTTATCTTCCTGTTTGTCAGTTTTACCCGTAATTAATACTAAGTCATTTTCATGGGGAAATTCCTTAATCTCTTGATAGGTTCGAGGAAAAATAATCGCTTCCATTTGTCCAGTTAAGTCTTCAATTTGTAAAAATGCCATCCGATCACCTTTTTTAGTGGTATGTAGTTTAATAGCGGTAATTACAACAACCACTTTAACCTTAGATTTTTTACCAGTTAATTCCGATAAAGTTACTCTTTCTTCTACAGAAATCGATCTTAAGATGGATTGTAAAGGATGTTCAGAGACATAAAATCCCAATAATTCTTTTTCAAATTGGAGTTTTTCCTGAACTTTAAAATCCTCAAGTTTTGCTGGTTTTGGTGCATCTTCATGGGTGTTTTTTGTATTAGTTCCACCCCCTAAAATATCGAATATACTTTGTTGACCAACGGCTCGATCTTTGGCTTTACTTTGCGCCCAAGAAATTAATTTATCTAAATGATCAATGGCTTGGCGACGGTTGGGGTTAAGCTTATCTAAGGCGCCACATTTAATTAAGGCTTCTAAGGCGCGACTATTAACCATTTGTAGGTTAATGCGATCGCACAAATCGGGAAAACTCTTAAATTCTCCCCCCTCTTGACGGATTTCTAATAAATGTTCGATCGCACCTTCTCCCACATTTTTAATCGCAGAAAGTCCGAAAATAATACTCTGATCCGACGGGGTAAAATCCATCCCCGAAAGATTAATGTCTGGCGGGATAACCTTAATTCCCAGAGATTTTTGACAAGATTCAATATATTTTTGAATTTTATCCGTATCCCCACTATTAGCGCTTAATAAAGCCGCCATATATTCAACGGGATAATTAGCTTTTAAATAAGCGGTTTCATAGGTAACATAGGCATAGGCCATGGAATGGGATTTATTGAAGCAATACTCTGCGAATTGAACCATTTGCTCAAATAACTTTTCTGCCAATTTTTGCACGACTCCATTTTTGGTTGCACCGTCAATAAAGAGTTCCCTTTGCTTCTGCATTTCTTCTGCTTTCTTTTTACCCATACAGTTGTGGGCAATAAAATTATTGGCAATAAAATTATGAGTTTCAGGAATGCTTAAATCAAACACTTCTTCTTTGCCTATATACTCAATTCCAACAATTTCATCCCAAAAAACATCCGATTCCGCGATCGCTTTTAATTGGTCATTTTGAAATGCAATCGCAAAATTTTCCACACGATGACGAGATAGACTACGAGAGGGTGTTTTCTGGAAATTTAAACCAGAAGACATAGTACCCCTTGCCACTCCCACAGTCTGATCAATTTTATCCCATGTCATCCTAGTTGCTTTTTTTGCCTGAGCAATTAGTGTAATAACTTCCGGTGGAATTGTATGTTTTGATTGATTCCGAACTTTATCTTTGATCAATAAATAACAAAGTTCTGCTTGCTCTGTTTTATAAGAACTCAATTCAGGCTTAATTAATTCACAAAACTTGAGCATATCTTCTCGTCCGGTAATTTGGACTCGATAAGAAATGTGAGGTTGACCATTATATTTAATAGTTTTCACATTAAAGAGTGAAACAATGCCTAAACGTAGTAGTAGATGTTGAATTTGTTTGATCAAAATCGGAGAAGTTGAAGTATAGTCAGTATGACCAATGCTAGTATCAAAACTTCCATCAGTTGACCATAAAGTTCCTAAGAAAAGTTGTAATTGATTCCGAGATAATGTCAAAACCCATTCGGGAATTTCTTTCTCCCTAGAGTGAGCTCGTTTAATATGATCATCTACCCATTTATTGAAAGAAGAAACAAATCCAATACGAGCATAAGTGACGGATTTTCGCCCCGGATGTACTTGATGATCAATGGGTGCTGGTTTGCCAAAAAGTTCTTTTGCACACGCATTAAAATCATCTATTAATTCTTGATCGCTGTTACAAAAATAACTACAAGCTGGACTCTTTGTGGATAAATGACCGTCTCCAATTAAATACGCGACCAACTTGATTTGAGCATCTGATACTTTACTTTCATTCGTAATAGGGATAGTTTTGGCTAAACCCACGCGATCGCCAATTTTAAAGGATTTTAATGGTTGCCATCCTAAGACTGTATAGAAAAGATGATCGTCAGTGGCTTTAATTTGCTGATTCGTTTTCGTGGTAATTTGCCAAATATCCCGAACTCCATTCGGATGAATTTCCGTGATGGGTTGTTGAATAATTTTTTGAGTATTAAGATTGAGAGAAAAGACTTTTCTACCTAACCAATATTCAGGAGATTGTGCAATTTCTTTTAAGGAAACTAAGTTTCCGGTAGCAGCATCTAAAATTTGCGTAGATCCACTCAAACATCGGCGAAGAATATCAGCTTGACCTAAAGAATAGCCCGCTAAATCTTGAGCTAATCTCATAATTTGTTCTTGAAAACATAAAATTCCATAGGTTTCTTTTAAAATTGGCTCTAACAGGGGATGGTCATAGCTAATTTCATCTCGTCCATGCTTACGATCAATAAATTGGGGAATTAAACCTGCATCTAACGGCCCGGGACGATACAGGGCTAAAATGGAAGAAATATCATCCAAACAGGAAGGTTTGAGCTTTTTAACAATATCGATCATCCCAGAAGATTCTAACTGGAAAATACCATCTAAATCCCCTTTTTCTAGTAATTTATAAGTTTTTAGCACATCTTCAGGTAACTTTTTATGGGTTTTATAGGCATCTTGGGCTTTTCTTTCAATATCAGAAGGAAGTTTCTCGGGATCAATTTTATAGTGATGTTTTTGTTCAATATAATCAACGGCTTTTTGAATCATGGTTAAATTTTTTAAACCCAAAAAGTCCATTTTTAATAATCCAACTGCCTCTAAATCCTCCATATAATATTGAGTAATGACCGCTCCATCATTATTACGTTGTAGGGGAACAATTTCGTCTAAAGACTGTTTAGAAATTACCACACCCGCCGCATGAACTCCGAAGGTTTTATTAGTTCCTTCAATGCGAATTGCCATATCTAACCATTGTTTAACTTTAATTGTTCCAACTTCTTCCCCGGCATCATTATGAATAGCCACATCTTCATGATCATAAGCTTCTTTGAATTCCGGCGCGGGACTTTGATCGGAAATCATGACGGGCAAACGGGTGGGTTTTCCCCGAGAAACCGGAATTAATTTTGCCATTTTATCCGAATTTTTATAGGAAATTCCTAACACCCTGGCGACATCTTTTAACACTGCTTTAGAAGTCATGCGGTTAAAGGTAATAATTTGGGCTACCTTATCTTCTCCATATTTATCAGTGACATATTTAATCATTTCATCCCGCCTTTCAATGCAGAAATCCGTATCAATATCAGGCATAGATTTCCGTTCAGGATTTAAAAATCTTTCAAATAATAAACCATGATAAACCGGATCAATATTGGTGATTTTTAGGGCATAAGCTACTAATGATCCCGCGGCCGAACCTCGTCCTGGCCCAACGGCAATATTGTTATCTCTGGCAAATTTAATATAATCCCAAACCACTAAAAAGTAAGTGGAAAACCCCATCTGTTGCATCATTTTAAGCTCATATTCTAAGCGCTCTTTATAGACAGGTTTAATCTCGCTTCTAGTCTTAGCATTCATCCGTTCTAGTAACCCTTTCCAGGTAACTTCTTCTAAGTAGGTATCCGCCGTATGATCGGCAGGAATGGGATAGTCAGGGATACGAGGTTCTCCTAAAATACCCTTATAGGGTTCAACTTTATTTGCAACTTCTACGGTATTATTAATCGCTTCTTGAATGATATCATTTGGTAAGTGATCCAGAAACAATTGCGCCATTTCTTCGGCAGATTTTAAATATTCTGTGCCACTATAGCGCATCCGTTTTTCTTCACTAATTAATTTTTGGGTATTAATACAAAGTAAAGCATCATGGGCTTCCACATCATTACAAGAAATAAAATGTGAATCATTTGTAGCGACAATTTTAATATTTAGTTCTCGACTAATTTTAACAATTTCAACGTTTACCATCCGATCTTCTGGAGAACCATGATCCTGAATTTCTAAATAAAAATCCTCTCCAAATACCCTTTGATACCATTGAGCGACTTCCCTCGCCACATCATAACGTCCTTGTAAAATCGCTTGGGGAATTTCTCCTCCTAAACAAGCACTGGTAACAATTAACCCTTCGTGATATTGTTCTAATAGTTCTTTATTGATACAGGGACGTGCAAAAATGCCTTTTCCTTGAAACCCTTCCAGGTGTGAAATGGTGGTTAATTTAACTAAGTTTTTATAGCCTTGGCTATTTTTAGCTAAGACCACTTGATGATATTTTCTTCGTTTCTTATCCTGAACTTTAACATCACCATTAATCACATACATCTCATTGCCAATAATGGGTTTTATGTTTTTATTGCGGCAGGTTTTAATTAACTCAATTGCCCCATACATAACACCGTGATCGGTAACAGCGATCGCCGGCATTCCTAACTCTACTGCGCGGTCAATTAATTGGGGTAATTGAGATGCCCCATCCAGTAAACTATAATCACTATGAATATGTAAACCTACAAAAGACATGGTTGAGTTCCTTAGTTAAATTAAACTTAAAATTAATTGAGATAAAATGATTGACTTCCGTAATATTAACACAATTTGGGCTTCTGTATTAGTAGAGACTTTGGCTCAATTAGGATTAAAAACTGCTATTCTTTGCCCTGGTTCCCGTTCTACCCCTTTAACAATTGCTTTTGCTCAACATTCTAGCATTGAAACCATCCCAATTTTAGATGAACGTTCCGCTGCTTTTTTTGCTTTAGGAATTGCCAAAAAATCTGGTTTGCCGACGGTTTTGGTTTGCACTTCAGGAACCGCCGGGGCTAATTTTTATCCCGCTATTATAGAAGCTAAAGAAAGCCGAGTTCCTCTGTTAATTTTAACCGCAGATCGCCCCCCTGAATTAAGAGATTGTCATGCAGGACAAACGATTGACCAAGTTAGATTATATAATAATTATCCCAACTGGCAAGCGGAATTAAGCATCCCCAGTTTAGATTTAGGATTGTTACGTTATTTGCGACAAACCTTAATTTATGCTTGGGAGCGATCGCAATTTCCTATTTCCGGCGTTGTCCATCTTAATATTCCCTTTCGTGATCCTTTACATCCGGTTTTTCAGCCGCAAACAGAAGCATTAAAAGCCATATTTCCTGATGATTTTTTTGCTAAAATAAATCTAGCAAAAACTCAAACTTTCTCTACTTTTGATATATCTAATTATTTAAAACTATGGTATAATTATTCCCAAGGAATTATTATCGCCGGAGTAGCTCAACCTCAAAATCCAGAGGTTTATTGTCAAGCGATCGCTGATCTTTCTAAATACTTAAACTATCCCGTTTTAGCCGAGGGATTATCCCCCGTCAGGAATTATTATAACCTAAATCCCTATTTAATTTCAACCTATGATTTAATCCTGAGAAACTCAACCTTAGCAGAAAAACTAGCCCCTGAAGTTGTGATTCAAATTGGAGATTTACCCACCAGTAAAACCCTAAGAAATTGGTTAGACCAGCAACAACCGGATTATTTTATTCTTGATCCGAGTTATCATAACCTAGATGGTTTACATGGAAAAACGACCAATCTCAGAATATCAATAGAACAACTCTCAAAACAAATCAATCAAGCTAAAAATCCAGAACCAACTCATTTAAATAAATCTAAGTTATATGCTCATTCTTGGTATGAACTAGAAGCTAAATCCAGAAATGTAATCGACGAAAAACTAAATCTAATTGAATCATTAATAGAACCTAAAATTGCTTGGTTACTCTCTAAAATTCTACCTAAAAATACACCAATCTTTATTGCTAATAGTATGCCAGTAAGGGATGTAGAATTTTTTTGGTGTCCGAATAATTCAAACATTCAACCCTTTTTTAATCGAGGAGCAAATGGCATTGATGGAACCTTATCAACAGCTTTGGGAATTGCCCATCATCAGCAAAGCAGTATTTTATTAACGGGGGATTTAGCCTTACTTCATGACACAAATGGATTTTTAATCAGAAATAAATTTATCGGACATTTAACTATTATTTTAATTAATAATAATGGTGGTGGGATTTTTGAAATGTTGTCTGTTTCTCGATTTGATCCTCCCTTCGAGGAATATTTTGCCACTCCTCAAAATATTGATTTTGCAAAATTAGCAGCGACCTATAATATTGACTATGAACAAATCCAATCTTGGGAACAACTGCAACAAAAATTAAATACTCTCCCCCAAACAGGTATTAGAATATTAGAAATTCCAACTGATCGTAAAACTGATACCCAATGGCGACAACAATATTTAAAACAACTTGCAGAAGGATTAACTTTTTAGAAACCCAGTTTCTGACGTTGCCAAACTCTCCGACGTTTTTGACCCTTTGGAATTGAAGGAAAGTCATCCAGAAAGATAATTTCAGGAATCTGAGCATGAAGACGTTTAAAAAGCGATTCTAGGGATTTAAAAACACCTGCTTGAATCAGATCTTTTTTATTATTTTTGAATTTCAAAGCAACTTCTATCCGATTTAAACTTAACTGCATGACTTGATAATCCTCAATTTCATCAGAAACCATAACAATTTCTCTGCGAAGAAAATCAGGAAAAATTGTTACCCATTCACCATTACTAGACCCATGGGGTAGATAAAAAATATCATCCTGCCGCCCTTCAATATGTTCAATTGCTATTAATACTGACCCACAGGGACAAGGAGTTTTTCGTTCTACTAAAATATCATTCAGACGATAACGAATAATCGGTTGGGTTGTGCGTCTAAAATCGGTTATAATCGGCATAAATCGAGATTTGTCTGGGTCTAAATATTCTTTTTGAATAGCAACAATATCCTCATTTAAGTGTAAAGTTCCATGGTCACAGGTATAACCTAAAAATCCTTCTGTACATTGATAAACTTGATGAATAACTTGATTAAAAACCTTGCTAATATAATTCTGATCTAAAAGATCAAGAACTTCAGCAACAGAGACTATTTTTTTTGGGAATATTTTTAAAATACCTTGTTTTTGAGCGTCTGCTAACAATCGTAATAAAGAAGCAGGAGCGACTAAAATAGTGGGTTGATAATCATTTAATTGTTGAATATGATCCGTAATTAGTTCTAATAAATCAAAAAATTGAAACTGTAAACTCCGACTTTTTACCGTTTCATATAATCGACTATTTGCTCTTAGAAAAAATGCTATTTTCTCAGGAAATAATATAAAATTGGGTAATAATTTTGCTAAAATTGTTCCTGCCCAAATCCATTGTTCCTGAGAACTAACTAAAAATAATCCTCGATTTCCACTGGTTCCCGTTGATAAACCCACGGTATAACCCCGAAGATTAGGACTAAAATCTCGCGTTTTTTCGGCTTGAAAGGCAATTTCAAACGCTTCTGATGCTAAAATTTTAACGGTATTGAGTTGGTCGAAATTTTCCATCATTTTAGCTTTATCAATTATAGGAAAGTTTTGCCAATCTTGGATATCTAAACCTTGATAATACTGTTGACAAAAGGGAGATTGAGGCAAAATTATTTTTAAAAAGTTTTGAACCTGTTGATTTTGCCAGGTTAATAATTGTTCTCGACTGTTAAATTGTCTACAATATTTGGTTTGTAAATAATGTTCAAGAATTGTTAATGTACGTTTCATTTTAATAATATACCTCGTAGGCTGTGTTTTACTCACCTAGAACTCTGTTGTATTAAATAATGTTGATGGTGCGTGGACTATGCTTATGTAGCTTACAATAATTACATCTTAATTTGCGTAAATTTACGGTTTATTTTTATGATTTTATCCCCTATACTAAAATTTAGTAAGTTTGAGCGATCGCTATTGATCGATATCCCTACCCGCTTTAATTCTCCACATCACCCCCCTGTCTGCTGCTTTCCATTTACCTCTAATACAAATTATGACAAATAAACCATCATTTGACCTAGCAAAACAGGGTGATCCCCAAGAAATTGCTAAATTAATCACTTATTTAATGATAGAACAAGAGATTATTGCTTTCGCTGAACTAAAACAAGATTATCTTGAAATAACCTTAGAATCTACTCCTGTTCCGCCTCAACAAAAATCCGTTGAATTTGTTAAAGGAGTAATACAAAAATTAAACTGTCCTTATATTAAATCAGTTTTAATTCAAGGTAAAGAATTAGCACTGGAAAAACCTGTTTGGACTGAATGTATTAGTTTGGAGAAAAAAAATAAGCCTGTCAAAAACAAATCGAGCTTTAATTTTATTACCTGGTTAAAATGGCCAGCTTGGTTTCCCTATCCGAATTCTTGGTTGAGGACAATTATACTAATTATCTGGGTTATATTTATTATTAAAATAACTACATTTTGGGGAGGATTGATAGGGAGTATTACTTCAGATATCAAAACCGATCCTCGACCTTTTTTACAAGCATTAGGAATAGCATTTTTAATCTCTGGGGTAATTTATTCCTACGCGCACCACTGGATTTTTAACCGATCATTACGATATTTTTCCCCTTGGACACCCCATTATAGAAGTTTATGGGAAGGAACCTATGCTTTAATTGTCTTCTTTTTATCTATACTAATTGTTTTAGGGGTTTTAATTCCCTTTTATCCGATTCAGGATTGTTATTCTTATATAACGCAAAAACTTCAAATTCAATATTGCCGTTTTGGATCTCATCAGGAATGGGTAAAATTAGCAGGATTATTACAGATTTTGTGCATTTTGTATCTCTATCAAATTGAATATCTAATTTGTCAAAATCCCCGAATTAAGAAAAATATAATTTTAATGGGGTGTGTCGGTTTAATTACGGCGGTATCCATTCCTCTGTATTCTAAAAATATAGAAAATATTAAAAATGTAGGTTCTTGGGTTGTTTCTTATCCTACTGAATCAGGGCGAACTGAAAAGATTGAAACGGTTAATAAAACTGGGGTTTCAACTATTCTCAATCAAAATAGTGAAACCCTCACTGAAGCGAATTATTTTCGAGATGCTATTGCAACAGCAACAAAAGCTGCTAATTTAGCACAAACATCTAAATCAAAAGATGAATGGGAATTTGTAGCAACTCAATGGGAAAAAGCGATTGAAAATATGAAAGCGGTTTCGACTTCTGATATTAATTATGGTAAAGCACAACAACGGGTTATTCAGTATCAAAAAAATCTGGATTATGCTCGTTTAGCTGCTAGTCGTGCTAAATAGTAAAACTAGCTAGACAACTTCTGACTTCAATATGCTAAAGTTAAAGTAGATTAGGGCTATTTTTACAACAAAATTTGATTAATATGCTTGAAAATATAGAAATTAATAATTTTAGATGCTTTGAAAGCACTAAAATTTCTGGATTTAAAAAAGTGAATCTAATTGGAGGTAAAAATAACGCTGGAAAGACAGCTTTTTTAGAAGCTTTACTGTTGCATAACTTTCCTCGCCCTAAAAGCATAATTGAACTTAAGAGAATTAGGAGAGAGTCTTCAGAGATTTCAAAATCCAGACCTGAACGCACTTGGGATAATTTTTTTTTAGATCAAAAACATCAAGAGAAAATAAAAATTATTGGCAAGTATTCAGAAAATCTGAAAATCGTAGAGATTTATGTTTCTGATACAATTAACTCTGATTTTTTTGAAGATCAAAAAGATATTAAAAAACTGATTGAATTTATTTCTCAAAATGAATCAGTAACATCACTTAATATTAAAGTTACTCAAAATCAAGAGAGTATATCTGAATCTTCGGTAATTGCAAGCTCAAACGGAATAATTTCAGTAAGTGGCTCAGACTCAACTGATATACCTATTATCCCCTCTGGTTTAAGAATGTCGAACAAAGAGTTAGCAGAATCTTATGATAAAGCTCGTCTGGATGAAAAAGATGGTGAAGTTTTAAAGTTGTTACAAGTTCTTGATTCATCAATTCAAGAGGTAGATAGTTTTTCTATTGGTGAACCTACTTTATATTTAAGGAGCATCAATAAACGTCGCTTACCTATTTCACTGTATGGAGATGCTATTATCAGGGCTACAACTATTATTTTGAAATTAATCAATAACAATCCTAAAATTTTGTTGATTGATGAAATAGAAAATGGCATACATTATACTAATCAACGAGAATTTTGGAGAACCTTATTTCGACTATCAACAGAACTAGATACCCAAATTTTTGCCACAACCCACAGTTTAGAAATGATTCAATCTTTTGGAGATGTAGGCTTAGAAATGGATGAAGAAATCAGTGCTTATTTTGAACTGGCAAGACATCCCAAAACCAACGATATTATAGGAATTAAAAGGGATGTAGAAACCTTAAAATATGCTTTAGAACATGGAAAAGGAGTCAGAGGTGAGTAATCTTTTAATTGTGGAAAGTAAAAATGATAAATTTTTTCTTCAAGCTCTGATTGAGGAATTAAATTATGATATTGAGATTGATCCTCCTATTTTTATTGATGACTATGAATGTTTAGAAGGATTAAGTGAAAAAAGGTTAGTTGAAGCTTTCAAGTCTTTGTTAGCTGATATTCAAAAAAGACAAATTAGTAAAATTGGAATTGTGATCGATATTGATCAATATTCTCAGCAAGAGCGTTTACAATTTATTAATCAATGTTTGCGACAGGTTTTTACTCTAAATAATGAATTTTCTGATATATCACAATTAATAACTATTAATATTCCTGGCTATGATTGTATTGAAATAGCTTGTTATTTTACCCATGTAGAAGGTAAAGGAGAGTTAGAAACTGTCTTAAAACTTATTAAAACTCGAGAATCTACTTATGCAGATTGTTTAGAGAGTTGGAGAAACTGTTTGGAAAGTAATAATAAATCGATTAGTGATAAAGAATATGATAAATTTTGGATTAGTCTTTATCTACGATTTGATACTTGTTCTCGTTTAGAACGCAAGCAAGCAGAACGAAAATGCAGCATGACAAATTTTAACTATATTATGGAAAATAAAAAAGATATCTGGAATTTTAATCACCCTGTTCTCGATGAGATCAAAAAATTTTTGCACCTTTTCGTTACTGAGAGTTGATCAAAATGTAAAATCGATTATCCTTCGTCTTATAAATACTGCTGTAATTTTGTGTAAGTATGGCTGGACATAGTAAGTGGGCGAATATTAAACGCCAAAAAGCGAGAGTAGACGCGGTAAAAGGTAAAGTGTTCGCAAAAATTTCCCGGGAAATTATTGTGGCGGCGCGTCAAGGGGGTGACCCGGCGGGAAACTTTCAATTGCGAACTGCGATTGAAAAGGCAAAAGCCGCGGCAATTCCGAATGATAATATTGAACGAGCGATCGCCAAAGGGGCGGGGAAACTCGGGGCTGGAGCTTCCGAGTTAGAATTTATTCGTTATGAAGGCTATGGAGTTGGCGGCGTGGCGATTTTAATTGAAGGACTCACGGATAACCGCAACCGGACGGCGGCGGATTTGCGAGTGGCTTTTAGTAAAAATGGCGGTAACTTGGGGGAAACCGGATGTGTAAGTTGGATGTTTGACCAGAAAGGTGTTGTTACCTTAACCGGGCCAATTGATGAAGAAAAACTTCTGGAAACCCTAGTAGAAGGGGAAGCCCAATCCTATGAATTAACGCCTGTTAATGATACCGATGGGGCAGAAGTTTATACGGAAATCACGAATTTAGAACAGTTAAGCCAAGTTTTAAGGGAACACAAATTTCATGTTGTTGAGGCGGAATGGCGTTGGATTCCTAATAATATCATTGAAGTTAATGATATTGAAAAAGCTCGATCACTCATGAAGTTAATGAATATTTTAGATGATTTAGATGACGTGCAGAATGTAACGGCAAACTTTGAACTATCTGATGCTTGTTATCAAGCTCTTTATAGCGAATGAAATGCTTGACTCCTTTGATCTTAACTTTAGTTGCGGTTTTGCCCCTATCTATTCAGGGTTTAGCCAGCCCAACTCTTACTTTTTCCCGGGGTTTAGAACTTCCCGTAGTTGATCATAATTTGGCATCAAATACTACAATGTTATTGAGTATTTTTTCTTTAAATGCGATCGTCAGACTGGAGGGTTTAAATTTACCCCATCCCAAAACCATCGGTCAGGCAACAATTCCACTTCAACGATTAGAAGGAAGTCAAGTATTTACCCTACAGCTTGCCATTGGGGGAAAATCCGGTAGCTTTTTATTAGATACGGGGGCATCCACAACCATGATTGCCACCACGGTTGTTCAGGAGTTGGGGTTAACAGGAGAACCGATTCCGAATCAGGGGTTAGCCTATGCCGTAGCGGGAGATGATTGTCCGAATATGAATGCTATTTTGCACCGTTTACCCCCGTTAGTAATTAATCAAGTTCGAGTGGAAGAATTGCGGGGTTTGGAATTTTCTACAACGGTGATTCCCGAGGAATTATTGGGAGTAGTGGGCATGGATTTTTTAAGGAATTTTGATCTGAAATTAAATCCTAAAACCCGTCAATTACAACTGCTGAATTCTTCGCCTTTACCTGCTGAATTTGTCCCTGAAGCTATCCCCTTAAAAAGTCGTTTAGGAGTGATGTTAGCCTCGGTTAAAATTAATGATCAAGGGCCGTTTACGTTTCTATTAGACACGGGTGCTGATACTATTTTTATTTCTAAACAGTTGGCTAATCAAATAAAAATCGATCATTCCCATCGGCAACCAATTCAAGTTCAGGGTTTTTGTGGGTTAGAAGATGCAGAAGTTTCTCGTTTGGAAAAAGTCACAATTCAGGATTATGATCAAAATAATTTAGAAGCCGTTATTTTATCATCTCCAGTTTTGGATTTACTACAAATTGATGGCATTATTGGTCAAAGTTTTTTAAATCAATACCAACAATATTGGCGGTTTAATTCTCCGAGCAAATCCCAAGACTTTGAAGGAAGTTTATTATTAGTTCCGATAAAATAAGAAACCAGGCTTCTTGAGAAAAACCCGGTTTCTATAATATCGTCTTTAATTACAATCCCAAATCCAGTTTCCAATATTTGAGAGTTCCGGTATTCTCAGGAATAGCATCGATAACTTTTAACTGCCAATTTCCTTGGGCGGAAATATTGATAAATTGTCTCAAATACAGTGTATTTTGTAAGTTATAGGTCGTTTTCAACTGAGTTTTAATCCCTAAAGTTCGATTTTGGAGTAATACCTGATCTCCATCGGGTGCAACTAACCAAACCTCAATATCTCCTAAAAAACTATGTTCAATCTCCACCGTTACCTGGATATCCTGAATCGGACTGGTTTCTGTAATCTCAATTGAACTACTAACCCCCGTAGGGTTATTATCAGGAATCGCCACACTTTGACCATTTTCTTGGGAAATATTCCGAGAAATTTGTTGCTGAACCATGCGTCTATTTTGTGCCATTTCCACAGCCTTAAACGCATTGACTTTGCCATAGCCAAACCATTGAGAATAGCCATTTTTATCATAATTTCCCATCCGAATTCCCAACTGAGGATCAGGATCAGAATCCACAATTTTATCCGCACTTTGTTCAAGAATTCGGCGAACTTCCTGGGCTGTTAAGGTCGGATTTGCTGATAAGATTAAAGCCGCCACCCCAGCCACCACCGGAGTCGCACTCGATGTCCCCCCAAAATAGGGCGTAAAATCCGATTGATCATAACCGGCGGCTCCCATGCGGTCAGTAGTAAAGACCCCCAAACCGGGTAAGGTGCCTTTCAGGACTGGAGGAGTACCGATATAACCCGTTTCCTGTAACCACATCCCCGGAGGAGCATTATTACTCGGAGCACAGACCGAAACTCCAACTCCCCAATTACTATAAGCAGATTTTTTACCCAAACTATTAGAAGCAGAAACCGTAATCACATCGGGATGAACCGCAAATCCCGCCAACCATTTCACCCGACCGCTAATAATATCATTCGGCCAACCGGATTCATCGAGCATTCCGTTTACCGGACGATTGGCGTTTCCAGCGGCAAAAACCACCACACAGCCTTTGCCCTTACGACCCTGGGTGACAGCCTTACTAATCGCTGCTTTTTGTCGGGCTGAGAGGGGAAAATAAATCGCACTCGCCCCCCAACTACAGGAAATCACCGCAGCCCCCTTATCAATGGCCCAATTAAAAATCTGTTCCACCGATTCATCATCCAAAAATCCCGTTGTCCGAATTGGCATGAGGGCACAACCCGGAGCCACCCCGACAATTCCGGTTCCGGTTTCTTCCGCAACAGCGACCCCGGCACAAGCCGTCCCATGATTATCCGTAGGGGCTTCTGGAAGCGGAAGATTATCTTTACCTTTTAGGTCTAGGGGGGCAACAATTTTACCGACTCCTTGGAAATCTGGGTGATTGATGTCCACAGAATCATCACTAATCGCCACCACCACAGAACGAACTCCCCGGGTAACATCCCAGGCTTTTTCGCTGGAAATATGGGAACCAGGTGCGAGTTGGTTGCCCCCATTATGGTTGAGATACCATTGCTTATTGTATAGGGAATCCCGAGGCACATAACAGGGCTGACTTTTAATCACAATATTCGGTTCAGCCAGTAAAACCTGAGTATTACGGGTTAAACGATTCGTAATTTTCAGAGGATTCTCGGAGGAATTAGGTGTCATCTCATAAACAAAACCATGGGGTAAACCGTCGATGGGTTTTAACTCTTTTAATCCAAATTCTGAAGCAATAGACGCTCGTGTTGAGGGATCAATTTCTTCTTTAAACTGAATGGTAAGCTGATTTGTTAAATAGACAACGGAGCCAGGGTCGTTATTGAGTTGGTAAACATGACTCGCAAAGTTAATATCTTGGGAATTGCGAGCCAATTCCATCGCCTCATCCAGTTGCTCAGAGGCGACTTGTAACTCCTCTAAGGAAGGGGGAACACTACTCGCGTGTTGAATGGGAATCGGAGGTTGCGGTAAATCCTTGAGTTGGGTGTTAGGGGAGGATAATTGCACCGTGAAGCGGTCAGAGACTTTATTTAGGATTAATTCTTCGCCCCCCCGTTGCAAAACAAAGCCGATACTCCCGTCGGGAACGCCAATGCCTTGATAGTTTTGTTGTGGAACGTTTGATGAGTTAACTGATGATGTCATATTTAATCTATCCTTTCTCCTTAAAGGTTTAAATCTCGATTAATGTTGCCTTTTGCCCGTTACCCGCTCTATCAATTTACGAGCCCCTCCCCCCAAAAAAATATAACCCTTATCGGTTGAGGCAGGATCAGGTTGTTGGTACAGTATGGGATTGCTCAAGATTAATGATAATATCCATGAAGTTTAATGTTTTTTTTTATCGCGTTCGCGCAATTGAGTCATGGTATCCTCTGGAACTGTTAGCTTCCTTCGACTGACAACCTATCTATCTGTCTCCGTGATGGTAGCTTGGGTTGTCCTGTCGCCGTTTCACGTTAATGCTCAAGAATCTTCTCCAACTGTTGCCCAGGGGAATGTACAGATGGGGGGAGAAACGGAAACTGAGGTTGCGCCACCATCGGGTGATTTGGCTCCCCTCAATCCTAATGATATTCGTCCTTTGTCCCTTGATAGTAGTTTTTTGAGTATTGAGGGCGGAAAACGGCTGATGCAAGAAGCTGATAGTGCCGTTTCTAGTGAAAATTATGCCGAGGCAGAAAAAAAATTCCAGGAAGCTCGTCAAGTTTTTAACCAGTTATCCAATTTTTATCAACAGTTAGCAGGTAGTTTTTCTGGCGTCGATAACCGCATTGCCGATAATTTTAGGAATTCAGCCCGGGACACAGCACAAATGCGCGATACCGCCACCTATCAGTTAGCCTTACTCCACCGAGCTAAAAACCAACCGGAATTGGCCGTCCCTCTATTAATTCAAATTATCCGCTCCCAAGCCCCCACCAGGGACTTAGGCAAAAAAGCTTATCAACAATTACTAGAATTAGGATTTGTGACCGACCCCTTTCCTCGGGCGGGTAACACAACGACTCCACCCACTACGGCGCNCCGATCTTCTAACAATGAAGGAAAAACAGAAGATAGTGGTATATTTTGACGATCGGACAAATTAACTTGCCAATGGATATGTTCTTGCGCCAAAGCAGTAGCTAATCCTACAATTCCCGAAGCAAACGGATCTATTTGATCTTCTTTTTGCAAAGCATAAGCACAATTTGTTAACAATATCCATTGCAAAGGTTTCTCCCCATAACCAAACTGTTCTAATTTTCTGACTAAACTCAGTAAACCTATCACATACCAAGGTTCACAAACATTGTTCAGTAAACTATTTTCGGATAGCAGGAATGTTTCGTTTGAGGTAGCGAGAAAATAAATTTTTCTCATCGGCGACGTAAGTTGTTTTAATTGATTTTCCAAAAATTCAAACTGATGATTCTCTCCTTGTGCAAGACAAACAGAGAGAATTTGATGTTTCTGTTCCCGATAGATTTTTAACAGCTTTTCCGCCTCTGATGCGTTAGTTTCATGATATACCACCAAGGTTGTACCATCGGGTTGTTGTTCTTGAAAAATTGTATTTCTATCAGCTAAACGTTCCCAAACCGGAACATAAATCAGCTTTTCCAGATTTACTTTTTTCCAGGGTTTGAGTTTAATTCCAGTATAACGAACCAACACTTGACCTAGCCGATCTAAAATTTGCACATCAAGTTCTTTCTTTGTTCCTTGCATGACATAAGTATAGGCTGGTTGCTCTGCGTTATTCCACCATTCTACTTTTTGGACAAAGAAGGGAATTTCTATTTCTTGTGCAGCAAAATCAATCCAACAACGGGTGAGTAAAGCTGCAACAAAAGCCGCAGGATGGAAAAGGTATTCTGTATTTTGTTGCATTGGTAGATCGATCGCTATTAGCGCCTCCCCTCTACCAGTCCAAACTTCAGAAACTCCTTGATAAAGAGTTCCCAAAACTACCTGATTTGTGGCAAATGATCGATATGGTTCTTCGGGCAATGCTTGTTTGATCATACTGCTTTTTAAGCGGTTGATATCTAGTGCTTTTGGTGTTTCCTGGGCTTGCGTCCAATACCCATTACCCCGACAATAAACTGTGTTTTCATCTGCTTCGCTAATAATTCGGTATTTAAAAGTATCGCCCTCTACTTCTATAACAATTTGAACGGAGCATTTATCAAGGACATAAAGTGGAGCGATCCAAAATATATCTGCCAAAATCACAGATCGATCGCCCATAATCCGGTTTAAACCAGCTAACACCATTTCTAGGAAACCTACAGCCGGAAAAACAGGTTTTTCATCGATCGTGTGTTGCGCTAAAAGCGGTTCTGAAGATTTTAATTCCTGTTTAAAAATATAGTCTTTTCGGGATTGAGGAATTTTCACAGAAGCCGATGAATCAAACCAGTAACGATCGCGCGAAAAAGGATAGGTAGGCAAAGAAACTCGTCGAGGTTTAACTGTTCTCGGTAACTGATTCCAATCCAGATTCACACCTGACACCCACCAAGAAGCTAGTTTTTCCAGTTCCCGATTATTTAGGGTGGCTAACATATCTGCGGAAGAAACTGAAGAAATTTTTATTTCTCCTTCTTTAACCTCTCCCGAATAAAACTTTTCATCATGTTTCTTATCTGTCAAAAATTCCGACAATTTTTGTTTTAAGGCATCTTTCCCATCGACGATAAACGCCACCCGTTTTTCCATCGCTTCCCGCCCCACCTGTAGAGTATATGCGATGTCTGCCAGAGAATAGGATGGTGTATTGAACAGGAAACGATAGAGATTTCTGGCAACTTCTTGAAGTCGATCGCCATTTTTTGCCGATAGCACAATTAAAACTGCTTCTTCTTCCTCTGTTCTTTTTTCGGATTTTTCTCTATACTCTTCAACCACTATATGTGCATTAGTTCCACCAAAGCCAAAACTGTTAATCGCGGCTCGTCTTACCTCTCCTTCCTGAACAAACCAATCCTTAAAGTCCCGATTCACATAAAAGGGGCTATTCTCAAAATCGATATGTTCGTTGCTTTGTTCAAAATTCAACGATGGCACCAATTTGCGATGTTTCAAACATAATAATATTTTGATAAAACCCACAATTCCTGCTGCTGTTGCGGCATGACCGATGTTGCTTTTCACTGAGCCGATCGCACAATAGCCTTTTTGATTAGTATAAATCTGAAAGGCTTTGGTTAGAGCATCAATTTCGATCGGATCGCCCAATTTTGTTCCTGTACCATGTGCTTCCACATAACCGATCGTATCTGGATCGAGGTTGGCATTTTGGTATACACTCTGCTGTAATTCACTTTGAGAAGTAACACTGGGAGCAGTGATTCCATAAGTTCTTCCGTCTTGATTGCAACCCGATCCCAGAATCACCCCATAAATATGATCTCCATCTTGGCAAGCAGCAGCCAGGGGTTTTAAGATTACAGCCCCGACACCTTCCCCTGGAACAAATCCATCGGCTTTGCGATCGAATGTTTTACATTTTCCATCTGGTGCAAGCATCCGTGCATTACTAGCTACAACATGAAAATTAGGGGTTATACCAACATAAACGCCACCAGCGATCGCCATATGACTTTCACCTTGAAGGATACTTTGACAAGCCAAGTGAATCGCCACCAGCGATGACGAACAAGCCGTATCAACTGTAATACTAGGGCCTTTGAGGTTTAAAAAATAGGAAATACGTGCAGCGATCAGCGAACCTGCATTACCCCAAAAAGATTGGGGTTCAGATGGTACTCCAGCTTCCCGCATCTTCATCCGATAATCGCCTGGATCTGCACCCACAAACACACCACATTTAGTGTTAGAAATTGAGGCATTTGCATACCCAGCATCTTCTAAAGCTTTCCATGCTTCTTCTAAAAAGAGTCTCTGTTGGGGATCGGTGAGTTCTGCTTCTCTCCCAGACAGTTTAAAGAAAAGAGCGTCAAATTTATCTATATCGGTTAAGAATCCTCCTTTTTTGCAGTAAGTTTTATCGAGATGCTGGGGATTAGGATCGTAATATGCGTTGATATCCCAGCGATCGCCAGGAACTTCGGTAATGCTATCCTTACCATTAGCTAGATTGTCCCAAAATTCTTCGATATTGGAAGCTCCCGGAAAACGCCCAGACATACCGATAATAGCGATCGGCAAAACAGACTGTTTCTTTTGAATTGGATTAATAGGAACTGTCGCAATAGAAGGCTTTTTTCTAATAGGAACTGTCACGACAACTTTACCAATGTTTTCCCGTTGTTGTAGACAGTAATAAGCATCACGAATCTGGTCAAATGAGAAAATGTGACTCAAGGTTGGTACTATCTTTCTTTCCGCAAGTACCTGAGCCATAATTGCCAAATGTTCTGTCAAAAGTTTCGGTTGTTTGCTATATAACCTTTTCATGTCGATGGACTGGAAAGTTTGATTATCAACCAAGTGGGACAAGTCAAACTGCCGAGAATTTTTCAGCCCAGTCATAGCAATTTCAATATAACGTCCACCAGGAGCCAGAATATTTAAACCCTTTTGAATGGCATCATCTGACAAGGTATTAAAAACTACATCAACACCTTGTCCATTGGTCATTTCTAAAATTCTTTTGGCGAAATCCTCTGTGCGATAGTTGATTAGGTGCTTAATGCCTTTCTTTTGTAAGTATTCTAATTTCGCTGCTGAACCCGCAGTAGCATAAATCTCTGCACCCTGCAATGCGGCTAATTGGATGGCAATCAAACCGATACCTCCCGCAGCAGTTTGAATGAGCACCTTTTCTCCTGGTTTTACGTTAGCCAAGTTGAAGGCGTGATTCATAGTTAAAAAGGCTACAGGGAAAGAACAAGCTTCTTCATAAGTTAAAGTAGGAGGTTTTTTAAGGATATTCTCCTGCTTAACTAAAACCAGTTCGGAGTGTCCGCCCATTGAGTCTCCCATTACCGCAATCACTTCATCTCCGGGTTGAAAACGCTTTACTTTTGCTCCTGTACGCAAGACGACACCAGAGACTTCTGCTCCGGGCGTAAATGGATAAGATGGCATATTGGGATATAACCCACGCATACATAGAATATCTGCAAAATTGAGAGAGAAAGCCCTAACTTCGATTTCTACTTTTTCCTGATCGGGCTCAGTTGGTTGGATAGGACGAATTTCTAAATCTTCTGGGAAACCTGGTTTGCTGACAAAAACGGCTTGATAGGTCGAGGACGATCGCTCTTTTTCTTCAATCTGATCTATTGGTGTGCTATTGATCTGGGATGAATCAGCAACCTCATTGATTGCGAATGAAAAGGTCGAGTTTAATGAGGTTTCTAAGGGTTCTGAGATTTCCAAAAGCTCCAAAGGTTCTGCGGATTCCAATTCTAACAACGCCTGAATTTGTTCACCATATTCATTGAGAATAGCACTGGAAAATTCTTCTAGGTTTGCATGATCGAAGAGTGCTGTAGTTCTTAGTTGAAGCTTGAGAGTTTGATTAATTCTGTTGATTAAATCTACCCCGGTAATTGAATCAACTCCATATTCGGAAAGTGGTTTTTTCATATTGATATCTTCCCCACTCATATCTAATGCTTGGATAAGATTCTGAACCAGACTTTCCTCAATATAGGATTTGAGATCGGTTGTTTTTCTTTCTTTTTTAGGTTTAGGTTGCTGAATTAATGGCGATCGCAATTTCACCGAATCAGCTTTGGTAACAGTGGAAATTTTTGCTGACTTGCGATCGCGTTTAATTATCCCGTTACTTTCTGCCAGAATTACATCTTGCCCAAAATCTAAATCTAGCGGAGAAGATTCATTAAGACTAAAAATAGATCCGAATCCCTCCTCATATAAAACATTTCTCCACATAGCTAAACTGAGAATCGGGCCACCAGGCAACCTTACTTTTTCATCATCGTAGATCCACCAACCTTTCAGTAACCCAAATGTGTAGGTCAAAAACTCCAGATTTTTCACGCCCTCATTAATAATCAGCCAGCCATTAGTTTTGAGAAGGGGTTTGACACAACGAAGAGTATTATTTATATTGCGGGTTGCATGAAATACATTGGTAGCAATAACGATGTCAAAATCGAATAATTCGTAACCTTGAGTTTCTACATTTTTTTCCACATCCAATATTTTGAAATCCACAAAAGGATGCTCTGCTGCAAAAGTTTTTCTACCATAATTGATCAAGCCAGGAGAAATATCAGTATAGAGATATGAAAGATGTTCGCCATATTCTCGTACAGCCTCAAAAATCATCGTACTTGTAGATCCAGTTCCTGCACCCACTTCCAAAATTTTGATTTTTCGGCTTTTACCTAATGTCGGGATATGGTGACGAATATAAGCTAAGACGTTACGTGCTACAGATCGGTTATAATGATCAACCTGGGAATTTCCTTTATAAATACCTTCAACTCGTTCCATTGAAGAATTTGGAAACATCACATCTGTTCCCTCAATTTTCCCACTCATTACGTCCAAACAAGCATCCAGACAAACCCATACTAAATTTATATGAGTTTTCAATTCTGGGTAAGAAGAAAGCAATTGATTCTTTTCTGCTTCGACAAATTTAATTGATTCCTCTATTGAAGTGTTCTCTACTGCGGTAGTAGAGACAATTTCTTGTCCTTGAAATTGAATCCATTCCGCACGAGCTAGAATGTTTAATAATTCATCAAATAACCGCCAATAGTCAGGGGTGATGGATAAGTTTGTTCTTAGTTGCTGTTTGTCGTATTTCTCATGAGCATTGCGGAATACCCCGGCTTTCTGAAAACATAATAGGGTGAGATGTTGTCCAAGGCGATCAATCTCCTCAAAACCTCGCTTGATTTTTTCTGACTCAATAAATCCGCCAAAAGTGCAGTCTATCAGAGCATTTAAACTAGGAATAATTTCTTTAGGAAAGAAGACTAATTCATCGTTAAAATCAACATTAATCCCTTGCAAAAATTTCTGATTTGCATTGATAGACATCACCTGATTTAAAGGATGTGACAGAATCCGAGAAACAGATTCCATACCCTGTTCAGGTTGAATTGAATAAAGACCAGCAGCAGCCAGTTTTTTGTTAAAATCCTCTGATGCAACAATTCCTACAGTTCCCCAGTAACCCCAATTAATCACCTTAACTGGAAAGTCTTGTTTTTGAGTAAGGCTATGAGCATAAGCATCTTTGAAAGTACAACCTGCTGCGTAATTCGCTTGACCTATATTACCTGAAAAGGCGATCGCAGAAGAAAAGAATAACATAAAATCAAGAGCTTCACCTTGAAAGATTTTATGTAAAATAACGCTCCCTCTTACTTTTATATCCAAAGCCATTCTGAAAGAAGATTCATCCATTTTTTCCAGAGTTTTATCTTTTAAGATAATCGCTGAATGAAAAACTCCATGAATCTTTCCGTATTGGTTTTGAGCCTGTGTTACTGCCTTTTTCATACTATCCAAATCAGTAGCATCGGCTTTTAAATACAAGATTTCGCCACCTTTGGATTCTATGCTTCGGATTATTTCTTTCTTGTCGGTATCTAATTCGCTTCTACCGACAAGAATAACTTTAGCTTGGACAGTTTCCGTTAAATAACGACAAAGTTCTAAGCCGATACCACCTGCTCCGCCGAGAATGAAATAGACGCCTTTGCTGCGAAAAGGTATTTTGGAAACGGAAGGCGGGTTTATAGGTAGTAATTTGCGGATATAACGTTTTCCTTGACGTATTGCTACGGCTTCTCCTTGAGGGTGAGGCGGTTCAGTTAGGATTGGGGTTATGTAGGCTTGTCGTTTTTCTTCTGTTACTTCAACCGCAAAATCTTCGAGGTCAATGTCTATGCAACTAACTTCGAGTTGAGGATATTCTCTGGCGAGGGAGGAGGTAAAACCGTGTAAGCTGGCATTATAAGGATCGATCGCCTCTCCCAGTTTAATTTGATACACTCTATTGGTCAGGATTTTTAAGCGAAGGTGATCGCTAAAATTGTCCGAAATCATGCTCTTAAAAAGTCGAAAGAGTGACATTACACCCTGTTGCTGACTTAGTTCTAAAACTTCCAGATTGTCATCATTTTCGCTATTTTTATAAACCCCGCCCAGAAAGTAAATAGTGAGAGAAGATGAGCCAATTTTTTCCCTTAAAGCAAGAATGGAGTTATTCCAAGCTAGTAAATCATCGGCTTTTATCTCCCACAAATCTTCCCCTAATTTTCTAGTGGTTAAACCCAATTGAAACCTAAAACATTTATGATTGTTATGGGCAAGGGCAAGAGCATCTGCTAAAGGCAAACAAGGCAGGGGATACACCAACAAAATACTTTCTTTTTCGGTTGGTCGTGAAGAATGATGATTTTCTTCTATTGTCCAACTAGGAGCATAAAAAAATTCAGCTAAAGGATCTTTAAGTTTTCTCAGAACAACATCGCTCAGTTTAAGACAGATTTCACCCTGTTCATTTGTAAGTGTTACATCATAACGTGAATTGCCGAAAACTTTAACCACTGCATAACCACGAGTTGGTAAAGGGCGAATTTGTTCTACTTTTTCGACAGCATAAGGTAGCATTGGTTCGCCACTGTTTGTTTGCAGAGAATCAAAAAGACCTGCGATCGCTTGCAGCGCACTATCTACTATAGTGGGATGAAGTTCATATTGTTTAAAATCGCTTTCACAAGAAGTTGGTAATTGAAATAAACCAACAGCTTCTTGATCGTTTCCCCAGATTTGTTCGAGTCCTTGGAAACGGATTCCGTAATCAACACCTTTTTCTTGACAACTAGTGTAATGAATTACTTTGTCTATTTTCCGAAAACAACGTTTTTTGATTTCTTCTATAAACAAAGGTGGTTCTTTGCTGCACTCTTTCTCTGTTACTAAAATGAACTCACCTTGAGCGTGAAGGATATCTCCGCAACGAATTTCAAAACCAAATCCTTGGTCTTTTTGGGTAATGAGAATATTTATTCTTTTTCCTTCTGGGGTTACTACTATTGGTTGTAGCCAGAGAACTCTAGAAATATTGTATTGTTTGTTGGGTTGAACTGAGGAAAAAGCTGCGATCGCAATTTCCAGAATTCCTACACCTGGGAGAACTGGCTGATTTTTCACCCGATGATCTCTAACAATCCAATCCCTATCGGTTAAACTCTTGTAAAATACGGCTCCAATGCCTACACTTTCTTGAATATCAAATCCATCTAATAAAGGATGAGAGTAAATAGCTGGAGATTTAGAATATTGAGATATTTCTACTTCAGGAATCCAATAGCGTTTTTGAGCGAAGGGATAAGTAGGTAGAGAACAACGTTTTGGTTTAGGTTCACTATACAATAACTGCCAATCAATGTTCACACCTTTAGTCCACAATGCAGCTAATTTACCTAACTCTTGACCATTAAGCAATTGCCGGACAAAGTTTTCTCCAATTTCTCCTTGTAGGAGTGTCTCCATCTCTGTCTCTAAACTTTGTACAACACCTTGGTAATAATTTGCGTTCTCTCCTAATCTTTGGCAATATTGCCACAATTTTTCCCGCAGTTCTTCTGGACTCGATGCGATCAAAGCTAATCTTTCTTCCATAGCCTCACGACCTACTTGTAAAGTATAGGCAATACTTTGCATCGATGGAAAAACATCGGAGGACGAAGAGGAAACAGAGATGAAATCGAACAGTTTTCTGGCGTATTCGGTGCAACGTTCTTTATTCTTCGCAGACAACAGAATTAATACGGGTTGTCCGTTTATTTCTGTGTTTAATTGTTCGTTGTTTCTCGGTTCTATATATTCTTCTAAAATTAGGTGTGCGTTTGCTCCACCTGCACCAAAGGAACTAATCCCTGCTCTAAGAGGATAAGTCTTTTCGATATCGTCTTCTTTAATAATCGGTCTTTCCCATGTTTCAAGATTTCTCTGGAGATAAAATGGAGACTGCTCAAAACGGATGTTTGGATTTACGGTTTCTGAGTGAATTGAAGGTGGGAGTTGTTTATATTTAAGTTGTAAAACAACCTTGGTAATAGCTGCTATTCCAGCAGCAGCTTCTAAATGACCGATATTAGCTTTTGCGGAACCAATACTGCAAAATTGCTGGTCTTTTGTGTCTTGTTGATAAGCTTGAATTAAACCAGAAATTTCTATAGGATCTCCTAATTCCGTACCTGTGCCATGTGCCTCTACATAACTGATAGTTCGAGCGTTTACATTTGCTCGTTTTAGAGTTTCCTTGATCACTAAACCTTGGGCGTTGGGATTGGGTACAGTATAGCCGTTGGTTTTGCCTCCGTGATTCAGAGAACTGCCTTTAATAATTGCATAAATATGGTCTTTATCTCTAATGGCTTTATCTAGTGGCTTAAGTAATATTGCCCCGATGCCTTCCCCTGGAACATAACCGTCGCCTCCTGCGCCGAAACTGCGGCAAAGTCCGTCACTGGAAGCAAATCCGTTTTGACCTAATTGTAGATACTTATTCGGGTGAAGAGATAGATTAACTCCGCCAGCTAAAGCTAATTCGCAGTCTCCATGTCTGATTGATTCGCAAGCTAAATGGATTGCAGTTAAGGAGGAAGAACACATTGTATCTACAGCTAGACTGGGGCCGCTAAAATTAAAGAAGTAGGATACTCGGTTGGCGATCGAAGAAAGAGAATATCCTAAAAACATTGGTCTACCTTTAGCGGTTTCTTCGACTCCAAGCATCTGATATTCCAAGTAAAGAGCTCCGACAAACACGCCAACTTTTTTTGTATGAAGTTTATCCCTTGTATAGCCGCTATCTTCGATCGTTTCCCAGGCTACCTGGAGAAATAGGCGTTCCTGTGGATCTATGATTTGAGCTTCTTTGGGAGCTATGTTAAAAAATAGGGGGTCAAAGCGATCGACATTATTGATGAAACCTCCCCATTTGCAATAACTTTTCCCTCTTTTATTTTTTTCTCGATCGTAATACTGACGGTAATCCCAACGTTCGAGAGGAATTTCTGTGACACAGTTTTTTCCTGTCTTCAGATTTTCCCAAAATATTTCTAAATTATCTGCCTGTGGATAGCGACCGCTGATCCCGATAATGGCAATTTCTTGGCATTGTTTGTTAGGCTGTTTGTTGACATCTTTAACTGTAGATATTGGCTGCAAATCGACATCAAATTTTCTAGTAGCAGCAGCGGAACTTTTAAGAGATTGCGATTCGGTGTGAGGTTTTTCTTCTGGGATATTTTCCCACTTCTTGAGCAATGCAGTTTGATGATGTTCGATAAAATACTGAACTAGTTCGGATAAGTTTTGTCGCTCAAACAATAAGGTTTTAGGCAACTCGCCGAAATGAGATGCTAATTCCTGATTTAAGCTGATGATTGCTACCGAATCAATGCCGTATTTTTCAAAAGGCACTGATGCTTCGAGTTTGACAGCAGGAATTTTTAAAGTTTTTGACAAAATATCTTTGAGATCTTCCTCAATTTTTTGACGAAAATTTTCTAAATTTTGGTAAGTAACATGGTCAGAGTTTGAGTTGTCTTTTTCCCTTTCTTCTTGGCTTTCTTCTTCCTTTATTGCTTGTGATTTTTCTGGAATCCAGTAGCGTTCTCTAGCAAAAGGGTAGGTTGGTAACGACATAATTTTGGGAGTCGGACTGGGATACAATGCTAACCAATCGATTTCTACTCCCTCAATCCAAAGTTTCGCTAATTCCTCAAGTGAAACGTGAGTTTGTTTACGGATTTCTTCTGATGATAAGGATGCGGCAACTTCTGCTTTTATAGTTCCTTGATAAATTAGCGATCGATCTTCGCCGCCTTCAACATAGTCCCGCAAAATCTCTCGTAATTCCTCAACATTCGATACAATTAAACACAAGCGTTCTTCCATAGCCAGCCGCCCAACTTGAAGCGTATAGGCTAAACGCAACAGGTCTATATTATTCGCATCATCGAGATAATGGCACAAATTTGTTGCCATTTCTTTGAGTCGTTCTTTATTCCTGGCAGATAAGACTATAAGTACAGGTTTTCCCTGTTCTTGAGCCGGGAAAAAACTTGAAACCAACTCTTGATATTCTTCAACAACAATATGACAATTCGAGCCACTAAACCCAAAGGAATTAATAGCTGCTCTTCTGGGGTGAGGAAAATTCGGTTGCCAGTCCCGCAAATTTTTGTTGACATAAAAGGGGCTTTCTGCAAAATCATTATGGGTATTCTCCTTTTCTACATAAAGTGTAGGAGGAATCATTTTGTGGCGTAAAGAAAGGAGTACTTTAATTAAACTGACGACTCCTGCGGCTGCGGAGGTATGCCCAATATTACTTTTAACTGAGGCAAGGGCACAGTATTGCTTTTTCGTGGTATAAACACGGAATGCTTCTGTAAGGGCTTCTACTTCAATGGGATCGCCTAATTTAGTACCCGTTCCGTGTGCTTCGATATATGAAATACTTTCGGGGTGGATATTATACTGTTGATATACTGCTAATTCCAGTTCTGATTGAGATTTTCCGCTAGGAGCAGTGATTCCGTTGGTTTTTCCATCCTGATTAGTACCCGATCCTTTAATCACTCCATAAATCATGTCCCCATCTGCTATAGCCCGATCCAAAAGTTTCAGGGCTACCACAGCAACAGCCTCGCCTACAACAAGTCCATCAGCAGAGTTATCAAAAGCTCTGCACTTACCTGTAGGTGAAACCATCCCTGCTTTACTCATTTCCACATAAAGTTGTTCCGATAGGTACAGTGTCACGCCACCAGCCAGCATGATATCGGCTTCTCCATCCCGGAGACTTTTGCAGGCTAAGTGAACCGCCATCAAAGAGGAAGAACAGGCGGTATCAATGGTCATTACTGGCCCTTTCAGGTTTAAAAAGTATGCAACACGAGAGGCAAGAATTGAGTTAGCATTACCTAACATGACTTGCCCATGACTTTTGATTAGACCTTGTTTATATAAAAGTGCTTTGTAATCGTTATAAATAACTCCGGCAAATACGCCACATTTCGTGTTATTTAGTCGCTGTCCGACATATCCGGCATCTTCGAGGGTATGCCAGCAGCTTTGCAGAAATAGACGTTGTTGTGGGTCTATGACTTCTGCTTCTGCGGGAGAAATGTTGAAAAACAGCGGATCGAATTTATCAACATCACGCAGGAATCCACCCCATTTGCTATAGCTACAATTAGGTTTTTGCGGATCGGGGTGATAATATTTTTGCACGTCCCAGCGACTTGGCGGCACTTCTGCGATCGAATCTACACCTTGTTTGAGATTTTCCCAAAACTCTGATAGGTTATCGGCTCCGGGAAAACGCCCAGACATTCCAATTACAGCAATATCTGTTGTATTTGTGATTGAGGGAGCTTTCTCTGCTGCTGGGACGGGAATTTTACTTGCTTCTTGTTTTAGGGTATTGCTTTGTGGCCGATCGCTTTTCAGTGTTTGATTTTTTATTAGTGTTTCACCATAGTTAGCAACAAGAAACTGGCTGAGATCTCTAATGCTCGAATAATCATAAATTACTTGAATTTTTAATTTTAAGTCAAACTCACGGTTGATTGCATCTATTAGTAATACACCCTGCAAAGAACCTACTCCGTAATCAGCAAATCGAGCCGTGATATCGATCTGATCTGGCTCCATTTCCATTTCTTGGCTAGTAAGATCGACCAGTTTCTTTTCAATAAGTTTGATATCGACTCGATCGATAGGAGTTGTCATGGTCTTTTCTTCTGGTAAGGGAGCAGTTTGTAAAATGGTGGAATGTGCAGAAATGGGTTTTTCTGGTGTGGGAGTGAGGCGATCAATCGCCTCTTTATAAAATACTGGATAATCGAAATGATGCTGGTTAATTTCGCGCAATTCTTCTTTAGTTTCATGAGGAGCCGCTTTGCTAATAGTTAACAGAAGATAACGTAAAACTTTCTTTTTGATTCCCTGCCCAAAACTATACCATCCCCGATATTCTTGTTCAAATTGTTTAATAATTGGGTTAACAGAACATAAATAAGCAAAATTACTTTCAAATTGCGGATCGTCTAGGAAGTTGCAAATTTCAATGCTAATGTCTACGCACTCAATAAGTTTCAGTCCGACATCACTGAGGATTTTACTGTACTGAGGGGCGGTGCTAGTAAACATCGCCAATTTAGGCATATTAATTTCGGTGACGGTATTGGCGACACAATCGGCTAAAATAATCCGACCGTCTTGGTTGAGATGTTGATAAATATTTTCAAAGGTTTTTTGTTTATGTTCAATATGGGGAAAAACTTCAAAACCGATCGCTAAATCGTAGAAACCTGGAAAGGGATCTTTGCTGCTATCTTTGCAGAAAATCCGTAGGCGATCGTCTAAACCTTTGTTTCGGATTCGATTGGTTGCCTCTTGTGCTTGGTTAGATGCGATCGTAAAACCATCACCAATTATATGGAGATGGGTCATAGACAGATCGATTAAATCTGTCCCAAAACCACACCCAATATCCATTACTTTATATACTTTAGAAAAATCTATTCCGCTATAAAGAATCCGTTTTGCTTCTTTTTGTTTAGCCGCTACGATCGCTGCGTGTTCGGGATGTTTTTCCGGTTCATTATAAGTTAATAACCAGGAAAAACCTGCGATCTTCTCCGCCAAAGGTGAAAAGATCAAATGGGTATCTTCCGTCCCTAATAACTCCTTCATATAAGGAGTCATTTTATTATAAAAGTCGGCAACCAATTCCCAAGTTTCTAATGGTTGATCGGGTTGGGATATTTCACTATCCACCCAACAACGCTTTCTTTCAAATGGATAAGTTGGCAGAGAAATACGTCTAGCATTTGAATGTTGATTTAGTTGTTCCCAATCAATATCAATGTGATTTGTCCACCACCTTGCCGCAGTCTGCAAATCTTTATTTTCATATAGTTGTTTTTGTTCTTCAGCAGTTACTTCTAAGCGATGCCGAGATTCTTTCTTTCCGCCTCTAAAAATGGCAGGAGAACCTGTGCCTTCCAAGCAAATAGTGAGCAAATTTAAAAGCTCTGATTTGGTTTTTACTACTACAGCAAATCGTTCTGCAAAGCTTTCTCTACCTCTTTGTAAAGTGAAAGCAATATCAGCTAGAGAAGCTGAATTTTGGGAAAGCAAATAATCTTTTAAACTCCTAATATATAGGGTAAGTTGTTCTTCTGTTCTAGCCGAAACTACTATCAGTTCTTCACTCATGATTTTCTTCCTTTATGCCTAATTTTTTCTAATGTGTGTGGATCGTATTCCTCAACAATAAGATGGGATAGCATTCCGCCACCGCCACCAGAACTGATAGCAGCACGCCTGGGAAATTCCTGCCATGAGCCATTTTTCTTGACCCGAATTCTCTGCCAAGGACTTAGTTCCCGTTGGAGATAGAAAGGAGAATTTTCTAATTTGATCGCTGGATCGAGTTCCGCAGAAAAGCGCGTTGGCAATAATTGACGGTGTTTCATTTGTAGCAAAACTTTGGTTAATTGTGCTATACCGGAAGCTGTCTCCAAATGACCGATATTCGGTTTTACTGACCCGTAAGCACAGAAGTTTGTGCGATCGGTTAATGAACGATAAGCTCGACTGATTCCCGCCCATTCCGCAGAGTCTACCACAGCAGATCCCATCGCCTGACTTTCCAAGTAACTGATGCTTTCAACACTAAATCCTGCTTTGGCGATCGCCTCTTTTACTAACAATTGTTGCGCGTGAGGAGAAGGTAAAAGAAAATCATTACTTCGACCTTTATGAAGTATTGCGGAAGCTTTAATTACACCGTAGATATGATCTTTATCTTTTTTAGCTTGTTGTAATGATTTTAATAACACTGCTCCAGCTCCTTCTCCGGGAATAAATCCATCTCCATCTTGAGAAAATAAGTTGTAAGATGGTTGAGATGATAACAGTCTAAATTGACTTAGTAGTAAGTACTTTGATGGATGCAAATATAAATTAATTCCTCCAGCAATTGCTGCGTCACACTCTCCACGTCTGATACTTTCACAAGCTAAATGCACTGCTGTTAGCGAGGAGGAACAAGAGGTATCTATTGCCATGCTTGGCCCCGTGAAGTTGAAAAAGTAAGAAATTCGATTCGGTAAATTGTAGGTGGTAAAATCGATCGGAGTATTGATATTTCCATTGATTTTTGTCAGTGGATACCCAAAGGCATTTGCTCCTAAATACACAGCCACTTTTTGTTTACTTAGGGCTTGTCGAGAGTAGCCAGCATCTTCCAGAGTTGACCAAACTATTTCTAGCATAATTCGTTCTTCTGGATTCATTGCTTTTGCTTCTAGTGGTGTTATTCCAAAGAAAATAGGATCGAATTTGTCAATATCTTTTAAAAAGCCCCCTTGGATGCAGTACATTTTATTTTCACGCCCTTTTTCAGGATCGTAAAAATTTTGATAATCCCAACGTTCTCTGGGAATTTCAGTAATAGAACTAGTGTCAGATTTTAGATTTTCCCAAAACTGAGTCAGATTTTCAGCTTGGGGATAACGTCCGTAAAGCCCCACAATAGCAATATCGTTTTCGGTAACTCGATCTTGCTGAGGAATATTTCTGTTGTTATTGTTTGGGGTTGTCAGAGCTTTTTTCTGAGTTATTTCTTGTTCCGAGTTTTGATTTGAGCCACCTATTACTTTTATGAGTTCTTGACAATGATCGGATAATAAATAATCTGTTAATTCCTTTACTGTTTGGTATTCCAAAAGCAAGCTTTTCGCCAAAATGCAAATTTTTGTTTCTAAAATGTGATGAAATCGGTTGAGTAAAATTGAATCCATTCCGTAATCTACAAATGCTGTGTTAACATCTATATCTTCCCCAGGCATTTGCAGAATCTCGCTCATTATTTCTTGCAAAAATTGCGCTGTTTTTGCAGATAAATCGGCAGAATTATGATCGGTTTCTTTAACTAAATCCTTGGGTTGTTTATTTGTAGGTGATGCTTGAGGGGTCGATCGCTTTATTTCAGACAATAGCATTAATTCAATTTGATTATTCTCTTTCACTTGATGGGAAATCTGCTGTTTCACTAAACCATCACTTTCAGAAATAATTAAATGCTGACGTAGGTTGGCAAAATCTTCTCGATCGTTGAGAAAAACACATTTCCCAAAGCCTTCTTTCTCCAGAACGTTTTCCCACATACTTGTGCTGAGTAATGGCGCTCCGGGAAGTCTAAATGTTTCGTCTTCATAAAGCCACCAACCTGATAATAAACCGAAAGTTAGGGTAGCAAAATCTTGAACTTCGGTCGCTTCATTGAGTATGAGCCAACCATTTTTCTTTAACAATACCTTAGTATGAGAAAGAGTTCGCCGAATATTTTGAGTAGCGTGTAACACATTGGTTGCCAAAACTAGATCGACGTTTCCTTTATGGAAGCCTTGAACAGACACTTCTTTTTCTATGTTGAGAACGCGAAACTCTGTGAAAGGATAATCTGTGCTAAATTGTTCTCTTCCATAATTAACAAAAGCTAAAGAAATGTCTGTGTACACATATTTAATTAGATGGCTGTAAGGTGCGATCGCTTTGAGTACAGCAGCACTAGTTCCACCTGTTCCGGCTCCTATTTCTAGGATGGTAATTTTCTCATCGCCCTTTCTTTGTGGGAGACGAGCCAAAATATAGGAAACTACGCTGTTAGCAACTAGTTGATTAAAATGATTGGCGATCGGATTTCCTTGATAAATCCCCTCTACCAAATCCAGAGAAGAATGAGGAAACATTACGTCAGTTGCTAAACATTTTCCTGTCAAAATTTCCTGAAAATGACTGAGACATTCTTCTAATAAACGTATATGTGCTTTGAGATGGGGATAAATGGATAATAATTGTTGTTTTTCTCTTTCTAGCTCGGAGAATTCCCTTTCTTGAATGCGATCTTTTAGCAAATAAATGTTGCCTTGACCATCGATTTGTGTCAAACCTGCTCGGCTTAGGATATCTACTATACAGTCATATAAACGAGAATATTGGGGTAAAATCTGAAGGGTTTCTCGATCAAACCCTCCCATCTCTTGTATAACTTTGCATAAAAATCTTGTCCCCCAATTTTCTAATTGTGTCAAAGCCTTGCAGAATTTTAGTCCTTCTGGCTCGATTGTGATAGATTGCTGAAGTTTTGTTGCCAGGGTTTCAACTAAAGATAAAATAGATTGAGATTGAGATTGAGGTAAAACTTCTACTTGATATTGTCGATCTACGCCTAAGCTTTCTGAAAATTCTCTGCTAGTCTTCATGGCGATCGCTTGATATGCGATCGAACCAAACATTCGCTGAATAACTTCTATCCCCTCTTCAGGTTGAATAGAATATATACCTTGTTTAGCTAAACGCTGTTGATAGGATTTTTGGGCTACTATTCCCACAGTTCCCCAATATCCCCAATTAATAATATAAACTGGGTAATTTTCTGTTGCATTCAGATAGTGAGCATAAGCATCTTTAAAAGCACAAGCTGCACCATAATTACTCTGTCCTGGATTGCCCATAAAGGTTTGAATGGAAGAGAAAAACATCATAAAGTCTAAATCTTCTTCTCTGACTAAATGATGTAAAATCACACTGCCTTTTACTTTAGGGTCTAAGGCAACTCGTAAAGCATTTTCATCCATTGAAGCTAGGCTTTTATCCTCTAATACCAAAGCTGAATGGAAAACTCCGTGAATCGAGCCAAATCGAGCTTTAGCTTCGGCAATAACCTGTTTCATACTATTAAAGTCTGTAGCATCGGCTTGACCGTAAAAAACAGTACCTCCTCTAGATTCAAGATCGGCAATCTGGTCTTTTTTCTGCCGATCCATCTGACTTCTACCGATTAAAATCAATCGAGCTTGATAATTTTCTGCTAAATATTGGCTTAAAGTTAATCCGATTCCTCCCATTCCGCCGAGAATCAGATACACGCCATTAGTTCGCAGATGATCCTGTGAAGGGTGAGGTAGCACCAGTGGGTAGAGGGTGCGGACATATCGCTGTCCGGCTCTGAGGACTATTTCTTGTCCGCGATCGGATGCTGGCTCTTCTAAAATTGATTTGATCAGAAACTCTTTTTGTTGTTCCGGGTAATTTTTGCCGAAGGCTTCCGGGTCAATATCAAAACAGCTTACCTTTAATAACGGGTATTCTTTGGCAAGGGTGATACTCATCCCATTTATACTGGCTGCAAAAGGATATATTTTGCTATCAGGAAGAATGCGGTGAACGCCACAAGTAATTACTTTTAGAGATAAAGGTGCTCCTCCCATTAAACGCTTATGCAATGCTTTGAGTAGCCGGAATAAAGAAAAAACTCCTAACTCTTGACTTCGCTCTAATTGGTCTATTCGATCGCAATTTTCATCCAATAAAAATGGTTGTATGCCACCAAGAAAGTAGATAGCATCGAGATTTTCCAGATGATCGAGACTACTCAACCAAGTCTGGGGATTTTCCATCTCCCCTAATTTTATCAATAAGACTTCATCTTGAGCATAAGCTCTAACTAACAAGCTTTCCAGCCAGATGTTTTCAGGGGGAGTTACCACTAATACTTTTTTTGTGCTAATTTGTAAAGAGACAGTATTTTTTAATTGTTGATTCCCTAAAGGTTGGGGTACCCATTCAGATCGATACAACTCTAAAAAGTTTGTTTCTGTATCCGAAGTTTGATTCTCGATTGTTTCATTATTTATGATTGTCGTAGTTGGGGATTGATGTTCTTTTTGGCGATCGATAGGGAGCCAATAACGGGTTTTTGCAAAAGGATAAGTGGGCAGTTCAATCCGTTGCGGAGACTCTGTATATAATAAATTCCAATCAATTGAATTACCCGAAATCCAGAGTTGAGCCACTTTTTCTAGTGCTTTTTGTTGAACTGCTTGCTGAACTAAACTGCTGTTATTTGATTTTTCGGACTGCTTCTCAAGTTTTGTTGGTGACGGTTTTACACTACCGGAAAATACTCTGGCTATGGGTGAAATTCCTTGATTATAAGCATCTAATTTGTCGATCAAATCTTCAAGGCTCGATACGACTAAAGCCAATCGTTCCTGCATAGCTTCCCTACCAATCTGGAGTGTATAAGTGATATCCCAAATGGCAGTTTTTTGGTAAGATTGCAACTGGTTTTCTCTGAGATAATTCCAGAGATTTTTAACAATTTCTCCTAAACGTTCTTTGTTTTTTGCCGAAAGTACGATTAAATAATCTTGATTCCGATTTGAATGCCTTAAAATACTGGATGGTTTTCCATATTCTTCCAAAACAACGTGCGCGTTTACGCCTCCAAAACCAAAAGAACTTACCCCCGCCCGTCGAGGTATTAGCTCTCCCTCAGCATTGCGTAAACGCTCCCAGGTTTTTGTTTGGTTAACAATGTAAAATGGACTTTTTTCCAAGTTAATGTAAGGATTGAGTTCTTGAAAATGAAGAATTCCAGGTACTTTTTCATGTTTCAGGGAAAGAACTACTTTTAAGAGTCCGGCGATACCTGCGGCTGCTTCTAAATGACCAGTTTGCGTTTTTACAGAACCAATTCCACAGTAGAATTGTTTTGGGTTTGTTGTTCCCCAGCGTTTTTGCAATTCTGTAAATGACTTTTTCAAACCCTTTATTTCGATCGGATCTCCTAAACTAGTCCCTGTGCCATGTGCTTCAATATAAGTAACAGTTGAAGGATCGACATTTGCATTTTCATAAGCATTAATCAACACCTGAGCCTGAGAATTTGGATCGGGTGCTGTTAGTGAATTTGCATGACCCCCATGATTAATGGCTGTGCCACGAATGACAGCATGAATGATATTACCATCTGCTTCTGCTTGTTTAAGAGGTTTTAACAAAATTGCCCCAACACCTTCTCCACGAGCATAGCCGTCTGCTTTGCGATCGAAAGTTTTGCAGCGTCCATCTTCACTCAGCATTCCCGACTTACTAAATGAGAGGGTAAAATGCGGTGTGAGTATAATATTTACTCCTCCAGCGATCGCCATTTCGCAACTACCATTACGGATAGATTCAACGGCATAATTTACTGCTACCAATGAACTAGAACAGGCTGTATCTATGGGTAAACTGGGGCCGCGTAAATTGAACAAATAAGAAATTCGATTGGCTAGAACTGAGGGACAAGTACCCGTTGATGTATGGGCTTCAACTGAAGGAGCATGAGCTTTCAATAAATCACCATAATCAGTATTAGCTACGCCCACAAAAACCCCGGTTTTTGTACCTGATAAAGCGGACATTTGCAGCCCAGCATTTTCGACCATTTTCCATACAGCTTGCAGAAAAAACCTCTGTTGTGGATCCATCAATCTCGCTTCGTGCGGTGAAATTCCGAAAAAGGCAGCATCAAAAACATCTACCTCACTGATAAATCCGCCCCATTTGGATTTAGTTTTATTGTCCTCTGTCTTATGATCGCCATAATAGGTTTTCCAATCCCAGCGACTTGGAGGGACTTCCACAATCCAATCTTTCCCCTCGATGAGTCCTTGCCAGAAAGATTCTAGATCTTGCGCTCCAGCAAAGATACCACTAATACCAATGATAGCGATCGGTTCATTCGCGTTCTTTAATTCAGTACTTTTATGGTTAATTCGCTCTTCAACAGTTATTGTATTTACATAGTCAGATTGGGGAAATTCCGGTTGGGAAACCAATTCATAATGTTGAATTAATTGGCTGCGAAATTCTTGGCACAGATAATTTGCTAGTTTTTCTAATGAAGAATACTCAAAAAACAGGTCGGGAGTAATTTCTAAGTTAAATGTTTCGTTAATTGGATTAACTAATTCCATAAAACTAATGGAATCAAAGCCGTAATCACTCATGTTTTTTGATGTGACAACTGCTTCTTTCGACATCTTCAAAATAGAACTAGCCATACCAACCAAATCATTTATCGTTAAGTCTAATAAAGCCTGTTCATCTATAATATAAGATGCTTCTAATGATGGTTTAACCGGATCTAATAATTTCGGTTTTGCCGTCAAATTATAATGTTGAATTAATTGGCTGCGAAATTCTTGGCATAAATAGTTTGCTAAGTTTTCTAATGAAGAATGCTCGAAAAATAAATCGGGAGTAATCTCTAGGTTAAATGTTTGGTTAATTGGATTTACTAACTCCATAAAACTGATGGAATCAAATCCATAATCGCTCATGTTTCTTGATATGACAATTGTTTCTTTTGGCATTTTCAAAATAGCAGATACCATGCCAACTAAATCATTCAGCGTTAAGTCTAATAAAGCTTGTTCATCTAACACATCTAATGTTTCTACTGGGGGCTGATTTTTTTTGTGTACAGGTCTTAACAGGAAATTTTTGATTCTGACAAGTTCTTTCCCAGTTCGATCTAGAATATAGGCATCATAGCGATCGCCAAATCCGCGATTATTGGTAGCCATCCCTTTTCCTGAACAAACCGCATATACATAACAGGATTGAGCTACCGATCCGAAAATTTCCACTTCACCTATTGTATAAGGAATGTGCAATGAAGAAGAAGTTAACCCCCAAGGGCCCCCCAACACGGTTTGTAAAGCACCATCCATTAACGAAGGATGGAGCATGAACTTGTTTGCGTCTTCTGCTAAAATATCAGGTAATTCCAGAGTAGATAAAGCTTCTTTATCGTTACTAACTAACTCTCTAATGGGTTGAAATGTTGTTCCTAATTCTAGTCCGAATTTACGTATTCGATCATAGATCTCTTTACCAGTTATATGTTTTAAACAGCTTTGTTTAATCGCCTCAATATCTATTGTTTTGGCTACATTATTTGACTCTTGAATTTCTTCTTCGTAAACTACTTTTCCTTGCGTGTAAATAGAATTTTTGCCTGCTCCTTTTTCATCCCGAATTTCAAATATAACGGATCGATCGATCCGTCGCAAATATAGTTCAACGTTTAAAGAAGAACTGTTCACCTGAATCGGGCGTGCCCAAACAATTTGTCGAATTTTCCGCACCTTTTTCCCTTCGGCTATCTCGGCAGCGATGCGTGCCATTTCTATCGTTGCCACCCCAGGTAACACTTTTTCTCCATTAACAATATGATCCTTTAAGTAAAAGGCATCGGCTCGCAATATACTAGTAAAAATTTGTCCCCCGTCTGCTGCAACTTGGTGTTGAATTAATGGATGATCTTGCAGATTATTTTCCGTCTGTTTTCCTAGTGTTGATTTTATATTTTCTGGTTTTATATTTGGCAGCCAATAGCTCTCTTCGGCAAAGGGATAAGTGGGTAAATGTAAACGTTGCGGGTAATTTTCTGGGGGATATAAACTTTGCCAATTTATATTACATCCCATCACCCATAAAGAAGCGATATCCTGCCAAGATTGACTTTTAGCTAAACTTTGAATAAACGCGATTCCTTCTTTTCCCTCAAATGCCGGGACTTTTTTACCTGACTCCGAGCTTCCCCGAATACAAAGGTCTTCTTGTCGGTTTTGAAGATAAGCGGAAAGTCGATCGAGCAACTCTTCTATTCCCGATACAACCCAAGCCAGTTTTTCTGTCATTGACTCACGGCCTATTTGTAAAGTGTATGTCAGATCTCGGAGAGCGATCGATTCTTGATGATTCTCAATTTGATTCTTGAGAAAATCGTGCAATTTTTGAGCATAAACTTTTAGTTGTTTCTCATTTTTAGCGGACAACACTGCCAAACAGGATTGAGAATTATTACTATTGGGTTTTGATTTTTGATTTGTTGATGCTAAGGATAAATATTCCTCAAGTACAATATGAACGTTCGCTCCTCCAAACCCAAAAGAACTTACTCCTGCTCGTCTGGGTAATTCTCGACCTGCATCATCTTTTAAACGTTGCCAATTTTCCCGATCTTTAACGATCCGAAATGGACTTTCCTGTAAATCGATATAAGGATTTTGTTCCTGAAAATGTAGCGATTTAGGAAGGCAACCATATTTCATCGCTAACACAACCTTAAGCAAACCAGCAATTCCCGCAGCAGTTTCTAAATGCCCAATATTTGTTTTTAACGCTCCTAGCGCACAATGATTATTTCTTCCTTTTCCTTCTTTTCCCGATTTTTGATAAATAATTTTAAATGCTTCTTTCAGGGCATTGATTTCTATCGGGTCGCCTAAACTAGTGCCTGTGCCGTGAACTTCGATATAACCTAATAAATCGGGATCGATGTTGGCTTCATCATACGCTGTGACTAACAATTCTTTTTGAGAATCTACACTTGGCGCAGTTAAAGAATTAGTCCGACCGCTGTGGTTCTCCGCTGAGCCACGAATCACGGCGTACACGGTATCTCCATCTGCTAACGCTTGACTGAGGGGACGAAGCAACACAATCCCAACGCCTTCGCCTCGAACGTATCCGTTGGCAGATCGATCGAATGTTTTGCATCTGCTATCCTCACTTAAGTAACCTCCCTTTGATAATGCCAAATGGAATAGGGGACTGAGCATGAGATTTACTCCGCCCGCCAATGCTAACTCACAAGAGTTCGTTTTAATTGCCTGTATAGCTCGATGAACTGCCATCAAAGAACTGGAACAGGCAGTATCTACTACAAAGCTTGGGCCTTTAAAGTTGAATAAGTAGGAGATTCGATTGGCAATTATCGAAGTAGAATATCCAGAAAGAGTGTAGCCCTCTATTTGTTGATTGCGCTGTTGCTGCAATTCCCAATAATCCGCTCCAGTTGCGCCGATAAACACTCCCATTTCTTGAGCAGCAAAATCGGAAGGTTTATGGCCTGAGTCTTCAATAGCTTCCCATACTGTCTGTAACAATAATCGCTGGCGTGGGTCGATTAACTCGGCTTCCCTTGGTGACAACCCAAAGAAAGATGCGTCAAATTTATCAACATTATCAATAAAGCCGCCCAAAACTTGTTTGATTCCAATTTCTTGCATTTTCTGGCAATAATAATCACCATCGGGTCTATCTTGTGGCAATTCTCGGATAGCATCTTTTCCTTGGAGTAAGGATTCCCAGAATGCTGTCAATGTATTTCCCCCTGGCAGAATTCCGCCTATGCCGACAATTGCGATCGCATCATCCAATCTACTGGGAGTTGGCTTTGAATCAAATACAGGTAAAACTTGCTTTTCTTGTCTAGGTGGTTCTGAATCAGAAGACAGTGTTTTTAGATGTTGCTGATAATATTGTGTTAAAGTTTCTGGAAAATTATCTTTTAAATATTTAGCAATTTTGCTAATAGTTGAATGCTGATAAAATATTGTCGGGTTTGTTTTAATATTATATGTTTTATTCAGTGCTACGCTCAAACTGGTAAAGCGTAATGAATTATATCCATATTCTCCAATATTTAAATTTATGTCTAAAGTTGTATTTTCTAACTTTAAGACCTGAGCAACAATTTCTCGCAAGTCTTGTTCTAATAACTGATTAAAAGACTTTTCTGGAAAGCCGTAATCTTCTTTCAATTTATTTAGGGAAACTGTAGATAAACATTTGTGATCGATCTTGCGATTAAGTGTTTGTGGGTAGGTTTGCAAACAAATGAAGCTTGACGGAATCATATATTGAGGCAACCATTCTTTGAGTTCTTCCGTCCATTCTCTCGTAACAGATAAGCTGTGTCCCTGTTTATCTAAAATAAATGCTACGAGTCTTTTATCGAGTCCATCTTCTCGCAACACAACCACCGCATCATCTACATTTTCTAATTTTCTGAGTGCGCTTTCAATCTCCCCTAATTCAATTCGGAAGCCTCTCAACTTTACTTGAAAATCGATGCGTCCACCATAGATCATCCGTCCATCAGGCAACCGTTTTACTAAGTCGCCAGTCCGATATAAAGGTGGGGAACCTTCTGGTGTAAAGGGATTATTAACAAATTTTTTCTTAGTTTCTTCCGGTCGTCTTAGGTATCCTCTAGCCACCCCTTCGCCACCAATATATAATTCCCCCAATTCTCCATCAGGAACTGGGTTTTGTTGTTCATCAAGGAGATAACATTGTGTATTTGCGATCGGGCGACCAATTGTGATTCGATCGCCAGAATTTATTCTAGCTAAAGTAGACCAAATTGTTGTTTCTGTAGGCCCATATAAGTTCCACAATTGTATTTCTTTCTGCAATAACTTCTGTGCTAATTCTTCACTGAGAGCTTCCCCACCACACAAAAGTTTTAGTGATTTTTTCGGTTCCCATCCAGATGACAGCAACATTTGCCAAGTAGCTGGTGTTGCTTGCATCATAGTAATGGAGTTAGTATTCTCTATTTTTTCTCGTAAGCTTAAGCCATCTCGCGTAATTTCGCTAGGCAGAACTTCAACACAACCTCCGGTAATTAAAGGCAAATATAATTCTAGTGCCGAGATATCAAAACAAAAGGTAGTTAGCGCCAATAAATAATCATCCTGTCCACAATTGAATTCATTTGCCATTGAGCATAAAAAGTTCGTCAAACTATGATGTTCAATGGCAACTCCTTTTGGTTTACCAGTAGACCCAGATGTATAAATAACATAAGCTAGAGAATCTCCTTGATCGCCATTTTTTTCCCATTTCATCTGTCGTTCCGTTGGCTCTATTTTTTCTCTATCTTCAACATATAAAATTTTACTGTTAACTGCGGGTAAGTTTACCGCAATTTCCTTTTGAGTGATTACCCAGGATGCTTGAGCATCATCAAGTATATAAGCGATTCGTTCCCCAGGATAAGAGGGATCTAATGGTAAGTATGCGGCTCCGGCTTTCATCACCGCAAGCAAGGCGATCAGCATTTCCAGCGCAGGTTGAACAAAAACACCAACTAAATCTTCTTCTTTTATTCCCTGACTGCGGATATAAGTTGCTAATCGATCGATCTGTTCCGCCAATTCTTGATAAGTTAATTTCTGATTCTGATAAACGAGTGCTGTAGCGTTTGGGTTTTTTCGGACTTGTTCCACAAACAAATCCACCATACGTTTTTCTCTGGGATATTTGACAGGAATATTATATTTTTCTCCAGAAAACATCGTTTCTTCCTTTGAAGTAGTTATGTGTTGAGATGTGGTTCTCAAATTATTGAGAGTGATTTTTTCTGCCGAAGGTAATCTAAAAATTACGTCAAAGTCTCCTGTAGCATTGCTTCCTAACCAACTGATAGTTACAGCATAATCTTCTTCTTTAGCCAAAAGCTGCCAATCTTGGGGAGTTTCTCCGATCACTTCCAATTCTCGTAACCTGCGATGTAGATCTGCAACTGTTTCATTAGTTGCTGCTGATTCTATGTAACTCCAGGCCATTACATCCTGTGAAATGCGACGATTAGGAATACCGATAATCTTCAAATACTGAGGTCGATCGCCACGTAGAATTTTCTGAACTTTTTGCCGATTTAAGTTTTCCTTGTGCCAATCTAAACAGGGAATTTCCCCCGCTTTTGTTTCTTTCTTTCCTAGTCGAAGAATTACATCATACCGAAATTTGGTTAGTTCATTGACACTATTTCCTTCTTTTAACAAAACTTCGACATGATTAATTTCGGGAAATTCTTCTCCGATTTTTAGAAAAAATTCTGGAGCAACACAGAGTTCTTCTTCCTGAGTTCCGCGCCTTAATACTTGTTGCCTTAATTGCTCCAAAGGAATTTTTTTTGCGGCGTTAAATAAAGCAACAGAAGAATAATAGATTGGCAATAAAAGAGCGTTACGAACATCTCCAATAAAACAAGTTCCGCCAGCATCTAGTTTTTCTATTACTCCTTTTATTACTTTTTTTAAATAAGCTAAACTAGGAAAATATTGAATAACGGAATTTAAAATTGCGGTATCAAAAGTTTGTTTAGGCCATGAAGAAAAATCGTCAGCCGATCTGTGTGATAGTTCTAAATGCTTGATATTCTCGGAACTGTGATCGTAAGATTCTTTAATATAGGCAAGGGCATTTTCCGAAAAATCTGTTCCGTAGTAATAGAGGGCATCAGGAAGCAGGCGAGATAAAATAAGTCCGGTTCCACAGCCAATTTCTAGAATGCGAGAAGGTGTACATTCTTCTTGAATTCTTTGCACCGTAGAATCAACCCATTCCCGCATTTCATCATCGGACATTCTATTTCCGGTATAACTATTTTTCCAACAATTTATGTTAAAGAAGGGATCTTGTTCGGAGGTTTTTCGATCTTCCTCATAGATGTGATTATAAACCAGTCTCCATTTATCAACTCGATCTCGATCGGAGTTGTTCATTTCTGTGGATGAAGAATCGAGAAGCAAAACATCATTTTTTATAAAGTTATTGGTTATGACATCCGTTATGATAAAAGATTCAAAATCCCGGACAAATTTTTCCACTTTGAATTGTTCTAATACTTGAGTATTAAACTTCAGATAACCAGCGACTTTTTGATTAGAGATGATAAAAGTAATATCTTCTCCCTTTGGTTGATAATCTTCGGGATTGTCTATTTGTAGCGTAACTATAGGGAAAGATAATTGTTTTTGGATCTTTGATTGAAGTGAAGGATATCGACTTCGCAAATCTCTTGTATAGGTATGATTTTGTCTCGTTGATTGTAGACTTTTCTGGCAATCACGCAGAAATTCGGCAAAGGTTTTTCTAAATTCTACCTCGACTCGTAAGGGTACATAAGGGGCAAAGAACCCGATCGATTCCTCAAATATTTCAATTAGTTCTTGATTTCCATACCCGATATCAAAACATTCTTGTTGGCTGATATTAGCAAGGTAGTAGAAGAAGGCGACTGCTAAAAAATCTTGATGATTTTCTGATTGATGACTAGCGAAAAAGGCTGATAATTCTGTCGGAATTTTTAGGGGTATAGTTTGATAAATAATGGGGCGATCGCTAAAATTAATAGCTATATTTTCCGAAAAATACCAATTGAGCTTCCCAGGCTGATAATTTTCCCATTGTTTTACCCAAGTAGTCTCATAGGGGGTAATTTTCTTCAGGCAAGCATCTATTTTTTCGGCAATTTGGGTATCTAATTCGGTTAGGATCATCCCCTGATAAATTCCCAAACGTTCAACAAAATCTCTGATTGTTAATACTTCCCCTTCAATTGTGAGGATTTCTTCAAGCAGAATGTACCCGTTTTCTGTAGCGATTTGAATCTGGCGCTCATTTATATTGACAACTTTTCCTGGTTGTGATTTCTTCTCTGACGGCAAGACAGAACAAGTTTTAATAATAAAAAACTCTTTTTTCACCAGAAACTTAGCAACACCAAGGGGTTTAGGGTAATGCCCCAAATCTAAAGCTCGAACTAAATTATAAATTTCTTCTGCCGTTGTCTTCCATGAAACAACTCCCCCGTGCAACAGACGTTTATAACGCGGAAAATAGCTTCTTCGATCTAAATTCTGTTCCTTAATATTTACAGTTCCCCGAACAAAATCATCGATTAATTCTGCAAATGATTGAATCCCAGCCTGATAACATTTTAAATTAACTTCCAGTGCTGTTTCATCTTTACCAATATCAATGACCTTCTGTTTAAGAATTCCTCCTGCATCCGCTTTTGATGTCATCAGATGCCAACTCACTCCATGCTGCTTTTCCCCTTGCATAATTGCCCATGAAGTCGCATGAAATCCAGCATATTCAGGCAGTAAAGAGTCATGAAAGTTAATGGCTTGTCTCCTTGGTAAAGACAAAACTTCATCAGGAATTAAGAAAAAGCTATAGATACTAAATAAATAATCGAAAGCAGTTTTTTTAAGAATTTCTTTCCAATTCTCAGTTGAATCGGTTAGAGGAATTTTTTGTTCCTTTGCCCATTTTATAATTAACGAATTTGAGGATACAATACCACAAATTTCCTGTCCTTGTTCAATAAGATATTCACTACATGAAAGTAATAATGTTCCTTCTCCGATCATATAACATCGGAGCTTTTTATAATTAGTTATAGATCTAATAATGGGAGTTATCACTGCATTTTACCCATGAGGCGGCAAGAAAAAAAATGTGTAGGTTGAGTTTATCTTTCAACCTAGCACTTAAAATGTTTGCTTAGCTTATGCAAATTAATCGTTGACCTAAACCTCCTAACCAACGAGTATTAGAGCTAACAAACTATTTCTGATGACTATTACGCTACTAATCCATGAATTGAATTTCCAGGAGCATCAGGATCGTTACTGTAATAAAAGTCATGGTAAAGTTGTTTCAGTTCTTCTCGACTTAGTGAACCATCACCGTTAAGATCTAACTTTGAATAGATCCCAGAAACTTCGGAATCACTAATCTTCCAAGACTTCAATAGCTGCGTATATTCTTCTAAAGAAATCTTATCATCACCATCTTTGTCTATGATGTTGAAGATTAAATTAACTCCATAGTCAATTCCTGCTGAGGGGAAATTTTCGTCAAGCAGCAGATTGTCAAAATATGACAGCCACGCTTCCAATGTTACTTCCCCATCTGGGCTGAGTCCTGCTTTTTGCTCCAGACCATTCCAAAACTCCAATAATTCAGACTCAACTCTCTGATAATCGGCGCTTCCTTTCTGATATTCCAGTTTGCTAGTTAAATCTCCTATGAATGACTCAAAATCTGATTTTGCAAGACTTTGACTGGAATCGAAATCATAAGCATCGAACAATTTTTTCAGTTTTTTCTGCTGTAATTCGGTCAGTGTCATAAATTATTTCCTTGTGTTTTGGAAAACGAGATTTCTTGCCAGCTTTTCCACATAACTTAGAACTTATGCAAGTGTGGCACTTGCATCAAATTGTAGGATAGTTATGGCTCTAGATCTTATCTGGAGTATCCAGGTTTGAGCTTAACAGATTATCCTACTAATTAAATCAGTTGCCTAAGCCTTGACAGAATAAAAAGCTTGTTGATGAGCATCTCATACTATCTAAATAATAGCAAGTCTTTATTCATTCCTTAATATTTCTTTACAAACTATTTCAGGACTTACACAACTGGAACAGCGATCGCCATTAATAGTACAAACATATTATTGACAGGGAAGCATCAATAAGGATCACAATCACTGATTGTATGTCATATCTACAGAATGAGGGATTAAATTAAGCTGGAGTTACCTCATCAATGGCAAAGTAACCATTATATCCTTTCATATAAATAGCTGCTCGATGCCCAAACAGAACCATAGCTTCTGTTCTAGTTTCCAATTTGCCTTCATATCCCTTTACATAAACCTTTGAACCAATCATGTGGGTATAATTCCATTTATCTACCTTTTCCTGAACACTCCAACTATCAAAAGTTTTTTTGATTTCAATCGGTTTTTCCTTAGATTTAATATAAGTTAAAAACTTAGTCAAGACGGCTCCAACTCCGATTTCCTCAAACTCTACATCACCCTGAGCCAAGAGGTAACGTATGCTTTCTGTCCATTTAATTGAATGGGTGATCTGTTTAGCCAGATTTTCAGCAATTTCGCTATGGATGTATGGTTGTGCAGTGACATTGGAAATTACTGGGATTTGGGGTTTGGCAAAGGTAAAACCTTTGATAAACTTTTCAAACTGGACTTTTGCAGACTCCATATAACGCGAGTGAAAAGCACCACTTGTATTTAAAATAATGTATTTTGTACCTGCCTCTTGAAAACAGTCACTAGCTCTAGCGATATCTTCTTTTAAACCGGAAATAACTACTTGCTCTGGAGAATTGAAGCTAGCTATATCAATATCAAAACTGAATTTTCTCAGAAGTTTTTCAACTTGCTCTTCAGTAGCACCGATGACAGCTGCCATAGCTCCTTCAGGAGCTTGGCTCATTAGTATACCTCTTTGTTGAACCAGCTTTAGTCCATCTTCAAAAGTAATCGCGCCTGAAGCTTCTAAAGCGTTGTATTCCCCCAAGCTGTGTCCGATCAAAAAGTCGGGCTTTTTACCAATTTCCTCAATTTTACTCCGGTAGGAGAGGGCATTCACAACATAGAGAGCAGGTTGGGTGAATTGAGTTTGATTCAACTCTTGTTGCGGATCGTTTAAACAAAGATTTTCAATTGAGTATCCTAAAATTGAATCAGCTTTTTGCGTCAAATTGGGAAATTTGCTAAAGAGATTCTTTCCCATACCCTTGATTTGAGAACCTTGTCCTGGAAACATATAGGTGATCATTGCTATACTTCTCCTATTTCTTGAGGTACGATTTGTTGAAGAAGCCTAAAAGTTGAAATGAGATGTCAACTGAACTGTATGGGAAGTTATACAGAGTCCTAAACCAGCATTTATGCTCGTTTTTGAGCGGTCACAAGCACATACCCAAGGTTGTCACACATATCTTGGAGCATTTGAATCCAATAATTGATCGCTTCACTCTCGATATATTCCCTACCACGCTTATTTTGGTACGATCGCAGCCAATCTTGCATTTGTGCGCTATTGAGATATTTCAAGAAATCGGACTCATGCTGTTGGCAAGCAATCTTCATATTGGATACAAGAGGAGTAATCACGAATTCGGTCACGTCGTCCATTTCAATCAAGTCAAAACCAGCTGCATCAAGCAGTTCTGGATAGTCTTCTTTGGGGATAATAAATGAATGAGTCTCTTCCTCGCAAAGTACCCTATATTCTTCGCTCATGGTGGGTCGCGCTGGAAGGTCTGAAATCACCAAGGTTGCTCCCGGTTTCAAGATTCGAGAAGCTTCTTGCAGGGCTTTGCGGTGTCCCATATGAAAAATCGATTCAAAGAACCAACCACCATCATAGGTTGCGTCCTCGCAGGGCGTTGCCAAGGCATCACCTAGTATGAAGTTTGTCTGTTCAGATAGACCTGCTTTTGCTGCTAGTTCCTGTGCCTTTTCATGCTGGGACTGACTAATCGTAATTCCATCTACAAAACATCCTGTGGCTTGTGCCAGTTGTATCGCTGGCATACCAACCCCGCATCCCAGATCGCAGAAGCGTTGTCCTGGCTGAATGGTCACTTTGTCAATCATAATCTGAGTGAGACGATCTGCGGCTTCAGTAATACTTGCATTTGGATTTATCTCATCCCAATAGCCCAAATGATACTGATCGAGAAGGATAGCTGTCTCTCCTTGATCTTCGATGGAATCGTACATCTGTGCTACTTTTTCTGGTTGATAGTTGCTCATCGTTCTCCTAAATTAATCTATAGTGACGCAACAACAGCATATTTAAATTCCCTTACAACATTAAATCATGTCAATGCTACTCAATTGTTTTAATTTTGCTTTCCAGGTGCTGGAGATCTTACGCTACAACCCTATTGCTCAAAAAGTACATGATATCGGTATTTTGGGGGATTGTATCCCCCAAATGAACAGATGGTAAGCCTTCTAAAAATCTTTACGGTCTACTGACTCTGGGAGAATCGAATCGCCCAAACAGTTACGAAGCTTTTGTTTCAGCTTTTTGTCTATAGGTTTTAGTTTTTGTTAGAAAACAAAACCTCAAACCTGGATTAAGTCACAATTTAAGAAATTAGCTTCGATTATTGTTTTCCGAGAGTGACAAAACAGGGTTAGACTATAGATGTGAATGCTACCGAAGAACAAGTGCATCCTGACAATAAACTTCCACCATTGGAGTTCGATAACCGTTAGGAGTCCAGAGCATAGGAAAAAAGCTTTCATCCATCTCAAGGCTACCAATCATTCTATAGCGCCCAAAAATATATCCATATCCAACTCCAGGCGGTTGAAACTGAGCATCCATTGGGAAGCTGCTGACTGCAAAGCTACGGCTTGTTTGTTCTTGAGTTGTGTTTTTCCCTAAACCACGCCATAAATCCCCGTGTAGAAATACACATCCTCCCCTTGGAATTGTGAGTTGGATAATTTCTGGATGCTTCACACCTGCTTGATTTGCAGCTGTCCGCAAAGGTTGGCGATAATCCTCCACAGGTGCATGGAGAAATCTTGCCTGGTCAGAACATACCCATTGATGAGATTGACGTGCCAATTCTAAAGTCCCTGCTTCTGGAATCAAGTCTGTCACCGCAATCCAGCAAGTTATCACCGAACATGGGTCAATAGAAGACACATAAGCGCGATTACGATGAAACGAGACTTCGGAGGAGCCTGGTGGTTTACCCCAGTAGTTATCTAGGGCAAAGCGAGCACCAACCCAACCTCCCAAGGTTGCATTTAACCGAGCAATCTCTGCTGAAAATGAAAAGCTGGCAATGGTGCGATCGCATCTCCACACATTGGTTATTTGTTGAACTGCATTAGGTTGACTTGTTCCTGTTCGTCCATGAGACTCATCTGGAAAAACACCTGTTTCATACTGACCTGCAACAATGAGATCTAGCCTGGTATTGATTTGATCCACTAGCTGCAAATCCAAGAACTTCTCGAGAATCAAAAACCCTTGCTCACGGAACTGATGAACTTGTTCATCACTGAATTGGACTGGTTGATGTACCATTAGCTTAACCTCCTACAAAAGTAGCAGTTTTTGCTAGTGCATCATCACAATAATCAGCGAGGAAAGAGCTACGGTAGCCATCTTGCCGCCAGACAATCGGGAAAAAGCTCTCATTGATTGAGTCATCCCTGTAACGCTTATAGCGTCCAGCGTGAAAACCGTATGGGAGATAACTTCCTTCCCCAACTGATATAAATCGAGATTCTGCGGGAATGTAAGCACACGCAAGAGAACGCCTAATGGTGTTGGGCATAACGTTTCTACCCGATCCATGCCAAACACGACAATGATGAAATGTACAACTTCCAGGTTTTAGTTCTATTTGCGACACTTCTGGATGCTCAACACCTGCTTCCTTAGCAGCTTTTTTCATTTGCCAAAGATAGCTTTCACTTTCAATTGTGCTTGCACCTGGAATGGCAGTTGGTACAGTATCTATAGATACCCATCGATGAGAACCCTTAACATATTCAATTGTGCTTGCACCTGGAATGGCATCACTAAGGGCAATCCAGCAACCCACAAATTCAAGGGGTTGATGATAGAAGGGATACAAGGGGTCTATTAGATCCTGATGTAAGACTGTTTCACAAGCTCCGTAAGGTTTTAGAAAAATGCTATCTCCTAAAAAACGTGCTCCATTCCAGCCTCCAAGTAGGCTCGCCATCTGACCAAGCTTTTCGGAAAGAACAACCGATGCAAAACTCAGATCGCTTCTCCAAACTCCTACCACTTGCCTAGTAGAATTAGGAATTCCTGAATTGGAGTTCCAAGTCAAATCATCGGGGTAAATTCCAGTGTCAAACTCACCTGAAAATAGAGGTTCAAACCGCTGAACTAGACGATTAACTAATTCTTCGTCAAGCAGGTTTTCCACAACTAAAAACCCATCTTCATAAAACTGAGTGATTTGCTCCTCAGTAAGCAAAGGCAACTTATTAGTCATAATCTAAGATACTATTATTAAATTATAAGTAGGTAAGCGGGATTAAACTTTTTCATGTAACAATATGTAAAGGATGCTTAGATCAGCCATTAGAGAGCGTTAGAACGATTTACAATCGTCTACATAGGGAGGTTTTATAGAGCCTACCTACTTACTTCAACTAAATATAGCAGATTGGCGAGAAATTATCAGATGCACCGCCAATTGACTAGATGTCGTCAACGGAGCTTGTGTGTTCCTAGATGTTTTTAGGTGGTCAGTTAAATATAGAGGAAAATAACGCAATCATGACTAGTGTTAGACCAGAAAAAGTAGCAGAAATGTACGATGTAACCGGAGAACTGGGTTTATATCTCATCTTTGACAACCAATTACATTTTGGCTATTGGGGTGAAAATAATCCTGATGCCAATCTTGGTGAGGCAGCCGATCGGCTGACTCAGATTATGATTGATAAGTCAGAGATCCGTCAGGGGGAACGTTTCTGCGATCTTGGATGCGGTGTAGGTGTCCCAGCGATACGGATTGCAAAAGCCAAAGAATGTTTCGTTGATGGAATTACAATCAGCAAGTACCAATATAACAGGGGGAAAGAGCTAGCCGAGGAAGCTGGGATGTCCGATCGAGTTCACTTCATCCAGAGCAATGCGTTGCAAGTACCCTGTGACGACGCAACCTATGACGGAGGCTGGTTTTTTGAAAGTATTTATCACATGGGGCACCGCAAAGCCCTACGAGAAGCTTATCGAATCTTGAAACCAGGGGCGACATTACTAATTGCGGACTTAATAACAGGGCCAAACACTAGCGAAGAATTCAAGATGTTTGCTAAAGAACAACTGCATTCGGATCATATTCCAAAGGAAGACTATCCAGAACTGTTTGATACCGCTGGTTTTGACCTGATCGAAATTGATGACGTAACCGAATTTATGATGCCTTTTATGGTTCCGAAGGTTAAAGCCGGGTTCAAACAGTATGAAGCCGAAAATCTGCAATATGTTCAGAGTGAAACGATCGACGGTTGGCTCCAAGTATTTGAGAGTGTGTGTGAGAATCTTGGGTATATATTGGTAAAGGCAAAAAAAAGAGTTTATCCTTAGAGGATAGTAATTGCAGGCGAACGCCTGCCTCTCCCTCCCCCTTTTTGTAGTAAATTTGATTATGGTTTGATTTTTGAGTGAAAAGAGGTGTCAATACAATTAACAAATTCACCTACTTAACCAGGAGTTTTTCCCACTAAATCTCAACCTTATCGACCCAACTTTGATAAAATTCTCTGAGCTTCAAGACGGGTCGATCGTGTTTGATATAAACCCCTCTCCTATCATTATTTAGAGTATTCCAAATGGGTACATCCTCTTCAAAAATAAGTTTGTTTAGACGACTAAAAACTGCATATAAAAGTATATCCAGCAAAAAAAATCCAGTTTTCTTGATCGCAAATAAAAAATGCCCGGTTGTATTGTTTTTACCAACTGGCGTGATGCCCTGTAGCATCGAATAGGCTTCTTTGCCATCGTTACAATATGAGGCTAAATGTCCACTAGGCCAGGTGTCTACTTGACCCTTCGTTATTTCAACACTAAGCCCTAAAATCTTCACTAATGAACCTATTAGACCACCATATTTCTCAATCTTGTTTTCTATTAAAATGCTATACCAAGCTTCATTTTTAGGACTTAGTTCGTTTTGCTTATCGACACCTAGAGGAAACTCATCAAGCAAAGTGACTTCAGTGGAAATAAGGGGCGCATTATGTACTGTGACTGCATGACGATAATCATACGCATTTTCTAGTATCTGTAGTGCCGAGGTTTTGGCATTGAATGTTAAGGAAAGAGACATATAATGCTGCTTGTCTTCAGCAGGTGGAAACTCAGGCAGGGAAAACAGAGGAGTCTGGGTACCATACCAGACCCAAATGTAACCATATCTTTCTTGTGTGACATAAATTGCCTGACGCGCAGTTGGGGGAATATGGTCTATCTCAGGGATGGAAACACATTCTCCAGAGTTATCGTACCGCCAGTGATGAAATGGACATTGAAGACACCCCTCTTTTACCTCCCCAAGCGCCAGACTAGCGCCCATGTGGGAACAGAAACGCTCCATGAGTACTGGCTTACCCTTTTCATCTCGCCAAGCAACCAAGGACTGAGCGAATAACTCAATGGCTTTTGGCTTTTTCCCCAATTCCTTAGAGAGCATAGCGATGTACCAACTGGCGCTCAGATTCAGGGGATTTTTCTCGACTCCTGTTCCTGTTCCTATTTCTGACCGACCGAGCCTTCGCTCTGAGGCTTTCTCAAGTTCTTCACTCATAATACAAAATGAGTCTTAAACTTAATAAGTTTATCCGAAATTTATTTTTCAGAATATAAAATGTCACAAAATTTAATAATCGGCTGGTGTGGCTTCTCTTCTGAGAAAATGGTGATGTGATTATTGCAGTACGTCTGGAGCCGATCTTTAATGAACCCATTGATTGATAGGGAGTTTACCCTGTGAACGCTTACGAAAATTTAAGCTTAATCACGCAGTACAGCAGACATTTGGTGATTCTTTGTGAACCTAACGGAATGATGCAGGACAGTATCGCTGGCAGGATGGAAACGATCGATTGTCTCGTTCTGAAATCACCATCAAAAAATATCGCTGAACGTTTCCAATGCTATGCGTGGCAGCTATTTATAGAAATTCAACAGTTACTCACAACAAAACAAGAAGGAAAAATTCTACTTCAGTTGGTAATTCGTAATTTGCCTGAACATCAGCTTTTTGCTGGTCTTGCTGGTTTGCTGATGACGGCTCATCTGGAAAACCCAAACCTGATCGGTCAACTAATAACCATAGCACCGAATGACAATGCAGAAAATATTGTTGTTAAACTAAAAACGAACGCTCAAACGCCTTTATACCAAAAAATTGATTATCACAACGGAGAGCGTCGGATTGGGGGATGGAAGGAAATACCGATTTCTAACGATGAAGTACTTATCCCTTGGAAGGAAAAGGGGAAATATCTAATTACTGGAGGTCTTGGTGGTTTAGGTTTGATTTTTAGTAAGGAGATTGCCCAACAAATTTGTGATGGAACGATTATTCTTGCTGGTCGATCGCCACTTAACGAGACGAAGCAACAGCGAATGCAAAGCTTAGAGAAATTATGTATAAAAAGTAATACACATATTGAATATCGACAGGTGGACGTTTGCGATTCGCAAAGTGTTACAAATTTGATCGAAGATATTAACCAAAATTTCGGTTATCTCGACGGTATTATTCACGCTGCTGGTGTGATTCACGATAACTTTATTATAAAAAAAACATCACAAGAGTTAGAAAAAGTACTTGCGCCCAAAGTCATGGGATCGGTGAATCTTGATGAGGCGACTAAAGACCAACCATTAGACTTTTTCTTTTTCTGTTCGTCACTAGCGGGTGCTATAGGTAACGTCGGACAAGCGGATTATGCTTGTGCTAACGCCTTTATGGATTGCTATGCGAAATACCGTAATCAACTTGTGCAATCACATCAACGTCAAGGGCGGAGTTTATCAATTAACTGGCCCTTATGGCAAGAGGGTGGTATGCGAGTTGATGAAGCGATCGAGAAAATGATGGCGCAAAGTATTGGTCTAGTTGCTATGCCTACTTCGGCTGGCATTCGTGCTTTGTATAAAGCCTTTGCTAGCAATCAGGATCAGGTGATGATCCTAGAGGGTGATGTGGCTAAACTTAAACAATTCTTTTTGAACTTGCCAGAAAAAACAGTTCGGTCTCAAGGAAGTGATTCTCAAACTATTCTGGATGACAGGCAACTAAAACAAAAAACCCTTGACCAATTAAAAAGTTTATTTGCCGAAATAACTAAGCTACCTTTAAACAAGATCGATCCAGAAGAACCTCTAGAAAATTATGGTATTGATTCAATCATAATTAGCCAGTTAAATCACAAGTTGACTGAGAGGTTAGGCTCTGTATCTCAAACTCTATTTTATCAATTCCAAAACTTAGCTGATTTAGCAGATCATTTAGCCACAAACTATACGGATGGTTGCCGGAAATGGATTGATTGGAATACCTCGATCGCTATTCCAGATCTAAAAGTTGAATCTGTCAAAACTCAGCCTGTTTTAATCCCAAATATTGCTACAAAACAACCGATCGCTATTATCGGATTGAGTGGTCGTTATCCAAAAGCGAAAACAATAGCCGAATTTTGGCAAAAATTGCAAAACGGCGAATGCTGCATTGAGGAGATTCCTAAGCAACGTTGGGATTGGCAACATCATTATCATCCCGATCGTAATCAAGCAGTGAAATTAGGAAAAAGTTATAGCAAATGGGGTGGTTTTTTAGAGGACTTCGATCAATTTGATCCGATGTTCTTTAACATGACCCCCCGTGAAGCAGCTAATATTGATCCCCAGGAACGCCTATTCCTTGAGGAAAGTTGGAAAGCTCTAGAAGATGCTGGGTATTCACCTTCCCATATATCCGCTGATTTACGGCAAAGAATTGGTGTTTTTGCCGGGATTACAAAACAAGGCTTTAATTTATATCGCACAGAATTTGAAAATAGCGATCACAACGCTATTTTTCCAGCTACATCTTATGCCTCTCTAGTAAATCGGGTTTCTTATTTCCTGAATCTCCAAGGGCCGAGTTTTCCGATCGATACGATGTGTTCCTCTTCTTTAGTTGCTATACATGAAGCTTGTGAATATATTCATTCTGGTAAGGGAGATATGGCTATAGTTGGGGGTGTAAATTTATATGCACATCCCTCGTCCTATCTCGAACTTTCTTTAGGAAAATTTGTTTCCAGCAGTTCGATTTGTGCTGCTTTTGAAAAAGATGGTGATGGTTTTGTTCCCGGAGAAGGAGTTGGGGTTGTTATTCTTAAATCTTACGATCGAGCGATTAAAGATCGCGATCGCATCTATGCCTTGATTCGAGGTAGTGCGGTCAATCATGATGGTAAGACAAATGGCTATAAAACCCCCAATCCTGAACCAAAAGCCACTGTGATTCGCCAAGCTTTGCAAGATAGTGGCATTGATGCGCGAAGCATCAGTTATATTGAAGCCACAGCACAAGGTTCAGAAATGGGTGATGCGATAGAAGCAAGTGCATTGACTGAGGTTTTTTGCGATCGTTATCATGTTGAAGGAGCCTATCGCATTGGCTCAGTCAAACCCAATATCGGACACTGCGAATCAGCATCGGGAATGTCGCAACTGACCAAAGTCATTTTATCATTGCACAATAAAACCCTAGTACCCACCTTGCGTTCCAGAGAACTCAGTCCTAGTATTGATTTCCAGCGACTACCCTTTGAGTTACAACAAGACCTTAGCGAATGGAAACCCGTGAGCGTCGATGGAGTAGAAGTCCCTCGGAGAGCCGGGATTATGAACATTGGCGCTGGCGGGGTGAATGCTTGTGTGATTGTGGAGGAATACGCTGTTAATGTAGAGCCTGTGAGCGAGAGCCAGGAGCCTGTATTGTTTGTTTTATCAGCCAAAAATGAAGAACGCTTAGAACAATATGTTCAGGACTGGTTAATCTACTTAAAGAATCATCAAAATCTCAATCTATCATCGATAGCTTACACCCTACAAGTAGGCCGGGAAAGTATGACCTGTCGCCTAGCTTTTGTAGTTAAACAATCGCAGGAAATTGAGAAATATCTTAATCGTTGGCTGGAAACCCGTGAACTAGGTGAAGTAGGTTTTTACGGTGATTTAACACAAGCGAAAATCAAGAATCCAGAAGCAGTAGCAGCAAGGGTAAAAGAAGGTGATGCTGATAATGCTCTCGCTGTGGCTGAACTTTGGGTACAAGGTAATACTATTCCTTGGGATGAGTGGCATAATGAAAGAATTTTAGACAGGATTAATGGTTTGCCAACTTATCCTTTTGTGAGAAGAACTTGCTCGATCGTTCCTCATGAGAATCAACCTTCAGAAGCTGAATGTAACTTAGAGAATAATCGCAACTTAGAGCCAAGCGGGGAAGAAAATAAAGTCGTTGAATTTTATACAAGAATGTCACAAGATTGTGATGAAGAATTTCAGGAAGAGTATTTAACTTTCGGCGCTTTTCCCCAAAGAATTCCCGGCTTTTCGATGACTCGTGTGGCTATGAATGCGGCAAAGTATCCCGAAGAACTAGAAATGATTAAAGAAAAACAACGGGAAGTCCGTCAGGTTCTTTTTTGTCGGGAAAACTTTGCCAAAATTCACACTGTTCTTGATATTGGATGCGGTCATGGAACGGATGTAATTCAAATCGCCGCACTTTATCCTCATATTCAAACTTACGGTTTTACGATTACTGAATCTCAAGCAGTTTTGGGAAATCGCCGGATTGAAAATATGAATTTGGGTTCCCGCGCTCATATTTATCACAAAGATAGTTCAAAAGATAAATTCCCCGATCGCTGTGACATTATTCTCGGCGTTGAAGTCACTTTTCATATTCGTGATAAAGATGCTTTGTTTCGGAAAATGGCAGACGCGCTTAGTGAGAACGGAAAAATTTTGCTCATGGATTATATCGGCAATCTGCGAGGTAGTATTGTCGATCCGAATGTGGAAATTAGTATCCCTACTCAACAACAGTGGATTGACCTGTTATCAAAACACAATTTAATTATTGATGAAATTATTGATGTATCGAGGGAAATTTCCAACTATCTTTATGATCCAGAACACGCTGAACATACCAAGCATTTGCCGAAAGTGAGTCAGGATAGTTATCGTAATTATGCTAATCAAGCGATCGCACTAGAAAAAGGTTGGATTACTTATAACTTGTTAAAATTGAGAAAAGATACTCAGCGCAGCGAACAAGAACGGCGTGATTATAACACCCAAAAAATCGCCAATCAAACACCATATAGCCACGCATTAGATGAAATGTTGCGGATTGGTCATATCCCTTATCCACCAATGGGAGGACTGAAAAAAACTGAGCTATCTGTGAACAAGTCTAAAGAAATTTCGCCTCCCACACTTAATGAGAATGTACCTAACTTAGAGAAAATAAAAAGCATCCTAGTCAACATTTTTGTTAACATCTTAGGATTTGCAGCACAGGAACTCAAATCTATAGAACGACTTCAACTTGGAGAATTGGGAATTACTTCTATAAATGCAGTAGAATTATTGGAAGCTATTAACACAGAATTTGATCTGTATTTGCCCAGCAGTATAATATTTGAGTGCCATAATTTAGAGGATTTAGCCCAATATATCCAAGTTGAATTAGGGCGTAAACCGATTAGATCATGGAATTACAATCTATCAGTAACAGCAGAAAAATATGCTGCATTTATTGAAGAGAAAATACCTGTAATAAACAACAATACAAACAATGATATTGCGATTATCGGCATTTCCTGTCGCTGTGCTGGAGCCAAAGATCAAGAGCAATTTTGGCAGGTAGTTAGTCAAGGGAAAAATTGTATTGCCGACCTGAATAAACCCGAATGGCTTGACTATATCGCCTCCCATTGTTCAGAAACTTTTCCCATTCGCTATGGCATGATGCCCGATTTAGATTATTTTGACTCGCTGTTTTTTCATATCTCACCCAGAGAAGCCAAAGCGATGGATGCAACCCAACGCATACTTTTAGAAGAATGTTATCGCGCTTTAGAAGATGCAGGTTATAAACCTTCGTCATTAAAGAAAAAAGCTGTAGGAACTTATATAGGTGCGATGGGAAGTGCTTCACTCGGCAAAGGTTTTTCCCATTTTGATATGCTCGGTTCAGAGACAAGTATTCTATCAGCACGTATAGCTTATTTCCTAGACTTAAAAGGCCCTGCACTGACTATTAATACAGCTTGTTCTTCTTCTTTAGTTGCTATTGATGTGGCAAGCAAAGCTTTAAAAAATGGTGAAATTAATCTTGCTATTGCTGGAGGCGTGACATTTTATCAGCATCCTGGTACTTTTATCGCCATGCACAATGCAGGGATGCTTTCTAAAACGGGTCAGTGCCGCCCCTTTGATGACAATGCCGATGGAATTGTAGTTGGTGATGGAGTTGGTGTTGTTATTCTTAAACGTTTGCAGGAAGCCCAGCGCGATGGCGATGCAATTTATGGCATTATTCGAGGTTGTGGGATTAATCAGGATGGACAAACTTCTAGCTTGACTGTTCCTAGCTTTGTTTCTCAAAGTGAATTGGAAAGTTTAGTCTATCAAAAGGCTAATATTAATCTGGAAGATTTACAGTATATTGAAGCTCATGGAACAGCTACTAAACTCGGCGATCCGATAGAGATTCATGCACTTAATAAAAGTTTTCAGTCCTTTACCGCAAAACGAAAATTCTGTGCGATCAGTTCATTAAAAGCTAACGTAGGACATACAACCGCTGCCGCTGGTGTGTTAGGTGTGATTAAAGTTTTGCTGAGTATGAAACACCAACAAATACCACCATCAATTAACTTTGATCGGGGCAATCAACACATTGATTTTGATAACAGTCCTGTTTACGTTAATACTCAGCTAAAACCTTGGCCCCTGAATGCACAGGGTTCACGTCTGGCGGCGGTTAGCTCATTTGGTTTTAGTGGCACTAACGCACACTTGGTTCTGGAACATTATATTCCTCGATCGCCAACAGAAATCAACGTATTTAGACCAGGCGTATTTCTACTTTCTGCTGAAAGTGAGTCAACTTTACAACACTATGCCTACAATGTAAAGCGATATCTGGAAGATAATCCCGGCATTCAATTTGAGCGTTTCTTGTATACTTTTCAAGTAGGAAGGGAAGCGTTTACCTATCGTTTAGCTTTAATTGCAAATAATCAACAAACTCTGATTCAACAGTTAAAACAATGGCTTGAAAATAGAGAAAAAAGCACAGAAAATGAAAAATTAGTTAGTAGAAATAATCAGGAAGAAACAGCCTTAATTCAAAAATTAATATCCGATCGCAAAGTAGAACAACTTGCTCAGTTGTGGGAGCAAGGTACATCGGTAGATTGGAGTGTTTTTTATCAATCTGGATTATTTCATCGATTAGCAGGGTTGCCTACTTACCCTTTTACTGGCGAGTATTTTGGTAGCGATCGCGAACAAGAAATAGAACAACTGCCAACAGTGTCTTCATCTTCATCAGAAACTTTAATTTGTTATCCACACTGGCAAGAAAAAGCTGTTACCCAAACTGTTGAATCGTTAGAGTATGATCGGCATCTCGTCTTATTATCTGGGATGGATCATATCTCTGTGGTGGAGATGCAATCCGAAATGCCAAGTGTTGAATTTGTGCATTTAGCATCTGCTCACACTTTACCCAACAACATAACTTTAGAGAAAATTTATCAGGATCATTTTACTAAAATATTTGAAATTATTCAGGAAATTCTAGTTAGTAAAAATCGGGGTAAAACCTTTATTCAATGTGTGGTTCCTCAACAAACAGAAAAACAATGCTTATCGGCTATTTCCGGTATACTCAAAACGGCTCAACTGGAAAACCCAAAAGTATTCGGGCAGGTAATTGAAGTTTCTGCTGACGAGACGGAAACTAGTCTGCTGAAGAAACTCAATGAAAATCGTCAATGCCTAGAAGATAAGCAGATTAGGTATTATCTTGGGCAGCGTAAAGTATTGGCATGGAAAGAGCTTGTCATTTCCAATCGCACTTACCAAACCCCTTGGCGAGAAGGAGGCGTTTATTTAATTACTGGTGGTGCAGGTGGTTTGGGCTTGATTTTTGCCGAAGAAATTGCTACTAAAACCCAGAGTTCTACGATTATTTTAACTGGGCGATCAGACCTAAGTTTAGAAAAGCAAAAATCTCTTTTTCATCAACTGCAAAAACTTGGCGCAAGGGTAGAGTATTGGCAGGCTGATATCAGCAATAAAAATGATGTCGATCTGCTCATGCAACGAATTACAAAAGAATATGGTTCATTGAATGGTATTTTACATTGTGCGGGGATTGTGCGGGATAATTTTATTATCAAAAAAACCTCAGCCGAGTTTCAGTCAGTATTGGCTCCAAAAGTAGCAGGTGTGATTAATTTAGATGCAGCTAGTAAAGATTTGAATCTTGATTTTTTGGTGTTGTTTTCCTCAATTTCGGGCACAATGGGCAATAGAGGACAGGCTGATTATGCGATCGCTAATGCCTTCATGGATGCCTTTTCCAGCTATCGTAACGATCTAGTCAAAGCTGGGCAACGATGGGGACAAACACTTTCTATTAACTGGCCCCTTTGGGAAGCGGGTGGAATGCAACTGGACGCTCACCACAAAGCAGCAATGAAGCAGAGCGTGGGACTAGAAACGATCAATACAGTCCAAGGAGTTCAGGCATTATTTAAGGGGTTGGCTTCAGGGCCAAGTCAGATTTTAGTAGCAGGCGGTCATCTTCCAACCTTGAAAAAATGGCTGCTAAGAGAGCAATCAACAGAAAAAACATCAGATCGATCAAAAATTAATCTAAAAGGAAATAATCAGGAAAAATCACTGACACAGGTTGAAAAACAACAGCTTCAGGAAAAAACTTTGATTCAACTAAAAGGTCTTTTGGGAGAAGCTTTCGGTTTAGCACCAAGTCGGATTAAAGCATCAGACGCATTTGAGCATTACGGTATAGACTCCGTGATTATTATCCAATTGAATCAGGAATTAGCAAAGGTTTTTCCAGAAATTTCCCAAACCTTGTTTTTTGAATACCAAACATCACAGGCATTAGTTGCTTATTTGGTTGATGAATACCCGCAGGAGTGCATGACTTGGACTGGGTTGAAAAACAAAAAAGCGATCGCCAAATCTCCTTTACCTGAAACTACAATCAGTAAATCGAAAGTGCTAAATGTGGTAAACTCCCAAGTCACAGAAGCGATCGCAATTATTGGTGTCAGCGGGCACTTTTCCCAAGCCGATACACTACAAGCTTATTGGCAAAATCTCCAAGCAGGAATTGACTGCGTTGGCGAAATTCCTAGCTCACGTTGGTCATTAGAAGACTTCTTTGTTGAGGATGCCGATGAAGCGATCGCCCAACGAAAAAGTTACAGTAAATGGGGCAGTTTTCTCGAAGGTTTTGCAGATTTCGATCCGCTGTTTTTTGGCATTCCTCCCCGTGATGTCTTAAGTATTGACCCCCAAGAACGCTTATTTCTCCAAGCCTCTTGGGAAGCACTAGAAGACGCTGGCTACACCCGCGACACTTTACGGGAGATCTATCAACAACAAGTTGGAGTATTTGCCGGAATCACCAAAACAGGCTTCGACTTGTATGGCCCAGAACTATGGAAACGCGGCGAACAGGTTTTTCCCCATACCTCCTTTAGCTCAGTCGCCAACCGCACATCTTATTTTTTGAATTTGCAAGGCCCAAGTTTATCAATTGATACGATGTGTTCATCATCCTTAATCGCTATTCACGAAGCTTGCGAACATTTACGTCGTCAAAACTGCCAACTTGCCTTCGCAGGTGGAGTTAACTTATATCTGCACCCCTCTACTTATGTACAGATGTGTGCGTTGCGGATGTTATCGAAGGATGGCAAGTGCAAAGCCTTCGGTAAGGGCGGTAATGGTTTTGTGCCTGGAGAGGGCGTAGGGGTGGTTTTACTTAAACCATTATCTGCGGCTATTCGCGATCGCGACAACATCTACGCCATTATTCGCGCCAGTCATGTGAATCACGACGGGAAAACCAATGGTTACACCGTTCCTAACCCAAAAGCCCAAGCAAATTTAATTCGCCAAACACTCAATAAAGCAGGCGTTGATGCCCGCAGTATTAGCTACATAGAAGCACACGGAACAGGAACAGAATTAGGAGATCCAATAGAAATTACTGGCTTAACCCAAGCCTTTAACAAAGAAACAGCCGATACTGGCTTTTGTGCCATAGGTTCTGCAAAATCCAATCTGGGACATTTGGAAGCTGCTTCAGGTATAGCCGGACTATGCAAAATTATCCTGCAACTCAAGCACCGCCAGATTGTTCCCAGTTTGCACACAGAAGATTTAAACCCCAATATTGCTTTTGATAAAACACCTTTTGTTGTGCAGCAGACTCTTTCGGAGTGGAAAAGACCTATTGTTGAAATCAACGGCGAAGTCAAAGAATACCCAAGACGAGCGGGTATTTCTTCCTTTGGTGCTGGCGGCTCAAATGCACATTTGATTATCGAAGAGTATGCAGAAGAGGATGTTTTAGAGTATGTCAATGAGGATATTCATCAACCTGTAGCGATCGTATTGTCAGCAAAAAATACCGAGCAACTTATTAAAATGGCTGACAATTTAAGGCACTTTTTAATTGCTCAAACTGAGGCTAAACTACCCCGATTAGAAGATATTGCTTACACTCTTCAAACAGGACGCGAAGCAATGGAAGAGCGTCTAGCACTGATTGTGAGCAGTTTGGATGAATTAGAAAACAAACTCAAGTCCTTTGTTGAAGGACAGGAAGATATTCCACTGCTTTATCGGTGGCATTTGCAACAGGATCGAGATTTACTGGCAGATTTTGCCAGTGAAGAAGAGTTTTCCACCATAATTGATGAATGGATCGCATCAAAGAGAATAAATAAACTGCTAAATCTGTGGGTGAGAGGTTTCACTATTGATTGGCAGAAGTTCTATGACAACCGCAATCCCCAACGTATTAGTCTTCCTACCTATCCCTTTGCTAAAGAGTTTTATTGGTTCGATCTCCCAGGACTCGCTCAAAGCAGTTTCGATCGCCAACCAAACACAACTCAAGATAGTGCAACCTCACGAAAAATTCATTATCTACAAAAGTATTGGGTACTTGATGAATCAATATTTGATCGAGCGCAATACCAAAAACAATTAACGGGAAAAGTTGCTATTCTCAGTAATCAAGAAACGCGATTACTAGCGACTTTGCTGGCAGAAGAATTTCCTAACAGCCAGATCGTTGAATTCAATAGCATCAAGTCACAACTGGAACAAAGTGATACAGATTGGAGTGAATACATCGGCTGTATAGATCTTTTGGGTTGTTGTAAAGGCGAAATAACAGAAGATTCCCTTGACTGGATATTGTGGTTTCAATGCCTGATCGAAAAAGGATCTAGAACTAACCTGAAACTGCTGGGTATAACTCAAGGTTTAGAGTCTTTTCAAAACGACGAGGTAAATTTATCTGGTGCATCTCGTGTAGGGTTGTATCGGATGCTGCAAAGTGAGTATAGTTTTGTGCAATCCCGTCATGTTGATATTGAGCCTCGACTGAAAACGGCAGCTTTGGCAGAACAGATTGCATCAGAGTTTTTGTTGAATGATGATAACTGCGAGGTTTGTTACCGCGATCGAAAACGCTATGTGTCATGTTTGACAGAGCGTGTACTAGAACCGCCCAAAACGCAAAGTACAGAACTTCAGTTTGCAGAGGAAGAAGTGCTATTGATTACTGGAGGAACAGGCGGCTTAGGGCTTTTATGTGCTCAACATTTTGCCCAACATTATGCAGTAAAACGCCTGGTACTAACTGTACGGGAAGCATTGCCTCCCCGTACAGAGTGGGCTACTCCGCAAAATGACAAGGTACAGCAAAAGATCCGTGCTATTCAAGCACTAGAAGCGCAGGGTGTCAAGGTAGAAGTTTTGTCACTGAATTTAAGCGATCAAGCAGCTGTCCAAGAAAGTCTGCGCCAAATCACAACGAACTTTGGGCCGATCGCGGGTCTTCTTCATTGTGCTGGCATAGTGGACTCAGAAAATCCTGCCTTTGTTCGTAAGTCGATCGCAGACATAGCAAAGGTGCTAGAACCTAAAGTAGTGGGATTGCGATCGCTATTGAAACAATGCCAACAGCAGCCATTAAAATTCGCCGTCTTGTTTTCCTCTGTATCCGCTATTATTCCCAGTCTGGCTAGCGGACAGAGTGACTATGCAATGGCTAATACTTATATGGATTATGTAGCCGAAGCTACGGGCGGTATCCTGGTTAGTATTCAATGGTCAAGTTGGCAAGAAACCGGAATGGGTGCAGCGAATACCCCAGCATATAAACAAACAGGACTACTTCATCAAACCAATCAAGAAGGGCTACAACTGTTAGATAATATACTTACATCCAAGATGGGGCCTGTGGTTTTACCTGCTGTTGTTCATTCTGCTTCGTGGAATCCCCAACAACTAATGAAGCATCAGAACAGACAAATAAATAACACACAAACATTAATTCAAAACCAACAAATGCCAGCATTAGCAGAACCTCTCACACAGAGCAACATTTCTAACAAATTTACCCTAGATAACTTAATCAACTTATTTTCACAAGAATTAGGCATCGCTAAACAAAAATTAGATCTAGACAAATCCTTTGCCGATTATGGCTTGGATTCTATCTGGCTGGCTCAACTGACAAGCAAAATCAATCAACAACTTATTGAACCAATCGCTCCCTCCAGCTTATACGAATATTCATCATTAAAATCCCTCGCCTCTTGGCTGACCAGCAAACAAGCACCCGCTTTAAAAAATACAATTATTCATCAGAAAATCGAGCCGAAAAATAGCGAACACACCACACAAATATCTCCACCTCTCGAAAAAAGCCAGCCTCATATCTCCGGTATCACTTCACCAAAATCCTCATCGCCAAAGCCATTAGAAATTGCCATAGTTGGTATGTCTTGTCAATTTCCAGGGGCAAAAAATCTGGATGAATATTGGACTTTATTATCAGAAGGTAAAAGCTCGATTTGTCCTGTTTCGGGAGATCGCTGGTCTAGCCCAACACCATTTTATGCAGGCTTAATTGATAATATCAGTGATTTTGACCCCGCTTTTTTCCTGATTCCGCCAGAGGATGCAAAGGTAATAGATCCCCAGGCATTTTTAGTGTTAGAAGAATGCCTAAACTTGTTTTATCACGCAGGTTATACTCTGGAAGAGATTAAGGGCAGTGCCACTGGAGTTTTCTTGGGTGCCCGCAGCCAACATTTTGTGGATGCTGCCGATCTTTATCAAGCGAAAAATCCAATTGTAGCGGCACAGAATTATCTAGCTACTCATGTTTCGCAGTTCTTTGATTTAAAAGGGCCAAGTTTGGTGATTGATACGGCTTGCTCTTCGGCTCTAGTAGGGATGAATTTTGCTATACAATCATTGCTTAGTGGCGAGATTGACTCAGCTGTAGTTGGAGGTGTTAGTCTTCTGGTTAACGAAAATGCACATCGGATATTTCAGCAACGTAATTTGTTAAATCAAGGATCGGAGTTTCATATTTTCGATCGACGAGCTTCTGGCATCACTTTAGGTGAAGGAGTCGGACTAGTGTTGTTAAAAACTTTACAGCAGGCGCAACATGATCGCGATCGCATTTACGCCATCATTAAAGGACTAGCAATCAATAACGATGGTCGCACAGCAGGCCCAGCAACACCAAATATCAAAGCACTAAAAGAAGTTATGCAACGCGCCCTAGCCCAAAGTGCTAAACAACCACAAGATATTATTCATATTGAAGCTAACGGTTCTGGTTCCGAAGTAACTGATTTGCTAGAACTTAAAGCTATTGAAGCAGTTTATCGCAGTGAAAACAAGACACCTTGTAGCTTAGGTTCCATCAAGCCCAATATTGGACATCCGTTATGTGCGGAAGGTATTGCTGGCTTGATCAAACTAGTGTGTATGTTAAACCATCAGCAGCAAGTACCCTTTTTATCTGGGCAAATGCCCTTGACACATTACAATATAGACACTTCGCCATTTTATTTCTGTCGTCAATCAAGTGCATGGATGGAAACTTCGCCACTTGTGTTTGCACTCAACTGTTTTGCCGATGGTGGCACCAATGCACATATTATTATAGAAAGTTGGTTGCAGGAAGAATCTGGTAAGCAACGACAAGCGATAACACCACCTCAGCTAAAACGGGTAAATGTTCGAGGAAATAGTTTCGTTCCTGAAACAGTCATCGAGGAAAAAGTAGCACAAGACACAAAAGAAGCCAGCCATAACCCCTGGTGGGGCGACAGCACATAAATAAAACGCACCTAGATCATCAACTTTGACAAACATGGATAAAAGAAACGAGGCAAATAAGATGAAAAAAGAATTTACTATCAGTGCAAACCATCCCATTGTTAAAAACCATCTAGCTTACGGTCAGGCGTTATTGCCAGGGTTGGCTTATGTTGATTTACTGTATCAGTTTTTTCGGGAGCAGGGGTATGATTTTGCGGTATTGGAGCTTCGTAACTTGTCTATTTATCGTCCTTTGATAGTTGGAACAAGTGGCAGTATTAAGCTTTTGTTACAAGCAGATGAAGTATCTAAGGGGCTGTGGTCGATCGCATTACAAGACCGAGAACAACACAATGACAGTGTAACCCAAAAGCCGCAACTTTATATAAAAGCGGAAATGTATCATCACAGCACAGCGCCAATTTTTGAAGAACATCTGGATTTTCAAACTCTCCAGTCCGCCAGTAAAACGCAAATCAGCTTGTGTGATATCTATGCACAGTGCCGTTCTCAACAGCTGATTCACTCAGGAATAATGAAGGCAGAAGGAACAATTTACACGCTGGATGATGCACAAATTGTCGAAGTTTCTCTGCCAAAAGAAGCAATTGCTACTAATACTGAATTTATGTTTCATCCTACTATTATGGATGGTGGCAGTGTAGCTTCATCAAATTTATTTGCTGCATTGGTTGAAGGTGAACAGCGTTTATTTCTCCCATTATTTTATGAAAATTTCCGTGCATCTGATTTGTTTCACCAAAAGTGCATTGTCAGGGTTAAAACGGCATCAGTATTAAGAAAAAAAGACATGATCTATATGGATCTGGAATTCTTTAACGAATCTGGTCAAAAATTTGCTGAATTGAAAAAATTTGTTAATAAATTGGTGCTAGAAGCCGCTTTTATTAATCCAAATCTCAAAAAATCAGACAGTTTTCCAACACCTCAGCCGAATCAAAATCAGGAAACCTCTAGCAATCCACAATCAAATTTAAGTTTACCTCAGCTTGATAAATCTGAAGATTGGGAAAGTATAGAAAATTTACTAAAAGAGATTATTGCCCCATACTTAGGATGCTCTCCAGATGAAATAGATAGCGATGCTGGTTATTATGAATTAGGCTTAGATTCGGCAATGCTGCTAGAAGTTGTTACAGCATTAGAGAAAACGTTTGCTGTTAAACTTATTCCTACTTTATTATTTGAATATACAAACATCGCCGAGCTAGCTGATTACCTGATAAATGAGAATTTGATAAATCAAAACCTTACTAGCCAAGAGAATAATAATCTATTACTTACTAATTTTGCGAAAACACCAGCTAAACAAGAGGGCGATATTGCCATTATTGGGATAGCAGGGCGTTATCCTGGGGCAAATAATATTAATGAATTCTGGCAAAATTTAATTGCAGGTAAAGATTGTATTAGCGAAATACCTAAAGAACGATGGGACTGGCAAAAATTTGCCAAATACAAATCTCCATCAGGTAAAAATATATCAAAATGGGGAGGATTTATCCAAAACCCAGATTGCTTCGATCACCAGTTTTTTCGGATTTCTCCGCGAGAAGCTGAAGTGCTAGATCCACAGGAACGTCTGTTTTTGCAAACTTGCTGGGAATGTATTGAAGATGCTGGCTATACACCGGAAACTCTTGTATCTCGCCAGCAAGACGCACATCGTAGGCAAAGTGTTGGTGTGTTTGTTGGTGTGATGCACAAAGATTATGTTTTTCTCGGTGCAGAAGCTATTGCGCGTGGGGAAGAGTTTCTTTTATCTTTGAACTATGCGTCGATCGCTAACCGAGTTTCCTACTTTTGCGACTTTCACGGCCCCTCAATGGTGATCGATACCGTATGTTCATCCTCACTCACCTCCCTACACCTGGCTTTGGAAAGTATTAGACATGGGGAAAGTGATATTGCGATCGCAGGAGGAGTAAACCTGTCATTGCACCCGAATAAATATATGACTTATGGCTTACTCGATATGTATTCCAGCGATGGGCGTTGTCGGACTTTCGGCAGCGGTGGGGATGGTTATGTTTCAGGTGAAGGGGTAGGTGCTGTGGTTTTGAAACCTTTGGCACAGGCTATCCAAGATCGGGATCATATTTACGCTGTCATTAAAGGCAGCACAATTAATCATGTGGGAAAAGTGTCTGGGATTAGTGTACCAAACCCAGTAGCTCAGGGCGATATGATTCTACAATGCTTAGAGAAAACTGGTATTAACCCACGAACAATTAGTTATGTGGAAGCTCATGGTACGGGCACTTCTCTGGGCGATCCGATCGAGATTCAGGGCTTAACCAAGGCTTTTAAAACTTACACTAATGATAGGCAATTTTGTGCGATCGGCTCAGTTAAATCTAATATTGGTCACACAGAATCAGCCGCAGGCATTAGTGGTTTAACCAAAGTAGCTTTGCAACTATACTATAAAACACTGGTTCCCTCACTACACTCGCAAGAAATCAATCCTCACCTTGATTTGCCAGCATCGCCCTTTTATATTCAACATCAAACCCAGCACTGGGAAAAGCCCCCAAACTACCCACGACGCGCAAGCTTAAGCTCCTTTGGTGCAACCGGGTCAAATGCACATATAATTCTGGAAGAATATATTGCTGAACCCAGCGAAGTCATTTCTGCACAAACTACAGAAATTATAGAGAAAAGTGAATCTGTACTGATTCCTTTGTCTGCCAAAAATGAAGAACGACTTAGAGAAGTTGTCCAAAGGCTTTATGATTATTTAGTCTCTCAGTCTGAAGGTTTTGCAGCACAGAAAATAGCCAGTCTTAGAGATATCGCCTACACCTTACAAGTAGGTCGAAAAGCAATGGAAACTAGGCTGATTTTTCTGGTCGATCGCAAACAGCAACTAATTGAAAACCTAAAAGCCTTTTTAAAAGGTGACAACATTAAAGAAAATTGTTGGCAGAATAAGCAAGTTAAACAGCAAAAAACTGCTCGCCTTGGCGAGAATAGCGAGGCAATTTTACAACAATGGATGCTTGAAGGCAGACTCGATAAACTTGCACAGGAATGGATTCAAGGAGTTTATTTAAATTGGGAAAACCTTTATGCGTTGGAGAAAAATTTCCCAAAACCTGCCCGTGTCAGCTTGCCAACTTACCCTTTTGCTCAAGTAAGTCACTGGATACCAACAAAAGTTAAACCTACTCCGCTTTTTACGGCTCTTCATCCCTTATTACACTGTAATACTTCTACTCTCAACGAACACAAATTTACCTCTACCTTTAGCGGTGAAGAATTTTTCCTTGCCGATCATCTTGTGCAAGGTCAAAAAATTCTCCCTGGTGTTGCTTATCTGGAAATGGCACGAGTTGCGGTGCAAAATGCCACCTCAGTTAATGATTTGGGTGCCATACAACTCAAGAATATTATCTGGCAACAACCGCTAGTTATTGATGATCCAGAAAAAACGGTTCATATCCGCTTGTTTGCCAAAGAAAATTCACAAGTTGGTTTTGAAATTTATACTGACGATAAACACTCTCCTAATCAGCAAAGTCGCACCATGCACTGTCAAGGTATTGCTATCTTAAAAACACCTGATAGTGAAACTTATCTGGATCTGGAAGATTTGCAGGAAACAACAAATCAAAATCATTTCACTCCAGAGCAATGCTATCAAGTTTTTATGGCTATGGGTATTGAATACCGGGAAGGACATCAAGGTATAGCAGCAGTTCATTTTGGTAATAATCAGATATTAGCAGAACTAAAAATGCCTTCCTCGGTTTGGGACGATCGCGAACAGTTTACACTTCATCCGAGTATGCTGGATTCAGCATTGCAAGCGGCGATCGGTTTTGCTCTTGGTATACAGGCATCTGATACAGAACAACATTCCTCTTTACCTTATGCTTTGGAAACGCTGGAAATAAAGGCGAAATGTAGTATTTCAATGTGGGTTTGGATACGCTATTCTGAGCAGAATAAAGGAGATAGCCCGATTCAAAAATTTGATTTGGATTTATGCGATGATATCGGCAAAATTTGTGTAGTGATGAGAGGTTTTTCTTCTCGGATCTTCCGTTCTCCACAAACATTAATGCACCCCTTATTGCATCAACAAGTCGGCGATCGATTTGTCAGTCGATTCACAGGAGAAGAATTTTTTCTTCGAGATCATCAACAAGTTATGCTAGGTACAGCTTACCTGGAAATGGCTTGCAGTGCTGGTCAGATTAGCACAGGGCAGAAAATTATTGGACTCAAAAATATTGTTTGGAGTCAGCTTCTTTTTATTACTGGACAAGTTCAAGATGTATCTGTTCAATTGCATCAAGAAAGCGATCGACTTCCCTTGATTATCACCACACAAGATCGGACTTCTCAAGAAAAAATACATTTTCAATGCCAACTGGTCGTTGATCGGATTTTGTACCCAGCAACACCCCCTAAACTTAATATTCAGGATATTCTTTCTCGCTGTTCAGCTAGGATAGAAACGGCTGATTGCGATCGACTTTTGCAATCTACGCATGGCTCTAGTTTACTAACAATCAAACAATTATGGCACAACGAAAAAGAAGCAATAGCCTTACTTCAATTACCCGATAGTCTGAAATCAGGAAGAGAAGATTATGTCCTTCATCCCAGCATAACTAATGGTGCAATCTTAACAAGTGTTCTCTTTTCTTTACTGAATCGATCGCAGGAACATTTGCCTCTTCCTTTTGCCTTAGATAATCTTTGGATATATAAAGAAATACCTGAACAAGCTTACGCATATCTAAGATTGAACTCTGCCAATAAACACGATATCGACTTAATAGATGAAAAGGGCGAAATAATTGTTTCATTTAAAGGCTTTACCACTACCATTCCAGGTGCATTACAAGGTCGGGCAATTACTGAAAAAACTCTGGGACAACGTAATGTAATTTATGCCAGCACTCAATGGCAAGAAAGTGCTTTATCTGATTATCAATACTCAAAGCAAGCAACATCTTTAGACACAAATGTTCCTATCTTTATTCTTGTTCAAGAAAACCCAAAACTCAAAAACTTATTGCGCCATAAATGGCCTACAGCAAACATTGAAACCCTAACATTAGTGAATGCAGATATTGCCGAAACAGTTCAGGATAACTTTCTGCGAGTTTTTCAGCAAATCAAAAGCTGTATTGTCCAAAAGCCTAAACTTATTCAGCCAATAATTATACTTTTAACTGAAAATGAACATACTTATCTTTATGCAGGTTTGGCTGCTTTACTTAAAACAGCGAGATTTGAAAATTCCAAAATAGTAGGCAAAATAATTCGTTATGCGATCGACGATCGAACAGAAAGTTTTGTTGAATTAGTAGCAACAGAAATCAAATCAGACACACCCGATGTAGAAGTATTCTATACCCAAACTGGAACCAGAAAAACCAAAAAGCTAAACGAAGTATCCGACTTTAGTAATAGCCAAGAAAAATCTCTTTTTAATACAGATTTATTACATGAAGGTGATGTAGTTTGGATTACGGGTGGCTTAGGCGGTTTAGGACAAATTTTTGTCAAATATTTTAGTCAAATTAAAGGCTTGAAGCTGATTCTAAGTGGGCGTTCTCCATTGAATGCAGCTAAAGAAAAACTATTGCAAGAACTTCAACAAGCGGATATCGAAATTAGCTATCTAAGTTGCGATATCAGCAATAAGAAAGCAGTGGCAGATCTGATTCAAAAAATTCAAGAAAAGTATGGCAAATTAAATGGCATTATTCACAGTGCTGGATTGAATCAAGATGCTTATATTGTGAATAAAACAAGTGAAGAATTTATTAATGTATTGCGTCCTAAAGTAGCCGGAACTTTGGCGATAGATGAAGTTTGTCAAAATATAAAACTTGATTTTTTAGTTTTATTTTCTTCGATCGCAGGCGTTTTTGGCAGTATTGGTCAAGCTGATTATGCCACAGCAAATGCTTTTCTTGATAGCTTTGCTGAAGCGCGAAATCTCCTTGTTCAGCAAGGAAAGCGTTTTGGTAAAACTATTTCCCTAAACTGGCCTTTGTGGAAAGATGGTGGCATGGGAGTAGATGCACAGACTGAAACTTTGATGCAGCAAAATACTGGGATGATTGCATTGGAAACTCATGCAGGGTTAAAAGCTTATGAGTGGGCTTTAGCTTCTGAGTTTAACCAGGTTTTTGTGGCTCAAGGCGAAACTGAAAAAATTCGATCGCGTTTATTATCGTCATCATCAACTAGAGAAAATCAACAGCAAGTTCAAATAGATAAATCAGAGTTTTCTGAGCAGACAAATCAGGATGAGCAAAGTCAACGGAAATGGCTAATACGATTACTGCATAAAGATATTGCTGCATTTATCTGTCGCTTACAGAAAGTTAAACCGGAAGAAATTGAAATTGACGCTGAGTTTTTTGTTTATGGTTTTGATTCGATTAGCTTTACGAGTTTTACTAATTATTTAAATGAAACCTATGGTTTGGAATTAATGCCAACGCTGTTTTTTGAGTATTCAAGTTTGCGATCGCTCACCAACTCACTAATAGAAAATCATCAAGAAGCCTTACTAAAAAAATACAAACTCTCAAAAAAAGCTGCTTTACCCAGCCAACCTCAAGTCGCACCAGAGCAAATAGAGAAAAACCAAGGTTTTGAACCTTTACCTATCACAATCGTTGATTCTATCTTGACTCAAAACAATCAAACTAAAGTTGCTCCTATTGCCATTATTGGCATGAGCGGCAAATTTCCGGGCGCAGAAAATCTGACAGAGTTTTGGCATAATTTAGAGGCTAACCGCGATCTAATTAGTGAAATACCTGAAAACCGTTGGAACTGGCGAGATTACTACGGAGATCGCCAGAATCAAAGTGGCAAAACTAATGTTAAATGGGGCGGTTTTATTACTGATGTCGATCGCTTCGATCCTTTATTTTTTGGAATTTCCCCAGTAGAAGCCGAGTTAATAGACCCGCAATTTCGGCTGTTTTTGCAAACAGTTTGGGCGACAATTGAAGACGCGTGTTATCGGGCGAGCGATCTGTCTGGAAGCAAAACCGCTGTTTATGTAGGAGTCACTACTACAGACTATAAAGATTTAATGCAGCAAGCACTAATGAAGGAAAATTCCCCAGAATATTATGGAATGTTTCCCTTTATGCTGGCTAATCGTGTTTCGTATTTACTGAATTTTCGCGGGCCTAGTGAGGCGATAGATACAGCTTGTTCTAGTTCTTTAGTGGCTATTCATCGTGCGATCGAAAGCTTACGCCAAGGAAGTTGTGAAATGGCTATAGCTGGAGGAGTAAATATTATTGCTAACCCTCAATTGGTGATTGCAGCCGATCAAAGCGGTATGTTAAGTGAAGATGGACGCTGCAAAACCTTTGATAAAAGTGCTAATGGTTATGTCAGAGGCGAGGGCGTTGGCGCTATCTTGTTAAAACCCTTGGCAAAAGCCATAGAGGACAATGATTCTATCTACGGAATTATTCGTGGTTCGGCAGAAAATCACGGTGGTAAGGCAACTTCGCCCACAGCACCTAATCCAATAGCACAGCAAGAATTAATAGTTTCAGCCTACACCCAAGCAGGAATTGCCCCAGAAACTGTGAGTTATATTGAAGCTCACGGAACGGGAACTCCCCTTGGCGATCCGATCGAATTTAACGGACTCAAGGGCGCGTTTGCCCAACTTTATCAACAAAACGGAAGTGAGCCTGCAAAAGAGCCCCATTGTGCGCTGGGATCCGTGAAAACTAATATCGGACATTTGGAAGCCGCTGCGGGAATTTCCGGTGTTCTAAAAGTTTTATTGATGATGAAACATCGCATCATTCCCGGTAATTGTCATCTTCAAGAACCAAACCCTTATTTGCAATTAACTGACAGCCCCTTTTATTTAGCGAAAAATACTCAAGCTTGGACGGCTTTACAGGATGCGGAACAAAACCCCATACCCAGGCGTGCCGGAGTCAGTAGTTTTGGCATTGGCGGTACTAATGTTCATCTGGTTTTAGAAGAATATATTAGCCAGACAGCCGCCAAACAGCCAGACAACGGCGAAGCTAGAGCAATTATTTTATCAGCTAAGAATAAGCAATGTTTGGTTGAAATTGCCAGCAACTTGTATAACTTTCTCATTGCCAGCTACAATTCTTCTTCAACTAATCTATTACGTCTTAGTGATATTGCCTACACGCTTCAAATTGGACGTGAGGAAATGGAATATCGTTTAGGTTTTGTGGTTTCTTCGATTGAGGAACTTAAAGAAAAGCTGGCGGTTTATATTAGCGATCGCGAAGAAAATCAAGACTTATATGAAGGTAGCACTAAAGGAAACAAAGATACTGTAGAAACTTTTGGGTCTGATGATGATTTACAGGAAATACTGGCAAAGTGGATTGAGGGCAGGAAATTTGACAAAATCCTCAAGCTTTGGGTCAAAGGGCTTTCTGTGAACTGGAATAAATTTTACACCGGAACTTTACCCAAGCGGATCAGTTTGCCAACCTATCCGTTTGCGCGTGAAAGTTACTGGCTTCCGACACCTGTTCAACATAAGGCTAAATCCGATGGATTGTCGGAATCACCAGTCGAAGCTGATGAAACTTTTGGGGTATTGATGTGTCACCCAGTTTGGCAAGAAAAGGCGACTTCGATCGAGTCAGATTCAGTCGATCTTGCTTCTCTAAATTATAGTCAACACCTGATTCTATTCTGTGAAATGGATGTGCCTACGGGTGAAGAAAGCCATTTATCTCAAAATGTCATTTGTCGTGTACTTCAATCTCAGAGTGAAGATTTGGCGCTACGCTATCAATCTATTTGCGAACAGGTTTTTACGCATCTCAAAGAAATTTTAGAGAATCAACCGAAAGGCAAAATATTAGTACAGATTGTAATTCCAGGTAACGGAACAGATGACCCTGAAGATACTGGTTGTCTGTTTCAAGGACTTTCTGCTTTGCTGAAAACTGCACATTGGGAAAATCCCAAAATTATTGGGCAAGTTATTGAAGTCGATCGCCACAACACAAACGACCAATTAATTAAACAAATCCCAGAAAATAGTCAGTGCCCAGAAGATTTACAAATCAGATACCGACTTACCCAACGTCAAGTAATTTCTTGGAAAGAACTTCCTATTTCAGAACAGCAAGCTACTTACATACCTTGGAAAGAAGGGGGAGTCTATTTAATTACTGGCGGCGCTGGTGGCTTAGGTTTGATTTTTGCTAAAGAAATTGCTCGTTCTGTCAAGAATTCAACTATTATTCTAGCGGGTCGCTCTTTGTTAAGTAAGAAAAAACAAGAATTACTGCAACAAGAAGCGAAACTATTAGGTGCGCGAATTGAATATCGACAAGCTGATATCAGTCAACCGAAAGAAGTGGATGATTTGATCCAAAATATTTTACGGGATTTCACTAAACTTGATGGGATTTTGCATTCAGCTGGGATTATTCGGGACAATTTTATTATTAAAAAAACGGTTGCAGAGTTTCAACAGGTGTTAGCACCTAAAGTTTGCGGTACGGTATATTTGGATCGAGCTACCAAGGAAATTAATCTGGATTTCTTTATCTTGTTTTCTTCAGGTGTTGCAGTGCTGGGTAATGCTGGTCAGGTGGACTATGCTGCTGCTAATGCTTTTATGGATGCTTATGCTCATTATCGTCATACTTTGTGTGCGTCAAATAAACGTTTTGGTCGAAGCCTTTCGATTAATTGGCCTTTCTGGAAAGAAGGCGGTATGGGTATGGATGAGCAACAGTTAAATGCCTTAGAACAAAATACAGGGATCGAAGCTTTGCAAACTAACAGTGGCATAAATGCGTTGCTGCGTGTACTTAATTTAAAACCAAATCAAGTTATGGTGTTGTCAGGTAATCTGAGCAAAATTCGACAAGGGTTGTTTGCTGCATCGACAGAGCTTAGTTATGATCAGCCTTCATCTTCAGATTTTGCGATCGACGATCGCCACCTATTAACCAAAACATTACACCAATGTAAAACTCTTTTTGGCAGCATTATTAAATTATCCGTCGATCGCATCGAGGCAGAAGAACCTCTAGAACACTATGGAATTGACTCAATGATTGTTATTCAAATGAACCTTCGTTTGGAAACAATTTTTGGTGAAATTTCCAAAACTCTGCTCTATGAACATCAGACACTCAGCGAACTAGCAAAATATTTAATGACCGAATACAGACAAAAATGTATTAACTGGACTGGTTTAGCTACTGATTCTACAACTGACAAATCAACACCTTCAAAACCTAAAATTGTCTCCGAATTTAAAGTTACTCCAGAGTTTAAAATATCATCTAATCTTTCTTTAAAAGTACAGACACCTTGGCAATATGAACCAATTGCAATTATTGGTATAGCTGGTCGTTATGCTCAAGCCAATACACCCCAAGCTTATTGGGAAAATTTACTCTCAGGCAAAGATTGTGTAACAGAAATTCCTCCAGAACGTTGGTCTTTGGAAGGCTTTTATCATGAGAATTTAGAAGAGGCTATTGTTCAAGGTAAAAGTTACAGTAAATGGGGAAGTTTTATTACCAATTTTGCTGATTTCGATCCTCTGTTCTTTTCGATTTCTCCTCGTGAAGCTATCGGTATCGATCCGCAGGAACGCCTGTTTTTGCAAACTGCTTGGGAGACGATCGAAGATGCAGGCTACACCAGAGAAACACTACGAGATAAGTTTCAACAGCAAGTCGGAGTATTTGTTGGTATTACCAAAACAGGTTTTAACTTATATGGCCCAGAACTATGGCAGCGTGGCGAAATAGTTTACCCGCATACATCTTTTAGCTCGGTTGCTAATCGCGTTTCTTATATTTTAAATCTGCGGGGGCCAAGCTTACCGATCGATACAATGTGTTCTTCTTCGTTAACGGCTATTCACGAAGCTTGCGAACATATTCGTCGTCGGGAGTGCGAGTTGGCTATTGCTGGGGGCGTTAATTTATATCTTCATCCTTCTTCTTATATTCAATTGTGTGCGGCTAATATGCTTTCACCAGATGGGAAATGTAAAAGCTTTGGCAAAGGCGCTAACGGTTTTGTGCCAGGTGAAGGCGTAGGTGCGGTATTGCTTAAGCCTCTTGAGCGAGCAATTGCCGATCGCGATAATATCTATGCAGTCATTCGTGCTTCAAGTGTGAATCATGGCGGAAAAACCAATGGTTACACAATACCCAATCCGAATGCACAAGCCGAATTAATCGAAGAAGCTTTGAATAAAGCTGGAATAGACGCACGCACGCTCAGTTATATTGAAGCACATGGAACGGGAACCGAGTTAGGCGATCCGATCGAAATCAGCGGTTTAACCAAAGCCTTCCAAAAATATACCACCGCTACCAATTTCTGTGCATTAGGTTCAGTTAAATCCAATCTGGGACACCTGGAAGCAGCCGCAGGTATTGCAGGATTAACAAAAATTATTCTGCAACTGAAACACAAGCAAATTGTGCCAAGTCTTCATGCTACTGAATTAAACACTAATATTAATTTTGACAAAACCCCCTTTGTTTTGCAGCAAACACTGTCAACATGGAAAAGACCAGCGATCAAGATTGAGGGTGAAACTAAAGAATATCCCAGAAGAGCGGGAATTTCTTCTTTTGGTGCTGGTGGAGCGAATGCTCACTTGATTGTAGAAGAGTATGTCAGGGAAGAGTGGGTTAGTGAGATGAGAGAAGGCGATCGCAATAATGAAGCACAAATCATTACATTATCAGCAAAAAATGAAAATCGTCTCTACTGTGTTGCTCAAAATTTATCCGATTACTTGAATTCAAAGCAAGCCGCCAACTTAACCCTGCGTGAGATCGCCTATACTCTTCAAATAGGGCGTGAAGCAATGGAAGAACGTTTAGCTTTGATTGTTCATTCCTTAGATGAACTCAAACAAAAACTTAGTCGCTTTATTGCCCGTGAAACTGGGATTGAAGATCTGTATCGCGGACAGGTGAAAGGAAATAAAAAATCATTAGCTTTATTTACTGACGATGATGAACTTCAGGAGGCGATCGAAAAATGGATTCAACGCCGAAAATTCGCCAAATTAGTTGAGCTTTGGAGTCAGGGATTGCAGGTTGATTGGTACAAACTTTATGGTGAGTCAAAACCCGATCGTGTCAGTCTGCCAACCTATCCCTTTGAACCAGAAAAATACTGGATCGAAAAATTACTTAATATCAAACCTGAAAATTCCGCCTTGTCAGAGGAACAAAGTATTGTCAAATTACACCCACTGATCCACGAAAATACCTCAAACTTTTTCCGGCAATGTTTTAGTTCTAGCTTTAGCGGTAAAGAGTTTTTCTTAGCCGATCATTTGGTGCAAGGTAAACGAGTTCTACCTGGAGTTGCTTATCTGGAAATGGTTCGTAAGGCGGTTACTGTGGCGATCAATACACAAATAGAAGAATACGACCTGCGTTTTTCTAACGTAGCTTGGGTAAAACCAATTATTGTTGAAAACCAGCCGTTAAAAGTGCATACCGCATTGCAAGTAGAAGACATCACGACCATTAGCTTTGAAATTTATACTGATTCCAACCAGACAAATACTATCTTACATTGCCAAGGCTTTGTGGAGCTTTGCTTTTTAGATAAAAGCCAAGCTTTGGATCTAGTGAATTTACAAACTCAGTGTCAGCAAAACAAACTTTCTGCGGATCAATGTTATCAAATCTTTGAATCAGTCGGCATTAAATACGGCCCAGGACACAGGGGGATTGATACTGTCTACATAGGAAATCGCCAGGTACTCGCCAAACTCTGCTTGCCTACCTCTGTTGCCAACACCGCAGATGAATTTGTTTTGCATCCGAGTTTGATGGATTCTGCTTTGCAGGCTTCGCTAGGTTTGGCTATAGACAGCGAGGTTTCCTCTGTCTCCAAACCCTCCTTACCATTCGCACTAGAAGCGCTGGAAATACATGATAAAGGATTAATGCCAAGTTGGGCTTGGATTCGTGAATCTAGCCATAGCAATGCACAGATGCAAAAACTTGATATCGATCTGTGCGACGATCGGGGACAGATTTGCGTTAGGATGCGAGGTTTCTCTTCACGAGGACTTGATCGGGCGTTAGTCTCACCAGAAGCTAGTTTAACCTTGTTAACCCCTGTATGGAATGCCATCTCGCTTCAGCAAATAGAAGATCAGGGCGACACTTTTACTAGCGATCACATTTTGATTATAGGTGGTAACGAACAACAAAAAGCTACCTTTAGACAGATTTATTCTGATGTTTTGTGGTGTTCTGAAACAAAACTCGAAGAGACAACCCGCCAAATTGAAGCATTATCATCTCAGAAGAACACATTGCATATTATTTGGATAGCCCCGGATCTTCCCATAACTTCTGTAGCACAGGAATCACTGATTAGTGAGCAAAACCAAGGAACACTTTATCTATTTCGTTTACTGAAAGTGCTGCTGGAGTACGGTTATGGCGATCGAGAACTACATTGGACAGTTATTACCACACAAACACAAGCAGTACACAAACAAGACATCATCAACCCCACATACGCCAGCGTACACGGACTGATCGGTTCCCTTGCCAAAGAATATCCCCATTGGCAAATTCGTTTGTTAGATATGGACGCAGCCCCGCAAAATTGGCCTGTTCGCGATATGCTGACATTACCCGCAGATAAAAATGGCGATGCAATTGCCTATCGAGGGAAGGAATGGTTTAAACAAGCTTTGATACCTGTTTTTGAAAGTGAGGTATCACAACCTTGCTATCGTTCTCATGGGGTTTATGTGGTGATTGGCGGCGCAGGTGGTATTGGCGAAGCCTGGAGTCGGTGGATGATCGAGCAATATCAAGCGCGGATTATTTGGCTGGGCAGAAGAAAAAAAGATGCTTCGATTCAGGAAAAACTGGACGCTTTATCAAAACTCGGCACTCCACCAATCTACATCGAAGCTGATGCCAGCGACCTAGAGACTTTACAAACAGCGTATCAGGAAATTAAAGACAGCTACGGTAATATTCATGGCGTGATTCATTCGGCAATTGTCCTGGCAGACAAAAGCTTGGCTAAAATGGATGAACTACAATTCCAGGCTGGGCTAAGGGCGAAAATTGATGTAAGCGTGCGTCTAGCGCAAGTGTTCGCCAAGGAAGCGTTAGATTTTGTCCTATTTTTCTCTTCCATGCAGTCCTTTGCCAAAATGCCAGGGCAAAGTAATTATGCGGCTGGATGTACCTTTAAAGATGCGTTTGCTAGTCAACTGGCGCAGGAATGGTCTTGTCCAGTGAAAGTGATGAACTGGGGCTATTGGGGTAGTGTCGGTGTGGTGGCGACAAGTGCATATCGCGATCGCATGATACAAGCAGGAGTCGGTTCAATAGAACCCCAAGAAGGTATAGCAGCCATCCAAACCCTGCTACGATCGCCACTAAATCAGTTAGCTTTGTTAAAGCAACTACCATCCGGGAGTAACACTCAGCATCAAGACATAGAAGAATGGATCGTAAATTATCAAAATGAACTTCCTTCCTGCATGGATAGTTTGCCAACATATCTTGCGGAACAGTCTCTTCCAGCGATCGACATCAAAGCTTCCACCGCCGAACAAGCTGCTTTAATGGAAGAAATGTTGCACAAAATACTATTAACTACTTTGCAGTCTTTAGGCTTATTTGAAAAGCGTTCCGAACAAGGTACTTTTGTTTTACCGATCGCTAAATCCTATAAGCGATGGCTAGAAGAAAGCTTACAAATCTTGCAAGCAAAAGCATATCTGGAATATGATGTACAGAATTATATAAATAAACAGCCATTTATTGACCAAGCATATTTATGGCAAGAATGGGATACATTCAAAACAACCTGGCTGCAAGATAGCAATCAAAAAGCTCTAGTTAATCTGATAGAACCTTGTTTACGTGCTTTACCCGAAATTATTACAGGGAAACAACAGGCAACCGATGTTATATTTGCCGATTCCTCGATCGCACTTTTAGAAGATGTTTATAAAGGTAACGTAGTTGCTGATTTTTATAATCGAATTCTTCAAAATAGTGTGGTGGCTTATATTCAATTACGATTAGCGCAAGACCCTACCGCACAAATCCGCATATTGGAAATTGGTGCTGGAACAGGTGGAACAAGTGCTGGATTACTGGCGCAACTTCGCCCATTTCAAAATAACATTGCCGAGTATTGTTATACAGATATTTCTCAAGCCTTTTTACAGCACGCCCAACGGGAATATGCCCCCACATATCCATATATTATAACGCAAATCTTTGACGTAGAAAAACCTCTAGCTGAACAGGGAATACAGCCTAATCACTACGATTTAGTAATTGCAGCTAATGTATTACACGCCACCAAAAATATTCGCAATACCCTACGTAATGCCAAGGCAATCTTACGCAAACATGGCTTGATCTTTTTGAATGAAATAAGTAATAAATCCTTGTTTTCCCATTTAACTTTCGGTTTATTGGCAGGTTGGTGGCTGTATGAAGATGCGGCTTTGCGAATCACTGGTAGTCCGGCATTAAGTCCGATTAGTTGGGCTAAAGTTTTGACAGAAGAAGGCTTTAGTTCCGTTACTTTTCCGGCGTTATTTGCCGCAAAATCTGGAGGTGATTTTGGTCAACAGATTATTTTTGCAGAAAGCGATGGTGTTGTTAGACAAAAAAATCATCTCCAGACTTCACTGTTAACACCATCAGCACCTACGAGGCCAAGGATAGAAGTAAAGAAAAAAGAAATCCAACAGGGACAATCATTATCTAGCTCTAATGTGACAATTAAACCGATCGCAAATACCGAAACCCTAAAAGAGAAAGCTAAACTTTACATCAAAAAGCTAGTTGCTTCTACACTGCAACTTTCAATTAGCCAGATAGATTCTACCCAACCATTGGAAGTTTATGGACTGGATTCAATTTTGGTGATCCAATTGACCAGTACCTTACGCAAAGCATTTAAAAATATCAGCAACACATTATTTTTTGAAGTACAAACAATTGATGGTGTTGTCGATTATTTACTTGAAAGCCAGTCAGAGGAATTTATAGCCTTGCTGGGGTTGGAAAGGGAAGTAATTTCTGAAACAGCGATCGCCAAAAGTACAACATTGGAAATATCCCAAACCACCAGAGAAACAAATGGGGAAAAGCGACCTTTACTGAAACCGAATTTAAGAACTGCGCGACAATTGGCCCTAACTGAATCACCAGAAAATCGATCGCGATCCAATCAAGACATCGCCATTATTGGATTGAGCGGACGTTACCCCCAAGCCAAAAACATTGATGAATTTTGGCAGAACTTAAAAGCAGGGAAAAACTGCATCAGCGAAATACCTCAAGAACGATGGGACTGGAAGCAATATTTTGATCCAGAAAAAGGTAAAGAAGGAAAACTCTATACTCGCTGGGGAGGCTTTATTGACGATGTAGACGAATTTGACCCTCTATTTTTCCAATTATCAGCGAGAGAAGCTGAACGCATGGATCCGCAAGAAAGATTATTTTTGGAGTGCGCTTATAACTGCATTGAAGACGCAGGCTATACACCTGCAAGCCTCTGTGACAGCCGCAAAGTAGGGGTTTTTGTTGGCGTAATGAATAGCACTTACCCACTTCAGCCTAGCGACTGGTCGATGGCTAATCGGGTTTCCTACTTGTTTAACTTTCAAGGCCCCAGCTTGTCGGTGGATACAGCTTGCTCATCTTCCCTAACAGCCCTACATTTAGCAGTAGAGAGCTTGCATAGTGGTACAAGTGAATGCGCCATTGTCGGTGGTGTGAACTTGATTCTCGACCCAATTCAGTATTTGAGCCTCAGTGCGATGATGATGCTTTCTTTAACTAACGAGTGTAAGCCTTTTGGCGATAATGCTGATGGATTTGTCGATGGAGAAGGCGTGGGTGCAGTAGTGTTAAAACCCTTGGCGAAGGCAAAGCAAGATGGGGACGCTATCTACGCTGTTATCAAAGGCAGTGCGATCAATGCGGGGGGAAAGACTAATGGTTATACTGTGCCTAATCCAATCGCACAATCTCAGTTGATTCAGGAAGCCTTAACTCGATCAGGAGTTAACCCTAGAACTATCAGTTATCTAGAAGCTCATGGTACGGGTACGGCGTTAGGCGATCCGATCGAAATTACTGGTTTGAGTAAAGCCTTTGGTTACACTGAAGATAAGCAATTCTGTGCCATAGGTTCAGTTAAATCGAATATCGGTCATACCGAAAGCGCCGCAGGTATTGCTGGTTTAACCAAAGTCTTACTACAACTAAAGTATCGCCAATTAGTGCCTTCTTTGCATTCACGGCAGCTAAACCCCAATATCAATTTTGCTGAAACGCCTTTTTTTGTACAGCAAATACTCGAACCTTGGGAAAGACCAGTGCTGAAAATTAAGGGAGAAACTAGGGTTTTTCCGCGAATTGCTGGTATATCATCTTTTGGTGCTGGTGGTGCTAATGCTCATGTTATTGTTCAAGAATATATTAATGATGAGGAAATGGATCTGGCGAATCGTGCTGATGAAGAAGAAGTAAAAAGCGATTGCTTGATTGTTGTTTCTGCCAAAGATGAAGACCGACTTCGGGAAGTTGTCAAAAAATTGTGTTCTTACGCAAGAGATTGTAGTGTGGCAGATCGGGGTAAGACACAAACAGCACAGATGCAAGCGATCGCTTATACTCTCCAGGTTGGACGCGAAGCAATGGAAGAGCGTCTGGGACTGATTGTAGCCTCCCTTGCTGAACTAAGCGAAAAACTCCAGGGCTTTTTGGACGGACGAAGCGATATTGAAGACCTCTATCGGGGCCAGGTAAAACGCAATAAGGATGCTATATCTATACTTGCCAGTGATGAAGATTTCACAGAAACTATTGATACTTGGATTCACAAACGTAAGTATGGCAAAATTTTAGAACTTTGGGTCAAAGGCTTTGTTTTTGACTGGAATAAGTTATATGGCGAACAGAAACCGCCTCGCCTTCACTTGCCAACCTATCCTTTTGCACGGGAACGCTATTGGGCAAAAGCGATCGACTTATTACCCCCTTATACCTCTTTAGCAATCAATCATCAAAATCAAGAAAAGATTCATCCCTTAGTCCATAAAAACACCTCCAATCTCGCAGAACAACGTTTTACTTCAACATTTAGCGGACAGGAGTTTTTTCTGGCAGATCATCTGATCAATGGGGAAAAAGTTTTACCCGGTGTCGCCTATCTGGAAATGGCACGAGTAGCAGGAGAGTTAGCGTTACCAAACTGCTCAACAAACGTAGAAAAAACTTATATTCAACTTAAAAACATTATTTGGGCAAAGCCCTTTACCTGCAATAGTCAAACCCAAACCATTCATATCAAGATTTTTCCTGTTACCTTTGAAGATACTCAGGGAAAAAATACTAGCGTTAACAATAACGGCGACGTTAGTTTTGCAGAGATTGGTTATCAAGTCTATTCAAACACAGCCACAGAAAATGAAGTTATTGTCCATAGTCAAGGTGTTGTAACTTTCAGTAAGATTGGCGAAGTTGCTGCTTTGGATCTATCAGCCTTGCAAGAGAAGATCAATCAGAAAAAATTCTCCAAACAGCAATGTTATGATGCCTTTAAAACAATGGGGATTGAATATGGTCATGGTCAACAAAGCATAGAAGATATCTATGTTAGTCCTAGCCAAATCAGTGGTTGCGAAGTTTTAGCAAAACTCAAGTTACCTGCTGTTGTTACTGATACTAATAGTGAATTTGTTCTTCACCCCAGTATTATAGATTCAGCCTTTCAAGCTTGTATTGGATTAACGGTTGGACAACCTGCATTTGAGTCTGGGCAGATTTCAGTTCCCTTTGGGTTAGACAGGCTGGAAATCATGAGAAAATGTCAAGAAACGATGTGGGCTTGGATACGCTATTGCGATCGCAATTCCGCCAACAGACAAAGCTCAAATTATAGCCTAACCAAAATTGACATCGATCTGTGTGATGAAAGCGGTAATATTTGCGTTCGGATTAAAGGATTTTCTCCTCGTACTCTGGCGATAGAAGAAAGCAAATCGATTACAACTTGGATAGGCTTTCCAGTTTGGCAAGAAAAAGCATTAACCGAAGACAAAAGATCTAAATATGCTCAACGCATTGTAATTTTATGTGAAATAGAATGGTTTGGCGGTCGATCAATTACATCTCAAATTGAAGGTGCTGTCTGTATTCATTTGACAACTCAAGCAAAAACACTGGCAGAACGCTTTCAAGAAATTACAATTCAAGTCTTTGAGCGAGTAAAAGCGGTATTCAAAGAAAAAAGCACAGGAGCAACGTTGATCCAGATTGTCATACCTTCTTCTGGAGCAACGTATCTATTTAGTGCGCTTACTGGATTGCTCAAAACTGCTCACTTAGAAAACCCAGCGATTCTGGGACAACTTATCGTTGTAGAATCCAATGAAACTCAGTCAAGTCTGATTGATAAAATTCAACGAAACAGTCATTGCCCTGAAGATACTTTTATTCGCTATCAATACGAAAAACGCTACATTATTTCCTGGCAAGAACTTTCACCTTTAGAACAGGTGATTCAAATTCCCTGGCAGGAAGGTGGTGTTTATTTAATTACAGGCGGACTTGGCGGACTTGGATTTATCTTTGCAAAACATATTGCACAACAAACTAAGCAAGTTTCTCTGATTCTGACAGGGATATCTGCCTTAGATGAGCGCCGACTTAAGCAACTTAAAGAACTAGAATCTTTGGGAGCTAAAGTTAGCTATCGTCAGATTGATGTCAGTCAGAAACAAGAAGTAAAAAACTTAATTAAAGACATCGAAAACAACATCGGATCGCTTAGGGGTATTTTGCATATCGCTGGGATTATTCGGGATAATTTTATTATCAAAAAAACAACGCAAGAGTTTCAATCAGTGCTTGCACCTAAAGTTGATGGTGTGATTCATTTAGATGAAGCGACTAAAGATTTAAATCTCGATTTCTTTATTTTATTTTCCTCTTTGGCGGGCAGTAATGGCAATGTGGGACAGGTAGATTATGCTTGTGCAAATGCGTTTATGGATGCTTATGCTCATTACCGTAATGATTTGGTTGCGGCAAAAGAACGCTTCGGACAAACGCTTTCTATTAATTGGCCACTGTGGAAAGAAGGTGGTATGCAAATCAATCCAGAGCATGAAAAAACCCTTCTGCAAAATTTGGGACTTGTACCAATGCAGACAGAAATTGGAATTCAAGTTCTGATTCAAGGTATTTTCTCAGGGCAGAGCCAATTTATGGTTTTAACAGGAGATAGGTCACGCCTACAAAAATCACAGCAGGTACGTCCATCATCACTGCCATCTCAAATGGAAATTCAAGACACAGACATTAATGAAAATGATTTTGTGGCTAGGTCAATTCATTATTTTAAAAATCTCATCTCTTCTATATTAAAGATACCTGCCCATCGAATTCAACCCGATGAATCGTTAGAGATTTATGGCATTGATTCTGTTGTGATTATGCAATTAACTAATCAGTTGGAAAAAGTTTTTGGTTCTTTATCGAAAACTCTGTTTTTTGAGTATCCAACGATTGAGGAAATAACCCAGTATTTTGTCGCGTCTCATAAAGAAAAACTGAAGATAGCCCTTGGTTTTGATCGAACAGAAGCATTTGTAAATCATCCCTTAGTTTCTGTTAATGAAGCCAGTCAGAAGATAAATGAACAATCTCGCTTTTTAGCTCCTGAACAACAGTTATCGCCATTACCTGTGACGCAATCTCAGGATATTGCTATTATCGGTGTTTCTGGGCGTTATCCCTTGTCTCCAAATTTGGAAACATTCTGGGAAATTTTATCTCAAGGTAAAAACTGTATTACTGAAATTCCCAAGAGTCGCTGGGATTACAATTTGTATTTCGATCTTGAACCTTCTTCGAGTAAAACATATAGCAAATGGGGCGGTTTCTTGGCTGATGTGGACAAATTTGATCCCCTGTTTTTCAATATTTCTCCTCGTGAAGCGCAGTTGATGAACCCTAACGATCGCCTTTTCCTAGAAACAGTCTGGGATTTGCTGGAACGTTCGGGGTATACACCAGAAAGAATAGAAGAGCGACACGAGAATAAAGTGGGGGTTTATGTGGGAGCTATGTATCAACAATATCAGGCTTTAGCTTCTGACCCCGTACAAGAGTCAATCCTTTCCTTATCTTCCTATAGTGCGATCGCTAATCGTGTATCTTACTTCTTTGATTTTCATGGGCCTAGTATGGCAATTGATACGATGTGTTCTTCTTCGTTAATTGCGATACAGTTAGCTTGTGATACTCTGCTTAAAGGTGAATGCCAAATGGCGATCGCTGGAGGTGTAAATCTTTCGATTCATCCCAACAAATATATTGGCTTAAGCTTAAGCCAAATGATTAGCCGACAAAACACCAGCAAAAGCTTTGGTGAGGGTGATGGTTATGTTCCCGCAGAAGGTGTTGGTGCAGTATTATTAAAGCCCTTAGCTAAGGCGATTGCAGATGGAGATTCTATTTTAGCCGTCATTAAATCTATTAATACAAATCATAGCGGACATACTCACGGTTTTCATGTACCTTCCCCGAATGCTCAAGCTCAATTAATTGAAGATAACTTCCGTAAATCTGGCATCGATCCACGCACTATTAGTTATGTTGAAGCCGCAGCTAATGGCTCTCCTTTGGGAGATCCAATCGAAGTAAGTGCGCTCAATAAAGCCTTTCAAAAATTTACTAAGGATCGAGGTTTTTGTGCGATCGGTTCGGTAAAGTCAAATATTGGTCATGCAGAGGCGGCTTCGGGAATATCCCAACTGACAAAAGTTATTTTACAGCTTCAGCACCAACAGCTTGTACCATCGATCAATGCAGAATTGCTGAATCCGAATTTAAGCTTCGATGATTCGCCTTTTTATCTGCAACAAAAACTTCAACATTGGCAACGTCCAGTATTAAATATTAATGGTCAGGAGCAGGAGTTTCCTCGACGTGCAACAGTCAGTTCCTTTGGTGCTGGGGGTTCCAATGCACATTTAATTATCGAAGAATATATTCCTTCTTCAAATAAGAACCTAGTCAGATCTGATGTGGATTTTTCAACCGATCGTGAGTTAATGGTTTTCTCTGCTAAAAGTCGAGATCGTCTTCAGGCTATGCTGCAACAAATGAGCGATTTTGTGCAATCTAATAAACAACTTTCCTTGAAGAATATGGCTTATACTCTTCAAGTAGGACGTATGGCAATGACCCATCGAATTGCGATTTTGGTTAATAATCAAGAAGAATTGATCCAGGGAATCAAGGAAGCTTTGAATTGCTTAGAACAAAATGTTGCGATCGATACATCTATTCCAATATATATCGGCAATTTGGAGGCAGAACATTCAGAAATCAAGCATTTAATTTCTGGTAAATCTGGAGAAGCAATGGTGAAAGTGCTTTTTGCAGAAAATGATCTGGAAAAGATCGCACTTTACTGGGTTAACGGAGGTAAAATTCCCTGGCCATTACTGCATAAAAAAGGTCAAGCTTCTATTATTTCTCTGCCAACCTATCCCTTTATCAAGCGACGCTGCTGGGTTGAGGCTAACCCTGAGATGAAAATTACATCTCAAGTTGAACCCAAAGATCAAATAGAGCCAATTTCTCAAAGCGTTAATAATCTAAGTATTTCTAGCAAAAACATAGAAATAGCACTTAGGGATATTATGCTTCTCACAATAGGGCTAAAGGCAGAAGAAATCAATCTCAATACCTCACTAGTTCAATATGGGGTTGATTCTGTTATGTTTCTGCAAATTTTCCAGCAAATAAAATCTAATATCGATAGTAAGATTAACTTAGGGCAGTTGCTAGAATGCCGAACAATGCAGGAAATCCTGATCTATTTGAAATCGTCAAGAGATAGATCACAAATTGAGCCAGAAAAGGTGAATCATCAACTAGTAGGCTTTTCCTCATCAAATAACGCTTCTTTCCCAGAGTTAATTCAGCTTAATTCGAGTACCAAGGGAAGACCTGTATTTTGGTTTCATGGTATCGCAGGTGTTAAGGTTTACGAGCCTGTAGCTGAAAAAAGTCAGCGTCCCTTCTATGGCATTCAGCCCTGGAGTTGGATAAACAAAACCCAGATTACTTCTCAGATAAAATCTATGGTGAAGCGTTACCTTGAGGCAATACAATCTGTGCAACCAGAAGGCCCTTATGATTTTGGTGGCTATTCTCTGGGTGGGATGTTTGCTTATGAAGCAACCCGTCAATTACAGGAACTCGGAGAGAGAGTTGAGAGTATTGTAATGGTAGATACATTACAATATAAGCCTGGTGAGATGGATCAATACTCGCACAAAACAAAGTATTTGATTGCCTTGAACCGGGCTTTGACCTTATCTGCATGGCAAGAATCAGAAGAAACTGTGCAGAAAATGCTAATTAATTCAGATGAATTGGATTCAAGTTTAAGTGACGAGGAATATTTAACTCAATTGATTGCCTTAGCTAAACAACGAGGGTTGGTGAAAACAGAAACGGAAATACGTGCCGATCTCGAACAGGCAACAAGCCTAGATGAATTTTATCAAACCGATCCCTTTACTTTTATGTTGTTGCCTAATCCTGATGCGGTCAACTGCTATTATTTCCGCAACAAAAACGGATCGATGTTGGGCGATCGAGTTCCCTATTATTTTGCGACACCAGAGGACAGAGAAAAATTTGCCACAAGCAATCATTTAGCTGCTTCGCAACAGTGGAAAAACAACTTGCCGAATATGCAAATTATTGATGTTGATTCGTCCAGTCACATGACAATGCTCTCGGAAGATAAGTCACGCCAGATGATTATTAAATTTTGTGAAAGTCTGTATTCTTAAAAACAATTTTCTGATACATTAATTCATACAGGTTTTACTTAAAAATAATACCCAATAATTCAATATGGTCTCACCAAGAATGTCTTTTAGTGAAAATCAATTACCAGACGGACCTAAAGCTCCTGCATTGTTTCAGATGCTCAATTGGATTTCTCGACCTTTTGAATATCTAGAAGAATGCACTGATAAATACGGCGATATCTTTACTATAAAGCTATTAGGATTTCCTCCATTCGTATTCATAGCGCATCCTCAAGGGATTAAAGAGATTTTCGCTGCTGATGCTCAATGTTTTGATGCTGCGCGTATAAACAACAATGGAGGGGGTCGTCTGATTATGGGAGATAATTCCTTAATCTTAATGGACGGCCCTCGTCACGAAAGAGAACGTAAATTACTTATGCCGCCTTTTCATGGAGATAAAGTAAAATCATACGCTAAGTCAATCTGTGAAATAACTGAAAAAGTAGCTTCTTTTTGGAAAATAAATGAACATTTTATTGGTACAGAAGTTACTCAAGAGATTACTCTGAAGGTAATTATGCAAGTAGTGTTTGGATTTAGTGAAGGGGAAAAATGCGACCAACTTAGATCCGCCATAGCTCATTGGTTAGAACTTACCTCTTCTCCAACGCGCTTGAGTTTTATATTCTTGAAACCTCTGCAAGTAGACTTAGGATCTTGGAGTCCTTGGGGCAACTTTATCAGGGCAAAACAAAAAATTTACGACTTATTCCAAGCGGAAATAGAAGATAAACGCACTCATCCCCAAAAACGTGGCAATGACATCTTAAGTTTAATGCTATGTGCAACTGACTCAGAGGGTCAGGTAATGAGTGATGAACAGTTAAAAGATGAATTAATTACTTTGTTATCTGCTGGACATGAAACTGTTGCTAATGCTCTAGCTTGGGCTTTTTACTGGCTGGCAAAAAATCCCTCGATCAAGGAAAAGCTCTTACAAGAAATCGATAGTTTAGGTAAAAATCCCGATCCGATTGAAATATCTCGTCTCCCATATTTAACGGCTATTTGTCAAGAAACGCTGCGAATTTATCCGGTAGTACAGGTGGCTTTGGCGAGATTTGCGAAACAAGATGTAGAAATAATGGGTCGCTTTTTTAAAGCTGGGACAACATTTATTCCCAGCATTTATTCAATTCATCATCGAGAAGATTTGTATCCAAATTCCAAACAATTCAGACCAGAAAGATTTTTGGAGCGTCAATATACTGCTTATGAATTTCTCCCTTTTGGTGGCGGTGTGAGACTTTGTTTGGGTCACGCCTTGGCTATGCTAGAAATAAAACTGGTAATAGCTTCAATCGTATCTAAATACAACTTAGAATTAGCTGATGATAAACCTATTAAACCAATACGTCGCAGTGCAGTAATCGCACCCTCAAATGGAGTACCTTTAGTGTTGAAGGGTTTTCGCTAATTTCAGTAGACTGAAAAGTTTTGCGATCGCTCCCTAAAGAGAAATAAAATTTAACTTCACCTTGTTTGCAAGCCTTTAAGGTTAACTCTGTTTGGTTAAATCAAGGACGATCGCTTTCAGCAAAGACTCTTGTTGAGTTTTTAAGTAAAAATGATCTCCAGGAAACATTTGTAGGTTAAATTTTTTACTGGTTTGCTCTTGCCAACTAGCTAGAGAATCTCGGCTAATTTTAGGATCGTTTATGCCTCCAAATGCAGAAATCGGACAATTAAGAGGGGGTTCAGGTAGGTAAACATAACTTTCCTTTAATGTTAAATCTGCCCGCAGAATCGGTAAGTAGAAGTTTATAAATTCTTGATTTTCTAAAATGTTACTTGGTGTACCATTGTAAAGGCGTATTTCTTCTAAAAGATCGGTATCGGAAAGTTTAGCGATCGGTAAATCTAAATTAGGAAGTTGTGGAGCGGAATAACTAGAAATAAATAGGTGTAATGGAGTAGGATATCGTAGTCTGCGAAGTTGACGCGCCACTGCAAAACTAAGCAATGCGCCAACACTATGACCAAAAAACATAAAAGGGCGATCTAGATTAGGTAAAAGTGCTGTTGTAAGAGCGTCAATTAAAGAAAATATATTAGTAAATTTCTTTTCTTTATATCGGTTTTCTCGCCCTGGAAGTTGGATGCCGCAAGCTTCAATATCTGGAGGTAAATAAGTAGACCAACTGCGAAAAATAGAAGCACCTGCACCTGCATAAGGAAAGCAAAAAAGGCGTAAAGATGCTTGAGGATTTGGATAATACTTAATAATCCAACTAGATGTCATAAGTTTTATATCGTAAATTGGGGTAGATATAGCGAAGCTGTCACCAGGGGCAAGATAGTCTGAAAGTATTGCCAATGTCATTGGAAGGATAATATTGCCGTTTCGGCAAGTTTATCCTTCCAATTGACTCCGGCAAATATATGCTTCCAATTGGATTGGAGATGCTCTAGCATCTCACACGAATATACGACTCACAACTAATGCCTTGTTTTTCTTGGGTACTGAGGTAAAGCTTTTACCTCCAAGTCTCCTTGGCACTGGCTTGAGTGCTTGACTTAATCTTACTTCTTCATCTTTTGAAAAAATCTTAAATTTTTGGCAGCTTTATGGTTCCATTTTTAGTTAACGGCAATCTTATGCTTCCAACTGTTGCAGATGTCGGGTGACTACTTAACCTCAGAATGAATGTTACAGCTACAGTCACGGCAATATTATCCTTCCAGTTCCGGCAATATTATCCTTCCAATGACAGCCAAAACTGGGTTTCAGAACTCCTATTTCAGATCCAGTATAACCCTCNAGGGGAGGCAGGGGAGGCAGGGGAGGAAATCATTAACTTCTAACTTCTGACTTCTGACTCCTGTTTCCTCTAAAATATTTGAAATACTATGGTCTGGGAATGGCGATGATTACACTCAATCAAGTTGAAGCAATGATTAAGTCAGAATTACCGAATGCGGTGGTTCAAGTTCGAGATTTGGGCGGGGGTGACCATTTACAAGCGATTGTGGTATCAGCCGAATTTGAAGGCAAGACTTTAGTAAAACAACACCAAATGGTTTACAAAGCCGTTAAAGAAGCCATGGCAACCGAAGCTATTCACGCTTTAGCATTAAAGACCTATACCCCTCAAGAGTGGGAAAAAGCCAGCACTGAATTCTGATCTAGCTTAATACCCAAATTCTCGGAAATCAGTTAGACTCAAATCTGGGATTCTATGATCGTTTTGCCGATCAATTAACCTATCCAAACCTACCTTATTCTATTAATAAACCATGACAACAGACGCACAGGAAAAAATTAAAGATCTGATCACGAAAAACAAAATCTTTGTTTTTATGAAGGGAACAAAGCTCATGCCAATGTGCGGTTTTTCCAATAATGTTGTGCAGATTTTAAATACTTTGGGGGTTCCTTTTGAAACCCTAGATGTTTTAGAAGATTATGAAATTCGCCAAGGGATTAAAGAGTATTCCAACTGGCCAACGATTCCTCAGGTCTATATCAACGGTGAGTTTATTGGCGGTTCTGATGTGCTGATTGAACTGTATCAAAAAGGTGAGTTACAGCAACTGGTAGAAGTGGCAATTGCTTCATAAAACGGTGTTGGGTATCGGGTTTCGGGTGTTGGGTTGCAGTTGATTTCTGCCTAACCCTCTATCCCTGATATTCCCGCTTTCCCAACCCTTTCTGGACTTCTGCCCTAATAATAATCTACTTGACGTTGAGGCATCGGCATTTCAAAATTCGAGGGGTCGTAAATGTATCGAGTCGCTTCTTCCTCCAAACGACTAACTAAATAGGGTTCTAAGGTATTTGTATGTCTGAGGGCGGCTAAGTAACCGTCTAAATATAACCTGAGATCATCATAACGATAACCTCGATTCCACATCTCGACGAGGGCGTCGGTGAGTTTCTGATAATGGCGAATCGTTAAGGTGTCCTGAAGCATGGTTTGAATGGGGGTTAAGGGGTAATTACTCGATTGAACTAAAAGGTCAGGCCGGATTCCGGGAACTAAGACTCGTCTATTTTCATGTTAACTCTTTCCATCTTAACTTCAGATCAAAATTACCCCGGTTGGCTTTGATACTTTTGACTATTAAGGTGATGGGGAGGTAACAGTAGCTACAAAATCAGAAAGATTACCCTGTTACGCTTGAACTCAACATTGAAGAAGGAAGCTCGCATTCGTGGGATCTGCTTGTATTTCAATTATTGAGGGAAACCCGCATTTACGGTCGCTCTTGGGTTGGCATTTACAGCACGTTGGTTACTTGGTTCATCAGGCTGCTGATTTGCACAATGCAAGGGATATCTTCTATGCTCATCAACCCAATTTAGTGATTTTGGACGCTGAATTACCAGAGGGAAATAGTTTAGAGTTTTGCCAATGGCTTCAGCAGCAACGACAATCTTTAATTCTGATGTTATCGGCTCGCACAACGGAATCCGATATTGTCCGGGGTTTGAGGGCGGGCGCTGACGACTATTTAACCAAACCCTTTGGAATGCAGGAATTTTTGGCGAGGACAGAATCCTTAATGCGCCGTAGTCGCACCATTGTTCCGCCAACCATCTTGGATTATGGATCTCTCAAAATTGACTTGGTACAGCGTCGTGTGCGCCTACAGAGTCAATTGATTGAACTCACTCCCCAGGAATATAGTCTGCTCTATGTTCTCGCTCAAGCCTGTGGAGAACCTTTGAGTCGTTCAGAACTGTTGCGACGGGCTTGGCCAGATGCTATTGACAATCCTCGCACGATTGATACCCATGTTCTTTCGTTACGGAAAAAGTTAGAAACTGACCCCCGTCAACCGAATTTAATCCAAACGGTTCGGAATATTGGTTATCGTCTCAATTTGGAAGTTCTGAAAGCAGAAACGGTTCGCGCTGTTAGACTCAATGGCAAATATCCACCCATTCGCGGAGTCAAAACAGAGAGTAGTGCTTGATCTGATGGAGATCAGGGAATAATCAAAATCTAATCCTTTATTTTGATTATTCCCTCTTTTCACGGGATTATGTCAATTCAGCGTGAGGGCGGTGGAAATTGTCCAAATATCTACTAGGCCTAATAATAAACTACAGCCCAATAAAATAAAATACATCCAGGGTTGAGCCAACGGACGGACATCGGTTGTATCAATTCCTGTTTTTTCTTGGACTATTCCCACAAACTTGGCAAACCCAGCCATTCGCATTGGGAGTAAATAACCTTCCCCCGTCTGACTGACAAAATAATAAACCAGTCCTCCTTGTCCGGTGGTTCTGGGTTTCAAGGCTTTGATCTGATTCCAGGGTAATGACCAACCCCGACGAAATATCGGAGTAATCAAAGAAGAATAGCTTACTTTAATTCCCTCATGATCCACGATTACCCTTTCTGTTAAAAGTGCTAATAAGGCGATCACTCCGATCCCAATCCCTAGCCAAAGTAACATCGGAGAGATGGGGGAATTGACAGCTTTTGACAAAAAAGGTAAGGGGATCATCAATACCGTATATAAACTTAACAGCGTGATTCTAATAATTGGAGATAGGCGAAATACAATTGGACTAGATAACGCTACGGATTCTACTGTTTCAATATTCATTTTAAACAGCTTTTAAATTGATTAATCTCCAGAAATTCCACCGCGATATTTTAACTCGCAGTGGAATCTCTCCGGTGAGTTTTGAGATGCTTTTATTATCGTTTTTTGGTAAATTAATCAACAGAAGTTAAAGCCGGAGTTGTTAAAGGTTCCTGTTTAACTGTACGCTTACTGGCAAAATTTCTGGGTTGAGTATTTAGAGTCAAAGGTTTATCCTCATAGCTGATAGACTGTTGATCAATCTGGAGCCGATCACAAGGAATATTATCAGCAATAATTGCACTGGCCATACTTCCGGTATGGATTTCCAAAGTTGCTTGCGGAATCGCTTCAAAAACTAAGCGTTGTCCTGGAAATACCACCCGCTCAAAGTACCAATTAGGAACATTGGTGATCCGAGCGATCTGAATATGGCTGGTAGCATTAACATAGCAGCACAAAATTCGACCAGAACTATTTGACGGTAGGGGATCAAGAATTTGAGCCATATCGGGATTTGGGGGCTTTGAGGTAAACGTTTTATTGATTACTTGCTACGTTAACATTTGTTGATCCCAGTTGGTTGTAACCCCGACTACCAATCCGTTATTATACTCATCCAGTTTATCGAAAAATAGGGAATAGGGAATGGGCAATGGGCAATAGGAAGATATAGAATTTTTAATCAACTAGCTACCAAACGAATTTCTCAGAGTTGCGACCCTAAAGGGCAGAAAATTCGTTATAGTGTTAAGGAATATTAAACAAAGTCGATATAACTTCACCCATTTCAGTCCAACTCCCGCCCGACACACAACAGTATCATGGAAGATAAAATCCTTTACGTCCGCCTTCCCTGTAACCCGATTTTCCCGATTGGGGTGGTTTACCTGTCCGACCACGTTCACAAGCTATTTCCCACCGTCCAACAGCGCATTTTTGACTTAGGTGCTGTCCCTCCCTTGGACTATGCCGCCGCCTTGGATGCTTGTGTAGATGAGTTTCAACCCACATTATTAGTCTTTTCTTGGCGAGATATTCAAATTTATGCCCCCGTGGGGGGACGGGGTGGAAATCCGCTACAAAATGCCTTTGAATTTTATTATGCTAAAAACCCTTTAATTAAATTACGAGGGGCTTTAGGAGGATTACGTTTAGCAACATCCTACTATACGGAACTTTGGCAGAATTTAGGATTAATTAAACGGGGATTATCCCGTTCTCAACGTTATAATTCCCAGGCGCGGGTTGTGGTTGGGGGCGGGGCGGTGAGTGTTTTTTATGAACAGTTAGGAAAGAGTTTACCTAAAGGAAGTATTGTTTCGGTTGGGGAAGGAGAAAGTTTATTAGAAAGGCTATTAAGAGGACAGGATTTAGCCGATGAACGCTGTTATATTGTTGGAGAAACGACACCCCGCGATCGCTTAATTCATGAACAACCCATGAATTTTGAAAAAACCGCCTGTGATTACAATTATATTGAAACCATTTGGCCGGAATTTCAATATTATTTTCAAGATCAAGACTTTTATATTGGAGTCCAGACAAAACGGGGTTGTCCCCATAATTGTTGTTATTGTATCTATACGGTTATTGAGGGCAAACAAGTTAGAATTAATCCCGCCGATGAAGTGGTGGCGGAAATGCAGCAACTGTATCAACGGGGAATTAGAAACTTTTGGTTTACCGATGCCCAATTTATTCCCGCCCGTAAGTTTATTAATGATGCGGTGGAATTATTGCAAAAAATCCTTGATTCTGGGATGACGGATATTCACTGGGCGGCCTATATTCGGGCGGATAATTTAACCCCAGAATTATGTGATTTAATGGCTAAAACCGGGATGAATTATTTTGAAATTGGGATTACCAGTGGTTCGCAAGAATTAGTCAGAAAAATGCGAATGGGGTATAATTTGCGGGTAGTTTTAGAAAATTGTCGGGATTTAAAAGCTGCTGGGTTTAACGATTTGGTTTCGGTGAATTATTCCTTTAATGTGATTGATGAAACCTTTGAAACCATCCGTCAAACCATTGCTTACCATCGGGAATTAGAGGCTATTTTTGGGGCGGATAAAGTCGAACCTGCGATTTTCTTTATCGGGTTGCAACCCCATACCCATTTAGAAGAATATGCCTTTGATAAAAAGATGTTAAAACCCGGGTATGATCCCATGAGTTTAATGCCTTGGACAGCCAGAAAATTGCTCTGGAATCCCGAACCTTTAGGATCATTTTTTGGCGAAATCTGTTTAGAAGCCTGGAAGCGCAACCCCAATGATTTCGGACGGACGGTGATGGATATTTTAGAAGAAAAGTTAGGACGAGCACCTTTAGAAGAAGCCTTAAATGCGCCATTGGGTCAGGGAAAAGAGTTAGCAAGTATTCGTTAATTTTAGGTTGAATTGGGGGTGCGGTTATGGTAGCGATCGCACTTTCCGCTATAATTAAATCCCCCAATTGTAGGGGCGGGTTCGAGACAATCTCTGTTAATTAGCAGAAATCTTGCTAAACCCGCCCCGAATGCGATCGCAATACCCAAAGAAACCGGGTTTCTAATTAAGTTAATTGCCATAAATCAAGATATCTTGAGAAACCCGGTTTCTGTTAGTGGGCGAGGACGCTGACCATACCTCCCCTGCGATGCTAAAATCATTGTGCTAGAATCCATCATTAAATCAATCAAAATCGAAAGTAATCCTTAGCCACAACACAGTTGAGGCTTTTAGATAGACAACCTCTATACAGAATCAAAATTTAATTTAGAGTAAACTGTCTCTATCCAAATCTTGATCCCTATCCTGATCTTGCTAGTTCAAGAGGAGGAAGATGGATTTAGACTCACCCTTGAGTCAGTACCCTTGAGTCAGTTTTGAGTCAACTTTTTAATTTTTCCGAAGTTATAAGTCTCACGCTAAAATTAGCATAACTGATAAGCAACAGGTGATGGGAATTAGCTATGTTTGAACGCTTCACAGAAAAAGCCATTAAAGTCATCATGTTAGCCCAGGAGGAAGCACGTCGCCTGGGGCATAACTTCGTGGGAACTGAACAGATCCTCCTGGGTCTGATCGGGGAAGGGACGGGTGTTGCAGCCAAAGTCCTGAAATCAATGGGAGTCAATCTCAAAGATGCCCGGATCGAGGTGGAAAAAATTATTGGTCGGGGTTCGGGGTTTGTCGCCGTCGAGATTCCTTTTACCCCTCGGGCCAAAAGAGTTCTGGAATTGTCCCTGGAAGAAGCACGCCAACTGGGACATAACTATATTGGCACGGAACACCTACTTCTCGGTCTGATCAGGGAAGGGGAAGGGGTGGCCGCTCGAGTTTTGGAAAACTTGGGGGTTGACCTCTCGAAGGTTCGGACTCAAGTGATTCGGATGTTGGGCGAAACGGCGGAAGTGGCTGCTGGAGGTAGTAACAGCCGCACCAAAACCCCAACCTTAGATGAGTTTGGATCAAATCTGACCCAAATGGCCGCCGAAGGCAAACTTGATCCGGTGGTTGGTCGTCAAAAAGAAATCGAACGGGTGATCCAAATTCTGGGTCGTCGTACCAAAAATAACCCGGTGTTAATTGGGGAACCCGGGGTGGGTAAAACCGCGATCGCGGAAGGGTTAGCCCAACGCATTGCTACGAACGATATTCCCGATATTTTAGAAGATAAACGGGTGGTCACCTTAGATATTGGGTTGCTAGTCGCCGGAACCAAATATCGCGGGGAATTTGAAGAACGGCTGAAAAAAATCATGGATGAGATCCGGTCTGCGGGTAACGTCATCCTGGTCATTGATGAAGTCCACACCCTGATCGGGGCCGGGGCAGCCGAAGGGGCGATCGATGCGGCCAATATCCTCAAACCCGCCTTAGCTCGGGGCGAGTTGCAGTGTATCGGGGCAACCACCTTAGATGAATACCGCAAACACATTGAACGGGATGCGGCCCTAGAACGTCGGTTCCAACCTGTGATGGTGGGTGAACCCTCGGTTTCTGAAACCATTGAAATTCTGTTTGGGTTGCGCGAGCGCTATGAGCAACACCATAAACTGAAAATTTCCGATGAGGCTCTCGAAGCAGCGGCTAAACTCTCGGATCGATATATTAGCGATCGCTATTTACCCGATAAAGCGATTGACTTAATGGATGAAGCGGGTTCCCGGGTACGTTTAATCAATTCCCAACTGCCTCCGGCGGCCAAGGAATTAGATAAGGAACTGCGCCAAGTCCTGAAGGAAAAAGACGAGGCGGTGCGTTCCCAAGACTTTGACCGGGCGGGAGAATTGCGCGATCGGGAAATGGAAATTAAGGGTCAAATTCGTACCATTAGTCAAACCAAGAAAGCCGAAACTACCCGCGGCGAAGACGATAGCCCCGTTGTCACCGAAGAAGACATCGCCCAAATTGTCGCCAGTTGGACAGGGGTTCCGGTGAATAAACTCACCGAGTCTGAGTCGGAGAAACTACTAAATATGGAAGGAACCCTGCACCAACGCTTAATTGGTCAGGATGAAGCCGTTAAAGCCGTATCCCGTGCTATTCGTCGTGCCCGGGTGGGTCTGAAGAACCCCAACCGACCGATCGCTAGTTTTATCTTCTCTGGGCCGACTGGGGTGGGTAAAACCGAATTAACTAAAGCCTTAGCGTCCTATTTCTTCGGGTCTGAAGAAGCGATGATCCGCTTGGATATGTCCGAATACATGGAACGTCACACGGTTTCTAAGTTAATTGGGTCGCCTCCAGGCTATGTGGGCTACAACGAAGGCGGACAACTCACCGAAGCGGTGCGTCGGCGTCCCTATACGGTGGTGCTATTCGATGAAATTGAAAAAGCCCACCCCGACGTCTTCAATATGTTGCTGCAAATCTTAGAAGATGGTCGTTTGACCGATGCCAAAGGTCGGACGGTGGACTTCAAGAATACCTTGATCATCATGACCTCTAATATTGGCTCGAAGGTGATCGAAAAAGGTGGCGGTGGTTTGGGCTTCGAGTTCTCGGAAAACGAAAACGATGCCCAATACAACCGTATCCGCAACTTGGTGAATGAAGAACTCAAACAATATTTCCGTCCTGAATTCCTCAACCGTTTGGATGAAATTATTGTCTTCCGTCAGTTGAATAAGGAAGAAGTCAAGGAAATTGCCGTGATCATGTTAAAAGAAGTCTTCGGACGCTTGATCGAAAAAGGTATTACCTTGGAAGTGACGGACAAGTTCAAAGAGCGGTTAGTGGAAGAAGGCTACAACCCCAGCTACGGAGCGCGTCCTCTACGTCGAGCCATTATGCGGTTACTCGAAGATAGTTTAGCGGAAGAAATTCTGTCTGGACGGATCAAAGAGGGGGATACGGCCATGGTTGATGTGGATGAAAATGCTCAAGTGGTGGTGTTCCAAAGTACCACCAGTCGGGAATTGTTACCCCAAGGCGCTGAGTCTTAATTGACTCGAATTATATCTTTTCTTAAACCCCTCGCCTAACCATCGAGGGGCTTTTTTATTCTTATTTTTCGCGTTCCTAGTGGGACTTAAACCCACATTCCGCAGATGGCGGCTAAATTTTCCACTAATTCTAAAAAATTGAAAACCCTTACAGTTATTCGTTGAACTTCCGAGGCTTTGCTATCAAATTATATAGCTAATTTACCGCTATTTAACTAAACATAAATAATTGCTATTTTTCACAGAAATAGAATCCTATTTTTTTAACACATTTGTATTAGACTATCACTAAATTTATCTAAAAATTTAATCACCGTTTCACTATCAATTGTTTGGAGGTAAATTTCCGAAAATAATTCATTTCTACAATTCATTAATCCCAGCACATTTATTCTTTTACTTTGAGAACTTTTGAGAATTATTGTTGAATTTTTCTCTTGCCAACCATAAGGAATGTAAGGCGTTAACGAAAATCCACTTTCATCTAAATATCTTAAATCAATTTCGCCTTTTTTATCTTGTTCTTTCAGCTTCAATAATTCTGGCGTTTTCACCTCTAACTCCCATTCATCAGGGGTTTTGCTTAATCCCCTTTTCATTCTTTTCCATCTCATATTCAACTTTTTTATCATTCTTTTTATGGTTTCTTTACTCACCTTAATTTCCCAGTTTTTATGAATTTTTATAACCACTTTATTGAGATTTTTAGGTTCGGCTTTTACCCACTCTTTTACTTCTGCTATTTGTGATGGGCTTAATTTTGCTTTTCTCCCCCTTCCTTTTTCATTATATAGACCGACAAATCCACTTTTTTCCCATCGAGTCACCCAATTATATAGAGTTCTTCGGCTAATTCTAAATATTGTTATTAGTTGCTCGGGAGAAAACTNGAAGATTATTTAGCACATTCTTCCATCCGTGTTCATGATCCCATTGTTGATGCTCAGAAAAATCAACAGAATTACTTTCTTGTAAGTACCTAAACAAAATTAATTGCATATTCTTGACCTAAATTTTCCAGCACTTTTTTCAGATATTTAATTAAGCTTGACCAACTGGCATAAGCATCAACTTCAATCCATTCATATTTAATAAATTTCCATAAGATTTCAATTAAATTTAGCTTAGGTGAGTAGGTGGGTAGCCAAAATATTTTTAAATTCTTTTGCTCCCATTCGGATAATTTGGAGAGAAAGCGATCGCTGGTATGAATTGAAGATTGATCGAGAACAACCACAGTAGGTTTAGNAAAACTCCTGATAAATCAGGATTATACATTGGGCTCTATTTCTTACTTGAGGAAATTGGCTTGAGCAACTTATTCTGTTTAAAAATACTAAGAAAAGTTTTCGGCGAATATAATTCGCTACTACACAAGCGAAGTTCACCTGCGTGGACTAATGAAAAATTAAGGCTTCTGAACCCACGAAGGTGGGTTTGGTCTGTGTAGACGCGATTTCTAATCGCTAAAATAGAAATATAGCAATCCCAATGTTACTGAGCGAAGTCGAAGTATTCCCCATTCGTAATTCTCAATTCTCAATTCGTAATTACCTGTTCCCCCATTCCCTTTCCAGAAAGATTTTTCCATAGCTCAGGATACCTGTTAAACTTTTCACCAGAAAGTTCTATAGTGCTACGCGCTAGGGAACAGGGAACAGGGAACAGTAGGTTATGAACAGGTTACAAGGTTTAGGTTTAGTATTGTCCTAACCTTAATTGGTAGCGCTATAGCGTTATGCAGAGGCATTATGTTAGAACCGTTAAATCTAATCATCAATCACTCGCTATGGTCGGCGGTTAGGGTTATTTTTACTATTTAGACTGAACTGCAAGCAAAATTTCTAAGGGAGAAGATAGTATTTTTATGGTTTATGCAGAATATTTAGGTCAACCTTCTATTTTTGAATTAGCCCGTACTGGAGATTTAAGGGCAATTAGCGATTTAATTAACACCTATCTCAGACCCGAGGGGATCTCGGCCAGGGTCGCGCCCCCCGACCGTAAAGGCTGTTTACCCGTCCTCGTCGAGTTCCAGCAAGAACCCATGGCCGAGGGCATTGTTAAGTTTATCTGTCACCTGCTGTGGAAACTCAACGCCCCTAACCTAGAAGGGGTAAAAATTGCCGCCAGGTATCAAGGAGATGGGGAGATTCTCTGGAAACAATCGGTGCGACTGGTGACTCCGGCCAATCGAGTTTATCGAGGACAAGGACACCGACGGTGGTTAAATCTGGATGGGATTAAATTTAAAACCCTGCGGCTGATGTTTCTCATGGGTTCGGCCGTTTCTGCCTTTGTCTTGGGCTGTTGGGTGAGTTATTACGAAGTCAGAGCCGAGGTATTCCCCCTACCGAAAAATCCGGCTCAAGAAAATATAGCCCTGGTCGCACCGCCACCCAAACGGTCTGATACCGTCCAAGCCGCCCTAGAAGTGGTTCCGGTGGTGCAACAGGAACAAGTCAAAAATCCCCAAGATCCGACGGTGACTTTAGTATTTGGGGGAGACGTCACCCTGTCCGACCACTTTGAAGATGTGATTGGGACGAACTACTCCCTACCCTTTGCCCAACTCCCGGAATATCAGGATGCCGATCTGGCGATGGTGAACTTAGAAAATCCCCTCACCCGTTCTACCCTACGCCGTCCCAACAAACAGTTTAATTTTAAAGCCGATCCAGAAGCTGTCAAGGTATTAACAGAAGGGGGAATTGATATTGTCAATCTTGCCAATAATCATACGATGGACTATGGGGAACCTGGGCTAATGGAAACCATCGCAACTTTAGACCAAGCGGGGATTAAGACCGTGGGAGCAGGTCGAGATATGAAAGAAGCCCGTCGGCCCTCGATTATTGAAGTTAAAGGTCAACGGATTGCCTATTTAGGCTATTATGATGCCGACTTTCATGCAGCCACCGAAACTTTAGCGGGAACCAATCCCCGTTATGATCAGCAGGTAGCCGCCGATATTAAAGCCATCCGAGATCAAGTGGATTGGGTGGTGGTTAACTACCATTGGGGTGTAGAACTGGCGGAATATCCGGGGGACTGGCAAATTGACTTAGCCCGATTTACGATCGATCAAGGAGCCGATGTGGTGATTGGTCATCATCCCCATACCTTACAGGGTGCGGAAATTTATAAAGGTCGGCCGATTGTTTACTCCTTGGGGAATTTTATTTTTGGGGGGAATAGTCGTGCGGATTATGAAACGGCCGTGCTCAGAGTTGCCCTAAACGCTAACCATCAAATGAAGGTCGAGTTTTTACCTGTGGAAGTCACCCAATATCAAGCTAAGGTGATTTCAACCCCAAAGGGCGAGGATATTATTAAGCGGGTGGGGCGACTCTCCCAAATTTTTGATCAGCCCATGCAGTCCTCCGTCGTGTTAGACACCCCGCAACGACAGATTAAACGGGTGGATGCCGCCTTAACCCCAACGGCAGAACCGACTTTGCCCCTAGTGACGGAACCTAAACCAGAAAGTCCATCGACAGCGACGGAGATGCTCCCATCGGAACCGCCGAAAACCTTGTTCTCCGAACCCATGCAGTCTCCAGTTATTAAGCAGTCAGGATCTATATCACAGACCGAATCCCCCTTACCTCCTAAATTGGAAACTAAAACGGCAACCCAGGATGATCTCAAACCCTATATTGATCAACCTTTTATTAAAGATCCGTTTATCTCCCTGCCTTCTTTTCCCCAAGCACCCGTCCCTAGCACCCAAAGTTACCGGGGTTCTGATTTCCCAATCTCGTTTCAAATTGCCATTCCTAAGCAGCAATCTGTAACAACGGAATCAGAAGTTTCTGTCTCGAAAATGGAAAGGGGATCTCACGCTGAAATTGATCTTCCTTTGAAAAATCGAGAGTTTGATCAAGCCATAGGCTAAGATCCTAACGGTTACCCCTGGTGAATTTGTTTGCCTGTCCAAAGTTTATTTATTCCTAACTATTACTGTGTTTGCGATCGCACTAAAGCCCCATCAACAATATAAAACCTACGTCCTGTCTGACCCGACTACCCAGTCGAGCCTAGAAGTTGTGCCCGAAAGGGGCGGAATTATTACCCGTTGGCAAGTCGAGGGTAAGGACTTACTGTATTTGGACAGTGAACGGTTTGCTAACCCTGAGTTAACGGTGCGGGGCGGAATCCCGATTTTATTCCCCATTTGTGGGAATTTACCCGATGATACCTACACCTATCAGGGTCAACGCTATACCCTCAAACAACATGGTTTTGCTCGAAATTTGCCCTGGACAGTAGCACAACAGGCGACAAATCAGGGGGCATCGATTACCCTGGTCTTGCAAAGTAATCCCCAAACCCGTTCAGTTTATCCCTTTGATTTTGAAGTGGAGTTTACCTATACCCTCAAGGGTAACTCTCTACAGATTTTCCAACGTTATACGAACCTCTGCGGGACAATGGATAGTCTACCCGCCCAGACCATGCCCTTCTCCACGGGGTTACATCCTTATTTTTTAGCCGGGGATAAGGAGCAGTTGGCGTTTGAGATTCCGGCGATGCAGTACCGAGATCAACGTAGCCAGAAAACCCATGTGTTTACGGGACGGTTTGATCCCTTGGAGGAGGAAATCGATGGACTGTTTAATCCATTAACCGGGTTAGCCACCACCACCATTGACCACAGTCGTCGGTCTAAAATTATCCTTGGCTATAGTTCTGCCTATTCCAGTGTGGTGTATTGGACACTCAAGGGCAAAGATTACTATTGTTTGGAACCTTGGACAGCCCCTCGCAATGCGATGAATACGGGAAAATTATTGACCTATCTCAAGCCCGGAGCCAGTTGTGAGATGCTCGTCCACCTGAGCGCAACATTTTTTTAAGAAACCCCTTGTCAACCCTAAAGTGTTGTGTTACTATTAGAAACTGTGCGTGAGAAAAAGAAAAACGCGCGGGTCGCTAACTCAATGGTAGAGTACTCGGCTTTTAACCGATTTGTTCCGGGTTCGAGCCCCGGGCGACCCATTTTAAGGCATGATCAAAGGTGAGTTACTCATCATTGAATTATGTGTTTGTAGGGAGATTTAATAATGTTTAAGTTTTGTCGGAAACAATTAGTGATTCTGATCTCAAGTTTGTTTCTACTTATTCATTCAGGATTTATAGAAACAGCCACAGCTTTAGCAAATCCGATAACGCCAATAAATGCTAACTCACCTGCTGTAATTTTAGCTAGTGACCCAACTCTACTCAGTAATATGGGTCAAGTCTTCGAGGATACGAAAAAAGGATCTTTCAATCTGATAAAAGGATCACAAGGTTTTATCGGAGAACAACTTCAACACGGATCAGAACTTTCCCAAAAAGTCAATGAGCTTACAAGAAAGCAGCTTGAAATTGGAAGCCATTTAAGTGCTGAAGCAAAATCTTTATTAAATCAGATCAATCTATCACAGATAATTACCGATGTTAGTGGTGCAATCGAGGGAGATGTTGCTCTTAGCAAACAAGCTATGCAAGACCTAAGTAATTTTGTGGGTAGCAGTCAGTTTGTCGAAACTACTAAGAATGTTTTAGAACAGCAAAACATTGCTAAAGACCAGGTTTTAGAAGAAACGGCTCAACTACTTTATGCCAAGGCTGAATTAGGAAAACAGATTCTTGCCAACACCCAAACTACATTAGGAAATACTTTGATTTCATCGAATCAAATCTTGAAAGATGCAAGTAAAGTTAGTGGGGATCAATTAAAGTACGGTCAACAGCTTGTTCAAGACTTTGGAAACAACCTTCAAGCCATTGACTACGCAGATATTTCCAACAAAACTAACTCATTTTTAGCTAACATTAATATTCCGGTCAATCAACTGGTTTTGGACTCTATATCTTTTGCGGGTGAACAAGTGCTTGGAAAGAACAAACAACTCCGAAAAGATATGAAAGTTTTTCTACAATCAACACCAGAAACAATGTGTCAAGCTTATCTGGATAAAGTTCAAGGAGGTGATAGTTCCAGTTGGATGGCTATTAAAAAAGGTGCAGTTGCAACCTTGGTATTAGTTCAATCTGTAACAAGTGCTTCTGCTGCTGGTGCAGGAACCTTATCAGGTTATGCAGGGATAGCTTCTGCTGTTTCCCAGTTGGGATTAGGTGGCTTAACTCAGATAGTTGCAGGTTGGTTGGGTAGTAATGTAACTGGAGCCGCTGCTACAGCAGTTGTTACTTCAGCCGTAGGTGGCCCGGCTGTCATGGGATTGATATTAGTTGGAGGGACAGGTGCAGCTGTTTATGGTGGCTATCAAATTGGTAAAATAGTTACAGGAAACTTACAAGAATGGGCTATAGCTAACTGTAAGTAATGTAAGTAAATTGATTGTGAGCATCAAAATCTGGGGCTTGACATATTAGCCTTTGAGAGTTCAAAGGCTCCTCCTCTTTTCTATAGAGGGCATTTAAACGCTGATGACGAGCGATCGCAGAATTCCCAAAAGCCAACAGTGATACTTGACAAAAGTAACATTATGTCATATAGGAAAGTGCAAAACCGATACGAGCCAACAAGATCAATTGTTGTAAGCTTTTCTGGGCTTAACTTAGAGTGATTTTGAAGTTCCTTACCTGTAGCCATGAGATTGAAGCCCTGAAGGGCTTACTACAATTTTGAAGCCCTGCCCCTAAAAAAACAACAAATTTCTGATCAGATCCACCGCAAATGACCAAATTGTCTTAATATTATTTTAATTAGGACGATCTCGGAACCAATTTACAAAACAACGACTTAGGAGGCAATTTTATGGCGCTCGTACCCATGCGGCTTTTGCTGGATCATGCGGCTGAAAATGATTATGGACTTCCTGCATACAATGTGAATAACATGGAGCAGATCCAAGCCATTATGCAGGCTGCTGAAGAAACCAATAGCCCTGTGATTTTGCAAGCTTCTCGCGGTGCTCGTCAATATGCTGGTGAAAGCTTCCTGCGCCACCTGATTTTAGCGGCGGTGGAAACCTATCCCCACATCCCCATTGCCATGCACCAAGATCACGGCAACTCTCCCGCCACCTGCTATTCTGCCATGCGTCATGGCTTTACTAGCGTGATGATGGATGGTTCCCTCGAAGCCGATGGTAAAACCCCTGCCAGCTTTGAATATAACGTGGCTGTCACCTTAGAAGTGGTGAAAGTGGCTCATTCCATTGGGGTTAGTGTTGAAGGAGAACTGGGTTGTTTGGGTTCTCTGGAAACCATGCAAGGTGACAAAGAAGATGGTCACGGTGCAGAAGGGAAATTGACGATGGAACAGTTGTTAACTGACCCCGACCAAGCCGTTGAGTTCGTGGAAAGAACCCAAGTAGACGCTTTAGCGATCGCCATTGGTACCAGTCACGGGGCTTACAAATTCACCCGGAAACCGACTGGTGAGATTCTGGCCATTAGCCGCATTGAAGAAATTCACCGTCGCTTACCGAATACTCACTTAGTCATGCACGGTTCTTCCTCCGTTCCTGAAGATTTGTTGGAAATCATCAACAAATACGGTGGTCAGATCCCTGAAACCTACGGGGTTCCTGTGGAAGAAATCCAAAAAGGAATTAAGAGCGGTGTTCGGAAAGTAAATATTGATACTGACAACCGTTTAGCCATTACCGCAGCCTTCCGGGAAGCAGCCTTTAAAGATCCTTCTAACTTTGATCCCCGTCACTTCCTGAAACCTTCTATCAAATATATGAAGAAAGTTTGTGCGGATCGTTATAATCAATTCGGTTCTGCGGGTAATGCAGATAAGATCAAAGTTCAAACTTTAGATGAGTTTGCAGCTAAGTACGCTAAAGGTGAATTGAGTGCTACTACTAAAAAGGCTGTTGCGGTTTAATTAATAGACCCTGATTTTAGTTTTAAAGCGTCTAAGTTGATGAATTGAAAGCCTGGTTTCTTAAAAAAGAAGCCAGGTTTTTCCTTGTAGTAAGCCCTTCAGGGCTTAATTCTGATTTGATACTCAGTTATTAAGATTTCCGTCCTAGCAAAAAGGGGGGATTTCAAAATCAACTTTGCAAGATAGCATAGAAAGGGAAGTTTTAACATCGTTAAAATTAAACCTTTGGAGCGACTGACGGGTGTAATATATGGGGCAAAAGCTCAGACAATCAATGGAGCTAAAGTGGAGAGTGCCAATTGCTATAATAGCTTTGATAGCATTGGGAGTTATGGCTTATCTTGCTCACAGTTTTTCGGTATTGACTGCATTTATACCGATTGTTTCCGTGTTAGTGGCTTTTTTCAGTTCTCTAATGGCGTTAATTTATTATCAAAATCTCCAACATTTAAAACAGAAAAATGCTTCCTTAGAGGCGCTATTGCAAAACACGAAAGAAAGGTTTCTACTAGAAAAAGATGATCTGGAAAAACAACTGAAAACAACGGTTGAAAAATATGACAGGGTGGAATCTAAAAATAAAGTTTTGGAGGAGATGAATCATCGAAAAGATGATTTTCTTAGGCAAACATCCCATGAGTTAAGAACACCGATGAATGGGATTATTGGTTCCTTACAACTCCTATTGGATGATTTATGTGATGATCGAGATGAAGAACTGGAGCTTTTAAAACAAGCTCATGATTCTTCCCTCCATCTATTAACGTTAATTAATCAGGTTTTAGACTTAGCTCGAATTGAAGAAGGTCGAATTTCTTTTGATATTAAAACTATTGATTTACAAGCCTGTTTAACGGCTGCTATTTACCTACAATTTTCTAATATTCGTCAAAAAGGATTACGACTCTATAAACAGGACTATTCTCACCGAATTAAAGTCAAAGCTGACCCGACAAAACTTAAACAAATTTTCATTAATATTATTGGGAATGCGATTAAATTTACAGACCGGGGGAGTATTTCAATTAGCACAGAAATTCGTCACGGTAATCATCCTCAAACACAAGAGAGTGAAGAAATGGCTGTGATTACGATTAAAGATACGGGAATTGGGATTTCACCTCAAATCCAAGAAAAACTATTTCAACCCTTTGTTGTGGAAGATGAATCCCGAATTAATGCCCTAGGAAGTACCGGATTGGGATTAGCGATTTCCAAAAATTTAGTCGAAATGATGGGAGGTAGAATTCAATTAGTCAGTCCAGGGAAGAATCAAGGAACTCTGGTTGAAATCTTTTTACCCTTAAGTGATGGAGAAACCTACAATTCAGATTTAACCTAATAAACTAACCTCAAGGAGTCTGGAAAAAGAGAAAAGAAGATGTTAATAATTGTTGGGGTTGAATATTTTCTAAAAAGCCAATAATTTGACCTGTGGCTTGAACTTCAATTAAAGTTCCACCACCGAGGGTACGTTCAATACTGGGAAATACTCCTCGCACGGCTTCTGGGGGAATGGAGGTCAAACGCAACTGAGCAAAAGAAGGAACTCCATTAACAATAATTACATCTTCTCCGGGGGTAAAATCCGTGATTATATCTGCATTAGTGGGAATAAAACTGGATGAAGATCCTGTATTTTCGGGAGGAAAAGCGCGAATCGAAAAGTTGTCAACCCCAAATCCTCCGGTTAACTGATTTATCCCTTTATCTCCGGCCAGATAATCATTTCCCGCCGAACCCAAAAGGGTATCATTTCCCTGTCCTCCATAAACAGAATCATTCCCATCTCCTCCATTAATATAATCTGCACCTAAATTTCCTTGGATAATATCATTGCCATTTAAACCAATTAAAGAATCGTTTCCTTTTCCCCCAAATAAACTATCATCTCCAGCCCCCCCCGATAGGGTATCGGGTTCTTCTAAACCATAAATGGCAAAGTTAAAGGGGGCGAGAAAGGGAGAGACCTCAATATAATCTGGGCCAGTTGTTCCAATATATTGACCCTTTCTATTGACATCTTTTTGGGTAATCGTAATAATATTAACCCCCACCAAAGAAGTTGTAGTTCCTGTGGACATTGGCACAGGTTGTGGAACAGATAGAGATGAAAAATCTGGTTGCATTGTCATAAATCGACTCTCCCGAAAACATTAAGGCAAAGGAAATCACTGGGTTTAAATAGTATAAATTATTTTACTATAAAATCAGTAAAATAGGATTGCTATAGGCAATTCCGCTTGAGAAATTTTTGGGATAAACTCATGAATCATGTATGATTTCTTTTTGTTCTTGTTAGTTAGGTTCAGGGAAAAATTCAACAAAAAATGCAGAGGGTTTCAAAAGCAATAATATCTTACGGGGAATGATCCTACCCTGAATTCGGAGCAATCTCGACGAGAAAATGAAAATTTTTGATGATTGACCCTGAAATTCTGCCCATAACAGTTAAGATTTAAGGAATAGTCGGGACTCGCGTTTGCAAATGAATCCAGAATCCACGCTCAATCAGCTTAAAGCCTCCCTTCCTGATGGTCAACTGCCCTCTAGTTATGGTGTCTACTTCAAAAATACCCTAGTTGCCTTGTGTCATGCCCTCGAAGATCACATTTTGCAAAATAGTGATGCGACAACGGATCAACAACCTCTAGTATTAGTCACATTTCAGGAGGGAAAATGGTATCTTCAAGAGGCTGAACGGTATTTTGATCTGGTTCAATCTTGTCGCCATGTTGTGATTAGTGCCGTTGGGGATGGTGGATTTTTGACCCATCGCACCGGACAATTAGAGAATGTTTCTTTAATTAATTTAGACCGTTCTGATAGTTTGGTGATGGAGTGGAATTTAATTATTTTGGCTCCCGGTTATACGACAATGCTATTGTGCCATGAATTGATGGCAAATGAATATGCCCATCATAGTAAACCTACGATTGATAGCGAACGAAAATTTTATGGATTATGGACATTTGATCAAAAGTTGGTTCGTAAATCTGCTGAAATTTTAATTGAGCGGTTTCGACCCTATAATCCTGAATTAGCGGATAGTTTATTGGCACAACATCAGCAAATTGTAGCGACACCTTATCATCAAGTTCCTGATTTAACCAGCGTGGTTTCTCGGATTGTGAGTTATCTACAATCTTCTCAACAGGAATTAATTACGGTTAACCGTCAAACCCGAGAATTATGGGAATTAGAAGGGCAAGCAAAACGAGTCAGCCGTAATATTAGTGCCAATAAATTACAGGCATTTTTAAGAATGGCACAACGGGTGGATGAACGGGATCGCGATAACCCCTGTGCTTCCTTACAAGTCGCGGCTTTATCGGAAACCATTGGTCAAATTTTAGATCTGCCAACGGTGACCTTGAGACGGTTACGGTTAGCGGGATTATTATATAGAATTGGGTTAGCATCGGCACCAGATGAGGTGTTTAATCAAACACCGGAAGAAATGGATGATGCCACGAGAAAGTTTTGGTCAGAACGGACATTAATTGGGGCTAGATTATTAGAATCTATGCCAGAATTATCGGAAGTTCGGGAGGTTGTGTATCACTATTTAGAACATTGGGACGGCACGGGCAAACCCAATGGTTTAAAAGGAGAAGAAATTGATATTAAATCCCGAATTTTAGCGGTGGTGGCTTATTTTCAAGCCTTTATTCAACCCCGAGGTAAACGTCCGGCTTTAAGTTTAACAGAGGCGTTAGAAAAATGTCAGGAGTTGAGTGGCACGAGATTTGATCCAACTTTAGTTGAATCATTAAAAACCGTTGTAAAATTAACTGAAATCGGCTTAATGCAGTTACCTGAAAAGCCTAGTCAATTGCCGAACGTGTGGTTAGAGGAGGAGTTAAATCCTCAATCTAAACTGCAAAAATAATCTGAACTTTAAGTTGTTTCAATTATCCCTAATTATGACCATGACTCGCACTCTATCGGTTGATTTTAATGCCCTCAAACAAGGAGCTATTAAAGATTTGACTAATATGAATTTATCCGGTATTGATCTATCCGGGGCTAATTTGGCACAGGTGAATTTATCGGGTTCTAATTTGTCGGGAGCTAATTTATCCGGGGCTAATTTACAAGGAGCGCAACTCCGAGCTAATTTAAGAGGGGCTGATTTATCGGGAGCAAATTTGCAAGGGGCTGACTTGAGAAATGCTGATTTAAGGGGGGCAATTCTATTCGATGCGGAGGTAAAAGAAGCGAGTTTTGCTGGAGCTTTTTTAACTGGAGCCACCTGTGGAAATTTGGATTTAAGTGGGATTGATTTAAGGGGTGCTGATTTACGCGGCGTGAATTTATCCCAAGGAATTTTATATCAAGCGGATTTAAGAAATACTAATTTATCCGGTGCTGATTTATCTCAAGCTGATTTAGAAGAAGCTAATTTATCCGGTGCGGTGTTGCGGGGAACGAATTTAGAACGGGCTAATTTACTATGCGCTATTCTGGAACAAACCTTATTTTTAGGTGTGGTTTTAGAAGGTGCTTGTCTCGAAGGAACAGAGTTAGGGAATTGTTAACGGTTGTACAGTGTGAAAGAAGATGGGTGCAGGGTTGTTTTAAAAATCAGCTTGTAATTAGCTAGGATAGAGTTAATTAATCAGTGAAAGTGAGGTAATCATGATGATATTTCAAGACCTGATTGAGTCGATTGAGGCATTATCATTTGAGGAACAGGATTATTTGTGGGAGTTGATTCGTAAGCGACGAATTGAACAACGACGAGGAGAAATATTGGCGAATGCTGAGGCGGTTAAATTGGCGTTTCGGGAAGGGAAAGCCAAGCAAGGAACAGTTGATGATCTGATGGCTGATTTATTAGAGGATGAGGATGAAACTGGTCTGGAGTAATGGGTTTAAGCGAGGAGTTAAAAAGCTGATCAAAAAGAATCCGCAGTTACAGCAAAAAATTATTGATGTTTTAGAAATTTTGGCTGATGACCCGTTTACTTTTTCTTTAAAGTCTCATAAGTTAACCGGAAATTTGGATGGGTTATGGGCTTGTTGGGTGACTTATAATTGCCGGATTGTTTTTGAATTTTCCGAGGACAAGGAATTAGTAGAGAGAGTAATTTTTTTAATTGATATTGGAAGCCATGATGAGGTTTATTAAGCTGTTCTCCGTTCTTCTCCCACCGCACCCCCACCCCCTCTTATTCTCTTGATAAGCATTACTGATTGTTACAAAACTTTATAAAAAGTTATAATAGGCAAGTCAGCTAACGAGCAATAGGAATGGTACAGGCTTTGTTTGGAAGCACTTCTTTTCAGAATCAAAGTGGCGATCGCCTTGTCAGCAAGGCGGTTGGGGCTGCGATCGCAGCTTTATTCAAGCGTTCTGAAAAAATTGAAGCCAACGTTCGGGCGGAACCTGTAGCCAAGCTTTTGCAGGGAAGCGTCGATGGTTTCGATTTTATTGGCAACGGGATGCTGATGTACAATGGCCTCCGCATTGCCGTCATGGAACTCTATGTGCAGGCGGTGTCCATTGATTTCAGCGCGATTTTCACAGGCCAAGTCAAGTTACGACAACCGACTCAAGCCAGTTTGCGGGTGGTATTAACGGAGGAAGACTTGACTGACTCTTTTAACACCCCCTTTGTGGTAGAAAAACTCCAGCGCCTGCAATATCAGGGAGAATCCTTAACCTTTACAAAAACCCTGATGACGGTTACTCCTGAGAAAAACCTTAGAATTCAATCGGGAATTCTACTAGGAAATTCACAAGCACCCGTCCAAGTTGATTTCACAACTCAGGTGGAGGTGGAAGACCGTCAGAAAATCCGATTTGTTGATGTTCAATATCAGGGAAATCAGGAGGAAATTAACCTGAGTCAAGCTTTAGTAAACCATGTAAATGATTTATTAGATCTGGACAAATTTGCTTTAGATGGAACCCAATTAAAGGTAGATAGACTGCGAATTCAAAACAATTCCCTGATTTTTTATGGGTCAGCCCAAATCAATCAATTTCCCAAAGGAAAGAAAAGCTAAAACGTTGTTAATTTACCGTTAAATTTGATTGCTGGAGGAGAATTGTTCAAGACCATTACTTTTAGTTTAAAGTCGGGAAAAGCAAGTGTTCTTCCCGACTTTCATCTTGAAAGTAAAGCAATAAGCACCGAGGATATTGACAACCTCTCTGTATCTTCGTGTCTTTGTGGTTAAATTAATCTTAACCCCTATTTATTCTCATCTTCCTGATTCACTTTAGGAATATAATCCGGTCTTTCTTTATCTTCCCAACCCGGGGGACGCTTAGAGTTATACCAAGCAATTGATCCAATACTCACCGCCGCCACAAATCCGACAATCAGCACTGCAATCGGAATCCATAGAGTATTACTACTTGCCATAATGTTGATTTTTCCTTAATTATAATGATACCCTGACCATTATCTCATTTTTGGTTAACTAAACGTTAAAGATTCTATCGACGACATCCTAACCCAATTAACCCTAGGATCTGATGCTTGAGATCTTGCTAATTACCGGAGAATATTTCTCATGTCTTTTTGGATGATCGGATTACTATTAGTGGGCAGCTTTATTTTAGGAACATTACCCCTAACCGATTGGGTTGTTCAACTTCTATCGGGCAAAAAGTTATCAAGATTAGGAACAGGTAATATTAGTGTTTCCGCCGCTTTTTATCAAGGAGGAAAACCCGCAGGAATTGTTGCAGTTCTCCTGGAAATAACCCGAGGGATAATTCCAGTAATTGCTGCTAAAATTTTATTCCCAAATGATCCAGCTTGGCAATTAGTGAGTTTAATGGTATTGGTTACGGGACGATATTTTGTTGCTAAAGGTGGGGGAGTTACTAATGCCACCTGGGGAATATTAGTCTATTCTCCTATTGTTGCCATCAGTAGCGGAATAACTGGATTATTCATCTGGCGATTCAGTGATTTATTATTACCCATTTCTAAATATTCATCCCGACTTTGGGCATCCCGTTTAGGCTGTTTAAGTGGGCCGTTTTGGGTCTGGTTTTGGCATCAAACCCCTGAATATTCCCCCTTATCTGCTTGGGAATTCGTCGCAGCCCTAGGAATAGCCTTTCAATTAGTTTTAATTAACTTATCTCAAAAAGATGATCTCGGATATTATATGAAACAACAATTTTTAAATCTGGAAGATAAACTCAATCTTCAACAATGTGGGGAAAAAGCCACCCGATTAAGTGAATTAAAACGGGCAGGATTTGAAGTTACTTTAGGATGGATTTTACCTGCTATTAACCGTTTAGAAGACGTAAATATTACTTTAAAAAAAGAAATTGACCCGATTAATTTTCCCTTAATTGTTCGTTCGTCTGCGGTGGGAGAAGATAGTAACTACGCTTCAGCAGCAGGACAATATCAAACCATTGGCCCGGTTTATTCCACTTCAGAATTACACGAGGCAATTATTCAATGTCGTCAATCCTATTGGACTTCTGAAGCCATTTCCTATCGTCAAAATCAACAAATTCCTGATACGGGAATAGCGGTATTAATTCAACCCTATTTAGCCAGTGAAGTCGCTGGGGTTATGTTTACCCGTAACCCCCTAGATGGCGGTTCACAAATCATTATTGAAGCCTTACCCGGGGGGGCAGAATCCGTTGTCGGAGGTCAAGTCACTCCGGTGAATTTAGAAATAGAAATTAATACCTCCTTTGAGGATTTAGAACCCCCGTCTATTTTACCCAAAACCGTTATTTTAGAATTAGTTAAACTCGCTCAAGAAATAGAAACCTTTTATCATGGTTTACCCCAGGATATTGAGTGGTGTTGGGATGGAGCAAAAGTCTGGATTTTGCAAAGTCGCCCCATTACCAATTTACATCCTATCTGGACGCGAACCATCGCCGCAGAAGTCATTCCCGGGGTAATTCCTCCCTTAACTTGGTCAATTAATCGCCCCTTAACCTGTGGGGTTTGGGGAGAAATCTTTACTTTAGTTTTAGGGGAAAAAGCAGCACCATTAGACTTTAATCAAACCGCGACATTATTCGGTTCCCACGCCTATTTTAACGCTACCTTATTAGGGGAAATCTTTTCAATGATGGGATTACCTGAACAGGGATTAGAATTTTTAGTTCGAGGACAAAAAATGGGAAAACCCCCCCTTGGGAAACTCTTACCCTCCTTACCTGGTTTATGGCGATTAGTTCAACGGGAGCGACATTTGGATCGGGATTTTCAACAGGATTTAGAACAGCTATTTTTACCCATATTACAACAACTAGAAGCAGAATTATCCATGAAATCCCTAAGTTTAACTCAACTTTTAGAACGATCTGAAACCATTCAAAACCTGTTAAAATCAGCGACTTATTATAATATTCTAGCCCCTATAGGGTTAGCGATTCGACGAACTTTATTTAAAGTTTCTGATAGTTGGATACCTACCTATACTGCCCCAGAAATTGCTTCGATGGAAGCCTTACAAACCCTGGCTGATCGGATTAGAGAAACCTCGGAAGAACCCGAACTAATAAGCGACCAATACTTTGATCAGATTCTAGCAGAAAATCCCCAGTTTAATCAACAATTTGAAGATTGGTTACAAACCTACGGCTATTTAAGTGAAGTCGGAACGGATATTTCTGTGCCGAATTGGTTAGAACAACCGGAGATTTTAAAAGAAATGCTCTTTAAAATTGTTCAAAATAGCAACTACCGGACGGAAAATTCAACGGTTTCTACCTTAACCCGATGGGAAAGATGGCGACAAGCTCAATGTTATCAACGCACTTTAACCAAAAGCCAAATTGCTGAAATTTACGGTAAACTTTTAGCTCATTTACGATGGACAATATTAGCCATAGAATCCCAAGCTATTCATCAAGGAATCTTAGAAACTTCGGGGGATATTTTCTATTTAGAATGGGATGAAATTAAAGATTGGATAGAACGGAAAATTGAGCCTGATTTTATTCCTAAAGTCAGTCAACGGCGGCAAGTTTTCAGGGAAGATAGCGATCGCACAGTTCCCCCTGTTGTCTATGGTAACTTATTACCTGAACCTCGATTAAAAACGATTATAAATTCAGCTATTTTACAAGGGATTCCTGCTAGTATTGGCTGTGTGGAAGGAACCGTTAAAATCTGCCGTAGTTTAACCAATATTATTGATCAAACTGAGGATATAATTCTCGTAGTTCCCTACACCGATGCCGGATGGTCGCCGATTCTCTTAACCGCAAAAGCGATTATTTCTGAAGTCGGTGGACAACTTTCTCACGGTGCAATTATCGCCCGGGAATATGGCATCCCGGCGGTGATGAATATTCAAGGAGCGACTACTTATTTAAAAGATGGTCAACGGGTGCGCGTTGATGGTTATCAGGGGACTGTTGAGATTTTGGAGAGTAAAGAATAGGAAATCAAAAATAGAGAATATAGTGTTAAATATAATATTGACATGATGAACAATTTAAAGCTATAATTAGAGTGCTTTACTGTAATGTTAATTGTATATAGTAATTCTAAATAAGTTGTAACATTTTATTGTAGGGGTTGGGTCTCCCAACCCAGGCGCAAAGAGGGTTGGGAGACCCAACCCCTACGGGTTTTGATCACAAATCATTTAGAATTGCTATATAACTTATACTTTTCTATAAAAATAGTATTTAATTTATGGCATCTCTCACGCCTTCAAGTTTAGAAGAAAAAATCCACAATTTAGCACAAAAATCTTCCGAAGCTCTACTGAAACAAATTAACTTTAGTTTAAAAGAAATGGAAGCTGATGATACTTCTCATTTTTTAATCTATAGAGTTTTGCATATCACTGAGGAAGAAGGAAGATTAATAGATACTTATCAAAATAAAGGTCGTTTTTTATATAATTATGCAGGTTCATTTTTAGAGAAGGCTACTCAATTATCTTTCCTGGAAAAATACCCTGATTCAAAAGCAGTCAAAATTACTAATACTCTGGGTTCAAGACCGAAAACATTTGAAATTGATTGTTTAGAAGGAAATAATGCCATTGAAATTAAGTGGAGAGATGCAACAACAGATGGAGATCATATCACAAAAGAACATACTAGAATCAAAGCTATAGCAATCCTAAATAATTTGTGACAAAATTCCGTAGGGGTTTGGTCTCCAAACCCTCTTTTCGCCTGGGTTTGGAGACCAAACCCCTACAATAAAATGTTACAACCTATTTAGGATTGCTATATATCAACCGCAGGTTATAAACCCATTCGTATTATGTTTTATTACCCCAATAGGCAACAAGCTATCAGAATTCAACAAACTTTAGAGACACTTTATAAGGGCATTGGCGGTGAATATTACTATGGAGAGAGTGCCTGGAACTATGTAACGAAACGAACAGGTGTAGATTTAAAAGCAATCTTACAAAGAATTGCGGATCAAAATACGGCTTCAGATGAATGATAATTGATTAACCCATGAAAAATTATGAACAATACTTACAATATTATTCAAGGAGACTGTCTTGAGATAGTCCAAGGAATGCAGCAAAATTTCGTTAATCTGATTTATTTAGATCCTCCTTTTTTTACCCAAAAACACCATTCTTTAAAAACGAGAGATAGACAATCTGAATTTAGCTATGATGATTTATGGGAAAGTCATCAAGACTATGCAAAATTTATTCATGAGAGGTTAGTTGTTCTACATAAGGTTTTAAGGGAAGATGGGTCAATTTTTGTGCATTGTGATACCCATGCTAATTATATCATTAGAGCAATTTTAGATCATATTTTTGGACAAGAAAATTTTAGATCAGAAATTATTTGGAGTTACAAACGATGGTCAAATTCCAGAAAAGGATTATTACCCGCCCATCAAACAATATTCTTTTATTCTAAGACCAATCAATTTATTTTTAATCGTATTTATTGTGATTATTCAGAGTCTACCAATATTGATCAAATCTTACAGAAACGTACCCGAGATCAGCATGGTAAAGCCATTTATGCGAGGGATGAGCAGGGGGAAATTATTCCGGCTGATCCCAAAAAAGGAGTCCCATTAAGTGATGTTTGGGAGATTCCCTATTTAAACCCTAAAGCTAAAGAGCGTGTGGGTTATCCAACTCAAAAACCGATTTTGCTCCTAGAACAAATTATTGAGTTAGCCTCTAATCCTGGGGATATTATATTAGACCCTTTTTGTGGAAGTGGGACAACAATTATTGCGGCAAAATTATTAAATCGTTCAGCCTGGGGAATTGATATTTCTCCCGATGCTGTTCAAATTTCTAAAGATAGATTAAAAACACCAATGAAATCTGAATCTTTGCTCCTTCAGAAAGGTCGCAAAGCCTATCTTAATGCCAATGAAGATGCACTTAATATTATTGCTAGTTTAGATATTATTCCGGTTCAAAGAAATCAAGGAATTGATGCTATTTTAAAACAGAATTATCAAGGAAAGCCCGTTCCTGTTCGGGTACAGCGTCAGGGAGAAAGTTTACACAAAGCACTCGCTTTATTGCATAAAGCATCTCAAATTAAAGGGGCTTTAAAATCCATTTTAGTCAAAACATCAGATGATCTTTTTGATCTTGACGTGATAGATATTCCCGATCACATCATGATTATAGAAGCCCCGGCTTATACTGTTCAAAAAGGGTTTAACTTCAATTAAATTGCCCCTTCAGTGAGTCCCATAAGTTGTTGTGTTTGTTCAGTAATACCAAATAAGTGATCGGCATGACAAAAGATTTCCCAGGCGCGAATTCCCATAAAACCAATCCCGGCAACCCCCAAGGGTATGGCGACAGCACCTAAAAGCGTGGCAATGGAGGGAAATATCATACAAAGTGTTAACAGGATGGCCGTAATTACACCCCCCGCAATAGCGGCTTTTGCCGTGGCGGTGGCGACTTTTTTCACTAACTCCGACTTGGTAATTTTGCCTTCAACGTACAATAAAGAGTTTTCTAAAATAGAAAATACTAACTCAATAACTCCTGCAACAATCGCACCTTTAAGAGTTGCCCCAACGATTTCGACAACTGCTGTTTTAAAGGCGGCATCCGCTAAAACCTTCTTCGCCGCGGCTAATTCTTTGCGGGTCATGTCCACCCCACCGCGCTTACGATTCACCTTAAAATATTCAAAAATCCCGTTATGGGCTTCGCTTCCGCCGCCATTGACGTGGGCTTTGATGTGACTCCAATCCTTATCCTGACAGAAGTTACGAATGGCTTCTGGCCCTTGGGCGCGAATTTGGGCGGGTATGGATTCAAAGACTTTTGTGGCTTCTTGAACATTTCGCATTCCCTGGCGCACACCCGCCCGAGCGAATTTTAATTGTAACCCTGTAGGTAGGTTTTCAAACCGGATATTATGGGCGACTTTAAAGGCTTCTTGAGTCACAACGACCCCAACACCAACCATGGAACCGGGGGCGGATTCTACCCATGCGGTTACGGCCTTGGCACTGTCCTGAACATTGGCAGCTATTTGGTTAGCCAAATTTTGGGTATCGTTAACCGTTTCTTGAACCTTGGCAGATAGAAATTCGAGGGGATTAGGGTTAATTTCCATATTGATCCGGTTTGCCGAGTTAATTATTCTCACTATAGCAGAAGCAAAGCCCTTGATAAAGTGTGATCATTTTTCTTAATTAAACCTTTGTTATTTAATGGGGTTATGAGTTTAAAATGGATAGATAACCTGTAATAGTTAAGACCATGACCGAACCCTCTGAACGGCCAGCTATTGAGAATCTTCGGGGTAAATTCACCAGTCCAGACCTGCAACAACGACTTACAGCCCTTTCAGACTGTCTGAAATTTGATCAAGGTTTAGATTTACTAGCGCAACAGGCATTAATCAACCCTTCAGAACAGGTTAAACAATCGGCGTATTGGGTGCTGTATGGTGATAATCCTTATTTAACTGAAAATGTTAATTTGCGATCGCCTAATATTATACCTCAAGATACAATTTCTTGTGTAGCTATTAGTTCAGAACATAAAATTATCGTCGGTGGCGGTTGGAAAATCATCAGAATTTGGAATTTAGAGACAGGACAATTAGTTGATACCCTTGATGCTCATTCCCATTGGGTTTTATCCGTTGCAATTAGTTCCAATGGTCAATATTTAGTCAGTAGTAGTATTGACAAAACTGTTAAGTTATGGAATTTAAAAACTACAATTAATTTGCATACTTTTACAGGTCATACAAGTTGGGTTAATGTCGTTAAAATTACCCCAGATAATCAAACCTTAATTAGTGGAAGTGCAGATAAAACCATTAAAGTCTGGAATTTAGAAAAGAAACAACTTGTCCATACTTTTAATGATCATACCGGATGGATTTCTTGTTTAGCAATTAGTTCAGACAGTAAATTTTTAGTCAGTGGAAGTACAGATAAAACGATAAAATTATGGGATTTGACAAAAAAACAATTATTAAGAACTATTGAAGAACATTCAGATTGGATTCAAAATGTCGCCATTAGTTCTGATGATCAATCTTTAGTTACAGGTAGTCGAGATGGAACTGTTAAAATTTGGCAAAAAGATCCCAAAACTCAAGGTAAAAATGAAAATTTTAATATTCCTTTTGTAACTGATGTTTTGAGTTTCTTTTTTGGAAAGAGTAATAATGAACCCCCATTTCAATTACTTGTCAATAGTTTAAAATGTGTTAAGACTATTACAGGCAAATTTCAAACAATCAGTGATTTTGATATTACTTCTAATGGTAATATTCAAGTCATAGGAACCAATAATGGCAGTATTTATATTCAAAACCTTAATCAATACCCTAATCCATCTCGTAGAATCACAGGTCATACTGGATTTATTAGTTCTATTGCTGTTAGTTCTAATAGTAAATTATTTGTTAGTGGGAGTCGGGATTGGATTAAACTTTGGGATTTGCAAAAAGGAGAAATTTTAGAGGTTTTAGAAGGTGAGTCTCCTAAACTAACATCGTTAAAAATTAATTCCCCAGGAAAAACTTTATATTGTGGTGACTATCAAGAGTTTACTATTCAAGGTTTTGATCAATATAATAAACCGATTAAAATTGAAAATATAACTTGGACTGCTACAGGAGGAGAGGTCGAAGACGGACTATTCCAAGCCGGAAATATATCAGGTTCTAACTTTAAAATACAAGCACAGGTTAACTCAGTTAGTTGTCAAGTTTTAATAACAATTATTGAAAAACCTAAACTAACATTGTTAAAAATTAACCCTTCAGAAACAAGTCTATATTGTGGTAAATCCCAACAATTTAATGTTCAAGGTTTTGATCAATATAATCAACCTATTCCCATCGGACAAGTCACTTGGACGGCTACAGGGGGAACAATTAATCAGAATGGTTATTTTATTCCATTAGAGGATGCTGATGGAAGTTATGAAGTTTATGCTAAAGCTATCCCAGAGAATATTAGCGATTTAGCTGAGTGTAAAGTTATTCCTGTTCCCAAGATAAAAGATGTTTATGTTTCATCTGATTTTAGCAATAGAAATCCGGTTAAACCTTCTTTCATAGATGAAGTGATTAAAACGGTCGGTGAAACAATAGAAAAATTAGATCATTCCAAAAATAATCCTAACCCCGAACCAACTCCACGTCCAGCACCATGTCCAACACCGAGTCCAACACCGAGTCCAACACCACGTCCAACACCGAGTCCAACACCATGTCCAACCCCAAGTCCAACCCCAACTCCGACTCCAACTCCGACTCCAACTCCGACTCCAACTCCGACTCCAACTCCCGAACCCAAGGAAAACCCTGAAAGCTATTCTAAAATGGCAATAGGAGTATTCACTCGTTGGCATATTCGATCTTATATCTTCCGAGATTTGGATGAATTTAGATTATTGTATGGTCATTTGTATGGTTATTACCAGATGCCATCTGGTAAATGGGTTAGATCCCGGCGTCGAACTCAGACGAAGAAAAAACACTTTACAGAAGATTCGATTCGTCTCTATCTCCAAGAAATTGGTCGGATTCGATTATTACGCGCGGATGAAGAAATTGAACTCGCTCGTAAAATTGCCGACTTACTCGAACTAGAGCGAATTCGGGAAATACTGATCGAACATTACGATCGCGAACCCAATGAGCAGGAATGGGCGAGCGCCGTTGAGATGAGGTTGCCAGAATTCCGCCGCCGTCTTTATATTGGCCGCCGGGCAAAAGATAAACTGGTACAGTCTAATTTACGACTGGTGGTTTCGATTGCCAAAAAATACATGAATCGGGGTCTTTCCTTCCAAGATTTGATTCAAGAAGGTAGTTTAGGATTAATTCGCGCCGCCGAGAAATTTGATCACGAAAAAGGTTACAAATTTTCTACTTATGCGACCTGGTGGATTCGTCAGGCAATTACTAGAGCGATCGCCGATCAATCTCGGACTATTCGGCTTCCAGTTCACCTGTATGAAAGCATTTCTCGGATTAAAAAAACTACCAAGTTACTGTCTCAAGAAATGGGTTGCAAACCCACCGAAGTAGAAATAGCAACTCGCATGGAAATGACCATCGAGAAGTTACGGTTTATTGTTAAATCGGCTCAACTTCCGATTTCTTTAGAAACACCGATTGGGAAAGAGGAAGATTCTCGTTTAGGAGATTTTATTGAATCCGATGGCGAAACTCCTGAAGATCAAGTGTCTATGAATCTATTACGAGAAGACTTAGAATATGTATTAGATAGTCTCAGTCCCAGGGAAAGAGATGTACTAAGATTGCGTTATGGGTTAGATGATGGTCGGATGAAGACATTAGAAGAAATTGGTCAGATTTTTAATCTCACCCGTGAACGCATTCGTCAAATAGAGGCGAAAGCTCTCAGAAAGTTACGTCATCCTAACCGCAATAGTATCTTGAAAGAATATCTATTGTTATTTTAGAATCTAAAGCAGTGCGATCATCCTCACTTGCTACACCCCAACATCTACCAATTAATTGTTTTAATATTATTGTATTTGCGATCGCCTATTCTTGTATTAATATCAATTTTATTAAGATGGTGCGTGTTAATTTGATTGGGGTGGCGATCGCACTTCAGAAGAAATTGCCAAAAATATACTATAATTAAATTCAGTAACGAGGCAAACTCTATGAACTTGACTACGACACAACACAAGTATATAGAACTGAATGAAAACAACGTTCCCTACATTGGCGGAACAACCATGAAAGTAATTGAATTAGTTTCCGGTCATCTTGCTTTTGGTTGGAGTCCCGAAGAAATTAAATTTCAACATCCCTATTTAAGCATGAGTCAAATTTATTCTACCTTAGCTTACTACTGGGATAATAAAGAAGAACTAGATGCCGATATACAGCGACGATTTGAGAATGTTGAAACGTTACGTCAACAAGCAGGTGAATCTGCTTTAGTTAAAAAACTTCGCACCCAGGGACTCATTAAATGACCCTAGCCCTTTACATGGATGAACACATTCGCCGAGTAATTACAAATGGTTTAAAATTGCGCGGTATAGACGTTCTCACAGTACAAGAAGATGGACGAACTGGCACGCCTGATCCAATTTTACTTGATCGCGCCACAGAACTCGATCGTGTTATCTTTACCCAAGATGATGATTTTTTAGTAATAGCTAACCGTCGCCAGCAAGAGGGGGTAAAGTTTAGTGGGGTTATTTACGCACATCAACAGTCTGTCACCGTTGGAGAATGTGTGCGGGACTTAGAAATAATTGCCAAAGCAAGTGAACCAGAAGATTTAGTGAACCAAGTTCAATACTTACCTTTTTAACAATAAAATTATTGTTTTAATATTATTGTATTTGCGATCGCACATTCTTATATGAATATCAATTTTAGTAAGATGGTGGGTGTTAATTTGATTGGGGTTGCGATCGCTCCTATTTAAAACAGGTTATCTTTAGATAACATCGAGAGACGCGCCGTGGCACGTCTCTACAGCCCGAAATGAGCGTTCAGGGCGGTTATTGTTTCCACAACTTCACCGTCCAGTCATAACTTCCCGTTGCTAACCATTGACCATCCCCACTAAATGCCACCGTAAAAACATCACTATCATGGGCTTTAATGGTTTCTAATAATATCCCTTTTTGTACATCCCAAATATCAATTATTCCCTGTCCTCCCCCACTCACTAAAAACTGATTATCTGGGCTAAAAACAATATTAAATATCTCTTGAACATCGGCTCTTAATGTTCTTAATAATACCCATTTTTCCTGTTGATTGTGCCATATTCTAATCATGCCATTTTTAGACGCCGAAGCCAATAATTGACCGTTTAAACTAAACGCCATACTTCGCACCCAGTCCCCATGACCTGTTAAAGTTTGGACTTCCTTTGCTGTGTTCAAATCCCAAATTTTTATCGTTTGATCTCGACTCCCACTTGCCAATTTTTGACTATCCAAACTAAACGCCACACTATAAACTCGATCCTGATGACCTGTTAAGGTAAACCCCCGTTTTCCCTTATTCATATTCCAAATTTCAATACTTTTATCTCGACTTCCACTGGCTAAGAATTGACCATTGGGACTAAACGCCACCGCCTCCACCCCGTCTTGATGACCCGTGAGGGTATACCACCTTTTACCCTTAGTCATATCCCAAATTTCAATGGTTTGATCCCGACTCCCACTCGCCAAAGTCTTGCTATCAGGACTAAAAGCAATGGTCGTGATCCAATTACTATGACCCACCAAGGTATACCACCGTTTCCCCGAGTCCAGCCGCCAAATTTCAATCGTCTGATCCTGACTCCCACTCGCCAAGGTCTGGCCATCGGGACTGAAAGCCACTCCCGTAATAGCGTTGCGATGACCACTAAGGGTGTGCACACACTTCCAAGAGGGCGGGTGCAAGGGTTGAACACGCTGCTGTTGAGGGGGTGGGGGTTGTTGGAGGGTGCGGGGGGGTAAGGTCTGGGAGGGAGATGGGGCGGGAGTTCTAACGGTTGGTGGTGCAGGAGTTGGGGGGGATGGGGTTTGTAAATGGCGGGTGATCGCGACAGGTATGCCACTCGGATGTAGATCTTTGAGGACTTTTAAAGCAGAATCATAACGTTGACTGGGTAATACGGCTAACATTTTATCTAATATTTTTCCTAATTCCGAACTCACAGAATTTTGTTTTAAATAATCTCGCCAAATCCACCGATCCTCATGAATATCATACAAATCAAAAGGTGAAATTTGCGTCATTAAATAAATACAAGTTACCCCTAAACTATAAATATCACTGCTATAAATTGCCTGTCCTCTGGTTTGTTCAGGAGCCACATATTCGGGACTACCAATTACTGTTCCCATAATTGGAACTTCAGTATCAGTAACGACCTTTGCCGCTCCAAAATCTACTAATACTAACTGACCTTGAGGTTGAGAACCCCCAGGGGCATTTTGAGGCGAAGATTCTCCCCGCAATTGTTGTAAAAATTCAGGACGAACTAAGGGCAATTGTGCCGATAAAGATCCCTCTCTCAGAATAATATTCGCGGGTTTAATATCTCGGTGAATTACCCGATGATGATGAATAAATTGTAAAACGGGTAATAAGTCATCTAAGACTTGACGAATTTGGGCTTCATTAAAAATCCCGTGATCCAAAATTTCCGCTTCCAAATTCGGCCCATTAATAAATTCTTGGACTAAATATTGATGATTCTCTTGTTCAAAATGGGCTAATAATTCAGGAATTTGAGGGTGTTTTCCTAACTCATCTAAACGTTCTGCTTCTCGATGAAATAACTCAATGGCTTTTTGAGAATTGCCCTGCATTTGGGGGCGAAATTGTTTAATTACGCAAGCGGGACGGGAGGGTTTATCTTCATCTACGGCTAAAAATGTCTTACCAAAACCCCCATGACCAATCACTTTAACGGCGCGATACCGTTCTCTTAATAACAATTTTGCCCCACAGGTTAAACAGAATTTAGCCTCTGGGGTGTTCTGGGGTTGAGGACACTGGGGATTTAGGCAATAACTCATAGATGATCTAACTCAAACGAGCCTAAGTTTATTTTACCCTAAGTTGACATCCGCCTCGCCGTGAACGGACGGGGATTCTATCTATTTAAGCAGATCAAAAATTGATAGCTGCTCAAATGCTGGATGGGTTGACGCTTCGCCGAGATGTGCTTTCTTTACAGAAAGACTGACCTTCTCTCCACGTCCGTTTAAAGTCTCCGAATGCCCTCCGGCGACCTTGATATTAATTGCAGCGTTAACATCTCGATCATGAGAAGTTCCACAATTAAGACAAATCCACTCTCTAATATTTAACTCTTTTTTGCCACTGTGAAAACCGCAACAAGAGCAAGTTTGAGAAGTGGGAATCCATCTATCAATTACTTGAAAATCCCGCCCGTACATGACTGACTTAGCCTCTAACATGGTTCTAAAACTACGCCAGCCCAAATCGCTAATTGCACGGGATAGTTTGCGGTTTTTCATCATCCCTGACACATTCAAATCTTCTAAGACTATTGTTTGATTTTCACGAATAATCTGAGTTGACAGTTTGTGTAAAAAATCGTTTCGGGTATCAGAAATTTTAGCATGAAGTTTAGCTAGTTTTTTTCTAGCAACTTCCCTTCTTTTACTCCCTTTCTGTTTCCTTGACAAATTCCGTTGTAATTTCCTTAAACGCTTTAACTGTTTCTTTAAAGGTTTAGGTGATTTGATTTTTTCACCGTTACTTAGTGTAGCAAAATCAGTGATTCCTAAGTCAATGCCAACACTTTGTCCATTTTTTGGTAATTGTTGAGGATTAAACTCAACTACAAAGCTGACAAAATATCTATCAGCACTATCTTTAATTAAGGTGACACTAGAAGGAACTGCGGGTAATTCCCTACTCCAGATTACTTGAATATCACCTATTTTAGCTAGGCAAATGTAATCAGAATTAGGATAGAGTTTAAAACTGTTATCAGTAAATCTAGCTGATTGCTTGGATTTACGTTTCTTCAATCTAGGCGGTTTAACTTTTTTGCCTTTTCTTTGTCCTTTGGAGGATTTGAAAAAGTTAGAATAAGCCTGCTCTAAATCTCTCAAAGACTGTTGCAAGGGAACCGAGGAAACTTCTGTTAACCATTCTTTTTCCTCGGTTTTTTTGAGTTCTGTAAGTCTTTTAGAGAGTTCACTGCTAGAAGGTTTTTTATTACCCGCACGGTGTTGCTCTTGACAGTAAGCTAAAGCATCGTTAAACACTACACGACAACAACCAAACAATTGAGACATCAGCCTCTTTTGTTGATTAGTTGGGTAGATTCTGTACCGATACCTGGCTTTCATTGTTTTTGTTGCTCACAATCAGTTCTTTAGTATACTCTAAAATAGAATAAAAAGCCGTCCCCCATTTTCATGAGGGCAGGCCTAGAACGACGGGGTTTTAAACCCATTTTTCTGATAACCGGAAGAAACCGTTTTTCTGAGAAAGCCGGGTTCTATAAATTGTTATACTATAAAAAAATAATTCGTTGTTGCGATGTGGCGCTCCTACTCTTAGCTATAAACAGCAACGACAAGATGCGCTTAAGCGCAACAACAAACTGTCTTCTTATTGTTATTTTATTTATGACTATTTACTTAGAATCGGAAGCTAAATTAATCACCTTGGAGGAATTTTTGGACTGGGTTCCCGATGGTTACGGACGGTATGAATTACATCAAGGAGTTATTAAAGAAATGCAGCCTACAGGAACTCATGAACAAGTCGCTAGTTTTCTTACCCTTAAATTAGGCATTCAGATAGAATCCTTGGGACTGAACTATTTTGTCGCTCGACAGTGTATTATCAAAGCCATTGATTCTGATCAATCTGGTTTTAATCCCGATCTGACTATTATTGATAAAAATGCGCTAGAAAATGAACCAATGTGGAAAAAGCGATCAACTATTACTCAAGGTGAAAGTTTACCTTTAGTTATAGAAGTGGTCAGTACCAATTGGCAAGATGATTATTTAATGAAATTATCAGAATATGAAAAATTAGGAATTAAAGAATATTGGATTATTGATTATTTAGGGTTAGGCGGTCGGCGATATATTGGAAATCCCAAACAACCTACGATTTCAGTTTATCAAATGATCGATGGGGAATATATGGTAAATTTATTTAGAGAAAATGATAGAATGGAATCGGCTATATTCCCCGAATTAAATTTAACCCCAACACAAATCTTTCAATCATAATTCCCCGTAGAGACGAGCCACGGCGCGTCTCTCTTTCTCTTAATTTCTAAAAAATTATCTAGCAATTTGACTCATATAATCTCGCCATAATTGAGCCGCATTTGCACTACTTCCATTGGTAGGAGAATTATCATCATTCCCTAACCAAACTCCCGTGGTTAATTTAGAATCAGGAAGATAACCAATAAACCACAAATCAACATTATCATTTGTTGTTCCGGTTTTACCCGCTTCTCCTAATCCGATATAGGCACTTTTAGCCGTTCCCCGACGAATTGCTCCTTGCAATAAAGTTGTCATTGTTTCCGCCACAGAAGCAGATAAAACCGATGGGATCTTGGGATTGTCTCGATCATAAGCATAAATCACCCGACAGGTATTAATATCATTAAAATCCGTACAATCACTACTATCTAAAATTCGTTTAATTGCATGGGGAGAATTACGAAAACCATCATTGGCAACGGTGTTATAAGCTCCAGTAATTTCTAACAGATTCACCTCACTTTGACCGATTACTAAGCCCGGAACTGGATCAAGTTTTGACTTAATTCCTAAGCGTTTTGCCATGTCAATAACTTGGTCTAATCCAACATCTTGAGCAATTCTCAGGGCGATCACATTTTCTGATAACGCTAACCCTCTATACATATCAATATCACCCCCACTGCGTTCACACCCTTGATAACTTTGTCCTTTCCAAGTTAAGGGTTCACAGGAATAGATTTGACCCGGCGGAATACCTTGAGCGAGCGCCGCTAAATAGGTAAACAATTTAAACGTTGATCCCGGCTGACGTTGAGCTTGGGTAACACGGTTAAACTGACTTTCTTTATAATCTGCACCCCCCGTCATTGCTAAAATTTCCCCAGTATTAGAATCTAATGTTACCAGACCTCCTTGGGAAAACCCATTAGTTGCTCCTGTGGTCTGAATTGAACTTTTGAGAGAAGATTCGGCGATCGTTTGCATCGAAGGATTTAATGCTGTTTCTACAATAAAATTGCCTTCCCGTGCCAATTGTTCTCCTAATAATTCCTGTAATTCAGCAAAAATATAATCGTAAAAATAGGGAGCAATGGTACTTTCTAAAAACTCCTGAGCTTTAGGATTAATTTCAATCCGAGAACGGCGAGCGCGATCGGCTTCATCTTCACTAACCATGCCCAGTTCTAACATCCGACTAATCACGCGATCGCGGTATTGTACTGCTAATTGATAATTTTGAATCGGATTAAAACTATTGGGGGCGGGTAAAATTCCTACTAAAGTAGCTGCTTCTGACAGGTTTAAATCCTTGGCAGATTTGTTAAAATAGAACTTAGCCGCATCCTCAAAACCATATAAATTAATTCCTAAATAAACCCGATTCAAATAGGTTTTTAGAATCTGATTTTTACCATAAACCGCTTCTAATTTCAGGGCCACAACCGCTTCCCTAAATTTCCGTCCAGCAGAATCTTCCGTACCTACATAATCCCGATATAAACTCCGGGCTAACTGTTGGGAAAGGGTACTGCCTCCTTCTCGAATTTCCCCATCCCGGACATTGGTTAATAATGCGCGTAATGTTCCTAATGGATCAATGCCCAAATGCCAATAAAACCGAGCATCCTCAGAAGCAACAACGGCTTTAGGTAAATAGGGGCCAAAATCCGATAACTTATCCGCTTCTAAATGGGCGATGGTATTTGCTTGTCGGAGGGGGCGACCATCGGCGGCATGAATAATTACTGGCCCAGTTACGGTTTTCGGTAGGGGATCAACTTCAAATTTCTGCCACTGGAATAACACCACTATCCCCACCGCAGCCGTTAAACCACAGATTCCATAAAATCCATAACGGAGGGTTTGAAGATACCAAGGAGGCGGATTTCGATATTCGACCCGAACCACAGAAGCCAGTTCCGGTGGCCCCAAGGTTAAACTATCCCCATGGTGCAACGGCAATTCTTTAACCCGTCGTCGTCCCCAATATAAGCCATTGGTGGAGTCTTCATCCTGAATCATAAACCCGGTACGACCCGAGAATAACCCCGTCCGTTTGGGATCTCGGACAACACTGACATGAATTGTGCTGACCAGGGGGTTTCGGACTACGATATCACAGGTTCGGGAAGAACGTCCCACCACATAGCGATCGCCTAATAGGGGATAAACTTCTGCTTTGTTAGTATCAGCCTGATGTACTATCAGTTCCGGGACTTTAGCATTCGGTTTGAGGATCAGTCGCGAAAAATTAACTTTAGCGTGAAGTGTCTGGACAACCTGTGTGATTGTGTTCAGGAGAGTTTGGGGTTTCTGAGGGGGCAAGGGGGTGGACATTTTCAGCACTCAGACTTGCATGGGTCTGTATCTATTGTACCGTTTCGTTTCAGGACTCAGGTTTTAATTGGGTAAACATGGCAATAATTAAACACCAGATTCCAATGTTAATCGAAATATCTGCCAAATTGAATACGGGAAAATTAATTAGTCGAAAATCTAGGAAATCAACGACGTGACCGGAAATAAACCGATCAATTCCATTCCCTAATGCACCCCCCAATATTAAACCATATCCCACTTGTTCCCAACGGTGGAGACGAGGGCCAAACCAAGCCATTGCCATTAATCCTAGACTGACCAATAATGATAGCCAACGCAACCACAAGATACCCCCATTACTAAATAAACTAAAGGCTGCTCCTGTATTTGTAACATAGGTTAGATGGAACACATCACGCCACAGAGGTAAAGTTTCTCCTAGTTCAAAATTTTGTACCACCCACAATTTAGTCAGGTGATCCGCAATTAAACTCACCAGAGCAACTATCCAAAAATCAGAATTTTTCTTAAATCGCATAAATCAGGGAATAGGGAATAGGGAATGGGGAATGGGGCGGGGTTATCATGACCCTACCAATCAACGGTCAACAAACTACTTTAATAAAATAGTAATCCCCTTAAAAGATAAGATAAAACAGCTACCGCACAACTGACAGCTAATTGTCCCGGGAAAGGTTGGAGGGAATATTTTTCAAACGCATCTCCAAGAATAATTCCTTGGGTAGCAACGCCATTAAAAACGTGACTTAAACTTAAATAAATTAACCCTACACTGTGAACGGTAAGTAATCCACATAAACAACTAAAGGCTAATAATTCTAATTTAGGTAAGGCTTTAAAAGCTAAAAATCCACAGACCCATCCCCCGGGAATAAACCCTAATAAATAGCCAAAAGTGGGTTGTCTTACATAATCCAGTCCCCCCCCTTCTGAAAAAACTGGTAATATAGTTAATCCCAAAGCTAGATAAGCAATTTGGGACATGGCGGCGGCATTTTTCCCCCCTAAACAACCCACTAACAAAACCGCCCCAATTTGATAGGTGACACCCAAAGAGTGAACTTCAACATTTTCTTGTTGCCAAAGCCAAGAAGGATCGGTGACAAAGGCTTCTAAAAAAGTGCCACCAATCGTTAATAAAACACCAATAATTGCCCAAAAAAACTCGGAGGTCGCTGTCACAATAGAGAAATATTAACCATTAGGAAAAATGAGGGGCTTGAGCTTCACCCCCTTCGAGTCCCAAGGATTTTAACATCGCCTGATCCTGTTCGGGAGGTTGACCCAAAGTAGTTAAATAATTACCAATTAACATGGCATTAATTCCCGATCTTAACCCCTTTCCTTGCAGTTCTCCCATGATTGCTTCCCGTCCTCCAGCATAACGGAGAATTTGAGTCGGAAGAATTAAACGAAAAATGGCGATCGCTTTTAATGCTTCATAAGGATCGAGTTTAGATTGTTCTGATAAAGGCGTTCCCGATCGCGGGTTTAATAAATTAATTGGGACGGACTCCACCTCTAATTCAGCTAAGGAGAAAGCCAAATCTATCCGATCTTCCCAGGTTTCTCCCATGCCAATAATCCCCCCTGTACAGGCTTGAATTCCCGCCGCTTTCAGGTTTTTAACAGTTTGTACCCGATCTTCCCAGGTATGGGTGGTTACCACTTGCGGATAAAAGGCTTTTGAGGCTTCTAAATTATGGTTATAGCGAGTAACTCCCGCATCGGCTAAAGCCTGAGCTTGTTCTAAGGTTAATTCCCCTAAAGCACAACAGGGTTTAACTTTTGTTTCTTGAATAATTCGTTTAACCGTGGCTAAAACCTGTTCAAATTCCGAGGATTTCGGGCTATTATATTTAATCCCTCGTCCCTGAGAAACTAAACAAAATCTAGCGGCTCCGGCAGTTTCTGCGGCTTTAGCATGGTCTAAAATTTCATCACTAGACTTTAATCCATAAATCGGAGATGCTTCCCCCGGATGATGAACAGATTGAGAACAAAAACCACAGTTTTCTGAACAATTACCCGATTTAATGTTAACAATACTACAGAGATCAACGGTATTACCACAGCAGGCTTGACGAACTTGATCGGCGGCTTGACAGAGTAATAAAATTTTTTCTTGGTCTTCAATCTGGCCTAGAGCTAAGGCTGCTTCTCGACTAATGCGATCGCCAGATATAATCCTTTCAACTAATTTATTCAGCCAGACTTGTAGGTCTTCTTGGGTTTCCCAATCTTCAGGAACTTCCAATGGGGAATTGCTAACCGAAGACAAACTATTAAGGGCGGGTCGTACTGGAACTACATTGATCATGTCGGAATTTTCAATTATCCAAACTGAGTTATTTTATCACCAAAGCACACATAAGACTGTTTCGTACTTTCTGCAACCGTTAACCTTCCCTTAACCTTAACTTGTTACAGAGACGGTATTCTCTACGGTATCGACCCTAACAAAATATTGATTTTTTATGCTGTTTCGTCTGAATGCGATTAATCCTTCTAGTCGGTTTGTAGCTAGATTTTCAGCCTTAGCTCTGAGTTTGAGTTTAGCCGCTTGTGGCGGGAGTAATACCACAACTACTACGGCTCCCACTCCGGCGACCGGGACTGAGGGGACATCTACAGCAACTAATAACACAACGGGCGCTACCACAACCCCGAATACAGCAGCAGCCCAATTAATTAGTTTGGAACAACCCGTAGCATTAATCGGTGCGGGGGCTTCATTCCCGGCTCCCTTATATCAACGCTGGGCCAGTGATATTAGTAGCAGCACCAAAAATCTACAAATTGATTATCAATCCGTCGGTAGTGGTGCTGGGGTAGAACGTTTTGTACAAGGGTTAGTTCAATTTGGTGCCAGCGATGTCGCCATGACCGATGAAGAAATTGCTAAAGTTCCCAACGGCGTTTTACTATTACCCATGACCGCCGGAAGTATTGTTTTAGCCTATAACATCCCCGATGTAGCAGAAGTCAAATTATCTCAACAAAACCTAATTGATATCTTTTTAGGTAAAATTACTAATTGGAATGATCCAGCCCTAGCCACAGATAATCCGGGTGTCACCTTCCCTGACTTACCCATTCAGGTCATCTATCGTTCCGATGGTAGCGGAACCACGGGAGTTTTCACTAAAAATTTAAGTGCGATGAGTGAGGACTGGAAAAATAGTGTGGGCGAGGGTAAAACCGTTCAGTGGCCCGTAGGTATTGGTGGTAAGGGCAATGAGGGGGTTACGGCCCAAATCGGTCAAACTCCTGGTGGGATTGGTTATGTTGAATATGGTTTTGCCAAAAATGCTAACTTAAAAACAGCCTCTTTGCAAAATAAAGCGGGCAGTTTTGTCAAAGCTACCGATGAATCGGCGGCAAAAACCCTTGAATCCGTAGAATTACCCGAAAATTTACGCGCTTTTATTACTAATCCTGAAGGTGCCCAATCCTATCCGATTGTCACCTACTCTTGGATTATGGCTTATCAAAAGTACGATAAACCAGAAATCGCTAAGTCTGTTGAAGCCATGATTCAATATGGACTAACTGAAGGCCAAAAAACCAGTGCCCAACTAGGTTATATTCCCTTACCTGCGGCGGTTGTAAAAAAAGTGGCAGCAAAAGCGGATCAAATCAGCCCAGACTTTACAATTAAAGTGGAGTAACGGGGTCATCCCTTTAGCTGAACTTGCAACTTGTAAGTTGCGAGAGAACCTGTAGGGAACTCAACTAAAAAACCAAAGGAAAAGACAGCATTTGAGAGATTTTAACCGGTTGCGGTTAAACTTTAAATTGCTTCTTTTCCCCCAAAATAAAGATGCTAATTTTCATCTTTTACAATGGTAATCAAGGTTAAAATTAAGTAACCTTAAATTTCAATTATTGTGATTAATCGTGTATAATCTTTGATATATGGCTATACCCCGTCAAAATGTACAAGGAATTCCCCAATCTCGTTCCCCAATAGAAAAAAAACTTGATCAAGGGTTTATTTGGCTAACACAAATTTTTGCCTGGGGGGTTATTGTTGTCTTATTATTACTGGGTTTTCCCATTGCTCAACAAGCAATTCCCGCTATTCAACAGTTTGGGTTAGGGTTTTTATTTGGTAGTGATTGGAACCCTGTGACGAATCAATATGGCGTCTTTCCCATGATTTCGGGGACGTTAATGAGTTCGTTAATCGCCCTATTATTGGCAGTGCCTTTGGGTGTGGGAACGGCAATTTTCTTGAGTGAAGATTTTATTCCCCCTTCGATTCGCACCGCTTTAACCTTTCTGGTCGAATTATTAGCCGCAATTCCCAGTGTGGTTTATGGTCTTTGGGGAATTTTTGTTTTAATTCCTTTTTTAAGACCCTTTGGGATGTTCATGTATAAAAATTTCGGCTGGATTCCTTTATTTAGTACCCCCCCGGCTGGGCCAGGATTGTTTCCAGCCGGGGTGGTTTTAGCCGTGATGACTCTGCCGATTATCACAGCAATTTCCAGGGATTCCCTAGCCAGTTTACCGCCTGATTTACGTCAAGCTTCTTTGGGTTTGGGAGCAACCCGTTGGGTGACTATCTTTCGGGTTTTAATTCCTGCGGCTTTTTCTGGGATTGTCGGAGGAGTGATGTTGGGATTAGGACGGGCCATGGGAGAAACCATGGCAGCTACAATGATTATTGGTAACTCGAATAATCTGAAAACTTCCATATTTGCTCCGGCGAATACGATTGCCTCTTTGATGGCAAATCAATTCCCAGAAGCTTCGGGTTTACAGGTTTCAGCTTTAATGTATGCAGGATTAGTTTTGTTCGCCCTCACCTTATTGGTGAATATTGCGGCGGAGTGGATTGTTAATCAAGTTAAAGCGAAATATCAATAATCTGAATCAGGAGTAATTAATCCGGTTTTAAAAATCTGATAATCTTGAAAAATTTAGTATTTTTTCTGTATGTCAAATCCGACAAAAGATCCAAATTATTCTGAAGTTAATGACTTTAGTTTAATTCGCAACAATAAAAGTTCCAGGCATATTTTTGAATTGTTAATGACCGGGATTGCATCCGCTTGTATTGTGATTACCTTGATCCCGTTGGTGGCGGTTTTGTATTATATTTTCCTCAAGGGGTCTGCCCGTTTAAATTTAGATTTATTCACCAAACTTCCCCCGGCTGCGGGACAAATCTCTGGAGGCATTGCCAGTGCGATTCTAGGCACGATTCAAGTGGTTTCGACTGCGACTTTAATTGCGGTTCCCTTTGGGATTTTGGCGGCTATTTTCCTCTCTGAATTTGGAGGAAATGGTCAAGTTGTGCGTTGGATTCGATTTACCACTAATGTTTTAAGTGGTGTTCCTTCTATTATTGCGGGGGTGTTTGCTTACAGTTTTATTGTCTTGAAAATGGGTTCGTTTTCAGTTCTGGCGGGGGCAATTGCCCTCTCGGTTTTGATGTTACCGACGATTATCCGTACTACCGATGAAGCGTTACAAATTGTTCCCCAGGAGATTCGCTGGGCTTCGGTGGGGGTGGGCGCTTCTAATTATCAAACGGTTTTGCAAGTGGTACTTCCAGCCTGCTTACCTGCAATTTTAACCGGAGTTACCTTAGCCGTCGCCCGAGCCGCTGGAGAAACGGCACCGCTATTATTTACGGTTGTTTATACCAATAATTGGCCCGGAGGTCTTTTTTCTCAAACTCTCCCATCCCTGGCCTATTTGGTTTTTGAATTTGCTAGAGGATTTGATCAAGTTTTACAGGAATTTGCCTGGGCTGCGTCCTTAGTAATTGTGGTTTTAGTTTTATTAACTAGCATAATTGCTCGTTTGGCGACTCGGCAAAAACAGTTTTAAGTCTGAGCTTTTAACCGGTGAATTCTTGTCTATGGGTTAGTTGGTTCTGTCTGACTTTTAGCTGTATCTAACGGTCATCATAATTTAGTATTAACTAAATAAAATACTCTATTTTGATGTTGATTTTTTTGATATTGTATACTTTCAGGAGTTAATTTTTATGTCTGGTGTTTATGACTGTCACTCTACGCAGATGGAAACGGTAATCCAAACGGAAAATATTGATATCTATTACGGTGATTTTAAGGCAGTTCGGGGGGTTTGTTTGGAAATTCCCAAAAATAGAGTTACGGCTTTTATTGGGCCTTCTGGTTGCGGTAAAAGTACAATTCTGCGCTGTTTTAATCGTTTAAATGATTTAGTTCAAGGATTCAAACTCAAGGGGAATATTTTCTATCATAATCAAAATTTGTATGCACCTAATGTTGATCCCGTAGAAGTTCGTCGCCGCATCGGGATGGTCTTTCAAAAACCTAACCCTTTCCCTAAGTCGATTTATGATAACATTGCCTACGGGGTACGGGTAAATAAATTAGCTAAAAATAAAGCCGAATTAGATGAAATTGTCGAGAAATCCCTGCGTCAAGCGGTATTATGGGATGAGGTTAAAGATAAACTGGGTCAAAGCGGTTTTGCCCTGTCTGGAGGTCAACAACAACGGCTTTGTATTGCCCGGGCGATCGCAATTAATCCCGATGTTGTGTTAATGGATGAACCCTGTGCTTCCCTTGACCCGATTTCGACTTTATCGGTCGAAGAATTACTCCACGAACTCAAACAAAAGTACACCATTATTATTGTCACCCACAATATGCAACAAGCAACACGGGTTGCAGATATGACGGCATTTTTTAATGCTAAAGCAATTGAAGGGGGTAAACGTTTTGGCTATTTGGTGGAGTATGATGATACCCAAAGTATTTTTCAAAACCCTAAAGAAGAATCCACTCAACAATATGTTAGTGGTCGATTTGGTTAATCAGTTATCAGTTATCAGTCATCAGTCAACAGTTGAGAGTTAACAGTTTATAGTCGTCAGTTGAGAGTCATCAGTTGGGAGTTTATAGTTTATGGCTATTGATTCATAGTGGTTGGCTAAGAAATCAAAACTCCCCACTAATCACTAAGCTGCTCACGCATCTAAATAGATCATCGGGAAATAATGACTATTAACTGTTAACTATTAATTCTCAACTCTCAACTGTTAACTGATAATTGATAACTGATGACTGATTTATGGGTTTTTAATCCATTGACGCAGGAGATTATCTTTAACCATACTTTGGCGTAATAGTTCGAGTAGGTAGTCTTGGGCTTCTTCTAAATTTAAGTTTTTGACTTGTTCGCGTAGAATTTGTAATTTGAATTGTTGTTCAAGACTGAGGTTTGCAGACGTTTCCATGTTCACTCCTCCTACTGAGTTGTACAAATCACGATGGATTCGGACTGACTAAGTTTATCTATATCACACTGAATGTAAATTATCGTAACAAGTCCTTGACAATCTGTCCATAATGCACATTTTGAAACTAATCTCTGTTACAGAAATTCAAAATGGACTCAGAATCGACTTATGATAGAGGTCAAACCCATAAATCATAGTCAGTCAAGGAATTTTAAGCGTGATGGATGCAATAGAATTTTTTCGGAAAAGTGCTGGAACATGGCGATCGCAACGAACAACCCACCATTTAGCCTTTAGACAAGCTGAGAAAGGATTTTCAGATATTCAAGTCACCAGCTTAGATGCGGATGATCCCAGAGTGATCGAAATTTGTCAGATGCACAATGTTGACCCCAGTTTATCCGCCGGGGGAGCCTATGTCACCTGGGCGGGGGAAATGGCCTGGGATAAGGACGATGAAAACCATAAGGGAGAAACGGTATTTGCCATTGTTCCTGACCCGGAAAATCCCCGTAAAGGTCAAATGTTGCGAGAACGGGGTTATGCAGAAATTATGCCCGTGGCGGGTCAATTTGAGATGGATGAGGACGATGCTTTAATTTTAATTACTGAATATGAAACCATGAGTGCGATTGAGCGTTTCTGGTTTATGGGTTCGGATGTTCGGATGCGAACTAGTGCAGTTAAGCGGTTTGGTGGGTTCAATACCTCCACCTTTTGTACGGAAATTCGGGTTAATCCCGATGCGGAAACCGTATTGGAATCTCCCTCGGAGGAAAGTCAATTCTATTCAGCTTTCGGTTGGTAATTTCTGTGTTGGGTGGGTGCAAACTGCTAACTCACCTAATCGTTATTTATCCTTGGTGCGTGGGTTGGGACTTACGCACCCTAAAATTTAATTAAATTTATGATTAGTGTAGAAGAATTAATTGAAAAATATCAGCTTATTCCTCACCCAGAAGGAGGATATTTTCGAGAAACCTATCGTTCTCAGGGTGTAATTTCCCAGCAGGTTTTATCCGAAAAATTTAAGGGCGATCGCAACTATTGTACAGGAATTTATTTTTTATTACCCCAGGGAACAAAATCCTGTTTACATCGAATTCAATCCGATGAAATGTGGCATTTTTATTTAGGGGGTTCCATGACTCTGATCTTAATCCACGAAGACTATGGAGTACAAAATATTATTCTGGGGTCTAATATTTTAGCGGGAGAACAAGTACAGTTTGTGGTTCCGGCGGGATGGTGGTTTGGGGGTTATCCTAATACGGAAAGTCCCTATAGTTTTGTCGGTTGTACTGTTGCACCCGGGTTTGACTTTGCCGACTTTGAATTAGCAAATCGGACTCACCTACTGTCGAGATTTCCAGAGTCAGAAGATCTAATTTTAAAACTAACTTCTGAGCTTTAATATCCCAGAAAAAATGCCGGATTCCAGCCGAATAAATGACAAATATGATAGCAGATTTCTTGACTTTTGTTTTAGCCAGTTTTGCCTCCTTGTTTCCCATTGTTGATCCCTTGGGGGCTGTGCCAATATTTTTAATATTAGCATCGGGCTATTCTATAGAATTAAAACAAAAATGTGCGCTTAAAACTACTCTTAGTTTTGTGGCGGTTTTAGTATTTTTTCTATTAATTGGGGAAAGTATTATGGGATTTTTTGGGTTAGGGATGTCCGGGGTAAAAGTTGCAGGCGGAATTATAATTTTTGAGGCTGGATGGGAAGCGTTAAAGGCTGAACCAAAATTAACTGCTACCGAAGAAGAAGCCTTAACTACTCAACTAGAAGAACATAAGGATATTTCCTTTATTCCCTTAACTGTTCCTTTATTAGCAGGGCCAGGGGCGATCACAGTCACATTAGGATTAGCAGCCCAAGCTAGAGAAGCATTTTCGACAGAAACTTTATTACATTTAGGCGCTATTATTGTTGCTATTATTATAATTGGAATTACAGTTTATGGCTGTTTAATCCTATCCAATCATTTACTCAATCTTTTGGGAGAAAATGGCATTATTGCCTTTACTCGTCTTTTGGGTTTATTTATTTTAGCTTTGGGAGTACAATTAATATTAAGTGGATTAGAAAACTGGGTAAAAACTTTATTTATTACCCATTGATCCGATTTGGTTTATAGGATGAAGCTAACCCGTCCAGGGAATTATGTAATAATTTATGTAGGAGAGCAAAAATCTTACTCAAAAATAGTCTATTTGTTCTAAAATAGTTTTAGAATCTAAATATCTATAATGACTCTTTCACAACCAAAAGTACAACATATCCAGGGTATTATTTTACTGGTAGCTGTTACCCTGCTTTGGGGAACAACATTTCCCTTAGTTAAAGAAACGATTGATAATTTATCCCCTGGTGTATTAATTGCCATTCGATCTGCTTTAGCAGCGATCGCTTTTTCCCTGCATTTACGGACTTTAAATTTTAAGTTAGTTCGAGATGGCTTTCTATTAGGAATTATATTATTTGCCTCTTTAGCAATTCAAGCGATCGCTTTAGAAACTCTCTCAGCAAACCGGGCCGCTTTTATTGCCAGTTTAAATGTAATTTTAGTCCCATTATTAGGCCAATTATTCGGTCAACGAGTGCGACGAGGAATGTTTTTAGCCGCCGGACTCGCCTTGGTTGGGGTGGGGGTGATGTCCTGGGAAGGCGGAATGCTAACTGCTGGGGACTTCTGGATGTTGTTAGATGTTCTACTCTATACCAGTTATATTCTGCTGTTGGAGGCTGTTACCTGCAACCACGCGCCCCTACCCCTAACCGCCATTCAGCTTGTAGTGATGACGGTGTTGGGGACTTTATGGGCCATACCCGACCTGATGGGACAGTGGGAGGGCATTTGCAGCAATTATTTACCCCTATTGTACCTGGCTTTGGTAACGGCCGTAACCACTTGGCTCCCGGCGATCGCTCAACATTGGGTTTCCGCCTCTGAAACCGCCGTTATCTATACCTTTGAACCTGTATTTGCCTCCCTATTTTCCTTTTGGTTACTGGGTGAAACTTTAGGAATACGGGGTTGGGTTGGGGGTGCGCTGATTTTAGGAGCCATGTTCATTAGTCAACAACAAACCAATTCTACGGGACTCAATGGTGAAATTAGCACTCAAGAAAACATCCTAATTACTGCTATTGAACCCTTGATTTTGAGTGATGAAATCTATTTAGATTTTTCTCTGCATAACCATGAAGTCAATATCGAGAAAAATAGTTTAGAAACAATACCTGTATTGGTGAATTCAATTTCCTATCCAGAGTCTGACAAAAATTACTGAAAATCCTAGAAAAACACCGAAAGTTTCAAATGATTTTGGGTTTCGGTGTTTTCGGTGTATTCAGGTTATATGAAATCCAATTATAGATGGATGCTACAGATTATCCCTCTAACCCCCCCTGTAGAGACGTTGCATGCAACGTCTCTACAGGGGGATGTAGCAAACATTTAAGCATTTCAGATTACATTCGTTCTAAGACAGAAATTCCTAATAGAGATAACCCTAATTTTAAGGTTTTTGCGGTTAAATCACATAATGCTAAACGGGAAGTTCGTTGAGGTTCTTCGGCTTTGACCACGGCACACTGTTCGTAAAATTGATTGAATTTTTGGCTTAATTCAAATAAATATTGACATAAACGGTTAGGGAGTAAATCTTGAGCAACTTCCTCTAAAATTCCCGGCAATTGCAACAAATGTTTCGCTAAAACTATTTCTTCCTCTGCTTCTAAAACCACTTGAATATCCGTTTCTAACTTTTGCCAATCAATATTGCCCTTACGACTAATACCTTGAATTCTGACATAGGCATAAAGCATATAGGGAGCCGTATTTCCTTGTAATGATAACATTTTATCAAAACTAAAAATATAATCACTGGTGCGATTTTGGCTTAAATCTGCGTATTTAACCGCACTCAAACCCACGACTTCCGCCACATGATCAATAAACTCTTGGTTTTCCGTGCGTCCTTCTGCTTTGATGCGGGTTTCTAAATCCTTTTTAGCATGACTGACCGCTTCATCTAATAACTCCCTTAAACGCACGGTTTCCCCAGAACGAGTTTTTAATTTTTTGCCATCTTCTCCTTTAACAATTCCAAAAGCAACATGAACTAATTCGACATTTTCTGGTATCCAACCTGCCCGTTTTGCAACTTGCCAAACCTGCATAAAATGATTGGTTTGTCCAGCGTCGGTAACGTAAATAATTCGAGTCGCTGTCTCAGTTTCAATCCGATGTCTTAACGCCGCTAAATCCGTTGTAGCATAATTATAACCACCATCGGATTTCTGTACAATTAAGGGTAAGGGTTCTCCTTCTTTGTTAGTAAACCCTTCTAAAAAGACACATTTTGCTCCTTGATTTTCAACTAATAATCCAATTTTGTCTAATTCTTCAAGAATTTGGGGTAAAAATTGATTATAAAAAGATTCTCCTCTTTCAGTTAATTTAATTCCTAAATCATCATAAATTAACTGAAATTCCCGCCGAGATTGTTCACATAATAATTGCCACGCCCGACGGCTATCTTCTGCCCCGGCTTGTAGCCGTACAACTTCTTGGCGCGAGGTTTCTTTGAAGGTTTCATCCTGATCAAATCTAACTTTAGCTTGACGATAAAACTCTACTAAATCCCCTAAATCTAAGGCATCTGCTGTAGTTAACGCATCGGGAGAAACTTCTCTTAAATAGGTAATTAACATTCCAAATTGAGTTCCCCAGTCCCCAACGTGGTTGAGACGTAAAACCTCATGTCCTTGAAATTCTAAAACCCTAGCAATACTATCTCCAATAATGGTAGACCGCAGATGTCCGACGTGCATTTCTTTGGCAATATTCGGACTAGAAAAATCTACAATCATTTTTTGGTTAGGGTTAACTTTAGGAATGTTTAACCGTTCATTCCCTAACATTTTTTGTAACTGTATTTGTAAATAGTCGGTTTTTAAGCGTAAATTAATAAAACCAGGGCCAGCAATTTCAGGAGTTTCACAAATTTCATCAATAATTAAATTGTCTATAATTTGAGTGGCGATCGCTCTGGGATTACTTTTTAAGGATTTAGTTAAAGACATTGCCAAATTACATTGATAATCACCAAATTTGGGATTAGTTGACGCCACCACCATCGGATCAATTGTGGCAAAATCTTCACCAAATGCCGCTACTAATGCTTGATTAAATTTAATCTTGAGAAGTTCTACTGTAGATGTCATGATTAACGCTTTCGGTTTTAGGCTTTATTTAAAGATGTGCTTTTGATTTGATTGTACCTTGAATTAAGTTCATTCAGGGAATATGCCAGCGTTGGGCCTGATTCTAAACCGATTCCAGTGGCCATCTGGGGTCGGGCAGTGGTGGCTAAATCAATCTGAAAATAAATTAATTTACAAATGTATTGAAATTCAATTGAAAGTATAATACACTTTCCCTATCAATTTATGATAAATTCTGTACAGAGGTAAGAATCTTGATCACTAAATGGTCTGCACGGTTAAACATCCCTTCTTGGCTGCAACTTCTCTCAAAAGCCGTGAAACGCCGTTCTATTCTACGTTTTATGGGTTTATTCGCTGGGAGTTTGTGCTTAAGTTTGGCTTTAGCTGCTTGCAGTAGCGGAAATTCTGCCAGTACCTCAACTCCAACCCCTGTAGCAGCTAACACGGCCACACCCTCCAGTGCAGTAGTTAGAATTGGCTATCAAAAATCCGCCACCCTCCTCAACACCTTAAAATCCCAAGGAGCTTTAGAAAAGCGTTTACAACCCCAAGGGATAACAGTTCAATGGTCGGAATTTTCGGCTGGCCCAGCAATTTTAGAAGGCTTAAATGTCGGACAAATTGACTTTGGTTATACCGGAGAAACCCCGCCAATTTTTGCTCAAGCAGCGAATGCTCCCTTAGTTTATGTTGGCTATGAACCATTAGGGCCTAAAGCCGAAGCCATTTTAATTCCCAAGGATTCACCTATTCAAAGTGTGGTGGATTTAAAAGGGAAAAAAGTTGCCTTAAATAAAGGTTCAAATGTGCATTATTTACTGGTAGCAGCCTTAGAAAATGCCGGGTTGCAATATACCGATATTACTCCGGTTTTTCTACCTCCAGCCGATGCTCGGGCAGCCTTTGAACAAGGAAGCGTTGATGCTTGGGTGATTTGGGATCCTTATGCAGCCGTTGCTGAAACTGCTATTGGGGCAAGAATTTTAACCGATGGTACAGGATTAGTGGAAAACCGAGGCTTTTTCTTGGCATCTCAACAGTTTGTTGATCAAAATCCCCAGGTTGTTACCGCCATATTAGAAGAACTGAAAACCACCAGCCAATGGGCACAAACTAACCCCCAAAAAGTAGCAGAGTTTCTATCTAAAGAAACCGGAATTGATATTGATTCCCTGTTATTAGCCGAAAAAAGACGCAATTATGGTGTTGATCCCTTAACTCCAGAAACAATTTCTGGTCAACAAAAAATTGCCGATACCTTTTACCGATTAAAACTCATTCCTAAAGAAATCAGTATTCAATCGGTGGTTAAAAATCTGTCCTAATCAGTTAACAGTTATCACTTATCAGTTAACAGGTCTTAATTCTTAATTACTGTTTCTCGAAATCGACAATTTTAGGAATAAAAAAATGCAAATTCTTTGGTTTTTTCCCACCCATGGAGACGGACGTTATTTAGGAACCAGCTATGGCGGACGGGCCGTTAATCTGGACTATTTACAACAAATTGCCCAAGCCGTTGATCACCTGGGCTACACCGGGGCGCTGATACCCACGGGACGCTCCTGTGAAGATGCTTGGATTGCGGCGTCGTCCCTAATTTCCGTCACCCAACGGATGAAATTCTTAGTCGCCCTGCGTCCCGGGATGACCACCCCTAGCACCGTAGCGAGAATGGCCGCTACTTTTGATCGCCTATCGGGAGGGCGGTTACTGGTGAATGTCGTCACCGGAGGCGATCCCGTGGAAATGGCGGGGGAAGGCCTGTATTTGTCCCATGATGATCGTTATGAGTTAACCGATGAATTTCTTCAGGTTTGGCGCGGGGTAATGGCGGGGAAAACCGTTGATTTTAAGGGGAAATATCTGGATATTCAGGGGGCAAAATTGCTATTTCCGCCCGTGCAAAACCCCCATCCGCCTTTGTGGTTTGGGGGTTCATCCCCGGCAGCCATGCAGGTCGCGGCCAAACAAATTGATGTGTATTTGACCTGGGGAGAACCCCCGGCCCAGGTAGCGGCAAAAATTGCCCAGATGCGTCAATTAGCAGAAGCCCAAGGTCGTACCCTCAAGTTTGGTATTCGTCTCCACGTCATTGTCCGCCGTACCTTAAATCAAGCCTGGGATGCGGCGAATGAATTAATTGAATATGTCGATGATCAGGCGATCGCAGATGCCCAAAAAGCCCTATCTCGCACCGACTCCGAGGGACAACGACGGATGAGCGAACTCCATGGGGGCTCAAAAACCGCCCTGGAAATTAGCCCGAATTTGTGGGCGGGTGTGGGGTTAGTCCGGGGCGGAGCGGGTACGGCTTTAGTCGGGGATGCCGATACCGTGGTTAAACGGATGTTGGAATATCAAGCATTGGGAATTGAAACCTTTATTTGCTCCGGTTATCCCCATCTAGAAGAAGCCTATCGGGTTGCAGAATTGTTATTTCCCCATCTGCCTTTGGATTATCAAGCGCCTTCTTTAGAGACTAATATGATGAGTCCTTTTGGGGAAATTATTGCTAATGATCGTCATCCTAGTTCACAAAAAATTCCCACTCCTACGGCTTCCTAAATTATGGCTACAAAAGGGTTAAAAAAATCTTTGAATCATCCGATTATTCCTTGGCTTGTACCCGTGGGATTCTTGTTGATTTGGCAATTTTTATCTCAAATAGGTTGGTTATCAAATCGGGTTTTACCTGCCCCGACAGATGTGCTACAAGCCGCGATTAAATTAACCTTAAGTGGTGAACTATTCAAACATATTTTGATTAGTACCCAACGGGCGATCGCTGGCTTTATTGTTGGTGGGATTATTGGGGTCGGTTTGGGCCTGCTGAATGGTATTTCCCTCCGGGCTGAAAAAGTTCTCGATACTTCTTTACAAATGATCAGGAATATTCCCCACCTAGCCTTAATTCCTTTAGTGATTCTTTGGTTTGGTATTGGGGAAGAAGCTAAACTTTTTTTGGTTTCTTTTGGGGTGTTTTTTCCCCTTTATATTAATACTTTTTACGGGATTAAAACCGTAGATGCGGGATTAATTGAAATGGGAAAAGTCTATGGATTAAGCTCTTGGGGTTTATTTTGGCAAGTAATTCTACCCGGGGCTTTACCTTCAATTTTAGTTGGGGTGCGCTATGGATTAGGAATTATGTGGTTAACCTTAATTGTGGCTGAAACCATTGCCGCTAATTCTGGCATTGGTTATATGGCGATGAATGCCCGGGAATTTATGCGTACCGATGTTGTGGTTTTAAGTATTTTAATGTACGCCTTACTCGGAAAATTAGCCGATGCGATCGCCTGTGGATTAGAAGCCAAATTATTGCAATGGCATCCGAGTTATCAATAGAAATACGAGGAGAATATACATTATGAACACAGAAATTAGAGGGGCAGATCTGAAACTTTTAGGATTAAGTAAATCCTTTGGTCAAACCTCTGTTTTATCCCATTTAGACTTAGATATTAAACCCGGAGAATTTGTTGCCATTGTCGGGCGTAGTGGCTGCGGAAAAAGTACCTTATTACGATTAATTTCGGGGTTAGATCGTCCCACTTCTGGGGGGGTATTGGTCGATGGAGAACCCCTACATCAACTAAATCCCTCCGCCAGAGTCATGTTCCAAGATTCCCGTCTATTACTGTGGCGGCGGGTATTGGAAAATGTCGGTTTAGGACTGCGGGGGGACTGGAAGCCTAAAGCCTTAGAGATGCTGGCACAGGTGGGGTTAGGGGATCGATCCCAGGACTGGATCGCGGTGTTATCGGGGGGACAACGGCAACGGGTGGCGTTAGCCAGGGCGTTGGTCAGTCAGCCCCGTTTACTGCTTCTCGATGAACCTTTGGGGGCGTTAGATGCTTTAACTCGAATTGAAATGCAATCTTTGATTGAACAATTGTGGTTAGAAAAGCAGTTTACGACTTTATTAATTACCCATGATGTGGAAGAATCTGTGGTTTTAGCGGATCGAGTTTTGTTATTAGAAGCAGGACAAGTCACGATGGATGTAGATATTCCCCTTTCTCGTCCTCGCCATCGCGGTGATCCTACTTTTGGAAGATTAGTTGAACAAATTTTAGCACAGGTTTTAAAGAGTCATTCTTCTGTTAAAAATCAATTCCAATTGGCAGAGTCAGGTTCACAAAGATATCGCTAAACTGAATTAATTTACTTTTTTAATTCACAAATAGGAGTTTTTCAAATGACAAAAATTGTGGCGATTGTAGGTAGTCCTTCCCATCCCTCTCGGACTTATGGAATTGTCGAATATGCCTTGAATTTATTGGCTGAAAATGGATTTGAAATCGATATAATTTCGGTTCGGGATCTGCCTTCGGAAGATTTAATCTTTGGACGCTATAATAGTCCCGCTTTAGAACCTGCAAAAGCATTAATTCAAGCCGCATCGGGGTTAATTATTGCTACACCAGTTTATAAAGCAGCCTATACTGGGGTATTAAAATCTTTTTTAGATTTATTACCGCCTAAGTTTCTATCGGGTAAAGTGATTTTACCGATCGCAACTGGGGGAACAATTGCCCATTTATTAAGTATTGATTATACCCTAAAACCGGTTTTATCAGAATTAGGCGCGGAATATTTATTAAATGGGGTTTATGTAGTTGATAAACAAATTCAACGTCAAGAGGATAACAGCTTTTTATTCGATGAAGAAATTCAACAACGTTTACAAAAATCAATTCAAGATTTAGAACAAGCCATAAAGATTATTTAACACATTTTTCTATTTCTTTTGATAATTCCACTGTTGATGTGTCGCAACATGGGAACTACAATTTATTTTATGGCAGTAGCCATAAGCTTTAGGGCAAATTGACATGGATTTGGTACCCGATCCCCTGCCAATTTGCCCTCACGAAAGTATGACCTCGCGAAAGCGGGGGTGGGGTACCGAATGACACCTATAAATCTTGTCCCAACCACCAGACGCGGTTGNCGCACAACGGTTAACTGTCCGTCATTAATGCGGAACATGACCACACCCTTCGCCTGTCCATCTTCTAAGATCAGACGCAGGACGTACCATTCATCATAAATCTGCACACCATAGCGTCGCAGGTTGTTCACCAGTTCGTGTAAAATCGCATGACCAGTTTTATCGGCGGCGTAACAGGTGCGATTATGGGAATGGCCGCCGAAGGCGCGTTGAGCGATGCGACCATCGGGAAGACGGGAAAATAAGACGCCTAAATGTTCTAAATCAATAATGACATCCGGGGCTTCTTTGGCTAAAATTTCGACGGCATCTTGGTCAGCTAAATAGTCTGAACCCTTGACCGTATCAAAGGCGTGGGCTTCCCAACTATCACTTTCATCAATATTTTTTAAAGTAGCCGCAATACCCCCTTGGGCGGCCACGGAATGGGAGCGGATGGGGTGAGTTTTGGCAACAATGGCTATATTTAAGCTGGGGTTAGTCCGGGCAATTTCTACCGCCGCCCGACATCCTGCCAACCCGCCCCCAACAATAATCACATCATGTTCTAGCATCTTAATCAGTTATCAGTCATCAGTTAAGGAGTTATCAGTTAAGGAGTTATCAGTTAAGGAGTTATCAGCATAAGAGTTATCAGCATAAGAGTTAATCAATTAACTGTAAACTTCTTAACTATTAACTGATAACTGGTACGGGCGGGTTCTTTTAGATTTTTGTTAATCACCTAAATTTTGATGAACCCGCCCCTACACTGATAACTGATTTGTTTAGGAAGCCGGAAATTCAGCACGACTGGGTTCGTCTTCAATCAAGGGATCTACGGATAAAATTTCAATATGGTTAAATAAAGTGGTGACGAATGCAAAGAGCAGGAAAGGTAAAGACAGCACAACAATTAGGCCAACCGTCGCTAAAGCATAAATTTGACGGGTTGTACTCCACAGGGCTAGGGAAGTTGCTAAGGCGATAAAGATGACAATTAACCAAACGATGATTTGGCTATAGATATCGCCATAGGTTAGTGTGCATCGAATACGATACTTTTTCAGATCTTGCATTGGTTCTCTCTCGATAATATTACTTTAAACTTCCAGGTTAAAGGATTGATTCAATTTTGGAAAATTTCTCAACATTTTAATCACAGTTGTAATTTAACTTTACATTCTGTCAAACATTCGGCATCGAAAATACTCAATTCTTTATTCTTTCAGGGATTCTTAACATCTAACTTTAATTCTTATTGCTTAAGAGATATGAAATCACTCTACTTTCTTTGCTTTTTGACTTAGCAGAGCAAATTAAAATTTGTTATGGTAAACTCGATGAAGTATAAATCACAAGATTTAGAGAGCCTAGATTGGCAATTCATCAGACAAAATGAAATGAATGGGATTTAGGCTGAATATTATGGATGGGTTGGAATTATTGCAGCGAAAGGCAAAAGGAGAATGGAGTTTTAAAGGGGTGGATTTAAGAGGGGCAGATTTGCAAACTTGTGATCTAAGTAAGTTAGTCTTTATCGGGGCGGACTTGAGTGGGTCAAATCTCAGTTACGCAAATTTAAGTCGAGCTTCGTTGCGCGGGGCCAACTTAATGGGGGCGAATTTGAGTTATGCCATTTTGAAACAAACCAGTTTATATAGCACCCAAATGATGGGGGCAAATCTTTCCCATATTAATCTCAATGGAGCGAATTTAACTCAAGCTAATTTAAGTTATACTAATCTTTATCAAGCAGATTTAAGCGATGCAACTTTATATGAATGTAATTTAGAAAATGCCTGGTTAGTGGGGGCAGATTTACGCGATACCGATTTACACAAAGCCAATTTTAAAGCCGCTAATTTAACCGATGCTAACCTAACCGATGCCATCGGGTTTAATCATGAAGATGCCATGATTTACAATACGATTATGCCCAATGGTCAAGTCCTATTATCAATGTTTTGACACTCCCTGTGCCTAAAGGCGTGGGGATTCTTTGTTCATAGAGCCAACTTGCTCGAACAGGATTTCTCCAGCCCGAGTAGAGGTCGATTCTCCCAAAGCGTTGCTCATGTCTAGCATGAAAGTTCCCGTATGCCCTACGGTACTCAATCCTCGACTAAGGATATTTCTAGCTGCATTTTCATCTCTATCCATGACACAACCGCACCTACAAACATGGGTTCTAGTGGATAGCGTTTTCTTAACAATTTCACCGCAACTAGAGCAATATGAGCTGGTATATTGCGGATTTACCGCTACCGTGACTCTTTCAAATACTTTCCCAAAATATTCAATCCAGACCCGAAACTGATACCAAGATGCGTCATTAATAGACTTAGCTAAACAATGATTTTTTACCAGATTTTTAATTCTCAAATCTTCGTAGGCTATCAAGTCGTTAGACTGAACTACGCACCGTGCTAATTTCACAGCATGGTCTTTACGTTGCCTACTTATTTTGAGGTGGCGTTTCCCTAAAATCTGTCTAGCTTTGCCTCGATTTTTTGAACCTTTGACTTTTCGGGAAATCCGACGTTGTGAACGTTTAAGAACCTTTTGACCTTGACGGAGAAATTTAGGATTCTCAACCGTGACTCCATTTGAATCGGTGTAGTATTCCTTCAAGCCCACATCTAGTCCAATAGTATTTCCAGAAGGTTTTGTATTTTCTTTCCGGTCAACATCGACACAGAATTGAACATACACGCCGTCTGCACGTTTTACTAATCTCACCCGTTTTATTTGGCTAATTTGGTAAAAGTGTAAGTCGCGTGTGCCTTTTAACTTGAGTTTACCAATATTTTTTTTATCGGTAAACTTTATGGATTTTCTATCATCTGCAAGTTTCCAACCCGTTGATTTATACTCAACAGAACGGCAGTTTTTCTGGAATTGGGGATATCCTTTTTTACCCGGAATTGACTTTTTGCAGTTCTCGTAAAAACGGGAAATAGCAGACCAGGCTCGTTCAGCACAAGATTGTCTGGCTTGAGAATTGAGTTCATTAGCAAACGGAAAATTCTTCGCAAGCACGGCGCAATATTTATTTAAATCATACTTATCTATTTTTTGATTATCCATCCAATAGCGTAAACAGCTATTGCGGACAAATTGTGCTGTACGAATTGCTTCCTTTACTGCTTCAATCTGACTGGCTTTTCCGTAAGTTTTGAACTCAAACACTAACATTGCCTTACCTCTAGCCTGATTTCTTATCCTATATTTTTGGGTACAAGATTGGTTGATATTGCAACAAAGGTTTACAATAAAAAGCCTAAGTAGAACTTAGGGGTTTTAAACCCATTTTTCCGATAAATTAACCGTTAAGGTTTTTCCATTAACCAACACTTTATCCCCTGTGACTAACTTTCGTCCCCTGCGAGTTTCAACCTCACCATTGACTTCAACATCACCAAATTTAATTAGGATTTTGGCTTGTCCCCCGGTGGAGACTTCACCCATAAATTTTAGAAATTGATCGAGTTTAATGGTTTCAGACATAAATCAAAATCGGTAAACAGTAAACAGTTATAGCAAGAGGCAATAGGGAATAGGCAATCTCGCTATAGGTAAATACTTACTGTGAGCAGCTTTTAGCTTTCAAGAATGTCCTAATAGATGTGGCGACTGCTATAACACCTTTGCAATAATCCTTATTCGCATCTTTTTATCTATTAATAAAGATCATACTTTAACAAAGTACAAGGCAAAGCCCCATTATACACCGCAATTCTTCGAGACGTTCTCAAACCCACTTGTTTTCCCAAGGCTTTATTTCCCGTCAGAATATAAGCCGTCCAGCCTTTAAATCGTTGTTTAAAAGTATCTCCCAACTGTTTATATAAAGCACCCAATTCTTCAGCATTTCCCAGACGTTCACCATAGGGAGGATTACAAATAATTACCCCATGATTCGCCGGAGCTTCCACCTCAGATAACTCCATTTGTTGTAACCGAATTTGTTCAGCAACGCCACAGCGTTGAGCATTTTCTGAGGCTTGATAAATAACATCCTCATCTTCATCTGAACCCACAATTGGGACGGTTAAGGTAGTTAATTTTGCATCTAAAGCATCCTGTTTTAGACTTTCCCACAATTTAGGATCAAAATCTTTCCACTTCATAAATCCAAAGGTTTCTCGGAATAGTCCGGGGGCAATATTTAAGGCTTTTAAACTTGCTTCTATTGGTAGGGTTCCCGACCCACATAAAGGATCTAAAAAAGGTACATCAGGATGCCATTCTGCCATATCCAATAAAGCTGCGGCCAGAGTTTCTTTCAAAGGTGCAATCCCAACAGCCGGACGATATCCCCGGCGATGTAAACTGGTTCCAGAACTATCTAAACTGAGAATCCCTTGGTTTTCGTGGATATGAAGATTAATCCATAAATCGGGATTATTAATATCAATATCGGAACGTTCTCCAAATTCCAAACGCTGTTGATCAATAATTGCATTCTTGACTTGTAAGGCGGTAAAATGGGTATGGTTTAAAATTTCATTTTTGCCTGTGCAGTTCACCGCAAAAGTATTTAGGGGCGATAAATAGTCATTCCAATTAATATTTTGAATTTCCTGATACAACTGCTCCCCATTGGCACAGGGAAACTCAGCAATAGGAACTAAAACCCGAAATAGGGTTCTTCCCCAAAGATTAACTCGATAAAGCAGTTGGCGGGAACCGGTGAAATGAACCCCTGCAAAATCGGGACGAACATCATGGGCGCCTAAACGTTCTAATTCTTGAGCGGCAACAAATTCTAAACCCTTGGCAACCGTGGCAAAATACTGGGTCATTCGGGAAAAAATTTTGAATATTACTATTCTATAATCCCATAACAAAGACAGGGTTCAAAATAGCTAACCACACAAAACAGCTAAAAACTGGATTAATTACCGTCTTGAGCCCAGCAATATTAATCTAATCTCGATAGACTCTTCAAAATCAGAGTTTTCACAAAAAACGTATGTTTCCTTTTTGTCAGAAAGGACACCGGCGACTGGCCGTGTTTCGTCTCGGTGTCCTTAACTGGTTCGCTCCTCACACGCTTGTTACTCTATCCAAACCCCGTTACATTTGTCAACACCTAAAATATTTTTTTTTCTTATTTCAGGGTTTTAGCCCCTAAAATAAGGCTTTCGGGCTGAAGGATTCTAGTTTGGGCCTTGTAAAATCCATACGGATTGCGTAACGGTATAAAAGTCCACAAAAACTTTTAAGAGAAATTGAGACAATATCGGGTTGATTGAGTAACCAATAATTCAGTGATTGATATTCTCTGGCTGCTGGTCTGTTCGGGCTTAGTCTTTCTGATGCAGCCCGGATTTATGTGTTTAGAGTCGGGTTTGACCCGCTCCAAGAATAGTATTAATGTTGCCGTCAAAAATTTTGCCGACTTTGGCATTTCGGTGGCTTTGTTTTGGGCCTTTGGCTATGCCATTATGTTCAGCAGAGCGGCCATGGGCGGTATTGACCCCCAGGCTTTCTTTTTTGATACCACCTCGAATCCGGGGCAAGCCGCATTTTTTCTGTTTGAAGCTATGTTTTGCAGTACCGCCACAACAATCGTTTCAGGGGCATCGGCGGAACGGATGAAGTTTGGAGCTTATTTATTAGTCGCGGCTTTAACCTCCGGGATTATTTACCCCATCTTTGGTCATTGGGCCTGGAATGGGATTGAAACCAACCATTTAATCGGGTGGTTAGGAAAAATTGGATTTGTGGATTTTGCCGGGTCTACCATCGTTCATAGCATGGGCGGATGGGTTTCCCTGGCGGTTCTGTTGGTGATTGGGCCTAGGTTGGGACGCTTTACCTCCGATAAACCTCCTCAACAAATGCGTGGCTCTAACCTTCAGTTATCCGTATTGGGGGCGATGTTGTTGTGGTTAGGGTGGTTAGGGTTTAACGGGGGCAGTTATTTACATTTAGACATTCGAGTCGCCACGGTGATTGTGAATACCATCTTAGCCGGGACATCGGGAATGTTGGTCGGAGCGGTCTTAGGGTGGGTATTGCATCGCCGCCCGGAAGTTGAACTGATTATTAATGGTTCCTTGGCGGGTTTAGTTGCCATTACCGCATCTTCCCATGTGATTTCGACTCCCATGGCTTCCTTAATTGGTGGGGTGGGTGCAGCCGTCATGGTGTTAGTGTCTGTCACCTTGCAACGATGTCAGATTGATGATGCCGTTGATGCGATTGCGGTTCATGCGGGGGGTGGAGTTTGGGGAACCCTCGCCGTGGGTCTGTTTGGCAATCTCCATCTCCTGAATACCGGGTTATCCCGCACGGAACAATTGCTGGTTCAAGTTTTGGGGATTGGAGTTTCTTTTATTTGGGGATTTGGCTTAACTTGGTTGATTCTATCGATTATCAATCATTACTTCCCATTACGAGTTTCCCTTGAGGCAGAAACAACGGGGTTAAATATTTCTGAACATGGAGCCAAAACCGAAATTTATGATTTGTTTGAAGTCATGGAATATCAAGCCCGTACCCAAGACTTTAAACAACGGGTTCCTCAAAATCAATTTACCGAAGTGGGTCAAATTGGCTGTCGCTATAACCAAGTGATGCAGGCTTTAGAAGATTCCTTAAACCAAACCGAGGCAATTATTGAAAATGCCACGGATGCCATGATTACCTTTGCTAATCCATCGGGAGAAATTTTAAGGACTAATCCCAGTGCGGAAACCATATTTGGATATTCGGCTGCGGAATTAGTGGGAACCTCGATATTACATTTATTTGACTGGCCAACTTCCCAGATTCAAGAGCAGAAAACCCTATTGGAAAAATGCCTATTACAAGGACGTCAAGAGATTGTGGGTCGTCGGGCGAATGGCTCTTGTTTCCCCCTGGAAGCCACGATTAATCAAGCTAAACTCGGCTATCAATCGTTTTATCTGGGAACCTTTCGGGATTTATCGGCCCATAAACGAGCCGAAGAAGCCCTGCAACAAGCCGAAGAACGGTTAAAAACTTCTCTGGAATTAAAGCGAAAAAATGATGAACTTAAAAACACCCTGAAAGAACTTAAAAAAACTCAAATTAAACTGATTCAAAGTGAAAAAATGTCGAGTTTGGGTCAGTTGGTCGCGGGGATTGCCCATGAAATTAATAATCCGGTTAATTTTGTTTATGGTAATTTGATTCACGCCACCAATTATACCCGGGATGTGCTGAATTTATTAGATATTTATCAAAAAGAATATACTAATCCTAGTGTTAAAATTCAGCAAGAGATTGAATCGGTTGATTTGGATTTTCTCAAGGAGGATTTTCCTAAAATTGTCGAATCCATGCAAGTCGGGGCTGACCGGATTCGAGATATTGTGCGGTCTTTGAGAACCTTTTCTCGCCATGATGAAGCCGAATTAAAACAGGTGAGTCTTCATGATGGAATAGAAAGTACCTTGATGATTCTGAAAAATAAACTGAAACCCCAGGGGAAATTAACCGGAATTGAAGTGATTAAGGAATATGGGAATATTCCCTTAATTGAATGCTATCCAGGGCCACTGAATCAGGTATTTATGAATCTGATTAGTAATGCCATTGATGCTCTACATGATTCAATGATGCAGGATAAGTTTTCTCTGATATCCTGTGATAAATCTAAGATTCAACCTCAAATTTCGATTAGAACTCTATTGGTGAATCACCAACGAATTATTGTCGAAATTGCCGATAATGGTTTGGGGATTCCTAAAGAGATTCGCTGTAAGCTATTTGACCCATTTTTTACCACTAAACCCGTAGGAAAAGGCACAGGTTTAGGATTATCAATTAGCTATCAAATTATTGTCGAACACCATAAAGGTCGAATCTGGTGCGAGTCAGAAGTGGGGGAATACACTAAATTTTTGATCGAAATTCCGGTCAAACAAATCCTGGAGTCTAAGGTTCATAAAACCGGTGAAAGGCTGTTGACCATTGACGGTTGACCCACAACCGAACCCTGCCCGGCAATCGAAAATCACTCAAAAAACTGTATTGCTGAATACAGAAATTAGATTATTGACACTCCCCCGTCACAGCGTAGCTTGATGGGGATTCTTTGTAGATTGGGAGAAACAAGGTTAAATGTTAAATGAACAGGTTAGGCTGAGTTAGTTTTGTTTAAGCAGCATTGGAATCCAGTATTTATTCGCTCGAAAACAATTCCGTATTGGGCTTGGATATCCTTAATCGGCAATGGACTACTCTTGTTTATCATCTTGGGATTGATGATGCACAGACAATCTATTTCTGATGCCACCTCTGTATCGGCCCTGACGGATGGGGTTCAAACCCATCAATTACCCTCGGCATCAGAATCCGCGTTAATGGGTATTCCCCGTCATCGTTGGACTTATGAACAATGGGTGGAACAGTTGGGGCGCGAGGCTAATGCCGTTGCCAGCAACCCCCCGGAACGTTTAAGTATTTTAGCGGGAGATTCCTTAAGTTTGTGGTTTCCAACGGAACTTCTGCCCTCAGAAAGAACTTGGTTAAATCAAGGCATTTCTGGGGAAACTTCGACAGGATTATTAAAGCGGGTTAAATTATTTGATATTACTCAACCGGAAACTATTTTTGTCATGATTGGCATTAATGATTTAATTCGGGGAATAGATGATAGTACATTATTAAATAATTATCGAGATATTATTCGGGATTTACGTTGGGTACATCCCGATGCTCAAATCGTGGTGCAATCTATTCTTCCCCATAGCGACAAACAGTCTAACTGGGAAGGACGCGATCGCTTATTAAAAATTTCTAATCAACGAATCCGTCACTTAAATCAAGAGTTGAAATTCATTGCCCAGGAAGAAGGAGCTTATTTTTTAAATTTACATTCCCTCTTTATTGATGCAGAAGGCAATTTAAGACCGGAATTAAGTACCGATGGTTTACATCTGAATCAACAAGGTTATTTGGTTTGGAGTTCCGCCCTAAAAATCTATAGTCAAATTGCCCTAGAACCATCTTCTAACCCTTAAAATTATGAATCATCTCAAAATTATTATTATCGGTGCCGGAATTGGCGGTTTAACGGCTGGTTTAGCTCTAAAACGGGCAGGATATACCGTAGAAATTTATGAAAAAACTAGGGAAATTCGTCCCGCCGGAGCCGGAATTTCTATTTGGTCAAATGGGGTTAAAGTTCTCAATAGTTTAGGTTTAGGGGATGAAATTGCCAAAATCGGTGGACAGATGGATAGGATGGAATATCGCAGTCATACCGATGAATTATACAATCAAATTAATCTCCATCCCGTAACCGAAACCGTAGGACAGCGACCCTATCCCGTGTCTCGAACAGAATTACAATCCTTGCTTTTAAATGCCTTTAATAATAATATTGAAACCGTTAAACTGAATACTCAATTTATCGGCGTTGAACAGGATGCCCAGGGTATCACCGCCTATTTTGCCAATGGAGATCAAACCCGAGGTGACCTCTTAATTGCCGCCGATGGCATTCATTCTCAATTGCGAGATTATGTGGTCGGTCATCCGGTAGAATTGCGTTATGCGGGTTATGTGAATTGGAATGGTTTAATTGAAATAAATCCCAATTTAGGAGATAAAAATACTTGGGTGATTTATGTCGGAGAAAGTAAACGAGCCTCGATGATGCCCATTGGAAATAATCGGTTTTATTATTTCTTTGGTTGTCCAATGGCTAGGGGAATAATCGTTGAACCAGATCATCGTCAACGGGAGTTAAAACAAATATTTGCCCAATGGCCGTCTCCCGTTCAATGTTTAATAGAAACTCTCAATCCCCAGGAATTAAACCGTTTAGAGATTCATGATTTAGACCCCTTAGAAACCATCGTTAAAGGTCGAGTTGTACTGTTAGGAGATGCCGCCCATGCTTCCACCCCAACCCTCGGACAAGGAGGCTGTCAAGCTATGGAAGATGCAGAAATCTTATCTCGATTTCTATTAACCACTAATTTAGGAGTAGAATATGCTTTAAAACGATATGAAACTGAACGGAAAGAACGGACTTCAACCCTAGTTATCAAAGCCCGAAAAAGAGCCGATATAATTTATGGAAAAGATCCCTATTTAACCCAACAATGGTATCAACAACTCCAACAAGAAACCGAACAGGATGTTACCCAGGCTCTATCTAAAACCATCCTAGGCGGCCCCTTTCACTAAAACAAATATCCCATTACCCATTACCCATTACCTATGGTTGGTAAACTCACAACCCATGTTTTAGATACAGCCCAAGGTCATCCGGTCGCAAATTTAAAAATTGAATTATGGCAAATTCATACAGATATAGGGGAAAGAATTTTACTCAAAACTGCTATTACAAATCAAGACGGTAGAACCGATATCCCCCTATTAACAGAAACCGAATTAAACCAGGGAATTTATGAATTAGTTTTTGCCGTTGGAGACTATTTTAAAACCCAATATAAATCCCTAGATTATCCCTTATTTTTAGATTATATTCCGATTCAATTTGGCATTGCCAACCCCACCGTTGCCTATCACGTTCCCCTACTAGTTTCTCCCTGGTCTTATAGTACCTATCGAGGCAGTTAAACCCCATGCAAACCTATTCCTTATCCCAAGTTAATCAAATGACTCAAGCGGAATTTATCGCAGCATTAGGGTCTATTTTTGAAGCATCTCCTTGGATAGCAAAACAAGCAGAATTAAAACGACCATTTGAGACTATAGAAATATTATATCAAACAATGGTTGCCATCGTTAAAAATAGTAATTCACAACAACAATTAGCTTTAATTCGTGCCCATCCCGACTTAGGAAGTAAAACAAAAATGGCAGAATCTTCGGTAAAAGAACAAGCCGGAGTCGGGTTAGACCGTCTAACATCGGCTGAATATCAACACTTTCATCAACTCAACCAAACGTATAAAAATAAATTTGGGTTTCCTTTTATTATTGCTGTTAAAAATCAGACCAAAACCAGTATTTTAGCTGCGTTTGAACAAAGGTTAAATCATTCGATAGAGCAAGAACAAATAACCGCCCTAGAAGAAATTTATAAAATCGCCCAATTTCGTCTTTATGAAAAAACAGTTTAAATACGCAACAGCTTAGTCTATGAGTTTGCAGAGCAACCCGCTTTGCTGCTCAAAGAGTTAGGTCATCGCCATTCCAGAAAAACAGACGTGCTGGTGAGTGTCACTATTCACTGGACACTTCAATATTTAAAGATACGCTATAATCGCTTAATCGGACACAATTTTAGTTAAAAAGTATCATTATGATTGCTAATACTTTTTTTTGTAGTTATTCTGATTACTTTTGACTTCCCACAATAAACAATTAAAATCTTACCTAAAGTATGAAAGGAATCCAATTTATTGTCGATGAAAACGGAGAAAAAACCGCCGTTGTGATTGATTTAAAAGAATGGGGAAATTTATGGCAACAATTCTCCCAAATTCTTTTGAAAAATTTTTCCAGTAAAGAAGATTGGTTACATCAACCCCAGATGGAAGAAAAACTAGATCAAGCCTTAGAATGGAATTGTAATCATCAACCTCAAATTTCGGATTTAGAAGATTTAGAAACACAATTAAATGATTATGAATAAAGTGTTACTAGACTTAAATAATCCTGTTTTTCAACAAGATTTATTCGCTTTACCAAAACCAGAATCCCTGGCTGTCTTAAAAACCTTAAAAAAGATTTCTCAATTAACTTGGCAACAATTGTATGAAGATCAGGGATTAAAATGAGATGGGTTTTTTCTTTTAATAAACCTATATACAATTTTGAACCTCCAATACCTTTGATCGATTTAAATACACAACAGCTTACCAACCTAAAATCCCATCACTGATGACCTACTTAAAACTATTTCGCTCATCATTTTTAGACTTTATTGATGACCCTTTTTATGAATCTGAAGAAACCAGTGTTCGTTATCTTGCCGATGGATTATTAGTTATAGAATATGGAATTATTATAGACTTCGATGATTATAACATTTTAAAAGACAAATATCAAGGGTTTACTATTACCCATTATCCTAATTTATTAATATTACCAGGATTGATTGATACCCATATTCATTTTCCCCAAACTGAAATGATTGCCTCCTATGGAAAACAACTCTTAGAATGGTTAAATCAATATACCTTCCCCACAGAACGTAAATTTAGTAGTAAAGAATATGCTCAACAAATCGCGGCATTTTTCCTAGATGAATTACTCAAAAATGGAACCACAACCGCCCTAGTTTTTGCCACGGTTTTCCCCCAGTCCGTTGATGCTTTCTTTGAAGAAGCCTATCACCGGAATTTACGCATGATTTCTGGTAAGGTGATGATGGATAGTCATGCCCCCAATTATTTAAAAGATACTCCCGAAACCTCCTATCAAGAGAGCAAAATACTAATCCAAACTTGGCATAAAAAAGGACGTTTACTCTATGCTATCACCCCTCGTTTTGCCATAACTTCTAGTCCTGAGCAGTTAAAAATAGCTGGAAAATTATTAACAGAATTTCCCGATGTTTATTTACAAACCCATCTTTCAGAAAATCTCCAAGAAGTTGAATTAGTCGCCGAACTTTTCCCCGAGGCTCCTCACTATTTAGGGGTTTATGACCAGGCGGGTTTAGTTGGAGAACGTTCAATTTTTGCCCATAGTATTCATTTAACTCCAGATGAATTTCAACGGTTATCTGAAGCTAAATCAGCGATCGCATTTTGCCCTACTTCTAATTTATTCCTCGGAAGTGGACTGTTTAAACTCCATGAAGCCAAATCTAAAACCCATCCCATTAACATTGGTTTGGGTAGTGATATTGGAGCCGGAACCAGTTTTTCCCTCCTCCAAACTGCTAATGAGGCATACAAAGTTGCTCAACTACAAAATCAAAATCTCTCACCCTTTCAAGCCTTATTTTTAGCCACATTAGGCGGAGCAAAAGCCCTAAAATTAGAGGATAAAATTGGTAACTTTAATTTGGGAAAAGAAGCGGATTTTATTGTTTTAGACTATAATTCAACTCCTTTAATGACTTTAAGAAATCAACAAATTTCCGAACCTCAAACCCGATTAAAAATTGCCGAAACCATCTTTAGTTTAATTATATTAGGGGATGACCGAGCCATTCGAGCCACTTATATTATGGGAAAGAGAGCATATCCAAACCCATAGGATACAATAAAATAATACACTTGCAATTGATAATATGATTCCTACAGCTATTGTTACAACTCCCAATGATACCCTGAATATCCGTTCTACTCCCAACGGTGAAATTGTTGATATTTTGAACGATGGAACCCAGGTTGAAATTAGTGGGGATTCTGTTAATATTGAGGGTGAAATCTGGACACCTATTGGTACAAATCGTTGGGTGGCTGCGAAATACTTAACACTTATTGATGCCGAAATTTTAGCCATTCCAGGTGCTAAAATTATATCCACACAAACCGAAGAACAAATCGGAGGAGGTTTACAAGTTTATCAAACCCAATTAGTAGATAATACGGGTAAAATTATTAATACCGTGCGCTGTGTTTCCGGTCGTATTGGTCATCAAATTCCCTGCGATATATCGGGAACTCAAACACCATTACCCTTTGGGATTTATACCTTTGATGCTCCGGGTATCGTTGAAGATGCACCCGGAGAATTTGGCGGGGTTTGGTCAGCAATTACACCAACTTTTCCCACACAAAGAGTGGGGTTAGGTGTTCATTATGACCCCTCGGCTTTTTTATCTGTTTCAGAAACCGGAACATCAGGATGTTTAGCTACACCAACCATAGAAGAACGAGAGATAATGACAACCTTTATTCTCGAATATCAACCCACCCATTTAATTGTTCAAAAACCAAAAAACTAAGACTGAAATTGTTTTAAACGAGCCAGATTTTTCTGGAAAATCTGAATATCTAAGTTTTCATTTTCTTGTTCAGTCACAGAACGTTTAACTTGACCTAAATAGAGAGGTTGAGAAAGGTTGGCATCGGGGTGAACAAGGGTTCTGGCACGAACTAATAGCGGGGCTTGAAATTGTCCCCCCCGTCCAGAAGAATATAAATCCGACGCCGCTTGACGCAAGGTGGCATCTAATTCGGTTTTGGTAATATTAGGTGCAACAGCAATCACAATCTGTCTACTCCCATCATCAAAGACCCGAGTATAACGTGCTGCCCCAGGAATTTGAACATGATGAAATAAACCCAAACCTAGACCAAAAACTCCACCCGTTAGAACCCCTGTAAAGGCGGTAATTCCTACTAACCTAAACCTAATTCCCCATTTAAAAATAAATGAGAATACGGTAATTACAGCCAGAACTAAAGTGGAAATTCCTATCCATTTAGAAAAGTTGAGCAATTCTGCTGTTGATAATGAGAAGTCCATGACGGTGGTTAAATAAACAACATCTAAACTTATAGCTTAATATTAAAAGGGTTACTTTGCATATTAATATTGTCTATAATTAATCCTAAAATCACTTTAAGGGTTTGGTCTCCAAACCCTTAAGAGGGTTAAAGTTGAAGACTAGACCCCATACTTGCGATTATACTTTCGGGGGTAGAGGAGGTTTTTGTTGGTGTGGAACACTCAAATTTTGAACAAATGGTAGTATATCAGAGGGAAGCACCACAATAGTTGTGGTGTTATTTTCTATCCCAATTTCCGAGAGCATTTGTAACCGTCTTAACTCCAATGCAGCAGGATTTGCCATAATTAATTGAGAGGCTTCTGCTAATTTAATTGAGGCTTCTTGTTCCGCTTCCGCTTTAATTAAACGGGAACGTTTTTCTCGAAGTGCTTCTGCTACTTTTGCCATAGCTCGTTGCATAGAAGTAGGAATTTCAACATCTTTCATTTCCACTCTTTCAATCACAACTCCCCAGGATTCAGTCATTTCATCCACGAGTTCTTGAATTTTCTGATTAATTTTATCTCGATTTTGTAAAACATCATCAAGACTACTTTGACCTATGACATTTCGTAGGGTCGTTAAGGCAGCTTGATAAACTGCTTTTTCATAACTTTCTACCTTAACAATTGCCTTGGAAGGATCAATTAAACGGTAATAAAGAACTGCATTCACTCGAATAGTTACACTATCAGATGTAATCGTTTCTTGCGGTTCAATATCAACGGTTTTGGTTCTAATATCCACTTGAACTTTTTGATCAATTGCCGGAATAATCCAATATAAACCCGGCCCTTTAATTGCTTGAATTCGTCCTAATCTGAAAATCACTCCCCGTTGATATTCTCGATCTAATTTAAACCCTGAAATTGTTAAATAAGCTAATAGAATAAAGAAAGAGCCAAAGACATAATTCATGGTTTTTTGATCTCCAATCTTAACTCCATTATAAATAGTGCCAGAAGTTAAGCCCAATTTCTTAATATTCTTTTATAGATTCCCAGCTAGATAATTAAGCGATCTGATTTATATGATATAATCATACTTCAGTTTGGTAATTTTTTTTGCTGAATCTCAGAACTAATAACTAATAACTAATGACTAATTTCTGGTACGGGCGGGTTTATCGAGATTTAGGTGATTAACAAAGATCTAAAAGAACCCGCCCCTACAACTGATAACTGGTAACTGAAAAAGCCCATTCCCTATCTTTAAGGTAAACCATACCAACTTTGTAATGCTAATCTATGAACTTCTAACCAACTAACTTTATGCTGTTTAGCTAGTTTTGCACAGTCTTCATATTCCGGTTGAACATTCGTGATCTTTTTACCTGAAAAACCCACTTTAACTCTAACTGCACCATATTGAGTTTCAACTGTTTGAATATCCCGTTTCAAAATACTCCGATTTTGTAGCGTATGACGAATGCCTAATGTTGTAGTTTCTCGAAATAATATAGCTTCACAAACTTGACGGTGTTCGGGATGACAAATTACCGTCAATAATACGCCTAAACGGGATTTTTTCATGGTAATTGGTTGACTAAAAACATCAATAGCTCCCGCTTGAAATAACAATTCAAAAGTATAAGCAATCACTTGAGGACTTAAATCATCAATTTGAGTTTGTAGTACAGAAATAGTTTCTGCAATCGTTTGAATTTCTGTATTAACCGTTGAAAAAATATCGGAATCCAGAGATTGATGTTGTTCGCCCACCCATAGTCTTAAAATATTAGGAATCGGTAAATCCCTAGACCCTGCACCTAATCCAATAGTTTGAATCGATAAAGCCGGAGGTTCTCCAAAACCTTGAGCTAAAGTAACTGCAATTGCCGCCCCCGTTGGTGTCACCAATTCCCGTTCAATTCCATTACTATAAACTGGAACTTTCCCCATTTCAAATAACTTTAAAACCGCCGGAGCCGGAACAGGTAATTGACCATGAGCCGCCCAAACTGTTCCTCCTCCAGTCGGTAATGTTGAACAATAAAATTGTTCAATATTTAACCAATCTAAACCCAAACAAGTCCCGACAATATCCACAATTGCATCCGTCGCTCCGACTTCATGAAAATGCACTTCTTCAACGTTCATACCATGGACTGCGGCTTCTGCTTGGGCTAACTTGCGAAAAATAGCTAAACTCCAAATTTCCACCTGTTGAGGCAATTTAGCTTGTATAATGATTGCTTCAATTTGTGATAAATGCCGGGTGGCACTAGAATGATGATGATGTTCATGATCATGATCATCATCATGATCATCGGAGTTTTGTTGAGTTAAATTAACAGAAACTTTTGTGGCTAACTGCCCTTGGCGACGCACAGGTTCGGCTTTTAACTCATATTCTGCCCCAATTCCCAGTAACTCTAACTTTTCTTTTAAATAGTCCAGGGGAACACCCGCGTGGACTAATGCTCCTAGACACATATCGCCAGAAATTCCTGTCGGACATTGGAAATAACCAATCTTAGCCATAATTTGTCGTTAGTCTGCTAGTCTTGAAATCGATATAAAATTTGTTTTCTAAAATACAACATATTACTATGGCAATTCTATACGAAATTCATCCCCAAAACCCCCAAGAACGCATCCTGGAAAAAATCAAAGACGACCTCAAGGATGGGGCGGTGATGCTATATCCGACGGATACAGTCTATGCTATTGGTTGTGATTTGACGGTGAAGTCAGCCATTGAACGAGTCCGACGCATCAAACAACTCTCCAATGATAAACCCCTAACTTTCCTGTGTTCTTCCCTATCTAATATTACAGATTATGCCATTGTGAGTGACTCCGCTTATCGTTTAATTAAGCGATTAGTCCCCGGGACATACACTTTCTTATTACCCACGACTAAATTAGTTCCTAAATTAGTCATGTCTCCTAAACGAAAAACCACGGGTATTCGGGTTCCTAATCATCAAGGTTGTTTGTCCATTCTTAAAACTTTAGGCAATCCCATTATTTCAACTTCTGCCCATATTACCACAGAAGAAGAAGGTCAAGCTCCGATTGCTTTACCCATAGAACATGAAGTTGATAAAGCCAGATTATATGATAGTTTAGGCAAGTTAGTCGATATTATTGTGGATGATACCTCAGACCCAGGATATCATGTTTCAACCATTATTGATTTAACCACTGATCAACCTATTATTATTAGAAAAGGTCAAGGTTGGGAAGAAGTAGAAGAATGGTTTCAAGAATAATTATAGCAGTTGTAGGGGCGGGTTAATCGAGATGCGCGGTGATTAACAAATATCTAACAGAACCCGCCCTTACTTACTTCTTTTTGTTTTCGTGGTTTAATTAAAATGATCACACCAAAAATCCCCCTTTTAAGGAGGATTTAGGTAGTTTTATTTTCTTATGAATTATAACGTTTTTCTAACCAAATTCTAACTTCCTGCTCCGTATCAAATCGGGCTTTATGACCCGTAACCGGATCATAAATCTGCCAAATCCTATTGCCTTTAGCGTCTTTTTTTTGCCAGATTTTAGGTTCAGTTGGTGAAGCTAAGGCGTTCACAAATATTGCTGTAATACTTTGGAGACGATGAAGAATATTTTGCCCCAGACTCAACCCTTTATCCTGATAACTGGGCAATAGGGTCAACGATGTGTGCAGCGTTGCTAATGATGAACTTTTGCTCATTTTCATCCGATTCACCTCACTAAAAATGGATGGTGAGTTATCCCAAAATTAAACAAACACCGATGACAAACCGGGGTGTTTGGTTTCAGTACACTTCACCCGAAAAAACCTGATTCTGTCCCGTTTAATCCTTGCTTAATTCCCACTAGGGAAAACTAATCTTGTTCTATTCCTATTGTTATATTTTCCATCTCACCCGTACAGATGCAGTTATACTAAATTGTAACCATAACAGTTTTATTGATCTGAACTGTTATGCTAGTTCTCACCCTCAACTGTTACCCCCCGACCCACCCCATGAAAGTTAGACCCCTGGAAACGGAAAATGGTACAAACCTCTATGAGCAGGTAGCCCATAGAATAGAAGGCTTAATTATTGAAGGCACTTTACAAACGGGCGATCGCATTCCCTCCGTGCGAAAAATGCACCAACAGATGAACGTGAGTATTTCTACGGTCTTAGAAGCCTATCGTTTATTAGAAGACCGGGGATTAATTGCCGTGCGTCCCCAGTCCGGTTATTTTGTCCGTCCAGGTGTGCTATCCCATCGAGAGGAACCCAACCCCTCAGCCCCGCCCCACCAAGCCTTAAAGGTGGATACCTCCCTCGCTGTGCGGATTAATCGCACCCTGCGGGAACCAAATATCATTAAACTCGGGGCGGCGGTGGCCGATCCGTCCCTACTTCCCCTGGCTACCCTAAACCGTTTGATCGGACAAGCCTTGAGAAATGATCCGCAGCGCTGCCATTCCTATGATGTCCTACCCGGTTGTGAACCCCTGCGGCATGAAGTTGCCCGTCGGTTAATGGAAGCCGGATGTTCGATCACACCAGATCAGATTTTGATTACCAATGGCACCACCGAAGCCCTGTATTTATCCTTGAGAGCGATCACCCAACCCGGGGATACCATTGCCATTGAATCCCCCTCCTATTATGGATTATTAGAAGTCATCGCCTCACTGAATTTACGCGCCTTGGAATTACCTACCCATCCCCGGGAGGGGCTCTGTTTAGACACCTTAGAAACGGCATTAAAAAAATGTTCAATTGCCGCTTGTGCCTTAGTGTCTAATTTTAGTAATCCTTTAGGCACTTGTATGAGTGATTTACATAAAAAACAATTAGTTACACTTTTAGAAACATATAATATTCCCTTAGTAGAAGATGATGTTTATGGGGATTTATGTTTTCAAGGAAACCGCCCGAAAGCGATTAAAGCCTTTGATCAAAAAGGATTAGTTTTATATTGTGCTTCCTGTAGTAAAACCCTATCCCCAGGATTACGGGTGGGTTGGTTGGTAGCAGGACAATATCAAACTCAGGTCGAACAATTAAAACTATTTACTAATATGGCTACGGCTACTGTCAATCAGTTAGCGATCGCCGCTTTTTTATCCAATGGTGGCTATGAACGACATTTGCGCCAATTAAGACGAGCTTATTATGAACAGGTGATGCGCATGACCCAGGCAATTTGTGATTATTTTCCCCCAGAAACCAAAGTTTCTCGTCCTTCTGGGGGTCATGTCCTCTGGGTAGAATTGCCCGCTCATTTTGACGCTTTAGAATTACATGAACAAGCCTGTCAACATCAAATTAGTATTGCTCCGGGTTCAATGTTTTCGGCATCGGGAGCCTATAAAAATTGTTTTCGATTAAACTGTGGTTTGCCCTGGTCAGATCAACTGGAGCAAGCGATGAAAATTTTGGGGAATTTAATTAAAAATATAAATAATTAGGGAATAGGGAATGGGCAATGGGCAATGGAAAAAAAGGAGTGGGGAATAGGGAATGGGCAATGGAAAAAAAAGGTGTGGGGAATAGGGAATGGGCAATGGGCAATGGAAAAAAAGGAGTGGGGAATAGGGATTTATTTTTCAAGTGTTCTAATAAGAGAAATAATCATTCTAGTTTCAGATTGTAGATCATTTATTAAAGATTCTATATCTTTTTTATCACATAATCCTACAGATTCAGCCAGAAAAAGATGGGTTTGTAATTCGTTAATAGAGCCTTGTGCAATATTGAGAAAACGTTTATATTCGACCGATGATCTTCTACCGTATCCTTCCGAAATATTTGCCGGAATTGATGAAGCTGATCTTCTGATTTGTTGAACCATTCCATATAACTCATCTTTGGGAAATTGCTTAGTTAGAAAATAACATTGTTTAGCTATATCCATACCTTTTTGCCAAATTCTTAAGTCTTTAAAATCATTTACTTCAGACATAAAATACACCTATAGTAGTTCTATTTGATTAGGGTTAAAAATTTATGATCAATAGGGAATGAGCAATAGGATAAATATTTTTAGCCTGTTTATAGACACTTTAAATTATTAAAACTTATTTAGGATTGTTATATTTTTTTCCTGCTATTCCCCATTCCCCATTCCCCATTCCCCATTTATTCAATAATTTTAGGAGCTACCCGAACTTGGTCACGCCCTTGAAATTTTGCCTGGTACATGGCTTTATCTGCGGCACTAATCAACTCTTGGATATGGGATTGATCTCCAGGAATAGCACAAGCAACACCAGAACTATTGGTAACCAAAGAACTAATCGGGGATGAAAGATGGGGAATCCGTAGAGAACGGATTTGAAATTGAATTGCCTCTGCAATTTTTCGAGCATTTTCGACATCGACTTGGGGTAAAATCACCGCAAACTCCTCCCCACCATAACGAGCTACTAAATATGGTTTGGATTCCCTAACTTTTTTTACCGCAGTTTCAATGGCATTAGCAATTCGTTGTAAGCAATAATCCCCGGCTAAATGACCGTAGGTATCATTATAAAACTTAAAAAAATCCACATCACATAAAATCATTGAAAGATAACCCCGTTCATAGGATTGCCATTGTTCTTGTAAATAGGTATAAAACTGACGGCGGTTCGCCACTTGAGTCAAATCATCCAAGGTAGCTAAACGCTTAAGTTGTTGGTTTTCAGCCTGTAACTTGATCAGTAATTCTTGCTGAAGTTTAACTTGGTTTTTTAGGGTTTTAATGGTGATATCAGGCAATAAATTATCCTGGGAATTATTGAAATTTACAAATGGATTTAAAGCATTAAAAGCTGTGGCTAAAGAGCTTGGATTTTGGTTGTTCATTTCTGAATAACTATTCATCCACAGTAAAGGGACATTTTGAGTGATTTTTGCCTGTTTTAATTGTCGATGCGTTTCTTGGGCATTAGCTTGATCAGGGTCAAAAGGAATGATAATAATATCAGGATTACTATATTCAGCATGAAAAATAGCACTTTCTGGATCGGGAGAAATCACAAAATTTAAGTTAAGTTGGTTCAATAAGTTAACAAATGATCTAAAATTGAATAAGTTGGTTTCCTCAATGACAACAATGATATAGGGTTTTAATTGACTTTGATTCATGGCGGGTATGCAACCTGGGATATTTAAGTTCAGCATTTTGACCTAATCTGTTACTTCGGACTGACCCAAGTATCTAATGTTTGGTTTTGACTAGCAGTGATAGAGCTTGGATAAACCTGTGATAGTTTGAAACCCTCGACGTGACGAACAGGTCAGATCAAATGTGACTGATAGCACAGTGTATAAGTGATTGGGATCACAAATGGGCAATGGACTGGTGGCAAAGACCGCAGTATTGAAGTCTCCATCTTTAGGGGAATTGAGGGGTGGAGGCTAAATTTTTGATCACAAACCTGTGTGACCTCTCTCTCACCCCCGAGGTTGAGAGTCGGGTGTAGGATAGGAAAGGTTAATGTACTGAATCAAAGAAAATAGGTGTCTATGTCAATTTGGCCCAGTTTAGTTACAATTTGTGCCTTAGTGCTGTATTTGGTCGTGACGATTAATGTCGGACGTGCGCGAATCAAATACAAAATTATGCCCCCTCAAATGACCGGAGACGAAAATTTTGAGCGCGTGGTACGAGTCCAACAAAATACCCTAGAACAATTAGTTTTATTTCTTCCAACTTTATGGTTATTCTCTGAATGGATTAGTCCGATTTGGGCTGGTGCTTTGGGCGGAGTTTGGGTAATTGGACGGATTTTATTTGCTTGGGGATATTACCAAGCCGCAGAAAAGCGGAGATTGGGGTTTGGAATTAGTTCCCTCATCACCTTTACCCTTTTGGGTGGTGCTATAGTTGGAGTGATTCTCTCGCTAATTTCAGCAGTAAAATCACCCCTGGTTTCAATATTCTGTAATCCTTGGTTTTAAATCCGATGGCAGCAACACTTTTACCTTCAGAAAACAACCTGAACCTAACGACTCTGGAAACTCAAATGTTGCAATTAGCTTTATCACAAGCTGAAACCGTGGGTGAACTGACAGCTTTGATTATTAATCATACCCATTTAGAGATTATGCAAGCCTTTGAACAACTTTCCTCTGTTCAGCAACAGCGAGTACAGGAGCTTTGGGAAGTCAAAATTTCTGAAGGCTGGAAATAATTAATTAAATTCTGATGTCCAACTTCCACAGCCCTCCCCAAAAATCATCACTTCCGGGTCAGAATGACCCGGAAGTTCAGGATACCCCCTATTCCGTGATTGAGAGTGAACATATCTCCCCTACGAGATCGGATTTTCTGCGGTTTTTGGGAATCGTCAGCGCCCTAGGACTGTTAGTCGGACTGTTGTTATTTGCCAATGGGTTGAGTGTAATTACCATCATTCTGATCACTTTGATGGTGATCATCATGGTGCTTTGTTGGCGCTATCCCCGCCAAGGATTATGGGCATTTTTAATTTATTTACCCTTTGCCGGGACGATTTCCTATTGGGTGGGTAACGATCATTTTCTATTTCATTTAGCCAAGGATGGACTGTATATTCCCGCCTTAATTGGTTTGGTTGTGGAATTAAGGAAAAAAAAGTTACCCCTGATTAATCCCCCGCAACTTAAAATTCCTCTGTTAATTTTATTTGTCATTGCGATTGTCACCTTGATTGCGGTTAATGGTGTCCTACAAAAACACGCCACCCCTGATAATCAACCCTTTGCCGTAGGACTATTTGGCTTAAAAGTTTTAATGGGATATATTCCCCTGATCACCTGTGGTTATTATCTAATTCGCCATCGTCAAGATCTGGAATTTTTTACTCGCTTACAAGTAATTTTAATCTTAATTTGCTGCATCTTAGGATTAATTCAATTTGGATTAATTATTACTGGATACTGTCCTGATAATACGGGTTTACCCGAACATTTATTATTAAGGGCAAATGTGCAGCGAAAATGTTTGGTGGGAGGTGCTTTAGGATATTTACCCGCAGAAAATTTTATTCGTTTACCCGGAACCTTTGTTGCCCCCTGGCATTGGGCTTGGTTTTTAGTTTCGGGTACGTTTTTCTGTTTTGCTACATCCTTTAGTGATCCCAAATTACGCTGGCGTTTAATGGGTTTATTCACCTTGGCTTTAGTGATACTGAATGCCATTGTTTCTGGTCAAAGAACAGCCCTTTTAGCCTCTCCATCGATTGTGATTTTACTGCTGGTTGCCACCAGTCACATTTCCAGAATTAAGCGGCTTTTAGTGATTGTTTTGGGGATGGTTGTTTTTGTGATAGGAACCTGGATTATCGTACCCGAAGTCATGACCGAAAGAGTTGATAACTTTATTGGACGTTGGAATGCCGATCCTCCGGCGGTATTTTTAACCAAGCAAACTAACTTTAGTTTGAAAGCCCATCGAGGCTTTTTAGGTAATGGTTTAGGGGAAGCCACAACTTCCGCCCGCGGGTTAGGAAAAACCCGATTGATTGAAGCCTACTATCCTAAATTGTTCTATGAAATTGGGCCATTTGGAGTGACTGCTTTTTTGTTCTTAGTGACTAATATTACGGTTTTAGGGTTTAAATCTTATCATCAACTACAGGATCATAGTCTGTGGGGCTATGGAATTACTTTCTGGATTTTTATTGTTTTAATTAGCTATAATCCCTACTGGTATCCTCTGGATACCGATCCGGTGGCGGTTTATTATTGGTTTTTAGTCGGTGTACTTTTCAAGTTACCTAAAATTCAACAGCAAGAGCAGAAAAAAGATCAGCCAGAGGTGTATATTCCTGATTAATATTGTTTTGATAAACCCTTAGACAAATGTTAATCAGATCACAACTCAACGGGCTTGAGTCAAATAGCAAAAAAATGTTATGATCACAGATTATGTTTTGATATGAAGGATTATTAAAAACGATACCCGATACTATCGCTGCCAGAGAAACTCCACCCCATACTAGCCAGAAAAATCAACATGGGTCTTCATTCGCTGCCTGTAGTGATTTAGCTATGCCCTAAATCCATCCCCTATTTTATCTGATTGCCATAATGAATCATTACAACCTTAATCCCACAAAAACGGAAGATATTCTCATCGTTGATGATACCCCTGATAACCTCCATTTGTTGTCCCGAATGTTGACCCGTCAGGGATACAATGTGCGTAAAGCCTTGAGTGGGCCAATGGCGTTAACGGCGGCTAAAACCGTTGCTCCCGACTTAATTCTCCTAGATATTATGATGCCGGAGATGGATGGTTATGAGGTTTGCCAACACTTAAAAGCGGATGCGAACACCGCCACCATTCCGATTATTTTTTTGAGTGCTTTAGATGATGTTCTCGATAAAGTTAAAGGTTTTCAAGTTGGGGGGGTGGACTATATTACTAAACCATTTCAGTTTGAAGAAGTCTTAATCCGAGTTCAAAATCAATTGGCTTTACGAGCCGCAGAATTAGAGATTCGGGTCTTGAATGCGGAATTAGAAGCCCGGGTTAAAGAACGGACTCAGGAACTAGAAGCAGCCAACACTCAACTATTAGAAATGGCACTTCATGATTCCTTGACGGGTTTACCCAATCGAGCTTTACTGATGACGGATTTACGCCGATCCATTCATCTGGCTAAAGCCGATCCGAACTATCAGTTTGCGGTGTTATTTTTAGATTGTGATCGCTTTAAAGTAGTGAATGATTCCTTGGGTCATTTAGTCGGGGATGAACTCCTAATTTTAATTGCTCATCGTCTTAGCTGTTATGTTAAACCCCAAAATACATTAGCTCGTTTGGGGGGCGATGAATTCGCGATTTTATTAACAGAAATTCCCAACTTTCATGATGTAACCACACTAGCAGATCAGATTTTACAGTGTTTTTCTCAACCCTTTAACTTAGAACGACACGAGATTTTTATTAATGCGAGTATTGGTATTGTCATCGGGAATTGTGACTATAACGAACCGGAACATTTACTTCGAGACGCAGATACAGCGATGTACCGAGCCAAAGCCCTGGGCAAAGGACAATATCATCTGTTTGATCCGGCAATGCACACCGCAGCTTTACAAAGATTACAGTTAGAAACTGATTTACGTCGAGGTATTGAACAAGAGGAATTAGTTGTTCATTATCAACCAATTATCTCTTTAAATACAGGCAAAATTGCCGGGTTTGAAGCATTAGTTAGATGGCTCCATCCCAAACAGGGGTTAGTGGCGCCGAATCTATTTATTCCCATTGCTGAAGAAACAGGTTTAATTACGGCTATTGGCTATTGGGTTTTATCAGAATCTTGTCACCAACTGCGGACTTGGCAAGAACAATATTTAATAGATCCGAATTTATTTGTGAGTGTTAATTTATCCGTGAAACAGTTTGCTCAACCCAATTTATTAGAACAAATTGATCAAGTTTTAGAGGATAGTCAACTTTCCCCCGACTGTTTAAAACTAGAAATTACTGAAAGTGCAATTATGGACAATCATAAGCACGTTGCTACTATTCTCAAAGAACTCAGAAAACGTCATATTTTAATTAGTATTGATGATTTTGGTACAGGTTATTCATCTCTGAGTTATCTGCATTCTTTTCCCGTTGATACCCTGAAAATTGATAAATCCTTCGTCCAAAGACTGAACCTAGAATCGGAAAATATCGGCTTAATTCCTGTGATTATTAGTTTGGCTAAAACCATGAATATGAATGTCGTTGCTGAAGGTATTGAATTAGTTGATCAATTGGAAATACTCAGGGAATTAGACTGTGGATTTGGTCAGGGATATTTCTTTGCCAAACCTCTACCTGGAGAACAATTGATCAAGTTTTTATCCTCAACTCCCCAGTGGTAAACCATGAATCAAGATAATATTGGTTCTCATAGCAATTTGCTGATTGTGGATGATGAACCTGATAATATTCGAGTTTTATCTGCCTTGTTAAATCAACATGGCTATTATGTTCGTAAAGCCCTAAACGCGCCCATGGCACTGATAGCGATTGAGAGTCTGAAACCGGATTTAATTTTATTAGATATTCGGATGCCGGGTGTTAATGGGTACGAGTTATGTCGTCAGCTAAAATCAAATTTAGAAACCTATGATATCCCGATCATTTTTATTAGTGCGCTGAATCAAATTGAGGATATTATGCAAGCGTTTTCTGCTGGAGGGGTAGATTATATTACCAAACCTTTTAAAGTGGATGAGGTCTTGGCTCGGGTCAAAAATCAGTTGACCATTTGTGACTTAAAAAAGAAACTTATAGAACAAAATCAAAAACTGTTACAACAAAATAGCCAATTAGAACAAGAAGTCCGAATTCGTCAAAAAGCGGAAGAAAACTTACAAACAGTTAATCGTCAATTACAAAATTTAGCGTCCTATGATAGTTTAACAACCCTTGCTAACCGTCGTCATTTTGATGAATATTTTGCTGACACTTGGAAACAAATGCTGGAGGAACAACAACCTCTTTCTCTACTGTTATGTGATTTAGATTGTTTTAAAAATTATAATGATAATTACGGACATCCTGCCGGAGATATTTGTCTAAAATTGGTTGCCCAAGCCCTTGATCGATCAGTGATTAATACTCGGGATTTAGTTGCCCGTTATGGTGGAGAAGAATTTGCAATTATTCTACCGAATACAGATTTACAAGGAGCGCTGAAAGTAGCTCAAACCATCCAGGAGGAAGTTCAAAAATTAAAAATTGATCATAACTATTCAATGGTTAATTCTATTGTTACCCTCAGTATTGGTATTTCCTGTCAAATTCCCCAACCGGATACATCGGCTGAACATTTATTAGAAATTACCGATCAGGCACTTTATGAAGCCAAAGAAAAAGGACGAAATCAATATTGTGTTAAAGTCTAATTAAAAAATAAAGATTACTTTTAACTCCCAATTATCCCCGTCTCTGATAATCTCAATTGTTTTAATAAATTCTCGAAAATAAAACCTTCGTTCAGTTTCAGATAAATCTAACCAAAACTGCGGAATACAAACTGCCTGCGCCGTTTCTTTTAAATTAACAGGGGGAAGTTCGGCTAACTTTCCTTGTAACCGAGAAATTTCTATCCGCAGTTTATAACTTCTTAAATCTGCTGTTTCTAAATCTAATATTCCAGAAGTTAATAAATCTGGAATTTGTAATAAAATCTCTTGTTTTTGATGAATCTCCTCCATAATAACCCGTTTAATACTCTCTAAATCCGGTAAATTTAAACCAGAAACCGCCTGTGGTAAATCTTGACAAATACGTTCAATTGTCAACTCTAATCCCCTTTCATAAGATAACGCTTTACACTTAAAATTTCTCGGACAATTTATCGGACGTAAATATAAATATTCCCTTTCTTGGCGATAGGTGGTGACTCGGGCAACGGTCATTAAAGATTGACATTCTCCACACATTACCAACCCCGCCAAAGAACGTGGCGCACTGGCTGTCCGAGGAGGCAATTGTTGATTTCTCCGTAATAATCGATCCACCTGGGCGGCTTCATCCCGGGAAATAATTGAAATATGGGTATTAGAAATAATTTCCCCATTTTTATATTCTAAATCTCCTCGATAAACGGGATTTGTTAACCATCTTCTTCCCGTTGTTACAGATATTTTTTTCCCATAACGTTTTTCTAAATACCGCACCGCACCCCGCAAAGATCCATAAATTAAAAACCGATCAAAAAACTCTTTAACAATCGGTGAAACACTCCGATCTAAGATATAACGTTCTTTTCCCCGTCGATATCCATAGGGAGCTTTTCCCGGGGGAGGCAAGGCTTTAATTCTATTTTTAGCGTGTCCGTGACAAATGCGACGACTGCGTTGGCGGGTTTGAATTTCCAGAAATAATTGGATTAAATCAGAGCGATTAATTTTGCCCACGGTGGTATTAAAATCGGACTCAATGGCAATAATATTAATCTGAAAAGATTCTAATTGTTGTAAGCGATCGCCCACTTCTAAAACCGAGTTTCCTAACTCCTCTAACCGTCTAATTAATAAATAATCCGGTGGTTCTAAATCACAATCTTTTAACAGGTCTGCGAGTTCCTGTCTTCCCCCCAAATCCTGATAAACCCGATCCACTTCCCATCCCCAAATCATTCGATCAGGAGGCTGTTCAAACAGAGGATCAGTATAACAATAAGCAATAATTTTCATACTTCATTTAATTCAATAATATTGCCGTCGGGGTCTTTTGTAAACAATGCAGTGCGACCGGAAGCACTCATTTGAATCAAACAATTATGAGTGATTAACTGTTGTTTGGCTTCCTCTAAATTATCAACAGAAAAAGCTAAATGTCGATTTCGTCCCCATTTCTGATTATTAACTTGATCGTTAATAACAGTTTCAGCTTGAATTAAATGAATTTGAAACTCACCAATTTGATACCAAATTCCCGGAAAATTTAACGGACGTTCAACCTTTTTTAAGCCCAAAACTTGACTATAAAAATGTTCTGACTGTTCTAAATTAGACACTAAAATAGCAGTATGGAGATATTGATTGATTTGCATTATATCCCAAAATTTTGACAAAGTTCTTCAATAGATTTCATGGGTAAATAGAGTGATTGTCAATTAAAACAAATACAGTTGAGACTCGCCTTTTGAGATCCTGAGATGCTTGTTTACGAATATAGTTATCTAAACTATCCTTCCCACAACAGAAACCGGAGCGAATATGCTGACGAGTGTTGAGGGGTTCAATTTTGAGAACCATTAGATATAATTTCCTGTTTATATCGTAGCGCTGCGGCTTGAAGTGCATGATTAGGTTGAGGAGAATGGAGAACTGCATCGACAAACGCTTCACTATCCTCAATACTCAATTTCAGGGTTTGGTGTTTCTCTATGACTCGGTAAGCTTCCGCTTGAAGACTTGCGACAACAAAATCAGTCAGAGTGCGTCCCTCTAAATCGGCGGCTTTCTGCAACAGAGCTTTAATTTCTGGACTCAGACGAGCTTCTAACCTCGCCATTGATTTTTGATCAGTGTTAGTCGCCATAACTAATTAAACCCCCATTTCCTAGGTATGATTTATTCTCATAATAATGGATACGATCACTGGTTGCAAAGTTTTAAGAGTCGTTTCAATCGTTTTAATTATAATCCAAGGTGGGGGCTACCCACCCGGGTTTTAATTTTTAAACAGTAAACTGGCGTTACTGGCACTGACATACTCTAATACTTTTTGCTGAAGGTCAGTTTCGATCTCTTTTTGACTCACAGGTTGAGGATACAGGGAGAGAATATCTGTAATTTCTTTAACACAGGCTGATAGGCGTTGAATATGTTTGGGTGTAATCTTTGTCTCCGTACTTAATTCAAATAATTCTGGGGTAGTTTGTGCAGGTTCAATGGCTAATTTATCCTCCTCTCTTACACAGGTTCCCCCATCACAATCAATGTGTAATTCATGTTGATAATGGTTAGGAATTGCCCAGCCTCTTTGCCCTGCGTGTTCATGACCTAAACGTTCATTTTCAATATATTCACTCGCGGATTCATAACGGTGTTCATGCCAATAGGGAACGGTAAAATAACCAAAGGATTTGCGATATTCCTCAGAGTCTACCATCTCTGAAACCAGTGCACCAACACCACGGCGAACTAAAATATCATCCCATTTCTGAATTTCTTCATTATTTCTCGGTGCTCGTCCCAAAAAATGTTTACAAGCATTTTCAATGAATTTCATATTAGAGCTATTCTCGTAAAAATGCTCTAAATAAACAGAACGAACTGCTAGACTTTTTAAAAAATGTCTAATCCCGATTTTTCCCTTGATAAAATCCTTCTCTAAATCCGCAAGTTGCTTGTGTTCAAACTCATAAAGTTGACGTTCTATTACTTGCTGATAAATTTGTTTTAAAACAAACTCTCTTTCTTCTGGGGAAGCGTCATGACGAGTTGTAACCGGTTGAGTTAGGGACATAAATTAAACTCCTGTGTGCATCAATACTCAAAGTTAAGTTGAAGTGATTGGCGATGAAATGATCAGTAGCTTGAAATTAAATAAATAACACCCTGATATTTTTTTCTATGAAAAAATCTGGATTAAACCCCACTTCTTTGAACATTAGCGAGGAGTTTAGGGGGAGTATCTAAAACTTCTAAAATAATGTCCATATAGGGCTTTAATAGTTGATTACACACACTAGGCAATTGTTCTTGTAAGGTTTCTTGAAGATAGGTATAGGCTTGTAGACATTGGGTATTTTTTTCGTGGGCTGCCAAAATATTGGCTAACCATAACATTAAAGATTCCTTAAAAAAGTGCGGGTCATCGCGTAATAAAGCCACGGACATCAGACACATCGTCATTGACATATCATACACACAGCGTTTTGAATGCTTTTCCATGATTTCTGGATGGGAAAACATGAATTTCTTCAGGGCTTGTTTGATTAAACCTGCCGATTTCACCCGTAGAACTTCATAGGTTTTGGTGCGAGCATTTAAAGTCTGAACGTACTGATGCAGAGGCTTAAGTTCTGCATTGGTCAAATATCGTCCGTCACATTGGAGAATTAAGTCATCCCAGGTCGAATTAATCGTCGGCATTTTACTGTCCTCTGTATAGCCAGAATCCTACCTTCTAATTTGATACAAAATTCAATATAAGTCAAGAAAATGATGTGATTTTTAATATAAACTATAGATATCATCTGACCCAGTACCCGACATTTTTTGCCAGACGACTGACTTATCCCGCAATTGGCAGTGTCCCTAAACCTGTTTAACCATCTAGGAGGCAATTTTGAGATAAACTATAATTTGTTGAGGTGCCATCAATATCTGAGTTATGCCATGAAAGGAATTGCTTTCGTGATTAAAATTGGGTTGATTCTAAGTTTAATAGTGGGCTGGATATTGCCCGCTAATGCGACCAATTTAAAAACAATTAAACAATTAATGGAAACCAAAGATTGTCATTCATTTATTTGGAAATATTGTAACTTATCAGGGGCAAATTTACAAGGATTAGATTTGTCAAATACCAACCTATCAGGAGCTAATTTAAAACAAGCTAATTTGAGAGAAGCCAACTTAAAATATGCCAACTTATCAGGAGCCGATTTAAGACAAGCCAACTTAGCACATACTAATTTATTAAGAGCAAATCTGAACAAGGCTAAATTATCTGAAGCTAATTTAACCCAGTCGAGCCTATTAGAAGTGAATTTAACCCTAGCTAATCTCAGCTATGCTAATTTGGAAAAAGCTAAATTATTAGGCGCGAGATTATGGGGGACAAATCTAAGTCAAGCAAACTTGACCCATGCCAGTTTACGGGGAACAAATTTACAATATGCTAATTTAGAAAACAGTAACTTGAGTTTTGCCGATGTCAATAGTTTATTGTTTCGAGATGCTACTCAATTTACTAATTTTAGTAATGCCAATTTACAAGGCGCAAATCTGGAAGGAGTTAACTTAGAAACTGTGATATTACAAGGTGCAGTTATGCCAGATGGTTCAATTCATGAATAATCATCAAAGGTCAAAATAGGTTATAATATTAAAGGAAACAAACTGTTGATTTAATTTCATGCTGGAAACTCTACAAATTAAATTGTATGAACTGGCACAACTGGCAAATAATCTGGTTCAAACTCAACTGAATCACCTAAGTTTTGTCAGTATTGGCGTTATTTTTTTTGCGGGTTTATTAACCAGTTTAACTCCTTGTATGCTGTCAATGTTACCGATTACCATTGGTTATATTGGGGGTTATGAAACCGAAAATCGACTCCAAGCAGCAATTCAATCTCTCTGGTTTGCATTGGGACTAGCTACGACCTTAGCTGGGTTGGGAATTTTAGCATCTTTTGTCGGACAAGTGTATGGTCAAATTGGTTTGGGTTTGCCCATTATTGTAAGTTTAATTGCAATTTTAATGGGGTTAAATTTATTAGAAGCTCTACCGCTACAATTACCCGCTTTTGATACCATAGGCTGGATACCTAAAGCCGTTCCCCATCACTTAAAATCCTATTTATTAGGGTTAACCTTTGGGTTAGTGGCTTCTCCCTGTAGTACCCCCGTTTTAGCTACCTTATTAGCCTGGGTTTCAACCACAGGAGATATCATTTTAGGAGGGGTTTTATTGTTAGCCTATGCGGTGGGTTATGTCGCGCCACTGGTATTAGCAGGAACCTTTACCGCCACAATTAAAAAGTTACTAGAACTGCGAAAATGGTCAAGTTGGATTACACCCACCAGTGGAGTTTTATTAGTTGGATTTGGTGTATTTTCGCTATTGTTTAGATTTTTACCTGTTACTTAATTTAATTAAAGGGGAATAAAAATGGATACAGAACTTTCACTATTACAAAAAATAATCAATGGAGAAACAGCCATTCAAAAAATGATTAAGAAAGAGATTTTACCCCTTTTGTCAGATTTACGACTAGCAATTTTATTGTTATTAATTATTGCGATTTTCAGTATTTCAGGGACACTGCTAGAACAGGGACAATCCCTTGAGTATTATCAATCTAATTACCCTGAACATCCGGCTTTGTTTGGCTTTTTAACCTGGAAAGTTCTTGTATTTATTGGACTTGATCATGTTTATAGAACTTGGTGGTTTTTATCACTTTTAGTATTATTTGGTAGTAGCTTAACAGCTTGCACCTTTACCAGACAATTACCTACTTTAAAATCAGCCCGTCGCTGGACATATTACGATAAACCTAAACAATTTCAAAACATCGCTTTAAGTGCTGAATTAACCACAGGTTCATTAACAGCTTTAGAACCTTTATTAAAAAAACGTAATTATTTAGTCTTTCAAGAAGGTAATAAACTTTATGCGAGACGGGGACTGATTGGTAGAATTGGGCCGATTATTGTTCATGCTAGTATGTTAATAATTTTAGCGGGTTCTATTATTGGTTCTATTACTGGATTTATGGCTCAAGAAATGGTTCCAGGGGGGGATATTTTTCAAGTTAAAAATATCCTAGATGCGGGACAATTTTCTCAATCTCAAATTCCTAAAGATTGGTCAGTTAAAGTGAATCGGTTTTGGATTGATTATGATCCTGAAGGCAGAATTGATCAATTTTATTCTGATTTATCGGTATTAAATCAACAGGGGGAAGAAGTGGATCGCAAAACTATTCACGTTAACGAACCTTTGCACCATCAAGGTGTGACTTTTTATCAAGCAGATTGGGGTATTGCTGCCCTGCGGGTGCGAGTGAATAAAAGTCCTGTATTTCGCTTACCAATGGCACAACTAGACACCCAAGGAAAGGGCAGAATTTGGGGAACTTGGATTCCAATTAAACCGGATTTTAGCGCGGGGGTTTCTGTTTTAGCTAGGGACTTAAAAGGAAATGTATTAGTTTATAATGGCAAGGGTGAATTAGTTTCAACGGTTCGCGAGGGAATGTCTACGGAAGTAGATGGGGTGACGGTATTTATTGATGAAATTATCGGGAGTACGGGATTACAAATCAAAGCTGATCCGGGGATTCCGATTGTTTATTTAGGGTTTGGGTTATTAATGATTAGTGTGATGATGAGTTATGTTTCCCATTCTCAAATTTGGGCTTTAAAAGAAGGCGATCGCCTTTATATTGGGGGGAAAACTAATCGGGCAAAAGTTACTTTTGAACGGGAAATTGTCGCCATCTTAGATGATTTAGATAATCTGGATCAAAATCATTCCCTTTCGTTAGGAAATTTGTCGGAAAATCCTCAAAGTTAACAGATATAAACCCTGTTTCTGGTCAAAAATATGACGGAAATTCTTCAAAATCAAGCCTTATTATTTCTTAGACAAGCCCTCAATAATCCTACGGCTAATTTTAGAGATGGACAATGGGAAGCGATCGCCGATTTAATCCAAAATCGTTCTCAACTTCTCGTTGTTCAACGCACAGGATGGGGTAAAAGTTTAGTCTATTTTCTCGCAACTCGGCTGCTAAGAGATCAAGGTTCAGGCCCGACTTTATTGATTTCTCCCCTATTAGCATTAATGCGAAATCAAATGGTAGCGGCTGAACGAATTGGGGTGAAAGCTGCTACCATTAATTCAGATAATCAAGAGCAATGGGATACCATTCAAACGCAACTATTAGCAGGACAGATTGATCTTTTATTGATTTCTCCAGAACGTCTTGGAAATGAAGACTTTAGAAACAATATTTTAATTCCAATTTCTCAAAAAATCGGTTTATTTGTTGTCGATGAAGCCCATTGTATTTCCGACTGGGGACATGACTTTAGACCCGATTATCGTCGCATTGTTAGAATTTTACAAGCTCTCCCAAAAACTATTCCCGTTTTAGCTACAACCGCTACTGCAAATAATCGAGTTGTTGAGGATATTAAAACCCAACTGGGAGACAATTTACATATCTTCCGAGGAGCTTTAACTCGGAATAGTTTAAAACTCCAAAATATTCACCTTCCTAACCCCGCTAGTCGTCTGGCTTGGTTAGCAGAAACCTTACCCCATTTACCCGGAAGTGGAATTATTTATACCCTCACGGTTAGAGATGCAGAACAAGTGGCAGAATGGTTACAAACGCAGGAAATTGATGCTAAAGCCTATCATGGAAAATCAGAATCACGGGAACCTTTAGAAAATCAACTTTTGAATAATGAAATCAAAGCGTTAGTAGCAACAACTGCTTTAGGAATGGGTTTTGATAAACCCGATTTAGGGTTTGTAATTCATTATCAAAGACCCGGTTCCGTTGTCCATTATTATCAACAAGTAGGACGGGCAGGAAGGGCCGTTGAACAAGCTTATGGGATTCTTTTGTGTGGCGATGAAGATGATGATATTATTAATTATTTTATTCAAACAGCCTTTCCACCAGAAGCCCATACTCAATCGATTTTAAATGCTTTAAATCAATCTCAAAATGGTTTTTCAACTCCTGAACTTGAACAATATTGTAATTTATCCAGAGGACAAATTGACAAGGTTTTAAAGTTACTTTCTTTAGAATTTCCCAGTCCAGTTGTTAAGCAAAAAACGAAATGGTATGCGACAGCAATTGATTATCAATCTAACCGCCAAAAAATAGAACTATTAACTCAAATTCGCAGACAAGAACAAGCTCAAATGCAAGATTATATGAACAGTAAATCTTGCTTAATGGAATTTTTATCAACAGCCTTAGATGATCCCTATGCTCAACCCTGTGGAAAATGTGCCGTTTGTTTGGGTCAACAATTATTCCCTGAAACTGCTGCTTTAGAAAGAGTTAATCAAGCCATTAAATACTTAAAACGGTGTGATTTAATTATTGAACCTCGCAAACAATGGCCGTCAAAAGGAGCCTTACAAATTTACAACTTTTCAGGTAACATTAAACCAGGGTTCAAGGCAGAAATTGGACGAGCATTATCTCTTTGGGGGGATGCAGGTTGGGGAGAATTGGTCAAAATGGGAAAATATCAAAAGGGTTATTTTGATGATGCTTTAGTTTTGGGTGTAATTGAAATGATTCAGCGATGGCAACCTCAACCGATGCCAACTTGGGTAACTTGTGTTCCTTCCTTAAATCGTTCTGAATTAGTACCGAATTTTGCTCAAAGATTAGCAGAAAAATTGGGTATACCGTTTCTTCCAGTGGTACAAAAAATTCGCCCAACTCAACCTCAAAAAACGATGAGTAATAGCTATCAACAAGCTCATAATTTAGATGGTGCATTTCAAATTGATCTGGAAAATATTCAAAAAGGTGCTGTTTTTTTAATCGATGATTTTGTAGATTCTCGATGGACATTAACTATCATTACCGCCCTATTACGTCAAGGAGGAAGTGGTCAAGTTTTTCCCCTCGCTTTAGCTCTAAATTCCTTATCTCAATCTAGTTAAATTTAAGCCCCATGCTGAACCATCAATTACCCCCCGATACCCAAGCAATTTTATTATTATGTGCCAGTTTTAGTCAAAATCGCAAAACCGAACCCCAACCGTTAACTTTAAGTGAATATAATACGTTAGCTAATTGTCTGCGACTACAGCAATTAACACCAAAAAATTTATTAGAAGAAACGGCTAAAAAACAACTATTAGAAATGATCATTCCTCTTGATCCTAACCGAATTATTTCCTTATTAGAACGGGGAATGATGTTAAGTTTAGCGGTGGAAAAATGGACAAGTCAAGGGTTATGGATATTGGGGAGAAGTGATCCTGAATATCCTCGCTGTCTTAAACAAAAACTTCAACATTTAGCTCCAGCAATTTTATATGGTGTGGGGAATTTTGAACTACTTTCTCAAGGTGGTTTAGCGGTGGTGGGTTCCCGTGATGTTGATGAAGAAGGACTCAATTATACTGATTATATTGTTCAAACTTGTGCAGAACAGGGAATACCAATTATTTCAGGTGGGGCGAGAGGAGTTGATCAAACAGCGATGTTAGTGGCTTTAAATGCAGGAGGAAATGTTGTGGGAGTCCTGGGAGATAGTTTAGCAAAATCGGCGGTTTCTAGCAAGTATCGCCACTTTATTAAAAGCGGAAATTTAACCTTAATTTCTTCCTATGATCCTGATGCTGGATTTAATGTGGGTAATGCTATGGGACGGAATAAATATATTTATGGATTATCAGATTATGGGTTAATTATTAGTTCTTCAGTAGACCAAGGAGGAACCTGGGCGGGTGCAGTTGAAGCGTTAGAAAAAATCAAAACTGTTCCAGTATTTGTGCGAATGCAAGGAACAATACCAGACGGAAATCAACAGTTAATAAATCGGGGAGCTAAACCTTTTCCTGAAATGCCTTTTAATCGTCCACTTCAAGAACTTATAACTGATGTTATTGCAATGGATCAAGATGCTTTAATTTCTATTCCTCATTCAGAAATAGATTTAACGTTATCTCCCCAAACTGAAAATGAACTTAAACCCGCTTCTGAAAATAGCGAAATTCAGAAAGATACACCCGTTTATCCTGTTTCTCAAACTATTTATGAAGCAGTATTACCCCTAATTCTCGGTCAACTTGAACAACCAAAAGATGCCAAATTTTTAGCTGAGTTATTACAAGTTAGACTCTCTCAAATGCAAGATTGGTTAAATATTGCTGTTAGTCAAGGAAAGGTTAAAAAGAATAAAAAACCCGTGACTTATGAAGTTAATCGGGATATTTCTCTATTATCATTTATTTCTAATAAACATTGACTAACATATTCCCCTCTGATAATATAGAGTTGAAAAACTTATCCAATAATAAGTGATAAAGTTTGTCTCTAACCCGCCCCTACATAATAGGAGATAATATAATATAATCGGGTAGCTGGGATAATGATTTTTTAGATTGACAATAAAGGTAAAAATAAGGTGATAAAATAATAGACCAAAGGAGCGGTAAAAACATAACTATCGGCGCGGTCTAAAATTCCGCCGTGACCGGGAATTAGTTGACCGGAATCTTTGACTCCGGCGTCTCGTTTCATTAAAGATTCGGTTAAATCGCCTAATAAACTGGAAATTCCAATTAATAATCCTAGGATTAAACCCGCCCAAGGAAACCCCGGCCATTTTAAATACCAAGACCCCAATATGGCGACTATAATACTGCCTAAAAACCCAAATATTGCCCCTTCAACGGTTTTTTTCGGACTGATATCTGAGAGGCGAGTCCGACCAAAGGTTTTGCCAAAAATATAAGCCCCAATATCCGCCGCCCAAATACAACTAAAAGCTAATAAGGTAGCAGTTAATCCTGGGGATAAATTAGAAATTGACCAATTTTCTAACCAATTTTCATTAAAAGGAATGGGACTGGCGAAGGCTTTTTCTAGTAAAGTATTGGGTTCAAGTCCAACTCGTAACCGTACCCAATAACTGGGTAAATATCCCCCATAAAATAGGCCTAAAATTGAAGAACTAATATCAGCAATGGTTGATAATTTAGGTCTAAATAATAGATAAAAACAGACTAATGTTCCGGCTAAGGCAAACATTGCATCGACTAAACTAGGAGAAAATGCGGCGGTCAAAAGTAAGGCTTGACTAACAAATAAAGTTGTTTTAACCGCGGGTTCAATACCTTTAGCTCGAACTAATTGAAAATATTCTAATTGACCTAAATAAATAATTACACTTAATCCCAGGGTAAAATACCATCCTCCAAAAATGAGCATTCCCAAGGCTAAAATAATTCCAATAATTCCACTGATAATGCGAGACAAAGAAGGCATAGTGTTAGGAGTCAGAAGTTAAGACGGGCTGGGGCAGTTATCTATAGCGTATTTTAAATTTAATCTATTTTTTCACCACTTAAAATAAACATAGGATTAACGGATTCAAAAGTTTGATGATTACCTCGTTTTTCTAATCGGTTAATGGCAGATTGAACCACCTCAACGTTGCGGATTTGTAACTCAGCAAACCCTTCAGAAATAGCATAAAGACTTTCTAAGTTAGATGCCGTGGCTACAATTCTTCCTTGAGGTTGTAAGTATTTCCAAACTTCATGCAGAATGGCTTTAATTGGTTTTCCTCCTTCCAAACAAACCCGATGAGGTAGATAGGAAATACTTTGTAAACATTCGGGGGCACTCCCTTCAACTACATCAATATTCTGTACTTCAAATCGTTCACAATTGACTCGAATTAAATTCACCACATCTTCATCCCTTTCAATGGCAATAATTCGACCTTGGGGACATAATAGCCCCGTTTCCACCGCAATTGTTCCAGTTCCAGCCCCAATATCCCATACAATTGAGTCAGGTTGCAATCGCATCAAGGATACTAATAATAAACGGACTTCCCGCTTACTCAAAGGAATACCGGGCAACTGTTCAAATAAATCATCGGGAATACCAGGGGTAACATAAGGCCAAAGTTTGGACATTTTGGGAATTAATTGGGGGTGAGATTTCAACTTTTAATGATTAGGTTGGAGATAAATAAATAGTTGTCTATTTTTAATTTAACCTTTAACAATTTTAAGCTGTTGCAGGTTCGGATCACTACATCCTGTTATTTTCCCACCCAACGCTATAACTTGTTGCAAAAATTTTAGAGCATCAGAGGTGATAATTTCACCAGGCATTAATACGGGGATACCAGGCGGGTAGGGACAAATAATTTCCGCACTTACAGACCCTGCACAGTCTTTAAGGGGGCGTTTTTCTGTTTGGGCAAAAAAAGCATCCCGACAGGAAAAAGGGGGTTTAGAAGGCGCGGAGTGGGGTGTAGGGGAGAAATTAAGGGGAGAATGGGGGGTCGCAGAAAGTTGGTGTTCAACGGAGAGGGTTTTTAATCCGTTAATCAGTTGGTTAATATCGGTTTCAGTATTACCCAAACTAATCATAAAAGTTAGGTGATGAAGACTAGGAAGTTCTGCGGTGACATGGAATTGTTGACGGAGAATTTCATCGGCTTCATACCCGCTTATTCCTAAGTTTGATACTTTAATAGTTAAACGGGTAATATCTAGGTTAACACATCCTGATGTCGGTTTTAATTCGGGATTTCCAAAAATAGATAACCCTTTGATTTTGCTAATTTCCGTTCTGGCTATTTGTGCTAAGGATATTGTTCGATTCATTAAATTATAGCCTTGGGTTACCATCTGTTGACGGGCAGCATCTAATGAGGCTAATAATATATAATTGGGACTGGTAGATTGAAGGAATTGTAAGGTTTGAGATAGACGCTTTCTGTCAATATAATTTCCTTGAACATGAAGCATGGAAGATTGTGTCATTGAACCCAATATTTTATGGGTAGATTGTACTGTTAAATCTGCTCCTGCTTTTAGGGCTGGGGTTGGTAAATCAGGATGAAAATTAAAATGCGCTCCGTGAGCTTCATCGACAATTAAAGGGATATTATATTGATGGGTAATTTTAGAAATTTCGGTAATATTTCCACAAATTCCTTGATAAGTAGGATATACTATTAATACAGCTTTGGTATCGGGATGTTGTTCTAAGGTTTGAGCAACGGTTTCTGGAGTAATACTATAGGCTAAATCCCAAGTCGGATTATATTCGGGTTGGATAAAAATTGCGATCGCACCTGATAAAATCAAGCCTGAAATTACAGATTGATGAGCATTTCTAGGGACTAAAATTTTATCTCCAGTTCTGCAAATAGCTAAAATAGCAGCAATAATTCCAGAGGTTGATCCATTAACTAAAAACCACGTTTTTTCGGCCCCAAAAGCATCAGCAGCTAAATCTTGAGCTTCTGCAATTACACCTTCTGGATTAAATAAATTATCCAATTCAGGTAATTCAGGTAAATCAGCTTTAAAAAGTTGAGTTCCCAATAGTTCTATCAACAAAGGTGAAATCCCTTGTCCCCGTTTATGTCCGGGGGCATAAAAGGGTGTATCAGGTTGATTGGCACAATTTTTTAAAGCCGTCAATAATGGTGTTTGAAATTGGTCTAACATTGAATAAAAAACTCCGTTGTTGTTGCGCTTAAGCGCAAATATTAACAATCTAAAATTTAACTCCAAATATTACTATATTACAATATATCTACTAAATACGCTCATCTAACATGAATTTTATTTTTACTCATGGAAAAGTCAGTAAATACAAGAGTTAGATGATATTTGTTGCTATTTTTTACTGACAATACCCCTAGAGGGGATTGCAAATTATCAAAAAAAGGTATTTACTATTAATGTTGATAAATTCATTAATACAGCAATTCAAGGATCAGGGCTTAGTTTATGCACATTCCCGATGGATTTATTTCTCCCGCAGTAGCAACTGTTACCAGTCTTACCAGCACCGGATTTTTAGCAGTTTGTTTGGGGCGTACCCGCGAGAATGTAGGATTACGATATGCGCCAGTTATGGGATTAACAACCGCGTTTATTTTTGCCGCTCAAATGATTAATTTTCCGGTAGCTGGAGGCACCAGTGGACATCTTTTAGGAGGAACTTTAGCTGCGGTAATTTTAGGGAATCCTTGGGCAGCTTCTGTATCCATTGCGACAGTTTTATTGATTCAAGCTTTTTTATTTGCTGATGGCGGAATTACCGCCCTGGGAGCTAATATTTTTAACATGGCAATTGTGGGAGTTTGGATAGGTTGGATCCTAACACAAATTCTCCAACAATTATTAGGAGGTTCCCGTTTTCGTTTACCTTTAGCTGCGGGTATTGCCGGGGGAATTAGTGTTATTGCCGCTGCGATCGCTTGTTCCATAAATTTGATTTTATCAGGCACAGCTACGGCAGCCATAATTTTACCTGCAATGATCGGAGTTCATAGTTTAATTGGAATTGGCGAAGGATTAATTACCGCCGGAATTTTAACTTATTTAATTACGGTCAGACCAGATTTATTACCTGGAGATCAACCCCAATTAAATAAATGGTTAATTCCTGTAATTGGTACATTATTAATTGCCGGAGTATTATCCTTGTTTGCATCAGCTTGGCCCGATGGTTTAGAAAAGGTTGCAGAAATTCACGGTTTTGGTGAATTAGCCGAAAATGTGCGGTTTAGTATTCCCACACCTTTCGCTGATTATACTATCAAAGGATTAGGAGAAATTGGCACTAGCATTTCTGGAATTATCGGAAGTGTAATTTGTTTTGGTATTGCTTTTGGGATTCTCCAAATTGGTAAGCCCAATCAGTTATAATTCAACAATGATTCAATTTTCTATCCCGTTTAAATTACGGATTTCTCTTGTGCTTGTGATCGGAATTGCCTTACTCAAAACATCTGTATGGTGGGCATTAAGCTGCTATAGCGCGATCGCATTTTTTTGGGTAATTCTTTTAAAACCGCACCTAAAAATTATCTCAAAACTATTAGGGGCAGAATTAATCCTACTTTCATTATTAGCCTTACCCATGGGATATGAAAAAGCCAGTTTTATGGTAAGTCGTTCCCTGCTATGTTTACTAATAATGAATAGTTTTCTCATTACATTACCACCCCATAGTTTAGGAATTGCCTTAAAAGGTTTACCCATTCCCGCAACCTTTCAAGAAATTATATTATTAACTGGGCAATATTTAGAAATATTAATCTCAGAAGTTCGTCAAATGCAAGAAGCTGCAAAATTGCGAGGTTTATCCGGTTATTCCGGTTGGTTACGTTATACCAGTGCCGCTATGATTGGTTCTCTTTATTTACGAAGTTTAGATCGGGCTGAAAGAGTTTATAATGCTATGATTCTGCGGGGTTATCAAGGTAAATTACCCGTAGAATCTCAATCAACACCTAGAGATAATTTTACCATAATTATTGTGATCACTATCGCTAGTTTATTAACATTTTTTTCCTATGTCAAAAATTAATAGTTCTGAAAAAACCCTAATTGTCCAAGATTTAATGTTTGGATACGCGCGACAAGAGCCGATCTTACAAAATATTTCTTTTACCATAAATTCCGGTGAAAGGGTGGCTTTAATGGGGGCTACAGGTGCGGGTAAAAGCACTTTATTAGAAAATTTAATCGGGTTAAAATTACCCAAATCAGGTCAGATTTTCATTAATGGTATTAGTTTAGAATCTAAAAATCTTTCTGATATTCGTCTTCAGGTAGGATTTGCTTTTCAAAATCCTGATGATCAATTATTTATGCCCACTATTTTAGAAGATGTGATGTTTGGTTTGCGTAACTATGGAATGTCTCTGATCGAAGCTAAAGAAAAAGCACGATTGGTTTTATCGCAATTCGGGTTAATCTATTATGAAAATCGCTCCTCCCATGAATTATCAGGAGGACAAAAACGTCTAGCTGCATTAGCATCAATTTTAGTATTAGAACCCAGTATTTTAATATTAGATGAACCCACAAACGGTTTAGATCCCGCTTGGCGCAAAAAATTAGCTCACATATTATCTGAGTTACCCTTAGAAGTGATATTAATTGCTTCCCATGATCTGAATTGGATTAAAAAAACTACCGATAGATGCTTAATTTTAGCCCAGGGAAAAATTGTCGTAGAGCGTCCGACCCAGGAATTATTACAAGATGAAGAAATGTTGGAATTACACGGTTTACCTCCTAATTGGTAAGAGATACATCTGGAATCTGATTTCTTTAATACCATCTATAAAATAATTATTTTTGGCACAAATATGGGATATTCATAGAGGTGCTTGTAATTTATCTAATATCATTTTTAGATTCTCAAATTGAGTATTTTTAATTAAATTTGGATAAAATTTGATTCCATTTGGTTTTATGAATTGTCTGAATTTCCTGATCTAACTCAATAATCTTTGAATACTCATCAATAAATTTTTCTAACGACATAATTAGTCTCAAATAATATTTGAGAGTAGGAATAATCCCATTTAAAATAATCTGACAACCATGAGTTTCTGCTATTTTTTTAATTTCCATCTCAATCAGATTAGATTCTGATTCTTTAATATCTTTGGATGCAAATATAAAATATCTTTGAGGATTATATTTAATAATCTTTTCTTTAGCTATATGAATTATTTGAAGATCAATTTCTTTCCCATGTTTGATTTCTATTGCTTCAAACAAATTACCTGCCTCATCAAATAGTTCAATATCTCCGGCACTTTGAGATGTTCGATCAGATGCCGTATGGCTTGCCAAAATTTTGAGAGTACAGGATTTATATCTCTCAATTTCAGTAACTAAACAACTGTAAATTGCATAGAAAGCAATGACAGGAAGTTTAGAACCTCCACGAGTTTCATAGTCAAAGTTAAAATGTTGATCCAGACAATTGATCAGAGTCTTAATATCAATCTTATCAGGATTAGATAATTTAACAATGTTAATTTGATTTGCTTTGGCAACTTCTATAACCTTATTCATCAATAACCGTAAACAAATTTCTGCTTTTTCGGGGTTGTTTTGAACATAATCAATAATAGATAAAAACGCTTTTTTAACATTCTTATCATTGATTTTCCCCTCATAGTTTAAGGTATAAGGATAAGGCTGTTCAAGAGAACGGGTTAACCAACCACTTTCAGCCATTGCAGGAAGACCTAATTGTTTTAGGGTTGGTGTAATATATTGTGTATCTATACCTCGACCAGAAAAACCACTAGGCATATTAGATTGATGATATCTAATATCTTGTTGAGGGTTCAAAATCTTATAGATCAGTAATGTAACAAGAACTGTATAAACTCCTTTCTGACTCTTACACTTAGAGCCTATTTCTAAAATATAGTTTTTATCCTGTTCAGGAATTGTATTTTCAATATCAATAATTGAAATAGCGTTATTGTAGATTTCCAACAGTTTTTCTTTGCAATTCATATTCATTCAAAAAGTCCCGGTATTTTAAGTTGAATAGGTTCTTTAATCGATTGTTTGACTGTCCATCCTGATAAATGCTGATGATCAGAATAACCAAAAATTTGTTCTCTAATCTGTAGGGCAAGTTCTTGAAATAGAGGAATACAAACAGAATTTCCAATTTGTTTATAACATTCTCCCAAATTGGGATGCAGTTTAAACGTATCGGGAAACCCCATAATTCTATAACATTCTTGGATAGTTAACTTACGAACTCGATTTTCTTCGGGAATATAAATAAAGAAACGTCCCGATGTTTCCTGGGATGGAATGGTGGGATGGACTCCATCAATGGAGTAAATTCGATTTGGTTGGTGATGTACCCTAGATAAATGTTCTGTGTTGGGTCTAATCCCTTTTTTCCAGATATTCTTATTACGATATCCCACAAAAATCAGACCCGATAACTGCTGTTTGTAACCCTCGATAAGTGTATATTCTTCCGGGTTTAAGTATTCAAATTTTCCCTTGTGATCTAAAAAATCTCTTAATTTAGGAATAGGATAAACCCTCTGCAATTTTGAGAAATAAAATTTTTTATCTTTGCAAGCTACAATAATTACTCGCTCTCGATTTTGCGGAAGTCCAAAGTCTTTAGCATTCAATAATTTATAATCAACAGCATAGCCTAAATCTTCTAAAGAATATAAAATAGTCTGGAGAGTTTTTCCCTGATCATGATGTAGCAAATGTTTAACATTTTCCAAGACAACAACCCTGGGATGATGGATTGCTATAATTTCACAAATATGAAAAAATAGGGTTCCTCTAGTATCCTCAAACCCTTGGCGTTTTCCACAAATGCTAAAGGGTTGACAAGGAAACCCAGCCGTTAAAACATCAAATTTAGGAAGATTATTATAATCAATTTTAGTAATGTCGTCCTCCGGCTGTTCTCCAAAATTATTAAAATAGACTGATTGACAAGCGGGATCTTTTTCACAAGAATAAACACATTGATAATCAGCACTTTCAAAAGCCAATCTTAACCCACCGATTCCAGAAAATAAATCTGCAATTTTAAGAGAATTATCCATATTTAACCACAATATGCTTGTTGATTTATAACTACCAAGCGAGGAGGCTCACACCACATTGATTGTATCCTAATATGGTTTCAATTCGGCTCAAGTATAAATTTGTTAAATTTGTCCCTAAAAGGTTTATAATAATAAATCAAGTATTCTATTGAACGTTTAACTTAAACATCGAACCCATGCTAAGAGCCGGAATTGTTGGACTCCCCAACGTTGGTAAATCGACATTATTTAACGCTTTAGTTGCCAATGCTAAGGCAACGGCGGCGAACTTTCCTTTTTGTACTATTGAACCGAATGTCGGCGTTGTCGCAGTTCCCGATGAACGGTTAAATGTATTAGCAAAAATCTCCAAGTCGGAACAAATTATCCCCACTCGAATTGAATTTGTAGACATTGCTGGGTTAGTCAAAGGAGCGAGTCAAGGAGAAGGGTTAGGAAATCAATTTTTATCCCATATTCGAGAAGTGGATGCCATTGTTCATGTGGTTCGCTGCTTTGAAAATGATGATATTATTCACGTTGCGGGTTCAGTTGATCCCTTGCGAGATATTGATATTATTAATTTAGAATTAGCCTTGTCAGATTTATCTCAAGTTGAACGACGGATTGACCGCGCCCGTAAACAGGCGAGAACCAGTAAAGAAGCACAACTCGAAGTGACAGGGTTAGAAAAAATTGCGGTTTTATTAAATGAAGGAAAACCCGCCCGTCAAGCTGTATTAACTGAAGAAGAAATAGAAGCGGTGAAAGGCTTAGGTTTAGTCACTCAAAAACCCGTTATTTATGCAACTAATGTCTCAGAAGATGATTTGGCAAAGGGAAATGCCCAAGTTGAAAAAGTTCGAGAAGTTGCTAAATTAGACAATGCTCAAGTAGTCGTTATTTCGGCACAGGTAGAAGCGGAATTAGTGGATTTATCCGAAGCAGAAAGAACGGACTTTTTAGCCTCTTTAGGAGTAGAAGAAGGAGGTTTAAAATCCCTAATTAGAGCGACTTATGAATTATTAGGATTACGCACTTATTTAACCACGGGCCCGAAAGAAACTCGCGCCTGGACAATTAAAGCCGGAATGTCTGCACCCCAAGCCGCCGGAGTGATTCACTCTGATTTTGAACGGGGATTTATTCGGGCGGAAACCGTAGCTTATCAGGATTTAGTGGCGACGGGCTCTATGAATGCTGCAAAGGAAAAAGGATTAGTTCGCAGTGAAGGAAAAGAATACATTGTCCAAGAGGGAGATGTGCTGTTATTCCGATTTAATGTTTAATTTCTGAAGGTTAACCCCGTACTAATGAATGGTGCGGGGCGAGTTTTTTTAAATTTTATTAAGGAAAAATAAAGATTTTATAATTTTATCTTCAGACTGTGATGAATTAGGAGTAGAATCAGGCGTTATAAGAATACTGGAGTTCTCAAAATGTTAGTTAGTTTGTTAATTGCTTGGTTAGTAACAGCCGTTAGCTTATATTTGATTGCTTTACTGAGTCAATTTACTGGGGTTGAAATTGAGGATTTTAAAAAAGCCTTAATTTCGGCGGCGGTTTTTGGAATTGTTAATGCTTTAGTCCGTCCGATTTTAGGATTAATTTTGCTTCCAGCAACTTTGATTTTTGCCGGATCTTTTGTTTCATTTCTTCTCAACGTTGCCATGTTTGCCTTAGCAGCTAAACTTGTGGAAGGATTTCGCTTGCGTTGGGGAATTTGGAGTGCTGTAATTGGAGCTTTAGCCCTGAGTTTTATTAATTCAGTTCTGTTTCAGGTATTAGCACAAGTCGGTATCAGATAGTTCTAATTTAAGCTAACCAGAGAATAACGAATTTAACCCCAGGGATGCACCTTTATCAGTTTTCTTTACATCAACAACCCAACATTCGTAGCCCCTGCTAATCTAAATATAGCCTAGCTGCGTAATTCCTGTATTTTTAATCATAATCATGCCAAATAATTTATCCTTTTATATAGACAAGGATAAAGAGTTGAATTTGATCACCTAATCTCTAATATTCATACACCGACAGGTAATTTTCGACATACTGCCAATGGTCATCGCCGTAGCTTTCTTTTAACAGATTTCGGGTTGCAGTTCCAATTACTAATTCGCCTTCGTGGTTGTAGGAAATTTTGTGATCGATTTGGGTGTCTTCATCCCCTAAAAGTTGTTTTAGGGTACTCAGGGTGTTAGCAAAACTCGCTAGTACATAATGCTCTGTGATCCAATCCTCGGGATCGGGGATGATACTTTTAGTCCGGTTTGGTTTTATCATGGTCATATCACAGTAAGGCGAGAGGTTGATAAATTCTAATCCTAAAACTCAGAGATTGCTGTGATTAGTGTTTAGTTTATTTGATTCTCCTCTAATTATGGCCAAAGTTATGATAAATTTCAGTGACGCTCATCTGGGAAGGATGATGATCAATTCCCTATTTTTTTGTGATCTGTATCACCAAGGGCTGGGCGGAGGAGATAGTGAACCTTAGTTAATCCTATAAAAAATAATGTTACCTGTAGAGCAAGCAGAATCAATAATATTAAATTTAGTCCAACCTCTGAATACTGAAATCGATCAAGAAGGGGTGGCAATGACTCAAGTTGCTGGTCGAGTTTTGGCTAAATCGGTCGTAAGTTCATTGGATTTTCCCCATTGGGATAATTCAGCAATGGATGGATATGCAATCCGATATGAAGATGTTGCGGATGCTTCCATAGACCATCCCAAATTATTAGAAATTATTGAAGAAATCCCGGCTGGATCTGCTCCCAAATCTACGATTCAAATGGGACAAGCTGCCCGAATTTTTACGGGATCTTGTATTCCAAATGGTGCGGATACCATTGTGATACAGGAGGAAACAAAACGGGACGGAAATCAGGTTAAAATTTTATCGGCTCCCAAACCCCAGGCTTTTGTTCGACATCAAGGATCGTATTACAAAGCTGGAGAACCCCTGCTTACTCCTGGCATTCCTTTGGATGCTGTGGAGATTGCGGTGTTAGCGGCGGCACAATGTACCCAGGTTCCGGTTTATCGACGCTTGCGAGTGGCGTTATTATCAACGGGGGATGAATTAGTTACGCCCGATACCCCTTTAAAACGGGGACAATTAGTAGACTCTAATCAGTATGCCTTGGCAGCGGTGGTCAGGAATTTAGGGGCGGAAGTGATCGAATTAGGGATAATTCCTGATCGACCAGAGGTGTTAAAAAAAGCCATTTCTCAAGCGATAGAAACAGCCGATATGGTGATCTCAACCGGGGGGGTTTCTGTTGGGGATTATGATTATGTTGAGGAGATTTTAACCGAATTAGGAGGAACTATTCATATCCAATCGGTGGCAATTAAACCCGGAAAACCTTTAACGGTAGCCAAATTCCCGAATTGTTTATATTTTGGTTTACCCGGAAATCCGGTTTCTGCTTTAGTAACTTTCTGGCGGTTTGTTCAACCTGCAATTAAAAAACAATCGGGGTTATTGTCTCAGTTTTGGGGGCCGGAATTTGTGAAGGCGCGATCGCGTCAAGAGTTAAAAGGAGGAGGAAAACGAGAAATTTATGTATGGGGTCAATTATGTTTAGTAGATGGGGAATATGAGTTTCAATTAGCCCCCGGAAGTCAAATTTCTGGCAATTTAATTAATTTGGCACAAACAACCGGGTTAGCGGTTTTACCGATCGGTCAATCTCAAATTAATCCGGGTGATATTGTTAAGGTCTTGAAAGTTCGTTGATTGGATTTCTATGTTTACAACAAAAAGAATTGTTTGGAATATGCGGTCATAAATATATGTAGAGACGTTATATAAAACGCCTCTACAAAATCTAACGTAAACCCAACCAAGTGAATAAATCTTGATGAGTGAAAAATTCTAATACAATTAATAGAACAAATCCCAACATGGCAAAACGGCCGTTAATTTGTTCGGCGTAACGAGTCCAACCCATGGCGGGTTCGGGTTGGGGGTTGGGTTGGACTGGAGTAGAAGGTGTTGAAGAAGTCATGGTTGTTTTTCTAGGTCTTGAATAGATTGAATGAGCGATCGCACCGTTTCTGTGCCTTCAGAGGGTTCAAAGGTCAAGGGAAATTTACCCCGCATGATCACCCGCATTCCCACGGGCCCTAAGCTGAGTAACCCCTTGAGATCGCGGAAATAATTCCCAACTACCATTACAGCAAATTTGCGTTCATCTACCCAACCCCCCTGTTTTACCAATTCCACTAAAACCTTGCGGTGGCGAATGGGACGACTGGCGCTGGCATCTTTGCGTTCTAGGATTTCATGTTTAATTTTAGTAATCTGATCCAGGGGGGCGACCTCCATCGGACACACGGAGTTACAGTTAAAGCAACGGGTACAACCCCAAACCCCGTTAGTTCCTTCGCTATACTGTTCCAGACGTTGTTCGGTTTTGGCATCCCGGGAGTCCGCTACCATCCGTTGCGCTTTAGCAAGGGCGTGGGGCCCCACAAAATCGGGGTTAACTTCGACGGCGTTGCACTCGGAGTAACAAGCTCCACAGAGGATACAGTTGCCCATTTGGTCAAGTTGGGCTCGTTCTTCTGGGGTTTGCAGAAATTCCCGTTCAGGAATAGCCCGTCCGGCGGTACTAATATAGGGTTCAACGGTTTGTAAGTTATCCCAAAAACGACCCATATCCACCACTAAATCTTTGATCACGGGTAAATTTCCCATGGGGGCAATGGTCATTTCTGGGATATCGTTTGAGGGGGTTTGACCGGAATTCGCCTCGGCAATTTTTTGTAAACGGGCGACTTCACTGCCAATATTTTCTTTACAAGCTAACGCAGAACGGCCATTAATTCCCATGGAACAACTGCCACAAATGGTATTGCGACAGTTTTTTCTAAACGCTAAAGTCCCGTCTTGTTCCCATTTAATTCGGTTAAGACAATCTAAAATAGTATTTCCTGGTTCAACATCGAGGAGATAACTTTGCACCTGCCTTGAGGTATTAGGACTTTGGCGGACAATATTAAACTTAACTCTCATATTTTTGCACTAATTAGTTAATTTCGTAGTGAGTCCTTTAGGACTCTCTTAGCCCTAAAGGGCTTACTACTATTTTAGGGTAGCCATTGGGGATGGAAACCAAAAAAGGGCAATTCTTCTGGTTTAACTTGGGGTTTGGAACCGTCGGTAGGCGTATCTATCATTAAGGGTAAAATCCAGATGCGACTGGTTTTAATTGTATCTCCTGCTTGGGTTTTTGTGGATTGATTTAGATTATCTGATCCCCCCATTTCAATAACGGTTTGATCAAAAAGTAAGGCTAATCCATCGGGTGATAAACTGATATTAATTTCTTGTTGGTTAGGTAAAATCACAAAGGGAACAACTTGTTTAGTTTTGATATCAATTGCTACAATATAAGGCTGTTCTTTATAGACTTGGGGATTATCCAAAACTTCGGTAATTAAACAATATAACAGGCTATTACTGGGGTCAAATTCGGCACTAATGATATTCCCAAAAGGAGGGGTGCGATAAAGTTCAAGTTCTTGTCCTTGGTTATTAACTATAAATAGCGATCGCGTCCCATCGGGATTAAATTTTAACATCGCCGCAGCACTACCATCCTTGGCAAATCCTAAAACTCGACCAAATTTTGGTAAAAATTCTAGGGGTTTTGCATCAGGTTTTAGAGGTAAAATGGTTGTTAAATCAGGCCCTTGAGCAATAACCAAAGATTGACTATCCGGGGCAATTAAAAAGTCTCCACCCTGTATATTTAAAGGTTTAGGAGATTTTCCGCTTTCAATAAACCAAGGACTCGCATCATTAGGATTGGTTTGACTGACCCTTTGAACCACAATAATTTTACCATCTGGGGATAAATCAAATTTTAAATTTCGATAATATTTAGCATCTAAAATCTTTTCAATTTTTCCGACTGGTTGGGCTGGTTGAGGGTTTTCTCCTGGGGATTGAGGATTAATTCCTGTGATGACAGTATATAATTCAGGTGAAATTGATCCTTTTTTTTGTTCAGATTTATTAATAGCAGAAAAGAGAATTTTATCGCCTTTAGGATAGAGTTTAAAATCTAAAACAACTAAATCTTCAGGCGTTAAAATAATGGGTTTAGGTTCTTTTTCACTGAGATTTACTAAAACCAATTTTCCTTCTTGATTTCCCTGAACTCCAATATAAGCAAAGGCGCGATCGCGACTTCTAAAAAAGCCAGTAAAGGGTTGAATTAATGTTCCTTGTTTATCGCCATATAAATGATCTCTAGCACCTTTTAACTGCACACTAAATGGGGTTCCATAGGGTACAGGTTCTGATAAAGTATAGGCCATGCGTCGTCCTGCCCAACTGATTTTACCAGGTAAAGGTGGATCAATTTGCAAGTTTTTTTCTACACTTTCTCGATTCATCGGACGATTGAAGGTAATCAATAATCCCATGTCTTCTGCCCCAATTTGTTTGTTTTGCCAACTAAATTCTTTGACTTGGGGAGTGGTGTGATCGCCTGTTAATAAAACAATTCCGATCAATACGGTTAAAATTGTTATTAAAATCCAGGCAGCTTGATCTAGGGGTTGAACCCATTTTAATTGTTTAAACTTTGAGATTATATTGTTCATAAATTATTTATCAGTTACCAGTGATCAGTTACCCGTTATCAGCTATCATCTATCAGTACATCCGTGGATAGTTTATTAACTCTTACACTGATAACTGATGACTGTTTACTGATAACTGATTTAATAATCGTAGGGATTTTTGGGTGGGAGAATGGCTTTAACTGTTTCAGCTTTTAAAGTTAATTTCCTTTGGTTATTAAAAGTTTCTGTAAACATTTTGCCTTCAATTTCTAACCAAGTATCTTGGGGATATAATTCCCGAGATTTGCCTTCGGGAAGTAAAACCGGAAGTCCTACGGGATAGGCGTCTGCCGCACAACAGGTGAGAATAAATCGCCCTAACCAAATATAATTTTTAGGTAGTTCAGGAGGATAGATAACAAACCCGGTAATTTTCGCTTTTTGATCTGTATAAGCATCGGGTTCAGGATTAACATTGAGTAATCGCATCCATTCAATTAAAGAGCGATTTTCCGGTTGAATTGCGGTTCTAAACTTCTGGGGTTGAGCGCGAGTTACGGGTAAAGATTCAGTTAAGCCTCGTTTTAATGCGGTTTGTGCCCCGAAGGTTTGGGGAGTAATAAATAATCCCAAACAGGCAGTTATGATTAATAATAAACTACCCCAGCCCTTAGGAAATAAGCTGATATGTTGTACCGCAGCAGAGGAACTTACGGAGCTTTGTTGAATAATTTGTTTGGCTTTTAATCCTCCTAAAATAAATAGTATAATACCGGTAGCAATCGACAACCCAAAATAGTTGGGATGGATAAGAATATAGAGTTTTCCACTAATCCAATATTTTAATAATAAAATTCCCCAAACGAACAGGGCAACTACATCTAACCAAGGGTTTTCTAACAAGAGTGAAAATCTATTGTAGAAGCGGGTCAGTCGTTGAGTCAGGTGCGTCATATTGGGTGGAACTCCAAAGCCAAATTAACTGAAATTTAAGTTAACAATCAGGGTGAATAAGAAGGTTAACTGAAAGGCAAGAATCACCAGATAAAAAACCGCCCTAGCCTTGAAAACCGATAACATTAATCCCACGGTTTTAATATCAATCATCGGCCCAAATACCAAAAATGCTAATAACGATCCACTCGTAAACGCAGAGGAAAAAGATAGAGCAAAAAAGGAATCAACCGTTGAACAAATAGAAACAACTCCCGCTAACAATAACATTGCCAGAATCGATGTGACGGGACTTTGACCTAAATTTAGAATAAATTCCCGGGGAACTGCAACTTGGATCACAGCAGCGATAAAACTTCCTAAGACTAATACTCCCCCTAATTCTCGAAATTCCTGCACCATATTTTCCAACATCGAACCCCAACGCTCTTTTGTCGGGGTCAAAAATATTGTTTTCCAATGAGGACGGGAAGGTTTAACACTAACAGATGCTTTTTTTTTGGTTTTCAGCAGGTTTTGAGTTTTCCAGGCGGGAAGGGACTCTAGGCGAGTAGGTTGCGCCGACTCCCCTAAAAAATAGGTTCCCGACTGGAGTAAGGGAGAAACCAATATATCCGAGGGGGGAGGGACAGCCAGGTCAGCAATAGGTAAAGCCCGGGCGATCATGGGTTGCACCAGGGGTCTTAAATCCTTCTGGACACCAAATAACCAGCCTAAAGTCGTAGCAATGGTTAAAGAGAATAAAACCCGTAAAACCACGATTTCCGGCTGATCTCGGAAGGCAACCCAGGTTGACCAGATCACGATGGGGTTAATAGTGGGAGCCGCAAATAAAAACCCAATGGCTACCGAGGAGGGAACTCCCTGTAAAATTAAGCGCCGGGCCACTGGAACGTTCCCACATTCACACACGGGAAATAGAAACCCGACTAAACTCCCCGCAAATGCCCCTAACAGGGGATGGGGGGGAATATAAGACAAAAGTTTCTGTTCATCGACAAACCACAACAGCACACTGGAAAACAAAACCCCTAACATCAGAAAGGGGATCGCTTCTACCAGTAAGCTGAGAAATAGGGTAAAACCGCTACTAAATTGATGGATGAATGTTGCTGGCATCCGTTACCTATGGGAAGGACAAAATAATTCTGCGATCCAGGGGATCATTGAGACCATGGGAGTTGAGCGATTTAGTGACTAGATTCCCTATCCAACTTAGCAGATGTTGGGCCTCGATTGCCAGAAGGGATTAAAAGTACGGCTATCGGATAGAAATTGAATCAACCGCTCACGGTCAATTGTCAATCAATCCCTGACTTTGTTGCAATTCTTAATATTAATCATCGAAAAAATGGGTAGAAACCCCGTCGTTCTACGACGGCTTTGTGTTAGAATTGTAGATGGTCACTGGCCCACCCGTGACGATGGATTCAGACAGCCTAACGAGCGAAGCCCAGTTGTACTGGCGGCGCAGAAAAATCGGTAGACCGGGAAAATGAGGATAGGGCAATGGGCAGTCCACCCCTAGAATCAACACAAACTTCAGAATTCTCTTTTTGAGACTTCGACATATAAGAACCGCAGGGCTTGCGGGGATAGTCTGTGGAGCGAACATAAGACCAGAAAACTCCTTGTGGGTAGAGGCAGTTGCTAAGAAGCAGAAACCTGAATTGTGAAGTTTAGGAATCATCGTCCGTTTTACGGCGGTGAGGATGTCAAAAATTCAGCCTAACCTCAAGCGGGGTGACGGGCGGAATGTCCCGTGAACTCCTAACTTTAAGACACACCGCGATAAGAAAGAGATCCAACAGACATGGTAGATTCCCTGAAGAAACCCGCTTTTGATGAAATCCGACCTGGGGTAAAAAGCCCAGCTAAGGAAACTATCCTCACCCCTCGTTTCTATACGACGGATTTTGAGGAAATGGAGAAAATGGACATCTCCGTCAACGAGGAAGAACTCTTAGCCATTTTGGAGGAGTTTCGCGTAGACTACAACCGCCATCACTTTGTCCGAGATGCACAATTTGACCAATCCTGGGATCATATTGATGGAGATACCCGGGGTTTGTTCATCGAATTTTTGGAGCGTTCCTGCACTGCCGAATTTTCAGGTTTCCTGCTCTATAAAGAACTCAGCCGTCGTCTCAAGGGAAAAAGCCCGGTTTTAGCAGAGTGTTTTGAATTGATGTCTCGCGATGAAGCTCGTCATGCGGGTTTTCTGAATAAAGCGATGTCCGATTTTAACCTCTCCTTAGACTTAGGATTTTTGACCAAAAACCATCAATACACGTTTTTTAAACCGAAATTTATTTTTTACGCCACCTATTTGTCCGAAAAAATCGGATATTGGCGCTATATCACTATTTATCGGCATTTGGAAGCCCATCCTGAAAGCCGAATTTACCCGATTTTCCGTTTCTTTGAAAATTGGTGTCAGGATGAGAACCGTCATGGCGATTTCTTTGATGCCATCATGCAATCTCAACCTCAAATGCTGAATGATTGGAAGGCGAAACTCTGGTGTCGTTTCTTCCTATTATCTGTGTTTGCGACCATGTATTTAAACGATTTACAACGGGCGGACTTCTACGCTTGTCTAGGTTTAAATGCCCGGGATTATGATATTCACGTCATTGAAAAAACCAATCAAACCGCAGGTCGTGTTTTCCCTGTGATGCTGGATGTGAGTAATCCTGAGTTCTATAACCGGTTAGATGTTTGTGTCCAGAATAACCAACAGTTGAGTGCTATTACTAATTCTGGCAGTCCTAAATTGGTTCAGTTCTTCCAAAAACTGCCCTATTATCTGTCTAATGGATGGCAGTTAGGTAAACTGTACTTCATGAAACCGATTGATCTTACCGGATCTCAAGGTGCTGTTTATTAATAAGTAATTTCACGATCTCAATTAAGCCTTGGGGGGTTCTGTAAACACAGAACCCCTTTTTCTAATCTAATTTCGACCGAACTTAACTAGACACCTCTTTTGTCCCTCTAAAGGAAAACCCTGATTTTCCGTAGGCTAAAAAGTCGTAACTTTGTTCAAAACTGCTATCACCCCCATGTCTGACAACTTTTTGCGGAACTTTGTTGAGATCCCAGTTGTTCTGTTGAGCTTGCTCAACCCGACCCAGCCCTAACCCTTACAGCAGAAGGGTTTAGAAAAAAAAACAAAAAAAGATGGGAAAAAGGGTTGACAAACCCTAGGAGGTTAGATATATTGGTAAATGCGCTCGAGAAACGAAAGCGACGAGGGCGCACCGAACCTAGAAAAAAGAATACGTTTGAAAGTCGAATTTACAAACTCCTAGTCAAAAAACTAACAGAGGAGTCAACTGTAAAGTTGGTGAATCAAAAATAACATGACTAATTAAATTAGTCAAGATAAGAGCTAACAGATTCTTCAAAATGGAGAGTTTGATCCTGGCTCAGGATGAACGCTGGCGGTCTGCTTAACACATGCAAGTCGAACGGAATCCCTCGGGATTTAGTGGCGGACGGGTGAGTAACACGTAAGAACCTGCCTCTAGGACGGGGACAACAGTTGGAAACGACTGCTAAACCCGGATGAGCCGAAAGGTAAAAGATTTATCGCCTAGAGAGGGGCTTGCGTCTGATTAGCTAGTTGGTAAGGTAAAGGCTTACCAAGGCGACGATCAGTAGCTGGTCTGAGAGGATGATCAGCCACACTGGGACTGAGACACGGCCCAGACTCCTACGGGAGGCAGCAGTGGGGAATTTTCCGCAATGGGCGAAAGCCTGACGGAGCAAGACCGCGTGGGGGAGGAAGGTTCTTGGATTGTCAACCCCTTTTCTCAGGGAAGAACTCAATGACGGTACCTGAGGAAAAAGCATCGGCTAACTCCGTGCCAGCAGCCGCGGTAATACGGGGGATGCAAGCGTTATCCGGAATGATTGGGCGTAAAGAGTCCGTAGGTAGTCAATCAAGTCTGCTGTTAAAGAGCGAGGCTTAACTTCGTAAAGGCAGTGGAAACTGTAAGACTAGAGTGTAGTAGGGGCAGAGGGAATTCCTGGTGTAGCGGTGAAATGCGTAGAGATCAGGAAGAACACCGGTGGCGAAGGCGCTCTGCTGGGCTATAACTGACACTGAGGGACGAAAGCTAGGGGAGCGAATGGGATTAGATACCCCAGTAGTCCTAGCGGTAAACGATGGAAACTAGGTGTGGCCTGTATCGACCCGGGCCGTGCCGAAGCTAACGCGTTAAGTTTCCCGCCTGGGGAGTACGCACGCAAGTGTGAAACTCAAAGGAATTGACGGGGGCCCGCACAAGCGGTGGAGTATGTGGTTTAATTCGATGCAACGCGAAGAACCTTACCAGGACTTGACATCTCTGGAATCCTGCTGAAAGGTGGGAGTGCCGAAAGGAACCAGAAGACAGGTGCTGCATGGCTGTCGTCAGCTCGTGTCGTGAGATGTTGGGTTAAGTCCCGCAACGAGCGCAACCCTCGTCGTTAGTTGCCATCATTAAGTTGGGAACTCTAGCGAGACTGCCGGTGACAAACCGGAGGAAGGTGAGGATGACGTCAAGTCAGCATGGCCCTTACGTCCTGGGCGACACACGTACTACAATGCGAGGGACAGAGAGCAGCCAACCCGCGAGGGAGAGCGAACCTCTTAAACCCTGGCACAGTTCAGATTGCAGGCTGCAACTCGCCTGCATGAAGGAGGAATCGCTAGTAATCGCAGGTCAGCATACTGCGGTGAATCCGTTCCCGGGCCTTGTACACACCGCCCGTCACACCATGGAAGTGAGCCACGCCCGAAGTCATTACTCTAACCCGTAAGGGGGGAGGGTGCCGAAGGCGGGGTTGATGACTGGGGTGAAGTCGTAACAAGGTAGCCGTACCGGAAGGTGTGGCTGGATCACCTCCTTTTAGGGAGACCTACTTTTGAGTTGAGTGTTGAATCCAACAAATATAGCACCCTCAAAAGTCATCCCAGGTCGTACTAGGAAAAAAGAGACTTTCAAACGTATTTTAAAGTTCGGAAAAAGGGCTATTAGCTCAGGTGGTTAGAGCGCACCCCTGATAAGGGTGAGGTCCCTGGTTCAAGTCCAGGATGGCCCACCTAAACCAATGTGGGGGTATAGCTCAGTTGGTAGAGCGCTGCCTTTGCAAGGCAGATGTCAGCGGTTCGAGTCCGCTTACCTCCACTGAAAATATTCCTAGAACAAATCAGCACTACAGCTTTCCGACAAGAAAGAGTAAATGCTGGGAAAAGTTCCAGCCAGAACCTTGAAAACTGCATAGAAGAATCAAAAGGGATCAAATTAATGAAACCAGAACCGGGAATAAGAAACCCGGAAAAGTTCTGGTGTTCAGGAGTTCGGAAACGAACAGAAAATCTCTGAAAAAGAGAAAGTGGTCAAGATAGAAAGGGCTGACGGTGGAAACCTTGGCACACAGAGGCGAAGAAGGACGTGGCGACCGACGATAAACTCCGGGGAGCTGGAAGCGAGCAATGAGCCGGAGGTGTCCGAATGGGGCAACCCAAAAACAGCCCACCGAATCAAATAAGTGGGCATGAGCGAACCGGGCGAACTGAAACATCTTAGTAGCCCGAGGAAAAGAAAGCAAAAGCGATTTCCCGAGTAGTGGTGAGCGAAAGGGAAACAGCCTAAACCAACAGGTTTACCTGTTGGGGTAGTGGGACAGCGACACTGGACTTAGAGAGTTAGACAAAGCAGATGAAACCTGCACCAGAGAGGGTGAAAGTCCCGTAGTCGAAAACTCAAAGAGCCTAGCTGAATCCCGAGTAGCACGGAGCCCGTGAAAGTCCGTGTGAATCCGCCTCGACCACGAGGTAAGGCTAAATACTCCTGTGTGACCGATAGAGAAACAGTACCGTGAGGGAAAGGTGAAAAGAACCCCGGAAGGGGAGTGAAATAGAACCTGAAACCGTCAGCTTACAAGCAGTGGGAGTCCGATTTAACGGATGACCGCGTGCCTGTTGAAGCATGAGCCGGCGAGTTAAAGGCAATGGCAGGTTAAGACAGAAAATGTCGCAGCCCAAGCGAAAGCGAGTCTGAAGAGGGCGAAGAAGTCATTGTTTTTAGACCCGAACCCGGGTGATCTAACCATGTCCAGGATGAAGCTTGGGTAAAACCAATTGAAGGTCCGAACCGACCGATGTTGAAAAATCGGCGGATGAGGTGTGGTTAGGGGTGAAATGCCAATCGAACCCGGAGCTAGCTGGTTCTCCCCGAAATGTGTTGAGGCACAGCGGTTGTGGAAAAATCTGGGGGGTAAAGCACTGTTTCGGTGCGGGCTGCGAGAGCGGTACCAAATCGAGACAAACTCTGAATACCCAGAGGAAGAACAACCAGTCAGACGGTGGGGGATAAGCTCCATCGTCAAGAGGGAAACAGCCCAGACCACCAGCTAAGGTCCCCAAATCACCACTAAGTGAGAAAGGAGGTGGGAATGCTTAGACAACCAGGAGGTTTGCCTAGAAGCAGCCAACCTTAAAAGAGTGCGTAATAGCTCACTGGTCAAGCGTTGCCGCGCCGAAAATGAACGGGGCTAAGTGGTGTACCGAAGCTGTGGAATATGATTTATTGTATTGGTAGGGGAGCGTTCTGGCGTAGGGAGAAGCACTAGCGGAAGCAGGTGTGGACGAACCAGAAGTGAGAATGTCGGCTTGAGTAGCGAAAATGTAGGTGAGAATCCTACACCCCGAAACCCTAAGGGTTCCTCCGCACGGCTCGTCCGCGGAGGGTGAGTCAGGGCCTAAGGCGAGGCTGAAGAGCGTAGTCGATGGACAACGGGCGAAGAATCCCGTACCGGTGGTAAATTGGTCAGGGGAACGGAGAAGGTGTGTGCTAGCCGGAAGATGGTTACCGGTGCAACCGTACGAGGTGTTGAGGTCTGGAGAAAACAGACTGAGCTAAGGCGGGAGTCCGACCCTTTACGAAGGGGAAGTAGAGAGCATCAAGCTTCCAAGAAAAGCCCTAAAACCGTTAATTTACCAACGCCTGTACCCGAAACCGACACAGGTAGGGAGGTTGAGAAAACTCAGGGGCGCGAGATAACTCTCTCTAAGGAACTCGGCAAAATGGCTCCGTAACTTCGGGAGAAGGAGTGCTTACGCAAGTAAGCCGCAGTGAAGAGGCCCAGGCGACTGTTTACCAAAAACACAGGTCTCCGCCAACTCGTAAGAGGAAGTATGGGGGCTGACGCCTGCCCAGTGCCGGAAGGTTAAGGAAGTCGGTCAGGCGCAAGCTAAAGCTGATGACTGAAGCCCCGGTGAACGGCGGCCGTAACTATAACGGTCCTAAGGTAGCGAAATTCCTTGTCGGGTAAGTTCCGACCCGCACGAAAGGCGTAACGATCTGGGCACTGTCTCGGAGAGAGACTCGGCGAAATAGAATTGTCTGTGAAGATACGGACTACCTGCACCTGGACAGAAAGACCCTATGAAGCTTTACTGTATCCTGGAATTGGGTTCGGGCTTTGCTTGCGCAGAATAGGTGGGAGGCTTTGAAGTCATCCTTGTGGGGATGATGGAGCCATCGGTGAGATACCACTCTAGTAGAGCTAGAATTCTAACTCTGACCCGTGAATCCGGGTCGAAGACAGTTTCAGGGGGGCAGTTTGACTGGGGCGGTCGCCTCCTAAAAGGTAACGGAGGCGCGCAAAGGTTCCCTCAGAATGGTTGGAAATCATTCGCAGAGTGTAAAGGCAGAAGGGAGCTTGACTGTGAGACCTACAAGTCGAACAGGGTGGAAACACGGCCTTAGTGATCCGACGGTACTGTGTGGAAAGGCCGTCGCTCAACGGATAAAAGTTACTCTAGGGATAACAGGCTGATCTCCCCCAAGAGTTCACATCGACGGGGAGGTTTGGCACCTCGATGTCGGCTCATCGCAACCTGGGGCGGAAGTACGTCCCAAGGGTTGGGCTGTTCGCCCATTAAAGCGGTACGTGAGCTGGGTTCAGAACGTCGTGAGACAGTTCGGTCCATATCCGGTGCAGGCGCAAGAGCATTGAGAGGAGCCTTCCCTAGTACGAGAGGACCGGGAAGGACGCACCGCTGGTGTACCTGTTATCGTGCCAACGGTAAACGCAGGGTAGCTATGTGCGGAGTGGATAACCGCTGAAAGCATCTAAGTGGGAAGCCCACCTCAAGATGATTGCTCTCACCACTTTTTGTGGGTAAGGTCACGGGCAGAACACCCGTTGATAGGTGTTAGGTCGAAGTCCAGTGATGGATGTAGCCAAGACACACTAACAGACCGAGGGCTTGACCTCATCCCCTTTTAATTCTCTATGCAGTCTTCAGTTTTCTTTTTGATTTATTTATTAACTAAATCAACTAAATCAGGCCTCTTTCTGGTATATCAGAGAGAGGTTTTGGTATTTTTAAGTTATAGTATGTTCAAAAATTCAACTGCCTATGAGTTCTGATTTAGTCCCTTTACCTGATCATAAAGTTCCAACCTGGCGGCGTTGTGCCGCATTGGGGGTAGATTTCTGTCTAATTGGATTACTTTGTTCATCCATAGGGGCTAAGGGGGTGACTCTATTTTTCTTATTTATGATCGGTTGGTTGACCTGCCGTGTTGTGGTGGTATCTAAGAACCAAGGACAGAGTTTCGGACGATGGGCCTTTGATATTCGAGTGGTTGATTCCCAACGGAACCGAACTCCTCGGCTTTTAGAACTGCTAAAACGAGAGGGGTTTATGGGTATAGGTGCTTTTCTGTTGCTCTTGAGTTTGGGAAGTTTAACCGCAGGAAATGCCGGGATTTTATTATTAATGCTTCCAATTGTATTGGACTGTGGAGCCGTGCTATTTGATACCAGTCGTCATCCCCAAACTGTTCATGACCGAATTGGACAAACTATTGTGATTGGGAGCAGACGGGGTTATTCTTTGGATGTTAAAATTCGGCATTTGATTGACAAAGTGAAACGATAGATGAGACAATAAACATTTGTGCTTAAATAATCACAACTATCTACGATTATGGCTAAAGGTGTTCGCCTTGTTATTACTGTCGAATGTACGGAGTGCCGTACAAATACTGATAAGCGCTCTCAAGGGGTTTCTAGGTATACCACAACCAAAAACCGCCGGAATACAACAGGACGTTTAGAACTGAAAAAGTTTTGTCGCCACTGTAACAAACACACGGTTCACAAAGAAATTAAGTAATGGCTGTATAAAGTATCCATAACTTAAACACTTACCCTAAACCTTAAATCAACTTTAACAATTCATAGAGGATCAATTTCAGCATGACCTACTTCCGTCGCCAAGTTTCTCCGATCAAACCCGGAACTCCTATCGATTATAAAGATATCGAATTGTTACGGAAATTTGTTACAGAACGGGGTAAAATCCTGCCTCGTCGGATTACTGGACTCACCTGCAAACAGCAGCGAGATCTAACACAAGCTATCAAACGGGCTAGAATCCTAGCGATGTTGCCTTTTGTGAACAAGGAAGGCTAATTTTATCTGTGGAAAAGGGTACTCTGATTGAGCTTAGATTAAACGGAGATCGTCGTCTCGCCGTTGCTGATCGACCTGAAGGGAAAAAACATTGGGTCGTTATTGATGAAAACCTCCTGGCTCATACGATTCACCCGCGGCAAATTGCTTATGAGGTAACGGGGGCTACATACAAACCTGCGGATATCCTGGCTTTTACTAAACAATTGCAGCCTTATCTTGATCCGTCAAGTTTGGAGGTAGCCTGGGAGATTTTAGTAGAGCAAGGAGAAACCGTAGACCCGAAAGAAATGGCTCTGCTTTTATTTTCTGAGCAGAGTCCGCCTCAGTGTTATGCCAGTTATGTGCTGTTGTCGAATGATAAACTCTACTTCAAACAGAAGGGTGAACGCTACGAACCCCGCTCTCCTGGACAAGTAGCAGAAATAAAACATCAACAGGAAGTTAACAGCGCCAAGCAACGGGATGTCCAAGAATATTGGCGGAGGGTAGAAAAGAGACTAGCGGGGGTCGTGGTAGAATGGCAAAATAGTGATCGCACCCGTTTGGATGCGTTAGAGCGTTTGGCGCTGTATGGAGAAGATGCCTCCCATGTCGCACCGGCTTTAGAAACTTTGGCAACCTTGGAACGTTCTCAAACGCCCCAAGCTGCGTTGCAATTGTTAGTAGACTTAGGGATCTGGGGTCTGCATGAAAACCTATCCCTACGTCGGAGTCAAATTCCCACCCAATTTTCAACTCAAGTGCTTGAAGTGGCTCGATGTTGCTTGGATTCTCCCCCGCCTGATCCGGATTCTGATCGCTTAGATCTGACTCATCTTAAGGTCTATACGATTGATGATGAGAGTACCCGTGAGATTGATGATGGTTTGAGTTTAGAGATTTTGGAGGATGGACAACGACGAATTTGGATTCATATTGCTGATCCAACTCGTTTGATTTCTCCCGGAGATGAACTAGACTTAGAAGCCCGTCGCCGGACAACAACGGTTTATCTCCCTACCGGAATGATTCCGATGTTCCCCTCGGAATTGGCAACTGGCCCAATGAGCCTAATTCAAGGCCAGGTCTGTTGTGCTTTGAGTTTTGGTGTGATTTTGGATGAAACGGGTGGGGTAAGGGATTATAGTATTCATGTCAGTAATATTAAACCGACCTATCGCCTCACTTACGATGATGTAGATGAGATGTTGCAAATTGGCATCCAGGGGGAACCGGAAATTGATGCTTTGTCAATGTGGGCTAAACGCCGTAAGGAATGGCGAAATGCGAACGGGGCAATTAGTATTTATATGCCCGAGTCGGTGATTAAGGTGAACGGGGAAGAAATCAGTATTACGGTTTTAGAGGATTCTCCTTCCCGCCAAATGGTGGCGGAAATGATGATTTTAACGGGGGAAGTAGCGGCTCGTTATGGTCAAACCCATAATTTACCGTTACCTTATCGCAGTCAACCCCAACCAGAATTACCGCCGGAGGAGGAGTTGATGCAACTGCCACCAGGGGCGGTGAGAGCTTGTACTATGCGACGTTATATGCCCCGTAGTGAGGTGGGTTTGACTCCTTCGCGCCATGCGAGTTTGGCTTTAGAAACTTATACCCAGGTGACATCGCCGATTCGTCGTTATAGTGATTTATTGGCTCATTTTCAAATTAAAGCCCATCTGCGAGGTGAAACCTCTCCTTTTTCCCTAGAAGATATGCAGGCGATTGTGATGAGTTTAGGGCCGGCGGTGAAGGAAGCGTCCAAAGTGGAACGGGAAACCAATCGTTATTGGAGTTTGGAGTTTTTGCGCCGGAATAGCGATGAAATTTGGCAAGCCACAATGTTGCGATGGCTGCGGGAAGATACCAATTTAGGGTTAGTCTTTTTAGAGGAGTTAGCCTTAGAGTTACCGATGCGATTTAGTCGTTCCGTAGAAGTTGGAGAACAGTTTGAGGTGAAGGTGAGTCATGTTGATCCCCGTATGGATATGATTCAATTTCAGGAGATTATTGGTTCTACTGCTTGATGCACGAATTTTAAGGGTAAAAGATAGGTGTGGGGTGTCAGTTAAGAGTCAACCTGCACCTATTTTTTTTGATTAATAATTAAACAGATTAAACTATTAAATGATTCAAATTAAACAAAATTATAGCAAGAGGCAATAGGGAATAGGCAATCTCGCTATAGGTAAATACTTACTGTGAAAAGCTTTTAGCTTTCAAGAATGTCCTAATAGATGTGGCGACTGCTATAAAAGCCATTTCTGTTTAAGTATTGTTCACAAACCACTAAAATTAATAGCCATGCCTAAACGTATTTTATATTTTTTAATTGGCCTAGTTGTTGTCGTCTTATTGGCTGTAGGAGCCTTTTCCCCTTCTGCCACTCCTCCCCAAGTGACAAGAACTATCACCCCAGCCGTAACCTCCCAAGCTACTACCTTATTAACTGCTGCTGCCGCCAGTTTACAAAATGCCATAGAAGAAATTAATCCCCTATTTAAGTCTGCTAATTCTGGGGTGGAATTAAAATATAATTTCGCCGCCTCTGGGCTTTTACAACAACAAATTGAGCAGGGCGCGCCAGTGGATGTTTTCATTGCCGCCGCTGCTCAACAGATGGATAATCTCCAGAAAAAAGATTTGATTCTCACCGATACTCGGCGGCAACTTTTAACTAACAGTTTAGTTTTAATTGTGCCAAATAATTCTACCTTAAGTATCACCAGTTTTGAACAGTTAACCGACTATAATGTAGGAAAAATTGCCATAGGAGAACCCCGAAGTGTGCCGGCTGGGAAATATGCCGAAGAAGTTTTTACTAAGTTAGGAATTTTGGCAGAATTGCGCCCCAAATTTGTCTATGGCAACTCAGTTCGTAATGTTTTAAGCGCCGTAGAGAGTGGCAATGCCGATGCGGGAATTGTCTACCTCACCGATGCCAAAATCTCTAAGCAGGTGAAACAAGTCGCCACTGCCGCAAAGGATTTACATTCCCCGATCGTCTATCCGATCGCTGTAATTAAAGCCAGCCGGAATCAGGAATCTGCCAAGACTTACATACAGTTTTTGAGCAGTAACTCCGCCCAAGATGTGTTCAAAAAATACGGTTTTGGCATTGCCAACTAAGGCGTGACCGCAGATCTAAAGGCTATGACTACCGATTTATCGCCCCTGTGGATTTCCCTGAAAACGGCGGGACTAGCGACGATCGCGACTTTCTTTCTGGGAACAGCCACAGCCTATGGGATGTTGGGCTATCGAGGACGTTGGAAATCTCTGATGGAGGGGCTGCTGATTGCCCCCTTGATTTTGCCGCCTACCGTGGTGGGATTTCTGCTATTACTACTCTTTGGGAAAAACGGCTTTCTCGGTCAATTCCTATCTTGGGGAAACTTCTCGATTGTCTTCACTTGGTATGCCGCCGTCATCACCGCCACCGTAGTTTCATTTCCCCTGATGTACAAAACCGCCTTGGGAGCTTTTGAGCAAATCGATAGTAGTTTGCTGCAAGTTGCCCGCACCTTGGGGGCTCATGAAGTCCAGGTTTTGCTGCAAATTCTCTTACCCTTAGCGGCTCCAGGACTGGTAGCGGGGATAACCCTGTCTTTCGCTAGGGCTTTGGGGGAATTTGGAGCGACCCTGATGCTGGCTGGCAATATTCCCGGTCAAACTCAAACTATGCCCATGGCCATCTACTTTGCTGTGGAAGCTGGGGATTTCCGTGAAGCCTGGCTGTGGACGATCGCCATCATGTCCATCTCCCTCTCCGGCCTCATGGCAGTCAATTTCACCGCAGCAAAGGGAGGAAAACAATTAACAGTTAACTGTAAGTCTGGAAATACTCAACAACTGATAACTGATAACTGTTCACTGATCACTGATAATAACTGTTTGCTCGTCGTTGATATTGAAAAACAATTAGCCAACTTCAAACTGAATCTGGCGTTCTCTGCCCAGCAGGAAACTTTGGGGATTCTTGGGGGTTCGGGTTCGGGAAAAAGTATGACCCTACGCTGTCTGGCGGGAGTGGAAACGCCAACTAGGGGGCGGATTGTCCTGAATGGACGGACGCTGTTTGATGCTGATCAGCAGATTAACCTGCCTTGCCATCAACGCCGGGTTAGCTTGGTATTTCAAAACTATGCCCTGTTTCCCCACCTGACAGTAGCCCAAAATATTGCCTTTGGCCTACAGCACCTGCCTAAATTCCTCCGCCAACAACAAGTGACTCAACAGCTTGCCCTGATGGAACTACAGGGACTGGGCGATCGCTTCCCTCACCAACTTTCGGGGGGACAACAACAACGGGTAGCTCTAGCTAGGGCTTTGGCAACGGAGCCGGAATTACTTCTGCTCGATGAGCCGTTTTCCGCCCTCGATACCCATCTCCGTAGCCAAATGGAGCAACAACTCCTGGCCACTCTTACCTCCTATGGGGGCATTACCCTGTTTGTCACCCACAACCTAGAGGAGGCTTACCGTCTGTGTGGGAACCTGCTGGTCATGTCTGAGGGTCGAGCGATCGCTTCCGGGACTAAGCATCAAATCTTTGAACATCCCCACACCATGCGGGTGGCACAACTTACAGGTTGCAAAAACTTCTCACGGGCGGTAATACAGGGGGCTAATTCCGTGACTGCTACGGATTGGGGCGTGACCTTACAAGTCCTCGAAGCAATTCCTCATTCTCTAACTAATATTGGCATCCACGCGCACCAAATCAAGATCACCACAAATTCTAATTTTTCTGGTACGGTGGGCGATAATATTTATCCCTGTTGGTTAGCCTCCACCAGCCAAACTCCCCACCGTATGACCTTGTTTCTCAAATTCAATTCCACACCGACTAACTCTCAGGACTACCATGTACAGGCAGAAGTTTTCAAAGAAAAGTGGGACGCTATTAAAGATCAGCCCTTTCCTTGGTATGTGTGCCTTGATGCTAATCGCCTAATGTTGATGGTTGATAGTTGATGGTTGTTATAGCAAGAGGCAATAGGGAATAGGCAATGGGCAATTAAGGCGTTACCCTTTATTCGCTTTTTCGTCCTTTTTTTTTGAAATCACACGACCCATGGCTTCATAAGCTAAATCAAAATCCGGCTTTAGGTTAATTGCTTTTTGCAAATAAACTAAAGCATCTTGATAATTTTTCTTCTGTTCCAAGGCCTCACCCCAATGTAAATTAATATCGGGAGAATGGGGATAAATTTCACAAGCGCGACGATAACAACTAATGGCTTCATCCCACTTTTGGAACATAGCAAAGGTATGACCTAAAAGGTGATAAGCCACTGGAGATCCGGGGTTGAGAACACAGGCGCGCCGGAGGGCGACAATGGCATTTTCAATGTTACCTTGTTGTCGCAGAGTTTGTCCTAAATTTTGATAGGATTCAAAGGAATTGGGGTTAAATTCTTGGGTACGAGAATAGATGGCGATCGCTTCTTCAAATTGACGTTGTTTGTCTAAAATATGTTGTAGGCGAGCTTGAATTTCACTCTGATTTTCGGGATTCAATTCTAAGGCTTGGCGGTAGGCACTGATCGCTTCTTCAAATTGATAAAATCGGGCTAAACTCTGTGCCAATTGATCATATAATTCCGCCGAGGAAGGTTGTAAATGACAAACTTGACGATAAACGGCGATCGCTTCTTCCAATTGATAAACTTGAACCAATGCTTGAGCTAAACCTCCTTGAGATTCGACGGAATTAGGGTCAAGTTCAACACAGCGGCGATAAGCAGTCACAACTTCTTCCCATTGGTCTTGTGTCACCAAAGCCTTTGCTAACTTTTGATAAGCCTCTACAAAATCAGGATTAAGTTCACAAGCTCTATGCAAAGCAATAACCGCTTCTTCCCACTCTTGTTGGTGAATTAATACCGTTCCTAAATCATAATAAGCCACCGCAGAATGGGAATTTACCTGACAGCAACGACGGGAGAGTTTAACAATTTCTTCCCATTTTTCCTGTTGTTCTAAAATAGATCGCAAATTCTGATAAGCCTCTATCAAACTAGGATTGAGTTGATAAGCCCGACGATAATTTTTGACAGCTTCATCGGTTTGACCTAACTGCTCTTGAAGTTTAGCCAATTCTAAATAACATTCCGACCCATAGGGGTTAATCTCCAAGGCTTGATGGTAAGCAGTGATCGCTTCTGGCTGTTGGTTTTGTTGTATAAAAGCCCGTCCGAGGTGGTAATAGGTTTCCCCATCATTAGATTTTAGTGCTAACGCCTTGTGAAAGGAAGAAATAGCCTCTGGAATCTTACCTTGTTGAGTTAGAGCAATGCCCAAATTCGTGTAAAATTGATAATAGCTGCCATCGAGATTAATCGCTTTTTGAAAACAGCTTATGGCCTTACTCACATCTCCGACTTGCATTTCTAAACTGCCTAAGCGGTCATTAAACCAGGGAGAATTAGGGTTGAGATCCACAGCTTTTTGATAAGCTGCGATCGCAGCTTCTGGATTTCCACTGTTGACGAGGGCTTCCCCTAAGTTATAGTAATACCAAGGCGATTTTGGGTTTTCCTCAATCGCTTTCTGGTAACTTTCAATGGCATTCTCAAACTGGCTTTTTCTTAACAGTTGATTGGCGGTTTCAAAATAGCTAATACTCATACTAAAATTCTCAATATTTTCTATGATTTTACTGAAAGTTTAGGGATATTTTGCCTAAAAATACAAGAAAAACTATTAGAGGTTCAGAAGCTAATCCCCCCCTAATTGTTCCCATTGAGTCTTCACCCCACTATACCCATTTTGAATTTTACACCTAATTCATGTCATTTTCTGCTTCCCAATTAAAAAAAATTCGAGATCAACTAGAGCGATCACAGTCCTGGTTAGAAAACATTCAATTTGAGATAGAATCTTTCCAATCTTGATCAACTCTGCCCCCTGCGCCGACGGAACCGACTCAACCCCCTCAATCGTCAATTTTATTTTACCGAGATTATGGAGGTTTTGCCGGGGGACATTTAAAAGTTTGGGATTATTTTAATCATGTCACGCAGAACTATTAACCACTCAACTTTCCAGGGAAGACTATTTAGAACAGCTAAATCGCGCTAGAATAACCGTATTTCTTCCTAACCAAAAAGAGGGAGAGGGTTTTTATCTTCCCGCTTTAGAAGGGATGGCAGTATGAACAGTGGTAATTTGTCCAGGTTTTATTGGCAATCGTTCCTTTTGTCTTCCGGGGTATAATTGTTTACAGCTTTTTTCGCCACGAAAGCCCACTCCTTCAGGTGTCGGGATGGGTGGATGCGACTTTAGCCACAATATCATATTTTTTAGAACTGCGTTTTCTAAAATCTGATAAAATATGATCAGATCACAATTATCAACTTGAAGGTTGTAATCATGCTAGTATTAGAGGCAAAATTAAGGCCAAAAAATTGGCAGTATGAGTTGCTATAAGACGCAATTCTTACTGCCAATTTTGTAGAAATTCTCGATCATATTCATGAAATTTGGTGAGATAGATTACCAATTTCATCTAAAATTATTTTCTTGAGATATTATTCACAGATCATGCAAAAGTCTAACACAGAACAAACCATTTTCATTATCACCGGAATGCACCGTTCAGGAACCTCCTTAGCCGCATCAATTTTGCAAAGTGCGGGGGTTCATATTGGCCGAAATTTATTAGGTGCAGATCATGTTAATATTAAAAGCCATTTTGAAAATATTGACTTTTCTCAGTTTCATATCAACATTTTGGACTCACAAGGAGTTAGTGGTGCGGGTTGGACATTACAGGATAATCTGGAAATCAAAGGAGAATTTGTTGACCGAGCAAAACAACTCATAGAACAAAATGCCTTAAGTTCAATTTGGGGATGGAAAGAACCTCGAACCACCCTATTTTTAGAATTTTGGGCAAAACTGTTACCCGAAGCCAAATTTTTATTAATTTATCGATCGCCTTGGGAAGTGGCTGACTCCTTATATAGAAGGGGAGATGAAATGTTTCAATCTCAACCCGAATTAGCAATCAAATATTGGCAACATTATAATCAAAAAATCCTCGATTTTTATAATCAAGAACAACATCGTTGCTTGTTGACTAACCTAAAAACAATTGTTCAATATCAAGCCGCCTATATTGACACTATTAATCATAAGTTTAACGTTAATTTAAGTCATCCTGCTCCCACGGCTTACGATCCTACTTTGTTGAAAACAGAAATTTCATCGAATAGTCAGCGACCCACTTTAATTGACAGTTACTTTCCCGAAGCCATTGAACTCTATCAAGAACTAGAAGGGAGAGGATGGCATCCTGAACAAACACCGGATTTTTCTTGGCAAGAATTATTAAAACCTTCTCTATACAAAACTTGGGCTTTTCAAGAATGGGTTAATTTACGTCAATTAGAAATAGAAAATAAATCCCTGAAAGCTCAATTGCAGGAGCAATGTGATGAGTTAGAAGAAGTAAAAGTTATTCAAGCTGAAGCAGAACAAACGAAAACCCAACTCAAAACAGCAGAATCTCTATTAGAGCAATATCAATCTCAATTACGAGAAACCGAATCTGTTTTAGAAAAATCTCAAAATCAGTTAAGTAAAACCGAGTCTGTTTTACAACAATCTCATTATCAACTCAATCAAACCTGTACTGAATTAGAAACAGCTAAAACCCAATTAAGTCAATCTCAATTTGATGTGATGCGGTATCAATCACAGTTACATCAAACTCAAGAGGAATTAGAATATTATGAACTTCATCGTCAGGAGTGGGAAGATGCTCAATCTCAACTGGCTAAAGTCGAAGCAAGTTTAAGTCAATTAACAACTCAGTTACAGCAAACCCAAAAACGGGAAGAACGTTTTCAAATTCAACTGCATCAAACTTTAGAAGAATTAGAGCAAACTAAAACTCAACTACAACAGGATCAAGAGAACTTACAAGAAACAAGTAATCAAGTTAAACAGTTAAAGCGAGATTTAAAACGGTCTACTTCCCAACTGTATCAAGTAGAAAGCGAGTTTGATTTATCCCATTCTCAATTACAACAGTCCGAATCTCAACTCGAACAAGCCCAAACTGAGTTAACCGAAATTCAATCCCAATTCCAGGAAACCAAGCGAGAATTAAAACAAAAACAAGCCCAAGTTAATCAACTGCAAACCGAATTAAAGCGATCGCAATCTCAAATGTATCAACTTCAGATTGAATTAGCCCAATCTCAATTGCAAATCCAACAAATCCAAGAGCGGCAACAACTGGAACAAACCCTAAGCAATGATCCTAAAAAACATACTGAGATGGACTATAACCTCTTAATTTGGGATGCCTGGAATGCCTATCGAAATGGTAAACTCCCTCAAATGAAAGCCCACCTGCAAAAAGCCTTAAAGTTAACCACAGTTTCCCCCAGTGAAATCATTTTAACCTGGTTAGAAAGTTTCTCGAAATTGTCCTTAGCCCAGGGCATGGAACTAGATTCAGAAAGTTTAACGAATTCTGAGGAGTGGAAACAGTTAGTCAGACAAATGACCGCTAAAAAAGGTGTTACCCTGACCGAAAAATCTCATGACTTAAGAGTTGAAGAGAAGTTGAAGGCGGTTGAAACCGCAGCTACACAAACAAAACCCGCCGATGCGGGTTGAAGATTTGGATTCAGACTCCCCAAGCCATAAATCTCAAACCCTAGGCCAAAACTTTTTGCGAGAAAGGCTCCCAAATGTAGTAAACTCTGGCTGACACCTAAAGAACCTCTTGCACCTGTAACCTCAGATGCCCCACCATCTGTACCACCTACTCGCTTTTATCATTTCCGCTCTAGTTGTGATCTGGAGTACCCCGATTGTTAAGAAAATCGCCATCCGTTCAGGACGGGTTGATTTGCCCAATGATCGTAAAGTTCATCAACAACCGATGGTGCGCTTAGGTGGCGTTTCCATCTTTGCTGGTGCCTTAATTGCTCTGTTATTGGTTTGGGGGTCAGGTGGCTTTATTGATGCTGCGGGAAAACCCCTGAGCCCACGGGATGAATATGAAATTTGGGGCGTAACCCTTGGGGGTATTGCCTTTTTTATGATTGGCCTGGCGGACGACCTGTTTAGCCTATCCCCTGTGACTCGCCTAGTCCTGCAAACTGGGGTAGCGAGTCTGGCTTGGTGGGTGGGTGTCCGCATTGACTTTTTAACGATTCCGAATTGGGGTCTAGTTCACATTGGATGGTTGAGTTTACCCATTACGGTTATTTGGTTAGTGGGGATGACCAATGCCATTAACTGGATTGATGGTTTAGACGGACTGGCGGCGGGGGTTTGTGGTATTGCCGCCGTTGTCATGTTGATTGTCAGTTTATTTATGAATCAACCCGCCGCAGCTTTAATTGCAGCAGCTTTAGCAGGAAGTGCCCTAGGATTTCTCAGGTATAACTTCAATCCCGCCCAGATTTTTATGGGGGATGGAGGAGCCTATTTCATGGGATTTACCCTAGCTGGGGTTGGGGTGATTGGTTTAGTCAAAGTAACGGCCGTGACCTCGGTTATTCTCCCCTATGTCATTCTAGCGGTTCCGATTTTAGATATGTCGGCGGTGATTTTGGATCGAATTCGTCATGGTAAATCCCCTTTCACTGCGGATAAACGCCACCTGCATCATCGACTCTTAGACGCGGGTTTATCCCAACGCCGAACGGTATTATTTATCTATTCTCTCACCCTTTGGGTGGGAAGTTTAGCCCTAGCTTTTTCGGGAATACCGAGTGGTTTAGCCTATGCCATGGGTGCAACTGGATTATTAGGATACACCAGTTGGCAAGCCTTAAAACGAGCCAGATTATAACAACCGTAGTAACCCCTTCAGGGGTTTCTTAATGATTGAATTTAAAAAGACAGGGCTGTTGATTGAACTTCTTGCCAATGTAAACGATAAAGTTGTAGGGGTTCGGTTTTCCCTTTAACAATAACAGGAGGTATTGTTTCTAAAGGTAAACTCCGATCTTTTAACTGATCCAAAGTTGATTGAGAAATTAAAATTTCGTTTCTATTAGCTGCTGAACAAATGCGACTGGCGACATTCATGGTATCTCCAATATGGGTATATTGAATCAGTTTTTCTGACCCAATATTTCCCGCCGCTACCTGTCCAGTATTCAGTCCAATATGAATATAAATTGGTTCTCCATAACGCTGTTTCCATTGCTGATTCATTCTATCTACCGTCCACTGCATTTCAATCGCGGCTCGCACCGCTCGATCCACATCATCATGGCGAGAATAGGGCGCGCCCCAAACCGCCACTAACGCATCCCCAATATACTTTTCTAAAGTTCCCTCAAAGGGAAAAACAATCTCCTCCACCATCAGTTTAAAATATTCATTTAACATGGAAATCACTTGACGGGGCTGCATCCGAGAAGACATTTCTGTAAATCGAGTAATATCAGAAAATAAAGCCGTTACTTCACTTTCCACGATCGCATCAAACTTTCCTTCTTCCCGCAGTTTTCGACTTACGGCTGGCGGAAAAAACCGTTCTAATTTATTTCTAATTACGGCTTCTTCCTGCATTTTTTTATAGAGTTCGGCATTGTCAATTGCGATCGCCGCTTGATTGGCTAAGGCGGCTAAAAATTCTACATCTTCGGGAGAATAAAGATTAGATAAAGATAAATTATCGACATACAAAACCCCAATCACACTATCCCGCAACTTTAAGGGCGCACACATCGAGGCATGAATAGCTTGACAGAGAATAGACTCAGACCCCTCAAATCGCTCATCGGCTTGAGCATTATCTATTAATACGGCATTTCCCGTTTCTCTGACGATATTGGTAATTTTTTTACTATAAAAATGTTCATCCGCCAGGGGTTCTTCTCGAAATTTAACCGCCTTATTTTCTAAATTATTGGTTTTCGGATTAACTAACAAAATAGCCGCCCGATCCAGATTCATTATTTGAAATAATAAATCTAAAATTTTATCCAGAAGTTTATTCAATTCATTGGGAGAAGATAATTCTTTACTAACTTCTAATAAAATTTTTAACTTATCAACAATTCTTAAATTAGCATCCTGTTGTCGAATATTTAAAACTGAATTTCTGGCTTGAGAAGTTCCTAATAAATCTTGAATAATGGTATAACTGTTATCGGTAGCAAATTCCTGAATAACCGAGGTTTGAGAATTTTCAGCCTCCGATTTTAAAGAGGGTGTGAGGGAAACATTCATAAATTTAAACACCACACGACCACAACGAATTAAATCCCCAGATTTAAGATTCGCGTGTTCAATCATTACCTCATTCACAAAGGTATGATTACTACTCTGCATATCGGTAATTGTGTTTTTTCCTTCGCTGACATCAATGCGAGCGTGATGACGAGAAAGACTCACATCCGCTAAACAAATTGTGCTATCCCGTCCCCGTCCGATGGTATTTACACCGAACTGTAGGTTAAAGGTCATGGCACCGGTTGTGTCGGGATTACAAATTAAATATGGCACTGTCCTCTTATCAGTAATTAGTTATAAGTTATCAGTAGAGACGTGCGATGGCGTCTCCGGATCAGTGATTTCTACGGTTTCCATCCCTGCCCCCTTCCAATGTAACCCCAATTCACTGATTGATCTAGTTTAGGGCATCTTAGCACCGAATTGGGCTGGGGTAACAACCCAAAACTCCATTAGATAGTATGGTAAAGTAATACGGGTTCAAGGGAGTGAGGAATAGGTAATGAGTAATGAGTAATGGGTAATGAGTAATTTATTTTTTAATTTTTATATATGATAAAAGTAATCAGGTTTTAGCTATATCTATAGCTTATTGCCCCATTCTTTAGTCTTTAAAATCATTAATTTAGGACATGAGATACATCTAATTTTTACCCATTACCTATTACCTATTACCTATTACTCATTACCTATTCTCATTGCCTAGCCATGTATTTAAAATTATTACATCTTCGACAGTTTCGCAATTATGCCGATCAAAAAGTTATATTTGAAGCTCCCAAAACAATTTTATTAGGAAATAATGCCCAAGGAAAATCTAATTTACTAGAAGCGGTCGAGTTACTGTCTACCCTCAAAAGTCATCGGGTGAGTCGAGATCGGGATTTGATTTTCAATCCCCAACCGACTGCACAGGTTACAGCAACTTTAGAACGGGATTTAGGGACATTAGATTTAGGGATTACTCTGCGTTCCCAAGGGGGAAGAACTGTTTCTTTAAATGGGGAATCCCTGCGCCGACATTTGGATTTTTTGAGTGTATTAAATGTAGTGCAGTTTTCTAGTTTGGATTTAGAATTAGTCCGGGGAAGTCCTGAATATCGACGCCATTGGTTAGACCGTTTATTGGTACAGTTAGAACCGATTTATGCTTATATTTTACAACAATATAATCAAGTTTTACGCCAAAGAAATGCTTTATTAAAACAAATTAAACAAAATCCAGAAACATCAGAAATTCACCATAAACAAGGGGAATTAGAACTCTGGGATGTTCAATTAGCCGTGGCTGGAACTCGGGTTATCCGCCGTCGCGATCGCGTTTTAGAACGTTTACTCCCTTTGGCTAAAGTTTGGCATGAATCTATTAGTGGAAGTACGGAATTATTGGATATTAGTTATCAACCTAATGTTAATTTAGATTTACTCAATCACAGTTTATCAACGGCGCCACCGGAAAAAATTCAACAGGCTTTTTATGATAAAATTAGAACCAGAGCGATCGCGGAAAAACAACAAGGAATTTCCTTAGTGGGGCCCCATCGAGATGATGTTATCTTTGCCATTAATCAAACTCCAGCCCGGAGTTATGGCTCATCGGGTCAACAACGAACATTAGTTTTAGCCTTAAAATTAGCGGAATTACAACTCATTGAAGAAGTCGTGAGGGAGCCACCTTTACTGCTTTTAGATGATGTTTTAGCAGAATTAGATCTAAACCGACAAAATCAACTTTTAGATGCGATTCAAGACCGATTTCAAACTTTAATTACAACGACTCATTTAGGGGCTTTTGATGCTCAATGGTTAAAACATACTCAAATTTTAAATGTTGAAGCGGGAGAGATTAGTCAGTTTATATATTAGGGAATTACGAATTGGGAATTACGAATTACGAATTACGAATCGGGAATATTGTCTAACTGATTTTTTACCTGATTCGGCTTGTTTAATTGATTCTAATAGGTGTTCTGCATTGGCTGGATTTGATAATAAATATAGTGTTTCTTGCCAAGAGTTAAATTCATCTAAAGACATTAAAACAGCTTGTTTACCTTGATCATTACATAAGATAGTCGGCTCCGCATCAAGGATTACTCTATCAATGATTTCATCTAATTTTTGTTTGGCTTGGTTACTTGTAATTGCTTTCATTTTTTAGCCGTTAGACTGCTATTCTCCTTAAAGATAACATATATTGAGATATTGATATCTAGCGAGCGAGGACGCTCGCACTGCTTCCTCGTTTTCTCACCATACCTTAACTCTTACAGCCATTCCGTTAAGTTGTTTCGGATAATGGCGGCGGAGTGTCGGTTTTAAACACAATTCGCAGTAAAGGAGGCGCTAAGAATGTCGTGATAATTACCATTAGAATAATTGCCACATCTAACGCTGGAGATAATGCACCACTAGCCGAACCCACGGCGGCGAATACTAATCCCACTTCTCCTCGGGGAATCATCCCGACGCCAATGCCAAGACGGTTGGGATTATCTAAACCAAATACCCCCCAACCCGCGGCAATTTTGCCCACAATTGCCACCACAATCAAAAAGGTCGCAATAATTAACCCTTCTCGATTTTCTGGGACTGCCGGGTTTAAAACCCCTAAATTGGTTTTTGCCCCGACCGCTACGAAAAATACCGGGACAATGACATCGGCAATGGGTTTAATTAATTCTTCTAACTCTTTACCCGGTTCGGTTTCATCTAACACTAATCCGGCTGCAAATGCCCCTAAAATTGCTTCTAAGTGAATCGCGCCGCCAATATAGGCTAAAAGCAAAGCTAAAGTTAGGGCAGGAATCACAACCCGACCTCGGGTTTTAAATTGGGAAGCCAGGGCCACAAAAGTCCCGTTAAAAAACTTCCCTAAAACAATTGCACCCACAATAAAAACAGTGGCACTAATAATTAGATAGATGATATTAGTTACATCAATTTCACCGGTTTTAGCTAAACTGGCAACCACTGCTAAAATCAAAATTCCCAAGACATCATCAATTACCGCCGCACCCAAAATAATTTGACCTTCTTGGGTAGACAAACAACCAATTTCTGATAGCACCCTAGAGGTAATTCCGATACTGGTAGCGGTCAGTGCTGCCCCGGCAAAAACCGCCGGAATTACAGGAACATGGAAAATAATGATTAATCCGGCTGTCCCTACTACAAAGGGAACCACAACCCCTAAAGAAGCAACAACAAAGGCTTGAATTCCGACAGCAAGAAGTTGTTCAACATTGGATTCCAGACCAATTTCAAACAACAGAACAATCACACCCAGTTCCGATAAAATCTCTAAAACTTCACTTTGACTTTTAAACGTCGCTTCTGCGGCATCTGGACTTAACCCGGCGGTTTTTTCTAGGATACTGATAATTACAGATTGAGTGCTATCGATACCCCCTTCTGGAAAAACCACTAAATTCAGGGCGGAAACTCCAATAATCACGCCTCCGAGGAGTTCTCCCAGAACTGGCGGAAATCCTAACCAATTGGCAAATTCTCCACCCGCTTTACTAGCTACAAAAATAGCGACTAAACTCAGCATAACTCCCAGGAGTACCATGCTTGATTCAGCTTCAACGGGAGGAAAGGCTTCCGTTGCTGTCCCCAAAATCGGCAAGAAATTTAATCCCAGACTTGAGAATATCGAGTCCAGTGAGAAAAATCCTGTAACTAGATCCACAGTTAGCTCCAGATAAATCATCCCAATCACTTTAGCGAAAACAGGGATATTAAGAAAGGGGGATGAGAAAAATAAGTAGGTTTAGGGTAGTCCGGTTTAAATGCTCAATAGCTCATTCCAGATTTTGATAACACCAACTTGAACGTCTTAATAAATTGAATGTATCAACATATTTGATGTTATCAGGTTCTAAAGTAGCGATCGCATCCGCTAACACTCCTATTGGATTTTCTAAGTTCCACAACGGATGAACAATAATCACGGTTTTATTACCTACTTTGAAACCAGGTAAACTGCCAAAATGTTCAGGGATACAGGAAAAAGATTGACAAAAATTATTTCGCAGAGTTGTTGCTTTTTCCATCCATTTTTCTAAATCAGGGGTGGAAAAATCACTATCTAAACCGCATTGAAAATTACTATTTTCTAAAACTCTAATCAACGATAATCCCAAACGCCAATCTAACAACCCATGATAATTCATATTCCGATATTGTTGTAAACAATCATAGCAGGAAGAATCGCATTTTTGACGGTGTTGGGGGGAAATAATAGACCCTGCAAAAGTATCAAAATTAGCATGGGGATTAACAATTTCTTGCAGAATTTCTTGCCAATGTTCCGCTAACCATTGGGTAAAACCCGAACCGTTGGGGAGTTTATCATTAATTACCAGTTCTGCAACTTTTTCTTCCGTTTCTTCTAGGGTAACTTGTCGCAAACCACTAATATCTAATTCTTCAGGATCGATATCTAATCTTTCAGCGACAACAGCACGAATAATGAAAGCGGCGGAATAAAAGGCTGCTTTAACTCCAGACCCAAATGATAAAGGATCGAGACATAAACCAGGAGGTAAAATTGCGGGTTTAACCCTTAAAACTCCTGTAGTTTTTGGGGAAATAATAGCTAAATTTTCTATATCTCCAGTCTGTTTAAATTTTACTCCTTTTTGCTGCTTTTGAAATCGCTTTTCAATCCATTGATGATTTAAGAGTTCGTCTCCTGACCCAAATGTTGCCTGTCCTACTGCGCCTGTGAATAATTGTCCTCGGTTATCATTGACCCGAAAAACTCGCCCAGAATTAGAAAAAGCGATCTGAGTATTTGTATTTTCAACTAAGTCAAAATCTAGGGGTTGTGACTCAGCAATACTCGCTGCACCCGTGATCAGGATATCATATTCGGTTTTGGCATCCTCACCCTGATTCAAGCTAGTTCGGAAGGCTAAAGGAACCGCCCATTTAAACACTCGAAACCCATCTTCTGTTGTAGCTTGACATTGAGGACATTCTGTCTTTTCAATGAGTTGATCAGAGATATCTGTATATTGACATCGCTGACATCTTAACATCCATTTTCTTTGAGACAAAGGATCATTACTTGCCAGAACTAAATCATTTTTTTGATCGGTCGGAAAGGGAAATGTGAACCCAATGGCAGTATGAATTCGTTTATCTTTTGTTTTCTCAGAACCTGGAGCAAATTCTGTAATTGCTAAGTCTAAATCTCGGTCAATACTATAAATTTGAGACTTATTAATACCACCATGATACAATTCCCGAACTCGTGACGGCATTCCATACATCGGTAAAATACCTCCTTCTGCTAAACGTTCTGCTAAACCCGCCGCTCCTAATTCTGAATTTTTAGCACATTGATCAACTTGATCCCATAATTGTTCACGGGCAAATTCTTCTAATTCTTGAGAATTAATTCCGGTTACTCCTGTTAATAAAATATCAACAACATTGGTAACATCAAGTGAAGTTTTTAACCATTGACAAATTTTATTTGTGCGATCGCCTATATTTTCTAACCAATCTTGAGTCTTTCCAAATTCCCCATGACTATCGGGAGGCATGGGACTTTCCCACCATTTAATTCCTGCCTGAATAAAAGCCTGTCTTAAACATTCTTTAGCCAGTAAACGTTTGGTAATCTCAACCTGTGCCATTGAGAGGAAGGGAACCGGAGCCGGATCGCCCGTAATTCGGCTAGGATGCCGATAATAAAATTCATCATGGGAACGACCTCGACAAAGGGTTAAAACAATGGCAAAAGCTTGACCTCGCCGCCCTGCACGTCCAGCCCGTTGTTGATAATTAAACCGCATCGGTGGCATATTTGCCATGACAACAGCCGTTAAACTGCCAATATCAATTCCGACTTCCATTGTGGTTGTAACACTGAGAAGATCAATCGTATCAACAACTGGAATTAACTCTCTTTCCTGCTCTCCAACATTGATAATAATATTGCGAAAATGTCGCTGTCTTTCTCCCTGATTATCCGTTTGTCCGGTTAATTCTTCGCAGTGAAATCGCAGGGGTTGACGTTGATCAATGGCTTCTGTTGCATAATAATTACGAGCGTGTAAATCTTTACAAGTTTTGTTAGGGTTAATGGGTAATTCTGCTAAACAATTTAATTGTGTACAAATCCCCCCAGCCCGATGTAAATTGGGACGTTGGCAAGATTCGCATTGCCAAACCGGATCATCGGGAAGGGAAACTCGTACACTTAAATGTCGAGGATTGAGAATAAAATGATGGTGCTGACTTTGTTGACAGATCGCTTTTTTTAAAGCCTGATATAATTCTGGTTTTAAGATATTATTTTGACTAGCACATTTATCCACATAATCGCGCAATTTAGGTCTAGCACCCTTCCAATCTTCCCAATCAATAATCGGATAATCTTGATCAACTTTCTTATAGCGATATAAGTCTCCTAATATCCTTAAACAACCATTACAAATACTTTCAAAAACTTCTGTTGAAGTACCAGATTCTATCGCCAGTTGTTCTAGTTGAGCAGGTTTTACATCTAAACAAATGTAGCCTAAACCTGATGCTTCAACGCCAAAATACAAACGACGAAATAAAGTATCACAGATTTTTGATTCAACCTTTTCCCGAAGAGTTTTATCTTTTTTATTTCTTGCTGAAGGTATCAAGTCACGTTTCCATCCTCCTGTCTTAAAATCAAATAATTCTGTCCAATAATTACATTTCTCCCCATACACATAAGAAAAATCTTGATAATCTACATCATTTCCGGCTGGGTTAACACCCAATAGTGCTAATTTTTGAATTAAGAGTCCTGGGTATTTAGAGTTATTTTGATCCTCAAACAGTACCCGCAAAGGAATGATCCGAGTTTGACCCCGTTGGCGAATTTCATAGAGTTTTTCCTGAGCTTGCTCTTGCAATTCTTTTAGCACTTTTAATTGTTTTGGAACAATACTTTCTGGTAATGGTGTTATAGCAGTTTCAATCGCTTCTAGCAATTCTGAAATCGATTCTGAGTTTCGTTGAGCAAATAATATCGAATCAGGATGAGTCGGTTGATTATATTGTTCTAAATCTTCTAGTAGATGAAATTGACCTAGAGCTAATAGCCTTAATTCATCAAAGATGGTTTCTCTAACTAAATCATCATAGTGTGATCGCTCAATTCCATTAGCAATCGAAGCCGCATCTTCACGACTATCGGAAAAAACCACTAATTTCCGTGATTCTGCGTTATCTGGGAGTTGATAAAAAAGTTCTTTTGACAACAACTGACTGACTTTAGAAAAACCTGTCCGAAACCCGCGAATGGGAGATTTTTTATTTTTTTTCCAGCTATAATTGGCACTGCAACAAGGACATACGGAAGGTAATGCTCGAATAGATTGTTGTTTTTCTGAAGATGGTGATCGAAAATTAAAGACATAGCCCCTCTTAACCGCCTGTTGATTTTCTAAGTCACTATTAGATTTTCCCAAACTAACGCGACCACTACGGGTGTCCAAATACGCTTTATCCCAGAACGCTTTTTCCGTATTTTTTGATGAGATTAATGGTTGATTCCAACCTTTTTTAACTTCCTCATCTAGTTCATCTTTAAACGGCCAAAATATCGCATATTCAGAATAATTTCTCCGATCTAAAAAAACTGCGGTTTTCCGGTCGGGAATGCCTTCAATATCAGGGTCAGTGGGTAACAATTCCCAACCTTCATTATCAGGTAAAGTTAGGCGATTTCCCCCATAAAATACCGTTCCACACTGTTCACAATAGAGTAGTTCTAAGACTCGATATTGACCAAAAAGGATAGGGGGAGATTCAGCAAATAGCTTCCCAATGGATCGATTTTCACTTGTGTCATTTTGTTTACACCCATAGTTGGGTTGAGTACAAGCCCAAAGTCCCTCAATATTACGGAAAAACCAATGAAATCTAAACGAAATTAGGTCTGCTTTATCTGATAATCCTCTAGTAATTAATAACCCTTGAATTGCTTTCCATAATTGTTGGTTTTCCAAGGTTTCACAGAATAGTTTTTCGCCAAAATTAGTTAGGGAAACAGCACGAGTTTTTTCATTCTCATCTTCTTGACAAGCTAGAATCATTTTAGCTGAAATTGCCTCAGATTCAGATTCTAAAATATGTTTACAGAGTTTATATTCAGGTGTTTCTTTGATAATTTCTTCTGCAAGGTTATTATTAGCTAAATTAGCTAAATTAGCTAAAGCAATAAACGGTTCATTGGGTAAGATTTCGGGAATTAAAATATCTGGAATGGGTTCAGGATCACCAGGAATAATCTGATCAGAATGCCATTCTGTCCCAAAAAAATCCCTTAAAAACTCTAAGCTATCTGGATTATTGGGTTCGAGAGATGCACTAGAAGCTAAAATTCTTAATTGCGGATGACCTGGATATAAACCTAAGCGTTGTAATAATAGTCGTAATAAATAAGCAACTTCAGTTCCAGATGTTCCTCGATATAAATGCAGTTCATCTAATATTAAATGAAAAACACTATCTTTATTTTCTAACCATTTCTTTGTTTTTTCAAAAATATTTTTATCTACATCCCGCATTAACATAATACCCAGCATGGAGTAGTTCGTAATCAGAATATCAGGAGGATGATCCTGCATATCCCAGCGACAGCGCATTTCTGACCCATCTAATTGTGGAAAAAAGAACTTAACTTCATCATTTCCTGTTTCTTCAATATGGCGTTTAGCTGCTTCCGCAGAATCAGCCATTTGCTGTATTTGTTTAACTAATTCTTCGATTTTATCCCCATTAGGTTTACCCGTTTTCTTTAGTTCATGTCCAGGTACGGGTGTAACTCCATTGTATCGACCAAAATAAATACGATTGTCATTTCTATTCTGTTGAAACCAGTTGCGAGCTTCTTCAGAATCTAATGCTCGTCGTAGTCGTGTTAATTGATCTTCGACTAGCGCATTCATCGGATATAAAATTAACGCTCTAACGGCTGCTTCTCGCTTTTCATGTTTTCTTTGGGGGACGCGATAAGAATCATCCCAACGGCGGTTTTTATTGACAACGGGGCGACATTTATCTTGCCATTCTTGATTTGACCACCAATCATTTAAGTGGGGATCTGCTGGGTTAGGAGGTTGCCAATTTTGTTGTTTTGATTCTTGAATTAAATAAGCAAATAAAGGCAAAAGAAAGGACTCGGTTTTACCGGAACCTGTACCTGCGGTGACAACGGCATTTTGACCCGACAATGCTTTTTTTAGCATTTCTAATTGATGGCTGTAGAGTTGATAATCCCCTACTAAACCACAAGCAGCAAGTTCTTGAAACTCTTTCAGCGTCGTTTCATCTAACCCAGGAACATCGGTTAATTCTAATTGATGAATCGTTTTACCAGAACGTTTATATCGAGGGAGAGGTTCTATCCAGGGTTCCTGACAAAATACCCCATATTGACGTAATATTTCTTCCCGCTCTTGTTCAATTTCTGGAAATCGAGTTGCAAAAGCAGTCTTGATATAAAGCAGGAAATTTTCTCGAATTTTTTCAAAGGCTCCTACTGGGTCATACATACGCGATCGCCTCTCCCTTTGGCTTATAAAGATGAGTTTATCACAAATCCAAGGATTGTATTTGTAAAGTTTGACAAAGTTTCTCGGCTAACTTATTTGCAATTAAATCGGGAATATCTCGAAACACTTTCAATCCGATCTGTGATCCTGATAACTTGCGATATTCGGGGATATATCCTGAACACAGAGTTAACGCTCTTTCTAACAGTTTGGGTAAAAAAGCACCCGCAGGAATAGCTATGACAGCTTTATCTGGATCATAGCGTAAAACATTTTGCTGTAATTCTTGTAAAACTGCATAAATTCCCCAGGTTTTATCAACTTTTGCAGACTGTTGATCTCGCCAGAAGTAGTAAGAGCGAACTTGAGTTTTCGGATGAATATATTCCCTTAGACGAATATTAAAATCTACTGAAATATCGGTTGTAAATTTAAAGTTTTCAGGATCAAAGGTTTTTCGTTTCCAATTAATTTCCCCTTCTTTTGACCACTCCAAGGTTTGTAAATAATCCTCTAAGGAGCCAGAAAAATTAACAAGTGACCAAGCAGTAGGAATTGCGCTATAATCGAAGTTAAAATGAGTAGCAATTTCCTCTAATTCATTTTCTGTTTCTGTTTGAATGAACACTCGCTGAGGCAAGAGTTTGTATTTTCCTGGTTGTGGTGTTACTTCTAAGTAAATATGGGGATTCATTAAGCAACAAACTTGTGATAACTGTTGCAAAGTATCAGGAAATCTTAACCCTGATAAAATTGCTTGTGGTACAGTTATATCAGGCAATCTGACTAAAACAGGAGGACAAGCATAGACTTTATTATTGTCAGTAAAGTCAAAATCACAATGACCTAGTGAATCTAAGAAAGAACGGATGATTAAATGTTGCTGTCCCTTTTGTTCATCATCTTGAAAATATAAACAATTAACAATCTGTTTAAATTTTTGCCACAATATTGTTTGTTTAACTGAGATCACATAAAGTAATTGATCAGGGTATCCAGGTTGAATACAATTTTCTGGAGAATCTATTGTTTTACTTTGTCGATTCAATTTTCCAGATAATTTAGGTTTTTTAGCTTTAATTTTCTGGGCAAATTTTGTATACTTTTCCCAAAGTTCGCGTTTCCCTCGTTCAACTGAAATAACTTTATTTTTTTCTTTCCATAAGACTTTTTTCCAATCTCGTAATTTTTCTAAATCTGTACAAATGTAATTTTGAGGTTGAGAATTAGCTTCACTATTTCCACAAAATTTAACAGACCGCGAACCGTGACTAATTTGCCAAATTGGTTGCCAATTAAATTGTTCTGAAGGGTTAGCAATTTGCCCAGGTTTTCTACCTATTAAGATAATATTGTGATCGGTATTGGTAGCAACAACAGAATTGTATTGAAAAGCAGGGGGTTTGTAGTCCTGAAAATATCCTCCAGCAACTCCCATTGACTCCTGAGTTAAATTTCCAACAGCATCAAAATACTGGATTTTTGCAAGTTCCTGATGTTCAAAATGATCAATTAATTGCCAAGAACGTGAAGCAATCGTTTTATCTCCTTCATAAACTTTAATCTCGATTTTTTGATTTGTTGGAGCATTTAATGGTAAGGTATAAATTCCATTTTGATACTCTAGGTTTAATAGGGTTTCATTACAATAACCATGAATTTTAGTTGATTCATTGCCGCTTTCTAGGATAAACTTAGGAGGTGCAAAAGCAAAAAAATCATTATCTTTTTCTAAACGAATACCCCCAATCATATTCAGTTTAGTTGTTGTTGGAAATGCCAATATAGGATATTGCTCTTTTAACGTATCTCTCAAAGCAGCATCCGCTTTATAAAAGTTCCAACCAGGAGGTAAACCTTGATTAATTGTGACCTTTTCAAACCCTTTACAATCAGATTTACCCCATTGTTCTATATGGTGAGAACAACTTTGATGTACAATTAAATAAAAGGGCATATTAGGGAGAAGTTTTGAATCTTCTATCAACCCTGATAAACCTTCGCCATTCCCTGAAATTAAGAGGCGAACTTTAGATGGGTAAAGTTTAAATTTACATTTTTGATCAGAAGATTTTAATTCAAAACCTGTTTGCCAATATTGAGATAAATCAATAGAAATAGGAGTAGACCAATTTTTGGTTTCTGGTTCGCAGAAATATTTGTCGTCAAATGATAACCCATTTTCGGGGAAATTTTTTCCTATTTTACATCTTACTTTTAGCTTTAAACATTGTGCTGTTCGATCCCATTTTGCGTAAAATCCCAATAAACAAAGATAAATTAACGTTCCATTTTCCGATAAAAATTCTCCTGTTCCATCCCATTTTGCTAACTCCTCTAAAACAATATTCAGGAGTGCTTGACAAAATTCATTATTGATTCCTGACTCTAATAATCGGATTGTTCTTCTGTTGAGAATTGTTTTACCTTTCTCAATCAGTAAGTTAGCTAAATTTTGATCAGAGATTGAAGAATTAGGCAATAAATCAGCAGCATCAAAAATTTTCGGTAAGTTTTTTATTTCTTCCTCAGTTAATAGAGTTTGTCCCAGAGGGAAAGCTATATGACGATTATCTCCAACAGTAATTTTCTTGAAAGTTCCCCATTCGCCTAGTTTTTCATGATTTGCCCAGGTTTCTAAATCATCCCACAATTTAAACATTTCACGAAAGTCTGGATATTGTCTATCCGCAGAATCTCTTAATAAATTTCGCAGTCTTCCATAATAATTATGAGAGGCAAAATCATCATCTGCATCATGGGTTGCTGCTAAAACAAAAAATGCTAAATATCCAATATAACCTGGATAATCTAATCTTTTAGACTTATATCTGCCTAAATCTTTTAATGCTAAAGCAGTCCGAAAAATATTGGGATAACTTTCAGAAAAACAAGATGACCCTCTTTTAATAGCTCTAATAAAGTCTTGACAATCAACTTGATAATTAGATCCTAAATTATTAATCAGTTCTTCTGTAACGTAGAGATAGACGTTGTACCCTGTCCGTTCTTCGTTGAAGAAATGAGCCCCAATCAGATTATTCCACTTTAAGTAATCCATGATCAACTTTTTTTGAGTTTTGATAGGAAGTTTTTAGGAAATAGGATTAACAATTCTCATTGAAGAGGATTTGTCAACTTTGAATCTCCCAAAATGGCTGATCTCCATCTTTACTTTAACTTAACCTTATTGTTCTCAGTTAGCAAGATAGATTTCCTATTGATTAGCTTCAGTTTTTATTAATTCAATTTCGGAAACTTTTCCTCAGTAAAAATACGGATGTTAAAACTTATATTGATACATAAATATGTAAATTATACTCTTGACAAAAATGACGGAATGATAAATAAAAATCGAGAATTGTCATAACCTATGGTTTATTTGGCTAGGGGAAGTGAAAATTTAAACATACTCCCTTTTCCTAAATGACTAGAAACCGTAATTTTTCCGCCCTGTAATTCAACTAACCGACGGGTAATGGCTAATCCAATTCCGGTTCCCCCCGAATGTCGAGAACGGGAACGGTCAGCCCGCCAGAATCGTTCAAAAACATGGGGTAAATCTTCTTGAGAAATGCCAATTCCAGTATCAATTACCCCAATCCACAAAAAATTTAAGTCATAACCTATTTTCACAGTAATAGTTCCGGTTTCTGTATAACGAATAGCATTTCCTAATAGGTTGACTAAAATTTGTTCGGTTCGATCTAAATCCGCTAAAACCAAAGGTAAATCCGGCGAGGATTCTAACTGAATAATCGGCCCATCTTCTAAGAGTTGGTCAGAAAATTTTTGAACTAAGGATACTAATAACGGATATAAATTAACGGGTTTTTGATGAATGGGTAAATAACCAGATTCAACTTTTGAGAGTTCCTGTAAGTTATTTACTAACCTTTCTAAACGTTTGGTTTCCTTGGCTAATTGTTGATAAATTTCTGGGGAGGGGTCAATATTTCCATCGGCTATTTCTTCTAAATAACCTCTAACAATTGTTAAAGGAGTTCTTAATTCATGGGTTAAATCACCAATCAATTCCCGTCTACCTTTTTCTACATTTTGTAAACTAGCCGCCATTTGATTGAAACTCATGGCTAATTGATTTAATTCAGGAATATCATTAGGAGACATTCGTTCTGACCATTCCCCGGAAGCAAATTTCTGGGTGATTTCTTCCATTTCGGTTAAGGGTTTAGTAATGCGTTTAGTTAACCAATAACTGAGTCCGACGGCGGCGGTTGTTCCAGCTAAAACTGACCAAAAGGTGCTGCGGTTCCAGGCAATTTCAAAGCCTTTGACCAGGCGAGTTCTAATATATTGTAACCGAAATCCTGGGCCTTCGAGTTGTTCTAAATTACTGACAAAAAATCGAGGAGAATATATTTTTCCAATAATCACTAAGGAGGTTACCCCAATTAACATTACTAATAAATGGGATAAAAATAAACGCCCTCGCAAACCGATTTTATTCATATTAGTAGTAAGCCCTGAAGGGCTTTATTAAATCTTGGTTAATCACCCCAATCACAGATAAACTCGCCCCTAGTAATAACTATTGCCTATTCTAGTTTACCAAGTCACGCGATCGCTAATTTTCTCTAACAATTTTGGCCCAAAACCGGACACCTGATCTAAATCTTCTAGGGAAGTAAAGGGTTTTTTCTGTCGAGCTACTATAATATTTTGAGCTAATTTTGCCCCGACGCCGGGTAAGGTTTCTAACTCCTGTTGACTAGCGGTATTAAGATTGATTTTACCAGAGGAACTTGTTTTTGTAGGAGCAGTTTGAGAGATAACCGTATTACCACAGGCTTTTAGATCTTTTTCAGCTTTTGTTAATAGCCAATTAGGAATCCCTTGGGCTGAATTTTGATACAAACGCTCAAATTCTCGCTGAAAATGAACTCCCACCGTGGGATTTTCAATGACAATTAGAGTTTCATCATTTTGGGTATTTGCGCCTTCCGTCCAATTATGGGAACCTGTAATAACAATTTTACCATCAATAATTCCAAATTTATGATGTAAGCGATCGCCTGGTGATAAATTAGGAACTCCTACCGTTGAAATCGGCTGTTTCCAAGGATTATTTCCTACTTCATACCGACACTTATTAACTAAAGCAATTCCCATCATATCCAAACCCTCACTATAGGAACGATAGGCAAAACTCGGATCAATTAATCCCCGAATTGAGACATTATTTTGATGTTTTATTTCTAAAGTATTAACAATATCTTGGGAGGAAAATACAAACAAAGCAAAATCAAAGGATTGATTAATTTTTTGTAACTTTTGATTGATTAAACCATTAGTGCTATTTTCCCAAGGTTGTTTTTGAGAAGTAGGAGAAAATTGAACTTTTACCGGATTATTCCCAACTAAAATAGGCTGCACACCACGAAAGGTTTTTTTAATCCCAAATAGACTATCCTTTTTTTTGCCCACTCCATCCCCCCACATTAAGTTAAATTCTTTAGAAAATAATTTTGCTAATTTTGGACTTTCAATTTTTAATAAATTATTGGCATTTCCTAGACTTTCTATGGTTTTAAAATCTCCGTGAACATCGCTGGTTGTGAAGTTAGCAGACGTAACAATTACGGTTTTTTCGTCTGCTACAACAAATTTATGGTGCATTAACGCCGTACCTTTTGAGCCATCTTCGGTATCATCAATAATCGGAATTCCAGCCTTTTCTAATATGATTAAAGCATCCCGTTGCGGACTTTCCTCTGGACTAACTTTTCCATCTTGGTTCAAATCAGATAGTAAGATAAATTCTTGATATCGATCCTTTTCTTGTTCAGGTAACTGCTGAATTTCTGCTGGGGTAAATTGACTCCAAGGACGGCGATAATTATTTTCTAAAATTACTCGTACCTGTACCCCAGCTTGATGACGTTCCACTAATGCTTGAGCAATATTCGGTAAACGAAATTCTTGAACCGCCAGATCAATTGTTGATGTAGATTGAGTAATAGTATCAATAATAATTTGTTCTAAATTATCTCCAAAACGAGATATATTCCGATAAGGTTCAGTATAAACCGAGGCTTCCGAATGGTTAAAATAAACCTGGATTAAAGGATCTTGAACCAGGGGTTCTAAACGGGGTTTTAAGACGGATTGGGATGGGGTTTGAACACAACCATCCAGACCCAAAGCTAACAATAGGGTTAAACCCAACCGTAACGATATCCTCATTACTTGATGCACGACCATAAAAAAATCGGGGCTTTTTTATTATATTAACTGTTGACAGCATTTCTCATAAATTTTTGCCACGAGATCGCCTTGATTTTGATGCCAACATTCAGCAAAAAGTTGCCCCGCTTCAGCTAATTTTCCTTGAGAATAAAGATCCAATGCTTCCGTAAATAAAGGCAGGGTTACTAACTTTCCATCCTTAACATCGGGGGAGTCCCCATCAAATACCTCATAAACCGTCACCGCCTCCGATTTTCCCTTAACCTTAACAACATCAATGGTACGGATGCAATAGTCTAAAGGATTTTTGAGCCGAGAATAGGTTTGTTGAGTAATTAGTAAAGACACCTGATAATTTTTCGTTAAACCTTCCACCCGGGAGGCTAAATTAACCGCATCAGAAATCACAGTTCCATCCATCCGATTCTGTCCCCCAACGGTTCCTAACATTAAAGATCCGGTATTAATACCAATGCCAATTTTTAATTGTGGATCATTATTTTGGAGTCTCCCAATATTATATTTATCCAGTCGCTTTAACATAGAAATTCCCGCTTTTAAAGCATGATCCGCATCCCCGCTAAATAAAGCCATAATAGCATCGCCAATATATTTATCAATAAAGCCATGGTTTTCAACAATAGCGGGTTCCATCTGACTCAGATAGGAATTAATAAACTTAAAATTTTCTTCCGGTGTCATGCTTTCACTTAAAGTTGTAAAGTCCCGAATATCGGAAAATAGCACCGACATTTCTAACTGGACGTTATCACCTAATTTCACATCAACAATACTAGATTTTTCTAAAAACTGAAGAAATTGACTGGGAACAAATTTTTCATAGGCTCGATTCAATTGTGCCATATTCTTATAGAGTTGGGCATTTTCAACGGAAATGGCAACTTGAGCCGAGAGCAAATTTAACAGTTCTTGTCTTTCGGTGGTAAAAGCTCCTGTGGTTAAATTATTTTCTAAATAAACAATACTAATTAATTGACCTTGATTAATTAAGGGAACACACAAAATAGATTTAGGTTGATAATTTTCGATATAAGAATCATTTTTGAATTGACTGTTTTGGGTGGCATGATTCAGCACAACACTCTCTTGAGTCCGAGCCACATAATTGACAACCGCCTGGGAGATTTCTAAAAAATTTTCAACCGGAATCGATTGTAATACCGTTACCTGTTTACTGTCAATTGTTCCTGTCGCTTCAATGAATAGTTTTCCCTGGTTTGATAAAATCAGATACCCTCGCTGCGCCCCCGCATTTTCAATTAAAATTTTCATTAAGCGGGAGAGTAATTGCTCTAATTCAATTTCACTAGAAATAGCCTGTGATGCTTTTAATACTGTGGCAATATCCAGATTTGAACTCGAGCCAGTGGTGGTGATTTGACTAGAAGGAATATCTCGTTGAGTTACTGTTAATAAATCTGGATATTTGGTTTGTAATTGTTTGACTTTAGCTGTTGCACCCCAGATTTGATAATAATAACGAGCTTCTTGCATATAGGCTTTAGCGATAATTTCTTTACCCCGGGATAGATAGAATTTAGCTGCTAGTTCATGAGCGATCGCAACTTCGTGAATATATTCATTTTCTTTTGCTAAACTAATCGCTTGATCATAATAACCCATGGCTAAATAATCTTTACCTAAAACTCGACACAATTCGGCTTCCACTAGCAGATATTTATGCAGGTTATTTTGAGGAGCATAATCTGCCCATTTTTTCAGTTTTTTTTGATTGTTTTTTATTCTTAAATAATTCTGTTTAAAGGCAGATTTACTTTGATGACAACCCAAACAAACCAAGGAATCATAAAAATGGAATTGGGCTATTTTTAACAGGGCGATCGCTCCATCATTATAATTCTGGATAATTTTACTATTAATAATAGCCTGGTCTATTTCCCCAAATAAAAAGCAAAGCACAAATTTAAAAAAATATAGAAAAAAAATCGCATTCCGATCATTTCTATCATGAAATATGGGGATGGCTATTTGTTCATCAAAAGATTGTCCAATTAAATTATGCGGTGTTTCTGATAATTCCATTAGATTGAGAATAGCTTGATGCAAAATACAGTTTAAATCAGCACTTCTATCTTGTCTTAATTGACGAACAGCTTGGGTATAAGTTGCTACTTCTAACTCCAGTTGTGGTAATGCAAAACCACTCAGAAAAGCACAACAGATGTAAGCATAAGTTGCATAAGAAGCAAATTCTAAATCACCGGTTTCCAGTCCAATTAAATAAGCATTCTGAAGGGAAGTTAATATATTTTTTACAGGTTCTTTCCAATGTATTATAAAGTTATTTACTGTAAATTCTGTTCTACATTTTACATCTTTAGCATTCAGTTTTGAGACCAATGCTATAGCCAGTTGACCAAATTGATAGCCAGCATTAATATCACCAAAAATACCACAAAGAATTGTTCCATAGCCACTATAGGCTGAAAAAGGGGATTCCGAAGTATTCCCCCACTTGATGGATAAATTAACTTGTTCAAACACAACTAAAGGTAACATTAAAGGGGCAAACATATAGGTTGTGCTGCTAATTTTGCTTAAAATTCTCATGGCTGCCTGAGCAGAAGAATTGGTCATGACTGGCAAGTCAATCAAACTATTAATCGGTCGAAATCCTAGGCTTAGTTTTGTTCGTAATAGTCCCCATAAAATATCAAAGTTACCAGGATTTTTGGGTAACCGAATCCCCAGTAAATTCAAGACTTCTAATCCAATTGTAATCGCTTCCTTGAATTTTCCTTGGGCGTTATAACCCATAATTTTTATTTCATAAACTTTGACTTTATCTAAAACTGTTTTGGCGTGAGAAATTACCATTTCAATCCAGGTTTCCATCAAAGTAAAATCCGTATTTAAGTAGGCAATCTCCGCCGCTTCTTCATATAAAGAAAGTGTCAAGTTATATTGGGTTTCCCAGCTATCAGTTGTTAATAGTTTTATTCCCGTTTGTAAATAATTTAAAGCGGGTTGATAGGCAGCAGACAACTTGGCTTTCTTCGCTGCTATCAAGTTTAATTCTGCTAATTCTTGTTTTTCTAACAGGTCAGAAATTAAGGGAATACTAAAATTGAGTTGATTCACAATATCAAATATTTTCTCATATTGCCTATCTAAAGTCGTATTTTTCAGGATTAATTGACCAATTTTTTGATGAAAATAATATTTTTGACTATCTTCAATTAGCCCATAAGCAGCTTGCTGAATTCTATCGTGATTAAATTGATATGCGGGGGATTTAATCTCTTGAATTTCCCGGGATTTTAGCGAAAATTGTTTTTTAGCCAAAACCAATTCTATATCGATCATGTTTCCCACGGGAGTTACTAAATTTTCTGCAACAGCTATATATAAATCAACGATTATTGTCTCGATTTCTTTTTGGGTAATCAAAGCCAAAATTTCCAAATCAAATTGATTTCCGATACAAGCAGATAGGGTCAATAGATCCTGTGTACTCTCAGGTAAACTTTTGATTTTTTCCATCATAAATTCTACCACATTATCAGTAAAATCTCGACTTTTAATTCGCTCTAAATCCCATTTCCATTTTAAATGTTGATAATCGAAACTTAATAACCCTTCCATATAAAGTGATTTCAAAAATTCATTCATAAAAAAAGGATTTCCCCCGGTTTTTAAATGCACTAAATTAGCCAACTCTCTTACTGATTCTTGATCAAAATTAATTAAATCAGTAATAAATTTAACGGTATTTGATTCATCTAAAGCAGATAAATAAATGTGATTAATAACAATTCCTTGTTGGGTTATTTTATCTAGGGTTAGCATTAATGGATCAATAGACGTGACTTCCTGATCTCGATAAGCACCAATGAAAAATAGCCCCGATGAATTAACTCTCATCAGCACTTGTATTAGCTTTAATGATGCACCGTCTGCCCACTGTAAATCATCGATAAATAAAACTAAAGGATGTTCGGGTTGTGTAAAAACTTGAATAAAATTTTGGAAAACTAAGTTAAATCGATTTTGAGACTGATTAGCATCCAGTCTAGCTACAGGCGGTTGTTTTCCTATGATTAATTCAATCTCTGGAATCACCTCAATAATTACCTGACCATTCACACCTAATGCTATTAAAAGTTTTTCTCGCCATTGTGTTAACTCTGCTTCACTTTCTGTTAATAGTTGTTTAACCAAAAATTGAAATGCACTAACCACAGCACTATAGGGAATATTACGCTGATATTGATCAAATTTACCTGAAATAAAATACCCCTGTTTTTTGGTAATTGGTTTATATATTTCCTGCACTAAAGCCGTTTTACCAACACCGGAATATCCCGCAATTAAAATCATTTCACTGTGAGATATAACCCGCTCAAAAGCACTGAGTAACTGCTCAATTTCTCTGTCTCTCCCATAGAGTTTTTGAGGAAGTTGGAATTTATCGGAAATATCTTGATCGGCTAGAACAAAATTTGATATAGTTCCAGAATCCTGAAGTTGATTCAGACATTGTTCTAAATCTGATTTAATTCCAAACGCACTTTGATATCGTTCTTCAGCCGTTTTTGCCATCAGTTTCATGACCATATCCGCAACAACTTGGGGAATGTCTGAATTAATCTTTGATGGGTTTAAAGGTTGTTTAGCAATATGACAATGAACTAATTCTAGGACATCCGTTGTTTCAAAAGGAAGTTGATGGGTTAGCAATTCATAAAAAGTAACCCCAAGAGAATAAAAGTCCGTGCGATAATCTAAACTACAGTTCATTCGTCCAGTTTGTTCCGGGGACAGATAGGAGAGAGTTCCTTCGAGAACATTAGGATTTTTAAGGGTTGTATTTTCTTGAGTTAATTTGGTAGAAATCCCAAAATCAATAATTTTTACTTGTCCGGTCGTGGGGTTGAAAATAATATTAGAGGGATTAATGTCTTTATGAATAATATTTTTTGCGTGAATATGTCCTAGGGTTTCCGCAATAGAAAGGGAAATCTGTAAAAATTCCTTGAGGGTCAACGGGTGTTTTTCTGTCCAAAGTTTCAAAGATTTTCCCCCAAAATCCTCTAGGAACATAACCAGAGTATTTTGATATTTTTGCAAATTATAGGCTTTAATCACTCCGGGTAAATTCAAGGATTGGGTAATTTCATATTCCGTGCGATAACGAGCGAGTTCCGTGGGAGTGGGATAATTTTCTTTGAGAACTTTTAAAATTATTGGTTGATTATCTTCCTCTCGAATCGCTTTATAGACTAGAGAGTTTGCACTTTCATAGATTTGGGAAATAATCGTCACATCAGGAAGATTGAGCATATCTATAGTGTTGCTTAGATAAGTATTTATACTGCAATAAGTTGAGGAAATTTACAGAAACTTTAACTAGCGTATGACCAATTTTACAGAGTCTTTAAAAATTATAGATATCAGGATATAAATAGTTTAGCCTAAACTCAACCGTAATTTTAGATCATTTATTAGCCCGGATTTGAGTGTATCGAAATTAATATATAATATCTAATCACTATGAATTATCTTTCAATGAACCTTAAACTTAATTCGGGGGCATGAATTTTTAACCGAGATTTTAGATAACAATCAAAAAATCAATAACTATTGTCTATTGCCCATTGCCTAGCTTCATGATTCAGTTGACACTCCCTCGCCCTAAAAGAGCGGGGATTCTTGGTTCACTGACTCAACTTGTCTTGACAGGTATTACTACCAGCCCAGATAGAGGTTGTATCTCCCCAAGCGTTTAGGTCTTCCGACCAACTTCCGATATGCCCTATCGTAGCTTTTTTGAGTATATTTAATGCAGCTATTTTATCTCTATCCTCACAATATCCACAAGAACAAATGTGAGTTCTAACCGATAAAGACTTTTTGATTAATTGACCACAGTTAAAGCATTCTTGAGATGTATAAGCCGGATTAACAGCAATTGTTAATCTACCATACTTAACTCCAAAATACTCAATCCATTTTCTTAATTGTGACCAACCAGCATCATTAATACTCTTAGCTAGTTTTGGGTGACGCACAAGGTTCTTGACTTTTAAATCTTCATAGGCTATCAAGTCGTTTGACTGAATTAAACGGAGTGCTAGTCTCTTAGCAAACTCTTCTCGCTGCCTACTTACTTTTAAATGTCCCTTAGCGTACTTTCTTCTAGCCTTAATGTAGTTATTAGATGGTTTTTTACCTTGGATAAATTTTTTGGATTTCCTCCTATTTAATTTATTTAAACGTTTTTCTGCTCGTCGATAATATTTAGGACATTCAACAACATTTTGGTTGGTGTCAGCATAAAGATATTTTAGTCCCATATCCAGACCTACACATTGTTGGGTAGGTTCTAACTGAGGAGTAATATCTCTAATATCAAGCTTTAATAATAACTGTACAAGCCTCATCAATTGAGCGATACTGATATTCTTTCCCTCTAAGCTTGTACTCCAGAACAAACATTTGCGTGAGCAACCTACTACGCAAACTATCTTAGCAGACTAAAATTAGGTTGACAACACCTAGACAAAAAAAGCCGTCCTAGAAGGCTTGCCCTGAGCTTGTCGAATGGGACAGGACTTTAAACCCCAAATTTTCGGTAATCTATTAATAGGACGAGATTAACTTAATTTCTGCCAAGTCACCGACGGAAAAAGATATAACAGTCTGTCAGCGCCGTAAGCACTTGCTCAGAGCTTGTAGGCGCGAATCACCCTCACTGCTGTGCTATGCCAAAACGAAAGAGGACATTTCCCTGTGGCCATAAAGGATATGGGAAAATTTGTCATCGTTGTAATCAACAAGAGGTGACACAGGATTCCCACAGTCAGGCTATGGAGGACAAACGAACCAAAAAACTAGAATGGGAAGCCTCCTTTACTCAGGATATCATTGATCTCAGAGGCTTACCCGATTATGTTGTGATTAAGGCCAGGACTATTTTAGCGGGCTTAAGTGACCAAAAAAATTATCGAGACTTTGGAGGTAAGCGACTACGCCATAATCGTTTTATTGTCAGTATTCCCGTAACGCGAAATTATCGAATGCTTTGTCAAGATAGCGGTAATTTATTAGTTCCTCAAAAAGTTCTTTCTCATGAAGATTACAACGTTTGTAAACCAGGAGATTAATTAACTCAAATCCTCTCAATTCTAACGATTTTTAATTGTGCTTGCGGAAAACAAAACTCAACTTTTGATTGATAAAAATCTATGCAAATTTACCTCGATCATAGCGCAACCACTCCCCCCCGTGCAGAAGTGATCACCCTAATGCAAACGGTGATGACTGAAAATTGGGGAAATCCTTCTAGTATTCATGAGTGGGGTAACAGAGCCGCTATGATTTTAGAACGCTCCAGAATACAGGTGGCCCACCTGATTAACGCCCCACCGGAATCAATTATTTTTACCTGCGGGGGAACAGAAGCCGATAATCTAGCGATTATGGGGGTCGCCCGTCAATATTCCCAGCCGCAACATTTAATTATTTCTGCGGTGGAACATTCGGCTATTGCCGAACCCGCAAAACTTCTGGAACAATGGGGATGGCAAATTACCCGCTTACCTGTAGATAGTCGCGGACGTGTTCACCCCCTGGACTTACAGGCAGCCATTCAACCAAATACGGTGCTAGTGTCGATTATTTATGGCCAGAGCGAAGTGGGAACCCTGCAACCGATTCAAACCCTGGGCAAAATTGCCCATGCTCATGGGGCTTTATTTCATACCGATGCGGTACAGGTAGCGGGACGTTTGCCCCTGGATATGCAGCAGTTACCCGTTGATTTATTATCCCTATCCAGTCATAAATTGTATGGCCCCCAGGGAGCAGGGGCGTTATATGTGCGGGAAGGGGTACAGTTAACTCCGTTATTAGCTGGAGGTGGACAGGAATTTCAACTGCGTTCTGGGACACAGGCCGTCCCCACCCTGGCCGGATTTGGGTTAGCTTGCCAATTAGCGGCCCGGGATATGGTGACAGAAACGTCTCGGTTAATGGAGTTACGCGATCGCCTATTTGACTTATTAGCCGATGTGCCGTATTTATTACCCACAGGCGATCGTTTAAATCGTTTACCCCATCATGTTAGTTTCTGTGTTGCCCCAAAACACATCAACCCTGCCACCTTAACGGGAAAAACCCTAGTCCGTCAACTGAATTTAGCCGGAATTGGTATTAGTGCAGGTTCGGCCTGTAGTAGTGGTAAACTCAGTCCCAGTCCGATTTTATTGGCAATGGGATATGACGAAATCACCGCTTTAGGTGGGATTCGTTTTACCCTGGGACGGGATACCACCAAAGCCGATATTGATTGGACAGCCATGGTGGTGAAACAAGTCCTCAAGCGTTTAGTTCCCCGTATCGAATTAGCACGATGTTAGGGGAATTATACACAGACCTTGAGATCCCCCCTAACCCTGGCTTGAGAAGGGGGGAAATAGACTTAAAAGTCCCCCTTTTTAATGGGGATCTAGGGGGATATCCACTCATTTTTTTAACAACAGTTAATCATTAATAAATTTAAAATTATGCCCGAATTACCTAATAGTTTAGCCGAGGCAATTGAACAGGCAAAACAAGCCACTAAAGCCGCATTAGATGATGGTTATAAGTTAATTCAAATCGAATTAGTCTTTCCTGAAATTGAACTAGAAGCTCAATCTATTGCCCTAGAATTTATTCCCGTTATTCAGAAACCTGATAGTCAATTAGTCGTCTTATTTCCCGATACCGGAGCCGCTGCTTTAGCCCGTCGGGACTGGGGAAAAACATCTTTTCGGGTCACTGATTTAGGTACTTCTCGTTCTCCGGTTGAAACTCGATTAGAAGCAGAAGATCAGCAATTTTTAGTGGTATCCCCTTCTGCGGTGGAAGTGGCTCAGATGGAAAAATTATCTCAATTAGCCGGAGATCGTCCAGTAATTTTACTTAATCCAAAACTAGAAGATATTGCTATTATAGGAATAGGATATGCTGCTCGTCAGTTGCGAGAAAGGTTTATCAAGACCATTGAATCTTGCTATTACCTCAAATCCCTAGAAGGTGCAGCACTCAGACGTTGTTATCCTTCAATGTGGGAAGTTTGGTTAGAAGTTGATGGACAGTACCAGTTAATCACTGAACAACCGACAAAACCCGTCGGCGATGAATTGGATCTGATTCTGGCACAGGCGACTCAGGGGGGTGACTCGTCAGTGGAGCCAACTGTCCAACGGCCGAGAAAAGGTGTTTTATCTGGACTTCAGAGTTTTATTCGCGCCTTAAGTCGATAATTTCTATTTTGAAGAACACCTTATAGTGTGTGCAATTAAATAAAAAATGCTGACTCGACGCATTGTTATTGGTGATGTACACGGGCATTATGACGGGCTAATGACTTTATTAGATCGAATTGCTCCGGGTACAAATGATCAGGTTTATTTTTTGGGGGATTTAATTGATCGTGGGCCGAAAAGCGCCCAAGTGGTTAATTTTGTCAAAAATAGTCCCTATCAATGTTTACGGGGCAACCATGAACAACTGATGTTAAATGCGTTGCCCGATGAAGGGAAAAATCCCCAAGCGTGGCAAGCTTGGTTATATAGTGGCGGTCTGACTACGATTACCAGTTATCAAGATTTAGGAATTATTCCTCGGGATCATGTGCATTGGATGGCTTCTTTACCCCTATATTTAGATTTAGGGGATGTTTGGCTGGTTCATGCGGGGGTGCATCCCAAAATGTCAATTAAAGAACAAAATGAGGAAGAATTTTGTTGGATACGGCGAGAATTTCATAATATCCCTAAACCCTATTTTGCGGACAAGTTAATTATTATTGGTCATACCATTACCTTTACTTTTGATGGTATTGAACCGGGACAGTTAGTTCAAGGTCAGGGATGGTTAGGAATTGATACGGGGGTTTATCACGCAAAAAGTGGTTGGTTAACGGGACTAGATATTACAAATAAAAAAGTGTATCAAGTGAATGTTATGCACCATAATCAAATGCGGATTTTACCGTTAAATCGGGTAGTTACCCATTTAAAACCGCCTTCTTTCTTAGCTAGATTGAGTTATGTTAGACCCTGAAGATGGGGCAAAAAGTTTTCAAAAAAAGAATCCGTGTGTTAAAAAGCTGCAACCACTAGCTAGTTTTATTGGTATAATGAATGAATTTAAACCCTTAAAAGCATTCCCAAGCCTTAGCCTGGGAATCAAAAAACGGGACAGTGTTAATTAATTAATCACTGCAAAAAGCCCGTCAAACTTCTAAAGGCAAAACTTCCTGGGTTTGACGGGTGGGTTGTGAACTCGGATAATTGACCATAAAACTATCAAGGCGACGTCGTAAATCTTCTCGACCTTGAAAATGTTCGAGCCGATATAAAACCTGACCTCGATCAAAAATAATTAATGTTGGTAAAGTTTGGAGGCGATAGGTACTCGCTAACTTTAAACTTTGATCCGCATTCACACCTACTAGCTTGATTGTGCCTCGCCAGTCCTCCTGGAATTGACGCAGTTGAGGCATAATTAGCTTACACAGTCCACACCAAGGTGCCCAAAAATGTACTAAAACAGGAGAAGAAGATTCCAGAACTTCTTGAGTAAACATCTGCTCATTGACCGACAATAGCATCATTCCTCAAATTTTATTAATCAGTGTTTTTATATCCCTGGGATCATGCTACCAGTCTATGTTACCTGTTGCACGCATTAATAGGGGATGAATTTGCCAGAGTAACAGGATAAAAATACCGACTCCTAAATAAGCCCATCGGAAAAACTCTTTGAATTCAAGGGTTTGGCGACCTTGGGCGATCGCTAAAAAGGGAATCACAGAGGTACGAGATCTCACGGTTTCAAAGGATTTGCCATAACGGGCTAACAAACGGCGATCACCATGCCACACAGCAAATAGGTGATGCAAGATCAACCCCAGGGAAGTTAACAGGGTGAAACTCGTCCCCAACCATAAGGTATGACCCACACACCAAATCACTTGACCCACCATTTGCGGATGTCGGGTAATGCGGATAATTCCGGTTTCATACAGATGGACTTCCGGTTTCTGAATGGCCGCAATTTCTAACAAATTAAAAGTGGCTGGATAGAGAAAAATAAATGAAATTGCGGATAAGATCCAAACGATGGGTTTAACAACAACCACATCCTGCACCATCCAAAGTTGTAATCCATCGTAACGATGATTAAAAAAATAGATAATTAGAACCGTGGCTAACGGGATGCTCACCAAAGCAAATAAAACTCTATAGACCCTAGCCCCAATTTTCGATTCTCCCCAAGGTCGCAAGGCTGCTAAACCACTATGGGCGATCGCAAACCCCAAAAGTAACCCCAACATCACAAAATGGCTAGATGTTAGCCAATGCTCAGACATTTTGACCTTTTCTCCATTAATAATAAAGTTAATTTCAATTACCCTTCATCGTTGCAGTATGCTGAAAGAACTTGATCCCCCATCCTAAAAGTCATCACGCTTCCTTATTTTACCGAGGTTGAGGAATATGTCTGACCTTCCATTCACTTTAGATCAGTTACGCATCCTGAAAGCGATCGCGGCTGAGGGTAGCTTTAAACGCGCTGCCGATAGTCTTTATGTCTCCCAACCTGCTGTTAGTCTTCAGGTGCAAAACCTAGAAAGACAGTTGGATGTGCCACTGTTTGACCGAGGGGGACGTCGCGCCCAACTCACAGAAGCGGGTCATCTGCTCCTGAGTTATGGTGAAAAAATTCTCTCCCTATGTCAAGAAACCTGTCGGGCCATTGAAGATTTACAAAATTTGCGGGGGGGAACTTTAATTATCGGGGCATCTCAAACCACCGGGACGTATATGTTACCCCGGATGATTGGGTTATTTCGAGAAAAATACCCCGATGTTTCGGTGCAATTGCACGTTCATTCCACCCGGCGCACCGCCTGGAGTGTGGTGAATGGACAAATTGACTTAGCCATTGTCGGGGGGGAAATTGCGCCGGAATTGATGTCCGCCTTGGAAATTGTTCCCTATGCGGAGGATGAACTGGCATTAATTGTGCCCACATCCCATGAATTTGCCCAGCGAGAAACTATTCTTAAAGAGGATTTATACTCGTTAAAATTTATTAGTTTGGATGCTCAATCAACCATTCGGAAAGTCATTGATCAAGTTTTAACCCGTTGTGGAATTGATACCACCCATCTGCAATTAGAAATGGAACTCAGTTCGATTGAAGCGATTAAAAATGCAGTTCAATCGGGGTTGGGAGTTGCCTTTGTTTCCACGTCTGCCATTGAAAAAGAGTTGCAAATGGGGGTGCTGCAAAGGGTTAAAATTGATCAGGTGATTGTCAAACGGACGTTATCGGTGATTTATAATCCGAATCGCTATCGATCCAAGGCAGCCGAGGCATTTACAAATGAAATTTTACCCAAGTTTGCCAGCCCCGATTTTAACAAACATAGTATTGATGTTCAATACCCAACTGAATACACGGCTTTACCTTTATCAGATTGATTTAACCGAGTTGTTTTTCACCCTTGAGGTTAAAATTATCTAAAATAATCTGATTTTTGATTCTATTTTTGCTCAATTCTTTACCCACTCTCACAATGACAGATGTTCCTTTTACCTTAGATCAATTACGCATTCTCAAAGCGATCGCAACTGAGGGAAGTTTTAAGCGGGCGGCGGATAGTTTATATGTTTCCCAGCCCGCTATTAGTTTACAAGTCCAAAATTTAGAACGACAGTTAAGTGTTCCGTTATTTGATCGTGGAGGACGCAGAGCTAAATTAACAGAAGCCGGACATCTTTTATTAAATTATGGCGAAAAAATCTTGAGTTTATGTCAGGAAACCTGCCGCGCCATTGAGGATTTACAAAATCTCCAAGGGGGAACCTTAATTGTCGGTGCTTCCCAAACCACCGGAACCTATTTACTCCCTCGGATGATTGGTTTATTTCGAGAAAAATATCCCGATGTGGCGGTGCAACTGCACGTTCATTCGACTCGACGCACCGCTTGGAGTGTGGCAAATGGACAAATTGATCTAGCTATTGTGGGGGGGGAAGTACCACCGGAATTGCAAGATGCTTTGACGATTCAACCCTATATTGAAGATGAATTAGCCTTAATCATTTCCCCTTCCCATCCCTTTGCTAAATTAGACAAAATTCAAAAAGAAGACTTGTATCAACTTGACTTTATTTCTTTGGATTATCAGTCTACAATTCGCAAAGTTATTGATCAAGTTTTAATCCGAGCAGAGATCGATCCTCGCTGTCTGAAAGTAGAAATGGAGTTAAATTCCATTGAAGCGATTAAAAATACGGTACAAGCCGGATTAGGGGCTGCTTTTGTTTCGACTTCAGCCATTGAAAAAGAATTAGAAATGAAAGTTTTACATCGCATGGTGATTGAAGATGTTGTTGTTAAACGAATGCTTTCAGTCATTGTTAACCATCATCGCTATCAATCCAAGGCATCTGAGGCTTTTAGTCGAGATATCTTACCCTTATTTACAGCCCAAAGTTGGATATTAAACACCCATAATTTTTCCTCAAATTCTTCTAAAAAACCGATTAATATTGAGACATTTATTTCTCCTACGGATTTTCAAGATACTCAAGACTTAGAACCTTGAACCCATAAAAATAAAGTAGGTGATAACTTGATATTCTGTTAATTTTCTTAATCTTAAAACTTCAAAACTATGAAACTAAAATTTTAATGTTTTATCAGCAGCAACACTATGAAAATTTACTGTACTCGTCCGGGATGTTTAGGGGCTGATCGCAATAATTTTACCGATTTAGAGGATCAAATGATCCTCAAAACCGTACAGCAAAAATTCTGTACCACCTGCGGAATGCCTTTAATTTTAGATGGTCGTTATCTCCCCGAAAGATTATTAGGACAAGGTGGGTTTGGGACAGCTTATTTAGCTAAAGATCGTCGCTCTCCTACTCTGAAATATTGTGTGGTTAAACAATTTAAACCCTCATCGGATTTAAACGCTCAACAATTAGCAACGGCTCAGGTTTTATTTGAAAGAGAAGCTCATGTTCTGGAACAATTGGGCAATAAACATCCCCAAATTCCTGATTTATTTGCCTATTTTCCCTTAGAAGCCCCTGGATGGCATACCTCAAAACCAGAATGTTTTTTTTATATTGTTCAAGAGTATATTAATGGAGAAAATTTAGAAACCGAAATTCATTCAAAAGGACAATTTTCAGAAGCAGAAGTTAGGGAAGTTCTCCAAGAAGTGCTAAAAATTTTAGAATTTGTTCATGATCATGATGTGATTCACCGCGATATTAAACCCTCTAATATTATGCGCGATCGCCAAGGTCTTTTACATTTATTAGATTTTGGTGCGGTTAAACAAGTCACCCAAAGTCCAGGGGGTACATCGACCGGAATTTATTCTTTAGGATTTGCACCCCCTGAACAAATGCGAGGTTATACGGTGTTTCCTTCCACGGATTTATATGCCTTGGCAGTGACTTGTATTGTCTTATTAACCGCAAAAGATCCTCAAGATTTATTTGATAGTTATAGTAATCAATGGAACTGGAAACAATTTGTTAGGGTTTCCGATGAATTAGCGAATATTTTAGATAAAATGTTATTACCTACACCTAGCGATCGCTTTGGTTCCGCTACTCAAGTTTTAACCGCCTTAAACCCTCCCCAAATTCCACCCATTCCCCAACCTCCTCCAATCCCTTCTCCTGCTATTTCTCCTTCTGTAACTCCCGTTCAACCTTTAGTAACAACTCGCTCTTTTTCTACCTTAGAATTGTTATCGAATGCCGCCTTTATTGGGTTTGAAATGGGAGTTTTCGCCAGCTTAGGATTTGCTGTATTTAAGGTATTTAGTTTCCCGCCTATTTTTTTATTAATCATTGGTTTAGTTGGGGTCACGGGATTAATATTTGCCCTGTATCACCGTTGGATCGAAGTCGGGTTAGATTTTATCATTATCCCCTTAATTTCCATAGGAGTTTTATACTTTATTTTATTAAAATTAGGCCCTTCTATCATGTTAACTACAGTTCCTTTAATTATGGCTGTATTTAGCGTGGCTGTAACTACTTTATTCCGGTTAATTTATCTTCTACTTAAACGATTTTTATAAACCAGGACAAGAAAAGATTAGACTAAATAGAGTAAACTGAATAAATCTGTTACTGAAAATTGCCAATCATTTAACATCTTCAGCACAGGTAAACTATCCCTATCTGATTTAACTTCGGGAATACAATTCGGTTGAAAAATACTCACGGATTCATCTTCGGGATCGATAAACCAACCTAACTTTGTTCCATGATTCAGACAAAAAGCAATTTTTTGAATCACTCGATTAGGGGATTGATCTGGAGAGAGAATTTCAATGATCCAATCTGGAGGAATTTCAAACCGATTTTTAATTCTTTTATTGGGGCGTAAAGGAATATTATTCCATTCAAAAATAGCGATATCTGGAACAATAGAAACTCCTCCAAAAGTACAACGTAACTCGGTCAGTCCATAGGCTAATTTTTGCGATTCACCCACTCGATTAATTTCCGTTACTAAGCGAGTTTGCAAAATACTATGTTCTCCTTGTGGCATAGGTTTTTGGTAGATATGGGTATTAATATATTCACTCGCCGGCTTCGTTTCTGGTAATTGCAAAAACTCTTGTAAAGAGAGTTTAGATTGAGGCTCTATTGAGGAAACCATAAGCAATTATTCCTTGAATGATTTTGAGATGGTTTTTTTGCTTTTATTCCATACCTTCAGTAATATTATATCAATATCTGCCCCAAGAATCCTACAAAAGTGCTAAGATTTTGCCTAACATCCAAAACCTTTTAGATTTATGGCTCAAAAAAATGATACTACAACTTTAATTCTAGCCTTGTTCATTACCGGAGGATTAATTAGTGGCGGAGTTTGGTGGTTTACTCGCAATATGAATTTGCCAACAGTCTTAAATTCTAATCCCTCTCCCTCTAATTCAATTTCACCCACTTCTGTGCCTCAAACCTCCACAACAAATTTTAAAACCTTTGCTGAAGTTCCTAATGTTCCGAATGGAGTCTTTACCTATGGCGGAAGTACCACCTTTGCACCTATTCGTCAAGGAATTAATCCAGAAGTTCAAACTGTTTTTCCTCAATTTCAATTACGATATTTTCAAAATCCTAGTCAATCCCCAGGTTCAGGAAGTGGGATTAAAATGTTAATTGATAATCAAATTACCTTTGCTGAATCATCTCGACCTTTACAAGAATCAGAATATCAACAAGCCAGACAAAAGGGCTTAAATTTAATCGAAGTTCCTATTGCTCTTGATGGAATTGTAGTGGCGGTTAATCCCAACTTGAATATTCCAGGGTTAACTATCAATCAATTAAAACAAATTTATACGGGTAAAATCACAAATTGGAGTCAACTCGGCGGGGAAAATATTCCCATTGTTGCCTATTCTCGGACGAAAGAAGCCGGAGGAACAACAGAATTTTTTATTACAAATGTATTAGGAGGAGAGAGTTTTGCCGAGACGATAAAATTTATTCCGACCACCACAGAAGCCCTAAGAGCGATCGCTAATAATCCTGGGGGAATCTATTATGCTTCTGCTCCAGAAGTGGTCGCCCAATGTACGATTAAACCCATCGCTATAGGTCTAACCTCTGGAGCTTTAATTCAACCTTATAAAAATCCTTTAATTTCCCCTGAAAATTGCCCTCAACAACGGAATCAAATTGATCCAGTTGTGTTTAAAAATGGAGCTTATCCTCTCACCCGACGTTTATTTATTATAGTTAAACAAAATAATCAATCTGAACAACAGGCTGGAGAAGCCTACACTCAACTTTTATTAACTTCTCAAGGTCAAGATTTTATGGAAAAATTAGGATTTATTAGAATCCGTTAAGTTTTCTGGGCTGGATATGTTTCTGTCTGTTAACTTGGAGGTTGATCCCAGAAAAAAATGTTAGAATATAAGTTAAGCATCAATTGATAATCCGATGTCTCAAAAAAATGAATCTCTAATCTTATTGTTAGCACTCCTGATCACCGGGGGCTTATTAGGGGCGGGTTATTTTTTATTTTTCGGATTTTCTCCTAAACCCCTATTGAATACGAATAACCCCTCTGGAACTTTGCCCCCAACGTCCTCATCTAATATTGCGGTGGGGTCGATAGAAACTCGCATGAGTCAAGGAGAAAAAGTTTTAATTGCTTCGGGAAATTTAGCTCTCAAACAGTCAGGAGTTGCGGCTTTAGCGTCTCGTCAATATCAGAATGCGGTTCAACAATTTAATGCGGCATTACAACAAAATAAAAACGATCCTGAAGCCTTAGTTTATCGAAATAATGCTCAAATTCTGCAAAATAATCAACCCTTTTATACTATAGCAGTATCTATTCCAATTGGAACTTCTGTGAATACCGCCCAGGAGATTTTAAGAGGAGTGGCTCAGGCTCAAATGGAAGTTAATCAAGGGGGAGGAATTGGCGGAAAATCATTAAATGTGATGATTGTCAATGATGATAATAGTCCTGAAGTTGCTAAAGAAGTTGCTCAAAAATTAGTAGATAATTCAGAAGTTTTGGGGGTAGTTGGTCATTTTGGCAGTGATACTACCCAAGCAGCAGCACCGATTTATGAAGCCGGAAAATTAGTTTTAATTTCTCCAACCAGTACATCAACTTCTATTTCTAATGCGGGAGACTATATTTTTAGAACTGTTCCGAGCGATCGCTTTGCTGGAAGTAGCTTATCTCGATATTTACTCAATAAGTTAAACTTGAAAAAAGCGGTACTATTTTTTAATAGTGCTAATCAATATAGTACATCCCTACAAACAGAATTTACCACGGCTTTAAGTGGAGATGGGGGCGAAGTAGTCAGCGTTTTTGATATTGCTAAACCTAATTTTAATCCGATTCAAGCCCTAGAACAAGCTCGCCAACAGGGAGCCGAAGTGATTGTTTTAACGCCCGATTCTTCTACTATTGAACAGGCGTTACAAGTGGTGAGAATTAATCGCAAACAGTTACCGTTATTGGGCGGAGATAGTCTATATCGACCGGAAACTTTGAAGGTGGGAGGCGATGCGGTGGGGATGGTCATAGCAATTCCTTGGCATATTTTAGCTAATCCTAATTCGGCTTTTGCTCAAACAGCAAATCAACTCTGGGGAGCGAGTGTTAACTGGCGCACCGCCACCTCCTATGATGCTACAAAAGCCTTGGTTGCTGCTATTGCTAAAAATCCTACCCGAACCGGGGTGCAACAAGCGCTTTCCGCCCCGGATTTTACGCCCCAGGGAGCAACGGGGGTGATTCGGTTTTTACCCTCGGGCGATCGCAATCAACCCTTACAATTAGTTACTATTGAACCGGGAAATCGTTCAGGACTCGGTTATGATTTTGTTCCTGTTCCTTAAGATCAAAAAATCTGATTAACGTTAAAATTAAATTCAGGAAAAACACTGATCGTTAAGGTTTGTTCTACTGTAAAAAACTGAATAGATTGATAACCATTAGTAGTGGGAGTTCGATACACCCGCACAATATTTTGATTCAGGTCAATTAACCAAACTTCCTGAATTTCACTCTGACAATAGAGGGGAATTTTTACCTGTTGGTCAAAATCAATTGTTGTATCCGAGACTTCTATTAATAACAGAATATCCGAGGGTTGGGGATGTCTTTCTTCATAAAAATCGGGACGAGGTTGCAGGAGAACTAAGTCGGGTTGAGGTTGTGATAAATTATTTAATTGAATTGGGTTTTGAGTATCAATAATAACGCGATCGCCTAACTGACGATTCAATAAATAATCCAACCGTCGTACACAAGCCGCGTGACGTTTTCCAATCGGTGACATTTTAATAATTTCTCCCGCCACTAATTCATTATTCTCATCTACTTTAAAAACCCCAACTTCCCCCATTTTCTGATAGTCTTCAACGGTAAAACGTCGTTTTAAAACTTGAATTGACATTTTAACCTCCTCGTTTATTGATATAATTATAGGGAACAGGGAACAGGGAAATCCCCACACTTAAAAGTAGGGGATTTGTACAAGAATTCATTGAAACAGCCAAAAGTATTGTCCCTACTCCCTGATTTTATTAGTAAGCTAATCCCACCAACCTAGCACTTAAATCCCACATTTTTTTCCCTTTTTCATCATCGCTGGCTTGGGGAGAAACCTTTTGCACAAAAGACTGGCGATCCTTCTTCTGGCGATTTCCCCAACTCCAATACATTCCCGACTGTTTATATTCAGGATCAGCCACCACCATGGCGACGCGATCGCCCGATAATTCCTCCGTGACAAATCCCCCGGTAATGTATTTTTGAAATAGGGGAAAAATCTTTTGGAATAGGGGATAATGATTGCGGAATAAAGCTGTTGTTGCCACACAACCAGGATAGAGAGAAGTAAAAGTAATCCCCGTTGAATCATGGTAACGGCGATGTAATTCTCGCATCGTTAAAACATTACAAACTTTGCTATCTTTATAGGCTTTAACAGGTTCAAATTGTTTTCCATTAATCATGGTAATCGGATCTTTGAAACCTTGTTCAAACCCTTCGAGATTGCCTAAGTCGGGACGGGGAGGAATTTTACCCCCTAACTCATCGGGGTTGTGGGTCACAGTCCCTAAAATCACCATTCTGCGATCGGGGTAGGAGGAACGTTTCATATCCTCCAGCATGACATTGCAGAGGTAGAAATGGCTTAAATGGTTGGTCGCCACCGTTAATTCATAACCCTCTGGACTCCATAAAGGCTCCTTAATTAAAGGCATATAAATCGCCGCATTGCAGACCAAGGCATCTAACGAGCGACCCAGAGACCGGAAATTAGCGACAAACTGTTTTACACTGGCCAAAGATCCTAAATCTATGGGGAGAATGGTATAGCTGTCCTTGGACATTCCCACGGATTGAGCCGCCTGTTCCGCTTTGACTAAATCCCGACAGGCCATCACCACATACCAACCCTTTTGGGCTAAGGCTCTAGCGGCTTGCAAACCAACGCCCGAAGACGCTCCCGTAATCACAACTGTTGCTTGATTTGCCATGAAATTCTAACTCAATTTACTATTGTTGACTTTTTCTAGGATCTCATGTTTTAACACCCTGGTCACTATTGTAGTGAGTCCTTCAGGACTCAGAGTTAGATAGCCCTAAAGGGCTTACTACAAATCAGGAATCACCTTCAACATAAGGGATCGTGAAGTGGAACTGACTCCCTTGATTTTTACCCAGGGAATCTGCCCAAATTATCCCGCCCCAACCATTTACAATTTGTTTACTGATCGCTAATCCTAAGCCTGTTCCACCCACACTCCGACGTAGTGATCCTTCTTCCTGGTAAAAACGCTCAAATACTGCGTCTAAACGATTAGGTTCAATTCCCCGTCCAGTATCAGAGATTGTCACTTCTACCATTTGTTCTTGATTACATTTGGCGTTAATGGTAACTTTGCCATCAGAATCAGTAAATTTACAGGCATTATCTAAAAGTTTAGATAGTAGTTCTACTAACCATTCTCCATCGGCTTGAACTAAAGGTAAATTCGGTGAAACTTCTATTTCAATACCTGGAACTTGATTTTGATTATGATGGGTACGAATTCCACTAATGGCTAAATCAATACATTCTTTTAATCTTAAAGATTCGGGGTTCCAGTCTACACGGCCACTTTCTAAATGGGATAATTTCAAAAAATCTTGGACTAATTTTCTTAACCGTTCTGCATCTGTTAAGGCTGTATCTAACATGATTTTTCGCATTTCTACGGGCATATTCGGCTCTTGATTTAAACTTTCTAAACAAATTAAAATTGTGGATAAGGGAGTTCTTAGTTCATGTCCGGTAATGGCAATTAAATTACTGCGGGTGCGTTCTAATGCTTCTAATTGTTGGTTAAGATCTTCTAAATTGGCATAGGTTTCTGCTTGAATAATGGCAGCACCTAGTTGAGTCGCGATCGCATCTACCATTAACAAATCATCTTCTTGCCACAGGGAAAGATTACAATTACATTGGTGTAATTCTACCATTCCCAAAAGTTGACCTTGGTATAAAATAGGAATCATTAACCAACCTTTAATTTCCCATCTTTGGGTAATTTTTTTTAATGATTCTTTTGGCTTTACTGAGTTATTATTAGTATTTTTAATCCAGTCTGGATGAATTTTATCAGTTCGATTAATATAAATAGGTTCTTGACGTTTAACAACTTCTTGAAATAGCGGATTTTCTCGCAATATCCAAGTTTTTCCGATGATAGAAACGACATCATTACATAAATATTCATTAGAAATTTTAACAGAATTATCCGTTGCCTTGCAGCGATAAATTAAACAACGACAAGCTCCCATTGCTTCCCCTAATTCCTGGGTTGCTACCTTGATCACTTCTTGAGGGTTTAGAGATTGGCGAATTGTTGCTGTAATAGAGTTAACTAAACGTTCCTTCCGTTCTTTTGCTGCTAAGGAACGATAGACTCGTAAAAGTTCATGTTGTCCTGCTTGTAGATAAGTAACTAAACGATAAGCAAAGGGATCATTGAGAGAAGAATAATCTGTAGAGATAGTATTTGATTTAGTGGGATTTGAAGATTTTTTGGTTTTTTTAGCTACTGAACGAATACCATAAATACTATAGGCTTGTTCTACCTTTTCAGTCAATTCAGGACGGTAATATAAAGTCCGTTCTAAAAGCAATTCTGCAACCTTAATAGAAACTTGCCGATCTGATGTCCAAATTCCTTCAAAGGGACGAGCTTGATCCATCAATAACTGTTCAGATATATCAGAATTCTGGACTAAATCTTCTCGTTCAACACAAACTAAACAGGTTGAATAATATTGTCCTAAAACTAATAAATTCCATTCTTGACTTAGTTGATCTTGCGGGTAAAAAGCCACGGTTTCATGATTATCAGAGGAGTTTTGAAACTCCGTTTCTAACGCCGCCATCACATAAACCTGTGGTGTGAGTTCAGCAATTTTTCGGTAACGGTGAGCTTCTTTACGATAAAATCTTTCCTGTTGGAAGGTAGCAATAACCAGAGGTTGTTCAGTTCCAGCTAAAATCTGATCCTCCATCGCATGAGATAACGCAGTTAAAGAGGATTTAAAATAAATTTGGGGCTTTAAATTGGGCAAAAACTTCAGCAATTCTGTTAGTATCGAGGTGGAGACACTCATTTTATATTAAATCAATAGCTTTAACTAGATTTTTAACTAAAGGCGTATTTATGTTAGTGTTAGCCGAGAAAATGGAGGTGATCTTCACTATGGGTTATGATAGTGTTGCAGTTGTTTGACCAAGGCTAAAACTAGCTCAAAGTTAAGGGGAAGTTGATCATTAGCTTAACTCATTTTCTATTCCCCTTTGGGTTTATAAGTATTTTACCGCAAATCATGGACACTGGAAAATAATCAATTTTTTTGAGTAGCTCTTGACCGGAGACAAAATCTGCGTTAGCTTAGGCAAAATCGGTGTTTTTAAAGCGAATGTAGGTCAAAGTCTAGTAATTTTCACTCAAATCAAACCATTAAGTTATTATCAAGGATAAATAATGACTCTGGATCAGTTATTAGATAAGTTTATTTGTGGAGATTGTATATCCATAATGAGTCAAATGCCAGATAATTGTCTGGGTTTAGTTGTAACTTCCCCACCCTACAACCTGAAAAATTCTACCGGAAATGGGATGAAGGATGGCAGAGGTGGCAAGTGGAAAAATGCTCAACTTGTGCATGGTTATTCAGACTATGATGACAATATGCCCCATGAAAAATATGTGGAATGGCAAAGAGAATGTCTATCCCAAATGATGCGTTTATTAAAAGATGATGGGGCAATATTTTATAATCATAAATGGCGGGTTCAAGACGGTTTACTTCAAGACAGACAAGATATAGTTTCGGGTTTCCCAGTCCGACAAATTATCATCTGGCGACGAAAAGGAGGAATTAACTTCAACCAGGGTTACTTTTTACCCACCTACGAAGTCATTTATTTAATAACGAAGCCAAAATTTAAGTTGACACCTAAAGCTAATGCTCATGGTGATGTTTGGGAGTTCATGCAAGAAATGAATAACTCCCATCCCGCACCTTTTCCGATAGCATTAGCCAGACGATGTATTGAGTCAACAAATGCCGAAATAATTCTTGATCCTTTTATGGGGAGTGGCACTACAGCAGTAGCAGCAAAAAGGCTAGGAAGAAGTTTTATTGGGATCGATCTATCGGCAGAATACTGTCAACAAGCGGAACACAGACTAAGAACTGATACACCTCAATTAGAATTATCACTGATATGATTATTGAGATTATTGATTCTTTGTAGTGCGTTGGTCACTTGCATTTACAGATACAACAGATACCCCTATATTGCGCTAAAGCGCAACAACAAATAGAATAAATAGAAATCCCCTACCCGCAGGCAGGGGATATTTTTAATTACCAATCAAACGAGGATGCAGTTAATAGTTACATCAACCAAACTTACTCGCAGTCGAGGCAATTAGGAAGGCTGCGTAGGTGAGGATATAGCCAACGGTGAAGTGAGCTAAACCAACCACACGAGCTTGAACGATAGAAAGAGCCACGGGTTTGTCTTTCCAACGAACTAGGTTCGCCAGAGGAGTCCGTTCATGAGCCCAGACAATCGTTTCGATTAACTCTTGCCAGTAACCCCGCCAAGAGATCAGGAACATAAATCCAGTCGCCCAAACTAGGTGTCCGAATAGGAACATCCAAGCCCAAACCGACAGGTTATTGGTTCCATAAGGGTTGTAGCCGTTAATTAACTGAGCCGAATTCAGCCACAGATAGTCACGGAACCAGCCCATCAGGTAGGTAGAGGATTCGTTGAACTGAGCAACGTTTCCTTGCCAGACGCCCAGGTGCTTCCAGTGCCAGTAGAAGGTAGTCCAACCAATGGTATTCAGCATCCAGAACATCGACAGGTAGAAAGAGTCCCAAGCGGAGATGTCGCAAGTACCACCACGGCCAGGGCCATCGCAAGGGAAGGCATAACCGAAGTCTTTCTTGTCGGGCATCAGCTTCGAGCCACGGGCATCCAACGCACCTTTGACCAAAATCAGGGTGGTGGTGTGCAGACCTAGAGCGATGGCATGGTGAACTAAGAAGTCTCCAGGGCCAATGCTCAGGAATAGGGAGTTGCTACCAGAGTTGATAGCATCTAACCAACCGGGCAACCAAACGTTGCCGTAGTTCGGCCAAGCGGTGCTGGCGATGCTGTCAGCATTGGACAATAAAACATCCATACCGTACAGCACTTTACCCGAAGCAGCTTGAACGAATTGAGCAAAAACCGGTTCAATCAGAATTTGCTTTTCAGGAGTTCCAAAGGCAACCACAACATCGTTATGGACATATAAGCCCAGAGTGTGGAAACCGAGGAACAGAGACACCCAGCTTAAGTGAGAGATGAGGGCCTCTTTGTGCTGTAACATCCGATCCAAGACGTTGCCTTTGTTCTGTTCGGCATCATAGTCGCGCACCAGGAAGATTGCCCCGTGAGCGAAAGCCCCGACCATTAGGAACCCAGCAATATATTGGTGGTGGGTATACAGCGCCGCCATCGTGGTGTAATCCTTAGCGATGAAGGCGTAGGGAGGAAGCGCGTACATATGTTGCGCCACCAGGGAGGTGATCACACCCAGCGCAGCCAGAGCAAATGCTAACTGGAAGTGCAGGGAGTTATTCATGGTGTCGTACAACCCTTGATGAGGTAGGTTGAACGGCCCTTCATTTTTGATCCCGAACAGAGGATCTTTGGAATTCATCATTTCTTTGATGCTATGACCAATTCCAAAGTTTGTCCGGTACATATGGCCCGCAATGATGAATAACACTGCGATCGCCAAATGGTGGTGAGCCATATCCGTCAACCAGAGAGACTCGGTTTGAGGATGGAAACCACCTAAGAAGGTCAGAATAGCGGTTCCAGAACCCGTAGAGGTTCCAAAAATGTGACCGGCGGTATCTGGGCTTTGTGCGTACACACCCCAGTTACCCGTGAAGAAGGGAGCCAGACCTGCCGGGTGGGGCAGAGTGCTGAGGAAATTATCCCAACCAACGTGTTGTCCGCGAGATTCAGGAATGGCAACGTGAACCAAGTGACCAGTCCAAGCCAGGGAACTAACCCCGAACAGACCTGCCAAGTGGTGGTTCAAACGAGATTCAGCATTCTTGAACCAAGACAGACTGGGACGATACTTGGGTTGCAGGTGTAACCAACCTGCGAACAGGAAGGTAGCAGCCAAAAGCAACAGGAAGATCGACCCTTGATACAGGTCAGCATTTGAGCGCATTCCGATGGTATACCACCAGTGGTACACCCCAGAATAAGCGATGTTAACTGGGTTAGAAGCACCCGCTTGGGTGAAAGCTTCTACCGCAGGTTGGCCAAATTGGGGATCCCAAATGGCGTGAGCAATGGGGCGAATATTTAAAGGATCTTTAACCCATTGTTCAAAATTACCTTGCCAAGCGACGTGGAACAGGTTGCCTGAAGTCCAGAGGAAAATGATAGCGAGGTGACCGAAGTGGGAAGCAAAGATCTTTTGGTAAAGATTTTCCTCTGTTATGCCATCATGGGTCTCGAAATCATGGGCTGTGGCAATCCCGTACCAAATCCGACGTGTTGTCGGGTCTTGGGCCAAGTCCTGGCTAAATTTTGGGAATTTAGTTGCCATAAGTCCTAACTAAATCGTGTTCTTTGTTATTCCGCTTCAGGGGGAAGGAGAAAGCTGATTCAGCCTTTCCCTGCCCCTGAGCAGAGAGTTTTCATCCTACTGAAATAATTCGGGCTAGGAAGAATGCCCAAGTTGTAGCAATGCCCCCTAAGAGGTAGTGAGCTACACCAACCGCACGACCTTGAGTAATACTCAGAGCGCGAGGTTGAATTGCTGGGGCTAATTTCAGCTTGTTATGGGCCCAGACAATGGACTCAATTAATTCTTGCCAGTAACCGCGGCCACTGAACAGGAACATTAAGCTGAACGCCCAAACGAAGTGGGCACCCAAGAACAACAGACCGTAGGCGGAAAGGGCTGACCCGTAGGAACTGATTACCTGAGCAGCTTGCGCCCACAGGAAATCACGCAGCCATCCGTTGATGGTAATGGCACTCTGGGCAAAGTTGCCACTGGTGATGTGAGAAACGGTGCCGTCTGAACCAACGGTTCCCCAAACATCGGATTGCATCTTCCAGCTAAAGTGGAAAATCACGATGGAGAGGGAGTTGTACATCCAGAACAGACCCAGGAAAACGTGATCCCAGCCAGAGACTTGGCAAGTACCACCCCGACCTGGCCCATCGCAAGGGAATCGGAAACCCAATTCACTCTTGTCGGGAACCAAGCGAGAGCTACGGGCGTATAAAACGCCTTTTAGCAGAATTAAGACTGTGACGTGAATTGTGAAGGCATGGATATGGTGAACCATGAAGTCCGCCGTACCTAACACAATCGGCATCATTGCTACTTTGCCACCGACGGCTACGACACCGCCGCCAAACACAGGGCTAACACTGGCTAAGGCATGGGGAGCAGTGCTACCCGGGGCCAGAGCGTGAATGTTTTGCACCCATTGGGCAAACACGGGTTGGAGTTGAATCCCTGTATCAGAGAACATATCTTGGGGACGACCAAACGCACGCATGGTGTCGTTATGGACATATAACCCAAAGCTATGGAATCCCAAGAAGATACAGACCCAGTTCAGGTGGGAGATAATTGCGTCGCGGTGACGAAGCACCCGATCGAGCAAGTTGTTGACATTGTTGGCCGGAACGTAATCACGCACCATGAAAATGGAAGCGTGAGCTCCTGCACCCACAATCAGGAAGCCACCAATCCACACATGGTGTGTGAACAGAGACAACTGCGTGGGATAATCCGTCGCAATGTAAGGATAGGGAGGCATTGAGTACATGTGGTGAGCCACAATGATGCTCAAAGAACCCATCAATGCGAGGTTAATCGCCAACTGAGCGTGCCAAGAGGTGGTCAGGATTTCGTAGAGTCCTTTATGGCCTTCTCCAGTGAAGGGGCCTTTATGGGCTTCTAAAATTTCCTTCATGCTGTGACCAATGCCCCAGTTTGTCCGGTACATATGGCCAGCAATGATGAACAGGACTGCCAGTGCCAGGTGATGGTGTGCAGTATCGGATAACCACAGACCGCCTGTTTGGGGGTTTAATCCACCTTTGAAGGTTAAGAAGTCAGAATAGACTCCCCAATTCAAGGTAAAGAATGGTGTTAAACCTTCTTTAAAACTGGGATACAGTTCTGCCATCAGGTTGGGGTTGAGGATGAATTCATGGGGTAAAGGAATATCCTTCGCCGCCACTCCCGCATCCAGTAGTTTGTTCACGGGTAAGGACACATGAATTTGGTGACCTGCCCATCCCAAACTGCCTAGACCCAACAGTCCAGCTAAGTGGTGGTTCATCATCGACTCTACATTCTGGAACCATTCCAGTTTGGGAGCCCGTTTGTGATAGTGGAACCAACCAGCAAACAGCATCAAACCTGCCATGACCAGCGCACCAATGGCGGTGCAATAAAGCTGGTATGTGTTGGTAAAACCGGAAGCTCGCCACAGTTGGAATAATCCAGAGGTAATCTGAATCCCGTGGAAGCCACCACCAACATCACCGTTTAAAATTTCTTGGCCGAAAATTGGCCATACAACTTGCGCGCTAGGCTTAATCCCCGTAGGGTTAGCCAACCAAGCTTCGTAGTTCGAAAATTTAGCGCCGTGGAAGTAGGCACCACTTAACCAGATAAAAATCACGGCTAAATGACCAAAATGGGCGCTAAAAATTTTACGCGAAATATCTTCTAAATCGCTGGTATGACTATCGAAGTCGTGAGCGTCAGCGTGTAGGTTCCAAATCCAAGTGGTTGTATTTGGCCCTTTGGCGAGGTCACGGCGAAAGTGTCCTGGTTTAGACCATCTTTCAAAAGATGTAGGAACCGGATCTTTATCAACCGCAACCTTTACTTTTGCCTCACGCTCTGGAGGACTGATTGTCATTTAGACTCTCCTCGACCTGTGACAAAAAATAAGTAACGTTGCAGATTCTGACAGAAGTTATACCCCTTTTTCAAAATCCTTAACAAAAGTTAGTGTTTCGTTAAATCGTTTCATAGATGAATTTCTATGAGACTAATTATTCAGGTTTATACCTGCACTAAAACTAACCTTTGTTCGGGGGCAACAGGACACCCTTCCATTTGCCTTAAGGCTTTTAAAATTTTATTTCGACAACTAACCCACACCTAAACCCTTGCATAGCAATGGCTTTCCGTTTGGGGTAGCTGTTGTCTTTAAATGATATATCATCTTTTTGAATCTGGGGGGAATGACTTGGTAACAATAATTAAAATTCCCTCTGATTCCCTACAGAATCATCATTTTAGTTTTCATAAGGGTTTCAAAAAGTCAAATATTTCTCAACAAATGTTACAAAACTTAAAATTTATCAGAATAACTTAGAAGGTTGAAAACCTTGTCCATTTCCAGCTGGAATCAAAATCAATTCCACCGGACTTTAATCTCTAGGTTCTTGGTGTCCCAATTCCGCGCTAGGATTAGTCTGAACTCCTCAAGTGACACCCTACCGAACCCAGGGAAGTTAAATACCCCCCCAAAACCGATAGATTAAGGTTGGGCTTATGATTTTCAATAAAAAACCTATGGATAAAACTAGATTGGGCTTCCTTCAGAAAAATCGGGTGCTAAATCCCATACTTCAGGTATGGACAAGAGTAAAAACCCAACTCAAAACCCTGTTAGCACTCTTAATCATCTTTGGTCTGGCTGGATGTGGAAATTCCTCCTCAGAAGTTCCGCCCCAAACGCCTCCAACCCTGACGATATCCAAATCCGCGTTACCAATTTCCCAAGTTTCTCCCCCAAAGCTGATCCAGAAACTACATCAATCCCTCGATGCTTACCAGCCTCAAGTTACCATCCTCAATCCTCAACCCGATCAACTGCTTGAAGACGATACAATTAATCTGCAACTTCAGGTTCAGGGTTTACCCCTATTCCAAGATCCTAAATTCGGTTTAGGGCCACATTTACAAGTAATCCTGGATAACCAACCTAATATTGATGTTTACGATATCACCACTCCCATCACCTTCCCCAACCTAGACCCCGGAACCCATACTCTCCGAGTATTTGCTGCCTATCCCTGGGATGAAAGCTATAAAAACGAAGGGTCTTTTGCCCAAACCACCTTTCATGTTTTCACAAAAACCCCCGATCATCACCCCGACCAAAATCTGCCCCTACTTACTTATAACCGTCCCCAAGGAGCATACGGTGCGGAACCAATTTTACTAGACTTCTACCTCAATAACGCCCCTCTACATATTGTGGCTCAAGAAGATCCAACAGATGAAATAGTAGATTGGCAAATTCGGATTACCCTTAACGGCGAAAGCTTCACCACCGATAAATGGCAACCTTTATATATAAAAGGGTTAAAACCGGGTAAAAATTGGGTACAAATTGAATATCTGAATGAACAGGGAAATCCCGTTGATAACGTTTTTAATAAAACCGCCCGGGTGATTACCTATAATCCCAATCTCAAAAATACCCTGTCTCAACTGACTCAAGAAAAATTATCCTTTGCAGAACTTAAAGGAATCCTGAATCCTAATTTTGCCACTCAAGACCTGATTAAAACCCCTGAACCGGAAGAACTTCCTACCACCGAACCCGAAGTTATTTCGCCTCCCGTAGACGAATCCACCGCCGAACCCGTTGAGGAAACTACGCCAGAAGTGGAAACAACGGTAGAACCCGAATCTACCCCATCGGAACCTGTAGAAACAACCCTAGATACTCCATCGGAACCTGTAGAAACAACCCTAGAACCCGAAACTACTCCATCGGATGTGGTAGAAACAATCCTAGAATCTGAACCCAACCCATCGGAACCTGTAGAAACAACCCTAGAACCCGAAACTCCTCCATCGGACGTGGTAGAAGCGGAAGAACCTGCGATTGAACCTGTAGCATCTGAAATTCAACCCGAAGAAACAACACCGGATGTCCCTTCTGAATCCCTAATTAAACAATTGGGTGGATTTTTGACTCGTTTCCGTCTTCCCTTTTTGAATCCAGTTCAGGTAACATCTAATTCTCCGACACCCCTACCTGAAATTGTTGATCAAGTTCCAATTCCCAAACCTGTCACCGAACCCCAACCTGAAGAAACCCCTAACCCAGTTCCAGAAATTACCTCAGAGGAACAAAATCCCATTTCTGAAATAGAAATTCCCACGCCAGAATTAACAATTGAACCCAAAATCATCACAGAAGAAACCCAAACCGTTAACGCTGATTGAAAGATTACTCTGATTGTGCAGATTACCTTAATAGTTTGTTTCAATATTAATGTAATCTGTAAAATCTATTCAATTAATTATTTACCAATATTATGAAATCCCATCCCGAATCTTCCCTATTTACTCCTGAATCAAAATCCTATAATTGGCAGGGATATCAATGTTCTTATGAAGATTATTCGACCCTTAATCCCAATAATCAGGAGATTTCATTACTATTAATTCATCCGATTGGAGTGGGATTATCGGGAAATTTTTGGTATCGATTTTGTCAAGAATCACGGAAACAAGGGTTAAATCATGCCATTTATAATCCCGATTTAATCGGTTGTGGAAAGTCTGAAATTCCGAAAGTTGCCTATTATCCCCAAGATTGGGCAGAACAATTGAATTATTTTTTACACAATATTATTCAAAAACCTGTTATTATAGTAGTACAAGGAGCGTTATTACCCGTTGCGATCGCCCTAACCCAACTCCAAAACCAATCTAATTCTAACTTAATTAAAGGATTAATATTATCTGGCCCCCCAGCTTGGCGAGTCATGAGTGAACCCAGTTCAGAAAAACAGCAAAAACTCGCTTGGAATCTATTCTTTGATTCTCCCATTGGCAATTTATTCTGGCTCTATGCCCGTCGTCGTCAGTTTATCGAATCCTTCTCCATTCGGCAACTTTTTGCCAAGGCTGAAGATGTCGATCAAAATTGGTTAGACTTATTAGAAACAGGAGCCAAAAATGATCAAAGTCGTTATGCCGTTTATTCCTTTTTAGCTGGATTCTGGCGACAAAACTATACGGATATTATGGCGGGAATTTCGATTCCCACCTTAGCAGTTTTTGGCACAACCGCATCCAGCATTAGCCGCAGTGGATTTTCAGAAACCCCAGAACAACGTTGTCAACTTTATGAAAAAGGCTGGAAAAATTGCCAATCTGCTATAATTCCAGGACGTAACGTTTTACCCTACGAATCAACCGCAGAATTTGTTAAAATTGTCGCCAAGTTTATTAACCAAATTGCCTAAAGCAAAGAGGGTTGGGAGACCCAACCCCTACGATAAAATGTTACAACCTCCGTCTCGCGCGTTGCGGATTGCTATATAATCTTTCTTCCTTCCTTAGTGTCTCAGTGCCTTTGTGGTTCCTTTTATTGGTGATGGGATTGACTAATTCTTAAACTCAAGAAAATAACCGGAATAATCCCTACTAAAACAATCGCTAATGCGGGGGCAGCAGCTTCAGCTAATCTTTCATCTGAGGCTAAATTATATACCCGAACTGCCAAGGTATCAAAATTAAACGGACGAATCACTAAGGTAGCAGATAACTCCTTCATCACATCGACAAAAGTTAACATTCCGGCTGTTAATAATCCACTCCACATAATCGGAGTATGCACCTTAATTAAAGTTCCAGTCGCCCCGTATCCTAAGCTACGCGCAGCTTCATCTAAATTGGGTTTTATTTTACTTAAACTCGATTCTACTGTCCCGAAAGAAACCGCTAAAAATCGGACTAAATAGGCATAAATTAAAGCGATAATTGTGCCACTCAATAACAATCCTGTGGAAATACCAAAGGTAGACCGCATTACCCCATCAATTGCATTATCTAATTGACCAATCGGAATTAAAATACCCACCGCAATTACCGAACCCGGAATCGCATATCCCATGGCGGCAATGCGGGTGGATAATCGCATCAAAGAATTAGCATTTAACCGGACACCATAGGCCATAATTAGGGCGATGAGAACCGCTAAAATTCCGCTAATAGTCGCTAAAGTTAAACTGTGTAAGGCATAATTCCAAAACTCGGAATTTAAAAAGGTTCCCAAATTTTCTAAGGTCATTTTGAATAAAATTACACTAGGAATCAAAAACCCAAAAATAATGGGGAATAAACAGATAAAACAGGCTAATCCGGCTCTAAATCCCGTAAGTTTAAACTGGTTTAACGATTGAAAGCGATTGCCCGTTTGGTAATATTGGGCTTGACGACGTGACCAAAGTTCGATTAGAATTAATCCCAATATAAATAACATTAAAACCGCCGCTAGTTGGGAAGCTGCCACCCGTTCTCCCATTCCGAACCAAGTGCGATAGATTCCGGTTGTAAAAGTATCAACTCCGAAATATTGCACCGTTCCAAAATCATTCAGGGTTTCCATTAATGCTAAGGCTAATCCGGCAATAATAGACGGACGAGCCAGAGGTAAAGCTACGGTAAAAAAACTTTGCCAAGGGTTACAACCCAAGGAACGACTTGCTTCTAAGGTACAGGTTGATTGTTCTAAAAAAGCAACTCTGGTTAATAGATAAACGTAGGGATATAAGGTTAAAGATAATAAAAAGATTGCCCCCCAAATAGAACGAATATCAGGAAACCAATAGTCATCAATTCCACTGATACCAAAAGTATTTCTCAGGAGGGTTTGTACTGGGCCATAAAATTCTAACCATTCGGTATAGACATAGGCGAGAATATAACTAGGGGCAGCTAGGGGAATTAACAACCCCCATTCAAACAGACGGCTACCCGGAAACCGACACATGGTTACTAACCAAGCACTACTCACCCCGAGCAGCAATACAGTTATACCAACGCCAAAGATTAGCAATAAGGAATTAAGAATATAACCTGGGAGAACCGTTGAGCCTAAATGGTTCCAGACCTCGGCTGAATTGGTGAAAACACTGCTTAATACAAATAATACCGGAGTCGCAATCAAAACGGCGATCGCCACCACGAAAACAGTCCAAACATCCAGCTTTAAACTACGCCAGGCTTTGATCAAGGACTCCAAGGACGATAATGACACAGCCAAACACTCCCCAAAATTTAATTAAGTCTTAGTGAGAATATATCCTAAAAAGGGGGTACAATTGGAATGGAGTTTCAGCAATATTAGTTTCAACAGCACCGTTGAACCCTAAGATCAAATTAATGCCTGTAAAGATGACTCAATCTGTAATTCTGCATTTAGAGGATGTCGGTAAACAGTTTCCTCAAAACCAGACCCCAGCCGTTCAAGCCGTTGACCTAGACTTACATGAAGGGGATATTTTAGGACTATTAGGCCCTTCTGGGTGTGGGAAAACCACGTTATTGCGAATGATTGCCGGATTTGAACAACCGGACACTGGAACGATTACCCTAGGGGGGCGAGAGGTCGCCGGGTTAGACTATTGGATACCGCCAGAACAACGAGATGTGGGAATGGTGTTTCAGGATTATGCCCTATTTCCCCATTTAACCGTTGCCAAAAATATTGCCTTTGGCTTAAAAAATACTAAGAAAAAATCTAGTTTAGGGATTCACAGACGGGTCGCAGAAGTTTTAGAATTAGTCGGATTATCGGGTTATGAAAAACGCTATCCCCATGAAATATCGGGAGGACAACAACAACGGGTAGCCCTAGCTCGCGCCCTAGCCCCCCATCCGGCTTTAGTATTATTAGATGAACCTTTAAGTAATTTAGATGTGCAGGTGCGATTAAGATTGCGGCAGGAATTACGCGATATTTTAAAAGTAGCAGGAACCACCGCCATTTTTGTTACCCATGACCAAGAAGAAGCCCTATCAATTTCCGATTGGGTGGCTGTGATGCAGAACGGACGCCTAGAACAGTTTGGCACACCGGAAGCAATTTATCGACAACCCGCCTCTCGGTTTGTGGCGGAATTTGTCACCCAAGCTAATTTTATTCCCGCCAAACGTCGGGGAGATTTTTGGGAAACGGAAGTGGGTTGTTTTGCAATTAATCCATATCTTGTCGATGCTGTTACCCCCGATTGGGATAAATTAGACCGGGTAGAATTAATGGTACGACAGGAGGATTTTATTCTTAAACCTGATGATAACGCTGCGGTTGTGATTCGCGATCGCCAATTTCTCGGACGGGAAAACCACTATAGTTTGCAGGTTCCATCCGGTCGGGAAATCATCGCCCGAACCAGTGCGACAACGGCTTTACCCGTGGGAATGCGGGTTAATGTTTCTGTTCTGGAAAATGCTTTGCGGGTGTTTCCCAGTCGGAAAAATTAGGGGCGAGTTAACATTTGATGGTGCGGTTTGTAGAGTGAGCGATCGCACCCTCAACATTAGGAATGCGGTTAAATATTCCCCCCAGAACTGCGGTTGGATTTGAACACGGAGATGAACAATGGCGATAAAAATTAAACTAATGGCAGATTATGGTTGTGATCCGTTATGGTGGGCTGGAGATCACAGGGTTGGTAATATTAATCTAGCTACTTTACCTTTAAGTCAAGAAATTATTCAGCGTTTGTATAATTGGGCTGATGCTTTTGATGCACGATTAAACTTGGCTGATCCATATCTTTTTAGGATGGACAATTATCGGATGGTTTATAGCACTGATTCAGTTAAACCCCATTCTTTATCAGGACGTTGTTTATAAAATTGCCATCCTGCTTTCCATAAATCTTGACTAGCTGGAATGATTAATAAAATTGGTAAAGATAAAAGATTATCAATAAAATCAATAGTTTTTGATCGCACCGTAGGGGAGGAAATTGCATCAGCGACCTCCATTAAAACAAACTCTGTGGTAATTAAAGGATGTTTCTGCTTCATTAAATTATCCATAATTAATCGTGCTTTATCATGCAGAGCATCACGACTATTTAGCAAAGCAATCCAAGCCGCAGTATCAATAAAAATTTTATCAGCCATTAGATTATTTTGGGTTTACCATAGAGATAATGATCATGCTTTTCAGCTAAATCTGTAATTCCAGTATCAACAGTACAACGATCAATCAAGTTTATAAGTTCATCCCAAGGGGAATCATTCACGGATAAAGGTTGATTCTGTTGATAGATTTCTAGGTATTGATTGATCTGATCTGGATAAGTTTCTGCGTAGTTCCAAGCGGTTTGTAAATCTTCAGATTGTAAATGCGGAAAGTTTTCTAAGATTTGTAAATCACTCCAACCCAAACGGCGATAACCGACTAATTTCCAAACCGGAATAGGAACACGCCCCACATTAGCAATTGAGTCAGGTTGAGAGGTTTCTTTGGGTAAAAAATCAGCACTTAAATTTTGAGCCAGGGTTTGAATCAATTGCAATTTTTCAGCAGGCTTTAAATTATTGAGTTGTTTTTCTAACTGTTGAGCATTCATCTTGATTATATAGTTGTTATCACTAATATTATAGCTTATTCTCATTTTAAATCAATAAAATCTCGATGTCAATGTGTTTTATCCCTAAATTCTTGCCAATTTAGGAATAATCCTAGATAATTACATCAAGAAATATTTTCAATGGGATATAATTATTGTATAATAAAGAGATCCGATTTGCAATATTAATATTATAAGAGGAAACAACCAATGATTCCAGGTGAACTGATTGTTAAAGCAGGTGAAATTGAACTTAATGTTGGTCGTCCGACTTTAAAGATTAAAGTTGCGAATACAGGCGATCGCCCAATTCAAATTGGCTCACATTATCATTTTTATGAAGTTAATGAAGCCCTGAAATTTAAACGCGAAAAAACTAAAGGAATGCGGTTAAATATTCCGGCGGGAACTGCGGTTAGATTTGAACCCGGAGATGAACAGGAAGTTGAGTTGGTGACAATGGCTGGAAGTCGAGAAATATATGGGTTTAATGGCTTAGTGGAAGGTCAGTTAAATTTGAATTTACCCGAAGAAAATAAAAAGGATACAAAAGAGAAGGTTAAGAAAGATAAAAAAGACAAGGGGAAGAAGAAAAAATAATTTTAGTTTGACTTAGGCTTGTAGAATTAAATGATTAAAGAAAGCCCTGAAGGGCTTACTACTGAAGGAGTGGAAAATGGGTTATAAAATGGATCGGCGGGCTTATGCAGAAACCTTTGGGCCGACGGTGGGCGATCGCATTCGGTTAGCAGATACCGAATTAATTATTGAAGTGGAAATGGACTATATAAATTATGGGGATGAGGTAAAATTTGGAGGCGGAAAAGTAATTCGGGATGGCATGGGACAGTCTCCAATTTCCCGTGCGGATGGAGCCGTAGATTTAGTGATTACTAATGCTTTAATTGTAGATTGGTGGGGGATTGTTAAAGCAGATGTGGGGATAAAAGATGGGAAAATTTATAAGATTGGGAAGGCAGGAAATCCCTATATTCAAGATCATATTGATATTATTATCGGCCCTTCTACGGAAGTGATCGCAGGGGAAGGAATGATCCTCACCGCAGGGGGAATTGATAGCCATATTCACTTTATTTGTCCTCAACAAATCGAGACCGCCATTGCATCAGGAATTACCACGATGATCGGGGGTGGAACTGGCCCGGCAACGGGAACTAATGCTACTACTTGTACCCCAGGTGCATGGAATATTTATCGGATGTTAGAAGCGGCGGAAGCCTTTCCGATGAATTTGGGATTTTTAGGCAAAGGAAATAGTAGTCAACCCCAAGGTTTAGTTGAACAAATTGTAGCGGGGGTCATGGGTTTAAAACTACATGAAGATTGGGGAACTACCCCAGCAACAATTGATACTTGTTTAACAATTGCGGATGAATATGATGTTCAAGTTGCCATTCATACGGATACTTTAAACGAATCAGGGTTCGTAGAAACGACCATTGCAGCATTTAAAAATCGGGTGATTCATACTTACCATACCGAAGGGGCGGGAGGGGGTCATGCACCAGATATTATTAAGGTTTGTGGTCAGAAAAATGTCTTACCATCTTCTACAAATCCCACCCGTCCCTATACGATGAATACCTTAGAAGAACATTTAGATATGTTGATGGTTTGTCATCATTTAGATCGAAATATTCCAGAGGATGTGGCTTTTGCTGAGTCCCGAATTCGCCGAGAAACTATTGCCGCTGAAGATATTTTGCACGATTTAGGGGCATTTAGTATGATTTCTTCTGATTCTCAAGCGATGGGAAGGGTGGGAGAAACTATTATTAGAACTTGGCAAACGGCCCATAAAATGAAAGTGCAACGGGGGGTATTAACTGACCCAGAAAATTCGACCGCATCCCATGATAATTTTCGGGTAAAACGCTATATTGCTAAGTATACAATTAATCCGGCTATTACCCATGGAATTTCTGATTATGTGGGGTCAATTGCTGAAGGAAAATTAGCGGATTTGTGTTTATGGAAACCTGCTTTTTTTGGGGTAAAACCGGAATTGGTAATTAAAGGCGGCTTAATTGCTTGGGCACAAATGGGGGATGCCAATGCCAGTATTCCTACTCCTCAACCTGTCTATGGTCGCCCGATGTTTGGGAGTTTTGGAAAAGCAATTTCATCTACTTCTTTAACGTTTATGTCTCAAGCGGCTTTAGAGGCAAAAATTCCCGAACAATTAGGGTTAAAAAAACAATGTGTCGCGGTTTCAGGAACTCGAAATTTGAGTAAAGCTGACATGAAATTAAATGATGCTTTACCCAAAATTGAGGTTGATCCTGAAACCTATCAAGTTAAAGCAGACGGGCAATTATTAACCTGTGAACCTGCGGAGGTTTTACCCATGGCGCAGCGTTATTTCTTGTTTTAGTTGTTGTTGAATAATACCCCAAAAACTCTTTTTTGGGGTTATTCTAGTAGGGAATAATTAAATTGAGGAATTTCTTATTTCGTTAACCGATCTAAACACAGTTGATGGGAAGAATTGAGGAGAGCTTGCCAGGCTAATAATACCACTCCTAATGTGCCTAAAGCTGTGGCTGAGGCGATCGCAAAAATTATAATAATCTGATAACGCACCGCATCTAAAGGATTTGCCCCCGCTAAAATTTGACCCGTCATCATCCCAGGTAAACTGACAATTCCCATCACCATCATTGAGTTAATCATGGGGATCATTCCTGTTCTAATAGCGGCTTTAACTTCTTCATGGGTTGCTTCCCAACGGGTCGCTCCTAATGCTAATAAGGTTTCTATTTTTTGACGTTGATTAACTAAGGATTCCATGAATCGATCTAATCCTAAAGAAATCCCAGTCAGGGTATTTCCTAATACCATTCCCAATAAAGGAATAAAGTATTGCGGATCATACCAAGGTTGCACTTGAATAATTCCCAAGGTGGTTAAATTGGTAATCAAAAATGATGATATAAAAACCGATAATAAACTTCTCCAATAAATTCCTACAAATCTCCGAGAGGTTCGATTAACACTAGAAATTCCAGCGATAGTTGCCATAATTATTGCTAAGGCAATAACAGGAAAGGGATGGGATAAGGTAAACAGCCAATTTAAGACATATCCAATTAATAATAACTGCACAACCATTCGTACACTGGCAATGATTAAGGATTGAGCTAGACCTAATTTTAATCCTAAAGATAGGACAATATTAATCACAATGAATAAGACAGATAGGGCTAATTGTTCTACACTAATCGGAATATAACTACTAGACATTTTAGGAGAAGGGAGATATAATTATTGATCAGAAAGTAATTCTTGTTGAACTTGAGTTACCCGACGCAATTGTTTAGGATCATGACTTGTCCAAATGCAAGCTCGTTCTGGGTTTTCAGTTAACCAACGTTGAATTAAAGACTCAACTTGTTGCGTGGTTCTAGGATCTAAAGAGGCGGTGGGTTCATCTAATAATAACACTAATGGATCTAATTGTAATCCTCTAATTAATGCCACTAATTGTGTTTCTCCTCCTGATAGATTTTGAGTAGATTGTTGGAGAAAATCAGGCGATCGCCCCACATCTAAAAACCAGTTTTCTACCCGTTGCGGATTGTAATATTTTTGACGATGAACTAATAGATCATAAACCCTTTTTAAATTTGTTTCTACAGTTCCTTCTAATAATACTGGACGTTGATGTAAGTAAATAACTAAAGAACGATATTGAGGGATATAACATTGGGTTAAAGGGCGACTTCCCAGTTGAATTTCCCCCTCATCAAAGGGATCTAACCCCGCCAATGCTCGCATTAACAGGGTTTTTCCGGTTCCTGTCGCCCCGACTAAACCCAAACACATCCCAGGGGATAACACCAAATCAACCCCTCGCCAAACCCATCGAGATTGAATTTTACGACCAAGATTAATCGCTGATAATTGGCTCATTGGATATTAGGAATTATACTTTTCTATTCTATCAAAAACTTAAAGTGATTGATACAATTATAAGTAATTCCTTATTTTTATTCGCAGCAAGAAGCGGAACAACTTCTAGGAAATAAAGCTCAGGAAACAAGTCACACCGCCAAAAATCGTTGGATGACTTCTTGACTTAAATCTTTTGTTGCACCGGAAGCCACAATTCCACCTTTTTGCATCGCATAATAACGGTCAGCTTGACGAACAAAATGTAAGTGTTGTTCGACTAATAAAACCGAAATTCCTGTTGTTTGAATAATTCCCCGTACTGCCGCTTCAATTTCTAAAATAATTGAAGGTTGAATCCCTTCTGTGGGTTCATCTAAAACTAATAATTGTGGTTTTCCCATCAACGCCCTAGCAATAGCTAATTGTTGTTGTTGTCCGCCACTTAAATCCCCTCCCATCCGAGATAACATAGTTTTTAAAACGGGGAATAATTCAAAAATTTCATCAGGAATTTCTGGTTTTCCTTTCGGTCTTTTGGGTAATGCTTCTAACCCTAATAATAGATTTTCCTTCACCGTCACCCGGGGAATAACTTCCCGTCCTTGGGGAACATAACCAATTCCTAATCTAGCCCGTTTATCCGTGGCAACTTTAGTAATCGGTTGACCTTGAAAATAAATCTCCCCGGTTTTGGGTTTGAGTAATCCCATAATACTTTTTAATAAAGTGGTTTTTCCCACCCCATTCCGCCCAATTAAACAGACCATTTGTCCAGGGGTAACGCTTAAATCTACATCGCGTAAAATATGACTTTCCCCATAATAAACATTCAATCCAGATACTTTTAACATAATATCCGGCGGTGCTACAGATTCCATAACCGCTCCTTCTGTAATTCCGATCATTTTGCCAATCCTCGCTTTAATGTTGTTAGGAATTATACCAACACTTTGGATGGTTTTACATTCCTAATAAAAATACTTTAACCCTAGATCAATTTCAACAAAATGCTTGGTCAATCTTAAATCTCACCACTAACCGTAAATCGGTTGTAGCAATATTTTTCAGCCCGATATTTGAGATAATGAGTCAGTTACATACTGTTTTAACACCAGTTGAACGGTAAAACTTGATTGATCAAGATTAACCTTTTTTTCAATCCATCCCCGTCTTTCCAAAGATAAAATGACTTGAAATATTTCTCTGGGTAGGACAGGTATTTTAGATAATAACACAGAAATTGGCATCGGTGAAGGTTCAGAACAAAAAATCGTGATCACTTGTTTCTCTAAATCTGATAATCGGTTAAATTGTTGCTGGATAATATTAATTAATTCATCTCCTAAAAATACAGGCTGATATTGCAGATATTCAGAAACTTTTCCAGAGAATAATTGCTTAATTGTCCGAGAAACTAATCTGAGCCATAAAGGATTTCCTTGATATAAACGAATCAAATCAGACCATTGTTTCTCATCCTCCAATCCCTGATTTTTTAGAAGTTCTACGGCTCCTTTTTCCAATCCCTGTAATTGGAATAACCGGACAGCAAAATTGTCATTGTCAGAATTAGCGGTCAGAATTTCTAACGGAGGTTCCCAACTATTTAAGATAAAACAACTATTATGGGTAAATTCCGCAATCAGTTTAAATAGGGTTCTATAATCCTGATAACTTGTTTGATAATTACCCGCTAGTTGTCCACTTTTAAATAAATACTGAACATCATCTAAAATGATTAAACAATGGCGATCTCGTAACCCTTCAATTAACATTCCTAATTGAGTATCACAAGTTATATAACCTTCAATTTCTGTATGATTTATGGATTTAATTAAATCCTTTAACAGCACTTCTAAGGGTGGAACAGTTCGCAGACTTCGCCAAACAATACAGTCAAATTCTGTTTGAATTATCGGAATAAGTTGACGGGTAATCGCAGTTTTACCTATTCCAGTTATACCCAAAATAGTAACAACTCGACACCCTTCTTGTAAAATCCACTGTTTCAGGTTAACTAATTCTTCAGTGCGATCAAAAAATGTTGTTAAGCTGGGTGCATCCCTTAAATCTATTTGTTGTTTTAATTTAGTATTTTTAGGTTTTAATGTTGAAATTGGATCTGAGTATTGTTGGTTTGACAAAAAAGAGATTTGATCAGAAATACAAAAATTATTAATATCCCTGTCTCCAATATGGATAATATCACCAAATTTTAAAACCTTGGAGTTATTATATCTTTCCATTGTAGAACGAAAATTTGATTTTTTAAGATTTTCTCCTAAACTTTCTGAAAGGATTTTCCATAACTGAGCAGCATTTGCTTTGGTGTAAGGTTCACTACAGTTATAGTTTTTAGCGATATCTCCATATTTTTGATAATTCCAAACCCCCGTTAATATCCCACGCTGCAAACTACTTAAATGCTTCCCCGTCTTCTCGAAAACGATCTGGTTAGCCCATGTCAAAACATTCTGAATTTCCATAGGAAACAAATATGTATTTTCGTTTCTATTATCCTACTTATTACTACTTTTGGCAACTTTTTATAACTCCAAATTACTTTTGTTAATACTTTCCGCTTAATAATTATTTTTAAAGTTAATACTAAATACTACTTTTTTTATGCGTTTTAAAATAATAAAACAGGGATAATAGATTTGCATTTTTTGAAAATTTATTGATTTAACAATGTTCAAAAAAAATATTAATTTTAATCTAATCAATATTCTGATTTTTTCTGTGTTACTTAGACTAGCGTTACCTTTATTAGCGTTACAATTCACACAAACTTATCAAATTTTTCATGTAGGAGATACACCTTCTTTTCTTCAACCAGCTACATCGCTGATTCAAACTGGAAGATTTTTAGATGCTGATGGAACCCCCAATATTTTCAGAACTCCAGGTTATCCTATTTTCTTAATTCCAGGGTTGATTTTGAATCAGGTTGAAATCATTACTATTTTTCTACAAACCGTTCTGAGCACATTTACTGTATATTTAGTATTTCAAATAGGAGTCATTTGTTTCAATCAAAAAATCGCTAAATTATGCGCTTTGTTATATGCCTTAGAACCATTATCAATTTTATATACTTCTCTGCTTTTAAGTGAAACTTTATTCACAGCTTTGTATACTTTATTTATATATTTATTAATTAAATCTATTGATAATGACTACAAGTTAATCAAACTTTTGCCGATTGCTGGATTATGTTTATCAGCAGCAATTTATGTTAGACCAATAGCTTATTATTTAGTCATTCTTGTTCCAATTTTACTTGTTTTTTTGCAATTAAAACCAACTCAAATTAAGAAAAAAGTTATTTTAGTCTATATCATCTTATTTTTGATTTTCTCCCTTACCCCTGTTTATCTTTGGCAAGTCAGAAATAAAACCCAAACAGGATATTCTGGAATATCGGCTGTCACTGAAGTGAACTTATATTACTGGCACGCTGGAGCTATATTAACAGCAAAAAAACAATTATCTTTTAATCAAGTTGTGGAGCAACTTCGCAATAATTTAGATAATGAATTAACAGTAGAAGAAACTAAAAATAAAGCAAAATTATATCAATATATGCGAGAAAAAGGGGTCAAAGTTATTAAAGATAATCCTTTAATGTACCTCAATCTTAGGTTGAATGGCACGGTTAACCTTTTAGTAGACTTAGCTCCTTGGCCCTGGTTAAAACTATTTAAGATTAAATATGATCTCTCATTGTTTCCGATGAGCATTACCGAATTTTATCAAGGGGGATGGTTAGGATTAGTTAACGCTTATATTAACAAAATGCCTTTCTCTATTACCTTAATTTGGATAATCTTAGAATTGATTATGATTCCTTATTTAATTTTGGCACTCATCGGAATATTTTCAAATCAACTCCTAAATAAAATCCCCATAATAATAATTTTAAGTTTAGGAGCTTATTTAATTGCTATTACTGGAGGCCCAGAAGGAGTAAGCAGTCGATATCGACACCCAATCATGCCAATTATATGCTTGTTCGCAGGCTATGGCTTAAATTGGGTGATTAAAAAATTTAAAGTTGAAACTCTCTAAGCGGCATTCTATATAGTCACTTAACTTTTTGTGATCAGAAAATTGCCAATTCCCAGTAGTGGGAACATCCGGGCTCCCTAAAATATAGCGTTTCAATGCAGTGCAGTTGATTACTCCTCCTCTTGTTTTCCCAAATAAACCTCAATCACCCGAGGATCATTTTGCACTTCATCCATATCCCCTTGACACAATACCGAACCTTGATGTAAAACCGTTACTGTTCTGGCAATTTGTCGGACAAATTCCATATCATGTTCAATCACAATAATCGAGTGACTTTCTGCTAATGCTAACAGCAAATTTCCCACATTTTCTGTTTCTTCATCCGTGAGTCCGGCAACCGGTTCATCTACTAATAATAAATCGGGAGATTGGGCGACTAACATCCCAATTTCTAACCGTTGTTTTTCCCCGTGGGAGAGTAACGCCGCCGGAAAATCTGCTTTAGCAATTAACCCAATGGTATCTAAAAGTCCCGCAACGTTTCTAATTTCTGCCCCTGTAGTCCGTTGAAATAAGGTCGGAAAAACATTTTTATTGCGGTTACAAGCCAAATCTAAATTATCTCTAACGGTTAAATTCAGATAAATTCTCGGGGTTTGAAATTTTCGCCCAACTCCAAAACAAGCAATTTGATATTCGGGCATTTTGGTTAAATTACGCCCTTTAAAAAATACCTGTCCGCTCGTGGGTTGAACTTTGCCCGTAATTACATCTAAAAACGTGGTTTTGCCCGCTCCATTTGGGCCAATAATGACTCGCAATTCCCCCACATCCATACTAAATGTTAAGTGATTGAGGGCTTTAAATCCATCAAAACTGACGGTAACATCATTAATTTCTAAAATTTTAGCACTCATGGTTTTAATCTTTGGTTATTTTCCGTTCAAGTTCTTCTCTTTCTAACTTAATTTCTGGGTCTTCTTCTAAACGGGGATAGGTCTCCACGGGTTTAGGAAATCCGAATAAGGCACGAACTTGATCAAAACTAAAGTTTCTGACCCATCCCACAATGCCATCGGGTAATATGGTAACAACAATTAAGAATAATGCCCCTTGAAAAAATAGCCAAACTTCGGGGAATTGTTCACTTAATACGGTTTTTCCTAACCGCACTAATATGGTTCCTAAAATTGCCCCAATTAGACTTCCTCGCCCTCCCACGGCTACCCAAATCACCATTTCAATGGAAAAGGCAACATCCATGGCATTAGGCGTAATAATTCCAGTTTGGACAGTGTACAAAGCCCCTGCAATTCCGGCAAATGCTCCCGAAATTGAAAAGACTAAAACCTTAAACCAAGTGGGATTATAACCGGAGAATCTCAACCGAAATTCATCATCTCGAATCGCAATTAATAAATTACCAAACCTTCCACTGGTTAACCAACGACAGAGTAAATAGGTAGCAATTAAAAACAGAATTGTGATCTCATAAAACGCCAACTGAACCGGGGCAGAACCGACAACAAATCCAAAGATTTTATCGGTTTCTGTTTTTAACCCGTTGGTTCCATTAATTAGTTGTTGCTGCCCATTAAAGAAGTTAAAGAAAACGATTAACGCGGCTTGGGTAATAATTGAAAAATAAACCCCTTTAATTCGATTTCTAAAGACTAAATAGCCTAATAATCCGGCAACAATCCCCGGAATAATAATTACTGCAAATAGAGTGAAAGGGAAGGAATAAAAGGGTTTCCATAACCAGGGTAAATCATTGACTCCGTAGAGAGTAAAAAAATCGGGGATTTCTCCCGAGGGAAGTTGCAATTTTAGGTACATGGCTAGGGCATAACCCCCTAATGCAAAAAAGATCCCATGTCCTAAACTCAATAATCCTGTATATCCCCAGATTAAATCAATTCCTAATGCTGCGATCGCTAAGGCGAGAAATCGACCCAATAATTGTAACCGAAAGGTGGGTAAGATTAAGGGCATAATTATGGCAAAAAACAAGCCAAGTCCCATAATTATTGCCCCTTCAATCAGCTTCTTTTGATGTTTCTGCTTCTTGGTTTGAGGTAGAATAATATCATTGTTCATAGTTCGGCTGTTCTCCCTTTCTGTGGAAAGATTCCTGATGGTTTAACTTGTAAAAAGGCAATAATTAATACGAAAACTAATACTTTTGCCATACTGGTTGTGGCAAAAAAGTTGAAAAAGTTAACAAAGAAAGGCGCGGCGTTCATGTTGGTTAATAATAGAGCCAGAGTTCCTGAACCGATTAAATAACTGGTAACACCAATGGCAAAGGAAGCAATCACAGTCCCGAGGAGATTTCCTACCCCTCCCACCACCACCACCATAAAGGTATCCACGATATAATTTTGTCCAGTATTGGGGCCGACCGAACCTAATAATGTAATCGCACATCCGGCAATTCCGGCAAGTCCTGAACCGATGGCAAAGGTTAGGGCATCAACGGTATCAGTCGGAATCCCTAAACAGGCACTCATGGTGCGATTTTGGGTAACTGAACGAATCCTTAATCCCCAATTAGACTTATTGAAAAACCAATAAATTCCGATTAAGCAAAGTATGGTTAGAACAATAATAAAAACCCGGGCATAAGGAATCTGAACAGAGCCTAATTCTAATCCCCCTCGCAACCAAGGTGGGGTGCTAACATCGACATTTCTGGCACTAAACCAAGGTTTTGATAGGGCTTTTTGACTCTGCCCAATTATTAATCCGATGGTCAGACCTATTCCTGATGATAATAGGAACAAAACCGAAACTGCCCACCGTTGAATGTTATCCCAATTGGGACGACGACGTAGTACCCATAATCCGCCAAAAAATAGCAGGCAAAATATAACAATTCCGATCACAAAGGTGGTACTCACACTGCGAACCAGTTGTTGCAAAATCAAACTCACACCCCAAGTTGCTAATAAGGTTTCTAAGGGTCTTCCATACAGAAATCTAATCACCCCTCTTTCTAAGGCTAATCCCGCCAGGGCTGTGACGATAAAAGCAATGGGAATGGCAAAAATAATGTAGGTGCTAAACAGCGGTTCTCCTAGGGGTCTGAAGATATTTTGAACCACAAAGGTTGTATAGGCTCCTAACATAATTAGTTCCCCATGGGCGAGGTTAATCACACCCATAAGTCCAAAGACAATTGCTAGTCCTAATGCTGCCATTAACAGCACCGAACCAATGCTAATTCCATTAAAGATGGCAGTTAATAAATCTTGCATTTTTAGGAAAAACTCCAAATTGTAGCAGGGAACAGGGAATAGGGAAAACCGGAGGAAAAGAATTCACTGTCTCTTTAACTCTAATCCCCCTTAAAACTGGGAGCTAGGGGGATATAATTTGGGGATTAAAATTGATTAATTATGTCGTTCCCATTTTGTATTTTTCCCCTTTCTTGGGATCAGTCCAGTCACAACCAAAGCCCTTGGTCGCCGGAACAAATTGGTTCCAGGGAATCGGATCAACTGGGCCTTCCGTTGCCCAAACAATATTAAATAATCCATCATCCCGTACCTGTCCCATCCGCACGGTTTTAGAAATATGATGGTTGGGGAACATCGTCACTTTGCCCTCAGGAGCATCGAAACTTTGACCGATAGCTGCCAATCTAACCTTCTCTAAATCATCAGCAGTTCCGGCTTTTTCTACGGCCTGTTTCCACAAATAGACCATCAAATAAGCGGCTTCCATCGGGTCATTTGTTACCCGGTCTGGCCCATATTCAGCTTTAAACGCTTCGACCCATTTCTTATTAGTGGGAGTGTCAACGGTTTGGAAATAGTTCCAAGCGGCATAGTGACCCAAAAGGAAGTCCTTCCCAATTTGTCGGACTTCTTCTTCCCCAATACTGACCGACATCACCGGATATTTTTCCGGGGTCATTCCCGCCCCCTGTAACTGTTTGAAGAAGGCTACATTACTATCTCCATTCAAACTATTAAAAATCACACCGCCATTGGGTAATGCCTGTTTAATTTTAGTAATAATTGGGGTAACTTCCGTATTCCCTAGAGGTAAATAATCTTCCCCTACGGTTGTGCCACCAATAGCTTTTAATTGTTCCTTAATAATATTGTTAGCTGTGCGGGGAAAAACATAGTCCGAGCCTACTAAGAAAAATTCCTTACCTTTATTATCAAATAACCATTGTACGGCGGGTTCAATTTGTTGATTCGGGGCGGCTCCGGTATAAAAAATGTTTTTAGAACATTCTTGACCTTCGTATTGAACCGGATACCATAACATATGATTTCTGGATTCAAATACATCTTTTACCGCCTTCCGACTGGCAGATGTCCAGCAACCAAAAACAGTAACAACTTTATCTTGGTCGATTAATTTTTGAGCTTTTTCGGCAAAAGTCGGCCAGTCAGAAGCACCATCTTCAACTACGGCTTCAATTTGTTTACCAAGCACCCCACCATTGGCGTTAATTTCTTTAATTGCCAACTTTTCGGCTTCCACAACGGTAGTTTCACTAATTGCCATCGTTCCACTTAAGGAGTGAAGAATTCCCACCTTAATTGTATCGCCACCACCGCTGGGGGTTGAGGTTGGGGTTGCGGTTGAGGTTGGGGTTGAACTCGTGGTATTATTGTTAGCAGAGTTGGCACACCCTTTCAGGAACAGGGTACTGCCAAAGGCTGCCGAACCATAAACTAAGAATTTGCGTCTACCGAAATTTTTTTTCACTATGAGTATTTAGTAATTTTACTTAAAAATTTGCCCAAATAATAGGCTGTTTTCTTGACCCTATCTATAACCATAAATTGGTTAAATTTAAACATTGAGCAGTAGGTCAAATTGCTGAAAAATCAACAACAATTGACTGCGCTTCGATGAATATATGGGGATGGGCAATTTCCTATTCAAGATTTGGATATTAGAGGAATTTGGCATGGTAAATTGTAACCTAAAATACAAAATATCCAGAATTAACAGGACTTACAATGGTTACCGACCAGCATCTCCTGATGTGATTGGTAATTTAGGTAATATATCATGCTTGTATCGATTTTTTTTGAGATATATATGCTTAAAAAGTATAGAGGTATAATTATAAAATATACGAATTTTTTTGTGTTCATGGAATTACGTCATCTTAAATATTTTGTTGCTGTTGCATAGGATTTTATATTGTTATCAAAAAGAATCAATTTTTAAACAGAATGAAACAGCCCTAGCCTTACCAAAGGGGATTTAAACCCAGTTCTCCCCTAACCAGCAGGACTCTGTTTCATTCTCTAGGAAAAACTGTGTGACCTCTCCCCCAACCCCTCGACTGTGAGGAGAGGGGGGACTAATTGGGGTTAGACGTAATAATCCTGAATCGCTTTCACTTCCAGGGGAGTAGACTTTAAGGAACGAATCGCCGCCACCGTTGCCTTAGCCCCCGCAATCGTTGTAATAATCGGGATTTTGTAGGCCAAAGCCGAACGACGGATCAGAATCCCATCGCTGCGGGACTCCTCCCCAGAAGGAGTAATAATGGCCAACTGCACCGCCTGGTTTTTGATAGCATCCAAAATATTCGGCCGTCCTTCGTGCAGTTTCAACTCCATCTCCACTTTCACGTCATTTTCCCAAAGCACTTTGCGAGTCCCAATCGTCGCGGTAACTTTAAACCCTAAAGCCAAGAAATCCCGAACCACGGGGACAATGGCCTGTTTATCCCGTTCATTCACCGAAATAAACACCGTCCCCGATAGGGGTAACACCTGTCCGGCGGCCAGTTCTGCCTTGGCAAAGGCCTTGCCAAATTCGGTATCAATGCCCATCACTTCCCCCGTAGAGCGCATTTCCGGCCCTAAGAGCACATCCGTACCGGGGAATTTGGCAAAGGGTAAGACGGCTTCTTTGACCGAAACGTAGGTGGGAATGATTTCCTCGGTAAAGTCTAATTCAATTAAACTTTTACCCGACATTACCCGGGAAGCAATTTTGGCTAAGGGAACCCCAATCGCCTTAGAGACAAAGGGAACGGTTCGAGACGCCCGGGGATTAGCTTCTAAAATAAAGACATTTTCCCCCTGCACCGCAAACTGAATATTCATTAACCCCACCACATTTAACGCCTTAGCCAGTTCAATGGTTTGACGGCGAATGGTGGTAATGGCGGCTTCCGAGAGGGTTTGGTAGGGAATCGAACAAGCGGAATCTCCCGAGTGAATTCCAGCCTGTTCGATATGTTCCATAATTCCTCCAATCACCACGTTTCCCTGTTGGTCGGCGATCGCATCCACATCAACTTCTATGGCATTTTGTAGGAACTGATCGACTAAAATGGGGTGATCGGGTTCGACATGAACCGCAAACAGCATATAGCGTTCCAATTCTTCATCGGAATAGACGATTTCCATGGCCCGTCCCCCTAACACATAGGAAGGACGCACAACTACCGGATATCCAATCCGGCGCGCCACTTTTAAGGCTTCTTTGAAACTGCGAGCCATGCCGTTTTCAGCCTGCAAAATATTCAATTCCCGCAGAATCTTTTCAAACCGTTCTCGGTCTTCGGCAATATCAATCGAGTCGGGAGATGTGCCCCAAATCTTGGTTTTTAGGGGCAGTTTTTCTAAAGCTCGTTGCAGAGGTAATGCTAATTTTAGCGGCGTTTGACCGCCGAATTGAATAATAATTCCTTCGGGTTCTTCCGCTTCAATAATATTCAGAACATCTTCTTTCGTGAGCGGTTCAAAATATAAGCGATCGCTCGTATCATAGTCGGTGGAAACGGTTTCTGGGTTCGAGTTAACCATAATCGTTTCATAGCCATCCGCCCGTAAAGAATAGGAGGCATGACAACAACAATAATCAAACTCAATCCCCTGTCCAATGCGGTTTGGGCCACCGCCTAAAATCATGACTTTGGGTTTAGTTGAGGGTAAAATTTCGTCTTCTTCCCAATAGGTGGAATAATAATAGGGTGTGGTTGATTCAAATTCCGCCGCACAGGTATCCACCATTTTATAAACGGGTTTTACCCCTAATCCTTTGCGATAGGTTCGGACTTCATCTTCCGTGGTTTTGGTGGCAAAGGCAATTTGGCGATCGCTAAATCCTTGCCGTTTTACCGCTAACAGTTTATCGGCTTTTAGCTCAGGTAAAGAAGTGCGTTTCAGGAACTTTTCCGTTTCTAAGATTTCCTGCATTTTATCTAAAAACCACGGATCAATTCCGGTCAATTCATAGATTTCTTCCACCGTCATTCCTAACACCATCGCATTCCGAACGGTTAAAATTCGTTCTGGATTCGGTGTGCGCAAACCGGAGCGAATATGATCTAAACGGTCGAGTTTTTCCGAGCGATCGCATCCCCAACCTGCTAACCCGGTTTCCAAGGATCGTAAGGCTTTTTGGAAGGATTCACAGAAGGTGCCACCGATCGCCATCGCTTCCCCGACGGACTTCATTTGGGTGGTTAAAACTGGTTCTGAACCGGGGAATTTCTCAAAGGCAAACCGGGGAATTTTGGTTACCACATAATCAATTGTGGGTTCAAAGGAAGCGGGGGTTTTCTTAGTAATATCGTTCTTAATTTCATCTAAGGTATATCCCACGGATAATTTCGCCGCAAATTTAGCGATCGGGAATCCCGTGGCTTTGGAAGCTAGGGCCGAAGACCGACTCACCCGAGGATTCATCTCAATCACGATAAAATCTCCGGTCACCGGATTAACGGCAAATTGAATATTAGATCCCCCGGTTTCTACCCCAATTTCTCGGATAATTTTAATCGAAGCATCCCGCAATCTTTGATATTCTTTATCGGTTAAGGTTTGGGCGGGAGCTACGGTAATTGAATCCCCCGTATGTACCCCCATGGGATCGATATTTTCAATCGAACAAATAATCACCACGTTATCAGCCAGATCCCGCATGACCTCTAATTCATATTCTTTCCAACCAATTAAGGATTGTTCGATTAAAATTTGAGAATTGGGAGACGCATCTAAACCGGATTGAGCAATTTCTTCAAATTCTTCTTGGTTATAGGCAATACCACCCCCGGTTCCCCCCATGGTAAAGGCTGGACGAATAATTAAGGGGTAGCTCCCAATTTGATGCCCCACCTGGAGGGCTTCACCCATGGTATTGGCAATTCCCGAAGGGCAACAGGCCACTCCGATTTTTTCCATGGCCTCTTTGAACAGTTGCCGATCTTCGGCTTTTTCAATGGCTTCTAATTTAGCTCCAATTAGTTCGACTCCATATTTCTCTAGGGTACCATTTCGGGCTAAGGCCACGGCTAAGTTGAGGGCGGTTTGACCTCCCATGGTCGGTAATAGGGCATCGGGACGTTCTTTTTCGATTACCTTGGCTACGATTTCGGGAACTAGAGGCTCAATATAGGTGCGTTCGGCCGTTTCTGGGTCAGTCATAATTGTTGCCGGGTTGGAGTTGACTAGCACCACTTCATAGCCTTCTTCCCGCAGAGCTTTACAGGCTTGAGTTCCTGAATAGTCGAACTCACAGGCTTGTCCAATCACAATCGGCCCAGAACCCAGGAGCAAAATTTTCTTTATGTCTGTACGTTTCGGCATTATGAATTCTGTGTATATCAGTTGACGTTTAGCTTCATTAAACGGGATTGAGTATACAACTTACTCCTAAGTCTCTAAACATTTTAAGGATATCGCTTTATATTCTTGTGAACTGTTTGATTAAACCTTGACAAATCCCAGTTTTGTTTTTTTTACAAAAATTTTAAATTTTCGGGGTTGCCACCGGATGCGCCGCTGTGGTATGCTAATTGGTAATTAAATATAATGGGGTGGTTGTAAAAATTTTAAAATTGCAACCACCCCATTATGTTATAAGTATCTTCTCGCGAATCCGCGGCCCTGTCAAGGGGGAATCCGGTTTTTTTTTCGATTTTTGGTAAATTTTTGTAATGATTGGGTCAGTAGACTTTATCGACAATTGATGAGAGACTAAGAGCAAATGGTTAACATCCTGTCAGTTTAGCCAATCTGTTTTTAGCTGCGAGTCATTATGCCCAGAACGCCCGATGAATATGTGGTTCACATCATGATTGAGGGGGGTCATCGAGAAGAAATTAAGTTTCCCACGATGCAAGACTTTCAGGTGTGGTACAACAAAGTTTTACTGCCCAAATTTGATAGTACCGAATTTGTCAATGTTCCCATCAAACAACGGGCAGAAGATAATAATGCTAAAGAATATATGGTTGTTCGTCCGAGTGCGATTAAAGCGATTCGGGTGGAACCGGTTTTCAACTCCAGTATTGACCGTCGCATGGTTGATGAACCCGATATTTAAGTAGTAAGCCCTTTAGGGCTTATTCAATTATTAATGTTAATGAGAAAGCCCTAAAGGGCTTACTACGAGAAGTGAACACAGTGCAAGTTATTGGGATCGATTTGGGTGGGACGGCGATAAAATTGGGCTGTTTTGCACCGGATGGAACTTGTTATCAATCCTTAACGGTTCCCACACCTCAACCGGCGACACCGGAAGCGGTGTTAATAGCAATAGTTGAGGCTATAGCACAAATTAGGCAAAATGTCAATAGTATTCAAGCGATCGGATTGGGAACTCCTGGGCCGGTGGATGGGACGGGAAAAATTGCCAAAGTGGCGATTAATTTGGCCGGATGGCGGGATGTTCCCTTAGCTAATTGGTTAGAGGAAAAAACGGGTTTACCTGTGATTTTAGCGAATGATGCTAATTGTGCGGGGTTAGGGGAGGCGTGGTTAGGGGCGGGGCGACGGTTTCAAAATTTAATTTTATTAACATTAGGAACGGGGGTAGGTGGGGCGATTATTTTAAATGGGGAATTATTTGTCGGACATCAAGGGGCGGCGGCGGAATTAGGATTAATTAGTCTTAATTTTGATGGCCCTGTTTGTAATAGTGGAAATCGGGGTTCTTTAGAACAATATACTTCAGTACAAGCTATTCGCCGGGATACGGGATTAGAACCCGCAGAATTAGCGGAAAAAGCCTTAGCAGGGGATGAAAAAGCCCTAGAATATTGGCAAGAATATGGCAAGTTATTAGGGATAGGATTAGCGAATTTAATTTATGTATTAACTCCAGAAGCGATAATTTTAGGTGGGGGAATTAGTGCGGGGGCTGATTTATTTTTGCCTGCGATGAAAGCAGAATTAGAACAAAGAGTATTATTCAGTTCCAGGGAGGGGTTAGAAATATTAATTGCGGAATTAGGAAATCAAGCGGGAATGATTGGGGCGGCAAAATTAGCGTTTCAGAAGTTTGTTAAGATTGAGGGTTAGGATTAGAGAGTAACCTCTAAAAAATTAAGAAAAGTTTAAAAATTAATTGCAAAATTTAAAATATTGACAGGAGCAAAAACAGAGAATAAAATAGATATAACTATGGGTGCAAAAAACCACCTTGAAGCGAATTAAATGCTATGAATTTAACTTTGCTGTCAGGAAAGGGCTGATACAGGGTAATTTTACCCTTAAAAAGAAGGTAATCAAATAAAAGTCTTAGTGGTTTTGCTATGACTTGTATTCCCTTTTTTATTGCAAAATTGCTGATTTTTTTGAGTGTGATTTGTAATTAATTAATAGAAAGTGAGATAGTAAATGACTGAAATTTTTGAAATTGCGACTAAGTTAGGTTCTCTTGAATTGAACATTAGTCTCCCGATTAAGATAGATCAAAAGAGATTATTGGCTGATTTTCATAATGTATATTCAAACTTTGTAGAAACTGGTCATTTCGATAATATTTATGGGGGATGGAAATCTATTGGGTTGATTACCAGTGGTGGTGAAGTTGGTGAAACCAGAAATGAATCCATGACCAATAAACCCTATGCTCCAACTCCTGCTTTAGAATTTTGCCCTTATATTAAAAAATTTTTAGATGATTTACCAACTCAAAAGACAAGAATTAGATTCATGTCGTTAGCACCTGGTGCTATAATTGATTGGCATCATGATAATATGCTAACTGTGGATAAGATGACGGGTGCAACAGAGGCACGTTTTCATATTCCTATAATTACTAACCCCAAGATCAGCTTTAAAATGTGCCATGATATCTGTAAGTGGGAAGCGGGTAATTTCTACTACGCTGATTTTTCTTTTCCCCATGCAGTCAAAAATAATTCCAATGAGTCCAGAATACATTTAGTGATGGATCTGATGCCAAATGATGAGATCAGATCTCTATTTCCTGAATCTTTTCTACAAGCGGAACAAAAACGTCATCGTTTCCGTATGTTTTGTCAAAAAGCTTGCTCTGTATACCTGAAAAGACAGAAACTCCAAGCTAAATTATCAAATTATTTTAATCGTTAGAGCACTGTGATTCATAACATTGAGGAGACTGTTATTAGAGGACAAAAACTTTAGGGGCGAGGCGCGCCTCACCCTTACAAAATTACATTATGAAATTAATCGCCATTCAATAAACATCTTAGTAATCACCCATAACCCCTGTTCAGGACGAATTTCACAACGAATAGGTGCAGCATCATAATTTGTCAGGGGAATGCCTAAAACCGATGCCTTTGATTGAGTATCAATAATTGCAGAAAATACGTCATTACTATTTTCGATAATACTATAAACATTAATCGATAAACAGGGATATACTAAAGATAAATTATCAAAGACTCGTTTTTGGCTACTGATAAACTCCTGTTTTGTAGAAACTCCATATAAATCTCCTTTGTAATGATCTGAGATAGTAAAACCAAGTTTAATAATATTTTTTGTATCATAAGCATCTTTAAATCGTTTAAACAGCAAGAGAGAATTATCAGGAAGATAGGGCGGATTAGCTTGTTTTTCATGCCACATCTGAATCCAGTTATAACCTTGAATTGCGGTTGGAATTAAATTAATAGGATTTAACATTCTAAATTTTTTACTCCCCTTGAATTACGATCACTTTATTTTTGACTAGAGTATAATTATTACTGTTAAATAAAATACTAACACCGATCGCAAATGTGATCAAGGAGTTACAGATTTAAACGCTATAATCAAGATTGATAATCGATTATAGAACTCAGCTTGAAACCCTTATCCATGAAATTCATCTCATTCATAATGTGACCAAACTGAAATAACTCTAATCGTTTTAGTTATATCATCAATTGAATAGACAAGACGATGTTTAATATTAATTCGCCTTGAATAGTATCCTTGAAGATCTCCTGATAACTTTTCATAAGGAGGAGTATAGGGGTTTTGTTTTAATATCTCGACCAATTTTTTCACATTGTTTTCCAAATTAGCAGACTTCAACTTTTTGACATCTTTAAGAGCATCACGGCTAAATTCAATCTTCCACAGCATCTAACGCCCTCATAAACTCTTCTTCCGATACCCAATCATTTGACTGTGCAGCTTTTTTGATTTCGGACACAAAACCCGGAATAGATTGTAAATAAAGTGTTTCTTGCAAACTTTCCCAGTCTTCTTTTGAAACTAAAATAGCATCCCCATTTTGACTGGTAATCATTCTAGGTAAATGATCTTGATTGACCTGTTCAAGCAAATTTAATAAATTAGCTTTAGCCTCAGTTGCACTTAAAATTTCCATTCAACCTCTCTGAATCTATAAAATTAATTCTACCAAATCTTATATTTTTGACTAGAGTATAATTATTACTGTTAAATAACATATTAACACCGATCGCAAATGTGATCAAGGAGTTACAAATTTAAGCGCTATAATCAAGATTGATATTGTCTGTTAGATTTTGGGTATCAGACACCCAAATATTCCCAAAAGTAGAAATCAATTTCAGAAAATAGGAAGAAACTGAAAATAAAAGTCTACACTAAAGAAAAGCGTTATTCTTCTGCATCGGGTTAATCTTATGTCAGAGTCTCCAAAATCCATTGCCCAACACTACCATGAACGCACGAAATATGACCCCGAAACCCTAGGGTTGAAAGGTCAGACCTTGGACTGGGAAAAACAGCCCATTCCCTTTAAAGAGTATAAAATCGGCACAGTCTTTGACCTTAAACCCTACCTGCGGGACACGGACGAAACCCCGTCTAGTGATCCTAAAATCCGACTTTGGCAGCGTTTATCCCATTTTTTGCTGCATAGTTATGGTTTGACCGCCAAACTCCCCACCATGGCGGGAGTCCATTATCTGAGGGCGGCACCTTCGGCGGGGGGTTTGTATCCGGCGGAAATTTATTTAATTTCCAGGGGGACGGCGATTTTACCTGCGGGTTTATATCATTATCAAGCCCAAACCCATGGTTTAGTTCAATTTTGGGAAAATCAAGTTTGGCCGGATTTACGAGATGCTTGTTTTTGGCATCCAGCATTAGAAAATACCCATTTAGCATTAGTCACATCGGCGGTTTTTTTCCGTTCTGCTTGGCGCTATCAAGATCGGGCTTATCGGCGCATTTGTTTAGATACGGGTCATTTATTAGGTAATATTGAATTAATGGCGGCGATGAATGATTATCGACCCCATTTAATCGGAGGATTTGCCGATGATATTCTGAATCAATTGTTATATTTGGATACGGATGCTGAAGGAGCGATCGCGGTTTTAGCCCTAGCTGATTTACTGCAAATTGAAGAAAACTTACCGCTTTTAAGAACGGCTTTACCTTCTGCAACTAATATCGATTACCCAAATATTCCCGATGGAAAACTGTTGGATTATTTGCATGAATCGACAAAAATAGAAACAGATTCCTCTGGAACTCAAGGTTGGAAACTTTTAGAAACCGACGAAATATTAGAAGATAAATATAATTTCCCATTTTGCACAAAAATTTCAACGGTGACGAGTTCCATTGATTGGGGTAAAAATCTATCAGGTTTAGAAAAAACCATTTTAAAAAGACGATCTACCCGCAATTATAATGGGGCTGAACTCATGTTAAATGAACTTTTAGCCCTTTTAGATTTTACCTATCAACCTTACCATTATATTCATCAAGGGTTAGATGGTTCTCCAGATTATTTTGATTTGAGTTTAATTGAAACTTTTGTTGCAGTTTCTGGAGTCTCGGGTTTAGAGGATGGATGTTATTATTATGCTCCCAAAGCCCAAGAATTAAGGCAAATTCGCTTTAAGAATTTTCGCAAGGAGTTGTACTATTTGTGTTTACAACAGGATTTAGGACGGGATGCGGCGGCGGTATTATTTCATACGGCGGATTTGAAAAAAGCGATCGCCAATTATGGGGATCGGGTTTACCGCTATTTACACTTAGATGCCGGTCATCTCGGACAACGCTTAAATTTAGGGGCTTTTTATTTGCGTTTAGGCGTGAGTGGAATTGGGGGATTTTTTGATGATCAGGTAAATGAAGTTTTGGGTATTCCTACGGATGAAGCCGTGCTTTATATTACAACATTAGGTAGACCCAGGTAGAGAAGCAAAGAGGGTTTGGAGACCAAACCCCTACGATAAAATATTACAACCATAGCATTTTAAACAAATGTCATCTTCTGAACCTTCGATAGAAACCATTATTACGCCGAAATCTTCTGGAAAAGATGCGGGTTTAGCGCCATTGGTGTTGACCTTGGTGGAACTAATTCGACAGTTAATGGAAGCCCAAGTCATCCGACGGATGGAAGGAAATACCCTTACTGAAGAAGAATTAGATCGGGCAGCACAGAGTTTACAACAATTAGAAATTCAGGTGTTAAAACTATGTGAAATCTTTGAAATAGACCCGACAGACTTGAATATTGAGTTATCGGAATTTGGAACATTATTACCCAAATCAGGAAGCTATTATCCAGGGGAAACCACACAAAATCCTTCGATTTTGGAATTATTAGATCGGTTAATGAATACGGGAATTGTGGTCGAGGGAAGTGTAGATTTAGGGTTAGCACAACTGAACTTAATTCATGCAAAACTAAGATTAGTCCTAACCTCCAAACCTCTCTAACTCTTGTATCATTTCCTTCTGTGTTGCGGTGTTCCCTTCTATATTGGAGAGTTGACGTTAAGGTTTATAATAGGTGTTGGTGCGATCGCTTACACAGCCGACGGGTTTAATTAATAGGGTTTAATTATGGGAAATGGTTTATATTTATATGGGATTTTACCGACTAACCGAGTCCGACCTTTAGCCTTGCATGGGTTAGATAAACAACCGATACAAACCCATCCCGTTGATGAGTTTAGCTTTTTATATTCCGAGACTCAACAAGAACGTTATTTAGCCAGTCGGCGCAACCTATTAGGCCATGAAGATGTATTAGAAAAGGTAATGCAACATGGATATCGAACGGTTTTACCCCTGCAATTTGGATTAATTGTAAAAGATTGGGAGAATGTGAAAGAGCAGTTAATTGTTCCCTATCAAGATCGGTTAAAAGAATTGTTCGATAAATTAGAAGGTAAACGGGAAGTTGGGGTGAAAATATTTTGGGAAGAAACCGAAGAATTAAACCTTTTAATGACAGAAAATCAAGGGTTAAGGGAAAAACGCGATAGCTTAGAAGGTAAACGTCTGAGTATGGATGAAATTATCGGTATCGGTCAAGAAATTGAACGGGCGATGCAAGATCGTCAACAGGAAATTATCAGCAAATTTCAGCAGATATTAAACCCCCTAGCACAAGAAATTGTCGAAAATGATAATTTAACCAGTGCCATGATTTATAACGCAGCCTATTTAATTCCTTGGGATATGGAACCCCAATTTGGAGATAAAATAGAAGAACTAGATCACTATTTTAATAACCGCCTGCGAATTCGCTATAATAACTTTACAGCCGCGTTTAATTTTGCCCAACTCAACCCTTAATCCGAGGTGTTATGGTATTACGATTATTACTTTCTCCGATCACAGCACCCTTTGAAGGTGTAATCTGGATTGGGGAACAACTCCTAGAAAGGGCGGAAGCGGAACTTGATGACAAAGAAAATTTAGGTAAGCGGTTATTGGCGCTCCAGTTAGCCTTTGATATGGGGGATATTCCAGAGGAAGATTTTGAAGTTCAAGAAGAAGAATTATTACTACAAATTCAAGCCTTAGAAGATGAAGCAAACCAAGAAGAAGATGAAATAGACTAAATTATGATCCTTTCCCATCCTTCGTGTCTTTGTGTTTCCCTCAATTATCAATTTTTTTTCTATTCTCCCGTCCAATTAATAGTCTAAAGTGAAAGTTGAAACAGAACCGGGTTTAGATTTAGGAGGAGTGGAAGTCGGAGGTTGGGTCGTTTTGGTTTCTGGGGGTTTCGGTTGAGCAATTTGTTTAACGTCGGTTTCTAGCCCTTGGATTTGAGTTTCAATTTGTTCTAAACGTTGAGTAACGGTTTCAAAGCGTTGTCCTAAACTTTCTAACTCCTCTTGTAACCGTTTTTTCTCTACCGCTAATTGATATAAACTGCGGTAGAGCGTTGCTTCGGTTTTTTGGCGAGGCATAGTGCTAATTTTTGGTAAAATAGGACGTTGAGAACGAAAAGGACGCATAATAATTTTGGTATAACTACGAACTCATTGTAACAATTGAATTTGTATAAGTCCTAAACTTTATTTTTCTTCATTAACTCACTAATTTTGCTAATTTTTTTGTTAGACTTTTGGGAAGAAAACCGTTTCGTTTCCGCCGAATAACTCCAACAGATAGCATCGGGGTCACGTTGATAACTCCAGTCAGAAAATTCCGGTTTGGTTTTCCACTTGCTGAGGGTAGTCGGATGCACCCCCAACCGTTGGGCAAGTTCCGACTGATTTAAGGTTTCGGGTAAAATAGAACCAGACGCCGGGTTGACGGGAAATAAGACCAGGGAATTAGGGTTTTCTTTTTCCGATTTAGAAACAACCAGCAGAGGGTCTTCAACGGTCTGAGAAGGTTGGGCGGTGGGAAAATAGTAAATCATCCCGCCCACATCGGTAATTTCATATTGGGCGGCGAATTCGGTGGCCCGTTGGTCAAGATATTCCTGGACTTTTGTCCCCGACTGTTGGGTGTGCATGGCCAAATCTAAGGCCGTAATTCGTCCTTGGTTTTCCCGAATTAACCGATAAAACACCTCATCCAAGGTCGCTAACTGCTCCTGTTGACGCTGTTGATAATATTTCCACACCCGCCAAGACCCCCATCCCCCAACGGTTAAAATTGCTAAGGGGAATGCTTTCTGGAGGATAAACAAAACCACCGCCAGGGGGACTAGAAACGTCAGATATCCCCGTTCAGGAGGATTAATCTTTGGGTTTGAGTCTGACATGGATAGAATCTGAGCAAAGGTAATATCTTCAATATTGACTAAAAAGTCTATTTTTGCAAGGTGGGCGTCAATCAACTGTAACCTATCCCATCTGTTTTTGGTGGTTTTGGTTTCCAGGTGTTAAATTGAGGGGGTGACGGGTCAATAATCCCAAAATTTGACTAATAATTTAAAATATTATAGGCAATAACCATGACTCAAGAAATACGTCAAAAAATCGTTACCTTAGCCCAAGAGTTACCGGATGAATTGTTACCAGAAGCCCTAGCTTCTTTGAATTCTATTGCCCAAAAAGCTAGAGATTTAGATAGCAAGTATATAGATTTACTACACCGGAAACTACCTGAACAATTACAGAAGACGGGTTCGGATAATTCCTCAACTTGTGATCAGCCTGAATTTGACAAGGTAATAGTAGCTTATCAAGTTATTAGCGAGAAGTATAAAAATGCGTTACGGGAATTAGCGAAGTGAATGAACCGTTATGGATTTTTGAAGAAATTGTTCAAGTTATCCATCAGTATCAAATTCAGCAGCATGGGGGTAGTTTAGGAATAAGGGATGAAAATCTCCTTTCTGCAAGTTTAGCCAGACCCAGACATTTATTTGCTTACGGTCAACCTGATTTATTTGACCTAGCTGCGGCTTATGGTTATGGTTTGGCTAAAAACCATCCATTTATTGATGGTAATAAACGCACTGCTTTTGTAGTTATGGCAACTTTTTTGTTAGTCAATGACTATTTGCTGGAAGTTCCCGAAATCGAGGTTGTGCAAATGATGGAACAGTTAGCAACTGACCAACAAACTCAGGAATCTTTAGCCCAATGGTTAAGAAAAAATTCTATGACTATATGATAATAAACTGGAAAAAATAGCGATCACTATTAAAGTCTATTTTTGCAAGGTGTACGTCAATCAATCATAACCTATTCCATCCGTTATCTGTATAGCCATGTCTATTGCGATAATATCTTGAGGGTGACTAATATTTAAACCTGAAGATTAAATATTAGTCACCCTTAATTTTAGGATTGCATCTCTCTAATCAGTTTAGCATAGGTTTCCGAAGGACGATCGCCTAAATGATCCTCAATTTCCCGTTCGGTTCCACGATGAAAATTAATACTAAATAACCCAAACCTAGGGGTATAAGACCCCCATTCATAATTATCCGTTAATGACCAGTGCATATAACCCAAAATCGGAATATTTTCGCGTAATAACTGTTGAATTTGACGAACATGGGCTTCTAAAAATTGGCTGCGATGCAGTTGGTCAGAGCGCCGAGTGGCGATACTATTATCGGGTTTTCGACGTAACGCCATGCCATTTTCCGCAATTAAAATCGGAAGATTATATTCCTGAGCATAATATTTACAGAAAAAAGATAATCCTTCCGGGAGCGCTCGCCAGTCCCACCATTTACTCATAATTCCCGTCATTAACCAATTTCTCAACCCTTTAGTTTTAAATTCAAAATCAGAAAAAGACGGTAAACGGAAGGTATGGGCAATAAAAGGATCATAATAATCAATTGCTAGATAATCATAGACTTTTGGCCGAGGAGATAGGATTAATTCTTGCCAATAATAGTCTAAATGTTTAAGGTCAAAAGTCCGATGACCAACCCTATTCCCCGTCCAACGAGCTAACCGTCCCAGTTGATAGGGAATATCTTTTTGAAAGGGTAAAGAAGCTCGACGCAAAGATGTTTCTAAATGTTTGGCTTGGGCATAAACATAATCTCTGATTTCCTTGGGTTTTATTTCTTTTTCCTGGGCGCCTAACAAATCCCAAATTACTTTTTCTGACCAATATAAATCACTGCAATAGGTATTTAAAGTCACCATAGGTTGGTTCCAGCCATATTTTTCATAAATATCATGGATAGAATTATAAGCCCGAATATGAGCCGCTAATAAATGATTATAAGCTCGCCAAACTGCTTTAATTCCGGTAAAAGTTCCAGAGGGAAATTGACGACTTAAATAGGTATTCAGGACTAAAATATTAGGTTCATTAATGGTAATATACCAATGAATCGGTGGCTGTTGGTGATAGTCAGTTAAACGTTGATTAATATGGGTAACACTTACCGTCACATAATCAATAAAACCATCTATGGTTTCTGAGGATAACCAAGCATCTATTCCTAACCAGGCGGGATGGGTAAAATGATGTAAAGTAACAATGGGTTCTAAGCCATATTGACGACAGGTAGCAATGCGTTTTGCATAGTCATCTAAGACCTTAAAATTATAATTTGGGGCAGGAGAAATTTCGGGGGTTATTGTAGGTTGAATTCGACTCCATTCTAAACTTAAGCGGAAAGAATTTAATCCTAATTCTTGACAATTAGAAAAATCTTCCTGGTAGCGCGTCCAAAATTCAGAAGCGTTTCCAGTTCTCATTACCTTGCCTTTTTGTTCACTTTCTGACCAGTTATTTTGAGGTTGTCCCACACCATTATAACCTCCTTCACTTTGATATCCAGACGTAGCAACGCCCCATAAAAAGTTATTTTTAATCATCAAAATTTAATCTCCTTTTGTTGATTTATAGCCAGAAACAGGCGGTGTAAATTTATTTTTAGATTGTTCCAATAGGAGTAATGATTATTCAATAACCACCATTCTATCTATTCCTAAAAACCATTGTCTATTCCCCATTACCTATTGTGATTTGTGATAAAATATTTTCAGCAATATTCAGAGCCGCCCGAGGTTCTCCTAATTCTAAAGCGGATGCCTGCATTTGGGATAGTCTTTCTGAGTGATTTAACAAAAACTTTACACAATGGGCGACCATTTCCGGTAATCTTAACTGCACTCCCGCCCCCGCAGCCACGATTAAATCGGCATTCCATTCTTCTTGACCTGGAAATGGGTCTACAATAATCATGGGTTTTCCTCGGGCTAAAACTTCACTCATAATTAATCCCCCCGCTTTCGTAATCACTAAATCACTTGCAACAACTAAATCATCAACATAATCAACTAATCCTAATTTTCGGAGTTCCGTTTCTGGGGTAGAGTTTAATTCTGTTAACGAGTCTAACAATTGTTCATTCCGTCCTGCGGCTACAATTAATGTTCCTAGTTCTAAGGTGTCCATCAATTGAGAAACCATTAAACGCACTCGTTTATAATGTAATCCCCCGCCAAATATTGTAACTACAGGTTTATCTGTTTTGAGTTGATAACGTTCTCGCATTTCAACTTGCGATTTAGATTCTAATACTTCAAGTTTAATCGGGATTCCAGTAACATGAAGAATTGCCGGGTCAACTCCTCGTTTAATCAGAAAATCCGTTGTTAAATCATTGGGTAAATAATAACCATCCACTTCTTTATTAATCCAACTACTATGAGCAATAACATCTGTAATCACAACATAATGGGGTTTGGAAATACGTTCTTCTTCTTCTAATAATTGTAATAAACGACTAGGAATTTGCTGAACACAAACAATAGCATCGGGATTAACTTCTTCAATCAAATGTCGTAGTTTTCTAAAAAAAACCCGTTCTATTTTTGCCGTTACAATATTTAATTCTAAAGACCGTTCTAAATCTCCTAAATCCGTCCCTTCATAATAAGCCCGATAAATTTGAGGAGCTTTTTCGCTCAATTGTTTATAAATACTGGTAACGGCATTCCGATAAATAGAACTAGCATACTCTAAAGCATCTTCTACCGTAACGGTAACATCTGGAAACTGGGAAAAAGCCTGATTTAAGGCTTGGGCGGCACTATTATGTCCAGCCCCCAAAGAAGAAGATAAGATCAAAATATGGGTCATAATTAATTAAAATTTGTCGTTTTTTAGTAAGTGCTTGTGCACAATAAATTACCGAGTTAAAAAAGTGAACAGGGAACAGGGAACAGGGAACAGGGAACAGGAAATTAGAAATATGTAAATAATTATGTTTGGGTGCTTAGAGTAATATCGAATAATTTAGCATGATCAGCACCGAAAAACTACAGTAGGGGAAATTCATCAATTGCCCCTACACCTAGGGTTAAATTATGTTTCCATCGCTTCCACAGACTTAGGAACTCCGGCACTTAAAACTTCATACCCGCCGGAAGTTACTAAGACATCATCCTCAATTCTTACCCCAATTCCCCGCCAACATTCGGGAACTTCCGGTTGTCCTTCAACGGGTTTGATATTAGGAGAAATATAGATACCCGGTTCAACTGTTAATATATTTCCAGGTTGCAAGGGTTGAGGATTTTCACCCCATTGATAGACCCCCACATCATGGACATCTAACCCTAACCAATGTCCAGTTCTGTGCATATAAAAAGGCTTATATTTTTCTTCCTTAATAATTTCCTCAATATCCCCAACTAATAACCCTAAATCCATTAACCCTTCCACCAACACCCGCACCGCCACATCATGAATATTTTTATAAGGATTTCCGGGTTTAACTTGTTCAATGGCGGCTAATTGGGCTTTCAGAACTAATTCATAAATAATTTTTTGTTCCGGTGTAAACTTACCACCAACGGGAAAAGTTCGGGTAATATCTCCATTATAATATTGATAACAACATCCCGCATCAATTAACAATAAATCATTATTTTGTATTTGACAATTATTTTCTACATAATGCAAAATACAAGCATTTTTTCCCGATGCCACAATCGAAGGATAGGCAATAGTTCCCCCATTTAAACCAAAAATATGTTCAATTTCCGCTTGAATTTCATACTCATAACGTCCGGGTTGGGCAAATTCCCGGGAATGGTTATGGGCTTTTACTGATATTTCTATCGCTTTGCGCATTAACTCTAATTCCGTTTCGCTTTTAATTAAACGGATAGGATGTAATATATTACAAACATCCTCAATCGCAATCGGCCCCGTGCCATGTTTAGGATAAACTCTTAATAGTTTTTGCCAATGTTTTAAAATCTTTTCATTAAATTTTTCATCCCGTCCTAAACGATAATAAATCCGGTCAGCTTTTTTTAAATATTGGGGCAATTTTTCATCTAATTCATGAATCGGATAAACTTCATCCGCTCCATAAAGTTCTTTAGCTTTTTCTACTCCCGTAATATAACCTGACCAAGTTTCTTTTTCTGGGTCTTGCGGTTGGACAAATAAAACAAATTTATGTTCTTCATGGTGAGGGGCAAAAACAGCAACCGCATTCGCTTCATTAAACCCCGTTAAATAGAAAAAATCACTATCTTGGCGAAAATTATATTCCACATCATTGTGCATAACTGCCATGGGCGCACTTCTAAAAATGGCAGTTCCCTGCCTAATATTTGCCATTAATTGTTCCCGTCGTTGCCGATATTCTGTTTGAGTAATCATCTTTTATATCTCCTAAAATTGTAGTGAGGCGTTCACGCCTCAGAAGCAGAAAGCTCTGAAGGGCTTACTACAAGATTTTTAGACCTTGTGAAAGACAGCCCTAAAGGGCTTACTACGGGTGATAAAAAACAAGGGTAAGCAATTGCTTTACCCTTGTTAATTTTAAGTGAATTGTGACTGAAATTCAGATTAAATTACCGCAGCAAACCGTTCTTTTTCAGGAACTTCTGTGTACTCGGCGACAATTTGCCGAAATTCATCGCCGTCGATACTTTCTTTTTCAATTAAAAGATCGACTAAGCGATCAATCACGGCCCGGTTTTCCCGAATAATTTGGCAGGCTTGCTGATAGCAATGTTCGGCAATGCTGCGAATTTGACCATCAATGCGAGAGGCAATTTCATTAGAATATTCCGTGCGAGTCGCAAAGTCCCGACCGAGGAACACTTCCTGTTGAGATTCTAAGGACAATGGCCCTAAATCCGACATTCCGTAACGGGTGACCATCTGCCGTGCCATGCCCGCTACCTGTTGTAAATCGCCCCCAGCGCCCGTTGTAACTTCCGAATCGCCAAAAATGATATCTTCAGCCGCCCGACCGCCCAAGGCTCCGGTAATCCGGGCTAGGATTTGGGAACGGGAAATCAACCCTTGATCTTCATCGGGCATAAACCAGGTTAAACCCTGGGCTTGACCCCGGGGAATTAAGGTAACTTTCTGCACCGGATCATGCTCTTTAAGCAGGGTTCCGACGATCGCATGACCGACTTCGTGGTAAGCAATTAATCGTTTGCTCTTGCCATCAATTAAGGGCGTTCCTTCCATCCCGGCAATCACCCGATCCACCGCATCATCAATTTCGATCATGGTCATGCCTTCTTTGCGACGGCGGGCGGTTAAAATTGCCGCTTCGTTCAGCAAGTTGGCTAGGTCAGCCCCGGTGAACCCCGGAGTCCGACGGGCGATCGCTTCTAAGGACACTTCCTCGGAAATTTTCTTATTGCGGGCGTGCACTTCCAAGACCGCTAAACGGCCCTTAATATCCGGCGCGTCCACGGTAATTTGACGGTCAAACCGACCCGGACGTAGGAGGGCAGAGTCGAGAACATCCGGGCGGTTGGTCGCCGCAATAATAATAATTCCGGTATTGCCCTCAAACCCATCCATTTCCGTTAATAATTGGTTTAGGGTTTGTTCCCGTTCATCATTTCCCCCGCCAATTCCGGCCCCCCGTTGACGACCGACGGCATCAATTTCATCGATAAAAACGATACAAGGAGCGGTTTCCTTGGCTTTTTTGAACAGGTCACGCACCCGGGACGCGCCTACACCCACAAACATTTCCACAAATTCCGAACCGGAGATACTGAAAAAGGGAACTCCGGCTTCCCCTGCGATCGCTTTAGCTAATAAAGTTTTACCCGTCCCTGGAGGGCCGACTAATAACACCCCTTTAGGAATTCTCGCGCCGACGGCGGTAAACTTTTCCGGTTTTTTCAGGAAAGTAACGACTTCTTGCAATTCTTCTTTGGCTTCTTCTACCCCAGCCACATCATCAAATAAAACTCCGGTTTTGGCTTCCATTTGAAATTTAGCTTTGGACTTGCCAAAGTTCATGGCTTGACCCGGGCCACCTGGAACATTATTCGACCGACGGAACAGAAAAAATAGACCAGCAATTAATAAAATCGGGAAGATCAGATTTCCCAACAGTCCCCACAGCGCTCCATCATTCCGAGGAGGGTGGGTATCAAAACTAATTTGGGACTCTCTTAACCGGGCGATCAATTCCGGGGCGTTATTCGGTAAGTCCACCCGCAGTTTTTGCACTCGGTTATCCAGTTGGGGATCGATCGCATCCACAATAGCGGTGCGTCCGCCATCATACAGTTCTACACTGGTCACACGACCCGCATTCAAATAGTCTAAGAAACGACCATAGCTCATACGGGTGCTGGCGGTGTTTTTGCCCAATTCTGCGGGGGCTGTGGCAAAAGCCCCTTGCCAGACAAAAAACCCGATGACTAAGGCGGGTAAAGTCCAAAGAATTATGGTTTTCCAGGATGTTTTCATAAATTGCGTTGCCTATGGTGTGGAATATAGAATCTGTGATCGCTCTTTGTTATTCATAATCTTAACTAAATTTAACGTAATATTTCGGTATCAGGCAACTGACCTCCTTAAAATTGTGGTAATAGCTAGGGAAACCATAGAATAAAATCATGGGTGCATCCATAGGGCCTTCAACAAGATTTCCGGTAAGACCTGAATGTGGGCAGAAGACTCAAAAGTTGTTATTTTTGGTCATTAATGTGGTTTTCAATTGAGCACAACCCAGTAACTATAGTAATTACGGGGTTTACTAGACTCGGTTGCTTCTGTGGTTCTCTCCAGAAAGAACTCAAAATCCTAGATTTGACTGATTGTTGTCGGTTTCTTGAAAGTAGATAAAATGGGCAACAGATAAGGCATTATATATTTTGAATCTCCGTGAGGTAACATATTCCGATGCAAGGTGGTAACAAACAGCCCGGACAACCAGCCGCAGCAGCCGCAGCGGCTTCCATGCTGAGTCGGCAAACGCCGACAGCAGGCAAAAAAACGATTTTAAGTATTGATTTAGGACGGACATCGACAAAGGCTTCCACCAGTCGGAACCCAAATGAAGTCGTTTTCATTCCCTCCAATATCAAAGCACTGACAGTTGATACCGCTAGAGGCGGTGGCTTTGAGTCGAAAAATACCGATCCCCTTCTGGATATTTGGGTGGAATATCAAGGAACAGGTTATGCCGTGGGTCAACTGGCGGCTGACTTTGGAGCCAGTTTGTTTAAAGATGGTTCCGATTCTCCTTCCAAGGTTGATGATGCTTTAATTAAACTTTTTGCTTGTATCGGCTACTTCAAACTACAAGGCGAAATTGATGTGGTTCTAGGACTGCCTTTCTATTCTCAATCACAATTTGAGCAAGAGAAGGAACACATCACCCGTTTACTCAGTGGTGGCCACGAGATGCTCTATCGGGGCGAAAAGATCGCCGTCAATGTGACTACGGTTCGGATCATGCCCGAGGGCTATGGTAGTTTGATTTGGCTGGAAGCTCAGGGCGGCAAAGAAGTTCCCAATTTTGCTGATCTCTCTGTGGCGATTGTGGATGTTGGTCATCAAACCACCGATTTCTTAACGGTTGATCGCTTCCGTTTTGCCAGAGGGGTTTCCCAAAGTGATAACTTTGCTATGGGTAAATTCTATGAAGAAGTGGCGAGTAAAATTGAAGGCGCCGATAGTCAGTCTCTGTACTTACTTGAAGCGGTTCATAAACCCGCCGGAGAACGGTTATATCGTCCTCGGGGAGCCGTTAAACCTTTTAACTTAGATGATATTGTGCCGGAATTACGGAAAAATTTTGCCCGGGATTTATCCGATCGCGTTGTTAAATGGTTACCTGAACGGGTAACGGATGTGGTCGTGACCGGGGGCGGTGGCGAATTTTTCTGGGAAGATCTACAACCTCTGCTCAAAAACGCAGGTCTAAGAGCCCATTTAGTGCAACCTTCGCGTAAAGCTAATGCTTTAGGACAGTATGTCTATGGTGAAGCTCAGTTAACCCGACGTTAATTTTGTGAATTAAACCCGTCCTGAACTCAGTTCCACTGGGCAAGGGCGGGTTTAATTTTGGCTCTGGGGTATCCCGATTCTGATACACTAACAAAGGGTGAATCTGGTTAATATTGTTTGGATCAAAATTTTCCAGGCTCCAAACTCAATAATGGGATAACAGTAGGTCTGGACTTATATTATGCTGTGGGCAAATCGCAAACAAACTCAGTCGGTAACATTCACGGAAGATGCCGCAGATCAGACATTATTAGATGCTATTGAAAAGGAATTATCCCAGGCAAAGTATCAAACCTTTAGCAATCTTTGTAAACAAGCTCTGTGGCAATTTCTATTATTATCTAAATCTGAACCTACGCCCCCACCCCCACCGCCTGAGATTCCTAACCTGAATCCTCCTCAAGTTTTACCTGTTTTACCGAATTTACAGCCCCTTGAAGAACGGTTATCTGAAATTCACAATAAACTAACAGATTTAGAAAAAAAAGTCATAGTTGACGATGGAACTAAGACAGAAAAATTAGAGACTCAATTCCATCAGTTAACCGAACAAGTGAGTCAATTACAAACATCAATTAACCAAAAATTAGCTCAACTTGCTACGGGTTTAGAAACAGTTAAATCTCAACCTGTAATCATCATGGAGTCAAAACCTCCCCAACCCGAACCGGAACCAGAAACCGTCTCTCCCTCTCCAGAAGCGATGGCAGAAGCTGATCCTTTACTTAAACGTTTAGGTTCTTTATTGGATGATTTTTAGGAGAACAGGGAACAGGGAACAGGGAATAGGGAATAGGGAATAGGGAATAGGGAATAGGGAATAGGGAATGCACCGTTTGTTATTTATGATTCCTCACTTTTTAGGAGGATAAACTCTCCTAATATTTGACGTTGAGCCTCTAATAACTCTTTAATTCCTAGTTCGGCAAAATCTAAAATTTTATTGAGTTTTTCCCGGCTAAAACTACCGGATTCTGCGGTTCCTTGGATTTCAATAATTTCTAATTCTTCCGTCATCACTAAATTAAAATCAATATCGGCGGCTACATCTTCGGGATAATTCAAATCTAAATAGGGTTCTCCTGCTAATAATCCTACAGAAATGGCTGCAATTTGATGACAGATGGGTAATTGTTGCAGTTGCTCTTTTTCCACTAAGGAATTTAAGGCATCAACTAGCGCCACAAACCCCCCGGTAATCGCCGTGGTTCGGGTTCCAGCATCCGCTTGAATCACATCGGCATCAACGGTAATTGTAAATTCTCCTAATGCTTTTAAATCTAATGCGGCCCTTAAACTTCGTCCAATTAACCGTTGAATTTCTTGGGTTCTTCCTGATAATTTGAAAGATTCTCTGGGTTGACGTTGGGGTGTAGCCCCAGGTAACATTCGATATTCTGCGGTTAGCCATCCCTGTCCTGTATTCTGTAAAAATTTAGGCACTCCTGGCTCAATACTAACGGTACATAAGACTTTTGTATCTCCACTTTTTGCTAACACAGAACCAGGGGAAAAGCGAGTAAAATTTCGCTCAAAACTTACAGGACGAAGTTGATTAGGTTGTCTATTGTCAGGACGTTTCCACATAATTAATTAAAGGTAATTGTAGTAAGCCCTTCAGGGCTTTATCTATCTATTCTTACTTGAGACGTTGACAAATCTCTTGATAAATTTGTTCTGGAGATTGCTCCCCATTAATATCTAAAAGACGATTGGTGAGTTCATAATATTCTAAAATTGGCACAGTGCGTTGATAAAATAGTTCAATGCGACGTTCAATAATTCCCAGTTGGTCATCGGCTCGCGATCGCGCTAAAGAACGCCTTTTTAACACCATTTCTGGAACATTAAAATAAATCGCCCAATTTAACTTTTGTTCTAAATCTTCTAATAAAAAATCCAATTCTTCCGCCTGAAATGCGGTACGGGGATAACCGTCTAAAAGCCAACCTTGCCCCACATTTGGATCAAGCAATTGTTGACGGACAAATTGAATCATTATTTCATCTGGGACTAACTCGCCTTTTTCCACATAGGGTTTAGCTTGTTGGCCCAACTCTGTATCAGAAATGATCCTTTGTCTGAGAATCTGACCCATATCTAAGCAAGGAATACCCAAATCACTACACAACAATTTGGCTTGAGTTCCCTTTCCCGCTCCTGGGCCACCTAGAATCACCAGTCTCACAATATTTAGCTCCTCCGATGTTCAAGTTTGACCATTGTTTAAATTCTTGATTTAGTTTCCCCCCTTAACCATTCCAAAAACCGATGTTGGATTTAATAAAAATGAAGCCCCTTTTTGAGTAATTGCTTCACAAAGATGGATTTGTTTTAAGGTAACTAAGCCATCATTAATATATAAATCTCGTACCATCGCCTTGTCTCCAGAATTAAAAACCGTCTCATAAAAGACTTCCTTAATTCCTGTAGAAATAATTAATTTTAAACAGGAAATACAAGGTTCCAAGGTAACATAAATACTTCCCCCGTTACAACAAATTCCGTGTTTTGCCGCTTGGGCGATCGCATTGGCTTCTGCGTGAACCGCGCGGGACGGTAACACCGAACTCGCATCACAGGTGCTTAACCCTGGATAACAATAGCCCTGGGTAGTACAGTGAATGGAACCGGAAGGGGAACCATTATAACCCGTAGCCAGCATTTGTCGGTCTTTAACAATCACTGCACCCACGGGAAACACTAAACAGGTGGAGCGCGTTGCTACCAGTTTAGCCATCATCATAAAATACTCATCCCAGGTTGGTCGCAGGGGGGGTTGATAGTTTTCTGGTAAGTCTGCCATGCTAATAAAACCGTAAGAATTAGTAAGGTTTGTTGGAGATTAATCCCGTAGACCCAAATCCATTATCGCTTCTTTTTGTATCACTTAACTGTTGAACTTCTTCAATTTCAACCCGCAAAACGGGGGCGATCACCATTTGAGCAATTTTCATACCTTTTGTAATATTAAAGGATGTCTTGCCATGATTAATCAAAATCACGCCGATTTCTCCCCGATATCCGGCATCAATGGTTCCGGGGCTATTTAAAACGGTGATTTGATGTTTTAAGGCTAAACCACTTCTGGGTCGAATTTGGGCTTCTGTTCCTAGGGGTAATTCAATGGCAATTCCGGTGGAAATTAGTTGACTTGCTCCCGGATCAATAGTGGTATTAGCGATCGCAAATAAATCCAATCCCGCATCTCCAATATGGGCATATTGAGGTAAAATTGCGGCTTCATTCAGTTTTAAAATGTTTAATTTCATAAAGAGGGAACAGGGAACAGGGAACAGGGAACAGGGAACAGGTAATGGGTAATAAACTGGTACGGGCGGGTTTTTTTAGATCTTTGTTAATCACTTAAATCTTGATGAACCCGCCCCTACAACTGATAACTGATAACTGATTTACGGTGCAAGTCGAGCTTTTCCGAGTCGAGTTTGTTCATACCATTTAGCAATTTCTGGAACCCATTCTTGAGTATGGGGCCAAATTAAATCGCAGAGTTTTTGAATTTCTAACTGGGCATCTTTTTTAAAGCGTAAATCCAGAAAATGTAATAGGGCTCTTAAAGTAAAACTGACTACAAAATGTTGACGATAATCAAAGGGAACTTTTCCCCGGGCGTGTTCTTCAGACATTCCATTATCAATATCAATTTTATAGCGTTTTGCGGCTTCTAAACACCAGTTTAAATCCTGTTGACGTTGTTCAGGAGAATAGTAATATTTTTTGCCTTGGCGATCGCTATAATTTCCTACGGGTCTTAAATAAAACGCATCCTCAATATCCCTTTTTCCTTCGGCTACTGCTAATACTTTTCCTGAAGTATAGCGGTACGATTGACAATCAAAACTAATTCCTATTCTGTGAGTTCTAGCTTGCTGCATAACACTATGGGGAAAATAACCACAACCCAAGACAATTTGACAGTGTTCTAACGGCCCATAATGTCCCCTTTCTCCTGCTAATAAACGCTTAACAATCACTTCCCCACATTTTTCCTCCGACGGCCAAGCATCTTTTTCCTCTGCCACAAAAATATCCGTATAATCTTGGTGCATTGCCGCATAAATAACTTGCTGAGGGCAAGGAGTTTTAGCAATAACTTCTACACGAAATCGATCCATTTTTGACTACAACCAACTCAATTAAAAGTTTTAATATTTTAAGCCTTTAACATTAAAGCATTAAATGGATCAATTTGATATATTTTAGGATGAACAACAGAATTCGCAATTATGCTTTCCGACAAATTTACCGCCGCCTTAGTTTACGCCACCGAACTCCACGCCAACCAAATTCGTAAGGGTTCGGAGGTTCCCTATATTGCCCATCTGTTGGGAGTAGCCAGTATTGCCTTAGAATACGGGGCTAATGAGGAAGAAGCGATCGCAGCCCTTTTACATGATGCCATAGAAGATCAGGGCGGTGCTACCATTCGAGCCGAAATTCAACACCGATTTGGGGAAACCGTCGCCACAATTGTTCAAGGTTGTACCGATACCGATATTACTCCCAAACCTCCTTGGAGAGAACGAAAACAAGCCTATATTGACCATATTATTCACGCTTCGCCATCGGTGCGCTTAGTTTCGGCGGCGGATAAACTCTATAATGCTCAATCAATTGTCAAAGATTATCGTCAAATTGGGGAGGATTTATGGGAAAGATTTACGGGCAAAAAAGCAGGAACTCTATGGTACTATCGATCTTTAGTCCATGCCTTTCGTAAAGTCGATTCAACTCCTTTAGTTGAAGAATTAGATCGGGTTGTTTCTGAACTAGAACAGTTAGTTGAACAGAATCATTAACCCTAAAAAATTATTCTATTTTAATGGATTACTAATGGCAACCGTTCGTTTAGAAAATATCACCCGACGCTATCAGACCGCGATCGCAATTGAAAATATTAATTTAGAAATTCCCGACGGGGAATTCTGGGTATTGGTCGGGCCGTCCGGTTGTGGAAAATCAACAGTTTTAAGAACCATTGCCGGGTTAGAAACCGTAACCAGTGGCAATGTTTATATTGATAATTTGTTAGTTAATGAAATTCCAGCCCGTAAACGGGATGTGGCAATGGTCTTTCAAAATTATGCCCTGTATCCCCATCTTAGCGTGGCTGAAAATTTAGCCTTTGGTTTAAAAATGCGGGGAGTTGATCCGGTCAAAACCCAAGAAATAATTTTACAGGTCGCCCGATCTTTATCCATTGAACATTTATTAAATCGCAAACCCAAACAACTTTCTGGAGGACAACAACAACGGGTGGCATTAGGACGGGCGATCGCCCGGGAACCGAAAGTATTTCTATTAGATGAACCTCTCTCTAATTTAGATGCTCAACTGCGAGATGACACCCGAGCAGAACTCAAACAACTGCATCAGCGCTTAAAAATTACCACAATTTATGTTACCCATGATCAAGTCGAGGCGATGACTTTAGCCGATAAAATAGTCATTCTCCATCAAGGAAAAATTCAACAAATTGGTGATCCACAAACGGTTTATTCTCGCCCCAAAAATCGCATGGTCGCCACCTTTTTAGGCAATCCACCAATGAATATTTTACCCATTACCTATGGAAATAGTTTATTTTGGGTAGGGAATCAATCCTTAACTTGTCCTCCTGCAATTCGAGAAAAATTACAACCCCAAGACGGTCAGCAATTCGATTTAGGAATTCGTCCTGAACACATTCAATTCGTAAGTCCTTCAGGACTTCTTTCCAAATCCGATCAATTTGTTGATGATCTACAGCAAGATGTTTGGGCATTTGAAAAATCACCCCTGGAGGTAGAAATCAGTGTGATCGAACCCCTGGGACGAGAAATCTTAGTTCGTGCCCATATCCCCCAAACCGATCAATATTCTATTCAATTTCAAGTCCCCATTCACCATCGAATTCGTCCGGGCGATCACCTCACGGTCAAACTGGATTTTAACCAGATCTTAATTTTTGATTCCACCACAGGTCAGACTCTCTACCCCTAAACTATTTGTGGAGTGCGTCAGGGAAACTGCACGCGCCACAAAACCTTTGATTTTGTATCCTAATGAACTGAAATTCTTGACAAATTATGTTTTTTTGATTACCTTATAAATATAGATCTTTACATTAAAAAAATACTGGAACGTGATGCACAATTCTGGCAATTTAAAACCAGAAATCAGTAAAGAAAGATTAACAAATATTGACTTTTATTAAATTAGTGAAAGTTTTTAAACTCTGAATAAAAAATATTTTATTTTCCTGATTTTGAATCATACTGAATAACAAATCTCTAAATCTATCCAATCCGTAGGTTGTCTGGTGGGGAAAGCGGAATCGTTAACCATTGGGTTGTTTAATCCTCATCCTCATCCTCTATCCTACAAATCAGGAAAATTCCCCATCACCCTAAAACCAATATGATGCTTTTAAACCAACCTAATCTTCAGCAGAATGAGTCTGGAGTTAGAAGTCAATCCGATATTTTTCCGATTAGTTACTCGACCTTAGACATCAGAGCATTAATCACTCAAATTTTAAATCACTATCCCATTGATCCGATTGAAAAATGCAAATTTTGGCATCGAGGATTAAGTGATGTTTATTCGGTAAAAACTCAAACAACCCGCTATTTTTTGAGAATTTCCCATCAACATTGGCGCTGTCAGGATGAAATTAATTTTGAGGTGGAATTGCTGGATTTTTTGCATCAACATCAACTCCCCGTTGCTTATCCCATTAGAACAAAAGACGGACAATTATTTCTGGAAATTAATGCTCCTGAAGGAAAACGATATGCGGTGTTATTTGTCAATGCTCCCGGTCAAATTGCGATCGGAGATTTGAATGTTAGCCAAAGTTTAAAGTTAGGTGAAACCGTTGCTAAAATTCATCAAGTTTCTTTGAATTTCAAACCCCCTGTTCAACGTCAACCTTTAACCTTAGATTATTTATTAGAGAGTTCCTTAGTGGTGATCGCACCCTATTTAAAAAACAGATCCAAGGATTTAAACTATTTAGTAGAAGTTGTCTTTCAACTCGAAGCTCAACTGGAAAATTTACCTAAAATTCCTCCATTATGGGGGATTTGTTGGGGTGATCCCCATAGTGGGAATGCTCATTTCACCGCCGATAATCAAATTACCCTATTTGACTTTGATCAATGTGGATATGGGTGGCGATCTTTTGATATTGCTAAGTTTTTACAAGTCTCATTACAGTCGGGACTCAGTAAAAAAGTTCGTGAGGCTTTTGTACTCGGTTATGAAGAAATTAACCCCCTAATAGAACTAGAAAAAAGTCTGCTTCAAGGGTTAACTGAAACGGCTCATATTTGGGCTTGGGCGATTAGTATTATTAACGCGGAGCAGTTTAATTATAGCCGTTTAGATTCCTGCTATTTTACTCGACATTTAGAACAGTTGAAACGCTTACATTCTCCCGATTGGCAATAAAATTAGTTTACCATTAGTCGGGGAGAAATCCACAACTTATTTCAACAATGCGATCGCTGTTTAATTTAAAGGTGAGATATCTTCCTCCAGAAAATGAATATCCTAGAAATTGGTTTTCTCCATCAATATAAGGTTCTTTTTCTCCATAAACCTCTAATATTCGCTTGAGAGAATCTCCGACACGAACCTGATCAGGGGTTGCTAAACTGGGATCGGTCGTGGTTAAAACCGCAATTGTTTCGTCTCCCACTCCCACAATTAAATTAGGATAAACCAGTTGGCGATAGGTTTTATAGTTACCCGGAGGATATTTGCGAATTTGAAGCGGTGTTCCTAAAATATCTAATCTTGACGCTGAATCTCCTACACGAAATTGTCCTAAACCCAGTTCTTTTTCAGGCAAGGAATCAGCCCGACTCGCAGCAAGAATAAAAGGAATAGGGAGATCATTAGAACTAAAAACTAAACCTATGATTCCATTTATAAGAATCAGAATACTTAGCATGAATTTGAGATGGTTTTGCATAAAACTAAATCCCATAAATTGTGCTTAAAATATAATTTTAGCTGCGTCTTTAATTCTAACAATCGGTTCAACGGAACGGGAAAGATTAGGCAAAATAATTAAGGTTTGATCGGGAAATTGATCCGTTACTAATTCCTGTCCTAGTTCCCAGCGATTCTGAATAATAAAGCGTTGACTAATGCCCTTTTCTATTAAAGATTCCGTTAACCTTTTTGCTTCTGCTACAATCGCAATTTGTCCTTGAATCACGCCAATAAATTCAGTATAATTAGGATCTTGCAATTTTTTCTGAGCTTTAACAACCCGTTGACGTAAATTTCTTAAACGTCCCATAAATTCAGTTCTTCCTAACACATTCTGATATTTAATCCACAGTTTAAAAATCCACGCTAACCATTCACTCATCGCCGTTGGCATTTCTAAAAACCGTAATAAATGACCCGTAGGAGCCGTATCTAAAATTATTAAATCCAGTTCATGACTTTCCAATAAATCCATCACTTCTACTAAAGATAACATTTCATCAATTCCAGGTAAAGATTGAGACACAATTCGTCGCCACGCCTCCGGGCCATAAGCTAGTTTTAACATAGCATTGGGATCATCTTTCTCCCCACTCATCATTTCTGCGAGTTCCCAAAGATAGTCTTCCCGGAACTGATTTAAAACCTGATCAGCATCTATTTCTTGACCGAATAAATTGGGCGTAATTGCCATGGGTTCATGGCTTAATTTTAACCCAAAAGCATCTCCTAAAGAATGGGCTGGGTCAATAGAAACCATCTGAATTTTTTTATCAGAATATCGTTCAGCCATTTCCCAACCTATAGCAGCGGCAACAGTTGTTTTACCCACACCTCCTTTCCCACCAACAATAATTAACCGTCTATTTTCCTCGATAAAATCACTCAATTTGGCTAGGGGGGTAGAAAATTCTAAGGGTTGAGAAGGAATAAAAATTTGCTCCTCTAAATCTTCTGATATTATTAAAGGTTGGAGTTGGGAAAATAGGGTTTCTAAGGCTATGGTTCCCAAGGGTTCTGTCGAAAGTTCAGGAATAGTAAAAATAGGATGATGGTCTGAAATATCCTGAAATTGTTTGAGAAGTTTCTGCTGTTCCTGATACCGATCTAAATTTTGACTTTGAGAAACAAGATGATTAATGAATAACCCCCCAACCGGAATCTTTAAACCTTGGAGAGCCTCTAAAAAACGTTGGGTTTCTAACCAACTCATGGGTTCAGGAATAGCTACCACAAAACAAGCGGTTTTTTCTTGATTTTGAAGTCGAGATCTTCCAGAAGCCAGTTCTTCCTGCATTTCTTCTAAAAAAACATCCGCTTGATCCGATTGATAACGGCCAGTAAAAGATTGACTAATGGTGCGGTGTTTTTCTTGAAATAAGGTTAAAGAAGCCAATAAATTATCTAAAAAATCCATTAATTCTAAAAGGTTTAACGCATGACCACTGGGAGCCATATCCACCACAACTCGATCCACAACTTGGTCATGAAATAACCGTTGAATTTCTAATAATCCCATCAATTCATCGATTCCCGGCCAGTCTAAATCCCAAACCGGAGTTAAGTCTTCCCCTTCGACAAAACTGCCCCGTTCTACTAACAATTCTAAAACCGCACCATAACGAGTTTTAAACTTTGTTAATAAGGTTTCTGATTCTATAGCTCTAACTTTTAAATTAGGGAAATTTTTAATAACTTCAGCTTGATCAGTCACGGGAATTTGTAAGACATCCCCCAAGGAATGGGCGGGATCAGTGGAAATCAGTAAAATTTGTTCCTTCGGAAATTTTTTCGCCCAATTGAGGGCAAACCCACAGGAAAGGGTGGTCTTTCCCACACCCCCTTTTCCACTCAATAAAGCTAGACTAAGAGTATTAGAATTAAACATCAAATTTGTGATAAATTAACCGGAGTTTGCTATATTTATATTGTAGCCCTCCACCTAAAGCCCCAAACCCATCGACCTAAACAGATTTAAGCCTGGAAACCCTTGGAATAGAATAGATCAGTTGATTTGAAATCTTCAGCCCTTGTGTCAGTTGCCAAAGTGTTATAGCCTTTGCAGAAAGTCCAGCCCCCGATCTCCCATAACAACAGGTTGAACCGTTGATCAAACAGACTAGACACTTGAGACTCCCCCAACCATCTTAATCTCAAACCCTTTGAAATCAACTGAGAATTAAACTGTCACACCAATCAAGCATGAAGTCGTCGTAGATTTTAGATAATTAAAGAGTCACCAGCAAGTTTCAACCCCAGGGAACAGACTAAATCAATGGATGAGTCTAAATATGAAGTCAGAACTCAGTACCCCGCCTTTCCCTAGATCAAGCCATCAATCACTAACTTAGAAATCAATTAGGAGCTAAATACTATGTTGACCAACCCGAGAAAAAAATATACTTTGATCCTGGCATTATCCTTAGCGGGCGTACTCAATGCTACCCCCGGTTTTGCCAACCCACAAGGGGTAAGTTCTAGTCATTTGAGAGTTGAACCCTTGAGTCCTGGGTCAATAAAGTATACCCCCAATCATAAATCCATATTGACTCACCCAGAACAAAGACGCACTTCTGAATGTATCGACAATGGTTTATGCTATAGAACCGAACAAGTCACACCGGAATAGGTATGGCTTTGAGTTATGATGGGGAGTTAAGGTTAAACAGCCGATTTCAAGATCAACCGTCGGATGATCACCCCGTCAAGGAGATTCATAAAAATGGCACTTTACCCCGTAAACAATACAATCAGCCATAATCATCAGCAGATTCATACCTTAGTCAGAGCAATAACGAAAATGCAGGGCAGTTTTTCGCTCTTGCTGTTGCGATGCAATTATGAAAGTTTGCGGGAAAAAATGGTCGCCGAACTCAAACAGGAATGTTCCCTGACCTTCACAGAACTTAAGTTAGCTCCTGGGAGTCAAACCCTATATGGTTCAATTAAGGCCGAACTAGAGCCCAATTATCCCTCAGTTTTAATAGTTTATGGTTTAGAATCTGTTGTTGCGATCGATGAACTCTTGCATTCGGCTAATTTAGTTAGGGAAGCCTTTCGTAATTTTCCCTTTCCTTTAGTCCTATGGATTAATGATAAATTATGGAAAAAACTCAATCGTAATGCTCCCGATTTTACCAGTTGGGCAACAACCTATGAGTTTTTACTCAGTTCTGATGAATTAATTGAATTTTTAGAGGAAAAAGTTTCATCGGTTTTTACAACGGTTTTAGAAGCAGGTTCAGAACGATTTTTACCCACAACTAATATTTTAGGCTCGGAATCAGGAACCGAACTGCAAGCGGCTTATCAAGATTTAAAAAGTCGAGAAATTCCCATCGATCCCGTTTTGGAAGCTAAGTTAAAATGGGTTTATGGTCGCTATTTTTATGTAAATCAACAGGTTACTCTGGCGTTACAACAATATCAACAAGCTTTAAGATTTTGGCAACAACAATCACCACCAGACCCAGAAATCGTCGGTGTCAATGGAATTTCAACGGGTTTTAAAGATTGTTCTAATCCTCTATTATGGGAAGGATTAATATTATTTCATATTGGTTTATGTTGGTGTTATTTAGCCGAACAACACCGTGGCTCGAATGGTGAACGGGAATGGAGACAAGCGGGTGTTGCCTTTGGACAAGCCATAGAAAGGTTTGAAGTCGCCCAACGTCAGGATTTAGTTGCTAAGTTTCTCAATAAAATTGGAGAAGTTTTTATCCATTTAAAAGATTGGAAAAGTCTGCAAGAATTAGCTTTAAAAGGTCGCAAATTACATCAGGAACTCGGGAATAATTTTTTGATTCCACTAGCCCAGGATTATGGATTTTTGGCGAATGTAGCTCTACAGGATCACGACTGGCAAAATGCTAAAGAATTAGCTAATGTAGCCTTAGAAACTCTGATTTTAGTAGCAAAGGAAAATCCCGATAATCCCTGGATTGATCAATTAGAAAGTTTTTTCCTCTATGTGTTAGCCCAGGCGTTAGAAAAGCAGGGGTTAAAAAAGGAAGCAATTCAAAAATTAGAACAGGCGGCAGAGACGATTAAGAAGACCCTTTTAACCGTTAATTTAATTTGGTTGTATCTGCAAATTTTGCAGATGTTAAACCGCCTTTATTTTGAATTGAAAGATTATCAAGAAGCCTTTAAAATCAAGGAAGAATATCGCAATCAATCAAGTGCCTATGGGTATAATGCCTTTGTGGGAGCCGGACGATTACAACCTCGGAAACAAGCTCTGACTTCTACTTTAGATCCGAGTGAAATCACCGCCAATTTTACCGATGAAATTACCGCTTCAGGACGGGAAGAAGCCATTAAACATCTGTTACAAAGGATGGCGAGTAGTCATCATAAATTAACGGTGATTTATGGTCAATCTGGGGTAGGAAAAAGCTCGATTTTAGGAGCCGGATTAGTTCCCGCCTTGCAGCAAAAAATTATTGATGCGCGGATTAGCTTTCCCATTGTGATTAAAACCTATAATTGTTTTATCATTGAGTTAGAACAAAAACTGCTGAACAGAGGGTTAGAAAATTCGGCTGTTCCCGTACCCTTGGTGTTAGAGAGTGACTTGTATTTGAAACACACCGAAGAACCGGAAAATCAAGATTATGCAGAGATTTTAGTAAGGGTGATTGCACAACTCAAGGAAAATGCCAGACAAAATTTATTGACGGTTTTAATTTTTGATCAATTTGAAGAATTATTTTTTGTTCAGTCTCTAAGATTACAAAGGCTATTTTTTGAGTTTTTACAAGATGCCTTAAATTTACCATTTGTGAAAATAATTATTTCCTTGCGAGAAGATTACTTACACTATTTACTAGAAGGAACCCGCCAGGTTGATTTAGAAGCCATTAATAATGATATTTTAAGTAAAGATATTATATTTTATTTAGGAAATTTTAGCAAAAAAGAAGCCCATAACGTCATCAAGAGTTTAACTGATCGCGCCCATTTTTATTTAGAAGATGCCTTAATTCAAGCCTTGGTTAAAGATTTGGCAGGAGAAGCGGGAGAAGTTCGTCCTATTGAATTACAAGTGGTCGGGACTCAATTACAAGCAGAAAATATTGCCACGTTAGAAAGCTATCAAAAACAAGGCCCGAAACAAAAGTTAGTCGAACGGTTTTTAGAAGAAGTTATAGGGGATTGTGGCCCAGAAAACGACGCCACGGCGCGGGTGGTTTTATATGCGTTAACCGATGAAAATGATACCCGCCCTTTAAAAACACGCCTGGAATTAGCCGAGGAGTTAAAACAAAAACTACATCGAGAGCAGGTTCTAGGCCCGTTAGATATTATCCTTTATATTTTAGAAAAGTCTGGATTAGTCTATCGAGATATTGGAACTACTGGAGAATTTTATCAATTAGTACATGATTATTTGGCAGGATTTATCCGCCGACAAAATAGAAACGAACAAGAAGAAGTCATCACAAAACTGCAACAGGAAAAAGCCCAACTGATTCAAGAAAAAGAAATAGGCAAAAAACTTTCAGAGGAACAGGAAAAACGCCACCAAGCCGAAGCAAAAAATCGTCGTTTAGAACGATTAATGGGATTGATTGTAGGGGCGGTTGTAATTGGTTTTGCTGCTACCCTTTATATCAACGGGCAGAATGAAGTTAAAGCTAGAGTTCAAGCCTTAACCTATGCTAAAAATGCCCTGTTATTAGCGGATCAACAAGATCAATTAGGGGTATTAAAAACCACCGTGCAGATTGGTAAAAATACCTTAAAAACCAAAGCTCCAGAGGAAACAAAAACAGAAATTTCCCAGGGATTAATGCAGATGATTTCTGGGATTCAAGAAAAAAATCGATTAGAAGGGCATACGGGAAGCATTTTAGGAGTTAGTTTTAGTCCCGATGGTCAGCAGATTGCCACGGCTAGTATTGATCGGACGCTCAAAATTTGGAGCATTCAGGGCAAGTTATTAACTGAATCTTCCCAATTTCCCCATAAAAGTCCGATTAACAGGGTTCGTTATAGTCCCGATGGAAAAATTATTGCCACCGCTACAGCCAGTGTCAATAACCCGGAGCAAAATCAAGTTTTATTATGGACAGTAATGGGAACTCCCTTGCAGCAGCGTCCCATGAGACATCTAGCCGTGATTAATAGTATTAGTTTTAGCCCCGATGGCAAGAAAATAGTCACTTCTAGTAATGATAAAACAATTAAATTATGGGGTTTAGACGGAACATTAATTCGTGAATTCAAAGGTCATACGGATCGGATTTTTGATGCAGAATTTAGTCCCAATGGTAAAACAATTGCCAGTTGTAGTAAAGATGGAGAAATTAAAATTTGGTCGCTTGATGGTCAACTAATTCGCACAATTAAAGCCCATAATCAACCCATTTATGATCTCGATTTTAGTCCCGATGGTAAACAAATTGTTTCCGCCAGTGGCGATCGCACCCTCAAGCTTTGGGATGCGGAAACAGGTCAGGAAATTAACACCCCGATCAAGGGTCATAACGATGATATTTTAACGGTCAATTTTAGTCCCGATGGTCAATTTTTGCTCAGTGGTAGTCGCGATCGCACGGTAAAACTCTGGAATTTAAACGGGGTATTACTCAAAACCTTTATTGGACATCGAGATAGTATTTGGGGTGTGGAATTTAGTCCCGATGGTCAAACCCTAGTATCCGTCAGTGCTGACACGACCGCCCGCATCTGGGATCGGAGTCGAGATCCCTTAAATACGACCTTACAGGGTCATACAGAAGGGGTGTTGAGTGTGAGTTTTAGCCCCGATGGTCAAAGTTTAGCCAGTGCGAGTGAAGATAAAACCGTGAAATTATGGGTCGCCACCGAGCCTCTGAAATATACTTCACAGCCTTTTTCGATTTTGCCCCATCCCAGTAAAGTTAACTGGGTGAGTTTCAGTCCGAATGGTCAAGAAGTTGCCACCGCCAGTGAGGATAAAATAGTGCGACTCTGGACAAAAAAAGGTCAGTTGTTGCAAGCACTTTCCGGTCATACTCAAGCAATTAAGGCCGTGACATTTAGCCCTGACGGTCAGACTTTAGCCAGTGCCAGTAAAGACAAAACCGTTAAACTTTGGGACAAACAAGGAAAATTGATGGCCACTTTGCTTCATCAAGATGCTGTTTGGGATGTCCGTTTTAGTCCCGATGGTAATACCTTAGCCACATCTGCAAGTTTTTTTGAAAGTCCTATCAAACTTCCCAGTAACGGTATTACCCTCTGGACAAAAAAAGGTAAAAAATGGCAGCCGACCTTAGAATTACCTGCGAAAAATCCCGTGGCAACTTTAGCTTTTTTGGGCAATTCTGAACAAATCGCCGTGGCTGAAGATGATGTGGTCAGGCTTTGGAATCTTCAAGGGAAAAAACCCCTCGCCTCTTGTCCTCTGGGACATAATGCTCAGGTACAAAGTTTAAGTTATGATTCCCACCGAGCAATTTTAGCAACAGCTAGTGATGATAAAAAAGTCAGACTATGGGAAATCAATGACGGTCTTTGGGACACATCGGCTTGTGATCAGATTCAACCTTTAATTGTTTTACAACAGAATGATTTTGTGAATAGTATTAGTTTTAGTCCGGGAAATACCGGAATTCTCGCCATTGGCAAGGATAATGGCACCACGATTCTCTGGAGTTTAGGGAATTTAAAGTTAGAAACTCAGATGGGACAAAGTTGTAAATGGCTTCGAGACTATCTCACCACCAACCCAACCGAATTACAGGGACACGACCGGAAGTTATGTGATTATCCCGTAGAAGCAGGTTCTTCAAGATTTGATCCAATTCACAGATCAGCCAAAAAACCTGCCCCATAGACCGTCAGACCAACCAAAGATCAGATAAAGATCAACGGGTTAATTAAAAAGTGATTGCCAAGCCCTACAGCAGTGGGTTTTAAATATCAAAAATTAGATGGGGGAAAGGCTATGGAATTTGCCACAATTAATTTATCGACTCCTCTACAATTAACGATTGATTTAATAGTTATTACCTAAATAATTTATAGTTATTACCATGAATTCTAAAACAGTTCCACAATACGAACAAGATTTTTATGGCTGGACACAGTGGCAAGTACAGGTACTAGCCAACAGACAAGTATCAGAATTAGATTGGCAAAACTTACAGGAGGAGTTGGAATCTTTGGGGAGACAGGAATACCGAGAATTAGTCAGTCGTCTTACTGTCTTGTTAGGGCATCTCCTCAATTGGCAATATCAACCAGAAAACCGTTCTCGCAGTTGGTTTCTGACCATCAGAGAACAACGCCGTGCCATTAGTCGCCATTTTTATCGTAATCCTAGCTTAAAGTCTCGCATAATTGACGCTTTAGAAGATGGCTTTGAAGCAGGAGTTGATTTGGCACTACGAGAAACAAACTTGCCATTGAGAACTTTTCCAGAACAATGTCCATACAATTTTGAGGAAGTTATCGCAGATAAAACTATCTGCGATACTAGCCAAGATTGGGAATATTGAACACCGGAAGTGCCTTGAAAATTAAGTTTCACATCAGGAAAATGGCATAAATCAAACTATTTGGCGGTTGCCGTTACAATATATCCTCCCTAATCTTCAATGGTTTCTGCCAGAACTTTTGCTAATAATTTAACTATTGCTGCATTATCGGATTTGGATTTTTTACTCACGGTGATTTCCGGTTGGTATTGAACTTGAGTTAATTGAGTTTTAGCTTGTTGTAGTTCGGTTTGCAGTTTGGTGATTTCTTCTTTCTGTTGATGAAACTGGGAAACATATTGTTCTAACTCGACCTGCACTTCATCTAGTTGAAATTGAGTTAATTCTAATTCTTCTCGAACTTCATGCAGTTCGGAACGAGACTGGTCAAATTCTTTCTGCGTTTGTTTAAGATTAGTTTGAGACTGGTCAAATTCTTTCTGCGTTTGTTTAAGATTAGTTTGAGATTGTTCTAATTCCGTTTGGGTTTGTTTAAGATTAGTTTGAGACTGGTCAAATTCTTTCTGCGTTTGTTTAAGATTAGTTTGAGATTGTTCTAATTCCGTTTGGGTTTGTTTAAGATTAGTTTGAGACTGGTCAAATTCTTTCTGCGTTTGTTTAAGATTAGTTTGAAATTGTTCTAATTCCGTTTGGGTTTGTTTAAGATTAGTTTGAGATTGTTCTAATTCCGTTTGGGTTTGTTTAAGATTAGTTTGAGATTGTTCTAATTCCGTTTGGGTTTGTTTAAGATTAGTTTGAGATTGTTCTAATTCCTCCAATATTTGATCCCGTTGAGATTCTAACTCAGCTAAATCCTCTGTACTCTTATGCAGTTGAACTTGGGTTTGTTCTAATGTTATCAAAATGTCTTGGTACTCTAATTGTAAAGTTTCCAACTCCTGTTGGGTTTCTTGAAGTTGTTGGGATATTGGGGATAGAGGTTTAATGGGTTGAACTCCATCCTCTGGACTCACTGTTTGACGCACATAAAATGCTTCTCCCCAAGCGGGATGGTAAGGAGTCTCCTCTGCCACACAGTCAAATTGATAGTCGGTGAGAAACTGATTAACTTCTCCTGCTAATGCGCCTCCTTCAAATAGTTCTTGATAGTGAATATTGGTGTAAATAGCATCTAGGTTATTCAGGAGTTGGGTAGCACCTTCCAAGGCTAAAAGTTCAGCACCTTGGATATCGAGAATTAGAATATTAAAGTCACTGGGAGAGAGGTTCAATTCTTCAAGCAGAGTATCCAGAGTTCGCGAGGAAAGGGTGAGTTGTTGAATTTCTTTAATATTGGGGTAAATTTCGCTGTACTGTTTCCAGGGCAAGATAGAACTGCTAGACTCCAGGGAGGTTAGGTGCAGGGTAACGGTGTCATTATGGTTGGCAATAGCAGCCTGAACCACTTGAATATTGGGACTATCGGCAAAATTAGCTTGTAGTCGTCCGACGGCGCTGGGGTTAGCGTCAATAAGTAGGGTTTTAACCGTATTGGGGAGGTTGAGGCGTTTGAGGGTTTTGCCATCGTAAGCACCAACCAAGATAATGCCGCGTGGGGTGATGTTGTGGTGTTGGCAGAGGTCGGGAAAGTTGAGTTTCATGGAGAGGGTCGCTTGAGGTCTAATGATCTGAGTTTCCATTGTATCAGGTAGTAGAATTGAATTAAAGGAAACCATTAATAACTGAATTTAAGCAGGTGTTTATATTACCTCGCGCACACAAAGAAATTTGTTGTTGGGCTTTAGCCCTCTATTATTGCGCTTAAGCGAAACAGCAAAACGTGTTTTTATTGTTACTTTATTTATGACCATCTACTTATCAAGCTCACTGCTAGGAGTATCAATTTATTGATTATACAAGCTCTTTTGGGAATAATTAAAGTACAATTATATAGTGGAGATGCGATCGCGATCACACCAAAAATTCAAGAAAAACTCCTCAAAAATCCTGTTATAATTTTTGCTCGGATTGAAAGCATGAGCATCACAGTTTAATTTCCTGAATAACTGTTAGTTGCTTGTCGTGAAGAAGTTGATAAGTAGAGAAATTAGTAGCCGTATTTTTTATTATAATTTGCAGTCATGGTAGTTACAAAAATACTCTAATACTCGCTGATAATGACTGATAGGAATTTCGGGATTCAGAACTTTGAGGATATCCAAATTGTAGTACCAATCATCCCACTGGCACTCTATACGTTGGTAGCCATAACTAGAAAGAAGTTCAAAAATAGCTAATCGCTTATCAGCTACATAGTTATGTTCAATACAAGCTAAAGCAGGACGCCATTTAGATAAATTGAAACATTCCAAAACATCAAGCTCTGCACCTTCTACATCTAAGCTTAAAAAATCAAAAATTTCGGGAAAATCGTAAAGATTTAAAATATCTTCTGGACGTGCTGTTATAACCTTAATAGTACCACTTTCAGAAACAAATTTTTCTCTCCTTGAAGCGTGAAAATCAGTTGATGAGAACTCGGAGATTGTTCCATAAACACTATCAGGTATGAATTCAACTATTTGCCCTGATTCCTTATAAAAGCAATATGGAAAAGTTGTAGCTGTGCGGTTTGCACAAAGTTTTTTAAAAAAATCTGGATTAGGCTCTACACATATACCAGACCAAGAAAAGACTTTTTCCAAGCAAAAAGTATTATTTAGATCTACTCCATCTGTAGAACCAATTTCCAGAAAAACCCCTAGTTGTTTGCCTTGGGTCATCATAACAACCCATTTATCTTGATTTAATTGACTTTTGTAATCAATGAAATCAAAAATTTGCAAGGATTCTGAATGGTTGATTTCAATGGCTTTTTTATGATTTGCGATCGCTTTTTCCCACTCTCCTTTCTGAACCCAAGCATTTCTTAACTGTTCATAATACTTATGATAACCTGGTTTTAATTTTAAACCAGCATTCAATACTTCTATGCCTTGGTTTAAACAGCCACTTTTAACTAATGCCCTTCCTAATTGATAGTGAGACAAAGCAGAATTGGAGTTTAGTTTTATTGCCTGACGATAATGAATGATTGCCTCTTCCCAGCGCCCCAACCCTTCAAGAGATTCTCCCAAATTTTGGTAGGCTAGATAAAAAGCAGGGTTATGTGCAATTACGCTTTGGTAAGCTGAAATCGCCTCCTCTAACTTCCCCTCTCGTTGCAGCTTTCTCGCCCTGTGAAAAATCATGATTCCTATTGGAGTTGTGCTTATTGGTAGTATATCAGCTTTTCAACATCCACCCATCCCCCAAGGAACAAAAACTGCTCCACTGTGTCTCCAAATTATGGTAAACTAACCTCAAAGCTGGAAAACAGACAAAGATGAAGTTAGAGAAATCCAATGATAACGCTATCAGCACAAATGCTGAGTTAATTGATTTTTATATCAACTTAGGCTCATTATATGAACAAAAAAAACAGTGGCCATCAGCAATTGCTCATTATCGACTAGCTCTTAGAATCAATCCCAACTTGGCCATTGCTTATAAAAAGTTAGCAGACCTGTGGTATAAGTTAAATAGATTTGATAAAGCTGCTGAGGCTTGGTACAAAGCTTTTGGTCTAGACCCCTCATTAATTGAAGAATCACCAGAATTTATCGATTTCATTAATCAGCTAAAAAGCCAAGTTAGGAGTCAAAAAGCGATCGCCACCTATGAGCATCTATTGAAAGTAAATCCCAATTGTTTACAAGTATACAGAAGCTTACGGGAAGTCCACGGAACTGAGTTAGATGCTTTGTTAGAACGTGCTGAAACATTAGCTGAGTCGGAAAATTTGCAAGAAGCTATTGCCACTTATTGTCAAGCATTAGATACCAATAACTTGATATCTAATGAAATCGCAATTAATTTTTATGAAAAACTCTTAAAAGAGCCGGATATTTTAACTAATACTTATTTGACTTTAGGGATTGCTTTAGCTCGCAATGGAATGATAAATAAGCTTATTTCATCTTATCAAGAAGTGATTGAAACTGAATCTTACCGAAATCAACTATATCATGATTTAGCAATAGCTATATCTCAACAAGGCTTGATAGATCAAGCTGTTGCTTGCTTCTCTGCTGCTGGGAAACAAAAAACAGAACCAGAAATTTATGAGACTATCTGGAAATCTTTAAATGCCTTAAGTTCCTTTGATGAAAATGATCCACTCTATCAAATTGAAATTCAGCCAGAAGTAGCAGAAGCTTACTTTAGTCAAACTAGCCAATATAGAGTGATCAAGATATGGGAGTTAACTCAAGAAGATAACAACTTTTTGTTATCTTCAGGATTATCAATAGAATATTTACAGTTAATGGGACAAAGTAGTGCAGCTTTAGAGCAAATTTATATTAATAGTTTTAATTGTGAACAACCCATCAACTTTTCCGAAGAAGAACCATCTATCGCTACTAATCGTGAACATATTGATCGATATTTTCAGCAAACTATAGCAGAAACTGGTTATCTTTATGTAATTTGTCCTACTAGTGGTAGAGTTCTTCGTTCAAATCAATCTTTTTCTTTACAATGCCGACGTTCTGGTTCTTGCCCGCAAAATAGGCGTGAGCAAAGAAATATATATCGCTTTGTTGGAGAACAGGTATTTTATATTATGTGTTCTCCTTTCTTCTGGCAAAAAAATTTCCTTTACTTTCCCAAATTAGAAGCTATAATTATTCTGAGGCATTCTGCAATTATGAATACTTTTGATTACCTGATCTTTAATACATTTAAAGCATACGCAGTCAGTTTTTGGAAAGATTTTGAATCTTACCTTTTATCCGAATCGGCGAGAAAAACAGCAGTTATCTTGGGTGTTTTTAGTAATATATCTCATAATTTGTGGATTGATTTCGGTGGATTAAACTACATACAACAAACAAAAAGACTACATAAAATAGATACTTTTTTGGCGGGAACTTGGGATTATTTTAAGATAGAATTACTTTTTCCAGAAATTTCTTCAGATAAAATAGTGAATTTTTCTTCAGCAAAAGATTCTGATAATTATGATCTTTTTAAATTTCTTTTAAAAGGTAATTATTTTTGCTTCACTCCCTCTGATTTCATACTGACTGAAGATTTTGTGCAAAACAGAATTTATCCAGCGGGTCGGAAAAAATGCTCTCAAGATTTTTTGCAACAGTTAGAAAAAGCTAAAAGTCATTTTCCGCTTATCTTGTTCCAAGTTCGCACTAATCAAAGATCATGGTTATCTCAAATCCAGGGAACAGCAAATTTAATTAAACAATTTTATTTGGATTATCCTGATTTAGCAGTTTTGTTTGATGGATGGTCTACTGTGGAAGGCGTAGAAGATCCCAATGAACAAAGGCAAATTGAGAAAGATCAAGAAGTTGTCAAGAATATTTGTTCTCTACTCCCATCAGAAATTCCGATATACAGCACTGTTGGTAGTTCAGTGTATGAAACTATTCTTTTTGCTACTGCTATAGATTTTTATATCGCTCCGACTGCTTCAGGGATACTTTTTCCACTGATTGCCAATAAGCCAGGAGTGCAGTTTATGAATACAGCTTTTCATGAAACAGGTGTAATCAAGCAGTTCGAAGACAGAGAGAATTTTATCATGCCTACTCTGGTTCCAATTGAAAATATTTTTAATGAAACGAGTCCTGGAAGTTGGGATAGCGATTTTGATTATGATTGGCGCGTGATTTATGATATAGCCCTGAAACTTGTGCAATCGTTAGCTGATGCTAAAGATAAAAATAGATTATTCAGTTAGTTTAAGTAGGTAGGCGTAATTAACCCTCTTCTGTCAGTCTCCTAGAAGTAAAATTAGAAAATAAACCACATGGGTAGCTAGAAGGGGGATAGGGTAATGGATGTAGAATTACAGATTATCAAACATTTAGCCAGAGATGCACAACCAACAGTTTCAGTGATTGATGAATATTGTCAAGGTTATAAAGACCTATTCCCTGAAGTTAGAAGTTACGAATGTTTTAAATACTTACATCTAGGAATCATCTCACCAATTCCGAGAAAATCTTTACCGGAAATTGCTAAAATAGTAGGAATTAGGTCGCCGCAATCACTCCATCATTTTTTAGCCAATTCGCCTTGGTCAGCAAGGGAATTAAAGGAAAGAAGATTAGCTCGAACTCTAAAAGCATTGAAAGAAGAGAAGATTATAGTAATAATTGATGAAACAGGAGATAGGAGAAAGGGTAAAAAAACCGACTATGTAGCCCGACAATACTTGGGAAGTGTGGGCAAAATAGATCGGGGAATAGTATCAGTTAATGCTTACGGTGTTTATAAAAATATAACTTTTCCTTTAGTGTTTAGAGTATTTAAACCCAAAGGAACATTAAAAGAAGGAGATGTCTACAAAACTAAGATTGAAATCGCATCAGAAATCCTAACAGAGTTGGTTGAACTGGGATTTCAAATTGAATTGGTATTAGCAGATAGCCTTTATGGTGAAAGTAGTTCGTTTATCAGTACATTAGATAAATTTGGATTACCTTGGGTGCTGGCAATAAGAAGTAATCATGGAGTCTGGATGTCAAGCGAGGAGAAAGTTAGAGCAAACAAATGGTGTAAATTTGAGAGAGTTTTTAGCAATGGAGAATCAGAAACCCGATATATTAGAGAAATTATATTTGGAAAAAGAAGTCCGAGAACCTATTGGGAAATCACCACAGATCCAGAAACAATGCCAGAAGCCTCAACTTCATTTGTCATGACAAATTTAACAGAAAATAGGAACCAGATAAAAAAGACATTAGGTAATTTATACGGGTTAAGAACATGGGTGGAATATGGATTTCGACAATGTAAACAAGAACTGGGTTGGACTGACTATCGGTTGACGGATTTTCAAGATATAGAAAAATGGTGGGAAATCATTTTCTGTGTGTATTTAATGATTAGTTTCAACTCCGAAGTTTTCCGGTCTTTAAGTCAAGGAAGTCCCAGAGAATCGGAGAGCAAAAAAAACACCACAGATTGCTCGAATCACCAACAATGGAATCATAAAGAGGGATGGAAAAATGTTTTAAATAATTTGCGTTTAATAATTCAGCCTACTATTATATTGTGGTTGATTGCCCCGTGGTTAGATGTTTTTCCTGATCGTTATTTATTGCTTGGGTTTCATAAATTAATTCAGAATATTAATCAATTTCAATCTTATTTTCCCAATGGATAACTCTACTTTTTATTACTTGTTGGTTTCGGAGACTGACAGAAGAGGGTTAAACCTAACTATGTAGATAGGGCAAACCCTTGCTGTAAATAGCTTTCATCCATACTGGGATGGTGGGATATTCTCGCCCACCTACTTAATTGAGTCTTTAACTATATTTTTAGCATACTAGGTGATTGAAACCTGGTTTCCTCGCTATTTTGCACAAATCATGTTATAATCCTGATCGAATCCTAATAGGAGACTGCCATTATGACTAGACTGCCAACCAAATTGTCAACCTTGCAATATATCAAAGATCATATTGACTTTAATCCAACAATAATTGATATTGGTGTTCAGTATGAAACAAAAGAACTAAAAACAGTGTTCTGTGAATCCAAGCACCTATTGTTTGAACCTGTTTCTGAATACTACCCATCTATAAGGTCTAACTATGTAAATATTGATCATCAAATTTTTGAAATTGCACTTTCAAATTGCAATCAAGATTCCTTTTTGTCAACCCGCTCATTATTTGGAAGTGGCCAAGTATCACACAGTAATATTTCCGATGAAGAATCATTAAATACCCGACCAATTACAGTTAGAAAGCTAGATAGTATTATTCCTGAAATACAAAGAGAAACTACCCTTATTGAACCTTTTATTCTTAAAATAGATGTTGATGGAGTTGAACTACAAATTTTAGAAGGTTCTACTGAGACTCTAGCGAAAACATTCTGTGTAATAGTAGAAACTCCTTTAAATGTAGAAGTTTCTCATTTAAACATATTTTCAGAAAGGTTTTTTTTCTTACATAATAATGGATTTGTTCTCTGGGATATAGTTGACTTTTGTTATTACAAAGACAACCTAACTCAAGTAGATTTGGTTTTCTTAAGCCAATCTTTCAAAAGAAAATTAGATTTTTCTCCCTGGTCAGATGGCAACTTTCAAGCTACCGAGTGGGTTACATTTCTTCAAAGTTAGAGGATTTGACTCAATAGCCCGTTAATAAGCTATGATCGTCTACTCTAACTTCACCTTTTTTTTACTTGGTTTTCTCTGCTAAAATATGAAGTTATCTTACAGCATCTCGCTTTCTTAAACCAATTATTAATCTTTCAGATGTATCTATAAACCCTTATAAAAATTAGATTCTGCTATTTTTTTAAGCCAACCTTCAAAAGACAAATCAATATCATTTCGACGTTTTAAAAGATAATCCGAAGCTGCTTTGATTTGGTTTTCTTTGTTCAAGACTATTTCTGCCTCGTGAACATCTTTAACATATAAAGGATAGTTTTCACCTAGATATTCGACAACACTTGGTAAAGGATTAATTAAAATTGGTGTACCCCGTGCAATACATTCAATCACTACGTTGTTAGCTGCTGTTGCATACAACAAACAAAGTACTACTGAGCTTGATAGTAGCGAATCATACTCCTGATTACTCACAAATTCAAGCTCAGTTACACTATCATTTCGATAGTCACCGAAAACTTCAATTTCTCTTCTCATATATTCTCTAGTACAAGGCTTAATTAAAATTAACTTCTGATGGCTTTCAGTATGTAACTGGTAAATAGACTGAAGTTTTCGTAACCAGTCTCCTACTTGAACAACACGCGGGTATTTCTGATATGCCGTGAAATCAAAAAACTTTACATGATTTAGTTCAGTCGGAAAATTTACTGCCAAAGTGGGTAGGTCAGGATACCATTCTTGCAGGTCTTTTTGCAAGTCTTGAGTAAGACAAATAAGTCCTTTACAAAATGGTAAAGAGTCAATCCATAGTTGAGTTTGAAATATATACTCTGGAGAATTATATGGCTCGAACCAGACGGGCGAATCAAAGGGAACGTGGATTACCCCTATCCATTCTTTGTCTAACGGTTGGGGATTAGTTGATGCCGCTTCTCCTTCGTGATCTCCCCATACAAAATACCGCTCGATAAATGGAATAAATTTGATTCCATCTTCCCTAACATCAAGGGGGAGTAACGAATCAATTAATTTATTGAATGAGTGACGATGCTTCCCAAAATTGTGCGTCAAGCCCCATAAATTCAGTTTTGGTTTGAATGGCGTTTGGTTCCCATGATTAACTCTAAAAATTGAATAGCTTGACTCCTCAATGTTATTTATCTTTAACCTAAAATAAAAACTTTCGACATACTCAATTTCTATTTCACGATGGAGTTGCTCTAAATTATTAGCTCGTCTATTATGGGAAGTCAAATTGATGTGATAATAAGACAAGGGTGCAGCGTTTAAATATCCACGCTCTCCAGCTTTAGTGACCTTAAGCCAAAAAGCCCAGTCAGCATAGGTTCCGTAACGTTTCTCATCAAAAAATCCATAAATGTCATGGAGTTGTCTCCTCCAGATCGGCATACAATGAGGTAGGTTATGGGGTTTAAGTTTATATATCCCGTTTTCCATTATTTCTAGGTGAGCCAAACTGGTGAAACCAAATTCACCAGATTCGTCTGCGTACCATGGTTGAGAAGAATCGATTTTTTCGATATTAGTTACATAGGTTTCAAAGGGAACAAGTGCCGATGATGCCACGCATAGATGAGGATTATTGCGTAAATCTGCGACAAGCTCCACGACGTGCTTTTGATGCCTAAGATCATCTACGTTAGCATTTGATACAAATTCAGTTTGTGCCAAACGAACGCCAATATTCCAACACTCGTAAAGACCAGGATCTTCCTTGTTCCAGAACAGGATTGCATTTCTATTTCTGTAAAGCCAATCGTTAATACAATCAGCTTCATAATCTGAAAGGGTAGAAATAAATGCGAAATGATCAATTGTGTCTGAGTAGCCGATTAGTTGTTCACAATTAGCAAAAAAACTTTTTATAAAATTGTCTGATTGATAAACGGAGGTAATTAATGTACACAAGCATTTGTTTTCTCGATTTTTACTTCGATTAACAAATGATTGATCTACAAAATTTTCATATCTTTGAACCAGTAACGACTTGTAATCTCCAGTAATTTCAGGGCAAAGAATTTCACTGTCACTTGGATTCTGTATTACATAGCTACGCACATCCAAGAGTATGAATTCCGTGTAATCTGCTATTGAACTGGTAAGTCGCGATGGGTCGGAAACAATAGCTAATCTATTAAAACTCCACTGATTTCCTTTAACCAGTTGGAAAATGAATTCATCTACTGTGTTATTGAGTTTTGCGAAATAAACATTTCGGTTAACTAATATTATAGGTCTCAACTTTGAAAATAAATTTTCAAGGTCGAAATCTGTGACAAAAAACAAGTCAAAATCATGTTCTTTGGCAAACAATTCTATAGAAAACAACGAGTAAATCAATAGTTCATTCAATGGCTCTAAGAGGGTTATATAAAGTTTTTTTCGTCTCCTAGAATACATTTCGTAGGCAGGAGGATGATACCCTGTTTTTAGCCATTGAGAAGAAACCCAGGGTATTCCAAAACATTGAAAGGGCTGATTTCTATGCCGTACGCAATGTAGACCTAACCGATCTTGATTTGATACCTTTTGATTTTGCTCTTTGTAAAACTCATGTGTTTTCACATCTGATTCGTTGTGATGTATTTTTATATCAAGACATGGATTATATACCTGAAAACCTGATGTCACCAAATCGTAAGCCAGCATCAAATCACAATGCACTTCTCCCATTGAATAGAAATTAGCTTGAGGTAAATTAATTAGATCTGAAAATATCCAACAATCTGCAGAAATATTATTAGGTAATCCTGTAGGTTCATAAGTGAGTTGCCAAGCAGATTTTATATAATCTCGACGAGTCAAGGCATAAACTACCTTACCATCTTCCTGGCTAATACTATTAAGACTCGATATACATAGTGCAACATCATCATCACCACCAAAACTTATATCTGCATTCATAAGAGCGCATATACAGTTCTCACTAACAATTAGCTGATTTGCGTAACTAATGAGCATTGAGAATGTTGGGCGATGTTCTACATTAATGTACTTAAATTTTTTAAATTCATAACTGATATCTTTGCACAAATTTTCTAGCACGGTTAAGTTATCTTCTGAGATAACGTGAACTTCTGCTATATGTGAATTTTGAGCATGCTTTTTAAACGCTGAAAGAATCGGCTGAGGTATGGATGCAGTTTTTGCGCCAAGGGTAGTAATTACAATCAAAGATGTTTTCATAATATTTGCTCTATTGGATAATTAAATCAAGACACTTTTTAGCCGGCAAGCGCTCCCGATATCCAGAAGCCGCCACTCTCTTTAAGAGTTGTATCCCCCGGTTTCGGTTGCCTCGATTTAGATTATTTAATGCTAATGCTAAAGTTATATCAAAGCGGGATGGATCTTTTTTAAACTCGGCTTCAAGAAATTTAGTTAGATTAAAACTTGATAACTGATCTTGATGTTCTACTTGATTGCTTATAGCGTAGTTTCGATAAAACTTTTCGTAATAACTAAGCAAGTTAACCAACCAATCTGGATCAGTAGGGAGGGAGACATTCACAAGATTGAAAAAATCATCTATATCATTTATATGATTTTGCTTCAAGCTCTCCAACAACAACCCCAATTCCTTCTGCAACCAACCCGCCGACGGTTTCAACTCAATTGCTTTTTGATACATCTCAACCGCCTGATCTAACCGCCCCAACTTCCCCAAGGTTTCTCCTAAATTCTGATAAGCCCCATAAAACTGTGGATTCTGATCAATCGCCTGCCGATAAACGACCACTGCCGCCTCTAACTTTCCTTCTCTTAACAGTTGATTCGCTTGTTGAAAGGCTGTCACGGTCATAAATTCCACACTCTCAAAAAATAGGGGTTGCTGCTCTGGGATTTGTCTCAACAAAAGGAATCCTATCACAGTTTCAACCTAGAAATCGATAGGTACGATTGGCAGAAGGACGATTAACCTGTGCAAGAGTTCCCTGGTTCTAAGATTTCCGTTGTTCACGGTTCTGCAAATCTGTTTTTACAGCCTGCACAAACACCTTAGAACGCTCCAAATCCGCTTGAATCCGTTGTATGTAACTTCAACTTTATGCCCTCTACCCCTGATTCAGCATCCTGTTGAGGCAAGGGAACCTCCGCCATAGAGGTGTCCGATCCCAATTTAACCATAACTTCTGCCATCTTAACCAGACTCTGATCCCGTAAAATCCCATATATTGTTAACTGCTCTTGCTGATCAATAATTTGGGTTCCGGTTTCCGGTGCATCCAGATTAAACGCCAGTAACCCTTGAGATTCCATAACAGGAACATTAATTACTTCTTGAATGTCAATCACTTTTTTCATTTCTGGCAGCTAAATCCTGAGTTGTCTGTCAAAACTTGTCTTTTGATTCTACAGCATTACAGTTAATAATCAAAGCCTAATCAAAAAGAATTACCGTTTTTATCCCTTAGTTGGAAACTCAACCTGATGATGTGCTAATCTTACCTTAGAATCTCAAAGTAGTCTTGGTGGATATTTCTCAAAAGGAGAGAATTAATAATGGAACCAGAATATGCCACAACTAATGATTGGTACCAAGCCAATCGTCCCCAATTAAAAATATATCGGGGCCAATGGATCGCTTATACTAATAAAGGGGTAATTAGTCACGATCGCGATTATCGAAAAATGAAAGATGGGATTCCTCCAGATACTCCTAAATTGAGTTATACGATTGAGCGGATATATGAAAGTGAATTTATTGAACCCGCTAAGTTTTATCCGGTGAGAATGCGATCACTACATAGTTTTAATGTTGTTTCTCTTAATTCATCAGATTCATGGCTGTGGGCTACTGCTCAACTACCTGCTCCTAAAAGAGTCTTCAACAGTTCATCTCAGACATCACTGGCTAAAACTAAAACTAACTTCAAAGTTTCAGCTATTGTTTCTACATACAACTCTGAAGAATTTATTCGTGGTTGTTTACAGGATTTAGTTGGGCAAGAATTGTACAAAAAAGGTGAGCTTGAAATTATCGTTATTGACAGTGCTTCTGAACAAAATGAACAATTAATTATCGGAGACTTTCAATCCAAATATCCAAATATTATTTACGAACGCACACTGGAGCGGGAGACGCTTTATGCTAGTTGGAACCGAGCTATTAAGATTGCCAGAGGAGATTACATCACGAATGCTAATACGGACGATCGCCTGCGCCCTGATGCTTTAGAAATCATGGCAAATTACCTAGATACTCAACCAGAAGTTAGTCTAGTATATCCAGATCAATTAATCACGAATACTGTTAATGATACTTGGGAAAAAACTAAGGCGGATCGGCAGTGGAATTGGCCATCATTTAACTACAGCGAATTAGAGAATCGCTGTATTATCGGCTCTCAACCAATGTGGAGAAAATCTCTGCATGAAAAATATGGTTACTTCCAACCAGAATTTACATCGGCTGGTGACTACGAATTTTGGCTAAGAATTGGCAAAACAGAAAAATTGGCTCGCATTCCAGAAACCCTGGGATTGTACTACGAAAATCCACAAGGATTAGAACATTCTTCAAGTGTCGGACAACAGGAAACACAAAAGATACTAGAAGAATATGGTATTACCCAACGGGGTGTCATCCCAAAAACTTCCATCCCTGTGCCTATTTCTCCATCAGAACTAAACGCACTACCCTATCGCAAAATAGGGCAATCAACTGTTAACAGAGGTCGCCCGCTTGTTAGCGTCATCATACCCACAAAAGACCGCCCCGAAATGCTTGCCCAAGCTATCCAAAGTGTTCTTAATCAAACATTCACGGAATTAGAAATCATCGTAGTTAATGATGGTGGTGTTGATGTACAATCAGTCATATCGCGTCTCAATACTAAGGGTAATATTGTCTATAAAAAACACGATCGCGCTCTCGATCGCTCCGCCGCCCGTAACACTGGCATCCGCGCCGCCCGTGGTAAATACATCGCCTACTTAGATGACGATGATAACTACTACCCCAACCACATCGAAACCCTAGTAAAATTCCTAGAAAATAGCGAATATAAAATCGCCTACACCGATGCTGTCATGGCGCAACAGGAAAAACAAAATGGTGAATATGTGACAATTAACCGTAGCGTGCCCTACTCCCTAGACTTTGACAAGGACAAAATCTTAGTGAGCAACTGCACTCCTAACTTATGTCTAATGCACGAAAAATCCTGCTTAGATGAAGTGGGTTTATTTGATGAAACCCTATCAACCCATGAAGATTGGGATTTGATAATTCGGCTATCTCGCAAATTTGACATCGCCCATATCAAAGAAACTACCTGCGAATTTACCCAAAGAAATGATGGCACTAACACCAGTAGCCATAACCGAGCAGATTTTACTCGCACGAGGGAGATTATTTTTAACAGATATCAACCGTATGCAGAGGCTAACCCCACTATTTTAGAGGCGCAAAAAGAGGCTTTTATCGCAGAAGCAAAAGAGTTAGCCCAGCAAGTACAGAATCTACAATCTCAAGTAGTACAAAAAGAGTCACAATTACAGCAAACTCAAGCAGAAAAGTCTGGGTTATCAGTGCAAGTGGAAACTTGGCAACGCACAACTCAGGAGGTACAAGCTAAATTAGAGGCGACTCAATCGGAAAAGGAGTGGGTAAAATCTCAGTTGAATAGTTGGAAACAAACAGCAGAAGAAATGCAGTTAGAATTGGATCGATCGCGCTTAAAACTGAAACAAGCCCAATCACAATTAGAGCAATCGACACTAAATCTGATGAATTCCTGATAAATTAAGACCATTTCGCCAGTGGCTAATAACCAAAAACCATGACTACTAGCTATTTTCAAACGGCTAACGAACTCAAACAAAAAGGCCAATTCTCTGAAGCTCTGGCTTATTACTATCAGGCAATAGAACAAAACCCTAAGTTTCATTTGTATCACCATAGTTTAGGGGAAACTTTGGCCAAATTAGGGCGCTTTGAGGAGGCGATCGCGTCTTTCCAAAAAGCTATAGGCATTAGTCCGAATGGCTCTAGTTACTATGGTATGGCCCAATCCTACACCCAATTGGGCAATATTGATAGGGCAAATTTAGCCTATTATCGAGCCATTGAGTTAAATCCTAATTGGGGTGTAGTTTTAGTTAAGCAAGGGGGACTTGATCGAGTTATTGCTTGTTTTGATTCTGTGTTGCAACGCGAGCCTGATCAGGCGATGGTTTATTATGATTTTAGTCGGTATTTGGCAGAAAAGGATTTAATGGATGACGCGATCGCGCTTTTCCAGAAAGCCCCGCAATTTAGTTATAACCAGGAACTTAATAATAAGCGCGATCGAGAGAAATTCCCTGGCACAGTATCAATTTATGAAATTTTGTGGAAAAACTTAAATCAATTAGGAAAAATTGATGATATCTCTGAGTCAATTCCTACAAAAGCTGAAGCTGAAGCCTATTTTGAGAAAAACAGCAACTATACAATTATTGATATAAATAATTTAACGGAATCCCATCAAAATTTGCTCAATGAGTATGGCATATCATTAGCTAATTTACAACTAATAAAAAAAGACGATCTTAACTTAGAAGAAATTTATATTAATAGTTTTAATCCTACACCCAAAGTAAAACTTTCGAGAAAATATATTGAAACGGTCTCTGAATTATGGTCAATTTATAAAAACAATGCTTGTTGTAAAGCCATGGTAGAAACAGGTTGTATTTACTCAGTATGCCCTTTTAGTGGTAAAACTGTCAAGTCTAATCAATCATTTTATGTTAATTATGAAAATTGGCTATTAATGCACGTTTACCGCTTTATAGGAAAGGAAATATTTTACCTAGTAATTGGAAATACTTGTCGTGGCAAAATCTGTATTTATTTCCCAGAAAAAGAAATAATTATAAAATTTTCGCCTAACTGGTTAGTATCTAATGAAATTGATAAATTTATCAATGGGTTAAAATTTTCTCTAGTCAGCAGTTATGAAAAAGTAAAATTTTATATAGAAAACCAACTTCCTAAAAAACTTGTATGTGATATAGGATTTAATAAGAATTTTGGTCACTACTACTGGAATGAATTATCAGGTATTCTTTATCTTCAATCCAACGATATTTTAGAGAAAATACAAAAATTTTTAGTTGGCCCTAAAGATTTCTTTAATGTCGAGGGTGTTTTTCCTGAAATACCTAGTGATAAAATCACTAAATTAGCTAATACTGACGAGGTGTTTCAAACGATTTTAGATAATAACTATTTTGCTGTTCAGGTAAATGACTTATTTCTTCGCCAAGAGTTAGCTGATCGTGTTATTCAATATTCCCTGAAAAAGTGTTCTGAAAATCCAGATTTTTTAGCAGAAGTGGAAAGGGCTAAAAAACATTTCCCTCTTTTATGTATCCAAATTAGAAGTAGTAGAACTTGGGTATCTCAGGTGGAGGGAAATGCTAATCTTATCAAAAAATTAGCGGCGGAGTTTCCCAATTTGGGAGTAGTTTTTGATGGTTGGGGGCGTCGAGAAGTCGAAGATGCTTTATCTGAGTCTATGATTGCACAGGAAAAAGCGGTTATGGAAAAAATTATCGCACAGACTCAGCCCAATATTATGACATATTATACAATCGGCAAATTAATGTATGAAAAAGTAATTTTTCTTAATTCCATAGATCTATACTTGGCACCTTGTGGATCTGGGCTGACAACTGTACAATGGATTGGCAATAAACCCGGTGTTTTACATGGAAACACTTTCTTTTATGATCAAGTATGGGCTATAGAATGCACAAAACCATCAGTTCGTGAAAACTTAATACCCGCCCGATGGATACCTAGGGATTATATTATTAGCAAACAACAGGATAATTCCAGCAGTGATTATGATTGTGATTGGTCGGTTATTTATAAGGAAATAGTCAAGATTGTTAGAGAACTTTCGCCAAGATAGACTGCAATTCGGAACAAGTTTTATTATTGATGGCAGACGGTTAAAATCTGTTAACCAATGGTACAACAAAAAGGTTGCCACATTGACAATCCCATACCCTATTCAGATGCCTAACAGCTTAAGCCGACTGCTGTTTAGCCCAGAATATCTATTGCAAAACTAGACAACGAGAGTGTGCTGTTTGGCTGCTAACTCCAAGGCGCGACGATAGCAAACACTCGCTTCTTTTATCTGGCCAAATTTTGCCAAAGCATCACCTAAATTATTGTAAATTAGGGAACATTCTGAGTTAAACTCCAGAGCTTTTTGATAGGCTTGAATAGCTTGATCAAATATTGCTTTACCTTGCCACGCATCTCCCAAACCTTGGTAAGCTTGTGCACTCGGTTGACGTTGAATTACGATTTGATAAGTTGAGATTGCATCTTGCCATTGATGTTGATTAATCAAGGCTTGCCCATATTGCAAGTAAACATCAAGATCATTCGGTTGAAGTTCTAGTAGTTTTCGATAAACTTCTAAATGATTGGGATTACAAGCAATAATCCGACGATAACACTGTTCTATTTCCGGTAAATTTTTATTAGATGAAACGGATAAGTTAGAACTCTGCAAAACTTCCAGCAAATGAAAATTGACAACCTCGGAATTGGGATCAATGGCTAAGGCTTTAACATAAGCTGCGATCGCTTCTTCCGATTGTCCTAGTTGAGCTAAAACAAACCCTAAATGATCCTGGACTTCTAAAGAATGAGGTTCTAATTCAACCGATTTCCGGTATATTCCTACTGCTTCATTCCATCTTCCCAAACTCATTAACGCATCTCCCCAATGTTGGTAAACCACGGCTGAGTTGGGAGCAAGTTCCGCAGCTTTCTGATAACAAATGATCGCTTCTTCCCATCTCTGTAATAACGATAAGGTATGCCCTAAATAATGATGAACAATCGCCGATCCAGATTCTAATTCTATTGCTTTTTGATAAGCTATAACCGCCTCTTGCAATTGACCACAAGCAGCTAAAGCCGTCCCTAACTTATACTGCGACCAGTAGGCATAAGGATTCAACTTAATAGCTTTGTGATAAACATCAATTGCTTCTGCAATTTCATTCCTAGTCTGTAGTAATTCCCCAAACTGAACATAAATTTCCGAGGAATTAGAATTTAGCTCTAATGCCTTACGCCAATAATAAAATCCTTCCTCAACTTGTCCCTGTTCTAATAAAATATTGCCAATTTGTTGATATAACTGAGATGAATTTGAGAACCCTTGATCAATAGCTTTTTTTAAATAGTCGATAGCCTCATTCGTTTGACCTGCTTGCCAAAATGCCTCACCTAAACTTTTATAAAACTCAGGTATATTAGGCTCGAGCGCGATCGCTTCCTGTAAAACCAAAATTGATTTTGCATATTGTTTAACTTCAACTAAAGCTATTCCGTAATCATAATGATACCAAGCTGATTTAGGATTCATTTTACAGGATTGATCGTAATTAACTATCGCTTCTTCCGAGGCTCCAGTTTGTACTAAAAGTTTACCCAGATTGTGTTGGTACAGATGAACATTGGGGTGATCTTCAATTGCTTTACGATAAATTGCGATCGCCTCTCCTAAATTTCCTTCTTGGACAAATTGATTAGCTAGATGAAAATACGAAACTGTCATAAAATATATTAAGAATAAGAATCAATTCCTGATTTAACCATGAATTCTGCCATCTCAACAAGACTCCGATTCCGTAAAATCGCATATCCCATCCCATTAAATGGCCTTTTGATTATACAGCATTCCAATCAATAATGAAAGCTCAATCCAAAATAATTACTGTTTTTATCCCTTAGGAATGAAAAATAAATAACTTGCACAATTACAACCTGGAAACCTTGATCTACTGTAAACTATTGCTCAATTAGTCACCTTATTGGTTTTTCATTCCTTAGTTGGAAACTCAACTTGATTACGATATTTTAATCTCCTGAATGTAATTGTTTTGGCTTAATAAGCTGCGCGCGCATCTAAAATAGCTATTCAGAAATCGTTAAATTCTTGTAGTCCGAGCTTCCTCGCTCGCTAGATTGTATGCAGCAAAAGCTTATTGAAGCCCTGAAGGGCTTACTACGAGTGTCTTGCTTCAATCATCATTCTAACAACATCTGGCATTTTATATTGAGCTTTCCATCCCAACTTTTCTTCCGCTTTACTGGGATTTCCTCGACCTACAGCAATATCCGTAGGTCTTAATAAATTACTGTCAGATTTAACACAGGTTTTCCAATCTAATCCCACACAAGAAAAAGCTATTTCTATAAACGATTCTAAGGCGTAGGTTTCCCCTGTGGCAATTACATAATCATCGGGTTCTTGCTGCTGCAACATTAAATACATGGCTTCTACATACTCCAGTGCCCAACCCCAATCTCGTTGAATTGAAATATCCCCTAAATAGAGTTTATCTTGTTTTCCGGCTGCAATATCAATGGCTGCTTTAACAATTTTTTGGGTAACAAATCGTTCAGGACGCAGGGGAGATTCATGGTTAAATAGAATCCCAGAACAGGCAAATAAACCGTATGCTTCTCGATAGTTAGCTACTTCCCAAAAAGCCGTTGCTTTAGCCACAGCGTAGGGACTACGGGGGCGAAATGGAGTATTTTCATCGGCAGGCAGTCCTTTAGTATCGCCAAAACATTCACTGGAACTAGCATTATAAAGTTTAATTTTTGCTCCTGTAAATCGAATCGCTTCTAATAAATTTAATGTACCAATTGCCATACTTTCTAAGGTTTCTACTGGCTGTTCAAAGGATAATCCTACTGAACTTTGACCTGCTAAATTATAGACTTCATCGGGTTGAATTTTAGTTAGAGTTTGCAATACACTTCTAAAGTCCGTCAAAATCATGGATTCTAATTTAATTTTATCTCGAATTCCTAGACGAGATAAATTGCTAAAAGAAGACATTTGAGCGTCCCGTGATGTGCCATAAACGGAATAACCTTGTTTTAACAATAGGTCAGCTAAATAAGCTCCATCCTGTCCTGATATGCCGGAAATTAATGCGGTTTTCATCTTTAATTGACAATCCCAATTTCAATTTTTAACAATAAAATTAACGACTAACAATCCCTAAAATTCGTTCCATTGCATATTTCCATTCAGGGGATTGACTTAAGGTGGAAGCATCCAAAGGATAGTTTCTGTAATTGGATAAGCGCACAAAATCATTTACCCATTCTAACACGGCTTCAGTGACAAATTCAAAGGGGGAGTATTTTAAGGATTGTTCGAGAAAGGTAACCATTTGAGAGGGATTTCCTTGGGTATAATGATACCAAGCATTCCAAAGGAGTGATGAGTATTTGAGACGATGATTGAGATATTTTACTTCAGTTTTAGTTAAAGGTAAATGACTCAAGCTATTTTCTTCGGGGGAAGTTAAAGCAATTTCTATAATTTCTAGGGTTTGTTTTAACATCCGGTCTTCTTTAAATAGTTCTTCTGCTCGTTGTTTAGATGCTACACCCATTTTAGAGAGTAACGGAGGATTAATCGCTAATTCTTGTAAAGTTTCAACGAGATCAGTAACCGTTTTTTCGGGATCAATATTAGGATCAGTTAAGAGTTTTCCCGTATCTCCTAAACCTTCGGGAATGCCCCCCGCAGCCGAGGCAATAATGGGTAATCCTTTTGCCATGGCTTCCATAATTGCAAAGGAGGGAGCGGCTTCTGCTAGGGAGGTTAAAATAAAGATATCACAGGCATCTAACCAGTCAGGAATATCCCACCGTTGTCCTAAGAATATGACGCGATCGCTAACTCCTAATTCCTGCACTTTTTGTTTTAATTCGGATTCTAAATCATGATCACTTCCCTCTCCTGTTCCCGCCCAAACAAAGTATAATTTTTCCCAGATAGAAGTGTGTTTTAATTGAGCGATCGCTTCTAACTGAAACCGATGTCCTTTAATGGGGGCTAACCTGGCAGTAGTTAAGCACATAATCCCATCTTCAGGAATCCCTATTTCTTGCCGTAACCGTTGACGAGTGGCTAAATTAGGCGAAGAAAAATATTTTTCTGATCGTCCATAATAGACTACATTTCCTTTATCTTTGGGTAAGCCAAATTGGTCTTGTAAAATCTGGAGATGTTCGTAAGCTGCGGTATTGAAAGTCCGGGCTAATCCATATTGATATAATACCCCTTTGGCGTAGGGAATACCATCTCCCATGGTAAAATTAATATGTTCGGGCATGGCTAATCCCAAGGCAATCATATAGGGAATATGGCGCTGAATTGCTACTTGTTTAGCGGCAAAATGGGAGTAAGGCCAACCATCACTAAAAATAATAAAATCGGGTTTAATTTCATCATAAAGAGCTTCCGCATCTTGGGTATTTCTGAGAATTCTAGGTAAATCTTGGCTAGTGCTATAGTCTAACCAATATTGCTGAATTCCTAACTCTTTTTCCTCCTCAACTAAGGGGTTATCGTGTTTGGGTCTAACGGCCGTTACTCGATAGCCTAATTTTGCTAATTCACAAAGAATTAAATGATCATATTGTGCTAACCCCCCAATACCTGGGTCGTCAGTATTGATTAACAGAATATGGGGTTTATTCAAGGGAGGAGTTAAGGTTGGTTTAGGTTGGGGGGTAAGTTTTGGGTTCATGATTTTATGGATAATAGATTGCCATTCCTGAGATTGAATTAAATCATAAGTATCTATTTTTTCCCCATAGTCTGATGCTATATTTTGAAAGGCATCAAGCCATTGTGAAATAGTTTCTGTCAGAGGGAAAAAACTATATTCTAGGGATTTCTCTAAACAATATATCATTAATTGAGGATAATGGTCTCGATACATTCGCCAAGCTAACCACACCCAGCGATCATAACTTTCCTTTCGACGTAACTGACGAATTTTATCGGGAAGATCGGGATGGTTAAAGAAATTATCCATAATAATTCCCGTATTTTTGATAACTTTTAATCCTCCCGACATTAAGTTATTGTCATGTTGACGGTAACAAGCATGAATTTCTTTTAACCAAATAGTTTTACATCCCATTAAGGATAAACGTAAGACAAAATCTAAGTCTTCAGTAGGGGGATAAAGATGATCAAATCCTCCCACTTTTTCCCACCATTCTCGGCGCAAAATCATGGCACTCGGACGTACACATTTATGTAAAACCCACGTTTCTAAATTCAATTCCGGTGCGTTTTCCCAAGGCTTAATGACACTCATTACAATTCCTTTTTGATTAACAATACACCACCCACTTTGGATAAAATCAATACTAGGATCAGCATCAAAAGCAGCAACCTGTTCGGCTAATTTTTGAGGTAAGAAAAAGTCATCTCCATCTAAAAAAGCTAAAAATTCTCCTTGCGCTATTTCACAGCCATGATTTCTGGCTTTTGCTGCTCCTTGATTGTCTTGATAAATATATTTAATTACGGGAAAAAAAGGTTTTAGAATTTGTTGAGTTCGATCTTGAGAACCATCATCAATGACAATAACTTCATAATTAGTATAGGTTTGTTCGAGAACACTTTTTACACATTGTTCAATATATTGATCACAATTATAAGCAGGAATAATCACACTCACTCTAGGTTTGTTTTGGGGAATATTTTTCGTAATTAGTTGTTTCCATTCGGGTAAATTATAGAAACTTTCTAAATCAAGTTCATAACCATAACCCTGACAATAACCCATGAATCGATGTACCCAATCAGAAATAGTAATCGCTACGGTATAAGGAGTATAAAGTAAAGATTTCTGGAGAAATTCAGCCATTGCTTGAGGATGATGGGTATGATATAAATGCCATGCCATCCAAGTTAAAGTTTCATATCGAGCGGGTTTTTCGAGTTGAAGAATTTCATCGGATAAATTGGGCTGACTGAAAAAATAATCGTGCAGTGCTACTATTAAATTGGCTCTTTCTCTAGCTTTTTGATGAGAAACAGTTTGCTGATGTTGCCGATAATTAACGGTAATTTCAGGGAGCCAAATGGCTGCATATCCTCGTAATGCTAAACGCCAAATAAAATCAACATCATCGACTCCATTAAAGCGAGAATCAAATCCTCCAACTTGCTGCCAAGATTCTTGCCTGAACATTAAAGAGCTAGGTAAAATTGGAGTTCTTTTTATCCAAGTTTCTAGGGTTAAATCGGGTAACTCATGCCAAGGTTCAATATCGGAAATTCCGTTATTATTTTGATCAATTAAACGCCAGCCACTATTGACAATTGCTACATTTTGGTTAGAATCAAAACAGGCGACTTGATGGGCTAATTTTTCAGGTAAAAACACATCATCTTGATCTAGTAAAGCAATAAATTTTCCCCTAGCTTCCTGAATTCCACGATTTCTAGCAGCTGCAACTCCTTGATTAGATTGCACAATATAACGAATTATAGAGGGGTTCCGGTGTGTATCTATGTAGTGTTGTATGATCTTAGGTGTATTGTCCGTTGAGCCATCATCAACTATAACAATTTCGTAGTTTGAGTAGGTTTGAATCAAAACACTATCGATGGCTTGGCTAAGGTAGCGATCGCCATTATAAACCGGAATAATAACACTAACCAGGGGAGATGAACTCAACATAAAATTACAGTTTTAGCTAATCAATCTGTTATTATAAGTCTTATTGGCTTACATGATCAGTAGTTTGAGGAAAGCAAATTGAGGAGCAATGAAAAAACAGAATCCATCGGGAGAATATAATAATTTTGGAAAACCACCTAAATCTGTAATGTTACCCAATTTAGATGGCAAAAATATGCAGACACTAAAACCCGTTAAATGGACTCCCATTAAACTGATTTTATTATCGAAATTGATTCTAACAAAAACCTATTTTAACTTAAATTTATATTTTTTATTTTATAATTATGACCCAATCAGAGATAATCAAAAAAGCTGAAATTTATATTAAACAAGGTCAATTAGATGAAGCAATTAATATTTGTGAAATTGCTTTAAAAAACAATTCTGATTTGGGCGATGCTTATCGATTAATGGGAATTGTAATGCAGTTAAAAGGCAACTACCAGCAAGCTAAAAATTATTATAAACAAGTTTTAGTATTACAACCTAATCAAGCAGAAATATATGCTAATCTAGGTATAATTTATGCTCAGAATCAACAATGGAAATCCGCTACAGATTATTATCAAATGGCAATAAAAATTAATCCTAATAATACAAGATTTTATAGGGATTTAGCCAATGTTTTTAATACAACCAATCAAACGGAACTCGCTAACGAATGTCAATATCAAATTCTAATTAGAGAACCTGATAAAATCAAACCGGAAGATCAGTTTAATTTAGGAAATGAATTTTTAGATAATGGCAAAATTGATCAAGCAATTGTTTGTTATCGTTACGCTATTGAATTTAATCCTACCTTTTATCATCTTTATTGTCAATTGGGATTGGCTTTAAGTCAAAAAAAACATTTTACAGAAGCAATTTTAGCCTATCAAAAAGCTATAGAATTAAATCCTGATTTTAGCTGGTCGTATCAAGGTTTAGGAGAAAATTTTAATAAGCTACAACGCTGGGAAGAAGCTATTTTAGCCTATCAAAAAGCTATAGAATTAAATCCTGATTTTAGCTGGTCGTATCAAGGTTTAGGAGAAAATTTCAGTAAGCTACAACGCTGGGAAGAAGCTATTTTAGCCTATCAAAAAGCCATAGAATTAAATCCTGATTTTAGCTGGTCGTATTATGGTTTAGGGGAGGCTTACCAATCCGTTAAACAGGAAAAAAAAGCAGCTTCTACTTATCGTAATTTTATCGCTATTAATCCTAATATTGCAGCAGCTTATTTTAATTTAGGCATAGTTTTAAAAGAATTGAAACAATGGGAAGAAGCTTACATTACCTTTAGTAATTGTCTGAACATTGAGCCTAATTATCCCGACTTAAATTTTAACTTAGTAGAAGTGCATTGTAATTTGGGAAATTGGGAAGAAGCTATCAAAATTTATCACGATTGCTTAGAAGAAAATTTAAACTTAGAAATAGTCTATCAAAAATTAGGAAATTATTTACAACAACAAGGAAATATCGAGCAAGCAATCGCTTGTTATCAAAATTATATTAAGATCAATCATGATTGTAATTTCTATCTATTGATTACAGATATTTTAATTGATCAACAACAATGGGAAGAAGCAATTTCTTATTTATTGCAATGGTTAAAACGACACTCGGACGATTTTGATAGTTATGTTAAATTGGGTTTAATTTTAGAAAAAATGGGACGAAAGTTAGATGGAGATGGATGTAAATATTTGCAAGTTATCCCTCTTGATCTACTTGAAAAACACTTAAATTTATCACCTGATTTACTAATAAATATTCAAGATTATCCCCGGGCTCAAAAAATATCAATTTATCCTCAAAGTTTGGTAGTTTTTAATCCTCCAAACGGAATATTAGGAGAAGCTAATTTTAGGTTGTTTCCTAACTCTATGCTATCCTCAGAAGCGTTTGTTGCAGTGATTCCTAATGGACGAGTATGGGGAGATGCTTTAACATCTGCTGTCATGACTTCAGAAAACCAGTTAATTAAGGATTTATCAACGGGTTGTGGTGAGTTAGTGATTAGTCGTGAGCAATTACAAGATCCTTTAGAATTATCAGGAAATGTAGCTTTTTTATCAGCGCAATTCGGATTAATTTATTACCATTGGATGTTTGATATTATAGCCCGTTTGCATTTATTAGAGAAAGCTGATTTTGATTTCAATAAAATTGATTGGTTTGTCGTTAACCGCCACCAATATCCTTATGAAAAAGAGACGCTAAAGCTGTTGAATATTCCCGAACATAAAGTAATTGATAACTGTAATTATCCCCATGTCAAAGGGTCAGTATTATTAGTGCCATCTTGCGTTCATTGGAGTCATTTAAAGTCTGCAAAATGGGGAGTAAATTTCATTAGAAATAAGTTTCTTTCCGCTAGTATTAACTCAAGTATTTATCCTCAGCGAATTTATATAAGTCGCCAAAATGCTAACTGCCGAAAAGTCATCAATGAGTCGGAATTTTTACCCTTTTTAGAAACATTAGGTTTTCAAACACTTTGTTTAGAACATTTATCTTTTCAAGAACAAGTTGGTTATTTTGCTAATGCAGAAATTATTATTGCACCCCATGGGTCAGGATTAACTAATCTAATCTTTTGTCGTCCTAATACAAAGGTAATTGAATTTTTATTTCCTGAATGGGAGACTTCTTATTATTGGCAACTTTGCAATATGGTTAGCTGTGAATATTACTGTTGTGTCGGTGAACCTTTGGATGAGGTCGAATTAAATTCTATTCCCATTTTTGACAATATAAAAATTAAGTCTTATACTATTATTGAACTTTTGAAAATGGCAAAGGTTATTTAGTAGTCATGAGTGATTTTAACGATAATAACACCAAAAATAATTTACAAACAACAGAATCTTATTTAACTTCTGCGAATCAATGTTTGGAACAGGGGAACACGGAACTAGCTTTATCTTTTTATAATCAAGCAATTGAATTAAATCCTGATAATGACCAGATTTATTACAAATTAGGTCAAACTTTAATGCAGTTAGAACGTTATGAAGATGCGATCACAGCCTACTCTATATCTATTCAAATTAATCCTGATTTTCCTTGGTTTTACAATAGTTTAGGAGAAGTATTAATTAAATTAGAACGCTGGGAAGAAGCGATCACAGCCTATACTCAATTTATTGAATTTAATAATAATTTTTGTTGGGCTTATTTTGGTATAGGGGAATCTTTTTTTAACTTAAACCAGATAGAAAAATCTCTTAATTATTATAAAAAAGCAGTTGAGCTTGAACCTACAAATTGCTGGATTCATATTAAATTAGGAGATGCTTTTTTGAAATTACAGCAACAAGAAAATGCGATTAAATCTTATTCTCAAGCAATCCAGCTTAATCCAAATATAGATTGGTTTTATGGGAAGTTGGCAGAAGTTTTTTTATCTCAAAATCAGTTAGAAAATGCCATTAAAACTTACCAAAATGCAATAATAATCAATCCACAAACCTGGCATTATATAGAGATTGGAAAAATTTTAATTCAACAAAAACTATGGGATATTGCTTTAGATTATTTAATTAAAGGATTACAAATACAGCCGGATTACCATGAAGCCTATGATTATATTTCTACCATTTTTAAACAAAAAAATCAACTATTAGATGCTATTCTTTGTGAGGTTCATCATCAATTACCAATCCCTTTAATTCAAAAAATATTTAATTTATCAGATGATCATTTTATTACCACTCATACAGAAAAAAATCTAACCAAAATTCTGGTTTATCCGCCTAGCAATATCGAACTTACTCCCCCTAAATTTATCGAAGGAAGTCTCAACCCTCATTTTCAATTAACCTCAATTAATTTCCCAGAAACCTTTGTTTCTAGTATTCCTAAAGGTAAAGTTTGGGCGGATACATTGACCAGTGCTGTTCTCAATTCAGAGAATCAATTAATCACAGATTTATCCACCGGAAGCGCAGCTTTATTGGTTAACTCTCCTCATCTTATTGCGTCACAAAATATTAGTGGAACAGTGGCATTTTTATCGGTAAAATGGGGTGAGAACTATTATCACTGGATGTTTGATATTATTGCTAGATTTGATTTATTATTACAGCATTTTTTAATTGAAGAAATCGATTATTTTGTTGTGAATCGATGCCAATTGAACCATGAAAATGAGACGTTACAACTATTAAATATTCCTTCAGAAAAAGTTATTGAAAGTTGCAAAAATCCAGCTTTAAAAGCAGATAAAATTTTAATTCCTTCCTATTCTCATAAAACTTCCAGAACACCTAAATGGGCTTGTGATTTCTTAAAAAGTTTATGTCTGAATTCTCAAGATAAACCAGGATTATTTCCTTTAGAAAGAGTTTATTTAAGTCGCAGTAACGCATCCTATCGTCAGGTATCTAATGAAGCAGAAGTAGTCTTATTTTTACAGCAATTTGGATTTACAGCCTTGAGTTTAGAAACTTTATCAGTCAGACAACAAGCCTATTATCTAGCTAATACTAAAGTCATTATTTCTCCCCATGGAGCCGCTTTAACCAATTTAGTTTTTTGTTCCCCAGGAACTCAGGTGATTGAGTTTTTAATGTCGAATTGGACGCTATCTTGTTATTGGGAATTAAGTAATATTGTGGGTTGCGATTATTACTGTTTATTTTGTGAACCTGCCGATTTTGGTCGTTCTCCTACGGATGGATCTCAAAATATTAAGGTCAATTTGAATTCCCTTTTAAAATTAATGCAATGGGCTGGAGTTGTTTAGGGATAGGATTCAATTTTCCTGCTTTTGGGAGATTTGACTAATAACCCACTAAAATAACCTGAATAGGGTTAAAAGAGTAAAAAATTATGATTAAATCTTGGATGATAATTGGAGGAGTGGTATTTTTAGTCGCCTTAGCCAATAATATTCTATTAACCCCTGATGATATCCGATGGTTTAATCGTTTAACCCGTCCCAGTTGGTTAACCTTTGAAAAAGCAATTCCTTTAATTTGGATAATCGTTTTTATTGCCGGGGCTTGGTCAGCAATTTTAGTCTGGGAAGCTGAACCCGGAATATCCCAAACCTGGGTATTAATGGGATTTTACCTATTATTAGAATTAGTGATTTTGTCCTATACCCCGGTAATGTGTAAAGCCAAAAGTTTACGGGTCGGAACAATATTAGGAGGGACAGGCTTTATTTTAGGCTTGATGTTAATGGTAAGCGTTTGGCCAGTATCTCAAACCGCAGCCTATTTACTCCTCCCCTTTGTCCTGTGGAGTCCAATTGGAACCTATACTACCTGGGCAATGATCCCACTCAACCCCGCAGAGGCTTAAAAACAGACCAGCCACCTACTATGGGTTAAAAATAGGTGGCTGATATATAGCAATAGAGGTTGAAGCCTGCACTTAAGACAGAGACAAAGTACGACGTTTGGTGGTCATCCGATAGGCTTCGATAATATCGCCCATCGCCCAGTCGTTGAAGTTATCCAAGGCAACACCGCACTCATAGCCAGCATTGACTTCCTTGGCATCTTCTTTCATCCGTTTCAGGGAGTCAAGGACACCTTCGTGAATCACTTCATTTTTCCGGCGGACTCGGACTTTACAGTTCCGAATCACTTTACCTGATAGCACATAACAACCAGCGATGGTATTGCGTCCCACGGGGAAGATGGCCCGGACTTCCACTTGACCTAGATGTTCTTCCACCAGTTCCGGTTCTAATAGCCCTTCCATGGCAGCCTGGACATCATCTAAGAGGTTGTAAATGATGTTGTAGTCTCGGATATCAACTCCGGCACGATCGGCAGCTTGGCGAGCGCCATGGGCTAGGGTGGTGTTGAATCCAAGTAAGACCGCATTACTGGCCGCGGCTAAGTCAATATCCGTTTCCGTAATTTCACCCGGGGCGGCTAACAGCAGTTGCAGTTCGACTTCTTTTTGAGGAAGTTTCTTCAGGGCGCCAACGATCGCTTCTACAGACCCTTGAACATCCCCCTTCAGGATCAAGTTCAGTTCTTTCAACTCACCCTGTTGAGCACGGGCGGAGAATTCACTTAGACTGATCCGACCCTTGATTAAACGGGTTTCCCGTTTCGTTTCTGCCCGTTGGGTCGCCAAAGCCGAGGCTTCTTTTTCACTTTCAAAGACCTCGAATTCATCTCCAGCCGCCGGGACATCCCGCAGACCTAAGACCTCAACGGCAAAGGAAGGACTGGCATTATCAACCCGATCGCCTCGGTCATCCACCATCGCCCGGACTTTACCCAGGACAGAACCGGCTACCACAATATCTCCCACCCGCAGGGTGCCATTTTGTACCAACAGCGTCGCCACCGGGCCCCGGGACTTGTCGAGGTGAGCTTCAATAATTGTTCCCTTCGCGGCCCTGTCGGGGTTGGCATAGAGATCTTCCACCTCCGCCACTAACAGAATCATTTCTAAGAGGGTATCAAGGTTTTCTCCCCTGATGGCACTGACCGGAACCATAATCGTGTCACCGCCCCATTCTTCGGGAACCAGGGCAAATTCCGTTAGCTCCTGTTTCACCCGATCGGGCTGGGCACCTTCCTTATCAATTTTGTTGATAGCAATGATCATCGGGACTCCGGCAGCCTTAGCGTGACTAATGGCTTCAATGGTTTGGGGTTGGACACCATCATCGGCGGCCACCACCAGAATTGCCACGTCCGTAACTCGCGCGCCCCGGGCGCGCATGGCGGTAAAGGCTTCGTGACCCGGAGTATCCAGGAAGACCACTTGCTGGGTTTTACCCTCATGTTCCATATCGACATGATAGGCTCCGATGTGTTGGGTGATGCCCCCAGCCTCTCCTTGAGCCACTTTGGTTTCGCGGATTGCATCCAGGAGGGTTGTTTTCCCGTGATCGACGTGACCCATGATGGTGACCACCGGAGGACGCCGTTGCAGATGCTCCAGATCCTCTGCGTTGAGCATATTGTCGGGCTTGATAGCACCGGATTTGAGTTTTTCGTTTTCAACTTCAACACCGAGGTCTTGACAAATCAACAGAATTGTGTTGTAGTCGAGGGTTTCGGTAATATTAACTGCAATCCCTTGGGAAAACAGGCGTTTGATAATTTCCGTTTCCGGCAAGATTAAGGCAGAGGCGAGTTCCTGAACGGTCATTGGCCCAGGTACGATTACTTTCTCCGGGCGTTCTGCCTTGGGTTTAGCCTCTGTCCGGCGCGAACTTCCGCCGGAAGAACCGGAACCCCGACTGGGGGCTGGTTTCTTCGGTCTAGCCGTTGTCGTCGCCACATTTTGTCCCGGGCTGGCTTTGGGTTTGGGGGGACGGGCTAGGGAGACGGTGATCATGGCGTTGTTGGCATTCAGCAGAGACAACGCATTCAGTTCATCGTCGTCGTCCTCATCTAAGGAAGGTTTAGCCCGTCGCTTGGCTTTAAGTTTAGCCGCCTTGGTTTTAGCGGTATCTACAACTTCTTCTTCTTCCTCCTCCCATGCTGGCCCTCGTTTTCCAGTGCGGGGGGGGTTCGGCCGGGTCAGGGTTACAGCCCGTTTTGGCCGTTTGACTAAATCGTCGGTGGTGGCTAAGGGTTCCTCCTCCGCGCCCTCGGTCGATTCTCCATCCTCATCAATCACCTGAGCCGCTGGCTTACGCGATGGAGGGGGCTGCAAATCAGAAATTGAGCGGGGTCTGGGACTGCCAATTTCTTTACGAGGCGGTCTTCGGCCCTCTGAATCTTTTTCTTTCCCTTCTGGGGTGGTTTGTTGAGATTTGGGAGTTGGTTTTTCGGGAGAGTCCGCTTTAGACTTTGACTCAACGGGTTTAGGCGTTGGTTTACTTGTCTTTAAAACGGGCTTATTTTTGGAAATGGCTGCTGGCTCCGCCGTGATCACATTGACACTCACGGGAACTGGCTCTGCTGGTCTAATGGGCGGAGGAGACAGAGGTGCGGGTTCCGATAGGGATGAATCAATCTGTTCAGATATTTCCATTTCCCCAACAGAAGACCCCATGGTCATCTCCTCGGTTTCTGAAGTAACCTTCTCGGCCGTTATCGGGGAAGATTCCGTTTCCGATGCAGCCGGAGCAGTGGGTTTTGATAATACAGGTCGATTTAACGTGGGTTTCACAGGCGCTTTTGAAGAAACAAGTGATTTAGGTGGGGTAGCAACGGAAGCTGATCCGGAGGAACTCGCCTCATCGTAGGGGGGGGAGGACTCGGAGCTCGACCGAATTTTGGGCTTCTGGATATCTAAAATTTCTTGCCTTTTTTTGTCGCTAGGTGCCGTCGCCGATAATTTCCCGTTAGGTTGCGATCCGGGTGCTTTTACTTCAAGCTGACCCAGGTTCGGATGAGTTGCGACGTATTTTTCAATGCGTTCTTTATCTGATTCTGAAATCGTGCTACTGTGGCTTTTAACCGAAATATTGAGCCGTTCGCACACCGCTAAGATGTCCTTGTTATCCAAATTAAGTTCCCGTGATAGTTCGTAAATTCTGACTTTGGCGTTGTTCATCCACTGACCCCTCTTCTTACCTACCCATGGTTTGATGTTTACATAGTTCGATTTACTCTTACAACAGTAACCCGCACGTTTTAAATAACGATATCATCTGCCCTGGTTATTTAAGTGTCAAGGATGCAGATGTAAGGTCTGCTTTGACAGTTCTTAATTTTATTTTAATTTTTGGTGAAATTAAATCCCTCAAATCTTCAGTCTTGTCTTTATCAAGTTAGCAGATATTAACCGGATGGTGAAGAATTATCAATTAAGTTACTCAGTTTACTTCATTTTGATTCAACTTAGACCTTCTAGTCCTCTATCTGGGGAGTAGGGTTGCTAACCGAATTAAAGTACATGATTGAGAAACTCGAAACCTTCGGCTACCTGGCAATTGTTCCCACCCTTCCCTAGTTCCTAGGACATGGGGGGAGCAATTCCAGGTTAGTCCAAACGTTGCCATAGGCTTTGATAAACTTCCTCTGACACCGATATTCGGAGTGCGTGTCCCAGTCGATTTTTTTTCTGAGCCGCCTTCAAACAATCTGGGTTAGGGCAAAGATAGGCCGAACGACCCATGCCATGATCCAATTGTACCTGATGTGATGGATAGAGCCTGACAAATCGCCAGAAGCTTTCTTTTGCTCCCAATTGGCGACAGGCCACACAACGACGTTGATTTTTCATGGGTTGACAGTTAGCAGTTAGTGGTTAGTGGTTAGCAGTCCGTGGTCAGCATTTTACTACTCCCCCTGCTCCCCCTACTCCCCCTGCTCCCCTACTCCCCTACTCCCCTACTCCCCTCCTACTCCTCCTCCCCAAATTCATCATAGTTGCGATTGTTGATCGCCTCCTGACGTTCGAGTTCTTCGGCGATTTTTTGGTCTTCGGCTGCGGCATCATATTTAGCCGTATCCTTGATATCGATTTTCCATCCCGTCAACCGGGCAGCGAGACGAACATTTTGCCCCTCCTTACCAATGGCCAAACTTAACTGATCTTCGGGAACCAGAATATGGGCGCGACGTTCTTCGGGATTGACTAAACGCACCTCATCAACCCTCGCCGGACTCAGGGCATTGGCAATATAGGTGGCCGGGTCAGGAGACCAACGAATCACGTCAATTTTCTCGCCCCGCAGTTCATTCACCACCACTTGAATCCGTGACCCCCTAGCCCCAATGCAAGCTCCTACGGGATCAACATCCCGATCCAAGGTATCGACGGCAATTTTAGTCCGGGGGCCTACATGACGGGACGGGGGGTTGGCCTCCCGGGCCACAGCCACAATTCGCACCACTTCATCCTCAATTTCGGGGACTTCATTGGCAAAGAGATACACCACTAACCCGGCATCAGCCCTTGATACTAATAACTGTGGCCCCCGTTGGGAACCTTGGGAGACTTTTTTCAAATATACCCGGAAGGTGGCATTGGCGCGGTAGTTATCATTGGGTAGTTGTTCCCGTTTAGAAAGTTCCGCTTCCACACTGGTGCGACCAAAACCACTAGCCACTTCCATAATCACTGACTGGCGTTCAAATCGCAGGACTTTGGCTTGCAATACCGTGCCTTCAAGTTCTTTGAACTCCTCTTGAATCATTTTGCGCTGCTTATCCCGCAGTTTTTGGGCTAAAACCTGTTTAGTTTGGATCGCCGCCATCCGACCAAATTCTCCTTGATCGGGGGTAACATCTAGGGTGACGGTATCCCCTAATTGGGCTTCGGGAGCGACTTCGCGTACGTCTTTTAAGGCAATTTGATGATCTTGATTACTAACTTGTTCAACAATGGTAAGGTTTTTGGCTAGGACTCGAAATCCTTCTTCATCGACATCGAGTTCGACGTCAAAATTATCAAAATAATCTTCACTAAATTGGGTCTGAATTTCGATGGTACGACGATACCGTTCATACCCTTTTAATAGGGCTTCTCGTAGGGCTTCTTCTACCGCCTGTTTAGGTAAATTCCGCTCTTGAGAAATACCATTAATCATATCTTGTAAACCGGGCAAACTCACCATTGACATGGTTTTTATCCTCTAAACTTTAATTTTTGTTGATCACACAGATGAATTTTTTAGGGAAAATTGGGGAAGCACACCGCCGGGGGTAAAACCTTCACTCCTCCCCACTTTCATCAAATAACACTTCCGTAATTAATTCCCGGGGAATAGCCAGTTGTCGTCCTTTTTGGCTTAAATGAACCGCAGTCTCATCCCGACTCACCAGTTTTCCCCGTTGTTGAGAATGACCTTTGTAGGGTTCTGATGTTTTAACAATAATGGAAAATCCTTTGAATGAAACGAATTCGCGATCGCTGGTTAAAGATTCTGAAATTCCGGGGCTGGAAATCTCTAACACATAGGCATCAGGAATAATATTGCTGGTCTCTAATTCCTCATCCAAGGCTCGACTCATCCGTTCACAATCTTCCAATCCGGTATCCTGACTGGCGTTACGGATATCTACACGCAGCACAGGAGGTTTCTGATTGGTGTAAAAGGTTGCCCCGACCACTTCGAGTCCCAATGTTTGGGCGATGGGGGTGGCGATGTCGAGAATTTGGGGGATTAGAGGATGAGCCATAGTTGACGTGAATGCTAGAGTCTACAGGGGTCAAGAGCTTAACTGCCATTAAAAAAGTGGGTCAATCCCACTCCAGATCGTGAAACAGTGTCTTCTCACCAAGCCAAAGACGAACCCTGTGGGTTCGCCTATTTCTCTAGTTTAGCTTACAGGGAAAGCAATTGCCAGATATCGGGTTTCGAGTTTTGATCCCGGGTCTAGGATCATTTATGTTTATTGGGTTTCTTTGAGTTGTCTTTGTTCCTGTAACTGGGCAAGAACTTGTTCAAAGTTAGATTCATCCACTTGTTGAATATAGTTGATTTTGAATTCTTCTAAAAAGTCAACTAATAGGGTTTTAATTTCTTCTAAGCCCTGTTCTTTTTGTAATTCTTCTCCTAAAAGTTTATTAAAGTTTTTAACCAATTGATTTGATAATTTTGTCCCCACGGGATCATTCATGGCTTTGGTCACGGTTTGATAGGCTTCTTGGGGCCCCTCTGTAGCTAATTTAGAAAGTTCGGCAATAATTATTTCTTGAATCTGTTGGGGAATTTGTTGTAACCCTGGAATGGTTTTAAACTGTTGAATCACAGGAGATTGTTCGATAACCTGTTCTATATTATAGCGTAATAATGCTTCAATATCTAATTCTAATTTAGGAATAACTTTATAAATAATAACCTGAATTAAATGATTGGCGATCGCTTCTATTTCATTCACATTATTAATATCTAAATAGGGTTTATTTTGATTGAAAAACAGTTGTTTAAAAATATCTCCTCTCCTAATTTCTCCTTGAATTTGTTGAATCACTTCAATCACTACAAACTCGGTTAATTCCCGAGCAATTGCAGCGACAAATCCCCGAGTCATTTGGATTCTAATTGGTTCTAAACTAATAAAATGCACCTGATTTAAACGAATCGTTACTGGAATAATTCGTAATAATCGCCAAATTGGTAAAAACAAAAACACATCATACCACCGCCATAACATCGCATCAAACCAAGTTACTTTAGGATAACGACGACTAATCAAATAAGTTCGGGCCAAAAATTCTAAAATGAAAATAATTGTAAAGGGTAAATCTACTTTCCAAAACGTGCGAGTAAATTTCCCATTTTCACTAATACTCCGATAATAATTGCTGCCAATTAAAGGTTTAATATTCTTTTCAAACCATTGAATTTCTCGATCATATCCTTGTTGTCTAAGATAAGATTGAGACCAAAATATATTAAAGGCTTCTTTTGCGGAATTATTGGGATTTTTGATATGCTCTCGCATCCGATTTTTTATCCGTTCTAAAGTCCCACTTTTCTCGGAAATGGCAAAGGGATTTTCATTAATAATTTCCTCACTTTGATTTCGTAAGTTCGCTAAAATTTTATCAGCTTGATCAGAATTTAAACTGGTTTCAACTACGGTTGATTTTAATTGTTCAATAGTACCTAAATATTTTTCTGTGGTTTGATGGGGTTCAATTCCTTTGATCGGATCATAAACCTGAGTCAAAACTGGAATATAGTTAAAATAGTAATCTCGCAGATCCGTATAACTCAGGTCGAATAAAACCAACCCATAGTTCAGCGTCGCGACCATAGCCATCAATTGTTCAAACCAGGGAATATTTTGACTTTTCTTGACAGAAACAGTATTTTTCACAATTAGCACCGATGATTAATAACGTTTTTAGGTATTATAGTAGTTGATAATTAAGAATTACCAGTTATTAATTCATAATTCATAATTCGTAATTCGTAATTCGTTTAACATTCAATAAAGTTTACCGATTCCATCTATGTCCCATACTTTAGCAACTCCCCAAATTAGTGTAATCATTCCAGCATACAACTGCGATCGCTATGTTGGGCAAGCCGTCGAAAGTATTCTTAATCAAACCTATGATGCTGACGAAATTATTATTATTGATGATGGTTCCCAAGACAATACCCGTCAAGTCTTACAACCATATTCTGACTATATTCGCTATGTTTATCAAGAAAATCAAGGGGTTTCTGTCGCCCGAAATCATGGGTTAAATTTGGCGCGGGGAGAGTTCATTGTGTTTCTGGATGCGGATGATATCTTTCTTCCCGATAAATTAGCAGCCCAACTTGCGGTTTTTCAAGCCCAACCCCACCTAGGACTGGTTCAAAGTGGATGGCGTCGCGTCACCGATACCGGAGAACTTCTCATGGATGCGACACCCTGGGACTATGTTCCCGAATTAAACTTAGAAAATTGGTTACGTTGGAAACCCTTGGGAACCATGGGAACCTTAATGTTTCGTCGAGAATGGTTATTAAAAATAAATGGGTTTGAACCCGGGTTAGCCCACGCGGAAGATGTCGATTTAATCTTAAGAATGGCATTATTCGGGTGTGAATCCGCTTGGTTACGTCAATCAACAGTTTGTTATCGTCAACATGACCGAAATACCATGCGGGATGGAATTTCCCAAGCTAAATCAATTAATTATGTTTTGGATAAATTCTTTAATTTTCCCAATATTCCCTTAGAAATTCGGTTAATCGAAAATTGGGTACGTTACAGTACCTTGGTCTGGAGTTCCTGGTATTTATATTATACAGGTTTTCCCGTTGAAATGGCAGAATATTTGCAAAAATCCTGGCAATATACGCCATTTTTGTTGGTAGAAACCCTAATAAATTGGACAGAAAGTTTTGTGCATTATTCTAATAGTTTAGGACAGTCTTTAGAGGTGAATCAACTTTGTAATTTACCCGAATGGCAAAATTTAACCGCTTGGGTTTTAGAACAAACTATAGAAAAACGTTCTCAACCTTTAGAAGCGGGAATTAATTTGCTGTAATTTCTGCCAATTCCAGTAAACTCAGTAAATTATTGATATTAATTCGCATATTCAACTTGATTAAATCCATAGCCTGATTTTCTATTTCATCCTCAATGATCTCCCCAACTAAATAGTAATAGTCTAAATCACAAATATCGCTAATAATTCGATAACAAGGAATAATATAATTTGGTGTAAATAACTCAATAACCTTAGTTCCAGGTTGACAGAAAACTAGATGGGATAATCCTGCACCATGGGGTGCTAAAACCACCGATGCACTCGCCATTAATTCAGCTTGTTCAGCAATTGTTAAAGTTTCTAGTACAACCTTCTCAAAGTTCAAGGGTTCTAAACTTTGCAATAACTGATCTTCATTCAGAATATGGCGATGGGTTGCTTGTCCCCGACTGATATAAAGCCGACGATTGGCTGGAATTTTATAAACCTCTTGAGCAACTAACTGTTGCTTTAAAAATTGGCAAATCCAAGGAGATGCTACATGATCAATATTAGGTGCAGGAACAATAATTTTTTTAGCTTGAATATGAGGGTGAAAACGACTCTCAATAATTTTTAATTCAGGAATCCCCAGTATTTTTAGGGTTTGCTTTTGGAAAGACAAATTACAACTATTGACAACAAAATAATCAATACTATCTAAAGAAATACCACTTTTTTGAATTAAATGAATCCCGGGTAATAGCTCATACATCCAATGGTAAAAACCCTCTGCACATTGAGTTGATAAAAAGGCAACTGTTCCGTCAATTTTATGAACAGGGGGTAATTTATTGGAGGATAAAACTAATTCAGCACATCCTGTAGAAATATCAGTTAATAGCTCGTTTTGTGCCGTCATAATTGCAGTTACAACTGCACTTCCCCAAACCCTGCCATTGTCTAAGGTAACTACAAACGCATTTCGATTCTCTATTTGATTAAAGCTCATCGATAAATGATCTTCAGCAAGGGTTTGGGAATGTTTTAAAGAAATTTGGCTACCTGGATAAACCGGAATATAAGTAACATTATGACTTGAATCTGATGTGATTAATTGATCAGCATTAACAAAACAATATTGTTCTACAATTGACCGGGGCAAAACTCGATAATTATAACAAGATAATGCTTCTTCAGTTTTTCCTTGTTGTTGTAAAATTTTAGCAATGTTGTCATAGGATTGAAATAAATCCGACTTGATTTTCAAAGATTCCATCAGGTTAAACATTGCTTGCTCTAAGTCTTGTTTTTTTAAGAAAACCTCTCCTAATTCAGCATAATATTTAGCTTCCTTGGAATTTAGATTGATAGCATTTTGATAGAATAATAAAGCATTATCTAATTGATCTAAATTGTGATAAATATGAGCTAAATTATAATGCAAAATATCGGCTTTGGGTGCGATTTCTAGGAATTTATGGCAAACTAAAATTGCAATTTCAGTTTGCTGCTGTTCCAGTAAGGTTTTGATTAATTCCTCTAGTAACCAAAGATGATTAGGATTAATATTAATTGCAGTTTGATAGGATGTGATCGCTGATTCCCATTGACCTTGAGATTTATATAAATTGCCTAGATTATAATGTATAATATCCGCTTTGGGATCAACTTTTAGATATTCCTGATAAACAGAAATAGCAGTTTCAATTTCTTGCTGTTCAATTAAGGTTTCTGCTAATTTCCCTAATAACCAAAGATGGTTAGAATTCAGTTCAACTGCTTTACAATAAACTTTAATTGCTTGATTCCATTGTTTTTGATCGGTTAAAACTTTTCCCAATGGAGGATATAACCAATCCGTATTCGGTTCAAGTTTAATGGCTTGATAATAGGCAACTAAAGCTTCATCAAACTCCAGGGTTTCACATAAAGCATTTCCCAAGGTAAAATGTAACCAAAAACTATCGGGATTAATCTCCAGGGCTTGACGATACCAATTAATCGCTTCTGCGGGTTTTCCGGTCTTAGAACAAATTTCTCCTAACTTATAATAGGAACCAAAAAACTTGGGATTTAGAGCGATTCCTTGATAATAAGCAACGGTGGCTTCTGGCCATTTTTCCTGTTCAGATAAAGCATTTCCCAGTTGATGATATGTCCAAGAAAAATCTGGGCACAGTTCAATAGCTTTTTGATAATTGGCGATCGCTTGTTCGTAATTTTTTTGTTGCACTAAAGCATCGGCTAAACTTTGATAAGATAGATGGCTTTGGGGATTCAGAATAATCGCTTGATTATAGGCTGCGATCGCTTCTTCCCAATGTTGTTTCCGACTTAATGCTTCCCCTAACCAATAATAAGATTGGGGCAAACTCGGGTAAACTTCTACCCCCTTTCTATACAATTCAATTGCTGACTCTAATTTGCCTTTTTCAATTAAGGTTTTCCCAAAGTCCATATACTCTTGAGGGACAACAGACTGGGGTTCTAAAATTAAGGCTTGATACCAGGCATTTGTGGCTTCTTCCGGTTGATTCAGATTAGTGAAAACTGTGTATAAACTCTGATAAATTCTGGCTTGATTCGGTTTAAAATGTAGGGCGGTTTCATAGGATTGTAGGGCCTCCCGCCATTGTTGTTGTTGAACATAAACCGTTCCTAAATTAGCATGAACTTCCGCCCAATCGGGTTTCAGATCTAGGGCTTTTGTATACCAAAATTTGGCTTCATCGAGTTTCCCCTGCAATTGTTTCGCTAACCCCAGGGTACTGTAGGCAGGGAGAAAGCGCGGTTGCAATTTTAACGCCTGTTGACACACAGCAACTGCTTCATCAAACTGCTGTTGAGAAATATAGCGAGATGCCTGTTGATATAAAAAAATCACAGAATTTTCTGGCGTTTCAGATTGTGGCATGATTTTTGTTCCGATAGAATGCCCAAAATATTAAGCAGGTTTTGTAATTTCTGCTAATTCCAGTAAACTCATTAAGTTATCAATATTAATTCGCATATTCAACAATCCCAAAAACTTAATACTATCTAATGTTTCATTTTCCACCAGTTCCCCAATTAAATAGTAATGTTCCAGCCCACAAATATTACTAATAATTCGATAGCAAGGTGGGACATGGGTGGGAGCAAATAATTCAATTACTTTGGTTCCAGGTTGACAGAAAACAATATTGGATAATCCTGCACCATGAGGAGCTAAAACCACTGATGCACTCGCCATTAATTCAGCCTGTTCAGAAATAGTTAAGGATTCTAGTACAACACTCTCAAAGTTGAATGCTTCTAAACGTTGTAATAACTCATCTTGATTCACAAGATGGCGATAATTTGCTTGTTCTCGACTGATATAAATGCGACGATTTCCTGGACTTTTCAGAAAATATTGGGGAACAAACTGTTGTTTTAAGAATTGGCAAATCCAAGGAGAAGTTGTTGTCAAATTATGGAAAAAATTAGGCGCAGGAACAATAACCTTTTTAGCTTGAATGTAATGTTGATAACGACTCTCGATAATTTTGGATTCGGGGATACCTAAAATTTTTAAGGTTTGCTTTTGATAAGAAAAATGATAACTGTTGAAAACAAAATAATCAATACTTTCTAAGGAAATACCGCTTTCTTGAATTAAATGAATCCCCGGTAAAACATCATACATCCAATGGTAAAATGCTTCTCCCCATTGAACTGATAAAAAGGCAACAGTTCCATCAATTTTATAAATCGGGGGTAATTTATTCGAGGATAAAACTAATTCAGCACATCCTGTAGAAATATCAGTTAGTAATTCATTTTGTGCTGTCATAATTGCACTGGTGGCTGAATCTCCCCAAACTTTGCCATTGTCCAATGTCACTACAAACGCATTTCTAGTTTCTGCTTGACCAAAGATAAACCCAGGATGAAATTGAGAAATGGTTAGGGAAGGGTTCAGAGAAATTTGACTCCCCGGATAAACAGGAATATAGGTGACATTAGAACTAAAGTCTGATGTGATCAATTGTTCAGGATTAACAAAACAATATTGATCTAAAATTTCTGAGGGTAATAATTTATAGTTATAACATTTTAATGCTTCTTCTGTTTTTCCTTGCTGTTGTAGAATTTCAGCAATATTTTCATAAGCAGAACATAAATCTGGCTTGATTTTTAAAGCGTCTATTAAGTAGGACATTGCCAGATCTAGTTCTTGTTTTTTTAACCAAATTTCTCCTAATCCAGCATAATATTCAGCAATTTTAGGATTGACATTAATAGCAGTTTGATAGGATGCGATCGCTGATTCCCATTGACCTTGAGATTTATATAAATTGCCTAACTTATAATGTAAAAAATCAGCTTTAGGGTCACTTTTAAGACGTTCCTGATAAACAGCAATTGCGGTCTCAACTTCCTGCTGTTCAATTAAGGTTTCTGCTAATTGATCTAAGAGCCAAAGATTATTAGAATTCAGTTCAACCGCTTTAAAATAAACTTTAATAGCTTGAGCCCACTGTTGTTGAGCAATCAATACTTTTCCCAGGGGGGGATATAACCAATCCGTATTCGGTTCAAATTCAATTGCTTGATAATATTCTATTAAAGCCTGGTCAAATTCCTGGGTTTCACAGAGAGCATTTCCCAAGGTAAAATGTAACCAAAAACTATCGGGATTAATCTCCAGGGCTTGACGATACCAATTAATCGCTTCTGCGGGTTTTCCGGTCTTAGAACAAATTTCTCCTAACTTATAATAGGAACCAAAAAACTTGGGATTTAGAGCGATTCCTTGATAATAAGCAACGGTGGCTTCTGGCCATTTTTCCTGTTCAGATAAAGCATTTCCCAGTTGATGATATGTCCAAGAAAAATCTGGGCACAGTTCAATAGCTTTTTGATAATTGGCGATCGCTTGTTCGTAATTTTTTTGTTGCACTAAAGCATCGGCTAAACTTTGATAAGATAGATGGCTTTGGGGATTCAGAATAATCGCTTGATTATAGGCTGCGATCGCTTCTTCCCAATGTTGTTTCCGACTTAATGCTTCCCCTAACCAATAATAAGATTGGGGCAAACTCGGGTAAACTTCTACCCCCTTTCTATACAATTCAATTGCTGACTCTAATTTGCCTTTTTCAATTAAGGTTTTCCCAAAGTCCATATACTCTTGAGGGACAACAGACTGGGGTTCTAAAATTAAGGCTTGATACCGGGCATTTGTGGCTTCTTCCGGTTGATTCAGATTAATTAAAACTGTGTATAAACTCTGATAAATTCTAGCTTGATTCGGTTTAAAATGTAGGGCGGTTTCATAGGATTGTAGGGCCTCCCGCCATTGTTGTTGTTGAACATAAACTGTTCCTAAATTAGCATGAACTTCCGCCCAATCGGGTTTCAGATCTAGGGCTTTTGTATACCAAAATTTGGCTTCATCGAGTTTCCCCTGCAATTGTTTCGCTAA
>NZ_LT797688.1:44002-153249 GCF_900009135.1 Planktothrix sp. PCC 11201 | reverse complement strand
AGGGGGAGTAGGGGAGGTAGGGGGAGTAGGAGGAGTAGGGGAGCAAACTATTGCCTATTGCCTATTCCCCGTTCCCTATTCCCTATTGTTAAGAAATATTACGACAAATTTATTAAAAAATGTTGCAACTTGTTGATCGACTTGCTAGATTGTGCATAGAGGGTCTTTCCATGAACGCTCGTATTGAGGAGACAGTTGAGCCATGCTTGAAATCAATGTTGCTCTGTTAACCAGGAATTAAGGAAAAAAGATAGCCTGGTCTGTTGTCTAATCATGACCCATTAGTAATCTCTACAATCATGACACCAAATTTTTAGCATTCCCAGATTTTTTACACGCTGCATAGAGGAATATCGGTGCGCATAAAAGGATGTCAGGGTCGCTTGGGATGAAAAAATCCCGACTCAAACGGGTGGGTGAACCCCGCCCCGTCGCACCGAATTCCTCCTCAACAGGAGGTTTTTGCAATGAACATTCAAGGAAAAACAGCCCTAATTACTGGGGCTTCTCGTGGAATTGGCCGGGCAATTGCCTTAGAATTTGCCAAAAATGGAGTTAAACGTCTGATTCTAGTGGCACGCGATCGTCAACGACTGGCAGAATTAGCCACAGAAATAGAGCCGATGGGCGTAGAGGTGATTACCTTAGCCCTGGACTTAACCCAATCGGTTCAAGTTCATATTGCGATCGCCCAGGCTTGGCGTTCTCACGGGCCAATTGAAATTCTGATTAATTGTGCAGGTGTTGCCCACCAAAAGCCGTTTTTAGAATCCAAACTCCCAGATGTTCAGGAGGAAATCTCCTTGAATTTAATCGGGTTGTATACCATTACTCACGTTATCGCTCGACGCATGGCCACCCGCCAATCGGGAACCATTATTAATGTATCGAGTTTGATGGGCAAAATTGCCGCCCCTACGATGTCCACCTATTCGGCGACTAAATTCGCGATTTTGGGGTTTACAGAGGCGCTGCGCCAAGAATTAGCCCCCTACAATATTCGGGTTATGGCTCTATTGCCCACCTTAACGGACACGGATATGACCCGGGACTTGCAATTATTCCGTTGGGTCGTCCCCATGACCCCCGAACAAGTCGCTAAGGTGTTAGTGGCTGGGATCGATAAAGATGCCTCGGAAATCTTGGTCGGATGGCAAAGCCATTTAGCCGTTTGGTGCAACCGTTTTGCCCCCTGGTTGATGGAGAAGATTATGGTATTAGCCTCTCCAGTGACCCACAAAATCCGCAAATCCTATCCTGTTTTCCACAAAGCTAACGCAACATTGCATTAGTTTGGGTTAACGGTTGACCCTTAACCTTTGACCGTTAACGGATTCCCCGTAGAGACGTGCCATGGCGCGTCTCTACATTTAATTAATGGTACAGACACTGATAACTGATGACCGATAACTGATTAAGGTAAGATTAGGCGATAGGCTGTTGCTGGAACTTCCCTAAAATTATGGAGTTTCCCGCCTTAAACTTTGGAGATTAAAATTTTATGCCCAGATCACAACGTAACGATAACTTTATTGATAAAACCTTTACGGTTATGGCAGATATGATTCTGAAGGTGCTGCCTACCAATAAAAAAGCTAAGGAAGCATTTGCCTATTATCGGGATGGAATGTCAGCCCAGGCGGACGGAGAATATGCAGAAGCCTTAGAAAACTACCAGGAAGCCTTAACCTTAGAGGAAGATCCCTATGATCGGAGTTTTGTCCTTTATAATATGGGCTTAATTCATGCCAGCAATGGAGAACATGAAGAAGCGTTGGAATATTATCAACAAGCGATCGAGTTAAATCCCCGAATGCCCCAGGCTTTGAATAATATTGCGGTGATTTACCATTATCAGGGGGAAAAAGCCAAGGAAGCGGGAGACGAAGACACCGCAGAAGAAGAATTTAAGCAAGCGGCGGAATATTGGATTAGGGCAATTCGTTTAGCCCCGAATAACTATATTGAAGCCCAAAATTGGCTGAAAGTTACCGGAAGAAGCAAAATCGATATCTATTTTTAACTAAACTTTTCAATCAATCACCGGTTTGCTAACCTACCTTAAGCTCGATTTAACATGACTATTGATCGTGAACAAGTCTCTAAAGTTGCTTTTTTGGCTCGACTGGAGCTAACACCCCAGGAAGAAGAACAATTTACGACTCAACTGGGTGAAATTTTAGATTATTTTGAGCAATTAAACGAACTCGATACATCCCAGGTAGCTCCCATGACCCGGGCTATTGAGTTGAGTAATATTACTCGACCTGATCAGTTAGAATCCTATCCCCAACGAGATGATATTCTGGCGAACGCCCCGGAACAGGAAGGAGACTATTTCAAAGTCCCCAAAATTATCGCCGAGGACTGACCAACCGCCCAAACTGCCTGAATTGAAGTCTTTTTCCACCTATTCCCCATTCCCCATTCCCTGTTCCCTGCTATATCAAAAATAACAGCCCTCCTGATGGGATCGGAGATTTAACCCTGTTTTTGTCGGTCAGAAACAGGGTTTTGGGTTGTTGTGGGATTTTTTTTGAATTCTGGTGGCTGGGGAGTTGATCAACTGAAGATTTACCTCTATAATGTCAACAGACGTAAAGAAACATTAACGGTACTCATAAAATTTCTCAGATTCTGCTATAGCAGATGAGAGATGCTTAACATGAGTCCTAATCCCTTTACGACTTGTAATTATATATTCGGAGATTTTTGTCCATGACTATTGCAGTCGAAAGACCGCAGGTTGAGAGAGGCACCTTTGACATCCTCGACGACTGGCTCAAACGCGATCGCTTCGTCTTCGTGGGTTGGTCAGGAGTTCTGCTGTTCCCCTGTGCTTATCTAGCTCTCGGTGGCTGGTTAACTGGAACAACCTTTGTGACTTCCTGGTACACCCACGGTTTAGCAAGCTCTTATTTAGAAGGCTGCAATTTCATCACCGCCGCCGTCAGTAGCCCCGCCAACAGCTTGGGACATTCCCTGCTGTTCCTCTGGGGGCCGGAAGCTCAGTGGGATTTCACTCGCTGGTGTCAACTGGGCGGTTTATGGGCTTTTATTGCCCTCCACGGTGCTTTTGCCCTGATCGGCTTTTGTCTGCGTCAGTTGGAAATTGCCCGTTTAGTCGGTATTCGTCCCTATAACGCCATTGCCTTTACTGGGCCGATTGCGGTGTTCGTCAGTGTATTTCTGATGTACCCCTTGGGTCAGTCTAGTTGGTTCTTTGGCCCTAGCTTTGGGGTAGCTGGAATCTTCCGGTTTATTCTGTTCCTGCAAGGCTTCCATAACTGGACGCTGAACCCCTTCCACATGATGGGAGTGGCGGGAATCTTGGGTGGTGCGCTGTTGTGCGCTATTCACGGAGCGACGGTGGAAAATACTCTGTTTGAAGATGGAGACAAAGCCAATACGTTCCGGGCTTTTGAACCAACTCAAGCGGAAGAAACCTATTCGATGGTGACCGCCAACCGCTTCTGGTCACAAATTTTCGGGATTGCTTTTTCCAACAAACGCTGGTTACACTTCTTCATGTTGTTTGTGCCCGTCACGGGCTTGTGGATGAGTTCCATCGGGATTGTGGGTTTAGCACTGAACCTACGGGCTTATGATTTCGTCTCCCAGGAATTACGGGCGGCGGAAGATCCTGAATTTGAAACGTTCTATACCAAGAACATTCTGTTAAATGAAGGTCTGCGGGCTTGGATGGCTCCTGCGGATCAACCCCACGAAAACTTTATTTTCCCTGAAGAAGTGCTACCTCGCGGTAATGCTCTGTAATTAGAGAGTCTAATTATTCAGGACATTCTTAAAAACATCTGATTAATTTTAAAATCTCCTACAATTTTTGTAGGGGATTTTGTTTTTTTGAGGATTAATGGTTTAAGAAAGCCCTGAAGGGCTTACTACAATTGAAATTTGGCTCGGATATCTTCAATTCGTTTCCGATTTACTCCTAAATCTGATTCCCCTAAACGAGAGGCAGAACGCACTTGAATTAAATCCTCTTTTTCGTCTAAATAAAATTCCACATCATCCACAAATCCCATCAAATCTGAAGTAAATTCGGCGTAAATATAATTTGTTTCAGCCGTAATAACTTTGGCATTTTCAGTATTTTCAAGAATTGTTTTAAGCTTTTCAAAGGCTTTTTTAGCAGTATCTTGATAGGTAAACGGTTCAATTTGATGTTGGGCATCTAGGCTTTGACTGGAAACACAATTGGGAGAAGTGGGACAGGGGGCAAATTTTTCTTGTTTAATGCCGAGGTTTGTGGGTCGATTTCCAGAAAAAGAAAATATACTAGCTATGATTGGAGACACAGAAGTAGTATTAGCCAAAGCTGAAGGCACTAATCCTAATAGACTGCTAACAAATATAATCGCCGTTAACAATATAGAAAAACCGGAAATTTGACCGATAGACAAGACTGATTTTTTCATGGGAAATATTAAGAACTTAATCTATTTTAAACTTAATTTAACCGATTAAATCCTTTCGATGGATTCAAACATTGGGCAGTAACCATCGGAGGTGACTTTGAAGCTATAAAGAGCCGAGGATTGATTCCAACAGCGTTGTCCCCGATAGTATTGGCAATTCCCACAACAATCGAGATCTCGGGGAATGGGGCGATCGCTGCCTTGACTCAGGAACTCCCGTTGGGAAATCCCCCGCAATACTAATTCTTCCCCTTGCCATCGGGCTTCTACTAACCCCGTATCGGCAAAACCTAACCAGCGCGGATCGGTGGTTAACCCTGGGGGAAGGGTAATGTGAATTTGAGTTTCAAACTCGGCAATCTCCCCCTCATACTCAATTTCAGCCAGGGGCGGCTGGATGAAGGTTTCTCCAATGGGTAACTCGACAAGGGTTCCGGGGTTGGGGGTATGGAGTTGATAGCGGTTTCTGAGTTCTTCTAAATTGGTCAAATCCCCTAAATAGGTGGGAGATCCGTGAACAAAAATAATATGTTGGGGTCGCAGGTTATGAATCAGTTGGGTTGTCCCAGGGCCGTCACAATGTTCCGAGATGAAATAGGTTTCAACCTTTGGTATACAGGGACTAAAGCCCGTTTCTTCCGATTCGGGAGTCAGAATAATATCGAGGGTTTGGCCGGGTTTTTGGGGTAAAAATAACATCCAAGGCAGGATGGAATCGGCCCAATAGGAATTCCAATCGGCAGATTCATCGGTGAGAACAATACAGGGCGTTTGACCGAGTTGGGAGCGGTGTTCCGGGGTGAGTCGTCGGACTCTGGGGCGAATCCGGTCATCCCAAAATAGGGGCTGATGTTGGGCAAAATTCTGAACGCTGGCGGGGAAATGGGGCAGGAGTTGCAGGTAAATATCACATCCGGTGGCGACACTGCCGTCAACCCAAATATCGAGATCTCGCCCGGTAAAATAATGGTGACTGCGAAGCAACATCAACAATTCTTGTCCTAACCCCAAAGTTGGTGTCGGCAGGAGGAGGCAATATTGGGCTTCTATTGCCCGATATAAGCGTTCTGCTAGTTGGTTTTCCAGTTGACGACGATGGGGATGGCGCGCCGTTCCATAACTGCCTTCTAGGATTAAAACGTCGGGTTTGAGTCCGCGCAACTCCCCCAGGGGTAAGCCTTCGACTAGGCGAGAATTGGAGAGAAAAAAATCTCCGGTGTAAATTAGTTTATAGTTGCGTTCGGGTGTTACATAATTGATTAAAATTACCGCCGCCCCGGGTAAATGACCCGCCGGAAACAAGGTAACACTGAGTCCTGGCTGGATTTCAACGGGAGAATCCCAGGGTAAGGGGTGACATAGGGGGATATGGGGATCGGGTTCCCAGTCTGGCCAGTTGAGGACTAACAGTTGGGTTGTAACCTGACTCCCATAGATGGGAATTTCTGGAAATGCCTGATGAAAGGCGAGTAAACCTTGAGCATGATCCGCATGGGCATGGGAACAGAGAACCAAGTCGGCCAGGGGTTGATCTGAGGATGCTAATAGGGGTGAAATGTCCTGAATACCACAATCTAATAGAATGCGATGAGATCCTATCCGCACCAACAGACAGACACCTTCCCCTGCATGGCCGACGCTATAGGCTAAACATTCCGGGTCAATCACAGGAGTTCATCAACAGGATAATTTAGTTTAGATCTTAGAATCACTAGGGATTTTTGCTAAAAAATGTTAAAAACTGTTGCAAAGATGATTTAAGAGGAGTGATATTCATTATGTCGATTGGACAATTCCAGGAGTTTTTCGATCATTGTGTGGGTCAATGGATCACAGAACGTACCTATCATTATCTAAGTTATCGGGAAGTTGAGCGATCGCATACCGAATTTGTGATTCATCCCCTAGACAATGGGGCTAAAGCCAAAGTCTTAGAAGATAATCACCGTTTATCAACAAATTTAGAATTACAGACTCTCCCCGGATATCGACTGGCGTTTCAAACGGTTTCAGAAAAAGGGGATGAGGTTTCCCAGGAATTAAATATTCTTTTTGTCCCTAAAAAATTAGATTTCCCGATTATTGAAGGAGATTATCTGCGGGACAAAGCCTATGAGGAAGCGAAACCGATGGTCTCTCATTTTCGCTACCATACGGAAACCCGGGAATTGTTAATGAAAACGACCTACACCAGTGTTGTTTCGGTCGATTCGATTACTTTAATTAATCCAAAGTTAAGAATTCGTCGGATTATTAATTATCAACGACCGATAGATGATCACCCCTTAGAAACCGTATTATTAGTGGGTTTTGGAGTTGAACAAAAACAATGATTTTTAGTTGTAGGGGCGGGTTCATCGAGATTTAGGTAATTAACAAAGATATCACAGAACCCGCCCCTACCAGTTATCAGTGTAAGAGTTGATTTATTGACTGATTCCTATTCCATATTTAATCTATTTTGAAATCTGTGCCCCGATAACAACCTTGAAAGGCGGTAATTTCAAGTCCTGTTTTTTGTTGAAGTTGATTAATCAGAGTGGAAGAAACACTATTCCATTGATAGGGAAAATTTCCTAAAGTTTGACGGGTTCCTTCTTGACTATACTCCTCAATTGGAATTCCCGAAACCCCGATAATATTTTGATCATAATATCCATTTAAAATTATTTTTTCAATTATAACCCCGGGCTTAATATCCAGTTTCCAGGTGACGGGTTCATAGGATGATAAAGCTAATATTATGGGTTGATTCTGACGGTTAATGTTAACGGAAATTGTACCCGGAGAACGTTGATTTCCACTATGATTAGGATCGGCTTCATAGACTCCAATTAAATGTAGTTCTTTTGACTGGGATGTTTTAATCACATAATGGTTAAAATCATCAGATCCTCCGACTCCACAGGTTTGATTTCCAGCTACAATTGGTTGAGAAGGGGGAGTTAATCTTAATTGCTGTTCGACTTTAGGAATTAGGGAAGATACGGTTTTTAAGCCTAATATAGTGACAAAAATAACACCAACAGTTAAGGGAACCCATTTTAATAGATTTAACAGTAAAGGATTATGGGTGATTTGATTCCATTGATATTTAATATTAGAAAACGACTGATTCTGATTCTCTAAACAAGCAAGTAAATTCAGACTATCGGGTTGTTCTAATAAATTTTGAATCAGTTTTCCCTCTGCGATATAAAGGTTACGGTTTTTTCGATCTAAAAGTAACCCATATTGCTGATTCGGGTCAGGGAAATACTGTTGTAAACTGGAACTAATATTGGGATGTTGTAATAAAATTTGCCAAGATAAAGCCGAAGTTGTTCCTAAATTTTGACCATCGGTAAAGAATGCTTGTTCAATATCAGATTCCCAATACCAAGCTACCCATCGATTGTTAGAATGATAGCCTAGGGATTTTTCCAGTTGGGGATGAATATTAATATTAAGGGGGTATATCTGTTGAGACATGGTTAAATTTAAGATAGGATATTAAAATCGTTGCTATTTAAGCTATTCGCAGAAACGTCAATTAATGTGGCTAATATTTCGTTACTACTGGTAACACGAATTAGGGTATTATTCAGATCAGAAACTAAAGTTAATTGGGCAAAGGTTAACCCTCCAGTTAAACTAATTATATCTTCACTTTGGGTAAAGTCATTGATAGTATCGCTTCCTGAATTATTCGCTAGGATAAAGCGATCGCGTCCAGACCCTCCAATTAAAGTATCATTATCCTTATCTCCATATAACCAGTCATCCCCATCATTTCCTCGCAGAATATCTGTTCCTTGACCGCCAAATAAGGTATCATTTCCCCCATCTCCGGTTAGGTCATCACTATCTAAATTTCCAAATAGTAAATCATCTCCAATTCGACCATCTAAAACATCATTATTTTGCCCTCCATAAAGGGTATCATTGCCTTCATTTCCGACAACTGCATCATTACCCAGATTTCCATTTAACCAATCATTACCTAAATTTCCCGATAAAAAATCATTCCCAGAAAGTCCTAATATTAAGTCATTTTCTACCCCTCCTAATATGGTATCATTGTTATCGGTTCCCAATAAAAACACAAAGGTATTATTATCGAGAGTAACAGTTGTGTCTGTCATAATATTTTTTAAGTTAAAATTGATTAATCATTGACCGTCGTTTTCGGGTATGGGTCTATTATACTCATACCAATGATTAGCAATATCAACCCGACGACAGATCCAAACGTGATCATGATTTTGAATATAATCTAAAAATCGAGCCAATGCCGCCGCCCGTCCGGGTCTACCTACTAAACGACAATGTAACCCAATACTCATCATTTTAGGTGCGGTTTCTCCCTCTGAATATAACAAATCAAAGGCATCTTTTAAATAGGTAAAAAATTGATCACCACAGTTAAACCCTTGATTGGTAGCAAATCGCATATCATTATTATCAAGGGTATAGGGAATCACTAAATGGGGCTTTCCATAATCATAAATCCAATAGGGTAAATCATCGGCATAACTATCAGCATCATACAAAAATCCTCCAGCTTCTACGACTAATTTGCGGGTATGGGGACTGGTGCGTCCGGTATACCAACCCAGGGGAGAATTTCCGGTAACTTTGGTATGAATGGCGATCGCTTTTTGTAGATGTTCCCGCTCCATTTCTTCATCAAAATATTTATAATCAATCCAGCGATAACCATGACTAGCAATTTCCCAGTCCGCCTCTAACATGGCTGCAACGGCTTCTGGGTTGCGTTCTAAGGCCATGGCAATTCCATAAACGGTCACGGGGATATGACGTTGGGTAAACAGCCGATACAGCCGCCAAAACCCCGCTCTGCTGCCATATTCATAAATCGATTCCATGTTTAAATGGCGCAGTCCATGAAAGGGTTCAGCCCCAATAATTTCTGATAAAAAAGCTTCGGAAGATTGATCGCCATGTAGAACACAATTCTCGCCGCCTTCTTCATAATTAATCACAAATTGTACCGCAATTCGGGCTTGATTCGGCCATTTTGGATCGGGGGTATGGCGACCATAACCGATCATATTTCGGGGATAATATTCAGACATCCGATCAATTTTCTCCAAGCCATTCAGTTTAATTAAACTTCGGGTTCAATACCTGCTGCTCGTAATTGTGCAGCTAATCTTTCCGCCCGTTGATGTTCAATTTCTGCTAATTCAAATCCCCATAATAATAGGCTTTCGCTTTCATCCCACCATCGCAACCAATATCCGGTTCTGTTTTCTCGAGTTCCTTGCCAAACTCCTAAATATAAGTTCATTTCGGGGATAAAATAACGGCTATTAGCATTAGCAGTTTGTAACTGATATTCTCCATTTTCATTTAAAACGTAGACTTCTAAAATGCCCTGCTGTGGCTCAAAAATTACATAATACTTGACTTGCAAAATCGTTTGATAGAAAAACCATTTCCCCGGAGGATAGGTTGATTTAATCGAATATTCTCCGCCTTCGGTATCAGACAGAAATTCTATGACTAAAAGCGGAATATCCCCTTGTAATTGCGGGGTATAACTGCGTTGAATATCGGTTCTGGGAACTCGAATTTCTGGAATAAATGCCCAGTCTGGGGCTTTAATGACTATTTTGTCATTAACCGTTGCACAAATTCCATAATTGGTTGGAGTTAAACTATTAGGGGGGAGTTTTCCCGCATTTTGTAAACTATCTGTTAAGGCGGCGGCTAATGCAGGTTGATTAATATTATCCACAGGATCATCCGGTAAAATAAAATCATCGGGAAGGGGTTCCCAGGTTATTTTGAAACTGGCGATTGAGGTTGCCATTGTTCTTAAAAAATAAGCTATATACTGATATTTTAATTATTATTTTGATGATTGTCAAGTTTCTAATGTAATTTTATAACTTGATAATAAACTAGGTTTATGAGTTGCTCTATGCAATTTAAACAGACCTAATAATCGTAAGTTTGTTGTTGAGCTTTAGCGCTTTCTGGAGGGGCTAAAGCCCAACAACGAACAACAACTAATGTTTAATTTATCGTTGGGACATCTTAAATTGAGAGGTAAATTTGAGAACCTTGGCTAGTTTTATGAACTTCAATTCTAGCTTGAAAAGCTTCTTTTAAACTAGGAATATGGGTGACGGTGAGAATACAAGCAAAATCAGACGCGATCGCATTAATCGCCGCAATTAACCGATCGCAACCTTCAGCATCTTGAGTTCCAAAGCCCTCATCAATAATTAACATTTGTAGAGAAGTTCCAGCCCGTTGTGCTAATAGTTTAGCTAGGGCTAACCGAATGGCAAAATTAATTCTAAAGGCTTCCCCCCCGGAATAGGTTTCATAAGAACGAGTTCCCCGCGCATCTGCTATTAAAATTTCTAAGGTTTCAATCATTTTAGGAGTATTTTTTGAGGATTTACCCCCGCGCCCGCTAGTGCGTTGGGTGACAAATTGCACATGGAGTTGATTAGCAGATAATCGAGATAAAATTTGATTCGTTTCTGCTTCTAATTGGGGCAAAATATTCTCAATCATCAGGGCTTGAATCCCATTTTTACCAAAGGCTTTTCCTAATTCATCATAAACCCGATATTGACGGCGGGTGGTGTCTAATTGGGTTTTGAGTTCCGTTTGTTGAGTATTTAACTGATCGAGTTGGGTTTGTTGTTGTTGTAAACTGCCAAATTGCCCTAAATAATAATCTAATTTTAGTCGTTGTTGTTGAATTAATTGATCTAATTGTTTTAGGGCTTCCGTGGGGTCGGGGGTATCTTTGAGTTGCTGTTGTAAGAGTTCAATTTGTTCTTGAATGGCTTGTAAATTTTTAACCCGTTCTTGGGTGATGGTTTCTAACTCTTGAAGGCGTTGTTGCAGGATGGGATATTGTTGTTTGGCTTGGTTGAGTTGTTCGGTTCTAGTTAACCAAATTTGAGCTTGACGCAGTTCTGCACGAATACGATTATGCTCCTCTACATTATAACCCATTTGGCTAATTTTCTGCTCTAAAGCAATAATTTTTTGTTGTATTTCAGAGTTATTTTTTTGTTCGGTTAAGGTTTGGGTTAAGGTTTGAATTTTGGTTTCTAATTCTGGTTTTTGAGTCTGGATTTTCGTTGATTTATCCTGAGCATCTCGAATTTGACTATATTTAATTTCCGCCCAACGCCAGCGTTTTTCCTCATTCCTAGCTAACGCATGGCTTTGTTCATTATAATTTAGTTGGCTTAATTTCTGTTCTAAATCCTGTAATTCTGCATATAAATCCGTCGCATAGTCACCTGTCTCTAAAATTGTTTGAACGGCTTTTTCTTCTAATATTAATTGTTGTAATTGTTGTTCATCTTGATCTAAAGATTCTAACTGAGCTTGAATTTTTCCCCGTTGTTCTCGCAATTCTTGATAGGGTAATAAATCCTCTTGAATTTGTCGATATTCCTCCTGTAATATTTTAAGTTCTCGATCAGCAACGACTAACTGTTCATGGATTACCCAAATTTGATTTCTGAATTCCTGTTGCTGGTTTTGTTGTTTAGAAATCACTAAATTCCAGTGATGTTCGTCTAGGGGGCGATCGCATAATGGACAGGGGGGAAATTGCGATCGCAATAACGGTAATTCTTCAGTTTCGAGTGCTTCAGATTCCGATTTTGATAACAGTTGAATTTTCTGATCCAGTTCCCCTAATTTTTCTTCATAATCCCGTTTAACGGTATTCAAGCGGTCAATAAAACTATGGCGTTCTTGTCCTTTTTCCCTGACTCTGAGTTGATACACTTTCTTCTTATCTAGTTCAACAATTTGATTGGCAATGGTTTGGGATTGTTGTTCTAATTGGGGGCGATGATGGTTGAGAGTCCGTTGCAATTTTCCTACGGAGGTTTTTAATTCCTCTAACCGAGCTTGTTGACGAGATTGAGCGCGATCTAACTCCGTTTGTAGCCGTTGACGATGTTGTAAAATTGGAGTAACTTCTAATTGCAATTGATCAAACTGAGTTAAACGATTTCGAGCGGCTTGTAACTGTTCTAATCCTGTCTCAATATCGGATTTTTGGCTTAAAATTTGGGAGTAGTCTTGTTCCTGTTGGGTTAAGGCTTCTAAACGAGCTTGTAGCCCCTGAATTTGCTGTTGTAGGGTGTTGAGATGTTGGCGTTGTTGTTCTTGTAAGTGTTGGCGTTGTTGTTGGGAATCTTGATAGATTTTGAATTGAACGGATAGGGTTTCTTCTGTAGTTTGTAGGGTTTGAAAATGGGTATATCCGGTTTGAATTTCCGTTTCTTGTTTTAATACTGCTTCTAATTTTTGACTTTGCTGTTGAGTTGTAGTTAATTCCTGTTGTAATCTGCGATAATCTTGAGCAAAGGTTTGATGCTGTTGTTGTTGTCCAGTTAATAATTTTTCCCAAGCTTGACGATGATGTTGTTGGGCTTGTAGTTGTTGATAGTGATCTCGGTCTTGGGCTTGTTTTTCCTGAAGCTGATCAATGGTATTTTGGAGTTGAATTATTTCCTGTTCCAGTTGACTTTTTTGGTCAATTTGGACTTGATTATTGGTTAAGGTTTGTTCTAGGATTTCGGCTTGGGATTTATAACTTTTGGCTAAATCTTTAGCTTGATCCGATAAGCCATCATATTGATCTAGTTTTAATAAATTCGCCAGAATTTCTTTCCGTTCGGCGGGACGTTTGATCATGAATTCGTCCGCTTTTCCCTGACGCAAATAGGCGGAATTAGTAAAGGTATCATAATCTAGTTTTAAGTAGTCTATAATTTTCTGTTGAGTGACAGTTATTCCCTTTTCTGTGAGGGTGCGAAACTTAATTTGATCTAAATCTTCAATTTCTTGTAAAACGGTGGTTGCTACTTGAAATTCTAAGGCTCCTGATTGACCACGGCGACGGTTACGAATTACCCGATATAAGTTTCCCTGACTAATAAATATAAAATCAACCTGGGTTTCTAATTCCCCCATATAGATAATATCATCCTTTGATTCTGCCCGACTTTCCCCCCAAATTGCCCAAGCCATTGCTTCTAATAAAGATGATTTTCCCGACCCGTTGGAACCGCAAATACAGGCGGTATGTAATCCACTAAAATCTAGGGTGGCTTCTCGATAACTGAGGAAATTTTTTAGGGTCAGTTTTTGCGGAATCATAGGTTTTCACAACTGGAAATAGGGAATTTTTAGGAGGTTGTTGCATTGATCAATATTATATTAACGCAATTTGTGTTAGTTGGACTACAATTAGAATTAGATTTTTAGGATGATTAATTTATGACGTTTAACAAAGCTCATCCCTATCTTTCACCGGAAGAATACTTAGAAGTCGAAAAGAATAGCCCGATTAAACATGAATATATCCAAGGACAAATTTATGCAATGGCTGGGGCGAGTGATGCTCACGTTACCATTACCGCTAACTTACTGACCCTCCTGAGAAATCATATTCGCGGAACTGGCTGTCGTGTTTATGTTGCAGATATGAAAGCCAAAATTGAGACTTTAAATATTTTCTACTATCCAGATATCATGGTAACTTGCGACTCCCGCGATGCCAATTTTGAATATTTTAAATGCTATCCCTGCTTAATTATTGAAGTGCTTTCATCCTCTACCGAAGCTTTTGATAGAGGGGATAAATTTATTGATTATCAAGAATTAGAAACCTTACAAGAATATGTATTAATTAGTCAAAACCGCCAGCGTGTTGATTGTTTTCGACGGAATGCAGAAGGGAGATGGGAACTTTATAGTTATCGAGGAAATCAAGAACTCGAGTTAACCAGTGTTAGTTTCTCTTGTTCTCTGACTGCTGTTTATGAAGATATTTCTTTTTAGGGTAGGTCACTCAACCTACGGGAAAAAAATAGGTGAAGCTGTTGATTATGAGATCAGGTTTTATTGTTCAGAATTAATTCCGAAGATCTTGAGCTATTAAATAGATTGTAGTCCATTCTTGCTGAATTTGGGTAATTTTTAAGTTGAGGATTTTAGCAATAGTTTCTAAATTTTCTCCGGCTTTTAATCCTTCAATAATTTGACGTTGGTTATCGTTTAAACTTTGCCAAAATTGTTGCCATTGTTCGGAATTTAATCCTAAACGATGTTCGGATAAAGAGGTTCCTAACCAACTGGTGACTAATTCGGGATTCTGTTTTAAGGTAAAATTTTTAATTGCATGGTAACTAACTTTTTCCCGCAGTCGGTAGATTTGTTTAATGGGTAAATTTAACTTTTGAGCGATCGCTTCTTGAGATAATCCTTGTAAATAAAGTCGCAACCATTCCGCCGCCGTTGAATCTACATTTTTAATTAAATAGTCTTCAAATTCTGTTTGTACTTTTAACCTTTGGTTTTGTTGGGTTTGAAAATATTGTTCATCTTCGTATTGAATGATCGCTTGATTGTCTAATAAACTAATGGTGTCTTCGGTTTCCTCTGAGAGAATTTCATCGGATAATTGTTTAATCCATTCTCCGGCGGGAACTTGGGTTAATCCACCCCGTTGAGAACGACGTAAATAGTTAACAAATCTATAAACTAATAATGGTTGATTCCGAATGGGACGGAGACAATATTCTTCTACCGTTGTGAATAGTAAAGCATTACTTAATTTCCGATCGCTTGTACACTGAGAAATCCATTGGATTTGTTGTTGTAAATAGCGATCACTATTCAACATTTCCTGTACCACTTCTTGTAAAACATCCACCACTTGACGTTGGCGATCTCGACTCGTTGCCACCCAAAGACGAACTTTTTGGCGTAGAATCATTAAACTTCCTAATCGCTGCATTAAATTTCGATAGGCTTTTTCCGGCGGCGTATCTAAATAGCGCTGTTGCAAAATTCGATAGCGAAAGTTTAACCCTAATTTGATTCGTTCTTGTTGGTTAATAGGAAGGGAATCTAAGGTGGTAAAATGTTCTCCCAGTAACCAATTAATGATACTTTCTCGTTGGTCTTGACTAGAGTTAGGATAGTCATTTTCCAGTTGGAAACGCCACTGATTTGTCCAAGATTCTGCTAGGGTCATTTAAGGTTTTAAGGGGTCAGGAAGTTTTTAATGGCTGAGGGTTTAACTATTTTATCCTAAATCCGGTGAGCGATCGGTAAGTTCATCGAATTTGAGGGGATAGCTGTCTTGAAGTTTATTATGAATCACTTCAACTAAATGCTGTGCTGCGGCATTTTTGCATTGATTTTTTTCGGGAATAATTTGCTCTATAATAGGGAGACTTTTTTCTCCTTTTCGGCCTAATAAAAAATAAGTATTCATCGCTCCTTTACCTTTGACTGAAATTATCCCTCGTTTGAATATAACATATTGATCGGGTAAAAGATGGAAGGTATCTTCACTAATTTGAATCCGTCCTGCTAACCCGTGGGATTCCATTCGTGAGGCAATATTGACCGTATCTCCCCACAAATCATAAAGGAATTTTTTAATCCCAATCACTCCCGCGACGACGGGCCCACTATGGATTCCAATTCGCAAACTTAACACTTGATTATGAGTTTCATTAAATTCAAGAATTGCTTTTTGCATATCTAAAGCCATTTCTGCGATCGCGATTGCATGATTGGAACAGGGATAGGGTAATCCTCCCACCACCATATAGGCATCACCAATAGTTTTAATTTTTTCTAAGCCATATTTTTCCGTTAATCGATCAAAAGCTGAGAATAATTCATTGAGTAAATTCACTAAAGCAATCGGGCTTAAGCTAGATGAAATTTGCGTAAATCCAACAATATCGGCAAATAAAACCGTGACTTCAGAAAAATGTTCTGCTATGGTTTTTTGTTCTTTTTTTAGACGTTCTGCAATCGGTTCTGGGAGAATATTTAAAAGTAAACGTTCTGTTTGTTGTTGTTGATATTGGAGAGCAATTTCAGCCAATTTTCGTTTAATAAATTGACCGAGTTGACTACCAATAGTGGTCATAGTTTGCATCAATTCAGGATCGGGAAAACAAATTTCTGAACCCAAAAAAATTATGACTCCTAAGACTTCTTTGCCATCTTTAATTGGGAACCCAAAACCACTGTGTAATCCCAATATTTCCGCAATATCTTTTTGAGTAAATTGATCATTAACCATCACATCTTCGATCCAATGGGCAAAACCAGTTTGCCAAATTTTACCTGGTAAACTCATATTAGAATCTAGGTTAATTTTTTGATAAAGTCCCTGAATTTTCGAGGGATCAGAATCTGAGTTAATCCAGAGTTTAATACACTCCAGTTTGGGGTTAGTAGAATTGACTTTAAAAGCATGGGTTTGAGAGAGTTTGTTTCCCAAAACTAAGGGTGCTTCCGAGAAATTTTCTAACATCCAAACCTCTCCCAATATCCATCCCCAACTTTCACAAGTTGATTGTAAAATTTGCAGTAAAGCTTCATGAATATTCGGAGCTTCAGACAGAATCCGAGAAATTTGATACTGAGTAAACATCCGTTGTTGAGCGCGTTTTCTGGCGGTAATATCCCGACCCACATAAATAAAGTCTAGGGAATCATCCGTATCCGTTGTTAGGGTCGAGATCGAAAATTCTAGGATAATTTTACCGCCATGTTTTTTCTGACAGGTTAACTCCAAATTTTTAAATAAAAAGTCCTGTTTTTTCAGGGAAGATTCCTTTAAATATTCTTGCAAAAAGGTATCATCTTCCACAAAGGAAGAAAGGGAGTGATTAATTAAATCCGATTGACTATATTCTAATAGGGATAAAGTGGCGAGATTTATCTTTTGAATAATCCCCTGCTGATTCGTAACAATTAAAATATCCTCCATTGAGGTAATAATTCGATCAATATATTGTTGGGAATGGGAATAGGCATTTAACAGCAAACGGGATTCATTGGTTTCTTGAACTAAAGCCTGTTCTAGTTCCATTCGTTGTGTCACATCCTCGAACAGTAACATTAATTCGGGGATATGTTCCCCTTGAATTGAAACACCTAGAAAGTAAATATTAAAATAAATTGATGTTGTTTCTTCAATTTGCCGACTCATGGCATTTAATTCAAAGTAATCTTGGTGTCCCTGAATAATGGCATCAATAATATCCTCTGTTCCAATCAATTCAGGAAAATAAAAGTGTACATCTTCTCCTTGATTTAAACCTTCTGAATCTTCAGCAAACCGAATAACCCCTTGAGAAAAATCCTGGATCTTTAACTCTGGATTAATCACCAAATAGTCCATTTTTCGCGCTATTAAAAATTGTTTAAATAAATGGTTCATAGTCCCTGAATTGATGATAATTTTTTCTAAGTTTGGAGTCAAAAAAATGGTTGATAAATAGATGCAATCAAAACAAAAACCCGTTGAATATTGGGTGACAAGTAATCGGGAATAGGCAACGGGCAACAGTCAGAAATTGAGTCATTTTTACCATTCGGTTTATGAATGTCCCACGACTTAGTGAGTAGCAATAAAAACACAATTTCGTCCACTTTCTTTAGCTTTATATAAAGCTTGATCAGCCTGAAAGATAAGCATTTCAGATGTCAGACCTGCAACGGGAATTAAACCCGCTACTCCAATACTAATTGTGATATATTTGCTCACCGTTGATTTGAGATGCGGTATTTCTAAGTCTTCAACAGCTTTCCGAACCTTTTGAGCGAGATGAATACAGCCATTAATATCGGTATTGGGTAAAATGATAGCAAATTCTTCCCCCCCATAACGAGCCACTAAATCGGTATTCCGTTGAATGACATTCCGTAAAACTTGAGCAACTTGTTGTAAGCAAAAATCTCCAGCTAAATGTCCATAGTGATCATTATATTGTTTAAAATAATCAATATCTAGTAAAAATAAGGACAGGGGTATTCCTTCTCGTCTACAGCGATTCCATTCATGCTCAAGTACCCGATCAAACTGACGACGATTTGCCAGTTTTGTCAATCCGTCCTCAATTGCCAATTGCTCTAATTCTTGATTGACGATTTGTAATTGTTGATAAAGTTCAGCCTGTTGTAACGCAATGGCGATTTGTAGGGCTAATTCTTCTAATAAGTTTATTTCCCAGACTTCCCAATGCCGAGGTTGCTGGCATTGATGGGCTATTAATAATCCCCAAAGTTGATTACTGGTATTAGACTGGGGTGAAATAGAAGAATCATAAATTATAATCGGGACTATTAAACTAGATTTTACTTTTAATTGAACTAAATAATCTAAATATTTATAATTTGAAATCTTATATATATCATCAATAGCATGAATTTTACCCGCTTTAAAATAAGATAATAATAAAGAATTAAAATCTGGACTAAAAACAATGCTATCAATAGAACTAATGCAAGAGTTTGCTAAGGATTCAGCAATTACTTTTCCTTCTTCTAAAGAGTAAAATCGATAAATTAAAACTCGATCTGCTTTTAAAAAAGTCAGAACTTCATTCACGGTTGTTTCTAAAGTTTTCTGTAGACTTAAAGACTGGTGAATATGTTGTGTAATGGTTTTTAAGATCCGATCGCGTTCGGCTTGTTGATACAACTGAAATTCTACCCGTTTTTGTTCGGTCATATCCTGACCCATCCAAACGAATTCCTGGGGATCATTGGGATCAAAATTTAGGGCTGCACAGGAAAAGGAGACGGGAAAATTGGTTCCTATTTTGGTCTGACAGATAACTTCAACGGGTTTTAATAAATCAGAAGATAATAAAAATTGATTGACTTGGTGATAATTTTTAAGTTGATTATCTTTAAAAATAGTTAAAATAGATTGCTGGATTAATTCTGCTTTTGAATATTTTAATAAAACCGATGTAGCTTGATTGATAATTTTGATCATTCCTTTATCATCTGTGACAATTAATATATTTGTCATAGAATTAATAATTTTATCTAAATAGATTTTGGTTTTTTCTAAAGCACTTAAAGCCAATCCATACTCCTTGGCAACCTGAGTAATCTTTTGTTCCTTTAAAATCCATTCTGTTGTATCCTCAAATACAATTAATAGTTCTGGCTCACAGCGAGAATTATCAGTATTTTTCAAAACATAAATATCAAAATAAATCGTATGTTCCTGAGTAATTGTCCTAGAAATTCCTTTGAGTTCAAACTGATTGATTTGACTCAACAAAATTTTCTTAAAGGTTTCTTCTAATCCAATGAACTCAGGAAAAGCCATACAGACATCTTCTCCTAATCGCAATTGTTCTGGACAATCTGCAAATCTAGCTACACCCCAGGACATCTCGACAATGACCCACTCAGAATTAGTAGTCAAATATTCAAGTCGTTTTGGTGCTAAGATTTTTTTTAACAGGTTATTCATAATTCATCCCAGAATACAGAAAAAACTAGATTTAATCCTTTAACCAGAGATAAATTTCTGAGATAATTCATAGAAAATTGTATCTACATCATCTCCTGTTTTTGCTGAGGTTTTATAGCTAGATAAAATCTGTCCATACTGTTTTAAATCCGGGGTTATTTTGATTAGATGTTCAAGTTCTGTTGCATCGATCAAATCAATTTTATTAAACGCGATCACGATCGACCCCTTGGGATTCACAGACAGAAATAAATTAATATGTTCCGGGAGTCTTTCTACGGTTTCCTGTCGGGTCACATCGGCAACAATTACCACACCACTCGCTCCCTGTAAATAACTCGGGGCGATCGCTTTAAATTTAGTATGGCCTTCAATATCCCAAATTAATAATTGTACAGATCCAGTTTTTTCTGAAGTGAATTCCGTTAGATCAACAATTTTACGAGAAATTTTTACTCCTACGGTGGACAAATATTGATCACTAAACTGTCTATCCACAAACCTGCGGATTAAACTGGTCTTTCCAACTCCGAAATCACCAACTAAGCAAATTTTTTTAGAAATCATGGTTTTGGGGGGTTATTTTGTTGAAACTGTAACGGTATTATCTCAAACAAAACCGTTTGACTCAACCAAACTTCTTGATTGAGATCAACTCCCTCGGGACGTTCAATTTTACCCACTGTTTCTATCCGTCGCCGATCAATTCCTAAATCCTCTAAAACATTTTGGATGGTTTGAGCCCGTTCTAAGGCTAAATCAGGATGTTTTCGGGATTTTTCCTGTTCATGACTATAACCAATAATTTGCAATTTGAGATCAGGATATCGTTTTAAATATTGAGCCAGAGGGACAAGTTTACCTCGAATATCTTTTAAGACTAATTCCGCCGAACCAAAATTAAAATAAATTCTAGTAGCTATCGGTAAAGGTTGCACCGTTAGATTGGCAATCACTGAATCTACCCCTTCAATTTTCTTAAACGCTTGGGTAATTTTCTGAATATCTTCAGATTTTATCACTTTTCCTTTTAAATTCACTTGGAAATTTTGATAATGAGCAGAAATTGATATCCCACTAATTTGATTCATTATAGTTGCCATTTGCTTAACTTCGGTGGCAACTTTTATGGGATCTGGAGGAACTTTAACCGCAATAATCCGATTATTAATTTGAAAATTTGGGGCGGTTTGTTGGGCAATTTTTTCAACTTTATCTTTTAATCGAGCGGTGGGAACTTTCCCTTCTAAGACTAAGGTTTGATCCTGAGCTTTAACTTTAAAAGTATAAATTGATAACTCAGGCTCCACTCCTAAAGCCGTGATTAATGTTGTTTCTAACTGTCGGAAATTATGTTGTCTATATTGATAGATTCCCCAAGGAATTAGAATCAAACTCAATAGCACCGAACCAAAAATCAACAAAGTTATTGGCTTTTGCTCAGTCTTCAAACGGGTTGCGACTCTGATTAAACCTTCAAGCTGACTAATAACTCCTTCAGGAACTGAATCTGGATCACCTTCAAATTCTTCAATAGGCTGACTATATTTCATAATTAAAGTATTCATCGTTTGGCGAATTTTTTTAATAAATGCTTTCGGACAGTCCCCCTTTACCACCACCGCTAAATAACAATATCCCGCCACTTCTAGGATGATTTTACAATCCCCATATTCAATTTCATTCAGTTCGGAAACTTCCCCCGTCTGCATAATACAATCATTAACAAAACTCCGAATTGCTGTTAACATTCCAGCTACCATTTCCGCTTCCATTTGCGCTTGATCCGGTTGTTGAATTTCAGCAATAATTAAACCCGAACCTTTATGAATTAAAAACACCGCTTGCACCACAAAGCGACTCACTTCTCGTAATATTAATTCGGCTTCCGATACCCCTTGGACTTTGGATTGAACTTTCCGTTTCAAACCCTCAGCACTAAAAGTCTGACTGACTTTTTCATTGATTTCTTGAATTGCTTCCCCTAAATAACGAGTAATCGTACTCCCAATCACCGGATACAGTGCATCTACCATGGAATCTCGTTCTAAACTCACCTGTTCTTTAATGGTGCGTCCAATCGTCGGTGCTAAAGCTGCGGCAATTTCATTCCGATCAACTTTAATTTGTTCTCGAATTGCTGCCCCCATTTCTGGCCCCAAAGCCTGAGCAATTTCTTTAGGAGAATTTTGAATTTGTTGTCTAATTGCTTCAGGAATTAAATCAGCAATAGCCGCACTCATCGCCTGTCGATCGGTTTGACCTTTCCCTTTAATAACCTGATCAATAATCGGAATAAACGCTTGAATTAATTCTTCTTTGGACTCAGTAACTTTTAAATGCAAAAGTTGACCAATGGTGGGCAGTAAAAGTTTAATTAATTGTTCGGGATCATGAATTTGGAATTGAATTTGACTGAGTTTATTATTAATATTTTGGACTAATTCTCGAACTTCTGGTAACTCAGAATTCAACAAATGGTTTTTAAAATTATCTAAGTCATCCCCTAAATTAGATCCAAACATTAATTCCTGTAATTTATCCAAAGGATCATTACCCCTAGAAACAGGATTTTTGCTCTGAATAGTTGAAGATTGTGGGGATAGACTGGGAGATGGTAATTCAGGGTTTGAGGAGAGATTTTTAGTTAAATCTGTTTCTAAATTAACGGAATCTAATTTTGAGTTAATATCAGTTGGATCTAAGGGTAAAGGGGTACTAATATTTTCAATAATATCCTGATTTTTAGAAGTTTCTAATTGGGGTACAGGATTAGCAGAAATCCTCGGTACATCTTCTTCAATATTACTGACTGAATAGTCCACATCCATCGCCCCGGAGGGCGGTTTTTCCAGTAAAGGTAGAAGTCGCAAAATCAGATCATCTTCTGATTTTGCCGTCCTCGAAGATCCAGTCTGAATCGAGGGAATCGGGTTAATAGATTCTATTTTAGAGGAAATCTCATCGGCTGTTATCCCATCAATACTGGGTTGATTTTCTAAGGGTAAATCGGTACAACTATGGGATTTTGAATGATCACTCGGTTGTTGATCTTCTGAGAGTAAAGCAGTTAAAAAATCAGATTTAGAATGATCATCTTCTGAGGGTAAAGCGGTGACAGACTCAGTTTTACCCTCATTAAAACCGTTTAAATCCATCAATAAATTCACCAACAATTCTAGGGGATCACTCTCAACCTGATCCGACGGATTTTGTTGAGATGAATTCCCCTGTTGTTGATTGTTTGGACTTAAATCACCCTGAGAAAAGGTCATAGTTTGACCGAATTAATTATAGATGATGTTCTGGGAGGGCAAAACCTGAATTTTTTTCCTCAGCCGCCTGTTTAATAGCTGGAACAAATTCAGTCCCCTTTAATCGCATCCCAACTTCAAACAGAACTTCAGCCATATCATCCCGGGAGACTTTTGCCTCTGTCAATAAAGTAAATCGACGTTCTAATTCTTCTAAGACTTGATTTTTCAGACTGCGAACTTCGTCTTGTAACTGATCACGGGTTTGTCCCAATTCTTCCCGCAAGGAATTAGTTTGACTATCTAAGGCCTCATCTAACGCCTCAATACTACTGGAAAATTTCCGATTCAGTCGATCAGCCTGTTGTCTTAAATCCGTTAACTCCTCCTGAGAATTTGAACTCAGGGTTTTAATTTTTTTGTCTAAATTCTCAACAACAGACTTGATTTCTGCCGTTAAAATAGTTTTGAGTTGTTCAACCCGATCCTGGGCATCTTCCTGTAATAGTGCCAAATCAGACTCGATCTTGTCAAACCTAGTATTATAGTCCCGAAGTTGCGATCCAAATATGATATCACGAATTTGGTCAATATTGCCCAAACGCTCCCGCATTTCTTCCTTAGTAATTTCAGCCATTTGTACCTCCTGATCGATGCTCCTGGTAGGGGTGATTTGCCATGCAGGAATTATAGTTCGGTTTTGCTTGTAAGTTCGCGATTTCGCCCAAGAACTTTATCAAACATCAGCCGAGATAACACTATAGCAGGGAATTAGGGATTAGCAAGACGCCGCATGGAATTCGTGGAATTCCCGGCGGTTAGAGAGTCTTTCTGGCTCAAGTCCCCACCCGTTAAACCGGAGGTTTCCAAAGATATTCGGAAAGATTAATTTTACCCTGGCTGTTAAATTGAATCCCCTCTGATTCTAAGCGCGATCGCTGAAGATAGTCCGTCCCTTTACGCCAAATCGAGTGAGAGATTTCTCCCTTAGCATTAATCACTCGATGCCAAGGAATCTCCGTGGTTTCTAAGGGAATTTTGTATAAAGCATAACCCACTAAACGAGCTTTTTGCCCTAGGTTAGCGAGTTCGGCAATTTGTCCATAGGTAGCAACTTTTCCCCAAGGAACTTGATAGACAATTTCGTATATTGTATTATAAACTGACATAAAAAACAAGTTCAAATTGATTTTAAAAAAGTATTGATTACAGTGAAAAATTTTTCCCTGTTGCCTGTTCCCTGTTGCCTGTTCCCTGTTGCCTGTTCCCTGTTATAGATAATGAGGATGATACGACTAAATTATCCCGATGAATCACCGTTTCTGCTCCCTCATAACCCAAAATTTCAGGAATTTTATCCGAATGTAAGCCTTTAATTTTTTGCAATTCTTCCTGACTATAATTAACTAATCCCCGAGCAATTTCCTGTCCGTCTAAATTACAAATTTGGACAGAATCCTGAAGATTAAATCCGCCTTCAACTTGAGTAATTCCCGCCGCCAATAGGGATTTTCCGCCTTGAGAAATAGCTCGAACTGCCCCGGCATCTAAATATATTTTTCCCATGGGAACTAATACATTGGCAATCCAATGTTTTCGCGCATTAACGGGTCGATTATGGGGTTCAAATTGCGTGCCAATAGCCTCTCCTTGCAGAATTTTTTCTAAATTTTGAGGGAATTTCCCCTCCGTAATAACCGTTCTCACCCCCGATCCCGTAGCAATTCTAGCGGCTTCAATTTTAGTAATCATCCCTCCGGTTCCCCAACCACTACGAGAATCTCCCGTTTTAACTTGAAATTCTTCCAGTTGTTCCATATTAGTCACTAAACTAATCGGTTGAGCATTGGGATTTTCCCGAGGATCGGCGGAATATAATCGGTCTACATCAGTTAATAAAAATAACCAGTCCGCTTCAACTAAACTAGCAACTAAAGCCGAAAGCGTATCATTATCTCCAAATTTAAGTTCATCTACCGCCACGGTATCATTTTCATTAACAATCGGAATCACCCCTAATTTTAAAAGTTGTTGAAAGGTATTATAAACATTCACATAACCATTGCGTTGAACTAAGTCCCCTCTGGTTAGTAAAACCTGAGCAATCGGTTGTTTTAAGGTACTAAATAAATCATCATAAACCCGCATCAAACGACCTTGACCCACCGCCGCCACCGCCTGTTTTAAAGCAATGGTGCGGGGACGTTCGGTTAATCCTAAGCGATCGCGTCCCACTCCCACAGCCCCCGAAGACACTAAAACCACCCGATAACCCTGCTTTTGCAGTCCGGTCAAGGTTTCTACTAATGCGGCTAAAGTTGATAGGGCTAAATGTCCCGTCGCCGACTGGGTTAAACTCGAGGTACCAATTTTAACAACAATAGTTTGAGACATAATCAGTTTAGTTTAAACGGAAATAGTCACGAAACATTCATGGTTGAGAACCAAGAAATCGGGGATATAGAAATCATTGAATTCAGGTAATTACCTAAGTGATTAGGTTTGGGTTGAGGGTTAACAGTTGAACTGCTCACCCTCAAAATCCCCTAGCTGTGCTTAGTCTGTTAGGGCCGAAGACCGACGGCGACGGCGACGAATAATCGGTTCACCCGGTTGATGATCTGTATCTGATTCAGAGGCATCCTCCGATGGTGACTCATCCTCGGTTTGCGGGACAAAAAATTCTATTGTTGGTTCAGGTTCTTCAATTTCTAGGGTTTCTGGTATTTTCGGTGTTTCTGTTATTTCTGGTATTTCTAGTATTGCCGGTATTTCTGGTTTTTTGGGTTCGAGAATAATCCGGTCAGAAATTGACCGTTCGGGAACAATGCGCTCAGAAATAACCACCGGTAAACTTGTCCGATCGGTCAGGGTTCGGTCAAGAATAATCCGTTCAGAAACCGAGCGTTCAGGCATAGTTCTTTCACCCGACCCAATCGACAACGGCAGGTTTTGTCCTTCATCGGAGTCTTCATCCATCAAAGTCGTGGGAGAAACCGGGGCTTCCCCTGGGGAGCGAACCGTGACAATCACAGAGCGAGAATTTTTCACCTGTTCATGGGATAACATCAACGGAGAAATCCCCATCAACGCATAAACTTCCTGTTCCTCTGGAGTCATTTCCACCGAAATTACCTCGGTAGGTTCCACCGAAGGTTTAATAATTTCGGATTTCGTGGGGCGACTGCGTTCACTCAATCCACCTCGTCCTGAGAACCCCTCACTAAACCCAACGTCCGAGCGAGGTTCCCCATATTTAACCGTTGGAGACACCCGAACACCAGGGGCGGGGAGTTCCTCCTCTCGCCCTAAAGAATCCATATCCCGAATTCGACGGCGACGGCGACGGGCATTGCTGGCACCAATATCCTGATAACTGGGATGGTTGAGCAGTTCTAACTCTTGGAAACCATCAGAGGCTTCAAAATCTACAACTTCCCGTTCTTCCCGGGAAGACGGCTGTTCATAAACTGGAACCGGACGTAAACTGGGCCGTTCTGAGGTGTCGCCACTGCTCGATGGCGTAATAATCCGATTACTAGGAATAACGACTCGTTCTGGGGTTTCTGTGGGTTCAGGTTCGGGTTCTCCAGGTAACTGAACGATATGGCCCAAGCCTCCACAGGTGCTACAGGTTTTACCAAACAACTCATAGATATTTTGGCCTTGGCGTTTGCGGGTTAATTCCACTAACCCTAATTCTGATAATTGAGCAATTTGGGGTCGGGCTTTATCGGCTTTCAGGACTTTATTAAAATGTTCCAAGACTTGTAATTGGTCTCGGCGGGAATCCATATCAATGAAGTCCACAATAATCACCCCAGCAATATTGCGTAACCTCAACTGACGGGCGATTTCGGTAGCAGCCTCGCAATTTGTCCATAATACCGTTTCCCTGGAGGTAGCCGAACGGGTAAAGGAGCCAGAGTTAACATCAATTACGGTAAGGGCCTCCGTTGGTTCAATCACAACATAACCGCCCGAGGGTAAATCCACCCTAGGTCTTAAAGCCTCTCGAATGGCTGCATTCGCTCGGAAATACTCTAAAATCGGAATTCGTTCTCGGTGGTGGTCAATTAACACCCCCTGGGGAGCTTTTCCCACACTCCAACTCATCAAATGTTGTTTGACCCGCTTCACCCCCGTGCTGGTATCGACCACAATTCGGTTCACTTCGGTACTGTACATATCCCGCAGCACCCGTTGAATAAAATCATTATCTCGATTTAACAGGGCCGGAGGACGGGAAGATTGGGCTTCCTGTTGCACCAATTCCCATTGCTTTTGTAGACTTTCCAAATCTTCTAAAATCGCATCCTCGGGCATATCTTCCGCTTCTGTACGGACTAATAATCCCATCCCGGCGGGTTTAATTAAAATGGCTAAGGCCCTTAAACGATTTCGTTCATTTTCCGAGCGAATGCGGCGGGATAAATTCACCCCTCTGCCATAGGGCATTAACACTAAATACCGCCCGGGTAAGGAAATATTTCCCGTTAACCTTGGGCCTTTAGTTCCGGTGGGTTCCTTCATCACCTGCACCAGCACTTTTTGCTGGGGACTTAATAGTTCGGTAATGGAACCGGAACTGCGTTTTAAGCGTAATGGCCCGAGGTCGGAAACATGGATAAATCCATTCCGTTCCGGGTCTCCAATATTGACAAAGGCCGCATCAATCCCTGGTAGAACATTTTCCACGATACCCAGATAAATATCACTAACTTGGTGATTTCCGGTCGCTACAACCAGTTCTTGAATTTGATCTTCTGAAAAGACAGCAGCGATTCGTTGCTGTTCTGCGATAATAATTTGCTTTGACATTCAATTCCCTCAAAACTTAGCAATATTGAAAGCACCTACGCTGCGTGTACTGAGCAATATTGACGTGATTAATAAATTGATTAATGCGAATTTTCGCGCCATTAGGAAGACACCAAAGATACACCAAGCTAACGGGCAAACCGCAAGAGGGAATCAGGTTTTGATCATTGAAAATCAACGGTTAACAAACACCCAAATTTAATATCCAAAATCCATCAAATGTAAGCCTTCAAAGGTTATGGGAAAATGAAATTATAGGCGGTTATTTGTTATCCATCTACCTTCATCATGATTCTGTCCAAAGCAATACTTGGGTTTGACCTCTTGACTAACTCACCAATATAGTATCCGTATCTACGAAAACCTCAGAGACTACAGCCTAGATCGCACATTCTAAGCCAGATGATCTCTCCCCCATTCACCTCAATAGACTTGAATCTAGCCATTGAAATGTTTTTGTTTCTTTATGGTATCAAGACAGATGCCAAACAAAGTTTTTTTTGCTACTTTCTTCGGTGTGATGTTTAGCCCTATTAAGCTTGGGTGGATTTTCCAGCCACCTGATAACAGGTGCGCCACCCGTGAATGCCATACACCAACCTTTAGTAAGTGTATAGGATTCCGGTTCAATTGGGTTGATCCTAGCGTCAGCGAACCTGCAATTTTTGATTCTGAGAACCCTAGTTGAGTACCGGGGAGATTAAGTAATATTGTCGGTTTGTAGCCTAGATCTGGACGAACCCGCCCCTATGCCACAAAACTTGGCTTAACGCATCCTATTATAACACTGGAGCCAATACAAATTATGACCTGAGATAGAAGTTTTTTAAGATTGGGTTAAAAGCTGCTGGCGGTGAATCTGTAACACTTGGAATTCTTGGCCAGTTACCTGTTCTAACATCTTGATCATCAGTTCGGGCCGTAGTTGTGTCCCATCATTCCGACAACTTCCCACATAACGGAGGCGCTGATCTTCGGGGGAAATCATCTCGAGTTCAAATAATTGTTCTCGTAAGTTGATGATGTTCTTTTTGCCTGATTTTGTGGTTTTCTCCCATAAAATTTCTGATGTGGCTTTGACCGCATTGATCCAATTTAACCATTCCGGGATAGCGTTTTCTTTCCCTATCCAATTTAGGGTTAAATAATATTCGGCTTTTTCCACCGCATCCGTGAGGGAGGGTAAGTCTAGGGGCACTTCTTGAATCTGATATAGAGGAATAGTATCGGGTAAACCCTGAGCTAATTTTTGGCGAAATTCTTCTATATTCATGGATTCTGTTAATTCAAAATCCACAATTTCACCGCTACTGGTTGCCCCTAACGGTAAGGCAAAGGCAATGGAAATCCTCGGATTTGGACGATATCCCCCCGTAAACGCTAGGGGAATTGAAGCCCGACGAATTGCCCGGTCAAATAATCGGAATAAATCTAAATGCCCAACTAAAGCCATATCCCCTAATTTTCCAAACCCCACTCTTAACCGTTGGACTCGTTGAGTATTGGGAATAAATTCCCCGGCAAATTGGGGAATAGGGGGGGATTTAATCACAATATTATGACCAAAATCCGTGCCACAAACCCCACAATGGGAACAACTTTCAAAGGAACAATCGGGAACTATAGCTGCTTCTAAAGCCCGTTTTAAATCTTCTTTGAGCCAATTTTTATCAATTCCACTGTCAATATGATCCCAGGGTAAGGGCTGATCTAATAATACTGCATAATCCTGTTCTTGACTGTTCCCTGTTTCCTCAATTAAATTCCATTCCCCGCTTTCCACCCGACGATATTTCCAACTCAAGCCCGCTTCTTCGATCGCCTGTGTCCAAGCACCAAAGGCCCGATCCAAACTTTCCCACCAGGAGTCCATTCCCGCCCCGAGTTCCCACGCCCGACGCACCACCGGCCCTAAACGGCGATCGCCCCGACCGACAAAATCCTCCATTGCAGATATTCTAACATCAGTAAAGTTAACTTTTACCCCTCGCATTTGGCGAAATTCTTGTCTTAATAATTTCTGTTTGCGTTGGAATTCAGTAGTAGAAACCGAATGCCATTGAAAGGGAGTATGGGGTTTAGGGGTAAAGTTAGAAATCGTTAAATTAAAGTTTAATTTTCTGCGATCTTTAGCAGAACATTCTCGTTGTAACCAAGCCACGGTTTCCGCAATTCCTAACACATCCCCATCGGTTTCTCCGGGTAAACCAATCATAAAATAGAGTTTAATTTTCTCCCAACCTTGTTCAAAGGCGGTTTTAACTCCGGTTAATAATTCCTCATTGGTTAACCCTTTATTAATAATATCCCGCATTCTTTGGGTTCCCGCTTCTGGGGCAAAAGTTAACCCACTTTGTCGCGCTCCTCCTAGAATATTGGCAATATTTTCATCAAAGCGATCGACCCGTTGACTGGGTAAAGATAAACTGACATTATAATCTTTCAGACGGTTCTTAATTTCCATTCCCACCGAGGGTAAGGATAAATAATCGGAACAACTCAAAGATAATAAGGAAAATTCATTATAACCCGTTTCTTTCATCCCCTTTTCAACAGCTTGAATCACATCTTCCGGTTCCACATCTCGCGCCGGACGGGTTAACATTCCCGGTTGACAAAACCGACATCCCCTGGTACAACCCCGTCTAACTTCAATGACTAACCGATCATGAACGGTTTGCACATAGGGAACAAATTTAATCGAATAGGCGGGCATTGGTGCGGCCACCCGTCTTAATATTTTGGCAGGAACATCAGGATGTTTGGGATGAATAGAACCATCTTCTGCCATCTGATAAAATTGGGGAACATAGACCCCGGGAATTTGCGCTAAATCTAGTAATACGGCTTTTCTATCTAAACCTTTTTTCTTGCATTCTTCTAAAACTAATCCAATTTCGGGTAATAATTCTTCCCCATCTCCTAAAGCGATAAAATCAAAAAAATCCGCGTAGGGTTCGGGGTTAGAGGTAGCCGTTTGTCCCCCGGCAAAGATTAGGGGATAATGGGGTTGATCAGAATTTTGCGGATCACCCCAAACCGAATAATTTTGTCGGTCTTCCCAAGTTAAAGGAATTCCCGCTAAATCTAACATTTCTAAGATATTAGTTGCCCCTAATTCGTAGCTGAGGCTAAATCCTAAAATATCAAAATCGATTAAAAAATGACGGGACTCCACTGCAAACAGAGGGGTTTTCGTCTCGCGCAATTTTTGGGAAAAGTCCGGCGCGGGGAGATAGGCGCGATCGCATAATTGCCGAGGTTGAGTATTTAAAATATTATAGAGAATCACATGGCCAAGATTGGAGACTCCCACTTCATAAACTTCAGGATAGGTTAACGACCAACGGACAACGGCGGACTCCCAAGGTTTGCGTTTCGCGCCCAACTCTTGACCCAAATAACGGGCTGGTTGATTAATTTCTGGTGTAATTAGTTTCTCTACTGCGACATTCAAGGCAAACCTCACCCCATGGATAACGACACTATTTTAAGATTACCACTGATGTTGTCATAGTATTAATTATTTTAGGGTTTTGGAAACCAAACCCTAAAAACAATTAATTTTTTAATATTCCATAAATGTATTAAAATGTACTATTAAACATACCTTAAGATAGATGCAATTGGGACGAAATAAATGTTATTAAAGTTCCTAGATATTCAGTGACAAGGATCACTTTAAATAAAAGGATATGATCACAAGTAAAAATTACGATTTATCAGACAATAAAAATATGCGAGTTATCCGTACCTACTATGTCAGCAACGAATATGATTCGTAAACTGGTTGAAAAAGCTCTCTATTTTAGATGTCTGACTCCTGAAATTGAAAATGCAATTAATACCGAATTAACCCGACTGGGTTATGTTTCCGATGTCGATTATGAGGCCTTAGAATTATTAATGGAAGAAATGGATGCTGGTAGAATTCGCTTAGTTTCTAGCCATTAATGGTTTCAATCTTTAAAATTTCCAGACTCAAAAACATCAGTATAAGCTCGCCAAACTTGACCGATAAAGTCTTGGAGTTGTTGGTGAGCAGAACCAGCATTTACCCGTTTAACTCCTGGAGAATTGGTCTCTGGAGTCTCTAGTTGGGCTAAGAAAGTAATAACTTCCGTATCTAAAGCCGCCTTAAATAACCGCGTCGGCCAAATTAAATCCGGGCTTTGGCGTAAATCAGATAAAGTAAATGTTTTTGGGGTAAAGCCCAAACTCGAAAAATTGTCTTCTGGATCATCAGATAACCCTTGAATTAACATCAAAGGTCTGACCCAACAGACTTCTCGAACCTCGACCACTTGAATAACTTCTGCATACAGACAACTGTTGTGATGATTTAATCCCACAATTTGACCAGGCTTAAAATTGCAGCTAGAGTCCATCACGCGCGTAACAGCTTATTAATTACCAGTAAATCAATTATAAGGCTTCTTGTTGATCAATTTGGTTCAGTGCTAATTGTAAATCTTGGATTAGATGTTGAGCGTCTTTTTTGGGTGAACCTTGACAATAATCATTCACAGACAAGGGAGTGGCGATTTTTATTTTAACACTAGAACCCCGACTGGGAATAATCGGATTATAGCGTACGGAAATCGGGACAATCTTAATTCCTAAATTATCATGGCTAGTTTCCGCTTGTATTGCTAAACGTCCCAGTCCCAATTTCAGGGGGTGAACTTGGTCATCCTGAAAAATATTTCCCTCGGGAAAAATCACTAACATTTCTCCTTGGTGCAGCAATTCTACGCCATAACGGATGGTGGAAATAGTGGGATGTTTTTGGTTAATTGCAAACCCACCCAGATGACGAATAAACCACCCCTGTAGTCCTTTCATTTCATCGACGGTGACCATAAACCGCAGGTCTCGTCCGGTGACATAGCGACCCGTAGCAAAGGGAATCATAATAGCATCCCAACGAGAACGATGGGTGGGTGCTAAAATCACCGGGCCTTGTAGGGGAAGATTTTCTTGGCCGATGACCTCTAAGGATTTAAAATAAAAGGGTAAAACCAGATGTTGTCCCAAGGGGTAAACAATGGAAGCCAGCAAGGGAGAAACGTCAGAATTAACCTGTGTTTCCTTTGTAGATATGGACATTTTTGCAGAAGATTGATCAGAGTCAAAGATGAGCATAACGGTTTTCGCGGGTTGAATAAACCTCTTGACTTGATCTTAAACAGTTTAAAGGGTTTGATTGATCGTGATCAGGACAGTTTTTTCATTGTCTGTTTAACTGCGTTTTTGAGCAAACCAAGATTGTAATTGTTGACGACAGGGAGATTCTAATATTCCACCTAAAACCGATAATTTATGGTAAGAACAGGGACTATCAGGAAGGTTAATAACGGTACGAATGGTTCCGGTTTTAGGGTCATCAGCACCATAAACTAATAACCCCAAACGGGCTTGTAATATGGCTCCAGTACACATTGGACAGGGTTCGAGAGTAACATATAAAGTACAGGTATTGAGATGCCAATTATTTAAGACTTTTCCTGCTTGTCTGAGGGCTAATATTTCGGCGTGGGCGGTGGGGTCACAGTCTCTTTCTTTGCGGTTTTGGGCTTGGGAAATGAGTTGATTATTCTGATTAATAATAATCGCTCCCACCGGAACTTCTCCTGCTTCTCCCGCTTGTTGCGCTAATTCTAAAGCCCGACTCATCCAATATTGATGGGTGGAATAGTCGTTAAAAATTGGGTTTGGGGAACCAGACATCAGGGGGGTGTTTTTGTGTGTTGACTTTTTAATCAAGCGTATGTTCACATTAGCCGTATGAATATTTTACGATGGCTGCGGGAATTTGTCAAGGGTAGCTTCTATCTTTTTCGGCAATTTTTTTAATCAAATCAGTTTTGAGTTAGGAGAAGATAGAATAGGAAATGCTGTGGTGAAAAGTGCGATCGCTTTTAGAGATGTCTACCCAAAATAACTGTCCCTTTTCTGCTGAAGAAATCGCCTCTGAAGGCATCAAACCCGAAGAATATGAAGAAATTGTCCGACGCTTAGGAAGACACCCCAATAAAGCGGAATTAGGGATGTTTGGCGTGATGTGGAGCGAACACTGTTGTTATAAAAATTCCCGTCCCCTCCTCAAACAATTTCCCACCACCGGAGAACGGATTTTAGTCGGCCCCGGAGAAAATGCCGGAGTTGTGGACTTCGGGGAGGGGCTGCATATTGCCTTTAAAATCGAATCCCATAATCACCCCTCGGCTATTGAACCCTTCCAAGGCGCTGCAACGGGAGTAGGGGGAATTCTAAGAGATATCTTTACCATGGGGGCTCGTCCAATTGCCGCCTTAAATTCTTTGCGGTTTGGTTCATTAGAAGATTCCAGAACTCGACAAATCTTTAAAGGGGTAGTTTCTGGTATTAGTCATTATGGTAATTGTTTCGGGGTTGCAACGGTTGGGGGAGAGGTTTATTTTGATCCGGCTTATAACGGAAACCCCCTAGTTAATGCGATGGCAATTGGGTTAATGGAAACCCCAGAAATTGTGAAATCGGGTGCTTCAGGCATTGGAAATCCGGTGTTATATGTAGGTTCAACAACGGGACGGGATGGCATGGGGGGCGCAAGTTTTGCCAGTGCCGAATTAAGTGAAGAATCGATCCAAGATCGTCCGGCCGTACAAGTCGGAGATCCGTTTTTAGAAAAGTCTTTAGTCGAAGCCTGTTTAGAAGCCTTTAAAACCGGAGCGGTGGTCGCCGCCCAGGATATGGGAGCCGCAGGAATTACCTGCTCAACATCAGAAATGGCGGCGAAAGGGGGGGTAGGAATTGAGCTAGATTTAGACTTAATTCCGGTACGAGAAACGGGCATGGTTCCCTACGAATATCTGTTATCGGAATCCCAAGAACGGATGTTATTTGTCGCTCAAAAAGGACGGGAACAGGAGTTAATTGATATTTTCCATCGTTGGGGATTACAGGCCGTTGTGGCGGGAACTGTAATTGCTGAACCCCTGGTTAGAATTTTATTCCAAGGAGAAATTGCTGCGGAAATTCCGGCCGATGCCTTAGCAGAAAATACGCCCTTATATCCGCGAGAAATCCTATCAGAACCCCCAGAATATGTTCAAATAGCCTGGCAATGGAAACCGGAAAATTTACCAGAATCTACGGTTTCAGGAATTAAAATTAAGGAAGAATTTCAATCGTGGAACCAAGTTTTATTGACCCTATTAGATACCCCTTCTATTGCTTCTAAACGCTGGGTTTATCGTCAATACGATCATCAAGTTCAAAATAACACCGTTTTAGTTCCCGGGGGGGGAGATGCCGCCGTCATTCGCCTNTCTATTTTGAGTTGAGTTGTAAAAAAATCTAATTCTTAATGATGAAAATTGATTATGAAAATTCATTTTTTGCCCGACGAAGTTACTATTGAAGCCGAACCAGGAGAACCCTTATTAGACGTCGCCAAACGAGCAGGTGTGATTATTCCTACCGGGTGTTTAATGGGGTCTTGTCATGCTTGTGAAGTAGAAATAGACACAGATAATTTTATCTGTGCTTGTATTTCTGCTGTTCCCCCTGGGAAAAGTGAAATGACTATTAATATTTATAGTGATCCGACTTGGTAGGATATTAGGGAATGGGTCATGGGTCATGGGTTGATAGCATTGCCTCCCCTGCCTCCCCTGCCTCCCCTGCTCCCCCTGCCTCCCCTGCCCTAACCCGGGGACTAGCTGCAACAGTAGACTGTAACTCTCGGTATGTGTATCTTGACCCCTACGAAGGGGCAAAAGCAGCGGTAGCGGAAGCCGCCCGAAATTTAAGCTGTGTGGGGGCACAACCGATCGCGGTGACGGATAACCTGAATTTTGGCAGTCCTGAAAAACCGATAGGTTATTGGCAGTTGGCCGAATCCTGTCGGGGGATTTCCGATGGCTGTAAGGCCTTTAATACTCCGGTGACGGGGGGAAATGTCTCCCTCTATAATGAAACCCTGGATGCCGATGGCAACCCGGAATCAATTTATCCGACCCCGGTGGTGGGTATGGTGGGATTAATTACGGATTTAACCAAAGTTTGTGGCCAAGGTTGGCAGGGTTCAGGGGATTTAATCTATCTTTTGGGGGATGACAAAACCTTACCCACCCTGGGGGCGTCGGAATATCTGGCGGTGTTGCATGGCACAATTGCGGGCAAGCCTCCGAGGGTGGATTTTGAGCTAGAACAAAAGGTACAACCCACCTGTAGAGAAGGAATCCGTCAGGGGTGGATCAAATCGGCCCATGATTGTGCAGAAGGAGGGTTAGCGGTGGCCTTAGCAGAATCTTGTCTGAGTGGCAAAAAAGGAGCCCGGGTTAAGCTGAATTTGAGTTCTACTGCTGCTGCTGTCCGTTGGGATGAAGTTCTCTTTGCCGAAGGCGGAGGACGAATTCTGGTTTCTGTGCCTCCTGAATATCAGTCGGTTTGGGAAGAATTTCTACACCAACAGTTAGGGGAAGAAAACCATATCTGGCAAAACTTGGGTGTTGTGGGGTCGGAGTCTGAAGGGTTGCGGATTTTAACCTCTGACGATCAGGGTTTAATTGAGGTGAATCTTTCGGAAATGGGCGATCACTATTTTAATGGGATTGAACGTCGGTTGGACGGTTAAGCCTAATTCCAACCCAAAGATTAGGGAGAGGACAGTAGAGGTGGAGCTTTCTTGCGATTTCGGCTAAAAAGAGATAAGATTAAGAAAATGTTAACTTTTAAGTAGTTAGACTCGCACTATCCAGTAGCCTTGATTCATAAATCCCACTATCTGACTTTGCCAATCAGGAGCAAAACCGTAACATGATTCCAAATGATTCCCTTGATACCCACTCTGCCCAGGTTGATCACGAACGACCCGATAAGCCGGAAGAAGCCTGTGGCGTTTTTGGGGTGTATGCTCCAGGGGAGGATGTCGCTAAACTGACTTATTTTGGTCTATATGCGCTGCAACACCGAGGCCAAGAATCCGCAGGGATTGCCACCTTTGATGGCGAAACGGTGCATTTGCACAAAGAGATGGGATTAGTCTCCCAAGTTTTTAACGAAACTATTTTAAATGACTTAACCGGGAATCTGGCGGTGGGTCATACCCGCTACTCCACAACGGGATCAAGTCGGGTGGTGAATGCCCAACCTGCGGTGGTTTCAACCCGTCTAGGTTCCCTCGCCCTAGCCCATAATGGTAATTTAGTCAATACTGGCGAATTGCGTGAAGAATTAACCCGGCGGGAATGTGATTTTCTGACCACCACCGATAGCGAAATGATTGCTTTAGCGATCGCTTCGGAAGTCAATAATAACAAAGACTGGTTAGAAGGGGCTTTGAGTGCCTTTACCTTGTGCCAGGGGGCCTATAGTTTAGTGATTGGGACACCCAAAGGGATGATGGGAGTCCGTGACCCCAATGGGATTCGACCCTTAGTGATTGGAATTTTACCTAGCACTCCCCAACGGTATGTTTTGGCGTCGGAAACCTGTGGATTAGATATTATTGGGGCGGAATATCTGCGGGATGTGGAACCGGGGGAACTGGTTTGGATCACCGAAGAAGGGATGTCATCTTTCCACTGGAGTCCCAAACCCGCCCGGAAATTATGTGTTTTTGAGATGATTTATTTTGCCCGTCCCGATAGTGTGATGTGTGGCGAAAGTCTCTATAGTTATCGCTTGGAAATCGGACGAATTTTAGCCCGGGAATCCTTTGTTGAAGCGGATATTGTGATCGGGGTTCCCGACTCTGGAATTCCGGCGGCGATTGGATTTTCCCAGGAGTCGGGGATTACTTTTGCTGAGGGATTAATTAAAAACCGTTATGTGGGCCGGACGTTTATTCAACCGACTCAAAGTATGCGGGAGTCGGGAATTCGGATGAAGTTAAACCCGTTAAAGGATGTCTTGGAAGGCAAACGGGTGATTATTGTGGATGATTCGATTGTCCGAGGGACGACCAGTCGCAAAATTGTCAAGGCGCTGCGGGATGCGGGTGCAACCGAAGTTCACATGAGAATTTCTTCTCCTCCGGTGACCCATCCTTGTTTTTATGGGATTGATACCGATAGTCAGGAACAATTGATTGCGGCAACTAAATCCGTTGAGGAAATTCGTCAACAAATTGAAGTGGATAGTTTAGCGTATTTAAGTTGGGAAGGAATGTTAATCGCAACACGGGAAGATACTACTACTTTCTGTTCGGCGTGTTTTACGGGGAATTATCCGATTGATATTCCTGAAAAGGTAAAACGCTCTAAATTGATTCTGGAGAAACCAGTAACGGTTTAACTTCTGCAATAGAACTCATATACCTGCCCAAGAAACCGGATTTCTGACCTAGGAAACCCGGTTTCTATTTTTATAAGGATAAACCACAAAGACGTTGTAAACGAGATCCTTTTACTTTTTCTCTGCATGAATATAATCTACAAAATAAAATTTAGGTTCTAAATAATATTTTAAGATTCCATAAATGCCTAATCCTAAAAGAGCGATCGCGATTAAGGGAATTCCCCATTGTGACCGGACGGGATCGGACATTAAAGCTACACCGGAAACGGTTAATACAAAATAAATTAATAAACCCAACTGTAACTTTTTAATAGTGTTTAAGGCATTGCTACAGCTACTACAGTGTTGGGTATGTTGATGGTATATATCTAGTAATTGTTGACGGTTATCATTAAACGGAAAATAATCGGGGACTGGTATATTCAGTTGTTGCCAAGGTAATTGTCCGTCACAATAACGATCAAACCATTTGCGAAATTCAATAATTAAATGATCGGCACCCGTTGGCATTTTATAAGCGGTTTTCCAAGTTTCCTTTGTGGACTTTTGTTGTAAGAAACGTTCCTGTTGATGGAGTAAAATCATATCGCTATCCAAGACTAAATTTCGCAGCATAATATGATCCCACCATCGAGGAGTAATCTGGACTAAGGTTTTAGCAAAGTTTTGTGGAAAGAAACCAATTAATCGTGATTTTCCGGGTAATACGGGAATACAATAAGCCAAAATTCCGACTTGTTTGCCCCCGGGAAATGCAATCTGATATTCTATATAACAAGGGGGCTGGAATTTAATATTGCGATTGGGAACTGATATTGTTGCTTCAATTAAATTGGTGGTTGATTGGAGGATGTTAAAATCAATGGGTTGAGCATTTTCTCGTTTTCCTTGTAATCCATGATGGGCAAAAGCAACATGACTCGGATCAACAAGATTTTCGACTAAGGTTTGCCAATCATATTCTAATTCTCGACAATAGGAACTCCAAATAAATCCTTTTTCAGCATTAATTTGAGGAGATAGGGGTAAAGGTGTTTTTGCTGCTAATTCAGCCGATAAGGGATCAGCCCAAAACCATAATAAATCTTGTTCTTCTCGGGTGGGAAAGACTTTTACACAAAATTTATCTTTAACTAATTCTGGGTTTTCTGCTTGGGGAATCCGGCTACAAATCCCTTGAGTATTAAATTCCCAGCCGTGATAACTACACATTAAATTTCCGGTTTTTTCATCAATTCTACCTTCACTTAAAGAGGCTAAACGATGGGGACATTGATCTAAAAAAACTTGATAGTGTTGCTGTTGGTGGGGTTTCCAAATTACTAACCTAATTCCTAACACCGTCACAGCTTTGGGTCGTTTGGGGTCAAGATCCGTAAGAAGGGATAAGGGATACCATTGTTGAAAAAAGTTGAATTGTGTTTCTGTCATGTTTTTGTCTCTAAAGATTTTATACAATATATACTAGGGAAAATCGAAATGGAATGCAACCCAAACTACAGATCACTTAATTCTGCAAATAATGTCGATAAAACTTGATTAGAAACTAAGAAACCTTCAGGATCTGTTAATCGGATAAACCCTTGATTTAAGTCCGGTTGAATGGTATTAGAAATAGGTTGTTTCTGGACATCTAAAAATTGCACTAACTCTTGCTGATGAAAAGGGATTAATATTGTTAATATTTTGGCTAGGGTTTCGACTCCAAATTGTTGCGATAGATATTCTAAATTAATTCCTTCTGCTAACCGGAATCCTAACATTAAGGTTTCTAATAATTTTTCTTGGGTTGTATCGACAAATTCAGCAATATCATAGGAGTAATTGCCATTAACCCAAGCATAATATTCTTGTCGTTTTCGAGGTCGAGTTAGGCGATAACCCTGAAGATAACTTGCCGCCCCCATACCAAATCCATAATAGGGTTGTTTTTTCCAGTAGACTAAATTATGTTGACATTGAAATCCGGGTTTGGCATAGTTAGAAATTTCATAATGTTCATAACCAGCTTGAGTTAATAGTTGTTGAGCTAAACGATACATTTGGGCGGTGGCTTCTTCCGTGGGTAAGGGAAATTCACCGGGAGTATAATATCGAGAAAAGGGCGTTTTATCTTCGACTATTAGGTCATAAATTGAGATGTGATTGGGGTTAATTTTTAATAGGGTTTTTAAGGAATATTCCCAATCTTCTAAGGTTTGTTCAGGTAAACCAGAAATTAAATCTAAACTCCAATTTTTTATTCCGGTTTTTTCAATAATATTAATGGCTGAAAAAATTTCATCAACGGTATGCGATCGCCCAGCTAATTGTAATAGTTTATCCTGAAATCCTTGCACTCCTAAACTAATTCGATTTACTCCCAAATCCAGAAAACCTTGTAATTTTTCTTGATCGAAAGTTCCGGGATCTACTTCCATAGAAATTTCTGCATCCGTGGCAATACCTAATTTTTGATCCACTAAATGTAAAATTTGTGCTAACTGATTAACCGATAATAAGGAAGGAGTGCCACCACCAAAGAAAACAGTTTTCAAAGGAGAAATATTATCAGAAATGGATGTTTGGGCAATTTCTTGACATAATACTTTTACATAGTCTTGAATCATGGCAGAATTATCCCCATGTTTGCGATCGCCCACCACCGACACAGCAAAATCGCAGTAAAAACAACGACGGCGACAAAACGGAATATGTAAATAGGCGGATCTGGGGGATTCTAAAGGGGGAAAACCGGATTCAGATGAATTAACAATAGAAAAATTATTCATAATATTTTATATAAACTATAACTTTTTCCGATTCAATTCTAAAGTTTTTCTGAAGAATTGGCAGAATCAGGGAAAAATTGCCCCTACCGACTTTGAAACCCAAAAAAGATGGAAAAGTCCTGAAAAAGCAGGATAGGGGAGAATATAATCCGGGTTTTCGAGAATTTTGAATACCGATAAAGTCAATAAAATAGGTGCGGTCGGTTTTCCCTCACCCCCGAATACCGATCGGGTTTCCCACAGAGGATATAATGGTACACAAACATACGGATATCCTGAACAGGATTTCCCACCCACTTCCATCGGCTTAAAATCATGCTAGATGCAATCATTATTATTTTATTCATAATAGCTGGTGCTGGGACGGGCTTCTACGGCATTGAATTACTTCCGAAACCCGTACTCGATCAGGTCACAAATATCGAAGGACTGCGATCGGTTACGGGTGCATTTACCGCTTTAATCGGAGGTGTTATGGGTTTAGTGGTGCAAACCACCTACCGTCGCCTAGAAGAGCAAGTGCGCCAGATGCCTCTTGATGTATTGATAACCCGTGCTATCGGTTTAGTGATTGGATTATTAGTCGCCAATTTAATGTTAGCGCCGTTATTTTTACTGCCTATTCCCCGGGAATTTGGGTTTATTAAACCCCTATTTGCGGTGTTATCCAGTGCCATGTTTGGATTCACTGGGGTTAATTTAGCGGATACCCACGGACGGGCATTTTTTAGAATTATTAATCCAGGTAGTTTAGACTCGATGTTATTGGCAGAAGGAACTCTCAAACCTGCCTATACCAAAGTAATTGATACCAGTTGTATTATTGATGGTCGGATTGAAAGTTTGTTAGAAACAGGGTTTATTGAAGGTCAAATTTTAGTGCCTCAGTTTATTTTACAGGAGTTACAGTTAGTTGCCGATGCCGCCAATGATCAAAAACGGGTGCGAGGGCGACGAGGATTAGATATTTTAAATCGCCTGCGGGAAGAATATCCCGATCAGATTTCGATTCATCCCATTGATTATGAAGAACCTCAAACGGTCGATGCCAAATTAGTCCGATTTGCTCAAGAAATCAGTGGCACGCTATTAACTAATGATTACAATTTATCAAAGGTGGCAACGGTACAACAAGTTCCAGTTTTGAATATTAATGATTTGGTGCAAGCGATTCGTCCCTCCTATTTACCAGGGGATATTATTGATTTGAAAATTCGCAAGGAAGGTAAAGAACCTTCTCAGGGAATTGGTTATTTAGATGATGGTACAATGGTAGTTGTCGAAGCCGGAAGTGAATATGTCGGAGATCAGGTGCGAGTGATTGTCACCAGTTCCCTGCAAACTTCCGCCGGTCGGATGATTTTTGCCCGTCCTGAACATTCAGTTGTGGCTTAATACAAAAGGGCGGGTTTATGGAGATTGGGGTTAGGTATCTTGAGATTGAGGCGAACCCGCCCCGACCAAAATCGGTCAAGAGTTGCCCGCGACTTTTCTATAACTCCCATAGGACTGCTAAGTAGGTAGGCGTAATTAAACCTAACTATTTAGATAGGGAAAACCCTTGCTGTAAATACCTTTCAGCCACACTGGGATGGTGGGATATTCTCGCCTACCTACTTATATTGAATTAATCACAAATTGACTAATGATTTCTGGCTGACGATTAATCAGATTCGCTGGAATTGACTGGATATCTGTTTGGGTATAAGGTTCAATTCCATAAACATTAACTTGTAGTTTTTGAGTTTGTGGATCAACAATAAATTCAGTCCAACCAAAGTTATGTACCGCAAAATAAGACCCTTTAATTAACTCCGCATTAATTTTGCTTTCATCTAAACCAATGGGGTCATATCCGAATTGATTCAGTTGATTATTCAGAATATTTTCTACTAATTGATCTTTACTTGAAGCCGTATCTAACCCTGCGTAAAAATCCTTAGTATCCTGGGTAATGGTATCAATAGAACTAAAATTCATAATTTCTGAACCCCAGGTTCCGGGAATAAAACTTTCACCTAAATTTAACTGATAACCGATGGGCCCGACCGTAATTTCAATGGCATCGGTTTGAATTTGGGGTTGATCAAAATTTAATTGATAGGTTAACTCATTAACAATAGTTCCCCCGGCTCCGCCCGAGACAAAAACAACATTTTCGATATTATTTTGATCAATAAATTGTAATAAATCCCGACGTTCGGCGGCATATCCTTCCCAACGGTTCGCAGAATCATATAAACCTAAATTCTGAATGGGAACCGGAGAAAAAACAAATTTCCAGTTGATTCCAGTATTTTGGGCATCTAATAAATTAATCTTTAAATCCTCTAATTGGGCTTTTCCTAATAACGTCCGGTTAGGGTCAAAAGAAGATGCTAAAAATTGATTAATTTGACTGTCTAAAGCCGGGTCAGGAACTTGAGGTAAAGGTGCATCCCGAAAAGAACGTGCATCTAATACAAATAACGCCCCATCATTACCAAAGGGTTGATATCGATAGAGTTTTTCTTGATTAGCAGTGCGGGGGTCTCCGGTGTTTCCATAGACTTGATTTCCCACGGGATTATACTCTTTCCAGGCTTGCAAACCGATATTAAATTGATCAGTATTATTAATAAATTGTCCCTCAGTTCCAAAAAATAACTGTTGAGCAGATAAAGCAGGATTTTCTCCCCCGGCAAAACCCGTAATTAAATTTTGATCATTCCAAGTGCTATATATTGTTGTTGCAGCTTGTAAATTTGCCCAAGGATTTAGACCTAAACGGGGCGAAACAATCTCATTATATTTAGTTCTAAAATCCAGGGGAGTAACCGCTTGTTTAACACCTGGTAAATCGGGGGAAATGGTATCAGCAGAAATGGTATTTCCTAGTCCTACAAAAAAGTCTAAATTGCGTTCAGGAACATTATTAACTGACATATAGGGCATTAATTCCCCCTGTCCGTCGGCGGTGGCTCCAAATCTTAATCCACGTTGGGTTTCCTGGGTAGCTGGAGTGCGAAAACTTCCCACCGACGATGTTCCTTCTGCATTAGTAAAACGATAAAAATATTGAGTATTTGGAGTTAAATTATTAGCTGTTAACTTAACGGGTTCGGTAATATCTGTGACGTTACTATAAAGAATTCCCAAAGGATTAATAAAACTGAGATTATTCGCATATTCGAGACTAACAGTTCCCGCCGCCGAACTGCGGGTTAAAAATACCGTGGAATTGGGGGTTGTATCCCCGGTGGCGACTCGATTAGGTAAACTAGAACCTTGGGGTTGAATAAAGGGGGTAAATTGACGATTTTCGGCGGCTCCAATGTTAATATAATGTTCGATTCCGGTGAGTTCATCCCGGGCAACGGCAAGGGCAACATCGGGATTTTGAGCTAAATAATATTTAGAATTATAAAGGGGGGTGGGACTGCGATCTTCAAACTGTCCAAAGTTAACAAAATGTTCAATTCCCGTAATATTTCCCTGGGCAACGATGGCGGCAAGAGACGGATTTTCGGTTAAATAATAGGTACTATCAAATAAAATACTGGGGCTGCGATTTTCCAACTGTCCCAGGTTGATATAATGTTCAAATCCACTGGCAAAAGCTCCACTTTTAACCCCTTGGGCAACGTCGGGATTTGTAGCTAAATAATAGGATTCATCGTAAAGGGGACTAGGTTGGCGAACTTGAAATTGACCGGACTCAATAAAGTGTTGAAATCCATTGGCAATAATTCCACTCGCAACGGCGGCGGCTACATCGGGATTTTGTGCTAAATAAAAGGATTCATTAAATAAGCCATTTGCCTGTAACATAAATACAATTGAATAGGGGATTAATCTAGGATTTAATCCAAATTCTATTCTGGGCTGGCTTTAGATGTCAAACCCCAACAATTTTTCCGAAATTAATTAAATAGACTTAAGTTTAAAGTTCTCACCATTTTTTCAATAAAAAATAAACTCCCGATGGAATTTCCTTGCTGGTCAAGGGGTGGACTGTAACAAGCGATCGCCCCCTGTCGCGGAATAATCGATAATACCGCCCCACTCACCCCCGATTTAGTCGGGACTCCCACCTGCACCGCAAACTGTCCCGATGTTTCGTAGAGCCCGCAGGTGAGCATTAAGGTTTTGACGGTGCGACTAGCAATTTCCCATGGGAGGTTCGTCGGTTGTAGCAATAACAAACCCAATTTTGCTAAATCGGAAATGGTGGCGGATAAACAACAGATTTGGTTATAGGTATCTAGGGTGATCTCGGGATGCTCCACATAGCCCGCAGCTGCTAGGGTGGAAACCAGGGCTTGGTTTTTGGCATTGGGGGCTGAACGCACGGACTCCAGAATATCCGGGTCTAAGACTAACTGACAATTGGCGAATTGATTTAACCAGGAACAGAGATACTGACAGCGAGTATCCGCATCCTTTCCCGGAAGTAATCCCGCTAAGGCGATCGCCCCACTATTAATCATGGGATTGCGGGGCCATCCGCCATCGGACTCTAGCTGTTTGAGGGAATTAAACGGTTGATCGGACGGTTGCACCCCCACCCGTTGGAATACCCGCTCCTCCCCCAATTCCAGCAGTCGATTTAATAATAGAAAGCACTTGATCACACTCATCACCGGAAATCGTAGAGCTTCATTCCCCGCCTGATGGGATTGGCCCTGAAGCGTCAGGATTTTAACAACAAATTCCTGGGGGTTCACCTGGGCTAATTGGGGAATATAGCTGGGTAACTGGCCGAATTGACTCCGTTGTTGTCCTTCCTCAACCCAAGTATTGACCTGCTCCTGAGTTAACTGGTATATGGGCTGAAACCCTATATTCACTGAGAATCCCTCCTAATTTGTTGGCTTCAGTCAGGCTTTCTGAAAAAAAATTCCCAGAAAGGCTTGACAAATTAGAAAAAAGCAGTAATAATAAAAATTGTCGCAAAAAAAAGAACGACAGCAAGGGACTGTAGTTCAATTGGTTAGAGCACCGCCCTGTCACGGCGGAAGTTGCGGGTTCGAGCCCCGTCAGTCCCGTTTTAAAGGTTAAAACTAAAAATAATAGTCGCCCATTCTATTATTGTCAAGTTTCTGAATTATGATCGCACTTTGCCATATTATCAAATTCCCAATTGTAGGGGCAGGTTCGAGACTATCTCTGTCAATGATCAGAAATCTGGCTAAACCTGCCCCGAATGCTCTGTTAATTAGCAAAAATCTGGCTAAACCTGCCCCGAATGCGATCGCAAATACCAAAGAAACAGGGGTTTCTAATTCGGTTTCTGGTGGGGGCGGGTTGATTTAGAAACAAGCGATCGCAGGTTCTTCTTCCTCAACTTCTGTAATATATTCTTTAACATGAATTGAAATCTCAAATCCCAAACTATTCAATAATTCAATAAAACCATAAATTTCAGCACAACCTGATTTTGTTAACAGGTGATTGAGTTTTTCATAACATAATTTGGCTTCGTTTGATAAATCTTGATTTTGATATTTTGCTTCAATTACCTTAGCGATCGCATTTTTCAATAATTCAGGTTCGGGGTTTTCTTCTTCTAATATTGCGGTCAAAAAACCCGCAGCGTGTTCAGAATTTTTCAGCTTTTCAATGATAAAATCATGATAGGGTTTAGAAGTTGGTATTTTAATGTTTGTCATAATCTTTCCAATACTCCTGAGCTTGACGAATATCTTGTTTTTGGGTGCTTTTATCTCCCCCAAACAGCAATAACACAATTTTTAATCCGATTTGTCCAAAGTAAAGGCGATAACCAGGGCCATAATTAATTCTGAACTCATAAACCCCTGCTCCTACAAAACGGTAATCTCCTAAATTACCTAACGCAATTCGTTCTATCCTTGCATCTATTTTATATTGAGTTTTAGCGTCGCTTAGGGATTCGTACCACTGATCAAAGGGAATTTTACCATCTGGTGTCACATAACGTTGAATCTCCCTGGGTTGACTTTCCATAATATTAATTATAGCGATCGCACTTTCCCATATTATCAAATCCCCCAATTGTAGGGGCAGGTTCGAGACTATCTCTGTTAATTAGCAAAAATCTGGCTAAACCTGCCCCGAATGCTCTGTTAATGATCGAAAATCTGGCTAAACCCGCCCCAAATGCGATCGCAAATACCAAAGAAACAGGGGTTTCTAATTCGGTTTCTGGTGGGGGCGGGTTGATTTAGATTTTTGCTGATTAACAAAGATTAACGCGAACCCGCCCCTACAGTTTGGGTAATATTAAGATAATTAGGGTGATTGTCATGGGTTGATTTAGACACAAGCGATCGCACTTTCCCCTATTATCAAATCCCCCAATTGTAGGGGCGGGTTCGAGACAACCTCTGTTAATTAGCAAAAATCTGGCTAAACCCGCCCCGAATGCTAAACCCGCACCGAATGCGATCGCAAATACCCAAAGAAACCCGGTTTCTAATTAAATTAATTGCCACAAATCAAGATATCTTGAGAAACCCGGTTTCTGCTACTCGAACCCACCCCTATCGTGCCTGCCACAATTTAATCGTCTTGTCTCCACTCCCACTGGCTAACGTCCGACCATCGGGACTGAAGGCTACAGACAGGACATAACTTGAATGTCCGGTGAGAGTGGCAATTTCCCGTTGGCTGTGCACATCCCACAATTTAATCTTCCTTTCATCACTCCCACTAGCTAACGTCCGACCATCGGGACTGAAGGCTACAGAGCAAACATGATTAGAATGTCCGGTGAGAGTGGCAATTTCCCGTTGGCTACGCACATCCCACAATTTTATCGTGTTGTCATCACTCCCACTAGCTAACGTCCGACCGTCGGGACTGAAGGCTACAGACCTGACCCAACGTGAATGTCCGGTGAGCGTGGCAATTTGCCCTTGGCTCTGCACATCCCACAATTTTATCGTGTTGTCCTCACTCCCACTCGCTAACGTCCGACCATCGGGACTGAAGGCTACAGAATTGACCCAATTTGAATGTCCGGTGAGAGCAGTAATTTCCCCTTGGCTCTGCATATCCCACAATTTAATCGTCTTGTAACTCCCACTGGCTAACGTCCGACCATCGGGACTGAAGGCTACAGACCTGACATGATTAGAATGTCCGGTGAGAGCAGGAATTTCCCGTTGGCTGTGCACATCCCACAATTTTATCGTGTTGTCCCTGCTCCCACTGGCTAAGGTGCGACTATCGGGACTGAAGGCTACAGAGTAGACCCAACGTGAATGTCCGGTGAGAGTGACAATTTCCCGTTGGCTGTGCACATCCCACAATTTAATCGTGTTGTCCCAACTCCCACTAGCTAACGTTCGACTATCGGGACTGAAAGCTACAGACGTGACAGAAGATGAATGTCCGGTGAGAGTAGTAACCAGGGTGGGTTTTTGCCAGGATACTTGGGGTGATGGTGTCGGTCGAGGTGTTGACGGTATCTGTAAATTCTGTAACACCTGATCAGCAGAGGAGTAACGATCTCCAATATCTTTTTTTAATAGCTGATCAAGAACTTTATTTAATTCTGGACTCAGAGGCTGCTTTAAATATTGTTGCCAATTTTTCGTCCAACTATACCCTTCATCAAACCATAATTGATCGGGTAGAACTTGAGTCAATAGATAAAAACAAGTTGCTCCTAAACTATATAAATCACTGGCGGCGTAGGCTTCTCCCCCCTGCATTTGTTCAAAACTTGCATATCCATGGGAACCCACAATGGTTGGTTTGATATAGACTACCGTTGCGGATAAATCTTTCGCTACCCCAAAATCAATTAACACATATTCCCCATTTCCACGACGCATAATATTATCGGGTTTGAGGTCACGGTGAATCACCTTTTGCTGGTGAATAAATTCGAGAACAGGTAATAAACTGATTAATAATTCCTTAACTTGCTGTTCTGTCCAAACTCCTTGTTTTTGTAAAATTTGATCTAAAGTTTCCCCTTCAATATATTGCTGAACTAAATAGAGTTGATTATTTTCCGAGAAATAGGCTGATAACGCCGGAATTTGGGGATGTTGTCCCAGTTGTTGCAGTTGTTTCGCTTCTCGTTCAAATAATTCTAAGACTTTTGTTCCTGGGTTATTAACAACTAACTGTTTAACCACACATTTCTCATTCAGTTTATCCCGATCTTCGGCTAAATAAGTCCGACCAAACCCCCCTTTACCCAAAAATTTGATCCTGCGAAACCGTCTGTACAGCAGCAAGTCGGGTATTTTGACACCGCAGCTTTGATAGTAAACCGTATTATCGGGGTTGTTTGGGTTCTTACATTGGGGGTTGATACAGCAAGTCATCGTTCTCAAGGGTTAGAATATTATCTCTATTTTGTCTCAATTTTGGGAAACTGGAGTATCAACCCGGATATCGTTGTATTAAGGCTCGAACCTTGAGAGGGAGTCCTAAAGGACTCACTACGGTATTAACGCGGATATTGCTGCATTAAGGCTCGTACCTTGAGAGGGAGTCCTTTAGGACTCACTACATATTAACGGGGATATTGGTGCATTAAGGCTCGTACCTGTTCGGCGTGGTAGGAACTGCGGGTTAGGGGAGAAGCCACCACCTGTAAGAAACCGATAGACTCACCAAAATCTCGCCAAGTATCAAATTGTTCGGGTGTGATAAATCCCTGAACGGCTAAATGTTTGGGTGTGGGTTGGAGATATTGACCCAAGGTTAAAATATCACAGTCAACGGCTCGTAAGTCCTCCATGGCTTCCCGAACTTCGGCATCGGTTTCACCTAGTCCCACCATTAACCCAGATTTAGTATAAACCTCGGGTCTGAGTTGGCGCGATCGCTTTAATAACTCCAAACTGCGCTGATAGTCGCCTTGGGGACGAACCCGACGATACAGCCGTTTGATGGTTTCGGTATTGTGGTTGAGAACTTCCGGTTTAGCTTGCAAAATTATTTCTAGGGCGTCCCAATTCCCACACAAATCAGGAATTAAGACCTCAATAGTGGTTTGGGGAGAGAGCGATCGCACCCCCTCAATACACCGAACAAACTGGGACGCACCGCCATCGGGTAGGTCATCCCGGTTGACAGAAGTGATCACAACATGATTCAAGTTCATGCGTCGTACCGCTTCCGCTAGTCTTTCGGGTTCAGTAGTATCTAGGGGTTGGGGTTTTTTCTCGAAATCAATATCACAGTAGGGACAAGCCCGGGTACAGGCTGGCCCCATAATTAAAAATGTGGCGGTTCCAGCATTGAAGCATTCCCCAATGTTGGGACAGGAGGCTTCCTCACAGACGGTGTTTAAGCCTAAATCCCGCAAAATCCCTTTAACGTTGCCAACACGCTCCCATTGAGGGGCTTTGACTCTTAACCAGTCTGGCTTGACTACCACGCTGACCTTTTCCTACTAAATTCACATCTTTTTGATCCTAACTGATCTTTTATGTGTTATACTAACAAAGATGTCTAATTTAGGCATCGGGATGTAGCGCAGCTTGGTAGCGCACCTCGTTCGGGACGAGGGGGTCGTAGGTTCAAATCCTATCATCCCGATTTTTATTTGCGCGAATGATCTAACCCCGCTTTAACCCAATTAATACAATCCTGTTCCGAAGTAAAGAGTTTAGGGGCTGCAATATTATTTAGACTGTAGGATTTGTAATGATCATAATAGTATTTTCCGCCTTCTTTATAAATTAAAATTAAATCATTTTGATAGGTGTATCGACATTGAAAATAATCCTCTTTAGGAACAATATCAGAATATTTATCTAAATGATCCAGGGCAATTTCAATAATTTTTTCCAGTTGACTACAATAAAGATCAGCCGGGTTCTCTGATTTATGGAATTTGCCTTTATGCCCTAATTGGGATAATAAAATATAGGAATAAATCTTTTTATTACTCACGGTTACTCGAACAAAGGGAATAATTAAATGCCCCTGATAAGAAATAGATTTTTCGTATAAAAAGCGATCCATATTGATAATAAAAAGTTAGGAACTAACGAGCATCTTAGGCGGAAATTGAGTGATTAACCGGGATCGGAACTAGACTGATGATACAGAGAAGATTGATATAAAACCTTTTCTTGATGGGTGATCAGGGTACAGTCTGAACGAGGGTAAGCAACACAGGTTACAGTATAGCCCATGGCAATTTCCCCAGGACGGAGAAATTTTTGTTCACTTTGATCCACTTGACCCTGGAGGAGTTTAGCCACACAAGCGGAACAATCTCCTTGTTTACATCCTGATGGTAGACGAATCCCGTTGTCTTCTGCAATATCGAGAATATATTGGTCATCAGGAACTGCAATTGTGCAATCTAAACCTTCAGCTTCGTTAATCAGGCGGACTTGATAAACCATGGTCATAAAAATTTGACTCAATTATATTTCAGGGTTAGCTTATTTTTTGATTATAAAAGAAGGAGGAGATGATTAAAAGAATAAGTCCCCGAAAAGAAACAACCAAAAGGTTAATCATGATGATCCCAGTATATTCTTGATATTTTTTTGAGTAAAACCTAATTTAAACATTTTTTTATGCGCCCTTTAAGTCCTCGACCGTCGATTAATTATTTACCCATAGAACAATTTAAACCGAATCTGAAATTATTGATCCTGCTATGGCAATTTTCTCGCCTTCGGTATATTCAAGTCTACTCTCAATTGTTTGCCAGTTTAATTCTAGCAGTACAAATTAATTGCGCCTTAACTGCGGTGAGTCATCCTCTGTTGGCTCAAATTCCAGAGTCTTTACCCTCTGATCGTTCTATTATCCCGATTCCTCCTCAACCTGGACGCACCGAACCCCAACTTCCTGAACCCCTACCCCCAACAGAACGTCTGTTTTCTCCATTGGTTCCCACGCCAACAACTCCAGACAATATTCCAGATAGTCCCAATACTATTAATATTGAACGCTTTAATTTTGAAGGTAATACAGTTTTTTCTGATCAAAAATTAGCTGAAGTTACCAAAGATTTTGTTGGTCGTCCGATTACTTTTACGGAACTATTGCAAGCCCGTTCTGCGGTAACGGATTTATATATTAAACAGGGTTATATTACCTCTGGGGCATTTATTCCGGCTCAACCTTTAACCAATGGAATTGTTACTATTGCAATTTTAGAAGGGAAAGTCACAGAGATTAATATTAAAGGAAAAGGACGTTTAAACCCCAACTATATTAAGAGTCGGTTAGAATTAGTGACTCAGAAACCCTTTAATCAAAAACATCTGTTACAAACTTTACAATTGCTACAACTTGATCCAGTGGTGAAAACGATTTCGGCGGAATTGGCAGCGGGAACTCAACCTGGGGAAAGTATTCTGAATATTGAGTTTCAAACGGCAGAAACCTTTGATCTGAGTTTATTTACCAATAATAATCGGTCTCCGGCGGTGGGATCTTGGCAACGGGGAATTGAAGTCAAAGAAGGGAATTTATTAGGGCAGGGCGATCGCTTAGAATTATCCTTTAGTAATACCCAAGGAAGTAGTATTGGAGATGTTTTATATACCTTTCCCCTGACATCTCGCAATGCCACATTAGGATTTTATTTCAACTCGACTAATAGCCAAATTATTGAACCGCCTTTTGACAATTTGGATATTAGGGGGAATAGTCGGACGTATGAATTGCGATTTCGCCAACCGATTATCCGCACCCCAACGGAGGAATTGGCATTAGGATTAACCTTTGGCCGTCAGGAAAGTGACACAAGTATTTTAGGAGTGGGTTTTCCCCTGTCCAGGGGGGCCGAGGATGATGGAAAAACCCGACTTTCTATTGTGCGATTTTTTCAAGAATATACGAATCAGGGGCCAAAACAGGTCTTAGCGGTGCGATCGCAACTCAGTTTTGGGGTAGGATTATTGGATGCCACCCTCAGTTCCGATCAACCCGATAGTCGATATTTTTCCTGGCGCGGTCAAGCCCAATGGGTACGTTTATTAGCGCCCGATACGATTTTTTTACTCCGTTCTGATGTTCAACTCACCAACCAAGAATTACTCACTTTAGAACAGATGGGACTGGGGGGTTTAGAGAGTGTGCGAGGGTATCGTCAAGATGTTTTGTTACGCGATAATGTGGTATTTGCCTCCGCAGAATTGCGTTATCCAATTTTGAGAACTAAAAATGGTGAAGGCATCCTCCAACTTACACCTTTTATAGATTTTGGTCAGGCTTGGAATGCGCCCGGAGAATTAACATTGCCCGATCGCACATTATTATCAATTGGGTTAGGATTAAAGTGGCAATATGGCGATCGCATAACCGCACAAATTGACTGGGGAATTCCCTTAATTAAATTAGAGTCTCGCGATCGCAGTTTACAGGAACAAGGGATTTATTTCCTTTTCAATTGGAAACCCTTCTAACCCCGTAGTAAGCCCTTCAGGGCTTTCTCACCCCAAACTTTGTAGAGTTGAATTAATTGTTAGATCGGATTTCAGTATAATAGATGACAATTCATCGGAGGAAAAAATCATAATTTTCCGTTTAGATTCCTTTACTGCGGTGGGAATGATCAAGAAAAAGGCTCAATTCATAGACAAACTCCTGCAATTAATTATACAATGGAGGGTAACACCCCTCATCAGGGTAATATTCAATTTTATTGAATCCATATCTTCTTGTATGAACAAATGGAGTTTTCCTAACCCAATTTTGACTGAGGGAGTGTCAAATCGTGGATAAACAAGTTCAACCCACTACTATTTCCAACCCCTCCGACCCCCCTGGGACTGGGTTCGGTGTCCCAGATTCTGCCCACTCCGATCCAGATTATTTCCGTCGCTTCGTGGAATATCTGCCGACGGCCATGGCGATGGTTGACCCGCAACTGCGATATTTAGCCGTATCCCGCCAATGGCAACAGGACTATGGCGAAGGCAATATTAATTTAATCGGTTCGGCTCATCAACAATGGTTTCCCCATTTACCGGAAATTTGGTATCAGAATGCCGAACTATCTTTGGCGGGGAAATTACCCCGTTGGGAACTGGAAACCTACCACCCTTTAACCCAGGGTTCTATTCAGTGGAATAAATGGGTAGTTCAACCTTGGCAAACCGCATCGGGAGAGATTGGCGGGTTAATTTTATACCTAGAAGTAATTACGCCTCAAAAACAATTACAAGAAAAATTACAACTGACTCAAAAAGCATTTGATCAGGCAGCAACAGCTATTTTCTGGATGACTTTAGAAGGTAATTTTTGCTATGTGAATCAATCCGCCTGTCGGATGTTGGGCTATACGGAAAGTGAATTACTGCAACTAAATATTCATAATATTGATCCCGATTTAACTACCGTGGTTTGGCAGGAATATTGCCAAGAATTAAAACAAAAAGGATCATTAACCTTTGAGTCCAGTTATCAAAGAAAATCCGGTTCTATTTTTCCGGTTAATTTTAAAATTAATTATTTAGAATTAGAGTCCTCCGATCCGACTTTAACCGTTGAAACCGAATTCGGTGCAGTTTCAGTTCCGGGTTTACCCTTAATTTGTGGTTTTGCCCATGATATTTCTGAACAAAAAGCCACGTCTTCTGCCATTTTAGCCTCCAAGGATCAATTAGAAGCCGTATTAAATGCCGTCCCCGGGTTAGTCTCTTGGATTAGTTCCGATTTAAAATATTTAGGGGTGAATCGCCATTTAGCCAATTCCTACAATGTTCCGGCGGAAACCTTCATCGGGAAAGAGGTGGGATTTCTCCAAACTAGCCCAGAATTTAATCAATTTGTCTATGAATTTTTTGCTCAAGATCACTGGAAAAGTTCCCGGGAACTAACGGCTAATGTCCGAGGGTTTCCCTGTACTTATTTAATTGTTGCCCAAAAATATCACCGAGGTTCGGCGGCGGTTTTTGTGGGTTTAGATATTACCGAACGTCAACAAATGGAGCAAGCGTTACGGCGCAGTGAAGAACAAGAAGCCAAACGACGAGCCGAATTAGAAACCATTTTAACTCAACTTCAACGCACCCAAACCCAACTAATTCAAACCGAAAAAATGTCATCCTTGGGGCAGTTGGTGGCGGGAATTGCCCATGAAATTAATAATCCAGTGAGTTTTATTTCGGGAAATATTGCTCATGCTAAAAATTATATTGAAGATTTAATGAATTTAGTTAGCTTATATCAACAGTATTATCCTGAAATTGTTCCTGAAATTGCCGATGAGATAGAAGAAGTCAATTTGAGCTTTTTAAAGCAGGATTTACCCCGGATGTTAGAGTCGATGAAAGTGGGAGCCGAACGAATTAGAGATGTCGTGCGATCGCTGCGTCATTTCACCCGTTTAGATGAATCTCAAATGAAGTTTGTTGATATTCATGAAGGGTTAGATAGTACCATCTTAATCTTACAAAATCGTCTGCAAGCAAAAGCCGGAAGATCGGGTATTACTTTAGTTAAGGAATATAGTTCGTTACCCAAAGTTGGTTGCTATGCGGGACAACTAAATCAAGTGTTTATGAATTTACTTACCTACACCATTGATCGTTTAGAAGCCACCAGTTTGAAGGATGATTTAGTGGATCAACCTAAAATTACCATTCGCACCTATTTAGAGAATGAAAATACCGTTGCTATTTCGATCGCAGATAATGGAATTGGGATGTCGGAAATAGAACGGAAAAGCATTTTTGATCCCTTTATTCCCCCACAATTACAAGGGAAAGGTACCAGTTTAGGACTATCAATTGCTTATCATTTAGTCACAGATAAACACCACGGGGAACTCACCTGTTTTTCAGCATTAGGAACCGGAACTAACTTTTTAATCGAAATTCCTTTAGGGAATTAGATTGCAATTTATTGCCAAATTTCTGTTAAATCTAATATAAATCCTGGTAGGATATCTTCACCGGATAAACTCAAGGGTTGTTGTACAATTTCTATATCCTGATTGTGTCGATAAATACTAACGGTTTGATGTTTTCGGTCAATTAACCAACCCAAACGCACACCATTTTCTATATATTCTTGCATTTTCTCTTGCAGTGCATTCAAACTATCGGTTTTAGACCGTAATTCTAAGACAAAATCAGGAGAAATAGGGGCAAAACTTTGTTGTTGTTCAGGGGTTAGTTGTTGCCATCGTTTGTGAGATATCCAAGCAGCATCAGGAGAACGATCGGCACCATTAGGAAGATGAAACCCGGTGGAAGAATCAAAGGTTTTTCCCAATTTATTTTGATGATTCCATAACCAAAGTTGTCCGTTGATATCTGAATTTTTAGATCCGGTATCACTTCCTGTCGGGGGCATAACAATTAATTCTCCAGTAACAGTTCTTTCTAACTTTAAATCGCGGTTAGCGATCGCAATTTCCATAAATTGTTCAGAAGTTACCATTAATTGAACCGTTGAGGGAATATTAACAGGTAATGTAGAAGATGATAGTACCATAGTTTTATCCTTTGATTCTTGGAGTTTTTCGCTTTCAGGCTGCGGCTTTTTCTTCTTCGCCAAGTCCGAACTCCTGACGTAATTTTTCAACAGTTTGAGGTTGATTAACTCCAGCTTTTGCACGCCCTAACGCAGCTAAAAGACGGGCTGCATTTTCATGGGATTGAAACAAATAAACGGTTTCGATCAGACTTTCAAGTTCAGCCGTTGCAATCACAGAGACACTTTCTAAACCTTCTCGATAAATTGTAATCGGTTGACGATTCAGAAGCACTTGATTGTAGATTGTCTCAAAATCTTTACAGGCTTGAGCATAATCGATTTCAGTCATAGTTTAGGAAAACCTGAATCAATATTCCTATTATAAACCCCCCTAAAACCAAAAAAAGGGGGAGACGGAAAGCTTAAGATCGAAGTCTCCCCCTGCTCCCCCTGCTCCCCCTGCTCCCCGTGTACGGGGCATTTCGGGTAGAATTTAGGGAGATCTAATCTCTCTGGGCAATTAACGGAGATTTTGTCAGATGAGCAACGGTTTTGGTCTTCACCAATACACTGTCAAACATGGTGCTATGAGTAACAGCTTCGGTGGATAAAGTAAATAACGGATTTGATAAAATCCCCGCTAAAGACGTTGCTACCAAAGTTAAAACCAAACCCACTTGTAGGGGACGCATTCCGGGTAAATTCCACTGAACTGCGGGATAGTTTTTCACCACATCGGACATTTCTTGGGGTTCTTTGACCACCATCATTTTCACGACTCGAATATAATAATAAATCGAGATCACACTGGTGACTAAGCCCAACAGCACTAAGCCATATAAACCCGCTTGCCAACCCGCCCAAAATAGATAAATTTTGCCAAAAAATCCAGCTAGGGGGGGAATACCACCGAGGGATAATAGACAAATACTTAAACACAGGGTTAATAGGGGATCTTTTTGATACAACCCGCTATATTCACTAATTTGATCGGTTCCGGTTCTCAGGGAGAATAGAATCACACAAATGAAGCCACCCAAGTTCATAAATAGATAAATCAACAGGTAGAATACCATGCTGGAATATCCCGCCTCGGTTCCGGCAATTAACCCAATCATCACAAATCCCGCTTGGGCGATGGAAGAATAGGCCAACATCCGTTTCATGCCCGTTTGCGCCAAGGCGACCACGTTTCCTAAGATCATACTCAGGATGGCTAAGGCAGTGAATACAAACCGCCATTCATCGGCAACGGAGGGAAAGGCGTTAATCAGTAAACGAATCGCTAGGGCAAATCCCGCGGCTTTGGAACCGACGGATAAAAATGCCACCACCGGAGTCGGTGAACCTTCATAAACATCCGGTGTCCATTGGTGAAAGGGAACCGCAGAAATTTTAAAGGAAATTCCGGCAATCACGAAAACTAAAGCGATGACCACCCCTAGGGATTCGCCATTGGAGCGAGCCAAAACCTCGGCAATTTTGGTTAAATTGGTTTGACCGCCCGAGAGTCCATATAATAGGGATAAACCATAAAGAAATACGGCGGAACTGGCGGCTCCAATTAATAAATATTTCAACGCAGCTTCATTGGAACGGGGGTCACGTTTGGTATATCCGGTTAATAAATAAGAGGAGATACTTAAGGTTTCCAAAGCCACAAAAATGGTGACTAATTCATTCGCCCCCGAGAGAAACATCGCCCCTAAAGTTGCGGTTAATAGAATGGCGATAAATTCCGCTAAGGGGGTTCCCGTCTGTTCAATGTAGCGAATCGACATTAAAATAGTGACGGCTGAACATACGGCAATAATCCCCCGAAACACAATGCTCAGATCATCGCCATTGAAACTGCCTAGGAAGGCGATGGTATTCCTACTGTCCCATTGAGTGTACAACACCCCCACGGAAATCAGTAAACCGCCGATCGCCGCGTATGGTGTCCACACAGAAGACCGACTACGCCCGACAATTAAATCACCCACCAACACCACCAAGAGGGTGACAATTACAATCCCCTCTGGCCAAATAACCCCAGCATTCAACTGGGCTGCAAGAGTCGAAAAATCCATAGTCTAACCTAAATGGATAATACCGTTTACAATCGATGGGACTTTGAGAATTCCTCTCAATTCCCAATAATTTGACCACGTTTTAACATCAGTTTAAGGATAGCAGACAGGGGCATCCGTGGCACAACAACGGGGTTAGATAGGGCAACATAAGCCGCCGGAACGTTGACTAAAGCGGGAGTTTTCGTTATAGTCTACGGGACAATCAATCACGACCGGAACATCTTGATTTAGGGCTTCTTTAAGAATAGGAACTAAATCGGTTGTTGCTTCCACCCGATATCCTTTCAATCCCATACTTTCGGCAAATTTAACAAAATCAGGATTACCAAATTTAACAAAACAGGATTCGCCAAATTGGTCGTTTTGTTTCCATTCAATTAATCCATAACCGCCATCATTAAAGACCAAAGTCACAAAGGGAGTTCCCACTCGTAAAGCAGTTTCGAGTTCCTGATTATTCATCATAAATCCGCCATCACCAGTGACCGCCACCACCTTCCGATTCGGATAAACTAATTTAGCCGCCACTGCACCCGGAATCGCAATTCCCATGGCTGCAAATCCATTAGAAATTAAACAGGTATTCGGTGTTTCACAGTGATAATGTCTCGCCATCCACATTTTATGGGCACCAACATCAGAAATCACAATATCTTCTGGGCCCATAACTTGACGCAAATCATAAATAATTTTTTGGGGTTTAATCGGAAAGCCATCGTCCTTGGCATAAAATTCGTAATTATTGCGAATATCTGGTTTTAATTTTAAAGCATAGGGTTCGGGTTTTCCGGTACGATCTGAACGCCTTAAAATCTCTTGGAGAGAGTCAGAAATATCCCCAATAATTTCAGCAATGGGAATATAACTGCTATCGACTTCGGCGGGGGTTTCACCAATATGAATAATCGGAATTTTGCCTTGGGGATTCCATTTTTTCGGGGAATATTCAATTAAATCATAGCCAATGGCGATGACTAAATCCGCTTTATCAAACCCACAACTAATATAATCCCGCAGTTGTAATCCCGTTGTCCAGAGGGCTAAGGGATGGGTATAGGGAATCATTCCTTTGCCCATAAATGTATTAACAACGGGGATATTTAGTTGGGTAGCAAATTCCGTTAAAGCGGCACTGGCATTCCCCCGAATCGCACCATTTCCGACTAATATTAAGGGATTATTGGCTTTAGAAATAGCGATCGCCGCTTCATTCATACTCTGATAAGCCGAATAAACTTTTTCTCGCTTATCTTGTTTTAAGGGATAACCTTCGACAGCCATACTGGCAATATTTTCCGGCAGATCAATATGCACCGCCCCGGGTTTTTCAGCTTGCGCTATTTTAAACGCTTTCCTGACAATTTCTGGGGTAATACTGGGGCGAACAATTTGGGCATTCCATTTAGTAACCGGGGCAAACATTGCCACTAAATCCAAATATTGATGGGATTCAATGTGCATTCGATCAGTTCCCACTTGACCCGTAATTGCAACTAACGGAGCTCCATCTAAATTCGCATCCGCAACCCCGGTCATTAAATTAGTTGCCCCAGGGCCTAATGTTGATAAACAAACTCCCGCCCGTCCGGTTAAGCGACCATAAACATCGGCCATAAATGCGGCACCCTGCTCATGGCGAGTGGTGATAAACTTAATTGAGGAGGTTTTTAAACATTCCAGAATTTGCATATTTTCTTCTCCTGGAACCCCAAAAATATACTCGACTCCTTCATTTTCTAGGCATTTAACTAACAGTTCTGCTGTGTTCATAATTTTTTAATGTAAATGGGATTGCTATATCTGTACACCCAACCTAGAAACCCGGCTTCCTTTACCCTATTTAATCCAAACGGTTTTAATATTCACAAATTCGTGAATTCCTTGACTGCTCAATTCCCGTCCATAACCGGAACGTTTAATGCCGCCAAAGGGTAAGCGCGGATCGGATTTAACTAAACCATTAATAAACACCGCACCCGCTTCTAATTCTCGAATGCAACGCTCTTGTTCGGCCCGATTGGTTGTCCAAGCACTTGCACCCAAACCAAAGATCGTGCTATTAGCCAGGGTAATCGCTTCCTCTAAGGAATTAACCCGGAAGATTAACGCCACCGGCCCAAAGAATTCTTCACTGTAAGCGGGTGTTCCTTCAGGAATTTGGGTTAGAATTGTGGGGGGATAAAAATTTCCGGGACGTTCTAGGGGTTGACCTCCAGTTAATACCTTAGCTCCAGCTTCAACACAGCTTTGAACCTGTTGGTGCAATTCTGTCAAAATACCTGGGGTTGCTAGGGGCCCGACTTCGGTATCGGGTAACATCGGATCACCGATTTTTAAAGCCGCAAATTTTTCCGCCATACGACTTTCAAATTCCTCAGCAATTGTACTGATTAAAATAAACCGTTTAGCCGCAATACAGGATTGTCCATTGTTTAACATTCGGGCGGTAACGGCGGCTTCGACTGCTGCATTTAGATCCGCAGTTTCTAACACAATAAACGGATCACTTCCCCCTAATTCCAGGACGGTTTTTTTAATGTTTTGACCTGCTAAAGAAGCTAAACTGGCTCCGGCGGGTTCACTTCCAGTTAACGCTCCCCCTTTCACCCGATCATCGGTAATAATTTGAGCAACTTTATCAGACCCGACTAATAATGTTTGAAATACTCCTTCAGGAAATCCAGCTTTTTGAAAAATTTCCCCAATGGCTAAGGCGCATTCAGGCACATTAGAAGCGTGTTTGAGTAAACCAACATTTCCCGCCATTAATGCGGGTGCAGCGAAGCGGAAGACTTGCCAGAAGGGAAAATTCCACGGCATGACTGCTAAAATTGTCCCTAGAGGTTCGTAAGCAATAAAGCTATTACTGGCGTCACTTTCGGCGGGAACATCGGCGAGAAATTTAGCTGCATTTTCCGCATAGAAGCGACAAACGGAGGCGCTTTTTTTGACTTCGGCGATCGCTGAGGTAATGGGTTTTCCCATTTCCAAGGTCATGATTTTGGCGTAGGTTTCGGCGTTTTCTTCTAACAGGTTAGCCGCCTTTAACATCCATTGTGATCGCTGTTCAAAGGAGACTCGCCGATAGTCTCTAAAAGCGCGATCTGCTAGAGCCAAAGCGTCTTCAATTTCGGCATCTGTTAGGGGAGTAAAAATTCTTAGCTGTTCCCCCGTGGCCGGGTTAATTGTAGCAATGCCCATAATTGATTGTTTAGTTTTAAGTTAGAATTTAGTCTTTTACTTTTTTTATCGTAACCCTTAAAAACTCCCGATTTTTACTTCTGGGATCACGGGTTAATAAATTGACACAAAACTGTACAATAGTATAAATAAATTCAAGATTCTTAATAATTATGAATTTCCTAGAAAGTATCAAAATGGCAACTACAACGCTATTAGCCAATAAAATGCGAAGCAGTTTAACCATGTTAGGAATTATTATTGGCAATGCCTCTGTGATTGCGATGATTGGAATTGGCGAAGGTGCTCAGAAATTTGTCAATGGTCAAGTCAATTCCTTGGGGCCTAATATTTTATTTGTATTGCCAGGAAGCCCCGAATCCCAACGCCGTCCAGTATTTACGCCGCAAAATTTGGTCTTGGAAGATGCAGTTGCGATCGCTGAACAAGTCCCTTCTGTTCAACAGGTTGCTCCGTCTTTAAATGGCAGTGAATTAATTACCTATCGCAGTAATAATGCTTCAGCTTCTATAGTTGGAACCACACCGGAATTTTTATCGGTGCGAAATTTTGATATTGCTAAAGGTCGATTTATTACGGATTTAGACTTAAAACGGAATGAACAAGTTGTGGCGTTAGGGTCAGAATTAGCTCAACAATTATTTGGAACTGAAGATCCCATTGGTAAATCGGTTCGACTGCGGAATTTAAGTTTACAAGTTATTGGGGTAATGCAGCCTAAAGGCTCCAGTTTTGGCAGTAATGATGATATGAATGCCTTTGTTCCTTTAACCACAATGGCTAATCGAATTGTAGGAAATCGATCACCCTACGGAACTCAAGTTACGTTTATTTCTATTAGTATTGATAGTCAAGATAATATGCGGGCTGCCCAATTTCAAGTGGAAAATTTATTGCGGTTACGTCATAAAATTACCAATGAAGATGACTTTACGGTGCGAAACCAAAAGGATTTGATGAATATTTTGGGTAGTATTACCGGAGCTTTAACCCTTTTATTAGCATCAACCGCCGCGATTTCATTATTAGTGGGTGGGATCGGAATTATGAATATTATGCTGGTTTCTGTTAGTGAAAGAACCCAAGAAATCGGACTCAGAAAAGCGATCGGAGCCACCCAATCAGATATTTTAATTCAGTTTATAATTGAATCTGTGATCCTATCCGCAGCCGGGGGTTTGATTGGTACATTGGTTGGCGTGGGTGGCGTTTTAGTTGTCGGTGCTTTCACTCCTTTACAAGCCGGAGTTTCCAGTGTTGCGATTGTAACAGCCGTTAGTATTTCTGGGGCAATTGGATTATTTTTTGGGGTTGTTCCTGCTAAACAAGCTGCCAAACTTGACCCAATTGTGGCTTTAAGAAGTATTTAATTGGTTAATTTTTGATTCTAGTATGAAACAGCCAAAAGTATTATCTGGTGTTCCCATATCCGGCGTTCCCTATCCTGTTAAAATCATGAAAACATCAATTTCTAACAAGACAGAAAATCAAGATTTTCAAACCAATCCGGTTATTATTCATTTAGAAAATGTCACTAAAGTTTATGGGATGGGTGATATTCAAGTTCAGGCTTTAAAAGGGGTAACATTAACGGTAGAACAAGGGGAATATTGTTCAATTATGGGAGCATCGGGTTCGGGAAAATCAACGGCGATGAATATTATCGGTTGTTTGGATCGTCCCTCCACAGGTGCTTATCATTTGGATGGGGTAAATGTGGCGCAAATGTCGGAAAATAATTTAGCCCGAATTCGTAATATTAAATTAGGGTTTGTGTTCCAACAATTCCATCTTTTACCCCAATTGAGTGCTTTAGAAAATGTGATTTTACCGATGATGTATGCCGGAATTCCCTCGGCTGAACGTCGAGAAAGAGCAAAGCAAGCCTTAGTTCGAGTCGGGTTAGAAAATCGATTAAATAATAAACCGAATCAACTCTCAGGTGGTCAGCAACAACGGGTAGCGATCGCCCGTGCTATTGTGAATCGTCCAGTATTATTATTGGCAGATGAACCTACCGGAGCATTGGATTCTCACACAACTCAAGAAGTGATGGATATTTTCACGGAATTAAATGCGGGTGGAATGACCGTTGTCATGGTGACTCATGAAGCCGATGTTGCCCGCCAAACTCGTCGAATTGTTTGGTTTAAAGACGGTGAAGTTATTCATTCCCATCTCAGCCCAAATGATTTACACAGTGCTATTTTTTAATTCCATATTAGTTGTTGGGCTTTAGCCCATCTTCTCAAGGTTTAAAACCTCACAACAGGAGACTTTTTTGAGATTAGACCCTATTAAGAATGGGCTGAAGCCCAACAATTAAGAGGGCTAAAGCCCAACAACGGCCCAACAACGGGGACTTTTTTTAGCTTTGTTTATGCTACCTTCTTGTTTTTATTTAACAAAAGGAATCCTAAACCTATTCCTGTTAGGGCAAGTATTGTACTAGGTTCGGGAGTAGACTTAAATTCTTGTTGAATAGTTGCATAAGCAGCATCCGCTATTAATTTATGACCCTTGGTTGTCGGGTGTAAATCATCCCAGAATAAATATTCATCGGGATTACTACAAAGAAATATTGCAACTGATGTTTTTGAAAAACACTGTTCAGTAACATTTGTAAGCCCATATTGATCAGGTTTGTTGATCACATCTTCAAACACATTGTTAACATCAAACAGGGCAATATTAGAATTAAACAATGATTGATTTAAGTTGGTAATTTCTTGATTGAGTAAAGTGTTATGCTCTTGAACTGTTTTTTGTAAATCCCCCGATGGAACTAATGCACCACTACTTCCTAAAGGAGTTTGACTTAAATCCGGTAAGTTGCTAATTAAGAAATTTCTGGCACCGATATTATATAAGTTGTTGATAGCCCAGGATAAATTATTAACAACTCCCTGAGTATCTTTACTACTTGCATAGGTATAATCATTGCCCCCCGCCCAAAGCACATACAAAGAGTTGGGATCGGCTGTTTTACCTTGTTGTAATAAAGGTTGAATAAATGCACCTACTTGAGTCTGTACACCAGGTAGTCCAGCAAGTTTAGGGTCAAAGAGATAAGCAATATTTTCTTTCCCCGAAGTTGCCCCTCCAAAAGCATAATTAACACCTTTAGCCGAGGGTATGCCATTCGTGTCCATGTAGGGAATAGGATTGAGTCCTAAATCATTGGCTAAATAGTCTGTCCAAACGGGGCCATTAGAAAAGCGTCCTTGGTAATAGGGGGCTGGAGGAAATAAACCACCAGATGCTTTAAAAGCATTCCCAGGATCACTCAGACTATCTCCGAAAATGTTAATACTGGTAAACTTGGCGGCTTGTGCAGCATTTATCCCCGTAATTGTAAATGCAATGGTGCCAACGGAAACGGCTAGTAAACGACCCGTAGTATAAATATTGATCATAGCGTACACCTTGATAGCTGAAATTGACTTTGTTTGAGTCCAATTTAGCATTTTAGTCTGTGGGTTGTCCGTAGAATTACGGGGATATTGTAAAGTTTGGGGAGAATTATTGTAAAACTTCAGTAAATATACAGAGAGTAAATGTACAAGGAGTAAATATACAGGGAGTAAATATACAGGGAGTAAATATACAGGGAGTAAATATACAGGGAGTGGGCGAGGAGACCTCGCCCCTACAGTCCTAGGGTGATGATCTTAATTTTTGCGGGTATAGCGATGTTTTACTCCCAGGGGAAAATATTCGGGGTCTCCGGTTAATTTGAGGGTGATTTGAGGGGTTTGATATTCGGGGGGAACATAATTAGCAAATTCACTATTTAGGCGCTTTAATTGGGTTAAAATAGAAGTGGCGATCGCTTGTTTTTTATCCTCGGTTTCTTCAATCCCCGGGGCTAATTCTACCACCACCGATAACCACCGATTTTGATCAAAATCCTCGAGAATAGACATAACAAATTTACCCGTCACCCAATCTTTAATTAAGGGTTGTTCTAAACCTACGGTAATATTTTCAGGATAAATATTAGCTCCAAAATAGGAAATAATAAATTGCGATCGCCCAAACACAAAAACAAACGGTAATTGATAAATTCCCCGATCGCCTATTTTTTGTAATTCTAAAATCGGATCAAAATCCCATTGTTTCAAAAAGTCTAACATTTCCTCAAATTCAATAATTCCTCCTTGATCAGCAATATGATATCGAATTAGAGGAATCCCATTATCACCGGAAAATAATAGAGTTCCGGTTATAGAATCATCTGTTTTTTGGACTTCAAAAAATCGACTTTTAGGATCATATTGAACTAAAGTAGGAAGTCGAGATTCCCCAAATAATTGTTTAGCAATATCTGGATGTTCAGCTAAAAACCGCCGGATACAAATACTTAAAGGCGTTTCATTCCCTAAAACCCCCGCATCTGCCGTACCATAAAGACTAGCTGAATCATAATAGGGTTGAGTTGATCCCACCCTTTCCCCGACTAAACTCCGCCATTCCTCACTAAAAACTTCCCCCGCAAATACCAATTTAACTTGATATTTTGCCCATTCTATGCCTTCAATAATTCCCGTATCAATGACATCTTTAATAAACGGAGGATAACCTAATAAAACCACCTGATCAAACTGTTCTCCCAATTCCCGAATCACCCGAAAAATTTCCGGTTTTTGATTGCCCGGAGTAATCACCGTAATCGGATAACCTTTGGTGGCTAAATGACGACAACAGGCCGTTGTATAAATGCCTCCAACCCAAGTTCCTAAAGTAAAACAAATTACCGCTAAAGTTCGACGTTGATCCGCTTGAAAGCTATCATAAAAAATCTGTTCAAAGCGAGTGGCAATTTGCAATTCATCACTAATAAAACGGGGCCAAAATGTCGGATTTCCGGTGGAACCAGAAGAAACTGCAATCAAATCACAGGTTTCTAATTGACCGTGACGACATAATTGGGATAGGGAATATTGGCGGAGATAATTTTCTTTTGTAATTAAGGGCAAGGTTTGGAAATCTTCCAGGGTTTGAATCTCATTAACAGACCGATGATGGGCGGCTAAAAAATGTTGATAGGCGGGAACTTTTGTGACAACATCTTGGAATAATTGTAAAACAGAAGTCACTCCTCTATCTTTAGAGGGTTGAATTAAATCTGATAGGGGTGTAGATAAAAAGCCGTTTAAGGCGGAAATTGCCCGTTGGCGTTGTTCGTCTCGGAGTTGACCCATGCTACAGTCCTCATAAATTGCTACTCTAAATTGAGACAGATCGGAACCGTTCAGCATTCATTTTTTCACCCTAACACCGCATGAGTCAATTAATTTATCCGGGTCTTGTTTTGAGAAATCATTACGCCATTGTCCGTGAGTTAGGACATGGGGGTTTTGGACGAACTTATTTAGCCAAAGACCAACATCGGTTTGATGAACTTTGTGTTTTAAAAGAATTTTCTCCCCAGGTACAAGGCAGTTTTGCTTTGAAAAAATCCCAAGAATTATTTGAACGGGAAGCGGAGATTCTCTATAAATTAAAACATCCCCAAATTCCTCAATTTCGAGAGTTATTTCGAGAAACAATTGATAATAAAGGGTATTTATTTTTTGTCCAGGATTATGTTGAGGGGTTGAACTATCGCAGTTTACTCAATCAACACACTTTTACAGAAGCCGAAGTGCTGGAATTATTATTCCAAATTTTACCCGTATTAGACTATATTCACAGTTACGGGGTAATTCATCGAGATATTTCTCCTGACAATATGATTCAACGTCAATCCGATGGTTTACCCATGTTAATTGATTTCGGCGGCGTTAAATTAATTCAAGCCAAAGTAGAATCAGAATTGGCAGTACAAGGAGGTCAAAATCCCTCACCGACAAGGTTAGGAAAAGTGGGGTATGCCCCCGATGAACAAATGCGTTTGGGTATGGTTTATCCTAATAGTGATTTGTATGCTTTAGCGGCAACTATGTTAGTGTTATTAACTCGAAAAGAACCGCAAAACTTAATTGATCCCCAAACCTTAACTTGGAATTGGAGAAAATACATCCAATTAAATCCTAAATTTGGGGAAATATTAGATAAAATGTTAGCCTATCGTCACAGCGATCGCTTTTCATCGGTTCAGGATGTTTTAGTCGCTCTTTCCGCCATAAATCCACCCCCAAAAACCTCTATAAACCCTACTCAACCCATCCTCAATCAGAGCTTATCTCCCCAACCTTTTTCTCCTCAAACCGGAAAGTCTTCTCCTATCAAAACGCCTTTACTGGTATTTGTTTTTATCTTAACTTTAGGGGTTTTTGGATGGTTAGGAGGACGTTATGGGTTAAATCATTATGCAAATTATGACTTAAATCAACTCTCAAAAACCGAGGAAAAACGACAGGAAGCATTACGAGAACAACGGCGTTTATTAGACATTGATTTTAACTTTTTTGTGGATTTAGTGAACGAAGAATTTTATACTCGCTATCCCGAACAACGGGGAAGAACCTTAACAGATAAACCCTCCGATGCAATTTGGCGAGAAAAATGGGATAAAATTGCAGATAAATTTTTGCAACGTTTAGCCAAACTCAGTGATCAATCTCGAATAAAATTAGGAACCTATAATAATGATTTAGATCACTTAAAAGCACAAGTGAATCAGTTAAATTTAAGCAGTCAATCCTTATATGATTTGGCGGATGCTAAATTTTTTGATTTATTTCCCGAACAATCGAGAAATGCTGATTTATTAGGATTACCAATAGGACAAGTTTGGCAAGCTGTTTCCGATGATCTGGTTAAAAATTTAGAAGCGGGAACGGCTTGGGAACGGGTAGAGTTTGCTTCTACAAAAACCCGAAAAACCTTAAAAGATCGGTTAAAACCCGGAGAGGGAAAAATCTATATTGCTCGCTTTAATAAAAATCAAGATTTACAGGTGCATCTCAAATCCCCAAAATCCTCAACTTTACTTTCCATTTATACACAAAAAGCTCAATTTTTACTAGAAGATTCTGCTAAAAACCGTTGGTCAGGTCGTTTACCCGATTCTGGTGATTATCAAGTGGTTGTGGTGTCTGAATCTTCTCGACCGTTTGACTATGAGTTAACCCTAGAAACTCGTTAAGGAGTTTATCATTGTTGATAAGAGTATTCAAACGAACTGAAAATTTATCGGCTATCTGTGATAATTGAATATTTCTAAATTGTCGAGGTTCAGGTTCTCATCCATACCAGACTCTCAAGGATATTAAATTTTATGGAAAAAATAAAAGTTGGGATTTTATATTCATTAAGCGGAACCATGGCGATGAGCGCGACGCCATTGTTAGAAGCAACCTTGATGGCGATCGCAGAAATTAATGCCCAAGGCGGGATTTTAGGGTATGAAATTGAACCCGTAATTGAAGATGGAGCCTCCAATATTTCCATCTTTGAAGACAAAGCTAGAAAATTACTAGCTATTGATCAAGTGGCTACGGTATTTGGCTGCTGGACATCGACGGCTCGTAAGGCAGTTAAACCGATATTTGAACAGTTTAATATTTTACTGTGGTATCCGGTTCAGTATGAAGGGTTAGAATCTTCTCCTAATATTTTTTATACGGGTTCCTGTTTAAATCAACAAATTCAACCGGTGATTAGTTGGTCACTCAAAAATTTAGGAAAACGATTTTATTTATTAGGTTCAGATTATGTATTTCCCCGCACGGCTCACAAATTAGTTAAATCCCTCCTGAAACATGAAGGTGGAACCGTTGTCGGAGAACAATATTTTCCCTGTGGAGATAAAAACTTTACTGATATTGTTGATCAAATTAAACAGATCAAGCCGGATGTGGTTTTTAATACGTTAAATGGAGATAGCAATTTTTACTTTTATAATGCCTATTATGATGCTGGAATTAAACCCTCGGATCTGCCGATTATGGCGATGAGTATTTCTGAGTCAGAAGTTCAAAGTATCGGTAAAGCCAGTGTAGGCCACTATGCCTGCTGGAGTTATTTTCAAAGTTTAAATACTCCCCATAATCATGAATTTGTGAATAACTTTAAAGCCTTATATGGTCAAGAAAGAGTCACTTCTGACCCCATTGAAGCTGCTTATTTTCAAGTTTATCTATGGAAAAAATCCGTAGAAACTGCAAAAAGTTTTAAAACTAATGCAGTCAGAAAAGCTGCATATTGTCAAACCTTTTATGCTCCAGGGGGGTTAGTTAAAATTGAACCGAATCATCATTTATGGAAACACTGTTATGTTGGTCGTGTTAACGAAATTAAACAGTTTGAAATTATTTGGAAAAGTCCTAATTTAATTAAACCTTTACCCTGGTTAGGAGTAGAGGAATTAAAAAATTTCCCTCAAGCCGATTTAGTCATTGATATGTTGGCAGAGGTATCCCAAGGGATTCAACACAGTTGTTTATTAGAGCAAAATAGCCTTAGTTTAGAACTGACGATGCGAAAATTACAACAGGAAATTGAAGAACGCCAACGGATTGAAATTGCCTTACAAGAGGTCAATAAAGAACTAAAATATATGGCAATTACCGATAGTTTAACCAAACTCTCGAATCGATATTGGTTTAATGAATGTCTCAAATCCTTATGGCATCAAAATCTACAGACTAAAACCCCCTTAGCATTAATTTTATGTGATATTGATTATTTTAAAAATTATAATGATACATACGGTCATCAAATGGGCGATTACTGTTTACAACAAGTCGCTCAAGCCATTAAGAAATCCGTTAGAAATAGTTGTGATATTGTCGCTCGTTATGGGGGTGAAGAATTTGCCGTAATTTTACCCCGCACTACCTTATTTGATGCCTCACAAGTGGCTACTCGGATTAATCTGGAAGTGCAACAACTTGAGATTCCCCATTTAAACTCTTTAGTTAATGATTATGTCACCGTCAGTTTAGGAGTTGCCAGTCAGATTCCCCTATTAAAATCTTCCCCTGAATTATTGATTTCCGAATCCGATAAAGCCCTTTATCAAGCTAAACATAACGGTAAAAATCAATGGTGTTTACACTATGTTTAAGATTAAGGGAATAGGGAATAGGCAATAGGGAACAGAGGTAATATTTCTGGTTGTTTCAAATCAGTATTGAAATGTTACAACCTCCGTATCGCCCGTCGCAAATTGCTATATTCCCTATTTTATTTAGGCAGAGCGTCTTTCTAGCTGTAAACGTTGTTCCGATTGAATTGAATGAATCCAAAGCGGAATAAATGTTTTTAACCATTTTTCTCCTTGAACTCCATACAAACGGTGTCTTCTTAATTGTTCTATAATAGATTGGCTTCCGGGTAAAGTTAATTGTTCCATGTCGCGTTCAATCCAGCGTTGCATTAATGCCCCAGTTATTTCAGGATGAAACTGAAGACCATAGGCGGTTTTTTCATAGCAAAATGCTTGGTTTTTAAAGGTTTTACCCGTTGCTAATAATACGGCTCCCGAGGGTAATTCAAAGCCTTCTCGATGCCAGTGGTAAACATATTCCAAATCATTAAAATAATCCTGTCCTTCTATCGTTGGAGTAATGGGAAAATAGCCAATCTCTTGAATATCTTGGGGATGAACAGATACTTTTGCCCCTAAAACTTTGGCTAAAAGTTGCGCCCCTAAACAAATCCCTAAATAGGGTTTTTTCGACTCCAAAACCAGGGGAATCCAGTTTAATTCTGTGCGAATATGAGGTAAAATATTCTCATCATTCGCGCTCATTGGCCCCCCAAAAACAATCACCGCATCATGTTTGTCTAAATGGCAAGGTAAACTATCCCCGTGACTGGGAAGGCGAATATCGAGTTGATAACCATAGGATGTTAGAATTTGTCCCACCCGTCCCGTCTCAGAAGTGGGTTGGTGAATAATAACGAGAATATGTTTCATGCGTCTGATGATTCCAATAAACTATTCAAACAAACCAGAAGTTAGTCTATTATTAAACAATAAAACACTATGGGTATTTTAGTATGGTTTTCCGAGATAATTGTTGTATTTTTTAATACATTTTAGTAAAAAAATACTAATTAATTCCTAGGAAAAGTGTTATAATATTGATTAACTCTTTAAACTGACACCACTCCGACGTTGATCTCCAGCCCCGGATAACTGTCCATCTGCCGTTCTAACTAAAGTATGAACCCCGCCAAAAAACATATTTTTTTCCGGCCATAATCTGACTACATCCTGTTCAGATAAATCAAGAGTATTAATAATTTCAGGATCAAAACCTGGTTCTATATCCAAGCGGTGATTTTCCCAATGAAACCGAGGATGATTAACCGCATCTTCCACAGAAAACCGAAAATCAATTAAATTTAATAGGACTTGTAAAATAGCCGTTCTAATCCGATTTGAACCCCCCGAACCCATGACCACTTCCGGTTTACCCTGATTTAATACTAAAGTTGGAGACATCATCGAGGAGATTCTAACATTTTCCGGCCAGAGATGAAATCCCAGGGGGTTTAGGTCTTCTTCTCCTAACATATTATTAACCATAATTCCCGTTCCCGGAATCATATATCCCGAACCTTCTCCATTAGAAGTTGTCACACTTGCGGCATTTCCTTCTTGATCTAAAACACTAATATGGGTGGTACTTCCCCATTTATTCACCGCATGAATTAACGGTTGTTGATAACTAGAGGCAGAAGATAAAAAAGTATCTGTAATATTATCTTGATATAAATTACCATCTAACCGATCTGTCCTGGCAATATTAGTTAACTGCATCACGGTTTTTAAAAGCTGTAAATATTGGTGACTCCCAAACTCAATTCCACTCAAATCCACAGCCGATAACAACTCTAAAGCAAAAGCAATTAAGGTTCCGCCCGCACTCGGAGGCGGATTTGTTAATATGGTTTTTCCTCGATAGTTAATTGTTAAAGGTTCCCGTTCAATCACCCTATAATTCTGGAGATCTTCTAAGGTTAAATGTCCGCCACTATTTTGACAATCTCTGACCAAATTTTGGGCCATTTCTCCTTGATAAAATTCTGCCATTCCTCCCGATATTAAAGCCTCTAAAGTCTGGGCAAAGTTATTCATAATTAAGCGATCACCCGTCTTTAAAATATCACCTTCAGGCGCGTAAATTTCCCGACCTTCCGCCGTTGTTAATAAAATCGGTTGTAACAAATTAGAGAAAGTATAAGCCTGAAAAGAATTAACTTCCACACCTTTTTTTGCTAAAGCGATCGCCGGTTCCGCCACCAGAGAAAACGGCAAACGTCCCAGGGTTTCATGCACCCGAATTACCCCGGCCCAAACCCCAGGAACCGCCATCGAACCCAAACCAATATGAAATTCCTGAATAATCCGACCAAAATTAACCCCAACTGGATAAAAATTCAACTCCGATATCGGGCATTTATATCGGGGAGTTTGAGTAAAAAAATCAAATAAAATATTCTGATTAGTATGGGTATGAGCTAATAAAAATCCCCCACCTGCGAGGGAAGTTAAACCCGGTTCGGTAACACAAGCCGCCAAAATACAAGCCACCGCCGCATCAAAAGCATTGCCACCCGCCTCAAACATTCTCAACCCGGCTTCAACGGTTTTGGGATGTCCTGCGGCAATTACCCCGTTTGTTTTCTTCATACTTTCTTAAATTTTCCAGGTCAACATTTCAGGATACAATGGATTTTCCATCTAAAAAGTTTCACTTCCTGCGATTACGCCTTTTGAATATCAAGTTTTTCTCTGCGTACAAGTTAAACCCTCAGTTGTTTGAAGTCAAACTTGTGACTGGACATGGAATTCTTAGCTAAAGCATTTTTAAGTTTTGGATGAGGAACTTCTTACCGATAAAATAATTCAAGATAACTAAGCACTTTCACCTGCTCCTGTGGCATCAAAACCTTTGAATATGATGGATTCTTTGCGTACCTTACGATTCAGGCCTCAACACCCCCTTACCCGTGCTCTGCTACTGGGACTATTTTCTTCGGGCGCGGTTTTGTTGGGAGTTGTCCCAGATGTTTCAGTATCAAACGCTTCTGGCTTTAATACCGTTGTTCTGGCCCAACAGTCCCCAGAATTTAGTGAGGCGGAAATTCGGAATTATGCTCGTGCTGTCCTAGGAATTGAACCCAGACGCCAGACCGCATACAACGAAATTCAAGCAATATTCGGGGCGGGAAAATCTGTCCCCGATGTGGTTTGCAGTGAAACCCGAACCATTAATGGCCTGGATAAAGGTGTTCGAGATATTGCGGTCAATTACTGCACCCAAGCAAAATCTATCATTGAAACCAACGAGTTAACTATTACTCGTTTCAATGAAATTACCCAACGTCAACAGGCTGACCCCGCGTTACAAAAACGCATTCAAGGGGAACTCCAGCGCCTACAAAACTAATCTAAGATTTTCTCAAATTTAACTCTATATATGATGAACCTGCTATGAAAACTACATTACTATTTCGTCAAATTCTATCGAAATCCTTAACCGTTGCGATTCTATCCGGTTGTGGTAGTTTTATTGGATGGAGTCAAACGCCATCCCAAGCCTTTCCCTCCTTCAGTTGGGGTTCGCCCGCCCAGGCTCAAGATAGTTTTAACTATAGTGAAGAAACGATTAAAAATTATGCCCGGGCAGCCTTAGCGTTAGAATCCCGACGTCATGAAGTAGCCAATGAAATTAAAAAAATTGTTGGAGATGTTCCCCGAATTATTTGTGATCAACCGACCAGTTTTAATGCCTTACCGGGGAATGCACCTCAATTAGCAGTGAGTTACTGTGACCAAGCCAAACGCATGATTGAATCAAAAGGATTAACAATTTCTCAGTTCAATGATATGACCCGTCATCAACAAAATGATCCCCGTTTTAGACAACGAATTCAAGCCGAGATTTTAAAATTATTACAATCAGGCACAAACTAACCGTTGTTGCGCTTCAGCGCATCCAGAAGGGCTAAAGCCCAACAACGAAACCTTTTATGTTGTTGCGCTTCAGCGCATCCAGAAGGGCTAAAGCCCAACAACGATTTTTTTAAGATTAATTATAGATACCTACTTACATTAAAATATAGGATATCTATAATAATTTCAAGGATTAAATCAATGACGGAATCGTTTATTAAGTTGGAACAGGATAACGATATTGTAATGTTGGGTAAGGATACATTTACAGTATCGAGGTTGAAAGAGTTGATGACTGAGAATATGAAAACTAAACTTTTTCAACATAATCAAGATTACAAAGTATTTTTAGCTGATGTATTATGTCGCCCAAAATTAAAAATAACAGATAAATCAATAGAACTGAACTTCCAGCAAACTAGATTAGTATTTCCGTTTCAAGGAATGGACTGTCAGTTACTCCAGTTAAATTCTGGGCAGTGGATTTCAGGTAAAATTAGATTTATAACAGATACATATTATGAACAAAAAACAGTGAATACTGAATTAGAATTTGCTCCTGATGAAATAATATCTAATGAAGAAGAACAGAACAACATTAATTATGATAACAGTTTAGATAAAATTAGAGCAGAATTAAACGAGATGAAAGCTATTTAATTTTAGAGGTTCGATATTCTCACACTATAGCAAGTCTAAATCAGTTGTATCAATAGTTTGAAAATCAAAAAAGTAGGGGCGAGGTCTACTCGCCCTGACAGAGAAATCTCGCCCTGACAGAGAAATCTCGCCCTATTTTTAGAATTAATCATCTTGATCATGGGTTGGTACAATCCATTTAGACTTGCTATATTTAAGGTTGGGTTTGAAGACCAAACCCCTAGGGTAAATCTTAAACGTTTTCAAGATTATAGACAGGTTTCGGGCTAGGATACCCCCACCGTATAAACTCTTGAGTATCTCAATAAAATTGAGTCGCAAACAAACAAAAACCCCTCAAATCCTTTAAAATCAGGTAAAATTTATTCAGTGTGCCGAAGGGGATCAGATCATGAATATTGAATTCAACGATGAAGCAGATATAGATGTTTTTGGGTTGATGAAACATAACTTGATGTTTGACAAACTCCCCCTAGAAGTGCAACAGTGGGCAGAAAGTTTACCTTGGAATCAACGCCGTTATGTTCTCTCTCTGTGCTATATTCTGTGTGCATCTTCCCCCGAAAAACAAGCGGAATTTTTAGATGAATATACCGCCGATGGTTTAATAGCTAAGATGCTAGAAGATATTGATACCCTGCAAAGAGTCAAACAATATCTTAGTGGTTTTCAAATAAAAGCCCCCTTAAATGAATCGGTTTTGCGGGAGTATATTAGACAATTCTATATTCATTCCGCCCAGGATGCTCGATGCCAACCCAGTCAATATTTAGAGTCCGCTTTAAAATTAGCATTAAGCCCAAAAGACAAAGATAATGTTTTTAATTATATCATCGGATTTGAAATGATTAAACTCCTATTTCAAATGAGTTGGGTACAACATGAACGACTCTCCCGCCTACAAACTAATCAAGATTATTTTATTAAAAATTATCTCAAACCGATTCAACACGCCCATAAAGTGAATGGAATTATTGTTCCTAAAGATGAGCGGGTATTTTTCGCAAAACGAGATTTTTATGTACAGAAACCCGAAATAAAATTGAGGAAATTAATTGAGTTAGTGATGGCAACCTTTACCACTGGACAAGTGATTGCTTGTGGATTCTCCCTCACTCGTCATAGTCGAGCCTTCGATTTTGATTATGACTATATTTTTAACTCTAATGAACCCGATAGCATTTTTCCTTGGGGTTCAGAATCCATGATAGGATAGAGAATAGGAATTATTTTCTAATAACCTAGATCCAATTATTAGCAAACAGTTGATCAACTCTTTCCTAATAACTCTTACCCTGATAACTTGTACGGGCGGGTTTTGTGATATTTTTGTTAATCACCTAAATCTCGATGAACCCGCCCCTACTACTGATTACTGATAACTGTAATATGCTTTTATCCAAAGGTTTTGAAGTAGAAATGTATACCGGAACTCCCCAAGGTGACGTGGTGGGACTATCCGATAAAATTGTAGCCGATTTAGAGGGATTCGTCCGCGAACCCGATAGTCGCAATGTTGAGTACACAACCGCCCCCCTGTGTAATTATGAGCGGTTATTGTGTGCCTTAGTTCGACCCCGACGGGAACTCCGAAAATATTTACAACAGTTGGGCGACTATACCATCATCCCCGGAAGCACCCTAGCCCTCGGCGGTACGGAGAAATTTTATCGCTCCGATCCGCAAAATCCCTATCATGATTATATTGAACAAACCTACGGTACGGATGTAGTCACGGCTAGTATTCATATTAATGTGGGTATCGCTGACCCCGAACAGTTAATGCGGGCCATTCGTTTGGTGCGGCTGGAAGCTCCCTTATATTTAGCGATGAGTGCTTCCTCTCCCTTTTTGGGTGGCAAAGTTACCGGATATCATTCCACCCGTTGGCATTTATTCCCCAAAACCCCGGCTTTTGTCCCCTTGTTTGAAAGCCATCGCCATTTTATCGACTGGACAGAAACCCAACTCCAACAAAAAACCATGCAGAATGTTCGTCACCTGTGGTCATCGGTACGACCCAATGGCGATCGCCGTCCCTATAATTTAAACCGTTTAGAACTGAGAATTTGTGATTTGATGGTCAACCCCATCGCCCTGTTAGCGATCACAGCGTTATTAGAAGCTCGGATTTGGCAAATGTTAGAGAATCCTGACCTTGATCCGTTGCAACGGAGTCAACTCCCGGAAAATAGCCGGGCCCAGGATTTAGTCGAAATTTCAGATCAAAATGAAATTCTAGCGGCGCACCAGAGTTTGGACGCCCAACTGCGGCATTGGAAAGACGGCAGCACGATTTCCGCTAGAGATTGGATTGAGCAACTCTATGAAGAAGTTTGGCCCATTGCCAAAAAACACGGGTTTAGTTGCTTTCTGTCTCCGGTGAAAAAGCTCCTGCGAGAAGGGTCTACCGCCCAACAGTGGTTACGGCTATCGGAACAGGGCCACGATCCTCGCTTTATTATTCAACAGGCCATTCAGGGGATGGCAACCCAGGAAAAAGAGTTTGAAGATCAAATTTGTCAACCCCTGATAGCCTGAAAATCGGCCCATTATTAGATGAGAATATCTTATCGATAAATTTCTTTACAAAGTATAAAGAAAAACTATAGATTTATTACTCATCCACCGGGTTGATCCGACCCAAAAGCCCTTGTTTCCTGGTCTAATTACCTCATGCCCCACGTTGTCTTAGTTCAGCCACAAATCCCGCCCAATACCGGAAATATCGCCCGTACCTGTGCGGCAACCTGTACCGAATTACATTTAGTTGGGCCATTAGGATTTGAAATTAGCGATCGCTACCTCAAACGAGCCGGATTAGATTATTGGCCCTACGTTAAACTCACCCAGCACTCCGATTTCTCCAGCTTTCAAACCCATCATCAACAACGGGGTGGCCGTTTGCTCGGGTTTAGTACCAAAGGGGCTTCTAACTATGTCCAGTTCCAGTTTCAAGATTCCGACTGGTTGCTTTTTGGCAGTGAAACCACCGGACTTTCCCCCGATGTATTGGAGACTTGCACCGCAACGATATATATTCCCATGGCTGAAGCCGGAGTCAGAAGTTTGAATCTCTCCGTGAGTGTTGCCGCCAGTTTATTTGAGGCACGCCGCCAACTCGGTTATTTGGGGTAAAGTCCATCCCTCAAACCCTGATATTGTGTTAATCCCCAAAATCACCCTAATCTGATAACTTTTTTTTATAAATGACCGGATTCAATTGTCCCCCGACAGTGATAGATTTTATTCATCTAAACGGGGTGTTTTTTCCTGTTTCAAAAAAAGCCAGAACCATTGACTGGCTTTGATTTAAGGGTCTTATTTGTTGATTTTGATCCATCTTCCCCACCGATCCCCAGAAATTCACAGCCCCAGATCAGGTGTTGTATTTCTGGTAGGAACTGGTGTAAATTCTCATCTGAACTCTGGTAACAGAATTCACTCATATTTTAAATATCCTCGACCCTCAAGGGTTATTGTTTATCTGTCCTTAGTTTTCAGGGTTCGTATTTCGATCTAAACTTCGGCTTTTGTTGCCGAAATTGAAAAATCAAGGTAATCTGACTTAATCAAGATTATCTTCAGTGATTTCAGTCAATAATTAATGTGATTAATTTCACTGATATGAGGTTCTTGAGCGGTTCGAGGACAGTCAGCACGCTTCTCCATAGGAGGTCGTTCTTTGAAAGGAACAGTTCCAAATCATGATCAACCTGTTGTTATGCCTAATTTAGATTCCAATTTAGATCAGACTGCAACAGGCCAGACCAAACAGCAGGTCGCATACTCTGGCAGTCATAAGGTTTATACCTCTGTCGCATTTCTCGGTTTGGCCGTCGCTTCGGGCATCCTTATGCCCAAAACGAATGATCGGGTCATGGCAACGGAGTTATCCAATCCTGAGTCCAATCCGGCGATGCAGTCACCTGCACCGATGGCAGCATCGGCTCCGACGGTGGAAAATCCCACCTCTGGGGGACAAGTATCCCAACCCGATTGGCAGCCATCTCTATTGCGAAGCCTTTCCAGTCTGAATACAGATGAGAAAGCGACAAATAACCGGAGTCAATCTAGGGATTTAGGGTTAAAAAAACCGGATAAGACTAGCGTAGAAGCACTTTCTACACCAGGGTCTCGGCCGAGTGTTAACTCGGAATCGTTACCTGAATCAGCTACCCTGCCGGAATCCATCCCCGGATTCAATCAGCAGATTCCTCCTTCTGGGGTTGAACCCTCGGCAACTCAGGAAATCCTACATCCATCGGTGGATAGTTCAGGCTCTCCAACCCGCCCTAATCAGCAGTGGGAGCCAACCAATAGGGTTTCTAACTCAGTTCATTTTAATTCTTTAGATACTCTCTCCCAAGGGGCATCTGGAGCATTTGTGATTCCGAATGATGAACGGTACCCAACCGTTTCGGAAGTTTATCAAGTGGGTTCGGGTGATACCTTAGCTGGAATTGCTAAACTACATAATGTTTCTGTAGATGCCATTATTAAGGCGAATCAGCTAACTGATCCTAATGTTCTGAGTGTTAATCAGAGTCTAAAAATCCCTAAGCAACTGGCGAGTAGTTTTTCTAGCAATCTGTCCTCTGTTGCAACGAATCCATGGCAAGACCCCCAGATTCGTCCAGATGCTGCCCCCTCTCCACAACAAGCTGCTACAACAACAGACTTGGGCCTTTTAGGAGGGAGATTACCTCAAGCGGTGCTTCCGGCAGTTCTTCCCTCGGAATTTAGAAGTGCTGATTCAGTAGTTGCCGATCTTCCAGGGGAAGATATTACTGATCTGAGTTCGATTCCCACCCATAGCACTTTAAATCAACTCTCCCTGAACCAACTGGCGAACCGTGCCATGAGTGCGGTCGATTCCTCTGCTCCGGTAGCAGCCGCAGCCGTAGCGATTCCGGTTGATGCAAAATTTTCTTCCTTGTCCGAACAGGTGGCGGTTCAAGAGGTTTCCGTTAGCAAATCAGAAGCCGTCAACAAATTGTACAGCGACCGCCTGAGATCTGAGGTAGAACGACTGCGCGAGGAGTATAAGGTTCAGAGTGGCTATCAGTTGACCAGCGTATCCCTAGAAAAAAATGAACAGCCCAAGGCTGAAGTTTTGACCTCTAAGAGAGCGGCTTCCGCACATCGTCAAAAACTGATTAATCCTGAGTTTAATCCTCAAGCCTATGCTCCTGAAAAGGCTGGTCAAGCCGCACAGAACTTGGCTTCAGAACAGTTAGCTCAATTATCTCCCAATGGCGTGACGTCTCCGGTCGCTCAACTCCAACCTGCATCCAGAGGTTCGGTAGTGGCTACTGCCCCCGTTGGTTCTAAGGCCTATGATCCTTTAAGCAACCCGGCTTTGGGTCAGATGGTTTCCCCGCAGTTACCCCCGCTCTCGGGGCCAGACGTTTATTTACCGAGTGGGTCTATGCGCTTTAATGGCTATATTTGGCCATCATCGGGTGTCCTAAGCTCTGGTTATGGCTGGCGTTGGGGACGGATGCACAGTGGAATTGATATTGCTGGGCCGATTGGAACCCCAGTTGTGGCAGCCGCCCCCGGGGTGGTTAGCTATGCGGGATGGAATGATGGCGGCTATGGCAATTTAGTCGAAATTGAACATCCCGACGGCAGTTTAACGGTTTACGCCCATAACGATCGCATCCTGGTCAGCGAAGGCCAAAAAGTGGCTCAGGGAGATCAAATCTCGGAAATGGGAACCACCGGTCGCAGTACGGGGCCCCATTTACACTTTGAAGTCCATCCTAGTGGCCAAGGTGCAGTCAACCCGATCGCTCTCTTACCTCCAGAAAGTTCTACGGTATCCCAAAATTATTAGGCTGTTCAGGTGTTGAGTTTGAGGTGCTGAGGTTGAGGTATTGAGGCTTGGATACTAAGTGCGCATATCAACCTCCTGCTCCCCCTACTCCCCCTGTCCCTTGCCCCCTGAAAAAACTTTAAACAGGGGGTTGATCTTTGGGAAAGGGTTGTGTTAACCTAGTAAACTGTGAATCAAATAAGGCTCAGTAGCTCAGTGGTTAGAGCAGGGGACTCATAAGCCCAAGGTCGCAGGTTCAAATCCCGCCTGAGCCATTTCTATCTGTCTGGAAAAAGATAATCTTTTTCTAATCTGTTTATGGATTCCACACTCCCTGGGAACCCTGACCCCAGAAACCATTATATTTTTTAACTTTGATATCCCCCAAAACTTGAACCTGACAGGCTAAACGGCGGGTGCTACCAGAGGAATGGGGAGGAAGGGAAAGCCGGGTTTTCTCTTTCCATTGGGGTTCGGAAACTTCCCCTTCAATTTCCACGCAACAAGTCCCACAAGTCCCAAACCCGTGACAGTTAATCAGGGAGGCTTGACCATTGTAGAGATCAATTCCATTCTCTAATAAAACTTTACGGAGATTGGCACCGCGATCGCAAGTGATCGTTTTCCCTTGAGCTTGAATTTGTACCATGTTTCCCTTAATAAAAGTGATGCAATAATTCTTAACTGAATTGTTACTTTTTTTCAAGCCCAAAAAGAGAGATTTAAAAGTAGAATGGGAGTGAAAAATAAAAAATTAGCTGGGACGGATGATTACAAGCCCATAGGGGTCAAGGCAACAAACCCTAACGCTAAAATATGACGAAATACTGATATTTGTGGCACTGTGAATTAAATTAATTGTTAACGATAAATCCTATCAGCCATGACTCATCCACTTTGGATATATGATACCACATTAAGAGACGGCGCCCAACGGGAAGGATTATCCCTATCTCTTGATGATAAATTGCGAATTGCGCGTCAGTTGGATAGTTTAGGAATCCCTTTTATTGAAGGAGGATGGCCGGGGGCAAATCCTAAAGATGTGCAGTTTTTTTGGAAGTTGCAAGAACAACCCTTAGTTAATTCGGAAGTCGTGGCATTTTGTTCGACCCGACGACCGAATAGTAATGCGGCAGAAGATGATAATTTAAAAGCGATTTTATCGGCGGGAACACGTTGGATCACGTTATTTGGAAAATCCTGGGATTTGCACGTTATCGAAGGATTGCAAACTACTCTAACAGAAAACCTGGCGATGATTGCCGATACCATTCAGTTTTTCAGAAGTCAGGGAAGACGGGTAATTTATGATGCGGAACACTGGTTTGATGGCTATAAAAATAATCCTGATTATGCCTTACAAACTTTAATGACGGCGGCGCAAGCGGGGGCGGAATGGTTGGTTTTTTGTGATACCAATGGCGGAACTTTACCCCATGAAGTGACTCAAATTGTCCGGGATGCAATTCAAGCCACAAAAAACTTAGAAACGCCTTTTCCCCTGCAATTTGGGATTCATAGTCATAATGATTCGGGAACCGCTATTGGGAATGCGATCGCCGCCGTATTAGAAGGAGTCACGATGGTACAAGGAACCATCAATGGCTATGGAGAACGTTGTGGAAATGCCAATCTTTGTACCTTAATTCCCAATTTTCAGTTAAAATTAGACTATAATTGTATTCAAGATGAACAGATTAAAAGACTAACCGAAGTGAGTCGATTTGTCAGTGAAGTCGCAAATTTAGCCCCGGATGATCACGCACCTTTTGTGGGATTATCTGCCTTTTCCCATAAGGGCGGAATTCATGTTTCTGCGGTACAAAAAAATCCCCTAACCTATGAACATATACCCCCGGAAACTATTGGAAATCAAAGGCGAATTGTGGTTTCCGATCAAGCGGGTTTAAGTAATATTTTAGCTAAAGCCAGAACCTTTGGCATTGATTTAGATCGGAATAATCCCGCCAGTCGTAAAATTTTACAACAACTGAAGAATTTAGAAAATCAGGGTTATCAATTTGAAGCGGCGGAAGCAAGTTTTGATTTATTAATGCGAGAAGCATTAGGAACCCGCAAAGCCTTTTTTACCCTCAAAGGATTTCAAGTCCATTGTGATAAATCTAGTGATGAAGTTTGCCATGCTTTAGCCACAGTGAAAGTAGCAGTTAATGGTCAAGATATTTTAGAAGCTGCCGAGGGAAATGGCCCCGTATCGGCTTTAGATGCGGCTTTAAGAAAAGCTTTAGTTAATTTTTATCCCATGATTGCCGAATTTCAACTGCGAGATTATAAAGTTAGAATTCTCGATGGAGGTTCGGGAACATCGGCAAAAACTCGGGTTTTAGTTGAGTCCAGTAACGGTCAGCAACGTTGGACAACCGTGGGAGTTTCTACTAATATTATTGATGCCTCCTATCAAGCTGTTGTGGAAGGATTAGAATATGGTTTATTACTGAAACAGCAAGAAACTCCGGTTACTGTTGTTGTGGCAATTTAACCCCGTCTAAGTCTCAATTTATTATTATCCCCATCCCCTAATTTTCAAGATGGGGATTTTCTTTTCCCTCTTAACCCTTTTCCTTTTATAAAATTTAATAAAAAATATAGCTTTTCTTTCCTAAATTTGCCTTATTATAGAAGTATAAATTTTACAGCAAAAATAAAACAATAATTCATTACAAAATTATCCTTTTGTTAGGTTAATTAATCCTCAACCGAGAGTTGAGAATTCTCAGGAGAAAGATATGCAAAATCAACAAAAAGTTTCAGGCGCGTTTGCCTTAGTTGATAGCCTCAAACGTCACGGTGTTAAACATATTTTTGGCTATCCCGGGGGGGCAAATTTACCGATTTATGATGAACTTTATCGAGCAGAACAGGCAGGAGATTTACAACATATTCTAGTCCGCCACGAACAAGCCGCCGCCCACGCCGCCGATGGTTACGCCCGGGCAACGGGTCGGGTGGGGGTCTGTTTGGCGACCTCTGGCCCTGGAGCCACCAACCTAGTCACAGGCTTGGCAACGGCCTACATGGACTCCGTGCCGATGGTGGCCATTACCGGACAGGTACCCCGGGGATCTTTAGGGAGCGATGCCTTCCAAGAAATTGATATTTATGGGATCACTTTACCCATTGTTAAACACTCTTATTTAGTGAGAAATCCGGCGGATATTTCTCGGATTGTGGCGGAAGCCTTTCACTTGGCCAATAGTGGCCGACCCGGGCCAGTTTTAATTGATATTCCCAAGGATGTGGGCATTGCTAAAATTGATTATCGTCCCGTTGAACCGGGTCAAGTTAAACTAATTGGATATAAGCCAACAGTCAAAGGAAATCCTCGCCAAATTCATCAAGCTTTAGAGTTAATTCAACAGGCAAAAAAACCCTTATTATATGTCGGTGGGGGAGCAATTATTAGCAATTCCCATGGCGAAATTCAAGAATTAATAGAACGATTTCAAATTCCGCTCACCACGACTTTAATGGGGAAAGGAATATTCAATGAAAATCATCCTTTATGTTTAGGAATGTTGGGAATGCACGGCACAGCCTACGCTAATTTTGCCGTGGCTGAATGTGATTTATTAATCGCTTTAGGGGTACGTTTTGATGACCGAGTGGCGAGTCAAGGCAATGATTTTGCGAAAAATGCCAAAGTGATTCATATTGATATTGATCCGGCGGAAGTGGGAAAAACACGCCAACCCGATATTCCCATTGTCGGAGATGTGCGTCAAGTTTTAGTGGATTTGTTGCGTCACGCCCATGAGTTGGGAGATAGTATTAATCCCGAAAAAAATCAGAGTTGGTGTGAACATTTAGCCCAACTGCGCTTAGAATATCCCTTGGAAATTTCTCAACCGGAAACCGGAATTTCTCCTCAAGAAGTGATTGTAGAAATTGCTCGTCAAGCCCCCGATGCTTTTTATACCACCGATGTCGGACAGCATCAAATGTGGTCGGCTCAATTCCTCAAAACCGGGCCGCGACGGTGGATTTCTAGCGGGGGTTTAGGAACCATGGGCTATGGACTTCCGGCGGCGGTGGGGGTAAAAATTGCCTTACCCAATGAACAAGTAATTTGTATTAGTGGGGATGGCAGTTTTCAGATGAATATGCAGGAATTGGGAACTATTTCTCAATACAATGTGGGAATCAAAGTGATTATTTTAAATAATGGTTGGTTAGGCATGGTGCGCCAGTGGCAACATTTATTTTATGATGATCGCTATGAAGCAACAAATTTAGAAAAAGGCAGTCCCAATTTTGCTAAATTAGCCGATGTTTATAATATTAGATCATTGAATATTTCTCGGCGGGAAAGTTTAGCGGGGGCGATCGCTGAATTATTAACTTATGACGGCCCCATGTTATTAGATGTGCGGGTCACTCGGAATGAAGACTGTTTTCCCATGGTCGCTCCAGGTCATGGGAATGATGATATGATGGGTTTAAAATCGAAGATTACCCAAACCAATCCTCAAGGATTAGTATGTCCAAGTTGTGGCACACTCAATCCAATTAATCACAAATGTTGTTCAGAATGTGGAACACAATTAACGACGGATTTCGTGTTAGCTTAGATCTTTCAACAATTGACAATGTACAATGGACAATGGACAGTTAACAATTACCTCTCCCTAAAGTGAGAGGATTGACAATCAGGAAAAATTGTTAATTTTTTCCTCTTAAAAAAGGAGGTTTTCAACCTAATTAACTAATTGTCAATTGTTAATTATCAATTGTCAACTGATAAAAATAGAACCCATTATTAAACTTAAAAACCATGTTAGCCAGGGTTTGGAGTGCCTCTATTGTTGGAATTGATGCGGTTAAAGTCGGGGTGGAAGTTGATATTTCCGGGGGACTGCCTAAAATTATGGTGTTGGGACTTCCCGATGCGGCGGTTCAAGAATCACGAGAGCGGGTAAAAGCAACTTTAAAAAATGCCGGATACCATTTCCCGATGCGAAATATTGTAATTAACTTAACTCCGGCGGATTTACGCAAAGAAGGGCCGAGTTTTGACCTTCCCATTAGTATTGGGATTTTAGCCGCATCAGAACAAATTAAGGCTGATTTATTGGGGGATTTTTTATTTTTAGGAGAGGTGAGTTTAGACGGTGGATTAAGACCCGTTGCCGGGGTACTTCCGATCGCCGTAGCAGCCCAAAAAATGGGAATTACCGGGTTAGTTGTTCCTGAAGATAATGTTCAAGAAGCGGCCGTTGTGCAGGGATTATCAGTTTATGGATTTAAAAGTTTATTAGATGTGACGGATTTTTTAAATCATCCCAGTGCTTATCAACCTGTTCAATTAACCGCAACGGATTTATTATCTCAAAAAACAACAATTGGCTTAGATTTAAGTGAAGTTAAGGGACAAGCCCACGCTAGACGGGCATTAGAAATTGCAGCCACCGGAGGACATAATTTAATTTTTGTTGGGCCCCCCGGCAGTGGAAAAACCATGTTAGCCCGGCGTTTACCCGGGATTTTACCCCCGTTAAGTTTTGAAGAATCCTTAGAAGTGACTCGGATTTATTCCGTGGCGGGACTATTAAAAAATCGGGGAACTTTAGTGAGCGATCGCCCCTTTAGAAGTCCCCATCATTCCGCTTCTGGCCCGGCTTTAGTTGGGGGAGGAACCTATCCGAAACCAGGGGAGATTTCTTTAGCCCATCGGGGTATTTTGTTCGCCGATGAATTAACAGAATTTAAACGGGATGTATTAGAGTTTTTAAGACAACCTTTAGAGGATGGATTTGTGACGGTTTCTCGTACTAAACAATCGGTGATTTTTCCGGCTAAATTTACTTTAGTAGCGAGTACAAATCCCTGTCCCTGTGGATATTATGGGGATACTATTCAACCTTGTACCTGTTCCCCTCGTCATCGAGAGCAATATTGGGCAAAATTATCGGGGCCATTGATGGATCGGATTGATTTACAAGTGGCTGTTAATCGATTAAAACCAGAGGAAATTTTACAACAATCTCAAGGTGAAAATTCTGCTAATATTCGACAACGAGTGATCACAGCCCGGGAACGCACCCGCCAACGATTTGAAGATGAACCCCAGTTAAAATCAAATGCGGAAATGCAGAGTCGCCATATTCAAAAATGGTGTCAATTGGATACGGTCGGACAGAGTTTATTAGAAAATGCGATTAGGAAATTAGGATTATCAGCCAGGGCAAGTGATCGGATTTTAAAGGTAGGTCGAACTATTGCTGATTTATCGGGGGAAGATAATATTAAACCTGCCCATGTTGCGGAGGCTATTCAATACCGAACTATTGATCGAATGCAGTAAATTGTAGAGGTAATTTGTTGTCATTCAGTTTTTTAAGGATTACTATTGTTTATAGGTAGCAAACATTTGAGACTTAAAACAATAGTGGTGGTTTCCTCTATACCTGGCAAAATTTCCTGTTTATCCTATGTCCTATTCCATTTATCAAGTGGGTGGGAGTTTACCCGTTGATGCTCCTACCTATATTAAACGACAAGCGGATGAAGACCTGTATCAAGCATTGAAAGCAGGAAAGTTTTGTTATGTGTTAAACTCCCGACAAATGGGAAAATCTTCCTTGCGAGTCCGCACAATGCAATGGTTACAAGTCGAGGGAGTTTTATGTGTTGCGATTGATTTAACGGCTATTGGGACGGCGGATATTACATCGGCAGAATGGTATGCGGGAATTATTGATAGTATTGTCAGTAGTTTAGATTTAGCGGATAGGTGGGTTCATAATGGAAACTTGGGGTGTTTATGGTTTCTGTTATAACTCGAACGGAATAGTTATTGACTTAATTACAGATAAAATTAGTATTACTATTTAAACTCGAATATTTTATCAGATCTTTACAAAAAAAACTAAAATCTTTAAACTAACCCCTGTTAATTTCCCTACTCCATAGATTACATTGCATCTATAGGTTATCGGTATTGATACCGTGATCAGTTTTGATTTAAAACTTAACAAAAGGATTTGACATGAATACTGCACCCAAAGCAACTATGAAATTATTCATTATTGCTACTCCGGTTATTGCTTTATTAAGTAGTGTTTCCCCTAGTCTTGCGGGTACATTTGCTAAGGCTGAAACTGAAACCTTGATTTATAATTTCAGTCAAGTTCCTACCAGTATTTCCACATTTACAGATACTCAAACCCTAGCATTAGCTTGGAAAGGGACTGTATTCTCTGAAGCGAATGCTAGTGCCTATTTTGATGTTAATTTCTGCTTGGAACCTGAATATTGTTTTCCCCTGGCTAACAATGGTTCCCAGGCGATAACTCTAGGAGAAGGTCAAGAATATTTAGGTTTAGCTCAAAGTCAAGCAGCAGCTATTGGTTATCAATTTGAAATTGCTGAAAATCAAGAATTTACTTTTGACTTTATCTCGATTTTAAATTTAGAAGCCCAAAAATCACAGCAACAAGAATCGACTCAAGCCGCGAATTATATCGCTTTCTATTTGTTTGAAGATTCTTCTAATAATTTGTTAGATTTCTTTAGTCTAAATAGCTGGCTAAATTATGCTAATAAACATAATTTATTCATCCAAAAAAGTCAGGGTTTTCAATTATCGCCCTCAGCAACAACAAACGCCGAAGAAAATCAAGCATCTGTCAGTATTTTGTTATCGGGATTATATTCTCATCAATTTAGTCAAGGTCAAAACCTCACCTTAATTACCTATCAAAAGAGTGCCACAATTGTCCAAGCACCTGAACCATCAACCTCCGTCTGGTTATTAATTCTGGGTGCATTAGGAGCCGCATTAGGCTTAAAAAATAAATCAAATTTATCTGATTAATTCTGTCAATTAATCAGTTTTAAGGTGCATTTACTTGCTTGTAATAGCTGGGGCATAAAAGTAGAATTTTAAGTGTTATATAGCCGATAATTCAATTCACTAGCTAACCAATCTTTAAATAGTTTCTGAAGAATCTCTTGATAACGTTCAGGAGTCAATTCAGCTTGAATAAACTCCTCAACTAAGATTAAATGATAACCTTGGTCAGTTTTGACTGGACTTAATATTTCTCCGGGAGTTGAACCAAATACAATTGCGGCAAAATCCGCTTTTAATCCCCAACGATAAAGTTTACCTTCATAGCCGCATTGTTCCCGACGTCGGGGGTCAACATCATATAAATGGGCGGCATGATAGAAACTAATTTCTTCTTCTTCTATTTGATAAAATAGTTCCCTAGCCAAGCGCTCGTAGGGAACAATAATTTGATATAATGAAACTTGTTCAAAACTCAAGCGATTTTGAATAAAGTATTTTTCAACATCTTTAGCAAATAAAGATTCTGCTAATTTTTCGGCTAAAAGACGTTCTCGAATTCCCGCTTCCCAGTCATCGGAAGTGATCATTTGGTCAGCTAACCATGCTAAGGTATCCGCCGCCTTTTCTAAGCGTTTTTCATGACGTTGTTGGTTAGCTTGGTTTTGAATTTCCTCATCCGTTACAATAATACCTCTTTCCTCAGCAACTTGATCTATAACTTTTTGAGACAAAATCTTCTGATGAACTTCCTTGAATTCCAGATTGCGTTTCAGGAAGCCAACAATTTCCTCATCATCAAGTGAGCCTTTGGAAAGTTGCACCATGATCATTTGTACTTAACCCCAACTCTTTTAACTTAACATTAGCAGACTATTATAAATTATGGTGAAATCCAGATAAAATAAGGTGATGGGGTCAACATCTGAAAGCTCAAGGACTTTTAGATGAGGTGACGTTACTATTTTTTTGATCATAATTTTCAAGAATTATAACTAAATTATCAAGATCATTGTTGCCAAAATGGCAGTTTCTTTATATTTTTGACTTGATTGATATTAGATTGGGTTAGTTTTGGGGTTTTCAGGTTCAAAACTAATCTGCCAAAATGCCGACATAAGTCTAAGGATCTTCGCTATATTATAAGTAGGCTGTTCCGTACTTAAACTCTATATATAGCAACCCATGTAGGGGTTGTAATATTTTAATACTAGAAGTATTACCCCTAGATCCGGCGTTCCCTTTTAAGCCCAAATTTTGAACACAACTCAAATAGGATTGCTATATGGCTTTTCGTTTAAATAATACATTTTCAAAACACAAAGGAATAATTCCATGGCTAAGACTCTATTTATAGAACAAACTGCCCCCAGTTATACTTCTACTCCCAACTTTGCTCGGGTAGAAGTAAGTTCTGTATTTTCCAACTATAATCAACCGGCTTCAACCATTTTGACGAATGCCCAGACAGAAGCATTAGTCAAAAATGGGGTGGCTACTGCTATTGCTGATGCTCTAGCCGTTTTTAATAATGACCCTAATTTTTCTGTGCTATTTAATGATGGTCTCGCCATCGGTTCAACTGGATCATATCAGGGAAGTGCTGGCAGTAAAACTGAAGTGATCGCGAATTTTTCTATTGATGCTAATCAAAATTTCTCTTTCGACTTTTCAGCTAACTTGGAACTGGCAGCTAAAGAGATTGAAAAATCTAAGACCGAATATAATGAGGCTCATGGTCAAGCCTCTTTCCTATTGTTAGACACATCGGATTTTAACAAACCCAAGGTGTTAGACTATTTTGGTCTGTCGGGTGATTTAATCTCCTCCAAGAACATCCACAAGTTAAAATTTAGTGCGAGTAAAAACGTTAAACTTAAAGACAAGAATAAACATCCCAATATTGAGAGCGACTACGGCACGGACTGGCTCACAGGCGATGCCATTGGAACTTATCAGCAGACATTTAAGCGCAAGACTAACCTGACCCTGGTGGAACTGGGTAGTAGTGCTGTTCAAGTATCAGAAGATCCTTTAATCGCTAACCGGGCTTCAATCAATGGCAGAAAGAGCCATGATATCCTAATTGGTGGTTCGGGCAATCAGGTTATTCAGGGCGATCAAAACAATACCGATCTCTTTGTTTTTACCCAAGGTAACGGCTTGCAAACAGGGGATTTAGATGTGATCAAAGATTTCAAAGTAGGCGAAGACAAGATTAAATTTCAGGGCGAGGGTAACATCAATACTTCAGATTGGTGGCAAACTAAGGTTGCACACGGTCAAATCACTGATACCAAAGATGGTGCGCTGTTGAATTCTGATTCTGGTGGGAAAATTCTCTTGTCAGGCGTGAAACTCAACCAACTGAGTGCCAATAACTTCATGTTTGCTTAAAATTAATCCAAAATCATAAAATCAACAGCCAAAATGGAGGACATCCATAGGTGACGATGCCCTCCATTTAATCTGATTGCCAAATTGGCAGATTTATCTGCTTCATTTCAGGTCAAAATTAATCTGCCAAAATGGCAACACAGGTCGAAAAAGCCTAGCTATATTAAAAACATCAAAAGAACACAAAATTGTTCAGCCAAACAGAAAAAAATTCTGCCAAAATGGCAACATCTCTTTGTTAACTTTTGATAAGTTGATGACAGGAAAATAGAATTGTTACCGAAAAAATGTTCTGCCAAAATGGCAAAATAGACACCATAAGGCAAGCTGAATTAGGTAACAAAAAACCGAAGTAAACTTACTTTAAAACGGAGAAATACAATGATTATTTCTGACCTGAATTACCTGGAAGTCGTTTCTGAAGCTACCACAGTTTTCGGTGGTTGTGATGAGCCTCCTGAACCTAATTATAATTGGTCTGAAGAAGATCTCGTTAGTATCACCTTCGAAACCATAAATAGCTTTACTCTTAACATCACTGCTCCAGGTGTGCCTGACGGCAACTACGCTTCTGCCGGTGCTAAAGCCGTTGCTGATAGCGGCACTGGCTCTGGCTTAAATAGCTTCGTAAAAGCTGATACCTTGGCTGTGACAACTTATGGCCTTGGTGGTTTCGCTGGCAGCACTTCCGTTGCTGCTATCAACGGCTAAGAAGCATACTGGTCATAGGTAATGGCATTTAGGTGAATATTACCTATGACCCCGTAATCATTCAATTTCACGATAAACAGATAACAGAAATTGAGTTTTTGTTATCTGTTTATCATTAGCTTAGTCAGTCAGATTGGATTGTGATGAACTTGTCAATATGAATATTGCAAAAATGACAATTTGTTCATGTTTTTGACTTGATTAATATTAGATTAGGTTACTTTAGTTTTTTTTACCTCAGTCAAAATTAATCTGCCAAAATGGCAATACAGGTCTGATGATCTTCCCTATCTTAAATACAGAACTAAAAAAAGTTACTTTTGACAAAGAACTTATCAAAAAAAAGGACAAAACAATGAATATTTCTGATCTGAATTACTTGGAAGTTGTTTCTGAAACTGTGGCGGTTCAAGGTGGTTTGAAAAATACCATCAGCTTCAGCACCAAAAATTCGTTTACTCTGAATATCAATGTCCCATCCTTGTCTCCCGGTAACTACGCTTCTGCGGGTGCTAAAGCCGTTACCGATCCTGGAATCTACGACGGAACTCTTAACAGCTTCACAATGGCTAATACCTTAGCTGTGGCAACTTATGGCACCAGTTCTTTATCTTCTAGCAACTCCGTTGCAGCTATCGCTTTGTAAGCAGGATACTGGTCATGTAATAGCCTTGAGGTGGGTGTTACGTGACCAGTGATTACCGATCTCTTACGACTTACATTTGGGCTTTCATAAAACTCAATCAACAATTAGTAAAACTCTATAAAAAAGAAAGGAGTATATATGGAAATGTGGCACTCGCCTGACAATTCAGAATTTTCTGGTATTCCCGCCGCCGCATCCAGTACGACGGCTTATTTAGGGAGAACTGGACAGGATCATTTCAACACCCTTGGACAAACTTCTCAGTCTTCTAATATTGCTTTCATTGACTCCAATATTCATGACTATCAAGACTTAGTGAAGGGTTTGCAGCCGAATACAGATATATGGGTACTCGATTCGCTACAAGACGAAGTAATTCAGATTACCCAAGTTCTATCAAGTCTGAGTGACATTAAGAGTTTGTCTATCTTCTCCCATGGTAGCGATGGCCATTTACAACTCGGAACAACCGATCTCAATCTCAATAACTTGGGTAACTATGCCGATGCTCTGACTAATTGGAGAGGAGCGCTGACCGAAGATGCGGATATTCTCCTTTATGGCTGCAATGTAGCAGCTAGTCAAGCGGGGCAAGACTTTGTGCAACAGATTGACCAGTTAACTGGAGCCGATGTAGGAGCTTCTAAAGACCTGACGGGTAGCGCGTCTGTGGGGGGAAACTGGAACTTAGAGTTTTTGACTGGGGCGATCGAAACCTCTAACATTTTACCATCCTGGGTACAGGAAGGCTACGATCACACCCTGGCAACGTTTTCAGTAACCAATAACGGTGATAGTGGGGCTGGCTCCTTGCGTCAGGCTATTTTAGATGCCAATGCTGCGGCGGGTGCTGATACGATCAACTTTACAGGAACGATGGCTGATACGACTCCAGATACCATTACCCTGACGAGTGGGCAACTGCTAATCAGCGGCGATGTCACAATTAATGGCCCGGGGGCAAATTTGCTCACAATTAGTGGCAATAATGCCGGTCGCGTGTTTGTGATTTATTCAGTGAATGCAACTATTGGAGGAGTCACCATTGCTAACGGTAAAGCTGATATTGGTGGTGGTATTTACAACTATTTGGGTTCTCTAGGACTCTTCAACAGTACACTTAACGATAACGTTGCAACCGTTCAGGGCGGTGGGATATTCAACTATGGTAATATGTTGGTCAATGGTGGCACCTTTAACCGCAACATCGCTAATAATACGACCTCTGCTGCTAACGGGGGTGGAATTTTCAACTATTTCGGCAGTCTGGAGGCAAGAAATAGCACCTTTAACACCAACCAAGCAAAAACTTACGGAGGTGGAATTTGCAATAATACTAATGCTTCCCTGACCGTAGACAATGATATATTCTCCAAGAATACGGCGCTCAACCGAGGTGGCGGTATCTGTAACTATGTTGGAGCCTCTATGACTGTCACTACCAGTGTGATTAAGGATGGTACAGCAAGCATCCTCGGGGGTGGGATTTGCAACTATGGCACAATGGTTTCTCTGGACAACACCCTGATTCAAAGCAATAAGGCAACGAGTAGTGGTGGTGCTGGTGGTGGTGTCTTTAATGCCGGAACCGCCAATATAACGAACACCACCATCTTGAGCAATTCCACAGCCGGACAAGGTGGCGGTATCTATAATGGTACAGCATCTGGAAACCTAACCCTGAGAAACAATAGCTTGCTTTCCGGGAACAGTGCGGCTAAGGGGGGTGGTATCTACAACGCTACTGGAGCGACTGCTAAGGTTGGAGGCAGCAATATGATCTCCAACCGACTCACATCCTCTAGTGGGGTCGGCCCCGATGCTTGGGGGAACTACACCAGCGAGGGGTTCAATACGCTCTATAGGACTGCTGGCAGTACGGGCTTTAGTGCAGCCAACGGAGATACTATCATTTTTGGGTGATTCTCCGGGTTTCAGATGACTATTCAGCATCCGTCGAACTCAAGTTGATTAACCTACGATGAACAGCAAAAAAAACCCGATTAAATACGGGTAATTCTATAGCGCTACGCTTTGGGGAACAGGGAACAGGTAACAGTAAGCTGTGAAGGCTTTTCAGGATTTAGAAATGTCCTAACCGTAATGCGTAGCGCTATAAATCCGGTTTACCGATTTTATCAATAGCCAATCCTAACCGGATTTGGTATAACGATAGAAAAAGATGTGAAAAGGGGATTTTTAAAATTTGATTCAGAAGAAAAATCAACTCAGCTAAACCGAAAATTTTAACTTGTTCTTGAAATGTGCTCAGGTTTAGTTCACGTTCCAAAAACCAGGAACGTTTTCTACAACCTCTAAATACCGAAATCCTCCCAAAACCCCCCGACTCAATTCAGGAATGGTCTCTAAATAAGTTAAGTCCCGAAGTTTGACCGCCCCAGAAGGTGTAGTCTGGGTATTAAGACTTGACTTAACAGAGGTTGTCTGACTTTGAGGCTGGAGATTAGAATTATGATCCTTAGTGATTCGGTTATAGGTGCGATAGGGAATATAATGCAGTGGGTTATACCCGGCAAAACGCAAAATTAAAACACAAGCCCAAGAATATTTTCCCGATAAAATCGCATCTATGATTTGTTCAAATTGTTCTTCACTCATCGCTTTAGCGACTTTCGAGTTATTGTAAGAATATTGAGCAGACATTTCTTGTACTCCTAATTAGTAAATAGTGTTTTACAAATTGATACCATTTTTCTGCAATTGCAGAATAGGATTAAGTAGAATGTCCATAATCCGACGACGACGAATAATAATATCCGCACTAGCCGTTTGTCCAGGTTTTAACTGAATTTTCTGATCCTGTTGCAAAACATAGTCTTTTTTTAACACAATTTCCAATTTGTAAACGGGGCCAATTGCTTGATCGACTTTTGTATCGGGGGAAATTGAGCGAACTGTTCCTTCAAATACCCCATAATTTTGATAGGGATAAGCATCAAATTTGACTTTAACTGACATTCCCGTTTTCACAAATCCAGCTTTGTCATTCGGGAGACTAGCCGTTAAAATCATGGGTGCATTTTTGGGCGTAATTTCAGCCACGGTTTGTCCGGGTTGAATGACTTCTCCCACATTAAACACATTCAAGGCAGAAATAACTCCATCAATGGGAGAATAGAGATATCTGTCTTGAAGTTTGGCTTCAGCCGTTGTAATTAAATTTTGTGTTTCGGCAATTTTAGCTTTTAATTGAGTTACTTCTAACTCGGTTTGTTGAATTTTTTGCTGGGTTTCTACCTGAATTGTTTTGGCTTCCGCTTGTTTCTGGGCTAATTCCGCATTTAATCGTTCAACTTCAACTTGAGATTGTTTTAATTCTCCTTGAGATTGGGTGATTAATCTTTGTCGATCTCGGAAACTTTGTTCGGCTTGAAAAATCTGTTCTTGGGTACTATTTTTTTCTGATAATTGAGCCTGAACAATGCCCCTTTGTTGATCTCGCAGATTTTGTTCGGCTTGAAACAATATGTCTTTAGAAATAGCACCACTTTCTAACAGGGGTTGTAGCCGTTCTAGTCGTTCTTTCGCTGCCGATTCTCCCTCCTGCAATTTTTCAATTAGGGTTTGGGTTTCTGCCTTTAAGGGTTGTAAAGATTCAACTCGTTTTTGAGTCGCTGACGCTTCAAAATTGAGTTGACCTAGTAATCGCTGATTCGATGCAATTTGGCTTTGGACTCGTTCAATACTGGCCTGTTGAGATTGAAGTTGAGCGGTAGCGATCGCAGCTTGGGTTTGGGCTTCTAAATGAATCCGTTCAATTAACCCTTGTTTTTGAATCAGTTCGGCTTGAAAGGCGGTGAGTTGTTGTTGTAATCCCGCTAATTCTTGGGTGGCAATTTGTCGATCTAGTTCGGCTAAAACCTCGCCTTTTTTAACAGTTTGTCCCTCTTTCATCGGAATTCGGGAAACTTTTCCCAACTCAACGGGATGGATTTTGTAAACTTCCCCTTGGGGTGCTAATTTACCTCTAGCTTGACCGACTTCATCAACGGTTCCAAAATATCCCCAGGCACCAAAGGCGATACAAAAAATAAATCCTCCTAACATTAATTGCAGGGGAAAAGAGGCAGGAGGTTGATCCAGTAGGGACTGTAAGGCATTTGACCAGTCTGGTTTCGCCGTCGGAACACTAGCTGGTGGAGGGGATTTTTTGGGGACTGTTTGGGGGGGAGCTAGGGGAGGAAAGGGAACGGAACCGGCAATACCGCCATAAATCTGATCGGTTTGTTCTATGTGTTCCAGACTAAATTGCAAATCCTCTAAGTATTCCTCCTGCACCGTTACAGACAATTGGGAGTCTGAATCATCAGTGTTTTTACTGAGAGGGGAGAACAGTGTGTACGGTTTCATAAGCTGATGTAAAAACTGGCCAACAAAGGTTGGTGTTTTAATTGTTTTTTTTAAAATGAAATTAGATTGAACCGGAAAACAGCGATGTTATAGCAGGGAATAGGGAATAGGCAATAGGGAGAAAAGACCCCACCATCAGGTTTTCTGGATCGGTATGAGTCCTAACCGCGATGCCCGCGACTGCTATAAATCGACTGTTAACAAAAAGCAGTGACCGATTATAGGTGCTATTCAACTAACTACCGCACGCAAACACCCTATAACCAGTCTCTAGGGTTTAAATGATCCTACGTTTAGGCCAGTGTTCTTGTTTTTATCAAAATCCTCTGTGTTTATACTAAGGTAATTTATAATTTGAGACTGCCAGATTGGCAGATTTTTGTGAAAAGTTTTGTTAACAGAGGAGATCGGAGAAGATGAAGGTAGGGTTTGGGGCTGTTTGATTTTTGATGGTAAATTTCAGATCCCCCTGCCTCCCCTGCCACGCGCGGGGTTAGGGGGGATCTTGGTGCTTAGTGAGGGCTATAAAGCCAGTTGTTGTTGGGCTAAATGGTAATAGAGTCCTTGAGTTGCCATTAGCTGTTCATGGTTGCCCTGTTCAACTAAAATACCTTTGTCTAAAACCAGGATACAATCGGCACTTCTCACGGTTGAGAGACGATGGGCAATAATAATTGTGGTGCGGTCGCGTTGCATTTGTTCTAAATTGCGTTGAAAACGGCTTTCACTTTCGGTATCTAAAGAACTGGTTGCCTCATCTAAAATTAGAATTCGAGGACTTCCTAATAAGGCTCTAGCGATCGCTACTCGTTGCCGTTGTCCTCCCGATAAACTTGACCCCCGTTCTCCAACTTTGGTATAATATCCCAAAGGTAAACCCTGAATAAATCCATGAACTTCGGCTAATTTAGCTGCCTCAATTACCTGATCCAAAGTATATTCATCTCGATAGAGCGTAATATTTTCTAAAAGGGTTCCTGAAAACAAATAACAATCCTGGGGAACAACGCCCATTTGTGTGCGTAAAGAAGGGGGAGAAACATGACGAATTTCATGTCCATCCACATAAATATGTCCCGTTGTGGGATGATACAACCCTTGCATTAACTTAACTAAGGTGCTTTTTCCTGAACCACTGCGCCCAACAATCGCAATAGTTTTACCCGGAGGAAATTTAAAAGATAGATTTTGCAGAATATTAGTTTCCGCATCTTCTTGATAACGAAAAGTCACGTTATCAAAGTTAATTTCTCCCTGGATTCTTGGTAATACAATTAACGGTTTTTGCGGGGTTTCTTCCGGTTCCTGTTCAAAGACATCATTTAACCGCTCCACGGAAATTAACACCTCTTGTAATTCATCCCATAATCCCACTAAAGCAAGAATCGGACTAATTACATAACCCTGCATCATATTAAAGGCGACAAACTGACCAATAGTTAATTGATCTTGGATTACCAAATTCACACCAAACCAAAGTAAAAATGTACTCCCAATAGAATTAATTAACCCACTGACAAATCCCAAATTAATCCCTAATTTCTGGGCTTTAAACTGAACATTCATCTGTTGGGTTAATTTTTCTTCCCAACGCCAACGTAATTCCGGTTCCGCCGCGACCGCTTTCACCGTATTAATTCCGGTAAAAATTTCTACTAAAGTTGAACTTTGATCGGCAGCGGCATTAAATAATTGACGGGAAATCTGCCGTAATATGGGCGTTGCTGCTAATGTCAGAATGATAATTAAAGGCACAATTCCTAAAATTAAAATTGTGAGTTTAAGGTTGTAATAAAGCATCAATCCTAAATAGACAAACCCCGTCACCACATTCAACGCCGACAGCAAAATTTGACCGACTAGAAACCGTTGAATTTTCTGATTTTCTTGAACCCGGGTAAGAATATCACCGACGCGGCGGGACTCAAAGAACTTTAAAGGAAGTTGTAGGGCGTGGTTAATAAATCCACCAATGAGAGTTAAATCCAAACGATTTGATAAGTAACTCAATAGATATTGTCGAATTGAGGATAACCCTAAACTCCACACGCCAAATAATAACAATCCCAAGGCAAATACATTCAAACCGGTGAGACTTTTATTCACCACAACCCGATCTAAAATAATCTGGGTTAATAAAGGAGTTACAATTCCAAATATCTGAATTAATAGGGATAACAAAACAATTTGTAATCCCAAAAACCGATGGGGCCAAATTACTCCGGCAAACCGACCGAGAGAGCGTTTCTGCTCTTGGAGTTCCTGGAATTGATCGGTGGGTTCCAAAAGTAAAGCATAGCCCGTCCATCCGGTTAAAAACGCCGGACGAGAGAGGGTTTTTTTGCCCTCAGCCGGATCAGCAATCACAACCTGATCACGGCGGACTTTATAGACCACAATATAATGATCCCCCTGCCAATGGGCAATCCAAGGGTTTTTTTCGGTTTCTAAACGATTCAAACTTGCCCGGACTGGTCGCGCTTGATAGCCTAAGCGTTCTGAGGTGAGAGTGAGGTTTTTTAAGGAGACTCCAGATCGTCCTACATCCGAAATATTACGCAGGCTATTAATACTTAAATATTTCCCCCAATACTGACTAATCATCGCTAAACAAGCAACCCCACAGTCAGAGGAGCTTTGCTGTTGTATAAATGGATAGCGTTGCCAAAATCCTCGCCAGACTCGTTGACGTTTGGGTTTCGGGAAGCTGAGGGTTTGGGGGGTTGAGGGAACGATCACCGGGGATAGTTTAACAGTGGCGGGTTGAGGAGACACTGTTACCGTGGTTTGCTGTTTCCGCATTGGAGATTTCCCACCTTGTACAGATGTTAGCTGTAGGGTTTCTGTGGGAAGTTGATAGACTACTAACTCTGTGGTAGCGATCCATTCTGGGGGGATGGGATCGGGTTCTCCCCAACTATCGCCCACCCGGGGAACAGTATCGGTACCCGCAATTTGTCCTTGGTACAGCCAAAATCGGCTCTGTGGCGTTGGAAATGCTGATTGTAGGGGAGTTCCAGCCTTGATCTGGTGTTGGGTGCAGCCAGATAAAAGTTCTTGTAGTCGGTGACTGGTCAACCGTTGTAAGTCCGTTTGGGTTTTGAAGAATAATAACCGTTGTCGGTTTTCGATGGCGGTTTGCAGGTAGGTTTGTAGTTTAATCTGGGCTATAATTTCGACCGCAGGAATTGAAGCCACAATCACATCACTGGTGGCGATCGCTTCATAGGGTAAACTTGAGTATTCCCATCCGACTTGATCCCCGCCAAAGGTTTCACCAGGTTCAATAACTGAAACCGAAATCTCCCGATTGAGATTTTTGTCCCAGGCCAGGAGTCGGACTCGACCTTCAACAACCAGATAAATCAGGGATTTTTGGTTCAGTTCACTGTGAACTGTTTTTTGGGGAGAAATGGCTATATTATCAATAGAATCTCCCAGTTGAAACGAGTGGAGATGCCAATGTTGACTCCAGGCTGCAACATCAATGGTATCGGCATCAGGGACTTGAATTAAAAAGTTTTCTAAGGTAGAAATCAATAAAGATTGAGAAACCCTCGGGTTAGGAGTGGACGCCCGATCCCGTTCAGTCAAGTTGAGGTTGATCATGGTTCTGATGGGATAAATATTATTATTGGCAATCTGTGCAGCGGCGCTTAGAAATCTCAAATTAGGCTTTTCTAGTCCCTTCAAAACCCCTTTAGCAAATGGGAATCTAGCCCCCTTAGCAAGCAGAATCTAGCTCCCTTACCAATGGAGTTGGGGTATATACAGTTATCCGCAGAAATCCCCCTAATCAGGGAGACTCCTGCCCACGGGAGTTAAGCGCTAATTGAGCAAAAACTTAGGTCTAACAACACTGATTGCTTTTCAGATGATTAGAGGATTCTGATATTCAATCAAGTTGCCTATCTTCGTAAGATACCCTTGTATGATGGCATATTCTAATCCAGGGTGTTCCCAAATTGAAGCAGATTCCGATGATTTTTATTAAATCTTTAACTCAATCTTTACATTGAGTGCTGAAATTTTAAGGCTTGTAAAACCGATGGGATAAAAGGTTGGGGGACTTTTTTGTCAAAAGCGTATGTAAAGTTAAGGTCTAATTAGGGCTCCCTTTCCTGACAAATTGATTTTCGGTCAATACCACTTTGATATTCACAGGAGAATTTTTCCTGACACCAGTTTTTCAGATTTACCCCTTCAAGTTGAGTTAGATTAGAACAGGAAGGTTGAATCACTTGACTTGCTAACGCCCATAAAAAAGTTCGGGTGATATCTATTCCTGTTTTTAGCCACAATTCCCGATTTGCGGGAACTCCGGTTTCTTTTACTGTTTCCACATCCACCCAAATTCCATGGGCTCCTAACATAATTTGAGCCATCCATTTTGCCCGGGGTAAATGGGTGGGAGAGGTAATTAATTTAATATGACGAGCTTGCCATTTACTCAGAATAGGTTGACTGTAAAAAAAATTATCAAAAGTAGAATTTGCACACTTTTCTAGCCAAACCTGTTGTGTTGGTACTTGTTGTAGTTGAAATAATTTTAAAATACAGGGATCATCTGATCCGGTTGAAATTAAAATCCGAATATCGGGATTTTGTTTTGCTAGTTGGGCGACATACATTTCCCGTTTAATACTTCCCCCCAGGACAAAAAATGTATCCACAGGTTGTTGGGAGGCGACAGATAGCTTCTGGAATTGATGCCAAATACTACTCGACAGCGTGATTAATATAATAATTGTCCCTAGAAGTAAAATTTTTAGGCACAATTTATGTTTTAATTGTAATGGTCGCCAATTCATTTAAAACCAATCCTTTATGAATATTATCAGTCCTTTTGTCGTTGTTCGTCTGTTGTATTTTATATTATTCTTGGCTTTAGGACTTTATCCGGTTTCGACTCTGGCTCAAAATAATTCTACTCAACCCAAACCCAAATATCAATATCCCCAAGAAATTGTTAGTACTTATATTAGTAGTTGTAGTCAACGCAGTGTTCAAGAAGGTTTAACCCAACAACAGGCGAAAGTGGTTTGTCAGTGTACTATTAACCAATTTCAATCTCGGTACAGTTTTGAGCAGTTTCTGAAAATTTATACCCAAGCTCAAAAGACAAAAAAATCCCCCGATGAGTTTGTGGATGTGGGGATTGAATGTGCTGAAAAATTGCTCCAATAAATTAATATAAAATCCAAAAAATATTGCAGTGCGAGCGTCCTCGCTCGCTGGAAAATAGAGTTTAAATCTTCATATAGCAATCCTAAATAGGTTGTAGCATTTTATTGTAGGGGTTGGGTCTCCCAACCCAAGCGCAAAGAGGGTTGGGAGACCCAACCCCTACGGGTTTTTATCACAAATCCTACACGGATTGCTATAGCTATAGCAACTCGCGCCGAGGCTGTAATATTTTAATACTAATATGAAACAACCAGAAGTATTACCCCTGTTTCGGTGTTTCGGTGTTCCGGTGTTCCCTCAATAGTTTACAATAAATAGTTTAATAATCATATATTATCAATACCTCCTATGATTCAGTCTCCGCTAAAACCTTCTATGCGAGAACAGTTCAATATTTCTCGTGCTTGTATCGCTCATCCTAGAATTGCAATTGGGTTTTGGATTGGGGTAATTATAGCAGGAATTTTGGCATTTAGTCATCTCAAATATGCCCTATTTCCAGAGGTGACGTTTCCGGTTGTAGTTGTGAGTACCACTACACCAATTTCCACGGCAACGGATACGGAATTAAAAGTGACTTTACCGATTGAAACGGGGGTAAAATCTATTCCAGGAGTCTATGATTTGCGTTCATCAACCTATGCCGGACGCAGTATTGTTAGTTTAGCATTTTTAGTGGGTACGAGTTTAGAATCCTCAACAAATCAAGTAGAAACAGCTTTAAAAACCATTCGATTACCTCTTGAAACAACCTACAATATAATTCCATTAAACCTAAACGAATCAACAGCTATTACCTACGCGATTAAAAGCGAAAGCAAAACCTTAAAAGAATTAACCACAATTACTAAAAGTGCAATTATTCCCCAACTAAAAGCTTTACCAGGGGTATTAAAAGTTAATCTCTTGGGGGATGGATTAAGTCGAGAAGCCAAAAAGGATATCGCCTCCTTATCCAGTTCTCAAACCCTAATTCAAGACCCGCCAACTTTGGTTAGATATAATGGTGAAAATGTCTTAGCAGTTCAAGTGGTAAAACGCAGTGATGCTAATACCTTAGAAGTGGTTAATCAGGTTGAAAATACAATTGATAGTCTCCAAAAAAACTTAAGCGATGTCAAGATAATTTTAGCAGAAACCCAAGCAGATTATATTAAAAAAGCCACCCGTTCTACAATTAATGAATTATTATTAGCCGTTGTTTTAGCTATTGCAATTGTCTTCCCATTTTTAAGAAATTTTAGAGCAACTTTAATTACCGCCTTAGCCATTCCCACTTCTTTATTAGGAACCTGCATTGTAATGGCAATTGCTGGATTTAACTTAGAAACGATAACCTTATTAGCCTTAGCATTAGTAATTGGAATTGTCATAGATGATGCTATTGTTGATGTGGAGAATATTGCCCGGTTAATTGATGCCGGAGAAACACCCAGAGAAGCAGCAATTAAAGGAACAGATGAAATTGGGTTAACGGTGACAGCTTCTACCTTAACAATTGTAGCAGTTTTTCTCCCCGTAGCCTTTATGGGAGATGCGTTAGGACAGTTTTTTAAACCCTTTGCTTTGACTATTTCTTCGGCTGTGGTTATATCATTATTAGTCGCCAGAACGTTATCTCCAGTTTTAGCAGTTTATTGGTTAAAACCCGCAAAAGATAGACCGGAAAATTATACTCCAAAACCCAACCCAATTATCGAAAATTATCGCCGATTATTGCAATGGTCACTCACCCACCGAAAACGAGTTATTCTAATCGCTATTTTGAGTTTTATTGTGGGTTTAGCCTTAATTCCTTTTGTCCCACAGGGGTTTTTACCGCGACTCGATAGGGGAGAATTTGTAATTAATTATTCCTATCCTTTGCCTCAAATTTCCAATATTCAACCTCAACCCCGTAGAGACGAGCCACGGCGCGTCTCCTCTCCCTCCAACGATATTTTTCAACAGCCAGGAGCTTTTGACTGGTTAACTGATTTAGCGAGAAATCCCATTCAACTTTTTCTGAGAAAAACTCGCACAACCGCCACAAAAATAGAAGCGGTTATTTTACAAACTCCTGATGTGGAAAAATCCTTTAGTATTATTGGGATTAAAGGGCAACCAAATCGAGGTAGAATTTATGTCAAATTGAAAAATAATCGTCAATTAACTACCTTAGAAGCTCAAGATCAAATTCGTTCTAATTTACCTCCCATTGATAATGTTAACGTCAGTGTGGAAGATATTCAATTTGTAGAAACAGGGGATGAAAAACCCCTGCAAATTGTATTGCTAGGAGAAGATATTCCGAAATTAAATAATATAGCTAAAACCATTCAAGAAAAAGTCACAAAATTACCCGGTTTTGTTGATGTTCGGGCAACGGGAGAAGACAATACATCCAATACAATTAACCAGATTGAACGATTTAATGGTCAACGAGCGGCTTATGTGACGGCGAATTTAAGCCAAGGTCAATTATTAGGAGATGCGACTAATCAAGTAATGGATATTGCTCAAACTTTAATAACCGATGAAGTCACCGTAAAATTAACCGGAGATTCCGCCAGAATTGGTCAAGTTTTAAATAGTTTTTTAATCACGCTTTTGTTTTCAGTGATTTGTATGTTAGGGTTACTATTTCTATTATTTGGTCGTTGGGTCGAACCGACGGTGGTGGGGTTAACCCTTCCCTTGTCTCTAGCTGGAGCAATGTTAGCCTTATTAATTACCCAAAGTGATTTCGGGATTATCTCTTTAATTGGGTTAATTTTTCTCTTGGGATTATTAGATAAAAATGTATTATTATTGATGGATTATATCAACCAATTACGTCAAAAAGGCATGGGTCGAAATCAGGCAATTATTGAGACGGGAGTTGTCCGTTTAAGACCGATTATGATGACCACCGCTTCGACGGTTTTAGGAATGTTACCGATTGCTTTAGGATTAGGAGCAGGGGCAGAATTAAGACAACCGATGGCCGTGGCGATTATTGGGGGTTTAATTACATCTACTTTATTAAGTTTAATTGTTGTTCCGGTTTTAAATACGTTTTTAGAAGATGAAGGTTTGAAGATAAAAAAACGATTTAATAAACAAAGTTTATCAGGCAAATAAAAGATATTAAATTTCCCATCAATAAGGGGGATTTAGGGGAATCAAATATTAGGAGAAAACAGAGAGATGATCAAAGTATTTGTAACGGGTGGTACGGGGTTTATTGGGGCGAATTTAGTTAGATCGTTATTGAAAAATAACTATGCGGTTCGGGTGTTGGTTCGTCCTGAGAGTAATTTAGATAACTTAAAAAATTTAGAGGTTGAAATTGTTATAGGAAACTTAACAGATGCCAACTTATCTCAATCTTTAAAAGGCTGTAAGGTTCTATTTCATTGTGCAGCCCATTATTCTCTTTGGCAAAGAGATAAACACCTATTACAACAATATAATATTATCGGCACTCGTAATATTTTAGCCGCCGCTAGACAAGCGGGAATTGAGCGAACAATTTATACCAGTTCCGTTGCTGCCATTGGAGTAAAACCGGGAGTTGCTGTTAATGAAAATTATCAAAGTCCGGTTGAGAATTTAGTGGGATATTATAAAAAATCTAAATATTGGGCAGAACAAGAAGCCCAAAATGCGGTAAAATTGGGTCAGGATATTGTGATTGTCAATCCCAGTACACCCATTGGCCCTTGGGATATAAAACCCACACCGACGGGGGATTTGATTTTACGCTTTCTCCGCCAAAAAATGCCCGCCTATGTGAATACCGGATTGAATTTTATTGATGTTAGAGATGTTGCCCAAGGTCATTTACTAGCTTTGGAAAAAGGCAAAACAGGAGAACGTTATATTTTAGGTCATCAGAATTTAACCTTAAAACAATTCTTGGATTTATTGTCAGAAATAACCGGATTACCCGCCCCCGAAAAAACCATCCCAGTTTGGCTTCCCTTGGGCATTGCCTGGGTCGATGAAATGATTTTAGCTAATTTAGGAAAAAAACCTTCTATTCCCCTAGATGGCGTTAAAATGTCAAGACAACCGATGTATTATAATGCTTCAAAAGCAGTTCAAGAATTGGGTTTACCTCAATCTTCAATTAAAACCGCCTTGAAAGATGCCGTTAATTGGTTTATGTTAACAGTTGACTCTTGACGGATACGGGCGGGCTCAGTCAGATCTTTTTTAATCAATCCAAATCTTGATTAACCCGTCCTTAAAAATCCGCGAAATCCGTGAAATCCATCTAAATCCGTGATCTAAAAGGAGAAAAATGGCCATTCAAATTGAACAAGCAATTACCGTCGGCAAATATTTGTTTATGCAACGGTTAATGGGGCGAAAAAAATTCCCCCTAGTGTTGATGTTAGAACCATTATTTCGTTGTAATTTAGCCTGTTCAGGCTGTGGAAAAATTCAACATCCGAAAGAAATTCTCAAGCAAAATTTAAGCCCAGAAGACTGTTTTAAAGCTGTGGAAGAATGCGGTGCACCCGTGGTTTCAATTCCCGGAGGTGAACCTTTATTACATCCGCAAATTGATCAAATAGTTGAGGGGTTAGTTACTCGCAAAAAGTTTATTTATTTGTGTACGAATGGAATTTTGCTCGAAAAAAGTTTAGACAAATTTAAACCTTCTCCCTATTTAACCTTTAGTGTGCATTTAGATGGGTTAAAAGCACATCATGATCAATGTGTAGATCGGGAGGGCGTATTTGAAATTGCAGTAAAAGCGATTAAAGTGGCTAAATCAAAAGGATTTAGGGTGACAACCAATACAACGGTATTTGCGGGAACTCAGCCGGAAGAAATGCAGAAATTCTTTGATTTTCTGGAAAGTTTAGGTTTAGATGGAATGATGATTTCCCCTGGTTATAGTTATGAATGGGCACCAGATCAAGAACATTTCCTAAAACGAGAACAAACTAAAGCCTTATTCCGGGAAATTTTATCTCCCTATCAATCAGGTAAAAAGCAATGGAATTTTAATCATAATCCTTTATTCTTAGATTTTCTCATCGGAGAAAAAGACTATGATTGCACTCCCTGGGGCAGTCCTAGTTATAGTGTTTTAGGATGGCAAAAACCCTGTTATTTATTAAATGAAGGGTATTATTCCAGTTATCAAGAATTATTGGAAAAAACCGACTGGGAACAATACGGAAAATCCAGTGGAAATCCTAAATGTGCAGATTGTATGGTTCACTGTGGTTATGAACCTACGGCGGCTATAGAAGCGATGAAAATTGAAAATATGGGGCGTTCTATTGGGGCTTTATTTTAATTAGTTGCGGGTAGGTTTATGATTAACTTGCCCTATTTTTGTATAACCATTGTAAAACCCTTCTAGTCCGAGCGTCCTCTGTTGCTAGGTTGCGTGCTTTAGCTTAACGGTTTATTCCATTTTATATAATCAAAAATAATGCTAACAGAATTAATTAAATTATTTGAATTTGAATTTATGAGAAATGCTTTAATGGCAGGACTTTTAGTGAGTATTGCCTGTGGCATGATTGGAACATTTGTTGTTGTGAATCGGATTGTTTTTATTAGTGGAGGAATCGCCCATGCTGCCTATGGGGGAATTGGTATGGGTTACTTTTTCAAATTTAGTCCCGTATTCGGGGCGATCGCATTTTCTGTAATTTCCGCCCTAGGAATGGGGTTAGTATATCGAAAAACTCAACAACGGGCAGATACTATTATTGGTGTAATGTGGGCAATAGGAATGGCAATTGGGATTATTTTTATCGACTTAACCCCAGGTTATAAAGTGGATTTAATGAGTTATTTATTTGGCAGTATTCTAACCGTCCCTCCATCGGATTTAATTTTGATGTTAATATTAAATATTTTAATTGGGGGGATGATTCTTTTATTTTATAAGGAATTAGTTGCCATTTCTTTTGACCCCGTGTTTGCCGAAACTCGGAATTTACCAGTAGACCAACTTTATCTAATGTTAATAGTTGCCATTGCCCTAACAGTGGTGATGGTGATGAAAGTTGTCGGTTTAATTTTGGTGATTGCCCTATTAACCATTCCGGCGGCAATTTCAGGACAATTTGTTAAAGACTTAAAACAAATGATGTTACTATCCAGTATTTTAGGAATGGTTTTTACCACCCTAGGATTAGGAATTTCTTACTTTTTTAATTTAACCTCCGGTGCCACGATTATTTTAGTCGCGGGTTGCGCTTATTTATTCAGTTTAAGCCTAAAAAATATGATTAAACAAGCCTGATGGGGTTCAATTTTCCTGATTTATGCTAAAGTCCTCTGTTGAACCTTGAATCACCCTTTAGATGAATTTATGAAAACCCAGATTGCACTTTGTTTGACTTCCCTAATTTTAGGCTTTTCCTACCCGGCAACGGCACAGAATCTTAACTGTCCGAGTTCAGTTTCTGCGTGTCAAAACTCCAACTCGACAGAAACCGTGGCGATTTTAGAAGATGGTCGGTCTTATGAATATGAAGCCGGACAGGGGATTTATCGAGTTCGCTACAATTATACTGGAGAAAATTGGACTCATGCTGATGTTGCCCCCATAAGAATTAATACGAATAAACCCATTGCAATTTTACCGATGCAATATACTAGCAATGGTGTACAATCCGGGGCAAGTGTTAACGGTGTTTCCGTGGGTCGAATTTGGAATTCAATTACCGTTGAAGAAATGAAACGACGGTTAGAAGCGTTAGGATTTTATGTGTTAACTCCGACGATTTCTATGTATGGAGAAAATATAGATGGATTTCAGGCTTTAGAACATTTTATTGCCGGAGTTCATAAGGGAAATACTTCGGTGCAAACGGTGGTTTTAACAGCCGATGCTAATGTTGCGAATGCTGCTAACCCCCGTCCGGGTGCTCAAATGTTAGTTACCGGACTCCATCAACGGGATTTATGGTGGGAATATCGCATTCAAAATCGTTTAGTTGGGTTTTATCAACAGCAGGGTTTAGTTAATATTGGGCCGAGAGTTCGAGGGGGGAAAAATAATCGTGAGGGTCATTCTTTGGCTTGGCATCCGATGATTGAAAGGGCGGCGGAATATAATCCTAAAGTGGCGATTATTGAGGTTGCCCAAGCCGCAGAAATTATTCAACGGGCGGGGTCAATTCAAGCCGGGCGACAATGGGCCGCCCCTGTGTTTGATGGTGTGGCGTTAGGAATGGCGGAAGAAGCCTGCGCTACGGGGGCGAAATTGGAGATATGTAGGGGGGAGTAGGGGGAGTAGGGGGAGCAGGGG
>NZ_LT797688.1:0-43678 GCF_900009135.1 Planktothrix sp. PCC 11201 | reverse complement strand
GGGGGAGCAGGGGAGGCAGGGGGAGCAGGGGAGGCAGGGGGAGCAGGGGAGGCAGGGGAGGTAGAGGAGGTAGAGGAGGTAGAGGAGGATGTCAAAACCTAGTCTACTGCCTCATTAATTGGATATCGGTCTATCAACTGACGGGCGCGCAGGGCATTCTTTTTAAGAGATTCACTTAAATAAGGAACATGAGGAATTTGAGAGAGAAAATCTAAAGTTCTTCGGAACATTCGGACAATATCTCCTTCATCTAAACTGGTATTTGCCACTAACTCCAACCAATCGGTTTCTAAGGCCCACTGCTCAATTAAACCCGTTAAATCCCGTTCTAACCAGATGGGTAAAGCCACCCGATACCGTCGTTGCTGTTTAAATAATTCCTGACGCAGATGGCGCAACTGTCCTAGGGCGTTTTCCGCCTCCTCCGATAAGTCATAGCGCGTCCAACTATCGGGACGGGAAACCTCCGTAACCAAAGCGGCACAGGCCGCCGCTAAATGATGGGGGTCGAGTTGGTCAAAAATCCCTGACTTTAAGGCTAACCCTAACCACAATTCGTTATCTCCCCGCAGGGCGGCGGTGGCCTGTCCTAAGTCCGTTGGTTTCAACTCATCTAGGGCTTGGAAGTATTGCAAAATTGAAATTAAAGCCATAAATTCATCCCAATGACGGGCTAAATCTTCTTCTAATTCCGCTCGCATTTCTTCAATCATTTCATTTAATTCTGCCCAGCGTTGCCACCGTTTTAACAGTTTATTCGGTTTACCCCATTCATGGATGGGATGGGAGTCTAATTCTAACTCTAATCGTTCGACTTGTTCTTGTTGAGCAATGACTTCTGGAGGCGGTTCGGGTATATTTAATTCGGGAATTTGTTGGGTAATGGCTACGGTTAACTCGTCCCCTTTACGACATTGACCTAATTTAAACGGAATATTAGGAATCTCCAGATAATCTACATTTAACCGTTTAGAATCAGGTTGCAGAATCACAATATCAGAGGCACTCACCACATACCAGCGATTATCCCGTCCCAAACAGAGGAAATAGGGCACCTGTCCCGAACTGGGGGTTTTGGCGACTAACACAGCGGGAATGGGGTCAGACTCCAGTTTGCGGGCCGTAGGAACATTTTTTCCCCGTAACCCAACCGTTGTACCTAATGGGGCAATATCCATTAAGTTGGCCATCCGGTGCATTCGGCCATCTTCGGCTTGCTGTTGTAGGAGTTTTAATAAACGGCGTTCTTCTCGCAGGCGCTCATAAACTTTTTCAAAACTGGCTAGGGTTTCTTCCAACAATGCCATATTTTGTTCGCCACTAAAGCCAAATTGGGCTTCAATTAACGATAATTCTGCTTGCAGGATTTCTATTTCCTGTTGAGTGGGAATTAAATTAATTGTAGACAGATATTGTCCGAAACTGCGTTCAACTAATTCCTTAGATTTTTCTAAACTATGCCGTTGTAATAAGTTCAACACCATGCCATAACTGGGGCTGAATTGACTGACTAAGGGGTCGGGTTTAGATGTCGCTAAATAGGCTGCTTCCTTTGCCCCTTCAAAGGGGGTTTGTACCGTCACCACATAGCCTTCGGTATCCATGCCCCGCCGTCCCGCCCGTCCCGACATTTGCAGAAATTCCGAGGGTTTTAACAGGCGATGACCGTCATCGGTGCGTTTTGATAAACTAGAAATTACGGTGGTTCTCGCGGGCATATTAATCCCGGCGGCAAGGGTTTCCGTGGCAAATACCACCTTAATTAATCCCTGTTGAAATAACTCCTCAACTAACCCTTTCCAAGTTGGTAAAAGTCCCGCGTGGTGGGCGGCAATTCCCCGATATAAAATTTCGACCTGCTCGGGACGAATGCCTTCAGGACTTGAGGCTAAAAACGCATCAATTCGTTCTTTTAAGCGGGCGGTTTCGGCTTCATTCACTAAGGATAAATGACGCACTTCTCCAACGGAGCGATCGCAACCTTTCCGACTAAAGATAAAATAAATAGCAGGCAGCATATCCCGTTCTTGTAGATGGGAGATGACGGCGGTTAAATTCGGAATATCATTGCGTCTACCCCGTTGGGGGATACCTTTTTTTTCTTTGAGGCGAGGATTAATTCTTTTCAGGGAGTCTTCCAATAGGGGAAAAAAGCCTTTATTATTGCAAAAATGATATTGTAGCGGTACTGGCCGAAAGTCAGAATAAATTAATTCTGTGGGGCCATGGACTTGGGAAATCCAGTGGGTTAACTGTTCACTATTGGCCACCGTTGCCGATAGTGCCACCAATTGAATTTCCCGGGGACAATAAATAATCGATTCTTCCCAAACCGTCCCCCGTTGGCGGTCATTCATATAATGGCACTCATCCAAAACCACCGCTTCTACCGCTTCCATGGAAGTTCCGACTTCTCCAATCGGTGTACCATAGAGCATATTGCGGAAAATCTCCGTGGTCATCACCACCACGGCCGCATCCCGGTTAACGGAAATATCCCCCGTTAATAACCCTACCTTGTCCGCCCCAAACTGTTCTCGAAAATCCCGAAACTTTTGATTGGATAGCGCCTTTAGGGGTGTAGTGTAAAAGACCCGCCTATTACCCGCTAAAGCCCGATGAATGGCATATTCTCCTACCAAGGTTTTTCCCGAACCCGTAGGCGCACAAACCACAACGGACTTTCCCCCGTCCAATGCTGTAATGGCATTGCATTGAAACTCATCCAGGGAAAATGGAAATAGGGCGTTGAGATCCAGGGAGGGATTGTTTTCGGTAGAGTAGGACACAGGAATATAAATAATAAGACTAATTCTAAGGTTAAAATCACCATCATAGCATAGATTTTTTTCAAAAGAGACAATGGATCAGTCATCAGTCATCAGTCATCAGTTATCAGTTAACTGATGATTGAATTAAATTACCCTAATTTTTAATGATTTTATGATTCCTAATATTTCAACTATTCCCTTGATTCAACTCGCTTCTGGCGATCAATTATTTATTCAAAGTTATCAGTTTACAGGCGAAAATCCAGGAAAAAAGGTTTATTTACAATCTAATTTACACGGGGCTGAAATTAGTGGAAATGCGGTGATTAGGGATTTAATTAATTTTTTAATCACCTTGGATAAGACTCAGTTAACGGGAGAAATTTTATTAGTTCCTGTTTGTAATCCTTTGGGAGTGAATCAGCGATCGCATTATTTTTCCTCCGGTCGATATAATCTCTATGATGGCAAAGACTGGAATCGAATTTTTTGGGATTATGAAAAAACCGGAGCCGATATTGGCGAATTTGCAGAAGATTATCAGGATTTAGAACCAGATGAAATTCAAGAAAAATATCGTCAAACTATTTTAAATAAATTCCATCAACTGGCTAAATCCATCAGGAGTTCCCCAGGAGTTTCCTACAATAATTATTATCGCTATCAACTCCAAAACCTAGCCCTAGATGCTGATTATGTGATTGATTTACACAGTTCAACCCATAACGCCCTCGACTATTTATATTGTTTTCATAGTCGAGAAGCAAGTGCTAATGCCTTTCTATTGGATACAGGAATATTAATGAATGATTATGATGGGGATGCCTTTGATGAAGCCTTTATGAAGCCCTGGTTAGCCTTAGAACACGAATTAAATAAACTGGGAAAAAATATCAGATTTGAGATTGAATCTTGGACATTAGAACTGGGTTCGGGGTTGGAAATGAATCCCGAATCTGTGCAGAAAGGAATTAGGGGAATTAAAAATTATTTGGCGACCAAAGGACTGTTATCCATCGAAGATTTCCCCTTAGCTTCCACCCCAAATCATCGGATTAATCTTACCCCTAAAAACACAATTCAACGCTATTATTCCCCCGGCGGAGGCATGATTGAATTTTATGTTAAACTAGGGGAAACCGTTCATAAAAATCAGAAACTCTATACTATTTTGAGTTTCAATAAAATTGGAGAATTACCCCAAATTCGGGAGGTTTGCGCCGAAGGGGACGGACTCATTTTCGACATCAGCAAAAATCATTCCGTAAATCAATGGGATTATGTTTTGGGGGTAATGCCGTCTTAAATCCTAGTTTTTTGTTAAACTAATTTCTGTAAAACCACTAAATATCCCATTAACATTGTGTTAGACGAAGCCGCTAAAAAAACAATTCTGCGTAAAATTCCCCACGCCCTCTATATTTGTGGAGTCAAAGAGGGAGAGGAAGTCAATGGTTTTACCGCCAGTTGGGTGACACAAGCCTCCTTTCAACCACCTTTAGTGGTCAACTGTGTTAAAAATGATTCTAAATCCCATGCCATGATTAAAACCAGTGGTGTGTTCGCCCTGAGTTTCCTGGCAGAAGGCCAAAAAGACATCGCCCAGAAATTCTTTAAACCCCAACATCGAGTGGGAAACAAATTTGAAGACATCGAATTTTACTTAGGAGAAACCGGTTGTCCGATTATTTCCGTCGCCTTGGGTTATGTGGAATGTCAAGTTGTCGGTTGCGTTGAACATGGCGACCATACGGTATTTGTCGGGGAAGTCATCGCCGCCGGTGTTCATCAAGAAGCGGAAATTCTTAACCTCGCCAGCACGGGATGGAATTATGGGGGATAGGTAGGGAAACACAGATAGATTTAAGAATTCTTCTCCCCTTGACCTGTGGAGGGGTGGGGGGGAGAAGTTAAACAATACTATAACCCCATTATGTCGAATTACCGCCCCTTGACAAAACTGTTGCCAAGCTAACATCTGCTAACCAGACTCTCTACTGATTTAAGGCATCCAAGCGATCCAAAACTTCTAAACCCTGTGCCACATCGCCCCGCATTGCTAAAGCTTGAAATCGTGTCTGAGCATCAAACTCAGCGATCGCAAACGTTGATAATTCTTCCATAAGCTTATTGATACTAATGCCGCGAGATTCAGCTAAAGCCTTCAGGCGGAAATGTTTGTCATCAGGTAAACGAATCGTTAAAGTTGCCATATTGTAATTACTCCGTAATCAATGCTTCCGGGGAAATAATAGAAAGCTGGGGAAAGAGAAGTTCAGCCCTTTGGAAATCTTTAATATTCTGGGTAACAATTGCCTCTGCATTACCCGCGATCGCCAATTCAATTAGATGATTATCCGCTTCATCTTTCAAGTTCGGTCGCCATAAATAATAAACCTGAACCCATTGACTTACTGACATCAAAGCAGCAAGCAATACTTCAATATCAGCTTTCGATATTGGGCAGCGTGCCATCACCTCCGATCGCCCCAGGATTGACTCAAACTCCATCAATAGTGCTGTTCCCATCAGGGGTTTATACTTCCCTTGTAAGCAGGCACGAAGTACAGCGCGACTTGCTCCAGAAGGGCTAATTAAGGCACTGACAAAAACGTTGGTGTCAATTACAAGTTTGCTAGACATAAGCTAATAATAGCATATATTCTATCATCTTTTGACTCCGTTCCTTGTAAGGTAACATTAATTAAAGGATCTGGGAACAGGGAATAGGGATAATACTTTTGACTGTTTCATATCAGTATTAAAATGTTACAACCTATTGAGGATTACTATATATTAATGTTGATGGGTTTCCATGGCTTGAATAATTTTAACGGTTTCTATACTAACAGTACAAACCCGCATTAATAAGTTAATCACCTGTTCTTTATAGTCCGCAAATCGATAATTATTGAATTGTTTGGCAATAGTTTCATCTTTGGGTTTTTTCTCTTTATATTGGTCTAATATCCATTCTAACGCCGAACGATTTCCTAGGCGATAGTCCCAGGCGGTTTTAGGAATATCGGTTAAGCTGGTGACGGTATCAAGGATAATTTCATTTTTGATTTTATCGGCTTTTAATTTGGGTTTGGGGTTGGTGATTTCGGTTTCCGAACTATTAACCCGGGTTAGGGGATAGGGGTTGATGGTTTCATAGTTAATATGAAGTTCCATCAGTTGTTTTCCCCAAGTTACCCACTGTGGAAAATTATCAAAAAAAGGAATACGGGGAAAGTCGCGTTTTAGGTTTTGTTCGTATTTTTGTCGATAGAGGGGATGATGTAAAACAGCGTAGGTATAATGGAAGATATCAATTTTTTTTATAGTTTTATCGTTATAATGGGTTTGAAATTGAGTTAACCCCCAGTCGGTAATGTTATCGATTTTTTCGTTATTTTCAGTGTAAATATATAAAGTTAAACATTGGGTTGCAGCAGCAGCACCTACAAAATGTAAATCACTAACACAATTATTTATTAATACCATAAAGGGTTTTTGAGAATTTGGGCCAGTAAAATTAATTACAAAATTACTTTGTTTTAAATTTTTTCCATAAGTTAAAAAATGTAACTCAGTTAGCAAGTCACTTAAATCTAAATCCCCATAATAAAATACTTTATAAAATGGTCTGTAACAGGCTTTTGTGATTTTTTCCAAAGAAAAACTAAAATTTGTTTCTCGTGCAAATCTTTTTTTTAATACATGACTCCATTTGATTATTTCTGGATAATTATTGTTCTTTTCGTCTAAAAGATTATTATAGGTTTTAATCATGTAATTGATTTTATTTATCAAATTGCTTTTTTCTACATCATAAACCCATAAATCTCTATTTGTTGATATACCTGGATTATTTAACTTAAATATAGAATTTTGATTTTTTTGAGCAACCAAAGGTAATAAACTATCAAAGTCATTATCTGTTAAATTAATCCAATTGCTTTTATCATCAGGAGTAACATGAGCAAAATCAACCTGCTCAAAAGAGATAGACGCTAAAAAATTTAGTTTTTCCTCGGCTGTATCAAATTCATTTCGACGAGTATAAAAAATTTGACAAGGTACATTTTTCTGGTTTGAATATTTTTTGACCATAAAACTAATAGCTACCCCAGTTTGAATGCCAAAAACATTATGTTTAGTTCCCGAAAGTTGGGGATTTTTTCTAATATCTCCACCTAAATCAATTATATAGATATAACTAAACTCCTGACTAACTACCTTTCTAAAACCATCAAAACTTCGTGCTTCAATAAAAGATGAATTAGTCACAAAAGCCAAAGCACCATTTTTTCCTAATCTATCAGAAGCCCATCGAAAAAATCGGGAGTACATATCATAAAGTTTAGTTTTTTGCGCGGTACTTTCTTTAATATAAGTAGCTTTAATCTGTTTATCAATCGCGGGGTATTCGCGATTTTTATTATTATCATTTTCGTTTTGTTGATTAGCATTATAAGGCGGATTTCCCATAATAACTAAAATCTTGCGATCATTTTGTCGTTTAATTCTAGCGGTATTTTCCACCGTCATCGAGAATAAATCTAACTGTTTATCCGCAAAAACCGTATGATCTAAAGTATCCATTAAACAAATATTATGAAATTCGGCATAATTCCCTATTTTTTGCAGATAGGTGAACTCAATATTTAAGTTAGCGATATAATAGGGTAAAATCGCCACTTCATTACAATGAATTTCATGCTCGTATTTATAGGGTAATTGAGCTTTAGGTAAATATTCAATTAATTCAGTAATAAATGTTCCCGTCCCCGTGGCGGGATCTAAAATTTCCACATCCTTATCCGCTAAAATTTTACCAAAATGTTTATGCAATAAATAATCCGTACTCTCAATCATAAACCGGACAATTTCATTAGGAGTATAAACAATTCCTAACTTATCCGCCGCTTTTGGGTTATACGCTTTATAGAAATTCTCATAAACTGCTTTCAGGAATTTTTGCTTTTCGTGATGGTTATAAATATTAGCTGCGATGCGTCGAATAACCGCATAATAACGCTCAATAGTGCTTAAAGTATTGCGTTTGGTCGCCCCGGTGAAAAAAGTTTCAATCACCGCTTGTAACTGACTAGCAATATTATTTTCTCGGTGAAATTGGGACTCATTGAAAATATTAATAAAGATATCTTCGGTTAAGATATGCTGAATCATCATTTCTCGGATATCTTCTAAACTAATTTCTGGGTGAATAGAATCTTGACAAACCCGCAAAAATTTATCCCGCGCTTGTTGAAAGGGTTTATTACTAATAGACTGTTGATCAATTAGCGATCGCAACGTTGTTAAAATGGTCGGTAAATCTTCTTGAAAATGGCTAATAGCGTCTCGAAAATCCCGAACTTCTGGACGTAAATAGTTAATAAAAGCGTTAATAGCGGTATCCAATGCTTCCGCATCTTCCATGGATACCCGCAGAATTTCCCCTCCTCCTTGAATTAAAACCGCCGTTTGGGAATCTTCAAATAAAATATTATCATCGGGATAACCTTTCGCCAGTTTCTTCTCAATTTCTAAATCTAAATTATCATATTGATCCTTACTTTCCCAATAACCATAATCTAATCTGAGAGTATCTTTAATTGTCCCATCGGGATATACAGGTTTTCCCTTTTTGGTTTTGTATTCTAACTCAGGAATCAATAAAAAATCTTTGCTTCTACAATAGTCATTTAACAGATTTTGAAACGCCACGCGGATCGAAGTTTCTTTGCGACTTCCCCCATATTGAATAATTTGATCAACGGTATTATAATATTGATGAATCAAAAGTTTAGACATAAATCGCCCCGATCCTCAAAACCTATTGATCAAAATATAGCAATCCGTATAGGATTTGTGATCAAAACCTGTAGGGGTTGGGTCTCCCAACCCAGGCGCAAAGAGGGTTGGGAGACCCAACCCCTACGATAAAATGTTAGAATCTCGGCGCGGATTGCTATAGAATTGAATATTAACCCTATCCCAAATTAACCTATTGATTAACTATAAAGAAATTAGGAGTTGTCAAATCTTGGGTTAACTGAATAGAAATGATTTGACCGGGTTGTAAAGTCGTGGGCGAGGGAGAAGTCCCAATCCCAATTCCCGCCCCAGCAATGGCGCCGACTAAAGCCCCAACTCCGGTAAAACCACTAATTAAAAACCCCGCTAAACTTCCCGCACCCGTACCAATTCCTACCCGTTCAGGACGAACTTCTAATGACCCTGGAATCCAGTTAGATTGACCTTGAATCGGGATACTACGACCGTCTAAATTAATCGCTTGAGCAATAAATCGACTGCCTTTTGCTGTGGTTTCAAACTCTCCGACAATCGGCGTATCCGGCGGCACAATATAATTGCCTAAACTATCAACAATTCCCCCTTGCAATAACAACACATCCTGACGTTCAGAACGATTAGTTAAACGCACTTGATCTTCCGTGGGATACAGTAAGGTTAAAGCGGTTCCGGTCGGAAGCAGAATCGCCGGAGGACGAGGATTAAGATAGGATTGCTGCTGTCCTGGGGGCAAAGGTTGACCAAAGGGAACCGCTTGGGGCAGGGATGATGCTTGGTATTGATAATCAGGTGGGTATGGGTATAAATTGGCTGGGCGAATGGTGGCCACCGGACGGACAATCGGGGTTTTCAGGGACGGGTTTGGGGGTGACGAAACGGTAGGGAACAGTTGGGCTTGGCTAGGCTGACTCACCGGAAACCGCACCACATCTAAACTCGAATCTCGGGTCGGTTGGGGGTTGGGTAAAACCGTTTGTCGGGGGTCGTATTGACGGACAGAATATTGAGGAGGTTTTGGGGGTTCGGTCGGCTTAACGGTGGTGGTTTGGGGGGCGGTGGCAGTTCGGGAGGGGGCAGGAGTTGGAGTCGTTTGGGGTTGGGCGGTCGCAACGCTATTCGGAGGAGTTGCAGGGGGTTCCGGGGGTAAGGTTTGTAGGGTGGGACGCAAGACCCAGAGGTTATCAATCCCAATTTGCCGTAAATCGAGGGTTTGGGGGTCAACGGTGATACCCTGGGTAAATTCCACCACCAGTTGAGCTTGTTGGGGTTTAGCCTGAATTAAACTGACTTGACGAACAACGCCTGTATCATAGCGTTCGGTAATATTTACTTTAACTTCTGTATTCGGAAGGTCTAGGATTAGGCGCGGGGGAAGGTTATAAACCGATAATTGGGGCTGATTCCCTGGCGGCAGTTCGACCTCGACAATTCCGGTGTTGGGATCAATTTTCCAATCTACAACGGCGGCGGCTTGTGCGGTTAAGGGGTGGGCAGTTGCTAAGGCTAGACAGGCGACAACACTAGAGCTTCTCAACAGCATACTCCCATACAACGCGGTCACGTCCGAGGCGACGCAGGTTTGTACCGTTTGCTTAAATTTTTGTTTGAAGTTTTGCGCTTGCATGGTTTCTGCGTGAAAACTCTAGTTGATTGATGTTTTATTAGCACATTTTGTTTTAAAATGCAAGCGTTAAAGTGATTCTATTCTACCGAAACCCTGATGAAACTGATGCAAAAATGGAAACAATGAAATTCCAATTTGAAACTGTAGAAGGAACCACAAAGACACGAAGACAGGAAGAATATGATAGAATCAAGAGCAATAATATCCTAGTTTGAGTTTGATAAGGGAATAGAATTAGGGATGTATTGTTGAAAGACGGGATTGAGTTCAAATAGCGATCGCTCTCCCTCTGAGACTTTTTCCACTAATCCTCGTCTGACTAAGGATTGAATGGCTTGCAATAAGTCTGTTTTAGAGAAATGACGATCAGCAAGTTGTTGAGAAATATCGATCACTTGCTGTTGATGTGCTAACCGGGAAATGACCTGTTTTTCTAAGTCTGATAATCGCTCTAATTTTGATTCTAAAATCGGAGATAACTCTCCAATAAATATATCATTTTTATCCTCTAAAAATTGGGAAACCCTACCGTTAAATAGTTCTAATATGGTTGAGGCGATGAGATTTAACCAGACTGGATGACCTTGATAGCGAGTGATTAAATCAAGCCATTGTTGCTCATCGGTTAATCCTTTTTCTCTCAAGATTTCTGTCGCTTCTTCTCCTAACCCTTTGAGGTGTAATGTTTTAATCGGTCGGTTTTCAGCTTCTAAGGTGGCAATTTCTCTGGGTTTTTCCCAACTGATCAGGATTATACAACTGTGATGAGAAGTTCTAGCAATTTGTTTAAAAAATGTACCGTAGTCTTTAGATTCTGTTAAATATTGACCTGCTAATTCACCTGTTTTAAAAATATCCTGCACGTCATCGAGAATCACTAAACAACGAAACTTACAAAAATAATCAATAACTGTCGATAAGGGAGTAGGTTGAGATGGAGAAAAAAAGTCTTTGAGTTCGGTTTGTAGCGTTGAAAGGGTAGGAAGGTTATTAAGGCTTTTCCAGATAATATAATCAAATTCTGTATTAATTTCTTCAATCAGTTTAAGGGCGATCGCACTTTTTCCCATTCCACTTAATCCATAGATAGTAATTAAGCGAGTATGGTCTTCTAATATCCATTGTTTGAGGGTAGATAGTTCTGAAGTGCGGTTGTAAAAGGTTGTTAATTCAGGTGCTTCTGTTAAATTGATGATGGTTGATTGGTTTTGAGTTTGGGATGTTTCTGGGGGAGATGGCGATCGCTTATTTTCACCACAGATATTGACTTGACTATTGCTGATAACAATTTGGAGAACATCAGCCCGATTTGAAATATGAGATATTTCTGCTTGTTCTAGTAAAGAACACACATTAGACTTTTTAACATCTTCTCCCATAGTATCAGATAGAAGTTTCCATAATTTCCATGCCTCTTTTTTGACATGAGCATAACTGCGCTGATGATTCTCTGCAATTTCTTCATAATCATGATGCTCCCAAACTCCTTCTAATATAGCTTTTTGGAGGGAATCAAGATGTTTTCCGGTTTTAGCAAGTACCTGTTCATCAGTCCATTTTAAAATATCTTGAATTTCCATAGAAAAAAGTGGCGTTATTCAACGATCAGCCAACTCTATCATACTTTTTCCCACTTTAGCAAAAAAATCCTACTTTTTCCTACAAAATTAGTTGTGTAAAAATTTATTAAAATGCTACTTTATGACACTTTTATGACTATGCAAAAATAAACTTGCATATTAAAATCAGGAGAAATACAAGGAAAGAATTTCTAGTTAACTAGAGTGTACTTTCTTTCAAACTTTCATAAAGTAGGATTATTACTATGTTACAAAGCAAAATAGCAGAGACTCCAGCCATTGAGCAGCAAAAGAACAGTGCAATCGCTCAGTCTAAATATATTGAGAATCCAGCAGATAATCACAGCGAATGGTATCAAATTGAGGTAGGAACAGAACGAGCAAATGTCATGAAATGTCCCAAAAATGCACTATTTTAGGCAACGATTAAGATCGTAAAATCATCTAAAAAGGTGATAAAAACCTAAAAGCCAATTACTAAACAGTAACTTTAATAGAGGACGCGACATAGTATCGCGTCCTCAAGGTAGGAAACATATATGTTAGTTCATCGGCACATTGGTAATGTAGATTTCGCAGTTGATCCATCGCAGTCTTTTGGTATTTACTTAAAAAAAATTGAAGATGATAAATTGAATTTTTCAAATCTTAAAGCTTTTATTGATTGGATTTTAGCCGGAACAAGAATACCTGCTACTCTCCAATGGGAGTTGCTTTCAGCGTGCAACTTTAAATGTCGCTTTTGTTATATAGTAGGACATACGCAAAATACGATATTCTCATCGGAACGGGCTTTTGAACTTATTGATGAATTTGTTGATGCGGGGGTTGTTCAAGTCATTTTAACAGGCGGAGAGTGCCTGATCCATCCAAATTTTACAGCCATTTATGAAAAACTACGCTTGGCAGGTATTATTGTATCTGTTTACACTAATTTAGAAAAGTTAACCGCCGATCAACTCGAAATCTTTAAGCGTTATCCACCTTATAGAATTGAAATTAGCATTTATGGTCATGATGAAGATAGTTATGAAAGAGTCACTGGACGGCGAGCTTTTAAACAGGTACTCCAAAATATAGAGATTCTTCACAACTATGGTTTTAATCTTCTTTGTAAAACCCCAATAACTACTCTGACCAAGAATTCTATTGAGTGGATACATAACTGGTGTGAAAATCGAAACCTAGAATATTTGGCAGATCCCAGTATTAAGAATGGTCTTGATGGTGATGATTTATCATATTTTTTACTAAAAAATAAAGAATATTACTCAGCAGAAAAATTTGGACTTCAGCTAGAAAAAAAACTAATTCCCTCTAGGAATTTAAAAGATGGAAAGGATAGAGATCCATCTCATGTTTTTAGCTGCGGAGTTGGTAAAGTAGGTGCTTACATTAACTACGATGCTACTCTTTCTCCCTGTTCAAGCATTCGAGATCGGCGCTTCAATCTAATGAAACTTTCTTTTCCTGATGCTTGGGAACAGTTAGTTAATAATATACAAGCAGAGGAAAGTTTAGTTATCAGTGGATGTAATCCAAATTGTTCAGCTAAGTCAATATGTAAGATGTGTCCCGCATTGGCTCTCCGTGATGAACAAGGAAACTATAGAGTTAATCCAGCTTATTGTGAGAGACAAATTGCACTGGCAAAGGTTCTTTCAATTAGCTCTTAGTTATACATTTGATTAAACGGGGTTCTGGCTCCCATTCTAAGAGGAGGCGGAGCCTCAAAACAATCATTCCCATGCAGAGCATTGGAACGGGGAGAAGTAGTGTAAGTGTCCTCCCTTCTATCAATCAATAAAAAAATTAGATCCTATTTTTATAATGTTATTCATCCCCAAACTCTACCTCTAAAATTCGCTCTACTACTATTATTAATGGGGGGATTTTAGTTTCCACAATATCCCAGACAATCTCATCTTCAATGCTAAAATAAGCGTGAGCCAAAATATCACGCAATCCGGCAATTTTTCGCCATTCAACCTCTGAATACTTTAAACGAATTTCCTGGGGAATATTTTTAACTGCTTCTCCAATAATCTGCAAATTACGGACAACCGCATCATAAGTACGCTCATCAGCTTGGAAATCCTCAAAGCTCATTCCTTGTGTGTACCGTTTGACTTTGACTCCAGAAGTGAGGATATCTTCCAAATAGAGACGAATACTACGCGACATAAATGGCTTCCTGTTCTACAGTAGAGCGAATCAGAGGTTTAAGCGATCGCTGACTTACCAAGTCTACCCGCGTTTCTAGTAAATCTTCGAGGTAAAATTTTACATCCATATAACGGTCAAATGTAACTGAACCCTCAAACTCTACTAAAATATCGACATCACTATCAGGTCTAGCTTCATCCCTGGCTACAGAACCGAATATTGCTAACAATTTGACTCCCAAGTCTTTTAATACCATCCGATGCTGCGCCAGAATACTGAGAACCTCATCACGCTTCATAATTCACCCTACCATCACAACAATTTTAAGTGTTAAAGTCTTTATATATCAATAATAGCCTATGAACTCTTAAGCTCAACTAAAATATCCATATCACCTAACCCTAGATAAAAGCAACTCATTGTCATGAGAAAAATACGGTTGTTTATTGCCTCAAGTTTAGATGGATATATTGCCAGAAAAACGGGCGAAATTGATTGGTTATTCACCGATGCGGATTATGGCTACACGGAATTTTATGATCAAATTGATACGGTTTTAATGGGGCGTAAAACATATCAGCAAGTTCTAACCTTTGGAGAATATCCCTATCCCAAAAAAAAGGGATTTGTCTTTTCCAAATCTGATCAAGGGACAAAAACTAATCATGTAGAATTCATTGGCGGAGATTGTAAAAACTTTATTGAATCCCTCCGTCAATCTCCAGGTCAAGATATTTGGATTGTAGGAGGAGGTCAATTAATCCATGAATTTCTCCGACAAGGTTGGATTGATGAATTAATTTTGTCCATTCACCCCATCATTTTAGGCAGTGGGATTCCGTTAATAACTTCCGATCCCAATTTAGAAATTTCCCTAGAATTAAAACAGGTAAAAACCTATCCTTCTGGCTTACTACAGGTATCTTATGATTTAAAAAACTGTTCACTAATAACTGACAACTATTAACTGATAACTGGTACGGGCGGGTTCTTTTAGATCTTTTTAATCACCTAAATCTTGATGAACCCGCCCCTACAACTGATAACTGATTATGGTCGATACATCCACAGGGGTAAACCACTGGTAGATAACTCAAATTCTAACCAACGGTTAGCCGCAATAATGCTATTAGGGGCTAAATTACTCCCGGTTAATCTACTTAGAAAAGGTTTGGGTTTTTCAAAGGTGAAACACTCGGTTTTCTTGGGATCAAGTTTAACTAATTCCGCCGCCCAACACCGGGCATCTTCTTCCGTTCCTAAACGGTCTACTATGCCCAATTCTACCGCTTGTTGTCCGGTAAAAATTCGACCGTCAGCGAAAGTTCTCACGGTGTCATGACTCAAGTTCCGAGACTCAGCCACGGTTTGTACAAATTGTTGATAACTGGTATCAATTAATTCCTGTAAAATATGTTGTTCGGGTTCAGTTAATTCTCGATCAAAAGACAAAATATCTTTATAGGGCCCCGATTTAATCACCTTAAAAGATACACCTACTTTTTCTAATAAGCGCTCTATATTATTACCTCTTAAAATTACTCCAATACTTCCGGTAATTGTACCGGGGTTAGCCACAATATGTTCGGCTCCCATGCCAATATACACACCCCCGGAGGCAGAAATATTCCCAAAACTCGCCACAATTTTGACTTTTTTCTGTAACCGTTTCAGGGCGCTATAAATTTCTTGGGAGTCGCCAACGGTTCCCCCGGGGCTATCAATTCTCAATAATAGGGCGGGAAATTTCCGTTCTTCCACGGTTTTTAGGTCTTCTAACACCCGTTTGCGGGTCTCTGACCCAATGGCTCCATTAATTTCTATGCGGGCGATTTGTTTGCGGTAGCTCGGTTTAAATGGCCAAATCATGGGTAATGACAGAACTGTATTAGGTTAATAATATGATATAAACGGCTTAATAAAAGTACATAATTTTCATCCCTCCTCACTCAACCCCAATGGAGAAGCGAATGCAGCAACCCCAAACCCCAGCAAAATTACCCTTTCAACCATTATTGTTAATTGCCCCCTTCTTCTTTTGGGGGACGGCGATGGTGGCGATGAAGGGACTTCTCCCCCAAACCACACCGTTTTTTATGGCGGGAGTCCGGTTAGTTCCCGCAGGGGTTTTGGTAATATTGGCGGGGATATTGTCGGGACGTCCCCAACCCAAAGGCTGGCAAGCCTGGCTCTGGATCTCAATATTTGGGTTAGTGGACGCCACCCTATTTCAAGGATTTTTAGCCCAAGGGTTAATGAGAACTGGGGCCGGGTTAGGATCGGTGATGATCGACTCCCAACCCCTAGCCGTGGCAATTTTATCCCTATGGTTATTTCAAGAAACCATTGGATTTTGGGGCTGGTTAGGGTTGGCTATTGGGATTATTGGAATTAGTTTTATTGGTTTACCCGATGATTGGATTTTAGGGTTACTTAATTCGGAATTATTAACCACTTCTATTGATATTTCTCAACTGTTTAATAGTGGGCAATTATTAATGTTATTAGCTGCCCTATCCATGGCCGTGGGAACGGTATTAGTGCGGTGGGTTTGTCGCTATGCTGATCCGGTGGTGGGAACGGGATGGCACATGATTATTGGGGGTTTACCCCTATTCGGGTTATCAGCTATTTCGGAAACTCAACAATGGCAAAATATTGATCTTTCCGGTTGGGCGGCCATGGGCTATTCTACCGTATTTGGTAGTGCCATATCCTACGGATTATTTTTCTATTTTGCATCTAGTGGAAGCCTGACTAGCTTGAGTTCTCTGACCTTTCTCACCCCGGTTTTTGCCCTCTTATTTGGAAATTTCTTTTTACAAGAAGTTCTCAGTCCGTTACAATCATTGGGTGTTTGTTTGACATTAGTGAGTATCTATTTAGTGAATCAACGGGAAGTTTTAGCCGGAAAGTTTAAAATCAAAGGTTTTCAGGATTTTACCCCCTCTCAAACAGAAACCAATTTATTACAACCCGCCGAGGTAAATTCCCTAGAAATACCCGTAGAAATTCACGAAGTGGAGACAAGCCCAAACCCATCTCTACATCCTAAACTGTAATTTACCCCAAAATTTCCCATGAAAATCGGTGCAAATTATTTAGGCAACAATTGCTGTGAATTCAAAGTGTGGTCGCCCTTGCGTAAACGGGTTGCTGTTAAGATTCTATCCCGGGAAGAACGGTTAATTGATTTAGAACCTGATAAACAAGGATACTGGAGTAAGAGGGTAGATAATATTCCTCCAGGTAGTCGTTATTTTTATGAATTAGATGGCAATGTTACCCATCCTGATCCCGCTTCCTATTCTCAACCGGAAGGAGTTCACCAAGCCTCAGAAGTGATTGATCAAAGTTGTTTTATTTGGCAGGATCAGGACTGGAAAAGTATTTCCTTAGATGAATTAATTGTTTATGAAATGCACGTTGGCACGTTTACAACAGAGGGCACATTTACCGCAATTATTCCCCGCATTTCGGAGTTATTAGAATTAGGAATTAATGCCATTGAATTAATGCCTATTGGTCAGTTTCCGGGCGAGCGCAATTGGGGTTATGATGGCACCTATCTCTATGCCCCTCAAAATTCCTATGGGGGAGTAGAAGGGTTAAAACAGTTAGTCAATGCTTGCCATCAACAGGGCATGGCGGTGATTTTAGATGTGGTTTATAATCACTTTGGCCCAGAAGGAAATTATATCGGACAATTCAGCCCCTATTTTACCGACTTCTATCGAACTCCTTGGGGTTCAGCGATTAATTATGACCAAGCTTATTGTCAGGGAGTCAGGAATTTTATTATTGAAAATGCTCTCTATTGGTTAAGGGAGTTTCATATTGATGCCTTAAGATTAGATGCTGCGGATAATATTTTTGATCTGGGTGCTAAACACATTTTACAGGAATTAGCCGAGCACGTCAATCAACTTTCTCAACAGCAAGGGCGGAAGTTTTATTTAATGGCAGAAACGGATTTAAACGATGCTAAATTAATCCGTTCAAAAGCCGTAGGAGGCTATGGTTTAGATGTGCAGTGGTGTGATGATTTTCACCATGCTATTCATACTATATTAACGGGTGAAAATATTGGGTATTATCAAGATTATGGTCGCTGCGAACAGTTAGCAAAATCCTACCGAGAAGGGTTTATTTATACCTGGGATTATTCCCCTAACCGTAAACGTTTACATGGACAGTCAGCCGCAGATTGTCCTCCCGATCATTTTTTGGTTTTTAGTCAAAATCATGACCAAATTGGTAATCGTTTATTAGGGGAAAGGTTAACAGCTTTAGTCTCCTATGATGCTCTGAAGTTGGCCGCCGCGACGGTGTTATTATCGCCCTATATTCCCCTATTATTTATGGGGGAAGAATATGGGGAACCCGCACCTTTTCAATATTTTATTAGTCACTCAGATCGGGATTTAATTGAAGCGGTACGGAAAGGACGAAAAGCAGATTTTGAAGCATTTCATCTGGAGGGGGAAGCCCCCGATCCTCAAAGTCGAGAAACGTTTGAACAATGCAAGTTAAATTGGCAATTAAAACGGGAAGGGAAACATCAAATATTATGGAAATTATATCAAACTTTAATCCGATTAAGGCGGAATATTTCGGCTTTAAAATTACGCGATCGCACCCATCAAGAAGTTAACACTATTGAGGAGAATAAATTATTATACTTCCGACGTTGGTTTGAAGACAATCAAGTTTTTTGTCTGATTAATTATAGTAAAAATCCGGTTTCCTATAGTCCTGATTTGAGGGGTAAAACTTGGCATAAACGCTTAGATTCCAATGATCAAAAATGGCTAGGTTCGGGATCAAATTCACCTGAAATTTTAACTGATACTTCAGAGTTGATCTTGATACCTGAAAGTTTTGTCCTGTATGAAACTTAATAGTTAGTTTGAGCAATTCTAACGAGATATCTGTCTTTTAATTCCTCGGATTATAACTTGTATGGGTACTTGCCATAAATTTTCTAAACCCCAAATAGATTGCAGATAACTGAAAAAATTGAAGACGTTAAAATCATCCGTGTTGACTGTTCTGTAATATTGGAAATATCTTTTTTTTAAACGATTTAAGGTGGTGTTTTCTTTACTCGTTATCATCTGATATTCTTGATGTTCAAATTTAGAAATTGATAATTTTTGGAGTTCGGGTAAAATCAAGGATGAAATAGGTAAATTGAGGATTTCTTGTAACTGCGTTATTCTCGATTTTAAGAGTATAATAAAACGGTATTTTTCTGCTAATGTTAGCAATCGGTTTGCATCGATTTCAAGGGGGTATGACTGAATAATGATTGCAGCATCTACTAACCGACTAATGGGTGAAATTGAATTCGTTAATCCTCCAAATACACAGGTGTAAAATAACTGGTCAGTCGCCGATAAAAGATAAACGGGAAAATCGTTGACTTGAGTTAATATTGCATTCTGCCAAAACTCGGTTTCTGCGTTTTCATTAAAACCATCCGCGAAAAGATGCCAACGAAGGCTTAAATATTGCTTAGATTCATTTTCAAACCCAATATAATGACTAAAAGGAACAGTGGGATTAGGAATTTTTTCTTTGGCTGTCCAACCCAATTCTTGTAATAAATTTACGGCATTGAAAACATCTTTTGAGTTAATCAAAAAATCAAGATGATTGATATAACGTAGACCATGATCTTGATAATAATGCAAATTTAAAGCGGCATCTTTAAGCAGCATGATTTTAATATCAGCTTCTTGAAAAGAACCTAAAATAGATCGAATTTTTTGAAACCAAACTTGGTTTTCAACCCAAATACGTCGATAAACACCCTTGAGTCTACCAATATATGGATCTGTGACATTATTAGCTGATAAATTGCGATAGAGTAACGGTAATAACCGATAAGAGTCTTGATCCACATCGTCAATATTGATCAATGTTCTCCATCTTTGCCAAGAATTAATGGCTGCTTCACCTTGTAAAAGCGCGGCTTGTAAAATTAATTGTTGCTCTTGATTAAAATTAAAATTCATAATTTAGTTCTAATTAATTAAGTCACTTGAATACCCGGAATATTAACTCTAATTCTGTAAACTGAAGTCTGAGCAGTGATATAAAGACTTTGCCCATCTTCGTCTCCCCAAGCACAATTTGCGGGGCGTTCTGGAGTGACAATAGTTCCTAAATGATTGCCTTGACAATCAAATACCCACACGCCTCCGGCTCCTGTACAATAGATGTTTCCCTGCACATCAATTTTCATCCCATCCGGTGAACCGGGTTCCTTGATGTTCATATCATGAAAAACACGACTATTAGCCAGTGTACCATCAATTTTGACATCAAAAACTCGGATATGACGACATTGGGAATCGTCAATATAAAGCTGTTTTTCATCCGGTGAAAATGCCAAACCATTCGGTTTATAAAAATCATCGGCGAGGAGAATTAGTTCTTGATGATCGGGCGGAATTAAGTAAACCCCTTGGATGGGTTGTTCCTGTTCTTCGGGTTGAATTCCATAGGGAGGATCGGTAAAATAAATTGCACCGTTACTTTTAACAACAATATCATTGGGACTATTGAGTTTTTTGCCTTGAAATTGATCGGCTAAAATAGTAATTGTACCGTCTTTTTCGGTGCGGGTAACTCGGCGAGTCCCGTGTTCACACGCAATTAATCGTACTTGTTTGTCCCTGGTTAAACCATTAGAATGATTACTAGGTTTTCTAAATATTTTTACCTCTCCATTAGGAGTCAACTGTAAAATTTTGTTAGCGGGAATATCGCTAAATAGTAGATGCTTTTCTTCAGCTATCCAAATCGGCCCTTCAGTAAACTGAAATCCGGTAGCTACGCGATCAATCTTTACTTTCTTAGGAAAGAGATTTCTAAACCCTTGAGATTTAGCTTCTAATCGACCCGATGCTAATTTTTGGGGAAAAGTCGAACCTAGTTGTTTTATCTGTCTATTGACCCATTTGGCGATACGCAACATTATATTTCATCCAAATAAACAGTGCTTTTTTATTCAGTTGGCTGCTGAAATACACGATAATTAAATAATGATAATCCCCCATCAATTTTAATGATACTGCCAGTAGTAAACCTGGAAAAATAATCAGAAGCTAGATAAACAGCCGCTCTACCGATATAACAAGGATTAATAGAACTTTTATTCAGGAGCGTATACTCGTGGCTGAATGGATTTCCTTGCTCATCTTCTACAACCCAACCTGGAGCAATTCCATTTACTCTGATTCCGTAGGGAGCAAATTCTACCGCTAATTCTTTGATAATCATGCCTAATGCTGCTTTTGAAGAACTATAACTAGGCCAGCGAACAAGTATTTCTTGGTGTATAGAAGTCAGAAAAATAATAGCACCCTGAATAGAATTACTGACCATCATTTTGGCGATAATTTTGGTAAGGTACATCGGCCCAAATATATTAGTTTGAAAGGTTTTCTGCCATTCTCCCAAATCCAAGTGATTTATCCCAATTGTTTCAAATTGAATGCCTACATTATTGACCAGAATATCAATTATGATTTTATTTTCCTCTAAAATGCTATATAAATAATCAATATCTTCAGGCTTTGATATGTCTGAAACAAAACTTTTCACCTTCACTGGATAAGTATTTAATTCTTTTTCTAAGTTTAAACATTCTTCCTCAACAATATCGGTGAAAAAAATATTTGCGCCTTGTTTTGCCATTTCAATAGCAATACTTCTGCCAATATTTCTTGCTGCTCCGGTAATCAAGACATTTTTTCCAGCTAAAAGCTGATTATCTAAAACGACCAAAGGCTCTACTGTTTTGATAAAAACTTTTGGTTTGAGCGTAAGCATCGGATTAAGGAAGGCTTTGGATGCAGCTTTGAAACGAGTTTTAATGTTGTTTAGCCGAGTCTTTAAGTTCATATCCGTCGATTATAAGCCACCAATTTTAATATCCTAACCTTTAGCACGGCGGCGGTCTAGTGATGCTTTCAAAATCTGAACATATTCAGCTTGGTATTCGCGTTGTTTAATTCCCTTATTGGTTTCATGCAGTCGCCGCTTGGCTACTAATTCGGGTAACATCATTGTCTGGAGTCCTAGCTCTGTAACACGCACCTGCCAACTAGCAAATTCGGCTATTTTCCACTGAGTTTCAAATAAGCCAACTTGAAAAAAAGAATCCCGTTTGATTAGCAATGCTGAGGGAATATGTCCTGGTACTAATTTAGGAGAAACCTGTAGTTTAGCTTTCAGATTTTCCCCCAATTCTGGACTAATAAACTGTTGAACCTGTCCGTATACGATATCAAGATTGGGATTATTTGTAAATGCTGCCATTTGGTTAGTTAATTTATCTTCTACCCAAAGGTCATCTGCATCGAGAAAGGCAAAAAAATCGCCTTTTGCTAATTCTATTCCTCGATTACGAGCCGCCGCCGTACCGCTATTAACTTGAAAACAGTATTGCACTGTAGTACCAAAGCGCTTTGCTATTTTTGCACTACCATCAGTTGAACCATCGTCTACAACAATAATTTCTAGGGGCTGATAAGTTTGAGCTAGGACGCTTTCAATCGTTTCTGCTAAATACTTTTCGCAATTGTAGACTGGTATAATTACGCTCACCAAAGGGGTATAGTTCATTTTTCTTGCTTTTTTTTTACTCAGGTTTAGATAGCTTCTGATTGCGTTTTCGCTCAATTGATGACCTTAAAATTCCCATCAGTTCTGAGTTCATTTCTTGGGTTTGATGGGATAAATTAGAGTTATGAATACGCTTATATAAAAGGACTTCGGGTATAACCGCAATTACAATACCCCCATCTTTGGCGCGAAAAAACCAGTCAGCATCATTGGTACGTCTGTAAGTTGGATCGAAATTACCAATTTTTTCAAACACAGTTTTACGGACAACTAAAGCACTGGGAATATAGCCTGCTACATCTGCATCTATATGCTCTTTTTTTAACCAAGAAGGCCAATCATTGCCAGACTCCAAGATGTTACGCATTTGGCAAATTGTAGCATCTATATGGGGATATTGAAGAAGATAATTAACTTGCAAATTCAGTTTATTAGATGTCCACAGATCGTCAACATCGAGAAAAGCAATTAACTCCCCCTGAGCAACTGAAATTCCCGTATTTTTTGCCGTTCCGTTACCTTGATTTTTTTGATAAATGTAGCGGATTTGTTGATCAGATCGCGCTATATTAGCGGTATTATCAGTTGAACCATCATCAACTACGATAATCTCGATTGGTCGATAGGTTTGTGCCAAAACACTTTCGATGGCTTCAGCCAGATGGCGATCGCCATTGTAAACTGGAATGATTACGCTGACTAGAGGGTTATTTTCTCTCATTATCGTATACCGTTTGCATCAGAGAATTTTGGCGGTTGTGTAACTAATAATCCATTCTTTTGCTCTTTGTGCGGAGGCGCTACACCAATGTAGTCTTTCATATTTGGTAATTCATTCGAGCGCGTAAAATCTCCTTTCTGTCGGCATCGATCCAGATGTTTTTTATAAATTCTTACAAACCCCAATTCAACTAACTTTTTCCCCTTAGTCATGTTGTCATCGTGTTTTCTATAAAATAGAGTTACTCGATCTAGCACCACTTTAGATATATTATTTTCCCAGGCTCTAAATAATAAATCCATATCTTCAGCATATCGGAGTGTTTCATCAAATAAGCCAATTTTGGCAAACAGGGACTTTCGATATATTGAGCTACCTAAGTTAACAAATTGATAGGGATTAGAAACTATTTTAAAGATTGAGTGACTATTTTCAGAATCCTCAAAACGCTGAATTTGTTGGATTAATCCCTGGACAATTTCGACTGAAGGATTATTTGCTAAGTAATTTGCTTGCAGTTTCAGTTTGTCATCCGACCAGAGATCGTCAACATCTAAGAAGGCAATTACTTCACCATTGGCTACTTTTATACCGTGATTGCGAGCCGATGCTGGCCCACTATTTTGCTGATAAATATAGCGGATACAGTCTTTGAATTGGGCTGCTATTTCCGCAGTTTTATCTGTCGAACCATCATCAATTACAATGATTTCTAATGGGTGATAATCCTGATTTTGGGCATTTTGAATGGCTTCTGCTAAATATTTTTCTCCGTTATAAACCGGAATGATAACGCTAACAAATAATGGCTGATTTTCCATTGCTTATTGGGTTGTAATAAGGTTAAAAATGACTTGAGGAATTTGTTCTAAATCAGTACCGAGTTCGAGATAATAAGCAGGAACTTGTTGCAAAACTTGCATCATAATTTGGCAAGCTTCTTTACCAGAACCTGGTAATTGAATCATGGTACTGGGGACGAGTGAAGCTAAAGCAGCAGCAGCAGAGGTAGCTGTTAAGGAGGTATCTGTTTTTCCCGTAATGCGTGGCACTAAAACTGCACGGATGGGGAAATTGGTCAAGATTTTTTCGGGAAAATGTTCGTTAATGAAATAAAGTGCTTTTTCATCTGAAAGGCGATCGCTATTACTAATAGCCTGCGCCAGAAATGGTAATCTATCCACATCATCGGCATTTTTCTTGCCCGTGTTGTAGATGCTAAAAACCGTCGGGGTTGGTTCGCTGGCGATGAGACTGTAATCGTCGCTGGCATAAAAAAGCCCTGAATTCAGGCAAGTTAAAGCGGTCGTAGATTTACCAGATCCCCCCTTTCCGACTAGCAAAACGCCACCCGATGGAAGTCCCACTGCACCAGCATGAACTAGCTGAATGCCCCACTTACTCATCCAAACGTTTAAAATTGTCCGTAGCGGCGAACCTTTTTCCCAATAGGGAATGTGTTCGGTTGTTCCAACCCAATAAATTCCTAGATTGCGATCGCGATCTAACAGACTAAGGGCATAAGCACCCCATTGGAAACTGGTATGAATGCGATCGCTATTGTAACCGTGAATTTCTCCGCGCTTGGAAAGATAATCCTTTTTCTGCCAAGGTGGAGGCGGCATTACGGTATTTGTCGAGGTGCTATCCCACAAACAAACTGTAAGTGCTTGATCGCAAAAAGGTTCTGTTTCTAAGTGTGCTAAGGCAGGAGTCATGTATGGAATTAACGCTTCCCCTGCAAACCGCAACCGAATTTTTAACCCTGCTATGCAGTAAAAACGGTCAATACAACCCCCAGCAGAAACCTCAGCTTTTTCATATAATTCATAAACAGTATCGAAAAAATCTAAAGAGTCTTTCTGAGCATTTTGAGCAGAATGATCAGGATTTTCAACTGTATTTGTAATCATCTGATTTTTGGGATTCAGCGATAATGATAAAAAAATTGGGAGGAAAAACCCCTCCCTTGTTTGAAGGAATTAAACTTCAACTTTAGCAGTTGGCCAACCAATTTGCTCGTCAACTTCATGGATAGGATCTAAAGCCAGTAGTTCTTCCATATCCGTGTATTTCTGTAAGCTGGGAGGTTCAAATTTTAATTTTTCTTCGTTGGTAATTGTTTGGGTTTTATCGTTGGGTTTGTTTTGGCTTTCTACCGCATCTCCTGTATTGACAACAATCAGTTCTTCTTGCCGTAATTGTTCGATAAAATTGTTAACCGCATTTTCAATAACGGTGTGCTCACCCTCATAGAGCTGAATGATTTCTGATATAATATCGCCTCTGGAAAGACCTCTAATCAAACCGTCCCAAATATCTGCACCGACTTTAACTAAACTAAAATAATCTCCTTGTTCCAAGTTGACAACGACGACTTCACCATCAATACTTTCATGAACAACTTTGGGAGTATTAGCATTAAATTTTTCGTCTGGGTTCATCATTTCTGATCTAGTTTTTGGGTGGATTAACTTATTTATATTTGATTTCCATTGATTTTAATCTATCCTTAGATATATGTCAAGTTTATTTTCCGGGAATTTGAGATTCGATTCGCAAAAAAATCTTGTTTATTCTGACTCAATTAAAAAGCCATAGTGTTACTATCCTTTAAAGAGTTAAAGGATCAAAATCTCTATTGTAAGAAGGGAGTAGATGACACCCCAAAAAACTTTTAGGAAATTGAAACAATGTTCAGTTATTTCTTAACCCTTTTGACAACCTGCTCTATTATTAATCGCAGGGGTCGCAGTAGATAGTAAATAAAAGCGGGAAATTTTGCTAAGGGGAGTACCAACCAATCGGTCGTTGTTGGTGTAATTGCAACCTTCAAAAAGTATCGTACCCGATCTTGAAATCGTTCTCTCACCTTGAGATGAAAGCGGGTGGTTGAACCATCTTTAAACGAACTATCAACAGAATAACAAAGCTGTTTGTATACTTGATCAGTTAGGGATTCTACTTCTGGATCGGCTTGTATTTTTTGTAGGATATCCTGGGGTATAATTGTTCCTAACAGATGATCAGCAAGGGTTAAACCTAAAAACAACATTCGTTGACCGCCTTTTTCCGTCGCTTTCTCGATTAATTTTGCCCAATCTAATTGGGGATGAGAGCGAATATATTCAGCTAAATCGCAGATCCGAGCAAGCTGTGTCCAACACTCTTTTGTTCCGTGTCCTGTAATTGCTAATACTGCATTTTCTGGCGATAGATTGGGTATCGTTTTCCCCGCAATCACAACAGAATCTAAGTTCTCCCATAACCCCTGATCATCAATGGGAAAAGAAAAATACTTGGGCATAATTCCCCAGTGAAGTTCTACCAATATTTCTTTCTGGGGGTGAAGAAATGGGTAAGCAGCTTCGCGGACAAATTGATAGATTTGATCCGATTGCAAAAACACTTTTTCCTGTTCCGGTGTTAGTTCGACGCGCTCAATTTTCATTTGATATCCCTCAGATAAAAACAGGGCTTTTGACCGTTCAATATCTGGAGTATGAATTAGAATATCTAAATCGCTGAACTGTCGCAGTAGCAAATTACCATAAGCCGTCGCCGCTAATACAGGCCCTTTAAACGGAAGAAGTGGGATTCCTTGGGTTTCAAACAAATTCAACAATCTGACCAGTTCACCACTCAATAAAAGGCTTTTGCGAGTATTAAACTGAAACTCTATTCGTAACTTTGTCAAAATTGGCTTGGGAACAAGTTCTGGACAAATTGCGTTCAGGTTTGAGTACAAAAGTGGCATCACCTTATGCTGATTCGCCATCTGTACCAACTCTACCCAATCTATAGTTTCTTGCAGTAAAGTTTTCAACCTTTGCCTGCTTTCTGCGTTTATCTGGGTGTTCGCACAAATTAGCAATACTTCTAGTTCATGCTGAATTCCCGTCAAAGAAGACCAACTTTGTGATTTTAATGACATTTGACTCCACTTGTCTGGCTATAACTTCATTAGTAACTTAATTTATTAATTAATGCAAGTTGCAAGTTATACCTATGTAGATATTGCTTGACTAGCGCAAAAAATTAAGAAAGCCAAGATTATCCCTAATATGGCAAGGGTGAAAAAATCTAATCATATTTGAAATTTATAAGCTAAAACAACATTTTCAATCTTTAGATAGATAACCAAAATGAAAAATCGAGGCTAAAATCAAAGTGTTCTCTATAATTTTATCTCAAAATCACTATGAGAATTCCTGTAGCTACCTATCGCATTCAGTTTAATAGCGATTTCCCATTTAATCAGGCTCAAGCAATTATTAATTATTTGCATGAATTGGGAATTTCTGACCTGTATGCGTCTCCCATTTTTAAAGCCAGAATTGGAAGTACCCATGGCTATGATATTGTTGATCAAAATCAACTGAACCCCGAACTAGGAACCCCCGAAGACTTTGATCAATTAATGGAAAAAATTAAAAATCAGGGGATGGGATGGTTACAGGATATTGTTCCTAACCACATGGCCTATGATAGTCAGAATAAATATTTAACCGATATCTTTCAATATGGTTCTGATTCCGATTATTTAGATTTTTTTGATATTGATTGGAAACATCCTGATTCCGATTTAAAAAGTCGTGTTTTAGCTCCCTTATTAGGGGATTTTTATGGTAATTGTTTAGAGAATAGAGAATTAACAATTTCCTATGATGAAGAAGAATTATGTGTAAATTATTATAACCTAAAATTCCCCTTAAAAATTGAATCCTATACTTATTTAGTCAGTCATCGCCTCAAAGAATTAGAAGAAAGATTAGGACGAAGACACCCGAATGTCATTAAACTTTTAGGGGTGCTTTATGTTCTCAAAAATATTCCCAATGAAACCTCCAGTCAAGATCGGCGATCGCAAGCCTTATTTGCTAAAGGATTACTCTGGGGATTGTATCAAGAAAACGCCGATATCAAAAAAATTATTGATGAAAATATTCAATATTTGAATGGGGAAACCGGAGATACTGAAAGTTTTAACTTTTTAGATAAACTATTATCTGAACAAATTTTTAGATTATCCTATTGGAAAGTGGGTGCGGAAGAATTAAACTATCGACGCTTCTTTACCGTCAATGAGTTAATTAGTGTCAAGGTAGAAGATGAAAAAGTATTTAATAAAACCCATGATCTAATTTTTAAATTAGTCAGGTCGGGAAAATTTACCGGACTTAGAATTGATCATATTGATGGACTCTATAACCCCCTGCAATACTTACAATCTATTCGAGAAAAAGCCGGAAATATTTATCTAACCGTCGAGAAAATTTTAGAAATTGAAGAAGACTTACCAAGTCCTTGGCCGATTGAGGGAACATCCGGTTATGAATTTTTAATTTATGTTAATAGTTTATTTTGTCAGAGCAAAAATGAAGATCGGTTTAGCCAAATTTATCGAGATGCAACGGGTTTAGCTGTATCCTTTAAACAACTCTTAATTAACAAAAAACGCTTAATTGCTAATCGTAACTTAGCCGGAGATGCCGATAATTTAGCCCAATTACTTAAGCAAATTGCAGGTCAATATCGTTACGGACGCGACTTAACCTTACATGGATTACAAACCGCTATTTTAGAAGTATTAGTCCGCTTTCCCGTCTATCGAACCTATATTAATGAAGGACAAATCAGCGAAGCTGATCGACATTATGTTCAATTTGCGATTCAAGAAGCTAAAGGAAAACATCCTGAACTGATTAACGAACTCAATTTAATTGAGAAGTTTCTATTACTAGAATATGACCCCTATTTAAGCGAAGAAAACAAACGGTTATGGTTGCATTTTGTGATGAAATTTCAACAATTTTCTGGGCCATTAACTGCCAAAGGAGTAGAAGATACCCTATTTTATGTTTATAACCGTTTTGTTTCTTTAAATGAAGTGGGTGGCGCACCTAATGAGTTTGGAATTAGTGCCGATACCCTGCATCAATTCAATAAAAAACGGGCAAAAAGTTGGCCCCACACCCTGAATACCACCTCCACCCATGATACAAAACGCAGTGAAGATTTACGCGCCCGGTTAAATGTTATTTCTGAAATCCCGGATGATTGGGAAGCACAAGTTAGAACTTGGATGGCGTTAAACCGAGAACAGAAAACCGAAACCCATGGACGGATTATTCCTGATGGAAATGACGAGTATTTCTTGTATCAAAATTTAATCGGTTCTTACCCCTTTGATGAAATTGAATATCCCGAATTTGTAGAACGGGTCAAACAGTTTGCGATTAAAGCCGTCCGAGAAGCGAAATTTCATACAGCTTGGTTACGTCCTGACTCAGTTTATGAGGAAGGTTATCTAGCTTTTATTGATAAAATTTTAAATCCTTCTCAGGACAATAATTTTTTACAACAGTTCAGAACTTTTCAACAAAAAATAGCCTTTTATGGAATCTTTAATTCTCTCTCCCAAACCTTAATTAAAATCACGAGCCCGGGTTTACCCGACTTTTATCAAGGAACAGAACTTTGGGATTTTAGTTTAGTTGACCCGGATAATCGTCGTCCCGTTGATTATCAAAAACGGATGGAATATCTCAAGGAAATTAAAACCCGTTCTCAGAAAAATATTTTATCTTTAATTGAGGAGTTAAAACAAACACCAGAAGATGGAAAGATTAAGTTATTTTTAACAACTCAAGCGTTAGCCATCCGTCAACAATATCTGGAAGTTTATCAACAGGGGACTTACATTCCCTTAGAAATAACCGGAGACTATGGAGAACATATTTTAGCCTTTGGTCGCACCTATGGTCAGACGATTATAATTACCATTGTCCCCCGATTTTTAACGAATTTAGTTGAACCCAAACAGTTTCCTTTAGGAAATAATATTTGGAAAGATACGGCGATTAAATTACCGGAAGATTGGACAAATGATTGGAAAGAGACAATTACAAATCAACGGATTAAAGGCAATCATTCCTTGAATATCGGAGATATTTTAACAGTATTTCCCGTGGCTTTATTGGGAAGTTTATCTTTAGAGAATTAAGGGAATGGTTAATAAACTGGTACGGGCGGGTTTTTTTAGATCTTTGTTAATCACTTAAATCTTGATGAACCCGCCCCTACAACTGATGACTGATGGGTAATAGTTCTTGGAACTCAAATAGGATTGCTATAATAGAATAATCAGCAGTTTGTACTGACAAAATTGAGGTAAATCCATGGGATTATTTGATAATATTTTAGGTCAATTCATTGACGTTATCGAATGGCTTGACTCTACGAATGATACAATAATTTACCGTTTTCAGCGTCATAATAACGAAATCAAACAGGGAGCGAAACTGATTGTCCGACCGGGACAACAAGCAATTTTTGTGAATGAGGGGCAAATAGCTGATATTTTTCAACCCGGAACCTACGAACTTTATACCAAAAATTTACCCATTTTAAGTACCCTCAAAGCCTGGCCCTATGGATTTAATTCTCCCTATAAAGCGGAAGTTTATTTTGTCAATACAAAAACCTTTACTAACTTAAAATGGGGAACCTCTAACCCCATTCCCATGAGAGATGCAGACTTTGGAGCCGTGCGGATTCGTGCCTATGGAAACTACAGTATTCGGATTAATGAACCGGGAAATTTATTAAAAACCCTAGTTAGTACAGATGGGTTATTCCAAGTCGATGAAGTTCAAGATCATCTCCGTAATATTATCATCACAGAGTTTGCCTCTTGGTTAGGAAAAGCTCAAATTCCCCTGTTAAATTTTGCTTCCCATTATGCAGATTTTGGCGAACAAGTGCGTCAAGGAATTCAACCCCAAATGCAAGAAATCGGGGTCGAACTCACCGGGTTATATATTGAAAATGTTTCGGTTCCTCCGAGCGTTGAAGAAGCCATCGATAAACGGTCTTCGATGGGAATTTTAGGCAATCTTCAAGACTATGCCCAATATCAAGCCGCCAATGCCATTGAGGAATCGGCGAAAAATCCAGGTTCGGGTAACATGGGTTTAGAATTTGGGGTAGGAATGGCCATGGCACAAAAGTTAAATAACACCTTTAATTCCCCGGCTTCGGCCCCTCCTCCCCCCATCATTCAATGGTTTATTGCCCAGAATGGTCAACCCGTCGGGCCATTGACCCCAGACCAACTGCGCCAGCAGGGACTAACACCCGATACCCTGGTTTGGCACTCGGGACTCCCGGGTTGGACAGCCGCGGCTCAAATTCCAGAATTAGCCCCCATCTTGCCGCCTCCGCCCCCGCCAGCGTTATAGAACAGTTTATGAAAACCCCGGCATCAATCCAAAATTTTCCCTGTCCGAGTTGTGGTGCGCCGATGGAGTTTAACCCGACGGGGGGAAAACTCAAATGTAGTTATTGTGGGTCGATGGAGGAAATTCCAGAGACGGGCACAGGGGTGCAAGAACGCTCCTATACCGATTCTTTGCAATGGGACTCTACCCCGGTTGCGGGCTTATCGGAAACGGCCTTAGAGGTCAAATGTACCGGATGTGGGGCGAATATTTTGTTTGAACCCTCCTCGGTAGCTAAAAATTGTCCGTTTTGTAATACCGCTTTAATTACCCAACCGCAAGCAGCTAATCCTACGGTGATTCCCGAGGGAATTATTCCCTTTCAAATCACAGGAAAACAGGCGCGAAATGAAATTCAAAAGTGGATTAAAAGTCGCTGGTTTGCTCCGTCTGCGTTGAAAGATTTGGCACAACAGGAAAAAATTCATGGGATTTATTTACCCTTTTGGACTTACGATACTAACACCACCAGTGACTATCGGGGGGAACGGGGAGACTATTATTATGTCACGGAAACCTACAGGGTTACGGTCACAGATTCCGAGGGAAAACAACAGGAGGAAGAACGCACCCGGGAGGTCAGACATACCCGATGGTGTCGGGCATCGGGGCGGGTCAATCGCTGGTTTGATGATGTTTTAGTGGCGGCTACAAAATCGGTGGATACTGCCTATTTAAACGGCTTAGAACCTTGGGAGTTAAAACAATCTTTGAAACCCTATAATTCTTCTTATTTAGCGGGATTTGAAGCCCAACGTCCCCAAATAGGTTTAAAAGATGGATTTGAACAGGCCAAACAGATTATGGCGGGTCAAATTCATCAAGATGTGTGCTGTCATATTGGTGGCGATGAACAAAAAGTTGATCATATTTCAACTGAATATGAAGATATTGCTTTTAAACCAATTTTGCTTCCAGTTTGGCTCTGTTCCTATGATTATCGAAATCAAAAATATCAAGTTTTAGTGAATGCTCGCACGGGAGAAGTGCAAGGAGCACGTCCCTATAGTCGGTTAAAAATTGCTGCTTCTATGATTGCAGGAATGGTAACGGCGACAGCAATTATTTTAGCGTTTATGGTGGATTGGAGTCAGGTTAAAATTCCTCGTTTTCCCCAACATCAACCCACTCAAAACAATCAATAGTGGGTAATGGGTAATGGAAAGAATACAGATATGATATTGGCTGAAGACGAAGCAAGTAGAAAATACAGGAAAGATCGCACGCATCTTTAGTAAGAAAATATAGAACGACAGTATCAAGATGGTTAAGTGAATTTCTATAACCCTAAACAATAACGAATTGATGTCTCAAGTTCTGCCATTTTAGTTTCAGAAATTCGTCCTGCTGGAGAATCAGGAAAACGATTTTTATCCAAAGAACGGATTTGAAAACATAAAAAAACAGTCTCCATGGGCAATCCACTTTCAGAAGAAGAAACACGCACATTAGTGGGAAAGTCACGGGTGATATTTTCACCTTTTGTTCCTACAATTACAGTAATAACTAAGGGTAGTTGGTTAATAGAATCAATTGATAAAATTAACACAGGTCTTTGTCCTGCTTGTTCTCTGCCCTGAACAGGGTTAAGATTAACAAAATAAATCTCGCCTCTTTGAATAGTCATAAATCAGTTAAACCATCCATTTCAGTTATTTTAAATTCCTGTTCTATTTGCTGAATCTCAGCTTGAATAGATAGATCGTTTGCCATCGCTTCTAGTTGTGTTGTTAAGTTAGAAACGCTGATTTCTATTTCTTGATCTCCATAAGTGGCTTTTAATCTTTCTAAAAAGCTCTGATCGAGTTCACTAGCTTTTAAACGATAGGTAGTTACCATGGGTGAGTTATTATTTTTGTTAAAGTTGATTTTCAGCCTGACTTTGGCTTCTATTATACCTCATTATCCACAACTGAACCGCCCCAAAAGTCAGAAACCGGGTTTCTATCAATATCTATTTACCAACAGTCCCTGATTAGAAACCCGGTTTCTTTGGCTTTGCCCATTCCCTCCTATAACCTAGTGAAGACTGGAGACTAATCGCTTGAGAGAAATATCTAATAATTCGGGACGATAATCTAAATGGTAGCCTAATTCTTGAATGGTTCTTTCTAACAAATAACAATCTAATAAAACGTTAAGTTCTTGTTTTCCTTGGGGCAAAAATCGATCTGGGGATGCGGTTTCTAAATAACTATTTAAGAAAGCTGCACTGACCCAGTTTGACCATAATTTGCTCCACTGTTCCATCTGGGCTAAATTCTCCGGGCGAATCATCCCATTATTCACTTCTTCTCGCAGGGCAAAACGGGTAGCAAAATCAAAGGATTGTAACATTCCCGCGACATCTCGCAGGGGGGAACGTTTCATCCGTCTTTCACTGAGTGACCGATAGGATTCTCCCTCAAAATCAATGATCAGAAACTCTTTACCCGTATACAAAACATCATATAAGGAATAGTTGCCATGACATCGGGTTCTTAGGGCGGTAATTTTTAAATTTAATAGGCTTTGAAACCGACCTAAAATATAGTTTTGATTGTTCAAAATATGTTGGGCAAGGGGTTGAAGTTCCGAGGGTAAGGTGTGTAGTTGTTTCCTGAATTTTAACAGGACTTGCCCGGTTAAATTGCGAGAATATTGATAAATTGAGCGTTGATAAAAGGTAGAAAAGGGTTCCGGGGCAAAATTAGAATTATGGGGATCACTTGATAGAACAATATGAAATTCGGCGGTGCGTTTTCCCAACAGTTCGGCACTGGTTAAATAGGAACCAATCAGGAGTAAAACGTCTTCAGGAATGGGTTGTTGATAGAGGTCAAAGAATGAACCGGATGTAGATAAAATCTCTAAATCTTGACTGGGTTGTAGGATGACTCGATCAAAGTAATCTCGCAGACTATCTAAGGTATAATTCCAACCATTAATGGCATTGGGAATATACCCTTGCAGAACCCCTAAAGTGAGGGATTCTCCTCGATGACGACGATATTCTAATCCCCCTAATAATGGCGTTGTATATCCTAACTGTTGTTTTTGTTCTAAAAATTTACGGACTTCTAACTCGGGATGGATACCTTCTTCTACTCGACGGAATAGTTTAAACAGGAAGCGATCGCCATAAATTACAAAGGAATTATCATACTCCTCTTTTAATAAATGAGGATCTAATTTTTGCTCTAAATCCTGTTGTTTTAAAGCTTCCGTTGTGGTGGCAATTAAATTACCCGACCGACCCGCATAACGGTCAGAATTGATAATCATTTTTAAGGGTAAACTTAAAAAGTCAAGATTCTGTCCGACTTCTAATAAAATTCCGGTTTCTGTATTCTGTTGTACCGTTGCTAAGATGAATTGAGGGGTTTCTATTTTCAGAGTTTCTGCTAATTTATCCCCCGCATAGGCTAAAGGAACAAGATAGATTTCTGGGAATCCTTCTGTATATTCTACTTGCAATAAAACAATAATTGCTTGACTGTCTTTATAGGGAATAGGAATGGCTTCTATAATCTTGACAGATTGAAGAATACGAGATTTAGAAAGAAACCAGCGACAGCGATAGATATAGGCGGGTAAAATAGATTCTAGGCGGGTTTTTAGGTTGGGTTGGGTGAGGATTTCTTGCCAATTATTTTGAACAATAAAAGTGGGTAATTGGGCTTGAGGTCGCGGTAATAAAGCGACTTTTGGATCAAACTGGAGCATAAACCAGTAAAACCCATGGGGAGATAAACTGATAAAATAGGAAGAATCGCTAATTTTAGGAAATTCTGTTCGGCCAAAAATCTCCACGGGAACCATGCCTTTAAAGGCGGATAAATCTAAATTCACCGATTGTACAAAGCGGGATAAATTAGCCACAATTAACAGATGTTCTCCCTGATAAGTGCGGGTAAAAACCAGAACTTTCCGGTTTTCTGAATGTAAGATTTCAAAGGTTCCCCGTCCAAAGGCTTGAAACCGTTTTCTCATAGCAATAATCCGTTTCATCCAGGATAAAAAGGAATTAGGATTACTACTTTGGGATTCGACGTTAACGGCTTTATAATCGTATTCGGAATCAAAAATTAAGGGTAAATAGAGTTTTTGTGGATTCGCCCGACTAAACCCAGCATTGCGATCGGGACTCCATTGCATGGGGGTTCTGACACCATTGCGATCGCCGATATAAATATTATCCCCCATGCCAATTTCATCCCCATAATAAAGTACGGGAGTTCCAGGTAAGGAGAGTAATAAACTATTCATTAATTCAATCTGACGGCGATCATTTCCGAGTAGGGGTGCAAGGCGACGCCGAATCCCTAAATTAATTCTAGCTTGGGGATCTTGGGCATAAACTTTATACATATAATCCCGATCTTCATCTGTTACCATTTCTAAGGTTAATTCATCATGATTCCTTAAAAATAATGCCCATTGACAGTTATCAGGAATTGCCGGGGTTTGATTCAAAATATCAATAATTGGAAAGCTATCTTCCATCCGTAATGCCATAAATAATCGAGGCATTAAGGGGAAGTGAAAATTCAGATGACATTCATTCCCTTCACCATAATAAGCCGCCGCATCCTCCGGCCATTGGTTGGCTTCGGCTAGGAAAATTCGGTTAGCATAGTTAGTATCTAAATAACTGCGTAATTGTTTTAATAGTTGATGGGTTTCGGGTAGGTTTTCACAGTTGGTACCCTCCCGTTCAAAAATATAGGGAATGGCATCGAGTCGCATTCCATCCACCCCCATTTCCATCCAGAAATCTAAGACTTCTAAAATGGCGGTGATCACTTCTGGGTTTTCATAATTCAAATCCGGTTGATGGGCATAAAACCGATGCCAATAATAGGATTTTGCCACACTATCCCAAGCCCAATTTGAGGTTTCAAAATCTTGGAAAATAATTCTGACTTCTGGATATTTTTCCGGGGTATCACTCCAGACATAAAAATCCCGTTCTTTACTGCCTTTGGGGGCTAATCTTGCCCGTTGAAACCAGGGATGTTGATCGGAGGTATGATTAATCACTAATTCGACAATCACGCGAATTCCGCGCTCGTGGGCAGCATTTAAAAAGGTTTTAAAATCTTCTAAATTCCCATAAATTCCATTAACATTAATATAGTCGGCAATATCATAACCATCATCTCGCAAGGGGGAAGGAAAAAACGGCAGAATCCAGAGGGCTGTTACTCCTAAATCCTGTAAATAATCTAATTTTTCGGTTAATCCAATAAAGTCTCCAATTCCATCCCCATTACTATCAGCAAAGGCGCGAACTGGAACTTCATAAATAATGGCATCTTTAAACCACAGGGAATCGTTAGGGAGTTTATTGTGTTGCATTTTCTTGAATTACCTAAGATTTTCGGTGTTTTGTTTGAATAGAGTTAATACACACTTTCCCATTCTAAAACAAATGATCAGGAAAATCATCGTTCTTTAGATATAACTTAATAATCAGTCATCAGTGATCACTGATGACTGAAAAAAACTTGTCTCTAAAGACAGAGGAAAAATATTTTTGACCTCGTTAACGTAGTGATTATGGAAGTTAAAACTCGTGAGTAAATATCTGTAAACCTCAGATCGTCTTGAGGAGATGAGATAACTTAAAAAATCATAGTGTTGATCAGGATGACGAAATTTATCATCTTACTTTCGCAATAAGACTTAATAATTTGAGTCGATCTTGTTGAAGCCAAAAAAACAAATTAAGATATTTTCAAGGAAGAATATTATGGTCATTAGTCAATCTAATTCTGTAGCGACTAAAAATCAGCGTGCCGTAGGTGTGTTTCCTAACCGGAGTACGGCGGAAGAAGCTCTTTATGCCTTAAGAGACTCTGGTTTTCCGATGAATCAGGTTTCCGTGATGACAAAAGACGCGATTCATGACGAGGAAATTGCTGGGGCCGATGTCAGTGATTCCGTTTCCAAGGATCACGTTGCCAACCGAGTTGATAATAAAGCCGAAGAAGGGGCAGTCTTGGGAGTGACCACCGGGGGGGTTTTGGGTGGATTGACGGGGTTATTAGTCGGTTTAGGCAGTATTGCCATCCCGGGAGTTGGCCCGATTATGTTAGCAGGAGCCGCTACTACAGCGATCGCAACAACCTTAGCCGGGACAGCCATTGGGGTTGCCACCGGAGGGTTATTAGGGGGATTGATTGGCCTGGGAATTCCCGAAGCAGATGCCAAAATCTATAACGACTGCATCGGTCGCGGTGAATATTTAATTATTGTTGATGGCAACGAGGCGGATCTTGCCCGCGCCCACCAAATTTTACAAACCCATAATATTCGGGAATACAGGGTTTATGATGCCCCCGGTCTGGCTTCGATGTCCCCGGAACACCTCAACCGAGATATTACTTTCTCTGCTCCAGATCATTCCCTGCATACCAACGGCAATAAACTGGCGATGGGTGTATTCTCCAATCCACAGGATACCGAACGGGCGATTACCGATTTAAGAAGTACAGGTTTCCCCTTACGTCAGATTCGTTTAGTCTCTCATCAACCGAAATCCCAAGGGTTTGCAGATATTGAAATGAGCGATCGCTTTGATGGCATGGGAGACGGTATCTCCACTGAACATACCAAAATCTATAACGATCGCCTAGATCGGGGTGATTTCGTTGTGCTGGTCAGTGGTACAAAAGATGAAGTTCAACGGGCGGCGCCGATTTTCCGCAATCATAAAATTGAACAATGGCACGTCTATGATCAAACCGAAGTTCCGCTAATAGAAACTCGCCCAACAAAACCATTAACGTCCCTTGGTCGCGATCGCACTAATTTCCCTGTTTAAAAGCGATTAATGGCCGAATTGGGAACAGCAGAACTGGGTGAACTCTTATGGTTCCGGTGTTCCCTACTTTATATTTTTGTTTAGGAGTTTCCATCATGAAAAAATTAACCGCTTTACTCATCGGTAGTGCTTTACTACTGAGCACTATAGCCTGCGGAAATGTCGCTAAAACCAGTACGGGTGCACCAAGTGGGTCGAACCAAACCGCAGAAACCCCCACGGTAGAAACCGCCCAAGCCGTTCAGAAAGATGCCAAAAGTGACCTGCGGCAACGTCAGCTTAATGAAGATATTCGGGCGCGGGAACAACGGAATAATTTGACCGGTGGTGATGCAATTCGAGCCGATAGTGATTTAGAGAATGAGGTGCGCTCTAAACTAGAGGCGAATTTACCTGCGAGTCAACTTACAGTTACAGCTAAAGATGGAGTGGTAACGGTGGCCGGAACAGTGCCAAACCAACCCCAATATGACCGCATTGATCCCTTAGCAAAAGAAATTAAAGGAGTCGGGCAGGTGGTGGTGAATGTCGCGATCGCCCCAGCCCAACCAGGGAAAGAAGCCCAATCTAAAACCGAAGATGAAAAGGTTAAACCAGTGACTAATAATAATTCGGAACAGCCCCCAACCAATCCCAATTAAGAAAAAAAATTATAGGATTAATGGAAAAATTCTATTAAACCGTCTGCCCGCCTTGAATTTGTTTCAAGGCGGGTTTGACTTTTGATCAGGATTATGATGATTTGTAACTCTTGCAGACAGTTATGATTAAAGATAGTCAATCAAACTTAAGGGTACTATGCCTAAAATATCTCTTGGAAAGCCCAGGATTAAGAATAAAGCTATGATCCCTGATCAATTATTCTAACAATCACCCATGAGATCCACTCCCCCTGCGCCCGATCCCGTTCCCCCCATTAGACCTAAAGTGCGCCTGCGAACTACCCTAGTTGTTACATTTGTTGTTCAAATTGTTGCCGCCGTTGGATTGGTCGGGTATCTTTCCTTTAGAAATGCTCAAAAAGCCGTCAATACCCTGGCTTCTCAACTGCGTAGCGAACTGAGTGCCCGCATTGAACAGGAACTCAAAAGCTATTTTGAAAACCCCTACAGACTTAACCAACTCAATAGTCGTGCATTTTCACGCGGGGAACTCGATGTTACAACGGTTGACAGCGCGCTTCCCCTGTTAGATCAATTGAAAATATCTCCCCTTCTGTACGCTATCTATTGTGGTAACTCCCAAGGAGAATTTTTAGGGGCGGTGAGGATTTTAGAAAATAATACCTTGGGGTTGTGGACGGCGAACATTGAAACGGGACAACATTTATATCTCTACAATATTGATGGTCAAGGACGGCCCACCACATTACACAAGGATAGCGGGACTGTTTATGACCCGCGACAACGCCCTTGGTATCAAAAAGCCCAAAAAACCGGGCGTCCGGTCTGGAGTGATATCTATTTGGCCTTTTCCACTGGTTTACCCACGGTTACGGCCAGTCAACCGATTTATAATCCCGAGACGGACGAACTGCTGGGGGTTTGCGCCACGGATGTTTTACTACCCGATGATTTCCGCAAATTTCTTTCAAGGTTAGCGATCGGAAAATCCGGTATTGCCTTTGTCAGCGATCACACTGGCCAGTTACTTTCGAGTTCCACCGATGAAATCCTCACCGTCGGAGAAGGCAAGCAAGCCAAACTCCTCCCGGCAAACGATAGCCAAAATCCCTTAATTAGAGGCGCGACTCAACAAATTATCTCTCAATATGGCAGTTTTGCCAGCTTAGATAAACCTGTACAAACGGAGTTTCTACTCAATAATCAACGGAAATTTATTCAAGTTTTACCCTTTAAAGATGGTCGGGGACTGGACTGGTTAATTGTAGTTGTGATTCCAGAAAGCGATTTTATGGATGAAATTAATGCCAATAATCGCTTGACTATTATTTTATGTTTAGTGGCATTAGCGATCGCAATTTTAGCGGGTATTGCTACCTCCCGCTGGATTTCTCAACCGATTTTGAAATTAAGCAGCGCATCGGAAGCAATTGCTCAAGGTCAACTAGATCAACATATTGAAACCAAAGGGATTACAGAGCTTGAAATTTTAGCCAGTTCTTTTAATACCATGACCGAGCAACTGCAAGAATCCTTTGCTAAATTAGAAGCAAAAAATGCCGATTTAGAACAGGCAAAACAGGCTTTATCCGCCGCCAAGGAACAGCTAGAAGCGGTATTAAATGCCGTACCCGGTTCCATTTCTTGGATGAATGCTGAGGGGATTTATTTAGGAGTCAATCGTCATCTAGCGGATAATTTAAGTTTGGAAACTGAAGAAATTTTAGGTCAAAAAATCGGATTTTTTGAACAGGGTTCCGACTATGTTAAATTTCTGCATCAGTTTCTGGCAAGTCCTGAACATTCAGCCTCCCAAATTCTGCCAATTATGCAAAATAATCAACGGCGTTACTATTTAATTGTGGTGCAGAAATATCAGCAAGGTTCGGCTTCCGTTGCCGTGGGAATTGATATTACCGAACGTCGGCAAGCGGAAGAAGCCCTAAGAATTGCGGAGGAGAACTATCGCAGTATTTATGAAAATGCCTTAGAAGGAATTTTTCAATATAGTCCTGAACATTCTTATATTAATGTTAATCCGGCCATGGCTCGGATTTATGGTTATGATTCCCCCCAAGCCTTGATGGATATTCTACATACTTCTAGGTATTCTTTATATGTACAACCGGAACGGCATCAAGAATTTATTAATTTAATGGAGGAACAGGAAACGGTTTCTAACTTTGAATTTCAAATTTATCGAGCGGATAGACATAAAATTTGGATTTCTGCCAGTGCTAAACCTGTCTTTAATCCCGATGGCAATTTACTCTATTACCAAGGATTTATTGCCGATATTACGGAACGGAAAAAAGCTGAAGTTGAGCGACAACAGTTTATTGAGGAACTCTTTGAAGTCAATAGTAATTTAGAAGTTGCCATGCAAACTCAATTAGAATTAACAGAAGCTGCCACTCGTTTTGTGCCTCAACAATTCCTCTCTCTCCTCGGTTATAACAGCATTGCCGAGGTGAAATTAGGGGAAGGAGTACAACATAAAATGTCTATTTTATTTTCCGATATTCGAGACTTTACAGCCCTTTCAGAAAAGATGACCCCGGAAGATAATTTCCAATTTATTAACTCCTATCTTTCGCGTATGGAACCTGCAATTACCCAACATCAAGGGTTTATTGATAAATATATTGGTGATGCGATTATGGCGTTATTTAATGGGGGTGCGGATGATGCCATTAAAGCTGGAATTACCATGTTACAAGAACTGGTGGAATATAATAGTTACCGGGGGCGACCCGACCGACCAACCGTATCTATTGGAATTGGAATTAATACGGGATCTTTAATGTTGGGAACCGTGGGCGGAGAAAATCGCATGGATAGTACGGTCATTAGCGATGCGGTGAATTTAGCCTCTCGAATTGAAGGACTAACCAAATATTTTGGTGTGCCTTTATTAATTTCTGAATATACGTTAAAGGCGTTACAAGATCCTAGTCTTTATGGCATTCGGTTAATGGGTCGGGTTAATGTGAAAGGGAAATCGGAAATGGTGTCTGTTTTTGAAGTTTTTGATGCCGATTTACCTAAAATTAAGGCAGGAAAATTGGCGACTAAAACTCTATTTGAAGAAGCAGTTTCTCTTTATAATATTGAAAATTATCAGGAATCAATTAAAGCCTTTGAATCTTGTTTAGCCCTAAATCCCATTGACCGAGTGGCTAAATTTTATTTAGAACACATCCGTAATCAAGTTTCATTTTAACTACCCATCAACAAATGGAAAAGTAATATCTGCCTAAATCAAGTAGGGGCGAATGGCCATTCGCCCCTACCGCTTGATGTTAGAAGTTGGACTTGTGAACAGAGAAGTGTGGGTAGTTCACGTGGTAATAAAATGTACCCAAAAATCCCCATCGGGCATACAAACTCGACGGATTAAATTGTAGGAATAGGGCAAATAAGCACCATTCAAATCCGTGCGATATCCCGAGGGAAACCATTCTCCATAGGGGTCATGTACCAGTAAGTTTTTTTCGTCATAACCCACCACGGGCATAACATGACCAAAGGCGGTAAAATAACCATGAAGTACCGCTGGTTTACCCTCAGCTAACCAGTCTTGTAATTCCTCTAGGGTTGCTCGGTCGGAAAAGAAATCTTTGGCTCCATAATCTTTAACAATTTTGGCTAAATCATAGGGACTCCAGCGACTATAACCTTTTTTTAAGGCATATTCATAGAGTTCATCTTCAAATTGACCGCCACTGGTACGCCGAGGAATGCCTAAATATTGCAAACACATGGCGATGGAAGTGACATTACAAGACCCGGTGGGATTATAAAAGTTATCCAGTTGAGATTTATAGGGAAAATTAGCGAGTTTGATACTTTTAGGACGGGGTTTAGGATAAACTAAATTTTTCCCTTGATAAATTTCAGCGTGTTGGTCAAACACATACCAAATTGATTGTTCTCCAAATTCATTTCCCCGAAAAGCGACTCTAATATGACCGCGCAGGGGTTCATAGGCGATAAGTTTGAATTCTTGACCGGCTTTTACGCCTTTTTTCTCAGCTTCACTTAATTGGGAAGATGTCACGGGTCTGAGTTTTAAAATTGTTTCTTGGGTAATTTTAAGAACCGGAACATCGGTAGGAAGTTGTTCCCGTTTGGTTTCAATTAATTTTTTGGCGGTTTTCACCCCTAAAAATCCGGGTTCCTCACATTCCATTAAGGTTTGAAACCGATGCAGAGCGGCGGTGGATTTCTGCCCAAAACTGCCATCTGATGGGGGATCAAGCAAGGTCAAATTAATTAAAATCACCTGAATTTGGCGAGTTAATTCTTGATCCGATGCGATCGCATTCACATCGTAACGTTGTTCGGTTCCTAAAATGTCTTGTAATTTCATATTCAGTAATAGATGCTATAACTTTAGGGTCTGACAAAAATAAACGATAATGGCAATAACTGAATTTTGATGTTTGAAGTTCAACCTCTTAATTGATGGAAGAATTTCAGACGTTATTGATTATCGCGTAAATTAGCATCATTGGATAGTCCCGGATTAAAATTAACAATTCTCAACCATTCCTAAAAAGGGGGAATTACTCATGCTGGGGGTGATATAGCAGTTGCCACATCTATTAGGACATTCTTGAAAGCTAAAAGCTACTTATAGTAAGTATTTACCTATT
>NZ_LT797687.1 GCF_900009135.1 Planktothrix sp. PCC 11201 | reverse complement strand
TAACTAACCCACCATCACCCCAAACATTAAAACCCCTGACTAACTATCAAGGGGTTCTTTTTTGATTATTTTCACTGTGTAGGCTGTGTAAATGCTGTAATGCTTACGGGATAATGGTTACAAGCTATTTAGGATAAAACTGGTTAGGGGGATTGTGTTGGGTTGTGTAAGGGGGTTGTGTAAGGTTATAACCCTTATATATCAATACTTTCAATTTTCTTACACGGCCTACACAGCTATTTTAGTTAAATTTATTTTTTTTACCAGCTTTACCCAGGTTAGTTACCAGCTTGTTAGGGGGTAGTGTACCAGCTTGAACCCTTACATAGAGGGAGTCTTTACCAGCTATACCAGCTTTTATTTATTTATCGCATGAAAAATTTATAGACTATTGAGTTCTACCAGTTTATCCAGAGCTTTTCTGATTTCCTTTTTGATAGCACCCCCTGTGTTAGCAGGTAGGGTTAGGGCTTGGGTTAGGGTGTCAATGGCGGTATCCAATTCAGCTTGACGGTCATAACTCCCATTGTCCAATTTGTGGGCATATTCTAAAACTTTAGGTGCAATCGCTTCTGGTAGTCGGTAGACTTTCACTGGTTTATTAACCCATTTTGGTTGACTTAATCCTTCCGTATTTGGATTGTAGTTAGGCATAACTTTTTTAAGTGTTTACTACTGTTTAGTAATATCACTGTAACACTGATTCAGTAAAGTAGTGTACTAAGTTCATGTTTATAATTCTACAATGTAGAATCTACAATGTAGAATTTTATATTATCTAATCTTTAACATCTCAAATTTCTGTGTCACTAAACCCGCTTTACCCTTGCTGTGTACCCATACTAGGTACTCTATCGTTTCACTCATACCATTGCCATACTGACTCAAGTAGTCCCTTGTAGAGCGTGATAATGACAGGGTAGTCTTTACCTTCTCATCATCCCCTACATACCGTTTAACTCTACCCTTCTCCAAGTTCTCAATCTTACCCATGATAATTTTTACCGTTCCGTAAACTTCTAACTTATCTTCCCATTGTATGTACTTAGGGAAGTAAATATTTAAGTCTTATGGATCGGGAGAGAATAAGCTAAGTCCTTTAAGTAATATCGTCTATTGACGGGCCATAAGTTTTACTTTAGTGATCGCTCTTAAACCTATAACAACAATCTATATAACTGTGTAGTGCTAATCGCTCAATTAACCCGTTAGACTATTAGGGTATTGAGTAAGTATTGAGTAGTTTAAGGCTAGATTATCAACTTAACTTGCTGATTTCTAGCTATATTTAAACTATTAGGTATGGGGGCGGTGGGACTTGAACCCACACGACCGGATAAGGGTCAACGGATTTTCATTCTCCCGTAGCTTTCGCTACTACCAATTGGCGTTGAGAATTGGACTCTCTCTTTACCCTCGGCTTTACGTTAGGGTAGCTCCCGTCGAGTCTCTGCACCTTCCTAGGTATTGATGTTAGATTGGGGAAACTCCCTCGTTTCTAATACCCCTAGGCTTGGCTCAGGATTGCCTTGTCTGAATTCACAGATTTAGGTTTCCCTGAATTTGACAGCTTACACTTGAGAGATTTCTCGCCTCAAGGCTCAATTTATCTTTAAGTCCGTAGCGTCTACCATTCCGCCACGCCCCCGTATTGGGTTATGTGTTGATTCGCTTTTGAATTTTCACATTTCTATATCTAAGCATTTTATTTTGATTTGTGCAAGGGTTTTGGGAAAGTTTTTTTTCAAAAATGGCTAAAACGTTCTCCTATTGGCATTTTTGACTTTTGGGAAAAGACGATAATTTCACCCCCCCCCTTAACAATCTGGGACTGGGGCGGTAAACTGAGATTGAGTTCACCCAAACTTGAAAATATTATGATTTTGCCAGGTTCCGCCGTGCGAGTCACGAACCCTATTGATACTTACTACGGTTTCCAAGGTCTAGTTCAACGAGTCAGTGACGGGAAAGTCGCTGTTCTGTTTGAAGGAGGCAACTGGGATAAACTGGTTACGTTCAGACGTTCTGAACTAGAAGCCATTGATACCACCGCCGGACGCAAAGGCAAAAAGTAATTACGAATTACGAATTACGAATTACGAATGGGTAATAGAAAGAGTTTACTCCCCCTGCTTCCCCTGCTCCCCCTGCTCCCCCT
>NZ_LT797686.1:45000-49236 GCF_900009135.1 Planktothrix sp. PCC 11201 | reverse complement strand
AAGCTAAAAGCTGCTCACAGTAAGTATTTACCTATAGCGAGATTGCCTATTCCCTATTGCCTCTTGCTATATAACTTTAGCGTTAATTAAGGTAAAAAGATGTCCGTGCCAACCCTGTCAACGGCCAATATCCCAATAAAAAAGAGGGGTGGAATTTCCCCCCTTCGTGAAGATTGAACCCACTGTATCCTTTCGGGTGAAAGCAATACATTATGGATTGAGATAAACACCCGCTTTGAGGCAGAGTTTAGTAGGCTAGACCCATACTACGAGTGGTTTCAGCACCGAGATAAACCCGAATACTCAGGAAGTCTGTAGGACAGGCAGTTTCACAACGTTTGCAACCGACACAATCTGCGGTGCGGGGAGAGGAAGCTACCTGAGCAGCCTTGCAACCATCCCAGGGAACCATTTCCAGGACGTCAGTGGGGCAAGCCCGAACACATTGGGTACAGCCGATACAGGTATCGTAAATTTTGACTGTATGAGACATTGAATGATTTCTCCAGTAGATATCAAAATGTTACAAGTTCTGCCCTAAATACAGGTTAGAAGTCCAGCTTAATAGGAGCGGGATCATCCCATATATTGCATCACAATACCCCAGTGTTTCACTTCCAATACACATAAGGCGATAAAACTTTAAACAATGTAATATTTCCCGCCCTAACAGTTCACAATTCACGCTCTAATTTTGTCCAACACAGACTTTGTGGAAACAACATGGCGGTCTAAACCCAGTTGTTGGGGGTCAATACCCAGGGCGAGGGCCACTAATTGGGGAAGATGGAGGACAGGTAAACCCAAGGGACGACCGATTACTTTTTCGACTTCCGGCTGACGAGAATCTAAATTCAGATGGCACAGGGGACAGGGCGTTACCAGACAATCTGCACCGTTATCAATCGCCTCTTGAATATGTTTTCCAGCCATTTGAAAGGCGGATTCCGTCGCGTAACTCGATAGAGGCCAACCGCAACATTGGGTTCTCCCCCGATAATATACCGGAGTTGCCCCCACAGCCCGAAACAGGTTTTCCATGGATTCCGGTTGATGGGGGTCATCATAGGGGAGATGGGTTTGGGCGCGGAGGAGATAACAGCCATAAAAGGCAGCACACTTCAAACCCGATAGTTTGCGACTGACTTGGCGTTCAATTTCAGCCAAACCATAATCGGCGACTAAGGCCCACAGCAGGTGTTTAACTTCCGTTGTCCCTTGATAGGGTGAACAGCCTTCTTTGCTGAGTAGCCCATTCACTTTTTCAATATAAGCTGGGTCATTGTCCTGAAATTCTTTTAACCGTTCATCGACGTGACCAATCACCCCTTGACAGGTGCTGCAATGGGTCAGTAAGGGTAAATTTAATTCTTCTGCTAAAGCAATATTACGGGCATTGACCGCATCTTCCAACAGTCGGGAATCTTCTTTGAAGGTTCCCGAACCGCAGCAAGACGCCTTTTTCAGTTCAACGAGTTCAATGCCTAACGCTTCGGTGAGAACTTGCGTAGACTGATACAGTTCCCGGCAAGCACCTTGGGCAACACAGCCCGGAAAATAGGCATATCTCAAGGATGGCATAGAAATTACCGATACTAGGATTTTGGATTCATTAGTAACAAAATAGCAATAAAACGAGAAGATACGAAAGAATTGTTTAAAATAGAGAGTATAAACCAAGTTTCAGATTTTTTTAAACTTAAATACACCATAATACACTATGAAAATTTTAGGTAAAGCGACTTTGACGGGAACCCAAGGATATCGAGAACGCCATCAGCAAGACTGTATCGCTGCTCATTTTCGAGAAGCTAATGATTGGGTTGTAAGTTCGATAGGTATTGGCACTTATTTAGGAGCCGCAGACTCCCGAACGGATGATCTGGTCACCGATGCAATTATCGAGTCGGTTAAAAATGGAATTAATCTGATTGATACCGCAATTAATTATCGTTATATGCACGCTGAATGGAGTATAAGTGATGCTTTACGCGCTTTAATCCGGGATGAAGTTATCTCCAGAGACGAGTTAATTATTTGTACAAAAGGAGGTTTTATTCCCGATTTAGATCGAATCAGTTGGTTTTATTCTCGATATATTGAAAACAGTAGATTTTCGATTGAACCCGAGGATTTAGTTGCAGAATGTCACTGTTTACACCCGGAATATATTTGGGATCAACTGGAGCGCAGTTTGGATAATTTGGGAGTAGAAACAATTGATATTTATTATCTTCATAACCCTGAAATGCAATTATCTGAAGTTTCGCCAGAAATTTTTTATCCCCGTTTAAGGCTGGCATTTGAAGTATTAGAAAAAGCGGCTAGTCAAGGAAAAATTAGTAGCTATGGCTTAGCCACTTGGGATGGCTTCCGAGTCCCACCAACGGCATTCAATTATCTTGATTTAGCCAAGATTAAGGCAATTGCATCTCAAGTAACCTCCAATGGAACAGATCATTTCAAATTCCTTCAGTTACCCTTCAATGCCACCATGGTAGAGGCACTGGTTAAACCGACGCAACAAATCAAGCGGGCATGGCTCCCCGTCCTAGCAGCAGCCCATCGTTTGGGTCTATCAGTGATTTCTAGTGCCTCCATTGGCCAAACTAAAGCCGTTGGACATATCCCAGAAGCCCTGGAAGGGATACTTCATCAAACCCCATTAACGCCAACCCTGCAAGCCCTTCAGTTTACCCGTTCTTGTCCCAAATTACTAACTGCCTTAGTCGGTATGAAAACAATCGATCATGTCACAGAAAATTCAGCCTTAACTCGGATTAAACCCCTAGCTACCAAATTCTATAAAGCCTTAGCTACCGACAGTTATGAGATAGGTTCTTAATCCGACTAGCAGAATTTTTCCCAGGAATAGTTAAAGATTAGTTACAATTAGTGATTAAATATTATGTATGATTAAGCAATCTTAGTAATGGAGAGATTGGCTCTGGCTGATTTGTTCGGTGAAAACTTGGTTTCAACTTCTCCGACAGTTTGGCGTCCACAGCTATCAATCGGGGTTTTTCTACCGACCGTGGGGCTGGCGAATATCGTCATGTCTCATTTGCAAAATGATAGCTATATGGCAGTGCAAATCCAGTCTGTTGAAACATTCCTCCAATTCATGGCTCAGGAAAGACACCAACTCGATTGTATCGTTCTTGAGGATAATCCAGATTTGCTCCTCCTTAGTCAACATCTTCAGGAGCAATCTCTTTCAGTTCCGGTGGTTATTATTACATCACAATCCCAGCCTACAGACACTTTAACTCAAACAACGACTAATCCTTCTGACACTTACAAACCTGAAGAAGATTCCTCACAGTATTTGTACCACCGTACCGAGGTACGAATCACAGATAATCAACTGAATCAAATTTCAGGCTATATTGACCAAGCCATTAGTCAGTTTATTACCCATGCAATTACGGCTCGCCTCACTGAACAGTCTGCTAGTGGTAATGCTCCTACAGAACTAACAAATTTTATCATCCGTCAACAACGTCGCCTAGTCAGTAAACTCCATGAGCGATTAGGATATTTGGGTGTTTACTATAAAAGAAGTCCCCAGAATTTTATCCGTAATCTTGCTCCTACAGAACGTCAGGAGTTTATCGATCAGTTAAAAACAAAATATCGCCAGATTGTTCTGAGTTATTTTGCCGCCGATCAAAGTTTGAATAATAAAATTGATGAATATGTAAACTTAGCTTTTTTTGCTGATGTTCCGGTCACCCGAATTGTAGAAATTCATATGGAATTGATGGATAATTTTTCTAAACAGCTTAAATTGGAAGGCAGAAGCGAAGATGTTTTATTAGACTACCGATTAACCTTAATTGATACGATTGCCCATTTATGCGAAATGTACCGTCGCTCAATTCCCAGGGATTCTTAATCAACAAAATCTCATTGTAATTATAAATAATAACTACAAATACAAAACGAGAGCAGCCCTAGATTAAAAGACTGCTCCATTTAGATTAGATTTATTAAATCAGAAACACTGAAGATTGCAGAGAAACTGGAGTAGTGTAAATAATGAGGTCAAGCCCTCGGTCTGTTAGTGTGTCTTGGCTACATCCATCACTGGACTTCGACCTAACACCTATCAACGGGTGTTCTGCCCGTGACCTTACCCACAAAAAGTGGTGAGAGCAATCATCTTGAGGTGGGCTTCCCACTTAGATGCTTTCAGCGGTTATCCACTCCGCACATAGCTACCCTGCGTTTACC
>NZ_LT797686.1:0-42500 GCF_900009135.1 Planktothrix sp. PCC 11201 | reverse complement strand
TACTAAGATGTTTCAGTTCGCCCGGTTCGCTCATGCCCACTTATTTGATTCGGTGGGCTGTTTTTGGGTTGCCCCATTCGGACACCTCCGGCTCATTGCTCGCTTCCAGCTCCCCGGAGTTTATCGTCGGTCGCCACGTCCTTCTTCGCCTCTGTGTGCCAAGGTTTCCACCGTCAGCCCTTTCTATCTTGACCACTTTCTCTTTTTTCGAGATTTTCTGTTCTTTTGTGATTAGTTCTCTCAACCTGGGGTTAGTTTCCTTTCCCTCGGCTGGAAGTTCCAACTACGAACTACTGCCAGTTTTTGTTTCTCTGCAATTTTCAAGGTTCTGTCTGGACTTGGTAGTCCAGCATTCTGGCTTCTTTTCAGAGAAGCTAGGTGCTGAATTGTCCTAGGTTTGGAACCGGACTTCGGAGTTTGAAAGCGTCTGTTTGTTTTTCATTCTTCTCGTAACGACCTGGGATGACTTTTGAGGGTGCTATATTTGTTGGATTCAACACTCAACTCAAAAGTAGGTCTCCCTAAAAGGAGGTGATCCAGCCACACCTTCCGGTACGGCTACCTTGTTACGACTTCACCCCAGTCATCAACCCCGCCTTCGGCACCCTCCCCCCTTACGGGTTAGAGTAATGACTTCGGGCGTGGCTCACTTCCATGGTGTGACGGGCGGTGTGTACAAGGCCCGGGAACGGATTCACCGCAGTATGCTGACCTGCGATTACTAGCGATTCCTCCTTCATGCAGGCGAGTTGCAGCCTGCAATCTGAACTGTGCCAGGGTTTAAGAGGTTCGCTCTCCCTCGCGGGTTGGCTGCTCTCTGTCCCTCGCATTGTAGTACGTGTGTCGCCCAGGACGTAAGGGCCATGCTGACTTGACGTCATCCTCACCTTCCTCCGGTTTGTCACCGGCAGTCTCGCTAGAGTTCCCAACTTAATGATGGCAACTAACGACGAGGGTTGCGCTCGTTGCGGGACTTAACCCAACATCTCACGACACGAGCTGACGACAGCCATGCAGCACCTGTCTTCTGGTTCCTTTCGGCACTCCCACCTTTCAGCAGGATTCCAGAGATGTCAAGTCCTGGTAAGGTTCTTCGCGTTGCATCGAATTAAACCACATACTCCACCGCTTGTGCGGGCCCCCGTCAATTCCTTTGAGTTTCACACTTGCGTGCGTACTCCCCAGGCGGGAAACTTAACGCGTTAGCTTCGGCACGGCCCGGGTCGATACAGGCCACACCTAGTTTCCATCGTTTACCGCTAGGACTACTGGGGTATCTAATCCCATTCGCTCCCCTAGCTTTCGTCCCTCAGTGTCAGTTATAGCCCAGCAGAGCGCCTTCGCCACCGGTGTTCTTCCTGATCTCTACGCATTTCACCGCTACACCAGGAATTCCCTCTGCCCCTACTACACTCTAGTCTTACAGTTTCCACTGCCTTTACGAAGTTAAGCCTCGCTCTTTAACAGCAGACTTGATTGACTACCTACGGACTCTTTACGCCCAATCATTCCGGATAACGCTTGCATCCCCCGTATTACCGCGGCTGCTGGCACGGAGTTAGCCGATGCTTTTTCCTCAGGTACCGTCATTGAGTTCTTCCCTGAGAAAAGGGGTTGACAATCCAAGAACCTTCCTCCCCCACGCGGTCTTGCTCCGTCAGGCTTTCGCCCATTGCGGAAAATTCCCCACTGCTGCCTCCCGTAGGAGTCTGGGCCGTGTCTCAGTCCCAGTGTGGCTGATCATCCTCTCAGACCAGCTACTGATCGTCGCCTTGGTAAGCCTTTACCTTACCAACTAGCTAATCAGACGCAAGCCCCTCTCTAGGCGATAAATCTTTTACCTTTCGGCTCATCCGGGTTTAGCAGTCGTTTCCAACTGTTGTCCCCGTCCTAGAGGCAGGTTCTTACGTGTTACTCACCCGTCCGCCACTAAATCCCGAGGGATTCCGTTCGACTTGCATGTGTTAAGCAGACCGCCAGCGTTCATCCTGAGCCAGGATCAAACTCTCCATTTTGAAGAATCTGTTGTTTTGGCTCTAAAACTTGTTTCTCAAAGTTTTAGAATTTTTTGCTTTTTCAGAAAGTTTGTGTTAAACTCCCTGATTAAGAATCAATTCTTTAATAACGAGATTAAGAATGTTTTAACTTGGCTTTCAAACTCTTTAGTTGTCCAGGTTCGGTGTGTCTTTGTTTTTCGACACTTTTATAAATCTATCAGTCTTTTCTCAAGATGTCAACCCTTTTTGGGAATTTTTTTTTCGACTTTGCATACCCTTGCTATTTAGGCGTTTGAGCCTCTTTTCCCTGGAGATTAGTCAAAGATAAATCCCTAATTGGGTTTTTTACGGGTTTTTGGTGGCTTACGGAATTTTTATAGGTGTTACTGTAGCTGGGGGAAGCAGATATCAATTTTGCGTTGATTGCTGAGGGAGAAGCCGTTTGAGACAAAGGCTTCGATGAATAGGTGATCGGTGTTGGACTTATATATAGGTTTAGCAGATGATGCTCTATTTCTCGGGGGCAAAATTGAAGCTAAACTAACGGATATTTTGATCAATCAAGGCCACGGTTATGATTAACGATGCTAACAATCCAGAAATTCAAGCGGAATGGGATTTACTCAATGATCTATTTCCCCATGATCTACTATATCCCTGGAATCCTTATACAATAGAGGCTGAAGCCTATTTTGTAGAGCAGGAGGCGGGGAATTCTATTGTGGCGGTGTTTACTGAAGCGGAACTGGCGCAAAGCTCTCAACGGTTAATGAGCCAAATTAATCAATTGTGGTCAGCGACCCATTTACAAACATCTTTATTAAAACGCTTTGCAGAAAAAATACCTGATGAGTTGTTAAATCGTTTGGTACAAGTGGTCACCCGTATTACTGAACAGGTTTCTTCCCAAAGTTTGTCCCTAGCTGATCAATTAGTTGAGTGTGTTCAGGAACTATTACCCGAATGGCCAGAAGATGATTTGCAGGTTTTAGCCCGTCCTTTTGCTTATGCGATGCGAGGAGCAGAACCGGATGGAGCAGGATCGAATTCGACTATCCTGGAAGGAGCGAGTTGGTCTGAGTTATCCGAGATTGAACAAGCCAGAACTTGTTTGGTGATCGCTCGGTATGCTTTATTGGGGGTTTTTTCTGATCAGGAAGCCTCTTGATGTGGCTCTTGGTCAGCTTAGGATCAGCAAATTTTATTTTTTTTGCTCAACCCCCTAGCCATTTTTCTGATCCTGTGCTAAATTTAAAAATTGTACGGCGAGCGTAGCCAAGTGGTTAAGGCAGAGGATTGTGGTTCCTCCACTCGTGGGTTCGAGTCCCATCGTTCGCCCTTAAAGTAATATGATCTGTTAAAACTGGGGGTCAGGACAGGTTTTTTCCCGATTTAACTCAATCGCAGTGGGAAGTACGACATCCTGCCTGATAGGGGCGCTGGGTGGATAGCGACAAAAAACAAACTACAAAAGTGTTATATCTAGCTTAATCTAATAATTTGAGAAACTTTCCTCGCCACCATTGAGAGATCTGGATCATAAATTCGATTTTTATTATAAATTATTATTTTATAGTTATGTAATTAATTTTGTTTACTGACTTATTGAGATTAGGGCTATTTAATTTTGATCAATACCCCTGCTTTTAAACCCTATAGCGATTTTTGCCTTTGTTTAAAGAGTATATATTTAACATCAAAAAACATTCCCTCTATACTCAGAGTATAGAGGGTTAGGGGATATATTCAAAATATATTGATCAGGAAAATTAAACGGTCTAAAAATTCATCCAACTTTATCCAAATCGATAGCCAAACCCCCGAACAGTAATCACATATTCGGGTTTGCTAGGATCTAATTCTAGGTTTTCGCGTAACCAGCGAATATGAACATCAACAGTTTTGCTATCCCCGATGAAATCTTGTCCCCAAATTATGTCTAATAATTGTTCCCGTGACCAAACTCGCCGCGGATAACTCAGAAATAACTCTAGTAAACGAAACTGTTTAGGAGATAGTTTCACCTCTTGACCACGAACCAGAACCCGACATTCTTCTTGATACAAAATTACTTCTTTATATTGCAGCATGACTGGCTCTGGCAGTTGACAATAGCGTCTTCGTCGCATTAAAGCCCGACAACGCGCCATAAACTCCCGCATTCCAAAGGGTTTAGTTAAATAGTCGTCGGCTCCTGCTTCTAAATAAAAAGCCGAATTATTCGCGCTCTCCCGCAACCCAATAATTAAAATGGCTACGGAATTTCCCTGATGTCGTAACATACGACACAGATCTAAACCGTTGATCGAGTCCATAATTAAAAGGTTAAATGGAAAATCACCGACGGGATAATTATGGTTTTGGATTGAGGGGAGGGCATCCCGCCCATCAGATGTCACCGTAACCCGATAACCCTGTTCTTCCAGAGCTAGGGAAAGCATTTCTCGCCAAGGCTGTTCGTTTTCCAAAAGTAAGATATGGCCATTTTGTCTTACATCAGAACGGTAAGGACTCTTGCTTAATTCAGGAGAAAACATAAAAAATTTTTTGTGGGTTGGATGAGTATAAGTTGTTGAAACTGGCTATTGTCGCCACGAGCAACTCGACATTCTGAGGAGTTAGTCCAGTGTCAACCATCCAACGTAATTATGTTCTCCGTTACGAATCCCTTCACATAGAGACGACCGATATCGGACTGCGAAGGGAAATCCAACCCCCGATTTTGTTGGGGGGTCGCTAGACTCATCCTGATTTAGCCTCGGTTCTAGGTTTTTAAGCATTGTTCACGCTCAATTTGCCTGGTTGTTGGAAATCTGAATATGGTCGACAGCTTCATAGTATTAGGAGAAGGTTAACACAAGGTAAAGCCAGGGTAATCTTATGGTTAAATTATTCTAATCAAATCAAAATTTTGAACGGGTCGTCTTTTGGGTTACCAAGGGGTCAATTTATATAATCGGTTTAACTTTTGTTTTTATTTGGTGAACAGACGACTCAGATACAATAAGAGCAAATCTGAAATTTTAAAGTTGTTTAACTTAACTTAACATAACATAATGTTACTACATCTGAGTACATGGCAAGAAGTAGAAGTTTACCTAACCCACTCCGGCGGTATTATCATTCCTATTGGTTCCACAGAACAACATGGGCCAACCGGATTGATCGGCACTGATGCGATTTGCGCCGAAGCAATCGCCAAGGGAGTAGGAGAAGCAACCAATGCCTTAGTTAGCCCGACTATCAATGTTGGCATGGCATTACACCACACGGCTTTTCCAGGTACTATCAGTCTGCGACCGACAACTTTAATTCAGGTAATCAATGATTATATCACAAGTTTATCTAAAGTTGGGTTCACTCACTACTTTTTTATTAACGGACATGGGGGAAATATTGCTACCCTGAAAGCAGCTTTTTCTGAAACCTATAGCAATTTAGCTGATATTAATATACCCAAAGCCCATCAAGTCAAATGTCAAATCGGCAATTGGTTTATGTGTGGCTCAGTTTATAAATTAGCAAAAGAACTCTATGGCGATCAAGAAGGTTCCCACGCCACGCCCAGCGAAGTAGCTCTGACACAATATGTTTATCCTGATTCGATTAAACAGGGTTTCCTGACACCAGAAGTGGCTTCTGGATATCCTATCTATGGCTCAGAGGATTTTCGCCAACACTATCCCGATGGTCGGATGGGATCTAACCCCGCCTTAGCTACCCCGGAACATGGTCAACAATTTTATGAATTAGCTGTCAAGGAATTAAGTAAAACCTATTTAGATTTCCTGAATAATTAGCAAACAGTTAACAGTCATCAGTTAACTGTTTAGAAGTTGACGGCTATTTCTGCCACTGACAACTATTAATTAATGACTATTAATTAATGACTAATAACTGATGACTAATAGATTAAGTTCTGGATCGAAATTCAACAACGTCTTCCTTAATAGTCACATCATATCCACTCAAGAAATTTTGACCCAGTAAACCCACATCCAAAGCTGGAGCGATCGCAACGGTCAGATTATTTTTGATAGCTCCAGCAACATTAAGAGTCTGAATTGAACCTATTTCAAATTCAACTCCCTTTTGACTAGGTGTATCCGCTTTACCTCGCCCGATGGGAATCACCCCTAGGAGTTCCGCCATCGCAGAAGTAATAACCGTGCCACTTGCTCCAGTATCTACCAACATTTCAAAAGGAATTTGATCATTAAAAATTACTTGTATGACAGGAATTCCACCTTGTCTTCTAATAATTTTGGCCTGATGAACCCCCGGTGTTGACAGGGGAGAGACCGCAGTTTTTGGATCGATTTGCGGAAAAACACAAACTTCATTTAAAGATATAACCTGTCCAGCTTTTGTTTTTAGAAAACAACCCGGATGTTCTTGAGATAAAGCTCCGATACTATCAATTAATATTAATCCTGTGGTTGATAATAAAATCGAAACCAGGAAGATTAACCGAGATAAACTTTGATTTGGAACTTGATGATTAACAAACTTCAAAAAATAGGACATCATAGTTGCAGAACCCGACAATTGGTATAACCGAACTAAATAATAGGAATTTTTCATGATTAAAATAAGTAAATAGTTAATTAAATTCTTACAGAGATATTTGAAGCTGTCAATTTAGTAGAAAAAATATCAGCCTCAAACTAAAAACGTCAAAACAGAAAAACTGTTTGATTGATTCGGCATCTACCGATCTAAGATCTTGACCTAGGAAAATTTTACCCCTGAATTGAGAACGATATATCTTTTCGCGGTATTCTAAAAAATCGGAACCAAAGTCAGTTCGTTTAAGGAAGTCTGTGAAATACTTTTTTTTAACCGATGGATGGACAATTGGACGAGTCTGGGGAGTAGGGGGTCTGTGGGATCAAGCTCTGCGTCGCCGTCCACCAGAAATTCAAAGAATGGATCTGTGTCTTTGGGATCAGAATCAACAAGAAAAGATGTGGCTGTATCGGGTGGAAGATTCTGTCTTGATGTTAGAAGTTAGGCCAGACATCGCCACAATTACCGACTCCTCCAACACCATTGGTCAAGTGGTTCTCACCCGCTTAATTACGGCGGAACAAGTCCTAGAACGTTTAGCCAGTGCTACAACTGAATGTCAAACCAACCAAAGCCTATAGTCTATAGTCCGTGTGGGATTAATTGTAGTCAGCGTTCGTGATATTATCGAAAAATTGGGTCTAAAACCCCTAACTTCCTGGACATCTTTCATATTAGAATATAGATGGTCACTAAGAACCGCAGGACTTGCGGGGATAGTCTGTGGAGCGAACGTAAGACCAAGACTTTTTGAGGGTGGAGGCAGTTGCAAAGAAGCAGAAACCTAAATCGTGAGGTTTAGGAATCGCCGCACTTTTAGGACGGTGAGGATGTCAAAATTACTGCTCTCTTGAAAATCTCAGTCCCTTTAGACATGAAAATGTCAAAAAGCACTGGACAAAGAGGAGCAAAAACTCTTAAAACAACTAGAGAATCAACTTAATTCTCTATACCAGAAAATAAATAATTTGGTTCAATTAATTTAGTAGGGCGACACAGGCCCGAACTCTAGGCTTGTATCGTAGTAAGATGAGTAGAGATAGACCCTCTGGGGTAGCTGTGACTTAGACTTTGTAATTAGTACAGTAGTACGGTTAGGAGGTTTAAGAACTGCCACAAGGACATAGTGCTTAAAGGTCAGTCGCTCAATTAAGAATCCTCGTCTCTTTAGAGCGGGGATTGTCAAAAAAAAGTAACCATTATCAACTAGAAGGAGCGTAGTCAATGGGACTACCCTGGTATCGTGTACACACAGTCGTTCTCAATGATCCGGGACGGTTGATTTCTGTACACCTGATGCACACCGCTTTGGTGGCAGGTTGGGCTGGATCTATGGCCCTTTATGAACTCGCAATTTATGATCCTTCTGATCCCGTCCTCAACCCGATGTGGCGTCAAGGGATGTTCGTCATGCCCTTCATGGCCCGCTTAGGAGTCACTCAATCTTGGGGAGGCTGGAGCCTCACCGGAGAAGCAGTAACTAACCCGGGGATTTGGTCTTTTGAAGGAGTAGCAGCTACTCATATCATTCTGTCTGGTTTACTGTTCCTCGCTGCCGTGTGGCATTGGGTCTTTTGGGATTTGGAACTGTTTACCGACCCCCGAACAGGCGAACCCGCTTTGGATTTGCCCAAAATGTTTGGGATTCACCTGTTTTTATCTGGTCTGCTTTGCTTTGGTTTCGGAGCATTCCACTTAACGGGTTTATTTGGCCCGGGAATGTGGGTATCCGATCCCTACGGCATTACAGGCAGTATTCAACCCGTTGCACCCGCTTGGGGGCCAGAAGGATTTAACCCGTTCAATGCGGGGGGAATTGTGGCTCACCATATTGCAGCTGGAGTTGTGGGGATTATTGCGGGTCTGTTCCATCTGTCTGTTCGTCCGCCCCAAAGGTTATACAAAGCCCTGCGGATGGGGAACATTGAAACCGTCTTATCCAGTAGTATTGCCGCCGTGTTCTTCTCGGCTTTTGTCGTGGCGGGAACCATGTGGTACGGTTCTGCTGCTACCCCCATTGAACTGTTTGGCCCTACCCGATATCAATGGGATAGTGGTTATTTCCAACAGGAAATTCAACGCCGGGTACAGTCTAGTGTTGCCCGTGGGGATAGCTACGCTCAAGCTTGGGAAAAAATTCCTGAAAAACTTGCCTTCTATGACTATGTGGGCAATAGCCCCGCTAAAGGCGGTTTATTCCGGGTCGGCCCGATGAATAACGGCGATGGTATTGCGAAAGCTTGGTTGGGTCATCCCGTATTCAAAGATTCTGAAGGACGGGAATTATCCGTTCGTCGTCTTCCTAACTTCTTTGAAACCTTCCCCGTGGTTCTCACGGATAAAGACGGTGTGATTCGGGCTGATATTCCCTTCCGTCGGGCTGAATCTCGCTACAGCTTTGAACAAGCTGGGGTAACGGTTAGTTTCTATGGTGGCGACTTAGATGGCAAAACCTTTAAGGATTCGCCTACCGTCAAGAAATACGCTCGTTTAGCCCAACAAGGGGAACCCTTCGAGTTTGATCGGGAAACCTTGGGATCGGACGGTGTGTTTCGGACGAGTACCCGGGGCTGGTTCACCTACGCTCACGCTTGCTTTGCATTATTGTTCTTCTTTGGTCATATTTGGCACGGTTCTCGGACGATCTTCCGGGATGTGTTTGCTGGGGTAGAAGCCGATCTCGAAGAACAAGTGGAGTGGGGTCTATTCCAGAAAGTGGGTGACAAAACCACTCGTGTTAAAAAGACCGTCTAGGATATTTCTAGTTCGAGCTTGTGGGGTATTTTTGTAAACCCTAATTTTCAACAGAGTTGGAACTTTAATTCATGAAGTTTCCAACTCTTTCTTTATGTGGAATTGATTGATCGAAGTTGATCATTTTTTTCTAAGTTCTAAAACTGGTAATGTGGGTTTAAATCCAGTGGGTAGTTCACTCTCTCAATGGTAGACTGTTATAAAACAATAGGTTTAGGGAAAATTGACATGGAAAGTGTTGCTTACATCTTAGTTTTGACATTGGCTTTGGGAGTTCTCTTTTTTGCAATTGCCTTCCGGGAACCGCCTCGGATTGGTAAATAACTAAATTAGAGCATCTTCGTCCACTCCAATACTGAGTTATGGGGTTTAAGGTTGGTTTAATGCTTTTTACACAGGGGGAAACCAGATACCCCTAAATTTTTCCCAGGGATTCGGGTGTTCATCAGTTTAAATAAAAACCCTGAGTACCCATAACTCGGTATTGGAATGTTAAAGAGTTAAAGGCTGTGCTTTGTAATCGCTGATCGGAAAACAACTGTTCAGTGAAACAACCGCTCAAAGGACGTTAATTATGCAGTGTCCAGTTTGCCAATATACGAATAGTCGAGTTCTTGAGTCCCGTGCTGCTGAATCGGGTAAAAGCATTCGGCGACGGCGAGAATGTCTTCAGTGTCAGCATCGCTTCACCACCTATGAACGGATTGAATTTGTTCCGATTACGGTGATGAAGCGGGATGGAAAACGGGAGTCCTTTGACCGTTCCAAGTTATTGCGAGGAATGGTTCGAGCTTGTGAAAAAACAGGACTTTCTGCTACGGATTTAGAATCAATTATTGATGAAATTGAAGCGGAACTGCAACAACGTTCCCAACGAGAAATTCCCACCCAGGAAATTGGAGAATTGGTTTTGCACCGACTTAAATCCTTGAGTGAAGTGGCTTATGTCCGATTTGCTTCGGTTTATCGACAATTTCAAGGGATTCGAGACTTTGCAGAAGCTTTGAATCACTTTGAAACGGGTAATGATCATGCTCAAGAGTTAGAACTCGTTGCAGAAGAAGATTCTGTCTGTGCCTGTGAGAATTCATCAATGGATGCCTCCGCTTCTCTGTGTTCTGCATCCCTACTCGGATCTCAACATTAAGATCAATCACCTGTCGTTAGTTTGCTAACAGTCTCTAGTTTATGCTATAACTCAGGGACGGTATTATATATATTGCCTACATATCAAAACAAAAAAACAAAAGTTAACGAAGAAGTATCGGCATTCGTCTGATATCCAGTTAATGACCTAGAGATCAGCACTAATTTTGTTTCGGTCGGAGCTTTCCTGACTCCCGTTGCAGTTGATCGACTTAACGGCAGGTGCGTTGCGACCTAAAAAATGATCCAAAATCGAAAAAAAATGATAGGATAGGAAAGCTAATCTACCAAACTGTGCCAAGATCGGCAAGATTAGCGATTCTCGGTATTCAAAAAATGTCCAGCCGAAATATAAATACCTGATCACAGGGGCGACACAATTGATAAACGAGAAGTCGGAGTATAGTTAAGGTTTTTGGGTCTGCTGTCGGACAGTCAGTGGGCTTTAGACAAATGCTTGTGTAAAAGAATCTGGATGCGGTTTTTAGGGCAGAGATGATCTAAGACTAGACAGACCCTTTGAAACAAGACTCTCCTTTTGCGTCAATCGCGATGTAAGAGTGGGAGTGTAAAATTGACTGGACGTGGTAATGCTCGTTTTTTCTGTCTTGGACAGGTATTCAGTGGTACTAACGATGTCGAGTCAGCAGTAGTTTTGATCGAAAAAGCGAAATATTGACCCTATCGGTCATGATCAAAAACAAGAGCGCTTACTGCAAAACAACCATTTAATAGGAGCAACTTTAGGATAAAACTCGCATGATCAATCAGAAAACAAAACCAAAAGATGTGGGCTTCACCCACGAAGATTTTGCCGCCTTACTCGATAAATACGACTATCACTTTAGTCCCGGTGACGTAGTGGCGGGGACAGTTTTTAGTCTGGAGCCAAGGGGCGCTCTGATTGACATTGGCGCTAAGACCGCAGCATACATTCCACTACAAGAAATGTCAATTAATCGGGTGGAAAGTCCTGATGAAGTATTACAGTCTAATGAGACCCGTGAGTTTTTCATCCTCACCGATGAAAACGAAGATGGGCAATTAACTCTTTCCATTCGTCGCATTGAGTATATGCGGGCTTGGGAGCGTGTTCGCCAACTGCAAGCCGAAGATGCTACCGTCCGTTCTCAAGTCTTTGCCACAAACCGAGGCGGCGCTTTGGTTCGGATTGAAGGATTGCGGGGCTTTATTCCAGGCTCCCATATTAGTACGCGCAAACCTAAAGAAGAACTCGTTGCTGAAGAATTACCCTTAAAATTCCTAGAGGTTGATGAGGATCGCAATCGTCTTGTCTTAAGCCATCGTCGGGCTTTAGTTGAGCGGAAGATGAACCGCTTAGAAGTGGGTGAAGTGGTAACAGGAACCGTTAGAGGAATTAAACCTTACGGGGCGTTTATTGATATTGGTGGCGTGAGTGGTCTGCTCCACATTTCAGAGATTTCTCACGATCACATTGACACACCCCATAGTGTTTTCAATGTCAATGATGAAGTTAAAGTCATGATTATTGACCTAGATGCAGATCGAGGTCGGATTTCCCTTTCGACAAAACAACTGGAACCCGAACCAGGAGCTATGGTTAAAAACCCTCAGCTTGTTTATGAGAAAGCCGAGGAAATGGCAGCCAAATTCCGTGAAAAACTTTTGGCGGCAGGCCAGGGAGCCACGACGGAAGAAGTTTCAACGGAACTCGATGAAGCTGATATTCCTTCTGCGATTGAGGAAGATATTCCTTCTGCGATTGAAGAAGATATTCCTTCTGCGATTGAAGAAGATGTTGAACCTGTGGCTGACGGAGTATAGGTTTCAACCCATCAAGACAAAAAGGGGGATTATCCCTCTTTTTTTTTATCATAAACAAATTAGAAATCCTATTAAAAATTGAATCAGGAGTTTTTGAGGTTGGTTACCCTAGAAGTTCAGAATATTACCTTTAAGAATATTGAAGCGGTTATTTTCGATAAGGATGGAACCTTAGAGGATTCTGCGGATTTCTTGAGAAATTTAGCTCAAAAGCGATCGCGTTTAATTGATGCTCAAATTCCAGGCGTCGGAGAACCTTTATTAATGGCGTTTGGTGTTCAAGGAGATACCCTTGACCCTACAGGATTAATGGCCGTGGGTAGCCGACGGGAAAATGAAATTGCGGCGGCGGCCTATATTGCGGAAACTGGACGAGGATGGTTAGAGTCGGTCAATATTGCCCATCGTGCTTTTGCCGATGCGGATCAATATTTGAAATCTAGCCCCCCTTCGACCTTATTTGTCGGGGGTTTAGAAACCCTCAAATCCCTATCCGATGCAGGGTTAAAGCTAGGCATTGTGTCGGCGGCTCCAACGGCTGAAGTCCAAAAATTTGTCACCCACCATCAGCTAGAACCCTATATTAAATTTCATCAGGGGGTAGATGGCGGCCCGACAAAACCCGATCCGATTTTATTCCTGAATGCTTGTCAAGCCCTTGGGGTTGATCCCGCCCATACTTTAATGGTCGGGGATGCTCAAGGAGATATTGATATGGCGCTCGGGGCTGGGGCTGCGGGTTGTGTCGGGGTTTTTTGGAACCAATCCAACCCTAAACACCTAAATCGGGCGACGGTGGTGATCTCCGATTGGGATCAATTGAAAATTAAGAGCTTGACATTCCCAGGAGTATTCGGGGATTCTTAAAACAATTGGACTTTTAACGGCGATATCAAAACGCCTCTACCCACTCGACTAGGATCTAACCCTAATTTTGCGACTACTTTTCGCAAAGATCGTAATGTTGTCTGAAAATTTATGTAAAGATTTTTGTACTTTCTTTAAGATTTGTGTGCTATAGTCAAAACATGAGCAATTTTAAGATCATGTTCTGTTAAAGTTCATCCCCTGTTTTGAAACTCAGAATTGGTTTTTGTCCAAATTTTAGTCTGGAATTTACTTTATGTCATTTACAGTCGATTCAGCCCGTGGGATTTTTCCAAATACTTTAACTGCTGACGTAGTACCCGCTACCATCGCCCGCTTCAATCAACTTAATGCTGAAGATCAACTGGCATTAATCTGGTTTGCTTACCTGGAAATGGGTAAAACAATTACCGTTGCTGCTTTAGGCGCGGCTAATATGCAGTTTGCTGAAATAACGATGAATCAAATTCGGCAAATGTCTTTCCAAGAACAAACACAGGTCATGTGTGATTTGGCAAACCGAACCGATACACCAATTTCACGGGCTTACGGTAGTTGGACTGCCAACATTAAGCTAGGTTTTTGGTATCAGCTTGGGGAATGGATGGCTCAAGGAATTGTCGCTCCAATTCCATCAGGATATAAGCTATCAGCTAATGCAGCTTCTGTACTGCAAGCAATTCAAGCACTAGAATCAGGTCAACAAATCACTGTTTTACGCAATTGCGTTGTTGACATGGGATTTGATACAAGTAAGTCTGATAGTTTTCAGAGAGTTTCTGAACCTGTGGTTGTTCCTAAAGATATGGCACAACGGACTCAAGTTACTATCGAAGGCGTTGATAATCCCACGGTTCTCAACTACATGAATAACATGAACGCCAATGACTTTGAGGTGCTGATTGAGTTATTCACCCCCGATGGCGCGCTTCAACCTCCTTTTCAGAAACCAATTGTGGGGAAAGATGCTGTTCTTCGATTTTTCCGAGAAGAGTGTCAGAATCTCAAGTTGATTCCAGAGCGAGGCGTAACAGAACCCGCAGATGGTGGTTATACCCAAATCAAAGTAACTGGTAAAGTGCAAACTCCTTGGTTTGGTGCTGGTGTGGGCATGAATATGGCTTGGAGATTTTTGCTAAGTCCTGAAAATAAAATTTTCTTTGTGGCAATTGACTTGTTAGCATCACCTAAAGAGTTGTTAAATTTAGTTCGTTAATTAATAAACGAATCTAATTTAATATAGCAACGGGTTTAAACCCGTTGCCACCCAGACAAAACCCTAATTGTGTGGGTTTTTTAGAGTCTATTTTTTAATAAATAGTGTATTTTAACCTGTGGTTTAAAAGGGAAGATAATCAATAGTTTTTATTTTCCATGTTGGTGCGATTTAATAAACATAAGCCTAATTATGCTTGTGTAAGTTCTGATTAATAAACCTTTTAACTTTAGTAATGATGCAAGTAAATGAGATTGAATGGTCTGAAGCAGAAAAAGAAGTAGCTAAAGCTGCCTTTGATATGGCTTATAAACGAGAAATAAAGGCTTTGATAGACGAAGTTCGTAAACAATCAAGTGCGATTGTAGAAATTGATGATATCTGGCGTTTGCACGACTTTTTAAGTGCTAGAAGACACAATATAGATGGCAAATATGATTATGAATATTCAGGACTAATTTTTATTTTTGCCAGTTTGGTTAAAGAGGGTTGGCTAGATCTTAATGAACTAGATGGACTCAACACAAATAAGCTGACTAAGATAGCCGCTATTGCCCGTATTTGATACTCTGGGCGAATATGGCGACGGGGATTCTTAAAACAATTTGAGTTTTAACATTGACAATCTGGCTACCAAAGCCGCCCTCCACTCGGCTCAAGGGCGGGGCTTTAAACCCATAATTTTCAGTAAATTGGGAATAACCCCTGTATAATTGCTGATCGTCGCAACTTTCTATAATAGAATCCGTCTGATCGGTGAAAGTGAACTTGCGGATTTGATGAGAATTAAGAGATGATGCTGTAGTAGTGTAATTTCAATCCGGTTCTACTGAATCAATCTCACTCGAATACAAGGAGGAATGATTATTGTCTCGCCGTTACCTGTTTACGTCTGAATCCGTGACTGAAGGCCATCCCGATAAAATCTGCGATCAAATTTCCGATACGATTTTAGATGCCTTATTAACTCAAGATCCTAAAAGCCGTGTGGCCGCGGAAGTGGTTGTCAATACGGGTTTAGTATTGATCACGGGTGAAATTACCACCAACGCGCAAATTAACTATATTGATTTAGCTCGGAAAAAAATTGCGGAAATTGGTTATGTTGATGCAGATAACGGCTTTTCTGCAAGTAGCTGCTCCGTTCTAATTGCCCTAGATAAACAGTCTCCCGATATTGCCCAGGGGGTAAACCAAGCCCACGAAGCCAGAGAACTGTTAAGCGACCAAGAACTTGATGCGATTGGTGCCGGGGATCAGGGGATTATGTTCGGTTTTGCCTGCAATGAAACCCCAGAACTGATGCCCATGCCGATCAGTTTAGCCCATCGGATTGCTCGGCAATTGGCAGCGGTACGGAAAAACGGGACACTCCCCTATTTACGTCCTGATGGTAAAACCCAAGTGACCGTGATCTATGAAGATGATCGTCCCGTGGGAATTGATACTATTCTAGTCTCGACTCAACATACCGAGACGATTGGGGATATTACCGATGCAGCGGCAGTACAAGAAAAAATCAAAGCCGATCTCTGGTCTGCTGTTGTTCAACCTGTATTTGAGGATATTGCCGTCAAACCCGATGACCAAACTCGCTTTTTGGTGAACCCAACGGGTAAATTTGTAATTGGTGGCCCTCAAGGGGACTCTGGGTTAACGGGTCGCAAAATTATTGTCGATACCTATGGTGGCTATTCCCGTCATGGTGGTGGGGCGTTTTCAGGGAAAGATCCCACGAAAGTAGACCGCAGCGCGGCTTACGCTTGCCGTTATGTGGCGAAAAATATTGTGGCTGCGGGGTTAGCGGATAAGTGTGAAGTTCAGTTGAGCTATGCAATTGGGGTGGCTCGACCCGTGAGCATTTTGATTGAAACCTTTGGAACATCTAAGGTGGATGAAAACAAATTGCTTGAAGCTGTACAAGCCAACTTTGAATTGCGTCCGGCGGGAATGATTCAAGAGTTTAATTTACAAAAATTACCCGGTCTGCGGAAGGGTCGTTTCTTTCAAGATTTGGCTGCTTATGGTCATTTAGGTCGGATAGACTTAGATTTACCCTGGGAGAAAACCGATAAGGCGGAATTACTCAAAGCAGCCTTACTGCAACCTGTTGCTGCCCTTGGATAGTAGTTACCATTTTTTGTGGCTGAGGTTAATGATGGTGACAGCCAGGGGTCGGTTTGCCAAAAAAATTGCTCCCGTCGGGTTCGGGAAAACCGCTACTGATTTTTAAACCCACTAAAGTATTTAATATTGCTGTCTTATCACCCTTCAGTAAAATCTGGAGGGTTTTTCACATTTTTATTGAATTAAAGCAGTTGCCATCACACTTAGGATATGGATTCGCTGCTTTCTGGCTGGATGACAGCTTCTAAATTGTCCTAACTACCTTGACGGTTGCTATATTTAATGACTGAGAACAGTAGTAACAATAACAAACCCATGTCACAATTGTAGTTAGGGGGTCAAACCCTAAACTCAAAATGGGTTCTGTCAAACCCAGATAAGGTTATATGACTTGAAAATCTAAGGGTTAAGGTTTAACAAGATGAACCAAGAAAATGTTCTTTAGTCAAACGTAACATGGGAGGGAATGGGAGTATAGGCTGATGCCATCTGAAGACTTAAAATCTAACGCAACGAACCAAGATACTAAAATCTTTGTAGCCAATTCTTTCAAGGATTATATCAGACAACATAATCCCTTTCGATGGAATAAGCATTCGGGGTATCGTTGGTTTATTTATCAAAAAATTGGGTATGGCTATTTTTTAGCCATTGCTATTGGTTTTATCGGTTCAATTACGGGATTACTACTGGCGGATATTTACCAAAAACAAGCCTACTACCAATTATCTGATGCTCACCGACAAGCACAACTTTTCAATCACTTTAATACAGCAGTTCTCAATATACAATTGCAAAGTTATCACTTAATATCTTCTGCAGATCAGGCTAAAATTTGGAATCAGGAGCAAAAAAATATCCGCCATAACTTAACTGAAATTGAACAGCTTGTGGTTCAAATTGAAGATTTTATCGATCAAAATCCCAGCTGGTTAGTGGCGAAACCAACGGTTGTAAAATCATTTTTCATAACCTATAAAGATAGTTTAAAAACTTATGTTAAAACCGTTAATACCTTAAAACAAATTTCACCTAATTTATCGGAAAATTCAAAAAATCAAGGAGTTTATGAATCATTAAAATTATTATCTAATCAGCAATCTATTCAAACTTTGGAAAAGCTAAATAATCAGCTAAAAGATTGGTTAAAAGAAGCTCAAAAACAGGAAAAAATGAGTGAAATTTCGATGAAAAATGCTCGAAATTTACAAAATTTAATTATTGTAATTAGTGCATTTTTATCAGTTTTGATTTCTGTACTCACAGCTATAAAAACCACCCATTCAATTACTCAGCCTTTAAGTTTGACACAGCAAGTAGCGGAACAAGTTGCCCAGGAGTCTAACTATAATCTTCGAGTTTCTTCCCAGACTAATATTCATGAAATCTATTCCTTAGCTAACTCAGTTAACTACTTAATTGAACAAGTTGACCAACGCACTCAGCAGTTAGAACAATCAAAGAATTCAGCCGAATCTGCTAACCTGGCAAAAAGCCAATTCTTAGCTAATATGAGTCATGAGTTAAGAACACCTTTAAACGCTATTTTAGGCTATAGTGAAATGCTGGCTGAAGACGCAAAAGATTTAGGTCAGGATGAATTCGTCACGGATTTAGAAATGATCAATACAGCAGGGAAACATTTACTGTCTTTAATTAATGATATTTTGGATTTATCAAAAATTGAAGCCGGACGCATGGAATTGTATTTAGAAACTTTTGATCTAAAAGATTTAATTGAAAGTGTTGTTTCTACGGTTAAACCCTTAGTTAATCAGAATGATAATGTTTTAATTCTCAATTACGATCCTGGTTTAAATCTTATTTATTCTGACTCAACAAAGGTGAGGCAAGTTTTATTTAATTTACTTAGCAATGCGGCAAAATTTACACAGCAAGGTCAAATTACATTAACTATAACCCGTGAAGTAATTGATCCCCCTTTAGATTCTTTAAATCCCGGAAATTTAACTTCTAATTCTTTACAACATTATCAGATTAATTTTTGTATTCAAGATACGGGGATTGGGATTCCTGAAGAGCAACAAAAATATGTTTTTGAGGCTTTTATTCAAGCGGATAATTCAACAGCCCGCAGATACGGAGGGACGGGATTAGGTTTAGCCATTAGTCGTCATTTTTGCAAAATGATGGGAGGGGATTTAAAATTACTGAAAAGTCAGGTTGGATATGGGTCAACTTTTAATGCTTCTTTGCGATCTTCACTGACCGTTGACCTAGGCTCATCACCAGAAATATCCCCTGAGAAAATATAGAGAAATCAAGACACCCGATTTTATCAAGTCGCATCTATCATGTTAGTATGAGTCTAATTTATATTAATTCCCATTTTTTGGGAAGTAGTTTAAAACTTTGAGTCGAGTTTCTGCCGTCAATTTTTGCATGAGGTTTGAGATGACACATCGCCCGATTATTTTAGGTATTGTTGGAGACAGTGCCGCCGGAAAAACAACCTTGACACGAGGAATTGCTCAAGTCTTGGGTGAAGAAAATGTAACGGTAATTTGTACTGACGACTATCATCGTTATGATCGTAAACAACGTGCCGAAATGGATATCACGGCTTTAAATCCAGATTGTAACTATCTGGATATTATGCAGCAACATCTAACTTTATTAAGAACAGGACAACCGATTCTAAAACCGATTTATAATCATCATCATGGAACTTTTGAACCTCCTGAATATATTAAACCCAATCGGTTTGTAATCGTGGAAGGTTTACTGGGTTATTCTACCCGTGGAATTCGGGATAATTATGATGTTAAAGTCTATTTAGCTCCTCCTGAATCCCTACGATCTCAATGGAAAATTAAACGAGATACAATGAAACGGGGTTACAGCGAAGAAGATGTAATTCTTGCCTTAAAACAAAGAGAACCTGACTCAGAAGCATTTATTCGTCCTCAACGAAAATCAGCCGATGTAGTTGTTACCTTTTATCATCCAGATGGTGATGAAAATGGAATTAATTTGAACGTGCGTTTAGTTTTGCGTCCGACCATTCCCCATCCAGATTTTAGTGAAATTTTAGATCAACAAAGTGGTCATCATATTGAAACTGTGCGTCTGGGATTAGATCGAGATATGGGTAAACCAGTAGATGTCCTAGAAATTGATAGTCACGCCACCCTAGAACAAGTCAACGCATTAGAAATGATGCTTTGTAATGAATTACCAAGTTTGAAAAATTTCTGTAGTTCTGGAGGTAATCAAAATTTGGGAATTTTAGCGGGTACAACCGGAGAAATCATACAAAGTTATCCCCTAGCTTTAACCCAATTATTAATTGCCTATCACATGATTAAAGCGACTAAATTAGTTTAGTTAAACTGTAATTTTGAGTTGAGTAAAATTTCTTTAACAGGAGAAATTATTATTGATTATATCAAAATACAGTGAGTTTATATTGAGTTTGAAATTAGGGGAAATAACCCAAAAATTCTTAATCACAATAGGATTATTTCCCTGGGTTTTATCAGGTTTATCGACATCCCAAAGAGGAACGAGTTGCTACCCCAGTAGTTGAGTTTACCCCACTGGCAACTTCACACAATTGTCGAATTTGTTCTCGATCTAGTATGGCATCGCTAAAATCAGCACCCGTAATTTTTGTATGACGAAAGGTTGATCCTAAAAATAATGCTTCAACTAATACCGCATCACTTAAATCAGCTTCGGTAAAATCAGCTTGATCTAACATTGCATAAGTTAAATTTGCTTGTTTTAAGCTGGCTTTCGTTAGAATCCCTTTACTAAAAATAGCACCTTCTAAATCTGAATGATCAAATTTAGCTAACTCCATATTGGAATTAGCGAATTCAGCCGCAGGTAAAGACTGATTAGAAAAATCTCGTCCCTGTAGCAAACTATGACTAAAAAACAGATGGGCTGGATTGTTTGTCGCCCAGGAGGGAACAGGAAAAGCCAATAGCACTGTAGCCACTATTAAAACCATGAATTTCCCAAGTCTGATCATCTGTTTACCGCTCCACTTTACAATCAAATCCTTTATCAGAAAAATGGGTTTAAAACCCCGTCGTTGAGCGACGGCTTTTTATTCTAATTTTCAGTGTATATCAAAGAAGTAATCAAGTGAAAGATGACTTCATCTATTGAAGACTGATTTAAAGCATTTGTGGCTACATATTCCGTTCTGTTGGCAGAAACAGTAACCCGAAATAGTTTGACCTTTTTATAGGAGGGAAATTTATTTATTTTGATTAGCTTTCCCGGTTTTTGTTCGATTGATGACCTTTCGATGGGAAATGGTCGCCACCGGAGGAGAAGTCACCCAAGGGGGTTTAGGATTTTCCAACCCCGATAATTTAGCCCTTGATGCGCTCGGGAATTTATGGATGGTTCGGATATTGCCACCAGCCAACAGCATCAGCCCGTTGCCCCAGGCCGTCTAAGCGACAACCAACAACCCTTAGATGGCACAGATTTATTGGGTCTGTATGGCAATAATTCCCTTTGGTTTCTCCTTTGCTGTACAAACCACCCAAAGGGAAGAATTTATCCAAACTCGTCAAGTTCCTTTGGGTTCAAACTGGCCCGGTAAGCAACCCAACGATCCCCCTAAACCCTCATTAGTCGCAATTCGACGGATAAATTATCAACCTATTTTGGAAAAGCCAAACCCTCTCTAAGTCTGGGTTATACCGATTGAATCCGGTAAAAAACCAGTCTTAACTTTTGTTCCCCCACTTGACTCTGGAAAAACTCTAGTTAAGATATGATACTATTGGTTCAGTCGAGCTGGGGACTCCCTTGCTTTGTGGTATTTTAAGTGTCGGTGTGAGAATTGAGATGATGAACAAAGTTTTATTGAACACTCTAAAGCATAGTCCAGGCATTCTGGGAGCGGCTATTCTCTTAACTAATGCAGCCTTAGCAACTGAGGCTCCATCGGAGAAATTGGCAAATGCTACAGATATGGCAACCGTCACCGTCGAAGCTGCCCGTGCAGTTCCGACCTCTGGACATGATACTCAGTTGCAAGATCAAGCCAATTCCGAGTCAAAGACAGAGCAACTCGCCCTGTCTTTGACCCCTGATGTTCCGGTTGAAGCCACCAATTTAGTCAATGGTGAGGCTACAAACGAAAACAAACCGCAGACTGTTGCCACGGCTCAACAGTTAAACAGCTCAACTTCAGAGGCTTCGGCCCCACTACAAACTGCTCAAGCTTCTGAGTTCCAAGTGGCTCAGATGTCATCGACCGAGCCGAGCGAAACCAGCGTCTCAGGCTTAGAAAAAATTAACGAATATTCTGAAGCTGCCGATGCCCTAGAGCAAGTCACTTCAGTTTCTCAATTATCGGACGTTCAACCCACAGACTGGGCATTCCAGGCTTTGCAATCCTTGGTTGAACGCTATGGTTGTATCGCGGGTTATCCCGATGGAACCTTCAAAGGCAACCGGGCCATGACTCGTTTTGAGTTTGCGGCGGGTTTAAATGCCTGTTTAGAACGGGTTAACGAACTAATTGCGGCGTCTGTAGCCAATTTAGTCACCCGGGAAGATTTAGCCGTTCTGCAACGGTTACAAGAAGAATTTGCGGCGGAATTAGCCACTCTGCGCGGTCGTGTTTATGCCTTAGAAGCTAGAACCGCCGAATTAGAAGCTAATCAATTCTCTACCACTACTAAACTGCGTGGAGAAGTCATCTTCTGGGGTGGAGACGCCGCCGGAGATCGGGCTACTTATAACGTAGTGGGTCAGTTCGCTCACCAGGATAGTGATCCCACGGAAGCCTATTTTGGCTACCGCGCCCGTTTAAACTTTGATACCAGCTTCACAGGTCAGGATTTGTTGAGAACTCGTTTACAGGCTCAATCTATTCCTAACCTGTCTGCCTTCAATATCACCAATACCTTGATGAGTCGTACCGCCATCGATGGTGTCGACAATGGTGTCGTATTGGATGAATTGTACTACCGCTACCCTATCAGTAATGGTAAAGGCAATGTCTTTATTGGAGCTAAGGGTCTTAACGGTGATGATATCTATGACTCCATAACACCTTTTGGTGGTTCTGGGGATGGGGCGCTTTCCCGCTTTGGTCGGTATAACCCGACAACCTTCCGTGGCCCAGATGGAACTGGGGTTGGTCTGAAATATGCCTTCAGTGATCAGTTTAAAGTCAATTTAGGCTACCTCACGGATCGAGCCGAGTTTGCCAGCCAAGGAAATGGTGTTTTCAATGGTGGCTATACCACAGGTCTGCAATTGGTGTTTAAACCCAATCCTAATATTGGTATCGGTTTAGAGTATAACCACCGCTACTTCACCAATGGTAGTGTGTTTGTCTCTGGAGGCACAGGAAGTTGGATTGCCAATAAACCTTTTGGTGAGAATGCTACAACCAGCGAAAACGTAGGGTTACAAGGCAACTGGCGGATTTCCAAAAACTTTGAGTTGGGTGGCTGGTTTGGTTCCACCTGGGCCAACCAAAAGAATGGTGGTAATGACAGTGCGACCATTATTAACTGGGCTGTTTCTTTGGCATTCCCTGATATCCTGAAAGAAGGTGGCTTGGGTGGCTTAATTGTCGGTATGCCTCCTCAAGTAACCAGCCATGATATCAGTGCTTTGGAAGATAAAGATACCTCCATTCACATTGAAGGTTTCTACCGCTATCCCATCAACGACTACATCGCCATTACTCCTGGTTTTTATGTCGTAACCAACCCCGATCACAATAGCAACAACAATACAATCGTGGTCGGAACTTTGCGGACTCAATTCCGTTTCTAAAAGGTTATAACTTAATCGATTCATCAACCAAAAATAGGGAGAAACTCTGGTTTTCTCTCTATTTTTTTTATTGCATATATTGGTTAATAATCACATAGACTCTTACGCGGGTTACTTTTTACTAATAACTGACTGAGGCATGCGCCAAATTTTAATAGTTTTATCTTCACTGCCACTAACAACAACTTCGCCATTTGAACTGACTGCTAAAGCATTAATTGGCTTGTCATGACCCCATAGGGTTGCCAGTTTTTTGCCCGTTTTTAGATCCCAAATAATCACACTATCACCTCCACTAACCAAAGTTTTACCATCCTTGGTGATCGCCAATGACTTCACAGGATTATTATTAGCTCTCCAGACCTGTTTTTGTTCCCCCGTATCTGGTTTCCATAGCCGAATAGTGCCATCATCACCAGCGCTGATTAGGGTTTTACCGTCTGGATGATAAACCAGGGCATTAACAGTACCTTCATGACCTGAGATACTCCGCTTGCGAGTTCCTGTTTCCAAATTCCATAACCGAATTGTTTGGTCTGAACCTCCACTGGCTAGGGTTTGACCATCGGGACTAAATGCCAGGGCCTGAATTGCGCCTTCATGACCCGCAAATTTGAATTGTCGAGATCCTGTGTTTAAAGGCGAAAGGAGAATCGTTTTATCGTCACTGCCACTAGCTAAGGTCTGACCGTCAGGACTAAAAATAACTATATTTACACCTTCAGTATGTCCTTCAATCGTTCGGATTCTATTTCCATTCTTCAAACCCCACAGACGAATCGTTTTATCATTACTACCACTGGCTATAATTTTACCGTCGGGACTAATAGCCAAGGCTTTGACCCAACTGGAATGGGCTGGAATTGTTCGTGGTTTGACATCTGTTGTTAAATCCCAAATTTTAATTGCCCCAAAACTCCCCACAGCCAGGGTTTTATTATCGGGGCTAATGACAATAGCATAAATTTCACCAACGGCTCGTTCGTAGCTCTCTAAAAAAATACTGCCTGGCAACCCTTTCAAAATTAAAATTGGATTAGCCGGAATAAATCCATAACGGATATAACCATCAACCTGTGTATAAATTCCAGTTAATACCATTAAGGATGTTCCCAAAACCCAGAAATATTTAAGCTGAATTTTAGGAAATGTCAGTCTAGGAATAGAAAAATTAAACCAACTATTCCAGTTTTGCTCGACTTGCTTTTTGCCCGTGGGGGAAGACGGGGGAACTTCTTTTTCCTCACCTAGAGGTCTAATATCTTCTAAACATTTCAAGATTGCTTGTGGAGTCTGAGGGCGATTACCCGGAAAAGGAGCCATCAAAAAATCAATAGTTCCCGCAAATTGATCAGAAAGATTGGGCGCGCCCTTTCGCCATAATAACTTTCCAGTTCGAGGATTTTCTGGATAAGCAGTGGGAGGTTTTCCCGTTAATAAATAAATAAAAGTTCGTCCCAGGGCAAAAAAATCGGATTGAGGAACAGCTTTCCCATTCGTTTGTTCTGGGGGTGTATATCCAGGGGAAACAATCCCAGTTACATTTTGCCCCTGTTCTACCTTAGCGATATAGGTTCCCGAAACTTCCCTGGCGGTTCCAAAATCAATCAATACTAATTGTCCATTGGGTTTCCGCATAATATTCTGAGGCTTAATATCCCGATGGAAGTATTGCAAATTATGAACTTGCTCCAGGATCTCAGTTAGTTGTCTTAACCATTCCAAAGCGTGTTCTTGACTGATGGGTTCTTTTTTTCGTTCCTTCATCCAGTCCTGTAAATTTAGCCCTTCAATTTTCTCCATCACTAAACAGTGAAGGGCTTCGTCACTCCCTTTGGGAAGATAGGTAAAATAGCCATCGGGATCAACTTTAGGAATTCCTGGATGATTAAGCTGACTCAAAACTTTCGCTTCTTGTTTGAACAAAGCGACAGCTTTAGGATGGTTTTTTAATAAAACTTTTACAACCTTACATTTGCCTTGATCATCAATTTCAAATGTTTTGCCAAAACCTCCTCCTCCCAGTTGTTTGATCACACGATACCGTCCTTCCAGCAAAAGTTCTGAGCCACATTGACAGCAAGTGCGCCGATTCTCGTTTGCCGGATCAGTTGGATTTGGACACTTAGGATTAAGGCAATAACTCACATTGATCGAGAACCCAGATCTAGGTTGAAAATTTGAAAACCTGTGATAATAATAGCACTCCAGACACGAAAGCAACAAAAATAGAGGCTCATAAAAATAAAATCCCTGTAGGGGCGGGGTCTCCCCACCCAAAAAGCTTCAGTAATATTCGGTGCTTGGGTGTAGGCAACTGTGTTATTAATTTAAAGATACTAGGAATTTACTTCCATTAATTCCTGGGTTTCATCCAAGGTCTGAAGACCTTCAGTTTCCACTATTCCATGATCATTGTCTTATGAGCCTAAATATTGTTTCATTGGTTGGTCGCGCTGGTGGCGACCCAGAAGTCAAATATTTCGGTGCGACTCGTTAAGTGGGAAAGCCATCAAACCCTGATGGTGTGACGCTTGCAAGGAAACGTAGGTAACTACAGAACCTTGACAACTTAATTCCTGAGTGGGTGAGATATTGAAGAAATGTTAAGTACAATCCAAATCTTAACAAAATCTTCACCAATTCAATTCCCACCGTTTAGATGCAAGACGAAGCAATGCCCCCACTGGGGAGGATGACTACCAAACTGGTGAAGCGGGGCATAACGGAGGTAACTCTAAACCTATTAGGGAACCCCTTCTAGCCCAGATGAGCATGAGTAAGGGAACTGAACCTGTGACTGAACCACCGTTATTGATAACAGCCTACATAGGTTATCGGCTGGGCCAAAAGGCAAGGGATTTGGGCTGGGCAACTCGAAATTTGACCCAGAGGCATCCCCACAGAAACCCGATGGATAGCAGGACTCTAACCTCATCGCAAAGCAGGAATTAGGAACGAGATAACTTCTCGGTAATCTCTCACCGAAGGTCGAAGCTTGAGCAGGTAGTCAGCCGCATGATACCGAGAAGGGAGATTGATTCAGAAGCTAACGCCTTTAGGAAAGCTAAAGGATATGCTGACGGAATCACAATGATTTGGAGATAGACAATCAAGTCAGGGTACAAAAGTCATGGACACGGTTAATCAACCGATGTATGAATGGGAAACGATAAACTGGGCAAAAGCCAAGAGATCCGTTTTCAAGCTCCAAAAGAGAATCTATCAAGCCTCTGAACGTGGTGATGTCAAAGCAGTCCATAGGTTACAAAGGCTGTTGACCCATTCGTGGTATGGCAAAATTTTGGCCGTCAGAAAAGTAACTCAAGATAATCAGGGTAACAATAAATCTGGGGCAGACGGGGTAAAACGTCTGCGTAATTACCAGAAAATAAAATTAGCCCAGGAGTTGCGATTTAATGACGCATCCCAACCCAAAAACCGGGTAAGGATACCAAAACCGGGCAAAGAGGAAAAAAGACCTCTGGGCATACCTACGATGAAAGAAAGAGCAAAACAAGCCCTAATGAAACTGGCACTAGAACCAGAGTGGGAAGCAAAATTTGAGCCAAACTCTTATGGATTCAGACCCCGTTGGTCGGCACGCGACGCTATAGCGACAATTTTCAATGACATCGCACAAAAACCCAAGTATGTGCTAGATGCTGATATTGAAAAGTGTTCAGACCCAATCAACCATTCAAAACTGTTGGAGAAATTACAAACCTCCTCAACCTTCAGAAGACAGGTGAAAGCCTGGTTAAAATCTGGAGTAATGGACGGTAATAACCTATTTCTGACGGAAGAAGGAACTCTCCAAGATGGGGTAATCTCGCCATTATTAGCCAATATTGCCCTACATGGCCTAGAAGAAATTCTTACTAACAAATTCTCCAGAAGAATCGGAAAAACCAGTCAAAAACTAGCAATCAGTTTTGTCAGGTACGCTAACGATTTTGTGATCATGGATGAAGACTTGGAAGTAATTTTAGAAGCCAAAACAGTTATAGAAGAATGGTTGTCTGAAATGGGAATAACCGCCAGTAAAACCCAAATTACTCACACCTTCAAATCACATGAAGGAAATACGGGATTTGATTTCCTCGGTTTTAATATCCGACAATACCCATGTAGTGATAAACAAAGTGGGTCAGTTGGTGGGACTGAAGGAAAAAGGGGATATAAAACGCTCATAAAACCCAGTAAAGAAGCTATTCAAAAACATCTACGGAAGATTGATGACTTATTGGAAAGGAACCATACTTCAAGCCAAGAACAAGTAATTAACGCACTCAATCCTCTAATCAGGGAATGGGCAGCATATTACTCAACGGTAACAAGCAAGGAAACTTTCAATAAAATAGATAGCATCATCTTTCATAAATTATTAGGATGGGCAAAAAGCAGAAGGGGGCGCGGACAAAATAACACCGAAGTCGTCTCGAAATACTGGGGGGTCAACAGAGGATTAGGCTGGATATTCTGTACCCAGGATAACAAGTCTATTCTGGAGAAACACCAAAAAAGTAAAATCAAAACTGCTGCGACATTGAACACATAAATAGGTACTGTAACTAGCCAAGTCATTGAGGAGCCGTGTGAGGGGAAACTTTCACGCACGGTTCTGAACCAGAGGTGGAAACGGTGACGTTTCTATCGACTGTAATAGTCCGGTAGTGTTGTCTGTAATTTAACTTTGGCGGTTAACCGTCGGACGAGAAAAACGGATCAGCCCGATTGGTTTAACTTGGAAATTTGGGGAAAAACAGCAGAAGTTGCAGCGAACTATGTCCGTAAGGGTAGTTTAATTGGGATTAAAGGGGTGTTAAAGTTTGAGTATTGGCAAGATCGTAATACCGGAACTCAACGATCAAAACCCGTCATTCGGGTTGATGAGTTGGATTTATTGGGTTCTAAGCGCGATTCGGATGAGGGCGCACCTCGGAATACCTATGATGAGTTTTAAGTAAGGAAAACCGTGGCTCAAGAACCCTTAGACCAGGTTAAAATTGCATATCAAGCGGGTCAGTTTGCCTTTGAACGGGGGCGTTACCGAGAGTCAGTTCAATATTTAGAACAGGCTAGTCGGGCTGTGGAACCCAATTCCCGTCTGGGTGGAGAGATCCAAATGTGGTTAGTCACCGCCTTGGAAGCCTCGGGTCTTAGGCAAGATGCGATTGCTCTATGCAAACAGTTGACTCGTCATCCGAATACTGGCACTCGTCAACAGGCTCGTCGTTTACTCGAAGTCCTAGAAGCTCCTAAACTCTATATTGATCCAGAGGGATTTGTAAAAATTCCTGATTTGGATCATCTGGATGTCCAAGGAGATTCCCGATCTCAAAACAATTCGGCTGCGACCGTTCGGTCTATTCCCAAGTCCTCGGTTCCGCCGGTTATAAATAACTTGGATGGAGTCAAGAGCCAGGACAATCAATTTTTGGAGATTGCTTTAATCATCGTACTGTTAATCAGTGGCGGGTTAGTGTGGTTCGGTTCTTTATAACCAGAATGTCTTCCCCTGCTATAAACTCTGTGGGGGCGAGGCGTGCCTCGCTCTTACAAAAAATGGATTAACCAACCTGATATCCCACTTAGAAAAGGGGGCAAATTTATCGGTATGCACCCGAACACACTTGAAAAATAGGCAGGTAGCACCGTTGCCCCTAAAGTAATGGGGCTTTGTGTCTGACATTTATTAAACGTTCTTCAAAAAGTATCGGTATAGATGGAAGTTGAAATTCCCCAACTAGAAAGTGTTAAGCGCCAACTCATGAACCATCAGAGACCCAAAAAGCCTAAGATGTTGGTTGTTGACGATGAGCCGGATAATTTAGATCTGCTCTATCGTACATTTCGACGTAACTTTAATGTATTTAAGGCGGAAAGCGGGGGTCAGGCTTTAGAAATTTTGGCGGCCGAAGGCGAAGTGGCGGTGATTATCTCCGACCAGCGAATGCCAGAAATGAAAGGTACGGAGTTTCTTAGCAAAACTGTACCGGAGTTCCCCAATACCGTGCGAATTATTTTGACCGGATTTACAGATATTGAGGACTTGGTGGATGCCATCAATTCGGGACAGGTCTACAAATATATTACCAAGCCCTGGGATCCCAATGAACTCAAAGCCGTTGTAGAAAGAGCAGCCCAAACCTATGAATTGCTGAACCAACGCACCGCCGAACTCAATCGTGCTCAGGCTCAAACCCAACTGTTAGCAACGATTATGGCAGCTGCCCAAGTGGCGACGACCTTAGAAAGTTTATTCACTACCTTATGTACAGCCGTCGCATCCCAGTTCCGAGCCGATGTTTGTATTTTGCAACAAATTAAAGACAATCGCTTAACTTCTACAGAAGGTCATTATAGTTCCACGGGTGTTGTGGAAAACTGGTTAGAGATTGATCCTTTAGTTCAGGAAACCATAACCACCGGAACGGTACAAGCATCGATTAATATTACAATCGATCCCGCCTTAGCTACTCTGGCTCACTATCAAAGTTCGGGAATTCAAGCCCATATCAATATTCCCATTACCTATCGGGAACAACTAATCGGTCTATTATCAGTACAATGGAAACAGCCTTGTCAGATGAGTCCTGATGATTTGATAACGGTTCATTTAGTGGCTCAACAAATCGCTTTGGCTTTAATTAGCCTAGGACATTAATCTCTAAACTCAATTTGAAGCAGGGAACAGACAATGGCCAATTGTGGCATCAGGTAACAGGTAACTAGAGGAATGGTTCAGGAAAATAACCCGATTCAAGAGATTTTTAATCGCATCGCCCCGGTCTATGATCAGTTAAATGATTGGTTAAGTTTAGGCCAACATCGGATCTGGAAAAAAATGGCCGTGGGCTGGAGTGGGGCTAAACCCGGAGACACCGCTTTGGATTTATGTTGTGGAAGTGGAGATTTAGCGCTGTTATTAGCACAACAGGTGGGAGAGCCGGGACAGGTGTTTGGGATCGATTTTTCCAGTTGTCAATTGGAAATTGCCCAGCATCGACCCCGACCTTTTACCATTCCAACAGCTGGGATTTCCTGGATAGAAGCGGATGTATTGGGATTGCCGTTTCCAGACAACACCTTTGACTGTGCCACCATGGGGTACGGTTTAAGGAATGTTGTAGATATTCCCCGCAGTCTTCAAGAACTCCATCGGGTACTCAAACCCGGGGCAAAAGCTGCGATTTTGGATTTTCACCGCCCTGCGGGTTCCCTCTTGCGTACTTTTCAACATTGGTATTTACAGCAGTTTGTGGTTCGGACGGCTGAACAATTCGGGCTTCGAGAAGAATATGCTTATATTAACCCCAGTTTAGATCAATTTCCGATCGGCACAGAACAAGTTCGGTTAGCACAGCAAGCAGGCTTTTCAACCGCAACACATTACCCAATTGCAAGCGGTATGATGGGGGTATTAGTAATAACTAAAGGGAACACTGCAATAGGCAATAATGCGCCAAATGGTTTCCTAGTGGGCTGCTACGATAAGAATGGTCAATTTTTCTGAACAGTGGGTTTTAATTACGCCTCCAATAGTGGGTGGAATTATTGGCTATTTTACCAATGATTTAGCCATTAAAATGTTATTTCGTCCCTATCGATCTATACAGATTTATGGCCGAAGGGTTCCGTTTACACCCGGTTTGATCCCTAGAAATCAAGAGCGTTTAGCTAAACGAATTTCTGATACCATTATGGGGTCTTTATTGACTCCCGAAGAATTGCAAAAATTAGCGCGTCGTTTGCTCGAAACTGAACGGATGCAAGCCGCTATTAGTTGGTTTCTGAGACTGGCTTTAGATCAAATTAAAGCGGATACAGAACCCAAAACCGCTAAAATTTTAGCGGGAATTTTACGCGATTTTATTGGAGAGTCTTTACCTAGAATTTTAAGGGTTTTAGCCAGAAAAGATGACTTTTTAGCTCCTCAAATTAATCAAATTTTTGACCAAGTTTTATTAGAATTTCAATTAAATGATCAACAATCACAACAGTTATCTAAATGGCTTTTAGAGGTGGTATTAACTCCAGAAATATTGCGACAGGCTTTAATTGATTTCCTCACGGATAAAAATATTTCAATTATTGATGAAGGATTCCGTGAACAAAGCACTGGCACCTATTGGGTGGTAGCAAATTTATTAGGATTAAGAAATAGTTTAACTCGTTTAAGAACTTTTTGTTTAGATGAAAAGGAGGAAACTAATCGACGATTAACCGAATTAATTAAATCGTTAGGATTACGAGGAAGACTACAAGAGTGGTTACAAAATATATCGTTACAAAATTTACCTGTTTCCACCGTCAAACAGTTAAGAAAAACTATGGGAGATGCCGTGAGAACCTATATTCAAGAACAAGGTATTGATGTGATTCAAGAGTTAAGTCAATCGATCGATTGGGATAATGTTTCAAATTGGATTTTAAAACGGCTACAAAGTTCTCCCGTGATGAATACATCTTTAGAATTAGTCAGTCAGGAATTAGCTTTAATTTTAGAACGGTATTTAGAACGAGATATAGAAAAAATTATGGCTCAAGTTATTCCGATTTTGAACATCGATCAGGTGATTATTAATCGAGTCAAGGAAACTTCTCCTGAAAATATGGAAGCTGCTATTAATGGTATCGTCAAAAGTGAATTACAGGCGATTGTTAATTTAGGGGGAATTTTAGGTGTTATAATCGGGTTATTTCAGACAATTTTGTTAATATTAAGATAGATAAAAATAGGTAATGGGTAATAAACTGACAACTGATATGACAACTCCTAAATCAAATCCTTCTCAACAAAACTCCCAACTGAGTCCTGAACAATATGCCCGTTTGAAGGCGGAAGCCGTGGCTCCTTATCGGGGTTTACGACAATTTATTTATATTGGTTTTGGAGCCTCGGGTGTTATTGGTGCGGTGGTGTTTTTCGCCCAACTGTTAGCCGGACGGAATGTTGCCTCGGCCTTACCAAACCTGGCCCTACAGGTGGGAGTGGTAGCCCTGATGGTGGGCTTATTTCGTTGGGAACAAAAGGCCAGTCGCCGTCCATCAGGCCCAAAGTAACACAACTACATATTTCTCAATCTACCGACACAAGACGCAAACAAAAGAAAATAAAAAAAATATTAAGAAATCAAGGTTTTGCCTTGATCCCTGGCATGATTATATATAGTTAATCAATTGAGGTCAGCTTTTATCAGACCTTAAGCATAAATCCGATTTAATCGCTCAAATGGGGTCAGCTTTTATAAAGACCCTAAACATAACAAATCTACATATAAAAATATGAAGGTCAGCTTCCCTCAGTTGGAAGCTGGCTTTTTGTTTTCAGAACTCTACTGCACCGGAGACCCGGGTTTGATCGATTTCATTTCCAATCACGGTGATAGTATAACCGCGGGTGGCATTATAGACATCATAGCGACCATTAGTCCGAATAATATTTTGACCAGGACTGGCGGTTGTGCCTAAATCTGGTTGAGCTTGAGAGATCGCAACCACTCCATCTCGTTCATTATTTTCAATTAAATTATTTCGTAAAATAGGTTTAGCCTGGTGAGAAATCACAATTCCATCTCGATTTTCGATAATTTTATTTTCGATAATAGTAGGAGAAGCATCATCATTAATTGAAATCCCAAATCCGGTATTTTGAAAAACATTATTCCGAATTTCTCCCGCTCCTGAACGGGCAATTGAAATCCCATTTCCAGCATTTTGAGTGAATATATTACTCTGGATTTTAGGATTACTTTCAGAAGTAATAAAAATCCCATCCCGCTTACTCTCAATAAACGTACAGCCACTGACTACAGGACTAGAAGATTCTATCCATAAACCCGTTCCTCTAGTATTGGGATTAGTAACTGTGACCCCGATAATTTGACTATTTCCTTGGGTTTTAATTGTGGCATTTTGTCGTGCAAAAGTAGGGCTAACGAAATTTCCTCCACCCATAATCACCGTATTTTGTCCATTGGTGGCTTCATCTCCTTGCAATGTCACCCCATCTTTCAGGGATATCGGAAACACTTCTCCGGTTTCCTGACTGTAGGTACCTGGGTTAAGTTGAATCACTGTACCGGATTGAACCCTTTGCAGCGCATAGGTAATCGAACGATAGGGGCCAGTTTGACTTCCCGTAGAAGTTTCGCTATCACGTCCAGTATTGGGATCGATATAAATAATTGAATTTTGAGCCAAATTTTGGGACATTAATGGGGGATTGGGCCTAGTCCCTGGGATATGAGCCAAAACAGGACTTCCCATTCCTGATATCAGCCCTAATCCTAAAATGATCGTTGCCCATCCTCTTAACCCCTGGGGGCTGGGGTGTCGATTCCCTTGGTAGAGTAAAATTAATCGTTGCATCGGCTCCTGTTGATGTGACATAGATATCGCTGGGATTCGTTTAACTTCAAGCATTTTAGCCGATTCAGATCAATCAATTCGGTTTTCCTAAATAAAATGGTGATTCTGTTGGGAACTTCTCAATCGCCAGGTGAGTCAGAGAAGCCAGATTGTTCTTACGTCCGGTTCTAGGTCGGTGCCAGGAAGACAGTTCTAAACAAGGGTGTCAAAAAACCCTTGTATCCACGACTCCTTTGCTACCGTCGGGCGGTCAATCATTTCACATCAAGCGATAGGTAGTTTAGCCGAACCCAAGAACGGATGTGAGATCAGGGCATATTCCGGTTGTGTGCATTTAACGCCAAAATAGAAATTTTTCAATCTCTTGCTATTTTCTTGACACTTCTGTTAAGCTGATACGATATTTTTTTACTCATTACTGACGGGTGCTTGGCTTCACTCCAATGGGTTCTAGTCGGCGGTGTCAAACCATTGTTTGCACCTACAAGAGATGGACTTTGTTCAATTTCCAACATCGTCCCTTTTTCTGTTAAAATGCACTGGATTGTTTGTTCTCTTTAGGATAAACTGAGCGTGGTGTTCATTGAACGACTGGAATCTCTGGTAATTTGAAGTTTAATTCTAAAGCTACCAGTAACTAAGTTCCTATTGTAGAATCCCCAAAAAATCAAAACGCTAACATTATTTAACTCAAGTGAGGAGCACTTAAATGTCTGAAGTAGTAACATCCAGCGGCGTAACATCAGTAACACTAGCAGGGGGCGGAGTTGCCCAAAATGGTGTCCCAGGTAAGGCTAATAGCATTTCAGGTACGGCTGACACCAAGTTAATTCAAGGTGCTGGCCTTAGCGATACTCTATCGGCTGGAGCCGCGGCTCCTGTTGTTATTTATGGTTTCGATGGCGATGACCTGATCTATGGTAGCAACACCGATACCGATGAACTTTACGGGAACCCAGGAAATGACACCATCTATGGTCTAGGAGGCAAAGACTTCATTGCTGGAGGTGCTGGCAATGACCTGATCTATGGTGGTGATGGAGATGATACCGTCTTTGGTGACCTAGGAAGCGATACGATTTCCGGTGGTGCTGGCAATGATATCCTTGGTGGTGGTGAAGGAAATGACCTAATTGATGGTGGTGAAGGCAATGATATCATCTGGGGTGAACAGGGTAATGACAGCCTCTATGGTGGTGCCGGAAACGATACCATCTATGGTGGTCAAGGAAATGATGTAATTGCTGGTGGAGACGGTAATGACTTCATTACTGGAGACAAAGGCAATGACAACCTATCTGGTAATGCCGGAAGTGATACCTTCGCCTTTACTCAAGTTGGCAGTGCTAATGCTGACGTAGTGGTTGATTTCGTATCGGGATCAGACAAGATTGCCTTATCTTCTAGTGTGTTCTCTGCCCTGGGTGTCACTGTAGAAGCCACTGAATTCGACACCCTTCCTGGCTTCAATCCTGCTAATCCTGGCAGTGCAACTAAACTGCAGTATGACACCAACACCGGAAAGTTATACTTCGTCACTGGTGGTGTTGCACAAGAAGTAGCTACATTTGTCAATAATCCTGCTCTGAAAGCCAGTGACTTTGAACTATTCTAAGTCTTGACTTGTAGTAATTCAGAATTAGGGGTAGACAACTACCCTTTTTTTATTTATTTAACGGCCTAATCTAATCTTCGGGTTTAGGAGGAATGGGATCATACCCCCCTGGATGGTAGGGATGACAGCGTAAAATTCGCTTGAGAGCTAACCAACTTCCTGGAATAACTCCAAAGGTTTCTATGGCTTCAATGGCATATTGGGAACAGGTGGGGTGGAAGCGACAAGCGGGGGGAAATAGGGGAGAAATTAAAAGTTTGTAGCCTCTAATTAGGGTAATAAATAGGGTTTTAATCATATTAAAAAAATGGTTGGTTTTCAGTCAGAACAACTTGAGGAGCGAGGAGAATTTGATCGGGAGTTTCGATTAATTTTCCTATTCCTAAGAGTTGGTTATTTTGATCATAGACACTGACGGGATGATCTTCTATTATATAATTATCCATAACAATAGATTGCCCTTGAAACCAGCGTTTTGTTGATTCATAATTTAGGATAATTGTTGTTAAATGATTTAAGGCAATTGTGGGGGATAGGGGAGAAAAAGTTTGCTCCTGAACCTGGGTTTCTAAGGTTTCCAAGGTTAGACTATTTTCTAAATCAAAACCACTGCTTTGGGTTCTAATTAAATTAGCTAAGGTGGCTCCGGTATTAAGTATAGCTCCTAAATCCCGAGCGATGGAGCGAATATAGGTTCCTGAACCACAGGCGATCGCAATTTCTAATTCGGGAAATTCTCCCGGATACCAGTTAAGAATTTTCAGATCAAAAACTTCTACTGTTCGACTGGGAACTTCAATAATTTCTCCTTTTCTAGCTAAATCATATAGGCGTTTTCCTTGAACCTGAATTGCACTGTAAATAGGGGGAATCTGTTCAATTTTACCAATAAATTGAGGGAGAATTGCTTGAATTTGTTCAAGTTGTAAATCGGGTACAGATTGAACGGTTAAGGTTTCTCCTTCTAAGTCATCGGTGGTTGTTGTGACACCGAATTTAATTTTAGCATGATAGGCTTTATTAGAGGGGAGAAATTGTAATAAACGAGTGGCTTTTCCCAGGGCCATTGGTAATACTCCTGTAGCTGCGGGATCGAGGGTTCCCGCGTGTCCTACCCGTTTTAATTTTAAGATTCGACGCACTCGCGCCACACAGTCATGGGAGGTGAATCCGGCAGATTTATTAAGGTTGAGAAACCCGTACATTATTATTAAATTTCCTGTCCTAAAAGGTGGTTTTATCCTAGAATTTATTGCGGTAGAGATTTGAAATTTCCCGATGTTAAATTGCCTGTAAAACCAGGAATAAACGCTAGGTAAGTAGGGTTATCTCGATCATCTGTCCGAATTAATAAACCGTTAACTCCATTCAAGCTATCTGTTTCAAATTTTAATTTACTAAAGGTCAAATCGTTGGGTAGCAAAATGACATCATCATTTTGATTATAGTCTAAAATAATATCAGCTAAAGCCGGATTTCCACTGCCAGAATTAACCGAAATAAAGAAAGTATCTTTTCCGTCACCCCCGACTAAAATATCTTGACCGCGATCGCCGGATAAAAAATCATCTTTATTTCCTCCAACCAGACAATCATCTCCGGCTCCACCATACAGGGTATTATTATTATCATCCCCTCCGGTCAACAGATCATTATCGTTATTTCCCGACAGTAAATCTTTGCCATTGCCACCTTCTAAAGTATCTGCTCCTCTCCCTCCAAACAGGGTATCATCCCCATCACTACCGAGAATAGAATCCCGACCTTGATTCCCATTAATATAATCATTTCCAGCTTCCCCATCGATTAAATCTTCGCCGTCATCACCAAAAATTGTGTCTCCACCTCCGCCGCCATACAAACTGTCGCGGCCGATATTTCCTCGCATAATATCCGCAGCCGCAGTTCCCGTCAGACTAGCACCCAAGGTATCAGTGATTTGGGGAATCTGGTTTCCACTCAAGCTGCTGTTTCCCCCCGTATTACCAGAAACGGTACTATCACCTCCGGGAACCGTTGTGTTACCATTGGTCAAGGTGTCCCCAGGTAAGGTGTTGTCGTATAACAAAAAAACTAAATTCGGATCAAATGCAGATGTCATAATAGGTTCAAAACTAGGTTGATCTGAAATTTTGCCTATACAGGGACAAAGGATTAATCGAATATAATTAGTTTAAGCCTTGAAACCCATGACTAGATAGCTAATTATCTGGTCTGTAGCACTTTATTTAACTAATAAGTTATGATTAATGCCACAGCGATTCTAATTGATGTCTTTGTTCAGCAATTACAAGCTGGATATCGTCGGACTTACGGCGGGTTTAAACCCAACTACCCTGAAATTATTGCCTGGGCCGGAACAATGGCACTGGAAAATATTGCCAATTGTGACGCTCTTTACCACAACGTTGAGCATACCATGTTAGTGACGTTAGTGGGACAGGAAATTTTACGCGGAAAACATATTCGGGAAGGTGGAGTTACGACCGAAGACTGGTTACATTTTATCATTTCTTTACTGTGTCATGATATTGGCTATGTGAAGGGTGTTTGTCGGCAAGATCAAGAATCTGTGGGTTTATTTGCGACGGGAATTGGGGATGGGATTGTGCCAATTTCGGTGGGTGCTACATCGGCTAGTTTAACTCCTTATCATGTTGATCGGGGAAAGTTAGTAATTGATGAACGATTTGGAGGGCATAATTTAATTGATGCTGAACAAATTAAACGGAATATTGAGTTGACTCGTTTTCCTGTTCCTGCTGATGAAACCCATCAAGATCGACATAATTATTCGGGACTAGCCCGGGCTGCTGATTTGATTGGTCAACTCAGTGATCCCCGGTATTTGAAAAAGATTAGTTCCCTATTTTATGAGTTTGAAGAAGTGGGAACTAACAAAGTTTTAGGCTATAAAACTCCCGGGGATTTACGGCGAAATTATGCTAAATTTTACTGGAATGGAGTGTTTCCTTATATTCCGGCGGCACTGAAATATTTGGAATTAACCCAAGAAGGAAAACAGATTGTGGCTAACCTTTACGCCAATGTATTTCAAGTGGAAAATGAATCTCGAATTTTACAGGGAATTAATCAATTTCCGGCTGAAGTCAATGGCGGAATCCGAAATGATCAGAATAAAGGGAGCGATTCAAATGATCAAAAATCCTTTGAATTAACGGGTTTAAATTTATAGAAACTCAAAATTGATCAAAAAAAAGGTAATTCCTAATTGAGAAAGGGAGGTTAATTTATTAATCTTCCTTTTAATATATTTTACGTTAAAATGTTTGAGGTATTAACAATGATAGAAATTACCCCAGAAATTCAGCACCGAATTGAAGAATTAAAACGGTTATTACGGAAAGCCAGTTATGAATATTATGTCTTAGATTCACCCACAATACCGGATTCAGTTTATGATCAATTATATCGAGAACTGCAAGATTTAGAGCAACAATATCCACAACTTATTACTTTTGATAGTCTGACTCAAAGAGTCGGAGAAACCCCCGCTACTCAATTTCAATCTGTTAAACATAATATTCCTCTATATAGTTTAGATAATGCTTTTAATTTTAATGAGTTAAAAACTTGGCAAGATCGAGGTCTAAAAATAGCTATAAATACATCAGAATTTCCGACTTATGTTTGTGAATTAAAAATAGATGGATCGGCTTTAGCATTAACTTATGAAAACGGAATATTAGTTAGAGGTGCAACGCGAGGAGATGGGATAACCGGGGAAGAAATTACTCAAAATGTGAAAACAATTCGTTCAATTCCCTTAAAATTAGAATTAGAAAATCCACCTGATTTAGTTGAAGTCCGAGGAGAAGCATTTTTATCCTTAAAAGTATTTGAAATTATTAATCAAGAAAGACAAAAAGAAAGGGGATCATTATTTGCTAATCCCAGAAATGCTGCTGCTGGAACTTTAAGACAATTAGACTCTAAAATTGTCGCCCAACGGAAACTGGATTTTTTTGCCTATACCTTACATATTCCAGAACGGAATAATTTAGAAATAGTTTCTACTCAAACCCAATGGGATAATTTAGAATTATTGCAAAAAATGGGGTTTAAAGTTAATCCCAACCGTCAACTTTGTTCTAATTTAGATGAAGTGATTCAATATTGTGAATATTGGGATCAAAAACGGCAAAACTTACCCTATATGACCGATGGAGTGGTAATTAAAATTAATCCTTTATCTCTACAGGAAAAATTAGGATTTACCCAGAAATTTCCGCGATGGGCGATCGCTTATAAATATCCGGCGGAAGAAATGCCCACTCAAATTAAATCTGTTACTGTACAAGTGGGAAGAACTGGAGCTTTAACCCCTGTTGCGGAACTTAACCCAATTTTACTGGCAGGTACAACGGTTCAAAGAGCAACACTACATAACCGCGATCGCCTAGCTGAGTTAGATCTGCATATCGGTGATACGGTAATTGTCCGCAAAGCCGGGGAAATTATTCCCGAAGTCGTTAAAGTATTATTAGAATTGCGCCCCCAGGACGCTCAACGGTTTGAAATGCCAACCCATTGCCCGGAATGCGGTCAGGCGGTTGTACAGTCATTGGGAGAGGCGGTAACCAGATGTATTAATGATTCTTGTCCGGCAATTTTACAAGGATCTTTGATTCATTGGTGTTCCAGAGATGCCTTAGATATTAATGGCATTGGGGACAAATTAGTTCAACAGTTTGTTAATAAAAAATTAGTTAATTCCGTAGCAGATTTATATGATTTAACCCTTGAGCAATTAATGACTTTAGACCGGATGGGGGAAAAGTCGGCGACTAAAATTATTCAAGCGATCGCGACTTCTAAAAACCAACCCTGGGCACGGGTCTTATATGGGTTAGGAATTCGTCATGTTGGCAGTGTGAATGCCGAATTAATTACCCAAAAATTCAGGAATATTGAACAATTAACCCAAGCATCCGCCGCCGATATTGAAGGAGTTTATGGTATCGGGCCAGAAATTGCCTATTCTGTCTATGAATGGTTTAATCTTCCTGCTAATCAACTATTAATAGAACGATTAAAAACCGCAGGATTACAGCTTGTAAATTCAGAAAAAATAGAATATAATCAGAATAATACATCTCAAATTTTAGCTAATAAAACCTTTGTAATTACGGGAACGCTACCGACCTTAAAACGGGAAGAAGCTAAAAAAAGGATTCAAAATTTGGGTGGAAAAGTAACTGATTCGGTCAGTAAAAAAACAGATTATCTAGTTGTAGGAGAAGAAGCCGGATCTAAACTTAAAAAAGCCCAAGATTTAGGAATTACCCTATTATCAGAAGCAGAATTACTAACTTTAATATCTGGTGTTTAAGCAAAGAGGGTTGGGAGACCCAACCCCTACAGGTTTTGATCACAAATCAATGCAATCTAATATTCGGGAACTGAAGCATCAATTTCTCGACTCCAAGCCAGAATTCCACCTTTAAGGTTAATTCCTGAAATCCCAGCTTCTTTGAGAATCCCTAATGCTTTTCCTGAACGCATTCCCGATTTACAATGGGCAATTAAACGATGACCATTTAACAATTCTTTAACTTGTTCAATGCCTTTTCCCTGCTCAATATCGGGTAAAGGAATTAACACCGAACCCGGAATTTTAGCAATTTCATACTCATGGGGATTACGCACATCAATTAATACAAAATCCTTCGCCCCACTACCGAGTAATTTTTCCAGTTCCTGAACCGTCATTTCAGGAATATCCATTTTCTGTTTTGCCTCCTGTTCTTGTGCTTGCGGAATTCCGCAGAACTGTTCATAATCAATTAATTTTTCAATTACCGGACGAACAGGATTAGGACGTAATTTTAACTCCCGGAACGTCATTTCTAAAGCGTTATATAATAACAAACGTCCGCTTAAAGTTCGTCCTTGACCCAGAATGATTTTAACGGTTTCTGTGGCTTGAATTACGCCAATCATTCCAGGTAAAATGCCTAAAACCCCGCCTTCTGCACAGGAGGGCACCATTCCTGGAGGTGGGGGTTCGGGGTATAAATCTCGGTAGTTGGGCCCGTCTTGGTAGTTAAAGACCGTTGCTTGACCTTCAAACCGGAAAATTGACCCATAGACGTTGGGTTTGTTCAGCAACACACAGGCGTCATTCACCAAATATCGGGTCGGGAAATTGTCAGTTCCATCTACAATCACATCATAGGGTCGCAGCAGGTCGAGGGCATTTTCTGAACTGATGCGGGTATTGTAGAGGTCAACTTGACAAGCGGGGTTAATTTCCAAAATCCGGTTTTTCGCCGATTCAATTTTGGGTTTCCCCACCCAAGCTGTCCCGTGAATAATTTGGCGTTGCAGGTTGGAGGTATCCACCACATCAAAATCAACAATTCCAATGCGTCCAATGCCCGCCGCCGCCAAATAGAGCAGTAAGGGCGAACCTAGTCCCCCGGTTCCAATGCAAAGCACACTCGCCGCTTTTAAGCGTTTCTGACCTTCCAGACCGACTTCTGGTAAAATCAAGTGGCGGGAGTACCGTTCGTAGTCGTCTTTCGTTAACTGGATTTCATCCAGATTCGGATTTAGCATAGCAATTTTGACAAAAAATATAACCGTCCCAGTTAGGGGTTTGGGTCATCAAAATTATATATTGTAGCTGATGATCGGGAAGATTGGCTAATCTCTGATTAAAGGTTCAGCTTGAAATTGATGATTCTGATCTAAACTCCAATTTTGTAGGTCGGTGGTTTTTCCTTTTTCTACAGAAATAATAATATAAGAATAGTCTGACCAAGCACAAACTCGATCAAATTCGGAGGGAATAGCGGGATGATCGGGATGGGAATGATAAATACCTATTATGATTAAATTGCGATCGCGACCTTGTTTTTGAGCTTGAATCATTTGTTGAGGAGAAATCGTAAACCGACGTTCAGAGGTAACGGGTATATCGGTGGTTTCTACTTCCTCAAAGGTTTTAGCAGTTTCAGAATTCCAAGCGTTTTCGGTTGGAATAATCTCTACTGTAATTTTATGATTATTTTCGTTAATTTCACCCATTAATAACCCACAACATTCCTGGGGGTAGGTTTGTTCGGCGTGGGTACAAATCAGTTGAATCTGTTCGGAGGATATAGTTAATATAGACATTATGGCACTAGGGAACACCGGAAAATGATTTGTGATAAAAACCTGTAGGGGTTTGGTCTCCAAACCCTCTTTGCGCCTGGGTTTGGAGACCAAACCCCTA
>NZ_LT797685.1 GCF_900009135.1 Planktothrix sp. PCC 11201 | reverse complement strand
GCTATAGGTAAATACTTACTGTGAGCAGCTTTTAGCTTTCAAGAATGTCCTAATAGATGTGGCGACTGCTATAAGTAGTTTTGGATAATTTTTGCTGTTTCTTGTCCGGTTTTTTCCCAACTAAATTGTTGAACTTGTGCTAATCCTAATTCTCTTAAATGCGATCGCATTTCTGTATTATTAGCTAGGGTTTCCATGGCTTCTGTAATTTCTTCTACTTGATAAGGATTAACATATAATGCCGCCTTTCCCCCCACTTCAGGTAAGGAAGATAGGTTAGAGGTAATTACAGGAGTTCCGCAAGCCATCGCTTCTAAAACAGGGAAACCAAACCCCTCCCAAAGACTGGGAAAAACGACAGCAATGGCTCGATTAATTATTGTAGTTAATTCATCGGTCGGAACATAATTTAAAAACTTGATTTGTTGAGTTAATTCTAACTCTTGAACTTGCCTTTTAAGTTCAGGGGTATAGGTTTCATCCGTTGGGCCGGCGAACCATAATTCGTATTCGGATAAATTTTTAAAGTTAGAAAAAGCCCTAATTAATCGAGATAGATTTTTATACGCATCATGACGACCAATATATAGGAAATAATTGCGAGTTGGCAAATCTAAAAATTGAAATCTCTGCGGGTTGTAGGCGAGGGGAATGGGTGTGATTTTATGTTCTGGAATGTTAAAAAATTGAACTAAATCTTGCGCCGTTGAGATAGAATTACAGACAATATGTTCAGCTTGGGATAATACTAGGGGAATATAATATTTAAAATAAGCAGTTAACCGAGAACCTCGCCTCGGAAACCGTAACGGAATTAAATCATGGGCCATGACAATCGACCGACATCCTGAATATAAAGGAGCTTCTGGAAGGGGAGAAAATATCAAATTTCCCTTTAATTCCTGATAAATTTTAGGGAGTTTAAATTGTGTCCAAAGCAACCGCCTAATATGTCCCTTTGTTCCTTGGTCGGGGGTCATATTATTAGGAACAGAATAACAGGAATAATCGAGGTTTTTTTTAGCAGTTAATAAGGTGGGTTCCAAAGGTTTTAAAGCGGGTAAAATATGACTGGCATAAATAGATATTCCCGTAGGTTTAGGAATTAAAAAGGATAAATTAATCAAGAGTGATTTACTCATAAAAAATCTATAATTGAAAATATTACTAAATCTATAATAGCTTATTTCTGATATATTTTAACAATAAAGTTTACAACTCCTTTGAGTTTATACCAAGATTTTTGAGGAGTAATTAAGATTGTAATTAAACCGATAAAACTAATTCTAAATAACCAGTAGAGCGAAACAGCTTTAGAGGTATGTTTATGAAGACTGAGGAGGTAACTGTAAATACTGTATTGAAGTTTAAGGTTAGGGTTTCTCTGGGTAATGGATGAAGTTTCATGAAATACTTGCATTTGTGAAGTAATCCCAATTTGATATCCTTGATTTAGATATCTTAAACAGAAATCAAAATCTTCATAATAGAGAAAATAGTTTGGATCAAATTGAGGACATTCTCTAAATTTTTTCAAATTAATTAATAGACTGCATCCCGATACCCATTCTGTTAACTGATAAGGTTGATTTTGCAAGATTTCTGATAATTGATTACCGATCCTAATTATCCCTGTTTTTCGGTGAAATTGCCCTTCTGTAAACTCTAATTCTCCTTTATTATTATAAATAACTGTTCCTAAAATAGATAATTCTGGGTAAGATTTAAAGAAATTAATTGCTGGAGATAGGTAATTTTCAGATAAATAAGCATCAGGATTAATTAACCACACAATAGCTTGAGAATCTTGTTGATAAACCCAAGTTAAGCCTATATTACAAGCTCGACCAAATCCAATATTTTCGGGTGCGTCAAATACTGAAATAGACGGAGATTTTAACCGATGAATAGAGAGATCATCGGGAGAATTATTAATGATAATTATTTGATAATTTATCCCCTGTGGAGACGCGCCGTGGCACGTCTCTACAATGGAATCGATTAACCTTTGAATCAATTCGGTGGAGTAATAATTAACCGTTATCCAGTAAATCACGCTAATTCAATTTGACTATCATCTCCAATCATAAACCGTAGGGCTTTAGGTCGTTGAGGGGCGGTACTTAAACTAGCTCGACGACCAATTACCGTATCTACAATACGTTGATTAATCCCAATAATTTTAGCTTCACTCAAGAGTACACTATGCTCGATTTCAGCATCAATTAAAGTGACTTGATTATCAATACTACTATAAGGCCCAATAAAGCAGTTTTCTAAATGGCAATTTTCCCCAATAATCACTGGCCCCCGCACACTACAGTTGATTAATTTTGTACCTTTACCAATTTTAACCCGTCCCAGGATTTGACTCTTTTCGTCTATTTCCACTGCAACATCGTAGGTAATACAGGAATCTAAAATAATTTGATTGGCACTGAGTAAATCATCTTTTTTTCCTGTATCTAACCACCAGCCTTCTAAGGTACAAGCTTCAACACTTTTGCGATCATCAATCAGTTGTTGAATAGCATCGGTAATTTCGAGTTCTCCTCTAGCGGAAGGTTTGATTTTAGCGATCGCCTGATGAATGGTTTTATCAAAAAAATAAACCCCAACTAAAGCTAAATTTGAGGGGGGAACTTTAGGCTTTTCAATTAATTTTAAAACCCGTCCTTGATCATCAACAACAGCGACCCCAAAAGCACTGGGATTACTCACGGTTCTGAGTAGAATTAAAGCATCTAATTTTTGCTGTTTAAATCGTTCAAAAAATTGACTCAGTTGACTTTCAATTAAGTTATCACCCAAATACATAATAAACGGAGAATCTCCTAAAAAGGGTTGAGCCACTTTTACTGCATGGGCGAGTCCGGCGGGTTGTTCTTGTAAAATATAGGTGATTTTTGCCCCAAAGCGATCGCCATTCCCCGTTAAATTTTTAACTTCTTCTCCGGTTTCTGGACTAATAATAATCCCAATTTCTGTAATTCCAGCCGCCACAATTCCTTCAATTCCATACCATAAAATCGGTTTATTAGCGACGGGAACGAGTTGTTTTGCACCGGTATAGGTCAAAGGACGTAACCTTGTTCCTTTTCCACCGGAAAGAATTAGTGCTTTCATAATTAATTGTTAGGGGTTAATAGACAATTCATCAGTTTAGAATTTCTGAAAACATCCTGTAGAGACGTTCCATGGAACGTCTCTACATCGTTAATTCCTGTAACATTTTTCGCAGTCCTTGCCTCCATTGAGGGGGGTGATTTCCCAGCAGATTTGCTAATTTTTTTCCACTTAAAACTGAATAGGCGGGGCGACGAGCCGGCGTTGGATATTCGGGGGTGGTAATAGGAATAACGCGCTCAATTTTTAGGGGAAAACCTAATAGTTTGGCTTCTTCAAAAATGGCGATAGCAAAATCATACCAACTGGTCACACCACTATTTGTACAGTGATAAATTCCGTAGGTTTGATCATTCAAAAGGGGCATTAATTGCACAATAGATTGGGCTAAGTCTCCCGTCCAAGTCGGACTTCCCACTTGATCACTGACCACTCGAATTTCCTCCCGGTCTTTGCCCAACCGTAACATGGTTTTCACAAAATTTCCGGTTCCACCTACACCATAAACCCAGGCGGTTCGGAGAATTACAAATTTAGCTTGGGTGGCTTGAATTGCCATTTCTCCAGCTAATTTTGATTCTCCATAAACACCTAAAGGGTGAGTCGGATCGGTTTCAAGATAAGGATGACTTTGGGTTCCATCGAAGACATAATCCGTGGAAATGTGAATCAATGTTGCGTCTAATTGCTGACAGGTTTTAGCTAAAATACCGGGTGCAATGCCATTAATTTTTAGGGCTAATTCCGGTTCACTTTCCGCCTTATCTACTGCGGTATAAGCAGCGGCATTAATCACCCATTCTGGCTGAATTTCCTGAATGAGCCGTTCAATTTCTTGGGTTTGGGATAAATCTAAGGTATCTCGTCCGACACTGACTAATGAACCCCTAGAAGCGAGGAAAGGTTGCAATTCTTGACCGAGTTGACCATCTTTTCCGATCAGTAAAATGGGTTTCATGAGAAAAATTCCGCCGTTTTTAAAGGTTGACCTGCTTGATCTTTGGCTGACAAAATCGGTGTAATCCCTTCTAATGGCCAATCAATTCCTAAATCGGGATCATTCCAGAGCAAAGAACGCTCATATTCCGGGGCATAATAATCGGTGGTTTTATATAACACTTCAGCAATATCTGAAATCACGACAAAGCCATGGGCAAATCCCGGGGGAATCCAAAATTGTCGCTTATTTTCTGCACTGAGAATGCAACCGACCCACTCTCCAAAATGCGGAGAACTTTTTCGCATATCCACCGCCACATCAAAAATTTCTCCTGCAATAACCCGCAACAATTTACCCTGGGTATGTTGCATTTGATAATGTAAACCACGCAAAACTCCTTTCACAGAACGGGAATGATTATCTTGTACAAACTCTAAGGTAATTCCCGTTTTTTCAGTAAATATTTTCTGGTTAAAGCTCTCAAAGAAAAAGCCTCGCTCATCCCCAAAAACCTTGGGTTCAATGATGAAAACATCGGGAATGGAAGTTGGAATAATATTCATATTTAGGTTAAACGGTGTCAGCGACTAAACATTGTACCAAATTGTTGCTTCTGGATGAAAACTAAATTAAGGGTCAATCGAGAAAGGGTTAGTCTTTCTCAAAAATTATCTTAACTTCTCCCTTCAACGGGATAAATTCATTCCCGTTAGGATTATAGACCCAAGCTTTAACCGTTGTGTTTCCCAAACCATTATGCAATTGTACAGTAGGAATTGTAACTTCCCATCGCGCATAATTATAGAGGGTAGAATCCAAGACTTGAGCAATATCGGGACTATTCAAACCAATATTAGCTTGGGCAAAAAAAGAGCGTTGGTTTCCCCTGGAGAAAAAGACGAGTTGGGGTTGATTTTGTTGCTGAGGAAAAATAGCCCATCCTTTGAAGGTGACGGAATCTTGGGGCTTGAGTTTTAAAGGTTGATCACTGGATAATGGAAAATCAATATAACCATAAAGTTGTTCTGATTCTGTTTTAAATGTGATATGATTTGCCCAATTTCTAAGGTTAACGCTCTGGAGTTGTTTCACTCCATCTTGAATCCACCAAGTGGTTTTACTTAATCTTAATAAGCAGCGTTCAGGATGGGTTTTAAAGAATTTTGAGTCTTCTAAATAGTTAATGAGTTCTAAGCAGGTTTCTCCCCGTTGTTTATTAATGACATCCGTTTGAGCTTGAGCGATCGCTATTTCTGATTTTACCCCAATTAAACAAACTAAAATTCCCCCAACAAAACTATAAATGAGTTTCGGGTAATAATTTCGCTTGAAAAAATTATCCTCTGAAATAATTATAAACCAAAGTTGAATAACAGCAATAATTAATAGTAAAGAATGGGTGGTATATCGAGAAGTATAAATTGCATAGTTTGCTCCATAATTATAACGACCTAATGTTATTAAAATTGAGCATAGGATAGAAAATATTCCAATCGAAAACCAAGGAGAGCATAATTTTATTAAATATTTTTTATTTTTTAGATTAATTAAACAGTAACTTCCTAAAAAAATAAAATTTAAGATGATAATTATTCCAATCCACATACTGAAATTTTGAGAATTTGTTAGGGGTGCAGCAATCACATTAAAAAAGAATTGAATCAGAGCCAATAACTTTTCTAGGAGAGAAAGATTGATCGTTTTGGGTTCTTGAGTGTATCCGATGGAGTAAATTAAACTGGAAATTGCAAATAAAGTTATCCAAAAAATTAGGTATTTTTTTCTTTGATGACCTGATGCTGAAATCACTATAACCCCAGGTATTAAAGCCAACCAACTCATTAAACCCTGGGATGATGAAAAAGTAGCAATTAAACAGGAAATCGCAGCCAGTAATAGCTTTGTTTTAGGCTGAATTTTATTATTATTTAAAATAAAACAACTTAAAATTACGCAAAAATTGATTAAAAATAAAGCAATTTGAAATCCCCAAAGCCAGTTTTCCGATTGAGCTAAAGAGAAAAATATTAAAGCTGTTAATAAATTGTTAAAATGAAAGAAATAGTTTTGATTTTTTGAACTACTAACAGAAATTTTATACAACAATATAAAGGTTAGTATTGCCAATCCTAAACTCAAAAAAAGCTCTAATTTAATATTCCAACTTGAAATAAATCCTAAACCAATAAAAATTAAGCGAGGAAATAGAATACGATGATTATTATGGAGTTCAAATAAGTCTTGAAATTGTAATATTCCCGTGGCTGTTTTTTCAAATAAAGCAGGTACAACCCACTGATCATAAAAAGGAACATTCACCCCAAAACAAATAATAAATCCCGTTACCCCCAAGATCGGGATTAAATACATTAGCCATAAAATAACAGCAGGAAAAGCGACAAAAGAGGAAGATTTTTGAGCCATTAACTATCAATTCTTAACTCTTACTGATAACTAGTAGAGACGCGCCATGGCGCGTCTCTACACTGATTAAAATTACTTCAAGTTTGTAATACTGTTGATCCGACCAGTAAAGCGGTTTAAGAAGATGTCTAACACCGAGCGTTTACCGACATTAATCTTAGTATTTACGGACATCCCCGACTGCAAACCAATCTTAATATTCTTATCCTCATCTAAGACAAAGCTTTGTTTATCCAATTTCACTTTTCCTTTAAACGAAAAATACTGACGGCCTTTTTCTGGGTCAGGTTTAATCGCGTCTTGACTCAACCATTTTAACTGTCCAGAAACCATCCCAAACTGATCATTGGGAAAAGCATCAATGGTAACTTCCACGGGAATACAATCTGCATCAGTAATCCCAATTTCTGATCGAGCTTCTGGAGAATCTGGACAAATACAATCTTTTTCTGCTTTACATTCAATCACTTCTCCAGCCACGGTTTTTCCATCATAGGGCTGTAAGAATTTACGTTTGACCCGTAAGGCATTTAAAACTAAAGCCAAATCCGTATTTTTAATAAAAATTGTCCCCCCAAGTCCCTTATCATCGGCTAAAATTTGCATCAATTTTTCCGTTTGTTGGGCTTCATAATAAGCCTCATTACAACGCTTCATTTTTGGATCACCTGATTTTAACACTTGCTGATTCACATAATTGCAAATGTCATCCTTGGTCATATCGACTTCAGAATTCTGTTTGGTTGAGGGTTTTAAATCATAAATTACTCCCGCCACCGGTGAACGTAAAACTTGAGTATCACGCTGTTCTTCAACCTTTTCCAGTTGAGCATTAACATCGCCTAATCGTTTTTCGTTTTCCAGTTTATATCGACTCAGTTGAGAGTCAATACTAGCAATCTGTTTTTTGTTTTCCTCAATGCGAAGATACAGGTCTTTTGCCCAAGCATCTTTCGTATTTTGTAATTCTTGTTGAGTTCGTTCAATAGAGGCTAGAACTTTTTGTTTTTCATCTTCTAATCGTTTAATTTCAGCTTGTTGTTTTTCCACATCACCTTTACGAGCATTAATTTCACTTTGACGGGTGGTGATTTGATCCTGTTGTCGTAAAAATTCATTTTGACTTTTCAAAACCTCCTGTTCCTGACGTTTTTTATTGAGGTCAGACATGGCTCCTTCATCCACTAAAGGCGCAATTTGACCCAAAATAGATTGGTTTAGATCTAAACCCTCTTGAGACTTATTAAGTTGATCCCGGGCTGAATTTAATTGTTCTTCGGAATAGCGAATTTGATTGGTTGCGTATTGAACCTGTTCTCTCGTTGCTCGAATCAAATTTTCTGTCTGTTCAAGTTGTTTGTTAAATTCAATAATTCGTCCTTCCACCGCAGACACCCGGGATTGATATTCCGCTCGGTAATTAGTCACTAAACCCCCCTGAGCGGAACTATAATTAACTGTTCGACCTTGATTATTATAAAGTTCATTAATCAAAGAATTCAAAACTTGATTTTCTTGGATTCGGGTATCTCGATCTTTAACCATGGTTTCCCATTCAGGGGGTAAAGTTCCTCGACCATTTCCCTGAATAATATTCTTATAGAATTCGTTTTCTTGATTAAGAGTCCCTTGCAATTTAGCTAAAGATTTAATATCCGCACTGGGGTTTGTCGGACTAAAGGTTAAAAGCGGTTGGTTTTTCTGAACCCGATCTCCATTTTCAACGTGCAATCTCACTACGGCTCCGGTGGTTGGGGCTTGTATTTCCCTAGCACCTTCTTTATATTCGAGTTCACCTACGGCGGGAACCGTTTGTTCAATCTGAGAAAAATAAGCCCAAACCACACCTGAAGTGGTAATTAACATGATCATCCAGAGAAAAAGATGAGACCACATCGCGGGTTTCTCAAGAATAACCGGTTGATCAACAAGGGATACAGATTTCATAAATAGTAATTAGTAAACAACAAAATCAGTAATCAGTTATCAGTAATCAGTTATCAGTGAAGGAAAGAACCTGTTTAGAGTTATTAGTAATCAGAAATTAACTCTAAACAGTGGTCAGTAAAAAGTAATCAGTTATCAGTGAAAGAAATAAAATCAAGATTTTTACTAATTGAGAGCAATTGTAACTGCTTCCTAACTCTTAAACTGATAACTCTTAAACTGATAACTGATAACTGGTAACTGATGACTGTATTAGGGGGCTTCCTGTTGTTGATACAGGCAGTAATAGCGTCCTTTCAGGGCAACTAACTCATCATGATTTCCCTGCTCAACCACAGACCCTTGATCCATCATAATAATTACATCCGCGTTTTTGACGGCACTCAAACGGTGAGTAATAAAAAACACCGTGCGATCGTGAAAGACGTCCATTAAGTGATTGATTACAGCCCGTTCCGATTGATAGTCTAGGGCACTGGTGGCTTCATCCAAAATTAACAGTTTAGGATTTTGTAATACTGTGCGGGCAATGGCCACCCGTTGTCGTTGTCCCCCCGATAAAGCCGATCCCCTTTCTCCGACCTGGGTATTGTAACCATTGGGAAGGCCCATAATAAAATCGTGAGCCGCAGCAATTTTAGCCGCCCGAATAATTTCGTCGCTACTGGCTTCGGGGTTACTCAAACCGATATTATCCTGAACCGTTCCGTTAAATAGGAGGGTATCTTGCAACACCACCCCCAATTGACGGCGGACAGAATAGAGTTCGACTTTATTAATATCGTAGCCGTCAATTAAAATTCGTCCCGATAGGGGAGCATATAGACGCTGTAATAACTTCATCAGGGTACTTTTACCCGATCCACTTAACCCCACAATTGCCACGAATGACCCTGAGGGAAAATCTAAATTTATATTAGCCAGTTGCAGTGGCCCGGTGGGATTAAATCGGAAAGACACCTCCTCAAAGGTAACTGACCCTTCAATTTCTGGTAATGGAATATTATTGCGATCGGCTTCATCGGCTTCAGGAAGGGTATCGATAATATCCCGCAACCGTTCCACCGAAATCGATACCTCTTGGATCTGTTGATAAACACTAATAAAGCGTAATAACGAGCCGGTGACGTTTCCCGAGATAATCCGAAAGGCAATTAGTCCCCCGATGGTCAACTTCTGTTCAATCACCAGATAGGCTCCCACCCATAACAGGGCAATCCCCCCAATTTTATTCAGGAAGTCACTCATCGTTCCCGCGGCCGTTTGGGTGAGAGTGGTTTGTAAACTCGCACTCATGAAACGGGCATACATTCCTTGCCACCGCCAACGGGCTGTTAATTCAATGGTTTGGGATTTAATAGTTTGAATTCCACTGATAACTTCCACAATATAGGCCATGGAGGTTCCGGCTAAACCCGCCCGTTTGCGGATTAACCGCATAATAATCGGGGAGAAGATGAAGATAATTCCAGCAAATAGGGGTAGAGGAGCTAAAGCCACCAGAGTCAGAGTTGGACTCAAGGCGAACATCACAGCGATGTAGACCACCGAGAACACCGCATCCAAAACCACTGTTAAGGCCGTCCCCGTTAGGAAGTTACGGATATTTCCCAACTCGTTAAAACGGCTCATCAAGTCCCCGACCTGGCGACTATCAAAGTAGCCCAAGGGCAGCCGCAACATATGGTCGATAATTTCCGCCGTCAGTTTGATATCAACTCGGTTGGAGCTATCCACAAACAGATAGGTTCGTAATGCCGTCAATAACCCTTCAAACAGCGCAAACCCCAACAGCAGAATCCCCAGGATATTCAGGGCGTCTAGGTTCTGTTGTCCGATCACCGCATCGATGATCACCATACTGACCAAGGGGTTGACCAAACCGAACACTTGGATGAAAAACGAAGACAGCAACACCTCAACAAATGTTGCTCGATGCTCCATCAAGGCCGGGAGAAACCACCAGAAACTAAATTGTTCTTTTTGGTCAACTCGGGGCGCTTGTAACAGCAGTACCTGTCCTTCCTCCCCCCAAATTTCCGCAAACTGCCCTGGACGCATCCGGGCCAAACCCTTTTCCGGGGATGCTAGGATGATTTCCCGTTCGGTAATGCTATAGAGAATGGCAAAACTATCTTTCCAGACCACCATGGCTGGGGCTTTGAGGCGACCAATAGCTTTAGATGGCACCTGGACTAACTGAGCATTGATTCCCAGCATTTGGGTCACGGCCCCGCAAGCCTGCAAACTAATATTACCGACCGTTGCTAACTGATTATCTAAAACTCGACGGACAATATCTTTCTTAAAGCTAATGCCGAAGAACTTCGCAATCATATTGAAGCAGGCTAGGGGCGCGTCAATTTTGCCTCTGCCCCTGACCACAGGAAACTTCAGAGCCGATTTCGGGACATTGGTTTCTGGAGTGGGGGGGACTTCAGGAGCCGAAGTCACCGCCGATAGATCGATGGTGCGATTACCGTTGCCGTTATTGGAGTCTTGAACACTCACCTCTGCATCGGAGGTTTCTACTGAGGTTTCGACTTCATAAACCGGTTCTCGCAACCCCACTAACCGAACCCCCTGGGGCCCTTCGAGCTTATAGGATGGATTACTTTCTTCTAATAAAACCCGGCTACCTGGGGCAAAACCACCCAAAGTCCCACTACTGACTAGCCAAATTCGTTGGGGATCAAGTAGGCCAGTCAATTCCTTGGTTTTCCGGCTACCCGCCGCCAAGTTCAGCACAACGGCATCCTGCCCCAGATCAACTGCTAAATTTTTAATATTGTTAACCGGAACGGCCTGGGCCTGTAGATGTTGGCTTAACAGGTCAAAAACTTCGCTCAACCCGGCTTGATCCCGGAAGGCTTCTCCAAAAGTCGGTTCTTTTACCACCCATTGCAGAAAATCCGCAGCCGACAAGGTAATACAAATTGTGTCGGTTGAAGCGATCGCGGTTTCACAAGGAACTCCTCGAATTAACCCCCCCCAACCGACAATTTCCCTGGCTCCGAGCAAGCCCAAACTCACATGGCGTTGCGCCCTGGGATCAAAACCCAGCAATCGAGCCTGTCCTTGATAAATTACAGTGATTTGAGTTGGCAATTTATCCCGCTCAAAGATCGGTTGTCCGGTACGATAGCCCAGGAGTTGGCATTTGGGCAACAGGTTCTGAAGTGCCTTCTCCGAGAGTCGATCAAAGGGAGTCGTTTCAGCCAGGAAGGTCTGAATTTGGGATTGAGAAACGGCGGATGTTGTCATGACGCAGAAGACACTGAAGTGCGAACAGGTTGTAGGGAGCCGACTTGAGCCATTTGCTCTCGTAGCCAATTTTCAAACATTTCTTCGATCATACGGCGACGCATGGATTCGTCTAACTGGGCGGGAAGGAATTTTTCCAGCCGAATAATCACGAACCATTCCGCCAAGGGGCGCGGTGCCCACAGTTGACCGGGTTGACTCACCGATAACAGTTTACTAATTGCCGGGTGGGGTTGGGATACCGGAACTGGCCCTAAAACACCCCCAGATCGAGATTCTGGCCCTTCGGAATGATCCCGGGCCACCTCAGCAAAGGAATTTTCCCCCTCCGCAATTCTGAAATAGAGTTCTTGAGCCAAGCCAGGATTTTTTGTCCGAATTAAAGAATATACAACTTGATCTAAACCACCTTTGCGAGTCAGAAAATAATTCTCGACTCGACCACTCCACATCTCTTGTTTAAATTTTTCAACTTTTACCGGGCGTTCTGCCATTTCCACAAGTTGTTCTGGGGTCATATCATAGGCTGCTAACCAAGCTGCTTTTGCTTCCGGGGAAGTAAGTTGGTGTTGACTTTCAAATCGTTCGATGGCCGCCGCCTGTTCTGCTTCTGTACAAGTGATCTTAGCGATCTCTTGATCCAAAATCACTTCTCGCAAGAATAATGGCATTAACTGATAACGCTTGAGCAGCGATGGCAAATCCTCTGCTGTAATAATGGTATCTCCGACTTTGAACAATCCTGTCATTGAACTCTCCAACCGACTTTCACTACCCCTTTCAAATTTACCCTTGGTAGTCCTCAACGGACTACTCTATCAATCAACTTGTCCAAATAATAGCAGACCGTCTACCCCTTACCTGAAATTGTTGATCTTTAAATTACCTCAACTTTCGGGAAACTGGTGAAAAAAATAGCTTTTGGTTGAACTGACGCGGATCAATGGTTTCAAGTTCCAGTGTTCGGCTGCAAAGCCCTGGTATTGTTATGGTTGATTCAGACTGGCTATCGGTTCAGACAATTATCCTTTGAGTTCAATGCTAAAAAATTAATCATTTTTTTTCTGTAATCATAAATCCTCTGGAGATTAATTTCGGCGAAATCTTCAAAATCCCACTGAGAATATTTAAGATAACACTGGGCGACATAGATCCACAAATCACAAAAAGATGAATCCGTATTTAAGTTATGAATAATATAAGCCAATAAATTTTCCTGAAAATTAATATATTTTAATCGGTCTTCTGGAGACCTAAAAGTTTGAATTGGAGCAAACAGCCAACTGATAAATTCAGGGAAAAAATATTGAGGAATAATTGCATTTTCGTATATAAAATCAAGATCATAAGCTCTTTCATATAACATAAATCCCATCAAGCCAGGAATTAAATCACAGGAAGACAAACCTTGGGAAAGTTTTTTTCTGATTGATTCAATCCATGATTGTTCAATCTCACTCACTTCTTGGTCAATAATATTACTATTCAATAAATGCTGATAAATTGGACGAATTTCGCTAGAATATCGAGTTTCTAAATCCCCAGGAGTTAAAGTTAACCAATATTTAACTAGGGTTTGACGAACTAATTGCAGACACTCTATGACTCTCTCCGTAGGGTTTTCTTGGAATTGATTCAGTAAATTAGTGATTAACTTGAGGTAAAATTGCGAGTTAAACAAGGTTTTTTGTAAAACCATCTGTTTAAAAGATAGATTCAAAAAACTATAGCAAGAATCCTGCAATAGCTTTAAATAAAGTCTTTCATAATCTTTATAATTTTCCTTTTGAACAATATTCACTTGAGTCTGTTGTTTTTTATGAATCAGGAGAGAAGATAAAGTTTGATTCACAAAAGCAATTTTATAACGACCCATAATTCTAAACCACATATCAACATCCAAAAGTTGCTGAAGTGTAGCATCAAATTCTCCTAATTCTTCAAAAACTCCTTTAGAAATTAATACTGTTGTTGGTTCTCCAATTTTATTTAATCCTCCGATTAAACAGTTGGGATCAGACAAAAGATCTTCACCTGATTGTATGGGTTTTAAATCAGACCATTTTTGATGTAAGTTAATCGCCCCATTATAAGCAGATTGACACGCTAAATCAGATTGAGAATCAGGGTCAATTAACACTTGACGGGGCGAGAAAACCAACCCTATTTCTGGATCTTGTTCTGCTAAATTAACCATATATTCAATACAATTAGGTTCTAACCAATCATCCTGAAAAATAAATTTTATGTATTTTCCTTGGGCTTGCTGAATAGAAAAATTAAGATTTTTGACCAATCCATAATTAGAATGAGTTATAATCCGATAGGGAGTAGAACAATTATTTTTAAAAGATTCAGCAATTTTTACAGTCCTATCCGTTGACCCATCATCAGAAATAATAATTTCTAGGTTAGAATAGGTTTGATCTAAAGCACTTTGAATCGCTTTTGATAAGAATTGTTCCCCGTTATAAGTCGGAATTAATATACTTACTAGCGGTTGAGATGCAGTTTCAATAGATAGATCTAATTTTGGTTGTAATGCTTCTAGGTATTTTTTTGTTTGATCAAGATCTTGCTTCAATTTCCGATTACTAATCATTTGGAAAATATCATAATTTCCAGTCAGATGAATCAGATCCGTATATTTAAAGGAATATTTTTTTTCAATATATGCAGCCGATTCAGGATTATTCATTAACCGATATAAAGTATAAATCCCAAAATATTGATGACTAGGACGATGAATATTTAAAGACTGTTTTGCGATTAAAAATTGTAGATCATCAAGGGTAATAGGAGTTTGAATAAGTTGCTGTTGAGGAAAAATAGTATGAAAATTTTGGCTAACCTCTGGACAGAAATAATGCTCAAGCACTTGAGGAATTTCCCAAGTATGTCGAATTATATTTTCCGCCGTTACCCCACTAATATTGCGATCATGAAATCGAAATAAAACTAAAGGTTCCGGTAAAATATGAATTTCTGATTTCAGACATAAACGTATCCAAAAATCTAAATCATGAATTTGACGTAATCGTGGATCATATAAACCTACTTGATTATAGCATTTTTTCTTAATCAAAACACTGGTATTACATAAAGAATTATCAGAGTAAAAAAAAGAATTTAACCATTGAAAACGATTTTTGTTTTCTTGAGCAAATAACTGTTGAAAAGACGATTCTTTACCTGGGTGATGATTACCATTTTTATCAATAATAATAGCATGGGTAAAAACCGCATCAAATTTAGGGTTTTCATCCAAAAAATTAACTTGTTTCTCAAGTTTATTCGGTAAAAAAATATTGTCAGAATCTAAAATAGCAATGAGTTCTCCCGTCGCCTGATGAATACAATGATTGGCTGCTATACTCACTCCTTGATTCTGATCGAAAGAAAAATAGCGAATTCGAGGATCTTGTTTTTCTTGAATAATTTGCAAGGTTTTATCCGTAGAACCATCATTAGTGATCACAATTTCAAAATCTTGGTAGGTTTGGTTTAAAACACTATCAATTGCTTCAGAAATGTAGGAATCTTGGTTATAGGTTGGAATAATAACGCTAACTCTAGCCATAAAATTTAGGGTAAAGATTTGATAAAAAATTTTTAATTCTAAAATTAACTTGCCAGTGTGACCTAAAACCTGTTATTTATAAAATAGCTCTAGTTTTACTAAAAGTTATGAATAGAGATACTATAGATCAGGTCAGTGATCATTATTTGAATCGCGAACCCTCAGAGTTATTGAATTTTTTACCCCCTAATGCTCAAGTCCTAATAGACGTGGGTTGTCGAAACGGCAGTACAGCTGATCATTATAAACGAATTAATCCTCAAAGTTTTTATGGGGGAATTTTAATTGATTCTGAATTAAGTTCAGAAATAACTCAAGGTTTAGATAGGATTACTCTGAGTTCAATTGATCAATTAGAAACAATCCCATTAGAATTAGAAGAACAAACCGTAGATTGTTTAATTTATGACAGGATTTTACCTCAAATCAGAAATCCGCTCAAGGTTTTACAATATCACACCCGATGGTTAAAAGATCAAGGTCAGGTTTTAGCTTATATTCCTAATCGTCAGTATTGGCAAAATATTATTAATTTATTGCAAGGAAAATCAGAAAATGAGGGTGAAGAAAATACTGATTATCAAGGATTTACTTTAGAAAGAATTCAAAAACTATTCTGGGAAGCGGGATTATATATTTATGAAATTCAAACCCGAGGAAAAAAAGATGATCAGTTTCAAAATTTTCTGCAATTAGTAGAACCTCTGAGGAATACTTTGGGTTTAGATCCCAATCGTTTTGCGACTCAAACCGCCGCCGAATTTTATATTGTTCGTGCAATTAAATCGTTACAACCTCCCCGTCGTTTATTGATTCAAACGGCAATTATGGCTCCTACAGGATGCGATCGCCTGCGGGTATTGGAACCCGATCAATTGAGTGCGACCATACCCGGAACCCGCACCATTTCAGCCTCTAAATCAATTCCAAATGGTTCTATTTTACCCGAAGAAGAAAAGGTTTTTATTTGGCAACGGACAATTTTATCCTATGATCATCACTTAGAAATATTAAGAAATTTGCTAAAACAGGATTATCTTATTATTGCTGAAATTGACGATAATCCGTTACGCAGGCAGGAGTATGCAGACAATCGTTATTTGAGCTATCGCGGCTGTCATGGTGTACAGACTTCAACAGACCCTTTAAAGGAATTTTTACAACAATTTAATCCTCACGTTGCTATCTTTAAAAATCATTTATTGATTTTACCTCCCCCTCGAATTTATTCCCATCCAAAAGTTACTTTATTTTTTGGAGCATTAAATCGGGAACAGGATTGGCAACCGATTATGGAAACCTTAAACCGGGTTTTAATTCGTCATCAAACTTTAGTTAAGGTTAAGGTCATTCATGATCGACGTTTTTTTGATCATTTGGCAATATCTGATAAAGAATTTGAACCCTTTTGCAGTTATGATAGATATCATCAGATTCTGCAAACCTGTGATATTGGTTTGTTACCGTTAACCCCCACACCTGTTAATTTGATGAAATCGGATTTAAAGTTTTTGGAATGTGCGGGTCATGGGGTGGCGGTTTTAGCGAGTCCAACGGTCTATGAACAATCGGTAATTCATGAAGAAACGGGTTTAATTTATCGCAATATTCAACAGTTTGAAATGTATTTGAATGAATTAATTATTAATACCGTACTTCGGCAAAAAATCGCTAATAATGCCTATCTTTGGGTAAAAAGTAATCGTTTACTCTGCCAACATTATCAACAGCGACGAGAATGGTATTTAAAAATGCGAGATAATTTACCAAGTTTAAATCAAGAATTGCGTCAACGAGTTCCCGAATTATGATCACGGATTCAAAGGATTACGCGGATTGCACGGATTAGATTTGGGCTTCGTTGAAGTTCTTCTAATTTGCGCTACAGAATATTGGATAATTAATGTTAAAAGGTTTAGTTATAAATTATGCGGATTTTATTTACAATTCCTCACTTTTTTAACTCGGATGGAGATGGGAAACACGCCTCTTTAAGTAAAGATCCACGCCCTCGAATTACTGGGTTAGTATTTGCTTTAACTGCTTTGCGGGAACTTTATAGTCAATCCCAGTGCATGATTGATATTGCTCAATGTCAGACAATTCCTGTGAATCAGGAACAAAATTATCAAGTTGACATTGTGATTTGTACTACTCAAGAGTATCATTTGCTGGCACAAATTCCCTTACCTTCATGGTTTTGTAAACATTATTCTACCCAGGTAGAACCAATGTTATTGGGATTTCAATGTCATCAAGTTTTGCGAGAATATTTGGGTCAATATGATTATTATTGTTATTTGGAAGATGATTTGATTTTGCGTGATCCTTGGTTATTTACAAAGTTAAATTGGTTTAATCGTCACGCTGGAAATAGCTGTCTGTTACAGCCCAACCGTTACGAAGTTTCTCCCCATAGCAAAGCCATTAAAGCCTATATTGATGGAGATCTTTTACCCCATATCACGGCTAATTTTCAAAATATTCAAGATCAGCCCCAATTTATTGGGAAAGTGATGGAACAGGCGGTTTCATTTAAACGCCCTTTAAATCCCCATTCCGGTTGTTTCTTTTTGAATGCTGAACAGATGGAATATTGGGCAAAGCAACCTTATTTTTTAGATCGAGATTGTGGTTTTATCGGGCCATTAGAAAGTGCCGCAACCCTAGGAATTATGAAAACATTTAAAGTTTATAAGCCGACGGCTTCCCATGCTAATTTCTTAGAAATTCAGCATTTTGGTTCGGGTTTTATTAATTTGATTGGCCGACAAGTTAAGTATGGGAGGGAACAGGAAACAGGGAATGGGTAATAGGTAATGAGTTTCATGATTTGAAATAAAAGTGTTCTATCCCTCTTCTGTCAGTCTCCTAGAAGTAAAATTAGAAAATAAACCACATGGGTAGCTAGAAGGGGGATAGGGTAATGGATGTAGAATTACAGATTATCAAACATTTAGCCAGAGATGCACAACCAACAGTTTCAGTGATTGATGAATATTGTCAAGGTTATAAAGACCTATTCCCTGAAGTTAGAAGTTACGAATGTTTTAAATACTTACATCTAGGAATCATCTCACCAATTCCGAGAAAATCTTTACCGGAAATTGCTAAAATAGTAGGAATTAGGTCGCCGCAATCACTCCATCATTTTTTAGCCAATTCGCCTTGGTCAGCAAGGGAATTAAAGGAAAGAAGATTAGCTCGAACTCTAAAAGCATTGAAAGAAGAGAAGATTATAGTAATAATTGATGAAACAGGAGATAGGAGAAAGGGTAAAAAAACCGACTATGTAGCCCGACAATACTTGGGAAGTGTGGGCAAAATAGATCGGGGAATAGTATCAGTTAATGCTTACGGTGTTTATAAAAATATAACTTTTCCTTTAGTGTTTAGAGTATTTAAACCCAAAGGAACATTAAAAGAAGGAGATGTCTACAAAACTAAGATTGAAATCGCATCAGAAATCCTAACAGAGTTGGTTGAACTGGGATTTCAAATTGAATTGGTATTAGCAGATAGCCTTTATGGTGAAAGTAGTTCGTTTATCAGTACATTAGATAAATTTGGATTACCTTGGGTGCTGGCAATAAGAAGTAATCATGGAGTCTGGATGTCAAGCGAGGAGAAAGTTAGAGCAAACAAATGGTGTAAATTTGAGAGAGTTTTTAGCAATGGAGAATCAGAAACCCGATATATTAGAGAAATTATATTTGGAAAAAGAAGTCCGAGAACCTATTGGGAAATCACCACAGATCCAGAAACAATGCCAGAAGCCTCAACTTCATTTGTCATGACAAATTTAACAGAAAATAGGAACCAGATAAAAAAGACATTAGGTAATTTATACGGGTTAAGAACATGGGTGGAATATGGATTTCGACAATGTAAACAAGAACTGGGTTGGACTGACTATCGGTTGACGGATTTTCAAGATATAGAAAAATGGTGGGAAATCATTTTCTGTGTGTATTTAATGATTAGTTTCAACTCCGAAGTTTTCCGGTCTTTAAGTCAAGGAAGTCCCAGAGAATCGGAGAGCAAAAAAAACACCACAGATTGCTCGAATCACCAACAATGGAATCATAAAGAGGGATGGAAAAATGTTTTAAATAATTTGCGTTTAATAATTCAGCCTACTATTATATTGTGGTTGATTGCCCCGTGGTTAGATGTTTTTCCTGATCGTTATTTATTGCTTGGGTTTCATAAATTAATTCAGAATATTAATCAATTTCAATCTTATTTTCCCAATGGATAACTCTACTTTTTATTACTTGTTGGTTTCGGAGACTGACAGAAGAGGGATATATAGGAATCATCACAAAAAATTTATAGGGAATATGACACTGCCATATCCCCTACAAATTCAGGTTAACTCACCCTAAAATTACTTGTCATTTAACGCAGCAATTCCGGGTAATACTTTCCCTTCTAACAGTTCTAAACTGGCGCCACCCCCAGTGGAAATATGGCTCATTTGTTCGCCTAAATGCAACTGTTCAACAGCCGCAACGGAATCACCACCACCGATAATGGTAATCGTGCCTGTTTTGGTTAAATCTGCTAAAGTTAAAGCGATCGCTTTTGTCCCAGCGGCAAATTTCTCAAACTCAAAAACCCCCATGGGGCCGTTCCAAATCACGGTTTTGCAATCGCCTAACGCTTCTTGGAAGACTTTAATTGAATCGGGGCCAATATCTAATCCCATCCAACCATCGGGAATATCATTAATGCTAACGGTTTTTGCTTCCGCATCAGGAGCAAATTTATCAGCAACAATCACATCGGTAGGTAATAAAAATGCCACACCTTTTTCTTTGGCTTTGGCTTCCAATGCCCGGGCTAAATCCAGTTTATCTTCTTCCACCAAAGATTTACCCACATTCAAACCGCGAGCTTTATAGAAAGTGAAAATCATCCCACCGCCCAACAGCAATTTATCGCATTTATCTAAAAGAGCTTCAATTACACCAATTTTAGAAGACACTTTAGAACCACCCACAATAGCCGCTAAAGGCCGTTTAGGTTCTTCAATAGCGCCTTGTAAAAACTTGAGTTCTTTTTCAATTAAATAACCCGCCACAGAAGGCAAATAATGAGTTACTCCTTCAGTAGAAGCATGGGCACGGTGGGCGGTTCCAAAGGCATCATTAACGTATAAATCGGCAACAGAAGCTAATTTTTTCGCAAATTCAGGATCATTATCTTCTTCTTCGGCATAGAAACGGACGTTTTCTAATAATGCCACATCGCCATTTTGCAGTTCGGCAACTCCTTGGATGACTTCATCGCCAATACAATCGTCAAATTTCTTAACGGGTTTACCTAACAATTCCGATAACCGGGCAGCCACAGGGGTTAAACGCATGGACTCGTTAACTTGACCTTGGGGACGACCAAAGTGGCTAGTTAAAATCACTTTAGCGCCTTTGGAGGTTAAATCTTGGATTGTCGGCAGAGCCGCACGAATCCGTGTATCATCGGTAATTGAACCGTTATCTAGGGGAACATTAAAATCAACGCGGACTAATACCCGTTTCCCAGATAAATCTGATGCTGATAAATCTGCTACAGTTTTTTTTGACACAGGATAATCCTCCTAGGATGTTTTGTTGTCTAAATCAGATTAAATTTAGGGGGCATGGTTTAGGTTTGGGACGGTTTAATGCTGTCTATCAACCCAATCCGGTCTACCACCTAATCGTTCACAGTAAACATTCTACCGAAGTCCGCGTCTCGGAGATGCGCGATTATGTTTAAAACCATTTTATTTGCTGTTGACCAAAGCCGTGAAGCCCACGAAGCGGCGGTAATTGTGACCAACCTGGTCAAAACCTTTGGGTCTAGTCTCCATGTTTTGGCGGTTGTGGAGCCCAATGCCGAGGTGACCGAACCTCATCCTCATCCTGAACAAATGACGTCCCCGGAAGCGGTGGCGGACTTGCTGAAACAGGCTCAAACCCTGTTTTCTCAGGAGGGTATTGAGGCTCAAATCCTGGAAAAAGAGGGAAAACCCGCTTTTACGATTTGTGACGTTGCCGATGAAATTAATGCGGATTTAATTGTCATGGGTAGTCGAGGCATTGGTCTTACTGAAGATGGTGCCGCCGATAGTGTTACCAACCGTGTGATTAATTTGTCTCCCTGTCCTGTTCTGATTGTTCCTTAAGGGAGGGTAAAGTTTCAACGTGGAACACTTAGCTGTTAGCTGTTGGTTGTTAGTCAGCGAGCGAGGACGCTCGCACTGCTTACTCCCTATGCTCCCTCTAAGAGAGTCCTAAAGGACTCACTACGGTGAGATGATCCCCCTGCCCCTCTGCTCCCCCTGCTCTCCTAACATAATGTCTATCCAATGGTATCCCGGTCATATTGCTAAAGCGGAACGCACCCTTCAGGAACAACTGAAACGGGTGGATGTGATTTTGGAGGTGCGAGATGCTCGTATTCCTCTGACGACCCATCATCCCAATGTTCCGCAGTGGGTGGGAAGTAAAACGAAAGTGCTGGTAATTAACCGTATGGATATGATTCCCTCTCGTATTCAAAAACAGTGGGAGGAGTGGTTTGAGGAACAGGGGGAAACGGCTTATTTTACGAATTCTAGGTTGGGAAATGGGGTGGATGCGGTGGCGAAAGCTGCCCAAGCTGCCGGGTTACAAATCAATGAAAAACGGGCTGTGAGGGGGATGTTGCCCCGTCCTGTGCGGGCGGCGGTGATTGGTTTTCCGAATGTGGGAAAATCGGCGTTAATTAATCGGTTATTGAATCGACGAATTGTGGATAGTGCTAGACGGGCGGGGGTGACTCGTCATTTGAAATGGGTGAGAATTTCTGAGACTCTGGAATTATTAGATGCTCCTGGGGTAATTCCGACCAAAATCAGAAAAGAGGAAGATGCCTTAAAGTTGGCAATTTGTGAGGATATTGGGGAAGCGTCCTATGAAAATCGACAGGTTGCAACGGTATTAATCGAGTTGTTACAGGATTTGAATTTACAACATTTGCTAGTTTCCCGGTATCAATTAGAGTTTACGGCTCTGAGTGGGGATATCTATTTACAGGAATTGGCAGACTATAGAAACAAAGGGGATATCGAACGCACTGCCCGTCAAATGTTAAATGATTTTCGTAAGGGTTTGTTGGGAAATATTGCCTTAGAATTACCGCCTAATGTTTAGTTTTCAGTCAATTTAAAGTATGAGTTGATAGCCATGACATTCTCTCTGTTTCAAATGATCCAAAAGTTATATTAAGAAAAGCGGGATTATCTGTACTCTAATCCCATCTGTGGACTATATAGCAATCCTAAATAGGTTGTAACATTTCAATACTGACATGAAACAGTCAGAAGTATTACCCCTGTTCCCTTTTGATCAGGAATTTTGAACACAACTCAAATAGGATTGCTATAGTAGATATTAGTGAAATCTGCAATTACAGGAATTCTGTTGTTTTAACCAAATATAATGTCAGTTCATGAACGCTTCCCTAATGTCGTCTAATTCCATTTCTGGTCAAGTTTTGATTCAGGTTCCTTCCCAAACACAAACCTCTCAAGTTCCTCCCCCAAATCTAACTCTGATTGATCAAAAAGGGCAAGATTTAGTGGAAATTGGAGCCGTTTTATTGGCAATTAGTTTAATTTTAGTGATCAGATTATTGAGTAAAAAAGTAGAATACGCCCTGATTTTTGCAGCAATTGTAACGGCTATTTTAGTTCCTCTTTTATGGTTTTTATAATATCAAAAATCAACAGTTAACGGTTAAAACTTGACCGTTAACTGGGGTAATTCAGAGTTAATTCTTAACGATTAAAAGGCTGTCCAACCGCCATCGGTTGCCACGACACTCCCTGTGATATGAGCAGCTTCTTCTGAGGCATAATAGAGAATAGAAGCAGCTTGTTCTTCGGCGGTTGCATTGCGTTTCAACATACTTTGAGTTTTTGAACCTGGTAATACCATTGAACCCGAATCTGGTGTGCCATCACCCGATGCAGCTTGAGCTTTTAGAACAATTTGCATGGCTTCTTCCACCATCGGTGTATCGGTTCCTGATGGACAAATTGCATTACAACGGATACCATATTTAGCATAGTCTAGGGCAATTTGACGGCTAATCCCACTGACACCATGTTTAGAAGCGACATAGGGAGGATTACCTGGTAAACCTGTTAATCCAGCAATAGAACTCACATTCACAATTGCACCGCCAAGTCCCTGCTGAATCATGACTTTTAACTGTTCCCGACAACACAAGAAAACGGAGGTTAAATTATTAGCAATTACCCAATTCCAAGTTTCATCGGATGTTAAATGTACCGGACTGGGATTACCAATAATTCCAGCATTATTAATGCCAATATGCAGTTCTCCAAAGGTTTGAATTGTGGTTTCTACGACCTGCAATACTTGTTCAGGAATAGAAACATCGGCATGAACAAAAACCGCTTTTCCACCTTCAGCAATAATCTGATTTGTTGTTTCTTCTCCTAAATCTTTGAGGCGGTCAGCAATGACGACATTGGCACCTTCCCTTGTAGCTCTGATTGCTGTGGCTTTACCAATTCCCCTGGCACCTCCGGTAACAATTATTGTTTGGTTAGTAAAGCGATTTGGAATATAATAATTGGGGTCTAATTTGGGCGTGTATTGAAAATTTTCGTTGGACATAGATGCTTTTCCTGGGTGCTAAATTAATGACAAAATTATCGAGACATGATGATTAACAGCAAAAGGATAATCACTACTCTCTAGCCAATACCAATCCACAGTCAACCTAAATTCTAGTGACAAATTCCGGTAAAAGTTTGACCACTATGCCGAATTTGAACGACACTGTAGTTACCAAGCAGGGTAAAACTAATCGGACTTCCGGCTTGAGATTTTCCGCTAAAAGTATCGTTGCCTTGATAGCTTGTGGAGGCTAAAGCGGCTGGCTCCATTTCTCCATTGATGAATTCATTGATGGTGACAGAAACGGATTGCTTTTTCTCTATGGTGTTGTCATCAATGACAGAGGTATAAAAGTAGATTTTATGACCTTGATTGGTCATTCCTTTGGCAACACAGATAATGCCATCACCCAAATTGGGAGATGCTGAAGCTATTTGGACTGCAATGCTAGGAAATAGAAATACTGTTCCTATCGCTACAGCACTCAATTTGTTAAGGAAATTTAACATACACTGGGTAATTGTTGAATAGATCGACGCCAATTCAAATATTATTATATCATGATAAATTAATGAATTATCCTTGAACATCAACAGAGGAATTTAAATTATGGCCACACTAACCGTTTGGAAATTTCATACCGCCGAAGGCGCGGAAACTGCACTTGCTAAGTTAGTCCAACTTCAAAAAGAGTATTTAGTTGAAATTCAGGATGCTGCGGTTGTTACTTGGCCAACGGGTCGAAAAAAACCTAAAACCGTTCAAGCCTTTGATTTAGTGGGAGCCGGAATGTTAGGCGGGGCTTTTTGGGGAATGCTATTTGGCTTAATATTTTTTATGCCCTTTATTGGTGCGGCAATTGGAACCTTAGTTGGAGCACTTTCTGGTCAATTTAACGATTATGGGATTAATGATGACTTTATTAAAAGTGTGCGTGAACAAGTCACAGAAGGAACCTCTGCCCTATTTTTGCTAACAGGTAAAGTCACGATAGACAAAGTGGAAGAAGCGTTTAAAGATTTCGATAAAGGAGAACTGATTCAGTCTAATTTATCAACGGAACAAGAAGCAAAACTGCGAGAGCATTTTGGGGAAGAATAATTAAAATTTAACCACAAATCAACCCGATTACATTTGATTTTTAGGCTGGAAATTATCAAATGCAGTCGGGTTTTATCTTGACAATTGATTAAAGTATATAGATATTGAAAATCCATAGACTTTAATCAATTGTTATCCCAGGTAAAATTTATATACAAATCGTTACACAGTTGAGTACAATACAATTATTCACGGATAAGTATTTGTTCTTACTGTCATGATGGCGGATCAATTTCCCTGGCTGACCACGATAGTCCTGCTCCCACTCGTTGCTTCGGTGCTAATTCCTGTACTGCCGGATAAAGACGGCAAACAGTTGCGCTGGTATGCCCTGGGTGTAGGCATCGCCGACTTATTATTAATGTGCTATGTCTTCTTGAAGTACTACGATGCGAGCAGTGCAAATTTCCAACTCGTGGAAAAGTTTCCCTGGGCGCCTCAATTGGGTTTGAACTGGGCCGTTTCTGTAGACGGGATTTCCCTTCCCCTGGTACTTCTGGCCGGACTGGTTACAACCCTGTCTATTTTTGCAGCTTGGCAGGTAGACCAAAAACCTCGTCTGTTCTACTTCCTGATGTTGGTGCTGTATTCGGCCCAAATCGGGGTGTTTGTGGCTCAAGACTTACTGCTGTTATTTATTGTCTGGGAACTGGAATTAATTCCGGTGTACCTATTAATTTCCATCTGGGGCGGGCCAAAACGCCGCTACGCCGCGACTAAATTTTTATTATATACGGCCGCAGCCTCTTTATTTATCCTGGTGGCTGCCTTAGCAATGGCCTTCTATGGCGGTGGCCCCTTAACGTTCGATATGGTGGAACTGGGTCTGAAGGATTATCCTCTCACCCTAGAATTATTGATGTATGCCGGGTTATTAATCGCCTTTGGCTTGAAACTGGCGGTTTTTCCCCTACACACTTGGCTCCCAGACGCTCATGGTGAAGCCTCGGCTCCGGTTTCGATGATTTTGGCTGGGGTACTTTTAAAGATGGGGGGATACGGTCTGATTCGGGTGAATATGGGGATGCTACCCGATGCCCATATCTACTTTGCCCCGATTCTGGCAATTTTAGGGGTGGTTAATATTGTGTATGGCGGATTAAATTCCTTTGGCCAATCGAATATGAAACGCCGCCTGGCCTATTCCTCTGTGTCTCACATGGGATTTGTGTTGCTGGGAATTGCCTCCTTTACCGATATTGGGGTGAGTGGAGCATTATTACAAATGATCTCTCACGGTCTAATTTCGGCGGTGCTGTTCTTCCTGGCGGGTGTTACCTATGACCGCACCCATACTCTGGCTTTGGATGAAATGGGTTATATCGGTAAGGTGATGCCCAGGGTGTTCACTCTGTTTACCGCCGGGGCTATGGCATCCATGGCCTTACCTGGGATGAGTGGCTTTGCCAGTGAGGTGTTAATCTTTATTGGGATTAGCACCAGCGATATTTATAGCACGACTTTCCGAGTGGTTCTGGTGGCCTTGGCGGGTGTGGGATTAGTTCTGACCCCGATTTATTTACTGTCAATGCTGCGTCAGTTATTCTATGCAACGGGTGAAGCGCCTGCTTGTATGTTGGGTGATGCGGTTGCAAAAAATCCTGGTGACCTAGAGGCATTTTGTTTTGGAACCAGTTGTGTACTCCCCTCGGAATCGACTTTTAGTGATGCTCGACCTCGGGAGGTGTTCATTGCAGCGAGTTTCCTGGTACTGATTGTGGGAATTGGGTTATATCCTAAACTGGTAACTAAGGTTTATGATGCCACCACCGTTGCCCTCAATAGTCAGATGCGGGATTCTTATGCTCAGGTGGCTAAAGCTAATCCTGATTTGTATGCAAAGGGGTTTATGGCTCCTAGGATTGCTAAACCGGAGGTGGCTTCGGTTTCGGGAATGTTGAAATAACAGTAATTTCAATTTAGTTAAAATAGCGATCGCTTTTATTGAAAAGGGCGATCGCTTGTTTTATAGTAAGGGTTGGGCATAATTTAACTCCAAAGACAGAAAGAAGTTGTCAAGAGTAAACTGCCGATTGCTATAGACCGTTTCAATATTTGATTTAGGGAGTAGGAAAATCAATTGCGTTACCGTTTTTTGCAGTTAATTATCTTAGTATTAATATTTTTGACCAGTTGTAGTCCCAAGGATACGGACAAAATATCTGAGCCTCAACCACAATCCATTCAAGGGCAGATTTTAGTCTGGCATTCCTTTGAGGACAAAATCAAGGAAATGATGCAAGAGTCCTTGAAGGACTATATGCAAATATATCCTAATGTTAGGATTGTGAGTGAATATATTCCCAGTGATCAATTAGATCAGCAATTCCGCAAACAAGTTAAGAGAGGTTTGGGGCCTGATTTTCTATTTACCGCTTCTGGGGTGATTCCGAGTTTAGTTCAGGATAATTTGATTCCGGTGATTCAAGACTTTGACTTTTCGGGTTATCTTCCTGCGGCGATTAGTCATGTTCGCTATCAAGGAAAAATGTATGGTATACCCACCTCGGTGATGACTCAAACTCTTTGCTATAACAAGAAGAAAGTGAAGTTACCGCCTAAAACTTTAACGGAACTCTTGCAACAAGCCAAGACGGGTTACTCGGTGGGGATATGGTCTAATTTTGTAGGCACTTTTTGGGGAGTGCAAGTTTTTGGGGGGAAATCTTTTGATGTCCAAGGTAATTTTGTTTTTGATCAAAAAAGTTGGGGAAAATGGATGGAGTGGCTAAAAATTGCCCAAAACGAACCAAATATGGTTTTTAGTGATGGTATTGAAGGTTTAGAACAGGGATTTATTAATAACCGATTAGCCTATGTTTTTTGTGATTCTTCCGAGTTTCCAAAATATAGCCAAGCGTTAGGAAAAGATAATTTGGGTGTTGCCTTATTACCCGGGGAAGGGAACAACCCCGCCGGGCCTTTTATCTATTCCCGTGTGATTTTGTTTAATCGAATATCGAGTCCTCAGCAACAGCAGTTAGCTCTAAAATTGGCTGAGTTTTTTACAAATCCAGAACAAACTCGTAAGCGGTTAAGTCTCCTAGAAGGCTCTTTTATGCCGGCTGATAACAATGTTAATGTTAATAGTCGTTTGTTTCCCCGAGAAGCAATATTAGTCCAGCAATCTAAAACCGCAATCGCGATTCCTTTAGACCAAGTTGAATCAGCGCGGGTTTGGGCGAAGACGGGCAATAGTTTATATCCTCAAGTATTAGCGGGAAGTATCACTCCTGAAGATGCTGCTGCTCAGATTACTGAAACTGTTAATCAGAAATCAAGTCAACCTTAAAAAAATATTATATGTCTAATCAACCTAATTTAACATTTATTGTTGATCAAATTACTAAACTCTTAATTTTTTTGAATCGCTCTCCGGTACAAATTCAATTAGGGGTGATTTTGATCTCGATTTTAGTCGGTCATAGCCTATCCTATTGGGTCGGTAAAAAAATTAAAGAGAATTTCCCACAACTAGCAGTTAATCTAGTCCAAGAAACAACTTTAGCTCCTTATTGGTGTGGATTAGTCTTAATTCCTGATTTAGTGGGTCGGGGATTTAGCTTAATTGTCTTAAATTTATTTCAAAATTTATTCATTTATCAAGGATGGATTGCCGGAATTATAACAATCGCAATTAATATTTTATGGGTTTATCTATTTTATCGAATTTTTATCGTTAGTTTATGTCTATTTATTCCGATTAATCGGGTTAAAGAGTGTAATTTCTATTTTTTTAGACCGATATTTGTTTTATATATTTTGAGAGAAATTTTAAATTTATTTGTAGATTTTGAGAAACTTCTGCAAGTGGTGGTGATTAATTTATTTGGCAGTTCGGTCACCGTAGCAGCAGTTTTAATTAGTACCGTGGGGTTATATTTATGGATTGTTGCCGTCAATATTTTACAATATATCCTCTGGCAGACTACTATTAATAGCACGAAACTGGATTCGGGTAGTGCTCAAGCCTCATTAATTTTAATTCGTTATTTTTTAATTACTCTAGGAATCGTGATTGTTATTGGATATCTAGGATTTAATTCTACAACATTTGCGGCAATTACGGGGGGTTTATCCGTTGGAATTGGGTTTGGTTTAAAGGAAGTATTTAGTAATTTTATTAGTGGGATATTTCTATTATTTGAAGGCTCTTTAAGACCGGGAGATATTATTGAAATTGGGGGAGAATCGAGTGAAGTTAAAAAAATTAGTATGCGAGCCACAACGGTACAAGTGATGAGAGATAATTCAGAAAAAATTATTCCGAATCAAGTCTTTTTTACCCAGGAACTTAAAACCATGACGGGGAGCGATCGCCGGGTGCGAAAGTCTTTGATTGTGGGAGTGAGTTATGATTGTGATCCGCAAAAGGTGATTGAGATTTTATTAGAAATTATCTATAAACATCCTGAAGTTTTAAATGATCCGGCCCCTTTGGTCAATTTTATTGATTTTGCAGAATCCAGTTTAGATTTTGAGATCACAGTCTGGTTAGAAACTCCCATCGGAGGGAAACGAATTATGAGCGAAATTGCTTGTGAGATTTGGAAAGTTTTTGCAGAGAATAATATTGAAATTCCCTATCCTCAACGAGATTTACATATTCGCAGTGATATTAGAAAATAAGTTGATTGAAAAAATGGGTTTATTTAGGGCTAAAATACAATAATTCAGATTAGGAAGCCGCCATTAATATGACCAGTTCTAAACGTCTCATTGTGGGCATTAGTGGGGCGAGTGGTATTATCTATGCGGTGCGTCTGTTGGAACTCCTGCGGGAAACCGATGTAGAAACCCATCTGGTGGTTTCTCGGGCGGGAGAAATCACTAGAGCCCATGAGTTGGATATAGATAGTAAACAACTTCACAACTTAGCTGATGTGAGCTATGCTATCGGTGATGTGGGGGCGGCGATATCTAGTGGTTCGTTTCGGACAATGGGGATGGTGATTCTGCCCTGTTCGATGAAAACTTTGGCTGAGGTGGCGACGGGAGTGACGAGTAACCTGCTCACCCGGGCGGCGGATGTGGTACTCAAAGAGCGCCGTCGGTTGGTGTTGATGGTGCGGGAAACCCCTCTCCATGCTATCCATCTTAAAAATATGTTAACGGTGACTGAATGCGGGGGAATTATTATGCCTCCGGTTCCGGCATTTTATACGATGCCAAAATCAATTGATGAAATGGTTACAAATACGGTTTGTCGGGTGCTTGACCTCTTTGATATTGATGGGGGTCAGATGAAACGCTGGGAGGGAATCAGTAATCAGTAATCAGTTATCAGTTTAAGAGTTATCAGTCGTAGGGGCGGGTTCATCAAAATTTATGTCATTTACAAATATCTAAAAGAACCCGCCCGTACCAGTGTAAGAGTTAATTGATTATCTATTACCCACTTAACAACCATAATTTTTGATCTTCAATGTCAATTTCTTTGCCTAAATTTCAGTTGATTTGGATTAGAATGGTTCGGAAAAGTCAGCGTCCGATTCCGATCCGAACGGTTTTGATTATACCTTTTTTACTGCAAATTTTTGGGGCAGTTGGGATTGTGGGGTGGCTGTCTTTTCAGGCGGGACAGAAGGCGGTTAATGAGGTAGTGGGTCAATTGCAAAATGAAATTAGTGCGAGGGTTGAACAGAATTTAGAAGCCTATTTAGCTATTCCAGAAAAGATTAATCAAACGAACTTAAATTTACTTCAATCGAGAATTTTGACCTTTCAAAACTTAACCCAGTGGGAACAATATCTCTGGCGACAGGTACAAATTTATCCTGATATTAACTTTATTAAAATTACTAATGCTGCTGGACAAGAACGCACGGGGGAACAGTTGGGGGATGGGTCTTTAAGAATTAATGTAGTTGATACTTTTACTAATTCTGATTTTTATTCCTATAAAACTGATTATAAAGGCGATCGCACCGAAGTTGCAACTATTGTTAAAGATTTTGATACAAGGAAAGGGGTGTGGTATAAAGACGCAGTAAAAGCGGGAGATGCGACTTGGAGTTCGGTATATCTATCCTTATTAGAACCGACTTTATTAATGAGTGCTTTGCTTCCGGTTTACAATCCTCAAACCCAAGAAGTTCAAGGGGTTTTAAATACCGCATTACGGTTAGATGGAATTGGAAATTTTTTAAATCGATTAAAGGTAGGAAAATCAGGACAAACCTTTTTAATCGATAGCGATGGCACGTTATTAGCCACTTCAACTTTAGAAAAACCCTTTTTAGTTGTTAATAATGATAGACAGTTATTTGCGGCGCTAAAAAGCCAAAATCCCTTAACTCAAGCGACCGCCAACTATTTAAATCAAACCCATTCTAATCTCAGGGAAATTAAACAAGGGAAAGAACTAGAGTTTATTTGGAATAATAGTCGTTATTTTGTCAAGGTGTTACCGTTTCAGAAGGGAAAAACCGTTAATTGGTTAATTCTTGTGGTGGTTCCTGAAGCGGATTTTATGGAACAAATTAATGCTAATACTCGCACCACTATTGCTTTGTGTAGTTTGGCATTATTGGGAGCTACATTAATCGGATTATTCACAACACAATGGATTGTAAAACCGATTTTACAGTTAAATATTGCCGCCAAAAAAATTGCTCAAGGGGACTGGGAACAAAAAGTAAACCTGAAACGGGATGATGAATTAGGTCAGTTAGCTAAATCTTTTAATAGCATGGCTAAACAGTTAAAAGAATCCTTTACTATTTTAGAAGCTAAAAATGAAGAACTGCAACATTTAGACCAATTAAAAGATGAATTTCTAGCCAATACATCCCATGAATTAAGAACTCCTTTAAATGGAATTATTGGGATTGCTGAATCTTTAATTGATGGTGCAACGGGAGATTTATCCCCTCAAACTAATAGTAATTTAGCGATGATTGCCGCTAGTGGTCGCCGTTTATCAAGTTTAGTCGGTGATATTTTGGATTTCTCTAAACTGCGCCACCAAAATATAGAACTGGAACTGCGACCCCTTGATATTCGGGCGATTGCGGATGCGGTTTCTATTTTGAGTCAACATCTAATTACTCAGAAAAATTTACATATTATTAATCGGATTCCTGTTGATTTTCCCCTGGCGGAAGCAGACGAAAATCGGTTACAACAAATTCTCTATAATTTAATTGGAAATGCGATCAAATTTACCCCGGAAGGAATCGTAGAAATTTCAGCCATCATTTTACCTAAAGGCAATAAGTCTCAAATTGCAATTACAATTTCTGATACGGGAATTGGGATTCCTACTAATAAATTAGACCGAATTTTTGAATCCTTTGAACAGGGAGAAGGGTCAACTGCTAGGGAATATGGTGGTACCGGATTAGGATTAACTATTACCAAACAATTGATTGAATTACATAGGGGTGAAATTACAGTTGAATCGGAGGTGGGTATCGGTTCTCGATTTACGTTTACCCTACCCATTGCTGAAAATGCAGTTAAAACACCAACGGAAAAACGAGTTAAAAATCCGCTGCAACCTCAAGAAATTAATACCTTATTATCGATTAATTCTAGTTTTGTTCAACCCCAAATTAACCCTTCTTCAGAAGTTATTAAGATTCTAATTGTTGATGATGAAGCAGTTAATCGGCAAGTTTTATTTAATAATCTTTCCCTGCATCAATATGCTGTTTTTCAAGCCAGTAATGGCGAAGAAACCTTAGAATTAATTGCCAAAGGACTCAGACCTGATGTGATATTATTGGATGTAATGATGCCTAAAATGACTGGATATGAAGTTACTCAAAAACTTAGAGAACAGTTTAATCAAACGGAATTACCGATTATTTTATTAACGGCTAAAACTCAAGTTCAAGATATTGTAACGGGGTTAAATATGGGTGCGAATGATTATATGATGAAACCCTTTGCTAAGGATGAACTTTTAGCCAGAATTAAAACCCATGTTAATATTAGTCGCCTACAAACGGAAAATTTACGGTTAGCAACGGAATTAGAAGTTACTCGTCGCTTACAACAAATGATTTTACCCAAACCAGAGGAATTGGCGGCGATTTCTGGGTTAGAAATTGTGGGATTTATGGAACCTGCGGAGGAAGTTGGGGGCGATTATTATGATGTTTTAGAAACCGATGGTGTGGTGACTTTTGGAATTGGAGATGTTACCGGACATGGGTTAGAAAGTGGGATTTTAATGTTAATGGCTCAAATGGGAATTCGTACCCTGACGGAAATTAGAGAAACTAACCCTATCCAATTTTTGACGATTCTTAACAACACTCTTTATAAAAATGTTGCACGGATGAATGTGGATAGAAATTTAACTTTAGCTATTTTAAATTATTATCAAGGTTTATTAACAGTTAGTGGACAACATGAAGAAATTTTGATTGTTCGTTCTGATGGTAAGATTGAACGGATTGATACCATGGATTTAGGGATTCCGATTGCTTTAGATGAAAATATTACGGAGTTTATTAATTCCATAACTGTTGAGTTAAAAACTGGGGATGGTGTGGTTTTATATACCGATGGAATTACAGAAACCTTTAATCTTAATAAACAACAATATGGACTGGATAGACTCTGTGATGTTATTTCTCAAAATTGGCAACACCCAATAGAAGAAATTAAACAAACTGTGATTAATGATATTGTAACATTCCGAGGAGAAGAAAAACAATTTGATGATATTACCTTATTAATTTTGAAGCAAAAAGCATAAATTCACCGTTGCATCGTTGTTGCGCTTCAGCGCTCCATAAAAGTGTCCTTATCCCAACAACAAATTTTTGTATTGATGACCCCCTAATGATTATCTTTCAACTTGATTGTTAATTAACCGTTGAACACTGGCGATAGTCGGGTTAAATTCATATCCTTTTTGTTGGGTATTTTCTAAATAAGCTTGTTGTTCTTCTTCTATCATTAAAATATCCTGTTTTACCAACCCATCCAATAGGTTTTGGGCGGAACCAAAACATAAATCTTTGACAAATTTTCTGAACTTGACGGGCAATTTATGGAGTCGCCAAAAAGCATTTAATGAGGTAAAATGAATTAAATAAGCTCGGGTTTCTGTTAAACTAATCGGACAAAATAAACAATATATTTTAAAATATTCTCCCAAGGTAGAAACCCAATGGGGATAAATATAACTCACCGTTAAAGGTTCGGGATGAAGTTTTCTTAAACCCGGAAAAAATAGCTGAGAAATTGACCAAATTTTATCAATTTTATAATAACTCTGAGCTTGATAATAAGCATCAACTCGGTTTGGGGTTTCTTCTATTTTTTCTAACTGAGCATCTGTCCAAGCTTGTAAATCTTGATGTAAATGTCCATGGTACATATCCATTAAATTCTCAATTAAAAAGGAAAAATGACCTTGATAATGAATGGTTGAAACCGTAGCAATATAATTCAAGTGTTCCCATTCTGGAATGGCTAAAGGTTGAATTAAATTAGGATTATCCCCAAGAAATAACCAAATAAAACCCTCTAATTCTTTAACAGAATATTCTTTAATTTTACAATTTTTAGGTAATTTTTGCTTATCCTCTAAATAGGGAACTAGGACACATTCTCCTTGAGTATTAAATTGCCAACCATGATAAGCACATTCTATATAATCCGAGATAATTTTACCATGACTCAGTTTAACTTGTCGATGGGGACAGCGATTTTCTAAGGCTTGAATTTTGCCTAAACTATCCCGAAATAAAACAATATTTTGATGCCATAATTTGACTTCTACAGGTTTAGTTTTGACTTCATGACTCGCCGCTACAACATACCAGTGATTCGGGTTGATTCCTGACTGTCGAATATCGTTAGTTGTATGGGATAATTTTTCTGAATTCATATTAACCTGGGTGATTTTAATAGAAGATTTATATTAACCTGGCGATTGAAATCGCAGCTATACAAACAAATTCCGCCTACATAGAAAATTTATATTAACCTGGCGATTGAAATCGCAGCTATACAAACAAATTCCGCCTGCGCGGAATTAAAGTGAAATCAATTTTATATCTTTAAAAATCCTTCTGGATTTACAGAAAAAAGTGATCGTTTTTGCAAACCCTCCTGATATAAAATCTCATTTGCTGCTAATAATCCACTACTAACAGCCCTTTCCATTAAACCACAGGGAAAGGGCATTTTTACCCAATCTCCGGCAAACATTAAATTAGTAACCCCGGAATTCGTAGCCGGACGATTTGCATAACTTCCGGGGGGATATCCGGCAAAATTTTTCTGATTGACTAATTCCCGATGTAATAGGGTAGCTAATTTTAATTCGGGGACAATTTCATAAAGTTCCTGTTCAAAAGTTTTTAACAATATTTCTTGAGTAGGAAATTGAGCTTCTTTATAACAATAAGCGTGAAGTTCTACCACAGTCCCCCCGGTTGCTTCATACCATTGAATATATTCTTCTTGAATCCGATGATAAAGGGTGATACTATCGGTTAAATCATAACCCGATAGAGAGGTAAAATGACTATGTTCCCAGGGAAAATCTCGGTCAAACCAAAACCGACAAACGGCAAAAGGGTCAGCGACTTGTAATTGTTCAATTTGTTGTTGTACCTGTTGATTAATTTCCCCGGTCATCCCCGTAAATAATCGTTGTGTCCCGGGAATATCCGTCGCTAATACATAATAGTCTGCCTGAATATTCTGGGTCTGGTTTGTATTAGAATTAACACTCAATAACTGAACTTGATTATCCTGTCTGTCCCTAACTTTGTAGGGTGTTAAATCCCGTTGTGCTGGGCCAGAAATCACTTTGCCATTTTGATCAAAAATAGCTCCGTGACAAGGACAATGAAAATATCCATCTTCTGCCATTTGTACGGTGCAACCTTGATGGGTACATTGTAAAGAAATAGCTTGATTATTCTGACTAGATATCGCATAAATATCATCTCCATCCCCAAAGTATTCTAAATGTTTATTTTCGGGTAAAGGTGGGGTAATTGATGATAGAATTGAATTATATTTAACCCAAAATGGAACCGAATTAATTTGATTACCTTGAAAATAACTAATAGAATCAATTTTTCCTTGATTCCAGTTAATATTACTTACGGTAATATCGGTTAAAACTTCCCCACCTTTTTGTTGAATTGCTTTAACTAAAGGTTGGACTAAACTGCTTCCCATATCTTGCCGAGTCCCATTAAAAGCTAACCCTTCAGGATTACCAAAAAAATAGAAATGGAAAAACTGCATAAGTTCTCCCACACTCAATTTATCCGGTGCATTTAAACTGGATTTAGCAAAGGGAAGAAAGTATAAATCATATAAACCTTGGGGGAAATCTTGACTCACCCAGTCCGCAACGGAAATATCATCTAAGCGTTGATAACTATTAGGAATTTTAAACCCGCCAATTTCTCTAAAGACTTTCCAATGATTGAGATGAGTTAGATTAATTCCCCAGTTTAAACGATTAGCAGAAGAAAATCCTAAATCGACCACATTCCAAGGAAAAGCAGAATGACTGGGACGGAATACTTCCGGTTGATATTGGTTATTTTTAAAAACCACCGCGTAGGATTCTAAGGATTTAAAATTATTATCAATTTCGATTTCCTTAACTAAGGATTTTAAGTTATAATATTGAGGAAAGAAACCATGAAAACCATGTTCCATTTTAAAGGTTTGATCCCCTATTTTAATATCCCAACTGGCAATTTTACCGCCTAACTGGGGAGATTTTTCTAATAAACTCACTTTAAATCCCCGTTGACTTAATTCATAGGCACTGGCTAATCCAGCTAGTCCTGCACCGACAATTACAACGTGCTTAGGTTGGGTTAAAAATTGGGGTAAATTAATGATATTCGGCTGGAAAATAGTGGGTTCGGGTTTATGAAATCGAGAATATCCTAAGACACCAGTAACCGCACTAATACCGAATAATTTTAGAATAAAACGACGAGAAACATTAGAATTTTCAGAAGGATTAAATAGTTCAGTCATGGATAAAATAAACTTAAAATTTTAAAGCCAGATTATTTTATAATCTAGCGAGGGATGACGCTCACCATACAATGATTATATCAATTTTGTAGATATTGGTAAATTAATTGTTATTAATATAAACATGATCTTGTATGTTGTTGGGCTAAAGCCCTCAAGATTGCGCTGAAGCGCAACAACGGGATTTTTTTTATTTGTTGATAAAAATATAAAATTTTATGGTATAATCATAAACAGATAATTTTTTAGATCACTACAAATGGCAATAGAAATTGAACGAAAATTTTTAGTTACAGGAGATGAATGGCGATCGCTTGCGGTCGGAGAAACCTATCGTCAAGGCTATATTGCTAATATCAATGGTCGCACGGTGCGGGTGCGGGTCGTAGGAAGTCAGGGATATTTAACCATTAAAGGCATAACCACGGGAAGCAGTCGGGCGGAATTTGAGTATAAAATCCCCGTGGATGAGGCTCAAGAATTATTAGAAACATTATGCGATCGCCCTTTAATTGAAAAAACCCGATATAAAATTAATATCAGGAATTTAATTTGGGAAATTGACGAATTTGGGGGAGAAAATCAAGGATTAATCTTAGCAGAAGTTGAACTTGAAACAGAAGACCAAAGTATTAATATTCCCGACTGGATCGGAGAAGAAGTCACCTCCGATCCCCGATATTATAACGTCAATTTAGTTAAAAACCCTTTCCAAACTCAATAATTAATTGAATGTTAACCAAAATTTATCGAGCAACTATATCCTCTTGGGGTGGGGCAGGTTTATTAAGGTTATTGGTAATTAACAAAATCGGTCGGCGAACCTGCCCCTACAAGCTTGTAGGGGCGGGTTAAAGTTAACCTTTGATAATTACAAATAATCTCCCTAAACCCGCTCTGCCCCTTACAAATAATCTCCATAAACCCGCCCCGAACTGACAAATAATCCCCCCAAAAAAAGGAGGGATTTCTAATTACAAATTAAGGCAAATCCGTCTGTCCCATCAAATACAAATCACATTCCCGGGCGGCGCCACGACCCTCATTAAACGCCCAAACCACAAGGCTTTGGCCCCGACGACAATCCCCCGCCGCAAATACCCCAGGAATACTGGTAGCATACTTGCCGTGTTCAGCCTTAACATTACTGCGGGCATCCCGTTCTAAACCCAAACTGTCTAATAACGGTTGTTCTGGCCCCAGAAACCCCATCGCCAGTAACACTAATTGGGTGGGAGTCACCTTTTCCGTGCCGGGAATATGCTTAGGAATAAATTGCCCCTGCTCATTTTTCGCCCATTCCACCTCAACGGTATGAATCGCCTTAACATGGCCATTTTCATCCCCTTCAAACTTAGTTGCAGTAGTTAGATAAACCCGAGGATCAGAGCCAAATTTCGCCGCCGCTTCCTCCTGGCCATAATCCATTTTATAAACCTTCGGCCACTCCGGCCAAGGATTATTAGCAGCCCGTTCCGAGGGAGGTTGGGGCAGAATTTCCAACTGCACCACCGTATTGCAACCGTGACGAATAGAGGTTCCTACGCAGTCCGTCCCCGTATCCCCCCCGCCAATAATCACCACATCTTTACCCTGGGCCGAGATAAAATCACTGCCGGGTTGCTTATTTAAAACCGCTTGCGTATTAGCCGTGAGGAACTCCATGGCAAAATGAATCCCCTTCAGGTCGCGCCCTTCAATCGGCAAATCCCGGGGTTTAGTAGCTCCAGTACATAAAAGTACCGAATCAAACTCTTTTAATAGATTTTCGGCGGGAAAGTCCTTACCGACTTCCGTATTGCAAATAAACTTCACGCCCTCGTCTTCCAAGACCTTCAGACGCCGCAAAACCACCTGTTCCTTATCCAGCTTCATGTTCGGGATACCATACATTAACAGGCCCCCTGGACGATCAGCCCGTTCAAAGACCGTCACCCAATGACCCGCTTTATTTAATTGGGCCGCCGCCGATAATCCCGCCGGGCCAGAACCAATCACCGCGACTTTCTTTCCAGTGCGTTTAGCGGGGGGTTCTGGGGTGATCCAGCCTTCCTCCCAACCCTTATCAATAATCGAACATTCAATATTTTTAATCGTCACCGGAGGGTTATGAATGCCCAAAACGCAGGAACCCTCACAGGGCGCGGGGCAAACCCGACCCGTAAATTCGGGGAAATTATTGGTTTTGTGCAGACGGTCTAGGGCCTCTTTCCACAGTCCCCGATAGATTAAATCATTCCATTCCGGGATCAGGTTATTGATAGGACAACCACTGGCCATGCCACTAATAATCGTTCCCGTATGGCAAAAGGGGGTGCCGCAGTCCATACACCGGGCGGCTTGGGTGCGTAGTTTGTCATCTTCCATGGGCAGATGAAACTCATCCCAGTTATGAACCCGGTCAAGGGGGGCGAGTTCAGACGGTAACTCCCGCAGATATTCTAAGAAGCCGGTCGGTTTTCCCATAGTTGTTTCCGTTAAACTTTTGAGTATTGGTGGTTAGTCATCTTAATCGATATTCACGGTCAAGATTGTTCAATATATTAATATAGCTGTTGCTGAACAACACAGATTCCTAGTTTTCCCCATTAGCTGACTATTTGGTTCGTTAATCGTCAACAATTGATGACAATGGTTTTTAGCGTTTAATTCTCCAGGCTGCAATTTACCTTATTAAATTGTAGAGTATTTTTAGGGTTAATTGGCATATTTTTCAATATTTATTAACAATATTATATCATCTTTTTTATTCCAAAAGCCAAGCGAATAACTCGCCAACTGTTAGTTTAAGATCCGTGGCAAATGGGGGTACAGATATTAGTGATTCGGGTTGTTCAAAAACTTCTGTTTGTTGTTGAGCGTGATAAACAAAGATAGATTGTTCTTCAGGATCAATTAACCAAGCCATTTGAGTTTGATGATTCAGACAATAGAGAATTTTTTTAATCACTTTTGTTAGACTTTGATCGGGGGATAAAATTTCAATCATCCAGTCCGGCGCGTTTAAAAAAATATTGGCAATTGCACCATTAAGTAGGTGGGCGAGAAAATCAACAAGTATGTAACGAAAAGTTAACTTGGTTGTTGCTCCGAGTGAAATTTCATCCGTTGTGTGGTGTAGTTTCCTCTTTCTGCCCTAGCTTGAATACCATTAATTACCGCATAAGCTAGGTCTAATTCATCCTCAAATGTTTGTCCTGATAGTTCATCTTTTTTGAGATGTTGCCACTCTAATTCAATCGGATTCATTTCGGAACAATATTTAGGTAAACAGAAAATATACAAACCCATACTTTCCCATTTTGGCCAGAGTTTTTTCACCTCATGGCATTGATGTATCGGGCTATTATCTTGGACAATAACTCTCATCCGTCCGGCTTTTTCAGCCTCTGTTGCTTCTTGTTCCATCATTTGGATATAACACTTGCGATTCACACCTCCAATCACCAAGCCGTAAACAAAACTGATTTGCTGTTGCAAAAACCCAATAATACTTAATCTTCGACCCCGACGATGTGTTTGTTCTAAACGTTTTTGTTCCCCTCTAAAATAATAGGTGTAACCCGGTTCACTCCACAGACAAAAACCCGATTCATCTAAATACTTTAAGTCAATTTCTCCAGCCGCAGCCGATAATTCCAACATCTCTAAATCTGCCTGTTTCTGAGCACGGACTATCGGATCTTGTTTTCCTTTGTGGCTCTTTCTGGCTCGCTTCCAATTCACCCCCTTTTTTTGAGCACCCGTCTTAATCTATCGGGACTCAATTTAATCGACCGTTCTTGTTCTAATTTTTGGGCTAATTGCTCAGAGTTGTATGTCCGGGGTTCTCTTCTGAGACATTCTTCTAAAAATACTAAGTCCTCTTCTTTCCACTTGGCTTTCCCCCCGCGACCTGGTTTTTCCCATAACCCTTCTAGCCCCAACTTTTCCCATTTGTGCAACACTTCTCTGACAGTCTGTGCCGTCCAATTGAAATAAGTTGCTATTTTTTCGACGTACCAACCTTGTGAGTTTAAGCGAATCACTTCGGCTCGGTCTTTAACTTTCTGTGGTATATCTGCTGTTCTCAGGTTGAACAGGGTTTTGTCTTGCTCACGAGTTAGAAATACCCTTAAACGAGCACCCATATTTTCATGACCTCGGTAGATTTCTTCTTCCTCTTTATTTATCTTTACATACTTTCGTTTCTTCCTGCCTACCTACTTATCATCCCGAGGAATTCTATCCCAAGTAAAAACAGAAACATCAGGAACAATAGAACGTTCTTCAAAAGTACACCGGAGTTCGGGAAATGCCCTGGCAATTTTGGCAGGTTTTAAAATAGCGTTAATGGCGGTAACAAGTTCACCTTGAATTGTACTATGTTTTCCTTGGGGCATGGGTTTTTGGATAATTTGACCTTCAATATATTCGCTGGCGGGTTTGGTTTCGGGTTGTTTCAGAAACTCTGCTACAGTGATAATTTTAGATGGGGTTTGTACCATTGAGGTTGCCTCCTAAAGTATTTTTATTTTAGCCTATTTATTTCGGAATCATATTAACCAAATCAATTTTGATATTATAACTTATCTTGTGATTTTTCCTGTTGATCAAACCAATCTAAAATCCGATTCCAAGCCCACCATCGGTCAGGATCATCAAACTGATTCTGGCAAATCTTACTACTAATATAACCGACATGACCCCCATAATTTGTTGATACTAAATCAATAGCCGGATTCTGATGACTAGCTGCTTTTAAATCGGGAATAATAGTTGGATCAAATAGAGGATCATCCTCAGCATATAAAATTAACGTAGGTTTCCTAAGTTTAGGAATTAACTGTAACCCACTACTGGCTTCATAATAGGCTTCCACACTCTTAAATCCTAAGCGTCCAATCACTAATTCATGATCAAATCCCCAAATTGAATTTGCCCGTTTAATTGCCTCGGGATCAATATCATTGGGATGGTGCTGATAAAGATTTCTGGCTAATTTTTTCAGTTCTTTGGTAATCGCTTTTTCTAAATATTTTCCCCAGGAATGTTGGACTAAATAAGATAAGGAACGAATAGAATCTAAACTGGGACAAATCACGGCACCTCCAGCAATATCGGAATCTTGTAGGTCTAAATCTGCTCCCCATTGGTTGACGGTTTGAGCCGTTTTAATCCCCCATAAGGCTAATTGTCCCCCTAAAGAATAACCCGTAAACCAAAAAGGAGCCGGACAACCCATTAATTTAGATTGAGCCGCAATTCTGACAAAATCTTCCCCTTCATATAAACCATCGGAGGTTAAAGTCGGAGATAATTCTGCGGTTTTTCCATGGGCTCTCCAATCAAATAAAACAACAGCGTAACCCGCAGCAAAGGCTTTTCTTCCCCAAAGTCTTAAAAACCATTGATTGTCTAAAGTTCCAGTAATTCCATAGGTAGAAATAATTGTTCCTCTGGGGTTTTCAGGAATTGCCACCATCCCATAAATTGGAACGCCTACGGCTCCTAAAAAAACCATTTCTTGATAGGGAGGTTCTGGTAAGTCAATACTTTTTTCCCAATTACGACTGGCTCTTAATGCTGCATAAATAGTCATTAAAAAACCATTTTTTAGAGTAAAAGGGGGATGGTAAATCGGCTGAATCATGTTGAAGTGTAATAATAATTTGATCTAAGTGGATTACACAATTTTTATGACTATTTGCGAACTTTATGAATTGCTTCTTGAATATTTGCTTGAGTTAAAGAACCAACAATTGTTAAACTGAAAGGAGAGGTTTCAAGTCTCTGGATATAACCAGCATTTAAATAGGGCAAATATTCAGTTTGACCTCGAATATAACTATTAAAAAATACTAAACTGATTGCTTTTAAAAATGGAAAGGCTAATTCGGGATTTGGGCCAATAATTTCAGCCGGGACAGGAATAACCGATTCCCCAGATTCTAAGAAGGAAAAATGGGTTCCTTTCTCTAATAACATTAAGTATTTGTTAGGGCTAGTCAACCAAGAAAAGGGATAAATTTGTTCACTAACGGCGGGGGCTACATAATCATCACTTCCTCCAATCATTAACACGGGGATTTTAATTTGACTCATGCCTTCTTGTCCAAATACCACACTGGTAATCGGATTCACCGCAATCACCGCTTTAACCCGTTTATCTTGAAGATTATAACCCTTATTGGCAATAGAAGTGGCTTGACATTGCAGTAAAACCGAAATATTTAGAGTAAGTTGTTGGTCTACAACCTTAGCACACTCTTGATTAATTCTGTCGGTATTAAAGGTCGCTCCCCCTACCGCTAAAGCCGTATAACCGCCATAGGATTGACCGATAACCCCCACATTATCTAAGAGTAAAGGGCTAGGAAATGCGGATTTTTTGGCTTTTTCTTCTAATAAATTAAGTACATAAGTAATATCTAAAGGACGATCAACAAATGCTTCTGCACCAGGAGGTTGAGCGTTTCCCTGTAAGAAATTAGCCAAGCCATTGGCACTGGTTTCTAAATGTTCTGGAACTGCAACAAAATACCCATGGGAGGCTAAATGTTCCGCTAAATATTTGAAGGTTGTTCGGTCGGAACCTAAACCATGAGAAATTACAATAACGGGGGCTGGGGTGGAAATTTGGGGGATATAAATATCAACGGGAGAAGGCTGATTTCGTCGAGGATTTTGAAAAGTCAAGGATTCTTTTTTCCATTCAGTTGTACCCGGATTTCTCAAATTAATTGGCCGATTTTGCAGGGCTGGATTATTGATTTCAGCTTTAGCTTGTTGCCTAATCCAATTGATGATCGATTGATCTTCATAAATAATTTGAGATAAATCTTGAATCACTTGGAGAGCAAAATTCAGGTCAATTTCTATCCTGTTACCCGGAAAATTTTCTAAAATCCCGAGTAAAGTTAAACCCCCAGGAAGTTTAGAGGCTTGATTAATCGCTGTTTTTAAAGCATTTAAACCATTTTCCCCATTATCGGTTTGAATGAAATTACCAAATCGAGTTAGAATCACAGTCCCTGTAGGGGTATCATTAAATTGTTGAATACTCCAAGGACTGGCGGTCATGGGAGTGACTAAAAGTTGACGCAGTTTTTCTACATCTTCAGGGCTAAGAATTTTTTCAGGAATTGATAGAACTGGCGAGATTTCTCCCCCTTGAGCAAATGTGGCTAAGTCTTCAATGGGAATTAAGACCGTACCAATATTATACCGAACTGCAATTTGTTCGGCGGCCATTGTTGAGGAGGTTGTGGCCATTAAACCCGATATAATTCCTAAGCCAATTTTAATCAGTTGAGTTGAGAGAGACCGAATTCTTTTATTGTTTTTGTTGGGTTGATAGTCCTGGGAATTTTTAATAGGTTTTAACATAAAATTAAAAGGGAATTATATGACTTTTTTATGCTAACACTGAAGGTCGAATAATGTCAACATTTTTGAGATTTAATTTATTGATTTGAACCGGAAGTTATCCCCTTAATTGCGTTAGTTAATTGATTGGGAGTTAGGGATTTAATTAAACTCAAAGGATAAGCCTGATCGCTAATGGTTTGAATATAAGCTGCATTCAGATAGGGTTTGTATTGAGAATTTTGAGTTAAATAGGTATTGAAGAATGCCGTACTTAAGGCTTTAATATAGTCTCGACTAATTTCAGAGGTGGGAGGGACAAATGCAGGGAGTTTCGAGAGTTCAGAGGTATTTTCTGAAGTAATATCGTAAAAATGAGTCGCATGATTTTGCATCATTAAATATTTATCGGAGGTGGTTAGCCAAGTAAAAGATTGCAGCTGTTCTGATAATGCAGGAGCAAGAAAATCTATACTACTTGCGGTGATAAAAATGGGAATTTTGATTTTACTTATACCCGATTGTCCTAAAATAATACTATTCACTGGATTTAATACAAAAATAGCTTTAACTCTTGGATCTTTGAGTTGATAGTTATTATCAGAAAGTTCTAAAGCTCGACACTGAAGAAAAACTGAAGGATTTAGGGGAATATCGGATTGTTGACATTGAGTTTTAAGTTGGGTAAAATTAAGGGTAGCCCCGGCTAAAACCAAAGCCGTATATCCCCCTAAAGAATGACCAATTACACCGACATTTTTTAAATCTAATTGATTATTAAAATCACTAGAATTGAGTTTTTCAAGTTGATTGAGTAGGGCGGTTATATCTCGAGGTCGATCAATAAATTGTTCGGGTTCAAATAGGTCTTTTACTTCCCCTTTAAGTAAGGATTGAAATTGTTGATAATCACTACCTGGATGTTCGGGAACCGCCACAGCAAAACCATAGGAATTGAGATGTCTAGCTAAACTTTCAAAGCGAGAACGATCAGAAGCTAACCCATGAGAAATAACAATCACAGGATGGATTTGATCTGAAGAATTTGAAGTATCGGGTAAATAAATATCAACCTCGAAGTTCCGATTATTTTCGGAATTATTGACTGTTATGGTTTTTTTAATACTCTTGAAGTTTCCGGGTTTTCGTAAATCTGGTTTTTGACTAAAATCAGTAAATTCAGCTTTTTTAGCTTCGATATTTGATAAAATTTCTAAGGATTTTGTAACGGTCTGAGTTTGCTGAACTAAAGTAAAAATTCGGGTTAAAATTTCTAATGTTTGTTCAATATCTAAATGAATTTCTGGACTAGGAAACCGACGCATAACATCTATAATAGTGAAACCATTGGGTATATTAGCAACCTCAATTAAGCTAGTCTGAATTGCTTCTACTCCATTATCCCCCGATTGGGTTTGAATGATATTTCCCAGATAGCTTAAAAAGGCTAAAATCAGGGGGGAATTAAAAAAAGGTTGAATAGAAATATATTGATTGGTATAACGAATTTTCAATAGTCGGATTAGGGTTTGTTTTTGTTCAGGACTTAATAGTTGTAAATAGGTAGACAAAGATTCTTTAGGATTAATTGTGCCTTTTTGGGCATAATTTTCTAAGGAATCAATGGAGATAGAAATGCTGGTTTTTCCCAACGGGATAATAATTGAATCTGCGGCAATTACCGGGAAAGTTGTCAATAATACAGAGGCTATTGTTAAGGTAAAAGATGAAAACCAGCGCATAGTTTTTTCCTGTTTTGTTATGAAATAATATAACTCTATGTTAAGTCTATTCTAAAATTATTCAACCTTTTCAGAGATTAAGAATTGATTAAGTCGAATTCATTGATAGGGTTTAGGGTGAGTGAGTAAAACTTTGATTTCCTCCAACAAAGAATCTACGGATAAATTAAAAGGTAAGACTTTCAGGGGAAAACTAGAAGCAAAGCGTTGTAAATAAATAGCCATTTTTTTCCAAATATGCTCCTCTAATTCAACGGTAGGATAGGGTTGATTTTTTTGTTTTTTGTTGATAGTCTTATTCAAGATATTAATATCTGATTGTGCTAAAATAATTATGGGAATTTTAGATTCTATTTTTTCCAAAGTTGACAGGGCTTCAATGATATTGGTAAAAGATTTATCTCGAAAACAAATTAATATTAAATCCAAACTTTTACACTGAATTTTCCGAATGATTTCCTCCCAACTTTTCCCCATAATTCCTTGAAATCCAGCAATTTCAATATATTGAACCAGGGCTTGATCAATCTTATAATTAGTATTATCAATTCTATCAAGACAGTCTGGATCAAGGTTAGGATTTTCCTCAAAATTACGGTTGTCAGACCTTGATATTAATTCAGGGTTAAACTCTGGGTTTATATTAGGGTCTTGAGAATCTAATAAATGGCTGGATTGTTCTTTAGGTAAAACAGAAGAATCGACCACTAAAATACTAGGTTTCCAACTTAAACGAGTCGCAATTTGGACGACTTCTAATAAAGCTGAACTCATGGATAAAGGAAAACTTTGATTTTTGAGTTGGTCTTCTGGAGAATTGGCTAAACAAGGAAAAATTGATAATTTTTCAATTTGATTAGCAACCTGAGTGGTCAGGGGGTCTAGGGTAACAATGGGCAAACGGGCTAAACTTTCTTGTTGACTAATTTCCTTTAACAAATAGGATGGATTTTTTATCGAACTATCTCGTTCTAAAACCATGACATTAGGATGCCAGATTCGAGCCATCATGGCGGCTTGATTAATGTCATCTACTTCTAAAATTCGGCAATGGGAAAACCGAGATAAAAATAAGGCTGAATGATAAATAGAGTTTTTACTTTCCAAGGGTTCTATTGACCTTGAAATTTGAGGATTTATCGATAAACTTAACCAAAGAATAATCAACTGTTGTGGAACAGAAAATGAAACTTTTGGTAGCAATTCTTTCAGCAATTTTTCTAACTCTAACCCTTGAACTGGCAAGCGGAGGAATCCATCACAATGATTCATGGTTGCCCGTTGTTTATCTCCTAACGTAGCGGTAACAATCACGGGAATTTGATGGGTTTTTAGATCGGTTTTAAGCAGGGTTAAAACATCCCAACCGGACAATAAAGGAATTAAAGGATTCAGTAAAATCACCCTAGGTTGTAAACAACGAGCTTTTTCAACCGCTTCTGTTCCTGAACGGGCTACCACGACTCGATACCCTAAATCAGCGAGTTGTTCGCTCAGGTTTTGAATAAATTGGGGAACGGTTTCTACAATTAATACTAACCGCGATTTTTCTGAGGAAACTACAGGAGCAAAAGTCGAAGATTGAGAGTCTTGACTACCTAGTTTATGTCTTAATTCCCAATTGCAACGGGGGGGATTAGGTGGTAATAACAGCGTAAATTTACTACCTTGATGGGGTTTAGAAATAAAGCTGATATCTCCCCCATGTAGTCGAGCCAAACGTTGTGTTAATACTAACCCCAGTCCCGTTCCTTCAAATTCACGGGTCAAGGGACTTTCTAACTGTTGGAATTTTTGAAAAATTAGATGTTGTTTATCATCAGGAATTCCAATGCCTCGATCCCAAATCGTAAAAGCTACCCAATTTTCCCAACGACTCACTTGTAGACCAAAATCACTGCCATCGGGAGCAAATTTTAGGGCATTACACAACAAATTGACTAACATTTGTCGTAATCGGAGTTCGTCCGCGACAAAGGTTTCTAAACCGGATTCAATTTCTAAGTGAAATCGGCGTTTAACTTGGGCTAGAATTTCTGCTTGCAGTTTAATATCCGATTTATCCTGGCTTTGGTAGTGTTGAATAGCTAAATCAAAGGCAGCTTGACAAACGGTATGAATATGTAAAGGTTCTGGGACTAACTCTAATTGTCCGGTTTCTATGCGGGTTAAATCCAGAATATCATTCACCACTAACATCAGGTGACGACCACTTTTATGAATTAGTTGGGCATAACGGGTTTGTCTTTCGTTAAGTTCCCCCAAGACTTGATCTTTTAATAAACTCGATAGACCTAAAATTGCCGTTAAGGGAGTTTTTAGTTCATGACTAATACAAGCCATAAATTCATCTTTGATGCGATTCAGTTGAATTAAATCAGTATTTTTGGCGGTGAGTTCCTGGGCAACTCGATGCTGTTCTGTAATATCTTGGGCTAACACTAACCACAGGTCATGAGTCTCCTGTTCTAAACATAACACCATTTCCGATTCCGGGTTCAACCGTTGACGGGTAAATTGCCATACCCGCTCCTGATTTTGAGCAACGGGACAAATGCAAATATAAGTATCGGGTTTACTCCCAAGTTGACACCATTTGGGCATTTCTAAGGAGGCTGAATTTGAGGCTAAAGGTTCAGCAACATGGGTTAAGGGGTTAGATAAAAACCCCAAGTTTCCTGCGGTTTCTAAAGGGGAATTCAGTCCGTTTTCCTGCTCAGAAAATATTTCAGAGGTTTCAGTCCAACGGGTTACTGCTTCTGCGACTTCCTGTACGACTTCTGCTCCTCGCCCAATTAGCGATCGCCAGGCTAAATTTTGACTGATGATCGTGCCATCATTCTGTTGAATCATTAAGGGGATAGGTAGCTCATTTAAAAACTCAATTAAATGATGAGGCAAGGCAGAATCGCTTAGGGATAAAAGACTTAATCCGAGTGGGGTTTCTGTTTTCCAGTCGAAAGTTGGGGGCGGCGACGCTTTCGGTGACTCAACGGGGGGGAATGGTTGGGAATGCCTGGCTAAATGGTCTAATACCTGTAAACTATCAATTAATCCGATAAATTCCCCCGTCTGATTCACTAAAGCTAAGGATATACTTTGAGTCTGAGCCTGATCCTCCAAAGTCTGGGAACTTTGATATTGTAAATAGAGCCAGAACTCTTGTAGGTTTAAATGGGATGGAATGCCGATCACCGGCTCAATGATGGCTTGAAAAATTTCTTCGAGGGACGGTTGAGTCTGAGTCGGTGGGGAAACGGGAATCTGATTCAGTAGATAGGGAAGGAAACGACGCAACGAAATCATTCCTAGGGGCTGATATTGGGAGTTGACAATCACGACCTTTTCACAGTTACCCTGGGAAAAAATAAATCCCAAGGTTTCTAGGGAAGCGTCATGTTGACAAACAGGAACGACCTGAAGGAAGGTTAGGAGGTTAGTTTGGGGAGACATAAGACTTAAATCCTCCAGATGAGATCATCAACTGATGAGTTAACGATCATGATCCGATAGAACTCTATATAGTATTTCTATTGTCATAGCAAAGGGTTGACTTTTCTGTGAACTTAACGATTTCATAAACAATCTTAAGGGAATTGAAAGTTTTCCGAGGTTTTTTGGGGTAATTTTCCTAAAATATTGATCCCCAACGGTTTAACGATATTATTTTATTCGTTCACTGCCACAACGGTCTGGATATTTGCTCTGAGGAGACGAAAATCTTCTTTCTATTTGATGCACCGATTACTGAGAATTATAATAAACATATTGATACAAGGAATTAGCTTATTGTCATCTGCTTTAGGTTATAGTTTCAGTTTATTGACATTTGATCTGGTATTAATGGATTTGATATGGCGTTTTGGCGTACCTATTATCATTTAGTGTGGGCAACAGAAAATCGACAACCTTTGATAACGGCTGATCGAGAATCAGAGCTTTATGGTTACATTATCGGTAAAGCGGATTATTTGGGGTGTATTATTCATGCAATTGGGGGTGTGGAGGATCACATTCATCTTGTGGTTTCTATCCCTCCAAAATTATCGGTTTCTGAATTTGTCAAAAATATTAAAGGGAGTAGTGCTTATCATTTGAATCATACCCCTTCAGCTTCAAATGTAGGGTTTAGTTGGCAACATGGATATGGGGTTTTGACGTTAGGGGGTAAACAATTAGAAGATGCTAAAGCCTATGTGAATAATCAAAAAGAACATCATTCTTATGGGACTACAATTTTGGGTTTAGAACCCGATTATCGAGATAAGGATTAGATAGTTTTTGCTGTAGGGGTGGATTCACTCAGATTTTGATGATAGAGCCGTGAAATAAATTTCCGGCTCAGAGCTTAAACCCGTTAAAACGGGTTATTTTTTGAATTTTTAACTATCTTTAGATAGTTTTAGCTTTTAGCCCGAAATTTATTTCCGGGCATCAAAGGTTATAGGAAATACCCACTTTTTCGCTATTCTTAACTAAATTGAGGTTGATTTTTTTTTATTCAAATCAACCTCAATTATTCTTAAGTTGCTGCGGGTAACTTGTCTTTTAAAGCAATTGCTTGATTAACTATTTCTTGAACTTTATTTACTTCGGCAGTTAATTGAGCAAAATAGCTATTAACCTCAGCAATTAACTCTTGATAAGTCTCGGCTGAAAGAGGATCTTTCCCACTTAATTTAACTTCATAATACTGACAAGCTGCATATCCAACCCCTAAAAATAGGGTAGCATTAATTATTGGATTAATTGCCCAACTTGCAATCGGAGTATGTTTAAGTAAAAATCCTAAACCCATTTTGGGTAAATTATCAACTGTCAAAGTTAAACATAAAATTGCCACAATCTCCTGTGTTGATTCCGGGGATTTAATATCTTGCTCATAAGCACCAGCAATTTCATAAACCATTTGAATTAATAAGGGTGTCGTTACACTTAGATCTACCAAAAAAGTAGCTCCTGGAATTGCACCAACCATACCGGTAATCAAAGAATACAAGAGTTTTTCATTGATGACATTTTGAGCAATTTGGTTGCTCGAAAAATTCGGATAATTTTTCTTGATTTTACTGACAATAGTGAGTGCTTTTTCCCCTAGATCCAAAATCAGAATACACTCTAAAATTCTTTCTTTCCAAGATTCATTCCAATAGTTAAGGATTTTTTGCAGTAATTGTTTAACAAATTGTTCTGATGTTTGAGTAATCCCATTAAGAATATTAGTAATTTGTTGAGTTGTATTTTCAACCGATTGACTAGATACTTTCAAGCTCTCTTCTACGGTTTTTTGGGCTTGTTCTAGTGAATAATATGTCAATTTTATATCTTCATTGGCTTTATTTTGAATCGTTTTTACAAGATTTGTCACAAACTGTCCTAGCAGACTAATATCTGCTACTGCTGATGAAGTAACACTTGTTGTTTTTGTCAGAGAAACTGGTTCATTCGTAAAATCTAATAACGCAGTCACTGAAATCCATTGACCTTGACCGATACTGTCAACTTGAAAACAAACCGTTTTTCGTCCATCTCCATAGGTACAAATTGCCAAAACCTTACCCGTTTTCTCCTCATGATTTAGAGAACAAGTAGTCATCTTAAAAATAGCTGAATTGTCTGAAGACATCATTTAATCCTCTTAAAATTATTTGGGTATGGGAAAATTTCCCCAACCTCTGAGGGTTGGGTTGTGCTTGGATCAAAAAACTTGTAGGTAGCGGTATAAAAATTTATTTTACTACAGACTCAGAAAAATAGAATCGCTTTTTTCCAACCCATTAAGAAGAAATCAATGTGATTCATCAGTCAATGTCAGGTTTTCCTCACATTTAATCGAAGGGTTTGTCCACATTCGGGTGATATAATTAAAAGTCGGCTTTTTATAGAACTAACTCCCCCTTCTCAACCTGAGAAGTGGGATTTTGTAGTGACTCAAATCTTCTATCGGTAGAAAACCGTAGTGTCTACCCTATTGTACCTAAAATGACAGAATCAATTCGCTTTCTGATGTGTTCTCCAGACCACTATGATGTGGACTATGTAATCAATCCTTGGATGGAGGGAAACATCCACAAATCCTCCTTTGACAAGGCTAGAGAACAATGGCAAAGTTTGTACCATCTGATCAAAGAACACGCCATTGTTGACTTAGTAACCCCCGCCAAAGGCTGGCCGGATATGGTTTTTACCGCCAACGCCGGGTTAGTTCTCGATAAAACCGTGGTTCTTAGTCGTTTTTATCATAAGGAACGTCAAGGGGAAGAACCCTATTTCAAAACCTGGTTTGAAAGTCAAGGATTTACCGTCCACGAACTCCCGAAAGACCTCCCCTTTGAAGGTGCTGGAGACGCATTATTTGACCGGGAAGGGCGCTATTTATGGGCAGGATATGGGTTTCGGTCTGAACTCGACTCCCACCCCCTAATTGCTGAATGGCTGGATATTGAAGTCCTATCCCTGCGATTAATGGATGAACGGTTTTATCATTTGGATACCTGTTTTTGTCCCTTAAAAGGCGGGTATTTAATGTATTATCCTCCCGCTTTTGATTCCTATTCAAATCGCTTAATTGAACTACGAATTCCCCCTGAAAAACGGATTATTGTAGAAGAACCCGATGCCATCAACTTTGCTTGTAACACCGTCAATATCAATCAGAGGGTGATTATGAACAAAGTTAGCGAAAACCTCAAAGCCAGACTCGAAGAAGCCGGTTTTACTGTCCTAGAAACTCCCTTAACTGAGTTTTTGAAAGCAGGTGGAGCTGCTAAATGTTTAACCCTGCGGGTGACTGAACCTGTGATTGTGGATCGTCATGCTGTGGTTAAAGTCGAAAGCCACACCGTCCTGATGGAAGGACATCTATTAGACGCCGGGTTAATTAACCGCGCCCTAGATTTAGTCGTCGAAGGCGGGGGGAGTTTCAAAGTCCTTAACTTTAATTTAGGGGAACAACGCCAAAGCACCTCGAAAGCCGAGATTAAAATTTCGGCCCCCTCCCATGAGGTGATGGAAGAAATTATTAGCCAATTAATTGATATTGGTGTGGTGTCTTTGGAAGATGACCAACGAGACGCCCGCTTACAACCTGTAGAACAAGATGGCGTTAGTCCTGATAATTTCTACGTCTCCACCATTTATCCCACGGAAGTCAGGATGAATGGAGAATGGATCACCGTTCAAAATCAACGCATGGACGGCGCGATCGCGATTTCCCAAACCCCCAACGGTCTAGTAGCCCAATGTAAGATTCTGCGGGATTTAAAGGTCGGAGAACGGGTTGTGGTGGATGTGGTGGGTCTTCGCACGATCCGCAAAACCGAATCCAGGGAAGCTCGGAATGCACCCCAGGAATTCAGCTTTATGTCATCTGGAGTCTCCAGTGAACGTCGGGTTGAGTTGATTGTGGAACAGGTCGCCTGGGAATTGCGCCAAATTCGCGATCGCGGCGGTAAAGTCGTGGTCACAGCCGGCCCAGTGGTGATCCATACCGGAGGGGCGCAGCATTTATCCCATCTGATCCGTGAAGGCTATGTCCAGGCGTTATTAGGGGGAAATGCGATCGCCGTTCACGACATGGAACAATCAATCATGGGAACCTCCCTGGGTGTGGATATGAAACAAGGAATCGCTGTTAAAGGAGGACATCGACATCATTTAAACGTAATTAATACCGTTCGTCGTTATGGGAGTATTGCCGCCGCCGTTGAACATGGCTTGGTTAAAAGTGGGGTAATGTATGAATGTGTGAAAAATAACATTCCCTTCTCCCTAGCGGGTTCGATTCGAGATGATGGCCCCCTGCCGGATACCCAAATGGACTTAATTAAAGCCCAAGAACATTATGCCGAACTCTTGCAGGGCGCGGATATGATTCTGATGCTGTCCTCGATGCTGCATTCGATTGGAGTGGGGAATATGACCCCTTCGGGAGTTAAAATGGTCTGTGTGGATATTAACCCGGCCGTTGTGACCAAACTCAGCGATCGCGGTTCCGTGGAGTCCATTGGCGTTGTCACCGACGTGGGACTATTCCTAAGTTTATTAGTCAATCAATTGGACAAATTAACCAGTCGTTACGGGGTCGTACAAGTCAGTTAATTTCATTTTTAAATAAGAAAAGATCACATTCAAAACCGATGAACGTGATCTTTTCCAGATCAAACTTTAAGCCCGTGACATCAATGTTTTCACCGCCCAGGAGCCGTTCATTTGCTTGATTCCCGTAGAGAATATCATTATTTTCCTTTGTTCTAAGTCATTATGGTAAAATGCCACCATGTTTGTAATTTAGATATCACAAAACCTAACTTTCAATGACTTCACTACAAGAGCCCGCCAAACATCTCAAAGCTAAAGGTATGAAACCAGGGAGTCGTCGCCCGGCGAAAGAACTCTGTAGCGAGTGCGGTCTGTGCGACACCTATTATATTCATTATGTTAAAGAAGCCTGTGCGTTTCTCAATCAACAAATCGCCGAATTAGAAACAGAAGCCCACGGACGTCGCCGCAATTTAGAAAACTGGGATGATGTCTATTTTGGGGTGCATCAAGATATGATGCAAGCTCGAAAAAAAGAACCTATTGAGGGTGCCCAATGGACGGGAATTGTGAGTACCATTGCTATTGAAATGCTCAACCGGGGGTTAGTGGAAGGAGTAGTTTGTGTTCAGAATAGCAAAGAAGACCGTTTTCAACCTCAACCCATTATTGCGAGAACCCCAGAGGAAATTTTAGCTGCAAAAGTTAATAAACCCACCCTATCCCCAAATTTATCGGTATTAGAACAAATCGAACAGTCGAAAATGAAGCGGCTGTTAGTGATTGGGGTAGGTTGTCAAATCCAAGCATTAAGGGCAGTTGAGAAAGAACTGGGATTAGAAAAACTCTATGTTTTGGGAACTCCCTGTGTGGATAATGTTACCCGGGCAGGGTTAAAAAAATTCCTAGAAACCACCAGCAAATCCCCTGATACTGTGGTTTATTATGAATTTATGCAGGATTTTCGAGTTCACTTTAAACATGAGGATGGCTCTACTGAAACCGTGCCATTTTTTGGGTTAAATACTAAGGAATTAAAGGATATTTTTGCCCCATCTTGTTTGAGTTGTTTTGATTATGTTAACTCCCTGGCGGATTTAGTGGTGGGCTATATGGGGGCAACTTTTGGCTGGCAATGGATTGTCGTTAGAAATCAAACCGGACAGGAAATGTTAGACTTAGTGGGAGATTTAATTGATACTAAACCTGTCATCGCCCAAGGAAATCGGAAACCCGCCGTACAGCAAAGTATTCCCGCCTACGATAAAGCCGTTACCTTACCAATGTGGGCAGCAAAATTAATGGGTGTGGTGATTGATAAAATCGGCCCCCGGGGGTTGGAATATGCGCGATTTTCCATAGATTCTCACTTTACTCGGAATTATTTGTATGTTAAACGGAATCATCCTGAGAAGTTAGACGCTCATGTTCCTGATTTTGCCAAGCAAATCGTCGAACAATATAATCTTCCTAATTCTTAAGGGAATGGGGAATGGGGAATGGGGAATGGGGAATGGGGAATGGGGAATGGGGAATAGGGAATGGGGAATAGGGAATAGGGAATCAAAAACCCCGCGTTGGTTACTGAGTGCTAATGCGGGGCATAATAGATTAGTATTGAGTTGGTTGTGGATTTTTGCACCCTTAGAACTAAACAGGGTGTTTTGGGATTTATCCGGCATTTTTGACCAATTTAGCACCGATAACGGGGACTGATAAAATCAGTAACACTAACCAATGTGCTAAAGCTAAACTGACCAACAAACTGATAGCAGCAACTCCCCTAGCCATGACTCGAACGATTTCTTCGTTGGTACTCAGACTGAACAAGACTGCAAAAACGGAAATTGCGAAAGAAAATAAAGAAGGTACTAACATCACAACAAACCCTTAATTTCAGGTGAAACTGTGTTGTGCGTTCCTTCGGGAAAATTCCCTACTTCCGTCTTCCCCAAACGCCAGAACGCATCCCTCTTGATTGAGCATTTGGGGGAGATGAACGTTTAATATTGAATTTTGTTATCAAGATTATAACATACTTAAGAAAAAAGTATATAGTCTTCCCTTAACCGTAATTTTATCTTCTAAGAGCCAAAAGAGACGCGCCGTGGCACGTCTCTACATTTTTAGGGATTAAGAAAAAGTTAACGTTTGACTAACTTCTTGCTGACTTTGCGTAGACGAATAGACTGGGGAGTCACTTCCACCAATTCATCATGGCCAATATACTCTAAAGCCCGTTCCAAACTCATCTCCACAGGCGCTTGTAACTGCACCAGTTCATCCCCTGTGGCAGCCCGATGGTTGGTCAACTGTTTGGTTTTACAGACATTCAGTTCTAAATCTTGGGGACGGTTGTTTTCCCCCACAATCATGCCTCTGTACACCTTAGTCCCAGGCGTAATAAAAAACACCCCTCGGTCTTCGGCGTTTTTCATCGCATAGAAGGTACTCACCCCTTCCTCAAAGGAAATTAACACCCCATTCCGACGGGCTTCAATATCTCCAGATAGGGCGCGATATTCCAGGAAACTATGGTTCATAATCCCTTCCCCGCGAGTCATCCGCATGAATTCCCCTCGGAACCCAATTAAACCCCGGGCAGGCACCACAAAATCTAACTGAGTCCGGCCATTGCCACCAACCAACATATCCTGCATTTCCGCCCGCCGTTGGCCCAAGCGCTCAATACAGCTACCCACGCCATCTTCAGGCACATCTAAGACTAGATATTCAAAGGGTTCATAGGGTTGGCTATTGACTTCGCGGTAAATCACCTGGGGTTGGGATACCTGGAATTCGTACCCTTCCCGACGCATATTTTCAATTAAAATCCCCAGGTGCAGTTCCCCCCGTCCCGATACCAAGAACTTATCAGGGGAGTCGGTTTCTTCCACCCGCAGGGCGACGTTGGTTTCCAATTCTCGCATTAGGCGGTCGCGCACTTGTCGCGAAGTCACCAACTTGCCTTCCTGTCCAGCAAAGGGCGAGTCATTCACCGAGAAGGTCATTTGTAAGGTCGGTTCATCGACTTTAATTAACGGTAAGGCCTGGGGGTCATTGGGACAGGTAATAGTTTCCCCAATATTGGCATCACTAAACCCGGCCACGGCGACAATATTTCCCGCCGATGCTTCTTGTAGTTCAATGCGTTTTAAGCCCTCAAATCCCATTAATTTAGAGATTTTGCTTTTAACAATACTGCCATCTTCCTTAATTAAGGAGGCGAGTTGTCCCGCTTTAATCACGCCATTATGAATTTTTCCAATCACAATGCGCCCGACATATTCAGAATAATCCAGGGTTGTCACCTGCATTTGCAAGGATTTTTCCGGGTTTCCCACTGGGGGCGGAACATATTCGAGGATATACTCAAACATGGGCTGCATATCCGAGCTTTCATCCTCTAGGGTGCGTTTGGCAAAGCCTCCTAAACCGGATGCAAACAAATAGGGGAATTCACATTGGTCATCATCGGCGCCGAGTTCTAAGAATAAATCTAAGACTTTATCAACGGCCGTGTGTGGTTCCGCCCGATGACGGTCAATTTTATTAATCACCACAATCGGGCGCAGTCCTTTTTCCAGGGCTTTTTTCAGCACGAAACGGGTTTGAGGCATGGGCCCTTCGTTGGCATCGACGATTAAAATACAACCGTCCACCATCCCTAAAACCCGTTCCACTTCGCCCCCAAAGTCGGCGTGACCTGGGGTATCGATAATATTAATAACGGTCTCTTTATAGCGAACTGCGGTATTTTTAGATAGAATTGTGATCCCACGTTCCCGTTCAATATCATTAGAGTCCATGACGCAATCTGGAACTTCTTCCCCTTCACGGAAAATGCCAGATTGTCTGAGAAGTGCGTCCACAAGGGTCGTTTTGCCGTGATCGACGTGGGCAATAATTGCTACGTTGCGAATGGGGAGAGACATAAGTTAGGTCTAAGTAAGCTGAATTTTTGGAAAATTGTCAATATTGTTCCAATCTATTAATAATTGTAACGCATCTGCGATCGCATGGGTAGTATTTCTGAGCCAAAAGCCACAAAATTTAGTCCGAACTCCATAGGTGGGGAACTCAACATTAGAAGTTACCTCAGAAAGATTAACGATCTTATTAACGGTAAAAGTATTAAGTTTTCGGGGATTATTCTTGATTTAGATATAATAGTTGTCAGTAAACTCTTTATCTCTTTTCTTGATAAAATATTAGTAAAAACCATGAAGCAACGTCAACCTTTAATGAATTTCAGCCTATTTTTAATCGGTTTATTTTTGATCGTAAGCTGTCAAATCTTGCAGCCAAAGTTAGAAACAGAAACTCCTGCTTCTACTGTGCGCCTAGGGTTTAATAATTGGCCGGGATGTGCCGTTTGGCAAATTGCTGCCGAGCAAGGAATTTTTGAGAAAAACAATCTGGATGTTGATTTACAATTTTCTGATTATACCACGGGATTCACTAACTTTGCCTCGGGTCAATTAGATGCAAATTGCCATACTTTATATGATACAATTTATTTAATGGGGACAGATTCACAAGTTGATCAAGTGATTGTAGCTCTCACCGATTGGTCTACGGGAGGTGACCAAATTATTGTTGCACCAGGAATTAATAATATTCGGGATTTAAAAGGCAAAAAAATTGCTCTTGAATCAAAATCTGTCGGCAATTTTATGCTGCTGATAGCCCTAGAAAAATATGGCTTAAAGCCCTCAGATATTCAAGCACTTAATCATGATTTAATTACTAATGCTGCCCTTTTTGTTGAAGGAGAAGTAGATGCTATTATCACCTATATTCCTTTTTCTAAGGAAGCTATGAATCTTCCTGGCAGTCAAATTATATTAACCTCGAAAGATTTCCCCGGAGTTATTTCTGATCATTTGGTTGTGAATCGTAAATTTCTAAAAACCAATCCTCAAGTCGTACAAGCTCTGGTTAATAGTTGGTTTGATACCGTTGAATTTATGCAGAAAAATCCAGACGTATCTCATCAAATTATTGCTTATACATCTGGGTTAACAATTCAAGACTTTAAAAATTATGAATCCCAAATTTCAATCAAAGGCTTATCAGAAAATTTAACTGCTTTTGAAAGGAGAGAAACTTTTACCTCTTTACCCTATGCGGCTGAAAAAATTTATCAGTTTTTGCAAAAGAATAAATTGATTACCAAATCTGTCAATATAGAACAAATTTTAGATTATAGTTTTGTTCGCAATAAAAATTAATCGAGTTCAAGGATAATTGATCATGAAAAAAATAATTAATTTTTTCAAACGAGGTGAGTTACAATTTAAAATGATTAATGCCTTTGTGTTAATGGGATTAATTATATTTTTGGTAGCCTTTTTAGGATGGCAAAGAACATTAAATTTAAGCAATGAACTCAATGAAATTAGCATAGTCAGATTGCCTTCAATTGTAAGTTTAGCCAAGATTGATCAGGGATTGAGAAATATTGATTCCAAACAATCATGCCTTTTAAATACTTGTCTAGGCGGTGAAAATAGGGAAATTACTATTGCACAAATTCAAGAAAATCTTGATTTAATTAACACCGGTTTTTTAGAGTATGAAAAATTACCTCGAACCCAGAAAGAAGACCAATTATGGCAGCAATTTCTATTGAGGTGGCAACAATGGGAAAAACAGCAGAAAAATTTTATTAATCTTTACGATGAATTTCAAAAAGTTGGAATCATATACCCCTCTCAAACCCAAATTAAATTATGGAAAACAGGTCAACAAAATTCCCCAGAAATGAAAATAGCCAAGCAAGCATCCCTGCTTTTATCAAAATTAAATATTCAAGATCGCTCGATTAATCAACCCATTTTATATGCTACATCTCAAAGTTTAGCAAAAGTGATTCAAGAAAATCAAAATATAGCAGAATCATCTAAAATTCAGGCAGATAAAACCATTGAAAATAGTCGAAATTTTAGCGTTTTAGCTATGATATTTGGGCCTGTAATAGCCATATCTTTAGGTATTATTTTAAGTATAGCGATCGCCCGCCCCATTAGTCAAAGTCTCAAAGGATTAGTTAATACCGTTGTCAATTCTTCCTCCGAAATTGCCGCTACCGTTGAACAACAAGAAAAAATTATCGCCTTACAAGCATCATCGGTGAATCAAACTACAACTACAATGGACGAATTAGGGCGAACTTCTCGTCAAGCCACCCAACAAGCTGAAACCGCAGCCCAAATTACTAAACAAGTCTTAATTTTATCCCAGGACGGGGCAAACGCCGTTTCTAAAACCATGTCAGGGATGGTGACTTTAGACAAAAAAGTAGGTGAAATTGCGCGTCAAATTACCACCCTAAATGAACAAGCCCAACAAATTAATAGTATTAGTAACTTAGTCAGTGATATTGCCAATCAAACGAATATGTTAGCTCTGAATGCCTCCATTGAAGCTGTTAGAGCCGGAGAGCATGGTTTGGGATTTAATGTAATTGCTTTAGAAATCCGTAAGTTAGCCGATGAAACCCATAAATCTGCTCAAGAAATTAATCAATTAATTGCTAAAATTGAACAAGGGGTTCAAGGTACGGTTGTTGCGGCGGTCGATGGCAAACATACCGTGGAAAATAACTTAAAAATCGCCGAAGACACCACGGCAATTTTCAGCAAAGTTACCGCAGCAATTGATCAAGTTTCCATAAGTTCTCAACAGATTTATTTCACTTCAAAACAGCAAGTTCTCGCCATTGAAGAAGTCATCACAGCCATGAATTCTATTAATAATGGCGCTCAAGAAACAGTTATGGGAATTAGCCAAACCAAATTAGAAACCCAACAGTTAAAGAATGCAGCCTATAATCTAAAACTATTAGGGGTAGGTTAATGCCGGATTTCTGGATTCAATTAGGGCTTAGGAACATCATAATAGGCAGGAATCCCTTGAACTTGTAACTCATCCCGTAGGCGTTTAGCTCCGGCGGCATCGGTTAGGGCACCCAGTTGAATTTTTTTACCCGTTTTGAACTCCGCAATATAGGCATCGGGAACCACTTCTTTCGCCTGTTCAAAGGAGCGTTCGCCACTATAATCCAGCACAACATAATAATATCCGTCCCCGGATTTTATCGGTTCAGTTGGTCTAGCTGGACTCTGTGCGGTCACGATTTTAGGAACCGCACCGCCCCCGGGTTGAACCGTTGAGGTATTGGTTCCCGGTTTCGACACTGGAGCAACAGGAGTTAAAGGTTTTTTGGGTAATAATTCCTGGGTCAGATTATTCAAACCCGGATCATTCGGGGATGTTAGGTTGTTTGAGGGTGCAGGTAAGGTTGTGGCTGGACTCGGGGGTAAGGTCGCCGGGACAGAAGGAAGGGAAACCGGATTCTGATTCGGATTAATATGGCTCAAGGTATCCAAATCCAAGTTAACAAATTCCTTGGCCGCTAAATTGGGCGAGAGGGAATCCGTCGGAGGCAGGGATGTTTCTGTTGTGGCTAGGGTTGGAGGATTAGCCGGAGCCGGGTTAGCCGTTGGGGTGGGAAAAAACCGATCCAAACCCAAGCTAGTACGACCGGAGGGAGACGAGATCACATAGCTTAAAGCCGTACAGGATAACAAGAACAGAAACATTGAAGCAATGCCCAGGGGTGTTAAGAGACTAGCCATCAAACTCCGGTTTTCCTGGGGGTTAGGGCGCCGTTCTTCTATACTTTTGATCAGGGCTTCCGTCGATTCTAAATATCCATCCGATGAAGTTGCAGTTGGGGCGGGTGACTTCAAGCTAAAACTAACCGCAGGTTCAGCCCCATTAGTTTGAGGAGGGGTGGTCGATGAAGGTTGAGACGCAATAGCCAAAGGTGCCGATTTTGCAGGAACCACGGTTTCCCAACCCGACGGTCGAGTTTGGGGTTCAAACAGTTTTCCCTCCGATGCTGCGGTGTCATTCATTGCCACGGCTACGGCATCGGTCGCTTGTTCAAACTGCGAGTTGCTTTGTCCGTTGGGGTCGGGTGTAGTTTGTTTTGTGCGTCGTCGATGACGCCGATAACGGGTTAATTCTGATTCGAGTTGCACATCCAAATAACCTAAAACCGCTTTGAGTTGGGGTTTTAATTCTGGCTGTGAGGGTTGAGGGGACTTGATCTCAGATGCTTGACTCATGGTTAAACTCCTAAGCACTGGTTATTAATTTTAAAAATAGGGACTTTCGAGTTTAAATCTTCAATATTAAATGTCAGTTTATCTATATTTTGATTCATTTTACTGATTTGGTTAACAATGCAATCCCTCCATCATATTTTAGGTCGCCTTCAATCTCAGATTCTTACCCCAGAACAGCAACAATTTCAAGATCTCTGTCAATGTTGGTCTGAAATTGTGGGAACTTTAGCCAGTCGTCATACTCGTCCAGTCACTTGGCACCGAGGGGTGTTGAATGTTGCCACCTCTAGTGCCACTTGGTCTCAGGATTTAACCTTCAGACGGTTGCAAATTATCCATAAATTGCATCAAAAACTTTTATTTCCAGTTCAGGATATCAAATTTTCTCCGGCGGGATGGCACTATCAACTCCCTGGTGATCAATCGGTTTCCCGGCCTTCTCAGAAAGATGAGTTTTCTCAAATGTGGCAGGAACATCCCAGTCGGGTTGAGATTTTGATTCCAAAAGCAGTGGGCGAGGTGACCGGGCGTTCCTCCCTGACCCCATTAACGGCCTTTGAAGGTTGGGCTAATCGTCTAAAAGAGCGATCGCAATCTTTTCCCCTATGTCCCCAATGTCACTGTCCAACTCCCCCAGGGGAATTATCTCGCTGGTCAGTTTGTGGCTTTTGTTCAATGCAAATAGGAGAATGAAGCCCCCGTAAAGACGCGCTACAGCACGTCTTTACAACAGAATTAATTCCCTAAACAAATCCCCATACTTTGGGCGGTTTCTACTAAGATATCATCGGCATTAACAGCCCGATATTGAGCGATCGCATCCAAAATTGGAATACTCGACACATTCCGGTCGCGCCAAACGACAACCCGATCATAATTCTCCTCAACAATCAGATCCACCGCCGCCACTCCAAAAGCGGAAGCAATAATTCGATCGATGGGTGAAGGAGTTCCCCCCCGTTGAATATGACCGAGAACCGTAACCCGAGTTTCTGCCCCACTGCGATCGCAAATTTCATCGGCTAGATATTGTCCAATGCCACCCAAACGGGCCTGTCCCATGCGATTAATCATGGTTACAGGTTCTCCCGTTTCTGTTTTAACCGCCTCTGCCACCACGACTAAACAATAGTTTTTCCCTTGTTTTTGTCGTTCTGCAATATGCTGACAAATGCTATCCAAACTATAAGGAAGTTCAGGAATTAAAATAATATCCGCACCGCCCGCAATTCCCGCATGGAGAGCAATATGTCCCGCATCTCGCCCCATCACCTCTAAAATCATCACGCGGCTGTGACTAGCGGCGGTAAAGTGCAGTCGATCTAGGGCTTCCGTGGCAATATCAACGGCGGTACTAAACCCAATAGATAAATCCGTGCTACCCACATCATTATCAATGGTTTTAGGAATGCCAATCAAATTAATATTTCCCTGTTGGGCAATGCGTCGCAAAATGGCTAAACTGCCATCTCCCCCAATTCCAATTAAGGCATTTAATCCCAAGAGATGATAACCTTCAATAATCTCCTCAGAGCGATCGAGCAAACTGCCATCCGGCATCGGAAAGGCAAAGGGATCACCCTTATTGGTGGTTCCCAAAATTGTCCCTCCGGCGGTGAGAATATTATCGACTTTATCAATAGTCAGAGGAACACTGTTCACAGGACGTGTCATGAACCCTTGGGTGGCTTCTCGAATACCGAAGACCTCCCACCCCAGGATTCCTGCCGCCCGATAAACCACAGCCCGAATTGCTGCGTTTAAACCTGCACAGTCTCCCCCACTGGTTAAAATACCAATGCGTTTGTGTTCTACCATATTTGGCGAATTCTGGATTTACAGATGCAAATTTAGATTACATCTGATTGGCAAATGATGGGTAAATCTTTGCTCATCTTTAATATTTTAATCAGGAATCAACAGGCATAATACCCTGATCAATCTGCGCAAATCATGGCTTCAACCGGAATCTGGATATCGGTAAAGGCCAGGGGTGTAACTTCACCTTCGGTTAAGGTGATTTTGGAGCCATATTCACCATTCCGGGGATCACGATAAATAATTAGTTCCCGGCGCTGTAGGTTAACTAACCAATATTCGGAGATTCCTGCTTCAGCGTAGATCCGATATTTAACAGTTGAGTCTTTTTCTAGGCTGGAGTTCGAGTATTCTATAACCCAGAAAATATTCTCAGGATAGGGATGATGACTGAGATATTCCCGCCCCAAACGTTCCACAATGGCGATATCGGGTTCGGGCTCGGAGTCGTTGGGGAGGGTGATGGGTTTGGCGGGACTGACTAAAGCGCGATCGCCAAGTATCCGCATGAGATACTCGCCAGCAGTTCGACTATAGTAGGCGTGGGGTTCTCCTTCTGGGGACATTTGAACAATTTCTCCCTGTAGTAGTTCAACGGGGCGCTCATCGAGTAGACCCATTTCGACGATGCGGTGATAGTCGTCTAGTTTCCATTTTGCGATCGATAGTGTCATCTTGATCAACTATTAGGAGTGGGTATTTTTAAGATAACTGATTAGAGTGCGATCGCTACTTTTATTAGTTGAAACAATTTACAAAAGTTCTGCGCTATTGAGACAAGTACAACTAGAAGTTATAATTGCAGTTAAGCAGCATAAGGCTAGGTCACTCAAATAATATGCAAATTCAACAAGTCTCTGTTAATGGTCTATTTGGAATTTTTGATCATGTAATTCTATTGAACATGGATCAGAGAATCACCATCATTCATGGGCCTAACGGCTTTGGAAAAACTGCAATACTGAGAATGCTGAATGGATTTTTCAACTCTCAATATTCGGTGTTTCGTAGTATCCCATTTAACAAGTTTCAAGTAGAGTTTGATGATGGCAGTAGTGTTGAGGTAATAAACACTACTGAGGGTTCTGCAAAAACAAAAAAGAGAGAGTGTTCCATCGAATTTCATAAGCCTCATTCAAAAAGTCGTACTTGTCCCTTACCAAAAACAAAAGACTCCTCAGATATCGATTTGCCAGTCAGTATCTTGGACGATATAATTCCTGGATTGCAACGAGTAGCAGTTAAAACATGGGTCTATCTCCCGACAGGTGAAACTCTTTCTTTAAACGAAGTTATAGAGAGATTTGAAGATGTTATCCCATTAAAAATAAAATCACGATATGAAATACCAGATTGGTTAAAAACATTGACGAATAATATTCATGTCCGCCTCATAGAATCACAACGTTTATTAAACTTTGAGCCTATTCGTTCTTCAAGACTGAATTCGGGAACATCTTCCATGATACCAACTGTTTCATCTTATTCTAACGAGCTTGCAAAACTGATTGAATCTAAACTAGCAGAATATGGCACAACATCTCAATCTCTTGATAGAACATTTCCTGCAAGAGTCGTCCAACAACAATCATCTCCTGACTTAACAGATGAAGAACTTCGTACTCATCTCAATGAACTTGAAGAAACTCGCTCTCGTCTGATCGAGGTCGGTTTATTAGATAAAGATGAAAATTCAGACTTTCAAATTCAGCCTCAATCCATAGATGAAAGCACCAAAAATATTTTGTCAGTGTATGTTAAAGATGTAGAAAAAAAACTGAGTGTTTTTGATGAAATTGCGAGTAAAATCGAACTTTTAAGAAGAATTATAAACAATAAGTTTGCTTATTCTTATAAAGAAATGAATTTTAGCAAAGACAAAGGGTTTGTTTTCAAGACACATCATCCCTCCTCCTCTGATACAGATATTCTTTCTCCAACCGATTTGTCATCGGGTGAGCAGCATGAATTAGTTCTTCTTTACGAATTACTATTTAAGGTTCAACCTAATTCTTTAGTGCTAATTGACGAACCCGAACTATCGCTTCATGTAGGATGGCAAGCCCAATTTTTAAAAGACTTACAAGAAATTACAAAGCTTGCAAATTTAGATATTTTAATGGCGACTCACTCACCCGATATTATTCAAGATCGTTGGGATTTGACTGTGGAACTGAAAGGAGCCAGGAAATGAGGGAGTATCTTTCTGCTGACCGTCATGCCAATGCCATTCGGCTAAGACGTAGCACTTTTTCAGGGACTTTTTTATTAGTTGAAGGTAGGACAGATCAGACATTTTATGAACGTTTTATTGACAAAAAAAACTGTGAATTAATGAGTATTTCTGGCAAACCCTCTAGTAAACTTCTAATTATTAATGTTCTGGGTATTTTGGAGAAAGACAATTTTGATGGAATTTTAGCTATTGTTGATGCAGATTTTGATCATCTTGAAACTTCACCGCATACTAACCCTAATCTAATTCGTACAGATACCCATGACCTGGAAACGATCCTGATCAATTCAAAAGCCTTTGATAAGGTGATCAGTGAGTTTGGCTCCCAGGAGAAAATTACTCAATTTGGTAGAGATATAAGAACAGCATTGTTAGAAGCGAGTATGCCAGTTGGATATCTTCTCTGGGTTTCTAATCGCGATGGATTAAACTTGACTTTTAAGAAGATCGAATTTAGTAATTTTATTGACAAGGAAACCCTAAAAATTGATGAAATTAAACTGATTCAAGAAGTCAAGAATAAATCCATCGAAGCCCATAAACTGAAAAACGAAGATTTACAACAACGGATAATAAACCAAAAAAGTAGCAACCATGATCCCTGGCAAGTCTGCTGTGGTCATCACTTGGTGGCAATCCTATCCCTCAGCTTACGCAAAGCAATTGGTTCTGCGAATGATAATGATGTTAAACCGGAGAATTTAGAGCGTAATTTAAGGCTTGCCTACGAAGAAACTTACTTTTGCAAAACGCAAATTTACTTGTCTATTTGCACTTGGGAAACTAATAATCTACCATTTAGGGTCTTATCGAATGACATATAGCTTTAAAAAAGCAGCCATTAGTGACAATTACATTGTCAGGAGGGTGTCCGGTTTCAAGTATTTTCTTAAAAACTCGATAAGCGTCTGTATTACTGTTATAAGAACGCTTAGAATCATCATCATTTACCCAGGCAAATACAATAATTTTGCTCTCTTGATGATATCTAAAAAACAGTCGGTACTGCTGAAAAAATTTAGCTCTAAACCAGTGTTTATAATCATCTCCCAGGGTAGTCCCTTGACGATAATCACTACGAGTTGGATCTTGAGGAATAATCTCAAATGCCAACTTTGCTATAGCAGCTAAACGCTTTGTGGCATTTTTCTTTTTGTAATCTTGAGGATATTTCTGACGTAAATCTTCAACCTGGGTTAGAAGTTCTTCAAACCGATTTAGAAACAGAGGGTGGACAAATATATTCCACCCATTAATCACTAAGGGCTGATTTACAGACAAAATTATTCATCCTAGTCCAAAAGGGGTGCATCCAGATCGAGATCAACATCAGAAACTAAGGACTGAACACGACTGACTAAATCAGAGCTAAGTGCTTTAATATGTTGAGGATTATTCTGGATATCTTGTGCTATAAAATTTAGAAACTGCCCTAGTATCGGATCATTTTCTGTCGGGTCAGCACGAGAAATAATGACTTGACCGTCAGACCCGATGGTGTAGCGGATTTTATCGCGCTTATTCAAACCAAGAGCTTTGCGAACAGGATCAGGAATTGTAGTCTGATAACGATCAGTTAGAGTTGATTCCGAGCATGGAGCCAATTTTGCAGCCATAGCGACTTCTAAACCTATTGGTTAAACTCTATTTTCAAGGTAATGCAATTGCATTGTGTTGTCAAGGGTGACATAATTGACTTGAAAACCAAACTAAATCTTGATAACTAATTAAAGTGCGATCGCTAATATTGCTCATTAGACATCTCCGAAAATCCTCAAATGCCCTCTATCGCTACTTTTTGAGTCTCTAGCACTCCTGTGCCGGTTTCTCCTAAAGTAACGGATTCATAGGCTTTTTCAGTTACATTAATAATAATTAATGAATTTTATTTCTGATATTCAATCATTTTTCAAAAGTATTCTGGGCAATTCTTAGATGATAATACAATCGCTCCTATTCGCCATCTTATTAGTCCACATACTGTCAAGATTACTGCTTCATAATTTTGGCTCTTTAACCGAAATCTTTCTGAAGCAACTCGATAAATTTTTATCAGTCTTATTAAATGTTCGACTACAATCCTTTGTTTGGCTTTTAACCGATTTTCTTCTCGATTTTCAAGGGATATTTCTTGATTCCTCGGTTTCTTATGTGGTGTATTAATTGCTGTTTCCCCTACATAAGCTTTATCCCCCCTGTATTTTTGATGATTCCCCAATTCCTCCCTTCTTTCTCTCCACAATTTCAGATCGCTTGTTGCTCCGGTATAACCCACAGCTACATCCACTATTTCTTTCCCGCTCGGCATGACAATGACTTGATTTTTAAAGGTATGTGTTTTTTTCTTTCCTGAGTAATATTTTTTCTGCTCTTCATTGTCTGTTGGTCTTTGCATGGGCTGTTCATAGCTATCTACTACTAACTCATATTCCAGCAGAATTTTTTCTACCCACTCCCAATCACTCTCGTTTTTTTTTACTTGCTCAAGTAAACTGGCTGGCAGTAATTCTCTCAATATTTTTATCCCGTTATGGAAAATATCATTCGCTGTTGATTCACTCACTTCAAACTGTAACCCTAACATTTGAAATGTGGGCATCTGATGCAGATAAATTAGAGTTAGTAAGATTTGTTCCTCCACAGATAATTTCTGGTGACGACCCCCACCTGCTTTAATCAACCTGATCTTAGCTTTTTCTCGTTCTTGTCGTTTTTCTTGTTCTAATAACTCCGCGGCTTGAATTAGTTCTATCAACTGTTCATATTCCATCCCTAATAGCCTTTTTGTTTGCTGGGGATTCTTGTCCAGATAGCCTCTTAATTTAGTCATCTCTCCTTGGGGTAAAATCAAATTTTACCATCTTGCTATCCCTCCCCATTTTTATTTCGGAGATGTCTATTCCATATACGATTCCGATTTGATAAATGCGATACAAATTCTTCGGTAAAGTTTGAATTAAGTCGGGTTTATAAATATAAATTAAATGACTATATTGCAATTAATTCGGGCTTAATTTGGCTAACAGCACCCGCTCAAAATAATCAGAATAACGATGCAATTATTGGCATTGTTAGAACAACATTTACATTTTGATCGGTGATCCTCCCAAAAATGGTAATATCAGCAATTAGCTTGTTCAATAGACACCGATGGATATAGCAGAGTTAGCAGCCCCCTTAGAAACCTTTGGACGGCAAAGACAATTTCAGCAGATCACTCAAGCCTTAGCCCGTGATCGAGATTTGTTAATTGCCGGAGTACCGGGCAGTGGCCGACGAACCCTGGTCAGAAGGGCAGCGACGGAAGTCGGGGCAAAAATTATCGAAGTGGACTGTATTCGGGCAACCGATGGCCAACGCTTGACTCAACTGTTATGTGAGGGGATTTCTCAGGCAATAAAAAGTCCTATCGCTATTGAGTGTTTGCAAGAATGGATAAGTAAAGAAGCTACTGAATTTTTTGCCTGTCAAGGAAATATGGCAAAAAGTTTGCGGTTAATTGCGAAACCGGAAGAAGTTTGGCAAGCCTATCAATTATTAATTCATTTTCCACAATATTTAACGGAATTTGTAGGGCGACAAGTGGTGTTAATTTTGCAAGGTTTTCCCCATATTAGATCTTGGGATCGACAGGGAAATTGGGAAAAATTATTGCGCCAAGAAATTCAACAGCAAAATTCTGTGAGTTATGTTTTAATAACAACTTTAGCGGAAACTAGCAATCAAGAGGAGTTTCATAAAAATTTAGATATTGTGCAGTTAACGCCCCTATCTAATGATGTGGTTGCAGCTTGGGCGCATGGGGTTTTACATCGAGAAAATTTAACTTTTGATCCGCGATCGCAAGCATTACAATACTTTTTAGAAGCGGTGCAGGGACATATTGGAGATGCTTCGGCTTTAGTGCGTCGCTTGTGTAAAGTTAAAACCACAAATGGTTTAATTGCAGATCAGGAAATCGAGGAAACCTTACAGGAATTATTAGCCGATTTTTCAACGGTATTCGAGTCATTGTTAGTATTACTTCCGGCTTCTCAAGCTCAATTATTAGAGTCTTTAGCCCTAGATCCCACGGATAAACCCCAAAGTCGGGAATATATTACTAAACATCATTTATCCAGAGGAGGAAGTCTACAAGGAGCGATCACGGGTTTGCAACATAAAGGCTTAATTTATGGTTCAGAATTAGGCTATAAATTAGCTTTGCCGTTATTTGGTTTATGGATCAAACAACGGTTAAGTTAAATTAAAATTTAGGATTAAACTTAATGTATGGTGATTTTTTCATGAAAAAAACAGGTTTATTTTTATTGTTGTTTTTATTAACAGGTTGTGAAATTCTATCGGAACATTGGCGACAACTTTCAAAAACCATGAATATTGTTAGCTCCAGTTCATCTAATAAAATTGAACAATGTGGGGAACAACCTTCAGGAAATATTGCTTCATCTAATATTAAATTAATCAATTTAACCGCTATTAATACCAAGGAATCTGGCCAAATTCGCCAAGGAAGTTATTTAGCTTATCAATTTCCTGCTAAAGCTGGTCAACAGTTAAATTATCGCACAGAAGATAATTTATGTATTTGGGTTTATGCACCGGATAGACAACTGATTAAAACCAAAGATTTATCCCAAACGGGTCAATATACAATCGTTTTAACAGCTTTAAAAGGAGCTACAACTTTTGATCTAAAAATGAGTTTAGGGTCTCATGGTGCGACAGTAAAACAACCCTTACAACCCCTACCTCCTTTTGCTAATTCTCCTACTCCTACCCCAACTCCTACCCCAACTCCTTCTATTTCTCCTCAAGCAAATAACGCCACCGAAAGAGTTAAATTTGACCCTGGAGCGACGGGAACAACGGTTACAGGTATGGTTAAACCCGCAGAAAAACGACAATATAAATTAGAATGTGCCGCCGGACAAAAGATGTCCGTTGATGTAACCGAAGGAACGGTAGATATTAATATTTTAGATCCGAATGGTAAGAATATTGGTACTATTAAAAATAGCAAAAATTGGCAAGGAGAATTGCCCATTGATGGAGATTATACCATCGAAGTTTCTGGCTCAAAAGCAGCTAATTTTAAACTTAATGTTGATGTGCCTGCATTGTAACTCTATTCCTGGGATTATGATGTTGCAATGTGATATTATAGAAGTATAAAAAATTTTGTTGTATGAGTTGATATGACTGTACAATCGGTTTCTCGTTATGTGAGTCGTAACCCTGAAATTCTTCAAGGTGAACCTATCATTTTAGGAACTCGAACTTCAGTCCGAGCTATTGTTGGGTTATGGCGTTTAGGAATATCTCCTGAAGAAATCCCGATACATTTACCCCATCTAACATTAGCACAGGTTTTTGATGCCTTGAGTTTTTATTTAGATAATCAAGAGGAAATTAATCATTATATTGAACAAAATCGCATTCCTGAAGAATTAGTTCATCCTGCTGTTAAAGCGGCTATGAAAAAAACATGAAATTATTTGCAACACTATATACAGATGAAGATGTTTCTGTTCTAGTTGCAACTTTACTCCGCAGTAGAGGTTTTAATGTGACAACATCACTAGAACAAGGAATGTTAGGAAAATCCGATCAAAATCAGTTAATTTATACAGCAAAATCTGATCGATGTTTACTGACTCATAACCGAGTTGATTTTGAACAGTTGCATTTAGAATATATGGCTAAAAAACGGAACCATTCAGGAATTATTATTGTCCCTCAAAAAAGTCCTCATGAAATCGCTCAACGGGTTTCTATTTTATTAGATACTCTAACGGCTGATGAAATTTTTAATCAACTTTTGTATGTGTAAATTGACTTTAATATTCCATTGTTCAAACAAAATATTATAATTAATTCTATTATCTTGTTGAGTAGAGAAATGAAAAACTTTATTGACTTATTCTCCGGCGCCGGGGGAATGTCTTGTGGATTAGAAATGGCAGGAATGAATTGTTTATTGGGAATAGATTTTGATAAATATTCCTTAGAAACCTTTCAAGCTAATCATCCCCATTCCCAGACGATTTTAGGAGATTTGCGAGAAATTAAAACCGAATTCATTCAGGATATTATTGGAAATCAAACCGTAGATTTAATTTGCGGTGGCCCTCCTTGTCAGGGATTTTCAACTATTGGTACAAACGATAAAAAAGATCACCGAAATTTTTTGTTTTTTGAATTTTTGAGAATGGTAGAAACCTTTAAACCTAACTTTATTATTCTGGAAAACGTTACCGGGTTATTGGCAAAAAAGAATGAAAGTACATTAACATTAATTATTAATAGTTTTAGCCAATTGGGTTATACTGTAGATGTGAAGGTATTATCCGCCCATCATTATGGTGTGCCCCAAGCGAGACGACGGACTATTTTATTAGGAAATCGCTTTGGAGTTAGTAATATTTATCCAGAAAAACGATTTAAAGATTCTGAAAAAGATCCTGATCTTTTACCCTTACCTCGCACCGTGGAATGGGCATTTAATACTTTATTAGAGTTTGCAGGTCAAAGTTTTAACCATGATTTGAAAACAGCCCAAATCAAAAATGAATTAGAAAGAAAAAGAATTCATTATATCCCTGAAGGGAAAGGAATTCGTTATGAACGGGATCAGTTAGCCTATCTCCCGCCTTCCTTGTGGTATGATATAAATTGGAAAACAATTCGAGAAGAACGATTTAGAGAAACTCAATTAAAGCGTTTAGATCGGTATTACCATTCAGGTACAATTAATACAAATAAAACCACCTATTATCATCCTACAGAAGATCGTTATTTGACTCCCCGAGAAGCCGCCGCTATCCAATCTTTTCCACCTGATTATATTTTTTATGGAACATCCTCTCAACAATGGCGACAAATTGGTAATGCAGTCCCGCCGTTATTAGCTGCATCGGTAGGAGAGGCTATTTTAAAGTTAGACCAACTCAAAGATAACCTAGAAAAAACCTATTCTATCCCAGATTTTCAAGCAGTGCGTTCCCAGGCATTTAATTATCGGTTTAAGGAAAAAATAACTGGACAACAGCACTAAATCCAGGTAATAAAGGTGATGTGATTTCATCTGTTTCTAATAAGGTTGAAACCTTAACTAATTGTGCTTTTTCTCTGCGATAAATTTCAACTTGTTTGGTAGAATAATTAACAACCCAATATTCCTGAACTCCCGTAATAGAATAGAGTTTTAATTTAGCTTGTTTATCTCGACGCTCGTTTTGTTTTCCGGGGGATAAAACCTCAATCACTAATTCCGGTGCTCCGGTTAAATGTCCCGCTTCATCTTCAATTTGTTCGAGTCTTTCATGAGTCACCCAAACCACATCAGGAATAACACTATCAATATCAGAAAAGATTAAACCCGGAGCAAAAATTGTGACGCCTAAATTATTCGACTCTGACCAAATATCAAGTAATGCACAAATCTTAACACAAGCCTGTTGATGGCGACGATGGGGAGAGCGAGTCATAAAGAGTTCTCCATTGAGGATTTCATGGCGTATCCATTCATTTTCTGGTAGTCCCTCGACGTCTTCAATTGTCCAGATTACTTGTTCTAGGGTTTGATTCATCATGACCCCCGTTTTGGGTTTAATCCTTTTAATTATAGCAAAAAATCGGATATTTTCAATACATCATAAATTCAGGACTTCCTAAAATTAATGCTCCTCTTAAATTCGGGGTAGCTTTGTCTAAAACGGAGCGAGTTTGAGGGGAGAAATTATTTTCTAATGTGGAGGCTAAAAAATTAGCATCAATGGGTTTTCCATCGTCAAGTAATCCATTGGATAAGGGAACAGATAAACTACTGCGTCTTACCATGGCGTCGGGATTTAACCAAGCGGATTGAATATTTTTATACCCATCGGGAGACGGACAACCATAGAGGGGCATTCCTAATTGATTTAGGATACCATCTAGGGGTTCAAAATTGGTAACTGTACCGATAATTCTCATCACTGAAACAAGATATCGATAGGGGGTTTTAAATTTAGTTTGATAAATATTGGTTTGCCAAAATTCGTTACTTGCAAAGAGGGTTTGGAGAACCATTGCAATATTTCCATCGCTATCTAAGAAGGTTTTAGCTAGTTTTTTAACCAGGGAATCGGGAGGAGTATCACTAACAAAATTTCGAGCTAATTGATAACTAATATGTTGGGCTGTAGAAGGATGTTTTGCTATGATATTAAGAGCTTCTTCGCCTTCATTCATTCCACTACCTTTAATCGAATATCCTAAAAACACTTTATCGCTAAAATCATGGCGGGTTTCGTCAAAATAAAATCCCGATTTAGTTGAGGTTTGGGCAATAGGTTGAAATAGTCCCCATCCGGTTAAAATTTTGGCTAATTCAATAATATCTTTTTGGCTATAACCGCCATTAACTCCTAATGTATGTAACTCTAATAATTCCCGGGCATAATTTTCATTTAACCCTTTAAATGCGCCCTTTGCCCCCGAACTTCCCGGGGCAGTATTTTGCCAATTATCTAAATAGACTAACATAGCCGGATGTTTGGCAGTTGCTCCTAATAATTGTCTAAAGTTTCCTAAAGCATGGGGTCGAATGGCGTGTTGTTCATAGGAACTAAAAAACTGTCGAGTTAAATCACTTTTTGTCGCAAATACATTAAAATGGTTATACCAAAAATCCACCATTACTTCTTCTAATTGACGAGGACTAGCAAAGGCTCTTAATAAACGCCCTCGTTTGGCTTGCTGCATGATTTTTTGATTAAAACTTTGCTTAATTTTAATCATGGATTTGCTATCTAAACCGAGGGTTTTAGCTTGTTCTAGGGTTTGTTTTTCCGCTAGAATAACTTCACCGGGTTGCCAAACTAATGTATTTAAAGGATTGAGTTTTTCCTTTAAATCGGCGGGATAGGGAATTGTTTGTGGTTGCAGTTGGGTCTTAATATAAGTATCAATTCCCATCTGTTGTACCTGTTGAATTTGTCCAGGAGTAACACCAAAACTTAAACGATTAATTAGATGAAAAATTTTAGGTTCAATCATAAATCAGTTATCAAGTATCCGCATTATCATTTGTAGGGGCGGGTTCATTGAGATGCGCAGTAATTAACAAAGATCTAAAAGAACCCGCCCGTACCAGTTGTCAGCGTAAGAGTTAATACTTGATTTATCACCTATTACCCATTGCCTATTCCCCATTCCCCATTCCCTTCAATTACAAACTCTAACAATTGCCCCTGAGAACTGCCAAATTTTAACTGCATTCCTGATATTAACGGAATTTCTTGATGGTGGATGCGTTGCCATTCTTGAGTATGAAAAATTAAGGTTCCATAGCGAGAAAAATCCCTTAAAAAATAATTCGGTTGGGTTTTTCCATCGGAACTATGACGACAAAAAATTTCTGCGTGTTTAGAAGAAACCCACTGTTCCGCAACAATTACATCATTCCCTTCTCCACGACCTACCCGCATTAATCCGGTATCAATGGGCCAAACCTGGGCTGGGGTATTAGTCCCGGGGTTATAGAGTCGTAACCAGGCCCGGGGAACATCCCCAAACCCTGTTACCGAACTCATTGGCATTTCTGTCTTAATCTGTTCTAAAGGCTGGACTAACACCCCGTCAAATTCCGGGTGCATATACAAGATGGGTAACGTCCAAGCGGGTTGATTAAACTTATAAAGGGCTAACAAATGCTGACGGGCCATGGCCACGGCCTGATCCACGGGGAGACGTTCCCCTAAAGCTCTAGCAAAGGCTTGAATAAAGCTTAACGCCTCGGCGTCGGTAATCGAGTCCCGCATTCCCAACACCGCCGGAACCCCGTGATGGATTAATACTTTAGCTAAACTACTACTAGGAATGGCTTGAAATAGTGAATTAGAGGGGGTTGACACGGTTTCTACCGCCGGGTGAGCGCTCCAACAGGCGTTAAACACCGCTAGGATAATCCCACATCGGACTAACACCTGGGCCAGTTCTGTCCCATTAATAGTAGTATCGGGACGCAGAAATAATAACCCACCATCGGGGGCTGGCATTCCATGTCCTGCATAAAATAAGACGTTATAGCGGTCGGTTTCTAATTCTGCAATCAGTTGTTCAACGGTCGGTTCCAGAAGGGTTTTAACGCCGCAGTAAACCTCGCTCTCGACTCGATTTCCCAGGGTATCCATGCCGCATTGTTCAAAGGCTTTACCGATGGCGATCGCTTCTTTTTCTAAAGCCAATTTCGATAATTCGGAATTAGGAGACACCCCAGGGGTTTGACCTTCCCCCAACACCAATAAAATATTCAACCCTGGAGCCGCCAAACGCTGGGGGAGGGGGTTGACATCAAAGGTGGTGCGACTAAACCACAGATGTTGACTCAGGGAAATCGCCGGTTGACCGCCTTGGGGTTGCATCGTTTCCCAGGGAATGGGGATTAAATCCGGGTCTCGGAGGTCTAAGCGAATCCGTAGGGGTTGATCCTGGCCAATAGCAATCCCTTGACTGCGGTGTAAACTAGCTTGAATTGATCCTTGAAATAACCATTGCCAGAGATTAATCCCAAATTGCTGCATTAAACGGGTGGTATAACTAAGTTGTTGCCCCGAATGGGAAGCAGCAGTTAAGGACAAATTCGCAGGAGGCGGAGAACACAAACCATTGGGAATACTATGGGGGGAAAATAGTTCTAACCACGCTTGCCAAGTTTGGGAAAGGGGTTCGGGCCAGCTACTATCATGGTGAACATATCCATTCCAATCGGGAGACTGTACCACCCAAGTTGCAAAATGATGGGCAACGGAGGTATTCATCCGAGCGATCGCAATACTTAAGCAAGGGGTTTCTGAGGGGGACATTCAACTGAACACACAGTTTTATTGGGATTTTCTGCTAGTTTATCGCGTTTTTAGCACTGGTGATCGGTTATTTATCCCAATTAACGATAATCTAGGTTAAACATTATGTTAAAGGCAAAATTTCTGTGCAGGGGGACGGCGCGCCTTGCCCCTAGGATGAATTAGATTGGGTGATTCCCAAACCGATAGAGTTCATTCTTTCTGTTCCGATGTTCTTTATTCCACAACAGAATTATTCAACCCGAAAAGGAGTTAGACCGTTGAATACAGCAATTGATAATCGAGAAAACTTGCAAGGAGTGAAAGGCGTGCATCTTGATATTTTATCTGGTCAAAGCTACCCCTTGGGAGCCACGGTTTATGCCAATGGGGTGAATTTTTGTATTTTTTCTAAAAATTGTACGGCTATAGAATTACTTTTATTTGATACCGCCGACGCCCACGAACCCACCCAGGTAATTCCCTTTGATCCTAAACATAATAAAACCTTTTATTATTGGCATATTTTTGTTCCAGGAATTCAAACCGGACAAATTTATGGATATCGCGTTGATGGTTTATATGAACCGGAATTAGGGTATCGTTTTGACCCTCAGAAAGTATTATTAGATCCCTATGCAAAAGCTATTGTTAATACGGAAAATTATAGTCGGGCTGCCGCTTCTGTTCCGGGGGATAATTGCGCTCAAGCCTTAAAAGGAGTGGTGGTTGATAAGCGAGGTTATGACTGGGAAGGAGATAAACCTTTAGAATTACCCTACGCCCAAACGATTATTTATGAACTGCACGTCGGGGGTTTTACGCGCAATCCTAACTCGGGAGTTGCCCCGGAAAAACGGGGAACCTACGCGGGATTAATTGAGAAAATTCCCTATTTAAAAGATTTAGGAATTACCGCCGTGGAATTACTCCCGATTCATCAATTTGATGAACAGGATGCAGTTCCTCCTCGGAGTAATTATTGGGGATATAGTACCATTTCCTTTTTTGCTCCCCATCGAGAATATAGTTCTAATCGAGATGCTATCGGCCCGATCAATGAATTTCGAGATATGGTCAAGGCTTTTCATAAAGCTGGAATTGAAGTGATTTTAGATGTGGTTTATAACCATACTGCCGAAGGAAATGAAGACGGCCCGACCATATCTTTTCGGGGACTTGATAACAGTATGTATTATATTTTAGAGAAAGATAATCCGGCTGATTATAGTAATTATAGTGGCTGCGGAAATACTATTAAAGCTAATCATGAAATTTCAGGACAGTTAATTATTGATAGTCTGAGATATTGGGTTTCAGAAATGCACGTCGATGGATTTCGCTTTGATTTGGCTTCGATTTTATCCCGGGATAAAGAAGGAAATCCGATTGAAGATGCCCCGATTTTATGGATTATTAAATCCGACCCCGTATTAGCCGGAGCAAAATTAATTGTTGAAGCTTGGGATGCAGGGGGATTATATCAAGTAGGTTCTTTAGCAGGGGATCGTTTTGCCGAATGGAACGGACAATTTAGGGATGATGTCCGTCGTTTTGTCAAGGGAGATGAAGGACAAGTTGAAAAGTTAGCCTATCGAATTATGGGGAGTCCTGACATTTATCCCCATCCCGATCGAGAAGTGCATTGTAGTATTAATTTTGTTACCTGTCATGATGGTTTTACTCTGCATGATTTAGTTTGTTATAATGAAAAACAGAACGATGCTAATGGAGAGGAAAACCGAGACGGTTCTGAATATAATTTTAGTTGGAATTGTGGCATTGAAGGGCCGACGGATGACCTGTATATTCAAGCTTTACGCCTGCAACAAATTAAAAATCTGTGGGTAATTTTATTACTGTCTCAAGGGACTCCGATGATGTTAATGGGGGATGAGGTTTGTCGGACACAATTTGGAAATAATAACGCTTACTGTCAGGATAATCCGTTAGGGTGGTTTGACTGGAGTGATGTGGGGAAAAATCCTGATGTCTTGCGGTTTGTTAAAAGTTTAATCCGCTTTAAAAAGGAACTCCATCTCTTTCAGTTAGATGATATTTTGGAAATGAATATAGAGAGTAATTTGCCCTATGTGATTTGGCATGGAGTGAAAATAGGAAAACCAGACTTATATGACAGTTCTCGCACTATTGCTTTTAGTTTATATCATCCCCAAAAAGGCGAACATCTCCATATTATGTTAAATTCCTATTGGGAACCCTTAAACTTTCAATTACCTCCCCTTTCTAAAGGAGAACGTTGGCATCGTTTGGTAGATACGGCTTTAGCGGTTCCTAATGATATTAGTCGCTTGAGTGCTGCCCGACCAATTATGGGAAAATATTATCATCTCAGCCCCCGTTCTGCTGTTGTTTTAATTGCTATGGCAGGGAACAGGCAACAAGTCTAAGAAAAAAAGTTGATCCTCTGGGTCTGAGCAATTAGGATTGCTATAGCAGTTTAACTAAATGGGTTAATTCAGGTAAAATTAATTTTTCCATTGCCAACTTTACTGCATTAGAAGATCCAGGAACCGAAAAGATTAATTTCCTTTGATAAACTCCAGCTACAGCCCGGGAAGCGATCGCTCTTGACCCTATTTCATGATAACTCAAAGCTCTAAAAATTTCTCCAAATCCAGGTAAAGTTTTTTCTAATAATTGTTCCAGAGCATCATAGGTAGTATCTCGGGGTGAAATTCCGGTTCCTCCACTAAAAATACAAGCATTCAGTTCAGGAATTTGACAGAGTTTTTTCAATAGTTTTATAATGTCTTTCGGTTCATCTTTAATAATTTGATAATCGAGAATTGGATGCCCAGTATTCTGTAGAAATTGCTGAATTAGTTGACCACTTTTATCGGTTTCTGGCGTGCGAGTATCACTCACCGTAATCACAGCACAATTAACCAAAAATTCCGAAGTATCAGGATGGGGAACTGGTAAAGTCATAAGGAATTACGAATTACGAATTACGAATTACGAATTACGAATGGGTAATAGAATGGGGAATTTATTTAATAAATTAACTATTAAACTGATGACTGGTACGGGCGGGTTCTTTTAAATGTTTGTTAATCACCTAAATCTCGATGAACCCGCCCCTACAAATGATGACTGAATTAGGATTTACTAAATTCTAATCCATTAGCTTTTGCATAACGTTCCATAAACAACATGAAACGATCCCATTCTTCGGGAGATTTCATTAAATGAATCGCCTCGATTTCCGTAGGTCTTCCATTAACAAACTTAGCGTTAACATCACGGGTGACGATTTCCCCATCATCATCAATCATATACATTCCTGTAATTTCTTGGGTGGAATCATCCGCTAAGGCTTTAGGATTGAGAAAATAAAATTTTGCTGTACCTTGACTCCCATCCCGTGAACGAGTCAGACGAACATCAGGAATTACATCTTCATCAATACCTATTGAAAATTGAATTTTAGCTACCATATTATCTTGTTAATCCTTTCTTGTTTAAGAGTTAACATCTGATTGTCTCATAATCTGGCAATGAAGTACAGCATCAATAGATTATCTCCCAAAATAGACAATAGCACGAGATAATCCCGAACTTTGCAGATAAGTTTCCCATTGTTGGGCTAACTGTTGATTGGCAAAAGGCCCAACAGCAACAAAGGGATTAGTAGCCGCCTGCTGCATCTGAATACTTTGGGAAGGAACACCCAAAGCTGCTACATTTTCAGCCACAGAAACCAGTTGATTTCTTTGACTAGGAATTAAGATAAAATAGCTATCAGTATTTCCTAATCCTAAACCAGAACCAGGGAAGGCTGGCAGGATATTCGGGGGGATATTGGGAATAGTAGCTAAAAACGCTTGTAATTGTGCGGTACTGTTAATAACGGTCGAAGAAATCCCCCCTAATGCTAACTTTTGTCGGAGTTGGTCAGCATTAGACTGATTCACAAAACTGCCCGCTTGAATAATCAATTGTCCTTGATAGGTGGATGTTCGAGCATTGGGAGAAATTTGGCGGACTGCACTTAAAGAATTCGAGGTCGGACTCACATAAACTTGATATAATCCCAAGTCAGTTGTGATCGGAATTTGACCCGATGGAATCGAAGTTCTGATCACTTTAATATCCGTTTGGTCGGGAGGAATAACCATCGGATTAACTCGAATTGGATTGTTAAAATCTTCTCCAGATTTCAAGTTAATAATTTCTCCTTGAACCCCCTGGCTTTTTAAGTCTGCAATTAATTTTTGAGCCTCACTTTGATTAAAATAAATTCCCAGATCAATAATGCTACGATTATTATATCGTTGGATCATGGCTCCGGGCTGAACTTGCTGCACGACTTCTAACAGTAAAGGACTCTCGCCATTGACATAAACTCCATAGCGTTCTTGGGCAAAAACAGGGGAAACCATTACTCCATATCCCCCCAATAGCACGAGGCTAGAAAATAGGGGTATTTTCCAAATAAATTTTGTAAGCCAATTGGTTTTTTTCTGTATTACAATAGAACAGACTGACATTTTAGCGTCCTCCCGTTTGGAGTGGGTTCGGTTGATATTGGCAGGTAAGCCAGTTAAGAGTAATCAAAATTGGCAGATCAGTCAAGATTAAAGTTAAGTTAGTTAATCAAAATTAGCAAGTTATTCTGATGTGATCATGAGCAAAGTTGTTGTAGGTCTTTCTGGTGGAGTCGATAGTTCCACAGCCGCCGCCTTGCTACACCATCAGGGATATGAGGTGGTGGGGTTGACCCTTTGGTTAATGAAGGGAAAAGGACAATGCTGTTCAGAAGGAATGGTGGATGCGGCCTACATTTGTGAACAATTAGGAATTCCTCATCATATTGTGGATAGTCGAGAGTTATTTCAAACCCATATTGTAGACTATCTCGTTGATGGTTATAGTGCCGGAATTACTCCGTTACCCTGTTCTCAATGTAATCGGGCGGTGAAATTTGGCCCGATGTTAGATTATGCCCGAGAACAGTTAGGAATTGATCGAATTGCCACGGGTCATTATGCTAGAATTGATTATGATGAAAAGGGCGATCGCTATCAATTAAAACGAGCCGTAGACCTGAATAAAGATCAGTCTTATTTTTTATATGACTTAACCCAAGATTTACTCGCCGGAACTCTATTTCCCTTGGGAGAAGTGTTAAAAACCGAAACTCGCCAAATGGCTAATCAATATGAGTTAAAAACCGCCGACAAACCCGAAAGTCAAGATTTATGTTTAGTGGAAGCCAATGGTTCCATGCAGGCTTTTTTAGATAAATATATTACGGGTAAAAAAGGCGATATTATAGACACAAAAGGTCGGGTTTTAGGACAACATGAGGGCATCCATCATTATACCATTGGACAACGAAAAGGTCTAGGAATTTCGGCCCCCAATCCCCTATATGTTGTCGGAATTGATGCGGGTCGAAATCAAGTAATTGTTGGGGATAGAGAAAGCGCGGTACAAACAGAATGTACCATTAAAAGAGTCAATTGGGTGTCTATTTCCCCACCGAATACCCCCATTCGTACCCAGGTACAAATTCGCTATCGGTCGCTACCCCAACCTGTCACCGTAATTCCGATTAATCCCCCAGAAGGAGCCGAAATTGATCCCAAAATTGGTTCCTGCGTTAAACTTATTTTTGATGAACCTATCTTTGGGATTACTCCGGGTCAAGCAGCAGTTTGGTATGACGGAGATTTAGTCTTAGGAGGGGGAATTATTGATATTCAAATACCCATAAACAGGGAATAGGGAATAGGCAATGGGCAATAGGAATAAATAGGGATCACCCATTACCCATTACCCGTTACCCATTACCCATTACCCATTACCCATTACCCATTACCCATTACTCATACCGATCTAAATTCCCCAAACTTAAAGAAAAATAGAGGAACTGTGACCCAAACTTTAACCCCGTCTAATACAATTCGTAATGTTCATCGCACAGTTCAGGATAACGGGATTGTGTTGCTAGTAACAGAAAATCCCGCCGCTGATATTATTGCAACTCGTCTATTTCTCCGAACAGGAAGTCGCTGGGAACCTCAAGAAAAAGCCGGACTTTCCCATCTGGTAGCCACGGTATTAACCAAAGGAACAGACCAGCTTTCCTCCATGGAAATTGCCGAACAAGTCGAATCAGTCGGGGCCAAATTAAGCGCAGACACGTCAACGGATTATTTTTTACTAAGTCTAAAAACTGTTGCTTCCGATTTTGAAGATATTTTAAGTTTAACTGGTGAATTATTACGTTCCCCCTCCTTTCCCGAAGAAGAAATCGAACTAGAACGTCGCATCACCATTCAAGGAATTCGGTCACAACGGGAACAACCCTTTTCCGTCGCCTTTGAACAACTGCGACAACAGATGTATCAACATCACCCCTACGCCCTTTCCACCCTAGGAACCGAAGCCAGCGTTTCCCAACTCAGCCGCGCTGACTTGCAAGAATTCCATCAAACCTATTTCCGTCCCGATAATTTAATTATCTCCATCGCCGGACGCATTACCCCAGAGGCGGCAACTGAACAAATTCAACGGGTATTTGGCGACTGGAGGGCCCCTGAAACCCCCTTACCGACATTATCCCTACCCATCCTAACCTCAATACCCCAAAACGCCATTACCCCCCAGGAAACACAACAATCCGTTGTGATGTTGGGCTATTTAACCAGTTGTGTCAACCATGAGGACTATTCGGCGTTAAAAGTATTAAATACCTATCTGGGAAATGGCTTATCTAGTCGATTATTTGTAGAATTGCGGGAAAAACGGGGTTTAGCCTACGATGTATCGGCTTTTTTCCCCACCCGTCTCGACCAGTCTCAATTTGTTGTCTATATGGGCACGGCGCCGGAAAATACCGAAATTGCCATTGATGGGTTACGCACCGAAGTGGAACGCCTGGTCAATATTCCCCTAACGGCGGATGAGTTACAAGTAGCTAAAAATAAACTTTTAGGTCAATATGCTCTGGGGAAACAAACCAACTCCCAACTGGCGCAAATCTATGGCTGGTATGAATGTTTAGGGTTAGGAATTGAATTTGATACGGAATTTCAGAATAACATTGCGGCGGTGACTTCTGCTGATACCCTGCGGGTTGCTAACCACTATTTTATTGAACCCTATCTTTCCGTTGTTGGCCCGGAAGCCTTTGTGAGTTCCTTTTCTGTTTCCCAGTCCTAGAGGTTTTCTGAACATCGGGGGGGAATATAGCAATCTGTGCCGGGGTTGTAATATTTTATTGTAGGGGTTTGGTCTCCAAACCCAGGCGCAAAGAGGGTTTGGAGACCAAACCCCTACAGGTTTTTATCACAA
>NZ_LT797684.1 GCF_900009135.1 Planktothrix sp. PCC 11201 | reverse complement strand
CATAGAGATACAAATGCTGCAATTAATATTCTAAATCTTGGTAAACAAGCTAGGGGAGGGCATCCCCAAAGTAACGCTAATGGACTAGAAACCTCTACTTTACTTGGGGAAACCCTGGCGGAGCAAGTATCTAGGTTGAAATTAGAATCGAGCGTGTCTTCAGACCTGAGAGTGTCAATAGTCTCTTATTTTCTCAGACCAAACGCGAGTGGGTAAACCCCAAACATAGATAAACCCTTCCGCCGCTTTATGATCAAAAACGTCTTCGGAGCCATAGGTTGCTAAGTCTAAACTATAAAGGGAATTAGCAGATTTCCGGCCAACAATTATGGCATTTCCCTTAAACAATTTGACTCGGACAACACCAGCGACCCGTTCTTGAGTTTGTTGGATAAAGGCATCCAAAGCCGCTTTTAACGGACTATACCAGAGGCCATTATAAACCAACTGACTATAGGTTTCTTCAATCCCCCGTTTATAACGAGTCACATCGGCGGTTAAGGTCAAACTTTCTAAATCTCGGTGAGCATTAATTAACACAATCATCGCCGGAGATTCATAAATTTCTCTGGATTTAATCCCGACTAAACGGTTTTCAATCATGTCTAGGCGTCCGACCCCATGATTTCCAGCAATTTCATTTAATTTGCCAATTAACTGAACACCGCCCATAGCCTCACTATTCAGGCTCACCGGAACTCCATTTTCAAACCCAATTTCGATATATTCGGGTTCGTTAGGAGTCTCAGAAATCGGTTTAGTGATCGCATAGACTTCTTCCAGGGGTTCCGTCCAAGGATCTTCCAAAGGCCCAGCTTCGATCGCAATCCCTAACAAATTTCTGTCTAAACTATAGGGAGAGGATTTTTTCACAGGGGAAGCAATGCCAAATTTTTCCCCGTAAGCAATGGTTTCTTCCCGACTCATCCCCCACTCCCGGGCGGGAGCCAGAATTTTCAATTTCGGGTTGAGTGCGCCAATGGAGACGTCAAACCGCACTTGGTCGTTTCCTTTTCCGGTACAACCGTGGGCGATCGCATCGGCCCCGTATTTTTCGGCCACTTCTACTAAGGTTTTGGCAATTAACGGACGGGCCAAAGCCGTGGCTAGGGGATAACGGTTTTCATACAAAGCATTGGCTTGAATGGCCGGAAACGCATAGTCTTTGACAAATCGATCCTGGACATTAATCACCAGGGACTCGACGGCGCCAGAGTCCAAGGCTTTTTGTTGAACAGGCCCTAATTCATCCCCTTGTCCCAGGTCTACGGCCAGGGTAATGACTTCTTTGACGCCAAACTCATTTTTCAAGTAGGGGATACAAACGGAGGTATCCACCCCACCAGAATAAGCAAGCACAACTTTTTCAGCGCGACCCATGATTAATATATTCTCCTCAAGTAACCAAATGTTACATTATCCTGCCTTTCATGCCCTTTGGATGTCAGGAATTCTATATATTTGAGTTGGGGCCATTTTGAGGGCAGGGGGACTGGATTTTTTTCCGGTCAGTAGTTGATAATAATAGTGATTTAAGTTTCAGGTTAGAAAAACTGTGTTTTTAAGTATTGTCATTCCTACCTATAACCGTTTAGGGATTTTACAAAAGTGTTTAAAAGCCTTAGAACAGCAACAATATGATCATATTATTACTAACTATGAGGTGGTTTTAGTTGATGATGGTTCAACGGATGGAACCTTAAATTGGTTAGAGGAAAATCAGTTAGAATTTCCCCATGTTCGGCTATTTTGTCAATCCCATCAAGGGCCAGCCGCAGCCAGAAATTTAGGGGTAGAAAAGGCTCTGGGAGAAACTATTATTTTTATTGATAGTGATTTAGTCGTAACAGAAACATTTTTACAATCCCATGCTGATAGTTTAGTTGAGGGATATCAAACTTCAGATCAAGTTTTTACCTATGGTCGGGTAATTAATACTTGTAATTTTGATTACCCGACTTCTGAATCCTATAAAATTACTGATTTTTCGGCCGCTTATTTTGCCACGGGAAATGTAGCGATCGCTCGTCATTGGTTAATAAAAGCCGGATTATTTGATACTCAATTTCAACAATATGGCTGGGAAGATTTAGAATTAGGAGTTAGGTTAAAAAAATTAGGTTTAACATTAATTAAATGCCCTGATGCGGTGGGTTATCATTGGCATCCGGCCTTTAGTTTGGAACAATTACCGAAATTAATAGATCGAGAAATTCAACGGGGGAGAATGGGAGTTTTATTTTATCAAAAACATCCTTCTTTTGAAGTTAAAATGATGATTCAAATGACCATATTACATCAAATATTATGGGGTTTATTATCTTTGGGAGGACGTTTAAATGAAAAGACAATGGCAGGGTTTTTACAATATTTAATTAACCAAGGAAAATCACAATTAGCTTTAGAAATTGCTAGAATATTTCTGAATTGGTATAACGTAAAAGCGGTTTATTCAGCTTATGATGAGTTAAAATATAGAGGGACATAAATTATAGAAATCCGCGCCGAGGTTGTAACATTTTATCGTAGGGGTTGGGTCTTCCAACCCTCTTGGCTTATAGTAACACTTTATAAACTCGATTCTGAATCAGGAGCAATTTCTAACCCTGGTATTTGTCGAATTTGCTGCTGCTCTTTAACTAAATCCGATAAAGAATCAATATTAACTCCAATGCGATGACAAGCGGTTTGCAGTGCGCCCATAAATTTGTCTATATCATCCCCATAACCCGCGAGTTGAGCCGCATTTTCCACACCTTGTTTAGCATTAGCTTTCGCACAATCAATTAATTCTAGGTCGGTCAGAGGTTTTGATTTACTCATTGTTATAATCTTATTAATACAGTTAATCTATTTTACCTTAAATCCCTAAATTTTAATTAAAAATATAGCAATATTCCCTATTCCCTATTCCCTATTCCCTATTCCCTATTCCCTATTCCCTATTCCCTATTCCCTATTCCCTATT
>NZ_LT797683.1 GCF_900009135.1 Planktothrix sp. PCC 11201 | reverse complement strand
AAAGCTAAAAGCTACTTATAGTAAGTATTTACCTATTGCCCATTGCCCATTCCCTATTGCCTCTTGCTATATATCAATTAATGTCTGCCTGTAATTCCGAGATCGCCGTCCATTCTCGATTAATTGCCAACCAATACATAATCGTTTGTTCTATCTTGATTTTTGTTTAAGTCCCGCTGAGTCTTGTCTAACTGTACTCATTTCGACTATGATATAGTTGTAATAAATCGTAAAATGGCCAGACAATCGGGATCAAAATTATCCTGATTTTCTGCAACGAAACTATACTATCGTCAGTTTAAGGAGTATTATTCATGGCTGAGAGCCTGCGTGTTGGCCAAGTCGCCCCGGATTTTAAAGCAACGGCCGTTGTTGACCAGGAGTTCAAAGACATTTCCCTGTCTGACTATCGGGGTAAGTATGTGGTTCTGTTCTTCTACCCCTTAGACTTTACCTTTGTTTGCCCAACTGAAATTACTGCCTTTAGCGATCGCGCCGAAGAATTCAGCAAACTCAATACTCAAATTCTTGGGGTTTCCGTCGATAGTGCCTTTTCTCACCTCGCTTGGATTCAATCCGATCGCAAATCCGGTGGTGTGGGCGATCTCAACTATCCACTGGTGGCTGACCTGAAAAAAGAAATCAGCACTGCTTATAACGTGCTTGATCCTGAAGCTGGAATTGCTCTGCGCGGTTTGTTCATCATTGACAAAGAAGGGGTGATTCAACACGCCACGATCAATAACCTCGCCTTTGGTCGTAACGTGGATGAGACTCTGCGGACACTGCAAGCCCTGCAATATGTTCAAGCTCACCCCGATGAAGTCTGTCCTGCGGGTTGGCAACCGGGCGACAAAACCATGATCCCCGATCCCGTCAAGTCCAAAGAATTCTTTGCGGCGGTCTAAGATTAGGTTTTAGACAAGATTTAGGAACCCGTCTTTACAATTGTGTGAGGGCGGGTTTCGTCTATTCCGTAAGATTGTTTTACACTAAGATGAGTACAAACCACAAACTATTATGCTGACTTCTAACGATTTTACGGGTTTAATTAATCGTCGATTTTGGAATAACTTTTTTCCGATCCCCGCCACTAGCAATTTACAGATAGGGTTGAAAACCCCCGATTTTCAATTACCCGATATTACCAATGGTCAATTAGTGCGGTTGTCTCAGTTTCGAGGCGATCGCCCCGTGATTTTAGCCTTTACCCGCATTTTTACCGAAAAACAATATTGTCCCTGGTGTTATCCCCATGTTAGAGCGCTGAATGAAAATTATGAAGCCTTTGTGCAAAGGGGAATAGAAGTTTTGATGATTACCAGTACCGATGAACGCCAAAGCAAAATTGTAGTCAAAGATCTGGGGTTAAAAATGCCATTACTGAGTAATCCAAGCTGTGGCATTTTCCAGTTGTATCAAGTGGGACAAGCCCTGGGGGCGCCCTTACCCGGGCAGTTTGTCTTAGACAAAAAGGGCATCTTGCAATATAAACATTTGTTTTCTTTTTTTGATTACAATGCTAGTATTAAAACCCTATTGGAAGTAGTCGATCCCCTCACGAGTCCCAAAGCCTAAAATCCGTGACTAAACAGACTGGATTTCCCTGGGAATCATAACCCCAATAGGAAGGATAACAACCCTCACCCCAACCGGAATGAAAGGCAATAATATTCAATCCGGTTGATTCATCTAAACAGAAATTTGTCCAATCCCAGGTATCAACATAGGTCTGATCTAAGACTTGATCCAAATGATGATAATAACTTTCAAACTCACTATCAGAAAGAGAAGATAAGTATTTGACCACTTCCCCATCAATAAAACATCCCGTCCCAGAAGTGACGGTATAACCCGATTCTTGATCCTTTTGAGAAGATAGCGCTAATTCCCATCGAACCGCAGGTTGATCTCGAATAACTAACATCCCATAGGCGACCCGTTGCTCTTTTTGGTCATGGAATGTGGCGATACTCAGTTTCACCGGATAACGACCCGCAGCTAGGGTTTGAGTCAAACACAGATGAGAATTAGGGACAACCAAAGGATCACAAACGGCAATTTTCCCAGAGGTTAAAACTAATTCACCGAGGGTATGGACGGAATAGGTAATTTGATCGTTATGTTGATCAAGGGTAGTTTGAAAACAATAACCATGTTGAAATGCTTGATTCAAGTCAGTGGGATTCATCCTTTCTACCTGCCTTCTAAGTGAAAACTTGATGATTTGTCCTTTTAAAGCAAACCGTTTTTAGAGGTAAAGTTTGGTTGTCATTGTAACGAATTATGGGTAAATTTTAGAGATTGACAGAACAATTCAAGGGTTCTATGATAAGTCTTTTTACTTAATTTATGGTCAGGAATTATCAAAAAATCTAGGATTGATGTCCCTCCAAAGCCAAACTAGAACAGGGGTTTGATCAGAAATCCCTGGAATCAAATATTACAACAAAATTCTGATGGATTGCTATAATAATGAGTTGAGTTCAATCCGCTTTAATACTTATTACATTGATTCGACCCTAATTTATGGCTAATCTGATTAAAAATATACAACCCACCCTAGATTTTATTCCGCCTAATTTTAACCCTTTGGTGCTAAAAGTCTGTCAATGGGGGATACCATTTTGGATCAGATGGAAAACGCCCCTAGTTGAAATTAAGGTAGAACAAATTGAACGATTAGTTAATCTTTATCAACAATTTCAAAGCGAAAAAGTTAGATTTTTATTGGCTTTTCGTCATCCCCATACAGATGATCCCTATTGTATTGGTCAATTATTATGGCGATTTGTTCCTGAAAGTGCCAAACAACAGGAAATGGTCTTATATAATCCTATTCATGCCCATTTTATGTATGATCGAGGGATTCCTTTATGGGCAGGAAATATAGTTTCTTGGTTGTTTCCAAAATTAGGAGGAACACCGATTTTAAGGGGGAAAGTAGATCGTTTAGGGTTACGATCCGCCAGGGATTTATTTATGAATGGTCAATTTCCTTTAGCCGCCGCACCGGAAGGAGCAACTAATGGACATAATCAAAATATTAGTCCTTTAGAACCCGGAATTTCTCAATTAGGATTTTGGTGTGTTGAGGATTTAAAAAAAGCTGAACGCTCGGAAGAAGTTTATTTAGTTCCGGTTGGTATACAGTATTTTTATATTAAAGATAATTGGGAAGATTTAGAAAAATTAATTGCCCAATTAGAAAGGGATTGTAACTTACCCCCATCTACCCCAGACTTAACCTTTGCATCTCTCTATAGCCGTTTAATTCGGTTAGGAAATCATTTATTAGATATCATGGAAAATTTTTATCGTCAATTTTATTATCGGAATATTCCCCCAGATGAAACCCTTGATTTTTCTGATCGCATTAAACGATTATTAGACATTGCTTTAACGGTGGCTGAAGAATATTTTAATCTCAAACCCATGGGAGATTTAAGTAGTCGTTGTCGTCGCTTAGAACAGGCGGGGTGGGATTGTATTTATCGCTATGATCTCAAGGCAAATGATACCTGGTCGGCCGTAGAATTAGGATTAGCAGATCGGGTAGCAACCGAAGCTAGTTTGCGAATGTGGAATATGAGATTAGTGGAAAGTTTTGTGGGGGTAACAGGCAGTTATATTAAAGAAAATCCGACTTTTGATCGTTTTGCCGAAACCACTTTAATTGTTTGGACAATGGTAACTCGATTAAAGGGAGAAAACCCTCAAAAACGTCCCCATTTAGGAAAAAAACGCGCTAAATTAACCATTGGTGAACCGATTTCTGTGACTGAAAAATGGTCAGATTATCAAACAAACCGTCGTCAAGCGGTTGCTAATTTAACCCAGGATTTACAGACTGCTTTAGAACAGATGATTGAGCATTAAAATCCCATTCATCGTAGGGGCGAGGCGCGCCTCGCCCCTACACACTGAAAGTCGTTTTTTTAGGGTTAATCATCGTAATCCTACTTTTAAGCAATTCCTTGATACTTGCTATATAATAAATTAACCCAACCTCAAATGAGGAGGAACAAAAATGTCAATTACCGCAGAACAATTCGAGGCATTAATGCCCGATGGGACTCAGGTTGAAAGTGAGTATATAGAAATGGAAAGTACGTTACACTATCTCCAGTTAGCCTTATTAGTATCTTGTTTAGATTGGTTATGGAGAGATAGAACAGATTATTTTATTGGGGCAAATTTAACCATCTATTTTAGCCGTCAACAACTGAGAAATCGAGACTTTCGCGGGCCTGATTTTTTCTTGGTGAGAAATACTTCTAAACAGCCAAGAAAATCCTGGGTAGTTTGGGAAGAAGAAGGGAAATATCCCGATTTAATTATTGAACTTCTTTCTAACTCAACGGCAGAAACCGATAAAACGACTAAAAAGAATTTATATCAAGATCAATTTAGAACCCAAGAATATTTCTGGTTTTCTCCCGATGATTTAGAACTAAATGGTTTTAAATTAGTCGGACAGGAATATCAAGAAATTATTCCCAATACCGCCGGATTATTAAAAAGTGAAGTATTAGGGTTATTCCTGGGAATTTACCAAGAAAAACTACGGTATTTTACTTCAGAAGGTGATCTGGTTTCAACCCCTGAAGAAGCGGCATTAAAAGCAGAAAATCGGGCTAATGAAGCACAAAATCGGGCTGAACGTTTAGCCGAACAATTGCGATCTTTAGGTATCGAACCGATGGAATAAAGACATTTTCAAAAATCCTGTAGAGACGAGCCATGGCGCGTCTCCACAGGGATTAAAAATTCTCAAAAAATGATTAACCCTTGAGAAATGACCCCCTAACCTGCTATGGTAATTGTTGGTCACCTTAATTGTCTTAGTAACATTCTTTATAAAATTTCCTATGGTTAGTTTTTTACTTGAAGTGGGTACAGAAGAATTACCAGCCACCTTTGTTGAAACCGCCATTCAACAGTGGAAACAGAAAATTCCAGCTAGTCTCAGTGAACAATTTTTAACTTTCGAGTCGGTTCAAGTATACGGAACTCCTCGAAGGTTGGCGGTGGTCATTGAGGGACTTCCTAGCCACCAACCCGACCGAGAAGAAGAAATTAAAGGCCCTCCGGCAACTACAGCATTTAAAGATGGAAAACCGACTCCAGCGGCGGAAGGATTTATTAAAAAACAGGGCGTGACCTTAGAAGATTTAGAAATTCGTCCGACTTCTAAAGGGGATTTTGTCTTTGTTTTAAAGAAAATTCCCGGTCGATTAACGGCGGAAATTTTAGTCGAATTAACATCAGAATGGATTACCAAATTAGAAGGGAAACGGTTTATGCGTTGGGGGGATGGGGATTTGAAATTTCCCCGGCCGATTCGCTGGTTAATTGCATTATTAGAAGATCGGGTTTTACCGATTACATTGGTTAGTGGTTCAGAAGTAGTTAAAAGCGATCGCATTTCCCACGGACATCGGGTTCTACATCCTGAACCGATCTCTATTTCCCATGCTAAAACCTACGCTGAATCTCTCAAAAAAGCCTTTGTTCAAGTTGACCCCCAAGAACGAATTCAGACTATTCAAAAAGAAGTTAAAATCGCGGCGAATAGTGTGGGGGGAGAGGCCGAAATTCCTGAAGATTTATTAGCAGAAGTCGTTAATTTAGTGGAATGGCCGACGGCGGTTGTCGGAACCTTTGATCAGGAATTTTTAGATTTACCCGCAGAGGTGATTAAAACCGTCATGGTGACCCATCAACGGTACTTTCCGATATTAACAACGGAAACCAAAAATTCATCGCCCTTAAAGCCCTATTTTATCACGATTTCTAATGGAGATCCGGCTAAATCCGATTTGATTGCGGCGGGAAATGAAAGAGTAATTCGGGCGAGGTTAGCCGATGGACAATTTTTCTATCAATCCGATTTAAAAAATCCTTTAGAAAGCTATTTGCCCTCCTTAGAAGCGGTGACTTTTCAAGAGGATTTAGGTTCAGTTCGGGATAAGGTGAATCGGATTGGTAAAATTGCGAATTGGATTAGTGAGCAACTGAATATTAGTGAATCTGATCGCGATTCAATTCAACGGGCTGCGTTATTATGTAAGGCGGATTTAGTTACCCAAATGGTCTATGAATTTCCTGAATTACAAGGGATAATGGGGGAAAAATATGCTCGGGAAGGGGGAGAACCGGAAGCGGTAGCAACGGCAATTTTTGAACATTATTTACCACGGAATGCTACGGATAATTTACCCCAAACCCTAGTCGGTCAAGTAGTAGGTTTAGCTGATAAACTCGATACTTTAGTCAGTATTTTTGGTTTGGGAATGTTACCCACGGGTTCCTCCGATCCCTTTGCTTTACGTCGGGCGGCGAATGCGGTGGTTAATATTATTTGGGCGACGGATTTACCCTTAAATTTATATCAACTCCTGAAACAAATTGCGGTGGATTTTGTTAATACTTTTCCTAATGCAATTTTAGGATTAAATCATGAATTATATGATTTTTTCCTGCAACGAATTAGAACTTTATTGCAGGATGAAAAAGCGATTGATTATGATTTGGTGAATGCGGTTTTAGGAGAGAATGATCTGGAATATCAAGAACGGGCGTTACAGGATTTGTTAGATGTTCGAGATCGGGCTTTGTTCCTACAAACTATTCGTAAAGATGGCAGTTTAAACCAAATTTATGAAACCGTTAATCGTTCAACTCGTTTGGCGAAACAAGGAGATTTAAACACCCTGGAATTGCAACCGGAAATGACAGTTAATCCCGAGTTATTTCAAAAGTCCTCAGAACGGGAATTCTATCAGGCTTTAGTACAGTTAGTTCCGAAAACAAAAGCCTCTCAAGCTACCAGAAATTATCGTCAATTGGTGGAAGCCTTGGGGGAAATTACTCCCACGGTGAGTCGCTTTTTTGATGGCCCCGAAAGTGTTTTGGTCATGGATGATGATCCCAATATTCAACGTAATCGTTTGAATTTATTGGGGTTATTAAGAAATCATGCCCGGGTTTTAGCGGATTTTGGGGCAATTGTTAAAAGTTAAGGGCGATCGCAATATCATATAAGATTCCACTAGACAGGAGAATTGTTTCGGTTTACTATGATTTTCGTGAACTTTCAATTAAAATAATCCCGCTTGCGAGACTGAAACAATAGCAAAAGAATGACTAAACCTACTCCCCCTACAACGGTTATAAGATATCCTGACCAATACGACTTAATAACTGTTGACACTGTTGCTTAAATTCCGAGGTAGGGGGAAAATCAGCAATAGTCCCTTTAATCACCATTAAAGATTGACTTCCTAAACGTTGTTTAAGCTCCGAGGGAGGCATGGGTACTATTTGAAATAAAGCTTGCAATTGCTCTAAAATATTCGCCTGTTCTAAAGGGGATAAATCAAGATTTTGTTCAAATAGTTCTCGTAATTTTGCTAAATCTTCTAAACTGGTTTTCCCATCAGTTATTGTTGAAGATAAACCCCGTAAATCATCCCAAATTAAGGGCATTTCTGCCGGATTTTGAAAAATAATTGGCAACCAACTCGCACAGGGATATTGATCTTCTTTAGCGTGGAGTTTTTCTCTGGCTTCGCGCACGGCTGTATATAAGGTTTTTCCCTTAGAAAATGCTAGGAGAAAATATTTTAAAAATTCCGTAGCAATAGTATCAGGGACGGGTTCTCGCATCACAATAATTTGAGGAATTTGTAAATCCGCTAAATCCCGCGCTAACCCTAACCCATCACAGGAGTTAAAAATGGCTAATTTCAGCCCTCGATTAACAGCAAATCGGAGGGAATATTTTAAATCAGAAATGGTTAAATAATCCGTCGGATTAATATGAATAATCCCGGATTCTTTCTCGGTTAAACTATGTCCGGCAAAAAACAGAATATCCCAGCCAATTTCATCGCGGAGGTGAACATCAACCTCTAACCGTTGGGGTTGATCTAAAACTGTCACATCCGCACCGATAATCTGTTGTAAAATCGCTCGATCTTTCTGAACATTAATATCTTGATTATTTCCTAAAATCGCTAAAATTCTAACTCGCGTTCTCGGTAGGTTTAAATTAACAGATTCCACTTGGTCGTATTGGGGTAAACTCAAGGCAATTTCCGCTTTGGGGTAATGTTCAAAAATCTCCCAAACTTGCCAAGGAAGTCGCAGCAATGTCGGATGTTCTGTTTGCAGAATCAATCGAATTTCATCGGTGGAATTCAATTTTTGTTGTAACCGATCTTTCAGGGGATAAAATTCCTCTGATTTCAGCCAGATTTTGAGGTGTTTTTCTAACAGTTTTGCCGACTCTTTACATACATCTTCAGAGGAAAAAAGATTAACTTTTCTCCCACTAATCCTCACAGGAAGTTGAAGTTTATGATAAAGGATTTTCCACTGTTGATAGGTGGCTTCTAGTTCAGGAAAAGGGGGTAGGGAACCGGAAATTTCTGTGGTGGGTAACATTCCATCTTGTCCTAATTGTAACATCACCGTGAACCCAGTTTTAAAGTCTCCTTTAATAATCTTTAAAATTACTAATTTACCTACAACTAGGGGAGATTTTTTGATAAATTTACGGTCTTGAGTAATTTCTCGACTTGCCAATAGCCGAATTACTTCAGTCATATTAGAACTACGTTCACGATAGTTAGCAATTTCTGAGTCTTTGATTTTTAATTTATCTTGATATTCTGCTTCTAAGGTTTGTAAGGTTTCCTGATAGGTTTGAGTAAAGTTTTGATGAATTTTGGCTTTATCCGTTTCGGGGGGAACCTGCACCCGCACAATAAAAACGCCATCGCCTTTATTTTCAATTCTTTGGATAGTTAATTCGGTTTCTGAGTTTTCAACTTGAACTTTTTTAAAGGAATAAATAAACGCTCGCCAATCAACTCCTTCTCGGAAGATTAAATCAACGGTATCTATCGCTTCTTGAAATAATTTAGTAAATTCATCCGGCCCAAATTCTCCGCTACTGGGGCGACGTTCGCGGTCATCGGTTGCGGGTTTGGGATATTCTAATAGATAAATAAACTTACAATTCACCCATAATAAATTAGTGGTGCTGTCAATATTCCAAGTGCTTAAACCATAAGACCCGGTTAAACGAGCTTCTTTAAAATTAGTCCCTATAGCTTGGGTTTGGGTGAGGTTTGCCCATTCTAAATTTGCTGTTTCTAAGGTGGCTTCACTCAGATCAGATCCTCTTAAATTAGCATATTCTAGGTTAGCATTCATTAAGTTTGCTTCTCTTAAATTCAGACCAATAAATGTTTTTCTATATCCATCTAAACTAACAAGTAATTCTCGGACTTGGGCATTTTCTAAAATCGTGTTTCCGACTTTTGCCCATTCTAATTTTTCGGCTTGATACCAGCGTGTATGCTTGATATTAGCATCGCTAAAGTCGGTACTTTTTAATAGGGCTTGATTAAAATGGGCTTGGGTTAAGTTGGCTTTAACAAAGGAAGTTCCGCCCCAGGCAGAAATTGCGATCGCAAATTGTCGAATAATTGAATATTTTTCTTCTTCTTTTAAAACTTTATTGCCAATATTACTACTCACTAAGATCAGAATAGTTGCTAAAATTATTGATAATATTACTAAGGCAATTAGGGTGATGATGGCAGGTAAGGGGGCTGGCTCTCCATTAACTACGGAAAACACTTCAAAAACTCTATCATCGGCATTTCTAGTGACAATAGCACTGGCAATAATTCCAATTGCTAATGCTTCTACAATGATTAATAATTTGAAGATTTTGTTTAAGGTAATAGTTGCGATCGCAATGGCTAAAGCTAAGGTAAAAATAACTGTTAGCGTGGCTCCCATTGAAGCTGTAAGGGTGACAATCAGAGCCGGAATTGGGTTTCCTATTTGGTTTGAGTTCATTAAATAGCTGATTCTAAAAACTCGCAACTCTGATAAAATCGGAGTTTTAGCATTTCCTAATGCAGCTAAAATTCCCCCGACAGGAATCAAAACTGCAATCGTAATTCCTAGATTTTGAATTGTTTTTTCTAACCCATTTTTGAGACTAGATATTAATAGGATACCATTCACAAAAATCACAATTAATCCCACGATAAAACTTACCATAAATGGCACAATTGGTTCGGGTTTAGGAGTCATCAATGCAATCGGTTGACCAACGGCTAGTGTAGCAGCGGCTCCTGCTAATCCTGATAGGGCTGCTGCTATCAATAAACTGCGGTAAATGCCCTGTTGTGATAATCCCGCTTTAGCCCCTCGAAAGTTTGCCCCCGTGAGGTTGGCTTCAGTAAAATCACAACCCCGAATATCGGCATTAGAAAAGTCTTCTAGGGATAAATCTTTTCCTTTAAAAGAACGATTTTGATAATTTTTTTCGGCTTGAGAATGGAAAGAGTTAGATAACATATTTTTTGATAATTAAGGACAGAATTTTTTGGGATTTATCGACACTTGTATAAGCAGAAATAAAGGATCTGGGTTAGAAATAGGAACAGCTTCACATTTGATTTTATTGTTTTTTAGATAAATAATTTGAATATAGGAATTCAACTCATTTTTTTTTGACCTGGCAATATGGATGGCTCCATGTAATATCGTATTATCTGAGAAAAATTCAATAGAATAGTTTTCCGTTTCGGTTTTGCCATTATATTCTAATGCTGTTAATGATGTTGCTAATACTTGATTTTCATTAATATAACTTTCATGTAGTTTTTCTAAATAGTTAAGAATTTTTATTGCTTCAGTCTCTTTAGCCCGATTGATAAATTTTAGAAATGAGGAAGTTGCAATTACTGACAAAATGCCAATAATTATAATAACAACTAATAACTCAATCAAGGTAAATCCTTGATCAGAGAATTTCGAGTTACGCTGAGATGCACCGAGACGGAATATAGGTTTCATGGGTTAGGTCTGGGTAAGTTCGGTTGAACAATTTTTCAGACAAAATCTAAATCAAAAAATCTTCCAGGATAAAATCATCTTTGGTTGTTATTTTGACACTAAATTTTTCTCCGATCAAGCCTTGTAACGCAATTGATACAATTTCATTCTCTGCGGTATCCTCCAATACAATATCTTTTTTATCATTTAAAATTATTACTTTTAAATCTTTAGGGAGAGGCGATTTATCTGTAGAATAAACTTCCAATAAAATCCGCACTTCTTCCTTAACTCTGGAAATCAAGTTCATAGTTAAAACTAAGGCTGTTTCCTGAATATTAATCGACTTAACTTTTCTCACCCCTAAAACAGAATGGTGCGGTTGCAACTGTCGCAAAGTTGCTACAGCATTCCAAAGAATGCCATCATCTTCGGTGGTTTGAATTTGTTTAACTAAGGTTTCAATCTGGGTTATTTCCGCTTCACCTCCTGGGAACTCAGGGTTTGATTTACCTCTCCATCCTTCTAACGCGGGAGTTGCAGAAAATATTCCAACAACCTCCTCAAAAGTTTGCCATCCCGTCTGAACAATTCCCTGAAACCATTGATTTAAGGGAATAGGTTGTGTCGTTACTTTTGCCTTGAGTTGTTCTAATAATAAGGTTTCATCTAATGTCAACACTGCTTTTACATAGAGATGATAAGCCACCACCGGAACTTCTAATAGGGTTTTCCAGTCTAATTCCTGTTGCTGAAATTCGGGGTTATTTGTAGTTCCCTTATTCAAACCCAAAGCTAAAATTTCTTCTAAACTAGGAGCTTTTTCAATAAATCCTTGTTCAAAGTCTCCCATATCTAATAAAAGGTCATAAATTTTCCGAGATAATCGTTTTCCTACAGGTCTTAATAAATTACAAGTTAGCATCGGAATTACATTGCAAGTTTCTGCAATTACATCCTGTTTTAAACCGGAAATTGTTGTCGGAATTAAGAGATTAGTTGAACTAAGATAGTCAGTTTTTACAGACAGTAACATCACCGAAATAACTTGCCATTCCGGTGTTTCGTCGATTTCTAGTTCCGGTTCCGTGACAATTATCACATAGCGAGGCGGTGTATTTCCATTGAGAAAATCAAAAATAGCAGGGGAATAAAAATGCTGTTTTTCTTCTGGGGTAAATTCCAGAGGACTGAATACTTGACGACTGACTTCCCAAATTTGTCCGGGTTTAATTTCTTCAGGACTAATGATGGGCAATTCTCGGTTAATTTCCATTAATTTCATTGTTGGTTCTCCTTTTTTGGTCAAATAGGCTATTTTAGTTATCCCAGTTTTCTTGAGAGCGCTTGGGTTTTCGACCCTGACGAATGTTTTTTAGTTCCTCCTCTAATTGTTTAACGTTTAACAAGTCTAATTTTTTCCCAACTAAAAGAGCTAATTCCCGATATCGCTTGGAAACCTCCGATTGCTTCAAACCTAAATCTTGAGCGATTTGCTTTTGTTTTTTTTCAAATTTTAATCCTTGCCAAATTTGAAGATACTGTTTTTTGGGATTTTCTTGGTCTACAGAAATAATTGCTGTTTGAATTTGGGCGTTTGTATCGGTTGTTTCTAAATCTTCTCGGATATCAGGAAGATGATTAGTAATCTCTCGACTTTGATTTTTTAAAAATTCCCTTTCTGTTTTAATTTTACGCAGTAAATCTATAATACAATTAGAGGCGACTCTGGAACACCAATGATTAAATTGTTCTAGGTCTCCCTGGGTGAAGTTACCTCTTAAAGCTTGTATTAACACTTTTTCAAATGCTGTTTGAGCCGCATCTTCCCAGTTGTGGGACTGTCCTGAAAATCTGTGTTTGGCTATGATTTGACAGAGTTGATAATATTTAGGATCTTTCAAAAGTTCTCGACAAGCATTCCTATCTCCTTGAAGATAACGCTTGAGCAATGCTTCTGGTGGTTCTGATAATCGCATAGCAAAACCTGGTTAGGTGGAAAGTGGATGATTTTAAAAAGGATATATTTCCCTCAAGTCAGTTATAGCATTAACTTCAAAAAAAATTAAATTTACTCATATTATTTTCCTACAGAGTCGCATTATTTCTCGAAAACTGTCATAATATAAAAATAGATGTAACAATTCTTAAACACAATGGCGAGAGACCTAAGGGGCTTTTTAAAACAGTTAGAAGAACGGGGACAATTACGCAGGATTAAAACCTTAGTTGATCCTGATTTAGAAATTGCGGAAATTTCTAACCGAATGTTACAAGCTGGTGGCCCTGGTTTATTATTTGAAAATGTCAAAGGTTCACCCTATCCGGTGGCGGTAAATTTGTTGGGGACAGAACAACGGGTTTGTTGGTCAATGAAGATGGAAACCCCCCAGGAGTTAGAGGAATTGGGAAAAAAATTAGGGATGTTACAACAACCTAAACCTCCGAAAAAGATATCCCAAGCAATTGATTTTGGCAAGGTTTTATTTGATGTCGTTAAAGCCAAACCCGGACGCAACTTTTTTCCCCCTTGTCAACAGATTATCATTGAAGGAGATGATGTTGATTTAAACCAAATTCCGATGATTCGTCCCTATCCTAAAGATGCGGGAAAAATTATTACTTTGGGATTAGTAATTACCAAAGATTGTGAAACCGGAACACCAAATGTCGGGGTTTATCGGTTACAATTACAATCTAAAAATACCATGACCGTCCATTGGTTATCGGTTAGAGGTGGGGCGAGACATTTACGCAAGGCGGCGGAGAAGGGAAAAAAATTAGAAATTGCGATCGCATTAGGAGTAGATCCGTTAATTATTATGGCGGCGGCGACTCCCATTCCTGTGGATTTATCCGAATGGTTATTTGCGGGATTATATGGCGGTTCGGGTGTACAATTAGCTAAGTGTAAAACGGTAGATTTAGAAGTTCCGGCGGACTCAGAATTTGTATTAGAAGGAACCATAACCCCCGGAGAAATATTACCCGATGGGCCCTTTGGCGATCACATGGGATATTATGGCGGTGTAGAAGATTCTCCATTAGTAAGATTTAACTGTATTACCCATCGTCAAGATCCGATTTATTTAACCACTTTTAGTGGTCGTCCGCCCAAAGAAGAAGCAATGATGGCGATCGCTTTAAACCGGATTTATACCCCGATTTTAAGACAGCAAGTGTCGGAAATTGTAGACTTTTTCCTCCCCATGGAAGCCCTGAGTTATAAAGCTGCAATTATCTCCATTGATAAGGCTTATCCAGGTCAAGCAAGACGGGCAGCTTTAGCGTTTTGGAGTGCTTTACCTCAATTTACTTATACCAAATTTGTGATAGTTGTGGATAAGAGTATTAATATTCGAGATCCGCGACAAGTCGTATGGGCAATTAGTTCAAAAGTTGACCCGTCCAGAGATGTTTTTATTCTTCCCGATACGCCTTTTGATACCTTAGATTTTGCTAGTCAAAAAATCGGATTAGGGGGAAGAATGGGGATAGATGCAACTACAAAAATACCCCCGGAAACTAATCACGAATGGGGAGAACCTTTAGAGTCAGATATTGATACGGCCGAAATGGTAACTAAACGTTGGGCAGAATATGGATTAAATGATCTGAATTTAACCGAAGTAGACCCCAATTTATTCGGCTACGATATCAGATAGAAGTGTATAAATCGTTGTTGCGCTTCAGCGCACTTCTTATTGGACTAAAGCCTAAAAACAGGGTTTGTTTAAGTAAATGTTCATAATTATTTGCATTTATAAAAAAATTGTTGTTGATGCTTCAGGCTTGATAAGAGATGCGCTGAAGCGCAACAACGGCCTAAAAACGCGGTTTGTTTAACTAGGTGTTTATAATTATTTGCATTTTATAGAACAATTGTTGTTGATTTTTGGGGTTTTATAAGAGATGCGCTGAAGCGCAACAACGGCCTAAAAACAGGGTTTGTTTAAGTAAATGTTCATAATTATTTGCATTTATAGAAAAATTGTTGTTGATTTTTGAGGCTTTATAAGAGATGCGCTGAAGCGCAACAACGGCGCAACAACGGCGCAACAATATTATTGGTTTATTGATGGCTTAACTGTTCATAATCTGGACGAAACCATTGGGGTAAACGGGATAAATCTTGAATTTGTAATTGTTCAGGGCGACAATATAATAACACCGCCAATAGAGGTTTAATCGTCTCTATTTGATTCAATTCTTGATTCATTTGAGCGGCTAAGGTTTTAATGAATTGCTGTTCTGTAGTTGTTAAAGTTTCTTGAGAAAAACCACTATATAATAGGCTTCGATAGACTTGACCCAATGAACTTTGATAAACCGATTCTAATTGTGTGGCTTCCAAACCTAACCAAAAATCAGCAAATTGTCGGCGAATTTGACGTAAATCATCAACAATAGCAGCATTAGACGGGTCAATTTTATATAAATTCACACATCCAATTAACCGATTTTGGAATGATTCGATAGGAGTTAATGGTTGATTTTGACTAACATCAGATACCGTCACTTTTTCTAAAGCTGATGGATTTTCAAAGACCCGTTGATATTCTTTTAATAACCATTGAGGTAAACGGGTTTCTGCATTTGCAACAACCATTTTTCCCTGGGGATAATATAACATTAACACCATTAAATGATTTAAAGAATCAGACTGTTTGAGTCCAATCGCCTGTTGAGTAATCTGGTTAACAAATTTTTCTTCTTCAGGGGTTAATAGTTCCCGTTGAATGCCTCGATTTAAGAGAATTTGATATCCCTTTCCTAAATCCGTTGTATACATTCGTTCTAACTGTTCGGTTGGAATTTTTAACCAATGTTCTACCATAATTTTCCGAATAGAACGCAATTGATTAACAATGGCTTGATTATGGGGTTCTAATTCATAATGATTGATATGAGTTACCAAAACCGATAAATACTGTTGAATTGCTTCTCGACTATTGAGTTGAATAGATGGCGGTTTGGGTTGGTTTTGTTGCCAAGTTTGGAATAACTGTTGGAAAATTACGCCCATTTTAGTCGAGTAGGTGCGACTATCCAAAAATTCAGGATTTTGCTGCATTTTTTGTTGAATTTCTTGGCTTTTTTGTTGTCGCAGTTGAGGGTTATTAGCAAGGGTTATCGCTAAATTAATATAGGATTCTTCACTATTAGCAATTAAATCAGGAATAGAGAGCGATCGCAACAAAGAAGCCGCCATCAAGGAACGGAATGATCCACTATCTCGGACGACAAAAACCTCTCCCGCTTGGGATGTTTTGGGGGAAAACGAAGGAATCACATCCCCATCTCGCACAACAGGAACTAAACCCACTTCTAAAGGATCAACTAAAGAATTGACCCCGGAAAAAGGATAGGAGTCTAAATAAATATCAGCTAATTTCAGATATTCTTTAATATCACTGCGACTCCCTTGGGGTTTAATCATAATTAAACGACTCGGATTAACACCATGTTCTGCTAAAACGGCTTGAAAATTATTAATCCAGGGAAGCGCCCTATATTGCGATGCCCAATTGGGGTTAAAGGGATATAAAACCAACACGGAATTAGGAATTTTTGCTAATAGTTTAGCCCAGGTTTCTCGCAGTTCAGGAATAATTTTATAGAAATTTGCACCGGAGATAAAAACAACCGCTTGTTCAGCAATTCCTAAACTAGAACGATGGGGAATGACTTGGGGAAGTTCCGGGGAAGTTGCATAATAACTAAAACAGTGCGCCGTACCTTCTAAAAGAATTAATTTTTCCCGATATTGGGCTTGGGGATTCTGTTTGATTTCCGTTAAAGTTCCCGAAATATAGTAATCCATATTCCGCATTCCTGTAGTTACACAGGATGATGTTGATGTGACTTGAATGCGGGCTAACCGATGTAATCCTAATAGGGTTATCCCGTGATTAACGGCTGTTACATTGGTTCCAATTAACAGAATATCTAAATCATCATTCCGAATTAATTGCACCTGTTCTGAGACATTTTTAGGCAGTTTTACAAAGCGTTCTACCCGACTTTGACAATATTGTTCTAAGGGATGATTATTCGATTGTAGAGCATATAAAATCACCTCGAATTGAGTTGAATCTAAATACTCAAAAACAGGTAAAGTTGAGTAGGTTTCCGTTTGGGGTAGGAAATGATTACTCAGAATTCCTACGCGAATCTTTTGACGAGTTGGACGTTGGGGAAACTGATAGTCTAAGGAATAACCCAAATGAGTGAGGGCAAATTCCATAATTTCCGCCCGTTTAATATAAATATCTTTGAGATTAGCGGTATTAAAATATAGAGGAATAAAGTTAGCAATTTGGGTGAATTTCCAGGCTAATTCCTGCCAAATTGGAAACTCAGGATGACTGGTAAACCGCTCATGGATATAGGGAATCCAATTTTCTAAATAACGATAATAGAGTTCAGTTTCCCCGCGCTCTTGGAAAAACTGAGGGACGGCCAACATAAATTCAAAATAATCAGGTAAAAACCATTTAGGAATTGGAGCTTGAATATACCAATTAGGGGATAATTGATAGGGATAGCTATATAAAATAATTGCCAATAAATACTGTATTCCTTTGGGTTGATTTAACCCTTGTTTTAGATAGGTATACCAATCTTGAAGTTGAGCTTTTTCTAGGGATGTTAAGGCTTCATTTTTTAACCCACTATTGAGGAGAATTTTATGCGCTTGACCAATTTCTCCTCCATAGGTTTTTTCTAAATAATCCGATTCTAACCCTAACCAGTATTGAGCTACAATCTGCCGAATTTGACGCAGGGAATTGAGCAGGGATTCTGGGTTATTTGTTTTCTTGTATTCTTCAGTTAAATGGGAAACTTCCGCCAAAATTTGAGCCGGAGTTAAGGTTTTGAGTTGAGCTTTAGGTGGTTTTTGAGGAGTAAATAACTCGATAATAGCTTGTTTAACAACATCAGATTGACTACACTTTAAGGCTTCTTGAATTTGGGCAATTACGGCTTTAGCATCTCCATTAGCTAACAGTTGTTGAGCGGTATTAATGGCATATAAACCATAATGTTCTCGGGCTTTATTCGATAAATTAATTGCCAAATTTTCGGGTAAATAGGATTGAGAAAGTTCAATAGATTTCAAAGTATCTGAAATATTAGCCCCAATGGAAATTAACTTAGAACTTTCGGAGGTTGAATGTAAACGATAACAGGCTAAAGGTTGGGGTTCATAAGCAACAGGATAATAGGCGGAAATTCGTTTCCACATTTCCCAGTCGGCGGCGGAGCCTGCATTTTCAGAAAATCCTCCTAATGTTTCATAAACACTGCGTTTAACCACCATCGCAGCAAATTGAATGCGCTGCATCACAGCAATTCGTTCTAACCAATTAGAAATAATCCCATTTGTTTCCTGTTCTAACGCGGAAAGGGAGCGTTGTTTTCCCTGTTCATCAATATAATAATGGCGACAAAATCCAGCCCCGGCGGTGGGTTCTTTTTCTAATAGTTCTCGCATCCGAGTATAAAATCCAGGGAGGACTAAATCATCCTGATGTAAAAGATGAATCCATTGCCCCGTAGACCGTTGAATACAATCATTCCAGTTAGGAATTAACCCTAAATTTTGCGGTTGTCGATAGAATTTAACTCGATTTTTACCAATATTTTTAACGATAGCTTCAATTTCTAAATGAGTCGAACAATCATCAACTACAATAATCTCCATTTCTTCAGAATTCGGTGCTTGACTCAGAACGCTATTTAACACCTGTTCGATATATTTTTCACCGTTATAACTAGGAATAATCACCGACCAAAAGGGTCGAGGTTGAGGGGAAAAAACCGGATCAATTCGAGGTGAATTAAGTTGACTGAGTTTAGATAAATTAATATAAAGTTGAGACTCATCAATTTTTTCCATTCCCTCGCCTTTGAGTTGAATTTGCTCATCACAAGTTTCTATGATTTGGGGTGATAAGGTTTTCATAAATTGAAATCGGGTGGCGGGGTCAGAAAAACGGTTCCAAATTCTTAATAAATTAGTTTGTACTGTTTGTTGATGGGTTCCTAATTCAACTACAGAGTTTAATAATTCTGTGATTAATTTGATATAAAAGGGGAGATGAAACTGTGATAAAACTTGATTCGCTAAATCACAGGATAAATTATTCACTAAAATTTGATAGTTTTGATCCGTGGGTTGAATTTTAGAATGATTCAAAAATTGAGCTAACTTTTCCCGGGAGGAGGTATATCTTTTAAAGATTAAAACTTCTTCTTCACGACTTAAATCTTGTTGATGACTTAAGGAGTTTTCTGATAAGTTCAAAGTCCCTAATATTTCTGGAATAAAATGGAATTCTCCCGCATTAGCAATTCTAATATAAAAGTCTTGATCTCCTCGAACCTTGAGGGTTTGATCAAATAATCCATAATTATTATGTAGAGATTTTCGCCACATCGGTTGAGAACCAACTTGGGCTGAAAATAATAATTTAAAACGGGAAAATTCCGGCCATTTCCAGTGGGGTTTGCCAGTTAATTGTTCTAAATTAATAACTTCTCCCGGTGATACCGCTTGCTGATCGGCGTGTACTAAGATGACTTCTGAATGTTGATCTAAATAGGTAGATAACCTTTCTAAAGCATTTAATTTGAGACGATCATCGGTATTTTGATTGGTGATATATTCACCCCGGGCGATCGCAATTCCTCTATTCCAGGCTTGATAAATCGGTTCCCTTGCTTCGGTTTTAATATAAATAATCGAGTCAGGATATTGTTTTTTAAACTCAGAAACAATCTCTCGTTCATTTTCCTGGGAACCGGAATCAATAATAATAATTTCTAATTTTCCTTGTTGAAATAAAGTCTGACTCACTAAATTTTCTAACCTTCCCGACATCATTGATGCTGAATTATAGGTAGAAATAATCGCAGATACTTTGATTTTGGGTGCAGTTAAAACCTTTTGTTTTAAGGCTAAAACTTGATGATCTTCCAACACAATTACAGGGGGAGATGGCTGTTCAGAAGGATATTTTCCTTGCTCAATTAATTGTAACTCCTCTTGAACAATTTGCTTAACTTCTTGAAAATATTGCTCTCGATAAATTTTAGAACGTTGGGTATCATAGGTACGAAATCCGCCAATTAAACTTCTCAATAAATACAAAGGAGCATAACGAGAAAAGCGTAACCAAAGTTCAAAATCTCCCGCCAAGTTGAGATTTGTTTGTAATTTTGATCCGGCTTTTTCCCAGAGCGATCGCGTCCAAAATGTACTTTCTTGTTGAATCCAAGTATGTTGTAATTGTTGATATTGTTCGACCCATTGTTTATCTAAAAGCATTTTTCTTGACCATAAAGGCGTCTGCATTTGACTATGAATATGTCTTCCATTTCTATCCCATTCCGTCGGAATTCCCATCACCCATTCCACCTGTTTATTGTGCCTAAATGTCGCCGCCAGTTTATAAAAAGCATCGGGATGGTATTTATCATCGGAATTTAACCACCCCATAATTTCACCAGTGGTTTTTTGAAATCCAGTATTAACCGCCGCATAATGACCGCCATCCGCTTGACTTTGCCAATGGGTTAAATACTTATCATATTTTTTAATAATTTCAACGGAATTATCCGTACTTCCCCCATCCATAATCATGTATTCTAAGTTAGGATAATTCTGACTCAAAACTGAATCAATACACTCCTCTAAAAATTCACCTTGATTCAAAGAAGGGGTAACAATAGAAATTTTAGGTAAAGATGAAGCAACAATCAATTGAGGAGATACAGATCTGACATTTATTGCGGATTTTTGCCAGAGAATATTATAGGAAATCGGTTGACCAAATTCTTGATAGGATTTTTGAGTCGTGGGTTGCCAAAACTGGCGATAAGCTGTTTCTGACATTCCATATAAATCAGGATCAAGTTTAATTTGGTCAAAATCAATCATGGAATTTAAGGTGTTTTGGGTCTTAAATAAATAGGGTAAAAATTGATTTGTCCAAACTTCTGCGGGTTTCACTACCACATCAAAACAATGTAAGGAAAAACCATCGGGTCTTAAAATTCGATCAATATCTTGGGTAATTTGATCAAAAGTTGTTTGATTTTCAGAAATATGTTCTAGGGTAGAAATACTAAAAACACAATCAAAATATTGATCAGGAAGTTCAGAATTAAAGTTGCCAATATAGTCTAAAACAATCCGAGAGTTGGCATAATTTTGAATTTGATTGGGGCCATTTCCTACTCCTTCAAATTTATCTAAATTCCAGCATTCATAGTCCTGTTTTAATGCTTCTAAAACCCGAGAATTTCCCCCACCAATTTCTAATAATTTTGAACCTTTGGCTAAATTCTGGGTAATAAAATTATAGACCAATAAATCTTGATAAATTTTCAGGTCACAAGCATCGGGATTAATATTACTATAGGCTTTAAACCGTTTAAATTGATTAAAATGACTCCGTTTAGAATAGGTAAAGTCTTGAAAATCCAGTGGTTTTGTTGATGTTTTTAAATTTTGCACGGTTTGAATGAGAGTCTGTTGAATAATGTCAGCCATTTTTGACCAGGAATATTGGGAAGATTGTTGTAAACCCGCTTGAATTAAAGGTTGATAAATTTCGGGTTTTTGAATTTGTTCTAAGGCTTGTAGCATTTCTAAAACCAGGTCTTCATCCACATAATAAGCTGCATTTCCGGCGATTTCTGGAATTGAACCTTTTCGACAGGTAATCACCGGACAACCGCAAGCCATCGCCTCTATAATAGGCATTCCAAACCCTTCATATTTAGAGGGATAAACTAATGCAGTTGCGCCAGAATATGCCTGTTTTAATTCTTGATCACTGAGTTGCAATACATGAATTCTAAACTGTTGAGCATAGGGATAAAATTCAGCTTCTAAAGTGGGTTCTCCTCCAACACAAACAATTTCAAAATCCCGATTATTTTTCAGTTGAGTGAGTGCTTTAAAGAATAATAGAGTATTTTTGTAGCCCCCAGCCCCTAAGCGTTGACCCACTAAAATAAAATAGGGTTTATTGATGCTATTTTTAAATTTAAACTGTTGAACTTCTCCTGGGGTTGCTGGGGAAAATACAGCCGGAACTCCACAATGGGCGACGGTAATTTGATTTTTATTAATCTTAGGGAAAAAGTGAATTAAATCTTGGGCTGTGTTTTCAGAAATCGTAATATAAGCCGATGCGTGTTTAATTCCATGATGTTTTTCTCGCCACATGGGAATGGTTAAATCCAGTCCCAATTTTTCTGGAATCATATCATATCCCATAAACACAGAAGGAGTTGTTAGGGGAGTAGTATAATAGGTGGAAATAAACAAATCTGCATTTTCTTGATCACAGATATTTTGTAATAGTTGGCGATCTTCTGCAATTTTATCATAATTATATTCAGGAATTTGATAATATTTAATCCCAGGAATTTTAGGGGTAGTGCCTTCTCGGTCTAAAACAATAATCTGTTGAGCAAAACCCTGGGTAGACCAAATTTCTAGTAAGGATTTCCACACCCTGGCAATTCCAGTGTTACGAATTTGGAAAAATACACCATCAATAATAATTTTAATTGATTGCTGATCAGGATTCATCGATTGACGACTAGCTACAGCTTTTAAAAAATCCTGTTCCGTGAGTGAGGGTAAAGTCTGGGGAGAAATTTCTATAGATATGGCTTTTTTCCATGCTGATCCTGATATTTTTTGTTCGGTTAATAGATGTAAACTACTGCCATCAGAATATAAATTTAACTTGAATTTCTCAGCTATTTTTAATAAAGATTGATAGGTATAAATCCCAATATGTTGACCTTCATGGAGAGCATAGTACCACCATTGATCCGGTTGAGGATGATCCGCCGGAAGTAGTTGGGTACTGAATAATAAATTTTTGGAAAACTTCAATAATTTTTCAATTTCCTCCAGGGGATTAACAAAATGTTCAAACACTTCAAAAGCCGTAACTAAATCATATTTTTCTTGTTGATTTCCTTCAAATCCCTGATAAAATATATTTTGACAATATTGATCATAGCCATAAAAATTAAACCCAAAATCCCGCATCAACCGCACAAATAAACCATAACCGCAGCCATAATCTAAAAACTTGCCTTTGGGATTAAAACATGATATAATTAATTCCTGAGTGATTTGAGAAAATTTAAAATTGCGTGACACTAATCCGACATCACTAATGGCAATTGGATCAGCATAAGCGACCTCTAACCAATAGGGCTTTTCAGTTTGGACAAATCCACAAACTGAACATTTAAAATAATCAACAGCATAGCGATTTAAAATTGTAGCTTGAGCAAAATAGGGAGATAAGGAACTACAAATTTTACAAAGGGAATTTTGGGTGAGTTTTGATTGACTTTCAACTTGCACTATGGTTTGACCTTAAACTGAACTGTGCGAAAAATCTTTTACTATATTACTGCGCGCGAGTGCCGGGGCGATCAATAGCTTTGTCCTTAACCCATTTAGATCACCGAACAACACCAAACGCACTGTTGATGAAAAATACGTTAAGATTAGTAACAATACCATAACAATGAGTCCTGTAGACTCGCCGCAACAGTAGGAGGATAGACCTCGGTGAATAAACGCTGGAGAAATGCGGGGTTATACGCCCTGCTTGCCATTGTCGTCTTAGCATTAGCAACTGCCTTTTTTGATAAACAGCCCCAAACTCGGGAAAGCTGGAAGTATAGTACCTTTATTCAAGAAGTCAAGAGTAATAAAGTTGAACGGGTCAGCCTCAGTTCTGATCGCTCCAGGGCCTTAGTCACGGCCCAGGATGGGAATAAAGTGATTGTTAATCTTCCCAACGATCCGGCTCTGATCGATATCCTGACCGAAAATAATGTTGATATTTCAGTTCTACCCCAAAACGATGAGAGCTTCTGGTTTAAAGCCCTAAGCAGTCTGTTCTTCCCCGTTTTACTTTTAGTGGGGTTATTCTTCTTACTCCGTCGCGCTCAGAATGGCCCGGGTAACCAAGCCATGAACTTTGGTAAGTCCAAAGCCAGAGTCCAGATGGAACCCCAAACCCAAGTCACCTTCGGGGATGTGGCGGGTATCGAGCAAGCTAAACTCGAACTCAGCGAAGTAGTAGACTTTCTGAAAAATTCTGATCGATTTACGGCCGTTGGTGCAAAAATTCCTAAAGGGGTGTTATTAGTAGGCCCTCCAGGAACAGGAAAAACCCTATTAGCCAAAGCCGTCGCCGGGGAAGCGGGCGTTCCCTTCTTCAGTATCTCCGGTTCGGAATTTGTGGAAATGTTCGTGGGTGTGGGTGCGTCCCGGGTGCGTGACCTGTTTGAACAGGCGAAAACCAATGCCCCCTGTATCGTATTTATTGATGAAATTGACGCCGTAGGTCGCCAACGGGGTGCAGGTTTAGGCGGTGGAAATGATGAGCGCGAGCAAACCCTGAACCAATTATTAACGGAAATGGACGGGTTTGAGGGCAATAACGGAATTATTATTATTGCTGCTACCAACCGCCCCGACGTTCTCGACTCCGCCTTAATGCGTCCGGGTCGCTTTGACCGTCAAGTGGTGGTTGACCGTCCCGACTATAACGGCCGGGCAGAAATTCTGCGGGTTCATGCCCGGGGCAAAACCCTGGCCAAAGATGTGGACTTAGATAAAATTGCCCGTCGTACCCCTGGGTTTACCGGGGCTGACCTGTCCAACCTGTTAAACGAAGCCGCGATTTTAGCGGCCCGTCGCAACTTGACGGAAATTTCCATGGATGAAGTCAATGATGCCATTGACCGGGTGTTAGCGGGCCCCGAGAAGAAAGATCGGGTGATGAGCGAAAAACGCAAAACCCTAGTCGCCTACCATGAAGCCGGACACGCCTTAGTAGGGGCCCTAATGCCCGACTATGACCCGGTACAGAAAATTAGTATTATTCCTCGGGGACGGGCCGGGGGGTTAACCTGGTTTATGCCCAGCGAAGAACGCATGGACTCCGGTTTGTTTAGCCGCTCCTATTTGGAAAATCAAATGGCCGTGGCTTTGGGTGGCCGGGTTGCCGAAGAAATTATCTTCGGGGAAGAAGAAGTCACCACCGGAGCGTCTAATGACTTACAACAGGTGACTCGGGTAGCCCGTCAAATGATTACCCGTTATGGGATGAGCGATCGGCTTGGCCCGGTGGCATTAGGCCGTCAACAGGGGAATGTGTTCCTGGGACGGGATATTATGTCAGAACGGGATTTCTCCGAAGAAACCGCCTCCACCATTGATGCCGAAGTCCGTCTGCTGGTAGATGCCGCCTATAAACGGGCAAAACAAGTATTAGTAGAAAACCGCCATGTTCTCAATCAATTAGCCGATGTTTTAATTGATAAAGAAACGGTGGATGCCGATGAATTGCAAGAATTGTTAGCCAATAATGAGGTCAAAATGGCGGCGGTTGTTTAATTCAAGTCCTAAATATTGAATCCGTTTAAATAAAAATAGGGCTATTTCTGTTTCCAGAAATCTAGCCCTATTTTTATGAAATTCGGCCCAAAAAGTCAGGAAAAAGACTGCTAAAGTCTTTTCTTCACTGTTCCCTGTTGCCTGTTGCCTGTTCCCTAATTCCGGTAACTTTGAACCCTGGGGAATTAACGCAAAAAGCAAGCCACAAGCCACAAAACAATAAAAGTAATAAAAGCAATAAATCGTTCTACTGCGATCGCTCCGGCGAGGGAACTCAATAAACTTCCTAATATTAACCCTCCAATTAAACCCACAACGGTCAGTAAAACAGCCCGACCAAACTTATTCTCTTTGCGGTTAAGAAAATAAAGACAAGATCCCACACCCAAGGCTAAAGTTAGCTGTAATAACGAGGTAGCAAAACCCGAATAAAGGCTCAAACCTGCCAATGTGACATATACCCCAGAAGGCCATAATAAATCAGCACGACTGGGAGTATCCCACAGTTGGTTTAACCAATTGGGTTTTGAATTTGCCGCAGGTTGAACACCAGAGGGCGGAGTTGGGGTGACTCGTTCGGGAAAACGAATTCGTTCCGGGACTTTAATTTTGCCCTCTTGTCGCATTTTTAACCGATCCATCAAAATGGCATCATAAGCCGCCTCGATCGATTGCAGCAGCTTAATTTCGCCACTATATTGCTGTTTTAGGCGATCCCGAGCTTCCTGAATTTCATCAAAGGAGGCATCAAGGGTAACCCCAAGCTGTTCGTAGGGACTTTGCTCGCTCATCGGACTTTTTCTTAATACCGTTTTATTTATTGTAAGCTTAACTCAATCTTGATCCAAACCAATGAATCCTATTGACTGACAATCCCTGACCACTGCACCCGTTTTAATTGTTCCCGACGGTAAGAAAAGAATGCCTCCGGGTCTTGATAGGTACAATGGGGTGCGATCGCTACTTGTTCGGGTGTAATCCCTAACTGTTCTAGTTGTAAGCTATTAAATCTTCGCACATCTAAACGAACTTTATCCGGTTCGGGATCGGGGAGTAGGGGGGAATTGGGGAGGTGATAGACGGGTTCTAGTCCCTCGGTATCAGAAACCAAACTTTGGGCTAACTGGGTCGCCACATCTAGGGAAACCTGATACACCTGTCCCGAAATTGCTGGCCCCAAAGCCACCCGCAGATCTTCGAGTTGACTCCCCTGGGCTTGAAAATGGGCGATCGCCTCTGGAACAATCTTAGCGGCCGTCCCCCGCCATCCGGCATGAACCGCCGCCACTTTCCCCGTTTGAGCATCGGCAATTAACACCGGAACACAATCGGCCGTGGCCACCCACACCGCCTCGGAGGAATTTTCCGCAAATAAACCATCCGCTTCTGTCAGGGGTTGATCTTCTAATGCTAAATGATCCAAGGGGTCAACGGTTCCGGTTTTCAAGACCCGATTTCCATGCACCTGCTTGACTCGATATACATTCACCCCAGGTTGTAAAACATCCACTAAGTCCGAGGGAGTGCGAGGACTAAAGGAACGGGTAAAAAACCCATGTTGCCAATCTTTGAGCAAACTACAGGTTAGATAGGGTAATCCATCCCAGGTTTGCCAATGCCAAGTGTGCATAAAATTATGATTAGGAACTGTTGCGACTACAAACAACCTTGATTTTAACCCTCGATTAAATAACTTGCGTGACCTTCAACTTATCCCGTTTAGAATCTGCCTTACAAACCTTGATGGAGCACCGTGGAGAGACGCGCCATGGCACGTCTCTACCGAATATTTATTATTTTGATAGCTTAATTTCCACGAATCAAACCGCCTGGGAACTCTTAGAACAGGGGGAACCTTCGGAAACTGTTGTTATCGCCGGACAACAAACGGCTGGACGGGGACAATGGGGCCGACAATGGCAGTCGGGTCAGGGGGGTCTATTTTTATCAAAAATTGTTGAACTCAGGCTTCCGGTGACTCAAAAAGCCCAATTGAGCATCAGTTCCGCTTGGGGTATTGCTACGGTTTTGCGCGATCGCTCCTGTCCCGTACAACTCAAATGGCCGAATGATTTAATCTTAAATCAGCGCAAACTCGGCGGCATTCTCACCGAAACCAAAATTTCCGGGCAATTTATTACTCAAGCGGTGATCGGAGTTGGTTTAAACTGGGAAAATCCCGTTCCTGAAATGGGGATTAATTTACAAACCTTTTTTGCCGATGCAGCTACACCGCCGACGATTCAATCCTTAGAATTCCTTGCCGCCCTAGTCCTACAGGGATTAGACCTAGGGATTCAACACTTATCAGATGTTAAGGTTAAGAAAATGTTAACGGGCTATAATCAACTCTTAACCTGTATTGGGAAACCGATCCAGATTGGGGATCAAATTGGTGAAATTATTGGAATTTCGGAACAGGGGAACCTACGAGTCGGTCTTTATCCCAAAACCGAAATCGGTTTTTCTCAAGAAATTGACCAACCGCCGGGTACAATAAGTATCGGCTACGGTTAGTTAAACAATTAAACCGTAGGGGCAGGTTCCGAGACTATCTGGAATTATTAGTAATTATCTCCCTAAACCCGCCCCTATAGTTAGTTAAACGGTTAGATCATTATTGGTTGTGTGAGGAAGATGACGGAACAGAAAAAATATCCAACATCCAATACCCGCCAAGGACGTTGGTACTTGGGTTCAAGAAGTTACGCCCTTTTGGGTTTAGGTTGTCTTACGGGTTTAGTCCTATTCAGTAGCCGTGTAATTGCTACGGATGAATTTTCTATACCCGTAGAAGCAGAACCTGTGGAAGCGTCTGTTCCCAGCGTTCCTGAAGCCACGACAGGATACAGTGATAGTCTGACTGTTCCGAATACTGAACCCGAACCTACCCATAGCGAACCCCAAGCTGTTCCAGACTACGCTACACCTGATCCCAGTTATTCTGAACCCGCTTATAATCCTGAACCCGAATATTATTCCGAACCGAACCCACCAGAAATTCCCAATATTGTCCCCCCACCTGAACAAGAGATTGTTTTTCCAGACACACCCCCCGCAGCCGAGTCTCCAGCCAATGCTTATATCGACCCAACGGACTACAAAATTGGGGCAACGGACGGATATGAAGCTCCCTCTACAGTGGTATTCTCCGAACGTTCAACTGGATGTGAAGCCTCTTTAGCATTGGGACAAGCCGCCGGAGATTTATGCTCTCCTTCTCCCGTATATCCCTCCTCAATCTATCAGGCGGAAAACAATCAAGTTCCTTACATTGGCAATAATAATTTAGGTTCTGTTCCTAATCCCCTCCTAGATGGAGGTAACTTTGCCCCAACTCAGCCCAATTCCTCTTACTCTAATGGGTTTGTTGCCAACTCCCCTGACTATGGCGGAGGCGGTTATGAGGCCAACTATACTTATACCAGTCAGCCGGAAGCCGTTGATTATGGTTCTGGCGGGTCATACTCCGGAGAAGTCGCCGTTACCGGGTTTAGTCCGATTCAAGTGGGCCCGATGATGGTCAGCAGTATGAGTAATTCCGGTTTGACCTATTATAATCGCACCCAACGTCCGGCGGCGGTGCGGGGAAATGGCAATACCAGCGTACTTTTTCCCTTGACCATTCCCTCCCCCATTACCTCTTTATTTGGTTGGCGTGAACACCCGGTTTTGGGTTATGGCCGTTTTCACACCGGGATTGATTTAGGGGCCGATGAAGGCACACCCGTTGTGGCTTCCTATTCCGGTCAAGTGTCCGTCGCCGATTGGTTAGGGGGCTACGGGATGGCGGTGGTATTAAATCATTCGGAAAAATCCCAGGAAACCCTCTATGGTCACCTATCGGAATTGTTTGTTAAACCTGGAGAGCTAGTTCAACAGGGGGAAGTGATTGGACGGGTGGGAAGTACGGGGGTATCAACCGGGCCCCATTTACACTTTGAGTTACGGAAGTTGACCAGTCAAGGTTGGGTGGCGATTGACCCCCGAAATGATATTGAGGTGGCGCTGGCTCAACTATTAAATACCATGAAGGTGGCGCAAGTTCCCTCCTCAGAATTTATTGCCAAATTAACAGAAGATGTGGAAACCGGAATGCCTAAATTACCCCCGTTACCGCCAGGTGTGGATGTGATGATTCCTAATTTAGAACCTCCGACTCTGAATTTTGGATTTGCAGAGAATCTTAAGAGTCCTGGTTAATTTGTGACATCCTCCCAATTTCCTGAATATGTTAGATTTTTAATAGGTTGGGTTTTAATCACCATCATCAAGGAGATAAAAACATGACTCAATTAATTTTAAATAATTCAGAAACCATCCCCATTACCCATGAGCAATTCTATCAACTTTGTATCGCTAACCGTGACTTACAATTAGAGCGAACTGCCCAAGGAGACTTAATTATTATGCCACCCACCGGAGGCGAAACCAGTAAGCGAAATTCAGATATTAACTTAGAATTAGGGTTATGGAATCGACAAACAAAATTGGGTATAACCTTTGACTCATCTGGTGGGTTTACCCTTCCCAATGGTGCAGATTTTTCTCCCGATGCGGCTTGGATACCCTTAGAAAAATGGGAATCCTTGACCGCAGAACAGAAAACTAAATTTCTACCTTTATCTCCTGATTTTATTATAGAATTGCGATCACCTAGCGATTCCTTAAAATTACTCCAAGATAAAATGCAGGAGTATATTGATAATGGCACTCGGTTAGGTTGGTTAATTAACCCCCAACAGCAACAAGTTGAAATTTATCGTCAGGGACAAAAAAAACAAGTTTTAGACAATCCTACAACCTTATCAGGAGAAGATATTTTACCGGGATTTGTTTTAAATCTCCAGTTAATTTGGTAATAAGTTAGGTTTTTAAGATTAATAAATCTTTTCCAACTGTCTAAAATCCCGTTCCACTTCCGCCCATAATGCCCGATTATGCGGGTCGGTTTTTAAGGCTTTTTTTAAATAATTTCTAGCTTTATCAACTTGCTTTTCTATAATCAATTGTCGTCCCCATCTTTGATAGGAAATCGCTTGCCATTGGCGAATTTCAGGATCATGGGGAATCCGTTGGGCTAACCCTTCAACTAATGCGATCGCCCGAGGAAAACGCTTAGATTTTAAAAGATTTTGTAACTCTAAATAGAAATTTTCCTTGATTTTTTGCTCCTCTGGGGTTAATTCAGGATTAAACTCAATTGGCGGACTTTTGGAGGTGATTTTAACTTTTGTTGATTGATATTGGGGAACTTTAAATTCCGATGTCACGGGTTTTGTAGAAGCCGTAACAGGTTCTAATTCTGCTTCTGGTTTAGCAATAGTTAATAAAAATTTATAGGCTTCTGTAATCGCCATAAACTTCTCTCGGGCGACCTCATTGCCAGGATTGACGTCAGGATGATATTGTCTAGCTAGTTTACGATAAGAGGTTTTCACGGCCTCCAAACTTGCCCCGGATCTTAATCCTAATTGTCGATAATAGTCGGTTGTATCCATCACTAATTGTATCAGTGACTCAATTTAATAATATGAGAGATGAATTTCACACATAGAAAAACAATTAGAGGATAAATGGATGGGAAAAACCCATCCATTATTATAGTGAATTGTTAACCCTTAACCTGCGGTTAAAGCCGCGGTAGCCCGTTCTTCAATTACTTGGTCAATTAAACCATAATCCTTGGCTTCTTGGGCAGAGAGGAAATAATCCCGATCCGTATCTTTTTGAATTTTTGCCAAAGTTTGCCCCGTACGCTGCACTAAAATATCATTCAATAAACTGCGGATTCTCAAAATTTCCCTGGCTTCAATTTCGATATCCGTAGCCTGCCCTCTTGCCCCGCCCAAGGGTTGGTGAATCATAATTCTGGCATGGGGTAAGGCCAAACGCTTGCCGGGGGTTCCTGCGGCTAATAGAAAAGCTCCCATGGAAGCCGCTAAACCCACGCAAATTGTGACCACATCGGCTTTAATATATTGCATGGTATCGTAAATCGCCATACCTGCTGTTACCGATCCTCCCGGAGAATTGATATACAAATAAATCGGTTTATTAGAATCTTCCGAGTCTAAATAAAGCATTTGTGCCACAATTCGATTGGCTAAACTATCGGTGACTTCTTGACCCAAAAACAAAATCCGTTCTACACCTAAACGGGTATAAATATCAATCCATCTTTCGTATTGACTACCTGGAAGACGGTAAGGAACACTCGGAATCCCAATCGGCATAGCTTTTCCCTTTTTAACTTCAATTAATTTTAAACCGTTGCTACCAATGCGGGCAGTTCTTTTCGACTTTTTAACACCTTATCAATTAAGCCATATTCCTTGGCTTCTTCTGGTGTTAAATAGAACATCCGATCGGTATCTTTAGAAATTTTTGCCACCGTTTGTCCGGTACTTTTTGCTAAAATTTCTAACATGGTTCTCTTATTATCGAGAACTTCTTTTGCCCGAATTTGGATATCCGTTGCTTGACCTCTTGCCCCACTTTTGGTTTGATTTAAAACAATGGTGGCATTCGGTAAACTCGCCCGAAAACCTTTAGTCCCCGCGGCTAAAATCATGGCTGCGGTTCCCATGGCCTGACCAATACAAATAGTATGAACTGGAGGCTTAATATAGCCCAAAGTATCGCAAATCGCAAAGGCTTCGGTTTCAAATCCAATAGCATCTCCTCCATACCAGGAAGTTCCCGTGGAGTTGATGTAGAAATAGATAGGTTTATCAGGATCGTCGAACTGTAAGTAAAGCAGTTGAGCGATAATCAGTTCAGTAACATCAATTCCCACTTGACGTTTGATGTCATCGGACGAATACAGGGGAAGTCCCAGATAGACAATCCTTTCCTTCAACAGAAGGGATTCTAAGTCTGGTGGGGGAGTCCGAATCGGGCTATCGGTGTAAGAATATGCCGATTGCACAGCTTGAATGGGTTCTCTCATCAGGAATTCTCAACCTTAAACTTATAGAAATAGTAGCGCAACTTCAGGTAATCCTATGAAACTCAGTTTACAAGCTATTCTTAGTGATCCCAACTTTGATCTGTCCGTTGGCAATAGTCAACGTCAGTTGGCGATCTCCATTTCGGCGTTTCCCTCTCAAAGTGATGCCGATGTCCCTTTGAATTTGTGCCTAATTTTAGATCATAGCGGTTCTATGAGTGGAAAACCCCTAGAAACCGTGAAACAGGCGGCGATTGAGTTAGTGGATCGATTAAAACCTGGCGATCGCATTTCTATTATAACCTTTGATCACCGCGCCAAGGTTTTAATTCCCAATCAAGATATTACGGATTTGGACAATATTAAACGGAAAATTCAAGGCTTAAAATCCTCCGGGGGGACGGCCATTGATGAGGGGCTAAAATTAGGGATTGAGGAATTAGGAAAAGGCAAACAAGAACGAATTTCTCAAGGGTTTTTATTAACCGATGGTGAAAATGAACATGGAGATAATGATCGTTGTTTAAAACTCGCCAAACTTGCCGCTACTTATAACTTAACGATTAATACTTTAGGGTTTGGAGAAGATTGGAATTCCGATGTTTTAGAAAAAATTGCCGATGCTGCTGGGGGAACTTTAGCCTATATTGAATATCCCGAACAAGCGTTAGATGAATTTAGCCGTTTGTTTAATAAAATGCAGTCGGTGGGGTTAACTAATTCCTATTTATTATTGGATTTAATGCCCCATGTCCGGTTAGCTGAACTCAAACCCATCGCTCAAGTTGCCCCCGATACCATTGAATTACCGATTCAAAAAGAAGGGGATAAATGGATTGTCCGTTTAGGAGATGTGATGAAAGATGTGGATCGGGTGGTTTTAGCTAATTTATACTTTGATAAATTTCCCCCGGGAAAACAAGCGATCGCCCAGGTTCAAGTCCGCTATGATGATCCATCCTTAGATTTAAAAAATTTATATTCTGATTTGGTGATTGTGGAAGGTAATTTTGTCGGTGATTATCAACCCAAAATGGATGGGTTTGTGCAACAACAAATTTTAACCTTAGCCAAATATCGTCAAACTCAAATTGCCGAAACCAAACTGCAACAAGGCGACCGGGCGGGGGCTGCAACCATGTTACAAACCGCCGCTAAAACTGCTTTACAAATGGGGGATAAAAACGCAGCAACGGTGTTACAAACCAGTGCGACTCGCTTACAATCGGGAGAAGAATTATCCGAAAGTGATAAGAAGAAAACCCGGATTGTGTCTAAAACTGTGTTGAAATAAGCGGGAACACCGCAACAGGGAAATCCCATCCTGAAAATTAGGGGTTTGGGATAATCAGGGTTTCCCAGGGATATGAAATAGTGTAAAGCCAAACTTTCCAATTTTCTAACTGTCTATTTTCTCAATAACAGACACAACCCCTAAAACCCTGATTTTGCTTGATTTAATCAGGGTTTTCCCTTGAAATAAACCCCCCAATTTTCTCTCAACCTTGTAGAACTTAGAATAGTAGCACTCACTAACCACTAAAGCCATTCAATCCCCAGGTAGAGTGAAATCAAAGCATGAGGAAAATGTATGATTTCCAATCGAGTTCGCACCTGTTTAATTGCCACAATTGTTCCTTTTATGATTAGTTTGTTCATGCCGATGTCGGGAAATGCCCAAACCCCCAGTAGTAACGGCAATACTGATATATTTATTCTAAAAACCCAAGATGCCAGCCATAATATGTTTCATGTTCCTGTGATTTATAATTTTGATTGGTTCAATGATGGAGATAAAATTGGCTTGACTGGTGGCATCAATGAAACGGATTTAGACTATACGGAATTAATCGATTTTGATGGAGATGGACGGGCTGATGATGTGGTAATTAAACTCAAATCTACCCAAGAGATTTTAGGCGTTGTCCTGAATGCCGATGACTTTGTTTTAGAAGGAGAATTTGTTTCTATTCCTTCGCCTGTGACTCAACCTATTGCTTGCTTACCTAAAACCAATACAGTCACCTGTCAAGTTCCAGCTTTCAACCCAATAATATTACAATCTTCATCGAGCGTAACTTCCTCAGAAAGTCTTCAACCCAAAGGAGAAATCAATTCTCAAAATTAAACCGGATAAAATATTGACCTCTGGGCATCTATTCCCGATCATCGGATCAAATTAACAGTAATTTGTTAAACTATAATAACTCTTTAAACTTGAGATTTTATTCCGATGAAACGTTTTGATGTTGTGATTATTGGTGCGGGGCCAGCCGGAGGTCAATGTGCAAGACAACTCACCCAGGCGGGTCAACACGTCTTATTAGTCGAACAACATGAAACTTTTTCTAAAAATGATTTTTCCAGCGCCGCTACACCGTTAGAAACTTTGGAAAAATTCCATTTACCGCAAACTGTGGTCGGGAGTTTTTGGCAAAATTTAGTGATTATTACCACCAATGTTCATCAAAAATGGCAGTCTCCAAAGCCTTTGGGGGCTGTTTTTGATTTTGCCAAATTACGAGAATTTTTAGCCACGGAAGTTATTAACCAGGGTGGCGAGGTTTGGATGGGATATCGCTATCTTAGGCATTTTAAAGAGAATCAAAATACAATGGTTGAATTAAAACAACGGTCTACCGGGGAAATTATTTTAGTAGAAACTCAAGTTTTAGTGGATGCGACCGGGCCGACTCGGGCGGTGATGTATACTAAAAAAGCACCCCAACCTAATTATTTAACGGGCACAGGAATTGAATATTTAATTGAACTTTCAGAAACAGATTATCAAACCTATTCTCAAGATCTAATTTTCTTTTTAGGTCATCGTTGGATGCCTCGGGGCTATTCTTGGATTTTTCCCATGGGAAATAATCGCTTAAAAGTGGGGTCTGCTCAATTAAATCGTTCCCATGAATGGGTTAATCAAACTCAGACTTTACGTTCCTATGTGGAATTATTATTCAGGGATTATTTAACAGAAATTCCCTATAAAATTATTAACCATCATGGGGGAATGTTAAAATATTCTAGTGGTTTAGAAGATATTTATTATCGGGATAATATTATTGCCATTGGGGACGCGGTTTCTATGGTTAATATGTTGGGCGGGGAGGGTATTCGTCACGGAATGCAAAATGCGAATATTGCCGCGGGATATATTCAAGATTATCTATCGGGAAAAATAACTAATTTTGCCGGATATCGTCAAGAAATCAAACAAACCTATACTCAAACTTGGAACTGGTCAGAACAAATGGGTTTGAGTAAATATTTACAATATAGTGATCAATCTATTGATAAAGGGGTCTATTATTTAAGGGATTTATCTTTAGAAGATATGATGGCTATTTTATTTGACTATGATTTTAAACGATTATATAAAGCAGGGTTTAAATATTTTCGCTATAAAATTAGTCAGATTTGGACAAGATTAAAACTTAAACTCAATTTAACCTAATTTTGATTATAATAGATCAATATCACCCGATAGGTTCATGGGAGGACAAGCCACGATGACCCATGCAACGACTGAAAAAATCATGTCCTTGCAGGAGTTTCTCAATTATGATCAGGATACCGATGCTGGTTATGAGTTAGAGGATGGGAGACTTCTATTAATGCCGACTGAAAGCGAAATTAATCGACGTATTGCTTGTTTTTTGTTTGCCTATTTTCTACAATTAGGTGTTTCCTTTTCTCGGTTAACTTTTAAAACGGAATTGGTGGTGATGGGAAGTCGAACTACGGTAAGAATTCCTGATTTAATGGTATTAACAGAAACCTTAGTACAGGTGATGGAGGGGGCAAGTCGCTCCTTAATTACCCTAGATATGCCACCCCCTCAAATGGTGGTGGAGGTTGTCAGTCCTGGTCAGGAAAATCAACAGCGAGACTATCGTTATAAACGATCACAATATCAAGCCCGAGGTATTCCTGAATATTGGATTATTGACCCCATCCAACAACAGATTACCGTCTTTAGTTTAGTAACGGGACTCTATGAACAGGCTATTTTTACCGGGGATAGGGTGATCAATTCTGCTTTCTTATCAAACTATAACCAGTCCTATCCTTTGACAGCATCACAGCTATTACAAACCCAAAATTAACTCCGTTATTAAAGCTCAATTTAGACTTATAATTAAATAACTGGCAACAATATTCTACTATCAACTTTAACTCTAAAAATGACCTCAACTTTAACTCAAGTTTATCCGATTATTTGGGAAAGCGATCGCGCTTCCCTCATCGACCAAACCCGTCTCCCTGATGAATATACCCGGGTAGAAATTACCACCTATCAACAAATGGCAGAAGCGATTAAAACCATGATTGTTCGGGGGGCTCCAGCCATTGGAATTGCCGCCGCCTATGGGTTATATTTGGGGGCGAGGGAGATTCAAACCTCAGACCGTCAGGAATTTTTGAACCAACTAGAACCCATTGCCCAAGTCCTGCGGGCAACCCGTCCCACGGCAGTTAATTTGTTTTGGGCCATTGATCAAATGTTGCAAACTGCAACCGAAACCCTCGGCACAATTGAGGAGATTAAAACAGCCTTATTAAACAAAGCTAATACGATTCGGGAAGACGATATTAACACCTGTTTTGCTATTGGAGAAGCGGGATTAATCGTATTACCTAAAACCCCGGAAAAACTCAATATTCTGACCCATTGTAACACGGGTTCCTTAGCCACAGGAGGGTATGGAACTGCATTAGGAGTAATTCGTTCCGCTTGGAATTCAGGACGATTAAATCGAGTGTATGCTGACGAAACTCGCCCCCGGTTACAAGGAGCTAAATTAACCACTTGGGAATGTGTACAAGATCAAATTCCAGTCACATTAATTTCCGATAATATGGCAGCCCATTGTATGAAACAGGGGTTAATTCATGCAGTGATTGTGGGGGCTGATCGAATTACGGCTAATGGCGATGCGGCGAATAAAATTGGTACCTATAGTTTAGCCATTGTGGCTAAAGCCCATAACGTTCCTTTCTTTGTCGCTGCACCCTTATCAACGGTAGATTTTAAATTAGAAACTGGGGATGAAATTCCGATTGAAGAACGAGATCCTACGGAACTTTATCAGGTAGGAACTACTCGAATTTGTCCCGAAGGAGTGGAATTTTTTAACCCGGCTTTTGATGTGACTCCGGCGGAATTAATTACCGCTATTATAACAGAAAAAGGGGCGGTTATTCCTGGGGAATTAAGACAGTTTTCTATGAGTTAATCAACCACAAAGGCACGAAGACACAAAGGAATGAAGGGGGTATAGCAGGGAACACCGGAGGAAAAGACAGGTACATCCATCTGGTGTCCTAACTGCCTTAGTGGTTGCTATATTAAAGAGTTATGGATAGTTGTTAATATTACCGTCTATTTTTTTATTGATAACTGGCAATAAAGATTTGATCGGCGGTTAGGTTTATATTGGTGAATTGTGAGGAAAAAATGCGATCGCTTCCTTGAAATGTGCCAATTTCCGTATAAAAATCATTGACCAATTTTAATACTAATAAGGTTTGTAATTGTGGGTCAATAATCCAATATTCAGGAATTCCTCGATCTTGGTATTGCATTCTTTTAGCAATATAATCTCTATCTCTTTGTAATTCCCCAGGACTAACTACTTCCATAACAACTAAAGGAGGAGCCATAAAAAAACGTAATGTATTGCGCTTTTCTAATTGTTCGATATGTTCCTCTCGAATAATTGTTAGGTCTGGATAGCGATTTTTAGGTTCTCCCCTGACCTCTAGTTCTAAACCCTGTCCTCTGACTCTTAAATGACCGATTAGCAAGGCAAATTGTACAAACAAAAATCCAGCAATTGCAACATTTTTTCCTGACTCGGGAGGTACTTGAATTAATTCTCCATTGAATAGTTCATACAAGTTTTCTGTACCATCATCAAAAGATAAGTAGTCTTCAAAATTTTGAAATCTTACTTGAGCTTGAGTCATATTCAATTGATCATTACTTCATAATATCCATTTTATGCTCAACAGCCCCCGGATAGCTAACAACAGTAAACCTATCTTGACGTGCCATTGAGTCGTACAATGATCTTGATCGGTTCCGTTTTTACTAGGAGACTTCAATGCCAGAGGCAGTGGGTGTCATACAAACCCTGGGTTTTCCAGGGGTTTTAGCCGCAGCAGATGCGATGGTCAAGGCTGCGCGAGTTACCCTGGTTTACTATGATTTAGCAGAACGGGGTGAATTTATAGTGGCAGTTCGTGGCCCAACATCGGAGGTGGTTCCTGCTGTACAAGCTGGTGTTGAAGCGGCAGAAAAGACGTTTGGCTGTTCGGTGATCACTTACTACGTTGTTCCCAACCCCCCTGAGAACATTGTGGATGTTATGTCTATTGGCTACACAGAACTGAGTGAACGTTTTCGCACTTAAGATAATTTCTATTTTGCGAAAAATATTCAATTTCCACACTTTTAAAGTCTAGTTAATTTAGGAGAAATTCAATGGCAGAACAAGCAGTTGGAGCGTTAGAAACGAAAGGATTTCCTGGGGTTTTAGCCGCCGCCGATGCCATGGTTAAAGCGGGTCGGGTGACCTTGGTGGGCTATATTCGGGCAGGAAGTGCGCGGTTTACGATTATGATTCGGGGCGATGTTTCCGAAGTGAAAACCGCCATGGATGCCGGAATTGCAGCCGTCGATAAAGCCTATGGTGCCGCCTTAGAAACCTGGGTGATTATTCCCCGTCCCCATGAAAATGTGGTCGCTGTTTTACCGATTGATTTTAATGAAGATGTGGAGGAATATCGGGCGGCGGCGGAAGGGTTTACTTTACCCAGAGGTCGTTAATTCAGTTATTAATATTAACCCTCTTTTGTCGCAGGAAGGGACAACCTTGATTTATCGGTTGCAAGGGGGTCACTTCCCACTTTAATTATTCAAGATTTTTTGAATTTAATTCCAGGAAGTTATCAATATTTTTTTTATTTATATTAATCTACTTAATTCCTCCCGAATTAATGGAGGCTGATATCCTAAATTAAAGGCTTTATAACTATCTAAAGAAACATCGGGAGGACGAGGCGCGAACATTTTAATATCCGCTTGAGAACAGGGTTTAATTAAATGCTTTGGAAGCTCTAAAACATCAGCCATGAGTAAGCCAAATTCATAGCGGGAAATCCGTTCTTTCCCGCCTAAATGCAAAATTCCTGATGTAGTTTCTAAGGCTAATAATAATCCCTTAGCGGCAGTATTTCCCCCTACAGGAGTTCTAAATTCATCGGCAAATAAATTTAACTCTTTTCCGGCTTTTAAAGTTTGAATAAAAGGCTGAATAAAACTGCTGGCATGGTTAGGAGCATCCCCAAACATTAAGGGCATTCTGCAAATAGCTGTTCGAGGATAGCGTTCTAATATTCCCTGTTCAGCTAATACTTTCTGTTCTCCATAATAACTAATCGGGGATACGGAATCGGTTTCGCTATAGGGTGGATTTAAACCATTAAATACTAAGTCTGTTGAAGTAAAAACACAGGGAATATTGAACTCAGCACAAAGGTTAGCAATTTCTAAAGAACCAATAACATTAATTTGATAGGATATCTCAGGATAATGTTGACAAAAGTTAGGTTGAGATTGAGCCGCCGCATGAATAACGGCATCAGGTTTAATTTCTCGAAACAGATTTTTGAGTGCTTGAATATCGGTTAAATTTGTCTTCAAAAGACAAATATTAGGGATATTAATAGTTTTAGAATGAGTTAAGCCATATACTTGCCATTGAGTTTGAGCAATTCGGCAAAGATGCCATCCTAAAAAACCACTAGCCCCTGTAATTAAGAGTTTATTCATGATTAATATGATAGACTACAGAGTGTGAACAGCATTAAAAAAATAGGTTTTTTCTAGGGATTCCGCCAGGTACTGGCAATTCCTCGTTTTAGGGCGACCAATGCAGCTTGCGTTCGATCATTAACGTTCAATTTGCCAAAAATATTATTAACATGAAATTTAACGGTACTTTCAGTAATATGCAAAATTAAACTAATTTCTGGATTACTTTTTCCTGCAACAATTAAACGAATGACATCTAATTCACGGTCACTTAATTGAGGACTACTCATCCGTTCAGCTAATTTTGCTCCTACCAAAGATGGAATATAAGTTTGACCTTTAGCCACTGTCCGAATGGCGATTAATAATTCATTAGGGTCAGTATCTTTTAGCAAATAACCCTTAGCCCCTAACCGTAATCCTCGATAAATTTCCTCATCACCATCATAGGTAGTTAACACAATAATTTGAGCATTCTTAAACTCATTTACAATCACTTTAATAGCAGAAGTTCCATCCATGTCCGGCATTCTCAAATCCATTAACGTGATATCCGGTTGATATTTTCTAAACAATTCAATTGCTTCCTGTCCATTCCCGGCTTCAGCCACAACAGTTAAATCTTCTTCTCTATTTAATAAACTGACTAAACCCTGTCTAACAATCGAGTGATCATCAACAATTAAAACTCTAATTTTATTCAGTTGATTAGTCATTTTTATACACCCTTAAAATTCAAAGATTGCAGTTGCTATTAGATGACAAATTTCCTATTAATTTTTAGTTTTTATCAGGACGACGAACTAATACAATCACTGATGTTCCTTGCTTTAATTGGCTTTGAATGGTAAGTCTTGCTCCGATGCGCTCCGCACGTTCTGACATTCCCAAAAAACCGAAACCATTTTTAACGGCAAGAGGATCAAATCCCTGTCCATTATCTTGAATTCGCAAAATTAATTGCGTTGGTTCATAGATTAATTCCAGGGTAATCAGACTAGCATGGCTATATTTAATCGCATTTGTCAAGGCTTCTTGTCCGATTCTCAAAAGATGATTTTCGACTTCAGAAATTAAAAAATAAGGAGTTCCAACCACATCTAATAAAAGAGTTGCCTCAGTATAGGTTTTCATCTGATTGATTAAACAATTTAATGCGTTGCATAAATCACCTTCTTCTAATAATTTGGGACGTAATGCTGCCACGGAACGTCTGGCTTCAGCCAGTCCTGATTGAGCTAAAGTCCGTACCGTTTGAATATGATTAATCGTCGCTTCAAGTGTTTCTGGTATCACTCTTAATGCGGCTCCTGAGTGAATAATAATTCCCGTGAAAGCCTGGGCTAAACCATCATGAATTTCTCGTGCCATCCGGTTTCTTTCTTCTAAAATACAAGCGTCTTGAGCTTGTTTATGAATCCGAATATCTTGACCAATCCCAATGCGTTCCCCTTGATTTAAAGGAATAAATGCCCAAGCCGTTTCTAAGGATTCTTCCGCTTTTATTTTAAGCTGAAATTCTCGCCATTCTGATGTTGCGTTCTGAAGATGGTTTAAAAAAACTTGACTATCTTCATAATTAGGATATAATTGGGTAAGAAAATCTCGATTTTTGAAATCTTTTATTGTCCAACCCAATGTATTTTTTAAAGTTTGATTAGCGAATTGAATTTGGTTGTGATCATCCAACAAAACTAACATTACTGGAATTTGATCAAAGATCGTTTGTAAAACTTCCTTTTGTTGCTTAATCTGTTGTTCTACTCGCTGGCGTTCGGCAATTTCTTCAGCCAGTTGTTGGTTTTGTTGTAATAGCTGTTTTGAGAGTCTTCTCAGACGTAATTGATTTTCAACTCTGACTAAAACCTCTTGATATTCAAAAGGTTTAGTAATATAATCAGTTGCCCCCAAAGAAAAGGCTTTAACTTTATCAAAAACTTCTTGTAAAGCACTTAAAAATATAATAGGAATATCTTGTTTTTGTTCACAAGATTTAATTTGACTACAGACTTGATAACCATCTAATTCAGGCATCATAATGTCTAGTAAAATTAAATCCGGTCGGTTAGATTCTAAAAATTTTAGAGCTAATTTTCCGCTAGGAGCGAGATTAACTTTATATCCTCGACTCGACAACATTCCGCTTAAAAGATTTAAGTTTTCTGGTACATCATCAACAATTAAAATCTGCCCCAAGGCAGAAGAATTAACAGAAATATTCATTTTTTTTTGATGAAAAGGCCATTAATCGGGTTCAGCAGACACAGAGATGCGCGTTGAAACCTGCATGAATTTAATTTAGCAAGCATCAATAGGGAAATTCAACCTAGGAAGATGGGAGTCGGATATTAGACTATTTATAGCTTAAATTATAGACTTTTGCGGTTTTTTAAGCATTTTTTTAATCTAGCAAGCTGGTATCAGTTGTAGGGGCGGGTTCGTCGAGATGCGCGGTGATTCACTCCTATCTCAAAGAACCCGCCCGCGACTCGTTATTAGTCCAAAACCCATTACTTATTAACTATTTCCTACTCCCTTCTTCCACAACCATTTCAATTAAATTCAGTAATTGTTGATATTGAAAATGCTGGATTTGATGGGCGATCGCATTTCCTAATTCTAAATTAAGACTCTTGATTTCTGCGGTGATAGCTTCCATTTTTTGTTGATCCAGATTAACAATTGATTCAAATAAATCTGTTACTAAATTAGAAGGTAAATTCGCTATACTTTGAGTTGTTAAAACCTTTAAATTTACCTTAGATAAAAGAGAAATATCTGATTCTTGATAAATAAATTCTACTCCTAAATGTTTTTGTAAAATTTCAAATATTTTCATATCTCGAAAGGGTTTTCTAATAAAATCATCGCAACCGGATGATAAAACAATTGCTCTTTCCTCATCAAAACTACTCGCAGTCACCGCAATAATTACGGTTTCTTGACCTTGTATTGTATTTTTAATATGTTGTGTTGCTGCATAACCATCCATCACAGGCATCCGCATATCCATAAAAATTAAATGGGGTGAATATTGTTGACAAGATTCAATCGCTTCAATGCCATTACTGGCTTCATAAACTTCAAAGCCTAAACTGGATAATAATTGAATTAACATTGTTCGGTTATCCCGACGATCATCCACCACTAAAATTCGATATTCAGGTTGATTAGGAGCTAAACTCATCACTTTTTGATCGGGAATTTGAGGTTGAGAATCTATCCGATCAAGAATAATAATTTTAATCTCAAAATTAAAAATAGTTCCTTTTCCTACTGAGGATTTTACTTTTAAATCTCCGCCCAATAGCTGAATAAAAGACCGGGAAATCGCTAATCCTAATCCCGTTCCCTGTTGAGAATTCCGACCAGATTGGGTTTGTACAAACGCTTCAAATAGAGTTTCTAATTCTTCCGGTGCAATCCCGATTCCCGTATCTTCGATCTCAAAGAATAACTGATCCGTTTCCGATTTAACCCTTAAACAGACCCCTCCTTCTGAGGTGAATTTAACGGCATTTGCTAATAAATTTATTAAAATTTGACGTAATTTTACTTCATCTGTTCGGATATATTGAGGGAGATAGGGTGATTTTTCAAAGAGCAACTGAATTCCTTTATTTTGAGCTTGAAAATAAAATAAATCCTCTAAATCTTCTAATAATTGATCAAAATTAAAATCATTTTCATTCATGGTAGTTCGTCCCGACTCAATTTTTGATAAATCCAAAACTTGATTAATGAGAGTTAATAAATGTTCCCCACTTCGGGTAATAATTCCTAAATTTTCTTGCTGTTCTGAAGATAAATTAGAAGCACGATTAATTAGTTGAGAAAATCCTAAAATGGCATTAAGAGGAGTTCGGAGTTCATGACTCATATTGGCTAAAAATATACTTTTGGCTTGGTTGGCGGCTTCTGCGCTGGCTTCTGCTCGTTTTCTTTCTGCAATTTCTTGTTGGAGTTCTAGGGTACGTTCTGTAACTTGTTGTTCTAAAGTTGCGTTATAATCTGCTAAGAGTTTTTCCGCTTGTTTGCGTTCGGTGATGTCTTGAAAAGTGGCGATCGCATATTTAACTTGACCGGTTTCATCCACAATCGGTGTACTAGAAACTTCTAAAGAGATAATTTGATCCAGATGATGAATCTCCATATCATCAACTTTAACTGTTTCACCCGCTAAAGAACGAACAATTGGCATTTGATTTGTGGGATATAATTGCTTTGTTCCGGCTCGATAAACCTGACCAACTTTGGCAAATTGCTGATAATTAAGTTCGTGTATAGTATTCATTCCTGTTAGTTGAGAAGATGCTTGATTAGCATAATTAACTTGCCCATTCTTATCCAGAACAGTAACACCAATTGGCATCGCATCAATAAATTGAGTGAGTTGGCTTTCCCGTTCTTTAACTTCAGTGTAAAGTTTAGCATTGGTAATAGCGATCGCGGCTTGTCCTGATAATAATTGCAAAATTTCTAACCTGTCAGGAGTGAAAACTTGTGCGGTTAAACGATTTTCTAAATAAACAATTGCACTGAGTTGTCCTTGGTTCATCAAAGGCGCACATAAAATCGATTTTGGTTGATGGGTTTGAATATAAATATCATTTGTAAATTGTCCTTCAGAGGTTGCATCATTTAGCACGACTTTTTCTTTAGTTCTAGCTACATAGCCCACAATCAACTCTGCTAATTTTTGACAATTTTTAACTGGAATAGATTGTAAAACTTCCACTCCTTCATGATCTAAAGCACACTCAGCCTCTATTAAAAGTTCTTCTTGATTTTTTAAAATTAAATAACCGTTTTGAGCACCAACATTCTCTATTAAAACATTCATGAATTTAGAGAGTAACTTTTCAAGAATAATTTCTTCAGAAATAGCTTCGGAAGCTTTCATGATGGTATTGATATCTAAAGAAAAACTCGAATGCTTGCCAGTTGTTGAGACAGACGTTGAGATGTCTTGAGCAATTTCTTTATTAATTGTAAAGAACTGATGGTATTGTGTTTCTAAATGTTGGACTTTAGCGGTTGCACCCCAGAGTTCATATAAGTAATGGGCTTCCTGCATATAGGATTTAGCAACAAGCTCTCTATTTTTTGAGAGATAAAACTTAGCAGCCAGTTCACAAGCAATCGCTGCTTCATGAATATATTTGTTTTCTTTGGCACTGGAAATGGCACGATCATAATAATCCATCGCCTGTGTCTCTTTTCCTAATACTCGACACCGTTCAGCTTCCACTAATAAATACTTTTGCAAGTTATTCACCCGAGCATGATGTGCCCATTTTTTCATCTTCTTCTGATTGCGAAGCACTTTCTGGAGCAAACGCTGACGCTCCAATTTCTTTGCATCCATCACCAATGCAAGGCGAACCAGGGAATCATAAAAATAAAAATGGGGAACCGTTAGAACAGCAGTGCCCCCATCGAAATACCCTTCAGTAAGTTCAGCATGAGCAGCGGCTTGCGAAGCTTGACCAAATAAAAAGCAAAGCATCATTTTGCTAAAGTACAGGTGAGCCAGTGCTTCGCAATCACATCGCTCCAGTAGCACAGGCAGCACCACCCGTTCGTCAAAAACCTGACCCACTAAAGAACAAGGATTTTCTCCTTGACCCCGCAAATTCAAAACCATCTGATGCCATCGCTCTTGGACTTCAACAACGAAGGTCTGCCCCATTTCACACATGGCTTGAGTATAGTTGCCCATCTCAGAGTCAAGTTGCGTCAATTCCAAGCCACTAAGAAAGGCGTAGCCACAGTAGTAGTAGGCGCAATTAGCCGCATATTCCCAATCTCCGGTTTCCAGTGCAACTGCATAGGCATCCAACAGAGGCTTTAAGATTTCCTTAACCGGTTCTACCCAATGGCGGATAAAAACCAGAACCACCATCTCTGTTCTCACTTGAACTGCCCTGTCATTGAAGTGGGAGCTTACCTCCAGGGCAAGCTGACCAAATTGATAGCCCAACTCAACGTCTCGCAACAAGCCACAGAGCATTCCACCGTAGCTACCATAAGCGCAAAAAGCAGATTCAGGAAGGTTACCCCACTTCAGGGATAGGCTCAGGTAATGAAAGATGATCAACAATAGTAATCTAGGTGTTGTGATATAGGCAGCTGTGCTAATTGCATAGAGGAGACGCATGACTGCTTTTGGGTAAGGATCGCTAGTTAAGGGCAGGTCAACAAACCTGGAAATCGGTCGTAATCCAATGGCTAATTTCGTCCGTAGTAATCCCCACCAAACATCACGCTGACTCGGCTTTTTGGGTAACCTAACTTTTAGCAATTTCAGCACACCTAATCCTGTATTAATCGCTTTAGTAAACTCGCCCTGAAAGATGTAAGTATTAATTTTTAATTGATACACTTTGACTTGATCGAGTACCGTTTTAGTATTTGATAAAACTTCTTGAATATATTGTTCTAATAAAGCCATATCTGTATTAACATAGGCAACTTCGGCAGCTTCTTCATAAAGTGAGAGGGTTAGAGAATATTGATGCTGCCAACTATTCGGGGCTAAGAGTTCGATTCCGGTTTGCAAATAATTGAGAGCGGGTTGATAGGCAGCCGAGAGTTTGGCTTTTTGACCCGCTTTGAGATTTAATTGAGCCAATTCATCTTTTTCAGACTGACTAGAAATCAGTGGCAGGCTGAAATTGAGTTGATTAACAACATCAAAGATTTTCTCCTCTTGTTGATCTAAAGTGGTTGTTTGTAATAGGAGTCTGCCAAGTTGCTGATGAATGATCGGTTTATCCGGTTCGGGGATAAGGCAATAGGCAGCTTGTTGAATTCGATCATGGGCAAATTTGTATTCGAGGGATTGAAATGGGGGAGTTGATAAAAGACGATTTGTAAATTCTTGAGTTGCGATGGGCTCCGCTCCGCAGAAGGCGATCGCGAGTTCTATATCCTCCATATTATTGATGGGAATAACTAAACCTTCGGCAACGGCTGGACGAAGTGCATTAACCGTTTCTTTTAAAGGGTTTTGATTGATTAAATTCAGGAGGTTCACTTCAAACTGATTTCCAATACAAGCAGCAATTTTTAAGGTTTTCTGGGTATTTTTGGGAAGCTTTTGAATTTTGTTAATCATCAGTTCCACAACGTTATCCGTGAAGCCTCGCTTTTGAATTTTTTCTAAATTCCACTGCCAACTTAAGGTTTTATAGTTAAAATCTAAGAGTTGCTCTGTATAAAGGGATTTGAGAAATTCATTCATAAAAAAGGGATTGCCACCCGTTTTTATTTGTAATAATTGAGCTAAGGGTGTTGCTTGTTTTGCTTCACAGTTGAGGGTCTCGGAAATAAGCTGAATCACGGTTGGCAAGTTTAAGGGCGAAAGAAAAAGTTGCTTAAAAATTGTTCCATTCTTGGCAATTTCATCTAATGTCGCTATTAAGGGATGGACAGCAGAAACTTCGTTATCCCGATACGCACCAATTAAAAAAAGTCCGGCTGAAGCCTGACTCATCAGAAGTTGCATTAATTTTAAAGATGCCCCATCTGACCACTGTAAATCATCTAAAAATATGACTAACGGATGGTCAGGTTGCGTAAAAACTCTGATGAAATTTTTAAATACTATGTTAAATCGATTTTGAAATTCTGTTGCTCCCATATCAGAAACAGGAGGTTGCTTTCCAATAATTAATTCGACTTCGGGAATAACATCGATAATAATTTGACCATTTATCCCTAAAGCAGTTAATATTTTTTGTCGCCACTCCTGTAGCTGTGCTTCAGTTTCAGCTAACAATTGTTTAACTAATTCTTGGAAAGCATTGACAATTGCACTGTAGGGAATATTGCGTTGATATTGGTCAAATTTGCCTGAAATAAAATAACCTCGTTTTTGAGTAATAGGTTTATAGAGTTCTTGGATAATAGCAGACTTGCCAATTCCCGAATAACCCGCAATTAAAAAGAATTCACTTTGCTCATAAACTCGCTCAAAAGCTGTTAATAAAGTTTCAATTTCTGCCTCTCTACCATAGAGTTTTTGCGGAATTTTAAATTGATCCGAAATATCTTGACAAGCTAAGGGAAATATTGATATAGTTTTAGTATTAATTAACTGATTTAAACAGATTTCTAAATCTGCTTTGATTCCTAATCCACTTTGATACCGCTCTTCGGCATTCTTCGCCATTAATTTCATGACTATATCTGATAAAACTTGAGAAATTTCTGGATTAATTTGTGAGGGTGATAGGGGCTTTTTAGCCATATGAAAATGAACTAATTCTAGGGCATCGGTGCTATCAAAAGGAAGTTGGTGGGTGAGCAGTTCATAAAAAGTGATACCCAGGGAATAAAAGTCAGTCCGATAATCTAAACTGCGATTCATTCTTCCCGTTTGCTCGGGAGACATATAGGGGAGAGTTCCTTCTAAAACATTAGGGTTTTTGAGAGTTGGGTTTTCCCTTGTTAATTTTGTGGAAATGCCAAAATCAATAATTTTTACTTGCCCGGTGGTGGGGTTAAAAACAATATTGGAGGGGTTAATATCTTTGTGAATAATATTAGCCGCGTGAAGAAATCCTAAATTTTCTGTGGTGGCGATCGCAATTTTCAAAAATTCTTCTAAGGTAAATTGTCTTTTTTTCAAGCATATTTTTAAAGATTCCCCCCCAAAATCCTCTAAAAACATCACCAAAGTATTTTGATAGGGTTGCAAATCATACACTTTAATCACCCCCGTTAAATCCAAGGATTGAGTAATTTGATATTCCGTGCGATAACGAGCGAGTTCCTGGGGTGTAGGGTAATTTTCCTTAAGGATTTTAACAATAACAGGTTCGTTATCTAGCTTTCGGATAGCACGATAAACTAGGGAATTCGTACTTTCATAGATGCAAGTTTGGACTTCAACACCGGGGATAGTCAGCATATTGAAACCGTTCTCCAACAGCAGGCAAACGAGGCTAAATCTGTCTTTAGATAGATGTTTTTTGTGAGTTAGTATATCCCTAATTGGCTAGATACTAACGATAAACATTCTAACTATTTAAAAAAGTAGCATAAGTTTGCCTGATCAGGTATAGCGGTATCAGGAGCAACAATATTAATAATTTTAAATAATCCCGGCTTGTTGAAAAACTTGCAGAGGCGTGAGTTGCAATCCTTCTAAGGCGATCGCTCTTTTTTTATAAGAGGGTTCTGTAAGTACCTTAGTAATAAAGGATTCTAAAGTTGTATTCATTCCAGCATGAGTAATGGTTAAAGTCGCTTTCAATTATTTCAAGAGTGGTAAAATAGCAAAAGTTAGGAGAGGTTTTAAGAATAATGCGATCGCCCTTAACTTTTAAGTTTAGTAGACATCATCATGGTTTCCGAGGTTCAACAGTAAGATAATATTTTCCGAGTCATTGATAACAGTAAACTCGAACAAAATACGATAACGATAGTCAATTGATGCTGACCAAATCCCATCAAATTCACCCGAAAGTTTATGAGTTTTTAGAGTAGGATGAAAAGGATCAGTAGCCAGTTGACGGAGAGTTTCTTCAATCGCTACTCGCAACTGCGGATTTTGGCGAATTAATCGTCTGTAGGCTCTTAGAGATTTGGGAGTCCAAGCAATTTTTCTCAAGTATCTAACTCCCTAAGAAAATCATCTACAGAACCCACTATAATCATGCCTTCAGAGGCTTCCTGTCGAACTTCTCTAATTTCTTGGAGTAGTTGTTCTCGACGGTTTCTCTGTAGGCGCTTCACTAAGATTTCAACGATTAGGTTTTGTTCCTCGATTGAGAGGGATTCTACTGTATCCAGTGCTTGTTGAAGCCTTGAGGTTTGTAATCCTTCGGACATAGCTCATGGATGAAAATTACCTTTATGATTATAACATGATAAGCTCTCTTGACCTCTCCCTACCCTCTCCTAAAAGGAAAGGGAAAAGGAACAATGTTCATACCATTCTATCCCCACTTCTCCTCGGTTTTGACACCATTGGGTTAACAGGGTATATAGGGTTCCTGTGAGTCGGGAGTGAAAACGTTTAGGAGCCATTTTTGAAATTGCTTCTCCATTAATCAATTCATAGTTTAAGTCGGTTTCGGGAAGGATCAGAAATTCGTCTAGGGTGAGTTGAGTTTTGAGTGTTACCATCAGTTGATTACTCAAATAGGTGTTGGCTTGAGTTCGGGTATTGAATTGATTATAACAAGATTACATAACATTTATTTGGATAGATTTTGAACCTGGAGAGTTCTGTTATTTTCAGGACAAGCTAAAGTTTGATAATGGGGCAATACAGCGGCAAAAAATATTAATATAAAACTGGCAAGTCTAGTAATTTTATTGGCGATTTTTTGGTGGTTTTGCATGACATTAATCTCCTGTAATTATTGAGCTAATTTTAAATACAATATTTAATCTGGTTTCATGTTAGCAAAATGTTCTAATAACATCCGGTGAACAAAGATATATCCACCCCCAACTTTTTGCATAAATAGACAATCCGTGGCATAGTTTAAAAATCCTGCATAATTCCAGGGAGCATATTGATTGAAGGAAAGAATCAGACGTAAAGTTAAATGTTGAATACAAACCCCAATTCCACCAAATATAAGTCCCAAAAATAGCCCATATAACCCTCCTCCTATTAGCCCAGGTAACATCGTTGCTATCCCTACTTTCTGGCTCGTCATTAATGCTAATATGGGGGCAAAAATCAACCCCTGGGGTAGACCGACTATCACTCCTCCTAACAGCCCCAATAACCCCGCACTTTTAGCGGATTTCCAAATGCCTTGATTCGGAAAAATTCGAGTCTCTATTTCTGGGCCTCTAAAACCTCGACTCATACAATAAAGTAGAGTTCCATAGATAAAATTAGATAATCCAAACAGAAGTAATGCCCTAGTTTCTCCCAGCAGTTTATAGTCCCCGATGGCATCACTTGTAACATTATTTTTTACAATTAGTACGGCTTGTATCCCAAAAAATATCCCAGAAATTATACCAAAAATCAGTCCGCCTAATACACTATTTTTGGCTTCTTGCCAAGACCATTTGATACTTTCTACAGGTTTAATTTCTAATTTACTCAAAGCCATAATAATTCCAAAAATCATTCCAACTAATAGTCCTCTGACAATACCCAGTAGTAGCCCAAGAACTATTCCATTTTGCATTCCCATGAGTTGATCTAAAAAACCAAGAGTTAAAGAAATTGGGATCGAAATTAGCCCAGAAACTAAAGCACTGATCAGAATTAAAACCATCCGATAAAAAACATTAATTTGGACTGGGTTTTGTAACCAAGTGGGTTGTAGTTGCTCAATAAAAAATACGGTTTGCGAGGATTTAATCATCCCTTTTGCTAACCAATTTAGCCATTTTTTTGTTTGATCTTGGGGATATAGATTGTTTTTCTTGCTTCGTTGAAACATTCGTTTAATATAGGTATCAAATAAACGTTGATAGCGTTTTTCCGGTGAACTCAGTTGATGTAAGAGTTCTTCCTCTGAAAAATCTTTATAAGCTAAACTCATTACACTTAAAATCAAAGGATTTGTAGCAAACTCCTCCAGTTGCTGATCCTGTTTTAACAGTTGTTTCAAATGAATTAGTTGGTTTCCCACTTCATCTAAATATTGATAAACCTGTTCAGAGGTTAGGGGTTGAATACAAATGGCACTACTTAACTTTAAACGTTCGGAAAGGGCTTCATATTCTCGCACTCGACTACAGACTACAATATCAGTAACCCCATGGGTTTCTATAAATTGATTCAATCCCCGCACAAAAGCATTCCGATATTTTTCTGCGACTTCATCTAAACCATCTAATAGTAAAATTAATTCCTCTTGTTTAATCAAACTTTTACCCAAAGAAGGAGGAACTTTATATCGATTATTGAGTTCTTCAACTAACCAGTCTGCAATATTTTGTCGTTTATTAACCCAAGAGGAAAGGGTAAAAACAACGGGAATGGGTAGACTTAAATCCTGTTCACTGCGAGTTACTAACCGTTGTGCTATTTTTAATAATGTAATGGTTTTTCCGGTTCCGGGTTCCCCCAAAACCAGCAAAGTTTTTCCGGTTCCCATCTCCGTATAAATTTCTGTTTCTTCGAGTTCTTCAAAGGATTCATCCAGTTCCACAGGAACATCATCAAAAGCACGTTGAACAGCATCAGGACGTTCTTTGATATTAAATTCAATTAGAGCATTAGTATGCAGAGACTTTTCTAAAAATCCTTTAATCCAAGATTCTTTCACTCGGTGAACTAATGCTTGTCGATAACGATATTCTTGTTGACTTAAGGGTTGAACTCTAGCGGGTGCTTGTCCAAAATCATCCCAAACATCTCTCGCTTGTTCTCGATATCTTTTGCGGTAAATTTCTCTTTGAACCGCTTCTATTAAATCCGGTGAAACCCTGAAATTAGAAGACGATCTTGTATTGGGAATATGGACAAGTTCTGCTTTCTTTTTTAGAACTGGTTTTAAGTGTTCGGGTATAGGAACTTCGTCATCAATAATATCAATCAGTTCACACTGACGAGTGGGTTCAACACTGCGGGACTGAGGGGTAATTTTTTCGGGAATTTTAATTAAAATTGCTACACAACCCTGTTGATAGGATTCATGAATAGATTTACCATAAGCTAAGGCTTGATAAAATCCGGTAGCAAATGCGATCGCCGCATCATCCCGAATTTCTTGACTCATCCCAATTACATAGTTAATATGCTCAACAATCGCTTGAGCTTGTACTTCTGAATAACAAGCATTTAATAAAACACATTCAACTTTATCATTAAATAATCCAAGAAGATGAGAAAAAGTATGGGTACTGATTAACTGTTCTCGTCCGGCTTCATTTTGCAGCACTAAACCGGGTTCTCCACTTCCATGTCCGCAGAAATGAACAATTAGGGGTTCATGTTCTAGGAATAGTTCCTGCAAATCTTCAGGACGGACAGCTAACTCAATTTCAACTTGTAATTCTGCTTCTTTTCCATGTCGGTTGATTACTTTTTTTAAGTCCCGAATTTCTCGATCTAAGTTCAGGTCTTTTCTGGGATTAGAAGATAAAATTAAAATTTTTTTCATGTTTTTTTTCCGATATTATTGAAAAAGAACAAATCATCTTTCTGGTTCTAGTTTCTAACTACTTCAAACAGGTTATGTACTGGATGGGGTGCTTCTACACTGTGATTTTCTGTTCCTACAGTTACTCGATATAATCCAGGTTGTAAGTCATCCAAAGTGAGAACCCATTCCTGTTCTTTTTCCTGAAAATTAAGGTATATAGGAGGTTTTTGATCGGAAACAGATATAATTTTCGCCTTGAGTTTTCCAGATTCTAAACCCGATGAACTAATCACTCTTGCACGCAGATGAATGGGTTCATTCGCTAAATATAAATCTTCTAAAGCTAAACTAATAGCACTTTGACTCGCTCTGACCGTTGCCAAGTTAAACTGACTCATTTCTAGTCGATTTTGTAAATCTTGTAGAATTTGATTTTGGTTTTGTAAAGAACCATGAGACTCAGCAATAAATATATTATTAAAACTGCTAGAAAGCTCAATTGGAATAGCAGAGATTTGAGGAACTGTGCCATCACCATCAGCTAAATCAGGTCTATTTTGTAAGATTTGGGGGAGTTTTTCACTAGCAATGATTTTGCCGTTGCTGAACTCTGCCGATTGTAACGTGGGTTGTTGGATACCTGCAATTGGAACAAGGGTAAAGGAATTACGATAGGTTTCATCGTTGAGATGTTTGTTAACGGCTGTTTCAATTTCTCGATGGAAATTTAGGGCATCTTGAGCACGTTTTTTAACAATATTAGGTAAATGATCCGCTTCAGCAATTCTTAAATATTCATCTCCAATTTCAAGGATGGGATAAATAGGAAGCAGTTGATAAATGGAGGTAAAAGAACGCAAGACTTCTGTGAAATCTAAGAATTGCATTTTGTAGCCATTGGCCAAAAAATTAACAGCATTCAGTGAGCCTCGATAGGGAGTTCCAAAGGTAAATAAAGCCCGACAATCTCGCCAACCTTCCAAGACTTCTAAGTAATAACGAGAGACTAATCCACCCATGCTATGAGCCATTAAAATCACTTTGGCATCCATAGCACCACTGGCTTCTCGCCAGCGTTTTAGTCGTTGATCAATTAATTTTTTTAATAAACGGGCAGAAACCCGGTTATCTCGTCGCCAATCATAGGGAAAATGATAAAAATTAGCAGCTTTATCCTCTGGATCATTGTAGATATTACCCTGAATAACATCAAAATTTTCAGTAATTAAACGGGATGTTTTGGTGTAGCCATCAATCTTAACTAATCCAGGGACTAAATGAGTATCTTCTACTAATTGAGTCGCGATAATTCCATCTCCTAAACTTTCAGCTTCAGGATCGTCTTGATCAATTTTAAGATGCTCAATAGTAGTACCTAAATTGGTTAAGGCTTGCCAAATCGCTTGACCAGAAACCGCCCAAAGATCTTTACCGTCTTTTTGTAAAACGCTCCCCGTAATACCTGGGAGAATCACGACTAAATCTTTCATGGGAATTTTTTTAGACATTTTAATTCATCCTTTTACTAATTTTTTTTTATTTTTTCCCAAAATTTATTAGGTAAGATGCAAGCCTAACAACCTATTTAAAATCGTTTAATTGTTACCCGTATTTCCTTGACTAACCACTCTGAATTTGGATCAGGTTCATAAACCATGGCGCGGTTGACGGTGGGTGGAACATCTATATCGGCACCGATAATCTTCAGCAAACTATTTAAAGGACTAGCAATTCTGTTGGGAACATTTTGTACTAAATTTTCTAGTTCTCCATTAAGATTTCCTTTTTTATTGAATTCTTCATCTAAATGGGGTAATTCTAACCAGCGAAAATCTGCTAATCCCCGAGTTGCAAATAATTTGATAGTTTCTGTGACTTGATCATAACCTTCTGCTTCTGGAACTTTCAGACGTATGCGCCCAAGAAATAATTCTTCTTGACTTTGAAGTGAATAAAACGGGGTTGAAGTTCTCTTAATTGGATATTGAGAAATTTTCCAAGTTGGATCTAAATTAAATACGGCAATATTCAGGGGTTCAAAGGAATTATTTTTAATCCTGAAATGCACAATATCTCGATTTTTAAACGTAACATTATTCCAGCTAGAAAAAGGTTTTTTATTAGCATCACATAATTCTAATTCCAGACATTCTGCCAGCTCTGAAGCGGGATTATCCAGTTCTTGAACCGCTTGATATTTAGCTAAATGAACTAAACGATTAACAACGGTTTGAGGTGCGTCAGGTTGCTCAATTTTGAGTGGGGGTCTGAGATTTTTAATCGGCATTCCACTACAGATTTCATACTCTCCATTTCTACCTACTGCCACTTGATAATGGGCTTCTTGATCATCATTGGGTTCTAATTCAATCACCCAACCATTATCTTTTAAAGCTTGTCGTACCGCTTCTAAGGCGGGTTGTTGTTTTTCAACTAATTCTGAGGGTAATTCATTTTCTTTGTCTCCGACTTGTTTATCCTTAAATAAACGCACTCGACGGACTAAATCTACGGGGGCTGACACCATAACCGCCGGAGAACCTTGTTCAATTTTTCCTTTAATTTCAATTCCACCAACATCAATTTCTAACACTTGAGTGAAGGAACTGGATGCTTCTACTTCTGTGACTTCAATAATAGCTTGCTGTAATTTTTTATCAGAAAAGTTTGTGGTATTCAGAGGATAAATAGCGAATCTTGTCCCACTACTTAATCCTTGAGCAAGTCCGGCATTTAAAGTGATTTCCTTTTGTTTTTCATCAACTTCCATGACAGTAACTGTGTATTAGACATCTCCGAAATAAAAATGGGGAGGGATAGCAAGATGGTAAAATTTGATTTTACCCCAAGGAGAGATGACTAAATTAAGAGGCTATCTGGACAAGAATCCCCAGCAAACAAAAAGGCTATTAGGGATGGAATATGAACAGTTGATAGAACTAATTCAAGCCGCGGAGTTATTAGAACAAGAAAAACGACAAGAACGAGAAAAAGCTAAGATCAGGTTGATTAAAGCAGGTGGGGGTCGTCACCAGAAATTATCTGTGGAGGAACAAATCTTACTAACTCTAATTTATCTGCATCAGATGCCCACATTTCAAATGTTAGGGTTACAGTTTGAAGTGAGTGAATCAACAGCGAATGATATTTTCCATAACGGGATAAAAATATTGAGAGAATTACTGCCAGCCAGTTTACTTGAGCAAGTAAAAAAAAACGAGAGTGATTGGGAGTGGGTAGAAAAAATTCTGCTGGAATATGAGTTAGTAGTAGATAGCTATGAACAGCCCATGCAAAGACCAACAGACAATGAAGAGCAGAAAAAATATTACTCAGGAAAGAAAAAAACACATACCTTTAAAAATCAAGTCATTGTCATGCCGAGCGGGAAAGAAATAGTGGATGTAGCTGTGGGTTATACCGGAGCAACAAGCGATCTGAAATTGTGGAGAGAAAGAAGGGAGGAATTGGGGAATCATCAAAAATACAGGGGGGATAAAGCTTATGTAGGGGAAACAGCAATTAATACACCACATAAGAAACCGAGGAATCAAGAAATATCCCTTGAAAATCGAGAAGAAAATCGGTTAAAAGCCAAACAAAGGATTGTAGTCGAACATTTAATAAGACTGATAAAAATTTATCGAGTTGCTTCAGAAAGATTTCGGTTAAAGAGCCAAAATTATGAAGCAGTAATCTTGACAGTATGTGGACTAATAAGATGGCGAATAGGAGCGATTGTATTATCATCTAAGAATTGCCCAGAATACTTTTGAAAAATGATTGAATATCAGAAATAAAATTCATTAATTATTATTAATGTAACTGAAAAAGCCTATGAATCCGTTACTTTAGGAGAAACCGGCACAGGAGTGCTAGAGACTCAAAAAGTAGCGATAGAGGGCATTTGAGGATTTTCGGAGATGTCTATTGGGTAGAAATGCGATCGCTTCCAAATACTAAGCGTTCTGCTTCACCGAATAACATGGGTAATTGACTGGGAAACTTGCTTTGAATTTTGGCAGTAATCCGATCATGAAGGGATTTATAGTTGATTGATGATGTTGTGCTACTGAGGGTATCAATCATCCAATAGGTTAAGGCTCCATGTCGATCTTTGCCATTAACATTATATTCATAGGCATATTCTGTGGGGCGACAAGCTGCTAATAAAACATAATCTTTTGAAGGGGGTAACCATGCCAATGAATCAATATTTCCTTCTGTTAATATCTGCCAATTCCGAATTAATTGATCCCGGGAAGCTACGGCACTATCGGCGGGACGTTGAGCTAAATCAGGGGACTCTGAACCTCGAATATCACAGTCGCCTCGGGTTGCTCCTCCTGAATGACAACTATCTAAAATAACCGTGACGGTAAGTTGTTTATCGGTCATATTTTTAAGCAGGGTTGCTATTTCCACATCTCGCAAATAATGCCCTTCTAATTCACCTACATCCATGGGCACTAATCCTTCATCATATTGCCCCTCTCCTTTGAGTTCTGGATAGATGGTTAATGCCCGTCCCCCATGTCCAGAATAGTGAATATAAATTCGGTCTTGAGGTTGGGCAATTTCTGTAATAGTTTTAAAGGTTTCTATGATGTTTTTATAGGTGGGTAAACTGTCTTGAGATCGGACGGTTTCTAGTCCATTAGGATGGGAGGAAGTTAGCTTAAAAATTTTCTCGGTTGGGATTTTAAGGGCTTTTTGCAGATAGTCGGCGACTAGGTTAATGTCTTTCACACATCCTTGCAGATTTTTATACAATGAATTGGGAAGATAGTAGTCAATTCCGATTAATAAGGCGTAGAAATTAGAGGGCAACACATGAGTAGATTCTGTCATTGTTCTTCTGCTCTTTATACGAGAGTGTTCAAGGAAAAGAAAGTTATTCTATCTGTAGGGGTAATTCATGAATTACCCCTAGAGTTTATAGAGGTAATGCGTATTTTTTCTCCTTAATTATAGCTCAAAAAATTGGGTTTATTGGGTAGCGATCGCTGCGGAAGAAATGATTTCCGAAATAGATAAATCAGGGGAGTCTATGGAATAACTAATTTTAGTCTTCCAAAGTTCAAAAATGGTTTCATAAGTAGCAGAGGAAATGCTAGTAGTAGCCGAAGCCAGGGTTTTAATAATCAAGACCGCCAGAATCATAGAAATAGAAGACACTAATCCTAAATGACTGGCTAAAGCCGGAGCTAATAAAGCCGCCGCTTTATCGGAATTTTCCTGATAGGTGGCTTGAATTTTTTGTTTCAATTCCTGATCATCAAACAAATCACTACACATTAAGTGATGGGCTCTGACACTCAATTTTTTAAAGAGGCGATCGCCAAAATTAATAGTATTCTGATCAAATCCGCCTTTAGGTGCTACCATTAACTCTACTTCTAAACCATCAAAAAAATACCACAAACGGGAGGTCAAACTATTTGTAATTTGTTGTTCCTGAATCGCGAGTTGTGCTTTCAGGATATCTTCATCAAGTTCTATTAGTTTTTGAGTAATTTTATCTAGTTGACTCATGATTTTTTGAAGTAATAATCGGAGCTAAAAATACTAACTTTAGGACAAAGGAAAATGACACCAACTTTCACCATCTACATCCCAAACCGCGCGCAAATCGGGATAGCTGTAGCGAACATCTCCACCGCTTGCATCCGTATCATATCCCCCTCGATATCCCAACCATTTGCCATTGGGATCATTGCAAATCCAAACTGCGGCTTGATCGTCATAGCCTTTGATCACAATAATATGACCGGAATCGGTAAAATAACCATGAACAATGACTGGATTTCCTTGGGCTAAATGTTGTTTAATTTCTAGTTCTGTGGTAACATTTTTGAAAGTAGTATTTTGCAGTTTTCCTGGGCCGTATTCTTGACCCCATTCTCGCAGAAGGCGCTGAAGAAATTCAGGAAGATGGCGAGTTTTTTCTACACCAGTATATCCATACTGTTCATCCCATTCTTCTGTTTTACGAAATAGCACATCCTCCAGTTGCACATCATTATTAATATCTTGGGCACTGCGAGAATCAATGCCATAATATTTGAGAACCATGGCTACAGAAGTCACGTTACAAGAACCGACAGGATGTTCCTTATTATTGAGTTGAGAATGATAAGGAACTTTCAAATCCACTTTCGGAGGAAGTACCGGGGGATATTGTTGACTGGCTTCTGTTCCGCGAGAAGTGGCTGTTAATACAATTTCCACATCATTCCCAAAACAGTAATATTGTTTGGGTGCAGTTTCAATCGAACGAGTATCAAATTCATCTAAATAAACTCGAATATATTTCCCTTGTAAATTGGGAGTATAAGCACTAATCGGAATTTCATCTCCAGCTTTATACATTAGAATTTCATCAGGAGATAAATAGGCGGTTTCCAAGGGGCGAACTTTCAGCAGAGAATCTGAAGTAAAACGCAACGTATATTCTAAGGTGTTCATGTTTTTCTCCACCAAACGGGACTTTTAGGTTGTTCAAACTGGTTAAATCATAAAATTAGAAATAGAAAATAGCTCTATCTCTAAGTTCAGTCTTTAACTAACCCTTGGGTGGGGGAAAAACCTATACTTTTGGCTAGGTCAAAATCAGTTATCAGTTTATTGCATGACCGATTATAATTAGGTGTTAAATTCAACCCTAATCCCAACATAGGTGAAACCCTAATGCAGTTAAAAGATCAGCCTGAAATTGTATTAGCACAAGGGGAGGAGCAAATTCTCCTGACTCTTGAGATTAATGGCACAACCCACAGGGTACAATTAGAACCACGAGTTACCCTCCTCGATGCACTACGCGAATATTTGGGACTGACGGGGACGAAAAAGGGATGCGATCGCGGACAGTGTGGTGCTTGTACCGTATTAATTGACGGACAACGGGTGTACTCCTGTCTGACTCTGGCAATTATGCAGCAGGGAAAAGAGATTACCACCATTGAAGGATTAGCCCAAGACGATACCTTACACCCCCTACAAACCGCTTTTATCGAACAGGATGGGTTTCAGTGCGGCTATTGTACCCCCGGACAGATTTGTGCGGCGGTAGCCTTAATTCAGGAAGTAGAGCAGGGATGTGCAAGTGCGGTGACACCGTATCTGACCCAACCTCCGCCACTTCAGGAACTCTCAGACCAGGAAATCAAAGAACGTCTCAGTGGTAATCTCTGCCGATGTAGTGCCTATAATGGCATTGTGGCGGCGGTGCAACAGGTGATCGGACAAACTCCCCCACCTGCTGATGCTTTAGTTTTGGTTACGGATAACTGATATGAGAAATTTCACTTATATTCGCGCAACATCCCTAGAGGATGCGGTACAGGGAATCCAAGATCACCCCCAAGCAACGGTAATTGCCGGGGGAACAAATTTAATTGATCGGTTAAAAGGATATCTCGAACCCTCCTCCCACCTCATTGATATTTCTCGCCTCCAGATGCAGCAGATCGAATCTCTCTCCCAGGGGGGATTACGCATTGGTGCTTTAGCGAGTAATACAGCCGTTGCTGATCATCCGATCATTCGTCGGGACTATCCCCTGCTTTCCCGTGCCATTTTATCCGGTGCATCCCAACAAATTCGTAACGTAGCGACCGTTGGGGGAAATCTCCTACAACGCACACGCTGTCCCTATTTCTCCGATCCGGCTTTTCCCTGTAATAAACGACACCCCGGAAGTGGTTGTTCTGCGAGCACCGGAATTAACCGTCTCCACGCCATATTCGGGGCGAGTGATCACTGTGTGGCGGTGCATCCCTCGGATTTTTGTGTGGCGTTAGCTGCTTTAGATGCTGTTGTAGAAGCCCAAGGATTATCAGGAAAACGAGAAATTCCGATAACGGAATTTCACCGTTTACCTGGAAATACCCCCGAACAAGATACCAATTTACAACCGGGTGAACTAATTACATCGGTGATTTTACCTCCCCTAGTCTTTGCTAAATCCGGTGTTTATCTCAAATTGCGCGATCGCACCTCCTACAGTTTTGCCTTAGTCTCCGTGGCGACGGCCATGGAAGTCCGGGATCATCAGATTCAGGCGGTTCGGATTGCCTTGGGGGGTGTAGCCCATAAACCTTGGCGGGCTGTAGCCGCAGAACAGTTTTTACGGAACAAACCCGCAACAGTCGATTCATTTAAACAAGCATCAGAATTAGCTCTACAAGAGGCTAAACCCCTAGAACATAACGGTTTTAAAATAGAAATGGCAAAACGGGCGATCGAACGCGCGCTTATGGCCTCGGTTCAAACAGGAGGACAGGAATGAGCAATGTGATGGGAAAATCCGTTAACCGCCAGGAGGGACGGGCGAAAGTTACTGGAAGTGCCACCTATGCAGCAGAACATCAAATTTCGGGACTGGTTTATGGGGCTTTAATCACCGCCACGGTTGCCAAAGGTCGGATTAAAACCCTCCATCTCCAGGAGGCTCAAGCCAGTCCAGGGGTGCTGCATATTGCCACGGCTGAGAATATACCTCCACTCTCCCCCGTCGCCAATGATTGGGCAACTTCCCAAATCTATGAATCCCGGCTGCCCCTGGCCGATCAGGAAATTCACTACCCTGGACAAATTATTGGGTTAGTGGTGGCCGATACTCCAGAACGCGCCCGTCATGCGGCTACGTTAGTTCAGGTGGAATACGAAACCGACACTCCTTTGATTAATCCCAAAAGTGCCTTATTTATCACCGCCCCCAGAACACCGGGTTTAGAACAGGGGGATACCGCTAAATCCCTAGAAACCGCCGAATGTCAGATCAGTGCCACCTACACAACGGCCATGGAACTCCACGCCATGATGGAACCCCACGCCATTATCGCCCATTGGCAGGATAACAACTTAACCGTTTATGAACCAAGCCAATGGGTGGCGCTGCATCAACAAACCTACGCTACCCTGTTTGGCATTCCCCCTGAACAGGTGCGGGTCGTGACTCCCTATATTGGTGGGGCTTTTGGTGCGAAAGCCTTTCCTTGGCCCCATGGAATTCTCTGTACAGCCGTTGCCCGGGAAATCCAACGCCCCCTGAAATTAGTGCTCCCCCGTCAACAGATGACGATGATTGTGGGAAACCGTTCAGCAACGGAACAACACCTTAAAATCGGGGCAACTGCGGACGGTCAACTTCTAGCCATTGAACATCATGCCAAATCCCAGACTTCCCCCGTCAATCCCACGTTTGCCGAAAATTGTATTGCGGTGACTCCGGTGATGTATGCCACGCCCAATTTATCCCTTAAACAAGAAATTGCTATTTTAAATGTGGGGATGCCTACCTATATGCGAGGGCCAGGGGAAACACCGGGAATGTTTGCCTTAGAATCGGCAATGGACGAACTCGCCTGGACGTTAGGAATTGATCCCGTAGAATTACGGTTAAAAAATGCTACCCCCGTACATCAACGCAGCCAACTCCCCTTTTCCGCTAAACATTTTGCCGACTGTTTGCAGGTAGGGGCCGAACAATTTGGCTGGAAAGATCGCCCCCAACAGCCCCGCAGTCTCACCCGGGACGGAAAATTTGTCGGTTGGGGAATGGCGGCGGCGACCTTTCCGGGTCTGCGTTTCATGGCCTCGGCAACGGTGCGTTTATTCCCCGATAGTACAGTCCAGGTGCTGACCTCTGCAAATGATGTGGGGACGGGTGCTTATACGGTGATTGCCATTAGTGCGGCGGAAACCCTGAATTTGCCCGTTGAGAACATCCGGGTGGAAATTGGGGATTCTCGGTTACCCAATGGTGGTCTAGCAGGCGGATCAATGATGACCGCAACCTTGGCCCCGGCTGTTGTGAATGTCTGTGAAGAACTGCTTAAACAGGTGAATGCCAATACCACAACCGAGGCATTACAGGCGTTACAGGAATCAGGACAACCATTTTTAGAGGCGACGGGATCATCTCAACCGGGGACGGAAAGCCGGGAATGGGCGTTTCAATCCTGGGGGGCTCATTTTTGTGAGGTAGAAGTGGATGAACCCTTGGGTCGAGTTCAGGTAAAACGCTGGGTGTCGGTGATGGATATTGGTCGGGTGATCAATGCCAAGGCCGCCGCCAGTCAAATTCGAGGGGCTGTGATTATGGGCATTGGGGATGCTTTGATGGAGGAATGTCAGCTTGACCCCCATCTGGGATTACCAATTGTTTATGATTTGGCTACCTATCACATTCCTGTCCATGCAGATATTCCCCGCATTCAGGTGTCCTTCGTGGGTGAACCGGATCGGAATTTTAACCCCGTGGGGGCTAGAGGGTGTGGTGAAATTGGGATTACGGGGGTAGCCGCGGCGATCGCCAATGGGATTTATCATGCCACAGGTAAGCGACTGCGGGATTTACCCATGACTCCCGATCAGTTGTTAGGTATGTGAACGGTTCTTCTCCAACCCAAAACCCCTGTCATGAATGAACTTAAAGCTATTATTAAAGCTTTTGATGAAGCTGAAAATCATCATCAAAAAACAGCCTTAGCAACGGTTGTGGAAGTTCAGGGTTCAGCCTATCGTCAAATTGGGGCAAAATTGTTAATTTTTGCAGATGGAAAACGAGTCGGTTCTATTAGTGGAGGCTGCTTAGAGAATGATGTCTGTGAATGGGCAAAACAAGTCATCGAAACGGGTCAACCGCAATTAATTATTTATGATACAACTGCCCCAGAGGATATTATTTTGGGTTTAGGATTGGGGTGTAATGGGGTGATCAAGGTTTTAATTGAACCTTTAGAAAAGCATACATATAGACAACAAATTCAGTTTATTGATGGGTGTTTAAATGCTCGAAAATTAGGAGCGATCGCCACTCTATTTCAAATCCAAGAAAATTCTCTAATAGATTTTAAGGTATTGGTTAATGAAACCGGAGTGATGATTAACTCTATTGAAGATTTTCAATTATCTGAAGCCATCATTCAAGATACTAAAACTGCTCTCAATTATCAACAATCTCAGGTGAAAACCTATCTCTGGAATCAGACTGAAGTTCCAGTTTTCATTGATATTATTAAGCCGGCTATTTCTTTAATCGTATTTGGAGGGGGTGAAGATGCCATTCCCTTAGTGAATTTAGCAAAAGAACTGGGTTGGATGGTGACCCTTATTGATCATCGACTTGATGCAGCCACCTCCGGCCGTTTTCCCTTAGCCGATCAAATTATTATTGCTCATCCTGAAGAAATTGAGTATAATTTAAGTCGAATTTTAGCTGATTTTGATGATTATACAGTGGCGGTGATCATGACTCATAATTATCTATGCGATCGCACTTTATTAAAATTTCTTCTCCCCTCGTCTTTACTCTATATTGGATTATTGGGTTCCCGACAACGCACCGAACAAATTCTACAGGAACTTCAAACGGAATTAGACTTAAATTCTGCACTGCTTGATCATTTCTATAGTCCCATTGGATTAGATATTGGGGCAGAAACCCCATCAGAAATTGCCCTTTCTATTCTAGCAGAAATTCGCGCCGTATTATCCCATCGTTTAGGTGGATCATTAAAATATCGGGTCGGGTCAATTCATCAACTATAGCAATCCGTGTAGGATTTGTGATAAAAACCCGTAGGGGTTGGGTCTCCCAACCCTCTTTGCGCCTGGGTTGGGAGACCCAACCCCTACGATAAAACGTTACAACCTCGGCACGGATTGCTATATAGCGCTATATAACTAGGTTACAAGGTTTATTATTGTCTTAACCTTAATTGGTAGCGCTATATGACGGGATCAAAAATGGGTTTAATTATTTTAGCCGCCGGGGGGTCAACTCGCTTAGGTCAACCCAAACAGCTATTATTATTTAGAGGAAAAACGCTTTTAACCCATACCGTTGAACAGGCGTTAAATTCCCAGTGTCATCCGATTATTGTGGTTTTAGGATCGCAAGCTGAACAGATAGAATTAGAAATTAATTCCTTTCCCATCATTATTGTTAAAAATCTTAATTGGAAACAGGGGATGGGTCGTTCTATTCAAACAGGAATTGAACAATTAAAAGCAATTCAACCCGATAGTCTAGGGGTGGTAATTACCCTTTGTGATCAACCCTTTATTTCTGCTGAAATTATTGATAAACTGGTAGAAACCTATGAACAGACTCAAAATTCTATGGTTGTATCTGAGTATAATAATATATTGGGAGTTCCGGCTTTATTTTCTCAAAATTTATTTGGAGAATTAATTAATTTGGATACAACCCAAGGCGCAAAATCTTTAATTAAAAGTTATCCTAATCATCGATGTATTGTGCCTTTTCCGTTAGGGATTCTGGATATTGATACCCCCCAGGACTATGAACAGTTATTACAGATTAGACTATGAATTTTCCTCCTTCCCAACGCCATATTTCTCAGCAAGTTATTTTAGAACACGCCCAAAAACCTCGCCATCGAGGGAAAACAAACCCGATTCATTTATCCCAGGAACAAAATAACCCTTACTGCGGAGATATTGTGCAATTAACGATTGAATTAGACTCTACAGGTGATCTTATTAAAGATATTAAATTTGAAGGGCGAGGTTGTGCCGTTTCCATGGCATCTGCTGATTTAATGGCAGAAGTATTAAGGGGAAAAACAATAACAGAATCTTTGTTAATTATTCAAGATTTTTTGAATTTAATTCAAGGAAATTATCAATTTAATCAACCTTTTGAAAAACTCAATGTTTTTACAACTATTGTTCAGTTTCCTATACGGATGAAATGTGCAGCTTTAAGTTGGTCTACCCTGGAAACAGCCTTAAAATCATATCTTCACAACCCTATTTTGATAGAGTGTGAACGGCGATCGCATCTTTCATCCTAAACCATTAAGATCTAAAAGTGATCATTTTTGCTCCACAAAGGCAATTTTATCGGAAAATTAGGATAGAATTGAAAGTTAAGGATAACCTAAAATAGCATTTGGTCAACTGAAATAAAAACCTTCAGTGTTTGAATATTAATACTCATGAATGAACTGACGCTAAAGTGGACAGAAGCAGGTCAGTCCCGCACCCAAACCCTGAATGATCAAAAAACCTATCGGGTTGGACGAGATCCCACACGCTGCGATATTGTATTATCCCATCCAACGGTATCGGGATTACATATTGAAATTTTTTTTCATCCAGCTAATCATAACTTCTATCTGAAAAATTTACGAGAAACTAACCCACCGATGATCAATAATCAAAAGTTAATAACGGGTGAGGTTATTTTAAATTCCGGGAATAATATACAATTAGGACAGCAGCAAATAGAAGTAATTTCTATTGATTTTGAACATTTTTCAATTGCACCAACGCTATTATTTTCCCCCGATGAACTAACATCAAAAGCTCCTGTTTATCTCAATCCTGTACAATATGGTTTACAGTGTCCTCAATGCGATCATGTTTCCTCTTATGAACAATTAAATGTAGGTTGTCCTTGGTGTGGGACGTCCTTAGCAGCAGCAGTTAGTGTGGTTTTATCCACCCAATAGATAAACCTCAAAAATCAAGACTAAAAAACGGATGCAAATTCGACTAAGTTGGCAAAATTTAGAAACAGGAGAATGGCGAACCCCGGTTCTAACCCTACCCATTGCATTAGGAAGGGTTTTTGAACGAATGCCTTCTACGGTGAATGGAGAAAAGGTTTCTCGGATTGTTTTAACAGGAGAAAGAGTCTCCCGTTTTCATGGGTTAATTACCCGGGAACAAGGAAACTTGGTGGTCACCGATACCGGAAGTCGCAATGGAATTTTAGTGAATGGAATTGTGCAAACTCGTTGTTGCATTCAGGAGGGAGATACTTTACAAATTGGTCAATATAATATTACAATTTCTTTTATTACTAATACTTTTACCATTCCCAATCAAAAATTATCACAAATTTCCTTTAATTCTCAAACAAATTTACCTGTTCCTAATATTTCTACTTCGACAATATCCTCATCAAATCAAGAGAGTTTCCCACCCCCATCCTTTCTCGATCTCGCTCAAGTTTCTTTAACCCAATTACAAGCCACAGGATTACCCATTGAGCCAATCGATTATCTAACAATTGGGGCAGGATTAGGGAGTTTTATTTGGGTTGATTCCCTGAGAATTTCGGGTGTTAAATCCCATCAAATTATCGCCTTGGGAATGGAAGATAAACCCTATAATCGTTATCAGAGATTGTGTTTAAATTCCCAAATTCCTCCCCATGAACGGTTACGTTCTAACTCGGATTCCTGTCCTGATAATCTTTGGGGATGGCCGAGTTATGCTTTACGAGAATCCTATGCAGAATGGTGCAAAGGCAAATTTTCCACCGCTTTAAATTTACTCTGGCAAGTGTTTTCTGAACCGACGTTTGCCCAAACCTATACCCCCCGTTCCGGTTATGTTTTTGATGCGATTGATCGAGAAACTAATCGCATTGCCTGGTCAAATATCTATCGCTATGGCCGGGTAAAAAATATTAGAAAAACCACCGATGGACGTTATGCAATTGCCTATTCCCGTTCCACAGAAAATCGTCGAGATTATGGGTTTATCATTGCCCGATATGTTCATTTAGCGACGGGTTATCCGGCGATTCAATTTCTCCCCGATTTACAGACTTATCGAGAACAAACCCAAGATTTTAAATCCGTTGTCAATGCCTATGAAGATCATCAACATATTTATGATCATTTAGAACAATCGGGGGGAACAGTAATTATCAGGGGTCGGGGAATTGTGGCTTCTCGAATTTTACAGCGTCTTTATGAAGCGAGGGCGAAAAATTCTCAGATCCAAATTTTACATTTAATGCGATCGCCCAAAGCCCAAGGAAATCAATTTCAACAAGCAAAAAGAACCATTGAAAATCATTTTGAATTTCAACCCTTTAACTGGCCTAAAGCCTGTTGGGGCGGTGATTTACGCCGACAATTAGAAACTGCTAATCCTCAAGAACGATTACAACTCCTGGAACAGTGGGGAGGAACTACCACAGCTAATCGAAAAGACTGGCGAAATATCATTAATCAAGGACTGCGCCAAGGGTGGTATCGGATTACTTTTGGAACCGTTGAACAGGTGGAACCCAGCCCTACAGGTCGCACCTTAACTACCATTCGAGAACATGGGTTAAATGCCCATCTTCAGTTAGAAGCGGATTTTATTATTGATGCGACTGGGTTAGAGGCAAAAGTCAATACCAATCCTTTATTAAAAGATTTGGTAGTTCATTACAATTTGCCCTTGAATGCCTTGGGACGGTTGAGTGTGGCGAATGATTTTGAACTGGTGGAAATGCGGAGTTCTACGGTAATAAATGATGCTTTAGGGGGTCGGATGTATGCCACGGGTGCAATTACCCTGGGTGGCCCCTATGCGGCCGTTGATAGCTTTTTGGGGTTGCAATATGCGGCGTTAATTTCCCTGGAAAGTTTGGCTTCTATTTCTGCGCCCGGTTTGGGAAAATTAAAGGGATGGCGATCGCTTTTACAATGGTTCAAATGGGTGAATAATCAACCTCCAAACTAAATTAATAATTTCAAACAATCCCAGCTTGTTGAAAAACTTGCAGAGGTGTGAGTTGCAATCCTTCTAATAGGTTATCAGTTAAAATTGCCTCATCTCGTTTTGTTTGAGGGGGTGCATCGGGATAAAAAATAGTAATAGTTTTAGCTTTAGGGTCAACAACCCAAACCCTCAATACCCCCGCATTGAGATAATCAATCGCTTTTTCACTCATTTGGCCAAAGGTTTGATCCGGCGAGATAATTTCTATCACTAATTCCGGGGGAATGGGGCAAGCTTCATCAATAAATCGTTCTAAGGGAAGACGACTATAGGAAATATAAAGTAAGTCAGGGATGGGAACCCAATCTCGATTATTTTTTTTCAGAATAACAGCCCATTCTATCCCCACTTCTCCTCGGTTTTGACACCATTGGGTTAACAGGGTATATAGATTTCCTGTGAGTCGGGAGTGAAAACGTTTAGGAGCCATTTTAGAAATTGCTTCTCCATTAATCAATTCATAGTTTAAGTCGGTTTCAGGAAGGCTAAGAAATTCGTCTAGGGTGAGTTGAGTTGTGAGTGTTACCATCAGTTGATTGCTCAAATGGGTGTTGGCTTAAGTTCGGGTATTGAATGGATTATAACAGCATTTTTTAAACATTCCATTGTTGTGTTCATTCGGTGCTTGAGTAATCATTGTATTAGGTGCTTAATCGCTTGTGGTGATATTGGTCACATAATTTCTACGGAAACATCACTTAACCAGACCTAAATCAATCACCCCCCAAACCGGGGGAATACGAGATGATAAAAGTGTCGAGTTCAAGGTCTAGCCATGATGCCCTACGTTAATCTTCTGCCCGGTGCGATTACTGAAATGGTTGCTTCCATCGCTGATAACCACTGTTTAACCCAAGCCGACCGCTACGGATTAATGGCCGCGATTTTGGACGACTCCTTACCCGAAGAAGAACGGATGTGTATTGACCGGGTGTTACGGTCACTGTTGCGCGGAAAAATTGCCGTTGTGAATGAAGTCTCTGCGATCGCCTAAATTCAACACCACAACCCATATTTTGTGAACTCGACAAACTCACAATGGGGAATTACGAATTACGAATGGGTAATCTTGCGATAAACTGATGACTGATGACTGATGACTGAAAATATGTTTCCGAGTTTTCTCCCCGAATCTGTACACAAATTAACCGAAGCCACTTCGATCGCCTTGGCTAAAAATCTCAAATGTGAACCTATTTCTACCCCCTTACGAAAGCAACCGATTCAAACTACTTATATTCGTCAAGGGCAGGGGAGAACCCCAATTTTATTAATTCATGGATTTGATAGTTCTGTTTTTGAATATCGGCGATTATTACCATTATTAGCTTCAGAAAATGAAACTTTTGCCGTGGATATTTTAGGGTTTGGATTTACAGAACGGGAAACAGAATTTAAGTTAAATCGCTCGGAAATAGCGACTCATTTATATTCATTCTGGCAAACTTTAATTAATCAACCTGTGATTTTGGTTGGGGCTTCCATGGGGGGTGCAGTTGCCCTGGATTTTACCCTATTGTATCCTGAAGCGGTGAAATCTTTGGTATTATTAGACAGTGCGGGCATGAAACCAGGGCCAGTTATGGGTAAGTTTTTATTACCGCCTTTTGATTATTTAGCTACGGAATTTTTAAGGAATCCTAAAGTCCGTCAAGCGATTAGTGAAAGTGCTTATTTTGATAAAACTTTTGCGTCTGTTGATGCTCAAATTTGTGCCGCCTTGCATTTAGAAGCGATGGGTTGGAATCAAGCATTAATTCGCTTTAGTAAAACCGGAGGCTATGGAAAGTTTGGTAATCAATTGCAAAAAATTCAACAACCGACCTTGATTTTATGGGGCGATCATGATAAAATATTAGGAACCAAAGATGCGTCTAAATTTAAAAACGCTATTCCCCATTCCCAACTAATTTGGGTGAAAAACTCCGGTCATGTTCCCCATTTAGAACAACCCGAAACCACAGCGCAATCTATTTTAGACTTTGTTACAAATGAATCATCAAAAAGAGAGTCTATACTTAAGTAATAAATAATAAAGTTTGAATGAGAAATAACTCATATTCCCTGATGCTTTCAAAGCAGATAGAAGAAGTGAACAGAACTTAAAAGATTAATTTCTGTTGAACAGAGGGATATAAACATGGCTGAACTACTGGTACTGAATAATCAAGATTCTGGGTTAGGATCATTAAGAGAAGCGATCGCGCAAGCCAATTCCGGTGATACGATTAAATTTAGTCCCGCTCTAATCGGCGGAAATACCATCACCCTGACCACCGGACAATTAGACATTCCTGTGGGTAAAAATTTAACCCTGGATGGAATGGATAATTCTAACCTGATCATCAGTGGAAATAATCAATTTAGAATTTTTTATCTCAATTCAACCTCCGTTACCCCCACCACTTTAAACCTCAAAAATCTGACCCTGAATAATGGCTATACCCCCGAACGAGGCGCGGGAGTTGCGACCACCCATCAAGGAATTTTAGCGATTGATAATATTAAATTTAATGATAATGTCGCTGATGGTGGTGGCGGAGCTATTTTTAGTGCTTTTGAAGGGAATTTAACCGTTAATAATAGTCAATTTAATCGCAATAAAGCGATCGCAGCTAATGACGAACGGGGAGCCGGAGCCATCGCTTTTTGGGGGCCAAAGAATATTACCGTTACCAATAGTCAATTTATTGATAATGAAGGCATTAATGGCGCAGCAATTAACAGTTTAAATGGCAAACTAACCATTGAAAACTCTAGTTTTTTAAACAATAAAACCACGGCGGCTTTCTATGATAATGGAAAACCCAACCCTTTTTTACGGGGATTTGGTGGGGCTATTTATACCGATCGCGCCAGTACCACTAATGAACCATCAGGAACCATTAGTATTGTTAATAGTAACTTTGAAGGAAATATCGGTCGAGGAGAAGGAGGGGCAGCTTATTTATTTACTGGAACCCAAGATAACGTTATTTTTGAATCTAATGTTTTTAAAGACAATCAAATTTTACCACTCCCGAATGGAGGAAATAATGGGAATGGGGGTGCTGTTGTTCAAATCAGTAATGGATTAAATCGGGGATTTAATATTAGCAATACTGCTTTTATTAATAATACCGCAGCGAGTCAAGGTGGTGGTATTTGGATGATGGATGCTCCCACAACCATTACTAATAGTACCTTCTCAGGAAATCGAGCCGAAGCCACCACAACTCAAGGGAATGGCGGGGCGATGGCTGTTTATGGCCCGACTAATATTATTAATACAACCATTGCTGATAATTACGCGGGATGGGTCGGAGGTGCAATTTCTGCATCATCAGGGGCGGAAGTTACAGTTCAAAACACAATTTTTAATAATAATACCGCCAATAATGGGGGAAACTCTTGGAATATTCAGCAGCAGACTAACCGAAGTTTCACGGATTTGGGTGGGAATATTCAATGGCCAGGAAATCCCAATCAAACCGGAAATGATTATAATGCTACTACCAATATTCAGAAAATTGATCCTCAATTGGGAACCCTTGAAAATGTCAATGGAACTTATTTTTATCCTTTATTAATCGGTAGTCCTGTGATTGATACAGGGGTCAATAATTCATTAACAACCGATCAAAATAATCAACCTCGTGTTGTTGATGGGGATCAAAATGGAACCTCAATTATTGATAGTGGTGCTTATGAGTTTTCAGTTACCCCAATTCCGACTCCCGCACCAACTCCCACACCAACTCCCGCACCAACTCCCGCACCGACTCCCGCACCGACTCCCGAACCAACACCCGAACCAACTCCTGCACCAACACCCGCACCAACACCCGCACCAACACCCGCACCAACACCCGCACCAACTCCCGCACCAACTCCAACACCAACTCCCGCACCAACTCCCGCACCGACACCCGCACCGACACCCGGTTCAACACCGAGTCCGACACCGAGTCCAACTCCAGTATTAACCCCAAGTCCAACACCTGAACCCAATCAAGATGACTGTTCCTGTCAACCTTTTGCTGCTTTAGACATAGAAACAAGTCGTCAACAAAATATCATTCAGAACACCTTAAATGGTACTGAAAATAATGATAGTTTGATGGGAACTGATATTAGTGAAGCTATTAATGGTGGGGATGGAGATGATATTTTATTGGGGATGAAAGAGAATGATAATTTAGCAGGAGATATCGGTAATGATACGATTTTTGGCGGTCAAGGCACAGATTTTATCAATGGCGGTACTAGTTCAGACTTACTTTATGGAAACAAAGAATCAGACTTTATCTTTGGAATGGAAGGAGAAGATCGGATTTTTGGCGGTAACGGTGATGATTATTTAAGTGGTGGAACTGAAAATGATATTTTATTTGGCAATACTGGTAATGATTTAATCTTTGGAGATGAGGGAGATGATACATTATTTGGTGAAGATGATAATGACTCTTTAAGTGGAGGATTAGGCAACGATATTTTATTTGGAAATACGGGTGATGATCAACTTCAAGGAAATGAAGGAAATGATACAATTTATGGGGGTAAAAATGATGACTTACTGTGCGGTAATCAGGATGATGACTTGTTATTTGGTAATTTAGGAGCCGATATTTTAGAAGGATGTGAAGGGAATGATACTTTGTATGGGGGTCAAGAAAATGATTTAATTAAAGGCGGAGTTGGGAATGATTTTATTAGTGGAGATTTAGGAGAAGATACCTTAATTGGCGGCAGTGGAAATGATCAATTTGCGATCGCCATCAACGCCGGAAACGATACAATTCTTGATTTTAATATTCAAGAAGATAAGATCAATTTGTTAGGGGGATTAAACTTTGAACAATTAATATTTGTACCCACGAATAACGCCACTTTAGTTCAGTTAGAAAGTAATGGAGAAGTATTAGCAACCTTAATCGGAGTTGACCCTTCTAACCTTAATATTAGTCGGTTTACGACTTAATCTAACGGCTAGATTTTTTGTCTCTGCTTTAGCTCAAAAATTCTTGGGAGAGAGCAGAGATAACGATAAACTTAGGTGATAAATTAATCAGGACTTACGCAGAATACCCAATTATACACCATCTGTAGGGGCGAACGGCCGTTCGCCCCTACTAGATATGGTTGTTTTGCGTGTATTCCTGTTAATACTGGAAAATATAGTAAAATTTAGATTTATTAAATAAAAAAATAATGCCAAATTCAACCAAAATAGAATTAAGACGTTTACTCATTAAACAGCGTCGTTCTTTATCCCACATAGATTGGAAATCAAAAAGCGATCTTCTTTGTCAAAACCTACAACATAACCCACTTTTTCAACAAGCAAAAACGATTTTATCCTATTTCAGTTTTCGCCAAGAACCCGATTTAAGTTTATTATTAAGTAACACCGATAAAAAATGGGGATTTCCCCGTTGTGTTGAACAATCTTTAACCTGGCATTATTGGCAACCTGGGGAAACCTATAATATCAATAGTTATGGTATTATTGAACCCGATGCAAACTTGATGCAACTACAGTCCAGTGAAGTTGACTTAATCTTAGTTCCATCCGTTGCTTGTGATGCCCAAGGATATCGGTTAGGATATGGAGGTGGATTTTATGACCGAATGTTGAGTTTACCCGAATGGAATTTAATTCCAACAGTGGGAATTATTTTTGATTTTGCTTATCTTCCTCAATTACCAATTGATGCTTGGGATAAACCTTTAAACGCGGTTTGTACAGACTCTCAATTTATTAATGTTTCCTATTGTTTACCCGCTTAATTAAATTGAACAATAAAACCATAAAAACAGTAATTATTTATATTATTCTCGGAATAATTGCTGTATTAATGCTATTTCCTCTGATTTGGTTAGTGAGTACCGCCTTTAAATCTCCCAGTGAAAATATCTTTCAATTTCCACCCCAATTTATTCCCCGTCAACCGACATTTCAGAATTTTATTAAAGTCTGGCAAACCAATCCTTTTGGACGTTATTTATTTAATAGTTCTTTTGTCGCCCTATTAACAGTCAGTTTAAATTTATTGTTTTGTTCCTTAGCCGCCTATCCCCTAGCGCGATTAAACTTTAAAGGTAGAGATGGCATTTTTACAGCCATTATTGCCACCATCATGATTCCTTTTCAAATTGTGATGATTCCGTTATATGTGTTAACTGTACAATTAGAATTAAGAAATAGTTATTTGGGAATTATTTTTCCCAGTATTGCCTCCGCATTTGGCATATTTCTGTTAAGACAAGCCTTTCAAAGTGTCCCGAAAGAATTAGAAGAAGCCGCCAGAATTGATGGCTGTTCAGAATTAGGAATCTGGTGGAATGTGATGATACCTGCGGCTAAACCCGCGTTAATTACCCTAGCAATATTTGTGTTTATTGGGTCGTGGAGTGACTTTCTCTGGCCGCTATTAGTTTTAGACCAGCCGGACTTCTATACCATGCCTTTAGGAGTAGCAACCCTAGCCGGAACATTCTCCCTCGACTGGCGATTAATTGCGGCGGGCTCTGTGATTTCTATTGCCCCTGTTTTACTATTATTCTTAATATTACAACGCTATATTGTACCGACAGATGCCGGGTCAGGGGTAAAAGGGTGAATTAGTTGAATTACGAATTACGAATTACGAATTACTAGATTCGTTTCAATCCCTGAAAGGGATTATAGGTGATTTCAACCCATGGAGGGGCGCCGCGATTTAATAATGCCTTATCTCGTTTCAATCCCTGATAGGGATTATAGGTGATTTCAACTTTCGACTTTTGGGCTAAGTCTCATCAGGCGGATTCCGAGTTTCAATCCCTGATAGGGATTATAGGTTATTTCAACGAAAGTATTAGTATAAATGTTGAAGCCGCTAATTTGTTTCAATCCCTGATAGGGATTATAGGTTATTTCAACTTAGCCGCTTTCCCTAAGTCTCTAGCTGCGTTGCCGTTGAAGTTTCAATCCCTGATAGGGATTATAGGTTATTTCAACTTTTGAAATCATCAACTATCATGATATTTTCAATGTTTCAATCCCTGATAGGGATTATAGGTTATTTCAACCAAACCCCTTTTCAAAATGTAGACCCCCCGACTCAGTTTCAATCCCTGATAGGGATTATAGGTTATTTCAACAAAGTCTGGCTCCAGTGAAATTGTCAAACAGCTAGTTTCAATCCCTGATAGGGATTATAGGTTATTTCAACACCCGATCTTGAGACTCAAGTAGAACGTGTGCGCGTTGGTTTCAATCCCTGATAGGGATTATAGGTTATTTCAACAGTAATCTTGTTGCTAGTTGGAAACAAAAACAAAAGTTTCAATCCCTGATAGGGATTATAGGTTATTTCAACTGTCATAATTCCCATTCCCGAAATCAAAGAAGAAGTTTCAATCCCTGATAGGGATTATAGGTTATTTCAACTTACGGCTTGATCTGCCGTCCCCGCACTACTAATATCGTTTCAATCCCTGATAGGGATTATAGGTTATTTCAACACCCATGATAATTTCCTTTTAATTTTCCTTATTATTAGTTTCAATCCCTGATAGGGATTATAGGTTATTTCAACTTTATAATGCTCCCAAACGGCTTTGAGATTAGGCTGTTTCAATCCCTGATAGGGATTATAGGTTATTTCAACGTTTTTATCATGCCAAACCCGAACCTTTATTAATTGTTTCAATCCCTGATAGGGATTATAGGTTATTTCAACCAAGGACAGGCTAGGGAATCTTGTATTCTCCCCATTGGGTTTCAATCCCTGATAGGGATTATAGGTTATTTCAACGAAACAAGGGGTGCAGTTGAGTCAGCAGCAAGTTGAAGTTTCAATCCCTGATAGGGATTATAGGTTATTTCAACGGAAACTGCTCAAAAACATAGGAAGCAGACTCATGTTTCAATCCCTGATAGGGATTATAGGTTATTTCAACCGCAGGCTTCTGAAACCCTTGATATATTTGGTTTTCGAGGTACGATTCTGACAACCTGATCTAAATGTATCATTTCAGCCATCGACTTGTCAACGGGCAAAAATAAAAAAACGCCAAAACCCTTTTCCCATAAGGTATTCAGAAACTCCGACAACCTCTTTTCTGCCTTAAGACACCTCAAACCCATAACAGACAGAGCTTTCAGAGCCAAAATTTCCCCTCCCATTTTGAACAGCTATAGGTTGTCGCCAAAAACACTAATTCATCATCTCAATTCTGGCTCGCAACCCACTGCGGGTTAACTGTTGCAAGAGTGAATTTGCCCGATATTGATCTCGAAACGCCCCCGCTTGCACCACAGAGCGACCCTGTACCACCGTTGTAAAGGCTTCAGGGACAACCGACCGCACACGGCGAAGGTCTGCATCACTGTTACTTTCCACCACCACCCGATACCGTAATCCCAAGGCCGTCGGACTTAGAGGGATATCCCCCAGGTTTCCACTCGCCACCTCATTTGGGAGTAAACCCCCCCCCGACCCAATCGGAATATCCGGCCCGGGAACCGCTAAAATCCCGATAGCCGCGACAGAAGTCGGTTGAGATTGGGGCGGTTGAGTAATCGCTTGGGGGGTTTGGCGGGGTCGGGTACGGGGGGGAACCGGAACAGGAGCCGGACGACCCAAAATCAAATCAGAAACCACTGGCACTAATAATCCCAGCACCCTATCACCTCCGGTCTGGGGTCTGGGGGCAGGTTGGGGAGGACGACTATTTGGCAGGCGGGGTAAACGGGAAGACTCCGGGGGCGGAACTGGAATCGGAATCCCCGCTGCTGGAGTGGTGGGGCGAGTTGGGGCGGCGGGAACCGGAATTCCGTTAGGGTTAGCCGTATTGGATTCTGGAAGATAGACCGGAAGGGAAGAAGCCGTATTAATTGGGGTCATGGTGGTGGGATCATTGGCCACCCCCGTCCGAGACCCTGGGGCGGTGGTGGGGTTCGAGAGTTGACGGGCTAGGGGAGATGTCCCCGCCATCGCTGTTTGGTAGGGGGACAGTTGGATTGGCCCAATAATTTTGTTGGCCGCCAGTTGATTCCCATAGGCCAGGATTTGTTGACCCTTTGTACCGTTATTGAGGTCATAACGGCCATTATTGCGAATTACGTTCCCCCCGGGTTCTTGGGTATTTCCTAAGTCTGGTAAGGATTCAGCGATCGCTACAATTCCATCCCGTTGATTTCTTTCAATTTGATTATTTCTTAAAATCGGTCGGGCATTGGCTTGAATCACAATCCCATCTTTATTATCAAAAACCCGATTTCCAATCACAAAAGGGGCTGCATTTTGAGCAATATTAATCCCAAATCCGGTATTTTGAAACTCATTATTTCTGATTTCTGGGCGAGAATTTCCATAAATCGTGATCCCATTTGCCCCATTTTGAATAAAAGAATTGTCTTGAATAATTGGCGCACTAATTCCGACAATAGAAATCCCATCATGGCTATTGCCCGTAAACGTATTTTGAGAGACAATTAAAGAACTCGATTCGATCCAAAGTCCATAACCTCGCTGATTGGGATTAGTAATTGTTACGCCACTAATTCTGGAGCTATTTGCCCCCAACATCGTAATATTTTGTTGAGCCGAAGTTTTGCTGGTGTACCAGCCGCCCCCAGTGATGATGATATCTTTTCCCTTGGTATTGGGATTCCCCTGAAGGGTGACATTATTATGTAAAATAATCGGGAATTGTTCCCCCGTTTGGCTGCTATAGGTTCCCGGCGCCAAAATAATTGCCGTATTTGAGGGAGCCATACTTACGGCTTTTGTAATTGTTTTGAACGGGGATTGTTGCGTCCCTTGTCCCCCATCATTTCCCAGGGTAGAACTTACATAAATCACCGGAATAGAACGATTAGTAGTCGCTGGAGCCGTTTGTTGATTTCTCGGGGGAATCGCTAACCCGCAGAGGGGGTTAAATAGTCCTAATCCCAAACTGATTAATAAAAATGGCGAAAAAGATCGCAGTACCATTAATGAAAATGGGGAAGTCAATGCGATCGCAGTTCGGGGAAAAGATGAACGAAGTTGAGAAATATCAGATAACCTTGTCATTGTTGGGAGGGGGAGATAAAACTGATATCGATTAACCCGTTGTTGCGCTTAAGCGCATCTTTATCATAAATTGCGGATGTGCCCAAGCACTACAACCGGGGGGAGAAATTCACAGGAGTCTGACGGACTAAAATTAGTTTAAAATGTCATTTGCGTCAAATCAGCCTCAATTTTACCTTAAACTTAACATTTTGGCTGTTAAGAATTTTGAACTTTGTTCACACGCACCCAGCATTAAAATCAAACTGGGGAAATTATACCCCGAATCTCACAAAATTACCAACAGAGGAACATTGAATGGATCAACAATATACTCCCCTAGCACAGCCGATTCTCTATCGGATTTTAGATGCTAACCTAGACCGCACCCGGGAGGGCCTGAGAATCATCGAGGAGTGGTGTCGGTTTGGGTTAAATAGCGGGGAACTCGCGGAAGAATGTAAACATCTGCGCCAAGAAATCGCCCGTTGGCATACCATGACCTTACGTTCCTATCGCAACACCGTTGATGATCCTGGCACAGAATTAACCCATCCCCAAGAGGAACAGCGGTCAGGCATTGAACAACTGTTACAAGCCAATTTCTGTCGGGTACAAGAAGCCTTAAGGGTTCTTGAGGAATACGGGAAATTATATGATCCCGAAATGGGGCGCACCTTTAAACAAATGCGCTATCAAGTTTATACCCTAGAAAGCCGTTTACTCGCCCATGAACGTCATAAGGTTTTACAAAATTCCTATCTCTATTTAGTCACGTCCCCCGGGGAAAAATTATTCGCCATTGTCGAAGCAGCCCTACAAGGGGGATTAACTTTAGTTCAATATCGGGATAAAACTTCTAATGATGAAATTCGATTAAAAACTGCCCAGAAATTATGTCAACTCTGTCATCGCTATGATGCTTTATTCTTAGTGAATGATCGAGTTGATCTTGCCGTCGCCGTTGACGCCGATGGAGTCCATTTAGGCCAAGAGGATATCCCGATTCAATTAGCCCGACAAGTCCTTGGCCCTCAACGATTAATTGGTCGTTCTACCCATAGTCCTGAAGATATGAAACGAGCCATTCAAGAGGGTGCAGATTATATCGGCGTCGGCCCGGTTTATGAGACTCCTACCAAGGCAGGGAAGGCAGCTGCGGGTTTAGAATATGTTCGTCATGCGGTTAAAAATTCCACACTTCCTTGGTTCGCCATTGGTGGAATTGATATGAATAATTTTGATGATGTGATGGCGACAGGGTGCGAACGGGTTGCCGTTGTGCGTTCGATTATGAATGCCGAACAACCGACTTTAGTCACCCAATATTTTCTATCCCAATTGCATCGGGTTAGAAACCTCCGATCCCACAAAGTTTTACCTAACTAACCGAAAATTAAGCATGAAAGAAACAATTACGGTTAAAGTTAATGGGGAATTAAAAACCTGTTCTTCGGGGCTAAAACTTCCCCAGTTTTTACAACAACAAGGTTTAAATCCCCGTTTAATTGCCATAGAATATAATGGTGAAATTCTCCATCACCAATTCTGGGAAACTACCGAAATCCAACCCGGGGATATCTTAGAAATAGTGACTATTGTGGGTGGGGGATAACTTACTATTCCCTATTCCCTTGTTACTGAGCGAAGTCGAAGTATTGCCTATTGCCTATTGCCTATTGCTTATTGCCTATTGCCTATTGCCTATTGCCTATTGCTTATTGCCTATTGCCTATTGCCTATTGCCTATTGCCTATTGCCTATTGCCTATTCCCTGGCTCTATTTTTAATAATCCTTGGGTGGGACTGAATAAAAACGCCAAGACAAATAATCCAAATGTTACTAATACAATGGCTGGGCCAGAAGGGAGGTTATAAAAGTAACTGAGGTACATTCCGCTAATACTGGAAATTACCCCAATTATTACTCCTAATATCATAACTAAATGCAGACGTTCTACTAATAAATAGGCTGTGGCTGCGGGGGTAATTAATAGGGATAATACCAGGATGACACCGACGGCTTTTAAACTGGCAACAATGGTTAAGGCAATTAATCCCATTAATCCTAAATTCAGCAGGTTAACGGGTAAACCTGTGGCTTCAGCACCCAGGGGATCAAAGGTATAAAACAGGAGTTCTTTATAGATTAAGGTGACTACAGTTAGGATAATCATGGCAATGATAAAAGTATCCCTAACATCCTCTGTTGTTACTCCGAGAATATTACCAAATAGAAAATGATTTAAGTCAATTTTATTGTCTTTTTGAACTAAAGTAATTAGGGTTATTCCTAATGCAAAAAAGGCGGAAAATACAATTCCCATTGCGGCATCTTCTTTAATTCGAGAATAGGTTCTGATGATATTCATGCAAAGGGTACTTAAAATTCCCGCAACAAATGCTCCGACAAAGATATTAGCATTGAGGATAAATGCGATCGCTAAACCGGGTAAGACCGAATGACTAATGGCATCTCCTAATAATGCCAGTCGTTGCACCATTAAATAGCTACCGACAACGGCACAAATAATTCCGACTAAAATCGCTATGGTGAGCGATCGCTGCATGAAACTATATTGTAAAGGTTCAATCAAAAGATTAATCATTAGATTTAAACTCAAATAAAGTTATATTATGGCTATTTGTAGGGGTAATTCATGAATTACCCCTACAAAATTTTGGGAGATTCTATCAAGCAACAGGGGCGCGTTCTGGAACAATAAAGGTTTTATCGCCCGATAGTTCAAAGATTTCATGAACCGCTTTTAATGCTTCTACGCCCTGGTCTTCATCCACTAAACAACTGACTTTAATTTCAGAAGTCGCAATCATAGAAATATTAATATTTCTGTTAGCTAAAGCCTCAAACATTTTAGCAGCTACCCCGGGATGATGTAACATTCCCGAACCAACAACACTCAGTTTGGCAATGGATTTATTTACAATAATTTCACCACATCCTAATTCAGATACTGCCTGTTCTAAAATCTGTTGAGATTCATCTGCGTCTCCCTGGGCAACAGTAAAGGCAATATCTCGGGTTAAAATCCCATTAATTTGATGACAGCGTTGGGATTGAATAATCATATCCACACTAATATTATGATCGGCTAAAAGGGAGAATATTTTGGCTGCCATCCCCGGACGGTCGGGAATATAACGAATTGCTAAACGGGCTTGTTTAACATCCAATGCCACCCCACGCACGGGGGGTAAGGTTTGATTCTGGGGAGTTTTTTCTACTTCAAAACTGTGGGAGGGTTTTTTAGGAATATTCACCTCACAGGATTGACATAAAGCTGTAACAGCCCGTTCACAATCTTCAGCGGCAATCACACAACTCACCTTAACTTCTGAAGTCGAAATCATCTGAATATTAATTCCGGCTTGGGCGAGGGTATTAAACATTTGAGAGGCAACTTTAGGGCGACCAATCATTCCCGCTCCCACAATACTAACCTTAGCAATAGGACGATCATCGACCGTCACTTCCGCATTACCAATATCGGAACTATTGGGTTTTCCTAAAGCGGGTAATAAGGCATTGGAAATGGCGATCGCTTTGGTAAAATATTTCCGTTCTACGGTAAAGGTAATATCATTAATATTGCCTTCGTGAATAGATTGAATAATCAAATCAATATCTAAATTTTGTAAAGCAATTCCGCCGAATAATTTAGCCGCAATGCCCGGGTGATCTGGTATTCTTAATAAAGAAACCGCCGCTTGATCCGTATCAAATTCAACACCATCGACCGGACGAGCTAATTCTAAGCCTTCTAAGGGTCGAGGCTGGGATTTCGGAGGAATAACTTTTGTTCCAGGATCGTCTGTCCAACTGGAACGAACCACTAAGGAAACGCCATAATTTCGGGCTATTTCTACAGCACGAGGATGCAAAACTTTCGCTCCCAAACTGGCGAGTTCTAACATCTCATCACAGGTGATTTCTGTCATTAGTTGGGCATTGGGAACTAAGCGGGGATCGGTGGTTAAAATCCCTGGAACGTCAGTATAAATTTCACATAAATCCGCTTTTAAAGCCGCTGCTAAAGCCACCGCCGAGGTATCAGAACCGCCCCTTCCTAGGGTAGTAATTTCTAAATCATCTTGACTACTAACCCCTTGAAATCCGGCGATAATTACCACTTGCCCTTGATTTAAGTGACGTTCTATGCGTTCAGTTTCAATATTTAAAATTCGGGCGCGAGTGTGTTCGGCTTCGGTGACAATTCCTACTTGCGCACCAGTTAAAGAAATCGCGGGTTGTCCTAATTCCTGCAATGCCATACTTAATAAAGCAATGCTGACTTGTTCTCCGGTTGAGAGTAACATATCCATCTCTCGACGGTTAGGAGTCGGAGAAATTTGTTGAGCTAAACTAACTAATTGATCAGTGGTTTTTCCCATAGCAGAAAGAACGACAACCACTTGATGATCTTGGGCTGTTTTTAATACCCGTTGAGCAACAGATTTAATGCGTTCAACGGAACCAACAGAACTACCACCGTATTTTTGAATAATTAGCATATTAACTTCAGGGTTAGCAATTGGGATTTGACAATTAAACTAATTTAAGATCAGGCTGAATCAACCTATTGTATTCTACAGGAAAATAGGAGAAAATCATCCTCAAGTTTGGAAAAATATTTCAAGGAATGTTGACATAAAGGGTATGGAAGTTGGGATTGGGGATGCTAATATCATAGCACAGAGAAAGAAAACCCTGATCATTTGATGATCTAATCGGAGTAAAATATTAAATTGGCTCTGTTGCTACCTCTTTAAATTTATAATTTCTGGTGCATTAGATAGGGTTTTTGCGACGGTTTTCACCAGTTCAAATTCCGAAGCATTCCAAAGATGAGGAAGTTGACAATAATGAGCAATTAATAAACCCCAGAGTTGGTTATCAACAATCACAGGAACAACTAAATTAGCCCGAACATAAATACTACGCAAAAACTTTTGATAACAGGGATGAATAGCTTCGGTTTCAATATCGGCGATCGCGCTAATTCTTCCCTGTTGATAAAGTTGAGCATATTCCTGATTAAAACAATTGTCTGCACCCGTAGAACCATAGATTGAGAAGATTGCTTGACTCAAAGATTCAAAAGTAACTTGCCCTTTCCATTGATAATAAAAATAATATAAAATTACTCGATCACATTGCAGTTGAGTTCTGAGTTTATCCAGTTCTGTTTGGATTAAGATATCTCGTCCCATGCTCGTTTTCAACCGCAGTGCAAACCTTTGTAAACCGGGATCACCTGAATTTGGTTGATTTTCAAGGTCTTCGATGTTATTGAATTCGTTAGGGGTTGGGGAAGAATTCATTTAAAGCCAGCAAAATCATATTTCAGTTGGTGATTATATCATAAACTGATAATATTGAGCCGATGAATGCTCGAAAGTGCATTAAATTTTAGCTTTTTTTTGGATTTCCAGCTTATGCTAACAGCCGAACAACAAAAGGAATTATTGATTCAACTTTCTCAATTAATTGCTAAGTTGGGTATTCAATTTATCATGGCAATTCTGATCCTACTCATGGGTCTATGGTTGGCAAAACTTATCCAAAATTTAAGTAAACGTCTGATGATCAAGGCTCAAGTTGAGCCAACCCTAATTAGATTTTTTGTTAACTTAATTTACATGGCAACGGTTACCTTTGTAGTTTTAACTGCCCTGGGAAGGCTGGGATTGAAAACCACATCCTTTGTAGCGGTTTTAGGCGCTGCTGGGTTAGCTATTGGTTTAGCTTTGCAGGGGTCTTTATCTAATTTTGCTTCAGGGGTATTTATGATTTTTTTCCGCCCCTTTAAAGTCCATGATTATATTGAAGGGGGGGGAGTAGAGGGAATAGTTGAGGAAATCCAAATTTTCACGACCCTGTTAAAAACACCCGATAATAAAACAATTATTATTCCCAATAGTAAACTCTACGGAGATAAAATAGTCAATCACTCAATTCAACCTATCCGTCGGGTTGATATTAAGTTAAATATCAGTTATAATACAAACTTGGATCAAGTTAGGGAAATTTTTACGACTCTAGTTAAAAATGATTCACGGATTTTATTAGAACCAATACCTGATCTGGAAATTCAGGAAATAGCGGCGGGTGGGATTAAAACTTTATTAACGGTTTGGGTAGTTAATTCTGACTATTTGCGGGTACGTTCCGATCTGAATCAACAGCTTAAACAGAGCTTAGAGGGGGCGGAGATTCAATTGGTTTGATCCATTTGTTGTTAAGGTGCGATCGCCAAAATTAGAATTATTTGTGCTATAACTACTCATAAGAGTTAGGCAAACTAAAATATGGCATCCGACTTAGATCGTGGAATCATGAAATTTAAAGGGGCGGACAGTCCCACGGCAATTATTATTTCTTCTGTGCTGGTTTTGGGAGGTATCGGCGTTTTAGTTTGGTGGGCACTGCAAACAGCCTATTCTCTGTCTTAATCAGGAACTACAACGGATATTGATATTAAAAGGTCAGTCTCCATTAATATTTTAGCAACTGGGTTTCTGGCAGAGATCCGGTTTTTTTTTACTTCTAACTGTGGGAAACGGGTTATATTAGGATCAAAGAGGTGCGATTAATCTTCGTCGCAGGTCTAGCCAAGGAAAGCAAAACAGTATGTTTGAAATTAAACAAGGGTTATTTCAGTTTGAATTTATGGATAATCACGGGATTTTAGGGGTTTCCCTAGAAGCCGAATTTGACGATATCCGCAGACGCTATATGCAGATTGCTCGTCGTTTGCATCCTGATACCTGTCCGTTTGAGAACCCCCAAGATCGGGAGTTAGCCAAACAATTATTAGCTAAATTAGTCAGTCCGGCCTATAATCAGTTTTCTAAGGAAGCTGAACGCAAGGAATATACACTGCTGTTAAAAACCATTGGCGATCGCATTGTTAAAGAACAGCATAACCTAAAACCGCAAACCGAATCCGCTCAAAAACTTCTGCAAGCCTCCGATTATCAAAATGCCTATGAAAGTGCGATCAAAGCGTTAGCAAAACATCAATATGAATCCCCGGAAAAGGTATTAGAAATTACCGGGCAAATTAGTGAATTAAACCTGGTTTATTTACTTCGTAAAAACCAAAAAGGTGCCGCTCCCCCATCTGCTAAATCCCCCGAACTAACTCCCATCCCGTCCACAGCAACACCCAAAAAAGATTCCTTTGTCGAACAAGCCTGTCACCGTGCCGAACAGTTGATTGCAAGTCAAAACTATACCCAAGCGGCTTCAGAATTAAAAGACGCCATTAAACGGCAACCTGATAATAGTCATTGTCATGGTTTATTGGGGTTAGTTTATTTAAAACAAAATCAACCCAAACTAGCTACTCCCCATATTAATCGAGCCCTACAACTTGATCCGAAACAACCCCAAGCCCTAGAAGCAAAAAAAGAACTAGAAAAGTCCACAACTCCCGCCGGGATAAAATCGAAAACCGCTAAATCCTCCGGTGGCGGTTTGTTTGGTGGGCTATTTGGCGGCAAGAAAAAATAGAAATTATCGCAATCAGGGGCATCGAATCAAAAGTTATTCAGACTGTTTAATTAAATCATGTCTAAACTCACGGGTTTATCATCTTCTAAAATTGGATTAACTTGGTTAATTGTGGCAGCTATTGTCACCATTATTTTATGGCAATTTCCTTGGGGAAGTTATATTTTATATCCCTTCTCTATTTTAGCAACTTGGTTCCATGAAATGGGACATGGATTAACCGCTATTCTGTTAGGGGGCAATTTTTATAAACTATTAATGTTTCCCGATGGTTCAGGAATAGCCTACAATTCCGTGTCTTTTGCGGGTCGCATTGGAAAGGCATTAGTGGCGATGGGAGGCCCTATGGGGCCAGCTTTGGCGGGGGGACTGTTAATTTTATCTAGCCGTCGCTATAAAACCGCCCGTTGGTGTTTAATCGCTTTGGGTTCGGTGATGTTGCTTTCGGTATTATTGTGGATACGGACTTGGTTTGGGGCCGTTGCGATGTCTCTGTGGGGACTATTTGTTTTATTAATAGCTTGGAAAACTCCCCAAGGAATTCAGGCTTGGACGGTACAATTTTTGGGTGTACAAGCGATTGTCAGTACCTATCATCAAAAAGAATATTTATTTGGGCAAAGTTCAGTTAATATTAATGGTCAACAGTTAGTTTCCGATACCGGAAAAATAGCCGAATATTTATTTCTTCCCCACTGGTTTTGGGCAACATTAATTATTATTATTTCTAGTTTAATTTTTTGGGTAAGTTTGAATATCGCCTATGGCTCCAATGATTAAAAATCACAGTTTTAATTAATTTTTATTCCGTGGGTAACAGAATAGGGTATGGTAAGGAAAGTTACAAATTGATCGGTTTGTAACTCTATGTTAATTCTTAATTCTCCAGTATGGTTTATCAACCCCCATCAGGTGCGCGGGATTTACTGCCCCTCGATGTTGCTCAAAAAATTTGGATTGAACGGCGCTTACAACAGGTGTTTCACCGTTGGGGCTATCATCGAATTATCACCTCCACCCTAGAACGGTTGGACACCCTGATGGCGGGAGGGGCGGTACAACCCTCAACGGTAATTCAATTGCAAGATGCCGAAAATCAGGGTTTAGGACTGCGCCCGGAATTAACCGCATCCATTGCCAGAGCCATTGTCACCCGCATGGGGAAACTACCCTCATGGCCCCAACGCCTCTATTACAATGCCAATGTCTTCCGCAAAGGTAAAGCTCTGGATCACGGACAACAGTTAGAATTTTATCAAGCGGGGGTGGAACTCCTGGGTGCGGGGGGGTTACGCGCCGATTCAGAAATTCTGTTATTGTTGCGGGACTGTCTGCAAAATTTGGGCTTGGGTAATGCCGATTTGATTGTGGGAGAAGCGGGTTTAACTCAATCGTTATTATCACCTTTTCCTGCGAAAGAACGGGAAAAAGTTAGAACGGCGATCGCTAATTTAGATAGAATTGGTTTAGAATCCCTATCCCTTTCCTCCGAACTTCGAGAGCGCGCTTTATTTTTATTTGATTTACGCGGTCGTCCCGAAACCGTATTATCCCAAGTTTCTCAACTTGATTTAGATTCCTCCCAACGAGAGGCGGTTAATAATCTCAAATCCTTAATGGAATTATTACAAAACTGTTGGGAAAATTCCGAAGTTAAACCCTCAATTACCCTAGATTTAAGTTTAGTTCAAACCTTTGATTATTATACCGGAATTGTGTTTATTGCCGTGAGTGATACCGCATCTGGAGCCAGGGTATTAGGACAGGGCGGACGTTATGACCAACTCCTAGGACTATACCATCCCCAGGGACAAACTGAACCCGGAATAGGGTTTTCTTTTAATATTGAAAGCCTGCATCAAGTGTTATTAGGACGGGGTGAACTCCCCCATCAAACCCCTGCCAGTGATTGGTTAGTGGTTGCCCAAACGTCTCAAGCCGATGCAGCCGCCTTTGCCTATGCCAGTCAGTTAAGACAGTCTGGTGAGTTAGTGCGGGTGGAAGTGGAGTTAGGGCGTCGGGAAACCCCCGAAGATATCCGCGACTATGCCCGACGTCGAGGCATTCATCAAATTGCTTGGGTGAATATTAACGGCGACCCAACCATTGAAAAAATTCTCTGAATTTAGAGTGGGAAAAGGGGAGAAATTTCTAATTCAGTTTTCTCCCTCGCAAATTCGCCCATTGTTAACCCGAATTACATCTTATTTTCAAGGAGGATAAAACCAACCATGCCCCATAGTATTGTCACTAATATTTGTGAAGGTGTCGCCGATTGTGTGGCGGCTTGTCCCGTTGCCTGTATTCATGAAGGGCCGGAAAAAAATATCAAAGGGACTGACTGGTATTGGATTGATTTTTCTATCTGTATTGACTGCGGAATTTGTCTACAAGTCTGTCCAGTAGAAGGGGCAATTGTAGCAGAAGAACGCCCGGAATTACAGAAAACTCCCCAATAAAAAGAGAATGGGAAATAGGTAATTACCCATTCCCCATTCCCTGAAAAACCTGATGATTTAATATGGAACATAATATATCGGGTCAAGAGATTTATCAAAGAATTAATAATAATATTCAGCAGGTAATGAAAGGGCAATCCCTAGGGATTAGAAAGCTATTAGCTGCCTTTTTTAGTGGGGGTCATGTTCTACTTGAAGATTATCCCGGAACAGGAAAAACCACCCTGGCTAAAGCCCTTGCCGCTTCCATAGAGGCTAGTTTTAAACGGATTCAATTCACCCCGGATCTTTTACCTTCAGATATTTTAGGGGTTTCTATTTTTGACCAGAATGAGCGCAGCTTTCATTTCCATGAAGGGCCGATTTTTGCTAATATTGTTTTAGCCGATGAAATTAATCGCGCCTCTCCTCGAACTCAATCCGCTATGTTAGAAGCCATGGCAGAATCTCAAGTGAGTATTGATGGGAATTTGAGAAAACTCAAGGATTTATTTTTCGTGATTGCGACTCAAAATCCCGTGGAATCTCGGGGCACCTATCCCCTACCCGAAGCCCAAATGGATCGATTTGCCATACAATTTAGTTTGGGTTATATTCTGCCTGAAGATGAAGTAAATTTACTCTCAGATCAAATTAATCAAAATCCGATTGATACCCTAAAATCCTGTGTTTCCTTGCCAGAAATTTTTGCTTTAAAACAACAGGTAAAACAAATTAGAATTAGTGCGGAAATCAAGCGGTATATTGTAGATTTAATTAATGCCACTCGCACCGCCGCCGATGTACAATTAGGAGCCAGTCCCAGGGCTTCTATTGCCTTAATGAAAATAGCCCAAGCCTTAGCTTTATTTGATGGCTATGAATTTGTTACCCCCGAACATATTCAGGAATTAGCTATTCCAGTTATTGCCCATCGTTTAGTCTTAGAACCCCGTTCAAGATTTACAGGGAGAACTGCCCCAGTTATTGTAGAAGAAATTATTAAATCTGTTCCTGTTCCTGCTTAGATTTAGGAGAAACACGGTTTTTGAATAAATTTTATTTTAGGTACTCAAATTTCAGGAAAAACCAGGTTTCTGAAAGGGTATAATCAATAATAGTCTAATAAATTAAATCACCATGGAAATGCTATTAACCCAAACCGACTTAAAACAACAATTAATTACTAAAATTAAGTCGATTCAATCCCAACTGGGCGGAATAGAAGGAACTCCCGTCACCAACGTTAAAATTAAACCGGATCTTGCTCAAGAAATCGAGGCGATGGTCATTCAATTAGAGGCGAAAAACCCCAACTATCGACCCTTACTATTTAAACCCTTATTATTAGATGGAGCTTGGTTGCTGCTCTATTCTACAGCCCGAGAAATTCGTAATTTAGCATCACTTCCTTTAGGGTTAAAAGTTGGGAAAATCTATCAAATTATTGATGTTGCTTCCGGCAGTTTTTTGAATCAAGCCTTCGTTAAACATCCATTAGGATTAATTTCTGGGTATGTGAAAGTAACAGCTAATTTTGAAATTGTTCGTGATGATAATAACTTACCCAATAACCGCCTAAATGTTTATTTTCAACAACGATATTTAGCCATTTCTAATATTGTAGGGGTTAAAACTCCGCAACTGGAACCCGCCCGGGTTGTCCCGGCAAAAAATCCCGTTGGACGCATCCCCAGTTTAGAAATTACTTATCTCGATGAAACCTTCCGTATTGGTCGAGGAGGAGATGGGAGTTTATTTGTTTTGGTTAAGAGTGAATTACCATAATCGCAGCAGGTAGACGCTGACACTGGCAAACTCCGATGTTAAATCATTCAATTAAAGAGAAATGAAAAGGTTATTTTATCGCCTATTTTATTTCAGTTATGCCGTTAAACAATCTCGCCGAAAACGATTTACAACCCGTGGGTTAATCGTGCTTTCGGGTATTGTATTTACGGCTTTTTTGGGATTAGATACTAACCAAAGTTTGACCTATCAAATATTTACCTTTCTAGTCTCTCTCCTGGTTGTTTCTCGGATTTCGGGTCTAGGGTTTCGGTTCCGTTTTAATGCCACTCGAACTTTACCTCGATTTGCCACGGTAGGTATCCCGTTTAAATCTCGTATTACTATTCATAATAACACCAATAAAACTCAAATAGGATTACAAATTGTTGAAAATTTTGCCGATCCTCGCCCGACTTTACAAGAGTTTATTGAAACTCCCGAACCCTTAGAAAAACAGCGAAATCCTGTTGATCAAATATTAGGTTATTATCGCTGGTTATGGTTAATTGATCAAAAACAATATGCCCTAGAAAAACCCCAGGATTTGCCTTCTCTTCCCCCTCGACGTTCAACGGAAATTGAGATGAATATTCTACCCCGTCGTCGAGGGATTTTGCAATTCACCTGTTTGACCGTTTCCTGTGCTGATCCTTTCGGTCTTGTCAACGCCAGAAAGACAATTTCTTTACCCCAATCTTTATTAATTCTTCCTGCATTTTATCAGGTTCCACCGATTAAACTTCCCGGGTCAAAACAATATCAATCCGGTGGTGTTAGTCTCGCTTATTCCGTGGGAGATTCGGAAGAATTTAGGGCTTTACGAGATTACCGTCCGGGGGATTCTTTAAGAAAAATTCATTGGAAAAGTTGGGCAAAATTAGGCAAACCAGTTGTGAAGGAGGAACAGGATGAGTTTTTTGTCCGCCATGCTTTAATTTTAGATACCTTTCACCCTTTAAAGTATAGTGAATGTTTAGAAGAAGCGATCGCCATTGCTGCTTCGGTCGCCTATGAAATTCAAACTCAAGAATCTCTTTTAGATTTAATGTTTGTGGGTCATGAAGCCTATTGTTTTACCTTTGGTCGAGGGTTAAGTCATACGGACAAAATGTTAGAAATTTTAGCCTCGGTTGTCTGTTGTCAGGATAAAACCTTTGATTCTATTATTCCGATTATCATGGATAGGGTTTCTCTAATTAGTGGGTGTATCTGTATTTTTATTGATTGGGATGAACACCGCAAAACCCTAATTAATTATCTCAATAGTATGGGGATTCATACTTTAGTTTTAGTTGTGACAGATGAGCAAAATTCTGAACAATTGCTTAATTTAGAATCTCTCAATAATAATTTTACGACTTTTTATCCATTACATTTAGGCAAAATCCAAGAGGAGTTAATGCAATTATGAAAACCCCAGCTTTGCTGTTAGGTACAACTTTAATTTTTTGGGGATGGCAAACGGGGCTATTAATTTTTGCCCTACCTATGGCTTTAATTCTTGAAGGTTATCGCTGGATTCAGTGGCGATGGGATGTATCCTCAGAGGATATTAAAAATATAGAGAATTTTTGTTTAATTGTGGTGGTTTTAGTGACCCTGGTTTTGATTCTAAGTAATCGCTCAATTCAATTTATTTATACGCTTTTACAATGGCTTCCCGTACTTTTTTTCCCCTTGGTCATGACTCAAACCTATTCTGTTAGCGATCGCATTAATATTCATAAACTCTTTTTGTTTTTAAATATTTTCTCCTCATTGAAAAACACTGAAGGTTTTTATCTCAATTTAACCTATCCCTATTTTGTCCTGTGTCTGATCTCGACCAGTGCAGCGAATCTTCAAAATTTATCGTTTTATGGGGGGATGTTTATTCTGGTAGCAATTCCCCTATTTTTGGGTCGATCTAAACGATTTTCTCCTTTAATTTGGACAGGGTTAATGATAGGAGTAGGAACTTTAGGTCTGGTTGGATTTGTCGGACTCCATCGCCTCCATTTAACCTTTGAACAAGCGGTGATCGAACAATTAAGCGGTCTATCCTCCCAGGATGCTGATCCCTTTCAAAGAAGAACAGCCATGGGTGATATCGGAGTATTAAAACTTTCTAATAGCATATTTTTTAGAGTAGCTACAGAGGATCAACAAACAACACCTATTCTTCTGAGACAATCTACCTATAATAAATATAATTTATCGACTTGGTTAGTCACTAATCCTGAATTTCAGTCGATTCAATCGGCTCAAAATTCAACCACTTGGCTATTAACAAAACCCCATCCAAACCATTCTCAAATCACAATTTCTGGACAGCTACAGGAGGGAAAAGGCTTGTTAAAACTGCCCAATGGAGCATTTCAAGTGAATCAATTACCTGTTTTAAGTTTAGAAAAAAATCAATATGGGACGGTTAAAGTAGAAGGTAAACCCGATTTAATCTCCTATCAAATTCTATTCAATTCTAGTGTTAATCTTGATAGTCCTCCCACGGAAGCGGACTTACAAATTCCCAATTCAGAAAAACCAGCTATTGCTCAAATTGTCAAGGAATTAGATTTAAAAGGAAAACCTCCTCAAGAGATTTTAAACCGGGTTCAGGATTTTTTTGATAATAATTTTAATTATTCTTTGCAATTACTCGGACAAGACCTAGAGACCACATCACTCTCTACTTTTTTACTCAAAAATCGATCAGGACATTGTGAATATTTTGCCACAGCTACAACACTTTTATTGCGGGAAATGGGAATTCCAGCCCGTTATGCGATTGGATTTTCTGTGAGTGAATTTAGCCCGTTAGAGAATCAATTTATTGTTCGAGGTCGGGATAGTCACGCCTGGACTTTAGTATATTTAGATGGAGTTTGGCAAAATTTTGATACCACTCCGGCGGGATGGTCAGCTTTTGAAGATGCTGCTGCACCTCCATGGGAATTGATTACCGATATCTGGTCTTTTTTGGGGTTTCAATTGACCCTATTTCTGAAATATATTCAAACCATAAATCTGTTAAAATATAGTAGGTTATTCATGATTCCGGTGTTGTTAATTGTTGGGTTTCAGGCTAAAAAACGAGTCCATCGTTTCAAGTCTACAAAAATCCGATCACAACCTATTTTAACCGCTCCCAAACCGGGTACGGATTCAGACTTTTATAGAATTGAGAAGTCCCTGAATGAGTTGGGTTTTTTTCGTCATCCCTCCGAGTCTTTAAAATCTTGGATGAAACGATTAAAACGGGAGTCACCTCAAAACCCGTTAATGAATGATTTATCCTCTATGGTTGAACTTCATTATCGTTATCGTTTTGACCCTGAAGGAATTAATCAAGCGGAAAAACAAAAATTAAACGAGATGATCGAATCTTGGTTAAATAGTTATCAAAAACTCGATTAATGACGTTCTAAAATTGTGGTTTACTTCAAAACATAATAGGCTAAAACACTTTGAACCTCATAGATATTTAACCTTCTGTTAAACTCCCGTTCTATGGGGGTAGAACTTCCCGATATCCAGATTTTTAACTCTGCATCCAGGTCAAAATGCCCTGATGTTTCAATGCTAAAATGAATAATACTCCGGTAAGGAATAGAGTGATATTCAATTTTTTTTCCCGTAATTCCTTGTTTATCAACAAAGATTAATCGTTTATTGGTGAATACAATCAAATCTCGCACTAACTGATAAGCTCTTTCTACAGACTCACCCTCTGCTAAAAGTTTTACCAGTCCCGCCTGTAGCTTTTCAGAATCGATTTCTGATGCGTTACCTAACAAACCATCCATTAATCCCATAATTGATCTCCTAACTCAAATTAAATAATGTGTTTTTTACAAGTTAAGTACCTACACAAAATTATTTGCACATCCGATTTCTTGCTCTCTATTTGTTTCAATGGCTTTAGGGCAACGAGCGTGTGTAATTAATTTTGTTTACTTACTTATGTCTATTATAGCTGTATTTTTGGGTTTCTGCACAGACTATTTCAATCTGTAGAATAGATTATTTTAGTTAAAATATTGAATCTAAAATTAATATAAAATAATCCCTGTTTCTAATAAAGCGGATTTATACTAAAAACAGTTAACAAAATGGAGGTCATATTTCCATGCCTCAAACCCTTAAAAATCAACCGGGTGGATTATACATACAAACCCTTGACCAACAACCGATCACCTTTCCCCTCAAACATACTAAGGTTATTGCTAAAATTAGCGGGAATCTGTCCCGGGTAGAAGTCACCCAGAGTTTTGAAAATCCCTTTTCCACAACTTTAGAAGCGGTTTATATTTTCCCTTTGCCCGATGAAGCCGCCGTTGATGAAATGTTAATTAAAATTGGCGATCGCACCCTGAAAGGCAATATTAAGAAACGGGAAGAAGCCCAACAAATTTATGAACGAGCCAGACGACAAGGACGCACCGCCGGACTCTTAGAACAGGAGCGGGATAATATTTTTACCCAATCTCTGGCTAATATTCAACCCGGTGAACAAATTGATGTGATTATTCGTTATTCGGATAGTCTGAAATTTACCCGGGGAAACTATGAATTTGTGTTTCCCATGGTAGTTGGCCCCCGTTATATTCCGGGGACGGCGATCGCACCCCCAAATCAAGATACGGATTTAGTCCCCGATGCCTCTCGTTTAAATCCGCCGATTTTGCCGGAGGGAATGCGATCGCGCCATGATATTAATATAACCATTGAACTTGATGCAGGAGTGCCGATTCGAGCGATTGATTCTCCCTCCCATCAACTTCAGATTGACCATACCGGACAAAATGCCCGCATCACCTTAGCAGAGGGGGATACCATCCCCAATAAAGACTTAATTTTGCGGTATCAGGTCGCGGGCAAACAGACCCAAACCACGGTTTTAACCCAATCCGATGAACGGGGGGGACATTTCGCCGTTTATCTGATTCCAGCGATTGAGTATGGGACGGATCAGATTATTCCCAAGGATGTGGTTTTTCTGATTGATACCTCGGGTTCTCAATGGGGTATGCCACTCATCCAATGCCAGGAATTGATGCGACGGTTTATCCAGGGATTGAATCCAGCAGACACCTTTAGTATTATTGATTTTGCCAATACGACCCAACAGTTATCTCCGATGCCGTTGGAAAACACACCCCAAAATCGTGCTCAAGCCTTGCAATATATTAATCAGTTAAATGCCGATGGAGGTACGGAACTCTTACGCGGCATTCAGGCGGTTTTGAACTTCCCTGTGGCCGATGTTGGGCGGTTACGGACGGTGGTGTTGTTAACCGATGGATATATTGGTAATGAGAATCAAATTCTAGCGGAGGTCAAGCAGCATCTTAAACCCGGAAACCGCCTGCATAGTTTTGGGGTGGGAAGTTCGGTTAATCGCTTTTTGATCAACCGGATTGCTGAGTTGGGGCGAGGAATTTCTCGGATTATTCGTCATGACGAACCCGTGGAGCCCGTGGTCGAACAATTCTTTTCTCAGATTAATAACCCAATTTTAACGAGTATTCAGGTATCTTGGCAAGGAGAGGGAGAAAAACCCGTTATTTATCCTACTCTAGCACCGGATTTATTTGCAGAACAACCCTTAGTCTTATTTGGGAAGAAACCCGATGACAATTCTGGGGTTTTGCAGATTCGGGGTTCTGTGGCTGGGGGTACGGTTTATCAACAGGATTTTAACCTGAATTTTCAACCGGGGGGAAATCCGGCTGTTGCTCAACTGTGGGGACGCTCTCGGATTAAAGCGTTGATGAATCAGATGGTGCAAGGGGATACAAAGAGGGGAGTGGAGGCGGTGACGGACACGGCTCTCACTTATCAGTTATTATCTCAGTATACAGCCTTTGTGGCGGTGAGTGATGACGTGCGGGTCAATCCCAGTCAGGCTTCTGTCTCGGTGCAAGTCCCTGTAGAAATGCCGGAAGCGGTGAATTATCGGGGGATTGCATCTAATCATCTTAAGTTGAATCAATTCCCCGGGTCATCGGCGTCGATGAATACCGGAGCATTGGAGAGCCCAGAATTAGAAGATGATGGGGGTTTCTATGATCTTTTCGATCAACTCCCCGGGTCATCGGCGCCGATGAATACCAGAGCATTGGAGAGCTTAGAATTAGAAGATGATGGGTATTTCTATGAGCTTCCATGTCCTGTTTTAAGGTCTTTAGAGATAGTCAGTGCGACGGGATTAGATGAAGAAGCGATCGCTTTTTTAACTCAACATTTACAATCAATTGAAATTCCAACTGGAATTAAGGGTAATTTAGTGTTTGAGTTAAAGATTCATAAAGGACGAGTTAAACAGGTGATATTAGATGAAGAAGGTTCTACTATTCAGGATGCTAAAATCATTGAATTAATTCGGCGATCGCTCCTAACCTGGAAACCGGATCAAACTGACCCCATCACTGTTGTTTTAACTTTGAAAATTGAGGGTTAATGTTAATACGGGCGGGTTATTTTAGATATGAGTTAATCACCGCGCATCTTGATGAACCCGCCCCTACAACTGATAACTGATAACTGATAACTGACAACTGATTACCAGGGGCTTCCTATCATTGTAAATCCTGACCAATAATAGGGATGGGATAGGCTGGTAATATTGGATTCTGTGAGATCTGCCGGGAGAGGAATAGTGCCAAAAGTTGTAATTAATTGCTCATTTTCGATGCGAGTTTTGCCTTGAATCATCGAAATTTGTGCGTCTTGTAAAGCGATCGCTTTAATGGGAGCCTGCTTCAAATATTCATAAAACTCACTCATTAATCCTAAAGTTCCCTGGTCACTCACATACCATAAACTTGCTAAAGCCGATTTAACTCCCGCTTGCACCGCTAACCCGGCAAACCCTAATTCTGACCGTCGATCTCCTAATGCTGTTCGACAAGCACTTAAAGTTAATAATTCCACCGTGGGATTATCCCAACCCAAGTTAGGAAGTTCCGTTAAGGGTAATTTTTCATTCCATAATTGAATAAAAGAATTACTTGGAGATCCGGTTTTAAAATCAGCGTGGGTGGCTAAATGAATCACTTTAAAATCCAATCTACGCCGTTGGGATTTCAGATTATCTAGGGTGAAACGCTCGTTTAAGAATTTTTCACCAGGCCAAATTTCAGTAATATTTTGGAGTTCAACTGGAACCGCCGGAAGTGGGTTTTGTTGTTGAAATTGACTAGCTCCCATTGCCAAAACTTCTGCTTGAACTAGGGATTGATACCGAAAGTCAATTAAGCTGGTACTCGGGATTAAACTAATCGCATATTTTTCAACTAAAAATTGTTGACCATCCCATAAAACTGCCATCGGCAAACTCCGTAAACCCGCATCTAGGGAGAATAGAATTGTAGAAACTCCTAATCTTTTCAAATCATCTTCTATCGGTTGAACCATCCATTGATAAAGTTGTTGCGCTGGAACTTGATAACTAACACTATCACGTTTTCTGGGGTTAGTAATTTCGCTTTGTAATTCTCGAACAACGGGGAATAATTTTTCTTTGGTGGCTTCAGGAACGCTATGTCGCAGGGGTTCACCGGAGGAAGGAACCACAATGATTTCTAATTGATCTTCCCTAGAAACAATATAAACAATCGCATAAACCTGTTTAGTTTTTATCTCCAATTCTTTTAAAAATTGTTGAACTTCTAAACGATTCAATGGGGTTCCTTGGACTCCTAAATATTGTTGAAATTCTTGATTTCTTGACTGTTCTAATGCTAAAAAGGTAGAATCTAAATTATCAAAGCTAAAAGCAATATCTGCCGTTGATAAAAGCTCCTGGGACAGAAAATTATTATTATAATTAATAATAACTTCAGGAGGAGTTTGTTTCTGTTCTTGTTCTTGGTTATTAGGAGGAATTAATATATTTTGTTGCAGGATCACTCCTGTATCAATCAAGGGTTCGTTTCCACTAGGACTAGGGGGAATAATATTAGGGGCGTCATCGGTTTCAATGGCAATATTTCCCGATGTAAACGAACCTTCAAAACTTTGGGGTGGCAGAATGCTAAAGTCCCCTGTGGTAATGGTGGCGGCAGTTCCATTCACTGTTAAGTTACCTCCGATTTCAAAGAGTGCAACGGGAGGATTCAGTGGCCCTCCAGCGTGACGCAGGTTAATCGAACCCCCACCCAGACGTCCCGCCGTGGAGATACTGGCCCTTCCGGTGGGGGAAAATCCGGTGGGGAAGGAGTTGGTAGCACGGAAGTAGCCTTGGGTAGATTCGGCAAAAACGTTACCCCCGCGACCGTTGGGGGATTCGGCGTTAATAAATTCCACCTGAACATCATTAACCGGGTCGAGGAAAACGTTACCCCCCTGGGTTTGACCTTGGGTATCAATTTGTCCGGTGGTAATGGTGGTTTGGGCTTTGACCGTAAGGTTACCGCCCGTCGAACCCGATGTCAGTATATTCCCAGTTGTAACACTTCCGGTTATGGCTTCTAGGGAAATAGTTCCGCCTTGACCATTGGGGGATGAACTATTTAAGGTATTAGTAGTAATATTACCCCGGGGGGTACTTAGGGAGATTTCCCCACTATTAGCGTTGGGAGATGAACTATTGAGGGAATTAACCGTAATATTCCCGTTGCGGCTATTGAGGGTAATTCCTGGGGATGCAGTAATATCGCGGGTGGTAATATCATTATTGGCGGTGACTACAACCGTACCATTACTGAGGGTATTAGCATTAAAGTTAACTAGATTACTCGCATTAATACTGAATCCCCCTGACCCTAGGGTAATGGGGGCGTTAGCTTGGACGGTTCTAGCGGTAATCCCTAAACCGTTGAGGGGAGATTCGGTGGTAAAGGTATCTAAATTTACATCATTATTCCCCGCATTAAGGGTTAACTTTCCTTGTCCAGCAAGGGTTGAACCGATAAAATCAATCGCTCCGTTACCAATACTAGTATCTAATGTAACTAAATCTCCAGAAATATTAACGGTATTTACGGAGGAAAAGTTAAGTCCGGCGCTGGTGTAGATATTGCCAAACAGGTTAAGGGCGTTTGCCTGTTGAAAAATTAATCCACCTATGGGGTTATTATTATTACCAACGGTATTCAGGGAAATTGTTCCGTTTCCGGCGTTGAGCGTGAGGGTTGGGGAACCCGTTATCGAACTATTATTAAACAGGATATTACCATTATTTCCAGCAGTATTAATCGTAATTGAATTTTCGAGTTGCGTTCCTCCTAAAGCATTACTAAAATCAACATTATTATTGGTAGTTAAATTGCCTTGTAGGGTCGTGAGTCCGGTAGTATTCACTTGCAAACTAGACAGGGGGTTACTATCACCCACACTGGAAAAAATAATATTACCACTCCCCGCATTTAGAGTTAAGTTACTATTTCCATTAATAGAATTATTAAAAATAATAGCCCCACTATTATTAGTCCCCGATGAAGTTAGGGTAATTTCAGGGGATGCTAGTTGTACAGGACTATTATACTGTTGTTGACTTCCAGTTCCATTATTACTCGAAGTATTAATATTGCTATTTAAAATAATTGGATTATTTCCAGTGTTTAAATTCAGGGTTCCTGCTGTACCAGAAATTGCACTGGTATTAACTTCTCCTAAATTGAGGGTTTGGGGGGTACTAATGGTAATATTTCCCCCATTATTCGGGGAATTGGTATTCAGAATACCGGGGTTTGTCGTAATATTTCCCGCGGAACTATTGAGGGTGATGGGTTGACCGTTGGTGGTGATATTTCCGGTAATAATATTATTGGTTGCGGTGATTTCAACGTTACTACCATTGGTGGTGATAACATCTTGGGGAAGGGTGACAGCATTACTAGAATTAATCCGCAAATTTCCCGTATCCAGGGTAATAGGAGAATTACTATTAACGGTTTGGGCATTAATTTCTAACCCTCCCAGGTTGACCGTATTATTAAATTGAATATTGCCATTTCCCGCTTGTAGAGTTAAACCATTATTATTAGAGGGAATACTATTAATTGTATTGTTGAAAATAATATTTCCGCTTCCAACAGTTCCCGAGGTATTTAGGGTAACAGGTTGATTTAATTCAACGGGATTATTTAAGGTTAAATTACTACCCGTCCCGCTATTTCCCGAGGTATTAATAGTTCCGGTTAGCGCAATCTTTTCTCCCGTCACCGTTAGAGTTCCAGCTTGGTTAGTTTGGGTACTGGTATTAATTTCCCCTAGGGTAATATTAGCAGGGGTTGTTATCGTAATATCACCGCCATTGCTATTAGGGGAACTGCTATTAATAATTCCGGCACTACTATCAATATTGCCCGTATTGCTATTTAATATAATCCGTTGACCTTGGGTAGTTAGGTTAGCGGTGGTGATATTATTTTCAGCATTAATATTAATAGTGGCGGTATTCGTAGCGGTAATAGGTTGGGTTAAATTAACAGTTTCACTGCTATTGATATTAACTCCTTCTCCTGTAACATTAATTTCCCCATTACTGTTAACCTCTCCACTGGTTAGATTTAAAGTATTTAGGGGATTTGTTGCGCCGATATCTTGATTAATATTAACCCTTCCCGTCCCTGCTTGTAGGGTTAAATTAGCACTCCCTGAACTATTACTATCAACGGTATTGTTAAAGGTAACATTTCCACTTCCGGCGGTTCCAGATGTGGTTAAAGTAATGGTATCGGCATCTAAAATTACCTGGGAATTAAAGGTCATATTATTCCCCGAACCAATAGTAGCAGAAGTATCTATATTATTAGTTAAATTAATTGTATTTCCGGCAAGGGTCAGGGTTCCCGCTTGACTGGTTCCTAAATTAGATTCTGTACGGGTACTGACTGCACCCAGGGTTAAATTTTGAGCCGCATTCAGGTTGATTTCTCCCCCGTCTTCGGTGGTTGAACTACTATTCAGAATACTCGATGCGGTATTAATATTTCCGGTATTACTGGTGAGAGCAATTCTTGACCCATTACTAATAATATCTGATGTGGTAATATCTCCGGTGGCACTAACATCAATAGGACTATTATTAGCGGTTATGGTATCCCCTAAATTAACATCTTGAGTTGCATTAATATTAATTCCCCCATTCTCTACCCTTACAGTGGACTGAGTAACCACATTTCCGCTATTAATAGTTAAGGTTTGTAGAGGAACATTATCCCCTATTGCTTGATTAAAAATGGCATCTCCTGTTACAGTTTCCAGGGTTAAACTGTTACTCCCCGCATTACTATCACTATCCCCATTAATTGTTCCATTAAAGGTAACATTCCCACCGCTATTATTTCCCCTGGTTGTGATTGTAACCTGGGATTCAGGTAGAATAACATTAGCATTAAAATTAATATCACTTCCTTGACCTTGGGTCGCTGAAGTATTAATATCTCCCGTTAAATTAATGGTATTATTTCCTGAAGAAATATCGAAGGTTCCGGCTTGACTATTGCTAGAATTAGAGGTGGTACTGGTGTTAATCTCTCCTAGGGTAATTGTTCCCGAGGCGTTGAGGGTTTGGTTGCCACCATTATTATCAGAAGTGCTGCTATCTAAAATGCCAGCTTGGGTATTAATTTCCCCATTGGTACTGGTTAAATTAATCGTTTCACCTCCGGTAATTAAGGTTCCGGTATTGATGGTATTAGTAGCAGTTAAATTAACCGCACCTCCAGTTATGGCGGTGGAAAGACTATTTAATGTTCCGGCGGTGGTATCAATATTATTACTACTTTCTAAGGTAATATTTCCCCCGGCGGTGGTCATATCCTGAGTCGTAATATTTCCCGTTGCTAAAATATTAATAATACCGTTATCGGTCGTTAAAACATTCGCCAAATTCACCTCTCCCCTGGCATTAATGGTTAACCCAGAGTTTGCCAGATTCATCGGTGCTATACTATTAATAGTATTTCCCGTTAGGGTTAAACCATTTAGGGGAATAAGATTACCTACACTATCATTAAAATTGATATTGCCCGCTTGCAGAATTAACGTATTACTTCCCGGGGTAATCCCATTAATTGTATTATTAAAAATAATATCCCCACTACCTGTACTGCCAGTAGTATTAAAAGTAATAGTCGGTTGGGCAATTTGTAAGGGGGCAGAAACCGTAATTGTATTTCCCTGACCTGTGGTGGCGGAAGTATTAATATTATCAGTTACCGTAACACTATTATTAGCAGAAGTTAAACTAACACTTCCTCCTTGGGTGTTTCCACTCGCATTAATAGCACCAACCCTAATATTACCCGCCGCATCAATAGCAATATTTCCCCCACTACCCTGACTAGAACTACTATCAAGGGTTCCAAAACTACTATCAATATTTCCTTCGCTACTTTTGAGAGTAATGTCACCCCCGGCATTGGTTAAGGAATTAATCAATAAATCTCGATTTCCTGATATTGTGATACTTCCTAAACCCGTGGTAGTAATGGGGATATTTTCTCCAATAATTACACTATTTGTATTTTCGCCATTATTCACACCATCGATTAAAATTGACCCCGTATTACTTTGAATTTGACTCCCTCCAAATATTCCCACCGCCCGACTCTGGGCAACTGCCCCACTGCGACCTTGAATATTAATATCCCCACTCCCCAAACTATTAATTTGAGCGGTATTAATTAAAAGAATCCCATTATTATCGCCCCCAGTCCCATTCCCAGTTCCAGTTAAATTAATGCCCCCGGTTCCTGATGATTGAATTAGACTATTTCCTAATAAAATACCCTGTCCACCCAAAGAAGATGAACTCACGCCAGTTAAATTCAGATTTCCATTAAAAACCTCAATTCTAGGGTTATCTAAAATAAAAATACCATGACTATCGGGAGTCTGACTACTACTACCCACTAAAGTAATATCTCCGGTTCCCGTAGCAGTAATATTTCCGCCACCAAAAAGGGCAATTCCATGACCACTATTTCCGGTAGCACTACTAAGTCCATCTAAACTAATATTCCCAGTTCCCGTTGAAACAATTTCGCCTCCATCCCCAATAAAAATTCCTGGACTTGAAGCTAAACCCCGCCCCAAACCATTAATTGAAATATTACCATTGGTAGTTTGTACCTGTGCATTGGCAATAAAAATTCCCTCGCTAATGTTACCCTCACCACTCACCCCCGATAGATTAATTGTCCCGCTTCCGGTGGTGGAAATAAGAGTGCCATTCAAGATAGAAAGACCATCATTATTATTTCCCGTGGCGTTATTATTTCCATTTAAGTCAATAATTCCCGTCCCCGTAGAAGCAATATTACTCTCACTCAGATAAACCCCCACACTACCATCGGTTCCGGTGGGAGTTCCTGCTATTTGAATTGCACCATCAACGGTTAAAATATTGCCTTGGCTCAAATTTACCCCAAAACTATTTGATCCATTTTCGCTATTTCCGGTTAAGTTAATATTCCCTGTTGTGCTTTGTAATGTGGAATTATTATTAATTAGAATCCCAATATTATTTGTTTGAAGTCCTTGACTATTACCAATAATATTAATGGTTCCTGTCTCTGATTTAATCGTAGATTGGTCTAACCAAACTCCTACATTTGTATCGGTTTCTGTACCACTAGTTCCGGTTAAATTAATATTGCCATTCCCCGAATTTAAGCTACTATTGGTCAGCAGAATCCCATGATTAAAAGGTTGGTTATCAACACCAATTCCATCTAGGGTGATGTTTCCCCCTAAACTATTAATTTGACTATTATCAATCCAAATCCCAGAACGAAAAAGCGAATTTCCTCGACCCGTTGCGGTAAAAGATCCTCGGTTTGTATCAATATTTGCATTACGAATAAAAACAGAACCACTATTATTTTTGTCAAAATCCGCATTAAAATTGAGATTTAGTTTATCATTATCATTCGGGATACTATCACTAATTGTCTGTCCATCCAGAATAATATTCCCGGCCGCATTTAGGGTTAAATTTCTTTCTCCCCCAATTCCATTAAAATCTAAGGAAGTTTGAAAGGTAATATTCCCATCTTGGGAATTAGTTCCCACATCTCCGGTTTCTACAACAACATTCCCCTCACTCAGTGCTGATTTTAAGATAAAAACACTTAATCTAGCATTATCATCGCTGGTATTAAATAGAAATTCATCTGGGTTTAAAAAGTTTTCATTAATATTTGTATTGCCTTGAGTATCATCAACAATATCAATATTATTCGGGTCAAGTAACCAAGTTCCTCCTAACCCAGCAGGGGCAGAAATATTGGGGGCGGCGTTAATATCTAAAATACCGCGACTACTGGTTTCAACAAATCCCCCATTGCCACTTTGCATTCCTCCCTGCACTTGAATTGAACCATAAACTTGAGTTAAGTCCTCTGACCAAACAATAACTTGTCCACCATTTCCTGTGTCTAAAGCATTAGCATTGATAAAAGAATCGGGACTAATAAAGGTTTTTTGTGCCTTGGGAAAATCCCCGAGTCCTTTATAGTCTCCCCCGATTAAAACCGTTCCTCCTCCGGTTAACCCAGAGGCATTTAAGGTACTATTAATTAAGCCGATTCTTTCTCCAGTTAAGGCTAAGTTTCCCCCAAGTTGGGTCGGGGAACTTACATCAATAGTTCCTGATAAAATTGTAGTTCCAGGTGTGGTGGGAACCGTAATTCCCGAAGCAGTTAAAACAACCTGTCCCTGTTCATTGACCCTAACTTGACTCGCATTCACTGAATTTCCTCCGGTGAGTAATTCAGGTAGGGATAGGGGGGTAAAGGGGGAATGATTTTGAGGAATATCTGAGGTTAATTCTAAATTTAATAGGTGTCCATCCTGGGAAAGTCGAACTAAATTTTCCCCTGTCACTGACGCAATTGTAATATTCCCGGCGGGGGCAGAAATTGTTCCAGTATTTAAAACCGTTCCTGCTAATAAGGTTATATTCTGCCCCGGGGAAACCGTGAGATTTCCTAAATTAACTAAACTCCCAGGGTTTTCGGAATTAAATACAAAATCCCTGGGAGTTCCGACTAAGGTTTGCCATTGATTTTCCCCGATAGATTGGAACCAATTTTGATTCCCAAATCCAATCGAGCTTGCCGTTGTCGCGGTAAAAGAGGCGGGAATATTTAAACTAGCATTTTCCCCAAAAACAATTCCCGCTGGATTGATCAAAAATAGGTTGGAATTTCCGCCCGTAACTTGAATTAACCCATTAATAAAAGAGGCTTCTCCCCCGGTAACTCGTCCTAATATATTCTGAATATTGGGATTAGAAATAAAGTTCAGAATCTGACCTTGAGAAAGTCCTAACTTTTCAAAACTATGGAATAAATTTGCTCCATTTCCCGATAAACTGCCACCATTAATATTAAACTGATTTCCCTGCTGGGTGACTTGGGTTCCGGTTCCATCCTGTGCCGGAATAATAGTTTGTGCCGTGATTGCATTGGGAAATAGGCAAACCAACAGTACCGATGGAACCATGACCCGGGGAGTGAATAGAACCGGAATTTGTGCACAAGGTTGCAACTTGGGGAGGCGCGTTTGTTTCCGATTCATATTTCTAACCTATCCAGAGAAACTTGTCTCTATCCTAGGCTGATTTTTTCTAAATGGCAACTCTTAATCTTGATAAGAAATCATAAATCTTTATAAAATTTATCAACTTCTATAGTAAACTAAGAAAATGCACTCAATCCCTTCTAATCATCAATGGATCAACATCAACATCCGGTAATTCTGAATCAGTCTGTCGCCACAACGGACTTAGCAACCCTGCGCCATTGGCTACTGGATTTATTTTGTCAGGTCGCTTATAAAGAAGGAGATTTTATACTTTCTTCCGGTCAACCGAGTTCCTACTATATTAATGGGAAACAAGTCACTTTACACCCTCATGGCGCTTTAGCCATCGGCCGTTTGTTATTAGCAATGTTACCCGAAGATACCCAAGCGGTGGCCGGATTGACCCTCGGTGCTGACCCCATGGTCTCGGCGGTAAGTGTGGTTTCTGCCTATGAAAATCGGCCAGTTTTTGCCTTAATTGTTCGCAAGGAAGCCAAAGGACATGGAACCCAGGCCTATATTGAGGGGCCAACTTTACCCCCCGGTGCCCAGGTGGTAGTCCTGGAGGATGTAGTGACCACGGGACAGTCGGCGATGAAAGCGGTCAAACGCCTACAGGATGCGGGATATCAAGCCCATCATATTATCGCTTTAGTAGACCGACAACAGGGGGGCGGGGAACTCTATCAGCAGGAAGGCTTAGAATTTCAGAGTCTATTTACGATAGATGACTTAAAAGCCCATAATGCTATAGCCCTAGGGAACAGGGAATAGGGAACAGGGAACAGTAAGCAGTGAAAGGGTTTCAGAACTCAAAAGTGTCCTAACTGTAATGCGTAGCACTATAGTAGCAATTGTGCCAGAATATGATATCCTCCTGAATACTTTCAATTTCGCGACGTACCATCCCTTCCCAAAAATTATCGATGAACAGCAAACATTTAATCTTGCCTGGATTTGCGCTTTTGTTGGGTACAGTGTTCCTGGGGACTGCGGTTGCTAGGGAACTCACCGCAGATGAGAAAACAGTCATTTGTAAACTCAAGGAAGTAGTTAAGGATGCGGGGAGAGACGGTTTTGAATTAGCATTTTGGCCAATTGTCCGCAAGGGGCCAGCGAAAGCAAATGCTCCTCTAACCATCAGACTTGATCCTGCAATAGAATATTTATTTGTGGGCTACTGTGACGAAAATTGTACCGATGTAAATTTAAGTATTAAAACTCTGGATGGGAAGGTTTTACAATCAGAAAAAGATACATTATCTGTGATGCCATTTAAACCTCCGGCTGCTAATATTTATGAACTCAATCTGAATATGACCAGTTGTACCACAAAGGACGGATGTGTTTATGGCATTGGTATTTTAGCGCCGAAAGGAGTTCAGGTTCCCCATGCTCCATCCTTACCCAAAGATATTGCTAAATTTGAGTTTTGCAAATAAAAATAATCAGTCATCATTTATCAGTTATCAGAGTTTTGAAATACAGAATTTTTCCACACACCGCACAAACATTTCTACCCCCATAGCTAAGACAGTTTCATCAAAATCAAAACGGGGATGATGATGGGGAAAAGCCAAATTTTTGTCCGCATTTGCCGAACCCAAAAAGAAATAACAACCCGGAACAGTTTGGAGAAAATAGGCAATATCTTCCGCCGCCATGGTTTGGCATTCTGGCACAACCCCCGCCGGAGTTTCAACTAAAGTTTCCGCCACACTTTGTACCAACTCCGTGATTCGTTTGTCATTAAACACGGTCGGATATAAAGAGGCATAATTAAGTTCATAACTTGCTCCATGACTTTGGCAAATTCCGGCAATAATTTGTTCAACTCGACTTCCAAAAAATCCCTTATAGGTAGGATTAAAATAGCGCACTGTCCCCAACATTTTCGCACTATCAGCAATCACATTATCGGTTTTTCCCGCCTGAAGGGAACCCACACTAACAACGGCGGCATCTAAGGGATTAACATTGCGAGAAACAATGGTTTGTAGGGCTAAAACAATATGGGAAGCCACAACAATTGAATCAATAGTTTGATGGGGAATCGCACCATGTCCGCCCTTTCCATAAATTGTACATTGAAATTTTTCTACCGCCGCCATTAACGCCCCACTACGGACTCCCACAGTTCCCAAGGGTAAATTATTCCATAGGTGTAACCCAATTAAAGCATCCACATTCGGGTTTTTTAAAACCCCCGCCTCAATCATCGGTTTCGCACCGCCGGGCCCTTCTTCGGCGGGTTGAAAAATAATTTTAACTAAACCTTGAAAACTCTGACGATGATGGGCTAAATAATAGGCTGTTCCCAATGCGATCGCCGTATGACCATCATGACCGCAGGCGTGCATAATTCCCTGATGTTGGGATTTATAGGGAACATCATTTTCCTCTTGAATGGGTAGGGCGTCTAAATCGGCGCGAATCGCTAAAACTGGCCCAGGTTTTCCACTATCAATAATAGCCACAATTCCGGTTTTAGCAATTCCGGTTTCATGCTCAATTCCCCATTTTTTGAGTTTTTCGGCAACAAATTCCGCCGTTAAAGTTTCCTTAAATCCTAATTCGGGATACTGATGTAAATGGCGACGCCATTCGATTAACTGTGGCTGTAAGTTACGAATATCTAGTCGTAGTCGTGAGAGATTAACGGAATTTAAGCAGGGAATTGTAGAAACCATCGGTATGCGGAAAATCTGAAAAATTTATTAAGGATTAAAACTTATTATAACATTATTTTAATATTTGTAGGGGCGGGTTTTGAATTAATCTTTCAATTGTATAAATCATCTACCTAAACCCGCCCCAATTATTACCCAATAAATTCCTGATTAACTGAAGATTAATGGTGGATTTGGGCGGGTTTTTTCAGATTATTTCTGCTTAACCTAAATTCTGACAGAACCCGCCCCTACGGTTTATTGGTAACTTTAAAATTAGATTATTTTAATTAATTAAAAATAGTTTCTAAATCTAAATTCGAGGCAATTTGAGTCAATTTTTCCCGATCGGTTGGTGTATCAAGATGCGGTAAAATTCCTAAAACTGGGATTTGGGTTAAAGATTCAATTAAAGGGGTAGGAGTCCAATTTTCAATGTCCTGTTCTGAACAGGGTTCGACACAATTTAAGACCAAACCTTTTAGGAATACTCCCGTTTGTCGAGCTAAAGCAACATTAGCCACAACTTGGGCGATCGCACCTAAACGCACCGGAACTACTAAAATAGTTGGTAAATGCCAATCCCTTGCCAAATCGGCAACAATCAATTCATTTGTCACCGGAGATCCTAAACCGCCCAACCCTTCTATTAACACAAAATCCCGACGCTGCTGTAACTGACATAACTGCGACCAAACTAACTGTAAATCGACTATTTTTCCTTCTAATTCGGCTGCAATTGGAGGAGCAAGAGGGGCTGCAAAATGCAAAGGATTAATGTCTTCAATCGACTGACCTAAATCAAAAAGTTGAGTATATAATTCCCGATCCCCCTGGCCAGTTTGAATCGGTTTAAATACCCCTAAACTTCGAGATAAATAATAGGTTTGCCAATAGGAAATTAATGCCGTTGTTAATACTGTTTTCCCCACATTTGTATCCGTTCCGGCAATCAATAAAGTCTTGTTCACCATGCTCACCTATCTCAATATTTTTGATGCTTAAATAGTCTAACGGAAAAAGTTAACCCCGATGCCGTCCCAGCGTCCTAAGCCTTAAAACTTAGATCCCGTTGTCGGTTTAGATTCCGTTCCAGGAACCGGACTCGGCTCCAGTGTTTCCTCCTTGGGAGGTTCCGGGGCCAGACTCGGTTCCAAGGAAGGTTCGGGGGTCTGTTCCGGTGTTGGAATTGGAGTCGGTTCGGGAGTCGGTACAACAGTAGGTTCGGGGGTGGGTTGAGGTGTAGGTTGAGGCGTGGGTTCAGGTGTAGGGGCAAAAGTCGGTTGAGGTGGGGGTGCGGGTGCAAAAGTTGGTTGAGGTCGAGGTTGGGGTTCAGGTGCAAAAGTTGGCTGAGGTATCGGTTCAGGTTCAGGTTCGGGTGCGGGTTCAGGGAGAGTCACCGGGGGAAGGGTATTAATTAAAGTCAGTTCTAACTTATAGTTGCTTTCGGGTAGTCCTGGGATAGCCTTGAGAATCACCGTATAATCCCCGGTGGAGGGGAGAGTTCCCTGCCATAACGATACCGATGCGGGCTGATTAATTGTTTGTCCATCTGGGCCAACCAACGTCATTAATACTCCATCTCCACTAACCGACGCATAAAACTGTTGTCCCGCTTCCGCAGGAACCACATAATTAATCGCTTGATTCGCCTTGAGATTACCCTCAACTACCTTGGCATCCCCAACGGCTAAATTTAGGCGTTCTGTGGAGGGCGTTGACACCCCTGGAGTCGGTGTCGGCAGCGGGGATGGCAAAGTCGGAGGCGGTGTCAAGTTTGGTAATGGTATTCCAGGTAAGGGAATAGACGGACTCGCGCTGGGCGGATTTACCTGGGAAGTCTGATCATCAGGGGAACGATCATTGGCTTTCAGCAATCCTTTTACCAAAGCCCAAGAACCCCAAGCCGCTAAACAGGCTACCAGAAAACCCACTATTATCACCGTTGCGGGTTTTTCCCAAATAGGTTGAGAACCCAAAACATCGGGGTCAGGAAGTTGGGGAGGGTTGGGAGTCGGAACCCCAGGAGGATTCTGGGCCGGCTGTTGCACGGGTTGACTGACTAACGGCCGTCCTACCGCCAGGGTGGGAAGCTGGGAAAAATCAGGGTTCGGAGGTTGGGGAGTGGATGGAGAGGTCGGGCGCGGTTGATTTTGCTGTGTCGAGGGAAAATTTAACGGCTGATTCAGGGTTTGTATGGCTTGTTCAACTTCTGGGGCCGATTGATAGCGATCGCTCGGTTGCCGACTTAACATTTTATCGATAATTTGAGCGAAATTAGAACTAACCTGAGTATAGGGTCGCCAATTCCAAGATAAAGTCGTTTGATCTAATAAATATTGAGGTTCTTGCCCGGTTAATAAAACAATTGCCGTCACCGCTAAGGCATATAAATCACTGCTAGGAAATGCCTGTCCCGTTTGAATTTGTTCAAAGGGGGCATAGCCTAATTTTCCCACCCGAGTCGCCGGAGGCAAGGTTAAATCAGGGGTATTAATCCGGGTTGCTAATTCAATCACCACCCCGAAATCAATTAAGATCGGGAGTTGATCTTGATGACGTAAAATAATATTATCAGGAGAAATATCTCGGTGAATAATTCCTAAATTATGAATATGGGCTAAAATCGGCAACATTTGCCGTAAAAACAGCACAATTTCTGCCTCTGTAAAGGTTTTTGGAAAGCCTGAAGGGGTGTTTTTTCTCTCCATTAATAGGGCGTGGTAAGTTTTGCCCTCCACATAATCTTGAACTAAAAATAACCGTTGGTTTTCTTCAAAAACCGCCCCAAATTGGGGGATTTGAGCATGACGAATTTGGTAGAGAATTTGCGCTTCCCGGCGGAATAGTTCTTGGGATTTTTGCAGGGCGTAGGTTCCGGTTTGGACAGGAATAAATTCTTTCAGGGCGCAGCGCTCGTTAAACCTTCCTTGATCTTCAGCTAAATAGGTACGACCAAAACCCCCCTGACCTAAAATGCTAATCAAGCGGTAGCGGTTTTGTAGAATTGTTCCAACGGGAATAGCAGTTTGAGTCATGCTTCAATGGCGGTGAGTACAGCGAAAAACCACTAATAAAAAATCAATCCCTTATATTATAAGGCTTAGACACAACCCTCAAGGTTAACACCGATGACTGACTACCGATTATGGATTACCGATTACTGATAAATCCATGATAAAATTGTGACAAATGAACTGTGAATGAACTGTGAGGGTTCGCCGTGATCCGTTCTGCTATATTACCCCTTCCTTACTCTGAGCCATTGGTTGCTGATCATGGTCGGTTACGACTATTTTCAGGCTCGGCAAATGTTCCTCTTTCCCAAGAGGTAAGCCGTTATTTAGGAATTGACTTAGGGCCAATGGTTCGTAAGCGATTCGCCGATGGAGAAATTTACATCCAGATTCAAGAGTCCATTCGAGGCTGTGATGTTTATTTGATCCAACCCTGCTGCTATCCGGTCAATGACAACCTGATGGAGTTATTGATCATGATCGATGCCTGTAAACGGGCTTCTGCCCGCCAAATTACAGCTGTTATCCCCTATTACGGATATGCTAGAGCCGATCGCAAAACCGCAGGTCGCGAGTCAATCACCGCAAAATTAGTGGCCAACCTGATTACTGAAGCGGGTGCTAGTCGGATTCTGGCCATGGATTTACACTCGGCCCAGATTCAAGGGTATTTCGATATTCCTGTTGATCATGTCTACGGTTCTCCGGTAATTTTAGATTACCTGATCAGCAAACAATTACCCGATCTGGTAGTTGTTTCCCCCGATGTCGGTGGAGTAGCCCGGGCTAGAGCCTTTGCTAAAAAACTCAATGACGCCCCTTTAGCGATTATTGATAAACGCCGTCAAGCCCATAATGTCGCCGAAGTTCTGAATGTAATTGGTGATGTTAAGGGTAAAACCGCCGTTTTAGTTGATGACATGATTGATACGGCTGGGACAATTTCTGAAGGCGCTCGTTTACTCCGTCGAGAGGGGGCGCGTCAAGTCTACGCCTGCGCTACCCATGCGGTCTTCTCTCCTCCCGCCATCGAACGTCTATCGAGTGGGTTACTTGAAGAAGTCATTGTGACTAATACAATTCCGATCGTACCCGAAAAACAGTTTGATCAGTTAAAGGTTTTGTCTGTTGCTAATTTGGTCGGTGAAACGATTTGGCGGATTCATGAAGATAGCTCCGTGAGCAGTATGTTCCGTTAATCAAGTATCCGCATGATCGGTAATCAGTGATCAGTTATCAGTAGGCTGGGAAATTAATTGAAAGACTTTCACCTAGGTTTGCTGATCAGTCTTTGTTCTAACTATTAGCCACAACTACTATAGCTCGATTAACAGACTCGGTGAAATCCATGATTAAATTCCCTGATCCTTTCCATCCTTTTTTATTAACAGGTTGTTGCGGTATGGGGATTATTTTTTTATCCCTATCCTCCGCTCAAGCTCAAGATCCAATTGATATTCCAGTACCCGTAATTCAGGGAACTCCCGCCCAAACCTATACCCCTGGGGCTTGGCAACCCGTGGCCAGAATTAATCCCAATCAACCGATAACAGTGACCATCACCAATCAAACTGGATATAATTTAGAAACGGGATTAACGACGGGAAAAACAAATACTAAAATTGCTCCAGGGGGCCAGGTTACGATGAATAATGTTCCGGTTAATTCTGATATTGTGATTAATTCCATCGATAGAGCCGCCGTTCTGGATTATGGAATTGATGTGCAAGATAATGGGGTTAATGTTACCGTAAAAACGGGTGCTGGTGTTGCCGGAGATAATGCAATTAATATTCAAAATACCGGGGCAATTTATATTTATTAATTGCTGGTTTTAGACCGGAGAGTTTTTCGTAGTGAGCCCTTCAGGGTTCTATAGATCTAGTTCTTGTCATTATTGAACTTTTTTAGGGGATAAAAATGCGAATTTTAATCATGGGTGGAACCCGATTTATCGGGGTTTATTTAACTAAAATATTAGTTGAACAAGGGCATGAAGTTGTTCTATTTAATCGTGGTAAAAAACCTGCTCCCGTTGAAGGAATTCAACAAATTCATGGCGATCGCACCGATGCCAACCAAATTCAAGAAAAACTGGCTAACCAACAATTTGATGCCATTTTTGATAATAATGGACGGGAACTTAATGATACAAAACCCCTCGCAAATTTATTTAAAGATCGGGTGGAACATTTTGTTTATATGAGTTCGGCTGGAGTGTATTTAAAATCCGATCAAATGCCCCATATTGAAGGAGATGCCACTGACCCGAAAAGTCGTCATTTAGGCAAATACGAAACCGAGAGTTATTTGCAAGCCCAAAATTTACCCTGGACATCGATTCGTCCTACCTATATTTATGGGCCATTGAATTATAATCCCTTAGAATCCTGGTTTTTTGATCGGATTGTGGCGGGTCGTCCAATTCCCATTCCCGGGAATGGATTTCACCTGACCCAGTTAGGTCATGTCAAGGATTTAGCAACCGCAATGGCTGGGATTTTAGGGAATCAAAAAGCTATTGGTCAGGTGTATAATATTTCGGGAGAACGTTATGTTACCTTTGATGGTTTAGCAAAAGCCTGTGCCATGGCGGCGGGGAAATCCTTAGATACAATTCAACTAATTCATTATAATCCTAAACAGTTTGATTTTGGCAAACGCAAAGCATTTCCCATGCGAGTCCAACACTTTTTTGCCGATGTGCATAAAGCCATTCAGGATTTAAACTGGAAACCCGAATTTGATTTAATTTCCGGTTTAAAAGATTCTTTTGAAAATGATTATTTAGCCCGGGGTTTAGATCAAACAGAAGTGGATTTTTCAACGGATGATGAAATTATCGCCAATCATTAATTAGGTTGATTAATACCGCGATTCTTTTCCAATTCCCCACGAATATCAAGGGTCGCTGAAAACTCCTGATAATATAGCAAGAGGCAATAGGGAATGGGCAATGGGCAATAGGTAAATACTTACTATAAGTAGCTTTTAGCTTTCA